>CBDCVN010000001.1:0-4838 GCA_965223045.1 Trueperaceae bacterium
CAAAGCTGGCTAACAGTTTTTTATTAATATCAAAAACAAGGGTGCTATATTGCCTTTTCCATTTCACTACTGCAAGGTGTTATTTGTACAGGAAGTCCAGTTTCATCTACCAACATAATACGTTGGACATATGAGCCACAACTTTGGTTGTAGGTAACCTTACCACTTATATGCCGTGAGGGGAATTTGCCATCAAACAGGCGTTTTTTAGCACCTGTAGGCAAATCAATTTGAATTATACCTGTATATTCACTGAATATATGGTCATATTCTGAGAGTATCAAAACACCTGTAAAGGGGAGGTTATCTAGTTCAATATTATACTCATTTGCAGCCTCAAAAGGTTGCGCTTTAGCACCTACTCCAAAACTCAGTAGCAAAATTAGTTTTAGAGCTAATAGAGAACCCCTTTTCCCACTTATATAGAAGCATGTTTCAAAATCCATCTTAATGATATTATACTAATAGAGTTGTTCTGAAATAAATAAATCGGTCAAAATAAAGGAATGTTACTACCAAGAGATGACCGACAAGTAAGAAGTATAACAGGATTGAGCGAAAAGAAAGTAGAGGAACTAGAACCTGCATTTGCTAAAGCTTTAGAAGACCATGAAAAGCAACGTTATGAAAAGGCTCTAGAAGCAGGGAAAGTACATCGTAAGCCAGGAGGAGGAAGAAACAGTAAACTAAGTACAGTCAATATAAAACTGTGCTTTATTCTTTACTACCTTAGACTTTACCCAACGTTTGATGTTCTAGCGGAGAAATTTGATTTATCACGATCTAATGCCCATGCTTGGGTACAACGTCTTACACCAATAATGGCGAAAACTCTAAGTGGTTTGGGATATATGCCAGCTAGAGAGTTTGAAAACATAGAGGATTTCAAAGCAGCTTTTGAGGGACTTGACGAAATACTGATTGATGTTACAGAGCGAGAACATCAACGCCCAAAGGATGATGAAATGCAACAGGAGTTATACAGTGGCAAACAGGGTAACCACACGCAGAAAAACACAGTGATAAGCAGCAAGGAGAAGGTAATTTTGTTTGTGGGACAAACCTTTGGAGGACGGAACCATGACTATGCAATGCTAAAGGAAGAATTTCCACCTGAGGAGGAGTGGTTTGAGGATATTAAAGTGGCAGTAGATTTAGGATATCAAGGAATCGAGAAAGATTATGAAGGAGCAGATGTTGCAATACCTCATAAGAGACCTAGGAAGAGCAAAGCCAACCCTAATCCCAAGCTTAGTAAAGAGCAGAAGGCTCACAACCAAGCAGTGAGCAAGATACGTGTATATGTTGAGAATGCCATTGGAGGAATGAAGCGTTTCAAGATTCTTGTGTATGCTTTTAGGAATCGTATTAAGGGATTTGTTGACGATGTAGTAGGAGTTTGTGCTGGTTTATGGAACTGCCTTATTGCCTAATTCCTTATTTCAGAACAAGTCTATTATTTCTTCCCAACTAAACCAAATACAGATTTCGCTGAACGATACACTGCTCAAAGTCTATTTTCTTTCAAATAAAGGTTGCCTAACGTACTAAACTCAGGGGCGCTTACCTTTCCATATACCCTTGTTTATTTCAACACAGTAATCTTACCTGTCTTTTTATTAGCTAGATACTGCCAATCAACTTCAGTAATACGATCACAATACAACCCTGATCCTCCTGTTAGTGATCTTTTGTTACTGCTACTGGTAACTCTTTGGAAAACACCATCGGTTTGCACCTGTAATGATAAACCCCAGCCCCAACACCCGGGATTCCAAAGTTTTATGTGAAAGCGCACTTCATTATTTACAAAAAAATTCGAGTAGTTGTTTAGGACTATATCTTTAGACTTCTCTGTATAAAGATGTTCTATGTTAGCGCAGTTTGATGGAATCTTAGGACTACAAATAGAAAAACCAACTTTACCATCAACATCACCTAAATTAACAATAATTTGCTTATCAGGTGTAGGAGTAATTACAGATGTACAGGACTGCACATGAAAACTAGTTGTGTCAGCAATTTTAGCAACACTGCCATCAAGATTTTTAACCACATAAGAAATAGGTACAGCAGTGGTAGCAAAAGCAGGTACGAAAAATTTGTTTAGATCAGTTATAGCTGCTAGTGCAGCACTTTGTGAACCCCCAAAAGCCATCAGCCTTTCACGACTATTTGTTAAGGCAGAACGTTGTTTGTCTGTAATCTCTGTACCACCGCTAAATGCACCATAAACACCACTTACTGCTGCCTCGAGTTCTTGATAGCTACTTACTTGCTCGCTGGTAAGAGTATAAAAGAGCATACGTCCGTAGGTGACTGACTTTACATATACAGGCAAATTATCATTGCCTATACGCCCAGAAGCAGTTTCTACTTCTAGGTCCTCTTTAGTAACTGAGTTAGCAAAGAAACTAGCAGGTTCACGTATAGAGGTTTCATCAAATGAAATAGTAAACATAGGCTGAAAAAATCTCACTATAATAGTATGACTATTTACTGTGCGACCCGTACCAAAGTTAAAATCAGCATCAATGCTATTAAAACCGCTTTTATAGCCAGCTGAAACTCCAATGCTAGTAAGAGATTGTTCAAAGGTATGCGCCTCTGCACGTTCGTAGGAGACCTTACCGGGTATAACATCAATTTCACCCAGTCTAGTATCAGCACGTCTAATAAGCTCAGAAATTTTCGTGCGCATATTGGCAGTAGTGGGGTTGTCAATTTCTATACTGGGATTCTCAATATTTAGATCTATAGTTAAGGTTACTGGTGAACGTGCTAGGCGAATAGAATCAAAAACTCCTGTTGGTATTCCTTTACCCTGCAGTAAAGCACCGGGGTAAAGAGTATCAGAGTTAATACCAGCAAAGATTATATCTTCGTAGTTATTTTGAATATTTTTTTCTTCAGTGGTACAAGTATAATTTTTGCCATCAACAGTAAAAGAACCTTTTAGATTTTCAGAGTCCCGTGAATCAGTAGACTGAGTAACAGGTGTTTGCCAGTCTGGCAAGTTATTCACATAAGTATTAATTTCACTTTGATCTTCTGGATTAGGTTTGGGATTAGGTTTGGGATTGGGGCTAGGGGAACTGCTATTACTACAAGCAACTAAAGGTAACATTATAAAACTGATAAACAATACATAGATCAAGATTCTTGCTTTATTTAGGTCTTTCATTATTTAACTCCTCGAGCTTGTATGAATTTGCTATTTGCTCACAAGCTAAGGAAAATATACAAACTAACTATCAGTTAGCTATCAGTCTGTTATCAGTAGAGTTGTAATATTGATTGGTAAAGGCTCGAGCTTTTGCTCGAGCCTAAAAAACTTCTAGAACTTGGCTAAGTTCTCTATAATCACTTTGCAGGACTCTGAGGGGGATATGAAAGCTCAACAAGCCTTATCCAAACAACTAAAAGCACTGTGTTTGAACTTCAGTCCACGCTCTATCAGACAAACGTTTAGGATTATTCAACATGGGCTTACCTTTAAAATTTCCTCTAGGCATATCTGTACAGGCAGTAGACCACTGACCATTCGGATCTTCACATCTAACGTGGTAAGTTTGCACATTATTCCAACAACCTTTATCGTGTGCACCTCGTTCATACCAACTAAAAGCACTTGGATTTTCGCACTGTACCTTAACTTCAGTCCATGCTCTATCAGGTAAACGTATAGGATCAACCAACATAGGTTTACCTTTAAAGTTCCCTCTAGGCATATCTGTACAGGCAGTAGACCACTGACCATTTGGATCTTCACATCTAACATGGTAAGTTTGCACATTGTCTGAACAACCTTTGTCATGTGCACCTCGTTCATACCAACTAAAAGCACTTGGATTTTCGCACTGTACCTTAACTTCAGTCCATGCTCTATCAGGTAAACGTATAGGATCAACCAACATAGGTTTACCTTTAAAGTTCCCTCTAGGCATATCTGTACAGGCAGTAGACCACTGACCATTTGGATCTTCACATCTAACATGGTAAGTTTGCACATTATCAAAGCAACCTTTGTCGTGGGCCCCTCGTTCATACCAATTCAATGCAGCGATTATACTATCCTCAAGGATAGTTATGCTGTCACCCACTCTCCATTGCCCTGGAGAAGCAGTTCCATCATCCCAGCGTCCATGTCCATCACCGACTGAACCACCATTTCTAGAGCGCCATAATATTGCCTGCGAGATATGACCAGTCTCATCATTTCTTATTTGAATAGTTGTGCCGCCCCAATCTTCATTTCCAATGATTTTATCTACTTCTTCAACATTAAAATTAAAATACTTGCCGATATTCCCCTGAGAATGATCAACACTCAATACTTCAAAGGTTCCTAAATCCTGAGCTATTACACTAACAAATAGGGTACTTATAACTACCATAATGGTCGACAATACAAAGTTTCTAACATTAAAACTCAATTTTGAGTTTGTGTTAGATGCAAATAGAAAGTTTTTCATTATCTAACTCCTTAAGCTTGTATGAATTTGCTGTTCACTCACAAGCTAATGAAAAGTATATAGACTAGTTATCAGCCAGTTATCAGTAGAGTTACCCCCCCCCATTGCACTTGTAACGTCTTAGAACGCAAGTTGTACCCAAAAAACGCCACTTTTGCCTCTAAAAACCCTGTTACCAAAGTCGATATCATGATTTTTTTGCTTTTTTCAAGTAGCCATAGCATATCCTTGACACAGCAAGGTTTTATTTTTTATAGTATAGCCACTGATGTCTGCTACGATAAATACACATTTTAAAGTCCAGTGTATCCAAACAGGTAAGGCTGTAGGTATAATGCATGGCATCCACCTTCGGGATTATGT
>CBDCVN010000002.1:0-36763 GCA_965223045.1 Trueperaceae bacterium
TCAAGCTTAGGCTTTACCTCACCTGAAACAGATATACCATAAGAACCATTCCCCTCACTAGTGTTGCTAGTAGCCATACCTCCTGCATTTTCAAAGTAAGCAATGCCAATTCTAGCGTTATTTTGTACAATATTTTGCTCTAACTTGGGTTGCGCTTCGTCTTTAACAGATATACCATCGTTATCATTATTTCGCAGGGTGTTTTGTTTCAGTCTAGGCCGTGCACTATCTTGAATATTTATTCCATGAAGGCCATTCCCCTCAATTGTATTGCTGACAGCAACACCTCTTGTATTATGAAAATAAGCAATACCAGATTCTATGTTGTTTATCAGAGTGTTTTGTTCAAGTCTAGGTTGTGCTCTACCCTGAACATCTATGCCATGAAGACCATTGTCCTCACTGATGTTATCTATAGCGATACCTCCAGCATTACCTAAGTAAGCAATACCATCTTGAGTGTTATTTTTTAGAGTGTTTTGCTCGAGTCTAGGTTGAGATATACCTATAACTTGTATGCCATGCAAACCATTACCTTCAGCAACACTATTTTTAACTGTCCCCATAACATTACCAGATAACAATAATCCAGATCCCCTCAAGGTTTGGAATCCAACAGTAATTAATTGAGTCCCAATGGCTTCTTCTTCTTTGATGCCACCAACAAAAGCACAGTTATTAATATCTATCTTGCCATCATGTATCCAAACTACATGTGCTGTTAGATTCCCCTTATGTTCAAAGGTTATGCCTTGTGCTTTGAAGTTACCATCACTTTCAAAGCCAACACCAAAACGCTCTGCTGTTGAAATTATAAAGGTCTGGCCACGTCCTGCTCCAATAAGTTTGACATCATTACTAAGACTTAGGGGTTCATCTAAAATATAGTTTCCAGCAGCAATTTCTACTTTGCCTCCTTGTTTTGCATATTCTACTAAATCCTCTACAGTGCTTACTATGTTTGTGTCCAGCTTATCGTCCAAGCTGTGAGCGTCCTGTGCCATAACAACCATAGCAGCAAAGATAGTCAAAATACCAAGAACAAAACGATTAATCATTTTAAAACCCTTCTTCTTAAGGCATTATAACTCATTATCAAGTACCCTAATTGGAGTTATAGGCAAGATTAGGGGCCAACCACCGCTCCACACTTTTCACTATCATCCCTTTACGTTTAGCATAATCCTCAACTTGATCTTTAAGAATTTTCCCTATACCAAAGTACTTACTTTCAGGATGGGCAAAATAAAGCCCACTCACACTAGCAGCAGGATACATAGCATAGTGCTCAGTAAGCTTAATGCCAGTATTTTTTTCTACCTCTAGAAGCTCCCACAGCAACCCCTTCTCAGTATGGTCAGGACAAGCAGGATAACCGGGGGCAGGTCTAATGCCACAATAGGATTCTTTAATAAGCTCTTCATTGCTAAAGCTTTCGCCTTTGCTATAGCCCCAAAATTCTTTGCGCACCCTTTCGTGCATGTGCTCAGCAAAAGCTTCAACTAATCTATCAGCTAAAACTTTCACCATAATGCTGTTATAGTCATCATGATCTTTGACATAGTTTTTGGCAAGCTCTTCTGCACCATGTATAGTTACAGCAAAAGCTCCTAGATGATCAGTTATTAGACTACCTTTGGGGGCAATGAAGTCAGACAAAGCAAGGTTGTGTTGCCCTTGGCGTTTGCTATGTTGCTGCCTTAGTGTATGTAGAATAGTTAAAATCTGCTTACGAGCTTCATCCTTATAAACTTCTATGTCATCATTACAACTATTAGCAGGGAAAAAGCCTAAAACTGCTTTAGCTGTAAACTTTTTATTTGCTATTACGTTTTGCAGCATTTCTCGAGCATCATCAAAAAGCTTACGAGCTTCCTTACCAATAACTTCATCATCAAAAATTTGAGGATAGCGTCCACTCATTTCCCAAGCTATAAAAAAGGGTGACCAATCAATATAATCCAAAAGTTTTTCTATAGGGTAATCAGCAAAAGTTTTAATTCCTAAAAATGATGGGGTTGTGGGGTTTTCATAACAAAGTTTGGGACGATTTGCCCTAGCTTCTGCCAAGCTTATAAGGTGTTGCTTTTCTTGTCTGGTAGCATACTGTTCACGGATTTTTTTATATTGTATAGTAATTTCTTCAGCAAATTGGGGTTTTGTTTCGGGGTTTAATAACTTGCTTACCACATCTACAGCTCGGCTAGCATCAAGTACATGCACAGCCTCGTTGGTATAGCTAGGAGCAATTTTCACAGCAGTGTGGGCTCTGGAAGTAGTAGCACCACCAATAAGTAAAGGCAATTCAAAACCTTGGCGGGTCATTTCTTTAGCAACATGCACCATCTCATCTAAGGAAGGAGTGATTAACCCTGACAGACCAATAATATTTACCCTTTCTTCTTGGGCAGTTTGCAAAATTTTCTCAGCAGGAACCATTACACCTAAATCAATAATTTCATAATTGTTGCAGCCTAGCACTACACCAACAATGTTTTTGCCAATATCGTGAACATCGCCTTTTACAGTAGCTAGTAGAATTTTGCCTGCATTTTGGGTGGTGTCACCAGTTAGTTTTTTTTCGGCCTCGAGATAAGGTAGCAAGTAAGCAACAGCTTTTTTCATGACCCTAGCACTCTTTACCACTTGGGGCAAGAACATTTTCCCTTCACCAAATAGGTCACCTACTATATTCATACCGTCCATTAAAGGACCTTCAATTACTTCTAAGGTTTTATTATAAAGGTGTCTAGCTTCTTCGGCATCTTGATCAATATATTCAGTAATACCCTTAATGAGTGAATGTTTTAAGCGCTCTTGCACACTTTGTTCACGCCAGCTTAAGTCTTGCACCTTGCTTTTACCCTTATTTTTAACTGTTTCAGCAAAGTTAACTAGATTTTCAGTAGCTTCACTATTACGGTTTAGCAAAACATCTTCAATCAGTTTTAAGAGCTCTTTGGGAATTTCTTCGTAAACCTCGAGCATCCCAGCATTAACAATGCCCATATCCAAACCAGCTTTAATAGCATGATATAGAAAGGCTGCATGCATTGCTTCACGCACAGTGTTATTACCTCTAAAGGAAAAACTTACATTACTCACCCCACCAGAAACAAGTGCTTTAGGAAGATTTTCTTTAATCCATTTAGTGGCATTTATAAAGTCCAGAGCATAGTTATTGTGCTCTTCAATGCCTGTAGCCACAGTAAGGATATTAGGATCAAATATAATGTCTTGAGGCGGAAAGCCCACTTCATCAACTAAAATGTGATAGGCACGCTTGCAAATGTCAATTCGTTTCTGAAAATTATCTGCTTGCCCCTCTTCATCAAAAGCCATTACTACCACCGCAGCACCGTAACAGCGAATAAGCCTAGCCTGTTCTTTAAAGGTTTCTTCCCCCTCTTTTAGACTTATAGAGTTAACCACTCCTTTACCTTGGATGCATTTTAAACCTGCTTCTAGAACAGACCATTTGGAAGAATCAACCATAATAGGTAGTTTGGCAATATCAGGCTCACTAGCTATAAAGTTTAAGAAGGTTACTATTACTTTCTCAGAATCAAGTAGCCCCTCATCCATATTGATATCAATTACTTGTGCACCTCCCTCAACCTGATTCCTAGCTACCTCCAAAGCCTCTTCGTATTTTTCTTCTTTAATAAGCCGAGCAAATTTCTTTGAGCCTGTTACATTGGTGCGTTCGCCTACATTTACAAAATTACTTTCGGGACGAATGGTTAGGGGCTCGAGCCCACTAAATCGAGTTAAAGACTTAACTTCAGGAGGAATGCGTGGAGGGTATTCGGCAGCTACCTCAGCAAAAAGCTTGATGTGCTCAGGAGTAGTGCCACAGCAACCACCAAGAATATTTACCCAGCCTTGCTTAAGCCACTCACCCATAATCTCTATCATGCTTTGGGGTGTTTCATCATAACCACCAAAAGCATTAGGTAGGCCAGCATTAGGATAAGCACTAGTATAAAAAGGAGCTAATTTTGACAACTCTTCAACATAGCTACGAAGTTCCTGGGGGCCTAAAGCACAATTTAAACCCACACTTAATAAATCAATATGTGAAACAGAAATAAAGAAGGCCTCTAAGGTTTGCCCTGAAAGCGTGCGTCCACTAGCATCGGTAATTGTGCCAGAAATCATTAGTGGTAAACGTTTATTTTTTTCTGTAAAGATTTGTTCAGCAGCAAAAATAGCAGCTTTACAGTTTAAAGTGTCATAGACTGTTTCAATTAGGAGTAAGTCAGCACCACCATCTACTAGTCCACGTGTTTGTTCTGCATAGGTTTCAACTAACTCGTCAAAGGTTACTAATCTAGCACTAGGATTATTCACATCAGATGACATACTAGCCATGCGGTTAGTAGGCCCAAGGGCACCAGCAACAAAGCGGGGCTTATTTGCATCAGTAATAGCTAAGGTAGCTTCTTTAGCAAGTTTGGCAGCCTGAAAATTAAGATTATAAATAATCTCATTAACTTGGTATTCAGCTAAACCAATGCTGGTGGCATTAAAAGTATTGGTTTCTATTATATCTGCCCCTGCCTCTAAGTACTCAATATGAATGTTTTTGATAATGTCAGGCTGGGTTAAACATAGGATGTCATTAGCGCCTTGAAGGTTAGTAGGGTGATTCTTGAACTGGTTACCTCTAAAGTCTTTTTCGCTTAGGGTGTGGCGTTGGATCATTGTACCCATAGCACCATCAAGAACAAGTATGCGTTTAGTTAGTAACTTTGAGATATCTGTCATTATGTTCCTAAGTTTTCTAAGTTTATTAGCCAGTCATTAAAATGTGGACACTTCTTACGCATGGTTTCTATACCTATAGAAGCAGCAACGCTTGGACCCACGCTTGCTTTACGACTCTTATAGCTAGGGATCTGCTGAATAATTCTTTTAGATGGTGTAGATTGTTTACCCTCATTAATTTCTTCAGGAGAGGCAAAGGATTTTACTAGATTAACCAGTTGTGTTATTCCAGCTTGATCACTTTGTGCAAGAAACTCACTTGAAAGTTTTTCAGGACTAACCAGTAAAAGTGCTTCAAATTCATGAATTTGAATATATGGTAAGAAGCGTGTGTCGTCAATGTCATTAAAAAGTCCTTGCTCAAGATAATTTACTTTGTCATAGGGGTCTGTTTTTTTTGCTGCTTCTTGAAATTGGGGGAAGTCTTTAGGTAAAGCATAAAGATCAAACATTGTAGTAAAATAAGTATTAGGTTTTTGCTCTTGTTTTAACCAGTTCTTAATATCTTTTTTTACGTGAGGATAGGCTTTACCTTTCCTGAATCCACCACGATGGATTTTGTTTTTGTCACGACTTGTTTCTACTGCTCGAGCATTAAAAAAAATCTTTTGTGGGCTAAAGTATTCACCAAGTACCTTCTTAACAAAGAGCATTTCTGTTTTTCCCTCGACTACGGCGTTTACAAACCTCATTAACTGGGAATCCCTCCCAGAACATTTTTCTCCCATAATTCACTAAGGCTATAATCTTCAAGCCAATCTTTTAATTCCTCACTATTAAGGCGTTTAAAAGAAGATTCTCCATCATTTTGCTCAACAACAATAATATCTTCGGGCTCAAAGTGATCAAGTAGTGTAGTGGATTGTGTAGCTAAAATAACTTGTGAACCATAGTCTGTTGCTGCTTTTGCTAATCCTATAATGGTTGAAAGTGCATAAGGATGTAAACCAAGCTCAGGTTCATCAATAACAATAAGGCCAGACAATTTTTCTTCAGGTTGTAAGAGCACAGTTATAAGTGCCATTGCTCTAAGTGTGCCATCTGAAAGCTGATGTGCACCAAACTCAATATCAGAATGCTGTGAACGCCAACGCAATTTTATGTACTCAGTATTATCTTGCTCTGGTTCTAGAACAAAGTCATTAAAAAAAGGAGCTATCTGTTGAATTACCTTTAGAATACGTTGATAGTAAGGTGGTTTTGCTATTTTTAATTTGTAAAGCACAGAGGCTAAATTACCACCATCATTAGCAAGAAAGCGATTGAAGCTAATTTCAGTTGGTTGGCGTAGTCGTGATTGAAGAGATGTATCATGAAAATGATAAACAGCTGTATTTTCTAGAAAAGAATGAGTTTCACAACTTAGCAAGGTAAATTCATCAACGTTTTCTTGATTGACTTGTGCTTTCAAAGAATCTATAAAAGCATTAACTGTTTCATCATCTGTTTTTTGGGATTCTAGTGCACCTTCTTCATCCCAAGCATAGAATGCATTATAAAAGTCAACTTCATTTGAAGGGGAATAATCATAAGATATACCTATACCTAATTCTCCAGCTTTAAAAGTGGTTTTCGCTTTTGAAAAGGTGAGCATGCCGTCTAAAGAACTGATAAGCCTTATATCTAAATCAAGCTTCCCAGATTTGGTTTCTATATTCAACAGGCTTGACATCTCGGAAGTAGTTTTTAGCCCATAATGTAGCAAGTTATTTGCATAGCCTTGCTTCCTCAAATAGAGTTCTAGTTGCATTCTTAGCATGTGCTGAAACATTTCAAAGAAAGATACCAAGTTAGACTTACCTGCTCCATTTGCTCCAATTAGTACATTTATAGGTTTTAGGTCAATGGTTGCTTGTTTTATGGATTTGAAGCCACTTAGCTCGAGCTGCCGTAACATAAACCCATTGTACAACTAGAACTTTTGTAGGTCGAATTTATAAGGATTACTCGACTACTCCTAAAACTTGACAAAAAATACCCTAACTGCTAAACTTCCCGACTTGTGGGTACAGTTGTAAATTACCAAAATCAACAACCAAAACGATTTGAACCCTTGGGGTTTAGTCGAGATTTGGATTTGTTTTTTGTGTATCCCACAGCAGAATCAACTGCCTAAACTTTAATAAACTTTCAGTCCCTAAAAACTAAAAACTTTTGCAACTCGCTACCCACAGAATTGTAGGTTTAATATGGCTTCAACATTGACTGTTCCTGTAGTTCAGCTCGAGCACATAAGGGCACATCCTAATGCAGATAAGCTCGAGCTTTGTGATGTTCTAGGTTATCAAATGGTTATCCCTAAAGGGAGCCATAAAACTGGAGATGTTGTAGTATACTTCCCCGCTGACACACTTATCCCTACTAATTGGGCAGAGGAATTTGGCATCAAAAAATTCCTGAGAGGAAAAAACAATGACCGTGTAGGTAAAATCAGACTTCGCGGCGAACCTAGTTTTGGAGTGGTAGTACCTTTACCAGCAGGAGTTAACTGGCAAATAGGTGATAATGTTGCTGATTACTACGATGCTAAAAAATATGAACCTCCTATACGTGCAACTGCTGGAGATGCTGCTGCACATGACCCTGAAATAGATCCTTTTATTAGTCGCTATACTGATATAGAAAATGGACGAATTCATGTAGATATATTTGATTTAGGTGAAGAAGTAGTAATTACAGAAAAAATCCACGGCACCAATTGCAAGCTGGGTTATGTGAAAGAACAACTTTTTGCTAGCTCTATGGGTTTACGGCGTGAGCGTCCTTTGGTAGATGAAGAACCTGTTGCTCTAAATCATTTAGCGATTCGTTCCAATACTTATTGGTTTCCTTGGAGTATAGTAGGTGTCAAAGCCCTACTTGATGATCTACAACAAAAGCACCAAGTGGTTACTATTTATGGTGAGGTTTTTGGTGGAAGTGTTCAAAGTCTTAATTATGGCATTCCTAAAGGACAAGGCTTAGGTTTTCAAGCCTTTGACTTGGCGTTAGATGGCAAATACTTGGCTTGGGATGAGTTTAAAACCTTTTGTGATGAATATGAAGTACCAACAGTACCTGTACTCTACAGAGGTGCTTTTGACATGAAAATGGTCAAGGATTTAGCAGATGGTAATAGTGTACTAGCAGGGGCTGAACATATTCGTGAAGGGGTAGTTGTGAAGCCAGTTACTGAACGTCTTCATCCTAAAATTGGCAGAACTGAGTACGAATTGTCTAAGCACAAAGATAAAGATACCAAGGACTATTAAGCAGGTAGGTCTAAATTCTTGAAGTATAGATGTTCAGATATTTGCTCTATTAGCACGAGGAATGTCATCCTGAGCCCTTCGCTTTGCTCTAAGGTAAACTACGCAAAGGATCTCACGGCATTACTCTACCAGAGGTTCTTCGGCATTATACTCCTGAGAATGACACGCTCACAGAAGGGCTTTATCTCTAGGGAAAAATCTTTTCAGGTAATTAATCAGACTTCCTAATAGTGCTTGGGTTATTAATTTGTCAATACCATAAGTTCCCTTATCAGTAGTGCTAGATGCACTTTTGTTTGGAGAATATTATCAAAACTTTTAGTGGTTTAGCAGGTAGTGAAGTAGTATGAAGCCATTAGGATAGATTTTGCTATCAACTAATTCTAAAGCTGTTTGCTTAACAGCATCGGAAAAAAGCGGAATACCTGATCCCATCAAAAAAGGATTGACTTTCAAAATTAGGTTATCAATCTCAGAAAAAAGAGTTGAAGCCAGCTTCCCACCTCCACAAAGCCAAATATCTTTTCCTTCAACTTGTTTCAACTTACTGACAAACTCAAGGGCGTTTTCTTTAACTAACTTGACATCTTTATGAGGACTTTCTTCCATAGAGCTCGAGAAAATATATTGCTTTAGAGTTGAATAAGGACTAGTAATGCCTTCTTTCAAACCAACTTCATACGTGTTCCGTCCCATCAAGACTGTGTCAAAAACCTTATTATTATCATCAATACCTAGCACCTCATGCAAATGTGTTGGTAATGTTTCAGGGAATGATTTAAACAAAGTGGATAAATGCTCACCTTCGGTTAGGAAACCACTTACTGAACCATCAGCATGGCAGATAAACCTATCGGCGCTACAGGCCACATAATATGTCAACTTTCTCATAACTTAGCCTTTCTTGTTAATAAGTGCTCGAGAAATAGCTATGAACCAACATGCTTTAACTAGGGCTTAACCTACAGAAGCCCTGCCCTAAACAAATAAATTAAACTGTAATAAGTGAAATTAAAAGTAAAAGGATTTTAATTTGAGTTGCTTAGATCATTGCAAGGTTAAATTAGCACAAAGTAAAATAGGTTTCAAGTTACTTGCTATGGGGATAATAAATGCTTATAACATTAACTATGAAAATATTTAGCCCTTGGGAAATTACTTAGCCACTTTTATGGGCGGAACTGCATATCTAATTTATGGCAACATAGAAGCTGAGCTTCTCCAACCAAAACCTATAAAACAAAATGTTTTTGACAAACTTTTAACTCGTCAACGCTATAAGAAACCAAAGCAGTTTTCTTTTGGTGATGTTGTAATTACAGAACTAACTGCAAAAGAATTAAAACCTCTCAAAAATGATTTCCGTGATTACTTAAAGCTAAGAATGCCCCATCCATGGGAAGCTACAAAAACTATCTATGAGTATCTTGATGTTGGAATAATGGATATTTATCTTCGTGGTGAAAAGCAGGGGGCCTCGAGCGAAAAATGGTACATACAAATAAATTTCTCTGGCTGCGCTGGCATGGGTGAAGTATCAGCAAGTGTTGCTTGCCATTGGGCTGATATTTGGTATAGGGCACGTCAGCAAGAGTTAAAAAGGGACTACCTTGAACCTTTGGGTTTTCATCCAGAAGCACTAATCCAAAAACAAGAAACAGAGTCAATCTTTATACCGCTTTCAGAAGGTGGTTATGCAATGTACCTTAGAGAACCACAGGAGTTTTATTTGAGCGAGCAAAAAGAACTGTGCCATTTCGAGATTGATGCTGCTGTCACAGAAGGACTTCACGATGAGGGGATGCAATTGCTAACTGAATTAGAGAATCGCTACAAAGGATTGCTGATTGATGGTAAATGTAGGTGTCAGCTTTGTATGCCAAGCTTTAAGCAGAAATGATCCAAGTACAGAATATAGGGCGCTCTTTTTATAAGGTATGGTAGAATTTGACTTTGTATGGAGTAATTAAAATGCAAAAAGTCCGATATCCCTTATGGCTACATTAACAAAAAAAGTACACCGTTTTTATGCTCGAGCACTAATTATGCTCATATATATTGCTCTATCAGTGATTTTATTTAAAGAGATTTATGATATTACTAGCAAAGTAAAACTCCTAAATGTTATTAGTATTCAAGAGAATATTTTAATTTTTTGGGTTGCTTCTTTAGTTCTGCTAAGCTTTATTCTTGATGTTATTTTCCCAAAGAAAACAGTCAGATGGTGCTTAATAGTTAATGACCAAATAAGGCTTAGGCGCAGTTTTATTGAGCAGCTAAAACTCAGTGTCAATGATATTGACCAAATAAGGCTGGTAGAGGGATCATTTTTTGATGGTCCTAGCTTATTTATCTTCTTGAAATCTGGTAAGTATAAACAGTTAAATGGGGAAAAGAAAATAGATTTGAATAGATTAGCAAGCTTCATTCAAGAAAACACATTAGGTATAGATGTAAGAAAATTAGAAAACTAGGCAAGAGTGTAAAAATGGAGGTGTTTTATGAGCTACAAACGAATTGTTATTAAAAAGTATGGTGGGCCAGATGTTTTACAGTTAGTTGAAGAGGACACATTACCTGAGCCACAAGCAGGAGAAGTGCGAGTAAAAGTTTTGACTGCCAGTGTAGCTTTTACTGACACAATGTTACGCACGGGCAATTATCCTGATTTACGCAAGAAGCTACCATTTTCTCCTGGCTACGATCTTGTTGGTGTCATTGATAAGTTAGGGGCAGGTGTTACAGAGTTAACTGTAGGGCAGCGCGTAGCTGACCTGACTGTGTTTGGAGCATATACTGAGTACATTTGCTTGCCTGCCAAAAATTTAGTGCCTGTGCCTGATGGGTTGGATTCTGCTGAAGCAGTTACCCTTATTCTTAGTTATATTACTGCTTACCAGATGCTTCACCGGATAGCTAAAGTTCAGCGTGGGCAGCGTATTCTTGTTCATGGTGCAGGGGGTGCAGTTGGCATGGCTTTGTTGCAATTGGGTGGGTTGCTCGAGCTACAAACAATAGGCACAGCTTCACAATCCAAGCACGATTTTGTGCACAGCATGGGTGCTACCCACATTGATTACAATTCTGAAGATTTTGTTGAACGCACTCTTGCCCTAACAGGTGATGGGGTTGATGCTGTTTTTGATGCAATTAGTGTCAATAACTTCAAGCGGTCTTTCCAAACATTGCGTGATGGTGGAGTACTTGTTACATACGGTTTTTACAATGCAACTATTGGCACGGACAAATCCCAAATTCCCCAAATTGTGCGCGAATTCTTGAATTTTCAACTTAACCGTTTGCGTTGGAACTACTTTTCAGGTAAACGCAAAGCCACTTTTTATAACATCACTGGCTTGCGTAAAAAACATCCTGATTGGTTTAGAGAAGATTTAACTACACTTTTCAACCTAACTTTAGAGGGAAAGCTGAAACCAACTGTCTGGAAAAAGATGCGTTTAGAGGATGCGGCCGAGGCCCATCAGTTAATTGAGTCAGCAAAACCACAGGGCAAAATTGTACTTATGATGGAAGCTTAACTTTGAATGAGAAAATGATTTTGAATCGTATATTGCTCCAGAAAATTCCCCTTGCATCTGAGCCTGGTTATAAACATCCTGTGATTGTGGTGTAAGCTGATGCCTACAATCGTAGCAATATTAAAGCAATTGTTGTCGTTCTTGTTACTTCTAATTTGCGCCAAGCCAAGATGCCCAGCAATGTTTTTTTGGCTAAGGAGGTGTCAGGTTTGGCTAAAGACTCTGTTATTAACGTGACACAAATTGTAACGGCAGATCAATCGTTTTTTACAAAGCGTATAAGCCAACTTCCTTTAGGCATTAAGATGGACACAACTTAGATGGTTTGCTCAAAGTTGCTGACCAAGCCATGTATAGCATCAAGCAAGCATAGCAAAGGATTTAATATAGTTTATAAGGATGATTCTATTCGTTTTGTTCAAAAATCGGAAAAATTATGTTTAATACACATGCTATAGAAAACCCATTTGGCATTAGTGTTTTTGGTTCTGCTATTATTCGTGCTGAACCTGATGTTGCATTAGTTGAATTTTCTGTAAATAGCCTTGACCAACATCCCAAAGACGCTTTTGCTGATGTGCGCTCTATCGCTCAAAAAGTTCATGCCTTTCTTGCTAATTCCCAATTTACTGAGTATGGTTCATCTCGTATTGCCCTTTCAGAACAGCGAAGATATATAGAGGGTGAAAACAAATTTATTGGCTACAAAGCAAGTCTTAGTTTTAATTTACTGCTTAGGAATTTAGACCGTGTGGAAGGGCTTTTGACAGGTATAGTTGACTCAGGCGCTAATGAGATTAGGTCAGTTGATTTTCAAACAAGTAAGCTTAAAGCATTAAGAGCCGAAGCTCGTCAGCGTGCCATTGCTGCTGCAAGGGAAAAGGCTGAAATTTACTGTGAAGCTGCCAAGGTTAAACTTGGGCAAGTCATTCATATAAATGACATTAACCCTGATTCTTTACGGGGCAGGGAAGGTCATGAATCACATGTCTCAACGGAGATTGTGCTTGATGAGGAGCAGATTGATGCTTTCAATCCCAGTGCAATTGTAGTGGGTGGTGCAGTAATGGTTGCTTTTGACATTGAGTGACATTTCCCTAATGGCATTACCAAAGAGCAAATCTCGCAAAATTATTGTTGATGGGAATCATTTTAGATATGCCATATCACGCTCAATAAAAGGGAATGGCATGTTTAACTTAAATATAACTATACAAAGCCAAGAGCATAATGGCTGCAAGCTTTTAGTAAAAGGTTTAGTAACTAGGGATTTTTGGCTAGACTTTTCAGACTTTGAGGGAGAGGTTGATACAAGTGCTTACCCGACTATTACCCCAAAACATATAGAGCATTTTATAAAACTTGCTTTAGGTCAGGGCTGGAGCTCTTCTAGTAAAGGAAAAGACTTTGTTTTAACAGTTGATGATCAGGATATAAACGACTTATGAGCCCTGCTCGAGACCGGCAAAATTTGTTGGGGTGGCTCAAGCCACTTGGTTAACCTAGTGTTTAATGGTGCTGGTTACCTATTCGTGCTTTGCCAATAAATCTAAGATTTTTTGTGCGTCACGCATAGCAATAGTTGCACTTTTAGCAAAATTGCTGTTAGGCATCTTATCATCGTAATCAGCAGCATTTCTATAGCCACGCAATCTATGTAGGCTTTGAGCAATTTGATTATAATCTAGAGCTTTACTCTTTTGAGCTTCTCTTTCACTATGTGGTCTAAAGTGCCTAAAACGATCAATGGTCCATTGGTGTTTTTGGATTCCTTCAGATGAAGGATCATTTCCCCAAAAGGACTGCATTCTACGGAAAGACAAATTAAAAACAGAATAATAAGCCCTACTAATTGCAGAACGGTAGAAAGCTTCTTGTTCAGCTGAACTATCCAACTGTTTTGCTGTTTTATTTAGGGCTTTAGCAACTTTATATAAAGAAAGCCAGTCAAAGCTCATTTAAGCAAAACAATTATTTTTTCACGAAATTCTATTGGTTGATGAAGCCACCATTCCATATCAAACCTGTCCAATGCTTCAAATTCAGGAGTTAGTTCATCACAAGCTTGAATCCAAATTTCTACTAGTTGTGATTCTTCAGGTCTTTCATTTAAACGAAGCGTTATAGGACAATCTGGAAAGTATGAATGGACTTTTAAAACGGCTTTTTGCACATCATCAAGTATTCCTTGTGTAAAAAGTAGTGATTTAGTTTCGACACCCAAAGGTTCAGCTAAAAGTTCTTCAAGTTTTTCAAACTGTGCTACTTGCCAATCACTGACGGATAGATTTGTATTTCCCTGTACTACATTAGTATTCATAATCACTCAGCAACCTAGATAGTTATTAATCAGGAGCCTATTAATAGAGTTGTTCTGAAATAAATAAATCGGTCAAAATAAAGGAATGTTACTACCAAGAGATGACCGACAAGTAAGAAGTATAACAGGATTGAGCGAAAAGAAAGTAGAGGAACTAGAACCTGCATTTGCTAAAGCTTTAGAAGACCATGAAAAGCAACGTTATGAAAAGGCTCTAGAAGCAGGGAAAGTACATCGTAAGCCAGGAGGAGGAAGAAACAGTAAACTAAGTACAGTCAATATAAAACTGTGCTTTATTCTTTACTACCTTAGACTTTACCCAACGTTTGATGTTCTAGCGGAGAAATTTGATTTATCACGATCTAATGCCCATGCTTGGGTACAACGTCTTACACCAATAATGGCGAAAACTCTAAGTGGTTTGGGATATATGCCAGCTAGAGAGTTTGAAAACATAGAGGATTTCAAAGCAGCTTTTGAGGGACTTGACGAAATACTGATTGATGTTACAGAGCGAGAACATCAACGCCCAAAGGATGATGAAATGCAACAGGAGTTATACAGTGGCAAACAGGGTAACCACACGCAGAAAAACACAGTGATAAGCAGCAAGGAGAAGGTAATTTTGTTTGTGGGACAAACCTTTGGAGGACGGAACCATGACTATGCAATGCTAAAGGAAGAATTTCCACCTGAGGAGGAGTGGTTTGAGGATATTAAAGTGGCAGTAGATTTAGGATATCAAGGAATCGAGAAAGATTATGAAGGAGCAGATGTTGCAATACCTCATAAGAGACCTAGGAAGAGCAAAGCCAACCCTAATCCCAAGCTTAGTAAAGAGCAGAAGGCTCACAACCAAGCAGTGAGCAAGATACGTGTATATGTTGAGAATGCCATTGGAGGAATGAAGCGTTTCAAGATTCTTGTGTATGCTTTTAGGAATCGTATTAAGGGATTTGTTGACGATGTAGTAGGAGTTTGTGCTGGTTTATGGAACTGCCTTATTGCCTAATTCCTTATTTCAGAACAAGTCTAATGAAGATATTAGCACATCCTTGCAAATCTAAAACAACTAAAAGTTAAGCAAAGACTAGCAAAATCTAAAAATTAAAAACTAATAATTGTTCATAATTATAGATGCAAAACTTGTAAGCTAGAATAGATGGCTACTATATACTTCTAAAATAGAATATAATTAAAAGATGAACACCACAAATCAAAAAGTAACCGTAAGCCTTCCTGCTGAAATTTTAAGCTATGCTGACCAATATAAGGAACACATAGTTTAACAACTCGAAGTGAAGTACTGACTTTGGCTCTAAAGCTTTTGAGAGAAAAAGAACTTGAGGCTGGCTACCTTGCATTGGCAGAGGAATACGCAAAAACCCCAGACCCACTAATAGACTCTGGGTTTGAAGAAACTTTAGAAATGATGGCAGAAGACTAAAGATGATTTTTAGGCGTGGTGATATTATCCTTGCTGATTTTGATCCTTCACAAAAGCATGAGGTAGCTGCACAGCGTCCTGCTGTCGTTGTAGCCAATAACATTGCCAATAATGTTGCCCCAGTAATTGTTGTCATACCACTAACCACTAATCTCGAGCGCCTCTACCCTCATGAATTGCTATTGCCTGTTAATCGCACTGGTCTCGAGCATGAAAGCAAAGCACAAGTCCACTTGCTTCGACACATTAGCAAACTACGAGTAAAGAAAGTTTTAGGCCATGTTCCCGAAGATCTTATGCAGCAACTTGATATATGTTTACGAGAGCATTTAGCACTATAAATTAGTTACTCCAACAAAACTCATTGTAGGTACAGGTCTTACAATAAATCTGAACTTTAGGTAATTTATGCTATATTTTTATTGGCTTAATAAAAGTTAAGCACAGGAATCCTATGCGTTTTGATAATTATCCTGATGACTGTCCACCAAAAGATGCACATGATGCAAACAATGAGGTGGTTTATAGGTTTATTTTTGATAAGAACATGTCTTCAACAGGATTTCTTTCTCATTATGATTTAGGTAAAATAAAGGAAGACAATTGTCAGGGTAGAGGTCTTTCTGTGTTTACAACTGAAGAGGGAGTTTTGACAGCTAGGCAACAAATTCCTGTCTTTCGTAAGAAAAAGGTAGCTATGGGTACATTAAAACAAGGCATGGGAAAATTGAAAAATACCCCTGCAAGAATAAAGAATCATCATACATGGTGGATTGCTTCAGATGCGTCTGAGAAGCCTGAAAATCTTTTTCAATTTGTAGAATTGTAATATTGATTATGTTTCCTATACCTAATCCTGACTTCGCAAATGGATTATCCATCATTGAAAGTTATCAATACTTTGATAGGCCTGTATTGTTTTCATGCAAAGATCAATTAGGAGAAATTTATTTATCTGTATGGGTTGCTCATGATGAAGATACAGGAGAAGAAACTTGGTTATTTACACCAGTTCATTGGGGCATTTGGCAAGCAACACGTTCAGGAGGGATAGATTTACACGATGCTTTCAAAAGTAGTAAAAGTGGGAAGGTTTACATAGTTACAGTTGATTGGGACAAGCACAGTGCTAACTCGAGACTAATGCCTAGTCATGATTTAGATGCCAATTGGCTACCCTTAATTGGTGAGCGACTTGACTTGATTAAAAGTGATCCTTTATTACCACTTAACCAACTTTCTGAGGAACTAAATAAGGTAGTGCAAGATATAATTCTACAACCACAGAGCGTGAGTGATGGCTTATCGGTCAAATTGACAAGTAAGAGGGTGCCTTAAAACGATTAGATAGTGTTTTGAGAAGATGTCTATGTAGTCAGGGAAGTAAATCCTGATTGGTTTTACAATTTCAAGCAGCGTCGCACTTTGGATATGGCCCTGCTCGAGACCAGCAAAATTTGTTGGGGTGGCTCGAGCAACCCAGTCAACCTAATATTTGGTGATATTGGTTACCTACAACGCATTTTGTCATCAAAAAGTAGGGTTTTTGACCCCTAAAATCCCGTGCTATTTGGGGTTTTAGGGTGAAATTATTTTTTATAAAAAATGGCTACATCTCGACCCCCATCAGGTCTAAGATATATTTTTGCTCTTCGTCTGGAACAGTGTTCCGATAAAAAGACATTCCATTTGTTTCAATTCTATTTCTGGTGATTGTTTTCAGTGTTTCTATTACTTGTACAAACGTCCATCTTCTTTCCCATCCTTTTTTGTCCTTCTTGAACAATGGTCCTAATCGTTTTTGCATGTGCCACTGCACATAATACGCTAGCATACATAAAAATACATGTGCTTTGATACGATGATCTAGATTATGATACACAGGTCGCATTTCTAACTGCACTGTTTTTAAATTGCGGAATGCTTTTTCTACTTGCTCTAGTTTCTTGTAGCTAGTCACAACCTCTTCTTTGTCCATCGTTTTTTCATCTACTTTGGTTGTTATTACATAACATCCATCTAGATCCTTAGCTTTTGCTATTGCCCCTTCTTTTTTACTCCATAACAGCTTATGTTTGGTTGATTCCTTTTCTTTATTATCTCCTGTTACTTTCCAACTAATATATTTACCCATTTTGTATTTCTGTAGCACTTTTCCTACTCGTGCTCCCAATACCTCTACAGTTGTTTTTTGCTTGTAGTTTGCTATTTCTTCAAGCTCCTCAGTCGTCAGTTCAATCAGTTTTTCTCTCGTTTTTGCATCTCGTTTTGCTGATTCAGGGTTTTTGCATAAACAGTATCTTCTACTTGGATTTTCAGCGTTTACTACCTCTGTTATCTTCTTTTCATTGAACTCAGATGGCTTTATTATTCCTTTTTCTATTAGTTTATGTATTCCAGCCCTTGTTAGTGCTCCTATTGTCTTTACACCTTTTTCCTCTAATTCTTCTGCTATTGCTTCTGTTACCATTCCTCTATCCCCTACAAATATCGCTTGCTTTATTTCATACGTCTCTTTTAGTTCTCCTATCTTGTTTGAAACTGTTGTCTGATCCTTAGTATTTCCCTTGAAAACTTCTACTCCTACTGGACAACCTTCTCCATTACATATTAATCCTATTACTATTTGTTCATGTTTCTTCTTCCCGTCTCGGTTATATCCATATTTTACCAATTCGCTATTTGTGTATTGGCCTTCCAAATAACTGCTCGTGACATCATATAGTACAAGATTTCCATTCTTGAGATGTTTCTTGGCTAACTTCTTCTGAATTCCTTTTTGTCTTGCTAGCAGTCTATCTAATGCCTCATAACAATGTTTTCTTACATCTGGTCTTCCTTCTACTCCACATTGTTCCCAAAGACTACTATTATTATATTGATTGCATAATGCTAACTTGCTTCCAGCAAATATTATCCTACCTATTATCATCGCGCTTATGTTACTCACCCATGGCTGGGGTTGTGAATACATTGCCTTATCTAATCCTATTTCCTTAATCATTGACAATATCGTATGACTTGCTCCATATTCTTTACTGCCTACTATTTGTACAGCTTTTGGATTACTTTTAGCAATAACCTCATTACGAAAGGTTAGCTGTAACATTTTAAGTTGCTCTAGAGTTTGTCCTGTTATCCTTCCGAATTGTTTGTGTTTTATTTTTCCATCTTCACGATAGCTGCTACGTATTACTCCTACTGGCTTATCTGTATTCGCATACTGGATCTCTAGGTGCATATTGTTTGTAGTAGCCACTATGGCTACACTATAAAAATATATCCCTATTTTGTCAATGATATGCTGTGGCTACTTGAAAAAAGTAGAAAAGTGGTGATACTGGCTTTGGTAACAGTGTTTTTAAAGTTGAAAATGGCGTTTTTTCGATACAACTTGCGCTACAAGCCCTTGTCCATGCTAAAGACCTAAACAAGCAGGATTAGAGTTTATTTGGGGCCCGAGTCAAGTTAAAGCCTTTCTGATAAGACAAAATACCTTTTTGTACTTTGTATGGTGAGCTCTCTTGATATCTGTTATAGAATAATTAAGTTATTGTGTTTTGGAAATTTATGATAAAGGGTTTAAAGCATGACAGGACAGCAAAAGCAAAAAGTTGAGCAAAGGCTAAAGGAAGCTAAAGACCAAAAACTAACTACACTAGATTTGCGTAATTGTGGGCTTGGTGAAATACCAGAAGAGGTTTTTGAACTTACCTACTTAGAACACTTGCTTTTAGGAGTAGAAGAGGAAAAAGGAGGAGAGCAAGCTGCTTATTATAACAGCAATCATATTAGTGAGGTGCCACAAAAGATTGTTTTGCTTGCTTCCCTCAAATCTCTAGATCTTAGTTTCAATGCTTTTTGGAACTTTCCCAAAGAAATAGGCCAGCTGAAAAACTTAACAACTCTTTACCTACGTTCTAATAGGCTAAGCGAGCTACCGAAAGAAATAAGCCAGCTGAAAAACTTAACAACTCTTTACCTATGTTTCAATAGGCTAAACGAGCTACCAGAAGAAATAAGCCTGCTGAAAAACTTAACAACTCTTTACCTACGTTCTAATAGGCTAAGTAAGCTACCGAAAGAAATAAGTCAGCTGAAAAACTTAACAACTCTTGACCTCAGTTCCAATAGTCTAAGCGAGCTACCGAAAGAAATAAGCCAGCTGCAAAACTTAACAACTCTTTACCTCAGTTCCAATAATCTAAGCGAGCTACCGAAAGAAATAAGCCAGCTGCAAAACTTAATAACTCTTGACCTCAGTTCCGATAATCTAAGCGAGCTACCGAAAGAAATAAGCCAGCTGCAAAACTTAACAACTCTTTACCTCAGTTCCAATAGTCTAAGCGAGCTACCAGCAGGAATAGCCCATCTAAGGAAATTAAAATCGCTTTTATTAGATAATAATCCTATTACTACTCCACCACCAGAAATTGTTAGTAGAGGCATACCAGCCATCTTTAATTATTTTGAAGAGCTAGTACAACCTGAGCTTGAAAAATTAGGGAAGCCTGAAGAAGTTGACCACATCTACGAAGCTAAGCTACTTATAGTTGGTGAGGAACGAGCAGGTAAAACCTCACTCATGAAATCACTAACTGACCCCAACTTTAAATTGGATGAAAGAGAACCCACTACTCAAGGCATTAACATTCAAGTTTGGCATATTCCCAAAAAGCAAACGGGTTTTGAAAAGATTTTCGTTTAAACGTTTGGGACTTTGGCGGTCAAGAAATCTACCACGCCACTCACCAATTCTTTTTAAGTAAGCGTTCTGTTTATTTGTTAGTTACTGAACCCCGTAAAGAAGTCCGTCACGATGACTTTTTCTATTGGCTTAACATCATAAAGCTACTAGGTGGGGAT
Source organism: Trueperaceae bacterium (assembly GCA_965223045.1). Taxonomy (GTDB): domain Bacteria; phylum Deinococcota; class Deinococci; order Deinococcales; family Trueperaceae; genus CBDCVN01. Next base: position 20,194 of record CBDCVN010000002.1, read on the forward strand.
AGTCCTGTACTTCTGGTTCAAAACAAATCTGACCAACCTCTAGAAGATATTCCTTTTAGGGAGTACAAAAAACTTTTTGACAACATAACAGACAATCTACAAAGAACTAGCTGTCAAACTGATAGAAAAGATACCATCCGTGACTTGCAAAAGGTTATTGCCAAGCTTATTTGTGATAGAGAACTCTTACCACATGTAGGTGAAGAGCTGCCCAGAGTCTGGGTAAATATTCGTGAGGAACTCTCTAATTTAGAAACTCCTTACATAACTTACCAAGAGTATTTAGACATTTGTAAAAACCACAACATGGACCAAAGGCGTGCAGGCTTCTTAGCTGAATTTTTTCATGATCTAGGCGTATTTTTACACTTTAAAGACAATCCTCAACTTAGAAAAACGACATTCCTTAGTAACAGATGGGTTACACAAGGTGTTTATAGAATACTAGACGATGAACAGATGATTGAAAATAAAGGGGAATTTAGTTTAGACGATTTAGACCGTTGTTGGAAAGATACTAATTATGTTGGTTGGGAAGCAGATTTTATAGAACTAATGAAAGAGTTTAATATCTGCTATCCCTTAAGGGACAAAAAGAATCATTACCTTGCCCCGCACCGCCTGCCCAAGGATGAACCAGAAAATTTACCTTGGGATGATAAAGACAACCTACACTTTGAATACCATTACGAGTTTATGCCCAAAGGAATACTTGCTAACTTTATAGTTAGGCAATACAAAAATATTTGTGAACAGTACCAATGGCGCTATGGTGTACTATTAGAAGTAAACAACACTTTTGCTTTAGTAAAAGAAGATTACTTTAATCGTAAGATCATCATTCGCTTAAGAGGCGAGGATAGACGTGATGCGTTAGGGCAAATCCGTGGTACCTTTGAAGACATTCACAGTAAATTTAGTGACTTTTCTGTCAGCGAAATGGTGCCTTGCAATTGTTCAGAATGTAAAAAAGACAAGGAACCATACTTTTACTCTTATAAGGTTCTTCAAAAGCACTTAAAGAAAAGTGAATACAAGATCACTTGCAATAAAAGCATTGAAAAGGTAGAAATTGCTAATTTAATTGAGGCAATAATTTCACCAAACAGACGAAGCTCTGGGGAACATGACAAAGAAAACCGTTTTGAACAAGATAATAATCAAAATCTTGATGAAGCAGCATTACTAAAAATTGCCCAAGAACTTACTAGAGTACAGATTTTGCCTAGAGTGCCCACTATAAAAATCTTGTTCCTTGCTGCAAACCCCAAAGATACCACTAACCTAAGAATAGACGAAGAAACCAGAGACATTCGTCAGGCACTGAGAAAAACTAAATACAGGGATGAATTTGTTTTTCATCCTCATTTGGCAGTTCGTGTTTCTGACATACAAGAACACTTTCTTGAATACGAACCAGATATTGTACATTTTAGTGGTCATGGTAGCCAATCTGGAGCTTTGTATTTTGAGAATGACTTAGGCAACAGCCAAGGAGTAAGAGATGTTGAAGAGAAACGTGAACGCTTGCCCACAAATAGCTCTACTTCACCCCTTAAACCTCTTGAGGAAAGTGCTCTTGCAAACCTGTTTGATATTTTTAAAGACAGTGTTAAATGTGTAGTGCTAAATGCTTGTTACACAGAAATGCAAGCCCATGCTATTAGAAAGCACATTCCTTGTGTAGTCGGAATGTCTAGTGCTATAGATGATGATTCTGCTATAGCTTTTGCTAAGTCCTTTTACCAAGGTCTTGGCTATGGTAAGGATGTAGAAACAGCCTTTAAACTAGGTACAAATCAACTTGGTTTAAGTAAACTAAAAGATAAAGATACTCCTAAAATTTTAGGAAACTATGACTTTAGTACTCACCTAAGGAAAGAATCAACAAAGACATTAACTGGAATTACGCACCCCTTAAAAAGTCTTTCACAAACAAAGTATTCCTGCATATACCTTTCTAAAGATGTGTGTAGGAATGATTTATTCTCTTAGAGCGTAAACTCTTTTCCAGACAGGTTGAGGTATTATCTGACAAAAAGTATAAGTGTGGAATTACCCCAAAAAGTTTTTAGAGGCATTTTGAGGTGGGTAAGATTACTGTGCAGGAAATAGTAAAAAACGATTTTGCGTCAGAGGCACATCTTATGGCATGTGGTCGGCAAAAACCCTTATCTAGATGAGTAATTAGAGCCTGCGTAATTCCAGACATTAAGTGAAAAAAGCCTAACCAAAGACTGGCTAACTGAAGAAGAGGACAAGGTTTGGCAAGACTTATAGAAGGAGAAACCAATGGGAGCATGGGGAATAAAAACTTTTGAAAACGATACCTCATTAGACTGGCTATTTGAACTAGAAGGATCTACTGACTTATCAATTGTTGAATTAGCATTGAGTGAAGCTGATTCAGATTACATTGAAGCTTCAGAAGGTTGTAACATCTTGGCTGTAGCTGAAATAATTCTAGTCCTACAAGATAAAGCTAGACCGGGTTTGCCTGAAGAAGCAGAGAAATGGGTACTAGAAAACAAAAACCTTGATGCTACTCATTTGAATATACAGGCTGCAGAAGCAGTTGACAAGATCCTGTCCAAAGCTTCTGAACTTAATGAACTTTGGCAGGAAGCCGAAGAAGACTATCAAGCATGGGTAGAAGATGTTACACAAATTAAAATGGCACTACTAAGTGTTAAGTAGAATTTTGCATTATTACATACCTTGAACGCTCCACATTCTTTGTGTTAATGGTTTGCGGAACACAGATAACTCGAAGTGGTTTTCTTAGAAGCGAGAATCAAAAGCCCTGTGAATTTTGCAGCTACTTCATTATTAAGGTTCAGGATGCTAAACTAATATTATGACTAAAGTTTCTGCCCTTGTGAAAGAACTTGAACAAATCCCTGACCCTTTGATTGATGAGGTCATGAACTTTGTGCAGTTTATAAAGTACAAACATTCCGAAGCCTTAGAAAATGCACTCTTAAGCGAAAAAAGTCTAGCCAAAGACTGGTTAACTGAGGAAGAAGACAAGGCTTGGCAAGATTTATAGCAGGTGACGTTGTCGTTGTTCCATTCCCCTTTTCTGACTTAAGTCAAACACGTAGGCGTCCAGCACTCATTGCCACATCTCTACAAGGTGATGATTTAATCCTTTGCCAAATCACTGCACAAACAAGGCAAGACAGCTACGCTATTCCCTTAGAAATACAAGACTTTACTTCAGGTCAACTAAAAAGCAACAGTTTTATAAGGCCTAACAAACTTTTTACCCTCGATCAAAGCATTATCCTGTATTCTGTAGGTCATATTAATTCAAATAAACTAGAAGTTGTGAAAAACACACTCATTTCTATTATAAAAGCTGTCTAAGTAACTATAAATTTAAAATACTAAACCTAAGGCTATGACTAAAGTCGTTACCCTTTTTAAAGAACTCGAGCAAGCTGTTGGTTAATAAAGCTGTAGAGTTTATATGGCACTAGTAAGCATTAAAACAGGAGGTCTATGAAAGTTTGGTTTACCGCTGACCTACACCTAGGTCATGCAAATATTATTAAATTCTGCCAACGTCCTTTTATGACAAAAGAAGAAGTTGAGGCAACAAAACTAGACCCTAGGGGAAAACATAAACTTTCTAAAGAAACTGTAAAACGACACGATGAAGCTTTGATAGACACAATAAATACTAGAGTTGCCAAGAAGGATATACTGTGGATATTAGGCGATTTCTGTAAGGGAACCCTCACCCAAGCCCAATATTATCGTGGACAAATAAAATGCAAAAATGTGCATTTAGTTTGGGGGAATCATGACCATCGTGATGTGCAGTCAGTGTTTAGTAGTTGTAGAGAGCAAAGCTCTATAGAGGTAGAAGGGCAAAACATTTGGCTAAACCACTACCCTATGAGAAGCTGGCTTGGTTCCTTTCATGGCAGTTGGCACCTCTATGGACATGTTCATGCTAACCTTGTAGCAGAAGATGATTCTAAACCTTGGATGCTGGTTAAGGATGTAGGAGTAGATGCTTGTAACTATGCACCTATTAACTTTGCAGAACTATCTGACTATATGGCTCCACGTGTAGAAGAGTTTAAACAGCGCAAAGAAGCTTTTGTAAAAGGAGACCTGAGTGCAAAGATTGAGTAAAATAAGTACTCACTAAAGGTATATACTTCCAACGGTTTAGTTTTGAACAATTACTTCTTTCTTAAAGGAAACCATAAAAATGACCAGAAGTTCTTTTGATCAATACCCTGCAAACCAATCCTTTTTGGTATGACACGCTTGCTGGTATCGAATAACGTATCCCACCAAGAAAAGATGACACCATAATTTGAGTCATGCTCATCCTGAATGTCTGAGTGGTGTACGCGGTGTATATACGGAGAGATAATAATTGCTTCAACTATACGGCGGGCTCGAGGTGACAATTCAATATTGGCATGATGAAACATAGCAAAAGCAGTAACAAAGAATTCACTTAAAACAAATACCCACAATGGAATACCTAGTAAGATCAAAAGACCTGCTTTCCAGACTGCTGAGAGCAGGATTTCTCCAATGTGGAAACGCAGTGCACTGGTGGCATTGAGATATTGTTCTGAGTGGTGGCATTTATGAAAAGCCCACAAAAAAGGGACTTTATGACTTAGCAAATGCCACAGCCAAATTCCAAAGTCTAAGAGAAGAATACCTAATATTCCCTGTACCCAGATTGGTAAGGTTGCAAAATAACTTGCGCTTGGTGAGTATAGTAACACAAGGGCAAACACAGCACTAATTTGTAAGGCAATAGTAATTACATTGTTAAATGCAAAGACCATTAGATTAGTAAAATAAGATTGCTTCTTGGTAGCTACTCTGTATTCTCGAGCTGGGAATAATAATTCTAACGCTACTAGCAGTAGGGTTAAAAAGATTGTAATACCAACAAAGATAAGCTTAATCTCTGACATAGCTTAATTATAGCATTTCCATGAATAAATCTAGTTCTGTGCTAAAAATGGTCAATATTCATAGTTGTAAAGAGTTGACTTAAAGTGCACTTTAACTATTAGGATAATTTTCAAGGAGATTATTAATGAACCAAATCAGCACAAACATTTCTTGCACGCTAAAAGCTAATGAATTTCAAGATCGTCTTAAAATGATTCGTGAAAAGGTCATTCCCTGTGCTAGCAACATAGAAGAGCTTAAAAATGGTTATCGGCTTAGTTTCTCGAGCACCCCAAAGCTACGCTTAAAAATTGAACAATTTGTCAATCTAGAGAAACATTGTTGTGGATTTCTAAACTTTGATCTTTTAAAGGAAAATAGGGATGATCAGTTTTTGCTCGAGGTTACAGGTTCACAAGAGGCCAAGGCGTATATTCAGCAACAAGATGATCAGTTTTTGCTCGAGATTACAGGTTTACAAGAGGCTAAAGCCCATCTTCAACAACAAATAATCACATGAAGAAACTTGGCATCTTAAGTATAGGTTCTGGGATTGCACTATTGATCCTGTGTGAGCTTCCTTGGCTATTTGGTTTCACTGCACTTGCTACTAACCTTAGTGAGCTTTCTCATGGTTTCTTGTGGGCATTCATAGCAGTGGGAACCATTCTCATTGGTATAGCCTTATGGCTTTTTTGGAGGCAATCTAAAAAATCTACAAATACTTAAAACTAAACTGCAAACAGTATAATTAAGAAATGACTATGAAAATAGGTGAGCTGGCACAGCAGTTAGGCATTGCTGCCTCAGCTATTCGCTATTATGAGCAACAGGGACTTATCGAAGCACCTGAGCGCATTAGTGGACAGCGAGTTTATGATGCCTCTGCTTTACTTAACATAAAACTAATTCAATTAGCTCAATCAGCAGGTTTTACAATCAGCGAGGTTAAAATCTTAATTCAAGGCTATGCTGAGGGAGCGCCACTTTTTGAAGGTTGGCACAAACTAGCAATAAAAAAGCAAGAGGAGCTTGACCAGAAAATTAAAGAGCTTAAGCAAATGAAGATTGTTCTTGATGAACTTCTTCTGTGTAAATGTAAAACAGTGGAGGCTTGTGTAGAAAGCGCACTAGATGATGCTCGCTGTAGTTAATCCTATTAACATAATATGAATGTGAGCGTACTGATTGAGGCAGTTGGTGTTGTTGCTGTCACAGTAATGGTTTTTGGCTATGCCTTGGAGCATCGTAGTCCATGGTTTGTACTTTTGTTTGCTTTTGGATGTGCTTTAGCAACTACCTATGCCCTGCTATTAAAATCACTTCCATTTCTCTTTGCTGAAAGTGTTTGGACTGTTGTGGCTTTTAAACGCTGGCTTAAGCTACAAAAGAATTAGTTTTACTAGTTTGCAGTCACGGTCCTTAAAAGTTTGATGCTCTCTCTTTAATTTGCACAAAATGAGCAAAATGAATTTGCGAAAGATTGATAATTTGTGAAAGATTGATGGAGACATCTTCTCATCTTCCTAATATTTCCTAGATTTAGCATGTAGGAGCTTTTACCAAAGCATGGTAGGCCAAAGAACTTCACTCTTTAAATGTGAATAAATTTGTTGAAAATGGAGGATATAGTAGTTGATAAGTTTTTATTAGTAATAAATGATTTTAATTAATCACTTCTAGTATAAAAACATTTAAGCAGCATATGCAAAGGTATGTTTTTTAGTAGCGCTTTATATATTGAAAGCAAAATCAACATAAAGTTTTTTAATTCATAAAATTTAAGGATGTAATACATGAAATTACAAAAAGGGATAAATTTATACAACAGCATTGTTTTGATAGTAGTTTTTTCTTTTACACTTTTAGTACTATCAGCTTGTACAGTTAACTCTAACAAACAACCTACTACAAATAATTATGACAATAGTGCTAAGAATGGAACCTTAACTACTCTAGCTCTTAGTGGTGACCCAGATAATAAAGGGGTAGATTTCTGGTCAATGTTTAATTTCAACCTCGATAATCCTTCCTTTCCTTCTGAGTTAAAGTTATTTTTAACCAGTGATTTGGACACCAGTGGTACAGTAGAGGTGCCCGGATTAGGTTTCTCCACACCTTTTACGATAACTGCAAATACAGTTACCACAATTGATTTGCCTATAGGTGCAAGGGTAGATTCCTCAGATTTGGTAGAAGACAAAGGAGTGCATGTTACAGCTGCAGATGAAATAGTTGTTTATGGCCTTAATAGAAGACAGCATACTACTGACATGTTTCTAGGATTACCTACAGGTATTTTAGGTACGGAATATATTAACCTTGGGTATAAAAACACCTCTCATTCTTGGAATGGTACCCAGTTTGGAATAGTTGGTGTTGAAAATAACACAACAGTAACTATAACACCTTCGGAGACAACTGGCTCACGAACAGTAGGTGTTCCCTATACAATTAACCTTAATCAAGGCAGCACATATCAACTTACTAATACCACGTCTAGTGGTGATCTCTCTGGAACAATTATTTCTTCAGATAAACCAATTGCTGTTTTTGGAAGTAACAGGTGTGCTAATATACCAAACAGCATCACTTTGGCTTGTGATCACATTGTTGAGCAGTTGCCACCTACTACTACTTGGGGAGAGAGCTTTATAACTATGCCATTAGCGACTCGTCTTAATGGAGATACATTTCGTATGTTAGCTTCAGAAGATAACACAAATGTTTCAGTAAACGGTGCTGTAGTTGCTAATTTAAACAAGGGTGAACTTCATGAGCAAATTATTGATGGGCCAGCAACTATTACAGCTGATAATCCTATACTTGTTGCTCAATATTCTAATGGTACTACCTTCGATGGGGTAACATCTGATCCTTTTATGATGCTAATCCCACCTTTTGAACAATTTCTAGCAGATTACACGATTTCTACTCCAGCAAGTGGTTTTAGTGCGAATTTTGTTAATATTGTAACTTCTGACGCAGGTGTTGGTTTAGTTACATTAGATGGGGTAGCAATTCCTGCTGGGGATTTTGCGGCAATTGGTACAAGTGGTTTTTCAGGGGCACAGGTTCCTGTATCTATTGGTTCTCATCATCTTTCTAGTTCCCTACCCTTTGGGGTATTTAGCTATGGTTATGATTCTTTTGACTCCTATGGCTATCCTGCTGGAATGTCACTTGCTCCTATAGCTGTAGTCAGTAATATAGATTTATTACCCCCTAGTGCTACTAATCCTGTTGGAGTTGAACACTGTGTAACAGCTACAGTTACAGATCAAGATGGTAATCCTTTACCAGATATTCGTGTTGATTTTGATGTTACAGGAGTGAACCCAAATATGGGTTTTTCTAATACAGATGTTAATGGAGAAGCAGAATTTTGCTATATAGGTAATAATGGTGGAGATGATAATATTGAAGCATCAGTAGGTAGTCTTTCCGATAATGCAACAAGTTCTTGGATTGATAATCAAGATCCTGATTGCTCATCAGCTGAACCAAGCATAAATAGCTTGTGGCCACCTAATCACAAATTTGTGGCCGTTGAGGTTCTTGGAGTAACTGACCCTGATGGTGATCCTGTTAATATTACTATAGACAGTGTTTTTCAAGATGAAGCTGTTGATGCTGCAGGTAGTGGAAATACTAGTCCAGATGGTCAGGGTGTAGGTACTAGTACAGCTGAAGTCCGTGCTGAGAGGTCTGGACTTGAGAATGGTCGTGTCTATAATATAGGCTACACTGCAGATGATGAAAATGGTGGTACTTGCTCTGGTACAGTACGAGTAGGTGTACCACATGATAAGAAAGATACTCCTATTGATGATGGAGCATTGTTTGATTCAACTACTCCTTAAATAATAAGAAACAAGTTTTAGCTTTTTAGAGTTAAGTTAAGTTTTAGCTCGAGCACAACTAACAACTAAGTAACTAGTAATGGTTATTTGAATGTGCTCGAGTTCTTTTATATATTTACAACAGTACTTGCTCGAGTAGCAACACAAATCAATATCATTTTGGAAGCAAGTTAGGGTGGGCAGGTTAAAAAAGAAACCCCACGTGTTTTAGCCGTGGGATGAATTTTTTAAGATTTTTGCAAAAAATCCTTTCTTTAGGCATGTCTTTACTTTGCCTAAAAACTAGAGTATAATGGGTTGTATATGCGAAAAGCTTTTAAGTATAGAGTTTTCCCTACCAACAAACAACAAGAGGCAATGATAAAAAGCCTTAATGCTTGTAGGTTTGTATATAACAAAACACTTGAAGCTAGAAAAAATGCATATGAGAATGAAAATAGAACAATGTCTTATTTTGAATCTAAAAGGCTTATTCCTGTATGGAAAAAAGAACATAGATTTTTAAACGATGCTTACTCTCAGTGTTTGCAAAACTCTTGTGAGCGTGTAGATTTAGCATTTAAGGCATTCTTCAGACGTGTAAAACAAGGTGTTAATCCTAATAAGGTAGGCTATCCAAAATTCAAGGGATATCATTTTTACGACAGTTTTACCTACTCTCAAAGTGGTTTTAAGTTTCGCAATGATGAAACTATCTATCTTTCTAAGATAGGTGACATCAAGATAAAGCTGCACCGCCCTATAGAGGGTAAAGTGAAAACTTGTAACGTAAGTCGTGACAAGCACGATAATTGGTATGTATCCTTTTCCTGCGAAGTGGAACCAGAAAACCTTGAACCTTCTAGTGAGGTTGTGGGTGTTGATCTAGGGTTAAAAACTTTTGCTACTTTAAGTAATGGTGAAACCATAGAGCGAAAAAGGTTCCTAAAGACTGATGAGAAGGCAAGAAGTAAAGCTAGAAGTAAAATGTCTAAAGCTCCAAAAGGGAGCAAGGAAAGAGTTAAACACCGTAAAGTTGTAAACCACATTGAAACTAGAATAGCTAATAGGCGCAAGGATTTCGCCCATAAAGAATCTAGGAAGCTAGTAAATAAGTACCAAGTTATTGTATTTGAGGACTTGGATATAAAAGAAATGCAAGATGAAAATTATAAATCCATGAATAGAAGCATTTCTGATGTAGCTTGGAATCAGTTTGTAAATCTAACTGAGGCAAAAGCTATAAGCGCAGGGCGTACAGTCGTCAAGGTAGACCCTAAAAACACCACGCAAATGTGCTCCAATTGTGGAGAAATAGTGCGAAAGGGTCTAGAAGTACGTGTACATAACTGTAATCATTGCGGGATATCCCTTGATAGGGACTTAAACGCAGCCAAGAACATTCTCGCCCGAGGGCTTATGGGCGTGGGAACGAATGCAACCTAGTTTCATTCGTAGATTAACCCTAGAAGCCCCTGCTTTTAAGCGATAGCGAAAAAAGTTTGAGCGTAGGCTCAAATCTTTAGGCAGGGGAGAAGTCACCATTTTTGCTTGTTTACTTGTTAATTAAAAACTGATTTCTCCAACATCAATTAAATCTTTAGTATTCTCCAACCGAATCGTAATTGCTTTATGCTTCTCATCCTCTCGACCATAATTGGAGTAAATATCTACTTGAAGTGTTACAGGCCCAGTCAATTCGGGAGACTGACTACCATAGTAGTTAGCTTGAATTGTATAAGTTCCACTCATGGCTTTTTTCAGCAGATATTCTTCAGGGCCGTAGCCTTGGGTAAAGTCTCTAGAAACTAAACCTCCTATTTGTGTGCGGTTATTGCTATAATAAGCTTTCTCACCACTAGGTTCATTCACCCAAAGATCCATGTCAGTAAGATCTGCATCCCATGTCATGACAATGCGCACATCCAAATCTAGTAACTTGATTAAGCGTTTATCTATCTTGAATTTTCTTATGCCAGCTTCCTTGGCCTTGGGTATAATGTGGTTAAGCTCCATTAGGGCAATTAATTCTATCTCATCAAAGCGGTCCCAGTTTTTAAGCACTACTTTATAGAGCAGGTCTATAGCAGGTTTATATTGCTCTAATTGTTCTAAAACCAATGCTAGATCTCTATAAGATTGTGGCTCTTCTGGCCTAAGTTGTAATACCTCTTCAAATAATAAACGACTTAGTTCTAATTCCTTTGCCTGCTTTAAACGGTGAGCTGCTACTCGTAACAAAGCTGGATTTTCCAGTTCTAATTCAGTGATATTAGATAGGATTTGCAAGGCTATGGCTTTGTCCTTCTCTCGGAAGAAGAACTCAGCACAGTCGAGGTAAAAAGCAGGAGAGTTACTGTATTCTTCACGTTGCTCAAAATAAACATTGATGCGTTCATTAGGTTTAGCTACTTTTATCTTAGTCAAGTAAGGAGTACTAGGATCCCAGGCCTTGATACTAATATCACCAAGACTTTCATTTTGTGCGTCTTCCTTCTTTTCTCTATTGTCTAAATCGTCGGATAGGCTTTCACTTCTTCCCTGACTAGCTCCTCTACTAATTTCTGCATCTTCTTCTGCTTCCGTTTCCTCTACTTCTTCTTCGGCTAGCTGCTCTCTAGCGGAAACTATAGGTTCTTCGTTACCTGCTACAAGTGCACCTTCATCTGTAGGAGGTGCTGCATCAGCAAGTGCAGGTGTAGAAGGACTATAAGCCCTCTCTTCAAAGTCTTCATCTAAAGAATATTGCTGTGCCTCGAGCTTGTTATGCTCTTTAGAATAATCAGTTTCCCACCAAGCAATGCGCTCATTCCAAAGGGATACCATCTGCTCTATTTTATCGTTCTTGCTATTCTCTGCTTGTTTTTGTTTTTCTTCTATACGCTCATTATAAGCAGTTTGCATTTCAGAAAGTGATGCTGGCGGTATCACCTGATGTTCGACATATTGGTCTAAAGTTTCTAATACTAGAAGAGAAGTTCCGGGTGTTACTAATCCATACTCCTTTCCGATAGAAACCAAGGCCTCTTCATTCTTTGAATCGAAGATTAAAAGTTCATTGATCTTTTGTTGTGCCCAGTAAGTTTGCAATAAACTTCCTTGACTAGCATCTTCTTGTTTTATGCTATAGCTTACTTCATTCTGCCTATTGCCAGCTGTGCCATAGTGAAGAGTAATATTGGCTTCCTCACTTTCAAGTTTGCCTACTAAAGCAAAACGTTTATTCACTGCTCGAGTTGTTGATGGATAGGTAGCAATAACTTGCCCATCATTAGTGGTAGTACTCAAGAAGGAATAAGGGGAAGCACCTATACCACTTATAACATCTTTGTTCTCTGACTTAGCTAAGTTAAAATAACGACCACCATTTTTTGCTGCCAAATAATGCAGATAAGGATGATTTGTAATACTCTCTCCAGAAAGAATATAGATTGGAGCGCCTAAATCGTTTGGCTGTTCATGGCCAAAATTTGAAAGCCCATCAGAAAACAATAAGTACAAATCTGGAGTGTTTTTATTATTACTTATAGCACCAACTTGAGTGCCTCCATCATAGCGTATAGTACTTAGTGCAGTTATCAGTGAATCAATGTTGCTATCTTGAATAGTAAAAAGTTGCTCATCTGACAATGTATTCCTTAAGATACTTAAACTAACCTGTATCTGGGATAGTTCCTCATTTTCAGTAAATAAAGAGGAAAAATACTCTTTCAGAATCTGGAATTCTCGCTCATGATTAGCGTCTTTGCGCGATCCTGACGCGTCCCAAATAATAGCAACAGTTTCAGGAATGATGCGCTGAGATAAATCAGCTTGTTCTTTAGGAACATCATTTATATAGAAGTAATACTGACCATCAGCAGCTAATTCTACTGAGATAGGCTGCCTATTGACAGCAGGAACAGCAATAGATAGGCTCTCTGTTAGAGATACATCAGTTAGGCTAGCCTGTGCAACATAGCTATCACTCCATTTTGAAAAGCTAAAATTAGCTAAGCCTTCTTTGACAATTGGCTCAGATTCTGATTTGACTACTTCAACCCTAATATCAAATTGCTTTAAGGGATCTTCAAAATTAAGAGGTAATAAGTAGTTTGGGCCATGCTCATCATAGTATAGGTTACTAATATAGCGAACCATAACGGTTCGACTACCTTTAGCAGTAATAGGAAATACTCGTGTTTTGTAATTGTTTCCCTTGGTGTATTCAATTAATCCGGGGTCAATGCCCTTACGAACTTCTTTTTCAAAGACTTGTCTAGCCTTATCTTTTTTTACGATAGAACCATCTACCATTATTCCATTAATGTCTAAGGCATAGCCGCTAACAAGAGAACCTTCAGGTAAAGGAAAGTACAGGTCGCCAGCTAAATTACGGTCATTGGGATTGTAGAAAGTCATGGTCATTTTAGTTTCGGCTATGTCATTGTGAATACGTACGCCTACATCTAGTTTTGTTAGCTCCATAGGCTCTAGAGTGCTGTCTATAGGAAGCATTGTTGGGGGTAAAGGGTTTGTAAATGTGGATTCAGGCAATTCATCAGATGGCAAGGCTTCTTGAGTATTTCCTTGAAAACCAACTGCTAGCAATAACAAAATTATAACTAAGTAATGCATATATACCTCCTGTTTAATTTTCACACAGAGTAATTAAAAAAGAATAAAGGTACATTCATTATTGCCACTAGAAGTCAGTTGAATATGATAAAACCAAACCCTAAGCTGTTATGACTAATGGAGGGGCGTCCTTTTGAATGATCAATGTATGTTCAAAATGAGCTACAGGGCTCTTGTCTTTAGTTTTAACAGTCCAACCATCTTGGGATTTATAAACTTCCCCTTTACCTGTAGTAATTATGGGCTCAATAGTGATTACTGCCCCTTCTTTTAAACGCTGCCTTAAGCGCCAGTCATACACATTGGGAATTTCAGGTTTTTCATGAATGCTTTTGCCTACACCATGACCTGCCAGAGCAGGAATAACATTGAAACCTTGTCTTTTTACTTCTTGTTCTATGTTGTGTCCTATCTTATTAATTCTACAACCAGCTTTTGCTAGGTCTATAGCCTTTTTAAGAGTTTGATCAGCACATTCACTAAGTCGTTTTAAATGGGGTTTTACTGGTGGGATCAGTACTGTGATAGCAGTATCAACTATGTAACCATTTAATTCAGGAGTCACATCTAGCTTGACTATGTCTCCGGCTTTAATAACACGTTGATTAGGAATACCATGTACTGCTTCATCATTAATACTTATGAGTACTGTTCCGGGGAAGCCATATATGAGTTTAGGAGCAGATTTTGCTCCATGCTCTTTAAAAATACCTTTGGCTATATGATCTAACTCTATAGTTTTTATACCAGCTTGGGTGTTGGCTTTTAGGGTGATTAGGGTTGCTCGAGCCACATGACCTATGTGTTTTAAGGCCTCTAAATCACTTTGATTTTGAACAGACATAGATCAATGATACTAGCTCATTTTTATTAATGAAGAATTCTAATGGTTTCCAATGTGATTAAGATTAAAAATGCGCCCACAAAGGGCGCTAAAGGGTAAAAAGGGGGCAATGTTAGATGCAATAAATAAGATAATAAAAGATGCGTTTCCTAATTCTTATCAGCTCATTTTAAAGTACTTACAATGCTTACTGTAGAACTATAGACCGTTGTAAATTACAATAAGGTAAATAGGAAAGAATTATTAAAAAACGTTAAGAAATCTCGTAACTTTCAAGTTGTTGAAATGTGAGAGAATTGGAAGATAGAGTGCATACTCATTTTTAATATGACATATTATATAGCTTTCATACATCAAAAATATCATGTGGGAGAGCGCTCTAAATATTTTTTTCTAAAGAAAAATAAAATAGTAATATGCTCAATATTTGTTGGGAAGGGTATTTTTTATGGACTTTTCTTTTCCGCTTAAATTACCAAAATTTAATTTTTTAGTATTTCTTATACTAATTTTTTGCTCGAGTGCTGTTTTTGCAACATTTTATCCTGGTAATCCTTCTTGTGAGGATATCGGTTATAATGGTATTGAATACAAAATTGATGAAGCAGCCCCAAATGGTACATATACTGATTCCAATTCTGGTTTCAGTGTTACTGTTAGGTCTTATGAAAATGATAGGAAATTTGATTGGGAAAGTAATAACTATTTTGTTGATGTTGTTATTATAAAAGCAGGGGATGATGCTGAGGTTTATTACTATGATCCCCCTATAAAATCCGACACAGGGCTTGTTACCCCTAATGATCAACGCAATAGTATAAGCCATGTTACCTTTTGTTTTAGTGATGATCCAAGAACAAGTAGCATAGGCAACTTTGTGTGGAATGATACCAATGCTAACGGTATTCAAGATGCAGATGAATTAAATAATGGAGTAGAAGGTGTAAAAGTTGATCTTTGGCTGGGGGAGGTTGGTAGTGGCAGTTTTAAAGGTAGTACTACAACTAACTCTGCAGGTTTCTATGAATTCACTGATTTGCCAGCAGGTGATTACACCTTAGATTTTAATCTGCAAAGTGTTACCTATGAAGGTAACACATATACTGACTTTTTATTTACTCCAGAAAATGTAGAAACACAAGGTGATGATAAAGATAGTGATGCCCTACATGAACCCGGCTACACTGAGCTATTTAGTTTAGCAGTTGGAGAGCATAGGGATGATATTGATGCAGGTGTTTATAGGGGTAAAGTACACATTGAAAAAACACCTAACATGCAAACAGTTGTCATTGGTAGTGATGTCACCTTTGCTATAGAAGTTACTAACGTAGGCACAGTTGATTTAGCTAATATTGAGGTGACAGACGATCAAACTTGTGCCAACTCTGATTATTCTGGCTTACAGAATAGTCAAGGGGAACCACTGTTAAAACTACTTAGTGGAGATACTAATAATGATGGCAAGTTGCAACTTGATGAAACTTGGGTTTATAGCTGTACAGTTAGTAATGTTACACAAGACTTTGTTAATACTGCCCATGTGGATGCTACTGACCCTCCAGAGTTTTGCCCTCATGAAAATGATGATACAGCAGAAGTAAAAGTAGTTGATATTAAGCCTCCCCCTCCACCAGTATGTCCAGATAATGCATTTTTGTGGGAACAAGATGTTGATGTAACAAACCTTGATAATAATGGATTTCCTATAGTTGATGTGCGTTTTGTAGGTGGAAATACTACTTCTTTTACAATTCCTGACCCATTACCTGTAGATTTTGGTGATGCTGTGAAAGTGAAGGTTTCTGATGCAGTTTCATGGGATGGCTATCTTAGTCGTTCTAGTACTGGGGAGCAGCCAAATGAACGCTTCAAGGTTATTTTCTTGGAGGGTGGTATTAAGGTTGGTGAATCAGATTGGACTGGTGTTGATAGTAGTGATGATGGTATTGCTACTGGGGTAACTTCTGATGATTGGCAAGGATCCTTAATGGATCAGTTTATACTCTTGCCCAATGGTGTTGATGAAATATTATTAGTTCATTGGTCTAATCCCACCTATGGCAATGGTGGTAGTGCACCTGATTCAGTTGTCCCTGTTAGTATATGTATAGATTACAAGTCACCTGCTAGAATAGAAGTTATCAAGATAGCAGATCCAACAAGTGTTGATGAGCCTGGAGGGGATGTGACATTTAGTTTTGTAGTTAATAACCTATCTGTAACAGACTCAGTAACCATAAACACATTAAATGACACCATTTATGGAGATCTAAATGGACAAGGGGATTGTGAAGTACCACAAACAATAGCTGCAGGTAGTAGTTACAGC
>CBDCVN010000003.1:0-43912 GCA_965223045.1 Trueperaceae bacterium
TCTTGCCAGAGCCAGACAGGAAGGCAAAAGATTAGGTAGGCCACCTCTTTCCGAGTACGACAAGGAGCTTATTATTGATACGTGGAAAGAGTATCAATCCATTAAGAAAACGGCGAAAATCTTAGGAAAAGCCTATGGCACGGCGCATAAGGTTGTTACAGCTTATAAGCAGGAACATCCTAATGAAAAGACAATCCAGCTTGAGCTTTGGCTACAGGTAGAAAACAACAGTAAATTTGTGAGAGGCAAGACACAATCAAGGCGAGAAATAGAAGATCGTGTTTTGTCCCGTTACAACATGAGAAAGCCTAATAAGGATAGTTGGGAATATGAGCTTACAGTGACCTACAGTTCTGATGAAGAGCTTGACGACATTGTTTATGACATATTGCGTGAAGCTGAGTCCATTGCAGATTATCGTAATGGTTTCATTGAAGCCGATATGAGGGAAGTTGGAGGACGAGAAAGAGCGTGGTAGCTTTCTATCTTGCTTATGTAATTTATTGATTGTAAAAGGACGTCTTAGAGTAATGTTACAGGGGATAGAAATGAGTAATGATAGTTTCAGAGGATGGTTTTCTGAAAATTTAGGAGAGTATGCAGCAGATATAGCACAACATGGATGTCTTGGGGGATTCCCTAAAATAACTTACTACAAGGACACTGTAGCGTTATATGACCGTTTTCAGGAAGACATCTGGGAAATGCTTAATGAAGATGCAGAAAGTTTCGGTCATCAGCACCCTTTAGAATTCATGGCAACATTTAATCAAGCATCTGGGGCAGTTGATGACGGAACTTTAAAAAACATGCTTGTATGGTATGCCTGTGAACGCATGGCGTATGAGTTGGAAGGTGTAGCGTCAGAGCCAGAGCATTCTGAAGATCTAGATGAGGAGCAGCCTCACATCAATTGAGAGGGTAGGTATGGATAATATATTTTCTACTGGAAACAAGAAGGCCATTGCTGATCTCATAAGGAAAGTAGGGTCTGTAGATGAGTGTTATCTTCTTGGTTTTGTTGATGATGAAAATGGCGTTGTGGAACCAACTTTTGCAGGGCTTCATTATTTGCTTTTTGCTGCAAAGACAAAAGAAGCAAATAAGACACATGCTGAGGCATTTGCAGCAGGGTACGATTGTGCTCAGGAGGAAATATCGAAGTTGACCTTGCAGATAGACGCACTCGATTTAAGCGAGTGATGATGCTCTATATGGAAATTGCTTGCTTTGAGCACAGGTTTTTGCCAGTGTTGGGCTATTCTAAAGGGAGAGAAGTAATGACAGCAGCTGATAAGAAGAGTATTACTGTTCCGTATGTAAAGATTGTAAATAACAGTCGTCCCAAGGCTGTGCAGATTGACCTTGGAGAATCTTTACCAGCATGGTTTCCACGCCATACCATCACAATTAACAAAGATGAGTTTACACTTACTGGACAAGAAACTTTTATCCTTGAAAAGCTGGAAGAAGCTCGTGGAAAAGGTGCAAAGTACAGGCCAAATAATAGTAAAATGATACCACTGGTAGAGCCGTCACAAGACGATAATCCAAAGTGGATTGCAATAGATGTTGTTGTTAAGCGTGCAGGGTCTAAAAGAACGGCGCAGGAAAGAGTATTTTTCCCAAAATCACAGATACAGGATAATGCTGCACCTCTTTGGTTGGTTCAAAGAAAAGAGCAGGAGGTTATAAACAAAGTTAATAAAGCTAAATTCTACAGGAATGATGATTTTGCTGTCACTGGTTTACGGGCAGATAAGTGATGGAGTAAGAGAAAGTGCGTGATAATGCTGTGTATGGAAAACACTTGCCTTGAGCACAGGTTTTTGCCAGTATCAAAGCATTCTTAAAAGGGAGATTGACGGATGCAAGCACTTAATACTTGTCCTGAAAACAAAGAAGATTTCGTTTGTATTTTTCGCCGATGGAATATTGAAGAAGACAGGAAGATGGTTAATCTTTTTTACGATAAAGTACCAGTTTCCGAAATTGGTGAAGCATTAGATCGTGACGGTTTACAAATTTTCTTGCGCTTGATCGAGATAGGCATTGTAGCTCCTACTGCTATCGGTATGCTTTGGGATGACTACTTTTTGAGTTCAGAGATAAGACAAACGGTAAAGACCGTGGTGAATAAGGGTAGTAGAGTTTATGTCGAAACCAACCGCACTTTAATTAAGGGGTAGAAGCGGAATGCAAGAATTTAATGTTGAGGAATTTGTGGCGGATCAAATTAAGTGGCTACAAGAGGCAGAAAGAGAGAAAGTCCGAATTTCTGCAATGAGTGATGAGAAATTAAATAATTACCGCATCATTCATACGAAGAGACGGCCTTACCTGATACCCAAAACACAGACGGGTATTCCTATTGAGGAACATCTTAAAAATGCCAATATCCCTGAAAATTTAAAGGGTGCAAAGGTTTATATGACTAAAGACGGGGCTGTAATTGCCAGACAGTTCCAGTGATTTATAGCGTCCAGTGAGGCATAAACTCAGCAATAAAGTCTTTCAGTGCAAAGGCTATGAAAAGTATAAAAAAATATTTGAGAAAGATGCTGGCAAACTCTTTTAATTCATGACGCATGATAGAAGCCTCTTGGTGAACACCAATTTTGAGATTTCACTCTAGGACCATAGTGAAAAATCAGTCAATGCCGTAAGAGGCTTATTTTATGTATTATGCACATGTTTGATAAGGTGTATTGTGGAAACTAATTGGTGATTTTATATCGGCTGATTCAGCGCACAAAGGGGTAAAATCGAGGGCTTTTCGCAGATTTCCGCCATTCTAATAGCGTTTCTCGTTAAGTTAATAGGTGAAAGTTGTGCTGTTGCACCGTGAAGGAGACGGGGGAAACCACAATTTTCTTCTAATTCTAATCAGAACTGTGTGGGTTGGTACTTGTTAAGGAAGGACCAGGGGCAAATACTTTCCCTTAAGCCCTAAACTTCTTAATGCCTCTGGAACATTGTCATTTGATGGGATGTCGGTATTTCGGCCATCCACCTTTCAAAGGCTTTATCTATTTTCTCTACATCTAAAATCACGTCTGAACTTATCAAATACTGTAAAATCCGACAAGGCAAAACTCCTGTGGTTCAAAATACGATAATGTACCGTATGGAAAACAGGGCTTTTAGGTTTTTCATATAATTTTTTGTAGCTTTATGAAAAATGCTTTAAATTTTGTTCGTAGTGGAATATGCTGTGTCTGAATATGCCCCAAGGTGGATGTTGAACTTTTTACTTCTTGCCTATTTGCTGACAGGAGACCTGTATGTACTATTCTAGTTTCGAATACAGAACTTTAAAGGAATTAAAGACACTACAATTAAACTATCTGATCAATCTAAAATGGGAGTATTTGCCTTTGTAGGTTTGAATGAAAGTGGGAAAACAACCATACTTGAAGCAATTCATAGTTTTTCACCAGATGAAGCTACAAGTGAACTTGTTGGTGGGGATGATAAATCTGGAGTTCCTTTTAAAACCGAGTTCCACGACATTTGATCTCTAATTTTTCTGGTGATGTGTCCGTTGCTGCTACAATTAGGCTCAATGATGATGATAGACAGCTAATTGTAAAATCAATAAATCTGAGCACGCAATATTAATTGATCCAGATACTATCTGGAATGAAATAGTGCTTGAACGACAGCAGCGATTTAAAAATGGTGACTTAATTGAGAGTTTTTTTAGCCTTAGAAGTAAAATTAAAGTAAAAATTGGTCGACAAATTAAATGGAGAGACCCTTCTCTTGAAGAACAAATTATATTAAGAGATGAAATTTACAGTCATGTGCCCGATATAGCATACTTTCCAACATTTGTATTTGACTTTCCTAAGCGCATATTCCTCACTAAAGAAAGAGGAGACAAGGTAAGTAATTTTTACAGACAAGTATTTCAAGACATATTAGATTATGATGGACAGGACACACAATAGAAGACTCTATTATTAGGAGGGTTCGTAGTGAAGATAAAATCACTCCGTGGCAGGATTTTCTTAGTATATGGAGTGTGAGTGATGATAAAGACAAGATACAGCATGTCATGGATCGTGCAGGTTCTATGCTTACAGAAGTTGTATTTGGAAGGTGGAACAAAATATTTGGTGAGGATGCTAAAGGAAAAGAAATTAATATATCATTGAAGCACTTCAAGGTGAGTGTCGTGATCAAACAGGAACCATGAGAAAAACGAACGAACACGATTTATTCATTAAATTTTCAAATTCGAGATGGAACTCGGCGCTTTGACGTAAATGACCGTTCTCTTGGTTTCGATGGTTTTCGCATTTATGTTGTTTACACAATTTAGAGTTGCTCGCGAAAACACTAGACCAATTCTCTTTCTCTTTGATGAACCTGCATCTAACCTTCATGCTGCTGCCCAACAAAGCTGATAGAGAGCTTTCCAGAGATTGCGCGAGGTAACCATACATTGCCTACACAACACATAGCACTATATGATAGAGCCTAAATGGCTTGAGCAAACGTTTATTGTGACTAACCGAGTAGATGCACCTAATGAGTCAGTCTTAGACACACTCTCTTTAAACGATGAGTCACTTGATATCAAGGCAACTCGCTATAGATCATTTGTCAATGAATACCCTGGGCAAACTAGCTATTTTCAGCCTATTTTAGATCGCTTAAGAGTAGTACCTTCCCGATTTGATATTGAACAATCCTCTATCGTAGTTGAGGGGAAATCAGATTACTATGTTTTTCGCTACGCTGCACAGTTTTTAGAGCAAAATGATCTTCCTCTTTTGCCGGGGCTTGGAGCCGGACTTTTGGTTCATTAGTGGCATTACATATAGGGTGGAATCTGAGAATGCTTTTTATTTTAGATGGTGACTCAAAAGGAAAGGCAGAGCGTGCTCGATATGTAGATGAGTATGGTCCTTCCTCAATCTCGAACTGCAACGATTAGTGAACTAGTTCCAAGTATAAAAGTTATTGAGGATTTACTTGACAAAAATGCTTTAAAGATAATCTCAGATAAACTGGAGTTACCCAAAAACCAACAAAAAATCAAATACGTAGATTTTTTCAGGAAAGCCTTGCTCGCAATGATATTATTTCGCTAGGGGCGGGGTTTAAAAAGACGCCACTGTCATTTTAAATGAACTTCAAAAACGACTAGACCAATAAATATTAACTTCAAAATGTCCGATAACGTACGGTATGGAAAATATTTCTTTACAAGAATTATATTAAGTTGTACGGCAAAAAACCTTTTTCTTCAGACAATAGGTGCTGCAATTCTTTGGCCTGTTTCTGGTGCGTTCTTTCTAGCTAAAAGGAGATATTGACTGGACGATTTTCTTCTAATAGGAATGTTAGGCGTACTGGAACGTTTTATTGGTGCATTGGTTTTTATTTGATATCCATGACCCATCTCTTGAAATGGATGATCCTGATTGTTCTCAGGAAGGAAATTCTTTTATGTGTGACAAGAAATTTTCTTTTGGAAAGGATAAAATCCTTGGGCGAATGATATTTGAGGAAACGGGGGCTAATCCTGAAGGTCTTATACTTCGAGGGTCTTTTGGAGATAGCCTAGAGTTAAAACGAAACCCCTCATTTGCTATACATATCCGTGAGTTTCAATGGTGGCCAGAAGAAGCAAGTTGCAATGGAGTTGGGGGTATGGCTGCTAACACTGATATAAGTGTAATTAACTACGGTATTGTTAGTTTTTGCTCTGAGTCTAAAGCTATAGTTATTGATGATTCTCTCAATCAATTTAAGCCTTTTATAAGATTCTGGGAGCGTGGAAGCCCACAAAATCCAACAAGTTTATTGAGGATTTTTGTGCAAATACCGAAAACGGAGGTTAAAGAGGAATACTTAAGTAATCCTTACCCACTCAAAATGTTAATTCAAACGACCGCTGGAGCACGTTATATAACAGTCCCACCTTTCAAACGAATTACCGATGAGGAGGCAGAGAAAATTAGAGGGGGTTGGGAAAAAGCCATTAAGAGCGAATGCAACAAGCTGAATAGCGCTCTAAATAAGATAAGGAAGCTGCCACATCCACCGCGCGGACCATTAGAAGAGAACATAGAGCCAGAGCTTGTGCAATTTGAAGAGAAGTCAAATATTTTTGTGGCAAAACCCTATATCAAAGAGTGATAAAATGGTGAAACTTAGAGATTTTGCAGAGCTTGTTATTTGAAATCGTAACTTTCTGCATAGATGCCATTGCTGGTTCTATCTAGGCCCTTCAAAAGGAATTATTTCGACCAATGTGTAAATTACTCCTTTATAAGAGGCCATTTTTATACTGCTTTGTTCAAACTCATTTTGCCAAGGGTGTAAATGAATGATCCGCTATTGGACCCGCGGGAGCATTTGAACGAAAAGGTACGGTTTCGAGTTTACAGTGTTTGTGACTATACGTAATTGCTTCTTTACTTAGGTACAAGTTGCCTTGTCTTGATGAAATTGTAAACAGTTGCCCTAGAAACCCCTGTAATCTTTGCTATAGAGGATTAGAAAACACCTTTGCTAAGGAAGGATTGGATTTCTTCTTCCCTGCCGTCCAATTTTGAATGACCAAACGCACCTTTCGGTCTTCCTAAGTGCTTTCCACTTGCTCGAGCTTTAGCCAAGCCTTCTTTAGTTCGTTCAGAAATGAGATCACGTTCAATTTCAGAAAATAGGGCAAACAGGGTAATCATGACTTTGGTTTGCATGTCTTGCTTTCCCTCAAAGCGAATAGCCTCCTTGATAGCGATGAAGTGAATCTCTTTTTTTACTAAAGTATCTACCATAGCTATAATTTGTCCCAAACTTCTTCCCAAACGTGATAATTCACTAACGATTAATCTATCTCCTTTATTGAGTTGCTCAAGCACCTCATCCAAGCGGCGTTTCTGAGGGGTTTTTTGAGAAGATACCTCTACCCCAATAAAATCACTAATAGTAATACCTTCCTGCTGGGCAAAATTAAGAATGGCCAATCTCTGATTATCTAAATCTTGGTTGTGGGTAGAAACACGTAAATAAGCAAGTGTTTTCATAAGGTGTTTGTAAAAAGGTTGATTTCTACTTTTATTTTACATTAATTGACCATATTAGTCATTACTTTTTGTATTCAATAATTGTCTAAAATGACGCTCGTTTTTATTTTACAAGAATGGAGTGTTAATCAACATTATGAGCACGCAAGAAAAATTTTTATCCCGACGGGAACGTTATCAGCTTGTTTCCTTACCAGAAGAGTTTTCTGATGAGGAAATGGCAAGGACTGGACATTATCAGACAAGGATAAGCAGGAAGTTGACAAGTACAGCAAGAACTTCCGCTTGTTTATAGCAGTACAAATTTGTTCAGTTCGTTTGTATGGTCGATTCCTAAACGAGGTTCATGATTTATCATCTCGCATAGTCAATTATCTAAATGGCCAATTAGGTTTTCCTCCATCACTAACCATTCAAACACCAAGTCGAAAAGCAACTTACATAGAGCATCGCAAAAATATCCTGACCTACTTGGGGTTTCATAGATTCGATGATTTTGTTCAAGAACAGCTAAGAGGTTGGATTGAGCAGAAAGCCCGTCAAGGTTTGCTTCCTAGTGAGTTATTCCAACAAGCAGAAAAGTACTTACTTGATCAGAAAATCTTATTACCAGGCCCTTCTACTACAGAAAGGTTAATTATTAGTGTTTGTGCAGAGGTTAATGCACAAGTTTTTGAAACCATTTACCAGAAACTGCCTCCTGAGTTAAAAAAGACGATTGATCAACTGCTTGATGTGCCAGAAGGAGAACAAAGATCGTACTTTAATTCATTAAAAGAGTATCCACCTGCTGCAAAGATTTCTTCCTTGCAAACTTACCTCAAGCGCTATCAGCTTATAGCTGAGACAGGTATTGACTCCATAGAAATACAGCTTGCAGAACCAGCCTTTCAAGATTATCTGTTTAGATTAACGAAAAAATACAACTCTAGAGAAATTAAGCGGTTCAACAAGCACAAACGCTATGCCTTAATGGTTTGCTTCCT
Source organism: Trueperaceae bacterium (assembly GCA_965223045.1). GTDB lineage: Bacteria > Deinococcota > Deinococci > Deinococcales > Trueperaceae > CBDCVN01. Next base: position 8,030 of record CBDCVN010000003.1, read on the forward strand.
CTTAGAGAGTCGAAAAGTGTACTTGGATTATCTGGTCACGATGCACGACCAGTACATTGTAGAGATATATCGCAAATCAAAAAATGCCCATGAGCAAAAACATAGGGAATTACGCAAACGTCAAAAGAAAGCGGTTGACATCGTACTCAAGGTAACTAAGCCTTTATTGGAGTTGGCAGATGGTGAGCTACTTTCTAAAGATGATTTGTGGCAGGACGTACAAGAAACAGAGTTTCAAATATCCCTTGAAGATTTACAAGCTTTTAAACAATTGGAAGAACGTGGTCATGGTGATTTACTCGTAGTTAAATACCCAAGTATGCGGAAATACTTTCGGGACTTTGTAAAGTTACCCTTTGCTGCTGAGCGTGGCAGTGACTCCTTGATAAAAGCAATCCGTTTTGTCAGGCGATTAGATTCTGAAGAATTAAAGTCTTTGCCTAAAAACGCCCCAACAGCTTTTGTTCCCAAGGAATTACAGCGAGTCTTGAAGAATGAAGATGGGAATATCAACAGAAATGCTTGGGAAATGGGCTTAGCACTAGCTATGAAAGATGCACTTCGCTCAGGCGACCTCTACTTACCACAAAGCAAGAAGCATGTTTCGTTTTGGAGTTTTATGCTTAGTGATACACATTGGGAAAAGGTAAAGGATTCAGCATATATCGAATTGCAGCAACCTGAGAAGGAAAAAGTCAAGACAGTAATCACTTCAAACTTTCTTGACAGCATTGCAACAGCAAAAAAACGTTTTCCATCTGATGATTTTGCAGAAATAAAGGATGGTAAGCTCAAATTGAAGCGTGATGACAAGGCTGTATTACCTGACTCTGTTACCAAACTGCAAAAGGTAATAGATTCTAGCCTACCTTCAATAAGAATAGAGCAGTTGCTAATGGAGGTGGATCAACTTACGCACTTCAGTAAGCACTTTACTCCCATTCAGGACCACTATTCCAAACCAAAGCATTTTTATAAAACCCTAATGGCAGCACTTATTTCTCAGGCTACCAATCTGGGCGTAGTTTCTATGAGCGCAAGTGTTAAGGGTGTTTCTGTGGATATGCTCCGTCATGTCCTAAATTTCTTTGTCAGAGAGGAAACATTAAAAGCAGCTAATGCTGAAATTGTTAATCAGCACCACAAGCTACCGCTGAGTGCTGTTCATGGTTCTGGAACTATTTCATCATCTGATGCACAAAGATTCAAGGTGCGAGCAAGTAGTTTACTGGCGTCTTATTACCCTCGTTATTACGGTTACTACGAGAAGGCTATTGGTATCTATACCCATGTTTCCGACCAGTACTCTGTTTTCAGCACCAAGATAATTTCCTGTAGCCCTCGTGAGGCACTTTACGTTCTTGATGGTTTATTGGAAAACAACACTATCCTGCAAATACAAAAACACACAACTGATACTCATGGCTATACGGAGATTGTTTTTGCCTTGTGTTATCTCTTAGGGTACTACTTTATGCCTCGCATACGTGATCTTAAAGACCAACAGCTTTATAGAATTGATAAAGACCTTGATTACAATATTTTTACACCTTTACTCAACAAAACTGCTGACACCTACGTTGTTGAAGAGCAGTGGGAAGAGATGATCCGTGTAGCATTTTCTCTTAAGCAGCGCACTGTGCCTGCACATATAGTTGTTCAACGCTTGACTAATAGTTTCCCTTCAGATCGTTTATCCAAGGCATTTACTAATCTGGGACGCATAATTAAAACTGAATATATATTGCGTTATCTTACCGACTCAGAACTACGAAAAACTGTACAGCTACAATTGAATAAGGGTGAATACCGACACCGGTTGCCAAAACGTATTTTCTTTGCTGATCAAGGAGAGTTTACTACTGGTGATTATGCAGAAATTATGAATAAGGCTAGTTGTTTGAGCCTCGCTTCCAATGCGATTCTCTACTGGAACACCATAAAGATCAATGACATAGTGGAAAATCTCAGGAAGCAAGGTGAGACCATTGATAATGACGCTCTGCCCCATATTTCTTTACTTCCTTTTAAACACGTGCTTCCAAATGGAACTTATTTTATTGATGATTTTGAGTAGTGTTTACCTAAACGAAAATATACGGTTTCCAGACAACATTTAGGTTTGAAACCGTACCTTTTCGTTCAAATGCTCCCGCTGGTCCTATTGACCGGTAAGTATTTAAAAGGCTTATGTATTTCAAAAGTTTTATCTTCATATCTTTGTGAATGTGTTGTGTGTTCATTTAGTTTTGATGGAGTACCATTAGTACCATAGAAATTATTGTCGAGTACATAGAAGCCTGGGGCATCTTCTGAGTAGTAGTATTTACCTGTTGGCTTATACCAAGTAATTACTTCTTCGAGAGGGGACCAGATACTTGAGAGAAAGTCTATTCCTTGAATCTCATTTAAGCCTCTGTCCGTTTGCGCGCTAAAAGGTTGAGGTTCTTGGTAAAAGTCGAGGTCAAAGGGTGTACCAATACTTATGTGTGCCATCAAGATACCAAGTATGAACTTTTTGATCAGTGCTTATACCCATGTCAATAACATCGGATGGACTTTTTCCTGTAGGTAAACTGTATGACTCTGAGCCATTAATAGATAGGTCTTCTTTTATGTGACTTTGAGTGATTGTTCCATCAGAATACCATACATGGAAGATAGGGATGATGATTTCATATTTATAGTTGTTGACAGTCATCAAATCGTTTGAGTCTGTTGGTTTATTAGGGTGTGTCATCAGATTATTTGGTTCATTAGAAGAGGTAAAAGTTCCTATAGCAAACCCCACTACTCCTTTGTTAGACAGACCTGTTATACTGCTTTCTTTTGTTTGGGTCGCAAAGTCTAAGTCTCTACTTGTTCCTACTGATAAAAAGGCAATTAGACGAATATCAGTGGTAGTATTGTCTATGCTTCCAGTTTCAAATTGAGCTTTGGAGTTATTTATAAAGCTTAGTACTCCTGTAATAGCTATTAGAAAAAAAAGTCTAGGGGCTCTTCTCGGTTTGAAATTTCTCATGTGAAAACCTTTCTTTAATTGGCACTTATGAACTTTACTGTCAAAACTGATCAGCGTTTTTTCAAGCTACATTATACAATCTTTTGAGTTACGTAAAATCTCTAAAATCTGATAATTACCATTACGACAAATAAATCAGAATATTCCTGAAATACCCCACCAGTAAAAAACCACGGCCCCCTGCCCTGCCCCGTTTTTTACTCCAAATTAAAAGTATTCAAAAGCCACTTTGTGCGGTGCAGCAAGTTCTGAATACTTCCCGTAGCGGAAACAAAACACATCAAAGCTTATCCCCTTTTATCCCCTAAAAAAACACTGATCAGTGCTTATGAGAGAACGGGTTGCCTTTCTTCCAATTTCGTAGCGGCAATTACGATTTCTTCTGGCGGAAGGTCGTTTTGTTCGTCTTGTACTGTGATGACCACACGATGATTAAGTTGGGCGAGAAAATTTATTAATCGTTCAACAGAGAAATTTTTAAGTCTGCCTCTGCTTATGTCAGATACTTTCGGTTGTGTAATGCCTAAAGCTTCAGCAGTTTGTTGTTGTGTCCATTCACGTTGTTGAATGGCCTTGTTGATGAGTCGGGCAAGACGAGCTTTCATAAGCCGTTCTTCTGGATTAGGTAAGCCCATATCAGCAAATACATTACCGCTACTTGGTGTCACGCTGGTGTTATCTATTTTCTTGCTCATTTTTTGCATCCTTCTTAGCAGCTTTTAATCGTGTGTGTATGACATCTATATCAGGTTTAGGGGTTTCTTAGGGTACTGTGCACATTCATGCGAAAATGTACGTTAAGGGTGTCTCTAAAAAGTATTGAACAATTAAGAGACGGCTTTTCATTTAGGGACATATTTTAGAGACTAATTTCATGGTGTTTTTGGCATCAAATCTACTGATTATAACCTGTCCATAAAACGACCATTTAAGAGATTAAAGCCAAGGTTTTTAACGTGCTACAAGCTGTTTTATTTCTTAGCGTACATTTACGGACGAATGTGCACAGTACCCTTATTCTGACAGAAGCAATGTCGCAAATGGTAAATAATCCTTCTGCATTGCGCTTTCATGGAATAACTGACAAAGAACTAGAATCTACAGGGGTTAAGGCATCGGAATTAATCTATTTAGTCTCTAACTTTATGGCAGGACAAGTATTTTATGAACAGGATGGCAATCATTGAGCTTACCCCCAAAAACTGGACAGAAAACCCCGGCGAAATTAAGGTCCATAGAAGATGTAAAATATCTAGAATATGGAGATATAAATGAGCCAGACAAAAGGAATAAGAAAAACTTACAAGAAGGAATTCAAAGCTAAAGTTGCTGCTGAAGCTATAGTTGGGGAGAAAAACCTTGCGGAACTAGCAAGTCAGTATGGTGTCCATACTACACAAATTAAAGAATGGAAAAAAGCTGGATCAGAAGCACTGCATGAAAGGTTTTCATTACTAAGAGGTAGAAAAGCAAGACTACAAGAACGTAGAGAGGCTGCACTGTACGAACAGATTGGCAAATTGAAAATGGAACTAGATTTTTTGTCCAAAGGGCTCAAAAACTGAGTCAAGAGGAACGTATGTTGATAGTTGATCCAAGGCACCCTCAATTGAGCATTACTAAGCAATGTGAGTTACTGAGACTGAATCGTAGTAGTTATTACTATCGACCTACAGGAATTAGTGACCTCAATGAAAAGTTGATGCAAAGGATAGATGAGTTGTATACAGATCATCCTTTTCTAGGTTATCGCAAGATAACAGCAATGCTAAATAGAGAAAGCTATAAGGTCAATCATAAAAGAGTATATCGTTTGATGTGTCTGATGGGTTTGCAAGCTATATATGCCAAACCCAAACTAAGTAAACCAAAGGAAGGACATAAAATTTACCCATACCTTCTGAAAAACAAAATCATAAACAAACCAAATCAGGTATGGGCTAGTGATATTACGTATATACGTTTGCAAGGAGGATATTGCTATCTGGTAGTAGTAATGGATTGGTATAGCCGTTATGTTGTTTCATGGGAAGTTTCGAATAGCATGAAAGCAGAGTTTTGTATAGAAGCATTAGAAGAGGCGTTGGAAGGAGAGAAGCCAGAGATATTCAATACAGATCAAGGTAGTCAGTACACAAGTCATGAGTTTACGGATATATTGAAGGCAAACGAAATAGCAATCAGCATGGACGGAAGAGGGTGCTACATGGATAATATATTTACAGAAAGGTTGTGGAGAACGGTAAAGTATGAAGAAGTATATCTAAAGGAATACAAAAATATAGAGCAAGGAAGGGAAGAAATAGGAAAGTACTTACAATTTTATAACAGTGAACGTCCGCATCAATCATTGCAGTACAAAACGCCTGAATTAGTTTACAGAGAGGAGAAAACTAAATCAATAATAACAGGATAGGTTGTTATCAAGCTTACAAACAATGTAATCTCAATTTGATATCATTTTAGTAGGTCTTAATTAACCTTAATTTTTTGTCCGATCAATTGGGTTCACCTCACATCAATCAAAACAACCTTTCAAAAAAGGAGATTATCGATCTATAATTTGTGCCTCGCCAGAAACGAAAAAAGCATGGCCTTTACTAAAAAAGTCGCTTGGACGGTTCTTAGAGGAGAGGGTGACGGCAACGTCACCTTCTTACTCGACTGTAAAGTGACAGGCTAATTTTCCTTAATTGATATTGTGCTTAACACTATTGGCAATAGTGTTAACTCCACACTCCCCTGCCCTGCTCTCAAATCATTATTAAATCCTTGTCTTATGTGCATTTTAGGCTTTCCTGTTTAACATTACTCCTACATAGTGTTAAATCCGCCCTGCCCTATGTGGGTAAATAGCTTAGACCGTAATTTTGCATGAAAGTGCACAGTACCCATATTAATGGATATTTGAAGAACAATGATATGTTGGCATTTATGCGAAAATGAAACAAATCTTGTTCCAGACATAAAAAGTCTTTATGATAGAGTTATGGATTTACGAGAAAGATTACATGAAATGATAGATCAAGCAGATGAAGCTGTGCTTGCTCATTTGGCAAGAGAATTTTCTCTTGATGAAGAACCTGCTGTGTCCAAAGATATTGCTGAAACCATTGCCCTTTGGGAAGTGTTGGCGGAACCAATGGATGAGGAAGCACAAGCCCAATTTGATGAAGCAGTAAAACGCCGCCCTTTTTTTGGTGAAAGCGGCTTTGACGTCCAACCTGACTAATTTTAATGCTCTACACTCTTGATACAAATTTCATTAGCCAACTACTCAATGGGAACCAAGTTGCGCTAAACAATCTTAGAGAGGCTTTGAAGAATCGCCACAAGGTTGTTTTGAACTCTATTTCTTACTACGAAATCAAAAGAGGACTTGTTTTGCCAACGTTTCAGCGCAAATTAAAAGTGTTTGATACGCTGGCTAAAAAACATAATCTTTTGAATCTTGATATATCTGCCTTGAATGAAGCTGCTACTATCTATCAGAATTTGCGTCAGAATGGCACTCTTATAGAGGATGCTGATCTTCTTATGGGTGCAATTGCCAAAGCAAACGGTGCAACACTTGTTACGCATAACACAAAGCATTTTAGCCGTATAGTCGGATTATCCCTTACAGACTGGCAAGTATAGAGAAATTGGAACGTAAATTCGTATCAGAAAACCACCCTACTCCTGTAAGAAATAAAACAGATGGGAAGCGTGTGGCAGAAATCCTGCAAAAAATTGCAGATTCAGAAGGGGTTGGAATTGAGAATCCACAGGAATGGCAGCGGAACATTCGTAAGGATCGACCCCTACCCTTTAGGGATAATGTTGTTTAAGATAACATTTTGATTTACACAGCAAATATAAAATCGTAGATGAAAATCAAGAAATTAGCTGGGTAAATGATTTTCTATGGAGCCATATAGCTGGTTTACCATCTTTATGGCCTTATGGTTTTCCGTTTAGCTGTTTTGCTGGTAAAATGGTATACCAGTAAACATAATTAGATGGCTTGCCATTTTTCTGGTTTGCTGGTATGTTGGGTTTGCTTAATTGAGGCAGAACAGGAAAATTAGATGAAAATTATTACTGTTACAGGTTACAAGGGTGGTGTTGGAAAAAGTACCACCGCCATACATATAGCTACTTTTTTCAGCGATCAAGGTGAAACGGTCTTAACGGATGGTGATCCAAATCGTACATGCTTGAAATGGGCCGAGCGTGGGAACTTACCTTTCGAGGTCGCAGATGAAAGGCAGGCTATGCGTGTTGTAAGCGGTGCTGATTATGTGGTGATTGATACGCCAGCAAGACCTGATTCAGATGACTTAAAGGAATTATCCAAAGGATGCGACTTGTTGGTTCTTCCAACTTCACCAGATGTTGTGAGCTTACAGCCCATGCTTGAAACAGCAAAAGCCTTGGGAGATGCAAATTATAGAGCCCTTATAACTATTGTTCCACCTAAGCCCAGTCAGGAAGGAGAGGTTATGCGTAGTGATTTGGAGGAGGGTGGATTGCCTGTATTCAAGACAATGGTAAGACGTACTGTAGGTTTTCAAAAAGCTGCATTAGAAGGCGTAAGCATTAGAGATTTATCTGATTCAAGACTTGCTAGGGCTTGGGAAGATTATAAGGCTTTGGGAAATGAAATTAAGGAGGCTATGAAATGAGTGGACGCTATGGAAAACTAATAGAGGAGGCCAGAAAAGAAGAGGAGAAAACCAGCAAGCCATCTAACCAGAAAGATGGTGAGCCAGCTAAAGGGCAAGCCAGAAAACCAGCTAACCAGAAAACCATAAAGCCAGAAAAACAGCAGGCCATAGAATATGTCAATTTAACAATTAAAGTTCCTAAAGACCACCGTCAACATTGGGTTGCGGAAGCAAAAAGGGAAGGGACCAGTATGGTGGCTATTATCCAGGAAGCTTTAGAAAAGCGATATGGCTTACCATGAAACCAGCAAACCATAAAAATGGTAAACCATATTTTATAGACTTATTATTTTAGAGCAGAAACAACTTCCTCAATAATATCAGTCTCGATGCTTTGATATTGTGGTTGAGAACGCAGATAATTTTCCTTGCTTTTCAAGTATTCAGGAATTTCAGGCTCTAACTTTAGTCGTTCCAAGGCCTTATTGCGTTCTGTTACAAAAAATGGATTGAGATCGTCCCAACCGTGTTTATCTAGAAACTGAAGGGCGAATGTATCACCATTTTTTGCCATATTTTCTTTTACAAGCCCCCGTTCTCCAGACGTAAGTGTGAATTGCCAGTAATCATCTATATGATTGGTATAAGCTCTGTCATATTCAGCATCCAGAGATTCAATTAATTCAGCAAATTTCTTGCTGCGCTCTGCTTTTTTTCGGGCTTCTTCTCTGGCTTTCCTTTGCATTGCAAAGGGTTTCCATGCTTCTGTTTTAATGAGATAAGCAATGAGGCCACCCGTGTTTTGAATTTCCTTGCCTGAGTGTTTTCCTATATTTTTCTGCTCTCTAGCCAATGCGAGAACATCCTGTACAGCCTGTTCGCCAATTTGATCTATGAGGGCCGTACCATCAGCCGTGTAGCCCATTTCACTCAACGAGCGAATGAGAATTTCCTGTTGAGGAGATAATTGGCGCTCTGATTCTGAAGGCTCTGTTTTGTCCTCAATCTGTAGGAAGCGTAATGTACGGGGTGCATCGATGTTCAGCTCTAGTTGATTGTTTTCAGTAATTGGGTTTTCTGTAACAACGAAATTCAAAGCAACAATTTTATTGCCTTTTTTTGATTTTGTGTAAGTGAATTTTATTGGTGTTTTTTCTCCCAGATTTTTTTGTGCTGGTTTCAAGATCATTTTTTCAAAATTAGAGAAATTCGGGTATTTTTCCTCTATCCCAAGGGATTTTTTTAGATCAACTAATTCTATTCTTATCTTTGGATTTTGGAGTTTGTGGCTTTTGTGAAAGAGAATTTCAAAGATGCGAATAGAGTGATAGCTGGATAGGTTTGCAATATGCTCAAGGGGGACGCTGGCAAATTGTTTTTTGAGTTCCAAGAGGAGAGGATGTAGCTCATCATGTATCTTAAGCTCAAGCTCTGCTTCTCCTGTTCTGGATTTCCCTTTTGGCATGTAGTGTGCTGTGGAAACCCAATGAAATTGCTTCCATTCTCCATCAGGATTCTGAACATCAAGCACTCTGGACATAAGTTTTTTGCAGGTTGCCCTTACAACTCTATAAATTGCATTTTTATCTATTCCTAAGAATTCAGCTATTTGTCTTACAGGTATGCAATAGGTGTGAAATTTAGTATGCTCTTTGCGTACCATTGAGATAAGCAAAAGGAGCAGGCGTTTTTCCTGCAACGTCATTTCATAAGCTGCATACACAAGAGAGTTGGCTTGTGTGATGATTAATTGATCTGAATTAACTGTTTGAGTTTGATAAGCCATGAATACATAGTTCCTTAGGATATTGCTTTTACTACGTGGTATCATAGCATAATTGCAATAAGTTTTTATCCTATTGCAGAAAAGCAGACAATTTATTGCAATCATTTTAGGGATTTTGGAGAGTATGTAATAGCGAAAGCACCAATCTAAAAGCCCTTCATGGGAAACTTGAGAGGGTATGAAGGTTGATTTTGAAAAGCAGACAATTTATTGCAGAAAAGCAGACAATTTATTGCAGAAAAGCAGACAATTTATTGCAGAAAAGCAGACAATTTATTGCAGAAAAGCAGACAATTTATTGCAACTAAAAAGTTATCCACAGACCTAAACGCCGTCTGGCAGCGGATTTCAGAAAATGAAAGCGCTCCCTAAACAATATAAACAATATAAACAATAAAACAAAGAAACAACATCAAACAAAACAACGCGCGTGTATGTAAGAGATGTATCCTACACATCATCCTGAAGTTACACATGGCTATTGTTTTAATTTTGGAAGACGGCGTACCAAAAGGAATTTGGCGATATCTTTTCTGTAAAATTACCACAGGCACACATCAAAGCTTGCCCCTTTTACTATCCTTAAATTTTTTCGTTGAAATTCCAAAATCTAAAAAATCCAAAAATTCATCTCGAATTTGATCAGGTATTTTAAAGACTTTCCCGAGCGCTTTCATTTTCTGATGTGGGAAACTGAGGGGATAGCGCTTCACCACATCACTTCGTGAAGCTCGACAGGGACGGGGAAAGGCTGTAATGTTATTTTACGCTAAAGCGCTGTTTCTCCCTATCCCTACGGGATAGGTCAGTGAAAAAGCCCGTTAACCCTCGTGCTTGTGGCAAACACCGCAGAATTGCTCGTCAGAAACGCAAAATGTGATTTACGGGCTTTTAAGGCAGGCCAGAGCCGTTTGAGGGGCTCTCTGGTAGGATGTTACCAAAAAGAGATTTCAAGGCCATCACGGGACATCCTCGGGCAATTGAGAGGGTGTTTGAAAGCCAACTTAACCCAACTTTTGCAAAATCTAAAAGAATCATCAAAAAATCCAAACCCCAAATTTTGAAACTTGGAAAGTTTTTTGACTCGAGCAGTCTCATGAGAACTGTGAGAGAAAATATCCTGATCAGCCAAGTTTTATGAAGATAAAAATCCTCAAAAACAGATTTAACTTGCTGTGAGGAGGTTTTACGTCGTACGATGTAAAAAATAGTGAAACATTATCCCGTGTATAGAAAGGCGTTAGTGCTATGAAACCGACCAAGGAAACCTATAACCAACTCGATAAAGCCTATGATTATTTCAACAAAACCCTGTTCGAGGGCAAATTACCATCGTGTGTGCTGGTCATGCACCGCAAACGCAAAGCCTATGGCTACTTTTGGGGCGATACATGGAGCGATAGGCAAGGCAAATCCATCACAGACGAAATTGCCCTTAATCCTGAAGCGTTTGAAGGGCGGACAATTGAAGAAATCCTATCAACCTTTGTGCATGAGATGTGCCACCTGCAACAGCATCACTTCGGTAAACCATCCAAGGAAGGTTACCACAACCGAGAATGGGCAGAGATGATGGAAGCGGTAGGTTTAATTCCAAGCAATACAGGGCAGTTTGGAGGTAAAAGGACAGGGCGTAATGTCTCGCACGTCGTAGAACCCAAGGGAAGGTTTGAAAAGGCGTGTGCAAAGCTCCTTAAAAGTAGTTTCACAATCCCGTGGCAAGCCTTAACCCGTGAGGAAGAAGGAAAACGTGCTAAAAGTAAGACCGCTAGCAAGACAAAATACAGCTGCGCCTCGTGCAGCATGAATGCATGGGCAAAGCCTGAGACAAAGCTCATTTGCGGCAACTGCATATGAAGTCTTGCGACCAGAGGAGAAGGAAGAGGAAAATTAAGTTTATCGGGAGGGGGATAAATCAACCCGATCTTCGCTCAGATCAAGATATTTAAGCCCGTTACGACAGACCCAATTCAGCATAATGCCTTCGGGACGAGGGTTTTTAGAAAATCCCATTAGAGCTTTTTGATATTGCTCATTCGTCGTCACCGAGCTTTTAAGCCGTGCGTTATTGATTTTAAGCTCACTGAGCAGATCATTCCCGATTTCTGAGCGAAAGGTGACTACGTGGTTATCAGCGTCCACAAGGAAGAAAAAATAATCACCACTTGCAATCATCAAATCTAAAACCTTCTGCACAAGGGGATTATTGGGATTAACCAAAACATTGTAAGTTTGAAAACCATAAAACATGAAAGAAAAATGGATGACTTCGTACGTCCTGCTGCCGTAAAGCGAATGCCCAAAACTAAATCCGATGCCAGAAACTTCAGGCGGAATGCGCTCTGAAGGCCGCAAAGCCAAAAGCCCGCATTCCTGATCCTCCACCTCAACGACACCAAGGGTAAAACAGGGTGTATCAGAGCCGACAAACTCAGCAATAAACGGACGATTGACCGTAAGTGTGGGCAATTGAGGAGCGATCTTGTGCATAATCATAACCCTATCATTCCTGCTTTGTTCCGTATAGGGCGCATGTAAACCCAAAAATCAAACGGGAAAGTCATGGGGCACAAAACCCTTACCACAGGAGGATAAGATGAAATTCCATCGTACGACGGGAAAGAACCCCAAAATCACACTGAAAAATCCAACGAATGACGTTCCTCATCAAAAAACCAAAACTTCAGGATAAAATAAAAAACACCAGAAAATTTCCGCAGATCAAAAAACAACACCTCAATCAAACCCAAGCATCCCTCTGACAAGGCTTGAGATGGTCCTAGAAGCTCCTTGAAATTCAAAAAGGTATTTTTGTACATGAAGAGACCTGAAAGCCCGTCAATCGAAAATCAGAGCCAATTTCAAACGTTCAAAAATTTACCCTAACCAAAAATAACAATATCCCATCACACACCTCCAAACGGTTTCACATTGTCACTATTTGCTGCCCTACCAGTCATTCCCAAATACCCTTTTAGTTATTAACCATTGTGTGACTCTAAAACAGCTTGATTTTTAACGACGTCAATAAAATATTCCTAGCAAAATAAAGATTTTGCATATCGCGAAGCAATATTTTCTTTGACTTCAAAATCCATCAGTTTTACCACGCCACACGTTAACAAACATAAAAGGAGTTTTAAAAATGAAACGTTATGACATCGTAAAATCGGGTTTTTGTAGAAGCCAAGAAAAAAGCAACGTTAAGGAGTTGGCTCCGTTTAGCACACTATAAATTGATGGTAAAACCTGCGATAATGCAGTTTTTGTTAAATTTGCTCTAGTAATGCAAGCTCCTCGTATTTTGAATTTGCGATACCAATGGCATTTGTCATCCCAATCTTTGAGGGGTTCAGGAAACTCAATAGCTTAGAGGTTTCATTTACTTTGTTTTGCTTAACCAGTTTACTTAACCGTTTTGTGCCAAAAGCGACCAGATTTAAAAGGGCGTTATGATGGTAAAGAAAAACGGTCGTTTTTTTGAACGCTATTTGATGGAGCAAAGCGTAACAAATTAAGTTGATTTGATTGCCTGAGCAATTTTATAGCCAACGCTTAAAGTCTTAGCGTTGGATTTTTCCTGATTTCTACAAAAAACCCATTATGGTCACGCCATAAAGCGTCTCCTGATAGCTTGGAGGGCTCTAATAGAGATGAATTACGCTTTATTGATCTGGAAGAAGCAGAACAAATTTTCAGAGAGGCAAAATCAATTATCTATCTTAGTTACGAGAAAACTTAAAGGACAGGCTTTAAAGCTTGTAGATTTCAGAGGAGAGCAATATTTCAACATATCATACAGTAGTTTGTGTTTGGAACGTGCCAGAGTAGAAATGAGCCTACTCTCGAAAGATGTGGGTAGAAAAGATGAACTTAAGAAGTATTTACATTTGGCACATGAATATGCCTCTTATACAAAGGATGTGGGAATGGTGGGTAACGAAAGAACAAATTTAAAAGAAATACTTTTATTGTCTAGTTCAAAAATAGATAAAGAGGAATACGATACAAGTAAGCTAGACAAGTACAATCTTACTTACGAGTCAGACACACAATTCGAGGCGCAATCACGACTTAATATGGCTAGGGCACACTTGTACAGCTTTAGACACAGCCTCCAGTTAGACAAAAGCAGTGATCTAAATTGTGCACAGAAATATTTTATAGAGGCAGGTAACTTGTTTCAAAAGAGTGGTAATTTTTTGGAAAAGGCGTTGCTTATATGGGGCTGGCTAGAACTGTTTTAGAAGAAGAAAATCAGAAACCGAAAAATTTGAGAAAAGATAGGGGGCAGATAATGTATTCTGTTCATACACTACGCCAAGTTATAGATTACTATCTACTGGCTGAGAAAAACTTCAAAAAAATTGGTCATTATGGAAGGTTGAAAGAAATTAGATTAAAAGTAAAAGAGCTTGCAAGTCAGAATAAGGAAAACATAACAAGAATTTTAAGAATGCTAGGGCAAACACCTATGCTTCAGGATTTGGAGGGCTGACCAATCCAAAAAAACAGAAAGCATTTCTGATTCACCAAAAAGGGGTATCATAAAAGCCCTCTGAACACACATGTCAGGAAGCCCCGAATTTAGGGGTAATTTTTTGTAGTTTTTTGGGTATCATAAAAGGCTTGTTTTATGATACCTTTGCCTAGATTTTTTCCAACTCAAGATTTACGTGTGTTGTGACGATAGAATTCTGCTACATCTTCACGGGAGGCTGTACCCTGTGCAAGATTTTCAAACAGCGTTGTCTGTTCGTTTTTCTGTTCTTTGTTGAGCACAAATCCATTTTCTTGCAGGAATAGCCCTGCAACAGCATGTGCTGTTCTCTTGTTTCCGTCAACAAAGGGGTGATTTTGGGCAATTCCTTCTGCATACGCAGCAGCAAGCTCAAAAATATCATCCTGATCTTCATAAAAATACAGATTTTTTGGGCGGGCAAGGGCAGATTCCAACAAACCTTCGTCACGAAGGCCAGTGCTTCCACCTGTTGATTTTATAAGTTCTGCGTGGACATAAAGGCTTTGGATTTTTTCCAGCCATGCAGGTTCGGAAGCATTGTTCATTGTGCAAGCTTTGCCAAAGTATCGTGATGATTTTCAATATAGGACGCAACTTTTTTCTTGAAGTCTTCACTCACCTCAGCTTCCCTTGCCTCTATATATTTCTGGTATTCTGCATATTCCGTTGCAGAAATCAAAACAACACTTTCCCGTCCATTGCTTGTAACAGTCACAGGTTCCCGTTGTGCAATTTCCTTGAATGCGCCGAAGTTCTTTTGAAATTCAGAAGCTGTTACAGTTTCCATGCGTGTAAATCTCCTTCAGTATGGTCTATATTGAAATTGTACACAAATTACGTAATTTGTGCAACAAAAAAATTATATCACCAAATGAAATAAAAGGGTATCACAAAAACATCCTTTTATGATAGTCTTGTTTCAAAATTATGGCTTCAAAGAAAAAACAGAAGAAAGTAGCTCTTTACGCTCGGGTGTCTACCAGAGACAAAGACCAGAACCCCGATACGCAACTCATACAATTAAAAAAATATGCCGAGCTTAGAGAGTGGACTATCTTTGATACCTATGTTGACCAAGAAAGCGGAAGACACGAGAAGAAGGCAAAGCGCTTAGAATTTCAAAGACTCTTAGATGATGCCTATAAACGTAAATTCGATATTCTGCTGGTGTTCAGGTACTCAAGGTTTGCTCGATCAACCAAAGACCTCATAAATGCTCTTGATGATTTTGAAGAGCTAGGAATTGATTTTGTGTCTTACTCTGAAAATATTGATACAACGACCAGCCACGGGAAGTTTTTCTTCACCATGATAGGAGCCTTTGCACAGCTTGAGTCCGATACGATAGGAGAAAATGTAAAGGCAGGTCTTGCCAGAGCCAGACAGGAAGGCAAAAGATTAGGTAGGCCACCTCTTTCCGAGTACGACAAGGAGCTTATTATTGATACGTGGAAAGAGTATCAATCCATTAAGAAAACGGCGAAAATCTTAGGAAAAGCCTATGGCACGGCGCATAAGGTTGTTACAGCTTATAAGCAGGAACATCCTAATGAAAAGACAATCCAGCTTGAGCTTTGGCTACAGGTAGAAAACAACAGTAAATTTGTGAGAGGCAAGACACAATCAAGGCGAGAAATAGAAGATCGTGTTTTGTCCCGTTACAACATGAGAAAGCCTAATAAGGATAGTTGGGAATATGAGCTTACAGTGACCTACAGTTCTGATGAAGAGCTTGACGACATTGTTTATGACATATTGCGTGAAGCTGAGTCCATTGCAGATTATCGTAATGGTTTCATTGAAGCCGATATGAGGGAAGTTGGAGGACGAGAAAGAGCGTGGTAGCTTTCTATCTTGCTTATGTAATTTATTGATTGTAAAAGGACGTCTTAGAGTAATGTTACAGGGGATAGAAATGAGTAATGATAGTTTCAGAGGATGGTTTTCTGAAAATTTAGGAGAGTATGCAGCAGATATAGCACAACATGGATGTCTTGGGGGATTCCCTAAAATAACTTACTACAAGGACACTGTAGCGTTATATGACCGTTTTCAGGAAGACATCTGGGAAATGCTTAATGAAGATGCAGAAAGTTTCGGTCATCAGCACCCTTTAGAATTCATGGCAACATTTAATCAAGCATCTGGGGCAGTTGATGACGGAACTTTAAAAAACATGCTTGTATGGTATGCCTGTGAACGCATGG
This sequence comes from Trueperaceae bacterium, assembly GCA_965223045.1. Lineage (GTDB taxonomy): Bacteria > Deinococcota > Deinococci > Deinococcales > Trueperaceae > CBDCVN01. The sequence continues at coordinate 24,216 of CBDCVN010000003.1, forward strand.
CGTATGAGTTGGAAGGTGTAGCGTCAGAGCCAGAGCATTCTGAAGATCTAGATGAGGAGCAGCCTCACATCAATTGAGAGGGTAGGTATGGATAATATATTTTCTACTGGAAACAAGAAGGCCATTGCTGATCTCATAAGGAAAGTAGGGTCTGTAGATGAGTGTTATCTTCTTGGTTTTGTTGATGATGAAAATGGCGTTGTGGAACCAACTTTTGCAGGGCTTCATTATTTGCTTTTTGCTGCAAAGACAAAAGAAGCAAATAAGACACATGCTGAGGCATTTGCAGCAGGGTACGATTGTGCTCAGGAGGAAATATCGAAGTTGACCTTGCAGATAGACGCACTCGATTTAAGCGAGTGATGATGCTCTATATGGAAATTGCTTGCTTTGAGCACAGGTTTTTGCCAGTGTTGGGCTATTCTAAAGGGAGAGAAGTAATGACAGCAGCTGATAAGAAGAGTATTACTGTTCCGTATGTAAAGATTGTAAATAACAGTCGTCCCAAGGCTGTGCAGATTGACCTTGGAGAATCTTTACCAGCATGGTTTCCACGCCATACCATCACAATTAACAAAGATGAGTTTACACTTACTGGACAAGAAACTTTTATCCTTGAAAAGCTGGAAGAAGCTCGTGGAAAAGGTGCAAAGTACAGGCCAAATAATAGTAAAATGATACCACTGGTAGAGCCGTCACAAGACGATAATCCAAAGTGGATTGCAATAGATGTTGTTGTTAAGCGTGCAGGGTCTAAAAGAACGGCGCAGGAAAGAGTATTTTTCCCAAAATCACAGATACAGGATAATGCTGCACCTCTTTGGTTGGTTCAAAGAAAAGAGCAGGAGGTTATAAACAAAGTTAATAAAGCTAAATTCTACAGGAATGATGATTTTGCTGTCACTGGTTTACGGGCAGATAAGTGATGGAGTAAGAGAAAGTGCGTGATAATGCTGTGTATGGAAAACACTTGCCTTGAGCACAGGTTTTTGCCAGTATCAAAGCATTCTTAAAAGGGAGATTGACGGATGCAAGCACTTAATACTTGTCCTGAAAACAAAGAAGATTTCGTTTGTATTTTTCGCCGATGGAATATTGAAGAAGACAGGAAGATGGTTAATCTTTTTTACGATAAAGTACCAGTTTCCGAAATTGGTGAAGCATTAGATCGTGACGGTTTACAAATTTTCTTGCGCTTGATCGAGATAGGCATTGTAGCTCCTACTGCTATCGGTATGCTTTGGGATGACTACTTTTTGAGTTCAGAGATAAGACAAACGGTAAAGACCGTGGTGAATAAGGGTAGTAGAGTTTATGTCGAAACCAACCGCACTTTAATTAAGGGGTAGAAGCGGAATGCAAGAATTTAATGTTGAGGAATTTGTGGCGGATCAAATTAAGTGGCTACAAGAGGCAGAAAGAGAGAAAGTCCGAATTTCTGCAATGAGTGATGAGAAATTAAATAATTACCGCATCATTCATACGAAGAGACGGCCTTACCTGATACCCAAAACACAGACGGGTATTCCTATTGAGGAACATCTTAAAAATGCCAATATCCCTGAAAATTTAAAGGGTGCAAAGGTTTATATGACTAAAGACGGGGCTGTAATTGCCAGACAGTTCCAGTGATTTATAGCGTCCAGTGAGGCATAAACTCAGCAATAAAGTCTTTCAGTGCAAAGGCTATGAAAAGTATAAAAAAATATTTGAGAAAGATGCTGGCAAACTCTTTTAATTCATGACGCATGATAGAAGCCTCTTGGTGAACACCAATTTTGAGATTTCACTCTAGGACCATAGTGAAAAATCAGTCAATGCCGTAAGAGGCTTATTTTATGTATTATGCACATGTTTGATAAGGTGTATTGTGGAAACTAATTGGTGATTTTATATCGGCTGATTCAGCGCACAAAGGGGTAAAATCGAGGGCTTTTCGCAGATTTCCGCCATTCTAATAGCGTTTCTCGTTAAGTTAATAGGTGAAAGTTGTGCTGTTGCACCGTGAAGGAGACGGGGGAAACCACAATTTTCTTCTAATTCTAATCAGAACTGTGTGGGTTGGTACTTGTTAAGGAAGGACCAGGGGCAAATACTTTCCCTTAAGCCCTAAACTTCTTAATGCCTCTGGAACATTGTCATTTGATGGGATGTCGGTATTTTCGGCCATCCACCTTTCAAAGGCTTTATCTATTTTCTCTACATCTAAAATCACGTCTGAACTTATCAAATACTGTAAAATCCGACAAGGCAAAACTCCTGTGGTTCAAAATACGATAATGTACCGTATGGAAAACAGGGCTTTTAGGTTTTTCATATAATTTTTTGTAGCTTTATGAAAAATGCTTTAAATTTTGTTCGTAGTGGAATATGCTGTGTCTGAATATGCCCCAAGGTGGATGTTGAACTTTTTACTTCTTGCCTATTTGCTGACAGGAGACCTGTATGTACTATTCTAGTTTTCGAATACAGAACTTTAAAGGAATTAAAGACACTACAATTAAACTATCTGATCAATCTAAAATGGGAGTATTTGCCTTTGTAGGTTTGAATGAAAGTGGGAAAACAACCATACTTGAAGCAATTCATAGTTTTTCACCAGATGAAGCTACAAGTGAACTTGTTGGTGGGGATGATAAATCTGGAGTTCCTTTTAAAAACCGAGTTCCACGACATTTGATCTCTAATTTTTCTGGTGATGTGTCCGTTGCTGCTACAATTAGGCTCAATGATGATGATAGACAGCTAATTGTAAAATCAATAAAATCTGAGCACGCAATATTAATTGATCCAGATACTATCTGGAATGAAATAGTGCTTGAACGACAGCAGCGATTTAAAAATGGTGACTTAATTGAGAGTTTTTTTAGCCTTAGAAGTAAAATTAAAGTAAAAATTGGTCGACAAATTAAATGGAGAGACCCTTCTCTTGAAGAACAAATTATATTAAGAGATGAAATTTACAGTCATGTGCCCGATATAGCATACTTTCCAACATTTGTATTTGACTTTCCTAAGCGCATATTCCTCACTAAAGAAAGAGGAGACAAGGTAAGTAATTTTTACAGACAAGTATTTCAAGACATATTAGATTATGATGGACAGGGACACACAATAGAAGACTCTATTATTAGGAGGGTTCGTAGTGAAGATAAAATCACTCCGTGGCAGGATTTTCTTAGTATATGGAGTGTGAGTGATGATAAAGACAAGATACAGCATGTCATGGATCGTGCAGGTTCTATGCTTACAGAAGTTGTATTTGGAAGGTGGAACAAAATATTTGGTGAGGATGCTAAAGGAAAAGAAATTAATATATCATTTGAAGCACTTCAAGGTGAGTGTCGTGATCAAACAGGAACCATGAGAAAAACGAACGAACACGATTTATTCATTAAATTTCAAATTCGAGATGGAACTCGGCGCTTTGACGTAAATGACCGTTCTCTTGGGTTTCGATGGTTTTTCGCATTTATGTTGTTTACACAATTTAGAGTTGCTCGCGAAAACACTAGACCAATTCTCTTTCTCTTTGATGAACCTGCATCTAACCTTCATGCTGCTGCCCAACAAAAGCTGATAGAGAGCTTTCCAGAGATTGCGCGAGGTAACCATACACTTGCCTACACAACACATAGCCACTATATGATAGAGCCTAAATGGCTTGAGCAAACGTTTATTGTGACTAACCGAGTAGATGCACCTAATGAGTCAGTCTTAGACACACTCTCTTTAAACGATGAGTCACTTGATATCAAGGCAACTCGCTATAGATCATTTGTCAATGAATACCCTGGGCAAACTAGCTATTTTCAGCCTATTTTAGATCGCTTAAGAGTAGTACCTTCCCGATTTGATATTGAACAATCCTCTATCGTAGTTGAGGGGAAATCAGATTACTATGTTTTTCGCTACGCTGCACAGTTTTTAGAGCAAAATGATCTTCCTCTTTTGCCGGGGCTTGGAGCCGGGACTTTTGGTTCATTAGTGGCATTACATATAGGGTGGAATCTGAGAATGCTTTTTATTTTAGATGGTGACTCAAAAGGAAAGGCAGAGCGTGCTCGATATGTAGATGAGTATGGTCTTCCTCAATCTCGAACTGCAACGATTAGTGAACTAGTTCCAAGTATAAAAGTTATTGAGGATTTACTTGACAAAAATGCTTTAAAGATAATCTCAGATAAACTGGAGTTACCCAAAAAACCAACAAAAAATCAAATACGTAGATTTTTTCAGGAAAGCCTTGCTCGCAATGATATTATTTCGCTAGGGGCGGGGTTTAAAAAGAACGCCACTGTCATTTTAAATGAACTTCAAAAACGACTAGACCAATAAATATTAACTTCAAAATGTCCGATAACGTACGGTATGGAAAATATTTCTTTACAAGAATTATATTAAGTTGTACGGCAAAAAACCTTTTTTCTTCAGACAATAGGTGCTGCAATTCTTTGGCCTGTTTCTGGTGCGTTCTTTCTAGCTAAAGGAGATATTGACTGGGACGATTTTCTTCTAATAGGAATGTTAGGCGTACTGGAACGTTTTATTGGTGCATTGGTTTTTATTGATATCCATGACCCATCTCTTGAAATGGATGATCCTGATTGTTCTCAGGAAGGAAATTCTTTTATGTGTGACAAGAAATTTTCTTTTGGAAAGGATAAAATCCTTGGGCGAATGATATTTGAGGAAACGGGGGCTAATCCTGAAGGTCTTATACTTCGAGGGTCTTTTGGAGATAGCCTAGAGTTAAAACGAAACCCCTCATTTGCTATACATATCCGTGAGTTTCAATGGTGGCCAGAAGAAGCAAGTTGCAATGGAGTTGGGGGTATGGCTGCTAACACTGATATAAGTGTAATTAACTACGGTATTGTTAGTTTTTGCTCTGAGTCTAAAGCTATAGTTATTGATGATTCTCTCAATCAATTTAAGCCTTTTATAAGATTCTGGGAGCGTGGAAGCCCACAAAATCCAACAAGTTTATTGAGGATTTTTGTGCAAATACCGAAAACGGAGGTTAAAGAGGAATACTTAAGTAATCCTTACCCACTCAAAATGTTAATTCAAACGACCGCTGGAGCACGTTATATAACAGTCCCACCTTTCAAACGAATTACCGATGAGGAGGCAGAGAAAATTAGAGGGGGTTGGGAAAAAGCCATTAAGAGCGAATGCAACAAGCTGAATAGCGCTCTAAATAAGATAAGGAAGCTGCCACATCCACCGCGCGGACCATTAGAAGAGAACATAGAGCCAGAGCTTGTGCAATTTGAAGAGAAGTCAAATATTTTTGTGGCAAAACCCTATATCAAAGAGTGATAAAATGGTGAAACTTAGAGATTTTGCAGAGCTTGTTATTTGAAATCGTAACTTTCTGCATAGATGCCATTGCTGGTTCTATCTAGGCCCTTCAAAAGGAATTATTTCGACCAATGTGTAAATTACTCCTTTATAAGAGGCCATTTTTATACTGCTTTGTTCAAACTCATTTTGCCCAAGGGTGTAAATGAATGATCCGCTATTGGACCCGCGGGAGCATTTGAACGAAAAGGTACGGTTTCGAGTTTACAGTGTTTGTGACTATACGTAATTGCTTCTTTACTTAGGTACAAGTTGCCTTGTCTTGATGAAATTGTAAACAGTTGCCCTAGAAACCCCTGTAATCTTTGCTATAGAGGATTTAGAAACACCTTTGCTAAGGAAGGATTGGATTTCTTCTTCCCTGCCGTCCAATTTTGAATGACCAAACGCACCTTTCGGTCTTCCTAAGTGCTTTCCACTTGCTCGAGCTTTAGCCAAGCCTTCTTTAGTTCGTTCAGAAATGAGATCACGTTCAATTTCAGAAAATAGGGCAAACAGGGTAATCATGACTTTGGTTTGCATGTCTTGCTTTCCCTCAAAGCGAATAGCCTCCTTGATAGCGATGAAGTGAATCTCTTTTTTTACTAAAGTATCTACCATAGCTATAATTTGTCCCAAACTTCTTCCCAAACGTGATAATTCACTAACGATTAATCTATCTCCTTTATTGAGTTGCTCAAGCACCTCATCCAAGCGGCGTTTCTGAGGGGTTTTTTGAGAAGATACCTCTACCCCAATAAAATCACTAATAGTAATACCTTCCTGCTGGGCAAAATTAAGAATGGCCAATCTCTGATTATCTAAATCTTGGTTGTGGGTAGAAACACGTAAATAAGCAAGTGTTTTCATAAGGTGTTTGTAAAAAGGTTGATTTCTACTTTTATTTTACATTAATTGACCATATTAGTCATTACTTTTTGTATTCAATAATTGTCTAAAATGACGCTCGTTTTTATTTTACAAGAATGGAGTGTTAATCAACATTATGAGCACGCAAGAAAAATTTTTATCCCGACGGGAACGTTATCAGCTTGTTTCCTTACCAGAAGAGTTTTCTGATGAGGAAATGGCAAGGGACTGGACATTATCAGACAAGGATAAGCAGGAAGTTGACAAGTACAGCAAGAACTTCCGCTTGTTTATAGCAGTACAAATTTGTTCAGTTCGTTTGTATGGTCGATTCCTAAACGAGGTTCATGATTTATCATCTCGCATAGTCAATTATCTAAATGGCCAATTAGGTTTTCCTCCATCACTAACCATTCAAACACCAAGTCGAAAAGCAACTTACATAGAGCATCGCAAAAATATCCTGACCTACTTGGGGTTTCATAGATTCGATGATTTTGTTCAAGAACAGCTAAGAGGTTGGATTGAGCAGAAAGCCCGTCAAGGTTTGCTTCCTAGTGAGTTATTCCAACAAGCAGAAAAGTACTTACTTGATCAGAAAATCTTATTACCAGGCCCTTCTACTACAGAAAGGTTAATTATTAGTGTTTGTGCAGAGGTTAATGCACAAGTTTTTGAAACCATTTACCAGAAACTGCCTCCTGAGTTAAAAAAGACGATTGATCAACTGCTTGATGTGCCAGAAGGAGAACAAAGATCGTACTTTAATTCATTAAAAGAGTATCCACCTGCTGCAAAGATTTCTTCCTTGCAAACTTACCTCAAGCGCTATCAGCTTATAGCTGAGACAGGTATTGACTCCATAGAAATACAGCTTGCAGAACCAGCCTTTCAAGATTATCTGTTTAGATTAACGAAAAAATACAACTCTAGAGAAATTAAGCGGTTCAACAAGCACAAACGCTATGCCTTAATGGTTTGCTTCCTCTTAGAGAGTCGAAAAGTGTACTTGGATTATCTGGTCACGATGCACGACCAGTACATTGTAGAGATATATCGCAAATCAAAAAATGCCCATGAGCAAAAACATAGGGAATTACGCAAACGTCAAAAGAAAGCGGTTGACATCGTACTCAAGGTAACTAAGCCTTTATTGGAGTTGGCAGATGGTGAGCTACTTTCTAAAGATGATTTGTGGCAGGACGTACAAGAAACAGAGTTTCAAATATCCCTTGAAGATTTACAAGCTTTTAAACAATTGGAAGAACGTGGTCATGGTGATTTACTCGTAGTTAAATACCCAAGTATGCGGAAATACTTTCGGGACTTTGTAAAGTTACCCTTTGCTGCTGAGCGTGGCAGTGACTCCTTGATAAAAGCAATCCGTTTTGTCAGGCGATTAGATTCTGAAGAATTAAAGTCTTTGCCTAAAAACGCCCCAACAGCTTTTGTTCCCAAGGAATTACAGCGAGTCTTGAAGAATGAAGATGGGAATATCAACAGAAATGCTTGGGAAATGGGCTTAGCACTAGCTATGAAAGATGCACTTCGCTCAGGCGACCTCTACTTACCACAAAGCAAGAAGCATGTTTCGTTTTGGAGTTTTATGCTTAGTGATACACATTGGGAAAAGGTAAAGGATTCAGCATATATCGAATTGCAGCAACCTGAGAAGGAAAAAGTCAAGACAGTAATCACTTCAAACTTTCTTGACAGCATTGCAACAGCAAAAAAACGTTTTCCATCTGATGATTTTGCAGAAATAAAGGATGGTAAGCTCAAATTGAAGCGTGATGACAAGGCTGTATTACCTGACTCTGTTACCAAACTGCAAAAGGTAATAGATTCTAGCCTACCTTCAATAAGAATAGAGCAGTTGCTAATGGAGGTGGATCAACTTACGCACTTCAGTAAGCACTTTACTCCCATTCAGGACCACTATTCCAAACCAAAGCATTTTTATAAAACCCTAATGGCAGCACTTATTTCTCAGGCTACCAATCTGGGCGTAGTTTCTATGAGCGCAAGTGTTAAGGGTGTTTCTGTGGATATGCTCCGTCATGTCCTAAATTTCTTTGTCAGAGAGGAAACATTAAAAGCAGCTAATGCTGAAATTGTTAATCAGCACCACAAGCTACCGCTGAGTGCTGTTCATGGTTCTGGAACTATTTCATCATCTGATGCACAAAGATTCAAGGTGCGAGCAAGTAGTTTACTGGCGTCTTATTACCCTCGTTATTACGGTTACTACGAGAAGGCTATTGGTATCTATACCCATGTTTCCGACCAGTACTCTGTTTTCAGCACCAAGATAATTTCCTGTAGCCCTCGTGAGGCACTTTACGTTCTTGATGGTTTATTGGAAAACAACACTATCCTGCAAATACAAAAACACACAACTGATACTCATGGCTATACGGAGATTGTTTTTGCCTTGTGTTATCTCTTAGGGTACTACTTTATGCCTCGCATACGTGATCTTAAAGACCAACAGCTTTATAGAATTGATAAAGACCTTGATTACAATATTTTTACACCTTTACTCAACAAAACTGCTGACACCTACGTTGTTGAAGAGCAGTGGGAAGAGATGATCCGTGTAGCATTTTCTCTTAAGCAGCGCACTGTGCCTGCACATATAGTTGTTCAACGCTTGACTAATAGTTTCCCTTCAGATCGTTTATCCAAGGCATTTACTAATCTGGGACGCATAATTAAAACTGAATATATATTGCGTTATCTTACCGACTCAGAACTACGAAAAACTGTACAGCTACAATTGAATAAGGGTGAATACCGACACCGGTTGCCAAAACGTATTTTCTTTGCTGATCAAGGAGAGTTTACTACTGGTGATTATGCAGAAATTATGAATAAGGCTAGTTGTTTGAGCCTCGCTTCCAATGCGATTCTCTACTGGAACACCATAAAGATCAATGACATAGTGGAAAATCTCAGGAAGCAAGGTGAGACCATTGATAATGACGCTCTGCCCCATATTTCTTTACTTCCTTTTAAACACGTGCTTCCAAATGGAACTTATTTTATTGATGATTTTGAGTAGTGTTTACCTAAACGAAAATATACGGTTTCCAGACAACATTTAGGTTTGAAACCGTACCTTTTCGTTCAAATGCTCCCGCTGGTCCTATTGACCGGTAAGTATTTAAAAGGCTTATGTATTTCAAAAGTTTTATCTTCATATCTTTGTGAATGTGTTGTGTGTTCATTTAGTTTTGATGGAGTACCATTAGTACCATAGAAATTATTGTCGAGTACATAGAAGCCTGGGGCATCTTCTGAGTAGTAGTATTTACCTGTTGGCTTATACCAAGTAATTACTTCTTCGAGAGGGGACCAGATACTTGAGAGAAAGTCTATTCCTTGAATCTCATTTAAGCCTCTGTCCGTTTGCGCGCTAAAAGGTTGAGGTTCTTGGTAAAAGTCGAGGTCAAAGGGTGTACCAATACTTATGTGTGCCATCAAGATACCAAGTATGAACTTTTTGATCAGTGCTTATACCCATGTCAATAACATCGGATGGACTTTTTCCTGTAGGTAAACTGTATGACTCTGAGCCATTAATAGATAGGTCTTCTTTTATGTGACTTTGAGTGATTGTTCCATCAGAATACCATACATGGAAGATAGGGATGATGATTTCATATTTATAGTTGTTGACAGTCATCAAATCGTTTGAGTCTGTTGGTTTATTAGGGTGTGTCATCAGATTATTTGGTTCATTAGAAGAGGTAAAAGTTCCTATAGCAAACCCCACTACTCCTTTGTTAGACAGACCTGTTATACTGCTTTCTTTTGTTTGGGTCGCAAAGTCTAAGTCTCTACTTGTTCCTACTGATAAAAAGGCAATTAGACGAATATCAGTGGTAGTATTGTCTATGCTTCCAGTTTCAAATTGAGCTTTGGAGTTATTTATAAAGCTTAGTACTCCTGTAATAGCTATTAGAAAAAAAAGTCTAGGGGCTCTTCTCGGTTTGAAATTTCTCATGTGAAAACCTTTCTTTAATTGGCACTTATGAACTTTACTGTCAAAACTGATCAGCGTTTTTTCAAGCTACATTATACAATCTTTTGAGTTACGTAAAATCTCTAAAATCTGATAATTACCATTACGACAAATAAATCAGAATATTCCTGAAATACCCCACCAGTAAAAAACCACGGCCCCCTGCCCTGCCCCGTTTTTTACTCCAAATTAAAAGTATTCAAAAGCCACTTTGTGCGGTGCAGCAAGTTCTGAATACTTCCCGTAGCGGAAACAAAACACATCAAAGCTTATCCCCTTTTATCCCCTAAAAAAACACTGATCAGTGCTTATGAGAGAACGGGTTGCCTTTCTTCCAATTTCGTAGCGGCAATTACGATTTCTTCTGGCGGAAGGTCGTTTTGTTCGTCTTGTACTGTGATGACCACACGATGATTAAGTTGGGCGAGAAAATTTATTAATCGTTCAACAGAGAAATTTTTAAGTCTGCCTCTGCTTATGTCAGATACTTTCGGTTGTGTAATGCCTAAAGCTTCAGCAGTTTGTTGTTGTGTCCATTCACGTTGTTGAATGGCCTTGTTGATGAGTCGGGCAAGACGAGCTTTCATAAGCCGTTCTTCTGGATTAGGTAAGCCCATATCAGCAAATACATTACCGCTACTTGGTGTCACGCTGGTGTTATCTATTTTCTTGCTCATTTTTTGCATCCTTCTTAGCAGCTTTTAATCGTGTGTGTATGACATCTATATCAGGTTTAGGGGTTTCTTAGGGTACTGTGCACATTCATGCGAAAATGTACGTTAAGGGTGTCTCTAAAAAGTATTGAACAATTAAGAGACGGCTTTTCATTTAGGGACATATTTTAGAGACTAATTTCATGGTGTTTTTGGCATCAAATCTACTGATTATAACCTGTCCATAAAACGACCATTTAAGAGATTAAAGCCAAGGTTTTTAACGTGCTACAAGCTGTTTTATTTCTTAGCGTACATTTACGGACGAATGTGCACAGTACCCTTATTCTGACAGAAGCAATGTCGCAAATGGTAAATAATCCTTCTGCATTGCGCTTTCATGGAATAACTGACAAAGAACTAGAATCTACAGGGGTTAAGGCATCGGAATTAATCTATTTAGTCTCTAACTTTATGGCAGGACAAGTATTTTATGAACAGGATGGCAATCATTGAGCTTACCCCCAAAAACTGGACAGAAAACCCCGGCGAAATTAAGGTCCATAGAAGATGTAAAATATCTAGAATATGGAGATATAAATGAGCCAGACAAAAGGAATAAGAAAAACTTACAAGAAGGAATTCAAAGCTAAAGTTGCTGCTGAAGCTATAGTTGGGGAGAAAAACCTTGCGGAACTAGCAAGTCAGTATGGTGTCCATACTACACAAATTAAAGAATGGAAAAAAGCTGGATCAGAAGCACTGCATGAAAGGTTTTCATTACTAAGAGGTAGAAAAGCAAGACTACAAGAACGTAGAGAGGCTGCACTGTACGAACAGATTGGCAAATTGAAAATGGAACTAGATTTTTTGTCCAAAGGGCTCAAAAACTGAGTCAAGAGGAACGTATGTTGATAGTTGATCCAAGGCACCCTCAATTGAGCATTACTAAGCAATGTGAGTTACTGAGACTGAATCGTAGTAGTTATTACTATCGACCTACAGGAATTAGTGACCTCAATGAAAAGTTGATGCAAAGGATAGATGAGTTGTATACAGATCATCCTTTTCTAGGTTATCGCAAGATAACAGCAATGCTAAATAGAGAAAGCTATAAGGTCAATCATAAAAGAGTATATCGTTTGATGTGTCTGATGGGTTTGCAAGCTATATATGCCAAACCCAAACTAAGTAAACCAAAGGAAGGACATAAAATTTACCCATACCTTCTGAAAAACAAAATCATAAACAAACCAAATCAGGTATGGGCTAGTGATATTACGTATATACGTTTGCAAGGAGGATATTGCTATCTGGTAGTAGTAATGGATTGGTATAGCCGTTATGTTGTTTCATGGGAAGTTTCGAATAGCATGAAAGCAGAGTTTTGTATAGAAGCATTAGAAGAGGCGTTGGAAGGAGAGAAGCCAGAGATATTCAATACAGATCAAGGTAGTCAGTACACAAGTCATGAGTTTACGGATATATTGAAGGCAAACGAAATAGCAATCAGCATGGACGGAAGAGGGTGCTACATGGATAATATATTTACAGAAAGGTTGTGGAGAACGGTAAAGTATGAAGAAGTATATCTAAAGGAATACAAAAATATAGAGCAAGGAAGGGAAGAAATAGGAAAGTACTTACAATTTTATAACAGTGAACGTCCGCATCAATCATTGCAGTACAAAACGCCTGAATTAGTTTACAGAGAGGAGAAAACTAAATCAATAATAACAGGATAGGTTGTTATCAAGCTTACAAACAATGTAATCTCAATTTGATATCATTTTAGTAGGTCTTAATTAACCTTAATTTTTTGTCCGATCAATTGGGTTCACCTCACATCAATCAAAACAACCTTTCAAAAAAGGAGATTATCGATCTATAATTTGTGCCTCGCCAGAAACGAAAAAAGCATGGCCTTTACTAAAAAAGTCGCTTGGACGGTTCTTAGAGGAGAGGGTGACGGCAACGTCACCTTCTTACTCGACTGTAAAGTGACAGGCTAATTTTCCTTAATTGATATTGTGCTTAACACTATTGGCAATAGTGTTAACTCCACACTCCCCTGCCCTGCTCTCAAATCATTATTAAATCCTTGTCTTATGTGCATTTTAGGCTTTCCTGTTTAACATTACTCCTACATAGTGTTAAATCCGCCCTGCCCTATGTGGGTAAATAGCTTAGACCGTAATTTTGCATGAAAGTGCACAGTACCCATATTAATGGATATTTGAAGAACAATGATATGTTGGCATTTATGCGAAAATGAAACAAATCTTGTTCCAGACATAAAAAGTCTTTATGATAGAGTTATGGATTTACGAGAAAGATTACATGAAATGATAGATCAAGCAGATGAAGCTGTGCTTGCTCATTTGGCAAGAGAATTTTCTCTTGATGAAGAACCTGCTGTGTCCAAAGATATTGCTGAAACCATTGCCCTTTGGGAAGTGTTGGCGGAACCAATGGATGAGGAAGCACAAGCCCAATTTGATGAAGCAGTAAAACGCCGCCCTTTTTTTGGTGAAAGCGGCTTTGACGTCCAACCTGACTAATTTTAATGCTCTACACTCTTGATACAAATTTCATTAGCCAACTACTCAATGGGAACCAAGTTGCGCTAAACAATCTTAGAGAGGCTTTGAAGAATCGCCACAAGGTTGTTTTGAACTCTATTTCTTACTACGAAATCAAAAGAGGACTTGTTTTGCCAACGTTTCAGCGCAAATTAAAAGTGTTTGATACGCTGGCTAAAAAACATAATCTTTTGAATCTTGATATATCTGCCTTGAATGAAGCTGCTACTATCTATCAGAATTTGCGTCAGAATGGCACTCTTATAGAGGATGCTGATCTTCTTATGGGTGCAATTGCCAAAGCAAACGGTGCAACACTTGTTACGCATAACACAAAGCATTTTAGCCGTATAGTCGGATTATCCCTTACAGACTGGCAAGTATAGAGAAATTGGAACGTAAATTCGTATCAGAAAACCACCCTACTCCTGTAAGAAATAAAACAGATGGGAAGCGTGTGGCAGAAATCCTGCAAAAAATTGCAGATTCAGAAGGGGTTGGAATTGAGAATCCACAGGAATGGCAGCGGAACATTCGTAAGGATCGACCCCTACCCTTTAGGGATAATGTTGTTTAAGATAACATTTTGATTTACACAGCAAATATAAAATCGTAGATGAAAATCAAGAAATTAGCTGGGTAAATGATTTTCTATGGAGCCATATAGCTGGTTTACCATCTTTATGGCCTTATGGTTTTCCGTTTAGCTGTTTTGCTGGTAAAATGGTATACCAGTAAACATAATTAGATGGCTTGCCATTTTTCTGGTTTGCTGGTATGTTGGGTTTGCTTAATTGAGGCAGAACAGGAAAATTAGATGAAAATTATTACTGTTACAGGTTACAAGGGTGGTGTTGGAAAAAGTACCACCGCCATACATATAGCTACTTTTTTCAGCGATCAAGGTGAAACGGTCTTAACGGATGGTGATCCAAATCGTACATGCTTGAAATGGGCCGAGCGTGGGAACTTACCTTTCGAGGTCGCAGATGAAAGGCAGGCTATGCGTGTTGTAAGCGGTGCTGATTATGTGGTGATTGATACGCCAGCAAGACCTGATTCAGATGACTTAAAGGAATTATCCAAAGGATGCGACTTGTTGGTTCTTCCAACTTCACCAGATGTTGTGAGCTTACAGCCCATGCTTGAAACAGCAAAAGCCTTGGGAGATGCAAATTATAGAGCCCTTATAACTATTGTTCCACCTAAGCCCAGTCAGGAAGGAGAGGTTATGCGTAGTGATTTGGAGGAGGGTGGATTGCCTGTATTCAAGACAATGGTAAGACGTACTGTAGGTTTTCAAAAAGCTGCATTAGAAGGCGTAAGCATTAGAGATTTATCTGATTCAAGACTTGCTAGGGCTTGGGAAGATTATAAGGCTTTGGGAAATGAAATTAAGGAGGCTATGAAATGAGTGGACGCTATGGAAAACTAATAGAGGAGGCCAGAAAAGAAGAGGAGAAAACCAGCAAGCCATCTAACCAGAAAGATGGTGAGCCAGCTAAAGGGCAAGCCAGAAAACCAGCTAACCAGAAAACCATAAAGCCAGAAAAACAGCAGGCCATAGAATATGTCAATTTAACAATTAAAGTTCCTAAAGACCACCGTCAACATTGGGTTGCGGAAGCAAAAAGGGAAGGGACCAGTATGGTGGCTATTATCCAGGAAGCTTTAGAAAAGCGATATGGCTTACCATGAAACCAGCAAACCATAAAAATGGTAAACCATATTTTATAGACTTATTATTTTAGAGCAGAAACAACTTCCTCAATAATATCAGTCTCGATGCTTTGATATTGTGGTTGAGAACGCAGATAATTTTCCTTGCTTTTCAAGTATTCAGGAATTTCAGGCTCTAACTTTAGTCGTTCCAAGGCCTTATTGCGTTCTGTTACAAAAAATGGATTGAGATCGTCCCAACCGTGTTTATCTAGAAACTGAAGGGCGAATGTATCACCATTTTTTGCCATATTTTCTTTTACAAGCCCCCGTTCTCCAGACGTAAGTGTGAATTGCCAGTAATCATCTATATGATTGGTATAAGCTCTGTCATATTCAGCATCCAGAGATTCAATTAATTCAGCAAATTTCTTGCTGCGCTCTGCTTTTTTTCGGGCTTCTTCTCTGGCTTTCCTTTGCATTGCAAAGGGTTTCCATGCTTCTGTTTTAATGAGATAAGCAATGAGGCCACCCGTGTTTTGAATTTCCTTGCCTGAGTGTTTTCCTATATTTTTCTGCTCTCTAGCCAATGCGAGAACATCCTGTACAGCCTGTTCGCCAATTTGATCTATGAGGGCCGTACCATCAGCCGTGTAGCCCATTTCACTCAACGAGCGAATGAGAATTTCCTGTTGAGGAGATAATTGGCGCTCTGATTCTGAAGGCTCTGTTTTGTCCTCAATCTGTAGGAAGCGTAATGTACGGGGTGCATCGATGTTCAGCTCTAGTTGATTGTTTTCAGTAATTGGGTTTTCTGTAACAACGAAATTCAAAGCAACAATTTTATTGCCTTTTTTTGATTTTGTGTAAGTGAATTTTATTGGTGTTTTTTCTCCCAGATTTTTTTGTGCTGGTTTCAAGATCATTTTTTCAAAATTAGAGAAATTCGGGTATTTTTCCTCTATCCCAAGGGATTTTTTTAGATCAACTAATTCTATTCTTATCTTTGGATTTTGGAGTTTGTGGCTTTTGTGAAAGAGAATTTCAAAGATGCGAATAGAGTGATAGCTGGATAGGTTTGCAATATGCTCAAGGGGGACGCTGGCAAATTGTTTTTTGAGTTCCAAGAGGAGAGGATGTAGCTCATCATGTATCTTAAGCTCAAGCTCTGCTTCTCCTGTTCTGGATTTCCCTTTTGGCATGTAGTGTGCTGTGGAAACCCAATGAAATTGCTTCCATTCTCCATCAGGATTCTGAACATCAAGCACTCTGGACATAAGTTTTTTGCAGGTTGCCCTTACAACTCTATAAATTGCATTTTTATCTATTCCTAAGAATTCAGCTATTTGTCTTACAGGTATGCAATAGGTGTGAAATTTAGTATGCTCTTTGCGTACCATTGAGATAAGCAAAAGGAGCAGGCGTTTTTCCTGCAACGTCATTTCATAAGCTGCATACACAAGAGAGTTGGCTTGTGTGATGATTAATTGATCTGAATTAACTGTTTGAGTTTGATAAGCCATGAATACATAGTTCCTTAGGATATTGCTTTTACTACGTGGTATCATAGCATAATTGCAATAAGTTTTTATCCTATTGCAGAAAAGCAGACAATTTATTGCAATCATTTTAGGGATTTTGGAGAGTATGTAATAGCGAAAGCACCAATCTAAAAGCCCTTCATGGGAAACTTGAGAGGGTATGAAGGTTGATTTTGAAAAGCAGACAATTTATTGCAGAAAAGCAGACAATTTATTGCAGAAAAGCAGACAATTTATTGCAGAAAAGCAGACAATTTATTGCAGAAAAGCAGACAATTTATTGCAACTAAAAAGTTATCCACAGACCTAAACGCCGTCTGGCAGCGGATTTCAGAAAATGAAAGCGCTCCCTAAACAATATAAACAATATAAACAATAAAACAAAGAAACAACATCAAACAAAACAACGCGCGTGTATGTAAGAGATGTATCCTACACATCATCCTGAAGTTACACATGGCTATTGTTTTAATTTTGGAAGACGGCGTACCAAAAGGAATTTGGCGATATCTTTTCTGTAAAATTACCACAGGCACACATCAAAGCTTGCCCCTTTTACTATCCTTAAATTTTTTCGTTGAAATTCCAAAATCTAAAAAATCCAAAAATTCATCTCGAATTTGATCAGGTATTTTAAAGACTTTCCCGAGCGCTTTCATTTTCTGATGTGGGAAACTGAGGGGATAGCGCTTCACCACATCACTTCGTGAAGCTCGACAGGGACGGGGAAAGGCTGTAATGTTATTTTACGCTAAAGCGCTGTTTCTCCCTATCCCTACGGGATAGGTCAGTGAAAAAGCCCGTTAACCCTCGTGCTTGTGGCAAACACCGCAGAATTGCTCGTCAGAAACGCAAAATGTGATTTACGGGCTTTTAAGGCAGGCCAGAGCCGTTTGAGGGGCTCTCTGGTAGGATGTTACCAAAAAGAGATTTCAAGGCCATCACGGGACATCCTCGGGCAATTGAGAGGGTGTTTGAAAGCCAACTTAACCCAACTTTTGCAAAATCTAAAAGAATCATCAAAAAATCCAAACCCCAAATTTTGAAACTTGGAAAGTTTTTTGACTCGAGCAGTCTCATGAGAACTGTGAGAGAAAATATCCTGATCAGCCAAGTTTTATGAAGATAAAAATCCTCAAAAACAGATTTAACTTGCTGTGAGGAGGTTTTACGTCGTACGATGTAAAAAATAGTGAAACATTATCCCGTGTATAGAAAGGCGTTAGTGCTATGAAACCGACCAAGGAAACCTATAACCAACTCGATAAAGCCTATGATTATTTCAACAAAACCCTGTTCGAGGGCAAATTACCATCGTGTGTGCTGGTCATGCACCGCAAACGCAAAGCCTATGGCTACTTTTGGGGCGATACATGGAGCGATAGGCAAGGCAAATCCATCACAGACGAAATTGCCCTTAATCCTGAAGCGTTTGAAGGGCGGACAATTGAAGAAATCCTATCAACCTTTGTGCATGAGATGTGCCACCTGCAACAGCATCACTTCGGTAAACCATCCAAGGAAGGTTACCACAACCGAGAATGGGCAGAGATGATGGAAGCGGTAGGTTTAATTCCAAGCAATACAGGGCAGTTTGGAGGTAAAAGGACAGGGCGTAATGTCTCGCACGTCGTAGAACCCAAGGGAAGGTTTGAAAAGGCGTGTGCAAAGCTCCTTAAAAGTAGTTTCACAATCCCGTGGCAAGCCTTAACCCGTGAGGAAGAAGGAAAACGTGCTAAAAGTAAGACCGCTAGCAAGACAAAATACAGCTGCGCCTCGTGCAGCATGAATGCATGGGCAAAGCCTGAGACAAAGCTCATTTGCGGCAACTGCATATGAAGTCTTGCGACCAGAGGAGAAGGAAGAGGAAAATTAAGTTTATCGGGAGGGGGATAAATCAACCCGATCTTCGCTCAGATCAAGATATTTAAGCCCGTTACGACAGACCCAATTCAGCATAATGCCTTCGGGACGAGGGTTTTTAGAAAATCCCATTAGAGCTTTTTGATATTGCTCATTCGTCGTCACCGAGCTTTTAAGCCGTGCGTTATTGATTTTAAGCTCACTGAGCAGATCATTCCCGATTTCTGAGCGAAAGGTGACTACGTGGTTATCAGCGTCCACAAGGAAGAAAAAATAATCACCACTTGCAATCATCAAATCTAAAACCTTCTGCACAAGGGATTATTGGGATTAACCAAAACATTGTAAGTTTGAAAACCATAAAACATGAAAGAAAAATGGATGACTTCGTACGTCCTGCTGCCGTAAAGCGAATGCCCAAAACTAAATCCGATGCCAGAAACTTCAGGCGGAATGCGCTCTGAAGGCCGCAAAGCCAAAAGCCCGCATTCCTGATCCTCCACCTCAACGACACCAAGGGTAAAACAGGGTGTATCAGAGCCGACAAACTCAGCAATAAACGGACGATTGACCGTAAGTGTGGGCAATTGAGGAGCGATCTTGTGCATAATCATAACCCTATCATTCCTGCTTTGTTCCGTATAGGGCGCATGTAAACCCAAAAATCAAACGGGAAAGTCATGGGGCACAAAACCCTTACCACAGGAGGATAAGATGAAATTCCATCGTACGACGGGAAAGAACCCCAAAATCACACTGAAAAATCCAACGAATGACGTTCCTCATCAAAAAACCAAAACTTCAGGATAAAATAAAAAACACCAGAAAATTTCCGCAGATCAAAAAACAACACCTCAATCAAACCCAAGCATCCCTCTGACAAGGCTTGAGATGGTCCTAGAAGCTCCTTGAAATTCAAAAAGGTATTTTTGTACATGAAGAGACCTGAAAGCCCGTCAATCGAAAATCAGAGCCAATTTCAAACGTTCAAAAATTTACCCTAACCAAAAATAACAATATCCCATCACACACCTCCAAACGGTTTCACATTGTCACTATTTGCTGCCCTACCAGTCATTCCCAAATACCCTTTTAGTTATTAACCATTGTGTGACTCTAAAACAGCTTGATTTTTAACGACGTCAATAAAATATTC
>CBDCVN010000004.1:0-44514 GCA_965223045.1 Trueperaceae bacterium
CGTTTAGGCGTAAAGGCAAAAACTCTGATAATCCTTTTAAAGTTTTAAGGAGTACACAATGTATTGAGTATTTTAAGCAAAGGACACTTTGAGTGTGTCGATGGAAGGTGTAAGTACAATTAAAATAACCCCCAATTTGTCCCAATATAACCCTCAATTTGTCCCAATATAACCCTCAATTTGTCCCAATATAACCCTCAATTTGTCCCAATATAACCCTCAATTTGTCCCAATATAACCCTCAATTTGTCCCAATATAACCCTCAATTTGTCCCAATATAATAATTTCCTCATCTTTATTTTACCCAAGCAAAAAGCGATTTTAGGCGCTTTCATTTTCTTACAATTGATTCTCTAAACAAATAAACAATCCAAACAAAAACAACAACACCAAACAGTAAAGGGGTGTAAGTATAGTAACTTACTCCTTTTTCTCTAATTACACACGGTAGCGTCTATTAAGTTTCAACAATCTTTAAACTTTGCTGACACAACATTGAATTTGGCGGTACTTTAGATTTTGGAATTGCTTTTGGAAACATCAAAGCTTGTCCCTTTTACCCCCTGATTTTTAATCTTTAGCTTGGCTTAAAGGAATCTTTCTCAAATTTCTGTATTTTGAAATTGCAGCAAGTGTTTTTAGAATTATCCTTGCGCTTTCGTTTTCTGACTGCGGGAATTTTTGTTGTTTTACTGGATTTGTTTGAATGAAAACATTTATGGATAAGGGCTTAGGAGATACTGATGACAGAGAAGGACTTAAGAAGTACCTTGCTAATTATTGGTATGTGCTGGACAGAGTAGAAGTGGCTGGCAAGAAAGTTAATCTCATCAGGGCTTCGCTCTCGATTGGTGAAACTTGGTGTAAATCGTCCAGTAAGCAAAAACCCTGAAAAAACTTAAAAAAGAAGGTTTTCTGAACCTTCTGACCGAGTGGCGAACGATAAGCGTAGGGAATTATGCAAGTGGAGGGGGATCACCCATCCTGCACAAAGCGTTAGCTGCGGAAGGGTGGGGATACCGCTTGCATAAGGGGTGGCAAGACACCCTTTGGGACGAAAGAACCCTTGATTTTCAGCTAATTTTTCAAGTTTTAAATGTTGAATGTTGAAATTTTGATCTGATTCAATCAAAAAAAAGATTTTTCCGCTTCCTCAGATACCCCTAGAATTGATTTGAAGAGGCAATTTGGTATCTTTATTCACAAAAGGGTTTTGAAGCTCATATAATCAATCTCAGAGCAAGTTTACTCATCAACTGATTTTAAACAGGGGTTTAAACAGCTTTAAATGCCTCTAGAATCCACATAAGTAAACTTTTGATACCTGACTACCTGAGAGGAGGTTAAGGTATCTCAGCAGGCGTGTACGGCGATTTTTGCCCTGCTAAGATTTTTTGATCTTGATTCTGGAAAATTGAAAATGTTTCTCAAAATTCTTGAAGGTTACGGAATATAAGTAAAATCGTTAACGTTAGGGATTTTTTCTCATGTTTCTAATTCTTCCCTATCGTTCTAAATGTGATTTAGAGTTTTAGAGTACTAATCCAGTGTGATTTCTTTACAGGAAATCACTTTATTCTAAACCATCCCTTATCCACTGCAATGAAAATACCTGTTTTGGGCAAAAAATCTCATAGGGTAATGTTTTTAAAAACTCAAAGCGATTTAATCGACTTTTGAGACGAGAAAAAGGATGGTTTGAACATTTGATTCAAATTGAGACTTTTTGCTTTATCTAGGTGAATGCCTTGAGAGAACTATTATTTTCTGAGGCAACCAAACGTGTAAAAATTCCCTTGGCGATAATAATTTAAAAACATCCCTTTCTGGTAATTCATATTGCTTATAGGTAACAAACGCTATACAATTGTAATTTATAGAGAGGTTTTATATGGCAACTGAACCAACCAATTTAAGACTTGATATAGAAACTAAGAAAGCAGCTTATGCAGTTTTTGAAGAAGTAGGTATTAAACCAACTCAAGCAATAAATCTTTTTTTACGCCAAGTAGTCCTACATGGTGGCTTACCTTTTGAAGTTAAAGTTCCCAATGCTGAAACAATTGCTGCGATGGAAGAAACAGAACAAAATACAAACTCTAGTTCCTATGGAAGCTTTGCAGATTTACGCAGTGAGCTAGATGTTTAGTGTATACAGTCAAAGCAACATCTCGCTTTAAAAAAGACCTAAAGAAAGTGGGTAAGCAAGGTAAAAATATTGATGAGCTTGAGGATATTGTTGATGTACTACAAGCTGGACAGGTTCTTGTTGAAAGACACCTAGATCACCTCTTAACTGGTAACTGGAAAGACCATAGGGAATGCCACATAAGACCCGATTGGCTTTTGATTTACCGCTATGATGAAAACATACTATGGCTAGTCCGTACAGGTAGCCATTCAGAGTTGTTTGATTAAAGTGGTTATCCAAATCACTTAATGCTTCCCACTACCAAAGTTTTTCCTTTCCTAAAGCTTAGAATCACGTTATAGTTGTAATCGAAGGGATGTAAGAATCCCCTAACAATACTTTCTGGTTACAGTATTCTCGCAAAGTAACCCTCTCTTTAGCGAGAGGGTGGTGAAATGCAATACTCACTTACCTTCTGGTAAATGGGAAATACACCACAGGTCGTTAGGGCTTTCTTAACCTCTCGCACCATATTCTTGTGCGGAGGAATCCCAAAACATTTTTAACCAGAAATAGAAAAAGTGAGTTAGCTATGACTAGACCAAGTTCTATAGATATGCGTATAGGTGCAAATCTTAAGGCATTACGTTTCTTAAGAGGATTAAGTCAAGAGCAACTTGCCGAAAGGGTAGGTGTTACCCCTGAAGAAATCCAAAAATACGAAACAGGTAGAAGCTTCATAACATTGCCATACCTGTGTGAGCTTGCTGAAGCTCTTGATGTTGACATTGAAGTTTTATTTACAGGGCTTGATATCAAAAAACTCTATTCAGACCTATTCTGTAAGAAAAACATCAAAATCTCCTTGCTAGACGATGCTTCAAGCATGTCAATGAATAAACAAAAATCGGCGAGGAATTTACTAGCAGTATTGACGAGGGGATAGCAATGGAAAACGAGCTTAGGAAAAGAAAATATAAAAAATACCAAAAGCAACTGGAAGAAATTATGAAGCTTGTAAAAGCCCCGAAGCAACCCCTGAAAGCAAAGAAGAAATGTTGAACTGGATAAGTGATTTAAAGAGATGGTGTAAAGATACTACAGGGAAAGAATTAAAGCTAGACAGAAAAAAATAATCCAGTCTACAAAATCCAGGCACTAAAACTTACAGGGTGTCTTGCCACCCCTTATGCAAGCAGTATCCCCATCTTTCCGCACTTCACTACCGTTCGTTTGTGCAAGATGGGCGATTCCCCTCTACTTGCATAATTCCCTACGCTTTTTGCTCAGCCGCAGGGCAGAAGTACATACGCACTTCAAAAACTACAAAAAAGAGCGTTTTAGGCATTACTACAAAGGGTAATGCAAATTTAACAAAAGGAGGGAATTTATGAATAAAGAAAAAATTAATCCAGCAAAACTAAAAGCAGAACTAAAGCAATTTTCTGGTACAGAACGCCATCACAAAACAGGCTTTAGAACACTATCAACCGATGGAGTAGTTTACCTAGCAGAGCAAGCGGGTTGTTTCTGGCTACTGGATATTGTTGATTCAATCCAAAATAAAATCACAGAAGAATTTGCAATAGTTGACCTAAAGGTAAGAGAAAACCAAAGTGCTAATGTGAAGATTCATAATGGCTTTTCGCCTAAAGAAGAAGCCTACCGCATCTTTCACCAGCAAAATATACCTTTTACCGATTTTCCCCTAAAGGAAATACAACTGTATGTTCAAAACAAAGTAATACTATTGCCTAGCGAGTATTAACTGCTTTGAAAAATAAAAAACCCCTCTATAAACTTAGTAACCAATTTGTAAACAATGGGGTAAAAATCCCCAACAAGTAATTAAACTAAACCAACAGGAGAAGAACTATGTCACTAAACAATAAAGTAACTTTGGTAGGTAATCTAGGCTCAGACGCAGAGCTAATAAAAACAGAAAAAAGCGAATTTGTATCTTTATCGCTGTGTACGCAGGACTCATACAAAAAAGAAGAGGAATGGATAAAAAAGAAACCAGAATGGCATAAAGTAACTGTGTTCAATAAAAATATTATTCCCTTTGCCAAACGCTTAAAGAAGGGGGAACGTGTAGAGGTAGAAGGGGAGCTAACCTATGTTGATAAGGAAAGGGAAGGTGTAAGCTACAAAGAAGCTCGTATAAATGCTAAGAGCATAGAAGAAGCTCTTTTGCCAGAACCAGATCAAGAAGTGCCTACAGAAGATACAGCTTAAAAATAACAACAAAGTAAACCAAGCAAAACTAGTAAGGGAGGGAATTAGCCCTTCCTTACTACTGTAAAATAATACTGCTAATAAAAGTATCCTCTTCAGGTAAATCATCATCAGGAATTTCCTGAATAAAAACTACTTTGTGCAGGAGAAGGTATTTATGCAGAGGTTGAAGATTACGACCTTTGATAATCACCTCTCCAGTAGTAAAGCTGATAGTGATTCCTTCTGAGAGTTTAAAGCCGACATTAGTAAGGTATGGATAACTAAAAGCCTTACTATCTCCTGTTTTAAATTGAAACTCAATCATTAAAGGTGCATTGTCCCCACGAACTAATTTATAGCTTCCCTTGTCTGTATCAGCGTTATTACTAGCGAACCTGTTTATATTGCTTTGTGTCATAGCTTATACCATAAAGATTTTTTGGTTTTAGATTTTTGAGGTTAGTAACTTGGATTCTAACCCAATCCTTTAGTCTGCTTAACATTTTAATCCTTTCAGCAGTGGTTTCTTGTTTTAAAACACTTTCTTTCTTCTCTTGTTCACGTACTAATTCATGAGCACTCAAACGCTCACCAGACTTGCTAATTTGCTCTTTCAACAACTCCTTATCATCAGTAAATATTTCTACTCCTTTTGTGCCACGAGAAACCGAAACATAAAATTGCTCTTTAGAACTAGCCTTAAAGCTTTGACTACTTTGAGCAATTAAAACCCGATTGATGGTTTTTCCTTGGGAAGCATGGGAAGTGGTGACATAACCATGATTAAAATGCCCATAATCTTTAGGAATAACCCAACCCTTGTCATTATCAAGCTCAATTCCACCATCATGACTAAAGCCTTTAACCCCATAAATTGCACCATTGTTAAGCCGATGCTTCTTACCATCTCGATCAAAGCAAAAACCATTTTGAGTAATCCTTAATTTATCACCTTCAGCAATCCCTAACCCTCGCTTTTCATAAAGCTGAAAATGTTTAGCCTTATCCAAAGGCAAGATTCTTACATTAACCTCTTCCTGAACTGATAAATCCTTATCAGTATTCCCAATACCTCCAGCATCAGAAACAAACACAACCCCTTTCTCAGCATCAACCCCTAAAACCTCAGCCTTCTCACCACGCTTAAAACCTTTGATATTTTGATGAAGCTGAATAACCTGACCTTCCCTAAAATTCTCTACCTGCTCCCTTTCGGCCTCAGTTAGATTAAGAGAAGCAAGCACAGTAAAATCCTTGTCCTCTAAGCCCACCCGACCAGCTTCTTTTTCAGAAGATCGCAGAGTATCAGTAATAAGCCGAGCCTCAGCATGAGTAGGAGAAACTACCAGAACACTCTCACCCTTGTCACTAGCTTCCTGATAAGCAGCAACAATCTTTTCCTGCCTTTCCAAAGGGTCTTTAATCTCATGGATTGCTTCTAAATCTTCTAAACCTTGCCAACCTTTCTCAATATCACCATCACTTAAATGCTTAACTGCCTGTTTATAATCCCCCTCTTGTCTTTGTATTTCTCGAACCTCAGCAACAGCCATACCTCTTTCTTGCAACAGCCTAAATGCGTCACCACGCTCTACACTATGATGTTGCTTAGTATCACCACTTAAAACCACACGGGCGTTTTGCTCCTCAGCTATCTTAAAAACCTTATGAAGCGTCCGACTACCAAGTAATCCAGCCTCATCAATCCAAATAACCCCACCAGAAACTCTTTCTTGCATACGTTCATTAACAAGTAATTGTTGTACTGTGTCAGCATCGCTAAATCCTTCTTCACGCAGGACACCACGAGAGGCATCAGAAGAAGGAGCAAATACAGAAACCTTCTTACCACCCGATTCAATACCTGCTACAGCTTCTTGCATTAAAGTGGTCTTACCAACACCAGCCCCACCACGGATAGCTATAACCCGATCATAGGATTCCCAAACATGTTGAACAGCACTACGTTGTTCAGCATTTAAAAAGTCTCTTTTAACCTTACCACCAGCAGCTAAAGATTTATGCTTACCTCTACCAAAACGCTCAAAATTGAGCATTTCCTTTTCTTCAGCTAAAACTTCCCTAGTAGTGTTAAATTTGCGCCCATCTCTTTCTCGAGTTAATACATCATCTCTATTTAAAAGAGCAGACTTAACTGACTCAACCGAAACAGAACCCACACCTTGACGCAAGGCACTTTCCAAAAGCCTTTTTTCACTAACTACTGATTGACGCTCAAGCTTATGTGACAGTGCATAATCAACAGATAACTCAGCTTTTTCTTCAATCTCAGCACTAACGTCTCTTTCAACCGCCTTACCACGCAAGGCAGAAAATACTTCAAGCTCCTTACCAGATAACCTACCAAGCCACTCATTGCGTAATTCCCCTTTGTTTAAATTGCCACTCTTTCTTGTACGAGTCTTGGCTCCTAAGCCATCTTTTAACCTGTCATCAACAATACCCTTTTCCTTAGCGATTTTCTCAATTTCTTGAGTTCTACGAGAGAATTTTTCAATGGTGTCTCTTTCAACCCCTTTAATTTCCCAACCAAAACTTTTACTTAATCCTTGATTTTGCTTTTGGGTGTCATAACCTAATTTTTCTAAACTAAGAGCTAAACGAGCATGAAAAGCAGCTTCGTAATATGGAGCATCTTTTCTAATGTCACCAAGCTCTAAAGCTTTCCATTTGTTTTCAACTGCATCAAAAGAAGAATTAAAGGCAAAGCAATGAGTGTGTAAGTGAGGGTCGATGACACCATCAATAGGTCGTGTGGTAGAATGGGTAAACTCACCCCAAATCATGTTGCCAGAGTGACGATTAGTAAATGCTCCATTTTCCCGAACTCTCACTTGTGCATCCCGTTCTATTTCATACATGGTGTCACGCACAGCCTCTTTAAATTTCTCAGCAATACGCTCATCACCAGTTAATTCGTAAAGTAGTGTGACTGATTTAGAAGCATTAAAAGTAAAGTCAAAACCAACCCTCCTGTTAGCATTATTACGCCCAGTTAATCTTTCACCATCAACAGGAGAACGATTTTCACATAAAGCTTCAAAATCCTTGCCCTCGATTACTTTCCCCAAGTCCAACTTTTCAGCACCAGCCCCATGCCAAAGTCCAGTTATTTCAGCCCTTTGTGAATAGTAATTTTCCTGTTTAAGCCCACTAGTATAATAAGACTTGGCAGCTTTAACAGAAGTTGTAGTGTGAATACGCAACATTAATTTAAACCAACCAAAACCAAATTGAACCTCCAAAAAAACTAACCAGTTGGCTCGAGCATAGAAAAGTAAACTCATCAAGTGACTAATCCATAGATGACTTGAGCTACTAACTCGAGCAGATGAGTGGTAACTCGAGCAACCAAAAAGAAATATCAAGGTCAAAAACCCTCAAAACCAAAAAAGGAATAAAACCGTCAGACATCACTCCTTAGCACAGCTAAGGACAAAAAATAAAAAAATAACAGGCCAAATAAAAGAATGAATCAGCCCGTTATTTATGTCCTAGAAAGATTTAGGTTTACCTCTCAAAATCATCTTGTTTTCTGCAAGGTATTTTCGCATAAAAGTTAACTTAAGACAACTTCTAATTACCACTTCCTAGAGTTACTTGGTGTCATGTGGTGATGTTTCTGGTGATTGTTCTGGTATCATTGCCCTGATAGTGAATCACCATTGGTGACATAGGAACGTGTCACCAGATCAACAGCTTTTTTAAGAGAACAGCTATATTGCTGTGACACCATTTTCAGGACGGTAAAAGCTTCACTTCCTACCCTCACTGTGTGCCTTTTGGTGTCATTTGGTGACATGGTGACATGGTGGTTTTGAGGTGGTGACATGGTGACATTCTCGGTGTCATTGGTAATTGTTGGTGACATAGATGGTGACATGGTGTCATCTGGTAACGAATTATCTGGTGATTCTTTTGGTGTCAAACTGTTACCACTGGTGTTACGCAACGTCTTGAATTGCATTTCCATATGTCACCTTCCTGTCCTGTTGCAATAGCCGTTCAACTTCCAGCCATATATTATCGAAAACCTCTAAAATAGCTCTGCTTGCATGGCCTTTTTGCATATATTGAGGCAGAGAGCCAGCATTATGTACTTCTTCAAGTGCCTCTATTGTCGGGATGTGGGCATCAAGGAGGCTGTCGCCTACCCACGCTTTTGTATATTGTCGATAGGAATTTAAATCCTGCGAATCACTAACCAGAGTAAAGGTCATTATGAACTTTTGTCCGTTTTTCAGGCAGTCAACAGCACTTTTAACACTCAGGTCATACAACTTCCATTTACTAACGGGTGTAGGGATGAATATAAGAGCCTCAGATGCCCCTAGAATCGCTTTTTGCACCTCTTTGGTTGGTCTACCCTCGGAATCATAGAAAACACCGTCATATCGGTTTAAAATGGCCTCATGCTCACCAAAAGAAACAACATCAAATGGTTTAGGTGCGTCAGGGGCGATATTATACCAGTTTAAGAGCGTGGCTTGAGGGTCAGCATCCACAATTAGATACTTTTTATTGGGGTGTTTTCTGGCACATGCAGCAGCAAGTTGTTTTAAACCTTCACTTTTCCCTGTGCTGGTTGATCTGTTATAACTAATAATATTAATCAATCAAGCTCTCCTTTGCCTTTGGGTTTACTGCTCTTGCTGTGCCTGTTGCACCCTCTGGGCTTGTTGTGTTTTCAATTGAGATTTCTGTTGCTGTCGTTCCAATTGATGCTTTGCCCCTTCTTTTATCTGGTTCAACATTTGCTCAAAAAGCCCTTTGTTTTCCATTTTAAAAGATTGGTCAAGATAAGGCTTAACGTTAATGGGTTGGTCATTACTAGCTGTCTGTACTTGCTGAGATCGCAAGTCTTGTATAGCCTCTGTCTTTCTGACGTTCTCATTAGTAGGGTTATGTCGGAGATTTTTAGCCTGTCCTGATTGATTTAGTAATCTGTTTTCTCTTTCCCGTGTTTCCTTGATACGCTTTTCCTCAGCAGCACGTACCTCGTTCATATAGAACTCTTTATCTTTAGCACCTGAATCTCTGTCCATCACTAATTCCTCCATTCTCCGAAGCAAAAGCTCTCTACTTCTCTGTTTCCTCTTAGAGGGAGGTATATAAAGAAAATTTGATCGCCTACAATTCCATTAGCAAAAAAGACAGTTCGCATTTCTTCAAACAGGTAATAACTAAATATGTATGTGGGGTCAAATTCTCTAGCTTTAATTAGTATCTTGTCAAGAAGCTCTTGAGGTACAGTATTTTCAGGAAGAGTACCGCTGGTCAGTGAAACCAGCTCTACCTTGATATCATTCTTTTCAAAAAGCTGTGTTATGTCTTTTAAATCAGTGTCACAGATCATTTGCCACTTCCAATTAAAATCTGATATTTCACGCACGTAGTTTTCTAAACTATTGGACATTTCCGTTTTTGCTTCTCTTGCTACTCCAAAAGGGAGTAGCAGGAGCAGATAAAGTAAGTATCTGGTATTAAGATGTTTAACATTAAAAAGTTTCAATTAAATCCTTTCAGGATGGAAAGTTATGTGAAATAGGTATTGGTTTAGGAAGGACTGCCATAGTGGAGCGTTGACCTTGCCCTTGCTGGATATATTCGCTGTCTTTAGCGTCTAGGTGGTAGTTTCTCCGTTGCTTCATGATGATGCTCTCTAACTGAAACAGGGCAAAGCTTGAGATGAAGATATAAGCCCCTATAGCACCATTAAAGAACCTCATTACAATCAAACTGGTAAAGAATAAAAAGAGTGGCTCGATCCACAACCGAATCGTGTAGTCGCTTATCCAAGACACCCTTTTGAAGATATTAAATACAGGCCATGATTTACCTGCGCTATAGCTGTATGCTGGCTTATCCATTATCATTTCATAGAGGATTCGCAGAACATGCAAAGCCATGATAATGTCGATCCAGACGAAGAATTGATATAGCCCGTTTATATGGAAGATTCCCCATATAAAACCGACACTCTTTAGAACCCAGTAGAAAGACCATTGCACAAATAAAGCCCACGCAAGCCGTCCAGCACTTAAAAATAGCCTTTCTCCTAGTCCTCGCCTCATAACTGCCAATATTGGGAATGCAAGTCCTGACAGGAATGTAATAGATAGAGCAACAAGCCCCTGAAAAGCTTTTGGGGTATTATCCGCTTCTGTCTTGTGTAATGCCCTCCCTGCCTTGATAGCAGCTTTAAAACCACTCATTTAATACCTCTTATCCTGAGAAGTGTTTTAAAGCCTCCTGAGAGTAGTTTGTGTATTTCGCCTATGAACTCCTGAAAAAACAATTTAAGCGCATGGGGTGATTTGTCAGAGGCTTTTATGCCCTCTAAAGCGAGGCTTTGCCCCTCGAAGTTAAAGGCAACAAAGATGTGGTTTTTGCCATTTCTGAATATAGAACCGTGAGCATAGAACACAGCAGCACAATAGCCATTTTGAGGGTTAATCTTTTGTAAACTCGTTAGGGTCAGGGGTAATACCATATTCTGGTATTCTTCGTGATAGCTGTTCCCTGCACTTCCACCACCAGCAGCCTGACCACCAAAACCCCTGTTCATATTGAAATTTACTTTGGTAGTATATACTTTCCCGATATCATTAGCATATTGTTCGGCTGTAAAAGCGTCACTAAGGTTTAATACCAATCTACAGGGTAAATTACTGATAATACTGTTTGCCTGATAACGAGCTTTTCGTGAATCTAGTTGCTCATATAGGCTAGAAAGGCTTTGTGTGGCTGCTGTAAAAATGACTCCACTAGAACGGACAGTAGATAGAAGGCTTGGCCATGCCGACGGTGACACGTATAATTGCATTTCATCTATAATCATGGCAAAAGGTGGGATAAGTGGCCTACCTTTAGCATCCTTCTCAATATGGAAACGCTCTCTAGCCTTTAAAAAAAAGGTAATAGCTATCTTAGTGAGGTTTTGAGCCGCTATACCTAGTGTTTTGCAGGGCGCATTAATGATGATTATTTTGTTTTTAGAATACACGGTTTCAGGTGAGATTGTAGGCTCGTCAGCAAGCAATAATTGCCTCGTGCTGCCCTGTAGCAACGGACTGAAATATGCGTTATATGTAGCTCTGACTGACTCCCTTGTTTCCTGTGGCATGTTAACAACATTACTCATAAAGTACTGCTGTCTTCCCTTCCACTCCCTACGTTCAATATCACTCATATCCTCTTCTCTGCCAAAAGCAGCACCAAGACACAGAGCGCAATAGCTGTTACTTTGCCAATTCTTATCCTCTAAGATGCCGTCTGAAAGAGGAATGCTGGATATTATGCTATTTATATTTGCTAAAGTAATGGGTTCATTGGCATCCACCAATAAACCACATGCTTGACGGAATAATTCCAAGGCAGCAAGTGCGAAAAAATCCTTTTCCATTTGTCCACCAGCAGATGTTTCAAAAATCTGTGAGGCCAGTTCAGTAATGTTACTCGGTATATCGAGTGGGTGTTGTGTTGCTGCTGCTTCTTGCAGAAAGATATTAAGAGAGTGACCCCCTTCTTCAACAATCACAATATCGTCACCTCTTCCCACCTCATGTGCCCATCTAATATAATCCTCTGTGTCACTTGCTTTAGTGATAGCAACAAAACAACTACATCCATCGGCGAGCATATTTTTATAGAGGGTTGCAATTGCTGCACTGGATTTACCTGCCCCCGTAGAACCCGTTATAAACCAGCTACCAGTTCGATATGTTACATAGTCCTTTTCAGAAAGCCAGAGTAACGGCTTATCTAGATCAAAGGGTTTTCTTTCTTTTTTCTTCTCAATTTCTAAATTAACCACCCCCTTTTCAGGGGGTGGAACGGCATTGTCAATTGTTTGATTATTTTGATTGATTTGTATTATTATTAAACCTCATCTCTATGTGTTAATCACATGTATGGCTATCGCTGATATTTCTGGTCTGTTGGGAAACACTCCTGAAAGCGATAGCTCTACTGAAAACCATGAGTAAGCCTGACCAGAGCTGGACATATTCCGTTTTTTATTGCTACTACTTGTTTGGTTATGTCTACTCTTTTACCGTTTCTCAGGAGTTTGTAGACTCTAATATTAGGGTTTTGGGGGAGTAGAAAACTTGCGAGCATTCCAGCAGAATTAGTTACTGCTTCCTGTACGGCACAAAAAGTACCTATTGTAGAAGCAACTGTATTTAAAGACTCAAGAGCTTTATTGTGCCTGTATTGTTGCGCTGTGGCAGCACTAAAAGCCAGTAGAATTACTGATACTATAATTATTCTTCTCAATTATTAATCTCCAATCCTGTTCAAATGATCTTCACGATCTCTTTCAAGCACACATTTCTCTTTGCCTAATACGACATTAGACCCTAACATCCCTCCTGTACATATTGGTAAACGCTTATTAATTGCAGGTCGCACTGCGTATGTTGCTGCGGTTACACAAACAGGGTCTTGTTGGGGAAATCCAAAAGGAGAATGAACGAAAATACCCTTTTTATCTTCTATAATTTCCCAGAGGCCAAAAACACTTTCTGTGCCTCGTTTATTCCCCTCGGAATAGACATAAAGTATCAGTCTGTATTCATAAACATAACTACCCGTTGGATAACCGTTATGCTCCATAGTCTTTCGCATCTCTTCAAAGAAACCTAACCCCTCATTCCCCTTGTGCAAAACGGGGGAAAGTGGATAATAGCCACCACCGATAAAACCAGTGCTGATTATATTCTCTTTGGGACGTGTATTAACAAGACGCAGAAAATCTTTTGTACAGATTTCTTCTAAATTATCAGTTTGCACAAGCATTTTCTCTGTCAGACTTTTGAAATCCCTTATAACCTTTTCCTGCCTTGCAAATCCAGTTTGAAGGAGTAAAGCCCCCACAGCTAGAGCAGTTACTATCACTTTAATCAAGATTCACTCCTTTCTATAAAACAAAAAACCCAATCAAATGTTTGTCCTGCTGGCATTACCGCAAGGAAGCTGACATTATTACCTTGCCTGTGTGCTATTAGCGTAGTACGACCAATGTAATACTGCATCATGTGAGCAAGGCTTGCCTCCTCTCCACTAGCTTCGATAGCCTCTTTATTCTCTATTTCATTAATCATTCTGCTAATTAGGGTTGACGGGCTGCTTGCAATACCTTTACTAGCAAAACGTTCTACACATTTCTGTTTATCTCCTTCCACACCTAGCTTTGGTAATTCCTCACGGACAAGTCCAGCCCAATCATTATTTATCCGATTAAAGAAGTCTTTTGCACTTTCAGCTTGGGAGATTCCCAAACCTGCAATAATCAGTAATAACAAAAATCTTTTAATATTTATCACTTTCCCATCGGCAATAAACAGTGCCGTTATTGTCTAGTGTGGGTAGGCCGCCCCTTGTAATGCAACTATCATCATCAGAGCTTTTCATTTGGTCAATGACACTTGCAGCAGCCACAACATTACCTACCACACGTCCTGTTTTAACTGCATTGCAGCTAGACAAGAGCAAGGCAACGGCGATTGATGCCAAAAAGACGAAACCCCTTCCCAGAAAGAAGTTGAAGACATAACTACCTTTCATTTATCACCATCTCTCAAGTTTGAAATTTTGACCTTTAATAGCCACCAGAGCGCATTGAATTGCTTTTTGCTATACCAAATACCCCGACTTGTACGACTGATATATTTCCTAACCAATTCCATTTAAATATTCCTCTCTCTGTTTTTTTACTGACTGACACACAGAAAATAACTCCCGTCTTCGTATTCCGCTGATGACACTAAATGCTGCCAACGTGAGGGTGGTTCTTTTCGGCGTTGCAAGGGGTAATAACCCTGATTAACACAAGCTGTAACAAGTTGCTGTTCATTCCATTGTTGCGGTGTTATTGCTGGTTCACCTTGTGCCTCTGAGAAAAACATCGGTAATGTTGATGCAAACAAAATGACGTAATGCAAAACTCTGATCAAAAACAACTTCCTTTCTAAAGTGACAAGTCTTTAAATCTTCTTGTGTACGATGTGTTCTGCTAACTATCTCCTAACTATCCTTTCCTATATTTTGTATGTTCATGTGAACACCTCACTTTCTAATCAAAGGTATATCAAGCAAATTTGGGGCTAATCTGGGACAGAGAAATTACTAGGAGCAATCTGGGAACGATATGATATAGAAATATGAGATCAGACAAAAAACCCCTGCATTTGAATCTCGCTCTCACTCCTAGTAAATTAAACAGATGGAACTAGAGCAATTTTTAGAATTAGGACAAGTATTTTTTTACTTACAAATTACTGCCATATTAATTGGTATGAGCATAATACGTCTTTTTTCAGGTTTGGCTTCACTGATGAGAAATCGTCACCTTATAGAAAGGCCATTTACATCATTTGGAAGTTGGGTAATTCATCTATGGGCAATCTTTTTTCTGGGAATCATACTCCAAAACTGGTGGCAATTATGGTTTTTCCTAGAAGATATGGCTAAAAGAATGACCTTCCATAGTTTTATTGCTGATCTGATACCTATTTTCACCTTTTACATTCTTTCAAACATAATATATCCAGATAATCTTGAAGGCGCATCCTATCAGGAAATTAAATCCAAAAAGAGTAAATTTAGTCTTGAAAAATATTATATACAGCATAGAAAGCTCATACTTGGCCTTTGTGGATTCATAGTTATAGCCTATATGATTTCCAGCATGGTAGTTTTTGGTGAAGCTTTCATATCAGTAAAAAACATTTTAAGAGCTATTTTTGCCAATGTGTTTCTCATAGCTTTAATTTTCCCCTATAACAAATATTATGAGATTGCTTTGATTAGCTTCTCAATATTATCTCTGGTAACTCTTATCTACCTTGCTCCTATATATAACAGCCTAAAAGTCATTTTCTAAAAGAGTTATATCAAGATTTTCAAACTTAGTTTCGAGCTTGCTAATGCTCTTTGGATCACCATCTTTCCAAAAGAGTTGTTCCAAGGTAAGACTTAGTAAAGGTTCGATATCTTTAACTTGAATATAAGAAATATCCAGAACTCGTAAATTACTCAATTCAGTCAAAGGCTCTAAATCTTCTACTTTGGTATTTGATAAATTCAAGTCTTCTAACTCAGTTAAAGTAATTATAGGCTTAAGATTACTTATATTGCTCCCAGATAAATCGAGCTTCCTCAAACTACTTGTAGTCTTTTCGCTTAGGAATTGAAGGCTGTTTAATTCTTCCTGAAAGGAAATCTTCAAAGCCTTTTCGTCCAAATTGAGTTGTGAAAAGGCAATATTTGACAAGATGGTTAAAGAAGCTGTCTGGCTGTACCAGTTTTTTACTATATAAACAAAGGCAAATAGCAAAAAAAGTGTAGTCAGGGACGTAGAAACTAAACCAAGTGTAACATACCTGTTAAATAATTTCTTATCTTTGCTTTTAACTTCTTGTAAGCGTTTTTCTTTTTGAGGTAATAATTTATTCTCTACACTACCCTTATATTCTAATAGGGCACTGCGCTTATAATTCCTTATGAAATAAACATTCTTAATATGCTTCCCAGTTCCTTGCTTTTCGGAATGTAATAAATTTTTTTTCTCTAAACGCACCAATATAGCACTAGCCGTACTTGGAAATATCTTCTCACCATCAAATTCTATGTTTGTAAAATCAGAAGCCGAAATACCTTCGGGACGTTCAAGTAGTTCATCTATAACTCTAAGAGTGGAAATGCTTGGCCTTCGTCCAGAGCCAGGACGTCTACCACCAGCAAGAGACTTTTTCTCTTTATCTTCCATTTATCAAATCCTTATCCGTTCCAGTAAATATCCTGAATCTGTAACTCAATTTTCATATATGAAGACCAAGAAATTAATTGAACATTTTGAATATTGGAGCAATTAAACCTCTTTTGGAAAAGGCATATATTCTTTAATAATTCTATTATAAATATAAGATAAATAATCAAATTTTGATTATTTTCTAAATAAGAATACTATTTTCAAGCAGGGTATTTATGAGAAAATACTCCACATTATCTATATGTTTTAATGCGCAATAAATTATTTTTTGATATAATCACCATTAAGTGACAACTTATAAAGTTGCCATTTTGAACTCTTATCTAAAAAGATGAAATTCAAAAAGAGGAAAGATTTAAGACATGAGTGTAAAGATAATGTTATTCGGTTTGGTAAGGGCTGTTTGCACAGAAGCAGAGAAAGAAACAATCTTGCAAAACTGCAAACAAAGCTTTGTAATTATTGCTCAGGCTTTAAAGGATAGATTTATCACTATGGATACGGCTAATAAGCTATTTTATAATGATGAGAAAAAGAACAAAAATAATCTATATACCCTAAGAAGAGATTTAAAAGACAGCCCAACACACAAAGCAATTATAAGAGGAACCATGAACAGAAATGGGTTTGAGGCATTACCATCAGATTACAAAGAAGCAAACGATGCTTATTATAAGGGAAATTATAAAAGAGCTTTTGAATTAATTGCATCTGGAGGTTTTTTGGAAAGCTTAAATATTAATAATTCAAGAATTAGTGAAGATTTTCAGAATGAACTTAACGAAATAAGCCGCTCTAGCAACAGTATATGTATATCAAGTGGGAAAATTTATTGCAAACAACTGTCAGGACAGAATAATCATCTTGCATTACAAGTAGCTGAAACTCTTAGCAACAAAGACCCTTTAGACATAGAAATTCTATCTTTACTGGTCAAGGAACTAATATTTGCTAACCGAATTACAGAAGCAAAAACGAAAATCGAAGAATACTGTTTGAATGTTTTTAATGACATTGGCGATGGCAAGGAAGAAACATTTAACCAAAAAGTTGAGGAGTATCTAAGAAATGAAGGGGATTCAAGAATATTAGATTCACTTAGAAAGCTCAAAGAAGGGAAGTACATAGAGGTTCTTACATTTTTAGAAAACCCCCTGAATCACTAATACTCCACTTCATTTCCTTAATTTCATCACCAAATAATTTCAGTGCTGCCTCCTGAATTTTAGCTATGTCACGATTTGCCAATGCTATACCAACATGACCATTTAAATCTTCCACCCCTTCCTGATAAGCATATGCACGCCGTAAATGCACATTATCTCTATAATAGGGGTCTTCAAGCATCATTAAATCATCCTCTGGTAAAACTAACTCTAAATCCCCTATAACATGAGAAGCGATATGATAACGGGCAACATCTACAGGCATTGCAGGAATTTCTCTTTTGTAGATTTGCTTTCTATAACTCCAGAAAGCATCTATAGTAGCACTATGATCCATCATATCAAATCCTGCTTCACGCAAGATTTCATTTGCTCTACCTATAAACTCTAACTTTTTATCTTCTTTCCCCAACAAAACCTCTTTTGATAACCATCGTGGCAATTTAGTATTAGGTAATCCCAGTACTTAATTTCTAAAGTAGCATTAGAATACCTAAACTCCTTTCTAAATAATTTTCTGGTCGTGAGTTTTAACAACCATCTCTATTTTACTTGTCACCATACTCAAAATGAATGGTGTTTTATTCGCTGTATTTTGCATCATTTACAATAAACTATCAACAAAACTTCTTAATTTATTCATCCTAGTTAAACATTAAAGAGAATAAACAACAGAATAGTACTAACAACAAGGTATAAAAACAGAGATAAGATTATTGTAAATTATTATTACAAAATAGTTGCAAGCAATTATAAGCATCATTTACATTAGATAACAACTCCCACATTGCTCCCATATAACTCACAACAATATCCCTTTTTCAGATTTTTAAATATACTTAACAAATTTTATATGAAGCGATATTATTTAATTAATAGGGAAAATTTTATTGATGGCTTATGGCATTACACCAAAGCATTTAATCAACGATATTTAATAAATTCAATAAAGGCAGATGGGTTATATGTTAGTCTTTAGATTAGTATTTTATTTGCTATTGGAGATTCTATGGAACTATATGAGCAGCTATAAGCTTGCCCCTACCACGCACAAACACAGTGTGACACTTGAACAAATTTTGACCGATTGAGCAAGTGCCACACTAGAAGTGCGATCTAAAGGTTCGGAAACCTCCGATAAGGCATTTTATCAGGTTTCTCCCTTACAAATTAATAATCTTGGTAAGTCACGTTCTAGACTTTCCTATAAAGACTAATTACATACACAATTTTCTAACATTGATAAGTAAAATTCTAAGAAAACTCAAATTCCTAATAGCTATTTATTTAGCAGAAAGTTAATTAATGCAAAAACTTAATATCCTAGCAACAAAATGGCATAGTGTCTTTATCACTCTTTCTATAATCGGTTTGATCTTATTTTTAACAGGTTGTCCAAGTACCACATCCACACCTACCAACAATCCACCCAACTCACCCACAAACGTAAAGGCCACACCAGGAATAAATTTTATAGATGTTACTTGGGATGATAGCACTAATGAAACGGGATTCACGATCCATAGAGAAATCACGATAGGAACCACTATCAGCCCACAAACATTTACCAAGATTGCAGAAGTGGCTGCTGATGTAACAACCTATAGGGATAGAGATGTTGAGGCAAGCAAGAGCTACACTTATAAAGTGGCAGCAATAAACACACATGGAAGCTCAGAGCAGAAAGCCCAAACTGGCAATCCTGTAAGCCCAAAACAATCAACTCAGACTGATACAAAGCCAGATGCTTTTACATTTACTGCTCAGGAGAACGTTAAACCTAGCACATTAATTACCAGCAACACCATTACTGTGAAAGGTATTAATGCTCCTGCCCCCATATCAGCCGATAATAACGCAACACTACTGATTAATGGGAGAGTTTCTACTGCCAGCACAGTTAATAATAATGATACAGTTGCAGTGCGCCTAACATCCAGCAGTGATCCAGAAAGCTCAGCCAAGACTACAGTAACCATAGGAGGAGTAAGTTCTGTTTTTAAAGTAACAACTGAGAAACTTGCTCCAGCCCTGCAAGAAAAATGTGGCACCATTACCAGTAATGAAAAGTGGATAGCTGCTACCGTGTACCTAGTTACCTGCAATATTGTAGTACCAGAAGGAGTTACCCTGACTATAGATGCGGGAACAGTAGTAAAATTCAGACGACCCGTTAAAATCTTCGACGACCCACTATTACTAAAGGCTGAAGGCACACTAAACATCAACGGCACAGCAGACAACAAAGTTTATCTCACCAGTTCATACGATGACACAATTGGTGGTGATACTAATAATGATGGAGGTGCAACCTCACCACGAGCAGGCGACTGGTTAAGAATCTCTTTTGAAGGTGGTAATGGCAACATCAAGTTTGCTGAATTTCGCTATGGCAACAGTGCTATAAGCGTAAG
Organism: Trueperaceae bacterium; assembly: GCA_965223045.1. Lineage (GTDB taxonomy): Bacteria > Deinococcota > Deinococci > Deinococcales > Trueperaceae > CBDCVN01. Next base: position 19,730 of record CBDCVN010000004.1, read on the forward strand.
GGATAGCTCACCCAACTTGCAGGACATACAGATAAAAGATTCCAGAGGAGCAGCTATTACAGCCAACGTTGATGACAGCCCCCAAATTAAAGACATAACCTTTAAAAATGTGGATATAGCAGGCTTACAAATACGACCATCAACCATTACAGGTGATGTCACATGGAACCAAACCAGCATCACCTACTATCTATCCGAAGATTTCACAATTGCAGAAGGAGCCACCCTAACCATAGATGCAGGAGCAGTAATAAAATTCAGACGACCCGTTAAAATCTTCGACGACCCATTATTGCTAAGAGTAGAGGGTACACTCAATGTTAATGGTACAGTCAACAACAAAGTTTATTTCACCAGTTCATACGATGACACAATTGGTGGCGATACCAACGACGACGGAGGTACAACCTCACCACAAACAGGAAACTGGAAAGAAATCTTCTTTGATGGTGGCACTGGAAATATCAAACATGCAGAAATACGTTATGCGAACGTAGGTATATGGACAAGAGACAGTGCCCCAACTATTACAAACAGCAAACTAACTAAAAACAACTACGGTGTATATAGCGACAAAGCAACAGGAAAACCTACTGTTAGCCAGTCATGCTTTACCAAAAATATAAGATTCGGTGCTTTTGCAAAAGATGGAGGAACTATAAATGCTAAAAATAATTACTGGGACAGCCCAGACGGCCCAAGCGATAAAGGGCCAGGTTTGGGAAATGCAGTAAGTGAAGGAGTAGACTTTCAACCCTTCTTAACCACCTGCCCCTAACCCACTAAGGATGAATTAATATAGAAGAATTAAACCAAAAAAAGGGGGCTTCCTACAGAAAACCTAGCCGTACCAAATTAGTTGATAAAAACTGCCCAATCACTCTGGCTAATCAATTTGACCACCTACGCTAAAATTGCCCGAGCAGCAGAAAAAGGGTACAGGATTATATTTTTGGCACTCTCAATAACAAATCCCAAGTTATCTATAAAAGCTGGGGTTTGCAATCTAGTTAAGGTCTTGCTACATTTGGTAGCAAAAGGAAAGTAGGAATATTGTGAACCACAGTAGTCTTTTTTTGCTGGTTATTTTAATTATTTATCTTGCAGGCTGTTCTACTAAAAACAACTTACCAATAGCACAATTCACTATTACACCTGATAATGGTCGAGCACCGTTGTCCGTGAATGTTGATGCAGATACATCTAGTGATTCTGATGGAGAAATTAGTAGTTATAAGTGGGATTTTGGCAATGGAGATTCTAAGGAAGGAAAAAAAGCAGAATATAGCTTTACTCAGGCAGGAGAGTATAAAGTAACTCTTACAGTTACTGATGATGACGGTGGAGAGCATAGTGCCGATAAAACTGTGACTGTGACAAAGAATTCTGTTCCTGTGGCAAACTCTCAGGAGTTAGTCACAAAGCAAAGCACAAATATTAATATTGTCCTGACTGCAAGTGATTCAGAGGGAGACGATCTCACCTATACTATTAAGGATAGTCCTGAGAATGGCATTCTAACAGGTGATGCTTTTAGTGTAAGCTATCAGCCCAATGACAATTTTGTAGGTACAGACCAGTTTACATTTAAAGTGAATGATGGTTATGATGATTCCAATCTAGCAACTATTAAGATCGCCATTACTGACGCATTAGAACCTAATAATAGTGCTAGTCAAGCTACAGATGTCACTTTCGATTCTGTAGTACATTCTTTTGTAAATCCAATAGATGATATTGACTGGTTCAACTTTAATTTGGAAGAAGAATCGGTTGTAAGAGTAAATGTCAGGACTAAAGATATAGGTTCTGATCTTCCTGTATCAGTTAGATTGCTTGATAAAGATAAGAATGAAATTGCTAGTAAGGATTTGCAAGAAGATGCTTTGCAAGCAGATTTAACAGCAGGTAGTTATTATGTTGTTCTTTGGAATAGTACACAGAGCAATGTTTTTGAAGATAGTTTGACGCAGCAGAATCTAACACAACTTGCCAGTAGTAATCAGTTTTATGATATTGAGGTAACTATTATTTCCCCTGCTAACAATCCTCCTCTAGCTAAAACTCAGGAGGTTGCAACTAAAGAAGATATTTCCTTAGAGATTACATTGGAAAGTAGTGATACAGATGACGATGAGCTTACTTATGTAATAGTTGCCGATCCAAAGAATGGTGCTTTAAGTGGTACTCCTCCCAATCTCACCTATAGTCCAGATAAGGACTTTACGGGTGAGGATAGTTTTATCTTTAAGGTAAATGATGGAAAAGAAGATTCTAATGATGCTAAGGTGGCTATTCAGGTTGTTCCTGTAGAGAAATCTATACCTGTGGCAGAATCACAGGGAGTTACTACTGAAGAGGATAAATCCCTAAATATTACATTAAGGGGTAGTGATGCAGATGGTGACGACCTTACCTATGCGGTAGTTTCTGAACCTACTAAGGGTAAACTAATTGGAAATGCTCCTGATCTTATCTACACCCCTGATAATAATGTAAATGGCAAAGATAGTTTTACATTCAAAGTGAATGATGGTCTAACCGACTCTTCCCTTGCCAATGTTGATATTGCCATTGCTCCAGTTAATGATGCTCCTGTGGCAAGCAGTCAGGAACTAACTGCTATAGAAAATCAAACTCTAGCAATTACTTTATCTGCTACAGATATTGATTCAGAGGAAAATGCTTTATCTTTTTCAATTGCAACCCAGCCCCAGCACGGGACTTTATTCAGTTTATTGCCTGAAGTAGCTTACACGCCTGATAAGGGTTTTATAGGCAAAGATAGCTTTACCTTTCGTGCTAATGATGGAAAAGATACCTCAGAAGAGGCCGAAATAGTTATTGAGGTTATAGAGAAGCCCAATGATGCCCCTGTAGCAAAATCTCAAGATGTGGTGCTGAATGAGGACGCTTCTGTAGATATAGTGCTGGAAGCTACCGATGTAGACAATGATGAATTGACTTATTCATTAGATTCCCAGCCAATAAACGGGAAAGTAACAGGCGTTCCTCCAAATATAACTTATACACCGAATAAGGATTTTAATGGGGAGGATGAATTTAGCTTTATAACCAATGATGAAGAGCTAGATTCTAATAGTGCTACTGTGAAGATTACCGTTAGTCCTATTAATGATGTTCCCGTAGTAAATAGTCAAAGTATAGAGGTTAATGAGGATGAATCAGTTTCCTTTACGCTAATTGGTTCTGATGTAGATGGAGATACGTTGACTTATAAAACAACCTCACCTCTACAAAATGGCATATTAAGCGGAAATGCCCCTAATCTCACCTATACCCCGAATGCTAATTTCAATGGCTCTGATGGCTTTTCATTTAAAAGCAATGATGGTCAGGTAGATTCAAGCCTTGCTCAAGTTAACATTACGGTTATTCCTGTGGATGATCCAACAATATTTCCAAAAGAAAGCACCTGTGCAAGCAGTGATATAGGTGAAACTTGTACAGTTACAGTTGCTTTACGTGAGAATGCAAATATATATAAAGGCTTTGGCTTTAAAGTTACAACTACTCCTGAGAACTTCATCTTAAAAAGCGATATAATAATTGGAGAATTACCAAAAGACTGCTTTGTTGCAGCTATTCCTTCTGATGATGCAGTTATAGGTATTTGTCAATTAGGGCAGGAATTTACAGGTAATGGCACACTGTTAACCCTTACCTTTGAACGCAAGGCTACAGGTAGAACAACCTTCACTATAAGCAATCCAAACGCTACCACAACGGACAATCAAACTACACCGCTTTTTGGTGAAAGCTTGGTAGTAAATTAAAGCCTTTTTAGACTAATCATCATCGAAGCAATATATTGGAATATATTTCTAATCTTAACTCATAGGGAGTAACCCAACCATGAAACCATCCAAACAAATAAGTGTATTTATATTTCTGTTATTAATATTAATAGCCTGTATAGGTGGGAATAGAGAAGAGGCTAATGCTCAACAACCATCAGATAACACAACAAGTAAATTTGCTATTTTACCCATTGAAATAACAGAGTCAGTTATAGAGGGTGAACTAACTTTACATACTCAAGATTTAGAGCTACTGGGAGTAAAAAGCAAGCAAGGTCAGATATTACCTGTAGCAGGTATAACAGAAGAAAACACCGTCAAGATGGGCTTTATTTCCCTAAACCCGATAAATGGCGAAATAGTAGAACTGGTTTTTAATGTTACAGGGGATAATCCAAAGGCAAGCGTTACAAGCTCCAAGGGTACATTACCCTCAAAGGAACGTAATGCGATAACAATCACCACCAAGCCATTACAACAAGTAAATAACGACCCTTTGGAAAATTATGACCTCCAAGCTCTAATAAAACAGGCTCTTGCCAGCACCAATAATTTAACTACACAGCAGAATGACAGTACTAACATTACCTTGAAAACAGATTTTGCTAATTATCCTTTGGGTGATATCGACCAGAACAAGCAAATAGGTTTTGAGGATGCCCTTGCTGCATTGTTATTTCATTATGGAATTAGCAAAGATGACCCAACGGATTATCAGTTATACCATGCAGATATAGATTGTTCAGGTAAAGTAGACTTTGAAGATGTGATAGACCTGTTGCTAAGGTTGTATGACCTTAGAACCCTGACTTTGCATGTGTGTCCTAAAATTTTACAATTAGATAAAGATGAATCAGGTACTGTACTGGTGGGTGGTCCCATACAAGATGTAACTACAAAAAGGATTCCTAAAAACCTATCTATAGAAATAGAAGAAACCTCATCTTCAACCACTATAGGTAAAACTTATGAAGTTACCGAACAGGACAAAAGCGAGGGAATGATTACCTTTGAATCTAATAACGCAGGTAAGGAACAAGTAAAGGTCAATATTGATGCAAATACCTTTATTCTTGAGCCAGGTGGATCAGTAACAGGGATAGATGGGATTGTTATTGAGGATTTAGGAGGTACCCTAAAGGAATCTGTAACTATAAAGTTAGAAAAACTTCCTTCCCCTCCAAGCATCCCTTTTCCAAGTTACCCAAGGATTGGTAAGGTTCTTACACCTTTTTATAAAATAACTTCTAATAAAGAAATAAGGGCTGATTTTGGCATTAGCATTCCAATAGATCAGTCTGTCTTTGATAATCTTAAGGATCATGAAACCATAGCTGAAGCAGGCCTTGTTCCCGACCATTATATTTTCGACTTAGAAACTGAGTCAGGGTTTTATTGGAGTCTTGCACATGGAAAGTACAACTCTAATACCGAGAGATATTCTTCTCGCTTGTTTGTTCTTCCTTCTGGTTCCTATATTTTTACTCTTGTCCTAGAAAAAGGGGTTGTTGTTTCTTCTTTTTCTGAGCCCTCCTTGGCAATACAACAAACTCCCTCTTTTGAAATCTCCTGTTTTTTGGATGATCTCGAGGTTCTTTGCACCAAGGATAGCATAAATAAACGGAGGCTACTTGTTGAACATGAAATTGGCAAGTTTACTGCAAAGCCACTAGAGTTTCTCCATCCACTCATTGCTGAGGTTGCCTTGTACCACTTTTCTAAAGAAAGGGAGGAGTCTAAAGTATGTAATTCTCTCCCAAGTGGGGAATTTATTGGCGGTGGCGGATTTTATCAAATAGAAAGAAAAAGAATAATTATTTGTTTACCTAAAGAAGAAAGTAGAATTACATCAGCAACACAGACTTTGAGACATGAAATCTTTCATGCCATACAGAACAGCTATGAAGAGAGATTTTCTTGGGAACTTAAAGAGTTAAATGATAATGAATGGTTTAGAGAAGGTACTGCAACTGCTGCTATGAATTCAGATGCCTCAAACATGAGAAGAACCACAGGTCGTTTTAATTTGCATAAGGTGAGTACAAGCCTTTTTGATAATTCTGGATTTTCTGAGTACGAGACACAGGACTTTTGGGTTTACATGGGAAACAGGAATCCTAGTAAACTTGGGGTTCTTAAGGACTTTTTAGCAAGGGGACCAACACCCTTACAAGTAAACGAAACTTTCGATTCAAAATTCTCTAGTTTCTATTGGGAATGGGCTAGAAACCAAATATATGAACACAGTGCAGATATCGGTGACAAAGTATTGGGTGACTCCTGTTCTTTAAAAACAGCTGCTGTAGATGATTTGATGGAGAGAAATTATGACCCTTTCAACAATTTGCTTACTAAAGGTAATAATACGACTAATCATAGTCCAGTAAGAGTTAGTGCTATTGAGAAACTTTCTTCAAGGGTAATTAAGTTGATCCTTCCACATTATCCAAATTTTCTTTACCTTCCTATAGTGAGAATTAATGGAGTACCGTCTGGTGGTTCTGATCCACCCATTAGAGTAAAGTTTTATAAAGAAGGGAGCAGTGATTGTTCTTCTAGTAAGCATGAAAATATAGAGTACAAGCTTGGAAAAGGAGAATTTAATAAGGAAACTATCCTCTATATTCTCATTAGCAACACTGATTTTAGAAATGACTTCAACGGCAACATAGAACTTGAGGTTTCTTGTTCGGCAACCCCACCAAATAGTCAAGGCTTATTAACCCAACAACAAGATAATGAACAGGAAGGTTGTTTTTCATCAATAATTGCCAATGATGATGGGGCAACCACAGACCAAAATAAGCCAGTTACTATTGATGTTCTTGCAAATGATACACTTTTGAAGTTGCCTATAAATCCTTCAACAGTCATAGTAAAAATCACCAATCAACCAACAAATGGCTCTACATTTGTTGATCTCAATAACACCATTACCTACACTCCAAACTCAGGTTACATTTCCGAAATAGAAAACCCTGATGTTTTTACCTATATTGCCACAGATTTAGCTACAGAATTGCTTTCTAACGAGGCAAATGTTTTTGTAACTGTTCTTGGTTTTTGTGACTCAAACCCTGACTCCAGTTGCAACACCCTCCAAGCAGACTTTACCATTACCCCCCCAGAAGGCACCGTTAAAACAGTTTTCATTTTCAACGCCCACCCTTCTGACAATGGCGACAACCCCATTAGTAGTTATGATTGGTCATTTGGCGATGGAACCACATCCACAGGAAAGAAAGCAGAACACCAATATCTTACTGAGGGCAAATATGAGATCATCTTAACCATTAAAGACGACAACAGTACAGAAGACAGCGTCTCAAAAACAGTAACCGTTAACTCAGAAGTGTCCTTAGTAGATAAAATTGAAGTGGTACAGAGCATTTCTGGACATGGTGGGAGTATTGAAGCTCTGGCTTATAGTCCCAAGGGCAGTATATTGGCCTCAGGTAGCTTAGATGATACGATTAAGCTGTGGAAAGCAAGTAATGGTAACCTAATTCGTACCTTACGTGGTTATGGTAAAGTTGGAAGTGTTTGCTCAATAGCCTTTCACCCAAAAGGTGATGTCATAGCAGTTGGAAGCTGCTATGCTCCGGTTAAATTGTGGAGAGTAAGTGATGCTAGCCTCATTCGCTTTGTAACTGAATATAGTGAACTTGCCAATTCAATAGCTTTTAATCCTAGCGGTACAATACTGGCTCATGGGAGTGGTGCTAATATCAGATTCTGGGATGCGAATGGTACGAATCTGATTCGTACCATTTCTGGACACGGCAGTGATGTGAGGTCTGTAACTTTTAGTCCCAATGGTGAAGTGTTGGTCTCTGGAAGTTCTGATGGCACAGTCAAAATGTGGAACGTAAGTGATAGCAACTTAATTTATACATTTTCTGAGCATGGGAGTTTTGTTAGCTCAGTAACTTTCAGTCCCAATGGAGAAATGCTAGCCTTTGGACGACATGATGATACAATTGAAGTGTGGGATGTAAATGACCGTAGTTTAGTTTATACTCTCTCTGGACATTTTGGCGAGATTCGTTCAGTAGCCTTTAGTCCTGACGGAAGTATTCTTGCTTCTGGAAGTGGGTTTATAGGCCATGACGTGAAGCTATGGAAAACAGATGATGGGAGCTTAATTCACACCCTTTCTGACCACGGTGAAGCTAATATTAAATCATTAGCTTTTAGTCCTGATGGTCGTTATCTTGCAATTGGCAAGGTATATGGACCCATTACTGTTTACGGGGCTAAGGATGGCTCGGTTATATTTAACAGCTTATTGCTAGAGTAGTAACACATTGTGGATTTGGAGAATGGCTAGTTGATACCATAATTTTGTGCAAAATTATGGTGATAGGTACAATGCTGCTACCCTTAAGTTGGTTATAGGTCTTGTTTATCTGGAACAAGACCCCAACTAATGGAAAGAAGTTGGGGAGTAATATTTCCCTGCCATTACATTCCATTATTCCGTACACAAGCTGCTTGCATCAATTACTAAAATATAGTAACCTTAAAACAAGATAACAGAAGGGATTAGTTATGAGCACAACCAGTATTAATTTAGGTGACCATTTTACAGGCTTCTTGGGAGAACTCACGGAAAGCGGACGTTATGGCTCGGTTAGTGAGGCTATTCGTGCAGCACTGCGTCTTTTAGAGCAAGAAGAGGCAAAGGTTGAGTCTTTGCAAAATGCACTAATGGAAGGTGAGGAGAGTGGAGAATGCCCTGAAGATTTTGATGATATAGTCCAAGCAGCAATTGCCGAACACAAAGCTTAAAATCAATGACAAGTAAATATCATCGCTCCAAAAAGACAAAACAGGACATCCAACAAATTGCTAAGCGGAGTTTGATTGATTTTGGTGAGCAGCAGACATTGAAATATATGGCAGGATTAAAAGCTACCCTACAAATGCTTGCGGATGATCCAGATCATGGTCGTACATTTACACATAGCGTTACAGAAAGGGCTTATCTTTTTTATAGGTATGTAAGTCATGTTGTGTACTATCGGAAAAGAAAAAACGACATTTTTATTGTCCGCATTCTCCACACTAAAATGCTGCCTGAAAAGCATCTCTAAAATTACTCCTCTGTTAAGTTTCCTGTAACCTAAGTAGGGTTGGAAATAACTATCCTGCTAGAAGACTTCCTATCATGTTTACAACACCCTGAGATATAAGATTACCTGATGCTCCTTCGCAAATAGTTCTAAGTGAGGTTAACAACGATCTTATACGGGAATTATCTGGGTTTTCCTTAGCAGTTTCCTTAAAAATCTCTTCTTTATACTTTTGTACATCTCCTTGTATTTCTTTCGGGAGTTGTAAAGCAACCTCCTCAATCTGTTTTGCAAGGTCTAGAACAGCATTAGTATCTAAAGGCAAGTTATAACTGTTTTGTATGTTTGTAACACTGGCCTGATCTTGAACCTGTCCAGTAACAGCTATATTATCAGCATAAAAATTTTGCGTTACCCCCGTTGCTTTGGCTTTATCTTCGGCATTAAAAGATAATCCTTCCCCTAAAACACCAGATTTTTCAAGTTTCATCATCCAATCTAGCAAAATATTTCTTATTTTATCAATGATTCCAATTATTGCACTTCTTGATACTTCCAAGTGGACATCCGTTGGATATTCCAGCATTGCTGAAATACTTTCTTTAGCTTTTGGAGGGTAAGGGTAAATTAGATGCTCCCCCTTTTTCAAACTTAGTAAAGTCTCTTCCATAGGACCTATAGCCAAATTTATAGGAACTTTTGAAATTGCCTCCACTAGACCTGAGCTTCCTATCGACTGCCAATAACCATAATAAGGATTAAATCCTTTTGGTTCTCCTACTATAGTCCGATAGGGTGGCAACGGCGATTCCTTAGAACTGGCATAACCATCTAATTCATCATTCAACCATTTTAAAAAGTCTTCCAACTCTAGCTTTGTAGCAACCACTTTTGCTTTTCGTAGGATTTGGGAAACAGGAACATTATTATTTAAGCAGTCTCTTTGGATTTGTAAAATAAGAGATTCTTGATTATCTGTTTTCATTTGATGTTTAATAGCCCCTTTCTTAAAGACTAGTAAAACTATACTACTTTCAAAAGCGAAGTTATCCCAACTTTTTGGAAAAAGTTAGTGAGTCAGCCCACTTTCACAAAACCAAAGCTGAACAGGTTTTTACTGCTTTTTTAATCCTCTAAAAACAAACCCTTGATTTCCAACTCGCTAAGTTTTGCCAGTTGCAGCACCAAAACTTGGGGTTTTTACTGTTGCAAAAATTAGGGGAATATAATTATTTCTTTTTGTAAACCTTGAGGGTATAATATACTTTGAATATGTTACTGAATAAGTAACACAAATAGACCTAAAAAGTAGTCTAAATCAAGGTGTAACACAAACGAACGTTTAATTAACATGCTCATTGGATATGTCAGAATTTCAAAAAGCGATGGTTCACAGGTGCTGGACTTACAAAAAGATGCGCTGATTGCAGCTGGAGTAAAAGAAGATTCAATCTATCAAGATCAAGCATCAGGAAAAAAAGATGACAGACTCGGACTCACCGCTTGCCTAAAAGCATTACGAGAAGGTGATGTGCTTGTGGTTTGGAAACTTGATCGCCTTGGTCGTAACTTAAAACATCTAGTTAATGTCGTTCAAGAACTTGCTGATCGAGGCATAGGTTTCCGTGTACTTTCTGGTCAAGGAGCAAATATTGATACCACAACAGCCAGTGGGAAACTTATCTTTGGAATATTTGCTGCACTTGCTGAATTTGAACGAGAATTAATCCGTGAAAGGACAATGGCAGGATTAGAGGCTGCACGTGCTAGAGGGCGTAATGGTGGAAGGAAATTTGGTCTTACTAAGTCTCAAGTAAGGCTAGCTCAAGCTGTTATGGCTAATAGAGATGTAAAAGTTTCTGAACTATGCAAGGAGCTAGGCATTACTCGTGTCACTCTTTATAGATACGTTAGTCCAAATGGAGAACTCCGTAAACACGGAAAGAAAGTACTCGCTCAATAAAAACCAAACTTCCATTGTATAGGATTAATAAAACTTGACTTGTGTAACATTTGATGTTACATTGAAAATTGGGCAAAGAATATGGCTATTTTTGAAGGTTCGTTTAAGTCAAAAGCACTAAGGGATTTCTATTTTAAAGGTACAACAAAAGGACTTCCTGTACAGAACACAGAGAAACTCCAAGACATATTAGATTATATAGATGCCATAGACAGTTTGCCCCCTAGTCCAATGCTCTTTAGAGCACATGAGCATAAAGGACAAGGAGAAGGAACATGGTCGTTTGATATTACTGGCAACATGCGAGTGTTGTGTGAATTTGACGAGGATATAGACCCAATCAATATCAGGATTGAAGACCCACACTAAGGAGCAAATTATGAGCAATAAAACTTATAAGAAAGTAGAACGTACTCCTTCCCATGCAGGTCGTATCTTAAAGTCAGGATTTATTGACCAATACGGATTACGCATTGAGACAGTAGCTAGACTCCTTGGTGTTACCAGAGGTCATTTATCTCGCATAATAAATGGTCATACTCCTGTAACACCTGATTTTGCATTAAAGCTTGAAATACTAACTAAAACTCCTGCTCATCAATGGCTTACCATACAAGCTAAATACGATGCTTATGTGATGGAAAAAGAGAAAGAGTTTCAAAAATACAAACAGACTTTAGATAGTTGGGTTTCTAATTCCCTTCCTCTAACACCAGATCAGAGGCGTACAGATAAGAAAACCCTAGAGATAGTTAAGAAAGCAGCTAGCCTAGCAAAGCAATTGCGGAAAAAGGCAAAGGTAGCCTAAGCAATTTAGGCTATATCCTATGTTTCGATGAAAATCACTTTTGGTACTTTTTATTTGATAGATTTATAATGATGCTGTTGCAAACTTTGCATAAATTCATTCCTATTACAAATTTAACAGTGGTATGAATTCTTTTTGCGCAAGAAAAGTGAGGGCATCGATTTTAAGAAAGACTCACCTCAACGAGGAGTTGTCAAATGGCTAAAATAAAAATTTGCCAGATTGAGGATCTGGATACAGCAAAACTGATGGTTTGGATGGGCGCAGATTATTTAGGATTTCATATTATAAATGAAAATCATCTTGATCGTGTATCTAAATTTAGTCAGATTATAAACATTTTACAAAAATCATTGGCTTTCTATAACTCTGTCATTGTAACAAAATTATTGGATATAAACTTACTTCATGAAATAATGAATAAGACAGGTGCAGAGCATTTGCAATTACACTTCGGTCAAAACCAAAGACTTGCGAAACAATTAAGCGATTCAAAGAACAGAAATTACAAAATAATCAGTTACACAAGTTTAGATGCGGAGAAAGTAGATTTTGCCGATTATGTTGATTTTCTAATTGTTGATCATGAAAGTGGCGGCACGGGAATTGAATTAGATGAAAAAAAACTTCTTTCCTTTTTTAAACTGCACAGGGGAAAGTCGATTTTCTTGGCTGGAGGAATTACACCTTATAATATTAAACAAAAGGATGTTAAATTCGCACCGTTTGCGTTTGATGTACAGTCATCACTAGAAATATCTAAAGGTAGGAAAAATTATGGTGCAGTACGAGCAATTATGCAAAATTTAAAAGGCAACTTACGACGAACAGTTAGTATACAATCTAGTATAGTTTCCCTTTCTCTAACGGATATTTCTGAATTTAGAGATCAAAAGAAAATAACAGAAGCAATCAGTGAAAGCGATCTCGTTCATGTTGACCATTCAAATGGACATTTCAGCCATAAATTTGTAAGGGATTCACTCAAAATTGTTGAAAAGCTAAACTTTGATTTTCCTAATAAAATATATGATGTTCATATATTTGGCCGTGGTGATTTTTTGCTAAAAAGCTTAATGAGGTATTTCAAGGCGAATAAAAAATTGAGGGTTGTGTTTGTCCATTGTGAGTCATTAGAGTCAGGAATCTTTCACGAGATTGAGCGTCTATACGAATTTTCTCAGGCATATGGAGTACACATTGGTCTTGCTTTGCAAGCTGGAATAAAAATAAGTAACAATAACCTTCTTAAACTACAAATAAAGCTAGAAAATGAGATTTCAGAACTATCTGTTGTAGGGTTATCACCTAAAAAGTCATTAAAAAAATATAAAGATATTGTTTTGCCAACGGTTCGACTCCTATCCAATACTATAAAATTAACTAATAGGAAAACCTTTCTTGCTATTGACAGGGATGTGACTTTAGAGAAGGTAAAATGTTTAGAGGGGTTGGAAGTATCTCGGGTAATTGTTGGTAAGGCGATTTTGCACTCTCCACAACCAAAAGATGCAATAGGCTTTTTTCGATCAGCACTTGTCAAAGTATAGAATTAATTATGCAAATTGCATTCAATGACAAAATTTGTTTTATAACTGGAGCTAGTTCATTAATAGGGATTGGAGTTATGAAGAAGTTAGTTGAGGCTGGAGCATCCGTTTTAGCTACTGGACGTTCAGAAGTAGATATATTTCAACGACTGCTTATAGCAAATGGCTTCGCTACCCAAGAGCTTTCTAATGTTGAATATTACCAAGCTGACCTTACAAATGAAGTGTCAACAATGGATTTGTTCAAGAAAATAAAAACCAAATATGGATATATTGATTTTGCTTTTAATAATGCTGGATTACCCTTTAAAAAGCAATTTAAGGACATGTCTCTTAATGAGTGGAATCAAATTATTGACACAAATCTAACGACCACTTTCCTTAGTTTGAAGGGGGAAATTGAGTTGATTTCTGAGAAGGGTGCCTCAATTGTTAATATGGCCTCCATATCAAGCTTGAGAAGTAACTCGAAAGGCATATCAGCATATGCAGCAGCCAAGCATGGTGTTATTGGGTTAACTAAATCAGTAGCTCTTGAGTTTGCATCAAAGAAAGTTAGAGTTAATGCGATTTTACCAGGTATTATGAACTCACATGAAAGACAAAAGATGGATAGTAAAGTGCTTTTTGAGTATGCGAATAAACATCCATTGGGACGTATTGCAAGGGCTGAGGATATAGCTAATCTAGTTCTATTCCTATTCTCTGATTTATCACAATATATTACGGGAGCTTCTATTCCTGTGGATGGTGGCATTAGTGCAAAGTAAAAGTAATATAGAAACTTTTTGGAAAGAACTTTATAAAAAACCCTTTCTAGAAGAAGGTATTGTTGCTGGGATTCATCTTACGGAGGCAATGGAGGCATCATCAACTTACAAGTCTACATCGACCCCCTTTTTTTCGAGAATAAAAAGAACGCTTGATTATATACCCCAGCATTATTGGACAGCTGCACTAGCAGTTTTTTCTAACACCTTTTACTTTCCCTCAGACATGTTAGATCAGTGCTGGAAATCACTCTGGTTAGATTTTTGTCTTGCAAATTCTGAACTTTTAAGCACAGCAGATATAGGTAAAAAGTGTCACTTCTTTGAGGTTGACCCTTCAGGGTTAGTAAATAGCTTTTTTCACCAAAATGGCATTAGTCAAAGACTACACCCAGATTACTACCCCAGAATCAACAATGTGCAGGATATAATCACAAAAATACTAAATCTTCAAAGTAATATTTCTGAAGTTCGGGAGGAGGCCTTTCGGAATCTAAAGAAACTTTCCTTAAAAGAGTATTGGTTTATTCTGACCGACAAAGCACTTTCTGGACAATCTTTATACAAAGACATTGAAAGATATATAATGTTTCGAAATTTAGTGCACCAGTGGAAGAATTCAAGCCCTAAAATTGTGGTACTTGCCCAAATATATACACATGATGCTGACTTATATGCAAAGCAAAATGCGCTGTTCTTGAGAGATGAAAACATACAACTTTTCTACTCAATTTACCTCAATGAAGAAATGAAGGTTAATTCTAATAAGTGTGAATTATATGCCAGTCCTACAGTACTTGAGGATGTTCGAGAGCTTTGCGGATGGCTTGTTGAAGAAATACTTAATAAAGATTCCGATTTTGACACAATGCGTGATAAGAGTGGGGATGATCTACGTTTTGGTTATCGTCAGTGTGGACTGACAATTGTAGATCATGATAATTGTCCAGCAAACTCTCTTCCTTTAATCTGGTACGATAGTACAAATAGCAAGTATGATTTAAAACCCTATAAGGGCATATACCCAAGAGTTCACTCTAGGCTAGGTAAGCAAAAAGAACATCCTACAAACAAGAGTTGGTCATTGTTATCATCAGAAAATCAGATTGATGAATTTTTGCAAGTGCTCAGGAAGATGGAAGCATCATAATTTATTCTATAAAGAACCAACCATTAACTGATCTATTAGAAAAAAGCAATGCAAAAAATGTTTTTTTGATTGCTCCTAATTTTGAAGAACGATCTACAGGAGTTGTCAATTACATTAATAATCACATTGCTATTGATAGCAGTAACAGTATAGTTCACATTACGACCTTACAGGCTCAGAAACCTAAAGAAATTTTAGATGAAATTAAAGATGCAAATGCTCAATATGCCGTACGAGAACTTACAGAGAAAGGGATTATATTAGAACGCGAACTGATTACCTACCCTACTAATGATCCAACGCAATATTTTACAAAGATTATTGATTTTATTGGGAGGCACACAAATAGAGCTAACATTTTTCTGGACATATCATCTGTACCACGGGGCCTTATATTCAAACTTTTTGATTTTTTATTTGGGAGAGTTCAGGGTTCAGAAATCCTCTTAGATAATTTAACAATTTCAAACCTGTTTCTGATTTACAGTCAGGCTTACAGTTATCCAAGAACTGTTGATGCTGATCTACTAGGTATCGTCAAAGGTACTTATAACCCCAACAGTATAAGCACCCTCCTAAATGATAAGGATGTTGTGGATATTGTAATTTTTTTAAATGGAAATGGACATGATGCAGCTCAAACATTTGATGAAGTTTCTGAGGCAAACACAAACGTCCAAAAGCATATTTTTATATACCTTAATAAAGCAAATTTTCTTCATTCATATAGAAAAATGAACAACAGCCTTAACGTAATAAATAGGGCACGTATTCAGTCAGGGAAAATCCAATATGTTTTCTCAATGGAAGATATTTCGCATAGCTTGAAGTCTATTGTTGATGAAACAGTACATTCTCATAGCCTTGCAAGTTCTTCAGCATTTTATATAGGCGCTTATGGCCCTAAACCAATTGGTATGTGTGGATATATCGCCATACGATACTATGAAAAGATGCTCAATGAAAAAATCAAAGGATTACAAAATCAAAATAGGCCTCATAACAAATCGTTTAGAACAGATATTCTTGGTCTTGCAGGAGCCCAGTACACCTCAATCTATTCTTTTGGGTATCGCCAAACAAACATTTACAAAGTTGACTTAAGTATTTATGGGATAGGTAAGCATTTATGTAAAAAAGTGGACGAGTGAATCAGGTTGCAGGAGCAAGTATCACCCTCATTCTATGGGGCTATACAACCAGACCAAATGAAAATTTATTTACTCAAGCCCTAAGTTAGAAATTAAAGCACAGCTGGGCAGAAAAGAGAGTAGAGAGAATTGACTCAAGCCACGGGTGCATATTTTAATCGAAATCGACTACCCGCGCTAATCGAAATCGACCACCCGCGCTAATCGAAATCGACCACCCGCGCTAATCGAAATCGACCACCCGCGCTAATCGAAATCGACCACCCGCGCTAATCGAAATCGACCACCCGCGCTAATCGAAGTCGACCACCCGCGCTAATCGAAATCGACTACCCGCGCTAATCGAAATCGACTACCCGCGCTAATCGAAATCGACCACCCGCGCTAATCGAAATCGACTACCCGCGCTAATCGAAATCGACCACCCGCGCTAATCGAAATCGACTACCCGCGCTAATCGAAATCGACTACCCGCGCTAATCGAAGTCGACCACCCGCGCTAATCGAAATCGACCACCCAATTTAAGTAACAAAACAACCTTAGCAAAGCGATACAAGAATTTACGATTGGCATATTTGACCTGAGGAGGTTGAACATGCCAAGAAAGAGGGTTTCCGTGAGGAAAATCCGAGAAGTATTGCGGCTAAAGTGGAACTTAGGATTAAGCGACCATCAAATAGCCAAAAGTTGCCAGATCAGTAGAAGTACTATCAATGGCTATATAGGAAGAGCAAAGGTAGCAGGACTTTCATGGCCTTTGCCTAAAGATTTAGATGATGAGCAACTAAATAAGATGCTTTATCCACCTGCTTGTGATGAGAATAACAAAGAAAGTGTACCTGATTGGAATAAAGTTCACCAAGAACTAAAACGTAAAGGTGTAACCCTACAACTGCTGTGGCAAGAATATAAACTTGAGAAGCCTGATGGTTATAGTTACAGCAGCTATACATTGAAATATAGACAATGGTGCAACAAAAAGAACCTGAGTATGCGTCAACACCACAAAGCTGGAGAAAAGCTGTTTGTAGACTACGCAGGAATGACTATAGGAGTAACTGATTCAAGAACAGGAGAAATCAAAGAAGCACAAGTATTTGTAGCAACCTTGGGAGCAAGTAACTATACCTATGCAGAAGCAACGTGGAGTCAGGAAGTTAAGAACTGGCTCGGCTCACACCGTAGAGCACTAGAGTTCTTTGGAGGAGTACCAGAAATAATAGTTCCCGATAACCTAAAAGCAGGAGTAACAAAAGCAAATTACTATGAACCAGCTTTAAATGTGTCCTATGCTGAGTTTGCTGAGCACTATGGTGTAGCTATTATACCAACAAGAGTAAGGAAACCCAAAGACAAATCAAAAGTAGAGAAAGGAGTGCAAACAGTAGAGCAAAGAGTTCTAGCTCCCTTACGTAATCGAGTCTTCTTTAGTTTGGATGAAGCCAATAGAGCAATCAAAGAGTTGTTGGAAAATCTCAACAACAAACCATTCCAAAAGTTAGCAGGCACTAGGAAAAGTGTTTTTGAAGAAATAGAAAGAGATGTATTACATCCCTTACCAGCAGAACCTTATGTATTGGCAACATGGAAGAAAGCCAAAGTGAACATTGATTACCATATAGAGGTTGAGGGACACTATTACAGTGTGTCTCACAACTATGTAAGACAACAGGTAGACATTCGCATCACTGACAATACTTTAGAGGTTTTCTTCAAATCCCAAAGAATTGCCTCACATCAACTAGCACCCCAAACTCCAAGGTACAAGGGGAGACATACCACAATCAAAGAACATATGCCTGAATCACATAAACAGGACCAACGGGAGCATTTGCCCGAAAACCTACGGTTTCAAATTCACAAATAAGTTCAAAACCGTAGGTTTTCGTTGAAAAATCCCCTAAGAGTAATTGAAGAAGCAGTTCTTTGAAATTCTTAGTATCTCCTAAAAACGATCGTTTTTTTGAGTCAGATATATAGCTAGAAAACCATTGATATTCTGATAAGAATCTGTCAACTAAAAAGTGATCAAACAGGTTTTTAGGAAAATATCATTATGGTCACTCAAAACCACACACAGAAAAATATTGGATATCTACGTGTCTCTACCCAGTATCAAGATAATGAAAAAAACAAGCTTGATATTTTGAAGTTTGCTAATGACAAAAAGCTAGGACATGTGGAATTTGTAGAGGAAGTAATTTCTGGCAAAGTGTCTTGGCATAAGCGTTCTATTGCTCAAATACTTAATAACCTTTCAAAAGGAGACAGCATTATTCTTAGTGAATTATCCCGTCTAGGTAGAAGTATGCTTGAATGTATGGAAATACTTTCCATTGCTATAGACAAAGGCATACACATATATGCTGTTAAAGGTAATTGGCAACTTGAGAACTCGATCCAAAGCAAAGTTGTTGCAATGGCATTTTCAATAGCATCTTCAATAGCATCTGAAATTGAACGTGACCTTATTTCTCAACGCACAAAGGAAGCTCTCAGAGCTAAGAAAGCTACTGGAGCAAAACTTGGCAGACCAAAGGGTATTGGGAAAAGTAAACTTGATCCATTCAAGCCCGAGATTGAAGCCTTGCTTGCGAATGGAAGCACCAAACGTTTCATTGCCAACCGTTACAACTCTAGCTATGCAAACCTACACAAATGGCTCAACAAACATGGAATAAAAGCCCCTAAAGATTCCCAAGGGTGAATTTTATCGTTCTAGACAATATTTAAGTTCGAAACCGTAGGTTTTCGTTCAAATGCTCCCGCTGGTCCAAACAGCAAAGTGAGTGGTCACCTGAAAGGCTGATCAACTGGGCACAAAAAACTGGAGAGTATACAGGGAAGGTCATCGAGAATATTCTTGGTAGTAGACTCCATGTTGAACAAGGATACCGCTCTTGTTTGGGTGTTATGCGATTAGGTAAAACTTATAGTGACAAGCGTTTAGAAGCCGCATGTAGGCGGGCTTGCTCCTTAGGGTCTTATAGCTACAAGTCTATAGAATCGATACTGAAAAGGAATCTAGATAAAGAACCTTTACCTAATGATCAGAAAAATGGGGCAGTAGCAACCTTGCCACATCATGAGAATGTTAGAGGGGCAAACTACTACCAGCAAGACAATTCTGGTAGGGAACAACATGAACAACAAGCTCAATCAATCCAACAGGATCAAAACAAAACCGAGGAGGTTAAGTCATGTTAATCAATCCTACCTTGGATAAACTCCGTAGCATGAAGCTTGATGGTATGGCTTTAGCTTTGCAAGAACAACTAGAACTCAAAAACACAAAAGAGCTAGATTTTGAACAGCGTTTAGCTTTGTTGGTAGATAGAGAAATGCTCAATCGAGATAACAAGCGATTTAATAGGTGTCTTAAGAACGCTAAACTTAGACAGGAAGCTACTCTTGAAAATATTGATTACAAGCATCCAAGGAGTTTGGATGCTTCACTTATGCGTGATCTAGCAAGTTGTGAATGGTTAAAAGAACACAACAATTTGATTATTACTGGCCCTACTGGGGCTGGTAAAACCTATATTGCTTCTGCTCTAGCTCACCAAGCTTGTAGAAATAATCTCACAGCCCATTACGCTCAATCAGCTCGTTTGTTGCAGGAACTGCTTATTACTAAAGGCGATGGTCGTTATGTTAAAACCCTTGCTAAGCTTGTTAAGGTTAATTTGCTTGTTCTTGATGATTGGGGCTTAGATACTCCAAATCCTGAGCAAAGACGTATTCTTCTTGATTTGCTCGATGATCGTTATGAAAAAGGTTCAACTCTTATTGCTAGTCAATTACCTGTTAGCCTCTGGTATGACAATCTTGCTGATCCTACTTTAGCTGATGCTATTTTAGATCGTGTTATTCACAATTCTTACCGTATTGAGCTTACTGGTGAGAGCCTTCGGAAAACTAAAAATAACTTGACTTCCAAGTCAGTTTCTAAGTCATAATTATTCTACTTGCATCGCTTCGCTCTGAAGTGTTTGTTTTGCTTATTTTGGACTGTTGTTTTCGATTAGCAGAGATGGTCGATTTGAATTAGCACAGATGGTCGATTTGAATTAGCACAGATAGTTGCTTTCAGTTAGTTTGAGTAGTCGAATTCATTAGCATACGCAACGGGATTGTTGTTTATACTTTCTACACAATGAAGTTATGCTGATACAATGGAAAAACCAATTATTTTCTTCAGCCACTCAACACAAGATAAAGATAAGATTTTCCCAATTCAAGAGAGGCTCTTGAGTGCCACCAAAAATACAATTGAAGTATTTATGTCTAGTGATGGTAATAGTATTCGTATGGGAACAAATTGGCTTAAAAAAATTGAAGATGCCCTTCAAGAGTGCAAATTAATGTTTGTTTGGATAACCCCCCAAAGCCTCAAAAGCACTTGGGTACCTTTTGAGTTAGGATATGCTTATTCAAAAGGCATTAAAGTTGTTCCTATAGGCTTTAATGGTGTTAGGGTAGAAGATTTACCGCCACCCATTAATATACTACAAGGATTTAATATTATATCTGAAGATAGCCTTCATAATGTTGTCCAGTTAATTAATGAAGAGTTTCAAACCGCCTTTGAAAATCCATTTGACAACAAATTCTACGAAAGGTTTGTACAGAGCTTTGCTCCAGAAAACCCATCTGAGATATTAGATTTTGTGCTTTCTATAAAATGCGGCTTATATTCTAGGATACAACTTGAAGGTAACAAAGTTATTAACATTCAGAACAACGCAATAGATGTGATTAAATCTTCCTTGGAAGAAAGAAAAGCCTTATTTTCAGAGAAAGATAAACTACTTTCTGGCATGGGTTTTCGAATTAAAAATTTGAACAAGGAGTCCATTCAAATTGATATTGATCCCTTTGCCTTAAATACTACTTGGGAGTATCTAGCAGTTTGGTGGCAAAAATTATACGAAGGAAAACTAAGCTTTATACTTCTTGAGGTAGAATTAAATCCGCATTGGCAATTGCCCGATGATGAAGTGATGGTGAGCGCTAGACTTGTTGACACTGAAATAAACTTTGACACTAGGTCTCCATGTAGGGTCTACAAATTTAGAGATATAGACTTTGAAATTAGAAAAAAATTTAGGTCTGAGCAAATGGAGTTAGTTTTATTTGTACCTTTAGTAAATAGTAATCCAATACCCATTCTTCCACTTATGAAACTTTTAGAAGAAAGACGTGTGCTCAGTAAGGTAAATACCCACTATTGATAACTAATTTTATCAAGGGTAAAATACAAATTAGAAGATCTTTTAATTTGAGCTCAGATGAATCACTGACTCTTTGCCCACATAGGCATATTTGTATAGAAATATGATCTTATGTAAATATACTTATATAAAACCATAAGACCATACGAATATATTTCTCCAAAGTAATATTTTTATTTTAATATAATTCTATAAGAACGTATTTAAATATAGATATTGACATATAATAATATAATCATAGAAAATTATTTTATCATATAAATGTTTGATTATAGAATAATAATTCCATTTAAATATAATCCTATAGAAATATAATCTAATGCTATTACATTGATCTATATTCATAAGAATATTTTTGTACGAAATAATAATCTTATATTTTTATTAAAATATACTTATGTAAAACAATTAATCTATATGAATATATATCTATAGACTGATGAAAAATATATTGTTATAAATATATATTGGTAGATTTTTTTATCTTTAGATAATTAAGGTGATATATGAAAGTACTATCTGTGTTGGGTCAAAAAGGTGGTGTTGGGAAAACAACTATTGCAACATGTTTAGCTGTTGCAGCTGAGAATGACGGAAGAAAAACTGTTATTTTTGACTTAGACCCACAGGCAACTGCTTCTTTTTGGAAGGATATTAGGGAGAAAAAGCAGAATATGGATACTCCTGCTGTTATTTCTATACAGGCCATACGTCTAAAAGCTATGATTGAAGCATCAAAGGAGAGTGGGGCAGACTTAGTAATTATTGATGGTGCTGCGGTTGCTCGTGATGTTATTCATGAGGCTGCAAAAGTTTCTGACTTTGCAATTTTGCCAAGTAAACCAGCTATATTTGATTCTGCATCTATGAAGCAGACTGTTGATGTTGTTCAAGAGAGTAAAACGCCTTGTTGTATAGTCCTAAACGCAGTTTCTCCAGTGGGGAGGGAAAATAGAGATGCTGTTGAAGTTGCGGAGAGTTTGGATGTTGAAATGTGCCCTGTAACTATAGGTAATAGAAAGGCATTTTTTAAGAGTCAAGCAGATGGTTGTACTGTTCAGGAGTATGAACCTGACGGGAAAGCTGCATTTGAGATTCAAAAACTATATGAATATACAGTTAAACACCTATAAGAAACTAAAACTTATGAATAAGAGGTTATACACATGGGAAATCCACTACAAGAAGCTCTAGATGTTAAAAAAATAGAAGAGGTTAAGCCCCTTAAAAAGAAGGGTGTAGAAACTCAACAAAAAATTAATAAGCCAGAACAAGAAAATAAGAAATCAGATAGAAGCACAGTTATGATAGGGGGACAGTTTTCAAGGGAAGTGCATAAACAATTAAAAATCTTGGCAGCAGAAGAAGAATTAACTGTGCATCAACTGCTTGAGGAGGCAATTAATTTACTTTTAGTCAAGAAGGGAAAAAAGAAAATAGAAGATATTGTATAAGAATATAATCTTATAGGAATATATTTATATATCTGTATAGAAGCATCTTAAGGTTAGTTAAATTGTTAGTTAGGGCGTATACACAACAGCCTAGACAGTGAAATAGGCAACTATGAAGTCAGCTAACAATAAAATAAAGATGTAAAAAATATGCATGAACTAGGTCAGTTTTCAAGAGCAGTAATTACTTCTTTGATAATTTCAGGGTCAGTATTCTGATAATTTGGTTGGGAGCGTAAGTAGTTTTCTTTGCTACTTAAATAGTCAGGTAGTTCAGGTGCTAATTTTAATCGCTCTAAAGCTGGATCACGCTCTGTCGTGAAAAACATTTCCTCTTCATCCCACCCATGTTTATCTAACCACCCGACAGCAAATTTGTTGCCATTAAGTTCAATATCCTTTTTCACCCATTCTCGTTCCTCTTCACTAAGAGTTGTTTGCCAGTATTTGTCAAGGTAGTCCCTATAGGCATAACTGTAATCAGAATTAATGGACTCTATTAACTCTGCAACTTTCTTACTTCTTTTTGCTTGAAGTCTTGCTTCTTTAGCTCTTTTTTCTGCTTCTTCTTTAATTGCTCTTTCTTTAGCCTCTACTTTCCAAGCTTCATTTTGAACTAGCCAATTAATAAGTCCACCCATATTTTTAATTTCTTTACCAGTGCCCTTGCTGTTTTTTTCTTGTTTTTTAGCAAGATTCAGCAAATCTTTAACCGCTTGCTCTCCTATGTTTTCTATTAACTCCAACCCATTACCTATGTACCCCATTTTGTTTAATTCATTAATGAGTGTTTCGTACTGAGAGGGTATTTTGGATTTTTTAGTTGGTGATTGCTTCCGACTCTTAGGCTGAGGTAGCTCAAAAATTTGTATTTGCTTAGGGAGGGCCTTGTCACTTCTCTGATTGAAATTGGGATTAGAGAAAATGGTGAAATAAAAACCCACAACCTTTTTACCTTTTTTCTTTAGTTCATAGGTAAAATAAATATGCCCATTTTGTTTACAATCTAATTCTGCTTTTTCCAGTATGCGCCTTCTAAAATCTTTGAAATTTGGGTACATTTTATCTATGCCTAGTTTGTGCTTAAGGTCATCAAGAGAGATATAAAAACTACCTTTTCTTATACGTTGACTTCTGTTATGTAGTATCTCTAAAATTCGCAATGAATGTTGGCTGGGTATGCTTATTATAGCTTTAAAAGGTATACTACTAAAGTTTTTGGTTAATGCTAAGAGCAATGGTTCTAAATCTTCATGTATTTTCAGTTCTATGCAAGCTTCACCTATCTCAGATTTTGCCTTAGAAATGTAGCGTGCACGAGATACCCATTGAAATTGCACCCACTCTTCACCATCAAGATTAACATCCAAAACCCTCCCCAGCAGGGTGCGAGTAATATTCCTAATACGTCTGTAAAAATCTTTGTTATTTTCCAAGCCTAAAAGAGTAACAATTTGTGAAATTGGTATTTTATAGTCTTTAAAAGATTCATCTCCCTGCCGCACGAAAGAAATTAGCAAAGACATTAATCGCTTTTCTTGTAGCGTCATTTTGTAGGCAGCTTCTATTAAAGCATTAGCTTGTGTGATTATAAGTTTTTCTAAATCAACATCTTTTTTTGTGCTTGCTTTTTCTAATTCTTGAGGCATAAATGATTTAATTATTGAGTTGGTATTAGGTTAAGCATTAGTAATTGGGACTAATAATTATACGGTTGTCCCAATAAAAATTCAACCCTCAATTTGTCCCAATAAACTAAGGTTGGTTAAATTATCGCTCATCAGAAAGCAATTTCGTTTAGGCGTAAA
>CBDCVN010000005.1:0-63899 GCA_965223045.1 Trueperaceae bacterium
AGGAGACAGATTAATAGACCTAATACTCAATGCCGTCATGGACGGCCTCGCAACTAGACTAGGAGTGCACAAAAAAAATGGTAGGACTAGCGATAGAAAATAGTCTGCTAATCATGAGGGCCTTATGCTGGGGATTTTCTTTGGTGTATGTATTGAGATTCATCACTGGTGCTCAAAACGTCACCAACAACAGCAAGCAGTGGATATGTAGAATGACTCGTCAGCTAAAACGCCATCCCCAAGATTTGGTAGTGGTTTTGGCTATATTCCCGCTGACTTATTTGGTGTTTTATCCCAATGGGCAACTGGCTTTATTTTTAGAGGATTTCGTGTGGGCCTTTATAGCCATTTATCTAGGCTTGCAATTAGCATCCGGTGCTATGCATAAACGCAGGTAATATATGAGAGTAGAAGTCAACAAGAATGTACCAGCTAGATTTAAGCCTAACGTTTGTGAAGAAGTCACTGGTAATCCTACAGACTTCTACTCATTAGACATAGTGTCGTTGCCTACCGTTGGGTCAATTGGGGTTGATACCTCGAGTGAAGAAATTATTTATTACCCACCTTATGGGTATGTAGGATATGCTTATTTTACTTATGATATAGATGACGATATGGGCGATTCATGTGGCCCCATAGAAGTTAGTATCGTTGTTAGTGATCCCGCCCACATTACAATAGATGCTTGTGAATACTGCATTAAGGATGGTAGTAAGAATGAGCATGATATCAGTAGGGAAATTCAAAAGGCGATTTCTGGTGCTAATAGACAGATACGTTTTGGTGATGATAGAAAAAGGTGGATATGGAGAGGTCAGCTAGTATTTGATAGCAAGGATGAGGCGCTAGTTGCCTTTGGAAAGCTTTGCCATAAAGACAGAGTGATAGTTAGTGGCTATTCAATTGCTGAAGTAGAACTCGTGTACTGCTTTTTGAAAATGCCCAGCAGCAGTGTCACTAATATAAACATCTGGTGGGCAATAGATATCGAACTACATGTTCATGACTATGTAATTAACTATGTTGCGCCTGCTGCTCCTCCTGGCTATGGTAGTCCAGATATTATCACTTCTACTGGGCCGGTATTCCCACCAAGTCTGCCAACTTCGTTGTATAGACTTGTATCTAACGACCTAGCTTTAGTGGATGGTTATATAGAGGGTCAGGATTTCGATCATTGGACTGGTCAGGTAAATGGCATTAATGGTGCTAACCTTGGCTTGGTATCTACATGGCCTAGTTTGTCTACAAACAGAGCGTTTGCTGGTAGCAATGATGTGGCCCTTTTTAACGGGTCTGATCTAATGCAAATAGGCAATACACTTATATCTCCCGAGCTACAAACTACTGAGATAACTGTATTGTTGAATTTTAATCCCGTGTATGCCCTTACTTTAAATGTAGATCCTTATGGTAAGTCTGGGTCATTTAACTTAAGACAAACTAATGGCAATCTTAATAATAGACAGTTTGTGTTGACGTATGACATGTCTGGTGGATCAGGATCTTTTGGGCCTTTTGATTGGCGTGATTGGGAACAAAACACTATCCTGTTTGTACTTACCGATGGTAGGCAAGAATTGTATATAAACAACAGTGTAACCCCTGTAGCTACAGACACAATATCGGGAGTGTTGCTGAACATTGCTAATCAAACCCTGATAGATGGGGGTGTGCAATATTTTTCCCATATAGAAGCTTGGGATTTACCGCTGTCCCCATTAGAGATACAATTGGCAATGGACCCAGTAGCGATAGCATATAGACCTATATTACCGTCTACAAACCTAATTCTAAATTGGGACGCTTCTGTTGGGGTATTTAGTGATGCAGGTGTAACACCCGCAGTGCTTAATGACCCTGTATATCAACTCAATGACCAAAGTGGAAATGGCCATCATTTAACACAGTCCACCTTAGCTTCTAGGCCGATCTACCAATTGGTGGATGGCGAAAACGTCATAACATTTGATGGCATTGATGATTACATGTCTCATAATTACTTAGGCTCGCCACAGACTGTATACATGGTTGTTAGAACTTTGGATGTAGCAAATGGCAAGGGTATGTTGTCAGCCGCTAGTACAGTGGCGGTTCCAGACGTTGCCTATACAATGCAATCTAGAGAAGCGGCGGGTTTGCATAGATGGTTTAGGTCTGTAGGTGTGTCCATAACAGCTACGTATACTATGAACTGGATGATTATATCCGCCACATACAATAATACAACTAGAGACAGTGAAATGTTCATTGGAGGATTTTCTCAGGGTACAGATACAGGATCGTCAACAGAACCAATAGGTGTAAGCGCTATATTAGGAGCCGTAACCAGATTTGGTGGAACGATAGACCAGCATAGCAATTTCCATTTTTTGCAATGTGTTATGTATGATGAGGTTCATAACGCAAACCAAAGAGGCGAAGTTCATGCAGCTCTACGAGCGAACTGGAGTGTGGTTTAAATGTTTGAAGGTGAACCAGAACTTTGCAATATAGAATTTGCAATATATTTATATAACCTATGGTCGAAGAAAGTTGGATGCTGTGATGACTGCTCTGAAGATGATGCGGACCTAAGAGTAGAACTCGAGCTTTGCCCAATAGTGTGTAGTGACGCAAACCTACCTACGGGATGTACAGAAGGTAAGTACTACCAACCACTCGAGCTTCTGGCGGTCCACGTATCTTCTGACCCCAACCTAATAATAAAGGAAACCTTAATACGTGAAAGTGCAGAGGGGCCTGATATACAGGATCTGCAAACTATTGCTGATAATTTACGCAAATATCAGAACGACCTAAACAAGAAAATGGTCCCTTGCTTTCAACAGGAAACGATTCCATGTCCACCACCTATTTGTATATCTCCTTGGAAAATCGAGAAGAGGCTCGAGTGCGACCCATGTAAAGGTGATTATTACTAATGCTTCGTAAACGGCGCTCTAGATTTGAGAAAGACAAACTCAAAATAATATATCAAGAGAAGCCTAATTGCCCTATTGAAGTTCATTGGATGGGTTGCGGTAATATCCAGTATGCACCAGTAGATTCCGCCTCTGTATATACAGGTGATTTTGCTGGTGAAAGTGCTAGGCCTTTCACATACTTTATTAGCTTCCCCAAAAACGAGATCACAGTTAGGGCATTATCACACCCTGGTAGAGTGATTATAAATTGTAACCCTTGTAGCTCTACCTATAAGCAGGTGTTTAAGTTTACAAGTACAGAGGCCGTTGAAAATACTAGCACTGGCTATTGGTTGATCGCACAGGCTAGGATTAAGGCTTGCCCAAGTTGCAAAGACAGTATGTTTATTTGGTGTCCGACTAGTGATAAGTGTAGGAATGGGGTAATCGTTACCTATGATGGGGTGTTACCTCTGATAGATTTTATAAATATTCAAACTCCTGGCACGACAATACTATTGCCAGATGGCACTTACCTTGGTGGGGATATTACAGTTGATTATGTGATCGTGAATAAAGAAGATCCCCTTGGTACTGTAACTCTAACAACCCCACTAGTTGACACTACCCCCACTCAGCAAGTGATAGTTGATTTGGACTAATTATGCCGTTTACCCCTACGCTGAACCTAAATGCTCACATAACAGCTACCTCTTCATTGGCGACTAGGCAAGCCGCAGAAGAGGCTGCTAGAATATTGGAATTTAATGTCAGCAATGCTAGTGGCTCGAGATCGGGTATTAAATATCGCCATTTACCTGTCAGGTCATCAGTTAATGTTATTGGGGCCGAGTTTCCAGCTTCACAGTCTGGTGATTTCCAGAAAAGTATTGAGGTAAGGAAGGGCGATGATTCACTTTCATATAGAATAGGCTCATTTGGAGATAACGCAGAGAAGGTGAGGGATTTGGAGTTTGGTAACCCAGCCAGAAATTTTGCAGCTCGAGCTCCAATACAAAGAACCTTAGAAGATCCTCAAACATGGGCAGCTATGCTTAAGGCGGCGTTAACAAAATGACTTTTGAAGAGTGGTTAGATAGAATACCAGCAGGCCCAGAGCCAGAAGCTCCTTGTTTTCAGTGGAGTAGAGAACGGGTAGGAGCTGACAAGAAAGCTATATCGGGCATATACCCATTTGGTATCCTCTATCCATTAGCTGATAGGGTTATAGGTGAGAGTAGCTGTTGTGAAGCATGGGAGAGGTTATACAACTTACAGCTTATGTTATGCCCTCAACAATCGCTATCTGGTGGAGAGGGCGATTATTTTGCTGAAGATGAACTAAAGATAGATCAATTTATTCAGCAACTCAAAATAATCTCTGATAAGAAATACAAGCAGAAGTTTCCCACCACAGAAGGTATAGATGCTGTGGACGGGATTATAGATAACTACCAATTCATATCATTTACCCATGAATCTACACCGCAGCCAAAAACATGGGATGTTGAATTGCTCGGACTTGTTACAACATTGAGATTTTCTCTTATTTGGAGGCAGTGTCATTAAGAAAGAACCCCTACCTAACCATATCATTCTCAAGCGTCAAGGTGGATCAGAATTGTGGCTAATTGATCCTCAGTGGGTGGAGGTGGGTCAAGACTATTACATAATGGCAAAAGGGTTGTATTTCAATTGGCTGACGGGGCAACCAAAGCAATCATTGCTAAATACTGAGCTTCTGACTTATAATTCATTTAAGTTTAGGCCAGTGGTTGAATTTAGCGCTACTGATTCCTTGATTCAATACGGAATGCCAGGAATGTACCCTAGAGGAGATTTACCAGCCTTTATACTAGAGAGGAACAAGCATGAAAACACGCAGACTAGGTAATCTAGAGTTTGAAATCAGAGAGTTCACTAATTCTGAACTATTGGCTTATCAGGCATACCAAAAGAGTAAGCAGTTCAAAGAATACAATGAGGCCATGCTGAAGGCTAATAGGGCCATGAAGATGATTCCTAGGCATCCCGTTCAAGTAAGAGTGGCTAACAAGCTGAAGGAACTCGAGCAAAGAGTAGATAAATATAAGAATGGCCTACTCACCAAAAACATGCTTCAGAAGCATCAGGATGAATTAAAGGCTATGGCATTAGGTGAATTGGGTGAGGACATATCAATAGGTGAATTGTTAGCGAAGCACGAACAACAAAAACAAAGGGTGTGGGATAAAAAAATAGATCCTGAAAAGATGACTGAGTTTGATTCGCAGAAATATAATATAGAGAAGGAACTGTTACCACATATTGATGAGATAACCGAATCAGAAGAAGCTATTGAGGAATATAGGAATAAGGAAAATGTAGCTCGAGGTGCTCAGTTCTACCTTAATAGAGATTTTTTATATTTCCTTAAGCAGGAATATGATCCTGAAATGGCTCAAGATGCCTTGTCAGCAGAAGATCAGTTCTCTAATTTCATGGATACTAAAGATGGTAATGAACAATACAAGGAATTCCTAGCTGATCCGTCTTGGCAAGATAAAACAGCCGGAAAAGATGGTCAAGAAATTACAAGCTGGGTAGGGGTAGTGGTAGAGATTTTTACAGTGGGCGCAATACAAAGCGCCATAGCACCACTGAACAGAAAAGAGAGGCGGACAGAGGAAGCCAAGAAGAAGTCAGCATCGAAGAAGGACAAGTCAATGAATGGGACAGATCAAATCCATTCTATTCAAAAGACAACCTCTTAGAATTTATGTCCTTTTGTCATGCTGCTGGTATAGATATTACTAAGCAATTCTGGAAGCTTAATCTTACACAGACTAGAATCATGATGGATGGCGCAAAAATAAGGAACCTTAAAAATGTTATGCCTGGCATCCGAAGGTCGGTTAATAGTATTTCTGATGAAGCGCTAAAAGATAAAAATAAGAAAGCTAAGAACACCTTACTCAACATTGAAAGGGGCATGATCCTAGATCAGGAGATAATAAATGCTGATGTGCCTGATTGGTTTGCTGCTAAACTACTTAGCATTGGCACGCTGGAAAACCTTTCCACCAGATCGGCTCGAGCGATACTCGAGCTTTACAACGCTGGTAAATTCAGACCGCAAGTTACTAGAGAAGTGGCAAAATTCGTTCTAGATGGCTCATTGCAAAGGACGGCAAATCTTTAATTACTAACAAGCAAAATTAAATAAGGACTGTATAAAATGGCCCAATTAGGAGAGTTATATTATAACCTCAGCACTCGAGGCGAAGAGAAAGTAATCGCAGAGGTAACTTCTCTAACTAAGCAGTTAGACAAAATAACCTCCTCTTTGAAGCCAATAGTATTAAAGCTAAATACTCGGGGTATTTCGAGGGCGAATGCAGCTTTGTCAGGGATGGGTGTAGCAGCAGGTAAAGCTGCTGCATCTAATGCCACCTTAGAAAAAAGTACAAGTAAAACTGCTGCGCAACTAGCTAGTATTGGTGGGCAAGCTGCCAATGCAGCCAATGGCTATAAAAATTATGAGAAAGCAGCACTATCTGCCGCTTCTAGTAATCAGAAGTTACAAAGCTCACAAAGTGGTGCTGCTTCTAGTTCAAAGGCTCTCGGAACTAGTGCTGACACAACAGCAGGCAAACTGAAAGGGTTACAAGCTGTAATAGCTCAACTTAGGGCTACTCTAGGCAGGCTTGGCGGTGGGTTTGACGATACTAGTAAGAAGGGGGAAAAGTTCTCCGTTGTTGGCAGTGCAGTAAGGTCAAGCTTACTAACCATAGGTTTTGCTGCTAACAACACCGTTGCTGGCATGGCTCTTATCACTGGTGGATTTGCTGCTGCTAATGCAGGTGGCAGAGCTCTACTTGCCACTTTGGGTATTTTAGCCCCAATAATAGCATTTGGTGCAGCCGTAGCAGGTGCAGCTAAGCAAGTGACAAGCTTGGAGGAGGCTCAGGTCTCACTTGCCAAGGTTGGACTTGGCGCTGGTGGGGTCGAGCTAACAACTCAAGAAATTGAGGGGCTTACCGATTCGCTACAAGACCTATCAAGAGAAATAGGTATTAGCACTCAGGATTTGCTAGGAATATCCGCTGCTTCTGCTCGTTTAGGTGTGCAGGGTATAGATCAGATAGAGAAGTTCACTAAAACAATAGCCGACTTGAGTGTTGCTACTGACATAGTTGGAGATCGGGGAGCGGAGCAGCTAGCCAAATTTCTAGCGGTGACAGGCACAGCGACAACGGCTTTAGGTGATACCGCGTTTGAAGTGGGTAACATCCTTAACGAGCTGGGCAATAGATTACCTACCACCGCTGCTAGGGTTTTAGATTTTACAAGGTTTACTGGTCAGCTTGGCGCGCTCACTGGTGTTACCAGGGAGCAAATCCTCGGCTTATCCGCTGGTCTAGATTCTCTAGGTATCACGGCTGAGGGTGCTGGCAACCCACTCAACAAACTATTTTCAGATATTCAAAAGGCAGCTAGAAAAGGCGGGGACGCTCTAGATGCTTACGTTTTAGTAACTGGGAAAACCACTGAAGAGTTCTCTGATCTGATACAAAACAGTCCTATTGACGCATTCCTAGAGATAGCTCGAGGGCTAAACGAGATTAAGGATTCTGGCGCGAGTGTTAACTTGGCTCTAGATGCTTTAGGTGTTACAGAGCAAAGACAAACTAAATTGCTTAGGCAAGCGGCTGGTGGCTATGAGAAACTCGCAGAGGCTATAGCAGTAGCCGAAGAGGAAGCGGCTGAGCTTACTTCCACCGAGAAAGAGGTAGAAAGAGCTACAGCCACACTAGGGAATAACGTCAGAGAGCTTGGCCAGAATTTTGCAGTCATAAGCCAAGATTTGGGGCAGCAGCTACTACCTGCCTTTCAGGGCATTATAGGTGGGGTAACTGCACTGACTGATGCATTTATAGCATTAGACCCGCCGCTACGTAACGCCGTCCTTTTATTCGGCCCCATCCTAGCTCTAGTCACAAAATTTGGTGGGCCTGCTGGTGTTGCTGTTACTGCCGCTTTAGGTGTTACCCAACTAGCCAAATCTATAGGTGATACGCTGTCTGGAAGTGCTGAAGCGGCCAAACAGTTAAAACAGCTAAGTGACAATATAGATGGTATCCAAAACCCCAGTAAGGTCACTCAGGAAGCTATAGATAGGCTTGCTGGTGCTGAAGGAACGGCTGGATTAAATGCTGCCGTAACCGCATTAGGTGATACCCTTGATGGCCCAGGTAAAAAGGCGTTGGAAACCTATGCAGAGACAGCTATCAATACAGCCTCAACAACAGTTGAGGCTATAGATTCCATATTTAGGTTTCTGGCTATAAGACAAGCCGATGCTTTGCGCCTATCAATACAAAATGCTAAGGCGCAGCAAGCTCTTATTACGTCACAATTACAAGAGGCAAACAAGAGAGCTTCACTCGAGTCAACCACAGGTAGTCAAACTCGAGCAGGTGCAATAATCAGTGCTGTTACAGCGGGCCCTAATCGGCAAAGTCTAGTAGACTTAGATGAAAAACGGATCAAATTACAAGATAGCTTAATAGAGAAGCAAGCTAAGTTAAACGAACTCACTCAAGATGCAGGCAATGAGAGGGCTGTTGTCAGAGTAACGGGTAGTATTCAGAAGATTGAAAAAGATCTAGCTGAGGTTAACTCTGAAATATCCACCTTCAACGAAGGGCTAGCTGATGGCGCTTTAGTTAAGGCGCAAGCCGAGTTCGATGAAGTAAACCAGAAAATTACCATCCTAAATAAGCAGCTCGAGGCAGCAGAAGGTATAGCTACAGAAGCATTTAGTGGAGACCAAGTAAAAGCTGCTTACAAATTCTCGACACAAAGTGTAGATGACTTCACTGAAGGTCTAGCTAGTGGGGCGCAAGGGACTAGGGAGCTTAGGGGTGAATTAGATACCCTTTTTGAAAACCTGACCACTCCAGCAAATACTGCTGAAGATGTAGAAGAAACGGCTAAGAGCGCTGAGGAATGGGAAAAAGCTCTTGAAGGCGCTGTTAAAAATAATGAAGAGGCCCGTAGAGGCGCAAAAAGAATCAAGGGGGAATACGAAAAACTAACAGATAGTATTTCCGAACTCGAGCAAAAACTAAAGGATGCCGCTACTAGAGGCGAATCACCTGAAGTACTACAAGCGATTCAAGAACAAATCAACGCTCGCAAAGAACAGCTTCGCATAATAGATGAAACTATAGCCGCAGTTCAAAAACTCGGTTCTGAAAATACGAGATCGCTCGAGCAAATAGGTGAGGATCTAAAGTCTGCCAACGACCAACTACAAAGAGCGGTTGGTGATGATGCTATTAATGCAGCTCTGGATAACATAGAAGCGCTCGAGGACGAGAAAAAGGCTGTTGAAGATGTCATTGAACAAAGAAAGTTATTAAGGGAGTTTTCTAGAACAGCAGAAGATCAAGCTGCGCTAGATCAAATCTTTGATACTGATGAACTCGATTCCCTTAACAGGCAATTATCTGACACCGAAGGATTAATAAGGAGTCTAGCTACCTTAGATACCTCCACATCACAACAAGCTATAGAAGAATACGTTGCTGAGTGGGAGCGCTTAAGAGTTGCTGTTGAGTCAGTAGGTATAGCTGAAGCACTTGACAACTTTCAGCAGAGCCTACAAGACAGATCAATCATTGGGGCCTTATTTGGGGATGATGAATTAGATGTAGCACAATCACAGCTTGGCTCTCTCAGGTCTGAAATAGAACGCGTAAGTGGGCAAATCTCGAGTGGTGATTTCACTACTCAGGGTTTACAAGAACTCACCAATACACTAGGCGATCTAACTAACCAGTTTTCAGAATTAGATAGCCAAGTTCAAAGCTTATTAATCACAGATGTACTGGATACCCTAGACCAGCAAACATCTAGCAATGAATTCTTAGCGGGTATTTTCGGCACTGAGCAAATAAAGGTATTGGAGCAAAACGCCTCCGCTGTTGAAGGCGCTATTAACAAGATCAGCAGCTTGATAGATGATGGTACTATTTCTGACCCAGCGCAGATTGAAGCAGCTCGAGCTGCTATATCTGGGCTAGCTGAAGATTTTAGACAGCTCGAGTCGGCTATCACCCCAGAAGGTTCTCTTGCCGCGTTTAATGATAAAATAAGTCAACTTAACTCACAGCTACTAAGAGAAACTGATACGGCTATAAGAGCCAGTGTTGGCGCAACTATCAGGGGTATAGAACAGCAAAAGGCCGCATTGGAAGCAGCACTAAATCTAGGGGACATAGACTTTAAGCTGAGTACAAATCTAGGTGGTATTGATAGTGCTGAGTCACAAGGGTTTGCAGACATACTCTTTGGTGAATCTGAACTAGACATACTCAACGCTCGCCTATCAGAAGTAGGGAATGCAGTATCTGAAGCGCAGGCAATTGTTCAAAGTATAGGTCAGGCAGATGCTAGTGTCCTACAACTTGCTCAGGGTGAACTAGCCAAATATATTGCGCAGTGGCGAGAATTAAAAGAACAGATTGAAGCTGTTGAGTTTCCTGCTGGTAGTATTGCCGCCCTGGATAGAGAGATTGCTGAGGCTAGTGAGAGTGTAAACAAGGCGCAAACTGATAGCACAAGGCTAGCGGCCCAAGAAAGATTAAATATTCTTGAGGATGAACGCGAAAAAATCCTAGACGACCTCAAGAGCCTTGGTGAGCAGCTTAGTGATCTTGTTGAAGAGCAAGGTACTAGGCTTAGTGCTTTAGTTACTCAGGCTGTTGAAGGGTTAGGCGGGGTTACCTTTGCTGGTGCTCGAGCTACTGCAAACGCTGAGCTAGCTAATCTAGAAGCCCAATTACAATCAATACAAAACCAGATTACAGCGGCTGGCGGATTAGATGCCCTAGATTTGGATGACCCACTATTTGTGACTTTTCAGTCTGTAGTAGAGCAGATAGACAATGTTAGAGGATCCCTGGAAAGCTTGAACTCTGCTGAACTGGATGATTTAAACGATGAACTATCTGAGCTAACAGCGCGGATTGACCTTCTAGGAGATATAAGTGCTTCCGACTTGGGTCAATTAGTGAGTGCGAGGCAAGAGCTACAGACTCAGGTCAGAGAACTGGAACAGCAACTATCCAACCTACCTGAAGGTAGTGATGATTTTGAGAGGCTCGAGGCTGAATTATCTGCTGTTAATTCGGCGTTAGAAGGGTTGCCCACTGGGTTTGAGAATGTAGCTGATTCTGCGGATCAGGCTGCAACATCAATAACAAATACGTTTGAATCATTCAAGACCTTACTGGAGGCTCGAGACCTAGGCATAACAATATCAGGTCTAGACCTATCCATTACAGGTGATGAAACACAAGAAGAGTTATCAGAGCGCTTACTCACTAGGTCACAGAGTGGTATAGAAGCGCTAGAAGGTTTAGAAAAAGCCTTAGAGGCGGTTGCTAATTCAACTCAGGTATTCAGTGGAACCCAAGACTTTGCTATCAGTAAAGCTGAAGCAGCGCAACAAAGCGTTGATGCTTTAAAGAGCGCTCTACAAGAGTTGGCTAATGCAGGAATTGTTTCAGATGAAGTGGTGGGTGTCCTAACCCAAAGGTTAGATAATCTATCAGAAGCTGCCAATAATCTACCTGAGAACCTAATAAAGCAAGATCTAAAAGATTTGCAAGATCTAGAAAAAATCACCCCTGAACTAGCGGAAAGTTTAGCAGAATTAGGCAGTGAAACTGAAAATTATGAAGAGGCTCTAGGCAGACTACTTCCAATTCTCAGGGAGAGATTGGCAGCACTAAAAGCTGAGGATACCGCTACCACCAGCAACAAAGAAACTGTTGACGCTCTTACATTATCTATTGCCAAGCTCGAGGTTCAATACGACAACTTGGTAAATGCTGGTATAGCTCAATATAATTCTGCTGTAGATCTAGCCACTGCTAAAAACCGAATATTGGGTAGTCAGTTTGATTTAGTTGGAGCACGACTTAGCGCTGTCACATCCGCGATAGATGCAAATCTACAAAAGCAGCTAGCTCAGACTGGCATTATTGATCTAAACGATGAAGCCCTACAAGAGCTGATAAGTACATTAAAAGAGCTTCAAGTACTAACAGAGACAGATGCTACTAGAGGATTTAGAGAAGAGCTCGAGTTCACTAAGGAGCTTACAGACAGGAACAGAGATAGTTTAGCTGAACTCGGCATAGAAACCAGAAAGATATCTGAGATTTCAGAGGATTACAGACGATCCTTACAGAGTCAGATCGACAAACTTAGGGAAGTTAAAAATCCAACTCAGGAAGTAATTGCTGCAATTACAGAATTACAGCTAAAGATTGACGCTATAGATGTTTCCGAATCCGAAAGGCAGTTCCAAGATTTAAAAAATACCCTAGATTCAATCACTAGGGCAATCCAAGCTGTTGGTGACGCAGTATCATCTCTATTAGACATAGATTTTGATGATGGGAACAGTATCATCGCAGGGTTACAAGGGATTGCAGGAGCAGCAAGTGCGATACCTGGGCCAGTGGGTGCTATAGCTGGCGCAGTTTCTGTTGGCCTAGGCGTAGTCAACTCAGTAATAGGTGACCTTTCCAACGGTATGAAACAGGTACGTAAGGAAATAGAGGGAATAAACCAATCCCTAAATTTCATTGACGCATCTGGTTTAGTTGAATTAGAGAGGGTGAGCAGAGGTGGGATTTCTGGTTTATTTGGTGGTAGGAAAACTCAGATAGATCAAGAAGCATCGGAGTTCGGACTGTCTCTAGCAGAATCCATCGACTCTGGGTTTACCGATGGTTTAAAAGGTGGGCTAGCGACAGCGATTGATGGTGGAGACACCCTAAAAGAACTGGGTGATTCAATTAACGAGGTTGTTAAATCAGCTTTTGTTGATGCAATATTTGAAAGCTTGGTAACGCAAGGTCTAATTGGTAGTGCAATCCAAGATTTTACTGAGGCTCTAGCCGATGGAAACTTTGCCGCAGCTAAAGCAATTTTCGATGGAATACAAGAGGGGCTCCCTGAAGTCGCAGATGAGTTTGATCGTTTAGTAGGTGGCCTTGGCCTGAGCATGCAAGGTAGTATTTTAGATGCAGTTAACTCGGCGCTAGACCAAGCAATAGACAATGCTAACTTAGGTGAGATAAAGCTTGCAGTTACAGCCTCATCTGATGATATAGAGGCTATACAAGACTTAATAGACATCAGCGACAGTTTAGAAATCGAGCTTGATTTAGACACAGCAGGTTTTGATGAGATAGCCAGAAGACAACAAGATTTAGTGAGATTCCTTGAGATAGTGAGAGAACAGGGGATTGAACTAACCGCGGATCAGTTAAAAGCCATCAATGATGAAACTGAAAAACTAGCAGAGACTATTGAGGGTATAACAGGAATTAGCGCTGATTCACTAGCTAGTGTGTTTGCTGGAGCTGCTGGTACAGCAGAAGGATTCACAAAAACCTTTGCTGATAACTTTGAGGATGCTTTTAAGCAAGCCATAATCAATGCTTTTGTGGCTTCGGAAGCTGTTAAATCAGTGCTAGATGGTTTTAGCGACACAATAAACGATGCCTTGGCTGATGGTATTGTGACACCTGAAGAACTTGCTGCAATAGCCGCATACAAAGATGAGGTATCTAGCACTGGTGAAGAACTAGATAAAATTTTGGATGTCTTGGGGTTAGTTAAAACAGAGACCCAAGCGATTAGTGGCATAGATATTGAAATAGCCGATGCGAGTTTAGATGATCTGTTTAGAGGGCTAGACAGATTAGATAGCATCAATAGCCGATTAGATCGTGGAATCACTGTAGAGGTTGACGGTATTGAGGTTGACCCTGAGGCTGCCAAAAAAGCGGCTGAGGAAATATCAGATGCTATAAAAGCGCAGCTAGGTACAGCAGTCAGTGACTTTGAATCTTTGTTCAGTGATGCACTGACTGATATTAATAGTGCCGATCAGTTTGCTACGGACTGGGAAAGGAATATAAAGGACGCTACCGTAAAAGGTTTAACTGCCGCATTTATCCTATCCCCAGAAGTACAAGCTGGCATTCAACTCATTAGTGATCTATTTACTGATGCTTTGCGTGATGGGGTTATAGATTCTGTTGAGCAAGCTGCTATAGATAGGGCTGTAGCCCAACAAACTGAAAGGGGGAGAAGGTTTGCGGAATCACTAGAAGATGCCGGCCTAATTGAACTAGATGCCAAAATAAATGTGGTGGATGATGATCTAGACCAGAGGATTCTACAGTTCCAGTTGGATGCTGGTATCATTAAC
Source organism: Trueperaceae bacterium (assembly GCA_965223045.1). GTDB lineage: Bacteria > Deinococcota > Deinococci > Deinococcales > Trueperaceae > CBDCVN01. The sequence goes on from CBDCVN010000005.1 coordinate 14,191, forward strand.
TCAGACGAATTTATTGCAGCATCAAAACAACTAGCCGTTGATGCTGCAATAGCCGCAAGAGATGCCCAGATAGAGGAAATAGAATCTCAAAGGGGGATAATTGATGAGGAAGCTCTCAATAATGAACTACTTAGGGTCAAGCAACAATTTGCTCTTACTTTAGATGAGATTGAAAGGGAGTTCCAACCGCAAGTAGAGATAGATGTTGTTAGTGATGAATTTGATCTAGCTTCCCGTTCATTGCAAATCGACTTAGACCTTGGTAGGGTAAATGAAGAAGAGTTCATTCAACAAACTAGGGTTTTGGCAGAGGCAGAGGCGAAAGCTAGGTTTGAGGCCAATAAACAAGCGATAAATGATCTAAGAGGAGAAGCTACGCAAGCGGCTATAGATCAGGAGCTGCTGGACAATGCTAATGAATATGCTATTACCCTTCAGGAAATACAGACCCAATTCACTCGAGACATACAGGATCTATTTGTAGAAACAGCGAGTTTCGATGCAGCGGTAGCTAAAGCATTTGAACTAAGAGATGCATTGGATTTCACTGACGATAAGCCTCTTCAGGAATTCTTCGATAAACTAGACGCTCGCATAAAAGAAAGCCTAGGCACGACAGTCAACGACCTGATAGGGAATATAAGATCAGCTTTTGACAATAGTGATGATGTATTCCTAACATTCACAGAACAATTTGGGCTCGAGCTTGAAAAAAGAACCAAGGATGCCCTGCTCAATGCATTCCTAGAAGCTGAATTTGTACAAACTGCAATTCAAGGATTGTCTGACGTCATCACTGAAGCCGTGGCTGATAGGGATGTTTCTAGAGAGGATATAGGTGCTATTCAACTAGCGCAATCGGAGATTCAAAATGCACTCGAGCCTATATTTGAGAGCTTAGGAAGCATAGATATATTAGGTCAATCTGCTAGGAATACAGCAGCCGAACAAGAGAGGCTTAGAGAGGCATCTAGAAGCGCATCTGATGAGCTGGATTCATTTAGCCAATCAATATCAAATGCCCCCACTGGATTCAAAATAGAAAGGTTCATCCAGCAAGCGGTAAATCCCCAAAGGTCTATAGCAGCACCGCTAACTGCAAACGTTACTAGGCCACTAGTTATACAACAAGGAGACGTAAACGTTACAGTTCAAGGTGACGCTATAGGAATAAACGATCTAGATAATAGGGTGCGTACTGCTGTTACGCAACAGAATGAGCAGACTCTACTCGAGAGGGGGTTGCTGACTTAGGGGCGGAGGCTTTCCTCACTTCTTCTATCCGACACTTAGAAGAACAGTATTCTTTTCTAACCCATACTTCCGAGTCTGTACTATACACACCCATGGGATAGATTTGGCTTTCGCACACCTTGCAATACCTCCTGCCAAGGTCTCTAAAGAAACGTTCAGCCTTTCTGTGGCACACTTCATTACAATATTTTTTTCTAACCCAACCACTTTTTGAGATCATTTTTGGCTTAGTGCGGACTTCCCCACACCACCCACAAATATTCTTAAGCTCGGATGGATTGGTTCTGCTGTGCAGATAATTGTAAACGCATGCCTGACTACAAAATTTTCTAGACTCCCACCTAGATATAGTTTCTCTGTAAGGTTTCTCGAATTCTAATTTACACTGTTGGCATTTTTTCTTTTTTCTTGGGTATTTGGCCCGATGAGATGCAGTAATGAGCCTTCTCTTACATTGCTCGCTACATGTTTTTCTGGCATTGAACTTAGCAACCCTTTCTGAATCACGCCTGATTAAGGATGCGCCACACACCACACAATCATGAGCAGTCTCAGTGTGCCTACTTGCCATTTAAAATTGCTCCATGGCATCCCTTAGACACTGGTTTACTAGGGTCTGGGTTAACTCTCTAAATTGAGTGATTATTTGCTTCTCTTGCGTTTTAGATTTTATACTAATTTGTAATTGAGCAACCCCATCTCTAATTTTTTTGACTGAATATGTTTGAGCACTCAAGTTGTACTGCCTAACAGTCTCTTCAACTATTGGCATAACTCGAGCCTCAAAAAGCTCATCACAGACTTGAAAGATTTGCTTCTGTTGATCCTCTGAATACATGCTCACTTTTTTCATTAGTTTATGATTAATTTCCACTTGCTAACCTCTCTGTACACGTTTTGACGTACTGTGGATCGACTTCAATACCAATAAGTCTCTTTTCTGCCACTTGATAAAATTCAGAGTGGTTCTCAATTGCAACATAACTTCTATCGGATTTGATTGCGGCAAGGGGTACAGTACCACTACCAGTGCATGGATCTAATACCGTACCCCCTTTGTTTGTGTAGGTTTCCACCAGATACTTACATAAAGCTAGGGGTTTTTGTGTCGGATGTAGCTTGGACTTTTGTGTATCGGATGGAAACCTCAGTACACTTCTAGGATACCTAAGAGATGAATCATATTCTGTAGTTTTGACTAATGATCTATAAATATCACTTGCTACTGCCGATCTCTTTGTTTTCTTTCTAGGACCAGTTGACATTATAGGGTTGTAGGTGGGCTTCTTCTTGTAGAATACTAATATTTGCTCGTGTGACCTCAAAGGCTGAATACCAGCATTTAAGAACCCACTAGCGTTTGATTTCTCCCATATCCAGTCATATCTGTACATTTTGGGCTTGCTAATCATTATTTCGGCTGCAAACATCCTACTTGCAAAAAATAATACTGCGGCATTATATTTGATCTTTGGCATCAAGACTTGCCAAAACTTGTCAATGTTTATAGGTGTGTCCCAATCACATTCTGTTTGTCCATAGGGTAGGTCAGCTATCACCAGATCTATAGACGCATCTTCTAGTTTGGGGATAAGCTCGAGGCAATCCCCAAACAATAGACTATTCCTTTGCATAGAAATCCTCTAAAATATAGCGAATAGTTGATGAGAGGCTTCTTAAGCCCACCTCCTCCTGAGTGTCCAATATCAAGCCATATAACTTATCGTCCACTCTTACTGGTGGTAATAGTTTCGGGTATTTTACTTTCCTCATAGAGCCAAATGTATTACCTTTTTTGAATTGGTACTTTATTAAATGTTCTTTGCTCACTCGTTTAGCTTAAAGATATCACACGCTCTTGTCAAACACTTGCGCTGCATTGATGTATGTTGTGTATGTTGTGTATATTGTGTATCAACTTCATCTTGACAAGGTGTGTATAATGTGTAATACGTGATAGCTATTCAGGACTATATAGATTGCGAAACAGGAACTAGTGCGTGTTTTCGTAGGGTAATTGTTCGTAATGAATTGACAATGGTTGAAATTGACCTGTCTAAGTTTATGGAAACTGTGACCTACAAAGGCACTGATCTCCTCGATGGTTTCACATGGAGTATGGATGTTGACAGTGCTGTTAGCACCATGAAAGTTGAGCTAGGCTCGCAAGCTCGAGCTGAGGATGGTACTAGAATTGACCTGTCACCTCTCAAAAACTCGACTAGCCCATTGAAAGCAAATGCTATTACGAAGATTAGGCTCGAGAGTAGGCTCGAGTATGATGGGCAGGTACAAGATTGGCAAATTGAATGGGAGGGATATATTGATAAGGTAGTCCACCATTCAAATGGCTATAACATAACGCTCGAGTGTCGTGACACAATGCGACCCCTGATCGATAAATTCATTCATCGTCCAGAGGATGATAGAGTATATGGCTCCACACTAGGAACGCCTGCTGAGATAGTCATGAACGATATTTTAGCCGATGAAGGTTTTCCTCCGTTGATCGTTCCTGTAGTACCAGGTTTTGCTATCACTACCTACAGACAAGAACAGAAATCCGTACAGCAAGCCTTGCAAACGATAGCTGATAATTTCGCGTGGATTGTCAGGGCTATACCAGATCCACTAGATAATCTACACTGGAAACCAACACTTCTTGATCCAGATAGGACTAAAGTAATCCCTGATTACATACTAACAGAAGATAATTTCAAATCTGTTCAGCATGCTAGTCAGGATGTAATCAACATAAGAAATAGCGTGACCATAAGCGCTAAAAATAGAATAAACCAAGACAACAATCAGGTAATAGTTGCCACTTCTACAAACCCTGCCAGTATCACTGAGTATGGGGAAAAGCACATGGAGATATTCTTAGATGAACATTCTTTCATGGACACGGTATCAGAGGTGCAAGACATGGCCGATGCGATTATTTCTGACATGTCCACTCCCAAGGCTGATTTTGTAGCTGATTTAAACTTCCCATTCCCACAAGTAGCTCTAGGCGACTTAATTTCAATAATCAATACTAGGTTTTTTGAATCAAATATTGATCTAGCTGTTGTTGGTTTTAGTCACACCCCTACCAATACTAAGATCACCCTACGTGGTGGTGCTCCTGTTGGTATGACTCGAGGCTGGATTCAATACAGACAGTTAGAAACTGGTAGAGGGCAATCTCAGGAACTACAATCATATAGAAGTCCACCAGTAATAGGTAGTACTAGTGGTGGTGGTGGTGGTGGTGCGTCATTTGTACTCACCACTGGTTTGGCCGATGATGAAACGGCATGGATAAAAGGCACTTGGAATGTTGCTTCATGGAATGCTTCTGATTGGTATCAAATGCGCGTCAGAATTACTGGTGATCCTGATGCTGACTACGAGACAAGTCCTTCTATCCAAGAAAATACATATAAATTTATCAAGTTAGCTACCGGCGCTGAATATTGCGCTAGTGTTAGAGCACAGAGCAGGGATGGTGTGTGGTCTCCTTGGAGCTTGCCCACTAAATGTATACTTACCCCAACAGATACTACTCCACCTGCTGCTCCTGCAAATGTTGCTTGCTCAACTATAAATACGGGTGTGAACCTTACATGGGATCAACCACCAGAACCTGATTATAACGTTAGCAGGGTTTATGCGGAGAAGGTGCTTAATCCTCCGCCTCCCGCTGCTGGTGATACGCCCCCACAAATACCTGCAAACTTAGCCTATGAAGGTAGGTTACCTGCCAACCTTACTCAAATCAACGGCAACTTACTAGAGGCGGAAACCGAATACAATTTTGTAGTTCAGCATACTGATTTTAGTGGTAATGTTAGCGCTGTCAGCTCTGTGGCAACTTGCACTACTGGTAGATATGCTGGGATTCAATCGGTTTTGGCTGGAGCTATCAACTCACAATTAAACGTTGCGCTAGCATTAACTGATATATATCAAACTGTATTACAAGAACAGCTATTTGGTAGTCGCATAGGCGATAGGATATATATCGTTTTTGAATTAGTAACCTCATTCCCTGGTGATCCGCCCCCAGTATTCAGGTCCGTTAATTATGACGTTGATATTCTTGATCCAATTTTATTAACCATTATTCAAAGTTTCGCGCTAAGGATAGTTAATCCTTCGGCGCTCCCAGGAGACTCTGCAGTTTTTCTAAGGGAGCACTCAATGATCCATGAGCTGTATGTGACAACCGTGGATGAGCCTATTATTAGATTGCAAGCTCGAACAACTAATGCTTCGACTACTGCGGTTGTTACAGATGCCGTTTTAATTGCGCAGGTAACAGCAACCCCATAACCCATTTAGGAGGTGAATAGTCGTTAACAGAGCTTTTAATTATAACCTAAGCCCAGAAGATAATGTTTTTTCATTCCTGTAGAAAGGAACAAATAAATTGGAAAGCTGTTTATGTGATAACAGATTACCGTGGCAAGTAACACAGGCTGGCGATTGCAACCCGGAATTGGTTGATAATAGGTCAAATAATTCTAAGCTCTATATTGCTCTTGCATCTGAGTTAGGTAGCCTAGACCTATTTTGTAATTGCGCCAACACAATTGCTTGTGCTGTAGATGTGAGTTTGTCATTCACTACACTAAACGAAGAGCTCGACACAACTTGTGGTAAGAAAATCTTCAACCAAGAAGATGGAGGTCAGTTAACCTTTGGATTAATCGAACCTCCCTGTGTTGACCCGCTCACTGGTGAGCCCAACAACACTAAAAAGGTTGATGACGCTTACTACGACCAAGCTGATGATGTTCTTTTTGTTTTTGCTGACGATGCTGGTTCTCGTTTAGCTGGTAGAGGCAAGATCATTGATAAGGGCGATATTACGCCTGACCTATCTAGCAACCTACCCATTACCAGAACTTATACGGTTCAATGGGTACGTGGCGCTCTAAGACGCTTAGCGTGTAACGAAGTATTCCCAAACATTGTCGCTATCAAACCCACTGCCTTACAAGGTGGAGCTGTTGATTTTGAACCTGCTGAGGTTAAAATCATCAGTGGTAATGATAACCTCATTGACCTTGCTGCAACAGGTGAATCAAATCCTGATGCGCAAAATGTTGGAATCTTCGTCAATACCAATGAAGGCACTAAGAGTAATATCAACGACAACAATTTAGCAACCGTGTGGAATGGTGGCCTAGTAGCCAACGATCCATATGTTGGCGCTCAATTGTGTTATGAAGTGCCTACCATTACAGCTATTGAATTGTCTGCTGGTAGTGCAGTTGGCGCTTCTGATAATATGCCAACAGACTTTGATGTCTGTGTTAGTGGTGACGGTGGAGTAACTTGGACCACCCTTCAATCATTTAGTGGCTACACTTGGCTTGATGGAGAGACTAAGCTAATCACTGTTTCTGACCCACGCGACCCAACAGGTCAATCAATCTCAGGCGTGCCAGGCGTAACTTGGGTATACAGTAATGTAGAAACTACTGACCCTGTTGCTAACACAGAAAGTTCTGTAACCACCTCGCCGTTTAATCGTGCAAGAGTTACCAACTTAAGTGCTGACCAGATTTACATCAGTTTTGGTGATGATCCTGCATGCTCAGGAACACTGAGATACACAATACCTAGTGGTAGTCCAGAGATTGAACTTGCTGTTCCTGATGGAACCACTAAGTTCAATCTCTGCTCAGATGGAATTAGTTCCGATGTAAGGGTATTCCTCTACACTCAAAACTAAATCCTGACTCTCTAGTGTATAGTTGATTATAGCCTCTGCCTTGTCAGAGGCTATTTCTATTCCAATAGCTAGACCCCAATAGTCTGGCGCTCCTGTATGCTACGTTCCTTCTAAATACAGGTACACCTTCTTCAACTAAAATATTTAGGAATATTTTATCGGCTAAAGGTCTGTCAACCTTGAATATTGATGATGTGTGTATATGTAGATACGGAGCCTCCAAATTACCCTTGAGATAATACAACAGATTATGAACCATCGGCGCTACCACAGATAATCTAAATGGTGATATTGCTAGCCATGCAACAGGCGGTAACGAAACTAGGTCTGTGACGTAGCCTTTAGGGATATTTATCACAACCCCCATTCCAATAGGATATAAATAATCCTCTGACATCTGCCACATATCAAACTCGAGATTTCTATGTATCTTCATAGGCTCTAAATTGGATAAGCGCCCCCTGATGCCTGATTCATTTCCCAATTTTAACATCACTCCAACTCTTTTCTGACTTTGTGAACGCCATTTCTATTTGTGGCTGCTTGTTCCTGTCTAAGTAAATATCCTCTATAATAGTTCGTCCTATGTATTGTGGTTTGTCATCTTCAATCACAATACCTTTAATTGCGTCATAAACGAAATTTAGAGCATTGTCACTATCAGGCACTCTCAAATCTGAATATCTAAACCTAACCTGTATGTCTACCCTATCTTTTAGTACACCTCCATTATGTTGACTTGCAACTTTTAAACGAGCTTCATCTAGGAAAGAACTCCTCGCAAGGTCTTTCACAATCATTGGCTTTTTAGTGTATTTATTATAAACAATGCTTTGATTGTTTTTTATTGGCCTAGGCTGTACATCTATTATTATCTGAAATGGTTCCATAACCCATTTATAGCACTTGACGCATACCCCATGCCTAAAGGCAGGGGATTCTGAGGAGTCAAGCAACGCTTGCATAACTATGGTCACGTCTTACGGCGTCTAATCCAAGCGATAGCGCCCTATCGCCGTGCAATTAAGCACAAATTAACAATAACATTTTAGGAGGTGTTGTTGCATGACAAAGAAAAATTTTTCTCTGAAAAATTCCTAAAATTCACCCCCATAACTAAAGGAAGGGGCACTCTTTTAGGCAGGTGTGGTAGATTGCAATTATGAGGACTAGGTGGTATAGTTCCAATTGAGTTTTGCCACTCTAAAATGCCGATTGTGTCTTGCTTGTGCATGATCGGCTCTAATTTTTGCTAATCACATATTTGACTTTGTAAATCAAATGCTGTACAATTTTGATATGGACGGATATAATAATCCCGTGAGGGATGCGATAGTTCATGAGATTAGATTTGAGATGTACAAGAAGGAGGTGCGACAAATCCAACTAGCAAAGGCTTTAGGCATGACTAGGCAAAATCTAAACAACTTGCTAACCACTAGAAGTCACCCTATTCCCACTATATGGTCCAGAGCGCTCGAGGCGTTAGAGCTCGAGCTAGTAGTAGTCCCAAAGTATTGCGTACCAAATATCGAGGGTTTGGTAGGCTTAGACAGAGAGAGAGAGTTGATAAAGAAGCGATTCCAAAGAAAGGAAAAGAAGTAGATGGAATTTACTGACGAACAAAAGAAACTATTGAGGGTAACTAAATGCTCAGAGATCGTAAGAGAGGAGGATTTTCACCTATTCCTAGAGCAGTGTCGCAGGTATAAGTTAGACCCATTCCTAGACCAAATTTATGCCGTGGTTAGAAATAGCTATGGAGACAAAGTTTTGTCTACGCAGATAGGTGTGGAGGGTTGGAGAGCAATTTCTGAGAGGAGTGGGGAGTTTGAGGGGCTACTTGGACCATTATTTGCTGACGATCAAGGAAATTGGACCGACCTATGGACTAGTGATAATCCCCCTTTTGCAGCTAAGGTGGGTGTGATGCGTACAGGATTTAGGGAGCCTCTTTGGTCCACATCCTACTACAAGCAAAGTGTCAGTGTTAAAAGAGACGGTACACCCAACAGCTTTTGGAAAAGCGATCCTTGTGGAATGTTAGCTAAAACAGCAGAGTCTGGGGCTAGAAAGAAGGCGTTTTCTTTAGATGCTGTTAAACACAGTGATGCCGTGACTAAGGTAGGCCCAGTCAACATTGAAGCCTTAAGCGAAGCTAGGGCGAATAATGAGTTAAGCCCTCAAAAAAATGAACCCTTAACTCAGGTTCAAGCAAAAGCACAGCAACCCAAAGATGATACAGAAAATGATTCTGTGTTACTAACCGCAGAGGAGGCTTCAAAGCTACACAAAACTGTAGCTAGGAAGGCTAAAGATGCTGGGATATCTATGGATAACAAATCAATAGCTAAGGCTATCATCTATAGAGACATCACAAGCTTCACAGAGCTGACTAGAGGTGAGGTGAAGGCCCTAGTTGTGGGGTTAAATTCCATACTGAAGAATCAGGCCAAGATTGACGAAAATGGAGAGTTTCAAGCGGTAGATAGCAACGCGTTTGATGGCTTTGTACCGCAGGATGAAGAAGCTAGACCATCATTTGAGGATTTAGGCCGATGAAGGTCAGTCTCCTGCATGAATTTACACAACCACTAGTGGCCCGTTTGCAGAGTGATGAAACAAGTATTTCTGAATGCTCTGATATTGCCAACCTACTAAGTGGCATGCTTAGTACTTGTAGGTACGATGGAGCTAAGCTCGAGTTCCTCACAAAAAGCTCCAAAGGTGAGTACACCGCCACAATGCTAAGTGGTAATCAGAAGAAGTTGTATCCAAATTCTGAAATATCAATTGGGTAATCTATGGACCAGCAAATACACCAACTCGAGCTCAGGATAGAAGAACTTAGGAGAGAATACAAGGTTGCTGTGGATAGTCTCAGGATTCTATTTGAATCCCAAATCAACACTCTTAGCTCGAGGTTAAATAAGCTCGAGCTTGAAAAAACCGATGAACACAAAACTGGTTAGATTCATAAGAAACTACAAAGTGACATCTTGGAATAGGTGGAGGGGTAGGTATCCTGATAAGGAAGTAGATTTACAAAAGGCTGATTTGCAGAACTTAGACCTGTCAGGGGCGAATCTTAGAAACTCCAACCTTATGGGTACATGTTTCCAAAAAACCAACCTTTCTAATTCTGATTTAAGGGGCGCGAAATTAAGATATTGCCAACTGCATATGGCGAATCTTAATGGCGCAAGATTTTCCCTAGAAATACCTAATGAGAACTATCTATTCAAGCTGGTGGCTGACGAGGTTGTAAACCACCCTCATAGATTGAAGGTGTCTGAAGGTTGGGATCAGTGCATCGCTGGGTGGTCTTTTAGGCTGGATAGTAAAGCAGGTCAGCTACAAGAGTCACTAGGATCATCTACTGCTGCATTTATCTGTTTTCCCAACCATCACGACCTGCTTTTTACTAGTAATGAAAAAGCCATTGAGTTTCTGAGGAGATTTATTGATGAAAATTGAAGTGTTGAATAAAGGTTTTGTTAGGCTGGTGGACCATATGGGGAATGATTCTAGGATTGTCCAAGCAGCTCGAGTATCATATGGCAAAGGCACGAAATCCGTAAGTGAAGATGCTGGGCTAATTGACTATCTAATGAGGAATTTCCACACATCACCCTTTGAGCAAGTAGTGTTTACGTTCCATATCAAGTTACCTATTTTTGTTTGCAGGCAATTGATAAGGCATAGAACGGCTCGAGTGAATGAGATTAGCGGTAGGTATAGTGTTATTGAGGATGATTTTTACTTACCCAAGGTAGATAAAATATGTAGGCAATCCAAGAATAATAAGCAGGGTAGGGGTCAGCCATTTATACGCAAGTTAGCAGAAATGCTGCAATCATCTTTTGAAAAAGGTCAAATTGACGCCTATGAAAAGTACGAAAACTATGTCAATTTTGGGGTAGCTCGAGAGCTAGCTCGAGTGAATTTACCTTTGAGTGTTTACACAGAAATGTATTGGCAAATGGATCTAAATAATCTGTTCAAGTTCCTAAAACTACGCTTGGATGACCACGCACAATATGAGATAAGGGTGTATGCAGAAGCTATGGCAGGAATAATACAATCGATAGTTCCAATGGCATATTCAGCCTTTGAGGAGAATATATTGAACGCGCGAAATTTTTCTGCTACTGAGATGGAATACATAAGAGATTATCTGGATATCGAAAAAATGAAACAAGATCTTAATAGGTCGGATATGAAGCGTACCAGGGCTAGAGAATTTTTACAGAAATTGTGAGGTCGTTGTATGCCCTTTGAAGTATTTGAAGTGGAAGCAGCTCGAGCCACATGTGAAAATTGTGGTGATTATGATGAAATTACTGAGTACGAATGTTTATTCATTGATGACGCTGAAGATGTGTGTGAGCGCATAAATTATATATATTCCAAAGAAAAAGGTCGGATATTTTGCTGTCAGGGTTGTGAGGATGAGTGGAAAAAGAAACGTCAGGTAAAGATTGAATATCCTAAGTTTGTTTGATGGGATATCCTGCGCTAGGATAGCGCTAGACAGAGCCAACTTAAGGGTCAACTTATGCTAGTGAAATAGATCAGTACGCCCTTAGAGTGGCCAATGCTAACTACCCTGATAACATTCTATTGCCATCTGTAGAGGAAATAAGCGTTTTTCACATTCCGCCACTAACCCACTTCGATCTAATCATTGGCGGTAGTCCGTGTCAAGGCTTCTCTTTCGCTGGTAAACAGCTAAACTTCAGCGACCCTCGATCAAAATTGTTTTTTGAATTTGAAAGAATCCTAAAACTGCTAAAACCCTCCTATTTCCTATTAGAAAACGTAGTAATGAAAAAAGATTATCAAGATGCAATTTCTGATAGGCTGGGTGTTGAACCAATAATGATAAATAGTAATCTGGTATCAGCACAGACTAGAAAACGGCTCTATTGGACTAATATACCTAGCGTATCCCAACCTAAAGATATGTCTATTACTTGGGGTGATATTAGAGAATATCAGTACTCCGCAAAATGGAGAAAAAACTGAAGAGTTGATCTAAAATAGATTTTGATCACTTATCAAATTTGTGTGTAGGACGAATTATTATTACTACGAATTTTAGCTATAGGCATCTTGTTGAGAATCCTTTATCACGATTGCGGACTACTGAATATGGCTTAGAAATGAATGGAGAGTTCTATTATTCCGATAGGGCAATCAAATGGCTTGCCGCACATGGGACAAGAAAGGGTAAAAAATTGAGGGTGTATAATAACTCGGATAAAATGCAAATGGTAGAAGCAAGCCATTACAAAAATTACAGTAGTCAAAGATTTTTTGGTATACCAGATAGGCCAACTAGGATAACAAAAAAATGCGACCAATCACTAGTAGATTACTACACAAACGTGTTTGAAAGTCTTGGGAGTAATGAATATTACCGTTATATCACGCCTCTAGAATGCGAGAGGCTTCAAACTATCCCAGATAACTACACAAACCATGTTAGTAAAACCCAAAGATACAAGATGATAGGTAATGCATTTACTGTAGATACAATAACCCATATATTGTCTGGGATAGATTAGAAGAGTAGGTGCAAAATTTTATGATTCAAGCAAACACGTACGGGGTTGTAGCAGATCAAAGAAAAAATAGCTCCAAGGAGATTCTAAGCTTTAGTTTCCTTTCTTTTCTGCGCACCTACTCAGAGAAAAGTATCTTAGCACAGATTAGCTTTCTTTTGTCTAACTAGAACAATCTATTTTCTCTTGACGTTATTTGTCTATGCCAACTCTCCACTAACTCGATGGCTTGAGAATATAATCTTAGCGGTAGCTGTTTATAGCTACCTATTTTATAGTGCTCATAGAATTTGTTATAACCAACGCTGTAGTTGCCTATTCTTTTGCCATAGCTAGATAGAAGGCTGTGAAGATGGCCTTCTTTTTGCCCGTCTATGGAGATTGGTGTGTTGTCTAGTCTATCTTCTATTTCACTGATTCTGCTGTCTTGGCTTTTCAAAGCTAGCAACATTTGCTCAGCCAAGTCTAGGGGGCTTGGTTCTATCTTGGGCTTTAGTTCTCTTTTCCATAGTTCATTAGAAAATTGCCGAAATCTCATTGCTACATCTGAGTTGATTCGATAGCCAAGAGATAAAATCATGTCCAGATTGTATTCCTTGATTTTCCTTGTCCTGCCTAGCGAATCGCTACGTAAGGAATCCTTACATGTACTTCCTGATTCTAATTCTCCGCTTGAATAAATGTTATTAATATGAATCGTTATGTTTTCTCTGGTAACTCTATACATGCGTCCCAACTCATCTTGAGTTGCCCATATCTCCTCAGCCTCAAAATCGACATTTAATTCGATGCCTTCAAACTTAACAATTGAATTAATCATATTTTCCTATTCTAGCTCTCTTTGACTTTCTATCGGTAAAAGCTTAGGATTAAACCACTCTGGATAAAGTGGTTTTGCTCTCACCTTAGTAGAGCTATTTTTTTATTATAGCATTAAAATAACCTATTTTCTCCTAGGGTCATCTTATCGTGCCAACTTTCGACCAACTCAATAGCTTCAGGATACAACCTTAGAGGTAGTTGCTTGTAGCTACCTATCTTGTAGTGCTCATAGAATTTGTTATAACCAACGCTGTAATTGCCTATCCTCCTTCCATAACTGGACAAAAGGCTGTGTAAGTGGCCTTCTTTTTGCCCGTCTATAGAGATGGGAGTGTTGTCGAGCCTTGACTCTAAGTTTGCCAGTCTTCGTTCTTGGTCAACCAATATCTGCGAATGCATTAATGCTAATTCTGCTTGCGATTTTGGTTGCTGAACTTGTTGCTTATAAAAACTAAAAGCTTTAATTAGGTCAATCTTACAAACTCTCGCTTCCTCTGTATTTCTTACATAAGTTAAGGCTAGGTTAGTTTGATCTTCATTCAATAAAACATAAAGCTCAGGTCTACCACCTTGTTTATTGGGTTTTCCATTTTGAAAATGGAGGTGTCCAAATTGTTCAAAATCCTTTTGATACTTACGGATTATATTTGTTAAAAAGGGGCCGTGGGCTATGCTAAGCTTTTGACATATCAATCTACTGTCCGCTCGAGCCTCACCTTCAACTAGTATCACCAATTGATTTGTATTGTGTGTTATTATATCAGCCATAAATTGACTTCTTTCTAGGCTGTAATTTCCTGTTCAAGCAGGTTAGCCTTCTTTTATTATAGCACGATCAACTTTTACATAATTTGTTTTAATTTTTACATCAGAAGGGCAGTTAATTGATTTTCTATCCATTTTCATAGCCGTTGAGAACGCATCTTTTACCGATGCACCTGTAGCTATTTCAAAGTTGTATATGTTTATAAGCTCCCCAAATGGGAGTCTATAAGCCCGTCTCTTTAAAAGTTCAACTGCTTCACTATTAGTTTTAGGCATCCTGCGCATTTCGACACGCTCAACTAAACACTCCTCCCTTTGCATTTTTGGTCTCGAGTTGAGGAACCTGTGAAAAACCATAGCCATCAAGGATTTGGCGAACATTGTCTAAAAGGTCAGCACGGTTTACGTCTCCATTTGCGGCCCTAATAAGTTTGCAAAAGGTGTGAGTAAAAGCACCTGCGTAACCTTCTTTTCCGAAATTTGCATCGGAGGAAGTTTGGTTTGATCTCGAGCCACTCCAAAGAGTGACGTCAGCCTTAAATAGCCTATCTGCAGAAAAGGCTTGAATACCTTTTGGCTTAAACTCACGTCCTAGAGTACGCATAGCAATGTCTAGGGGTGGCTCCAAGTAACGTGACACAATCTCGGTCACACCTTCAAACTTTTTCATGTTCCTTATGCCTGTTCCACTATGGCAGCAATCAAGAATCACAGTCAGCTTCACACCTTCAGGGAGCTTACTAAAGATGTTGTACAGCTCGTCATCAGTGATATACGTATCAGCACGGTCAAAATCAATACCATAGGGACAAAGAATCTCATCTACGCCGTCCATAAGCTTCTCGTCACCATCACGATCTCTGACTTGTGAACCGTGGCCGCTATAGGAAAAGAATAGACTGTCACCTGCTTTAGCACCGCTAACCAAATCTTTGAGGCGTTTGATGATGCCTGCCTTGTTTGCCCTCTCATCGAAAACTACCCTTACATCGTCCCGGGCGAAACCAAAGAGGTTAGTGAGTAGGCCGTATAGGTTTTTGGCATCGTTTACGCAGCCTCTTAGTGGGGCTGTTTTGTATCTGTTTATACCTACTAGTAGAGCTTTTTTCATGTGTTCGTTGTCATTCCTTCCCAAGCAATAGGTATGTCTCTTTTCCCCACGGTTAGGGGATATAACATTCTGATCCCTTTGATATCCCCTTCAGATAGTTCATAGTTCGATTTAATCAAAGGTGTTTTTTCGCCTTCTTTTATGTGCTGCTCGTATTGCTGTGACGGATAATGCATGATACTCGCAGGATCATAACCAGTACAAATTACATCTTGAACCCTCATAGTATGTTGTTCAGGGTTAGCCCACGGAATACCACTCTCAGGATGCCTTTGCTCATGACAAAGCCCTAGGGCGTGACCAAATTCGTGCCTAACCTGAAACCTCGCGGTATTTAGGTAGTATTCGATTAGGTATTCTAGATATTCTTTAGGTGTGTCTGCATATTCGTTTTCAGCTAGGGGTTCCGTACCCATTTCTTTTCTAATACCACGTTCCCGTAGCTCCGTTTTTATTACCTCTACCTCTTTAAACGCGGTTGCCACGGCGTTTAGCTTCATCCCATTGGTGATGCTTGGATGCATATATGTTTCTGTACCCACAGGCGACACAACTAACCACTTGGTTTTTTCATCACCATCACCAAAGCTGATTTGTATGTCTGTCTCGTACCTTGGACTTTTTGGCCAATAGTAGTGAAACCAAAGAAAGCGTAGGTTTGCGTGCTGCAGTATATCCTGTGCCCACGCCTTCACATCCATTTGCCAGGACATGTCACCATCATTGAACCGTATGCGTACGGTTTGCCCCGTTTGCCACAGATGATTAGCTTTAGCTACCATATTTTCCCTCGGTTGAATTCTCCATAAGATTATATTACAATAATAATGTTTTTCTAGTATGTGTTTCTGATGTAGTTCACCTCCTTTTTTAAGAGGAAATGCAATGTCTCAGCCAAAGGGCATTGCATTGGGACATTTGACCCTACTGAAAAATTTCTGCACCTTTTATCGTTGGTATTAACAAAAGCTTAAGCAGCTTTTGAAATCCATATAAGAGGTGATTAAAGTGACAAGGTTTACAGAAAACTACTTCGACAAGGTGTGCGTGGCTTGTGATGGAGAAGGCTACATTGATAGAAGGCTCTACCAAAACAAAGAAGCTTCAGCCAAATGCAGCACATGTAAAGGCACTGGCTATAAAATCCCAAAGCAAAACGTTCTACCTAAAAAATCTTTAGTATCATCCATAGAATTAGGAAGGGTTAAATAATGTACATATTAAGGTACAAAGACAAGGAAAGTGGCAATTTCGTGGCGATAGTGAGGTATCAGGATATGGTTAGAGGGTGTAGGGGGGTTAATAAGAGAGAGGTTATGCGTATAGCACTTGGACTCTCGAGGCAACTACTGGAGGTTGCTAGATAAAAAACTTTACTAACTGGGGGTAAATAAGGCAATATATGGTCATGAAACCACTTAGACTAAGACCACCTGAAGATGTGGTGCTAGTGATGACAAGCAAGGATAAATATTGGGAAGCTAAATGGCATATTGTAGGGAGAGAGGAATACGACAAGAATAAGAAATGCGTATTTCAGCTATGTGACTTTGCTTCCAGAATAGGCGTAGTTAGAAAGACCAAGGTCGGGGTGAAGCTAATTAATGAGATGAGCCACAACTTCAAGCTATCAACTTTTATGCTAGATAGACATGGAACAGAAATAGATTTCCCGATTTGCAAACATTGCCTAAAAAGATATACTCATTGATTTTTGATCTCTATTTTAAAGGCGGTGATATAGCTATGGTTCTTTTCTTCCGATGAGGTTGTAAAAGATATTATCTGATTATCTCCTTTTGGGATCTCTATGCTTTCACCAAATCTAAACAATACTTGCTCATACTCAGGAGTGTTAGGTGAGGGATCGTTAAGGGTAGCATAACCAGCCAACTTCTCGTCAACAAAAACATTCAATTTGATAGAATTTGTATTTTTGAAAACAATTATTCCCTCAAAACTGATATTAAGCGTTTCCTTCTTGCTCGTAGATACATCCACACTTAGAATATCTTGCGGAACTACCACGTAAAGAAAACTTTCCGATACCAAAAGTGTGTTGGTTTTGTTGCATGAGCATAGCAACATTAGCATAAGCATTGATGTGAGTATCATACTGTTCATACTGCATAGTAGCATAAAACTTTGACTAGGTATTGTGTCTGTGCTAATTTATAGAAAATTGGCAAGGTGATTATTGCCAATTCTAAAGAAAGGTTGTTGTGTGTGAATAATATAACCCACCTAAGCCTAATGAGTCAAATCCATAGGTAGCAGTTAAATAGCTGCTTAGGAAATCAAATCCTGCTACCTGTGTTAATAACCATAGAAAACGCATATTCATAATACATTTCTCGTCAACATTTTTCATGAGAGGTTTGAAAATGAGATAGTGGCATAAGTTGATTGGTATGCTAATCTAATAAAAGTTAACTTCCTAGCTATAACTAGGAAATTAAGGTTAACTCTAGAAGGAAGTAAAGCAATGACTGATAATAACATAGTCAAGTTTCAACGTGCCTACTCACAAGAGAATCTGCCTGTGGGCAGTTTATTTGAACAGTATTATGAAAGGTGACTGATATGAAAGTTTGCAAATTAGATGGATGTGATGATAAGCATTTTGCAAAAGGGTATTGTAGTAGACATTATTATCAAGTGCGTTTTCATGGGCGAATAACTCGAGTCGAAAAAGGGAAAAAACACCCAGAAATATGTAAGATTGAAGGGTGTGACAATAAAGAGGAGTCTTTAGGATTCTGTAGAGCGCACTATAAAAAACACCTAAAGTATGGAAACCCTCTTGAGAAGAGGACTGCTGATTCATTTGAGCCTGTAAGATGGGCTAATAAACAAATCCAAAGAATAAAAGGGGGAAAATTCGATAGGGAGAGTTGTATTCTATGGATTTATGCACGGAGCAACGATAGATATGGACATGTCTGTGGACACTTGCTTTGTCTAGACAGAAAGCGCTGGTTTGCTCATAGATATGTTATAGAACATACAATTATCCCACCGTACAAACCAAACTTTCGGGCTAAAAACAAATGTGGGAATAGGCTTTGCGTTAACCCATATCATTACGATATAAAATATGCGAGTAGCAACAAGGAGCCGACTAGCGCAGTTAAGACTGCAAAACTAACTGAAGAACAGGCTATAGAAATCTATCAGTTAGATGCTTCAATAAGCACAGCCTCGGTAGCAAATAAGTATGGTGTAAGCCAATCAGCAATCAACAATATTAGGACTGGACTTACATGGCGTTGGCTCACCAAAGATCTGGAGGGGGGGAAGTGAGGAAAGGGAAAACATGCAAGGTTGAAGGTTGCCATGAGCAACATCACTGCAAGGGGTATTGTTCGGTTCATTACAACCAAACTAAAAGACACGGCAAGATAATGAGACTGGGCAAGGTTGCTCGTGTTACAGGCTGTAAAGTAGATGGCTGTAACGAGAAACACGAGGCCAAGGGTTATTGTAGAGATCATTATTTTAGGAAGTGGAAATATGGAGACCCCTTGTGCGAAAAAGGTGTTAAGTGGCTCGAGCCTAAGAGGTGGGTTGACAGGCAAATAAAGCTGATTAAGGCCAACATCACTGATGGGAGTAAGTGTATAACTTGGCCTTACGCTTCAATGAACAATCAAAAAGACGGCAATACATACGGTTGCTTAGTCTTATCAGGAGCTAAGAAAAGGATTCTGCCACACAGGTATGTTATCCAACGCACACTAACACCTTGTGAGGACACAAAGTTCACCGCTTATAATCGGTGTGGAAATACACTCTGTGTAAATCCGTATCATTACAAAATAAAAATACGGGACAAATGACCCTAATAAAATCTCCAAAAAAGCGCAAGAATAAAAAGCATGTCAAGCCAAGGAGATAACGTCTCCTAAACCCAAGCTTGAGAAAGGAAAAGAATGAAAACCATACCCAATCGAGGATTAGTTGGGAAGGAGACAACACCTAACACCTACCGAGGGTTTATGCTATGTGTGGTGATTAATCACCACACAAATAATCCATATAAATAAAGTGGGTTTAATGATAGCATGTTATATTCCCGAATAACAAGATAATTCGATTCGGGAATGAGAACACACCTATTAAGTACGATTTAAATGAAATAACTAACAAGAAGAAGGTGACACCATGACAAATGACTTACAAGACAGCATTATGCTCGAGCAAATAGAAATTCATGACGTTAGGGAAGTCATGTTTCATTTAAGGCCTAGCGAGAAGTCTGTGTATTATTGGTTAAGCGAACTTATCTCTGAGTGTGACTGCAATTCTGTAGAGATTAGCTATAGTGGTCTTAGGGGTATATGTGGATTAGGTAGGGACACTGTCGTTAGAGCTGTTAACAAGCTAGAGGAGAAGGGTTTGATTACGACCACACCGGGAAGCAGGAGCAGTGGTGGGTCTATCAATGTATATACGTTAGTTAAACCTGTGATGCACATGCATATAGATCAGAAATGTATGGACAGAGCATCAAAAGCCATATGGTTGTTTGATAAAACAGTTGATAGGCAATAGACATCTCAACCTCCGAATTAAGGTTGAGAAACTATGAAAAAGCTTTTCGTGTGCTGCGTTACTTCGTAATTATTATAGAGCTTATACATATGTGTAGTCAAGAGATGTTGTTTTTGCTCGAGCACACACTCGAGCATTGAGTGTGTGATAAGGTAATAGAAAGTCTCTTGGTTGTGAACAAGAGACCAAAAAAACGGGAAAGTAGATAGGATGATAACATATTTATTAAGGAGTATAAAGTGGAATATACCAGCGTACCTAATATTTTCTTTGACCATGTGGGGACGGCCCTAACAGCAAATGAGCAACTATTATGGATACATCTATACGCAAGAGTGAAAACTCAGAGGTGTCAGAATGGGCCAAGCCATGAGGGCTTGGCTAGGCTCACTAATTTGAGTGTAAGTTCCGTGAAAAGGACTCTGAAATCACTAAAGGAGAAGGGATTGATAGACTACGTCCCAGGGCGCAGTAGTAGAAATAGATCACAATATACTATCTTTGATTTACCTGAAGGAGAAGAACAATGAAAGGTTTTACCAGTATACCAAACAGTTTTCTTGATGAAGTGGCAAGGACTTTAACAAGCATCGAGCTAACATTATGGATACAACTATACAGAAACACAAAAGGTAGAGAAAATCAAAAGTTTCCGTACAAACCAAGCCATGAGGACTTGGCTAAGATTACCAATTTGGGTATAACCTCAATAAAGAAAAGCCTAAAATCCCTGAAGCAGAAGGGATTGATAGACTATAAATCTGGCAAGGGACGTGGTAATAGAACCGAATATAAAATCATCAACTTCAATGGAGAAACCACACCAGGTAACGCAAACCAAGCAAAAGTGGCGCATCCCGACCCCTTTAAAATAAAAGGGTCATATGCCACCCATTTTACTTCTTCAAAAGGAGCGCGGCCCGACCCTTTTAACCCTATAAAAGGAGCGCGGCCCGACCCTTTTGTAGGCTATTTTTCCCCTCTAGGACAGTGCTCACAGCCGCCTAAAGAAAAAAAAGAGAAATACAATAAAAACAAGTGTATAGTAAGTAAGAAAGTAATATCCCGCTTGTATAATTCCTTACTTGATTCTTCCAGCGAAAAACAAAACCCCCAAGAGCAAACAAAAACTACCGATTTGTCCACCGAAACCAAATCGTGCACGGCTCCAGCATTAGCCTTTGCTCCTTTTACCCCCTCTCCTCGACTGTCGGCGGATGAAGAAGGTGGGGAGGAGGGTGTTTTGGAAGGAGAAATCGCGGCAAAGCCAGAGAATTCCAAAGTCTCTGAGCATATTTCTACTGAAAGCTCGAGCACAAATCCGCCGATTGTTACATCAGGGCGGAGTGGAGAGGAGAAGGTGTTTGACTTCTTGGAAAGAAAGATCAAACCCAACGCTGAAAACGAAGCTCGAGCTTTTTTCAAGAGGTTATTGGGCTCGTATCAGGCGGGGTATTCTTCTGTCGAGGAAAACATGGTGAGGTGGTACGCGAGTTTTTCCGAGCAATCTTTGAAGTTGACATGGGATGAGGCTGTGCTTATGTCTGCCTCTGCCGAGAAAAAACCATTGTTTGTATTTATAGATTTCTTAGAAAACCCGCATACGAGCAGCCATTTGTCTTCGTATTTGAAGGGGAAGCTCGAGCAGGAAGAAACTCCTCCTCACCTTAGACCCAACGAATCCCTCTCTGTTGGGGGAAAAGCCAAGCATCTGGGGAATGGGAACATCTACCACGTTAGGGGCTTTGACCATGTTTGGGCCTTCTGTGAGGACCAATTTGGGCAACCCGTTGACATTTCGATCAGGGATTTGGAGGGGCTAAGTGAATGATTGGGGGTGTGAAGTAATTTGAAACATGCCCGTATGATTGATAGGGTATGCCTAGAATCCGCGCAAAATAATTTTAGGTGTTTTGATACCTACGTTAGGTTTGAAATCAAACCTCAGCGATTTGAGCGGAAATTCTAGGGAAATGCAGAATTGTTTCCGAAGTGGATTATACCACGAAAAATTTCCGAATGCAAAAAAGTTTCCGAACGGAATGAAAAAAGTTTCCGAAAAAATTTCCGAATGCAAAAACTTCCGAAAAAATTTCCGAGTAAGAAAGAGGTTTTCCGAAAATGGGTACAAACATTACTGAGATTCCAAAAGATGTGCTGGCCGAACAAAGCGTAATCGGGGCCATGTTGTTAGACCAGAGTGTGATTGGGGATGTTTTTAGTGCTTGTAGGGAGGATTATTTTTATTTGGAAAAGCACAGGTTGATCTATCGCGCTATTGGCTCTCTTTATGAGGAGGGTCAAGAGGTGGATTTAGTGACTGTTGTGGACAAGTTGAGGGTTAACGGGAACTTGGCAAGAGCTGGGGAGGCTGTTTACCTTATTGGGTTGATGGAAGGACAAGGCACTGCTGCTTTTTTCCAGAGTTATGTGGACATTGTGGTGGAGAAAGCGAGGTTAAGGAATGTTATCGAGTGGGGGAGGAAGATAACGAGTAGCGCTTACGACAATGAGAGTGTGGAGGAGGTATTGGCGACTGCGGAGGATGATTTATTGAAATTGAGGAGAGGGGTAGGAACGAAGGATAATTGGGTATCTGCTAGTGAAGTTGGGGAGATGTTGGAGCTTAGACAAAGGGATGTTGAAGAAGGAAGGGGGGTAAAGGTTTTGAAGAGTGGGTTCCCTTTGTTGGATGGGATAATTAGTGGGTTCGCTGATGGGAATTTGAATATTGTGGCAGCAAGACCCAGCATGGGGAAGACTGCCTTTGCTATGTCTTTAGTGCTCGAGCTTTGTGGACAGAAATCGCATAAGGTGGAGGACGAGCAACGAGTGGATGGAGGATGTAGAGTTGATCCTGTTACAGGAGAAATAGTTTCTAGTTTTGTTGGGGATTTTAATTCGGGAAAAGAGCAGGATTGTAATAACTCCGCCAACGGGGATTTTAGGGAATGTATCCGTCATGAGAAGTATGAGAGCGAGGGGGAAGGAGTCAGGGTAATGGTTTTTAGCCTCGAAATGACAAGAGAGGAGTTGGGGATGAGGTTATTGTCGCAGATTTCTAGGTTAGATTTGAAGAAGGTGAAGGAGGGAAAGATTAGCCAAGGAGAGAGAGGTCATTTTAGTGAGGGAGTTGAGAAGGTGAAGGGTTTGGAGTTGTTGATTGATGATGATAGTGGGATTACCGTGGATGAGCTGCAAGAGAGAGCTACGAGGGCGGCTATAGGGAGGAGGATTGATGCTGTAATTGTTGATTATCTACAATTGGTGGAAGCACCAGCGAGGCATGGAGATAGCAGAGAGAGAGAGATATCTTATATTGCTAGGTCTCTCAAGAAATTGGCAGGAAAATTAGCTGTACCCGTAATTGCACTTAGCCAATTGTCAAGAAAACCTGAAGGTAGGCCAGACAAGAGACCGATATTGTCGGACTTGAGGGATAGTGGGGGGATTGAGCAAGATGCCGATATTGTGATGTTTCTCTATAGGGATGAATATTATAATCCGAAAAGTGACAGTTGTGGCGAGGCCGAGGTTCTTGTGAGGAAGAATAGAGATGGACCATTAGGTACTGCCAAGCTGGGGTTTATGCCTTCACAGGCAAGATTCTTCCATAAGTTGGCATAGTTAGTGCTCGAGTTTAAAAGGTGCTCGAGAAAAATCCCCCAAGATGTAGCGCTTCATAGAATCCCCCCCCAGCACTTTTGAGATTGTCATAGTGATGAAAAAAGCCTCAGCACTTTTCCAATCCTCATAGATAGAGCTTGGGGGCTTATCCCTACCGCACAGAGTAGGGCAGTTAGGCATAGGTACACTCACTACATTGACTCGAGCAAATGCAAAGGTGTAGTATATAGATGCCTAACAATGTGGTAAACACTTCTTCCCCTATAAGATTGTATATAGAGTGCTAAATGCCAAGGCACTCTATATCTGAATATATGTGAAGTGAATATTTTTCTATAGAGACATTTGACCCGGGACATTTGACCCTGTTAGGTTTTTGGTGCTCGAGCTAAATTGGGGATAGTCGAGTCAAGGAGATAGCACCTCCTAATCACAGGCTTGAGAAAGGCGATAAAATGATATACATAAATGATCGTCCAACCGCGCATAAAGATAGTGTTAATATAAGGCAAGTCATTCAAGGACTTGTCAACCAAGAGATGAAGAAGGTTGAGGAAAACCTACCTGAGCCTTGGCAAGAAGAAGATTACGAGTTTTATAAGGTGAAAACATTCATAGTAGAAAAGAGAGACATATTTGGCAGGGTAACTGAGAAATATGTTAGTGATGAATATTTTGACGTTTTTAAATCTACGTAAGGTGCGTCATGGAATTCTCACATCTTTTTATGAAGATGTGAAAACTTTCTAGGTTGCTAAGGATTGATTTTGACGTAAATTTAATGACGAATTATTTAACTTTGGTTTGGGTGAATTAGATTGAGTGTCAAGGAGTGCTCGAGTCACTTCACTTTTTGAAGTGGTTACTTTACTTTTTAATAGTAGTTACTTTAAAAATATATAGTGAGTTGAAAATCAATAGGGACATTTGACTCTGTTAGAAATTGCGAGAGCGAGCTATATTTTAGGTATTAAGAGTGCGCGAAGGTGCTCGAGTCCGTGTAGGACAGAAAGAAGGTAGTATGTATAGGTTTAATATCAAAGACAATGATGAAATAGGCGTGTGGGACGGCATTAGTGAGGTGGGAATTATTGTAGAAGGCGTCCTGATAGGGACTAGCGGTAGGATTGATTTGAAGGGGTTGCATAGGGATGCTCGAGTGCTTGAGGGGTTGCTTGCTTGTGAATGCTCGAGCCTGACGAAGTTTGTGGAGGGTGGGACATTTGACCCTGTTGGGTGAGGATATAGAAGGGTATTGTGAATGTATAGCCGAGTGCTTAGTGGTGCTCGAGTCCATACAGGAGATAGATTATGAATATACCACCAGCAAAAGATTTGAGTTATGTGGCACAGGAACTATGTTTAGATAGGGTAGATATAGAAACCCTGCTTTACTACCACGAGGACTATTATAGCGGTGAAAGTCCGTTGGAGTTCCTTGATATGTGGCTCGAGCAAGGGAAAATCACTAGGGAAGCTTATTTGGCAATGGATATGCAGCTACTGGACAGTGTGATTAATGAGGCGTTTGCTTTGGGCAGTGTGCTCGAGTGTATAGATTATGATTCTATTTGGGAGCACCAATATAGGCTATTTGGTTATGTAGTCAGCGATAAGGAGCATAGATGTCCTCTTGACTACTCTATAGATGAGTACCTAGGTTTGCTGCGTGAATGGGGCGTTATAGATGATACTAGTACCGTTGACGAGCTTGGATTTGCTAAGTTCGTCAGTGAGATGTTTATAGAGGGTAGGACAAATGTCCCTGTTGGGTGAGGGGTGCTCGAGCTAAGATAACATTATAAGCGAGTGAGACGCTCTAACCTCACAGAAAGAAGGTTTTAAATGACACTATATAAAGTAGTAAAGACTTATAGGGACGGCCAAAAGGTTGATGTTACCAAAGGGTATAACTACCAACAGGCCAAGGACGCAGTTCAGAAGCTCGAGCACACCAAGCACGAGCAAGTCACATACGCAGTAGAAGCATACGAATACGAGTATAGCAGGTAGATTTTAGTGGCTCGAGCACTCACTCAATGCTCGAGCCGGAAAGGAGACATAAATGATACAGGCCAATATTAACACACTCTTCATTTCTGAACTAGACACACATTTCCTTCCCTCTCAGGACTATCAAGCTGCTCGAGCACAAGAAGAAGCTCGAGTGTGGGAAGCACTAGACAACCTTCACTTAGGGACATTTGACCCTGTTGAGTGAAAGAGTGCTCGAGTTAAGATAATATTATAAGCGCACAGACAAAACAAGTGCGCGGAAAGAGGTACAAAATGGAAAACGCAACAAGCAACAAGAAGATAGTAGACGAAGGGGATTTTCAAGAAATCGCTAGGCAATGGGTTAACGACAATATATACGGGTGTGCAAATGAGATGATGGAGGAATGTCGAGAGCTAGAAGGCTTCATTGATCAATACATAGAATTGTTCTACCAATACGATTATGAGGCATGTTTCCAAGATAGCGGCTATAAGCTCGAGCGCACCAAAGAAGGTGTAAATGTCTTGGACGAGGATGGGGAGGTTGTTTGGGTGAATGCACCTAGGCAAACCACGTATGGTGAGCTATGTGAGAATTTCGATCTAGATGCTGGGGAATATCCCCTAGAGATATATGAACATTGGTTTGTCAGTGATCGTTTCAGGGAATTACTCGAGCAACAATATGAGGTTGTACAAACCGTATTCGGAATGAACGTATGGGGAAGAACCTGCAGAGGCCAAGCCATATACATGGATGGTAACGTAAGGAATGTCGTCAGGGAAGTAAAAAACCTAGAGATTGAGGGGGAGTAAAATGTTTATCACCTATAAGAAAAATGACTATATATATATGTATGGAATTACATATCGTGCCTTACGTAGAACTAGCATACAGCAAAGGAGCGCTTTAGCAGCCTACAAGCTGCTTAAAGTGCTAGTAAAAAGAGAAATGGAGACAGGCTTGGTACTCGAGCACAAAGAAGGTGATAACACCTATCTAATAACGAAATCATATGAAGTTTGGACTCGAGTCAGAAAGCTGTTAAAGAAATAGCAAAAGGACATATGTCCCTAGAGGTGAAAGAGTGCTCGAGTTAAGATAATATTATAAGCGCACAGACAAAACAAGTGCGCGGAAAGAGGTACAAAATGGAAAACGCAACAATTACCAAGCTGTCAGGAGTAGACACTTATCATGAGGACCATAGTAAGTATCAGCTAGTGACCTATCACAATGCAAATATAGTCGTTTGGGATGATGATAGCATAAAGTTGAACACGGGTGGTTGGTTCACAGCCACGACAAAGAAAAGGATGAATCAAGTCTCTAGGGAATATAGCCTAGGATTCCATGTGTATCAAAAAGCCCATAAATGGTATGTAGAATATCGAGGGCAAGTAGTGAGTTATGGTAACGGTGAGTTCAGCTCGAGCATACATTATCTAGAGAGAGGATAGAAAAATGATTCTTATAGACATAACAAACCAAGTGAACGAAAGCAAGGTCAAGCCGCTAGTGGGCTCTGTAATAACACTAGGAGCGAATGTAGCGCAGTTGACATGTTGACATGGAACAATTCGCTCGAGTACGCCAAGAGTGAAACAAGCTACATAACAGATGAGAATGTAAGCAGTGTTATTGATTTCTTTGAAGAGTTTGGGGCATGGGATAGGGGGGAGCTAGAAGATATGGCCCGCAGTGATGAGCTCGAGGCTTTATTGGTGCAATTATAGGGCTCGAGCTTGAAGAGGATAGTGACACGTACATCTTTCAGAGTGATGATAATAAGTGGTATATGGAAGTGTTATGATTATAGGTGGGCAATGCTCGAGCTTATAGTGTGAAAACCCATTAAAAATCAAAACTTTGAAAGGGGGTAAGTAACAGGCAAGCATCCCTAGACTTTACCCTAAATCATTTTTTAGAATCAGCCCCCTCACCCCTAAAAAAATCTGCGCCCCAAATTTTTGGAAATTGGAATTTACCCCCCCTCGAGCACCAATGGGGGAGTGTACAAGCACCAATGGGGGTATATAAGACCAATGGAGAGCCTAGGAGTGTGCCACCACTCGAGCATAAGAAAATGCATAAAAATCTAGAAGTGCACTCGAGCACAAGAAAGTGCACAAGAGGCTCTAGGAGGAGCGCTCAAATCATGCACACCAGACAAAAATAAATAACCAACAAAATCCCAAGAAAAGTAATATTGAAAACCACAAAAGCATAGACATGATAAACAAAAGCATGTCAGATGATAGCAAAGAAGAAGGGAAGGAATATTCGTTGAAGTATTGTTTTTCTATTCAACGATGCACGGCAGAGCCAGACAGAAAGATAGCCTAATTTAGAAAAGTAGGCAGTTTTGGGAGGTATTACGGCAGAGCCAGACATTTGGATAACTCTTGCTTTGTTGGAGATTTTAGTGGTATAAAAAGGGTACAGATTTTGTGGCTTAATCCCCATATTCCAGCTCGAGCCTCCACACATCGAGCTGGAATATAACTATCTACTGGCCTCGAGTATGCCAAGTCTTACTGCTTGTTCATTGTCTCGTAGTACTCGAGCTAGTATGCGTATTGAATTGTGGATGTTGTTTCTGTGCGCTAGTTGTTCCTCTGTCGCTGATTGCCACGCACTTTCATTTTCGGGGTCAACACCCACTGTTTGCCTTATACGCTTGCATACATCTTGCGTATATTTACCAAATGTTGATTTATTGCCGTGGTGGAAGTACAACGCCCCTATCATTTCTTTGTAGCTATCACCACTTTCGTTCCTACTCCTTATTAGGTAGTCAAATAGCCATTTGTAAACCTCTATTTTGAGCTTCGGGTTTATCGCCAAAGCAAGATCAATGAATAGGTAGGCGTGACACCAAGTGTGCTGACCTCTACCTCGAGCTGGAACCCATACTGCTTCCCCTACTTGGTGCTCGAGTTCACGCATAAATTCTTTTACCTGCGCTGCCCTCATCCAAACCCTGTAGTCGAAAGGACGAAGTCCTAGTCCAATCCTAAACTTGTTGCCCACTAATAGTAGGTCTGTAGCACTTAAAAACTCCGTCTTACTGTTTTGATGTATAATCCCATCAAACAGCTTCCGTTCCATTAATACCGCTGTTTTCATAAAGGTACACCTTTCCTTTTAAGAATTAACACAGGTGTGTATGCCTGTGTTAATTCTATTGTGTAGGAATGTACGTTAATTATCAAGTTAATTAGTTATACCTTCGAATTGAGTATAAGGTGTAATAGTTAGAGGTGATTTTAGACGGGAGACAAAGTGCACTTCCATCGTTTTTTATTTGTTTAGTTGAATACAAATCTGCATTTAAAGATAGGCTCGAGCATTCTCAATAGTTTTGACGGACTGACAGAGAATGCTCGAGCCACTCAACACATTCCTTCTTACAGAAGTAAAGAAAGGACATGTCAATGAGTAGCTTACAAAGTTACCATAGTTTGAATTCTGAAGCATATAAATTGATTAGCCAAAGTCTCAGATTGTCATATTCTTCTTGGAGCGCGTTAGGAAGCGTCCTTTGCTAATTGCCCAACATCAATAATTGCACTTTCCTGACAGAATAATCTACCACCTTCGATATATGCTAATTCTTCTCCATCCTCGTTAGAATGTACTACGATTGAACCATCTAGCGGCATGCTAATAGGAAAGGAAGTTTAACTGCTTGACCTTCTACTTTTAGGGTTTCAGGTCCATTATCAGCTCTAAAACTATCATTCTTCCCTTTAGTATGGAACTTAGGGAATCCTATTTCAGCTTTTTTTATCTTGCCAGCTTGGTAAAGCTTGAATCGCCTAAAAGCATGTGCATACGCTAATCCTAAATTCTTAATGGCTTGCTGTGGTGCAGATTTAGTGACTTCATACATCCAAGGAAATTGGATAAGCTTAATAGCGTTCAGTTCTTTTCTTAGCTTGGCTTCGTTAACTTACTGTTTAGCTTTATATCGTTGCTGCCATTCTGCTAGAGCCCAATTATAGGCAAATCTTGCAACACCACAAGCTTTACTCAAATATTCACCTTGTTTACGTGTAGGTTCTAGCCTAATCTTGTGTACTCGCAGCATCCTGTAACTTTTCCATCATCTTTTTATGCTTTTTGCTTCTGCTACCATACAACCTTGCGCTAAACACAGTTATAATCTCTAGTACGTCTTGTGCCAACTCTTCTTCAAATGTTGGTTGTTCTCCTTTATGGATAATTACAATTTCAATATTTTGTAATTCACGTATGGTAAAAACCAATTCAGCACCAAATCTTAGTAATCTATCTTTATGAGTTAAGACCAGTCGCTTAATCTCCCTAGTAACTATTAACTCTAGTAATTTATTTAATCCTTTCTTTCGGTAGTTCATCCCACTACCAAGATCTCTTATAACTTCTGATTTCCAACCTTTTGCTGCACAATAAGCTTCTAACATGGCTTGTTGCCTATCTAGATCAGCTTTCTGATCTTGGCTACTAACCCGAGCATAGCAAATTGTAGGAGCTGCCTCATTGCTTAAATTTTGAAGCTTATTAGCATCATAATACCGTGTTCCACTTTTACTTTTCCTATCAGGAATTAGTTCCCCTGTGGTTTCCCATTTACGCAAAGTCTGCATTGTTACGCCAAGTAATTCAGCAGCTTGACCTATTTTGATTAACTTTGCAGACATAGTATAAAATACTATCAGATAGTAATAGATATTTCAACACTGTTACTTACCCTTCTCTTACTGCCGATTCTTCCACTCGAGCAAGCCCAAATCAATACATATTTCCTTTCTTCTTGGGATTATGTTTCTATAGCCGGTTTGTAGCTGTTGTAATCCTCAAAATACAAACTACCATCTTTTTTCCTCCACCTACTGGCATGCGCCGCTAATATATTTTTGTTAACCTCGCCTTCATAGGCGTGTGGATCAATTCTGCTTAGGTATCTTTTATAGGTCCCGTCTGGGAGGAGGGTTGAGTCCTGCATGTCCAAGAAGACAATGGGTTCATCATCCTCAACTTCCTTCACTAGCAACCTACTGTTCACTAACCCCTTGAAGGGTGCGTTATCTTCAGTCATCTCAGCCACTATTTCGGCGTTGCAGTCTTGTATATATCTTTCGTAGCCGTACCGCTCCATTTTTACCCTCTTCACCTCAGCGTTTCTTTCGTTTTCTATATCAGTCACTGTTATCTTCTCAGGATTCTTTATGACATAATCTTCTACCTTCACCCCATGCCAGTAGTACGTGCCATACCCATCTGAAAATTCTATAGCTTTTTCACTTTCATGATGTAAAAAGCCTTGATCGTCAGTGGCCTGTCTAATAGGTTTATGGCTGACAAAGGCGATTTTTTCAAATGCCCAGCATAGATTAGTGGATTCAGCAAGGTTAGCCCATTGGCTTAGAACCTCAATTTGTTCGGGTGTGTGCATTTCTCTGAGGTGTAGATGCGGGAATAAATAATGTGCGATCCAGTGTAATTCATATTGCCCATAAATAGAAATGTGTTCCCATTTAAAGTCACCAAGGTTATCCTCAAGGTTATTCCGAAGGTCATTCCAAAGGTCATTCCAAAGGTTATTCCAAAGGTTATTCCAAAGGTCATTACGAAGGCTAGTCCGAAGGCTAGTCCGAAGGCTAGTCCGAAGGTTATCCCGAAGGTTATCCCCAAGGTTATCCCAAAGGTCATTCCGAAGGCTAGTCCGAAGGCTACCCTGAAGGTTATCCCGAAGGATATTCCAAAGGTTATCCCCAAGGTTATCCCAAAGGTCATTCCGAAGGTTATTCCGAAGGTTATTCCGAAGGTTAGCCTCAAGGTTATTCCAAAGGTTACCCCGAAGGTTATCCCAAAGTTCACCCTCAAGGTCATCCCAAAGGTCAGCCTTAAGGTTATCCCAAAGGTTATTCCAAAGGTTATTCCAAAGGTCATTCTCAAGGTTAGCCCGAAGGTTATCCTCAAGGTTAGTCTCAAGGTTAACCTCAAGGTTATCCCGAAGGCTATTCCAAAGGCTATTCACAAGGTTAGTCCCAGTTACTCCTTTACGATTCATCATGTTGAGGATTATTAGCGCTTGTAGTGGGCTATCGCAAAACCAGACATATGGTTCACCCTTGCCTATTCGCCCGTACAAGAATTTTATTGCTGTAGCAGCTTTTCCTACATCCCCCCTTTCTGTAGACCTGCCAATAGCTAACCATTTCTCTCTATACCTTTCCAGTTGCCTCTCTTGTTCGCTGGTTAATGTCTCTATCCTAGCCATAGTAATCTAATCCAAATCCCTAATTAGCCTTTCAGGTGTATAGTTATACGGCCTCACAATTTCAAATACTCCCTTATTGAACAGTATTTCAGAATGCTCTTCATGCTCGAGCTTTGTTGGCTTATCAACTTTTATAGCCTCAAAGTTTTCACCTTCAAACATCTCTACTTTCTTGGGGTCGAGCACATGTGCATGACCTGTGAATTCGCCTCGAGCTACTATTACCTCACTCTTGCCTCTTTCATTACTAGCAGGTACAGCTTGGGCAGGACTTTCTATCTCGTCTAGTTCTATGAATAGAACATCACCTTGTCTTAAAATATTTTTTTTCATGATGTTATTATATATAACTGCTATTGACTAGTCAAGTAAGCTGTAGTTAATATATGGTAATGAGTAGTAATACAAGTAAAAAAGACATTAGTGTTCGAGTATCAAATCTTGAAATTAGACTCAAGGATTTAGAGGCTGAGATACGCAATCTAGCCAAAATAGTTGCGATGTTGCAGCAAGAAGAGGCTCTAGTCTATGACATAGATGGGGCTGCTCGGGCTTTGGGGATTAGCGTACCCACATTTAGGAGTCATCTTTATGAGACGGGCAGAATTAAGTCGCAAAAGGTGGGGGGGAGGGTGTTGATTGCTAAGTCTGAGGTTGTCAAATTTTTGGAGGAGGGTAATGAGTAATGTAGATCATCCAGATCATTACAATCAGGCGGGTGTAGAATGCATTGACATTATAGAAGGTACGGATCTAAATTTTACCCTGGGGAATGCCCTCAAATATATTTGGAGGTCTAAGAGTAAAGGTAGGGAGATTGAGGATTTGCAAAAGGCTATTTGGTATCTTGAAAGAGACTTATCCAGAAGGAGGCCTAGGTTATTCTTTCTTCGTAGGATTTTTCAGTCTAGGCCCAAAATCACAAGAAAAGACTTTGCTACCTCTATTAGTAGCCTTGATATAAGTCTAGAACTCTGGCTAGCTTGTATAAATATTTGGCAGCATCAAATGTGTGGAGATAAATTTTATTTGAAAGCTGCGATTGAGGGGTTATATAAGCATATAAAGATTCAAAATAACCTAATCGAGGAACTAAAGCAGTATATTATCACAGACATTGCCCATCTAACCCAAAATACCCATATACAGGACTTAGAAGAGATTATACAAAGCGGTCTGGGTGACATTGATTTACCAAACCCGTCTATAGTTGAGGCTTTCGACCAACTCGAGCAAGAAAACAGAATACAAATAATAAATGTAGGCAGTATTCAGGGGCCTAGAATCTTGATTTACGAAATACCACAGGAGGATAAATGAGATATAAAAGATTGAAATCGAATTTAGAATGTCAAATTAACGACCTTAGATCATTAATAGAGATCGTTGCCACTAGAGTTACCTCTCTAGAAGATCGCCTAGATTATGAGCCAGTTATGAAGCTCGATGCGAGTAATCCTCAATACTTTGAAGGTCTCAAAAGCGCTATCGCGGCATCACATGAACAGGTTGTCCAAACCAAGCTAGAGGAATATTGCCCACGTCCACCTGCTCAGGAGCCCTGGATATCAGCCGAACTTTATATGCTTACCCAGCCTGATGACACTGTTATTATGGAGGCGGAATGTAGGGGGGCGATCATTATTCATGTTAATGAAATAGCTGCTATGACTCCTTTGTCTAGTGGCCACTTATTAATCATTCTTTCAAATGGATATAGGGTGAAAGTTACTGACACTATCGAGCAGGTGATGGAGAAAGTTAGAGAGGTGTCTAATGCACACAAATCCTGACATAGGAAAGCTCCAAAAAGATATTGACAAGCTTAATGAACAATACGTTGTCTTAGCCGATAAACCCGAGAATCAGCCAGCCTATCTATTTTCAGGGCTTGCATTTATCCCACTAACTCTAGTAAGTAGTCAGCATGCTGGTTATCAGCTTGATGTTGGCAGCACTATATACGTAGATGTTTGCACTATTGCAATGATCGCAAAGAGCTGCTGTAGCAAATCTTCAAACGCGGTACTATATCTTAACAATGGTGTTATTTTAGAGGTTGAACAAACACGCTCTGAAGTACTCGAGGCATGTGAAAAGCTGAAGCCAGCAAATAATCAGTAATTTGGTGAACCTTATTGACAAAACTTGTGAAGGAGACGGGAATACAATAACATGGTCAAAAACGACAAGTGGCTAAGAGCTAATGCATCACAGCTAGGTATTAACCCCACTAAAATCAACCCTAGTTCAGTGGATTTATGTTTAGGTGAGCATATCATTCAATGGTCTTTCAGTGACAAGTCAAAAGAAATGTTGGAGGACTACTTGCCAAATTATCGGCTTGGAGAGGGTTGGTATAAAAAAGAGTTGAACCTTGAAGTGGGTCAGGATTTTCTATTCTTACCAAAGCTATTTTATCTATGCCATAGCATAGAATATGTACAGATCCCCAACGATAAAGCCGCTATGCTGTTTTTGAAGTCCAGTGCTGGTAGGGTTGGGCTGGAGCATAGTCACGCTGGTTGGGTAGATCCAGGGTTCAAAGGTCAGCTCACATGGGAGATTAGTTCACATATCCCTGTTGAATGTAAAATTGGGCAACCAGTGTGCCAATTAGTGTACATGGATTCAGAAGAGCCAGACAAAGATTATGGGGTCACAGGTAGATATTCTGGACAAACAGGAGCAACAGAAGCTCGAGGCGAATTTTATTGATAGTTCGTCCATAGGAAGCAAAAAGGCTCAAATATGATAAACCGTTACTTACCCACCATTTTTTACGATAGAAAAGATATTCAACTATTCCTGCGTTTGTGGGAAGTGGTTTTCTATAGCTGATGATATGCTCGAGCCCAAACAAATACGTATTTGCCCCCATTGTGGCTCAGCTAGTAATTTTGAATATTTAAAAACGGAGAATAATGAACATCACATTAATTCATAGTCGATCAATATCTCCTTCTAAAGCTTCTAGTACTGCGTTGATAACTCTTATGCTTGATGCTCGAGCCACATCATTCTTTTTCTTACGTTTACCCTTTAAAAACTCCACTGCATTTTTAGCGCAATGGAATGAACTATTGGCTGTTAGCATGTAGCGAGAATCAGGGTGTCTGAATTGCGGCACTTCTCCCAGCCTCACTAGCTCGCTAACCTTTTTCAGCTTCGCTGAGTCTAATACTAAACTATCATTTGCTAATTTCATCGTAGTAGCCTAGTCTATTCAGTTGCTTCTGCTTTTTCAACTGTGTTACATACATTTCATGTGGTGGGGTCATAATCTCACAACTCATCCTTTATAGCTAGCAGCCCCACTAATATAGATGCGGACATAAGCATAGTCAGTATGTATTGCTTGTTCCTTAGCAGGGTTTGTGTTTGGGTTAGCTCTGGGTTGGAGAATGTATCAATCATTATCATTCCAAAACATATACAAAATGCCGTCCCGAGTATTATAAATATAATCACCGTCATTTTATCCATCTGTTTTCACCACCTTCTTTTTTGGATTTTAGAATAAAGTAGACTCGAGATGCATTGTTAACTATTCGAACCCGCTTTATAACTATCCCCTTCTGAACCAATTTGCCCAATGCGCGTCTAAGAGCGCCTTCCTCGCAAGTTGATTCTATAAAAATATCTTTGAAAGTTAGCCAACCCCCAGTAGACTTGCTGAGTATTTCTAAAGCCTCCTCTTTAGCGGTAGTTGACTTAGGTTGACCAGCAGCAACGAGTCCGCCTTCAGGAGATATTCCTCTATTGCGTCTACTATCAATATATTCCTTTGTTAGCTTTTTAAGATATTCACTTTCTTTTTTCTTGGGTTTTGCCACATTGTCCTCACTTACTTATGAATGACCATTCTTTTTCGTCTTGCCCTTTTCTAATTAAGTGCTTTAGGAAAGTTCGAGGGTTGATTGTTTCGCGATCGTCATATTCTCCGTACCTAATCTCGGAGTGTAAATGTGGGCCAAAAGAATATCCCGTGTTACCTATTGTACCGATTAGCATACCTGCTTGCACCACATCCCCAGATTTTACATGGCTAGTTATCTCGTTCAGATGTGCGTATAGAATCCATATAACCTCACCCGCTCCTATGTGGATGTTTGCCCCCTCAATGTCATCAACGATTATGGATTTAGGGCATTGGCTTTCAACTGTGAGGTAGTTGCCGTACCCTCTATTTTGATAAACCTTCCTTATCACAGTGCCAGCTAATATCGAAAACACAGGTTTGCCTACAGCCCCTGGGAACGGGCTGATATCCAAACCAAAATGTTTTTTACTGGCACTATAGGGCCTTTGTGAAGACCTGTAAGGTAGAGTTATTCTTAGTTTTCGGTTGGTGAGATTTATAGGAAAGAAGGCTTCATAACCCTCTTTTGGACCATCCTTCTCATCTGTGATGGAGTCTTCCCCTCTGGGGCATAATGATTCCCTCAGCTTCACCCATTGCTCATTAGTAACATCCAGTTCTAGTTTTGGCATGCTTCCACCTCTGGCTTAGATTCAATTTTTTGTCTAGTATCTGGATCTAGGCCTCGAGCGATCAACCTTCTTCTCCTTGCTTCTTTACCCTTTTCCTCCGCTTCTAACAATTTCTGTTTATTCCTACTCACCTTTGGGCCTGGCTTTTTACCGGTTGGCTTTTCAGCATTCGGGGGGACCATCCACCTACCAAAAACATCTTTGTAAGTACCTTTTATTTTAGGCATCCACATTCTGATAGTTATGGCAGCCTCTTCATGTCGGGCTCCAAATTCGGAGATTGGAATGAAGGTACTCCTCACAAGAATTTCTGCTGCTTCGTGTATCATACCCTCCCACTGAACGTTCAGTACGGTGTCTCGAGCTACAACCTTAACACCATCTTTGATTTCTAGCTCGAGCATCAGTCTACCTTATAGTATCCAGCATATCTAGCTGTGCTGTTGGGTATGGTTATGCTGTTGATGTAATTCCACCGACCATCAACCTCAACCTCTTTGCCGTATTGCACTAACCTAATATCTCTGAAGGATTTGTTTTTGCCATTACCATCACCATATTCCACTGCTGAAAGTACAAATTGTCCACCTTCTATTGTTAGCTCGAGTATCTCTGCATTCGCATCCAGTTGAGTAGGTACAATTGCTTCAAGCTCGAGGTTTTCAGCATTAATATTTGCTTCGAGGATATATTGGTTTATAGTAGCGGTCATTCTTGCTCTACCTCTTCGTTCTCTTCACCCTCTTGCTCTTCTGCTCCTACGTTACGTTCATTATCTACCATTTCAACGATTTGTTTTTTTGTATCGGAGTCCAAGGCTACGGAACACATTGTAATAAGCGCTATTGTTGCAAATAACCTAGAAAATGTATCCAGATCTATGGGTTGCTTGGGGTTTCTTGAGGCTAGGTAGCCAAATAGATCTGCCGATTGATTAAAAAAAGCTACTTTAAGAACTTCGGAAATATCAAGCCTGTAATCATTGTATAGTCTAAGTAGACTATTATCTTCAAATGACACATACTTTACGCCTTTCCATACCTCAGTATCTGGTTTACCACGCAAGTGCCTT
Organism: Trueperaceae bacterium; assembly: GCA_965223045.1. Lineage (GTDB taxonomy): Bacteria > Deinococcota > Deinococci > Deinococcales > Trueperaceae > CBDCVN01. The sequence continues at coordinate 51,449 of CBDCVN010000005.1, forward strand.
TCAAAGGCAAGTTTCATGCTTTCTTCAGGTACTTTTTTCATAAACCATTTGTAGAACTCAGCTTGTCCTATTTTTGTTTTTACATCTTCTACTTCTATTTTTATGATCGGCATATTGTTTTCTCCTTACCTGTATATTTGCATATCGAAAGCCCAGCAGCCCTCGTCTACATTCCAAAAGTTCTTGTGGCATTCTACCCAATCACTGTTAACGTGGTAATGTCTAATCCCACCCTTAAAATTTTCAGGCTCCTTATGTATACTATCTGCTCTTTGTGCTGCGGACACAACCCTTCCATTTCCACCTACAAATTCTAGTGCATACATTACTGCATCACCTATAGATTTAGCTAACATAGTTAGCCCTTCTGTAAACACCTCAGCAGAATTATCTCTCCAAACTACACACCAGTGGTGTTTGTTGGTGCGTTTGTCTTTCCAGTAGAAAATGCTTTCGCTCGGAAACCCTGCATCAACTAAGTTGTTCCTATTATTTTCAGGTACGCAGATTAACCATCCCGTTTCAATTTCTGCCACTTCATCGAATCCCACTATTTCATCTTGACTAGAGCCTAGGGCTAAAGCGGATAGTGTAACAATCAAGGTCAGTACTTTATTCATCAGATTCCACCAATGCTATTTTTTTGTATTCGGTCCATGTTAACTCCTCAATCCCCCAGCCTTGCTTTATTACTATTTCGGCTAGATCTTTAGGGTGAACCACTTCTAAGCTGCCAAAGTTGTCTATCAGTAGGATAGACTGTGGGTAGTACCACAATGACTCAGATCCTAGTTGTTTAGATGTTAGCATCCCTAGATACATCACTTGAAAATCGCCATGCTTGTGCTTTGCAAATTCTAAACAGTATGGAGATGTTACACTACTAGCAAACCTCTCTACATCATCAGAATTTGCCCCATTCCAAACAATACCTGCCATCACCATCCCATTAGGATGCTTCATGATATAAACTATACTTTCCATATCCATTTTCACCTTTCTATAGGGCTAACCTTATTGACCTTTTCTCTGACTCTTGGATAACTATCATTGGTAACATACTCTTTGCCTGTAGTCGCCATTTCTAGGACTACTTTGGCCCCTTGCCTAACACTGGCAAGCTCGAGCACATTTATTAATATGGGCTTACCATTGATATCTTTAACTTCTATAAAAACTTATTCCACCTCCTTTTCTTCTGGTTCATTCAACAGCCAAGCTATCTTTTCGGATTTGCCTTTTGGTACTGCTACTAGCTCGAGGTCTAGCCCATTAAGGATGTCTTGCCAAACTTGGGGTGTTTGGTCACTATCTCTTTTTATGGCGTGGCTGAATTGTTGCTTTGTCCTGCCTATGCTTTCCGCAAAGGTACTGTATTTAGTCTTACGCATTTGAATAGCAATGCGCACTTGCTTCTTTATAAAAGCATTCACTATTTTATAGTAAACGTTAAAGGTGTATTTGTCAAGAGATGTTGACAAATTGCAGTAATCAATTTAGGATTATTGCATGGAAAGTTTCAACAATAAATATCGGCTATTAACAGGGAGTGAATGTAAATATGGATGGTGATTGGACAATAAGGAAATATGAGTTAGAAGTAACTAACGAGCAAGAGATTTTTTTGCCAAAAACGGCAACAATTCTAGACATACAATTGCAAAATGGCAAAATATGCTTATGGGCTTTATTTAACCCACTACATGTACATGGATCTAGGTCAATCTACATCTTTGGCGCTGGGAAAGATGTACCACGAGACTTAATTGTGGATGTTGCTCGCAGGTCAACCGTCCAGATAGACCAACATACCTGGCACGTATTTGTGGGATGGTGAAGTATATGAAAACAGCCAAAGGTGATGCCTTGTTAGTGATAATGACTAGATTATTCTTTATCTGGATAATTGTTTTAGGAAAGGAGGGTTATTAATGCCCTTTGAAACTATTCTATTAGAAGCCGCAAAGGTAACGTGTGACTATTGTAACGAATATGAACTAATCACAGAGGATGATTACTCCTTAGACAGCACAGAAGAGGTGTGTGGCTTGCTGGGCTTTATCTATATTGAAGAGACAGGGGCAATCTATTGTTGCGAAGATTGTAAGAATGATGACGAATGAAATAAGAAAAGCGGTAAAGCTTGAGTTAATCAAGGTAGGGCTAACTCAAAAACAAACGAGAGAGGAAATAACAATGCCTATGGTTTTAGTAGAGCTTATAAAATTAGGGTTGTGGACATGGGAGCAGAAAGGAATGAATAAATAATGTGGGTATTTGAGAAAGATAATGAGGAAACATTTTGGGTGGGTTGGATAAACCCTATAACCGGAGATTTCTCTTACACATATGGCGTTGGTTCTATAGAAGAAGCCGAAGATCAAATCCATTTCTTGAACGGTGGCTCACCAAGTTATTTAGAACCTTCGTTCGGGGAGATAATTAGGGGGATAAATGATTGTATCGAAACTCTTGAAAAATCACTCAGTTCTACGCAAGCAGAGTTAGTAGAGCGCTCGGGTAAGCTCGAGCAACAAGTGGATACATTCCCAACACTCGAGCATAGAGTGGGTGAAAGTGAAAAGGCGGTGTTCCACAATTACAAGCTGTCCAATGAAAGATTTGAAGCGCTCGAGCAACAGATAAAATACCTGAGCCTCTCCACGGTTAGAATTGGTGAAGTGAATGCCAGAGAGAAGGCTGCGTATCAATCTATTGATAGGTTAGGGCGACAAATGAACAAAAGGCTTGAAGCGCTCGAGCAACAAGTAAAGAGACGGGGAAAACAGTTAATGGCCCGTTGTGATGCTGGTCATAAGATCCCAGAGTCTGAAGTAGTGAGTTCCCAAGACAAAGTTAGTAGGGGAGAGCAAAAACTGGAAAACCTAGAAAGGAAGGTTGATGAGTTTGAGGGAGAAATATTTAGGAGGATATTTGAACTCGAGAGAAGGCTAGAAAAACTAGAAAATTAATTTAGGCGTAGGTCTGTGCCTCGCTAGGACGCAAAAGAAGGATATTTTATGCTTTCAAACAGTGATACGCCATTTGTTAGAGGACTCTATAAAGGATACAATGTAGAAGTAGTCAGTGCTTCTCGTTTTATTTCATGTAAAGCCAATAAGCGCAACAAACAAAATGAACTTATCATCAGAAACTACGCTATAATGAATAGCTAATAAAAGCTAGCATTTTATCTATGAGCGCCTATCCATAGGCGTTTTTTTATGCACGTTTAGATGATACTCATGATGTGTATGTAACACATGCTTGACATCGTGTGTATAATCAGGTTATGTCTGAACATGCTATCGTCCCTAAATCAGATCTACCTGTAGAGCAGATCAATTCATGGGATAGGCAGCAGGGGGAATCATCTGAGGTGCATGCTTGGTTTATAGAGTACCTAAAGTTAGGTCCTATGAGGTCGGTATATAAACTAACTACCTACGATAGAACTCCTTATGAAGTAAAAGAAAAGCGAGATTTAAAACAGCTTAGAAAATGGCGTAATAAATGGAAATGGGATGAAAGAGCGATTGATTATGACGATTACGTCAGCGCTAGAATATTAGATAAACAACAAGGCAATTTATTAATGCTTCAGCAAGCAGCTAGGTCAGAAGAGATGCAATGGGCACAAAAATTATCTGCTGTTGCGGACAAGATTTCTGAATATGTTTTAGAGGGTAACCTGCCTGTAAAGCAGACGGTTAGAAACACAACCGTTACCGAGATAGATGGTGAGGCGGTTGGTAGGACAACCACCACAACCACAACCGATTATCAGGCTTTAGTTAATGGTCTACCCAAAATGATTATGGCGGTCAGTGACTTAATGCGTAGGTCACTAGAGATGACTAAGGAAAAAACTGAAGTCACTGTAAATAGTGAACTTGCTGCAGAGGATATGAATTTAGAAAGTTTGAGTTTAGATGAGCTTCAGCAGCTCCAAAAAACAATTAGCGCAGCGGTTAAAAAGCCAATCAATTAGTATTGAGAAGGAGATCGCTAAGCGGTCTGTTCACACCTTCATAAATGAATACTGTAAGATTTATAACCCTAAATTGGCTGGTGACGGTAAGTCAACTGAGCTACCTTTTAAGCTATATCCAAAACAACATGAGCTGGTTGATTGGTTAATTGATAGAGAGAACACTGGAACAAAGGGGATAATAGAGAAATCCAGAGAAGAAGGGGTGTCATTCTTAGCGTGTGTTTTCATGCTACATAGATGGCTTTTCTTCTCTGGGTGGACTGGCATATTAGGCAGTGCCAAGCGCGATAACGTAGATAAGCTAGGTGATCCCACCACTCTATTCTTCAAGCTAAGGTATGCACTAGAGAGGTTGCCAGAATGGTTACTACCAAAGGATTTTGAACCAGACAAGCATGACAACTTTACTAGGCTTATAAATCCAGAAACAGGGTCCCAAATAATTGGGGCGAGTGGTAAGCAGTTTGCTCGAGGCGGTAGGGCTAGTTTTGTTTTTCTGGATGAAGATGCATTTATCCCGCATGCCCAAGAGGTACATAGGGCAGTTAGCCAAGTGTCTGATGTGGTAATAGAAGCCTCCACTCCAAATGGTGTCGGTAACGCTTTTTACGAAGACAGATTTAGTGGTAAATACCCAGTGTTTACTATGAGTTGGAGAGATAATCCTAACAAAGACAAAGATTGGTACGAGAAGAAGAAGCGTGAATTAGATCCTGTTACTCTTGCACAAGAGATCAACATTGATTACGGCGCTAGCGTACCGAATATAGTAATACCTAATAACTGGGTGGTGGCTGCTACAGAGATACAGCTTAGTAGGTCGGAGCCATCAGTTGCTGCGGTAGATGTTGCTGGCGAAGGTTCTGATTACACAGTTTATGCACATAGGAATGGTGGGGTAGTAACTCGGGTATGTAAGGTGACATCTCCTCTCACCAACAGGCACTTCGATATCAAAGATATGGCTATAGAGGATGATATAGAGGAACTATTTTATGATGAGATAGCTATAGGTGGGTCAATAACCGCCACATTGAAAAGCCAAGAAGAACAATTGTCGTTTGCGGTTACAGGGGTTGCTAACAACAGGAAGTGTACAGACCGTAAATTCTCAGATCAACCAACAGTATCTGTAAATTCTAGATTCGCCAACTGGGTCGCTGAGCAATGGTGGGCATTACGTATTAGGTTTGAGAATACATACAAGAGACTAAATAACATTTCATGGTCCCCTGATGATGAGTGTATACAAATCCCTAAAAGTGCAACGACCTTAATCGCCCAGTTGAGCCAACCTACATATGGTAGGGCAACAAATGGCAAAATACGTATAAACAAATTCGGTAAAGGGTTAAAAAGCCCCGATGAGGCAGAGGCGTTGCTCTACACCTTTTCTTTTGTAGACAATTCATCTATTTGGAGCAGTGAAGATCTCAGAATTGCGGTGACGTATTGATGGATAAATGGTATGAGCAGCCAGGTCAGATAAACGAGGATATGAATATATTTGGCAAGCTAGCTAGCAGCACTAGTTTTGGGCATTCTAGAGAAGTGTGGTTATTTGGGGAAAGTTGGTCGAACGCTGCTACAGTTGCGCTAAATGAAAATGGGGAACTAGATTATGCAGAGAGGGCTGCTGAGGCAAGAAGAAAATGCAGGAATGCTTATATTGTACCAAATTCCATATTTGAGGCCGGTATCAACATTAAGCTTGCCTACACAATAGGGCAAAAGCTTTCTGTCGGCCTGACTGGTGATGCCGATGCTGATGCTGCAATAGAAGAATTTGTAGCGGTAAATAATTTTGAGCAGCTAGCTCGAGAAGTGATTGTTCCTGAAATGATGGTTGATGGGGAAATATTTGTTATTCAGGAAAAGGAATACGACTCACCAATAATTAGTGGTGAAGTTACTGAGATAGATGCGATATCAAATCCTGAAGTTAAGCTGGTCCCGTTAATTGGAGTGCTTAATTCTGATGACGTAACCAAGGTTTCGGGCAACAGGATAACAGGTGTCAACTCAATAACTACTAACGTTGCTGAAGATGTCGAAGATTTACTCGAGCAAGGTATTGATGGTATTAGATATAACAAGTCAGAGATGACTATGTGGGCTTACAAAGGCAACTTTGGCGAGTTAAGAGGTTACCCTCCATTTGAGGGTGCTAGGCAGATAGCTGATGCCATGATTGAATTTATGAACGGTAGGCTTACAGTTAATAAAATCAATAGTCGGCTCAATATGTTGCATAAGCATCTTGTTTACCCACAGTCCGAGAAGAATGGAGTATCTGTAACAGAGCAACGAAATCAATGTATGGCTAGCATGCCATCTATACCAGATGATGGTGGTGTCGTCCACGCATTTATAGATGCTGAAAAGAATGTATCTGAAGATGTATCTTTCCTAAAAACGGATAAGGCTGCTACCGATGCTAGGAATGATTACGAAATCCTTAGAAGGTCTTTCGCCGCTGCATTCGGCTTAGCAGATCATATGATTGGTTGGGGAGACTCGACTAATAGGGCTACTGCTGAGGTTATCTCGGAGTCTGTTATTAAGAACTTTCAGATATTCCAAACAGCAGTACGTACCGTACTAGTTGATGTTTTGAGAAAGATGCTAGCTCGAGTTTACGGACCAGATAAGGTTTACGCCGTTAAAAATAGAGATGGACAAGATGTTGAGGTTAAAGCAGATAGATTACCTATACCTATCATATTGCCTGATCTACAAACAGATTCAATCACAGAAAAAATACAGGTTTTTGATTTTCTAAGTCAGCAAGGCTTATCTAGAGAATTAATTTTAGAAGAGATGGGTTATTCCCCATCTGACCTTCAACCTAGTCAGGAGCCAAATGGATAATTTAAATACCGATAACGTATGGGGTTTCATGAATGATGGCAATTCTGACCTCACTGATGTGATAAAAGCTTCTGAAGCTATACATGCCGTAGCTCGAGGCTTGCCAACTAAGCCAACCAAGAATAGTTTTGGCATGATGAAACATGGCAAAATAGCTTTTATACCTGTAACAGGACAGATGACTTCAGGTCTTGCCCCTGAATTAGAAATGATGGGTGCTGGTTTTTCTCCTGAGAGAATAGCCTCAGCTTTTAATGCAGTTCAAGATGACAATAGCATAGACAAAGTTCTAGTAGATGCTAGAAGCTTTGGCGGCACTGTGGAGGGCGCTCAGGGCATGTTTGTTGCAATGAGAGAACTAGCCAAAGTGAAGCCTGTATTTGTTTTTACTACAGCCCTAGCCAGTGCTACTTATTGGGGGTTGTCTCCAGCTACAAAGATTTTTGGCATCTCTTCTGGTTTGTATGGGTCCATTGGCGTGGCCGAAGTTATCAGCTCTGATAAGGATTCTACTGTAATTAGGTCGGGTTCAGAGAAGCTACCTCAAGTCGGCGAAATTACAGAAGAGGGTAAGAAATCAATACAGAAGAGGGTAATGGCATTAGCAGATGTGTTTTGGAGAGATATCACTAGCGTCCGTAGTGGCCTGACTAGCCATGAGGAAGAGCTTAGAAAAGGTGGAGTCTTTATCGGCGATAGCGCCCTTGACAAAGGTCTAGTCGATGGAATCGTTGACTCCGTGGATCAAGTACTTGGGGAGCTTTCTAGTTTCCCGCTAACGAAAGGACATATAGTGCCCAATAGTGATTTACAGGCTAGCGGGAGCCCGCAACAGCAAGCTCCTGCGGTAAGTGAGACACCTATTATAAGCTCAGCAGTTGAAACAGAACAAACGCTGAGCCAGCAGCAAATTCAAGAGATAAGACAAACGGCTTACGCTGAAGGGTTAAGAGCACAAGCTTCTATGACCCAGCCTCAGCAAGGCCAAACTGCTGCTCCGACTGCTCCTGCTCCAACTGCTCAAGTTCCTCAGCAGCAAGCAGCAGCACAAACATTCAGTGATCTACAACCCTTAGTATTGCAGTTGCAAACTCAGGTTGAAAATCTGCGTCAAGAAAACCTAAGACAAAAGCGTGAAGCTATTGCTCATCGTGCACTGGCAAGTGCAAGTGATATAAATTATCCTCCTCCTACCCCAGAAATAGATCATAGGGAATCTTTAAAGGCTCGTTTATTAGCTGCTGCTAAGAATGCCCCTGATGAAGAGTCTGCTACGACTGAATGCGCGAAGATAGTTGAAAGTGACAGGAATCTTAGAGCTGATATCCAACAAGAGAAACCTTATAACTCTTGGACTCCATCTGCACCCTCGAGTTTATTAGCAAGTACTGGTGGCAGTAGAGTTGATAGCTATAGCCCGAGTGTGGATTATGCAGATGATGATTGGAGCTTTACATCATGACTAATTTAAAGCGTGGTGACGCGCTCCAAGTATTAATCAGTGGGTTAGATGAGGCTGCAAACCCCCTAATCCCTACCGGGGCCTTGAATGATAATGTTATTCAAATTGGCCCTAACGGCTTATTGGGCCTAGTAAAGACAGCCCCTAGTACTGACCCTTGTGATGATTCAATATGGGATTGTCCAGGTGATAACCAAGCCGTTGTTATCCCATTGTGGAACGGTAATGCTGCCCAGGCCTCTGCGTGTTTCACTGCACCAGCCAACTTCTTTGGAGGTCAAGCCCTCTATTTAGATTTTGCTGCAAGCACACCTGATATTCCCGTTTATGTGATTAATGCATTGCCACCTGGAGCAGTTGGTGCTCCTGATCCAGCTTTATTTGGATTTGTAGGTTGGATTATTAACACCGGGCTGACTGGAGAATTAATGGAGGTGGTGTTTTAATGAGCTTTGCTAATAGTAGTAGGGTTAAGCAACCACAAGCAGACCTATATGACGACCCTAAGTGGTTAGCCAATGATTACGAGAAGTATTTTAGAAGCATTAATAATGGGAGTATTTCTCCCGTTGCTGCCGCACAAAACGCTATCAAGCTCGAGGCCCTGAAGAGTTTCTACCTAGGGTTCTATGATGATGACGAAGGTCAGGAGCTTATTGCTAGCGCTAAGAAGAAAGCAGCCGACCAAATCGAAAATAAAAAACTTAAATTCAAAGGTAATGAAGATAAGTTTTACAAGACTTACGCAAATGCAATGTTATCTGATCCATATCTAAAACCATACAGAGATGAGATGGCAGGCTTGTTCGCGTCTCATGTGAGAAGTGACTTCCCTCTTTGGTTTAGGCATTGTCGTGAATTTAGAGTTGTTAATGCTGAGCGTAGTTGCCCGAGCCAATGGCGTAGGTATACTCGTACTCGCACAGTAGACAATTGCAAAAAGATTTCACCACTTGATTTTACAGTTGATAGCGGACTCGAGAAGCAATGTGAATCTGAGGATCTAGAGTACACTACAATCAAGGAAAATGAGCAAAAGAGTTACGGCGTTGGTAAATACCGTAAGGGCTACCGTTGGTCATGGGAAATGACACAATGTGATAGCATTGATGGCCTTAGACAGATAACTAGAGAGTTTGGCCTAGAAGCTGGCGAGACACCTAAGAAAGTTGTGTTCCAAGCTATGGCTGATGGGGTCAGCGCAACTCCTCTGATAACCAATGTACCTCCTGGACCTATTACATATCCTAAATTGCAAGAGATTTGGCAAACCGTGATATGTAAAGGTGATGTATGTTGTAATCTAGATACTATTATTCATGGTAATAGTGAGGCCCTGAATGTAACAACTTTGTTGCGTAGAGAGTTTATGGATTTTCAAGGTGGAGAACCTAATCCATTTACAGGCTTAACGCAGATTCACGAGCCTGACCTTGACCAGTTCTTAGGTGGAGATTATTTGTTGGTAGATAGCAGGAAACGCTGGCTCGAGCTTTCAACAATGAGAGAGTTTGCTGGCGGACCACTATTACTCTTCAAGGACACCGATGTTAGAGGAACAGACCGCTGGGGTTCTTTTGACAACATGACCTTTGATATCCAAGGTTTGTGGATTGGTGGAGCTGGAGTAGTAAAAGATGATTGCGTGATTAGAGTAGAAGGCTGTGGAGGTTGCGCTTAATGGCAACTACAAGCACTAAGAAAGCTGCTAGTACTAAAAGTACTAGCAGCAGATCTAGCTCGAGATCCTCTACTGCAAAACCTGCTGAGTCATCAGTGCCCAAACCAGAAGGCTCTGTGTTTAATGTTGTGCTTTTAAAGGATCGTTATATTGATGGGTCATTTAAAGCTGGCAGAAATATCACTGTAACTACCAATGAAGCACAGCGTAGTAGTGAAATGCGCTATGTGTCGAGTGACAAATTAGACAGATTGATAGTGTGCAAGTGTATTGAAGCCACTAGTAGAAATACTGGTGAGCCTAAGATAATTTCTGATGCCACTTCTACAGCTTCTATAGAAGCTGCTGCTAAAGCTAGAGAAGCTCGAGCCAAAGCAGAACAAAAACGGATTGAAGAACTTGCAGAGAAAAGAGCGCAAGAAATAATAGCAGCAAAAGAAGCTGCTAGTAAGGAGAACTAATGGCGCAATTAACAGTAACTACAACTTCAGGAGCTACTCACGTCACACCGGATTTAACAGGTCAGGCCTTGTGTAATCTAAAAAGACAATTAATGGTGACAGCAACCCCCACAGTACAGCTACCACTTAACGGCGGAGGTCTTGTGACCCTTAATTGGGATAATATTGAATCCACTGCTGAGGCTTAGCTTAAATGGCTTGCTCTGGATGTGGAAAGAAGAGGGGTAAAAAACCTCTTTCTAAGAGCTTTTCATCTACCGATACCATCAACATAACATCTGTGGCTGGTGTTAGTAGGACAACCGTTTTGAAGCAGATAAATATGTATAACACCGCTATTAAATATAGGTCTGACATCAAGTTCAATATTGTTGTTGACGATAATGGGCCAATGACAGAGGGTGAAATTAGGAGTTTATTGAATGGGTAAATATCAAATTACCCCACTCAACATATTCTCCTATTGCCAGGCGCATGTTTTTATACTTTTGCATCAATGCGGTTTGTTACCCAGATTTATCATTGAGCAGATTGAATATAGACAATCCCAGTGTTTAGATTGTATGCAAGCTGGTTATTGTATGTCTTGCGGGTGCAAAACACCAGCCAAGATGTACCAATTGCCTGCTTGTAAATCTGGCAGGTGGGGTAAGTTTCTCAGTAAGAAGAAGTGGGAATCATTTCTTCAAGGAGAAAAATAATGGCTTGCGAAGAACAGAATATACTCGAGCTACTTAGAGCACAATGTCCTGATGTAGGCGAGATAACTGAAGCGAACCTTAATAGGGTTATGACGTATTATCTATGCCAAATAGCCGCTGGTGGTGGTGGTGGCGGTGGTAATGTAACCATTGTCAATCCTTTACCGCTACCAGTAGATGAGGAGCCTATACCTTTTGTACCGCACAATATTACTACTGGTACAAATGTAAACATACCAATTGGTGCTCAGGAAATCATAATAAATAATCTCACGGGAACAAATACAATTGATTTTGGTGGTGGCAACACCTTTACCTTAACAAATGGTGACAGTTTAACGCTGACTGGTGAGGTATCAAACAACGCAATTGGGACATTGCCGGCTGTAACTATCAGTGGCGGTACATGGCAGTGGATAGCTAAGGATCCGTTGTAATGTCCTACCTAACTTCGCGATTGCCAGATACTGGGGGGCAGGTCAAATTAAATAGCTCGGGTGTTGGTGCGGTTAAACCCACCATCACAGGTTTGGTCGCTAATCAAGCTAAGTTTTTTCTTTATAATGACACCCCTTTAAACCTATCCTCATTCCCCACCACTAAATGGCCCTCTACTGTTCCCTCACCCACTGATGATGATTTAATATTACCTAGCAATAAAAAGGTTATTGAAAATCCGTTACCGGGACAAGGCCACCTATGGAGATTTCAGGTCATGTTTAGTAACAAGGCTTTGAATGACAATTTAGGTTTAGTATTCGGTTTATACAATAGTGTAAGTGGATTTATTACTAGTGATTTAAGAACATTACCCTCTGGAACAACCTCTAACCCTAATGTGGATTTCAGTCTTGCCTTGGGACAAGCACCTGGAACCACGATTGGTCAGACAGATATAACATTTCTACTTTATACAGTTGCTGACTCTGCTAGTATAGGGATAGGATACTTCCCATTCGTTGCTAGCACTACAACTGATAACAATTTAGTGCTAACTCTACAGTCAACAACTCGAGTCAGCCTCCAAGATTAGTTTATTTTAGTAGGTAGCAACAATCACAGTAGGACAAGTTTTAATCATACTTCTGATGACAGGAATAGGCTTTATTGTTCAAACGGTGTTTATGATGTCAATTATGAATGGTAGTTGGCAAAGTGCTCCCACTTCTGCAAAAATTGCTCGAGCCTTCAAAGGAGGCTTTGCAGCATCTGTAACAGGCTTATTCTTGGTTGGCTACAACAATATAGACCTAGGCAAATTATTGGCTTTCATGCTGATAG
>CBDCVN010000006.1:0-39964 GCA_965223045.1 Trueperaceae bacterium
TAAGGCAGCTTTTGATGAAACTGCTTTTGAGTGGGAAATAGTAAGAAAAAAGCAAATAACTAGCCATCTCATGAAGAGCTCCGAGGCTTTAGTGCATGACGTAACCACGGTCCTATCACAAGAAACACAGCTATGCTAATGCCACCAATTACATACAAATCCAGATCACCTTGTGCCCTCGCTATGTAGCGAAAAGCTATACCCAATGCAGCAAAAACTAGCAGAATGGGAGCTAAAGCAATTCCCTTTTCATCTCTCTCTACAAAATTCTGAGAATACTCGCTTAGTTCAGCAGTTTTTACAATAGTCTCGGAAGCGTGGTACTTAACCAATCTTTCCATTTCAAACGGCGAGCCCTGTGCTAGATTGATTACTTTCCTTTTGTAGACTTCTGGTTCATCAGCATTTACTCTGTAGCGTTCTATCAGCCTACCGAAAAGCTCGTTTGCTTCTGGTTTGGTTAAGCGCTCGAGTTGTACTTCATCAAATCTCTTCCAAAAACGCTTTGTGCCATTCTTACTTAAGTATTTTGGATCTACTGAAGTTATCACTGTAGCATGTTCTGTTAGTTGCTCGAGCCAAGGTCTATTTGTGGGTGTAACTCCACTAGCATCATCAATCATTATCACCAGTTTAGGATTCTCTCTAAGGACATCCACCAAATACTTTGCCTTAGTATCATTGTTTGGGCAAAGCCTACCAAACGTCTTCAATGCTCCACTTAAACTGCTATCTTCTTTACCTTCCTTATTTTCAATTTTGACGAGACCTGCCTGCCACAACTCAGTAAACAACTCTCTCAAAAAGGTTCCAAAAGGATTTACTCGTGTTGTATAAGCAACAACAGTAAGATCATCTAAAATTAGCTGAGTTAGCTCGAGCAAAGCCGACTTACCCACACCAGCTTCACCAACAACAAGACTAGAACGATCCTTAGACACATTCTCAGTAAGAATGCGTATCTCATTATCTCTTCCTACAAACTGTTCTGGATTCACAATTCCTCCTCCATACCGTAGTGCACCACAACTAGAATACAATAACTTTGATGATTTACATAAACCTAGATTAGTTCTTGATTATATGTTGTTCTAAAAGACCTTCCACAGCCTCATCAATCAAATCCACCATCTTAATTTTTCTAGTACCACTTGGGCGTTGCTGGTTACGCTCGAGCAATAATCTTTGAAGCTTCCCTGCCATTTCAGGAGTATGTCTCCATTCATACCGTTCAGTCCGTTGTCCAGCAGGAATCTCTTGCTTAACCTGCACTTCTTCTGGTTTTACATCTTGACGGCTTTCCGTATTTCCAGTTTCTTCACCTAAGAATTCCTCTAGGCTTTCTGGTGCATCTTTAAGGCGAGAACGAGCTTCACCTCTAAAATCTTTTTTCATAGATTGACCCTTTCCATAACTTCATCAATAAGTGCAGTTATTTCCGTAGCAGTTTTACTTTCTGGTTGATATTCCATCACAGACTGATAAAATGCTGGGCTTTCTTCTAGCCTTACAGCCTTTTTTATCTTGGTTTTCAAAACTAGTGATTCATATTGCTCTCTTAAGACTTCCTCGAGCTGTTGAGCAATAACAGTGGTTTCTACTAAATTAAGAATAATCCCTGCCACTTCCAATTTAGGATTAAGTCTTTTTTGTATACGCTCAATAGTATCAAAAAGGTCTTTTAAGCCCGACAAAGCATAAGGCGCTGGTTTTACTGGGATAAGCACATGATCAGCAGCATTTAGAGCTGCCATGTGCAAGTAACCAAATGAAGGTAGTCCATCAACTATAATTACATCAAACTGTTTAGTAAGTGGTTCTAAACCTTCTCTTAGTTTAAAAATAACCTCAAAATCACTCTCAGCTACTTTAGCTAGATGTATATCAGCCCCGATCAAAAAGAGGTTAGGCTCGAGCTGTTGTGGTTCTACCTGTAAGGCATCTTCAGAATAAAAGGTGTTTACTTTAGCCTTAAGGGTGTGCTCAGGGTCTTTCAGAAAAGAACTTGTGAGATTAGCTTGGGGATCGTGATCCACTGCTAATACTCGTTTGCCTCTAGCTGCTAATCCCTTAGCTAAGTTAAAACTAAGAGTGGTTTTACCAATACCGCCTTTTTGGTTAGATAGGGTAATTACAGACATATAAAGAATTTTCCAGCTTTCTGTCTTTACGACTTTCCAGTATTACGGCAAACCGTTTTATCGTCTTACTGTATTTCCAGTATTATGGCAAGACGGATTATCATTTTAACGTATTTCCAGTTTTCCAGTTAAGACTAGTTCCTCTCCTCATAAATTTCCAGTTTTGCGGTAAAACAGTTTTCCAGTTTTAAATTTAGTTTAGCTGATTTATCCTTTTAGGTAATTGTTCTAGGTTTTTCTATTTTAATACCTTCTGACAGTTTGCCGTATTTCTGGATATCCAGTATATCGTATTTCCAATTACCCAGTATACTGTATTCTCGTCAAAACGTCTAACCGTTTTACTGGATTACCGTATTTCCAATTATCATTGTGTTATAGGAATACCACGTTTAAGAGCTAATTCTCTAAGTTTTACTACTAAAGGTGAGGGGTTTCTAGCTTGTTCTTCCCGCTGGCGAAGAATTTCTTCACTGACCTTTTCAATATACTCCTGTACTTGAGGTCTATTGAGCCAATAATAAGTTAGCGTTGCATATACTTGTTCCAAATTGAGTGTTGGATACTTAGCTGCAATTTCTTCAGGAGAAAGCCCTAGCTCCAAATAATCAAGAATAATTGTTTCAATACCAACTCGAGTTCCTTTTACACGAATATCCGTATCTAACAAGAAATCAAAGTAATTCTCTAGTTCCATATTAAATATAATTTTACTCCTGCTCTACTTTTGCCAAAACAGATTTCTCAAACCACTTTTGTGCTTGACCTACTTTCAATTCAAGCATTTTCCCCTCAGTAATTTCAGCTATCCAAGTGTAATGGTAATTAGAATTATCAAAAATATAAGCACGGTTTGAATAATGAATAGCATCTATAAGCAAATCCAGAGAACGATAGTAGCGAGATATGATTTTGTCTTCAGGAACTGAGTGACCCCCTTTTTGTACTCTCTCCTTTACTCGAGAAACATTAATAGCTGGATCTTCCGTAGCTATGTAGTAAAGGTAAGTTCTATAACCTCTTTCCTGAGCACGTTGGAATAGTTTAACCTTGTCAGGCGAGGACATTACCGTCTCAAAAGTATAAGAAGCACGCATATCCAATAGCTTTTGGCGGATAAAATCGGCAATCACTGACGCAAAGTAAGCATTTACTGAAACTGCTTGGAAAACAATCTTGTTATCAGAAAAGCGCAAATACTGAACCTCATCCAGCAAATCAGCTTTCTCTAGTAAATTTGAGTTATTGAAGAATTTCAAGACTTCTTGCTCATTTGTTTTCACACCATAAATTGCCAAGTCAAGAAAGCTCTGTCGGTGAAGCATCTGTTCAATTTCATCAGGGTTAATATACGTACCTAACAGCTTCGGAGCAATTATAGATTTGATTGTGCTTTTACCTGAACCATTAGGACCTGCAAACATACGCAGTCTCGGAATACTCATTTAATAAGAATTTTTTTCCCTGAGTAACAGGCACTTTTGGCTCGAGCTTCTTGACAAATTCTCTTTTTCCATCTGGGAAAACCCTGTAAAGTGCTCCATCTTCAGCTTGTAACACACTATGCCCAGAAGCAAGAACTTGCCAATAGGCTTGTTTAAGAGCTATTTCTGCCAGTTCAGGTATTTGCTCTTCTAAGAAGTCAATAGCTTCATCACTCAGTGGGACTTCCATAATTTAACTCCATTCAAAAGGATTTCATTCTAAGGGTGATTTTAGTGTTCAGGAAATAGAAAAATTCAACAGGTCTTCCCATTATAGCACTTGGGGGCCGTTGTCAAGCGCAGTTGCCTCAGTTTATTGGCTTTTTCTTTTACTTGCTGTTCGTTTGCTCGCTTGACAACTATTTCGTTGGTTTTGCCTTTGGTTATTTGGTTTTTTAGGGGAAAGTGCTTTTTGTTTCCTGTTTTTCTTTTTTTTATTTCTTTTTTTCGGTTTTTCTTTGGTTTGTTTTTCTTTTTTAGTTTTAGAAAGGTTGTGTTTTATGTCTCGTAGGTTATTTTCCGCTTCTTCTGTTCTTGGTTCCCGTCTTGGTTCTGTTGGGGTTGGTGTTTCTGGTTGTGTTGGCTGTGCTTGGGTTTGGAATCAGCGGGCTCGTTTTGCTGCTCCTTCTCTTGCTCTTGCTTTGCCTGCTGGCGCTTCTCAGTTCTCGGCTTTTTGCGCTGCTGGGGAAATCGCTCAGGAGTTTGGTGTTCCTATAGCTGTTCGTTCTTTTGGTGGGCGTTTCTTTCTTCGTGTTCGTGGGGCTCGTCCTGTGCTCTTGGCTGTTGCTCGTTGGTGGGCTGGTGTTTAGTTCTGCTTCTTCTGCCTTGCCCTTGGGGGGCATTGTTGCTTTTGCTGGTTCTCGGCATGGCTCGCCTTTTGGTGTGCCTGCCGTTGTTACTGGGGTTTTAGCTGCTGGGGGTTTTGTTCGTGTTGGTTGTGCTCGTGGTGTGGATGCTTGTGTGCACTCGTTAGTACCTACTAGTCAGTTAGAAGTTGTTTCTATCTCGGACTACTCGCATTTACCCATTCAGGTAGCTTTGGCTACTCGCACTCGAGCTGTGGTTTCTGGTTCTCAGTGTTTGTTAGCCTTTCCTACTGTTGGTGGGGCTTTGGGTAAAGGTACGGGACTTGCTGTTAGTATGGCTCTTGAGCTTTATTTGCCTGTTTGGGTTGCTGGACCTGTTTGTCCTATTGGTATTGGTTGGAAATCTTGCGAGCTTTTTGGAGTGGTTGGGTGGTTGTGTATACCTTTACAGATCGGGTTATTTTAGGATTTTTACTTGACTTCTTATGTTATTTTTAGTATAGTTATGTTTAGGTTAGTTATTACTAACTGAATTTAGCAGGGAGTTTTTAAATATTTAGAGACTGCGCTTCGTCTCGTAAACTTTACGCAGTCCCTCGTTGCAGACTCCCGAAAGGAGTGAGCAGTGGATACTTTACCACAGCTAACTAAATTTACTGATAGGTCACTTGTTTTAGGTGAGCAAAAGTATGTTGGGGAGAAAGTAACTAGTTTTGAGTTTCAGAAGCTTTTTTCCTATTACTTTGGAACAAGCTGCTTGTAACTATGAGTTGCTCGAGCAGTTTGTTAAATCTGTAAATGGTTTTGTAATGACTTTAAGTTTGACGAGTCTTGTTCTGAGGGTAGAAAAGTTTTTTTGTGGGCTTGGGATGTTTTTGTTAAGGCTAAGGAGTTATTGGAGTTTTATGACTGTGTTTCTGGTCAGCTTGAGAGTGGTGTTGTTCCTGAAAGTGTGAAGCTTGAGGAGGCAATATGAGTTTTAAAGATTGGTTTATTGAGCACTTGGGCGAATCTGCCCAAGACATTGCTAATCATGGTGCTGATTGTGGGTTTAGTTATATTACCTATACTAAAGAGTGTGTAGAGCTTTATGAACGGTTTGAGGGTGAAATTTGGGAGATGTTGCGAGAGGATGTTGATAGTTTTGGTTATAAGAATACTTCTGAGTTTATAGCTACTTTTCAGCGTTCGGATATGTTGGATGATCCTGATACTTTTAAAAATCTTTTGGTTTGGTATGCGTGTGAGCGTGTGGCACGGGAGTATGTGGAGGGATTATGTACTGCTTAGATATTGAAATTTATGCTGATCGTTGGGAAGAGCTCGAGCAACTTATACAGTTGCTCGAGTGGAATTCTGAGTATTCTTTTGAGGATTTTATTTGTGATCCCTCCCTTTTTGAAAGGGAGGACTACTCTTTAGCTGGTGATTTTGTTGGGGGATTTAGATGATTGAATTAGAATCTCTAGTTACCGCTCTTCGTAAATTAGCCAGGCATCGTAAGAGACTAGGTGAATTAAAGAGTTGTTATAAGCAACTTTTTAGGAAGTTTGAAAAGTCTCACCGAGCCTTGCTTGTTGATATTGAGTTGCAAGAGCAAGCTTTGATAGGTGTAGAAAAAGAAGTTAGGGGATTGGCAAAAGTAGTTTTTAGGCAAGCTGGTAACAAGAATGTATGTTCTGGAATTTCTATTGGTCAGCCTAAACGTTTTATCTATGACATTGACGAGGCTTACCATTATGCACTTACTTCTGAGTATCGTGACAGGCTTTTATGTTTGGATACTAAGGAATTTGATAAGCATTGTATCAAGATGGCTGAAACAGGAATCAAGTTACCTTTTGTTTTTACCTACTCTGAAATGAAACTGCACATAGCTAGGGATTTAGATAAAGCCTTACGTTTTTACACTACAGGAAATCTTGAAAGGAATAACGATGAATCCAGCAAATAGCAATCAAACTAATTTACTTATTACTGCCCTTTATGATCTGGCTTGTAAACGTCAGAGGCTTGTTGAGCTTGAGGGTTGTTACAAAGAGCTTTTTGAGGAATTTACAAGGTCACATAGTGTTTTGATAACTGATATTGAATTACAGAAGCAAACTTTAGAACAAGCAGACAAAGAAGTTAGAGGTCTTGTAAAGGCTTGCTATGAGAAAGAAGGTGATAAGGATGTTTGTAAAGGGGTTAAGGTTAAGTGTTTTAAGCGTTTTGAGTACGATGTTGGTGAGGCTTATCAGTATGCTCTTGGTTCAGAGCATCGTGACAGTCTTTTATTTATAGATGCTAAGAAGTTTGAAAAGTACTGTTCTAAGATTCTTGAGGCTGGTATTGAGTTGTCTTTTGTTCGTACTTTTGTTGAGCCTGTTCCTTATATTGCTAAGGATCTAGTTAAGGCTTTACAGGATTAGAAATTCGACCTGAGCATGTCGTTAAAAGGCTTAGGAAGGAATTTATGAAGAAAAGACAAACCCGAGGTAATCCTCAGCATTTACCTGAAGTTCTTAAGAAAGAGAGTCCTTTGACTAAATTACTTTATGTTTATTTAAAGGGGCGTGGTGAAGTCGATTATAGTACTACTAGTCTTGCTCTTGCTCTTGGTTGTGCTCAGGCTGCTGTTCATCGTGCTATTTCTAAATTACGTAGTTTGGGGCTTATGGAGTATGAGGGTAAGCCTCGAGGTGATGCTAAATATAGGATAATTATTGATAGGAGTTAGCCACTTGGTTAACCTTCAAACCTTTCCTCACTCCTAACTTCTGAAAGGAATTAAAATTACCATGCAAAGACAACAAGCCATTGACGCCATTACCCAAGCTTTACCCTTACTAAATGACAACGTATTAGACGCTCTACAAAAGCTTGTACAAAGTGTAACGCTTAGTGCTTCGGGTCTTCCTTACACTGGTGATCCTGAGACTGACGAGATATTAGACGATCCCAAAATGATGAATGCTATTAAGGAGCATGAAAAGGTCATGAAAAATGCTGCTTCAATAGACGATTTGAAACAAGCAGGTTACAAAAGTATCCAAGAAGTGATTACTGAAAGAGGGTTGGATGTCTAAACAATTTGCAGTTGTTTTAACTCCTCAAGCTCAAGAAGATTTAGATGAAATTAGTGACCAGAGAACACAAAAGGCTATTGTTAATAAAACACTCGAGTTACAAACTGAACCAGAGAAACGAGGCAAGCAACTTAGTGGTGACCTAAAAAGTTATTATAGTGTTAGAGCTGCTGGACAGCGCTACAGAGCTATCTATGAAATACATACTTCTGAAGACAGAGTGCTAATAGTTGTTATTGGTATCCGTAAAGAAGGGGATAAGAAAGATGCTTATGAGATAGCATCTAAACGACTAACGTAAATCTCTGTGATTATCATTTGTGGAAACCACTACCTCAGGTAGTGGACTAATAAAAAGTTCTA
This sequence comes from Trueperaceae bacterium, assembly GCA_965223045.1. GTDB lineage: Bacteria > Deinococcota > Deinococci > Deinococcales > Trueperaceae > CBDCVN01. The sequence goes on from CBDCVN010000006.1 coordinate 7,866, forward strand.
CTAGTTCAGCAATGATTTTCCACCGATTCTGCTGCCTTCTGAATAACAAGTAAAGAGTTAAGTGATGTTTAAATTAATCAAGTTCAGCATAGGAATAAGACTAGCAAGCCTCAATTTGCGTAGGATTTTTGAGGACATAGGAAAGTTAGCAAAAAAGAATGCTCAGTATGCATAAAAGAAAGTTAGGGACCTTGTGTAAAGTAGAATTAGATGAACAAGATACAAGATTAAGGAAGAGGACTTATTAGCGGGAGAAGAGGAAACAGGTCTTGGAAGGGCAATAAAGGAACTTATCCAAGTGTTATTGAGTGCTGTCGTCCGATACCCCTTCTAGGGGTAATAAAACAAGCCACCACTTTGAGTGGTGGTACTTTGACTAGATAGACTGGTTAACTCCAGCCATTTAAGAGTTTCCTGCTGCATTTGTATTACAATGCTATACTGACAAACCCAAAGGGATTATCAAATTTTTGAAAGGAATTCTATGTCTCACACAAACACAGATCATCAACGTACTCGAGAAAGTATACTAAAGAAAAATATGCTCAATAATCAACTTATTGCAATGGCTGCTGATTCTGAAGTCCAAAGTGAACTAAACAAGATTAACAAGGAAGTCTTAGTAACAGAATTAGATGGTTTGGAAACTCCTACTTGATACCCACCTCTTTTGTTTTTTCACTCATTTCTTCCAGTTTTCCGTCTTTACGACTTTCCAGTTTATCAGTAAAACGTATTTCCAGTTTTAATAATTTTAGATGTACTAGCCAGCTTAATATTCTAAGGAAATAACTTATGATTTCCTACCTTAGTAGTTTTTTACGATTTACCGTATTACTGTATTTACGTCAAAACGTCTAACCGTTTTACTGGATTTCCAGTTATCTTCTTAAATCTGTAAAGAAGCCCAAGAGCTCGAAAGATTTGGTATAAATATATATGGCTTAATTTAAGTCAAAGGAAGCTAAATAAAAAAGCCTTGCAAGGTTTGTCGAACGAGCAAGGCAGAAAGTAGTGCACCCAAGAATGTGCAAAATAGTAATAATACCTAAATATCATGCGCCAAACACTAAAAGTTTGACATGGATAATTATAGCATCAAAGCGTGTGTATTTACCTAGTTTAGTATTAAACTTTTGCCATTGAGAGGCTTTAAATATGATCAAGCGCCATAGTAGAAGATCATATTTAATATGAATTAGTATGGCTTGACCTAATGATTAAGGGGAAGTCAAATAAAAAAACCCTGCGAATTTTTGGCGAAGGAGCAGGGAGAAAGGTAAGTAAGGGCCTTTTTTAAGAACTTATATCTTAAATATACTACGCCCAAACTGTCAAGTAAATGAAATGGACAATTTAACTAGAGCATTAGAGTTAATCGACTTACCTACTTTAGTACTCGAGCTCTACCCAGAAAGTGGAGCTACTCCCGGTAAACCTTGCAAGTGCCTCGCAACGTGGCGAGGCGAGAAAAACAAGTCTTTCAGCCTTTTTCAAAATGGTGTCTGGCTATTTAAAGATCATGCTACTGGCCAAAGTGGCAATGCCTTCCAATTCCTTACAGAAATAGCTGGCTTTAACAAACAAGAAGCCATTAAAGACTTGACTAGGCGAGTAGGTCTTGAAAATGAATCTCAAAAAAAGCTTGAGGGTAAATCTCCAAAAAAAGAAATAGTTGCTACTTATGACTACACAGATGAAGAGGGTAATTTCCTATTTCAAGCTGTACGCTTTGAGCCTAAATCTTTTGCACAACGCATTCGTAAAGGTAATGGTTGGGAATGGAAGCTTGGACACACTAGACGAGTACTTTACAACTTACCAGAAGTACTTAAAGCCATTTTAGAAGGAGTATGGATTTTTCTAGTTGAGGGTGAAAAGGATGTAATCACTCTTAAAAAGTATGGATTTGTAGCTACTACTTGCCCTATGGGTGCTGGTAAGTGGCGACCTGAGTACACTAAACTCCTTGCAGGTGCTAAATTGGCTATCTCTCCAGATAATGACAAGGTTGGGCTCGAGTACGCCGAAAAAGTAGCTTCAGATGTTCACAAAGTAACTACCGAACTAAAAGTACTTAAATTACATAGTCTTAAGGAAAAACAAGACATAACTGATTGGTTTAAAGATGGGCATACCGCTACTGAGCTGCATGATTTAGTTGAAAAGACTAAACCCTTTGATATTTCTGATGTAAAGGTTACTAAAGTAATTAGCAAACCCAAAGAAATATTTAGCAAGAATGGTAAAGAAACTCCTGCCCAAATTGCCCTTAGACTCTTGGAAAATGTTGAGCTGTTCCATAGTTCTGACGAAAAGAGTTACGCAAGTATCACAGCTGGCAATCATATAGAGACATATCAGCTAAATCAGACAGGTTTTAAACAATTTGTTACCAAAATCTACTGGAAAGAAGCAAAAAACACTCTAAATAACCAAACTTTGACAGACATTCTTAGTGTTTTGGATGCTCGAGCTAAATTCGATGGCAAAGAACACCCCACTTTCCACCGTATTGCTAGATATGAAGACAATATTTACCTTGATCTTTGTAGTGATACATGGGAGCTAGTTGAAGTTTCTGCTGAGGGTTGGAAAGTAATAAGTACTAAAGATTGCCCAGTTAAATTCATTAGGCCCAAAGGCACGGGAGCACTACCCACTCCTGAAAAAGGTGGCAGTGTTGACATGCTTAGGGCTTTTATTCATGTTCCAGATGAAGAGTGGTTATTAATAACCAGTTTCTTAATGGCTTGTTTTAAACCAGAGGGTCCATATCCTATTTTGAATTTGGTCGCAGAACAAGGTAGTGGTAAGTCAACTACTGCCAAGATTCTTAAGTGGCTTGTAGACCCTGCTTCTACTCTTGGTAGATTACTTAGAACTGCTCCTAGAGATGAGCAAGCCATCTTCATAGGTGCTAAGAGCAATCATGTACTTGCTTTTGACAACCTTAGTGGTGTTAGGAGTTGGTTATCAGATGCCTTATGTGTTCTTTCTACTGGTGGTAGCTTTGTTAGTCGAGCACTTTATACTGACAATGAAGAAAATACTTTAGAAGCCATGAAGCCAGTTATTTTAACTGGTATCGGAGATTTAGCAGTCAGAGGCGATTTACTCAGTCGTTCTTTAATTGTTAGCCTACCTAGACTTACTTCTAGAGAAATTGTGACTGAGAATATTCTTTGGAAAGCACTAGAAACCTCACGGCCTCAAATTTTGGGAGGTTTACTTGATACTGTATCACTTGGTATTAGGAATATGTCTACACTTGAGCACAAACCAGAAACAAGGCTTGCTGATTTTGAGTGTTGGGCTGTTGCTTGTGAAAGTGCTTTAGGTGTAGAGAGTACTAATTTTGTTACAGCTTACAAACACAGTAGGCAAACTAGTGTTGAAGTTGTTCTAAGTAATTCGCCCTTACCTCCTCAAATTAATGCATTACTTAAGCGGTGTAATGGTATTTGGCAAGGTACTTCTTCAGAATTACTAGCTGATTTAGAGGAATATGCTTCTGAACGAACTTTAAAACAATATGGTTGGCCTAAGAATCCTAACCAATTAGGCAAGGACATAGATCGCTTAGCTCCAGCCTTGAGGGAAATTGATATTAGCATTGAACGTTCTCGCAGTGTTGATAAATCACGTGCTAGATTGATTCAAATGAAATTGATTTAAATTCTAACTTTTAATGGAAAATCAGTAAAACAACCTTATGCTCTTTCTTTTCTTTTTCTCCATAAAACTTTTAGTATTTTCTTGTCCGCCTTGTCCATAAGTACTTTATGAGAGACTTTTTTGTTTCTAGTAAAGGATTATTTTACGGACAAGAGATTGCATTGACTCTTGTCCGCTCTTGTCCATAAGAGTTTTATGAGGATAATTTTCGTTTCTAAAAAGCTATTTTTTGGCGGACAAGAGATTTTATGAGAATTCTCATTTTCTCATAAAAGGGCAAAAATGAGAATTCTCATCAATTGATAAGCAAGTCCCAGATTTAAATTAGGTATAAATTGAAGTTTACGGACAAGAGATTACAAAAAATCTCAAGTTCTTGTCCGTAATAAAAAGACCATTTAGAAAATGGTTTTTAAATTTGATGTGGAAACCATGAGTGAAATTTGCGGACAAGAGCGGACAAGAGATGCAAATCTCTTGTCCGTAAAAAAACACTGTCCTAAAAGCTGCTAACAAATGTCGGACAAGAGCGGACAAGAGAATACAAAAATTTATTTATTTTTTTGGTTTTTTGGCTGTTTTTCTGTAAAAAAATGTGAGTTATTTCACTTTTGTAAATTTTCCTTAACGATGAGTTTTTAATTTTTTGATTTGAAGGTAAATTTCAACTCGAGCACTGTCACTTTGCAAGATATTTCTTTTCAACTTTCACAGAGTAGGAGCTAGACTGTGTTGAGCGCTAATCAAAAGCTTGAATCGTAAACTATAATCCTGTAGGCTTTTAAAGTTCAGTAGCATACTTATCTAGCTTATTAACAGTTACTTTCAAACCTTGCTGTTTTAGCGTTTCCAATAATTCTGGAACACTTTTTGGGGGATTACGCAATTGAATTCTTTGTTCTCTTAAAGCTTGGCAAACTAAATTTCTGTCTTCATTTATCAAACTACATATAAAATTATCTGGGCTTACTGCTGTGACATTATATGTGCTAGTAATCTTTTCTGGAAAATGCTTTAGGTTGTTGGTGATGATAATGCTAGCTTTAGCATGGATAGCAACAGCAAGCACATGACGATCATCTTTGTCAGGTAGGCTAACTTGTCCAATAATGGGTTCATAACCTACTACCAAACAGTTTTCATCGACACTGTTTATTAGTTCTCGAGTGCGCTCGAGTTTTTGGCGATTAAGTTTAGGACGATTACGCAAAAGGGCGTTTAGCCACTCATCGTGGATTTGTTGACTTACACGAGGTTGGTAGGCTCGGTGAGCAGCAAGTTGTAACAAAGTATCACGCAGTGGTGCAGGATAAAGTACAGAGGCATCTAGTACTGCGATTTGCTCAAGCACTAATAGCCCATCTCAAGTTCTTGAGCTTCTTTAATTAATTCAGCAACCACTTTTTTACGGCGTTCAGTTTCTTTTTGAAAACCAAGTACATCTTTTAGTTTGATACGGCGATGCTTACCTACCTTACGGTGTGTTAGTTGCCCACTATCTAATAAAGAAACTAAGTGTTGCCGTGATACTCCCAATAAATTTGCTGCTGCTTGAGTGGTCAGTTCTTGCTCGAGCCCTAAAACCACTACTTCGTTACCTTGGGCAAGTTGTTGGCTAGTGGTGCTGAGTACCTGTAAAAGTACTTTGGATAAACCATCTCCTGACAATTCAATTAATTTGGCTATTTCTTGAGCTGTATGTACTTGCAGGTTATTGAGGCTTTCACTGAGTTGAGCAGCTACTAACTGTTCTTTTTCAGATGCTTCAAGGGTGTGAATAACGTTTAGTGCTGACATAATGAAACTCTAGCAAATAATCACTATTAATACAATAATCGCTACAAACGTAAAAGTTATATCAACTCGAGTTCTATTTTTTTCCATTAATAGCAATGGACTACTAGCTGTTGTCAATATCTCGGAATCCTTTACTGTATTAACTTTGCAAGTGTGGCAAGTCATAGGTATGCCTGACTTTAAATAAGGGTGATAAGGTTGGTTTATGGCACATCGTTTATTTCCATATGGCACTCAAGTTGTGCATGATATCGAGGATGAGGAATTTGCTAGGAAGCTCGACTATGATATTGATCTGCGTGATGATCTAAAGGATGCTATTTTAGAAAAGCTGGAATATGTTGAGTTGGACTTTGATATTACTGTTTGTAATGGTGAAGTGGATGTTTTAGTTAACATGGAAGACATATTAAATAGTGTTGGGTCTGCTGTAGATGATTTTATCTTTGAACAAAAACACTACTGGAATGAAGAAAAGGATACTTGGGTAGTTAGAGAAAAAGGTGAAGGCCTTGAAGAAGAGGACATTTAGTTAGTTCTTGGGTGTGTTTTCGCAGCTGATTTTGAATTGTCCTTGTTTTTTAAAATAGAAGATATTTGGACCTTCAGATTCTTCTTGAACAGATATTAATTCCCATCCAAGAGAACCTAAATAGCTAAAGAATAGAATTTTCTGAGATTGATTTTGAAGTTTTCTATCCACTATTTCAGATAAAATAGCATCAGATATTTCCTTACTATTTTTAGGAGACACTTGCTTAGCAGTGTTCCCTAGCTGCTTCCATTTTTCCCAGTCTGTTTCACTTTGCCAAATAGGTATCTCATTTGCATCTACTATTCCCGTTGATTGATTACTATGTACAAGGCCTTCTTCGGGAATATATTCTTGAAATTGTTTTAGTAAAAGCCTATAAGCTATTTCGAGGTTTATTTTCCTAGTATCTTGAAATAACTCAATGTGATGTGTTCCTAAGGCGGTGAATCTTTTACATGGTTCTGTCCAATTAACAGAAACCATTCCCCAAGGAAGTAACTTATCTTCAACAAGTAGGCCGTAGCCATTTTGGCTAGACTGCGCTAATGTGAGGGAAGTTAACAAGGGCAAAACGCAAATATAAAGTGTTTTTTTCATTAAGACTCCAGAAAAGTGTTTTCCTTATATGGGGAAGGTTTTTTTATTGTAGGCTATGTAGCAATAATGTATTTTGCCACCTCAAATAAAGAAGTTTGATGCGCTAGTTATTCAAATTCGCAGGTTGTTTGTAGCTCATTCATAACTGATGGAAGATTACTTGGGTCAAAGTTAATTGTGTTTGTTTGGGTACTAGCAGTTGTTGCTTTGAATACTAGATTAGTACTAGAGGAAATGATTTTTGAGGCTTCTGTCGCATTGTCGATCACTGCTGTATGCCCTGTCCAAATTACCTCATTTACACCTTTAAATTCTTCCCCATCGATTTGTTGGTATGCTAGATCATTATAGTTTCCTGGTGGAAATACAATTAGCAGAGTACTAAATTTACCATTTTCGCAATTTATTGATAGTCTCTTTTTACCCAATGTATCAGATAGCAAGAGAATTGTCTCAGTACTGCTTTCAGCAATTTTCTCAAAGGTTTCTACATTGCCAACAACACTATATATTTGCCTAGGAGGTGTTTGTGCTTCTGTAAAAAAAGTAGTTACTAGTAGCAGACTCAGGAATACTTTGTTCATAAAATCACCTTTCTATATTATTCTTTAGTAGCTTTATAGATGTTAAGGAGTTTATTTCTCATATGATTTGTCCTTATTTGTTACAGATACTATAGTTCTCAAGTAAAAGCTAGTCACCTTTAGATTTTTGTTTTGGTAACAGCAAAAATATTATCTTACTTTTGATTATTTATTACCTAGAGTAAGCTGAAGATATCTTTAGAAGGTAATTCATCTCCCTTAAAAGATAGAAATTTAGCAAGCGTAGTGAGTCCTCGAGCTTAAGCTTTCTTCACACCCATACTAAAAAGATCAAAGTTTAGAATTGTTTGTGGCTTTCTTACCATATTAGTTTTGTGTAAGTAGAAGCTAATCAATATCCCAACCTTCATCTGGTTGCCACAAGCCTTGAAAGTGCCCATCACTAACAAGGTTTTTAGTGACTGGTTCTAAAAACTCAGCGATTGATCTTACAACTTCATGGAACTCTATTGGTGCATCCTCAAGGCGATTCTTCCGTAGGAATGCTTTCCATTGAATAGTCTTGTTCTTATCAGTTGAAAACTCTTCCGTCAATGCTAAGGGGCTTGCCTGTCACTTTGTGCAATAAATGGGCCTATCTTTTGCCCGATAAATGGGCTTCATTTAAACATTGCCATATATCTTTCCTAGGGGAATATTTTCTACATATTAAAGTTAGATTAAACGCTATTATCCTATTTTTATGTAACTTTGATTTTTATAACCACTTTATATAACCGATCTCAAAGTGTTTTCCGAGCTTTAGGGTGTGATTGTTTTTAGTTAAATAAAACAGAGGTTTTTTGTTACTTTAAAGGCCCATTTATCGCACAAAAAACTGGCCCATTTATTTCGCAAAGTTACAGGTTTGCCTGCAACGTTGTATCCCTATTTTCAAAGGTTTTCCTGATAGCTCGAGCCAACACCTCGCCTTCAAAAGAAAATTGCTGCGAGAGTAGCCAAATATCATAAAAGTCCTTCATACGGCTATTTAACAAACCTAGCTTGGTCATAGCTTCAAATTTCTCGGCAATGGTGCTTTCTCGAGCGTAACCTCTTAGTTGTGGAGCTGGAAAACCAAGCAGAGTAGGGTAATTAGTTAGTGCCTCAGTAGCAGCAGCGTCACCAAAACCAACATCAATTTGTATGGGGATCTGCGACTTATCAAGATAACCACGCAATCTTATCCGCAACCCTTTGTAATCAGCACCTTCAGTAATGTTTTCTGTGGAAATGGTTGTAGAGTCAAATCTAAGGCCGTCAGGTTCTACACTCTGGTTACAAACATTGGCAATTGTTTCAACGATGCTATCAGTTGGTAAATGCCCCAGCACATCAATATCTCTGGTGGGGCGAGTTTGTGTTACATTCCATGCACGGAGCATAAGTGCACCTTTTAAGGTGAATTTATCTCTGTGTGTAGACTCAGACAATCTATACAAAAATCTTTCTAGGGCATAGTATTGCAACAGTTCAGCAAAAGGTCTGTTTTCTGCTCGAGCCTGATTCAACAGACGCTGTCTCACCGAAGCTGCTACATTTTTTATAGGTTTGGTCATGTCAGTAAAGCCTCAAGATAAGGGCGCATAACCCTTTCAACTCGGCAAATGCGAGCATATTTTAAGAGTTCATCTAAATTAACCTTGTGTTGCTGTTTATAAAACCTCAAAGCCTCCAAAGCAACATCTATGCCAAGTTTATAACGGTATTTAAACAAATCAGCGAGTGTTTTTTCAGGATTATAAACACGCACAGAAACACCATCAAGCTGATGAACTTCAATACCCTTATTAAAAGCCTCACTACTGAACCAAAAATATCTAAGCGGGATTTCTTTAACTCGTGGTGGTTCAGTGCCACGCTCGAGTGCTAAGTAAATCTCATGGGGGATTTCAGTGGTTAGTTCGTGAAAGGCCAGAGCTGAAATTAAACAGAGTACTCCGTGTGGAACTCTAAGAGCAATGGTCACTAAATCAGGATGTTCTAAAGGAGGTAATTCTGCTAAACGGTAAAGTCCATAGCTCAATTGCTCGAGCTTGCCACTATCTCTAAGTCCATAAAGGGTTCTAGGCTGAATGCCATGTTTGAGGGCTTTGGCAGTGGATAACACGCCACCATATTCACGAAAAGTGGCTATGGCAAGATTACTTTTAGCTATCTGGTCCATATGATCTATAATACTAGCATTTTTAAATATATGTAAGTAATCTTATACAAAAGCTAAAGTTAGCCTATTAGCCTAATCGGAGAAAGGTCTTGTGTTAAGCCCTTACGAAAGTCCAGCACGCATTTTAGATTTATGGGAGCATTTAGACTAAAACCTACGGTTATGGACCCAGTTTGGGGTTTAAAACCGTAGGTTTTCGAGTAAATGCTCGAGCCTATCCAACTCATGAATTAAGAAATGGATGTATGGGGTAAAGGCTATCATTCTTTAGTGCATAGTCATAAAGCGTACTTTAGAAAAAGAGTTAACATTATAAAATTGCCTAGCCATGAGGACAAAACACTAGGCTTAAGCTTTAGTGAAGAAGGACAAGTTCTTACTACTAGGGTTCCTAAAGTTTTTCAAAAACAACAGGATAAAAAGAAAATAGGTCAGGGTTGGAATAATATAAGTTTTTGGCCTAAGACAAATGAAGAGGGAAGACTTAGTGAGGAAACTGCAGTTCGTCATATTTTTACTAAAGATGATTTTAAAGAGCTAGGAATTGTAATAGGCAAGTTAGTAGATATAAAGAGTCAAAAGGGAATAATAGTAGTGGAGATACATCCTAAAAAGCAGCGAGGGAAACGCCAGTGGAAATTTGATTTAGTGCTAGAAGCTTCTAGTAAAGTTATGGAGGTTTGTTATGACAAGGAAAATCGGGATGTTTCTATTGATTGTGAAATAGACAAGGAAAATCTTAGTTTAATTGCCAAAAGTGTTGAGGCAATGATATAGAAATGCAAGCTACGAAATTAGATGGTTATTGTACCTAGTTGATTAACAAATCGCACTTGCTATTCCCACCAGCATTACTTCTTATCACGAGGTTGTTTCCCCATAATGAAAAGGTGTTTTTTAATTGAATATTATCTGTTATGATTATTAATGATATTGAGTAACACCATCATTGTCTTGCATCCAACCACGACGTGTTGCACTTTGTCCTTCAACACCACCAGCAAACTGCATCATAAAAGAAGTATAATGTCCTTCATCCCATATAATAAAATTCCCTAAGTGATTACCAGAAACTAGGGTTTTACTACCTATATTTTCTATATAGATAGAGTAACCTGCTTGTGGGTCATTGTTAACATCTTTAACCTCTAAACGGTTGTTACCACTGAAAAAGTTTCCTGTTATGGTATTTGATTGTGACAATACTGTACCCTTAATCATGATCCCATGCACAACCCCTTTGTTTTCTGTCTCACTACTAATGCTTTTACCTAAGCCTTCAAAATAGTTCCCATCAACCTTATTTGAAGTGGCTGACTCAAGCCAGATGGCTGCTCTATTTTCATCAGAAGAATAGTACGGTTCATCTATTATATTAGATACAATAGCATTATTCACTGATGCTGATACTGTTTCTAGCTTTCCTATACGTATTCCACAGTTGCTCCAACGTCTAATCCAATTGCTACGAATTTCGCTCCCAATGGTTCTTACACAGTAAATACCTTCTTTAGTATCAAATATTCTGTTTCCAATTATCCTTATGGAATAGGGCTGGCGCATATATATGCCATAACCGTTCTTAAAACGATTAATATAAAGGTTTTCTATTGTTACTTGTGAATGAGAGGGAGATTCCTCCCCAACTGCAGAAAAATATATGCCAGCTTTTGCATCTTCGTTACCTTCAAGCCTAAAGTCTTGTAACTTTAAACCCTGAAGCCAATCTTGTTTTGTAATGGCTCCATCAGAACCCATATATCTTAATTCGCTTCGCCACCCACTACCCCTAATTCGATGGATGTTGCTTAAACTGTGACCATCAGGAGTGCTTGTAATATTGAGTGACTCACTGAATTCCCAAATGCCTGGTGGGAAGTACAGTTCACCACCATCTTGCAATGCTGCTGATAATGCCTCTTGAATTGGTGCAGTGTTATCAATACCATCACCTGATATAGCACCATATGCTGCAACATTGTAAACTTGATTAACTATATTTGTAGGAACCATTATTTATCATCTCCTCTATAAAAAGATACATCATTTGATTTGAGTAATAAGATTAAGCTATGGCACTATACTCGTGCATGACATTGAAAACTAGGGATTTTTCACGCAGCTCAATCGCAATATTGAGCTGCGTGATTGGCTCGAGCTTCAAAAAGTGGTCATTTAGAACACATAAAACCTGAAAGTCTAAGATTAGTAGTTATTTTATGAAGGTCTTGTAATAATGATCAGATATTTAGAAAAGTGCTCAATATTGCAAAATTTGTCAAGCAGGAAAGGTTAGGAAGTAAACATCATGAATACTTTAAGCATAAAAGGGGTCTGTTGAAGATACGTGTAAAATGTTATCACTTGGAACCTAACTTACTATAGGCACTGGTTTTGGCTGCAAAGGCTCAGGCATATCATTCATGTCTAATGACCACTTTCCAAAGCGCAAAATGTTTTCACGCATATAAGGACTTAAACTGCTTACCAATTCAGGAGTGATTTTGAAGCCTTCATTGGCCATATCGTTGAGGATATTGGTCAAATCTGCTACATTTTGCAACATAACCGCATTAGCAATGACATCCATATATTTCATCTTCTTGGCTTGCTCAACAGGATCACCACTTTTGATTGTTGTACCACCAAAAGCAATCCAGTCGAGAAAACTGTGAAAGGATTCAATCTTCGTGGTTTCAGCACGGATATTGAAGCGGAAACTGGGTTCTGAGACGTATCGCAGTAAAAAGATTGTACGTTCGACTCGTCCAAGCTCACGAAAAGCACGATACAACTTGTTTTTACGGTTTTTACTGCCAAGTTTACGCAGCAACATTGATGGTAAAACCTTACCAGCCTGAATAGACAATACAATTTGCATCATATCAGGCCAGTGGGTTTGAATTAGATTCCAATCTATTTCATCAGTAAAGAGGGCATCAATGTGTTGATACCTATCTGTACGTTGTGATCGGTAGAAGGTAACATCGTTCCAGTTTCTCATACGTGGAAATAGCTTTATTCCCAATAAATGCGCCAGTCCAAAGATTGGTTCTGATTGACCGTGAGTGTCGGCATGCAATGTATCTGGTTGAATATTGGATGCGTTTTGCCAAAGACCATCTAGAATATAAACACCTTCCCAGACTCCACAGGCAATAAAGTTGCAAAATAGAGCAATGTAGTTGTTTGAGATGTGGTGATAGGCAATACCACCATATCCACCGTACCGAATGTGCCTTTCACCAAGTAGATTGTTTTCAACGAGTGCTATATGGGTACCATCAGCAATTGCTGCTTGGCCTTCTCCCCAAAATTTAGCCAAGCCAAAACGTTTGTACTCATTTATTAAGTCCGTCAGGGCTGATTCCAGCTTTTCAATATTGATATGTTGGGCATTAATGCGCTGCAATGTTTGTCGATCAATTGAGAGCGGTGCATGTTTTGCAATCTGACTGTCACCAAGCAAACAACCATTGCTGAATATAGCGAAAAGGTAGCGGGTAATGTGATCAGAAAGTTTTGGTTGTGAACCAGAGGGTGGGCCAAAGTGGCGAGTATATTCTGTCCAGCAATTTGTGTATTTGAGAATATCAAGTAAATGCCGCTCAGGCATGCGGGCACGGATTTCTGCCTGAAAAACAGCCAGATTATCTGGTTTTTCAGCCTTCTTCTGCTGTTTCAAATGCGGTATGCCGTTAGGATCGATTGTCAGTTCTGAATTCTTTGGAAAGTGCGCATCAGCCATTTTTGCAGCACTGGATAACTGCTCTTGTAAAAAACTTATAAATGCGTTTGGGTCACTAGGTAATCCAACATGTTTACAATACTTGTCCAAACGAGGTTCGCATTCATCCCATGGCAGGAGTTGTGCTCGTGGATCACTATAAATTTCGCAACCATCAACATAGATGTCGCCGCAGTCAAGTGCATCGGCTAAATGAATAAACACACAGACTTCTAAGGCACGGCGATTCAACGTTTGTGTTTTGTTTTGGCGCTTGATGATAAAAGTCCGCCAGTTTTGTGAGGTAAACCCAAGATTAATATCAAAAGGCAGGAAATCCCGTCTTGTGTGATGATGTTGCATTACATACTCAAAAGCAAGAAGCAGGCTTCTATCCTGAGTGGCAGAGTGAATTTTCAACAATTTGAGTAGTCTGAACAGCACAGATCGGTGCTTTGCGTGGATATTCCACAATAGAGGACGATAATTGTTCTGATGATAGGCTGAAGCTGCGTCATACTGCTGACGCAATTTTTCAATACCACCTTGTTTCTCAAGGATCGTTTTTACATCACGACCAAGATCATGAGCTGCTTTTTCCTCACTTTCAGCAGCAGATAAGATTTGGCCAAATGTCTGAATGAGATTTTCTTCGAGAGTACGGTGTTCATCTTGCAGTGTTTTCAGTTTGACTTTTGCTGCACTCACTGTGCGTCTGGTGCGTCGCAGGAACATTTCAACCAATTCATCACGGACACGGGTTTGCACGTGGTGCAGGAAACAAAGTAATAGGGCATGCCGCTTATTTAGCTGCATATCCAATAGTTCACTAACTTGTAGAACCTCTGCCTCAGAAGCGAATTGTCTAATCTTGGTATGTGCAATATCCTCAATGAACGGAGTGGGATTAAGGATAGCTTCAATATCGTGTAAATGCTCAGCCCAAGAACGTGTGTGATTCAAGGTCGCAGGGCCTGGATTTTGTTTTAGCTTGTTAAATGGAGTGAACTTTTCACCTGCTGGAACAACAAGTAAAGCCTCCAATGTATTAATCTGATCGACTGACAGTTTCTTGGTAATCTTTGCGTAAAGCTCTAGATGCACTTGTTGTCTGATGTTTCTAACAGCTCGATCAAGTGTACTGAAGGCAGGTAGTTCGATATTTTCTCGTTTCAATCTTTCAACCGCCGCATTGATCAAATCAGCTGGATCACTCATGGTATGGGCTGCATGCCTGACAAGATTCTCAACATATTCACGCCCCCCAGATGTATATGGTTTGCTCTGAAGATGGGAGCGAATTACCTCTTTATAACGATGTAAAGATGGACGTAATTTCTCCTCATCAAGATAGCTGGTTACTATATCCAGACCTAATTGGTTAGCCAGATGCTTGCGAATATCATCTGGAATATCTCGCAGTGATGGAAAATAACCTAAATTGTGGTACGTTTTTAATAGACTAGCAAAGGTTAGTCGCTGTTTATCACCTTTGGATGATGATTTAATATATGCTAGATCACCATGATTGAGGTCATATAATTTGCATAGCTCCTCTTGGGTAAACTGTTTACGAAAACGGGGGTAAGCTGTACGGTTTACTAAAGTCATGAGCCGTATTTTCAGGTGTCCAAAAAAGGGTTGCCAAATGGCTGGAAAAAATCCCCATCCTGCAATATGATGTCATCATAAAAAATGTGTCCATTAGAGTAAACTTATTTGGACAAATCTGTATTGATTATGAACAAACCAAATTCAGACCTGACCGTTCTTTACTTGCGTGTTTCAACCGCAGATCAGAAACCTGACTTGCAATTTGATGGGTTACGTGCTTATGCCGAACGTGCAGGACTGAAAATTATCGGCGAATATCTTGATACAGCACTTTCTGGACGTAAAGAGGGACGACCACAGCTTAACAACCTCATGACAGCAGCCCGAAACTATGAATTTGGCTGTGTTCTAGTCTGGAAGTTTGACCGTTTTGCTCGCTCAACCAAGCATTTGCTTACTGCACTTGATGAATTTAACCATCTGGGTATCAGGTTCATTTCTGTTCAGGATCAGATAGACACCTCAAGCCCAATGGGCAAAGCTATGTTTACTATAATTGGAGCAATGGCAGAACTTGAATCTTCACTGGTTTCTGAACGTGTTACCGCTGGTATGCAAGCAGCTAAAGCACGTGGTAAACGATTGGGAAGACCCTCAACATCAAAACATCTGCGCTCAGAAATTGAGAAAATAGCTAAAACAACCAATCTCAGCATTCGTAAGATTCATAGTCGATTCAAAGGAAAAATCAGTCGAGGGGCTGTCGGTGAAATCATCAAGCAGGTGCGCCAAGAAAACAATCCGAGTTAAAAATGACGAAGTGATAACATTTTACACGTATCTTCAACAGACCCCTAAAAGATTTTGGGGCAGTAGGTGATGGTTCAACTGATGACGCAGATGCTGTACAAAGTGCTATAAACGAAGCCTCTAAAACTGGTTTGCCTCTTTTCATACCACCAGGGTTATACAAGCTACAAAAGGGACTTTTTCTAAATGCTAAAGAAAAGCTTGAAAATTTAATAATACGTGGTTCTGGAACGAGCAGTGTACTAAGTTTTCAAGGAAATGGAAGTGCAATTAGGGTTTTTTGTAGAAATCAGGAAAAATCCAACGCTAAGACTTTAAGCGTTGGCTATAAAATTGCTCAGGCAATCAAATCAACTTAATTTGTTACGCTTTGCTCCATCAAATAGCGTTCAAAAAAACGACCGTTTTTCTTTACCATCATAACGCCCTTTTAAATCTGGTCGCTTTTGGCACAAAACGGTTAAGTAAACTGGTTAAGCAAAACAAAGTAAATGAAACCTCTAAGCTATTGAGTTTCCTGAACCCCTCAAAGATTGGGATGACAAATGCCATTGGTATCGCAAATTCAAAATACGAGGAGCTTGCATTACTAGAGCAAATTTAACAAAAACTGCATTATCGCAGGTTTTACCATCAATTTATAGTGTGCTAAACGGAGCCAACTCCTTAACGTTGCTTTTTTCTTGGCTTCTACAAAAACCCGAAAACCATGATTTGTCCGAGCATATCAATATCGAATTACTCAGCCATATCAGTCCTGTTTCATGGGAAAATATCATTCTATACGGTGATTACATCCTCAACAGAAACAAGGTGAAAATTCCTTAGCGTACATTTACGGACGAATGTGCACAGTACCCTTTATTGTGCTTTGTTTACCATCGTTACCAAAAGCTAAATGATAACCTCATCATTAGTTTTCTACATAACGTAAAGCAATTTGAAGGCCTAGCTAAAGAAGCTGCTAAGGAACGGGTTTATGAATATCGAACTGAGAGCAACAAAGATTTACCTAAAGCAGCACAAATACTGAGGCTATTCACAACTGAAACTATTCCTCCTGAAATACCTTTTCAACAGATCCAGACTAAGGCATTTGAGATTTTGAAACAAGATAAGATTGATCGAATTGCCAAGTACATAGTCAATAAGGCAGCTTTTGATGAAACTGCTTTTGAGTGGGAAATAGTAAGAAAAAAGCAAATAACTAGCCATCTCATGAAGAGCTCCGAGGCTTTAGTGCATGACGTAACCACGGTCCTATCACAAGAAACACAGCTATGCTAATGCCACCAATTACATACAAATCCAGATCACCTTGTGCCCTCGCTATGTAGCGAAAAGCTATACCCAATGCAGCAAAAACTAGCAGAATGGGAGCTAAAGCAATTCCCTTTTCATCTCTCTCTACAAAATTCTGAGAATACTCGCTTAGTTCAGCAGTTTTTACAATAGTCTCGGAAGCGTGGTACTTAACCAATCTTTCCATTTCAAACGGCGAGCCCTGTGCTAGATTGATTACTTTCCTTTTGTAGACTTCTGGTTCATCAGCATTTACTCTGTAGCGTTCTATCAGCCTACCGAAAAGCTCGTTTGCTTCTGGTTTGGTTAAGCGCTCGAGTTGTACTTCATCAAATCTCTTCCAAAAACGCTTTGTGCCATTCTTACTTAAGTATTTTGGATCTACTGAAGTTATCACTGTAGCATGTTCTGTTAGTTGCTCGAGCCAAGGTCTATTTGTGGGTGTAACTCCACTAGCATCATCAATCATTATCACCAGTTTAGGATTCTCTCTAAGGACATCCACCAAATACTTTGCCTTAGTATCATTGTTTGGGCAAAGCCTACCAAACGTCTTCAATGCTCCACTTAAACTGCTATCTTCTTTACCTTCCTTATTTTCAATTTTGACGAGACCTGCCTGCCACAACTCAGTAAACAACTCTCTCAAAAAGGTTCCAAAAGGATTTACTCGTGTTGTATAAGCAACAACAGTAAGATCATCTAAAATTAGCTGAGTTAGCTCGAGCAAAGCCGACTTACCCACACCAGCTTCACCAACAACAAGACTAGAACGATCCTTAGACACATTCTCAGTAAGAATGCGTATCTCATTATCTCTTCCTACAAACTGTTCTGGATTCACAATTCCTCCTCCATACCGTAGTGCACCACAACTAGAATACAATAACTTTGATGATTTACATAAACCTAGATTAGTTCTTGATTATATGTTGTTCTAAAAGACCTTCCACAGCCTCATCAATCAAATCCACCATCTTAATTTTTCTAGTACCACTTGGGCGTTGCTGGTTACGCTCGAGCAATAATCTTTGAAGCTTCCCTGCCATTTCAGGAGTATGTCTCCATTCATACCGTTCAGTCCGTTGTCCAGCAGGAATCTCTTGCTTAACCTGCACTTCTTCTGGTTTTACATCTTGACGGCTTTCCGTATTTCCAGTTTCTTCACCTAAGAATTCCTCTAGGCTTTCTGGTGCATCTTTAAGGCGAGAACGAGCTTCACCTCTAAAATCTTTTTTCATAGATTGACCCTTTCCATAACTTCATCAATAAGTGCAGTTATTTCCGTAGCAGTTTTACTTTCTGGTTGATATTCCATCACAGACTGATAAAATGCTGGGCTTTCTTCTAGCCTTACAGCCTTTTTTATCTTGGTTTTCAAAACTAGTGATTCATATTGCTCTCTTAAGACTTCCTCGAGCTGTTGAGCAATAACAGTGGTTTCTACTAAATTAAGAATAATCCCTGCCACTTCCAATTTAGGATTAAGTCTTTTTTGTATACGCTCAATAGTATCAAAAAGGTCTTTTAAGCCCGACAAAGCATAAGGCGCTGGTTTTACTGGGATAAGCACATGATCAGCAGCATTTAGAGCTGCCATGTGCAAGTAACCAAATGAAGGTAGTCCATCAACTATAATTACATCAAACTGTTTAGTAAGTGGTTCTAAACCTTCTCTTAGTTTAAAAATAACCTCAAAATCACTCTCAGCTACTTTAGCTAGATGTATATCAGCCCCGATCAAAAAGAGGTTAGGCTCGAGCTGTTGTGGTTCTACCTGTAAGGCATCTTCAGAATAAAAGGTGTTTACTTTAGCCTTAAGGGTGTGCTCAGGGTCTTTCAGAAAAGAACTTGTGAGATTAGCTTGGGGATCGTGATCCACTGCTAATACTCGTTTGCCTCTAGCTGCTAATCCCTTAGCTAAGTTAAAACTAAGAGTGGTTTTACCAATACCGCCTTTTTGGTTAGATAGGGTAATTACAGACATATAAAGAATTTTCCAGCTTTCTGTCTTTACGACTTTCCAGTATTACGGCAAACCGTTTTATCGTCTTACTGTATTTCCAGTATTATGGCAAGACGGATTATCATTTTAACGTATTTCCAGTTTTCCAGTTAAGACTAGTTCCTCTCCTCATAAATTTCCAGTTTTGCGGTAAAACAGTTTTCCAGTTTTAAATTTAGTTTAGCTGATTTATCCTTTTAGGTAATTGTTCTAGGTTTTTCTATTTTAATACCTTCTGACAGTTTGCCGTATTTCTGGATATCCAGTATATCGTATTTCCAATTACCCAGTATACTGTATTCTCGTCAAAACGTCTAACCGTTTTACTGGATTACCGTATTTCCAATTATCATTGTGTTATAGGAATACCACGTTTAAGAGCTAATTCTCTAAGTTTTACTACTAAAGGTGAGGGGTTTCTAGCTTGTTCTTCCCGCTGGCGAAGAATTTCTTCACTGACCTTTTCAATATACTCCTGTACTTGAGGTCTATTGAGCCAATAATAAGTTAGCGTTGCATATACTTGTTCCAAATTGAGTGTTGGATACTTAGCTGCAATTTCTTCAGGAGAAAGCCCTAGCTCCAAATAATCAAGAATAATTGTTTCAATACCAACTCGAGTTCCTTTTACACGAATATCCGTATCTAACAAGAAATCAAAGTAATTCTCTAGTTCCATATTAAATATAATTTTACTCCTGCTCTACTTTTGCCAAAACAGATTTCTCAAACCACTTTTGTGCTTGACCTACTTTCAATTCAAGCATTTTCCCCTCAGTAATTTCAGCTATCCAAGTGTAATGGTAATTAGAATTATCAAAAATATAAGCACGGTTTGAATAATGAATAGCATCTATAAGCAAATCCAGAGAACGATAGTAGCGAGATATGATTTTGTCTTCAGGAACTGAGTGACCCCCTTTTTGTACTCTCTCCTTTACTCGAGAAACATTAATAGCTGGATCTTCCGTAGCTATGTAGTAAAGGTAAGTTCTATAACCTCTTTCCTGAGCACGTTGGAATAGTTTAACCTTGTCAGGCGAGGACATTACCGTCTCAAAAGTATAAGAAGCACGCATATCCAATAGCTTTTGGCGGATAAAATCGGCAATCACTGACGCAAAGTAAGCATTTACTGAAACTGCTTGGAAAACAATCTTGTTATCAGAAAAGCGCAAATACTGAACCTCATCCAGCAAATCAGCTTTCTCTAGTAAATTTGAGTTATTGAAGAATTTCAAGACTTCTTGCTCATTTGTTTTCACACCATAAATTGCCAAGTCAAGAAAGCTCTGTCGGTGAAGCATCTGTTCAATTTCATCAGGGTTAATATACGTACCTAACAGCTTCGGAGCAATTATAGATTTGATTGTGCTTTTACCTGAACCATTAGGACCTGCAAACATACGCAGTCTCGGAATACTCATTTAATAAGAATTTTTTTTCCCTGAGTAACAGGCACTTTTGGCTCGAGCTTCTTGACAAATTCTCTTTTTCCATCTGGGAAAACCCTGTAAAGTGCTCCATCTTCAGCTTGTAACACACTATGCCCAGAAGCAAGAACTTGCCAATAGGCTTGTTTAAGAGCTATTTCTGCCAGTTCAGGTATTTGCTCTTCTAAGAAGTCAATAGCTTCATCACTCAGTGGGACTTCCATAATTTAACTCCATTCAAAAGGATTTCATTCTAAGGGTGATTTTAGTGTTCAGGAAATAGAAAAATTCAACAGGTCTTCCCATTATAGCACTTGGGGGCCGTTGTCAAGCGCAGTTGCCTCAGTTTATTGGCTTTTTCTTTTACTTGCTGTTCGTTTGCTCGCTTGACAACTATTTCGTTGGTTTTGCCTTTGGTTATTTGGTTTTTTAGGGGAAAGTGCTTTTTGTTTCCTGTTTTTCTTTTTTTTATTTCTTTTTTTCGGTTTTTCTTTGGTTTGTTTTTCTTTTTTAGTTTTAGAAAGGTTGTGTTTTATGTCTCGTAGGTTATTTTCCGCTTCTTCTGTTCTTGGTTCCCGTCTTGGTTCTGTTGGGGTTGGTGTTTCTGGTTGTGTTGGCTGTGCTTGGGTTTGGAATCAGCGGGCTCGTTTTGCTGCTCCTTCTCTTGCTCTTGCTTTGCCTGCTGGCGCTTCTCAGTTCTCGGCTTTTTGCGCTGCTGGGGAAATCGCTCAGGAGTTTGGTGTTCCTATAGCTGTTCGTTCTTTTGGTGGGCGTTTCTTTCTTCGTGTTCGTGGGGCTCGTCCTGTGCTCTTGGCTGTTGCTCGTTGGTGGGCTGGTGTTTAGTTCTGCTTCTTCTGCCTTGCCCTTGGGGGGCATTGTTGCTTTTGCTGGTTCTCGGCATGGCTCGCCTTTTGGTGTGCCTGCCGTTGTTACTGGGGTTTTAGCTGCTGGGGGTTTTGTTCGTGTTGGTTGTGCTCGTGGTGTGGATGCTTGTGTGCACTCGTTAGTACCTACTAGTCAGTTAGAAGTTGTTTCTATCTCGGACTACTCGCATTTACCCATTCAGGTAGCTTTGGCTACTCGCACTCGAGCTGTGGTTTCTGGTTCTCAGTGTTTGTTAGCCTTTCCTACTGTTGGTGGGGCTTTGGGTAAAGGTACGGGACTTGCTGTTAGTATGGCTCTTGAGCTTTATTTGCCTGTTTGGGTTGCTGGACCTGTTTGTCCTATTGGTATTGGTTGGAAATCTTGCGAGCTTTTTGGAGTGGTTGGGTGGTTGTGTATACCTTTACAGATCGGGTTATTTTAGGATTTTTACTTGACTTCTTATGTTATTTTTAGTATAGTTATGTTTAGGTTAGTTATTACTAACTGAATTTAGCAGGGAGTTTTTAAATATTTAGAGACTGCGCTTCGTCTCGTAAACTTTACGCAGTCCCTCGTTGCAGACTCCCGAAAGGAGTGAGCAGTGGATACTTTACCACAGCTAACTAAATTTACTGATAGGTCACTTGTTTTAGGTGAGCAAAAGTATGTTGGGGAGAAAGTAACTAGTTTTGAGTTTCAGAAGCTTTTTCCTATTACTTTGGAACAAGCTGCTTGTAACTATGAGTTGCTCGAGCAGTTTGTTAAATCTGTAAATGGTTTTGTTAATGACTTTAAGTTTGACGAGTCTTGTTCTGAGGGTAGAAAAGTTTTTTTGTGGGCTTGGGATGTTTTTGTTAAGGCTAAGGAGTTATTGGAGTTTTATGACTGTGTTTCTGGTCAGCTTGAGAGTGGTGTTGTTCCTGAAAGTGTGAAGCTTGAGGAGGCAATATGAGTTTTAAAGATTGGTTTATTGAGCACTTGGGCGAATCTGCCCAAGACATTGCTAATCATGGTGCTGATTGTGGGTTTAGTTATATTACCTATACTAAAGAGTGTGTAGAGCTTTATGAACGGTTTGAGGGTGAAATTTGGGAGATGTTGCGAGAGGATGTTGATAGTTTTGGTTATAAGAATACTTCTGAGTTTATAGCTACTTTTCAGCGTTCGGATATGTTGGATGATCCTGATACTTTTAAAAATCTTTTGGTTTGGTATGCGTGTGAGCGTGTGGCACGGGAGTATGTGGAGGGATTATGTACTGCTTAGATATTGAAATTTATGCTGATCGTTGGGAAGAGCTCGAGCAACTTATACAGTTGCTCGAGTGGAATTCTGAGTATTCTTTTGAGGATTTTATTTGTGATCCCTCCCTTTTTGAAAGGGAGGACTACTCTTTAGCTGGTGATTTTGTTGGGGGATTTAGATGATTGAATTAGAATCTCTAGTTACCGCTCTTCGTAAATTAGCCAGGCATCGTAAGAGACTAGGTGAATTAAAGAGTTGTTATAAGCAACTTTTTAGGAAGTTTGAAAAGTCTCACCGAGCCTTGCTTGTTGATATTGAGTTGCAAGAGCAAGCTTTGATAGGTGTAGAAAAAGAAGTTAGGGGATTGGCAAAAGTAGTTTTTAGGCAAGCTGGTAACAAGAATGTATGTTCTGGAATTTCTATTGGTCAGCCTAAACGTTTTATCTATGACATTGACGAGGCTTACCATTATGCACTTACTTCTGAGTATCGTGACAGGCTTTTATGTTTGGATACTAAGGAATTTGATAAGCATTGTATCAAGATGGCTGAAACAGGAATCAAGTTACCTTTTGTTTTTACCTACTCTGAAATGAAACTGCACATAGCTAGGGATTTAGATAAAGCCTTACGTTTTTACACTACAGGAAATCTTGAAAGGAATAACGATGAATCCAGCAAATAGCAATCAAACTAATTTACTTATTACTGCCCTTTATGATCTGGCTTGTAAACGTCAGAGGCTTGTTGAGCTTGAGGGTTGTTACAAAGAGCTTTTTGAGGAATTTACAAGGTCACATAGTGTTTTGATAACTGATATTGAATTACAGAAGCAAACTTTAGAACAAGCAGACAAAGAAGTTAGAGGTCTTGTAAAGGCTTGCTATGAGAAAGAAGGTGATAAGGATGTTTGTAAAGGGGTTAAGGTTAAGTGTTTTAAGCGTTTTGAGTACGATGTTGGTGAGGCTTATCAGTATGCTCTTGGTTCAGAGCATCGTGACAGTCTTTTATTTATAGATGCTAAGAAGTTTGAAAAGTACTGTTCTAAGATTCTTGAGGCTGGTATTGAGTTGTCTTTTGTTCGTACTTTTGTTGAGCCTGTTCCTTATATTGCTAAGGATCTAGTTAAGGCTTTACAGGATTAGAAATTCGACCTGAGCATGTCGTTAAAAGGCTTAGGAAGGAATTTATGAAGAAAAGACAAACCCGAGGTAATCCTCAGCATTTACCTGAAGTTCTTAAGAAAGAGAGTCCTTTGACTAAATTACTTTATGTTTATTTAAAGGGGCGTGGTGAAGTCGATTATAGTACTACTAGTCTTGCTCTTGCTCTTGGTTGTGCTCAGGCTGCTGTTCATCGTGCTATTTCTAAATTACGTAGTTTGGGGCTTATGGAGTATGAGGGTAAGCCTCGAGGTGATGCTAAATATAGGATAATTATTGATAGGAGTTAGCCACTTGGTTAACCTTCAAACCTTTCCTCACTCCTAACTTCTGAAAGGAATTAAAATTACCATGCAAAGACAACAAGCCATTGACGCCATTACCCAAGCTTTACCCTTACTAAATGACAACGTATTAGACGCTCTACAAAAGCTTGTACAAAGTGTAACGCTTAGTGCTTCGGGTCTTCCTTACACTGGTGATCCTGAGACTGACGAGATATTAGACGATCCCAAAATGATGAATGCTATTAAGGAGCATGAAAAGGTCATGAAAAATGCTGCTTCAATAGACGATTTGAAACAAGCAGGTTACAAAAGTATCCAAGAAGTGATTACTGAAAGAGGGTTGGATGTCTAAACAATTTGCAGTTGTTTTAACTCCTCAAGCTCAAGAAGATTTAGATGAAATTAGTGACCAGAGAACACAAAAGGCTATTGTTAATAAAACACTCGAGTTACAAACTGAACCAGAGAAACGAGGCAAGCAACTTAGTGGTGACCTAAAAAGTTATTATAGTGTTAGAGCTGCTGGACAGCGCTACAGAGCTATCTATGAAATACATACTTCTGAAGACAGAGTGCTAATAGTTGTTATTGGTATCCGTAAAGAAGGGGATAAGAAAGATGCTTATGAGATAGCATCTAAACGACTAACGTAAATCTCTGTGATTATCATTTGTGGAAACCACTACCTCAGGTAGTGGACTAATAAAAAGTTCTACTAGTTCAGCAATGATTTTCCACCGATTCTGCTGCCTTCTGAATAACAAGTAAAGAGTTAAGTGATGTTTAAATTAATCAAGTTCAGCATAGGAATAAGACTAGCAAGCCTCAATTTGCGTAGGATTTTTGAGGACATAGGAAAGTTAGCAAAAAAGAATGCTCAGTATGCATAAAAGAAAGTTAGGGACCTTGTGTAAAGTAGAATTAGATGAACAAGATACAAGATTAAGGAAGAGGACTTATTAGCGGGAGAAGAGGAAACAGGTCTTGGAAGGGCAATAAAGGAACTTATCCAAGTGTTATTGAGTGCTGTCGTCCGATACCCCTTCTAGGGGTAATAAAACAAGCCACCACTTTGAGTGGTGGTACTTTGACTAGATAGACTGGTTAACTCCAGCCATTTAAGAGTTTCCTGCTGCATTTGTATTACAATGCTATACTGACAAACCCAAAGGGATTATCAAATTTTTGAAAGGAATTCTATGTCTCACACAAACACAGATCATCAACGTACTCGAGAAAGTATACTAAAGAAAAATATGCTCAATAATCAACTTATTGCAATGGCTGCTGATTCTGAAGTCCAAAGTGAACTAAACAAGATTAACAAGGAAGTCTTAGTAACAGAATTAGATGGTTTGGAAACTCCTACTTGATACCCACCTCTTTTGTTTTTTCACTCATTTCTTCCAGTTTTCCGTCTTTACGACTTTCCAGTTTATCAGTAAAACGTATTTCCAGTTTTAATAATTTTAGATGTACTAGCCAGCTTAATATTCTAAGGAAATAACTTATGATTTCCTACCTTAGTAGTTTTTTACGATTTACCGTATTACTGTATTTACGTCAAAACGTCTAACCGTTTTACTGGATTTCCAGTTATCTTCTTAAATCTGTAAAGAAGCCCAAGAGCTCGAAAGATTTGGTATAAATATATATGGCTTAATTTAAGTCAAAGGAAGCTAAATAAAAAAGCCTTGCAAGGTTTGTCGAACGAGCAAGGCAGAAAGTAGTGCACCCAAGAATGTGCAAAATAGTAATAATACCTAAATATCATGCGCCAAACACTAAAAGTTTGACATGGATAATTATAGCATCAAAGCGTGTGTATTTACCTAGTTTAGTATTAAACTTTTGCCATTGAGAGGCTTTAAATATGATCAAGCGCCATAGTAGAAGATCATATTTAATATGAATTAGTATGGCTTGACCTAATGATTAAGGGGAAGTCAAATAAAAAAACCCTGCGAATTTTTGGCGAAGGAGCAGGGAGAAAGGTAAGTAAGGGCCTTTTTTAAGAACTTATATCTTAAATATACTACGCCCAAACTGTCAAGTAAATGAAATGGACAATTTAACTAGAGCATTAGAGTTAATCGACTTACCTACTTTAGTACTCGAGCTCTACCCAGAAAGTGGAGCTACTCCCGGTAAACCTTGCAAGTGCCTCGCAACGTGGCGAGGCGAGAAAAACAAGTCTTTCAGCCTTTTTCAAAATGGTGTCTGGCTATTTAAAGATCATGCTACTGGCCAAAGTGGCAATGCCTTCCAATTCCTTACAGAAATAGCTGGCTTTAACAAACAAGAAGCCATTAAAGACTTGACTAGGCGAGTAGGTCTTGAAAATGAATCTCAAAAAAAGCTTGAGGGTAAATCTCCAAAAAAAGAAATAGTTGCTACTTATGACTACACAGATGAAGAGGGTAATTTCCTATTTCAAGCTGTACGCTTTGAGCCTAAATCTTTTGCACAACGCATTCGTAAAGGTAATGGTTGGGAATGGAAGCTTGGACACACTAGACGAGTACTTTACAACTTACCAGAAGTACTTAAAGCCATTTTAGAAGGAGTATGGATTTTTCTAGTTGAGGGTGAAAAGGATGTAATCACTCTTAAAAAGTATGGATTTGTAGCTACTACTTGCCCTATGGGTGCTGGTAAGTGGCGACCTGAGTACACTAAACTCCTTGCAGGTGCTAAATTGGCTATCTCTCCAGATAATGACAAGGTTGGGCTCGAGTACGCCGAAAAAGTAGCTTCAGATGTTCACAAAGTAACTACCGAACTAAAAGTACTTAAATTACATAGTCTTAAGGAAAAACAAGACATAACTGATTGGTTTAAAGATGGGCATACCGCTACTGAGCTGCATGATTTAGTTGAAAAGACTAAACCCTTTGATATTTCTGATGTAAAGGTTACTAAAGTAATTAGCAAACCCAAAGAAATATTTAGCAAGAATGGTAAAGAAACTCCTGCCCAAATTGCCCTTAGACTCTTGGAAAATGTTGAGCTGTTCCATAGTTCTGACGAAAAGAGTTACGCAAGTATCACAGCTGGCAATCATATAGAGACATATCAGCTAAATCAGACAGGTTTTAAACAATTTGTTACCAAAATCTACTGGAAAGAAGCAAAAAACACTCTAAATAACCAAACTTTGACAGACATTCTTAGTGTTTTGGATGCTCGAGCTAAATTCGATGGCAAAGAACACCCCACTTTCCACCGTATTGCTAGATATGAAGACAATATTTACCTTGATCTTTGTAGTGATACATGGGAGCTAGTTGAAGTTTCTGCTGAGGGTTGGAAAGTAATAAGTACTAAAGATTGCCCAGTTAAATTCATTAGGCCCAAAGGCACGGGAGCACTACCCACTCCTGAAAAAGGTGGCAGTGTTGACATGCTTAGGGCTTTTATTCATGTTCCAGATGAAGAGTGGTTATTAATAACCAGTTTCTTAATGGCTTGTTTTAAACCAGAGGGTCCATATCCTATTTTGAATTTGGTCGCAGAACAAGGTAGTGGTAAGTCAACTACTGCCAAGATTCTTAAGTGGCTTGTAGACCCTGCTTCTACTCTTGGTAGATTACTTAGAACTGCTCCTAGAGATGAGCAAGCCATCTTCATAGGTGCTAAGAGCAATCATGTACTTGCTTTTGACAACCTTAGTGGTGTTAGGAGTTGGTTATCAGATGCCTTATGTGTTCTTTCTACTGGTGGTAGCTTTGTTAGTCGAGCACTTTATACTGACAATGAAGAAAATACTTTAGAAGCCATGAAGCCAGTTATTTTAACTGGTATCGGAGATTTAGCAGTCAGAGGCGATTTACTCAGTCGTTCTTTAATTGTTAGCCTACCTAGACTTACTTCTAGAGAAATTGTGACTGAGAATATTCTTTGGAAAGCACTAGAAACCTCACGGCCTCAAATTTTGGGAGGTTTACTTGATACTGTATCACTTGGTATTAGGAATATGTCTACACTTGAGCACAAACCAGAAACAAGGCTTGCTGATTTTGAGTGTTGGGCTGTTGCTTGTGAAAGTGCTTTAGGTGTAGAGAGTACTAATTTTGTTACAGCTTACAAACACAGTAGGCAAACTAGTGTTGAAGTTGTTCTAAGTAATTCGCCCTTACCTCCTCAAATTAATGCATTACTTAAGCGGTGTAATGGTATTTGGCAAGGTACTTCTTCAGAATTACTAGCTGATTTAGAGGAATATGCTTCTGAACGAACTTTAAAACAATATGGTTGGCCTAAGAATCCTAACCAATTAGGCAAGGACATAGATCGCTTAGCTCCAGCCTTGAGGGAAATTGATATTAGCATTGAACGTTCTCGCAGTGTTGATAAATCACGTGCTAGATTGATTCAAATGAAATTGATTTAAATTCTA
Source organism: Trueperaceae bacterium (assembly GCA_965223045.1). Classification (GTDB taxonomy): domain Bacteria; phylum Deinococcota; class Deinococci; order Deinococcales; family Trueperaceae; genus CBDCVN01. Next base: position 36,013 of record CBDCVN010000006.1, read on the forward strand.
ACTTTTAATGGAAAATCAGTAAAACAACCTTATGCTCTTTCTTTTCTTTTTCTCCATAAAACTTTTAGTATTTTCTTGTCCGCCTTGTCCATAAGTACTTTATGAGAGACTTTTTTGTTTCTAGTAAAGGATTATTTTACGGACAAGAGATTGCATTGACTCTTGTCCGCTCTTGTCCATAAGAGTTTTATGAGGATAATTTTCGTTTCTAAAAAGCTATTTTTTGGCGGACAAGAGATTTTATGAGAATTCTCATTTTCTCATAAAAGGGCAAAAATGAGAATTCTCATCAATTGATAAGCAAGTCCCAGATTTAAATTAGGTATAAATTGAAGTTTACGGACAAGAGATTACAAAAAATCTCAAGTTCTTGTCCGTAATAAAAAGACCATTTAGAAAATGGTTTTTAAATTTGATGTGGAAACCATGAGTGAAATTTGCGGACAAGAGCGGACAAGAGATGCAAATCTCTTGTCCGTAAAAAAACACTGTCCTAAAAGCTGCTAACAAATGTCGGACAAGAGCGGACAAGAGAATACAAAAATTTATTTATTTTTTTGGTTTTTTGGCTGTTTTTCTGTAAAAAAATGTGAGTTATTTCACTTTTGTAAATTTTCCTTAACGATGAGTTTTTAATTTTTTGATTTGAAGGTAAATTTCAACTCGAGCACTGTCACTTTGCAAGATATTTCTTTTCAACTTTCACAGAGTAGGAGCTAGACTGTGTTGAGCGCTAATCAAAAGCTTGAATCGTAAACTATAATCCTGTAGGCTTTTAAAGTTCAGTAGCATACTTATCTAGCTTATTAACAGTTACTTTCAAACCTTGCTGTTTTAGCGTTTCCAATAATTCTGGAACACTTTTTGGGGGATTACGCAATTGAATTCTTTGTTCTCTTAAAGCTTGGCAAACTAAATTTCTGTCTTCATTTATCAAACTACATATAAAATTATCTGGGCTTACTGCTGTGACATTATATGTGCTAGTAATCTTTTCTGGAAAATGCTTTAGGTTGTTGGTGATGATAATGCTAGCTTTAGCATGGATAGCAACAGCAAGCACATGACGATCATCTTTGTCAGGTAGGCTAACTTGTCCAATAATGGGTTCATAACCTACTACCAAACAGTTTTCATCGACACTGTTTATTAGTTCTCGAGTGCGCTCGAGTTTTTGGCGATTAAGTTTAGGACGATTACGCAAAAGGGCGTTTAGCCACTCATCGTGGATTTGTTGACTTACACGAGGTTGGTAGGCTCGGTGAGCAGCAAGTTGTAACAAAGTATCACGCAGTGGTGCAGGATAAAGTACAGAGGCATCTAGTACTGCGATTTGCTCAAGCACTAATAGCCCATCTCAAGTTCTTGAGCTTCTTTAATTAATTCAGCAACCACTTTTTTACGGCGTTCAGTTTCTTTTTGAAAACCAAGTACATCTTTTAGTTTGATACGGCGATGCTTACCTACCTTACGGTGTGTTAGTTGCCCACTATCTAATAAAGAAACTAAGTGTTGCCGTGATACTCCCAATAAATTTGCTGCTGCTTGAGTGGTCAGTTCTTGCTCGAGCCCTAAAACCACTACTTCGTTACCTTGGGCAAGTTGTTGGCTAGTGGTGCTGAGTACCTGTAAAAGTACTTTGGATAAACCATCTCCTGACAATTCAATTAATTTGGCTATTTCTTGAGCTGTATGTACTTGCAGGTTATTGAGGCTTTCACTGAGTTGAGCAGCTACTAACTGTTCTTTTTCAGATGCTTCAAGGGTGTGAATAACGTTTAGTGCTGACATAATGAAACTCTAGCAAATAATCACTATTAATACAATAATCGCTACAAACGTAAAAGTTATATCAACTCGAGTTCTATTTTTTTCCATTAATAGCAATGGACTACTAGCTGTTGTCAATATCTCGGAATCCTTTACTGTATTAACTTTGCAAGTGTGGCAAGTCATAGGTATGCCTGACTTTAAATAAGGGTGATAAGGTTGGTTTATGGCACATCGTTTATTTCCATATGGCACTCAAGTTGTGCATGATATCGAGGATGAGGAATTTGCTAGGAAGCTCGACTATGATATTGATCTGCGTGATGATCTAAAGGATGCTATTTTAGAAAAGCTGGAATATGTTGAGTTGGACTTTGATATTACTGTTTGTAATGGTGAAGTGGATGTTTTAGTTAACATGGAAGACATATTAAATAGTGTTGGGTCTGCTGTAGATGATTTTATCTTTGAACAAAAACACTACTGGAATGAAGAAAAGGATACTTGGGTAGTTAGAGAAAAAGGTGAAGGCCTTGAAGAAGAGGACATTTAGTTAGTTCTTGGGTGTGTTTTCGCAGCTGATTTTGAATTGTCCTTGTTTTTTAAAATAGAAGATATTTGGACCTTCAGATTCTTCTTGAACAGATATTAATTCCCATCCAAGAGAACCTAAATAGCTAAAGAATAGAATTTTCTGAGATTGATTTTGAAGTTTTCTATCCACTATTTCAGATAAAATAGCATCAGATATTTCCTTACTATTTTTAGGAGACACTTGCTTAGCAGTGTTCCCTAGCTGCTTCCATTTTTCCCAGTCTGTTTCACTTTGCCAAATAGGTATCTCATTTGCATCTACTATTCCCGTTGATTGATTACTATGTACAAGGCCTTCTTCGGGAATATATTCTTGAAATTGTTTTAGTAAAAGCCTATAAGCTATTTCGAGGTTTATTTTCCTAGTATCTTGAAATAACTCAATGTGATGTGTTCCTAAGGCGGTGAATCTTTTACATGGTTCTGTCCAATTAACAGAAACCATTCCCCAAGGAAGTAACTTATCTTCAACAAGTAGGCCGTAGCCATTTTGGCTAGACTGCGCTAATGTGAGGGAAGTTAACAAGGGCAAAACGCAAATATAAAGTGTTTTTTTCATTAAGACTCCAGAAAAGTGTTTTCCTTATATGGGGAAGGTTTTTTTATTGTAGGCTATGTAGCAATAATGTATTTTGCCACCTCAAATAAAGAAGTTTGATGCGCTAGTTATTCAAATTCGCAGGTTGTTTGTAGCTCATTCATAACTGATGGAAGATTACTTGGGTCAAAGTTAATTGTGTTTGTTTGGGTACTAGCAGTTGTTGCTTTGAATACTAGATTAGTACTAGAGGAAATGATTTTTGAGGCTTCTGTCGCATTGTCGATCACTGCTGTATGCCCTGTCCAAATTACCTCATTTACACCTTTAAATTCTTCCCCATCGATTTGTTGGTATGCTAGATCATTATAGTTTCCTGGTGGAAATACAATTAGCAGAGTACTAAATTTACCATTTTCGCAATTTATTGATAGTCTCTTTTTACCCAATGTATCAGATAGCAAGAGAATTGTCTCAGTACTGCTTTCAGCAATTTTCTCAAAGGTTTCTACATTGCCAACAACACTATGTATTTGCCTAGGAGGTGTTTGTGCTTCTGTAAAAAAAGTAGTTACTAGTAGCAGACTCAGGAATACTTTGTTCATAAAATCACCTTTCTATATTATTCTTTAGTAGCTTTATAGATGTTAAGGAGTTTATTTCTCATATGATTTGTCCTTATTTGTTACAGATACTATAGTTCTCAAGTAAAAGCTAGTCACCTTTAGATTTTTGTTTTGGTAACAGCAAAAATATTATCTTACTTTTGATTATTTATTACCTAGAGTAAGCTGAAGATATCTTTAGAAGGTAATTCATCTCCCTTAAAAGATAGAAATTTAGCAAGCGTAGTGAGTCCTCGAGCTTAAGCTTTCTTCACACCCATACTAAAAAGATCAAAGTTTAGAATTGTTTGTGGCTTTCTTACCATATTAGTTTTGTGTAAGTAGAAGCTAATCAATATCCCAACCTTCATCTGGTTGCCACAAGCCTTGAAAGTGCCCATCACTAACAAGGTTTTTAGTGACTGGTTCTAAAAACTCAGCGATT
>CBDCVN010000007.1:0-63080 GCA_965223045.1 Trueperaceae bacterium
GGGTTTTTAGATGGACGTGAGTACCTTTATCAGCATAGTGACAAGGAAACTACTGAGTGGAAAACCGTTTGTGAGGTTTGGTGGGAGCAATACGAATCACGACCAGTTTCTCCAAAAGATCTCTTTGAAATTTGTAAGGAAAAACACCTCCTGTTAGACCTTTGGGGCGGTCGCTCTGATCAATCTGGTTTGATACGCTTAGGTGTTAAATTATCTAAAAATCGAGATAGAATTTTTGGAAATTTCGCAGTTAAATTTTTAGGGAAGGATTCAACTACTAGAGTTACCACTTATCAACTAGCTAAAATTTCTTGATTTTCACGAGGGTTGGGTTCAACATCCTCGACATCCTCGACATCCTCGACATTAAAATTTTACCTTTGCAGGAAGCGAAAATTTCCCGAGAGTGTTTTGGAAAAATTCACTAAACATACTCATTAACATACTCGGAGTGCTTTTAAATACTAACTCAAATTTCCTTAGTAATGTTAATTTTTTTCGTTTACGAAGATGTTCGAGGATGTTTCGAGGATGTTTGAATTTAAATTATTTCGTTTACGAAGATGTTCGAGGATGTCGAGGATGTTTATAAAATTCATTTCAAAAAAATATTTATTTATTCTAACTTCCAAAAAATATCCTCGACATTTCGGAATAAATCACACTATCGTTAGAGAATTTTTGTTTATGCCTTGTGAAAAGCATATTCCAAACTGATTCATTTCAGACAAGCACTTTATACTAGGTTATTTCTGCTTGTTTTTGAACTGGCTCGAGTCCTAAAAAACTACCCTCTTAAATTTCATAAACCAAATTAAAAATGCGCCTGCATACACAGGCGCTAAAGGGGGTAAAAGGGGGCAATGCTAGATGCACAAATAGATTAGCACATTGTGCTTTCAAAACAATGACACAGAGATTCGACAAAGATAATTACACCTTGGTACAATGCAGCTGGCCTAAAATAATTATCAAACAAAATAGAATGGCATAGGAAGTGGTTACACATTTGGTAAAATTCAAGAAACAGTTTCTAGATGTAATAGTTTTGTCAAGGCTATTAGGATATTGATGATTATAGAGCAGTTGAATACTTAATATTATGTGCTTTCCCATATCTATAGCCATTGAATACTTCTTTTTTAATACTCCTATTTGGATATATACAGTTGCCTTTGCCTTTTGGTTAATTGCACTTACTCTTTTAATTATGCAAAAAAGGAAACTAGCTTGGCCTTTTTTACAAATTAGTTTGATCTACTCTGTAAATGTGTTTATAGGTTATTTGCTAGCTATGGTTTGTCAACATACCTTTTCTGAAATAGATAGTTTAACCAGCATGTTCTTAGTATACTTTTTAGCCATTGTCCCATTTTTGTGGTTATTGGCTGAATTATCAGCTAATCGTTTGCAAAACTATCTAGCTTTACTAGAAATAGGTAGATTTAGAAAATCAACTAGGGTTTCCCTCCAGAAAAGTTATTTGCCTTTGAAAAAACTTCTAATTCTTTGTTGGAAATTCCTTAGGAAAGTTACACTAGTTGTAATAATTTGCTTAATAGTTGCAATAGGAATTGCTTTTTTGCGGGGTCCTTGGGATCGTTCTCAACGTACTATTCACGCTTTCACCCCTGATCGCAACTTTATATTTATGACTTTTGGCAGCTGGAATAGGGAATTCAAAGCTGCTGGTGGTTGGTCATTGGATTTCAGTCCTGATGGCAATCTTATAGCTGCTGGTGGGGCAAATGGAGTAATTAAAATCTGGCGAGTAAATGGGAGATTGCTTAGTGAACTAACAGGGCATAGCGATGGCAATAGAGTGTTCAGCAAGGTTTTATCTTTATCTTTTAGTCCTGACAGCAACTTATTAGTCTCTGGTGGTGGGGATAATACAGTTAGGTTGTGGCGTACAGATGGTAGTTTAATTAATACTTTTTCAGGTTATGAAAATGCAGTCCACTCAGTAGACTTTAGCCCTGATGGTAGTTTAATAGCTGGTAGTGGGGGTAAAATAATTAAGATATGGGATACAGATGGTAACTTGATTAATAGCTTTTCTAGGAAAAAACCTGCTTCATCGGCCATTTTTAGTCGTGATGGCACATTACTAGTTACTGATAGCTATGAGGCAATTGAATTATTGAGAGTAAGTGATGGTACTTTAGTTAGTACTTTTAATGATAGCGATAGTGGCTCTGGTTTTCAGTCAATTGCTTTTAGTTCCACTGAGAATCTAATAGCTGCTAGCAGTTTGGATAAAACTATTAAATTATGGCAGTTAGATGGCAAATTAATTCATACTTTTAGTGGTCACAGTGGTATTGTTGAATCGATAGCCTTTAATCCTGAGGGTAGATTATTAGCTTTTGGTAACAGAGATGGAACCATTCAATTGTGGACTGTAGATGGGGTTCTAATTGATACTTTGGTTGGACACAGAAGTATTATTCGATCAATAGTGTTTAGTCCTGATAGTGGTTTATTAGCTTCTCTTGACACACAGGGTTTCATAAAGCTGTGGAAGATTAAAAAAGCAAAATAATCATATAGGGGTAGAGTAAGGGATCGGAGAAATTTTGGACACTAAGCAATTTATTGTGTTTTGCACAGGGTTAGCAAGTAGGGATTTTCTGCACATCCCCTTCAAAAAGTGTATTCAAGCTCGAGCCAACCCAAAATATTACAATAATAAATAAGACAATAATCCTATATTATTAGCGCAAAAACATAAAAGTTGCCCAATTAAAGGTGGAAGATCAAGTTCTAAGAAAAGTAATCAGCTTACTTGGACTAACTATTAGAAGGTAATAAGCCCATGCTAGAATCAAATCATGTACTTTCAGAAACGGTATTACTAGTGAAAACAATTAAGTGGCATAGAATTCTTGGTACAGCAATAAGGGATATGTTTATTAACTCTTCCCTCAAGGTAGAGTTAGAGGTAGATTTATCAATCAGGAAACAATTACTTGACATAGTAATTATTGAAAAGGGTGAAGGAAAACTCCCAGATAACTTACCAGATGGATTTAATAGTTTAGCCAAGTACAATCTGATTACCTACAAATCAATGCATGAATCACTAAATTCTTGGGCACTAGATGAATTTCTAGGGCATTTTGTTAATTACCGTAAGCAGTCAGTAGAAGAAGGTGAACCATTACTATCAGAAAACCTATTCAAACTTTATGCTATCAGCACTCGTTTCCCTCAAAATCTAGATAGCAAGTTTAAACTTATTCCTTTGACACAAGGCTTATATCAGATTTGTTGGGGTTCTCAGAATATTACAATAATTGTCTTGAATCAAATTCCTAAAAAGGAGCATAATGCCCTATGGAATGTGTTTAGTGCTGAAAAAGAACGGATAATTTATGGTTCAGAACACTATCAAATCCGTTCTGAAAATACAAGCACTATACTCAATCAGCTTTTTGCAAAGTACCAACTGGAAGGAATAGACATGCCGTATACTATGGAAGATTTTAAACATGATGTTGCTTTAGAGCATTTGTCCTCATTATCTCCTGAAGAGCGTTTACAAGGTTTATCTGTTGAGAGACGTTTACAAGGAATGTCGATTGAAGAGTTAGAAGCTTACCTCGAGCAACTAAAAGCAACCTCAAAAAAGTCTGACGAAAAATAGAATGTGGGTGCTCGAGCACCCCTTACCTTCCCAGATATTTCCTCTTCAACCTTTCCCTAAGAGTTTCGCCCTCTTTGGGCTGTTCTGCATTCACTTGAGGTTTTTCTTCAGGCAATTCCTGTTTTTCCATAGGCTTTTTCTTAGGTTGAAACTCATCCAACTTTTCCTGATCACCCTTATAAGCACGAACTTCAGCATCAAAAGGCTCTTCATACCCATCCAACCAATCAAGAACAATCCCTAGTTTCCACCGAGGCACATGTGGCTTTAAATAAACAGGTTTAGGCAAGGTACCTTCCTTTACCTGACGCCATATGCTTTGCCTAGAAGTAACACCAACAAGCTCCATGAGCTGATTAGTGTTGAGTCGTTTCTCACGCTCGAGCACACTCATAGTTTGAGAAGGTCTGGTCATATTCTCAACACTATACAAAACAAAATGTTACGGTATGTGATACCACCAAATCCCTCATAAAACTCCTCATAACTCTGGTTCTTTGCACTTTATCGTAACTACTTTCGTGTTTATGGGGAGAAACGTGGTATTTTGAGAGGATTGGTTAGAGCCATTTCGGAAGGGAAATACTGATTGAAAAAGGCTAATCTCGAAATTTGGCCTTGAATAAAATGGTAAGGTAAATAGTTCTTTAAAATACCGTAACATTAAAATATAATGAGAGAAGGTCTGAGTGACCACTGTATCGGTGTTCGCAAATTCTGACAGTAATTATTTGTGTGTAGAAAGGAGTTAATGATGACTGAGTTGAACTCAATAAAAGCTTTTGAGAACTACTTGAGGATTGAAAAGGGAAGGGGTGAGAGGACTATCAAGGCTTACGTAAACGATGTAAAACGCCTTCGTAATTGGTTGGATACTAAAGCTGTAACAGATGGTATATCTCCAACATGGGAGGAAGTAACCTCTGTACACATCAGACATTACCTAGCTTCTCTAGGCGATCCAAGCCCTGCGTATGTACAACGAATAGCAGCCAGCTCAACTGTTTGGTTCGATTACCTGGTAAAGGTGATTAAGACTAGACAAGATAACCCAGCTCGAGAAATAGGCAGACCAAAGAAACCCTACCGTCACCCAGATTCTCTGACTTTAGAAGAAGTACAGAGACTTATAAAGGCAGCTTTTGATGAAAGCAGACACTCAGAACGTTTGAGGAACTGGACATTAATAACAGTATTGGTGAACACAGGATTACGTATTTCAGAGCTATGTAATATGAAGGTGTCAGATATAAGTCACCGTGATGGTTTGCCACACACTATAAATATTATTGGTAAAGGAAATAAGGAAAGAAAGATAATTCTATCTGAAAATGCTAGGACAGCTTTGTATCAATGGTTGAAGCACCGTAGAGAGCTGCTAGTAGAGATGCCACCATTTGTAGATAGGGAAAGTGTATGGATAATACCGAGTGGTAAGTATAAAGGTAGAGTCATCACTGATTCAGCAGTGAGGAAAATGCTTAAGAAGTATGCCAAACTGGCAGGGATACAGAAAAATGTCTATCCACATTTGCTTAGGCATACTTTTGCTACGGAAGCAGTTAGGAATGGGGCAAAACTACATGCACTTAAAGAAGTACTAGGGCATTCTCGTTTGGATACCACAGGGGTTTATCTTCATGCTGATGAGGCTGAATTGGAAGCTGTCGCATCGCTTTTACCTGATGTTTTGGGAGATGCTAGAAAACTATAACCTGCTGATCCTATCTAAGCTCTTTGTAAAAGTATAGGCTGTATGTGCCAGTCCCTCTACAGTTTTTGCTTCTAATCGTGAGATAGTAGGGATTATCTTTATTGACTGTTATATATCCAGGTAGGGCGGCAGAATCACCTTTCCCAGAATTGTCATCGCTAACTAGACTTTGTCCTTGGGGATCTTTTATTACTAAGTATGGATCAAAGTCATAACTAACTACTTCAAAATTTCTGTATATCGCATTATCTATAGTGTGATGAGTGTACATCCAACAGTTTTCGTTTTCATTGAAGGAAAGTTCTCCATTTACAATTGTATTGTAAGGAAGTCCAGTTAAATGAATTGTTTCTGGAGGGTCAAAAGTATATGCAGTGTAGCTACAACAACTTTGTCCTTTTCCCGCACTGCCTCCAAAGGATGTTCTGTAGATTTTGGGGTGTTCCCATGTGTTCGATCCATTTTCCTTTTTTGAAAAGTATATACGAAATTTGCCACTAGCTTTACATTCGTATCCTTTAACTGTAACTCGGTATTCCCTGCTACCATTTTTAGAAGTGGAAATTGCAATTGCAGCATCACGCTTATTTTCAAAATCATCATTTTCAGCTAGCGTCTTTCCATTTTGTGATATTTTTACTTGGGGATCAAATTGGTTAGAAGTCACATAGACACTAAAAACTGAAAATGCACTTGGAATAACGAAACTGTCTGTCCAGCTAGAGCAGCTGTTGTTGTGTTTCTTTAGTTCAAGATCTAGGAAATTAGTAAAGTCTAGATGGTTATTTGAAAAAGCAATATTAAAACTAAATGTAGTAAATAGTAAGAGTAGGTATAAGATTTGTGATGAGTTTAAAATTGAGTAGTGTTTATTTATGTTTTTCATTTTAAAATATCTTTCTTCTAAAGGAATTTAACACAGGTAATTTGTGTGCTTTTGTAGGTTTCGAGCCTTTTTTCAAGTATAGCCTTAGCTTCAGATAAACAGTTTTCTGTTTCTAGGTCAACTATCGCTTGGGTTTTTGCATCAACTACTTTTTGAAGATAGTTTTTAGCTTGCATAATGTGAGCTTCTGTTTCTTTTGCGTGATTAGTGTTCTGTTTCCTTTCTTCTTCTATAAGAACAGCAGCAAATTTCATGTGGGTAATACCTATATGTGACTGGAATATAAGTGGGTTTACCCTTATGTTCCAAGGAACTTCTCGATTTGTATTTTTTGCAAAATCATTGGAAATATTTTTAGCTATTCTTTCGCCCTCTTCAAAGGCTTTTAACGAATACTCCAAATCTTCTTTGCTCAAGGGGTTTGAATTAGATAACCATAAGCCTTCTAATTCATACGTTTTCATTACAAAGCCCTTTGGTATACTGTAATAATCTTTTTCATATATATCAGTAATTTCTTTTAGGAGAATAATTGCTTTTTTACTTTGTTCTTTTCTTGATGGATGGGCTATCTCTAAATTTTCAAAAAAATTGTCAACACATAACTTTTCCATTGCTAAATAATTTTGGTAAATCCAATGAGCTATGTTGAAACTACTTTTATAGTGTAGGATTGTGTTAGGGTGATTTTCCCTTAATCTATAGAAGTTTTCTAAAGCATTTTTATAAAGTTCACAGGCTTCATTTTTAACTTCTTCCTCAAAATAGTTTTTTTGTAGCATTAAAGATTTTGTTGCCATCAATATCGTTTTGCCTAATTTTAAACGAGTGTAGTCAGGATTGATTTTCTCTGCTTCACTCAGGAGTTTTTCTGCACAAGTTAATATATTTGTTTTTTCCTCATCAAGGCAAGAAATTTCGTAATTGTTTCCTTCAGTGAATTCAACAAATGCCATTAAATATACAGCAATTGTGTAGTAAATAATTTCCGTGGCTAATTCATCGTCGTCCATCGCTCTAGCAATTACAAGCAAGTTTTCCAACGTAATTTCTTCCATCTCATAGGGAGTTCTAGTTAATGAATGAGTTGGGGGTTTTAAATTTGCTATCTGGTCAATAACTTCTATTAAAGAAATAATAGGTCTAAAGTTTTCTTCTGCGTGTAAGCCCGACAAGCTTACTATGTCCTTTGGGCTATCAGTTGATTCTATGATCATAGGAGATAAGGCATGTACACCCCACACATCCCACATATTAGATAAAAGGTCGCTTTGTGGAGCACTATCTCTCAAATATAATCTCGGTTGGGCTGTAGTTATTTGTTTTTCATTATTTATTTGCTTTTCATTTATTTGATAGTAAATTACGTATTCAGCTGGGTTTTTTGTGCTGTTGATAAACTCGTTTAACCAACTAGGTTTTTCACTTGATATTCCACAGTAAGGACGTATATTGAAAACCCTTCTGAAGAAATAGCGATATATACCCATATTTTGAGAAGTTACATGGAATGGTGGATTTTTATTTGGAAGATGAGTGATTTTTTTTGTATACCTTTTTTTTATTTCTCTGGAAATGGCATTATATAATGTTGCTAGAATCTTGAAGTTTTTTCTGCTGCACTCTGAACTGTAAAGAGTAACAACTATATCTTTATCGTTTTCTATACGGGCTTGCTCAAAAGCCCCAAAACCTTTTGCAATAAGTAAGCCAACAAGCATTACAAGCAAAATAGTTGAGAGTAATAGTGGAGGGAGCCAAATTACACGCTTTAAGTTCCAGTTTAATGATTTATCCTTTTCTTCATTGGTTTGAAAATCTTCAACATCTGCTTCTTCAACTTCCTCAAAATCACGGTTAATGTTGTAGAATGAATGCTCCTCGAGTGTTATAGGGGCGTACATTTTCCACGGTTTTTCGGGACTAGGCTTCTGAGGAAAACTCTTTTCAAGAGTAGAAAGATCTTTGCCTTTGCTCAGATCTTTGTATATAGGTGGAGAAACTTCAGCAGCCCCACGGTCTGTTACCTTGTGCTCAGTTAAAATTATGTAGCACCCTAATTGTTCACGCAGTTTTGTAATGTACTCACTATCAGAAGAACAACTGTTTAGAAATAGTAGTTTTAAATTGGATTTTTTGATTTTACTTTGTTTGGTTGGAGATGCTTCTGTTTCCTCAGAAGTTTTTACTACTTGTTTTTGCCGTAGGATTTGGGCAAAAACTTTCATTGACAGTTTTACGTCATCTCCTTGTTCATTTCTTACTAAGATTCCTTCATTGCTCGAGTGACCACTATAATGAACAATTGCAATCCGACCATAAAATTTATTGATCTGTTCTTCAATAATCTTTTCAGTTGGGTGTTTTATAATAACAATTTTGCAAAATCTACTGCCCCACCAAGCTTTTCTAAGCACTGTGCGTATTTCCCTTAATTCCCCATTGAGGTACTCGAGATGTTGTTTCTCAGTATATTTATTGGCAGCTATGAGTAAAACAACAGGACGATGCCAGACAACTCTTGATTTGAATTGCTTGACAAAGGAGCTAGTTATTTTTACTAGCTTAGAGGTAGTTGAAACGTTTTCCACACTTGTTTTCAAGGTTCAATTAAAAATTTAGTATAGAATAGTCTAACTTTTTCACCAAGAGATTGCACCCTCCTAGCCAACTCTTTAATATTGTCCTCTTTTAGTTTTTGAGGCTTTTCGTAAGAAAGGAAAGTTTCTTTTAGCCAACTAAGCCCCAATGATTCTTGGGAAATTACTGCCAAGAAGCGTTCAGTTCCTACACCTCCAAACTTTATACCAGTAGGTCCATAAGAATGGTCATTGGGTAGTTTTCCTTTTTTATATTCAGGAGAAAATGCTGATGGTACAAAATTATAGTAGTTTCCTGAAACACCTTGATTTAGAAGCAAAAATTCCTGCTTAGGGGAAATATCAAAATTTAAACGAATGTGTAAGGGAACTCCTTTTTTTACAATATGCACATAACTTTTGTTTTCATCAGGTGAATTTACCTCCCCCCAATCTCTATGAGTGTCCCTCAGTTCAGGTTCAATCAATTTGTCATTTAAAATAGCTTGCTGTGTGAGCCATTCCCAATTACTGCGAGCATATCCATAACTTCTCAAGATAGGGAGTAATTCTCGATAACCTTTTACAGGTTTATGTTCTATTAGTGGACTTAATGTGAGTTTAAGCTTATTGTTAATGCAATCTTTAACTGAGTGAGCAGTAGTTTCAATTTCATCAAGGCAATTTGCAAACTTGGCAATGTCTTTTTGTTGTAGACCTGCAAGCATTAGCCGAAGAACATCTTTTTGAAAGTCAGTTAATTCTCCTTCTCTACCACTATTCTTTTCTCTAATATCATTATATATCTTATTTAAATCCCATTCTCGTTGGACCTTATTAAAATAATCTTCTAAAGAGCTTTCATCATTCACTGTTTTTAGTCCTTGAAGGTTTACTTCTTTTATTTCATTTCTTAAAGAGTTTACCATTGTCAAATATTAACCATTTTGACTTGAATAAATTCCTTACCTAAGTAAGTGATCTAATCTTTCGTTTTACATTAACCTTTGCTTTAAGGTTTGAAATACCTTACAGAAAGGAATAGTTATGTCGAATTTATTAGGCAAAAGTATATTTTTAGTGGTAATAAGTTTATTTATCAGTGCAGGTTTTGGTAACGAGGTTATGACAGACAGGTGTAGCGCTGATGTTGCCATTGTTCCAGATTACAATGCTCGACCAGATGCTTTTGGCACAATCATTCTTACTAGAGGACTAAACGGTTGGAGTAATTGGACTCCCCCTTTCAAAGTCAGCCTTAGAGGAGGAGGTAAACTAAAAAGAGGTTATATACGTTGGTGGTGCAACTCAACCATAGGTAACTGGATGGATCCTGGCACTTGGCGTCCAAATATTGATTACGGCAAAACTGTTTTGTGTGCTGTTAACACAGTGGCATATGTTTATGGAGGAAGAGAGGAGGAGGGCAAAAAAGCTCTTGAAACATGCAGTGGTGCTGTCAAAGGGGTAGGTTCATCGGCATGGAATGGTTGGACACCTGAACGTTCTAGATGTAATAATCGGTCTACAAAAATTCGTGCGCGTCTGGGTCCTAATCGTTTATTACAAATTGAATGTATGGGACATGATCATAGTAATGTTGAATCTGAACTGTTGAATTATTTTTCTGTACAAGATCAGACAAGCCTTTCTCAAGCAGAGCTTGATGAGGCAGTAAAAAAAGCTAAAGAAGCTGTAGAAGAAGCATTAAAAGATGCTGGGTATTGAAAAACATTAGTATTCTTTACCTACTTAACCCTTTGAAAGTTTAATGAGATCACCTTAAATATATTTTTCAGTTTTCTAGGAAAAGTAGCTACTCAAGCCAATTTTAGCTTCATGCTTTTTAGCATGAAGCCTTTTTTTATTCTAACAAAACAGCTTCCAGATCCATATAAACTGCTTTGGAAACAAGGGTGGTAATTTACTTAATCACTTATTCGTGCAGACAGGTCTAGATAAGGAATTTCCTCCTCTTTCTGCTCGAGCACAACAACCTCAATATCCACCCCATTAATACCAGTCCCAACAATATTAATATCAGCAATAATCCCAGCAACAGGAGTAGTAACCCACTGCTTATCCATTTCCTCATCCTGAGCTTGTTCAGCTCTAGCAATGGTAAGTCGAGCCTGTTCCAACTCACCATCTATGTTGTACCTCTTGCTAGTCCAAGCAGTTAACTCAGCAACTTTAAGTCCTTCAGCTTTTTCTAAGTCTGCTTGGGCTTTTGCTAGTTCTACTCTGGGTATAGCACCTTGGTTTACTAAATAAGTTGTGGTGGCTAGTTCTTCTTTAGCTCGAGCAACATCCCCATTAATAATATTGAGCCTAGCTTCATGCGCTTCCTCTTCCAGCACTAGCTTTTCTTCAAGTCTAGGTATCTTGGCTCGAGCAGCCTCAAGTTCAGTCTCATTGATCTCAAGCTTCCCATCATCAACATAACGAGCAATATATTCCCCTTCAGCAACATAATCACCCACATTTACAACTAATCCTGAAATGTCTGGAAGTTTTGGAACAGATAGTATATGACTTTCATAATCTGGTATCACTGCTGCTGTCTGTATCTCAGCCTGACTAGCATTCTCTGGACTGTATTCCGCTCTGATCACTGCTGAACCACCTTCTATAACGTAGTTTGCTAGTGGTGCTAGATCACCGATTGTGGCTGCCCTTGCTTCAAACTCTTGCCCAAACTTCTGTATCCTCTCGAAATAACCAATCACAGGAGGTGTGTCTATGTCAGTATTTATATTGAATGCAGCATTTATGTACACACGCTTAGCACCCTTGGGCAAAGAATTAATGAGGTCAGACATAAGCCTGTTCTGTAAGTCAAGTCGGTAAGTACTAGTGATTATGCGCTCACCACGCCAAGCTCTTGCCTTTTGGCTAGTGATGTTATTGGCAGCTCCCAATCCCACGGAGAAAGCCCTACCCATTTCATCTTCTACTAGAAAAGCCTCGGTAGAGAGTGCGTCAATGATCCTGTATCTACCGCTAACTTTCTCGCTAGTGATGAGGTTCTCACCACGTATTTCAGCCCATACCTCGTAGTCATCGTGCCAAAGGTTGTAATCTTCTACAACTCCATAGGCAGTGCCTAAAGCTCGATGAAACCACGGACTGAATCCATCTATTGAAAGAGGTACGAGTGCCAGTGCTGTCAGGCTAATGACTGCTAGCCATACAAATTCCTTTGGTGAGCTATAAGGGACACGCCAAGACCTGTTACCTACTAGCCAAAACTGTACTCTTAACGGATATAGAAATGGCACACCTGTAATATTTGCAGTATCCAGTAGCAGGTGCGTGAATAGTCCTACTTGCAGCCATGTCCACACAGGGCTGTAAATCAGCATAAGTGGTAAGCTTAGGATACCTAGGCTTACCATCCCTAACAAGCTGTGAGTAATGGTGCGGTGTCCGAAGGTACGCTCTATCTTGCTACTCAGTGGTTTGATTAGTCTTCCTAACCCTGAGTGCTGAGTATCAATGTCAGGTAAGAGTGAACCAACAGCTAAAGCAGCTCCACTAGCTACAGTTAACTCAGCACCAAAACCAACAGCAATAACACCAGTAAGCCCTGCTGTTGCCAAATGCGTTGCTGCTCGCATTTACCGCACTTGAGCTAACTGTTCACCAATAACCACTTGTGCTTCAGTTGGAGTTATGCCCACCACAGCAGCTAATTCTTCTAAGCTAACAACTACCTGACCATTTGCCTCAAGTAGTTTAATTGCTGCCTGACCTACCCTTTCTTGTGCATTAAGTACATCACTTTGCGTAGCTCTACCTGCTTTATACAGTGAATTAGAAGATTTTAAAGCCGTCTCAGCACTTTCTAGGGTTAATGTTGCTACATCAGCATTTTCAGCAGCTACTTTGTAAGCCACGAAAGCATTTACTACCCTAGTACGACAATCACGTCTAGCAGAGCCTATAGCTACATCCAAAATATTTGTGTTGTCAGCAACATCAACTAGCTTGATGATATCTAAGGAAATGCTAATGTCATAACCAAGGCTACTTTGACCATAGATATCTCCCTCAACATCAGTACCACCAGTAATTGTTAAGGCATTAGTAACTCTATTAAATGTTTCTAGCTCTGCTTGGTTCACTTTTAGTTCATTTAATGCTCTTTGTACAGCTAAATCGTGTAATTCAGCAGTTGTTACTAGTTGCTCGAGCACCACCATCTCTTGATTGCTAAAGAAGGTGTTTAAGTTTGTTTGGTTGCTTTGGGCAAGGGAAAAAAAGGATAGGCAGAGGAATAATGTGAGAAATAGTGCGAGGGAGTACCTCATGATGAGCTACGTGGCTTGAGTGCGGTACGCAGCCACGGCCCAAGCACGAGAAACACTGCTATGCTTATGCCACCAAATACATATAGGTCTAAATCCCCTTGAGCTCTTGCTATGTAGCGAAAAGCTATGCCAAGGGCTGCAAACAATAGCAGAACAGGAGCTATTACTATTCCCTTTTCATCACGATCTACAAAATTCTGAGAATATGCCCCTAGTTCAGCAGTTCTTACAATAGTCTCGGAAGCATGGTATTTAACCAATCTTTCCATTTCAAAAGGAGAGCCTTGTGCCAGATTAATAACCTTACGTTTATAAACCTCTGGCTCATCTGCATTTACTCTGTAACGCTCTATTAGCCTACTGAAAAGTTCATTTGCTTCTGGTTTTGTTAAGCGCTCGAGCTGCACCTCATCAAATCTCTTCCAAAACCTCTTTGTACCGTTCTTATTAAGGTATTTTGGATCTACTGAGGTTATTACCGTAGCGTGCTCTGTTAGTTGCTCGAGCCAGGGTCTATTTGTTGGTGTGACCCCACTGGCATCATCAATAACTATTACTAGATTAGGATTTTCTCTAAGAATGTCTACCAAGTATTTTGCTTTAGCATCATTGTTTGGGCAAAGTTTACCAAAGGTTTTTAGTGCTCCACTTAAGCTGGTGTCTTTTTCCTCTTCTTTATCTTCTAATTTGATTAATCCTACCTGCCACAGCTCAGTAAACAACTCTCTCAAGAAAGTACCAAAGGGATTAACTCGTGTTGTGTATAGGATAGTTAAATCGTCTTCTAGGATGTAGTTGAACATCTCGAGCAAAGCTGATTTACCCACACCAGCCTCACCAATTACTAAACTAGAACGATCTTTTAATACATTCTCACTAAGAATGCGTATCTCGTTCTCTCTTCCTACAAACTGCTCTAAATTCATAATTCCTCCTCAATACCGTAGTGCACCACAACTAGAATACATCCTTAGCCTACCCAAAAGCAAAAATCTAAATTTGGGGTGAGTACTGCTTAGAAGGCAATTAAATTTTACAAAATTCCTCATTATAGCACTGGGGGTCACTGTCAAGGGCTGTCATTTTCTTCTTGGTTAGCCTTTCTATTCTTTTTCTTTCTATTACTAGCCCTTGACAGCTATTTCTTTGGTTTTGCCTTTGGTTTCTTCTTTTTCAAAGAAAGTGCTGTTTGTATTTTGTTTTTCTTTTTTTCTTTCTTTTTTTTCGGTTTTTCTTTGGTTGTTTTTGTTTTTTAGTTTTTAGAAAGGTTGTGTTTTATGTCTCGTAGGTTGTTTTCTGCTTCTTCTATTCTTGGTTCTCGTCTTGGTTCCGTTGGTGTTGGTGTTTCTGGTTGTGTTGGCTGTGCTTGGGTTTGGAACCAGCGCGCTCGTTTTGCTGTTCCTTCTCTTGCTCTTTCCTTACCCCTTGGGGTTCCTCGTGTTTCGGCTTTTTGTGCTGCTGTAGAAATTGGGGAAACTTTTGGCGTTCCTGTTTCTGTTCGTTCTTTTCGTGGCCGTTTCTTTCTTCGTGTTCGTGGGGCTCGTCCTGTGCTTCTCTCTGTTGCTCGGTGGTGGGCTGGTGTCTAGTTCTGTTTCTTCCTTGCCCTTGGGGGGCACTGTTGCTTTTGCTGGTTCTCGGTATGGGTCTCCTTTCGGCGTTGGTTCTGTTGTTTCTGGGGTTTTAGCTGCGGGGGGTTTTGTGCGTGTTGGGTGTGCTCGTGGCGTGGATGCTTGTGTGCGGGATCTTGTGCC
Organism: Trueperaceae bacterium; assembly: GCA_965223045.1. Classification (GTDB taxonomy): domain Bacteria; phylum Deinococcota; class Deinococci; order Deinococcales; family Trueperaceae; genus CBDCVN01. Next base: position 14,893 of record CBDCVN010000007.1, read on the forward strand.
TTCTTCTCGTTTAGTTGTTGTTTCTGTCTCGGACTACTCGCACTTACCTATTCGGGCAGCTCTTGCTTCTCGCACTCGTGTGGTTGTTTCTAGTTCTCAGTGTTTGTTAGCTTTTCCTCTTTCTGGTGGTGTTTTGGGTAAGGGTACAGGGCTTGCTGTTAGCACTGCTTTAGAGCTTGGTTTACCTGTGTGGGTTGCTGGGCCTGTTTGTCCTGTTGGTTTTGGTTGGAAATCTTTAGAGCTTTTTGGGGTGGCTGGATGGCTTTATACTTCGTTCCAGATTGGGTTATTCTAGTGTTTTTTGCTTGACTTCTGGTTGCTTTTTTGGTATAGTTTTATCAGATTAGCCCTTGCTGATCGGAATTTATTGGGAGTTTCTAAATATTTAGGAACTGCGCGTTGTCGCTAAACTTTTCGCAGTCCCTTCGTTACCGACTCCCGAAAGGAGTAAGCAGTGGATACTTTACCACAGCTATTTAAAAATTGGTTCAAAGAACATTTAGGTGATCACGTTCATGACATCGTTAAGCACGGTGCTGATTGTGGTTGGGCACACATTACTTGTTATCAGGAATGTGTAGAGCTTTATACTCAGTTTGAATCTGAAATTTGGGAGATGTTAGTTGAGGATAGCGAGAGTTTTGGGCATAAGACTCCTTTGGAGTTTATTGCTACTTTCAATCGCTCTGATATGGCTGATAATCCTGATGGTTTTAAAAATTTATTGGTTTGGTTTGCTTGTGAGCGTGTTGCACGTGAGCTAGAGGATGAGGGATTTGTTTTTGAGGAGGTGGATCAGTGAGAGGTTTAGAAGATTTATGGATTATTGATCCTCCTTATTTTGATCCTGTTCTTGAAGAGGCTAGTTATTACGAATGGCTTGAAGAGCAGGAATTAGAAGAAGAAAAGAATCCTAACAAACCTGATTACAGCATTTTAGATGATATTCCCCTTGAGGACTTACCTTTTTAATTTATTAGTGCTTTTGTTGACCTAAAGTATGTCACTAAACTGCTTTTTTACATTATGAACTGGACTGAAATTTATACATTACTGGAATTACGCACCCCTTAAAGAGTCTTTTCCAAACAAGGTATTCCTCAGATACCTTTGTAAAGATGTGTGCAGGAGTGATTTACCCTCTTAAAGTGTAAACACTGTTCCAGACAGATTGAGGTATTATCTGAAGGAAAGCATAAGTGTAAAATTACCTCAAAAAGTTTTAGGAGGCATTTTGAGGTGAGCAAAATCACTGCGCAGGAAGCCATAAAAATGACTTTGTGTCAGAGACACATCTTATAGTGCATGACCAACAAAAACCTTTATCTAGACGAATCATTAAAATCTGCGTAATTCCAGACATTATTATCTAAGCCTTTTCCTTCTTCTTGTATTAAATGGAGAGCTGGTGCTACTACTAAGGATAAATCTAAAGCTCAGGCTTTGGCTTATGCTGATGCAAGAGTTTATGAAGACCGTTTAAATGAGGTTATTGCTGGGGAGTGGTCTGTTTCTTTTCGCCCTTGGGGTGAGGACAAGGTTATTTGTGATCTTACTATTTTAGGGGTTACTCGTAGTAGTACTGGGGAAAGTGGTGGGGATAGGTTTTCTCAGGGTACTTCTGCTGAGGCTCAGGCTTTTAAGCGTGCTTGCTCTAAATTTACTCTTGGTCGGTATTTATATGATTTGCCTGTTTATTGGGTGGCTTTTGATTCGCAGAAGAAGCAGCTATTAGCTACTCCTCAGCTTCCTAAGTTTTCTGATGAGGAGAGGCTTGATAGTTGGAGGGCAAGGGCTATGCATGTTGAGCTTGGCAAGCTTCCCCTTATCACTTCTAGTGAGCATTATTCCCTTGCTGGTGAGGTGGTTAGTCGTGAGGTTACTAGTTTTACTCAACTCACCATTAAGGAAGCTTCTGCCATTTGGAAATATGTCAGAAACTTGAATGAAGAACGTAAATTAGACAAGGTGGCTTGATTCTACCGACCTGAACATGTCTCTAAACTGTTTAGAAAGATTTTTATGAAGAAACGGTTGCCTAGAGGTAAACCTCAGCATTTACCAGAGGGGCTTAAGTCTGAAAGTCCTTTAGTCAAGCTTGTTTATGTTTACTTGAAAGGTCGTGGTGAAGTTGACTATAGCTTGACTTCCCTGGCTGATGCCCTTGGTTGTGCTCGGAATGGTATATGCCGTGCTATAAACAAATTACGTAATTTAGAACTTATTGAGTATGAAGGTAAACCAAGAGGTAACACTAAATACAAAATAGCTGTTCCTGATCGAATTTCTTGAATTATAGTATAATACCAATATTGGCCTCTCTTTAAGAGAAGCCAACATAAAATCCTGCTAATTTTTTGACCGAGATTCAGACAGGAAGAAAGAGAACAGGGCAACCGTTCAAAGATAGTATAGCATAAATCCCGTGCCCTGTTCAATAAAGGTGAAAAAGTGGATAGTCCAACTGGTGTCGTAGAACAACCAAATTCACTCGTTTGTCCTATTATTTGGCGAGGTGAGAAAAACACCTCATTTAGTTGCTTTAGGAAAGACAGTAGGTGGAATTATGGACTTACTAACTAAAGCTATAGAAACTGTTGATTTGCCTGCTTTAGTTCAGGAGCTATTTCCTGATAGTGGTGCTGTGGCTGGTAAAGCTGGTAAGGTATTGGCGGTGTGGCGTGGGGAAAAGAATCAGTCTGGTAGCCTCTTTTTAAAAGATGATATTGCACCTTGGTTGCTTAAAGACCATGCTACTGGTGAGTGTGTTAATGCCTTTGGTTTTTTACTTCAGATGGCCGACTTTGATAAGCAAGCTGCTGTTGAGAAGTTAATTAGTGCTGCTGGTCTTGATGGGGAAAAGCCTAAGAAAGAGATAGTTGCTACTTATGAATACACTGATGAAGACGGTGGCTTTTTGTTTGAGACTGTGCGTTTCAAACCTAAGAGCTTTGCACAGCGTACTAAAAAGGATGGTCAGTGGGTTTGGAAGCTTGGCAACACTCGGCGTGTTTTGTTTAGGTTACCTGAAGTAAAGAGAGCTATTGCTGATAATGCTTGGGTTTTTTTACTTGAGGGTGAAGAGGACGTTTTGACCGTAGAAAAGTATGGCTTTGTTGGTACTACTTGTCCTATGGGTGCTGGTAAGTGGCGTGATGAGTACACTCAATCTCTTGCTGGGGCTATTTTAGTTATTTTCCCTGACAATGACAAAGTGGGAATCGAACATGCTTTGAAAGTTGCTAGGGAAGTCTACGGAACCGTCAGAGAAGTCAAAATCGTTGAGCTATCTGGGTTAAAGGACAAAGAGGATATTACAGATTGGTTTAGAAAAGGTCACACTGTTGAGGAATTAAATCAGATTGTTGAGAATACTAATCCCTTTGAAATTTCTGAAGTACAAAGGACTGATGAAGAAGTAATTAAGTCTGAGAAACCAGTAATTCAAGTAAACGGTAGGTTTCTGCACGAAATTGCTGAGGATGCTATCGAAGCACTACAGGCCTGTAATAATCCACCGAGACTATATATAAGGAGTAAGTTATTGTCTCGAGTAGACAAAGATGGCAAAACCCAGATTATGGATAATGCCTCTCTAAAAGGTTATTTAGATAGGTGTGCTAGATTTGTTACCGTCAAGACAGAACGGCAGATTGTAACTCCCGCTAGACCACCGTCTGATTTAGCTCCTGACCTGCTTTCCCTCCAACCTGATGAGCTTGGTTTACCTGAATTGGAAACTGTTAGTAATGTACCAATACTTAACTCTGAAGGGAAAATTTTGACCAAAGATGGCTATGATGCTGAGAGTAAAACCCTACTAATTCTTAATGATCTTAAAGACTTCAAGTTTGAGCTTATGTCTATTGCTCGAGCTACAAAAATTATAGATAGCCTCATTGCTGACTTTCCTTTTGCTTTCCCTGAAATAGGTAGGGCACACACTTACGCCATGTTGCTACAACACTTTGTACGTCAAATGATCAGTGGTGCTACTCCTCTTCATTTGATTGAGTCTCCAACTCGAGGTACAGGCAAAGGTAAGCTTTGCAACTTTATCTCTCTTGTCATAACTGGTAAGCACGCTCCAATAATGACCTTGCCCCGAACTGGTGAGGAAATGGAGAAGCGAATCACCTCTAACTTATTAGAAGGCAATCCTTTGATCTTACTAGACAACGTAAATAAGCTTGGTGGTGATGAACTAGCTGCTGTTTTGACCGCTCGAGTTTGGCGTGGAAGACGTTTGGGCAGATCAGAGATGATACATATAGCTAATAACACTTTGTGGGTTGCTACTGGTAATAATGTTGATTTGTGTGATGATATTCCTAGGCGTGTAGTTCCTATTAGGCTTGATGCTGGGGTTGAAAAGCCTGAAGAGCGGAAAGAGTTTAGGTATTCAGACTTAGAAGGCTATGTTTTACATAATCGCTGCGAAATTATAAGTGCTTGTCTATCTTTAATTGAACATTGGGCTAATAATGGTTACAAAAAAGGCTCAAAAAGCCTTGGAAGTTACGAAAGTTATGCTCAGATTATTGGGGGGATTTTGGAGGATTCTAGCGTTAGCGGATTCCTTGAAGGTCGTGAGTATTTATATGAACATGGTGATAAAGAGACTACTGAGTGGAAATCTGTTTGTGAGGTTTGGTGGGAACAGTACGCAATAAGACCAATTTCCCCTAAAGAACTTTTTGAAGTTTGTAGAGAAAAGAACCTTCTACTTGATCTTTGGGGTGGGCGTTCTGAAAAAGCAGGTCTGACACGTTTAGGTATATCACTAAACAAACATAGGGACAGGGTTTTTGGGAAATTCTCGATTCGTTTTATAGGTAAAGATAGATATAGTAAAAGTAACCTTTATAAACTTGAAGAAATTTCTTGATCAAATAAAATTTTTTAGCTTCAGGTTAGAAAAGGTTCCCGCAGGTTCCGTAAATTTGAGAAAATACCTACTAGATAGGAGATAATCTTGCGGAACCTTACGGAAGGTTGCGGGAACCTTTAGGCTGCATAAAAATCTTCTTAAGAAAATTCTTAACAAAAATGCGGGAACCTTGCGGGAACCTTGCGGGAACCTTTGGATACAAGGTTCCCGCAAAAAAATCATTTGCTAGACATAGTTAATTAATTTTTGCGGGAACCTGCGGGAACCTTTTTAGAATCCTTGCTGAAAAATATTTTTATTATTTTTATCCATTTGATTGAATTTTGACTCGAGCTTCAAAAAAGTGGTCATCTCACCTAGTCCAAATCACCCATTTTCGAGAGAAATCGTTAGGGAACTTTTGTTTACACCCTCCAAAAAGGATATTTTAAGCTAATTTGTTTCAGGTAAGTACTTTATACTAGGTTATTTCTGCTTGTTTTTGAACTGGCTCGAGTCCTAAAAAACTACCCCCTTAAATTTCATAAACCAAATTAAAAATGCGCCTGCATACACAGGCGCTAAAGGGGGTAAAAGGGGGCAATGCTAGATGCACAAATAGATTAGCACATTGTGCTTTCAAAACAATGACACAGAGATTCGACAAAGATAATTACACCTTGGTACAATGCAGCTGGCCTAAAATAATTATCAAACAAAATAGAACGGTGTAGGAAGTGGTTACACATTTGGTAAAATTCAAGAAACAGTTTCTAGATGTAATAGTTTTGTTAGCTGACCAAACATAGAATGTTAGAACACTCATCATATGATAGGTTATTGCTATCCAATCATAGATGGGGAGTTTTCAAGACGGCCAACTATTCTATAGTTGCTTTTCGAATATTTAGGGAAAAAAGAAGTACTCACTAGTTAGATTGCTTTTCTTAATAATTTTTCAGTAAATAGCTTGAAAGTTAGCCGTGAAAGGGGATTCAATCTTGAAACCCAAAAATTTTGCAAAACTTTTTATTTTACTTCTTATACTTTTGATATTTTCTACACTGGTTATCTCCTGTCAAAGGAGTAAAAGACCTGAACCTATTACTAATGTAGACAAGATAGAAACAGAAACAGACGGTATTCAACCTCAAGAACTAAGCACCATACCTGATGTAGTCTTTTTACCACCCCTAGGTGACTCAATAGAACTAACAGGAGATTTTGATGATAGCGTTTCAGTCACTATAGAAATCTTCGATCTGGTAGACGGTCAAGCAGTAGGTAGTCCAATTGGCCCTACACTATCTACTGCTGATGGATCAATTCAAATAAATTATGATCTAGGCATAGAAGAAAAGTACCATGCTAATTGGGACATAACCGATTCCAATAAAGATGATGGTGCCATAGTGCGCATTGAGCTGAGACTAAATAATGCCCCCAGCGACATACCAGCTTGTAATGCAGGAGCAGATGCAAATATTGGCTGTATAGGCTACTTTGATGTGCAACTGTGGAAAAACCAAGGACAGGTAAAGAAAAACGATGGCGATCAAGATGATCTGATCGATCTTACAAATGGACAGACATTACCTATAAAATTCCACATTAAAGAAGGTGCTGCTAACGTTTCTCCTATCGTAGATATTACTAGTCCTGAAAATAATACTAGATTTACAGCTAATGACGAAATTACCTTTACAGCAACAGCCAACGACTTAGAAGATGGTGACTTGTCTGCTCAAGTCACTTGGATATCTAACATAACAGGAGAGCTAGCTACAGAAGCAGCAGCAACTATTGCTACTCAGTTACCCCTTGGTACACATGTCATAACTGCTTTTGTAACAGATAGCAATGGGGCAACAAGTACTAGCAGCATAACTGTAGAAATTCTTTCCCCAGTACCTACACCTTGGCAAAGTGTAGATATTGGAAGTACAGGAATATCTTCATATGACAGCGAAACAGAGATCTTTGATTTAGAAACCAATCCCACGGGAGATCCCAGCACACAATATGCTTATCAAGAGATTGCTTCTGATGCTCCTGACTTCTTTGCTGAAGCATGTCTACAAAGCCTAGTCAGCAATGACCCAAATGCTAAAGCAGGATTATTACTGTTACAAGATGCTACTACTATAGCTGCACCATACCTTTATGCTTACTTCAGTCAAGCTGGTACCAAGGTTGAATACCAAACGAAAACAGTTACACAAGTAGAGGGTACAGAAGGTACAGAAGAAGTAGTCGAAATATCAGAAATACAAGAAATATCAGGACAACTTAGTGAAATCGGTGAGACATCAATATGTTTCCGAATAGAAAAAGTAGCTGATGAAGTAAGGGTTTATGAATCGACTGATAAAACAAATTGGCAACTCCTAGCAACGGTAAACCTTACTTTAGACCCTGTCTTAATAGGTTTAGCAACTACTGCCTTGACAAGTACAGTCCAAGCTCTATTTAATAGTGTGACAATAGAACCATACGCTCCACCACAAGCTGTCTTCACAACCACATCTACTAGTGGTGAAGTTCCTTTGGCAGTAGAGTTTGATGCTAGCGGTTCAACAGGAACAGATTTAAGCTACACATGGAATTTTGGAAATGGAGAAAGTGCTACTGGACAGCAAGTTTCGTACACTTTCCAAGATATCGGTGAGTACGAGGTTACGTTAACAGTGAGTGATGCCACTAGGAAAAGTATCGAGAGTACCACTATAGAAGGATTAGTAAGTACTACTCTTTTGGTAGATGGTTCTGCACAGTGTGATTTAGCAGTTACAGGAGGTTTGTTCAATACCAACTTGGCACTACAAGATGGTGATGGTAATTTCCTTGATAATCCTCTTGCTGTTGAAGACATAAGCTTTGCTGATGTACAAGTCCTTTCTGTAGATACTCAAGAAGTACTTGCTAATGGAACACTAACGGCGAATGCAATACTGACACAAACAACTAATAGCAGTGCTGCCAGTATCATAATCATCTTTGACCAAAGTGATAGTGTCTTGAATTTTGATAGCCAAAACTTGAGAATCCAAGCAGCGAAAAATCTTATTGAACAACTTCGTCCCAATGATGAGGTAGCTATTGCTGTTCAAGGAGGAGTGAAAGTACTATCATTCCTACAAGGCTTCACCAACGATAAACAAGCTTTGTTTGCTGCTCTTGATAGCTTAAGATGGGGTACTAGCCACATCTATAGTCCACTAATTACAGCAGCAGAGCATTTAAAAACAGCTAATAATCCAATAAAAGCTGTTATCCAAATAACAGATGCAATAGCAGTAGACACCATTTATTTCTCTGAAGCAATTGCTGCTTTAAAGCAAGAAGGAGTTTATGCATTCCCAATAGGGATAGAAGCACCCTATCCTTATGATGTATATCAATACCTTCGTTGGACTGCTTGTGAAACAGGTGGTATTTTTTCTAAAGCAAATCAGCCAGAGGCTTTGGATGAAATCTTTGCTACCATAGAAAGCCGACTAACTACAAATGGCACAAACCTAGAAACTACATTGTCCTTTGAAACCCCTCTACCCAGCCAAGGAACATATATTCTTTCAGGCACAGCTCAAGTTACCGTAGATAGCCAAATTATCAATACGCCTTTCTCAATAACCTTTGATATAGAACCAGCAATACCTAGTGCTCCTGTTATAAGTGATATCACACCAAACCAAGGACCTACTACAGGTGGAACACAGATTACCTTTACTGGTAACAATATACATGGTCCAGTAGAGGTATTTTTTGGGCCTTATAAATCAAGCCCTGTATTCAGCTCTGAGACTAAAGAATATCCCTCTGCCACTGTAAAACTTCCTAAAATTGACCCTGCTAATGCAGGAGAGGTTCAGGCTGTCTTAAAAACACCTTTTGGTATTAGCAATCCTTTACCTTTCACTTATTATCCTGAATATAAACCTGAAATTTTACAATTCACTGCTAGTACAACGTCACCAAGGGTAGGTAAGGAATTTACCTTTAATTGGCAAGTACGTGATTTAGCGGGTGACACTCTAAATTGTAGGTTGTACATTGCTTATGGAATAGAGTTTCATATTGAGGATTGTGCGAATACTACTAGTTATGCCTACACCTATCCAGAAGTCTTATCACAAAAATATGCTATTCTTTATGTTAGTGACGGTAAATTCTCAATTAATAAGAGTTTACGTATGTATGTTCAGCCTCCTATACCAGTTCCCACTATTGAAAGCCTTTCAGTAACTAGTGGTGCAGTAGCTGGTGGTACTGAGGTAACCATAACAGGACAGAACTTTACAAATGCTAGTAGTGTTAAGTTTGGTGATTTAGAGGCAACCTTTACCCTAATTAGTAGTACAGAGATTACTACTACCAGTCCTGCACGGAGTGAAGGTACAGTAGGGGTTACTGTTACTACACCGGGTGGCACTAGTGGTCCTGTAGATTTTACTTACATAGTCATTCCTCCACCTGCCCTAACAAGTATTTCACCTACTGAAGGTTCCATTGAAGGTGGTACAGTCATTACCATTACTGGTACTAATCTTAGTGATGCTACTGGTGTGGATTTTGGTACTACTGCTGCACAGAGCTTTACTGTGGTTAGTGATACAGAGATTAGTGCTACTAGTCCTGCAAGTGGGGAAGGTACTGTAGGTATAGTTGTCACTACACCTAGTGGTACTAGTGATTCAATAGACTTTACTTATGTTTTGCCTGTACCTGTTATAGATTCTATTTCACCTACTGAGGGTTCTATAAAAGGTAGTACACAAGTTACTATCACTGGTAGTTACTTTACAAGTGATGCAGAAGTGAGTTTTGATGGTGTTCTTGTTACTGACTTTACTGTGGTTAGTGATACAGAAATTACTGTCACTAGTCCTGTACATAGTGAAGGTACAGTAGGGGTTACTGTGACTACAGCAAATGGTACCAGTAATGCTGTGACTTTCACCTATATTAATAATCCTCCTGTTATTAATAGCTTTACTGCAAGTAAAACTACTGTTGATATTGGAGAGGAAGTTACTTTTAGTTGGGATGTTGAAGACCCTGATGGACACCAGATGTCTTGTGTTCTTGATTTTGGTTCTTATAGAGGTTACAAGTTTGGTGTTTTTGAAACAAGGGATTGTGATAGTGTCAACAGCTTTACTCACAGTTTTTTTACTTCGTCTTCTTACATACTCACTTTAGAGGTAATTGATCAAGGAGGTCTTAAGAATGTTAAGCAAATTACAGTCGACGTTTCATCTTCATTAGGATTTGATCCTTTCGCTCTTGTGTCTTTTACAGAACCAGAAATTCAAAGTGTTTGGACACAAGTAATTAATCGTCCTGATATTGCAAGATTAAACTGGCAATTTGATACTCAAGATCAAGAAAACTCTATCGCTTTACAAAATGGTGGGGATATATCACTGATTATTTCTGAAGTAGGGAAACCGAATATGGTTATGGTTATGGCAAGCGAGGGAGAGATTTTTGGTTTAGAAGTGTGGTCATTTGATCCTGAAACAGATACGTTACATATAAGCAATGTACTTGATGCTAGGTCTATAAAGATAGAAAATATTTCTAGCCCTAAATTCCAAAGTGGACTTTTAACAGACGAAGAGTTTAGGAGTCTTGTAAAACAACTTGAGGGGCTTACTAATATTGATTACTTACAATCACTGTTTGGATGGAATGATACTCAAATACAAAGCTCCTCTAATTTGCAAAGTTTGGCAATTCCTAGAACCCCTTGTAGAAACTGTTTACCAGAAGCAAGCACTCTTGATTTGGCGAGAGCCTTTTTGGTTGTAGGAGCTATGTCTTCAGCAGCTTCGGAAATTTTGGTGGGTGCACGCTGTCTATTTCTACCTACTGCTAGCCAAACACTTGCTTACTGCGTTTACAACGCACTAGGATACCTTACTACACACATGGGGAAATTTTATGCAATGCATGCTGTAGTTCAAGCTTCAAGAGCCTTAGCAGGTTGCTTAAGGGCAAATGATCCTGACCTTCATCTTGAAAGCGGCCATATAGCTTGGGCAGCACCAGCTCCTTTTATTATTTTTGTAAAAGACAGAGTTTTAGACGAAGTTATTTATTCTAAAAACGTTTTACAAGTGACAGATGAAAACATCATTCAGACTTTGGAGGAAGCTAAGTTTAAAGCCGTTGAAACATTTGAAGGACTAACAGGTTTTGGCATTCAAGATCGTAATGGAGATAAGCGAGTGGACCTTGATGACGTTGAGATTAATGAGAGCTTTTTTCATATAGAAGCTGATTGGTCTTCCCAAGTTGATATAAGTAAACAGTGTTTTTAGAAGTGGATGTACAAACACAAAAATATAATACTCAATGGGTCTTAGTCTTTTCCCTACAGCAATTTTATAAGAAATGCAAGGATATAATGTGAATAAGGTAGTCCTAAAAGCACAAAGTTAAAATAATTAATGTGAATAGTTATAAAGTTAAGTTCTTTTTATATTTAGGCTACCAACACAAAATAAACATGATGTTTGAATCCAACAGAAAATATGAAAATGATAGGATGAATAGGAGTTTTTGTTGAAAAAGAGATCTTCCTACTATAATGCTTGTGGAGAGTCACTGTTCCATATTTTTAATATGGCTTTTCTTGCAGGAGTTTTCTTTTCCCTCAGTCATATAGTTGCAATTATAGGTATCTTTGTTTCCCTAGGGAATATAGTGCTTTTTATGCAAACAATTAATAAAGCAAATGAATTCAAAGGGGGTGTTTCTCACCCCTTCGTTTACGTAATAGTATTGTTTTTTATTTCTAGTATGGGTTTACTAGCAGGAGGGATCTTGTTTCCTAATAATCGGATAGTTGGAGCAATAGTTTATGTTATTGCTTTAGTAGGTATTAGACTTTGGATCTGGGTTGCTAACAAAGAGGAAACCTCTTCATGAGAGTAGAGCTATCCAACTTGACAACTTGACTTTGATGCTCGAGCCAACCCCAAAATGCCTCAAACAAGTCTACTTACTTTTTAGGTGCTCGAGCCCTACCGGGGTTTGAAGCCCAATGGTACGAAAACGTACGCTAAGGATTTTTCAAAATTTCGTAGACGGTTGATCTTCCGATTGAGAGGTGCTTTGCAATATAGCTTGCACCGATTCCCTGTTCCTTCATGGCTAACACTTTTTTTCGATCAACGGTTCGCTTGCGACCGAACCGAACCCCATTTGCTTTGGCTTCTACACGGCCTTCATTGGTGCGTTCGAGGATACGCTGGCGTTCTGCTTGGGCAACAGCCGACAAAATTGTAACCACCATTTTACCCATTGTGCCTTCAGTACTGATACCATCGTCCAAGAAGCGAACAGCAACGCCTAAATCGTCAAATGCCTTGATAAGTTGGATCATGTCAGCAGTATCTCGGCCCAAACGGTCTAGTTTTTTTACCAGAATAACATCTCCTTCTTCAACTTTGACTTGTAGTAAGCCTAATCCATTCCGATCGGCGTTACTGCCAGAAGTCTTATCGGTAAAGATACGATTTTCCCTCACCCCTGCTGCCTTAAGGGCCTTTACCTGAATATCCAGAGATTGCTCACTGGTAGATACCCGAGCATAACCAAAGAGTCGCATAATCTGTCTCCTAAATCGATTAATGGAATAATAGTCTATCAAATTGTAAAAAACGATTTATTGGACATCATATTTCAGGTCAATTATTGTGTCTATAAACTTATAATATTGTGGACATTTAGATGGCTGTAGATTTCCTAACCTCAGAACAGAAAGCCCAGTACGGGCAATTTTCAGGTGAACCCAATGAAGTACAGCTTGCACGGTACTTTCATCTTGATAAAAATGACTTGGCCTTCATATCGAACCGACGGGGTAACCAGAATAAACTTGGCGTTGCTTTGCAACTGACTTCTGCACGATTTTTGGGGACTTTCCCTTCAGATTTAAGTTTGGTTCCTGCTAATGTTCAAATTTTTGTTGCGGAACAACTCTCAATCAAAAATATTGGTGTACTGGCAGGTTACGCACGAAGAGAAACTACGAAACGTGAGCATACTGCGCTTATTCGCAAGCAATATGGCTACCATGACTTTAATGACCCACCTTGGCGATTTCGCCTGAGCAGATTACTTTATACACGTGCTTGGTTGAGCAACGAAAGACCAAGCCTGATGTTCGATTTTGCGACAGCTTGGCTGATCCAGAAGAAAATACTTTTACCTGGAGCAACAACCCTGTCACGGTTGATCTCTGAAATTCGGGAAAGAGCATCAAACCGACTATGGAAACGATTGTCATCATTACCAACGGAAAAACAAAGAAAACAACTGGAGAACCTGCTTGAAATACCAGAAGGTAAGCGTTTCTCTCATTTTGACAATTACAGGAAAGGACCTGTAAAGATTAGCGGTCCTGCGCTTAATGCGGCGGTAGATCGCTATCTCGAACTACAGGCATTCGGCATCCAGAAACTCAATTTCTCCTCTATACCGCCAGTGCGATTAAAAAGCCTTGCTCGTCATGCAGGCACAATTTCCATGTATAAAATAGCCAGAATGCCTGATGACAGGCGTATTGCTGTTCTGGTAGCCTTTGTACAGGCTCTTGAGATTGTTGCCCTTGATGACGCACTCGATGTTCTTGACCTGCTAATCACAGACATTGCAGGAGAAGCCAAGAAGCTGGGGCAGAAAAAACGCATGCGGTCATTGAAGGATTTGGATAGATCTGCATTAGCCCTAGCAAAAGTATGCTCTCTCATCCTGAACGAAAAGACCAAGAGTGAACAGTTGCGTGAGACTATTTTTGCTCAGATATCCAAAGAAAAATTGGAGGAATCCATCGCCACCATCAATGAATTAGCCCGCCCTCCTGACGACAAATTCCATGATGAAATGGTTGAACAATACGGCAGGGTTAAACGTTTTTTACCACGGTTGCTTGCGAATATTACGTTCAAAGCTTCTCCATCAGGAGAAGAGACCCTCAATGCCCTCAACTATCTTGCTGCTCTTACGACATCACGCAGGCAAATCTTGGATGATCCACCTCTGAAAATTGTTACTGGCCCTTGGAAAAGACTGGTTTTTGATAAGGACAAGCAAGTTACCAGACAAGGATACACGCTCTGTTTCATGGATAAGTTGCAGGATGCGCTGCGTAGACGGGATGTGTATGTTCCAGATAGCGACCGTTGGGGTGATCCCAGAGCAAAATTATTGCAGGGCAAAGAATGGCAAAAGAACAGAGTGCAAGTTTGCCGTTCTCTTGGGCATCCTGTACATCCAGAAGAAGCCATCACCAACCTGACGCATCAACTGGATGCTGCTTACAAGAAAGTGGCAGCTAATTTTGCCAGTAATGATGCTGTCTCAATTGATAATTCTGGCAAACAGCCTTCTTTGACTATTACCAATCTCGATAAGCTTGATACCTCACCCAGTCTTACTTTGCTGAGTGAACAGGTTACAGCACTATTACCCAGAATTGAACTGACTGAGTTAATGCTGGAAATCCACGCTCTCACTGGATTTGCTGATGAGTTTACCCATGTCAGTGAATCCAGCGCAAGGGCTGATGATTTGGACATCAGTATCTGTGCGGTTCTTCTGGCTGAAGCGTGCAACATTGGCTTGGAGCCTTTAACAAAACAGCACGTGCCAGCTTTAACCCGTCACCGCCTGAACTGGGTAAAACAGAATTACATCCGAGCAGAAACACTTACACAGGCCAATGCTCGACTTGTCGAATATCAGTCTACCCTTCCCTTGGCACAAAAGTGGGGTGGCGGTGAAGTTGCTTCTGCTGATGGGTTACGTTTCGTAACACCAGTACAAACAATCAATTCAGGGCCAAACAAAAAATATTTCGGCTCAAGCAGGGGCATTACTTGGTACAACTTTATGTCAGATCAGTTTTCTGGTTTCCATGGCATTGTCATCCCGGGAACACTCAAGGACTCCATCTTCGTTTTGGAAGGTTTGCTGGAACAACAAACAGGCCTGAGACCTACTGAAATCATGACAGATACGGCTGGAGTCAGCAATATGGTGTTTGGTCTGTTCTGGTTACTCGGCTATCAATTCTCACCTCGTTTAGCCGATGCTGGTGAGGCAGCTTTTTGGCGTATTGATAAAGAAGCAAATTATGGAGCACTCAATGATTTGGCTCGTAGTCAGGCAAAAACTGATAAGATTGAACCCCACTGGGATGATATGTTGAGGGTTGCTGGATCACTTAAATTAGGCACTATTCATGCTTCAGAGCTTGTGCGCTCCCTCCTGAAAAGTGACCGTCCTTCTGGGCTAGCCAGAGCAATCATAGAGGTTGGTCGCGTCAACAAAACCCTGTATCTGCTGAATTATATTGATGATGAAGACTATCGCCGACGAATACTGACACAGCTTAATCGAGGCGAGGGACGGCACAATGTCGCTCGCATTATTTGCCACGGTCAGCGAGGAGAAATTCGTAAACGGTACCGTGAAGGACAAGAAGATCAACTTGGAGCACTGGGATTGGTCACGAATGCTGTTGTGCTGTGGAACACAATCTACATGCAAGCAGCATTGGATCATCTGGAGCCATCACTTGAGATCAAAGAAGAAGACAAGACCAGATTATCCCCCTTGCTGCATAGACATATCAACGTACTGGGAGATTACTCTTTCACTCTGGCAGAGCAAGTTAGTAAAGGGCTGTTAAGGCCTCTTAATCAGCCTCTGGACAAAATTATCATCCCTTAGCGTACGTTTTCGTACCATTGGGCTTCAAACCCCTAGTAGGGTTTTACTCTCAGCGTCATAACCATCCTTAGTCAATACTCTTCCTTGAGAAGTAATTATTGGTACAGTGCTAATGACTTCTAATTCAGGTAAATCTAACTCACTAGTTTCAAGAGCAAGAAGATCAGGGGCTAAATCTGAGGGGGGTCTTGCTGGTGAAACTATTTGTTGTTCTTTATGTGTCCTGACAGTTATAAACTTAGCACACCTATCTAAGTATCCTTTTAGAGATGCATTATCCATAATATGAGCTTTGCCGTCTTTGTCTACTCGAGACAGTAGTTTACTCCTTATATATAGTCTTGGTGGACTATTAGAAAAATGCAAAGCTTTAATGGCGTCAGCTGCAATTTCATGTAAAAATCTGTTATTGACTTGGATAACGGGCTTTTCTGAATTTTCTTCTAAAACTATACCCTCTGGTATTTTTTCTTCATTTACATCAGTATTAAACTCCCAAGGCTCAGCAGCATAAATAAGAGCCTGTAAATCTTCAGCAGTTGCACCAGAATCAGCATAGTCAGACACATCTTTAAACCCATTGGGCATAAACACTGGACCAAGAACACTATTAGCAATATCAACTAACGAGTTAGCCAACTTTTTAGCAACTACTACACCCTTTCTCTTTTTAGTCCTAGGATCTGGTTCATCAGAATCACCAACAACAACCACATCTAACCCTTTAAACTTAGCTAATTCCCCTCTAGTCCAATTACCACCACCACCACAGTTACAAGTAGCAATAAAACCAAATCTAGCAAAGGTTTCAGCATCTTTTTCTCCTTCTGCAATAACAGCAATTTCATTTTGATCACGGCTTCCGAGAAGAGTCTTAAGATTATAAGGAATGGTCTCACAAGCAGGAAACTTCCTAGCTTCTCCCTTACCATTTTTAGACCAATCACCCATACTATTTTTGTAGTAAGTACCTGCCTTTAAACCCCATATCCAACCACCATCAGGAGCAGGTCTACGTTGCCTAAACTCTTTGGGCTCATAGCGTACAGTTTGGTGTACTAACTCACCATTAACATCGTTGTAATCATAAATAGCTACAATTTCGCCTAAACCTTTTTTATTGCAAGATGTGCTCGAGCCATCAACATTACATCGTTGCTTAAGTTCTTTAGCAGCTTCAGAAGGACTTGAACCGTGCTCATTAACCAGCCAATTAAAAGAATTTCCACCCTGATCGGTAGCAAAATCCTTATACATATAAGTGCCATTACTAGCCTTATAGAGCGAAACGGAATCACGTTCACCACTACGCCAAACAGCAACACAACGACCTTCCTTACTAGGTTGTGCTCCAGAATCAGGGTATAACTCTGCTATAAGTGTGGGTAGATCGGTGTTTTCTATGGCATACTTGAGCGCATCCACACTGCCTCCTTAATTTTTGAATTGAGAATTAAAGTAAGCAAATCTATATGTTTTCGTGCTATAGTCAGTTTGTCTACGTTTTTTACGTATGACGTATGATATTTAGGTATTATTACTATTTTGTACATGATAGGTGCTCTGCCTCTTTCCCTGCTCGCTGACCAAAGTTCGCAGGGAATTTCATTTATTTTTGGTTCCTTTTAAAATTACAAGTTAGACCAATAAAGCATTATATCTATAAAATGGGGATTTTTGCCCATTCCCTCCAAAAGGTGCATTTGAGAGCTAATTTGTTTCAGGCATTAAAAAAAGAGATCCTAAGACCAAAGTAGACTTATAGGATAAGCTGCAAAAGCACTATCATGACTTAGCAACGCAGCATTCTCACTGACCGCTTGAGCAATCAATAGACGATCAAAAGGGTCTTTATGGTGTAAAGGAAGTTTTCCCAATGCTAAAACGTGTACCAAGGTAACAGGTAAAACAATAAGTCTATTGCGTTCTTGTTGTTCTTGCACAAGTTTCACAAGATCATTGTGTATGTCGAGCTTACCAAGCTGTGTTTTAATTTGGATTTCCCAAACACTTACTACACTTAACAATAAATTGTGTTCAGGGTTTTGTAAAAGTTCAGTAACTTGCCTAGGAAGTTTTTCAGGAGCAGCATCCATCCAAATAAAGGTATGGGTGTCAAGCAGCAACTTCATTCTTCACCTAACCAAAATGTGTCTGGTAAAGGATCATTAAAATCATCATGCATTTGCATTGAACCTTTGTGCAAACCAAGTACACGAGTTTCTTTAGGTGTAGTATCTAGTCCTACTTGGGTGCTTTTCAAAAAGGTAACAAAGTTATATACCTGTTCTTGGAGATCACTAGGAAGTTCATCAATACTTGCGTGAAGTTGTGCAATGTTCATGGGAATATTATATAAAAAGGAATAATTCTTTACAGCTAGTCCCTGTCAACAATTATTCTATATTTGGCATTACCTTTAGGCTTACATATAAGTAGTAGGTATTGACTAGCTTCTTGATTAGACAGTTACAGTTTTTCAATTTCCTCAGTACTCAAGCCAGTTAGTCTTGCTATTGACTCCACAGGCATATTTTCTTGCTTCATTCCTTGAGCAATTTTTTGACGTTCCTCTGTGCGTCCTTCATCCTTAGCAGTATTTAAAGTGCCGTAGTAATCTCTATATTTCTTAAGATCACTTTCATAGTTATCTCTGTCCTCTGATGACATCTGAGCTATTTCCGCAGCTTTAAAGAGTTGTTCAAATATCCTTTCCTGTAGTTTCAGAGGTTTATCATCAAGTTTAGCCAAATGTCTAAACACATATAACCACTTGTCAAACTTAGTTTCTAACTCTTCTTGGGTCTTGGTAAATTTTGGTAACTCAATATAGATGTGAGTAAGCTTGTCATAAAAAAGACGGTGTTTCTCATCCCTAAGTTGAACTTTATGTAATAAATCCTGACCAAGCTGAAGACCCACAATTTCAAAATCAAGAATAGCCACAATATAAACAGGTCTTAATTCATAATTCCAATCACCACGCTTGGCTTGTTCTCTAATAGGAAAAGAAGAATAAAAAACACTCCTATCAAGAAAAAAAGTCTGACGAGCACGCTGAATCTCCACAATAAACTTGTTACCTTCAGAACTTTCACAAAACAAATCAAAAATAGCCTTGCGATCATCTGGAGAAGAACTAACCTGTTCATTCTTAGTGTAGGTAAGATTCTCAATTTGATGGTAACTAGGTAAAAGCTGGTTAAGAAAATCAATTAAAAGTATCTTATTAGGCTCAGTGCCAAAAAGTTTTTTAAAACCAAAATCAGTAAGTGGATGTAAGTAACGCTCTTTCATAATTAACTCCTATCAACAATTATCCTATATTTAGCATCACCTCGAGGCTTACCCTCATACTCCATAAGCCCCAAACTACGTAACTTAGAAATAGCACGATGAACAGCAGCCTGAGCACAACCAAGAGCCTGAGCAAGACTAGTAGTACTATAGTCAACCTCACCACGCCCTTTTAAATAAACATAAAGTAACTTAGTCAAAGGACTCTCCTTCTTAAGAACTTCAGGTAAATGCTGAGGATTACCTCGAGTTTGCCTCTTCTTCATAAATTCCTTCCTAAGCCTTTTAACGACATGCTTAGGTCGAATGATTAATCCTGTAAAGCCTTGGCTAGATCCTTAGCAATATAAGGAACAGCCTCAACAAAAGTACGAATAAAAGACAACTCCATACCAGCCTCAAGAATTTTGGAATAATACTTTTCAAACTTCTTAGTATCTATAAATACAAGATTGTCACAGTGCTCCGAGTTAAGAGCATATTGATAAGCTTCGTTAACATCGTACTCAAAACGTTTGAAGCATTTGATCTTCACTCCCTTACATACATCTTTATTCCCTTCTTTCTCATAGTGGCTTTTTACAATGTCTCTTACTTCCTTTTCTGTTTTTTCTAAAGCTTGCTTTTGAAGCTCGAGATCATTGATCAAAGCACTATTAGACTCTCTAAACTTTTCAAACAAATACTTGTAACAAGTTTCAAGCTTACTTAAACGCTGACGATGCTCAGCAAGATCATGCAAAGCAGTAATTAAAAAGTCTTGATTCATGCAGCCACCTCTAAATCTTCCAAAATAGACATTTCTGAAACCCCCATAAAGGGGATTTCAACAAAAACATCACTTCCGAGATAGTCAGAATTGTACTCAACAGATTTAACAACTTCTTCTAACTCTTCCCAACGATCAGCATAAATTTCAATATCTAAGCAGTACATAACCCCTCCACATACTCCCGTGCCACACGCTCACAGGCATACCAAACCAATAAATTCTTAAAAGTATCAGGATTATCCAACATATCCGAACGCTGAAAAGTAGCTATAAACTCAGAAGTATTCTTATAACCAAAACTATCAACATCCTCTCGCAACATTTCCCAAATCTCATCTTCAAACCGTTCATAAAGTTCTACACACTCTTTGGTATAGGTAATATAACCAAACCCACAATCAGCACCATGATTAGCAATGTCTTGGGCAGATTCGCCCAAGTGCTCGATAAACCAATCTTTAAAACTCATATTGCTTCCTCAAGCTTCACACTTTCAGAAACAACACCACTCTCAAGCTGCCCAGAAACACAGTCATAAAAATCCAATAACTCTTTAGCCTTAACAAAAACATCCCAAGCCCACAAAAAAACTTTTCTACTCTCAGAACAAGATTCATTAAACTTAAAGTCATTAACAAAACCACTAACAGATTTAACAAACTGCTCAAGTAACTCATAGTTACAAGCAGCTTGCTCCAAAGTAATAGGAAAAAGCTTCTGAAGCTCAAAACCAACCACTTTTCCCCCAACATAGGGTACTGTGCACATTCGTCCGTAAATGTACGCTAAGGAATTTTCACCCTGATTTATGAAGTTCAGGACGCTTTCTTTTTGTTGAGCTCCCTGTAGAGGGTAGATCGTCCCAGACCAAGTTGCTTTGCAGCCTCTCTGGGTGATGTTCCTGCTTCAACAAGTTTAAATGCAGCATCAAGTTTTTCTTTATCCAATGGTGGACGGCCCAGACGTTTTCCTTTTGCACGAGCAGACTCGATACCATCTCTGGTTCGTTCAGCAATCAGCCTGCGTTCAAAATGAGCGATAGAGGCGAAAACATGGAAAACCAACTCACCAGCAGCCGAAGAGGTGTCAATCTTTTCCTCAAGTGACATAAAATCAATTTTGGCTTTTTTGAGTTTTTCAACCGTCTCAAGTAATTCCTTGAGGCTACGTCCGAGTCTGTCCAGACGGACAACACAAACAATATCGCCGGGCCTGGCGTAATCAATGAGTGCATTCAATCCCGGACGTTCAAATTTTCGCCCGCTGATGACATCTTCAAAAATACGGATCACACCTTGTTCTTTGAGTCTGATCTTTTGTGCCTCTAAGTCCTGAATTTTGGTAGAGATGCGTGCATAACCGAGTATATCTGACATAGGAAATAGTCTATAAATTGTTCGTTTTAGAGATGTTTTATAATTTTCTTGTGGTAAACGAGAAATCAGTCTCTAAAATATATCCCAAAACTCAAATTGTCTATTTATTTCCGAATAGATTTTAGAGACACATACTTTAATTCAACCAATATGCAAGAAGAATTACTCCAAAAAGCACAATTTTCCCCAGAGGATGTTGCTCTTATCATGCAATGCCGAGGTGAACATAACCGCCTTGGTCTTGCCTATCAACTTTCCTTTGTACGAATTCTCAATCGATTTCCTGCTCAACAACCATTGGAAATTGAGGAAGACATCGTGAGATTCGTATCCATCCAACTGAATATAGGCGAAAGACAAGTAGAGGAATATGGGAAGCGTCGTCCGACTATCTCAGAACACCAGGAAACCATCCGAGATTATCTTGGCTTACGCCTATTTAGTGTGGTCATTGATGAGGTAGAAGCCTTTCTATTCAAAGAAGCCTACCAGCTTGAGCAGACAGCAGCCCTCAAAATGCGTCTGAGTGATTTTCTTCGGACACATAATATTCTGGAACCATCGCAGGATACAATGGATCGTCTTATCCAGACACAACGTGAGGCAGCACGAAACTCTATTTACAGCAAATTGGCAGTAAGCATTTCCAAGGCAGGGCATGATCGCCTTGATGCTTTACTAAAAACAGATGAAACCACCTATTCACCCATTCATTACCTCAAGCAACCACCGGGAAATCCTTCTCCTGCTTCTTTTCTCAAATTGACACAGGCTTTAGACCAAATCAAGGAAACAGGTATCCTCAACATCGATATGAGTTGGGTCAATAACAATTTCCAGAGGTCACTGGCCCGATATGTTCAACAGTCCACCCTCTACCGACTCAAACGACTAAAAGAAGAACGGCGCTATACGGTGCTTGCCTGCTTCCTAGCACAGCTCTATCAGGATACGTTTGATGCGGCAGTTCAGATGCACGATAAGCTCATGAACAAGGTTTACAACAAAGCGGATAAAGAAATCGATGATTTTATGAAGGCCCGTCGTAAGCATATTCGCTCCTCCTTGAATCATTACAAAAAAATTCTCAATGTACTCCTGAATGAGAAAGTTAGAAAGGAGGATGTCCAAGAGACGATTTTTGCTACTATAGATGCCCAGACACTCAAAACTGAAATGGAGACTCTTGAAGAGGTATTGGGGAATAATTACAGCGATAGCTTCAAGCGGGTTATCGCCCGACACAGTTATCTTCGCCAATTTGCTCCAGCCCTGATCAAACACATCACCTTTCAGGCCGATTCCCAAGACAACACCTCCAGTGACATTATCGAGGCTGTCACTCTTCTGGACCGCATGAACGACGAAGGAAAACATGCTTTACCGGAAGATGCCCCAACTGACTTCATTCCCAAAAAACTACGCCCTCTTGTTTTCCAAGACGGCAAGCCACACAAACCAGCTTGGGAATGTGCCCTGTTAACTGCTTTGCGTGATCAGGTCAAGAATGGCAACCTGCATGTTCCTCACGGTAAGCGTTTTGCCAGCTTGAATACCTTCTTTATGCCAGAAGCTGAATGGGCTTCAAAACGGGAGGCATTCTTTGCCCGTGCTGGTCTTCCAGAGAATCCTTACGACGTGCCTGCCTATTTCACCGAACGTCTGAACAGAGTCTATGATCGTTTCCTAGAACGCCTGCCGAATAATCACTATGTCCAACTGGACAAAGAAGGGTGGCGTATATCTTCCGATACAACGGAAAAACTTGATGATGGAACAGATAAGACCCTGAATCCTCTCAAGGAATGGCTTGGTGAGCATATCCGTACAATCAAGTTGCCAGAGTTGCTGATCGAAGTCGATAATGATCTGAATTTTTCCCGTTGCTTTATGACTGCTGCCGATCAAGAAAAACCAGAGGCACAACATATATGTGAAGTGCTGGCAACTGTCATGGCACACGCCAGTGAAACGGGTCCCTACACGATGTCACAGATTACCGAGGGGATCAGTTACCACCGCATGAAACACATTACTGACTGGCATATGCATGAGGAAACGCAGCGTGCAGCACTTGCCTTGGTAGTGAATGCTATCAGTGATTTGGACATCACGAAATATTGGGGAGACGGCACCACTTCAAGCAGTGATGGGCAGCGGTTCCCGTTGCGTCGGAAAGTGTTGTACAAGAGCTACAGCCATGCATTTAACGACTTTGCCTTGGAGTTCTATAATTTCGTGGCAGACAACTACGCTCCCTATTACAGCCTGCCTCATGACTGCGCTGATCGTGATGCACCATTTGTTCTGGATGGCATTCTGTACAACGAAAGTGATCTCGATATTCAGGAGCATTATACCGACACCCACGGATTTACCGATACGAATTTTGCTGCTTTTGCTATGTACGGCAGGCGCTTCTCACCTCGGATAAAGGGACTACACAAACATGCGATCTTTCGTATCGATAAAGACAAGGATTACGGTCCACTCGCCGTGCTTTTTGAGAAAAAAGGGCGTACCGCCAATCCCCAATGGGTTGCCGATGAATGGGATCAAATGGGACGTTTCTACGCATCTTGCGAATGTGGTCATGCTACTGCCTCAACAGCACTCAGACGCCTGAACGGTTTTACTGGAAAAAACCACTTCTACCGTGCCAATCGTGAGCTTGGGCGTATTATCCGTACTGAACATACCCTCAATTTTATGTCCGATCCTGATTTACGCAGGCGTGCACGCCGTGGATTACTCAAAAGTGAACAAGTACACGCTTTGGCAAGAGATATTCGATATGGACATCGAGGACGGCTTAACAGTCGGGAATGGGTTCAACAGAAACATGCCTGTAGCTGTCTGACACTGGTTATTGCCTGTATTATCTACTGGCAAGCCAAGGAAATCCATCGGGTTATCCAAAACCATGATTTGTCCGAGCATATCAATATCGAATTACTCAGCCATATCAGTCCTGTTTCATGGGAAAATATCATTCTATACGGTGATTACATCCTCAACAGAAACAAGGTGAAAATTCCTTAGCGTACATTTACGGACGAATGTGCACAGTACCCTAATTTGCGCTCGAGCCAATTTTTCTTTTCCAACCAAAATTTCTTTGATCCCCAACTTTACTCCATACAGGACAAATAATTAGTAACTGTTACTATAACGTTACCACGATGCAGAAATACTACTTGAAGTACAAGGTTGTACTAGATGTGAAAGGAGTTCATAATGAATAAGTTTGCATTTTTTAGTAATTTAATAGTCACTAACTTTGCCATAAAATTTTTTTTTCTAGTAAGTACCGTATTAGGTTTACTGGTTGCCTGTAATACCTCACCAAATTCGTCAAAACCACCAATACCACAAACTCAGCCAGCACCGACGGTGATTGTTGATCCAAATTTAAAACCACCTGTAAGCAATCTACCTGGTTTTAGCGTAGATGAAACTCGACCTATTGCCAGTGTTACTGGGTTAGATAATACTCAGGCCACATTTGTTGAAAACGAACTATGGCTTTCAACTAACAATAAATCTGAATTAGATGCTCTTTTGAATCGTGTGCAAGGTGAGGTATTACTCACCTTCAATCCAGAGGATTACGGCTTAAGTGGGACAGAATCACAGTATTTGGTACGTGTTAACTTGCCTAGCACAGACACCTCAACACTCAGTGAGAATTTGCGTAAACTTGATCCAAATGTTACAGGTGATCATCGTGTCTCAAGTCAGGCAGGATTAAATTTACTAGCTGTCAGTGCCGATGAAGCCAATAATGGAATGCGAATAGGTCTCAACTGGGTTGGTGGTGGTGCACAATTCCGCGACAAAGATGCACTCGAAGCACCAAGTGGTCCAAGTTTGGCAAGTGTAAGCTATAACCAAAATGCATTTGCTTGGCCATCACACGATGTAGGTAGCATACAAGATATTGGCGTGGCTGAGTCTTGGCGGGCCTTAGAATTGGCAGGTAAACTTTCTAATAAGGTAAAAATTGCTATTCTGGATATGGGGTTTGCTCCAGATGCAGACTTTCCTAACAGCCGACTAGCTATTTCCAATGTGCCTTTAGTTAACCCTATTGGTACTGAGAATCTCTTGGATTGTGGGGGGCCTTGCCCTTGGCATGGTACCAACGTACTGAGTGCAGCAATGGCAGTGCCAGACAACAAATATGGCAGCGCTGGTTCTGCTGGATCAGTAGCAGATGCAGTAATTGTTTTTACTCTGTACGACTTCTTTACCTCTATTACGGCTTTGGGTGAAGCGCGCTTAGCAGGTGCCAAAATCGCGAATATGAGTTATGGTGCTCCAGTACCTGATTATTTATTTTTTACTGTGTTGCCTTTTGAGGCAGCAACAGCACTCTTTCGCACTTCAGGAATGTTGATTTTTGCCGCTGCAGGCAATGATGGCACCAATGTTGATGCTGAACGTTGTTTTTTTGGTGTTTGCTGGGAAAAGACTTGGCACACACCTTGTGAAAATGCGGGAGTAATCTGTGTTGGAGGAATCTCTGGCAACTCTAAATTGAAAGCTGGGGGATCTAATTTTGGTAAAGAGCAGGTTGATATTTTTGCGCCCTTTACTCTCTGGCTTGGTCCTGACCCAGATAGCCCAAATAACCTAGTTCAAGTAAAAAATGGAACCAGCTTTTCCTCACCCTTTACCGCTGGTATAGCGGCTCTTATTTGGGCAGCTAATCCTAGTCTAAGCGCTGGACAAGTTGAGGACTTGCTATTAGATACAGCTCATTCCAGTCCAGATGATAAGGTGAATCTCTATGTTAATGCCTTAGGCGCTGTTCAAAAAGCCCTTGGCAATATTCCCCCCTCAATTAAATTGTTTGGTCACGAGGATGGTGATGAGTTTGAGCGTCAGTTAAACCAACCAGTAGGCTTGAGCGCAAGTGTAATAGATTTCGAAGATGGCAACAATTGTTGTGCTTTGGAATGGGTTTCGGACATAGATGGTGATTTAGGAGTAGGATCAAGTATTCAACCTATTTTTACCTCAATTGGCCGTCGTAGCATTACCGCATCTACTCAGGATAGCAATGGTGCAATTTCAAGAGTAAGCGTCACTGTAAATATTGTTAATACTCCACCTCGTGTTGAAATAACTACACCTACTAGCGGGACAGAAATTTTCCGCAACACTCCTTTTATCCTAAGAGCAACCTCCTTTGATATTAATGAACCAGATGTCCAACTTGCCTGTGACCGTCTTACTTGGAGTAGTAGCATTCTTAGTGATTCCTTCCAAGCTTCAGGTTGTGAGGTAGAGGTAAGTTTTGCAAGTAATGGTATACGAACCCTTACTCTTACAGGAACTGATTTCCAAGGGGCCACTGGAACTGCAACAGTGGATATAAATATTGTTGATCCACCCATAAATTTGCCACCTTCAGTGCGCGTTACCAGTCCTGAAAACAACCAAGATGTAGGCACGAATGAAACACTCATACTAGCAGGTACAGCTACTGATCCTGAAGGAGATGAACCCCTTAGCTTTGAATGGACAGCTAAGCTAAATGACACAGCTCCTACGATTATAGGAAATGCTCCGAGTATAGAGTGGAAACCCTCAGATACCGTTGATTTTAGCGGTGAAGGGCGCTATGTAATTGAGTTGCGTTTAAGCGTGACAGATTCACAAGATAATACAGGGTCTGACTTTGTGTTGCTCGAGTTCATTATTATCAATTAATTTAAAGTACCTATAAAGGTTGCCCAGAACGCTCGCTTCGGTGGGCGTTTTTCATTTATAAAATGAGAAAATATAGCAAGCGTGTTAGATGGGGTTTTTGTAGAAGTTTGGGAAAATCCAAGGTTTTTCGTTACTTTAGAGGCTCATTTATCAGGCAAAGTGACAGGTAAGCTCAATCACCTTTAGATACATTGCTATCGCTGTTGGCATTGGCGTTCAAGTATTTCTTCTGCATATAATGTTCAGCTGCTTCACTAAAAAACTGCGAGATACTGTAATTTCCACCTTTTACTAATTGCTGGATAGTAGCTTGAGTTACGTACTCTCGAATTGTGAGCGCTAAAGAAGTAGGTACAGTAATTGAGAAACGAAGGTTTTGCTTCTCTTTTTCACCCTCAGTATTTTTCCTTGCTTCTGGTGTTTGTTTTTCTATTTTAGAGGTTTCTTCTTTAGCTTCTTCTTCCACAACTGCTCCTTCTAGAAACTGTTTTAGTAACTGTTTGTTATCTATAAGGGTTGCCATATCTTTCCTTTACTTCTTTCCAGAGGGTATTCATATTTTTCATTAGGGCATCTTCTTCACTGCTGATTTTTTTGCTCATTCCTGCTAGTAATCCCTGTGTATATAGCTTGTTTAGATTTTTGTGGTGCTCGAATTGGGTGCTTAGGACATCATCACGGTAGAAAAGTAGAGCTTTGGCTAGCTTATCAGGGTCACGGTTTTGTCCTTGGGCTTCTCCTACTCTGACATGACTCAGTATTCCAAGGGCCTTTTGAAAACGTGAGAGTTGGCGTAGTTTATTAATGCCCAAGCGGTAACCTTTTTCATCGAAGGTTATAAAAGTCAGGATTAGTCCTTCTGATATTTCCATCATTTGTGCAATCTCGCTTTTGCTAGGTGAACCACCAAAATCTACTACTAATACATCATAGTTGCTTAAATCTCCGTTTAGAGATTGTTTGATTTCTACTGGCATTTTTATCTCGAGTTCCAAATTATCACGCCATTGGCTTAGGGTGTGCTCTTTTCCTTCTCGAGACTCATCTCTATCTATTCCTAGTACACGTAGTTTTGGAGAACTTGCCCAGTCTTGGTATTGTTCTCCATCTCTAGCTGCTGCTGCTAGGAATTCTCGAGCAAACGAGCTTTTTCCTTGTGATGTTTCTGGTGAGTACAAAATTATAGTTAGTTTTTCTTGGGCCACGGTTGGATTCCTTTATATTAGATTGAGAACTAAATAGTTCTCATTATCTCCTAGTAATTATTACTGAGAAATTATCTTAATATATACTTATTTACTACTATAATACTCAGGTTGTATGTTTTTGCACTAATAATATTTGCACTAATAATATAGGATTATCATCTTATTTCCTATTATTAATTGATTACATCTTTTGCAAGATTTGCATTAAGTTTGAGTTCAATTTCAGAGCCTATGAAAATGTGTTTTAAGTCCTCTAAATACTCATCTGCTATGTAATTAATAAAGAATTGATTAGGCAAATAAATCTCTATAACGTTCCCATTTGGAACTATTTCAATGGCAGAAAACCAAGATTTATAGGTGTTTGCCCCATATCTTTGGGTTATTCCAGCTTCAAGAATATTGTAGAGAGGCGCAAAGTGTTTTGTGTCCTCGAGATTACCATCTTTTATAGGTTTTATGATTTCCAGTTTAGGGCTAGAGCGGGTTGACAAGTCCATTTTTTGTTTGTGGATTATGAAGCGTAAGGAGGTTACTTTTCTGCCAAACTTGATTTCTTCAAAGCCGAAATACATGTCTGTGTGTTCAGATAATTCTTTTTGTGTAGGTATGAGGATATATTTTTTAAGTCGTCCATAAGAATAGCTATCTGGGATTTCTAATAAAGTCATTAACTCGTCAACTGGAAATATACGCTCACCAATGGTCTTAAATTGTTTTAGAAGCTCAAAAATTCTTATGGCGTACTTGCTCTTAAGAGGTAATATATTTCGTATATCATATTTGGTGAAATTGTTTTTGAGTTCCAGTAAGTACGGTTTTAGTTCGGGGCTAAAAGCAACCTCTACATAGCCACAACCTGTTTTGTATTTAGCATGGCTTAGGAAAGTAGTTTGTAGTTTATCGCCATTAGGCAATGTGATTTCAACATATTTCTTTATAAGGGTTTTTGTTATTTCTTCTGCTCGTGCATATTCGTCCTTGTGGCGTGTACCTGTCATTTCTACAAAGTCTTTTATATCTATCTTATAATTATGAAATCCTTTATCTTCTTGTTTTATTTGAGACACCATTGCTAGATAAAGCTTTTGTTCCGAAGCATTTAAAATGTGTCTGGAATTGACAAGTCTATTGTGCTGGATGACGATATTTCGAGATGTAGTTTTTTTCTTAGCCATTAAAAATAACGATACAATTGTAATGTTTAAAAATAATATTTATTTTAAAGTATTACAATATAATTTGACCCCATTTTTTTTACATTTGACCCCATTTTTTTTACATTTAGACCCCATTTTTTTTACATTTAGACCCCATTTTTTTTACATTTAGAGAACCTAAATCCTTATTAGGACACATTTTTTTACCCCCGAAATCTTTTATAATCTTTTAATAATCTTTTAAAACCTCAAACAAAAAAATTTTGATCTTAAACTTTTAATATCTAGCTTTGAAAATATTGAATGGGCAGTATTTATTTATGAAATTGCATCAGGCACATCAAAGCTTACCCCCTTTTACCCTCCTCTTAATTTTTTGCTAGGAGAACAATTCAGGCAAAGTAAAGGATTATCATATAAAGTGACAGACAGTGTTTTAAAAAATTTTCCCTTTGCTTTCGTTTTCTTACTCAGGAAAATAGAGGGTAAATAGCCTGTTGAATCATACCCTGTAAATAGATAAATCTGTGCCCGTAGTAAACATTTAGATACTTTGTTTATCAGTAAGTCAATTTTTTAGAGCTTTTAAGGCATCATAGAGGTACTTGAAATTTCCATGGGTATTTTTTTCCGCAAAAACAAATCAAATCAATCCTGAGTGATCTCAGAGCATGTTAGCAACATTTTGAGATGATTTAACCATCTTCTAGTTTCCAAATAACTGCTTGGAAGGTATGGGCAAAAACTCCTAATCTTAAGAGACTTAGGTCACTTAGCCTATAAATTAGGGTACTGTGCACATTCATGCGAAAATGTACGTTAAGGGTGTCTCTAAAAAGTATTGAACAATTAAGAGACGGCTTTTCATTTAGGGACATATTTTAGAGACTAATTTCATGGTGTTTTTGGCATCAAATCTACTGATTATAACCTGTCCATAAAACGACCATTTAAGAGATTAAAGCCAAGGTTTTTAACGTGCTACAAGCTGTTTTATTTCTTAGCGTACATTTACGGACGAATGTGCACAGTACCCTAAATTGGGTACAAACACTTAGTTAGGGCAGGTAATTAGTGGCAAGAACCCCCTTATTTATCCAGAAAGTCATAAACTGAGGTGGAAGTTTTGAGAGGTTATGGATTGAAAGATTTGAGCAACTTTATGAGGCTGAAGCTCGAGTTTTGAAAAGTGGTGAAAAATTAGATGAATTTGTGCCTCCTGTTCGACCTAAAGAAGAGGAGGATTCTTTAGAGGCTCGGCTGCGTAAGAGGTTCGAGCTCAAGTAAACAACACAACTAATCTCACTGAAATGCTCATTTGTACTTTTACGCAAATAATACTCAAATCGTATGTTTTTACGTTAATAATATAGGATTACTACCTTATTTATTATTATATTATTTACGCTTTTTTACTTGAACTAACTGGGTTTTTTTGCCCAACTCCTCCAAAAGGTATATTTGCGAGCTAATTTGTTTCAGACAAGGGTTTTTCGGAAGCAAGATAACGATATAAAGAAGCTTTCGACAAACCATAATCTTTCATAAGGATTTTGATAAGCACGCCCTGCTTGCATCTTTCTTGTAATTTTTTCACTTGTTGTGGGGTGAGTTTCTTTCGTCTTCAGAACACTGAGGTGAAGTCTTCTGGTATCAAGGTCCTATTGTTACACTCGAACAAAGTCCAAAAAAGACCTATAGTAATTGGGGTCTGTTGAAGATACGTGTAAAATGTTATCACTTGGAACCTAACTTACTATAGGCACTGGTTTTGGCTGCAAAGGCTCAGGCATATCATTCATGTCTAATGACCACTTTCCAAAGCGCAAAATGTTTTCACGCATATAAGGACTTAAACTGCTTACCAATTCAGGAGTGATTTTGAAGCCTTCATTGGCCATATCGTTGAGGATATTGGTCAAATCTGCTACATTTTGCAACATAACCGCATTAGCAATGACATCCATATATTTCATCTTCTTGGCTTGCTCAACAGGATCACCACTTTTGATTGTTGTACCACCAAAAGCAATCCAGTCGAGAAAACTGTGAAAGGATTTAATCTTCGTGGTTTCAGCACGGATATTGAAGCGGAAACTGGGTTCTGAGACGTATCGCAGTAAAAAGATTGTACGTTCGACTCGTCCAAGCTCACGAAAAGCACGATACAACTTGTTTTTACGGTTTTTACTGCCAAGTTTACGCAGCAACATTGATGGTAAAACCTTACCAGCCTGAATAGACAATACAATTTGCATCATATCAGGCCAGTGGGTTTGAATTAGATTCCAATCTATTTCATCAGTAAAGAGGGCATCAATGTGTTGATACCTATCTGTACGTTGTGATCGGTAGAAGGTAACATCGTTCCAGTTTCTCATACGTGGAAATAGCTTTATTCCCAATAAATGCGCCAGTCCAAAGATTGGTTCTGATTGACCGTGAGTGTCGGCATGCAATGTATCTGGTTGAATATTGGATGCGTTTTGCCAAAGACCATCTAGAATATAAACACCTTCCCAGACTCCACAGGCAATAAAGTTGCAAAATAGAGCAATGTAGTTGTTTGAGATGTGGTGATAGGCAATACCACCATATCCACCGTACCGAATGTGCCTTTCACCAAGTAGATTGTTTTCAACGAGTGCTATATGGGTACCATCAGCAATTGCTGCTTGGCCTTCTCCCCAAAATTTAGCCAAGCCAAAACGTTTGTACTCATT
This sequence comes from Trueperaceae bacterium, assembly GCA_965223045.1. GTDB lineage: Bacteria > Deinococcota > Deinococci > Deinococcales > Trueperaceae > CBDCVN01. Next base: position 46,763 of record CBDCVN010000007.1, read on the forward strand.
TATTAAGTCCGTCAGGGCTGATTCCAGCTTTTCAATATTGATATGTTGGGCATTAATGCGCTGCAATGTTTGTCGATCAATTGAGAGCGGTGCATGTTTTGCAATCTGACTGTCACCAAGCAAACAACCATTGCTGAATATAGCGAAAAGGTAGCGGGTAATGTGATCAGAAAGTTTTGGTTGTGAACCAGAGGGTGGGCCAAAGTGGCGAGTATATTCTGTCCAGCAATTTGTGTATTTGAGAATATCAAGTAAATGCCGCTCAGGCATGCGGGCACGGATTTCTGCCTGAAAAACAGCCAGATTATCTGGTTTTTCAGCCTTCTTCTGCTGTTTCAAATGCGGTATGCCGTTAGGATCGATTGTCAGTTCTGAATTCTTTGGAAAGTGCGCATCAGCCATTTTTGCAGCACTGGATAACTGCTCTTGTAAAAAACTTATAAATGCGTTTGGGTCACTAGGTAATCCAACATGTTTACAATACTTGTCCAAACGAGGTTCGCATTCATCCCATGGCAGGAGTTGTGCTCGTGGATCACTATAAATTTCGCAACCATCAACATAGATGTCGCCGCAGTCAAGTGCATCGGCTAAATGAATAAACACACAGACTTCTAAGGCACGGCGATTCAACGTTTGTGTTTTGTTTTGGCGCTTGATGATAAAAGTCCGCCAGTTTTGTGAGGTAAACCCAAGATTAATATCAAAAGGCAGGAAATCCCGTCTTGTGTGATGATGTTGCATTACATACTCAAAAGCAAGAAGCAGGCTTCTATCCTGAGTGGCAGAGTGAATTTTCAACAATTTGAGTAGTCTGAACAGCACAGATCGGTGCTTTGCGTGGATATTCCACAATAGAGGACGATAATTGTTCTGATGATAGGCTGAAGCTGCGTCATACTGCTGACGCAATTTTTCAATACCACCTTGTTTCTCAAGGATCGTTTTTACATCACGACCAAGATCATGAGCTGCTTTTTCCTCACTTTCAGCAGCAGATAAGATTTGGCCAAATGTCTGAATGAGATTTTCTTCGAGAGTACGGTGTTCATCTTGCAGTGTTTTCAGTTTGACTTTTGCTGCACTCACTGTGCGTCTGGTGCGTCGCAGGAACATTTCAACCAATTCATCACGGACACGGGTTTGCACGTGGTGCAGGAAACAAAGTAATAGGGCATGCCGCTTATTTAGCTGCATATCCAATAGTTCACTAACTTGTAGAACCTCTGCCTCAGAAGCGAATTGTCTAATCTTGGTATGTGCAATATCCTCAATGAACGGAGTGGGATTAAGGATAGCTTCAATATCGTGTAAATGCTCAGCCCAAGAACGTGTGTGATTCAAGGTCGCAGGGCCTGGATTTTGTTTTAGCTTGTTAAATGGAGTGAACTTTTCACCTGCTGGAACAACAAGTAAAGCCTCCAATGTATTAATCTGATCGACTGACAGTTTCTTGGTAATCTTTGCGTAAAGCTCTAGATGCACTTGTTGTCTGATGTTTCTAACAGCTCGATCAAGTGTACTGAAGGCAGGTAGTTCGATATTTTCTCGTTTCAATCTTTCAACCGCCGCATTGATCAAATCAGCTGGATCACTCATGGTATGGGCTGCATGCCTGACAAGATTCTCAACATATTCACGCCCCCCAGATGTATATGGTTTGCTCTGAAGATGGGAGCGAATTACCTCTTTATAACGATGTAAAGATGGACGTAATTTCTCCTCATCAAGATAGCTGGTTACTATATCCAGACCTAATTGGTTAGCCAGATGCTTGCGAATATCATCTGGAATATCTCGCAGTGATGGAAAATAACCTAAATTGTGGTACGTTTTTAATAGACTAGCAAAGGTTAGTCGCTGTTTATCACCTTTGGATGATGATTTAATATATGCTAGATCACCATGATTGAGGTCATATAATTTGCATAGCTCCTCTTGGGTAAACTGTTTACGAAAACGGGGGTAAGCTGTACGGTTTACTAAAGTCATGAGCCGTATTTTCAGGTGTCCAAAAAAGGGTTGCCAAATGGCTGGAAAAAATCCCCATCCTGCAATATGATGTCATCATAAAAAATGTGTCCATTAGAGTAAACTTATTTGGACAAATCTGTATTGATTATGAACAAACCAAATTCAGACCTGACCGTTCTTTACTTGCGTGTTTCAACCGCAGATCAGAAACCTGACTTGCAATTTGATGGGTTACGTGCTTATGCCGAACGTGCAGGACTGAAAATTATCGGCGAATATCTTGATACAGCACTTTCTGGACGTAAAGAGGGACGACCACAGCTTAACAACCTCATGACAGCAGCCCGAAACTATGAATTTGGCTGTGTTCTAGTCTGGAAGTTTGACCGTTTTGCTCGCTCAACCAAGCATTTGCTTACTGCACTTGATGAATTTAACCATCTGGGTATCAGGTTCATTTCTGTTCAGGATCAGATAGACACCTCAAGCCCAATGGGCAAAGCTATGTTTACTATAATTGGAGCAATGGCAGAACTTGAATCTTCACTGGTTTCTGAACGTGTTACCGCTGGTATGCAAGCAGCTAAAGCACGTGGTAAACGATTGGGAAGACCCTCAACATCAAAACATCTGCGCTCAGAAATTGAGAAAATAGCTAAAACAACCAATCTCAGCATTCGTAAGATTCATAGTCGATTCAAAGGAAAAATCAGTCGAGGGGCTGTCGGTGAAATCATCAAGCAGGTGCGCCAAGAAAACAATCCGAGTTAAAAATGACGAAGTGATAACATTTTACACGTATCTTCAACAGACCCCTAATTGTTTCTACAGATGCAGCTAGTGATAATCCTCATTATAAATATGTAACAGCCGTACCAATTACCTCAAAGAGAAGATTTATGGTTTCGAGGTTGACCTAAATGATTCACTAGCTCAACCATCTAAAGCACAACCACAAGGAATATTCACAGTGCCTAAAGAATATCTAAAGGAATTTATAACCGTTCTGGACTGGCATTTGATGTCGGACATAAATCGTAAGCTAGTAAGTTATTTAGAGATTTGAACCTTAAGTACTTAAAGCTGTTGAATTCTAGATTTTGTCTTAGGGTGCACTACTTTAACTTAAGGAGGTTAGTGAACCACCTAAGCAAGAAGAACTTTAGGGGTACTCTATAATATATTCAGCTATTGGTCTTATATCAGCACTAAGAGCCTCAAAGCCTTCATCATCTTGAGGTTGATTACATCCTTCTTCATCCCAGAATCCTTTTGCTATTTCCGAGTTCACAGCTTTATACATACTGTACAAAACAAGCTCATTCTTACCACCGTACTGAGGGTCTTCCATCAAGGTTTTTATGATTTCAGACATTACATCAGCTGCAATTTTATAGTCGTACTGTTCGTAACCAGAGATTTGGCAATGTTTCATTTCGAAAAGCCAGTCATGAATTATAAAAGCAGGCGCATAACCCCAAGGAGAATAATTTCTAAGAACCCATAATGGTCTAGGAATAGAACCACCATCAGTGTACATTTGTTGAGGAGTAATGGAACTACCATCGCTTCTAGTAAAAGTTAAAGGATTTTCTTCATCAGGAAGAAAAATAAATCTATCTCTATCAATCCATTGCACTATCAACTTTCCTTCTAAATCCCCTGTTTTAAGGTCTTTATAGTAAGTGGCTGCACCACCACAACCTGAAACGAAAATAATCACTAATATTAATAAATAATTTTTCATCACTAAACAAGTTTATCAAATCAGAGGGCTAAAAAAAGTTTTTTATTTGAGTCAGTAAATAAAATGTAAGTAACCTCTGAAACGAATTAATTTCCAAATAAACTGCTTGGAAGGTGTGGGCAAAAACTCCTAATCTTAAGAGATTTAGGACACTTGATCTATAAATTAGATACGGACAGTTAATTAAAGCAGGTAGTTAGTAGCAAGAACTCACTTATTTGGGTGTTAGAACAGCAATTTACACTCACTTAACGCCTCCTTAAATAAGCTACAAACATTGAGATTAAGAAACTTCAATTTTTCTCTAAATTCTACTTTTAAATGAAGAAAGGAATAAAATGTATAAAACTTTTTTGGCTCTAACAATATTAGTAAGTAGTTTACTACTAGCAAGTTGCTCATCAAACAGTGGTGGTATTAATCCTACACCTCGAGGCAGAGATTCTCTAGAATTAAAGCTTTCTGAGGACACACTTCATATTATGCAAGGTGAAGAAGGTCAGATTAATGCTATTGTTGATACTAACCAAAACTTAGAAGAAATTGGCTTTAGCTTAAAAGGACAAAGCACTGACGTTGAGCTAAACTATGAAGAAAATCAAGGAGAGTACGCTCTTAACTTTAAAGTTGGTAAGGAAGCACCACTTGGCACTAGAGTTCTTCAAGTTGTAGCAACCTTAGGAAAAAGCTCTGCACAAGCAAAACTTAATTTAGTAGTAAGTAATCAATTTGAAGCTGGAGAAGTCGTAGACTTTTTTTCTAATCGTAGAAACAATGATTCTAAGGAAATCCCCGGTAAGTTTATAGCTAAGGCTGTGGGTAGGGGCGTTCTTTCAGAAGGTAAACCTGAAGATGAATTTGACTCCTTTGAATCGGATGAAAATGATGGTGTTAAAGTCCCTAGAGAAGATGAAAATGCTATTCCTAAAAAAGTTAAGCTCATAGCGTTTGAAGTAGGAAGTCAAGACGAGTTTGAAGTTGAACTAGATGGCTCTTTTATGAGTGAGGTACACAAATTTCAAGTTGAGCGTGGACATACTAGAAGTTCACTTCCTGTTAAAGAAATTAAAGAACCTAAACCAGAAATTAAAGGCCCTAGATTACCTATAAGAGAAGTCAGAGATCCTAAACTACCCATAAGAGATGTTAAAGACATCAAGTTACAACCACAAAAGATTCTTGGTGTTGACACACGTATACGTTTAACACCAACAACTGTTTACCCTTGGCGAACAATTGCACAGTTTGACTATGGTGATCATAACTCTAATTGCTCAGGTACTTTTATAGGAAGACGTATAATTATAACTGCTGCTCACTGCATTAATAAAAGAGGTACTAACATATACTACACCCCTAAAATCACTCCCGGGCGTAATGGTATTAATGGGACTCCTTATGGTTCAGTACAAACAAACTTAGCCAACACTCTTTACTACACCCCTTCGCAGTGGCGCAATAGTAACGAATGTAAAAACAATCAAACCAGTTGTAGGCGCTGGGACTGGGGTGTTATCATACTTCCTGCAAACTACAATAACCAAACAGGTTGGATGGGTTACTGGCACATGAGTGGTGGTTCACTTAGCCAAAAGAGCATTTATAATCGTGGTTATCCTGCTTGTGGTAACAGCCACTCACCTGCTAATTGTGTTATTGCTGGTTTCTATGGTGACACTAAAACATGCACAATTCTTAGCTACTTGCACCAAGGTAGCGATGGCTGGAACGACTTCATTTTGCATAACTGTGATACTAGTGGTGGTCATAGCGGTAGCCCCATGTACATGTACGTTGTTAATGCAGGCCCTGTTGTAACGGCTGTTCATGGTTATGGTTACTCTACTTCAAATGGTGCACGTCGCTTAGGACCAAGTGAAACAAATATAATAAGCATTTTACGCAATTGGTTTCCCTAAACCTTCATTAAATTCTTAATTAACAAGAGCAGGTGGACTAAATTAGCCACCTGCTTTTTCTATTATTGTGTAGAGGAGTTGTCTTGATAAGTAAACTTATATTGATTCAATGGTCAAGTTAAATAAAAAATCCCCAGCGTTTGGAGCTGGGGTAGAAAGGAAGGAAGGGAAGGAAAAATTCAGTCGGGGTTAGTTTTTTATATTTATTATCTAGGATTGCCAAATACTGCGGCCCATACTCCGTCTTCGAAGTAAATACCAACTTCTTCGAACTGACCAGTCAGGATAGCTTCACAGTGAGAGGGGCTGGCTTGCCACCCTGCAATTACTCCGTTGATAAAGGCGCTACCGTTAGAAACACTTGCTAAAATCTCTCCAACTTTCTTAAAACTGTAGCCTTGAGCATTAGCTCTGTCATCAACACGATTACCAGCAGAATCTACATGTGGTGGAGCTTGTGTACTGAGGTTGATTTCACCGCTGTTAACACGGTTGAGGATATCTTTTACTTGGGTTTTAGCTGCTCCGGCTAATTTTTCATTCCAAGAAACGCTAGAAACACTTCCGCGAGCTACACCGTTGCAGGTGGTACCTTGAGTGCGAACAGAGTTAATGGTTGATAACATGTCGTTGTGTACGCCAGTTGCGGTGGCGTCACCACTTAGGGGTGTGAGATCGTCTTGTACTTGGGTGGGTAGGGTAGCAACTTGGCCACAAGCGGTTAAAATTGAAACTATTGCGATTGTGATTAAGATTGTGATGTTTTTGAGTGTTTTGTTCATTTCCTGTTTCCTTCCGAGTCCTTCTAACTCGTTTGATAATTACAGGTTAAATGAGCAAAGTTTCTATTCTAATATATTAATATTAGAGAATTAAGCATTTTTTGTAAGAGGGATGTTAAGTTGAAGTTTCTATTTAGAGTTTTAGCTTCTTAAAATCACTTCTCTTAGGTGTATTAAATTATAGTGACGATATATATATATATCCTTATAATATAACAAGTTTTCTCTATACAATATATTTGTATTTTAGGTGATTTTACTAGACAAGTAAAAGTTAAGGCAACTCAGGAGGGAAAAAGCATACTTGAGGATGATCAAAGTATAACTATGGGTTAACTAAAGAACATTTTTTGCCAGAGGAGAGGCCTTTTCCAAACGATTATCATTTGTCCAAAAAGGGGTTTTTTGCACAACGCCTCCAAAAGGTATATTTGCAAGCTTTTTTGTTGCAGGGGCGAGACTCCCGAGCAGATTTATTCAAATCAATTCATATTCAACTAGTTTTCATTGATCTCATTCCTAAATAAACTGGTGCTAGTCTCTAAAACTGTACATTCTGAGACGTTGTATTTTCATGTCTTTTGTAATGTCTCAAAATAGCTTTCTTAAATTATCTTAGAGCTAGTGAGACACTTATATCCCTACCTCAAGCATTACTAGATGATGCGTTGCTCTAAACACCTTTTCAGAAGCAAATTTTGCTTGAGATATGCCTTTTGGAGGGTTAGTGCAAAGAACCCCAACTAGGGACTAAAATCTATGTTTTGCACGTCTTTAAGAAGAAATCCACTAAAGGCATTGCTACACCCAAAAAAGACATGGATGTAATCCAAAAACGCTTAAAAACAGCAAAGGAGCTAGCAAAAGATGAATGATTCAGATACAAAAGTCACACATAGCTCAGGCAATGTGTTTGCAGATATTGGAATTCCCAACCCTGAAGAATTTATGCTTAAGGCAAAACTTGCACGCATAATCACAAAGACAATTGAGGAACGTGGTTGGATACAACAACAGGCTGCTGAAACTTTAGGGATTAAGCAACCTAAAGTTTCATATCTAAAGAATGGCAGCGGCTTAGATCACTTCTCTGTTGAAAGGCTACTAGAATTCATCAGCAAGCTTGATCGCGAAATAGTCATTACTGTCTCTCACCAACAAAAAAACTTGCCTCCTGAAAAAGTTATTATTCCTCCTATTTCAGAAAGACAACTCAGTAAGACTGAAAACATCAAATATCTTTAAATCTCTTTTGTTTATAAGTTTTTAATGTAACAGTTCGCCTTTTATCCTGTTTGGGAATAGATTACTATAAATTATGGAAAAATCCCCCACTATTGATTCGAAGGAACTCGAGCGTCGTCGAAAATTATCTGAAAAGAGCGAGGCAAATTTGCGCCTAGAAGGACTATATATTAGCGAAGAAGCCAAAGCTATAAAAGAACTGTGGCTGTCAGGAGAAATTGATGATGAGGAAAGAAATTTAAGAACCCTTGCCCTCTATGGCCTATGAAGAAGATCCATATTTACTGCCAAACGGCACTCTAAGAAACAAATTAGGAATCTCTGATGCTGAAGAATTTACTCAGATTGAGGCAGATTTAGTCCTGAACCGTGAGTTAAGTCTGACTAGTAAAGGTCCTAAAGGAAAGTTTGATTTTAAGTTACTCAAGGCTATTCACCATTACTTGTTCCAAGATGTTTATGAGTGGGCAGGAGAAATCCGTGTCACTGATTTCTATAAAGCTGGTGACAAAAGACTGCAGCAATTTACCCCAAGTATCAAAATAGAGCAGGAAGCTCAGCAAATTTTCCTTGAGCTAGATAGCAATCAAGAACTAAGAAACCTAACTCCAAACAAATTTATCAAGCATATAACCAAGTTATAGCATTTTCCTTTTTAACCCGACCCAAGTATCGGCAAAACGCCCAATTTGAGTAAATTTGGAAAAACTTGAGTAGTTTTCTTCTATACTAAAAGTATCTTTGTAGTTGTACTATAAAGTGTTTATTAGTATTCTTACCAATTTACCCAAAATGCAAATATTCTCATTTTAATTACCCTAAGAGCGCTCTTGGATTCGTAGTAAGAGTCAGTATTGCACAAAAGCAGACTTGATTTTACACTGTGTTGTAAACAACTAGAAACACCGTCTAGTGTTGACGTTAAATTAGAATTTTTTCTAATAAAAACACCCTTTCTAGAAACATTATCTTTTTCTAGTTGTTCTAGTCAATGAATCCACAAAACCATTTCTTATTGTCCTAGTAAGTTAATATGAGTTATCCTCTTTCCATGGCAAGTTACTCCTTAGGTTTGCGACAACGCGTTGTTCAATCTTACCTAGATGGCGAAGGTTCTCAATATGAGCTGGCTAAAAGGTTTTTAGTCAGCCCTACTACAGTTAAAGCCTATCTAAGACTTTATCGAGAAACAGGCGGATTATTGCCTAGGGAACACAATAGGGGTCGTAAACCTGCTGTAAACACAAAACAACTTTCACTAATAAAAAAATTGTTAGAAAAGCAATCAGACATGACCTTGGCTGAACTCTGCACAGCTTTTGAGCAAAAGACTGGCGTTAAAGTCAGTAGCACTAGTATGTATAGGGCAATAGAAAAGATTAACTGGACTTATAAAAAAAGACTTTGCGTGCTAGAGAGCAAGATCGTGAAGACATTGCAGCAAAACGAAAAGCCTTTTTACAGTTAAAGAAAGCTCTTAGAGCAAATAGGCTTGTATTTATTGATGAAACAGGTCTTTATCTAAACATGACTAGGATTTATGCCCGTTCGCAACGAGGAGAAAGAGCTTATTGCTCTATACCAAGCAAGAAACATAAAATTGCAAACTTAATAGGTGCAATGACTCTAGAAGGAGTAATCGCTAGTTTCTGTATTGATGAAACTGTAACAGGAGAAGTATTTGCAGTATTTCTAGAAGAAATACTATGTCCAGTTTTAAAGGTGGGACAAATAGTTTTGATGGATAATTCAACAGCACACATAGTAAAAAGGGTACGTGAATTAATAGAAAGCAGGGGAGCCACATTGATCTATTTGCCACCATACAGCCCTGAGTTCAATCCGATAGAACATTGCTGGTCAAAAGCAAAATCCCACCTACGTGCTTTAGAAACTTGGGACAAAAAGAAATTAAACACCTCTGTCAAAAAAGCTTTAGAAACAGTTAATACCAATGATGCTCAAGCTTGGTTCAAACACTGTGGCTATACCAATCAACCACCTATGGAAAGATGTTACAATAAATATTTATTCAAATACTTGCAACTTTAATTTCTATAAATGTAAGGGTATACTCTTGTTTTTTGATTTAATTACCAGTGAGTAATACTTTTCACTTCTTGTGATTTAATGACATAATTTTATGAGAGGCTAAAATGCTGTGTGATAAACTGATAACTCAATAATGGGTCAGGTTAAAAAGGAAAATGCTATATTTAACGAGATAAACAAGCTACACCCATTTCGTGAAGGCAATGGTAGAGCACAACGAGCTTTTACTGAGTCTTTGGCAGAGCAAGCCGGTTACGAGTTAGAATTCAAAGTAATAACCAAAGAACGTATGATCAGAGCAAGCATTCAAGGTATAGAAGGCAACTTAGCCATGATGGAGCGCATCTTCAGTGAAATAATTGATCCAGAAAGAGTAAAGCCCTTAGAGGAAGCTATAAATTTCTTAGAATCACAAGGCTTTGATTGGAACAACCGTTATATTGCAACTACTGAAGAAGGACGCAGCTACAAAGGTGTATTTGTAGGGCAAAGTGGTGAAAACTTTATGATGCACGACGGAAAGATTATTTTAGTCGGTAAGATCAAAGACTTAGAAGCTATTCCTGATAGTGGTAAGTCTATAGAATTCCATACTTAGCTCACAAAAATTAGAATTGATGGAAACTAGTTAGTCACTAAGTTCCTCAAGATGTTTCACTGCTTCAGGATCAAGCTCTGGCTCTGGAGAAATATACTCACGCTCATTAAGTATTTGATTTATCTTTTCTGGGGTAGCTTTAGGAGCATTTGCTAAAAACTCTTGAAATTCCTTAGCTTCTGCTTCTACTTGCTCAGTAGGAACAGGCTGTACTACATATTTACCCATAGAGACTTGACGAGAAAGACTGTAGACCAAGTATTGATTTAAAGATACTCCTTCACTCTCAGCTTGAACAGTAAGTTGATGATGCAAGCTATCTGGTAATCTAACTGTTAGACGACTCATGATGGTGTTCCCTTCTTTTTTAACTGAGCACTAAGTGTATTGACAAATTTAACAGGGGTAAAGACCTGAAAGCCTAGCTCTTTACTTGGTACTTTAAAATCTTTTAAATTTAGCGTTACCAACGAACAATTGGCATTCATCACTAAATCTATTACGTGATCATCACCTACATCTGGTGAACTAGGTCGCCAACGATAATTAATTTTGGTGTACTCACACTTGTCAATTAGCTGATTAAGGACGGGTTCAATCTTCTGCCAACGTTCTTTATTCAACTTACGAGACAGCACATCAATATATTCATAAGTCATGGCATTACCTATACAGGGCTGAAAAACATTCCCAAGCCATGCCTTAACTATTACACCACTTGCAGCACCTTGATAAGTTAAGCCTTCAAAAACTACATTGGTATCTACAACCATCTTCAAGATGCTCATTTGACTAGTATAGCACTATTTGTGATGTCGTATATAGTGTCGTTATTCTGGAAATTTGGGGTTTTTGTAGAAGCTGGGAAAAATCCAACGCTAAGACTTTGAGCGTTGGCTATAAAATTGCTCAGGCAATCAAATCAACTTGGTTTTTTTGCACTAACCCTCCAAAAAAGGGTACTGTGCACATTCGTCCGTAAATGTACGCTAAGGAATTTTCACCTTGTTTCTGTTGAGGATGTAATCACCGTATAGAATGATATTTTCCCATGAAACAGGACTGATATGGCTGAGTAATTCGATATTGATATGCTCGGACAAATCATGGTTTTCGGGTTTTTGTAGAAGCCAAGAAAAAAGCAACGTTAAGGAGTTGGCTCCGTTTAGCACACTATAAATTGATGGTAAAACCTGCGATAATGCAGTTTTTGTTAAATTTGCTCTAGTAATGCAAGCTCCTCGTATTTTGAATTTGCGATACCAATGGCATTTGTCATCCCAATCTTTGAGGGGTTCAGGAAACTCAATAGCTTAGAGGTTTCATTTACTTTGTTTTGCTTAACCAGTTTACTTAACCGTTTTGTGCCAAAAGCGACCAGATTTAAAAGGGCGTTATGATGGTAAAGAAAAACGGTCGTTTTTTTGAACGCTATTTGATGGAGCAAAGCGTAACAAATTAAGTTGATTTGATTGCCTGAGCAATTTTATAGCCAACGCTTAAAGTCTTAGCGTTGGATTTTTCCTGATTTCTACAAAAAACCCTATCAGGCAAGTACTTAATGAGACCTTAGTTTAAACCAATTTGGATTAACAGGAAGCCAGAGGTGATATTCTCAGATATGGAAAAGCGGTTAATTCCACAAGGTCTTGCAAGATCCGATGCGGAGAAAGCAGAGATAGCAAAACTTTTAGAAAAACTGTCTCAAGCTCAGGCTGCTGAGTTTGGTCTTGATGTTGCAACAAACAAACGAGTTGAGTATCCCAGTAATATGTGTGCCCATTGTTATGCCAGAATAGGAACTGTCGGTATCAGAATAAATTTACTAACTGACGATGAAGATCCTGACGCTATTTGGATAGGATTCGTGATGTGTGAAAGGTGTAACAGGCTTATGAGGAAACCTCTTTATAGTCAATCTGTTATCCAGAAAATAGCTGACAGCTTAACTTTTTGGCTATACAGTCAGGGCAAAGATTGGGTAGCAGCTTAGGATTTTTTATGACCGATTGGCACAGACTTTTTGGATTAGTGCTCATAGACCTGTTCACTAATTCCCCTTTTAAGGTGGAGCTAGAATTAGATTTATCAAGTAGAAAGCAGTTACTTGATGTTGCTGTGGTTAGAAAAGAAGAAGGGGAATTTTCTGGTAAGTTGCCTGATGGCCTTGAAGACTTAACAAAGCACAACCTGATTACTTATAAATCCATGCGTGAACCCTTAGATAGCTGGACTTTAGAAGAACTCATAGGTTATTTCGTCAATTACCGTAAGCAAGTGGTTGAAGAGCGTGAACCTCTGCCACCAAGTGAATCCTTCAGACTATATGCTGTTAGTACTCGTTTTCCCAAGAAGTTAAATAATGAGGTAAAGCTTGTTCCTCAATCAAAAGGTATATATAAAGTTTATTTTGGTGTTCGTAATATTAAGGTAATTGTATTGAAAGAGATTCCCCAAAAGAAGCATAATGCTTTATGGAACATCTTTAGTGCTGATAGACAGAGTGGACTTTATGGATCAAGGCACTATGAAAAACGTTCTAAGGAGATTAGTACTGTACTCGATCAGATATTTACTAGATATCGACAGGAAGGAATAGATATAGATATGCCATACACAATGGAAAACTTTAAGCATGATGTGGCTAAGGAGTATTTGCCTTTACTAACAGAAGATGAACGATTAGAAGGACTATCTGTTGATAAGAGGTTAAAAGGTTTATCTCCTAGTGAAGTAGTAAAAAGTTTGCCTGCTGATGAAGTAGCAAAAAATTTGCCTACTGATGTACGTTTAAAAGGGATGTCAATCGAAGAGTTAGAAGCTTACCTCGAGCAACTAAAAGCAACCTCAAAAAAGTCTGACGAAAAATAGAATGTGGGTGCTCGAGCACCCCTTACCTTCCCAGATATTTCCTCTTCAACCTTTCCCTAAGAGTTTCGCCCTCTTTGGGCTGTTCTGCATTCACTTGAGGTTTTTCTTCAGGCAATTCCTGTTTTTCCATAGGCTTTTTCTTAGGTTGAAACTCATCCAACTTTTCCTGATCACCCTTATAAGCACGAACTTCAGCATCAAAAGGCTCTTCATACCCATCCAACCAATCAAGAACAATCCCTAGTTTCCACCGAGGCACATGTGGCTTTAAATAAACAGGTTTAGGCAAGGTACCTTCCTTTACCTGACGCCATATGCTTTGCCTAGAAGTAACACCAACAAGCTAGGGTACTGTGCACATTCACTCGAAAATACACGCTAAGGATTTTTTCCTTTCACAAACGGACATTTTTGAAAGGGTAGCATTGCTACTGAAACCAAGGCTTTTCAATCTTTCAAAAAGTAATTGCAAAACCTCGATGAAAAGTAATACGTTTTTGAAAGAGATTTATTTACTATCAAGAGCTGTTTACAGACACTTAGCACGCCTCGCCATATCTGCTAGATAGAAAAGAGATTACCCCTTAGCGTGTATTTACGGACGAATGTGCACGGTACCCTAAAGTCCTTTGATTAAGCTTGTTTATGTCTATCTGGAAGGTCGTGGTGAAGTTGACTATAGCTTGACTTCTTTGGCTGATGCTCTTGGTTGTGCTCGGAATGGTATATGCCGTGCTATAAACAAATTACGTAATTTAGAACTTATTGAGTATGAAGGTAAACCAAGAGGTAACACTAAATACAAAATAGCTGTTCCTGATCGAATTTCTTGAATTATAGTATAATACCAATATTGGCCTCTCTTTAAGAGAAGCCAACATAAAATCCTGCTAATTTTTTGACCGAGATTCAGACAGGAAGAAAGAGAACAGGGCAACCGTTCAAAGATAGTATAGCATAAATCCCGTGCCCTGTTCAATAAAGGTGAAAAAGTGGATAGTCCAACTGGTGTCGTAGAACAACCAAATTCACTCGTTTGTCCTATTATTTGGCGAGGTGAGAAAAACACCTCATTTAGTTGCTTTAGGAAAGACAGTAGGTGGAATTATGGACTTACTAACTAAAGCTATAGAAACTGTTGATTTGCCTGCTTTAGTTCAGGAGCTATTTCCTGATAGTGGTGCTGTGGCTGGTAAAGCTGGTAAGGTATTGGCGGTGTGGCGTGGGGAAAAGAATCAGTCTGGTAGCCTCTTTTTAAAAGATGATATTGCACCTTGGTTGCTTAAAGACCATGCTACTGGTGAGTGTGTTAATGCCTTTGGTTTTTTACTTCAGATGGCCGACTTTGATAAGCAAGCTGCTGTTGAGAAGTTAATTAGTGCTGCTGGTCTTGATGGGGAAAAGCCTAAGAAAGAGATAGTTGCTACTTATGAATACACTGATGAAGACGGTGGCTTTTTGTTTGAGACTGTGCGTTTCAAACCTAAGAGCTTTGCACAGCGTACTAAAAAGGATGGTCAGTGGGTTTGGAAGCTTGGCAACACTCGGCGTGTTTTGTTTAGGTTACCTGAAGTAAAGAGAGCTATTGCTGATAATGCTTGGGTTTTTTTACTTGAGGGTGAAGAGGACGTTTTGACCGTAGAAAAGTATGGCTTTGTTGGTACTACTTGTCCTATGGGTGCTGGTAAGTGGCGTGATGAGTACACTCAATCTCTTGCTGGGGCTATTTTAGTTATTTTCCCTGACAATGACAAAGTGGGAATCGAACATGCTTTGAAAGTTGCTAGGGAAGTCTACGGAACCGTCAGAGAAGTCAAAATCGTTGAGCTATCTGGGTTAAAGGACAAAGAGGATATTACAGATTGGTTTAGAAAAGGTCACACTGTTGAGGAATTAAATCAGATTGTTGAGAATACTAATCCCTTTGAAATTTCTGAAGCACAAAAGACTGATGAAGAAGTAATTACATCTGAGAAACCTACTATTCAAGTTAATAGTCGATACCTACGGGAAATTGCAGATGATGCCATTAAAGCTCTACATGCTTCAAACAATCCCCCAAGACTATATATAAAGAGTGGTTTGTTGTCTCGAGTGGATAAAAACGGCAAAACTCAAATCATGGATAATGCTTCTCTGAAAGGTTATTTAGACAGATGCGCTAATTTCATAACAGTCAAAACAGAAAGACAGATTGTATCACCAGCTAGACCACCTTCAGATTTAGCACCTGATTTACTAGCTCTTGAAGCTGAAGAGTTAGGTTTACCTGAATTAGAAACTGTTAGCACTGTACCTATCTTTGATTCTCAAGGTAGACTTATTACTAAAGACGGTTATGACGCTGAAAGTAAGACTCTACTGATACTTAATAACCTTCAAGGTTTCAAGTTTGAGCTTTACTCTATTTCTAAGGCCCTTGAAATCATTGGCAATATCATTGTGGACTTTCCTTTTGCCTTCCCAAATATTGGCAAGGCACATACTTTTGCTATGTTCCTACAGCATTTTGTACGGTCAATGATTAATGGTCCTACTCCTCTTTATTTAGTTGAATCTCCAACTAGAGGCACTGGTAAAGGTAAACTCTGTAATATTCCTTCACTTATCATCACTGGTAAAGATGTTTCTATTATGACTTTACCCCGTACTGGCGAAGAAATGGAAAAGCGTATCACTTCTAATTTGCTTGAAGGGCATCTTTTACTTCTATTAGACAATGTAAATCAACTTGGTGGTGATGAGTTAGCTGCCATACTTACCACGGTGTGGTGGAGTGGTAGGCGTTTAGGTACTTCTCAGATACTACATGTACGTAACCACCTTCTTTGGCTTGCTACTGGTAATAATGTTGACCTCTGTGGCGATATTCCTAGAAGAGTCATTCCTATCAGGCTTGATGCTGGTGTTGAAAAACCTGAAGAACGAAAAGAGTTTAAACATCCAGACCTAAAAAGCTATATTCTGCAAAATCGCAACAAAATTATTAACGCCTGTCTATCTTTGATACAACACTGGGCCAATGAAGGTTATCCAAAGGGCTCAAAAAGCCTTGGAAGTTACGAAAGTTATGCTCAAATTATTGGAGGGATTTTGGAGGTTGTTGGTGTTAAAGGGTTTTTAGATGGAC
>CBDCVN010000008.1:0-37531 GCA_965223045.1 Trueperaceae bacterium
TTAAGCCGTCTTATGAGCGCAGTGTTTTCCTTTGGGCGCTGTAAGATAATCTCAATTACGTCAGAGGATACTTTTCCAGCTAAAGCCAGCATTTCATCTTTATTCCGACCAAGCTTTTCAGCCATCAGGATAATTTTTGCTTCACTGGGAGGCCCGAACTTCCACGCTCCATATTGGAAAGGAAATTAGCGCTCACACCCGTTATTTTGGCGAACTCTCGCAAAGAGTATCCTTTCTTTGTACGAAGTTGCCTGACCAGAGCGCCAAATGTTTTCTGCATGTGTCAAGTGTTACATTTACACTCTATGAATGTCAACTTACAACTTTACGCTTAATTAGACGTTCCCTGACACCCTTGGAGGGGTTTTTGCGAAAGCGAAAAAATCTATGGGTAAATTTATTGAGCAAAATGTAAAGCAGGACTAGTATGAGAATTGAGCCTGAGGGATCAGGTAAACGTCGGCTTCATGCCGTGTGTTTAGAGTATGCTGAATCTAGCCTGTGAAAGGCTCCTATCACTTAGAATAAAAACAATTGTCCAGCAAGCTGCTGGACTTTTCCCATTTTGCAATTGTGCAGCAATTTGCTGCACATCTTTAAAAAGAAGTCCAAAAAGGGAATTGGGACTCCTAAGCAGGAAATTATCATTGCCGCTCACACAGATGGAAAAAGAGAATCAGATGAGCTTCTAATCTGACAAATAGGGATTTCTGCAAAAAGGAAAGTGACAAAGCTTATTGATTGACTGTTAACGCTTTAAATGTTATCATCTAGGTAGAAAGATTTATATATAGGTACCATTATGCCCCTAAGCATTAAAGACCCTGAAGCTGACAATCTGGCAAGAATAGTCGCAAATGAAACAGGAGAAACTCTCACTCAAGCGGTTATAACCTCCTTACGTGAACGCCTTGAACGAATTCAACACAAAAGCACTGATGTCGAAGATCTAGTACAAGATGTGTTGGCAATAGGTAAGCACTGTGCTTCACTGCCTGTTCTTGATAATCGTTCCCCTAATGAAATTCTTGGTTATGATTCTAGCGGCTTGCCTTCCTGATGCCCGCCATTGATACTTCTGCTGTAATCACTATTTTATTTCAGGAACCTGAAGCTGAGCGCATAACCAGAACGATTGTTGGAGCAACATCACGTTTGCTTTCGTCAGCAAGTTTACTTGAGGCAGGGATTATCTTGCAGGCTAGGCATGGTGATGAGGGTGCAAGGGATTTAGACCTCTTGCTGCATACTTTAAGCTTAGAGATCGTACCTGTCAGTGAAAAACAGGCTAACCTTGCACGCAAAGCCTACAGGCAGTTTGGGAAAGGTATTCCACCCTGCAGGGCTTAACTATGGGGATTGTTTTTCCTATGCTTTGGCAAAGGATAAGAGTTTAACCGCTTCTGTTTAAAGGCGAAGACTTCAATAAGACAGACATTCAAATAGCAGAGTATTAGTGGATTTTGTGGAGCTTGAGTAATTGTGCAAGCGTTTCTTGCACAATTTAGAGAGTAAAAATGGTGCAGATTCCTGCTGTTGGGAGAAAACGATAACTTTGCCATTGTATTATGGCATGAATTATGCCATAATTAGAGGAAATATTTAGGATGTGATTTAATGGAAAAAGCGAAGCACAATTTTCATCTTCCCTTGCCAGAAGGGCTTTATCAAGAGTTACGCACAGAAGCCAAAAAAGCCAAAAAACCTGCTACGGCACTGGCACGAGAAGCTATTGAGAACTGGATTAATGAACGCAGGGCTGAAGCTCTACATAAATCTATAGCAGAGTATGCCAACGCTTATGCAGGTACAGAATTTGATCTGGATAAGGAGTTAGAGGAAGCAAGTCTTGAAACGTGGTGATGTGTATTGGGCTGAGTTAAAGCCCCGTTCTGGCTCTGAGCAATCAGGTAGGCGACCTGTTATTATTGTTTCACATAATGGGTTCAACCAAACCAAAAACTGGCGGTCTATCATTGTTATCCCCCTAAGCACCTCTCAAAAACAATCCAAAAGGGGAGCAACAGCGATCCATTTATCAGCTCGTGAGATTGGCTTGCCTGATGATGGAATTGCGCTTTGTCATCAAATCACAACCCTAGACCGTAGTAAGTTAGCTAAATACATTCGCAATCTTTCTCCCAAAACCCTTCTGAAAGTTGAATCAGGCATAAGAGCTGCAGTTGACTTGGCATAAAAAGCAATTGTGCAGCAGCTTGTTGCCCAATTTGTTCATGGCCCACAACAGGAGGAGCGGATAAATAGGGTTGAGCGTCCGATATCGAGTTGTTTTGGGTTCATCCCAATAAAGGTAAGAAACCCAAATGGAGTTAGGCTAACTTTTAGGCAATTGTTGGGGAAACCAGTTTTTATATGGATAGAGTAATACCATAACAGCAGGTTTCTAGAGGCCTTTGGGGGATGCTCGCCGCTCCCCCCAGACCCCTTAGGCAGGTATTTTCAAAAGAGTTTGGTTAATTTAGGCAGCCTAAACAAAACGTCTCTCAGTTACACCGACGTGCCTGTCAACCCCTGAAGCGTCACGAGGGTTTGCAAGTGCCGTTTGGTTCCCGCTGAGTAATTTGCTAACGAAGTTAGTATCAAGAGTATAAAGCATAGAGTTTAATCGGACTGGACATTAAAATCCCTCTTACCAAAGAAAGGGCGACGTTTTGTTGCATTTGCAAACTCCGCTTGGTCTTCCTCATTCATTGGTTCTGCTAATGTTTCCCAAAGTGCAATTGTTTCAGCTATATCCTTGTATACAGTTGGTTCTTCCCCAAGGGAAAGCTGCTTTGCCAAGTGACCAAGCATACCTTCATCTGCTTGGTCTATTATTTCGTGCAACTTTTCTCGTAACGTCACTCCCTCTGTAAATCCATAAGAATATGATAAATCTCTTTACAGACCTCCTACAAATGAATACATACTATTATATGCTTAATAAGAATACTTTTATATGCTATAATGATGGGTATGAGTGAGTGATGCTATTTGAATGGGACGAAGAAAAGAATGCAGAAAACCAGAAAAAGCACGGGGTAAGTTTTGAAAAAAGCAAAGGAAGCATTCTTTGAAGAAAATAGGCTTACAGCGGTAGATATAGCGCACAGCACTAAGGAAGAAGAACGTTATTTTTGTTTCGGATTAGTAGAAGAAAAGGTTCTTACTGTTCGGTTTACACTACGGGAAGATAAAATTCGCATCTTTGGTGCAGGATATTGGAGGAAAGGTAAAAAGTTCTATGAAGAAAAAAATGGAATATAGCGATGAGCCAATGGAAATAGGGGAAGTGGTGAACATACTTCCAAGTCCTTCCAGACTTGCAGAAATGGCACGTACGGAAAGGGCAACCCTTACCCTTACAAAGTCTACCTTGGATTATTTTAGGGGTGTAGCAAAGGAAGAAAAGGTTCCCTATAATGTACTCATACGCAACGCACTGGATGAATACATCCGATCTCAGCAAAATGTGTAGATTCTCATTACGCAAGTTCAGGAATTTATAGGAACTTTTCGCCGTTTCGGACATGAAGGGATTGTGTGCCAAGTTCTAGAGATTCTGAATGATGAAACCCTTAAAATCAAATCCGTGTTTTCTCAGACTCAGGCCACCGACAACGCCGACCGCCCCCTGAAACCATGATTTCTACATTGTCCATAAGCATATCCTTAAGCATAAGCTTAAGCCTTCTAATTAGTGCTTATGTGTCTCCTCAAATAGGGGGTAAGTGTCAGGAGCATCCTTTATAATAATGACTTGGGAAACATCTGTGCCTTCTGGAGATTAAGTAAGTACCCTATCTTGAAATTACTATTAAGTATATGTTATAAATGAGAACTATGAAATATAGGCTATGTATGGTTGGAGTGTGAAGTTGAAGTCTACTAGGTGTTATTAGTATTGTTACAGTAGGGTATTATAGATTTTTAGATTTTAAAGGGATAGGGATCCATTGTATAATCTCACACATCTCGCCTCCACCTTATATATTGTGTGTGCATGTCTTTACCTGCTGTGCAATAGCGGTAGAGAGGATACCTTCCTTGCTGATTGTAGCGGTATTTTAAGGATGCTTAATTGCATGGAAGCTAACTTCAGATTATATGTGGGTTTAATTTGCAGGTTGTATTAATTATGATTTTACTATGTAGCTGTTTTATAAAAATTTATTAAGGGGTCTTTGACTATCTTGGAAAATTTTGTAGCACTTAAAAAATGGAATTTTGATAATACTGGTCTAGACTTGTCTCTTGATGATGCTTCTTTTATTGAAGCCAGCTATGAAAACATTCGTGAGAATGAGGATATAGAGAAGTGCGAATTTGCACCACTACTTACTGATCTTGGATTAGAATATGTTGAAATTGACACTAAAGATTCTATAGAAACCACTCTACCCAGTGCTCAAAAAGAGCAGATTTTTTCTCGCCTACCTTATGCAGGAGCTTACCTTATAAATGCTAAGGATAAGTCCCAAGCAAAAAAAGTAAGGGAAGTTTTGAGCAAAGGGTATGAATTTGTGAGGGATGTAGCGTTTCAATCACTTGGGTTCTCTTCTATACAAAATATGAAAGAGGGAAGTAATTTCCCCGAATGGCGAGAAGAAACGGGTATTAAAAGCGCTCATAAGGAGGGTCTTACTGGAGAGAGCATCAAAGTTCTCATGTTGGATTCTGGGGTTTATGCTGAGCACAGTCAGTTTAAAGGGCTCTGTTGCAAAAAATCTAGTTTTCACCATTTCTGATTAAATTCTTCTACGATGTGGGTATCGGTGAGGTTGAGGTAGATAGCTGTTGTTGTGAGCCTGTCATGACCGAGTATTTTCTGTATGGCTGCCAATGAGATGCCTTTTTGCAGGGCAAGGGTTGCGAAAGTGTGCCTGAGAACGTGCGGTGTCACATCCTGAGTAATCTGGGCCTTGTTAGCGAGGCGTTTGACGGTCTTCTGTACCTGTCTTGTTCCTACGAACCAGCGATCATTCAGAGCGAAATAATGTTCCATGAGAGGCTGGATACGCCGAGACATGGGGACGACCCGCTTCTTGGACTGTTTCCCGTAGGGGCCTCCCTTTCCTTCAATGCGAAAGGCCTTCTGCTGCCAGAGCACATGCTGTGGGGTCAGGCTGCATAGTTCCGAGACGCGCAAGCCTGTATCCAGCAATGTCCAGATAATGAGTTTCTCTTCTGTGGACTCGCATACATGAGAGAGTTTGTCGGCTTGTTCTTCCTGCAAAGGTTCTCTGACAAATTGATAGGCCATGAGGGACTTTCCTTTCCTGATAAGTTCGCTATTATATCAAGATAACGAACTAAATACGCTTTTCAAGAAGGTTTGGAAAGTGTGCTCTACTATCTCCAAACCCTTTCTGTATAGGGATTGATGATGTCCAAACAATCAATTTACCCGCTGTCGATTCTGGTCTATAATTCGCCTTTCTATACGGAACACGAACTGTAGGGTGTCTATGTCTGAGGATTTCAAATGGCGTCACTTTGAAGGAGAAATTATCCTGTGGGCCGTTCGCTGGTATTGCAAGTATGGTATCAGCTACCGTGAACTGGAAGAAATGATGGAAGAACGGGGAATTGAAGTGGATCACACCACGATTTACCGTTGGGTACAGCGCTACGCCCCTGAGATTGAGAAACGGTTACGGAGGTTCTGGAAACCCAGCTTTGGCTTTAGCTGGCGGGTGGATGAGACCTACATCAAGGTAAGGGGGAAATGGGTCTACCTCTATCGGGCCGTGGACAAGCGAGGTCACACCATTGACTTCTTTCTCTCAAAGACCCGAAATGCCAAAGCAGCCAAACGCTTTCTTGAGAAAGCTCTCAAGAGCTTTAAGTCATGGGAAAAACCCGAAACCATCAATACCGATAAAGCGCCTGCTTATGGTATTGCCATTGACGAGTTGAAGAAAGAAGGAAAATGCCCGCAGGATACACAACATCGACAGGTAAAGTACCTGAACAATATTGTGGAAGCCGATCACGGGAAACTCAAACGGCTTATCAAACCCACCCTTGGCTTTAAATCCATGCGAACCGCCAATGCCACACTGAAAGGGTTCGAGGTCATGCGGGCGATCAAAAAAGGACAGACCAAAGCGGGACAAATCCAGAAAGGAATCAGAGGAGAAATCCGCCTGATCGAAAGGGCTTTCGGTATCGGAAAGTCCGCTATTGCAGAAGCAATTGAGAGAGTTGAACAGGAAATGGCCCAAAACCCCGCTCTTGAGCAAGAAATAAGGCGGACTTTCCCAAGAATTGCCGCTTAAAAACAAAAATCAGGAAATCACTGCGCCAATATGTGACCAAAAATCAAACCGTAAATTTTTTGCAACAGGGCCCCTAGGTGTAACTCCTTCTGCCTCACTTGCACTTGACAAAATGAGGATTATAGTGGATGTTTTAGGATTATAGGCTCCCTTCCTAATCAATAACATAAATTAGAAATACCACATCAAGTCAGAGAAAACTCTTCGATTTCAATAAATTACGCAGGAGCAATAATAAAAAGTAGAGTGCAGACCACAAAAAATCAGTGGGGTACTAATTGCATAAACGACAGCAGTAAAATTATTCGCTAGAAGGATTTAACAGCGTACCCCCTCGACAAGGCAACAAAATGTGGCCCTATGTTAACGAACCCTAAAAGGGGCCTTCAAAACCCCTTTAGATCAAGTTCTTCTCTCATACCCACCGCTTTACCACAGGCCTCTGACACAAGCTCGCTGGTAAACACTCGAAACCCTTCAAGACCCACCACTAGTTCACTCATTCGCTCTGACTTCTGGATGGCATCAAACATATATTTTTCCACCTTGTGAATTGCAGGTACATCATTAACATCAGTGTATTCAAGCAAGAACTTTTGCTCCTCCCAATCATGGGGTTTCATATTGCCATTCTCATCCCACGCAAAACTTTTAACCATTTCGATAACTCTTTTATCACGAATCATAATGTTTATTTGGCTTTGTAGATAGTCTGCATCTGATTCTGACCAAATGGCTCGCAGAACAGGACTCGCCCTCCTCCGTTCTGCTTGGATACTTTCTGTATATTTGGGCGTTTTATCAGAGGAATCAGACATAGAGGGGCTATTGGTTGTTGGGCTAAAAGGTATTCGCGTCTGAATGTAAAGGAAAACAGCAAAATTTCAAGTAAAATGTCGATTAATGAAATTCTTGGATTATACGAAGAATAAAAACTCCATTGTTATTCTCACACTGGACAAACGTAGATCGGACAATAGTTTTGATGGCATAGAACTTCCAGAAGAAGGGTACAAAGATCTTAGGGCAGTATTAACATCAAAAAATCACAAACCCTCCAAAGCGGAAAAACTCTTACCCGTAAGAAGAATAGAGTCTTTGGCTTATCTTTGCTTAGGTAAAAAGGATGGAAGGCAGGAACCAGTCCCAAAAAATAAGGATTATTTTGGGCTGCTTTTTAATCAAAAACAAAGCTTTACTGAAGGCATGCGCGACAGGTTTAAATCTTTACGAGACAATGGATTACTCTCTTTCCTTGATAACAAGTTTAATAAAGTGAAAAACCGTGGAAAATACATAAGAGCCCTTGAAAATATCAAGTTTGATGTAGAAATTTTACAGGAATATAAGAAAGATGATGATGTAATTGCAGAGATACTAGGAGTTAATCAAGGCATATTTCTGGAAGGCTCTCGTTTGGATACAGAGGACTGGGGAGTATTCAAATCACGCATACAAAATAAAGTTTGCGAAATAGTTTTTTCCTATAGATTACGTACTGTCAAAAAATTCTTTGCTAAAGACGATTTGGAAGTTGCTTCATCACGGGCTAGAGAAACATTTCACTATGTTGAGCACTGGGGTGCTACGAATGATGATGAGTTAAATCAACTATATGGAATGTTGTTTTTTGCTAATGATAGATTTTCTACCATGTCGTCAGATAGTGAGGCTGCAAAAATCAATCAGGAAATCCCCCAGTGGCTGAACAAGCTTCAAGAAGATTATCCAGAGCATGTACTTGACAAAGAAGAACGAAAGGAAGCCTACCAAGATTTTGAAAAGGATGTCGCAACATATAGAGCAAAGGATAGAGTTGAAAAACCGTTAGGACGGCGCGATCTTATACTACAAATAAAAGGCTCTCTGGAAGATTACCCCGAAACTCCTGTTTTACTTCAAGGTGCGGGCAGGGTTGGGAAAACACATATCGCTGTAGAATTGGAATATTTTTATGGAAAACGAACCCAATGGATTTTTGATAGGGTCTTTTTTATAACCCTCAGTAGCTTTGATAAATATTTTCTAGTAAGAGTACTTAAAAATTTAGGATTATCTTATTCCCGTGAAGATAATCCTCTGAAGAAATTATGGAGTCATGTTTCCAAAGAGTGGAAAGGTCAGAAGCATCTCATTATCTTTGATGATCTGCAGAACCTTGAGAAAGAAGAAAATCGGGATAAACAAACCACGATTCTGCAACAATTTTATGACATAGCACGTTACCTAGCAGGTGTGAGTGGCACAACGGTTTTGGTAACCTCCCGCAACGAACATCCAAAGTTAAAGGCAAAAACCTTCAAGATTGAAACTTTTTCACCCCCGAGAAAAGATTTAGCAGGGGAACCAGATTCGGTGCAATATGATGAAGCAACAGGCTTTGCTCTTGATCTTATCAGTGGTTCCCACTCCAATTTTGAACTTAATCCACAAAACTATGCATCTGTTGCAAATATTTGCCAATGGGCAAGCTACATTCCTCTGATAATACATCCTCCTTTTTTGTTTGTAAATGATAAACAACCACTAGATAAGATTGCAGAGCAACTTAAAATTGCTGTAGAAAATGCAAAAGAAAGATTTAAGGGGTATCCAGCCAGTGTTAGAGGGATCTTGGAAGGAAGCTTTGCACTATTATCCAAGAAAGAACAACAGGTATGGTGTCGATTATCTACCTTAGAAGGTGGTTTCACTGCTGACCTAGCTAAAGAGGTTGCACCTAACTTCTTAGAAGTTAGGGATCATTTACTGAATCATGCTTTCTTGCAGCAGAATATTCAAAGAGGTGGTTATGTTTTGCAAGACCTACACAAAAGCTTTGCCAGAGAGAAGCTGACAGAGGTATTCCCCAATCAAGAGGCTGAGGCTCATCAAAAACATGCTCTGTATTTTGCTGCAGTTGCAAGAGAAAAAATTTTAACGCTGTTTCTATCAAATAATCAAAAAGTCTTGGAAACCGTTGGTAGCACCGTCAAATATTTTGAAACAGAAATAGTAAATTGCAGACGAGCATGGGACTGGTTCATGAACAAGAATCATTGGGATGCACAATTTAAAAGCCACGAGTATGCTTCAGAAAAAGATTATAGAAACGAAGCAAGTAGCACCAGCCTCGCCCCCCTCGCTATCGTATTTTCCTTTTATAACCAACTACTTGAACTTACAGAAAATGCACAGATATGGCTTGTCAGGCAGTTAGAAATTTTAGAAAATAGAGAGTGCTCACCCCTACTCAAAGCAACGCTTTATGAAAGCAAAGCTTTTTGTCACTATAGGCTAGGCGAATTGAATTCTGCTTATAAAGCAGCAAGGAAAGCTGTCAAGCTTAGCAGAAAAGTACCACAATCTCTTGAGTTAGGACATAGCCTGACTGTCCTAGCAATTATTTGCATTTCCAAAGGAAATTATCAGGAGGGGATGAATTCTGCAAAAGAGGGATGGGAAATTTGTGAAACTATTGGCAGTCTCTTAGAAAAGGGTTTAGCTAATCAGGCTCTAGTGATGGCAAAGGTTTATAGTGGGGAAACAATTGAGGAGTTTGAAGAAACAATTAAAGATGGAAGAGGCCTTCTTCAATTCTATGATCAAATTGGAAATGGTTATAGCTACAAAATAGCAAGTTATTACCTTTCAGATGCTTATCTCTGCCAACATCTTTTAACAAGAAATGGTACCTCTCTTAATGAAGCTATCAAGGTACTAGATGAAGCAGAAAAGAAATGGTCTGCTGCTAAGATGAATTATTTGATCAATTTGACCCATCCCACTGAACAAAGGGCTAGGATAAACTTTTACAAGGGTGAGCTAGAAAGTGCAACAATAGAGCTTGATGATATTGAAGATCATTACCGAATAACAAACAATGAAATTCTTCTTATAAGACTTTATATTTTGCGTGCTCAGATTGCTTCTAAAAAAGGAGAAGATAGAACTGTAAAAACCTACCTTCTTCAGTCCTTTGACATTGCCCTAGAGGAAAGAAGAACTCTTGTAGAAACATTTCTGGTTCCTCTATTGCTGGAATCAGCTCGCTTTTTCCTTTCTAATAAGGAGGAGGATTTTGGTATGGAGTTACTAACTTTTGTTGCTGAGTCAAAAGCAACCCCTGCCTATACTCGCATTGAGGCAAAAAATTTATATCAGACCTATAAGGGTATAAAGGATTTGCAGGAAGCCCCCAAAGAAGCAGACCACCTTATGACTCTGGCAACAAGAGCACTCTCCCTCCTCAAAAAGTAGCCCCCCTCTCTCTGATACTGACACTAATATATTATAATCTCTTCACCCATAGCTGCTAGCATAAAATGGACAGTGAACCTATTTAAATTACTAACAACTAATCCCAGCTTACGAACCCTGTCTTTTGGTTTTGGAATGCTGTTTTTAATGGCAGGCGGCATCCAGCAATTCTTAACCCCCTACTTTGCTAATATTGGTCATCCAGAATTTGGTTTTCGGATGCTTTTGATTATATATGCCACACTTCTCATTATGAGCTTTTTGGCTCCTAGGATTGTAACGCTTTTGGGTATAAAAAGGGCAATCCTGATTGCTGCGAGCACCTATTTGTTGAGCGCCGCTATTGTGTTAACTGAACTAGAGTGGCTGATTTATATTGGAGGATTTACTTTTGGATTGGCAGGCGCTGTTTTGTGGAACAGTCAGAATCGCTATTTAATTGGTATTAGTGAAGAATCTGAATTTGGTGCCAACAGCGGGGTTTTTATTGCTACCTATACCCTTGGAGTCTCATTAGGAATATTGCTTCTATCAATGGTTATTCCCTATGCAGAATACAAACCTTCATTTACGGGTATTTTGCTGATTTCAGGATTATCTCTTATTTTTTTTGCGAGGCTTGGGAAAGTGAGCGCAGGGAGTGGGGATAGCAACTTCTCAGATGTGCTTTCAGTAATTCTGGGAATATTCAGAAAGAGATTCACTTTAGTAACTTTTTCCCTGTACGCTTTATTAGTCTATTACGTTTTGGGTATTGTTGTCGCCACAATATCTTTGCATATCAGTGGTACGCTGGGAGAGGAATTTGTAGCACTACTGGCTATCTTTTATATCGTTCCTATCCTGCTCGCAAAATATTTCGGTAAAGTTTCAGATCGTATTGGTCGTGAAAAGGTTTTGAGGACAGGTGTGGTAGTTGCGATAGCTGCCTTTACGGTACTTTTTTTTAGCAGCAGCACTTTCTCATTCATCCTTGCAGCATTATTATTTGCTTTTGCTAATAGCCTGCTCACTCCTACGATAATGGCCTTGCCAGGCGACCTTTCTACTTCAGAGCAATTGGGAACGGTAACAGGGGTTTTTATGGTTATGAGGTATGTGGGTATGATCGGGGCTATAGCCCTTGGTTTCTTGCGCATGCCACAGGTAATCTATGGTGTTTCGGTTCTGATTTTTATATTTGTGGCATTGCTGACATGGCAGACTCTTGGCAGAGGTTTACCAGAGGCAAGATTGAGGGTTGCTCTAGAAATGAGAAAAAAACCAGCCTCCCATTAGTCACTAACCTTGAATTTCACTCTAATCTGAAAGGTATCTATTGACATAGCGTAGAATGCTGGAATGGATGCGTTATTAGATCAGCCACTTTTTCAGCTTTCATCAAATGAGCAGGATTTCATCTCTATACGCCAGCTAGCTGAGGGGGTGCTTATCACTGGCGGAATTGGTAGCGGAAAAAGCACGTGCAGCGCAGCACTGATTGCTAGAAACCTACTAAAAACAGGGCAGGGTGGAACAATTCTCACTGCCAAACCTGAAGAGACTTCTGTATGGCAGGAATGGGCACGACAGGAAGGTCGTGAGCAGGATGTTTTGTTGATTAATGAAGCAGGGGAAAACACGTTCAATTTCCTGCGCTATGAAATGAAGCGAAAGGGCAGGGGAGCAGGCTATACCGAGAATATTGTGCGTCTCTTCACCAATATTGCCGAAGCCCTGCAAGGCGGGAAGCTGGGGCAGGGCGAAAATGCCTACTGGCTCATGGCGATGCAACAGTTGTTACGCAATGCCACTACCTTACTTCATGTTGTTCTGGGTGAAGTTTCCGTGGTGATGCTACAGGAAGTGGTACAAGCCGCACCAACCAGTATTGAAACTACCCTCAATTCTGAGTGGCAAAAGAAGAATCTGGTGAATCAGCTCATTCAGGAAGGGTTTTCCAAGCAGGAAGAAATTGAGCAACGAGAGCCTGACGGTAAATGGCAATGGCTCGATTTCAAGGCAGCGGGAATCTATTTCATGCAGGAATATCCGCAATTTGGTGACAGGCTTAGAAGCTCGATTGTGAGTCAGTTTACGACATTGGCAGATATGTTTACCCGCCGCCCTTTCAGACAACTCTTCTGCGATAAAACCACGGTCATCCCTGAAATGTGCCGCAAGGAAGGGAAGATTATTATTCTTGATCTTCCTGTGCGCGAATTCAACAATGCGGGCCGTGCGGCACAGATTATCTGGAAGATGCTCTTTCAGCAAGCTATGGAGCGGGATCAGGCTAACACCCATGATTTACCGCCTGTGTTTTTATATGCGGATGAAGCACAGGAGTTTGTTTCAGAGTATGATTTTCAGTTTCTGGCGACTGCCCGAAGCTCCCGTGTTGCCACCATCTACATCACCCAGAACCTGCCGAATCTCTATGCAAGAATGGGTGGGGAAGATTCAAAAGCCCGTGTGGATTCACTGGTCGGGAATTTCGGAACCAAGATATTCCATGCCAATTCCGATCCCCAGACCAATGAGTTTGCGGCCTCGGTCATTGGAAAGAGCTGGCAGCAGGTTTTTGGCAGCAGCGATTCCGCAGGTGGAGTAGGGGCTACCATTGGAAGCAGCACCAGCATGGTGTTTGAATATGAGGTACCAC
This sequence comes from Trueperaceae bacterium, assembly GCA_965223045.1. Lineage (GTDB taxonomy): Bacteria > Deinococcota > Deinococci > Deinococcales > Trueperaceae > CBDCVN01. The sequence continues at coordinate 13,165 of CBDCVN010000008.1, forward strand.
CGCAACGCTTTACCCAACTGGCAAAGGGTGGACCGTTCTATGATTGGGTTGCCGAGGCAATTGTTTTTCAGAATGGCAGGAAATGGGCTGCCAGTGACAAAACCTACCTGACTGTCGCCTTTAACAATCATCCCAGCAATCAGAGAGGATCAGGATAGTAATGGGAAGAATGGAAGATCAGTTTCTAGGGGAGGCAAAGAGGAACATGCAGGAAGGGCAACCCAGCAGTATGCTACCTATGGAATATGCTGCCTCCAAGTTTATACAGGGGCTTCTTGGGTTCTTCTTGCTCACCATTCTGGTACTCACGCATTATCACATCGGCAAGCGGGTGGTATCTCTCCGCAAAACAATCCCTACCCTGTTAGCAGGTGGGTTTGTGCTGTTCATCGTGATTAGTGCTACCAACACCCATGAAATAGGAATCTTATTGACCATGTATCTTACGGTGCTGGTTGTAACACTTGCCCAACGTTTCTACACCGCACGGGAAAAGCGAAGAGGGAATCCGCAGTTTCCTCACAGCTTCGGTATCCCTGTCCTTACCAAGATAGGGCTTCCTGAAAATTTCTCCCGCCGCCTGATCATGCTACTATCGGCGGGAGTTGCTTTATGGGTCATGCAATTCTCTTCCCTGCTTGGATGGTGGCTCTTCATTGGAGCTTTCGCCTTTAGTATCGTGACAGCAATGTCAATGGATGCAGTGGAAAAAGATCGAGATCGTATGGAAACCGAGATGCTGAAAGCAGAGTGGTATCAACAGCAAAAGGATATTCAGGAAACGAAGCAGGTTGTGGAGCAGGAAAGAACAATCAGGCAGGAACAGAAACAGCCGCAACCCGTTTCGCATCAAGTGCGAGAGGTTGAAGTGAAACCCGTCAAGAAGAGAAAATCACAGCCTGAGCAAGATTATGGGGATTTACTGGATGGATAACTTCCTCTTAGCGAAATTGCCACTTCAATTCCATGCAGCGTTGATGGAATGCTCTATCCTCTGCTTCAACTTCTGCAAGCCACTTTTCAACACGAGCTATCCAGAATTTAAATTCATTACGGTTTTCTTCAGTCAGATCGGTGCGTTGAAGTGTTTGAAGAACGTCATCCCTTTCTGCCTTCATCTCTTCTATAGCTATACGAGAGAGGTCAGGATTGCCATTCTGATTGACAGGTTTGTGTTCCGAATAGCGGAAATAGGTAGAAATCTTGCTCATGCCAGCGTTATAGCAAGATTTCCTGTCTATTTCCAGACTCAGGCACTCCGTCAGGAAGGAATTTCACGGAATCGTAACAGGTATAGAGAGAGCTATTCAATCTCTTCTGGCTAAGTAGATATTCTCATTTTTCTGGGCTCACACACTGAAAGGTGGTGATTTTGTGAGCAATAACCCGATAGACAAACTCAACTCTGAAGCAAAAAGCCATTTGGAACAAACCATAGAAGAACTTAGGAAGAATCGTGATTTAGGAATGGCAAAATTAGAAGCAAAGGAACAGCTTGAACAAGGCAAGCCAAATGTAAAACAAGAGGTTGGTCAGTTACAAACGCCTGCCATGACACCCACCCATGCTATACCCTCCAAGGAAGGTCACAGGCCGCCTGCAAGAGGATTAAACCCCAACTCTCCCAGCAGCGTAAGCAATCCCAGTCTATCTGCCTCTTCTCCCAAACAGGCCAATCCATTAGCAGCAAGTCCGTCTGTTTTACAAAATCAACAAGGGTTACAACAGCAGGCTAATCCTCTTGCTATAAAACCCTCTGAGATACAGAAGGAGCAACAACAGCCTGAAAAGAGCAAGGAGCAGGATAGGGGCAGGGAGTAGACTTAATCCCAAAAGCTCGGTGGTGTTCAGGTATCGCTCTTCAAATGTCACTTTTTTGTTGCACAAATTACGTAATTTGTGCATAATGCTTGTATAGTCTGTGTCTGAAAGAGGATTGTATATATGAAAACGGTAACCGCTTCTGAATTTCAAAAAAACTTTGGGGCTTTCAAGGAAATTGCACAACGTGAGCCTGTCACGGTGACAAGTAATGGGCGGGAAAGTGTTGTTCTGATTTCTGCAACGGAGTATCAGAAATATGCAGAATTAAGGGAAACTGAAGTGAGCAGCAAAACGGAAAAAATGATGGATACCTTTATAGAAAAGCACCATACTGTTCTTGAACAGTTAGCTTAGTGATGCAGGATGTAGAACCGCTGTGGATCACAGAAAAAGAAGCTCTGCTTTTTCATGAAAAAATCATAGAGAAAACGGGTGGCTCACACGGTATGAGAGATGAGGGGCTTCTTCAATCCGCATTGGCACGCCCTCTAAATCTGTACGCTTATGAAAACGAAGAAGATGTTTTTGAGCTTGCTGCAAGCTACACAGAGGGAATAGCGAAGAATCATGCATTTGTGGATGGAAACAAAAGAACGGCCTTAGCTGTCTCAGGACTGTTTCTTGCAAAGAATGGGTATGAGCTTGAAGTGCAGAAAGAATATGAGCAGAAAAATCTTATTGAAGCGGTAGCACAAGGCAATATATCCCGTGAAGTGGTAGCAGAATTCTATCGTCACAACACACGCCAGATTGTTATGGAATAAAGAAAAACCAGAGAATCCTGTTGCTGTGAAGCCTTCTGAAATACAGAAAGAGCAACAGCAAGAGGAAGGGACAGGGATGCGGCTTAAGTGTCTAAATTCAAGCCTCCTTCGGCTTGGAAGATTTTTTGAGTGACCTCACAAAACTTCCATACTGCTTTTGCAGTTCTTCGGATTCGTTCACATCTTCCAGTCCTGCGGCCTGCCACGCATCGGCAATAGCAATCTTTAAAATCTCCGCAGCAAAGGCGCTCTTCTTCTTGCTGTACCGTTGTGCCAAGCTATCCAGCATGAAGGCGTCCAGTGTGTCCAAGCGCACATTGAATGGCACTTTGTCTAAAGTGGTTTTGAGGGATTGATTTTCTAATTGCTCGATATAGTCCTGCATGCCTGCCATGACGATTCTCCTTATCTGGGTATTGCACCCAAAGCCGCACCCTTTGGAACTAAACTTCAAAGCGGGGTTAGGTATCCAAAGAGTACGGCGCTCTTTTTCCATAGACGTTTTTTTATTCTATGGAAAGAATTTTTATCGTAGCAGGATTTGAAGGGAAATAAAAGGATTTTTACAGGAAAATTTAATGATTTTTGAACTGTTTATAAAGTAATTATGTAATATCTTTAAAGACTTTTTCAATAAATTAGTGAGGCTATTTAAATCTTTTTTGAAGGTATTTTCAAAAGAGTTTGGTTTATTTTTAAAGGATTATTTAAGGATATTTATTTCTTTTTTCTTCTTTTTTAATTCTATTTTTATTTTAATCTGGACACGCTTGTTGAACTCTGTTTATTCTGTTTTTATTTCGGCCTTAGCCTGTCTAAGGAGTGATGCCTGAGGTTTTTATTTATTGTGGTAAGGTTAGGTGATTTTAGAGGTAATTGGAAGCTGTTATTGCGTAGTTGGGTAGGTTGGTAAGTGCTTGAATTTTTGGGTAAATTTTTGAGGTTTTGAAACTTGTTGCGTATTCACAACACCACTTCCGTTGCAGCAGCAAAGAGCTACTATACCGAGTCATTGAGTAAGGAAAATTATTACTCTCGGGATGAGCAAGTGGTGGGTCTTTGGCAAGGAAAGGGTGCTGAAAAAATTGGCTTGGGTCAAGAGGTTCAACAGCAGGAATTTGATGCATTATGCGAAAACCGTTTACCTTCAGGGGATCGTCTGACTCCACGGGATGATGCTAATCGCAGGGTTGGATTTGATTTTACTTTCTCTGCTCCCAAATCTGTGACGTTGCTTTACGAAATGACAGGTGATGAAAGGATTTTAGAGCAGCATCATGCGGCAATCCGTTCTACCATGCAGGAAATCGAGCAGGATTCCAGAGTACGGGTCCGCGCAGGCGGCAAAAATGAGGATCGAGTAACGGGAAACATGATCTGGGGAGAGTTTACCCATTTCACCTCTCGGCCTGTGGATGGGGTAACTGATCCGCACTTGCATACACACTGTTTCGCCTTCAATGCGTCCTTTGACGAGGTGGAAGGTAAATGGAAAGCCCTAGAACTTGGCGAAGTGAGAAAAGATGCTCCCTACTTTGAGGCTGTCTATGATGCCCGTTTGGCAAAAGGGCTGGGTGATTTAGGTTACGCAGTGGAAAAGCGGGCGTGGGGTAAAACAATTGGCTGGGAGGTCAAGGGCATTGAGCGGGAGGTGATTGATAAATTCTCGCGCCGTACAGGAGAAATCGAAAAAGAAGCCGAGAAGCGGGGTATCCTGAATGATTCTCTCAAAAGTGAGTTGGGTGCTCGTACCCGTAGAGGCAAAAATGAGCACATGGACCGTGAAACATTGCGTAAGGAATGGCGGGAAAGGCTGAATGAAGATGAAGAACAGGTCTTTGCAGCGTTACAGAAAGAGGAAGTACCCCATAAATTTGAGCGCAGCAAATCACCTGAAAGCAAAGAGCACCATCAAGCTGTAACGCAAGCGACAAGGCAAGCCTTGGATTTTGCGGTGGAGCATAAATTTCAGCATCATTCGGCGGTCAGCGAAAAACGATTTCTGGAAGCGGCATTGCGGGAAGGGGTCGGCACGGTCACGCCTGAAGCAGTGAAGCAGGAGTTAGGAAATCGGGATGATCTGCACAGACGGACGCGGCAAGATGGCAGGAAATGGGTGGTTTCCAAGGAGGTCTTGCAGGAAGAAAAACAAATGTTTGATTTCGTGCGTGACGGCAGGGGGATACATAAACCGCTCGGCAAAACGGATCGAAAAATTGAGCGGGAATTTTTGAATGAGCAGCAGCGTAATGCCATTGCTCATGTCTGGAACTCACCTGATCGAGTAACGGCTATTCGTGGTGCAGCGGGGGTTGGCAAAACCACTCTCATGCAAGAAGCTGTTTCGGGAATTGAGGCCAATGGCAAACAGGTTTTTACCTTTGCGCCCTCCTCCGAAGCCTCCCGTGGGGTATTGCGAGAAGAGGGGTTTGAGAATGCCGAGACGGTGCAGCAATTACTGGTCAATCAGCGGATGCAGGAGCACGTTAAGGGCGCGGTTTTATGGGTTGACGAAGCAGGATTACTCAGCTCCAAGGACATGCGGGGGTTGTTGCGGGTTGCTGAGCAACAGCAGGCACGGGTTGTGCTTTCAGGTGACACCAAGCAGCATCATGCGGTGGAGCGGGGTGACGCTTTCCGCCTGTTGCAACAGGAAGCAGGGTTGAAAATTGTCGAGGTAGAAGAGATTCAGCGGCAATCAGGGAATTACAAACAGGCCGTCAAGCATCTCAGCACGGGAAAAATCAAAGAAAGTTTCAAAATTTTGGAAAAGATGGGAGCAATTCATGAAATAAATGATCGGGATACCAGATCAAAAATGCTCCTGAGAAGCTATGAGAAGGCCGTGAAGGCACGCGAGAAGGTATTGATAGTTTCTCCTACACATAAGGAGGGGAAATCAATTCTCAGCGATCTCAGAGCCTCCCAGAGACATCGGGGGATTTTGCAGGGTCAGGACAAATTATACACCACTCAACGCAATCTAAATCTTACAGAGGCCGAGAAAAACCAGACGATTCATTACCAAAAAGGCCGTGTGGTGCAGTTTGCCAAACATGCCAAGGGGTTCAAAGCGGGTGAGAAGCTGTTAGTGTCGGGAGTGGATGAACAGGGGCAAGTACTGGTTGAGAAAAATGGACGAGAGGAAGTGTTAAATCTGCAAGAGAGGCACAAATATCAGCTTTTTGAGCGCGACAGCCTGCCCGTCGCCAAAGGGGAGCAAATCCGCATCACCCATAACGGCTTTTCCCTTCCCAATGCGAAGGGCAAGCGGCATCGTTTTGACAATGGAGCCATGCACGAGGTCACAGGATTTACCAAGGCGGGGGATTTGAAGCTCAAAAATGGCTGGGTCATGCCGAGCGATTATGGGAATTTCACGCAGGGGTATATCACCACTTCCCACGCTGCACAGGGCAAAACCGTAGATCGGGTGCTTATCCTGCAAGCCAGTGACAGCCTCCCTGTGGCTTCCCGTGAGCAGTTTTATGTTTCCGTGTCGCGCGGCAGGAAGGGCGTAGAAATCTTCACCGATGACAAAGCTGCTCTCAAGCGAGCCGTGAGTGAGTCAGACGAGCGGCCTTCAGGTAGCGAGGTCATGCGCGATCCTGCCAAGGAACAAACCCTGTTCCACATTCGCATGCAGGAGCTTGCTAAAGCCTATGCCAGTTACTTTCGGGATGCTGGCAGTCGCTTTCAGGATAAAATCTCCAAAACGAAGGAAAGCTGGAAGGAGCAATTCTCTGACAAGACATCACCTGACAGGGCACAGAGCGACAAAACCAGTCCTTTTCGGGAAAAGCTAGAGCAGGTAAGGGACAATTGGCGGGAAAAAATACAGGACAGGGGGGATGATCTCGTACCTGAACGCTAGCGATCTCTCAAATCAAAGACCCACGAGGCAAATCAAAAACAAAAAAACATTGAAGGGAAAACATCATGTCAGACAGCCCAACGGTTGAGTTACTGGAAAAACACCGCAAGGAAAGGGAAGGCAAAGAGGATAAGCCCGCTTACAGCCTTACCCGTGACAGCAGGCAATCCATTACGCTTGATTTACATTTCAGGAACGGCAAGCGTAAATCACGGGGCTATCATCATTTGATGGATATTGATCTGGAATCCCCTGCTGAGATGATGCTGCGCTTTACTCATATGACAATCACCCTCACAGGTCGCAATTTATTACCACTCTACAAAGCCCTGTCGGATCATCGAGTTAGAACCATCACCGAAACAGGGGAAGAACAGGATAACCTCCCTGAAGAGGAAACGGTAATTTACAAAATTGCCGTAGGAGAGGAGTAATCCCCCTGCCCTTCCCGTCTTTCAGGAACCATGCAAGCAGGATGGGGATGGATAAGGATTCCTGCGGAATCCGTGGGGGAGACGCTCGCCGCTCTCCCCCATACCCCCTCTGGGCAGGTATTTCTAAAAGAGTTTGGTGAAGTTTTTGGGACTTGCTTGTTGAGGATCTAGGAGCTAATTTAGCCGTGCAGCACAGGCTGAGGAGCCGATGGCTGCAAAGAGTTTGAATTTTTTATTCAATTCAAGGGGGCAGGGTCGAAAGATGCTGCCCCCTTATCTATGAAAATCCCTTGTGAGAAACAGATTTCCCATTATTGTCTACATGAGGGGGAAGCCCGTGCACTGCGTAGCGGGTGCGGGTTGCTCACCCTCATCGGGAGAGAGTTATCTTGATGCTCTAATCTGGTTTCGATCTTTGAGTAAGATTTTGCCCCTTCATAAAACCCGCTTGATCAGCCAATCTCCACTCACAATTCTCATCCTTCTGCTCGAGCAAGAAATTCTGCTCTCATCATCGGGGCCAAATTTCCAAGGATTTCCTGCAACGGGCCAAAAAGTCTCACAGGATTTTGGAGTTTTCTGCAAACAGAGCAAGTTCTTCCATTCAAACACCCTCTAAAAAGCTAAAAAATGCCTCAGAATTGCCCTCTTTGGATTTTTTGATACCAACCCACCAGAAAATTGTTTCTGTCTCTCAGGAGTGCCCCTATGGCGCTACAACCGCGATCCCACCCTGCTAAGCCATTTCACCGTTCTCTCAACCAATACGGTGTTAGCTGTTCGGCCTGAGACTATCCACACCCCCCTACCCTTCATTTCAAAAACTCTTTCCAAAATACCTGCGGAGTTTGGGGTTGGCAAACTTCCAGCAGGATTCCCTCGAAATTCTTACTCTCTCGGCATTCTCAAGCTTCAAGGGTTAGCGCATCTTCTCTCAACTTCCCACATCAGAAAATGAAAGCGCCAAGGAAAATTCTAAAAATACCGTTTGTCAGTTCAAACAAAACCTAAAGCTTTCGAGTATCCGAGGTTTTTTACCTCCCAACAGAGAAAACCAACAAGTGAGGTAAAAGGGGCAAGCTTTGATGTTCCTGAGGCTATTTCACAAAAAAAGGAACGCCAAAATTCCTTAACAACCGCCGTAGGCAAATCCAACGAGGTTATGTGAAATGACTGCTTTAATTTTCGCGCGCGCATTGTTTGTTGTTTTTATTGTTTATTTGTTTATATATGTTTAGGGGAAATTCTCATTTTTCGATATCCCGCTCTCAGAGCCAGTTTTGCTTGTGGATAACTTTTTTAACTACGACAAATTGATGGTCGAACTACGACAAATTGATGGTCGAACTACGACAAATTGATGGTCGAACTACGACAAATTGATGGTCGAATCAAAATCCTTCCTGATCAGGGTTAGCATTCAAACATTGCCTAAATAGCTACGTTTTAACTACGACAAATTGATGGTCGAACTACGACAACATTGACAAATAGTCGTAATAGAGTATAAAATCTCTTCTAGATAGAGCTATTTGGTTGAGAATCATGGATAATCACAACTTCCAAACCGTCAATACAAATCAACTAGTTATTACACAAGCAAATACCCTTGTGTACGCAGCCTATGAAATGACATTGCAGGAAAAGCGTTTGCTGCTTCTGCTTATCTCAATGGTAAGACAAGAGCATACCAGATTTCACACCTACTGTATTCCTGTAAGGCAAATAGCCGAATTCCTAGAGATAGACAAAAAACGAGCCTATAAAGTTGTTGATGAAACCTGTAACAAGTTGATGTCTAGAGTATTACATATTCAAAAACCTAGTGGGGATTGGGATAAATTCCATTGGGTTTCAACAGCACGTTACAGATCAAAAAACAGCCCAGAAAATCAATCAGGGGAATCGGAATTACAATTAAAAGCTCACGATGAAATGCACCCTCTCTTACTGGAACTAAAAAAGCAATTTGCCAGTATACCCCTCGAACACATTGCCAACCTCTCCAGCTATCATTCTATTCGCTTATTTGAGATTCTTTTCCATAAAAGCCATAGGCTCCAAAAACCAAATCTCCAAATAGATTTGGATGATCTAAAAAAATCTCTTGGTGTAGAGGGAAAATATTCTAATTTTGCAGATTTTAAGAGAAGGGTCTTAGAGCCTGCAAAAAAGAACCTAGAAAAGAAAACACCTATAAAATTCACCTACCTGACTGTAAAAAAAGGTAGGAAAGTTGCAGCTCTTGATTTCATGGTGACAGAAAATCCTCCCAAAGGAAGTGATCAAATTCAACTAGCATTAGACATGCCCCGTACCCTACGATTTCTGCAACTGGATGCACCTGAAAGGGAAATCCCTACACAGCATCAGGAATTGCTCAAGGAATTGGCAGAAATGGGCTATGTAGGCAATGGGTTGGAATTAATAGGAGAGATTGGAGAGCAAGCCGTAAGAGGCGTACTGGAACACGCTAAGGAACAGGAAGAAATAGGTAGAAAAACAGGTAATGAGATTAAAAATATGGGTGGCCTGATTCGGCATTTCATTGAAAAAGAAGTGTGGAAGAACGTCACCTCTCAGGAAAAGACTAAGGAAGGAGTTAAGCCAAGCAATGTTGACTCAGAAGCCAGTGAGTTAACCCTATTGGTACAAAGGGGCATCGCTGCTAGGAGTGGTGAGGTGGCCGCACAAAGTTGGTTTCGTCCAAGCATGATGCAGGCTGAAATTCAGGGTGAAACCCTTGTACTGCACATAGCAACAAATTTTATGCGTAGCTGGATCAAACAGAATCATAAAGATGATTTGGAAGAAATAAAATCCACGCTCAATCTTAAAAAACTTGAACTCGTTGTTGACGCAAATGTACTGAAACAACAAGAGGTACAAGTAGCTTAGGTAACAAATAAAGTCCCAAAGTCTTATTTATGACTTTATCTAAACAAGACTTTATAGCTTTACCTGTTGCCTTTTCGTGGATCGTGAGGGCTTCCTTCAATCTCTGCTTTTTTTCTTAGGCGTGTAAGTACACTTTGTTGTAAATCTTTGTCTTCCTCTAACATTTCCAAAGCTACCTGAAAAACAGCACTCTTACTAATGGCTCCCGTGCCTATCTCACTGTGCCTAAATTCTTTTTTCCCTGCTGTGACGAAACCATCCAAAAAATCTTGATGTTTCTCATAAAGACTAAAGGTAACTGTCTGTGGTTTCGCTCTTTTTCTGCTAGGCTGAGTTTGATTACTCTTTTCTTTTCTATCTTCTTGTGGTTGTGGAGTTTCCTGTGATTGCGAAGACTCGAAAAAGGTATCAACACCCTTCCCCTTACTGGCAATATCTTTCAAGCTTGCTCTCTTTTTCATTTCCCCTGCCCCTTGATAATTTTCGCCACTTTTTTAGCAAGGCTCTTATAGGCTTTTGCACCATCTGATTGCTCAGCATATTCCACTATAGAAAGTCCTGCTATCGGTGCCTCTGCAAAGCGCACAGAACGATTTACAGGTTTAAAGATATCTATGTTTTCATAGCGTTCTTCTAAGAGTTCTATGACTTCATTAGAGTGCAAGGTGCGACTATCGTGCATGGTGGGCAAAATGCCAATGGTCTGCAAGTTTGGGTTTAATTTTGCTCGTACCTTAGCAATTGTTCTATCTAATAATTGCAACCCCCGCATTGCCAAGTACTCGCAGTTGACAGGAATAATTACTCCATCTGAAGCAGTTAAAGCATTGACTGTTAGCAAGCCAAGAGAAGGAGGACTGTCTATTAAGATGACATCATATTGATCCCCTATTCCTTCCAAAACATCCGAGAGAACGCTCTCGCGCCCCATTTCATTAATCAACTCCATCTCTGCTGCTGATAGATCAATATTTGCAGGGACTAGACTTAGATTTTCCCTCAGCTCTTTGATGGGCAACAGCTCTTTGCTAACCACAGCATTATAAATTGTTTGCTTGAGGTCATCTGGTTCAATTCCTGCTGAAATAGTCAGAGAGGATTGAGGGTCAAAATCCACCATTAGGACATTAAATCCCAAACCAGATAATCCTACAGCAAGGGCATAGGTTGAGGTGGTTTTTCCCACTCCTCCTTTTTGGTTTGTGAAGGTGATTCTATATGCTTCCACAATAGTTACCAATTCCTTTTCTATAAATTATTTAAATAAAGTCTTATTGAAATAAGGTCTTATTTATATAAAGTCCTAATTATATAAAGTCTTATTTATCACTTTATAACATTATCACTTTAATTATTAAAGCATACAAAAAACAAAGACTCAATCGCTTTCTGAAAAAAATAAAGTTGTGAAGTCTTATTTATATGAAGTCCTAATTATATAAAGTCTTATTTATCACTTTATATAATTGAGAGTAAAAGGGGCAAGCTTTGATGCCTTTCCCTGTAAGAATTACTGGCTGAATATTTGATGTTTACCTTATGCTACCTTCTTCTTGCTCTCTTGTATAAACTCAGACAGGTCAGGAATTTTAGCAGGGTAGACTCTTCCTTTTACATCAACCAAACAAGGGTAGGAGACACTATCAAAGAATGCTCGAAGTGATTCTCTTTCAGCTTTATTTTTAATGAGTGAGAGGGCTTGGTAAGCAGTTGACCCAAGATAAAGCACCGTGAAGGCACGTCTTAAACCACCTTCTCCCGCAATTTTCCAAGCATTGACTTCAAACTCCTGAGCAACAGCAAAGACCTTCATGCGGTATTTTCGGCCTCGCCTTAGAAGTTTCCGCAACCAGAGTAAGCCTATATCTTTTGGGGTTTCTTCTGCATCTATCATCTCTGCCAACTCCGCTGCGGTGCTGGGATATTCCTCTATCACCCGTACTATCTCGCCACCGCAATCATAGCCCTCTCCATGCAGAACAGTTCGGTGTTGTAATGTGCCCAGATCATCTGCCATGCCTTGTGCAATGGCGATGTAATCACCTTTTCGTCCAATGACATTCATATCTCCCCAATCTTCTGGGGCGGCATCACTGTCATAAACTCGAACATCTGCATCACTAAAATAGGAATGAATCAGATATTTGGTTAGCAAGGACTTACCTGAACCACTTTCTCCAACAACGGCTGTATGATTTTCCTTGCTGATGGTTTCCAATGGGTAAAACTCTAAATCCTTGGCAATGCCGTCCTTATAGGAGTTTATTTTTGTGGCTGAGGCATGGTTAAGCCGTCTTATGAGCGCAGTGTTTTCCTTTGGGCGCTGTAAGATAATCTCAATTACGTCAGAGGATACTTTTCCAGCTAAAGCCAGCATTTCATCTTTATTCCGACCAAGCTTTTCAGCCATCAGGATAATTTTTGCTTCACTGGGAGGCCCGAACTTCCCACGCTCCATATTGGAAAGGAAATTAGCGCTCACACCCGTTATTTTGGCGAACTCTCGCAAAGAGTATCCTTTCTTTGTACGAAGTTGCCTGACCAGAGCGCCAAATGTTTTCTGCATGTGTCAAGTGTTACATTTACACTCTATGAATGTCAACTTACAACTTTACGCTTAATTAGACGTTCCCTGACACCCTTGGAGGGGTTTTTGCGAAAGCGAAAAAATCTATGGGTAAATTTATTGAGCAAAATGTAAAGCAGGACTAGTATGAGAATTGAGCCTGAGGGATCAGGTAAACGTCGGCTTCATGCCGTGTGTTTAGAGTATGCTGAATCTAGCCTGTGAAAGGCTCCTATCACTTAGAATAAAAACAATTGTCCAGCAAGCTGCTGGACTTTTCCCATTTTGCAATTGTGCAGCAATTTGCTGCACATCTTTAAAAAGAAGTCCAAAAAGGGAATTGGGACTCCTAAGCAGGAAATTATCATTGCCGCTCACACAGATGGAAAAAGAGAATCAGATGAGCTTCTAATCTGACAAATAGGGATTTCTGCAAAAAGGAAAGTGACAAAGCTTATTGATTGACTGTTAACGCTTTAAATGTTATCATCCTAGGTAGAAAGATTTATATATAGGTACCATTATGCCCCTAAGCATTAAAGACCCTGAAGCTGACAATCTGGCAAGAATAGTCGCAAATGAAACAGGAGAAACTCTCACTCAAGCGGTTATAACCTCCTTACGTGAACGCCTTGAACGAATTCAACACAAAAGCACTGATGTCGAAGATCTAGTACAAGATGTGTTGGCAATAGGTAAGCACTGTGCTTCACTGCCTGTTCTTGATAATCGTTCCCCTAATGAAATTCTTGGTTATGATTCTAGCGGCTTGCCTTCCTGATGCCCGCCATTGATACTTCTGCTGTAATCACTATTTTATTTCAGGAACCTGAAGCTGAGCGCATAACCAGAACGATTGTTGGAGCAACATCACGTTTGCTTTCGTCAGCAAGTTTACTTGAGGCAGGGATTATCTTGCAGGCTAGGCATGGTGATGAGGGTGCAAGGGATTTAGACCTCTTGCTGCATACTTTAAGCTTAGAGATCGTACCTGTCAGTGAAAAACAGGCTAACCTTGCACGCAAAGCCTACAGGCAGTTTGGGAAAGGTATTCACCCTGCAGGGCTTAACTATGGGGATTGTTTTTCCTATGCTTTGGCAAAGGATAAGAGTTTACCGCTTCTGTTTAAAGGCGAAGACTTCAATAAGACAGACATTCAAATAGCAGAGTATTAGTGGATTTTGTGGAGCTTGAGTAATTGTGCAAGCGTTTCTTGCACAATTTAGAGAGTAAAAATGGTGCAGATTCCTGCTGTTGGGAGAAAACGATAACTTTGCCATTGTATTATGGCATGAATTATGCCATAATTAGAGGAAATATTTAGGATGTGATTTAATGGAAAAAGCGAAGCACAATTTTCATCTTCCCTTGCCAGAAGGGCTTTATCAAGAGTTACGCACAGAAGCCAAAAAAGCCAAAAAACCTGCTACGGCACTGGCACGAGAAGCTATTGAGAACTGGATTAATGAACGCAGGGCTGAAGCTCTACATAAATCTATAGCAGAGTATGCCAACGCTTATGCAGGTACAGAATTTGATCTGGATAAGGAGTTAGAGGAAGCAAGTCTTGAAACGTGGTGATGTGTATTGGGCTGAGTTAAAGCCCCGTTCTGGCTCTGAGCAATCAGGTAGGCGACCTGTTATTATTGTTTCACATAATGGGTTCAACCAAACCAAAAACTGGCGGTCTATCATTGTTATCCCCCTAAGCACCTCTCAAAAACAATCCAAAAGGGGAGCAACAGCGATCCATTTATCAGCTCGTGAGATTGGCTTGCCTGATGATGGAATTGCGCTTTGTCATCAAATCACAACCCTAGACCGTAGTAAGTTAGCTAAATACATTCGCAATCTTTCTCCCAAAACCCTTCTGAAAGTTGAATCAGGCATAAGAGCTGCAGTTGACTTGGCATAAAAGCAATTGTGCAGCAGCTTGTTGCCCAATTTGTTCATGGCCCACAACAGGAGGAGCGGATAAATAGGGTTGAGCGTCCGATATCGAGTTGTTTGGGTTCATCCCAATAAAGGTAAGAAACCCAAATGGAGTTAGGCTAACTTTTAGGCAATTGTTGGGGAACCAGTTTTTATATGGATAGAGTAATACCATAACAGCAGGTTTCTAGAGGCCTTTGGGGGATGCTCGCCGCTCCCCCCAGACCCCTTAGGCAGGTATTTTCAAAAGAGTTTGGTTAATTTAGGCAGCCTAAACAAAACGTCTCTCAGTTACACCGACGTGCCTGTCAACCCCTGAAGCGTCACGAGGGTTTGCAAGTGCCGTTTGGTTCCCGCTGAGTAATTTGCTAACGAAGTTAGTATCAAGAGTATAAAGCATAGAGTTTAATCGGACTGGACATTAAAATCCCTCTTACCAAAGAAAGGGCGACGTTTTGTTGCATTTGCAAACTCCGCTTGGTCTTCCTCATTCATTGGTTCTGCTAATGTTTCCCAAAGTGCAATTGTTTCAGCTATATCCTTGTATACAGTTGGTTCTTCCCCAAGGGAAAGCTGCTTTGCCAAGTGACCAAGCATACCTTCATCTGCTTGGTCTATTATTTCGTGCAACTTTTCTCGTAACGTCACTCCCTCTGTAAATCCATAAGAATATGATAAATCTCTTTACAGACCTCCTACAAATGAATACATACTATTATATGCTTAATAAGAATACTTTTATATGCTATAATGATGGGTATGAGTGAGTGATGCTATTTGAATGGGACGAAGAAAAGAATGCAGAAAACCAGAAAAAGCACGGGGTAAGTTTTGAAAAAGCAAAGGAAGCATTCTTTGAAGAAAATAGGCTTACAGCGGTAGATATAGCGCACAGCACTAAGGAAGAAGAACGTTATTTTTGTTTCGGATTAGTAGAAGAAAAGGTTCTTACTGTTCGGTTTACACTACGGGAAGATAAAATTCGCATCTTTGGTGCAGGATATTGGAGGAAAGGTAAAAAGTTCTATGAAGAAAAAAATGGAATATAGCGATGAGCCAATGGAAATAGGGGAAGTGGTGAACATACTTCCAAGTCCTTCCAGACTTGCAGAAATGGCACGTACGGAAAGGGCAACCCTTACCCTTACAAAGTCTACCTTGGATTATTTTAGGGGTGTAGCAAAGGAAGAAAAGGTTCCCTATAATGTACTCATACGCAACGCACTGGATGAATACATCCGATCTCAGCAAAATGTGTAGATTCTCATTACGCAAGTTCAGGAATTTATAGGAACTTTTCGCCGTTTCGGACATGAAGGGATTGTGTGCCAAGTTCTAGAGATTCTGAATGATGAAACCCTTAAAATCAAATCCGTGTTTTCTCAGACTCAGGCCACCGACAACGCCGACCGCCCCCTGAAACCATGATTTCTACATTGTCCATAAGCATATCCTTAAGCATAAGCTTAAGCCTTCTAATTAGTGCTTATGTGTCTCCTCAAATAGGGGGTAAGTGTCAGGAGCATCCTTTATAATAATGACTTGGGAAACATCTGTGCCTTCTGGAGATTAAGTAAGTACCCTATCTTGAAATTACTATTAAGTATATGTTATAAATGAGAACTATGAAATATAGGCTATGTATGGTTGGAGTGTGAAGTTGAAGTCTACTAGGTGTTATTAGTATTGTTACAGTAGGGTATTATAGATTTTTAGATTTTAAAGGGATAGGGATCCATTGTATAATCTCACACATCTCGCCTCCACCTTATATATTGTGTGTGCATGTCTTTACCTGCTGTGCAATAGCGGTAGAGAGGATACCTTCCTTGCTGATTGTAGCGGTATTTTAAGGATGCTTAATTGCATGGAAGCTAACTTCAGATTATATGTGGGTTTAATTTGCAGGTTGTATTAATTATGATTTTACTATGTAGCTGTTTTATAAAAATTTATTAAGGGGTCTTTGACTATCTTGGAAAATTTTGTAGCACTTAAAAAATGGAATTTTGATAATACTGGTCTAGACTTGTCTCTTGATGATGCTTCTTTTATTGAAGCCAGCTATGAAAACATTCGTGAGAATGAGGATATAGAGAAGTGCGAATTTGCACCACTACTTACTGATCTTGGATTAGAATATGTTGAAATTGACACTAAAGATTCTATAGAAACCACTCTACCCAGTGCTCAAAAAGAGCAGATTTTTTCTCGCCTACCTTATGCAGGAGCTTACCTTATAAATGCTAAGGATAAGTCCCAAGCAAAAAAAGTAAGGGAAGTTTTGAGCAAAGGGTATGAATTTGTGAGGGATGTAGCGTTTCAATCACTTGGGTTCTCTTCTATACAAAATATGAAAGAGGGAAGTAATTTCCCCGAATGGCGAGAAGAAACGGGTATTAAAAGCGCTCATAAGGAGGGTCTTACTGGAGAGAGCATCAAAGTTCTCATGTTGGATTCTGGGGTTTATGCTGAGCACAGTCAGTTTAAAGGGCTCTGTTGCAAAAAATCTAGTTTTCACCATTTCTGATTAAATTCTTCTACGATGTGGGTATCGGTGAGGTTGAGGTAGATAGCTGTTGTTGTGAGCCTGTCATGACCGAGTATTTTCTGTATGGCTGCCAATGAGATGCCTTTTTGCAGGGCAAGGGTTGCGAAAGTGTGCCTGAGAACGTGCGGTGTCACATCCTGAGTAATCTGGGCCTTGTTAGCGAGGCGTTTGACGGTCTTCTGTACCTGTCTTGTTCCTACGAACCAGCGATCATTCAGAGCGAAATAATGTTCCATGAGAGGCTGGATACGCCGAGACATGGGGACGACCCGCTTCTTGGACTGTTTCCCGTAGGGGCCTCCCTTTCCTTCAATGCGAAAGGCCTTCTGCTGCCAGAGCACATGCTGTGGGGTCAGGCTGCATAGTTCCGAGACGCGCAAGCCTGTATCCAGCAATGTCCAGATAATGAGTTTCTCTTCTGTGGACTCGCATACATGAGAGAGTTTGTCGGCTTGTTCTTCCTGCAAAGGTTCTCTGACAAATTGATAGGCCATGAGGGACTTTCCTTTCCTGATAAGTTCGCTATTATATCAAGATAACGAACTAAATACGCTTTTCAAGAAGGTTTGGAAAGTGTGCTCTACTATCTCCAAACCCTTTCTGTATAGGGATTGATGATGTCCAAACAATCAATTTACCCGCTGTCGATTCTGGTCTATAATTCGCCTTTCTATACGGAACACGAACTGTAGGGTGTCTATGTCTGAGGATTTCAAATGGCGTCACTTTGAAGGAGAAATTATCCTGTGGGCCGTTCGCTGGTATTGCAAGTATGGTATCAGCTACCGTGAACTGGAAGAAATGATGGAAGAACGGGGAATTGAAGTGGATCACACCACGATTTACCGTTGGGTACAGCGCTACGCCCCTGAGATTGAGAAACGGTTACGGAGGTTCTGGAAACCCAGCTTTGGCTTTAGCTGGCGGGTGGATGAGACCTACATCAAGGTAAGGGGGAAATGGGTCTACCTCTATCGGGCCGTGGACAAGCGAGGTCACACCATTGACTTCTTTCTCTCAAAGACCCGAAATGCCAAAGCAGCCAAACGCTTTCTTGAGAAAGCTCTCAAGAGCTTTAAGTCATGGGAAAAACCCGAAACCATCAATACCGATAAAGCGCCTGCTTATGGTATTGCCATTGACGAGTTGAAGAAAGAAGGAAAATGCCCGCAGGATACACAACATCGACAGGTAAAGTACCTGAACAATATTGTGGAAGCCGATCACGGGAAACTCAAACGGCTTATCAAACCCACCCTTGGCTTTAAATCCATGCGAACCGCCAATGCCACACTGAAAGGGTTCGAGGTCATGCGGGCGATCAAAAAAGGACAGACCAAAGCGGGACAAATCCAGAAAGGAATCAGAGGAGAAATCCGCCTGATCGAAAGGGCTTTCGGTATCGGAAAGTCCGCTATTGCAGAAGCAATTGAGAGAGTTGAACAGGAAATGGCCCAAAACCCCGCTCTTGAGCAAGAAATAAGGCGGACTTTCCCAAGAATTGCCGCTTAAAAACAAAAATCAGGAAATCACTGCGCCAATATGTGACCAAAAATCAAACCGTAAATTTTTTGCAACAGGGCCCCTAGGTGTAACTCCTTCTGCCTCACTTGCACTTGACAAAATGAGGATTATAGTGGATGTTTTAGGATTATAGGCTCCCTTCCTAATCAATAACATAAATTAGAAATACCACATCAAGTCAGAGAAAACTCTTCGATTTCAATAAATTACGCAGGAGCAATAATAAAAAGTAGAGTGCAGACCACAAAAAATCAGTGGGGTACTAATTGCATAAACGACAGCAGTAAAATTATTCGCTAGAAGGATTTAACAGCGTACCCCCTCGACAAGGCAACAAAATGTGGCCCTATGTTAACGAACCCTAAAAGGGGCCTTCAAAACCCCTTTAGATCAAGTTCTTCTCTCATACCCACCGCTTTACCACAGGCCTCTGACACAAGCTCGCTGGTAAACACTCGAAACCCTTCAAGACCCACCACTAGTTCACTCATTCGCTCTGACTTCTGGATGGCATCAAACATATATTTTTCCACCTTGTGAATTGCAGGTACATCATTAACATCAGTGTATTCAAGCAAGAACTTTTGCTCCTCCCAATCATGGGGTTTCATATTGCCATTCTCATCCCACGCAAAACTTTTAACCATTTCGATAACTCTTTTATCACGAATCATAATGTTTATTTGGCTTTGTAGATAGTCTGCATCTGATTCTGACCAAATGGCTCGCAGAACAGGACTCGCCCTCCTCCGTTCTGCTTGGATACTTTCTGTATATTTGGGCGTTTTATCAGAGGAATCAGACATAGAGGGGCTATTGGTTGTTGGGCTAAAAGGTATTCGCGTCTGAATGTAAAGGAAAACAGCAAAATTTCAAGTAAAATGTCGATTAATGAAATTCTTGGATTATACGAAGAATAAAAACTCCATTGTTATTCTCACACTGGACAAACGTAGATCGGACAATAGTTTTGATGGCATAGAACTTCCAGAAGAAGGGTACAAAGATCTTAGGGCAGTATTAACATCAAAAAATCACAAACCCTCCAAAGCGGAAAAACTCTTACCCGTAAGAAGAATAGAGTCTTTGGCTTATCTTTGCTTAGGTAAAAAGGATGGAAGGCAGGAACCAGTCCCAAAAAATAAGGATTATTTTGGGCTGCTTTTTAATCAAAAACAAAGCTTTACTGAAGGCATGCGCGACAGGTTTAAATCTTTACGAGACAATGGATTACTCTCTTTCCTTGATAACAAGTTTAATAAAGTGAAAAACCGTGGAAAATACATAAGAGCCCTTGAAAATATCAAGTTTGATGTAGAAATTTTACAGGAATATAAGAAAGATGATGATGTAATTGCAGAGATACTAGGAGTTAATCAAGGCATATTTCTGGAAGGCTCTCGTTTGGATACAGAGGACTGGGGAGTATTCAAATCACGCATACAAAATAAAGTTTGCGAAATAGTTTTTTCCTATAGATTACGTACTGTCAAAAAATTCTTTGCTAAAGACGATTTGGAAGTTGCTTCATCACGGGCTAGAGAAACATTTCACTATGTTGAGCACTGGGGTGCTACGAATGATGATGAGTTAAATCAACTATATGGAATGTTGTTTTTTGCTAATGATAGATTTTCTACCATGTCGTCAGATAGTGAGGCTGCAAAAATCAATCAGGAAATCCCCCAGTGGCTGAACAAGCTTCAAGAAGATTATCCAGAGCATGTACTTGACAAAGAAGAACGAAAGGAAGCCTACCAAGATTTTGAAAAGGATGTCGCAACATATAGAGCAAAGGATAGAGTTGAAAAACCGTTAGGACGGCGCGATCTTATACTACAAATAAAAGGCTCTCTGGAAGATTACCCCGAAACTCCTGTTTTACTTCAAGGTGCGGGCAGGGTTGGGAAAACACATATCGCTGTAGAATTGGAATATTTTTATGGAAAACGAACCCAATGGATTTTTGATAGGGTCTTTTTTATAACCCTCAGTAGCTTTGATAAATATTTTCTAGTAAGAGTACTTAAAAATTTAGGATTATCTTATTCCCGTGAAGATAATCCTCTGAAGAAATTATGGAGTCATGTTTCCAAAGAGTGGAAAGGTCAGAAGCATCTCATTATCTTTGATGATCTGCAGAACCTTGAGAAAGAAGAAAATCGGGATAAACAAACCACGATTCTGCAACAATTTTATGACATAGCACGTTACCTAGCAGGTGTGAGTGGCACAACGGTTTTGGTAACCTCCCGCAACGAACATCCAAAGTTAAAGGCAAAAACCTTCAAGATTGAAACTTTTTCACCCCCGAGAAAAGATTTAGCAGGGGAACCAGATTCGGTGCAATATGATGAAGCAACAGGCTTTGCTCTTGATCTTATCAGTGGTTCCCACTCCAATTTTGAACTTAATCCACAAAACTATGCATCTGTTGCAAATATTTGCCAATGGGCAAGCTACATTCCTCTGATAATACATCCTCCTTTTTTGTTTGTAAATGATAAACAACCACTAGATAAGATTGCAGAGCAACTTAAAATTGCTGTAGAAAATGCAAAAGAAAGATTTAAGGGGTATCCAGCCAGTGTTAGAGGGATCTTGGAAGGAAGCTTTGCACTATTATCCAAGAAAGAACAACAGGTATGGTGTCGATTATCTACCTTAGAAGGTGGTTTCACTGCTGACCTAGCTAAAGAGGTTGCACCTAACTTCTTAGAAGTTAGGGATCATTTACTGAATCATGCTTTCTTGCAGCAGAATATTCAAAGAGGTGGTTATGTTTTGCAAGACCTACACAAAAGCTTTGCCAGAGAGAAGCTGACAGAGGTATTCCCCAATCAAGAGGCTGAGGCTCATCAAAAACATGCTCTGTATTTTGCTGCAGTTGCAAGAGAAAAAATTTTAACGCTGTTTCTATCAAATAATCAAAAAGTCTTGGAAACCGTTGGTAGCACCGTCAAATATTTTGAAACAGAAATAGTAAATTGCAGACGAGCATGGGACTGGTTCATGAACAAGAATCATTGGGATGCACAATTTAAAAGCCACGAGTATGCTTCAGAAAAAGATTATAGAAACGAAGCAAGTAGCACCAGCCTCGCCCCCCTCGCTATCGTATTTTCCTTTTATAACCAACTACTTGAACTTACAGAAAATGCACAGATATGGCTTGTCAGGCAGTTAGAAATTTTAGAAAATAGAGAGTGCTCACCCCTACTCAAAGCAACGCTTTATGAAAGCAAAGCTTTTTGTCACTATAGGCTAGGCGAATTGAATTCTGCTTATAAAGCAGCAAGGAAAGCTGTCAAGCTTAGCAGAAAAGTACCACAATCTCTTGAGTTAGGACATAGCCTGACTGTCCTAGCAATTATTTGCATTTCCAAAGGAAATTATCAGGAGGGGATGAATTCTGCAAAAGAGGGATGGGAAATTTGTGAAACTATTGGCAGTCTCTTAGAAAAGGGTTTAGCTAATCAGGCTCTAGTGATGGCAAAGGTTTATAGTGGGGAAACAATTGAGGAGTTTGAAGAAACAATTAAAGATGGAAGAGGCCTTCTTCAATTCTATGATCAAATTGGAAATGGTTATAGCTACAAAATAGCAAGTTATTACCTTTCAGATGCTTATCTCTGCCAACATCTTTTAACAAGAAATGGTACCTCTCTTAATGAAGCTATCAAGGTACTAGATGAAGCAGAAAAGAAATGGTCTGCTGCTAAGATGAATTATTTGATCAATTTGACCCATCCCACTGAACAAAGGGCTAGGATAAACTTTTACAAGGGTGAGCTAGAAAGTGCAACAATAGAGCTTGATGATATTGAAGATCATTACCGAATAACAAACAATGAAATTCTTCTTATAAGACTTTATATTTTGCGTGCTCAGATTGCTTCTAAAAAAGGAGAAGATAGAACTGTAAAAACCTACCTTCTTCAGTCCTTTGACATTGCCCTAGAGGAAAGAAGAACTCTTGTAGAAACATTTCTGGTTCCTCTATTGCTGGAATCAGCTCGCTTTTTCCTTTCTAATAAGGAGGAGGATTTTGGTATGGAGTTACTAACTTTTGTTGCTGAGTCAAAAGCAACCCCTGCCTATACTCGCATTGAGGCAAAAAATTTATATCAGACCTATAAGGGTATAAAGGATTTGCAGGAAGCCCCCAAAGAAGCAGACCACCTTATGACTCTGGCAACAAGAGCACTCTCCCTCCTCAAAAAGTAGCCCCCCTCTCTCTGATACTGACACTAATATATTATAATCTCTTCACCCATAGCTGCTAGCATAAAATGGACAGTGAACCTATTTAAATTACTAACAACTAATCCCAGCTTACGAACCCTGTCTTTTGGTTTTGGAATGCTGTTTTTAATGGCAGGCGGCATCCAGCAATTCTTAACCCCCTACTTTGCTAATATTGGTCATCCAGAATTTGGTTTTCGGATGCTTTTGATTATATATGCCACACTTCTCATTATGAGCTTTTTGGCTCCTAGGATTGTAACGCTTTTGGGTATAAAAAGGGCAATCCTGATTGCTGCGAGCACCTATTTGTTGAGCGCCGCTATTGTGTTAACTGAACTAGAGTGGCTGATTTATATTGGAGGATTTACTTTTGGATTGGCAGGCGCTGTTTTGTGGAACAGTCAGAATCGCTATTTAATTGGTATTAGTGAAGAATCTGAATTTGGTGCCAACAGCGGGGTTTTTATTGCTACCTATACCCTTGGAGTCTCATTAGGAATATTGCTTCTATCAATGGTTATTCCCTATGCAGAATACAAACCTTCATTTACGGGTATTTTGCTGATTTCAGGATTATCTCTTATTTTTTTTGCGAGGCTTGGGAAAGTGAGCGCAGGGAGTGGGGATAGCAACTTCTCAGATGTGCTTTCAGTAATTCTGGGAATATTCAGAAAGAGATTCACTTTAGTAACTTTTTCCCTGTACGCTTTATTAGTCTATTACGTTTTGGGTATTGTTGTCGCCACAATATCTTTGCATATCAGTGGTACGCTGGGAGAGGAATTTGTAGCACTACTGGCTATCTTTTATATCGTTCCTATCCTGCTCGCAAAATATTTCGGTAAAGTTTCAGATCGTATTGGTCGTGAAAAGGTTTTGAGGACAGGTGTGGTAGTTGCGATAGCTGCCTTTACGGTACTTTTTTTTAGCAGCAGCACTTTCTCATTCATCCTTGCAGCATTATTATTTGCTTTTGCTAATAGCCTGCTCACTCCTACGATAATGGCCTTGCCAGGCGACCTTTCTACTTCAGAGCAATTGGGAACGGTAACAGGGGTTTTTATGGTTATGAGGTATGTGGGTATGATCGGGGCTATAGCCCTTGGTTTCTTGCGCATGCCACAGGTAATCTATGGTGTTTCGGTTCTGATTTTTATATTTGTGGCATTGCTGACATGGCAGACTCTTGGCAGAGGTTTACCAGAGGCAAGATTGAGGGTTGCTCTAGAAATGAGAAAAAAACCAGCCTCCCATTAGTCACTAACCTTGAATTTCACTCTAATCTGAAAGGTATCTATTGACATAGCGTAGAATGCTGGAATGGATGCGTTATTAGATCAGCCACTTTTTCAGCTTTCATCAAATGAGCAGGATTTCATCTCTATACGCCAGCTAGCTGAGGGGGTGCTTATCACTGGCGGAATTGGTAGCGGAAAAAGCACGTGCAGCGCAGCACTGATTGCTAGAAACCTACTAAAAACAGGGCAGGGTGGAACAATTCTCACTGCCAAACCTGAAGAGACTTCTGTATGGCAGGAATGGGCACGACAGGAAGGTCGTGAGCAGGATGTTTTGTTGATTAATGAAGCAGGGGAAAACACGTTCAATTTCCTGCGCTATGAAATGAAGCGAAAGGGCAGGGGAGCAGGCTATACCGAGAATATTGTGCGTCTCTTCACCAATATTGCCGAAGCCCTGCAAGGCGGGAAGCTGGGGCAGGGCGAAAATGCCTACTGGCTCATGGCGATGCA
>CBDCVN010000009.1:0-31831 GCA_965223045.1 Trueperaceae bacterium
AGGAATTTATGAAATCAAGAAAAACTCGAGGTAACCCCCAGCATTTACCTGAAGTTCTTAAGAAGGAAAGTCCTTTAACTAAGTTACTTTACGTTTACTTAAAGGGGCGTGGTGAGGTTGATTATAGTACTACTAGTCTTGCTCTTGCTCTTGGTTGTGCTCAGGCTGGTGTTCATGGGGCTATGGTTAAGTTACGCAACTTGAAACTTATGGATTATGAGGGTAAACCTCGTGGTGATGCTAAATATAGGATAGTTGTTGATAGGAACTCACTTTCAAACTCTTGATATAATACTTTTATGAACACTGCACAGCTTCACGCAAGTATTGATGAACTTCCTAGTGATCTCCAAGAGCAGGTATATAACTTTGTTACCTTTTTGAAAAGCACTCAAGTAGAACTAGATACTGCATTGAAAGAAAATCGTGTACTTGGTTTACACAAAGGTTCAATGCAAATGCATGATGATTTTGATGATCCTTTGCCAGACACATTTTGGTTAGGTGAGGAATGAAACTACTTACCCTATAAAGCTACTTTGGTTTTAGGTTTTTTAAATGCCTGAAACAAATTAGCTCTCAAATACACCTTTTGGAGGGGAAGGGCAAAAATCCCCATTTTATAGATATAATGCCTTATTGGTCTAACTTGTAGTTCTAAAAGGAACCAAAATTAAATGAAATTCCCTGCAAACTTTGGCCAGAGAGCAGGGAAAGAGGCAGAGCACCTATCATGTACAAAATAGTAATAATACCTAAATATCATACGTTATACGTCAAAAACGTAAACAAGCTGACTATAGCACGAAAATGTGTGTATTTGCTTGTTTTTATTCTCAATTTAACAATTAAGGAGGCAACGTGGATGCGCTCAAGTATGCCATAGAAAATACCGATCTACCTGCACTTATAGCAGAATTATACCCTGATTCTGGAGCACAACCAAGTAAAGAAGGTCGCTGTGTTGCTGTCTGGCGTGGTGGTGAACGTGATTCTGTTTCGCTCTATAAAGCTAGTAATGGCACTTTTATGTATAAGGATTTTGCTACTGATCAAGGTGGAAATTCTTTTAATTGGTTAGTTAATGAGCACGGCTTGAGTCCTTCTGAAACTGCTAAGGAACTTAAGCAACGATGTAATGTTGATGGCTCGAGCACATCTTGCAATAAAAAAGGCTTAGGCGAAATTGTCGCTACTTATGACTACAAAGATGTTAATGGTGATTTAGTGCACCAAACTGTACGTTATGAGCCTAAAGAGTTTAGGCAACGTAGACCTGCTCCTGATGGTGGTTGGATATGGGGTTTAAAAGCAGGTACTTACTACAAAAATAGTATGGGTGACTGGTCTAAAAACGGTAAGGGAGAAGCTAGGGAATTTCCTGTTTGTGAGACTATTCCTTACAATCTTAAGACTCTTCTCGGAAGCCGTGATCGGAATGAAATTGCTGTCATTGCAGAGGGAGAAAAAGATGCTGAAACCTTTGCTAGATTTGGTTTTATTGCTACTTGTAATTGTGGTGGTGGTGGTAATTGGACTAAGGGAGAATTAGCTAAATTTAAAGGGTTAGATGTAATTGTTGTTGGTGATTCCGATGAACCAGATCCTAGAACCAAAAAGAGAAAGGGTGTAGTAGTTGCTAAAAAGTTGGCTAATGCGTTAATTGATATTGCTAATAGTGTTCTTGGTCCAGTGTTTATGCCCAATGGATTTAAAGATGTTTCTGATTACGTTGATTCTGGCGCAACTGCTGAAGATTTACAGGCTCTTATTTATGCTGCTGAGCCTTGGGAATTTGATTCTGATGTAAACGAGGAAAAAGTTTTAGAGGGCATAATCTTAGAAGAAGATAAGTCAAAGAAACCAGTTATTCAAGTTAATAATAGACATCTACACGAAATTTCAGATGATGCTATTAAAGCTTTACACCTTTCCAATAATCCACCAAGACTATATATAAGGAGTAAATTATTGTCTCGAGTAGATGAAGAGGGGAAAGCAGAAATTATGGATAATGCTGCTCTAAAAGGTTATTTAGATAGATGCATCAAATTTATTACGGTTAGGGTGCACAAAGAACAACAAATAGTATCACCTGCAAGACCTCCATCTGATTTAGCACCAGATTTACTTTCACTGCAAACTAGTGAGTTAGGTTTGCCTGTGCTTGAAACAGTTAGTACTGTGCCTGTAATTACTTCTCAAGGAAAAATCTTAACTGATGACGGTTATGATGCTGAAAGTAAAACCCTATTAATTCTTAAAAACCTTGATAACTTTAAATTTGAGCTTATATCTATTGCTGAAATTAGAAGAATCCTAGATGATCTTTTTGTAGATTTTCCCTTTGCCTTTCCAGAAATAGGCAAAGCTCATGCTTATGCAATGTTATTGCAGCCCTTTGTACGGCAAATGATTAGTGGTGCTACTCCACTTTATTTGATTGAGTCACCTACTCGAGGCACAGGTAAAGGTTTGCTTTGCAACATTGTTTCTTATGTGGTGACTGGTAAACCTGCACCTATAATGACTTTGCCTCGAACTGGTGAAGAAATGGAGAAACGGATAACTTCTAATTTACTAGAGGGCAATCCTTTAATCTTGCTTGATAATGTAAATAAACTTGGTGGTGATGAATTAGCTGCTATTTTGACTGCTGAAATATGGAGGGGAAGACGTTTAGGTAAATCTGAGATGTTGCATATATCTAATCATGCTATGTGGGTTGCTACTGGTAATAATGTTGATCTTTGTGATGATATTCCTAGACGTGTAATTCCTATAAGGCTTGATGCTGGTGTTGAAAAACCAGAGGAAAGAAAATCTTTTAAGCATCCTGATCTAAAGGTTTTTGTTTTGCAAAATCGTAGCAAAATTATTAATGCTTGTTTGTCTTTGGTTCAGCATTGGGTTGATAGTGGTTACTCAAAAGGCTCAAAAAACTTAGGGAGTTATGAAAGCTATGCTCAGATTATTGGTGGGATTTTAGAAATTGCTAATGTTACTGGATTTCTAGAAGGTCGTGAGTATTTATATGAACATAGTGATAAGGAAACAACGGAATGGAAATCAGTGTGTGAAGCTTGGTATAGAGATCATGGATTGTTACCTCTCTCAGCTAAAGATCTCCTTGAAATTTGCCAAAACAATAACCTTCTATTAGATATTTGGGGAGCACGTAGTCAACAAGCAGCATTACAACGTTTGGGACATAAATTAGGTAAACATCGGGATCGAGTTTTTGGTAAGTTTATAGTCCGTTTTGCAGGTAAAAATAACCATATGAAAAGTAATGAGTATAAACTTGAAGAAATTCCTTAAAATCCTCTAGCTTCTCGGAGATTTAAAAAAAACCCCGCAAACCCCGCAAAAATCTAAAAATTATTATAAAAATCCTTTACTGCAAGGAGGAAGCATCTTGCGGGGTTATACTTAAATCCTTCTTGTAAACCCCGTAAAAACCCGCTTGTAAACCCCGCAAAAAATCTATCCATTTCTTGGCTTAAGTCTTTTCTAGACAGCCTAAATAAGAATTATGGAAGTCTGCTTGTAAACCCCGCAGATTATTTAATAGTTTGTTTTTGAAAACCCCGTAAACCCCGCTAATTTTTTTGAAAACCCCGCACATCATTAATTCCTTTCTAAAAGTATATAATTACAATACTTGCGGGGTTTGCGGGGTTTGCGGGGTTTATATATTAATCAAAATACTTTTAATAATTTGCCTTTTTTATCCAAATCCCCCAAAAAGTGCATTTAAGACACCTTTCGTTTCTAGTAAGTTGGTTTAAAGGGGTTTTTTAGATAAAACTAATGAGACAAAGAAATAACTCATTAATTTTATTAAACACTTAATTCCTTAACAACTTAAATACTTATTTACTGATTTGCTTAATAGTATACTTGGTTATGATTTTTTCCATTCTAAACCTCAAAGGGGGAACGGCAAAAACCACCAGTGCCATGTATTTGGCTATGGCTCTACAAAGATCTTCACCACCTAAAGGCGGAAGAACTCTCCTTGTAGATGCAGATCCACAAGGTTCTGCTTTATCTTGGAGTGAACTAGCTCAAAATTTAAATGTTTCAGTAATTGGTTTACCCGTAAAAGACCTACAAAAAAGGCTGAAGCAGTTTTTACCTGATTACAGTCATATTATTATTGATAATCCACCCGGAAACATAGCTATTGTTCGTAGTAGTCTTTTAATTGCAGATATCGCACTTTTGACTATACCCCCTAGCCTACTGGATATAGATCGTTTAAGACCTACACTCGAGCTACTAGAAGAAGTAGAAGACTTTAACAAATTTGAGGTATTCACCTTACTTACTCGAGTTAGAAGAGGGACCAAAAGCTCTAAAGCAGCACGTGAGGTTTTAAATGAACTAGGATTACGTGTCCTTGAAGCAGAAATACCTCTCTTAGAATCTTATGCAGGTAGTTTTGGTTTACAACCTGATAATCTTACTGAATATAACGAAGTACTTAAAGAACTTTTTACTCTAACTAGTTAAGTATTACAGTATTAGAGTATCAAAGCATATAAGTATTACAGTATTAGAGTATTTAAACATTACAGCAGTTAAGCAATTAAGCAGTTAAAGTATATGGGTGTTGTATACCAGAAAGGCAAAATACATCGCAGTACTAAAGTAACTAAGTATTACAGTGTTCAAGTATCAAATCAACAAAGTATATGAGTATTACAGTATTTAAACATTGCAGTGCTAGAGTAATTAAGTATCCAAGTATTGCAGTTCATAAGTATCTAAGTGTTAAAGTATATAAGTATTTAAGGAGGTTACTTATTTATGTCCAAATCTAATAAGCCCAGTGATATTTTGGAACGTATGCGCCAAACTGCTACAAGAGAAAAGCCCATTCAGCAAGAAGGTGTTGCTATAGAAGAAGAAGATTTAAAGCCAATTGTAGAAGAAAAGAAGATACGCTTCACACTTGACCTAAACAAATCACAGCACAGATTTTTAAAACTTTTTGCTTTAGAGGCAGAATCAGATGCAAGTGTAGTTGTTCGTACTTTGATTAAGCACTTAGAAAATGATTCACAGCTAGCAGAAAGTATTCAGGTGGAATTAGCTAACTAGGGTTTTTTGCCCATTCCCTCCAAAAGGTATATTTGAGAAATAATCTGTTTCAGATAAAGGATTTTTAGCACTATAAAATTTAAAGTGCTAGCCTAGAATTATGAAATACAAGATAAGCACATCAGATATCAATTTAGAGTTTGTATAATGACCGATTGGCACAGGCTTTTTGGATTGGTACTGATCGATCTGTTCACTAATTCTCCCTTTAAGGTAGAGTTAGAGCTAGATTTATCAACTAGAAAGCAATTACTTGATGTTGCTGTGGTTAGAAAAGATGAAGGGGAATTTTCTGGTAAGCTGCCTGATGGTTTTGAAGACCTGACCGAACACAATCTGATTACCTATAAATCCATGCGTGAACCTTTGGATAGCTGGACTTTAGAAGAACTTATAGGTTATTTTGTCAATTATCGTAAGCAGGCAGTTGAGGAACGTGAATCTCTACCACCAAGCAAATCTTTCAGGTTATATGCTGTTAGTACTCGTTTTCCCAAAAAGTTAAGCAGTGAGGTAAAACTTGTTCCTCAATCAAAAGGTATATATCAAGTTTGTTTTGGTGTTCGTAATATTAAGATAATTGTCTTGAAAGATATTCCTAAAGAGGAGCATAATGCCTTATGGCACTTATTTAGTGCGGATAAAGAAAAGGCCACTTATGGATCAAGACATTATGAAAAGCGTTCTAAAGATATTAGTACTGTGCTTGATCAGATATTCACTAGATATCGAATGGAAGGAATAGATATGCCTTATACAATGGAAAACTTTAAACATGATGTAGCTAAAGAGTACTTGCCTTTACTAACTCCTAGTGAACGATTAGAAGGATTATCTGATAATGATTTAAAGGAAATACCTATTGATAAGCGTTTAAAAGGGATGTCTATTGAAGAGATAGAAACCTACCTCGAGCAACTAAAATCAAAACCAACTAATGATGAAAAGTAAGTTGTAGACATTTTAAACACCTTATCATTTCCCCAAATATTTCTTTTTTAACCTTTCCCTAAGACTATCCCCTTCTTTAGATTGTTCAGGATTTGTCTTAGGTATTTCTTTAGGTATTTCCTGTGTTTGCTTAGGGTTTTTCTCAGGTTGAAACTCATCCAGCTTTTCCTGATCACCCTTATAAGCCCGAACTTCAGCATCAAAAGATTCCTCATAACCTTCTAGCCAGTCAAGAACAACTCCTAATTTCCAACGGGGCACGTGTGGCTTTAGGTAAACAGGTTTAGGTAAAGTACCTTCTTTTACCTGACGCCAGATACTTTGCCTAGAGGTAACTCCAACAAGTTCCATAAGGGCTTTAGTGTTGAGTCTTTTCTCACGCTCGAGCACACTCATAGTTTGAGAGGGTCTGGTCATATTTCTAACACTATACAAAACAAAATGTTACGGCATGTGATATCTCTAAATCCCTCATAAAACCTCTCACATCTCCAGTTTTGGGCAAATTTCAGATGATAGATCGCTTTTTCCGATGGCAGATGGCAAATTTGGGGGATTTTGGTTGAATTGACTTCGGAAGGATTACCTCGATCCAGATTTGAAAATAACGGATTTGGACCTTGAAATTTTATGACTGGAAACGTATCTTTCAAATTGTAGAATGTTAAAATATATAGGGTTAAATGATGACTAACCACTAAATGGTTATCTGGACACGAAAGGATAAGGTATGGAGTATAGTTTAAGTCTAGAACGGACAAATCAAGAGCGTTATGACAATTTTGCTAGTTACTTGAAGTTGGAGCATGGATTAGGTGAAGGTACGATAAAGCTGTACAAGAGGCACTTACTGCGGTTTAAGACATGGCATGAAGAGAGAAGTATTGATATCCCTAAAACTTGGGTGCAATTTGATGAAAATGATATCAGAGCGTACATAATGGCTACTGAGCCTAGCCCATCTTATGCAAATTTATTGATAGCTACTTTGAGCAGATTCTTTCGTTTTCAGAGAGATGTATTGAAAGAACGTATTAATGACCCTAGTACTCTTATAGCACGTCCAAAACAGAGTAAACATAGACCATCTGTACTCGAGCCCCACGAAGTAGAAACCCTAATGAATTATGCCTATGAACACTCACCAGATGCACTTAAACTACGTAATTGGGCATTTATAGGTTTCTTATACGGTTCAGGTTTGAGGATTAGTGAGACCTGTGGGTTAACAATGAAGCAGATACGTTATAGAGATGAATTACCCTATGCCGTAAATGTAATAGGTAAAGGAGATAAAGAACGTTCTGTAGTTCTAAATGATACTGCCAAAGTTGCTTTGTATAAGTGGCTTAGGCATAGGCAGAAATTGATGCTCGAGCTACCACCAAATATAAATAGATTGAATGTGTGGGTTAATCCCATAGGGCGTTTTGCTGGCAGGTCTATACAGCCACCCACAATCAGAAAAATGATTAGTGATTTTGGAAAAGAAGCTTTAGGGAAGAATGTACACCCACATATGTTTAGGCACTCGTTTATTACACAAGCCGTAAGAGGTGGTGCTCCACTACATGCTATTCAAGCAGCAGCAGGACACGCAGATTTAAGTACTACTGGTAGGTATATGCACGCTAATGAAGCTGATATTGAAGGAGTTGCTGCTTCTGTTGCAGATGCTTTGCAGGGTGGGCAAATTCCCAATAAATAAAATAGTCGGATAGAGAGTTGTGAGTGTTTTTAAAAGAAAACCCACAGCTTATTGACTATAGGAGGGTAAAGTTGAAGGATCTAAGTGCTCAAGTCCCGGACATGACGCTAATTTTTCCATGTAGGCTAAAAATCCTAAATCTAATTGAGGGGCATGTACTGCAGCACACTCTTCAAATTCTCCTGCATAACTAGGCTCGATTTGCCCATATGAAACTTCTAAGCAGTGGCAAAAATCTAATTCTAGGGGGGGACACGAAAATACTCTAGCGCTTAAAAGGTATCGTAAATTAAAGTTTGTGATTGCTTGGTCATTAATGTGTGTCAGTAAAACCTTTATCGTTTTTGGGGTGTTACAGTCACCTTCTATTTCTTCAGATAATGGAATAGAGACTGTGTCTCCATTATCAAATAATATAGACCCATGTATGGGTTCAGAGTTATTAGGTTGATATCCAATACTTGATAAATTGTGTCTTTTGGGAATAGTTAGCTCAGCAATGAAAAGTTGCATTGGTTCAATGTTTGGAATTTCCAGATCTTGAGCTTCAACAAAATCAGAGGAATAATCTCTTTCTAAAGTTTCGGTGAGTCCTATTTCCACAAATGCTTCTCGAGGAATATAACCACTACCAGCATCAAGAACCTCGTCTTGGTAATGAAGAACGGCAAAATCATGGTAAAGACTATCGAAACCTGATTGACGAAAGTAGCTCTTTAAATCGTTTTCACTTCTTTGTTGAAAAATGCTTTTTAATAGGGGAATTACGCTGTCATTGCCGTTGACATTAGCGTAATGCTGTAACAATGTATATGCTGCGTAGGGCTGGGTGAATTTTGTCTCGTCTAGATCAAATCTTTGAGCACTTATGTGTTCGTGATCAAGATCAGGGTAGACAAGAGCTGAAAAGAATTCGGCCCCACTTTCGTCCCACCAATTATCAAGGTCACAGTCATAGGTATTGGGACTATAATTGGGAATGTTTTCCATAATGAAGCAGTGTCCTATTTCATGTGCTACTTGCCCCGGAAAAAATTGACTGGAAGGGTCTCTCCATGAACCAAATCCTCCATGAGGTCCAGCTTCTACCCAACACTGATTGTTGAATATCCAGTGAGTTCGAGCATTCACGTGAACATCATTAAGCAGGAAATATAGCCCACTATTGAGTTGTCCCAAAGGAGCCAGTACTGAACGAGTTTGGGTCATTGTATGTAGTACCTTAGTTATGAGTCCTTCTTTACCTGGAGTAGGGTTTCTTCCCCAACTGTATGGAGTAACAACAAAATCCTTCCCATTTCCATGGGGGTGTACCCAGCAACCTAAACCACCTATTCCCTCTTCATCAGGAGTGTAGTAACGCTTAAGTAAGTCGAGTGTTTTGGTATTATTGCATTCATCATTTAATACTTCTACTTGTGGGCGTAGATTGATAGACTCACAACTTACTACTTGGCTTTGAGTGTAAGACATCAAGCTCATAAATAATAAACATAAAAGTTGAAAGAAGCTTTTCTTGATGGGAAAGTTCATAGTTCAAGATTTTAACATGACAAATTACTCCAAAAAGTTTCTAAGTAGCTTCTGATCATAATTATGTTAGTAGTTAGGTGTCACTTTACCCGATAAATGTCCTTATTTTTTACACAATAAATGTCCCCATTCTCCATCCTGTCTAGTTCGCTATTTATAGAAACTTAGACTTAATAGCAGGAGCAAAAAGGCTTATCATTCCTGTATGTTAGTAAAACAGAGGTTGTCAAGTTGAGGTGTACCCTAATTTGACGTCAGTCATATAGTAAAAATGTGTCTGGATAGAGTCCATTTTTTTGCTTTATTGACAATATCTCAAGAAATCTTTGACCCTAACTTGACATTAGAGAGGGTCATTTATCATGTCAATTTTGGGGACATTTACCAAGTAAAGTGACATTAGGTTTATATAGTTTCCCCATAAATTATTAATAGTAATTGTGGTGAAAAGTGTGGAAGGCAAACTATATATAATTATAGGTGAAAGAATCTATGTGTTATCTATAGTCAAACAATTTTGAGGAGAAAGCATTTGAATTTAATTAGATTGACTTTTATATTGATTTTAATAGCCTGTAGTAGTTTTGTTTTAGCCCAACGCTGCAATCAAGAACTCGAGCCCAACAACAACCCACAAGCAGCCACTGCTTTTGCTGGTATGGGCTGTATTGTAGGCACTCTTGAAGATCCAGATCAAGATTTTTTTGTTTGGACAGTTACTAATAATGATTTTAGCTCGAGACGAGTAGTTTTTGAAGTTGATGCTAAAGGAACAGAGTTAGTCAGTCTACAGCTTATAAAACCAAGCTTTGCAGAGAATGGTACAGATGTTATAGCTACAGAAGAACTTTTTGAGTTTGAGGCATCAGGAAAGGTAAACGCAACCTTGCCCCAAATATTAAGCGCTGGCAAGTATTATCTTGGTGTTGTTGGTAAAGGTTCATACGTAGTAAATATCTATCAAGCTGGCCCCGAATTTCCCAGAGTCTTTGATAATGAGCCTAATGATAGTAGTGAAGAAGCTGGAGAGGTCACAGGAGCATTTGCCCTATCTGGTAACTTGCAAGATAGTGTGGACTATCACTTATGGACACTTACAGAAGAAGATGCTAACAAACTCTGGAAAGTTAATGCTCAAGCTCAGATAGGTAAAGAGTTGACAGTAAAACTTTTTGATAGCAATGGTGAAAGCGTTTTTTCTGAATCAGTAGATGAGAATGAGCGTCTGGATTTTTATGATCTTGATTTAACAGCAGGTGCTTATACCTTTGTTTTAAGCCCTGCTAGTGAAGAAAACTCAGGTTATGTATTACAAACGGTTTCTCAAGGGATTAAGGTCGAAGGACAGGAGGTAGAACCTAATGATAATGAAGAGCAGGCCAACGCTCTAGATATTCAGAAAGGGGTTTCAGGGCTTCTGAGTCAAGGTGAACGTGATGATTACCGTTTCCGCATAGCCGAAGCTGGATTTTATAAAGTAGACATGGGTTTAGAGGGCTCTGGTCAGGTTCGTTTTTGGAATGCTGATAATGTAGAGTTTTTCCAGTTAGCAGGGGAAGGGCTAGATTTGGGCAACCTTTACTTTCAAGCAGGAGAGTATTATTTGCGCCTTGAGTCTGCCCAAGAAGATACTCCATATGAAATAAGCTTTGCTGAGGGTGAATCTGTAGAGTCAGATTATGAAGTTGAGCCTAACAATGTGCAGGCCTACGCTACTCCGCTTGATGCAAGTTTACAAATACGTGGTGAGATGAAAGGGAGTGATCCTGACTTTGTTAGTTTTGAGGTTGACTCCCCACAGATTTTCCGCATTCAAGTGTTAGGTGAAAACTTGAGTGGTCTTGCTGTTTATGATAGTGCTGGTAGAGAAATTCAGAATTTAGGAATAGCTAGTGAGCAGCGTATTTCTCGTTTAGATAATCTTATTCTACTTCCTGACAAACATTACCTTAAAATAGTTGGTCAAGATGCAAGGTATGCCCTGCGAATAATTTCCCTTGGGTCAGCCCCCTCTGAAGCTCTAGAAGCCAGTGAAGGTAACATAGAGCCAAAGGTTGAAGATGTTGAAGACGAGTCAGTTGAGGCAACGATTCAGACCCAACCCCAGCCTGAAGGTAATGAGGATGAGCCAGCTGAAGTTGAGACCCAAACCCCACAACTACAACCTGAAGAGGACATAACTCGTAAGTATCCAAGGCCAGCTGGGATTTTAGAAGGTGAACCCAATGGTGATAAGACTCGAGCTATGCCCCTGCGTTCCAATCAAAATTATGTTGGTGTGCTTAGCAATACTAATGATGTAGATTATTATCGTTTTTCACTGCAAGCGGATCAATACATTAGTCTAAAAGTTTCTCCTCCTGAAGATGGTTTTATATCTTTCGATGTAAGCGGAGCACCACGGACTGCTAGTTCTGAACAGGGAGAGCCTGCGGTTCTGGAACGTTGGTTTTCAGCAGGTGACTATTATGTTTCTGTATGGGCTAATACTCCTAGCTATGACTATTATCAATTAGAACTCAATCAATTAGACTCTCTTAATCTACCTCCAGATTCAGAACCAAATGACAATGCTGCACAGGCGAAACCTCTACCAAGTAATCTAGAGCTAACGGGAAAAGTAGGCCAACATGGTGATGAGGATTGGTTCCTTTTACCAATAATTGATAAGGTAAATAAAAAAACTAGTGACAACTTTGAGGTGGGTGTAGACAGAATTGGTAAGGATTATCATTCTTTTGAAGCAGAAAATCCTAAAGCTTGCTTCACTACTTGTGAGGATGAAGAGCAGTGCATGGCGTGGTCATTTGTTCAACCTAGTAGTGAAGAAGAGATAGGAAAATGTTGGCTTAAAGAAGCAGTTCCTAATCCTTCTTTAAGTGAGAGTAATATTTCTGGAGTTAAGCTAGCTGTACCATTACGTATTCAAACTGATGATGGTGAAGGTTTACAGTTCCATATTTATAACCTAGATGCTGATGCTTGGCTTAGTGATCCTAGTTTTGATCCTGAAAATAATCTTTGGCAATTTAGTGTGCCTATTAATCAACAACTTGCTTTACGGGTTAAGGGGAAGCGTTCTTACGATTTGGTTTTTGATTATGGAAATGTGCTTAAACCTAGAAAGCAAGAGGGGCAACTCGAGCTAGCGCTCGAGCTAGACCAACAAGAAATAGCTGCCTACTGGCATGAAGGTCAGCAAGTGTCAGCCGCACTTACCCTCAAAAATTTAACAAAGAAGAAGCAGGAGTTGGAGTTGAGTGCCTTGACTGGTAATATTGGAGTTACCATAAATAACCTTGAGGGGGTTATTACTCTAGAAGCCAATCAGTCATTAGAGATTCCTTTTGACTTAGAAGTCATGTCAGACATTAGGGATGATCAGCCCATACTAATCAATGTGGCAGCTAGTGATGGCTTAAACCTGTACAGTGCATCTAAGAGTTTACAGCCTCTTTGCCAAGCACAGCCTGTCAATTCTTTGCCAGTTTGGCCTTTACCAAAAGAACTTTTAGGTAACTATAATGTAGCTCTAACCAATTTTGGAGCCAAGCTAGCTGAAGGAAGCTCTAAAGATGACGCCTTCCTTTTTGATGACTTTGTTGTTTTCTGGGAAGGATCTGCAAGAGGTACTAACGGGAGTGTTTTTATTGAGCTAGCAGGGGAAGGGCCTATAACTTTAACAGGAACAATTTTAAATTCCTACACTGGAAAGTTTGAGCAACTTAAGGATTTTGAAATTCTCACCTCGCTAGACGGTGAAAACTATGAGTTAGTTTATAAAGGAGAGTTGGAAACTAGAGCGTCAGAACAAGCCTTCGTTTTTACTGAACCTGTAGAAGCCCGCTATGCTCAACTACGCTTTTTGAGTAATCAAAGCGGGAGATGCTGTAGGATTGGTCTAGGTGAGTGGAAACTCTTAAGCGATGATGTCCCTCTAAAAGAAATTAATATTGCTGATCCTAAATTGGGTGGTCACGTAGTTTGGTCTTTACCACTTATATCTTCAGGTAGTCCTATTTTGACTGAGCGTCTTGAAGGTGGAAATGGCGATCAGACTACAATTGGTTTGGGAGAAGGGAAAACACTTTCTTGGGTAGTGGGGTTTCATAACAACCGTGCTGCACAAATTGAGCGCTTTGAATGGCTTGACCATTTTAGTAGTAAAGTTGATCAACGTCTCAAAGAAATTGAAATTGAAATCAGCCTTGATAGTCCCACAGGTCCTTGGGAATCTCTTACTACTTGGACATTTGAGCGTGGTGAGGTGGCAAACGAAGAAGAGATTCCTGAAATAATCCCTTTAACATTGACTGAACCTGTTTGGGCGCGTTATGTGCGTTTTAAAGTGAGTAATTTGGAAGCTGGACACTACAACTTACCTGAGACACTACGTATTTTTGAGAGAGAGGATGATGATAATTACCTCTCTGCTTTAGCTGAGTGGGGATACTATAGTCGCTCTGCCATTTACGAACATCTTAATTCATCACAGAGTATTCAGACTATTAGTGATGAAGATGAAAGTTCTAGTCGAGAAACTGCTCAACTTCTTGAACTAGGTAATAGTGTTAATGGCACAGTAGAAATAGCTAAAGATATAGATTGGTACAAAATAACTATACCTGAGGGTCAAAATTTGCTTACTTTGAAACTTAGTGGTGATCCAACAATTAATTATCTATATATTCTCGAGGATGCAGAAGGCCAAGAGGTGTCTTTAGAAACTACAAAGCAGGGAAATCAAAATTTGACTATAGTAGCTCAAGTTAAAGCAGGTGATTACTTCCTTAAGCTTGAAGAACCACCCCGTTCAGTGGTATTTGCTTGGGATGGTAGCCCTAGCACAAACCCTTATAGAGCCACAATTTACTCGGCACTTACTCGCTTTGCACAAGATGTTCAAGAAGGGCGTGAAGTAGTTAGCTTGGCTGTTTTTGACCATAGAGGGCCATATTTTATCTTGCCTGATTTCTCAAGTGATCTATCAGAAGTAGTTGCAGGAATAAGGCAATATGATCGTCGTCACAGTTCTAGCAATGCTGAAATTTCTTTACTAGGAGTTACTAGAGCTTTAGGTAATCAAGTTGGTACTCGAGCTGTTTTATTCATTACTGATGCAAAGTCAAGAGGTTACGGAACTACTTTACAATTGTGGCAAGAGCTTGAAGAAGTCAAGCCACGTATTTTTACCTTTGAGGTTTCGCAGTTTCACAGAGGTTACGCTCACGACCTAATGCAAAATTGGGCAGATGTTAACAATGGTGTTTATCAACACATTACTACAGCTGGTCAGCTAGATGTAGGTTTCGCTAGGACTACTTGCCATTTGCGTCGTCCTAAAGGTTACAGAATTTTGGCAGAATCAAGTTACATCGAACCTAAAGTTGTTCAAGACAACAATGATTCTGAAGTGGATCAAGGTGAGAGTCAAGGTAATTCAGGTGCTGATAGTGAAGAGAATGATGAGATACCTCCTGACTCACAATCAGATACTGAGCAGTTACCCGAACCTGCCCTTGGCAAGTTAAAAGTTGTTAGCAAGCAACTTTCTGAAGAAGAACAGGCTATTCAAGCTACGGAACAAGCAACTGAACAAAATGCTAATGCCCCTGCTGTTGAGGTTATTCTGGATTCTTCGGGCAGCATGTGGCGCAAGTTAGATGGACGCTTTAGGTATGTAATAGCCAATGAGGTGCTTGGCAACCTAGTAACAGATACCTTGCCAGCAGAAGTTCCTTTTGCTCTAAGGGTCTTTGGTAATCGTGAGGAAAATACTTGTCGCACAGATTTAGAAGTGCCTCTAGCTCCTTTAGATGCAGAGGAAGTAGAAAGCATAGTTATTGATATAGAACCTAAACCCTATGCAGGCACACCCCTTGCTGATTCTATTAAGCAAGTAACTAGTGATTTAGCAGGGGCTAGTGGTCCTAAAACCGTTATTCTTATCACGGATGGAGAAGAATCTTGTGATGGTGATGTGGAAGCAGAAATTCAAGCTCTGCGTGAACAAGATATAGACGTGATTTTAAATATTATAGGTTTCGATTTTGAAGCAGAGGATAAAGAAGCAGCTAAGGAACGTTTCCAGCACTGGGCTGAGCTTGGTGGTGGTCAGTACTTTGATGCCAATTCAGCCGAGGAACTAGAGATTTCTTTAACCCAAGCAGCTACTGCCCCACCTGAGATCACTTTTGAGGTGCTTGATGATGCTGGGGAAATTGTAACCACAGGTAAAGTTGATGGTGAGGAATTAGAGTTACCAGTAGGAAACTATAAACTACGCATACTTGCTACTGAAACGTATGTAATGGATGTTCAAGTTTTAGAAGAACAAACACAAACATTGGAAATAGAGCGCTAAGAGCTAAAAAGAAAGGTATAAATTGAAATGAGAAAAATAATTTTCCTAGTTTTTTTAACAATATTAACCCTAGGTTGGGGGCAAACCCTTCCCATTATAGAGTCTGAAAGTAGAGCTAAACTACTACATTTGTGCGATGATGTTACCATTTCAGAAAAAGATAATGCTGTCACTGTCAGTAATTTGCACTATTACTACAATACTTTTCTGGATTCAAAGTTTATGCTTGGTTGTTTGAGTAATTCCACTCCTAATACTATCAAGTATATTGATCTTTTGTACTCTTTAGGCGAAGGTAATGGTAAAATCCATGTCGATCTTTTAGAAGCTAACACCACACAGGCCTTCTATGATAATTCCATTTTTCTCCCTGATTCTTATTCTGACATCTATGATTTTATTATAGACGAGTTAAGTTGGGAAACTAAAGATGGAGAAAGAAAGTACTTTAACTTTAAAGGTAAGAATCAATTTAAAATTGATAGTTACACTATAGACACTCTAGAAAGACCTAGTGAGGATTATTGTAAAGAGATCGAACTTGGGGATAAGCAGGTTGATATAAGTTTTCCTCTTGTCATAAGTTATTCAGCTTATTATAAATTCCCCATTCCTTTTGGGAAAGAGGCTGAGTCAGCTTATTTAGTCGGTTGCTTAAAAAATTTGTCTGAGCACTTTTTTAATTTCAGGGCAGGTATTAGTGGTAAGTATAAACATGAGAATGCTGCTGGTTGGAGTCGATCTGGTACACGCTTAAGATTTCCTTTACTATTTTCACAACAGACAGTGCCTTTCTATTTTGAAAGTAATTTAAAATTACCAATTGGAAAGTTTGATTTTATTCCATCTCAAGAAGAGTTATTAGCTCCTGTCAGTATTGTGAATCAAGTCGATGCTCAAGAAGCTACTTCTAATGAAGATTCTCCATTGCCTGAACAAAAGGAGTTTGTAGAACAAAGCAACACTTCGTCGGATGATGATTTGACACAGATGGAGGACATACAAACTGATAGTTCAGAAGAGGAGCTGCAAAAGCACTTCTTGTGGGTGCTAGATAGAAGTCAACGTTTGCAGGTAGTGAGTAGCGATGGAGAAATGCGTGAAGAAATTGCCCCTGTAAACATTGATTCTTCTATTGGGGGTAGAAGAATAATCGCCATTTCAGATGATGGCAGCTTTGCTATTTCTAGCAGTGCTTATGATGTGATTGACAAACTAGCACGCTATAACATTGATGGAACTAAGGCTTGGAGTCTTTCCTCTGGACGCTATGGGGCTGTTGATATTACTAAAGAAAACTATGCTTACGTCATTAAAAATGGCGATAACAGTTCCAGTGGCGATAAAATACAAAAAATATCTGCTGATACGGGAAAAGTAGAAAAAGAGATAGATCTTTCTTATAATGGATTTGACATAGTTGTAGACGAGGATAATGGAAATCTTTGGGTGGCTGGTCAAGAAATAAGCCTTTTAGATTTAGAGCTTAATGAAAAATGGACCATAGACCCTGTAGATTGGTACATTATCTCCATTGATTACACATCTGATGGTTCTTTAGTGGCAGGTGAAGGTAAATATATCAGAGAGAGGGGTAAAGATAGGTTA
The DNA here is from genome assembly GCA_965223045.1 of Trueperaceae bacterium. Taxonomy (GTDB): domain Bacteria; phylum Deinococcota; class Deinococci; order Deinococcales; family Trueperaceae; genus CBDCVN01. The sequence goes on from CBDCVN010000009.1 coordinate 17,274, forward strand.
CTAAGAATAAATGTTGAAGGAGAAATAACAGATGAATTTTCTTTGGACTCGAGACCCCTAAGACTTACTGTAAATAGACAAAATGATGATATTTGGGTTGTAGGCAGAAAACTAAGACTTTTCCAACCTAAGGAAGGTTCTGATTTTTGGGGTGAGCCTATTCTAGTAAAAGATATTGCTGGTGCTTATGCAGATGTTGTTCCAAATAATGGTTCTGTATGGGTTTCTAGTGAAAATAAAATGCTAAACATTTCGCGTGAAGGTGAGATTCTTAACGAAATTCCCCGTCTAGGTTTCGGTATGACTTGTTTTGCTGTATTTGATGAGTTGCCACCAAGTAATAGTCAAGCACAGAGCACAGAAACTGATAGTAAGTCAGTTATGGAAACGCCAGAGACAACAGAATTAGTAAAACGTATAAAACAAGGAGGGAAAGTAGAAATTGCTGCTGGAACTTATATTTTGGATGAACCTCTAACACTTACAAAAAGTGTGCAGTTAATTGGTGCAGGGCAAGATAAGACCTTTATTACTTCATCGACCTCCGGTCATGTAGTGGAATTTAAAGGGAATGGGAAATTTGTAGCTCGAGGAATAAGCTTTGAACATACAGGTAATTCTACTGCCAATGTACTAGTGGTTAATAGTGGCGAAATCAACCTTGCCGATTGTTCGTTTAAAGGTGGAGTAAGGCATAACGAGAATTGGGATGATTATTGGAATTATACTAATGGTGGGGTAGGCTTGTGGATTGGTGGTGACGTTAAGGGTTACGTATCAAATAGTATCATCGATAATAATGAAGATGGCTTTCAGATAGGGGGAAATGCAGAACTTATCCTCGAGCAAAACACCATAAAAAATAACTCTATGTTTGGCATTATCTATGGGGAAAATTCGAGAGGTACAGCTTTAAGTAATATTGTTGAGGGAAATGGTTTACATGGCATAGGCATTTCAGGTGAGTCTCAACCTAAACTGGAGCAAAATATTTTAAAAGGTAATGCTGAGGCTGGTATTTACTACAATGAAAATGCAAAGGGCACAGCTATAGATAACACCATAGAGGAAAATGGCTTAATTGGCATAGGGGTTTCAGGAGAGGCACAACCTAGACTCGAGCAAAATACTCTGCGAAATACTGGACCCGGTATCATTTACCAAGATAATGCAAAAGGTATAGCAGTGGGTAACATTATTGAGGAGAGTAGTTGGGATGGAATAAGATTGTCAGGGGAAGCACAACCTAAAATTGAACAAAATACCATACGCAACCATTCTGTAGGGATTTCCTATATCGAAAATGCTGGAGGGGTAGTTGTAAATAACACCATTGAGGAAAATAGTAAGAATGGCATACATATTTCGGGTGATGCTCAACCTAAATTAGAAACAAATACCCTAAAGAATAATGGAAATGGTGGAATTTTATATGAAGAAAATGCAAGTGGTACAGCCATAGATAATATCATTGAGGAAAATGGTTTAAACGGCATAATTGTTTTAGGTAAAGCACAACCTAGACTCGAGCAAAATATTCTAAGTAATCACACTAAATATGGAATTCGTTATGAAGATAATGCCGAAGGAACAGCAATAAGAAATATTATTGAACGGGATGACACTGGTATAGGGGTTTTTGGGAATGCACAACCTATCCTTGAGCAAAACACCCTAAGAAATAATGATGGAACTGGAGGGATTTTATATGGTGGAAATGCAAGGGGTACAGCGATGAATAACATCATAGAGGAAAACGAATTTGCTGGTATATATCTTGTAGCCGAAGCACAACCTAGATTGGAAGGAAACATTTTAAAAAATAACCATCTTGGCATTTACTATGGGGGAAATGCAGGAGGTGTAGCTGTGAGTAACATTATTGAAGAAAACAGCCACAGTGGCATACAGCTTGGAGATGAGGCACAGCCTAGAATAGAACAAAACACCTTCAGCAATAATGCCCAATTTGGTCTTTCTTATCTTGCAAACTCAGGGGGCATTGCTATAGATAATGTCAGTGAGGGGAGTGAGATTGGTATACATGTTTCTTTTGAAGCCGAACCTAGACTCGAGCAAAACACCATAAGAAACAACACTGAAAATGGTATTGACTATTCTAAAAATACTGGTGGCACAGCTTCAAATAACACCATTGAAGGAAATGGCTTACATGGCATACATATTAAAGGTGAGGCAGAACCTACACTTGAGAACAACACCATTCTTGATAACGAAGGCTATGGCATAGCCATTTTTGAAGAAGCAAATCCCACTATTGGTGAGAATGCTATGGAAGGGAACAAACTAGGTAACAGTAATCAGTGATTTTTTAAAGGATACAGGAATGAAAAAACTGTCAAGCAGTACTGAGCATTTGGAAACTTCCCCTACAAAAACAAAATCAATAACTTTGGCAAAAGATACAGATCTAGTTGCAAAAAAAGTGAGTTGGAAACCTGCTAACCCCGGAGGGACAAAGTTTAAAATAACGGAAATGGTTAGTGAGGAAGGGAAGTTGAAAGTCAAATTATCAAGAGGGGTAATTATATTTGGTTATGTGCTTCTTTGTGGGGGTATTCTAACATTAACTATTTTTTCATCAGCTATTTATGACCAAGCGAGAGCGTATTTTCTAGTAACTTTGGTTCATGGTGGCGTATCTACCTTCATCGGCTGTTACCTTATTTATCAAAAAAAGTTGCACACTTTTGATAAGATTGCTGGGAAGTACTATAAAGGCGAATACTCTAATCAAGCAATGGATGAATCGGAAAGTGAGGCAGGCTATATTGATAATATCCATTCGATTCAATTAATAAGAGAACATGTAGCCGCTAAGGAAACTACCTACTACAGCTACGAATTAAATATTGTATTAAAAGATGCCTCGAGAATTAACATAATGGATCATAGTCATTTAAAAAATATTAAAAAGTCAGCAGAAATGTTATCTGCTTATATTGGTGTTCCAATACTGACTCAGCCACAAGAATTAACATATGACAATTATTATGATAAACCCCAAAACGGGGCTTGGGTTGGACTAGTTTTTACTGTCATTGTAACAGTAGGAAGCCTAGTTGGTATTGCTGGAGGTGCACTCTTCGCATTTATATTTAGAGGTGGTGCATTTCTTGGAGTTCTTATAGCTGTATTTGTTTTTGGAATGTGTATGTCTAAAACACCCTTTCTAAAATTCCTTTCTCCTGAGCTTTCTAATAATTTACATGACGGGATTTGGGCTGGGTTGATTTTTACTTTCATAGTAATAATTGGAGGCTTCGTTGGTTTTATTGGAATTTCACTGTGCTCATTAATATTTCAAAGTGGTGGAGCTGGAGTTTTAGGAGGGCTTATAATTTTGTTCTTTTTTGGAGCTTGGATATCTACGTGGATACCTAAGTGGTGGTGATTAAGGAATTCCTACTTCCAGAGGTGAAAAGTGATTTGGATTATTGTTTTAGCCAGTATAGCTGCTATTGCTGGCATAGGTATGTTGCTAGCCAGTCGGCGAACTAACAAGCTAAGATCTGAAATATCAGGCACTAGTACAACTAGAATTAATTACCTAAAAGCTAATGAGCGTGCTGAAATTAAAGGTAGTTTGATAACAGATTCTCCTTTACAGGGACCGGGTAATGCTGGTGAGTGTGTTCACTACAGCTACATGGTAGAGAGGCGTGAACGTCAACGTGATGCTGATGGAGATTCACGTTGGGTATGGAAAGTTATTGATACAAATGAATTTTGGGCTCCTGCTTTTGTTGAGGATGAAACTGGCAAAATAAAGCTTAATCCCGCAAAAGCACAAATTGAAGCTCCCGAAGTTCATTCTGAAGTATCTGAAGCAGAGCAAGGCTTCAAGTTACCTATACCCTTATCTATGGAGTTTGGTGGTCTAAATATAGACTTGCCTTCTGGTTCGGAGCTGACAAGGCTGACAGTGTGGGCTATAAAACCAAATGAACAGGTGTATATTTTAGGTGACGTTTTTGAAGATGATGATGGTTTAGTGATTACCAAAGGCGAGGGCAGGTTTTTAATAAGCACAAGAGATGAAGAAGAAATTGTAAAATCATTAAACAGACAATATTGGCTTTTATATGGTTTTGGTGGGGCCTTGTTAATTGGTGGATTAATAGGTTTGATTTATATTCTTACCAATTAAAAGATTGAGGTAGTTGATTTATGTGGACATGCACAAATTGTAAAGAAGAAATAGAAGACTCATTCGACAGTTGTTGGAAATGTGGCACTGGAAAAGATGGCTCTCCAGCAGATCCAGATTTCCTTAGTCAGTCAAAGCGAAACACCAATGAAGATTCTACAGTTCCAAAAACATTTGTAGAACTGCCTCATAAGTGGTTACGCATCTGGTATCAGCCAAGGAAAGTTGTGCGTAATGTTTTAGATTGTGTAGATTATGGTCAAGGTGACTATGTTGGCATAATCATTTTCTTGATTTTGGGGCTTCTTGGTGGATTTTCGAGCTTTGGAATACTAGGAATTTTTACAGGGCCAATCATAGCTGCAGTAAGCTTTTACATTCACAGCAAACTTCTTTGGCGATTTGGTAGTTGGTTTGGTGGTAAAGGAAGTGGCAACGAAATGTACACGGCTTTAGGTTGGAGTACTGTGATTTTGCTACAGGGCCTTTTGGTTACAGTATTAGCTATATTTGCATACGACAAAACATTTATCCTATCTGCTCAACTTATTGATTATGCAAATCTGCCCTTACTAATTTTCCTTGGAGCGCTTGTGTTATGGAGTACTTATATTCAATGGCAAACTGTAGCAGAAGCACACAGATTTTCTGTATTCAAAGGCTTTTTAACCTCTTTTATAAGCTTTTTTATACTTTACGTGCTTCCAGAACTTATTTTTATAGCTGTTATTTTCCAATCGCTATTTCGTTTGGGTTAGTGCTTATATGCAAAATTCAATTTTATGAATCCTAGGAGGATTAATATGCTATCTACACTTCAAGTAAGTTTCTATAGGCTTTTAACTCTAGTTATTTCTTTTGGGCTTTTGTTATTGAGCCCGGGAGCACAACAATTCGTTATAGCCCAAACAGAGTCTAGTGAATACGAGCAAGCCTTAGAAAGGCTAGACCTCTTTATGGAAAAGCTAGAGGAGCTTCGTAGCCACGTTGATAGAACGCAGTTTGATGTCGAGGAACTTAGTTTTGAGCTAGCCTTTGAAGACCCTGAAACTATTGTCGATTGGGTACGTAATAACATTTATTTTGAGCAGTACCCCGGTTTGCTTCGTGGTGCACAGGGAACGTTGATGAGTCGGGCAGGGAATGCATTAGATCAAGCGGTTTTGTTGCAAAAGATTTTGAGTAATGCTGGGTATGAAACACAAATTGCTAGAGGTTCACTTTCTGTTGAGCAAGCACAACTGCTCATTCAACAAATGAATACAGTCCGACCACCACCACAACCATTTGCCAACTTAGAAGGCATGGAAAAAACACTCAATGAAATGGCTGCTTATGGTGAAGAACCCACAGAAGTCAACCTTTCAGAAATTACTGACTCTCTTCTTGACCTGAGTACCACAGATTTTTATCTAAAAGCTATGGTAGATGCCGAATGGATAATTGACAAAGTAGTAGAAGCAGACCAAACTTTAGGGGACGACTCATTCCTTGATAATTTGGTTGTAGAAGCCAGTGACTACTTCTGGGTGGAGTATCGCATTAGTGAAAGCGACCCGTGGACTGGAGCCCATCCGTGTTTTGTTGATACTAGCTCGTTTTCTGAACCAACAGCAGCAGAAACCTATACAGATAGCCTACCTAAAAACTTACAACACCACTTTCGTTTCTCAGCATTCGTTGAGCGAAGTCAAGGAGAAAAAATAGAGGCTCTTCCTGTAATGGATTCTTGGGAACAACCAACTGCTAGCATGGCAGGCACAATCCTCAATTACACTAATATTCCAGATACAGTAAGTGCTGTCACTGACTTAACAAACGTTGAAAACATTCTCGATAACTCAGAGGCATTTGTACCCATCCTCAACGGTAAAATGCCTTCTGGTGTTCAAGCCTTTGATTTCGAAGGTTTCTTGCTAGATCCTTATGTATCTAACGATGCAACAGCTGGCGTTTTTCGTAGTACAGCTCAACAGACAGAAGAAGCTATTGGTGCTATAGGCTCTCTTGGTCAAGAAACTGAAGTAGTTGCGGACGATATTTTTACCCTTACAGCACATTGGTTCGAGTACACACTCATTGCACCAGATGGCAAAGAAACAAAACATAAACGCTACGTATTTGATCGTATTGGTGACGTTGCACGGGCTGCAGGTTCTACAGAGCTACAAACTATGGACCGTAAAGATATAGTCAAAGCACTCACTGCTTCAACCACGTTCATGCTATCAACAGGTACTTACTCTAAGGGTTATATCTTTGATCGCAAAATTGAGCAAGTTCTTAAAATGTACCCTACACTAACCGCAGTGCTAAAAGAAGGCTTAGAAGGCTTTTCTAACGTAGAAACATACCTTCCTTGGCTTGGTCACTTTGACATCTACAATATATTTGATGAAGGTGCAAATACCTTTGGAGAACTAGCTTATCGCTCAGAGCCATCGTTAATGATCTATCAACAAACATTGGGGGAGGTTGACACCAAAGAAATCACTTTAGACATTGTAAATAATTACCGCCGTACCTTTGCTATTAGTGGAGACGAAATTGTCTTTAATCCAACACTTGCTGTTCGCATTGGTGTTTGGGAAACACAAATGGAAGGCAAGTCATTTAAAGGAGGGGAAGAGGTACTTAGCTATGTTGACACAGCTGAAGTCTTTGACCGTGTAAAAGCTGAGGAAATACCTACTAAGTTAATTACTACAGAACAAGAACTGGATGAAATATCCCTTGATGATTCAGTTAAAAACACACTAAGAGCTGAAATTCAATCAGGTTTTGCGGTGTTAGTGCCTACCCATCTACCAGAAGAAAGCGACTTGGCAGCTTGGTGGCGTGTTGATCTAAACACAGGTCAAACATTAGGAATTATTGAACCTGGTTTAGGTGGTACAGCTTTAGAATATATAGTCATAGGAATTGAAATTGTACTTGCTCTAGTAACAGCCCATTCTACATACACAGCTTGTATCAAAGAAGGATCACAAATAAGCGAACTTGGGTGTGCTCTTTGTGCTGCTATTTTAGCTGCTATTAGTGCTATTGTTGGGCTTGGAATTGCTAAAATAGGCAAGGCATTAAGTAATATGTTAGCAAAGTCTGATAAACTTGCTCAACTTGGTAGATCATTTGCTGAAAAAGCTAGAAATTTCCAAACAAGACCAGATGTACCTGCTGGAAAAATTAGCGAGGCTGCAGAAAGTGCTGCTGAATATGCTGAGGAAGCTTGGGCTCTAGCACAACAGGCAATTAACGAAAAGAAATTATTGGGTTTCTTTCGTAATAAGGGTGTACTAAGCAAACAAATTCAGGAAAAAATTGAGAAAGCTGAAAAAGCTGCTAGACTGGCACGTGATGAAGCAAGGAAACTATCAACAAATCCAGACAATGACTTTATGAATCCTTATTTTGGCTCTGCTAGAGACTTGATAGATGATGCTATTGATTTTGACGATGCAGCTCAACTTGCCAAAAAAGGTGCTGAAGAAATAAGTGAAGCATCTAAGTTTGACGCACTCTCTAAAGGAGGAGGGATTATGGGATCAATTTGCAATTATTTTGAAACTTTAGTTGGTGGGTAATTCACTTGAACTCCTTTGTAGCAACTTTTACCTAAAAAGCTACTCTAGAAACAATGGTGGGTGGTTTATCTGCCTAAATCGTTTATCTGTGCAGACAAATCTAGATAAGGAACTTCCTCCTCTTTCTGCTCGAGCACAACAACCTCAACATCCACCCCATCAATCCCCATTCCCACAATATTAATATCAACAATAGTCCCAGCCACAGGAGTAGTAACCCACTGTTTATCCATTTCCTCAGCCTGAGCCTGCTCAGCTCTAGCAATGGTAAGCCGAGCCTGCTCCAACTCACCATCTATGTTGTACTTCTTGCTTGTCCAAGCAGTTAACTCAGCAACCTTAAGCCCTTCAGCTTTTTCTAAGTCTGCTTGGGCTTTCACTAGTTCTACTCTCGGTATAGCACCCTCATTGACTAAATAGTTCGTGGTGGCTAGTTCTTCTTTGGCTCGAGCAATATCCTGATTAATAATGTTGAGCTTGGCCTTATGTGATTCCTCCTCTAGCAGAAGCTTTTCTTCTAATCTAGGTATCTTGGCTCGAGCTGCCTCAAGTTCAGTCTCATTGATTTTAAGTTTCTTATCATCAACATACCGAGCAATATATTCCCCTTCTGCAACATAATCACCCACATTTACAACTAGTCCAGATATATCTGGAAGCTTTGGAACAGATAGTATGTGACTTTCATAGTCTGGTATCGTTGCTGCTGTCTGTATCTCAGCCTGACTAGCATTCTCAGGACTGTATTCTGCTCTGATTACTGCTGAGCCACCTTCTATAACGTAGTTTGCTAGTGGTGCTAGGTCTCCAATTGTAGCTGCCCTTGCTTCAAACTCTTCTCCAAATTTCTGTATCCTCTCAAAATATCCAACTACAGGAGGTGTGTCTATGTCAGTATTTATGTTGAATGCAGCATTTATGTACACACGCTTAGCACCCTTAGGCAGAGAGTTTATAAGGTCAGACATAAGCCTGTTCTGTAGGTCGAGTCGATAAGTACTAGTAATTATGCGTTCACCACGCCAAGCCCTTGCCTTTTGACTAGTTATATTGTTAGCAGCTCCCAATCCTACAGAGAAAGCTCTACCCATCTCGTCTTCAATTAAAAAAGCCTCGGTAGAGAGTATGTCAATGATTCTATATCTACCACTAATTTTCTCACTGGTGACTAGGTTTTCACCACGTATTTCTGCCCAGACTTCATAGTCATCATGCCAGAGGTTATAGTCTTCCACAACTCCATAAGCAGTTCCTAAAGCTCGATGAAACCACGGACTGAAACCATCCATTGAGAGAGGAACCAATGCCAGTGCGGTTAAGCTGATTACTGCTAACCAAGCAAACTCCTTTGGTGAGCTGTAAGGCACACGCCATGACCTGTTACCCAGCATCCAGAACTGTGTTCTTAGTGGGTACAGGAAAGGTACGCCTGTAACGTTGGCTGTATCTAGTAGGAGATGTGTAAACACTCCCACTTGTAACCACACCCACACAGGCGCATATAACCATATGAGTGGTAAGGTCAGAATACCTAGACTTACCATACCTAACAGGCTGTGAGTAATTGTGCGGTGTCCGAAGGTGCGCTCGAGCCTACCACTAAGAGGTTTGATTAAACGTCCTAGACCTGAGTGTTGTGTATCAATGTCAGGTAATAGTGAACCAACAGCTAGAGCAGTTCCACTTGCTACAGTCAGGTCAGCTCCAAAACCAGTAGCTATGACACCAGTAAGCCCTGCCGTTGCTAAATGCGTTGCTGCCCTCATCTTCTAGCTAACTGCTCACCCATAACTACTTGTGTTTCAGTTGGAGTTATGCCCACCGCAGCAGCTAATTCTTCTAGGGTAACAACTACCTGACCATTGGCTTCTAGGAGATTTACTGCTGTCTGACCTACCTTCTCCTGTGCATTGAGTAAATCACTTTGTGTAGCTCTACCTGCTTTGTACAAAGAACTAGACACCTTTAATGCTGCCTCAGCAGTTTCTAAAGCTAGTCTTGCCACTTCAGCATTTTCAGCAGCTACTTTGTAGGTCACAAAAGCATTCACCACTCTGGTACGGCAATCACGTCTGGCAGAATCTACAGCTACATCTAAAACATTTGTATTGTCCTCAACGTCAATTAGCTTGATGATGTCTAAGGAAATGCTGATATTATAGCCAAGATTGCTTTGACCATAGATATCACCCTCAACATCTGCACCACCTGAAATAGTTAAAGCATTGGTAACTCTGTTAAATGTTTCTAGCTCTGCCTGATTACCTCTGAGTTCACTAAGTGCTCTCTGCACAGCTAAATCGTGTAACTCAGCAGTTATTACTAGTTGCTCAAGTACAGCTAACTCTTCATTACTAAAGAAGGTATCTAAATTAGTTTGGGCAAAGATTAAAGTGGTTAAGCAAAGAAATAAGGCGAAAAAGCATCTCATGACGAGCTACGTGGCTTGAGTGCGCTACGCAACCACGGACCTAGCACGAGAAACACTGCTATGCTTATACCACCAAATACATACAGGTCTAAATCCCCTTGTGCTCTTGCTATGTAGCGAAAAGCTATACCAAGTGCTGCAAACAGTAACAGGACAGGAGCTATGACTATTCCCTTTTCATCACGGTCCACAAAATTCTGAGAATATGCCCCCAGCTCAGCAGTTCTTACAATAGTCTCGGAAGCGTGGTACTTAACCAATCTCTGCATCTCAAATGGTGAGCCCTGCGCCAGATTGAGAACTTTACGCTTATAAACCTCTGGCTCATCTGCATTTACCCTGTAACGCTCCATTAGCCTGCTAAATAATTCTTCTCCTTCAGGCTTTGTCAAGCGCTCGAGCTGCACCTCATCAAACCTTTTCCAAAATCGCTTTGTACCATTCTTATTAAGGTATTTTGGATCTACTGAGGTTATTACTGTAGCGTGCTCTGTTAGTTGCTCGAGCCAAGGTCTATTTGTAGGTGTGACCCCACTAGCGTCATCAATGACTATTACCAAATTAGGATTTTCTCTAAGGACATCTACCAAGTATTTTGCCTTAGCATCATTGTTTGGGCAGAGTCTACCAAAGGTTTTTAGTGCCCCACTTAAACTAGCGTCTTTTTCCTCTTCTTTACCTTCTAATTTGATTAAGCCTACCTGCCACAACTCAGTGAAAAGTTCCCTTAAGAAGGTTCCAAAAGGATTAACTCGTGTTGTATATAGGATAGTTACATCATCTTCTAATATGTAGTTAAACATCTCTAGCAAAGCTGATTTACCTACACCAGCCTCACCAATTACTAAACTAGAACGATCCTTTATCACATTCTCACTAAGAATGCGTATCTCATTCTCTCGTCCTATAAATTGTTCTGGATTCATAATTCCTCCTTCACTACCTTAGTGCACCACACTATACTTAGGATACAGCAATTTTGATGGTTTTCATAAATTCAACTAAGTTCAGAACTTGTAGAAAGGGTAAGAATCACCTACCAAACTTAAATTATTTTAGGACTTTTCCAATATTTAGTAACCTCGAATGCTAGTTGTTTAGAATATGTCAACACATTTACAAAAGTGTGATAGCTGTGTCACCAAAGCGATTTCTTGTCATATAATCTACTAATCTTAGGACTGATGTTAGTAAGCAATTTCCAAATTTGATAAGAAGCAATTAGATTTATAGGTTAATTATATCTTTATAAAATGCTGATTTGCTTTACAGAATGGTTTTCTTAACTAGTTATCTACTAGCATTCGAGGTTAGTACTTAAGATACTCAAGGGCTAATTTATTTTTAAGGGGGTTTAGTACTTATAAAATTAGGAAATTCAACAAGATTTCCCATTATAGCACTGGGGGTCACTGTCAAGGGGTCATCGCTAGTGCTTGATTAGTTTTCTCTTTATTTACCATTTATTTGCTCCCTTGACAGCTATTTCGCTTGATTTACTTTTGGCTTTCTTATTTTTTTAAGAAAGTGCTGTTTGTATTTTGTTTTTCTTTTTTTCTTTCTTTTTTTTGGTTTTTCTTTGGTTGTTTTTCTTTTTTAGTTTTCAGAAAGGTTGTGTTTTATGTCTCGTAGGTTATTTTCCGCTTCTTCTGTTCTTGGTTCTCGTCTTGGTTCTGTTGGGGTTGGCGTTTCTGGTTGTGTTGGCTGTGCTTGGGTTTGGAACCAGCGGGCTCGTTTTGCTGCTCCTTCTCTTGCTCTTGCCCTACCTGTTGGTGCTTCTCAATTCTCGGCTTTTTGTGCTGCTGGGGAAATCGCTCAGGAGTTTGGTGTTCCTGTAGCTGTTCGTTCTTTTAGTGGGCGTTTCTTCTTGCGTGTGCGTGGCGCTCGTTCTGTACTCGTGGCTGTGGCTCGTTGGTGGTCGGGTGTTTAGCCCTGCCTCTCTACCTCTTGGGGGTGTTGTTGCTTTTGCTGGTTCTCGGCATGGCTCGCCTTTTGGTGTGCCTGCTGTTACCTCGGGGGTTTTAGCTGCTGGGGGTTCTGTGCGTGTGGGGTGTGCTCAGGGTGTGGACGCTTGCGTGCGGTCTTTAGTGCCTTATTCTTCTTTGGCTATTATTTCTGTCTTGGACTTCTCTGACTTACCTGTTTCTGCTGCTCTTGCTGTTCGTACTCGAGCTGTGGTTTCTGGTTCTCAGTGTTTATTGGCTTTTCCTTCTGCTAGTGGTGTGCTTGGTAAGGGTACGGGGCTTGCTGTTTCTACTGCCTTGGGGTTTGGCTTGCCTGTTTGGGTTGCTGGACCTGCTTGTCCTATTGGTATAGGGTGGAAATCTTTGGAGCTCTTTAGGGTATCTGGTTGGTTGTGTATACCCTTACAGATCAGCCTATTTTAAAATTCTTTACTTGACATCTTATATTATTTTTAGTATAGTTATATATAGGTTAGTCGTTACTAACTGAATTTAGCAGGGAGTTTTTAAATATTTAGAGACTGCGCTTGTCTCGTAAACTATACGCAGTCCCTTTGTCGCAGACTCCCGAAAGGAGTGAGCAGTGGATACTTTACCACAGCTAACTAAACTTACTGATAGGTCGCTTGTTTTAGGTGAGCAAAAACATGTTGAGGGAAAAATGGCTGGTTTTGAGTTTAAGAAGCTTTTTCCTATTACTTTGGAGCAAGCTGCTTGTAACTATGAGTTGCTCGAGCAGTTTGTTAAATCTGTAAATGATTTTGTTAATGACTTTAAGTTTGACGAGTCTTGTTCTGAAGGTAGAAAAGTCTTTTTGTGGGCTTGGGATGTTTTTGTTAAGACTAAAGAATTATTGGAGTTTTATGACTGTGTTTCTGGGCAGATTGAAAGTGGTGTTGTTTCTGAAAGTGTGAAGCTTGAGGAAGCAATATGAGCTTTAAAGATTGGTTTATTGAGCACTTGGGAGAATCTGCCCAAGACATTGCTAATCATGGTGCTGATTGTGGATTTGGTTATATTACCTACACTAAAGAGTGTGTAGAGCTTTATGAACGGTTTGAGGGTGAGATTTGGGAGATGTTGAGGGAGGATGTTGATAATTTTGGTTATAAGAATACTTCTGAGTTTATAGCTACTTTTCAGCGTTCGGATATGTTGGATGATCCTGATACTTTTAAGAATTTATTGGTTTGGTATGCGTGTGAGCGTGTGGCACGGGAGTATGTGGAGGGATTATGTACTGTTTAGATATTGAAATTGATGCTGATCGTTGGGAAGAACTCGAGCAACTTATACAGTCACTAGAATGGAACTCTGATTACTCTTTTGAGGATTTTATTTGTGATCCCTCCCTTGTTGAAAGGGAGGATTATTCATTAGCTGGTGAATTTGTTGGGGAACTTAGATGATTCAGTTAGAGTCATTAGTTACTGCTCTTCGTAAATTAGCTAGACATCGTAAGAGACTAGGTGAACTAAAAAGTTGTTATAAACAACTTTTTAGGAAGTTTGAGAAGTCTCACCGAGCTTTGCTTGTTGATATTGAGTTGCAAGAGCAAGCTTTGATAGGTGTAGAAAAAGAAGTTAGGGGATTGGCAAAAATAGTTTTTAGGCAAGCTGGTAACAGGAATGTATGTTCTGGGGTTTCTATTGGTCAACCCAAACGTTTTATCTATGATATTGACGAGGCTTACCATTATGCACTTACTTCTGAGTATCGTGACAGGCTTTTGTGCTTGGATACTAAGGAGTTTGATAAGCATTGCGTCAAGATGGCTGAGGCAGGGGTGGAATTACCTTTTGTTTTTACCTACTCTGAAATGAAATTACATATATCTAGAGATTTAGATAAGGCATTACGATTTTACACTACAGGAAATTTTGAAAGGAATACTTATGGATCAAGCAAATAATAATCAGTCTGATCTGCTTATTACAGTTCTCCATAATCTTGCAGGTCAACGTCAGAGACTCATTGAGCTTGAAGCTTGTTACAAAGAGTTTTTTGCAGAGTTTACAAAATCCCATCGTGCTTTGATCACTGATATTGAATTACAGAAACAAGTTTTAGAACAGACAGAAAAAGAAGTTAGAGATGTTGTTAAAACTCGGTATGAGAAAGAAGGTAATAAGGATGTGTGTAAGGGGGTCAAGATTAAGTGTTTTAAACGTTTTGAGTATGATGTTAGCGAGGCTTATCAATATGCTCTTGACTCAGAGCATCGTGACAGTCTTGTGTTTATAGATACTAAAAAGTTTGAAAAGTACTATTCCAAGATTCTTGAGGCTGGTATTGAGTTACCCTTTGTTAGTACTTCTATTGAACCAATTCCTTATATCGCTAAAGACCTAGCTAAAGCTTTACAAACATAAAAAGCCCGACCTGAGTAGGTCGTTAAAAGGCTCAGA
>CBDCVN010000010.1:0-2643 GCA_965223045.1 Trueperaceae bacterium
CTTCGGTTCCTGATCTCCATTATGATGCTATTCCAACGCTTCCATCTAATCGCAAAGAACTAATGAGTAAGTGGCTTATATGGTATCGTTCTTGGCTCGAGCGGACTCACATAGTACCGAATGGGTCACTACATGGCAGTTGGAATGCTTTAGGTCGAGTTTTATTGGGAGAATCCACATTTCCCGAACAGGCATCTGTACTTGATATTGCAGTGGGTAACTGGCATCACACTGTAGTGACCTATTATATTCTACTGGCCGATGGTCGGGTACTTTATTTGGATGAAGAACCTATTATGCCTGCTTGGAAAGTGTTACCTGGCACAACGAACCCCAAAGAACGAACTGAATCGGGCTTAACAGCTGATCCAGATAGTGTTCTTACAGCATCTCATTCCGTGGTCGCTGTTCTACAACCAGCAAGCAAGTCTGTAATTTGGCGTCGGTTTGACTACCATAACCCTGAAGACTTCAAGTTATGGCCTTTCTTGGATTGGACAGAGTCACAGTGGACTCGCCGCTCATTGCCCATAACAGATGCAGTATCAATTTCGTTAGACACTCGATATCATGGTTCCAACAAGTACTCTCGACCTTGGCCTGTGCCTGAGCCACATCCTTTTCTGCATGCTCTCAGCCGATCTGATGAGAATGCTCTTCTACACCACCTGCGGGATTATCAAGACAAAACGACACTTTTCGGGATTGACCACCTTCCCTTATTGGCAATTATTTTACGTTTAAAAGGAGTTATCGACAAGATGTCTCCTAAACCAAGAAATGAAGGAGGCATTAGTCTGGGTTCTGGTCCTATCTTGGATTTAATTGCCCCCTTGATTGAACTCTTATCCACCCTCAAACACAGTAAAGCAATTAGGACCATTATTGACGAACTTAGGAATTTAGAGTCAGAGATTTTTGGTCTGGTAGATCACCAAGGACTGTTTCCTTCATCAAAACATTTGGCTGATAATGCCAAAATGTATAAATCGCAAGATAAGGGGTTCCTAATCATTGCTTGGCACATAATTAAAATTGCCAGTGAGCGTATGGATGGTTTGTCTGGGCGTATTTCAAGTGTGGGAGCCTTTGGAGACAATCCTATTCGTCCTGTTAATTCTTGGCCTATAGATCTATGGGTGAGAAATCACAATGGAGAATATACTCGCTTATGTGCAGCTCAGGCACGTCATGCTTCCCAAAAACTTACGGTTATTCCTCAAGCACAGGTTAACATGTTGCCTCCACAAACCGTGCATCTTTCTTGGCAGTGGCTAGGACGAACTGAGGCACGTCCAAGAGGAGGGCTACAACGACGAATACGGATCGAGTTCCAAGACGATTTAGATAGCACACGCCATTATGATTGGACTATTAGTCCAGATCAAGCGTTTCATACTAAGCAACGAAGAAAAGCCTTGTTTGTTCAAGTAGATGTTACCAAGGAAACAATCATCGAGGTTAAGGGTCAAGATGCCACTGGTCGGAAAATGATAGGCAGCACAAGCGTGCATCTGCCAACACCAATTTTGCACTTAAGCTATTACCTCCCAGATTCAACCCCTATCGGCTCAATCAGAACACGTCATTGGTCAAGTCCAGATGGCAAAGCAGTATCTGCAGTAGCGATCAAAGAACAAGCATATTCTGATTTCCAAATTAGGATTGTAGGGGGTGAAGAATTCTTTCCAGGACCAGTAACAATAAAATGGTCAACCACACATAATCACAAAGGAGAAGCTTCGACTGTGACTCTACCACATCGTATCAAAATCTCTACCTTTCCTTTGCTAGGTACTGAAACAAGTACGCCAAACAATATAATCAACTCGGAGGTTATTACTTCCCCAGGTGACGAATTCAAAATCCCGATGGGGACATTAGCAACGCCATTGAACGATCACTTGCGTGTGGCAAACTCCGCAGACACTGTAAGTTTTACTTTAACTGTCAATGTACGAGATTCAATTGGACAAGAAGGGGAAGCAAGTATTAACCTCTCTCCATGGTTTCCTGTACAGACTCATTTTACGGCAAAGGAAATCACAAAAGAGAAGATTCAAGCACTAGCATCGGATTTAAATGATCGTGTTGAAGAAATAAAAGATACCCTGCGTGGCAATGCCTTGTTATCATCTAAAATATTTCCAGATGGGTTAACTGAATCAGAGGGTATTCCGACAGCTGTTTCCGTAATAGATGATCATACTATTTTGATGGATGGTATATCCACTCTGCACAAACACACATCTGACTATGTGAAACAATTGATTGATGCTGGTTGGATTGAATTCGACTAACCAGCCCCGCAGGATAGAGATACCCTTGATTGGCTATTGATTTGGTGGAGAATCAAAGATTCACTCTTTATATCTTTTGACAAATGTTTTCTGAGTCTGGCGCACCTAAACATTGTCCTAAGTTATAAAGGCTTTTAGATCAAACTCGTCAGGGCAATACCTTAAAGGGTGCTTTTATGATACCCTTTTATTTCGCTTAGCGATATAACTTTTTTCTTGAACAAATATTGGGTATTTTCCTTGCAAATATACCCATATGGGTATATTATGGGGTATGTATCTCTTACAGGTTTTTGACTATGAAGGATGAAACAGAAGTCATTTGGATGGGCTCCTCTAAAAA
>CBDCVN010000011.1:0-13443 GCA_965223045.1 Trueperaceae bacterium
CAAACTCCTTTGAGTGAAGAGGATAAGTCAATTAGTTTAGAAAAACACCACAGTTTTTATAGGGTGTTTAAAGCATTAATGGAAAAACTACACAACCAATTTGGCAACTGCTTGGTTTATGATATCCACTCTCACAACTATGAGCGCTTGGATAAAGATACTCCAGTATTTAACCTTGGCACTGAGCAAATTTGTAAAGAAAGGTGGCAAAGGGTTATAGAGCACTGGATAAAAACCCTAGCAGCGTGCGCAATAACTAATGTCGAAGTAAGAGCAGCAAGTGATGAGGTATTTTTGGACGAGGTTATCTAGCTACTTTTATACGTAAGAACTTTAATAACATCTTAGTACTACCTACAGAGATCAAAAAGGTCTTTATGAATGAGCAGACGGGAGACCTTTATCCTTTGGTTTTTACTGAACTTAAAGAAGGGCTTAAACAAGCCATACTGAGCAATGCTCTTTATTTTTCAAAGCACTACACGGAAGAAGACCACTCTAAGAAAGCAGTTTTGTTACCCACAGGTATTGAGCCTGCTTTAATAGCACTTGATAAGAAACTTTACCAACTATGTAGAGGAATTGAAACTTTATTTTATATCAACCCTAAGAACCTAGTAGGGGAAAGAAAACGCTTTTATTCTAAAAATTACAATTATACACCTGCTTTTACTTATAGGCATCTCGACATCAACCCTTTTGAGTTTCGTGAAAAGCTTTATCGCTTACCAGTTGAGGATATCAGTGATGTTAGCATCCAACAGCTTTATAGAGATGTTATTGATGCCTATGCTACTAAAATTGACCTGATTGCTTCTGTTGGTACTGAAAAGTTCCTTTACAACTCACTTAGGTATTATGGTGAGCCTAGATACAGTGATGTAGAAACAGCTAGTTTTTTACTGTTTGCCAAAGAATTTGAAGCAGAATCAGAAAAAACTCTTGATGCTACTGCTGTTAAAGATGCTTTTATCAAGGCTTTAGACAAATATGGTTTTTATTGTAAGGTTGAACTGACTGATAAAATAGTTGCTTCGGCAATGGTAGATAATGCCAGAAAGTCTATCTTAATTAAGAGAGATATCAAACTAAACCAAGCAGAACTCAAGGCCTTAATTAATCATGAGCTAGGCGTACACATGGTTACTACTGTCAACAGCGAATTACAAAAACTTAAAGTCTTTAAGCTAGGTTTACCAAATAATACCCATACTCAAGAGGGACTGGCTATCTTAGGTGAGTACCTATCAGGCAATTTAAGTTTGTCTCGCTTAAAAAAGCTGGCTCTGCGAGTACTAGCCATA
Source organism: Trueperaceae bacterium (assembly GCA_965223045.1). Taxonomy (GTDB): domain Bacteria; phylum Deinococcota; class Deinococci; order Deinococcales; family Trueperaceae; genus CBDCVN01. The sequence continues at coordinate 1,305 of CBDCVN010000011.1, forward strand.
AGAATGATGCTTAAGAACTATGACTTTGCTAGAACTTTTAAGGTTCTGATGAATGATTATGGTCTTAAGGATAATGATGCTTTTAAGTTGACTACTCGAGTATACCGAGGTGGCGGTTTTACTAAAGATTTCTTGTACTTAAAAGGTTTGCGAGATGTACTCAAGATTTATAAAGAGAAAGAAATCAGCACTTTGTTCATAGGTAAAACTTCGTTTGAGTACCTTAATGTCATTGATGAACTAATTGAGCGCAAGATAGCAACTAAGCCAGCTTACTTGCCTACTTTTATGCAGAAAAATGTTGCTTACAAATCAAATGCCATTTTGGATTATTTAATAAGTTCAATACGCTAATGTCTCAAACAGTAAGGCCTAAAATACTCATTATTTCCGCTTCTGTTGGGGGAGGGCATGTTGCAGCAGCAACATAGATTTTCGAGTGATTAATCAACCCCTAAGACCAAAATCATTGTATGGTAGCCTTATAGCATTGGGTTTAAGTTTTAGTTTGGGGTTCCTTGCCTTACGTTGGTTTGTTGGGCCAGCTCTATTTTCTGTTGAGACCTATCATTTAAACAATCCTAAACCTAACATTATTGCCTTTTGTTTTATAACGCTGTTAGCTCACTGGATTTTCCCTGTGTTGCGCTTTAAGCTACTTTGTAGTTTCCAAAACCTTCAACTCACCTTTTTTACAAGTCTTACGGTTCACCTTTCAACTATATTTGGAGCTTTAACAATGCCGGGCAATGCAGGTGGTACTCCTGTACTTATTTTCGCATTGCGAAGATTAGGTCTACCTTTTGGAGCTGGATTTGCTATTGTAGCACAACTTATTTTGCTTGATTTGGCTTATTTTGCACTACTAGTGCCTCTAAGTGTTTTTTATGCCTTTCACACAGAATTACTAAGTCTACCAAAAACTATTTTATCTCTAGTACTTGCATTAAGCACCTTATTTTTTCTTGTAGGCGTGCTACTAAGCTTTTTTCCTCAGTTAGGTAAGCAACTATTATCATATTTTGGCAAGCAAAAGTGGGTTCAAGCCTTGACAAAACGTATTAATCAAAATTATCGGCAGAGCATATCACGCTTTGGTACTATATCTATAGCTCAACGTTTTAACCTTCACTTACTTACAATGCTGAGCTGGCTAACACGCTCAGCTTTCCTTTGGGGCTTGCTTATTCTTTTTGATGTTCACACCTTACTAATCAATATCCTTGCTTCTCTCAACATAATTAATCTATTAAGTAATTTCATGCCTACTCCCGGTGGCTCAGGTTTTGTTGAAATAGCTATTGGCTGGAGCCTAAGAGCAGAAGAAGTTGAGACAACACTAATAGCAGGCCCCATACTTTTATGGAGATTGCTAACTTACTACATAAACTTTTTATTGGGACCACTAGCTATTTTGCTACTTTATAAACATTTAAAGAAAGTCAGATAGAACTAACGAAATTGCCAAGGATTTATATGAGAAGGTATGGGGATTTATAACTGGCAAATACTAGCAAATCTAGTAAATAAGGATATTACAAGCAGAAATGGATAATAACCTAAAATCTATCACTTCACTTACTGATGGCAAAATATACAAGCCTATATTTACTTTTAGACCTAAGGCATTGCAAAGAGCAAGCACTTTCTTTGCAAATAACTTTAGCGGGACTATTCTTTACTCAGTAAAAGCTAATCCTGATAACTATGTTTTGGAGACCCTTTACAATCAGGGTATGACCTCTTTTGATGTCGCATCTCTTGAAGAGGTTAATCATCTCTATTACCTTTTCCCTAGTGCAACGCTTTACTTTATGCATCCTGTTAAATCTCGCTATGCTATTCGAGAAGCTTATCACCGCTATGGTGTGCGTAACTTTTCTCTTGATAGTGAAGAAGAACTCCAAAAAATTCTGGAAGAAACAAAAGGAAAGGACCTTTGCTTGCATGTTCGCTTATCTATCCCAAATACTTATGCAGAGCTTAACCTAGGAGAAAAATTTGGTGTAAATTTGCAATCTGCTCCTAACTTGCTAAAGAAAGTAGCTAAGCATGCTAAAAAGATAGGTGTTTGTTTTCATGTTGGGTCACAATGCATGCACCCAGATGCTTATCGCATTGCTATTCGCATGACCAAAGAGGTAATTGAGAAAACTGGAATTGTAATTGATTATTTCAATGTTGGTGGTGGATTTCCTTCTATTTACCCCGGTATGATTCCACCAAACCTCAAAGAATATTTTGATGCCATTCATGATGAGTTTGCCAAGATTAGTGGCTATAAATCCATGCAATTACTAGCAGAGCCGGGGCGGGCGTTAGTAGCGGAAAGCATGTCTTTGATAGTGAAGGTTGAGCTACGCAAAAATAACCTACTTTACATTAATGACGGTACTTACGGCAGTTTATTTGATGCAGGAATATTAGGTTTTATTTTCCCAGTACAACTAATACGTTCACAAGGATCAAATGCTTCTAACCTAATGCCATTTAGTTTTTATGGACCTACTTGTGATTCACTTGATTTTATGAAGGGGCCATTTTACTTACCTAGTGATATACAAGAGGGAGATTATATTGAGATTGGTCAGCTAGGTGCTTATGGACGTACAATGGCAACTAATTTTAATGGCTTTAAACCCCAGCAAGAGGTGGTTCATGTAAGTGATGAACCACTTATGACTATGTATGATGATTTGCATATAAGCAACGAACCATTAGAAATTATAGCTGCGTAGTGAGGAAAGTTTATGGAACCTATTCGGACACCAACTAATTTAAAGCAGTCTCTGCTGAGTCGTGAAATAAAGCATATTGACATCACCTCCTTTGATGCCCGACCTATTATTGAAAGTATGGGGGACATGTCATTTACTTCACGGGATTTGGCTCGAGCCACAAAAATATTCAACCAAATGCTGCAAGACAAGAATTGCTCTATCATTCTTACCATTGCAGGATCCACTTCTACTGCTGGGTGCATGAAGCTCTATGCCGACCTTGTAAAGTACAATATGGTGGACGCAATTGTGGCTACTGGTGCGAGTATTGTAGATATGGATTTTTTTGAAGCGTTGGGGTTCAAGCACTATCAGGGTAGTCAATTTGCTGATGATAGGCAACTACGTGAGCTATATATTGATAGGATTTATGACACTTATATTGATGAAGAAGACTTGCAGAATTGTGATAATACAGTTTTGAGATCGCAAATAGTTTAGAAGCACGCCCTTACAGCTCACGTGAATTTATATGGGAAATGGGTAAATGGCTAGCTAAGGGCAATGCAAAAAAGTCTGATTCATTAGTACAACTTGCTTATGAGAAGGATGTTCCAGTTTTCTGTCCCGCTTTTACTGACTCATCTGCTGGTTTTGGTTTAGTGAAACACCAAATAGAACACCCCAATAATCACCTCACTCTTGATTCCATTCGTGATTTTCGTGAGCTGACTGACATTAAAATCAAGGCTGGAACCACGGGTTTACTTATGATAGGTGGAGGAGTACCCAAGAACTTTGTGCAAGATACAGTTGTTTGTGCTGAGATTTTGGGCAAGAAAACAGAAATGCACAAATATGCTATTCAAATAACTGTTGCTGATGCACGTGATGGTGCTTGCTCGAGTTCGACACTAAAAGAAGCATGCTCTTGGGGTAAAGTTGATACAGTGCATGAGCAAATGGTTTACGCTGAAGCTAGTTCTGTTTTACCGCTGCTAGCAAGTGATGTCTATCATCGTGGTTACTGGAAAAATCGAACAGCTAAGCAGTACAACACATTATTTTCTAGTTAATACTTTCTTCCTCAACTGAAAAGAAAATCAAATGAAAATAACTAAATGCATTATGAAGCCTAAAAAAGCTTTTCTGGGCTTAAATAAAGAAGATGCTGTTTCCTATAAAGAGGCAAAAGCAGTAATTATCCCATTTGGGTTAGAGGCATCGGTAAGTTATGGTAGGGGTACAGCTAAAGGTCCAAAAGCTATGATAAAAGCTAGTCATGAGGTGGAATTATTCGATGAACAACTTTGGTGCGAGCCATTTCGTGATATTGGTATAGCTACTTTAAAAGAACAAAAAATTAAAAAGAAGTTGCCAAAAGCATTGGATCAGCTCGAGCAACTAGTTACAAATGTGCTAACAGACGGCAAATTTCCTTTTGTATTTGGTGGGGAGCATTCTATTACTGCTGGAGCCATACGCCCGTTTGCAAGAAAATATTCAAATTTAACTATTCTACATTTTGATGCCCATGCTGACTTGCGTGATGGCTATGAGGGAGAACATTATAGTCATGCATCAGCACTCAGGCGTTGTCTAGATTTTGGACATGTAGAGCTTGTTAGTTGTGGCATACGGAATATTTCTGCAGAGGAGATTCCCTTTCTAGAGATGAATCGTGGTCGTATTCATGTTTATTGGGCTAAGGATAAAGAAAAGTGGGATATAAGTGAAATCACCTCACACTTAAAAGGGAAAACAGTCTATTTAACATTTGACTTAGATGGATTTGATGCGAGCCTTATGGCAGCAACAGGAACCCCAGAACCGGGTGGTCTGTTTTGGAATGATGCTATAGAAATCATAACTGAGGCTGTAAATGTATGTAACATAGTTGGTGCGGATATCAATGAGCTTGCTCCTGTAAAATACCTGCACAGTTGTGATTTTTTGGCCGCCAAATTAGCCTATAAGATCTTAGCGCTGTCATTCTTAAGTAGTGCTTCTAGCAACTTTATCTGAGATCTCGATAGCTTTGATGGTGCTAAAATCAATCTTCATTTTCTAGTTTGCCTCTAAGGTTATTTTGCTCATAACTTCATCAAGTGTTTCACGCATGGTACTCACTATAAAATCTGCATGGTCTTTGGTAATAGTAAAAGGTGGGGCAATTAAAGCATGATCACCACGTATACCATCTACATTGCCCCCACCTTGATAAATGTACAAACCTTTATCTAAACAAGCATGACTGAACTTGGTAGAGACATTGAGTTCTGCTTCAAAAGGTTCTTTCCTTGCCTTGTCTTTTACAAATTCAATTCCTAGTAACAAACCCTTACCACGTATGACGCCTACATAAGGGTGCTCAACGAAAACTTCTTGAAGTTTTTGTTTAAGGTACGCACCCATTGCCTGCACATTTTCAAGCAGTTTTTCTCTTTCGATAATATCAATTACTCTTGAACCTACAGCACAAGAAAGGGGATTGCCTGCATAGGTGTGACCATGCCTGAAGTAACCTTTAACATGAGGCATCTCCCCATAAACTTCCTCTTTAATTAACACTGCACCCAATGGGGTATATCCAGCACTCATACCTTTAGCAGTGGTAATCATGTCAGGTACAACTTCTGTCTGTTGCATCATCCACCAAGTACCACTACGTCCATTACCACTCATTACTTCATCGGCAATAAAGAGTACATCATATTTATTACAAATTTCTCGGATGCGTTTCCAATATTCCTTACGAGGGCTGCGCCCCGGTGCAGAAGAACCTACAATAGGTTCAGCAATAAAAGCTGCTATGTTTTCAGGCCCTTCATTAAGCAAAGTGGTTTCCAGATCATTAGCACATTCAAAATGGCAGCTATCGTACTCTTGTCCAAAAGGGCAACGGTAGCAAGAGGTTGGTGCAATCATAGGAGCACCTTGCATCATGGGGGTAAAAAATTGCCTTCTACTAACTTGACCGCTTAAAGAAAGAGCCCCTAAAGTTGCACCGTGGTAAGAAGTGCGTCTTGTAACTACTTTATATTTATTAGAATTACCCTTAGCCAAATGATATTGTCTTGCTAGCTTCATAGCAGTTTCATTAGCTTCTGAACCACCTGATGTGAAGTAAACTCGAGTCAGACCTTCAGGTGCTCGAGCAACTACCTTTTCAGCAAGTTCCACCATTACCTTAGTTGCAAATTTAGAGGGATGGGCAAAGCAAAGTCTCTGAGCTTGTTCAAATAGTACCTTGGCAATTTCTTGACGACCATGACCAAGAGAAGCTACAGCTGCTCCTGAAGCAGCGTCTAGATATGCTTTGTAATTTTCATCGTAAAGATAAACCCCTTTTGCATGGGTGACAAGGATAGGTTCATGTTTTAAGTCACGAAAGAAAGCTGCTGAGTTTAATAACTGAGACACCATAACTTTTCCATCGTTATCTTTATGATTTGCGACTAACTCAAAGAAAGTGCAAAGTTGAGGAACAGTGTATGGTTGCAAGTGTTGAATAAGTGTTGAAGTTTAAAAACCTTTATTCATCACCTCTTACACCTTCAAAAGAAGCTGTTACTCCATTAGTATGAAAAGTGACTTGAGGGAAGGGTATATTTATACCTGACTTTTCAAAGGCTTCCTTAATTTCCATAAGCAGATTACTCTTAAGCTCTAAAAAGTTGGCATGGACTGTCCAAACAGAAAATTGCAACTCTATAGCCGAGTCTCCAAAATTCTTGACCAAAAATAAGGGCCTTGGTTCCTCTAAAGCTAGAGGGTTATTATCAGCTAATTCAAAAAGTACTTCCCTTACCTGCTTGAGGTTATCTTGGTAATCTACGCCAATTTCTAAATCTATTCTCCTTATAGGAAAACGAGTCATGTTAGTGATTTTAGTTTTAACCATTGTCTCGTTAGGAACACGAACTAATAAGTTGTCAAAGGTACGTATCTTAGTAGAAAGCAAATCAACTGAGAGTACTTCCCCTATAGTACCTTCTATTTCAATGATTTCACCTATCTCAATAGCTCTTTCACCTATTAGGAAAAGACCGCTAATTAAGTTGGACACTGATGTTTGAGAAGCAAAACCAATGGCAATAGTAATTAGGCCTGCTGCTCCTAGTAACCATGTACTAGCATTAAGATCTTGCAAAGCTGAAAAGAGGAAAATACTAAAGACTCCATAGGCAATAGACCTACGCAGCAGCATTAAATGCTGTGGATGAGTACGCCTTGCAAAACCCCTGATAATTAGAGTATGGATAATCCTTGCTAGTATTAAGCCAACAACTAGCTTAAGAGCTACACCTAAGTAAAGCGAGCCTTGCTCACCACTGAGTCTTTGACCTAAACTGCTCCAAAAGTGCTCGAGCCTCAAAGTTTCTACAATAAATTGAAAAACCTTTACTAGGCCATCTATTAAAAACATAATGGATTTTGCACCTTAAGCTCGAGCAATCTTTTTATTTCTAAGACGCTCAAAAACCCGTACAACAAGATTATCTTTAAGTTTTTGCCTAGGGCCACTAACTTTTTCTCCTATTTCTGCATCCAAGGGAGTTCTATTGAGATTAAGCTTTGTCCTATCTTGCTCATGTGTTAGTACCACAGTTTGTGTCCACAGGAAGTGATCTTTAGAGTCATAAATAGAAAGATATTTCAAAGGAAGTTTTACTCGCTCTATTAAAAGAGGTTTTGAGCTACGATTGCGTACACGCAGAGGTGAGATTACACGGTAGGGAAGTTTATGTACTTCTCTGAACGAGAGACGACCTGCTAGCTGACTAGCATAGCAAAGCTCACCACTTAGCGTATCATTGCCAAACCACGTATCTGAAAGGCGCAGTGTGGGAATTTCACGCAATGGCAAAGTTGCTCCTTCTACTTCTACTTTTATCCAAAGTGGAGTAGTAACGTATAAGGTAACTTCTTGACCTTCTCTTATAGAAAAAGGAGTTATTGGACGCACCACCACAGGACGGTCTACTAACACAGGGGTTAAAGTCAAATTGCTGTACGTTTTTTGAAACATGTAGCGACGTAAAGAAGTAGCTGTATCGTCTTCATCAGAAGGCAAAGGTACATTGACAACAAGCTCATTGCCAAAAAGATCAGTGCCTTCGCTATAAACAATGCGCCATTCTTGCTCTAGACGGTGAATGGAAAAACTGCTTGGCCCTATTTGCCAAAAGCCCATTTGTCCTATTTCAAGTTGGAAGTTTCCCCACCACTTAGAAGTTTGGTCACGAGTAGGCCTGTTTTGCTTATCTTTCTCCACATACTTGTCCATTCACTCATTAACTACCGTAGTTTCCGCAGATAAGTCAAGATAAGGAATTTCCTCCTCTTTCTGCTCGAGCAAAACAACCTCAAGATCCACCCCATCAACCCCAACCCCCACAACACGAATATCAGAAACCACCCCAGCAACAGGAGTGGTAACCCACTGCTCATCCATCTCTTTCTCCTGAGCCTGCTTAGCTTTTGCCACGGTAAGCCTAGCCTGCTCGAGCTCATTCTCAATACCATACCTCTTACTAGTCCAAGCAGTAAGCTCAACAACTTCTAGGCTTTTAAGCCTCTCCAACTCAATTTCAGCCTCAGGTAATCGGGCTCGAGCCAAAGCACCATTCTCAACCAGATAACGTGTCTTATCAATATTATCTTCAGCGGCTGTAATATCTTGCCGAATAACAGATAATCTAGCCTGATGAGCTTCTTTCTCAAGCTTTAGCTTTTCCTCGAGCTTAGGTATCTTAACCTCGGCAGCATTTAGCTCAGCCAAATTAATCTCAATCTGAGAATCATCAATATACCGAGCAATATACTGTCCCTTAGCAACTTTGTCGCCAACTTCAACAACCAACCCAGATATGTCTAGAAGTTTTGGAATAGATAATACGTGACTTTCGTAGTCTGGAATGCTGTTAGTTTGTATCTCGGCTAGATTGGCATTGTCAGGACTATACTCAGCCCTAATTACTGCTGAACCACCTTCGATTACGTAATCTGCTAAAGGTGCAAAGTCTCCTATCGTAGCAGCTCGAGCTTCAAACTCCTGCCCAAATTTCTTGATCCTCTCAAAGTAACCAACCACAGGAGGAGTATCTACATCAGTGTCGATGTTGAATGCTGCATTGATGTAAATACGTTTAGCACCCTTGGGCAAGGAGTTTATAAGGTCAGAAACCAATCTACCCTGCAAATCAAGCCTGTAAATACTAGAGATGATGGGTTCACCACGCCACACTCTGACTTTTTGACTAGTAATGTCATTAGTAGCTCCCAATCCAACCGAATATGCTCTACCCATTTCATCCTCGATTAAAAAAGCCTCTGTAGAGAGTGCATCAATGATTCTGTATCTGCCATTTATTTGTTCGCTGGTAATAAGATTTTCCCCTCTTATTTCTGCCCAGACCTCATAGTCATCATGCCAAAGGTTGTAATCTTCAACAGCACCATAAGCAGTTCCCAATAGACGGTGAAACCACGGACTGAACCCATCGAGCGAAAGTGGTACAAGAGCAACGGTGGTGAGGCTAATAACTGCTAACCATATGAATTCCTTTGGTGAGCCATAAGGCACTCGCCAAGCTCGGTTATGCACCATCCAGAATTGTACTCTGTGGGGATAAAGTAGTGGAACACCTGTGATATTGCCAGCATCTAGAACAATGTGAGTAAGCATTCCTATCAGCAGCCACACCCACACAGGATTGTAAATCCACAGTACTGGTAAGCTGAGGATGCCTATGATTACCACTCCTAATAAACTGTGAGTGATCGTCCTGTGCCCAAAAACACGTTCAATCCTGCCACTGATAGGCGTAATGAACCTACCTAGCCCTGAGTGTTGTGTGTCTATATCGGGTAAAAGTGAACCAACAGCTAAGGCAGCTCCACTAGCTATGTGGAGGTCAGCACCAAAGCCAGAAGCTACTACTCCAGTAAGCCCTGCAAACGCCAAATGTGTTGCTGCACGCATCTAATTGCTATCAGCTTGCTCCTGCCTATTCCCAGTACTCTCTACTTCTGCTAAAACCATCTCCGGGGCAACTCCAACTACCGCAGCCAAATGCTCGAGCGTACTAATAACCTGACCATTAGCCTGTAGTAATCTAACCGCGGCATCCTCCACACCCTTCTTAGCATTAACCAACTCACCTTGATTAGCCTCACCTATCTTGGACCTAGCTTCAACAATGTTCAGATTAGTTTCAGCCCCATCCATCGCTAATAAAGCTGCCTCAGAAGTCTCTAGCGCTACTTTGTAAGCAATAAAGGCATCAATCACCCTAGTACGACAATCACGTCTAGCAGTATCTAAAGCAACTTGTAGTACATTCCTATTGTCTTCAACTTCTATTAACTTAATAAGATCCAAACTAATGCTGATGTCATATTTAGGAATTGCCTGTCCATAAATATCACCCTCAACACCAGCTCCACCATTAATAGTCAAAGAATCTGTAAACCTAGAGAACGTTTCTAAGGAAGCTTTTTCTCTATTAAAATTAACTAATGCCTGCTGTATAGCTAGATCGTGTACTCCTGCCTCTACCACCAAATGCTCTAAAACCTCAAGTTCAGAAGAAGTAAAAAAGGTGTCTAGATCTGTTTGAGCATAGGAAACCCCAATTAGGAAAAGAACAACTAGCCATCTCATGAAGAGCTCCGAGGCTTTAGTGCATGACGTAGCCACGGTCCTATCACCAGAAACACAGCTATGCTAATGCCACCAATTACATACAAATCCAGATCACCTTGTGCACGTGCAATATAGCGAAAAGCTATACCCAATGCTGCAAAAACTAGCAAAATGGGAGCTAAAGCAATTCCCTTTTCATCTCTTTCTACAAAGTTCTGAGAATACTCGCTCAGCTCAGCGGTTTTTTACAATAGTCTCGGAAGCATGGTACTTAACCAATCTTTCCATTTCAAATGGTGAACCCTGTGCTAGATTGATTACTTTCCTTTTGTAGACTTCTGGTTCATCAGCGTTTACTCTGTAACGCTCTATCAACCTACTGAAAAGCTCATTTGCTTCTGGTTTTGTTAAGCGCTCGAGCTGTACCTCATCGAATCTCTTCCAAAACCTCTTTGTACCGTTCTTGCTTAGGTATTTTGGATCTACTGAGGTTATTACTGTGGCGTGTTCTGTTAGTTGCTCGAGCCAAGGTCTGTTTGTTGGTGTAACTCCACTGGCATCATCAATCATTATTACCAGTCTAGGACTCTCTCTAAGGACATCCACCAAATACTTGGCTTTGGCATCGTTGTTTGGGCAAAGCCTACCAAAGGTTTTTAGTGCTCCACTCAAACTGCCATCTTCTTTCCCCTCCTTATTTTCAATTTTAATAAGGCCTGCCTGCCACAACTCAGTAAACAACTCCCTCAAGAAAGTACCAAAGGGATTAACTCGTGTTGTGTAAACAACTACTGTAAGGTCATCTAAAATTAGTTGAGTTAGCTCGAGCAAAGCCGATTTACCTACACCAGCCTCACCAATAACAAGACTAGAACGACTCTTTGATGCATTCTCAGTGAGAATGCGTATCTCATTATCTCGTCCTACAAACTGTTCTGGATTCATAATTCCTCCTCAAGAACTAGTTAGTAGTACACCCTAAAGGAATACATAATTCCTCTATATCAAGGTACTACTTTACTAGCGTACTATCAAACTATTTATCTATTGTACTAGTATTCTAGTGTCCTAGCGTACTAATTCTCTAGTTTACTATTGTTCTAATATTCTATTGTCCTAATGTATTAGTTTTTTAGCTTACTAAACTCCTAGTAATCTATTGTTCTAGGATAGTAGTTTTCTATGGTACTAATGTTCTAGCTTATTAGTGTACTAGTAATCTATTGTTCTAGTCTTATAGCTTTCTAGCTTACTATTGTACTAACAAGCTAGTGTACTAGTATAATATGATTAAAGCACTCCCAATAGTCATAAACTACTAGTTACCCAAGTTTTAATTATTTAGAAATTTTATGCTTAAGCACCCAAGTTTGTAAAAGTTCTTCTACTATACTGCTAAGATCTTGATCCTTATCTATCAAAATATGCCTGATTTCCTTGTGCAAATCTTTTGAAATAAAAGCATTAATTTGCTTATACTCATTACTCCCACGCTTACCCCTAACATTCTTAGGCTTTTCAACCTGTTTTTCTACTTTAGGTAATATCTCCTGCTCAGAACTACCCTCATCAACTTGTTTAACACTCGGTTTTTCAGCTTGCTTAGCTTGTTCAGCACTTGACTTATCACTGTCTAAAGAAACAGCTATAACATTCTTCCTTGGTTTAGGCATTACCAATAACTCCTAATTCTTCCAGTACAGCCCTATATTCATCCAAATAAGTAATGTTCAAACTTTGATAGCGAGTAAGATTCCTAATTTTAGCA
>CBDCVN010000012.1:0-34235 GCA_965223045.1 Trueperaceae bacterium
AGCACCAGCAAAGGAAAACGATACTACCCAAAAGGAGGTTACATCTGAATCTGATAGCCAAAAATCTCAAGAGGGGAGTGAGCCAAAAAAGAAAAGATGGCCTTGGTCACGCAATAAAAATAATTGATAAGTTTGTGGGGCAGGGGAGTGCGTTGACGAAAACACATTGAGAGCGTAGAGTATGAGCATGTCCGAGACACTAACTCGCACCATCAATGTCAATTATCCAAAGGAGTTTGCTACTGACAGCAACCCCGAGGATCTAGACGCAAAAATAAAGTTCATGGCCGCCGCCAAGCTCTACGAGCTGGGGGAGATTGACTCTGGCGCGGCGGCTGTCTTGGCGGGGATGGCGCGGGTTGAGTTTCTTGATAAGCTCAAGAGCGTTCAGGTGTCGGTTTTTAATTGTGGTCCAGAAGAGTTAGATAGACAAGTCGCCGACGCTTCGGAGTTCCTAGCCCTGGCAAAATGAAACTTGTTAGCAACACCAGCCCGCTAATTTTTCTAGCGAAAATTGAGCGTCTGCGTTTGCTGACCGATCTGCCAATCCAAGTACACATACCCGAGGTAGTGCGGGAAGAAATCCAAGCCAAAACCAGTTACGAAAAAGACTCTATCTTAGAGTTCATGCAAACCCCAGCCTGTGTGCTAAGTACTCCTGGCAAAGATTTTCTGGACCAAGTGTCAACTCGGCTGGGGAGGGGAGAGCGATCAACAATTGCCTTGGCTCTCCAAGAGCAAGCCAATCTCACGCTATTAGACGACCAAGCAGGTTGCAAAGTAGCGCGGGGGCATAATTTGAGAGTTACCGGCACCATTGGTTTTTTGCTGGCCGCCCACAAAGATGGTATTTTCCCAGACTTGAAAGCAGAGCTAGACAAACTATGTGTGGCTGGTATGTGGTTGAGTGATGAGCTTTACGACAAAACAATCAACATCAAATAATCCAGGGCAGGGGAGTCACAGAGCTAACATGCCTTGACAAATTTTTTGCTCGAGCTACGGTAAAGCCTCTAAACGAATTGATATATGACAACAAGAAACGCGATCAGGATAGGGTCAAGCCCTCATGACATAGACAGCATATCCTACACCCTGCTTAGATATGGGGCAATTGAAGACACAACTTTGAATGAAATAATCGACCATCTCAAATCACAAGATACACATGACTGGTCAGTGTTTACTGAATATTCACCACAGACAAATATGGGGTTAATGTTTCCACACAGTGTAATTAGGGTAAATCGTAAAGGGAGTATTTTCTGTAAACTTATTGATAACGAGCATGACGCACAAAATACGTTAGCAAACATTCGCAACGAGGATTTTCCCCACAATAAGCAAGGTAGTTAGATAGCCTACTGTAAAAACCAAGCATGAATAAAGAAAAAATCGGCAAAATACTTGCTTTAGCCAGACATGGTGTTGATGGAGAAAAGCAAAACGCAATCACGATCCTCAAGCGACTGTGTAAAAAGCATAGCCTGGATTTTGAAGATGTGATAAATCAGGATAACGAAAAGATCCAGGAATACTCAATCAAATATCGAACGAGAGATGAGGAAATTATCCTCGGCCACGTTATTTCCCGATTCGCCAATCGTCGCATTACTGACTTTATCTTGGCTGACCGACACCACAAAGCTCTAATTTTTCAAACAACTCATCAGAGGTACATTGAGACACTAAATGCCTATGATGTATTTATCAAATTATTTCGCAAGGAAAAGCGACGCATAAATGAGATATTAAAACTCAAAAACAAGGCAATGATGGAGGGATTTATTGTTAAACACAAATTATTTTTTCAAAGGACTAAAGAAGAATTAGCAGGAGAAAAGAAAAACCAGAAAGATATTGAGGGCAACATTTCAAACAACAAAGCTAACCGGCTGGCAAGCTTCATGGCTTCGCAAATGGAGGATGTGGAACTACAAAAACGCATTGCCTAAAACCCTTATTCTAAGCCATATTTTGCCATTCATGTCGTAAAACTAATAATGTGCGACAAGAAAAAACCCTTTAATATCAACATATTTTGCACCATCCCCCATTTTTCCGGTCACAGGTAGTCGTTAACCTTGATTACATGCCTCAATCATTTTCGTAAAGTTTGAGATTATGCGTTGGGGGTTGGGGTTTGTCTTCAATCTTTGGTTTGTAGTTTCTGGGCTTCTTAAAAGACTCTCGTAAACGGCGCACCGCGTCTCTAACTAATTCCTCCTCGCTAGTGTAATACCCGTCTTCAACGGTAGTTTTAATAAATTCTTCATCGACATAGGCAAAACTAATGTGCATATAAAACCTCTCAAACCCATCTAGCCCCAGTCTTTATTTATTCCTCCTCAGCTCCATCTGGAAGCACAATGTGATCTGGTGCGTCTTTGGATAAAATGCTAAATCCAATCGTTTGGGTCGTGTGTATCCCAGCCTGGAGCCAATTTTCAACCCCTTGAGAGCAAACCGTATATATCCTCACAGTGTCCGGCAAAAGTTTTAACAAACCCTTGGCCTGGGGCAAGGTAAGTACGCAGTCGAGGGTAAATGTCTCCAAAATCATATCTGGATGAGTGATGTCATCGCGGTAGTCGTAATCAGTATTCATGGCTAAATTCTAGCATTCCGCAAAGCGACTTTTTGCTCTTGCAGTAGCTTCATCTCTTGGTCCCATAAATGTATCTGCTCCTGTGCCTCCTCCTGCTCGGTGGGCGTTAATAATCCCTCCAGGAGCCAGGCAAGCTCGTTAGATATCTCCCATTGTCGATTCCAGAGCTTGATCCGTTCATTCCACAATTTTGCTTGTTCGGACAACGGCCCGGTTAGTGGTTGTATCCCAAGTGCACCAACTTCCTCATCAGATAATTCAGGAGCATTATCTGATACCCCTTCTAGCTTGTTCCTCTCCTCCCACAACTGGTCAAGCTCACTTGAGAGCTGGTCTAGCATTTTCCAGACAGGTTGCATTGCTTGCGCTAACATAACTTGATTATAAAGTATCTTCTAATTGTGTATGCCTCAAGCCAGAAAATAGCTATTGGGGATAGCCTTTTGAAGACTCCGGTATTTTTCTTTGCTCACACCCCAAAGAATCAAGGCTGACGCAAAAGGAGCTGCCCCGGAGCCTTTTTGGTGGCCACCAAAATAGAGTCTGCCGCGCAGAAAAAGTACCTTGACGTTTTCGGCCGTCACAGAATCAAGCCACCAGGCGGTATCTGTTTTGGCCGGGACCAAGCCGATAACTGTCCTGGCATTCCCCTTGGCTACCTCTCGGCTGGCTTTCTGGACCCATTTTTTGATTTCTACGCCATAGGGTGGATTCATGTAGACAACCCCAAACCACGGCTGGGCAAGCCCATCTTCTTGCTTGGTGTAGTATCGCTTGGCCTTGACTGGCGCGACCTTTCTAATCTTGGTCGGTGAGCAAGGGTCTAAATCTATCTTCTTATAAACACTGTATATAGCTTCTAGCAAGCTGGGTGGTGATGTCCAGGCTTGGTTTGTACTTTTGCTAGCTAATTCTGTGGTGGTGGTTTTGCTTCCCTTTGGAGCGAGATAGATGGCCGCCCGTAGCTCACGAAAAACCGCGTCCAAGGTAGATACCCTCCCCCGGTAGTCTCTCTCCAAGGCAATTATGGTTGGGTGGGTGGTGTTGACTTTCTCAGCCAATTGTTTTTGTGTCAGACTGCGACTTTGGCGTAGCTCTTTTATTTGGGACCCGACAAAATTGTGGACTGGCAAGTTTTGCCCGCGTATCTCAACCTTGAGAGTGTCTAAAAACTTCGTGAGGGAAGCTATTGTACCTTTCCCCTTTTCTAAATTTACGATTGTGGGGGTACTGACACCAGCTTGCGACGCCAATTCTGCTTGCGTCAAGCCTTTTTCTTTCCGGCAAAGCACCAATTTATGAGCTAAAAAAACCATACAAAATAGTAAAACTATTTTGATTTTTTAGTAAAACTTTTTTACATTTTTGTCACTTTCCCAAACATTGATAACAAACCTCGCGCGATCACTGTTACACACATAGGGACTAATTAGTTCTACCGTGGTTTCAGATAACCAGCTTTGCCACATCATCTTTGATGATTCTGGACACTTATTTAATTACAAATCTAAACGATACACATACTTTAGAAATTTAAGTTAATAATGTCGAAAAGAATGGAGGTGACACATGCAAGACATAACGTTCCTTCTAAGCGTTATTTCCATAGGATTGGCTATCCTAGTACTAATCATTAGCAAAGCTTAGCCACCTCCAAAGTAAATCATAGCCCCTTGAAAGGGGTTATGATTTTACAATGGTCTTATCTCCTCCCTCAAATCAAACCCCAACACACAAAATGTGTAAAATACTCACGACATGATGTAAGTTTATTCCCCTAAACTACTATCATCATCTCTTTTTGCCTCTCTCAAAAAGTTTTGAGATGTTGGGCAAAAACCCCTCACTTGCTACCCCTTAACCTATTAAAGAAACAATTGAACTCACAATTGAAGCAATATTTCCAACATGGGGCAGTCCTTTGAGAAGTGTTTTAACTACTGTCTTACTGGGATTGTTGCTATTTGCTTGATTCTCAACAGTATCTATAATTTCCATTGCCTCCTTTGTTTCAGAAGCACCAAGCTGCAAACGTATAACCTCCTCACGGAGTGCTTGTATATATTCTAGTAGTTCTTGGTTCGAATGAACAACATTTACAGAATTGTCCACAGAATTTTGATTGATACGAGCGTTATTACCTGAAATATTATATGTAATGCTTTGAACGGCTTTTTCAGATTCAGTTAAGCCAAGCTTTTTTACATCCATTTGATAACCTGCTGGTATCAGGCGACCTTTCTCATGATACCCAGGATCAATTACTTCGTAAATTTCCTCTCCACCATTAGACATTTTACGCTGTATTAGATCTCCTGATTCAATCAAAAGGTCTGAGCGGTGAATAGTCATTTTATTCTTCTGTACATTAGCCTTTATCTGTGTGTGGGTCTCACCATTTTTCTTTAGTAGCGAAACAGTATCACGTAGCAGTGATTCGAATCTCATATCTTCATCATAACCTTTTCTAGCTCAGCTTCAATACCCGTTTCACCTCCCCCAAACAGTTTGTTTACCATTTTCAAGCTTGCCCGTTATCATCCCAGGTGACGAGAGTGCGCGAGCACAATTTCCTTGGTGGTCAATGACTATGACACCACCCAAACCGTTTACTTTGCGAACCAGATATTTAATTCCTGCGTCTGCGGCCTGTTGTGCATTCATGTTCTGATGTTCAACAAAGCCAGCAATTGTTTTGGCTAGGACGGTTCGCAAAAAATGCTCACCATAGCCAGAAGCTGATACGGCGCACACTTCGTTATCGGCAAATGTGCCTGATCCGATCACAGGAGAGTCCCCTACCCGACCATATTTTTTATTGGTAGTGCCTCCGGTAGAAGTTGCGGCCGCTAGGTTGCTCTTGGTGTCACGAGCAATACACCCTACAGTTCCCATTTTGTCTTGGTTTTGTGTTTCGGAGTGATCAAGCACGGTTTTGCCAATTTGCTGTGCTTTGGTAAGTTGCTCCACCCGTTTCTGGGTTAAAAAATATTCGTCTGGGGCTAGTTCGATTTGGTGGTCGCGGGCAAATTGTTTCGCTCCGTCTCCTATGAGGAAAACATGCTCGCTTTTTTCCATGACAGCACGGGCTAGTTTGATAGGGTTCTTGATGTGGCGTACTCCGGCAATAGCCCCAGCTTCGAGGGTAGCCCCGTCCATGATCGCGGCGTCTAGCTCTACAATGCCCGCATTCGTGAGGACAGAGCCTACTCCGGCATTATATAGGGGGTCGTTTTCTAGTAACTCAACGCAGTGTGCAGTCACATCTAAAGCATCCCCTCCGTTCCTGAGTAATTTATCTCCTGCGTCTAGGATTGAGGTAATGCTGTCAATAAAGTGCTCTGGGGTTGGAATAGTGCCCGCTCCTCCGTGAAGCATGAGCGAGTAGGTCTTGTCCATGTGTGAGAAGCATATCAGATCTTTGGGGTGGGTTGCTCAATAAAAAAGCCCCAGCGTTTGGGCTGGGGTAAAAGGAAGGAAGGGAAGGAAAATTCAGTCGGGGTTAAATTTCTAGGTTGATTAGCTGGGGTCGCCGAATACTGCTGCCCATACGCCGTCTTCGAAGTAAATACCAACTTCTTCGAACTGACCAGTCATTATGGCGTTGCAGTGAGAGGGGCTAGCTTGCCAGCCAGCGATTACGCCGTTGATAAAGGCACTGCCGTTGGATACGCTGGCTAAAATCTCGCCAACTTTTTTGAAGTTGTAGCCTTGAGCGTCAGCACGATCGTCAACGCGGTTTCCAGCAGAGTCTACGTGTGGTGGGGCTTGGGTGTTGAGGTTGATGTCACCGCTGTTAGCGCGGTTGAGGAGGTCTTTTACTTGGGTCTTGGCGGCTCCGGCGAGTTCTTCGTTCCAAGCAACGCTAGCTACGCTACTGCGACTTACGCCGTTGCAAGTAGTGCCTTGGGTACGTACTTCATTTATGGTGGCTAGCATGTCGTTGTGTACGCCAGTTGCGGTAGCTTCACCACTTAGAGGTGAGAGATCATCTTGTACTTGGGTAGGTAGGGTGGCTACTTGGCCACATGCGGTTAAAACTGAAACTACTGCGATTGTGATTAAGGTTGCGAGGTTTTTGAGTGTTTTGTTAGTCATTTCCTGATTCCTTCCGAGCCTTCCGAACTCGTTTGATAATTACAGGTTAAATGACTAAAGTTTCCAGTATAATAATTTAGCGTTAGAGAACTAGATAATTTTTGTTAGCGAGGTGTTAGATTGAGATTTCTTTTGTGGATTCTAGCTCACTAAAATTATGTCTCTCAAAGATATTTGGCACAACTGCGATATATGCAGAAACTTTTACATTCTATCGAGTTCTCGCTAAGTTGCTTTGTGTTTTTTGCGCGATCAATCTTATGGATTATAGACAAAAAAGTGCTGCTCCCTCCCTGGGGCCTTATCGCTATCGAGAAGTGTAAGATTGTGTTTGTCAAAAAACTGGCGCAAGCTTTCTCCATCAAAAACCTGCACTTTATATAGGTTTATTTCCTGTGGAGGGGTTAACCTTAGAGTAAGACCTCGGTATGTGAATTGTAGTTCTTTTTCAATCTCGAAATAGAATTGTATTTTTACAGTATTTGCGATGTCTTTGTTGGGTGTGAGGCGAATCTTAAATATCCCCTTTTCAAGAGGGATATTTAACGACTTTAAGGGTATGGCCATTAAATCAATTTCTCGCGGGTTTTGTGTGTATTCTAAATATCTTAGCCACAGGCGGTGATCTTCCATGGAGGGAGGTTTTTCTTGGTCTCGAGCGGCAACATCAGACCAAAGGATATCTCCAGGTTGCATGACATTATTCATAATGTCCGCCACGTAAAAAGGTTCTAGGTTAGCAATTGTCCCACCAAAAAACGCATATATGCGAGTGTCAAACCCTTTAAGAAATTCGTTAATGTGTTCGTAAAACTGATTCTTTCCAAAGTCAACACAAAAAAAATGCTTTTCAATGTCCAGATCAGCTAGCTCATCTCGAGCAAGCTCCAAAGCCCGAGCTGAACTGTCTACCCCATGATAGGCAAACGAATAGCCCGCATTTTTCATCTCTTCTAAAAGTGACTTTTCCCGAAAAGCACTCCCACACCCCATACTGATAAAAGCAAAATGTTGATCTTTTTTAGGGAAATTTTTCTTAAAAAAAGGCCAATAGGAGTTATGGAAAACTGCTGTATGGGTGTTCTCTCCATTTCTGACGTATTGACGGCTTTTATTGTCATAAACCTCAATTCCCTCATCAAGATAAAAAAATTTTTGGTCTATACTGTGGTTTTGTCGGAAATTGGCTAAAAACTCTTGCTGTAAGTCAGTCTCTGACGTAAGCGTTCTAATCTTCCCCATTTTTTCCATATACTACTAGTGCAGTGTATAAAAACTGGCTAGGTTGTCAATTAGTCTTGCCAAAATTTGGTTATTTGATAGGGTTCGGATGAAATGACCAACCCCACAGACGAGGTGATTTTGTCTGCCGCTTACAATTTTGCTGACCAAGCACATGCAGGGCAAGCACGCAAAACTGGCGAGCCGTACATTGAACACGTCAAAGCCGTTGGGGACATGCTTCTAGAGAAGTACGGCCAAGTCGAGTTAGCGGCTGCTGGGTATTTACACGATACCGTTGAGGATGTCGAGGGTATCTCTATTGAGACTATCCATGACAAGTTTGGTCGAGACATTGGATTTTTGGTGGATGCCATGAATAAACGTGGGCAAAATTTTCATATTTTCCCAGACCAAGTTTTTACTGACAAAATCGAGCGTATTCTTTGGGCTGGGATGTATGATGTTCGGGTATTTTTACTAAAGCTAGCTGACCGCAAGCATAATTTACAAACTTTAGATGTTCTCTCTGAGAAAAAGCAAATCCCCATCGCCTTTGAGACGCAAGCCATCTACGAGCCATTACGCAAAATTCTTGATTTTGACAACCCTGAGCGTTTGACCGTCGAGCAAGCACAAGAAAAATTGTGGCAGGGTCTTGATCGCTCACAATTCTATGGCCATCCCAAAAAACTAAAAAAGTATTTGCTGAATGTCAGTTTTGCTGAGTTCGATAATAAATTATTCGATTTGGTTTATTTGGACAGTGCCGGTATAGTCTGGTCACTTGACGACTACTCCACCTACGAACGGATCATCAAGCTAGAAGACATCGACGAAAAGATAGGCTTTATCGAAATAGATGGTTCTCCCGACGACTTTTGTGCCAAATTCAGGGTAAAAAAAGGTGTGGTTCTTCCCGAAACCACTTTGCAGACAGCAGGTTACGATAAGTAAGTTAGTTTTTGTGCTACTTGCGAGGTTTGCTCAAGATGCTAGACTATCTGCGTTTTATTTATGCGCTCCGAAGTATTTTTCTTAGCTGATTTTAAGGACTGGTGGGATAAGCAAACTTTGGAACTCAAGCACGCCGTTTTAGTGGCCATAAATTCTTTGGAAGATGAGGGGCTTGATCTTAGCCGAACACATATTGAGGTAGACAGCCACATGATTTACTTGCGGGTAGTGTATCGAGGTCAGCTCTATTTTTTGGGTGTCCTGACCTTGAATAAGCAAACCTTGGTAATTGGTGGGGCTTATGAATGGTTGCCCGAAGATATCCCCAAAATGAAGATGAAACCAAGTCATTTAAGAACTAATTAACATGAACCCAGAGCAATCAATCAACAAACTCTATGAGGAGATGAGTCTAGAGGACGTGCAAATCATCGAACAAGCTACTAAACTAGAGCTTATGGGGCGTAACCTTGCCCAAAAATTAGATCGCGATCTAACCTATGATGAGGCTATGGCGTTCGATAAAGTGCGTGATCTGACTCTCCAAGAGATCGAAGATAATATTGACCCCGACAGTATCTTTCTGCGCACGCAAGCCCGCTACGAGCAAGTACTCGGCCTCCCTCCCCAAACCAAAAACAGACCCAACCAAGTTGAGCCTGTCACAAAAGAACTACAAAACTAAAAAGGTAATTCCTCGTCTGGCAAGGTAATAGTCTCCGGGGCGTCCTCAGACAAAATTGTGTAGCCAATAGTCTGATGAGTATGTATCCCCTCTTGTAGCCAATTCTCGACTCCTTGCTGGCGCACAGAGTAAATACGAACCGTGCTAGGCAGTAGCTTGAGCAAGCCTTGCGCTTGGGGTAGGGTGAGGACACAACAATCAGTCGTAAAGACAGCACGGATGATCTCGGGGTTGTATTTGTACTTTATCGGATCGGACATGGTAAACTCCTTTAGATTTGATTTGTCAATTAGCTGGTATTAACCAGCTAGGTAGGGGTCTAGTGTCAACTAGTCCCCTGCTCTGTCAATTTGGGCCGTAATCTTGCGGTAGTCATCTTGGCCAAAATCCCACACCTCCGCTGGGATCTCCTCCAGGCAAGAAAGCTGAATGCCGACAAAGCAATAACTTTCATTGCCTTGCCAAACAAGCTTAGCCAGTCTCTGGGCTAAATCCTCCTCGGTCTCATCATCCATTTTGTAACCCGTCGCTGACCGACTCATGCGCCAACCGTAGGTCGGGCTTAGCTCGGCCGACTCAAGAATAGTTGCCAGTCCGGGCCACGCGCCCTCAAGCATTTGCGCGATCAGATTTCCCTTTTCTGCCCGGTAGCCTTTGATCTCTATGATGACTTCGTAGTACTGGAACACGTCAAGCTCCTTTCAATATGTCTTGATAGAGACTTTGATAACTAAACTGGCCATAGCGCACATAGAAATTGCTTGTGAGGGCAACCAAAGTAGCGGTTATGTGATCGGCCGGGTCACAGATTAAAGTGATTTGCTGCCAATCTACCAAATGCTCAAGCAAGAGATCGAGCTGTTGCATGGTGAGTGGCATACCAGGCATGAGAGACACAACATTGTTCAGCCCAATTTCGGACAATTTCCACACCTCCGCGAAATCCTGCACAATCACGAGGTCATGTGTTTTCTTCTGCTTAGCCTGAAATACATCTTGTGCGTTGTACAACTCTAGCTTCGGGTTGAATTTGTCTGCGGGTGGCAGTCGATGTTTGTTGTCAGTTTTGTTGGGTAAACCAGCATATGCAACTAGCTCACCTAGGATATTGTGAATGGGAAATACAACTCGACCTTTGAAGATTGAGCTTCTGGAACACCACCCCAAAGAAAAACGGTTGATTGTCTCGGGCTTGAGACCGAGCTTATGTATCGCTGTGTGGTCACGCTCAAGATTTTTTAGGGTAAATTCCAGCGGTCGATTTTGGGTTAGCTCCTCCTCCCCTGCTGGCTCGTCTTCTTCCTGAACCGAAGTAGCTGCCTGGGTGACTGGCGACTGGCTTTTGAACAAACCAAACCATTCGACAATCAACACACCTGCGTCCCGCACTTTATCTATACCCTCAATGGCCATCACCAAGTCAAGGATGTTGCCGCCCTTACAGCCTTGGCCAGCAAAACAATTCCACATGTTGCGCTCTAGGTTGGCCTTGAAGACATTTTTAGCCAGTGACTTACAGGCCGGACATGAGCCGACTAGCTCATCACCTTTTCTAGTCAGCATGGCGGTTAGGCCATAGTGATCCAGCACTTGCTTGATAGTGATCCGCTGTTTTAGCTCCTTGAAGTCGATAAAAACTTTTTGCTTAGCCATCCTCGGCCTCCTCCCCTCTGTCAGTGATCTCTCGGGCCACCCGCTCGGCCGCGTACCAGACCAACAAATTTGCGTGCTGGGTGTAGTCGCCAACATCTTTAGCTCCACCAAAGGTGGCCATTAGTGCGTAGGGATTGTCATGCCCCATCGACTCTGTGTCCTCAAGCAACATCTCCCAAATCTCATCCCTATATTGCTCGTACAGGGCTACGGTCTCATGGTAATAGACTAAACCTCCCCAACCTGCATTTGCGCCGTGGGTGGCGATGTCCTTTAACTCTCTAATCTCAAACTTACTCAACATCCATTCTCTAAATGATGTCTTCTCCGACATAATCTATCTCCTCTCTGGTTTTGAAATGAACTGCCAAAGCTAGAGTAGATGTTGTGGGGTAGGTGTCAAGGTTGTGCTGTGAGATTTTGGGGTTAGAATACTAGGCATGACCACCTATGCCTTTATAGACGCCTCCAATCTTTTCTATGGTGGTGAAAAAAGTCTCGGCTGGAAAGTTGACTACCAAAAACTACTGAATTATTTGAAAATCAAGTATGGAGTGAGCAAGGCTCTGTATTTTGGTGGGGTTAGTATTCATGATTTTAGATACAACTACCTTACTCATGACACCGTGCCCATCAATGCAGTTGAACAACATCTCACCAAACTACTTAAAAAATCCCAGCTACCCCAGCAAGTCAGCAGTTTGATCAGAAAACACCGCGCCCAAGTGCGTTTTTACAAGAAGCTGGATAGCTTTGGGTATGATCTGCTGCTCAAGCCCGTCAAAGCCTACTATCAAAATGGTGGGGTCGTGAAACAAAAAGCTAACGCTGATGTTGATATGACCTTTCACATGATGAAAGAGCAAGACAACATCGAACGAGCCATTATCCTCTCTGGTGATGGTGATTTCCTCCCCGTCTTAAAGCACTTGCAAAATAACCAGCAAAAGCGGGTTATCATCCTAGCTCGGGGAAATCGTACGGCCAAGGAGATCCGACAATTTGCAGGTAGTAATTTTAGAGATTTTGACTATCTGCGGGAATTAGTGAAGTTAAAATGACAAAAGGCACCCATTTAGGATACCTTCCACGTATAGTGAACTCTAGCATACACGTCCTGCAAAGAATTGTCAAGCAAAAAGAGCAGTCCAGCTAGTACCTAGATAGCTATTTGGGTGTATAATGCACGGCGTTGGGACACACGTGTTGCCAACAATCCGAGGTGAAATACCCTCGGGCCTTTTTTATCTTCAAGAAAAAAACAAAGACGCACAAACGAATTATGCGCCTCACGTGTAGTGACTTTCAGTATATATGTCCGGCATGAATCAGTCTAGGGCTTGTCCGAAATCTCTTTATATGAGAAAAAGCTACCAGCAGCACTTTTTCGATTGGAGATTTTTACATGGCAGATTCGAGAGTTGCAAAACTGGCCGAGATAGAAGCAGGATTGGCGCACTTCAAGGGGACGGATAAGTACCACCGCACGCACCCGGCCGTGCTCATTACAGATGGCGTGAAATACTTATGTGACCAGGCCGAATGCTACTGGCTAATTGACATCATTTGGAGCGTCCTCGACAAGATCAAGCAAGACGATCTCTGTTTTCTCGACATTGCAATCTGGCACGACGACCAAATTCCGGCGGTGGTGGCGAATAAGCCCGAGCTATCGCTCGCGGTGGCCAAGGATAATATGGCCGTGGTGGTCTTTCACAACGGCGATGACGGCTCCGAGGGCACGACCTACCAGGAGTATTATCGACAAGAAATACCATATACAGATTTAGTATTTGAGCACTTGCAGTTATATATCGGGGTCTACTACGAGCCTATCGGTGACAAACACCGCGTCAACCGCGTGATCATGCTCCCAAGCGAGTATTGATTATGGGTTTTGCCCTCCTCCCCCGCTGGCTTTTATGCCAGCGGTTTTTTAGATCAGCTCTGCTAGGGTGGTCGGCCGACCGTTCCCCTTGAAGACCGGATAGGAAAGCGGATCGGGGGTAGCAAGTAAACCTTGGTCAGCAAAGAGAAACAACCACGGCGTGTAGCGTTTCTGCTTTTGATAATAAGCAATCATGTTGTCGCGACGGGTGGGAGTTGTGGTAATGACTAGGACGTGGAAGTCACAACCATACTTGGCCGGGAAAATCTTTTGCTTGTGCACCTGATTGTAAAATAGAAATTTACTCCCCAAACTCTCTGAGTGGCTAGAGTCCTTGATCTTGATCTGCTCCGTGCCTCGGTCTACTTCAAGTAGCAGGGCTTGCGGGATACCACAAGCATAGTCTGGGATAACAGTCTTTTTAACTGCCCGACCACGCACTTCGGCCACCACTGGTATGGTCAGGCGGGGGCGGTAGTCATGGCGCAAGTCTCCCCCTTGAAGCTGGCAATGATCGCGGAAAGGTCTCCCCTGTTGCCGACAAGCGGCCGCCAACATCGAGACCGCCTCGGGCACGGCCAAGGCGTGCGCAAAATGCCCGGCCGAGCGGTAAATTTTGTTTTTGAAGCGTTTATCGCCATTGGTTTTACCAACCACAACCCCACGGGCTTGGGCCAAGGCGCGTGCGCCCGGATCAGACACGGCCGACACCCACGGGCTACTGCCCGGAGTATACACGTCCCACAATTGCTTTTGCACAAGTGGCCGATCCAAGTAGCCGTTGGGATCATCCCACAAATCTTTTAGTCGCTCGCGGGCTTTCTTTTCGCTCATGTCCAAAAGTCGCGCCACGATCTTAGGGGTCAACAAGCGGAGCGTGTGACCATAGGTCAGGATGTCCAAGTCTCTGTCAGTCAGACGGATTTTTTTGCTGGTCTGGGGTCTGACAAAGGGGTCGCGCATACTAACGACTACTAAGTGACTGCCAGATATAATGCTCAACATCATCCTGGCTTTTGGTAAATCGCTGGCGGGAAAAGTTTTTTATCTCTTGACTCCGGCCGTGAGCTGGGGCAATTGGCGGCAGAGTCTCGGCCATAAAGGGTGGTTCGGTCAGGCCGTCGATCATCAACTTAATATAGAAATGGTAGCGGGGTAAGTCCAAAAAATCTTGCTCGCCGATCTGGGGAGCAAATTCTTTAGCCAAAAATTCAGCGTCAGCCGCGCCCGGACGAAAAGCAACCAGTGTGCCGATATTGCCAAAGACAGCGTTAAAAACCTGGTCTTGGCTGGCTTTATCCTTGAGCTGGTCAACGTATTGGTGTGCCAGCATGAGGCACAAGCGATATTTACGGGCTTCACTCAAGATACTAGCAAAGGCTGGAGTCAAAAAGTTATGCGCCTCGTCGATCACCAAGCCAAAGTCTACCCGCTCCTCCTCGGGGATGTCTGCCCTGCTCATGGCGGCTAACTGAAACTTGGTAACGAGCAAACTCCCCAAAAGGCGGGCTTCATCTTCACCGATCTTGCCCTTGGCTAGGTTGGCGATAAAGATTTGTCGGTTGTCCATCACGTAGCGCAGGTCAAACTTGGCCGTCGGTTGTCCAAGGATGTTACGCAAAATTGGGTTGCGTAGTAAAGCACCTACCTTGTTTTGGACAGCTCCCACCGCCTCACGCTGGTAATTCTCTGACCAACCAGCAAACTCCCGTAACCAAAAACGGCGCACCACTATATCAGTCACGCGCTCGACAATCCGGGCGCGGTAGTCTTCGTTGACTAAAAGGTCAGGTACATCTAACAGTGTGGCCTCGGGATGTTCAGCCAAGGCGGCAATACTATTAGCCAAGATGTATTCTAGTCGCCACCCCCAGGAATCACCAAACATCTTCTTGAAAGTGCCGACCAAGCCGGAAATCATCAGTGGGCGTTTTTCGGGGATACACTCGCGCAGGATGTTAAAGCTAATCGGGTTGGCCGTGTCACTAGGGTCAAAATACAGTACATCGTGGGGGCGCGTACTCGGCACTGAGTCAAGTAGTCTCTCGGCTGTATCACCGTGGGGGTCGATGAAGCCAACCCCTCGGCCAGCTTCGATGTCTTGCACCAAGCAATTTTCCAATAAAGTAGACTTCCCAACCCCGGTCTTACCGATCACATCTATGTGCTGGCGACGATCAGCCGCCTTGATCCCAAAGCGGGTTGATTGACCCCGATGTTTGGCAAAACCTAGATGATTAACGCTCATACACACGTGTGCCCCCAATCCATGAGAAAGAAATACCGCTAACGAAAACGAAGTACATCTCTCTCCGCCAACTAATCCAAATTCGTTGTGACTAGCTGGCAAAAATCGGCCAACACATGCCGCCGATTCGGTATTGGAGGCGCAGGTAGGCACAAAACTATCTCGACTATTTAGTATAGCCTCCCCTACTCCCTCTAACTGGGTAAAACTCTCTGACATTGGCAATGCTAGAGCTAGTTATGAATGTTCAAACAAAAATCATTTAATTCTGTGGGTTCAGAAAAAACAAAACCCCACGTGGGAGCGCAGAACACATAGCAACTGAAGCTTAATCCACCAAGCTGTTGCTGGCTATTTGGCATATTTTGCACTATAATTTATGCCATGCCAGACGGAGAAATTGAACTTATCCCCTATCCCGAAGAAGTCAGCCAAGTGACTTTTGAGGCCCAAACCGACGGCACTTGTCGGGTACACTTCACAGTCGCATTTCAAGATCCGGCAGAAATCCCAGAAGTGCTTAGCCAACACCTCAAGCAATCCACTCACAGGCTGGGGTCAACAATTTTGGTGTAGAGTTTGTTACCTTAGCTGGTAGCTTTGGGGGTAAAATAAGCAAGGGAAAAGCCATGTGAATAAGACATGGCTTTTGTGGCCGTAGGCCGGGGAAAATGTGAATATCTTTTTTCCAGTACGATGTTAGCAATAATTATGCCATTTGCAAGGTTCTTTTCTAAAAATATCTGACAGGAGGTTTACGGGATGAATAGTGAACAAAAAAATCCCCTCGGACAACTTATGCTTCTCGGGGGCTTGGGTAGTGCAATCATCAACCTGGCAACACAGTTACCAAATCCTTTTTTATGGGGTGTCATAATCCCCCTCCCCCTTGTATTCCTTGGTTGGTTCTGGGGCCGGCACACCGCCAAGTATCCCGCGTCACTACGTTTTGGCCTCATTATCGGCCTCGGCTTGGTGGTAGCTAACCTTTGGCTTGTGAGCACGCAAACATTTTCTGCTCCCCAACCGACGAACTCAAGCGCACCCGACTCTCCTCCTCAAGCCGAAGCTCCTCCGAAAACATTTAATGAATATTATAGTTTTGAATTTACAGCCGGAGATGAAGAACTGGACGGTTGGCGAGTCAAAAGCAAATTTGACACATCTGATCGGATTGTGAGTGCCCAAGTAGTTACAATACAAAATCTCATCTCATGGGGGCCAGGGTCAGATAAACGGCGAAAAGATTGGCCTGATCATTATGTGGATCGGTTAGATATCACCATTCAACATGCTAGAACTGATCCTCTCCAATTAGTTTGTGACCAATTTGCCAAGGATTTTTTAGAAGCTGACCATTGGGAAAATGTTTGTAAGGACGAAAACGGCGCACCGATTGGGGTAACTTGGCCACTTAGCCCCTATGCCATTGGGATTATCATTCATATTCCTAGCCAAAATAGCTCTCACTGTTTGTTTAACCCCCAAGAACACCCCCAATCAATCTGCAACCTCGTTTTTCCGCAAAATGAAATTGTCTTGACTGAGGCTAACCGCCAGCAAGATCGCCCACATGGGTGGCAGGTCAGTATCCAGCGGCAATTCACCCCACCTTTCTTAAAAGAAGAAGTAGAAATTATCGCCCTCGACACTCTGTATCGTAATTACAACAAAGCCTACGATATCGAAGATATACGGGTCAGAGTCAACTACTCGGATTATGCTTTGGACTTTAAGTGCCATACTAACAGAAAGAGTATCTTTTATGGACCATTCGTCGAATGCCAAACCACTGATTCCCGTGGCGGGATCGAAATCGAGGACACCAGTGTCAGAGTAATTGACGACTACACCATCGGGTTTACCACCCAAGTTGAGGAACGCCTGACCTCATGGTGTTTTTTCAAGGCTAGTGAACGTGACCAAACAGAATGTGTTGCTATCCACACGGATAATTTTAGTCACGCCACCAGCACGGATGAGTAACGAAACTCAAGTACTCCCCTCCTCTGGTGGGTCGTCTGCTCCGTCAGTCGGCTGGTCCTGTTTTTGTTGCTTCTTTTGCTCATAAAAATCTTTGAGGTCAGGATCAAGCCCCGCGATCATCTCTTGGAAATCACGGTATTGCTTTTCTGTCTGGGGGCGGTGCGGTACTCGGGCCGTAAAGCCTTGGGTCTGCTGGGGGGGTGGTGGCTTGTTGCCGTAAAATTCTTGCCAGCCCTGATCCAAGAGCTGCTTAAACAATTTATTTTCAATTTGGCTATCAATCGCGTCTAGATAGCGATTCTTCATAGCTAGGTCATATAGGTATTCTTTGTTAAAGAGCGAAACCCCGGCCAACATCAAAAATAGCCCGAGAGAACGCAACGGGTAAATATAGGTCGGCAAACTCCCGCTATTATCTACTGTGCGAATCAAGAAAATCACCAGCCCCACCGCAAAAGCTAAGGCTGGCTCAACCACCAACTGTGTCAATCTTGGGTTTAGGTCAGGGAAAATCTGGGTCAAATACGAAATGCCTCCGCTCCGGCTGTGCCAACGCTCCCCCTGGGCGTTTCTCTCGTAAATCACAAAAATATGGTAGCCTCCCAAAATCAGCACGAGGGTGGCAAAGACTATAGCTGGCGTAACTTTGACCTCATAGTTAAAGTTACCTCCAAACCAACCCAAAATTATTGCTAACCCCTCAAAGTAAAAATTCCAAAAAAAGACCGTAAAGAGGGTGGCTAAAAAAATTGGGATGTTAAAATATCGTTGGCCAAAGCTATGGCGCAAAACTACCTCGATTCCATAAGAAGGGATCGAAAACATATTCGTCAAAAATCTATAGGCAAGTTTCTCCGTCACTTACTACCTCCCACATCCTGCGGCCACACCACGCGCAGAAAAGACTTGCCCGTGGCGGCCCACCTTCGACCACCTTTTATCAAAATCGAATCGACCATGTAGCCACAATCCACATCTCCTTGGCGCATGGTCAAAAAAGTCTCTGGTTGGATATTATAATCTAGCTGTTCACTCATTGTCTGGCTAAAATTCCCCGGCTTGTCCTCCCCCGCCCCCATGCCAAAAGATGTACTGGTGCGCTCCTGGAAGCTCCGGGCGCAACTCTCGGCCGCGTATTGGTTGGTCTTGGGGTCGGTGTTCTGGTGAAATATTTTCGTCTGAAAGTTAGCCAAGAGCGTGTCGGCTCCGGCTGTGCCGTGGCCCAACGCCTCATAGTAGCCGCTCACGTCTTGCGTGAGGTAAACCGTTGCGACCTTGGCGGACCGCGCGGTGCTCAAAAAGCCGTGGTCGTGGCGACTGAGAAAAAACTTGCTTTCATCACTCCACAGAAACACGGGTCGGGTGTCCTTGTCCACCGTCCGCCGCCTGGCGGCCGCCATCCAAAAATACTTAAACATAGTCTGCGCCAAGACTCCGATACGCCCCTCCTCCTCCGGGGGTAGATCAAGGATGATTATCGCGCCCTGGTGAGTCAACTCCGGCACAATGTTGGTGTCCGTGCAGAAAAGATCCCCCAATGCCCCCTGCATGAACTCTAGGGCCGCGCCCGTGAAGCTACTAATCACGTTCGAGCGCGTCTTGTCCGGCATGGTGGGAAACTCATTTAGCCAGTAGGCTTTGGCCAAGAGTAGGTCGCGACTGTTGCCCGCCTTGGTCGTGGCTTCTTCGAGGCACTGAAACAAAAACGACTCCGCTTGCCAGGTCTCATCCTGGGTTTGCTCATCACTCCGGGGGGCCGACATGATGATCTCGTGGATATCAAACAGGCTAATCCTATCCTTGGCCGCCGTCAGCACTTCGATGGCGTGCCCCAGCAACTTGTCGCCCTCGTTCTTCCAAAATGGCTCCGGTTGCTTGTGACCCGTGGCCGGGTCTTTCAACTCCCCCATGAGGCCAAACAAATGGACGAGGTTGCGCTTGAGTTTGTCTTTGTTGGGGCTACGTTTGTATTCGTAGTCCAAAAAGTTAAATCGCCACTTCCCTTTCAGGTCAAAGATCACCAGATGATCTTCGCGCCCCACTGCTTTGGCATATGCTTGCCAGTGGGGTCGCTCGTCATTTTTGCCACAGAGCACCAGTCCCCCATAGCCCGCCTCCAAAAAACTACGCGCAAAATGATACCCGGAGCCACTACTCTTGCCTGATCCACTGGCCCCAAAAATCTGCACCCCCGCAAAAGCGTCGCGCAAGTAAAACATGTCTTCAAGATGAGGGGATAACTGCAAGAGCGGATAGCTCAAGTCATTAGGGCTGATCTCGGGGGTGGGGTCGGCCGGGGTTGCGGTTTTAGGCTTTTTCTGGTCGCGGTATTTTCTTCCCCAATGCCAAACCATCAGCTTCATAATGATTGGATTCTCCAGACGTTTCAGTATTTGACGCACCCGCCACACCTTGAAGCGTTGCCAAGATAACTCTACCTCCGACCACCACCACTTGAGTCGCGTTCGATTGGGAAACCAGCGGCGCATGGCTAGGCTTCCGAGGCAAGATCATCATGCACTGGCTCCGAGGTCGCTTTCTTGGCGGCCTGTTTTTTCTTGGCCGCCCGTTTGGTGGCTTTCAAAAAAGATTCGTACTCGCGGCGCAACTCCCCCGACTCCGCCCAGGGTGGCAACTCGGCCGCCTCCCACGCCTCCTGCATAGCCTCAACCAACAAATCTGTCGCTAGGCTACTCTTACGCATACCTAGTTTATTGGCCAAAGTCTGCAAAATAAAAGTATCCTGTGTGCTCAAACGCAGGCTTAAAGGTAGCTTGGCAATTTCTTCACTCAATTCAACTTGTGTGCGATTTTTGATGTACTCGGCAATTTTCGGCACTATCGACCTCGCTTTCTTTTTGTCTTCGTTTTGCTTTGGCCAATTTAAGCCAAATAGATTGGATCAGTATATGGTTATTTCATAGCAATTTACAAGCTTTCTTTCATTGATCTAATTATGCAGATTTTATGCAAGTAATCATTGAATAGTTACTAGATCTAAAAATACTATTTAATTACTAAAATAATTCAATCTGCAAGCTTTATAAAAATCTTTTTTAGTGCGTAAAAACTGGGTAAGTTTATACATTAAGAAATCATTTTGCATACTTTTTGCCAGTCAGTTTAATTGTTTTTTAGCTAGGATTTTTAGTTGAAATTTGTATACGCCTAAAGGTGTTCTTAGGGAAGAAGCCTGTAAATTTATCTTTTTTCTGATTGATTTGCTTTTCTTTGTTTAATTATTGTAGGCTTGGCTAGGAGCTTTTTGGTGCTACGCATAATGGCCTCGGCTTCGGCCGAGCAACTAAAAAACTATTTTAGTTCGGGGTTAGCGCGAGACGATTATCATTCTCAAGATGAGCTAGTCACGGGTCGCTGGTTTGGTCGTGGTGCTAAAAAATTAAATCTTAAAGAGCAAGTCAAACAAAAAGAATTTTATGCGCTGGCTGATAACGTCAAACCCAAAACTGGCGAGCGATTGACAGCGCGAAATAAGCAGGATCGACAGGTGGCCTATGATTTTACGTTCTCGGTTCCCAAGTCCGTTAGTTTGCTGTATGCCGCGACTGGTGACGAGCGAATTTTGGCTAGTTTTCGGACTTCGGTTAATGAAACCATGCGAGCTTTGGAGCAAGAAACCGATGTGCGGGTACGCAAAGACAACGCTAATAAAAATCGCACATCGGGCAATCTGACCTACGCCGAGTTTGTCCATACAACTGCCCGACCAGTGAACGGCACACCGGACATGCACTTGCACGCTCATTGTGTCGCCTTTAACGCCTCATGGGACGAGACCGAGAAGCAATGGAAAGCGGTTAATTTCCGCCGGATCAAGGAGCAAGCCCCGTTTTACGAAGCGGCCTTTGACAGTCGCATGGCGGTGCGCCTCGACAACCTTGGCTATCCGGTGGTCTCTACCGGCAAGGGTTGGGAGATCCAGGGCTTCGAGCGCGGCACACTGGACAAATTCTCACGCCGGACCCAAGAGATCAACACCCAGGCCGAGGCTTTAGGGATTGAGACCAACCAGCTCAAGGCCACCCTGGGAGCGCGGACGCGCTCCGCCAAGGTCAACCTGACCCGCGCGGAGTTGGCCCAGTCCTGGCAGTCGCGCTTGACACTTGACGAGCAGGATTTGATTGCCCGCTTGCAACAGAAAGCCCACGCTACCCCACCCCGAACGCGGCCCGGCCAGCCCCAAGACATCACAACCGCCTTGGATCACGCCATTGCGCACGAGTTCGAGCGTCAGTCGGTAGTCACAGATAAGCAACTGCTGACCACCGCCCTCAAGCACGGCCGGGGGAAATTCAGCCCCGAGGAGCTAGAGGTGGCCTTTGTCCAACACCCGGAGTTGCACTTTTTCGCCCGGAGCAACCACCCCGAGCAAGTATGGGTCACTTCGCGCCCCGTCATGCGCGAGGAGCAGGCCATGATTGGCCTGGTGGTGGGGGGCAAAGGTCAATTCCGGCCTCTGGGTTCTTCGCAACCGCTCCAAGTTTCCACGCGAAAACGACGGCCTCATCACACTTTGAGTGCCGAGCAAGAAGCGGCCGCCCAGCATGTCTTGGGGTCGCGTGACCTGGTGGTGGGGATTCGCGGCGGCGCGGGAGTCGGCAAAACCACCCTCTTGCAAAACCTCGTGCCTCGGATTGAGGCTAACCAACACAGCGTGCACTTGTTTGCCCCCACAGCGGTGGCGGCCCGGGAAACTCTGCGCGAAGCGGGCTTTACCCAGGCTGATACCGTGCAAAAGCTTCTGCATAACGAGAAATTACAACAACAGATTAAACCAGGGGCTGTGATTTTGGTGGATGAGGCCGGGCTACTGGGCAGTCGCGACATGAACCAGATATTACAATTGGCCAAGCAACGGGGGGCGCGGGTGGTCTTGGTGGGCGACCACCACCAACACAAAAGTGTCCCGGCTGGTGACGCTTACCGAATTTTGGATAGTCAGGCGGGTTTGAGTATCGCCGAGGTCAAGCAAATTCGCCGCCAGGAAGATAAATGGTATCGCATGGCGGTGGGGCTTTTGAGCGAGGGCCAGCCGGAAAAGACCCGGCAAGGCTTCGCGGTGTTGGATTCTTTGGGTTGGATCCATGAAGAAAGTGACCCCGAGCAACGGCGCAAAAACCTGGTAGCGCGTTATGAGGAGGTCGAGAATGCGGGCGAGTCTGTTCTCGTAGTCTCACCTACCCACAAAGAGGGCAAGTCCCTTGTCGCCGACCTCAGAGCCTCTCGGAAGCAACGGGGCTTGATTGTCGGCCCAGACAAAAAACTGCGTGTTCAGCGAGCGTTAAACAATCTCACCGAGGCGCAAAGACAAGACCCCGCTAACTTTAAGCGCGGGCAGATCATCCAGTTTGACTATCACGCCCCCAACTTCCCGGCCGGGAGCAAGGTGCGGGTGGTGCAAGTGACGGCCGAGGCAGTCTACGTGGAAAATTCTCAAGGTGAAAAGCACGCCCTCCCCTTGCAAGACAGTCACCGCTACCAAGTCTATGTCCCCGAGACGCTAGACGTAGCCCAGGGGGATAAAATTCGCATAACCAAGGGCGGTTTTACACTACCCGACAAGCAGGGCACGCGCCACCGGGTAGAAAACAACCAGATTTACGACATTTTGGGCTTTACTCCGGCTGGCGACATCGAATTGAGCAACGGACAGGTCTTGTCACAGCACTATGGCAATCTGCGCCAAGGGTACGTCAACACATCGCACGCGGCGCAGAGCAAGACGGTTGATCGGGTGTTAATTTTGCAATCTGGGTCGAGTGAGCGGGTGGCTTCCCTGGCCCAGTATTATGTCTCGGCCTCGCGCGGGCGTTTCAGTGCCGAGACTTTTACGGACGACAAGGAAGCTTTACTAGAAGCTATCATCAAATCCGACGAGCGTTTGTCGGCGGTCGAGGCTCTGAATGATCCCCACATGCGTACCCTCCACCGCGCCGAGTTGCAGGCCCGCCTAGCCAAAGACCGCCAGATCGAACAGGCCAATCAACGCGCCCGGGCCAAGGCCCAACAGAAGCGCAAAACCCGCGCCCGAGAGCGCGAGGAGGAGATGGTGATGTGATTATATGAAAAAATCAGAGCCACAGACACTGGAACAATGGTTACGACAACAATCAGAACTTGGAAAACTAAAAGATCTTATTTTCGACCACGAGCTAATCTCAGCAATTTATGAAAAACACAAAGATGAAATTTGGGAATTCACATTATCGGGAGATTCCAAACAATTTAATATCTTCATGATGCTTCAATTTGCTAATGAACAAGCCTTTATCAAAGGAGAGGACAAAGCAACCCGCAGAAAAACAAATATTAATTTACTTGTTAAGTTCGCCGTCGCAAAAATAGGTACCCAAGTAATAGAAAGTACAAAGTCAACAAACAACCGCACCTCAGAGCAAACCCAAGAACGTGCGGAGCTACAGGCCCGGATTGGCAAGGATCAGCAGATCACCCAAGAACGACGAAAAGGCCATGAGCAAAACCGCCAAGCACAACAGTCGCGCGACCAAGACGGAAAAGTGATGTAGTTTGAGCGCAGAGCCAGAGACACTTAGGCAATGGCTATTGGCAAACTTTGACGCGGTAGACTTGCGCCACATGGCCGAGCATGGGGCTAACCAAGGCCAGAGCGGGCTTATTTACCACCAAGAAATGACCGCCCTCTACGAGAAAAACAAAAGTGAGATCTGGGAAATGGTTATCGAAGACAGCGAAGCTTTTCGTCGTAGCCCCTATGCTTTTCTAGCTTCCCTGGAAGGAGCAGAATATATTGGTGATTACTCACAACACGCCAGCCTACTGGTTCAGTACGCAGCCGAGCGGATTGCCTACGAAGAAACCTTTGGCAAGGAAGAAGAAAACCGGGAGCCAACAAATCACACCCTGGAGCAAACCCAAGAACGCGCCCAGCTACAGGCCCGCCTCGGCAAAGACCAGCAAATCACCCAGGAGCGACAAAAAGCCCAGTCCCAAACCCGCCAGGCGCAACAGTCGCGTGATCGGGATGAAAGGATGAGGTAAATTGAGCAAAGAACCAGAAACATTTAGGGCATGGTTACGAGAAGAATTTAATGCCGAGCAATTGCAGAGCATGGCAACCAATGGAGCAAATACAGGCTGGCACGGCCTAATCCAAACGCAAGACCTCATGGCATTGTTTAGAGAACACAGGGATGAGATCAGGCAAATTATTCGCGAGAACCCAGAATTAGCCCAACGCAAAGACATCCAAGCGTTAATGCAGGTTGAAGATTATCGAGAAACTGCTAGCGATATGGTTTTTTACGCGGCTGAACGCATTGCCTATGAGGAAACCCAAGCCAGTCTCGGCAAGGATCAGCAAATCGCCGACCAGCCAAAAGCACAAACGCGCCAAGTGCAACGGGCGCAACCAAGACGAAAGGAGACTAAGCTTGTGTCACGCTATTACGACATGTCAATTAGTATCGAGGGTTATCAGAAAGAAAAGCAAGCCAAGATAGTCAAAGCCGCTCAGGAAATGTGGCCAGGACTGGACACACTGGATCAGTCTGCACGATTTATGGCCGCCGATAAAGGCTGGGTGATGTTTGCTGGTGGCGAAGGTAGCCTTAGTGGAGGACAAAAAGAATTTGCTCAAGAATTTGCTCAAGCAATTTGGCAGGCTAATCAAGACTTTTGTCGGGTGGAAATAGAAGCTACCTACCTTGATGATCTACCGTTTGAGACGTACAGTTTTGGAGAGGAGGATTACCAAAAGACCGTAGAGGCCGAAGAAAAACAACCAGATCAAACCCAAGAACGTGCCGAGCTACAGGCCCGCCTCGGCCAGGATCAGCAAATTACCCAAGAACGGCAAAAAGCCCAGCCCCAAACCCGCCAGGCGCAACAGTCACGCGACCAAGACGAGCGGACGATGTGATTATGAGCGAATCAGAGCCACAAACATTATTCAGGTTCATGGCACAAACCCGCAACATCACCAAGTGATCCATCTGTTAAATTTATCTCAACACCATTAGCACATATGATAAGAAAACTCCCATCCTCAAGTATCTCTACAGTATATGCCAAATTAGACTCTTCTATTTCAAAAGTTAGGTCATCAATCGCCGCAGGTCCAAAACAATCCCTGATACCGGACACAGGAGGATGTACTATAACCTCTATAATACCTTTGCTATCTCCTGCAGACAATTCAACTTGACTATTAAGTGGTGGGATATTTCCAGCACCACCTTGCCCCTCAAAACCAGGAGCGACATGTAAATGCTCATCCACTTTAATTTTCTCAGGGAATCCTTCAGAAAAGGCTTCTATAACATAGGAACGAGAATGGTTACTTGTCACCTTCATAGTTACTTCATTTACACTTAGCTCTCCATCAAATCTTATGATAAGTGACTCACACGCACTAAAGTCTCTACCAGCTGGGATTTGTTGCAGTTCCTGACCCCTTCCCAAAAGACCCCTCGCTATCTTTGGGTGCGAAGGAAAAGTCACACCAAGCTCCTGATATAAATTGGTTGCATCTGCTCCTACAACTGCCAGAGAATTACTATCACTTTCAAAATCTATGACTATTTTCTCAGCAAAAGTGCCTGAAACTAGGATAGTAAAACAAACTATAACCAAATACTTAAAATTCATTCCAAACCTCCAAAATTTAACAGTGGCAAAATAAAAACAACACATATTACAGCACTTCCCTCAAAGTCTAAAGTTTATCAAGTTAATGATATAAAATTAGACAATCACATCCTCCACTGTAATCCTATTTACTACCGTCTCCCCCTCCGGCCGATCATCGTATTGCGGATCAATCTCAGAAATGACCTTGAGCTGGTGGGCAACAAGGCCGTGATAAATAGGCGCGAGGTTGCGCCCCTCTAGGGTCACTTTGGTGTCGGTGAACGTCAGCGTCATGCCTTGTGAGGGTTGAAACTTTATTTTGACCAAGTAGGGATAGCCCAGAGCTACGCAATCTCCCGACTGGTGAACGAAGTTGACCATGTAGGGCTGGGCCGGATCAGACGTCGGGGTGTCCGAGGGGGGCTTCTTTTTGGCGCGGATTTCTTCGAGTGGGTCTTTTATTTTTTACCTCCTTTGCGCTTTTTATTCGACTTTTTCTTATTGATTTTGAGCGAGCCACCGTCCCATTTGTGCTTGGGGTCGGGATAAAATGTGAGGGCTGGAGCTGACATTTCAGCATAGACTAGCCAACCCCCAGGCACTCTGGCCCGCCACATGCTGGGGCCATTCGACTGGATGTGTTCCCATTTTATTTCCGGGCCGTCGCTTTTCTTGGGGTTGGTTGGTTTACTTTTGGGTGGAGTGGTCAAGGGTTTGCTCCAATCTTCGTCAAAAAACATCTTCCATTCTAACCCAAGCCTGTTAAACAACATCATTTTTCCATTGTAACCTTGACCAAATATGCCTCTTGTGAAGCTTGAAATATCCCAAAAATCGCTTTGCGGAAAAATCAGGTAAAAAACACTGTAATTTATCCTAAGAGCTGTCAGGTTAATTTGATAGCTCGCTAGAGCCATATATAACTTCCCACCCCTCCC
Source organism: Trueperaceae bacterium (assembly GCA_965223045.1). Lineage (GTDB taxonomy): Bacteria > Deinococcota > Deinococci > Deinococcales > Trueperaceae > CBDCVN01. The sequence goes on from CBDCVN010000012.1 coordinate 26,914, forward strand.
CCACGGGTCCAGCTTCGATGTCGGTCTCTGGGTCGGGTTCGGTTAGCTCCTGGATGGCTTCGTCAAAGTAGAGAAATGGCTCTAACTCGCCATTGCGGAGTTTGTTTAGCAAGAAAATAGCCGTCTGGCTTAATTCAACCTCAAAAACAATCTCACCATTGCTAGGAAGCTCAGGCCAGGCTTCTACAAACCAATCAAAATAGATTTTAGCTCCGCTAGTCAAGCCTTCTAATTCTACTTCTTCTTGGCAAAGCTCCCCCAGCGCAACCCGCAGTTTTTCGGCGTAGTCGATTCCGTCTCGATCAAACTTTGGGACGTTGAATGCCTGGCGGATATCACCATCAGTAAACCTGTGGCGGGCAAAAAGCTGTTCTTCTTGGATAGCGGGCATTTGCGTAACGCGGTTAGCCAACAAAAACAACACTCGCGCTTGGTCTGTTGACAAATCCAAAAAAAATTGCGCTATTTCGTCGGGCCTGACATTGTGCCAGCCAAACCCCTCGTGTGTTTTCATTAGCTCGTAGTGTAGCTTTTTGGGTGGGGATGGCAAGCCCGGGACGGAGCTAGTTATAAAGTTAGTTAAGGTAGTCCCAAAACCAGTGCGCCGCCACGCAGAAATTTTTTTAGGACATTTTCCTAGCGGTAGTGGCCGACTGCGCGGCTTTTTCAAATTTGGGGAAGATATGACCCCGCAGTGGCAACGGAGTCCTACGGAAAATCTTGAAAAAGCCGCGCGGTAGCGCGTGCTGGTTTTGGGAACCATTTCATCAAGCCTGGTAAGGCTTGATTCAGTTTCTTGCGTGACGAAAAGGTGGGGTACTCTAAGACACCCCAGGTAGTGCCTCTCTTGTCAAAGAGTTATTTTATGGTCTGGTTTGGCCATCCCCTTTTTTGAGGTAGCAAAAAACCGCCTGGATCAGCGGTAGCGACAGAGTTTGGGCGGGGTCCGGCAATGTCCTTTAGGCTTCGATCCGCTCTAGCGTCGCTCGCCACAAATCCGCATTATGATCTTGGCGGTACTGGTCGCGGTTGGTAGAAGCAAATGCTTTGATATTGGTTAGAGGCTCTGGAAAAGAAAGCCCGCCCAATTCTTCTAGGTTTGTTCTGCGCCAAATAGTAACTACTTTGCTATTATCCCAATCACCAATCCCCTTTAGAGCCACCCTGGGAGTATTTTTGCGGATGTGCTCATCAACCCTTTGTCGATCTGCTTCGTCAAGAGCTTGCCAGACCTGCAAAAAATGATTGTCCCGGGCTTTATCAAAATCATTTTTAACTACTTTAACTAACCCCTGGATTGCTTTTTGCTCATTCTCTTTTTGGCGTTTTGTGGTAGCTTCCTTTTGTTTTCTTTCTTTTGAGGCGTGCTCTTTCTCAATTACTTGCCAGTACTTATTTTTTATCAAATGCCCGACAAATGCAGGTAGGCTACGAATTTTCCTATCTGTTTGATCTTGTTCTTTCTCTTTGGCACGGGCGTATTCTAAAACTAGACGGATATTCTGCTCGCCGTGTTCAGCAATTATTGTCTCAATATCTCCGTTAAAACCAACCTGCTTGAGTTCGCTAACTAAAGGGCTAGAAAATTTAGCTTGTGGATCAGCAACTTTCTTCTGTTGACTCATCCGCTGCTTGGGGTTTTTTTTCTTAATCAGAAAATATACACCAACAACTCGTCGCCCTTTTTTCTTTGGCTCAAAGGTAAACGGTAAGCTAGTGTGTGCTTGACATTCCCTTTCAGCTTTATCAAGCACGTTTTTCTTAAAATCATGGTAATTAGGGTATTTTTTTTCTAACCCCAAAGACTTTCTTAGATCATCCAAGTCCATGTATATCTCACGTTGCTTGCGCTCTTGATAGCGAATGCACACCATATCAAAAATCTCCATGGTGTACGTTGAGCACTTGTTAGCCTTGAGGTTTCTAAATTCTTCAAACGGGTCACTACCAAACCTCCTCTTAAGCTGGAGAATATAGGGCTTCATGTCATCATCAAAACGAATCATTAACCTTGCCCGTCCGGTTTCCGAGTCTTGAGGGGAAATATAATCAATGTAGTTAAAAATTTTTTTCTTGCGCCAACTCCCCTGCCCGCGAGGGATTTTGACAAATAGTTTTGAAAGGTTGTCCGTGGCTTTATCCACAAATCCGTAAATATCTTTTTGTCTGATATCCAGAGGACTCATCAAATCAACAATATCCATCTCATGTTGCTTAAATTCAGTGTCCTCCATGCGAATCAAGCCAACAAAAAAATAAATGAATAAAAATTCTTCCCGCGACAAGTCGGCGGTGTAGGCCCCAAAAGCAAAATCGTTGGAGCGAGTTACAATCAATTTGCTGGTATCGACGCTCTGCATGTCACTTGAATAGTATAGCGACTCTATTGCGAGTAGATTGTGGATTGCTCGTAGTCACATACCCGGGATTACTCGCAATAAAGTTAAATAATCCTTGGTTTACAAGGGTATATTCACCAATTGATTACATAAAAACACCAAGCACTCCATGCCACAATTCCAATACCCGAATTTACTCGTACAATACCCGAGATTACTCGTAGCAATACCCGAGATTACTCGCAGTTGCATACCCGAGATTACTCGCAATAAAGTTAAATAATCCTTGGTTTACAAGGTAAATCACTCCATCAGGCAAAATAACCACCATACCCTAGATTACTCGCAATAAGCACTAATTTATGGCTCTACAAAAGGCTATATGAGACCTGTAAACATATGTCTTATGTAAAACATACAAACACAAGTGCCTAATGTTGTTAATCATTGTTAACCAAAAACACTAACCAGATTTTTTCTCCTGTAGGTAGTCATGAGCCGCCTCACAAAAAAATTGTGACAGGCTGTAGTTTCTTCCCTGGATCAAGTTTTGGACAGTGACTTGCGAGACGTGCTCGCGGATGGTGAGAGCCAACGGCGTGGGGACCGTGATCGAGAAACGCAAGGTCTTTTTGTGCTGACCGTTGAGCTGGGGGGTTTGGCTGGGCTTACCTTGCGGTTGGATGGCCGGAAACTCCTCAACGGGTTCTTTTTCTCCCCCGCCCCCCTCCAAAAACTGCTGCAAAAGCTGTTTACTGTTTATAGGGGTTGCCATATCTGCGTTTCACCTCCTGCCATAAGTCATTCATGTTGCGCATCAGGGCGATCTCATCATTGGCGGCGTTTTTGCTCATGCCCGCCAGCAGTCCGGTGGGATAGAGCTTGTTTAAGACCTTGTGCGGTTCAAATTGTGCGTTCAGGACATCGTCTCGGTAAAACAGCAGGGCTTTGGTCAAGGATTGTGGGTTGCGGTTTTGTTCCTGGGCCTCCCCTACCCGGACATGACTCATCAGTCCCAGGGTCTTTTGAAAGCGAGACAGTTGGCGCAATTTGTTAATCCCGAGGCGGTAGCCTTTCTCGTCAAAGGTGATAAAAGCCAAAATCAGCCCCTCGGCCAAGCCCATCATTTGCGCCAGTTGTTCTTTGCTGGGTGCGCCCCCAAAATCCACCACCACCACGTCATAGTCGCCCAGCTCTCCGTTGAGAGAGTCTTTAACGTCGATGGGTAGTTTGATATTTAGCTCTAGGTTGTCGTGCCAGCGACTCAAAGTGTGCTCTTTGTCTTCGCGGGACTCGTCCCGATCGACACCCAAAACCCGAAGCTTGGGATTAGTCACCCAATCCTGGTACTCTTGCCCGTCCCGGGCGGCCGCCGCCAAAAACTCGCGTGCAAATGAGCTTTTACCTTGTGAGGTTTCTGGTGAGTAAAGAATTACTGTGATTTTTTGTTGATCTTCTGCCACAATTCGGCCTCCTCAACGGCACAATGCATGAATAAAGTGTCTCCAAGATCGCCATCGTGCCGGATGATTTGCGTAAATCATACCGTAATACTGCAATACTTCCGTAAATAATACTCAAAACGGGCTATTTCTGCGCAAATAATATCGTAATATCAGATTATTTACACAAATAATACTGCAATACCGTCAACACTCTAGCTTTGTCCGGTGGTAGCCAAATCTGTGACGGAGGTGGTTAGTTGCGGTTGGTGTCGAGACGCTTGAGCATGTCGTGAAAGAACGCCCCACGGGTCTTTTTGATGTTACCCTCGTTTTGGGCTAGCTTCGCCTCTGTGAGAGCCGCCTGAACGGTCTCAGGGGCATAATTACCGACGGCTCGCTTGAATCCGGCCACGGCGATAGTGTCGTTTCGCTCCCCGCAAAAATCCAAGACTTGCTCAAAGAGGTCATTTTGGTGGGGGGTGAAGACTAAAGACCGTGTAGCGGTCTCATTTACGATCTGTTTACTGGTGGCAATGGCGCGGTGTTGCGTCAGCTTTTGATTTTTGAGTTCTTGGTATTCAAAAAACCGCTTACCCGGAGCAAAAGAAATTACCCAGTCTGGGGTTTTGGTCTTGGCAACGCGGTAACTCCACGAGCGCAGGTAGCCAGTGTCGGCTAATTCTGCCAATACCGGATCAAGCTGTTGCTTAGCGCGTGAAAGTTTGGGATGACAAGTCAGCAAAAACTCACCACACAAAGAGCGGTAGCTTTTTTGGTATGTGTTATGCCCAGCCGCGTGCCATCCAGTGTCCAGAAGTGGATACAGTGACTTGGCAATGGGTCGGGTGAGTTGATTATGGAAATTGAGATCAATAGGACGCAAATAGCCTTGACGAATGTTGTCTTGGTAAAATGGGGCTAGCCAAACATAGTTGGTGTCGGCAATTACACCACCAGGCAGACGATCACCGCGCACACAAAACTGACTAAACACCGAGCCTTTGAGTTCGATGTACTCCCCTGTTGTTGGTCGGTAGATTTTTCCGCTAATGAAAGTAGCTGACATACGCTCAAGCCAATCTCTAATACGTTGAGATTGTGTATTACTAGGGGTTTTTCCTGCCAGCTTCATTAACCTTATTGCAGGCACTCTAATTGGCTGGCTAATGTCTTCCCCACCCTGTAAACAAAGCTCCAAAATTTTTTGGAAAGCACGATAGTAATCCAAATCGACCGTAATCGGCAATCCAAGTTCAATGTCTGGCTTAATTTTAACCGTTGTAGTTAGGCAATCATCCTCATAACGATATTCAAAGGTCTTAACTTTTATGTGGTGCTCAAGCTTTATTTTAGAGGGAGTAAAAAACCCAATGTTCTCTAGTGCCATTTCAGCCCGCACTAGGTCATATGAAAGATCAACCTTGCTAGACTTAACCGGTTTTGCTGATCGCGCCACAGCTCTAGCATTCCCCAATTACTCCCAAGGCCACTGCGAAAAATCCCACATCAAAAGGCCAGCTCGTGCCTATTTTCACAAGCGCAGATTCTTTTAACTTCCTACCCTTTTTTAGAAATTGAGCCAGACTAGCTTTGCTAGAGTTCCAACGAAAAGCAAAGGTCTTAGTGGGGGTAAAAGCGGGGTTGGCTTTGATGTTTTTTACGATCCGAAAATCCTAAATCAAAACGTAAATTTTTCACAAAAAATTTTCATTCTTCAAAAGCGTTTTCTCTCATCTAAAATTTTAGCCTTTGTGGATTTTCTTACAGCGCTTTCACTTATTAACGCTATGAAAGATTACCGTTTTAATATGCCAGCGATTTTTGAGGTCCTGTTCTCGCGTGGGTGTCGGGGTGTTTTTACTTTGTCAGGTACTCCAGTTTCGTACCCCTTTTAGGGCATTGGTACTCCAGTTTCGTACCCTAGGTACTCCAGTTTCGTACCCCTTAAAAATTGAGGTATCTAGTTATCCACAAGTGGATCTAAAGTTTTCTATGAGGATTTTGAGATAGATTTTTGCAAATTCTCCGACAAGCTTTTCTAGCCAGGATAGCAGCGCATGAGAACATAGGCTTGTGAAGAAATTACCGTAGTATATGCTCATTTTTTAGCGCGTTCATTTTTTGACTTTCTTCTATTTTTCATCGCCCAGCAAGCAAGATTCTGCTTACATTTTTTCTGTCGGGCTTTAGGTACTTTACATGCTTTTGATCGGACAAAGCCCTTTCTCATGAAATTCTGATGTGAGATATGAGAATTTTAGCCGACCCCGAAAGCGTAAAATCGCCTTGCTTGTGCAGAAATGAAAGCGGTACTCCCCTCCTCCGGCTCCCAAAATAGAAATGATCTGGGAGTCAGTAACTAATGTTTTTTGGGCCGAGATTTACGCGCCAACTCCCCCGCCCTGACACAACAAATCTTGTTGAACCCCTATCAAACCCTGGTCATGATCCCCTGGTCACTAGCCCTGAACCCCATCATGGCCAAGGGGTCAGCGAGAAAATCACTTGCGCTTATGCCAAGACCGCCTACAATACACAACATCCCCTAAACCAAATCCATGCAAGATATATTCCTAACCTCCAAAGAAGCTATGGAAGTGACCGGGCGGTCAGAACCTACGATCAAGCGGTTTATTCGAGATCAAAAGGAAAAATATTCTACCGCAGGAAAAACAATACCGATTTTAGAAGTGGGCGAAGCTGTCGCTAGCGATATCTGTGTATTCAAACTAAAAACCTCCAACAACCCAAACATCCCAGCTAAATGGATGATCCAAAAGTCTTGCCTGACCGAGGCGTATCCCGAAGTTACTCAATCTGAACCCCCGTCAACCCCCGGTCATGATCCCCTGATCCCTCGGTCTGAACCCCGTCATGACCAAGAGGTCAAACCTGTTGACCAGGGGTCAAATGATCTAGGGCAGGGGAGTCAACTAGAAAAACCATTTGTTGGTCAACTCATCTCGATAGTCGATAATCACCTACCAGAAAAAGAAAAATCAACCTCGACAAAATCTGACCCCGTGTCAACCCCCGGTCATGATCCCCTGATCCCTCGGTCTGAACCCCGTCATGACCAAGAGGTCAAACCTGTTGACCAGGGGTCAAATGATCTAGGGCAGGGGAGTCAATCAGAAAAATCAGAGCTGGCTTTAGAGAACCAAAAACAGGACCAGTCTTTTGCAGATCTAAAGCAAGAAAATGCGGTCTTGAAAGAGAGAATCGAGGGCAAAGATGATCTACTTCAAGAGAAAGATACCCATCTAGCAAGCAAAGAGAGTCAGATTGAGGAGCTTCAGAAAGATAAAGAAAAACTAATCGACCGATATGAAAACGAAAAAAGAGAATTACGCGCTGACCTCAAGGCAGAGAGAGATAAAATAGATCATCTTTATACATTAAGTCAAGGTGTGGGTATTGGGAGACTTCAAGGCAAAGGAGGACAAGGAAGTACCTCAGAAAGTCAGCCAGGACCGATACCAGGTGACGCTATTACTTTACCACCAGATCAACTAGGAGAGGAAGACAACAACTCAGC
>CBDCVN010000013.1:0-4150000 GCA_965223045.1 Trueperaceae bacterium
AGATGATCAGTTTGGTGATATATCAGGAAGCTGTGATATCAACGGTGATGGAGTGGTAGATGTTCTTGATACTTTACCAGCGACACTTTTAGCAGGTGAATCATTCACATGTGTCTTTAGCGAAGTTATAAATGGAAACGCAGGGGATACACACACGAATGTAGTAACAGCATCAGGAACGGATGATGATGGTAATCCAGTAGAAGACAGTGATGATGCAGTAGTAACGATCACAGATGTACCAGCAGATATAAACGTAACGAAGACAGCAAACCCAACTGAAATAGCAGAACCTGGAGGCACAGTAGAATTTACAGTACTAGTAGAGAATGATAGTCAAGTAGATTCAATAACAATAAACAGTGTTATAGATGATCAGTTTGGTGATATATCAGGAAGCTGTGATATCAACGGTGATGGAGTGGTAGATGTTCTTGATACTTTACCAGCGACACTTTTAGCAGGTGAATCATTCACATGTGTCTTTAGCGAAGTTATAAATGGAAACGCAGGGGATACACACACGAATGTAGTAACAGCATCAGGAACGGATGATGATGGTAATCCAGTAGAAGACAGTGATGATGCAGTAGTAACGATCACAGATGTACCAGCAGATATAAACGTAACGAAGACAGCAAACCCAACTGAAATAGCAGAACCTGGAGGCACAGTAGAATTTACAGTACTAGTAGAGAATGATAGTCAAGTAGATTCAATAACAATAAACAGTGTTATAGATGATCAGTTTGGTGATATATCAGGAAGCTGTGATATCAACGGTGATGGAGTGGTAGATGTTCTTGATACTTTACCAGCGACACTTTTAGCAGGTGAATCATTCACATGTGTCTTTAGCGAAGTTATAAATGGAAACGCAGGGGATACACACACGAATGTAGTAACAGCATCAGGAACGGATGATGATGGTAATCCAGTAGAAGACAGTGATGATGCAGTAGTAACGATCACAGATGTACCAGCAGATATAAACGTAACGAAGACAGCAAACCCAACTGAAATAGCAGAACCTGGAGGCACAGTAGAATTTACAGTACTAGTAGAGAATGATAGTCAAGTAGATTCAATAACAATAAACAGTGTTATAGATGATCAGTTTGGTGATATATCAGGAAGCTGTGATATCAACGGTGATGGAGTGGTAGATGTTCTTGATACTTTACCAGCGACACTTTTAGCAGGTGAATCATTCACATGTGTCTTTAGCGAAGTTATAAATGGAAACGCAGGGGATACACACACGAATGTAGTAACAGCATCAGGAACGGATGATGATGGTAATCCAGTAGAAGACAGTGATGATGCAGTAGTAACGATCACAGATGTACCAGCAGATATAAACGTAACGAAGACAGCAAACCCAACTGAAATAGCAGAACCTGGAGGCACAGTAGAATTTACAGTACTAGTAGAGAATGATAGTCAAGTAGATTCAATAACAATAAACAGTGTTATAGATGATCAGTTTGGTGATATATCAGGAAGCTGTGATATCAACGGTGATGGAGTGGTAGATGTTCTTGATACTTTACCAGCGACACTTTTAGCAGGTGAATCATTCACATGTGTCTTTAGCGAAGTTATAAATGGAAACGCAGGGGATACACACACGAATGTAGTAACAGCATCAGGAACGGATGATGATGGTAATCCAGTAGAAGACAGTGATGATGCAGTAGTAACGATCACAGATGTACCAGCAGATATAAACGTAACGAAGACAGCAAACCCAACTGAAATAGCAGAACCTGGAGGCACAGTAGAATTTACAGTACTAGTAGAGAATGATAGTCAAGTAGATTCAATAACAATAAACAGTGTTATAGATGATCAGTTTGGTGATATATCAGGAAGCTGTGATATCAACGGTGATGGAGTGGTAGATGTTCTTGATACTTTACCAGCGACACTTTTAGCAGGTGAATCATTCACATGTGTCTTTAGCGAAGTTATAAATGGAAACGCAGGGGATACACACACGAATGTAGTAACAGCATCAGGAACGGATGATGATGGTAATCCAGTAGAAGACAGTGATGATGCAGTAGTAACGATCACAGATGTACCAGCAGATATAAACGTAACGAAGACAGCAAACCCAACTGAAATAGCAGAACCTGGAGGCACAGTAGAATTTACAGTACTAGTAGAGAATGATAGTCAAGTAGATTCAATAACAATAAACAGTGTTATAGATGATCAGTTTGGTGATATATCAGGAAGCTGTGATATCAACGGTGATGGAGTGGTAGATGTTCTTGATACTTTACCAGCGACACTTTTAGCAGGTGAATCATTCACATGTGTCTTTAGCGAAGTTATAAATGGAAACGCAGGGGATACACACACGAATGTAGTAACAGCATCAGGAACGGATGATGATGGTAATCCAGTAGAAGACAGTGATGATGCAGTAGTAACGATCACAGATGTACCAGCAGATATAAACGTAACGAAGACAGCAAACCCAACTGAAATAGCAGAACCTGGAGGCACAGTAGAATTTACAGTACTAGTAGAGAATGATAGTCAAGTAGATTCAATAACAATAAACAGTGTTATAGATGATCAGTTTGGTGATATATCAGGAAGCTGTGATATCAACGGTGATGGAGTGGTAGATGTTCTTGATACTTTACCAGCGACACTTTTAGCAGGTGAATCATTCACATGTGTCTTTAGCGAAGTTATAAATGGAAACGCAGGGGATACACACACGAATGTAGTAACAGCATCAGGAACGGATGATGATGGTAATCCAGTAGAAGACAGTGATGATGCAGTAGTAACGATCACAGATGTACCAGCAGATATAAACGTAACGAAGACAGCAAACCCAACTGAAATAGCAGAACCTGGAGGCACAGTAGAATTTACAGTACTAGTAGAGAATGATAGTCAAGTAGATTCAATAACAATAAACAGTGTTATAGATGATCAGTTTGGTGATATATCAGGAAGCTGTGATATCAACGGTGATGGAGTGGTAGATGTTCTTGATACTTTACCAGCGACACTTTTAGCAGGTGAATCATTCACATGTGTCTTTAGCGAAGTTATAAATGGAAACGCAGGGGATACACACACGAATGTAGTAACAGCATCAGGAACGGATGATGATGGTAATCCAGTAGAAGACAGTGATGATGCAGTAGTAACGATCACAGATGTACCAGCAGATATAAACGTAACGAAGACAGCAAACCCAACTGAAATAGCAGAACCTGGAGGCACAGTAGAATTTACAGTACTAGTAGAGAATGATAGTCAAGTAGATTCAATAACAATAAACAGTGTTATAGATGATCAGTTTGGTGATATATCAGGAAGCTGTGATATCAACGGTGATGGAGTGGTAGATGTTCTTGATACTTTACCAGCGACACTTTTAGCAGGTGAATCATTCACATGTGTCTTTAGCGAAGTTATAAATGGAAACGCAGGGGATACACACACGAATGTAGTAACAGCATCAGGAACGGATGATGATGGTAATCCAGTAGAAGACAGTGATGATGCAGTAGTAACGATCACAGATGTACCAGCAGATATAAACGTAACGAAGACAGCAAACCCAACTGAAATAGCAGAACCTGGAGGCACAGTAGAATTTACAGTACTAGTAGAGAATGATAGTCAAGTAGATTCAATAACAATAAACAGTGTTATAGATGATCAGTTTGGTGATATATCAGGAAGCTGTGATATCAACGGTGATGGAGTGGTAGATGTTCTTGATACTTTACCAGCGACACTTTTAGCAGGTGAATCATTCACATGTGTCTTTAGCGAAGTTATAAATGGAAACGCAGGGGATACACACACGAATGTAGTAACAGCATCAGGAACGGATGATGATGGTAATCCAGTAGAAGACAGTGATGATGCAGTAGTAACGATCACAGATGTACCAGCAGATATAAACGTAACGAAGACAGCAAACCCAACTGAAATAGCAGAACCTGGAGGCACAGTAGAATTTACAGTACTAGTAGAGAATGATAGTCAAGTAGATTCAATAACAATAAACAGTGTTATAGATGATCAGTTTGGTGATATATCAGGAAGCTGTGATATCAACGGTGATGGAGTGGTAGATGTTCTTGATACTTTACCAGCGACACTTTTAGCAGGTGAATCATTCACATGTGTCTTTAGCGAAGTTATAAATGGAAACGCAGGGGATACACACACGAATGTAGTAACAGCATCAGGAACGGATGATGATGGTAATCCAGTAGAAGACAGTGATGATGCAGTAGTAACGATCACAGATGTACCAGCAGATATAAACGTAACGAAGACAGCAAACCCAACTGAAATAGCAGAACCTGGAGGCACAGTAGAATTTACAGTACTAGTAGAGAATGATAGTCAAGTAGATTCAATAACAATAAACAGTGTTATAGATGATCAGTTTGGTGATATATCAGGAAGCTGTGATATCAACGGTGATGGAGTGGTAGATGTTCTTGATACTTTACCAGCGACACTTTTAGCAGGTGAATCATTCACATGTGTCTTTAGCGAAGTTATAAATGGAAACGCAGGGGATACACACACGAATGTAGTAACAGCATCAGGAACGGATGATGATGGTAATCCAGTAGAAGACAGTGATGATGCAGTAGTAACGATCACAGATGTACCAGCAGATATAAACGTAACGAAGACAGCAAACCCAACTGAAATAGCAGAACCTGGAGGCACAGTAGAATTTACAGTACTAGTAGAGAATGATAGTCAAGTAGATTCAATAACAATAAACAGTGTTATAGATGATCAGTTTGGTGATATATCAGGAAGCTGTGATATCAACGGTGATGGAGTGGTAGATGTTCTTGATACTTTACCAGCGACACTTTTAGCAGGTGAATCATTCACATGTGTCTTTAGCGAAGTTATAAATGGAAACGCAGGGGATACACACACGAATGTAGTAACAGCATCAGGAACGGATGATGATGGTAATCCAGTAGAAGACAGTGATGATGCAGTAGTAACGATCACAGATGTACCAGCAGATATAAACGTAACGAAGACAGCAAACCCAACTGAAATAGCAGAACCTGGAGGCACAGTAGAATTTACAGTACTAGTAGAGAATGATAGTCAAGTAGATTCAATAACAATAAACAGTGTTATAGATGATCAGTTTGGTGATATATCAGGAAGCTGTGATATCAACGGTGATGGAGTGGTAGATGTTCTTGATACTTTACCAGCGACACTTTTAGCAGGTGAATCATTCACATGTGTCTTTAGCGAAGTTATAAATGGAAACGCAGGGGATACACACACGAATGTAGTAACAGCATCAGGAACGGATGATGATGGTAATCCAGTAGAAGACAGTGATGATGCAGTAGTAACGATCACAGATGTACCAGCAGATATAAACGTAACGAAGACAGCAAACCCAACTGAAATAGCAGAACCTGGAGGCACAGTAGAATTTACAGTACTAGTAGAGAATGATAGTCAAGTAGATTCAATAACAATAAACAGTGTTATAGATGATCAGTTTGGTGATATATCAGGAAGCTGTGATATCAACGGTGATGGAGTGGTAGATGTTCTTGATACTTTACCAGCGACACTTTTAGCAGGTGAATCATTCACATGTGTCTTTAGCGAAGTTATAAATGGAAACGCAGGGGATACACACACGAATGTAGTAACAGCATCAGGAACGGATGATGATGGTAATCCAGTAGAAGACAGTGATGATGCAGTAGTAACGATCACAGATGTACCAGCAGATATAAACGTAACGAAGACAGCAAACCCAACTGAAATAGCAGAACCTGGAGGCACAGTAGAATTTACAGTACTAGTAGAGAATGATAGTCAAGTAGATTCAATAACAATAAACAGTGTTATAGATGATCAGTTTGGTGATATATCAGGAAGCTGTGATATCAACGGTGATGGAGTGGTAGATGTTCTTGATACTTTACCAGCGACACTTTTAGCAGGTGAATCATTCACATGTGTCTTTAGCGAAGTTATAAATGGAAACGCAGGGGATACACACACGAATGTAGTAACAGCATCAGGAACGGATGATGATGGTAATCCAGTAGAAGACAGTGATGATGCAGTAGTAACGATCACAGACCCTCTAACTGGCAGCATAGGAGATAGGGTATGGGAAGACACCAATGGAGACGGAGTCCAAGACCCAACTGAAGCAGGAATAAATGGAGTCACAGTAGACTTAATAGATGCTAGTGGTACAGTAATAGATACTCAAATCACAGCAGGAGATGGAGACTATGACTTCACAGGGTTAGGATCAGGAAACTACACAGTAGATGTCACAGATACAGGAAATGTACTAACAAACTATGACATCACAACAAATAACGATCCACTGGCAGTAAGTCTAGGAGTAGGAGAAGACTACAACGATGCAGACTTTGGCTACATAGATCCAGAACCAGTAGCAAATGATGATAGTGAAACAACAACAGTAGATACCCCAGTAGAGATAGACATACTGGATAATGATGAAATAAACATAGTTCCAGACGAGTTAGACGTCATAAATTTACCAGATGGACAAAATGGCTTAAAAGAACCAGATAATGGAACAGTAACTTTACTAGATCCAAATAACACACCAAATGACCCAAGTGATGATGTAGTAGAGTACACACCAGATGCTGGATTTATAGGAACAGATACATTCGAATACGAGATCTGTGATGATGACCTGAATCCTGATTGCGATACAGCGACAGTAACCGTAACCATAAGAGATCCAAATGAAGGCAGCATAGGAGATAGGGTATGGGAAGACACCAATGGAGACGGAGTCCAAGACCCAACTGAAGCAGGAATAAATGGAGTCACAGTAGACTTAATAGATGCTAGTGGTACAGTAATAGATACTCAAATCACAGCAGGAGATGGAGACTATGACTTCACAGGGTTAGGATCAGGAAACTACACAGTAGATGTCACAGATACAGGAAATGTACTAACAAACTATGACATCACAACAAATAACGATCCACTGGCAGTAAGTCTAGGAGTAGGAGAAGACTACAACGATGCAGACTTTGGCTACATAGATCCAGAACCAGTAGCAAATGATGATAGTGAAACAACAACAGTAGATACCCCAGTAGAGATAGACATACTGGATAATGATGAAATAAACATAGTTCCAGACGAGTTAGACGTCATAAATTTACCAGATGGACAAAATGGCTTAAAAGAACCAGATAATGGAACAGTAACTTTACTAGATCCAAATAACACACCAAATGACCCAAGTGATGATGTAGTAGAGTACACACCAGATGCTGGATTTATAGGAACAGATACATTCGAATACGAGATCTGTGATGATGACCTGAATCCTGATTGCGATACAGCGACAGTAACCGTAACCATAAGAGATCCAAATGAAGGCAGCATAGGAGATAGGGTATGGGAAGACACCAATGGAGACGGAGTCCAAGACCCAACTGAAGCAGGAATAAATGGAGTCACAGTAGACTTAATAGATGCTAGTGGTACAGTAATAGATACTCAAATCACAGCAGGAGATGGAGACTATGACTTCACAGGGTTAGGATCAGGAAACTACACAGTAGATGTCACAGATACAGGAAATGTACTAACAAACTATGACATCACAACAAATAACGATCCACTGGCAGTAAGTCTAGGAGTAGGAGAAGACTACAACGATGCAGACTTTGGCTACATAGATCCAGAACCAGTAGCAAATGATGATAGTGAAACAACAACAGTAGATACCCCAGTAGAGATAGACATACTGGATAATGATGAAATAAACATAGTTCCAGACGAGTTAGACGTCATAAATTTACCAGATGGACAAAATGGCTTAAAAGAACCAGATAATGGAACAGTAACTTTACTAGATCCAAATAACACACCAAATGACCCAAGTGATGATGTAGTAGAGTACACACCAGATGCTGGATTTATAGGAACAGATACATTCGAATACGAGATCTGTGATGATGACCTGAATCCTGATTGCGATACAGCGACAGTAACCGTAACCATAAGAGATCCAAATGAAGGCAGCATAGGAGATAGGGTATGGGAAGACACCAATGGAGACGGAGTCCAAGACCCAACTGAAGCAGGAATAAATGGAGTCACAGTAGACTTAATAGATGCTAGTGGTACAGTAATAGATACTCAAATCACAGCAGGAGATGGAGACTATGACTTCACAGGGTTAGGATCAGGAAACTACACAGTAGATGTCACAGATACAGGAAATGTACTAACAAACTATGACATCACAACAAATAACGATCCACTGGCAGTAAGTCTAGGAGTAGGAGAAGACTACAACGATGCAGACTTTGGCTACATAGATCCAGAACCAGTAGCAAATGATGATAGTGAAACAACAACAGTAGATACCCCAGTAGAGATAGACATACTGGATAATGATGAAATAAACATAGTTCCAGACGAGTTAGACGTCATAAATTTACCAGATGGACAAAATGGCTTAAAAGAACCAGATAATGGAACAGTAACTTTACTAGATCCAAATAACACACCAAATGACCCAAGTGATGATGTAGTAGAGTACACACCAGATGCTGGATTTATAGGAACAGATACATTCGAATACGAGATCTGTGATGATGACCTGAATCCTGATTGCGATACAGCGACAGTAACCGTAACCATAAGAGATCCAAATGAAGGCAGCATAGGAGATAGGGTATGGGAAGACACCAATGGAGACGGAGTCCAAGACCCAACTGAAGCAGGAATAAATGGAGTCACAGTAGACTTAATAGATGCTAGTGGTACAGTAATAGATACTCAAATCACAGCAGGAGATGGAGACTATGACTTCACAGGGTTAGGATCAGGAAACTACACAGTAGATGTCACAGATACAGGAAATGTACTAACAAACTATGACATCACAACAAATAACGATCCACTGGCAGTAAGTCTAGGAGTAGGAGAAGACTACAACGATGCAGACTTTGGCTACATAGATCCAGAACCAGTAGCAAATGATGATAGTGAAACAACAACAGTAGATACCCCAGTAGAGATAGACATACTGGATAATGATGAAATAAACATAGTTCCAGACGAGTTAGACGTCATAAATTTACCAGATGGACAAAATGGCTTAAAAGAACCAGATAATGGAACAGTAACTTTACTAGATCCAAATAACACACCAAATGACCCAAGTGATGATGTAGTAGAGTACACACCAGATGCTGGATTTATAGGAACAGATACATTCGAATACGAGATCTGTGATGATGACCTGAATCCTGATTGCGATACAGCGACAGTAACCGTAACCATAAGAGATCCAAATGAAGGCAGCATAGGAGATAGGGTATGGGAAGACACCAATGGAGACGGAGTCCAAGACCCAACTGAAGCAGGAATAAATGGAGTCACAGTAGACTTAATAGATGCTAGTGGTACAGTAATAGATACTCAAATCACAGCAGGAGATGGAGACTATGACTTCACAGGGTTAGGATCAGGAAACTACACAGTAGATGTCACAGATACAGGAAATGTACTAACAAACTATGACATCACAACAAATAACGATCCACTGGCAGTAAGTCTAGGAGTAGGAGAAGACTACAACGATGCAGACTTTGGCTACATAGATCCAGAACCAGTAGCAAATGATGATAGTGAAACAACAACAGTAGATACCCCAGTAGAGATAGACATACTGGATAATGATGAAATAAACATAGTTCCAGACGAGTTAGACGTCATAAATTTACCAGATGGACAAAATGGCTTAAAAGAACCAGATAATGGAACAGTAACTTTACTAGATCCAAATAACACACCAAATGACCCAAGTGATGATGTAGTAGAGTACACACCAGATGCTGGATTTATAGGAACAGATACATTCGAATACGAGATCTGTGATGATGACCTGAATCCTGATTGCGATACAGCGACAGTAACCGTAACCATAAGAGATCCAAATGAAGGCAGCATAGGAGATAGGGTATGGGAAGACACCAATGGAGACGGAGTCCAAGACCCAACTGAAGCAGGAATAAATGGAGTCACAGTAGACTTAATAGATGCTAGTGGTACAGTAATAGATACTCAAATCACAGCAGGAGATGGAGACTATGACTTCACAGGGTTAGGATCAGGAAACTACACAGTAGATGTCACAGATACAGGAAATGTACTAACAAACTATGACATCACAACAAATAACGATCCACTGGCAGTAAGTCTAGGAGTAGGAGAAGACTACAACGATGCAGACTTTGGCTACATAGATCCAGAACCAGTAGCAAATGATGATAGTGAAACAACAACAGTAGATACCCCAGTAGAGATAGACATACTGGATAATGATGAAATAAACATAGTTCCAGACGAGTTAGACGTCATAAATTTACCAGATGGACAAAATGGCTTAAAAGAACCAGATAATGGAACAGTAACTTTACTAGATCCAAATAACACACCAAATGACCCAAGTGATGATGTAGTAGAGTACACACCAGATGCTGGATTTATAGGAACAGATACATTCGAATACGAGATCTGTGATGATGACCTGAATCCTGATTGCGATACAGCGACAGTAACCGTAACCATAAGAGATCCAAATGAAGGCAGCATAGGAGATAGGGTATGGGAAGACACCAATGGAGACGGAGTCCAAGACCCAACTGAAGCAGGAATAAATGGAGTCACAGTAGACTTAATAGATGCTAGTGGTACAGTAATAGATACTCAAATCACAGCAGGAGATGGAGACTATGACTTCACAGGGTTAGGATCAGGAAACTACACAGTAGATGTCACAGATACAGGAAATGTACTAACAAACTATGACATCACAACAAATAACGATCCACTGGCAGTAAGTCTAGGAGTAGGAGAAGACTACAACGATGCAGACTTTGGCTACATAGATCCAGAACCAGTAGCAAATGATGATAGTGAAACAACAACAGTAGATACCCCAGTAGAGATAGACATACTGGATAATGATGAAATAAACATAGTTCCAGACGAGTTAGACGTCATAAATTTACCAGATGGACAAAATGGCTTAAAAGAACCAGATAATGGAACAGTAACTTTACTAGATCCAAATAACACACCAAATGACCCAAGTGATGATGTAGTAGAGTACACACCAGATGCTGGATTTATAGGAACAGATACATTCGAATACGAGATCTGTGATGATGACCTGAATCCTGATTGCGATACAGCGACAGTAACCGTAACCATAAGAGATCCAAATGAAGGCAGCATAGGAGATAGGGTATGGGAAGACACCAATGGAGACGGAGTCCAAGACCCAACTGAAGCAGGAATAAATGGAGTCACAGTAGACTTAATAGATGCTAGTGGTACAGTAATAGATACTCAAATCACAGCAGGAGATGGAGACTATGACTTCACAGGGTTAGGATCAGGAAACTACACAGTAGATGTCACAGATACAGGAAATGTACTAACAAACTATGACATCACAACAAATAACGATCCACTGGCAGTAAGTCTAGGAGTAGGAGAAGACTACAACGATGCAGACTTTGGCTACATAGATCCAGAACCAGTAGCAAATGATGATAGTGAAACAACAACAGTAGATACCCCAGTAGAGATAGACATACTGGATAATGATGAAATAAACATAGTTCCAGACGAGTTAGACGTCATAAATTTACCAGATGGACAAAATGGCTTAAAAGAACCAGATAATGGAACAGTAACTTTACTAGATCCAAATAACACACCAAATGACCCAAGTGATGATGTAGTAGAGTACACACCAGATGCTGGATTTATAGGAACAGATACATTCGAATACGAGATCTGTGATGATGACCTGAATCCTGATTGCGATACAGCGACAGTAACCGTAACCATAAGAGATCCAAATGAAGGCAGCATAGGAGATAGGGTATGGGAAGACACCAATGGAGACGGAGTCCAAGACCCAACTGAAGCAGGAATAAATGGAGTCACAGTAGACTTAATAGATGCTAGTGGTACAGTAATAGATACTCAAATCACAGCAGGAGATGGAGACTATGACTTCACAGGGTTAGGATCAGGAAACTACACAGTAGATGTCACAGATACAGGAAATGTACTAACAAACTATGACATCACAACAAATAACGATCCACTGGCAGTAAGTCTAGGAGTAGGAGAAGACTACAACGATGCAGACTTTGGCTACATAGATCCAGAACCAGTAGCAAATGATGATAGTGAAACAACAACAGTAGATACCCCAGTAGAGATAGACATACTGGATAATGATGAAATAAACATAGTTCCAGACGAGTTAGACGTCATAAATTTACCAGATGGACAAAATGGCTTAAAAGAACCAGATAATGGAACAGTAACTTTACTAGATCCAAATAACACACCAAATGACCCAAGTGATGATGTAGTAGAGTACACACCAGATGCTGGATTTATAGGAACAGATACATTCGAATACGAGATCTGTGATGATGACCTGAATCCTGATTGCGATACAGCGACAGTAACCGTAACCATAAGAGATCCAAATGAAGGCAGCATAGGAGATAGGGTATGGGAAGACACCAATGGAGACGGAGTCCAAGACCCAACTGAAGCAGGAATAAATGGAGTCACAGTAGACTTAATAGATGCTAGTGGTACAGTAATAGATACTCAAATCACAGCAGGAGATGGAGACTATGACTTCACAGGGTTAGGATCAGGAAACTACACAGTAGATGTCACAGATACAGGAAATGTACTAACAAACTATGACATCACAACAAATAACGATCCACTGGCAGTAAGTCTAGGAGTAGGAGAAGACTACAACGATGCAGACTTTGGCTACATAGATCCAGAACCAGTAGCAGATGATGATAGTGAAACAACAACAGTAGATACCCCAGTAGAGATAGACGTACTGGATAATGATGATATAAACATTGCCCCAGACGAACTAGCTAGTGTGGATCTGCCAAGCCCAACAACAAGTGAAGGTGGAACGGTAAGTGTAAATGATAATGGCACCCCAGGTGATCCAACAGATGACTTTGTAGATTACACACCAGATGCTGGATTTATAGGAACAGATACATTCGAATACGAGATCTGTGATGACGATCCAAACCCAGACTGTGACACAGCAACGATAATTGTATCAGTAGTTGACCCTAACGATGCCAGCATAGGTGACTTTGTATGGGAAGATATTAATGGTAATGGCATTCAAGATACAGGTGAGTTGGGCGTGCCTGGAGTTATGGTTACTCTTATTGATAGCAACGGTATTGTTTTAGGCACGACAAATACAAATGGAAATGGTGGTTATAGCTTTAATAATCTAGGATCTGGTGACTACACAGTTGGTGTGATATTGCCAGATGGTTATATCCTTAGTCCTGCCAACCAAGGTGGTAATGACTCTTTAGATAGTGATGTCAATGTCTTGGGTCAAGCTGCCGTTACTCTTGCCTCAGGTGAAAATAACGATACAATAGATGCGGGTTTAATACCTCAAGTAGCTAGATTAGTAGCTGACAAAGTAGATGATTTGCAAGTTGATGTAAATGGTGATGGACTTGTAAATCCTGGTGATACTATTCGCTATACAGTGATTATTCGTAACATAGGTGATTTGGCAGTTACTGGTGTGAACTTTAGTGATACTCCTGATCCAAACACAACATTGGTTGTAGGTAGTATCACTACTAGCCAAGGAACAGTTACTTTGGGTAACAATGTAAACGAAACTAGTGCTGGTGTAGATGTAGGTATAGTTGGCGTGGGTTTGAGCGTAACCATAGAGTTTGACGTAACAGTAAATAACCCACTAGCAGCAGGAGTAACCCAAGTATCTAACCAAGGCATAGTTAGTGATAATGACCCAGACACACCAGATGAACCAACAGATGACCCAGATGACCCAACCTGTAATCCTGAAAGTGACCCAGAGTGTACCCCAGATCCTACAGATACACCTATAGAAAGATCACCAGATTTACGCGCTACTAAGGTAGATAGTTTACAAGTAGATGTAAATGGTGATGGGGCTGTAAACCCCGGCGATACTATCCGTTACATAGTAACCATTAGTAATGTTGGCGATGGAGTAGCTACGGGCGTGAACTTTAGTGATACACCTGATGTGAATACGATATCAGTAGTAGGTAGTGTAACTACTAGTCAGGGCACTGTGACCTTAGGTAATAGTGCAGACGAAACTAGTGTTGATGTAGATGTAGGTACAGTGGGTGTGGGCTCGAGCGTAACCATAGAGTTTGATATAACAGTGAATAGTCCCTTACCAGAAGGTGTAACTGAAGTATCGAACCAAGGCATAGTTAATGATGATGACCCAGAGACACCAGAGACACCAACGGATGATCCAGATGATCCAACTTGTGATCCTAATGTTGATCAGGATTGTTCACCGGATCCTACAGATACACCTGTAGAGAGTGCTCCAGAATTACGCGCTACTAAAGTAGATAGTTTACAAATAGATGTCAATAATAATGGCTTGGTAAATCCTGGTGATACTATCCGTTACACAGTAACTATTAGTAATGTTGGTGACAGAGCAGCTACAGGCGTTGACTTTAGTGATACACCTGATGTGAACACGGCACTAGTGGTAGGTAGTGTAACTGCTAGTCAGGGTAATGTGACCTTAGGTAATAGTACTGGTGAGACTAGCGTTGGAGTAGATGTAGGTACAGTGGGTGTGGGCTCGAGCGTAACCATAGAGTTCGATATAACAGTAAATGACCCTCTACCAGAAGGAGTAACTGAAGTATCTAACCAAGGTGTAGTCAGTGATGATGACCCAGACACACCAGATGATCCAACAGATGATCCAGATGATCCAACTTGTGATCCTAATGTTGATCAGGATTGTTCACCGGATCCTACAGATACACCGGTAGAAAGGACACCAGAATTACGTGCCCTTAAAGTAGATAGTTTACAAGTAGATGTAAATAGTGATGGAAATGTAAACCCTGGCGACACCATCCGCTATACAATAACTATTAATAATGTTGGTGATGAAGTAGCTACAGGTGTAAGATTTAGTGATACACCTGATGCTAATACTAGTTTGGTTGTAGGTAGTGTAGCTAGCACTAAGGGAAGTGTTGTTAACGGTAATAGCCAAGGTGATACAAGCATTGTTATAGATATAGGCACTGTTTCTCCTGATGAGCTTTTAACTATTATCTTTGATGTTGTAGTTAATATTCCTTTATCTCAAGATATTACAGAAGTAGTCAATCAAGGAGTAATATCGGATGATGATCCTGATACACCTGATGTCCTTACTGATGATCCTGATGATCCAAGCTGTAATATTGATATAAGTGGAGCAGAGATAAGTCGAGTAGGGGACTTCTCAATAGCTGCAACTTGTCCACCCGATCCTACAGTTACACCTATTGTTCATCAAGTTGATATTGAGAATCCACTGATTGGTATTGCCAAGGCAGCTTCACCTGCAGCTGATTGTGACATATTGAAGCATGTGGTTACTTATGTATTGAATGTTCAAAACTATGGTGATGTTGCTTTAAGTAACTTGCAAGTTGTAGATGACCTGGCCAGTATATTTGGTGCAGGTAACTACGATGTTGCAGTGAGCAGCGAGGATTTCACCGTGAATTTAAGCTACAATGGTAACACCGATCAAAACCTCCTCACTGGAGCGGATACTTTAGCGGTAAATGGTAGTGGTATAATCATAGTATCTGTAAGCACAGATTTAGATTTTGTTGCTGCCCCTACAACCCTTGACAATACAGCAATAGCTAGGGCCACTAGCCCAACTAATGTAGTAGTAAGCGATCAGTCTACTAATGGTAGTAATCCAGATCCAGATAATAATAATGACCCCACTGATAACACTAGTGTTACACCAGTAACTTTGCAACCTCTTCTCAATCCAGATCCTAATACTGTGATTGTAACAGCTACTTCAACTTTCCCTGATCGAAATTATGGAATAGGTGATGAAGTTCCTATTACCGTTACAGTTTCACAGAACACTGGATTTGATGGGCTTTTAGCAATTGTGAGAGACAATCCACCAGAAGGCCTAACCTACATAGAGAACTCAGCAGTGGTAACTTTCCCAGATGGTTCTACACAAGAACTTGAGCCAGCAGAAGAATTAGATGATGAAGGTAATGTTGTTTGGCCCTTAGTTTGGTCCAATCTACCCCTTGGATCAGGTGAGGAATTAGTAATTAACTTTAGCTTGCGTGTACAAACTGGTGCTGCAGGCACTATAACTAACACAGTTCAAGCACAAGGTGTAGTTGGTTGCTCAGAAGGCCCAACTGTTAATGTAGCTGCAGATATCCAAGTTGATGATGAAATCTTTAGTAATTTGTGCATGCTTATAGGACGTGTCTATATAGATGCTAATGAAAGTGGTGAATACGATAGAGACCTTGATACCCCACTACCTGGTGCACGAGTAGTTCTAGGTAATGGTTGGCAAACAACCACCGATGTCGAAGGTAATTACGCCTTTAGAGATGCTGCTTGTGGTATGGGAAGTGTGCAACTAGATAAACGCACGGCACCCTTTACGCCGTGCCCTCATTCCGAGGCCATAGGCGAGGGCTACCTCCATCAGACTAGACTCTTTGGTCTAACTGTTAGCGACTTCCCACTTTGTCCTTTAGATGGCTATACGGGAGCAGTTAGGGAAACAACAGTTATTTTGGGCCCCATAACTTTGAAGAAGAAGCACATTACCTTGCCTGAAGGTATTCGAGTGGTGCTCGAGATCGACTCAACAGAGCCATTCATGTTCCCAGTAGTACTGACTGATCCTGTGCCTAATGATGAGCCAAGAGTATTTGACTTCTCGAGCATAGAGGAGCCATGGAGTACAACATACGATTTACCTGCAGGTACACCTATGACAGATCCTGTTTTTGAGTGGGGTGAACAATGAGAAAGAATTATATTTACTTACTAGTTAATTTGTTATTGATTTTTGTTGCGCATGTTAGTGCGCAACAAACCCTTCCTTTAAATGGAGAAGTACTAAAAGGTATAGTAGTAGGAGACGGGCTAAACTGGGAGAGCAATGAATTAAACGTAACAGTAACAGTAACAAAGAGCAGCCAAATAGGAATAAAGGTGTACTCACCGGGCTTTGATCCTGATGATTATAGAGCAGAGTGGCAAGGAGGGCAAGAACTAGGAGATGAAAGATACGATCAAGGAAGGGGAGAAGTAAGAGCAGAATTCATACTAAGCAGAGGAAATGAGGTAGTAGCTAGCAAGAGCTACGGAATAGAGTCCCACAGGGTAGATGTATTGTTCAATCAAACATTGAGTCCAGGGGATTACGTACTGACCTCGAGATTCTATGGAAAAGGGAAAAACTCGTTTATCTATGGATTTGAAACAAGCACAGTAAATGCACTAGAGCTATACGTAGAAGCCTACGAAGCAATAGTAGACCCAATAATAACCAACTACAATATAGCTAGAGGCCAATGGCAAGTGCCATTTAGCATAAAAAATAGAACAGGAAGAACGGCAAATATATGGATATATGATGGAGATGGTCCCTACGAACTGCTGTTTAAACTCAAGAACCCTAGAGGAGAAGAAACAGATCAAGCAGTGTCAGGAGACCTAGAATGGCTGGGATACCCACTACCAGACCAAGGGGATTATGATTTTCAGTTCTTAGTACCCGACTCAGCCTACCAATACACAAATACCATAGGACTAAGGGCAGATTGCAGACTGAGAATACTAAAAGAGGGATACGAATGCGTAACCCCAGCTGTGTTTGAAATAACTAAAAGTGTAACCCCCACCCATGTACAAAGAGGTCAAGAAGTAACATATCAATTGAATGTAACAAATGTAGGAGGGTCATGGGGAACAGCACAATTAGAAGATATACTGCCCAAAGAACTAGAAGGAGAGAATTTAAATGTAACCCTAGACCTAAACTCAAGGGAAACCAAAACATACACAATAAAAGCCAGAGTGAAAGAAACAGTAGTAGCCGAAACTCCAACAATAGCAACAAGTAGCTGTAATGATTACTATAGCTACTGCGAGACATACAATAGTGAAATAGTAACCGGAGAAATAATAAATACCGGCACCATAAGATGGGAAAGAGGAAGTGCCTCAGCCTCAGCAAGTATATATATAGTAGAGCCACCACCCCCCCCAGGAGCTGCACCACCACCACCGATATTCACTCTAAGCAAAGAAACAACACAACTGGCAGCATGTACCGGAGATGTAATCACTTACGTAATAAGAGTAAGTAACACAGGAGGATCAGCAGGACAAGTACTGCTAGAAGATGTGTTACCAGAGAGCTTAGAGGGGCGAGATTTAAGCCAGAACATAGTATTAGCAGCAAATGAAACACAAGAATTCACAATATCAGGAGTAGTAAAGGAAAATGCTCCTGACTTGATAGTAAATAGAGTAATACTAAGAAGTGTTGTAGGGGACCAAAGTGCAGAAGCAACAGTAAGACTAGATTGCCCACCGCCACCACCAGAACCAACAACAATGGTGTTAATAAAAGAAGTAAATCCATCAATAGCAAGAGCAGGAGATAGAGTAACCTTTGTACTAACAGCAAGAAATAGTAGCAATGTAAAGCGAGAGTTTGTACTAGAAGATAACTTGCCAGAAGGAATAGAAGGGAAGAATTTTAGTGAGGGATTCCCATTAGAAGCGGGAGAATCAAGGACATTTAGAATAGATGCAGTAGTAGCAGATTGGGTAGAGGGAGGGACAGAGATAATAAATTTTGCAACATTAAGTGCAGAGGGTCATAGCGTAACAGCAACAGCAACAGTGTTTGTAGAGAGTGTGCTAGTGGCAGCAGATATACCACCACCACCACCGCCAGCTTATGAACTAAAGAAAAGGGCAATAAAGGAGAACCTTGAACAAGGAGAAGAAGCGGTCTTTGAAATAGAGGTAACAAATACAGGAGGATCAGAGGGAGAAGTAACAATCAGAGATATGCTTCCAGAAGGGATAGAAGGAGAAGATATAGCAGAAACATTCATGCTAGAGGCAGGGCAAGGCAAAACAATAACAGTAAAAGGAAAAGCGGTGACCTGTGGGGAGCTAACGAATACAGCAATATTAAGAAGTGGAGCAGGGAATCAAAGGGCAGAGGCGATAGTAACGGTAATATGCCCACCAGCACTACCAGATATAGAACAAACAAGATTTTCAGATATAGACTTGGTGTTTGGGAGCGAAGGGGAAATAGGATTAGTAGATACAGTGCTGATAACTCATCAAGTACCAGCAGGATCAGAATACAAAGCAGGGACATCAAGGTTAAATGGGACACCAATGGCTGACCCCATAGCAGATGAGACAGGCAGGCTATATTGGGTGCTAGGGCCAATGACAGAGGGAAGGATAAGGTATCATGTAATACATAAGGAAGTAAACCTGCCACCAGTAGAAGATCCAACGTTCACGATAAGGGCAGCAGAGCGAGAGATAATGATAGTGGGGGATGTGTCGTTTAGTGATCTAATAGAGCTAGGAGTGGAGAGAGAAGTAACAGTAGCAAGAAAGACAGTAGGAGAGGAACTAACCCTAGCGAATTATCAACTGAATGTAGGGAACAGACAGCCAATAGAGGTAGGAGTAGAACTAAGCCCGGAAGTAGTAGCTAACCTAGTAGCACAAGAGAGACCTTACATAACAGTGGGAGCGAATTTAGAGTTTATAGAGGAAGATGCAAGGCCAAGTTTGTCGGGATATCAAGTGGAGCTAGTGGATAATAAGGCGTTGTTAAGGTTTGAGCCACAGCCAACAGTAAAGAGGTTAGAGCTTGAGCTAGGGTATGGGAACACAATAAAGGAAACAAGGATAACGTTATTAGGAGCAGAGGGAGGGTTTTATCAGTACCACTTGCATGCGAGGGGGAGGTTATTAGGAGGGGATTTATTTGGGGAAGCATTTGCACAGGGCTATGCGGAGTTAGCAGTAGGAGGAGGAAGGTTACAAGCAGCGGTAGATGTAGGGGTGAACATACTAGAGTTTGAGTTTGACAATGCAGAGTTAGATGCGGATAGGGGATTGAAGACAGATGTTGATCCAATTGATAGGTACCATCTAACAGGTAGTGGTACTGAGGCCCAGCCTGCTTTACGTTCTGATGATGGTATTGCTGCTCGTTATGATAATGGACCATTTAGTGCTGGGTATTATGCAGGTCCTTTGGATGTACCGGGAGTAACTGGAGCACCAAGTATAACAGCAGGGCGTATAGAAACAAATGGTGACTTGCGAGTAGTAGGTGTTGTAGGAGCAGTAGCTGAGGGAACAGAAGAGGTAATATTTGGTGACCCTAGCAGGGATTCACAGGATGACTTTTTACTAGATGGTACCAGAAGTTACAGCTTAGGAGAGAGTTTAGAACCATCTAGTGAAGAGTTGGTATTGAAGACAGTACAGGGGGACAGAGTTCTAGAAAGATTAAAAGACTACAGCATAGATTATTCAACGGGATTAATAACCTTAGCGGAGCCACTATGGTCTGTTGACGAAAACTTTAACCCTATTAGATTGCAAGTAAGTTATGCACCAAGAGAGGCTAAGCGAGATGACCTAGCTTATGGTGCTGGGTTAGAGTACCGGATCGATGATTTAAGGCTTGCTGCTGGATTTATTAATATTGCTGGACGTGGATTTGATGTGGGTGGAGAGATAGGTTATAGCACTGGAGATTTTAGTATTGATGCTAATTACAAGGGTCGCTTTAAAGATGGTGATAGTTTGAGTAATACCTTTTCCATCGGTGTTGAAGGTAGTTCAGGGCTTCTTGAGGGTAGAGGTGGTTTAACCTATAGTGATGTTTCTGAAGATTTAAGAGGTAATTTGCGACTTGCCTATCGTATTACTTCTAGTGGTAGAGTTGTGCTCGAGCACCAAGGTGATTTTGAAAGAAATCGCAGTGATATAATTTATGAACAACAGTTTGGTGATTTTGGTGTAGGTGGTGGTGTAGGTTACATGTGGGAAAAATCCATTATTAATGGTATTCTACGTGGTTTTTACCGTACTGAGCGCTTAGAAGTTAGTGCAACACATGCTCAGCCTTTTGATGGTAGTGAGCAAGCAGAGAGTGACCTCCTAGTACGCTATAACATTGATGATAACTTGTCTGCTCAAGCTGTTTTGCAATACATTTGGGATAAAGAACTTTTAGGTACATTGGGTTTAGATCAACGTATTGGTGGTGCTAATTTATCACTTGATTATAGTTTACCTACAGGCAGTGATAAAGGTAACCGTGCTCGCTTTGGTGTTGAAGCTCCAGTACCTTTAGGTGATAATTTAGATTTGGACTTGACAGCTGGTTATGAGCGTGATTTTGATGAAGACGCAGGCCATGCTGCTTTTGGTGTTGCTGTTCGTTATCAGGATAACAACTTAAAGGCTACTATTGGTGGTGAAATTGCTATTCCTGAAGCTGGTGATGCTAAGGTTATTATTAGAGGAGGTGTGGCAGGACAGTTAGCTCGAGACCAAACTATTTCTCTAAGCGCCAACTATCAAATCTCTCCTGATGTAAGAGGTCGCGCTGATTTAGCTTATGCTTTAAAATCTAAGCGTTTACAATTGCTTACTTACCATAGCCTTATTAGTAATGATGATGAAAATATCCTTAAAGGCGAACTAGCGCCTACTTATGTAATGACTAGTACTTTTCAAATACGTCCTAGCATTGCTTATCGTGTAAACTTTGATGATGATGAAGCTAATGCCTTCCAATTTAGCGTAGGAGGTGTGTACTATTTTGATGCTGATTTTGCAACTATAGGCTTAGGCGCATATGGGCACTACATCCTAACTGGAGGAGGAGACAGCAACTTGGCAGCAAGCATAGAGCTAATGGCTCAATTAATAGAAAATTTGTGGGTGACAGTTGGTTATACCTTTACTGAAGAGAGTGGAGTAACTAGCCAAACCGAAGGTGGTTTCTACTTTGGAGTTGATCTTATTGGTGGTGATCAGTTTTAGCCATTATATAGAATTGTTCAATTCAAAGCCCTACGGGCACCACCAGCTAAAGACTGGTGGATTGTCTTAAGTACTGAAAGTACATTTCCCGACTAAGAGTCGGCTAAAGATGATTTGTCCAACTCTTCCAGAACACATCTACTTGGACTATACCTACTATTTGCTGACTCCTTTGTCAGAATCACTTATGGCTTCGTTTTTCATGTGCTTCCCTAAAAAAGTATTCTAGGCTTTTTTATCTACCAAAGATTATGCTAAAAGCAACCAACTAAAGTTGGGGGTTTTAACCCTCCCATATTGGGACAATAAATTCTTGCTGATATGAGGAGTATTATTCTGCTCCCTTTCCTATAAAAGTAAGCAAAAGCAAAGGGATAAAATGAGCTTACCCCCAAAAACTGGACAGAAAACCCCGGCGAAATTAAGGTCCATAGAAGATGTAAAATATCTAGAATATGGAGATATAAATGAGCCAGACAAAAGGAATAAGAAAAACATATAAGAAAGAATTCAAAGCTAAAGTTGCAGCAGCAGCCATAGTTGGAGAGAAGAATCTTGCAGAATTAGCAAATCAATATGGTGTACACACCACTCAAATTAAAGAATGGAAAAAAGCTGGATCAGAAGCATTGCATGAAAGATTTTCACTACTAAGGGGCAGGAAAGCCAAACTGCAAGAACGTAGAGAGGCTGCACTGTACGAACAGATTGGCAAATTGAAAATGGAACTAGATTTTTTGTCCAAAGGGCTCAAAAACTGAGTCAAGAGGAACGTATGTTGATAGTCGATCCAAGGCACCCTCAATTGAGCATTACTAAGCAATGTGAGTTACTGAGACTGAATCGTAGTAGTTATTACTATCGACCTACAGGAATTAGTGACCTCAATGAAAAGTTGATGCAAAGGATAGATGAGTTGTATACAGATCATCCTTTTCTAGGTTATCGCAAGATAACAGCAATGTTAAATAGAGAAAGCTATAAGGTCAATCATAAAAGAGTATATCGTTTGATGTGTCTGATGGGTTTGCAAGCTATATATGCCAAACCCAAACTAAGTAAACCAAAGGAAGGACATAAAATTTACCCATACCTTCTGAAAAACAAAATCATAAACAAACCAAATCAGGTATGGGCTAGTGATATTACGTATATACGTTTGCAAGGAGGATATTGCTATCTGGTAGTAGTAATGGATTGGTATAGCCGTTATGTTGTTTCATGGGAAGTTTCGAATAGCATGAAAGCAGAGTTTTGTATAGAAGCATTAGAAGAGGCGTTGGAAGGAGAGAAGCCAGAGATATTCAATACAGATCAAGGTAGTCAGTACACAAGTCATGAGTTTACGGATATATTGAAGGCAAACGAAATAGCAATCAGCATGGACGGAAGAGGGTGCTACATGGATAATATATTTACAGAAAGGTTGTGGAGAACGGTAAAGTATGAAGAAGTATATCTAAAGGAATACAAAAATATAGAGCAAGGAAGGGAAGAAATAGGAAAGTACTTACAATTTTATAACAGTGAACGTCCGCATCAATCATTGCAGTACAAAACGCCTGAATTAGTTTACAGAGAGGAGAAAACTAAATCAATAATAACAGGATAGGTTGTTATCAAGCTTACAAACAATGTAATCTCAAGTTGACATCATTTTAGTAGGTCTTAATTAACCTTAATTTTTTGTCCGATCAATTGGGTTCACCTCAAAAATTACGCGAAGGATCTCAAGTAAGTGTGTTACACAAGCTGAGATCCTTCATTCATTTAAGCTTGACCAATTAAGCACCTATGCATAAATACTTGTGAATTTTCTTGTGAAGCTGAAAATAGTAGCTAGAAACCAGTAGCTAGTAGTCAGTAGGGCCTAGCTATGCTGACTTCTAACTACTAACTACCTTACCTATAGACACTAAATTACTCCTAAGTGATTCACAAAAACTTTTACACCTCCGCTTATTATGTTTTCTAAAGCCCGTCATAGGCGGGGGATAAGCCCAGCCATCCCAAGATGCATCATTTTTCCACCCCTTATTCGGGGTAATGTAAACAAGCCATCACCTCAGGTGGTAGTATCTTGACTTAAATTAAATATGCTAATAGCAAGAATCTAAAAGCGCTTTGCTACATATAATTCTAATTGCTTTGAGGGTTGTACCTCCGTTCCCCGCTGCCCCCCCGGCGGAGGTCCTCTCAAGGCTTTTCTTTTAGAACTCTCCTATGTAGTTTGCTATGTCATTTGTCTGTGACCATGCTTTGATGTCTTCTAAAAAGAGTTCTTCCCATGTCTTGGGATTAATAGAGGTAAGTGCCTCTAGGCCCATTTCCCCACTTAAATCAAAATCGATTGAAAGTATGCGTGAAAGGTGGCTAGGCCAGCTAGGGAAACGTTGAGTAATGGAGTACCCCCTAAGTAAGCATTGTGCGTGTGCTAACTGGCTATTTTTAGGATTTAAGTTAGTTTTATTTAACTCTTTTGGACTAAGTAATTTGTGAGTCTGGCACAAATGAAGGCTTTCTCTAAAGAATTTAAGCCATTCTTCGCGATCAAACCAAATATATTTGAGTTGTATTAAGGCTGCTTTTTCCAGCCATAGTGGTGTGCGTGGTTGGCGGCCGGTATAATTGATGTAGCTCGAGGCCCTATACCACAAGATTTTACCTAATTGGTAGGAAAGTTGCCCTGCTAATATAGGCGAGCGCACTTCCTTGCCTGAAAGGGGATAGCGTATAACACCAGTTGTAGGATCAGTACTAACTTCCTGATCTTTGGATAAAGCTTCTAGATATACTTTACCTTCCAAAGGAGCTTCAAGGTAAGATTCGGCCACAGGAATAATGTCAAGAAGCACGTTGAGTATAAGGCTTGCCGATTCAGCTAACTCCTTAGGAAATTGTAGAGTTATAGCTCCTACTTGTTTCTCACTCATTTTATCAGAACGTAAAGTTTCACGCCTTTTACTCATGCTGTTTTAATTAAAGCATAGCTATGAGGTTTATGGAAGTGACTACTACCATTTTTAGTCTAATTATCATTACTACAAAAACTTTTACATGCTGTAAACAGACTGACGATGGACGCTAGTTAGGATTCCTCCACATTTTTGAATGAACTAATTATATTCTTAGGGTTTTCCCAAACACTATTTCATAGACTATAATACCTTTGACATGCTACGGAGAAAGCACAGTGCAGCAACTCATTGATCATATTATTCAAGAAGGCAAAAACTTAGGTAATGGCATCCTTAAAGTTGATAGTTTCCTAAATCATCAACTTTATCCTGAACTGACTGTAAAAATGGGAAGAGCCTTTGCCGAACGGTTTAGGGTTGTAGGAGTAGAAGGAGTAAACAAGATTGTTACAGCTGAGGTAAGTGGTATTGCTCCTGCTTTATCAACAGCTATAATTTTAAATGTTCCTTTAGTTTATGCTCGTAAGAAACGCCCTATTACCATGCCTGATAGGATTTATCAAAGTGGAGCCCCCAGCCATACCAAGGGAGGGTTTACTGATCTTATAATATCACCTGAATACTTATTCGCAAGTGATAAGGTAATTTTGATTGATGATTTTCTGGCTACAGGCAAAACTATTAAAGCACTGACCGAAATAATCTTACAAGCTGATGCAAAACTGTTAGGGATAGGTGTGGTTATTGAAAAATCTTTTGAAGGGGGACGTAAGTTGCTTGCTGAGCTGGGTGTACCTATTGTTAGTCTTGCTGTGCTTGAAAGTATGCAAGATAATAAAGTTGTTTTTAGTAAGTAGTAAATAGGAGTATTGTTCCTCTCTTTTTACTTCCAGTCCAGTACGCCCTTACGTAAAATATAAATGTATCCTACAGCTAAAACTGCCACAAAAATGAATGCCTGCACCAGCAAGAATTCTGGGGCAGCTTTAAATTTGACAGCTAAAGGATAGAAAAAAGCTGTTTCTATATCAAAGATAATGAAAAGCATTGCTACTAAGTAGAAATGTATAGGAAAGCGTTCTCGTGCTGAACCCTCTGCAGGGTTGCCAGATTCGTAAGCAGCAAGCTTGCTTTCATGACCCTTTTTGGGGCCTAGGATACCACCAACAAGTAGTGCTAATGCACCAATTAACCCTGCAGCTAAAAACATCATTAGTAGATGAGTGTACATAAGCTAAATGATAGCACTTATTCAACCCACTCTATTTCTGAACCTTTAATGACTTCACCTATACAAAAGGCTTGGGGAAGTATCTGTAAGGCAGTACTAAGCTGTGCTTCTGATACAATAGCAACCATACCAACACCCATGTTAAACACCCTGTACATTTCTAACTCGCTTACTTTGCCCTTTTCTTGAATGTACTTAAAGAGATTTGGGATTTGCCAGCTATTAAGTTTTATTTGGGCAGTTAAATCATTAGGTAACACCCTTGGCAAATTTTCTATAAGTCCTCCACCAGTTATATGTGCCAGAGCTTGTATGTCTATTTTTGCTTCTTGTAAAGCCATTAGATCAGGGTAATAGTTTTTGTGGGGCTCGAGCAAAATATCACCCGAAACCCCTACCCCCTCAATATTTCTATCAAGAGGTATATCTGCAAAAACTTTACGAATAAGAGAATAACCGTTGGTATGTGCCCCAGAGGAAGGTAAACCAATTAGCTTATCACCTACGCTTAGGGTACTTTTAGGATAAAGCTTAGTTTTATCAATTGCTCCAACTATAGTGCCTACTAAATCGAATTCATTTTCTTGGTAGACACTAGGCATTTCTGCTGTTTCACCACCAAGAAGGGCACAGCCTATGTTTTTACAAGCTTCAGAAATGCCTGTAACCATTTCAGCAACCATTTGTGGTTTGAGTTCACTGCTAGCTACATAATCTAGAAAAAAGAGAGGCTTGACATCTTGACCAGCACAAGCAATGTCATTAAAACAGTGGTTTACTATATCATGACCAATGCTTTTAAACTTGTTTGCTCGAGCAGCCACCTTTACTTTTGTTCCTACACTATCGGTTGAAGCTATTATAGCAGGATTGGCTGGTAAGTTAGCTAGATCAAAAATTCCTGCAAAGGCCCCCACGCCAGCTAAGACATTTTCATTATGTGTGCTTTTGACAGTATCTTTTATAAGTTCAACTGTTTCTTTGCCTGCATCTATAGATACTCCTGATTGTTGGTATTGACTCATACCAATGCCTTTTGACCAATATCCTTGCGGTAATGCATGTCCTCAAAGTGGATATTTTCAATAGCTTTATATGCTTTTTGCAAGGCATCTTTTAGATTGTCAGCTATACCTACTACATTTAGGACCCGCCCACCTGATGTAACAACTTGTCCATCTTGCAAATTTGTGCCTGCATGGAAAATAAACGCTTCTTTAGTATCTAAGCCTGTAATAGTTTTGCCTTTCTCATAGGCTCTAGGATAACCTCCCGAAGCTAAAACTACTGTGGCAGCAGAACCTTGTAGCCAATTAACCTCAAGGTTACTTAGCGTGCCACTGATGCTACTTTTAATAATGTCAAGTAAATCTGTTTCAAGTAGTGGTAAAATGACTTGCGCTTCAGGGTCGCCGAATCGGCAATTAAATTCTAAAGTTTTAGGGCCATTTTCAGTAAGCATAATGCCAGCATAAAGTATTCCTACATAGGGCATGCCTTCTGTCTTAAGGCCATTTACAGCAGGCTGGATTATACGCTCAGTGATTTCTTGTAAAAATTCTGTAGTTATTAAGGGTGCTGGGGCGTATGCACCCATGCCTCCTGTGTTTAAGCCCTTATCCCCATCAAGGGCTCTTTTGTGATCTTGGGCTGGAGGCATGACTTTTATATTTTGCCCATCACAAAAAGCTAATACTGAAGCTTCCTGTCCTTCTAAGCGTTCTTCAATTATTACTTCTTGGCCTGCTGTCCCAAACTTTTTCTCGAGCAT
Source organism: Trueperaceae bacterium (assembly GCA_965223045.1). GTDB lineage: Bacteria > Deinococcota > Deinococci > Deinococcales > Trueperaceae > CBDCVN01. The sequence goes on from CBDCVN010000013.1 coordinate 28,019, forward strand.
AATTGCTTTAAGAGCAGTTTCTGCTTCATCTAAGTTATCAGGTAAGATGACTCCTTTACCAGCAGCTAGGCCACTAGCTTTTATAACTGGTAGCTTACTTAGGGTTTTTAAATAATTTAGCGATTCATCGAAGTCAGTAAAAGTTTGTGAACTTGCAGCAGGGATATTATGACGCTCCATGAAGCTTTTGGAAAAGGATTTACTAGCCTCAATTTGTGCTGCTGCTTTGCTAGGGCCCCAAATTTTTAAGCCAGCAGCTTGAAAGTTATCAACTATACCTTCGGCTAGAGGTACTTCGGGGCCTACAATAGTAAGGTCTATATTTTGCTCTTTGGCAAAATTAAGAGGGTTTTGAACAGAAATGTTCTCACACTTATTTTCTTTGGCTGTTCCGCCATTACCGGGAGCAACATATATTTTAGTTACCCTTGGGGATTTGGCTAGTTTCCAGCCGAGGGCATGTTCACGCCCTCCTGAACCTATGATTAAAAGTTTCAATTTTCCCTCTCATAAGCAATTTTTTAATATTTTATGCCAAGCTGAAGCAAAATAATTCGCTCTATGGCATCCATTTCCTGTGGAACCACATAACCTATTTTAGAAACTAGGCGTAATTTACTAATAGTTGTTAATTGATCAGCCATAGCCTTGTTTTGTTTTCCCTGAACATTTACAAGACATTCTGCTGGATAAACATTTTTTATATTACTAGTAACAGGAATAACCTGCACACGATTCAAGGTCTTATTAGCAATATCGTTACTAACAATGATTGCTGGACGAGTTTTCTTGACTTCTCCTCCTACCGATGGGTCAAAGTTAATCCACCAAACTTCACCTCGTTTAGGGAAAGAGCTATCATTCTTCGTCATGGGCCATATCGGTCATTGTTAGTTCAGACCATGCAAGAGCTTCTTTTTCGCGCTCTTCATTGGCAGCCATAGCCTTGTAACCCTCTTCTATACCATCTGGAATAACATGAGGGCGAGCCATATCGTTCAAAAAGCGACTTATATTACCTCTTCCAATAACTGTATGTAGTCCCTTGTAAACTTCATCATCGACAGTGATTGTTAGTTTCTTCATGATGTTGTCTTCTTACGTATTCAATACGTATAGTTACACATATGAACTTTCAATGCAAGTGTAGAGGGTGTTTGGAAATTAGTGTTCCTTTGAAAGATCTAGCATTTTGGCTGAAATTTGAACTAAGTATATCATTTCAGAAATGAAGTAGCTATACCCAATATATGTCAGTATAGCTACTATGAAAACAAATCATAGACAAGCATACTCTACTGACGTTACTGATGTACAGTGGCTTATAATTGAAGCCTTTCTACTTAAAGTTTTGACCAAAAGTACTAAGCGGGGACGTCCCATGAGCCTTGATCTCCGTGAAATTGTAAATGCTATACGTTACCTTCTGCGCAATGGTTGTACTTGGCGTGATCTTCCACATGATTTCCTAGCCTATCAGAGTGTTCGTTATCACTTTGATAAATGGTGCAAGTCAGGTTTGTGGAAGGCTTTAAACAAACATTTACGCAGAAAACTCCGTGAGCAGGAAGGAAAACTTGCTGATTGCAGTGTAGGTATTGCCGATAGTCAATCGGTCAAAGGTAGTGTGCATGAAGAGAATGGGTACGATGGAGGAAAAAAGGTTAATGGACGTAAACGTCATATATTGGTTGATACCATGGGATTATTGATAGTTGTACTTGTAACTACAGCGAATAGGTCAGATAAGAAAGGATTAGAGCAAATGTTGAAGGCCATAAAAAGCACTATGCCAAGATTGAAAGTAATAAAAGCAGATCAAGGTTATGTCAGTGCGAGATTAGAGAAGTGGGTGCTGGACATATGTGGGTGGATATTAGAAGTAACAAAGAAACCAGAAGGAAAAGGTTTTCAAGTTATCCCACAAAGATGGGTAGTGGAGAGGACATTTGCATGGTTAGGAAACTATAGACGCTTAAGTAAAGATTATGAAGTATTAGCAGCAACAAGTGAAGCCTTTATCTACATGGCTATGTGTGATATCATGACCAAGCGTTTAGCGCATCAATCCACTCCCAATTTTGCTTAATAGATATTTCCCAAACACCCTCTAGGAACTAGAGTTCTAAATAGATTACTAGCTTACGATTTATATCTAGCATAAAGTGCCAATCTAGTACAGTTGTAAATTCTTTTAGATACTCTTTGGGTATTGTAAAAACACCTTGTGGCTGTGCTTTAGAAGGTTGGGCTAATGAGTCTTTTAGATCAACTTCAAAATCATAAATCTGTTTTACATTTGAAGTAACTGGTACTACTGTCACATACTTGTAATGAGGATTATCACTAGCAGCGTTGGTAGAAACAATTACCACTGGTCTTTTCTTTGGTTGTTGCTCGAGAGGAATAGTAGGGCCCTGATACCAGTAAACATCACCTCTCTTCATTAACAAACCAAGACTTCTCTAAAGCTTGAAGTGTTGAATCTACAAAGGCTTTATCTTCTTTAGCCTCTTCTGGTGTTTGTTCAAGTGCTGCCTTAGTAAATTCTTGCTTTAACTCTTCTTGCTCGAGCATCTTTAAAGCAGAAAGGACTACTTGTGAATTGCTCTTAAGCTTATGCTTTTCTCTATAGCTACTTAAGAAATTTATGCTATCTGATGGTAAGGATACTGTTAAGCGTTCTACATTCATTACGATATATAGTAACACTATTCATAAGATAAAGCATAAAAATAGTTATTTATTATTCATAAGATAATTATGACTTAGTGTAATTAATAGGACTAAATAGCTTAAAATTAAAACTATTCCCCTTCAGGATATTGAAGGCAAGTTTTTTCATAAGGTCTGTCACCTAATAAGTCTTGCCACTCTGCTTTAGTGAAGTTACGCCCAGCAATGCGGCAAAGCCTTTTAATCCAAGATTCTTCATCTACATCCCAAATAAGTATCATATGGTCCCAACGATTGTTAGGATCATCTCCACTACCAGAAACAACTTTAGAGCCATCAGGGGAAAAGGCTACACTCCTAACCCAGCTCCTATGCCCTTGCCAAGGATCACCAATAGGCTTGCCAGTTTCTGTGTTCCAGATTATTACTCTAGTGTCATAACTACCAGAAACAACACGAGAACCATCTGGGGAAAAGGCTACACTAGAAACCCAATCTCTATGCCCTTGCCAAGGCTCTCCTATTGGCTTGCCTGTTTCTGCATCCCAGATTATTACTGTGGTGTCTAAGCTACCAGAGACAACTCGTTTGCCATCTGGGGAAAAGGCTACACTCAAAATCGAGTCCCTATGCCCTTGCCAAGGTTCGCCAATAGGACTGCCAGTTTCTGTGTTCCAGATTATTACTCTAGCGTCAGGACTACCAGAAACAACACGAGAGCCATCTGGGGAAAAGGCTACACTATTAACCGAGTCTATATGCCCTTGCCAAGGTTCACCAATAGGCTCACCAGTTTGGGCATCCCACAATCGAAGAATTAGTAACTGTTTCTTTTTTTTCTAACAAACTTTTATGCTGCCAAAGAAAATCTAAATAAGATAATTTCCTCAGGTGAAGTATTTTCTTTTACTAATTCTGAAACTTTGTTCATGAGCCTTCTTCTGTCAATGTGATGATCAACCTCATAAGTCACATTGTCCATTTCAGGAGGCCCCTTTAAATCATCTACAAAGAAAATCATGCCCCTTATTTTTTCTACTCTTTTTCCTTCCCAATGTTTTTGAGCAGGGTCATCAAACCTTTCATTAGTTAGGACAAATAGCATTTCTTGTTTTGCGGTGTAGCGTTCAGGACTTTCTATTTCTACTATTTGTCTGACCCTAGGGCAAACTCGAAGAGTTAAATTATTTAAAAGCACATTGCGAAGATATGTGCGCTGAGACTCATTTTTTACTTCTAGAAATGGATTCTCAGCAGTGGTTCTTTCAGCACTCTTAGTAACAATTTCCCCTATTTTTCTATGCGGTAAGATTGTACTTCTTTGTAACTCCCCTTCACCTAAGCCACGTATTTTCAAAGTGTAAGTACTTTCATTTAATGAATAAAATGTTATAGATATACCTAATAAATCATCAAGTTGTTCCCAACTTCTTCTAGAATTTATATAGTTAAGGAAAAAAACAAAAATAAAGACTAGAATAGCGCCAATAATTTCAACAAAAAGACCTTCAAGCATAGTTTAGTATACTAAAAATGGGTTAATTTTGAACACTCTATTCTCGTATGCTTACGCCTTATAAGCTATTAAAAAAGGACGCAGAGCGCCCAAGGTATGTACTTACTCCCAAGCAAAGCTTGGAAGTAAGTTACTAGAACTTTGGATTTGTTTAAAATGTCTAGCTGTTCAAAGGATAAATCCTTCTTTCTAAATAAGATGTGTTAGCGTTGACTTAGACGTTCAATGGCAGCTTTTAAGGATTTACGCATGGTTTCAAAAGACTCAGCTAGGTCACGAGTTTCATCATTGCCACGGATTTTTACAGGTTGATCAAGTTCTCCCAAAGCAATTCTCTCTGCTGCTAAAGCCAAGCGGCGAATATTATTAGCTATGGCAAGTGCTAAAATAGTAATTATAAGTATAGCTATCAAAAGTGTTCCAAGAGCAACAAATAAGATAGGCTGAATGACTCCTAAAGCTGTAGTAATCACATTACCTTCTGAAATAACTACTTGAACTGTCCCTAAATTATCCTTTAAAGGTGAGGCTACCACATAAAAATTTCCTGTTTGTTCGTTGTTGGTATGATCTTGTACACGCCCCTCTATAAGCCTAGTGCGTTCAGGTAAACTGTTGCGACGCTCATCTTCGGATTGTCCAAAGCTACTAGTACTTAAAGTTTGCTTTGCCAACTCACTGAAGCCACTTTCAAAACTATCAAAGTTAGCATTTTGAGTTATTGCTGGTTCCCAGTTACCATTTATGCGCACTCCCTCTGCATTAGTATAGTGAACACCTACAGTTTCATGTAGGCTGCTTTCAATAGCTCTGAGCTTATCTGTGAAATAAAATATAGATTCTTCACTGTTAATAGTAATTTCCTCTTCCTGTACACTCAAATAATTACTAAAATCATTTGCGAGGGTAAGAGCAATATTATCACCTACTTCACTAAGAAGCCTAGTAGATAATTCGTTAACAGATCTATAAATCATGTATAGAGTAACACCAGCAAAGAGCAGTAGGGGTAGAAGAGTGCCAAGCAACATTTTAAGACTAATAGGGAAATGGCGTTTAGAAGAAGATAGCACACCTATATCTTGGTTTGTCTGTGAGCCACTATCTTGGTCCCAATTTGTAGAGTCAATGGAGGAATCTTCTTCTAAAGAAGGTTCAGCATCTTCTGCTAAGACATCCTTGTCAGGCCTTGCTTCTTGCTCGTCATAGCTAGATGTATCATTCTGATAGGATTCTGGGCTAGCTGTAGCTGTGGATTGTGGAGCAGGTACAGGCTCGCCCCAAGGACGGACCTCTACATTACAACCTGCATCTGACAAGATATTAGCAATTCGCTCAGCACTTTCACGTTCACTAGCACGGGTAATGAAACCCGGTGGTCGTGAAAGCAGCTTGGCAACTTTATCTTCAGGTATGCCTAAACTGCTAGCAGCAGTTATTGCTACTTTAGAGCGTAAAACTTCATCAACTGGCTCGAGCAAAAACACAGAAAATTTTTGATCTGTCACAAGAATATCTCCCTTGAGTCTAGTGTAGTAAGTGTATAAGTCCAGAGACTTCAAGTTCTGCGGATGTCAAAGTCTCTGAGTTTACTTTCATAATTCTACTCAAATCATTAGAGCTTAGCTTATAAGTTTTTGCTAATTGCCTTGTAACTGCTAAAAGCGCTTTGGGGTAACCATCGTCTAGATTGCTTGTTTTGCGAACAAGTCCTGATTGAGTATATTTGAGTTCGGGTATAAATGGATCCAAACAAGGATAGTCTTTTGCTAAAATATTAGCTGCTTTGGTCCACATGACCTGAAAATTACCAAGTTTCTTTGCTGTGAAATATGCTTCTAGCTCAGCAAAAGCATTATGCCATAACTTGAAAACCCTTTCCTTATTAACATTTTGGATACCTTTGTTTTCAGCAAGACCTCTCTCAATTAATTTTTTAGAAGTTGATAGGACCCTCTCTAAAGACAGACTTGAATCTTTGGCTACATCAGATAAAGTACGCTTGCCATTTAGTAATGGTAAAATTTTTAGAGCGTGAATGTTTATTTCAACTGTTGTTTTTACTCTTTCTTGAGGACTACTAATGAGTATGCTAGAACCACCTAGCTGAGATTGGGATTGTAGTTGGGCTTTATTTAAATCACTAAGGTCGCTTTGATATGCCTTCAAAAGTAACTTATCAACAGCTAACCTAATGGTCTTCTCAGGTATAGGTATACTGGGGTCAAAAGAAAAATTACCTTCTTGCCATAAAAGTTGGGTGGCAAGTGCTGGAATGTCACGGAGACTACCTGCACACACATGTGCTACTCGTCCTTTTTCTAAAAACACCTTTCCTTGTTGAGTAGGCGTGTTAAGCAATAAACAACCTGTAGAATGATTTAAGCCTAAGAATTGCAGTATGTTTTCTACAACCCCCTCGCCTAATTCTCCTTGTAGCTCACTCGCCATATGTAAAAAATTATATTTAATGATGAATAAAATGTGAAGTACGTTATTCAACATGTAATCAAGGATGAGGTGTATTTAAATTTTAAATAATGCTATATATAGGAAAATTCTCAGAGTGAGGTTATGATTATGAAAATGCACCGATATACTATATTCCTTTTATTCTTTATTGTCTCTAATGCTTTAGGGCAATCAACACTTGAGCAAGTTCAGCAACGTGGTGTTTTGCGTTGTGGTGTAAACAACGACTTACCCGGTTTCAGCAGTCCTAATGAATCAGGGGAATATGTTGGTTTTGATACAGACTTCTGCCGTGCTATTGCTGCAGCGGTTCTAGGTGATGCTAATGCAGTAGAATTTGTTACTGTAAATGCTCAGCAGAGGTTCTCACGGCTTTCTGAGGGTAATTATGAAGTTCTTATTCGCAACACTACATGGACTAGTAGTCGCGATACTAAGTTAGGCTTAAATTTCGTACAAACCACTTTTTATGATGGGCAAGGAGTTATTGTTAGAAGCGATGCGGGTATAAGTGGCCTAGAAGGTTTAGATAACAAGGACGTTTGTGTAACTCAGGGCACTACTAGTGAAAGAAATCTAGCTGATGCCTTTAGAGAAAAAGACCTAAATTATAATGCCATTATCTTTGAACAAATTGCTTTTGCAAATAAAGCTTTTGAGAAAGGTTTGTGTGATGCCTTTACCACAGATAAGTCTTCAATAGCAGGATTGCGTTCACGCTTTGAGGTTCCCGAAGATTTTTCTATTTTAGATGAAACTCTTTCTAAAGAACCACTTGGTCCTGTAGTACGCCATGGTGATGATGAGTGGTTTGATATTGTACAGTGGGTTGTTTTTGGATTGATTTATGCTGAAGAATGGGGGCTTAGCTCTGAAAATTTGGAGCTTTTTGTTGCAGGCAGTCCTTACCAAAGTATAAACCTGTTTTTGACAGGGGAAGATAATATTTTAGAAGGTTTTGGTTTACCTTCTGACGCTATGGCACAAATGATTCGCCAAGTTGGTAACTATGGCGAGATATATGAGCGTCATTTTGGGGAGGATTCATTAACAGCCATTCCTCGTGGCCTTAACCGATTGTGGCTTACGGGTGGGCTTCTTTATAGCCCACCTTTTTCAAGGCAATAGTCATCATATTGAGCGATTCGCTCCCATATGAGCTAGAAAAACTACGCTTCCTTTGGTCTGATTTACCTACCATAAGCACTAACTTACAGGGCACGGGGGGAGTAATTCGGACAGAAGTTTCTGATTTTGAAGTACTTGAACTGCCAGTTTATGAACCTGAGGGTAAGGGGTCTCATGCCTATGCTTTAGTTGAAAAACAAAACTTAACTACTCAAGACATTATTAATTTTTTAACTAATTTAGGTGTCCCTGAAAAAAGAGTTGGGGTTGCAGGTTTAAAGGATAAGCGTGCAGTAACTACCCAGTGGATTAGTGTACCTAAAGCTCATGTTGAGGTTTTTAAACAGCTTGATGATTTTGAAGGGGTAAGGGTGCTAGAAACTTCTCTTCACAAAAACAGATTAGGTTTAGGGCATTTGCTTGGGAACCGCTTTAATATACATGTAAGAAATCCTAGTAGCGAAGCTTTAGAAAAAGCTCGAGCTATCTTAGATAATTTACAAACTGAAGGAACCCCTAATTACTTTGGGCCTCAACGCTTTGGACGCTTTGGCAGTAATGCCATAGATGGCTACAAGCTGTTAGGAGGCGAGGATGTGCCTGGAGGGTACCGCTTAAAGCGTTTTTTTATTTCTGCTTTGCAATCTTTTATTTTTAATCATTTGCTTAAACTGCGTATGGAAAGAGGCTTGTTTAATAAGCTCCTTTTAGGTGACTGGGCTAAAAAGCATGATACTGGGGGGATGTTTGTTGTTACTGACCTAAAAGAGATTTCTAGAGCAGCTGCTCTAGAAATAAGCGCGACCTTGCCGCTGTATGGCAAAAAAGTTAGACTCAGTGATAGTCAAGCAGGTGCTTTTGAGCGAGAGGTGCTAGAAATTTTTGGTTTGAGATGGCTTGATTTTGCTAACAACCCTTTAAGTTTAAGAGGTAGTCGGCGTATAACTCGTATAATTCCTAGTGAGGTTTCATTAAAACCTAGCCAAAATGGTTATTGGTTGACCTTTAATTTACCTAAAGGAGCTTTTGCTACTAGCGTTCTACGCGAAGTTATGAAGGTTGACGTTGATGCTCCTCAAAGCAAAGATGATTTAGAAGAATAAAGTAATAAGCTTGTTCAAAAATAGCTGTTTTTAATGCACTGTTTAAAGTTTTTTTGGAATAGGTAACAACTATCAGAAAAAGTGTTAGAATCAAAGAGTATTGAAATTATTTGCTATAACTGACATGCATATGGTCCTGTTCGCGCGATTGAGCATAATGATGTGGTATTACTTAACGTACCAAGGAAGTAGTGTAGATCTTGTTCCTCTGCGACCAAAACGCCTTGCTAATTCTAGCTCGCTTACAACCATAGCAGTGGGCCGTCCGTGTGGGCAAGACCACGGTATTTTGCACTGCCCTAAAGCATCAATTAATGCTTGAGCAGAGGTTTCAGAAAGATAGTGACCTGCTCTTATAGCAGGTAAACAAGCTAGTCGAGCTAAAATTTTGCGCCATGCTTCTTCAGCATTGTTTTGCTCAAGTGTGCCCTTGATAACATCTTTAACAAGTGCATTATGCCCTGCTAGCAATGCTGGTATAGTGCTTAGGCGGAAGATGTCCTTGCCAAAAGGCTCTAGATTTAAGCCAAACTCACTTAATTTATGACTTCTTTCATTATAGCTAGCTATTTCCTCAGGTGTTAAACTGATAAGTTCAGGTGCTTCTAATACAATAGGTTCTTCTACTTGGTATCTTTTTTGTAACTCCTCATACAAGATGCGTTCATGGGCGGCATGTTGGTCTACCATCCAAAGCTCACTTTCTGATTCAGCAAGCAAGTAAAGTTCTCTATAAGTTCCTATGTGCTTAAGAGAGGGAAAGCTGTGTTTTGGGGCTTGGCTTATTACTTCAGAGCTATGTAATTCTGGTAGGGCTCGAGCCAAAGGATGAACACTAAGTAAGTGATTTATAGCCGTTTGTATAAAGTTAGCTATTTCCTGACGCGCTAAAAAACGTACCCGACTTTTATCAGGAGTAGTGTTAACTAAGACTTTGTTTGGGGGTACTACAAGATTAATTACTCCTATAGGATAGAGGTTTGTAGGCAGAAGCTCTTTATAGGCAGAAAGAACTGCTCTTAAAATTTCCTCTGGCCACTCTACTGGACGGCCATTAACTGCTAAAAATAGCCGGTCACGCCGAGCACGACTTAGCTCTGGACGAGAAAGTAGACCATTTATCTTATAATTATCTTGCTTGGCATCTAGATCTAATAACCTGTTTGCTGTTACCCCACCCCATACGAATTTAATGGCTTCTCTAAAACCACCTCCTGCATAGGACCAACGCTCTTCATTGTCACTACTCAGTTTAAGGTTTAAGTGAGGGTGGTGCAACAAATAACGGCTGAGTAAATTTAGAATTTTTTTGGTCTCACTAGTAGGGGTATCTAAGGTATTTAACCGAGCAGGCAAGTGATGAAAAAGGTTAGTAACAACAGCAGTAGTTCCTGTGGGTGCAGGACATTCTTGTAAATCTATGGAACCTTCGTGTGCAGTAAGGGTAGCACCACCTAGTTGTTTTGGGGGGCGAGAGGTTAATGAAAGCTTTGCTGCGTAGCGTATAGCATAAAGCCCCTCGCCTCTAAAACCTAGGGTAGAGATTGCATCAATGCTTGCTAATTTTGAGGTGCTGTGGGCCTCTACAGCTAGGGGTAATTCTTCTTTTAAAATACCCTTGCCATTATCTTTAAGCTCAATACAAGTTATCCCTCCATCTACAAGCTGTAGTTCTAAACGTGAAGCACCCGCATCTAAAGCATTTTCTAAAAGCTCTTTTATAACATTTGTAGGTGAATTAATAATTTCACCAGCAGCTATTTCGCGAATTAGTTCAGGAGAGAGTTTTCTTATCAATGGGCCAGATTCAAAAAATCCCTAAGGTTTTGTTAGACCTTAGGGATGAGACTAGAAGAATTTCTATTATTTAAAACGTTGAAAGTAAGTAGTGTGCCCCTTGGTAAATATCACTGTTAGGATTATTTTCTATTTGTAATACATAGTTTAACCCATTACGCGCTTCATCATGTTGGCCTAATTGTAATTGACTTCTTGCTAACCAATAATGCCCTGCTACCCAGTTAGGGGCTAAACGTGTGACCTCAGAAAAATAATTTATAGCACTACTATAGTCACCCCGTTCAAAGGTTGAATAACCACTTTCAAAAGAATCAACTGCTGCTATGCCCCAACGTGAGTCACGGTCCATACGCCCCAACATGTAGTGGATACTGCTCTGTGCTTTAGAACTAGGGGCATAATTAAGAGCACTAGTATAGGCTGCTCGAGCATTTTGCCAATCACCTAATTCACGATAGTAAGCTGCTAAAGTACTGTGGGCTTCGTAAGTATGAGGATAGCGTTCTAGGATAATAAGATAAGTTTGTAAAGCTTCTTGGGGAAATCCATAGGCACGCATGTCCCACGCAAGCTGTAATAAGTTAGATAAGGGTGTTCCTTCAACAATAAGTAAATCAGGATTATAAACATGCCAAGGCTTTACAGTGCCAGTATAGTTTGTGTTGTAGCCACCTAGAGGTTTGCCCTGACTTATTTCATAATTGCTAGGGCCACGACCACTTCCAGAACTAGTATACTGGTATGCTGCTAGGGCAAGGCTTGAGCTACTGTAAACCTCAACTCCACCAGTACTAGTTTGATTACTAGAATAGTTACTTGCTTGGCTATGACTAGAGGTAAATACTGCTATATCTCCTACTTGTACTACCTTACCAGTTATGGGTTGAGCTTCTACTAAAGTGATGTCATATCCTAATTGCACAACCCTAAAAGTGCCAACTGGTTCATTTCCTCTATATAATGTACCTGATTGTAAGCTATTGTTTAAGCCCATTTGTGTACCAATATCTACAAAAACTTGGCGGCCTTCCAGCACAACTATGCTACCTTGTAACTGGGCAAAAATGTAGCTTAGTGACAGCAAAAGCAGTAAGGCAAAGACTTTTTTCATAAAGAGCTCCTTAAATTTATTTGAAAGCTGTAAAATACACACAACCTTTTATACATCCAAAGATATCAAAGGATCAATTGCTTTGAAGGATTTACTCATATTAAATTAGAGCTTGCCTAAATGAGCTTATAGTGGTGCTCGCTAGCAAATATTATAAGGCAAGTATAGCTAGTTTAGTTGGAAAGAATAAACTTCATTGATAAAAGTTGTAATTATTCTAGCCTTTGACCAACAACTTTTTGACTATCAACTTTTTGACTATCAACTTTTTGACTATCAACTTTTTGACTATCAACTTTTTGACCATCGACCCAGACTTCTAACGAGCTAGGGGTATCTGGACGCAAACGAACTACTAAATAACTTGCTGGTGGTTGAGCGTTAAGAGCAATACTCACCCAATCACCTTTATTAAGCCCTTCTATATTTGAAGCAGCACCACTAAGTAATTGCTCTAATATCCTTTGAAGGGTTTCAAGATCAATTTCATCAAAGGGGCGCACGTAAGTTACTAGTACCTGCAAACCATAGTCTGGAATGTAAGCTGCATTTGCATAAGGAATAATATATTCTTCCCCTTGACTTTCTAAAGCGTCAAGTAGGGGACGCGCAGATTTTGTTACAACGCTGGGATTGACAGCAAATGCCACCCCTAGTAAGTAAAGGCACCCTATTATTACTTTGATCACAAAGGTCCTTTCATTAAAGTGAGTTCATTGGAAACTCATGAAATTGTTTATGGACATGAGCTTTTCGTGAGAAATATTAGTAAAACCTCCTTTCCTAATGCTATCTTAACGAAATGTTATTATTTTGGCAACCACCTTAATCTTAATACATTATAGGCAAGCTGTATTTTGCCTATATTAAGATGCTTAAATAAAGTAAATAGAAAAATTGAAACATTATAGTTGAAAGCTTTGCATTTGATGTTTACTTTGTTACAAGAGGCAAATTGGATTTATATGAGAGCTTATTCGTTAGGGAAAGGTTAGGGTCTTAAGAAAGTAGGTGGCTTTGATATTATAATTTTTAATTACCTTAGCCTTCAGAATAATTCTTGCAATGCCTGAGCATAGCTATGGGCTACTTCTGCAGGAATACCACTGCTCAAGCGCAATAATATGTTGCCATAGGTAAAAATATAGCCTGCCTTTTCCTTACTAAGTGAAGCATAGTAAGAACGCATGGCTTCAAGGCTTTCAAGGTTATCAAAATTAAAGATGTTCCCACCACAGTCTTGACATAGTGAAGGAGCGTCAAAGAGAATCCCTTCTGTAGCTACCAGTGGCGCTAATCCATAGTCTTGACGGTTCATTGTACGAGTAGAAATTATCTCTAGCCCTCGAGCACTAAAAGCATTTGTAGCTTGAGTTAAGCTAACACTAAGGGTTTCTTGAGCAAACTTAGCTTCAGGTTGATCCTCTATAAAGGCAATCCTTCTTGTATTTCTTAGATGAGCATTAGGAACAGGTTCCCCAATACCTAGCTTTGAACTAACATTAGCCCTCTCGAAACCTATATAGAGTTTTTCTTCACTATTTGAACTATAGCCAACTACCAAGCGTCCTCCCGCAACATCATAGAGTTTGCCATAAAGGCCCATAAAACGACCTTCAACAAAGACATCACCCCAAGAGCTAATAGGGTATAATTTGAACTTGCTGGGTCTAACACCACTATAGGTTATCCAACGATCTTCAAAAATTTTCTTACCATGTGTAAAATCAGCACAAAACCACTCTATTTCTGTGTCCAGATGAATCTCTTCATTACACTCAACTTCGGAAGCATAAAGTGCTTTAGTCATATAGATAGCAAATTCATGATGATGTGTTAGTGGGATCATGTCCTTTGCAGAACCGGTTTGCAAAATAATGAAGGTCACAATTAGTATGAAGTTAGAAACTTTTTCTATCATAAATATAATCCTTTAGAAGAACTTTTTGTCATTTGTATCAGTATTCTAATCACCTCACTTTAAAAGAAGTACCTAAAAATTGTGAATACTCAATATCTTTAGGACTCAAAGTTCTAGATTTATATGGTGATGTTATAAAACTCTTCACTGCTTCTATATTTATTCAGCCAACTGTAAAGTTGATAGGGAACTTTTAAGTGGCTAATGATTAATATATAGCAATGTTACTTTCATCTTTCTGAATTTAATGGATTCTAGTTAGATTTACCTTTGCCTGTACTTGAAAGTATGAGGTATTTACAAAAATTTTATACTACAGATACATAGCATCAGTCATTTTTCCCATAAAAACTTTTAATAAACACGCTAAAATTAAGGTGTGGCAAATGATCAGGGTAATAATAAAAAACAAAAGAGAAAAGCAGTTGGTAAGCGAAACTCTGTAGACATTGAAGCCATAGGTTTAGTTATTTTGGCCCTAGGAATTTTTTTGTTTGGGTTACTTATTCCTGCAGTACCTACAGGGCAAATGGGACAAGAGTTCCGTAATAATGTAGGTGGAGCTATGGGTTGGGCCATGGTTATGTTACCTTGGCCACTTATTATTGCTGGTGCACTCTTTATTACCCGTAATAATCCTACTTTTTTGACCAGAGTCCTTACGGGATATAGCCTTGTTTGTTTAGGGGCTTGGTTATTTTCAAGCCTTATTGATCCTGAGTTGTCAGGAAGATGGGGTTATAGTTTTCGCCAAGTTGTTTTTGGAGCTATAGGTTGGCTCAGTTATCTACTAGCGATTTTTATAATTAGTCTTGGTATTGATTTATTTTTAAATTGGAGGCCTACTCACTTTGCTAGTACAGTGCTGCGCTTCTTAGCAATATACGTAGAACGTATTTTTAAGTCTTTTTTAAAGCTACGAGGTCACGCCAAAGAAAGAGCTAATTTTCATGCCGATGTTGTTTTAGTTAAGAATGATCTTAGGTCATTGGAAAAAGACCTTTTATCTCTTAGCATGATACACTCGAGCCCCCAAGAAAGCAGCAGGCTAGCTGAGTGGCGTAATGCAATCGAGGTGCTGCGTAAAGACTTAAATCGACCTACTGAAGACCTTTTACAGGAAGCCTACCGTGTTTTGATGGAGTGGTGTGAGTCATTACAAGAAATGAGTAATGAGAGTACTGAATTACTAATTGGAGCTATGGAGAATGAGCAGATAGATGATTTTGATATTTTTGTTTCTAATACAAAAAATTTGCTTGAATTTTCTTTCCAAGGTAAAACTCTTACTACTACCTCTCTTGAAAGTTTGCGACAAAAGATTGTTCAGAGTTTAGGGCAACTCCAAGGGCAATATCAGGCGCTATTAACAACTCGTGACAGTGCTAAAGCGGCTTTGGGGAATAAGCTTTCTTCTCAAGAGAAAGGTGCTTATCCACTGCGCAGCATTAATAATCAAGATTTGCAAGGGACTAGTATTTTTTGGAATGAAGGTGGTGTAAGTCCTAAAGTTTTGGTTAAAGCTTTTGAAAACCACAAGATGCGCCTAAACAAACTAGATGGCTTAGCTGCTGTGTTAGAAAAAATAAGTGAATCTGCTAGAGGTATAAGTCTTTGGACAGGGTTTAGCAGTGACTTAGAGAATTTTTCTGAGGAAGTTGCTCAGCTTGCAACTAAAAATGCTGTTGAAGGATCTATTCAAGAGGGTGTCAACCTTACTTTTCAAGAGAGTTTTGCTGAATTTGATAGTAACCTAAGAAATGAAGTGCGTGATGAAAGTGAGGGCATGCTGAGAGCTGAGCGTTTAGCACATTGGCAAGAAAGTTTAGCAGAGTTAAAGGTAAGTCTAGAAGAGGTTGAAAACTCTGAAGCATTAGAAAATTTGCCAGCAGAGTCAGAGGTTCAAGCAGGAGCAGTAGATAATGATTTTGATTGGCGAAAAGCTCCTCAGCAAGTAAAGTTTGAAGATTTAGATCCTGAAGAGACTCTTGGTCAAGTACCAGCGACTTTGCTCGAGGCTACCCTAAAACCATCCATTAAAGCAGCTAGTACTAAAACAGAGCAGGTAATCGAAAGTAAACCTGATAACAAAGTCATTCAGTTTAAATCTCCAGAAGAGTTTGAGTTACCTGAGTTAGGATTTTTACAGCGGAATGAAAAGCTTGAGAGTATGCCTAGTAGCTTAACCTTAAGGTCCCAAATCATTGATAACACTATTGAAAGCTTTAGGCTCAAGGGAAAAGTACAACTAGAAACAAGCAAGCGAGGTCCTACTGTTACTCGTTTTGAAATTAGGCCGGGTGAAGGTGAAAAAATCAGTCGCTATGCTAATTTAAGTGATGATATTGCTTTAGCAATGGGAGTGGCTAGTGTACGTATAGAAGCTCCTATACAAGGTAAAAAAGATATAATTGGTTTAGAAGTGCCCAATGAAAAGCGCGATGTAGTGCGCTTTCGTGAATCTGTAGAGGCTAAAGAATTTCAAAATATTAAAAGTCATCCTAGTATTTTACCTGTGGTACTTGGTAAAACTATTGAAGACGATTTCTTAGTGGCTAATTTAAGTAAAATGCCCCACTTGCTGATTGCTGGTTCTACAGGATCAGGAAAATCTGTTGCTGTAAATGTGCTTGTCAACAGCTTACTTTATTGCTTCTTAGCAACTGAATTACGTTTTTTAATGATTGACCCTAAGATGGTGGAACTAACTCCTTATGACGGTATTCCCCATCTACTAAGACCTGTGGTTACTAACCCTAATGATGCAGCTGGAGTGCTGCTTGGTGCAGTTGCTCATATGGAAAGACGCTATAAGATGATGAGTAAGATTGGTGCTAAGAGTCTAGAACAGTATAATCACAAGGCTAAAGAACTTGATATGCCACAGATGCCTTTTATTGTCATCATTATTGATGAGCTAGCAGATTTAATGATTACTAGCCCTAAAGAAGTTGAAAGTGCCATTATGCGTCTAGCACAAATGGCAAGAGCTACTGGAATGCACTTAATCTTAGCCACACAGCGTCCTAGTGTAGATATTTTGACAAGCCTCATAAAAGTAAATGTGCCTGCTAGAATGGCTTTTGCAGTTTCTAGTAGCCATGATTCCCGAACTATTTTAGATACTGCGGGAGCAGAGCGCTTGACAGGCATGGGAGATATGCTATTTTATCAACCAGGTTTGGTAAAACCAGTACGCTTGCAAGGTCCTTTTATTAATGAAGTAGAAATTGCATCAGTAAGTAATTTTTTGCGTGAACAAACTCCTTTCTTTGATGATGAATTTGTAGAGGCTTATGGTAGCGATTTCGATACAGTTTCTGAAGACGAGTCAGAGGCAAGCGGCCTTATAGATTGGAAAGATAGCAAATTGCGCGAAGCTGCAGAACTAGTTATTAATGAAGGCCAAGCTAGTGTTTCAAGACTACAGCGCCGTTTACAAGTAGGACATGCTAGGGCAGGTAAATTGATGGATTCTTTAGAAGCCTTGGCTATAGTTGGAGCACATCAAGGTAGTAAACCAAGAGAGGTTCTTATGGGTTTGGAAGATTTACCCAACGTTTTTGGCTCTTAACGACATAAAGCTCAGGGGCACACAATTCAAGTTACAATTCCTAAAATTCATTTTTCAGCCCTCACTTGTGCGTCGCAGTGTAGCGCCGAGTTAGGTGGCAACTATCCAATACCAAGCTCTGTTTAATAGTTGTTCATATTCTTCCTATAAAAGGTATTCCTTCTTCTTTTAGTTCCCTTAGAGCAGGACGAGCAGTTATCCCTCCATCAAATACTACTGCTTTGATTAGAGATTTATTTGTCTTTCTAGTCAGCTCTAGCATTAGTTCACTTGGTGTTAGTGATCTAATACAGTTACGGTTGTGCAGAGGAGGTTTAACAGATTAAGCTTAGGGGTGTGAACTCAAGAACTCCCAAACGAGCTTCTAACATGTGGTGTAATTTCGCGGACACAGTTCACATCCCCTGCAGCGTGTAGTTAAGTGCTGTTATAACAGAAAACTAACGCTTTTTGCGACAATGCCCCCGAACTTCAACACCGTCACTACGGGTATAAGGGTCAACCCAATACTCACCTGCTGGACACTGGTCACTGTCACCCGTTGTTTCTCCTATACTTTCGCACGGTATGCCGTTGTTGTCAGCATCGAGATTATAAGGATCATATGATGCACTAAAACCACTCGAGTTAAAAAAGCTTATGGCGTCAGCCTGCGTGGGAAAGTCAATGCAGTTGTATGAACCCGTGATTGTTGGGGTAGCAGAGTGTGCAACTGGTGCAGAGATATTAAGTGAACTATCAGCATCCACCATAATTGACATCACTGCTGGACTAACACCAATGAAAACCTCTCGCCCTTGTTCCGAAGGGTCATAGACAATAATGATTTGTGTTTGACCAAAATAGTAACCCTTGCCGTAAAAATCAACTGTCCCATCAACTTCGTTAAAAAATTGCCAATCGGTTGCTGGGCTAATGGCGTAATTGGCTTGAATAATTGGAGAAGTGACAATTTGCTCAAAGGTAGTAATAAAAGCATCATGCCCTTGAGGATAATAAGCACACATCCATTCGGTATTTGGGTCACTAACAGCATAGGTATCACATTGCGTAGGCACACTACCAAGCGCATCAATGATGTAAAGTGCAAAATTATGGTGGATTGCACCCTGCGTCATATCTTTAGCAAAGCCAAAACTAAGGAAAATAGCAACAGCTAAAATAAGATGCTTCATGATGTCCTTTCTTTTAACAAGGCGTAAACAAACGTAAGCACTTAACTAGTATTAGATGTCCTAAAAGACCTATTAAATTACACCTTTAGGTAGGGTGCTTAAATAAACTTGACAAATCATTTGCCACATAAACCAAAAATCAAGTTTTCTATGTTGTCACCATTACATTTTGGGTTTTTAGGGGTGTATAGTCAAATGATTTTGAGTTGCGGTAGTTTTCAACATAATTTTGCCTTCCTAAAAGCACTTTATGATTTGGAATGGAACCGCTGTTTAAACGCATTCGACTATATAATTATTCTTAGTTTGATTCAGCGCTTGCCCTTGCTACAGAGCAGAGTGAAATCATAGCCAAAGTTCCCTAATATGCTGGCAACCGTGCCCCTCCAATTAAAACCACCTTTCTTTATGGAACACATATCCCTACTGTAAACCTTCAAAAGGTGTTTGACAAGCTTAATTTTTTAAGGTGAGTTTATATGTCCGTTTTTAACCCGTAAGTAGAAAATTCATTTGCAGAGGCGGGTTTACTGAGAAAGTATCCTTGAGCAAGCTCACAACCCTCTGTTTTGAGCCAATCAAATTGTGCTTTTAGCTCAATCCCTTCAGCTAGAACCAAAATATCGAGATTCTTTGCTAAGGCTATTATAGTTTTAACAATAGCCTCACTAGCAGAATTCTTATTGATGTCTGCAATAAATTGCTGGTCAATTTTGATCATGTTAATAGGTAGCGTTTTCAAATAGGCTAGTGAAGAGTAGCCTGCCCCAAAATCATCTAGGGCAATATTTATACCGAGTTTGGAAAAAGACTGAAAAATTTGCTGTGCTCTGTTTGGATTTGCTAGGACACGTTCAGTGAACTCAAGAGTTAGAAGATTAGGATTAAGCTTAGTTTCTTTAAGTCTTTCGGATAACCATGCTATAAAACAGGTACTATGAAAAGTTTGCAGAGATAAATTTACTGTGATGGGCATAGGTGAACCTGTTTCAGTCAAAGCTATAGCTTGCTGTATAGCTTTATCTGTTACCCAAGTATCTAGCTCAATTATAAGACCAATTTCCTCAGCTAATGATATAAAGTTTTTGGTAGGTATTACATTAAGTTGGGGATGATGCCAACGTATCAAGGCTTCTATACCTACTATCTTACCTTTGAAATCGTAGAAGGGTTGGTATTGTAGCTTGAGTTCCTCTCTCTTTATAGCTTGGCGTAAGTCATCTTCAAACTCAAGATGCTTATAGTTATATAAAGACATTTCTGGGCTATAGAACATAAAGCCTGATCCCCCACTTTTAGCATGGTACATAGCAGTGTCAGCTTTATTCATCAGTTCTTGCCAATTAGAGGCTTGTTGTGGATAGAGGGCAATACCAATATTTGCACCAACATAGACGCTTTGGTTTTTAAGTAAGAAGGGCTCTTCAAGGCCTTTGATAATACGCTTAGTCACGTTTGTAGCAATATTTCCCCCAGTATGATCATGAAGTAAAATAGCAAACTCATCACCACCCATACGACTAATAACATCATGCTGACGGACACATATTTTGAGTCGTTTGGCAAGTAGTTTAAGCAACTCATCACCAGCGCTGTGTCCTAAACTATCATTAATGATTTTAAACCTTGTTAAATCCAAGTATAAAAGAGCAACAGCACTGCTATGATTATCGGCATAATTTAGTATGTGTCTAGCATGATCATTGAGAAGATGGCGATTAGCTAGACCTGTTAGATAGTCTCGGTAAGCCATACGCTCTTGGCGAGCAGCGCCTCTAAAAACTGAGAAAAGTGAAGCAAATAAAAGCCCAAAAATCAAGAATGAACTAAGCCAAACAAGAAGTTGTATACGCCTAAGTTTATTTTGTATTGGTTGAAAAGATTCATAAACTTCGTAAACACCAATTACCTGATTTGTGTTTTGCAAAACAACAGGGACATAGATCTCGAGCAGACGTCCCAAGTCTTTTTCATTTATATTTTCAGAACTATTAGCCTCCTCTACTTCTAAAGTGAGCTTACCTGTCAATGCTTCTTGCAAATCATCAGAAGCAAAACGCTGCCCTATTATATTAGCTACGTCAGAGTAAATTACTGTGCCTTGGTTATTCCAAACTTTGACTCTAACCACACCACCAATCCCCACAACTTTTTTCACACGACCTTCCCAAATGGCTATACTTTCTTTTGTTGGTTCAGCAAAGTCTTTAGGTTGCAAATCATGAACAAGTACTTGTGAAACCAGCTCAGAAGCATTACGAGTTGCATCATTAATTTCCTCATTAATTAGATATTGACTTAGAATAAAAGCTATTGTCCCTGCAAGAATAAGAGTTACCAAACCACCTATAACTATAAAACGTTGCAATAAGGTCATACGTAAATGCGCTTGAAGTATAAATTTAGGTGGTGTAAAAAGCTTTAATCTACGCATAGCACTTAGCTGTTTTAAGACTTACTACAAAGTAGTACCTATCTTTTTGCTTGGATAAGAAGATTTGGTAAATGTTCTTAGACATATAATAGGGGAGAGCTACTGCCAAAATTGGCTTAGCAAGTATTCGTACAAATTTATAGGTGAGTGATTTAAGCGATAGAATTAATTTGGTGGAGATTGTTTGAGATTTCATTTCTTAATCACAAGCTTTCGTTAGAATTTTAAAAGAAATCATATTACAAAATACTGATTCCCATAATCTATACAAGCTGAGGTAAATTGTGGAGGATGGATTTACTAGTTTAGCTGTTGGTAACTGGCAAACTTTATGGAGTTTGATAATTTTGGTTAATTATGAAAACATGGAATTGTTTACAATTTTTGTAAACCACTTCTGATTATTGAGAGAAAACCTATGACTTGGAAAGAAGCTCTAGCAGAAAAAATGCCCCCAGCATGGGCAGAAGAAATTGATGTTTTTGAAGGCCAAATAGAACTTAGACAACAAGGCAAAGTTGATGAGAAAGTATTCGCTGAAACGCGCCTACGCCGTGGTGCCTATGGCCAACGCTATGATAATGGTCAACGTAATGATGGCATTAAAATTCAGAAGCTAAAATTCCCTACAGACCTTACTAAAGGTCCTGATACTGAGTGGGACGCCCCCGGTATGAAACGCATTAAGGTCCCTTATGGAGGGCTTAGCCCAGAACAACTTGAAGTCATCGCCGATTTAGCTGAGGAATACTCTGACTCGATTTTACATGTTACTACTCGTCAAGATTTTCAGCTTCACTATATTCATATTGAAGATACCCCTGACCTTATGCGTCGCCTTGCAGCAGTGGGTATAACTACTCGAGAAGCTTGTGGTAATTCTGTGCGCAACATTACTGCTTGTCCTTTAGCAGGTGTGTGTCACACAGAATCCTTCGATGTGACGCCTTACTCTCATGCAATGTTTGAGTACTTACTGGGACATGATGATGTGCAAGATTTTGGACGTAAATTTAAACCAGCTTTTTCAGGCTGTGAGCATGAAGCTTGTGGCCTTGTTAAGATGCACGATATTGGTTACCTAGCTCAAACAAAAGAAATTGATGGTCAAATCAAAAGAGGTTTTAAAGTTTATGTGGGTGGTGGTTTAGGAACAGTAACTCACATAGCAAAAGTCTTAAGTGATTTTGTTCCAGAAGAAGAGCTTTTACCTGTTACACAAGCTGTATGTAAAGTCTTTACTAGACTAGGCGAGAAACGTAATCGCAATAGAGCACGTATTAAGTTCCTAGTAGAGAAATTAGGTATTGAAGAGTTTCGCCGTTTGGTGTTTGAGGAAAGAGAAAAACTCCCTAATGACCCTCGTTGGACTACTTATTTGGATGGGCTCGAGCAATTCACAGAAAAACCCTCAAAAGAATCCAGCCCTTTATCTGAACAACCTAAACTTGAAGGCTTTAAAGAGTGGCATGAAACTAATGTTTATAAACAACGCCAAGAAGGGTACTGTGTGGTAACCTTAAACTTGCCGTTAGGCGACCTAACTTCAGAACAAGCTTGGGATTTAGCAGATATTGCTCGCAAGTACACACCAGATACCTTGCGTACAACAGTAGAGCAAAATATTGTTTTGCGCTGGGTATCTGAAGCTGATTTGCCTGAACTTTATAGAGAGCTTGACGCTATAGGCTTAGCAGCACCGGGTGCAGGCACCATAATAGATATAACAACGTGCCCCGGTACAGATACTTGTAAACTAGGCATTGCCTCTTCTAGAGGGCTTACAGGTGAGCTGCGTACACGCTTAGCAACAAAAAATGGCAGCCTAGACCAAGCGGTGAAAAATCTTAGAATAAAAATAAGTGGTTGTTTTAATTCTTGTGGTCAACACCATGTAGCAGACATTGGCTTTTTTGGTAATAGCCGCCGCCGTAACAGCCGTACTGTACCCCATTTTCAAGTGGTCTTAGGTGGACAGTGGAAGGAAAATGCTGGTAGTTACGGTTTAGCAGTAGGAGCTATACCTTCTAAAGCTGCACCAGAATTCCTTGATGCAATTGTGGACCGCTACACTGCTGAGCGTCAAAGTACAGAATCCTTTCAGGATTGGGTTACTAGGTTAGGCAAGGTAGAAATCAAAAAGATCCTCCAATCCTATACGGAAGTTCCCACTTATGAGGATGATGCTAGTTATTATAGCGATTGGGGTGATCCTCGAGAATTCACTTTAGGAGATCTAGGTGTGGGTGAGTGTGCTGGCGAGGTAGTATCGCTCTTTTCTATAAACATTTCTAAAGCTGAGGGAACAGCATTTGAAGCCTTGGTGGCCTTAGACGAAAATAAATATGAAGAAGCAGATCAAAAGGCTTACCAAGCTATGCTTTCAGCAGCAAGGGCTTTGGTATTAAATGTAAATCTTAATGTAGGTGATGACCCTAATAACATAGTAAAGGAATTCCGTCAGCGCTTTTATGACACAGAATTATTCTTTGATAAATATGCCAAGGGTAAATTTGCCCAGTACCTTTTTAGTCGCCATGAAAACCCCAAAGCCAATCCTGATAAGGAATCTAGTCACCGTTTAATAGAAGAGGCAAACCTCTTTATAGAAGCTGCTCATGCTTGTGATGCTCGCTTAGCTAGTGCTAGTAGCGGCGGCGTACAAATCTAGGATATTATAATGTTACCTAACCGTATAAAAGCCAAAGCATTTTTTAATAAGCCTGTAAACCCTGCTGACTTTACTGCTATTTTCCACAAGTGGATTCAGGAACAAGTTTTTGAAAATCACTTGTTAATAGACATAGCTGACTATCAGCATGTTCATCAAGGCCCTAGCATTGTTCTAGTAGGATACGAAGCTGATTTCATCATTGACCTTTCAGGGGGAAAAGCAGGACTGCTCTATGTTCGTAAGCGTAGTTGGCCAGAAGGTGACTTAGCTAAGCGCCTTCACACAGTGCTTGCTAGTTTTGCAAGTGCTGCTAAGTTTTTGAGGGAAGAGCCTTCTCTGGATGCGGAGCTTGGTTTGGGTGAGTTAGAGCTATCCTTTTCTGACAGGCTAAACACACCCAACAAACCAGAAAGCTACCAAGCTTTGCAAGAACCTGTTCAGAAAGCTCTTGATGATTTTTATGATGGAGGGGTAGTAGATTTAGAACCTTTGAAACAAGATGCAAGGCGTTCTCTAGGTTTTCAAGTAAAAGTAAGGAGATAGCTAATGAAAGGGAGCAGCGCTTCTGTAGCTCTTCCAATTATTATAATTACTGTAGGAGTTGGGTGGCTATTACGCAAGTTGTACCCAAAAAACGCCACTTTTGCCTCTAAAAACCCTGTTACCAAAGTCGATATCATGATTTTTTTGCTTTTTTCAAGTAGCCATAGCATATCCTTGACACAGCAAGGTTTTATTTTTTATAGTATAGCCACTGATGTCTGCTACGATAAATACACATTTTAAAGTCCAGTGTATCCAAACAGGTAAGGCTGTAGGTATAATGCATGGCATCCACCTTCGGGATTATGTCCAAGGACACATACAAAAACGTTCAGGATCATTATTAAAGAAATACAAGAAGAATTGGGGAAAAGGTCAGGCACTTGCGAGGGTAGCTAAAACACTTAACCTGACGGCCAGAAGTGGAATTAGGACTGGTGAAATGTTCATTTGCTGGAACACTGTTCCAAACGGAGGGCAGAAATATGCTCTAGGCCTGATGGGGGTCAGTGTGTAGCCATTTTTTATAAATTTTAATTTTGCCCTAAAACCTCAAACAGCACGAGATTTTGGGGGTCAAAACCCCTACTTTTTGATGACAAAATGCGCTATTAACCACAAAAAATGTTCTTTCTGGGGTTAATTGGGTTTGGGTACTTGGGTTGGTCGTTGGAGGCATTCTTATATTTGTGGTTGGTGGTTTTGATAAGATGACAATTGTTGCTGGTCCACTATTTGCTATAGCAGGGGTTTTTGCCTTGCTTCGCCAAACAGGCCGCCTGGATATAAATACAGAGATTCCTGTACTTATTATTATTGGGGGAGTTCTGGCACTGATTTCTCGTTTTTTGCCTTTGCCTGCGCCTAAGTGGGTGGACAAAGATGAAGGCACATAAAGATTTTATAAGGTTGTAAAGATGTTATTTGTTGACACTAACTCTATAGATAATGATACTCCTGACAACATTAAAAAATAGGTTGGAAAATCCAACCTATTCAATCAGTTAGCTTAGCAAGTTTTGGGGTATGTTTTTTATTAATGCTTTTAATTGCTTGTTTTAGTTGAGGTTAAAAACTAGCTTTGCGTGCAGGTAACATCTCCTTTGGATATACTCCCATCCGCACTAGGAGGATCAATTGTACACTCAACAGTTAAAACAGTGGTACCTGTAGGTTGCTCTACAGTAATAATAGCACTGGTAAAAGCTAAATCGTCAATTTCTTCAGTCCAATTGGTATTTGGGCAATCTGGAGCACCTGGTATAATTGTTTCAGGCTCTAAAGTTATAACTTCAAATGGGGTATTACCATTTTTAACTTCTTCTTCAGGAATGGCTAGTGAACCCTCTACAGTTATAGGAGCAGGGTTTTGCCCAGGGGCTTGGTTACCACCTTGGTTTGTACAGGTAGAGGTGACATCAGCTTCAGCAGTCATAGTGACTAATACATCACCGTTACCAAGACCAGACAACTCCCCAGAGGCAGTTAGGGTAAGACCATTATCGGTAAAGGCGGGTTCTGCGTTTTTACCCCCTTTTAGGTGAACACTGCTTTGAACTGTGAGATTACCATCAACTTGCTCTAAGCTGGAATTAGAGCAAGCAGCCATAGCAAAAAGTAAAGTAATTCCTAGGATGAGCATAATAATATTTTTCATTATTCTTCCTTTCTTGGAAATGCCATAACAGCTTAAGCCTTAGTCTTTATAAATTTAAAGACCCTAAAAGTAGTGCAAGCATACTGGGAAAGCTTTCTATTAAATTATATCCCAATAAAATATCTTAAATACTTCAAATTTAAAGTAGGCAAAATTGCTAATATCAACATGGCACTTCCTAGGTTTGTTTAGCTGCAATTTTTGTTTAGCTGCAATTTTTGTTTAGCTGCAATTAATGAGAAGCATACCTGTACAATATAATCAGGTCCTGAAAATCATCAACCTAGCCACCGACCAGGGTGAATAACTCTAACAATTGAAAAGCAATACAATAAAAAACATTTGAATTATAAAAGTCTAGTGACATGTCAGGTCTAATTTAAAGGGTTAAGGAACTATAAGTTTAAAGAATACAATTCACAACTAAGGTATTAGTAGATAAAAATAACATACCTCAGCACTAGAACAACACTCCTAAACCTTGCCAACCCTACAATTAACACACAAAAACATTAAGGTTACCAACAAAAAACAACTTCATTGCTAACAAAACATTAATAAAATGATTGTAGTTTTAGGATGTTTTAATAAGGTGATTGCTGTGGCTTATGAGACCACAAAAAACACATAGCCCAGTCATCATCTTAATTCTTATAGTTTGCTAAACTTCATTTACCACCAAATCCTTCCAAGCATATACTAAATTGCCAGATAAACTCAATTTACACTAAACTAAACTTTAATTGAAGGTGTAGTAAAATCAACACCCGACTCAAGCCTATGATAAAAAAATGAGGATTTAATGATAAAGCCAATCTTTGCTAGTCCTAGTGCGTTCTTTGGCTATACTTTTGGCTCGAAAACTATGTTTACATCATTTGAACAAAAAGGCTTTGTCAGAAAGTATATGAAGCATATGTGGCTGACTTGGACAAGCAACAAAGTTTCTCATTATTTCACCAATAGGATTTTAGTTTATTAGAATTGTTTCTGATGATTTTTGTAGATAAGCTCCTCATTTGAAAAACTAGGGCATAATTTAAGTCAAAAGGTTTTGTAGAAAAGTATATGTAATTGATTTAAATATGTTTCAGCAACAAGTTCTAGGGCGTGTGGATATGACAAATCAGAAATTGCACGCATTGGATATCAAAACCAAACTAGCCAGTCTCAGGACAGCTATTTGTTAGAAAATGTGAATTCCAAAAAAAATTGCAGGATAGCCTATATTTGCGAGAAGCTTTAGTTGTTAACCACATAATCTTTACCAGATTGCAGAGGAGCTTATGCGTCAGCATCAGGATTATCCAAGGTATTTAAGAGTAGCGTTTTCGATTTCACACTCTAGGTGTCCACACGCCCTACAGGATGATAATCACATTAGTAGTTTTATTGCTTTTGGAAGCTCGAGCTAACCCAATCTATTAGCAGCTGCTCGAGAAGTGCTAAACTAGTTTTGTAGGGTAGCTCAAGATTCCACCTTTGAGAAGTCTAAAATAATGGTACTGAACTGGAAAATTACAATTGTTGACAAACTATGGGATAAGCACCACGTTGTACCTGAAGAGGTTGAGGAAGCCTTTAAAGATCTATACTTTAAACGGCTTAGTTTTGGACATTTACTCTCGAGATTTTTTAGGTGTACAGTGCGTGATATCCATCGAGAATCCCTCTATACAAAATGTTCAGTTTTAACCCGTTTTTAGTATACATGCTAAACGTCGCAAAGTAGGTGTATTACGTAAATATAAATCACGTCGCTATTTATTGGTTGGTAAAACGGATGGAGGTAGAATTTTGGCTATCTTTTTTGATGTACAAGATGAAACTCATATTGTAACCGTTGTAAAAAGTCTTATGATATCTACAAAAATCTGCTGATATCTGCTTTAATTCCTGCTTCATAGAAAGTAGTTTCACTATGTCCTAATGGTCATAGCCAGAGCTCCAAGCTCCACAGGCTTAAGTTTCCGTGCAACTCACGGTACATAATTTCTCAAGATTCAGAGCTGCATTTAAATCTCTATCAGCTTTAAATCCACATTCGCATTCAAAGACACGTTTACTTAAGGGCATTTCATGCATTGCGCTACAGTTACTACACATCTTTGTAGAAGGATAAAATCTGTCTGCAACTACTATTTCACTGCCATACATTTCAGCTTTATAAGTTAACTGTCTTCTAAACTCCGCAAAACCACCATCAGCAATGTATTTGGCTAGCTTGTGGTTTTTAAGCATGCCTTTTACATTCAAATCCTCAATGGCAATCTTTTTAAAGTTTTTGGTTAAATACGTTGTTAGTTTATGTATAACATCAAGTCGCTTATTTGCTATGGCAGCATGTAGTTTCGCAACTTCCATTTTAGCATTAGTTCTATTCTTAGAACCTTTTTGCTTTTTGCTTAATCGCTTTTGTACCAGTTCTAGGCGTTTAGTTAAAACTCTTAACGCCTTTGCTCCTTCTATTTCTTGACCATTAGACAATGTGGCTAACTTGCTTATACCCAGATCAACACCTATCATGCCAGCTTGGTTTTCACTCGCATGAAATGGGCAATCAACAGTTAAAGCTATATACCATTTGTCTGCTGTCCTTGAGACAGTGCCAGATTTTATAGTGCCTTGGAATCTTAATTCTTCAGACATTTTTATCCAGCCAATCTTAGGAAGTTTAACTGCTTGACCTTCTACTTTTAGGGTTTCAGGTCCATTATCAGCTCTAAAACTATCATTCTTCCCTTTAGTATGGAACTTAGGGAATCCTATTTCAGCTTTTTTTATCTTGCCAGCTTGGTAAAGCTTGAATCGCCTAAAAGCATGTGCATACGCTAATCCTAAATTCTTAATGGCTTGCTGTGGTGCAGATTTAGTGACTTCATACATCCAAGGAAATTGGATAAGCTTAATAGCGTTCAGTTCTTTTCTTAGCTTGGCTTCGTTAACTTGCTGTTTAGCTTTATATCGTTGCTGCCATTCTGCTAGAGCCCAATTATAGGCAAATCTTGCAACACCACAAGCTTTACTCAAATATTCACCTTGTTTACGTGTAGGTTCTAGCCTAATCTTGTGTACTCGCAGCATCCTGTAACTTTTCCATCATCTTTTTATGCTTTTTGCTTCTGCTACCATACAACCTTGCGCTAAACACAGTTATAATCTCTAGTACGTCTTGTGCCAACTCTTCTTCAAATGTTGGTTGTTCTCCTTTATGGATAATTACAATTTCAATATTTTGTAATTCACATATGGTAAAAACCAATTCAGCACCAAATCTTAGTAATCTATCTTTATGAGTTAAGACCAGTCGCTTAATCTCCCTAGTAACTATTAACTCTAGTAATTTATTTAATCCTTTCTTTCGGTAGTTCATCCCACTACCAAGATCTCTTATAACTTCTGATTTCCAACCTTTTGCTGCACAATAAGCTTCTAACATGGCTTGTTGCCTATCTAGATCAGCTTTCTGATCTTGGCTACTAACCCGAGCATAGCAAATTGTAGGAGCTGCCTCATTGCTTAAATTTTGAAGCTTATTAGCATCATAATACCGTGTTCCACTTTTACTTTTCCTATCAGGAATTAGTTCCCCTGTGGTTTCCCATTTACGCAAAGTCTGCATTGTTACGCCAAGTAATTCAGCAGCTTGACCTATTTTGATTAACTTTGCAGACATAGTATAAAATACTATCAGATAGTAATAGATATTTCAACACTGTTACTTACCCCAGTATCTGCAAGGGATGTAACCAATGCTGAAAGGAAATTCTACAATGGCTAATAATAAAGTAATTCCTCCAAAGAGCGATATAAAAGAAATTCATAGCTTAAATGATGTTCCTGAGGATTTTGCCTCTCAAGAAGCTGCTGAAAACTTTTGGGATGATCATGCTTTGTCATTAGAAGCCCTTAATGAATTACCTGAAGCTCCTGAGCTAGAAACTATCTTTGAAGCTCCTAAAGTAACAACACACACCATTGTTCTTGCAACAAATCTTTATCAAAAGATAAAAAATCAAGCTTATACCCAAGGAATATCAACAGAAACTCTAGCAAATCTTTTGTTAGCTGAATGTTTAGAGCAGATTACTCATCAAAAATAGTTTGTTGTTACGGAGAAGGAATTTTATGAAAGAACATTATGATTTTTCAAAGGGAGAGCGAGGCAAGTTCTATAATCCAGAAGCAACTTTCCGTTTGCCTATTTACTTAGAGCCTGATGTTGAAGAGTTTATGGTTAAATCTGCTCAGCCACAAAACACAGACATTCAAGATCTAATTAATAAGCTACTGTGAGCTAACATTGAATTAGCACAAAACTTGAAGCAGACTGAACCTGCACCATAAACTAGATAAGATTAGAAATGATTTTTTGAGTTGAAGAGTTTTGGGTTTGAGAATGGAAGGATCGCTTTTTGGAAGCTTGACCCAACCCAAAGAAAACCATTATTTACTGCTCGAGAAGTGCTAAACTAGTTTTTATGGTAACTTGAGGGAATCGTAAATTACCTTAGTTAGAACAGGCAAAAACTTGAATTACTAGTTTGAATGGGACCCTAGAAAAGCAAAAGAGAATTTACGAAAGCATAGTGTTCATTTCTTGCTTTTAGGCTTTGCTAACAGCGAAAAGGGCAAGTAAAGATAAGGTATAACTATTATGGATAAAGCAAATGATAGAACGCAAGAGTTGGGTAAACTGTCTTTCTCTGTTCAGAGAGCAAGAGAAGAATTACAAGGATATGATTGCTCTACAATAGAAATTGTACGTGTCATTTTGAGGGAGCATTCTGAATACGGCAATGAAAAAGCTAAAGGCATTAAGTTTGATGCTAGGGATAATGAAGGTGAAAAACACGATGTAGATTATTGGTTAGTTGAGGTTCGAGGGCTTTTTAATAAGCTAAAAGCCTCTGAGTTGAATGGTAGGCTAGTTATTTTAGGCCTTAGTATTCTTGATGCTAATCTGGAAGCAAAATTACAACAAGATGGTTTTCTTGAAGCTTTAGAAAAAGAACTCAAACCACCTCTAAATGATTTACTGACTAAAAAAGGGAACGCTTTATTGGATAAAGGTCGGATAAAACGTAGTCGCGAAGTTGTAAGAAGTCATTATGATGAACCCATTAAAAATTTAGAGGAAGATCAACTTGGTAGGGCAGCTTTTGCACGTTTTTTAGCTAAGCAAATTACATCATTATCTTTGGATTCTGCAGGTAATTCATTTGCTATACATCTTGATGGCCCTTGGGGTTCAGGTAAAAGCACATTGCTAAATTTCCTTAAAGAAGAGTTAAAAAAAGAGGAAATTGAGGAGAAAAAAGAAGGGGAAGAAAAGGGAAAAAAAAGGTGGTGTGTTATAGAGTTTAATGCATGGCAAAACCAGCGCATCAAACCACCATGGTGGTTACTTATGGATCATGTTTTCCAACAAGGAAAAGGTGAGATTAATTTTCGGGCAAAAAAGTCTGAGCAATGGTGGCGTCTAATTAGTGGTCGACTCTCTAGTTTTATTGCACTGGTAGTATTATTCATTGGATTTACTTGGTTATTTTTCCATGCAAACAATGCAAAGGAATTAGATCAAGCTTTTATTGTTTTTGGACAAGTTATTACTGGTTTTGGTGCCATCTTTGTGGCTATACAAAACTCTCGTTTATTTGGATCAAATCAGGTTGCTCAAAATTATCTTGAAACTGTCAACGACCCCATGACTAAACTTTCCAAACGATTTACAAAGCTTATATATAAAATAAGAGGTAAAGATAAAGAAGTTGCAATCTTCGTTGATGACCTTGATAGGTGTCAAAGTGATTATACTATTGAGTTGCTAGAAGGTATACAAACACTTTTTAGGGAAGCTCCAGTTATGTTTATAGTAGCTGCAGACGGGCGTTGGCTTCATGCCTGCTTTGAAGAAACTTACAATAGAATCAAACCTCATATGCGTGAACCGGGGCGTCCTTTGGGAACCTTGTTCTTGGAAAAGGTATTTCAATTTTCTGTGCCAGTCCCTAATATGCCGAAACAACTAAAAGAAGCTTATTGGGAGTTCCTACTTAAAGCTAAAGAAGATAACTCTCAGACCTTGTTGGATAAAGAAAGAGAGAAAAAGCAAGAAATATTGGCAGAGATGCATGATGAAGAAACAATCACTGATTTTTTGCAGAAAAGCAATAATCTTCAAATTGCTGAACAGCAGGCACTGCGTGAAGAAGCCATAGTGCGCCTAGCTGACCCTGAGATTGTTGGGAAACTTAAGGATCACACATTAAAGCCTTTTGCAGAACTTTTAGAGCCTAATCCAAGAGCTATGAAGCGCTTAGTAAATGCTTATGTTGTGAATAGGGCACTAGCAACATTAACTCATCAGGATATTGCTAGTGAACAACTTGCTTTATGGACTATTTTGATGATTCGTTGGCCAGACATGACACTTTATCTTGAAAAGTACTCTGAACATTTTAAGTACCTTAGGACTGAATTTAATGAGGCTGAGGCTAATATTGACAAAAAACTAGTGCAGCTTTTTAAGGATAAAGAGGTAAAGAAAGTTGTTGAAAAATTGGATGAGAAAACAGTAAGACACTGTGCTTTGTTACGAAGCTAGAACCTTTTAGAAAATACATTTAGTAAGTACTACTGTACTTGGATTTGTAGTACAGTATGAGTTATGCCTAAAGCGAGAGCTAATAATAAGTACATTATCTATTGGCTGTATTGTTCTTTCTTTACATATTTTACATTAATGTCTGGTTGGGGAGCTGCTCGAGCTATCGAAATCTCTTCACTAGACGAACCTATTAATCTTGCTGGCTTTTGGAAATTCCACACAGGTGATGATTTATCTTGGGCAGAGCCAAGTTTTAATGATGCCAACTGGCATAAATTAACAGTTCCTATGAATTGGGGCGAACAAGGCTATGATAATTATGCAGGATTTGCTTGGTATCGAATTACTCTAACTTTTAACTTGCAAAACCATAAAATTAAACAATCGCTGGGTAAGCTTTCAGTTACCTTAGGCAAGGCACATAGTGCATACGAACTTTATGCGGGGGGACAACTAATTGGTGGTGTTGGAAGTTTACCACCCAAACCCCAAATTAGATATGACCAATTCAAAACTTACGAAATCCCACCTGAAGCTATTGATAATCAAGGTCGACTTGTTTTAGCAATACGTGTTTGGCGATCTACCGTGATTGACCTTCACTGGGAAGGAGGTTTTTATGAAGGTGCTTTTCTAATAGGTACAATTAGCCAACTTAATAAGCGTACCCTAACACCACAATATTTGTCTTTGTTAATGATTATCCTTTATCTATTAATTGGTTTTTATCATATCTTTCTATATTGGCACAGTAAGGAATTAAAAGAGTACCTTTGGTTTGGATTCCTAGCAATTGCAATGGGTGTTTACGGATTTATGACTAGCCAGTGGAAACATGCTGTTGAACTTGAATATATATTACTTAAAAAAATTGAATTTGCTACCTTATACATTATACCAGTTTTGACTTTAGAGTTTTTCTGGCAAATTCTTACAGTGCGCCCTAGACGTATCTTCCGAATTTATCAGCTTTCTTTTTTGGTGCTAGTATTACTTGTTGTCATCTTACCGGGATTCTTAATAAATTTTCGCACCCTTAGAGTGTGGCAAATTTGGGTGTTACCTGCCCTTGTAGGGACTTTTGGCATGATGTTTTGGTACAGTTGGAAAGGCCACCCCGAAGCACGCATTATACTCATAGGAACTTTTGTCCTTTCAGTTACAGGTTTAAATGATATAGCTACTGATCATCAAATACTTCAGACACCAAGAATGGCACCTATAGGCTTTGCAGCACTGATTCTTTCAATGTCTATTTCACTTGCTAGGCGCATCACTAGACTCTTTACAAATTTAGAGCAGGAGGTCGCTGAGCGTACCAAGGAATTGAAAGAAGCAAATAAAAAACTTGAGCAAGCTGCCAGTATTGACTTGCTTACCCAAATCTACAACCGCAGATCTTTTTTGGGGAAAGTAAAGCATGAAGTTGGTCGCTTTAATAGGACAGGAAAGGTATTTGCTATTGTTCTAGCAGACATAGATAACTTCAAGGAATTCAATGACACTTATGGACACGCTTGTGGTGATTACATACTTAGAGAAGTAGCAAAAGATTTTCAAGCAAATCTTCGGCAGCAAGATTTTGTGGCTAGGTGGGGAGGAGAAGAATTTATTTTCTTACTGCCAGAAACTAGTTCTAGTGGTGCTGCAATAGTAGCAGAGAGCATACGTGTATTTGTTGCCAATAAAAACTACTTATACCAAGGGCAGTCACTTCATATTTCCATTACATTTGGTGTTAGTGAATTTCAAACAGGTTTAGCCCTTGATAAATGTATCAACAATGCTGATGAAGCACTTTATAAAGGTAAAAAAGCTGGTAAGAATAGGGTAGTTCAGTCATTTTAATTCTTGCTATTATCTGGTTATGTTAGAAATTATTACCACTAATAATGCTCCTACAGCTATTGGCCCTTATTCCCAAGCTATTAAAGTTGGGGGTTTTGTTTTTACCTCGGGACAAATTCCTTTAAAGCCTGATGGTACCTTGGAAACAGGAGATATAAAGGTTCAAACACAGCAGGTTTTGAACAATTTAAGGGGAGTGCTCGAGGCTGCCAATGCAAACATTAACCATGTAGTAAAATGTACCTGTTTTTTAAGTGATATGAATGACTTTGCTGCTATGAACGAAGTTTATGGGGATTTTTTTAAAGATCATGCACCTGCTCGTAGCACTATAGAGGTAGCACGTTTACCTAAAAATGTGCTTATTGAGATAGATACTATAGCCTATCTATGAATAAAGCTCATTATACTTTTTTGTTAAGTAATTCATGTAAGGCTCTATAGTCAGGCTTTTCCCCGTAGCACCTTCTATTATTTTATCTGGAGAAAACTTTCTACCATGCTTATAAATATTTTCTCTAAGCCATTTATGTAAAAGCTTAAAATCTCCTTTAATCATGTCTTTAGGGATATTAGGCTCTGCTTGAATTGCTGCTGAATAAAATTGGGCACTTAAGATATTTCCTAAGCTATAGCCTTGAAAAGCGCCACCAATAGTCCCAGCATACCAATGAACGTCTTGTAGAACCCCATTTACATCACTAGGAGGTTCTACACCTAAATCTTGTTTATAACAAGCGTTCCAAGCTTCGGGCAAATCTTTTATGTCAAGTTTGCCCTCTAATAAATCACACTCTAAATTAAAACGAATAATAATATGCAGATTATAAGTAAGCTCATCAGCATCTACTCGAATAAGTGAAGGCTTAACTCTATTAATAGCAGAGTAAAATTCTTCTAGTTTTATCTTATTAAGCTCTGGGAAAGTTTCCTGTAACTTAGGATGATAATACTGCCAAAAACTCTTACTACGACCTACAATGTTTTCCCATAATCGTGATTGGCTTTCGTGAACACCCGAAGAAGCTCCTGTAGCTAAGGGAGTACCTTCAAGATTTACATCTACCCCTTGTTCATATATAGCGTGACCTGCTTCATGTAAGGTACTAAACAAAGCATCTGCTAAGTAATCTTCTCTAACACGAGTAGTAATACGTACATCATTTATTGAAAAACTTGTGCAGAAAGGATGAGCAGTTAAGTCTTGCCTACCCCTACTTAAATCGTAACCGTAGCACTCAGCCACTTTTAGGCCAAAAGCTAGTTGCTTATCTTTAGCAAAGTATTGCCTTAAACAAGCATCGCTAATTTCTGCTTGGCCATTAATTGTTCGCAGCAAAGGCACTAAGGCATTGCGCAACTCACTAAATAATGGGCGAATTTGAGAAACCTTTACACCTTCATCACTAGCATCAATAAGTGGGTCAGCAATGTGTTCTTTATAGCCTAGGTACTCTGAAAGTTGCCGTGAAAATTCCAAAGTTTTTTCTAGATAGGGCTTGACTTTCGCAAAGCTGTTTTGTGGCCTTGCTTCAATCCAAGTTTGGTAACTCTGGGCGCTGTGAGCGTTAAAAGTTGCTAAGAAATCTGCTGGCACTTTGGTAGCTTTTTCATAATCTCGAGTAACAACTCTAATTAAGCAAGCATCATCACTATCTACAGGTAAGGTTTCAGCATAAGCTTGAAGGTTTTCTAAAAGTTTCCCTATATCTGTACTAGTGAATTTCTCGTGGGAAATTTTGCTAAGTGTAGCTAATTGCTTGCTTCGTGCTGTGGCTCCACCACTAGGCATATACGTGCTCTGATCCCAATTGAGTACAGCCACTGCATTTTTTAGGTTGTTTATTTCAGCGAGTTGAGTTTTAAGTTCATTAAGTTTTTCTTTGCTCACAAATTTCCTTCCTTTATGCAGCTTGAGTGCTGCATAAATAAAATCATTAATTGGTGTGGGTACTTTTAGTTGTTTACTCTTAAGTCATGTTTTAAAGTTGCTAAATGCTCCCCCTAGCTATAAAGCTTACATCTTGACCTGCTTTGGCTAAACATCCACCAAAGTATCTACCTACAGCACCTGAACCCATAACTATTATTTTCATAAACTATCATTACTGAATTTCTAATTTTTATTTTTCCTATAGCTTTTATTAATCTTTTTAAGGGAAATTTTTCTAAGTTTATAGTCTTGCTGCTACCTTTAGGTTTTATCCACATCTCTGTGCCTTAAAAATCCTATTCTCCAAAATACTCTAGCAAAAGGTCTTCCCAAGCTTCACCACTTATCATTTTTACTAGAATACGATTAATTGGCTCACGTAGGTCACTACTTATTCCTAGTGCCAAGGCATATTGTTGCAAGTCAAAAATATGGGGTAGAACCATCAAATCATCAAATTTACTATTACTATGGATTAAGAACTTCATAAGTGGTTGATCATAAACAACAGCATCTACTTGAGCATTGTGAAGGCCATCTAAAGCAGCCAGCAAGCTTTCGTAGGTTTTATAGGCAATTTGTTTTTCTATTAGATATTCTTCACTGCTCGAGCCCAAAACAGTAGCCACCTGTACATTGGGCAGATCCTCGGGGCCACTTATTTTTGTTTGTAAACGCTCTACGGTAAATGCTGAGGCAATCATGGCAATAATCCCTGAAATAATAATCAGTGAAGTGAACATCCAAATAAGTGCAATGGTTCTGCCACCAAACGTGCGTGGTGTTTTGTCACCATAACCTACTGTGGTCATAGTTACTGCTGACCACCAGAAGCTCGAGCCAAATCCTTGTAAGCCTTTAAATTCTTCATTTTGGTGTCTTTCAAAAAGCCACACTAGAAAACCAGCTATAAAAAGGCACAAGACCAGAACACTTATGGCTAGTATAAATTCAAAGCTAAAGAAAGATCTAAGCACTTGCAATATCCCTGCAGTCTCATCACGCACAGCTATACTCAAGCCTGTGGCATAGAAAGAATGGGTAAAATCAAGCGATTCTTCACGCTTAGCTGTAATAGTAAGCGCCCCTATTGCAGCATCAAACTTCCCTTCAGAAACACCAATAAGCATATCCACTAAGGTTGCTTCTTCAAAGGAGTAGTCAAGCTCTAATTCATTGGCAATTCCTTTCCAAAGTTCAACACTAATGCCTTCCCACCCGCCTGCAAAGTTCTTGAAGCTAAATGGTTCAGCTTGTTTAATGGCTACTACTAGCTTTTTGGTTTCGCCCGAGTCATTAGAGCTAGTCTCTAGGTTTTCTTGAGCAAAACAAAGTGAAAGGGTTAAAAAAATCCATAGCAAAATCTTCATCGTTTAGCCTCGTAATTAATAAAGTGTACTTCATTTTTAGAATAACATGTACTGTTCCCAACAGCTGTAGATAATTTTTCTAGGTTTCCAAAGAACTAATGAGAGCATGTCCAGAAAGCGTAATGCTCCTAGGCTCTGCCTAGGAGCGAGCATCAAATATGCCACTGGCAATATATGATCTTATGGTGCTTGAACGATGTAACCTAACAAAGTGTTGGAGAAATCACTTAAGGGACGCTCATTAAAAGCTTTAGGTGTGTTTGATGTTAAATCAGCATAAAGTAGACTGTTTGCATTAGGGCTTGGACAAACAACTTTCTCTGTATCCTGCACGCGTACAGTTACTTTTAAGTTACCATCAACTTTAAACCTAATTAAGTAGTCGTAGGCATAATTTGAGGGAAATGACTCTATTTCACACGTAAACTTAGGCTTTTCGTCAATATCAACTATGACAATATCGCGACCCTGAGCTGTAGTTATTGTGGGGGCAACATTCTTATCCCCATTAGGGTGAATTAAGGGGCCAAAAAGCATAATATCAGAGCCCGGACCTCCTAAGAAAGCATCACTACCATCTCCAGGAGACCACACATTGATATCATTACCTGGACCTCCTAAAAGGACGTCACTATTGGATCCTCTTTCTAAACCAGTATCTTCATCTAGGCCAGTTTGGAAGTTTTCTGCACCACCTACTAGAATATCATCTCCCCCCATACCAAATAGAGTATCTGCTCCCAACATTCCTATTAATAAATTGCCATTATCATCACCAATAAACACATCTGCATTTCCCATGTGCTGCTTATCAGTTACATCAGTGGGTTGTATGAAAAGGTTTAAGTTGTTGTCCTCATCAGCACTTATCTTTGTACCTGAACCAACTAAGCCTGCAGCCATTAGTAAAGGTAATACTACTCCAATAATTATTATTCTTTTTAGATTTATCACTATCGTCCTCCTTTAGGGTTGCATTATTTCGCCGATTAGGGTATCAGTGAGTGTAGACAGAGCTACATCACTAAAGTCTTTACCCTTAGCCAACTCAGCAACTTTGACACTATCTGCTGTAGCACTTGGGCAATACACAAACTCTACTTTGTGCAGGCGTACAGTCACTTTTAAGACATTATTTACACTAAAACGCACTAACTGCTCATAGCCTAAATTCTCTTCACTTGGTACAGTTACTATTTCACAACTAAACTTTGCTTTATCACTACCACTAACGCTAACTTGTGGGATATCGCGTCCAGCTACTTCTTTTAGTAAAGGTATGTCACCCGCGGCACTTCCTGCAAATGGTGCGAAGATTATTGCATCGGTACCATCTCCACCTAGAAAAGCATCACTGCCATCACCGGGAGCCCAGATATTAATGTCATCTCCTTTGCCACCATAAATAATATCGCTATTAGGAGCCTCAAAGTTTTCTGGTCCACCTATCAATATGTCATTACCTTCATTACCTACCAAGGTGTCGCGGCCCAGAATTCCTATAAGTACACTACCTTTTTCATCAGCTAACAGCACATCAGTATTTTCCATGTGTTGTTTATCTTCTTCTCCATTTGGCTGGATTAGGGTATTCTGGGCATTATCATCATCTTTACCTTGCTCTGTGGTTCCGGGCTCGAGCATAAAATCCAAAGTCACATCACTAGTCTGACCTGATGCAATAGTTATATTTTGCTCTACAGGACTCTTATGGCCAGCCACATCATTAGCATTAACGGTGTAGTCACCCGGTGCCAAATCAATGCTTTTCTCTCCCGGACCTGTAAAATCTAAAGTAATATCCTGTGCACCTGGCTTCTTGATGTTTATAGTTGTGCTAGCTTTTTCTAGAGTACCTAGTAAATTATTCAACTTGACATTTAAAGTACCTTTAGTAGGTGTCCTGTCTTCAACTATTGTGCCTAAGAGAGTACCATCAAAATCACTTAGAGGACGCTTATTAAAAGTTGTAGGTGTGTTCGATGTTAGATTAGCATATAGTAAGCTATTTGCATCAGGGCTAGGGCAAACGACATTCTCTACTTCATTAAGAACTACTGTCACCTTTAAATTATCATTAACTAAAAAGCGTACTAAATAGTCAAAGTCCAAATCAGAATTTTGAGGGATCTGTTCTATTTTACAGGTAAATTGGGGTTTATTAGCTATATCAACTTTGACTATGTCGCGACCATTTGCTTGAGAAATTGTAGGTGCAGTATTTTTATCTCCATTAGGATGAACTAAAGGACCAAAGAGCATAGTATCAGAGCCCGCACCACCTAGAAAGGCGTCACTGCCATCGCCGGGGGACCAAACGTTGATGTCATCACCGGGGCCACCTACTAGTACATCGCTGTTTGATCCTCGCTCCTCACCCGTTTGTTCATCTTTACCAGTGCGAAAGTTCTCTGGGCCACCTACTAAGATATCACTCCCTTCCAGACCTAAAATAGTGTCAGGGCCTAACATGCCTATTAGTAAATTATCACCATCATTACCAATTAACACATCGGTATTTTCCATGTGCTGTTTATCCTCTTCTCCAATAGGTTGGATAAAGGTATTTAGATTATTATCTTTGTCATCACCTACTAAAGTTCCTGCTCCCATTAAAGCTGCAGCAATTAAAAAAGGTAGTACTGTAGCCACAATTATTATTTTGCGTAAATTTGTCATTATCATCCTCCCTTAAGGTTGCATTACTTCGCCGATTAAGGTACCAGCTAAAGTAGAAAGGGCTACATTATCAAAGGTTAAGCCCTTAGCTAATTCTGCAACCTTGACATTATTGGCTGTAGCACTAGGGCAATAAACAAATTCTACGCTTAGTAAGCGTACTGTAACTTTCAAATTACCATCTACGCTAAAGCGTACTAAATGCTCATAACCTAAGTTCTCACTATTAGGCACAGCTATTATTGCGCAACTAAACTTTGCTTTATCACTAATACTAACTTGAGGAATATCACGCCCATTAAATTTGATTAGTTTGGGCACTTCACCCGGAGCACTACCTGCAAATGGGGCAAAAATTATTGCGTCTGTACCACTCCCACCTAAAAAAGCGTCATTGCCATCACCGGGAGCCCAGATGTTAATGTCGTCTCCTTCGCCACCATAGATAACATCGCTATTAGGGGCTACGAAGTTTTCTGGCCCACCTATAAGTATATCATCACCTTCGTCCCCCAATAGTGTGTCACGGCCCAGAACTCCTATAAGCACACTACCTTTTTTGTCAGCTAAGAGTACATCGGTGCTTTCCATATGTTGCTTATCTGGTTCATCGTTTGGTTGTATCACAGGATTACCATTACTGTGACGATCTGTTCCTTGAGTTGTTTTACCTAGCTCGAGTGTATAATTAAGTGTGACCTCAGCAGTTTCTCCATTTCTAACTTCTATGTTTTGGGAGCTAGGCACTACGTGGCCTGCGAAAGGATTTGCTGTTACAGTATAGTTGCCTGCTGCTAAATCAGTTACTGTTTGCTCACTTGAGCCATCAAAGTTGAGTGTTTTACTAGAGCTACCAGTTATATTAATGCTAGCTTCGGAACCATTCAGAGCTTTTACAAGTCCTTTAACGATAACCTGTAAACTTCCTTTATCTTCTTTTTTATTGCTTGTGGTGGAACAACTGATTAAAGACGAGAGAAGTAGTAAAGCTACTCCAAGTCTTATAAAGGGATATTTCATATATAACCTCCTAAAAATTAAACTAGTTACTTAATAAAAACTGTGCTAATGTTGGTGGTGGGATTTTAAATCAACCTCCTTGTTAGCTTTATGCAAGGTTTGGATTGTGACAGTTTCTTATTGCCTTCTTGCACTTAAGATTAAGTATGCTTATGCTTTGGTAACACAGTAGTAACACTAGCTCAATACCAGTTACCCACACTAGATTTAACCTGTTCTGTAATATAAATCTAATAAAATGTCTAAATGCTCAAAATTGGTTTCTAGGCTCATAGTAGAAAATTTAGGTGGAGTGATGGCATGTCCTATGATGATAAAATTAAGCAGCTACTTCAGTTAGAGCAGACAAATGCGTTGGTGACACTGGTTTATATGTGGTGGATGTACCTAGAAGCTTGAGTGTACATTCAGACTCCTCCACATTTTTGAAATCAAGAGTTTGAAGTCTAAAAAAATTATCCACAGATGCTGGGAACAACAACTAATTTTGCATTGTAATAATAAGTTAGAATCAAATAAGTATGGCTAGAGCAGAGCTGATAGTAAAATTAAAAAAACGCTTTAGCAAAGTAATTTCTAAGCGTGGGAGCATGTTATTGGGCATGTGGGGGGAAGTTGGTGTTGGTCAAAGTTGGTTAATAAAAGAGTTGCTTAATGAGTTACCTTGTAAAAATATAAAGTTCTTTTCTAATGCAAATATTAGTGAGCTAGTACAAAAATTACCACAATCAAACCGTTTGCCTTTATGGGTAGAAAACTCTCTAGCTCATATTTCCTCTAATGGATCAGCAGATAATTCAACTATTGTTGATACCTTAGTAGCTTTGCTAGCAACGCTGACCCCTTTTGTTCTTTATGTAGAGGATTTACACAAATCCCCGCCCGAAAGGCTCGAGTTATGGAATGATCTAGCTAAAGCAATTGGTAATAGTCGTGGGATTGGCTTCATAACAAGTAGTTACAAGGAACCTCAAGATGGTTTTGAATCTTATAGATTAGAACCGCTAACTACTATAGAAGCAACTAAGTTAATTGATAATGAAGCAAAAAGTCTTTTGCCAACAGCAGCTCATGCTTGGATCTATGAACGTTCACAAGGTAATCCCCTTTTCACCCTTGAATATTTCCGTTACCTAACCCGGCTAGGTCATCTCTGGAGTGATGGACAGCGTTGGCGCTGGCGACCACCTACAGATGAGTTCATGCCTACTAGTGTTGAAGCCCTGATAGCCCAACTACTTCATAATGCTACTACTTCTTCTGAAGTACAAGTTGCTTTGGCCGCCAAAGCCTTATTGCCTAATGATGCCTCAGATGACCTTTGGGAAGAAATTACTGGGCTCGAGCCCCAAAAATTCCAAGAAGTAAAAGCACAACTAGAAAATCAAGGTATCTTAATAGCCAGTAAGTTTGCTCATTCTCTTATGTATGAAGTAGCTCAAAGGGAACTCTCGCAGACACAATGTCGCCAGTTAGCTCGAAAGGCTATAGACCTACTTAAGACGGATAAGCCTAAAGAAGCCGCTTTTTTTGTGGAAAAGGCTGAACTCGACTTATCTGATGCCCAGCAAATATTAAAGCAAGCT
Organism: Trueperaceae bacterium; assembly: GCA_965223045.1. Lineage (GTDB taxonomy): Bacteria > Deinococcota > Deinococci > Deinococcales > Trueperaceae > CBDCVN01. Next base: position 70,849 of record CBDCVN010000013.1, read on the forward strand.
GCTGAGTCTGCTAGGACTTTGGGTAATAAGCTTGAAGTAGCAAATTTCTTGGCTCGAGCAGCAACTTGCGCCAAAGGTTCTGAACAAGTTGATTTAGCGCTAGAAGCAGCAAGACTACTAAGTGGTACTAATGTGTCTAAAGCAGCTGAGATGACTAGACTAGCCTTAGGAGCTAATCCAAATAACATTGAAGCCATATTTTTGCAAGCTTCTTTGCTCTCTTCGCTTGGTCAAGGGGAAGAAGCTGAGCAATTGTTACAAAGTTTGCCAGAAGAACAACTATTAGAAACAGACTGGTTAGAAGCACTTATAGCAGTACGTGTTAATCGCTATGACTATAGTGGTTCATGGGAGTTGTGGCAAGATCATCCAGAAATCCATTCACTGGCAAGTGTGTCTACACTTGTTCATATAGGTAAAAGTTTAACCCAGCTAGGAATGTTTACTGAGGCCAAGGCATTTTTCAAAGATGCTAGGAAGGCTCCAGATTTATCAGCATTAGACAGGGCCTTGTTGTTAAGTAGCTATGCAATTATTCCACTTACCGAAGGTGATTTTGATACTGCTCTAGATAATTTTAACTCCGTTCTGGCAACCTATAACGATATTATGCTATATACCTCAACTTATAACTCTATACAGCAAGAGTATGCTACCTCACTTTCAAATCGTTCTTTAGGGCGTGTGGACACCTAGAGTGTGAAATCGAAAACGCTACTCTTAAATACCTTGGATAATCCTGATGCTGACGCATAAGCTCCTCTGCAATCTGGTAAAGATTATGTGGTTAACAACTAAAGCTTCTCGCAAATATAGGCTATCCTGCAATTTTTTTTGGAATTCACATTTTCTAACAAATAGCTGTCCTGAGACTGGCTAGTTTGGTTTTGATATCCAATGCGTGCAATTTCTGATTTGTCATATCCACATGCCCTAGTACTCTATCGTTTGGGTCATTTTCGTAAGGCAATAGCAGACCTCGAGGCATACTTACAAATAGTTGGTAAGCAAGGCAATGGTCGTAAATATACTGAAGGGCAAGTGAACCTTGGCACCTATCTGATAGAAGTTGGTGAATTTGAACGTGCTGAAGAGCTATTGACGGAAAGCCGTGAGGTGCTAGAGCGCAACAAAAATATTCGTTGGCTAGTAGTGGTAGAGCAAACTCTAGTACAGCTTTACTTAGACTGGGCACCTGCTTATGGAGCAGCATTAGCACTTAGGCATGCTAGTGCTGCTGAAATGCATGCTAGGCGCGTGAAGAGCCCTCCTCAACTGGCAGAAGCATTGTATTTTATTAGTAGAGCTGAAGCAGAGTATGGGCAAGCTCAAAGAGCGCTCGAGCTTGTTGAAGAGATGCAAACTATTGCTACTGAGTTGGGTGAAGCCCATCTTGAAACTGTTGGCTTGTGGGTTCGTGGCCTAGCACTTGAGAAGCTAGGACAGAAAGAATTGGCTTTAGAAAGCCTTAACAAAGCTGTAAGTGACATGAAAAACCTTGATCATGAGCCATTTTCTCACCGCTTAGCTCTAGAAATAGATCGCATAAAAGGTGATGCAGCCACAGCTGCTACTCGTACCGCGCATTTTGAACGTATAGATAATCTAAATTGGTTAAATATTACTTATCGCTACTTTCCAGAACTTGCTGAAGCCCCAGAGGCAGATAAAACAATTCCTGCTATTTATCTTAGAGTGCTTGGCCCAATACAGATTGAGCTTAGCGGTTCACCATTTAACTATAAGACTCAGAGGGGTAAATTTCTTTTGGCTTTACTGCTCGAGGCCAGAATAGCTGGGCGTAATGAGGTTTCTCAACTCGATTTGCTCGACAATCTTTACCCCGATATGGATGAGAAACGTGCTACATCCGCTCTAAAGCAGCTTATCTATAGATTACGCTCAAACTTTGGTTCGGCAGCCATAGCACGTACTAGTAATGGCTATGCTCTTGAAGATGTTGGTTCAGACGCCGAAGATTTTTTGAGCTCAGGTGATATTAGTCTTTGGCGTGGCCCTTATTTACAAGACCTTGATGAAAGTTGGAGTTCAAGCACTAGTGAGGCCCTCTACCATGAATTACGTTTACACATAAAAAAACTCAAAGAGGGTTCCAAAGAGGTAGTTCGTTTAGTAGAATTCTTGCTCCAAGCCCATCCTTATGAGCTAGAGGTATTAGTGTTTTGTTTAGGTGCTTTACAAGGCGCTAGCAATAAAACGACTATTGAAAGAATTTACCAGCAAAGTGCTGAGAGTTTTGCTGAAGTTGGTGAACAGCTTCCAGAAAGCTGGGAAGATTTGTTAGCGAATTGAGTCAGGGCTTAGTAACAAACTCTACATGGGTAGCTATAATTATTTGTGTAGTGAGAGTTTCTAAGTCTATCATTTCTGCTTGCAGGGTTTGCACATCAAGAGTTGCTTCAGCTTGGAAAGTACCCCCACCAATTACTGCACCTCGCTGATCACCATTTGCATTAACAATCCAGCCCCCTACATATTTAATGCCATCTTTAGTACTAGAAGCGCGGTAAAGTCCTGCTTTACCCTCTGCAGGCAAGGCTAAGAAAGCCATTGGTTTACTGTTTTCCATAACAAGCGATCCTATGGCACTCGAGCGACTCATACTAGCTTGTAACTTCCAGCCTTTTTTTGAGATCAGCTCGAGCCATCCATTCTCAGGCATAGAGCCACGAAACCACTCTGCTACCTCTACACCATCACAGACGTAGGCTAGGATCTCGTTATTAGTAGTAACAATAGCAATAAAAATATCTGAATTTTGTACTTGGCCAACAAAGCTGCCTGTTAGCAGATAGGGATTTACTGTAGTCTGATTTGATTTGGGTTGATTTGCGAGTCCAAAGGAACTTAGTGTCAATATGAATACAAACAAAGTTTTTACTTTTTTCATAGGTATCTCCTTAACAAGTATAGTACAGATATCATAATAGTTACTTAGAAAAGCCTTTTCTCTAGAGAGAAATCCCCTCTGTGAGCATGTCATTCTGAGGAACGTAGTGACGAAGAATCTCTAAGGGCATTAATGCATGGAAGATCCTTCGCGTAGTTTACCTTTGGAAGGGCTCAGGATGACATTCCTCGCGTTTATGAAGCAAGAATTTACCTGTTTTTGGCAGAACTTGCGTTCTACATAGCCCATGGGCTAACATAGAAGCACTCAACATGGGCCACTGTAGAGATCTTAAGAGGGTTCCGACGGGTTTTTAGACTATGAATGATCAAATGAATAATCAAAGTTTTGACTTGCGTATAGAAAGTAATGGGGATAAGTTGATAGCTAGATCTTCTTGTGAATTACTTTCTGGTGAAGCCTCGAGTGAAATCGAGCTTCCTTTTACCACAACCGAGTGGCAAGATACTTTTGCTGGTATTGTTAGAGGTACTAGAACTTTAGACATTAAAAGCTTGAAAGAGAAATTAGGAGGGCTAGAGGAGAAAATTAAAACCTTTGGCACTAAACTATTCAAAGCAGTTTTTGTTGGGGAAGTAGGGAAGCACTTTGTAAAGAGTTTAGCTAAAAACGGAGATTCTGAGCTGCACTTGAGTTTGCGCTTGAACGTTCCTGACTGAAGTTTATTTATAAATACTATAGCTAGACCTCTCCCTCACGCCAATAATCCTGTTTTAGGGGTACATCGTTCTGTCTACATTTCTATAGCTTCAAGTAGGTCATATGCTCTTTGCTGTTGCTTATTCGCTATAGTGTCTACTTTTACTAAATTTGCATCCTCCTCTCCTTTGTAATTGCAAGTATTTCTTACTATGCTACTTAGATCCGATAGTAATGTCTGAAAACTGTGAACTTTACTACCATCTTCTAATTTTTTAGTCTTTGTTTTTGCTAATGCCTTCTTTGACCTTGCCGCTCTTTTCACGGGGTTACTTTCCTCTTTTTTACCTTTTTCTTCATCAGCAAATAATATTGACCTCCATGCCTCCATCATATGCCACTTCACGTTGTAAGCTAGCATGCACAAGAATATGTGTCCCCTTACTCGTTGCTCCATATGGTGATATATTGGTCTTAATTCCAAATCTACACTTTTTATCGACCTAAATCCCTGTTCTACATCACTTAATCCTTTGTAATTCCTGATTACTTCTTTTGTATCCACTTTCTCCTTTGTTAGACTTGTTCTTATTACATATATCCCATCTAACTCGCTTTCCTTCTTTACTTTCTCTTCGTCTATCTCAAAATTTAGCCTTGCTGGTGTTATCTTTAACTTAATGTGCTTTGCTACTTTATATTTGTTGACTACTCTTCCTACTCGCACTCCTATTTCCCCTTTCCCTCTTACACTTCCTTTCTTTACCATCTCCTTTATCTTCTCTAACTCTTCTTTTGTTGCTTTTAGCAAATCTTGTCGCTTTTTCCCTTTCCACTCCGCTACTTCTCTATTACAGCACCCTATCAATCTCTCTTTTTCATATTCTTGATCTTTAAACTCTAAATATTCTTCTTTCTTCAATTCTTCTATATTCAAATTCCCACTTTCTATCAGCTTTTTTATACTTGCTGCCTTCAATACTGCTATCCAACCTACTCCCTCTTCTTTTTTTAACTCTTCTATCTGTTTTTTCCCTATTACTCCTCTGTCTCCTACGATCACTATTTCTTTTATTCCAAATTCCTCTTTTAGCTCTTTTATCATTGGTTTTAGTATCTTTGACTCTGTGTAATTGCCCTCGTACACCCTAGTTACTATTGGACATCCCCTTTTGTCCGTCAGCAATGTGTAATTTACTTGCTTTTTCCCTCTCTTTTTATCTTTATTCTGTCCCCATTTTGCTAATGGACATTCCTCTCCTTCAAAATAACTTGAACTCATGTCATACATTAATACTTTCTCCCCTTTGACATGCCTATTTGTTAATTTCTTTTCTATATATCCTTGCCTTGCTTCCAACCATTCAATTACCTTACACACTTCTTCTTCCCTTGCTTTCCTTACTTCTAGCATTTCTGGTAAAGTTGTTGTTTCCCACCATCTTATTGTTGCTAATTTACTATTTGGTGCTAGTATCCTTGCTGCTATCAATGCTTCTACTAAGTTTCTTTCTTGTGTGGCACGACTTGCTATTAACCTCTTAAACTCTAGTTTCTCCATAGCTTTTATTACTGCTTTTACATGTCCATGATGCTTAGATTCAATCACTTCAAAAGCTTGATCTATAGGTACAAACTGCTTACCCTTTAAACAGCTTCGGATCATTTCTATAATTTCATCACCTAGTGGACTTAGGTTTGCTAGGGTTTCTTTTTTTACCTTGCCATCTTTACGATAAGAACGTCTCAGTAAGTAAGATTTATAAGTTTTTCCTTTATACTGGCGAGTGCTTGTAGCTACATGCATCCCAGAAGACCTATTCCTCATAGCTAAAGTACAGGATAGCAGATTTTGACAATTAATTCAACTTTTAGTGTCTACAGTATTGCACCCTAAATTACCCATTTGCATTGTGTAGAAAGATGCTAACGCCGATTTTGATCAATAAACTTCAGTCTGGATACTATGGTACTTAACTGCGGATAAACCAAAACCCTGTCTAGGACGCAATCCATTAACATTTTCGTGAAAATAAACTTCATTGTCCTAGACATGCTTATGCTCATTGCCTAGAAGTTCAAAGTAATAGAGTTGTTCGGAAATAAATAGTTTAAACAATCAAAAAATTCCAAAGCCCCCCACAGACAGCTATAACGCTATCTGCAAAACCTGTCTTGCGATTCCGAAAGGCATGCACTAGTATATTAAAGCGTTTCATACCTCCTATGGCATGTTCTACATATATCCTTGCTTTGCCCAGCCTTTTATTCCTCTCCTTCTCTGCTTCTGTTAGCTCTGGATTAGGATTCTTTTTACTCTTCCTTGGCTTTTTCTTTGGTATCGCTGCTCCTATCCCATAATCCTTGTTTATACCTTGATAACCTGAGTCTAGATTTGCTCTTTTTCCCTCCTCTTTCAGCCAGCCTTGTTTAGGTGGAAACTCCTCCTTAAACATCCCATAGTCATGTCTCCGCCCAGCAAATGTCCTTCCTACATAGATTATTACCTTTCTTCCTGTTGCTATTATTGTGTTTTTTACCGTGTGACCCTTCTTTTTTCCACTATATAGCTCCTCCTGCTTTTCTTCTTCACTAGGGCGTCTATGTTTCCTTTCTGTAGCATCAATCAGTATTTTTCTTGCTTCTTCAAGCGCTTCTTTTAACTCCTCAGGTGTATTGAACTCTCTCTTAGGCAACATACCTAATTTTGCCAAGGCTGCTGAGAGAATTGGCAGCAGCTTATGTACCCAATAGTGTGCACTGGAACGAGACATATCAAACTTCTCTGCTAATTCATCCATTGTAGGATAACTTTTCAGGTAGTAGAGAATAAATTCGAGTTTGTGTTTAGTAGAAGGAAGTTTACTTTTTCTTCCTCCTCCCCTAGATCGTTCTCTTTCCCCTTTAGCTTGTTGTTCTTCATAGTCTTTTTGACTTTGCTCCTCATATACCTCTTCAAACACTGTCTCTAACTCATTTATCTTTTCTTCAGGCAAACCTGTCAAGGCTCTTACTTGTCTGTCACTTCTGGTTTTGAAAACTACCATACTAGCTACTATTTTAGCTGATTTGGCTATTTCCGAACAACTCTAATTATCCGCAGTTGTCAACTATGGTATCTACTTCTGCAAGAGTACCTAAAATCTTAGTAAAACTTTTCCCTACGGACCAGATAGGCAATTACAGAAAGTATAGTGTAATCAATAAATCACACCGTACATCACAATTACCTATTTACCTGCTGCATTAAAACTTAGTTCTCCTTGAACATTTTCAGTTCTTTAAGAGTTAACTCCTTGCCATCTGGGACATTTATGCCTAATCCCTTCAGACTAAAATTACCTAATGAATTGAGTACAGGGGTACAGGATGTAGACGTTACTCCATAAGAGTAAGCACCATTTGATAGTGTACTGAGGGAAAAGGACCCTGTCTCGCCACTTCGATATGTACCTGCCACAATAGCATAATATTCTTCATGAATCCGATGAGCACTAGGCAAAAGCACGCTGATCCTTGAATCATGATAAAAGCCACTATCATCATCTGAAGCTACCACTTCAGTAGTAAGATTCCCTCCTGTGTGAATTATCTTAATCACTTTGAGGTATTTATCTACTGTTGATGATAGATCTATATGCATCCAACTTGGTTTATCCCATGAAACGATGTTGATGTAATGAAGAGGATTCTGATTTGGTTTTGGATAAAAGTAATTAGTCGTGTAATCAAACAATGGAACTTGAGAGCCCTTAGAAGAATCCCAGCAACCATACTCTGTGGATCCATAAATTAGGGGAGAACTAGAAAGCTTAAGGTTTTTGACTACTCCCTTTATCACAAAGTCATAGTTTCCAGATTGCTGTTTTGCGTAGGTAGCTGCTAACAAGTAGTAAACACCAGAAGGCAGTGCCTTAGTAATTTGAGAGTTGAGCCCAGTACCACTATCATCATCCTTAGCTAATATTCCTCCAGATGTATCAAATAAGTATAAGTAAGTATCTACTGTTGTGGATTTTAAATCTATAGTTACTTGACGGTTATCCCTAGTATTTTCAAATTTGTACACGTGATTATCAGTGTGATTCGTAAAATTGCTACCACCTGATGAAATCCAACTACCTTGTATTGTTAAGGTTCTATCACGAGGCTCTTTTTTAAAATAGAGCTTATCAGAAGGTAAACTCCACCCAGCATCGTTGATGGCAACGACCTGCCAAGAATAAACCTTGTCAACTTCATAACTTATATTGGGTTTCAGTTCACGATCAGTGGTTTCCCTAGTATAAATTCTTACTGAGCTATTTGAAGAATCTTCTCTGAAAACTGTTACCTCATATTTGTCTGCAGTTGACGCCCCTACCCACTTGAGTGTTGGTTGTTCATACAATACTTCTGGTGATGACCGCCCTCCTGGTTCAAGAAAATAGGGTTCAGGTGGGGGATCTAAGCATTGCCCCGTACTCGTTACGATATCAGTAAGACATACATTAGCTGTTGGAAACTCTATGTCTACTTCCATTCCCGAATTAGTATTACCCTTAATATCGTAAACTTGGGGATTTCCCGGAGTAATATCAGGAATAATGCATTGTTCCCAAGTCAAATTGGACCTAGGGGAATCTGATACGTACCATTGATTATCCGATGAATTATGGTGGCCAACCCACAAATCCTTTACCTTAAAGTTACTTACCTTAGCTCCCGTGTAATAAAAGTAATCTTTTTGTCCATCAATTACTTGAGCTATATTAATTTCCATCCTTAAGGAATTGTTGTAACCACTATAATTCCAACCAGTGCTACATTTTGTTGTAGTACAATCAACTCTGCGAGTAGAGGTCCCTCTATCAATTGTAATTATCGTATTAACATCATTGACAGAATCATACTTGGTTCGTTTCTCATGCCAATCCCCTGTTGCTCTGACCTGTAAAGTCCCACTTGAAGTAATAAAAAATTCCACTTCTGCGGTAGTTCCACCCTTTATACGATAATTACCAGTTGTTGCTGGAACTCCATCTGAAAGGAAAAGGTCCCAGCTGTCTGTACCACAGTTCCAGTGGAAACCAGCATCAACCGTTTGATTTCCTACGCCTGCAACTCCCCCAAGAAACATATAGGTTTCCTCTTGGAGTTTTTTTGTCTTTCTGTTGTCACAAAATTCACTATTGTATTCGTCAATTATAATTTCCCCTTTTTCTCGAGAGGGTAAATAGACCTCTTCAGCTTTTATATACTGAAGGTTTGGAATACTGTTTTTCCCCCCTGGTTTAGTTTGAGCAATGAAGAATGATCCATCAGCAAAATTTCGAGATATGTAGTCGCAATTATACTTAAATACATTAGTTGATAATCGATCATTTTTAGGAAAGTCAAGTTCTGCTCTGAATTTTTCCCTAGGAATTAAAATATTTTCGAAGAAAAAGTTTTGATTATCATCAATGTGTCCTAGACCATAGTGATTTGGTGAAGGGGTAATTTGTTGATCACCTATTTGTATATAAGTACCAGTATCACTCAGTACAAGAATTTCCTCGCTCACATTTTTAGATGGGGAATCACTTTCTGACTCAGGGAGGGATGTGAGTGATTCTTCAATAGCGGATGACTTTTCACAACTGCTTATAAACAGAAAAGATACAGTCAGCAATAAATAAAATAGAAATGAGAAACTTCTACAAATCATTATAACTCATGTCTTGCATAAATAATCCTGTCAGAGAAGCAGAAATGCGATAAGCGTTTGATATTCATATCTTAAATAAATAACCTTGTCAGAGATATAAATAGTAGAGTTGTTCGGAAACAAAATGTTGGACCAAATAGTTGACTCATTAGATAAAAGATTTGTACCCTTGCTAAGACTTAGCTGTCACATTTTGCATTTCCGGAGCTTTAAATTGAGCAATTGTACATTTTATAATGCACGCTAGCTTATTTCTGAACAAGTCTAATGTGTAATAAGTTTTTATATGAACGGCATACCAATTCATGATAAACATAGTCGTGATCTACTAGAAAAAATAAAGACCTTGTACACTAAAACCAAATTGAAGTGTCTTTTCGCCCTACTCGATCTTTTCCTCAAAACTAATAGTAGAACTACTTTTCAAAACCTTGAAGAAGTTTCTCCCAGTACTGCTAGTCGTTTCTTTGCTAACCACACGACTAGGATGTACAGAGAATTCTCTTCTACTCTGAGTGAATGGCAGCTTTGTATCCTTTGGCTTCTTTACAGTAATGCAAATCGTCGTGGTAGACGCGCTCACATTGCTCTTAAGGTAGACCTGACCAGCATTGAAAAAACAGGAGTTAAATTGCCTTTTGTGTTTTTGTTTAACAAGATATTTGGCATTCATATAGTTGTCCTACATGCCCATGTTGGGCATGTATCTTTTCCTCTAGCATTTCGTATATATTTAGGGAAAGGAAGAACAACACAAGTAAAACTAGCATTACAAATGCTAAAGGACTTTCCACCAGAAATGTGGCCAAGTCGTACAGTAGTGCTAGCAGATGCAGGATTTGGAACAAAAGAATTAATCAGGGGGTGTAAAAAGCTAGGATTTGATAGGACAATAGTAGGAATAAGGAAAGATAGAAAACTAGTGACAGGACAGAAAGTGTGTGAAGTTAAAAGGGGAGCAAAAGTAAGATTGCATGACATAAGAGAAATAGAGTTAACAGTCAGTAGTGCGCGAATAAGAAGAGATGGGAAATACAAGATGTATTATACGGTTTCAACATTTAAAGCTTCAGGGAAGTGGTTAAGAAAAAGGTATCGAATGAGATGGTTGATAGAGACTTTTTTTCAAAGCGTAAAGTATGATTTTGGATTGAAAGAAACGAGATTAAGGACGGAAATAGGAATAAAGATGTGGATATATCATACGTTTTTGGCATATAGCTTAGCGATGTTAGAAAGAGCGAAAGAGGGGTTAAGAACAGATATAAGACACAAACTAACAATGGAACAGGCAGCAAGGCAAATAGCAGAGGTATTAATAGGGGAATGGATATTAGCAGCAAAGGAAAAGGAGTGTGAAAGACTGAGGGAGAAGATATATTTTCGAGAACGTTTATCAGAACAAGGATTAAGTGGAGTTTTAATTTAATTAAAGATCATTTAGGGAAATTTGCTAAGCAAGTTTCATTGGTAATTCTTCATGAATTTAGGCTATTTTTACTCTCAAGCCATTTTAGTCTTCTATGTCCTAAACACATTTTTTCTTGCAAGACATGAGTATAAGGATCTCCTAAAATGCATTAAGGTAAAGTTCGATCAAATAGGTAAAACGCTGTAAAATAACTACCATTGACTTTAATGGTGGCGTCCCCAACAGCTGCGGATAATCATTTTAAGTTGCCAGAAATTTGATAGGAACGTGTCTAGAACATCAAAAATCAAGCAGATAAATATACTGACTATTCACGTCACAGAAAGGATTTTGATTTATCCGCAGTTAAGGAGGACATGACCACTTTAACCCTAATTACAAAAAACTCTCTAACAAACCCCTTATGAATTCAATAATCCAATTAGGTACTCTAGCACAATTATCAGTATTGACTACTAACAAAATAGTGGAGTTTTGAGCACTGCTTTTACCGTAAACTACAAAACCGTAGGGAATTTTGGTAACACTAAACTGTGTACTACCAGGCATACCTTGCAAAGGGTACTCACAGCTATAACCTCTTACTCCAGTTTTAGGGTCTTTGCTGTAAAGTACTATGCTTCGATAATCTAGCTGCATCATGTTTTCTGACAGAAAATGTATAACATCGTTATTAGTATCAACAAGCTGAATTGCCGTATATTTTGCAACATCTGTCCAAAGCAAGGATTTTGTGTTTAGATCTATAGCCAAATAGCCAACTGATGACAACCAAAAATCAACTTCAAAAATTAGAATAGAGTCACGAACCAAATGAGGCGAACTCCTAGGCATAGGTGATGCAAAGACGATCTCAGATAATATTTTTTCCCCAGTTTTTACTTGATATATGTCAAGTTGACCATTATCAAAACTAACAGCAATATAATCTTGCGAACAATTAACGAAGAAAGTAACCTCTTTTTGTTTTGACAAAGTTATAATATGCGTTTTTGGTTTTAATTCTGTTTCCATAGGGGTAGTTTGATATTTGAGCTTTGTAGGTGTTACTTTTAAAAAACTATATTCATATTCATTGCAGCCCTCAAACGTATTTTGAGCAAGTGAATGCCCCAATAGAAGACATAAAAGAATGAAAGAGCATACTGAAAACAACTTGATTTTGATCATATGCATATGCGTCATGCCCACATTGTAGACCTAGGGAATTAGTTTATAAATCTTTCCAGAGCCATAATCAACTAGATAAAGTTCTCCTGTAACATCCTCACCAAAGCTCGAAATGGCAAAATCTGTGTCTACAAGCAAATCTGCTTCCCAATCACCATTTTGTCCTTTTGCAGCCCATATGTGCCCACTAGCAAAGTCACCATAGACATACTTGCCTTGTAAACCTTTTATAGCTTTACCCCTATAAACATAACCACCAGTAATAGAGCGTTCTTCAGAGTGAGAGTAGCTTAGAATTGGTAAAGTTAGCGTGTTATCGTTGCAATTAAAAATTGGATTAAAGCACTGATCAGCTTCCATAAGACGCCAACCATAGTTTTCTCCACCTGTGCTGGTTGATGGTTGAAAATTGACCTCCTCAAATTTGTTTTGTCCCACATCAGCAATGAATAAGTCACTTGTCTCGCGGTCAAAGCTAAAACGCCAAGGATTCCTTAACCCATAGGCCCAGATTTCTGGCTCAGCATTCTCATTAGAAATGAAGGGGTTGTCTTCAGGAATAGCATAGGCTTCATCAACGTTATTAACATCAACATCAATGCGAAGCATCTTGCCTAAAAGTGTTAGTAAGTTTTGCCCAGCATTCTGAGGGTCACCACCTCTACCACCATCACCTGTACCAATGTAAAGATAGCCATCAGGACCAAAGGCTATTTGTCCACCATTGTGGTTACTAAAGGGCTGTCTTATTTGCAAAATCACCTTTGCAGATTCAGAGTTAGCTTTATTAGGATTGTCTGTTACTTGATAGCGGGCTATAACAGTGTCTCCTGCATTATCAGTATAGTTAACATAAAGAAAGCCATTCTCTTTGTAGTTAGGGTGAAATGCTACACTTAAAAGACCTTGCTCATTGCCAAGTTTAACTAAGGGGTCAATGTCTAAAAAGGGCTCGGATAAAAGTTGACCATCTTGAATGATTTTAATTTGTCCTGCCTGCTCAGTAATGAAAAGTCGGCTGTCACCAGCATGAGTTATTGCTACAGGCGACCTTAAGTTGTCCTCTACAAGAGTAAAATTGACCGCTAGGGCTTGGGGGGTGCAAGAAATAAGAGTAGTAAGTAAAAAGCTGATAAGCCAGTATGAAAAAATTGTTTTAAAATCAGAATTCATTTATGACACTCTCCCATCAATTCATGTAATTAAAAAGTATCATAGCTAAATTAAGAATTAGTTTACCAAGTAGCAGTGTAAAAATCCCATTTTAGTTAAACTTCTAGCCCCTCCCTAGCCGCCATACAAATCTTTTCTACTCGCTTAGCTCTAGTTTCTGGTCTCTTACCACTCAAAATCCAACGATAGAGCCTTTTCTTTTTTGAAGGCGAGAACTTAGTAAAGGCGTCCTGTGCGGATTTGTCTTTAGCCAAGGCTTGCTTTAGCTCGAGCGGCATAGTCGGGTTCTTTGGTATACCATGGTCATGTGTAGGCTTCTTGGCTCCCTCTTTATAAAACTTTAGACCTGTAGGGGTCATCTTACCTTCTGCTATAAGCTGCTGGGCATAGTTAAGCGTGTTCTCGCTCCATTGGCTATTGGCATTGCGCCTAACAAAAAACCTTGCGTACCGATCGTCATCTAATCGTTTGATGGTGGTATCAATCCAACCAAAGCAGATTGCTTCCTCGAGCAGTTCACGATGTGTCGGTGCAGGTTTGCCAGTGTGGCGTTTATACAAGATCAATTGAACTTTTTCTTTCTTATCATGATTTTCCTCGAGCCACTGGCGGAATTCAGTACGAGTTGCAACAGCTAAGCTTTTTACTTCCATATTAGATTAATTTTTACCATAGGTCATAGAATAATTTAAGGGGGATCGTTGAAAGGACAGTAATTAGTAGCTATACTAAGCTCATGGAAAGTGCCATAAATCGTGATGTTGACATTTTGGGGGGGACTCCTGTCTTTAATGGCACTCGTGTACCTATCAAGAATCTTTTCGACTGTTTAGAAAAGGGATATTCTATCAAAGAATTTCTTGAAGATTTTCCAGCTGTTTGCCTAATAGACTATGTAAAGCCTTAATAGGGCATGATGCTATTACATAGTTAATGGATAAACTAAAACAAACTTTAGTACAAACTTTTGTAAATCGTTCAAAACCTGTTAGATCTACTGAGGCAGTGTCTATGGTATCTACCTCTATACTAATAGGTTTACTAGTAGGGCTAGCAGCAGTAGGCTTCTATGAGCTAATTGGGTTTATCGCTGATCTGATTGAAAATATACGTTCTTGGCTAGGAGGTACTTGGGGAAGCATTTGGGTGGTGTTTATTCCTGCTTTAGGTGGATTGCTTATTACTCCTATAGTTGTTAGCTGGTCACCAGATGTACGTGGTTCAGGAATTCCGGGAGTAATGTTGGCTGTTTCTAATTTTAGCGGGAAAGTTGCTAAACGTATAGCTTTATGGAGGCCTATTGCCAGTACTATTTCTATTGGTACAGGTGCCTCACTTGGTATAGAGGGTCCTGTAGTGCAAATGGGTGCTTCCATAGCCTCAATGGTAAGCGGATGGCTAAAGCTAAGTGGAATGCAAAGACGTAACTTTGTAGCAGTGGCAGCAGCTAGTGGCATTGCTGCCACTTTCAATGCCCCTATTGCAGGGGTACTTTTTGCTCTTGAAGTAATTTTAGGACAATTTGGGCATCGCCACTTTACTGGGGTGGTAATTGGCGCAGTTTCTGCTGCTGTGGTTTCTCGTCAATTATTAGGTGATAGCCTTGCTTTTTCCGTGCCAAATTATGAATTTCAAGATTTAAGCCACTTACCACTATACTTTATTTTAGGAATCTTAGCTGCTTTTGCCTCATTGGTTTTTATCAAGATGGTAATTTGGGGTGAAAATATTTTTGCGCACATTTCACCTTGGTTGCGTCCCATGCTAGGTGGACTTATGGTGGGAATGCTAGCACTTACTGCCCCTGAGATATTAGGAGAAGGCTATAAAACTACAGAATTAACACTAGCAGGCAATATTGTTGGCTTTGATCTTTTAGTTTACTTAACGCTTGCTAAAATGTTAGCCACCAGCATTTCACTTGGTTCTTGGGGAGCAGGTGGCCTTTTTGCCCCTTTATTGATGATAGGCTCTACACTTGGTGCAGCATTAGCTCAAGCTGCAGGGCTATTTGGAACTATTGAAAGCGTAGGGCCATTTGCTTTAGTTGGAATGGCAGCTATGTTTGCTGGAACAGCTAGGGCACCTATGAGTACTATTATGATGATTTTTGAGATGTCTGGCAGCTATGGCATGATATTACCACTTTTGCTTTCAACAGTACTCGCGACACTTGTTGCTGATATGCTCCATCCTGAATCCATCTATCAAGTTATACTTTCTCGCAGAGGCCTAAGCCTTTTGCGAGCGCGTGAGTCTGACCTTCTACAAACAATTACAACCCGTGAAGTTATGGATAAAGACATACCTCATCTAGACGCTAATGGTACCCTAAAAAACCTCAAAGAGGCCTTGGCAGATACGCATCATCATGGCTTTTTACTTTTCAAGGAAGATGACCCAGAGCATATGTTTGGCATTGTTACTATGACTGACTTAGAGAGAGCAAGGCAAGCAGGTATGCCTTTGAACACCAAGTTACACAAGGTAGGTATGCGCGCAGTTAACAGTGCTTTACCTGATGAGCCTATTAGCGATGTTTTAGAGCGTATGGCGCTATTAGAAATTGGTCGTATGCCTGTAGTTGACCCTCAAGATAAGCAAAAACCAATAGGTTTTGTGCGTCAGTCAGATTTAGCCAAGGCTTATTATCGTGCAATTATGCGTCAAAGACAGGTAGAGCTTAGCCGTGAGTCAACTCGCCTGCGCGATTTATTAGGACATGAAATTGTAGAGGTGAAAGTGCGGCCTGATTGCCCACTTTTAGGTAATCCTCTACGGGAAATTAAATTGCCTAGAGATAGCATCATTGTTTCTATTCGAAAGGGTGGTAGAGCAGTTTTTCCTCATGGAGATACAATTTTTAGAGAGGGTGATGTAGTAGTAGCTAATGTTGCTAAAGGTCAGTCAAAGCGTTTCAAGAAACTCTTTAGGCCTACAAAAAACATTGTGCAGTCTGTAAAGCAGTCAAAGAAAGGCTATAATTCCTTAGCTGCTAAAAGAGCAGATTTTAAACGCTCGAGCAAACACAAAAAATATTAATGAAGGAAAAAATATTATGTCTAAGATAGAGGAGAATATAGCACTTTTAAAGCGTGGTGCTGCCCACATTGTACCAGAAGAAGAATTTATTGCAAAACTTAAAAAGGATCGTCCATTACGTGTTAAACTTGGTGTTGATCCTACTAGCCCTGATTTACACCTTGGCCATGCTGTTGTACTGCGCAAGCTTCGCCAGTTCCAAGATTTAGGCCACAAAGTAATTTTAATAATTGGTGATTTTACAGGCATGATAGGTGATCCTACTGGCAAGTCAAAAACAAGGCCAGTACTTTCTTTAGAGCAAACCCGTAAAAATGGTGAGACTTATATTAAGCAAGCTAGCAAGATTTTAGATAACACCCCTGAAAAGCTAGAGATTAGGCATAATAGCGAGTGGCTCGAGCCACTAGGTTTTGCCGAAGTTGTCAAATTAGCTTCGTGTTATACAGTGGCTCGGATGCTCGAGCGTGACGATTTTGAAAAACGTTACCGAGAAGGTATACCTATTAGCATTCATGAACTACTTTACCCATTAGCACAAGCTTATGATTCCGTAGCCATACAATCTGATATAGAGCTTGGTGGTACTGATCAGTTATTTAACCTATTGGTAGGTCGTGACGTTCAAGAACGTTATGGACAGGAAAAACAAGTTGCCCTTACTACTCCATTATTAGAAGGTTTAGATGGTGTAGAAAAGATGTCTAAGTCTTTAGGTAACTATATAGGCATATCTGAGTCACCTGAAGTTATGTTTAAAAAGGCCATGCAGATTAATGATGATATGCTTTTACGCTATATAGAACTTTGTACAAACCTAGATTTATTAGAAATGCAAACACTCGTTGCCAAAGATGTAAAAGAGGGGCACAGAATCTTTGCTCGGGAACTAGTAAGCATTTATCATGGCAAGTCCCCTATAGCACATGCCGAAGAACGCTATGACTATGTAGCAAAAGGTGGCATACCAAAAGATATACCTAGTTTTGAAGTGCCAGCCACAGAGTTAGAAAATGGAGAGATTTGGATTTGTAAGCTTGCTACTTTGGCGGGGTTAACTCAGTCTAATGGCGAGGCTAGACGCCTTATTCAAAATAGTGGTTTAAAGCTTGATGGTGAGATTATTAAAGATATTAAACTCAATGTTGATGTTTCTGGGGCTCGAGTCCTACAAAAGGGCAAAGATACCTTTGTAAAGATAAAAATAAGCTAGTAATCATTTTTACAATATTTCATGATTTCATGGTGGAGCATTTGTGTAAAATGCTTTTTAAGGATTACTTTTAAATGTCATTCATTAAACCATCGCACATAGTTCTAGCTAGTGGTTCACCTCGCCGCTACGAGATACTAACTAGCCTAGGAGTTGATTTTGAAGTATTTGCTACAGATATTGATGAAAGTGTAGAAGGCAGCAAAGTACCTGAAGTCTTAGTAGAACAGCTAAGTAATGCCAAAGCTATGTGTGCTGCTAAAAAATACCCTAAAAGCTTAGTTATTGCTGCTGATACAGTAGTATTCTTTCAAGGTGATATTTTAGGTAAACCTAAAAACCCTCAAGAGAATCGTTATTTTATTGAAAAGCTTGCTGGACAAACCCATGAAGTATATACAGGTTATGCGCTGAGTTTCCAAGGAAAAAAAACTTTGAGTAACCTTAAAAGTAAGGTTATTGTTAAACATCTAAGTTACGAAGAAGTAACATGGTATGTGTCTACTAATGAGGGCTTAGACAAGGCTGGTGGTTATGCCATTCAAGGCTTTGGAGCTATCATAGTTAAAGAAATTTCTGGTTGTTACTTTAACATAGTTGGACTAAGCCCTTCTCACTTAGTTGAGGAAGTTAAGAAGTTAGGAGTAAGTTTTGTCTGATGTTTTGAAAGCTTGGTATGTCTTTTTAGGACTTAGCTTACTTTCTTTTGTTTCAATGGCTTTTATAGGTCAAGTACCTTATCAGTTAAGTAGTATTGTAGCTTTGCCGCATAGGGTACTATTTCAAGCAAGTAGTAATTTGCGTGGTGCTGTAGAAAGCTCTATAGAAAAGCATAACTTCCTTGAAGAAGTAAACTCTCTAACAAAGGAGGTGTCAGAACTTAAAGCGCAAAATAGACAGCTCGAGCTACAAGTTGAGCGTTATCAACAAATTTTAGGAGTACGCCAGTTTCAATCTCCTAGTGCTAGAATAACAGCAAATGTAACTGGTATTGACTCTTCTTTACTTTTATCTCGCCTAACCTTAGGTGCTGGTAGTGCCGATGGAGTGATTAAGTATATGCCTGTAACTATACCTGAAGGTTTAGTAGGCATAGTTACAGATGTATCTAGCCAAAGCTCTATGGTCCGTACTGTCATTGACCCTGAGTCTCGAGTAGGTGTAACAGTACGTAATAAAGGGGGACAAGGTATTGCAGTAGGGGAATTAGGTAATCTTGTACGTGTTATAGATTACTCAGAAGATAAAAGTGTAAGTATAGGGGATCTAGTAGAAACTCAGAGTCGTGGAGGCCTTTTCCCTAGGGGAATCCTAGTGGGCGAAGTTATCCACCTGTTTCCTAAGGACCCAAATAGCTTACAAGTTGAATTTTTGATAAGACCAGTAGCAAACATTCACAATGTGCTCGAGGTTGCTTTAATTGAACCGCTCTAAGCTAGCTATTTTGCCTATCACAAAGGCTATAGATCTCTTATAAATTTTTTTACATAATTCTTTCATATAAGAAAGATAAAATTGTTCACAATGTCAAATGGCATTGGATTGGAATTGTTTGTACCTGAGGATAAAATCTTGGGTGTTAGCAGGCCTGATTCTGAGAAATTTCCATATAAGTAAAAATCATTTCCATTAGGAGTTAATGTGGTTAGGATTATTGTTGCTTGTGTCGTTTTATGTCTTTTGGGAGTAACTTTGGCTCAAGTTGGAGTAGGTGAGAAATTTACGGTTACTATGACAGCTTACTCTTCTACTAGATCGCAAACTGATAGCACACCTTTTATAACCTCAACTAACCAAAGGGTACGCTTAGGTATAGTTGCGGCAAGCCGTGACTTATTAGCTAATAAGCTTCCTTATGGTGCTAAGTTGCGTGTGGCAGCTATTGAAGACACCTTACAGTGTGGTGGTTGGGACCCCGGTATAACTTTAGAAGTACAAGACACCATGCATGAGCGTAAGCGTAATCAGGTTGATTTGTGGATGCCATCTACTGCCCAGGCAAGGGAGTGGGGACGCTGCAAAGTGATTGTTGAGGTGGTGGATTCTGAAGAGGTTATAGCCTCTGAGGAAGTTATAGCTTTTGAAGAAGAAAAAATTTCTAGCTCTTTACCAAAAGATGTAAATCTTTTCATTGAGGCATCTCATAAAGTACAAGCAACTTCTTTTAATTTTTCTGGAGTTAGTGCTGGTGCTGGGAGTGAAGTGGTGATGCAGGCCCAGGCCAACACTGTTTCCCCAACCTACGAGGCTATGTCAGACCTATCTGATACCAATCAAAGTGAGGATCTAATGGGGGTTGAAGTTAGTAACACTGCTATTGTTGCACCTACTAATGTTGCATCTGAACCTGCTTATGTTAATAATCTTAATGCTCTGAATGATACTCAAACTTCAGTATTACCTAAGCAACAGTCATTAATGGAGCTAGCTTCACAAGCATTTCTCATCCCCCTTTTACATTTTGCTTTTTCGACCCCCAATGCAAGTGAGGAAACACTTAATTACTATGCTAGTTACTATGGTTCGTACTAGATTAATGAAGTAGGTCTTTAACAAAAGACCGCTCTTCTAAAAGTTCAATCTCACTGGCCTTCATTCTTTCTTGAATGAAGGTATTATTTTTTAAACCAGCAACTATATTTATTTGACCATTGCTCACTGTCACGGGGAAAGAGTAAATGATCCCTTCGGCAATATCATAAGGATTGTTCTCGCTAGGAATAGCCATGCTAGTCCAGTCGTTGTCATTGGTGCCTGAAGCCCAGCTTCTCATATGATCAATGGCAGCTGAGGCAGCTGAAGCTGCGCTAGATGATCCCCTTGCTTCAATAATCGCTGCACCACGCTTTTGTACCGTAGGGATAAAGATATCCTTTATCCAAGACTCATTTACTAACTCACTAACTGCCTTATTGCCTAAATTAGCTTGATAAATATCAGGAACTTGAGTGGAGGAGTGATTGCCCCAAATAATCACTTTTTTAATGTCTTTAACCAAACTACCAGTTTTTTCAGCTATTTGACTAATGGCACGGTTATGATCAAGTCTTGTCATAGCACTAAACTGTGATGGCCTAAGGCTAGGAGCATTTTTCATAGTAATAAGGGTATTAGTATTAGCAGGGTTACCAACTACTAAGACCTTTACATCACGGCTAGCATGGTCATTTAGGGCCTTACCTTGAGTTATAAATATAGGCCCGTTAGCTAGGAGCAAATCTTTACGTTCCATACCTTTGCTCCTAGGCTTAGAGCCTACTAGAAGTGCATAATTGGCATCTTTGAAAGCTTCATTGGGATTATCTGTAACTGTAATTCCTTGTAAAAGTGGAAAGGCTGCATCATTAAGCTCCATTAATACGCCTTTGAGGGCATTCATAGCTGGGGGGATTTCTAAAAGCTGTAGAATAACTGGTTGATCTTTCCCCAACATGTCACCAGCAGCAATGCGAAAGAGTAGGGCATAACCTATTTGTCCAGCTGCTCCTGTTACTGCAATGTGCACAGGTGTTTTCATAAATATACTCCTAGTTTTGAATCAGATTTACTTGGCATTATAGATTCCCAGATAGGTTTCTACCATCAAATAAGTTTTTACCATCAAATTGTATATTTGGACTACCGTTACTTACCCAAAATTTTTCTGGTGTATTATGAAATAGCAGCTTACCAAAAAAGCTTTGATGTTTTGCTGCTACATTTCGCAAATTATGTGCAATAGAAGGGATTTTTGCTTTAGAGAAAAAACTTTTCAGGAGCACTATTGCTTTACTCTATAATAATTACTTAGTGAGTTTATGGATGACATCATGATTAATTTAGCTGATTTAAAATTAAACTGATCAAGACAAGACCTTACTAATCTTAACGGAGGTGTCTACACGAAGAATGAGTGATAATATACGGTCTCAAGAAAAAGATTTGAGTAGCCAGCTCGAGCCTTACTATAAGCAAGTTAATTCCATAATTCTGGCCAAGCAGCACCCAGTAACGGGTTTGCTGCCTGCTAGCACTTCTGTTACTGTTCATGGCAACTACACAGATGCTTGGGTACGCGATAATGTTTATAGTATTTTAGCAGTTTGGGCCTTAGCTTTAGCATATAGAAAACTAGACAATGATAATGGTAGGGGTTATGAGTTGGAGTATGCCACTGTCAAATTGATGCGTGGGCTTTTGAACGCAATGATGAGACAAGCAAGTAAAGTTGAGCGCTTTAAAGAAACTTTACAACCTTTAGATGCCTTGCATGCTAAATATGATGCTGCTACAGGTAATACGGTAGTTGGTGATGGTGATTGGGGACACTTGCAACTTGATGCTACTTCATTATATTTACTTATGCTTGCCCAAATGACTGCTTCAGGCTTACGGATTATTTTTACTGTTGATGAGGTTAATTTTGTTCAAAATCTTGTCTATTATATAAGTAGTACCTACCGCACATCTGATTATGGTATTTGGGAACGGGGCAACAAAATTAACAAGGGGCAACCCGAGATCAATGTCTCTTCGGTAGCAATGTCAAAAGCTGCCTTAGAAGCTTTAAGTGGCTTTAATCTTTTTGGTGTTCGCGGTTCACAGGCTTCTGTAATCCATGTTTTGCCAGACGATATTGCTAAAGCTCGAATTACTCTAGCAGGGCTTTTGCCACGTGAATCAAGCTCAAAAGAAGTTGATGCTGCTTTACTTTCTGCTATTAGTTTCCCTGCTTTTGCAGTAGAAGATAAAGCTCTGATAAAGCAAACTAGAACCAAAATAATTGAAAAATTAGCAGGTAATTATGGTCTAAAGCGTTTTCTTAGAGATGGTCATCAAACTGCTATTGAGAACGTGAGTAGATTGTATTATGAGCCTAGTGAGCTTAAGCAGTTTGAGAACATTGAATGCGAATGGCCTTTATTTTTTTCTTATCTTTATCTTGATGCCCTTTTTCATAATGAAAGTGAAAATGTACAAAATTATCGAGAAAAGCTCGATCAATTAACCATTGAAAAAGATGGCTTTAAATTGTTGCCTGAGCTGTATTATGTCCCTTTAGAAAATATTGAAGCTGAAAAACAAAACCCTCATAGTCAAACCAGAAACCCTAATGATAACTTGCCTTTGATTTGGGCACAGAGTCTTTATTTACTAGGGAAAATGTTAGATGAAGGCTTTTTGCAGCCTAGGGATATTGACCCTTTGGAAAGGTACCTAAACCAAAAGCGACCACAGCCTGTGGTTCAGATAGCTCTTTTAGCCGAAGATGAAGCTTTGCAAGCTGAACTTTCCGAGCAAGGTATTACTACACAAACCCCCAAACAACTGGGAATACCTGTTTATCATGCAGGGGAACTTGTTTGTATTTACAATAAGATAGGCCTTAATGAAAAACTGGGTCTTACAGGCAGACCTTTAAAATTAGTACGTAGCCTAAGTACCTCGCGTCTTTATCAGCTTCGTGGTGAACTCGTGTTATTTTTGCCCAATTTTTTTGACCAGAACGAATTCTATTTAACCCTTGATTCACAAATCCTTTTAGAGCATCTAAAGGGGGAAATAGCCTATTTACAGCGCAATTGGCAACAGTCAGGCAGGCCTTTGCTAACATTATTGCTTACTCGCACCCTACTAGAAACTAGCCGTGAAGCCATACTTGTTTTGATGAGCGAGTTTCGTAAAGGTTTTTGTGAAGATGTGCCAGTTAGGCTTGGTTCTTTACAGGTTTTGCAGCATAGCTCGAGCTTAGAACGCATAGACAACTTACACGATTTTCAGTTTCTAGATACTCCTGTAAAGCATGTGCCCGTAACAAGTAATTATCTTCAAGAAGGTGAGGTAAGACCACTTAGCTGTGATGAAGAGGTTGCCATAGAACTTGAAGATAATGTTGCTAATTTATTAGCAAAACTAAAGCCTTCAGACAATCTTTGTGAACAAACAGAAATTTTAGCTAATCTTGTGCGTCTTAAGGGGCTTGATTTTTATACTCAAGTAGCAGGGGCAACTGTGCGTAAGCTTTTGGAAGAGACTTATTATAAAGCTCGCCGCCTACAATTTTGGACCGAAATAAGGCGTACAGCAGGGCTATTACAAAAGACTGATGTAGATATTCTCGAGGCTGTAGCAGATATCTTAGTACAGCAAAAACACATTCTTATTGGTAAATCATTCAGCGAAGATTCACTTATTACTCGACCTTTACCTTACAGTGAGCTTATAAACAAGCTCTACACTTTCAGTCGAGAAGATGTTAGGGATAAGGTTTTAACTCAAGAAATCTTAGTTTATGTAAGTATGCTTATAAAGGCTGAACCAGAACTCTTTGAGGACATGCTCACCATTCGTATAGGCTATCTGATTTTATTGCTTAC
The DNA here is from genome assembly GCA_965223045.1 of Trueperaceae bacterium. Taxonomy (GTDB): domain Bacteria; phylum Deinococcota; class Deinococci; order Deinococcales; family Trueperaceae; genus CBDCVN01. The sequence continues at coordinate 94,495 of CBDCVN010000013.1, forward strand.
AGATGGGTTAGCTAAAAGCCTCAAGTTGTCACAAGATGAAGCCTATGAGCAGCTTATGCACCTAGCTCCTTCAGAAATTCAAATGCGTTTACATGAAGTTATGCTAGGTTACGAGACAATGAGCAGGAAATTAAGAGAGCAAGAGGTCTTGTCCACAAGTAGTACAAATGTTATTTGGGATATAGAATATAAGGACTTATTGCCTGCTTCTTTAGAAAACTGGTTGCGCAGAAGGCAATATGAAGGTACTCTAAATCGTGTTGGCAAAGATTTTTATCCTAAAGTTTGGAATCTTTTAGAGCATTGTGATGGTATAATTATTGGCAACAGACTTGATCGTCGTAACCGTTTAGATAGTCAACTTATTCTCTCAGAGATGACAGCAGGCGAGCAAAACTTTGCCTTACGGATTGAAAGATTACTAAACAAAATAGAAGCGTCAGAATATAGACAGTTAACTATTGAGGCTTTGCAAGCCTTGGCTAATTTAAGTGAACGCAATCCAGATCTGCACATAGATGGAGCTATAGCTGTAGATGTGGTTATAGGTCATGCTGTGAATCTTGCTTATCTTTATTTTTACCCTGAAAGGGAAAGTACTTATGACCAGTACAAAGCTAAGGCATGGGAGCAGTTTTATAAGTTCCCAGATACCGTAACAAGCAGTTATATAGTTAAAGCTTTTAGGCACTTAATAGAAATAGGTCAAGAGCAAGTAACTATGGAAGTAGATCAAGAGCAGGCTGCTTAAAACATGTTAGCTAAACGTATTATTCCTTGTCTAGATGTCCATAATGGTAGGACAACACGTGGGCAGCAATTTGGACGTGCTGAAAAGGGTGAACTTAATGATGTAGGAGACCCTGTAGAACTAGCCTTGCGTTATAACGAGCAAGGTGCTGATGAGTTAGTTTTTTATGATATTACTGCTACTAGCGAGGGGCGGAAGGCTATGCTCGAGCTAGCCACCCGCACTGCTGAGCAGTGCTTTATGCCCCTAACTATAGGTGGTGGAGTAAAGAGTTTAGAAGACTTTCATATGCTTTTCCGAGCAGGTGCTGATAAGGTATCAATTAATTCCGGGGCAGTAGCTCATCCTGAAGTAGTTCGTCAAGCAGCAGAGCACTATGGTTCACAAGCTGTAGTTTTTTCTATAGATGCTAAGCGTAGGCAGAACGCTGCTGGTTGGGAGGTCTTTGTGGCTGGTGGACGTAAGCCAACAGGGCTTGATCTTATAGAATGGGCAGTTAAGGGACAAGAGCTTGGTGCTGGCGAGATTGTCTTAAACAGCATTGATGCTGATGGTATGAAAACTGGTTATGATCTAGAGGTCAACTATGCTGTAGCTAAAGCAGTGGATATTCCTGTCATTGCCTCGGGGGGAGCAGGGAATGCTTTGCATATGCTTGAGGTATTAACTAAAGGCAAAGCGGATGCAGCCTTGGCAGCAGGGATTTTCCATAATGGTACTTATACTGTAGGGCAGGTTAAAGATTACCTTTTTAAAGAGGGTGTACATGTTCGAATCCTGCGTTGATATCCTAAATAATGGCCATATTCGCAGAGTTTTTATAGTCCAGAATGAAAAACAACTTTGCTACAATAAAGTCCTGAGTTTATGGCAAGATAATAAGGATTTTCGTTCCTTTTTTATCTCGATTTTGGCAGAAGTGCCATTTGTATCTTATCGTTGGGAGACACCTCCTGTAACAGCATCTACAGTAAATCGTTTGTTCGAGTTTGTGCTACTTGATAGTCCGGGTTTAGCAAGGTCTCCTGATGAAAATGCTTTCGCTAATTATTTTGATACTGCTAATGACAAAGGCATAACAACATTTTTAAATCTTGGCAAGGACGCTTTACTTATTGTACCTTCTCCACGTGAGAGGACGTCTATATATTGTCATCTAGCAGCATTTACACGAGATGCTCCAGAGCTTCAAAACCATGCTTTATGGCAGATGGTTGGACAAATGATGGAAAAGAGGCTCAATGATAAACCTATTTGGTTGAACACGGCAGGTGGTGGGGTATCTTGGCTTCATGTAAGGTTAGATTCTTATCCCAAGTATTATGGATTCCAATCCTATAAAGAATTTTAATATTAATTATCTCACAAAACCACCTAAGAATAGCAAGTTCTGTAAGGTCTTAACAACGTTTTTTGTTCCACGTGAAAAAATAAATACTGTTTCTGGAATTAGTTTAATTTAGCGCCTAGGATATCATGTACTATGGTGGCCTTTGTACTAATTTTGTTGTTAAAACGTACACTAATATTCTCTCAGCAAACCACTATGATAAAACTTAGTGACTTTTGAGGTATACCTACCTAGGCAAGTTAAGGTTTTTAGTACAAAGTAAGGTAGGCTAAAATCAGAGGTAGGTAAATTATGTATGAAAAACAAACTATAGTTATTGTTGAGGACGATGAAGACATTAGCCGTTTGCTAAAACTAGAAATGGAAGATGCTGGTTTTAATGTTACAACTTGTGATACAGGAGTGCGAGGTCTTTCCGCTATTAGAGAGGAAAGTCCTGACCTTGTTATTCTTGATTTGGGGTTACCAGACTTTGATGGTGCAGAAATTGCAAGACGTGTAAGAAAAACTAGTGAGACACCCATCATAATTTTAACTGCTGCAGATGATGTAGGAACTAAAGTAGAGCTGCTAAATGCTGGTGCAGATGACTATATGACTAAGCCTTTTCATGCTGAAGAATTGCGGGCACGTGTTAATGTACAACTTCGCCATAGCAGTGCAGAATCTGTACAAAGAGTAGGTGATTTAATTGTACATCCTGCTCGTAGGCAAGCCTTTTGGGAAAAGCAAGAGCTACGCTTATCACCTCGAGAGTTTGATTTACTTGCTTATATATGTAGTCAGCCCGGACGAGTATACAGTCGTGAGGAAATAGAAAGGAACGTTTGGGGCGAAGAACTTCCTCCATCAAGTAATGTGGTTGATGTTCATGTAGCTAATATTCGTAATAAATTACGTGATGTTAGTGGCTATGGTATTATCCGTACAGTAAGAGGAATTGGCTATGCAGTAAAAGAATAAACTATGCAACAATTATTCAGGTTTGATTCTGAGGCGTTTTTAGTGTAGGAATATGAGTCATAAAGCTTTTAGCAAAAGAGAAGCCTCTAAAAACAAGGCTGAGCCAGTGAAAGAAGCTATTGATAGTTATAACACATTAGCCGATGTTTTGCCTCAGGGGGTGAGTTACAGTAGTAGGGAATTAGCTCTTAGGTGGCGCATGGCTATTTACATTAGCCTAGTAACAGCAATTTTAAGTATTGTGGGGGTTGCTGTGGCTTATACTGTGGTTCGTAATAATCTTTATGGTGAACTTTCTGAGAGTCTTGAAGGCGATGCTTTAAAGATAAAAAATATTTATGAAGGTAAAAATCAAAGTCAGCCATTTTTTACTGGGGGCATTGTAGTTCAAATATACAATCAGCGTGGTGAGCTAATACGCTCCTCACAAGAAACATTTGAAGCCAGCATTCCTAGTCAAGAGGTTATAATAGCTTTAGATGGTAATGTCAAATCTTGGCAAGGTATTTTAAACGATGTACCAGTAATGGCTATGCTTACCCCTATAACAAATTTTGGTGTGGTTTCTGTATTAAGAGCTACAGATTATATTGCTACAGCATTAAAACGCTTAACTCAAGCACTTATTCTAACAGCAGCTATTTTAACTGCATTAAGTATTTTTGTTGGTTACTTTGTAGCAGCTATATCGCTTCGTCCTGTAACTGAGCTAGCAAATACTGCTGCTAGGCTAGATCCTAATAATCTTGTTACCTTACCTTATAAAGGACCTAACGATGAAATTGGGCAATTACACACGGTTTTAGATGCATTGATTGAACGCTTGAAAGCAGCTATGGATGCTCAGAAAGTTTTCTTAGCAGAGACTAGTCATGAATTGCGCACGCCCTTAACCAGCATTAAAGGTTTTTTAGAGAGGGCACAGAAAAAAGCACCAAGTGATTCGGAAGTACGTGTCTACATTGATGATGCTGTTCGAATATCACAAAGTATGACCAGGCTTGTTAGTGATATTTTACAGCTTTCTCGAGGTGAGTATGTATACGAATGGAATCCTTTTCTTTTAGATGTATTTAATGACCTACTTAAACCTACTGCGCAAGAGTTTCCGGGTGTAAATCTTGTTGATAATAGTGACAAAGAAGTGCTAATTTTAGGCGATTCTGATCGCCTAAGACAAATGATGCGCAACCTTGTTTCTAATGCTATTCGTGCCTGCGGCAATAGTGATAAGGTTATACTGAGCTTTTTTGAAGTCACAAAGTATGTAGTTATTCAAGTTGAAGACAAGGGGCTGGGCATACGCCCTGAAAGCCTGCCACATATTTTTAATAAATTTTATAAAGGTAAGGGTGGTGGCTTTGGCTTAGGACTGGCAATAGTTAAACAGATTGTGGAAACTCATAAAGGCCGTATAGAAGTCGAGAGTGAATTTGGTAAAGGAACCACTTTCCATATTTTCTTGCCTAAACTTAGGGATAAAATATAAAGGGATCAATCACCTCACACTCTAAAGGCTAGGATACAAATCACACATGAGTGAACCAAACAAAAGACTAGTGATCCAATGGGACGATTGCACAGCTTACAAGGGTAGGTTTTTTAGAATTGCTGTCACAGATGGAGTTCAAAAAATGAACAGTCTTCTAATTTTTCTCGTTCTGGGCACATATACATTCTTACTGAGCAAAAAACCTACTCCTAAGAGCGATTGCACAGACGGCCAAAGTAAGCCTAAAATTAGTCTAGGATGACGTATTGAAGAGTGGTTATCCCTAAGTTTGTTAACATTAAAATCTATGTCGCTTGATTTTTCTCTGATTAATCCTGAGTTAGGTGCTAGGACAGCTTTTATTGAGGATGTTGCTTACATCTGGAATTACGCAGCTTGAGGGAGCAAGTCCAAAAGGTCAAGAGGTGGGTCAATACGACCAGAGATGAGTCCCCTACGGTACCTATAAAATGACTGCTTGTTCTCTCTACGAGCTACTTCTATAAGGCCATAAGCTATTACTCCTAACCCTAAATGCCCTCCTATTGTTTGTTCTGTTCTATATCTGAATCCTTGCCATCCTAGCTCTTGCTTTAACCCTCTTATTACTTCTTCTATCGCTTGCCTCACCTTATAATGGCTTATGATCTCTTTGTCTTCTAGCTCTAGATCATTTGTTACATAGTATTTATTACCTCTTCTCACGATCTTCACTTCAAAGTCCATTCCTCTTAGCTTCCCTACTTTTGTCCAGTAGGGTCCTCTGTGCCTTTTCAACTGCTTTCCTCGCAGAACTCTGTTCTTCTTTAGTCGTGTCACAAACGACCAACTGTAGGCATGTATCTGTTTCAGAATCTTCTTTGAACCGTACCATGAGTCAAATAGTACATAATCAGGTTTTAGCCCTTTTTCTTTTGCCCATGCTAATAACTCCAATGCTAGTTCTTGCTTGCTTACCTCTCCAAAGTAAAGTTTTATCTTTAAGGGTATTCGAACTTTACCATCTGTCCAGATCAGCAGAACTATTCCGAAACCATAGCAATAGTGTCCATTGCCATCTCGTAATTTCGGTAACCACATTTTACCTCTTCCTGATCTTGCTATTACTGTATAGATGTCCAGATAAATTCTTTCCCTAAAACAGGAAAAATAATGCCATGATAATTCCAATAATAACCCAAAGGAGACTAATCATGGCAAATAATGATAGCAAACAAAAACTAGAAGAACTACAAAGACTACGCCGTCGCTATAAAAAGGGAAATGATGCAAACGCTTTACTACGGACTCAAGCCCTTATAGCTCTGTATTCCGGCAAAGATATTAAGCTTGTAGCAGAAATGTTCGGTGTCTCAGTAAAAACAGTAAAAAACTGGCGAAAGAAGTTTGAAAAATCGCTTAACTTAGAAGATGAACAAAGAACTGGTAGGCCGCCTAAACTTTCTAAAGAGCAACTAGAGCTAATCAAGAAAATCATTACAGAGTTTAACCAGCAAGTTTGGGTTGCCAGAAGGGTCTTTACTCTCATAGAAAGCCTTTTTGGGGTATGTTTGTCAGTAAAGTATTTACCAGAGCTTTTAAGGAAACTGGGATTAAGTTTCCATAAAGCAATACATTTGCTGTATAGGAAGAATGAAGAGAAGAGGCGAAAGTGGATACAAGAAACACTACCAAAGCTGTACGAGGAGAAGATAAAGGCAGGATGGAGGATATTTTATCAAGATGAAGTAGGGTTCCAAACGCAGGGAACACTAGCGAGCACATGGGGGCTAAGAGGAGAAAAAGTAGAGATCAAGAACTATGGAAGACATGGGAGAGTAAATTTGATAGGGGCATTAGAGTTAGGGACAGGAGAATTCCATGGAGTGCTAACAAAGTTCAAGGTAAATGCTCAGAGGTTTAGAAGGTTTATCTGCCACATGAAAAGGGAGATGAGGGAAGCAAAGATAATGCTTATATGTGACAATGCACCATTTCACAGGGCGAAGTGGTTGCAAGAGTGGGTAAAAGAGAATTCAAAATGGTTGAGGTTAGAATTTCTACCGGGATACTCACCAGATTTCAACCCAATAGAAAGGCTATGGAAGTATTTAAAGAAGGAGTACATACATAATAAATGCTGGGAAACACAAGCAGATTTAAGGAAGCATTTGGAGGTAATGATGGAGGGAATACCAATGAGGGTAGAGGAAATAAAGGGAGTAATGAAAAAAGAGATAAAAAGATTGAGGGAGGCATTTGAGTTTTATAAAACACCAGTACCAAAGGAATTAATGATTTGAGATAGTGTTAAGCGGGGAAAATAAGCAAGTTTTGTATAAGTTTTAGTTGGTTTACAAAAGAAGATTACACTGGGTAGTAGGTGTTCTATTGCCTAAGAAGCAATTATTCTTAGTGATTTTTCCTACCTTATTTCACTCTATGGATAAAAGGAAAAGATTTTTCTGGGTAACTATATCATCAAGAACCAAGTAGCCTCCTTCAAGCTCACCTACCAGCATTTTTAAACCTATAGCTATCTCACTTACCTTTGCTAGAATTGAGTCTACTAACAACGCTCTATAGATAGTGTCGTGTGAACACTCCATTCCATCTGCCATAGCTGAAGAAGCATTTGCTTCAACTGCTTTTAACAGGGCTTCTAGTGCTTTAACTATTCTTTGTGTTAGACTCATCTTAGGGCTCCTTGGTTCTGATTGAGCCCTATTTTACTTTATTTCTCCCCCTGCGTAATTCCAGTTACATAAGACAAAATGCACCAAAGTTTATCACTTACGTTAATGAGGTAGAAAACTTAAAGTGTACGCGTGTGGAGCCCCTTGTACATGGCACATGGAATTCTGTATACCTTTTACAACCTAAGCAACTCGTTTTAAAGCTATCTCCATGGAGTAATAGTTACGAAGTTGATTTTTTAAACTTCAGTGCTCACAAAAATCTTGCTATTCCAGAAATAGTAGCTTATGGTAGTTTGTCAGATACAGAACTTAGCCAAGCAGATTACTTATTAATGCACTACATTCCTAATACAGCTAATCCTAATTTGCTGCTTCAAAAAAAAGTGCTACCGCAACACGCGCTTAATGCAATTGGGGCGAAGGTGGCAACAATTTTAGCGACGCTCCATGAGCAAAAATTTGACTATGTTCGTAGTTCAGATACTATCTTTAATAATTGGGCTGCTGCCATTCATTTAGATGTTTTGTCTGAACGTATGCCTTTTGATGCTGGGTGGATTGATAAGCTTGAGTATCTTCTAAAAGAAACTCAGTATCGAGCATTTAGAGAGGGGCATCTCATTCATAGTGATGCCAACTTAAATAACATCCTTATTGATAAAGATGATTACGAGTTTAGGGCACTCATTGATCCTGGACCTACTATTATTGGTATGCCTATGTTTGATCTTGCTTATGCAACGTGGCCTTGGCAGTATGGTTTGGCTTACATGGAGACCATTATAGAAACTTACAAGTCAATGTCTTCCTATTTTGATGAGACACTTTTTTATACTTCTTTGATGTACATTGCTTATCAGCAAACAGAGTACGGTAATTTCACAAAAGGGCATTTACCTTTTCTTAATAAGCATATTGCATCCAAACTTGCGCTTTAACCACATGTTGCAGGGTATACGACCTGTTCTGATAAAATCACGCCTCATGCCATTCATGGCTATTGTTGAGGTCGCATCCCTGACTGAAGTTTATTGATCAAAATCGGCGTTAGCATCTTTCTACACAATGCAAAGGGGTAATTTAGGGTGCAATACTGTAGACACTAAAAGTTGAATTAATTGTCAAAATCTGCTATCCTGTACTTTAGCTATGAGGAATAGGTCTTCTGGGATGCATGTAGCTACAAGCACTCGCCAGTATAAAGGAAAAACTTATAAATCTTACTTACTGAGACGTTCTTATCGTAAAGATGGCAAGGTAAAAAAAGAAACCCTAGCAAACCTAAGTCCACTAGGTTATGAAATTATAGAAATGATCCGAAGCTGTTTAAAGGGTAAGCAGTTTGTACCTATAGATCAAGCTTTTGAAGTGATTGAATCTAAGCATTATGGACATGTAAAAGCAGTAATAAAAGCTATGGAGAAACTAGAGTTTAAGAAGTTAATAGCAAGTCGTGCCACACAAGAAAGAAACTTAGTAGAAGCATTGATAGCAGCAAGGATACTAGCACCAAATAGTAAATTAGCAACAATAAGATGGTGGGAAACAACAACTTTACCAGAAATGCTAGAAGTAAGGAAAGCAAGGGAAGAAGAAGTGTGTAAGGTAATTGAATGGTTGGAAGCAAGGCAAGGATATATAGAAAAGAAATTAACAAATAGGCATGTCAAAGGGGAGAAAGTATTAATGTATGACATGAGTTCAAGTTATTTTGAAGGAGAGGAATGTCCATTAGCAAAATGGGGACAGAATAAAGATAAAAAGAGAGGGAAAAAGCAAGTAAATTACACATTGCTGACGGACAAAAGGGGATGTCCAATAGTAACTAGGGTGTACGAGGGCAATTACACAGAGTCAAAGATACTAAAACCAATGATAAAAGAGCTAAAAGAGGAATTTGGAATAAAAGAAATAGTGATCGTAGGAGACAGAGGAGTAATAGGGAAAAAACAGATAGAAGAGTTAAAAAAAGAAGAGGGAGTAGGTTGGATAGCAGTATTGAAGGCAGCAAGCTAACTACCGGGACAAAAGTTAAGAGAAGAAGATTCAGCATAGAAATATGCTGAGCTGAAATGGAAAAAGCAAAGGCAGATCAACTAAAGGACAAACTAAAAGAAGCAAATATAAAACTACATGGAGCAAGACTAAACTTCATGTCTCGTTTCATAATGGCGATGATGGCAGTTAGAACAGTAAGTCTATCAAGAGTAGCAAGTGTGCTCAACGGTGCAGTAGAGATTGCATCAAACGAAAAACGTATCAAACGCTTCTTCTCAGAAGTAGAAATTGAAGGAGAGTGGTTAGCTAAATGTGTGCTAACTTGGTTACCTAAAGGACCTTACTTACTCAGTTTAGATCGGACTAACTGGAAACTGGGCAGCATAGACATCAACATTCTGATGTTAGGAGTTGTATATAAAGGCATGGCTTTCCCTTTGCTGTGGACAGTTTTACCACATGCCGGTAACAGTAACACCACAGAGCGTCTAGCACTCATTGATAGATTGCTAGAAATATTAGGTCATGAAGATATTGAAGCACTGGTGGCTGATCGTGAGTTCACTGGAAAAGACTGGTTTGAAGGGCTTAAAGAAAGACGAATCAGTTTTGTTATGCGCCTTAGGAATAACACTTTAATAGGTTGCAAGGGAAGGAATAGACCAGCTAGTGAAAGATACAAGCATCTCAAGGAGGGTGAGGTGTATGTACATTCAAAGCGTTGTAGAGTACTTGGCAATCGCTTATACATAGCAGTTACCAGAGCTCCTGATGGAGAGCTAGTGGTAGTTGCCACTACATCAAAGGTTAAAAAGGCTTTAGAGAGATATGCTAAGAGGTGGGGAATAGAAACGTTGTTTGGGGCTTTAAAAAGGAGGGGTTTCAATCTTGAGGATACACATGTGAGCATCACATCACGTTTGGACACATTGCTAGCTCTACTAACATTAGCATTTACTTGGGCATACTTATTGGGCATATGGCTTCATGAGCAAAGGCCTCTGAAACTTAAGAAGCATGGTTATGCTCCTAAAAGCATATTTAGACGTGGTTTTGAATTTCTTCAAAGTGTTATTGTTGCTGTTCTGGGCGAGGCTAAATACTCTTTCAGTTTTTGCCTCCATGTTTTGTCCCCGTAGTTAGGGCAGCAAGTATAAAAAAGCTGATAGAAAGTGGGAATTTGAATATAGAAGAATTGAAGAAAGAAGAATATTTAGAGTTTAAAGATCAAGAATATGAAAAAGAGAGATTGATAGGGTGCTGTAATAGAGAAGTAGCGGAGTGGAAAGGGAAAAAGCGACAAGATTTGCTAAAAGCAACAAAAGAAGAGTTAGAGAAGATAAAGGAGATGGTAAAGAAAGGAAGTGTAAGAGGGAAAGGGGAAATAGGAGTGCGAGTAGGAAGAGTAGTCAACAAATATAAAGTAGCAAAGCACATTAAGTTAAAGATAACACCAGCAAGGCTAAATTTTGAGATAGACGAAGAGAAAGTAAAGAAGGAAAGCGAGTTAGATGGGATATATGTAATAAGAACAAGTCTAACAAAGGAGAAAGTGGATACAAAAGAAGTAATCAGGAATTACAAAGGATTAAGTGATGTAGAACAGGGATTTAGGTCGATAAAAAGTGTAGATTTGGAATTAAGACCAATATATCACCATATGGAGCAACGAGTAAGGGGACACATATTCTTGTGCATGCTAGCTTACAACGTGAAGTGGCATATGATGGAGGCATGGAGGTCAATATTATTTGCTGATGAAGAAAAAGGTAAAAAAGAGGAAAGTAACCCCGTGAAAAGAGCGGCAAGGTCAAAGAAGGCATTAGCAAAAACAAAGACTAAAAAATTAGAAGATGGTAGTAAAGTTCACAGTTTTCAGACATTACTATCGGATCTAAGTAGCATAGTAAGAAATACTTGCAATTACAAAGGAGAGGAGGATGCAAATTTAGTAAAAGTAGACACTATAGCGAATAAGCAACAGCAAAGAGCATATGACCTACTTGAAGCTATAGAAATGTAGACAGAACGATGTACCCCTAAAACAGGATTATTGGCGTGAGGGAGAGGTCTAGCTATAGTATTTATAAATAAACTTCAGCCTGAGCTTGAGTTGCTAGATCTCAACCATACATCTTTAAGAAGTGGGACTTGAGGTAGAACCCAGATAAGTGTCTCTGACACCTTCTCGAGCAATTGAACTAACTGAGGTCGTAAAAGGACCTAGGAAAGGAGAATTTTTGAGCCAATTGAAAACTGGTGGCGCTTGGGTAGTACCACAGCTTGCAAGGGTAGTTTCTGTTTCGTACCAAAATACTTAAACAGCACTGGTTGAGAGAGTCCAGCTCTGTCTGCAATAATCTGGGTAGGTACACATTAAAGCCATATTCCAAGAAACACTTTAGGGTGATATCCAGTAGCTCTTCATCTGTCACTTACTTGGGTTGTGTCATCTTATTACTTCCTATAGTTGGTGATTATTAACTAATTAATTAAAATACATTATGAAAGAAAAATCAATAGTTTTTATTTGAGCTTACCCCCAAAAACTGGACAGAAAACCCCGGCGAAATTAAGGTCCATAGAAGATGTAAAATATCTAGAATATGGAGATATAAATGAGCCAGACAAAAGGAATAAGAAAAACATATAAGAAAGAATTCAAAGCTAAAGTTGCAGCAGCAGCCATAGTTGGAGAGAAGAATCTTGCAGAATTAGCAAATCAATATGGTGTACACACCACTCAAATTAAAGAATGGAAAAAAGCTGGATCAGAAGCATTGCATGAAAGATTTTCACTACTAAGGGGCAGGAAAGCCAAACTGCAAGAACGTAGAGAGGCTGCACTGTACGAACAGATTGGCAAATTGAAAATGGAACTAGATTTTTTGTCCAAAGGGCTCAAAAACTGAGTCAAGAGGAACGTATGTTGATAGTCGATCCAAGGCACCCTCAATTGAGCATTACTAAGCAATGTGAGTTACTGAGACTGAATCGTAGTAGTTATTACTATCGACCTACAGGAATTAGTGACCTCAATGAAAAGTTGATGCAAAGGATAGATGAGTTGTATACAGATCATCCTTTTCTAGGTTATCGCAAGATAACAGCAATGCTAAATAGAGAAAGCTATAAGGTCAATCATAAAAGAGTATATCGTTTGATGTGTCTGATGGGTTTGCAAGCTATATATGCCAAACCCAAACTAAGTAAACCAAAGGAAGGACATAAAATTTACCCATACCTTCTGAAAAACAAAATCATAAACAAACCAAATCAGGTATGGGCTAGTGATATTACGTATATACGTTTGCAAGGAGGATATTGCTATCTGGTAGTAGTAATGGATTGGTATAGCCGTTATGTTGTTTCATGGGAAGTTTCGAATAGCATGAAAGCAGAGTTTTGTATAGAAGCATTAGAAGAGGCGTTGGAAGGAGAGAAGCCAGAGATATTCAATACAGATCAAGGTAGTCAGTACACAAGTCATGAGTTTACGGATATATTGAAGGCAAACGAAATAGCAATCAGCATGGACGGAAGAGGGTGCTACATGGATAATATATTTACAGAAAGGTTGTGGAGAACGGTAAAGTATGAAGAAGTATATCTAAAGGAATACAAAAATATAGAGCAAGGAAGGGAAGAAATAGGAAAGTACTTACAATTTTATAACAGTGAACGTCCGCATCAATCATTGCAGTACAAAACGCCTGAATTAGTTTACAGAGAGGAGAAAACTAAATCAATAATAACAGGATAGGTTGTTATCAAGCTTACAAACAATGTAATCTCAATTTGATATCATTTTAGTAGGTCTTAATTAACCTTAATTTTTTGTCCGATCAATTGGGTTCACCTCAATGTTAGTAAACTTCACTTTGCTGAGATTTCGTCTTTACTCTTTTCAGAAATGAAAATCCAATCCATATAGAATGACTTTGATTTTGTGTTAAACTAGCTAGCCATGTCCAAAGTGACTTCTAGCCACTTGTTTGCTATAAAACGAAATAAGTACTTTATAAAACATCGCCAGTACTTGCCTTTTAGTATAAGTATTATTTTAATAGCTTTAGTTATTGCTGCCCCTGTGCTAGTAGTTGTAGGTCATATTTTCATACCTGCAGGTGAAGTATGGACACATTTAGTTGAAACAGTTTTACCACGTTACATTCAAAATTCCTTTATTTTGATGGTGGGAGTTGGCTTTGGAGTGCTTATTATTGGTGTAAGTACAGCATGGGTAGTAAGCATGTGCCAGTTCCCTGCTAAAAGATTTTTTTCTTGGGCACTACTTCTGCCCATGGCAATGCCTGCTTATATTTTGGCTTATGTTTACACTGACTTTTTGCAGTATAGTGGTCCAGTACAATCTACATTGCGCAATTGGTTTGAGTGGAGCAGCAAGCACGATTACTGGTTTCCCGAGATTCGCTCTCGTGGGGGTGCAATAGCCGTGCTTACCTTGGCGCTGTATCCTTATGTTTATATGCTGTCTCGAGCAATATTCCTAGAACAATCAGCATCTATTCTAGAAGCTAGTCGTAGCCTTGGTAGAGGAGCTTATACAGGTTTCTTCCAAATCTCTTTGCCTCTTGCTCGTCCTGCTATAGTGGCTGGAGTAGCATTGGCTCTTATGGAAACTCTAGGTGACTTTGGTACTGTGGATTATTTTAGTGTACCTACCTTGACTACTGGGATTTATAGATGGTTTAACTTGGGTGAAAAGGTAACGGCAACACAACTTTCAACTTGCCTATTGTTTTTTGTGCTAGTGCTTATGGTTATAGAAAGGTTTTCAAGAAGGCGTAGTAGATTTCAAAAACAACCTAGCTCGAGCCGTTATCGTAAACTATTAACTTACAATTTAAAACCTTGGCAACAAGCTATGAGCTTAATTCTATGTAGTTTACCACTATTCTTTGGATTTTTATTACCGGCAGGGCTTCTTTTAGAAATGGTATTGACTAATGCTGGTCGTAGTTTCAACTCTGATACTTGGCTATATGCCCGTAATAGCATAAGTTTAGCAAGCCTAACAGCAATTTTAGCTGTTTTAATCTCACTTATTCTTGTTTATAGTGTCAGATTAAATCCCAGTAAATGGAATAAAGTCATTACCCGCATTGCTGCTATAGGCTATGCTGTACCCGGCATGGTCATTGCTGTAGGAATACTTATGACCTTAGGATTTAGTTATGATTTCCTAGAAAAAAGTTTTGGTTTGGAGGTAGGACTATTTCTAGGTGGTAGTGTATTTGCACTTATATTTGCTTACTTAATACGTTTTCTAGCTGTTTCACATGGAGGTATAGAGGCCAGCTTAGCTAAGATCACTACTAATATGGATGATGCTGCTAGAAACTTTGGCTATAAAGCCCTAACTATATTGTTAAAAGTCCATGCACCTATGCTCAAAGGCAGTTTATTAACAGCAAGCCTTCTGGTGTTTGTAGATGCAATGAAAGAGCTTCCTGCTACTCTTATAGTACGCCCATTTAACTTTGACACTCTAGCAGTGCGAGTATATCGTCTTGCTAGCGATGAGAGACTTATTGAAGCCTCAGGAAGTGCTTTGGCTATTGTGGTAGCTGGCTTAGTGCCGGTTATTTTGTTGAGTTTGGCTATTACACGCTCGAGGAAGTAAAGTTAACTGTTTAGCTTGCTTGTAGGATTTGAGGAGTAGCTTGAACAATAATCTTATTAACAAGCTCATTCATAGGTAATAAATCTTGAATGTACTTAATGGTAAAAGGTTTATGTACTATACGCTTCACCCTCTTAGTAAGCCAAATATCTGCTCCTGAAGATTTATCGGCTAACATCGTGATTTCCTGAATGTTCCCCTTGCGGCCTAAGTAATGTGCTGCACCTATAACTTCACTATCACTACTAATCAGATCATCCCTTACTCTTAAACCTTCTTGCTGCAAATAACTGTAATCAAGTTGGTATTGGGCTAAAATAGGATTAGCAGTATTAAGGACGCTTATGAGGGCTTCATCAACTAACCAAGGCTGTCCTATTATACCTAAATAATTTTCTCTAGGATTCAAGTAAGGTTTCAAATAATTTTGCTTTTTCGTATTGTTATAATAGCGTTCCCACACGCGTTTAATGTCATGGACTTGTCTTGCTAGAGGATAAAGCACTTGTGTGACTAGTTTCTCTAATTTATGTTGAGGAATACTAAGTGTGGCAGGCACTCCTATAATGGGTGGTAAGCCCTTTACTTTGTTTGTCAAGGTATCTACAAAATTTGCGATCCAAGGGTCTTGGGCACTGCCCTTAGTACCTTTAGAAGAGTAGTTTATCTCAGGAGCCACAATAAAATTTACATTAAGTGACAGCGCTTGTAGAACTGCTAAACGAAAAACTAGGCTGTCTATTTCTTCTAGATCAGCACGTTTGGTTTGATAAGTTACACTTTTTGCGTCAGCAAATACAACTTCAGCTCCAATTCCTCTAAAAAGGTTAACCCAAAAGGGACCATAACGAGTCCAAAGGAGCTGAGTAATAAAGCCTACTCGCATTAATTAAAAAAGTTTACCAGGAGAAAATGGTAAACCTTTTAAAACGCGTAGAGCTTCTGCTACAGGTGCATCATAGCCACGAGCTAATTCTTCTAAATTACTACTAACAACAATATCTGGCTTAACACCTTCATCAAAGCTTTCCCCCTTAACTGATTGAACATTGGCTACTGCTATGAGTACTACACTACCATCAGGCAAATCAAAACCACGGAGAGCTTCAACATTACCATTTGTAGACTGGCCCACTATAGTAGCGCGTCCTAGATCTTGTAGAACCAAAGGAGCAACTTCACCAGCACTACTGTTATCACTACTTACTAAAACAACTAGAGAGCCTGTAAATATTACAGGTTCTTCAATTTTAGATTCTGAAATTGACTCGCCATCTAGGGTGCGTAAAAGGCTACGACCAACTCCTCTTTCAAGAATATAGTCTGTTTGCCAAGCAACTCCATCACGACCAATGGCTTGTGCCCATACACCCTGTGTGAACGCTCCTAGAAACAAGCCTAATTCAGCTAGACGCCCTCCCAAATTATGCCTTAAATCTATAACTAGTGATGTAGCCCCTTGAGCTTGCAGGTTGGCCACTAGCTCATGAGTTTTTGCTCCCACATTTACTTCATTAAAAGTAGGGACATATAAATATCCTGTAGTAGCATCTAACATCTCTGCTTGAGGAAGGTTACTAACCATCTCAAAAAAAATCGGCTCAGGTTCAATGGTGAAAGTGAGGATATCCAGCTTGCGTTTGACATTAATAGTCACTTTCCCTTGTGAAACAGCATCATTAAA
The DNA here is from genome assembly GCA_965223045.1 of Trueperaceae bacterium. Taxonomy (GTDB): domain Bacteria; phylum Deinococcota; class Deinococci; order Deinococcales; family Trueperaceae; genus CBDCVN01. The sequence continues at coordinate 111,059 of CBDCVN010000013.1, forward strand.
AACATTGCCTATAGTTATGTGTTCTTGAGTTATATCTTGACCATTTAAGGCTCTGATAACATCTCCCCTTTGTAATCCTGCTTTTTCAGCAGGGGTATTAGGATAAACTCTTTGAATAAGTACACCTTCACCTTTTATGTAGCTGTGCTTAAAGCCCAAACCAAGTTTTGCAGGTGAAAAAGGACTATCAAGATCTTCATATAAGAAATCTATACGTCCAAGCCAGCTCGAGTGCTCATCATCTATATCATCAAACATTTGAGTCATGATATTCTCAAAGTTGGCTCGATCCTTTGCTGCTAGGGCAGCATTGCGATAAGCAAGTGCCCATGTATCCCAATCACGGTAGTTTTCTTTCCAGTAATTCTCTTTAAAAAGTTCTATAAGTGCATCGAAGGTAACCAAGCGACCTTCTTGGGTATCTAAAAAATCCCCATCGATGCTTAAACTATAGCTAAATAGCAAAAGAAAGGTGCAAGCAAGTAATAACTTTAGTTCCTTACAGAAAGTCAAAACACAAAGACTCTTATTTGATTTTGTAAATGGATTTAGAAAGGTCATGTTAGGCCCAATTATAGTCATTTTAGGTGAAAATTTGCTGTCAAGAAAAACACCTTGTGTCTCTTGTTGCAATCTAAAGCAGTTACCTATATGATGAAAGTCAACACAGACTTGAAGAATCAAATTCTGAGTTTGTGTATGGGTTTATAAATCCAGATTTATGAAAAAATATATAAAGACATTTTTTGATAGTTATTGGCCACTAGTCACAGCAACCTTAACTCTTATCGCTGTATTTGTGTTTTGTATGGTTATTAGCATACCTCGAGTAGTAAATATCTTACAGGAGCGTAGCGCTGAGGCTTTGACTAATCTAGGCACTACATTTGCTAAAGTTGAAGTCAGCTTTTCTGGACGTGATGCTACTCTAAAGGGCAAAGTTACTGGTGAAGAATTGAAACAATTAGCTCATAGGTTAGTTGAAGAGATTTCGGGGGTTAGAGTAGTTAAAAACGAATTGCAAGTGTTGGAGACTTGCTCTCTATTTGCTAAAAACAGCCAAAATTTACAGGCTGAACTTGCTACCCTAGCAATTAATCATTCCCAAGTGGGTTTCCATGCAGGTGCGACAGCTCCTTCAAAGGAATTGATGAATTACCTGCAAGACGTTGCTAGAATTATTAAGCGCTATGAGTTAATATCAGTTACCATAGTTGCTTACGCTGATCCTAACACTTCATCAGATTATAACTTCACTTTAAGTGAAGATAGGGCGCAAGCAGTGCGCAAGGCACTAATTGAAGAGGGTGTTAGTGCTCGGTGTTTGAGTGCTCGAGTAGAGGAAAAAGAGCAACTCTTGACAAACCAAACTAGTGAGGGGCAAAATTATATAAAATTTCTTGTAGAGGAGCTAGAATGACTTTCCTTGTCTCGCAAATTTCTTTATTTTTACTTTTGGCTGCAATACCAAGCTTCATAATAGGTTGGTTCTCACGTGGTCATTTTTTATCCAATGATGTTGACCAAGAAGAAATCGATGAGTTAAAAACCAAACTAAGTGATCGTGAAAAACGTCTTAAAAAACTTGAAAGTGAAACTAAACGTCTTAAAAAACAAACAGCAGATAGTAGTGCCTCTACTAATCAAGGGTCTAAAAGAAAGACAACTTCTGTGACAAAGGCTAAGTCTACTAGTAGGAGCTCTTCTACTAAGCAAAAGTCTACAAAAAAGACCCCCGTAACTAAAGCCAAGTCTAAATCTACTACAAAAAGAGCTAAGCCTAAGCCTGATGACCTCAAGCAGATAAGTGGAATTGGGGCATCTATTGAAAATATTCTTAATGAGGCTGATATAACAACTTTTGCAGATGTGGTTAAGCTTAATGTAAACCGAAAAGGTAGTATACCTGACGAATTGCAAAGCTTTGCTGATCGTATTGAGCATGATGATTGGGCGAAGCAGGCAAGGGTTTTGCATAAAGAGAAGTATGGAAAAAATCCTTAGGAGCATTTCTTTATCTAGAGAACCTAAAAAGAAAAAGACCTCAGCAAATTTTAATAAGCTAAAGAAGAGGCTCGAGCGTCAAGTTGCCCAAGCCATAACTAGCTATGGAATGATTGAGCATGGTGACAGAGTTATGGTATGTATTTCTGGAGGGAAAGACTCTTACACCATGCTGGACATACTTTTAAATCTCCACAAACGAGCACCTATAGACTTCGAGCTTATTGCGATGAATTTAGATCAAAAGCAACCCGATTTTCCTGAGGAAACCTTACCCCTTTATTTACAGTCACTGAAGATAACCTTTAAGATAGTCCAAAGAGATACATACAGCATAGTCAAAGCGAAAATACCTGAGGGCAAAACCATGTGTTCGCTTTGTTCAAGATTGCGTCGGGGTATTATTTATAGTGTTGCCAAAGAGTTAGGTGCAAATAAAATTGCTCTAGGTCATCACAGGGATGACATTGTTGAAACTTTCTTTTTAAATATGTTTTTTGGGGGGCGCTTAAAAGCTATGCCTCCAAAACTTATTACTGATGAAGGGGCTCACATTGTTATTCGCCCACTTGCTTATTGCAAGGAAAAAGATATTGCCCGTTACGCTCGATCCAAAAAATTTCCCATAATCCCTTGCAACTTGTGTGATTCACAAGAGAATCTGCAGCGTAAGCAAATTAAAGCCATGCTTAAAGCATGGGAAAGCCAAGATACGAAGCGAGTCGATAACATCTTTCGTTCTCTAGGGTACATAACTCCCTCACATCTTATGGATACTAAGCTATATGATTTTAAGTCCCTAAGTTTAGGAAGCGAAATTTCTAACACAAATTTTGCCTATAATTCACGAACTATTGGAGAAAGTATTGATGAATCTACGCTAATTCCCTTGCCTATGACCTAGCACTCTCCATAAGCAAATTCAAAGATTATTCCCCTACAGATAAAAGGTAAATTAATTTAGGACTTCTTTTTGAGTAAGTCAAGGTAGTCTTTAGCTAAAGGAGTTATCTACGTTCTACAAGCGATATTTATGACAAGCAATAAAAAATTACACTTTTAGCTGACTTATAGGTTAAACTGTAGTTGTAATGACAACTCAAGAATATCCTAGTTTAGTTTGGCATTTGAAGAATACCCAACTCTTTGAGGACCTCTCTGAGGAGGAGCTAGAGCAACTCTCTCGTATAACCCCCTACAAGCGCTTTAAGTCAGGGGACATTATTTATTATATGGAAGATCCTGCTGATGCCCTCTATTTTATTCGTGATGGAATGGTAAAAATCTCTATGTACTTTCCCAATGGAAAGGAGATGATTTTAGCACTTTTGGGCCAGTATGATGTTTTTGGAGAGCTTTTGCTTTTACCAAGCGAGCGTCGTCCTAATCAAGCGGAGGCAGTTATGGACACTACTCTTATAGTTCTGCCTGAAAATGACTTTCAAAGGCTTCTATCACAACACACTAGCATAGCCATGAAGTTTATTCAGGTTATGTCAACAAAGCTATGGCAATCACAAGCATGGTTTGCTGAGCTTGGTGCTTTTGATGCTCCCGGACGTCTAGCCAATCTTTTACTTAGATTAGCTAATGAATTTGGTGTCGAAGGAGAAAAGGGTACTATAATTGATTTAAATCTAACTCAACAAGACCTAGCCAAAATGATTGGAGCTACTAGAGAGACTGTAAGCCACTGTCTTGCAAGGCTTTTAGAGTATGGTGCAGTTCGTCGTCGTCGTGCTCCTATTGCTGTTGATTTAGAAAAGCTAAAGGAGTTTTTAGATGAAGTTAACGAGTAATAATGAGTAAACTCAACCTTCAATTAAAGTGGGAACAATAATAGGGTTTTGCCCTGTAGTTTTACGTACATATCTGCGTACAGGGTAAAACACGTCATCGCGGATGTCGCCTAGGCGGCGCTTTTCTTTTACACCCTTGCTTAAGTTTTCTAGGGTAATACGTTCGATTTCTTTGTGAAATTCTCGAGGTTTATCAGTAACCCCACGACTAATCACTTCAACTACAGGCTGTCGGCTAACAACTGCCATAATTACCACTACTCCCTCATTAGATAACGCTTGCCTATCACGAATCATGGGCTCACTTACTTCTGTAACATTATCTAGGTAAATAACACCAACATCAATGTTGCCTGATTTTTCAAAGCTGTCTCGAGTAACACTTATAACATCTCCATTTTCAGCAATGATACTCTTTTCAGGTGGGTTTGACATAATTTGAGCTATTTTGGCATGGTTGATTTGATGCCTAACTTCTCCATGCCAAGGCAAAAAGTATTTAGGGCGAGTTAAGTCTAGCATAAGCCTAAGTTCTTCTTGACTAGCATGGCCTGAGGCGTGCACACGGTAATTAGGAGGATAATAGGTATGAACACCCTTAGCGTAGAGCTGATTAATTACTCTACCTACAGCCTCTTCATTACCAGGAATAGGATTAGAGGAAAGAATAACGGTGTCACCAGACCTCAAAGTAATTTTATTATGTGATCCAGAAGCCAAACGAGACATAACAGCCATGGGCTGGCCTTGGGAACCTGTACATAAAAAGAGCACTTTATCATCAGCTAGGTCACCCATGTTATCAATATCAACAAGTGGTCTGTTAATTTCTAGATATCCCAATTCACTAGCAATACCAATGGTTTTAACCATAGAACGCCCCTCAATTACTACGCGCCTGCCGTGTTTTTCAGCAATGCGAATAACATTCTGGACACGGTGTATATGCGAACTAAAAGTAGTAACTACTACACGCCCTTTAGACTGGGCTACAATATCATCTATGGCTTCTTTGACATTAAGCTCACTAAGTGTATAGCCGGCACGTTCAGAATTAGTTGAGTCAGAAATTAATAATAAGACCCCTTCTTGACCAGCTTCAGCTAGCTTATGTAAATGACTAGTTTTGTTGTCGGCAGGGTTGTAATCAAGTTTAAAATCGCCACTATGAACTACCCTGCCTATAGGTGTATGAATAATAAGACCTGAGTTATCAGGAATAGAATGAGTCATACGAAAGAAATCGACAGTAAAGTACTTACTTATCTTTATACGATCATCGGGTGAAACCTCATGTAAGTCTACATCACTTTCTTCTAACTTAAACTCCTCGAACTTACCTCTTAAAAGCCCCAGTGTCAATTTAGCACCATACATAGGGATTTTAGGTAAAAGCTTAAGCATATAAGGTAGACCACCTATATGATCTTCATGCCCATGAGTTAAGACCCAACCTACCACACGATGAGAGTTTTCAACTATCCAGTCAATTTTGGGCACTAAGATATCTACACCCAACATATCAGCATTAGGGAAAGCAAGGCCACCATCAATCAGTAATACTTCTTGATCATAATCAAAAGCAAACATATTCTTACCAATTTCCCCCATACCACCAATAGGAATAATATTTAGCAGCTTGCCTTTTTTCCTAATTTTTGCATTAGCATTATTGTTAGAGGGCTTTTTCTTACGTGCCATAAAACTCCTTTGGTACTACTGACACTCAAGAACGTGTCACAATAGCCTTCCTTTGATATGACCGCTAGGAAGGGAAGCGGTTAACGCCTACCTCCCTTATACCTGTTACGCCCACTACTACTAGGGCGTGAGGAACGAGGAGCAATCAACCCTTCTAGCTCAGGTCGTAACAGGTCAAGCTTACCAGTACGTTCATCAATAGATTTAACCTTGACTTTTAACTTGTCACCTAATTGTAAGTAATCCTGTACGCGATTGACTCGCTCAGGTGCTATTTGTGAAATATGTAAAAGGCCATCTGTACCGGGTAATATGCTAATAAAAGCACCAAAGTCAGTGATCTTAACCACTGTGCCATCATAAATACCGCCAACTTGTACAGAGGCAGTAAGCATTTCTATCTGATTTCTTACTTCTTCAGCTATTTTAGCATCCTCGCTATAAATTTTAATGAGGCCATCATCGGCAACATCTATTCGTGCTCCTAAAGCCTCTAATTCGCGGATTTGTTTACCCCCTGGACCAATTACTGCTCCAACCTTGTCATAAGGCACTTGAAGTTGTAAGATTCTAGGAGCATAGGGAGAAATATCAGGGCGAGGTTTGTCAAGAACTTGATCCATTAGCTCTAGAATGTGCAGACGGCCTTGACGAGCTTGAGCTAGTGCCTCAAGCATAATTTCTGAAGTAATTCCTTTAATCTTAATGTCCATTTGCAAGGCAGTTATACCTTCTTTTGTGCCTGTAACTTTAAAATCCATATCGCCCAGAGCATCTTCTGAACCTAGAATATCGCTTAGGACTTTATAATTTTCTCCTTCTTTGACTAAACCCATGGCAATTCCAGCAACAGCTTTACGCATAGGCACACCTGCATCCATAAGACTTAAACTACTACTGCATACTGTGGCCATAGAACTCGAGCCATTAGATTCTAAAGTTTCTGCTACAACTCGAATAACATAGGGGAAACTTTCTTGCGAAGGTATCATACGTTCCAAGGCTCGTCTTGCTAGATTGCCATGGCCAAGCTCACGACGTGATACCCCACGCAAGCGCTTAACTTCTCCTGTCGAAAAGGGAGGAAAATTATAGTGCAGCATGAATTCTTCGGTTGCCTCAATGCCTAAATCATCAATGAGCATGTTATCCCGACCTGTTCCTAGGGTTGCAACACTCAAAACTTGAGTCTCACCACGAGTAAACACTGCTGAACCATGTGCTTTAGGTACCAAGCCTGCTTCAACCCATATAGGACGAATCTCATCAGGTGCACGTCTATCACAGCGCAAATTTTCCTCTAAAATCATACGCCTAAGTTCACTTTGTTCTGCTTTTTGAAAAGCTTCTTTTAAGCTACCAATTTTCTCACTAGCTCCTTCAGCTTCAGCATCAGGAACACGTTTGTCAATGAGCATATTGTAAAGCCCATCAATAGCTTGTTTACGCTCATGTTTTCCTTGGGTTAAAAGTACATCACGCAAACCTGCTTCTAAAAGTTCTTGGTATACCAATTGACTATCTTCAGGTTGGTTATCTTCAGAGCTATGTTCTACTGGGATTTCAAAGCTTATTTTCTCTTTACCCACCTCTGTTTTCATTTGCTCAACTAAATTAATAACCCCTTGCATTTCACCACGAGCAAACTCAATTGCCCCAATTATAGTGCTTTCCTCTAATTCATCTGCGCTTGCTTCAACCATAAGCACAGAATCTTGCAAAGCAGCTATAGTAAGTTCCAGACGTGAGTTCATCAGATCACTATAATTGGGATTAATAATATACTCATCATCAACATAACCAACATTAACACAAGCAGTAGGTCCCTCCCAAGGTATATCACTAATGGCTAGAGCAGCTGAAGTACCAATAGCCGCTACAGGAGCAGGATCACTAACTTTGTCTACACTTAAAACAGTAATTATAACTTGTATCTCATGCCGCAAATCTTTAGAAAAAAGTGGTCTAATTTGTCTATCAATTAAACGAGCATTTAAAACGGCTTGTGTGCCTGGTCTGCTCTCCCGACGCATAAAACTACCCGGGATTTTACCCATGGCATAGTGTCTTTCCTCGTAATCAACAGAAAGTGGTAAAAAGTCATTGGAAGTAGCATTTTCACTCATCTGTACTGTAGCAAGCAAAAGATTATCCCCATATCGTATAGTAACACTACCTGAAACTTGTTTAGCATACTTGCCAGTTTCAATTATAAGTTCACGTCCACCTAATTGAGTGCTGTAATGCCTAACCTCTGGTATATTCACAAATTCTCCTTAAAAGCACCTTAAAAAACTTAAAAGCATTAATAGAACTCTGCACTCACAAAACTTTAACACTTAAGCTACTTAAGGTACAGTCAAAAAAGGCCATACAAACCTTCCAATTAGAGTTTTACTTTTAGACATTATAACCCCCATAACCCCTTCTTTATATATTAACTTGGCCCGTACGGGCTTGATAACCAGCTTAACGACGTAAACCTAGCTGACCTATAAGGGTTTTATAACCCTCATAGTTCACCTTTTCTAAGTATCTTAAAAGACGCTTACGACGTCCAACCATTTTTAGTAACCCACGTAAGCTGTGAAAATCTTTTTTGTTTTTTTGTAGGTGCTGACTCAAATTATTAATTCGCTCAGTTAGTAGCGACACCTGAACTTCAGTTGAACCAGTGTCATCCTTCGCTTTGCCATATTTATTTATGATTGCTACTTTTTTCTCTTTTGTTATAGACATGATTTTATTTCCTTAATTGCTTCAGTTGAAATTCTCCAATTAGTTTGATTTTATGGAGGTTTTTGTTTTTGAGATTTGCCAACCCATCCACTATATACTAAAAATGCAACCTCTCAACAAACTCACTAGAAATGTCCTCCCCCACTTACCGCACATAAATGATGTCGAAGTACTAACCACATTGTGCAGCCAAATTATTTTTGTATGCATAAAATTTTTGTTAACCACCAACATAATTACTTTAAAACAGTACCATCTATGCAAGGTGGGTATCAATACATCAATGCAGAAAAAATAGCACAGCACCTTGAAAAACATTTAACGTTTAGGCTTTACCCCTAGTTTATAGGGCCTTTATCCTCACAACCCTTAAAAAGCTAAATTTTTGTTTCTTTGAAAATAACGTGTTTGCGAATAATAGGGTCATATTTTTTTATCTCTAATTTTTCTATAGAGTTGCGCCGATTTTTAGTAGTAGCATAAAAGTAACCGGTACCTTCAGTGCTTTCAAGTTTTATTTTGATTCGAGGGCCGTCTTTTGCCATAAAAGTCTCTCTTTCAACATTTTAAGTTAAGTATAGACAGATCTACTTTAGTAATAATTAGGGTGTTACTCTAGTAAGGATAAAGTACCTTAAATCAGGTACAAAATACCGGCTTTTATTTTAGAATATTAGTTTCCCTAATGCAAACCGCTTAGAAAAATCTTTTGTAATTACATTACAAAAACACCTTAAAACATAGGGTAAGATTTAATATAGATGTCCAGATAAGTTCTTGCCTGATTCAGTGCAAGGGATGTCATCCTGAGCGCAGCAAAGAATCTCACTGCGTTACGCTACCAGAGCAGAGATTCTTCGTCGTTATACTCCTCAGAATGACATGCTCACAGAGGGGATTTCTCTCTAGGGAAAAGATTTTTCTGGGACACTATAAGTGTAAAGGCTTAATGGTTATTCCTATTGAATTTTATGTTAGCTAGAATCAGATAAGTATTACTGCTTTTTAGAAGGTCGGAGATGAAAATTATGCTTTGCTTATTGCTTTTAAAAAGTTTGTGAAATGACTATGAAAGTAAAGGAAAGAAAATTAAGTATTTAACATTTCCATCACTTTACCTTTTAGACTAAATTACAGTGAACGCTATGTATGATCCTATGTTAGGGGAAACCATAAATGGATTTAAAATCCTAGGGCAACTCGAAATGGGTAGTGTAGGAATGGTATATATAGGTTTAGATACCAAGCTAAATAGCAAAGTGGCTATTAAGGTTTTAAATGAAGGAGCTGCTAGTAACAGCAATCTCAAACAACGTTTTTTGCGTGAGATTAAAGCAGAAGCTTCTTTAGAGCACCCTAATGTTGCTACTTTGCTTAAAGCAGGGGCAACTGAATCGGGGCAAATGTATATGGTTATGCCCCTTTATGAGGGAACAACTTTAGAGAAGCTAATTAAAAAGCGAGTAATTGATTTTAATAGAGCACTTAGTTATGCTGAACAAGTTGCTCAGGGCTTACTTTGCGCACATAAAAAAGGTATTGTACATCGTGATGTTAAACCTGCAAATATCTTTGTGACTAATGAGGGCATAATAAAAATCCTTGATTTTGGTGTGGCTAAATTAGGTAGTGATGTACTTACAAAAACAGGCATGATTGTAGGCACGATGCGATTTATGGCTCCAGAACAAATTGAGGGCAAATCTGCTCATTTGAAAATGGATATTTGGGCATGGGGATTAATTCTTTTTGAAATGCTCACTGGAGAACCTGCTTTTAATGCTAAAGGCATTAAGGTTATGTTTACCATCATAAATGAAGAACCATCAAAATTGGCCCTGTATTTTCCTAGAAGCCGTTCTAGAAATAAGGTACAAAAGATTTTGGATAGAGCTTTAGCTAAAGATCCTAAAGAGCGTTACGATAACTTTCAGCAGGTTCTTAATGATCTTTGTCCCTTACTTTAATCTTGGTAGAACAATTTAATAAGTTCTTAGTTTCTACTTGTCCAACAAGATTCTATATCCCCTCTCAATTCTTGCTAAAATATAGTTAACGAATCTATAACGTTTATAAATTAGCATACTAATGCATCTAGCATTGCCCCCTTTTACCCCCTTTAGCGCCTACTTAGGTAGGCGCAATTTATTTGTAAGCTCGGTAGCACCTAGCAAAAGTTAAATCTTGTTAAGATGTCCTAACTTCTAGGGGTGAGCAACAGCAATAAACCCCAAATTTTAGGAGGACATAATGGCTTTTCCTTTGCCCGATTTACCGTATGCACATAATGCTTTAGAACCACATATTGATACTCGTACCATGGAAATCCACCATGGTAAGCACCATGCAGGTTACGCAAGTAAGCTAGCAGTTGCTGTAGAGGGTACTGATATGGAAAACATGAGTATTGAGGATATTCTTGCTAAAGGTGTAAGTAACCTTTCTGCAGGAGTACGTAATAATGGTGGTGGCTATGCTAACCACAACCTTTTTTGGCAAGTTATGAGCCCCAATGGTGGTGGTGAGCCTATTGGTGATCTTGCTGAGGCTATTAATAGCACCTTTGGCAACTTTGAAAAATTTAAAGAAGAATTTTCTAATGCAGCTGCTACACGTTTTGGTTCTGGTTGGGCATGGCTTGTAGTAAGTGGTGATAGCCTTGGAGTAATGAGCAGTCCTAATCAAGACAGCCCTTTGATGGAAGGAAAAATACCTATCTTGGGTCTTGATGTATGGGAACATGCTTATTATCTTAGTTGTCAGAATCGCCGCCCTGATTATATTGCTGCTTTTTGGAATGTGGTTAACTGGGCTAAAGTAGCGGAGCTTTATGCTGCTGCCAAATAAGTAAATCTTTTTGCCACTTATGCTGAATTCTCCTAAGAGTTTTCCTAGTTCAGGTCATATTTATGACCTTATAGTAGTAGGAGCTGGCATAAGTGGTTCAGAAGTAGCATTACATTGTGCTAAAAGTGGACTGGATGTACTGTTGGTCACTACTAGCTTGGATACGATTTATAACTTAATTAGTGATGGAATTGTACTCAATCCTCCTCCAGATACACTTATGGCAGAGATTTGTGCTGAAGTTGCTAATGATAAAGGGTTTGTAAGTAATTGGGCTTGTCATTGCAGGGCTAAGTATATTTTAGAAAATCAAGTGGGAATTCATTTACTACAATCCAATGTTTCAAGTCTTATTGTGGAAAATGGCATTATTAAAGGAGTGACTACTTGGGAAGGTGTGGATCGTTTAAGTTCCAAAGTGGTGCTTTCTGTAGGGAGTTTTTTAGGAGCCCGTTTAGATATAGGAGGGCTTACTGAACAAGCAGGGCGTTTAAGTGAAATGACTTATGATGATCTTTATAGCAACCTTTTAAATCTTAACTTTGAGATGGAAGAGGTGTGTTTAAAAGTTAAATCTACTAATGGGAATTTACCCTATACTGTAAAGTGTAAACATTTTGCTGAAGTAGAACAGAAGGAGAATTCTTTTGAACTTCGGCGTATTAAGGGGCTTTATGCTGTAGGTATGTGTGCTAAGGGGTATATGTCTTTTGAAGAGGCTGCTTTGCAAGGAAAATGTTTGGCATTAGATTACACTCCAAAGAATTCTTTGTAAGCTTGGAATCGCTCATTAACTCCTTTAACCTCGAGCTTAAAACCCTCTAATTTATAACTATGCTTGCCTGAGGGTTTGTGCCGTGTTTGTGCTGAGGGTTTGTAGCTATTTTCAAACCGTTGGAGGAATAATAAAGGAAAATTAAGTGGGACTAAAATAATTGAGGAGAGATCAATATGGCACAAAAATCACAACCAGAGGTGTGGTTGCGAGGCCCAATAAGTGGTATACCAACTCAACTAATGCCAGTAGCTTATGCACTTTTGCAGGCTAAAGAAGATGTTCGCAGCCTTGTGGTAAGTATAAATAGATCAGCACTATGGGAGCGTCCTAATGGAGCAGCCTCTATAGGGTTTCACATTTTGCATATAGCTGGTAGTTTAGATAGATTAATGAGTTATGCCAAGGCTAGACCCTTAACTGAGGAGCAACGTCAGGATTTGGACTTAGAAAAAATAGGTGGCAGCCCTAATTTAGGTATAGAGGAATTAGTAAAAAGATTAGAATTAACTATAGATAAAGCCCTACAACAACTGCAGGAAACACCTGAGGAGATAATTTTAGAAGAGCGCCGTGTTGGAAGTGCTGGTTTACCCTCAAGTGTTCTAGGATTACTTTTTCATGCTGCAGAGCATACGCAAAGACATGTAGGGCAATTGATCACTACCTTGAAAATAATTGGCTGAGCATCTAGGGACAAAGGCGTGCTATGTTCCATTTATGATCTTGCTTTTTATAGAGAAATCTGTCATGTAAACGGCCAGGGCGGCCCTGCCAGAATTCGAAATTTTTAGGCTCTATAGAGTAGCCTCCCCAAAACTCAGGTAGTGGTACTTGATTTTCAGGGTATTTTTGTTTTAAGCGTGCAACCCTTTTTTCAAGCACTGTACGGTCATCTACCATAGCACTTTGTTCAGAAACCCAAGCACTAATTTGATTTTCGTAAGGGCGGCTTTTAAAGTATGCTTCTGATACCTCAGGGGAAACTTTGTTTATATTACCCTCAATACGCACTTGGCGCTCGAGCCAATACCAATAAAAACATATAGCCACATAAGGATTTTCACTTATTTGTTTAGCTTTTAGGCTTTCATAGCTGGTATAAAAAACAAAGCCATTTTGATCAACACTTCTAAGTATTACAGTTCGGGCAGAAACCTTACCTGTTTTAGCAGAGGTGGCTAAAGTCATAGCATAAGGTTCAATTAAGTTATCCCTAGTTTTAATTGCTTGCTCGAGCCACTGCTCAAATTGCTTTAAAGGATTAGGGGAAAGTTGTTCTTTTCTAAGCTCTCCAAGCTCATAATTTTGCCGTAAGTCATATAAATCCACAAGATCATTTTACATGTAATTACCTTGCAGTTAACATAATTGCTAAAGATATACTTTGCTTATGCAAAGAGCGGGAGTTATACCTACACAACCTAAGAGTGCTACTTGAGTAAAGTCATCCTTTGATGTTTTCTAGGCAACAGTGTAGATTAGAGAACTATGGGACGTGTAGCTATTGTCGGACGCCCAAACGTGGGCAAATCACACCTTTTTAATCGCTTAGTTGGTAAACGTGAAGCTATAGTTGCTGATAAACCCGGCGTGACTCGTGATGTTAAAGAAAGTTGGGTAGACGTTGATGGAGGAGGATTTTACCTGCTCGATACTGGTGGTTTGTGGTCTGGAGATAATTGGGAGGTTGCTATTAAGAGACGTATAGAGTATGCTATGCGTGACACGGATTTGGTACTTCTTTGCTTTGATGGACGTGAAAGATTAACTTCTGCTGACTATGAAATAGCAGCTTGGCTTCGCTTCTTAAAAAAAGATGTTTTAACTGTTGCCACTAAACTAGATCACCCTAAACATGAAGAGAATCCTGATCTCTATGAAAGTTATAGTTTAGGTTTTGGAGATGCTTGCTATACTAGCGCTGAACAGGGTCGTGGTGTTTCTGAACTTTTAGCTGAAGTATTAGGTAGGTTGCCTAAAGAAGATTATGAAACTGAGGCAGAAAATGTTCGTGTTGCCATTATTGGCAGGCCAAATGTGGGTAAATCAAGTCTATTAAATGCTTTGATTAAAGATGAAAGGGTTATAGTTGCTGATGCTGCTGGTACAACTCGAGATAGTATAGATGTGAACTTTGATTTTGGTGGACGTCCTTTTGTTTTAGTAGACACTGCTGGCATTCGGCGTAAAGCCACTGAAGATGTTGAATACTATTCCAAACTACGTGCAGAACTAGCTATTATTCGAGCAGATGTGAATATTCTAGTAATAGACCCTTTTGAACTTGGTGACCATGAATTTCGCATTGCCAACCTTGCCCTCGAGTCTGGCAGGCCTGTGGTTGTTGCTGTCAATAAATGGGATTTGGTAAGTGACGAAGAACTAAAAGTAACAGAAGCAAGGCTTAGGCAAGAACTTTATCACTTACGTTTTGCCCCTTGGGTGTTCATAAGTGCTATAAATGATTATGGTTTACATGATCTTTTGGCAGCAGTAATCCGTGTTTATGATAAGGCACGTGTGAGGATCCAGACTAGTGAGTTTAATCATTGGCTCGAGCTTTGGACCCAACGCCAGTCCCCACCTAATTTCAAAGGCAAGCCTCTTAAGCTTCTCTATGCTACTCAAGCAGATATTGCTCCACCAACTTTTGTAATTTCAGTCAATAATGAAAAGTTTATTACTCGAGCTTATGAGCATTACTTAGTAAACCGCATCCGTGAAGATTTAGATTTTTATGAAGTGCCCATAAGACTTGTCTTTAAATCACGTAGTGGCGGAAAACGTGTGCATTTAGGTACTAATAAATCTAAAAGTAAATCTACTAACTTTTGGTGAAGTGTTGGTGACACTTAGCTAATAGCATGTACCTAGCTTAGCAGAATTAGTTAGGTAGAACACTTTGCTAAGTTATTTGCTAAATGGTAGTAGTGGTGTGCATAACCCTCCCAACCAACTACTAGAGTTGTTCTGAAATAAATAAATCGGTCAAAATAAAGGAATGTTACTACCAAGAGATGACCGACAAGTAAGAAGTATAACAGGATTGAGCGAAAAGAAAGTAGAGGAACTAGAACCTGCATTTGCTAAAGCTTTAGAAGACCATGAAAAGCAACGTTATGAAAAGGCTCTAGAAGCAGGGAAAGTACATCGTAAGCCAGGAGGAGGAAGAAACAGTAAACTAAGTACAGTCAATATAAAACTGTGCTTTATTCTTTACTACCTTAGACTTTACCCAACGTTTGATGTTCTAGCGGAGAAATTTGATTTATCACGATCTAATGCCCATGCTTGGGTACAACGTCTTACACCAATAATGGCGAAAACTCTAAGTGGTTTGGGATATATGCCAGCTAGAGAGTTTGAAAACATAGAGGATTTCAAAGCAGCTTTTGAGGGACTTGACGAAATACTGATTGATGTTACAGAGCGAGAACATCAACGCCCAAAGGATGATGAAATGCAACAGGAGTTATACAGTGGCAAACAGGGTAACCACACGCAGAAAAACACAGTGATAAGCAGCAAGGAGAAGGTAATTTTGTTTGTGGGACAAACCTTTGGAGGACGGAACCATGACTATGCAATGCTAAAGGAAGAATTTCCACCTGAGGAGGAGTGGTTTGAGGATATTAAAGTGGCAGTAGATTTAGGATATCAAGGAATCGAGAAAGATTATGAAGGAGCAGATGTTGCAATACCTCATAAGAGACCTAGGAAGAGCAAAGCCAACCCTAATCCCAAGCTTAGTAAAGAGCAGAAGGCTCACAACCAAGCAGTGAGCAAGATACGTGTATATGTTGAGAATGCCATTGGAGGAATGAAGCGTTTCAAGATTCTTGTGTATGCTTTTAGGAATCGTATTAAGGGATTTGTTGACGATGTAGTAGGAGTTTGTGCTGGTTTATGGAACTGCCTTATTGCCTAATTCCTTATTTCAGAACAAGTCTACTATTTTCTTATTTAGGGTTGCCAAATGCTACTGCCTAAACTTTACTTTTGCTCGTTTTGGAAATACTTTTTACCACAAGGTATGAAGCACAAAAAAACAAGATTAAGAGTTTGGTAAGTTGAAGGCTTGTAAGCTGAAAAACAGCAGTTAAGGCTCTTATCCTTACCTTATTGCCGAACAAAGCTTAGAAACCTTTCCCTCCTTCTCATCTAAGCACGAGCCACTGTTATACATACATCCTCATGTACTTGCATTTGCAACAGCAAAAGCTTCAATATTGTGAGCCCTTAGCACGGCAACTAGGGCTCATTCCTTCTTAATCCAAAATTTCGGCTTTGATGAAATTATGTGGTGGGATTGTAGTGTAGAGTAAATAACACATAAAAAACTTATGGTCATATTGTATATGACCATAAAACCTTTCCCGGTGATCTAAATAGGGGTGCACTACTTAATCGATCTTGCCTTCTGAAGTCTTTCCTAAGGCTTTTATAGTATCCTCACCAACCCTCACCACTCCCTCACCACCTTCTAAAAGCGACTCTGCATGGTCAAAGTGAGCACCTATACCAAACTCAGATTGATTAGTATAACTCAAACTTATTAAAAGCAATTTTCGCTCTGGCTTGAGTTAAGCCTCTAACTTCACCAAACCCTCACCAAACTTTCTACAAGCACCAAGCATAAAAAATGCTGTCTCAGGCAATAATTATTATTTATTAGCTTATAAACTCTCACTTCATATTTTTATTAGGGTTTATAATAAATCATGCGCTTGCTTACATTGGGAGGACTCAAGTTAAGTCAAGATAGCTTTAGTCGCCCTAAACCCCTATCATTACTTACCTACCTAGCCTTAGAGGGACCACAGGACAGGGGGCACCTAGCTGAACTTTTTTTCGAGCCGGGACCTAGAGCACGTAGTAATCTTTCAATGACCCTTACTCGTTTACGCAAAGTAATACCTAAAGCTATTGACGCTGATGAGCTAAGGGTTTGGACTTCTATAGAAATAGACACCCAAGCATTTCTTAATGCTGTACAACACCGTAAGTGGCAAAAGGCTCTTGAACTCTATGAGGGGCCTTTTTTAGCAGGGTTGCTATTATCTGATGCAAAAGCAGAGTTTGAGGAGTGGCGATACGAAAAACGTGAGCATTTTGCTAGCCACGTACAAGAGGCTTTACTACAAGTAGCTGAGGGAGAGGCTGCAAAAGGTAATTTTATAGAGGCTGCCAAAAAAGCTGAAGAGGCATATCTTTTGCAGGGAGCACCTACACCAGAACCTGAAGAACTAAATCGTTTCTACACCTTATTATGTGCTGGGGGAAGTCCTCTAATCAAAGAAGTATCAAAAGAGGCCAACTCTTTTGATATTAAGCTTTCACTTTCTAATGAGAATGCGCAAACACGCCTTCGTTGCCTTTTTATAAATCGCAAACGTGAATTAGAGCAAATTAATAATCTTTCTTTAGGTCAATGGGCTTGGATTAGGGGTGGTGCAGGCATAGGTAAAACTAGCCTACTAAAACATTTAGAAGGTACTTACATTCCTGCTCGCTCAGGTTTGCCATATGCCACTTTAGAGTCTCAATTGGGATCTTCTATAAATGAAGGGGAAGAGACAATGTTGCGCTGCCTTATGAAATTAAGAGGGACTTATCTTATCGATGGTTGGGAAACCATGGATAGTGAAAGTCAAAACTTAATAAAGCGCTTGAGAGGTTTACAACCCAACTTACTAATGATTATTAGCTCTCGAAAAGAAGCGGCTTTAGATGTTGATTTGTTTTTAGAACTAGGTGTTATACCTAAAGAAGAGGTAGAGTCCTACGAAGAAATTTGGCAAAAGGCAGAAGGGGTACCTGCTTTAATGGGCGCTCTTTTACGTGGGGAAAATGTAGAAACAACGCTTGAAGCATGCTTATCATCATTCACAGCTATACCTCAAGAGGTGTACTGTAGCTTAGCTTTATTAGATGATTCTGACCCTGCTTTTGTCCGTCAAGCTCTTAAAATTGAAGCTAAAGATATGGCCAAAGCTCTAGAGGAATTGATTGCTGCTGGCCTTATTACTCCTGCAGGACAAGTAAGAGCTCGTCGTATTGCTAGAGATTATCTTAATGCGAAACCTTCGCTATTAAGTAAGCTTGCTCTGCAATTAGCTCGCCAATTAAAAGGAATTAAAGCCTTTTCTTTGTACCAAGCTGCGAGGGTACTTTGGAGTGAAGAGGATTTCAGAGGTTTACAAGAGGCGTATGTTGCTTGGGCAAGCGAAGTGCTTAAGCGAGGTTTTCCGCAAAGGGCAGCAGAAGTTTTAGAAGAATTACCTACTCTTGATAGTTATGAAGTTGCTTGTTTGAAAGCTCGAGCGCTCGAGCGTGCAGGGCAATTTCATCAGTCGCTCAATGTAATCAGGAATTTCCCTGAAGATTCTGAGATTCTTGCTCTTAAAGCAACATTGTACTGGCGATTAGGCCAACCTAAAAAAGCTAAGGAGCTTGCTGAAGGGGTTTTAGAGGGAAGTATGGAAGCAAGGGCAGAGGCTTTAACTGCGCTTGGGCATCTAGCTCGTGATATAGGTAATTATAAGGAGGCAATAAGGTGTTTCAAAAAAGCTACAGCTCTTTGGAAGGCCCAAAACAATCATATGCGCTGTGTAGAATCATTAAGCAATCAAGGATTAGCTTTAGGTGAGGAAGGCGAAAATTATATTGAGGCTGAAATCACTTTAAAGAATGCACTAGAAGCAGCTGGAGAAAATCCTATTATGCAAGGGCGAGTATTAAACAATTTAGGGCTTTTCGTTTACATAAAACAAAATAATTTTGCTCAAGCTGAGGAAGTTTATCAGCAATGTATATCTCTTCACGAAGAAGTCAATTTACTTGATACTGCCTGTCGAGCTTGGAATAATCTAGGCTATACTTATGAATTACAAAAACAATTTACCAAGGCAAAGGGGGCCTATGAAAAAGCTTTAATTTTAGCACAGCAATCAGGTGATCAGCGCATGATAGGTTTTGCTATGGCTAATGTAGCTGAAATTACTGGAGACCAAGAAGCTTGGGAAGAGGGCTTACATGTACTAAGCAAAGCAGGGCAAATTGCAGATGTTAAGCTATTTAGAGCAGATGAGCCGTTTAAGTCTAGACAAGTTGTAAATAAAAGAAGTCACGTAAGCTAAAATTAAGCACACTTGCTTAGTTTTTAGGTATAAAAAATTTGTTTTAGTTCAGAGTAGTGAATTCATAAGTTGACTGCTATTAATAAAACCTATCTGTCAATAAGACCTAGCTGCCAATAAAACCTAACTGCATAAGGTTAGTATGCCCCATTCAGGGGATTTCTTTTAAGCAGGTGGGTTAACTATTGTTTTTACACTCATAAACTGAAGTTTATTTGCCAAAATGCATGATTTACTTCTTCCCTCACGCGAAAACCCTTCATTTTAGGGTACGTTTTTCTCGATTTGTTTTCAAAATCTTAAAGCAAGAATTCACCTTCCTCGACAGTGTTTCTCGCAAATAACTTAGTGACTACATATCGCACCTAAAATCAGCACTATACATTGTATAGGAAGGTGTTAAAGCTCGATTCTTCGCAATAAACTTCAGATAAAGTCACCTAATTTTGGTGAACTTGTTTTATTGCTCTTTTAGCTTTCCAAAAAGAAAAATCAATTTAATATTAGCTCCTGGTGAGGGATTGGTGAGAGTGACTAGGTAACCTGTTACTAGGCTAAATGACTGCCTTACTTCAAATTCCTAGAAGGAGCTTCAGTTACTATGAAAAATCTTTTTTTATTATGTTTATTATCCTTAACTTCATTAGGTTTTACTACAGGACAAAGCTTGTCTACTACACTTATACACAATCCTGAGATTTCACAAAATGTTTGTTCTATTGCCCCTAATCAAACGCTTATAGGAAACTCTTCTGTACAACTTCCAAGTATGCAATATTGTGGTCATGGTGCAGGGGGCTAGAGAAAATTAATTAATCAAATAACTTACAAAAATCATATGACTTACAAAGCCACCAAATTTGGTGGCTTTTCTATTTTTCAACTTTAGAGTTGTTCCGAAATAAAATAGCGACCTAAATATTTAGCACATTAAACAAGAAATTTAGACATTTGCTAAGATTTGATTACCCAATTATGTATTTGTAAGCTTTAAATCGAGCAATTATATGATTCACAATATACACAAGATTATTCAGGAACAAGTCTTTTAATACCAAACACATCATACGCATCTTGCATGCCCTAGGGCGTGTGGACACCTAGAGGGTGTTTGGGAAATATCTATTAAGCAAAATTGGGAGTGGATTGATGCGCTAAACGCTTGGTCATGATATCACACATAGCCATGTAGATAAAGGCTTCACTTGTTGCTGCTAATACTTCATAATCTTTACTTAAGCATATATAGTTTCCTAACCATGCAAATGTCCTCTCCACTACCCATCTTTGTGGGATAACTTGAAAACCTTTTCCTTCTGGTTTCTTTGTTACTTCTAATATCCACCCACATATGTCCAGCACCCACTTCTCTAATCTCGCACTGACATAACCTTGATCTGCTTTTATTACTTTCAATCTTGGCATAGTGCTTTTTATGGCCTTCAACATTTGCTCTAATCCTTTCTTATCTGACCTATTCGCTGTAGTTACAAGTACAACTATCAATAATCCCATGGTATCAACCAATATATGACGTTTACGTCCATTAGACTTGTTCAGAAATAAGCTAGCGTGCATTATAAAATGTACAATTGCTCAATTTAAAGCTCCGGAAATGCAAAATGTGACAGCTAAGTCTTAGCAAGGGTACAAATCTTTTATCTAATGAGTCAACTATTTGGTCCAACATTTTGTTTCCGAACAACTCTATTAACCTTTTTTCCTCCATCGTACCCATTCTCTTCATGCACACTACCTTTGACCGATTGACTATCGGCAATACCTACACTGCAATCAGCAAGTTTACCTTCCTGCTCACGGAGTTGTCTGCGTAAATGTTTGTTTAAAGCCTTCCACAAACCTGACTTGCACCATTTATCAAAGTGATAACGGACACTCTGATAGGCTGGGAAATCATGTGGAAGATCACGCCAAGTACAACCATTGCGCAGAAGGTAACGTATAGCATTTACGATTTCACGGAGATCAAGGCTCATGGGACGTCCCCGCTTAGTACTTTTGGTCAAAACTTTAAGTAGAAAGGCTTCAATTATAAGCCACTGTACATCAGTAACGTCAGTAGAGTATGCTTGTCTATGATTTGTTTTCATAGTAGCTATACTGACATATATTGGGTATAGCTACTTCATTTCTAAAATGTTACACTTAGTTCAAATTTCAGCCAAAATGCTAGATCTTTCAAAGGAGCACTAATTTCCAAACACCCTCTAGAGTGTGAAATCGAAAACGCTACTCTTAAATACCTTGGATAATCCTGATGCTGACGCATAAGCTCCTCTGCAATCTGGTAAAGATTATGTGGTTAACAACTAAAGCTTCTCGCAAATATAGGCTATCCTGCAATTTTTTTTGGAATTCACATTTTCTAACAAATAGCTGTCCTGAGACTGGCTAGTTTGGTTTTGATATCCAATGCGTGCAATTTCTGATTTGTCATATCCACATGCCCTAGGTTAATTTTACTCAGGGCTTGTGCCTTGATTTAGGTGCGGTTGTATTCTGACAAGGAAAATGATCCCCTATGTTTAATTTGTAACATCAAGGATATTGGGTTACCTAAAAGTAAGAAAACGCTATGACATAATCATTCTTGGTCCATGTTGATGTTTGCTTTGCTATGTACTTGTGAGATAGCATAACTTCATGAAATTACGTATTGTAATACTTTTAGTGTTGTGTTTATTGCTTACAGCTTGCCCTCCACCTGATTCTCGAGGCAATAGTGGTGTAGGCAAAGAAGTTGAAGGGATTACAATAACTACTAAGCTACAAGATGAATTAAGTGTTGGTGGCTCTACAATTGAAATCTTTATAACTCAAAATGATGAACCTCTTTCAGGAGCACAAGTTACTGTAACTGGGGACATGACCCATGCAGGCATGAGCCCAGTTATTGCTACAGCAACAGAACAAGAAAAAGGCCTTTACCTTACTGAAGGTTTTGAGTTTACTATGGCAGGTGATTGGATTGTTACTACGGAGGTCAAATTACCTGGTGGACAAAGAGTTAATGATACAGTATCTTTGAGTGTGTCACGCTAATAGGGTTGTTTAATGTCCAAAAAGCTTTTGGTTATTTTTATATTAGGACTGTGTTTTTCTACCTCCCAGTTCAGTATCGCTGAAACGACTTATCCTTTAACCCTGATTGATGAATTAGGCCGTGAAGTTACTATGCAAACTGAGCCAAAACGTATAATAAGTATGGTACCAGCTCATACTGAAACCCTTTGTGCTTTGGGTGAGGACATATGCAAGCGTTTAGTTGGGATAGATAACTATAGTAACTACCCAGATTTACCCACAGTACTCCAAGTGGGTAGTATTTTTAATCGCGATACTGCCCTCGAGCTAATAGTGGCTCTAAAACCAGATCTAGTACTTATCTTCGATGGTGCTACTAGCCATGCATTTTCTCTAGCTTTGGACAGGCTAGGCATTGTTTCTTATGGTACAGCAGCACAAACTTACGATGAAACTTTTGAAGTTTTTGAAGCTCTAGGACTAATAGTAAATCGTAGTTTTGAATCACAAACTTTAATTGATCAAGTTAAAGAAGAAATAAATGTTATAGAGAAACTTGTAGAAAATCAACTTGCCCCTAAGGTTTACTATGAATTGGGGCGCTTTGGCGGCTTAAATAGTGTGGGACCTAATAGTTACCTTGGTTCTTTAATGACAAAAGCAGGCGGTCAAAATATAGTTAGTGAACAAGCTAAGAATTTTCCTACCCTTGACCCAGAATTTGTAGTAGCGGCAAATCCTGATGTTATTATTTTGGGTCATAGTAGTACTTTAGCTGAACTTGCTGCTAGACCAGGATGGAGTAATATAACAGCGGTGAAAAAAGAGCGAGTATATGTGCTTTCTCAAGAGCAAATTGATACTCTAAATCGTTCCGGCCCACGTATATCTGAGGCAGTAAAAACTCTAGCAACCATATTTTATCCCTATCTTTTTAAGGATGACGATAATTCTTGATAAAAATTAAGGTAGCCTTATACATGTAAGGATGAACTATAATGATGGACAAAATATCAATAATTCCAATTGCAGTTAATTACCTCTGTTATTTTGACTCTAAAATCTGATGAATTATGGCTGGGGAAGCACAAAATTATTTTTTTCGTAGGCATTTTGTTGCAATTGGTATAATTCCAATATGATTAGTCAATACAACAATTTGTTGATGTGGTGTGCAATTCAACCTCTCAACTTTATTGTTTTTCCACTTTGCTTATTTGCAGCTCTGTACCTTTTACTTGGTATTACCTCTTTGGGACTACCCAAAATGGCATGGCATTTGCTTTCCCGAAAACGTTAATGACCTAGATACCATTCTCCATAAGCATACACCCTTTGACTATTCAACTCTAAAAAAGCTAACTTCGTAGGAAATTTCATCATTAACACTATTTATGTTGTTATCGATAAACAATTTTTTGGGAAATCCAAAGTCTCTATCGTATTCACCCTCTACTTTTGAGGCACTATTTTTTTCTACTTTTGAGGTTCCCTCGAGCAACTCCTCTAAAGTAAGCACACTAGCAAATACACTGTCAGGTACACTCTGATTATCACCGGTGTAAACTACAGAGCTGACTTTGCCCTCACGTACCACTACATACATAGCCTTGAGATACTCTTCGGTACAGTAACACTCTTGCTTAAATATAAAGCTATAGTTTTGAACGTTGGCTGCGCGCCACTTGCTATAAGAATCCTGATCAGCCTGATTGGCAGTGGCAGCTTGGCTAGTGTTACCCATAGTTGCTTGGGAAGGGGTTGTGGCTTGATCCGTTATGTCTGGGCCAATAGTAACTCTATTGGGCTCAGCTGTAATGGCTTGATCTGTAGTGTTAGTACTTGTAGTGTTGGTAGAAGTTACAGCATCATGTATCCCTATATGTAGAGCAGAAGGATTTGGGATAATACCATCTGGTGGGCTTGATGGTTCTTCTCTAGCACTAGAAACTACTGGTGTGTTTGGTGAGGTTATTGTAGCTATGTTATGATTACCTAACCAAAAACGAGCAGCATCAATTGTCCAGAAAGATGCTGGAGAATATTTTGGTTTATAGTTATCAAAATAGCCTTCGAAATAGTCAGCAAAAGTGACTTTGTGTCCCTCTAATCGGCGCTTGCTAACGATAGCAACAATATGACCAAGCCCTTCAGGTCCTGAAACGCTTAAACTATAATGAGGGCCATTGGGGATATGAATGGCCTTGCCCTCTCTCAAGAAGTTGTTGCTATTGTATCTATTAGGGAAGATTTGAGCAGCTTTACCTTGGCTATTTAAGTGGAAAAGATAAAGATAACCACTTGATGAAGGCCTTACACCTATTTGTATGCTCTCATTTAATTGATAATTAGGAACTGCTTCACCAGAAGGATCTTTATCCAAAAAAACTTCGACACCTAAGGGATTTATCCTTTGATTATGTTGATTATTGAGTGATAGTACTTCAATTTGAGTCCAACTTAGAGAAATTGTGTTCAGGATCATAATTATTAGAATGTGGTAATGTATTTGCTTCATTAAAATACAGAGGTTATAGAAGAGAAATGCTTGTCCACAAGCAAGTCAAGTGGCATTAATTTTTCTCTCAACTATACTAGAGTGTAACCTCATTCCTTTCTTAATACTATCTAACTCTAACTTTTTCTGTGGTTGGTGAATATAGATGGGTAAGAAATGAAGAAGTTGCTCAAAATTGTGTTATAAATTGGCATAATTGGGTGGAGCATAAAAGCCAAACAGTACGACTGACAGTGGTAGAGACACAAAATTTTGTGTCTCTATATGTGTTAATGGTGTTTATGGCAATTAATGTCCATAACCTAACCTTGAGCAAACTACGAAACATTTTGCTCCAAGAAACTTATTCCTTTCTCCTCATCCTCCCTATTTCCCTTACCATAACGATTCTAATACGGGTGATCGGTAATTAACTTAAGCCTCTGTAGAACACACTCAAAATTTGGCAGCTTTCTATCTCAAAGCTTACTTTCTTACTAGAGCTATTTGAAAAATGTCTTTTGTGACGCATTTAGTAACAAAAATGCCTTAAATATTAGGGCGAGCCATTTCCGATCAACCGTTAATAGCAATGTCCATTTTTATGCCATACCGCTACAAGTCTAAAACTCAACTTCTCTCTAAGAGTTCTAGTTCGCCTAAGGCCCTTAAACTATCGCGCACCTCTCTTAGTAAAGCTAAGCGATTGTTACGGACCTTTTCATTATCCACTTTTACTAAAACATTATCTAGGAAGTTGTCTAGGGGAGCTTTAAGATTTAATAAGGCGTTT
Organism: Trueperaceae bacterium; assembly: GCA_965223045.1. Taxonomy (GTDB): domain Bacteria; phylum Deinococcota; class Deinococci; order Deinococcales; family Trueperaceae; genus CBDCVN01. The sequence continues at coordinate 136,401 of CBDCVN010000013.1, forward strand.
ATGTTACTATCTAAATTCTCAAGTTGGGTCTCTGGCCCTTGCCCTAAATCCCAAGTCCCTAATGTTTGGGTAACTTGATCCATGAGTTTTTCTAGTGCACCCTCAGCATCTTTTAATGCTGTTAACAAAGCAGGCTCATACTCATTATCAAAATGCTTGGAGTCAACTTTGGTTTCTTGGGCTGCTTCTTTTGCAAGGTTAGCAGCTCGTTTATAAAGTATAAACAAATTCTCAAAGTCTTTCTCATCACTCAAAGTTTTAAGCAAGTGGCAACGCTGTGCAGCAAGGATAATAGGAGGATTATCTGCTCTTGCTGCACGCACCAAAGTAACATTTATTCCCTCTTCAGCTAAAAGGCTTGCTACCCTATCCCAAATAAATTCTCTTACTTCTTCTTTGACATTAGGATTTACTTCAAGTTTGCTCGAAGCATAACTTTCCACAGTCTTTGTTAGCAAGGCATCAATTTTTACTAGCCAACCTTGGCTATTTACAATACGTGCCAAGGCAATAGCCGCACGACGCAAACCAAAAGGGTCAGCAGAGCCAGAAGGGTGCTTGCCCATAGCAAAAAATCCTAATAAAGTATCAAGTCTATCACTAACCGCTAATAAAGCACCTACAGTAGACAAGGGCAAGGGACCACTTGGAGTAGTGGGACGCATGCCTTGTTCGAGCACGTTTGCTACCTCTACGGGTTGCCCTTCTACTAGGGCATAGGCTCGAGCCATTACCCCTTCTAATTTAGGTAATTCATAAACCATTTGAGTTCCAAGGTCAGCACGGAAAATTGGCAGTGCTGCCTCGAGTGTTTTTTGCTTTGCTTCTTCTAAGTTAATTAATTGAGCTAACTGCAGTACACTTTCTGAAACTCGGCTAACTTTATCTGCCATACTGCCAAGATCTTTGTGAAAGCCAATACCAGAAAGTTTCCAAGCATGTTGTGAAAGTGATTTTTTCTTATCAGCTTCCCAGAAGAAATAGGCATCATAGAGTCGCCCATTCAGAACTTTCTCATAACCTTTACGGAGAGGTGCCTCATCAACCACTTTGTTATTAGAGATAGCCACAAAATAAGGAGCTAACTCACCTTTGTCGTCTCTTATGGGGAAATAGCGTTGGTGGTGAGTCATAGTTGTAATTAGTACTTCTTCAGGTAATTGTAGATAGCTTTTATCAAGCTCTCCTAAAATAGCAAAGGGATACTCTATAAGATTAGTTACTTCGTCTAGTAAATCCTCATCATAAACTGGCGACAAACCTTCACCACAAACTTTTTGAACACTTTGCCAAGTATTTTCTTGCCTAAGAGCTAAGTCGGCAATCACATAGGCTTGTTCAAGCTGAACTAGATAATCACTGGGTTTGGTAATTTCTATACCTGTAGGAGCTAGAAAACGATGTCCAAAAGAAATGTTCTTAGCAGTTAAATCTGCTACTTTAATAGGCAAGACCTCACTATCTAATAATGCAGTTAGCCAAACAATAGGACGCAAGAAAGCTGTTTCCACTGTTCCCCAACGCATTTTTCTTGGTGCAGGCAAGTTCTCAACAACTTTTTTGAGAATGGGTAGTAAAAGATCCTTCGCACTTTTGCCCCCTTGTTTTATATAGGCAAAAACATATTTACCTTTCTCTATTTCTTCAAGCCTAAGATCACTGGGTTCAACACCACTACTTCTTGCAAACCCTATTCCTGCTTTGGTAGGTCCGCCTACTTCATAAAAAGCTACATTGGCCGCAGGACCACGACGTTTCTCTATGCGCTCGAGATTCTTCTCTGCTAAATCTTTAATCAAAACAGTTATGCGGCGAGGGGTCGCATAGGAAGCTATATTTTTATAAGGAAGTTGTACCTCGTCTAAATATTGCCCTAGTAGATCAATGATGGCACTTTTGGCTTGTAATACATACCAGCTTGGCAGTTCCTCAGTGCCAATTTCAAACAAAAGCTCTGCCATTTTAAGCTACCTCCTCATCAGTTAACTCAACCCTTTCATCTTTGGGCTCAATTAAGGAAAGATAGCACTTAGCAGTGGCTTCGCTAATTTTTCTTACCCTTTGAATGTAATCTTGCCTTTCAGTATGGGAGAGAACCCCCCTAGCATCAAGTAAGTTAAAAGTATGTGAGGCTTTAAGTACAAATTCGTAAGCAGGATAGACTAAGTTTTGCTCTAGAAGCCTTTGGGCCTCATCTTCATAATTTTCAAAAAATTGGCGCTGTAATTCGGAGTTGACAAAGTTGAAATTATAGTTGCAGTGCTGATCTTCAAAATCCTTCCTTAGGTCACCAAGTGTTACATCTAAGGCATAATTAACCTCATAAGCATGAGCTTTATCTTGCAAATACATAGCAATACGCTCTAAGCCATAAGTTAACTCTACAGAAATAGGGTTTAAATTTATGCCTCCAACCTGTTGGAAGTAGGTGAATTGAGTAATCTCCATACCATCTATCCATACTTCCCACCCAAGTCCCCATGCACCTAAGGTAGGTGATTCCCAATTGTCTTCTACAAAACGAATATCATGAGCTTTAGGCTCTATACCTAAACTATAAAGTGATTGTAGGTACTGCTCTTGAATATCGCGTGGAGAAGGTTTGATAATGACCTGATACTGAAAATAATACTGAAAACGATAAGGGTTTTCACCATAACGGCCATCTGTAGGGCGACGTGAAGGTGCTACATAGGCAGCTTTCCACGGTTCTTTACCTAAGGATTTTAAAAAAGTAGCAGGGTAAAATGTACCTGCACCTACCTCGGTATCATAAGGCTGTACAATAACACAACCTTGGGACGCCCAAAAACGATCTAAGTTTAAGATGATGTCTTGTAGGTACATGAATCACCCTCTGTTTCTGTAGTTAGAATTTGTAGCGAGATCAGCATAAGCCTCACAAAAACTTAATTTTCAAAAGTAGTTCTGCAACAGCACTAAAGTCAAAATTTAACCAAACATAGATTGTGCTGGTTTGCTTATAAGAAAAGATTAACCTCATTAACATAAAAAATTTATTCTAATATTTAATGTAAAGACTTTGATGTTTTATAAATATAGTTTTTAATGCAAAAGGTGATCATACTAATTTTGAGCCAAAACAATCAACAAGTTATTCAAAGTGAAATTAATCTTATTAAAAACCTTTCTATAATTAAGTATAAGTAGGAGTGTATTGGTAAAAAATGTTAACTTTAAGATATATGCAGTTAACCCTTCACTATAAACCCTATGTTAGGGTACTATAATATCTATGGTTTGCATTCAATGGTTACTTGCTCAAGCAAGCCTACAAAAAAGTAAACGAATTGTCAATTTAGATTGTAGTAATACCCTGAAAGGGGTTTGTATTGAATCGTTATGATGATCGCGCTAGGCTTGTATTTCACTTTGCTCGAGAAGAAGGAGCAAAGTTAGGGCACACCATGATAGGTCCTGAACACTTGCTCTTAGGACTAATGCGTGAAGGTGGAACGGCTTATAAAGTTTTAAGTGAATTTGGGGCTACTCACGAGGGCTTACGTAGGCAAGTAGAAGAAATAGTTGGTCGTGGTGACGGTTTAGCTCGGAATGAAACTGCAGCCATTACTCCAAAAGCTAGACGAGTTATGGAGCTTGCTGGCAGTGAGGCTAGAAGCCTTGGTAGTAATGTAATTGCCACAGAGCATATCTTGCTAGGTGTTATACGTGAAGGTGATGGAGTAGCTTATCGTATTTTACAAAATCTAACTCGTGATGTGGATACTGTCCGTTGGCGTATACTAGCTGCTACAGATAAGAATCCTAAATCTGAAGATACCAAAACTCCTTTTTTAGAAGAGTATGCTCGAGACCTTACCAAAGAAGCTGCAGAAGGCAAGCTTGATCCGGTAATTGGACGCGATGAAGAAATTTGGCGAGTAATACAAATTCTTTCACGACGTACTAAAAACAATCCTTTGCTAATAGGTGAACCCGGAGTAGGTAAGACTGCTGTAGTTGAAGCTCTAGCACAAACAATTTTAGAAGGAAATACACCACCTAATCTTATAGGTACTCGAGTAGTAACTGTAGATTTATCTAATGTAGTAGCAGGTACAAAATATCGTGGAGAGTTTGAGGAGCGCTTACGTAATATAATAAGCGAGTTAAAAAACGCTAAAGTAATAGCCTTTATTGATGAAATACATACTTTAGTAGGAGCTGGTGGGGCAGAGGGTACGCTTGATGCTGCTAATATTTTAAAACCACCGCTCTCACGGGGAGAGGTGCAGGTTATTGGTGCAACAACTGCTTCTGAATACCAGCGCTATATTGAGAGAGATGCTGCTCTAGAAAGACGTTTCCAATCTGTAATTATTCTAGAGCCTAGCCCTGAGCAAACTTTAGGTATTTTAGAAGGCTTGCGTGAGCGCTATGAGCAACATCATGGAGTAATAATTCCTGAAGAGGTCTTATCTTTATCTGTACGTTATGGTGAACATAGCTTACCAGGTAGAAATTTTCCAGATAAAGCAATAGATCTTATCGATGAGGCTGCTGCACGTACTAGACTCAATAAATCACTTGGCTTTTCAATAAAAGAAATAGATAATGGCACGCCTGTTGTTACTCGTGAAGATATAGAAGCTGTAATAGATTCTTGGGGGGGCATATATACAGATGAACTCAACAATGAAAAACTAACTGACCTTGAATTAACCCTTGAAGAGATTGTGGTAGGGCAAAGTAAGGCTATTAGGGCTTTGTTGGCTGCCTTAAGGCGTGCAAAAGTTGGTTTAGGTGGGCGAAGCCGCGTTTCTGCTTCTTTTTTATTCCTAGGCCCTAGTGGTGTAGGAAAAACCTTTCTAGCCAAGCAACTAGCTGTCCAGCTTTTTGGTAGTGAGAGGTCTCTTATACGCTTGGATATGTCTGAGTATCAAGAGGCTCATGCCACCTCAAAACTTATTGGTGCTCCTCCGGGTTATATAGGTTATGATCAAGGTGGACGCCTAACAGAATCTGTGCGCAGACGACCGTTTTCTGTAGTGCTATTAGATGAGATGGAAAAGGCCCACCCAGACGTTTACAATCTATTTTTGCAAATTCTTGATGATGGGCGTTTGACAGATGGAGTAGGTCGAACAGTAGATTTTCGACGTGTAATTTTGATTATGACTAGTAATACTGGTTTCAATGAAGGTGGCCAAATAGGTTTTCAAGAATTGGAGGCTGATCTAAAAGGACCTTTAAAAAATGTTTTTGCCCCTGAATTTATAGATAGATTAGATGAAACTATTGGGTTTGAAAGCTTTAATGAAATTGCTCTCTTAAACATAGCTGAGCAAATGCTAGCTGAGATTCAAAATGAGCTTAAAAGTCGTGACATAAGTATTATTTTCTCAGGTGAGGTAGCCTCTTTCCTAGTTAGTAAAATACCAAAAGCCACTAGTGCTAGGCCTATCAGGGGAACCATTCGTCAGTATATAGAAGACCCCCTTGCGCTCGAGCTTATAGTCAACAACAGTGATGAGGAACTTATCATTACTGTAGATAATGAAGAAATTATTTTTGCAAGACCAGTACCTATGGTTTAAAAAAGACTAGCGATGACTAACTAATAAATGACAGAAATTCTTAATCCAACGCTCGAGCTAGCCAAGCAAGCGGGACAAGCCATTTTAGAAATTTACCAACAGGCTGAGGTTGAAACGACTTACAAAGATGACAACTCTCCTCTTACTACTGCAGATTTGGCTTCGCATAATGTATTAATAACAGGCCTTCAACAGCTAACTCCAGACATTCCTGTACTTTCAGAGGAATCAAAAACTATAGCGTTAACAGAGCGTCAAAGCTGGCAACGTTTTTGGCTAATTGACCCTCTTGATGGTACTAAGGAATTCATAAAACGCAATGGTGAATTTACAGTCAATATTGCTCTAATTGAATCAGGTGTCCCTATATTTGGAGTTGTACATGCACCTGTTCTAAATACAGCTTACTGGGGTGTTGTTGAGCAAGGTGCTTTTAAGCAAATCGAAGATAGTAAACCAACTCCCATAGAGGTTAAGCCATATAAGGAAGGAGATTTAAAGCTAGTAGCTAGTCGTTCCCATGCTAATGCAGAGACGGAAGCATTTATTGAACGGCTAGGAGCTGACTTTAAGATTAACACCCTTTCTGTAGGTAGCTCTCTAAAACTTTGCCTTGTTGCTGAAGGTAAAGCCCATATTTATCCCCGTTTTGGTCCTACTATGGAGTGGGACACTGCTGCTGCTCAGTGTGTTGTAGAACAAGCAAAAGGAGTGGTAAGCACCTTACAAGGCAAGCCTCTGCGCTATAATAAGGACAATTTGCTTAATCCTTATTTTGTTGTTAATGGTGGGGATATTGCTTGGCGGAACTACCTTGAGGGTTGATTTTTGCTGCCTAATTATGCATTAATCATAAACATGGCAATAGAACGTACCTATGCAATGGTTAAACCTGATGGTGTAAGGCGTGGTCTTACAGGTAAAATTATCTCATTTATAGAAGACAAAGGTTTCAAAATAATTGCTTTAAAGCTTATGCAAATTGGTCGCGAAACAGCAGAAATGCACTATGGTGAACACAAAGGCAAACCATTTTTTGAAGGGCTAGTAAGCTTTATAACTAGTGGTCCTGTAGTAGCAATGGTTATAGAAGGTGAAGGTGTCATTGCCCAATGGCGTAAAATGATGGGTGCAACCAATCCTGCTGATGCTGCGCTTGGCACTATTCGTGGTGATTTTGCTACTACAATAGACGAAAATATAGTTCATGGTTCAGATGCCCCTGCTACAGCTGAAAGAGAAATTGGTATTTTCTTTAAAGAAGAATTATAAGGCAAGCAAATGAATTATGCAGGTTAGGACTTTGTCTGACTCGATCTTAAAAACTTAGCAACCTTCATGCTATGCTCATAGGAACTTGGCATAAGATTAGGTTTGATGGGAAGAAATTTGTTTAATAGAGATTTTTACCAAACTACTTATAGCTTTTGGCAAAGGTTAAAGAATTTGTTTAAAAGCACTTTTCTAAGCTCGATAGTCTTTTTAAGTTTGTTTATGGTCTCTTGTCTACCTGCTACAGGTAATGGGTCTAAGGTTACAGTAGAAGAGTTAGATCAACCCTCAAGCTTTTATCCCCACCAAACAGGTATTACCTGGGAATATTTGCCTGATGGTAGTAGTTTAGATACCCAACGTGTTATTAGACGTGTTCAAGGTCCTAAAGTATTAGGAGGTGAGCGATATATTGTTACAAGTATTCTAGGACTTGGCCTTAATCTACTCTCTTACAAACAATATCGTGCTAGTGGTGTATTTTTATCTCGCGAAGAAGGCCCAGGTTATGAACTTAACTTAAATCCTCCTATCAAGGAATTGCCTGCTCAAGATGACTTAAGAGTGGGGGCTTCTTGGCAGGGTAGAAGTAGTGCAGAAATATACTTCACTGAAGCACCGCCTCATAAAAATAGGATCAATTTTACCACTGAATATGCTTATACAGTTGTAGACAAGCGTACTGTACGTCTTAATGTAGGTGAGTTTAATGTCTATGTTATTAACCTAGAAAGTCGTAAACTAGGAGAAGAAGGTGAAATACTAGAAACGTTGCGCAGTGAGATTTGGTTCTCACCTTATATTGGAGAAGTGCGTAATCAATATGACCTTGTGCTGGTAGGAGGTAATTTTACGCAAAAATAAAGTTCTTGAATTTGTATTACCTCGATTTATCACTTCTAGGGACTTTTTATGGGAAAACTGCAATAAACGAAAAGTATACTTTGACAGTTTTGTCATCTCCAAATTTTTAGAATCTTCTTAGCATTGTAGATTCCTCCTTTCTTTGCCTGTCTCGAACAGGCTTTTTTATTGCATATTTTTCCTAACCCCTATCAAAAGTGCATTTGAGCAGTCAATGCAAATCTAAGTCTACAGTTTTGAAATTGCTTCCCAGTTTGTTAGCTGTAGATTTTTGCCTGGTAACTGCTGCTAATCTATTTAAGAGCTTGAATGGTCATATAAACAACCTTGCAGTGGCGATAGGGAGAGCGCTTTCCTTGCTAACTATAACGCTATCCCTAATATAATTGGGTATGGTAATTTTTTGTTGAAGTAACATTAATCCCCAAAGCCTGTTCTCTGAAAGAGGACAGCAGAGAGTGAGTTTAAAATGTATTTGTTGACATTTCTTACATTTATTGATTTGTCTGCTTTGTTACATGAGGTACTAGGTGCTGCTTTGTTCTTAATGCTCAGCTCTTTAGTTATTTATCTCGTCTATCGTGTTGTATGGAAGACCCCTGATGATATTTTGGTAGTTGCTACTACATATCTTCAATGTGATACCAGTAATGAGGAAGAACAGATGTGGAGTAGGGTGGTAAAGGAGCATTTTGAGGAACAAATAATTACTAACTCTTTTTTTCGGCATAAACTATTTGCTCGTATACTCGAGCAAGTAGCAAGACAATCCACCCCAGATAATCCTTTTGTTGTACTGCCCTACAAACGAGCAGTTCAAAGAGGTAATACAGGGGCTATATGGAGTATGATAAAGACAAGTGTAAAAAGGTTACTTCGAGATGAAATAGCAAAATCACACAGAGATATGGTTGAGCCAACCCTCAATCGCTATCGTAGCCAAATCCAGTACATAGCATTGTTTGTCAAAAAATTCTTTGTTGATGAGCAGGGGGATTTAAAAAAGGGATTAGATGTAACCACATTGCTACTTATTCCAGCAATAGACGTACTTGCACCTCCCCCAAGTATAAATAAAGGTAAAAAATTTAGCAGGTACTTTGGATTTGAGAGGGGATCAGGTAAGTATAAATGGTTTAAAACATTAGTAATGCAACAAATGCCTGAATATAAAGAAGGGCAATATATTCTAACCCAAGATGGAGATGTGCTAGCGTTCACTATTTTGATCCAGTAGTATAATTATTTATTATGCTGTTGAATTCGCTTTGATTTTAATCGATATTGATAGGAATGATATATGAAAGTAATTGTTACAGGAGGTGCAGGTTATATAGGTAGCCATACCTGCAAGGAATTAGCAAAAGCTGGTACTGAAGCTATCACTTTAGATAACCTTTCTACAGGACACAGAGATTTCATAAAATGGGGACCTTTTGAACAAGGGGATTTAGCAGATAAATCACGCTTAAAACAAGTTTTTGACAAGTATGAACCTGATGGGGTTATACACTTTGCTGCTTCTGCTTATGTAGGAGAGTCTGTTCGTGATCCGGGGAGCTACTTTCGCAATAATATAGTGGGTACCTTGAATCTTTTAGAGACTATGCGCGATAGCAATATAAATAACATAGTGGTATCTAGTACCTGTGCCACCTATGGTGAGCCTGAAAAATTACCTATTTCTGAAGATGCTCCTCAAAATCCTATTAGTCCTTATGGAGCTTCTAAATTGTTCATGGAGCGTATGCTAAAAGATTTTGAAGTTGCACACGATATTAAATGGACTGCCTTGCGCTATTTTAATGCTTGTGGAGCAGACCCTCAAGGAGAAATAGGTGAAAGTCACGATCCTGAAACTCACTTGATTCCTAGAACACTTATGGCAATTAATGGTGAGGTTGACCATTTGGAAGTTTTTGGTGATGATTATCCGACTCCTGATGGGACTTGCCAAAGGGATTATATACATGTTACAGATTTAGCTAGTGCGCATGTGGCAGCTTTAGTTTACCTTGCCAAGGGAGGTGCTTCTGAGGCTTTTAACTTAGGTACTGGCAAGGCCTATTCTGTTAAAGAAATACTTGATACTTCTGAAAGAGTAACAGGCAAGCCTGTACCATATAAGTTATGCCCCAGACGGCCTGGTGATCCTCCTGTGTTGGTAGCTAGTGCAGAGAAAGCTCGAGCCACCTTAAACTGGAAACCAAAGCTTTCAGCTCTTGAAACAATACTAGGCACTGCTTGGGATTGGTATAATAGTAAAAGCACCTAATTATGTCTTTAGATAGAGCAGAAACTATTTCCACTGAAGATATTAAGCTTATTCAAGATAGTGGGTATTTTAATGAAGATTACTATCTTGCAAACTATGGTGAAGAAATAAATGAAAACGAAACACCTTTAGAGCACTTTTTACACAAGGGATGGCAAGAAGACAAAAATCCATCTCAAGATTTTAATGTCAGTGATTACCTTGAGATGAACCCGGAAGTTAAACAAGCAAATGTTAATCCACTTTTACATTACCTGCTTGAGGGAAAGCAAAAGGGTTATGTTCCTAGTCATTTTATTGAGGAACTCGAGTTTGTAAGACAAACCGGCGAATTTAATGAAGCTTATTATCTTAAGAACAATGCGAATAGGGTTCCTGAAGGGGAAGAAGCTCTTCATCACTTTATGCGTGTAGGTTGGAAAGAGGGTTGTAATCCTAATGGAAAATTTGATGTCAATTACTATTTGACTTCCTACAAGGACATAGCAGCAACTAGATTTAACCCTTTCTTTCACTATTTACGTTTTGGTCAATTTGAATACCGTTTCCCAAATCAAATTGCAGAAGATATTGCAGAAGACATTGCCATTGTAAGTCAGAGTGATTTATTTGACCCTGTTTATTACAAAGAACAAGCAGGAGCTATAGATGAGGATCCTTTACAGCATTTTCTAGTAACAGGCTGGCGTGAAGGTTTAAATCCTTCTGCTGATTTTGATATTCAAAAATACCTTGCAAAACATGCAGAAGATGTGGGGGATATGAACCCTTTCTTGCATTACTTGCGTGTTGGTAAGGGGGAAGGTCATTATCTTAGTGGTTTTATTGAGCAGCTTGAGCTAGTAAAAGAAACTGCTGCATTCAATGAAGCTTATTATGTTGAGCAAAACGCTGAACTAATACCTGAAGGAGAGAGCCCTCTTCATCATTTTGTACGCATAGGATGGAGAAAAGGTTGTAATCCAACTCCCTATTTTGATCCTATTTACTATGTAAAAAGGTACAAAGATGTGGAAGAATCTGGGTTTCACCCCTTTTTTCACTATTTACGTTTTGGTGTTTTAGAGAAGCGTTTCCCAAATCAAATAGCTGAAGGTATAGCGGATTCACTTGTTGAAAAAAGCTATAAAGATAGCATTAAAGAAAGTGATACTCAGTATGTTGGTCATCTAGAGGCTGTTTTTCCGGATGCAATAAGTGGCTGGATTGTGAATGAAGTTAATCCAGCTCAGAAAATTAGATTAGATGTTTGGTTAGATGGTGAATTTATACAAACAACCCATGTAAACTTAAAAAGACCAGATATACAGAAAGTGTACCCAGCTGCTAGCACTGCAGGATTTCGTTTCGAAGCCCCAGACAAATGGCGAGTTAAGGCTGCATGGGAATTTAAGTTAACTATTGCTGAAACTAATGAAACTGTTTTAGACACACCTAAATACATGATGTCAGCATTTTCTTTAGTTAGAGCACTGAACTCAATTCAAAAGTTGCTACCAGATGTTGATGGCTTGATGCAATACTATCATGAAATAAAGTGGCTACAGCAGGATAATATCGCACCTTTATTTGATGATTTACGAGCCAATTTTCATACCTCATCTACTGTGTTACTTGATGCTGACCCTAAAAGTGAAAGTCTAGGCACTTCTAAAATAGTTGACGTTGTTATGCCAATTTACGAGGGCTATAAGGAAACCATAGAGTGCTTTAACAGTGTACTTAACTCTCAAAATGCTGATATAAAGTTTAGATTAATTGTAATAGACGACGCCTCTCCCAATGATGCTCTTAAAAAGTATTTTGAAGACTTAGAAAATCACCATAGTATTATTCTTATAAAAAACGATGTCAATAAGGGTTTTGTGAAGAGTGTTAATCAAGGAATGAAGCTTAGTGAAATTCATGATGTTGTACTACTTAACTCTGATACTGTAGTATCTGACTTTTGGTTAGACCGTCTTTATTCTGCTGCCTATTCTCATACAAAAGTTGCTACTGTTACACCATTTTCTAATAACGCTACAGCTTATAGTTTTCCTTCAGCAAATATAGACAATGATTTGCCTGCTGGGTTTACTTTAAAAGAACTAAATGATCTTTTTTATGCAATAAACCGAGGTAAAGTTATAGAAATACCTACTGCTCATGGATTTTGCATGTATATTAAAAGGCAGGCCCTTGAAAAGATGGGCTTTTTTAACGAGGAGTTGTGGGGTAAGGGTTATGGTGAAGAGAATGACTTTTCTATAAGAGCAAGGCGCTCTGGCTATTACAATATTTTAGCAACTGATGTATTTATTAAGCATTATGGGGCAAGATCTTTTGAGGACAAACGAGAAATATATGTTGAGGAAAATCTTAATAAGATAAGAAGTTTATATCCAGATTATCTAAAAGAAATTGAGTTATTTCAAGTAGAGGACCCCCTAATAAAGCTTAGAAACTCTGTAATAAAAGAGATAATAGCCTCTTATAGCAGAACTAGGACTTCAAAAAGGGTTATTTTATTTATTGCTCATACTTTAGGAGGAGGCATTAAGACTAGTATTGAGGACCTGACAAGGTTTTTAAAGACGGAAAACCAGTCAGTACTTTTACTCACTACAAACAAAGCCTCTAATTTATGGTCTTTGGCTTTTTCAGATAATCAGCAACTTACACTTAGGTACAGAATGGATGAAGATTATAAAGAGCTTATCAAAGACCTAAAAGAACTTAAGGTGTGGCATATACATTATCACCATGTACTTCAGTTCAGCAGTAATTTAATTTGGGATTTACCAAAAGACCTAGAGGTGGAGTTTGATATTACCCTACATGACTATTATTTTATTTGTCCCAGAGTTAACCTAATCAATGAAAAAAATAGGTACTGCTTTGAACCTAATTACAGAGGTTGCAATAAGTGTATAAGAAATAATGGAGCTCACAAAGCGTTTGCTGCTAATTTAAAAGATTTTGATTGGGAAATTAGAAATTGGCGCAAGCACTCAGAGGATTTGTTGAGAGCAGCAAGAAGAGTCTTTGTTCCTTCAAATGATACATGTAAACGCATTAGAAAATATTTAAAACTAGATAATATTGTGGTTAAACCTCATCCTGAAGACAAAATAGTACCTTCGGGAAGAGGGGTTGTTGATAGCTCCGACATTTTAAATATAGCTTGGCTCGGACAAATTGGCTTTCACAAGGGCTATAGCCTTCTTAGAGAGTGTGCTGAAATAGCTAGCAAGAAAAAGTTGCCCCTAAAGTTTATTGTGATTGGCAACACCTACCATGATGAACCCTTAGAGGCATATGACAATATTGAAATTACTGGTATATATGAAAGAGACAATCTAGGAAACATTATCCAAGAAAAGCAATGTTCAGTTGCCGCCTTATTAAGCGTTTGGCCAGAAACTTATAGCTACACCTTATCTGAAGCTTGGAAATATGGGCTATTACCAATAGCTTATAACTTTGGGGCAATGGCAGAAAGAATTACAGCACATAATGCAGGAATTTTAATTGATTATCCATCTTCAGCAAAGGCTATATGTAAGTTATTTGTGAAAATTAAAGAAACTTACCCATATGATTTATTAAAGAAAGAAATTGTTTTGGAGTCTTATCCTAGCATTGCAAAAGATTACTATGGATTTGTAGGAGATGTTTAGAGCCACTAGAAGGTGTTTGAAAAATAGTTTCCCTTTAAAAGGTCTATTTATTGAGGCTAAATCTTGAATTGAGTATAATATTTTATGCCAATTGTAGTTGGTTAATTACCTCTGTTATTTTGACTCTAAGATTTGATGAATGACACTTGGGCAAGCACAAAATTATTTTTTCTTAGGGGTTATTAAAAAACTGATGTTAGACATGAAGTAGCTACACCAAATTTATGGCAGCATAGCTACTATATCATAGAAAAAAAGCATGCTCTACTAATCTTACTGATGAGCAAAAGTTATCTTATCACCTCACCTCCACTACTTCAGATGGCGAACTAAAATTACCTGCTGGATCAATAGCAATCACTCTATAAAAAAGACCTTTCCTACCAGAAGGATCAATAAATTCAAGCCTGTCTGGTAATAAAATGTCAGAAACTTGAATAAAACTACCATCTGGTGTTTTTGAACGCTCTATTACAAAGAAAAGCACCTGTTCACTAGAGGAAAGTTGCCATGTCACTTGCACGCCACCATCTTGTGATAAAATTGCACTAATGGTTTTAACCTTCTCAGGAGCAGTGAGGTCAAAAGGTGTTGCCGATAAAGTAAAAGCTCGTTCTGAAATATTACCACTGGCATCAATTGCTTCAAGGGTATATGTATGCAAAAATCCGGGGGTTACGTCACCATCTATTATTTCAAAGCTGTTTGCTGGTAAGTCTTTTCTTATGACAGTAAAATCCTCCTCCCCTTGTAAATTACGTAACACACGGTAAGTCTTAATATCTGGATTAGAGGTAAAAGCCCACTCGAGCCAAACGCTGCCTTCACGTGCTTGTATATCAGCAAGCAAGGGGCGATCAGGTGGGGTTTTGTCAACAAGTCGTCCTTTTGCCACGTTAGAAACAGTACTTTCCACAAAGCTGCTGTTCACAGCACGTACAACAAAACCAAATTCATTAAGTGTGCCAGCAGGAACATCATGAGTGTAAGTTGTGGTTAGCACATACTCTTCAGTTAACAAGATAAGGTTTTGTAAATCATCATCACGAACCAAAAGAATCTGATAGCCTAATACATCCTTTTCAGGTGAAGCATCCCAAGTTAGCTTCAGATTTTCCTCAGTGGGTTCTAGTCGTAAATTACTTGGGGCTGAGGGAGGGTCAAGATTTATGCCCTGAGCAGCCCATACAGGGCTGGGGCCAAACTCTCGCCCACTTTTATCAACTGTAATGAGACCGTAATAATAATGCACTCCACCATCAACAGAGTTATCTAAATAAGAACCTGTATTAGGAGGCAAGTAATTAGGTGTAAGTAATTCGGAATCTCCTAAAGGGTCAAGGTAACGAACCACACCTATTCCTATAACACGTTCATCAGCAGGTGGAACCCAGAAAAGTTCAAGGGCATTATCTTTGGTATCAACAGCTGTTATGAGTGGTACCTCGAGCGCTACAGGGTCCGGGAAAAACACCTCTAGTGGCTCAGAGCGTGGAGTTTCCTGTCCAAAGACAGTTATGCCACTCACTGTATAGCTATAGGTTGTGTTTGCAAGTACATCATTATCTTGTAAAAAAACCTCAGGTAGTACTAGTTCTCCTGTGTCTGGGTCTTCTTGTTCAGTGATAAAAAGACCATCTACAGCAAGATCAAGTTCTTGCCCATCAGGTCCTACTCGATAAACTTTGTAACCAACTACAAATCCTTGTTTTACAAGATCCCAACGGAGGTTAATGCCTACACTATCTGCACTACCAGTTATTCCTTGCACATTTGGCAAGGGTGGTTGAGGAGTAACTATAACTTGTGCTTCACCTATTACAATAGGAATGTCTAGAGTTGTTGCTAGAACACGATAAGTGTAAGTCTCTCCTACTTGAACATCCATATCTTCATAAAAAGTGCCTAAAACTTGTGCCCAGCCTAACCTAGTAAAAGTCCCTAATGTTAGAGCTACTCGCCCAAATGCTTCATTAGTAGCATCCTCTTCTGAAAGAACATCACTAGTGCGGGTAAATGCTTCTACAAGCTCAGAATACTCCTTTTCTTCTATGAAGTTACTAGCAATGGCTAATTCTTGGGACATAGGAGAAGCAATTTCAATAAGATTCAGTTCGCCATTTGGCCCTGTTCTTTCTATAGTAAAACCACTATCAGGAAAGTAATTGTCTGGCAGAAACCAGCGTAGGATTACGCTATTTTCTGTTCCTTGTGCTAGCACTGATGTCTCTTGTGCTAAGCTCAAACTGAAAAAATAAAAACCTAGAATTATTAAGAGATGTATTAAAAATTTATGCATTTTATTAATCACTCCCATAAGGTGATTTTTACACCTATATCAATATTAATTAGATTATTGTAGCCATCTCCAAAAAGTTTCTTAGTTTGGATTTTGCCATCAAAGTTACCAGTAAGTTGGCCAAGTTGTTGTGAAACAATTATGCTTGCGTCTAAGTTACCTGCTATTCGTACTCCTAAATGAATAACACAACCATCATAACCTACACCAACGCTCACCCAATAGGCAACATCTGCACCCATAGAAAAAGGGCTAGGAACAAGGAAAAGGTTCATCTCACTACCTATATCAACATCTGCCCAAACGGTTCTCGTACAAATCTTTCCCCAAGAGTACTCAAAATCCCACTTGTAACCTGTAGCACGACCTGCATAAAAGCCACTGCCAATACCAGGCTGTGATTGGGCAATATCAGGTAGCCAACTTGAAGGAAGACCAGTCCCTGCCACAAGGTAGCCTTCACGATATATTAAGCCAAAGAACTTTGCTTGTACGCGATTGTTGTAGTGTCCGACAGCCAAATAATACTGATCATTAGTCCAATCAATTAAGAGGCCACCCCAACCTTTAAATTCTGCTATGGCTACACTATCAGTAGGGTAGCGCAATGGGTCAAGACCTTCACAACTAATAGTTTGTGCGTTTGCAGGTGCACCTTGGCTACTACCTGAGGGTCCTACACAAGCTGTCAGAACCACACGTTCTTTGCTGAAGCCTAAGTGCGCGGCGGCTTGGGGGTTCTTATTACCATTGTAACCCTGATTGAAGCTTTTACCTAACCAAGCTTGTCCAACTATATCTACACCTCCCTGTTCTGAAATGATAAGTTCGCCTGAGACGTGGATTGTAGTATCTCCACCATATCCTTCTGAGGGAGCTAGAACTGTTCCAGCTAGGAAAGTCCAGTCATTATTAAAATCAACGCAATCATTAGCATTTTTCACCAGCGTTTGTGTATCAAGTATAGAGCAATTGCCTGTTAAAGAATGTTTTATGTGATGTGCAATCCCGCCCTTAAATGAGTAGAAAGCTACAAAACCCGTATCAACAATGGGTAAACCATCAAAATTGAGTGCCGCAGAGATAAACCAATAGCGTTCACCTTGCTGTCGTCCAAATGCACCCTCTGCTTGAACTTCGAAAAGCTCCTCAATAGTTAAATTACCCACAGCATAGAAAAATATATCCTTATTAGTTAAGTCGACTTCACCACCTACCTCAAGGCTGAAATGAACTGCTTTTACATCTGCATTTACAGCTCCCTCAAACTCCCAAATCTGTTCTTGACCATTTTTGAAGCTGTAGTGTGTTGAGGCGCTAATACCTCCAAGGTTACTGGCAAGCTCGAGCTTGCCTTCTAAACCCAGTGTGTAGGTTGTTCCCTGTTGCTCGAGTGAAATCCACGCACCACCATCTAAGAAAGGAAAATTCAAAAAATTAAGGTTGGGCACTTCAAAAAGTGCCATTTTATTTGTTGGAACAAAATTATTGCCCTGCTGCTTAACCATATTCGCATCACCATTAGCTTCTAGTACAAGGTTACGAATGTGGAACTTGCGCTTATAATTCTCTTTAATGAAATCTAGCCTAGTTACATTTTGTGTGCCCGGAGCTTTGAAAGTATTTGGGCCTAATAAACCTTCACCCGAAGATGGTGAAGAAGGGGGTGTAGGAGCATCCAAGTTACCATTAAATGCCCACTTGGCATCATTAAAGCCTAGTAAAACATTTCCTGAATATGTAAAGAAAACCGCACCTTCACCAATAATCGCTGTGTGACCGTAGACATGTGCAACAGGGGCAATAGCTTTCATGGTACTCCCACCCCCATTAGTTTGGTGTAATCTCACACGCATCATCTCATCAAAGAAAGGTAAGTAAACCTCTCCTAGAGCACCTGCATCGATAAGGATGGAGTTTTTAATGCCAACAACTAAATTAAGTAGATCAACATTCCAGTCGCCAAATTCTGCATCACCTACGGCATCACCTGCTTTAGCTATCAAGCTCTGAAAACCAGCTGCAACCCAAGCTGTATCAGTCTCTATTTGATTCAAGCCAAGGTTATTAGACCGCAAATGTGCATCTGGAAAAACAAGCCCCATCCACTGGGCACTTGTGTAGGGCGTGGAGGGGGGGCTGCCAGCTTCAGCAAGGTTAAAACCTGCTTGAAACCCGCCTTCTTGATTTTGCTCAGGTTCTTCCCAAGCACGATAGGCACTATTTAGTGTAGATTGATCTTCATTAGTAGCTTTTGATAAGTCAATTAATACAGGGAATTGCCTAGCTTTAAAAGCTACCCCTGTTTCGCCAATGGCAAAATCCTCGTCGATTCGGGCAATACCGCTGTAGCTAAAGTCACCTTCAGGCGATAGAGGTTGATTCTTGAAAATAACACGATTTGGTGGCAGTCCCCCACCAGCATTTTTAAAATCTAAGCCTTGTGCACTTGGTATAGCTGTCGCATCTTGGTCAGGTGCTGTAAAAATGCTTTTTCCTGTTACAGGTACACCTTTGTAAGTTAGGGTTTCAGCTCCACTAACATTACCTATGCCACCACTCGAGCCCCCATTACTTGCACTAAAACGCCTAACAGGAACATATTTCCACTCACTATCACTATTCTGACTATTTTGAGTATTAAGCTTAAACCCTTCAATTCCACCACTTTTCTTAAAAGGCAAAAAGGCTTGACCATCAATTCTTGCACCATTAGGATCAAGCACCATACCATTGAGCTGTATACCAAGTCCCTGGACAACAGCAGGTAAAGAAAGATTTACACTATCGCTGATATCTTGAATTGCTTGACCCGTTAAAACATTATAAAGACCAGCAACATTTCCTTCTTGTATAGTTAAATTGTCAAACTCAACACGTACCTCGACTGTCTGTAATCTGCCTGCAAAGACAAAATCCTCTAATATACCCTCCCCACTAAAATTACCTAAATCACTGTTACTTACTTCTGTTACAGCTACAATGAAGCCAGCAAAGTTAAGCTTTTGAACATCTGAGAAATTAGTCTGTTGAGTGTTGTTACCATTCGTAATGTCGTTAATATTTACATCATTAACGTTCTGAGCATCAGTGCTGTCTATAACGGCATAACTGAGGGGAGGTAAAGCAAAGATCTGCTCTGGATTTAATACTGACAATGTTAAGGTATAGTTACCTTCCTGATCTGTTGGTAATGGCAATGTGGTATAACTGCGATCACTAGGTGATCCACTGAGTACCACATTAACAGTCTCTAACACAGTACTATTACGTTCAACGTTAATAGTTGCTTCAAAAACACCTACTCCTTCAAAGGTGTAATCAAGTGTTGCAGTAAGCCCTCCCTCATTTAGTTGAACAACTTCACTAATACCTGAAAAATCATCATCACTAAGACTAGAATCCCCTGAGAACTCCCAATCAAATTCAGTAATAGCAAAACCTGCCCTAGTTGCGATAACTACAGTATCTCTAAGTTCACGTAAGTTATCAGGATAGGTGACAAAGAGTTGTGCAGTATAGGCATCAACTTCAGGATAAACAACACTAGCGCTTTGATTGCTTACACCAGTAAAGGTTGGAGTTTGGGTATTGGCAGGGTCTCCAAAAACAATATCATAGCTGTACACTGAAACAAGTTCATTTGCTTCGAATTCAGTATTTTCGCCTGATTTAGGTTCATCAGTTATAAGGCTTAGATTCTCATCCCCACGAATCCAGCGAGCATTAACTGTATCAGTAGCCTCGAGCGACTCTCCATTACTTGTTTGCAAAAAAAGCTGTGCGGTGTAGGTACCTTCACTAGTATACCCGTGCTGAATGGTTTCAGTTTCTTCTACAGCGGGTAACAATTGTTCATTACCATCACCAAATCTAAGCAAGTAAGTTTCACCTAAAAGCAGCTCCTCAGCCGTAAAATCAATTAAGATAGTTACTGCAGGTGTATCAAATGCCTCATGGCTAAGGTTTTCGTTTGCTTCAGGTTGGCTAACACTTAGTCTAATGGTGTCGAGTAGAACTCTTACACCATTTAATATACCAAAAAGCTGAGCAGTTACAATGGGGTGGTCCATATCATAGATGTGTGTATTTGTGCTCGTACCATTTGCAGTAGCTATAAATGACCACTCATTACCGTCACCAAAGTCCACTAAGTGTTCGAAACCGGGGGATAAATTAGTTGCCGTAAATGTAACAGGCTCGTTAACCAAAGCCTCAGTAGGATCTGCGTCCAGATCACCACGCATCACAATATTTACTGTGTCTTGCCCTAGTAAGTTTCCTTCTGTATCTAACAATTGAACATTATATGTTCCAGGTGAATCATAAGTGTGTGGGTAGTTACCATCACTATTGATTGGTTCTGAGGTATCATCACCCCATTGAATAAGACCACTAAAATTGCTTGGAAAACCTTCTATACTAGCTTCGACAGCTTCACCAAGCTGCTGAGTGCTTGGATCTACTTCAAAATCAATTCTGGGCGCACGAACAACTACAGTATCTTGTCCTAAAATGTTGCTACCTGTATCTGTCAATTGAACATCGTAGGTACCTGGACTATTATAGGTGTGTGTATAATCCCCATCACTTGCTATAGAGTCAGTATTACCATCACCCCACATAATCAGGGCGCTCGAGCCTGTCGGAAGACCCTCTACTGTAGCTGTGATCTCTTCACCAACCTCAGCACTGTTTGGATTAACTTCAAAATCAATTCTGGGCGCACGAACAACTACAGTATCTTGTCCTAAAATGTTGCCACCTGTATCTGTCAATTGAACATCGTAGGTACCTGGACTATCATAGGTGTGTGTATAATCCCCATCACTTGTTATAGAGTCAGTATTACCATCACCCCACATAACCAGGGCGCTCGAGCCTGTTGGAAGACCCTCTACTGTAGCTGTAATCTCTTCACCGACCTCAGCGTTGTTTGGGTTAACTTCAAAATCAATAACAGCTTGTCGTACAGTAATAGGTTCTCGGGCAAGTATTGGTCCCGGTAAGCCTGAAATATTTTCGCTAAGGATAATCATATAACTACCAGCAGTCATGTAGCTATGAGTGTAATCACCATCAGAAAAAATAACCTCTGTATTACCATCGCCCCAATCAAGGACACCACCAATACTAGGGAGTCCTGTGACACTTGCTGTGACAATTTCACTAGCTTCAGCTGGATTAGGGGTTGCCTCAATGTCGACTTGCGCTAGCGCTGAATTAATCCAAGCCAAAACCAGCATTAATAAAACTTTTTGTATCACTTGCTACTACCTCCAAAATCGTAGCGCAGACCTGCACCTAAAGTAATGTTACTGTCATCTGTACTTAGGTTTGTGCGATAGCCTGCTGTAAAGTGCAAAGAAATATCATCAAACACATTATAAAATGTGTCTAGATTTAACCTTGCTGAAAAATCTTGTGAATATAGTATTCCACCAGAAGCACTAATGTCTAAAGGTTCTATTTGATAACTGCCTGTTACATCAAATGAGCTGGTAAATAGCTCAGCTTGGTACTGTAAATTACCTCTAATACCTATTGACAAGTCATTTTGACTACGATAATTTAAAGACCCTACAAAACGCATATTAGGCTTAAAGTCCTCACCTTCATTTTTTTGCAGGCCAGTACTAGCACTCAATTGTGCAAACCAAGGCTGTTCATTATAGGCAACATTTGCTCCTAACACATGCCTTAGATTACCCAAGCCAGTTGAGCCACTATAAAAACTCCCAATTTTAAGCTCTTGACTTACATTATAATCTGCATCTAGACCCCACGTAAAAAGTTGACCTTCTTCTTCACCTTTACGAGATACACTAGTGGTAAAAGCCAAAGGTGCAAAACGAGTAGTAGAAAAGCTTAGGTTTTCCTCATTTTCAGGTTCCTTATCTGTTTTTAGGTCAAGGCTAAAACCTGTTTCAATTGTTTCGGTTTTAGTAAGTAAAATCTTTGTTCCAAGCGAGTACTCCTGTTCAAGGCTAGAATCACTATCCTCTGGAGAAGTATAAGTTAGTTCTGCTCGAGCCTCGGGAGCAAACTCAATCCCTCCTTCTCCAGTTACAATCTTTGCTTTTAATCTTGTTGAAAACCTATGTTGAGTCTCATCCCCAATGCTGTTAATCTTAAACTCTGAAGTTTCCAAACCATAGCCTAACTTCCAACGCAATTCAGGAAGGAATGGTGTAACTTTTTTATAACGATCATCTACTTCTAACTCGAGTGTGCTCAAAATAAAACCATTACCTCCTTCTTGCACATTCCGAACATAGGTAACAGCTACTTCAGGAATATTTTCAAAGCTGAGTGAAAGTGCGCCTAAAAAGTTAAGTTTGCGAGCATCGCTTTCAGGTGGTGGTGGGGTATTATCAAATGTAACTAATCCCACCACATTACGGTGTGTTACTTGAAATTTAAGCCCTTGTCGGTCTAGACCTAAATTCTTCATAGTAAATCCAAGCTTAAAGTCTCTAAATTCAACATCTAGTTGGCCACTTACTACAGCATTTTCCAAGACACCCTCACTACCTCCATATATCACAAAATCATTTGTTTGAAATGCTTGAAACCAATCTAATACAATAAAACCCTTGACCCCCACAACACTAAAGGAGCTTGCTTGTGTTGTTCCCCAAGCTAAGAGTAAACAACTGACACAAAAGGACTTATAAATACTCATTCTCACCTCACTCATTTTCCCAGGCATTACTCATCTTATAGAAAAAATAGATATCAATTTATCACTACATGTGAAGCACTACTTTACTTTTGAGTACAAAAAACATCTTTTATATCTGGAACACAAGCTACTATTTCTTTGATATGGTTAATTTCTTCTTCACTGTTTACATCCACGCGAAATAATATGTGAGCACTATTACGATCATCTTTTACATCTGCACTAACCTTAAGAGCAGTTTTATTCATGTTGTCAAGAGCAGCTAAAACATCTTTTAAGAGTCCGGGCCTGTCATTTGCGATCACTTCAAAATCTACAGGATAATCTTGGAGTGCTTGCCAAGAAGCGGAGAGAAAGCGTTCAGGCTCTTTATCAAAGAGTTTTTGTAAATTGGCACAGCCTAAACGGTGTACAGTAACACCCCTGCCTCTTGTGATGTAACCTACAATCGCATCATTAAGGTTAGGGGAACAACATTTAGCAAACTTGGCGGGAATCTTTAAGCCCTCAATAAATACACCTGCTTCATTATTCGTTTGTAAACGAGAAGTATCTTGTTTTTTGACAAACTCTTTGTTTTCCTCAGGGACCATTGCTGCGATAACTTGTTTGGTTGTAAGGCGCTCATTAACTAAAGCTAAAAATAACTCATCAGTGTTTTCAGTATTTATAAGTTGCTTTGTAGTTTGCTTGAGTAAATCCTTACTCATATACTTTATGATAGAGAGTTTCTTGCGCCGCAGCGAGTTTTTGAGCATTTGTTTGCCCTTATCAAGTGACGCTTGTTTTTCTTTTTGCCTTAAATAATGGCGAATCTTTTGCTTAGCACTTTTAGTTTTAACAACATTAAGCCAGTCCCTGCTAGGACCATACTGAGGGTTTTTTGTGGTTAATATCTCTACTTGTTGTCCATTTTCAAGTTGATAATTTAAAGAAACAAGAGCACCATCTACTCGAGCACCAATACAACTATGTCCCACCTCTGTATGCACTTGATAAGCTAGATCAATGGGAGTACTACCACGAGGCAAGTTAATAATTTCCCCCTGTGGTGTAAAGCAAAAAACTCTTTCTGAGAAAAGATCATTTTTAACAATTTCTACAAAAGAATCAGCACTATCATCAGCGAGCGAGTGAAAGTCAAGAATATGAGCTTTAAACCATTCAAAACGTTTGGCAATCCCTTCTTGATCAGAATTACCTTCTTTATATGCCCAGTGTGCTGCTACACCATACTCTGCAACCTCATGCATACTAGGGGTGCGAATCTGGACCTCCATAGGTTGACCTTGAAAACCAATGATAGTGGTATGTAAAGATTGATAGCCATTTTGCTTAGGTACTCCAATGTAATCTTTAAATCTACCAGGAATTGGTGTCCACAAGCTATGTACAATACCTAAAGTATGGTAACAAATTGCCTTTTCTCTTTCTTCTTCATTTAAAGTATTATTTGTTTTAGGTTTAACTATGGCTCTTAGTGCAATTAGATCAAAAATTTGCTTTAAGCTTTTTTGGTCCCTATGCATTTTATGATAAATACTATAAAGGTGTTTACATCTACCCGAGATCCTAGCCGTTATACCCTCTTGAGCAAGGCGTTCTTGCAACATTTCCTGTGAACGAGTTACTTGCTCTTGGCGCTCGAGCCTATGATTGTAAACTTGATTTTCGAGTTGAGCAAACTCTTGGGGATATAAATAATAAAAGGCTAAATCCTCGAGTTCATTTTTAATATGCTGTATACCTATTAGGGTAGCCAAGGGTGCATAGACTTCTAGGGTTTCCCTAGACTTAAGCTTTTGTTTTTGCTCTGTCATATATTTTAGAGTACGCATGTTGTGCAGTCTGTCAGCAAGTTTAACAATAATAACTCGCACATCATTAACCATAGCAAGGAGCATACGGCGCAAGCTCTCAGATTGGGACTGTTCACGGCTTAAAGTTTTAAGCTTGAGGGTACTAATTTTGGTTTCACCTTCAACAATAAGGCGCACATCTTTTCCAAAAGCCTCTTCTATTTCAGCAAAGGTCATAGAAGTATCCTCAACAGTGTCATGTAACACGCCTGCTACAAGGGCATCAGCATCGAGATGCATACTAGCTAAGATTTTGGTCACTTCTATAGGGTGAATGATAAAAGGTTCACCTGAATAGCGCTTCTGGCCTTCATGTGCTTTTTCAGCCACTTCAACAGCTAAAGCCAAACGTTCTTTATCTGTTTCAGATAAGTAGCTTACACATTCTTCCAGATTATTTGCTTTCAGGGTGTTCACTTAGCTTATTTTAAACACAAAGGAGCGTATTAGCAATAATGGCTCACTCATTTAAATAGGCTAAACTTCTGTCTCCTATTATTAATTGATGTGTTTTAGGCCTACTGTTACGGCTAGTCACCTTTACATCAGCACCTATTAAGCTTGATTGCAGTCTTGTTTTAACACCTATGATGCAACTTCTTTGCTCAATGACAGCATACTCTACTTCAGCATCTATAATTTCAGCTCCCTCACCAATGCTAGTAAAAGGACCAATGTAAGCGTTTTTTATGTGGGCTTTTCTACCAATAATAGCAGGACCTACAATTTTGGCATGCTTAATGATTGCCTCTTCTTCAATAATGACATTGCCTATAACCTTGCTGTTTTTAATGTTGCCCAAACAATGATTCTTGATTTTTAAGAGTAATAAGCGGTTAGCATCAAGAATGTCTTCAGGTTCACCTGTATCTTTCCACCATCCCTTCACTTCTATTGGTGCAACTATTCCTCCTTTATTTATTAGCGCTTGTATAGCATCGGTAATTTGATATTCATTTTTAGCACCCCTTGGTAAGGTATCAATTACTTTGTGTATAGCACTATCAAATACATAAACACCAGCTACTGCTAAGTTGCTAGGAGGTTGGGTTGGTTTCTCAATTAGTGAAACAACATGGCCCTTTTCTACAACAGCAACTCCAAACGCCTTGGGATTATTTACCTTTACCAAGGCTAAAACAGCACTGCACTTCTTTGGTTCAAAGGCTTTTATGAAATCTCCTATGCCTTTCTCAAAAAGGTTGTCACCCAAATACATTACAAAAGGTTCATCGCCTAAAAAGCTCCGTGAAACCTTTACTGCATGGGCCAACCCTTCAGGTGGATTTTGTAATATATAGCTAAAGTTGGCATGGGGGTATTCCTCGAGTGAAGCTTGTAAGTAGGGTTTAGTTAAGGGGCTTACTACAATGCCAATATTTGTAATGCCTACATTAACTAAATTGTCTACAGCATGTAGGATAATGGGTTTATTAGCAACAGTAATCAGGGGCTTAGGTCGTAAGCTGGTTAGAGGTCTTAAGCGGGTGCCTAAGCCTGCAGCTAGTATAAGTCCTTTCATAAACGTCCTTTCAATAACTCATCTGGAAATAATTACATAGCTTATATAATAAACTTCTTCTGAAATGTATTTCACAGCTATTACTCTTGGTTCGCTCAAAAATATGTAAGCAATTCGAATACACTCTCAAGAAAAACACTACAAATTTTATGAGCGCCAAGTGTAGGGGTTTAAAATCTTAAACCCTTACAATACGTGCTTGATGACAAGTGCTTTCATTCATCAAATGGTGTTGTATAAACAGTGTGGGAATAATTATCATTTTATGTGTCTGAAAATTTTTTGGAATTATAAATGCCTCTAAACAAACCCAAGAATATTACAAAGCGAAACTACAGTTTGCATGAAAAGAAATAAAATCAAGCATAAAACTCTTTATAGGAATGATTCTAGCAATCAAAAAAGTAGCACTCGAGCAGCCCTAACTCTAATGATAGGCACTCTTGCTAGTCGAATAACGGGTTTAATACGCACTTCTTTAATAGTACAATTTTTTCCTAGTAATTTAACAGATAGTTTTTTTGTAGCTTGGAAAATCCCCAATCTTTTTAGAGAGCTTTTAGCAGAAGGAGCATTAATAAGCTCCTTTGTGCCAACATATTCTTCTCTTCCTAAAGAAGAGGCTAAAAAACTAATAAGTGCTCTATTTATAATTCTAAGTTTATTGAATAATATCTTACTAGTGCTAGCCCTTTGGTTTGCGCCTTATTTAGTAAAGTTACTTTTAGCAAGTAATACAGATATTGACTATGATTTAACAGTTGCACTAACTAGACTTATTTTCCCTTTTTTAAGTGGCGTTTCCTTTTCTGCTTTGGCTATGGGTATACTTAATGCTGAAGAGCGTTTCTTTGCACCTGCTTGGGCTCCTGTGCTACTAAATGTGACTGTAATATTTACTATAATTTTATTTCCCCAAAGAGTTGACGTACTCACTTTAGGCTTGGTTTTAGGTAGTTTTGTACAATTCTTGGTGCAACTTCCCCCACTTATAAATTATCAACTTTTACCTCGCTTACAAAGTTTCTGGCATCCACAAATTATATCAGTGCTCTTGCTTATGTTACCTTTTGCTTTCAGTACAAGTGCTAGACAAGTCTTAAATATTATTTCTACTAAGTTACTTAGTGGTATGCCGATAGGTAGTGTAACAGCTTACGAAAACGCCAATCTGGTTCTAAGCTTGGTCATAGGGCTATTTGCTGTTTCACCTGCCTTGGCTTTTTATTCTAGATTAAGCACTCATGCCTCTAAAATGCCAGATGAATTTAAGGGGACATTACTTTCAGGATTACAATTTATAAGTTTTTTATGTGTGCCTATAGGGTTATTATTATTTATTCTTGCTGAACCCAGCGTGAAGCTGATTTGGAGCTGGCGTCCAGCAGAAGGACAGTTGCAAAGCATAATTTATACAGTGATAGCACTGACTCCCTTAGGTATAGCTGTTTTCCCTTTGGGTTTAAATAATTTGCTTATGCGTCCTTTTTACATACGCAAGCAGGTTCATATTCCTGTTATTGTTGCTTTAATATTTAGCCTGCTAAATGGTTTACTTTATTATTTGCTAGCACCACGTTATGGTATTGCTAGCCTTTCTTGGAGTACAGCTTTAGTAGCATGGTTACAAATGATTGTACTTGTTAATATACTGCAGCGTAATGAAGGTTTAGATGTTAAAGCGTTATTTAAATACAATTGCAAGGTCTGGGCTTCGGCATTGTTGGCTGTTGCAGTGGCTTACTTGGTTTTGCAGCTGTTGCCAACATTTAAGATACAGCAGCTAAATCATTTTCTACAACTTTTAATAGCTGGTGGTAGTGGTCTTATAACTTATGCTCTTGTAGGTAGTATCTTTAGGATTTCTGAAATGCAAAGTCTGCTCGAGCGCCTAAAAAGATTATTCAACTAACCTTACCTTTCCACAATATAAAGTTGCTCAATCATATCGGGCATGGGCCAAAAAGCTACAAAGAGTTCATCAATTACAGGGTCATTTAGAATTATGGCGTCTACAAAATCAAGCTTAAAGCGCTCTTCGATTTGGGGCAATTTTC
This sequence comes from Trueperaceae bacterium, assembly GCA_965223045.1. Classification (GTDB taxonomy): domain Bacteria; phylum Deinococcota; class Deinococci; order Deinococcales; family Trueperaceae; genus CBDCVN01. The sequence goes on from CBDCVN010000013.1 coordinate 164,454, forward strand.
CATGCAGTTCAATAATATACTCTTCAAGGCTTATGTCTTTATCACCAGTAAGCTCAATACCTTGTATGGCTAGCAGGGCAAGGCTGTCTTGGAGCGTAGCAAAAATACTTGGTTCATCTTGGATATTAAGGGGTTGTAGGTTTTCTAATACATCTAGTCCTTCTGTTACTTTGCCAAAAATAGTGTAGTGACCATCTAAGTCTGGTGCAGGACCAAGGGTAAAGAAAAATTGTGAGCTACTGCTTTTGTTACCATCACCTGCCATAGAAACTACACCTTCTATTAGGTGGCTTAAGTTGGTTGCTATTTCAAGCTCGAGCCAATAATTAGACCCACCTTGACCAGTTCCTGTAGGATCTCCTGTTTGAGCTATAAAGTCTTGGAGGACATTATGAAAAGGTATACCATCATAGTAGTGATTAAGTGCTAGGAAAATAAAATTATTAACTGTTATAGGTGTTTGCTCTTCAAATAAGTCGATGAGTATTCGACCTTGAGTTGTTTCTAGAACAGCAAAGTAATCCTTGTCGCTTTCAAGAACCATTTTTTGCCCAGAAAAATTTTCAAGGCTCTTACTAGGTAAAAAAGGGGTAAGCCTATAATTTTCAGGAATAAAGAGTTCTTTTTGTTTTGAGGGCACTGAGATATTCCAATTGCTCTCATCAACATCAATTTCTGCAAACTCGTTTATTGTTTCTTTAGTATTAGCTTCTTCTAGAAGTGATTTGTCTAAGGTGGAAGGAGCACTTTGTGATTCACTAATTTCTAAGCTAACATCTTGTTTTGGCAAAGTGTTTTCATCATTTACACTTACTTGCTGTGAAGCTTTTTCTGTTGTGTTACTTTCCTCTAAAAGCAGTTTATCTGAAGTGGAGGGGGTACTTTGTGACTCACTGATTTCTGAGCTATCATCTTGCTTTGGTAGATTGTCTTCATTATTTGCATTTACTTGCTGCGATGATTGTGAAAAGAGGTTTTCCACTTGTTGACGCTGTTTAAAATAAGCGTCATAAAAGTTTTCAATTTCAAGTAGTAGGTTAGCATCATAATACATGTCGCTGCCTTGAAATGTACCTATAGTGAGCAGCCAAGCTTCAAGTTGGGATTCAGTAGCAACAAAGCAGTTCCCTAAACCTCTTAAAGCTTGACTATGCATAAACCTGCGAAAGCGCTCATTACTACTGCGCAAAAGATTCTCAAGTGGTACTTCAAGTTTTAAGACAGGTTCGTTATCTTTTAGAATTTCAACAGAAAGTGTTGTAATGTTGGGGTGGTATGTGGCCTCGAGTGGTAAAAATATAAATAAACTATATAGAGTTGTATATAAAAGATGATGTTGGAAATCGCTTTCTGAACAGCCACGTTGCATAGATGTGTCAAACATTTGTTGATAATCTATTTGATAAATGAGATAACCGCTAGAAACCTGCAAGGTGTCAGTGCTTAAAGTATTCACATCAACACTTGAAGGGTCGCTTTGTAATTTAGCATTGTGGCTGAGTAAAGCTAAAATCAGAAAAAGATAGCTAGCTTTGAAGTTGAAGCACATAAAACCTCCTAAATTTATCATACTAAGCAGGATTGTAAAAGTTTTTGTGAAGGATTTTTAATTAGTGCTTATAGAGAGTTTAGAAAAGTCTTTTCTTTAGGAAAAGTTTGTAAGTGTGTCGTTTTAGGGGGTATAACAACAAAGAACCTCTAACAACATAATGTAATGAAGGGTATTGCTGCGTTAGGGATGATATTTTTCTCACTAGTGAAGTAAGAATTTATCTGGATGTCTATAGCTATGATGTCTATAAGAAGTTGGGCACAAACACAAAAAAAGCGGTGTCTTAAAAACACCGCTTTTTAATAGAATTAATTAGAAGGGTTATTTACTGCTAGGTTGATAAGGTTGACTAGGGGTAACGTTAACAGGGGCATTGCCACAGTTAACGGTGCAGTTTTCAAAGTTAGCTAACTTGGCTCTAAGTTCAGCAACTTCACGCTCGAGTGAAGCAACATAAGCACTATTTACTTGTGAGTCGTATAGTGCGCAGAACTCATAAAATGCCCTTACAAAGCTATAGTAAGGTTCTTCGATTAAACCTTGTGGACCTTGTGGACCAATAGGACCAATGGGTCCGATAGGACCAGGGGCACCAGGAGAACCAGTGGGTCCGATAGGACCAATAGGGCCAGGAGCACCAGGAGCACCAGGAGCACCAACGGGGCCAACAGGACCAGGGGAACCATCACGTCCAGAAGCACCAGTGTCACCCTTAGGACCAACAGGACCGACAGGACCAGGGGCACCAGTAGGACCGACTGGGCCAACAGGGCCGGAAGGACCTTGAGGACCAGTGGGACCTTGGCAGTCTAATGAATCAAAACGGCCATCACGATTACGGTCTTCGTTAGCCTCATTTACACCATTTCTATTGGTATCCCAACAACTAATGCCAGAAGGACCTTGAGGACCAGAGGGGCCGGGAGCACCAGTAGGGCCAACAGGACCGGGGGCACCAGGAGCACCAGTAGGGCCAACGGGACCAACAGGACCGGGAGCGCCGGTATTACCAATAGGACCAACGGGGCCGGGGGCACCAGTAGGACCGACAGGACCAACAGGACCGGGAGCCCCGGTATTACCCTTAGGACCAATAGGACCAACAGGACCGGGAGCGCCGGTATTACCAATAGGACCAACGGGGCCGGGGGCACCAGTAGGACCGACAGGACCAACAGGACCAGGAGCGCCGGTATTACCCTTAGGACCAATAGGACCAACAGGACCGGGAGCGCCGGTATTACCAATAGGACCAACGGGGCCGGGGGCACCAGTAGGACCGACAGGACCAACAGGACCAGGAGCGCCGGTATTACCCTTAGGACCAATAGGACCAACAGGACCGGGGACACCAGGAGCACCAGTAGGGCCAACGGGACCAACAGGACCAACAGGACCGGGGGCACCAGGAGCACCAGTAGGGCCAACGGGACCAACAGGACCAGAAGGACCAGAAGGACCTTGGCAATCTAATGAATCAAAGCGACCATCACGATTACGATCTTCGTTGGCTTCGTTAACACCATTTCTATTGGTGTCCCAACAACTAATGCCAGAAGGACCTTGAGGACCAGAAGCGCCAGTGGGACCGACAGGGCCAACAGGACCGGGGGCACCAGGAGCACCAGTAGGGCCAACGGGACCAACAGGACCGGGAGCGCCAGTAGGACCTACAGGACCAACGGGGCCAGGAGCACCAGTAGGACCAACGGGGCCGGAAGGACCAGAGGGACCTTGGCAATCTAATGAATCGAAGCGGCCATCACGGTTGCGATCTTCGTTGGCTTCGTTTACACCATTTCTATTGGTGTCCCAACAACTAATGCCAGAAGGACCTTGAGGACCAGAAGCGCCAGTGGGACCGACAGGGCCAACAGGACCGGGGGCACCAGGAGCACCAGTAGGGCCAACGGGACCAACAGGACCGGGAGCGCCGGTATTACCAATAGGACCAACGGGGCCGGGGGCACCAGTAGGACCGACAGGACCAACAGGACCGGGAGCGCCAGTAGGACCTACAGGACCAACGGGGCCAGGAGCACCAGTAGGACCAACGGGGCCGGAAGGACCAGAGGGACCTTGGCAATCTAATGAATCGAAGCGGCCATCACGGTTGCGATCTTCGTTGGCTTCGTTTACACCATTTCTATTGGTGTCCCAACAACTAATGCCAGAAGGACCTTGAGGACCAGAAGCGCCAGTGGGACCGACAGGGCCAACAGGACCGGGAGCACCAGTAGGACCGACAGGACCAACAGGACCGGGAGCGCCGGTATTACCAATAGGACCAACGGGGCCGGGGGCACCAGTAGGGCCAACAGGACCAGGGACACCGGGAGCACCAGTAGGACCGATAGGGCCAACGGGACCGGGAGCACCAGTGGGGCCAACAGGACCAGTAGCACCAGGAGCGCCAGTAGGACCAACGGGACCAATGGGGCCAGGAGTGCCAGTGGGACCAACGGGGCCAACAGGACCAGGGGCACCATCACGTCCGGGAGCACCAGTGGGACCAATAGGACCAACGGGACCAGTAGCACCGGGAGCACCAGTAGGACCAACAGGGCCGGAAGGACCTTGAGGACCAGAAGGACCTTGGCAATCTAATGAATCAAAGCGACCATCACGATTGCGATCTTCGTTAGCTTCGTTAACACCGTTTCTATTGGTGTCCCAACAACTAATGCCAGAAGGACCTTGAGGACCAGAAGCGCCAGTGGGGCCAACAGGACCAACGGGGCCAGTAGCACCGGGAGCACCAGTAGGACCAACAGGACCGGGAGCACCAGTGGGGCCAACAGGACCAGTAGCACCAGGAGCACCAGTGTCACCTTTAGGACCAACAGGACCAATGGGGCCGGGAGCACCGGGAGCGCCAGTAGGACCAACAGGACCGGGAGCACCAGTGGGGCCAACAGGACCAGTAGCACCAGGAGCACCAGTGTCACCTTTAGGACCAACAGGACCAATGGGGCCAACAGGACCAACGGGGCCGGGAGCACCGGGGGCACCAGTAGGACCAACAGGGCCGGGAGCACCAGTAGGACCAACGGGGCCAGGGGCACCGGGAGCGCCAGTAGGACCGACAGGGCCAACAGGGCCGGAAGGACCAGAAGGACCTTGGCAATCTAATGAATCAAAGCGACCATCACGATTACGATCTTCGTTGGCTTCGTTTACACCATTTCTATTGGTGTCCCAACAACTAATACCAGAAGGACCTTGAGGACCAGAAGCACCAGTGGGGCCAACGGGGCCAGGGGCACCAGGAGCGCCAGTAGGACCAACAGGACCAACGGGGCCAGGAGCACCAGTAGGGCCGACAGGACCAACAGGACCGGGGCCACCATTACGACCAGGAGCACCAGTAGGACCAACGGGGCCAACAGGACCAGTAGCACCAGGAGCACCAGTGGGGCCAACAGGACCAATGGGACCAGGAGCACCGGGAGCACCAGTAGGACCAACAGGGCCGGGAGCGCCAGTGGGACCAACAGGGCCGGAAGGACCAGAAGGACCTTGGCAATCTAATGAATCAAAGCGACCATCACGATTACGATCTTCGTTGGCTTCGTTTACACCATTTCTATTGGTGTCCCAACAACTAATACCAGAAGGACCTTGAGGACCAGAAGCACCAGTGGGGCCAACGGGGCCAGGGGCACCAGTAGGACCAACAGGACCAACGGGGCCAGGAGCACCAGTAGGGCCGACAGGACCAACAGGACCGGGGCCACCATTACGACCAGGAGCACCAGGAGCACCAGTGGGGCCAACAGGACCAATGGGACCAGGAGCACCGGGAGCACCAGTAGGACCAACAGGGCCGGGAGCGCCAGTGGGACCAACAGGACCGGAAGGACCAGAAGGACCTTGGCAATCTAATGAATCAAAGCGACCATCACGATTACGATCTTCGTTGGCTTCGTTAACACCATTTCTATTGGTGTCCCAACAACTAATACCAGAAGGACCTTGAGGACCAGAAGCACCAGTGGGGCCAACAGGGCCGGGAGCACCAGTAGGACCAACAGGACCGGGGGCACCGGGAGCGCCAGTAGGACCGACAGGACCAGGAGTACCAGTAGCACCTTGAGGACCAGCAGGACCTTGGGGACCAGGAACAACAGGTATAGAAATGCTAGCTCGAGGAGCACAGGAAAGCTCAACCCTCACACGCTGCTCAGCTGAACCAGCACCAGGGTCTTTCAAACGAACAACTATATCAGCGGAAATTGCAAAGCTGTTATTGAAAAACTGTAGGGGATCCTCTGGACAAAATGTTAAAAACTCAACGACATCACGCCCAGAGTTACGTGCGTCTGCTAAAGACTCAACAACACCTGAATAAGATATGACACGTAACCATTCAAAGCCATTTGCTGATAAGGTTTCAGTAACTTCATATTCCCATCGTTGATTAGTTACATTCTTAACAACAAAGGTTGCTGTGTGTGTGTCAGCTGTAGTTGATGCTACACGTACGGTATGGATGCGTGGTACGGGATCTGGCACTTCAATAATTGCCAGAATCTCTGCGGAAGAAAGATTGCGACCTGTAGCTTGTTGTGCTAATGTAGCTGGCAAACACAAGAAAATTACCAATAGCAGCAGTCCAAGTTTCAGGAAGAACGTTGGCATTCTTTTGCTAAAAAACATAGAATGCACAGTTTGTCTAAGACCTCTCAATGTATAACCCCTTCCTCAATGAAATTAGGGATGTAATTTTGCACAGTGGACTTTATAGCACTGTAACAAACAAGAATAAGAAAACCAATATCTAAGGTAGATTTTACCCTATTGAAACCACTAGGATAGAACTTTGAGAAAAAATAAAGTTTTACCTTAAACATAATAACACGTATAACACCTTATTAGATCAAGATGCTGTTACAATTTTGATGGTATATTGCTTTATTCAACGTCATTTTGCTCAAAAATAAAACAAAAACACAACTCATTGTTTTCACAAATATATCATAAAAATTCTTACGTTAACAACCTACTATAAACTCATGTTAAGGGTTTTACTAGAGCACTTTACTCAAAAGGGACTTGTGTGACAGAGTTTGACTTCACCTAAAGTAGTTTATAACTAACAAAAATATGTACTAATGACCTATAGTAAAAATACTAGAAACTTAACATAAGCAACTCTATACTTAAATTATATCTTTCTTCAACATAATACTTAAAGAAAATTTTTCAATTACACTACCCTCGTTAGCATTTATGAGCATAACAAAGTAGATGTCTCTTTTTCATGAATTTAACTTTAATTAATTGCTGTACCTTTAAGGTATTATGAAAAAACACATATTAGGTAACTAACGAACTTTCCAGAAGGTAATTAACTACCTTTCATCAAATAATTCAAAACCTTTAAACTGTATCTAAGAATTTGTGAGAATAATTAAGAAAGATAAAAATACTTCAAGAATCCTTATTGAAGATGTCCAAATAAAAGTTCTTGCCTTATCTAAAGTAAGGGGTGTCATTCTGAAAGAAGTAAAGAATTTCAAGATCTCTTCATGGATCTTACGATTTCCTTATTTTAGTAGGTTGGTAACTTGTACTACAATATGCTGTGAGATACATCTAGAGTTAGTAGTCAGTACTCCGCAAAATGGAGAAAAAACCGAAAAGTTGACCTTAAATAGACTTTTACCACTCATCAAATCTGCGTGTAAAACGAATTTATTGTTACTGATAATCTTAGTTATAGGCATATTATTGAGAATTCTTTATCGCAATTGCTGACTACTGAGTATAGCTCTCCAGAAAAGTGGTGATCTGTAGGGTATATTCAACTTGTAGGAAAAATTTTTCTGGCACGATTAGCTTAGAGTAATTGTTAGAAAGTGTTGTTTACTGTTACTATTTACTGCTATGCTCCTTGCAGCTTTACAACATGTTGAGAAGTTTTATGGTGACCAGACAGTGCTTGAAAGTGCTGGCTTAGAGTTGCGTACTTCTTCACGTATTGCTCTAATTGGACGTAATGGTGCAGGTAAATCAACTGTGCTAAGATTGCTAATGGGCCTTGAACAACCCGACAAGGGGACAGTATATGTTCGAGAGGGGATAGTTCTGGGAATGCTCGAGCAAGATCCCATATTTTCACCACAAACCACTGTTCTACAACTTGCCAAGCAGGCTTTTGAGGATCTTCAAAACTTAGAGGACAAGCTATGTAACTTAGAAGAACAAGGATTAGATAAAAGTGATGTTTATAACAACTGGGAAGAGATTCACCAAATCTTTGAAAGGCGTGGAGGTTATGAACGCAGATCTCGCCGTGATTCTGTCTTACATGCTCTAGGTTTTAAAGGCCGTGAACAAGAGTTAGCAACCCACTTTTCTGGTGGAGAGAAAACTCGCCTAGGACTTGCCAAATTACTCATGAGGCAACCAGATGTTTTATTATTAGATGAGCCTACCAATCATCTTGATATGGAGATGCGAGAGTGGTTAGAGAATTATCTAAGCCGCTATTTGGGAGGAGTAGTAATTGTTTCACACGATAGAGCTTTTTTAGATGGTGCCTGTAATAAAACGGCTGAAATAGCACTAGGTAAACTAAGGAGTTTTGATGGAAATCCTAGCAGCTATCAAAAGCATCATGCTGAGCAGTTACAGATAGAGGAGGCAACTCGAGCCAACCAACAAAAGGAGCATGAGCGTTTAGATACAGCTGCTAAACGTATGAAAAAATGGGCTGGGCAAAATGCAAAATTGCATAGGCGTGCTAAATCTATGGAAAAACGTTTAGAGCGCTATGCTGACCAGATGTTACCAGCTGCAGAACTAACTGAGCGCACCACTTCTTTTAGTTTTGATTGTGAAAGCAGCGCCGAAATTGTTTTACAAGCCAAGCACCTTAGCAAAAGTTTTGACCACACTCTTTTTAAAGATGTTGATCTAACTATTCGTCAAGGTGAACGCATTGCTCTAGTAGGTCCTAATGGAGCAGGTAAGTCTAGTTTCTTGAGGGTGATTTTAGGCGAAAGTCCTAGTGACAATCCTAAAGCTGAATTAAACTTTGGTAATCGAGTGCATATAGGTTACTACGACCAAGAATTAAAGGGAGTGAATCCTGAATTTACTCTTATTGAGGAGCTAATTCGCTTAGTTGGAGACAGGGAGGCTCATAATCTTTTAGGGCACTTTCTTTTTCCCTATGACGCCCAGTTTAAAAAGATTTCTGAGCTTTCTGGTGGCGAGAAAGCTCGTTTGGCTCTGCTAAAGCTTACCTTAGGAGAATACAACTTCTTAATCCTTGATGAGCCTACTAATCACCTTGATTTAGAAATGATTGTTGCCTTAGAAAAGGCTCTTACTAATTATAGTGGAACCTTACTTATTGTTTCCCACGATAGACGCTTTATTGCTAATACAACTAACTTGATCTGGGAACTTCGCAAGGGGCAATTTACAGCTTATTTAGGTGACTGGGAGTATTATCAGTTTAAACACAGTCAGCAAAAAGTTATAGAAGATAAACCTAAAGAAAAGCCTTTTAAGCATAAGAAAGTTAAAGCTGATAAAGCACTTCCCTCAGCATGGCAACTAAAGCAAAATTTAGAAGGTCTAGAAATTGAAATCGCAAATCTAGAGAAATCTCTTGTTGAAATTGCTGATAATTTGGCTCAACCAGAAGAGTTAACTTCTCAGCAAATTGCTGATTTAGGACAGGAACATCAAAATATAGAAGCACTACTATTAGAGAAAATGCAATCTTGGGAAGAGTTTAGTGAGCTGCTCGAGGCAAAAACAAATTCTGATGAGTGATATTGAAGTTGCTGCTCTTACTGGTCCTGACGATTTACCCTTCACTGAAGATGAGTTGAGTCATGTAAAACTAGTTCCTAGAGTTAAAACAGTTCGTCGTGCACTTATGATGACACAAGAAGAGTTTGCCCAAAAGTTTCAACTTTCTTTGGGCACCCTCAGGGATTGGGAACAGGGGAGATATCAACCTGATCAAGCAGCAAGGACATACCTTAAGGTTATTGCTCGAGCTCCACAAGCTGTTATGGAGGCATTGTCAACCAAACCGTTAGAACCTAAAGTTTAGACTGATTGAGCATTATGTCAAAGTGACTTTGCAATTACCTAACTAAACACTTCCGCAACACCTATCAGGGCAGTTGGCAGCAAAAGTACGACCCTTAGCAAGTGCTACTCCCACAGGTGTAAATAAGCTCATACGTTCAGGCACAGTAGTCTGTAAATATACTGCTCCAAGAGGGCGTTGCCCTACAGGTATAAGCTCAATCACTTCAAATTCTGGTACGCTTACTGCTGCAACAGCATCCCTACCGGGTAAGGGTACAAAAAACGTATCATCAGTTTTACCAAAGGTACCAGCAATGGGACTGGACCCTTTGGGGAACTCTACGCTTTTTATGGGCTGTATTACTGTAGTTGTAGTATCTATAATGCTTAGACTAGCAGAACCTCTACAAATCACGATGCCATAGCGACCATCAGTAGTAAATTCACTACTCACTGGAATTTCACCTAGACCAGCTAGTTGATTTAACCTAGCTACTTCTTTAGGTTTTTCGGGATTACTTAAGTCAAAAATGGACTCACTTCCCTTATCAGGAGCATTTTCTACCAAAGCATTTTCAATAAATAAATAATTGCCAGTGGGGGAGACCGTTCCCATGTAGGGCTCGAGTGGTAAGCCATAAAAAGCCTTCATGGGTTCTGTAGAAGCTATCTCGAAGGGGTCTAAGCGCAAGGTAGTAAGGCTGTCTCCTCCGCGATCAGGTATATAGGCATAAAGGCCATCAGCAGTTATGCTCATATCACAAGGCTGTGCCCCTTGATAATGATTAATTTCGGCTACTACCTGCCCAAAATCACTAGCTTCTGGGTCAGCAGAGATTTTTAATAGCTTATCAGCGTAGCGTGCAGAGACGATCAAAAAATGGCCATCAGGAGTAAGTTCAGTGTAGTTTTGTGAGGAGTTAGTTGGTAGCTCGAGCAACTGTTCACCAGTAGAAAGCTTATAGGCTTGTACTGATTTATTTTCCCCTCCCGGTGCACCTGTCCAGATTATGTCTCGAGCAAAATCCCAACGACTAGCAGGAAAGCTATAGCTAGTTGGGAAGGGTAATGTTTTAACAAGCTGCAAATTAACAGGATCAAGTAGACTAATTGAAGGCTCAACACCAACCTCGGGATTACCAGCATTGGATATCACTATTAAGTCTTGAATTTCCGCCTGTGCCCAAGAAGCTTGCCACGACTGTAAAGCTAGGGCACTAGCCCCTAGAGCAGAAATTTTAAGAAAAGTACGTCTCTTCATAACTGAACTCCTTAATTTAAGTATAAAGTGGTTCCGCTTCGGGTATGTGTGCTGGTAGTTTGAGGGCCTCGAGTAAATTACCAAGCCACTAAATACTAGAGTTGTTCCGAAATAAAATAGCGACTTAAATGTTGAGCACATTAAACAAGCAATTTAGACACTTGCTAAGATTTGATTACCCGATTATATATTTTGTAAGCTTTAGGTCGAGCAATTATATGATTCACAATATACACAAGATTGTTCAGGAACAAGTCTATTGTTCATTTATAAAGACCAAAAAGTGTTCATTATTGATATTCTATAGTTGAGTTTTGTGATCCTATTAGCTTAAAATCTGTTGGATTGATGGATTTCTTAGGAAATCTTTTGGAAAAGAAAGTAGGAATATTGATTTTAATTAGTTTAGAAAACATAAGAAATCCTAAAATTGTTTGTAGCACTAAGCAAACTGTTATACATGTTTAGGCATCCCGGTGCGTAGCACCTTATAAAATTTTATTAAGTGGCGTTTGAGACAGCAGGGGTCAGCCAGACTTAAAGATCCTGCCGAGGCGTTAGCTACGTTTCGTGGTTATAATGTTTATCTAGTATTTAAGAAAGGCTCAACATGGCAAACCCAAAGAATGAAAAGTCTATTGCTGAGCTAAGAGATATTTTAGAAGATACCCAAACCTTTTTCTTAGTAGATTACCAAGGGCTCTCCGCTGGAGAGTTAGCTGATTTGCGTAAAGGAATTCGTGAGTCAGGAGGACGTCTTTTTGTTACTAAAAATACGCTCCTTGGTGTGGCTCTTAAAGAAAGAGGCTCTAAAGGCTTTGAAGAAATGCTCAAGGGGCCTACAGCCATGGTGTTGGTTGATGAAGACCCCATTGGTCCTGCTAAAGCTATTAGTGATTATGCTAAGCAAAGTCCTAAAAAACTACCCGAGACTAAAGGTGGAATTTTGGGTGGCAAGCCTATAGATGCTGCGGCAGTTTCACGTCTTATTGACTTGCCACCACGTGAATACCTTTTAAGCAGCTTATTAGGTGTATTGCAAGCACCTTTACAGCAACTTGTTACAACACTCGAGTCACCCCCAAGAGACCTAGTTACAGTACTTGAAGGTGTGCCTATTAAGTTTGTGAATGTTGTAAATAACTACTCAGATAAGTTAAAACAGGAGAATAAATAATGGCTTTTGATAAAGATGCTTTGATAGAGCAAATTGGTAACTTAACAGTGCTCGAGCTAGTTGAGTTAGTAGATGGTCTTAAAGAAAAATTAGGTGTAGAAGCTGCTGCTCCTATGCCTATGGGAATGCCTGTGGCTATGCCGGGTGCTTCTTCTAGTGGTGGTGCAGAAGCTGCTGCTGAAGAACAGACTGAATTTGATGTTGTAATTAAGAGTCCTGGTGATGAGAAACTCAAGGTTATTAAAGAGGTAAGAACCATAACAGGTGCAGCTCTTAAAGAGGCCAAATCTTTAGTTGAGAGTGGAGGTGCTGTTAAAGAAGGCATTTCCAAAGATGAAGCTGAAGAGATTAAGAAGAAGCTTGAGGAAGTTGGCGCAACAATTGAAATTAAATAAGGTTTCTAGTTTAGTTGTTTCAAACTAGCTAATTTGCAAGGGATGCATAAATGGGGTGTTTGTAAAATTTTTCACCCCATTTTTCCTTATTTTTGATATAGAGTGGCTTGTGTTTTGTCCTTATTTTTTTAGACTAACTACAAATTTACAGAAAAACTTTTTATTGCAGCAAACATTAGGGTACTTTTTCTTAAAAAGCAAAATGAAAATCATTTAAACCATCTACGAAGCAATCTAGAAATCTCTTTCCTAAAATTAAAAAACAACAACCTCTTGGTGCAAAAAGGCCTAACAATGTTGTTGGTTGTTAAAAAGAAATTTTGATAGCTTGCACCATTGTTTAATTAGAGGCAACTTACTGCCTTTAATTGAAATTAGGCTTTATATCCTATTAAGGAGTTAAGTATGCGTGAAATTCATAAGTTTGGGACTATTAAAGAGGTTATTGAACTCCCTAGTCTTACCAAGATTCAAATTAATTCCTACAATACCTTTTTTCAGCAGGGAGTACCTACTAGTGCTCGAGAAAGTATAGGCTTGCAAAGTGCTTTCAAGGAGGTTTTTCCTATTGATGAAACGGAAAGAGGGCGGCAAACGGGCTTAGTCTTAGATTTTTTAGAATATAATTTGCAAGACCCTGACTTTAGTCCTGAGGAATGCCGAGAGAAAGATCTTACCTATCAAGCAGGGTTATTTGCTAAATTGCAGCTTATTCACAAAGATAGTGGGCTCATTAAAGAAGATCAGGTTTTCTTAGGTGATTTGCCACTTATGACTCAAGATGGTTCTTTTGTAGTTAATGGTGCTGATAGAGTTATTGTTTCCCAAATTCATCGCTCACCTGGAGTTTATTTTATCGGAACTCCTAAAGGAACTGGGAAAACTTATATGGCAAGTATCATACCTATGCCTAAACGGGGACCTTGGATTGAGATTGAATTTGATAATAGCAATGTTTTGTGGATGAAAATCAATAAGAAAAAATTTCCCTTGACTTTAATATTAAGAGTACTTGGTTTCGATGATCAAGATATTCGTAGTCTTTTTGAAAAACAAGAGGAGCTTATTGAGGAGACGATTCAAGAAGATGGTAATAGTGGTGCTAGTATAGAAGAGGCGCTCCTTAGATTGTTTACTATACTTAGGCCGGGTGATCCTCCTAAAGTCGATAAGGCTACTGGCTATTTGAATAATCTTTTGGCTGACACACGCCGTTATGATTTGGGGGAAGCTGGTCGTTATAAAGTTAATTCTAAATTGGGTTTGGATCATGAGCATAGTACTTTACTTGGATTTGAAGAGGGGCGTTTTATAGATTATGGCCTCATTCCTACTGTGCAATATTTACTTAACCTGCAAACTACGCCTGAAGAAGAGCATTTACAAACAAAAATTAAATTGCTTGGTGCAAAACGAAAAGTTTCTCTTTATGAAGATGATATTGATCATCTAGGTAATCGCCGCATTCGTACTGTAGGTGAATTAGTTACTGATCAAATTCGTGTAGGACTTGGGCGTATGGCTCGAGGTGTTCGTGAACGGATGTTACTTGGCAACCCTGATGCTGCCACACCACAAAAACTTGTAAATAATCGCCCTGTAGTAGCAGCATTACGCGAATTTTTTGGACGTAGTCAACTTTCACAGTTTAAAGATCAGGTAAACCCTTTGTCTGAAATTAGACATAAAAGGCGTATTTCTGCACTAGGACCAGGTGGCTTAACTCGTGAGCGGGCAGGTTTTGATGTGCGTGATGTTCACCGCACTCACTATGGACGTATTTGCCCTATTGAGACACCTGAAGGCGCAAATATTGGTCTAATTACCTCACTAGCTAGTTATGCAAAGGTTAATGAGCTTGGTTTTATTGAAGCACCTTATCGTAAAGTCAAAGATCAAAAGGTTAGTGATGAAGTTTTTTACATGAATGCTCATGAAGAAGATAACTACATTATCGCTCAAGCTAATGCCTTACTTAAAGAAGATGGTAATTTTGAAAGCGAACGAGTAGTGACTCGTGTAGCAGGAGAAGCAGAGATTGTAGACGCTGAACTAGTAGATTATATGGATGTTTCTCCTAAACAAATTGTTTCAGTGCCTACTTCACTAATTCCTTTTTTGGAACATGATGATGCTAATCGTGCTTTAATGGGTTCAAACATGCAATCTCAAGCTGTACCTTTAGTGCGCGCACAAGCACCTTTTGTAGGTACAGGAGTAGAAGATCGTGTAGCCAGAGACTCTGGAGCAGTTGTAGTGGCGGAAGAAGAAGGAGTAGTGAGTTATGTAGACGCTAGTTCTATTGTAGTAACTAACAAGAATCTTGATAAAGAGTACCAGTTAACTAGATTTCAGCGTTCAAATCAAAATACTAACTTAGACCAGCATCCTTTAGTGAAAGTTGGTGATAAGGTCAGTGCTGGACAGGTAATAGCTGACGGACCTTCTTGTGAAGGTGGACGTCTAGCTTTGGGGCAGAATGTTTTAATTGCTATTATGCCTTTTGATGGCTACAATTTTGAAGATGCCATAGTTCTTTCAGAAAATTTAGTGCGTCGCGATGTTTATACTAGCTTACATATTGAAAAGTATGAAAAGGAAGCTCGAGATACTAAGCTAGGTCCTGAGAAAATCACTCGTGATATTCCCGGGCTTTCAGAAGCAGCTCTGCGTGACCTTGATGAAGATGGTGTGGTCCGTATTGGTGCAGAGGTTAAACAAGGAGATATTTTAGTAGGCCATACATCTTTTAAAGGAGAGACAGAGCCTACTCCTGAGGAAAGATTATTGCGCTCAATTTTTGGGGAAAAAGCTAGAGAGGTTAAAGACACTAGCTTGCGTGTTCCACCCGGTGACAGTGGTATTATATTACGCACAGTACGCTTTAGGCGTGGTGACCCCGGTGTAGAACTTAAACCTGGTGTTCAAGAAATGGTGCGTGTTTATATAGCTCAGAAACGTCGGTTGATTGAAGGTGATAAACTAGCTAATCGCCATGGTAACAAGGGTGTGGTAGCAAAGATTTTACCACCAGAAGATATGCCACATCTTGCTGATGGTACACCTGTAGATCTTGTCTTTGATCCTTTAGGCGTGCCTTCACGTATGAATCTAGGCCAGATTCTGGAAACTCACTTAGGCCTAGCTGCCTATAAAAAGGGTGTTTCTTATGTGACTCCTGTATTTGATGGGGCTAAAGAACCTGTGATTAAAGATACCTTAGAAGAGGCTTGGCAAGATGAAAATCAAGAAAATAGAGACTCAGGATTTTTCCCTGATAAGCGAGAAGAGGATGTTATTCGCCGTGCTGGTAAGTTGGGGATAATCAGCCCTGATTTAACTTTAGAGGAAGCACAGCGCCAAATAGCAAGATTAGGTAAGACAATTCTTTATGATGGAAGAACAGGAGAGGCTATTGATGCCCCTATTGTTGTAGGTGTTATGTATGTAATGAAGCTTTATCATATGGTAGAAGATAAGATGCATGCTCGTTCCACAGGGCCATACTCTCTCATCACCCAACAGCCTCTAGGTGGTAAAGCCCAGTTTGGTGGTCAACGTCTAGGTGAAATGGAGTGCTGGGCTTTACAAGCGCATGGTGCAGCACATACCTTGCAAGAAATGTTAACTATTAAATCTGATGACATAGAAGGACGTAATGTGTCTTATGAAGCTATTGTTAAGGGTAACGATGTTTTAGAACCAACAATTCCTGAGTCTTTTAAAGTACTAGTAAAGGAGCTACATTCTCTAGGTCTAGATGTACAGGTTTTAGGCGAAAAAGATGACCCTGTAAACATATTTGATGAATCAGGCCGTGGGGGTAAAGGTAAAAAATCACAAAAGAGTGGTTAGTTACTAGACATAAACAGTGGGTGAGTTTTCTTTGGAGTTTTAGTAGCTAGTAGTCAGTAGGGCTTAATTATGCTGGCTACTAACTACTTCTAAATACAAATTACTCCAAAAACCTTTGTACACCATTATTTTCAGAGAGGATAAACTTTATAATGAAAGACTTTAGCAAAGTTCGTATAAAAATCGCTTCACCTGAACAGGTTTTGGAGTGGAGCTATGGTGAAGTAACTAAGCCCGAGACTATTAATTACCGCACTTTAAAGCCTGAGCGTGATGGACTTTTTGATGAACGAATCTTTGGTCCTGAAAAAGACTATGAATGTGCTTGCGGTAAATACAAGCGTCAACGCTTTGAGGGGAAAATCTGTGAGCGTTGTGGTGTGCAAGTGACTAAATCTTCAGTGCGTCGCTACCGCATGGGACATATTCAACTAGCTACGTCTTGTAGCCATATTTGGTATGTTAAGGATATTCCTAGTAAAATTGGCGCACTTTTAAATTTGTCTACCTCACAGCTCGAGCAAGTTCTTTATTTTGGTAAATACATAGTTACTGATCCTATGGGTGCTATGAAAGATGGTAAACCCTTACAGCGGGGCCATTTGCTTTCTGATAGTGAGTATCGTCAGCTTCGTTTTGGCCATCAAGAAACCTTCTCCATCCCTATGGGAGAGAACGCTATGGTAAGAGATGGTGAATATGTCGAGAAAGGGAATAAGCTGGCTAAAGGAGCTAAATCAAGCCTTAGTGGTCTAGCTCAATATCGCTTTCCTCGTAAAATTATCCTTAACTATGATGAACTGAGACAAGTTAATTTAACAATACCTGCTAAATCTTGGATCGAAGAAGAAAGCTATCAAGGCGGTGAACCCTTCGCTGAACTAAGTAAAGATCTGAGCATAACAGCAGAAGTAAATGGTGTTGTGGAACTTATTCCTATTGGTAATGAAGGTGGCCTCCTCAACCTATCTGATCCTGATAGTAAAGAGGTTGTTGCTAGTTACTTTGTTGCTAAGGGTCTGATCTTAGAAACAGCCCCCGGTGAAATTGTGACAGAAGGCACAGTGCTAGCTCAAGCTACTAAGGATACACAACTTAGTATCCCTCAAGAAGCTACAGCTAAGCTTTTAAACAATCAAAAACGTGGCCCTGAAATGGAGCTGAGTTTTGAGCTTTCATGGGCACGCCGCGAAGAGCGTGAAATCGATCCCACTATGCATGTGTTAGTAAGTGATGGAGCTACGGTACAACAAGGTGACAAAATTGTTGGAGCCATTGATACCACCCAAGAGATTTACGCTGAAGCCCAAGGGGTTTTACACCTTGCTGAGCCTGCTAGCATTATTGTGTCTAAAGCTCGAGTTTATCCTTATAAAGATGAGCCTATTGTAGTCAATGGTGACAGAGTACTACCGGGTGATGAATTAGCTGATGAAGGGAAGGTCAAGGCCGATTTGTCTGGGCGTGTAGAAATTGACTTAGTTCGCTTACAAGTAAGACTTATAGAATCTTATGATTTTGAGGCTAGGATGGGTGCAGAGGCAATTAAAGAGCTGCTAGAGAATATTGACTTAGAGGCGCTTGAGGCCAAACTTGTCGAAGAAATGAACTCACCAAGTAAACATAAGCGTACTAAGGCCAGAAAACGCTTGGAGGTCACACGCAATTTTATTCGCTCAGGCAATAACCCTGCTTGGATGATTCTAGAAGCTATGCCAGTAATGCCTCCTGCCTTGCGCCCAATGGTACAAGTCGAAGGGGGACGTTTTGCTACCTCTGACCTGAATGATCTTTATCGCCGCCTTATTAACCGCAATAATCGCTTAAAAAAACTTATGGACCAAGGTGCTCCGGAAATGATCGTTCGTAATGAAAAGCGTATGTTGCAAGAAGCTGTAGACGCTCTAGTTGATAATGGTAGGCGTGGTACTCCTGTGGTACACCCAGGTAGTGACCGAGAATTACGATCCTTAACTGATATCTTGGGAGGTAAGCAAGGTAGATTTAGGCAGAACCTTCTAGGTAAGCGAGTTGATTACTCTGGACGCTCAGTAATTGTTGTAGGTCCTCAGCTTAAATTGCATCAGTGTGGTGTACCCAAGCGTATGGCTTTGGAGCTTTTTAAACCTTTTCTATTTAAAGTACTAGAAGAGCGTAATATAGCCTCTAATATCAAAAGCGCCCGTAAACTTTTAGATCGCTATCGGGACACTAAAGATGAAATTTGGGATGCTTTAGAAGAAGTTATTCAAGATAGGGTAGTTCTTTTAAATCGTGCTCCTACTTTACATCGTTTAGGCATTCAGGCTTTTGAACCTGTGTTAGTAGAAGGGCAAGCTATTCAATTACACCCTCTTGTTTGCGAGGCTTTTAATGCTGATTTTGATGGTGACCAAATGGCTATACATGTGCCTTTATCAGTTTATTCTCAAGCAGAGGCTCGTTTGCAAATGTTAAGTGCACATAATTTACTTTCACCTGCTCATGGTGATCCAAATGTTCAAGTAAGCCGTGATATAATTTTAGGCCTTTTTGTACTTACACAAGTTTATAAAGGACATAAAGGAATAGGTAATAGCTATAATAGTCCTCTTGAAGCAATGGAAGCATATACAAAAGGTGAAGTTGATTTAAACAGTGTGATTACAGTAGCAGGAAAAGAGACATCATTAGGTTGTCTAAAGTACCGTTTTAGCACTGTTGATGAAGCACTTTTAGCTGTAGAGCGTGGTGACATTGATATGCAGGATGTAGTTACTGTACGTATGGATGGTAAGATAGTGGCAACGTCACCTGGTCGTATGGTTTTTGCAAGGCTAGTCAAAGAAACTATGCTAGAAGGTGGAGAAGTTGATCAGAAGGTACTTGATGAACTTATTGACTATGAAACAGCTTATGAAAAGAAATCTTTAAGAAGTCTAATTATTAATTCTTTTAAACGCCTTGGTATTGAAAGAACAGCTAAACTTCTTGATGCACTTATGGATTATGGTTTTAAACTTTCTACCACTTCAGGCATTACTATTGGAATAGATGATGTAGTAATTCCTGAAGAAAAGTTTAATTTGCTAGAGATAGCTGAAAATAAGCTTGCCAAAATTACCGACGCTTATGAACGTGGTTTTGTGAGCGATTATGAGCGCTACTTACAGGTAGTAAAACTATGGAATGGCACTACTGATGAAGTGCGCCAAGCTGTTTTTATTAACTTTAAAGACAATATGCCTTTTAATCCCCTTTATGTGATGGTTAATTCAGGTTCACGAGGAAACCCCCAGCAAATTCGTCAATTAGCAGGTATGAGGGGCTTGATGGCTAAACCTTCGGGAGAGACTATGGAATTGCCTATTCGGGCCAATTTTCGTGAGGGTTTGACTGTGCTCGAGTATTTCATAAGTACCCACGGTGCTCGTAAGGGTGGAGCAGATACTGCTTTAAGAACTGCTGATTCGGGCTACCTAACTCGCAAGCTTGTGGATGTGGCCCATGAGATTGTAGTACGTGAAGACGACTGTGGTACAGCAGACTTCTTTGAAATACCTCTTTATAATGAAGATAAGCGCCCTCGTCCTAAAGGACAGTTAGATATGAGCTTATATGGACGCTATTTAGCTATGGATTTTGAGATAGGTGATTATGAACTTATTGAAGGTGTAATCTTAGATAGAAAAGAATTAGAAGAAATTTATTCGCGTATGACTGCCAATGCAGATGTGCGCAGTGTACCAGTTCGTAGTCCAATTGTGTGCCAAACTAGGGCAGGCGTTTGTCAAAGGTGTTATGGCATAGATTTATCTACTATGCGCGCTGTTTCTCTTGGGGAAGCAGTAGGAGTAATTGCTGCAGAGTCAATAGGGGAGCCCGGCACACAATTAACAATGCGTACTTTTCACACTGGAGGTGTAGCAGGAGCAGGAGACATAACACAAGGTCTACCACGTGTTATTGAGCTGGTTGAAGCTCGTAAACCCAAGGTGCAGGCAGTGATTGCTGATCTAGATGGTACTGTAACTATAGAAGAGGGTGAAGACATTAATCGCTTGACAGTGACTAGTGATTTAGGTGAATTTAGCAAAACTTACAAAATCCGTCCTAATGTTCGCCTTCTTGTACGTGAAGGAGAGCATGTTGAAGCAGGGCAACCTCTTACACGTGGAGCAGTTAATCCTCATGACCTTTTAGAGTCACGTGGCCCTGAAGATGTGCAGCACTACCTAGTCAATCAAATTCAAGATGTGTACCGCAATCAGGGAGTTAATGTTCACGACAAGCATATTGAGATTATTGTAAGGCAAATGCTTAAGTATGTAGAAGTTGATGCTTCTGGTGATTCACGTTATTTAGAGGGACAACTTGTAGAAAAGTTTGATGTGGAAGCAGAAAATAACCAGCTCCTTGATGAGGGTAAAGAGCCTGCAACTTGGAAGCCCTTGCTATTAGGCATCACTAAAGCAAGTTTGTCTACTCGCTCTTGGCTTTCAGCTGCAAGTTTTCAGCACACCACTCATGTCCTTACAGAAGCTTCAGTTAGTGGTAAAGCTGATGATCTTGTGGGCTTAAAAGAGAATGTAATCTTAGGTCGCTTGATTCCTGCTGGCACAGGCCTTAAAACTATTCGCAATACTCGAGTGGCTGACGAAAGGACGCTCGAGAAGCGTAAAGCAGCACCTGCTAAAAGAACCAGTTCTCCCTCAAGACCTGTTAGTGGAAGACGACAAGAAACAGTTTAAGTTGCCAGCGAAATTTGAGGTAAACCAAGCCCAAACCTTAAAGGTCTTTAAGATCTTTAAGGTTTTTGTAGTAGGCTGTAGGAAAAATCAATTATGCATATTAATTCGCTGAAAGATTAATTTAGAGCAAGGTAAATATCATTGTCAAAAGGTAAGCATTTCAATTTTCAAGTCATGTCTTGTAGAAAGATGGCTTTATTATGTTGAGTAGCTTAATTATGTGCAAAGTTGTTTAATCAGTCATTATGCTTCTAAAATCCAAAATACTATATATGTGTGTAGATACTAGGTAGAAGATGTATTTACCTGATGACGAACTTATTTCAGGTATGGCAACTTCTGATGAACAGGCCCTTGTGGAATTACATCGCCGTTATGCACCTTATCTAACAGGTATGGTGCGTAAAATGTTTAATGATCCTGATGAAGTACATCAATGCGTACAAGACGCTTTTGTTAAAGCATGGAATGGAGCAACGAGCTTTGATGGGTCAAAAGCTAGTGTCAAAACTTGGCTAGTTACTATTACTCATCGTACAGCTCTTAATAAGCTGCGTGGTACAAAACTAGAAACCATACCACTTGAGGTGTGGGACAGCCCTCAGGCACCGCCTAATCATCTAACACGTATTACTATGCAAGATGCCGTCGGGCAACTTGATCTAATAGAAAGAGAACTCATTGAACTTGCCTTTTATAAAGGTTACTCACACAAACAAATCGCAGAATTATTGGACAAGCCTTTAGGAACAGTAAAGAGTCGTTTGAGAAAGGCACTAAACCAACTAAAAAACCTGCTGGAAGGTGAAGGAGGTGGCAGCCATAACCATTGATCAAGACACTTTAATTGCATATGCACTTGGCATATTAAGCGAAGAAGAAACTTTACTAGTTGGAAGTCATCTTCGTAAGCATCCTGATGATACACTCGAGCTAAAAGGCTATCTAAATGCACTTACAGCTATTGTAATGAGTGAAGAACCTGAGACTGTACCTGAAGATGCTGAAAACAACTTACTTGAGCGTATTCGCTCATTATCTAAGAGTGAAAACGAACCCCAGATAGCCGAAACTGAGGTCATTCAATTTCCATCTAAGGATTCTAAGCAAGGGTTGAATAGATGGTGGTTTGGTTTAGCAGCTGCAGCTATTGTCGCTATTATTCTTTGGTTTGGTTTCTTGCAAGATAACTATAATAATTACCTTATCAGTAATGAGTTAAGAGCTGCTCAGCAAAAAGAAGGTGCAATTAGTCAAGAAATTATAAATGAAACCAATGAAATTATTGGTACATTGGTAAGTCACAGCGATCATAGTTTATTAGTGATTTTTAATAAAGACCCATTATCCCCTAACGTTTATCAAGCATGGGAAATTGCTGAAGGTATACCAAAATCTCTGGGCATTTGGGGGAATCGTGTTATGAGAATAGACCCTTTAGCAAAAGATAGTATTTTTGGTGTAACTCTTGAGCCACAAGGAGGTAGTGAGCAGCCTACCAGTAAACCAATTATACTATTTGAGCTTTAGCTTAAGATTCAACACAACATCCAAAATTCTAGCAATAGTGTATATACCCTATTGAAATGATCCAAACACTTTTTAGTTTTTAGTTTGACTAAAAAGTGAATCACTTTTGGAGGATGGTATGAAGATAAGTCTTAAGAACAAGTTTTTTTTTCTAATAGCTCTTATTTCTATTTTTGCTTGCTTGCTTTATGTTATAGCAGCAGATCACTCAGAGGCACCGGGGCCCAAAGCAGACCCAGCTGCTGACATTGCTGACCTATACGCATGGCATGAGGGTAATAAACTCACTGCTATTTTGACTTACGCAGGTTTGCAATCAACTATCACAGATCAAACAGCTACTTACGATCCTGATGTTCTTTATACTGTACATATTGATAATAATGCTGATAATGAAGTGGATATCAATATCTATGCACGTTTTGGTCAAAATAATCAAGGCAAGTGGGGTATACAAGTACAAAATTTACCCGGTAGCTCAGGGGATATAACAGGAGAGGTTGAAACAACTATTGATGCAGGTAATGGCAATAAAGTATTTGCAGGATTATTTGATGACCCTTTTTTCTTTGATCTAGAGGGATTTAATGACACTTTGGCAACAGGTACACTTATGTTTGACAATGCTCGTGATTCAGTAGCAGGCTTTAATGTTTCAGCAATTGTGCTCGAGATGGATTTAGCTATAGCGAGTGGTGGCAGTGATGATTTATCACTTTGGGCCAGTACAGGGAGGGAGTAATTATGAAACTTTTCAAACTTATTCTCTTAGCTAACCTTATGGTTATAGGCTTAACTACTTTAATGATATCTTGTACTTCTAGCGATGATAAAGATAAAGATGTTAATCTTGAGGAAGTAGCCTATGTTTTAAGCACGACTGGCACCTCAATAGCTAGAATTGGTGATTCTAACAAATCTGTTTCTGGTCTTAATGCAAGTACCAAATTGCTTGGTATAGATTATCGTCCTTCTAATAGCTTGTTATATGCCTTAGGTGATGATGGTCAGCTCTATACCATTGATTCTGATGGAACCGCGAATAAGATTGGTACCCCTCAAAGCTATGGTGGAGGTTTAGGCACAGGAATTGCTCTTGATTTTAATCCTCAAGTAGACGCTATTAGAGTTATTATTACTGCAGATGGTCGTAATTTCGTTACAAATCCAGTGACCGGTGTTCCTGCTGAATTTACACAGTCAGCTTATGATGCTTCTGATACTAATTCAGGTGTTAATCCAAGAGTTGTAGCAACTGCTTATGACAATAATGTAAGCCCTTTTCCAAATAATGGAACAACAATCCAACATAGTTTTGAAGCAAGGCAAAATGTTTTTGCTCTGCAAGCTAAAAATGCTGGGACTTTAACAACTATTGCGACTTTGAATGAAGATGTAAAAGACTTTGCAGGTTTTGATATTTCAGGTGCAACTGGTAATGCTTATGCTCTTCTTAATATTAATGGCACACAAACACTTTACATGATTAATACAACAACTGGTGAACTAACACGTCTTGCAGATGATGTTGCTGGCTTTGGAGATATTACTATAGCTCCTAATGATATACAAGACGCTGGCCCCTTCTCATTTAGTAGTACCCCAGCTTCGTCTTATACTAGAGTTGATCGTATGGGCATGCCTGCTATTGCTACTGCTGTCATTACTAGTAAAGATGATTATAACAAAGCAGATCCTACTGAAGATGCCAAGCTAACATTTGCTAATGAGATTGTCACAAACGTAAATGGCTTTCATACAGCATTAGATGACGACTTAACAAATGCCGGTTTAGTACCTTGTAACGTAGATCCTAATGATCCTTTTAATGCTAATACTAGCAAGTGCATAACACAAGCAGCACCATTGGTTGTTCCTGATATTATCACTATTGACACCACAACAGCCGCAGGCTTTCCTAACGGACGCAAGTTAGCAGATCCTGTTATGGATGTAACTCTAGCCCTTGTACTCTTAGACCTTTCAGCTCAAGGACAATCTGTAACAACATTAGCTGATTTACCACTTAATCCATCAGCAAATGATAAGCCTTTCCTAGCAAATTTCCCTTACCTAGCGCCTCAGCATTAAATTTTAGATGTAGTAATGATCAAAAATATGCTACTTGCTTTAAGAGGTAGCATATTTTTATTTAGGAGTTTGCTATGTTTGAGAAACTATTAAAAATTAGGCTATCCCTTTTAGGATTAATTATCATAGTACTAGGAAATTTAGTTAGCTATGTTTATGGACAGGATAAGGTTTTAACCTATCAAGATGCTGTTTTAGACCTAGATCAGTCAATTGAAAACTTAAGTACAAGAGTTGAAGAAAGATCAGAGTCTTGGCTCGAGCTAGAACGACTAGCAATAGCATATATTGAAAGAGCACGCCTTACTGGAAACTACCAAGATTATGCAGAAGCCGAGAAGCTTTTGGCAAAGGCCTTTGAAATTACAGGTGGTGAAGGTGGACCATATAATACTAGAGCTAGTTTATACTACACCCTACACAAATTTCCAGAAGCTAGTAAAGATATTCAGAAAGTGTCACAAAACGCTATCCTGTTAAAGCTCACTAAGTCGTGACCCCCTAAAGTCTCATAAAGTCGTGACTATTTTTAGACTCCAAGTAGGTAAAAAAGCTGCATGATATGGATTATGTCAGATTACACCTCCTTAGAAGAAAGAGTAGAAATGCTACAACGAGCTGACAATGGAGAACCAATAAGCAAAATTGCTCTTGAATTAGGGTGGCATCCATCTACAGTCAAAAAATGGGTAAGAAGAGGTCGTGAACAAGGTCGTCAAGGTTTGGAAAGGAAGATGGGACGTCCTCAAAAAGGAGCTCTAAGCAGTTATCCTGCACGTATGGTAGGAGAATTACGTCAAATACGATTACAACATCCTCGTTGGGGTGCTGATACGTTGCGTATAGAGCTAGGTCGTATGCCCCAGTGGGCAGGTAAATTGTTGCCTAGTCGGTCAAGTATTAATCGCTTCTTACAAGAAGAGCAATTGGTCCAAAACTATGAACGTCATGTAGCATTACCATCCACTAAGCACACACGCTTAACCCATGCCCATGAATGTTGGCAAGTAGATGCAATGGGACATGAGCTTGTTCCAAGTGTAGGAGTAGTTAGCCTAGTTGATGTAAGTGATGTTGTTTCCCGTACACGCCTGCTAAGTTATCCTTGCTTTCTAGGTAAGGAGAAAGCAATTCGCCACACCAATACTGAGGACTATCAAATCACTTTGAGGTTAGCATTTTTAGACTGGGGGTTACCTGAAAGTATTCAAGTTGATCATGACAGTGTTTTCTTTGATGTTAGGAGTAAATCACCCTTTCCTACAAGATTACATCTGTGGTTGTTAGCAATGGGTATCGAACTTCAATTTAGTCGTATTCGTCGCCCTACAGATCAAGCAATTGTAGAGAGATCGCATCAATTGTGGGCTGATCAGGTTCTTGATCGACACTATCCATCTTGGAACGCTTTATATCAAGCTTTACGAGATAGACGCAACATACTTAATGAAGAGCTTCCTTGTCACTCTTTGGGAGGGCAAGCACCGCTACAAGCTTTTCCAGAGGCAGCTCACTCAGGGCGCTGGTATAGACCTGAGTGGGAAGATGAAATGTTTGACCTAAGCGAAGTTGATGCTTATCTAGCAAAGGGAAAATGGTTTAGGCGAATAGGTCAAAACGGCACAATTTCCTTAGGAGGACAGATTTATTACCTAGGGAACAATCATTTACGTGAGCAGTGCGAAATAAATTTCAAGTTACCAGAAAGAGTTTTGTCATTTCTCAATCAGAGAGGTGAGTTGATTAAACAGTTACCCATCCAAGGTATTGATCCACCCACACTCATTGGAAACATTTTTGCTTTTACTCAATCTATCCCTTTTCAGCCTTCTCTTCCTTTTACTTGGCAAGAACAGCAAAGGTTACGACTTTTTGAGACTTAATATGGTCATGACTTAGTGAGACTTAACAATCCTTACTTATAAAAACAAGGTTGAGATTTTAACTTTAAGATCAGACACTGCTTTTCAACAAGGCAACTATGCTGAAGCTCTTGATGGTTATTTAGAACTCCTTGATCTGGAAAATACTTCTAGCAATCTTTTTAGGCTAGCCAATTATTACTGGAAAACAGGTAATCTAACACTAGCTGATAATCTCCTTAGTGAAGCTGTGCAGCTTACCAAAGGATTAACGCCTCAATCACAGGCATTTTTCTATTTACAACAGGGTTTATTAGATTTAGATAGAGGACATTATGATGAGGCCCTTAAGCATTACAAAGAAGCTGATCGAGTATTTAGTGGTTGGTGGTTAATTGATGAACACATAGCTGAGATCTATAGGCTTAAAGGGCAAATTGATGTAGCTCTTGAAATTTATGAGCGTGTTGTTGCAGAAACAGGAAATCCTGAGTATATGGACGCATTGGCTCTTATAGCCTTAGATAAGGGCAATAAAAATTTGGCTAAGATTTGGAGTGATCGGGCTCGAGCTAGTTACCAAGAACAACTTGCAAAATTCCCTGAAGCAACTTATGGCCATGCTATACAACATTACCTTACTTTTGGCAGTTCTGAGGAAGCCCTAGCTCTAGCCAAGAAAAATTATGACTTAAGACCTAATGGTGAAGCACAAACCTATTTAATTGATGCTTATATTAAGGCAGGGCAGCTAAAATGTGCTGAAATGGTTCTTAATGATGTTTTAGAAAGTCCTTGGCACACTGCTTATCTAGATGAGGTAGCAGCTAAAGTTTATTATGCTCGAGGTATGGTGAAAAGCCTTGTAGGTGAAGTAATTATTAGAGAGTCTGATGCAAATTTAGTAGACAGATCTGTGTTTGACTCTTCAGCATGGGTTGACAAGGGCTTAATTGACGAGGGCGTTCGTTTGGAAATGGCAGATAGCTTAATTGAGAGGAGCTTGTTAGATGGAAAAATGCGCGAAGAGGTTATTATGCTGCTTGGAAGTCCAACTAAAACAGGTTATTTTAAAGAGTGGGATTTTGTTTATTGGCTTGGTCCTGAGCGTGGCTTTATAAGCATTGATTCGGAGTGGTTGGTAATTCGTTTTGGACCAGATGATAAAGTAACTGAATATCAACTAGTTAGAGACTAAGTTACATGAACTAAACTAAATGGAGTGAAATAAAAGCTATAGTGCAACAGAAAAATTCTTTCTTAGATAAGAAGTTCCCTCTACCCTTGTTAAGGGGAGAATATTGCAAGCCCCTAAGGGGGATTTAAGGTGATTTGCTTTATGGAAATTAGCTCTAGGTCACTATCTATTGCTTAAGAATAATTGGTTGTGAGTTTACTCGAGCTATGTCAAGAAAATGTCAAATGTGGATCTTATTGCAAGCTTAAATTTGCATATTTGAGCATAAGCCTCTTTATACCAGCCTCTGTAAAAGATATAGTTACTTCTGTTTTTTCTCCGCTACCACTTATTCCTACTACAGTACCCTTACCAAATCGGGGGTGCTTGACCTTCTCACCACCACGCAAATTTATATCTTGCTTATTATTTGCTTTATTGGAATTTGGTAATTTCTGAGCTGTACAATCATACTTATTGAGTCTACCCATTTCCATAAGCTGCCCTAAAATGTCAACTTCTACTAACATATCTTTAGGAATATCTTGTAAGAAACGGCTGGGACGTGTGTACTCTTTCTTGCCAAAAGCTTGCCTCGTTTCACAATGCACTAAAAGAAGCTCTTCTTTTGCTCTAGTAATCCCTACATAAAGCAATCTGCGCTCTTCTTCTATTTCTGGCAAAGAGCTTAGTGAAGAACGGTGAGGGATTAAGTTTTCTTCAAGACCTACTAGAAAAACTACTGGGAACTCCAAACCTTTAGCATTGTGTAAAGTCATAAGTGTCACTGCTTCTTCTAACTCTTTGTTTTGATTATTAGCTTTTATAGCTTTGTCATCAACGCTAGCAAGTAGAGAAGCTTCATCCAAGAACTCCTCAATATTGCCACCTGTTTCCTCTTGCCACTCACTAACGGCATTCAAAAGTTCATTTAGGTTTTCTAATCGTGCTTTGGATTCCGTGTCCGCTTCGTCTCTTAAAGCTTGCTGATAACCTGATTGATCAATAACAGCCATCAGAAATTCTCTTGCTGGCTTAACCTGGGCCATTTCGTTAAAATCTGTCATTAATTCTAAAAACTCGGCAATGCGACTTGCTGCTAATTTACCAAGAATTTCTGGAGCTTGGTACAAGGCATAAGAAAAACTAGCACCATTTAACTCTGTCCAAGAAGCTAATTTCTCCTCACTAGTTTTACCAATACCTCGCTTAGGACGATTGAGGATACGTCGCCACGATATATCATCAGCAGGGTTTATAGAGGCCCTAACATAGCTTAAAATGTCTTTTACCTCACGCCTACTATAAAAGCCTACTCCTCCAACAATTTTGTTAGGAATGTTCTTGCGCCTTAGGGCATCTTCTAGTACCCGCGATTGGGCATTGGTACGATAAAGTACAGCAAAATCATTATAGCGGTAATCATTCTTAGCTAGGCAATCTTCGATTTGCCTGGCAACAAATTCTGCTTCAGCTCTATTATCTTGGGCGTGGTATATCCTTACAGTTTCACCGAGGCCTTTTATAGGCTTAAGCACTTTGTCTAAACGACCTTCATTGTGAGTGATAACAGCATTGGCTACCTTAAGGACACTGTTAACACTACGATAGTTAAGTTCTAGGCGATAGACCGTTGCTTTGGGGTAATCGTGTTGAAAGTCCAAGATGTTACGTACATCAGCACCACGAAAGGAATAAACGCTTTGATCTGGATCCCCCACCACCATTAAGTTACCAAAACCACTAGCTAATTGTTTAGTTAGTTTATACTGCACAGCATTTGTGTCTTGATACTCATCAATATGGATAAATTTGGCTCTTTCTTGAACTTTCTTGAGAATCTCAGGATGATTATCAAAAAGTTTTACAGTGTGTCCTAAAATATCATTGAAATCTACAGCATTAGCTTGCTTTAGTCGTGCCTGATACCTTGAATAGCCTTCAGCAAGGAATAAAATACTTGTGCCTAATACCTTGCCGCTCATATTATCAGCCTGTTGCAAAAATACTTCAGGTGTCCATAGGTTTGATTTAGCCTTATCTATGAGGCTACGCAAGACTCTTGGATTGGTTTCTTTCAAACCGTCAATTCCAGCAATGATTTCCTTGAGTAGGTCTAATTGGTCACTATCATCATATATTACAAAACCAGAAGTTAAGCCAACAGCATCACCATAAGTGCGTAAAATTCTTAGGCAAGCTGAGTGAAAGGTGCTTACCCATAAGTCCCTAGCACCCTCTCCCATTAAATTTTCTACACGCTCTTTAAGTTCACTTGCTGCTTTGTTAGTAAAGGTTACTGCCAAAACTTCATGGGGATAAATGCTTTGTTCAGCCATTAGATAGGCAATACGCTGTACTACAGTACGAGTTTTACCAGATCCTGCACCTGCTAGAACCAGTGCTGGACCCTCAAAGTGAAGAACAGCCTCTTGTTGTTGCTTGTTTAGATCTTTTAAAAGCGGATGAAGAAAAATATCAGACTGACTTGTCACAATATAAAAGTTTTCTGAATGTTTCTGGAATGGTTAATATCTGTAGGTAATCAGTAATCAAAACATCTATTCCTGCAGTCTACTAATTTGAAATGCACAAGCATTTATACCTAAGCACCTATGCCGCTTCAACTCTATTTCTGCCTTTGTTTTTTGCAATGTAAAGTGCAGAGTCTGCTGCTGTTAGTGTTTGCTTAATAGTTTGCCCATCCATAACAAATTCTGCAACTCCAATGCTGATAGTGATTTTAATTACATTGTCCTTGTATATAAACTTGTGCTCCTCTATTTTTGTGCGAATACGCTCTGCTACAATAAGCGCCTCAAATTTTTTATTTTTAGGAAGTAGAATACAAAACTCTTCTCCTCCTATACGGGCTAAGGAACTAGTTTTTCTCAGGAACTGTTTAACTAGAGAAACACCTTCTTTTAGAATGAAATCTCCTACAGCATGTCCATAAGAATCATTTATTTGTTTAAAATGGTCAATATCTAGAATTAGTAGTGATAAGGGCTTTTTTGACTGGAGGGCTAGAATACGTTGTTTCTTTGCTATTTTTGCAAAGGCGTACCTATTATATGCTCCTGTTAGCTGATCACGATATGCTTTTTGTGTAAGCTTTCGATTCTTTTGGCGCAAGAGGTCTGTTTCCTGACTCACCTTAGCTTTAATAGAAGAATGAATTATCCAATAAAAGCCACTAGAAGAGCTGGACCAAGTAAGTATAAGAGCTGTGTACCAAGCAATTACCCCTCCAGTATCTCCAAACAGGGAGTTAAACACATTAATATTCATTAATCTATTTGCCTGCAAAACGAGATGCCCAATACCCATAATGATATAACCAATGGCAAGTGCAAACATCCCCCTAGACATTTTCTTCTTATCAATTATTTGTTCTGTAGATCGCAATGAGATAGCTGCCACTACAGCAAAAATAACAGTAAGGAAAATAGTAGGAATTTCAATGAGCTGAAACCAAATCACAGCTCCTGATAAAGCTTCATTAATAGGTTTGGATTGGGCAACAGCTAGGTATGTGAAATTAAGCCAAAGTATAATAATTGCTATAAGCATAATGTGCAGTAGTTTATCTAAACTAATATAGGTGTTATCATATAAAAAGTGCTGCTTTGGGCGTAATAATCTATAATATGCTGGTAAAGCTCAAGGGTTTCCTAATAGCAAGACTATCTAAATATTAACACTCTCTAACACATTATTATGAGTACTCTACTTTCTTTCCCTTGAAGTTATTGAAGAGTTTTCTATGCGCAGTTAGAGAAAACTCGTCTTCTCTAGTATGGTATTGTTTTACCCAATCTAACAGCATTGGCAGATTTTTATTTTGTGTTTCTGGTGAAGGGTATTTATGGGGTTCCCAAGGTCGGGATAAGCAATTGTCTACGCACCTATCAACATCAGGGTTAAGAAACCTTAATTCGGTACAGCTTTCAGCAGCAATAACTAACAAATTAGAATAGCACCCCTCAATAACCCAGCAGGAATTATGTGCAATGAATTTTAAAAGGTCATGTTTGCTATCCTCCAGAGGCCTTCTTATAGGCTTATGAGGTTCCCAAGTCAAAGTATCAAGATCTAAATGGATTAATCCATGCTCTTTGATCAGATTTTTTGCCATAGCAGATTTCCCAGCACCAGAGTTCCCAAATATAACTATTCGTTGAGCAAGTCTTTTTTGCATAGACTTTATTTACTTATCCTTATGGGACTTGTTTAAGGAGGTTGTCAAGGTAGTTCTTAGTTGTTTTTTTATCAAGCTCGAGCAACTCGCTCAAAATCTTAACAAACTCTGTTGCTTCTTTTTTAGAAATCTTCTTACTCACAAGGTAGCTCTGAGCTAACTTACGTAAATCCTTCTCTAAGCCTACTTGTTTTTGCTTAGCTTCTTCGGGAAGTATTTGTTCTCTAGCATTACCATATTCTATTTCTAAAGAGCTTGCCTCAGACATAAAGGACCTTTCGGCAAGAGTCTTTTCTATATCTTCTGACTGATTTTGAATACTACTAAACATATCCTGTAAGTTTTGGTTGGTATCTAATCCCAAATTATTATCTGAGTCTGATTCCATTACTAAAACTTCTGTGTTAGACGTAACAGTGAATTCTTCAGTTAAAGTTTCTCCATAGTTGACTTCTGGTTCACTTTGTGTAAGCCCAAACCTATATTCTGAATCTAACTCTAAATTAGCTAAAGCATTTGATTCTTTAGGAAAAACTTCTTGCTTGTTAGTTTCTTGTTCAATTGAAATATATCCTGAAATAGGTGATTTAGCATGGGACTCTGATGAGGGTTGGATTGTGGGTGCAAATCCTTGCGCAGGGACTGTAGTTTCTGGCAGTGATTCCTCTAGAGCCTCTTTGCTTGCTGTAGCAGCTCGAGCCACTGGACTAGGCACATTAACATCAGGCTTCACAGAAGATATTGCATCTAGCCCTTCTGAATCAGTAACAGGAAGTGGCAAAGCCTCTTCATTCTCTAAAACTCCTGTGTGCTCAAAAGTAATCACAGCATCTTCAAAAGAAGCTTCCTCTAATTCTTTATCTAAAGCGCTTTCATTACCATTTTGACTATATGTGGCAGGAATAGGTGTAGGAGGGGAGGATAGCTGAACCAATACTACTAATACAGCTGCTAGAGTTGAACCAGTAAATAAAAGCCTTCCTATAGTTTTTTTAGTTGTTTTAAGCTTTTTTGTTTTAATCTTGCGCATTTTGGGTATGTTCCAAAATAGGCTTGTTGCAAATCCTAAACTTTCTCTAGGGTTTTCTTGGTTTATTTGCTCGAGTTCTGCTAACCAGGCCCTTAAATACCTTTGCCTTATACCTTTTGGCAAACCCCAGACGGCTATGCGAATAATAAATTTAGCTAGCATTAGCTTTTCTCCAAAGAGTATTGCTCCCACTCCGAGAGTGCTTCACATATTTCTTGGCATAAAGAGCGACAAGTCTTCATAGCATAATCAAGTCCTTGGGATGTAAACCAGTAATAATGTCTTTCTCCACGTTTTAGGCGAGGATTTTCCTCAAAAGCACTTTCCAAATGCCCCTTTGCCTCTAAACGCATCAGTAGGGGGTACAAACTACCAGAAGGAATATCTAAGCTTTTCCTTAGAGCATTACCATAGTGCTTTTCTCTTGGTTTTTTAAGCATTTCAACAAGTACCTTAACCTCAAGATAAGACGCCATATCCCCTATCTTCTCAAAATATGCAAATCTATACAACTTGACAAGATATGTAGATTTTCTACCTTGTAGATTTCATACAGATCTAGCCAAATAATTAAGGTTTTTTGTAAAGTTAGTTAAGAGGCAAGTACCTCAAATTATTTCTAGGAGATCTTTATGATAAAGATATTTAAGCTTTTTCTGGCAATTGTCTTGATTGTTTTGGGCAGTGTACAGGCATTTTGTGGTTTCTATGTTTCTAAAGCTGATGCTGATCTTTTTAATGAGGCATCAAAGGTTATCATTGCTCGCGATGGTGAGCGAACTATACTAACAATGGCCAATGATTTTAAAGGTGATGTTAGTGAGTTTGCTTTAGTGGTTCCTGTTCCTACAGTTTTAGAGGAAGGGCAAATCCAAGTTGGTGACCCTGCTATTATTGATAGGATTGATGCTTACAGTGCTCCTAGGCTAGTTGAGTACTTTGATGAAGACCCTTGCTTTGATTATAATTATGGCTTCCTCGAGGACTCAGTGGCTAAATCTGGTGTGGGAGAGGATAAAGAAGAATTTAGAAGAAGTGCTAGTGCGTTGGGGGTTACTATTGAAGCAGAGTTTAGTGTTGGTGAATATGATATTCTCATTCTTAGTGCAGAAGAGTCTAATGGCCTAGAAACTTGGTTGCTAGCTAATAATTATAATATTCCCGAAGGTGCTGCTGCAGCTTTTAATAGTTATATAAAACAAGAAATGAAGTTTTTTGTGGCTAAGGTTAACTTAGAAACTTTTGAAAGTAGTGGTCAGGTTTTCTTGCGCCCTCTTATGATGGCTTTTGAGTCAGAGCATTTTATGCTGCCTATACAACTTGGAACTATTAATGCTAATGGCCCTCAAGACTTAGTTATTTTTATGCTTTCCCCAGAAGGTCGTATAATTACTAGTAACTACCGCACAGCAAATATACCAAGTGATCTAAATATACCTGAATTTGTCGAGGACGACTTTGGGGATTTTTATACTACTATGTTCCAGCACGGTTATGAGCGAGAAGGAGAAAATATAGTTTTCTTAGAATATGCTTGGGATATGGCGTGGTGTGATCCTTGTGCTGCTGATCCTCTTTCTCAAGAAGAGTTAAAAGAAGCAGGGGTTTTTTGGCTTAGTGAGTATGATAATTTTAGTGCACCCAATGTTTATTTAACACGTTTACACTTGCGCTACACTAGCGAAACACATCCTGAAGATTTAATGTTTGAGGTAACTGATAACCGCGAAAACTTTCAAGGTCGTTATATCTTGCAGCGTCCCTTTAAAGGTGATATCACTTGTGAATCTGGCAAGGATTATGTTCGTAATGTAAGGGAACGTCAAGACCGTGAAGCACAAGCTCTAGCTAATATTACTGGTTGGGATATAACTGATATAAGAGCTAAAATAAGTACTTATGAACCCCAAGTTAGTGTTCCTAGTTGGTGGGAAAGAACTTTTGATAGATTTAGGTAGCTATAGGTGGATTTTTTAGTTCATGAAGTAAGATTGAGGAATTATACCTTTCATAACTTGGTTTAGCAATTACTGGAAGGTGATTTTGCTAGAAGAGAATCCCCCTTGTTAACTTATAGGGGTAGGTTTTTAAGGATTTCTGTCACAGACGGAGTTTGCAAAACGGATAGTTCTCCTATTTTGCCTGTTCTGAACACAAGTAGGTTTTTTGTTCAGAAAAAACCTACCCCTAAGAGCCCTTGTAAGGGGAGGAAGTAGGGGTTCCAGAGAAGGACATTGCCAACAATTTAAATCAGACGGTTCTAGAGGTGCTGCTGGGTCCCCTGGATCAGTTGGCCCAGCTGGGAAAGTTGGAACCCAAGGTACTATTATTCCAAGACCTTGATGTTTTTACTTTTCTTCTTTGTTTTTATATAGTGAGAAATGCGTGTGCAAAACTCCAAAATCTAACTTAGCGCTTCAGTGTGACGCGCACACATGGGGCGCAATTGACTTTGAAAATAGTTTCAGGGAAGTATAACTAGAAGTGTGCGCACCTGAGCTTTATGCCGTTAGGCAATTACTGTAAACTATCTTGAGGAGATTTGTTAATTACCTCACCTAACGTGAACGTTTATTTTTCAGATATATTTGGTATTGACCCTGATACTCTTGAAATGTATGGTGCACTTGATGTTTCTCTAATAAATGATTTACCCCTTTTTATTGATCCATTCCTACTTTTTAATAGTAATAAACCTGAGTATAGGGAACTGCATGAGGGCATTCTTGAATATCTTCTTTTTTTGAGAGATATGGCAAAAGAAAAGGGTATCAGTCAAGGTTTGCTCAAAAGTTGGTATCGATTTGGGGAGGTCAAACAAAACTGGCTGGGCTATAGCTTAGTAGGAAATGGTGGGCGAGGTTTAGGAAGTAACTTTGCTAAAAGTCTATATGAGAATTTACATGAAGTTCTAACCAACTTTGGTAATGAAGAAATTTCTCAAGGTAGCCATCTTGAAAAGCTTTGCTTGATTAAAGAAGGTGTGGGTAAGGATAGTATTAGTGACTTCACAACTAACCTTATCAAGCAATATTTACTTGAATACACGCAATCTTTTGCAATGCAGCACCTTAAATCAGAGCAAATACGTGAGGTAAAAGTTCCTCGAGTCTACTTTAATTTTGAGACACGAGCATGGGTGAGTAGAAAATACGTCTTGCCGTACTTCAATGATGATTTTGTTTTACTCACGCCGAAAGGTATGCTAGCTCGAGAAGACACTTGGATAAACAATTCTGACCTTACTGATAAGTTCAAAAGTATAATAGTCAGTGTGCCGAATGAGCAGCTCCGTAGTCAACTAAATCAGTATTTTAACTCTCAACTTCCTAGAGAGCGCAAAAAACGAGGTGGCTATAAAAAACCAAGTAAAACTGCTATACATCAAGCTGTTCGGGCGACTATTGATAAGTTTCCCCAAGTTATTGATTACTATATTGCATATAAGGAAAAAATAGGTGACGAAGCTATATCACTCAGTGAGGCGGAAGTTGAGCTTATAGAACAATTCTTTATTCATAGTGCTAAAAAATTAGTAATTGGTTTAGAGGAATTTACAAACTTTTATCATCTAGATGGCGATACACGTGAGGCAACCTACACTCGTATTTTGTATCTCAAAGACTTGATAGAGAACAAGGGGGTACACAAGATTTTTTATCATGATCATCAAGCTGTACAGCGAGAAAGTGACCTTCAAATTTTGTTTAGATTAACTTGGTTCGCTTCACCTCATGTTGTCAGTAGAGAAGTTAATGATGGAAGAGGTCCAGTTGATTATATGATTTCGCAAGGTGTTTTTGACAAAACACTTGTTGAGTTTAAGCTTGCAAAAAATACTCAACTGAAGCGAAATCTCCAAAAGCAAACACAGGTTTATGAGGCAGCCAGCGACCCAACCCATAAGTCTTTTAAAGTAATCATGTATTTTACCCAAGCAGAACACAATAAGGTCAGATTAATTTTGAAAGAACTACAATTAGAAGATGATGAAACAATCATTTTGATAGATGCACGTGCTGATAATAAACCTTCTGGTTCAAAGGCATGACAAAGTTCAGTGCCCAATTTTCTAAGCTGGTTTTGTTTGGATTTGCTCGAGCTTTATTGAAGTGACTTTGTAATTAGCACAACCAAGTAACATTTTTGTTGTAAAGTTGTTAAAGTATGCATGTTATCAGTAGAAAGGCACTACGCAAGTTCTGGGAAAAATACCCTGATAGTAAAGAATCTCTCGTGCGCTGGTTCAAAGTTATGGCTAAGCAGGATTTTAGTAATTTTGCTGAATTGTAATTGTGTGCTACATTTCCTAGTGCTGACAAAGTGGGAAATTTGATTATATTCAATATCGGTGGTAACAGGTATCGTCTAATTACCTCAATACATTTCAATCGTGGAAAAGCCTATGTTCGCCATGTATTGACTCATGCGGAATATGACAAAGAGGAATGGAAGAAATGAATGTAATTACAGAAAATATTCAAATTCACTGGAGTGCTGTTCGTCCCATTTTCTCAATTCGTAATGAAAATGAATATGATCTTGCTGTTGAGAGAATGAATAATCTGATTGATGAAATCGGTACTAATGAACAACATCCACTCTATGAACTCCTTGATACATTAGGTACTGTTGTACATGCCTACGAAGAGAAATATCATCCTATGCCTCAACGTAATGGCATTGAGATGCTTCAGTTTTTGATGGAAGAGCATCAGCTAAAGCAATCAGATCTTCCAGAGATAGGCACACCCAAAATCATTTCAGAGATTATTGATGGCGAAAGAGAGCTTACAGTCAAGCACCTCCAAATTTTAGCTGAAAGGTTTCATGTGTCACCATCAGTGTTTGTGTGATATTTTCAGTTCCAGACTATGTATATTTTGATGTTAGGCCTTGAATTTATGCAGAAACATGCCACTAAAACAACTTTAGAACTTTCACTCATTGCCCTTGAACCAAAAAAATGGCTCCCAATACACGTACAATCGGTCCGTGAACTTTATTTGTATCGATATTTTTTAGGGATGCACCATACTCGGACTTTGTGGTGGGTTATTTGGCTAAACTAATTTCGGATGCTCTAAAAAGCAACAAACGATTTCGCCAACTTGATTGCCTTAAGGTTCTTAGAAAAATATCAAAAGACAAACTTGCCCCTTCTCTATCTGTTTCAACAGTGTCACTACTCTTTGATTTGTATACACACTACATATTTGATAAACGTGAGCAAGTGCAATGGTGCATAAGTGCCGTGCTCAGGGTAGACCTTTGAGTGACGAACAAATTTTCTGGCTCATCGAACACTGGCAAGAAAGTGAGCATATTATTAACCGACTTCTTCGTTATCCATACTGGAATGAGCATGTTGCAAATTGGGCAACCATGAACTTCTCAGACAACTATTTAATTGAAAGACGGTCAGAGGTAATTGGATGCACAATTTGCAACGGCACTCCTGAATCCTTTCAAGATGAAGATTGGGAAACATTAATTTGGGCAATATATTTTTCTCGCGCAAGTCTTTCAGATAAAGAAAACATGCTTATAGAGTACTTTTCAACTGATATTATAGACTCCTATATAGATATTTGCCTTAGACTTGGTTTGGTCAAACCTTTGCAACATGCACATAATGCAATTGTCTAAATGGGTATTCTAGTGGAGTTTGCACACCAGCCACCAATTTTAGAGAAAGTACTCCTTGATCTTAGTGCCTTAAGGCATAAGATGTTACCTATTATACAACGTTGTTAGGGGGTATGATAAATTAGTAAAGATGGAGAAGCAAACATGGAAATAACTGCTCAAAAAATATTTACCGATACAGTTCGCACTTTGCCTCCAAACGAGCAACTCCGCTTAGCTGCACTCATTTTACAGGACCTAGCTCAATCTGAAGGGTCTATAGTGAATTATGGCAATACTTGGAATAAGCAAGACCAAGGTGAATTAACCACTTACTCATTGCAATACGCTAACCAGCTTTATCCTGAAGATGAAGAGCTTGTTTAATCCTGGTGATGTAGTGGCAATTGACTTTCCAGGTGTGACAGGCATAAAGCGTAGACCAGCCGTTGTTGTATCTTCAACTGCCTACAATACTTCTAGACCTGATATCATAGTGGGGTTGATTACTAGCCAAACTATAGATTTAGGTTCAACTGATTGTAAACTACAGGACTGGTCTCAGGCAGGTTTACGAGTCCCATCAGTTTTTCGTAGTTTCTTTGCTACTTTGCCATCTACAACTAACCCTATTCTTATAGGGC
Organism: Trueperaceae bacterium; assembly: GCA_965223045.1. Lineage (GTDB taxonomy): Bacteria > Deinococcota > Deinococci > Deinococcales > Trueperaceae > CBDCVN01. The sequence continues at coordinate 203,645 of CBDCVN010000013.1, forward strand.
ATTTATCTGACCAAGATTGGCAAAGTGTACAAGCCTGTGTCAAAGCAGCCCTTGCTATATGAGACTGTGGTTTTCCAAGTGTTTGCAGGAATTTGTATTAAGTGTTTTAAGCTGTGTTGTAAGCCCCATTACTGTGTTTGTACCTAACTGTCGTTGGAGGTGATGCATATATGAATGGCGAAATTAAGTGTGGTTTTAGTTTCAGGAGTTTTTGTTGAGTGATGTGCACACCTTAGCTCTGTACCGTTAGGTAAAAAGAATGAAAGTAGTGTTTCCTAGCATACCATTTGATTCAAAATTAGTTGATTCAGACTTTGAACAAGAATTTGAAGCAGCTCAAAAAGTGGATTGGGATTGCTATCTTTATGATCATGAGTTGATAGAACAAGGAAATGTAAAAGACGCTTTAAAAGCAATTCCAAAATCTGAAGGAGAGAATGTTTTTCAACGTGGCTGGATGTTTACTAGTAAGAAATACGAAGATTTTTTTGATGGGCTCATTTCAAAAGGTTATAGACCCATTGTGACACCTAATGCTTACGAACAAAGCCATTACTTACCATTGGCATATCCGCTTATTAAAAAATATACGGCTAAGAGTGATTGGATAACTGGAGAATCAGTTAATGACGCATGGGAACTGTATAGGGGATTCATTGAAAAAGATGCAATTATTAAAGATTGGGTAAAATCAGCAAAGCATAAATGGAAGGAAGGGTGTTTTATACCAGCCAATACTGATAGGGAGGCTTTTGGTAAAATATTTTCTGTTTTTAGAAAAGAAAGAGGAAAGCTTTTTAATCGGGGGGTAGTGATTCGAGAGTTTTTGAGTTTCAGGATTAATGGTTTTGATATGAGAGGATTTCCTTGCAATCAAGAAACTAGGTTGTTTTTTTGGAATGGCAATCTAATTTTAGAGCCAAAAGATAGTGATATAATGTTACAAAAGAAGAAATGGGAAAGCATAGCCTCTAGTTTCCAATCACCTTTTATAAGTATAGATGTAGCTCCATTGGAGTCTGGTGACTATTTGATTGTAGAAGTGGGAGATGGTGGTGTTTCGGGGTTGCCAATTGGGATTTCCCCTATAGAATTTTTCAAGAAGATAAAAAACTTGGCTAACTAATGAGGTCAACACTTAAAGGTATTTCATGTTGCATAGAAAGACTTATCCATTAGACTAGACTCTTTAAAGAAAATTTCAAAAGTTTATTTGGAAGTTCCTAAATAATTATAGAGTGAGTTACAATGGAAATTGCTTACCAGCCAAACATCACAACCCAATTCTCGCTTTACTACGATGCACACACGTGGGGCGCAATTAACCTTGAAAATAGTTCAGAGAAATGTAACTAAAAGTGTGCGCACCTGAGCTTTATGCTGTTAGGGTTGTATATCAATATGAAACGATCTGGTTGGGGTGCTCGAAGAAGAAACCGAAACATTGGAACTAGTAAGTCTGGTCACGGTCAGGATAATCGTTTGACCATTCCTGAGTCATGGGCAGACGACCGCTTTTTCCACAAGAAATTAAATAACCCTGTCAGCCTTGAACTCGAGGTTCACGAAAACCAAGTAACAACCTTAGTTGAAGGAACTTACTTATCTTGATTTTTGTCATGCGTGCACACCAGATGATATTAAACGAGGGTTAAGATAGGGCTGCTCTTACCACCACTACTAACAATTGAAATGTTACCATCACCACTATTTAACATAGCACCACCCTTATCTACAGCCTTATTTCCTACAAAGGCAACGTTGGTTAGGATGGGGCTGCTCGAGCCAGAATCAGAACCTCTATTGTACATTGCACCACCTCTTTCAGCTTGGTTCCCTGCAAAAGTAATGTTGCTTAGGGTGGGGCTGCTCGAGCTATTAGAACCATAACAAAAATTGAATATTGCACCGCAAGCTTGAACATTATTTCTTATAAAGCTGCTGTTGTTTAGAGTGGGATTGCTCGAGCCAAGCACCTAACTTATTGTGACCGCTCTGCCAAAACAGGATTTTGAAGAGAGCTATTTAGCTATTTAGAACGCGGGGCATGCACGAACGCAATTTATATATTAGAGTTGTTCGGAAATAGCCAAATCAGCTAAAATAGTAGCTAGTATGGTAGTTTTCAAAACCAGAAGTGACAGACAAGTAAGAGCCTTGACAGGTTTGCCTGAAGAAAAGATAAATGAGTTAGAGACAGTGTTTGAAGAGGTATATGAGGAGCAAAGTCAAAAAGACTATGAAGAACAACAAGCTAAAGGGGAAAGAGAACGATCTAGGGGAGGAGGAAGAAAAAGTAAACTTCCTTCTACTAAACACAAACTCGAATTTATTCTCTACTACCTGAAAAGTTATCCTACAATGGATGAATTAGCAGAGAAGTTTGATATGTCTCGTTCCAGTGCACACTATTGGGTACATAAGCTGCTGCCAATTCTCTCAGCAGCCTTGGCAAAATTAGGTATGTTGCCTAAGAGAGAGTTCAATACACCTGAGGAGTTAAAAGAAGCGCTTGAAGAAGCAAGAAAAATACTGATTGATGCTACAGAAAGGAAACATAGACGCCCTAGTGAAGAAGAAAAGCAGGAGGAGCTATATAGTGGAAAAAAGAAGGGTCACACGGTAAAAAACACAATAATAGCAACAGGAAGAAAGGTAATAATCTATGTAGGAAGGACATTTGCTGGGCGGAGACATGACTATGGGATGTTTAAGGAGGAGTTTCCACCTAAACAAGGCTGGCTGAAAGAGGAGGGAAAAAGAGCAAATCTAGACTCAGGTTATCAAGGTATAAACAAGGATTATGGGATAGGAGCAGCGATACCAAAGAAAAAGCCAAGGAAGAGTAAAAAGAATCCTAATCCAGAGCTAACAGAAGCAGAGAAGGAGAGGAATAAAAGGCTGGGCAAAGCAAGGATATATGTAGAACATGCCATAGGAGGTATGAAACGCTTTAATATACTAGTGCATGCCTTTCGGAATCGCAAGGCAGGTTTTGCAGATAGCGTTATAGCTGTCTGTGGGGGGCTTTGGAATTTTTTGATTGTTTAAACTATTTATTTCCGAACAACTCTATTTAAATGTAGCTTGTTGAGCCTAATCAAGCTACAATAAGACTGTGAATACCCACACACTCCCTCACAATCTAGAAGCAGAGCAGAGTGTCTTAGGCAGCATTTTACTTGATAATGAAGTCTTTTCTTATATAGAAGGTAAGTTAGTTGCTGAGCATTTCTATAAAGAAGCTCACCGTGAAATTTTTAGAGCTATTGAACACCTATTTAATCGTAATCAACCTGTTGATTTAGTTACTCTAACTGAGGAATTACGCCAGACAGGTCGTTTAGAAAGTATTGGCAGTGTTGCCTATCTTATTGGCTTAGCCGAAGATGTGCCTACTGCTGCCTACGCCGAAAACTATGCTAACATAGTAGCCGAAAAAGCTTTGCTACGGGAATTGATTAGCATTAGTGGGCAAATTATGCAAAATGCTTATGATCAAACCTTACCTTTGGATCAAATTCTAGATAAGGCTGAGTCTGGCATTTTTGAAATCTCTAGTAATAAACGCTCCCATAACTTAATAAGTATGTCAACGTTAGTTGGCAAGGCTTTTGAGGCTATTTCTAAACAAATGAATAGTCCTAATTCTATATCTGGACTTAAAACAGGCTTTACTTCTCTTGATAGTATAACTTCTGGTTTACAAGAAGGTAGTTTGAATGTGTTAGCAGCAAGGCCTTCTATGGGTAAAACTGCTTTAGCACTAACTATTTGTCAGAATGTGGCTTTAAATGAAAAAAAGGCTGTAGCTGTTTTTTCTCTCGAGATGTCAGCTGTACAATTAGTTAATCGTATGATTTGTAGTCTGGCATTAGTTGATATGAATCGTGTGCGCAATGGTGACCTTCCTTTTGAAAGTTTTACTAGGCTTAGTAATGCTGCGGGTAAACTTGCAGAAGCAGAAGTTTTTATTGATGATACAGCTATTATGAATGTAATGGAGTTACGCTCTAAGGCACGTAAACTTATGGCAAGTCATAATTTAGGTTTAATTATTATTGACTACTTACAACTAATGAGTGGAGGAGGCAAAGGGGGCGGGGAAAACCGCCAACAAGAAATATCTAATATTTCTAGGAGTTTAAAAGCGTTAGCTAGGGAGCTTGATATTCCTGTGCTGGCTTTGAGTCAACTTTCTCGAGCAGTAGAGTCACGCCCCAATAAAAAGCCTATGCTTTCTGATTTAAGAGAATCAGGTAGTATCGAACAAGATGCCGACTTGGTAATGTTTATCTATAGGGATGAATACTATGACAAGCAATCTGAGAAAAAGGGTATAGCTGAAATTATAATTAGTAAACAACGTAATGGCCCAACAGGAAGCATTGAACTTATGTTTCACAGTAATCATGTTAGCTTTCATGAACTCGAGAAGTCTTCTAATGCAATGTAAAAGCTATTCCCATTCTATAGTTCCCGGTGGCTTGCTAGTTATATCAAAAACTACCCTGTTCACCTCAGCTACATTGTTAACAATGCGATTAGAAACAGTAGCAAGAAACTCGTGGGGTAGGTGTGCCCAATCAGCAGTCATTCCATCTACACTAGAAACTGCTCTTAAAGCAACAGTATTACTATAGGTGCGCTCATCACCCATTACTCCTACGGTTTGTAAAGGAGTAAGTACTGCTAATGCTTGCCAAGTATCTTTGTAAAGATTATACTCATGAAGCGCATCAATGAAAATTTTGTCTACTTTACGCAAGATGTTTAAACGCTCTGCTGTAACTTCACTAAGGCAACGGATTGCCAGACCAGGTCCAGGGAATGGATGCCTTAAACGCAACTTATCAGGTAAGCCTAAGACTTTAGCAACTTCACGCACTTCATCTTTTAATAGTGTGCGAAAGGGTTCTAGAAGCTCAAAATCTAATTTGGCAGGTAAACCACCTACATTATGATGACTTTTAATATTAGCAGTACCATGTCCACCAGCAGATTCAATAACATCAGGATAAAGTGTGCCTTGAGCTAAAAACTTAATTTTTCCGTATTTTGCTTTAAGCTTTTTAGCCTCTTTGCTAAAGACATTTATAAATTCATGACCAATGATTTTACGCTTTTGTTCAGGATCGATAACACCTTTTAAAGCCTTTAAGAATTGCTTTGAAGCATCTACTACGGTAAGGTCAAGCCCCAATTGAGTTAGAGTTTCTTCAACTTCTTGGGCTTCTGAGAGCCTTAGCAAACCATGGTCAACAAAGATTGCTGAGAGTTTAGAATTGATAGCTTTATTAAGTAAAAGTCCTAATGTACTCGAGTCTACCCCACCTGAAATGGCTAAAAGAACATGCTCTTCACCAACTTGTTTACGCACATCATTTATGAGTTGTTCTGCTATATTACCCGATTGCCAGTCTTGGGTCATGCCTGTTCGCTTAATGAAATTTTCCAGCAGTTTAGCCCCTTGTGGTGTGTGCTGCACCTCTGGATGGAACTGCAAACCATAAAACCCCTTGTCTTCATTTTGCATTCCAGCTATGGGTGTGTTAGGTGTAGTGGCAATCACTTCAAAATTATCTGGCAGGGATTTAACTATGTCACCATGAGACATCCAAGCAACAAATTCACCTTCTGCACCAGCAAATAAGCTACCTTGGTAATGACTGAGTAACGCCTTACCGTACTCATGGGAATTACCTTTTATTACCTCTGCATTAAGTTCATAAGCTAATAGTTGCATGCCATAGCAAATTGCTAATATTGGCAAGCTTGCTGATAATAAACCTTGGGGTAATCCTATAGCATTATGATCATAAACACTGCTAGGGCCTCCTGAAAGCACTATTCCCTTAGGGTTTTGAGATAGGATTTTGTCTATGCTTGTTGATGCAGGCAAGATAACAGTATAAGCTTTAAGTTCGCGTAATTTTCGGACAATAAGCCTAGTGTATTGTGAGCCATAATCAAGAACAACTATGCTGTTCATTGAAACTCAAACACCAAGCCTGACTGTGAATTGTTAAGGGGTACTGTGGCTTCTACTATATTAGAGAGGTGTTCATCAAAACGTGCTTGCAACTGCCATTTACCTTCTTTATCTAAAAAGATAGGTTGACCAGAACTAGTTAGTGTACCTAAGCTACTATTTGGTAGATAGCTCGAGCCCTGAGGACTAGATATAACTACTAATTCAACCAAACGCAGATCTGTTGGGAACTCTGGATAAATAATGTAGCGTGTCCCTGGTTTGGGATTGACTGTTACAGGTAAAGGCAAAGAACTTTTTTCTTCTGAAAAGAAAAAGTATAAGGTAACTGCTGTAGCAGCAAGTACACCTATAATAAGGATAATTATGCCTAGGGACAAATTTTTTCTAGAGCGTTCTTTAGTTCCATAAATACCTGATATTGCTGTCATTTGCAGATTCTCATTAGAATCTTCTTCAAAGCCTATATCTTCAACTTCTTGTGTTTTTACACTTGCTGAAAGTGATTTTATGGACTCTACTTCTTGCTGCTTTTGTTCGAGTAAAGTTTCCACCCAACTCTTTTTGCTATCTAGCGTTATGGTAGTTGTAATTGGACTATCTTTTTCAACTAAGTCATTGTCATTGTCAAAAGAGGTTTCTTCTAGATCCTGAACCTGTTTAACAGATTCATGGCTTAATTCATTTTCATTTGCTGCAGGTTTAGGCTCTATAGTTTCTGTACTTAAAGGTGGTGGCTCAGTTGAATCTTTGGCCTCAAGCAAAAGTTTATTGCTTTCTACATCTCCACTTAATTGGCTTGTCAAATCTGCAGTTCTTGTATCATTATCACCAGCACTCTTAGGTGTAGTGTTAACTATATTTCCCTTAGTCTCTTGCTTTTTTGAGTCACTATCATCAGAAGGTGTTCTAGTAGGCTTTGCTTTGTAGCTAGAGCTCAAGTCTTTCTTCTCTTTTAGAGGAGGGGTTGTGTTTTCTTCTACTTGGCTAGATAATTTTCCATCAGAATTATCAGTAAGATAGAAATAAGCACTGCTTAACTTCTCAAGAAGTGTTTGAGCATTAGGGCGATCACTAGGTTTAGCTAAGCAAAGATTAATGATAGCATTTACTTGTTTAGGGAGGGTGTTTCCTACTAATTCCTTTACAGAAACTGCCCAAGCATATATATCGCCTTCCAAGCTTTGTGTGTCTGGGTAGTAAGTGCTTACTACTTTCTCCCAGCGTACTCCATAGCCCTCAATATAGTACTGTGCACCATCAGATAAAAAGCGTTGTGGACATATTCTCCCATGAATGATATTTAACTGGGCAGCATCATTAAGAGCTTGAGCAGTATCTAGCAAAAATGCTTCAGATTGCTTTACAGTAATCTGAGGCTGAACAATCTTGCAATTAGCTAGATCACTAGTAAAAACCCAAACTTGACTTTCTTGAGCACAAGAAGCCAAAATATCGGGTATGTGAGGGGAACTAAGAAACTCTGCATCAGAAATCGCCGTTCCTGAAAATTCATAACAGCGAACAGGTAAGCCTGTAAGTGGGTCAAGACCCATATAAATTTTTACCCCTGCTTCTTCACCTAAAAGGTTTCCTATTTGATAACGTGATTGTTGTCTCATGGTGCTCATGTCACTTAAAAATCTCTTATTTGCAAGCTTAACATGTTTTTATGTTAGTGAAGATGATGAGGGGTTTTGAGAAAATAATGGTAAGTGCCCAAGTGCTATGACATCTTCACGTTTATCCCCTTCTGTTAGCACAGCCAAGGTAGCAACGACTTTTGCCCCCACTTGACTAAGCAACTCAGAGAGGCCTTTTAGAGTACCACCTGTACTTACTACATCATCAATTATAGCAACATTTTTATCTTTTATACGCTTAACATCTGCACCGTCAAGCACTAAATCTTGTGGTTTACCTGTAGTAATAGAAATGACTGTCTTTTTTACAGCTCCTATCATATAGGGTTTTTCTGTTTTACGCGCTACGACATAGGGGATTTTTGCTTTTACACTCATAGCATGAGCTAAGGGTATTGCTTTGGCTTCAGGAGTTATTATTAGCTCTATGCTTTTATCTAGTTTTTTAACTAATTCTTCGGCAGCCTCTTCGGTAAGTTCAGAGTCACCAAGTAGATTGAGCAGAGCAATAGAAACTTCCCCAATATTAATAATAGGAAGCTCACGTTTTAAAGTACCAATTTGTATGGGATATACTTGCATAGTTTTTCCTTACCTCATATAGTGCATGGTTTAGTATACCGCACACAAATTAAAAATAAAACTAATTTGATACAAGAAATACATCCCAAAAATTGCTGACTCTAATGCTTTCTGAGATTGTTGTTTGTAAGTAGCTTCCTAAGCGACCCCTCTAAATCTCCACTGCCTGCAATACTCGTACCTATTAGCACCGCATCAGCAAGCCCAATTAAAGGTTGTAGCTCTTCAGCTTTGCTATAGCCTGACTCTGCTACAAGCAGACCTTTGAAGCCTTTGGCTCGAGCAAAAGAAATAAGTCTTGGAGCATTATTTAAATCAATGGTTAGTGTTTTCAGGTCACGATTATTTATGCCTAGCAAATCTACACCTGCTTCTAGAGCAATTTGCAACTCTATTTCATCATGCACTTCAACTAAAGCAGCTAAAGCAAGTTTTTGTGCTAGTTCTAAATAAGCTCTGGTATGGTTTTGTAACACAGCTACAATAAGCAAAACTGCACTAGCCCCGGCATTCTTGGCTTCAAAGAGCTGTAAGGGATGGACTGTAAAATCCTTGCGTAAGAGTGGTAAGCTAACTTCATTGGCAACATCTGTTAAGTAGCTAAGTTTACCCTGAAAGTGCCTTGGTTCTGTAAGTATGCTTATAGCCTTTGCTCCCCCACGCTGATAAGCTTTGGCAGCTTTGACAGGATCAAGATTAGCAATATTACCTTTAGAAGGACTAGCCCTTTTGATTTCTGCTATTATGCTTAAGTCCTTTTGAGATAGAGCCTTAGTGAAGCTAGGCCTTTCTTTTTCTATAGTAACTTCTTGTGCTAGGGGTTTGTTTGTGTAATCTATGGCTTGTTCTCGAGCAATCTGACCAAGTGTACCCCCAACACTAATATCAGCTGGTGTTAAAGGAGAAGGTAAGCCGTTAATAGACATAAAAATCCTTAAGTCCTCCAACTTCTGACCATTGCACTTCTATTTCTGTTACCTTTGCGTAGGTAGGACCATTTTTTAGGTGAATAAGAAAGTGCTCTAAGTCATCCTTTAAGCCTTCAGCAACAACCTCTACTCGACCATCGCTTAGATTTTCTGCATAACCGTTTAAATTTTTATCTAAAGCATGACGCCTAGCAAAAGCCCTATAGCTAACCCCCTGAACCTGTCCAGAAACGAGTGCGGTAAGACGACTTTTTACTTTTGTCATAATAATTTTAAGCTCTAGGTAGAATCATTTCGTTTATAAGCGCTGAATGTATAAGAAACAATTTGTAGTGTTACCATAACTATTACTATAATACGCTTGTATGTCTTCGGCAAATAATGTTGTAGCGGTTCCTACAAGAGGTTTTGGTAAATGTCTTCAAAGCTAAGTCTAGTTTCTAGGCAGCTAAAGTTTATTTTGTCTGTTAGCTGGTAAGTATATTCCTGCCAGTTACCTTGCTCACGGTGGTAAGCAACCACATGGCGTTTACGACTGTCTATTAGTATATAGCTTTGCAAGCTAGGTATAACTAGATAGGCTTGTAACTTTTCTCGTTGATCAGTTGTTGCTGTTGAAGCAGGAAGTATTTCCACTATTAGACAAGGGTTTTCTTTATAGTATCTATCACTGTCTTTTTGGCACACTACCATAACATCGGGATAGTAAAAGACATTTGATGCTGCTCTAACTTTCATATCGCTCATGTAAATACGGCAGCCATGTTTTCGACTAGCATTAGCAAGTTCGGCTACAAGATTTACTGCTATGCCATTGTGCTCATCGCTAGCGCCTGCCATAGCATAGACAAGACCATGAATATACTCGTACTTAACTTCAGAGGTTTTCTCGTTTTCAAGGTACTGTTCAATACTAAGATAGTTAAGTTCCTTGTGAGCATACATAAGTAATAAGGTAGCATAGTTTGTCAATTTAATGTAGCAAAGCATGTCTGCAGCTTTAAATATCAATTAATCGCAAAATCTGTACTAATAACTCTGTTTGATATGAGTTCCTTCTTGCTAAACTTGAAATGGTAGTATAAATTTTCATTATGCCTATAGCTAAATTGAGCATAAGTTGAGGTGAACCCAATTGATCGGACAAAAAATTAAGGTTAATTAAGACCTACTAAAATGATATCAAATTGAGATTACATTGTTTGTAAGCTTGATAACAACCTATCCTGTTATTATTGATTTAGTTTTCTCCTCTCTGTAAACTAATTCAGGCGTTTTGTACTGCAATGATTGATGCGGACGTTCACTGTTATAAAATTGTAAGTACTTTCCTATTTCTTCCCTTCCTTGCTCTATATTTTTGTATTCCTTTAGATATACTTCTTCATACTTTACCGTTCTCCACAACCTTTCTGTAAATATATTATCCATGTAGCACCCTCTTCCGTCCATGCTGATTGCTATTTCGTTTGCCTTCAATATATCCGTAAACTCATGACTTGTGTACTGACTACCTTGATCTGTATTGAATATCTCTGGCTTCTCTCCTTCCAACGCCTCTTCTAATGCTTCTATACAAAACTCTGCTTTCATGCTATTCGAAACTTCCCATGAAACAACATAACGGCTATACCAATCCATTACTACTACCAGATAGCAATATCCTCCTTGCAAACGTATATACGTAATATCACTAGCCCATACCTGATTTGGTTTGTTTATGATTTTGTTTTTCAGAAGGTATGGGTAAATTTTATGTCCTTCCTTTGGTTTACTTAGTTTGGGTTTGGCATATATAGCTTGCAAACCCATCAGACACATCAAACGATATACTCTTTTATGATTGACCTTATAGCTTTCTCTATTTAGCATTGCTGTTATCTTGCGATAACCTAGAAAAGGATGATCTGTATACAACTCATCTATCCTTTGCATCAACTTTTCATTGAGGTCACTAATTCCTGTAGGTCGATAGTAATAACTACTACGATTCAGTCTCAGTAACTCACATTGCTTAGTAATGCTCAATTGAGGGTGCCTTGGATCGACTATCAACATACGTTCCTCTTGACTCAGTTTTTGAGCCCTTTGGACAAAAAATCTAGTTCCATTTTCAATTTGCCAATCTGTTCGTACAGTGCAGCCTCTCTACGTTCTTGTAGTCTTGCTTTTCTACCTCTTAGTAATGAAAACCTTTCATGCAGTGCTTCTGATCCAGCCTTTTTCCATTCTTTAATTTGTGTAGTATGGACACCATACTGACTTGCTAGTTCCGCAAGGTTTTTCTCCCCAACTATAGCTTCAGCAGCAACTTTAGCTTTGAATTCCTTCTTGTAAGTTTTTCTTATTCCTTTTGTCTGGCTCATTTATATCTCCATATTCTAGATATTTTACATCTTCTATGGACCTTAATTTCGCCGGGGTTTTCTGTCCAGTTTTTGGGGGTAAGCTCACAACTTCATTTGCCCAAGTTTTAATTTGACCCCATATTTCGTTAGCAAGTTGTGTCTCTCCTTTTTGAATAGCAGCATTCATGGCATTAACCCAAGGCTCAAAGTCTACTTTGTTACTGTCAAGCTCATGTGCCCAAGTTTTAACTTGATCCCAAATTTCATTAGCAATTTGCGTCTTTTGTTGTTGAATAGCAGTGTTCATTGAATCAAGCCATAACTCAACTAAAGGAGTTTTAGTATTGTATTCTTGTGCTGCTTCTTTAGCTTGATTATACAGCTTTTCTGCTTCACTTAAAGTTTGCTTTGCAGTTGCCTCAAGTAACCAAAATTCTATAACAGAAAGATGAACAGGCAGTTTGGGACAGGTTTTTTCGTAGGGCCTGTTACCTAAATACTTTTTCCACTCTTCTTTGGTAAAATTACGTCCAGCAATACGGCAAAGTCTCTCTAACCAAGACTCTTCATCTACATCCCAAATAAGTATAATGTAATCCCAGCCACCAGATACTACCTTTGTGCCGTCTGGTGAGAAGGCTACGCTCAAAACAGAATCACTATGCCCTTGCCATGGGTTTCCTATTGTTTCTCCTGTTGTAGCGTCCCACAACCGCACTGTTTTACCGCTTCCAGATACTACCTTTGTCCCGTCTGGGGAAAACGCTACGCTATAAACATCAGAACTATGCCCTTGCCATGGTTCTCCTATTGCTTCTCCTGTTGTAGTGTCCCACAACCGCACAGTCTTATCACTGCTTCCAGATACTACCTTTGTCCCGTCTGGAGAGAAGGCAACGCTCCAAACAATAGAACTATGCCCTCGCCATGGCTTTCCTATTGTTTCTCCTGTTGTAGTGTCCCACAACCGCACAGTCTTATCAAAGCTACTAGATACTACTTTTGTTCCATCTAGAGAGAAGGATACACTATAAACATCATCACTATGCCCTTGCCATGGTTCTCCTATTGTTTTTCCTGTTATAGCGTCCCACAACCGCACAGTCTTATCCTCGTTACCAGATACTACCTTTGTTCCGTCTGGAGAGAAGGCAATGCTCCAAACAATAGAACTATGCCCTCGCCATGGCTTTCCTATTGTTTTTCCTGTTGTAGTGTCCCACAACCGCACAGTCTTATCAAAGCTACTAGATACTACCTTTGTTCCATCTAGAGAGAAGGATACACTATAAACAGCATCACTATGCCCTTCCCATGCCTCTCCTATTGCTTCCCCTGTTCTTGCATCCCACAATCGCACTGTTTTATCACTGCTTCCAGATACTACCTTAGTGCCGTTTGGTGAGAAGGCTACGCTCCTAACAGCATCACTATGCCCTTGCCATGGTTTTCCTATTGCTCCCATTGCATCCTCTGTTGTAGCGTCCCACAACCGTACAGTCTTATCAGAGCTACCAGATACTACCTTTGTGCCGTTTGGTGAGAAGGCTACGCTCCTAACAGCATCACTATGCCCTTGCCATGGTTTTCCTATTGCTTTCCCTGTTGTAGCGTCCCACAAACGAATATTATCCCCGCCACTAGACATTACCTTTGTACCGTCTGGTGAAAGCGCTACGCTATAAACATCAGAACTATGTTGCCATGGTTCTCCTATTGCTTCTCCTGTTCTTGCGTCCCACAAACGAATATTATCCCAGCCGCCAGAAACAACCTTAGAGCTGTCTGGAGAGAAGGTTACACTAAAAATAGGATTATTATGCCCTTGCCATTCTTCTCCTATTGCTTCCCCTGTTTCTGCATCCCACAATCGCACAGTATTATCCCAGCCTCCAGATACTACCTTTGTCCCGTCTGGTGAAAAGGCTACGCTCTCAACAGGATCACTATGTCCTTGCCATTCTTCTCCTATTGCTTCCCCTGTTTCTGCATCCCACAATCGCACAGTATTATCACTGCTTCCAGATACTACCTTTGTCCCGTCTGGGGAAAACGCTACGCTCCTAACAGCATCACTATGCCCTTCCCATGCCTCTCCTATTACTTCCCCTGTTTCTGCATCCCACAATCGCACAGTATTATCACTGCTTCCAGATACTACCTTTGTCCCGTCTGGTGAAAACGCTACGCTCTCAACAGAATCACTATGCCCTTGCCATGCCTCTCCTATTGCCTTCCCTGTTTCTGCATCCCACAATCGCACTGTTTTATCACTGCTTCCAGATACTACCTTTGTCCCGTCTGGGGAAAACGCTACGCTAGAAACAGAAGAAGTATGACCATGTAAGGTTGTATCAAGATGGGGGATGTTTTGAAGAATACGGAGCATTCTGTCAGCGCTTTCAAAACCTTTCTTAATCTTATTGCTCTGAACAGCAAGTAGAGCAGTCAAATCAATAAAACTGTCAGTAGGGTTGGGATTTTTAGTAACTTGAAGTCCTTGTGAATTAAGATAACGTGACAACGCTAGGTCTGCAACTTCCTTAGCTTCTTCCTCAGCACTTTCTGCACGATCACGTTGTGCTTTAGCTAGCTGCTCCTGTTCTTCAGCATCTTTTTGAGCTTGTTGAGCAAGGTCACGTTGAGATACTGCTACAACCCACTGACTTGAAGCAAATATACCTAACACACTAACTCTACAGCGCAATGTTGCATATTAAGTAAGGGGAAGTGCGAAAAAAGTGCGAGTGTGAATAATAAATTAAGGCTATGAAAAACATTTATAAAGCACACAATGAAATATTAGAAGAGGCCGTAAATTTAAGTCCTCCAGAATGCAACTTAGTTGAAGCAGATATAGAAGCGCTAGCAAAAGAACTCAAAGAATACGTAGCAGAGTTTGAAGAAGCATTTAAACGACCTGAAAGTTTGATCTGGACAGGACATTATCTAAAAGGTTTGTTAAGCAACCTTGATCGAAAAAATATAGAAGCAATGGCACTATCAATAGGACTGAATGTCCGTAGCATGCAAAACTTTGTAGGACAAAGCCCTTGGCAGTTAGAACCTGTGATTGACACGCATCAAAAACTTATTGCAGAAAGTTTAGGTAATGATGGAGTACTGATAGTTGATGAATCAGGGAATGTAAAACAAGGAAAAAGCTCAGTAGGAGTAGCAAGGCAATATTGTGGATCAGTAGGAAAAGTGGAGAACAGTCAAGTAGGAGTATACCTAGGGTATGCCAGTAACAAAGGACATACCTTAACAGAAGGGCAGTTGTACTTACCAGAACAATGGTTTGATAAAGAGCATGAACAAAAAAGGGAAGAATGTGGAGTGCCAAAGGATCTAGAATTTAGAACCAAACCAGAAATAGCGTTAGGAATGATAAAAAAGACAGAAGAGAGAGGGCATTTGAGCTTTGAATATGTGCTAGCAGATGCATTGTATGGAAATAATATCGAGTTTAGAGATGGAGTAGCTGAATTAGGAAAAAAGTACTTTACAGCAGTATCTTGCGATACGCAGGTATACAAGGAGAAGCCAGAGGTCAAGGTACCTGAATATAAAGGTAGGGGAAGGAAGCCGAAACTAGCAAGGGCAAATATTGAATCAATACGGATAGATGAGTTAGCAAAGGAAATAGAAGCAGAAAAATGGAGTAAACATGTAGTGAAAGAAGGAAGTAAAGGGCCAATAGTATGTGAATTTGCCTTTGAGCGAATATGGGAAACAAGGGGAGAAGAAGAGCCAGTGGAACTGTGGTTGGTAATTCGGCGTAACCTAAATGAGAAAAGAGAGATAAGCTATTATTTGTGCAATGACTCAGAAGAAGTCAGCCTAGAAACATTAGTGTGGCTAAGTGGAATGAGATGGCCGATAGAAACATCGTTTGAGGAATCAAAAGAAGAACTGGGGCTTGATCACTACGAAACTAGAAGCTACTTAGGTTGGCATCACCATATACTATTAACTTGTCTAGCACATCATTTTCTGGTGAGGATGCGTTTAATGTTAGGAGAAAAGTCTCCAGCTTTAACTTTGCCACAGGCAAGAGTGCTGCTCAAGGCAGCAATACCGTTACCTAGATTGACAATAGCTCAATCACTAAATCTAATTCGTTACTATCAGCGCAGAAATTATACTGCTTATGCTTCGCATCGAAAACGTACTCTTGCTATATTGTCTAGGAGTTATATTCCATGACATTGCGCTGTAATACTAACAACCACAGCAAAAATAACCACACCAACTACAGAATATTTCTGCCATTGCCTACGCCTCTTTCTAGCATCCTCCACCTCCTTCTGCCGTTTAGCTTCCTCCTCTTTCTCAAGCCTTAACTTCTCTTCACTAGCCTCTATAAGTTTCTCTTCAACATTATCCCACTCCCGCATACCTTCTTTACCTTGCTTAACTAAAAAAAGCGCTGACTCGTCTAATTCATCTCCAGAATCTTTGGGCACTTCTTCATAAATAGGTTTACCATCAACATCCTTTTTCCCTGTGTCTACCTTCTCAACCCAATCAGCCCTACGACTCTCCAACACACGCCTAGCTCTTTGCCCTATTAAATCAGATTCCTCAAACCGCTTACGCACTAAAGGAGCTAGTGTATCATGAGCAAACCTAATCTTAGTTTCCTGCCTAGCTTTCTTTATTTCTATAAGAATATATTTGTTTACAGCCTTCTGAATAAGCTCTGGCAAGTAATCTTTGGCATGGCTATAAGCTTTCTCAATATCTGACACATTGTGCTCTGCTGCCGTACCCATAGGAGTAGTATGAAAGTGCAAAATATCCAGCAGCAAACCAGTACTCACTACACCTTCCTTCCACTTCTTTACCTCAGCAATTTGCTGGTCTAAAAAGTCCCCTAGTAAATAACCTTTCTTACGCAACCCTTCATATAACTCAAGAGTAAACTGTGGTCCCTCACCATCATTATCTTCATTTTCTCTTTGGGCAGTTTCCCACATCTTTGTTAAAAGTATTTGTAAAGTAGGTGCCAAAGCAGCCCCAGCATCTACCCACAAATCATCAGCAATGACCGTTGGTAAATCTTCGCCTTCTTTAAAGCGCAGTTTGTACTTTTGTTTTAAGCGAGGTGACTTGCTTATACCCGAAACTGCCTCAATAATCCCATCCCTGTTAAGACGTTCAAGGCGAAAGTCTATATTCGGTAAACTTTGCCCACTTAAAGCAGCTCTAATTTCAGATAGCCATTCCTTACGAAAACTTAAGATTAGCTTGCCTTTAGGACGTTCTTCGGGCTTAGCAAATACATCAAGTAACGCTTGTATAAATGCCTTTAGTTCCTTAGCGGCATAATAAGGATTAATACCTTCCTCACTTATAGTTGCTTGGCTATATTCCAAAGGATGTGTATAAATTTCTTCTAGCTGATCTAAGACAACTATTACAGGTTTTTTCTGATCTTTAGAGTTGTTCGGAAATAGCCAAATCAGCTAAAATAGTAGCTAGTATGGTAGTTTTCAAAACCAGAAGTGACAGACAAGTAAGAGCCTTGACAGGTTTGCCTGAAGAAAAGATAAATGAGTTAGAGACAGTGTTTGAAGAGGTATATGAGGAGCAAAGTCAAAAAGACTATGAAGAACAACAAGCTAAAGGGGAAAGAGAACGATCTAGGGGAGGAGGAAGAAAAAGTAAACTTCCTTCTACTAAACACAAACTCGAATTTATTCTCTACTACCTGAAAAGTTATCCTACAATGGATGAATTAGCAGAGAAGTTTGATATGTCTCGTTCCAGTGCACACTATTGGGTACATAAGCTGCTGCCAATTCTCTCAGCAGCCTTGGAAAATTAGGTATGTTGCCTAAGAGAGAGTTCAATACACCTGAGGAGTTAAAAGAAGCGCTTGAAGAAGCAAGAAAAATACTGATTGATGCTACAGAAAGGAAACATAGACGCCCTAGTGAAGAAGAAAAGCAGGAGGAGCTATATAGTGGAAAAAAGAAGGGTCACACGGTAAAAAACACAATAATAGCAACAGGAAGAAAGGTAATAATCTATGTAGGAAGGACATTTGCTGGGCGGAGACATGACTATGGGATGTTTAAGGAGGAGTTTCCACCTAAACAAGGCTGGCTGAAAGAGGAGGGAAAAAGAGCAAATCTAGACTCAGGTTATCAAGGTATAAACAAGGATTATGGGATAGGAGCAGCGATACCAAAGAAAAAGCCAAGGAAGAGTAAAAAGAATCCTAATCCAGAGCTAACAGAAGCAGAGAAGGAGAGGAATAAAAGACTGAGCAAAGCAAGGATATATGTAGAACATGCCATAGGAGGTATGAAACGCTTTAATATACTAGTGCATGCCTTTCGGAATCGCAAGACAGGTTTTGCAGATAGCGTTATAGCTGTCTGTGGGGGGCTTTGGAATTTTTTGATTGTTTAAACTATTTATTTCCGAACAACTCTTTTTTCTAGCTTGTGCCAGAGTTCTTTTAATCTGCTTCCTCTTTCCCCTTCACTATTTGCAGGGTCAGTAGCTTCTAGCGTTAGACCTTCCTTTTCTAAAGAAGGATTTATGCCATTACTGCCTTCTGTTTCTAACCCTTCTAGAAGACTTTGTAAAGCACCTTTGCTTGGGTCTCTGCGAACATAGCATATGTTATAGCCTCCAGCTTTTAGCCTAGGTACTACTCCTGCAGCTAGAAAAGAAGACTTACCTACACCAGATGGACCATAAAGTAAAATAATAGGATCAGGAAAAGTATTTTTGTCTGTAACTTTCCTGTAAAAGTCTGCTATGTGCTGGTTTCTGTCAAAGAAAACCTCAGCATCTTTTTCTCTAAACCAGTTAATATATTTAAAAGGCTTTTCTGGTAAATCTCCTTTGGGTAAAGGTGGTATGCCTATAAAAGGATCATCTACAACATCTCGCAATTTCCAAGTAACTTCAACCCCTTCTTTAGGATACAAACCCCATGCCCAGCCTTGCTCTTCTTTAGCGGCTTTAGCTTTGTATCTTTCACGGGTATGACCTTTTTTCTTACTGCTAGCATCACGAACAACACTAACCTCTAAACTACGAAAGTCCTCACCTGTTGCTACTTCCACTTTAGCTTTAGCTTTTTCATAAGCATCTTGTATAGATATGTTGCCTTCTTGGCTAATTAAGCTCTCATAAAAATTACAAGCAAATGTTCCTGCTAGGGTATCTTCTATTGGCCTAGAAGTAGCAATGATTGCTGGTACACCTGCTCTAGTAAAAGCTGTTACTTGGTCTTTATTTCTGCAACCATTTAAAAACAGTAACTTAATACTATGCTGGTGTTTTAGGAACTTAGCTAATCCCTTTGCATAAACACTACCCTCGTCTAGTTTCCAGACAGTACTATCGGAATGTCCTGCAAAGTGTAGCAGGGCTATGCGGTTTTCGTATTCTTCTAGGGCTCTTAGTAGAGTATGTGGCCTAGTGAAGGGCCGATTCACCACTTCACAGCCTTCAAAGCCATCTAAAATTTCAAGGATGGCTTCTGCTTCTCTAGCAACTCCTGCTAGTTGGCTTTTATTATCATTACCAAAGGCGAGTACAATTACAGGTTTTAAATTTTCCATAGGCACCTAACGTAAAAGAAGATTTACATACAACCTTCATTATACACCTAAAACAGGTAAAGTGTTGAATATTTGGAAAGGATAACTAAACATTACCTCTTAAAAAACCCTAATATTTCTGCATGATTAGCTACATAAAAGCATCACTTATATTCTTATAATTAGAGATAGATTGTGAAGAAGCGTTTTTTAATACTTACTATCTTATTTTCTTTATTATTGACCCTCTATTTATTACCTCAAAGCTCTTTTGGTAGGGCTTGGATACTAAATAAAGTTCAGGGTGTGTTAGTAGAATCAGGTTACAACTTGGGCTTTCAAAAAAGTAAGGGAAATCCTTGGTGGGGTATAAACCTTGAAGGAATACTACTAAAAGGACAGGGTATTGATCTTGCTTTGGAGAAGCTCGAACTCAACTATTTCCTACCTGCTCTACTCAAGGGCAAATTACCGTTATCTCTAACCTTAAAAGAAGTAGAAGGTGATTTTAGCCTTGAGGAATTCATCAATAATCAAAGCAATCAAAATGGGGATGATAATAGTAAGGGCATAAAACCTGTTTTAAAAAAGCTTGACATTGAGGGTTTGAAAATAAGTGTAAACAATGTGCCCTACGAGCTACCAGAATTTGACCTTTCAAATGTTGAAATATTAGGAGAAGAGCGTAAGGTTCGTGCTAATTTAGCTACTGCCCAAGGGCAAAGTTCTTTTGAAGCAGACCTCGAAAGCATTGACCCACTATTAGGCACTGTTGATTTTTGGGATACGGATTTGAGCCTCGCTCAACATTGGTATTCAGGTATAAAAGCAGGGAAAGCTGCTGGTAAGCTATGGTTAAAGCCTGAAGGCATTAGCGTTGAGGCAGAGCTTACTAAAGTAAGTACCTCTATCATTGGTATTGCCATCACTGAAGTGCAGGGTAAGGTTAATTACCATGATTCCTTGTTAAGAGCTGATGTAAAGGGGCAAGCTTTCGGAGCAGAAATAATAGGGAACTACCAAGCTAACCTTAGTGAGGAACAGTGGCGAGGAGAAATTAAGGGGACAGCACAACTAGCCGAAGCTATACTTTGGTTAAATAATCAAAATTGGTTACCTTTTGAACAAAGTTTTTTAAATGCTCAAGGCGAAGCAGATGTAACTATAAATTTATCAGGCTGGAATTATCTTGATGTAAAAGGGAAAGCTGTAGGTAAGGGAACATTATTAGGAAAACCCCTTGATGATTTAATTGTTGATATTAATTACCACACCCACAAAGGTCCCAATGTTTATATAGCAGGTGATGTAGCTAGTGGTGACATGAATTTGGCTGTGGAAACCAAAGAAGATACTCTGTTTATAACTGGAGATGCTAAAGATTTACGTTGGTGGGATGCAGACATTGTAACTAAAGCAAATATGAGGTTGCAGCAAAGCCATGGTCAACTTTCTGGTGAGGTGCTAGCTAATCTAATGAGCAACACTTTAGGGCGTAAGGCAGAGATAGAACTTCAAGCCACCCCTGAAGAGGATTTCTGGGCTTTAAATGTTAACGGAGTAGATAATTTAGGAGGGGGGGTGACAGCAACAGGAACCCTTATTGGGGAAGAACTTAAGGCAGAATTAGATATTGTAGATTTTCAAGTAGCTTATCTTAATGAGCCATTAGCAGTTAGTGTAAATGCCAATGGGCTTTATTATGATTTGCCACTTGAACTAGATGTAAGTACTAATCGGCCACTATCACTTAGTTTCTTAGCAGATGTAGCTGACATAGGGGTAACTGGTGAGGCTAAAGCCACTTTAAAAAACTTCCAAGATTTTGTAGATATAGAGGCTACTTTTGGCAACTTCAATACCAAGGGAAACCTAAACTTTAGCCAGCAGTTAGGTGAGCTTAGCTACCAGCTTTTTCCTATAGGTTTTAATAACCCTTTCACAGGAGAAGTTCAAGGGGAAGGAGTGCTTAAATTTGCTGAACTTTGGAGTGCTAATGCAAACTTCTATAGTAGTGTAATAACACTTCCAGAATTGGAATTTGCCAATCCCAAAGCAGAGTTTAACTGGTTACAAAACGAGCCAATAACTTTCCAAGGTACTGCCGATAATCTATCTTTTGAACTTATAGGAACTGACTTAACAGCTAATTTGCAAGACTATCATTTGGATTTTGCTGACAAAGATTTGATGGTAGTAGGTAATTTGCAAACTTCTTTACCAACTTGGCAAGAGACACTAAAGTTTGACCTTAAGGGTGAAGCAGAATATGCTTTTATGAATTTGCAGGGTGGGTTTGATGAAGCTGATGTAAAATTAAACTTGCAAAATGGTTTTGAAGTAGCGGCTGTACAACTGCACGAAAACACTGATTTTAATGGTACAGTTAATCTAGGATCTAGAAGTGCTTCATTAATAGGCCAGACCACTCAAAATAACGCTAGCGTTGACTTGGAGTTAAAAAACGAAGGGCTTTACCTTACTGCTAAAGTAAACGATACGCTAAATGTGCAAGGAAACGGCTTGCCAAGTGACTTAGTAAATTGGCCTTGGCATTTTTCTGGTGGCATTGCTCCAGAAAAGATTTTGCCACTTTTTGGAATAGCGGCTAATATAAAAGGTGATTTACAAGGCCAAATGCAAGTTACTACATTAAATGGTAGTGCTAACTTTGATGGTCAAGCATCGTTTGCTGGTAGTGCTTTGGGTTTTAAAGTGGATGGTGACCTTACTGGACAGGGGGCAAGTATACTTGCCCAATTAGAAGGCAGGTTTCTGCGTAGAGATGTTCGTTTAGAAGGACAAGTCTTTCCTAGTTTTGACAGCCGTATTCATTTAGGTGATGTAACTGAACTAGACTTAAAAGGTAATTATGATGAGTTAGAACTAGATGGTGAGGGTTTTATTGACTTACTTAAGGCTACAAATTCTAGACTTAAGGGTTTAGTCCTTCCCCCTCAACCTTATTTACTTAGCAGTAAAATTAAAGATCGTTATGCTGATATTACTGTAGGAGATTCACAATTACGTTTGTCTTGGCAAGATTCTTGGCAGCTTAGTGGGCACATAAAGCAAGCTGCTAGCTGGCAAGATTTTAATCAAGATATAGCCTTGGAGTTAGATACTAAAGTCTATATAGGAAGTGATTTACCCCAAGGTGATTTCTTAGGCCAGCTTTTATTTGATCAGACACCACTGGATTTAAGTGGTTCACTAGATAATCTAAGTCTAGTAGGTAACTTGTCTACAGAAGCCTATATACAAGCTCTTAACTTGCCTTTAAAGATAGATGATCAGGTAGCCTTAACAGCACAGTTGCAACCTTTAAATCTAAGCTATCAGATTGAAGGAATTGTTGGTGTTAGTACTCTAAGCTTAAGTGGACAAGGTAGTGAGGCAATACTCAGTTTAAATAGCTATGGTTTAGCTGCTTCCTATGATTTTACAAGACATTTGCAGATCCAAGCTGATAATTTTGCACTGCACAATTACCTAAAAGCAGAAGCTGTACAGGATGCTGCCATTATTATCAACGGCGATTTAAGTTACCAACAAGATGCGCAACAATGGCAGGGCTCAGCTGATATCTTTACAGAGGTATCAGGTCTTAGTACACCCTTAAAGCTGTGGGGAGAAGGTAGTTCTCTTTTGCTTAGTGCTAACCCTGAAATTAATGGTTTTGAGACTAGTGTTAATGGGCAAATTATGCCTGAATTTGGGCTCGAGCTAACCACCAAAAACAACCAATTAGAACTTTCTGGTCAAATACTAGGAGAATTAACTAAACCTAGTTTTCAAGGAAGTCTAATCAGCAAAGAACTTAACTTGGCTAGTGCCTATTTGCCTGTCCAAACAGCTCAAGTTAGCGCCTCTTGGCAAGACGGTCTTTTGGCACAGATTTCTAGTGAAACAGCAAATGTCACCCTTAGAGAGAATACTTGGTCAGGAGAGCTTAATATACCCTTTTTGCTACAGGGAGAAGATCACTACTTAACTGGCAAACTTCAAGGTGACTTAGCCAATCCTAAACTTATAGGAAGTGTCTTAGGGAACACCCTCAATGCTAGTAACCTAACTATTGATAAAAATAGCCTGCAAAGCAGCTTCCAGTTAAATAGCAAGGCTTTTACTCCCTTAGATGCCCAGTGGCAAGGTGAGGTAAGCTTAACTGGGCAAGATTGGCAAGGCTATGCTACTACTACAGTTAGTTACAATGAAACTCCTGTACCAGCGCGATTAGAGGCTAGAGGTTCTTTACAAAGTGGTGTTAGTTTAGATGGCACTTTGTGGCTTGGTGAAGAGGCTATTACTCTCAGCACCCAAGAAGCTAACTCAGACTTAAATTTAAACGCTAACTTCACTAACTTTGATTTACATTACTTACAAAACTTTGTACCCATTGAGATTGCTGGTGTGGCATCAGGGCAAATTACCTTTTTATGGCAAGAAAGGTGCTTTAGCTTAGTAAATTTAGTAAATTGTTTATATGCTGACATAGAAGCTAGTCCTAGAGGTAATGCTTGGGGACAAGCCTTTAATTTTAATCTTGATGCTGACACGCAAACTGGTTTTTCTTTGCAAGGTTCAGTAGGGGAGACGCTCGTAGATGCTAGGGGAAGTTCTTGGCAAAGTTTTGATTTGAATTTGGGAGAGAATGCAGGGTTCTTAGGGGGTTTAGGAACTATTTCTGCTTCAGTAGATGCTGAAGGTTTAGTGGCTCGAGCCACCTATCAAAATCAACCTCTAACACTTTTGCTACAAGGTGATGGGGAAGCTTTTACTTGGAATGTAAATTTAGCTGAAGCTAGTTTTATAGGGACAGCCAATAAACAAGAATACGGTTATGGTTGGCAGAGTACCCTTACAGGATTGGGATTTCTTGGTTTTGATGATGCTCGAGCCCAAGGAGACCTCAAGGCAGGAAATTTGCAGCTCGCCTCCCTTGAAGCTACAGGGGTAAATTCAAGCCTTACTCTAAGTGGTAGTTTGTTTCCTCAAACTCTATTAACAGGAAGCTTGAACCATGTTTCATTACCAGAAGTAACAACTTTAACTGCTAATAAAGATGCAAATTCCAATTTCATTGATATTGTTGCTATGCAGCAAGGAATGCAGCTACAAGCTTATCTTGAAGGTTCAAAAGTAAAGCAAATGCAGCTTACAGGCAATATGAACTTAAATTCCCTTAACATTGCTAGTAATCTTAACTGGTACCAAACAGAGGGCTATACTGGGACAGCACAGCTTAACACTGTTTTGGAGTCATTAGCTTTGCAAATAGATGTTACAGGTAATGGTGAACTTAGTGGCTTGGGCAACATTCACTATCAGGATCTATCTGTAGCAAAACTAAGTTTGTATGGTACTCGAGAGTTAATGTCACAATTGAGCGGTAATGTCAGTTTAGATATTCCTTTTGAAAATGTTAGCAAAGATATTCCTGCAGGCTACGCCCGTTTAAAAGGTGATTTAGCTCTTTTACCAATAAAGCTTGTAAATGTTGCTAATTTAAATTTATTAGGAGATATTTATCTCGAGGGAACGCTGGAAGCTAAGGGAAACTTGCTTGCAAGTTTACAAGGTCTAGAGCTTAGACTTGCTAGCGAGATTCTAGATCTAAGGGGTGATTTTGACCATTCAGGTTGGCAGCTACAAGGCGAAATTATTAATGCAAATATAACACCATTAATAGCTCAGCAATGGCAAGGCTTGGCAATAAGTGAGGTATGGGGCGAGGGCTATATAAACGCTCAGCAAAAGTGGCAAGGTAACCCTAGTTTACATTTGAGTGATTTGATGCTAAGAAGTGCGAATAGTTATTTACAAGGCAAAGTTACCTATGAGCCTTTGGAGAGCTATCAAACCATTACAGCTATGCCTTCGGATGAATTTCTAGCAGTTAAAGGGGATAGTAATGACCTTGTCAGTGATTTAAGCTTTGCTATAAATATTGCTGATTTTCACCCTCAATATAGTGGTCAGCTTAATGGAACTATGCAGCTAGCAGGCTTGGAAATAGTAAGTGGATTTGTAAATACTAATAACCTAAGTTTAACTTCTCAAAACTGGCAAGCTTCTTTAGAAAGTACTGTTACAGGACATATCCCTGATATAATTAATGCAGATACAAAAGGTGTAATTAGATTTTTAGGGCAGGAGCATAGTTTTAGCGGCCCTATTAGTCTTATAGAAGGAAGTATAAAAGGTAGTCAGCACATTAACTCTCCCTTATTAGAAACTCCTATTGGAGTTTCTGGGAACTTTTGGCCTCTTGAAATAGATATAAGTCAAGATAATGAAAAGCTACATGTAAGTTTACAAGATAATACTTTTAGTAGTAGCGGAGAGCTAGCAACAACAGTTTATGGTGTCCCTGTTACTATAAGCGCCCACAGCAAAAGCTGGCTTAAACTTGATACTCAAATTATTGGTATGCCTCTTACAGGCTACTTACCCCAACAGCTTTCTGAACTAAAAATGATAGCTCAAAATGGAATAGAGTTAGCCAGTGATGTTGCTAGTATAAGCCTAGACCAATACGGTGCAAGCATCACAGGACTTGGTAAAACCCCCTATGTAAACGTTTCTCTTAATGGAAATTTACAATGGGCAGATGGGATAAGTGGCTCTCTTAGTGGAGAGTTGATTCCTAAGCAGGAGCAGATGACCTATGTACCCTTAAGTCCTTTACCATTTAGTATTACTGTAAGTAATAACCAGCTTAATTTAAGAAGTGAGAATGATCTAATCAAGGCTCAGGGACAGTTTAATCTAGTTGAGCATAGTGGCAATTTAATTGCTAATTTACAGCTTGATTCTGCCAATGCCAGTGCTAACCTAGCTTATCAAAAAACTACAGGACTCTTTGGGCAAATAGAGCTTAGCGATGTACCTTTGTTTTCTTTAGATTCTCCTCTTATTGTAAGTTCTCAGATAGGGGTAACTTCAAGTGGGTTGCAAGGTACTGGAGAACTTAGTTTTTTTGAGGGCCGTGCAGACTTAAGCGGCGAAGTAGGCTGGGCCAAATTATTGCCTAGGCTTACTCAATTTCTGCCTACAGCTAGTAATGGGCTTAGTGTGCAGTTAGACTTAAATAACTTTGCTCTTGCTGGTATTCCTTGGCTAAGTAAACATTTACCTTATGTAGATGCCCTTTTATTAGGTAGTGTTTATCTGAGTGATAGCTCTATAGCTGGACAGCTAACCACTCAAGCTAAAATTTTTGAGCAAGCCCTACCTTTACAAGTGAACTTAAGTGGTGACTTGTCTAATGTTAATGCTTTAGTAAATTTAGACTCGAGCAGCACAGCAGAGTTGCAATACAAACCTTATCAGCAAGAACTTGTAGGACAAGTGAATTTTGAATACTTTCCTTTCGAAAGTCTTTTGGAAGCTGTTTTTGGACAAAGCAATCTTACTGCCCAACTAACAGGAGGAGCACGCTTTGTAGTTCCCTTTAAATCCTTACAGCAAAGCGAGATTATTTTTGCTAGTGAACAGATAATACTTGAGGAGAGTGCCCTAAGTAAACTTCGCAGTATAGGTAATATAAATGCTAGATTCCAAGCAGGAAGCTTATATATAGAGCAAGCTAGATTTCGCAATATGAACACTGAAACTTTAGTTGATGTAGGTAATTGGCGGGCTAGTGGAGAGATAAGTGCGGAAAAATTAAACTTTGAGATTCGGGCAGAAGAAGCTGACTTTAGCCCTTTCTTACAGCTCTTACCCACCTTTACAGGACTAGACATCGCTGCTAAAGGGTCCTTAGCTGTGAAGTCACTGGGTAACCTTAGAGAGCCTCATATTGTCTTAACCATTCCTCAACTAGCAGTTGACATAGTGGGTGGCCAGTATCATCTTATTGATGCTACATTTAGCCTATCAGATTCACAGTTATCAGGAGGTGCTATCTTAGAAGGGTTTTCGCCCTTACAAGGAAACTTAAATTTTACTAGCCAAGGGCAGTTAAGTTTATTAGATCCCCACTCAAGCAATATTACCTTTAATTTTGCTGGTGATTTTGCTGCACCTATTGTTGGTCAAGTAGATATGGTAGCAGGGCATATTTATCATGATGAACAGGGGTGGTGGCTTAGCTCGAGCGGTGAATTAGGTGAGACGTTCCAACTTGCTGGTAAGCTTTATCCCTTGGAACTTAACTTAACTGGTGAAAACTTATTGCTGAAAGCAGAAAGGTTTTTTGTGGGCCAGAGTAAAGCAAATGTTAACTTGCAGCTCTTAAAACAGGCACAAGATTACATTTTTTCTGGTGAACTTTTTGCTCAAGAAACTACTTTAGTACCGCGTCCTAAAATACCCCAAGAAGCTATACCAGATTATTATAGCTACATAAAGTTTAATGATATTAATTTATCTGCCCCACGTGACCTACGGTTTAGTGAAAATTTTGGTTCTGCTGAACTTACCTTAAGCCTAATATTAGCTGGCAGTGCTGCTACTCCAACTTTGCAAGGTGAAATAGACCTAGTACAAGGCAAGTTGCGTTATTCAGGTCAAGACTTTACCCTTTTAGAAGGCAAAGCTGTTTTTGAACCTTCACGCGGTGTCTTTCCGCAGTTGACTGCTCGAGCTTATTCCAGCTACGACAAGGCACGACTGGGGCGTGAAGTTGAATTCTTATCGCCCAAAAATCAATATTACTTTGATGTTTATATAGATATAGAGGGAGCATGGGAGTATTCACCTTTAGAAGAAGTTTATCAGTTCGAGCTGGTTTCTGACAGTCTAGATTTAAGTAGTAATGCACTCGTCAATTTTGATGGACAAGCCCGTGCTTTAAATAAAGACGAACTAGCTAGCCTAATAGCCTTTGGTAGATTTTCTTTTGGTGACAACATTGTATCAGAACAGGGCTTGGGTACAGCAGTAGGCTATAGTGCTTTAGATACAGCTGTCGATTTGCTATTGGTTTCTGAGTTGCAAAAAGCCATTAGTGAGTCTCTGGGGGTTCCCTCAGTGGAAATTAGTACTACTGCTATAAGTACTTTGTTGAATCCACAAAGTGCTAACAGTAATAGCCCCTTTGGTTTTTCTGTAAGCCTTGGTGGTTATTTGGATGACAATTTATTTGCTAGCTACAGCTTAGGACGTTATAATGATCCTAATTTTGCCTTGAGCAACACCTTTGAGTTACGCTACAACCTAGCAGATATTTTTGCTAATTTGCGCAGTGAGATTAACTTTGAAGATGACAATTTTAATAATCCCCAAGCTAAAGTAGGTTTGTCAATTGATTACCAATTTGCTCCTACTATCAGTTTCCAAACAAATTTTGACTTCTCAACACAGGAGCAAGGGGCAGGCTTTGGAGTGAGTTTTAAGTGGTAAGGAGAAAAGATAATGGCGTACAAAGCCCTTGATGGTCAAAAAATAATTAAAACGGTAGAGAGACTCTCTAAAAGAGTTGCCGAACGTTTTCCTCAAGCTGGTTTATGTAATGTATCAAAAGAGTTACTTGCTGTTGCCCACGCGGCTAAAAGTCGAACTGAGGCCATCAACAAACCCATAATGTGGGTACGTATAGTCAATGCCTTACTGATTACAGTAATAATAGCTACTATAATGATTTCTTTTGCTACTTTTGAAACTGAGGCAAAAGACTATCATATTTTCGACTTTATCCAGCTTTTAGAAGCAGGCATAAACGATGTTGTTTTAATTGGTGTTGGCATTTTTTTCTTAGTAACCTTTGAAACGCGTATGAAGCGTGGTAGAGCTTTACGGGCTTTACATGAACTACGCTCAATTGCCCATGTAATAGACATGCACCAGCTTACAAAAGATCCAGAGCATGTCCTGACTAGGGTTGAAGCTACACCATCTTCACCTGAATATGGAATGAATCCATATCAATTAGGGCGTTATTTGGATTACTGTAGTGAGATGCTCTCACTTACGAGTAAATTAGCAGCACTCTATGTTACAGATTTTGATGACGGGGTAGTACTTAATTCTGTAAATGAAATTGAGCAGCTTACCACTAGCTTGTCTAGGAAGATTTGGCAGAAGTTGGTGATTGTACACAATATAAGTGCCAGTAAGAATTCTCAAGCAACCCCAGCAGTTATAAAAGATGTCTAGATTTTATGATTATAAAAGCCAATAGCACAACACATCCTTGGGATGTACTTATACTCGAGGCAACTGTTGCAAGTTAGACACTATTCTGAAATACCCATCTTTTGCAAATGCTGCTTTAGACGTTGCAGTTCATGCTCTGCAGCTTCCTTTAATTCTCTTTCTGTAATTGCTCCTCAGCAAACCTGCTCTCTCTTCAGCAACATTTGCCCTAGCAACAATAGTATAATAATCCTCTATAAGTTTACCCTCCCTGTCAAAAATAAGTAAGCCTTTCTCACCAACTGTAAATGATATGTTTAGCAAAGGACTTTTCCAGTTAGTGACATCGGACTTATGTACACGGTTTCCCTCTATAAATTGCCACACATCTAATCTCAGCTTGTTTAATCTTTATTCTTTGAGATTTTTTGATGTCTGGAAGTTCTGTATAATCAGGGGTGTAAAGGTAGTATTCTTTAACTCCATATTCCTCGTAAAATTTAAGCTTCTGGGCCATCGGACATTCTGCGTCTTGCAAACTTAAACCTCAGCTGCATTTCCACCACGTATTTAAATGTCTGAACTGTGATTCACCTGATTCAGTGATGGACTATGATTTGACCATAACAAAATGAAAATGTACCTTCCAATCCCTAAGCCCCCTGCTGCAAACCTTACAAGCAACAGTGGTAGGGGCTCAAAATCTTGAGCCCTTCCAACACACATTTAACGACAGGTGCTCTTAACTTAACCTTTCCCCACAGATAAACCATAATTTAATCGCTATAAACATGAGCTTAAAAATCAGAAAAATCATGCCAATCAAACGAATCACAGTTCACCCTTGCCAGCATAAACGAAGCCACATGAAATTTTTACCCAGTGAACCAAAAGTTTATTATTAAGCAAAAAAAGTTATACAATAATTCTTTGCAAATAGCTAAAAGTTAGTAGCTATTTGTTTCTTGATTTCTTAGGTTGTTAGGGAATATCATCTTTCGACACAGTTTCCCATTACAAGAAGGCAGATTGTCTTGCAAAATATTATCATTCGTGGTGCACGAGAACACAATTTAAAAAATATTAACTTAGAACTGCCTCGCAATAAATTTATTGTTTTTACAGGTGTTTCTGGGTCAGGTAAATCAACTTTAGCTTTCGATACCATTTATGCTGAGGGGCAGCGTCGTTATGTAGAAAGCTTATCTGCCTATGCTAGACAATTTTTGGGGGTTATGGACAAGCCGGATGTAGATAGTATAGAGGGTTTAAGCCCAGCTATTTCTATTGATCAGAAAACTACTAGCCATAATCCCCGCTCTACAGTGGGCACTGTGACAGAAATACATGATTATCTGCGTCTTCTTTTTGCTCGAGCAGGTAAACCCCACTGCCCTACTTGTGGCAGAGCAATTGAGCGCCAGTCTGCTAGTGAAATAGTAGATAGACTCTTAAAAGATCATAATAATGCTAAAGCTATGATCCTAGCGCCACTAGTGCGTCAACGTAAAGGGGAATATAAAAAACTATTTGATGACTTGAAAAAGGAGGGATTTGCTCGAGTACGTATAGACGGTAAGGTAATGACACTCGACGAAGCTTTGGCTAGTAAGCTCGAGCGCTATGAAAAGCATGATATTGATGTTGTGGTAGACCGCATCAAGATAACTTTGGAAGATAGGGTACGTATTGCTGAATCTATAGAATTAGCTTTAAGTAAAGGAGAGGGCTTATTACGCGTTTTCTTGCCAGATAAAGACGTAGACGAACTCCTAAGTGAAAACTTTGCTTGCCCAGAACACGGCACTTTTTTAGAGGAGCTAGAACCACGTGTTTTTTCTTTTAATTCTCCTTATGGTGCTTGTGAACAGTGCAGTGGTCTTGGTTACTTACAACAATTTACTTCAGAACTAGTTATTCCTGACCCTACTTTATCTGTTGCTGAGGGAACTATTGCTCCTTGGCAAGGTAAAGATACCAAGATCTATTACTGGGATAGATTAAAAGCGTTATCTGAGCAGCTTGACTTTGATTTACAAACCCCTTGGCAAGATTTAGCTGAAGAGATTAAAAAAGCTATTCTCTATGGTACTAATGAACCTATAGAGATTACTTATACCCGCAATGGTCGTGAAGTTATGAGCTTTAAGGCCGAGTTTGAAGGGGTTATTCCAAATCTAGAGCGCCGTTTACAAGAGACTACCTCAGATTATGGACGTGAAAAAATAGAAGCCTTTATGTCTATGGTGACTTGTCCTCATTGCCAGGGC
Source organism: Trueperaceae bacterium (assembly GCA_965223045.1). GTDB lineage: Bacteria > Deinococcota > Deinococci > Deinococcales > Trueperaceae > CBDCVN01. The sequence continues at coordinate 235,060 of CBDCVN010000013.1, forward strand.
ACTCGCTACCGTAAAGAAGTTCTGGCTGTTACTGTAGCCAATAAAAATATTGGCGAGGTACTTAGTATGACAGTAATGAAAGGTAGAGAATTTTTTGCTAATTTAGAGCTTGGTAGCGCAGAAACAGAAATTGCTCGTCCTATACTTAGAGAAGTTGATGCCCGCTTGGGCTTTTTAGAAAGTGTTGGTCTTGATTATTTAACATTGAGTCGTAGCGCTAATACTCTTTCTGGTGGTGAGGCACAACGCATACGCTTAGCTACCCAAGTAGGCTCAGGGCTTACGGGAGTGTTGTATGTATTAGATGAACCTTCTATAGGCTTGCACCCTAGAGATAACCTTCGCTTACTTAAGACCTTATTCCACTTGCGTGATCTTGGCAACACACTCATAGTAGTTGAGCATGATGAAGAAACTATGCTTGCTAGTGACTTTATTGTAGACCTTGGTCCTAGCGCGGGTATTCATGGTGGCCAAGTAATAGCTGCTGCACCACCTAAAGAGTTAACCAAGGACAAAAATTCTTTGACAGCAGCCTATTTATGTAAGAAGAATTATATAGAGGTTCCTAGAAAACGCCGTAAGGGCAATGGTAAAAAGCTTAAAGTTATTGGTGCTTGTGAACATAACCTAAAGGATATTAATGTAACTTTACCCTTAGGAAAATTTGTTTGTATCACTGGCGCTTCAGGTTCAGGTAAATCTACTCTAGTTCATCGCATTTTACATGCCTCTTTAGCAAAAAAACTTCACCGGGCTAAGACCACTCCGGGTAAACATACCAAGATTACTGGTAGCGATAATGTTGATAAGGTTATTGAAATAGATCAAAGCCCTATAGGACGAACGCCTCGTTCCAATCCTGCTACCTACACAGGAATCTTTACCGATATTCGCGACCTTTTTACAAGGGCACCTGAGGCACGAAAAAGAGGTTACAAGCCAGGGCGTTTTAGTTTTAATGTCAAAGGTGGGCGTTGTGAGGCTTGTAAAGGTGATGGTACTGTAAAAGTAGAAATGTACTTCTTGCCAGATGTCTATGTGCCTTGCGAGGTTTGTAAGGGTAGACGCTATAATAAAGAGACTTTAGAGGTGAAAATTAAGGGTAAGTCAATTTCTGAAGTTTTAGAAATGACTGTAGATGAAGGTCTGGGGTTTTTTGAAAATATTCCGAGTGTAGCCCGTAAGCTTCAACTTATGCAAGATGTAGGCTTAGGCTATATAAAAGTTGGTCAATCTTCGCCAACTCTTTCAGGTGGTGAAGCTCAACGTGTTAAACTTGCCTCAGAGCTAGGCAAGCGTTCAACAGGTAAAACACTCTACATCTTAGATGAACCTACTACAGGACTGCATTTTGATGATGTTAAAAAACTTTTAAGCGTTTTACACCGCCTTGTAGATAATGGTAATACTTTAATTGTAATAGAGCATAATATGGATGTGGTAAAAACTTCTGATTGGATTATTGATCTTGGCCCTGATGGTGGTGTGCGTGGTGGAGAAATAATTGCTGAAGGCACCCCTGAGATAGTAGCTAAAATTACCCATTCCTCAACAGGACAATTTTTGGCAAAAATTCCTGAACTCTTGGCTTCAAATTCTAATGGTATTGCAGAGGTAGCTTGATGAGAAAGATGTATACCTTACCTTCGCCGCAGAATATTTTTATTGGTTTATTTTTATGTTTCTTTGCTGCAGTAGTAGTTGCTTCTCCTCTGCCTATGCTTTACCGTAGTGTAGCTATCCTTTTTATAGCTTATCTTGCTGCTAGTTATGGTGGTATGCCTTTTGCCTACATTGTCATTATTCTCATTCCTCCTTTAGGTCTTTTGAAACAAGATGACAGTTGGCTTATTTTTTTGCCTATGATGGTTAGCTCAGGACTTTTGGCTATGTTAGGGCTCGAGTATTCATGGCGCTATGCAGCAATATTAATTTCACCCTTTTTTTACCTAATACCTCAGATTTTGATCTGGCAGATTTCTGAACATAGACTTTTTGCACTGACCTTGCCGTGGCAACCGAATGTAACTAGGTGGTTAACTCTTCATGCATTTGTTGCAGGGGCAGGCGTCCTTACAGTTTTGTTTTTAGATAGAAAAAGGCAAAGGTTAGCTGAGCGTTTAGAAAGTAGGAAGAGTTAGATTATAAACCTCGCAAATTTTCTTCCAAATAAAGGTTATACAACATACTATAGTGAGCCAGAAAAGTTTTTTTAAATAAAAAATCCCCCCCCTAGTTCCCTTAATAAGGAGGCTAGGGGATTTATCTTACAAGACTCAGCCTCGTTTGATTTTGCAATAAGTAAAGATTCATCTGGACATTTATAAATCCAAGGGTGCTTACTTTTCCATGTACTCTTGTTTATTTCAACCTAGTAATCTTACCTGTTTTTTTATTAGCAAGATACTGCCAATTAACTTCGGTAATACGGTCACAGTATAACCCTGACCCTCCTGTTAGTGATCTTCTATTGCTGCTACTGGTAACATTTTGGAAAACACCATCGGTTTGTACCTGTAATGATAGCCCCCAGCCCCAACATCCAGGATTCCAAAGCTTTATGTGGAAACGTACTTGGTTATTTACAAAAAAGTCCGAATAACTATTTAGGACTATATCCTTTGACTTTTCAGTATAGACATGGACAATGTTATGGCAGTTCGCTGGGATGTCAGGGTTGCAAATGGAAAAGCCAGCTTTACCATTAACATCACCTAAACTAACGATAACTTTCTTGTCTGGGGTAGGAACAGACATAGATTTACAAGACTGTACATAAAAAGTTGTGGTGTCACCAATTGTGGCAATACTACCATCAAGATTTTTTACTACATAAGAAATAGGTACAGCAGTGGTGGCTTCAGCAGGTACAAAAAATTTGTTTAAATCGGCTATAGCTTCTAGTGCAGCGTTTTGTGAGCCACCAAAAGCCAAGAGTCTAGTATGACTATTTTCTAAGATAGAGAGCTGTTTATCAGTAATATTAATTCCACCGCTAAATGCTCCATAAACGGCACTAACTGCTGACTCTAGTTCTTGATAGCTACTTACTTGTTCACTAGTAAGGGTATAAAAAAGCATGCGTCCATAGGTGACAGACTTTACATATACTGGCAGATTATTTTTACCAATTCGGCCATAGGAAACCTCTATTCTAAGATCTTTTTTAGTTACCGATTCAGCAAAAAAGTCTTCAGGTGTGCGCAAGGAAGCTTCATCAAAAGAAATAGTGAACATGGGTTGGAAAAATCTAACTACGATAGTATGGCTATTTACTTTGCGGCCTGTACCAAAATTAAAGTCGGCATTAATGGCAGCAAAAGCATCCTTATAGCCTGCTGAAATACCAATGCTAGTAAGAGCCTGTTCAAAGGTATGGGCTTCTTCACGCTCATAAGAGACTTTACCAGGAACAACGTCAATTTCGCCTAGCCTAGTATCAGCACGCCTGATAAGCTCAGAAATAGAATTACGCATTGTAGCGGTAGTAGGGTTATTAATTTGAATACTAGGATTTTCAATATTTAGATCAACTGTTAAGGTAATAGGTGAGCGCTCTAGACGGACAGAGTCAAAAACTCTGCTAGATATGCCCTTACCTTGTAGCAAAGCACCCGGATAAAGCGTGTCGGAATTTATGCCTGCATGAATTATATTCTCATAGTTTTTGCTAATACTTTTTTCTTCGGTAATGCAGTCATACTTTTGGCTACCATTGTTAAAAGAGCCCTGTAAATCTTCAGGGTTACGGGTATCTATGGATTTAGTTGTAGGTATTGGCCAATCTGGTAATTTATTTATGTAGGTATTAACAGATGGATTTCCACATGCAATTAAGTTTAGTAGAACCAAGCTAGTAATAAGTAGAAAGGGTAACTTTGTCATTTCTGGTTTTTCCTTAGTAATAGGTTACTTCCAAAGTAAGTTATTTGGAGTGTATTAATGACTAAGGCTTGAGCAAAACTAGGAACCAAAGCAAAGCTTAAGTTTGCTAAGAGACAAGCCATGAGTTTAGAAGAGGCTTAGGAGTTGATTGAGAACTAATTAACCCGTCTAATAGCATCAAGCTCAGGTGCGCATGCTCTATTATGTCATAGAATTAACGCCAGCTAATTGGACCTATCACGGTTTTAGGAAGTATAGAACCTAGATTCGCTAAGTGGCTTTGTCCTGCTTCAATGTTGGTAAACATTAATGCAGGGTGATAATTATCATCGGTAGATAGCCCAAGATAAACAATGGTCTTGCCATCTGGTGACCAAGTTGGGAATCTTAAATGAAAACCACTGTAGATGAGTTCCTTTGGTTCAGCATTATCAAGACCAAGACTCATATGCCAAATCTGTTGATTGAATTCAAAAATTAGGTTTTTGCCTGTAGGATCAACCGCAGGATTTCTAACTCTGCTAGCTAATCGTCCCTCATCAAACCTACTAAGCATACACAAGAATCTTGAAACGCTTCATTCCTCCAATGGCATTCTCAACATATACACGTATCTTGCTCACTGCTTGGTTGTGAGCCTTCTGCTCTTTACTAAGCTTGGGATTAGGGTTGGCTTTGCTCTTCCTAGGTCTCTTATGAGGTATTGCAACATCTGCTCCTTCATAATCTTTCTCGATTCCTTGATATCCTAAATCTACTGCCACTTTAATATCCTCAAACCACTCCTCCTCAGGTGGAAATTCTTCCTTTAGCATTGCATAGTCATGGTTCCGTCCTCCAAAGGTTTGTCCCACAAACAAAATTACCTTCTCCTTGCTGCTTATCACTGTGTTTTTCTGCGTGTGGTTACCCTGTTTGCCACTGTATAACTCCTGTTGCATTTCATCATCCTTTGGGCGTTGATGTTCTCGCTCTGTAACATCAATCAGTATTTCGTCAAGTCCCTCAAAAGCTGCTTTGAAATCCTCTATGTTTTCAAACTCTCTAGCTGGCATATATCCCAAACCACTTAGAGTTTTCGCCATTATTGGTGTAAGACGTTGTACCCAAGCATGGGCATTAGATCGTGATAAATCAAATTTCTCCGCTAGAACATCAAACGTTGGGTAAAGTCTAAGGTAGTAAAGAATAAAGCACAGTTTTATATTGACTGTACTTAGTTTACTGTTTCTTCCTCCTCCTGGCTTACGATGTACTTTCCCTGCTTCTAGAGCCTTTTCATAACGTTGCTTTTCATGGTCTTCTAAAGCTTTAGCAAATGCAGGTTCTAGTTCCTCTACTTTCTTTTCGCTCAATCCTGTTATACTTCTTACTTGTCGGTCATCTCTTGGTAGTAACATTCCTTTATTTTGACCGATTTATTTATTTCAGAACAACTCTATAGATGTCCAGATAAATTCTTTCCCTAAAACAGGAAAAATAATGCCATGATAATTCCAATAATAACCCAAAGGAGACTAATCATGGCAAATAATGATAGCAAACAAAAACTAGAAGAACTACAAAGACTACGCCGTCGCTATAAAAAGGGAAATGATGCAAACGCTTTACTACGGACTCAAGCCCTTATAGCTCTGTATTCCGGCAAAGATATTAAGCTTGTAGCAGAAATGTTCGGTGTCTCAGTAAAAACAGTAAAAAACTGGCGAAAGAAGTTTGAAAAATCGCTTAACTTAGAAGATGAACAAAGAACTGGTAGGCCGCCTAAACTTTCTAAAGAGCAACTAGAGCTAATCAAGAAAATCATTACAGAGTTTAACCAGCAAGTTTGGGTTGCCAGAAGGGTCTTTACTCTCATAGAAAGCCTTTTTGGGGTATGTTTGTCAGTAAAGTATTTACCAGAGCTTTTAAGGAAACTGGGATTAAGTTTCCATAAAGCAATACATTTGCTGTATAGGAAGAATGAAGAGAAGAGGCGAAAGTGGATACAAGAAACACTACCAAAGCTGTACGAGGAGAAGATAAAGGCAGGATGGAGGATATTTTATCAAGATGAAGTAGGGTTCCAAACGCAGGGAACACTAGCGAGCACATGGGGGCTAAGAGGAGAAAAAGTAGAGATCAAGAACTATGGAAGACATGGGAGAGTAAATTTGATAGGGGCATTAGAGTTAGGGACAGGAGAATTCCATGGAGTGCTAACAAAGTTCAAGGTAAATGCTCAGAGGTTTAGAAGGTTTATCTGCCACATGAAAAGGGAGATGAGGGAAGCAAAGATAATGCTTATATGTGACAATGCACCATTTCACAGGGCGAAGTGGTTGCAAGAGTGGGTAAAAGAGAATTCAAAATGGTTGAGGTTAGAATTTCTACCGGGATACTCACCAGATTTCAACCCAATAGAAAGGCTATGGAAGTATTTAAAGAAGGAGTACATACATAATAAATGCTGGGAAACACAAGCAGATTTAAGGAAGCATTTGGAGGTAATGATGGAGGGAATACCAATGAGGGTAGAGGAAATAAAGGGAGTAATGAAAAAAGAGATAAAAAGATTGAGGGAGGCATTTGAGTTTTATAAAACACCAGTACCAAAGGAATTAATGATTTGAGATAGTGTTAAGCGGGGAAAATAAGCAAGTTTTGTATAAGTTTTAGTTGGTTTACAACGCAAGTTGTACCCAAAAAACGCCACTTTTGCCTCTAAAAACCCTGTTACCAAAGTCGATATCATGATTTTTTTGCTTTTTTCAAGTAGCCATAGCATATCCTTGACACAGCAAGGTTTTATTTTTTATAGTATAGCCACTGATGTCTGCTACGATAAATACACATTTTAAAGTCCAGTGTATCCAAACAGGTAAGGCTGTAGGTATAATGCATGGCATCCACCTTCGGGATTATGTCCAAGGACACATACAAAAACGTTCAGGATCATTATTAAAGAAATACAAGAAGAATTGGGGAAAAGGTCAGGCACTTGCGAGGGTAGCTAAAACACTTAACCTGACGGCCAGAAGTGGAATTAGGACTGGTGAAATGTTCATTTGCTGGAACACTGTTCCAAACGGAGGGCAGAAATATGCTCTAGGCCTGATGGGGGTCAGTGTGTAGCCATTTTTTATAAATTTTAATTTTGCCCTAAAACCTCAAACAGCACGAGATTTTGGGGGTCAAAACCCCTACTTTTTGATGACAAAATGCGTTAGAAATGGTGTTGAGTGCTTTGCTTGCCAAATAAAATTGATCAACTTTTGGGTGCTCTATTAAGGAAACAAGTCATCAAGATACTCATTTAAATCAATATAAGGTGGCCATGAAGATTTGCAGGTAAAGCAGAAAGAGCCATTTGGCTTTTCCTCTAAAGTTAAGGTACTCCATTTACTTGTTAAAGTTGAAGGATAAACCAAGTCAAGGTTCACCCGATATTCTGTATCAGTCGCAAGTTTACCTATATTACCTATATTTATACTTGTACCTACGCCCATTTGGTATTGTCCATTGGCAATAATGTCAAAATTTGTGACTACTTGCTCTACATTGTCTTTAACGCCCACACCAAGTCCATGTTGATGAGCTTGATCTATTAAAAAGTCATTGTAGCTTTTTTGGTTGGTAAGTGAGATTGGAAAACCCGTATCATTCTTATAAATTTCCACATAATCAAATTGAACCCCATCACAATTTTTATGTGCAGCTAGCTTAAGTCGTCCTTGCATAATCTTTTTTATATCTTCTGAGCGAATATCAATCCAAAACTCATCAGAAGAGGCGTCTAAGGGTTTACCCAAATCAGTAAGGGGAAAGCCCTTTGCATCAGGTACTGAAGATGTATATTTCCCTATTGCAAACTGACAAATAACCCTTTTCTCTTTATGATGAAGCTTATCAATAAAAGCAATAGAACTGTCAAAAAGATCAACACGGTAAAAATCCGCAGCATAGTTAGTATTTGTATCCCCTATTTGTTGCCAATACCAAGAGTCACCTGCTTTAGCTTGATACCATAAGCCAAGAGGAAAAGTAAAAGCTGTATTACTACTTGCACCATGGAAATGCAAGGTAAGTGGTTCTGGCCAACGTCCTTGTACAGGGTCAGAGGCATTATATACACTACTACTAAGTATGGATGTACAACTGCTGAGTAGAAGGACGATAAAAACAATGTTTGACCAAAAGACTTTAATCATTAAATCTAATTCTACTGAATTATTTGACCTAAATGTATTTCCCTTTTACCTTCTAGAATTTTTTGTGAATTAATTTAACCTAATATAATGATAAAGGCTCGAGCAAAAGCTCGAGCCTTTAATTTTTGAATGCTTTCCTAAAAGGAATAAGCATAGGGTGAACAATTTTAAGGCAAAAGATTTTAACGAAATACCGTTACTGTGTCACCTACCATCCATTGTCCAGGAGCAGCAGTTCCATCATCCCAACGTCCGTGCCCATTACCTACTGAACCCCCATTGCTAGTACGCCATAATATTGCCTTTGAAACTTTTCCAGTCCGATTATTTCTTACTTGAACAATTATGCCATCCCATTTTGTGTTTCCAAAGACTCTATCTACTTCATCGACACTAAAATTAAAATACTTACCAATGTCCCTTGAAGCATGATCAACACTCTTTACATCAAAAACTCCTTTTCCAAGGATAGTTAAATTATCACCCACTCTCCATTGCCATGGGTTGGCAGTTCCATCATCCCAACGCCCATGTCCATCACCGATTGAGCCACCATTGCTAGAGCGCCATAATATTGCCTTTGCTACCTGACCAGTTTCGTCATTTCTTATTTGAATATTTATACCGTCCCAATCTGCATTTCCAATAATTTCGTCCACTTCAACAATGCTAAAATTAAAATACTGACCAATGTTTCCTGAAGCATGATCAACACTCAATACTTCAAAGGTTCCTAAGTTTTGAGCGTTTACACCAACAAATAGCGTACTTATAACTACAGCAATAACCAACAATACAAAGGGCTTAACATTAAAATTTAGCTCTGAATTTGTATTATATGTGGATAACCAGTTTTTCATTATTTCATTCCTTAAGCTTGTATAAATTTGCTTTTCACTCACAAGCTAAGGAAAAGTATAAAGATCAACTATCAGTTAGTTATCAGTAGGTTGTTCTAATTATTTTTGTAATTTTAAGGCTCGAGCACTTTATTTTGGGTGCTCGAGCCAACTCATCAAGTCAAAGCCAAGTTTAATGAATTTGGCTTTAAGGAAAAACTGTTACTTTATCACCTACTATCCATTGCCCAGGAGCAGCAGTTCCATCATCCCAACGTCCGTGCCCATTACCTACTGAACCACCATTGCTAGTACGCCATAGTATTGCTTTTGAAATTTTGCCAGTTCGATTATTTCTTACCCGAATGATTGTGCTATCCCATTCTGTATGCCCAAAGACAGCATCTACTTCATTAACACTAAAATTAAAATATTTACCAATGTTTCCTTGGGCATGATCCACACTTTTTACATCAAAAACCCCTTTTGCAAGGATAGTTATGTTGTCGCCCACTCTCCATTGCCATGGAGCAGCAGTTCCATCATCCCAGCGCCCATGTCCATCACCTACTGAACCACCATTGCTAGTGCGCCATAATATTGCCTTTGATACCTGACCAGTTTCATTATTCCTTATTTGAATATTTATGCCGTCCCAATTTGGATTCCCAATAATTCTATCTACCTCACTAATGTTAAAATTAAAATACTTGCCAATGTTTCCCTGAGCATGATCGACGCTCAATACTTCAAAGGTTCCTATATCCTGATCAGAAGTAGCTATATTTTCAGTAAGATTTGTACTAGGAATGTTGTTGAATCTACTAAGTGGCTCTGGCCAACGCCCCTTTGTAGGGTCAGAATTAGCATATACACCATCACTAAGAATGGCTATAAAACTATTGAGTATAAGAGCCATAAAAACAATGTTTGGCCAAAAAAATCTAATCATTAAGTGTTATTTTACTAGTTTTAATTAGATTTTGTGTTTTCTTTACAAAAGATAAAGAGCCTAACATTTAATGTTAGGCTCTTTCTAGGAGCATTTAGGTTTTGTCTTTCTCTTTATAAATACTTAATTCAATTATCAAAAAGGTCTTGCACCTTCTCAATGTTGTAGTGAAGAGTAGAGGCACATGTTCTATTGACAGGATTCGATTTTTCACTGCGATTACTTTTCGTACCATAAGATGAAAAAGGAGGAAGTTTTAAGTCCCAACTACCAATTTTGTCATCATTACCAGGATCAGCTTCGCTTAGAAAGCCTGAGATCCTGATTTTATCAGACCTCTCAAAAAAGTAGTCTTTTGTTAGTGGTGTATGATTAATAGCTATACTTGTTCCAGCAGCAGTGGAACGTTCTTTTAATTCCCATACTCGTGAACCATTGATAGACATTTCACCATAGACCTCACCATCACCAGGGTCACAATCATCATGTACCACTACATGCTCGAGTGTAATCCGAACCTTCTCACCAATTTTAACGCTTTCTTTAGGTCTAGCTGTACATTCTTTAAGGCTATAGCTAGTAGTTTCACTTACTTTAGCAATTGGATTACCAGGCCTAAGATTGTTAAGTTGATAAGAAATAGGTCTAGCACTGGTAAGAGCAGGATCACCGACAAAGTAATCTCTCAGATTACCGCCTCGAATGAGACTTTCAATAGAAGCATTCTCACCGCCTAGTACTGTAATGTTTATCTTAGCTGTGTTAAGGGTATCTCTTAATTCACCTTCAGTATAGCCACTACCACCACCCGATACGCCTTGGTAAGAACCGCTGATGGCAGCTCTAATTCGCTCAGCTTCATAGGTTGAGGTAAAATTAAAAGTTAGAATACGTCCATAAGCAATGTTGGCAATATAGACAGGTAAATTATCTGTCCCCAAATTACCTGCATTAATTTGTTGTTGCAGGAGTTTATCAGTCAAGGCATCACTAAAAAAATCTGAGGGATTCTGAGGCAATTCAACTGAAACTGTGAATAGTTTTTGAACGAAGTGTGCAGTAATAGTTTTTTCAGAAGCACTTTTTTCATAAGACAAGTCTGCTTTGGCCTTTGCACCTAGGTAATTAGCAGAAAAACCTAACTTTAAGATAGCTTGTTCAATAGCATGGGTTTCTTCCATAGTGAAGCTTGCGTCACTGCCACCTTTATGCCCAGCATCTTCAGCTTTTTGAATAAGCTCACCAATAGCAGATTGAACTGTGGTCAGTGATGGATCATCAACAACCACAAAGTTATTGCCTGTAAGCAAATCAATAGAAATCTTTAGAGGAGCACGTTGGCGAATGGACAATTCTTGCAAAGAACCCAAGCCATCAGCATAGCTTTTGCCCTGAATAAGATTGCCAAGCCACATAACTGAAGCATTGGGGCTATACATAACAATTTTATCAGGGGTGCGTGTTAATGAATAAGGTGTAGTAGTGCAGTCATAGGTAGTATCACTGACTATCTCTTGAAAGGGCTCTGAGGGGTTGTCTAGGGTAATCTCGCTATTTTCTTTGAGGGGTGAGAAACTAGACCAGCTAGGTAAACTAGTCAAGTATGCGTTCACATTTGCTTCAGGTCTTATACCTATAACAAAAAGTACAATCCCTATAAGTAGAAGAGAAATAAAAACAATTTTTAGCCAAAATGATCTAATCATAAATTTCCTTATCTTAATGAATTTTGTGTTTTCTTTACAAAAAACCAAAGCCTAACATTTTTATATTAGGCTTTGGTTGAACATTCTTTCAGTCCCTGAAAAGAGTAGGGGTCAAATTCTGACTCTACTTAATTTCATAATCTTAATAAAGATAATTCACACGCTTGACATTATAGTAAAGAGTTGAACTGCAATCAGGACTACTTTTACTGCTGCGATCACCTTTACTTGAATGCTCAGTTACAGTAAAGTTCCAAGTACCTACTTTATCATCAGCACTTGGCCAATCGTCATCAAAAAGTGCACCTGAGATACTAATACCATCATTATTTGCATAGTAAAGATTTTTGATTTTTGATCTATTGATGCTCACAAAAGTTCCTGAATTTTTGCCCTTAGCATTTTTCTCAGAAATGCGCCAAACCTCTCCACCGTCTATATTAAAGTTACCATAAACCTCTACTTGGCCATCTCCACATGTGCCATTAATCTTAAACTCCTTTAAAGTCACTTGAATTCGCTCCCCTATAGGTGTAGCAGCTCTAGGGTTACACTTTTGCACTTTGTACTCGGTTATGTCACCAACATTTGCAACATTGCCTTTAAGGTCACGTATTTCATAAGAAATAGGTACAGCTTGGGTAGCCTCTATAGGTACAAAGAACTTCTTTAAGTCTAAAATAGCTGCTTTGGATGCTTCTTGTGAACCTCCAAATGAAATAAGTGTTTCTTGACTGTTGTTGAGTATACTTTTATCTTCATCTGTATAATCTGCACCACCACTAAAAGCACCATAAGATGCACTAACTGCAGCTGACAGGCGTTCAAAACTTTCTACCTCGGTGCTGGTCAGCGAATACATAAGTATACGACCGTAGGTTACGGTTTTAACATATACAGGTAGGTTATTTACTCCCATACGTCCTTGGGATTCTTCTTGATCTAGATCTGCTTTTGTTACGCTGCCAGCAAAAAGGTCTGCAGGTGTACCTATACTATCTTCGCTATAAGAAATCTTAAAGAGGGGTTCGACAAAATTCACCATTATGGTGTGACTGCTGGCTTTACGTTCACTACCAAAGTTAAATGAAGCATCTATTTTGGTTGTTAATTTATCGTCATAACCTGCTGATATACCTACTTCATTTAGTGATTGCTCATAGGAGTGAGCTTCTACACGGTTAAAGAAAACATTGCCGGGCACAACATCAATTTCGCCTAAACGTGTATCGGCACGACGTATAAGTTCTGAAACAGCGTTTCGCATAGTTGCAGTAGTAGGATTGTCTACAGTTATGCTTGGGTCATCTATATTCAAATCTATGGTTATGGTTATGGGTGAGCGAGCTAAACGTACAGCTCTTAATAACCCTTTTTCAATTTCATCACCTTGTAGCAAGGAGCCCGGGTAGAGTACATCAGTTGCTAACCCAGCTAGCATAATGTCCTTATAGGTTGTTTTATTAGGGTCTAGCTCTTTTGTTTCAACAGTACAATCATAGGTGGTGTCTCCTTCTACAACAGCTCCTTCTTGTAGGTCACGTGTATCTACATTTTGTACCCTTGGCGTTTCCCATGCAGGCAAGGTATTAGCATAGGCGTTAATCTTAGCTTTATTTTCTGGATTGGGGTTGGGGTTAGGGTTGGGATTAGGATTGGGTGTTGTTTGTGTACTACAAGCAGTAAAAATTATGCTAATAACAAGAAATATCGACCATATAAAATGCTTTACTGTTAAGCTTTGAACTGATTTTAAGCTTTTAGAAAATATACTTAAGTCTTTCATTATTTTATTCCTTAGGCTTGTATGGATTTGCTATTTGCTCACAAGCTAAGGAAAAATATAAAGACTAGCCATCAGTTGGCTATCAGTCAATTATCAGTCAGTTGTGTGAGTTGTCCTAGACACAATAGAAGTGCAGAAGGTTCTATACGGTTGTCGCAAGAAGATCTAAAAAATGTACTACAGGTAGAGAACGCCACATTATTACAAAGAGCAAAAACCTCAGGTGGAATAATGGCGCTAAGCATTCAAACAGATGAAGTAGATGAGCAAGCCTACAAATTTCACCTTTTTCCAAGGATCAAAGGTCTTAATTGGTCAGTCACAAGAATTCAAGATTGTAGTATTGAAAATCATAAAAGACTTAAAGGGCATTTAATTCTTGAACCAGAAATGAAAACAAGGGAGATCAAACAAATAATCAAAGAAGCACTCCAACAAGTAAAAAAGCTAAATACTCCCAAAAACCCTCGAGAAAATCTCCCATTTGGTGACTTAGAAGCTGATGCTGTGTTTTTAAATGTATTCTATAAAGTTGCTAAGCGAAAAAGCTTTGATTTGTTTCCTACAAACCCATACTTTATCTGTCTAGCACACTGTTATAGTGATGAGAATGTCCCAAGATTAAAGGAGGGAGGTCTTGAAAAACCTCTTTGGATTCAATATAGAAAAGAATGTTTGGATAATATTGATTTAGCTTGGAATCCAAACTTTAAGAGCAAAAAATAAAATTAGATTTGTGTCCTTAACAACCACAGGTAATTACTTTCTGCTAACACTTTGCTCTCAACGAAGATTAATCAAGCTGGAATTGAACAATTATGACCACAGGATATGCTTTTAGCAACCTCTCCAATAATTTCTAAGTTACGTAGGATAGCATCAACATGCTAAGCTATTGCTATGCTAGCGGTTAGTCAACAAAATCATTTAAAGATTGAAGAATATTTAGAATTTGAAGAGTCAGCAGAGCTCAAAAGCGAATATTATGATGGGGAGGTTATTCCTTTGGCTGGAGCATCGATAAACCATAATAGAATTGCTGGAAACTTATATGCTTTTCTTAATCTAGCATTTAGGGGAAAACCCTACCATGCATTTATGAGCGACATGCGCTTATGGATACCTATCCAGAAAAGCTTTACCTATCCTGATATTATGGTGATAGATGGCGAGCCTGATTTTGCCTTTGATCGCAGTGATACTATAACTAATCCTTGTATGATTGCAGAAGTGCTGTCTGGGTCAACTGCAATGTATGATCGGGGAGACAAGTTTGAAATGTACCGCTCAATAAAAAGCCTTAAAGAATATCTTTTGGTAAGCCAAGAAGTTATAGCAGTAGAGCACTTTGTAAAGGACCCTGAGGGGAAATGGCTGCTAAAAGACAATTATCAAGGTGAAAACAAAATAATTAAGCTTGACTCACTAACCTTTGTATTATCCTTAAGCGATCTTTATGATAAGGTGACTTTTTAAAGCTTAGAGTCTATCACATTCTCTTCCTAAATTTTAATGTGTTGAAGCACATATTACAATGTTGTGGATGCTATTAGTACATAATTAAAAATGATTACTTATGAAAAGCGAGGTTACTAATGAATAAAAGTTTTGCCACAATAATTTTCTTTTTGAGCACGGCTGTTGCGTTTGCATTCCCCCCACTAATTCCCTACAGCTATGGTAATTTCTCTTTTATGATACCACAGGGCTGGACAGTAACAGCTGATGAAACACAAAGCAGTATCTTTGTCTCCGAAAACCCCAATGATCCTAGTGCTTCTAATCTAGCTTTTATTATTGCTCCTAACCCTAATAACCAAGTTACTCCAGATGTAATTATGCAATCACTATACTCTCAACCAGATTTTCAAGCCTACAATATAACTGAGTTGGGTAGGGAATACTTAGATAATGGGGCACTTTGGGTAGTAGCTCAACTAAATGATGGTGCAGAGGTAGCTTACCTTACTGCTGTGTCTTTTGCTGACCCTGTAAATAGTGTAGTTACAGTTTCATTCTTTTTGGCTCTGGCTGAAAGATTCGTAGCATTAGATGGTGCAACCTTGCCTTTTGTTACCTTTGGAGGAATTGATCCCTCACAATTTGAGCAAAGTTATGCTACCAATTCAGCTATTAATTCGGTTCCAACAACTGTAGGAGGGTTCCCCTCACTAGTACCTTATCAAGACTCTGTTAAATTACCCCAAGGTTGGCAAGTAGATTATGATCCCTCACAGGAACTCTTGATGGTTCAAGAAAACCCACAAGATCCTAATGGGGCTATTCTTATGTCTACCTCGGGACCTGTACAAGCAGGTGTTACAGCTGAAATGATTGCACAACAAACTTTGCAATCAACGGGTTTTACTAATATAAATATTGTTGAGCAAGAGTGGTTGCCTGAACTGTCTTATCAAGTCTTTAGGATTGTTGCTACAGCAATGGCAGAAGGAACACCTGCCAAATTAGCAGTAATGGTGTTTTTCCCTGATCCAAGTACTGCCAATATTAACATGTATCTTGCTACAAATGAGCGATTCGATTCTTTAGGTGGTGCTGATTTGTTACTAGTGACTTTTGCAGGTTTTGAACCCTATCAACTTAGTAGTGATGCAGGCTATACTGCAGATACACCTAGTAGTCTAACGAATATAGACCCCAACGATCCTCAGGCACTTTTAGACTATCAAGCGGAAATGCAAAATCAGCAGCAGTACTATGAAACAATGTCAAATATGTTGCAGATGCAACACGAAACTAGTATGACTATTATTAACAACATGGGTAGTGATGATTGGTGTTGGGCTGATTCCTACGGTACTTGCTATTAAAGCATTGTCATATAAAGTTATGTTTAAATTGGCATATGCTGAATTTAACTGAATCTTCAAGAGAGTATCTTGATTTTCTAAGCAAGTGGTTAAATGACCTCCCAGAAATTCCTGCTGGTAGTTTAAACCCTAAAGCAACTGCCCTTGCTAGTGTTGATATTATTGAAGGATTCCATCGAGTGGGTCCACTAGCTAGTCCAAGGGTAGCTAAAATTATCCCTAATGTTGTTACTTTAATTGAAAAATTAAGTGATTTTGGAGTTCCTGATGATCACATTATGTTTGCCCAAGATTGTCATCCAGAAGGGGCTCAAGAGTTTGAATCTTATCCACCTCATTGCCTTGAAGGCTCAGAAGAAGCCCAAGCAGTTAAAGAACTTAAACAATTACCTAAATGGAAAAACTATCAACATAGCCACAAAAATAGTGTTGCTTGCCATACCAGCACAGATTTTAATGAATGGCTTGATAAGCTCGAGGTAAACACTATTATTGCTATAGGTGACGTAACTGATATTTGTCTCTATATGTTAGTAATGCATTTGCAAGTGCGTAACTTAGCAAGCGGTTTAAAACAACGTATTATAGTGCCAGAAAACTGCGTACAGACATGGGATGCTCCTGATCACCCCGGTGACTTATACCACTTACTATTCCTACATCATATGGCTCGCAATGGTGTTGAGGTGGTGCGTGCAATAAACTAAAGTGACTAGCAGCGTAAGCTCTTAAACGCCTTTTTAGTGTTAAAGTTTTTTGATGGGTGTGGTAAAAATTGTTGTTGTTGACCCTGATAAAAAGGTATTGAAAGAACTAGAAAAAGAGCTTCAATATGGTGATTATCAACTCACAACTAATGATACTTTTCAAAAAGGATTCAGAGCCTTACAAGATAAATCCTTTGATGTAGTAGTTCTAAAGTATAATCCTGTGCATTTTTCAGATGCAGACATTACTACTTTGGTGTTTGCTGCAAAGCAAAAAGCACCAACCAATCTTATAATCCTACTTAGTGATCAAGAGTTACCTCAGCTAACACAACATACCCTTGCACTAATCGATGCTAGCCTTAGTAACTGTAATCTTTTAAGTACTAATGACTTTAGTACGTATCTAAAGAAGTTAATTAGAAAAAGTAATGTTACTACACATAAAAGAATTAGGTCTAAAGATAATAAATATAACTATCAAGGTCAGCAAGCTCATTCTGGCCTTATTGGTTACGATTTGGGTAAATACTATGTTTTAGAACATTTAGGGGGTAGCGACCTGACTACTGTTTATAAGGCCCTTGACAGTGAATTAAAACAGGTAGTGGCTTTGAAGTGCTTAAATGAAAATATTGAAGATGAACTTATAAGAAAGCGCTTTATCCGCGAGGGAAAATTGGTTGCTGAACTTAAACATCAAAATATTAACCCTGTTTACAGCATAGAAGAGACTATTGAGGGCAGGCTCTTTATAGTTATGTCCTATGTACAAGGACATAACCTTGAAAAGCGCTTAAATGATGGAAATTTGCCATTTGTAAAAACCCTTGATTATGCTCTACAAATAGCTCAGGGGCTTGTTTATGCTCATGAAAAAGGAATAATACATCGTGATGTTAAGCCTTCTAACATTATGGTTACCTCTGAAGGTAATATAAGGATTTTGGATTTTGGTGTAGCTAAAAAGAATCTTGACCGAAACTCTCAATCCTTGACCAAGCAGGGTTCTTTGTTGGGCACTGTAGCTTATATGTCACCTGAGCAACTTTTGGGTAAAAAGGTAAGTGAACATACCGATTGCTGGGCTTTTGGTCTTTTACTTTATATAATGATTACAGGTGAACACCCTTTTATGCTCAGTAATGTTAATTATAATGTTCTAAGCCTTATTGAAAGTATTTTAGAAAAAACACTTCAACCTGCCTCAACACTTTATCCCTCTATTCCTAATAAACTTGATAAGCTAATAATGCAGCTCCTATGTAAAGAACCCTATCAGGAACGCCCTAGGATGCATGAAGTTGTTGAAAGACTACAAGACATAAAAGATGCTTATTAATCTTTTTTCTTTAGCAACTTTGCCCATGTGTCTCTAAGTCCTATAGTGCGATTCAATATTAGTTTTTCAGGTGTGCTATCAATATCTTTAAAAAAGTATCCTTGGCGCAAAAATTGATAGTTAGTATTTTGAGGCATGGTTTTTATATGGGGCTCGAGCTTAACCCCTTCAATAACTTTTAAAGAGTCAGGATTTATATCAGCTATGAGATTTTCTGTTAAGTCATGTTTAGGGTTAGCTCGGTTAAAAAGATGCTCATAAAATCTAACCTCGGCATTGAGTGCATGTTTAACGCTCACCCAATGCAAAGTACCTTTAACCTTGCGGCCATCAGGAGAGTCCCCACCTTTAGTTTCTGGGTCGTAAGTGCAGCGCAACTCTACAATATTACCATTTTGATCTTTAATAACTTCATTACAGGTAATGTAATAGGCATGCATCAAACGTACCTCACGCTCTAAAGTAAGGCGGAAGAATTTCTTAGGTGGATTTTCTAAAAAATCATTACGCTCTATATAAATCTCTTGACTAAAAGGAACTTTACGAGTACCTGCACCTGCATTTTCAGGATTATTTATAGCCTCTAGTTCTTCAGTTAAATCTGCAGGGTAATTAGTTATAACTACTTTTAAAGGTTCCAATACTGCCATTACTCGCTGGGCAACCTTATTTAAGTCTTGACGGACAAAGTACTCAAAACGCTCTATTTCAATAGTGCTTTCATTGCGATCAACCCCAATATCTTCAATAAAAGCACAAATTGCCCTAGGTGTGTAACCACGGCGGCGCATTCCTGCTATGGTTAGTAAACGAGGATCATCCCAGCCTTGCACATGCTCATGGTCTATAAGAAGCTTTAAAAATCTTTTACTCAGAAGGGTATAAGTAAGACTAGTAGGGGCAAACTCAGTTTGATAGGGGCGAGGCCTCTTTATATTTAATTCATCTAAAAACCATTCATAAAGAGGCTTGTGATGAGCAAATTCAATAGTACAAAGTGAGTGGGTCACGCCTTCTATAGCATCACTTTGACCATGTGCCCAATCATAGGTAGGGTAGATATGCCAAGCATCACCAGTACGCTGATGAGGTGCGTTTATAATTCTATACATTACAGGATCACGTAGATTTAAATTTCCTGAAGTCATATCAATTTTTGCTCTAAGTACATGTTCCCCTTCCTTAAACTCTCCAGCTCGCATTCTTTTAAAAAGTTCTAAGTTTTCTTCTACACTTCTAGAGCGATAAGGACTCTCCCTACCTGGCTCTGTTAAAGTACCTCTATAATCCTTCATTTCTCCAGCACTTAGTGAATCCACATAAGCCTTTTTAGCTTTAATTAGTTCTATAGCCCACTCAAATAGCTGCTCAAAATAATCTGAAGCGTAACAAAGCTTACCCCAAGAAAATCCTAACCACTCTATATCTTGTTTCATGCTTTTAACATACTCTTCGCTTTCTTTAAGAGGGTTGGTGTCATCAAATCGCAAGTTACACTTACCCCCAAAGTGCTCAGCGAGGCCAAAATTTAATATAATTGCTTTGGTATGACCTATATGTAAATAGCCATTAGGCTCGGGAGGAAAACGAGTGATTACCTCAGAAGACTTACTTGAAGCCAGATCCTCTGCCACCATTTTGTAAATAAAGTTATCAGATTGTGTGTTTTTCATTCTCACCCATTAAAATCAATTCCATTAAAACGATTCATAGCTGCTGCTAAGTTCTTTGCTAGTAAAAGCTTAATAGCCTTTGCAGCTCCTGTGACTACCTTCTTAGCAACTTCTTCTTCGGTATTCTTGAAAGGACTTAGAACCCAATCAATAACTAGTAAATTTTCAGAAGGGTGGCCTATACCTAGTTTTAAATGCAAGAAATCGCTACCTATGTAGTTTATTATGCTTTCAACTCCTCTTTGCCCACCGGATCGCCCTCCTTTCTTGAAACGTAAGCGCCCCAAAGGCATATCAAGGTCATCGTGAATAACTAATATGTTTTCAGGGTGTAGTTTTTGTTCTTTTACATAAACGTTTACTGCTTTACCTGAAGAGTTCATGAAAGTTAGTGGTTTTATAATATATATAAGCTCTAGGCGAGTTTCTACGGCTAACTTATTTTTTTGACAAAAACTAAGTTTGTAATGTTTTGCTAATTCATCAACAACCATAAACCCCAAGTTATGACGGGTGTTTGCATAGTGTTTGCCGGGGTTTCCTAGACCAACAACTAGTTTTATATCTTTATTGTTGATGTGTACATCCATGAATTAACAAATTGTAGAAATACTGATGCGGCGCAATGCTGTGCGGTTGTTGCCATCTGAATCTGTACCAGTCAAAGTGATTTCGTGAGTTACACCTGTGCAGCGATTTGAAAAAAGTCGCACATTGACATTTGCCCCAGTTCCTAGTACAGGTGCTTGAATGTCATTGCGGTTGGTTGTCCACACCAAGGCTGTACCTGTTAAATTGCCATCCTCAACATCGCTGCCATTACCTTGCAAATTAACATCTTTGTACCACATGTTAACGGCATCATCAAAACCATCATAGGAAAAATCACTATCGGTAGCAGGATTGCTGATGTTTACTACAGGTGGAGTGTTAGTGCAGGGGTCAATGGTGAGTGTGACCGAATCTTCATCAAATGCACCACGCTCATCGGTGCCTCTAACAAAAATGGTATAGGTACCTGCTATAGTAAAGCTGCGTGACACTGTTTTTCCTGTTGCAAAAGTTGCTGCAGAACCAACTCGCCACCTTACACTGCTACCGGGTAAGGTACCTCCAGATTGATTAATATCCAAGACATCAGCAGTAAAGCTTATAGACTCATTGATGCAAAAGGTGCCTGCATTAGGCGTGACTATGTTTACTTGAGGAGGATTGTTGATGACGCTGAAGCTAACTGTATCGCTAGCCCTATTTCCTTGCTGATCAGTAACACTAGCAGTAACGACATGATTGCCATAGTTAAGATTACTAGTGTGTAATGTTAGTGAGGTGCCTTCACCTAGAAAACCGTTGACGTTGCTGTTCCAGCGGACTGTGACTGTAGCACCTTCGGGATCATTTACCTCAGCGGAAAAGAACACATTGCTGCCTCGGCTAAGCTCGGTACCATTACTGGGACCTGTAATGCTGATAGTTGGTGGCTGACCTCGATAAAGACGATTGATAGCAGCAATATCCCCATTGCTCATTTGACTTCGTTGGCCTATTGGAGTTCCGGGTGGTTTAGTTTCTAGTGTGGGTCCTACACAATCGTCGTTAGCATCCTTTTTACAGAAGGCGAAAGACCCATAGTGCATGATTGAATCGTAATCATAGCTCAGCAGATCAAAGGCTAAATCTGAAGTCTCAAAGTTATGTTTTTTACCACTACGAATGTTATTAAAGTTTACCTGCACAAAATCCTTACGATCATGCCTAGTTTGTTCATGCTTTAATCCAAGTGCGTGGAGGATTTCGTGTATCACTGATCCTTTCCCACAACGGGTTGATAAGTTAATATGTTGTTTGCCACCTTCTCGCCCTACCTCAGCTGAACAGCCACTGCTACTACGGAATTTTACATAGTCATCTTGGCTAGACCTCGGTATAAAGCGTAAAGCAGTAACAGCTTCAATCTCATCCATGGCGTCACGAATACGTTGCTGCATCATGGTGTTTTCATCACCCGGTATTTCAGAATTAGTCCAATTGTTTTGAAAAGTGTAGGGTACTGTAGCATTTGGCCAGCGATAGTTCTCACACTTAACATTGATGCCTAAAAAGGTCCAGCACACGCGGCGATAGAGTGCAGTGCTTTGAGGAGTAAGCTCTATCTCATCAGCATTTTCATACTCTGCAAATTCTTCGGCAGTACCTAGAATTATGTCGCTTTGAAATACAGCTAGCCCATCTATAATTTCATAGTGATAGGTTACCGAATTACCATCAGGATCAGCTAGGGTAACAGTTTTTACTTCACCGTCTACCCCAGGCATGTGCTCGAGACCATCCTCCAATTTGTAATCAGGTAAAACAGCACTAAAGGTAACTGTAACAGTCTTATTCTCATTCATAGAAACAGTACAAGTATTGCCAGACAAGTTATCGCAACCTGAGAAAGCAACAAAGTTTGAGCCTGCTTCAGGATTTGCGCTGAGTGTCACAGTTGTATCAGTACTATAGGTTTCTTGACAATCATTACCACAATTAATTCCTGTTGGATTACTTATAACTATGCCTGACCCAATACCATTTTTGGTAACTGTCAGATTGTGTTGAGAAGGCTGATTTGTTTGATTTGAACATGCAGCCAAAAACCAAAGAGTAAATATGAGCACAGGTGCACATAGGCTTAGGTGCTGAAGAGAAAATTGCTGGAGTTGGTTCACGGCTGTTCTTTTCCTTGTTTTCATGTCAAATGATTATAGTACTTTAGGAAATTATAGAACATGATAAAGGCGTTGCTAAATAAAAGGTGAGTAAGCTTGCTATTAGTGATTTTGGGGTTGGCTCGAGCAGATTGAACTATAATCATCATAATTTGCTTAACTTTATTCTAAAAACATCTATCACCAAACTTAACATGTACGTCCCACTCAGCTACAATATGTAAATTGGGAGCATCAACTAGTATAGACTCTTTATGGTAATCTCCTTGCATTGATCCCATATACTTAGGTATTTTTCGCACGCGATAGCAACGAAAGCATTTCAATATGATGGGTGTGAGGGTAAAAGTCATAAGGTTGCATTTTAATAAGTTCAAAACCCTCCTCTTCAAAATGAGCTATATCACGTGACCACGTAGCTATATCACAAGACATGTAAATTAAATTTTTAGCAGGGCTAGCTATTATAGCTTGACGTACAGGTTTAGCCAACCCTGCCCTTGGTGGATTAGCAGTTATCAATTCAGATTTGGGCAAGGCTTCTACTTTCCTTGCATCGGCTTTAATAAAACTTAGATTATCCAATCCCAAACCCTTAGCATCTTTTTCTCCTCTTACAATATTACTATTATCTATTTCCAAGGCTTTTACTTGCACAAAATACTCACACAAGTTAAAAGCAATTATGCCACTACCAGAATAAAGGTCTAGGGCAGACTCACCATGAATGTTAAAATCTCTTAGCCAACTTCTCAACTCTTCAAAAAGTAAATTGGCAGCTTTGGGATTAGGCTGGGAAAAGCTTAAACTATTTATTGTTATCACAAAACGGCCAAAGCGTTGTTTTATGTTGCGAGTACCTGCTAAGCGCTCGAGCTTATGTCGAAAGCGTCCCCTATCAGAAAAGCGGCTATAGCTTATACCGGTTGCACCAGCTTCAAGAATAGTATGAGCAAGGCTTAAATAGTTTTTAGCCGAGGCTTTGGCTAACAGGCAAATAATAACATTACCCTCATCATTACAGCGAAAGACTACCTCTTTAATACCCTTGTGATTTAACTCTTGACCACACTTTTGCCAAAAATAATTGATGCTCTCATGGGCTGTAGGATCTTTTGGTAGCCTTACAACCTCGTGGCTCTGCGATTTGCGATAGCCTAGCCCACCTTGAACAGTAGCAGCTTGTACAGCATAGCGATAATGCCAAGTGCTAGGGGCAGGCGTTAATTCTGGTACTATTATTTCTCCCTTTAGACTACGTTTAAGCGTATCTGCTATTACCTCTTGTTTGAGTTTAAGTTGTCTTTCATAGTTAATAAAGCCATAATCAAGACCCGGATGTAAGGGTGTTTTAATACGATCTTTATGCGCAGTAAGCACCTCTAACACAAAGCCCTGTAAAACTCCTGAACGCTCCATAAGTTCGGCTATAACTTCTTCTTGAGGTAATGCACCTTTGACAAGTGCCACACGGCCATTTGGTAAGCGCCCTAGGGTAAAGCCGTTATTTATTGGTTGCTCGAGCTTCAGATGAATTTTCACTATAAAAGATGCCTAAATAAATTATTATTTTTTTATTTTTGAAAAATGCTATTTTAGACGCAACGAAAAGTTTCTCAGGCAGTACACTATTATATCATTTGTATCATTGAAATCGTATCATTGAAAATGGGTTAAAAAAGGACATTTAATTTTGGGTTGCTCAAACCTTCAAGATTTTCAAGACTTTTCCTAGCACCGTTTCATAAATGCCCAACTCCTACCAGTTTAGAATACATTTAAACCTCTGTCACCTTACTCATATTGCAACAAAGCAATAATTAATAAGTATGTTAAAGCTTGCCCTTATTGGTTTTACTATTGTTGTAGGCTTGTTGGTAGCTTTAAGCTTTAGCCCTGAAAAGGTCAAGGTTTTCCCTAATACCTTTATTGAATTAAATGAAGCACAACTTACCCTCTATCCTAGTGCTGACCCTGAGGCCACTTGGAGTTTTAAAGCACAAAAAACATTATATGAGCCTGATACTCGAGAATCAACCCTTTTTAACTTGAGTGATGGTAAAAGGGTAGTAAATGATGAGGTTGACTTTACCTTAAATTCCAATAAGGTTACTATTGACCAAGCCGATAACTTACGCGGTGATCTTATATATGTACACATCAATAATGCTAATTGGGATTTGGATATGCATGCAAATGAAGGTAGGCAGGTTCTTATAGATCAAAATATTGGTAAATTTGAAGTGCCGCGCTTACTTTACCGTGGTGATGGCATTAGCGAAAGCCGCGATGAAAATGTGCGTATGAACTTTGATCTTACTGAGTTTGAGGCAGGTGGCCCTGGCACCATAGGTTACAATAGTTTTATTGATGAATATTAAGCAATGAAGTATAGAATGAAGTTAAGGAGAAACATGAAGTTAAACTCAAGTCTTATAATTTTTATGGCCTTATTTTTATTACTCTTTTCTCTAGCCCAAGAAGCTGATACTAATAAACGTCTTATTACTATCACCTATGATGGCGGAAATCGTAGTGCACCTGATTTACGTTATGGTCCCTATCAGTATAGTCACCCAGAACCTCAGGGTTTGGTTGCAAATGTTTCTAATTTGAGCATTTATGGACAAAATGCTGAACTTAGTGCTCCTGAAGGTGTATTGATTAGTGAAGCTGAAGGACTAAGAGAAGCTGTTTTTACAGGTGGTGTTAAAGTTCTTAGAGGGCGATTAACTGCTATAGGCCAAGATATTGCTTACAGCGAACAGACAGGTTTTGGTGTTCTTACTGAAGATGGCTTGATAAATATTGTAGTTGCACCTAAAGAAGGTAGTGAAGATCCAGCAGTAATTACTGCTGAAACAGCTACTTTTGATGTAGATACAGATGTTAGTGTCAGTCAAGGTAATGTAACTCTTCTAAACGGTTCACAAAATGCTCAAGCTGATGAAATAACTTTTGAAGAAGATCGTGATTTAGCCAAACTTATTAGCCAAACAGAGCAAGTAATTGCAACAAGGAAAGAAGAAGATGGCAACGAGCTTATTATTCAAGCAGATGTTATGCGTGTACTAACAGAAGAAGATAAGCTTTTTGCTACGGGTAATGTTGTTCTTCTTGATGGAGACATCACTAGCAGGGGTGACACTATCTTTTTTGATGATAAGGCTTCTCGAGCAGAAATCATTGGCAACCCTGCTGTATCAGTTAATTCAGCTGAAGGTGTTACTGTTTCTGGTGCAAGGATTGAGCACCTAACGGATATTGATGTTATTGAGCTTTTAGATGACTCTGTACCACCTGAATTTGACTCCCTTGAGTTTATGCTAACTAGCGAGCTGGGAGGAGTGCCCACTGAAATGGTCGAAGAAGTAACTGAGGACCTTGTATATGAGCAAGAGACAATGGAAACTTCAGAAGGGAGTTCTGAGGAGATTTTGGATGAAGTTCCAGATGAAGTTCTGGAAGAGAACATAGAGGAAGTTCCAGATGGGAGTTTGGAAGAAGGCTTATAGAAAGTTCCAAAGGATGATTCAGAAGAAAGCCCAGAGGAAATATAAGTCATTGCAAGTAAATTTTGATGGATAAAATCTATAGTTAAATTCCCCTAACCTTGGTTAAGCAAGAACAATGAAAAGTTCCCCTAAGGGGGATTTTATCGTGTAAGGGTTCAAAATTTTGAACCCTTACGATATCGCAGGGTTTACAGAAGGATTTCTAGGGATTTAAGACTTCATTGATATGGTTAGATGAATGACTTTTTACTGTAATAAAAATAATATTTTATGGAAGATGTAAGGATTGTTTTGCAGCAAGCCAAACCATTTTTGCTATTGGTGCTAATAGGGTGGTTAAACCTTGGTTTTGTCCAAGAACAAGGAGATAACCGTCCACGAGTTACTATTGAGCGTAAAGATAAAACTATTCAAGTTATCCAAAATGGCACCCGTGCTGATGGGGCTCGCACAATTCTACTTAACCCTAGATGTGAAGAAGGTATTCGTTTAAGCACCTTTTTTGCACCACAGCCTGCTTTTGTTGAGACTTTGGTTAATGAAACTCGAATTGTCTCGAGCATAGCCTTTATAGAAAAGCCTGATGAGGAAGCAAAGGGTAAAGAGCCTGAGGAAGAACCAGACCTAGAACCCGAACCAGAATCTATAGAGTCAGAAGAAGAAACATCTAAGGTAAGTTCAGAACCTGAGGTTGATACAGATGTAGGCCAAGAATTGGATGCGTCAGCAGAGTCGGATTTAGAGCCTGAGGAAAAAGCACTAGATTTAGAACTTGAGTCAGAACCTGAAGTAGAGCCTAAGGTAAACCCAGAACCTGAAATCGAGTTAGATGCCAAGCAAGAATTAGATTCAGCAACAGAGCCAAATTTGGAGTTGGAGGAGGAAGAGCCAGATTTGGAACCTGAGCCAGAATCTATAGAGCTTGAAGAGGCATCTGAGGTAACAGATTCTGAGGATGATACAGATATAGATCAAGAGTTAGATTTGGCAACAGAGCCAAGTTTGGATCCTGAGGAGGAAGAATCAAACTTAGAACTCGAGCCAGAATCTATAGAGCCAGAGCTTGAAGAGGCATCTGAGGTAAAAGACTCTGAGGATGATACAGATGTAGATCAAGAGTTAGATTTGGCAACAGAGCCAAGTTTGGATTCTGAGGAGGAAGAATCAAACTTAGAACTCGAGCCAGAACCTAAAATCGATGTAGAAGCAGATCAAGAACTAGACTCAGCAACAGAGTCTAGCTCGGAACCCAAAGCGGATCTAGAAGTAAAACAAGAAGCAAGGAGTGAGGAAGAAGTGCTAGAAATGCTTGGTGGTACTTTAGACTTTACAGATCGCACTCGCTGCCCTGAAAACATCCAAGAAAGTACTTCTGCGGATGTTACTGTAGAGGAAGGGCGTAGCACCATTACTGGTACAAAATTCTTATATGATAATGCTACAGGCGTTGGTAATATGATAGGGCCAGTGAGTCTAGAACGCAGAGCTGAAGGGGATTCTCCGGCTCTTTCTGGCAACTCTGATAATATGGAGTTTAATGTTGATGAAGACCTCACTATACTTCAAGGTAATGTCACAGTTGAATCTGATGGACGAGTGAGTGAGGCTGATAAAGTAGAGTTTGATGAGCAAGCTAGCTTAGCTATTCTATTTGGCGATCCTGCTAAAAGTACTAAGGATAATGATGTGGTACAAGGTGAGGTTATTACCTATTATCTTGATAGTAATGATGTAGTTGTAGATAAGGGTATTCAAGCTACTTTTGAACTCGAGCCTTAAGATAGTTTGTTATGAGAGTTTCCTAAAAGGTGTAAGTTGCGTTGATAAAATGATAATTGGTGCAAGGTTAGCAGAGCTGATTAATTGTCAATTCTTTGATCTTGATCATGAAATTGCTGAGCAAATAGTTAAGGATTATTGCTCATAGAAGCCAATAGTTAATTCCAGTAGAATGTAAATGAAAGGAATCTTTTATGAAAATCATACTTTGTTTTACCACCCTTTTATTCCTTTTTGCTAATACAGCAATAGGTGATGGCTACACCACCAATCAACATAATTATAATGATCCTTACTATTATCCTCCCTACACAGATGAAGGTGTAATTCTTACTCCTGTAAATCCTAACTATCAAGACCCTTCAACAATTTCCCCTAGAAGTATTATTACTATACCAAACCCTCCTACTTATCCTACTTACCCCACCTATCCTAACTACCCTACCTATCCTACTTACCCCGATTACCCTGACTACTCTTATTCTACTTATCCCATTACTTTTGATCGGGGCTCGAGCTACTACTCAGGCCTAAGCACCTATTATGTAGGAGAAAACGTACAAATCAACCTAACTGCCGTTGACCACGGAACACTTTATCTCTTTGTAGTTGATCCTAATGGAAGTGTTAGACAACTTCTCCCTAATTATGCCTCTTCTGCTTACTCTTATCCCGTTACTAGTGGTCGAAGCTACCGTATTCCAGAATATGGAGCTCGCTATAAGTTACGCGCCGTTGAACCTCGAGGCTACCACAAATTAATAGGATTTTTAGTAGCTTCTTATTATGGCTCTTATAGCTCCTATGACCCTTATGGCTCTTCTTATGGTTCTTATGACTCTGACCTATTTAGCGGTGTCTATAGTGAATCAGATCTGTTAAGCCGTGTAGATAATTTACGCCACAATAATAGTCTAAGGGTCTATCGTTATGAAGGACAACTGATAGTACAATAAAGGTCATAATTTGGGTATTTTACAAGACGCTAACAAAGCTTTAAAAGACCTAGTAGGTATTAGTAAAGGCATGGCAGTAGTTGGGCATGCCCTAGAACATGGCAACCATGCTAGCCTTTACCCTTACGAGATGCCTGATATCCCAGCGGTATCGTGTCAGTCTCTAGCTCTCATTACTGAAGAGGACGGCTCAGATAGGTGCGTGTCTTGCCTTGCTTGTGAAAAGGCGTGTCCTAGTCAAGTTATTACCATAGAGCGTAAACGTAATCCTGAGGGCAAGGGATTTATTTTAGAAAGATTTGATATAGATTTAGTTAATTGTATGTATTGTGCAGATTGCGTGGAAGCCTGTCCAGTAAGTGCCATTGTTACAATAGGAGACTTTGAACTTTCTACCTATAACCTGCAAACTTTAAAGGCAGATAAAACCTTTTTAGATGAACAAGGTAAACGTGCTAAGCAATGGTATAGCCCCAAGCTTGGGGTGGAAATGCGTGATGAAGATGGTAAAATTACCACTGCCCCTTTAGCAATGCAACCCGGCGGTGAGGCAAAATCTCACCTGCTTTAGCTATGGAGTTGTTCACAAACAATTAAGCTCGAGTTTAAAAAATCTTAACTAAGCCACTCTCTATTAGAATTATGATAAGGGTATTGATAGTTGCACCAGAAGAGTCTTCTCTAAGCAGGAATACGTTCCCTTAACGCATATGTCATACTGAGGAAGTATGGGTTTGCAATGTAAAATGTTCAAAAATAAGCCATAGTATATCTAATAATGACAAAACATTTACAGGAAGGACTTTATATGGTATCAAGGTTAGTTTTTTTTAGAGGTTTTATGTGGTTTTTATTTTTATTAAGTAGTGTGCAAGCCCAAACTGCTGTTCTAAGTGGGTTACCCGTGCGGTTTCCTGACATACCAACAGGCTCTTATTTAGAAGAAGCTGTTGCAACAGCTGTTAGCGCAGGTATTATTATTGGTCGTCCTGATGGAACTTTTGATGGCGAGGGGAATGTTAATCGCTATGATGCAGCTGAGATAGTAGCTCGCTTGCTTACTTTACAAAAGGATAATATTAATGCTATTTATAATGATCTAACAATACTTGATAATGAACTAGGAGAGCTTTTTAACAATATAAAAAGCTTGGATGCTAAGGTAAATGATTTGCGAGCAATTGCACCAAGTCAAGCTGGTGATGCTGAATTAAAAGCGTTACGTCAACAAGTAACTAGCCTAAGTAATCAACTTGCTGAAGTGCATGCTAGTATAGAACAGTCTGAATTTCGTGGCCCACCGGGGCCAATAGGTCCAGTAGGGTTACAAGGGCCAATAGGTCCAGTAGGTTTAGTAGGTCCAGCAGGGCCACAAGGACAACAAGGATCACGTGGGCCAGTAGGGCCAAGGGGTCCAGCAGGCCCAGTTGGAGCACAAGGTCCAACTGGGCCAAAAGGGCCAAAAGGATCGGTAGGACCAGTAGGGCCACAGGGGCCAGCACTCTCGCCCTCAGAAACACCTATAGATGATCAAAGCACATCTTCAACAGAAGCAACTTCTACTGTGGTCGTAGAAGAAGTAACTCCTAGAACTTTAGAAACTTCTGAAGAAGATACTTTATTAATAGAAGAAGATTCAGGTGTTTTTATTGTTGGTCGAGAAAAGCCTAGAGAAGAAGAGGAAGAACCAGTCCCGGCTTTACCTTTCTCTGGGGAACTCGAGTCCATAAAAGCTATTCCTTCCAAGCGTGATCTTTACTTTGGATTAGGAGCATTAGCTGAACTTTCTCCAGCAGGGCGTTTCCCTATACGTTTTAACGTGGGCATGGATAACCTACTTTACAAAAATTTAGGTGCTAGGTTGAGTATTGATTATGCTCGTCAAGTACCCCTTGCAGAAGCTAGTACATTAGCCTTTTCAGGACATGTGACTTACCGAGCATTAAACTTGGGAAGGCTTAGTGGCTATGTAGGAGCTAGTCTAGGTTACCAATTTATTTTGGAAGATTTTTGCCAAGGACTAAATTGCCAAGCTAATGACGGTCTTTTTGCAGGTGGTCTTTTAGGTGTAGAATATAACATATATCAAAACTTGGGTCTTTTTGCAGAGTTTGCAGGGGATTTTTACTTTAATGATCCACCTGTTGGTTTTGATGCATATGGTTACAATCGTTTTTACCCTACCTTTGCTTTAGGGGTAACACTCCGTCCTTAGTAGTTACTTTGTTAATCTGAAAAACATTAGTATAATCTGAGTGCTCTTCTACATAGACGCTAAAAAAGGCTTCATGTCAGCATGGTTATATTGGTGTTGGGAGGGAAGCCACCATTTAGAACTATGCGAAAGGAAGCAACTATGTTTCAAAAATGTCTTGTGCTTATTTTTATAAGCCTTTTAATCAATGTAGCTTTGGCACAAGCGTCTTCTGGCAATCAACCTAGCAGTCCACCTAACACTCCATCTAATACTAACCTACCTACAGGGGCTCTTCAGGATGCTCCTATACGCTTTCCTGACGTGCCTCCGGGTTTTTATGCTGAAGAAGCAATAGATATGGCAGTTCGTGCTGGAATTATTGTGGGACGTACTGATGGCAATTTTGATGGCCGTGAAAACCTCACTCGTTATGAATCAGCTATAATAATTGCTCGTTTACTTACACTTTATAATAATGATATAGCTGCCATTTATGGTGATCTTGGTTCCTTGCGTCAAGCACTTTCTGAGCTAGATCAGCAGTACAGCGATTTAAATATAGAGACAGATGGCCTAAGGGCTGTGCTTGACAATAAGGCTGGGTATGGCGATATAGAAGCCTTGCGTCAAAGAATTAATGAGCTATCAGGAGAAATTCAAGCCTTACACTCTCAATTAGCCTCAGGGGAATTGAGTGGTCCTCCTGGTCCTCCTGGTCCTCCCGGTCCTACTGGCCCCGCCGGCCCTGCGGGTCCTACTGGTCCTGCTGGCTCTACCGGCCCCATTGGTCCTGCTGGCCCTGCTGGTCCTATTGGTCCTGCTGGTCCTGCTGGCCCTGCTGGTCCCATTGGTGATGTTGGTCCTGCTGGTCCGCGTGGTGATGCTGGTCCCCCTGGTGCTAGTAATCCACAAACCCCTCCTAATCAAACAGGAGGAGTAGTTTTACAGCCACAACAGCCACCTGCAAGTGTGACAGATATTCCACCACCTCCTGCCCGTCAAGTTCCTAGCACGGCACAGGTTAGTGAGCAGGATGCTAATAACTTTTATGTAAGTGCAGCATTACTAACAGACTTTGAAAGATTCCCAATTATTCGCTTAACTGCAGGTGTTGATGATCTCTTTGCTAACTTTGGCGTACGGATGCTTCTCGATTATGGTCGTCAGGGAGGCTTTGATAACAATACTGTTGCTACAGCAGGTCATATTACCTATACTCTTGACCTTGACTCGAGCGGTGACTTCAAAGGTTATGTAGGTGCTGGTTTAGGCTACCAATTTGGTGGAGGGAGTGCCAATGATAATGTTATCGATGCAGTAGACTCGGCTTTCTTGGGAGGGCTTTTAGGGGTTGAATATGACTTTTTTAGTTTCTTAGGTGTTTTTACCGAGGCCACTGTGGACTATTACTTTACAACTCCTAGTGATCCTTTTGGTAATCCCTATGCACTCTTGGGAGCGGGTTTAAGGTTACGTTTCTAGTTTTTAACTATATATAGATAAGCCTTGGAGGTTTTTAAAGCCTTCAAGGTCTTTTTAATTTAGAACCCATTTTTTAATGTTTGCCAAAAAAGGTCAACTCTTAATAAATGCTGTAGCGAGAAAAAAGCGGTGAAAAGCTTAAGAAAAGACTGTTAACATCTCTGCTAGAATTGGTACTAGATAATGAATTGTCTAAATATATAAAGGATATCTAAAGAGAAATGTACCGCACTGAAAAAGACACTATTGGAGAAATTAGTGTACCTACAGATAAATACTGGGGTGCTCAAACTCAACGTTCGCTCGAGAATTTTAAGATTGGTGAACAAAAGATGCCTAGTGAGGTTATTTATGCCTTTGCTATTTTAAAGAAGGCTGCTACCCTCACTAATACTAAACTAACTGATTTCCCTGAAGAAAAAGCCCATATTATTGCTAAAGTTTGCGACGAAATCTTAACAGGTAAACTTGATGATCATTTTCCACTAGTAGTTTGGCAAACTGGCTCAGGCACACAATCAAATATGAATGTTAATGAAGTGATTGCCAATAGAGCCATAGAAATTTTAGGTGGTGAGCTGGGCAGTAAAACCCCCATCCATCCCAACGATGATGTAAATAAATCTCAGTCATCAAATGATACTTTTCCGACAGCTATGCATATAGCTGCCTATAAGATGCTTGTAGAGCATACTTTGCCTAAACTTCAGCTTCTTCAAAACACCTTTACACAAAAGTCCAAAGATTTTGAAGAAGTGGTAAAAATTGGTCGTACGCATCTAATGGATGCTACCCCCCTAACTTTAGGGCAAGAATTCTCAGGCTATGCAACGCAACTTCACTATGGCATGGAAGCTATTAGAGATAGCCTAAAGCATTTATCTGAACTTGCTTTGGGCGGTACAGCAGTAGGTACAGGATTAAATACGCCGAAAGGCTTTGCTGAGAAGGTAGCAGCAAAAATTGCTGAGCTCTCAAAGCATCCTTTTGTAACTGCAAAAAACAAGTTTGAGGCTTTGTCTGCTCACGATGCTATAGTAGAATCTTCAGGGGCTCTTAAGCGTGTAGCAGTAAGTCTAATGACTATTGCTAATAATATTCGCTTACTGGCTTCAGGGCCACGTTGTGGCATAGGAGAAATTATTATTCCTGCCAATGAACCGGGGTCATCAATTATGCCCGGCAAGGTTAATCCTACTCAAGCTGAGGCTATTACTATGGTATGTGCCCAAATTATAGGCAATGACACTGCTATTTCCGTAGCAGGTAGCCATGGACACTTTCAACTCAATGTCTTTAAACCAGTTATGATTTATAATCTACTTATTTCTGCGCGTCTTTTAGGTGATGCTTGTCAGTCGTTTAATGATAATTGTGTTATTGGCATCAAGCCTAATAATTCTAGAATTAAGGAGTTGCTCAACAAGTCTCTTATGTTGGTTACAGCCTTGAATACTCATGTTGGTTACTATAAAGCTGCAGAAATTGCCCAAAAGGCCCACACTGAAAACACTACCCTCAAAGAAGCAACTATTGCCCTTGGATACCTAAGTGATGAGGAATTTGATAAAATTGTGATTCCAGAAAAAATGGTAGGTAAGTAAGCAGGAAGGTAAAAGTTTTGCTAGGGCATGTGGATATGACAAATCAGAAATTGCACGCATTGGATATCAAAACCAAACTAGCCAGTCTCAGGACAGCTATTTGTTAGAAAATGTGAATTCCAAAAAAAATTGCAGGATAGCCTATATTTGCGAGAAGCTTTAGTTGTTAACCACATAATCTTTACCAGATTGCAGAGGAGCTTATGCGTCAGCATCAGGATTATCCAAGGTATTTAAGAGTAGCGTTTTCGATTTCACACTCTAGGTGTCCACACGCCCTAGGAATCAGTTGTTTCATATCAAAACTGATAAGCAAGATAGTGAGGTCATTGCTGATTTTTGTGCTTCTATGAATCCTGAAGCATGGAAACCTCTAAGTGATTATCAGCAAAGGGATTGCTTAATCAGAATCCAAGCTCGTAAATATCTATCAATTCTAGTGATTTAAGTTAATGTATTAAATATTTAACTCATTAAACATAAATTTTGCACTTTATACTAAAATCAGTGATGAGATCATGCATCTTGTAAAGTTTTTCTGTTTACTCTAGTGTGTTTTGATTTCATACAAAAGGTTTTAACTGATGTTTAATCTTATACTCATGGCATTATATTGCGTTCTTTTAGTCATTTACTAAACAGGACAATAGAGTTTGAGAAATTTTTCTTAAAGCCTTTTAATGATCTTTAACTTTAAATATCTTAACCTAGGCTAGGAGGAAAGCTATACGGAGGCAAATAATGAAGCAAGGGTTAATTTTATTGGCGGTTTTTTTATTTCTTGAAAGTCACGCACAAATGCAAGACAATGTGATGATTCTATGTAGTCATCATCGTAATGAATTAGCAGCACGTGGCTTTACTAACATTTTTGAACAAGATGGAAAGTACTGTGTGGTAATAACAGATACTAGTATGGAAGTACTTAATGACGTTTCTGAGTGGTTAAGTAGCAGTTTAGTATCACTATTTCGGCCTAGTGAAAATGAAGATGTCGAGGAGTGGATTAGTAGGCGTGAGGAAGAAAAAGAAAAAGGCTTTGTAGACGAGTTTGTCAATTGGACAGCTGCTGAAAACGATGGCAGAGAAGTTGATAAGCCTCAAGAGCCTAGTGAAAATGAAACTGTTGAGGAATGGATGAGCAGGCGCGAGAAAGAAAAAGAAAAAGGTCTTCTAGACGAGTTTATCAACTGGACAACTGGTGAAAACAATAGTGTAGATATGGACAGATATCAGGGGCCAGTACAAGGAGAGACTATTGTAAAAACCGAAAACAAGAACTTTCTTGATAGTATGTTTGATTTTTGGAATGTGGATTAATGCCACCTAGTAAAGTAGCAATACTATGATTGTAAGGCGAATTAGAGAAATCTAACTTTCCAGAAAAATATTGAGTAACTCAAACCTTGAAGATTTTTGAAGTCTTTAAGGTTTCTTTTATGGGTGATTATTGTTATGGGTATGGGTGTGCTCTTCATCATGTACATGCGGATGGGTATGCATAACATCCCCATGGAAGTGTTTATGCGTGTGCATGATTCTCTTTACTCGCCAGCAATGAAAACCCCATACTAAGCAGAAAATCACCACTCCAAAAAGAACAATAGTTGCTCCAGAAGCGATATCAAAATGATAGCTTGAGTACATACCTATTGAAGTCATCAATACACCTACCCCCAAAGAGATGAATAGAATTTTGGAGAAGCTATCAGTCAACATTCGTGCTGTTGAAGCAGGAATAACTAATGCTGCTGCAATCATCGTCACACCCACCATATTTATTGATGCTATTATGGATAAAGCCAATAAAATAGAAAATACCCACTCCACTTGTCCTGTCTTGATTCCGAATACCTTAGCTGTTTCACTATCGAATGTAGTAAATAGCAAGGGTTTATAGAAAATAAAGATGCCTATTATAGTTAACAAAAGAACGCCTGCAATAACTCCTAGATCAAAAGGTGTTACACCTAAAATATTACCAAACAGTGCTGCTTCAAAGCTTTGTGTGAACTGACGTGCACGACTAATTAGTGCGATACCTA
Source organism: Trueperaceae bacterium (assembly GCA_965223045.1). Classification (GTDB taxonomy): domain Bacteria; phylum Deinococcota; class Deinococci; order Deinococcales; family Trueperaceae; genus CBDCVN01. The sequence goes on from CBDCVN010000013.1 coordinate 271,260, forward strand.
GAGCAAAAAATGCTGTGGTTACGATCCCTATTGCTGCGTCGGGTTTTATTTTCTTGCCCTTACTCATTTGATTAATGACAATTGCTGCAAGGAAACCCGCAATGGCTGCACCTACATAAAAGTTAAGGTTAATCCAATACCCTAGAACTGCACCACCAAACGCTGCATGAGACAATCCATGACCGATATAGCTCATACCACGCAAGACAATATACACGCCCATCAAACCACATAGCGCACCAACCATTACCGCAGCATAAAAACCATTACGGAAAAACTCGAAGGAAAATGGCTCGAGCAAAACCTCAGTCATACTGAACCTACATTCTTACTGTGAGTAATTAACACATTTTCCTCATGTCGAATAATCATTAAATTACCCCCATAAGTTTGTGCTAAAGTGTGTTCGTTAAATACTTCTTGTGGCTTACCTGAGGCAATAATGGCTCTATTAAAGCAAATTACCCAAGGAAGGTGTGCAGCTACAGCATTCAAGTCATGGGTAGTAATAATAATGCTGATGCCTTCTGAATTTAGATCACCTAACAAGTGTAAAGCGTCATGTTGAGTTTTCATATCGACACCAGAAGTTGGCTCATCTAACACTAGTAATTTGGGGTTGTTTATTAGGGCTCGAGCAAGAAAAGCACGTTGCTGTTGTCCCCCAGAAATATTGCGTATGTGATGTTGCAATATGTCCCGTATACCTAGCTGACTTGCTAGTGATGCAGCCTTTTGTTTTTCACTATGTGTTGCCCAAGGTAAATAGGTGCGGGATGTATAAAGCCCCATCAAAATAACCTGCTCTACAGTAACCGGAAAACTCCAGTCTATAGTTTCAAGTTGAGGAACAAAACCAATCGTCCCCGGATGAACTTTTGAAACTGGTTGACTATCAACTAAAACCTTTCCACTGTAAGGCAAGTGTACTCCAAGAATTGTATTCAACAAGGTGGTTTTGCCTGCTCCTGTAGGACCTATAATTCCAACAAACTGCCCTTTTGGCACTTCTAAGGATAAATGTGTAAACACAGGGGTATTTTCATATCCTACAGACACATTTTGAAGAGAAACTATAGACCGCATTCAAATCCATTATACTTACTAAAGAAGTAGGGTGCGCCATGCTCACCATCTTGTCGAGAAAATCCTTATCAGATTCCATATTATTATGTGGAAACGATGAAGCATATTGCAATATGCTTAGGCTTTCGAGATGGCATTTTTGGTGATACTATAGCAAAGCAAATTGGGAAGCACAAAAGATGGAGTTAGTGAATAGAGATGTAGCTTATTGAAATAAACTCCAATAGTCAAAAGGGAGCCTTTTTGACTATTGAAAAAACCAAAACAGAAGCCTCTATTTAGCATGTTTCCAGTTTTTATAGCTGAAATCTATTCTTAAATGGGCAATACCATTACTAACTATATACTTCATGATTACCCTGAATCATTTTCCACAATGGAGGTTATCGGACACATGTAAGAAAACATCCACAGTATGTAGTTCCTCTATTCACCTAAACATCTTTCTTCTCAATGAGTTGAATAAGATTGCCGCAGGTGTCGTTCAATGTTGCCATCTTGATGTCGCCAGCTTCCGTCACCGGCATAGTGAATTCAACACCAAGGCTGATCAGCCGCTTATACTCGGCATCAAGGTCATCAACCTGAAATGAATGAGCGGCGATCCCATCCTCCACAAGTGTCGCTTTGAATCCGGCAACTGCTGGATGGTCACTCGGTTCCAGCAAGAGTTGTATGCCGTCGGGATCATTGCTACCGGTCACCGTGAGCCAGCGAAACTCACCAACCGGAATGTCGTCTTTCAGTTGGAAGCCAAGCACTTTAGTGTAAAACTTTAGGGCTTTGTCTTGGTCGTCAACAAAGACTTGGGTTACATAGATTTTCATAGTTGCTCCTTAAATTTTGTAATCCAGCCCTCTTGCAGTCTGGCAAGAGGTTTGGTGTTTAGTGTGTGAAGCTTTGTAGTGCCTTTCCACTCCACATCAATTAATCCTGCTTCCTCAAGCACACCAATGTGCCTAGAAAGCGCTTGGCGGCTATGTCCGATTCTGTGCTCAGACGCGAGCCGGGCACAAACTTCAAACAGCGATTGCTGTTCGCGCTTGGCAAGCTCATCAATTATTCGACGTCGGGTCGTATCACTTACAGCACGAAACAATTGATTGAGTTCGTCATCTTTATCCGCCATAAAAATATTATGCAACGATTCTGTTGCATAAGCAACCTGGCTTCGATTATCTAATATTTAATTTATGTTCAGTCTTAAATTGCTTCGGCCATCAAGGAAACAGAACAGATACCTATCACGAGCAAAGACATAGTCATAATAGGGGTGGTGTAAGTGTGCTTGGAGAAATCAATAAAGACTCGTCTTTATTAATTATGGCTGCTGACAAAGCTCTATACAGAGCTAAGTATGAAAGGCGTAATCGAGTTGTTCATACAGGTTCCATACAGGGTTAGTATTCACAAACGGTCCTTTTTGACTGTTAATAAATAAAGTTATAAAAATCCTTTCTACAAACATTCTCAAATAGCCAAAAAGGTATGTCAAAAGGCTATAAATTTTTAGCAAGTTACCTTCATCAGGGTTTTATTGTTGCAAAAGTTAGTGGCATATTGCAGAGAGTAAAATAAATAAATCCCAACTTTTATATAAAAGTTAGTATCAAGGACAGTTATTGAAAAATCTCTGTAGGAATGATTTGAAACAATCTTTGCAGTTAATTTGCAATTAGGTTAGAAGTGTCAATACCATCCACACACGAAGGATTACCATCTAATGCCTCAGCCATGATTTTCATGTTGTTAACCATCATACCAATAAAGGTATGATTTTGGTCATTGATTTCACCCGGTAAACTATCATCAGACAACTCATCAATATATTTTGCCCCAGCTTCCTTAGCTATTTGCTGTAACACTTTTGAGGGGAACACTTCAGAGCCAAAAACTGCTGTCACTTTTTCATTACGCAATTGTTCAATAATACGAGCTACTTCTTTGGGACTTGGCTCAGAAAAATCTGATGGCTGAATTGCACCCACCACTTCCATGCCATAACGAGGTGCAAAATAAGCATAGGAATCATGATAGGTTACTAGCTTTCGATTATTTTCAGGAATAGAAGCAACACATTCAAATATTGCTTTGTCCAGCTCGCTCAATTTTGCCAAATACGCTTCAGCATTAGCGAAGTAGGTTTCATGGCTTTCTGCATCTACTTCCACCAAAGCGTCACGGATAAGTTCAACATAGCGCATAGAGTAAATAATATTAGGCCATAAATGTGGGTTGGGATTTCCCGTATCTTCAGGAAAACTAAAGTCAAATTTCCACTCATCACGAGCCAAGGTCAAGTCACCAAGCTGTACTATAGGTGTGCTACTTTTCTTTACTTCATTGGCAAGCTTGATAGTGGGTAATTCTAGATGCAAACCATTCATAATAATCAAATCTGCTTCTGCTACAAGACGTGCATCTGATGGTGCAGGTTCAAAGGTGTGGGAATTTATGCCTTCTGGCACTATACCCTCTACCTCAATTTTATCCCCACCCACATTCACAACCATATTTGTAATTGGTGCTACAGAAGTAACTACTTTTAATTTTGAAGCAATAGATAAATGTGCTAAGAGGAGTACAACGCAAAAGATAACTCTCAACATAGTTTTATTAGTTTACTATCTTTTTTATACCTGACCACTGACTAGAAAATGGAACAATGGTTTTGATATAAGTCAAGTAAATTGCATTACTAGTAGTACTAACTCCCCATGCACCTTGTTTATTTTGGGGTTCTCCAAAGCTCATGCTTAATATTGGTTGCTGAGGGTTTGTAACATCAACAACTTGTAACTCACTATCTCCCCCAGAAAGAAAAACTAATTTTTTGCTAGCATCAAAGGTAAGTTGATTAGTATGTCCTGAACTATTAAACCATATATTTGAGTTAGTGTCACAAGCCCAAGGGTTCCACCAACCTAATTGTTGAATGTTCTTAAGATCTTTAATGTCTAGAATTTCCATTCCGCAATAATCCACTGCAACATAGGCTTGTGTTTCATTAATGATGATGTTGTTGTAAGCTTGACTTTTACCAAGCATTTGAGTGTTGATGTATTTTGCTATCTCAATAGGTTTACTTTTGTCTTTAACATCAATAACACGTAGTCCACCTGCATCATTTGCAACAAAAAGCAAATTATCTTTAATTGCTAGACCTCGAGCATTAGGATGTTCAATAGCATTAGGGTTTGGTTTTGGGAAATCCACATCAGGTAAGATTGTAGAAATAAAATTAATCTTGTTTTTGTTTGAAATATCAAAGATAAAAATACCTTCTTGCATGGCTGCAAGGTAAGCAAAATCTCCATCAATGAGTATGCCAGAACTCCCTGCTAGTATTTTATCTGATGTCCAAATTGATAAGACTTTGGGTTCTAGGGGATTTTGAATACTGATAATTGCTAGACCAGCTTTTGAGCCTTGTGCTGGAAAGAAGTCACCTAATGCCATAAATAGGAAGTTTCCTTGTTGAGTAAAATTCATACTGTCTAACTGCTCGAGCTGGCTAGTTGGAATACTGCTAGCAATAGTTGGAGAAGTATTTGGATTTGATATATCTAGAATGAGCAAGCCACCACCTTTCTGAGCAACATATAGATAAGGTTTCCCTTGCCTATCCTCTATAGCAGTTAGTGGGAGCTGGTTAGGAGTGGGATATTCCCACCTTAGACTAGGGTTGTTATTATTGTCGGGTGGATTTGTGGGGGTTTCTGTACATGCTATTAATGAATTTAAAAGAAAAAACAACATTATGGGGAGCTTTATTGAGAATAGGGGATGGGTCATTTTCGACTCCTTGTTTCTGTATTCAGATATTTATTAATGATTCTTCCTGCAACGTTGGGATAAGGGCTCTTAATAATAAATGATGTTGCAAAAGTTTTTGTAAGATTGCTGACGCTAATTGCTTGAACAAAGACTCAAGGATTTTAGAGATTTGAAAGCGTATTCGAACTTCTCTAAAGGGTGTATAGATACTAAGTTTCTCTAAAAAACTTAGTATCTCAAACTAACGTGCAAAGAATTTGTGTATTTACAGCAACTTACTCGAGAAGGGGCAAAGTAACATCTTCTAGACACTCATCAAAAGAGATTTCAATGATGACGCTCTCATTGTATTTATAACGAACACTGCCACGATCAAAACCACCTTTGCCGTTATTGCAGTCAGCAGAATAGTGCAAGTGCTTGTCTGGCAGGCTTTCTCCCATTATGCTTTCAGACTTACCCTTACTAGTAAAGGTAATGGCATCACTAAAAATAAAAGTACCAGACTTAAAGGGTTCTTTAGGATTTTCAGGTATATAGTCAGCTTTTGACTTTGCCAAATAGGATTTGCCAGAAGTGGCTGAATCTACTTTTAAACTCGCCTCAGCTTCATACTTACTTCTGTCTTTTGCAACATTTAGAGCAAAGTCTTCTGCTAACTTCAGCATTTCAGTTTTACTGCCAGAAGTCTCAGTAACTTCCCAATCTTTTGATCCTGAAAAACCACTCGAGGGATCACTATCATCTTGATCCTTTACACTCCAAGGCCCGCTGACTGTAGTTTCAACATCGCCCTCTCGAAAAACACAATTGCTAAAGATATAGGTAACATCTACGGGAATTTCATCACTATCTGCATCAGTAGGATCTCCTTCTACTTTTAGACACTCTTTTGTTGCTAAAGCCTTAATTCCTCCACTTGGAAACATATCAATAAGACTTTCTTGGCTTCTTAAAACATTATCTTTAAGAGCAAGAGTAGTTTCCCTGTCCAATGTTGCATTGTTATTGGGTATACTTTGGCTACAAGATGCTAATAGAAGAACAGCTAAACACAAGAAAACTATTAATTTTATTGATGGCTTGATTATCATTTTTTTCACCTCATATATTTTTTAGGGTAGTAAATTAGCCTTGATCTGCATGCATGCTAAGGAGACCTTAACCGCTAGCAGTGTAGCCATTTTTAGCTGCTTTTGTCACGACTCTACAGAAGCCCTTCTTAAGAGGGGGAGTAATAAAGCAAAAACAGTCCTTTAGAACTACAAACACTGCCACGAAAGCCTCATGTGCTAACTGCAAATTTTAGTGCAAAATAAAGGTGCTCATTTAGATTTCCTGCTAAATAGGCTTTTTTACTGTATTAAGAATGTGGTCTGATGAAAATATTTATAAGGTCTAAAAAATCTCAACAGAATATGCCTAGTTTCCGTAAGCTGGCCTGGAAATTTACCCTGTCACTAACTTTTACCATTATATTATCTTTTATTTTACTCGAGCTTATCATTATCACCCTTCTATACAGTATTTTTCTGCTTGAAGTCAGTAACAATTTAGAAAATATTCCTCAAGCACTTACTGACCTTAGCCCTAAATTTGCTCCTTATATGGCAAAACCTCCTAAATTAATACGTTTAGAAGAGGTCTTGCTCAGTATTGAAGAATTACAAAGCTCTGAAAACATGAAGTTTTCTATTCCCATACCATACACTAAAGGGGCTGTGGCAATTGTTAATAGCAAAGGCAATGTGTTAGCGAGTAGTAACCCCAGACAAATTTTGCAAGGAGAATATTTACTAGAAAACTTATTGGCTGAGGAAGGCGATATCTTAAAACAGGCCTTAGCTGGCAAGCAAAACTCTATCCCTTTTTCAGCTTCTCCTTTAACTCCTTTGGTTGCAGCTAGTCCTATAGTTGATAAAAATGACAATATCTTAGGAGCTACCTTTTTCTACAAAATTAGTGCCAATAAAGAGGATCTCTATGGTTCTGGATTTGTGCTGACACTAATTAGCATTTTTGTCCTACTATTCTTTGCTATTCCTATAGGGACTTTGCTTGGAGCTAGACGTGCACGTAAGCTAATTAATTACTTAGAGAAGCTCAAAACAATCACTAGCACATGGAGCCAAGGTGATTTTTCTACTTTGCTCACAGATTCTCAAAACGAACTAGGTGTACTAACCAAGCAGCTTAACAGTATGGCTAAGGAGCTACAAACCCTGTTTCAAACACGCCAGCAACTTGCCATATTAGAAGAGCGTCAACGTATAGCTCGAGAACTCCACGATAGTGTCAAACAACAAGTTTTTGCTACAGCCTTGCAAGTTGGGGCAGCTCGCCTGCAGCTCAATAAAGATCCTAAAGCAGTAGAAAAGAATTTAATAGAAGCTGAGTCGTTAGCTGTGCAAGCAAGGGCTGAACTAACCAATTTGATTAAAGCATTAAAACCAGTAGGGCTCGAGGAAAAAACTTTTATTGCAGCTTTGCATGAACTTGCTCAAAGCTGGACTCTACAGCAGGGCATAAAACTAGAAACAGATTTTGATGAGTTGGTGTTAACTACTGATGTAGAGCAGGTACTTTACAGAGTGGCCCAAGAAGCCTTTGCTAATATAGCCAAGCACAGTAATGCTAAACAAGTAGACTTTAGTCTTAAGTTGGATGATTCAACCATTGTCATGAAAATAGTTAATGATGGTCAAGGTTTTGCCCCTGAGCTAGTAGAGAAAAAGGGTATAGGGATTTACTTTATGCAGGAAAGGCTTAAAGTTATTGGTGGTTGGCTCGAGTTAAAAAGCCAGCCTGAAAGTAATACACAAGTTATAGCTCATGTACCTTATAAAAAGTAGGAATATTTATGATTCGTGTCCTTATAGTTGATGATCACCCTCTAGTTAGACAAGGCATAAGTGCCTTTTTAGAAGCCTTGCCAGATGTTGAGATTGTAGCTGAAGCAAGTTCTGGCCAAGAAGCTGTCACTCTAGCTGAAGAACACATTCCAGATGTGGTTCTAATGGACTTAATAATGCCTGAAATGGATGGCGTTGAAGCTACTAGACAAGTGAGAAATGTAAGTCCGCGCTCTCAAGTAGTTGTACTAACCTCTTATCATGAAGATGAGCATATTTTTCCTGCTCTGCAAGCAGGTGCTCTTTCTTATATGCTAAAAGATGTTACTTTAGAACAACTTGCTGAAGCCATTAGGAGTGCTGCTAAAGGCGAGGCTGTGCTTCACCCTAGAGGGTGTTTGGAAATTAGTGTTCCTTTGAAAGATCTAGCATTTTGGCTGAAATTTGAACTAAGTATATCATTTCAGAAATGAAGTAGCTATACCCAATATATGTCAGTATAGCTACTATGAAAACAAATCATAGACAAGCATACTCTACTGACGTTACTGATGTACAGTGGCTTATAATTGAAGCCTTTCTACTTAAAGTTTTGACCAAAAGTACTAAGCGGGGACGTCCCATGAGCCTTGATCTCCGTGAAATCGTAAATGCTATACGTTACCTTCTGCGCAATGGTTGTACTTGGCGTGATCTTCCACATGATTTTCCTGCCTATCAAAGTGTGCGTTATCACTTTGATAAATGGTGTAAATCAGGTTTGTGGAAGGCTTTAAACAAACATTTACGCAGAAAACTCCGTGAGCAGGAAGGAAAACTTGCTGATTGCAGTGTAGGTATTGCCGATAGTCAATCGGTCAAAGGTAGTGTGCATGAAGAGAATGGGTACGATGGAGGAAAAAAGGTTAATGGACGTAAACGTCATATATTGGTTGATACCATGGGATTATTGATAGTTGTACTTGTAACTACAGCGAATAGGTCAGATAAGAAAGGATTAGAGCAAATGTTGAAGGCCATAAAAAGCACTATGCCAAGATTAAAAGTAATAAAAGCAGATCAAGGTTATGTCAGTGCGAGATTAGAGAAGTGGGTGCTGGACATATGTGGGTGGATATTAGAAGTAACAAAGAAACCAGAAGGAAAAGGTTTTCAAGTTATCCCACAAAGATGGGTAGTGGAGAGGACATTTGCATGGTTAGGAAACTATAGACGCTTAAGTAAAGATTATGAAGTATTAGCAGCAACAAGTGAAGCCTTTATCTACATGGCTATGTGTGATATCATGACCAAGCGTTTAGCGCATCAATCCACTCCCAATTTTGCTTAATAGATATTTCCCAAACACCCTCTAGAATAGCTTTACGAGTAATTCAAGAATTACATGGCCCTAAGATTAAGCCCAACCCCTTTACTGACCTTACCAAACGAGAAGTTGGGGTACTTAGGTGCATTGCCGAGGGGCTATCTAACGCTGAAATTGCCAACCAGCTTAGCATTAGTGAATACACAGTAAAGGGACATGTTAGTAATATTCTAAGTAAGTTGCATTTGAGTGACCGCACTCAAGCAGCTGTTTTAGCGTGGCGACAGGGACTCATAAACTCCTAATAATAATAAACTTACTTAATGATTGAATGACTTAAGTCTTTTTTGTTTTATAATACCCAAGAACACCTTACTTGTGAGTTCTTTTCACAAGAAAATTCTTTGACCTTTTTTCAGTCTTGTTTTTGCTATGGTAAAATTTAAGGTTAAGGTATAATTACAAAGACAAAGTTATTATGGTAAGGAGAAACTTTACTTAAAGTAGCTCTTGTCGATTTGGAGGAACTAAGTGAATAGCATTTGGGCACTGTTACGTTTAGCAAGTTCACAATTGCCTATTGGTGCTTATACTTACTCGCAAGGACTCGAGAGTGCTATAGAGCAAGATATTGTTAAAGACGCTGATAGTGCATATACTTGGTTGGCAGATCAATTAGCACTGAATATAGCTTGTTTTGAGGCACCAATATTGATTCGTATGTTAGAAGCAGCTTCTAAGGGTGATTGGGAGAAGTTACTTTATTGGTCAGAAGAATATACAGCAACACGTGAAACCCGTGAGTTGAGAATGGAAAGTCAGCAAATGGGATATTCACTAGTTCAATTAGTGGATAACTTGCCAGAGATGGATGAAATAACCCGTCATCAACTTCTTGCATCTGAAGAGCAAAATCTAGCTCTGGCTTGGGCGTTAACAGCTCGAGCATGGCAAATAGCCCCTCGTGATGCCTTGGTAGCTTGGCTTTGGGGCTGGTTAGAAAACCAGCTAGTGGTTTTAATGAAAGCTTTACCTATGGGGCAACAAGCAGCTCAACGTCTATTAAGTCAATTGTTACCTGAGCTTGATAAGGCACTCGAGGCAGCAATAGCCTGCCCTGATGAAAATATTGCTAATGGTACGCTAGGACTTACTGTAGCTTCAATAGCTCATGAAACCCAATATAGTCGTTTGTTCCGATCTTAGGAGGATACTTTAATGGATAAACAACCTTTGCGTGTGGGTATAGGGGGTCCAGTTGGATCTGGAAAGACTGCATTAACACTGTCACTATGCAATGCTCTACGTGAACGCTATAATTTATCAGTAATTACTAATGATATTTACACTCAAGAGGATGCTCAATTTCTGGTGAATCATAGTGCACTTGCCCCAGAAAGAATAATTGGCGTTGAAACTGGTGGTTGCCCACATACTGCCATTCGAGAGGATGCATCAATCAATTTAGAGGCAGTGTCTCAATTGAATCAACGTTTTTCGGGTCTGGACATGATTCTTGTGGAGTCGGGTGGCGACAATTTAGCTGCAACGTTTAGCCCTGAACTATCGGATTTGACGATTTATGTTATTGATGTTGCCGCTGGAGAAAAGATTCCCCGTAAGGGTGGCCCGGGAATATGCAAATCTGACTTGCTAATAATTAATAAGATTGATTTGGCACCTTTAGTGGGTGCATCACTAGAAGTAATGGAGCGTGATGCACGCAAAATGCGTGGAGAGCGGCCATTTTTGTTCACTAACCTAAAAAGCGGTGAAGGTCTAGATAAGGTTATTGATTTCATCGAGCGCCAAGGTTTAATGAAAGCTTAAGCACTTAGGTTTGATAGTGTACACAGGAAATTTTACAATTGATTAACTTGAACTTAACAAAGTGTAGGTTAAGATTGCCACAAAGGTTTTTGCTCTGAAATAAACTAATGTAAATGAAGAGTTTTACGATTGTTCAGTTTGAGCTTCACAAAATGCATAGTTTACTATCTCAATTTTGATGAAGACACCACAACTTGCGACAAGTGATGCAAATGTTCAGTACGTTATTTCCTGCTGAAAACTACTTGACAATTACTTATTGTATGTGATTAAAATTAAGGTGGTATAATAATTATATCTGTAAGTTCTTAAACTTCTTGAGGAAAGTTATTCATTACTACTGGCACTGGTTAAGTTAAAACATAACCTTCAGTAAAAGATTAAAGTTTAATTAAGTAAAATCTTTTTAGTAAAGATTAAAGCATGAGGCGTATCTTTCAATAAAGATGTAGATTACTAAACATCTAGCAAGCAACTGATCAGCAGTTGCTATTTTCGTTAACTACCTTAATAAGTGTAGCTTTTAGTCTAGAAAGGCACAAGCTGTTACGGTTATGCAGCAGATAAAAGGCCAACAACCGCAATCTTCATCAGATAAACTGTTACCTTTGTCTTGGCATGCAAAGCTTGAGCTAGAGTATCAGATGATAGGGAAACGTAGCACTCCTGTGTTGCGTCGTCGTAGTGGTCCGCTACAAATTCAAAAGCATTTTTACCCTGAAGGACCAGAGGTCTGTCAGCATCTTATTTTACACCCTCCGGGAGGGCTTACAGGAGGTGATAAACTAGACATTCGAGTACACTGTGGTCCCAGTGCTTGGGCACAGTTGACTAGTCCGGGTGCAGCAAAGTGGTATACTTCGGACAGGCCAGCACACCAGAATCTTAATCTGACCGCAGATTCTGATGGAGTTATAGAATGGTTACCTCAAGAGACAATTTTTTATCCGGGTTGTAATGCAGAGCTTGATACCACTATAAATTTAGCAGAAGGTGCAAAGGTTATAACTTGGGACATAATCGTTCTTGGTTTGCCCGGTAGTGGTATGTTCTTTGATAGTGGTTCTGTACGACAACGACTTAGATTGCAACATAATGATCGTTTGCTCTGGAGTGAGCGTATGCAGTTTCAGGGTGGCAGCCGATTACTTAAATCACCAGTGGGTTTTGCTGGTTATTTTGTTGCTGGTACTTTCCTTGTAAGTGGAGAGCTTACTGAAGAGCAGCTAGTTACTTGTCGTGCCCTTTCAATAGAAGAGGGACGAGGAGGTTTAACTCAACTACCGGGACTGATTGTTGCCCGTTTCCTAGGTATGGAAGCTGAGGCGGCACGTAATTGGTTTATTGGTTTGTGGAACGAAATACGGCCTGCTTTAACAGGGCGTTCTGTGTCTTTTCCACGTATTTGGAATACTTAATAAAGGAAGGAGATTTTTATGGAGCTTACCCCACGCGAGAAAGATAAGCTACTAATTTTCACAGCTGGTCTTGTTGCTGAGCGTCGTCGTGAACGCGGTCAAAAATTAAACTACCCAGAAGCAGTAGCCTACATCTCTGCTGCTTTGCTTGAAAAAGCACGCGATGGCGATAGTGTAGCTGATTTGATGACCTACGGTACAACTTTGCTCACTAAAGATGATGTTATGGAAGGAGTGCCAGAAATGGTGCCGGAAGTTCAGGTAGAAGCGACTTTCCCAGATGGCACCAAACTGGTCACGGTACACCACCCAATTACTTAAGATAATAATATCTAATTTTTGAAAGTGCTTGTTAGTGTTATTTGTACCTGTAAACTTGCAGCTAGAAGAATATTCAGCTTAATGAGTTGCGGAAACTTATTTGTAACATGAGGAAGGAATTAAAAAAACAGTTCAAGCCATTTGAGTCGTGATATTTTCTAAATAATCCATCATAGGTATTATTGAGGGACATTACTAATGTTCTCTCAACATAGGCCTTAATCTCAAGAAAGGAGTTTAATTGTGATACCTGGCGAAGTTGAAGTTGCAAGTGGTGATATTGAGCTTAATGTTGGTCGCAACACAGTTACCCTAGAGGTGACAAATACAGGAGACCGTCCTTGTCAAGTGGGGTCTCATTACCATTTTTTTGAAACAAATGAGTCACTATCTTTTGATCGGGACAAAGCACGTGGTATGCGTTTGAATATACCAGCAGGTAATGCTGTTCGTTTTGAACCGGGGCAAAAACGTTCGGTGGAGTTGGTGGAATTGGCAGGGCGTCGCCACGTTTATGGTTTTAATGGAAAAATTATGGGTGAATTATGAAAATTTCTCGTCAAAATTATGCAGATATTTACGGTCCCACAGTAGGTGACCGTGTCCGGCTAGCAGATACTGACTTGTGGATTGAAGTTGAAAAAGATTACACAATCTATGGGGAAGAAGTCAAGTTCGGTGGCGGTAAAGTTATTCGCGATGGAATGGGGCAAAGCCAACTTCCTGCAGATGATGTTGTAGATGTTGTCATTACCAATGCGTTAATTCTTGATCATTGGGGAATTATTAAAGCAGATGTGGGTATTAAAGATGGTCGTATCGCTGCTATTGGTAAAGCAGGCAACCGTGATATTCAACCCGGTGTCAACATCAACATTGGTGCTGCTACAGAAGCCATTGCTGGTGAAGGCTCTATTTTGACTGCTGGTGGGCTTGATACTCACGTACATTTCATTTGCCCACAACTTGCAGAAGAAGCCATAACTTCAGGTGTAACCACCTTAATTGGTGGTGGTACTGGGCCTGCAACTGGAACAAATGCGACCACCTGCTCTCCCGGTGCATGGAATATTGGTCGTATGCTTCAAGCAGCAGAAGCTTTTCCTATTAACTTTGGTTTTTCTGGCAAGGGTAACTCGAGCTTACCTAAACCTCTAAAAGAGCAAATACTAGGTGGTGCAATTGGCCTTAAGTTGCACGAAGATTGGGGTACTACTCCAGCTGCAATTGATAATTGCTTAAGTGTTGCTGATAAAATGGATGTGCAGGTCACTATTCACACAGATACACTTAATGAATCTGGTTATGTACAAAATACCATAGCTGCATTTAAAGGTCGTACCATTCATACTTACCATACTGAAGGTGCTGGTGGTGGTCATGCTCCAGATATTATGACTGTTTGTGGCCAACACAATGTGCTTCCTAGCTCTACTAACCCAACTATCCCCTTTACAAAAAATACTGCCGATGAGCACTTAGATATGCTTATGGTATGCCATCACTTAGATCCCTCAATTCCTGAAGATGTAGCTTTTGCAGAAAGCAGAATACGTCAAGAAACAATTGCTGCAGAAGACATCCTACACGACATGGGCGCTATTAGTATGCACGGCTCTGACTCTCAAGCTATGGGTCGTCAAGGTGAGGTCATTATTCGCTGCTGGCAAGGTGCTAATGCTATGAAAAGAATTCGTGGCAGCTTGCCTGAGGATAATGAAAAAAGTGACAACTTTCGTGCTAAGCGTTATGTTGCCAAATACACAATCAACCCAGCCATTGCTCATGGTATTTCTCATGAAGTAGGCTCAATTGAAGTTGGCAAACTAGCTGACTTGGTGTTGTGGAAGCCACAATTCTTTGGAGTAAAACCCAGCTTGGTCCTTAAGAGTGGTGTAATTGTTACTGCACCTATGGGAGATCCAAACGCCTCTATTCCTACACCACAGCCAACACATTACCGTCCTATGTTTGGTAGCTTTGGCAAAAGCTGTTTAGCATCTTCTGTGAGCTTTGTTTCTCAAGCAGCTTTTAATGATGGCATTGGTGAAAGACTAGGCTTACAAAAACCTCTAGTTGCTGTTAAAAATATTCGTAACTTGGGTAAGAAAGATATGATTCATAACGGTTTGACCCCACAACTAGAGATAGATCCACAAAATTATCAAGTACGTTTGAATGGAGAAGTGCTTTGGTATGAGCCATCAGAGGAATTGGCATTGGCTCAAAGATACTTCCTTTTTTAATAGTAATAATTTAATTTATGCTGCACTTTGATAAGCGTTTACCAACAGACACTGCTGCAAAGTTAGAAGTAGCCTTTACTTTTGAAGAGCGTGAGCGTGGACGCTTGCGCTTTACCTTACCTGATGGACGTGAAGCAGCCTTTATGGTGGAAAGGGGAACGCCTTTATTAGAAGGTGAACGATTGGGTACAACTGAGGGAGAGGTGATTATCATTAGGGCAAAACCAGAGCCACTAATGGAAGTGAGAACTGAAGATCCTAAGACTTTGGCTCGAGCAGCTTATCACCTTGGAAATCGTCATGTTCGCCTCGAGGTTGGAGAAAATTGGTTACGCTTACCCCCTGACTATGTATTGCGTGATATGTTGGTTCGCCTTGGATTAGATGTGAGTGATGTTATTGCTCCTTATGAGCCAGAATCTGGTGCATATGGGGGCGGGCATCACCATAGCCATCATGGTGATGAAGAATTTAATTCAGAGCCACGTTTGCACCACTTCGGAGGAGTCAGTGAATAGCATTTAGATACAGCATAATAGAATTACAAGACCCTAACCTCTGATGGTGGTTTGCTTATTCTGCTCCTAGATGGGTGAAGTCTACTATTAATATCTTGAAATGAGTGGGTTTTTTCCACCTCTGTCTTGACAGAGGCTTAAAAACCATAAAAAGGATTAGATAATGTCAGATCTTATGGAAAAAATAAAACCAATAATCGAACCCTTTAATGTTTTACTTCGTGGCGTCGGACAAGTAGTTTTTCAAGGCAACGCACTTTCTGGATTGGTTATTCTAATTGGAATTTTTGTTGCCTCTATTTCTGCTGGGATTGCAGCAGTGGTTGGTTTGGTAGTAGGTACTCTAACTGCAGTTTTACTAAAAGTTGATCGGGGTCTTATAGGCGCTGGTTTACTAGGTTTTAATGCAGTGCTAGTAGGAGCTGCCTTTGATCTAAAGTTCAAAATCGCAACAGGGTCAGGGCTAGCTTTAGGACTACCTGCTTGGGAATATTGGTTACTGTTAATTTTAGCTTCAGGTCTTTCATCAATAGTTTTTATGGCGCTGGGTAAATTTCTTTCCCCATGGAATCTTGCTGCTTTAACTATGCCATTTATACTTTGTGCTTGGATTTTTATAGGTTCAGTTGATCATCCTAGTGGAATTGATGCTGCTAGGGCCACTGAAGCACTAGCGGCTAGCGCCCCAGCAGCAGGTGAGGCATCTGAATACTCTTTAGAAACAATTTATGTTGGTCTTGGAAAAGGATTTAGCGAGATCTTTTTACAAGATAGCATGCTCGCAGGATATATCATCTTATTAGGAATCCTAATTAATAGTAGAATTGCTGCACTTATGGGTTTTCTTGCTGCACTACTTTCTATCCCAGTAGCAATGATGTTTGGCTTAAGCGAAGAAAGCATTCGAATGGGATTACATGCTTATAACCCTATTTTGACAGCTCTTGCACTTAGTCTATTTCTTCGTTTTGATTCAAATGCTGGGCTATACGGAATTTTTGGTGGTGCTTTTGTTACTGTTTGGGTAACGGTAGCTCTGGATTTTGCATTGTCCTATCATCTAGGGTTCCCCGTATACACATTCCCTTTTGTTGTTGTGACGTGGTTTATGTTGTTAGCAGCAATGAATGTTGGCGCATTTAAATATATATTGCCTGCGGAAGCTACTTCACCTGAGGACAATCTGAAGCGGCTAAGTGCAGAAGGGTAATCTTGCTTGATACCTTGATACCTTGACCTTAGTTGATAAACCCTGTTTAGAAAAGATGATTTTGCACCCTATAAGGCATCAAAACAAAGTGTGTAATAACGTTCAATATCATACAAATCACAGTCCAAGAAAATGAACTGTGATTTTCAGTTCATTGATAGGAGGGAATAAATCTGCAGATAGGAGGTATTTACACCCTTCGGGGTTTCAATGATAAAGATCAATAAGGGAAAAATGTCTTAGTTACTGGTTTCCAGAGGATGATCATCTTGATCTTCATTGTCATCTTCAGAGTCCTCATCCTCAGAGTTTTGAGAACCTACTTCTAGATCTCTAAAAGAATGATTGCCTCCACTAGAAAGAAATTCTGTTTCTGAAATTATCCTTATGGTGTTGGGGTTTCTAGGTTTTAGATCAAATTCGAACATACGATGATTACCATTTAAACTTTCGCCTAAAACAGCTAAATCTATTTGCAAGCTTTCTTTTGTAGTTTCTTCAAAAATAGCTACTTTACTTTTATTGCGACGTAAGCTATCAGGGACAAATTCAAAGCGAGTTTTGTCCCATTTTAATACTGTTCGAAAAGCCTGAAAATTTCTAGCATCTTTTACTTCTACACGAACAGTAAAAGGTTCACGCATTTCAGTTAGAGGAACTATTATTGCTAGTTGTGCAGATGGTGCCTCAGTTACTCTTAAGCTAAGTTTTTGAAATGTTTTAGATAAGTTGGCATCAGAAACAGTTATAGTAAACTCATAATTGCCTTCAACATTTGCTATTCCAAAAATTCTGCCATTATCATCTAGCTGCAAACCTTCTGGAATTTGGCCATCTTCTAGTTCAAAATGATAAGGCCTTAGTCCGCCTGTCACCTGTAAACCCAAATTATAATTTTCCTCAAGGTGTGCTTCTTCAAGATGACTAGTTAAAATTTGTAAAACTTCACCTGGGCTCTCAAATTCACTACAGCTACTTAGTAATAAGGCTAAAAGTATCCACTTAATCTTCATAAAGATAAGTTTAGCAAACCATCTTAAGAAAGTCTTAGATACCTAGGGCATGTGGATATGACAAATCAGAAATTGCACGCATTGGATATCAAAACCAAACTAGCCAGTCTCAGGACAGCTATTTGTTAGAAAATGTGAATTCCAAAAAAAATTGCAGGATAGCCTATATTTGCGAGAAGCTTTAGTTGTTAACCACATAATCTTTACCAGATTGCAGAGGAGCTTATGCGTCAGCATCAGGATTATCCAAGGTATTTAAGAGTAGCGTTTTCGATTTCACACTCTAGGTGTCCACACGCCCTAGGGCATGTGGACATGACAAATCAGAAATTGCACGCATTAGATATCAAAACCAAACTAGCCAGTCTCAGGACAGCTATTTGTTAGAAAATGTGAATTCCAAAAAAAATTGCAGGATAGCCTATATTTGCGAGAAGCTTTAGTTGTTAACCACATAATCTTTACCAGATTGCAGAGGAGCTTATGCGTCAGCATCAGGATTATCCAAGGTATTTAAGAGTAGCGTTTTCGATTTCACACTCTAGGTGTCCACACGCCCTAGTATATTTTGCTTATAGCATTGAAATAAAAAATTAGTTAAAATAGTGGGGTGACTGGAACACTTGGGCTCTTTTCACTTCTAGACGTTATCCAACTACTTTCATCTTCCTCAAGAACAGGATGTTTAAACATTAAACATCCTAAGGGTGATGTCAGTTTTTATTTTGTGGATGGTAAACTCACTCACGCGGTTTTTAATCATTTACGTGGTGAAGAAGCTGTCATAGCACTATTTCAAGATGAGCAAGGTGCTTTTGAATTTGTAGTTGGACCACCATCGTCTGAAGTTAGCATTAATATAAGCACTGAAAACCTTCTACTCACAGCCATTCGTGCTGCAGATGAAGATAATAAAGCTACCTCTACCACTCAAATTTCTGAAACAGCAGTACCAATTTTTGCTGTTGATGCACCTGATGCAGGAAATTTAACTCTTTACGCTCAAGAGATCTCTATCCTAAGGCTCATTGATAGCCATAGTAATATAAGAAAAATAGCTGATCGGGCTAATTTGGATATAAAAGAAGTTAAGCAAGTTGTTGCTAGACTCATGCGTATTGGAGCTCTAGGTTTACGTACAAAAAAGCCCAGAATAGCACGTCTTGTTACGCAGCTTGCCAAAAGCAACTTACCTCCTAACACAGTTGGTATTGACAAAAACATTATAAATAATTGGCAAAAGGCCTTGAACACTTTACCTACTCATGTAGCTTGCAAGCGACCAAGTGGTAAAGTAACTATTTTTCAAGTTAAAGCAGTTGATAATTTAGGTCCTTTTATCTTGATGTCACAAGACACCTTCTTTAGCAGTAGTTTGTCAGCTAATATTACCTTACTAGTGCGGCCAATAGATAGTTAATGCTCGAGCACTCCCCCTATCCTAGCCCACTGCTAGCTTGGCGTCGCTACTCTTTTCCTATTAACTGGCCTTCTCATTTTGGAGTAGAAGATCCAGAACTTCATTTAGAGATTGGATTTGGAGATGGACGCTATACTATATATCGCGCTCTTGAAAAACCCAAGGCACAATTTGTAGGTGTTGAAATATCTAATGGTAGTATTAAGCGAGCTTTGAAAAGTATATACAGAAAAAGTGTAAAAAACATTTACATACTTAAAGGATCAGCAGAGTTTGTAGTGCATAATCTTTTTGCGCCTAGCAGCCTATCAAGCATTACTGTTAATTTCCCTGACCCTTGGCCTAAAAAAAAGCATAAAAAAAACCGTTTGTTACAAGCTTCTTTCTTTCACTTAGCTGCTAATCGCTTAAAACTGAATGGGGGAATTTATCTGGCTACAGACCACTATGAGTATTTAAATTTTGCTCAAATGGAAGCCAAGGCTACTGGTCTTTATAATTTAAAAAAAGCTAATCCATCAAATGCAGTTTTCCAAACCAAATATGCTCTTAAGTGGAAAGAGCAAGGTAAACCTCTTTATTACCGAGTTTTTGAATGTCAAAAGAAGTCTGCTTTAGAACACCCAATTTTAATAAGAGATGAAAAAATGCCACATGCTATTCTAGAAGGCAATTTGCCCCAAGAACTACCTTTTAACAAGCAAGTTTTCCCTTATGCTAAAGGTCATATAATTTTACATGAAGTTACTAAAAGTTGGGGGGCAAATGAAAAAGGAAGGCTTTTAGTGCGAATAACTATTGATGAACCTGATTTGCGCCAACAGGTTCTAGTAGTAGTTAAAAAACGTAAAGAAGGTGAGGTTTTGGTGGGGTTAGAATCTTTTGGCGATCCTATAATTACTAAAACTACACATGGAGCAGTACATGGTGTCACGCAGTGGTTATTGAGCTTAGAGCAAAACTTGAGGTTGATTAAGCAGGATTATTGATGCTCGAGCTAATCCAAACGGCTGACCAAAGCTACACCCTTTACAACAAGTCATATAAAGAAAGTTACCATTCACAAAAAGGAGCTTTAACAGAGGCTAAACATGTTTTTCTGAAAGGGGCAGGGGTATACGAGTACATAGAACAGAAAAAAGATATTTGTGTTCTAGAGGTTGGTTTTGGTACAGGATTAAACTTTTTCCTTACTGCAGATACTTGCTTTGATGCTGGCATAAAACTTAGCTATACAGCTTTAGAAAAAGATTTACTAGACTTCAAGATCATAAAAAAGCTTGGCTATGATCAGTTCCTAAGCCAATCAAAAACTTTAGAGAGTTTTCTAAAATGGCGAGAAACCTTACCAGATAAGCCAAATACTGGAAAATATGTGCTTAGCTTGGGAAATTCACAGTTAAATATTTATGTGGGTGAGGCAACGAGACATAAAATGGCTCGAGCCACTTATGACGCTATTTATCTTGATGCCTTTTCACCTAGTGCTAACCCTGAACTTTGGTCAGTTGATTTTTTACAAAACTTATACCAAGCCCTTGCTCCTACGGGCAAGCTAAGCAGCTATTGTGTTAAGGGCGAGATTAGAAGGCGTATGCAAAGTGTGGGCTTTAAAGTTGAAAAATGGCCCGGTCCCCCTAATGGGAAACGAGAAATGCTGGTAGCTAGCTATAATAACAGCTAAGAATCTCTTTGCTCAAGCTTAGCCTTAATCCTTTTTAACACAGTTACCTCTTCAAGAGCTCTTTGGTCAAGTACATCACGGATGTTACGAATTTGATAATTAATACCAGGGATAACTAGTTGCTCTAGAGCATTCACTCGGCGACTAGTTTTCTTTATCTCCTCGCCCACACGGCGCAATCTTGTTTCTGTGGCTGCTACTTGAATAAGGGCCTCAGTTAGTTTACGAAACTGCATAGCAGCATCTAATGTGCGTGCTCCAGTATTGATAGGTGAAAAGGATAGTTTGTTATTAAAATTAGGTTTTTGCACTTGAGGAACTTTAACACCAAAAAGATTTTCTACCTTTATGCCAACCTCGAGTGACTTGCCCTCAGCAAGACTTAAACTCTCTACTGCTTCAGGTCCATCCCAAGCTTTAGCTAAAAAGAGACTAAAGTAAGCCTCTTGTGTAACAGCATTAAGCTCACGACGTGCTGCTAGAGAAGTTTTAACAAGGTCAAAGAACTCTGCTATTAGTGCATCACGTTTACGCTTTAAAAGGTCAGCACCACGATTTGCAAGTTTTAATTGGTCACGTCTCTGTAATAGATTAGAACGGGTAGGGGCAATTTGTTCAGCCATAATTAAGTTTACCTTATCAAAACTTTATCTAGTACTGCAACCAATCCTGTTGCCAATCAAAGTATTCAAGGCTTTTAAAAGCTTTTTTATAATCATAGTGTGATGCTTCCTCGTAAGCATATCCGGGGTAGTAATACTTTTTACCTAACTTTTGTGAATACTCTATCGATAGGAGAATCATCAAAATACCTAGACTACGTTTACCTTCTAAAAGATCAAAGCACTGGTAAACACTAGAGGTGCTAGTTTTACCTATATCTAAGAAACTAATGCCTACTAAATTATTTTTTAAATACAAACACAAACTTTCACACTTGCAAGGCATTTCTGCTGGTTGCAAAGATACAAAAGTATAGATAGAGTCAGGAATATTTTCTTGAAAGCGCTCTTTATGTTTTTCAAACAAAACCTCAACCTCAGTGTTGACAAAAGCAGGTTTGAAACGCACGTTAATATCACGGTTTTTCTTTAGTACTCGTTTTTGACTTTGGCTAGGCGTAAAAGTTTCTAGGTATATGCGCAGGGGGAGTATATTAAAGTTTTTGAGTCCTTGGCTTGTGCTCGAGTACCGAAAAAAATACCCACCAAAATGCCGCCAACCCTGTGCCCACAAATAATCCATAGAAGTTGGACTGACCTTGTCAAAATAGGCATACTCATTTATCATTTGACCCTCCCATGCTAGAATAGTGCTTGTGTATGCATCTAAAGTATTTGAACTTATTAATGTTGAAGATTATTTGGCTGGTGAGAGGCTTGCTGAAGTAAAACATGAATATGTTCACGGTAAAGTTTATGCGATGGCAGGGGCAAGTCAAGTGCATAATCGCATTGCTGTTAATCTAGTTACAAGACTTAGCAGTGCTGCAGATGAAATATATAGGGGCATTAAGTTTTAGTTAGATTGTGCTGGTTAGTGCTCGAGCGATGAAATTCACCCTAGTCTAAAAAAATTTGTTATTGTTTATAATTATAGTTAATAAGTCCCTGTATCAAAGAATTAAAATTATGCAATAACTATGGTATTAAGGATTCAAGGATTCTTGGAGGTTCTCTGAAAATGGCTATAGAAGGAAAAATACAAAAGATTTCTGGCCCTGCTGTTATAGCAGAAAACATGATGGGCGCACGTATGTTTGATATTGTGCGTGTTGGTAGTGAAAAGCTTATAGGTGAAATAATACGCCTAGATGGCAATACTGCCTTTGTACAAGTTTATGAAGACACCGCTGGTTTAGTGGTAGGAGAACCTGTTGTCTCAACAGAACTACCTCTAGCAGTTGAGCTTGGCCCCGGAATGTTAAATGGTATTTTTGATGGTATTCAGCGTCCTCTGGATAGGATTAAAGAAGCTTCTGGGACTTATATTAACCGTGGTATAGAAGTTTCTTCGCTTTCTCGAGAAGCTAAATGGGCTTTTACCCCTAACCTGAAAAAAGGCGATGAAGTCAAAGGTGGAGACATTCTAGGTACCGTGCCTGAGTTCTCCTTTACTCACAAAATTCTAGTACCACCTGACAAGCAGGGAAAAATTAAAAAGATTGTTACAGGTGGTGAATACACTGTTGATGATGTTATAGCTACACTAGATGATGGTACTGAATTGCGCTTAGCTCATTTCTGGCCTGTTCGCCGTGGCCGTCCTGTTAATAAAAAACTTGACCCTATAACGCCCTTCTTAACAGGTATGCGTATCCTTGATGTGCTTTTTCCTCTAACTATGGGCGGTACTGCAGCTATTCCGGGCCCTTTCGGTTCAGGTAAAACAGTTACTCAGCAGTCAGTAGCTAAGTATGGCAACGCTGACATTGTGGTGTATGTAGGCTGTGGTGAGCGAGGGAATGAGATGACAGATGTGCTAGTGGAATTTCCTGAACTAGAGGACCCCAAAACTGGTGGCCCCCTTATGCACCGCACTGTGCTAATTGCTAATACATCTAATATGCCAGTGGCAGCCCGAGAAGCCTCTATTTATACAGGCATTACCCTAGCAGAGTACTTCCGCGATCAAGGCTATAGTGTTTCACTAATGGCTGACTCAACTAGCCGTTGGGCAGAGGCTTTGCGGGAAATTGCTTCACGTTTAGAAGAAATGCCTGCTGAAGAAGGTTATCCGCCCTATCTTGCTTCACGTCTAGCTAGTTTCTATGAGCGTGGCGGACGGGTAACAACCTTAGCTGAAGAAGAAGGAGCAGTTTCTATCATAGGAGCAGTTTCACCAGCAGGTGGTGATTTTTCTGAACCTGTTACTCAATCAACTTTACGTATAACAGGTTGTTTCTGGGCACTCGATGCTAGTCTAGCACGCCGCCGTCACTTCCCAGCTATTAACTGGGCACGCTCTTACTCCCTCTTTGGACCCATTCTTGATGATTGGTATAAAGATAATGTAGCTGAAGATTACACTGAAACTCGAGACAAAGCTATTAACCTATTGCAACGTGAATCAGAACTGCAAGAAGTAGTACAGCTAGTTGGACCAGATGCCTTGCAAGATCAAGAACGTCTTGTTATTGAGGTAGGCCGTACCCTCCGCACAGACTTTTTACAGCAAAATGGCTTTGATCCCATTGACGCTAGTTGTTCTATGGAAAAAGGCTATGGTCTTTTACAAATAATTCTAAAATTTAATGATGAGGCTGAAAAAGCTCTTGCAGCTGGTGCAACAGTTGATGACATACTAACCGCGCCAACTGTAGAAAAGGTTAGTCGTGCACGATATGTTGCTGAAGATGAGTTTGAAGCTTATAAGAGTAGCCTTTTAAGTGAGCTTGAAAGTGCCTTTGCGGTTACTGCTTAAGGAGTAAATGAATGAGTAAACTACTAAAAAAAGAATATACAGAAGTCAGTTATATTTCTGGTCCGTTGCTTTATTTGAAAAATGCTCCTGACCTTGCTTACAATGCCATTGTAAAAATAGTTGATGGTAATGGGCGTGTTCGTGGTGGTCAAGTTATAGAAGTATCTGATGAAGTAACTGTTTTACAGGTTTTTGAAGAGTCTTCTGGTATTGATTTGTCCAGTACCACTGTGAATTTAGAGCAAGACGTTGCTCGTTTAGGTGTTTCTAAAGATATGGTGGGTCGCCGTTTCGATGGACGGGGCCGTCCTATTGATGGACTTCCGGAAGTAATAGCAGATAAGCAACTTGCTATTGGTGGTGCGCCTATTAACCCTGTTGCTAGGCAAAAGCCCGAAGAGTTTATTCAAACAGGTGTATCTACCATTGATACTCTTATGACTCTAGTTCGTGGACAAAAACTACCAATCTTTTCTGGTGCAGGTATGCCTGCTAATGAACTAGCTGCACAAATTGCTAGACAAGCAAGGGTTATTGGTGAAGATAGCGAGTTTGCTGTGGTCTTTGCAGCTATGGGTGTTACTCAACGTGAGGTCACTTTCTTTACCCAAGAATTCGAACGTACTGGGGCCTTAGCTCGCTCTGTACTTTTCTTAAACAAAGCAGATGATCCTGCCGTCGAACGTTTGCTAACCCCACGCATGGCTCTAACTGCTGCTGAGTACTTAGCTTTTGAACATGACTATCATGTACTAGTTATTTTGACTGACATGACCAATTACTGTGAAGCACTTCGTGAAATTGGTGGTGCCCGTGAAGAGATTCCCGGACGCCGTGGTTATCCGGGTTATATGTACACTGACCTTGCTTCTATTTACGAGCGTGCTGGAGTAGTAGAGGGTAAAAAAGGCTCCATTACTCAGTTTCCCATATTAACCATGCCAGATGACGATGTTACTCACCCCATACCTGACCTAACAGGCTACATTACTGAAGGGCAAATATATTTAGCTCGTAATCTCCACACTGCTGGTTACTATCCACCTATTAACCCTGGTCCTAGTCTTTCTCGCCTGATGAATAATGGTATTGGGGAAGGTAAAACTCGCGATGATCACAAAAACGTAGCTGACCAGTTACAAGCAGCCTATGCTAATGGCCTTGACTTACGTCGTCTTGTAGCTATTACTGGTGAAGATGCGCTTACTGAAAATGACAAACTCTACCTAAAATTTGCTGATGAGTTTGAAAAGAACTTTATTGATCAAGGGCAGGTAGATAGGAGTATAGAAGAATCTCTCTCTATTGCTTGGTCAGCATTATCAGTGTTACCACAAAGTGAGCTTAGTCGTTTAAAGCGAGAGCAGATAGATACATTCTATGGGGCGAAGATGGAAGAGATGTGGGGAGCAGGAAAACAGATTTAAATCTATATACACTCTATGTACTGGGTTGGCTCGAGCACCCAAAACTTAAAGTTAACTCGGGCGCTAAAAAAGTAAATTAAAAAAGCCTAATACCCATTAGAGGAATAGGTACTAGAAAAGAAAAAGTTAAGGGTGCGTGAAGGGCGTTAATGGCTTTTTCATGATTAAGAAAAAAGGGCTGGTGTAAACTAACAAGGTTCTAGATGGTTCTAGGGTAGTGCCCTTCATGTAATGATGAACCCTGCTGCCTTAAAATGCGCGATGACTTTAGATTTCTTAAAATGCCCAAATTGCACCTCAGATAATTTTGTTAAGAATGGTCATATTCACAATGGTAAGCAAAATTATATTTGTAAAGATTGTGGTAGGCAATTTGTTGAAGATCCTCAAAATATTCCTATCAGTGAGGGAAAAAAGGATTTGATAGATAAACTCTTACTGGAAAGATTAGCACTTGCTGCTATTGCTCGTGTCACTGGTGTTTCAGAATCTTGGTTGCAAAAATACGTCAATGACAAGTTTGAGAATATAGAGCAGGAAGTAGAAGTTGAGAAAAAAGATAAAGGGTTTCTTAGAATAGAGTGTGATGAGATGTGGTCTTTTGTAGGCCACAAAGGTAATAAGGTATGGATATGGCTAGCTATTGATCAAGCTACTGGCGAAATAGTAGGGGTTTATATAGGCAGTCGTGATAAAAGAGGGGCTCAAGGGTTATGGGATTCTTTACCAGCAGTATATAGAGGGTGTTTGGGAAATACCTATTAAGCAAAATTGGGAGTGGATTGATGCGCTAAACGCTTGGTCATGATATCACACATAGCCATGTAGATAAAGGCTTCACTTGTTGCTGCTAATACTTCATAATCTTTACTTAAGCGTCTATAGTTTCCTAACCATGCAAATGTCCTCTCCACTACCCATCTTTGTGGGATAACTTGAAAACCTTTTCCTTCTGGTTTCTTTGTTACTTCTAATATCCACCCACATATGTCCAGCACCCACTTCTCTAATCTCGCACTGACATAACCTTGATCTGCTTTTATTACTTTTAATCTTGGCATAGTGCTTTTTATGGCCTTCAACATTTGCTCTAATCCTTTCTTATCTGACCTATTCGCTGTAGTTACAAGTACAACTATCAATAATCCCATGGTATCAACCAATATATGACGTTTACGTCCATTAACCTTTTTTCCTCCATCGTACCCATTCTCTTCATGCACACTACCTTTGACCGATTGACTATCGGCAATACCTACACTGCAATCAGCAAGTTTTCCTTCCTGCTCACGGAGTTTTCTGCGTAAATGTTTGTTTAAAGCCTTCCACAAACCTGACTTGCACCATTTATCAAAGTGATAACGGACACTCTGATAGGCTGGGAAATCATGTGGAAGATCACGCCAAGTACAACCATTGCGCAGAAGGTAACGTATAGCATTTACAATTTCATGGAGATCAAGGCTCATGGGACGTCCCCGCTTAGTACTTTTGGTCAAAACTTTAAGTAGAAAGGCTTCAATTATAAGCCACTGTACATCAGTAACGTCAGTAGAGTATGCTTGTCTATGATTTGTTTTCATAGTAGCTATACTGACATATATTGGGTATAGCTACTTCATTTCTGAAATGATATACTTAGTTCAAATTTCAGCCAAAATGCTAGATCTTTCAAAGGAACACTAATTTCCAAACACCCTCTAGGTGCTTAAAAGGCTGAAGAAAAACTCAGGGCTTCTCAGCCACTAAATACTTTAGGTGCTAAAATATGTTTATGAAAACACCTAAACAAAGAAATTATTATTGGTTGATGTTTTCCCTAGTTCTTTTCAGTTTTTCCTCTATAATTTATGCCCAAACCGAGATTTTTGGACTTCCTTTTGAATCAATTGAGTTGAAGGAAAGAAATTGGGAGAACCAAGGAGACAACATAGTCATAGGAAGTAATGGCTCTTATTCGATAGTTATTGAAACTCCTATGGGATTAGAAGAAATAGGGGCAGGAGAAGTAAGCCAAGAGGAAATGTCTGAAATTACAAGCTTGATAACAAGATCTGGATTGTCTGCTTTAGAAGAAAGAGAGGGTACACCTGTCGAAGAAGCTAATGTGGACGACTATACTTCTTGGAAAGGGTATGAATTGGTTATAAGTTTTGAGGACGAAGAGAAGGATAGAACTATTCGGTTTCACTCAGCAGACCCTTCAGTACCAGAAGAACTTTGGGAAGTTGTGGAAAGAATATACGAGATTACAAGTTCTAGCGTTTAGTAAATATTTTCAGGTTTTTGAACCATAAAACTGCCACCACACTTGATGGTGGCTTGGTTTTTTAATATGTTTTGAATAACAAAGTTCTAGAAAGGGAGAATAATTTGTTAAAGGTAAAGCTACTTAAAAGAAAAGGGTTTTCTTTTTTATTATTTGTTTTAGTTTTGTTAGCTTTAGGATCTTTTGAGTATTCTTTTGGCCAGCACATGCCCACTACTGGAAACGTTAAAATCCTTGCTATTCTTATTGAGTTTAAAGGGAGTTCGCATATAAATACTCAGCAGATTATACATAATAGGCTTTTCGGAAATGGTGATCCTTCAGAAATGCCTTATGAAAGCTTGACTAAATACTATGAGCGTTCTTCTTACAGAAAGTTAGATTTGAGTCAAGGAAACACACTTGATTGGTATACGGTAAAAAGTGGCTTTCCTGATTATGAAGGATTTGCTTGGGAAAGCATAAGCAAGATCTCTGAAGAAATTATCAAAGAAGCTCTTAAGTATCACAAAAATCAAGGGCATGATTTTAATCAGTACGATGGAAATGGTGATGGCAACATAGATTACCTTATTGTGGTTGCTGCTGGCTCAAATGAAAATGCAGGAGGATTTAGCTCATTTAGGACTCAAGACTTTTTAGACAGTCAATTTAAAATTAATGATGTAGGGCTTAGTAAATATGTTTGGATATGGGAAGAAAGTGATTCTCGTAAGACCAGTGCAAACATGGTGCAATTAGCCATTCACGAAACGGGTCATATGCTTGGATTGCCAGATTACTATGATTCTAGCCGCGTGGGACCTGATGGTGGTGTTGGGGGCTTTGATGTTATGGCCAGTAACAACTGGGATCACAATTGTTTTAGCAAGTGGAAGATTGGTTGGATAACTCCTACAGTTGTTTCTTCTGGTACCCAGAACTTAACTTTGAGGGCTTCTGGTCAATGGGAAGATTGTATAGTTATTTGGCCAGAATTCGAGCTTGATGATATGTTTGGGGAATTTTTCTTGGTGCAAAATCGCTATCCATTAGGCAATGATATTGGTATTCCAGGCGAGGGGTTGATAATTTGGCATGTCGATGCTCAACTTGATGATGGAAGTAGCTTTAAGTATAACAATCGATTTACAGAGCATAAGTTATTGCGTCTTATGGAGGCTGATGGATTGGAGGAAGTAGAAAATACCAAGGCCCAAGTTGATAGTGGTGATTTTTATACTGAAAGAAATTCATTTGGTTTAGATACGAAACCATCTAGTAAAAGTTATGATGGAGGGGATTCTCGAGTAAGAATTTACAATATTTCTCAAACAGGAGAGACTATGTCAGCTACTTTCGAGATAGTTGCTCCATCAACACAAAATGGGTTATCTATGGTGTTTGGTGCTATTCATTTTGATGGTAGTAAGTGGTCAGGAACTGAGAATTGGACGTCATCGTATAATAAGACAAGGCAGCACTACGAAATTTCTATTGAAGATATCAATTATGACAATCTAGGCTATACAACTACTGTGACTCCAATAGGAGTGGCTGGCCATTGCAGCACAAATGATAGTAATGGCAAATTACTAATTAGTTGTTATGACAAGCAGGGTAATACAATGCAAGTAGGTTTCTCATTCATTATTTTAAAGGAATGAACCTAAGCTTAACAAAACAATAAAGAATGTGTTAATCTCTACTTTGAAAGTTTTCCAACTAACGCATATTTAAGGTTAGGTTAAGGAGCAAGTTGGATTCTTTTAAACAATTAGGAGGTATTAGATGAATTACAGGTCTAAAAACCTAAAACTTACTACTTTGATGTTAGTAACTAAATTAATTTTTTTTAGTTGCTTTGCTTTATCCTTATCCTGGGCTATGGAGCCCTTTTCAGAAAAAGAGCTAGAAAACCTTTTAGAAAGTGGAGAGTTGGAAAGTAGGCTAGATTTTGCTGAGGAAATAGGTAATCATCAGATGGACAGTTTTCTATTGAGAAAAGCTATACTTGAACAACAAGTAAAAGTGCTTCAATCTCAGGGAGTGCCTCAGGCAGAAATTAATCGAATGTTACCAGAATTAGCCCCTCCACCAAGGTGGCAGGGAATGCCTACAACTGGAAATGTAAATATCCTTGCAGTTCTTGTTGAGTTTCAGGATTACTCGAGCACAAGTAGCAGAAATGAAATCCATAATAAGTTATTCGGTAATGGAGATCCTTCAGAGAGTCCTTATGAAAGCTTAGCTAAGTACTATGAGCGTTCCTCTTATGGAAAACTAAACTTGAGTGGGGGCAGTACATTGGGATGGTACAAGACTAGTTACAACCGTTCCGAAGTTACCAGAGAAAATGCTAGTGATGGCGAACAGCTGAGGGATAGAGAAAATCTTATTAAAGAGATTCTAAGCCACTATGATAATCAAGGACATGATTTTAGTCAATATGACAACGATAATGACGGTGATATCGATTACTTTATTGTTATTTGGACTGGTCCAGATAATGGTTGGAGTAATTTTTGGTGGGGTTACCAAACTAGTTTTACTGATTCTTCCTATAGATTAGATGGCAAGCAACTTAGCAAATATTCTTGGCAATGGGAAACAAGTCCTTTCAGCAGGGAATTCATTCCAACAGTTGTTATTCACGAAACAGGGCATGCTTTAGGGTTGCCAGATTATTATGATTACTCTCCTTCACGAGGGCCTAAAGGTGGTGTAGGTAAACTTGATATGATGGATGGCAATAAAGGTGATCATAACTGCTTTAGTAAATGGGTATTGGAATGGGTTACTCCTCAGATAATTTCTTCTGGCATTCAAACACTAGAACTAGAAGCCTCAGGTAACTCGGAAGATTGTGTAATTATATGGCCGGGCATTACAAATGGTGATTTGTTTAGCGAGTTTTTCGTAGTCCAAAATCGTCATAGGGTGGGTAATGACAACGCTAGGAGAATACCGGGAGATGGATTACTTATTTGGCATGTTGATGCTCGCCTCAAAAACGGCTTTGATTTCGAGTATAATAACTCCTACACAGGGCGTAAATTGTTGCGATTGATGGAAGCAGATGGTTTAGAGGAGATAGAAAACCTTCGGGACATAGCAGATGGTGGTGATTATTATGCTAAGGGAAGTTCATTCACTCCGGATACTACACCATCTAGTAAAAAATACGATGGTACGGATTCTGATGTAAGGGTTTATGATATTTCTCCCTCTGGAGAAATAATGTCAGCGACTTTTGTGATAGGAGAGGTAGTAGAGGTAGAGCCCAAATCTGTTGCTTTTGGAGTTGTTCATATCGATGGTCGTAAGTGGTCTGGAACTGCAAATTGGACATCTACTTATAATGCAGTAGAAAAGTATTACGAGATTTCAATAGAAAATGAAAATTATAATCACCAAAACTATACAACTACTGTGACGCCAACAACAGGAGTTATTAGTTACTGTAGTACCACAAGTAGTGATAGTAATTTGCTAGTCCATTGCTATGACAAGAATGGTGACTTAGCAGAGACTCCATTTTCATTTGTTACTTTCAAGCAGTGAGCATTTTCTTAAAATGAAGTACAAGACTTGCTAAAAAGGGAAATAATTATGAAATGTTTTAATGTACTATTGATAAGCTTGTTTTTTATATTGACCCACTTAGTTTTCTCACAGGGGTATAATAACTTTGGCGTTTCAGGTGCTCCTCTTGCTTTTGGTGTGGTTAGTGTAAATGGTAGCAAATTGTCAGGAACAGAAAATTGGACATCAACGTACGATTCTACGGACAGATATTACGAAATCACCATTGAGAATGAAGGGTATCATTTTCTTTACTACTCAACTATAGTTACACCAGTTAAGGATAATCATTACTGTAGAACTGCGAGTGGATATAGCAAGTTGCGTGTTTATTGCTATAGTAATGGTAATCTTGCTGCTTCAGACTTTAGTTTTATGATTTTTGAGGGTGAGTGGGAAGGAGCGCCGATTAAAAAACCTAGCTGGGTGACTCCTTAAGAGCTTCTCAACCCCTTTATTATTACAGCACATTTGCCAACGAGAAGCTATGTGTATGCTTGGCAAGCAGTAAATTTTAAGAAGAAAGGAAAAAGATTTAACGGAATGTTCAAAGAAAGAAACAAAACACGAACTTAGAATGTCCCCCAAACCTCGGAGGTTTTTAAAACCTCCGAGGTTTCTCGATAAACGACTCATAGGACACCTATAGGTTTTCCTATGGAAAGAATATTATACTTACTTATTTAAATCTAATGCACCAAGAATAGACCAAGCAAAATCTAACTTAAGTTGTCCATTGAAATGTGAATCATCTAAATCTAAGTAAAAGTCTGCTGCGTAGGGTTTTTCTCGATTGCCATTGCTGCTATAATCCCATTGAGGATTATATGCGGCCAGCCCATGACAAGTCATACAATTGGTTTGTACGCCATACTCATTTACTATAATTTTACCATTATTATTAATGGGTTTAGAAATCTGAAAAGTACTTGGATCAAAACCTGCTTCTAGATAAGGGTTATATCCTATTACTGGTTCTCCCACACTCTCCCCCCCAATAATTGGCTGTGCAGGATTTACCATCTGATATACAACACTCATAGCATAATGCTGGGCTGCAGAGTCAAGGTAGTCATCAGGACGTATATCAGCTATTTCTTTTGAGCTAGGTAAGTATGGATCATTAGGATTAGCTGACCACCAGAAAGTTTGCCATGCCCAACGCTTCATTTCACGCGTAGTTACATGCATGCCAACTAAAATTACATAATCACCTTCGGACACCGTTACATTTAATTGTTTCGATAAGTAATTGGCATCAGCACTAGTAACTTTATTATGTATAAAATTGTTCAGGTAAAATGTGTTATCTGGTGTTATACCTTGACATCCTTGATCAATAGATGAACCACCTTCTCCTGTTTCATTAATGTTTACATAAACGCAACTATCCCAATCTCCTTCACCAAATGTTTTTGCTGGAACAGGAGTTCCGGGCCAACCGGGAAACACATAGATACCATTTGCTACGTTTTGAGGTATTACTTTGTAAACTGGTTTAATAGTTATTGAATTGTTAGGAAAGTTGGGGATTTCTGTATAGCCATCTTTGAGTAACTGATCTAGAGTGCTTTTCAAAAACAGCTTATTTAATATAGCATGATTTGCAGCTGGTGGATTGTATGCAACAGAAACAAATATGTTGGTATCAGGACTAGAGGTTTCAGTATTTGACTCCTCTGTAGTATCACTACTTGAATCTGAGTCATCCATAGTATCACTATCTGAATCAGAATCATCCATAGTATCACTATTTTTGTTTCTAAATTGCCTAGGTGGAGAAAGGTCCAGTCTACCAGGTGATTCCTCTGTTGATAACTCCATTAGAAATAACATGTCATTAATCGTGGACCATGTTTCAAAGGCACGAACTGGTTCTTGGTTAACATTCCCTACTAATTGAGTTAGTCCAGTCCAAATACCCCAAGAATGTTGATATATCTCAGTAGAGTTTCCTTCATATATCCATTGGTCAAGAACTAGTTCAGATTCTGGGAAGTTAAACATAGGATCGACCTTTACAAGGTCTGGAATACAAATTAGATTGCCATCTATGTTACCTATGTCCCCATTGGAATTAATTGCATTAAGACAATCAAAGAGATTGCTCATTGAGGTTTCTTGATTTTCACCATTTAGTGTTTCACAAGTAGCTGAAAGAACATCTCCATTAACTGAGATATCAATACAAGTGAGTTGATAAGAGCCCTGTGGAATACCTTGAGCTAACAAGAAATTAGAGAACACTATACATCCTATAACTAGTAAGATTAGCAAAGCTAACTTTTTCATTACAAAACTCCTTTATCAAAGTGATCTTTAGGTAGATGTAGATATTAAGTCTAAATAAACTAAACAACGTACCGTTAACAAAGTACTAGTTCAGAAACATGATTATAAAATCCTTTAGGGTGCACAGCCTTGCCTTTTAAGTGAAGCCTTTAAAAGGCTCACATTGCTTTACATATTTATTTCTTGTCCTCCTTAATAAGAACAACCTTTATAAACTAAATGCCTACGTCAAATTTAATGTGACTGCCACAACTCAAATTTAGCAAGAGTAATTTTTACTCCAACTTGGATTTGACTTCTAAAAGATCATTAGAACGATGTATCTTAACCTACCTAAAATATATGTTCCTCTTTTTCCTCTCACCAACCCCTCACCACTTTTCTTAATCAAGCCAATTAACGTAATATTAGATACTTATAAGCTTGCAACAGAAACTAGCAATTAGTAGAACTAGGTTGGCGAATGAACTGAACTTTACTTGCTTATATCAGAACTTTTTTGGGATTTGTTGCATTGGGGGTTGCAGTCATTGAGTTTTTTGAGTGGAACTCAAGTACTCTTATAGAGGGTGTTTGGGAAATATCTATTAAGCAAAATTGGGAGTGGATTGATGCGCTAAACGCTTGGTCATGATATCACACAAGAGTTTGACATGAGAAAATAATTACCTTTAGAACGATAATATCAAGGGGTAGTAGAGCTTCGAACCCGGTCACCATCGTGTAAAAAAATACCCTATATTTACTTCGTTGGTGAACCACTTGGTATTTTTTGCAAATGAGTAATCGTTTTCTCAGAAACGAGTATGTACTAACTCCATTTTCGCACAAAATGAATGCTTGTAGAAAGATTATATCAAAGAATAATCTGAATTATCTACGGTCAGAACATGTCATTTTGTTAACTCCTACTGTTTTAAAATGAACTATCTTAACTCAACTCATTAACCTTATACAGCACAGTTAATACTCAAAAGAATGACTCTAAAATAATTATGGTGGCCCTGCCTTAAACCTTCTAAAAAGAGCTTGCCAGAAAGGCTTACTTGCCCTCAAACACAAAGCTTTGAGTGAGATGTATAAACAAGATTTACTTCCTTGTAGCACTAAACATGCCTGTAGATTACTTTTTCAAGATAAGCATGCTGATAGCATAGGGTCTTTAGACCCTCAACACCTTCTCTTACAATGTTTTACCTTGAAGCCTGTCAGGGACTGATGTATGTGGCCCAATTGAAATATGTAGACTTGTGTTTGGATGCATTTCATCAAGTAAAAGTAAAACAAGGAAGAATGTTCAGAGCCGTTTTGGAGGGGGATCCGAGAGTTATACTGTCAGGGGCTTATTTGTAGTTGACGCTTATAATATGGTGCTAAGGCAAGCGAGCTACCAACATTGTCGAGTCTAGAAAAGTGTTGCGACGTCGAATCAGCGTTTTATTAGATACAGACGGATTATTATTGCATTAAAAAATACCCGATGGTGACCGAGCTTCTTCACCTATTACCCATCAATAATCCCGCTCTACAAAGCACTATTTTTCAATGTCAAACTCTTGTATCACACATAGCCATGTAGATAAAGGCTTCACTTGTTGCTGCTAATACTTCATAATCTTTACTTAAGCGTCTATAGTTTCCTAACCATGCAAATGTCCTCTCCACTACCCATCTTTGTGGGATAACTTGAAAACCTTTTCCTTCTGGTTTCTTTGTTACTTCTAATATCCACCCACATATGTCCAGCACCCACTTCTCTAATCTCGCACTGACATAACCTTGATCTGCTTTTATTACTTTTAATCTTGGCATAGTGCTTTTTATGGCCTTCAACATTTGCTCTAATCCTTTCTTATCTGACCTATTCGCTGTAGTTACAAGTACAACTATCAATAATCCCATGGTATCAACCAATATATGACGTTTACGTCCATTAACCTTTTTTCCTCCATCGTACCCATTCTCTTCATGCACACTACCTTTGACCGATTGACTATCGGCAATACCTACACTGCAATCAGCAAGTTTTCCTTCCTGCTCACGGAGTTTTCTGCGTAAATGTTTGTTTAAAGCCTTCCACAAACCTGACTTGCACCATTTATCAAAGTGATAACGGACACTCTGATAGGCTGGGAAATCATGTGGAAGATCACGCCAAGTACAACCATTGCGCAGAAGGTAACGTATAGCATTTACAATTTCATGGAGATCAAGGCTCATGGGACGTCCCCGCTTAGTACTTTTGGTCAAAACTTTAAGTAGAAAGGCTTCAATTATAAGCCACTGTACATCAGTAACGTCAGTAGAGTATGCTTGTCTATGATTTGTTTTCATAGTAGCTATACTGACATATATTGGGTATAGCTACTTCATTTCTGAAATGATATACTTAGTTCAAATTTCAGCCAAAATGCTAGATCTTTCAAAGGAACACTAATTTCCAAACACCCTCTAGGGGCCATAATAATGTTTGTGGGCTTGGTGGTAATGCTTTTTGAATTGTTTCCTTTGTTCGTACAAACAAATATATTAAACTCGAGTAATAAAGTAGCTAACTATATACTTACAACAAAAGTTTTCTAAGAATCTAGACATCATTCTTTGTTATAACTGCAAGTACATGAAGAAATTTATATCACTTGTTATCTTGTTATCTTTGTTTGTTTACGGTCAAGAGTACACTCCCAAAAACCCTTTACGTGGGCCTTTTAAAGTACTCGAGGTCACAGATGGTGATACTATAAAACTAGAGAAACTAGGCAAAGTACGGTTCATAGGAGTAGATACCCCAGAAAAAAATGAGGGAGATAAACTAGACCGTATTGCTCGTGAATCAGGCCAAGATAAAGAAGTCATTCAAGCCATGGGGCGTGCCGCATCTTTATTTACTAAAGACCTGATACTAGGTAAGGAAGTTTGGGTTGAGCTTGATGCTAGGGAACACGATCCTTATCGCCGCATATTAGCCTATATTTACCTACCTGTAAATGATGGAGACTGGAACTATGCACAAAAGAACTATGTTCAAGTCAACTTAGAAATAATCCGTGCTGGCTGGGCAGATCCATTAACCATACCACCTAATGTAGCTTATGTAGAATTTTACGAAGAAGCTTCTAGAGAGGCTAGACAAAACAATTTGGGTATGTGGGCAGATGTTGAACAAACAGTTGTGATTGATTGCATAGTCTACAATCCCAAAGGACCTGATGAGGGGGAAGAATTTATTACTCTAGCACCTTTACAAGATGTAGATGTTACAGATTGGCGCCTTGTTGATAGGCAAGGTAATGTGATGTTTTTAGAGGGTGTCTTAGAAGGAGGCTATGTTTATGATTTTTATGTTGCCGAGGATGAGTCCATGTGGGGTAATAATGGTGATAATGCTAGCCTTTACAACCTATCAGGTCAGCTAGTTGATGATTTTAATTATGAGGGTGGTGGTATTGAGGCCTGTCGCTAAATCTATGTTGCTAGCTATTGATATAGGTAATACCAACACTGTATTAGGGCTTTATGAAAAAGTAAAGCTAAAGGCTAGTTGGCGAATTGCAACGGATAGAACACGTATGCTTGATGAATATGCTGTGCTGTTCAAAAATCTTTTAGAACTTAAAGCGATTAGTAAACCTAAAAAGGCCATTATCTCTTCAGTAGTGCCCCCTGTCGAACAAGAAATTGTAAAGGCATTAAAGACCTATTGGCAAATAGAAAGTACAGTTGTAACTAGTGCTTTATTAAAAGAGATTCTCACAATTGAAACAGATAGGCCTCAAGAAGTTGGGGTAGATATGTTGGTTAATGCAGTAGCAGCCTTTGATTATGATACCCAAGCCATTATAGTTATAGACTTTGGCACAGCCACTACATTCAATCTACTTTTAAAACCCAATCGCTTTTTAGGTGTGGCCATAGCACCGGGGCCGCGTACAGCAGCCGATGCTTTAGTACAACAAACAGCTAAATTACCAAGGATTGATCTAATTCCACCCCAAAAAGTAATAGGAACCAATACCATTGAATCTATGCAGTCAGGCATTGTTCTTGGTCACATGAGTATGGTAGAAGGCATGATAGCTCGTTTTAGTAAAGAATGTCCTAGCAAGCCTTTAGTAATAGCCACAGGAGGGTTCTCAATGGTTCTTAAGGATATTTGTCAAGATATTGATATTTGTGAGCCGTTGCTTACTTTAAAAGGTTTGCAAATAATTGCCAATTTAAGAAGTAGACTTGTTCTGAAATAAGGAATTAGGCAATAAGGCAGTTCCATAAACCAGCACAAACTCCTACTACATCGTCAACAAATCCCTTAATACGATTCCTAAAAGCATACACAAGAATCTTGAAACGCTTCATTCCTCCAATGGCATTCTCAACATATACACGTATCTTGCTCACTGCTTGGTTGTGAGCCTTCTGCTCTTTACTAAGCTTGGGATTAGGGTTGGCTTTGCTCTTCCTAGGTCTCTTATGAGGTATTGCAACATCTGCTCCTTCATAATCTTTCTCGATTCCTTGATATCCTAAATCTACTGCCACTTTAATATCCTCAAACCACTCCTCCTCAGGTGGAAATTCTTCCTTTAGCATTGCATAGTCATGGTTCCGTCCTCCAAAGGTTTGTCCCACAAACAAAATTACCTTCTCCTTGCTGCTTATCACTGTGTTTTTCTGCGTGTGGTTACCCTGTTTGCCACTGTATAACTCCTGTTGCATTTCATCATCCTTTGGGCGTTGATGTTCTCGCTCTGTAACATCAATCAGTATTTCGTCAAGTCCCTCAAAAGCTGCTTTGAAATCCTCTATGTTTTCAAACTCTCTAGCTGGCATATATCCCAAACCACTTAGAGTTTTCGCCATTATTGGTGTAAGACGTTGTACCCAAGCATGGGCATTAGATCGTGATAAATCAAATTTCTCCGCTAGAACATCAAACGTTGGGTAAAGTCTAAGGTAGTAAAGAATAAAGCACAGTTTTATATTGACTGTACTTAGTTTACTGTTTCTTCCTCCTCCTGGCTTACGATGTACTTTCCCTGCTTCTAGAGCCTTTTCATAACGTTGCTTTTCATGGTCTTCTAAAGCTTTAGCAAATGCAGGTTCTAGTTCCTCTACTTTCTTTTCGCTCAATCCTGTTATACTTCTTACTTGTCGGTCATCTCTTGGTAGTAACATTCCTTTATTTTGACCGATTTATTTATTTCAGAACAACTCTAGTATTTAGTATTGTGGCACAATGTTAAAAATGAAACAAAGATAAGGGGTTAAAAATGATTCAAGAAGATAGGAAAAGCTCAAAGCAAGTAGATAGGACGCATTTTGCCATCAAAAAGTAGGGGTTTTGACCCCCAAAATCTCGTGCTGTTTGAGGTTTTAGGGCAAAATTAAAATTTATAAAAAATGGCTACACACTGACCCCCATCAGGCCTAGAGCATATTTCTGCCCTCCGTTTGGAACAGTGTTCCAGCAAATGAACATTTCACCAGTCCTAATTCCACTTCTGGCTGTCAGGTTAAGTGTTTTAGCTACCCTCGCAAGTGCCTGACCTTTTCCCCAATTCTTCTTGTATTTCTTTAATAATGATCCTGAACGTTTT
The DNA here is from genome assembly GCA_965223045.1 of Trueperaceae bacterium. Lineage (GTDB taxonomy): Bacteria > Deinococcota > Deinococci > Deinococcales > Trueperaceae > CBDCVN01. The sequence continues at coordinate 310,513 of CBDCVN010000013.1, forward strand.
TGTATGTGTCCTTGGACATAATCCCGAAGGTGGATGCCATGCATTATACCTACAGCCTTACTTGTTTGGATACACTGGACTTTAAAATGTGTATTTATCGTAGCAGACATCAGTGGCTATACTATAAAAAATAAAACCTTGCTGTGTCAAGGATATGCTATGGCTACTTGAAAAAAGCAAAAAAATCATGATATCGACTTTGGTAACAGGGTTTTTAGAGGCAAAAGTGGCGTTTTTTGGGTACAACTTGCGATAGGATAAATAAAAGAACAAGACAAATAGAAAACTAAACTATCTACATACAGCATCTAAATACATAGGGAATTAAGCCAAAGGAAGCTTTTAGTAAAACATCAAGTTTGGTTAGGAGTTGATTTCTAATAAACCATATAGATGATTATCTTTGAAATCTAAAGTCAGCACTTACTCCTGCCCACTGCACATTTATATTGCTACGCAGATCAAAGTACTCAGGTAAGGTCACTACACCTGAAACGGGTTTTTCTGGACCGACCTTATCGTTTTCCCCTTCTAAAATCACTATGTTCAGAGGGTAACGTGCTGCAAAGACTTTACTGCCTTGCCGAAAGATGATCTCACTTTGCCAAGTGCTATTGGCAATAGCAGTAAGAATAAAATAAAGTGGCTTGCCGTTCTCTAGATTGCTCTGGTATTGCGAAGAAATAGATAAGGTTCCTAAATCCATAATCATGAGGCTAAGTGAATCTGCTCCAGCAGTGCTAGAAGAATAAAAAACAAGGGCAGTGGTACCATTATCAAGTGTAATATTATTAGTGTTTTGTGACACACTACTTTGAGTAGGGGCTTTAGGGAAATAAAAACTTACTTGTTCACCATTAGGCAAGGTGAGAACATCACCGCTTAAATTAATAGTCAAAAAAGATAAAAGTTCAACAGGTGCAAACCAGATATTCTCACGTTTTAAAATAGGGCTAGCAAGTGTGATAGTTTCAGTGTCTGAATCTTTGGGTGTCCAAAGTAAGTCTGGGTCACTTGCAAATGCTATTAAAACCCCGCTTCCTTGTCGTACAGTAAAGCTATTTTGAGTTACACTGCTATTATAACCCAGAAGTTGAGTAACATCTTCTAGAGAGAAGTAAGTTTCATTGGCTAAGCGTGTAGCTCTAACTGATTGTGCTAAGCTAAAAGGTAATAAAATAATAGAGAAGATAATTATAATGGATTTCATCAAGTTTAGTATGAATCACTGACAATCACATTTATATGGATTTTTTTAACTATAGATGTCCACAGAAGTTTCTTCTTGAGAGAACTTTGAGGTTTCCAAACTCTAAGATCGAAGAGACTCAGGATTACTGCATTATTGCTGATTTGCTCCCTTCACTCTGTTCTAGAGCAGGCTAGAGTAAATCTAAGATTAGTTCCCACAAAGAGTTGTTCCACCAAGTGCCTTGTCAGCACACACTACTCCAAAACCATGTTCAAAACTTTTACCATTTCCCCACGAATTATCAAAAAATGTTGTTTCAACAAGGCGATTTTTGACTTGCTGAGCAGAAAAGTTAGGATTTTGGTTCCATATAAGTGCTGCAACCCCTGCCACAAAAGGAGAAGACATGGAAGTTCCTGCTAGACAACTGTAATTGTTTGTGGGGAAAGTGCTTAAAATGGCCAAGGAGTTTGTTGATGTACAATTAAACACCTTGCCTGTGGTCAAAAACCCTCCTGGACCCATAAAATCGACACTCTTACCACCAGTCTTATCAAAGTTTGAAAAGCTCGAGCGTTTAAAATTACTATCCACTGATCCTATTGCCAAAGCATTTGGTGCATTAGCTGGGGTTAGAATCCCATTATTAAAACCAGCATTACCAGAGGCTGCAAAAACTAGTGATCCTGCATTAACAGCATCAGCTACTGCATCATCAAGAGTTTGGCTTTTGCCAGCCGCCCCTAAGCTCATATTCAAAATCTTAGCAGGATTGGGGTTAGTAACATATCCAGTCACCTCTAAACCTACTGACCAACGTATAGCATTAGCAAGATCAAAAAAACTTCCATCTGTGCCACCATCATCAAAGATTTTGACAGGTAAAATCTCCACACCATTTCCAAAAGCAACTCCTGCAACACCAAGATTATTATTGCCTACAGCAGCTGCAATACCAGCAACATGAGTACCATGGGCATTACTTGTAATGGGACTACTTGGGTCACTATCATTATCATGAAAGTCACAGCCGGGCAACATTTTGTCCTTTAAGTCTTCATGATCTGTTTGTATAGCACTATCTAGAATTGCTATAACAACTGGGGAATTATTGCCTTTTCTAGCTCCTGTTTCTATTTCCCAAGCTTGTTCCATCCCAAAGTCTTTCATGTTCCACTGGTGAGTAAAAAAAGAGTCATTGGGAGTAAAAGCAGAGATCTTAAGATAACGATTAAATTCAACATAATCTACATTTGGGTCACTCCTTAATTTAGCAGCAGTGTCTTCAAGATTACCTGCTACTTCTATCAGGTTAGGACCTCCAGTATAGCTAAAGCTCAAGGTACGGTAACCATAGGTGCTTTCCATGGTTGTAACTAAGTTTTGGAGTGTAGTTAGTTCAGTTGTTTCTTTGTAGCTTACTATGAGTTGTTTGGGAACATATTGATTTTCAGGTTTGCGAGTGCTTGATGTTGTTTGAATATTTGTTGCGCTAGAGGCAGCTATACAGCCTAAGAAAACTTCAAAGGTGCTTACGCCTCCCTCACCTCCATCAACTGTTACTGTTGCTTCTGCTACATCACTAGGTAAGGAGTTAGCTAAGCTAAGTTCAACTTTTACACTTTCTTCACCAGCAGCTATTTCTCCTCTGATAGGGTTAAATATAAGCCATTTCTGTTCACTACTTATACTCCATATTAGCTTTGAATCCTTTCCTCCTTCATTACTTATAAAAATGTTTTCACTTGGTGCAACTATAAGTGGAGTTTTAGTGAATTCAACTTTTAACCTTGGAGCAGAAGAGGATGATCCACAGCTAAACACTCCAAATCTAGTGAAGCAATTTGCGGCATCACATGAAACCAAAAAGAATAAAGCAATGGTGATTGTTAAAAAATTACTAAAATTGCGCACTCAAAAAACCATACCCCAAAAGCAAATAAAAAGTATCTTGCACAGAAAAATTCTTTATGCATGTGTGTTGCAGACTTAATAGGTTTTTTAGAATAACTGTTCTCCATCCCAATTATTAGTTGTGACAGAGCACTAATTTATCAAAGCTATTTCCCACAAAGAGTTGTTCCACCAAGTGCTTTGTCAGCACACACTACTCCAAAACCATGTTCAAAACTTTTACCAGTTCCCCACGAATTATCAAAAAATGTTGTTTCAACAAGGCGATTTTTGACTTGCTGAGCAGAAAAGTTAGGATTTTGGTTCCATATAAGTGCTGCAACCCCTGCCACAAAAGGAGAAGACATGGAAGTTCCTGCTAGACAACTGTAATTGTTTGTGGGGAAAGTGCTTAAAACAGCTGAGGAGTTTCTTGATGTACAATTAAATACCTTACCTGTGGTCAGAAATCCTCCCGGACCCATAAGGTCAACACTTTTACCACCAGTTTCATCAAAGTGCGAGAAGCTTGAACGCTCAAAATTACTGTCTACTGATCCTATTGCCAAAGCACCTGGCGAATTAGCTGGAGCGAAAATGCCATTTCCCGTGGGCCCACCCTCAGCATTACCAGAGGCTGCAAAAACCAGTGCTCCGGCATTAACAGCATCAGCTACTGCATCATCAAGGGTTGGTTTTTTACCAGGTGTTCCTAAACTTATATTCAAAATCTTAGCAGGATTGGGGTTAGTAACATATCCAGTCACTTCTAAACCTACTGACCAACGTATAGCATTAGCAAGATTAAAGATATCTCCACCTGTACCATTGTCAGCAAAGATTTTGACAGGTAAAATCTCCGCACCATCTCCAAAGGCAACTCCTACAACACCAAGATTATTATTGCCTACAGCCGCTGCAATACCAGCAACATGAGTGCCATGAGAAGTGTCAGCATTTACAATGGGACTACTTGGGTCACTATCATTATCATGAAAGTCACAGCCGGGTAACATCTTATCTTTTAAGTCTTCATGGTCTGTTTGTACAGCACTATCTAGAATTGCTATAACAACTGGCGCATTATTACCTTTTTTAGCTCCTGTTTCTATTTCCCAAGCTTGTTCCATCCCAAAGTCTTTCATATTCCACTGGTGAGTGAAAAAAGAGTCGTTGGGAGTAAAAGCAAGGATGTCAATATAGAAATTAAAATCAACGTAATCTACATTTGGGTCACTCCTTAATTTAGCAGCAGTGTCTTCAAGATTACCTTCTACTTCTATCAGGTTAGGACCCCCAGTATAGCTAAAGCTCAAGGTACGGTAACCATAGGTGCTTTCCATGGTTGTAACTAAGTTTTGGAGTGTAGTTAGTTCAGTTGTTTCTTTGTAGCTTACTATGAGTTGTTTGGGAACATATTGATTTTCAGGTTTGCGAGTGTCTAGCGTTGTTTGGGTCGTTTTTGCAGTAAGCGTAGTTGCACAGCCTAAGAAAACTTCAAAAGTGATTGAGCCTCCTTCACCTCCATTAACAGTTACAGAGGCTTGCTTTACGTTTTTAGGCACAGAGCCAGATACATTTAGGTCAACTTTTGCTTCTTCGCCAGCAGTTATTTCCCCGCTTCTAGGGCTAGCTATAAGCCAACTTGGAATATTATCTACTCTCCATTTTAGCTTTGAATTTTCCTCTCCTTCATTGCTTATGTTAATGCTTTGTTTTGGCGCAACAATGAGGGGAGTTTGAGGGAGATCAACTTTTAGTTTTGGTGTAGAAGACGAACCACAACCAAATATGTAAGAAAGTAGAACAGTGATTGCTAAAAAATTACCAAGATAACGCATGTAAACAATTATAGTTTTCTTTAATTAGAGTTCTTGTTAAGTTATTAGTTGTGAAATGAAAATTTTAATTAGTGGTTACTATGGCTATGGCAATCTAGGTGATGAGGCTATTTTAAGTGCTTTGATTGCAGAGCTTGCAAGCTATGATTATAAAATAACTGTACTTTCAGCAAGGCCAGCGGAAACTCAAAGTCTTCATAATGTAAATGCTATTCATCGTTATTGGGGGTTAATGTCTGCTGTGTTAAGTCATAATGTGGTTATTTCTGGCGGTGGTGGTTTGTTGCAAGATAAAACTAGCTTGCGTAGCTTGTACTATTACTTGGGAGTTATTAAATTAGCCAAAAAGTTGGGGAAGAAAGTTATTATTTATGGGCAATCAATTGGGCCTTTAAGTGAAAAAGGCAAGTCAATGATAACTAATACTTTACGCAGACTTCCTATAGCTGTGCGTGACAAGGCCTCACAGGATGTATTGTCATCGTTAGGAATTTGGTCCACCTTAACTGCCGATGCTGCCTTGTTATTGCCTGTTACTCTACCACCAAAGAAAAAAACTAAGGTTTTGCTTATCCCTCGAGCACACCACAGAAGTTTTACTAAAGAACTCATCAAGATGGGCAAAGCCTTTGAAGCACAGCACCTTCCTATAGCAGCTTTAGCTATGCACCCCTATGAAGACCTTAAGGAAATTCAGGTTCTTAAGGATAACTTATCTTCTCTTGAGGTACTCGATGTAAAAACTCCTAACCAAGCCTTAGAGCATATAGCAAGAGCACAATATGTGATTTCTGTTCGACTCCATGGTCTTATTTTGGCAGCAAGAGCACGCACTCCCTTTAGAGGCATAGTTTATGACCCAAAGGTAGCGGCTTTTTTACAAGAGGTAGGAGCAAAAGAGCACTCTTTGCCCTTATCACTAGAACTTTCTATAGAAGAAGTTGTGGATGTAGATGCTCTTAGGCAACTTGAAGCTCGAGCACAAAAAGGCATTAATTGGTTAGATGATGTTTTGAGCAATAAAAAAACCTAGTAACTCAACAAAAAAGTTCTGACATACTCTGAACGGGTAAGAGTTAGACATTCCTGAAACAGTGCTTGGGACAGAATCTTAAGTGGAAGTGAGATATTGCCAATAACCAGTGTGTAAGGGTTCAAGTTTTTGAACCCCTACCAATCACGTAGGCATGAAATTTGTAGGGAAAACACTTTTATGGATAGCTATAAATATGCGAAGGGCACTTTACATGAGGGAAATCCCTCTAAACCTCCTCATCCATAGCCTCTTCTTCTTGTTGAGGAGTTGCTTTGTTCAGTTCTAATTTTTGGCGAAGCTCTGCTTTAATTACAGAACCCTTAGACACACTGATACGATAACGCCCATTTTCAAAAAGTCCCTCGGGGCTAATATTTTCATCAAAGCTAAGAATCACCTTGGAATCTTGAACTTCTAAATCTACCTCATTTTTGAAACGTTTAATTTTCCCTGTTTGTGAAGGAGGTGCCTGTGAAGGTGATTTGGCCTCTTCAGAAATCGGGGCATCTGACTTCTTTAGGTGTGGGAGGGTGATTTCTGCAAGTAAATCCACCCACTCACCATTTTTAGGTAACTCTACAAAAGAATCTTTTTTTAACGCTTCCATCAAGGCATAGCGAGCATTACCTTCTGCATGCATAAACACAACTCTGGGACTTGGATACCGTGATAAATGTGCAATAATACCAACACGGTCAGCATGAGCAGAGAGATAGTAACGAGCCACTTGGCAAAGTGCAGGCACTGGCTCAAAACCTTCCACTTCAGGGCTTGGTAGCAGAACTTCACCGCCACGTTCTAATTCTAAAAGTCTACGCCCTGGTGATTCTGCATCTTGGTAACCTACTACAAAAAGAGCAGAGTTGACCTCTTTTAAGATATACCTTGCATAAATGGGGCTTGGTCCTCCAGTAAGCATGCCTGAACTTGCTAGGATTATGGCAGGATGATAAGCTTCTAGTATGCGCTGACGTTGTTTAGCATCTTTTACCATTACCACATTGTCTCTTAAAAAAGGCGAGGTCTTTAAGTTTTTAGCCAAGTTTTGTAGTTTTTGGGGCATTTCTTCCATAAGCTCGTCAAAAGTAGTAGTAAGTTTGCGCACCAAACCATCAAGATAAATAGGTACTTTAGGTAACTTACCATTTGATTGGTGGTTTAAGAGTAGCAAGATGATTTCTTGGGCACGGCCCAACGCAAAGGTAGGAATTAGTACTCGCCCACCACCCTCTATAACAGTTTTAACTGCCTCAATAAGCTCTCGGATTTGTTCTTTACGGCCGGGTAAAATAGTGTCACCATAAGTTGCTTCGCTAATCACTGCATCAACAGGGATAGGTGTAGGAGGGCGATAAGCTTCTTCGGTAGTAAGAGTAGTAATGTTGGAAAAATCACCTGTATGAAAGATCTTTCCCTCATCTGTTTCGATAAGAATTCCTACTGCACCTAAGATATGCCCTGCCGGATATACACTAAATTGCCCACCAGCAAAATTGTACTTCTCAAAAGGCTTAATAGTATGCATTTCTGCTATTGCTTGCATAGCATCACCAAGCTCATATACCATTGCACCTTGGGCTTTAGCAACTTTTACAGCATCAGTTAAAACTTCAAGGGTAAGACGTCTGCTAGCTCGAGTAGTATAAATAGGCAAGTTAGGGAAAAGCTTTTTAAGCCTAGGAATAGCTCCTACATGATCTAAATGAGCGTGACTTAATATCATTAGATCAGGAGGGTGGTTTTTTAGAAGCTCGAGCATAGGCAAAGACTCTTCACCAATCATAGTAGGGCGCATACCAGCATCAATTAGTAAGCGAGCATCACCAAATTCATAAAGATAGCAAGAGGCTCCAACTTCGTCAGTACCACCAAGACCAAGAAAACGCATGCCTTAAGATAACCCATAGGGTACTAACATTCCTAACCACAATTTATCAAAATCTGTGGAAACGCAAGTTTCTGTATCTCTAGAATAACTTAGAGCTTTTATAGGGTAAAAGTAGGGTCTATTAATTCATCGTATAATCATTTTTCAGGAGACTGAACGAACTGACAGATCTCTGGCTAAGCTATTCCCTCCAGCTAAGAGGCCCATTTGGGACAGTGCTAGAACTTGGTCCAAGTACAGGGATTAAGTCCAAGACATAGCTTTTTGAGTTAACTAGATCGGTAAAATAAATGGCCTGATCATAGTAATCTTGTTGTGTTTTAGCAAGATAGGCAATTGCTGTTCCATCTGGTGACCATGTAGGATACCGTAAGTACTTACCACCATAAACACGTTCTTTAAGGTCACTACCATCGATATTCATCTGCCAGATTTGTTGATTGTATTCAAAAACAATGCTATCTCCTGAAGGGTGCACATCAGGATTATTCACCAGCCCCGTTAACTTCCCATCATCTATACGAATAAGATTTTGTAAATCACTGTCTGTTAGATAGAAACCTTCTCCTGTAAGTAAGAGGCGACCATCTGGTAACCAAGTTGGCGCATAAAATCCTTCATGGATTGCTAACAAGGTCTGATCAACATTGAAAATCATGGTACTATAAAGATTATTACCATCTAGATAGTAGTAAACCTCTACAGCAACCTTCTTTTGGTCAGGCGAAAGCCTTGAGAAACTGAAATCTGTGGGTGAATAGCCGGGATTATCTATCTCACTGCTACATGGCGTAATTTGAACAGAAAGTCCTTTTTCATCAGCAAGCATGACTCTAGTAACCCTGTCACCACAACCTTGTAAATAAACAACCTTGCCACTTTCATGCCGCCAAGGCTTTTTTCCATTTAAAAAGCGTTTTTTAGACCCAGAAGTTATATCAATATCAATAATGCCTAAATAAGTTGTTGTACTAAACCAATCATACTCATCAAGTGTGAGTGTACCTGTAAAGGGAAGTTGGTCAGCTTCGGAAGGGCGGGTGGAATTGTCTGGATCATTATTACTTACGGTATTGTAAGCTTCACTTTCTTTTAATTCTTGAGCAAGAGATTCTAATTCTGCTTTATTTGTCACAAATTCCTTGTCACGTTTAAAGTATGTACCCTCAATATCAGAAGAGTCATATACAACTTGGATTTGCTCTTGCCTTTCCTTTTTTGTCAAGGTAAATGAACTAACAAGGCAATCTCCTTTTGGTGCAAGCACAATTTCTTCATTTACCTCTATAGATAGTGGTTTTACTTTGCTGTGTGAGGAATTCAAAGTTAGCTTGGTAAAGCAGGGAATATCAGGGCCATGCCAAAAACCTATTCCCTCACCTACACGCCCTTTTCGTTTAGTAAAGATTAAAACATCATTGGGTCTACTCTCAGAAGACCATTTTCCTTGAAAATGACTTAGGTCAACTGGTTTTGAAGCAGGAGTTTCCTGAGAATAAGCAAAGCCTAGTAAGCTGAGAATGATAGTAAACTTTAAAAATTGATAGAGTCCAAAACAAATGTTATTCAAGGCGATTCCTCTCTTTTAGGTTTCATGTTTGGAGTGCTCGAGCTGAAGCACTCTTTCCCCTTACAGACAGATTTTCTCATTTATACCTCCTTTGAAGGCAAGTTAATTCTATAAATTATCTTGAGGCTTGAGCAAACCATTTGAGGATTTCTATATGGTCTCGAGTCCATCTTTGTAGGACGCAAGCCAAAAATGTCTAATTAAAACTCAGCTCTAGAACAAGCTCGAGCAACCCCTCCAGCAAAATTATCTAAGTTCTCTCCCTTATTAATAGTGTTAATAATTGCTGAACCCACCACCACGCCATCAGCAACTTTGGCTATAGAACTAGCACTATTATCATCTTTAATACCAAAGCCCACAGCTACGGGTAAATCACTTACTTCTTTGGTTCGTTTAACTAAATCGGCTACTTCTGTTGGTATGCTTGCTCGAGCACCAGTAACCCCAGTAATCGAGACTGCATAAATAAATCCTCTCGAGGCTTCTGTAACAATTTTTAAGCGCTCCGTTGTTGAAGTAGGAGCAACCAAAAAAATAGTATCAATGCCAACTTCTCTGGCTGCAACAATTAAGCTTTCACCTTCATCAGGAGGCAAATCAGGTAAGATTATTCCATCTGCACCGCTGGCCTTAAGGTCATGTAAAAACCCTGTCTCGCCAGTTTTGTAGCAATAGATGGGATTATAGTAGCTCATTAAAACTAAGGCCTTATCTGTTTTTTGGCGCAATTTAGCTATTAAATCAAAAACTATTTGGGTAGTGACCCCATTTTCCAGAACCTGTTCAGAAGCCTTTTGAATAGTAGGACCATCACCTAAAGGGTCAGAATAGGGAAAGCCCACCTCTAAAATATCACCATGCTTAATTAGGGTTTTAGCGTGCTCTAAAAACCCTTCTCGGCTTGGATATCCAGCAGTTAGGTAAGGAATAAAAGCAGCACGATTTTCGTCTTTGGCAATTGTAAAAGCTCTTGATATCTTGCTCATAGTCCGTTTTCCTTTGCTTCTAAAATATGCATGGCCTCATTTACATCTTTATCTCCTCTGCCAGACAAGTTAATGACTATAATTGCATCCTTTGCCATTTTTGTAGCTAGTTGCATTCCATAGTAAATAGCATGAGAGCTTTCTAATGCGGGGAGTATGCCCTCTATTTCACTAAGTTTTCTAAAACCTTCTAAAGCTTTTTGATCGTCTACACTCACATATTGGGCAATGCCCTCTTTGGCATAATAAGAATGTTCAGGCCCTACACCGGGGTAATCTAACCCTGCCGAAATAGAGTGAGCAGGAGAAATTTGCCCATCTTCATTGCTAAGTAAATACATAAGTGAACCATGCAAAACACCCGTTTTACCACTACTAATGCTTGCAGCATGGGCCCCGCTATCAAGTCCATGCCCTGCTGCTTCAACACCATAAAGTAAGGGGCGCTCACCTTCTAAATAAACAAAAGGAGCAAAAATACCAATGGCATTTGAACCACCGCCTACACAAGACACAACTGCATTAGGAATAGAATGGCCTTCTAAAGCTTTAAGTTGATCCATAGTTTCAAAGCCAATAACACTTTGAAAATCACGCACCATCATAGGGTATGGGTGTGGGCCTACTACAGAGCCAATTATGTAGAATGTGTCACGCACATTAGTAACCCAATCGCGAATCGCTTCATTGGTTGCATCTTTAAGAGTACGGGTTCCACTTGACACGGGGTGAACTTCTGCTCCTAAAAGCTTCATACGGAAAACATTTAAGGCTTGTCTACGCACATCTTCTTCACCCATGTATACTATGCACTCGAGCCCAAAAAGAGCAGCAGCAGTAGCAGTAGCCACACCATGTTGACCTGCACCTGTTTCTGCAATCACACGTTTTTTGCCAAGTCTCTTAGCTAAAAGCGCTTGACCAATAGTATTATTAATTTTATGTGCCCCTGTGTGGTTTAGGTCTTCTCTTTTGAGATAAACCTTGGCACCACCGCAGTACTCACTTAAGTTTTTAGCAAAGTAAAGTAAGCTAGGACGCCCCACGTAGTTTTTTAGGTAGTTTTGAAACTCAGCTTGAAATGCTTTGTCTTTGCTGGCTTCAATGTAAGCTTCAGTTAATTCGTCAAGAGCAGGGATAAGTGTTTCGGGAACGTATCTGCCGCCAAAAACACCAAAGCGACCACGCTCGTTGGGTTGGGGGAAAAGCATTTTTTGTCTCCTTTGGACAAACATCCTCCAAAATAGGAGGGGAATTTTTTGTAGAAATATTTAGGTGGGTTTACAAGTTTTGCAACAGCCTTCTCAACTTAGCCATTTCAGGTAAAAATCATTTTTGAGTTAAGTTTGTGAACAAAATAAGAATGCTTCAAGCACCCAAATCAAAATCACTGTTCACAAAAACTTAGGACCAGATTCTTAAATTTTTGCCCAGCCTATTACAAATACTGATGATGCCACTTAAAGCTGCGTGGTGTACGCACACGAGAGTAAGGCTTTGTGACGCATTTCATGGTTGTTCTAGTTTACAAAAAAGCACAAAAAAAAGCAAGATGATAAATCACCTTGCTCTTACTGACAGCCTGATTCTGCTGGTTAGTGTTAAGACCTAGAATGGATTCCTAAAAAATTAAGGTATATCAAGATAATTCCTTATGGCAAAGCTATATGTTATAATTTTAACTGTAGTCTTGTTGTAAAGAGAGGAAAACAATGTTTGTGTATATGAATCTGGTGATAGTGTGCATTGGGTTTTAGCAAATACTTTTGTTCTGAGTTTGTTTGGTTTAGTTAATAGAGTTGTTCGGAAATAAATAGTTTAAACAATCAAAAAATTCCAAAGCCCCCCACAGACAGCTATAACGCTATCTGCAAAACCTGTCTTGCGATTCCGAAAGGCATGCACTAGTATATTAAAGCGTTTCATACCTCCTATGGCATGTTCTACATATATCCTTGCTTTGCCCAGCCTTTTATTCCTCTCCTTCTCTGCTTCTGTTAGCTCTGGATTAGGATTCTTTTTACTCTTCCTTGGCTTTTTCTTTGGTATCGCTGCTCCTATCCCATAATCCTTGTTTATACCTTGATAACCTGAGTCTAGATTTGCTCTTTTTCCCTCCTCTTTCAGCCAGCCTTGTTTAGGTGGAAACTCCTCCTTAAACATCCCATAGTCATGTCTCCGCCCAGCAAATGTCCTTCCTACATAGATTATTACCTTTCTTCCTGTTGCTATTATTGTGTTTTTTACCGTGTGCCCCTTCTTTTTTCCACTATATAGCTCCTCCTGCTTTTCTTCTTCACTAGGGCGTCTATGTTTCCTTTCTGTAGCATCAATCAGTATTTTTCTTGCTTCTTCAAGCGCTTCTTTTAACTCCTCAGGTGTATTGAACTCTCTCTTAGGCAACATACCTAATTTTGCCAAGGCTGCTGAGAGAATTGGCAGCAGCTTATGTACCCAATAGTGTGCACTGGAACGAGACATATCAAACTTCTCTGCTAATTCATCCATTGTAGGATAACTTTTCAGGTAGTAGAGAATAAATTCGAGTTTGTGTTTAGTAGAAGGAAGTTTACTTTTTCTTCCTCCTCCCCTAGATCGTTCTCTTTCCCCTTTAGCTTGTTGTTCTTCATAGTCTTTTTGACTTCGCTCCTCATATACCTCTTCAAACACTGTCTCTAACTCATTTATCTTTTCTTCAGGCAAACCTGTCAAGGCTCTTACTTGTCTGTCACTTCTGGTTTTGAAAACTACCATACTAGCTACTATTTTAGCTGATTTGGCTATTTCCGAACAACTCTAATGAAGTAGTGGTGGAGACACAAGCGTCACCTGAGGTTTTAACTTTAGAGCCCGGTGGGGTGGTGGTTGGTATTGATGGTGTTACTATTTTTGCTGATGAGCTTTATTTCAGTTCACACTTGGAAGAAGCAATGCAGTTTACAATGGAGCGATATGATGAAGCTCTAGCAGAATTACCCATGCGAGAGGGTTATATTGTCAAAAGCCATGTCTACCGTTTGAGTATTCCTGCTAGCTCAGAGAACAAGCTTTATAATTTCGTAATTGGCGTTCCAGTACTAAAGGGAGCCAATTTTGAAAGGCTTAGGGAAGCTACCTTGGCAAATACTGCAAACTGGACAGACACTTTCCCTCCTTATAGAAGCCTTTGGCTGCCTAGTAAAGAATTTTATGATAAGGATAATAATCTTTATAAATCTAGAGTACTTTTGAGGGCTACCCCTTACAAAGGTGATAACCACACATTTGTTTTGGTTGAACATACATTTCCCACAAAATCAGAAACTAGTAGTAGCCAATAATCATCTACTATACTTCAAACGTTGGAAGTATATCTTGGCACTTTTCTAAAAAGCAATGTAGAAGTTTTTGTGAGTACACTTCATTGCAGTCAAAGATAAACTTTTGAATTAATCAGTTTTTAAAAGGTAGTTAAGTTGGTTTACTTAGTGCTCGAGCCAAAATTAAGATGTGAGAAAACTTTGCAGGCTATAATGAAAACATGACAGTGTTTTATGATATAGAAAGTAAGCTTGCTCATTTGACTCGAGCTAAAAAGTTACAACTTGTATTATAATTTACTCAAATTTATGCTCGAGCATCTGTAACAATAAACCCTTCGCGCTTTTCCTCTTCATAGATACGCTCTTGAACAAATATTTTTAGCAATGCTTGATAATCCATACTTTTGTGCTCAGCAAGAACTTTGAGACGTTCTAAAGTATTATCTTCTATACAAAAAGTAATGCTTTTAGAACCATCTTTTCTACGTTGGGGAAGGTTCAAAGGTTTAGCATGTTGCTTACCTTGCTCCCATAACTCATCACTAAGCATATGTGTATCCCAAAAATTAGCTTCTTCAGTTTCGTTTTCAAAACTAGGGATTTGGTCGTAATTGGTAATAATAGTTATTTTATCATTAGGGCTGTTCCGAAATAAAATAGTGTTCCAAATACTTAACACATTGAATCAGGAACTTGGACGTTTACCAAAATTTGATGACAATATTATACATCCTGTTAGCTAGGAGTTGAGCGATTGTACATCTTGTGATGTACGCAAAATTATTTCAGAACAAGTCTATTCATGATTGACGAAATCTCCTTTTTTCTTGTGAATTAGCGTCTCTTGCTGTAACAACACGAATAAGCTCATCTCGCCATGTATAAATTACTACAAGAATCCGCTCAGTGTGATCAGCGTTTAATTTTGCTGTAATATTAACTAGTATTTTGAATACTATGCAGATGATCAACAAATTGCCTTGCAGTTCTTCCCGTATACCCATTCCCCCACTGAGCAAAATGAAGAGCTTTCTGCTCGAGATCCTCAAAAGCCACCCCTTCTTGCGCAGCTAAACCACGCACTATAGCAAGATAACGTTTTTGATTGGTTGTAGGAAAGGTAATAGTAAGCCCAAAACGATCAGAAAGTGCTAGGCGCTCATTAAAAGTATCCCAAGCATGTACATCATCATCTAAAGGGTCAGGGCGGTCACTGTGTCGCTCTTTAATTAGGTGACGGCGGTTACTAGTAGCATAAAGTAAAATATTTTTAGCAGGCTCAATTAAAGAGCCCTCGAGCAAACTTTTTAAGGGCTGATAACTTTTATCGTCAGCCTCAAAATTTAGATCGTCTACAAAAAGAATATACTTGTGAGGATGGTGTCTTAAACTCTCTACTACCTCACTAAGACCTTTTAGTCTAGCAGGGGCAATTTCTACAAGTCGTAATCCCTTATCAGAGTAAGGTGTTAAAAGACTTCTTACAGCAGTAGATTTTCCACTACCTCTTTCACCATAAAGTAGTGTATGTAGTGCAGGTTTGCCCTCTAAAAAAGATTTTGTGTTATTAGAAAGTAGTTTAATTTGTCGTTCCAACTCTAGAAGGCCCTCAAAACCACTCCTAGGTGGATGCTTTATGCCCACAAGTTCCCCTTCTAAATAACGAAATGCTAGATAGTGCGCTAATTTCCCTGTACCATGTTGCTGATATGTTAATTGTAAAATTTGAAAGGCTTGCTGATGATTTTCCTTTAGAAGTGCTTGACGCAAATTAGCAATATTTTGTGTGAGTGGTGATTCGCTAACTTCGCTATTAAGTCCTTCTAAGACAGGAGATTTTTGCGAGAAGTGCTTTGCTAGTTTCTTATGCCAAGGATAATTAATAAGCTTACATAACTCCTTAAGATCATAGAGGGTAGCCTGTTTTAAATTATCTGAAATGCTCCTTTTTAATATCGAGTTTTTTGCTAGGCTCGAGTCAATCCAAAGAAGTTCCCTAGCCAATGCAGTAACCAAATCCGATGCATTAGCCTCTGAAAGTGTTCCAAAAAGCTCAGCATAGGCTTTAACAGCTTTTTTCTTGCTGCCCTTGTGATTTTTAAGTTTTATCAACGCTCTAAACCAAGGAGAATAATTAAGCTCTCTAAAAACAAACAAGGTCATATTTAATGATAATATAACTAAATGGCTGCTATTTATCAGAAAGCACGTCCGTATACCTTTGCACAGGTTATAGGTCAAGAGCACATCAAAGAGGTTCTGTCAGCAGCACTAAGTAAAGGACGCATAGGTCATGCTTATTTATTCTCAGGGCCACGTGGAGTAGGTAAAACCACTATGGCAAGACTACTCTCTATGGCTGTTAACTGTGAGCACCTTGAAAGGGAAAAGCATCCTTGTGGTGAGTGTGAGCCCTGCTTATTAGTACGCCACGGTAATCATCCAGATATTATTGAGCTTGATGCTGCTAGTAATAACTCTGTAGATGATATTCGTGACCTAAGAGAAAAGGTCAACCTCGCCTCCCTGCGTGGAGGAACTAGGGTATGGATACTTGATGAAGCTCATATGCTTACTAAGAGTGCTGCTAATGCTTTTTTGAAGACGCTCGAGGAACCCCCCTCAAAATTAATGTTCATTCTTGCTACCACTGAACCTGAAAAACTACCTCCTACAATTCTTTCACGCTGTCAGCATTATCGCTTTCGTAGGCTTTCTGAAGTAGAGATTGCTCGCAAGCTTAATCATTTGTGCCAGCAAGCGGGTGTAAGCGCAGCAGAAGAAGCCCTTGCTTTAGTGGCAAGAGCTGCTGATGGTGCTATGCGTGATGGTGAATCTTTACTAGAAAGGCTATTAACTCCAGAAAAATCAATCACTAAAGCCGATGCTGAAAAGGCCCTAGGATTACCACCACAAGACAGGTTGCAGGCATTGGCAAGGCATTTAGTCAAAGGTGATCTAGAAGCACTTTTTAAAGAGACAGCGCATCTTTATCATGATGGTTTTGCTCCTAGAAGTCTTAGTGAACGCCTAAAGCTTACCTTACGAGATGCTCTTTACGGACAAATTGGTTTAGCAGGTTACAACTTTAAACTTAGTGTTAATGAAGATGATCTTCTACGTCTAATACATGCTCTAGATGATGAGGCTGAGCGATTTATCCGCTACGATGACCTTTTTTCGCTAGAAGTGGCTCTTATAAAGACTTTTAACTCACTTAAGAAAAACTTGCCCAATCAAGCAGTAATTGAAAGTAAGGCTAGTGCAACAGGTAAGACTACTATTCCTGAATTTAACCCGACAGAACGTCGTAAACCTCTTATTAATAGGCCGCAAAGTACATCTTTGAAAACAGCACCTCAAACAACAGCTTCTGAAAAACCTAAGCGCCGTGCTAGTTGGCATGATTTTTTACGCCAAGTAAACAGCCCTATCAAGGCTTTTCTAATACCTGCTTCGCCACCTAAAATAGAAGATAATAAAATTTATTTAAACTTCCCCAGCAACTACAACTTTCATTTTGAGCAGCTAAAAAGTCGAGAAAGTGAGCTTTGGGAGTTTGTTGTCAAAGTCTTTGGTGAGGATTTTAGTGTTCATATGCAAAGCCCTAAAGGAAAGCATGTGATAAAGTCAAGTGGTGTGCAAAGCACATCTTTGATTGATGCAATTACAGAAAATCAAATTGCGCCAGTTGCTAAAACAATTCCTCCTCCTCTAGAAGAGATAACTGAGACCCAAATCGCTAAAGAAAAATCACTAGTAAGTCCTGCAAAAGAAAAATCCCCGATAGTTACTGAGCAAGTAACTAATAACGGATCTGCTCGAGACAACTTCCAAACTACAGCAGAACCACCTACTACACAAAAGACACCCTTAACAGCTCCTGAACCAGCAGTGAATAAGCAGCTTACCCAAGAAAAGCTTAATAAAAAAAGACCCCTTTCAACATTGCTTCCTGAACAGGTAACTGATGACCAGCCTACTCAAGAATCATCAGCACTCCCTCCTCAAGAATTATCAGATTTACCACCGGAAACTTTCACTTCAGGTGAGGCTTTACCTCCAGATCTTTGGGAAAATGAAGCTAATGTTTCCCCAGTTATTAGCTCCCCAGTAGCTGCTAGTAATGATAAAAGTTTTTCAAAGGAGCTTACTCGAGTGCTCGAGCTTTTCCCCGGAGAAGTAACTTTTACACCTCACCCAAAAGAAAAAACAGATAAAAGCTAGCATTTGCCACAGGTAAATGACATAATCTAACCTAAATTATTTTTTAAACAGGAGACCTTAACCATGCTTCAAACCTTAAGAAAACCATTAATACAAGAACTTTTTCCCTTAGATAACTCTTTGTTACGTAGTTTTATACTAATTGTATTTGGAGTAGCTTTTATAGCCCTTTTTGCACAATTACGTATAGAAATTGGTCCCGTACCTATAACAGGCTCAACTTTTGGTGTCCTTTTAATTGCAGCAGCTTATGGACTTAATTTAGGTGTATTAACTATAATTTGTTATCTCATAGTTGGTGCATTAGGATTACCTGTATTCCAAGGGTTCACAGCTGGTTTGGCAGTGCTTAAAGGAGCAACGGCAGGTTATTTGGTTGGTTTTATATTTGCTACAGTTTTGGTAGGTTACTTAGCGCAACGAGGTTGGGATAAGTATTTTCTCAGTACAGCATTAGCGATGCTTTTAGGTAATATACTTATTTACATACCCGGTCTAGTATGGTTAAATAACCTTGCACCAGACTGGCAAACAACTTTGCAATGGGGACTTATTCCATTTATCGTAGGAGATATAATAAAGCTTTTGCTTGCTGCTGCACTTTTGCCGGATGTATGGAAGTTTTTAGGAAGACGTTCATCAAATGGTGGCACTTAGGCCATTGCCCTGATAAGGGGGTAACAAAACGAGTCACCACCTCTGGTGGGTGGTGGTTTTATAACTTTTCTGACAAGGAGTTAGAAATAGTATTTACCTTTGTTTCATGATTTACTGGTGCTACAATGAGGTAATTAGCAACAGCTTCTTCTAGCCTCATGGTCTTACCTTGTTTTTGAGCTTGGTGCACAATTTCTTTGGGAAGATGTTTATGGAGTAGATCAAGTAACACATTAGCTTCTGCTATATCATATGCTAGTGAAGCAGGATGGTACTTCACTAAGCTAGCCCACTTTGCTGCTTGTAGTAACTTACCTTGACGCCATGCTAATTGAGCTGCTGCACTTAGTGCTTGCAGTACCACCATAAGATCTTTTAAAGACCAAGCTTTATTGATGCCATCTTGTAGATAGATTTGAGCTTCCTCCAACTGATCTAATTCACTGGCTATAAGTCCTAGCAACACAAGGGATTTTACTTGCGAAAAACTTTCACCAAGTTTTTGTGCACGTTGCAGCGCTTCTAGAGCTAGCTCTTTTGCTTCAGTAAGCATGCCTAAACCAAGCTTTGTCCAGCCCAATCCAGAAAGACAAATTGGTAAATATTGCTCAAAATCTGTTTCCCTAGCAAGCTCTAGTGCTTGTTGAGCAAATACTAATGCAGCTTTTAGATCACCACCACTCCGCATTGCAGCAGAAAGATGAGCCAAATTATGGACATGCTGAAATGGATCAGGAATTTGCTTATTAATCATTAATGCTTTACGGTGACATTGTTGTGCTTCATCATAAGAGCCTAAACTTGTTAAGACTAAACCTAATGCATCTAAAATTACAGCCTGCATTTCAGGTTTGGTTGATTTTCCTACTAGGCAAAGAGCTTTACGGAGATAACGCTCAGCTTCACGATAATCTCCTTGACGCCAAGCAATGAGCCCCAGTACACGCAGTGCCAGCATTATTCCATAGTGCTCATCAAGTGTTTGCAAAAGGCAAAGTCCTTGTTGTGCTGCTTCCACCGCACGTTCGTTTTCTGACCAATGTATTAGCCAAGCAAAATGCACTAACAGATATCCAAGTGCTTGCTTGTGACCCTCTTTATGTTTATCTATTTTGCTAATAGCATCATCTAAATACCTAGTACCTTCAAGAAGGTGTCCTTTTATCTCAAAGTACCAAACCAATGTTTCAACTACTTGCTCTATCTTCCTAATACTTCCCGCATCCATCAGCCAGCACCAAGCAGCTAAAGTGTTTTCCCGCTCTTCATCAATATTTTTAAGCATAGCTTGGCGTTTAACCCCAGGAAGTTTCCCAAACCTCTGCAAGTAACTATGATAGTGCAGCCCATGTTTTTCACGAGTCCTTGTTAATTCATTTGGAAAAGTAGCTAGTTTATTCCTAGCACATTCATAAATGAGTGGATGAAAAGTGTACCACCCCTCATTACTAACACGAAGTAATGACTTATTTATTAGTGAAGCAAGATTGGGTAGTGTTGCCCCAACTATCTTTGCAGCTGCTTCTCGCCTAAAGCCACCGCGAAATACAGAAAGTTTTCTTAAAACTTCTTGCTCTTTGGTTGTTAGGAGTTTCCAAGAATGTTCAAACGTCGCTAAGATGCTCTGGTGTCTATCAGGGATATCTTGTATAGAAGTACTCAAACCTCCTAAGTTACTTTTAAGCTCTTTAGCAACTTCATTTAGAGATATAGCACTAAGCCATGTAGCAGCTAGCTCGAGTGCCAATGGTAAGCCTTCAACCAAGTAACAAATTTCAGCAGTAGTTTGCCAAGTATTCTCAGTTAGTTTGAAGGTTCTATTGCTCCGAACAGCACGTTCTACAAAGAGTTGTATGGCATCAAAACCTCGAGTCAACTCAAGACTAGCACTCTCACTACTTGGGTAAAGTAGTCCGTCAAGATTAAACAACCATTCTCCCTCAAGGTTAAGTCTCTCACGTGAGGTAACAATAATGTTAAGGTGTGGGCAAGCACTAAGTAATGATGAAACTAATATTACTTTCTTCAAAAGGTGTTCATAATTATCTAGAATAAGAAGCATCTCCTTACTGCTTAAATAGTGCTGTACCTGTGCTTCTGGACTACTGTTCCCTTGCAATCTAAACTGAAGTACTTCTGCTATTTTGCTTGGTATGTTGCTTACATTTTTAAGGGAGTCTAACTCCACAAAGTAAACGCCATCCTTAAAGCGATCTTGTGCAAGTTGCTGGTAAGCAACTTGCAGGGCCAAACGGGTTTTACCTATTCCACCCTGACCTAAAAGGGTAACTAGGCGACAGCTATCGTTTAGTAACAATTCACCTAGCTCTTTGATTTCTTGTTCACGCCCTATAAATGCTGTACCTCTAATAGGTAAGTTATTTGGTATAGTAAGTTTAGCAGTAACTTGAAAATCAACCTTGACTTTGTCTATGTGGTTTAGTGTCAAACCATAATCTTCAGCTTCCGCTTGTACTCGAGACAAATATGGACTGTCGCCTAACAAAAGCAATCTATGAACGCGCTTGAGCATGCTAGGTTCTAGTGGAGGTGTTGCTGCAAGGGTAAAAGCTGTTTCTGCGTATTGAAATGCTTTGTCATTGTTACCTTTAGTGGCGTTACATTCTGCTAAGCTCAGTAATGCAGTCTGCATCATGGTTGCAATGAATTCTCGCGTACTATAAATCCATTCTTCAAGTTCAAAGCTCAAATCTTTTAAATGAAACCCCTCTAAGAATGGCCCTTGGTACAGCTCAATAGCCTCTTTTAATTGCCCTTTGTCTAGCTTGGCCAAAAATTTGGTAATATCTGCCTCCACCACTGGCCGAACATGTGTAGCATTTACCTCAATTAAACTTGGACTTACTTTGCGTAGTTGGGAAAGTGCTTTGGCTAAGCTATTTAGGTGATTTGCTGCTCCCAGCCAGAAAAGTTCAGCCAAGAATCGGCGGTCCTGCGGTCCTTCAAGCACTAGGTAGGTAAGCAAGAGAAGGGGTTTTGGCCTAAGGAAGTTAGAGTGTAATAGTTTTAGGCCGCCAAAAGTTTGTAATAGCGTTGCACAGTGCATTGAGTTACCTTTTTGCGATCTAGGGTTGTCCCAGACAAAATTTGAAGTGTTTTGTATATCCATCTCAATTTCCCCTTAATTAGAAGTATAGCTCGAGCATAAACAAGTCGTTCATGCATTGTTCATGCTTATTAAGTCATTATTAATTCGCTCAATTCCAAAGCCCTTAACCAGCTAAGGAAGAGCTTTAATTCTCTATTAGGTTTTGCAAGCAGCTAGCTAAAAGCAAAAAAACCTCACTTAATTTTATGAAAGGAGTAAAAAACATTCAAGTAATCGCTAGAGTTACCAAGAAGGCAAGGTACTTAGGGAAAGCAATAGGCTTAACCTGAGCCCTTAGAGGATACAAGGTATTACAAGTCTAAGGGGCAACTAGAAATAATTTTTAGAAGCCACCTTAAAAATACATTTTCTTAATAGTTCATGGAAGGGAAGTTCATGAAAAATTTCATTCAAGGTACTTTTTCACTAAATTTAGCTACTAGTGAAAGTTTTTCAAATTTGAATAAATATAGAAAGGAACACAACAATGAAAAACATAGTTAAAACAATATTATTGCTAAGTTTAATTCTAGTTTTCGTAGGGTGTGGAAACACTACTCCAATTCCACAAGAAGAACTCAAAACCCAAGCACTTTCTACTGCTGAAATGATTAAAGGTAACTCAGGGGATTTAGATGAGGACGAGGCACCTTACACTACCACATTCCCACCAGGTAAGGATTTTTATGATGTAGTGGGTATGGCAATAGCTAAATCTGACGACCATGTTTATATATGGTACAAAGATGGCACAGTTAGTAGTGGAACCTCGTGGGATTTAGATAAATATAGAAATCCTTATCCTTATAGTTTACCTCCGGGTAGAACACCTAGTGACATCAAGGGTATAGGAATTCAACCTAATGACATGGTTGTGGCTTGGTATAAGGATGGTACGGTTAGTAAAGGTACTAGTTCGGACTTAGACAAGCATAGCGCACCTTATGCTTATTCGTTACCCAGTGGGTATCAACCAAATGATATTGTAGGCATGGCCATTTATTCCAAAACCGTTATTACATGGTTCAGTAATGGTAAAGCAGTTAAAGGTGCTAGTTGGGATTTAGATAAATATCAAGGTCCTTACAACTATAGCGTAACTTCTGACCCATGTACTAGTACTCCAATTAGAGGTATGGGTATATCTTCCAGTGATGGTGTATACACACTAATAAAGAGCATTCCCTCTTGTTAACACATGATATGTATTTTTTTTGTGCTCTAGGGGTACAGACATATCCTTCAGTCTTCAGTAATTGTGTATACACACTAATTAAGAAACCTCTACTCTTATTCCCCAGCTAGCTGCTAAACCCTGAAGCATTTTCGAGTGGCTGTAGTACATTAGAATCAGCCACTCATAACTAAAAACACTTTCATAGAAGGGAAAAATAATGAGCAGCTTTTTTCAAAACACATTTTCACTAAATCTAGCTATTAGTGAAAGTTTTTCAAATTCAATAAATTTAGAAAGGAACAAAATGAAAAATATATTTAAAGCAATAGTCTTACTAAGTTTACTGTTAGTTTTTGTAGGGTGTGGAAACACCACCCAAACTCCACAAGAAGAACTTGACACTCAAGGTCTTGTAACACTTGCTACTGCCAAAATGATTAAAGGTACCTCATGGGATTTAGACAAGTATGAAGCACCTTATACTACTACATTTCCACCAGGTAAGAAATTTTCTGATGTAGTTGGCTTTGCCATAGCTAAATCTAACAACCATGTTTATGTATGGTATAATGATGGCACAGTTAGTAGTGGAACCTCGTGGGATTTAGATAAGTATAAAGCACCTTACGCCTATAGCTTACCGCCGGGTAAAAATCCTAATGACATTGTAGCTATAGGTATTACATCTAATGACAGGATTGTGGCTTGGTACGATGATGGCACTGCTAGTAAAGGTACTAGCTGGGACTTGGATAAGTATAGCGCACCTTATAATTACTCATTACCTAGCATATATGAACCAGATGAAATTGCGGGTATCGCTATCGCTCCCAATGATCATGTTATTACATGGTTTTATGATGGCAAAGCAACTAAAGGTACTAGCTGGGATTTAGATAAATAGACTTGTTCTGAAATAAGGAATTAGGCAATAAGGCAGTTCCATAAACCAGCACAAACTCCTACTACATCGTCAACAAATCCCTTAATACGATTCCTAAAAGCATACACAAGAATCTTGAAACGCTTCATTCCTCCAATGGCATTCTCAACATATACACGTATCTTGCTCACTGCTTGGTTGTGAGCCTTCTGCTCTTTACTAAGCTTGGGATTAGGGTTGGCTTTGCTCTTCCTAGGTCTCTTATGAGGTATTGCAACATCTGCTCCTTCATAATCTTTCTCGATTCCTTGATATCCTAAATCTACTGCCACTTTAATATCCTCAAACCACTCCTCCTCAGGTGGAAATTCTTCCTTTAGCATTGCATAGTCATGGTTCCGTCCTCCAAAGGTTTGTCCCACAAACAAAATTACCTTCTCCTTGCTGCTTATCACTGTGTTTTTCTGCGTGTGGTTACCCTGTTTGCCACTGTATAACTCCTGTTGCATTTCATCATCCTTTGGGCGTTGATGTTCTCGCTCTGTAACATCAATCAGTATTTCGTCAAGTCCCTCAAAAGCTGCTTTGAAATCCTCTATGTTTTCAAACTCTCTAGCTGGCATATATCCCAAACCACTTAGAGTTTTCGCCATTATTGGTGTAAGACGTTGTACCCAAGCATGGGCATTAGATCGTGATAAATCAAATTTCTCCGCTAGAACATCAAACGTTGGGTAAAGTCTAAGGTAGTAAAGAATAAAGCACAGTTTTATATTGACTGTACTTAGTTTACTGTTTCTTCCTCCTCCTGGCTTACGATGTACTTTCCCTGCTTCTAGAGCCTTTTCATAACGTTGCTTTTCATGGTCTTCTAAAGCTTTAGCAAATGCAGGTTCTAGTTCCTCTACTTTCTTTTCGCTCAATCCTGTTATACTTCTTACTTGTCGGTCATCTCTTGGTAGTAACATTCCTTTATTTTGACCGATTTATTTATTTCAGAACAACTCTAATATCAAGGTCCCTATAATTATACCGTAGCTTCACTTCCAGACAACAAATGTACTTTTCCTCCTAGAGGTATGGGGATATCTTCTAGTAGTCGTGTATACACAATGATAAAGAATCCCTTTACTTGTTTTCAAGTTCCCTGAAGTCTAGAGCATTTTTGAGTAGTTATAAATACACATGTAAAACAGCTGAACCTCGTTCTGATTTTCAACGTTCTGGTTCTTGTGGAACAAGAATAGTATGTTCCAATCTACGAGACACATTCATCCAACTTTGACAGCTTAGATATAGCTATCCATGACAATGCTCTTAGGACCTCAGTTACTTGTAGTACTCAAAGGAGATAATTGATGAAAAAAATCAACCCTCTTAACTATATGGTGTACTTCACTTTGGTCACTATATTGTCATTAGTCGCAAGTTGTACCCAAAAAACGCCACTTTTGCCTCTAAAAACCCTGTTACCAAAGTCGATATCATGATTTTTTTGCTTTTTTCAAGTAGCCATAGCATATCCTTGACACAGCAAGGTTTTATTTTTTATAGTATAGCCACTGATGTCTGCTACGATAAATACACATTTTAAAGTCCAGTGTATCCAAACAGGTAAGGCTGTAGGTATAATGCATGGCATCCACCTTCGGGATTATGTCCAAGGACACATACAAAAACGTTCAGGATCATTATTAAAGAAATACAAGAAGAATTGGGGAAAAGGTCAGGCACTTGCGAGGGTAGCTAAAACACTTAACCTGACGGCCAGAAGTGGAATTAGGACTGGTGAAATGTTCATTTGCTGGAACACTGTTCCAAACGGAGGGCAGAAATATGCTCTAGGCCTGATGGGGGTCAGTGTGTAGCCATTTTTTATAAATTTTAATTTTGCCCTAAAACCTCAAACAGCACGAGATTTTGGGGGTCAAAACCCCTACTTTTTGATGACAAAATGCGATTAGTGTCAACTGTTTCCTTCTCGCCTGCACTGGCTGGAAATACGGTTGTTCCTCAAGCTGTTACCCAACCCCTTCAGCCACAATGGGTATTAACTTCTAGCTTTTGGCATCGGTACTGGGTACAGGTCTCACCAGACTACTTACCTACCGAGCCTACGCTGTTGCTGACAGACTATGATATCGAGTATTGGTGGCTACACGATGGTGGTCACCCGTGGTCAGGAAGTTTTAATCTCAGTAGCGAGCCAGTTAACCAAAACATTGACACGAGTGAGGTTATGCTGGATTTCTTTGACGCCCATGCCCTGTAGGTTGTCGGGATCAGTAACTAGTGAAGTAATTTTATACAAAACTACGGTTTTTAGATTTAACCAGATTAAGGAGAAATACAAATGAAACACTTTCTTAAGGCTACCTTACTAATAAGTTTATTGTTAATTTTTGCTGGGTGCTCGAGCACCACAGAAGCACCACAAGGAGCTGAACTTGATACTCAAGGTTTTACCAGTAGCTATCAATGTGAGGGGAAACCAGCTACTATTGTTGGCACAAATAGCAGTGAGGTCATAGTTGGTACAAATGGTGATGATGTAATAGTTGCTTTGGGGGGAGATGACGTTATTTATGGCTATGGAGGTTCAGATCTAATCTGCGGTGGTAAAGGTAATGACATTATTAAAGGAATGAGTGGTAATGATGTGCTCTACGGTGAATATGGTACTGATAGGATTTATGGTCATTCTGGTCGAGATTGGTTAAATGGTGGTGAAGATGGTGATTACCTCTATGGAGGAAATCATTCTGACAGTCTCTGGGGTGGAAATGGTAATGATCGCCTTTACGGTGGAGATGGTAATGATCGTCTTCTTGGTGAAAATGGCTCTGACAGATTGCAAGGTCAAGGTGGTGAAGACACTCTAGATGGTGGTCCTAATTTTGATTCTTGCACTACAGGACCTACCTACTTCAATTGTGAAATTATAATTTAGCAAATTAATTTGCTAAATAGTGCCCTCCCCTTAACTGCGGATAAGTCAGAATAATGTCTGTGCCACAAGCAGTTGATATATCCATAAAAACTTCATTGTTTCAGACACATCTGTACTTATTGTTTAGGAACTTAAAACAATTATCCGCAGTTTCTGGGGGCACGATCTAATTTGATAAAAGTTGGATTAGGTGCAGATAAGCCAAAGACAAAAGATAAAAAGGCTATGATCGGGCACAACGGAAACCAATGCTGAATTTATCAGGACTAGCAATTTTGAAAAGTCGGCCACTCCGATCAACAGCGCGCAGGCCGTTTTCGGAGTCACGAAATGAGCCACCACGAAGCTCTATTCTCTCACTAGTACTATTATCTTCATTTTTACCTTCAATAATCTCTCTGCCATCATTTTTATTGTAAGGATAATCCTTGTGCAAGGAACTTGTCCATTCCCAAACATTTCCAGACATATCTAATGCACCTACCCATGATGCCCCAGAAGGGTAAGTTCCTACAGCTACTGTTCGAAAACCGGGACTACCCTCATAATTTAACTTACTACCATCAAACTCGTTACCCCAAGGATACTGAAGTCCATCAGGCCCTCGAGCTGCATATTCCCACTCTGCCTCTGTTGGCAAGCGTGCTCCACGCCACTGGCAATAGGTGAAGGCTTGATGCCACTTAACATTGTCTACTGGTTCATTTTCAGCCACTGAGTAAGCACTACTTGGTGTACGTGTACATATACCAGCAACTACACATTTTTCATATGCACCCCTTGTTACTTCTGTCTCATCAATCCAAAATGGCTCTTCAAACCATTGGATACTTACAGGTGCTTCATTTTCAAACCATTGCCTTTGACAAACTCCATAAGTACCTTTTTCATTACATGATATCAATACAGCATCTATTTCCTCTTCTGTACTACCCATAGTAAAACTACCAGCAGGTACTAGTACCATCTTTGCAGCACCAAAATAACGTCTCACAGGCATCCAATCCCCATTACGATTTACAGGTTTCTTACTATCAACAATCGATGGAGCAGTCAGTGGTAAAGCAGCTATTTCTTTTGAGATGTTTTTTGGTTCTTGCAGACTTACTATAAGCCAAGTAACAAATAGGATAAGGGTAATAACAATAAATATCACTCTAATAACAATACTTCTTTTCTTAAGCTTTTCTTTACGAGATTCCAATTTCTGTTGAGCAGTACTAGCTATAATAAAGTCTTGAATAGATTTCTCTAGCTGTTCTTGATGATTTTTTAAATATTCTTGGGCTTGGAAAAGTTGCTTATCTCGCAAAAGCATTTTTTTATCTTGATTGTGCCCTTGCCATTCTTTTACTTGAAAATGTAAATAATCTTGCCCCAATCTAGAATCTGTTTTGCCATTTCCATTAACTGGCAGATTCTCTTTTTGAGCTTCTGCTACGATTACTTCCTTATACCCTGCTAGCTGGAATAGTTTCTTTTTTGTCTCTTCTGTTTTTATTTCAGAGGGTAAATGAAGTTCATTCCAAAAGTCAGTAAGTAGCTTTACTTCATTTCTAGGAGTTAGCCAACCCTCTTTCCATTTAGTAAAGCTACCAGGATCATACCTAAGGGCCTTACATATCTTCCTTATAGAACGCCCATCTATTCCTATGTAATTATCTATTTTTTTACTAAACTCTTCAGGTTTTCTAGGCATCATAACTCCTCATAAGAGTCTCACTACTCCACACAAATGAAATTTTAATCCATCTGCTATGTCTAATCAACAGCTGCTTGATTATGCCAAGCAGTTAGTATAGTTACCCAGAAAAATCTTTTCCTTTTATCCATAGAGTGAAATAAGGTAGGAAAAATCACTAAGAATAATTGCTTCTTAGGCAATAGAACACCTACTACCCAGTGTAATCTTCTTTTGTAAACCAACTAAAACTTATACAAAACTTGCTTATTTTCCCCGCTTAACACTATCTCAAATCATTAATTCCTTTGGTACTGGTGTTTTATAAAACTCAAATGCCTCCCTCAATCTTTTTATCTCTTTTTTCATTACTCCCTTTATTTCCTCTACCCTCATTGGTATTCCCTCCATCATTACCTCCAAATGCTTCCTTAAATCTGCTTGTGTTTCCCAGCATTTATTATGTATGTACTCCTTCTTTAAATACTTCCATAGCCTTTCTATTGGGTTGAAATCTGGTGAGTATCCCGGTAGAAATTCTAACCTCAACCATTTTGAATTCTCTTTTACCCACTCTTGCAACCACTTCGCCCTGTGAAATGGTGCATTGTCACATATAAGCATTATCTTTGCTTCCCTCATCTCCCTTTTCATGTGGCAGATAAACCTTCTAAACCTCTGAGCATTTACCTTGAACTTTGTTAGCACTCCATGGAATTCTCCTGTCCCTAACTCTAATGCCCCTATCAAATTTACTCTCCCATGTCTTCCATAGTTCTTGATCTCTACTTTTTCTCCTCTTAGCCCCCATGTGCTCGCTAGTGTTCCCTGCGTTTGGAACCCTACTTCATCTTGATAAAATATCCTCCATCCTGCCTTTATCTTCTCCTCGTACAGCTTTGGTAGTGTTTCTTGTATCCACTTTCGCCTCTTCTCTTCATTCTTCCTATACAGCAAATGTATTGCTTTATGGAAACTTAATCCCAGTTTCCTTAAAAGCTCTGGTAAATACTTTACTGACAAACATACCCCAAAAAGGCTTTCTATGAGAGTAAAGACCCTTCTGGCAACCCAAACTTGCTGGTTAAACTCTGTAATGATTTTCTTGATTAGCTCTAGTTGCTCTTTAGAAAGTTTAGGCGGCCTACCAGTTCTTTGTTCATCTTCTAAGTTAAGCGATTTTTCAAACTTCTTTCGCCAGTTTTTTACTGTTTTTACTGAGACACCGAACATTTCTGCTACAAGCTTAATATCTTTGCCGGAATACAGAGCTATAAGGGCTTGAGTCCGTAGTAAAGCGTTTGCATCATTTCCCTTTTTATAGCGACGGCGTAGTCTTTGTAGTTCTTCTAGTTTTTGTTTGCTATCATTATTTGCCATGATTAGTCTCCTTTGGGTTATTATTGGAATTATCATGGCATTATTTTTCCTGTTTTAGGGAAAGAATTTATCTGGACATCTATATTAAGCACTACTTATATACTTATAGCACTCCCGAGATTACTACCACTTTTACTTTAATGGTTACTGGCTTATTAAACAATTTTTGAGACTTCATGCTTTTCAGGACAGTATTTATCTGATTAAGCTCTTTTAATTTCAAGCAACTATGTAGAACAAATTCAACAAAATATAGGTTAATTTCCAAATTTTACCTATATAAAATCAACACTGTGATTCTTAAACTTTAGTCTTGTGAGTGCACTCACAAAGCCTTGTATAGGGCCTGCAGAGTTATCTTGGAGCTATATTATATTGTCAAGGCGATCAGTTAACTCTTTCCAAGGTACTCATAACAAACAGTAAGTTCAATTACAGAAAGGTAATTAGTTCTTAAGTTTTTAAGTAAACCAGAGGTTAACGGTGCTCGAGATGAGCAATAAGTTCAATCACAGAAAGGTGATAAATCATGAAACATTTTGTTAAGAACACATTTTTACTAAGTTTACTTTTTATAGGTTTAACTCTAGCGGCTTGTAGTCGATTAAATCCTAATAATATTAGCGACTTAGATAGTAAGGATATAAAAGAAACACCAGCAGCTGAAATACATTTGGATAATGGTAACCATCTTAAATTCTTTGCTGAAGGAGATTCGCCAATTGGGCTTCTAGACGTATCAGATAATGGAAATGATTCAGCAGCAGACGTTTTAAGTCGTGAGTTGGATGTAGCTATTGATGAACTAACCTTATTTGATTTCTTCTGGGCTTTTTCTGAGCCAGGAACTACAGTACCTAATTTCTTAGAATTTGCTAGTACTGATCGTGATCAAGGCTGGGCTAGAGCATTAATTTCAGCGTCCTCTGAAGGTATACATGTTGCTCATGCCAATATCGCTTGTGATAACTCGAACTTCTTAGAAGCTCTTATTTCTAATCTTAGATCAACTAACCCCTTTTATCGATTAGACCGTATAGGATCATCATACACTCTTTACGATTGGTTTGGCCCTCGCTACCGATATACAGCTACTTGGACTTCTGCTAGCAGTTGGTATGCTCGTGTATGTATAAGATCCATACAAAACAACTCTAATAATCACGTAGTAGACGGTGTTTATCGTGGTCCCAGAATACGCTTCCAATGGCGTCCAACGACTGGTGGTGCATGGAGCAATTCTGCAACAGTGTACGCTCCTGCAAATAGCACTCGTACCTATGTTTGGCTTGGTGGTGCAAGTGCTACACAGCGAAGGATTTATATAGATCGCCTTAAGGGTCAAGATCAATTTGATGTAGCAATGGATAGGGAACAGTAGAAAGTGTTCGATTTTCTAGGAAACTTACATTTTCTAAATTAATCAAATTAAGGAGAAATACAAATGAAACACTTTTTTAAAGCTACCTTACTAATAAGTTTATTGTTTATTGCTGGGTGCTCGAGCACTCCCCCCCAAGAAGCTAACCTTGATACTCAAGATACCCATCATCCTACTTATACCTGTGATGGCCTAACACCTACTCATACTGCTAGCCCTCTAGGTGGACCCCTAGTGGGTACACCGGGCCCTGATGTAATGAGGGGCCTAGATGGCAACGACAGGATTTATGGTTTGGATGGTGATGACATAATCTGTGGTGGTGGAGGCAATGACATTATTTATGGCATGGATGGTAATGACAAGCTTTATGGTGAACGCGGAGCAGATAGAATTTATGGTCATACTGGTCGAGATTTGCTAAGAGGGGGTCAAGATGCAGATTTCCTTTTTGGTGGAAGTCATAATGACCGTTTATATGGTAGGGGTGGTAATGATCAACTTTTTGGCGAAGATGGCAATGATCTTCTTCATGGGGGGGACGGCCTAGATAACCTCTCAGGAGGAAACGGCTCTGATAGATTACGAGGTGGCAATGGGAATGATTTCCTAGATGGTGGGGCTGGTGTGAACTCTAACGATGGTGGCCCTAACGTTGATACCTGTATTAGCCCTAACATAGCTGCTGGAGCTATAAATTGTGAGTGAGTTTTAACTAAACTCCCAAGGAGGTTGTCGATGAAAAGAAATATCCCTCTTAATTACGTAATGTACTTAACTTTGGTCACTATGTTGTTGTTAGCATCAGCTGTTTTTCTCTCGCCTGCACTAGCTGGAGATACGGTTGCCACCCAAGCTGTTACCCAACTTGAATCGCGATGGGTGCTCAGTTCGAAAACTTGGCGTCGCTACTGGGTGCAGGTCCCACCAGACTACTCACCTACCGAGGCTACTCCAGTGGTGGTGGGTTTCCATGGCGGATTTGGTAATGCCCAGCATTTCGCCGAATCGAACTCTCTAGCGCAAGCTAGCGCTGAGAGAGGCTACTTGGCTGTGTTTCCAGAGGGTACTCGTCGCCCATTGCCCAGCCCGAATCAACGATTCTGGAATGGTGGCAATTGCTGTGGCATTGCTATGGAGAATAACGTTGACGACGTGCAGTTCTTTCGCGATCTTCTCGATGACCTGTCCTTGGAATTCAATGTTGATACTGCCCGTGTTTACGCCACGGGCATATCCAATGGCGCGATGATGTCATATAGGCTGGCACTGGAAGCCTCCGATCAGTTGGCAGCCATTGCTCCTGTCGCTGGTGCTGTTGGTTTGGATGGTGTACCTAGCGTGCCCGTTCCAGTCATAGCCTTTCACGGTTTCTTGGACCAGAACATATCCTTCTGGGGTGGCCTTGGAGATGGTCCTAGTGGCACTAATTTTTTCAGCCAAGCTGAAAGCATAGGACCCTTCTTTGATGTCAATCAGTGTGACACGTTAAGCATTACCGAAGACGTTATCGGCAATGCCACCCACTATACGATGCCATCACTGATGGGCCATGACATTGAGTATTGGTTGCTGCACGATGGTGGTCATTCATGGCCGGGAAGCTCCAATCTTGATGATGAACCAGTCAACCAAGACATTGATGCAAGTGAAGTTATGCTGGATTTCTTTGACGCCCACTTCTAAATTAATCAGATAAGGAGAACAGTAATGAAACACTTTTTTAAAGCTACCCTACTAATGAGTTTATGGTTAATTTTTGTTGGGTGCTCGAGCACTACAAAAGCACCACAAGGAACCAATCTTGACACTCGAGGTTTGGATGATTTAGTCGCTAACTATCGTTGTGGTGGTTTGCTTGCTACACATGTGGGTACAGATGGACCTGATGTGATTAATGGTTCTGCAGGTAATGATGTAATAGTTGCTTTAGGTGGGCATGACGTTGTCTCAGGTAACGGTGGTAATGATGTTATTTGCGGCGGTGATGGTGATGATAGGCTTTTGGGAGGTAATGGAGCAGATAGAGTTTTTGGGAATGATGGTAATGATGTTGTCCTTGGAGGTATAGGTAATGATCGTCTCTATGGAAACGAAGGTAATGATACTTTAAGAGGGCATAGTGGTAGTGACAACCTTCTAGGTGGTAATGGCAATGATCGCCTTTATGGTGGAAGCAATAACGACCATCTCTTTGGTGGAAATGGTTTTGACAGTTTACAAGGGCAAGCTGGTGTAGACACCCTAGATGGTGGTCTCAATTTTGATTCTTGCACCACAGGGCCTAACTACCTCAACTGTGAAATTATAATTTAGCAAGATTAACTTGCAGAAAGGTATAAGACAATGAAACAATTAAAAAGAAATAAAATTATAACAGGCCTTTTTTTACTAGCCTTGCTTGGTTTAGGTGTTTTTTTAGGAGCTTGCTCAAGTACTACAGAAACTCCACAAGAAGCTAATCTTGACACTCAAGATTTGGATGATTTAGCTGCTAACTATCATTGTGATGGTTTGCTTGCTACACATGTGGGCACAGATGGACCTGATATTATTAATGGTTCTGCAGGTAATGATGTAATAGTTGCTTTAGCTGGCAATGACACTGTTTCAGGTGGTGGTGGTAATGATGTTATTTGTGGAGGTAGTGGTAATGACAGACTTTTTGGGGGTAATGGAGCAGATAGAGTCTATGGTAATGAAGGCCATGATGCTGTCCTTGGAGGCATAGGTAATGATCGTCTCTATGGAAACGAAGGTAATGATACTGTAAGAGGACATGATGGTAATGATGTTCTTTCTGGTGGTAGTGGTAATGATACCTTAGAAGGTTGGTTAGGTAGAGATAGTCTCTTTGGTGGTGATGATGATGACACTTTATATGGTGATGGTCCCCACAGACCATATGGCATTGACAGCACTGATTATCTTTATGGAGAAGCAGGTGATGATGTAATTTATGGTAATGCAGGCTCAGATTATCTATTTGGTAGTGAAGGTAATGACTCCCTTAGAGGAGGCAGTGGTAATGACAACCTCTATGGTCATGCTGGAAACGATAATCTTAGAGGAGGGAGCGGTACAGATAACTTAGATGGTGGGCTTAACTTCGATTTTTGTTTCACAGGACCCAATTATTCTAACTGTGAATTTATCGGTTTGTAATTTAAAACTAACTGCTACAGTTCTAATACGGGGGGTGGTAACCATAATAGCGTTGCCAGCGGGGTAATTTACTTAAGAAGACTTTGCCTTGCGAGAGACTCTAATTCCTTCAGACACAGAATCAGTTAGAATTAGAAATTATAATTTAAGAAATTAATCTATAATTTGGGGGGTGTTGTTTACTGATTATTGCTATAAGCATAATCGATGCAGAGAGGCGAGATTCTGCCTCTCTGCTATTGTCAATCGTAACTGTTGGCTTTTTATGAACGCTCGAGTCACCTAATTATGCAAATTTATAAATACAGCTTTGTGAGCTTACCCCCAAAAACTGGACAGAAAACCCCGGCGAAATTAAGGTCCATAGAAGATGTAAAATATCTAGAATATGGAGATATAAATGAGCCAGACAAAAGGAATAAGAAAAACATATAAGAAAGAATTCAAAGCTAAAGTTGCAGCAGCAGCCATAGTTGGAGAGAAGAATCTTGCAGAATTAGCAAATCAATATGGTGTACACACCACTCAAATTAAAGAATGGAAAAAAGCTGGATCAGAAGCATTGCATGAAAGATTTTCACTACTAAGGGGCAGGAAAGCCAAACTGCAAGAACGTAGAGAGGCTGCACTGTACGAACAGATTGGCAAATTGAAAATGGAACTAGATTTTTTGTCCAAAGGGCTCAAAAACTGAGTCAAGAGGAACGTATGTTGATAGTCGATCCAAGGCACCCTCAATTGAGCATTACTAAGCAATGTGAGTTACTGAGACTGAATCGTAGTAGTTATTACTATCGACCTACAGGAATTAGTGACCTCAATGAAAAGTTGATGCAAAGGATAGATGAGTTGTATACAGATCATCCTTTTCTAGGTTATCGCAAGATAACAGCAATGCTAAATAGAGAAAGCTATAAGGTCAATCATAAAAGAGTATATCGTTTGATGTGTCTGATGGGTTTGCAAGCTATATATGCCAAACCCAAACTAAGTAAACCAAAGGAAGGACATAAAATTTACCCATACCTTCTGAAAAACAAAATCATAAACAAACCAAATCAGGTATGGGCTAGTGATATTACGTATATACGTTTGCAAGGAGGATATTGCTATCTGGTAGTAGTAATGGATTGGTATAGCCGTTATGTTGTTTCATGGGAAGTTTCGAATAGCATGAAAGCAGAGTTTTGTATAGAAGCATTAGAAGAGGCGTTGGAAGGAGAGAAGCCAGAGATATTCAATACAGATCAAGGTAGTCAGTACACAAGTCATGAGTTTACGGATATATTGAAGGCAAACGAAATAGCAATCAGCATGGACGGAAGAGGGTGCTACATGGATAATATATTTACAGAAAGGTTGTGGAGAACGGTAAAGTATGAAGAAGTATATCTAAAGGAATACAAAAATATAGAGCAAGGAAGGGAAGAAATAGGAAAGTACTTACAATTTTATAACAGTGAACGTCCGCATCAATCATTGCAGTACAAAACGCCTGAATTAGTTTACAGAGAGGAGAAAACTAAATCAATAATAACAGGATAGGTTGTTATCAAGCTTACAAACAATGTAATCTCAATTTGATATCATTTTAGTAGGTCTTAATTAACCTTAATTTTTTGTCCGATCAATTGGGTTCACCTCATTGAAGTTGTGCACATCCTACCAGCTCAAGCCGTTTTAATTAGTAGCAAGATAACTTATCTTTTAGACAAAGCGTAATTAGGAGCATCTTTGGTAATAGTGACATCATGTGGATGAGACTCCCTAAGACTAGCACTAGTAATCTTAGTGAATTGCCCCTCTCGTTTGAGAGTAGTAATATCGAGGGTACCACAGTAGCCCATAGCACTTTTAAGGCCACCTATCATTTGCTCAATCACTTCATCAGCCGTACCCTTATATGCTACTATGCCCTCAACACCTTCTGGCACTAGTTTAGATTTGTTAGTTTGAAAGTATCTATCTCCACTACCTTCTTGCATTGCTCCTAAGCTTCCCATACCACGATATACTTTATAGCGCCTACCGTCTCGCAACACAGATTCACCCGGCGCTTCTTCTGTACCTGCTAACATAGAACCGACCATAATAGTATCTGCTCCTGCTGCTATGGCCTTGGCTAAGTCACCAGTATGCTTTATGCCTCCATCAGCTATTACAGGCACACCATTTTCTAGAGCTACTTCAGATGCTGACATGATGGCACTTAGCTGTGGCATGCCTACACCTGTTACCACTCTAGTAGTGCAGATGCTGCCAGGGCCAACACCAACTTTTACTGCATCAGCACCTCTTTCTATAAGGGCTTTAGCCCCTTCTTGGGTAGCTATATTACCTGCCACTATTTCAATGCTATAACTTTCTTTAAGATAAACAAGTGCATCTAAAATTTTTTGAGAGTGTCCATGAGCACTGTCAAGTACCAAGGCATCAACACCTGCTTTTACCAAAGAGCTGGCTCGTTCTTCAAGGTCATCTGAAATACCTACTGCAGCTGCCACCCTTAAGCGTCCCAATTGGTCTTTAGCAGCTTGTGGGTATTTCATGTTCTTTTTGAGATCTTTTATAGTTATTAATCCTTTTAATATATAATCATTGTCCACTACCAGCAATTTTTCCACTTTATGCTGTTGTAAGATATCTCTAGCCTGTGCTAAAGTAGTTCCTACAGGCACAGTTATAAGATTTTCTTTAGTCATTAAATCTGAGACTTGTTTGCTATGGTCTAGCTCAAAACGCATGTCACGATTGGTTAGTATGCCTAGCAAGCGCCCATCAGTTGCTGTAATAGGTACCCCACTAATTTTGTATTCACCCATGAGTTTTTCAGCTTCAGCCAGATGTGCTTCAGGTGGTAGAGTAATAGGGTCAATAATCATACCTGCTTCACTACGCTTAACCTTACGCACCATCTCTGCTTGTGATTTTACGCTTATGCGTTTATGAAGAACACCTATACCACCTTGCTGAGCTAATGCAATAGCCATAGCAGTTTCGGTAACAGTGTCCATAGCTGCTGAGACTAAAGGAATATTTAAAGGAATGTTACGGCTAAAATAGGTTTGGGTATGTACTTCATTAGGAATTACTTCAGAATGGCGAGGTATTAGCAACACATCATCAAAAGTTAGGCCTTCACTATGCAGTTTTTGTATTTTATTGGGAGAAGGTTCAACCAGAGTAGTAGTCATAATCTATAATAAACTACAAAAGTATTTTTAGGTAGCTAAGTCCATTCTTAAGGTATAGTATAAAATAAACAAGTACCCACAATACTTTTCAAGTACTTAAATATTGAATTGCTAATTTATAGCCTAAAAGCCCTAGACCTATGATGCTACCTTTACACACAGGAGAAATGTAGCTATGATGGCGGAAAGTTTCTCGAGCATAAACATTAGATATGTGAACCTCGACTACAGGGATTCTTATGCTAGTAATGGCATCACGCAAAGCAATAGAAGTATGTGTATAAGCACCTGCATTAAGTACAACGCCCAAAAAATTTTCTTTTTCAGCTCGCTGGACCCATTCAACTAACTGCCCTTCAAAATTACTTTGGTGACAAATTACTGTTGTATTACACTCACTTGCCCATTCTTCGCAGCTAGCTTCAAGTTCTTCTAAATTGGTACTACCATAAGTTTCAGGTTCACGCTTACCTAGTAAGTTAAGATTGGGGCCGTTTAGCACTAAAATCATAATTCTTTATTCTACAATTTTAACCCAAATAGTTTGATAGGCAAGTTGGAGTTGTATTAGTAGCTTTTTGTTCTATGTGGTGTTGTTTACTGTACAACTTATTAACACAAATATCAGTAAAGCAATCATCGCTATTTTTTCAAGCATAATTTAACCTCCATCAAAACTTCTAAACACCTTCTCCTCGATACTCCCATTGCGCCACAGTTTTAACACTATAGTTAAGGTGGCCATATCAACATTAGGTGATCAGATCAAAAAAATCTTGTTAAGTGGAACTAGTTCCGCTTAACTATCATAAAGACTTCATAATTGTTTATGATGGCTTTATCTAGGTTGGCATGAAAAAATAATTGCCCTCAGAACAGTAATGTCAGAGGGCTTTTTAGTGTGCTCTGCCCATTTTGCCCATGTTTAACATCAATCTAGTCAGATTGTGGTTCGTCTGGACAGTTACAAAAAAATTGTGTTTGATCGTCTATACTTTGCAAAAATACTACTAGGTCTTCACGTTCTTTTTGATTTAACTCTTGAGTAATATGTTCTGAATTATCAAGCACGTCAGCTAGTGTTTTTGCTGAACCATCATGTAAATATGGTGCTGTAGCATGTAAGCCTAATAGTGTAGGTATATCAAAGCCATTTTCCCCCAGAACATCTGTTGTAGGATTATAGGTACCTACATCATGTAGTGTTTCTGTTACTTCTTCTTTACCATCAGGAGCAAGTGTACCTACCTCAGCAGGTAGGTGGCTTATAGTCCAACTCTCTCCACTGTGACAAGATATACAACCTACTTTTGCAAAGGTTTTACGACCCTTATCTAAGAGTTTTTCATTGACTTTAGGAGCATGGGGGACACGTATGCCAGTCAAAACAAAAGTTGCTAAAGCATCTAGATCACTAGCAGTGTGAGCATTGGGCTCACCTAATAATCTATTTGCAGGCCCTGAAGCAAAACCTACACCATTCATTAGGGTTTCTATATCACCCTCAAAATCTTGTACTTCGTCTCGAGTAGCCGAAATATGCAGGGGTTCTGTTCCTGCCAAATTCCAAAGTGGCATAGTTTGACGTAAGCCTTCTGGGGTTATCCATGAAGTACCATCTACTCCACCATCAAGATGACAAGAGGCACAGGACATCCAACCTAATCTAGAAATCCTTGGGTCATTGGCATTATTAAAGATGATTTTGCCCTGCAAAAGATCTGCTTCTAAAGTTTCTGATGTAGTAGTAATGCGAGCTATTTCAGGATAGCTAACAGTGTCTGCTAGGTCAATAATACTTATATCTCGAGACAGATAGTTCATTACATAAGCAACTTTGTTGTCATGACTAATAACAATGCCCCTTGGATTGTCCCCAACTGCCCAGAAACCAAGAAGTCTAGGATTTTCAGGATTGGAGAGGTTAATGCCCATTATGGCATTTGTTCCTGCTAAAGATACATAAGCTTTATTACCACTTGAAGTAAGAGCAATGGCTCGAGGAAAATTAACAGGTGTTGAAAAGTCAGAATCTGTAGTGTGAATACGCCTTTCTTTTATCTCACTTTGCTCATTCAAGGAAAAAGTTGAAACTCCTCCTGAAATGGTAGTAGTGAATGTATGAGGTAATTCAGGACTATTAAGCAAGTGTGTGACTATGGCTTCCTCACCGGATATTGCTAAACCTTCAAGGGCGTTAGAAAAGCCAAAGTTATAGGGGGCAATAGTAATTTCAGTAGTTATATTATCTTTTAATAGGGTTATCCAACCCTCTTTACCATCATTTTGTCCCTCTTTACCATTTTCTTTTAGTCTAGCTAGACGGTGTGTAACCACGACAGTTTCATCGTTGTCATTAGCATCATTATTATTGGTAACAGCAATAGCCCAAGGTAAACGCCCTACTGAAATACGCTTAATGACTTTTTGGATAGATAGATCAACAACAGCAACCTCATCAGAGCTTGAAACAGTAACATAAGCAAGCCTACCACTAGGAGAAAGGGCTACCCCGCCTAATTCAGGACCTACAGGAATATCTGAGCGCTCACTATTACTATTACTTATTAAACTCAAGGAACCGTCCCAGCGGTTGGCTACTACTACTCCAAAGGGAGATATAGCTATGCTCCAGGGTTCTTTACCAACAGCAATTGGCTCATTTGCTTGCTGAGTTTCCGTGTCAATAGCCGTTATTGAATTAGCATCAGGGTTGACTACCCAAAGTGTTTTCCCATCAGAAGATAATGCAATAGGACTTGATTTGCTAGCCTGATTTGTGAAAGGAGAATCATAGCTGCTATTTACTTTTATGGGGCTTTGAGCCTTTGAGGTAAATGCCAATATAAACAAAAGAAGAAGTGTATGCATTAAATGTTGTTTCATATAGTAAATCATAAACCTCAACTTCTTAAAATTTAATAGGCCTCGAGCTTTGGGGTTTGCTCGAGGCCTCTAGGCTAAGAATTCAATTAGGGATTTGCTATTGTGACTTCCAGTTTTCCATCTTCAGTATCCAAGTATAAGTTAGAGACATCTAATATGTATTTCCCTGTGCTAGGCAGTGTCCGAACCCCTGAAGCAGGAGTACCCTTACTAGACGCATGGACACCTGGAAGTGTTCCTATATGCTCATAAAAATAGCCTGTATCAGGCTTACTAATGTAAAAAATCCCACGTAAATTAGGATCAGGACTCAAGGTGAAATTATAGGTGTTGCCCTCCATAGCAGTAAAGCTGTAGTATTTGTGGTCACCAAGTATGTTAATGTCAGCAGTAATTTTAACAGGTAGATTATCTAGGGAAATAGCTGTTGGCTCCTCCATTTTGTTTAAGCCCAAAGTATAACTACCAGTGGTTAAAGTTGGATCAGGGCTAATTATAAATATGTAGTATTTACCGCTTTTTGCTAGAGTAAATACTCCTGTTTCATTAGCTTCAGAAAAACCGCTACTAGCTATGGCATTACCTACAAAATCATATACTTCTATTCCAATTCTATTTGTAGTAGCATCAGCAAAAGCTATATTAATATGCTGCCCTACTGTTCCTTCAAAGGCAAACACCTGATAGGCACTACCATCTCTTTCAACAGTTATTTCACTGTCTAGTTCCAAAGTTTGCTGCGGTGCTTTTAGCTCGAAATTCCAAGTCCCTTTAGCATTGTTTGGGTAATCATTAGTGGGAGCTATCTGTATAATGTATTCACCATCTGTAGGTAACACAACAAACTGTTCATTTTGTCGAGAATGTTGTGTATTGATATTGCGAGTTATGGGTTCACGCTTATAAAAAGTTTCTGCACCAGGCTTAAGAACATAAAAGTATGCAAAAAGCTTTGGGTCTGTAGGTGTAGATGCAATGAAGGCTTGGGCGTCCCCTGCTTTGCCAGTGAATCTGAAGAATTGCTGGTCACCCGGTATAGACACTTCTCCAGTAAGCTCTCCAAAAAGACCCGATATAGATGAAGAACTAGAAGTTACGGGCGTTGGCTCTTCTATTAGATTCAAACCTAGAGTATATTCACCTGTTGGGTAATTAGAGCCTGAAGCACTGACTACAGTTATATAAGTGCCTGTGACTTCAAGTGGTAATATGCCATTATAGAAATTACTATAACTATAAAGTGTTTCACCATTAGGAGTTTGAACATAAATATGTGGTCGATTAGAAAGATTATTTGGTACAACAACAAGGCTAGCATGCTGTCCAGCAATCCCTTCAAAGGTAAAAAGATCACGTGGACTAGCATCTCTAGCAATGGTTGTTTCACTATCTAGGTTAATCTTTTGTGGGGCAGTAACCTGAACAGCCCACTTACCCTTACGGTTTGTACCTCCATAGCTTGATACTTCCAATATATATTCTCCAGAAGAAGACAATTGTTCAACTGCTTCTGCTTCATGATTAACCCAAGCGGCACGAGCAATTTCCTCACGCTTATAAAAAATATCTGAACTGGGAGCACGGATTGAAAGTTCGCCCTGTAGCTGGGAGTTTTCAGAAGAGCGTTGTATCCAAAAGCTACGTATATCGTTTTCACTACCATTGAAACTATAAAACTGATGATCACCTAGAATTTTTGGTAGTCCTATACATGTAATGATGAGTTATAGTGATGAACAAAATACCAAAT
This sequence comes from Trueperaceae bacterium, assembly GCA_965223045.1. Classification (GTDB taxonomy): domain Bacteria; phylum Deinococcota; class Deinococci; order Deinococcales; family Trueperaceae; genus CBDCVN01. The sequence continues at coordinate 352,664 of CBDCVN010000013.1, forward strand.
GGCTCCAATGTGATTAGTCAATTTCTTTGAAAAAGAAAGAGTTTTCCTTACTAAACGACCAATTCGTTGACGTAGAGTGCAGTTTAATCTCTCAATTCTATTAGTTTTCCCACTTCGTTTATCCACTGCTCTGTGCCTTTTCCTAGGAATTACTTCTTCATATGATGCCCAGAAATCACTGTAGCACACTGCACATTGCCTATATACTGCTGGTAAAGAATCCCATAACCCTTGAGCCCCTCTTTTATCACGACTGCCTATATAAACCCCTACTATTTCGCCAGTAGCTTGATCAATAGCTAGCCATATCCATACCTTATTACCTTTGTGGCCTACAAAAGACCACATCTCATCACACTCTATTCTAAGAAACCCTTTATCTTTTTTCTCAACTTCTACTTCCTGCTCTATATTCTCAAACTTGTTAAAGCTCACTAAGTCGTGACCCCCTAAAGTCTCATAAAGTCGTGACTATTTTTAGACTCCAAGTAGGTAAAAAAGCTGCATGATATGGATTATGTCAGATTACACCTCCTTAGAAGAAAGAGTAGAAATGCTACAACGAGCTGACAATGGAGAACCAATAAGCAAAATTGCTCTTGAATTAGGGTGGCATCCATCTACAGTCAAAAAATGGGTAAGAAGAGGTCGTGAACAAGGTCGTCAAGGTTTGGAAAGGAAGATGGGACGTCCTCAAAAAGGAGCTCTAAGCAGTTATCCTGCACGTATGGTAGGAGAATTACGTCAAATACGATTACAACATCCTCGTTGGGGTGCTGATACGTTGCGTATAGAGCTAGGTCGTATGCCCCAGTGGGCAGGTAAATTGTTGCCTAGTCGGTCAAGTATTAATCGCTTCTTACAAGAAGAGCAATTGGTCCAAAACTATGAACGTCATGTAGCATTACCATCCACTAAGCACACACGCTTAACCCATGCCCATGAATGTTGGCAAGTAGATGCAATGGGACATGAGCTTGTTCCAAGTGTAGGAGTAGTTAGCCTAGTTGATGTAAGTGATGTTGTTTCCCGTACACGCCTGCTAAGTTATCCTTGCTTTCTAGGTAAGGAGAAAGCAATTCGCCACACCAATACTGAGGACTATCAAATCACTTTGAGGTTAGCATTTTTAGACTGGGGGTTACCTGAAAGTATTCAAGTTGATCATGACAGTGTTTTCTTTGATGTTAGGAGTAAATCACCCTTTCCTACAAGATTACATCTGTGGTTGTTAGCAATGGGTATCGAACTTCAATTTAGTCGTATTCGTCGCCCTACAGATCAAGCAATTGTAGAGAGATCGCATCAATTGTGGGCTGATCAGGTTCTTGATCGACACTATCCATCTTGGAACGCTTTATATCAAGCTTTACGAGATAGACGCAACATACTTAATGAAGAGCTTCCTTGTCACTCTTTGGGAGGGCAAGCACCGCTACAAGCTTTTCCAGAGGCAGCTCACTCAGGGCGCTGGTATAGACCTGAGTGGGAAGATGAAATGTTTGACCTAAGCGAAGTTGATGCTTATCTAGCAAAGGGAAAATGGTTTAGGCGAATAGGTCAAAACGGCACAATTTCCTTAGGAGGACAGATTTATTACCTAGGGAACAATCATTTACGTGAGCAGTGCGAAATAAATTTCAAGTTACCAGAAAGAGTTTTGTCATTTCTCAATCAGAGAGGTGAGTTGATTAAACAGTTACCCATCCAAGGTATTGATCCACCCACACTCATTGGAAACATTTTTGCTTTTACTCAATCTATCCCTTTTCAGCCTTCTCTTCCTTTTACTTGGCAAGAACAGCAAAGGTTACGACTTTTTGAGACTTAATATGGTCATGACTTAGTGAGACTTAACAAACTTGTCATTGACGTATTTTTGCAACCAAGATTCTGAAACACCAGTGACACGAGCAATAGCAGCAAGTGCTAATCTTTCCAGTAAGAGTTTATCTATCAAATCCTTTTTTCCCTCACTGATAGGAATATTTTGAGGATCTTCAACAAATTGCCTACCACAATCTTTACAAATATGATTTTGCTTACCATTGTGAATATGACCATTCTTAACAAAATTATCTGAGGTGCAATTTGGGCATTTTAAGAAATCTAAAGTCATCGCGCATTTTAAGGCAGCAGGGTTCATCATTACATGAAGGGCACTACCACAACTTTTTCGTCCCTTACTAAACGCTTACTATCGTAACTGGAATTACGCAGCTTGAGGGAGCAAGTCCAAAAGGTCAAGAGGTGGGTCAATACGACCAGAGATGAGTCCCCTACGGTACCTATAAAATGACTGCTTGTTCTCTCTACGAGCTACTTCTATAAGGCCATAAGCTATTACTCCTAACCCTAAATGCCCTCCTATTGTTTGTTCTGTTCTATATCTGAATCCTTGCCATCCTAGCTCTTGCTTTAACCCTCTTATTACTTCTTCTATCGCTTGCCTCACCTTATAATGGCTTATGATCTCTTTGTCTTCTAGCTCTAGATCATTTGTTACATAGTATTTATTACCTCTTCTCACGATCTTCACTTCAAAGTCCATTCCTCTTAGCTTCCCTACTTTTGTCCAGTAGGGTCCTCTGTGCCTTTTCAACTGCTTTCCTCGCAGAACTCTGTTCTTCTTTAGTCGTGTCACAAACGACCAACTGTAGGCATGTATCTGTTTCAGAATCTTCTTTGAACCGTACCATGAGTCAAATAGTACATAATCAGGTTTTAGCCCTTTTTCTTTTGCCCATGCTAATAACTCCAATGCTAGTTCTTGCTTGCTTACCTCTCCAAAGTAAAGTTTTATCTTTAAGGGTATTCGAACTTTACCATCTGTCCAGATCAGCAGAACTATTCCGAAACCATAGCAATAGTGTCCATTGCCATCTCGTAATTTCGGTAACCACATTTTACCTCTTCCTGATCTTGCTATTACTGTATCATCAAGAACCAAGTAGCCTCCTTCAAGCTCACCTACCAGCATTTTTAAACCTATAGCTATCTCACTTACCTTTGCTAGAATTGAGTCTACTAACAACGCTCTATAGATAGTGTCGTGTGAACACTCCATTCCATCTGCCATAGCTGAAGAAGCATTTGCTTCAACTGCTTTTAACAGGGCTTCTAGTGCTTTAACTATTCTTTGTGTTAGACTCATCTTAGGGCTCCTTGGTTCTGATTGAGCCCTATTTTACTTTATTTCTCCCCCTGCGTAATTCCAGTCGTAATAAAGATCTTCCTGTAAGGCAAGAACTTGCTAAAAAATTTGGAAGCTATGTTTATGATTATTTTCAAGAATGGGGAAAATACAACTTTATTGATTTAAACCTAACTGATGATACTGTAACTCTAACCTCTGAAGGTGTAGGCTTTTTCTATGACCTAATTCAGAAAGCTTATGATATAGCATTTTCCTTTTTAACCCGACCCAAGTATCGGCAAAACGCCCAATTTGAGTAAATTTGGAAAAACTTGAGTAGTTTTCTTCTATACTAAAAGTATCTTTGTAGTTGTACTATAAAGTGTTTATTAGTATTCTTACCAATTTACCCAAAATGCAAATATTCTCATTTTAATTACCCTAAGAGCGCTCTTGGATTCGTAGTAAGAGTCAGTATTGCACAAAAGCAGACTTGATTTTACACTGTGTTGTAAACAACTAGAAACACCGTCTAGTGTTGACGTTAAATTAGAATTTTTTCTAATAAAAACACCCTTTCTAGAAACATTATCTTTTTCTAGTTGTTCTAGTCAATGAATCCACAAAACCATTTCTTATTGTCCTAGTAAGTTAATATGAGTTATCCTCTTTCCATGGCAAGTTACTCCTTAGGTTTGCGACAACGCGTTGTTCAATCTTACCTAGATGGCGAAGGTTCTCAATATGAGCTGGCTAAAAGGTTTTTAGTCAGCCCTACTACAGTTAAAGCCTATCTAAGACTTTATCGAGAAACAGGCGGATTATTGCCTAGGGAACACAATAGGGGTCGTAAACCTGCTGTAAACACAAAACAACTTTCACTAATAAAAAAATTGTTAGAAAAGCAATCAGACATGACCTTGGCTGAACTCTGCACAGCTTTTGAGCAAAAGACTGGCGTTAAAGTCAGTAGCACTAGTATGTATAGGGCAATAGAAAAGATTAACTGGACTTATAAAAAAAGACTTTGCGTGCTAGAGAGCAAGATCGTGAAGACATTGCAGCAAAACGAAAAGCCTTTTTACAGTTAAAGAAAGCTCTTAGAGCAAATAGGCTTGTATTTATTGATGAAACAGGTCTTTATCTAAACATGACTAGGATTTATGCCCGTTCGCAACGAGGAGAAAGAGCTTATTGCTCTATACCAAGCAAGAAACATAAAATTGCAAACTTAATAGGTGCAATGACTCTAGAAGGAGTAATCGCTAGTTTCTGTATTGATGAAACTGTAACAGGAGAAGTATTTGCAGTATTTCTAGAAGAAATACTATGTCCAGTTTTAAAGGTGGGACAAATAGTTTTGATGGATAATTCAACAGCACACATAGTAAAAAGGGTACGTGAATTAATAGAAAGCAGGGGAGCCACATTGATCTATTTGCCACCATACAGCCCTGAGTTCAATCCGATAGAACATTGCTGGTCAAAAGCAAAATCCCACCTACGTGCTTTAGAAACTTGGGACAAAAAGAAATTAAACACCTCTGTCAAAAAAGCTTTAGAAACAGTTAATACCAATGATGCTCAAGCTTGGTTCAAACACTGTGGCTATACCAATCAACCACCTATGGAAAGATGTTACAATAAATATTTATTCAAATACTTGCAACTTTAATTTCTATAAATGTAAGGGTATACTCTTGTTTTTTGATTTAATTACCAGTGAGTAATACTTTTCACTTCTTGTGATTTAATGACATAATTTTATGAGAGGCTAAAATGCTGTGTGATAAACTGATAACTCAATAATGGGTCAGGTTAAAAAGGAAAATGCTATATGGGTAAAGATGCACAAGAAATATCAATAAACCACTTGTTAGTTTTTTTAAGTAGAAAGATCTTTACTTTTGGCTAAGGTTTATGCAACTCTTCAAAAAATAAAAATAGATGTTAATATTACAGCGCAATGTTGCATATTAAGTAAGGGGAAGTGCGAAAAAAGTGCGAGTGTGAATAATAAATTAAGGCTATGAAAAACATTTATAAAGCACACAATGAAATATTAGAAGAGGCCGTAAATTTAAGTCCTCCAGAATGCAACTTAGTTGAAGCAGATATAGAAGCGCTAGCAAAAGAACTCAAAGAATACGTAGCAGAGTTTGAAGAAGCATTTAAACGACCTGAAAGTTTGATCTGGACAGGACATTATCTAAAAGGTTTGTTAAGCAACCTTGATCGAAAAAATATAGAAGCAATGGCACTATCAATAGGACTGAATGTCCGTAGCATGCAAAACTTTGTAGGACAAAGCCCTTGGCAGTTAGAACCTGTGATTGACACGCATCAAAAACTTATTGCAGAAAGTTTAGGTAATGATGGAGTACTGATAGTTGATGAATCAGGGAATGTAAAACAAGGAAAAAGCTCAGTAGGAGTAGCAAGGCAATATTGTGGATCAGTAGGAAAAGTGGAGAACAGTCAAGTAGGAGTATACCTAGGGTATGCCAGTAACAAAGGACATACCTTAACAGAAGGGCAGTTGTACTTACCAGAACAATGGTTTGATAAAGAGCATGAACAAAAAAGGGAAGAATGTGGAGTGCCAAAGGATCTAGAATTTAGAACCAAACCAGAAATAGCGTTAGGAATGATAAAAAAGACAGAAGAGAGAGGGCGTTTGAGCTTTGAATATGTGCTAGCAGATGCATTGTATGGAAATAATATCGAGTTTAGAGATGGAGTAGCTGAATTAGGAAAAAAGTACTTTACAGCAGTATCTTGCGATACGCAGGTATACAAGGAGAAGCCAGAGGTCAAGGTACCTGAATATAAAGGTAGGGGAAGGAAGCCGAAACTAGCAAGGGCAAATATTGAATCAATACGGATAGATGAGTTAGCAAAGGAAATAGAAGCAGAAAAATGGAGTAAACATGTAGTGAAAGAAGGAAGTAAAGGGCCAATAGTATGTGAATTTGCCTTTGAGCGAATATGGGAAACAAGGGGAGAAGAAGAGCCAGTGGAACTGTGGTTGGTAATTCGGCGTAACCTAAATGAGAAAAGAGAGATAAGCTATTATTTGTGCAATGACTCAGAAGAAGTCAGCCTAGAAACATTAGTGTGGCTAAGTGGAATGAGATGGCCGATAGAAACATCGTTTGAGGAATCAAAAGAAGAACTGGGGCTTGATCACTACGAAACTAGAAGCTACTTAGGTTGGCATCACCATATACTATTAACTTGTCTAGCACATCATTTTCTGGTGAGGATGCGTTTAATGTTAGGAGAAAAGTCTCCAGCTTTAACTTTGCCACAGGCAAGAGTGCTGCTCAAGGCAGCAATACCGTTACCTAGATTGACAATAGCTCAATCACTAAATCTAATTCGTTACTATCAGCGCAGAAATTATACTGCTTATGCTTCGCATCGAAAACGTACTCTTGCTATATTGTCTAGGAGTTATATTCCATGACATTGCGCTGTAATATTAATGTAATTTGTAATTGTTAGGTTCCTGTAGTTACTTTAATGGCATACTAAAAAGTATTTGATTTTTTGCTTAAAGCCTTGCTAATTCTACACTATGAAGCATAATTTTCTGACTTATTTTGCTCGAGCTTTAGTGCCAAAACGAGACAAAGCCTATCTAGACACGATGATTAGCGACTTTGAAAAGCTCCATGAAACTAATAAAGAGATATGGTTATGGTCATGGGCAGCTCTCAAGTTGGCGTGGCGAACACGCATTGAGGCAATTCAAGAAATTAGTTGGTTACTTTTCTTTCTTACACCTAAACGAGCTGCTCGAGTTTTTATAGTGTTGCTATTACTTCCTGTTGTGATTACCTTAGGCCTAGCAATACAATCTAAGCGTACTGCACTTAGAATTAAGTCAGAACATCAAGAATCCTTAGCGCTAGAGTCTATTTTTGAGGCAGATGCTTGCTACAACAAAAACCATCGTGATGCCCAGTGTATTTTGGATGCTTTGGAAGAGGTGCTCGAGTTTTCTCTTATAAAGCTAAACTTAGCTGCACAAGCAAAATACTCTTTCCTAAAAAATCATGGCCAACTTTATCAACAAGAAGCTCAAATCAATAATTTAATACTAAAGCAAGCTATCTTAAGAAATTTAGACATGGGGAAAAGTGAGTCACTAACAGCTGGGCATTTATTAGAGATAACAAGCTTACGATTAAATTCCCAAGAAGAAATTGATAGTTTAGTTGGTCTCGACCCAAAAACTTTGGTTAACTTGCAAGAACTTATCCTGATTGGCATACAAATTAGTGATATAAGCCCTATAGCTAAATTAGATAATTTGCTTAGAGTTTTCATTCGTTTAGCACAAGTTAGCGATATAAGTCCCCTAGCTAACTTAAGAAGGTTACAAAAATTAGATCTTCATCTGACAAAAGTCAATGACATAAAACCTCTAGCTAATCTACATAATTTGCAAGAACTTAATCTTTTTGGTACACAGGTTGATGATATAAATTTATTAACAAACTTATATACAATGCATCTGCTAGCACATATTCAAAGCTCAAACGCCCTCTCTCTTCTGTCTTTTTTATCATTCCTAACGCTATTTCTGGTTTGGTTCTAAATTCTAGATCCTTTGGCACTCCACATTCTTCCCTTTTTGTTCATGCTCTTTATCAAACCATTGTTCTGGTAAGTACAACTGCCCTTCTGTTAAGGTATGTCCTTTGTTACTGGCATACCCTAGGTATACTCCTACTTGACTGTTCTCCACTTTTCCTACTGATCCACAATATTGCCTTGCTACTCCTACTGAGCTTTGATTCCTCAAACGATGTTTCTATCGGCCATCTCATTCCACTTAGCCACACTAATGTTTCTAGGCTGACTTCTTCTGAGTCATTGCACAAATAATAGCTTATCTCTCTTTTCTCATTTAGGTTACGCCGAATTACCAACCACAGTTCCACTGGCTCTTCTTCTCCCCTTGTTTCCCATATTCGCTCAAAGGCAAATTCACATACTATTGGCCCTTTACTTCCTTCTTTCACTACATGTTTACTCCATTTTTCTGCTTCTATTTCCTTTGCTAACTCATCTATCCGTATTGATTCAATATTTGCCCTTGCTAGTTTCGGCTTCCTTCCCCTACCTTTATATTCAGGTACCTTGACCTCTGGCTTCTCCTTGTATACCTGCGTATCGCAAGATACTGCTGTAAAGTACTTTTTTCCTAATTCAGCTACTCCATCTCTAAACTCGATATTATTTCCATACAATGCATCTGCTAGCACATATTCAAAGCTCAAACGCCTCTCTCTTCTGTCTTTTTTATCATTCCTAACGCTATTTCTGGTTTGGTTCTAACATTCTAGATCCTTTGGCACTCCACATTCTTCCCTTTTTTGTTCATGCTCTTTATCAAACCATTGTTCTGGTAAGTACAACTGCCCTTCTGTTAAGGTATGTCCTTTGTTACTGGCATACCCTAGGTATACTCCTACTTGACTGTTCTCCACTTTTCCTACTGATCCACAATATTGCCTTGCTACTCCTACTGAGCTTTTTCCTTGTTTTACATTCCCTGATTCATCAACTATCAGTTACTCCATCATTACCTAAACTTTCTGCAATAAGTTTTTGATGCCAATCACAGGTTCTAACTGCCAAGGGCTTTGTCCTACAAAGTTTTGCATGCTAACATTCAGTCCTATTGATAGTGCCATTGCTTCTATATTTTTTCGATCAAGGTTGCTTAACAAACCTTTTAGATAATGTCCTTCAAACTTTCAGGTCTGCTTCTTACTCTGCTACGTATTCTTTGAGTTCTTTTGCTAGCGCTTCTATATCTGCTTCAACTAAGTTGCATTCTGGAGGACTTAAATTTACGGCCTCTTCTAATATTTCATTGTGTGCTTTATAAATGTTTTTTCATAGCCTTAATTTATTATTCACACTCGCACTTTTTTCGCACTTCCCCTTACTTAATATGCAACATTGCGCTGTAATAATAATTTACAGAAGCTTTTTCTGAGCCGTACAAAGATTAGCGACATAAAGCCCCTTAATTAACTTACATAATTTGCAAGAGCTTTCCTTAAGCCACACCCAAGTTAGTGATGTAAATCTTTTAGCTAACTTGGATAACCTTAAAGTCCTTCATCTTAGCTCCACTCAAGTCAGTGACTTAACTTTTCTAACTAAGTTAGACCATTTACAAAAGCTTGACCTCAGCCAAACACAAATCACTAATACTCACCCCTTAGCTAATTTAAGTAATTTGGAAGAGTTAAACCTTAGTAAGACACAAATTAGAGATATTAGTAATTTAAATGCTCTAAATAACTTGCAAAAACTTGATCTTAGTAAAACACAAATTAGTGATGTGAGTGTTCTTGCTCAATTAAATACTTTGCAAGAGGTCGATATCAGTGAAACTCAAGTAAATGATATAAACTCTTTAGCTAAATTAAACAATCTAAAAAAGCTTTCCCTTAATAGTACACAAGTTAAGGACATAAGCCCTTTAGTAAACTTGAGCAAGCTACAAAAACTTTCTTTATGGGAAACACCAATTAACAATTTAAACCTTGTATCTGAATTAAGTAATTTACAAGAATTACATTTTGAAGATCGTTATACTAATGGCATTATTCAGTAAGCAAAACCTTTATAATTACCCTTCCCTTCCTTTAAACTATGCTTGATAACCAAGCATATCTAATAGCCTTTGAAGCTCATCAAAAGAGTGAAAGTGGAGTTCTAATCTACCCTTGTCTTTTCCAGAAATTCTTACTTTAGCACCTACATGTCTAGCTAGATCTTCTTCGAGATGTCCATAGTGTTTTTCAGCCTTTTTATGGCTGGGCTTATCTTCTAGCACAGTAAATTTTAGTTTTTCAGCCTCACGAACACTTAAATTCTTACTTAAGATTTCCCCAAGTGCCCACTCTTGGTGCTCTTCAGGTTGACTCAAAATAGCCCTTGCATGTCCTGCACTTATTTTCCAGTTCTCTAGGGCTTCTAAGGCCTCTTTGCTTAGGTTTAAAAGTCTAAGAGTGTTTGATACTGAACTGCGGCTTTTACCTATAGCTTTAGCAACATCTTCTTGGCTTACTCCAAACTCCATAAGTTGTTTAAAAGCCCTTGCTTCTTCTACTGGATTTAGGTCCTCACGCTGCAAATTTTCAATTATGGCAATCTCTAAAGCTTCTTGATTGCTTAATTCTTTGATAATTATAGGAACCTTACTTAATTTTGCTTCTTGTGCTGCTCGGAAACGCCTCTCACCAGCTACTATTTCATAGCCGTCTTGACTTGGTCTCACTAAAAGTGGTTGTAATATACCTTTTTCCGCTACAGAACTTACTAGCTCAGCCATAGCTTCGGCATCAATATGTTTACGTGGTTGAAAGGGAGAAACGCGTAAAGCATCTATTGTTATCTCTTTTACACTACTATCTTCACCATTATTAGATTTTGTGTCTGGTTTAGGTAAAAGTGCATCAAGTCCACGTCCTAAACCCGGTCTTTTAGACTTTGCCGGCACGTTGCATCACCTCCTCAGCAAAGCGGCGGTACATTGCAGCACCTTGTGATGTAGGAGCATACTCAAAGATAGTTTGCCCATAAGAAGGAGCTTCTGCAAGACGAATGTTACGAGGGATAACATTCCAAAAAACCTTATCACCGAAGTACTGGCGGACATTGTCTTCAACCTCTTGAGAAAGTTTAGTACGACCATCAAACATAGTAAGTATAACACCTAGAATATTTAAATCAGGATTATAGGCTGATTTGATGCGCTCAATAGTATCACTTAGCCCTGCTACACCCTCTAATGCATAATACTCTGCCTGTAAAGGAATAATAACAGCCTCGGATGCTACTAAGATGTTAAGTGTCAAGCTACCAATAGAAGGAGGGGCGTCTAGGAAGATGAAATCATAGTCTTCTTTGATTACTCCTAATGCTTCTTTTAATAAGTAAAGATTTTCTTTAGTAGCGTCAAGCTCGAGCGCTGCTCCTGCTAAATCTGTAGTAGCAGGTATCAATTTAAGGCCATCAATTGCTGTATCATATATTGCTTCTGCAGGAGTCATATTGCCTGCTAGAACGTCGTAAACGCTTTTTTCTGGCGTGGTTATACCAAGGCCACTACTAGCATTGCCCTGAGGGTCTAGATCCATTAAAAGAACCTTGTATCGTTCAGCTAAGGCTGCTGAAATGTTTATTGCTGTGGTGGTTTTGCCTACACCACCTTTTTGGTTAATAATGCCAATAATCATAACTCTTCTCCGCAATGGGTATTTAAACCCTCAAAAGTGTAATGCTATGAGTGTACCATGTGTTTTTAAACTAACTTCTTGAGTACTAAGTATTTTTAGCTGGCAATCCTCCTCAAGTTCCTGTTTCTCTCTCATCCAATTATCTCCTTTAGAAGTAATTAAAGTAAAGTTTTTAGCATGCAAATGCTTTGTCAAATTATAAAGCAAAGTAAAGCTGCCTACTGCTTGAGCAGTTATAATTCTGACAGCTCCAGACATCTCAGGTATAGTAAGATTTTTTACATCTTTGGCAAAAACATAGGCATTATTGAGCTCGAGCTGCCCTAAAGACAGTTTTAAAAAACTAGCCCGCCTTTGCCTACGCTCGGTTAGGAACACTTTATGCTGAGGTAAAGTAATAGCTACAGGAATAGCAGGTAAACCAACACCTGAACCAACATCAAGTATTCTAACTGTGGTATTAGAGTGCAGTTTATTGATAACTTCAGCAAATAAAAGACTATCAGCAATTTTGTCATCTAATGTAGTCAGAGCCTTATCTGACATCAGGTCTAAAGCATTGTGGTAGTTGAGAATAAGTTCTTTGTAAATTCTCAGCTTATTTTCTATGTGATTTAAGTTCTCCAAGTGCAAGCCAATACTTTAAACGGCTAAAGATTAGACGTTTTGAAATGAATTCACAAAACTTTATCAGCTTGTTCCCAAGCTCTGTTTTGGAATGAGAGGTGTAGTAGTTGGTATCTATTTCGGAGAGGGAGTGTGGGCAGCAGTATTCGGCGATTCTAGATAGACTTATTAATTCAACCCCCTCCTTTTTTCCTTCCTTTTGGTAAGTGTTGAGACACTGCTGAGACAATGCGCCCTATTGAAAAAGGCTTGGTGATGTAATCAACTGCACCTTGTTGTAAGCCCTCTTTAATAATTTTCAAATCGTTGTTAGCGCTCATTAGGATAACAGGTATATCCTTAATCCTTCTATCGTTTTTGAGTGAAGACAAAACCTCTAGACCAGTACGATGAGGCATATTGATATCTAGTAAAATTATGTCAGGTTGGTAACCAATGAGCTTCTCTTCTATTTTAGAAGGGTCACCATATGTAAACACCGAGTGACCTTCGTTTTCAAGAACACTTTTAAGTAATCTAGTTGTTACAAAATAGTCATCAACAACTGCAATTTTTGCTATTTTAATCCCCTGCCTACTAATTCATTATGGTTAACTTTTTCCAACATAGCTCATGTTAAGAATAACAATACTTACAAAACACTTAATTAAATTTCTATTCAGTGGTAACTCTTTGTGTACCTCTGCCAGCAAAGGTTTGTCCACATGTGTAGGCAATAAAAATATTAAGCAATTAATCATAACTATTTTTCCTGAAAATCATAACCCTTTATAGCCCTTTCTTTAGTAATTGATAGTCTTGGGGAAATAATGGGAAACGACCTAATTAAATCATTTTATATAGAAGAGGCTATATTTCTCTGGTTTTAATGATTGTAAAGTGCAGTTCACTCAAAATTCGATTTTAGTTAGCAAAGTCAGAAATTTGTTAACTATAGCTATTAAAATAACAACTATTATTACAGCGCAATGTTGCATATTAAGTAAGGGGAAGTGCGAAAAAAGTGCGAGTGTGAATAATAAATTAAGGCTATGAAAAACATTTATAAAGCACACAATGAAATATTAGAAGAGGCCGTAAATTTAAGTCCTCCAGAATGCAACTTAGTTGAAGCAGATATAGAAGCGCTAGCAAAAGAACTCAAAGAATACGTAGCAGAGTTTGAAGAAGCATTTAAACGACCTGAAAGTTTGATCTGGACAGGACATTATCTAAAAGGTTTGTTAAGCAACCTTGATCGAAAAAATATAGAAGCAATGGCACTATCAATAGGACTGAATGTCCGTAGCATGCAAAACTTTGTAGGACAAAGCCCTTGGCAGTTAGAACCTGTGATTGACACGCATCAAAAACTTATTGCAGAAAGTTTAGGTAATGATGGAGTACTGATAGTTGATGAATCAGGGAATGTAAAACAAGGAAAAAGCTCAGTAGGAGTAGCAAGGCAATATTGTGGATCAGTAGGAAAAGTGGAGAACAGTCAAGTAGGAGTATACCTAGGGTATGCCAGTAACAAAGGACATACCTTAACAGAAGGGCAGTTGTACTTACCAGAACAATGGTTTGATAAAGAGCATGAACAAAAAAGGGAAGAATGTGGAGTGCCAAAGGATCTAGAATTTAGAACCAAACCAGAAATAGCGTTAGGAATGATAAAAAAGACAGAAGAGAGAGGGCATTTGAGCTTTGAATATGTGCTAGCAGATGCATTGTATGGAAATAATATCGAGTTTAGAGATGGAGTAGCTGAATTAGGAAAAAAGTACTTTACAGCAGTATCTTGCGATACGCAGGTATACAAGGAGAAGCCAGAGGTCAAGGTACCTGAATATAAAGGTAGGGGAAGGAAGCCGAAACTAGCAAGGGCAAATATTGAATCAATACGGATAGATGAGTTAGCAAAGGAAATAGAAGCAGAAAAATGGAGTAAACATGTAGTGAAAGAAGGAAGTAAAGGGCCAATAGTATGTGAATTTGCCTTTGAGCGAATATGGGAAACAAGGGGAGAAGAAGAGCCAGTGGAACTGTGGTTGGTAATTCGGCGTAACCTAAATGAGAAAAGAGAGATAAGCTATTATTTGTGCAATGACTCAGAAGAAGTCAGCCTAGAAACATTAGTGTGGCTAAGTGGAATGAGATGGCCGATAGAAACATCGTTTGAGGAATCAAAAGAAGAACTGGGGCTTGATCACTACGAAACTAGAAGCTACTTAGGTTGGCATCACCATATACTATTAACTTGTCTAGCACATCATTTTCTGGTGAGGATGCGTTTAATGTTAGGAGAAAAGTCTCCAGCTTTAACTTTGCCACAGGCAAGAGTGCTGCTCAAGGCAGCAATACCGTTACCTAGATTGACAATAGCTCAATCACTAAATCTAATTCGTTACTATCAGCGCAGAAATTATACTGCTTATGCTTCGCATCGAAAACGTACTCTTGCTATATTGTCTAGGAGTTATATTCCATGACATTGCGCTGTAATACTATATAGGAGATTTTATTCAACCCACATGGAAAGTATTAACCTAACAAATATCATTTCACCAAATAGAGAATTTGACAAAAGTTACATTAATAGTACAGCTCATCAACTTTTAATTGAAGAGATTATGCCTTGCTTTACTGTAATACAAATCCCTTCTAAAAAAGAAGAAGAGCTATACAAGCTTTATCCTGCAAACAAAAAGCAAGCACTATTTTTAGCTGCTGTAAAGAAAGCCAATAACTTGTGCCCCTCAGAAAATCCATATTCGTATGTTTTTTGTCAGATTATGTGATCATTTACCTACTAGGTAAAGCACTTGAGTGTCCTTTTTTCAAATACTCAGGGGTTCCTATTAGAATTTAAAGTAGTGGTTAAGACTTAGTAGTTAGTAGGTGTTTGCTGTGCCAGCTAATGATTTCTGGCTACTTCTACCTTACCTAAAGAAATAACTTGTGCTATAGTACATTCTATGGTTTGTGATAAAGAGCGTCATTACGCTAAATAATCACACTATTAAGAAGTATCTATTTGCTTATAGACTAGTAGGCATGGGTGTGAATCCCTAAAATCTTACGCTTTCATCTTAAGATATGTAGTCGAAGAAACTTGCTTTGAATATTCCAAGTGATTACCCGACTTCTAGTCGGGTGATTTTTTTGCAAAATCCAAGCTCATATTTACAAGGCAAAATGGTTGTTGGCAAACAACAAAGAAATGCCCTGCAAAGAAATGCCCTGCAAAGACCATGCAATATAAAGACTATGCAACAGAGAATACAAATCAAAGCCTAAGTAGGAGCATATGAATATGGAAACAGAATTTATTGAATTAAAATTGCATCCACAATTATTGCAGGCAATTTCTGACCTTGGTTACACTAAGCCAACGCCTATACAATCAGCAATAATTCCAGTAATGTTAACAGGTCAAGATGTAATTGGCCAAGCGCAAACAGGGACGGGTAAAACAGCAGCTTTTTCATTGCCTATTTTACATAAGCTTGTTCCAGAAAAGAAGAAGGTGCAAAGTTTAGTAATGGCCCCTACTAGAGAGCTAGCTATTCAAGTAGCAAAATCTATGTATGAATATGGCCGTCATCGTGGTGTAAAAGTGTTAGCAATCTATGGAGGTCAAGCTTATAGACGTCAAATCCATCTTCTAAAAAAGGGAGTTGATATTGTTGTCGGTACACCAGGGCGCTTGCTTGATTTAATCCAACAAAAAGTACTTGATCTTAGCAAAGTACAAACAGTTGTCCTTGATGAGGCAGATGAAATGCTTAGCATGGGGTTTGTTGAAGATATTGAAGCTATTTTAGAACAAACTCCAAATAGCCGCCAAACAGCTCTTTTTTCTGCAACTATGCCAAGAGAAATTCGCCGTCTAGCTGCTAAGTATATGAATGAGCCAGAGCCTATCACAATAGAGCATAAACGACTTACTGTTGATGCTATTGAACAACGCTATTATTTGATTAATGAAAAAGACAAATTAGCTGCCCTTACTCGTCTATTTGAAATTGAGGAGATTACTCGAGCCATTGTGTTTGCAAGAACTAGGGCTGGTACCAGTAGCTTAGCAAATGAATTAATAGCTCGTAATTTTCCAGCAGAGGCTCTTAATGGGGACCTAAGCCAAGATGCCCGTGTGAGAGTCTTAGAGCGTTTTAAAAATTATCAAATTAAAGTGCTAGTAGCTACTGATGTAGCTGCACGTGGGTTAGATATTGATGATGTTTCGCATGTCTTTAATTATGACTTACCCTTAGATCCAGAGGTATATGTACACCGTATTGGGCGTACAGGAAGAGTTGGTAAGACGGGTATTGCAGTTTCATTGCTGCCTCCCAAGGAGATGCGTCATTTAAGTAGAATTGAGCGCTATACAAAGCAAAAGATTACATCTGCAACTTTGCCAACAGTAGAGGACATTCAAGAACATCGAGAAAAGAAACTACTTAATCAAGTTATGGTTTGGTTACAGCGTGGCCGTTGCCAAAAAGAGCGGAAAATGGTGGGGAAATTGTTAGAGGAAGGGTATGAGCCTGTAGAGGTTGCTGCCGTGGCTCTGAAGCTGGCTCGAGCAGAAGAAAAAGCACGCCCTATTGCTCCTATTAGTGAATTACGCAAAGAACGTTATAAGCAATCTAGAGAAACTGGTAAAAGAAGGAAAAAGAAATCTGACCGTAATGGTTTTCCAGAAAAAGGAATGGTTCAGCTCACTCTTAGCAAAGGTAAAGCACATGGTGTTAGACCTAATGATGTAGTGGGTACTATTGCTCACCATTCTGGTATTCCTGGTCATTCTATTGGCAAAATAAGTATAGAGGAAGAGCATACCTTGGTAGATGTACCAAAAGGGCTTGTTTCACAAGTTCTTTCTAAAACTAGTTCCTACAGAATCCATAAGCAGCCTATTACTGTGGAGCGTGCATAATTTATTTCAATCTAAGTTAAAATCCAACTATGAAAACACACCGTACTGACATACAAGTTCGTTTTAATGATACAGATGCTCTGCGGCATATAAATAATAGTAGCTATGCGCTTTACGCAGAGCTTGGTCGTTTAGAGCTGTTAAAACATATTGATGTCTTAGCAGGTAATTTCATCCTGGCTTGTCTAAACATAAACTTTCGTGCCCAAGCAACCTATTTGCAAAAGGTTTATGTGAATACTTACATTAAAAGGATAGGCAACAGCAGCATAACTATGAACCATGATATTTATGCTGATGAGGAGCTAGCAGCAGAAGCCAATTCTGTAATAGTGCATTTTGACTATAAGACTAACAAACCTATAACTGTACCTGAAGATTTGCGTGAGCGTCTAAGACCTTTTATAGTTCCATGAACATAGCTGTTTTGCTACACAGCAGTGCTGGAGGTAGTGGCGTTGTTGCTACAGAATTGGGCCTTTGCTTTGCTAAAAGAGGTCATACTGTACATTTTGTAGCTGACCGTACACCTTTTCGCTTAACTGATTTGAGTCAGCACAATGTTTATTATCATCAAGTACAAAATATGACCTATCCGCTGTTTAGTTCGCCACTAACCACTCTTTCTGAAGCTTCAAAACTAGCTGAGGTAATAGAAGAATATCAGATTGAAGTAATTCACGCCCATTACGCTGTACCTCATGCAACTGCTGCTTTATTAGCTAAAGATATGGTTAAAATTTGTAATACCTGCAAGCCACCAGCAGTAGTTACTACTTTGCATGGCACTGATGTTACCCTTGTAGGACTAGACAGGGCATATTTGCGCACTACTCAATACTCAATAGAGAAATCTGATGTGGTAACAGCAGTTAGTCAATATTTGGCTGATTACACCCATGAAGAAATGGGAATAAACTGTGGTATTGAAGTTATTCCTAACTCTGTTGAGCTAGAGCGTTTTAAGCCTAGTACTAATCCCGAATTGCGCTTACGATATGCTCATCCAGATGAGAAATTGCTCATCCATATTTCCAATTTCCGTGAGGTAAAGCGTACTCCAGATGTTATACATATATTTGCTAAAGTTGCTGAGCAAATAGGTGCTAGACTATTAATGTTAGGTGATGGTCCTGAAAGACCTAACTGTTTAGAGCTAGCGCAAGAATTGCATATTAGTGGTAGGGTTTCTTTTCTAGGCACATTCCCTCAAATTGAGGCCTTGCTAGCAATCAGTGATTTATTTCTGCTACCTAGTGCCAAAGAGTCCTTTGGTTTAGCTGCTTTAGAAGCTATGGCTAGTGGTGTGCCTGTAATAGCTAGCAATATCGGAGGCATCCCCGAGGTTGTGCTAAGCGGTGAGACTGGTTTTCTACATCCTTTAGGTGATGTAAAAGCAATGACAGACTCAGCCATTAAACTTTTAAGTAATGATGTTTTATACGCACAATTTTCGAAAGCAGCTAGGAAATGTGCAGAGAATTCTTTTTGTGAGGATTGTATAGTGCCTCTCTACCAAAAAGCATATGAGCAGGCACAACAACAAGGCTGAAACAATTCATAAATCAAATTGGTGTATAACATTTGTGTCTGTGACATTATGTATCTCTTATTTATAATTTACTAAGCTTAATTTTATGAGCACTACTTTATTTGAATCAAAGCCTCCACTTCTTCAGTATCTTTTGAAAGACCATAATTACAAGCAGTCACACGCTATAAATTAACTGCTGAGGATGTTTATGCTCTTATTGAAAAGGGGCTATTGAGAGTGATTGGCTCGAGCTAATAAATGGAGATTTGTACACTAATAGGAGCAGAACATATTTTTCATGTTAACTGCATAGCTAATATGCTCACTAGCATGTTTTTCCCGCTAAAAAGGATATGATTCAAGAGTTTGAACTGATTTTTAAGGGCCGTTCTAGCTTTAAATATACATGTTGACACAGGGGAACATCCGGTCAAAGCAAGGTAATTCAAATTAAAGCCCTCAGAAACAGATGTTTCTCGAGCTCTATAAAATTGGTAGCATTTCAGAGGTTGCGTGCTAGGGCGTGTGGACACCTAGAGTGTGAAATCAAAAACGCTACTCTTAAATACCTTGGATAATCCTGATGCTGACGCATAAGCTCCTCTGCAATCTGGTAAAGATTATGTGGTTAACAACTAAAGCTTCTCGCAAATATAGGCTATCCTGCAATTTTTTTTGGAATTCACATTTTCTAACAGATAGCTGTCCTGAGACTGGCTAGTTTGGTTTTGATATCTAATGCGTGCAATTTCTGATTTGTCATATCCACATGCCCTAGGACTAATGTTTGAGTATGAAGAGGGAGCATAATTTATCATGGTTTTTTGCACCTTGCAATTGCTTTGTACGAGGGTGTAAATTCAATTGGGCATAAACGTCGCTTTGACCGGATACTTTGCCACCCTTGAGTTGCTTAAGTATGTTCTAAACAAGGTTATTTTTTTAGTTCAAACTCTTGATGATTAGTACCCAAAACCCCCTAAAGTAAGATGTTTAGTTGTACCAGATATTGCCTTGCTTAAACTTCAAGAAGATTTTGATGAAGACCATAGGTTTTGAGAGTAATAGCAAAAAAGCTCCCATCTTTATGAAAAGGGGAGCCATTGTGTCTATCTGATTAATTTAAAACTTCTTGCACCTCTTCTACCTCAAAACTGAACCCTTGTGCAGCTGGCTCAACCCTTACCAAATCACCATCTTGAATGTCACCTGCTATAATCTTGCGTGATAAAGGCGTTTCAATGAACTGCTGTATCGCACGCTTTAAGGGCCTAGCACCAAAGACAGGGTCATAACCCACTCGAGCTAAATGTTCCATGGCTCCACTTGAGAACTGAAGGGTAATGTGCCTGTCTGCTAGGCGCTCACTTACGAAGCCTAACTGAATGTTAGCGATTTCTTGTACTTGATTTTGCTCGAGCGCATGGAAAACAATAGTATCATCCACACGGTTTAAGAACTCAGGGCGGAAGTGTTTTTGCAATTCATTAAAGACAGTATTTTTGATGCTTTCATAGCTAGCACCACTGCGGCTAGCTTCTAAAATCTGCGGACTGCCAATATTACTAGTCATAATGACTACAGTGTTGCGAAAATCAACTGTGCGCCCTTGTGAATCAGTTAAACGTCCATCGTCGAGAAGTTGCAAAAGCGTATTAAAAACGTCAGGATGAGCTTTTTCAATTTCATCAAAGAGTAAAACACTATAAGGCTTTCTTCTAACAGCTTCAGTAAGCTGTCCACCTTCTTCATAACCAATATAACCGGGAGGAGCACCTATAAGCCTAGCTACAGTATGCTTTTCCATATACTCACTCATATCTAAACGAATCATGTTTTCTTCACTATCAAATAACTCAGTTGCTAGTGCTTTAGCAGTTTCAGTCTTACCTACTCCAGTAGGCCCTAAGAAGATAAAGGAGCCTATAGGTTTATTGGGATCAGCTAGACCAGCTCGAGAACGGCGAATGGCATCACTTACTGCTCCTATAGCTTCGTCTTGACCAATTACGCGTTTATGTAACTCTTCTTCTAAGCGCAAAAGTTTTTCCCGTTCGCCTTCTATGAGTTTGGCAATAGGAATATTTGTCCAGCGACTGACTACTTCAGCAACTTCGTTTTCACCTACCTCTAAACGCACGTATTTGGCATTCTCGAGCTTTTCAGTATTTTCTTTGAGTTGTTGTTCTAATTTAGGTAATGTGCCATAGCGCAGCTCAGCAGCTTTATTTAAATCATAATCACGTTCAGAAGCTTCGACCTGTGTGCGCACACTATCAAGTTGTTCTTGGACTTGGCGCACACCCTCTAAAAGCTTGCGCTCACTCTCCCAATCAGATTGAGCTTTATTTATGCTGTCTTCTATTAACCTAAGCTCTTCCTCTATGCGCAAAAGTCTATTGGCAGAATCCGTATCACTCTCACGTTTTAAGGCTTCTTGCTCTATTTCTAGTTGCAGCTTGCGGCGACGCAAGGCATCTATTTCTTCAGGCAATGAGTCAAGCTGTACACGAATGCGACTAGCTGATTCATCAATTAAATCAATAGCTTTATCAGGTAGTTGCCTATCAGCGATGTAGCGATGTGATAGGGTAGCAGCACTAATAATAGCTGGGTCAGCAATACGTACTCCGTGGTGGACTTCATACTTTTCTTTTATGCCCCGCAAAATAGAGATGCTTTCCTCTACAGAGGGCTCGTCAACAACTATAGGTTGAAAACGACGTTCCAAAGCAGCATCTTTCTCGATAGCTCGGTACTCATTCAAAGTAGTAGCACCAACCATCCTAAGCTCACCCCTTGCTAAGGGAGGCTTAAGCATATTGCCAGCATCTACGGCACCTTCTGCTTTACCTGCTCCCACAATAGTGTGCAACTCGTCTATAAAAAGGATGATTTCACCTTTAGACTGTACAGTCTCATTGATTACAGCCTTTAAGCGTTCCTCGAACTCACCACGATATTTAGCGCCTGCTAAGAGTGAGCCCATATCTAACTGCACCACGCGCTTACCTTGCAAGCCTTCAGGAATATCTTTATTGATTATGCGTTGAGCTAAGCCTTCAACAATAGCAGTCTTTCCTACCCCCGGCTCACCTATTAATACTGGGTTATTTTTAGTACGTCTAAGTAATATTTGAATGGCTCGGCGGATTTCCTCATCACGGCCTATAACTGGGTCAAGTTTGCCATCCAAGGCTTGTTTAGTTAAATCTATTCCATAGCGCTCTAAAGCTTCGAATGTATTTTCTGCAGTTTTTGAGTCCACTTGTCTACCTCCTCTCATTTCTTGGGCAGCTTCTTTTAGTTTTTTGGCATCAGGAAAACTCTTTATGCCCTCGCCACTCGCTTCTCTTAATGCCACTAACAAAGTATCTACTGCTATAAAATTGTCATTCCAATCTTTAGAAATAGCCTCTGCCTTATCAAAGACACGGCCTACTTCTCCTGACATGTACTGTTCACCACCACCCTCGACTTGGGGTAATTTGTTTAGTACCTTTTCAAGATTTGCTTGGATATTCTGTAAGTTGCCATCAGCTCTTTCTACTACTCGAGCAGAAACAGAGCCAGCATCTGCAACTAAAGCGGTAGCTAAATGTGCTGGCACAATTGTTTGATGTTGCCTAGTGCGTGCTATTTGCTGGGCACTGGCAATCATTTGTAAAGCTGATTCTGTAAATCTTTCGGCATTCATGTAAATATTATAAAAGTTGAGTGTACTACTGTCAAATTTTCTGCGCAAAGTATTTTCTTTTTGATTTTACGACTTACATTTCCTTCTAAGTAACATTGTGTCAATATAGTGTCATGTTTAAGTGATTGCATTTTCTTTAGAATACAGTAATTTAAAATAAGTCTTTATTGACTTAACTTGGTATGAGCAAAATTTAGTT
Organism: Trueperaceae bacterium; assembly: GCA_965223045.1. GTDB lineage: Bacteria > Deinococcota > Deinococci > Deinococcales > Trueperaceae > CBDCVN01. The sequence goes on from CBDCVN010000013.1 coordinate 375,051, forward strand.
GTAAATAAGGAAATAATAAGCGTGACACACATAGCACTTGTTGAAGATGGTCCTGTACTAATCAGATTTCTAAATGATTTACTAGTAAAAAGGGGATATAGAGTTTCTACCTATACTTCGGGACAACAAGCATTTAATGAAATGAAAAGTCATCAACCAGATTTGGCAATTATTGATTTAGACTTACCAGACATGCCCGGCTTGAATTTGATTAAAAAAATACGCTCCGATTTGAATCTACAAGAAATACAAGTACTAGTCTTAACTGCTCAAAATGACTTGGACACTCGCCTTAAAGGCCTTGAAAATGCAGACGATTTTCTAGGAAAACCTTTCGATGTTAATGAACTATTAGCACGTGTAGCAGCATTACTTAGACGTCGTGATTCTCACACTATTAGGGGACGCCTCGAGCTTGTAGGTGGTTGTGCCATAGTTTTGCAAATGATGTTGGTCTCTCATAAAAAGGGAGCTCTTTTCCTTGATGATGGTGCTGCTCTTTATCTTAAAGAGGGGCATATAGTTCATGTTAAACATCCCAATAGCACAGGGGAAAAAGCTGTCAAGCTGATTTTAAAGCGCCTAAGAGGTAACTTTCGCTTTCGTCCGGATGTTTTGTCACCTAAAGAGAGTCTGAATATTTCGCCTATGACTTTTATGCTCGAGCTAGCTAAAGACACGGATGAAGGAGCTAAAGAACGCCACCAAGATCATACTCCTCTAGTAGAAGATCCCCAAAAGCAACTTGTAGCTCTGCCAAATTTGGCAGTTGCTCAAACCTACATGAATAGTTTACATTTACAGGGACTTAAAAATTTTACAGCAACAGAGAAGTACCTTAATACTTATGAGGCAACGTGTGTTATTTTTGAAAGTGATTCTATAGTTGTAATAGCCCTTAACAGCACTCTTTCTATGCTTCCTAAAGATTTGATCGAACATGTTAATGTTCTAAGTGATCAAGATTATATGGACATGGATATAGATAGCCTTCTCTGTATTGATTAAGGTTCTTTGTGGATTCTAAGAGTTTGGTTCATAAGAAGTACACATTATAAATATCTATAGAACACTAATATCTTCATAATAACCTCAAATCTCAATATATTAACTCTTTTGCTGTGCTGGTCACAATTATTGCAAAATCAAGGCTCAGGCCCTTGATATGTATCAAGGGCTAAATTAGTAACAATTTGACTCTACCAAGGCTAAAATTCCAAGATTGAAGCATGTGGATTCTCTTTCCTAAGCAGACCCACTGTAGGTTGTAAGTAATTTGGCTGTCACATGTCAAAGCCACTTTATGCTAGGTTAGTGAAAGATTTTATAGTTAAATGCCTTTAGTTTTAAAAGCGTTTAACAACACAAGGAGAATTTACATATGAAGAAGACTTTAAATTACTTGCTACTAGCTATAGCTTTTTTAAGTGCTAGTCACCTTTTTGCTGAAAGTCAGCTAGAATGTGATGCCAACAAAGTCAAAGTGGTTATTGTTGATGGTGATGTTACTTGTGCACCAGAATCTGTTGCTAAAAGTTGGGTAAGAACGGGATTTGCTGTAATGGCTTCTGATGTAGTAGAGCAAGAAGAAACTCTATTTCCCCAAGCAAATGTGCCCGCAACTTTGCCTTTACACAAAGGTTACTATGATAGTGGTGAAGTCTACTTCATTATTACTGATGCTAGTGAGCAAAAACATGTTGATGTTATTACCAAAAAACAGGGTTGGCAAGTAGAACTGGCTCCTTTATTAGCAAATGCTTCTGCTGAAGCACTTTCTAGAACTTATATGTTCACTAATGGTGTTGAAGGTGGTGGGATACATGGTTTTCAAGGCGAGGTATTCACTAGTACCCCTGCCCAACTAGAAGTATACAGTGCTCTGACAGCCCATGTTCATGTCACTTGGTTTGAAGAAGCCACACCACGTGAGCTTACCTCAGAACAAGATGTTTTAGCTGCAGAAGCTGCAGGGGAAATACTTTTAACTGATCTTCCAGTCGTCATTAATATGCCACACATCGTCTGGCCTGAAGGGCAAATGCTAGTTAGAGATGATAAAGAAATCGTTGATGATATGCCTTATAGTGGTGGACAAGTTGTTGATATCAATATTGAAGAAATGACGGTTACTTTTGTGGCTCATAGAGGTTGGGGGCCAAATGGTGAAACTATTTATTACATTGTCACTGACGCCACGCCAACACCCGCTGCTAATATGATGGGAGTAGTAGATACACCTACTTCAGCTAATCTAATAGCAAATTCTGCTGCTGTAGATTTATTCCAATTTGGAAATGGTATAGAAGGCACTGGCCCTATGGGTTTCCAAGCTGGTATAGGCGCTGCTAATACTGGAGATGAGAATTATTCACCCATGTGGAGAATATTTATGGTTACTTGGAACAACCCTGAAGAAGCATCAATGCTTAAAAGTAGTGCTGAGATAGCTGAACTTGCTTCACAAGGCGTTCTAGAGGTAAATCTAGCTAGACCAGCAGATGCAGATCATATTGTTAATTGCCCTTTTATTGATCCTTTTCAGTAAACACACTTTTTTCAGGTTGATTGAAGTTGATTGAAGCTAATTGTGGGATGGAACTTGGCAAAAGTTTTGTCCCAATTTTATTTTTCAATCAAATGATCTTTGAGGCATTGGTGGAGTATCAAATCGGCCTGCCATTAAATTCCAGTACGCCCAAGACCTAACATCGTAAATGCCTGCTGGAGCGTTGTCCAAGCAGACTTGCAGCTCTTCATCAGTAAGTTGATTCCTTAGGATCTGTGTTTCTTCTGGTGTGCCGTAGGTGAAGATATATGCAGCCAGACGTGGAACATTCTGAATAGCTTGTTCTGGAAGCTCAAACCACATGCAGTTTTTAACTACTTTTCTTAATTCATCGGTTAGATTAAGTTTCATATTGTGCTCTCAATTCAGGTAATGTACCTAAATCAACACCTTGTACGGCATGTTGTAAATAGTGCTTGATATCCTCTGTCAGTCCCAACACATCATCAAAGTAAGAAAGTGCTTTTAGTGTAATTTGTGGATTAAACTGTTCCCTATAAATGGCTTGTCCTGCACTAAGTGCAAGCTGCAAACTGATTCCTGATTTGATCAGAGTTGCTATATCAAAGTAGTCTTTCCATTCCGCACGCTTTTGCACTACACTTACTTTCATACCTGCCAAATCTAACAAAGAGGCCACTTTGACTTGAGTATCTTGTGCTAGTAGTGGTGGTTTAATTGGTTTTAGTTCAGGTAATCCGAAAAATGATAAGAAAACTTGTCCACCACGATCCACAACTACTGTCAATGTATTATTTTGGCGTTGAATGATATGTCCACCTTTTAAGAAGGATAGAGCGTTAAGCAAGGTATCGGGGTCAAACTCATCTGCACCAAAAAAATCAAAGTCTACGCTCTTGCGGTGGCCTAATTGTAAAGCAATTGCTGTCCCACCATATAAGGTAAATGTTTCTGGCACCTCTTTAAGTTCAGGCCATAGTGTTTTTTGGGCTGTTGGCAATATATTTAGTTGTGGTTTAAAGGTATTATTTTTCATTAAAGCATAGAGCTATTTTAACACTAATCCTAGGAAGTCGAAATATTTGCTAGATAGCATTCCAGTGGGACTAAAGTGTAGAAGCAAATTGAGGGCTTTGATGGTTTGAGCATAGGAGAGTAGTAAAGATTACCTTAAGTATTTTTATAATGAGATTATATATACTAGGAGCAACTAATTAAGGAGGTTTTATGAAAAAACTATTTATAAGTTTAAGTGTATTTACCTTAATAAGCTTTGCATTTGTGCAAAATGCCTTCACTCTACAAATTATTCACAGCTCCGATAACGAATCGGCTTTCCAAGACCCTAACACACTAGAAGATCGTATACTCAATTATGCTGCTATAGTAGAGGGATTACGTGAGCTTAGTGACAACACACTGTATTTAACAGCTGGTGACCATACCTTACCGGGGCCTTATTATGAGGCTGCTGCAGAGGTAGAAAGCTTAGGTGCTAATGGACTTGGTGACATTGCCATTTACAATGCCATGAGTTTAACGGCCAATGGTATTGGAAATCATGAGTTTGATGGTGGCATAAATGATTTTGCTCACATGCTTGCTAGGGCAAATTACCCTTTTATAGCTGTGAATCTAGATTTCAGCCAAGTGGAACTAGCTCAAGAGGTTCCTAAGATTGAATTAGGAGTTGACGGAGGTAGTGTTACAGAGAATGCTGGAAAAATAGTTAAAAGTGCTTATGCCGAAGTAGGAGGAGAAAAAATTGGGATTATTGGGCGAGCACCAGCAGACTTTTTTAATGTCATTGAAGACCCTGAAAGTAATCTTCCCGGCCTTGATTTTATAGGTGGGCGTAATTTGGAAGATAATCAGCCTTTAATATCAGCTGTAGAGCAAGTTTTAGAGCAAATTGAACTTTTGGAAGATCAGGGAATTAATAAGATTATTCTTTTAGATCATGCTCAGGACTTTACTGCTGATCCACTTTCAGCACAGACTCTAGCTGATATTGATGTTATTGTTACTGCGGGTTCAACTGGTTTTATGGCTCGAGCAGATGCCCAAGGTCCCTTTAACAATTTACGTGAGCGTGATGAAGCTCAAACTTTTTATCCCACTTTGCGCTTGGACAGTGAGGGACACTTAGTTTTAGTGATAAACAGTGATCAACTCTACAAGTATGTAGGACGTTTAGTTGTGGATTTTAATAGTGAAGGTCACATTATCCGTGTAGACCCACTTAGTGGTCCTATTGCTACAACTGAAGAAGCTGTGTCAGCATTAGCAGAAGTAGTTGGAAAAGAACTTAGTGCTCCAGAAGAAGTGGTGAAAGTTTATGATGGGCTTCAAAACTCACCTACTATTCAAGAGGCTTTTGAAATTGTAGGCACCACTACTAGTGTTTTAAATGGTGCTCGAGCAAATGTAAGAACTGTTGAGACAAACTTAGGCCGCCTAGCTGCTGATTCAACCTTATGGTTTGCTAGGGGGGCTTTTCCTGATATGCTAGCCGATATTGCTCTTAAAAATGGTGGCGGTATACGCGATACTATTTTAGGGCCTAGTATAACCAAACTAACTGTTAATACAGCACTTGCCTTTGACAATAAAATTTCGGTTGTGGAGTTAACTGCTACAGAATTAATTGCTACTATGGAAAATGCGGTTAGCCGTGTACCTGCTGCAGATGGTCGTTTCCCACAGGTGGCAGGGTTATACTTGGAGTACAGTCCTAATAATGAGGGCATATCTGATCAAGTTAGTTTAGAAACACCCTCACGCTTAAAAACACTTATCGTTACTCGTGTTGATGGCAGTGAAGACGTCTTAGTAGAAAGTTACAGGGCTAAAGGAGATTTAACTCGCACTTTTGTGCTTGCTACAAATAGCTTCCTCTTAACCGGTGGTGATGGTTATCAAGCTCTTAAGACTGCTGGAGAGCGTAACTCAGTAACCACAGAACAAGGGGAACGCGAGGTTCTAGTGACTTATATTAATGAAGTGCTAGCTGGTGAGGTAAATATACCTGAGCCAATTGAAGACTTACGGGTGGTAGCAGTAGAAGACAATTAACCTGTAGCTGTCTAGCAAAGTTTTTCCTACAGCAACCTTGAAGGTTTTCAAAACCTTCAAGGTTTAGGCTGTTCAAGGTTTATTTGGCTAATTGGGTTTGGCTGACTAGATGATATTGCGAGCAAGCTCAACCAAATTTTTAAAGTAATCTATCCAGCTGAGCTCGAGTCCCAAAAAATTGTGGAATAGATTAGGTGTAATCACAGCAAAATAAAAGGCTATTCCCGCAAAGAACAATAGTATAAGTCCAACAAAGCACACACCTGCCAGGTGTACCCATAAAGCGGAGGGCTTAAGTAAGATGGGTATAAACAATAAAAGTAAAAGTCCAGAAAAAATCATAGATTCCATAACTCCTTTTTAATATAAAACCATAGGACATTTAAGGCAAGACAATTATAATTTATAATTGTAAAATTAAGCAAAGATGCTTTATAGAAAACAAAGTAAATCAACAATATTAGTCGAGCTATTCTTAATTTGTGGAGTGCTAGTTACTTTAGTTTATTCGCAGGTTGTTAACCCAAGATGTTTGCGTTTAGAGGCGTATAGCGTTTCTCCTAAAATTATGCAGCAGGCCTATAAAGTTGTTGCTAAACGCCTTGAGCTTTTGGATATAAAAGGAGTTAACTTATTTCCTTTACAAGGTAAGTATATTGAGATTAGTTTACAAGATGTAGCTAATGAAGCCTATGAAAAGCTTTTAGAGAGTTTGCAAGTCAAAGGACACTTAACATTTCGATTGGTCAAACCCAATTCAGAAAGTAAGAAGGCTAATAATCTTGTTATTGAAGACCTTGAGGAAGTGATTTTCACAAGCGATGTATTTGCCTTTGTAGGGCCTGATGTGGATTACATGGGTAATGCAGTTTTACTTTTTGATATTAAAAAAAGTTACCAAGATGATTTTATGAACTTTACAAGTTCCCATATTGGACAGCGCTTGGCAATTGTGCTTGATGATAGAGTGCTTTTTGCACCTATGTTACAAGGGACTATAAGTGAATCAGGGCAAATTTCTGGTCTTAATGACCTTGATGTTGAGGTTGTAACTACAGCTCTTTTATCAGGGGCTTTGCCTGTACATTTTCAAATAAGCGCAGTTGACAGTGTTAGTGGATGTTCTGTTAAACCCTAATAGCTTTTAATGTGGTTAATGAGATACCTTACCTAAATTATGAGTACTCGAGATAATAATAAACTTGCCCAACAAGATGCTAATTATTCCTCGGTATTTCTAGAAGTTAATAACTTAAGCAAAAGTTATGTAGGCAAAGGTAATCCTTATCCTGCTGTTGCTAATTTTAGCCTGAATGTTTACGAAGGTGAAATAGTAGCTCTACTAGGCCCTAGCGGTTGTGGCAAAACTACGTTTTTACGCCTCGTTGCTGGCTTTGAAGTGCCTCAGCAGGGCACAGTAATTGTGCAGGGTAATAAATTAGTTGGAGAGGGTATTTGGACTTCACCAGAAAAACGTCATATTGGTTTCGTTTTTCAAGATTATGCGCTGTTCCCACACTTAGATGTTTTACAGAATGTTGCTTTTGGACTTAAAGGAATGCCTCGCAGAAAACGCTTAGCAAGAGCTAAAGAAGTGATTGACTTAGTAGGTTTGACTATTTTTAGTAAAAGGCATCCTCATCAACTTTCTGGTGGACAACAGCAGCGCGTAGCTTTAGCTAGAGCCCTTGCTCGTAACCCTCAATTAATTTTACTTGATGAGCCTTTTAGTAATTTAGATGCTGCTTTACGCAGCTCGACCCGCCAGGAAGTCAAACGTATTTTAAAGGAATCGGGAACAACAGCAATTTTGGTTACCCACGACCAAGAAGAAGCTATGACCTTTGCTGATAGATTAGCTGTTATGCGCTTGGGTAAACTCGAGCAAATAGCCTCACCTGAAAAGGTCTACCTTCATCCTCGTACAGCTTTTGTAGCAAGCTTCCTAGGTACAACTAATTTGATACATGGGATAGCCCATGAAAGGTTTGCCGAAACCCCTATTGGCAAACTACCGCTAAAGGGCAATGCTAGTGGTAATGTGTTGCTTTCTTTACGTCCAGAAAATCTATCCTTTGATAACTTGCAAGGTATCCCAATTATAGTCATCAGTCGTGAATTTAAAGGACATGACCTAACTTATACTTGTGAAACTGATCAAGGAGAAAAATTTATCGTGCAAACCACACCTGAAAATTGCCTACAAGTAGGAGAAAGGTCAAACCTAGTAAGTAAAGGGGTAGCTGTTCCTTTAGAAGGAAGCACTAAGATTTAATGTCATTGAATAAGTAAAAAATAAGCATTCCCTAAACTTTTAAAACCAAACTCTTTTAATACCTCTTTAGGCACCATGCTTTCTTCAGTAGGGGAGATCTTTAGGCTCGAGCACCCCATAGCCTGACAAGCTCCAAGCGCTTGTTCTACAAGCGCTTGAGGCACACTACTTTCCTGCCAATCACTTTTCACAATAAGACGATCAATGGTTCCTGTTGGGGCATCATCAAAAAGCCCCCAATAACTCCATAAAGATATAAATCCTAAAATGCTTTTTTCCTGTTCAGCTACCAGCATAGTTGTGCCAGGAGTAGAGAGTAACCGCAACAAATTAGTATTAAGTGCACTTTGCAGTTCTAAAGCAAGTGAAGCCTCACCTAAAAGTTCTGCTAGCAGGTTAGCTAAGCCATTGTAGTCAGCAGGTCTGGCAACACGAATAACAAAAGTTTGCATACCTTTTAACTTTTAGGGAATAGTATTTGGTGGATATTTTTGTAATTATGGTGCATGGGAGTATGTCAGGATGCATTAGTGCGTGCAGAGATGCAAGATTTTGTGTCTCTACGGCGGGAATTTGAGGTAGTATTGATTAGCGGACTAAACATGGCTTAAGATTTATCAATTTCTAGATATGTTAATCACTTTCTTTTTCATTTTTCAGGGCCTCTAAAATCCCTCTATAAAATGTAAATACTTGTGCTTCTTGCACTTCTTCTGAAGGGCGATTTTGCGTTAGGGAAACACAATATTGCAAACCATTTTTTGCTATTAACCAACTAGTTAGATTAATTACCCCAGGCTCAGAACCACCTTTAAAGGCTACTCTCTGCCATGCTTTTTTATTGGCTATACCACTGTTAATACCCATAAAGGGTAAGTATTGCACTTCACGCATAAGCTCGCATAGCTCACGAGTGCTGAAAAACCACTCTACTTCTAGAGCAACTGGTTTACCATCAGTATAGAGCTGGCTTAATTCTGGAACCTCACGCTCCAAAGATTCATTAATGATATCAAATCTTTGTTGAGAATCACTTTCAATATAACGTTTTAGCAAATCAGCATTTGGTTCAGCCTTGAGGGTAAAGAATGTCCTTGTACTGATAAAAGGTTTATTTGACTCTATACCTCTAGTTACTAAGGATTCTGCTATATTTTCCGTGCCCAAGGTACCCATAAGGGCATCAGCAGCAGTATTATCACTAACTGATATCATCAAAGTAGCAAGGCTTTCTAAAGTGAGTTGTGAATCATTGGGCCAATCTTGCAATATACCGCTAGGTAGGCTTTTCCACTCAGATTTAAGTTTAATAACATCTGCCCAAGCTAGTTCCCCCTTGGTTATTTTGTCCTGTAAACTAACTAGCAACGCTATTTTGAAGCTCGAGCCCACAGCTAAAGATTCATCAGCATTAACTTCTGCCAACGTTTGGGTGTCGCCAAGTTGTGGATCAAAGCTAAGCACAAAAAGACTAGTTTTATCTTGCAGCATATCGAAGTCTTTAAGAGCATCTTTGAGGTCAACAACTTTAGGAATAAGCTCAGTAAAAAGTAAGCCTTCGATCTTTCCATCCTCGAGAACTATACGTGCAATAGCATTACCTTTATCAAAAGCAACAACAAATTCAGGGGCTTTTCCTGTGACTTTTTGATAGCTACCTAATTGCTCAGTGATTTGAGTAATTATTTGTTTGATTTGCTCTAAGGAAACAGCTTGCAAAAAATTCTTGGTGAATACAGCTTCTGTTATTTCTTGGGTAAAGATATTCTCGAGGGCAGCTTTAGGAGTAAGCTTGGGAGGATCTTGTGCTAGAGAAAGTCCGCTTGATAGAATCAAGAAGCTTATAAACAAGTACTTATAGTTGCCCAGATAACTTTTTGCCCTTTTATAGCTAAAGATGTCATTTAAATAAGAAAAAATATTTAGTAAATAATTTGGTAGAAGTGCTTTGTTACTATGCTTTTCAACGTTGTATGGTACACAACCCATAATAAAAGAAGGATTTGCCGTATAAAGGCATCTCTTTTGGAATAATATATTTTTTTGCATTATAGTCCTTTTCAATAGCACTTAGAAACTTAGGTGTTTCTTGGCTACATAAATTTATGGTACTATAGTACCTTTATTTAGAAACAGCTCTATTGAAAAATTTAGGAGGAAAAATGAAACCTATAATCTTAAATATACTTAAACTGTGTTTGATACTTTTGACAATTTTATTGACAGCATCAGATTGCGGTGGGACAAGTGAAGACAAACCACCAAACAGTCCAACTAATATAACAATTCAAGCAGAAGATTCTCAGGTAATTGTTTCTTGGGATACTGATAATACTGCTACCTCATACAATATTTATTTAGCTTCTGAAACAGGAGTTGATAAAGTTAACTATAAAAGCAAAGCTAATGGCCAAAAAATTACTAACGTTTCTTCGCCACATACCATACCAGGATTGACTAATGGAACAATCTATTACTTTGTAGTTACTGCCCTCAAGGGTAACCTAGAATCTACAGGGTCAAATGAGGTATCTGCGGAGCCTACAGCTCAAAATAATCAATTTAATCCTACTAAAGACACCAAATTACCAGCAGGAAATTATGACTTTGACTCTATCAACATTCCTGAAGGTGTCAAAGTAATCTTGGAAGGCGAATCTACCTTTAATGTAACAGGAGATATAATTATAGCTGGCACCTTGGAAAGTGACTGCGACACTCTCAGTCTTCTTGGTAAAGGTGATATCTCCATTACTGGTGAGGTTAACACTGAGTGTAATGATCCCAACAAATCAGGGGACATCATAATAGAAACTACTGAAGGCATTGACATAGGTACTTCTGACGTGGAAGCAAAAATTGAAGGCTCAGGAGAAGTTATTATTAGAGATCCTACATTAGAAGAGTGGATGTTTGATATTCCATTTGATGCAGACACTCAACTAGCTGCTCAACAAACAGGCACTATTGCCCCTGTTTGCTCTGCTAGCTCAGATGTAGTAACAGGCAGTGCCAGTGCTGATTTTCCAATTGAAATAAGCTTTTCTGGTAAAGGTGTTGACCCTGACCGTGGGCCAGTAACCTATTCTTGGGATTTTGATGATGGTGGCAGCTCAACCGAACAAAATCCTATGCATACTTTTGATGTAACAGGGGTTTATGATGTCAAACTAACAGTAACCGATGGTGAAAATGAGACCTGTATGGCTACCTTGCGTTTGGTGTTTGAGGAAAGTACAACTATTCCTGAAGAACCTAATGTATCAATAGAGGTAGACACCTCTCCTTTGCCACCTTTGATAGCTGCTGTTGGGCAAGAGGTAGGTTTTTCTTCACTGGTTGAAGACTTGCAAAGTGCCGATGAAGAATTAACTTACTCTTGGGACTTTGGTGATGGCAGTCCAAAATCTGCAGAGGTTAATCCTAGCCATAGTTATACTGCTGTAGGTCGCTATGAAATTAGTCTAAGTGTAAGTGACCCAGACAATAACACCTCAACTGCAGCAACATCGGTATACATAGTGAATCTTGGTATTCCACCACCACCACCACCACCGCCACCACCTGGTATTTGTGGTCCACCATTAGTGCTTCCACCTAGCTACAACCTATTCAATGCAGCAATAGCAGGCCGTAGTAGAGTAGTTTTACTAAGGGCTGGTAATTATGTATTTGGTCCTGCTGCTCTTATTACAGGTTTGAATGGAAATGATGGTGCAGCTCAAGTAGGAGGTAGTAAGGCTACTGGAAAAAACGGAGAGAAGGGTACCTCAGTAACTATCTCGATAACTGGTAACCTAGTTATTTGTGGTGGTACATATACTAGCGGTAGCGGTGGTGATGGTGGGGCTGCTACTGCTACATCCACAGCTCCAGCAAAAGCTCGAGCTAGGGGTGGCCATGGTGGCAAATCAGGAAACTTAAGATTTTTAACTGGTGGTAGAATAGAGTTTAGAGCACCAGCCACTGTAAACATTGGCAATGGTGGTAATGGTGGTATTACCAGTGCTACTGGTGGTGATGGTAATGATGACTGTACCACTGCACAAAAAGGTGGGAGTGCTGAAGCAACTGGCGGCAATGGTGGTAAATCTTCCAAAATTGCTATTGCTTTTAATACTGTAGGCTTAGGTTTTGTTACCGTAAATGGTGGTATTGGTGGTGATGGTGGAGATGCCACAGCTACGGCTGGTGAAGGTGGTGTAGCTGATTGTTTCCAAACAGCAACTGGTGGCAATGGTGGTACTGCTAAAGCAACTGGTGGTGATGGCGGTGGGGCAACACTGGCTGGTGTTAGGGGTTTTATAATAGGCGTTGGGGCTTTCACTGGTGGTGATGGTGGTGATGCGGAGACAGCTGGTGGTAATGGTGGCGATGCCATTGCTGACCCTGATCAGCCTTGCCAGTCTACCAAAGCAACAGGAGGAAATGGAGGAAGGGCTGATACTAAAGCAGGTAGAAGAGGTATAGGACGCATAAATGGCGTAGATGGTGTTGCTATTGCTCAATCTGGCGTTGGAGGTGATGCTGAAGCTACAGGTGGAGATTGTGATGCTGATGATGGTGCTGATGGTGGTAGTGCTGAAGCTACAGGTGGTGAAGGTGGCAACGCTACTGCTAGAAGAGGTCTAGCATCAACTGCTGATGCAGGAAATGGTGGCAATGCTACTGCTACTGGTGGTAAAGGTGCCGACTGTGTTGACTGTCCTAAACGTGATGGTGGGAATGGTGGTAATGCTACTGCTAATGGTGGCAAAGGTGGTAATGCTTTAGGGGATGGTGCAAACACCGATGGAAATGGTGGCGATGCCACTGCTAATGGCGGTATGGGTGGTACTGGAGATGATGGCTGTACTCTGCTTATTACTGGCCGGGGTGGTAACGGTGGTAAAGGTGGTGATGCCACTGCTAATGCTGGTACCTCTAAAGGTAGTGGTGGAACTGGTACAAGTGGTGGTGTTGCTGGTGATGGCGGTGATGGCAATGATGGCATTCCGCCCGACCCACCCGGTGGTGGTGGTGCTGCTGGTACACCTAGAGGCAATCCAACTAAGCCCAATGATGGCAATATGGGAATGGAAGGAAATCCTTGTCCTCAACAAGCCTTTAAGCTTAGTATTGACACTTCTGGTTCTGGTACAGGAAGCGTAAACATAGCCCCTCCAATGCCTGTTGGTGGCTATGCAATAGGAACTGTGGTAACACTTACAGCAGTACCTGATCCAGGCTCTGTATTTTGTGGTTGGAGTGGAGATGCCTCAGGCAACAATCCTATTTTTATGCTAACTATGGATAGTGACAAATCCATTGTTGCCGAATTTGCTACTACATCTGAACTTAAAGTTGACATTGAGGGTGATGGAGAAGTAACTGTTGACCCTCAATCTCATGCTCCAAACAACCGCTATAAAGAAGGTACTCCCATCACCCTACTGGCAACCCCTGCAGAAGGAAATGAATTTAAAAGGTGGGAAGGAGATTGTGCTGGTGCTAATAGTGAAGGAAATAAATGCACCCTTACTATGGATGGTGACAAAATGGTGAGAGCTGTTTTCGGTCCCCCCCTAGATGCTTGCCAATCATTGTTCGGAAACTCCGATAGTATTGTTTTAAGCCCTACACCCGCACTATCACGCGAAAATCTTACCATATCGGACTCACCTGGTCACTTGCAATTTACCTATAATTTCCCCTCTCCTCCCTCTGACAATGAAATTAAGGATGTTATAATTGAAGATTTCTTAGAGATGGATATAACTCTTAATAAAAACGGCATGGTTAGTATGACGGCGCCAGACCCAGTTATTGATGTGACAGGTGAATTTTTCCCTAGTAATGGTAGCTGTAACATCACTGCAACTGGTATGGGTTCAGCAGCTGGCTTTGATAATGTGGAAGCACAGCTGGATGCCATTCTTGACCCTGTAACATCTACTATGGATCTCCAATATTTTTGGGGTACAAATGGAGCTTTCCCTGGAAGTCAACCTGCAGGCGTAATTGTTGACTCTGCTGCTTTTGAAACTGTTCCATAATCTTAATTTCTAAAGTTTGGCGTTGTTTACTGGCAAATCCAAAATCACCTAAGCTACACAGCATAGAGGTATTGAGTCGTCTCAATGCCTCTTTTTAGTTTTCCTAACTGCCTCTATATTACCTCAATTACTATCTTATACTTTTCACAAAGTCCAAAATAATGCTAGCAACTTCAAGTTTAGGCATAAGTGGCAGTACCTCTTGTACCTTATAGGGGTTTAACAGTGTTTCCATAGCCGTTAAAGATTTAGTTCAAACTCTTGGTGTAAACTCATTTCTACTTGTGAAGCACTACCAAAATCTATAAGGCAAAACGCTTATAAATATCATCTACATAACGAAGATACCATTCTACATTAAATGCCTCTGCAAGCTCAGCTTCATTCAAAGGGTTTTCGGAGTCATGTTTTAAATTTTCCCTTAAAGGCACTTGGGTTTCCCAAGTTTTTAAGCTATTGCGCTGGACAATTTCATAAGCTTGCTCACGCATCATTCCTTTGGCAATAAGCTGGTGTAAAACACGCTGCGAAAAGACAAGGCCATAAAGCCGATCTAAATTTTCTTGCATATTTTTAGGGTAAACAACTAGGTTTTCAATAACACTAGTTAATCTACGAGTAGCATAGCTAGCCAAGCTAGTTGTGTCAGGCAAAATAACCCGCTCAACAGAAGAATGAGAAATATCTCTTTCATGCCATAAGGCAACATTTTCTAAGGCAGCTTGCAAGTTTGAACGCATAAGCCTAGCTACTCCAGCAATATTCTCGCTAGCTATAGGATTTTTCTTGTGAGGCATACTGGAAGAGCCTGTTTGACCTTTGGTAAAACCTTCTTGAGCTTCCCTTACTTCGCTACGCTGTAGGTGGCGTATTTCTAAACTTATACGTTCTAGAGTTGTGCCTAGAATAGCCAACGCACTTAAAACTTCGGCATGCCTATCTCGAGCAATAGTTTGATTACTAATAGGATCAGGACTTAGCCCCAAGTCTTTAGCTGCAACCATTTCTAATTCTGGAGGGAAGTGGGCATAGGTACCCACTGCTCCTGAAAGCATAAGAACACTGACAGCTTCTCTAGCACGCTTTAAGCGTTCAGCATCTCTTTTAAGTGCAGCAAAAAAATTTAAGAATTTAAGACCAAAGCTCATAGGTTCAGCATGAATACCATGAGTGCGACCTATACAAGGTGTATACTTATAAACAATAGATTTTTGTTTAACTACCTCAGTTAAAGCCTGCATATCCTTAAGGATAATACTAAGGGTTTCACACAGTAAGAGATTCTGGGCTGAGTCAACTACATCAGTGCTAGTTAACCCCATATGTATGTATTTTGCATCCTCGCCTATGCGCTCGGTCAGGGCGCGGGTGAAAGCTACAATATCGTGTTTAGTTTCTGCCTCGAGCTCAGTAACTCTTTGAACAAAGTCCTCATCTAAGGGTTTAGCCTTCAAAGCCTTTTGTATTTGCTGGACAGTGCCTTTAGGAATTTCTCCTTTTTGTTCCCAAGCAAGAGTGGCAGCTAGCTCTACTCGAAGCCATGTTTGATATCTATTTACCTCACTCCACAATAGCTTAAAATCAGCAGGAGTATAGCGATCTATCATGACATTAGCTTTGTACTATCACTATGCCATTTTAAAGCACCTTCAGTATTATCTATTAGCTCGATAAAGAGTTACCTCTTCTCTTTGTAGTTGCCTAAGCACAGTACCCGGATAGTAGAAATCCAAGATTTGGTGATAGTCATAATTATGGTTGGCTAAAGTACGGGCTCCATACTGACTCATACCTACGCCATGACCCCAACCCTCTCCTCTAACTAATAAACCACCACCACCTACTAGTTCAAAGTGGGTAGATTTCAAGCCCCAATCACGGATTATCTTATGCAAAATTGTACCTTGTAGCTCTAAGGTTTTCACCTCACCACGGATCTCAATTTTTGCTACCCGTCCTGAATTACTCTTTTCCAAAATACGCACTGATTTAACCCTATCAATATCATAGCCATAAGCTTTTATGACCTTTTGTACAGTGTTAGGCTCGAGGTTAAAAGTCCAATTAGAGTTAGGGCTATTTTGCACATAATCTGTCTTGACATCTAAGTAAGGTAAATTTAGCCCCCAAACTTCTAAGCTAGAGGCAACTTCTCCACCAGAATCGGCATGATAATAGGTATATGCAAAAGTGTCACCATAAGTAAGTACCATACCTGTTGTCTCGTGTATAGCTTGATCACTTAGATGATGCTCTGCACTCATGCCCTCATATACTTGACATTCAATAGTTGCACATACGTCATAGGCCGCATCAGGACTTAGTGAAGCAAGGGTGTAAGTACGCGCAGCTACGACTTGAGCCTTTAAGGCAGACATAGGCCAAGAAGCTTGCATTTCTGCAGGCACTACTCCACGCAAATAATCCTCTAAATCGACTATGTTAATAGCCTGAATAGTGTCGTCAATTGCTACTAATTCAAGGTTGCCACGATAAGGACGTTCCTGCCAGTAAATGGGGGTATCACTTAAAGGCTCGAGCTTTAAGCTTTGGCCAATAGCCATCCCATCTACAACAAGCTCGTTTGCTCGAGCACTTATAGGCCAACTCAAACCCACATTGGTACTAAAAAGCAAATTACCATTTACATAACCTTGGTGTGGGCCATTCATATGATAATCAATATGACTAGATTCACTCCCTAGTAGTACCCGAATGGGTGTAAGGGCAAAACTAAAACCAGCTGCTAAAAAGCAAAAACCGAGAAGAAACTTTAAAAATCGAGGAGTCATTAGTCCTAAATTATCTCACAAATAATTAATAAAAGCGAGGAAGGTTATTACTTTAACTGCTTGGTTTCAAGTAAGGTCTTGCGCAGCAGCAAGGTGTAAACTACTAGCAAAATAATTGCGAAAGAAAACCACTGCAAAGCATAACCTAAATGAGGTCCATTGTCAGTACTTGGTGGAGGGATCTCGAAAGGTAAACTGTCTTGTAGGTGACTCTCACTTATTAATCGTAGATAAATAGGCTCTAAAGGGTAACTAATTTGTGTTTGTAGCCTTTTTATATCTATCCAAAAAACTTTAGTTAGCTTGTTAGATGGGGGATCTTTTGCGCCAACAGGGCCTTGGGGTTGACTTTGTGCTGGCAGCAAAATTCCTACAAGTTCAACTTCACCATTAGGTGGTGTGGCAGCTGTAATTGGTGGCGAATCTAAGCTAGTAGGTATCCAACCTCGTTCGATTAATAAAGCTTTACCACTGCTAAGCTTTAAGGGTGTTAGCAAATGATAGCCCGGTTGCCCATTGTATGAACGGTTGCGGATAAGTACTTCTTGCTCTACATCATAAATCCCTTTTACCACTGCTCGACGATAGGCGGCAGAGTTTTGGTCCTCTTTTTGAGCACTTAAGCTGTATTCCTCTTTAATTTTTTCAAAAGGCAAAGGGCTTTCCTCTAAACGTAAATTAACTAGAGCATTAGAATTTGCCTTCTGGTCTGCTCGTCTAAGTTGCCATAATCCAAAATTTACAAAAACTATCACCATCACTAAGACTAGAATATGGGAAACTAGCCACCTAATAGAAAAAAATTGTTTTAATTCATTGTTCAGAAAAATCTACGCCTTATCCTATAGGTTAGGTGTTCCTGATTCTATTGCAGTGCTTGATCGAGAAAATATTTTTTTGAAACTCTGTATTCTCGTGCTATGGTGTTCAAATTTATAAATCTTGCGTCTCTATCACTATTAACCATACTATTGGTTTTTATAATCACTAAATCATCCAAAGTTATGCAAATTTATAAACACGTTTTCGCAGATGTTATAATTTGCGCTAAAGGTTGTCCAATAAGTGATAAGCTTCTCAGGTACTGTTGGGTAGAAGAGCTATGAAATCTGTTTTTACTGAGGTTAAGCAAATATTCGATCAAGTACCATGCTTAAAAAAATTAAAGCTAGGTAAGACATAGAGTACTTATAAAGCCCAAGGGCATTTGAGCGCTCTATTGTTTGGCCTCTATGCGCTATTAAATAAAGCTTGGCAACTTTAAATAGCAGAAATAGGTTTAGTATTAAAGCCGCTAAAAAATAAGTAAGGCTCAACTCTTTCATCGAGAAAGGGATTAATGTCAGCACCATTGTCAATACAGCATACATAACCATTTGTAAAACTGTGGCACGCTCGCCAATTATTGCTGGTGCCATAGGTACTCCTACCTTAACATAATCATCTTTGATAATAAGTGCTAGAGCCCAAAAATGAACAGGGGTCCATACAAAAACAACGGCAAAAAGGCACCAAGCCATTAAACTCAAATCACCAGTAACTGCTGACCAACCTACTAAGGGTGGAATAGCGCCTGCCGCTCCACCAATAACAATATTTTGCCATGTTGTACGCTTTAACCACATGGTGTAAATGAGTACATAAAAAGCAAGGCCTGCCCAAGAAAGTAGTGCTGCTAACCAATTTGAAGTAAAGCCAATTATTAAAAAAGATAAAATTGTTTGAGAAATAGCAAAGATAAGAGCATCTTTAGTAGAGATTAATGAGCTAGCAACGGGGCGCTTAGCCGTGCGCTTCATTTTTATATCTATGTCACGATCATAGATCATGTTATAAACGCCAGCCGCACCAGCTGACATATAACCCCCTATAAAAATACCAAACAAGGGTAACCAACCAGGGAAACCCTCAGCAGCAATAAACATAGCTCCTATAGTAGTAAACAACAATAAGCTAATAACTTTGGGTTTGGTAAGTACCACATAATCACGCCAAGTGGCTTTATTAGATACACCACCTGACTCACTAGGCATATTTTGTATTTTCCTCATCAAAGACTCCTCAGCAAAACTTGCCTTGGTATTTAGCAAGACTTAAAATTCATTGCTGAAATTATAACATAAAAGTTTGGAGTTCTTTTTAGTAAGAGTTTATTGCTACACTAAAGGCAGGTTAATTTTGAACATTTTATGCTTGCGTGCTTTGTAGACTGTAAATTACCTGAACGAAAGACGCAGAGCATTCAAGGTTATGTATTCCCAAGCTCTGCTTGGGAATAAGTTGATAGAATTTTGGGTTTATTTCAAAACGTCCAATTCTTAGCTGTTTAAAGTATTATAAATATATGAAAGCCATTAACAAACACCCCTTGGTACTTAAAGTCTTTGGCACTTTAGCCTTTATTTTTTTTGCAATAGGCTTCTATTTAGCCTTGGTAGTTTCACCAACAGATACTACACAAGGACAACTTATCCGCATTCTTTACGCTCATGTGAGCGTAGCATGGATTTGCTTTTTAGCTGTTATTTTATGTGCTGTGTTTGGCAGTATTTATTTATGGAATAGCAATAAACTAAGCGATATTTTAGCTGTGGCTAGCGCTGAGATGGCGCTATTTTATTCTGGCCTAACAATTATAGGTGGTATGACATGGGGTAAATCTACTTGGGGTGTTTGGTGGACATGGGATGCCAAACTTACTACGACTGCACTTATGTTTTTTTTGCTAGTTGGTTATTTTATAGTGCGTGGGCTCATTGAATCTCCCCAAAGGCGTGGTAGAGTAAGTGCTGTAATTGGCCTTGTTATTTTAGCTGATGTGCCTATAGTTTACTTTGCCTCGGAATTTTTTAATACTTTACATCAGCCTCTTAGTTTACAAATAGGTGAAGAACCACAGATGGACCCTATTATGATTAAAATATTGTTATTTAATGTATTAGCAGCAGGCTTAATCTATGCTTACTTTATGACTGAGCGTGTGCGCTTAGGTCGTCTAGAAAGCAAATTAACAAGGGAGCAGGAACGTATTGAATTAACCCCTAAGGAAATCATTCATGTTTGATTCTTGGACACAGTGGCATTGGGTAGCTTTTGCTTGGGGGCAGGTTATTTTGGCTTATATTGGTTATGGTATTTATTTGCATAAGCGCGATAGACGACTTCAAGCAAGTAATGAGCACGATGAAAACAGTTAATGTATCTGCAGCAACTTACTTTTGAAAATCTGATAGATATGCCTAAGCTATCAAAGTAAAAGGCTTAGAACGTTTAAGGTATGTATTCCAAATTAGAATTTGGGAACAAGTTAGATTAGATCCAATTTCAATTGATGAATTCACCAAGGGTAATTCAAAACTCGTAGAGGCACAAGGTTTTGTTTTTCTACATGCACTAATGGACTATTCAATAAGCTCAATTCTATACAAGAATAAACTGTTAGGATCAGTACATTCCACATAAACTAAGGGGTCAATGAAAAAACTTCTTCTTACCGCTTTTGAACCATTTGGTGGCGAAATTATAAACCCTTCTCTTGAAGTAGCTCGAGCGATCAAAAAAGAACCCTTTGAGAAAGTATCTATAGAAGTACTCGAGCTTCCTGTCAAGAGGTTTCAAGCTCCAGAAAAGGCTATCAATCACATCTTTAATAATCAGCCAGATGTCATGATTATGTTAGGAGAAGCTGGCCACCGTTCACACATTACTCCTGAGCGTGTAGCTATAAACATTGATGATTTTCCTATTCCTGACAACGTAGGTGATCAGCCAAAAGGTGAACCGATTATGAAAGACGGTCCTGTAGGCTACTTTTCAAAATTGCCTACTGACGAAATTATTAAACAAGTCAATTCTGCTGGCATTCCTGCAGAAGTTTCCAACTCTGCTGGCACTTATTTATGTAACAGGCTGTTCTACAATATAATGCATGTGATCACTGTTCAAAAATTGCCTATTAAAGCAGGCTTCATTCACTTGCCTTACCTCCATGAGCAGGTTTTAAACAAAACTACTAATTTTCCAAGCATGTCGCGCAAAACTTTGATTGAAGCAGTGCGAATAGCTATAAAGGCATCAATATGAGTATTGATTCTAAAGAATTCCTGAAACAAGTCGTTGCAATTCCTAGTCTTTCCGGGGAAGAAAGTAAGGTAGCCAATTATATTGTAGAAACGTTAAAATCCTATGCCACAGAAACTTTTATTGATGGTGCAGGAAATGTAGTAGTTAAGTTTATGGGAACAAGCAGCAAACAAATAATGTTTCTTGGTCACATTGATACAGTAGCTGGTGATATTCCTGTAGAGATTAAAGATAATAAGCTTTATGGACGTGGTAGTGTAGATGCCAAGGGATCTATTTGTACTGCCCTAATGGCTGCTGTAAACTTTTGGCAAAAACATAAAGACATTAATCTCATAGTTATAGGGGCTGTGGAGGAAGAGGCTGCTTCCAGCAAAGGTGCACGCTTCGTACTAGCAAATTACCCTAAGCCAGACGTACTAATAATAGGTGAACCTAGTGGCTGGGAAGGTATTACTTTAGGGTACAAAGGTAGGTTAGTCATTAAACTAATTACAGAGAAAGGTAACTTTCATAGTGCTGCTGAAGAGACCACGGCTGTAGAGGAAATGGTAATTGTTTGGCAAAAGTTGCAAGCTTGGCAAGAACAGTTAAATGAGCATGCTAAGGGTATTTTTAATAAAGTGCAGATGTCTTTACAAAGCATAAATTCTACTAATGACGGCCTTCAACAGATTTGTAATGCATTTATAGGTTTTCGCTTGCCTCTAAGTTATCCTCCTAGTGAAATTGAAAAAAGCCTATCAGAATTTTTAGGTAATGAAGGGTTGCAAGTGCAATTAGAGGTAAATACGCCTCGTGAACAGCCTTATCGTGCAGATAAGGATAGTGTACTTTCTCGAGCTTTTCGCAATGCAATTCGCCAACAAGGTGGTAAACCACGTTTTAAACTCAAGACTGGAACTAGTGACATGAATGTAGTAGCTCCACATTGGAAGGTACCTACTATAGCTTATGGGCCGGGAGACTCGAGTCTTGACCATACACCTATAGAGCATCTTGGTTTAGATGAATATGAGCAAGCCATAGCTGTTTTTGAAAGGGCGCTAGAGTTTTTGACTGAAGCACAATTTTAAAATAATCACGACTTAACTCATCTCATCCAAAAATCAGCGATTTAGCTGTTTTCAAAGAAATATTGATTATAATTAGAGCTATTACGCTGCTTTTAATTGTACAGTAGAGTTTGCATCTAAAGAAGGTTTTTATCCAAGTGGCACAGGTCATGACCATTATCAGGTAAGGAAACATTTTAGGGAAAAGGTGGATAGCAATAAAAAGATTCGAAAAAATATATCTGCTAAAGTTAGATCGTTTGTACCAAAGACGTTGTAATGCAGATTATGATTCTGTATTAAAGAACCCACCAAAGGCACTAGCTGAAATCGCAATTTATGAGGCAAATAAGGCCTTAAAAAATTTAAACGCTTTTACTAAAGTCAACTAATCTAGGGGCTGTGTGCGAGAATTCAACCTATTCGTTTTCATCAATCACCCGTGCAGGACGCTTAAAGGCAAAAGTGTAACTACCTTTAGCATCATACACCCGTTTTACTTCATCATAGAATGGATTCCTACCAACACCACTCAAATGTAACCATCCTCTAGCTCGAGTCATAGCAGTAAAAAGCTGGTTACGAGCTTTGGGGTCACTTTCTCGGTGGGCAATATAATCAAGCCCTAAAACATAGGCTACCTCGGCTTCATTGCCTTTAGCCCTAGCAACCCCTGTCAAAGTAACAGCTCCATCATGCCAAAACTTATTACGCTCTTCTAAAGAAAAATGATCTACTTTAAGAATGTTTTCTCTAGGCATAGTGGGTAAGTAGTAGTTAATATTTTGCTCTCTTAATGCACCAGCTACTACTTGCAACTGACTAGTCATCTCAAAATGATTTCCTAGTAAAATAATTATTATGTCACGGCTGGGCTCGAGCTTTTCTTGCTCTATTTCTTTGGCAATACGTTGAGCTACTACCTGAGCTTCGGTAGCTCTAGTCCTAAAAGTCTCAAAATGGAATACAGGCTTTTCCCAAAACTTAGGAATAACATTGGGTGCATTTTTCTCTGGCCTATGTACAGTTACCTCTTGTCCAGCACGAAAACTCCCGCTGACTTCATAACCAATGTCCTTCCACTCTTTAGCTGTGGTTATACCTGTTACCATACCTTCTTTGCGCAAAAGCCCCATGCCTAATGCATGTGCAGCACTAAGAATAGGAGCTGGAGTACGATAACAAACTTGCATAACTTCACTTTTACTAGCCCCACCTTTGTACTTTGACCCCCGAGACAAAAGACCGCTTAACTCTTCCCCAAAAAGTTCTTTGTTTACAGGAACTTTTAAGTTATCTAGACTTTGAGCTTCATCATATGCCCAAGTTAAACGCCTTAAATGAGACTCTGTTTCGCTAGAAGGTTTTAAACTTTGATAGGCTAGCCAGTAAAAAGCTTGCTTATCTTCAAGCTTAAGGTTAGCCACTAGGTCTTGCCCTTCATCAATAACTAGGGCATTAAAGAGAGGCTTTAGTACCTTGCTTTGCTCTTGGAGAGTTGCGAAAAAATCTTGTATTACCCAAGCAAACTTGTCATGAAAAGCAATGTTTTCAGGTATGTCTTTAACAGCTTTAGGCTTTATTTCATGAGCTTTAGCTACTAGGCTATAAAACCCTTCCTGTTTAGTGCTACCCCAAGCATGAAGCACGCGCAACTTCTGATTTGTAGATTCATAACCAACCTCACCGTTAGTAAAGCGGCGCAAAGTTTTATCTAAATGACGAATTATAGTGTCATAGAGGCTACGAGTATAAAAAACAAAAGCAATATCCCAATCTGGATGCTCTAAGTGCATGTGTGCAGCTCTTTGCACTAGTAAAACTGTTTTACCTGATCCAGCAATACCTCGAACCCTTTGTAAGCCTGGAGGAATCTGCTTGGAAATTCTCTCTTGTTGTACATCCATACCCAAAATAGCCTCGCGTGATTCAGCCACTACACGTGCTCTACTTTTTCTTGACTCGGCAGGTCTTTCCTTAGAAGGTTCACGTATGTGTCCCCCAACGCCGATCATGCTTTTTAAAGCTTCCCATTGTTCATCACTCAGAGCACGCCCTGCATGAGAAAGTTCTGCATCACAGATAGTATGAAATAAACTTTTGGGTCTTAGATTATCTTCAAAGATAATAGGAGGTGTAGCTAACGAAAAAAAGCCTTTATTTAACCAGTCATCAGAGTTAATGTAAGGCAAACTAACTAGAACTCGGCCACAAATGGCATCTTTTAGTATAGGTTCAGCTTCGCATTGCTCGAGCAGTGCAAACAACTGATTTTCGGCTTGCTCATAGGGATTAATAGTTTCCTTGTAACCATTAGAGCAGATCCACACAGGTCCGTTTGTATCGTAAATATCCTCGAGCTTAAAACCTTTAACTTCAATGATTATAATGCCTAAGTACTGATCAGCCACCAGAATATCAGGTTTCTTACGTACATTCCCTTGTCTAACAAAAAGTGTATATTCACGGTAGCCAATAGCATCTCGCTTAGCAAAAGCACTTTTTACAGCTTCAAAGACTCGCTTTTCAGCATCACTACCATAACCATCTGAGCCTGCATCTATGAACATGCTCATGTCTGTATTGTGTAGTTGCTATGGGTTATAGTCAAGCTGCAAAACTTAATTAATGCTTTTTCTAATGTTTTGGTTTTGTGTGAGCCACTCAGAATTTTCCTGTTGCTGAATAGATAACAGTTAATATTGAACTGCTAGACATAAGTGACAAATAATCCTATGAGTTATTCTTCTTTCAATCCTGTATTTTCTGACCAGTAGAATTCTTTTCTAGGGCCTCCTGCATCTATAATGTACTTACCTGATGGAAGTCCTTTCATATCAATTTGGTTTTTACCCTCTTCTTCCAAAGAACCGATCATCTTGCGATAGATGTCGTGTCTGAGGGGGTTGGGAATCTCTGATTCGTTTAAGACTTCTATTAGGTCGTTCATTATTTTTGTGCCGCTAGATTGTTGCATGATAATCACCTTCTTTGCTACATTAAGAACTTGACCCTAATCAGATAGCTTCTTTAATCTTGCATGCTTCTTAGCCGTCCCAAGAACTACTGGCCCATAATCTGGTGGTATGTGTTTGATAATAAACTGAACCGCCTCAAAAGCATCGCAACCTTTAGCTAGGATTTGCCCGTCAGAATAAATACTTTTAGAACGGTTGTAAACATTACATGACCCATCCATACATACTTCAATATAGGGAAGATCATCCGTATATGGATACTTTGTGCAACCACTAAAAAAAAAATTAAAATGGCCGTTAAATGGATATAATCGTCGCAATTGGGATTCTTGGGCAGCTATAGAAATAACCTTTATAAACTCTGAGTACACCTTATAGAGTCGATTATTAGGGTCTGTAGCTTTTCTTCGAAAGAAATCTCCTGTACCCCCCTCCAAATACTCCAACCACTTTTCTTCGACTACTTTTGCTGCTGATTTAGTAAAATGTAGGAAGAGTGCTCTAAATACAAATAGGAAGATAACTCCAAAGATAAACCCATAAAAGAAAGTCATTAGATAAAAATATGGGAATTCACCTACGAAAGTCAAACAAAGCGTTATCCAAGCACCTTGGAGTATTTAACCGCCCCCCACCAAAAATCCCCAACCAACTACTTACACCGCCTATGTCCACTGGCTCTAGTACCGTTTTGTGTAAGAGAATGCCGAAAGAATAAAAAGAAAATTTATTTTGAAAAGGAAAGGCATAGGTTTTTACTTTATATATCGTTACTCAGGTACGTTATAGACCTCTTCATAGGTTAGTGGAAAGGGCAGGGAACCTGAGTTAAGCATTCTAGCTAAATCTTGCGCTTCTTCTAAATCAAATGATCCTACTATTACCCTTAATCCTTTCCTTGCTCACTGTTTTCTATAGCCTCAGGTTGTACTTGCTCAGAACCCAGTTTCAAATCTGAAGATGATGGGTTAGCATCTTTATCTGTCTTTAACATTTGAGCTATCCTGACTTCCTTCAGAGTTAACACCATTTTGAGCAACCTCCTCGAGCGTACTCTCATCAAGCATAACCTTAGCTGCAACTACTTTATCACCATCACTTAAACGCATGATTTTAACCCCCTGAGAGGGCCTACCATAAGAGCTTATTTCGCTGACTCGAGTGCGAATGAGAACCCCGCCTTCTGAAAGTACTAAAAGCTCTTCATCACCTTGTACATTGCTTAAGCTTACTAATGTACCTGTTTTTTCAGTAACTCGCAAAGTAATAACACCTTGTCCACCCCTTACTTGTCTAGGGTATTCACTTAGAACAGTACGCTTGCCATAACCATGCTCTGCCACAACTAAAAGTTCAGCGGTTTCTTTTTGCTCAGCATGAATAAGTGCTAAACTTACTACCACATCGTCTTCTTTGAGCCTTATTCCTTTCACGCCTTGAGTAGCACGGCCTTGATTGCGAGTATCATTTTCATGAAAGCGAATAGCTTTTCCCTTTTTAGTAGCTAACACAATATCTGAATCTCCTTCAGCAATACATACAGCTACTAATTCATCACCTTCAATTAAGTTAATAGCAACTAGGCCAGAAGTGTTGATGTTAGTATAATCACGGATAAAAGTTTTCTTTACAATGCCCTTACGAGTGGCAAAAACAAAAGAACCCTCCATATCAAAGCTGTTGATTGATAGAACAGTATAAACTTTCTCTTCTTTTTCTAGAGGTAAAATGTTGCTTAGGTGGGAACCTTTAGCATTACGCTCAGCTTCTGGTAAATCATAGATCTTCTCACGGTAAACACGCCCACGATCTGTAAAGAAGAGCAAATAATTGTGAGTGCTGCCTATAATCAGATGCGAGTTATCGTCATCCTCTTTTTGTTTTTGTGCTGTTGCACCACGTCCACCTCTTAACTGAGCACGATAGCTAGTTAAAGGAGTGCGTTTTATATACCCTCCTCGAGTGAGCGTAACTACCATTGATTCTTCAGCAATTAAATCTTCTTTCTCAATGGTACCACTTAGCTCAGTAATTTGTGTACGACGCACGTCAGCAAAATTTTTCTTTACTTCTCTAAGTTCTTGCTTAATTACTTTCCAAAGCTCAGTTTTATCGCCTAGAATCTTTTCTAAACGGGCAATTTCCAACTTTATTTCATTATATTCTTTTGTGATTTTTTCGTGCTCTAGACCAGTTAAACGTTGTAGACGCATATCTAACACTGCTTGTGCTTGAATTGCACTCATTTCAAAACGCTGTATTAAGCCGGCTTTAGCTTCAGGACCATCTTTGGAACTACGAATAAGAGCAATTACCTCATCAAGATGATCTAAAGCAATAAGATAACCTTCTAGAATATGTGTACGTTCTTTAGCTTTACGTAGTTCATATTCAGTACGGCGGGTTATTACTTCAGAGCGATGATCCAGAAAGAGCGTCATAGATTCTTTAAGAGAAAGTACTTTTGGAGAACCGTTGACTATAGCTAAGTTGTTAACACTAAAAGTGCTTTGTAAGGCAGTGTATTTATAAAGCTGATTTAGAACCATATCAGCATTTGCTCCACGCTTTAGTTCATAGACAATGCGCATACCTTGTCTATCTGACTCATCACGTATATTAGAAATATCTTCAATACGTTTATTACGTACTAAAATGGCAGTATTTTGAATCAATGAAGCTTTATTAATCTGATAAGGTATTTCTGTTACCACAATAGTTTTGCGATTATTACGTTCTTCAAACCTAGCTTTAGCCCGAAGTTTTATACCTCCTCGACCTGTCTCGAGGGCTTGGCGAATTCCTTGTTGTCCCATGACCCCCCCTGTAGGAAAGTCTGGACCCTTAACATAATTCATAAGCCCATCTAAATCAATTTCAGGCTTATCAATTAGTGCTATAAGTCCATCAACAATTTCCCCAAGATTATGAGGAGCTATATTAGTAGCCATTCCCACAGCTATGCCTGATGCACCATTTATCAACATATTAGGTACAGCAGCAGGTAAAACTTCAGGCTCAATTGTAGTATCATCAAAGTTAGGTTTAAAGTTGACGGTTTCTTTGTCAATATCAACCAGTATGGTCTCTGTTATAGAGGTCATGCGCGCTTCAGTATACCTGTAGGCTGCTGGTGGATCTCCATCTATGCTACCGAAGTTACCCTGACCATCAACCAAGGTATAACGCACATTCCAGCTTTGTGCCATTCGTACCATAGCATCATATATAGCAGTATCGCCGTGAGGGTGGTATTTCTTGATTACTTCCCCAACTACACCAGCACTTTTTGAATGCTTACGGTTACTAGCTAAGCCCTCTTGATGCATAGCAAAGAGAATACGGCGCTGCACAGGTTTAAGTCCATCACGCACATCAGGTAGTGCGCGATCAACAATGACTGACATAGCATAGTTAATGAAACTGGTTTTAATTTCATCAGTAATATTAACCGAGATGACTTGACCTTCGTTCAAAAGAAACCTCCATTGCAGCAGGGTCTATTTAAAAGTTTATTCATAGTTTAAAATTTAATATTTTGAGCTAAAAACCCCTAGCTAAGCGTCTTAGCATAACATATATTTAGTGATGAATAGCTAGAAGAATTTGTGCTGCCACTATTTTGCAACTAGAATTTTCTGTTGCTGGTAATATTGCAGCACAACATCTACTTACTAACTAGGTTCCTAAGTTTTAACTGGAATTCCTATCTTGAACATTCTGTATCATGTAAAATGACTCACAGAAATAAAAAACGCAGAGCGTTTGGGTATGCATTCTGATCCTTACCTTTACAAGGGCAATTGAGGATAAGCACAGAGCTTTGGAGTGAGAGGGTAGTGGTTTTGTTATAACCTTTGCTATCTTTTAGTCAAAAAAACTAAAAGATAAAGAAACTATAGCTGTTTGTGGTATAGCTGTAAGATCAACTACCTTATTGCCAACAATCTTGCTAACCTTGTTTTCAGGCGTTGTTAAAAGTTCGGGAATACTACTAATAAGCCATTGTTGACTTTCTTCCCAATCTGGAGCCAAATTCTTAGTGAAAAGTGACATGAGCAAGAAATTTTGAGTATTAAGTTTTTTGTCGTCTAAACTTGCTTCTATAAATATTGTTGCTGTATTAAGGCTATTTTGATCACCTATCAGCTCGAGAAACGACATACCATTATTGCCTGTTCCAAGGAGCCTAGGTGTTCCATCTTTTAGAGGGGAGGATTCTAACTCAAAAAAGCCCTCAAGTTCATGTATAGCATTTTCACTACTAATACCCGTAGCATTAACATCTGTAATGTTTGTATTTGATAAATCATGAAGTTGCGACAACTTGGGTAATTGTGGCTCACTTATTGATGCTGTTACAGTTTGAAGCAAAATATCGCTATTGGTATTGGCCAAAATCTTTTCAGGGACATTTTCTTTAGGGACATTTGATTCATTTAGAGGGCTAATGAAGCTAATTAATAGTGTAGTAATAAGGAAAATGTAACTTAATGAGGCAAGGATATTCCCACTTAAGGTACTAGAGCGAAAGCCCGGTATTCTACGCCACAACGGACGTTGTGGTGTGGTTGCAAAAAGGTTTGATGAGCTATTTGAAGTGGGCAAAGGTAGTGATTCTTGTACAGTTGTTGGTACTGAAGTTAAAGTAATTGAAGGTATTGATTGTTCTTGTGATACAACTTCAACTAAGACACCTGCCTTACGAAAAACATAAGCTATTTTAACTGCCTTTGCTAGAGAGTCAGCTCTTACGATTCCTCCTTCACTCTTGCTGAGCAAACTTTCAACTTTTAAGGGATTAACTGCAAGGCTTTGCACAATTTTTTGGGTAGTTACAGAAACCTTTTCAGGTGGTACAGACGAGAGTAATTTTACAAAATATGTTGTCATAAACGTTACCTTAGTAATTTTAGTAGTGTGAGATTAATTCTTACTGAATAGTGAGATTAATTCTTAGTAGTTTAGTAAAAAATACATAGCTTTATCAAATAATTCAAAGCATGCCTATATAATTTCCTTCTTTATATAGGATAGCAGAATTATTTTAAAAACACCTCATGTAATACAACTTGCTATACTATTAGAATTAAATCTGATAGTATTGTGCTAAGATTTTATGGAAGTACTTATGAAGATTAAGTCAATTTTAACAAAATATAAATCAAAAAGATATGGTCAGGTGGTGCTATAATATAGTGGCTATTTGACCTTAAATTGCTGTGAAAAACGTTAACATTTTGGAATGCTAATGTTGAGGTATTAAAGGTGATCTACTTTAAACATAGAATGGTACAATAATATTAAAAATGAGGAAGAATTAATGTCGAAAATTGATGATATTTACAATAGATCAATCCCTGTGTGCCCTGTACGTGGCTCGGTGCTTTACCCTACAATGGTTATGCCTATTGATGCTGGTAGGCCTATTTCGATTCGTGCTATTAATGAGGCACTGGATCAAAACAAGGTTATTGTAATTGTTAGCCAAAAAGATCGAGAGGTTGAAAATCCTTCAGAAAAGGATCTTTTTCGAGTAGGTACAGTTTGTAATATTTTGCGTATGAAAAAAAGCTCTGATGGCAATGTTCAAATGCTGGTGCAAGCTTTTGCTCGAGTTCACATAAAACATTACCTAAAGGATGATGAAGAGGGTGTTTTATATGCTAACCTTTCTCCTTTTAACAGTAGCCAAGGTGAAGAAGTAATGCTAGAGGCCTATTTCAGGGAGTTGAAGGAAAAATTCACCAACTTGATTGAGTCTACTCGCAACATTCATAATGAAGTGGCTCACTTCATTATGAATTTAGATAACCCAGGGCAGTTTGCTGACTATGTTGCTTATCATCTTGATTTTAAACTTGAGGATAAGCAGGCCATTTTAGAAACTGCTTCTGTATCTGAAAGAGTGCGTAAAGTACTCATTCTTATTGACACTGAATTAGAACTTGCGGAAACACAAAGGCGCTTACAGCGCGAGGTTAAGGAAGAGATTGACCGTAACCAACGTGAATATTTCTTGCGTGAGCAGATTAAGGCTTTGCAACGGGAATTGTCAGGAAATGAAGATATTGATGATGAGATTGATATGTTCCGTGAAAGGCTGAAGGAACTCCAGCTAGATGAAGTGGTTATGACAGAGGCTGAGCGGGAACTTAATCGTCTAACCCGCATGCATCCTGATTCTGCAGAGGCTTCAGTGATACGTACCTACCTTACATGGATTACTGAATTACCTTGGAATGTTCGTAGTGAAGATAAGTTAAGTATTGACGCCTCAAGCGAAGTTCTTGATGAAGATCATTATGGCCTAGAAAAAGTTAAAGATCGCATTTTGGAGTTTCTAGCAGTGCGCAAACTTAAAGCTGATAGAGCTGTTGAAGGTGAGCTTGACATTGGTGAGGTTAATAAAGGCCCCATCTTACTATTTTCAGGGCCTCCGGGAGTAGGTAAAACTTCTATAGCTAAATCTATAGCTAAATCTTTAAACCGCAAATATGTACGTATTTCCTTAGGTGGGGTTCGTGACGAATCAGATATTCGTGGTCATCGCCGTACTTATATAGGTTCTATGCCTGGACGGATTATTCAAAGCTTGAAGCAAGCTGGTACTAAAAATCCTGTCTTTTTACTGGATGAGGTTGATAAACTAGGCTCGAGCTATCAAGGTGATCCTTCTTCTGCGCTTTTAGAAGTCTTGGATCCTGCTCAGAATAGTACATTTGTTGACCATTACATGGGAGTACCATTTGATCTATCAGAGGTACTTTTTATTGCTACAGCTAATTATGTACAAAACATTCCTGAACCACTTTTAGACAGGATGGAAAATATCGAATTTAATTCTTATATAGAGCAAGAAAAGCTAGAAATTTCTAAGCGGTATTTAGTTGGTAGACAAATTGAAGAAAATGGTCTTAAGAGCACACAATTTACCATTAGTGATGGTGCACTCGCAAAAATTATTAACTCATATACCCGCGAGGCAGGAGTTCGTAACCTTGAACGCACAATTGGTACAGTTACACGTAAAGCAGCAAGACAAGTTGCCGAGGGTGATAAAAAACGTGTTAAGGTTATTGAAAAGAGTTTAGATAATTACCTTGGGGCAGAGAAGTATAACCCTGAAAGTGAAAATGAGGAGGATTTAATAGGCTTAGCTACAGGTATGTACTACACGCCAGTAGGTGGCGATATTCTTTTTGTAGAAGCCTCAACAACGCCGGGTAAGGGTGGCTTAGTTCTTACTGGGCAACTTGGTGATGTTATGAAAGAGTCAGCTCGAGCAGCTCTTACCTATATCAAGGGTAATGCCAAGAGATTTGCTATTTCCCAAGATGTGCTTGATGATTTTGAAATGCATGTTCATGTTCCTGCTGGGGGAACTCCTAAAGAAGGTCCTAGTGCTGGTGTTGCTATTACTGTTGCACTAGTAAGTGCTTTGACTGGTTTGCCAGTGCGCAAGGATATAGCTATGACTGGCGAGGTAACATTACGTGGTCGGGTGTTACCTATTGGTGGCCTTAAAGAAAAAGTTTTAGGAGCCAAACGTGCTGGCATTAAACACATTTTGTTTCCTGAGAAGAATAAACCTGATTTACGGGATATTCCCTTGAACTTAAGGCGTAGTTTAGAGTATCACCCAACGGGTAATTTGGATGATGCTTTAGATATAGCTATAGTTGGTGGTTTATCAGCTCTCGAGTCAAGAGTAAAGAATGTGAAAAGTGATTCAAAAACAGCTATAAGCAACCCTGTTAAGCAACCAGCACAAGCGTAAGACAAACTAAGCAAAAGTGTAAAATTTTTGTGAATAACTCAGGAGTAGTCAGTGCCTATAGGTAGCTAGTAGTCAGAAGTCAGTAGCCAGCATAGTAAAGCCCTACTGACTGCTAGCTACTGGCTTCTAGATACTATTTCAAATGGGATTTCACAAATATTTATGCATACACGCTTATAATGACAAATAATAATCTGAGGAGGTTAGTTTTATGGGACTTTTAACCCTAATTGGTTTTGCAGTAGTTATTGCAGGTTTTGCCTTGTTAGTGCAAGGTATTCAGAGACAACAAGGAGGTTTAGGGAGTTTAGGTGTTCTTCTAGTAGCAGCTGGTGTGGTTATAGCTATATTTTCAAGAGCCTTTGTCATTATTGGCCCAGGTCAAGTAGGAGTAGTTTTTAATATTTTCTCAGGGGTGCAAGACAAGGAACGTGGTGAAGGCTTACAAATTATTTTACCTGTTTTACAGCAGGTAGAGAAGTTTAGTGCTCGAGAACAAGAGTTAACTTTTGCCTCAGAGAATAATGATGATATTGATGCTCTCTCACAAGAGGGGTTATCTATAGGTATTGATGCTACTATTCGCTATCAAATTATTCGTGATCAAGCGTCAACTATTTATCAAACTCTTGGTAAGGATGGAGACTATCAAACTACATTAATTCGTCCTCAAGTGCGTTCTATTATTCGCAATGCTGTAGCTAAATATAAGGCTGTTGATCTTATTAGCACCAAAAGAACAGAATTAGAGTCAGATATTAC
The DNA here is from genome assembly GCA_965223045.1 of Trueperaceae bacterium. GTDB lineage: Bacteria > Deinococcota > Deinococci > Deinococcales > Trueperaceae > CBDCVN01. The sequence goes on from CBDCVN010000013.1 coordinate 408,416, forward strand.
TACGGCTTTAAATGAATCTTTGAGGAAAGGTAATATTACTTTAATAGAGGTACTTTTGCGTGATGTACGTATTCCACGATCAGTTAGTGAAGCTATTGAGCAAAAACAAACAGCAGAGCAGCAAGTGGCAATCGAAGAAAATCGTAAATTACAAGCTGAGATTGCGGCTAAACGTGCTAAAACCATAGCGGAGGGCGAACGAGATGCAGCCATAGCTAGAGCTCAAGGTGAAGCTGAAGCTTTAAGCCTGCGTGGCAAGGCTATTCGTGAGAACCCGGAAATTATTCAGCTCGAGATTGCTCAAAAACTCTCTCCTTCTATTCAAACAATTATGCTTCCCTCGGAAGGTAATTTCTTGCTAGATGTTGGTGGGTTGATGGGACAACCAGCTAAAGGTTTAAGCAATAAGCCTACTAGTAGTACGTCCAATAACCAGTAAAATTTTTGAACACTCTTTTGTAGAGACTTTGTAGAGACTTTGTAGAGACGCAAAATTTTGTGTCTCTACAAGCACCAATACATCATCCTTACAATAATAATCGAGAAAGCCCACAGTACTTAGTTGTGGGGTGGGTTTTTATATAATCTCTTAATATAGGACGGACATGCCCGGTAAGCTTATTGAGATGTTCTATTGGGGAATCTGTGAAGTGGATCTCTAGGTTTTAGTTATGGGATTGTCAAAGCTTTAATGATGCTATAAGGTTTGGTTTTAAATTAGGTAAGGGAGTATGCTCTGTTTTTCCCATGTGTTCAGGTAGTAAGATAGTGAAGACGGTTCCCTCACCAAGTTTGGATTCAACTGATACGTTGCCTTGATGCTGACTTACAATCCACTTAACTATAGCAAGCCCTAACCCACTACCATTACCCCTAGTAGAACGTGCCCCATCAATTCGATAAAAGCGCTCAAATAAGTGGGGAATAGCTCTTTCTGGAATACCTGAACCATCATCTAATACTTCTAGGCATACCATATTATTGCCTTTGAAACTGTCTTTAGTTATTGAAAGTGTTATGTGGGTTGCGCCTGCATTTGAAGCATTGTGTACCAAATTAAGTACTACTTGTTTCATACGATTGGTATCACCAAGAACTTCTATTACAGGCTCAGAAGCAGAAATGGCTATCTTTGTATTATTGGTTACTGGTAATATTTCCCTACTGACATCTTCTAGCACATCAACTAGGTTAAAAGGTTGCTTAGAGACTTCAAAGCCGGCATCAGCCCTTGCTAGCTCTAAAAGGTCGTTTACCATCTTGCCCATACGATCAGCTTCTTCTCTAATCACTTTTAATGACTCTAATTGACGCTCATTGGGCTTGGTTCGCCTGATTAAATAGCTAGCATGACCTGTTATAGCAGTAACAGGGGTACGTAATTCATGCGAGGCATCAGCAGTAAACCTACGCTGTGTTTCAAAAGACTTTTCCAAACGACCTAACATAAGATTTATGGTTAAGGCAAGTTTATTTAGTTCATCACGAGTTTTAGGTACAGGCACACGTTGAGATAAGTCCTTGGAAGTAACAAGCTCTGTTGCTTTTGTTATACGTCTAACAGGTGAAAGTACTTGAGCTGAAAGTAACCAAACGCTAAGCACAAATAGCACAATAGCTACAACAATAGTTTCCCACAAATTCCTCTTTAGCTGTTGAAGGGTTGCTTGGACGCTACTAATGGGTACCCCTGCTAAGAAAATAGCAGGATGCTCTACTCCAAATGTTTCAAGCCAACCTGCAACCACCATAACTAGTAAAGCCTCATTGTTGTTGAGTACAACTTTTGTGGAAACAATATCATTTTCATAAAGAACTTCATAATCGTGAGTGCTAAGAAGCTGAAAGATTTTTTCTTCTGTAGGATTTGGACGTTGTTGATTAGGGCCTATAGGTAAAGATACTTTAAACCCATTTTTAAAATCACTAGGACTTTTCAAGGATAAAACAACTTTTGGATACACTACAGCCTCAAAATAGGTGTCTCCCGGTAAGCGCCTTAGTGCTGTAAGTGCATCACCTTGGGCTAAGTCATTTAATGATTGGCGACTTCGTTCTTCTAGCGAATTTAGTAAGGACCTTTCTGTTAGTTTATATACCACCACCGCTACTGTACTTAGTATTAATACTAGAAATAAACCATAAAAGAGCGAGAGGCGGAACTTCAGTGACATACTAGGTATTTTAGTAACAGTAAACTTAAATTCCTGTGAAGAAAAGTATAGGATTATGAGGTGTGAGTAAAACAATACAACATATATGTGATCAAATTATCAATTTAGTCACTTCTGACTTTATATTTGTATGAGATAAACTTGATACTTGACTATATATAGAAAACAGTTGTAACGTTTTGACAGTGAAGGTGATGATTAGGCCTATTGATTTTTATACTTTTAACTCATACTTACTAGTAAGGAACCTCCTGAATTCATTCATGAGGAGGAGCCTTAAGGATTTTGCAGGGCAAAATCTAAAATTTGATGACGGTGTGCCATTATGTTAGAATCCTATTCTTTGAAGACAACTTACGTACAAGGCCAAACAGTATGGAGTTGAAATAGTAGTAGCTGATAGGTTCTATCCCTCAAGTAAATTATGTTCAGGATGTGGACATAAACTAGAAAAAATGTCTCTAGGGTTGCATCGTTGGACATGCCCTCAGTGTGGTATAAAACACGATAGAGATGTAAATGCTGCAAAGAATTTAGAGAAAATAGCAGCAATGGCCGTGAGTTCCACGGTGACAGCCTGTGGAGGGGAAAGCGCTGGCCTTATCAACAACAGAATTGTTGAAAAAGGTGAAACTCGCCTCTGTGAAGCAGGAATACAGCATCAATAGTTACCCATGGGTAGGTTTGAATAGGTCTGTAAGAGCGGTGATTGGCTAAGTGTTAAAATATACTTTAAGTTTTTAAAGTATATTTCTCTTAGATAAACCATAAGGATTTAGTGTTAAAGTGGCTCTACATGGTTATGGAAAATACTACAAGGTAGTATTTATGTATCCATTACATTGGCATTTGATGTTAAACTTTTTAAGCATTTTTGTATGTTGTTTTTAGTGTTGTTTACTAGTGTTACAAGAATATGGTGTAATGTAACTTTCCATGGCCATATTTATTGTATGTTTGGCAAGGTTATTTTTAGTTGGAAGAAGGCTTTGAATGATTGGAAGTAATAAGTATTCCCCGATACATTTACACCTCGTGATCCTACGAAAGTGGAGGGGATAAACGGGTATTGCAGTTTGTCCGTTGCTATGGCATGGTTATGACACCATAATACACAAAATTGGTTCTATAGCCTTTATGTTGTGCTGTAGAATTTTTAACTGTAATGATTAGCATTCTGAAAACTTTAATTGTTGTGAGAAAGGATTAAACTATGGGAAGGTTTTGCAAAAGTTTAGGAATTTTGCTGGCTGTAGCTTTACTATTTTTGTTAGGGTCTTGTGGAGGCTCGAGCATAAAGGTCAATGACATTACAATAGATACTGTAGGCGTTGACACACAAATGGCTGTGGGTGAAAAGCAAACCCTTGAGGCCGATATTGATTTAGAAGATAATGCAGATTTGCCGGATGTCACTGTTACTTGGTCTGTAGGGTTGCAAGGAGCAGCCTTAGAGGTATCAGGTGTAGCAAAGTTAACGCCAAGTGAAGACACAAAGAGTGTAGAGATTGAAGCACTAGGCAAAGGTGACGTGGAGATTATTGCTGAAGCTGGTGGGAAGTCATCTACTGCGTTAAAAATCAGTATAGTTGACGATAAAGATGGCGATGGTAAGTCAGGTGATGATGATCCTGATGATAACGATCCCTGCAACCCTGATAGGACAGCAAGCGCTTGCGATGATAAAGATGGTGATGGCAAATCAGGTAGTGACGATCCTGATGATAACGATCCTTGTAACCCTGACAGGACAGCTAGCACTTGTGAAGATAAAGACGGTGATGGCAAATCAGGTAGCGATGACCCTGATGACAATGACCCCTGTAACCCTGATAGGACAGCTAGCACCTGTGAAGATAAAGACGGTGATGGCAAATCAGGTAGCGATGACCCTGATGACAATGACCCCTGTAACCCTGATAAGCAAGTTGGTGCTTGTGATGCTGATGGGGATGGTAAGATAAATAGTGAAGATGATGATGATGATAATGATGGTGTAAAGGATTCAGAAGATGATGATCCTGTTGATCCCTGTAAGCCAGATGCTGATGCTGTAGCCTGTGATACAGGAGATAAAGATAAAGATGGCACACCCAACGGTCAAGATGATGACCCTGAAGACCCTTGTAAGCCAGATGTTAATGCTGGACCCTGTGATCAAGACGGAGACGGTTTAACAAACGATCAAGAAAAAGCTTTAGGAACAGACCCTACTAAAAAAGATAGTGATGGTGATGGCTTAGAGGATAAAGAGGAAGTTGATCTAGGAACAGACCCTAACAAAAAAGATAGTGATGGTGATGGCCTAGAGGATAAAGAAGAAGTCGATAAGTTTAAAACAGACCCTACTAAAGCTGATAGTGATGGTGATGGAAGTGACGATGGTGATGAGGTAAATAATGGTACAGATCCTAATGACCCTAATGATGCTGCAACCACTTTCTCGTTTACAAACAGCACTTGTGCGAATGCTCCTGCAGTAGATGATACTTGTACAGCAGACATTAATATTGTTGGTTTTAGTGGTGATCTAAAAGCGTTTAATTTTAGTCTTAGTGTCAATGATATTAATACTACTAGTTTAGGATTAGCTGCTAATAATTTTGAAGTGACTTCTGTTGATACAGCAGGAGCAACTAGTGGTGATGAATGGCTAGCTAAGTTTGATAAAATTAGCGGTATCGTTGCTGGGGTAAGTATAGAGACAGATAAACCTGCTAAGATTGATGGTCCTACACAAATTGCTAAAGCAAGCTTTAAAAGGACTGGAAGTGGTGCCTCTGAAGCCAATATGAGTAATGGAACAATTAGTACATCATCGGAGGACGATGCTCCTATAGGAGGCGATGTTTTAGCCTTGCCAGCTGGAAATGCTAATGCTAGCCAGCCTCAGTTTATGCTCGAGGGTGACTGTAGTTCTGCTAGTGAAATAGGAAATGCTTGTCAAGCTACAATAAAGCTTATCTTTAATGGTTTAGTGCAGGCCATTAATTTTACGCTTGCCTCTAGTGGTGGCTTTAAAGTTGCTGACGTTAGTAAAGATGGAGCTACTAATACAGACGATTGGAAATTTTTAGGAACTACTACTGTGGCTGCAGTTAACCAAGGAGATGCTACTGAAATTACTGATAGTGCTATAGTTAGCAAGGTTTCTCTTGAGCGTATTAATTCAAATTCGGGTGAGCTTAGCCTCACCCAAGGATCAGTTGGTTTATCCGGAGGAAGCGAGCTTGGTGCATTAGGTGATGATTTGGGTTTACCTAGTGGTAATACTAACAATCAATCTGCATTTAAATTTGGAAATAGCACTTGTGATAATGCACAAAATATTGATGACACTTGTACAGTTGATGTTAGTGTGAGTCATAATGGTAACATACAGGGTTTTAACTTCACACTTTCGGTGAATAATGGTAACTTTGAAATTGATGATGTTGTGAAAGCAGGAGCAGCTTCTGGTGCAAGCTGGCTTCTTAGTCGTAAGGAAACAGTTGCAGCAGTAAGCATAGGTGCACCTATAAGTGCTTCTGGTGAGGAACTAGTGGCTCGTGTAAGTGTAAAGCGTACAGGACTTTTTGATGCTACGTTAAATCTTGCCAATGGGACAATAAGTGACCCAGATGGAAATGAAGAATCTGCTCTTGGGGACAGCGCTAATTTGTAAGATTATTCAAATGTTTCCTTCGTGTATTTTTGTTGGACGTTCCATAGAAGCAAAAGATATGATTATGATAAGTTGATGAAGTTGGTGGTAATCTCCCTTTGATAGGAGGGTAGAGATAATGCAGTGAATTTAAGGATTTGAGTTAGGCATAGGTTTCTACTAGAAATGAAGTTGATTTGATGCCATAATGAAAATTATGGAGTGTGATTTACAAAGGTTTTGGTAAAGATTTTGATAGTTTGGCTGTACAAGATTTTAGTTTTAAATGTTGAATTTTTAAGATATTCCTATTTGGAGGTATTGTGAAAGTATTTCATAAACTGTTTTTGTTAGGGGTTGTCTTAACCCTTGTTTTGGTAGCTTGTGGAGATAATAATGATCCTGCAAGTGATGTTGTTATTATAGATGGTTCTAATGCTTCGGCGATAGCAGTAACCATCCCTTTTGGTCCTGATGGAGTTTTCCATGGTGTAGAAGCTGCAGAAGATGATGTTTTAGTGGTTGTTCATGAAGATGAGAATTCTGTTACAGTAGGTGCTGTAAATCCTACAGGTGGTTCTGTAAACTCATTAACTCTGTCTTTTAGTGGTGCAGCTGGTGAACCAGAGGTAGATGCTGCTGATGTCACTAATCAAAGTAGTGCTTTAGAGCCACAGGCTAGTACACTTAGCTACATTAATAGCGATATTGTAAATAGCTTGGCACAATATAGGTTAGGTGATATTAATAAAGATGGTAGCAATACCATTGGTGATATTGCCCAGATGGCCGGTATTAATTCTTCATCTGATGCTAGTGAACAAGTCCTTGCTGATTTTGATGGCAATAAGGTAATAAATAATGCTGACTTTTTGCTTGCTCTAGAAAAATTTGTCAACCCTACTTTTGATCCTAACATTGTAGTTCATCCTAAGTCTGCAACCATTAATGCTGGGGATTCTTTGGACATACTTATTTTTAACCAAGGAAGTAACTTAGCTGCTGCACCCATAGTTGCTGGTGGTACATTAGTTCAGCAAACTCCCGGTCAGAGCTATGCATATTCAGTAACTCCTGCAGCAACAGGTCCAATTAATGTTAATGGTGGCATAGCTGGTAGCGCTGATGTGTTGGTTACTGTTGATAGCTCTGGTGGCGGTGGCGGTAATAACAATGATGTATGTCCACGTGATGGTGGTATATCATTGACTGCTCAAGGAAGCAGTGATAAGTTGCTAACCATAGAGCAAAATGTAAATGGTGACCCTGAGAAAATCTGTTATGCCAAAGGTAATGTTGTTGTTGGGACGGATGCTAGTGCTGGTGATAGTGTAGTACCTGCAGCAGTTCTTACAGGAATAGTAGAAATTTTCATTGGTCGTACTGAAAGTGATACTAGCCTTAAAGTTTATGATGACTCCATAGCAAATCTAGCTGCTAATCCATTTGTAATTAATACTAGCGAGTTACCACAGGGTGAGATCACTTGGGTAATTATGCGCTTTTTCTATGATGATGGCACCAGTGAAACACGTGCTACTATGATTATTCCAGATAATGAAGGTCCCCAATTACCAGATATCTTTGATGTTAGTGAGATAACACCTGCACAGACATTGCTTTATGGTAACTGGGCTAGAGATGATTTTGAATTACGTTTAGAGGACATTCTAACACTAGTTGATAATCCTACTAGTACTACTTTCCCAGCATCTGGTACAGATGAAATAGTTTACTGTGCAGATAGCACTCCTTTTAACGCTACTTTCAATTGTGATGTTGAGCTAGGAAGATCTAAGTTTAATCCTTACCTAGTTACCTTTGACTCTGATGGTATTGCTGATGATACAAATGATGTAGGTAATGGTTTACCAAACGGTACTTACAGAATTTGGGCTAACGCTATAGACCAGCTTGGAAACCGTAGTTTCGAAGAGGGCCTTGATAATGTTGGAAAACAGCCTTTGGCAATTAGTAGCTTTATTCTTAACATAGATAACATACAACCTATTATTACCAACAAGTTCATTGTTGACCGTGGTATTGGTGATGTTGACTCATATCCTGGTAATGATTGTACCTTGCTAAATGCTGCAGGCCAGCTTCCAATAGTTGATTTGGCAAATCAGACGTATACACCAGGCGTGACTAATGGTGGTTCTGTTGATCCTGCTAACCTAGACATATGGATTGATGCTTTTAGAGCAGATTTCGGTTGGGTTTCAGGTTGTGCTTATATTGGTTTTGAGGCATTTGATCCAAACTTTGGTATTTCTGCTTCTGGTGGTCCCGGAGGGCCTTTGAATATTGACTATACCTTTGGTGATGCAAACCAAACTGTGCTTACTCCTCCAGCCCCCTCTCCTTTTGTACTTGATGATATAGTTGATGTAAATACCTTTGGTGAAGGTCCTATTACTCTTGATGTTGTTGCACGTGATTTGCTAGGTCACGAAACCAAGATGATTTCTGACACTGCTTGGATTGATAATACCCCTCCACATAACTTGCAGTTTACCTCACCTTCTCTAGTAGCAGGTGGTGGTGGATTTGATGAGATTTATACAGCTTGGGATCAAGTCCGTGTAGCTGCTAAAGCAGATGATAATTCAGAAGATCAGAATGTTTATCCAAATGCTAATGGTGGCATAAGAAGAACAACAATTCGCTATGCTTATTTAGAGAGCCTTGCTAATCCTCAAAGTGAAGCAGCTTTTGTAAGTGGCAATAATCCTCCTTTCCCATACAGTGGTATAGCAGCAGATGCAGCTACAGATCCACCAGTTCTGGCTGCTGATATAGGACCATTTAATTATGCAATAGAGTTGTTTACGCAAAACTCAGATAGTGTAGCAGAAGAGTTGCGTTTACCTTCCCCAAGTAATGTATTTAGTAACGGTGCTATTCCTAGAGATCGCTTGGCCTTAATTACTACACCTCATGATAGAGCTGGAAATGCTCGAGCTGCCTATGCTAAGTTACGTGTGAACACAGTAAGTTCAGTACCATTCAACTTTGGTCACCCACGTACCGATGTTAGTGATGCAGCATTAGCAGGAAACCCTGCACCGTTTGAGATAATGGCACGTCAATTTGATGACTTTGGTGTACTAGGTCCTTACATACATCACCACGACATAAACCTTTTCCCCAGCCTTGTTTCACCTAACCCTGCTAACTGGCGTTTTGAAGCAGATACATTCCCCGATACAAATGTTGAGGAGCAAATAAGCTTCTTCCATAGTAAGCCCACCCGTCCTATTCTAGGGTATCCATTCTTAGGTAGTCTAGATACTGCTGTGCCCGACAATGATAAGTATATTGACCTTAATGGTGAATTAATAGGTAGTGTTGAAAATGCCCCTTATCGTCAGACATATGTAGACACTGAAATTAATGATGAGTACTACTTTGCCCTTCGTTACAATAATCGTGGTCATACAGCTATTGCTTATCCCACAAATCGTCCTTAAGTTCTTGTAATCAAATAATATTTACCACCTTTGAAAGAAGAGAGGGTTTTTTAACCCTCTCTTTTCTTTTTGTTGATCCACGACAAACTGTAATAATGACGCATTTTGAGATTATTGGAAGAATTGTAAGTTATCTGCTACACTTTCTTAAGTTTGTAGGCTTGAACAATGAAGAAAGAACAAATTGTTTCATGTAATCCAAAAGTAATGAATGGTGTTTTGGTTTTTGCTGGCACTCGTGTTCCCGTTGAAATTTTAATTCAACATTTAGCAGCAGGAGATTCAATCAACAAATTTCTTGATGATTTTCCAACAGTTTCTCGTGAACAAGCTGTAGCATACTTAAAAATGACGTTAGAGGTTGAGGGTGCGCGTGCTGCTTGACGAGAATCTTCCTCATAAATTGAGGTCACTTTTCGCTGATGGTATAGAAGTTGTTACAGTTGGACATCAAGGTTGGAAGGGAAAAGAGAATGGAGAATTGTTGAGAGTAGCAGAGAATGCATTTGATGCTTTCATAACAATAGATCAAGGTATTCCCCATCAGCAAAACTTTGGCAGTATGAATATAGGCATTGTGTTGCTAGAAGCTGAGAGTAATCGTTACGAAGCCCTCTCACTTCTGATTCCTCAAGTAAACGTTGTGCTAGAGACACTCAGCAACGGGCAAGTTGTGCGTGTGAAGTCCTAACGATGTTATTTCGTGGCAGCATTTTGCTTGTCATGCTCCATAGCAGCTCTTAAGATACGATTTGCTCGAGTTTGATAGCCTCTTCCTTGCTCTTTAAGCCAAGCTAGCACATCGTTATCTAGCCTTAAGGAAATTTTGGTTTTCTCAACATCTTTAGACATGCGTACAGCTTTTTGGAGGAATTCCTCGTCTAGCTTGGGGATGTCGGAATAGTCAATATCTTCATCTTTTATCTCATCAATAGCTTTAAGTTCAGCTTTAGAGAGTTTCTTTGGATTATTGGGATCGTATTTATAGGTAGTTAGCGTCATAAATTTTATTCTCCTTACGATCAGCCTTTCTAGCTGAGATTAATCTTGTTGTTTCTCCTCTTTGTGTATGGGCAACAGCAAACAATCTGCCATCTATTAGTCATTAGTCAGCAACACAAATATTATGCAAGGTTAGATGAAGTAGCATTTGCTTCAAAAAACGTATACAACGCAGCAAACTATATAATAAGACAGAAGCTTGTATCAGGAAATGGTTATACAAATCTAAAAGAGCTGTATCATGAGGTAAAAGGGACAGAAGCATATACTGGATTGCCAAGGAAGGTATCAAATGATGTGCTAAGACAAGTAATGCGTGACTGGAAGTCGTTTAAAGAAGCAAAGAAAGCGTACGAGAAAGAGCCAAAGAAATTTTTAGGAAAACCAAAACTACCAAAGTATAAACACAAAACAGAAGGCAGGAACCTAGTAGTATACGATAAACAAGCGATAAGCAAGAAATCTTTGCGTGAGGGAATAGTAAAACTTTCAGGTATAGAAGTAGGGATAAAAACGAAGCAGAAAGAAGTAGATCAGGTACGGATAATACCAAAGAGAACCCACTATGTAGTAGAGGTGGTTTATAGTAAAGAATCCGAGAAGAAGTTGCTAGAGGAAGGTTTACTAGTAGGAATAGATGTCGGATTGAATAACTTAGCAGCAGTGGTATCAAATAAGAAAGGATTCCAACCAATAATAGTAAATGGAAAGCCTTTGAAGGAAACAAATCAGTTTTACAATAAGCGTAAAGCGGAGTTACAAACGAGGCTTCAAAAAGATAGGAAAAGCTCAAAGCAAATAGAAAGGATAACAGATAAAAGAACAAGGCAAATAGAAAACTATTTACATACAGCATCTAAGTACACAGTGAATCAAGTAGTAAGGGAAAACATAGGCACAATGGTCATTGGTAAATCCGATGATTGGAAACAGGAAATTAATCTAGGAAGGCGTAATAATCAAAACTTTGTACAAGTACCACATGCAAGATTTGTAGATATGCTAAAGTACAAAGCAGAGATGGTAGGCATAAGAGTAATAACCACAGAGGAAAGCTACACATCAAAAACATCATTTCTTGATGGAGAAGAGCCTGTAAAGCAGGAAAAGTACCAAGGGAAACGAGTTAAGCGAGGGTTATTTAGTGCTTCGGATGGCAGATTAATAAACGCTGACCTTAATGGTGCTTACCAAATTATAAAGAAAGTATTCCCCAATGCGTTTGCTGAGGGGATAGAGGGTATTGCAGTTTGCCCATTGCGATGGACTTGTCCATGCGCTCAAAATTGATTTGATGTCATATTATGCCATGTTTTGCAATATTATGCCATTAAATTAGTAACTGTCTAACCAAGTCATATGGTATTCATCATCGAACACTCGAGCAGCAAAATCGAAAGGGATTTTGTGTTTGGCAAGGTTCTTTTTTTCCTTGTCATTATCCCATTCAAATAGCATAATAAAAATCTATACAATTGTGCGGATTTTTGTCAATTGTGCTACACTGTCGTTATCATGACGCATTTTGAGATTATTGGAAGGATCGTGAGCCATCTTCATACGATGAGTGATGAAGCTCTACAGGATTTACTGGTTGACCTTGAAGGTGATCTTACTGATGAAAATATTGAGATTATTACTTATGGTAAAGATGACACAGAGCACTTGTTAAGTAGCACCATAAACGCTGAAGATTTGCGCCAAGCAACTGAAGAACTAAAAGATTACGATTTGCTTGCGCCTGAATATGTTACTTAGCTTTCGGGGACATGCTTGCAAGACCTAACTATCTTATTTTTATGGTATGATTGAGATTGAGTTTAGGAGTGCTTTGTGAGTAATGTAGACAACATCAAACTTGATAAAACTGCATGGTCTGTGGTCAATTTAAATGATTACAGTGATAAAGCTTTTTGGTTGGGGTGTAAACCTGAGAAACGCCTAGAAGCCATGGAGCTTATGCGCCAAGTGAATTACGGTTATGACCCAACTACCACCCGACTTCAAAGAATTTTTGAAGTTGCTGAACGCTAAGGATGTAGAGTATCTTCTTATTGGAGGATATGCTGTTGGTTACCATGGTTACCCTCGTTCTACAGGGGATATGGATATTTGGATTGCTATAAACTGTGCAAATGCTGAGAAAGTTGTCATGGTTTTGCAAGAATTTGGTTTCAATGTACCTGAACTCTCTTCTGAGGTTTTCCTTGAGCAGGATAAAGTTATTCGCATGGGTGTACCCCCATTTCGCATAGAAATTCTCACAACAATTTCCGGGGTGAGTTTTAGAGAATGTTATTCTAGGTGTGTGGAGGATACATTTGATGGTGTTGAGGTGAAAATCATTGCTCTCAATGATCTCAAAATGAACAAAGCTGCTAGTGGTCGTGCTAAGGACATCGACGATTTGGAAAACCTATAGTGATTGGAAAGAGAGCCCTGTAACTTATACTGGACTTGCTAATTAGTAATACTTAGTTATTGCGTGCATTTATGTCGCCACTATTGAAGTAATCTACTATAGCACCTAACAGGGGAGTTAGTAGCTTGCTTACGCCTTCTAGAGGTTTTTCAATAGGATAGCCTTCTTTGAGGGCAGTTTCTAGCACTTCAGCGTTTTCAGAAAGTTGAAATGCCCCCAATATTGCAGCATTTCCTTTTAGAGTGTGTGCTTGCCTTATAGCCCCAGTTGTATTTCCTTGGCTATAGTCACTTTGAACTTGTTCCATAAAATTGCTAAACTCTTCTTCAAAACTTTTGAGTAGCTTTTTATATAAGCTGTAGCTGCTTCCTACTTGATTAAGACCCTTTTCAATGTTGACACCGGGTAACTCAAATGGGAAATTTATAGAATTAGATACTTTTTCTTTGGGTGCTTCTTTTGCTAAATTAGCTTGAGAGGTCCATTGTCTAAGTAGTTCAAAAAGCTCTTCCATATTAACTGGTTTGGCAATGTGTGCATTTATGCCTATTTCATGATATTTTTTAATGTCCTCATCAAAAACATTAGCAGTCATAGCAATGATAGGTAGGTCTTTAAAGCGTGGGTTTTTGCGAATAAGCTTAGTTGCTCCGTAACCATCCATAACAGGCATACGCATATCCATAAGCACTATGTCTATTGTTAGATTACTTTGCTCGAGCATCTCTAAAGCCTCTTGGCCATTTTGAGCAATATGTACTATGATACTTTCTGTTTCAAGCATATCAATAACTACTTCTCTATTAATAATATTGTCCTCTACAAGTAAGACATTTGTGTTCTTGAGCCTACTTGTAGTAGATGATTCCTGAGTTGAGGGTGACACTTTTGGTTGGAGCTTCTGGGGTTTTTGGGGTTTAAATAGACTAATGAGAATATCAAAGAGAATTGAAGGGTTAATAGGCTTAAATAAAAATGCGTCTACTCCTGCTTCTTTTGCTTCTTGTAAAACCTTCTCATGACGGTATGCACTTACTATAAGCACTGTGGGTAATTTACTAGAGCTAGGCTTAGCTTTTATGCGGCGAGTAACTTCAATGCCATTTAAACCAGGCATTTGATAATCTAATAGGATAACGTCATAAGAGTGTAAGCGGATTTCGATAAGGGCTTGATCACCTGATGCAACTGTAGTTATGAGGCTACAATTAAATGCTTTTAGGGTGTGCTGTAAAACCTCTTGAGAAGCTTGGCTATCGTCCGCAATCAGTACTTTAATCCCTTGTAGGACATTGCTACTATACTGACCTAATGTTTGAGTTTGGGTTGCTGGGTCAAAAATACAACTAAAAGAGAAAGTGCTACCTTCGCCAAGATTACTTTCAACATTTAACTCGCCCCCCATACCTTCAATTAGGCGTTTGCTTATTACTAACCCCAATCCTGTGCCTCCATAGCGTCTGGTTGTTGATTCATCGGCTTGAGTAAAAGGTTGAAATATTCTGCTTATTTGTTCTGCGGACAAACCAATGCCTGTATCTTGTATGGCAAATATAAGTTTTATATTATTCTCTGCGCTTTCTGCTTTACTCACACTTATGATGATGTGGCCTGATTCCGTAAATTTAATAGCATTACCAACCAGATTAGTGAGTATTTGTTTTAGCCGGTGTACATCTCCTATAACTGCAATTGGCACATTTGGAGCAATCCTAAAGAGCATTTCAATGCTTTTGTTAAAAGCATCTAACTCAAACATATCAGTAAGTGCTTGTAAGGCATCTTTTAAATAAAATTTTTCCTGAGCAAGCTCGAGCTTATCTGCCTCAATTTTGGAAAAATCTAATATGTCATTAATGATTCTTAATAGTGCTTGAGAAGAACCATGAATTTTGCCAAGGTATTCTTTTTGTTTAGGGTCTTGAACACCCTGTAAAGCTAAGTGTGTAAACCCAACTATAGCATTCATGGGGGTGCGAAGTTCATGACTCATGTTGGCCACGAAATTACTTTTTGCCTCGTTTGCAATTTCGGCAGCCTCTTTAGCTTGTTGAAGCTCTATATTGGTTGCTTCTAGCTTGGCTACTAACTTTTCTAAGTGTTCATGTTGGTCGGCTAGCTCTTTTTCTACTCTTTTGCGTTCTGTGATATCTATGGCTATGCTACCTACAGAAGTAATCTTTTTATCCTTATTAAGTATAGGGAATTTGATCATTAAATAGGTTGGGCCTTGTGAGCTGGTGTATTCATCTTGTATAGCTTTGCCTTCTTTTAGCACTTGCTTATCCAAAAAAATGCTCGAGGAAATGCTTTGCCTTTCATGGACTTGGAAGACGTTTTTACCAACAATGCTTTCTTTTACTCCTAGCCTTTCTATAAATTTTTCATTAGCTACAACGTATCTATTATGTATGTCTCTTATATAAATAGGTGCAGGGCTATAATCAAGAATACCTTGTAGACGTGCTTCACTTTCACTTAGATTTTGATAAATCTGGGCATTGCGTAAGGCTATGGCTGCATAGGCAGATAAAGTTTCTAAAATAGCTAAACGCTTGGCGCTAAAAACATTGGTTGCCAAATCATTTTCCAGATATAAGCTACCGATAAGCTCATGGTGGCTTATGAGCGGTGCGCAAAATACTGATTTTAGATTTTTTTCTACTACGTAAATGTCTCTATTAAATGTGGTGTCTTTACAGGCATTAGCCAACACAATACTTTGGCTGCTATGCAAAACGTAATTAATTAAGCTAATAGGAACTATATGTCCTGCTTTTTCTAAGGGTATATTTTCCTTTTGGTATCCCTTATTAATAGTTGAGTGGGCTTTAATGAACCATTCGTCTCCTTGATTTAGAATGAGTACTCCTCGTCTTGCCCCAGCGTTTTCAAGCAAAAGATTCATGAGGGTCTGCAATACCTTTTGTAGGTCAATTTCTTGTGTAAGAGCTTGAGCAGCTAGCATTAAACTAGTAGTATCTAGGATTTCTTCTTTTCTACTGCTATAAGATGAAGTGGAAGCTTCACCTTCTAAGGACATAATCTGAAGCTGCGGGTAGCGCCTTTCCATATCTGCAACCTTAGCCCATGCTTGCCATTGCAAATAATTTCTGTGAGCCTCTTTTAAGTAGATTTGGGCGAGATTCTCTAATTTTTGCGAGTAGTAAAATTCAGCAGCTAATTCACTGACTAATGCATAATCGTGAATGTATTGATAATCCTTGGCATTTTGTAATGCTTGCTCGTAAAATTTTGTAGCTTGCCAAGATTTGCCCATTATACGAGCGTGTTCAGCTTTTAATAATTGATATTTGTGCAGATAATTACTAGGTGACTCCTTTGCCCAATAAAGCATTTGCTCAAAGTAGCTCTCAAGGTTTAATAATTCCTTTGTCTCACTTTGCTTAAGACTACGTAATTTTGCTAATGTTAGATAAAAATACAACAAAGGGAAAAAAGGCAAACTCCTAATTGCGTTTAAGTGAGGCTCTGCTAAGGTAGCATTTTTTAGTGCCAAAGAGTCGTTACCAAATAGATAATTAAGCATACACTTGTAGGTGTAAAAGAAAGCCAAAGCCATGCTATCGCCGCGCTGCTTGAAAAGGGGCACAGTTTTTTCATCAAATGCTTTTCCCATAAGTAAACAAGGATCATTAGAGTGTCCTAGTAAGTTTAGAACTACTTGTCGGTGAAGTTCATTCCAGCTGTGGACCATTTCCTGTTTAAAACTAGCTATAGTCTGACTATAACTAGTTATGTCTTTCTCGAGTGACTCGAGTGGTTGCCCAACAAAAAAAGCCATGTAAGAATGTAATTGCGCCACAATACTGGCATACTCTAAATTGCCCGTGTTGATACTGCTTTGATAGACTTCTTTTGCAGATTTTAAGACTTCTGCTGAAGGTTCTTTCCAATGCTTTATTCCTCCTATAAACCTTCCTAAAGTTTTTATGTGTATAGCCGTATTAGTAGAATTAAGTAATTTAAGTGCTAGATTACCAAATTGATAGCCCTGTTCAATATTATTATTACTACAAAGAATTAGGCCAATATTGACATAGGCAGTAGGTGAGGTAGGTGAGTTGCCGTACTCTAAAGAAAGGAGCACCATATGAGAAATTATTAATGGTGCTAACCTAGGCTTAGCTATAAGTAAAGGTGCTTGGATGCTGTCCATAATGTCAAGGGTTGCTAATTTCAAAGGATTGCTCATAGATGGTAGGTTAATCAGTTCAGTGATATCTTGATTTGAAACTTGGTTTTCTATGCTTTGTAAATAATTTTGTGATTCTTCAACTAAAGATTCTCTGGGAAAGTTAATGCCTAAAAGCTCTAGTAACCTAAGTCCAAAATTGGTAGCTTTTAGGGGTTGATTTTGTGCAATGAATACTTGAATCTTTAGCTTATAAATAGGTATTCTGTCTAAAAAATTATGAGTATTTTGCTCAATTATATCTGCTAAAGACTTGACCTTCTCAAAGTCGGTGATTAGATAGTAGGCCTCTGCTAATTCTTTGTAAAGAGTTAAAGTTGCTGGATAATTATTTCGCCAACTGTTCTCTGGTAATAAATCTATTCCTACAGAAAGGTAATTTATCGCAGCTTCATGAGCAAATTTATGCTTAGCTTTTTGCCCTGCAATTAGAAGTAGTTCTAAAGCTTCTTGTTGTTCTTGACTATTTTTAATGAGTCCAAAACCTAGGCTTAGTTGGTCTGCTATCTTAAATGTGTAATCTAGTGCCGGGTTCTCTTGTGCAGCTTGCCATAGTAGACGACTGATCTTTAGGTGTAGCATTGCTCTTTGCTGGTTATCTATAAGGTTATAGGTTAGTTCTTTAACTTTTTCATGAGCAAAAGTATAATCTTTGTTTTTGAATATAAGCTCGAGTGCTACAAGTTCATGTAGAATACTTTCTATCTTGTCAGGATCTTGCTTAGAAAGCTTAGTCAAGATGTATAGATTAAAACTATTACCTATACAAGAAGCGAGCTTTAGTAGTTCTTGACTTTCATTAGGTAAAACTTGCAACTTACTTGTTAAGATTTGCAGAACATTATTGCTGTATTCCTGTGTTTTTATAGCTTTTTCATTCCAATACCATCCTTTTCTGCCTTCTTTTTGTACAAAAAATATGAGACTATCTTGCTCTAATTTCTTTAGAAGCTCGTTTATAAATAGGGGATTGCCTGTTGTTTTCTCTAAAATAAATTTTGCTAACTCTACTAACTCATTAGGTTTTCTGCACAAGGTATCTGCTAGAAGTTGAGTAATTTCCTTAAAAGATAAAGGACTTAGTTTAATAACCCTTAGGTTTGCTAGTGCTATTTTCAGCTCATCAAGATGTTGCCATAAGGGGTGCAGGTTATCAATTTCACTATATGTACATATAATTAATAATGCTCTTTCTTTACCTAATAATATTATTTGCTTTATGAGACTTAGCGAGGCAGAGTCCGCCCACTGTAAGTCATCAAGAAAAATAACCAATGGGGATTTGGGTTGGGCAAGAACATTCAAAAAGCTTTGGAATATAAGGTTAAAACGATTCTGGGCTTGCACAGTTGGTAATTCTGCTACTGCTGGCTGCTTACCTATAACTTTTTCTAAACTTGGTAGTACTTCAGTTATCACTGCACCATTTGGACCCAGAGCTTCTAGTAACCTTTCTTGCCAATTAGCAAGGCTTACCCGACTTTCAGCAAGTAAATTTTTTATTAACTTCTCAAACGCTAGTGCTAAAGCCCCATAGGGTATGCTTTGTTGTGATTGATCAAACTTACCTATAATAAAAAAGCCTTGCTTTCCTATAAAAGATTGGTAGAATTCTTGTCCCAGTGAGGTTTTACCAATACCTAGGGAACCTGTAATAAGTGCTAGCTCTGTAGTATTTTGCTCTTTTACACGTTTGAGTAAGTCAAGCAATATTTTTAGCTCTACTTCTCGGCCATAAATTTTTTGTGATATTTGGAAAGTTTTAGGTACATCAAATTGTGCTAGCTTAAAGGGTTTAACTTGTCCAGAGTGGTGCCATTCTTTTAAGCAATGCTCTAGATCTACTTTGATGCCTTCTGAAGATTGATACCTTTCTTCCACATTTTTGGCCATAAGCTTAAAAACAATGTTAGAGACGGCTTCAGGTACAGTGGTATTGATTTGATGTAAGGGGACAATTTCTTTGGCTATATGTGCGTGAATGTAGCCCAAAGCATTTTCTGCTTTAAAAGGTGGTTGGCCTGAGAGTAAAGTGTAAAAGGTAGCACCTAAAGAATAGTAATCACTACGATAGTCTAGTTTACGGTTTATGCGACCAGTTTGTTCAGGAGAGACATACTCTAAAGTGCCTTCTAAAGCGTTAAGGTTGCTAGGACTCCTAAATCCATATGAAAATGTAGTGGCTATACTAAAATCAATTAGCTGTAGAATATCTGTTTTGGGGTTCCAGATGATATTGCTAGGATTAATATTTTTATGTGTGATGCCAACTGTATGAATTTGATTTAAGGCATCAATAAGTTTAATAGCTACTTTAAAAAAGTCAGAAAGTGGCCAAGGCCCGCTGTGCCAATGGGATAGAGACTGTCCTTGGATGTCTTGAAGAATTAAAGTTTTATTTTCTAAAAAAGCATAGACTTGGGGCACGCCTTCTAACTCAAGATGGCTTAAGATATTATACTCATGAAGTAACTTTTGTAACACTACAGCATCAAAGTTTTGCCTTGGTGTTTTTATTATAACTGGTAGGTCATCTTTTCTTTGTACTGCACGATAAACTATAGTTTGTTTACCTTTTGATAAAATATCAATATGTTTGTGTGATAGGGATATTGACTCCACAATTTTCCTTCCATGTTAGATAAAATGAGGAGATGTCATTACTTATGGGTTACCTTATATCCTACTCAAAGGTTTATTTAGAGGCAACTCTAATATGTTAAATCATAGTTACGGTTGATCGGAAATGGCTCGCCCTAATATTTAAGGCATTTTTGTTACTAAATGCGTCACAAAAGACATTTTTAAAATAGCTTTAGTAAGAAAGTAAGCTTTGAGATAGAAAGCTGCCAAATTTTGAGTGTGTTCTACAGAGGCTTAAGTTAATTACCGATCACCCGTAGGGTTTTGAAGGTAATCATTATCAGTCCTACGTAAAATGGAGGAAAAGCCAAAAAATCTGATTCTAATAGGCTTTGGCTACTTGTCAAATTTGCTTTTGAAACGGACTTGTCATTACTATGAATCTTAATTACCAACATCTTATTGAGAATCCTTTATCACGATTGCGGACTACTGATTATAAAAACACTTGATTTTAGTGTTGTTTAGAGGTGTAAAAGTTTTTGTGAATCACTTAGGAGTAATTTAGTGTTTATAGGTAGTAGAGTTGTTCGGAAATAAATAGTTTAAACAATCAAAAAATTCCAAAGCCCCCCACAGACAGCTATAACGCTATCTGCAAAACCTGTCTTGCGATTCCGAAAGGCATGCACTAGTATATTAAAGCGTTTCATACCTCCTATGGCATGTTCTACATATATCCTTGCTTTGCCCAGCCTTTTATTCCTCTCCTTCTCTGCTTCTGTTAGCTCTGGATTAGGATTCTTTTTACTCTTCCTTGGCTTTTTCTTTGGTATCGCTGCTCCTATCCCATAATCCTTGTTTATACCTTGATAACCTGAGTCTAGATTTGCTCTTTTTCCCTCCTCTTTCAGCCAGCCTTGTTTAGGTGGAAACTCCTCCTTAAACATCCCATAGTCATGTCTCCGCCCAGCAAATGTCCTTCCTACATAGATTATTACCTTTCTTCCTGTTGCTATTATTGTGTTTTTTACCGTGTGCCCCTTCTTTTTTCCACTATATAGCTCCTCCTGCTTTTCTTCTTCACTAGGGCGTCTATGTTTCCTTTCTGTAGCATCAATCAGTATTTTTCTTGCTTCTTCAAGCGCTTCTTTTAACTCCTCAGGTGTATTGAACTCTCTCTTAGGCAACATACCTAATTTTGCCAAGGCTGCTGAGAGAATTGGCAGCAGCTTATGTACCCAATAGTGTGCACTGGAACGAGACATATCAAACTTCTCTGCTAATTCATCCATTGTAGGATAACTTTTCAGGTAGTAGAGAATAAATTCGAGTTTGTGTTTAGTAGAAGGAAGTTTACTTTTTCTTCCTCCTCCCCTAGATCGTTCTCTTTCCCCTTTAGCTTGTTGTTCTTCATAGTCTTTTTGACTTTGCTCCTCATATACCTCTTCAAACACTGTCTCTAACTCATTTATCTTTTCTTCAGGCAAACCTGTCAAGGCTCTTACTTGTCTGTCACTTCTGGTTTTGAAAACTACCATACTAGCTACTATTTTAGCTGATTTGGCTATTTCCGAACAACTCTAGTTAGTAGTTAGAACGCATTTTGTCATCAAAAAGTAGGGTTTTTGACCCCTAAAATCCCGTGCTATTTGAGGTTTTAGGGTGAAATTATTTTTTATAAAAAATGGCTACATCTCGACCCCCATCAGGTCTAAGATATATTTTTGCTCTTCGTCTGGAACAGTGTTCCGATAAAAAGACATTCCATTTGTTTCAATTCTATTTCTGGTGATTGTTTTCAGTGTTTCTATTACTTGTACAAACGTCCATCTTCTTTCCCATCCTTTTTTGTCCTTCTTGAACAATGGTCCTAATCGTTTTTGCATGTGCCACTGCACATAATACGCTAGCATACATAAAAATACATGTGCTTTGATACGATGATCTAGATTATGATACACAGGTCGCATTTCTAACTGCACTGTTTTTAAATTGCGGAATGCTTTTTCTACTTGCTCTAGTTTCTTGTAGCTAGTCACAACCTCTTCTTTGTCCATCGTTTTTTCATCTACTTTGGTTGTTATTACATAACATCCATCTAGATCCTTAGCTTTTGCTATTGCCCCTTCTTTTTTACTCCATAACAGCTTATGTTTGGTTGATTCCTTTTCTTTATTATCTCCTGTTACTTTCCAACTAATATATTTACCCATTTTGTATTTCTGTAGCACTTTTCCTACTCGTGCTCCCAATACCTCTACAGTTGTTTTTTGCTTGTAGTTTGCTATTTCTTCAAGCTCCTCAGTCGTCAGTTCAATCAGTTTTTCTCTCGTTTTTGCATCTCGTTTTGCTGATTCAGGGTTTTTGCATAAACAGTATCTTCTACTTGGATTTTCAGCGTTTACTACCTCTGTTATCTTCTTTTCATTGAACTCAGATGGCTTTATTATTCCTTTTTCTATTAGTTTATGTATTCCAGCCCTTGTTAGTGCTCCTATTGTCTTTACACCTTTTTCCTCTAATTCTTCTGCTATTGCTTCTGTTACCATTCCTCTATCCCCTACAAATATCGCTTGCTTTATTTCATACGTCTCTTTTAGTTCTCCTATCTTGTTTGAAACTGTTGTCTGATCCTTAGTATTTCCCTTGAAAACTTCTACTCCTACTGGACAACCTTCTCCATTACATATTAATCCTATTACTATTTGTTCATGTTTCTTCTTCCCGTCTCGGTTATATCCATATTTTACCAATTCGCTATTTGTGTATTGGCCTTCCAAATAACTGCTCGTGACATCATATAGTACAAGATTTCCATTCTTGAGATGTTTCTTGGCTAACTTCTTCTGAATTCCTTTTTGTCTTGCTAGCAGTCTATCTAATGCCTCATAACAATGTTTTCTTACATCTGGTCTTCCTTCTACTCCACATTGTTCCCAAAGACTACTATTATTATATTGATTGCATAATGCTAACTTGCTTCCAGCAAATATTATCCTACCTATTATCATCGCGCTTATGTTACTCACCCATGGCTGGGGTTGTGAATACATTGCCTTATCTAATCCTATTTCCTTAATCATTGACAATATCGTATGACTTGCTCCATATTCTTTACTGCCTACTATTTGTACAGCTTTTGGATTACTTTTAGCAATAACCTCATTACGAAAGGTTAGCTGTAACATTTTAAGTTGCTCTAGAGTTTGTCCTGTTATCCTTCCGAATTGTTTGTGTTTTATTTTTCCATCTTCACGATAGCTGCTACGTATTACTCCTACTGGCTTATCTGTATTCGCATACTGGATCTCTAGGTGCATATTGTTTGTAGTAGCCACTATGGCTACACTATAAAAATATATCCCTATTTTGTCAATGATATGCTGTGGCTACTTGAAAAAAGTAGAAAAGTGGTGATACTGGCTTTGGTAACAGTGTTTTTGAAAGTGAAAATGGCGTTTTTTCGATACAACTTGCGTTAGAAGTCAGCATAGCTAAGTCCTACTGACTACCGGCTACTGGTTTCTAGCCACTATTTTCAGCTTCACAAGAAAATTCACAATTTATGCATAGGTGCTTAGTATACGAAAATATGGCATAATGTGGGTTTTTATGGCATTCTATTGCTGGTTTTTAGCAGTTGTTTTACTAAGAAAAGTGCCTTATAATTTGAACTTGCAAGTATTCCCCAATGCAAATGCGGAGGGGATAGAGGGTATTGCAGTTTGCCCATAGTGATGGTGACACACCATGCACTCAAAATTGATAATATGCCATATTATGCCATAGAATCAATAACTGTATACACATAAAATGTAGTTGAGGGACAAGCCCTCTTAGGCCAGTATTTGATAGTGGCTGTGTGTCTTGGCCGTTTAGGATTGGAAATATTTTAATAAGATTTTTTAATGAATGTTAACGATTTTATCAAAAAACATGACGTGACTCCCTATAACTTACCATAGATTAGGAGGGTTTTTATGTGGATATCAACAAGAGCACAATATGGTATGCGAGCACTAGTAGAGATAGCTTTGAGTGGTAATAAACCAACTAGCTTGAAGACAGTTTCTCAAAGACAAAATATTTCTCAGCAGTACCTCGAGCAAATAGTAGCAATCTTACGTAGGGGTGGTATAGTGGAATCCATGCGCGGGGCATATGGAGGATACCGCTTAGCAAGGTCTATGGATAACATAACTGCTCTAGAAGTAGTTGAGCTTATGGAAGGTAGTTTGGCCCCGGTAGTTTGTATAGAAGATGAAAATAAGTGTGAGCACACAGGAAATTGTTCTACAGAAGACCTTTGGCAAAGAGTTGATAGTGCTGTACGTGATGTACTTAGGGGCACAAATCTTGCTCAGCTAGTGGCGGAAAGAGAACTTATAACTATTGAACCCTTACCAGCAGAATTTACTACTTCATGAGAGTATATTTGGATTATGCTGCAACCACGCCACTTGACCCACAGGTGCTTGAGGCGATGTTACCTTATTTGCAGAGTGATTTTGGTAATCCCTCGAGCTTACACACTTATGGTCAAAAAGCACAGGGTGCTGTTGAAACTGCCCGTGAAGAGGTTGCTAAAGCTCTAGGAACTAAACCACGCCAAATTATTTTTACCTCTGGTGCTACTGAAGCTAGTAATCATGCTATTCGTTTTGTTACACAGCGTCCCAGTGGTCATATTATAACTAGTCAGCTAGAGCATAAGGCAACATTAAGCACTTGTAAATACTTAGCGAAACAAGGTTATGAGGTTACCTATCTTGCCCCTAATGAGCGAGGTGAAATTACTCCTGAGGCTGTAAAATTAGCCTTGCAGGACAACACGGTACTTATTGCTCTTATGCTAGTAAACAATGAAACAGGAGTTATTACAGATATACCTAGCATAGCCCAAATAGCTCATCAAGCTGGAGCCTTGCTTTTTTGCGATGCTGTGCAGGCCTTTGCTAATTTGCCCTTAAATGTAAAAGAGCTAGGAGCAGATATGCTAGCTCTTTCTGGGCATAAGGTTTATGGTCCTAAGGGTATAGGAGTACTTTATATGCGAGAGGGTTTGGAAGTAAGGTTAAAACCTTTTTTGCTTGGGGGTGATCAGGAACGTGGTCTTAGGGGTGGTACTTTGAATACTCCTGCTATTGTAGGTATGGGTAAGGCAGCTAAGCTAGTTGAGGAACGTCAAGAAAGTGACGCCAAAGACATTACTGCTTTGCGAGATTATTTGCAAGAGAAACTTTTGGCTGTAGAGGGAGTGTTTGTGAATGCTGCGGATGCTCCCAAAGGACCAAAACATTTAAATGTCAGAGTTCTAGACCTTGATGGGGAAGCTTTGCTTATGGGTTTGGACCAAGAAGGAGTTATGGCCAGTGCTGGCTCAGCTTGTGCTGCTGGTTCGCTCGAGCCATCACATGTACTAATTGCAATGGGTTTAAAAAGAAGTATTGCTAACTCGAGCTTACGTTTTTCCCTAGGTAGAGGTGTAACTTATGAAATGCTCGACTATGCTGCGGAAAAATTTGTCAAAGTAGTAGAGCGTTGTCGAAGATACGCTTAGATTTAGGTTATACTGAAACCTTGTGAAGCATATTGCGGTTTTAACTAGTGGTGGTGATGCGCCTGGCATGAACGCTGCTGTTCGTGCTGTAGTGCGTACTGCTGCCTATAATAACTTTAAAGTCTCAGGGGTTTATCGTGGTTATCAAGGTCTAATTGAGGGAAATCTAAAAGAACTTGGTCCACGTGATGTTGCTAACATTATTCAATGTGGAGGCACTGTTTTAAGAAGTGCACGTTGTCAAGATTTCTATGAACCCCAAGGGCGTGCTAAAGGGGCAGAGATTATTAAAGAAAATGATATTGATGGTTTAGTAGTTATAGGTGGTGATGGCTCTTTTCGTGGAGCACATTACCTTTATAGTGAGCATGGCGTTCCAACAGTAGGTATTCCAGCTACTATTGATAATGACATTTCTGGAACTGATGTCACCATTGGATTTTATACTGCTATGAATATAGCTTTAGAAGCTATTGATAGACTTAGAGATACTGCTGCTAGCCATGACAGGCTTTTTTTGGTTGAAGTTATGGGGCGCTCTTCCGGGCACATTGCACTTAATGTTGGTGTGGCTACAGGAGCAGAAATAATTCTTATACCCGAGGCACCTTTTGATATTACTGGGGTCATTAAAGCTTTAGAAGACTTTGCAAAAAGGGGGAAAAGATCAAGCATAATAGTAGTTGCTGAAGGTGCCTATGAAGGTGGGGCAAATAAACTTGCTCAAGACCTAGAAGGAATTTCTTCTGATTATGAAGTGCGCACCACAATTTTGGGGCATATTCAGCGTGGTGGTGCACCAAGTTCTCATGATCGTGTTTTGGCTTCGCGACTAGGCTATTTCGCTATTCAGGCTTTAAGAGAAGGGAAATCTGGAGTTATGGTTGCGGAAAATAGAGGCGATATTGTTATTGTCCCTTTACGTGAAACGTGGGAAACTAGGAAAAGTGTTGATTTACAACTCTATGAAATTTCTAAAGTATTGGCAACTTAGGTTCATTAAGCCTTGGCAAAGAAAATGACTGATAAAGATCTAGGATTTTATCAAGCTTGGGTAAATATTCTTGAATGGATGAAAGAGTATGCTCAAAAAAATCAAGAAGCTAAATTTGAGAAGGAAGCCGACTTTCCAGATTATATTTACCGTATGGAGCGGCCTTATGATTTACCAACTACTGTTATGAGCGCATCTCTTTCAGATGTGCAAGGGCAACCAGTACTATTTCTAAATGCTAGTCCGAGGCACAGTTTTTTTAAAGAAGTAATAGTTCATCCTTATGAATCACATAGCTATCGTAAGCTCACCTATAACCTTGATAAGAAGAGCTTGGTTGAAGATAAACGAGTTTTTACTAAAGAGATATTGTTTACTCTAGCAGATAAACTTTTTAATGCTTAAATCATAGTTATCCAGAGAAGTCTTTTACCTAAAGTTGTGGAATTATGTCATTTCTAGCTCCAAGCACATCTCTAGGATAAAATTACTAAAATTTTGAGCCAATCAATCAGTTAGAATCAGACATGTCTTACCTTTTAAGAGTTTGCAAGAGTAACCTAAGATATTTGCTTAAAATTATTTTTTTAAGTTTAGTTTGTATGGCCTGTACACAACAAAATTCCATACTGGCCAACGGAGCAACAGACCCTAACTTAAAAGTTGCTTTTATTGGTGACCAAGGATTTGGACCCAATGCTGAGGCAGTACTAAGACTTATTCAAAACGAGGGTACTGATATGGTGTTGCATCAAGGTGATTTTGAATATACTCAGAATCCAGATGCTTGGGATAACCAAATAAATAACGTTTTGGGAGCTAACTTTCCATACTTTGCCTCGGTTGGTAACCATGATATTGAAAAAGAAATGTGGCCAATTTACCAACAAAAGTTGCAAGAACGCCTTAACCGTGTTGCAGGAGCAAGTTGTTCAGGTGACTTGGGTGTTAACTCGGCCTGCACTTACAAAGGCCTTTTCTTTATTCTTTCTGGCGTGGGTACTTTGGGTAGTGATCATGAAGCTTTTATTCGCAATGAGTTAGCTAATGACACGTCATTATGGCGTATTTGTACTTGGCATAAAAATCAAAGGCTTATGCAAGTGGGAGGGAAGGGTAATGATACTGGTTGGGGTGTATATGAAGCATGTCGGGAGAGTGGTGCAATTATAGCTACTGGTCACGAGCACTCTTATTCGCGCACTCATCTGATGAGCAGTTTTGAATTTCAAACTGTAGCTGCAACCGATAATACCTTAATTTTAGAAAAAGGGAAGACTTTTGCTTTTGTTTCTGGTTTAGGTGGTAAAAGCATCCGTGATCAAAAACTAGATGGTAGTTGGTGGGCTGCTATTTATACTTCTACTCAGGGAGCCAGTTATGGTGCATTATTTTGCACTTTTCATGTAGATGGGCAACCAGATAAAGCTGAGTGTTATTTTAAAGATATTGAAGGACAAGTACCTGACAGTTTTACATTATTTAGTCAAGTACAGCCTTAGGGCACTATATTCCAAAGCTTTGCTTTGGAATGTCTGCCCAAACACTATGTCATTGAAACCGTGTTGTAGGTGTAGGGGGTTCAAAATTTTGAACCCTTATGATTAATAGCTTATAAAGCCTGTGGTGGGAGTTCTGAGGAATTTGAGAGTTCATTTAGGTTTATATATTTTGAGAAAATCAAAAGAAGTTATAATTAACGATAATTTGTTTAAAGCTTTTCCTCAACGCCGGGCACACCTAGTTTAGTTTGCACTAGTCTTTCTACATATTCGCCAACTTTAGGTAGAGTAATTCGGCTGGTTACTTCATGCAAGAACCCTGTAACTAGCACATGCTCAGCAACTTCAGGACGCAAACCACGGCTCATTAGGTAAAAACGTTGTTCTTCGGGTACAGGACTTACTGTTGAACCATGCGAACACCTTACATCATTGGCAGCTATTTCTAGTTGTGGAATAGATATGGCCTCGCTGTCATTATCTAATAAGAAGTTGCGGTTAGTTTGGTAAGCATCTGTTTTTTGCGCTCCTTCATCAACTACAATGATACCGCTATAGACAGCCTTACTTTCATCCCGGAGAGCACCTTTAAAGAGCAAATCACTAAAAGCATGATCGCTTTTGTGGTGCTGAAGGGTGTATTGATTATAATGTTGTTTTTTATCGGCAAAGTAAAGGCCTAGCATCTCAGATTTGCTACCGGGGCCATTTAGAACTGATTCCACTTCTGTTCTTGCTGCTTTAGCACCTAGGTTAACAGTGAGTGACTCTAGGCGACTGTTGCGCTCGAGCTTAGCCTGCATCTTACTGATATGAGCAACTGTTCTTGACCAATTTTGCAAATTCACATAGCGAAGTTTAGCTCCATCTAGCAAGATGATTTCCACAGCACTGTTGTTAAAAAGCTTCTCACCAAAATCTTCACTGGTGTATTCATCAATAAAGGTGGCTTTAGCATTGGACTCTAAAACAATTAGCGTTCTAGAAGTGATCATACCACCATAATCAACACTGTAAAATGTCCCTAAGGGAAGCTTAACTTCTACATTTTTTGGTACATATAGAAAAGTACCATTCTCCCACAAGGCACTATTTAAGGCCGTGTATTTGGTTTGTGCAGCATTAACGGTGCTATAAAGATATTTTTGTAGAAGGTCACTATGCTCATTGATTGCTGTGCGTAAGTCAGTAAAAATCACGCCTTTTTCAGCTATATTGGCTTTACGGTGAATTAGCTTATTGCTTTTTTGCACCATGACCCCTTCAGCGTCCGAGTCGGTTATGCGCATTTTAATACGCTCGCTTACCTGCTCATTTTTAGATTCCTCAATAGGCTTGAATCCTTCAATAGAGAATTGCTCTAGTTGTGTGTAACGCCACTGTTCCATACGATTAGTAGGCCAAGGTTTATTAGCAAAAGATTGTAGGGCCTTAAGGCGTTCTTTGGCTAACCAATCAGGTTCGTGGTACTTTTGGCTAATAGCTTTTATTGTTGTTTCAGAAATGGCAGAATTATCTACTAATGTTGACATGTTTCCTTTCAAGCTACTGATTTTAACATTATTCTGGTTGAATGAAATACCATTGCTGTTTTACCAAATAATTGTACATCCAATAGCTATAAGGGCATTTGGGGTAGGTTTATTTGAGGAGGGTTCAAAATCTCAAATCCCTACAAATATCTTTTGTGAGACATTGTGACTGGGTTATTGTGATATGGTTCCCTTTTCTCCAGAGAAATAATTTCCCATAAGGGTTTAGAATTAGGTGTTTTTATTATGGATTCTCAAGAAATTTGCTCTCTTGGTATTGCTCAGTTAGCTCGAGCATATCGCCAAGGCATAATAAATTCCCAAAAGGTTACAGAAGTCTATTTTGAAGCTATAAATAAATATAGTAGAATATACTTAAAAGTAATGCCAGAACGTGCTCTTAGTCAAGCTAAACGTGCAGATGACTTATTCGATCAGGGTGTTGATCTAGGTCCTTTACAAGGTATTCCCTTAGCATTAAAAGATGTTATTGATACTAAAGGAGACATAACTACAGCAGGTAGTAAAGCCTTAGCTAAAAGCAATTTGCCTGCCAAAGAAGATGCCCTAGTAGCTAAGCGCTTAGATGAATTAGGGGCAATTTTTTTGGGTAAAACAAATATGACAGAACTAGCTTTTTCAGGTATAGGGATTAACCCTTACTATGGTACACCTGAAAGCATTTTGGCTAAAGGATGTATTCCTGGCGGCTCATCTTCAGGTTCTGCTGTGGCAGTGGCTAGAAAGCTAGCCTGTGCTGCACTAGGATCTGATACAGGGGGTTCAGTACGTATACCAAGTGCTTTTAATGGTTTGGTGGGCTTAAAAACTACTGATGGAGATATTCCTACTGAAGGCATTCAACCATTATCATTTACTCTAGATACTATTGGGCCCATAGCACGAACTGTAGAAGATACTTTCATTCTTTGGCAAGGTTTAGCTGCTCGAGACTTCAAAGTTTTCAGAAGTAAGGGAGTAAAAGATTTATGCTTGCTTAAAGCCACTACTGTAGTGCAGGAAGCCTTAGATGAAGAAGTAGCCGAGGCTTTTGATAATACCTGTAAGCAGTTAAGTTATTTGGGGGCAAAGGTTATTGAAAAAGAAGTGCCTGAGTTTGCTAAGATCCACCAGATTATTGGCCGATATGGTTATCTAGCAGGGTTTGAGGCTTTTGCTTTTTATGAAGATTTGTTGGCTAAATATTCAGATGATATAGACCCTAAGGTAGTAGCGCGGATTACTATGAATAAGGATAAGATGGCAGCTGATTATGTTCGGGTTTTGCTCGAGCGTAAAAATCTAAGAAAAAACTTTTGGCAAGCCTATGAAAAGTTTGATGCTATTTTAGCTCCTACTGTTCCTATACTACCACCAAGAATTAGCGCTCTAAGCAAAGAAAATGAATATTTCCATGCTAATAGTCTTTGCTTGCGAAATACTTTGTTATTTAATTTTTTAGGAGTACCTGCTATTAGTGTGCCTTGTTTAAAAGGTAAGCCTATAGGTTTTATGGTTGCTACTAGGAAAAATCAAGAAGATCTAGCACTTAATATTGCTCATGTTGTTGAGAAACTAGAATAATTGCTTGCTCTTGATTAATAAAAACTTCTTATGATAAGCTGAGTCCCGTTTGTAGATTTGAACTTTGTTCAATAAAAAACTAAAATATATTGTAGTGAAATAATTTAAAGGTCACACACTTGTAAATTACTGGATAGGCTTTGTAAAGTGGTTGATTTGAATTTTTTTGAAGAATTATCATCCAATCAATTTAACTTAAGGAGGTACTTATGAATCCCCAGATAGTTTTTTATGTCCTTATTATTTTTGGTGCTGTGTGGACTATAGCATGGCTTTGGGTTTTAGCTAGCTCTCGAGCAACCACATCCTATGAGGATGTAGCCCCCAAGGTGGCTGGTCTGCGCCGTGGTTTGTTTTATCCTTTGTTGATAATTGCAGTACTAGCTTTAGTAGGCTCTTTGTTCCTATTGCCATATTCACAAGTGCGGGCACGTACTATTGGTGAGCCTGAGCACACAGTGAATGTTAAAGCTCAGCAGTGGGCTTGGATTTTTGAACCTAGTGCTACTGTTCCAGCAGGCAAAGCAGTAGAATTTGTATTAACTTCTGAAGACGTAAATCATGGTTTTGGTATCTATAATGATCAAGGACGGCTACTTACTCAGGTACAGGCCATGCCGGGCTACGAAAATCGTCTAATATACAAGTTTGATGAAGCAGGAACTTATAAGATTCTTTGTCTCGAGCTATGTGGTAATGCTCATCATGTTATGGCTGCAGACCTAACGGTAGAATAAGGAGAAAGTTGTGAGTCAAGAAGAAAAAACTCTTAACGGTAATAATAGTGGAATTTTACGTGTTGCCTTAGTTTATATGATTACTGGCTTTGCCGTATTTGCTTTGATGGGCCTTTTAGGCTTATTAATGCGCTTAAGCCATGGAGAAGTTGCCATAACTTTATTTAATCAAACTATTGGCTTTAAATTATCTGCTGACTGGTTTTATAGCATTATGACCTTGCATGGTAGTGGCATGGTAGCAGGCAATTTACTAGCGGCTATGGGTGGTTTTGCAGCTGTGGCAAGCAAATCAATGAAGCTTAGTAGTCGCCTTTTGTGGACAGTTTTTATTATTTACTTCCTAGGCGCAGGTTTTGTAATTGTTTCTACTATGCTAGGCGGTTTTGCTGCTGGCTGGACAGTTCTTCATCCACTACCTTATGAAGCAAAGGGAGCATGGAATTTATGGGCTGCTTTAGCTATGTACGCAGGCTACCTTTTTATAGCTGTAGCGTTTTTACTTTATTGCCTTAACCTTCTGTACGCTACTGTGAAAACTAATGGTGGCTTAGGCAAAGCTCTGGCTTGGTCATACCTCTTTAGTGGAGGTCGCAAAAATAAAGATAACTTACCTCGTCCAGTTGAAATTTTGGCTGCAGTAGTAGCTATTGATGGTGTTATAACTGTTTTGGCAGGTGCTGCTCTACTGGTGCCTCTTTTTCTCCAAGCTGCAGGTATAGTAGAAATGGTAGATGCTCTTTTTGCCAAGAACTTCCTATTCTTGTTTGGGCATACACTAGTTAATTTAAACATTTATCTAGCTGCAGGTTTGGTATACACAATATTACCTATATATACAGGACGCCCCTGGAAAACTAGTTGGCCTTTGGTATTGGCTTTAAACCTAGTCATTATTATGATACTGCTACCTTATTTCCACCACCTATACCAAGACTTTGCCCAATCTAACATCTTCCAAATCTTGGGAATTATTGGTTCTTATGGTGTGGCATTACCTGCTTTCTTGGTAACCATTCTAGGTGGCTTAGGCATGATTTACCGTTCAGGACTGCGCTGGTCCGTACCTTCAATACTAATTGTAATAGGTTTATGGGGTTGGACCTTTGGCGGTGCAGCAGCAGTTATTGATGCCACCATTCCTGTTAATCAAGTTATGCACAATACGCTGTGGGTTCCTGCTCACTTTCACACATACTATCTGCTTGGTGCAGTAGCTTTTGCTTGGGCTTTTATGTACCATCTTATTTATGAACTAAGTGGAGCTTCAGAAAACTTTATGAGTAAGTTCTCTGCGTGGCTTTATGGCATTGGTGGAGCAGGTTTTGTTATTATGTTCTTCCTTTCTGGTGCCAACAGTGTGCCTCGCCGTTATGCAGAACACTTACCCGAGTGGCAAGGATATGCTCAAATTGCCTCTATCTTTGTGCTTGTTTTAACTTTAAGTTTGCTGTGGTTGGGTATTGAAATGCTAGCAAGGCTCAGGGGTGCTTGGAAAGGTACAACTCAAACAGCATAGATTTTTTTTATTACTAGAAAAGCACTTTAAACCTCGAAGGCTATCAAAATCTTCGAGGTTTTTCTTTTAAGGGACTACCCAAACCCTTCAAAGATAGGAAACCCCTAAACACAAAATGGACATCATAACACTCTCTAGTGGGTCAGGTTAAAAAGGGAAATGGTATGTTTGTTAATAAACCCTCCCTAAGGAGTAAGTTGTATCAGATATGTGCGGAATTTTAGCAATAGTTGGAAAGAGACCAGAAAAGCAAGTGAAAGAACTTTCAGATAGGATGAAATATCGTGGACCCGATGAAAGAGGTCTATGGATTCAGGAGAATGATGGTTCTATTTTGTCTCATGAACGTTTGTCAATAATTGACCTTTCAACAGGTAAACAACCTATTCAAGGTACACATACAGCTTGGGTAGTTCACAACGGTGAAATCTACAACCATGAGGAATTACGTACAGGAGAATTGTCGCACAAAAATTTTAGAACAACTTGTGACAGTGAAGTAATTAGAGTTGTTCGGAAATAGCCAAATCAGCTAAAATAGTAGCTAGTATGGTAGTTTTCAAAACCAGAAGTGACAGACAAGTAAGAGCCTTGACAGGTTTGCCTGAAGAAAAGATAAATGAGTTAGAGACAGTGTTTGAAGAGGTATATGAGGAGCAAAGTCAAAAAGACTATGAAGAACAACAAGCTAAAGGGGAAAGAGAACGATCTAGGGGAGGAGGAAGAAAAAGTAAACTTCCTTCTACTAAACACAAACTCGAATTTATTCTCTACTACCTGAAAAGTTATCCTACAATGGATGAATTAGCAGAGAAGTTTGATATGTCTCGTTCCAGTGCACACTATTGGGTACATAAGCTGCTGCCAATTCTCTCAGCAGCCTTGGCAAAATTAGGTATGTTGCCTAAGAGAGAGTTCAATACACCTGAGGAGTTAAAAGAAGCGCTTGAAGAAGCAAGAAAAATACTGATTGATGCTACAGAAAGGAAACATAGACGCCCTAGTGAAGAAGAAAAGCAGGAGGAGCTATATAGTGGAAAAAAGAAGGGGCACACGGTAAAAAACACAATAATAGCAACAGGAAGAAAGGTAATAATCTATGTAGGAAGGACATTTGCTGGGCGGAGACATGACTATGGGATGTTTAAGGAGGAGTTTCCACCTAAACAAGGCTGGCTGAAAGAGGAGGGAAAAAGAGCAAATCTAGACTCAGGTTATCAAGGTATAAACAAGGATTATGGGATAGGAGCAGCGATACCAAAGAAAAAGCCAAGGAAGAGTAAAAAGAATCCTAATCCAGAGCTAACAGAAGCAGAGAAGGAGAGGAATAAAAGGCTGGGCAAAGCAAGGATATATGTAGAACATGCCATAGGAGGTATGAAACGCTTTAATATACTAGTGCATGCCTTTCGGAATCGTAAGGCAGGTTTTGTAGATAGCGTTATAGCTGTCTGTGGGGGGCTTTGGAATTTTTTGATTGTTTAAACTATTTATTTCCGAACAACTCTATTGTACATCTTTATGAAGAATTTGGATATGATTTCTGTAATAAATTAGACGGTGTTTTTGCTTTCGCTGTTTTAGATGGTGATAAGTTTATTGCTGGCCGGGATCCAATAGGAGTAAAACCACTTTATTTTGGAAAGGGAGAAGATGATACAATTTTCTTTGCTTCTGAAATGAAGGTAATAGCTGATCAATGTGTTGAATTTGAGGAATTCCCTCCAGGACATTATTATACGAAGGAAGAAGGATTCGTAAAATATTATAATCCTTCTTGGGAAAACCACATTAATTGCAAAGAAGATCTTGATTTGGATGCTCTTAGAAATGTTTTGGTTAATGCTACAATAAAAAGATTGATGAGTGATGTTCCATTGGGAGTGCTGCTTTCAGGTGGTCTTGATTCAAGCCTTATATGTTCCATTGCTAAAAGATCCTTTAACAAGCTTGGGATAGAATTGCACTCCTTTTCCATTGGACTCAACAAAGATGCGCCAGATTTAATTTTAGCCAGAAGTGTTGCCAAATTTGTTGGCACCACGCATCATGAGATTTATTTCAGCGTACAAGAAGGAATTCAAATATTGGATAGATTGATCTGGCACTTAGAAAGCTATGAGGTTCCAAGTATTAGGGCAGGTATACCCATGTTTTTCTTGGCAAAGGCCATAACAGATATGGGTATTAAAGTAGTGTTGTCTGGTGAAGGTTCTGACGAAGTTTTCGGAGGCTACCTTTATTTTAAAAATGCTCCATCCTATGAGCAATTTCAAAAAGAGACGATTAGAAGAGTTAAAAGGTTGTCTACTTCAGATTGCCTAAGGGCCGATAAGTCAACTATGGCACATGGTCTTGAGGTTCGAGTTCCTTTTCTTGACAAAGAATTTCTGGATGTTGCAATGAAAATTGATCCTAAACATAAACAGGGAAGCAAAGAAAAAGGAATCATTGAAAAGACACCTATTCGAAAGGCCTTTGATGATAAGGATGATCCATATCTTCCTGATAGTGTTTTATGGAGACAAAAGGAACAGTTTTCGGATGGAGTTGGATACAATTGGAGAGACGAGTTAATTGCACATGTGGAGGCACAAATTTCGGATGAAGATTTTACAAATGCTTTAGAGAGGTTCCCACACAATACTCCTAGGACAAAAGAGGAATATTACTACAGAACCGTTTTTGAAAAGCACTTTCCACAGGAACCTTCTATTAAAACTGTATTACAGTGGATACCAAAGTGGCAAGAAAATTCGGATTCTTCTGGACGTGCAAATAACGAGCATACAGCAAATCAAGCGATATAATTTAAGTATGTGATTATATTACAGCGCAATGTTGTACACAAAGCTAAGTAAAGTGCGAGTGTGAGTAGTAAAATAAAGCTATGAAAAGCATTAATGAAATAGTTTAACAAACAACAAACTTAAGCTCCCAAATACAATTTATTTGAAGCTGACATAGAACTCAACTTTGGCAGTAGTAGGTATGTTAATAATATACCTTACTTTATAAACCTATGAATTGCTTCATTTGCATTATCTTGAAAGGTTGTGTTGTTTAAATCAGGAAAGATATTGCTTTGGTCAATTATCGGTCCAGTTAATACCTTTTTTTTGCTACCATAAAAAACGCCACTCTTTAATGATTCATCATTAATGCCATCGACAAACCGCTTAGCCCCTGTTTCTAAACTATGAACCATTCCCATTAAAGGCATTATCGTAGGTATTAAGATATACTTGTACATAAATTTCATAGGATTAGGCAAATCATCTATGACAGCAGTTCCTTTAGTCCCGCCGGGGCTCATGCTAATAAAGCGAATGTTTGGGTGCTTTCTAGCTTCAGAAGACATCCAAAGAGTGGCTGCATATTTAACAAGTCCATAAGCATCCTTAGGATCCATTTTTTCTTCAAAGTAGGTTCCGTCAAATATTGAAGCAAACTCATCAATTGAAGAGGTCTTTAAGTTGGGTTGTTTCATTCCTATGCCCTTAACCCCTCTTGCTGCTTCTGAGCTTGCATATAGTGCTACTTTTTTAAGTTTATCACCTTTTATAAGTTCATCTAACAAAACAACATGCCCTAGTACGTTTGTAGCAAAAATTTGGGTAACACCATCTTTGGTCAGTTTTTCAGGTGCTTTACCTCCTATTCCTCCTGCATTCATTATTAAGGCATCAATAGGCTCATTAAGCGAACTAACAGCAGCTTTCACAGAATCAGTTTTAGAAACATCCATGATGACAATCTCAAAAATTTTCCTTCTTGTAGATTCTTCCAATGATTTTTTTGCCGCCTTGGCTTTATCTTCGTTTCTACATGCTAAGTATACTTTTTCAGTCTCTTTTATCATTGTGAGTTGGCGTGCTGCATCTTTTCCAATGCCTCCATTTGCTCCTGTAATTAGTATGCTTTTATTCATAATCTAATTAACTCACCTTGCAAGCTTTCAAAACACTATTAGTGTTAAGAAAATACCTTTTTGTTAAGCAAAATCGTTATCATGCCATCTGTATGACGTTAGAACTTTAATCATGTATAATACATAGAGTTTAGTATTGTCACTGACAGTTTACATACAAAAATGTATGGTGGGTTAGAAATGATAAAAATGGTGGGTTAGAAATGATAAAAGATGTTGACTGGGCAGAAACAGGAATACAGAAGATAAAGCAAATTTATTTGCTGTAAGTCTATAAGTGTAGCTGGACAGAAGAAGCATCAAATTAAAGGAGAGCTGAACAACTATCCGGCTTCGAAGCATTTGCTCGAGCTATAAAATCAAGGTTTTGATGGCAGTTGTTTTTACTAAAAAAAGGTGATAGCATCAAAAATCTGCCCAGCTAAGAAACCTGTATGGAATTACTAGAGTTTTTTCAAACGATTAAGATTGAGCCTTTTAAAAAATAGGAGCTTTAATTTATAGTGAATAAAAATCAAATCTACTTAGGTAACCTTGAGAGTAAGCATAACAAAGAAAAGGTCACCGGGGAATATGTTACTCTATTGGGTGAATCTTACTACTGCATAAGAAATTATGATAAGATGCCACCTTTCTTTATGAGCATAGTAAGCAGCTCTGATCATTGGCTATTTATTTCTAGTACAGGTGGCCTTTCTGCTGGTCGTCAAAATGCCCAGTCAGCTTTATTCCCTTACTACACCGATGATAAAATTACTGAAAATAGTGAAAATACTGGCAGTAAAACTACTCTACTAGTAAATACTAACGAACGCTCTTATCTGTGGGAACCATTTTCTAATCATTATGCAGGTTTATATGCTATAGAAAGAAACTTATACAAAAATGTTTATGGTAACAAGCTACTTTTTGAAGAAGTCAATCATGATTTGGGAATTATTTACCGTTATGCTTGGAATACTAGCGAGCAATACGGTTTTATAAAAACATCTTGGCTTATAAATAATGCTGACCAAGAGTTATCAGTATTTTTATTAGATGGCTTGCAAAACATTTTACCTTATGGTGCTAATACAGGATTACAAGGCAGCCTTAGTAATTTGTTAGATGCTTATAAACGTAGTGAATTAGAGCCCCAAACAGGATTAGGTATTTTTGCTCTTAGTGCTGCATTAACAGATGTGGCGGAGCCTGCTGAATCTTTGAAGGCTACAGTTGCCTATCAAGTTGGTCTTGAAGGGCCTATTTATTTACTTTCTTCTGAGCAGTTAGGTAAGTTCACAAAAGGACTATCTGTAGAGCAAGAAAGTGACATGCGTGGTAAAAGGGGGGCTTATTTTGTATACTCTAGGCTCGAGCTACCCCCCCAAACCCAATATTCATGGAGCTTAATAGCCGAGATAAATCAAGATAGCACACAAATTGCCAACCTCGTTAATGCCCTTCAGGATAAAGATTCGTTTAAAACCAAAATAGAGCAAGACATTAAGAAAAGCAGTCGAGAGTTAAAAAATATCATTGCCAGTGCAGATGGTTTACAGATTACAGGAGATGAGTTGGCTACAGCACACCACTATGCAAACGTACTTTTTAATACTATGCGTGGAGGAATCTTTGCTGATGGCTATAATATACAAAAAGCTGACCTGCACAATTTTATTAAAGTAAGGAATACCAAGTTACTTACTAATAATAGTGACTTTTTTGCTGGTCTACCAGAAGAATTTAGCCACAGTGAGCTTCTTAGTAAGGTTTTAGAGAATGGTTCTGCTAATTTAAAGCGCATCTGTTATCAATACTTACCACTTACTTTTAGTCGCAGACATGGAGACCCAAGCCGTCCTTGGAACCGCTTTTCTATCAATATAAAAAACCCTGATGGCAGTAAGAAATTAGATTATCAAGGTAATTGGCGGGATATTTTCCAAAACTGGGAACCATTAGCTTATTCCTACCCAGAGTTTATTGAAGGAATGATTTGCAAGTTTCTGAATGCTACTACTGCTGATGGTTACAACCCTTATAGAGTAATGCGTGCTGGCATTGAGTGGGAAAAGCCTGAACTAGATAATCCTTTGGTAAATATTGGTTACTGGAGTGACCATCAGATTATTTACCTGCAAAAGCTTATGGAAGTCTCGCTTAAGTTCCACCCTAAAGTTTTAAAGGAATTGCTTAGCAAGAAAATATTTGCCCACGCCAACGTTCCTTACAGAATTAAAAAATATGATGAGCTGCTTAAAGACTGGTACAATACTATTGATTTTGATTGGCAGTTAGATAAAGAGATAAATTCTAAGGTGGCAGAACTGGGCACAGATGCCAAGCTCCTTTTAGATGCTAATGGCAATGTCTTTCATGTTAATTTGACCGAGAAACTATTAATTCTTCTTTTGGCTAAATTATCAAACTTCATACCTGAAGGTGGTATATGGATGAATACCCAGCGTCCAGAATGGAACGATGCTAACAATGCTTTGGTTGGCAAGGGTATTTCAGTTGTTACTACTAGCTACTTGCGTCGCTATATTGTATTTCTTCAGGAGCTTTTGAAAAACAGCAATGAAATAGAAATCACTAAAGAAGTAAAAGTCTTTTTTGATGTGGTGCTTGGCATTTTGGAAAGGTACAAAGCAAATTTAACAAGCTCATTTAATGATAGTGAACGCCGTACAGTTATGGATGAACTAGGTCAAGCAGGTAGCGATTACCGTTGGCATTACTATGAGAAGGGTTTTTCAGGGGAATTTACTCAATTAGATAAAAGTGCCCTGTTGGACTTTTTGAAGTTAGTACAGGAATATGTCGAGCACACTTTACGGGCCAATAAACGAGATGATGATCTTTATCATTCCTATAATGTTTTAAAGCTTGGTGAAAACACGGTTGCTGTTGAATATCTTTATGAGATGCTCGAGGGACAAGTAGCAATCCTATCTTCTGGTTTCTTAGCAAGCAAAGAATCACTTAAAGTACTTAAAGCTTTACGAAACAGCAAAATGTACCGCCAAGACCAGAACAGTTATATGCTTTACCCAAACAGGGATTTGCCGGGATTTCTAAATAAAAACAATTTGAGTCAAGAACAAGTACAAGATTCTGGGCTCATTACTAAGCTTCTTGAAAATCAAGATACTAGTCTTATTAGTAAAGATATAAAAGGTGTTTACCACTTTAATGGTGAGTTTAAAAATGTCAAATATGTAAAACGTGCTCTAGCTAGTCTGGGACGGCAAGAAGATTATGCAGATTTAGTAAAGCAAGAAGAGCATAAAATATTAGCTTTATTTGAAGAAACATTTGATCACAACTCGTTTACAGGTCGTTCTGGAACATTCTTTGCTTATGAAGGTTTAGGTAGCATATATTGGCATATGGTGTCTAAGCTTTTGCTAGCAGTGCAGGAAAATTACTTGACAGCCCTTAATGTGGGTGAGAGTTCAGAAAATCTTAAAGACATTTATGAAAGCTATTACGATGTTCGTAAAGGAATTGGTTTTAACAAATCACCAGATGTTTATGGTGCATTTCCTACAGATCCTTATTCACATACTCCTTATGGGCAGGGAGCTAAGCAACCCGGTATGACAGGACAGGTAAAAGAAGAAATATTGACCCGTTTAGCTGAATTGGGCTTG
Organism: Trueperaceae bacterium; assembly: GCA_965223045.1. Lineage (GTDB taxonomy): Bacteria > Deinococcota > Deinococci > Deinococcales > Trueperaceae > CBDCVN01. The sequence continues at coordinate 448,929 of CBDCVN010000013.1, forward strand.
TTTGTTGAGAAGGGTGAATTAGTATTTGATTTTGTTTTAACCCGTGATGAGGAGTGGCTGGAACAACCAACTAGCTTTAGTTATGTTGATGTGAAAGGTGATGAACAAACCATTAATTTGTCAGCAAAGTCTTTTGCCTATACTTTTTGTCAAGTGCCTATAGTTTGCGTCCGCTCTGGTGAAGACCGTATTAAAGTGAGCTTTACTGATGGTAAAGTTGAAAGTGTTGCAGGGAAACGTTTAGAGGCAAAGTATGCTCAACATATTTTTAAGAGAGATGGTTTTATTGAGGGACTTGATATCAATTTAGCCTATTGAGATCTTCTAGTTTTTCGAAAGTTTCTGACATTAGTTAAAGCATTAAACCTAGCAAAGCAAAAGCACCTATATAATACCAAATGGTTACTGCTCTTGCTTGTGTCATTTTAATGCTCAATGGCTTGTCTCTCTGTATTTTGAAATGCAACTTAGCTAGTATTGAACTATAGCATTAGGTATTCTAAAACATTCATTTATCAGGTAAAGTAACTCTTTTCCCCTAACTACCTTAACTTCCAACTGAGATAATAGATTGATTGGTATCTATTACTTTGTGATCAGGTAAGAAAGTAACATTATGGGTATTTTTGCATTGGCGGTGAGGAAAGTGATTTCCCTACCGACCATGACTACAGAAAAACCCAGCTATTAAGAGCTGGCGCAACGAAAACCATTAGTGGGGCTATTGAAGTCAGCGTCGTACCATTCACGATCTGCAGCATGTAAAAAGGTAGAGGAATTGTTGAATGAGCCTCCCCGCACAGCGATTTCTTCACCAATGTTTTCCTCATTTCCAGTAAGCTCTCTGCCATCATTACTAATATAAGGATAATCTTTGTACAAAGAACCAGTCCATTCCCACACATTCCCAGACATGTTTAAGGCCCCTACCCAAGATATACCCTTAGGGTACTTTCCTACAATTGCTGTTTCATTACCTGAGTTTTCAAAATAATACAACTTATTTCCATCAAATTCGTTACCCCAAGGATATACAAGATTATCTGGCCCTCGAGCTACATACTCCCACTCTCTTTCTGTTGGTAATCTTGCTCCTCTCCACCTACAATATGTTGCTGCTTGGTACCATGTTACTCTGTTTATTGGTTGATTTGCTTCAGTTGAGTATTGATTATTTGGTGTAGGTGTGCACTCACCAGCAGATACACAAGATTCATATGCTCCTCTTGTAACTTCTGTTTCATCTACCCAAAATGGACTATGAAATTTTTGCTTACTGGTAGGCCTTTCGACAGGGTAGCCATTTTCACTACCCATCACAAAACTGCCCTTGGGCACTAACACCATAATTGTATCATCAAAATCGCATCTTACAGGTTTCCAATCGGCATTACTCCTTACAATCTTTTCTAAGTCAATTTTTTCAATGCATTCTTCAGGTATTGGTAATTGCTTGGGATTAGTTTGTGCAAAGGCCATAGAAACTAAAAGTATAACTACAAATATAACAAATTGTTTGCGCATACTTGATTATAAGGTATATATCAATTGTAGATATATCAATCTGAAGTTTTAAAAGAAATAATCTCTAAATAATTCAGGACAGCTTCCTCGAGCTCCTCCAACTTATCTTTAGAAAGCCTACCTACAGCCTGACCAACAAGTTTACTACGGTCTATAGTTGTGATTTGGTGTGCCAAAGCTGCACTCTCCTTCGGCAAATTTGCTTCACCTAAAGCCAACACAACGGTTGTAGGGCTTTTTTTGAGCCAACGCTCTGAACTGGTGATAGGAATAACTGTCAAACTTTGCCACTGGCCCACTTTGTTAAAGGCATCACTGGAAATAACAACACAGGGTCTTGTGCCTTGTTGTTCAGAACCTGACCGTGGCGTGAGCTGAATAAAATAAACTTCTCCTCTCAAAGCATTACCACTCAGTTGAGGCAAGCAGCTCTGTTACAGCAGCATCAAACTCATTGGTAAAATCAGCACTATCCTCAGCCATGGTTTCTGCATAAAGTTTCATGTCATTAAAGACTTCCTGTTTCCTTAGTTGCTGTATATAGGCATCTAGTGCCTGACGAATAATTTCTGTCTTATTTGTTTTCTTCGCTTTTGCAACTGCAAGTAGATTTTCATGTAAATCTTCATGGATAGAAATATGTAGATTTCTCATAACCTATTTTTGTACATAGCTTGAGTAATAATCAAGTGTAAATATAGGTAAGATAATTTAAGTGCGCTAGGCACACTATATAGATTATCTTAACGGGCTCCCATAACCATTCATAAAGTCTCTTAAGGCATCTTCAGAACCATAAGTTTTTATTGCCTGCTGTGCCAACAATTCTTCAACAGATTGACGTTTAGATAAAAGTTGCAGCAAGGTCTTTTCAGAGCCTTCAATCCTAACATCTGCCTGCCAGGTGCTCCCTTGAGTTATTTCAAAAAGATCTTGCCCAGTTTTGACTTGAAAAACCATATCCTCAGTGCGTAGCTCAACGATCCAGATTTTATCAACCTTCCTAGATTTTCGCCTTACAGCAACCATAGCCCAACGGATGTTGAAAGCATCTTCTGGCTCTGGCTCGAGCAAAAACTGATCTCCCCAATTCCCCAAAGCAAAAATTACTGATTCTAATCCCCTGCCCCTTTCCGTAAGTGCATATGCCATTACCGAAGTTGGAGGTGGAGTTCTCTGCTTTTGTATTAAGTTAACCTCCTCCATTTCCTTTAGCCTTTTAGATAAAAGATTGGTGGTGATTCCAACAAGGGAGTTTAACAGATCAGAAAAACGCTTTGGACCCAACAAAAGATCTCTTATAATTAATAAAGTCCAGCGCTCTCCAATTACATCTAATGCCTTAGCTAAGGCACAAAATTGATGGTACTTTCTACGCTTCATATGACTATTGTACATTAGTCGCTTTACTTTTTATGAGTAATCGCTCTACTATAGTAAAGTTCTCTAATTCTTCCTTCATAGCTGATGAATTAGGGAAAATTTAATTAAGCTTTGGAGTTTAATTGTGCCTACAATACCTAAGTCCACAGAATTATTTTTCTATGCCATAGTTCTTGCAATCATAGTAATTGCGTGTGTCAGCATGGTAGTCGCTGCTAAAAGAGGGAAAATGTCATTACGACAAGCTACTTTTTGGGGAGTGGGTACTCTATTTGGTTATATAGGCTGGCTTGGTTTAACAGGTTGGTTAGCTAAAACAGGGTTACTTCAGGATTTTTCTTTACCACCAAAGTTTTTCATTCTTGTTCTGGCAGGAGTTATTTTAACTATAGCCCTAGCATTTTCTCGCTTTGGCACAATGTTGATTCAGAACATTGGGCCTGTTGGGATAATTGCTTATCAAGTTTTTAGAGTTCCAGTAGAGCTTTTTCTGCACCAAGCTTACAAAGTAAATGCTTTGCCAGTACAGTTGACCTATGAAGGCTGGAACTATGATATTATTACAGGAATAACAGCTCCACTATTGGCCTTATGGATTTGGAAGAGGGGAGCTTCTCGAGCTTTAATCTTAAGTTGGAACATAATGGGATTAGCCCTACTTATAAATGTAGTGGGAACAGCTATTCTCTCTGCCCCAACACCCTTTCAAGTGTTCTCTTTAGGAGGGACTGAAACATTTTTAGTTGTTCATTATCCTTACATTTGGTTACCAATGGTTTTAGTAACTGCAGCTTTGTTTGGGCATATATTAATCTTTCGATGGTATTTTCTCAATAAACGTTCTTTCTAAGTGATTGCCCCAAGTTTAAAGAGTTTGGGGTTTACGGGCTTACATTCTAGAAATTCTACAAAATCAATAACTGTAAGTTTTTTTTGAGGGTAGGTTTAATAACATAATTATTATGTTATCTAAATTAAACCCTATAACCCATAGAGCATTCAAAAGTCTGATTTCGAAGGCTAAAATTGGAAATGACTTGCAAAAACCTTTAGATATCTCACCAAATAACGGTAGAGAGCTTATTGAAAAATCTTTATCAGATAATAGTGAAAAGTTAACCGATGTTAGTCTTTTCTTGACCAACTTTGATGGATCTTTTTCTCCACCTATAGCTAAAAATGATTTTGATGAATCTTTTTCTCCACCTATGGCTCAAAATGATTCTGTAGCTTATGTTAAAGAGCCTTTAGGTTTTAAGGATCATTTAATATTTATTAAAACTGTGTTGTTTCGAAGCTTTAGAACAGCGATTATTTCATGTGCTCTGATTTATGTAGTTATATATATTGGCCAATTATTGTTTTAAGGTAAAGCCCTTCTTGGTTTAGAAAATTAATTATTGAGTAAAAAGCTCGAGCCCAAGCTCGAGCCCAAGCTCGAACTTTTTCTATATCCAAGTTAAAATAAATCATGAAATGTAAAGCACAAGTCAAACCAATCTTGATAATAGCTGCTATTTTTAGTTTCTGCTACGCCCAAAATCTTATTCCACTATTAAAAACAACTGATAGCAGTGCTGAGCTAATAGGTTATTACTCCCCAACTGGCTTTGTCAATGTTGATGCTTTAGATGAGTTACCCCACGAGGTTGAAAGTTATAGTGTTTATAGTTCAGAGAGCACTAATGGTTTTAGTAATTATTTAGGTGAAGGTCAGGCTGAACGTGAGTTGAAGGAAAAAAGATGTCATTGGAACCGTTATAGCAATTGGCAGGGACCAAGTGGTTTTGCCATTCCTACAAACCCCATTCAAAACAACAAGATAGAATTCCTTGACACCAATTCTGAGATTTATAAGTCGGCTATTCAAAATACTTTAGCTGAAATTACAAACTCTACAAACTCACCCATAATTCAGCAACTTGTTAAAGTGGACTTAGAAAACGACGGTGTTGATGAAGTTATTATTGTGGCTTCTAATCATAATTTAGAAGGTTTTAATTTTAAGACTTCTGCTAAAGGTGATTATAGTGTTGTTTTATTACGCAAGTTAATAGCTGGAGTTGTTCATACCTTCACTCTTGCCTCTTCAGTAGAAACACAAGATATGGAAAGCAATCCACCTCTTTTTGATTCCTTAGCCCGTTATAATTTTCAGATTGTCCTGGACATTGATCGTGATGGCATTCAGGAAATTATCCTTGGTGGATTTGGATATGAATTTGATCTTATAAATGTTTACACTTGGCAGAATGACGCTCCTGTAGAAGTAATTAATTGGGGTTGTGGTCTGTAAGTCAAGCAATAAACACACTTAAACAATCTCCTAAATGATTTGGGTAGTTCTCAGCGTTTGAACAAAGGCAATGTCATGCTTGGTTTCATTCAATCGCTTGATGGTGATAATCAGTGGAAAATGGGTATGAGTTTAGCAGGGGACTGTAATACCTACACCCAAATTTTTGCTTTACAAGCAGGAGAAAAATCACCTTGTTCTACTAGCACTACACCTACAGGTTCTAAGTCCTAGTTCTCTAGCAGATTGCTGCTCAAATTATTTATAAAGTTTTCAAACGTTCATATGTTGATATCGCACGTTCACGAATAACATCATAATTTGACTTGCCTGCCATCATCATGTGCATTTCCATATGTTTGTCAACATCACCAAATATACTGCCTAATAGCTCTACTTCTTCGTTTGTACGCAAGCTTGAATCATCACGAAAGGTAGTAGTGTAGGCGTATTCAAATTGCCTATCATCTATACTGCCATTTAAGTATTGTTCAATAAGTTGCTTGTAGACACTTAAATCACTTTTAGTAGCCTCACCGTTTGGAGTGATTGCTTCACTAGTTGGTAAATGTGCTAGTCCCTTATCAAGGGCAGTTAAAGTAATGTCCCAATTATCAACATCAAAAACGACTTCCCCTTCTTTAAAAAGAATAACTTGTGGTGATTCGTGTTTAATGTTTGTTTTTTCAGTGACTAAGTTGCTAGCTGGCCTTGCCTCTACTACCCTAATTACCCCAACCATCAAATCCTCGCGATTTTCTAATTTCTCTTGTACATAGCCAAAGCCTTGCATGGTCTTATGACAAGTACCTGCTTTAAAAATCATACTATTAGGATATTTAGTTAAGAAACCTTCAACATCTTCAGGGCTTGTTAAGAGTACAACTCTGTCTTGAAACATTCACTACTCCTTAAAAAATAGCTTTAAACTTAGTCCAGTAAAGGATTTAAGTTTTTGGCTTGACAACTTCCCCCTACTACCTATACTCTACTCCGTTAGAATGTATGCTCGTCAAGATGCTATACTTAATTTATCTGCTCTTTTAAACAACTCTCTTAGTAGTGAAGTTGTAGGAATGGGTTTGCTTACTCCGGTAATAAACTTCTCTAGTGAGATAAGCTTCCCAAAACCCCTAAATTGGAAAGTTACTGTGCAAGCTACAGGTGGCGAGGATGATTTTATCCTTATAGGTAGTATAGAGGGTGAGGTGATTATGCCTTGCCGGCGTTGTCTCGAGCCTGTAAATGTTCCCTCCCGTTCTGAGCTTATTTATAAAATGACTTACTCACCTAATGTTAGTCAGCTCGAGTTAATTGAAGAGTCTAACAACGAAGAACACCTTGTTTTTGGTAGTCCAGATGTGGATTTTAGTGAACTCCTTGTGCAAGTTTTTTTAGTTGATCTACCTATTACAGCCCTTTGTCAAGAAGACTGTCTGGGTATTATTTTTGAAGGTATGGAAACTAAAAATTTAGACTCATCTACTGATTCACCTTTTGCTGTACTTAGAGACTTGCAAATAAATTAAAATTAATGTACTTACAGTGGTAAAGATGTATATTTTTGTTTAAAGTTGTGATGGAATGAGATGGGTAGATGAGGAGCAAAACTTCTTGGAACAAAATGTTCAAAATGAAGCTGTGGTTGATATAACTAAAACTTCACCTTCAAAGTAGACTTTGAGCAAACTTGCTAACTGAGTTATAATCTGTTGAGAAAGAGTATTTTATGGCTAAACATCCTGTCCCCAAAAAAAGAACTTCTAGTTCTCGCCGTGATAAGCGCCGCAGTCATCATGCCTTAAGCGAGCCTACACTAGTAGACTGCCCAAATTGTAATCATAAGGTTCGTCCGCACACAGTGTGCCAAAACTGTGGGTATTATAAGGGTAATAGAGTTATTGAGGTTAAAGATGATTAATTGAGTTTGGGTTTAAACATTTTATAATCATTTGCCTGATAGGACATTAGTGAGAAGGTAGGTGTTTTTTATGGAGGATTCTGGAAACAAATTAAATTGGGGTACAATGGCTGCTCTCATCTCAGCAGTTGCAGCATTGATTTCTGCCCTTTCTTATTGTGTTTATGGTCCAGAGAATTCTTCACAACCTTCTGATTCACAAGTGCCAACTACTCCTGACACAACTTTTGTCCCTAATACGCCCTTTGCTCCTGATACAACATACATCCCTGACACAACATATATTCCTGATACAACGTATGTTCCTGATACTCTTTATTGCTGTGATGATTGGGGGTATCGTCGTTGTGTTATTGCTTATAACCCCGGTCCTTTAGGTTCCCCATGTGTGTGTCCTTATCAAGGTACGGGCTATATTTGTCAATAAAAGACCTAAATGAAACCTAATGTCTTAGTTCTTCATGTTTCAGGCACAAACCGTGACCTTGAGGCTTCTTTAGCTATTGAGTTGGCAGGAGGACAACCCGAAATTGTACATATTAGTGAGTTGCAAGCTAGCAAAAAACTCTCTAGTTACCAAATGCTCGTTTTAGCAGGGGGGTTTTCTTATGGTGATGCTTTGGGTGCAGGTAAACGCTTAGCTCTCGATCTACAACTTGGTTTTGCTGAGGAACTAATGGAATTTGTAGAATCTAGCAAGCCTATTCTTGGTATCTGTAATGGTTTTCAAGCTCTTGTTAAAGCAGGGCTTTTGCCACAAGAAGCTACACTAACGCATAATCTGAATGCTAAATTTGAGTGTCGTTGGGTTACTTTGCAGCCCAATGCTAGTTCACCCTGTATCTTCACTAAAAGCTTAACAGAACCTATCTATTGTCCGGTTGCTCATGGTGAGGGTCGCTTTTTGATTAAAGAAGATACTCCAAAAGATTATATTACCTTGCGCTATGCTAAATCAGATGGGCAAGATGCTAATGAAATGTACCCTCTAAATCCTAATGGTTCAGTAAATGACATAGCAGCAGTGTGCAACGAAAGAGGCAATGTGATGGGTTTAATGCCACACCCTGAAGATCATATATTTAAGTGGCAACATCCACGTTGGGTTAGAGGTGACAGTGGTTTTTCAGGTTTACCTCTTTTTAAAGCGGGTGTAGATTATGCTAGGCAAATTTAGGTGAGTATGACTGATAAAGAAATTGTTAAACAGGTTGCAAGAGAGGCTCTTATAAGCATTGATATTCCTACACTTGGCCAAAAGACTAGTGGTAAGGTGCGAGATATTTATAAGCGAGAAAATAATGGCCTACAAGAACTTATCTTAATTACTACTGATAGACTTTCTGCTTTTGATCGTGTTTTAGGTGCTGTACCGTATAAGGGACAAGTTCTAAACCAGCTCTCTTTATATTGGTTTGATGTATTAAAAGACATAATTGGTAATTATGTGCTTGATGTTCCCCACCCCAATGTCATAGTAGGGTATAACTGTAACGTTTTACCTATAGAGGTTATTGTAAGGGGTTACATTACAGGTGTAACTAAAACAGCCCTTTGGTACCGTTATAATTTAGGCGAGAGAAGTATATACGGCCATAGTTTTCCTGAAGGATTACAAAAAAACCAAAGACTTCCTAAGCCTGTTATTACCCCAACAACTAAAGGTGGCCCTACTGGTCATGATGAACGCCTAACTTGTGATGAGGTAGTAGAGAAAAATTATCTTGATCAAAGTACATGGGACAAGGTGCAAAAAGCTGCCTTGGCCATATTTACAAGAGGGCAAGAAATAGCTGAAAAGGCAGGGCTTATTTTAGTAGATACCAAGTATGAGTTTGGTAGGTTGCCTAGTGGTGAAGTTGTGCTTATTGATGAAGTGCACACGCCTGATTCTTCGCGTTTTTGGAAAAAAGGTTCTTATGAAGCCCGATTTGAAGCAGGTGAGGAACCTGAAAATTTTGATAAAGAGTTTATCCGCCTTTGGTATGCTAAGCGTGGTTATAGAGGTGATGGAGAACCTCCTGAGTGGGATAATGAACTTGCTATAGAAGCTAGTTTGCGCTATCAACAGGTTTATGAAATGCTTACAGGTAGGAGTTTTGAGCCAACTAGTTATCCATTAGAAGAGGATATTAATAAAGCATTCAATTGAAAGATTAAAAACCTTTATGTCTTAAGCCCAAACCATGTTTGTAGGGATTTAAAATCTTAAACCCTCCTAAGCAAAAACTTCTCCCAATGCTTTCCCAAACATAACTTCAGCCTAAAATTGTTTATGGTATGTTTCTGTGGGTGTGGTGTTTCCGTGAGGGTGTTGTGGGTTGGATTGTTGAAGAGCGTATACTACTTGGGCACCTATATGAGAGAAGGTGAACACACAGATTTACCCTCAAACATACCTAGTTCTCTAGGGCATGTGGATATGACAAATCAGAAATTGCACGCATTGGATATCAAAACCAAACTAGCCAGTCTCAGGACAGCTATTTGTTAGAAAATGTGAATTCCAAAAAAAATTGCAGGATAGCCTATATTTGCGAGAAGCTTTAGTTGTTAACCACATAATCTTTACCAGATTGCAGAGGAGCTTATGCGTCAGCATCAGGATTATCCAAGGTATTTAAGAGTAGCGTTTTCGATTTCACACTCTAGGTGTCCACACGCCCTAAAGAAAGTAAGAAGCCTCAGTTTGTTATGCAGGTCACTTTATTTTTAGATTAAAGTTGTTGTCTTTCTGCGTTCAGTGCTGTATAGTTTTGAATTGAGTTATGAATGAGGAATTAATAGATAAAAATATGGATACGACAAGTGATGAAGATAGAGAAGCTCCTTCTAAAGAGAAGGAAGGAGAAGAGGCTTTGGAAGATGTTGTAACAAGTGAGGCAAATATTTTGCGTAGTGATCTAGAAAAAGCCCAAGAAACATTAGCTAATGTTAAAGCTGAACTAGAAGATTATAAAAAGAAGCACTTGCGTGCGTTAGCCGAAGCACAAACTGCTCGTCGGCGTGCTGATCAAGAAATAGCTCGAGCAAAAGACCAAGGTGCCGATAGCATTATTCTAGCAGTGTTACCTGTTTATGATGATTTGCGTAGGGCACTCGAGGTAGCAAGTGAAGACCCCAGCAAAATAATTCCTGGTGTAGAACAAGTTAGAGAAACCTTAAAGCGCAATCTTGAGAACCTAGGGATTAAAGAAGCAGGCTTGGTAGGGGAGATGTTTGATCCAAATTACCATGAGGCCCTAACCACCATGCCTACAGATGATGATGAGAAAAGAGGCACCATTGCTCAAATATTTGAATCAGGGTTTGTTAAGGATGGCAGGGTGGTTCGAGTTGCTCGAGTAGTAGTTTTTGAACAATAAATATGGCTTCTTATAAAGATTATTACAATTTACTTGGTGTTTCGAAGAGTGCTAGCCAAGATGAAATAAGAAGAGCTTTTCGCAAACTGGCAGCTAAATACCATCCTGATAAAAACCCCAATAATCCTGCAGCAGAAGAAAAGTTCAAGGAAATAAACGAAGCCTACACTGTTCTTTCTGACGAAGAAAAGCGTAAGTTTTACGATGCCTATGGTACGGCAGATGGTAGGCCATCTTTCTCAGGCAGGGCTACTACTAATGTTGACCCTTCGCAATTTGGAGATTTTAGCGACTTCTTTCAATCACTCTTTGGTGGGGGATTTAGTGGTGGGGGCTTTAGCGGTGGCAGCCCTTTTAGTAGCTTCCAAGGTCATGCTACTGCCCAACCCCAGAGCACAGAAGCTAATATAAATATACCTTTAGAAAAGGCTTATCATGGTGGTAGTACTACCATTAGTGTAGGTGGGCGGCATATTGAAGTAACTATTCCCAAGGGGACTTATGAAGGAGCTAAGTTGCGCCTACGGAGGCAGGCACCGAGTGGAGGGGATTTGTATCTTGTTGTTAAGCTCGAGCCCCACCCCACCCTAAAACTAGATGGTGATGACATACGTGTAAAAGTTTCTGTGCCAGATTATACAGCAGTGTTAGGTGGCACAGTACGTGTACCCACTTTAGATGGTGCTGTAGAGATGAATTTGCCTCCCAAAACTCAAACTGGTCGTACCTTGAGGCTTAAAGGAAAGGGTTGGTCTAAACGTGATGGTACTAGGGGTGATGCCTATGCTGAGATAAATGTAACTATTCCTAGCGAGTTAAGTGAGGCTCAGAAAGAGCTTTACAAGCAATTGAAGGAATTGGCAGTTAGGTAGCAGTTTGAGTTAGATGAAACAGTCCTTTTGGGTGATGACAAGTGATCTAAAATAGGTGTAAAAGAATTCAGAGAAAATCTTGCTCAATATATGCATTCTGATACGCCTGTTGCAGTAACAAAGCAGGAATTTACTGTAGGGTATTATCTTCCCAACTTGTCATTCAGTAAAAGAAGAAGATAAGAAAGCTTTAGAAGCAGCAGCGCAGAAACTCAATGGCTTGCTTGAAGCAAAAGGTATTGATCCAGAAAATCTTATTAATGATTTGAAGGAGTTAAAGGAGCAACGCAGACAACAGAAAAAAGATGGTACTTTACTAGCTTCAGATGAAAACAGCTTGATAATGTTTTAGAAGCACAATATAAGATAATTTATTGATAATGATAAAGCATTATCAATAAATTATAGAATATTAGGAGACTTTGTGAAAAAAATATTCCTGTTTTGGACATTTTTATTTATTTGGCTTGCCCCTAACACTTTCGCCCAAAAAATCATTACTACCTTTCATCCTTATTATAGTTTGGCAAAGCAAATTGCCCCCGAAGCTGAAGTGATTAACCTTTTGTCAGCAGGGACTTCACCACACCACTTTGAACCTTCACCTGGTACGGCAATCCAATTAAGTACAGCAGACCTTATTATCTTAAATGGGGTTATAGACGAGTGGATATATGATTTGGTTGAGTCTAGTGGCTCAGAAGCTAAAGTTATAAAGATTTTGGAGCTTACACCTACTGAGCCAATCCTAGGTAGTGGGCAGGGTAATTACAATTCCGAAGAACATAATGAACATGAAGCTGAAGAAGGAAGTGGTAGTGACCACAAAGAAATTGATATTCATGCTCATGGGAATAGCAGAGTTAATTCTCATATTTGGCTTGACCCAGTAATTATGATGAGTGCTGCAACGATTATTGTTAGCAAACTTATTGAAATTGATGAAGTAAATGCTGTTAACTATATAGCTAATACCAAGGACCTAGTGACAGAACTAGCAAATTTAGATAAAGAGCTTGAAGAAGTATTGAAGCCTGTAAAAGGTGCTGCCTTTGTACCTTTTCATAATGCTTGGCCTTATTTCGCTAGGCGTTATAATTTAAATCTGGTAGTAGAAATCGAACCCTCACCTTGGAAAGGTGTTACCCCTAAATATTTAGCTTATGCTCTAGCAGAAATTGAAAAAGCTAGTGCTAAAGCCATTTTTAGTGAGGTGCAGTTGTCGCCTCGACCTGCCGAAGTAGTAGCTGAGGAAGCTGGCATAGAACTATTCATGCTAGATCCTATAGGTGGTGGACCTGAAACTCAAAGCTACCAAGACCTTTTGCGTTATAATGCTAATGTAATTGCAAAAGCATTAAATTAAATAAATGAAATAGCTAAGATTTGAAAACTTTAATTTGTAAATAGCTTGTTTAGCAAACGAGAAATTTTTGTTTATGGAAGTCTTCACATTTGATAATGATACTGTTTTATCATTATCAAAATTTAATATACTTAAACTTGAAAGCGAGAAATCATGAAAAAAATGTATTTGTCTTTGGTAGTTTCCTTTTTTTGCTTGGTACTTAGTTCATCATCAGCCTTTGCTCAGAAAATTGTTACTACTATTCACCCTTATTACAGCATAGTAAAGCAAATTGCACCTAATGCTGATGTTACTAGGCTTTTACCCACAGGAGCTTCCCCGCATCTTTTTGATCCAAGCCCTCGAGATGTTCGTAACCTAGCTGATGCAGATCTCATTATTTTAAATGGTCATGTAGATGAATGGGCTCTTGACTTAATTGCTTCTAGTGGTACAAAAGCCCAAGTGCTCGAGGTTTTTGAAGAAATTAGTTTTGAAGTAATTGAAGCAGGTGAACACGGACACGAAAGTGAAGAGCATTACGGTGAGGAAGAACATCATGAGGAAGAGGAGCATCATGATGAGGAAGAAGAACATCACGATGAAAATATGGCTGAAGCTCATGAGGAACATGGACACGGCAATGAGAACCCTCATATTTGGCTTGATCCCTGGCTAATGATTAATGGTGTTTTGCTAATCACAGAAAACATTCGTGCTATAGATAGTGACAATGGATCGAGCTATTTGCTTAATTCCAAAAGATTAATTGATGATCTTTGGGAACTAGATAAAGAGCTTAAAAGTCTGTTAGAGCCTGTCAGTGGAGCTGCTTTTGTACCATTTCATGAAGCTTGGCCTTATTTTGCTAGACGCTATAATTTAAATTTAGTGGTGGCGATTGAACCTTCTCCGGGACAAGAACCCTCACCAGCATATTTGGCTTATGCTATAGAAGAAATTCAGGAAAGCAGTGCTAAGGCTGTTTTTAGTGAAGTGCAGTTAGCACCTCGTCCTGCTGAGGTTGTTGCTGAAAATGCTGGAGTCAACCTTTTTGTATTAGATCCATTAGGTGGGCAAGGTGAAACTGAAAGTTATCAAGATCTTCTGCGCTACAATGCTAGGATAATTGCTGAGGCCTTAAAGTAATTATTTATGTAGGGAAAGTTTGTCAGGGAGCAATTATTGCTCCCTATTTCCTCATTCAATAAACATGCCTAATGATAAAATAAGAATTTATGACTTGGCTCGAGAACTAAACATTCCAACCAAACAGCTATTTATTTACCTCGAGGATATAGGAGAAACATACACATCACACTTAAATGTTCTAGAGACCAAAACAGCTAATAAGCTAAAAAAGCTCTTAAAATCCAAAATTTTAAGTAAAAAGGATATTAATGGTGCTAATAAGACAACTATAGGCTTTTATGAAGCAAGTGTAAGATTTGGACAAGCTGAGGTCTTAAAGAATATTGATTTTCAGTTAGGGACTGAGGAATTTCTGGCTATTATAGGTCCCAATGGAGCAGGCAAGTCTACCTTGATAAAATTAGCTTTGGGGATAGTAAAGCCAACAAAAGGTAAAGTCACTGTTTTTAATAACTCTGTTGGTAAAAATTTTAGACAAATAGGCTATGTACCTCAACTAAAAACCTTTGACCGTTCTTTCCCTGCTACTACTTTAGAGTTAGTTATTTCTGGCTTAAGACATAGGTGGGTAGTACGTGCTAACAAGTCAGAAGTTGGAAAAGCTACGGATGTTCTTAGAAAGGTAGGAGCGGAAAAACTACTGAGGCGCTCCTTGGCTGAACTTTCTGGAGGAGAGTTACAAAGAGCCTTTCTTGCAAGAGCTTTAGTCAGTAAGCCCCAAATTGTTTTTCTTGATGAACCTGCTACAGGAGTAGATTTCCTAGCAGAAAATGACCTTTATGACCTTTTAGAGAATTATCAAAATGAATACTTAGATGATGTAAAACCAACAATTGTAATGATTACTCACGATCTTGCTGCTGCTCGTTACCATGCTAGTAAGGTATTAATCGTAAACCGCACTGTACATGGATTTGGTTTACCTGAAGAAGTTATGAATGAAACCCACTTGCAAAAAGCTTTTGGTCACGTTGGGCACCACCATGGTTATCTATGAACATCTTTAAAGAACTTGTTGAAATTTTCCAATATCCCTTCATGCAAAATGCGCTAATTGCTGGGTTACTAGTTGCCTTGTTAAGTGGGCTTTTAGGTGTTTTCATAGTGCAAAGGCGCTTATCTTTTTTAGGTGACGGCTTAGCTCACGTCAGCTTTGGTGGTTTAGCTCTAGCATGGTTTATAGGTATTGAGCAAGCCCTTTGGCCCGCTTTTGCCTATACGGCAGTAGTTTCCCTAACTATTGTATGGTTACGAAAAAATACTAAACTTAGCTCAGACACTGTTATAGGCGTTTTGTTTGCTGTTTCTGTTGCTCTAGCCATTTTTTTAATACATATTAGTGAAAAAGAGTTGCAAACGGATTTAATGCAAGTACTCTTTGGATCAATCTTAGCTGTAGGCGGAGAAGAACTTTACATACTTTTAGGCGTTGCTTTTATAGCGGTTGCATTCTTCATTTTTAATTGGTCTTCTTTAGCTTATGCCACCTTTGATGAAGAGCTTGCTCAAAGCGACGGCATCAGAGTAGGAGTATTAGAATATTTGCTATTTGCTATAGGCTCACTTGTTATTGTAGCAGGAGTTATATTTGTAGGCATTATTTTGACTGCTGCTAATTTGGTTATACCTGCTGCTAGCGCTCGTTTATTATCCCCTTCACTTTTCGTTATGACTGTTTTGAGTGTTCTTGTAGCGGTTTCCAGTGTGAGCGGTGGTTTAATCGCTTCTTTCTTTTTAGATGTACCGAGTGGGAGTACTATTATTTTAGTACAAGCAGGAATTTTCTTTAGCTTCTTATTAATAAGTACATTGCGAAAAAATTAGTTTTACCCTTGCTTCTTTAGTAATAGTTTTGTATCAAATGCTAATATTAAATAAAGTATTTTGCTAAATTTAAGGAGAATTAAAATTGAGAAGTTATGTTCTCAACTTTTGCAGTGAGGCCTTTGCGATGTCAGGAAAACGAAAATAGGCTAATATCCGATAAAGCAAATTGTTACTAATCTTCACATTATGAATAACACCTCCTAAAATGTATAAACACACCGTGGAGGTGATTATATGGTACCCCTGCTTGATTACCCTGAAGTTGTTAAGCATTATGAACATTTCTTTAAAGATATTTTCTCTGATTCAGCCATGACACAGTTCAAACGTTATATAAGTGGACTTATTGTTTCAGAAAACAAAACCGTTGAGGGGATTAATCGCTTGATTATTTTTGAGAACCGTGATCAAAGCAGCCTTAATCGCTTGTTAAACAAAAGCCCTTTTAGTGAAGAGAAACTAAACCAAAAACGTTTAGACCTTTTAGCAAGTCTGGAAGGTACTCGTTTCAAACCTAAAGGTGTGTTAAGTATAGATGATACTTTGCTTGAGCATTATGGCAAACACTTTAAAGGCATAGCAAAACTTTATGATTCTAGTAAAGGATGCCATGTTTGGGCGCACCATTTGGTAGGGTTACACTATAGTGACGATCAAACTGACTATCCAGTAGAATTTGAATTATGGAAACCCGCTGACCTTGAGAAAATAGAGGAGGGGCTGCCAGAGCTAGGTATTCCCATCAAGGAAAGTAAGCTAGAACTGAAAAAGACTAATGAAGCAAAATGGCGACAGTACTTGATAAGATTATGGAGAAGGCATCAAAACAAAGATGGTGTCACAGATTTGTATGAAAGCAAGTTTCACATTGCAAAAAGATTGCTATCTAAATGGAAGGAAAGTAATCCAAGGATGAAACTGCCTATAGTATTTGATAAATGGTATACAGCAGCTCCTTTTTGTCGTTTCATTGACAAGGAACTTAAACTTCCCTATGTAGGAACACTTTGTGCAGATGATAAAGTAATTGTAAATGGGCAAGAAGAAACAATTAAAGACTTCAGTCAGAGACTTAAAAAAGAGCATTTCGATAATTTAAGTGAGGAGAAGAAGCCAGTTTTCCGTAAAATAACCATTTCCTACAAGGGAAAGAAAGAAAGGTACTACAGTTTTTGTTGCACGATTAAGGTTAAGAATTTTGGGAAGCAAAGATTAGTTATCAATTACAGAGAGGAAGAATTGAAGGGTGAGCCATATGCATTAATTTCAAATTGCTTAAAATGGCAATCAGCAGGAATAACAAGAATCAGACGCCATAGGTGGCCAATTGAAGTATATCATGAAGAAGGTAAGGCAGAAGGTTTGGACCAGTATCAGGTACGGGATATTGAAGCGATATGCAGACATATTAGCTTTGTTGCCGTAGTTTACAGCTTATTGCGAGCCATACCTCATGATCAGGACCTCTTAAAAAAGCTTCAAAATCAACTCAAGGTAGAAATTGAAGGTAGTAACTCCCATTGGTGTCGAGTAGCAAAAGCACAGAGCTTGTGGAGTTTGGCAAGTTTCATAAGTGCTGGATTAGTAAAAGGGCAAACACTTGAAAGTTTGATGGCACCTATTTTAGCTGCTGTCTGCTACTAGAAAGCGTTTATTTAAAAATCCAATTGCTTTTTGAGTCCTTTTTAATTTACTATTTAGGTCTTTTAGGTTTTCTTTGTTCCTTTACTGATGATTTTTCCTTTGAGAATTGCTATAATTAGTTGAGTGAACTAATATTACTAACATACTCACTACTGCCAAAGTTGAGTTATGTTTTTTGCTTTTTTATTTTACTTGTTAGTAGTGTATTAGCTGAATCAGAAGAAGATGGTTTTGTTCAACATGGTGCTCATGAGCATGGAGCAGCTTTGTTAAATGTTGCCTTAGATGGTCCAGATTTAGTGCTGGAATTTATTAGTCCTGCTATTAATATAGTGGGCTTTGAGCATGCTCCAAGTACAAATGAGCAAATGGAGCTTGTAGAAGCAGCAGTGGATCAACTTAGTGATGGAGAAGCTCTTTTTGAAGTGAGTGCTCGAGCAAAGTGCCAGCTAACAAGCACAGAAGTTGAAAGCGAGCTAGCTGAAGAGGGCGAACATTCGGAAGAAGATGAAGGCTCTATAGAACATGAAGAAGTAGAAAAAGCTCCTCAAAATAAGAATTTTCTTAGGAGGTTTTGGGAATCTATCTGGTTTAGGAATAGAAATGATCATGAAGCTTCTAATGAAAAATATTTAGAAGTTGATGAGGACTCAGAAGAAGTTGATCATTTAGCAGAAAGTGAAACTGTAGAAGAAGATGAGCATCATGCTGAGTATGTTGATGGGGATGAGGAAGAAGAAGGTGAAGTTCACAGTGAATTTCATGCTGTATATGAGTTCAGTTGTGACTCTCCAGAGCGCCTAGAAAACATAGATTTAAACGGACTTTTTGCTACATATTTGGGTATAGAAGATCTTGATGTGCAATTTGTTTTGCCTGATAGCCAAGGGGCTCGAGAACTAAACAAGGACAGTACCAGCCTTCAATTCTAATGGTGAAGCTCGAGCAGGTTCAATTCCGTTGGAAAATTAAAGCCCCTCTTTTGCTCGATATAACTGACTTAAGCATCAAACAAGGCGAAAAGGTTTTTATCAAAGGCGCTAGTGGTAGTGGCAAAAGTACACTCCTTAACCTTATTGCTGGGGTGATTAAACCTCAGTTCGGCAAAGTTTGGGTAAGTGGCACAAATTTAAGTGCTTTGCCTAGTGTCAAGCGTGATATTTTCCGTGCTGATCACATTGGTTTTATTTTTCAAATGTTTAACTTAATTCCTTACCTTTCTGTGCTCGAGAATGTCACTCTACCTCTCGATTTTTCCAAAGATAGGAGGCAAAAAGTGAAAGAAGTGGGCAAGATTAGAGAAGAAGCTAGTAGATTGCTCGAGCAACTTGGACTTGAGAATACTTTACAAACACGCAAAGTTACGGACTTAAGTATAGGTCAGCAGCAACGTGTGGCTGCAGCTAGGGCCATGATAGGTAGCCCTCCACTACTTATCGCTGATGAGCCTACCTCTGCACTAGATGCTGATACTCGTGAGGTGTTCTTGCAGCTAATCTTTGAAGAATGTAAGCAGACTGGAATGACACTTTTATTTGTTAGTCATGATGGGCAGCTCGAGAGCTTATTCGATCGTAGTCTAGCTTTGAAAGATATTAATAACATATCGGGAGAGGCATAATGAAACTACTTCTCTTAACATTAAAGAGTATGCTAAACCGTAAGAGCACTACCCTATTAACTATTCTAGGGCGTGTGGACACCTAGAGTGTGAAATCGAAAACGCTACTCTTAAATACCTTGGATAATCCTGATGCTGACGCATAAGCTCCTCTGCAATCTGGTAAAGATTATGTGGTTAACAACTAAAGCTTCTCGCAAATATAGGCTATCCTGCAATTTTTTTTGGAATTCACATTTTCTAACAAATAGCTGTCCTGAGACTGGCTAGTTTGGTTTTGATATCCAATGCGTGCAATTTCTGATTTGTCATATCCACATGCCCTAGTAATTGCTATTAGTGTATTACTTCTTTTAGGGGTAGAAAAAGTTCGTAAGGAAGCTCGCTCGAGCTTTGCCAACACTATCTCTGGCACTGACCTTGTAGTAGGAGCACGCAGCGGTCCTATGCAGCTTTTGCTTTACTCTGTCTTTCGCATTGGTAACCCTACTAATAACATGTCTTGGGAAAGCTATCAGCAGATTGCTGAGCATCCTAATGTTGCTTGGACTATTCCTATATCATTAGGTGATTCCCATCAAGGTTTTAGAGTAATGGGCACGGATAATAACTATTTTGAGTATTATCAGTATGGACGTAATCATCCACTCGAGCTTACCAATGGTAAAACCTTCCAAGGTGTTTATGATGCTGTTATTGGTGTAGAAGTTGCTAAAGCTCTTAACTATGATGTTGGTACAGAGTTAGTTATTTCTCATGGTACAGGTGAGGTGAGCCTGCTAAATCATAGTGATAAGCCTTTTAAAGTTGTTGGTGTTTTAGATAAGACTGGTACGCCTTTAGACCGTACTATTCATGTAACACTCGAGGGCATAGAAGCTATCCATATCGATTGGGAAAGTGGCGTTCCTATTCCTAGCCAGCAAGTTAGCGCTGAGGAAACTCTTAGTTTAGATTTAAGTCCAGAGGTAATCACAGCTTTCCTCTTAGGTGTAAAGTCTAAAACAGGTATCTTTCAGTTGCAACGTGCTATAAACGAGTATAATCGTGAGCCTTTATTGGCTGTGCTGCCCGGAGTGGCCTTGCAAGAACTGTGGAATTTAATGGGGGTAGCTGAAAGGGCGTTACTTATAATCTCAGCTTTTGTGGTGCTAAGTGGGCTTATTGGTATGCTTAGTTCTATTCTCTCGAGTCTAAATGAAAGAAGAAGAGAAATGGCTATTTTGCGTTCAGTTGGAGCCCGTCCTTGGCAAATTTTTACCTTGCTTACTAGCGAAGCAGCTTTTTTCACACTTATTGGCTGTATTTTGGGAGTTACCCTTTTATATGCTTCTCTTTTTATTACTCAGCCTTTTATTGAGCAAGAGTTTGGTCTTTTTCTAAGTATTACACCTTTAAGCCAATATGATTTAACTCTTTTAGGCTTTGTAATGTTTGCAGGAATTTTTATGGGCCTTTTCCCTGCTTATCGTGCTTATCGCAATTCACTGGCAGATGGTATGACTGTAAGAGTATAGACTTGCTATGAAGATTTCCTACTTGCTAAAATAGCTTGCTGAAAGACTATAATAAAACAATGTTAACTAGAAAATTTTTGCACTTAACCCTTTTAAGTTTTTTTGTATTTTTTTCACTTAGCGCTTGTAAAAATCAAGATCCTACTACAGATGAACCATTAAGTATAAAGGAACAAATTAAGCTAAAAGCCTATAAAAAACTAGAACCTGTCATTACTGCACTATCTTGGTCTGACCTTATGCCTGAGGGATTTACTGCCACATCTCAGCCCTTCCTTTTTTCTTTAGGGGACGAAGCTCCTACTGCAGCTCCTGAAGAGGTGCCTGTGGTAGAAGAATTAAATGGCAAGGAAATCCGTATACCCGGTTATATAGTTCCCCTTGCAGGACATGAAGAAGTAATTACAGAGTTTTTACTGGTACCCTATTTTGGTGCTTGTATTCATGTACCACCACCACCAGCAAATCAAATTGTTCATGTTAAGCCTAAGTATCCCCTCTTAGTAAATGAATCTTATGACCTTGTTTTTGTTTTGGGTAAGCTAGAGGCACAAATCAGCACAAATCAGTATGCACACGTCAGTTACCTAATAGAAGATGCTTTGCTAATTCCTTACAGTGAAGAGGAGGCAAAATCCTCAAACTCTATAGGCAGAGATCAACCTTTGACATGACTCCTAAGTGCATAATAAGGAAGATTGTTATGACTACAGAACCAACCACAACAAGTACCAGTTTAAGGCTTTATATATACTAAAAACGGGTTAAAACTGAACATTTTGTATAGAGGGATTCTTGATGGATATCACGTACTGTACACCAAGAGTTTGAACTGATTTTTAAGGGCCGTTCTAGCTTTAAATATAGTTACCCAGAAAAATCTTTTCCTTTTATCCATAGAGTGAAATAAGGTAGGAAAAATCACTAAGAATAATTGCTTCTTAGGCAATAGAACACCTACTACCCAGTGTAATCTTCTTTTGTAAACCAACTAAAACTTATACAAAACTTGCTTATTTTCCCCGCTTAACACTATCTCAAATCATTAATTCCTTTGGTACTGGTGTTTTATAAAACTCAAATGCCTCCCTCAATCTTTTTATCTCTTTTTTCATTACTCCCTTTATTTCCTCTACCCTCATTGGTATTCCCTCCATCATTACCTCCAAATGCTTCCTTAAATCTGCTTGTGTTTCCCAGCATTTATTATGTATGTACTCCTTCTTTAAATACTTCCATAGCCTTTCTATTGGGTTGAAATCTGGTGAGTATCCCGGTAGAAATTCTAACCTCAACCATTTTGAATTCTCTTTTACCCACTCTTGCAACCACTTCGCCCTGTGAAATGGTGCATTGTCACATATAAGCATTATCTTTGCTTCCCTCATCTCCCTTTTCATGTGGCAGATAAACCTTCTAAACCTCTGAGCATTTACCTTGAACTTTGTTAGCACTCCATGGAATTCTCCTGTCCCTAACTCTAATGCCCCTATCAAATTTACTCTCCCATGTCTTCCATAGTTCTTGATCTCTACTTTTTCTCCTCTTAGCCCCCATGTGCTCGCTAGTGTTCCCTGCGTTTGGAACCCTACTTCATCTTGATAAAATATCCTCCATCCTGCCTTTATCTTCTCCTCGTACAGCTTTGGTAGTGTTTCTTGTATCCACTTTCGCCTCTTCTCTTCATTCTTCCTATACAGCAAATGTATTGCTTTATGGAAACTTAATCCCAGTTTCCTTAAAAGCTCTGGTAAATACTTTACTGACAAACATACCCCAAAAAGGCTTTCTATGAGAGTAAAGACCCTTCTGGCAACCCAAACTTGCTGGTTAAACTCTGTAATGATTTTCTTGATTAGCTCTAGTTGCTCTTTAGAAAGTTTA
Organism: Trueperaceae bacterium; assembly: GCA_965223045.1. Classification (GTDB taxonomy): domain Bacteria; phylum Deinococcota; class Deinococci; order Deinococcales; family Trueperaceae; genus CBDCVN01. The sequence goes on from CBDCVN010000013.1 coordinate 471,283, forward strand.
GGCGGCCTACCAGTTCTTTGTTCATCTTCTAAGTTAAGCGATTTTTCAAACTTCTTTCGCCAGTTTTTTACTGTTTTTACTGAGACACCGAACATTTCTGCTACAAGCTTAATATCTTTGCCGGAATACAGAGCTATAAGGGCTTGAGTCCGTAGTAAAGCGTTTGCATCATTTCCCTTTTTATAGCGACGGCGTAGTCTTTGTAGTTCTTCTAGTTTTTGTTTGCTATCATTATTTGCCATGATTAGTCTCCTTTGGGTTATTATTGGAATTATCATGGCATTATTTTTCCTGTTTTAGGGAAAGAATTTATCTGGACATCTATATACATGTTGACACAGGGGAACATCCGGTCAAAGCAAGGTAATTCAAATTAAAGCCCTCAGAAACAGATGTTTCTCGAGCTCTATAAAATTGGTAGCATTTCAGAGGTTGCGTGCTAGAACTAATGTTTGAGTATGAAGAGGGAGCATAATTTATCATGGTTTTTTGCACCTTGCAATTGCTTTGTACGAGGGTGTAAATTCAATTGGGCATAAACGTCGCTTTGACCGGATACTTTGCCACCCTTGAGTTGCTTAAGTGAGGTGAACCCAATTGATCGGACAAAAAATTAAGGTTAATTAAGACCTACTAAAATGATATCAAATTGAGATTACATTGTTTGTAAGCTTGATAACAACCTATCCTGTTATTATTGATTTAGTTTTCTCCTCTCTGTAAACTAATTCAGGCGTTTTGTACTGCAATGATTGATGCGGACGTTCACTGTTATAAAATTGTAAGTACTTTCCTATTTCTTCCCTTCCTTGCTCTATATTTTTGTATTCCTTTAGATATACTTCTTCATACTTTACCGTTCTCCACAACCTTTCTGTAAATATATTATCCATGTAGCACCCTCTTCCGTCCATGCTGATTGCTATTTCGTTTACCTTCAATATATCCGTAAACTCATGACTTGTGTACTGACTACCTTGATCTGTATTGAATATCTCTGGCTTCTCTCCTTCCAGCGCCTCTTCTAATGCTTCTATACAAAACTCTGCTTTCATGCTATTCGAAACTTCCCATGAAACAACATAACGGCTATACCAATCCATTACTACTACCAGATAGCAATATCCTCCTTGCAAACGTATATACGTAATATCACTAGCCCATACCTGATTTGGTTTGTTTATGATTTTGTTTTTCAGAAGGTATGGGTAAATTTTATGTCCTTCCTTTGGTTTACTTAGTTTGGGTTTGGCATATATAGCTTGCAAACCCATCAGACACATCAAACGATATACTCTTTTATGATTGACCTTATAGCTTTCTCTATTTAGCATTGCTGTTATCTTGCGATAACCTAGAAAAGGATGATCTGTATACAACTCATCTATCCTTTGCATCAACTTTTCATTGAGGTCACTAATTCCTGTAGGTCGATAGTAATAACTACTACGATTCAGTCTCAGTAACTCACATTGCTTAGTAATGCTCAATTGAGGGTGCCTTGGATCGACTATCAACATACGTTCCTCTTGACTCAGTTTTTGAGCCCTTTGGACAAAAAATCTAGTTCCATTTTCAATTTGCCAATCTGTTCGTACAGTGCAGCCTCTCTACGTTCTTGTAGTCTGGCTTTTCTACCTCTTAGTAATGAAAACCTTTCATGCAATGCTTCTGATCCAGCTTTTTTCCATTCTTTAATTTGAGTGGTGTGTACACCATATTGATTTGCTAATTCTGCAAGATTCTTCTCTCCAACTATGGCTGCTGCTGCAACTTTAGCTTTGAATTCTTTCTTATATGTTTTTCTTATTCCTTTTGTCTGGCTCATTTATATCTCCATATTCTAGATATTTTACATCTTCTATGGACCTTAATTTCGCCGGGGTTTTCTGTCCAGTTTTTGGGGGTAAGCTCAAAGTATGTTTTAAACAAGGTTATTTTTTTAGTTCAAACTCTTGGTACACCTAAAAAATCTTAAGAGTAAATGTTGTTAAGTCTCACTAAGTCATGACCATATTAAGTCTCAAAAAGTCGTAACCTTTGCTGTTCTTGCCAAGTAAAAGGAAGAGAAGGCTGAAAAGGGATAGATTGAGTAAAAGCAAAAATGTTTCCAATGAGTGTGGGTGGATCAATACCTTGGATGGGTAACTGTTTAATCAACTCACCTCTCTGATTGAGAAATGACAAAACTCTTTCTGGTAACTTGAAATTTATTTCGCACTGCTCACGTAAATGATTGTTCCCTAGGTAATAAATCTGTCCTCCTAAGGAAATTGTGCCGTTTTGACCTATTCGCCTAAACCATTTTCCCTTTGCTAGATAAGCATCAACTTCGCTTAGGTCAAACATTTCATCTTCCCACTCAGGTCTATACCAGCGCCCTGAGTGAGCTGCCTCTGGAAAAGCTTGTAGCGGTGCTTGCCCTCCCAAAGAGTGACAAGGAAGCTCTTCATTAAGTATGTTGCGTCTATCTCGTAAAGCTTGATATAAAGCGTTCCAAGATGGATAGTGTCGATCAAGAACCTGATCAGCCCACAATTGATGCGATCTCTCTACAATTGCTTGATCTGTAGGGCGACGAATACGACTAAATTGAAGTTCGATACCCATTGCTAACAACCACAGATGTAATCTTGTAGGAAAGGGTGATTTACTCCTAACATCAAAGAAAACACTGTCATGATCAACTTGAATACTTTCAGGTAACCCCCAGTCTAAAAATGCTAACCTCAAAGTGATTTGATAGTCCTCAGTATTGGTGTGGCGAATTGCTTTCTCCTTACCTAGAAAGCAAGGATAACTTAGCAGGCGTGTACGGGAAACAACATCACTTACATCAACTAGGCTAACTACTCCTACACTTGGAACAAGCTCATGTCCCATTGCATCTACTTGCCAACATTCATGGGCATGGGTTAAGCGTGTGTGCTTAGTGGATGGTAATGCTACATGACGTTCATAGTTTTGGACCAATTGCTCTTCTTGTAAGAAGCGATTAATACTTGACCGACTAGGCAACAATTTACCTGCCCACTGGGGCATACGACCTAGCTCTATACGCAACGTATCAGCACCCCAACGAGGATGTTGTAATCGTATTTGACGTAATTCTCCTACCATACGTGCAGGATAACTGCTTAGAGCTCCTTTTTGAGGACGTCCCATCTTCCTTTCCAAACCTTGACGACCTTGTTCACGACCTCTTCTTACCCATTTTTTGACTGTAGATGGATGCCACCCTAATTCAAGAGCAATTTTGCTTATTGGTTCTCCATTGTCAGCTCGTTGTAGCATTTCTACTCTTTCTTCTAAGGAGGTGTAATCTGACATAATCCATATCATGCAGCTTTTTTACCTACTTGGAGTCTAAAAATAGTCACGACTTTATGAGACTTTAGGGGGTCACGACTTAGTGAGCTTTAACAATGTCCAAAACTAAGCCGTTTAAAGTATAGAATATTATGCTATCTTTGAGCAGCCAGGCATAAAACTTGCACAGGTCATCAATCTATATTACATGCCTACTGGTTTATCTGTGTTGGCATTTTGATTTCTAGATGCAAATTTGTTGTGGCAGACGCCATGGCTATACTATAAAGAATGTGCCCTTATTTTGCTAATTATTTGCTGTGGCTACCAAAAAACAGTAGTTGATGACCGCATTGCTTTTTGTGACAAGTTTCTTGGCTAAAAAAGGTCGTTTTTTTAAGACGACTTGTATTGTAGGACTACTAGAACAAACTAGCCTTTAACAGCTCCTTGAGTAAGCCCTTCTATAACTTGTTTTGAAGCTATAAAGAATATGATTAACAGGGGTAAAACTGCTAGAGCAGTACCTAACATAACAGAACCCCAATCAATAGTTTGACCAAGCCCTTGCAATCTACGCAGTATTAGAGGGAGTGTATAAGTGCTTTCACTTTGCAAAACTACTAATGGTCCTAGAAAGTTGTTCCAAGAACCTATAAAAGTAAGTAAGCCTAGTGTTGCTAAACCTGGTTTAATAAGGGGTAAAGCAATGCTCCAGTAAATACGATGTTCACTAGCACCGTCAATACGAGCAGCATCCATTAGTTCTTTGGACATGCTCGAGGCAAAAAACTGCCTCATCAAAAAAATACCAAAGGCGCTAGCCATTCCTGGTACCCACAAAGCTCTAAAAGTATCTATCCAACCCAAAAACTTAATTATCAGAAAATATGGTATCAGATTAAGCAGCGGAGGAATCATAAGAGTAACTAGCAAGGTAGCAAAAAGCCATTTCTTACCACGAAAACTATACATGGCAAAACCGAAGCCACCAAGACTGCAAAAGAAGAGTGTGGTGACTGTAGCCATAACTGCTACATAAATGCTATTGAACATATTACGCCAGAAAGGTATTTGCTTGAGCAAAGCAACATAATTGCGCCACAAATCATCGCCAAACCATAAAGGAGGAGGGGCTGAGAAGATAGTTTCACGAGTATGGGTAGCCCAAACAAAAAGTAAGTAGAAGGGTGCAGTGGTTAGTAATGCTAGTATTAGCATTAAAGCCACCATTGATATTTTCATTAGGTTGGGTTTGCTTAGTACTCTTTTCATTATCTACTCCGTACTTTCTAAACCAGAACGACCATTAAAGAAAAAATTGACCGCAGTGAGTATGCCTATGACTAAAAAAAGTATCCAAGAGGTAGCAGTTGCTAAACCCATGTCTTGCACACTGCCAAAGCCTAAATCATAGAGATACATAGCCACAGTCATGGCAGCATTACTAGTGCCGCCTGTTGAGCCAACTAGTACAAAAGGTTCATCGAAAAGTTGCAAGTTACCTATAATTGTGAGTGTAACTGCAAAAAATATAATGGGTTTGAGTAAAGGTAAACTAACATGCCAGAAACGTTGAAAGGCGTTAGCGCCATCTATAGCAGCAGCTTCATAGTACTGGCGGGGAATGGTTGCAAGTCCAGCACTGTAAAGAACTACATTAAACCCCAAATATTTCCACACCACCAAAATTGCTACAGAAGGCTTTATATATTCTTTTAGCCCTAACCAATTAATCGGTAGGACTTCTGATAAACCTCCAAAAAGCCAACTACTCCAAGCAGCTTCAGAGAGGTAGATAAGACCATAGTTTAAAACTCCAAACTGTTTACCAAAAATAGTGTTAAACACAATAGCTATTGCAACAGTGGAAGTAATGAAGGGTAAGAAATAAGCTGCAGTAAAGGGATGGCGCAGTTTTTTAAAGCCTGTTACAAGAATAAAAGCTAGAGGAATAGCTATAAGGTGTTGTAAAATTCCAGAGGTTATAGCTAACCAAAAGGTGTTATAAACAGATTTCCAGAATAGAATGTCTGTGAAAATGTAAACGTAATTCGCAAAACCAATAAATTCAATACCCTTAAGACCTACAGTAGGATTCCAACTTTGAAAAGAAAGATAGATGGAAAAGAAGGTGGGAAAAAGCCCAAATATGGCAAAAAGAATGAAGAAAGGGCTTATAAAGATATAAGGAGCTAAACGCCTTTGTGTTTTATGCCAATTGAAACGGTTACTCATCATATTTGAGGTTTGGGGTTTAAGCATTTTGTAGGTGCCCCCTTTTGTATCTAATGTTTAACTCATCACCACTAATTTCAAAAGCATGGAGATTATTGACATCAGCTAAAAGTGTTACCTGATCACCTACTCGTATATGGTTGTTGTTAGGTACTCGAGCAACCAATTGCTGATTTGCTCCAACTAAAACAGTAACTCTAGTTTCTGCTCCAAGTAAGTCAATTAGTTCAACTGTGCCACTAATTATATTGTTACTTGTTTCAGGGATATCTGTTAAGCCCTTAATTCCTAAACTTTCAGGGCGAATATAGCATTTTCCTTTTTAACCCGACCCAAGTATCGGCAAAACGCCCAATTTGAGTAAATTTGGAAAAACTTGAGTAGTTTTCTTCTATACTAAAAGTATCTTTGTAGTTGTACTATAAAGTGTTTATTAGTATTCTTACCAATTTACCCAAAATGCAAATATTCTCATTTTAATTACCCTAAGAGCGCTCTTGGATTCGTAGTAAGAGTCAGTATTGCACAAAAGCAGACTTGATTTTACACTGTGTTGTAAACAACTAGAAACACCGTCTAGTGTTGACGTTAAATTAGAATTTTTTCTAATAAAAACACCCTTTCTAGAAACATTATCTTTTTCTAGTTGTTCTAGTCAATGAATCCACAAAACCATTTCTTATTGTCCTAGTAAGTTAATATGAGTTATCCTCTTTCCATGGCAAGTTACTCCTTAGGTTTGCGACAACGCGTTGTTCAATCTTACCTAGATGGCGAAGGTTCTCAATATGAGCTGGCTAAAAGGTTTTTAGTCAGCCCTACTACAGTTAAAGCCTATCTAAGACTTTATCGAGAAACAGGCGGATTATTGCCTAGGGAACACAATAGGGGTCGTAAACCTGCTGTAAACACAAAACAACTTTCACTAATAAAAAAATTGTTAGAAAAGCAATCAGACATGACCTTGGCTGAACTCTGCACAGCTTTTGAGCAAAAGACTGGCGTTAAAGTCAGTAGCACTAGTATGTATAGGGCAATAGAAAAGATTAACTGGACTTATAAAAAAAGACTTTGCGTGCTAGAGAGCAAGATCGTGAAGACATTGCAGCAAAACGAAAAGCCTTTTTACAGTTAAAGAAAGCTCTTAGAGCAAATAGGCTTGTATTTATTGATGAAACAGGTCTTTATCTAAACATGACTAGGATTTATGCCCGTTCGCAACGAGGAGAAAGAGCTTATTGCTCTATACCAAGCAAGAAACATAAAATTGCAAACTTAATAGGTGCAATGACTCTAGAAGGAGTAATCGCTAGTTTCTGTATTGATGAAACTGTAACAGGAGAAGTATTTGCAGCATTTCTAGAAGAAATACTATGTCCAGTTTTAAAGGTGGGACAAATAGTTTTGATGGATAATTCAACAGCACACATAGTAAAAAGGGTACGTGAATTAATAGAAAGCAGGGGAGCCACATTGATCTATTTGCCACCATACAGCCCTGAGTTCAATCCGATAGAACATTGCTGGTCAAAAGCAAAATCCCACCTACGTGCTTTAGAAACTTGGGACAAAAAGAAATTAAACACCTCTGTCAAAAAAGCTTTAGAAACAGTTAATACCAATGATGCTCAAGCTTGGTTCAAACACTGTGGCTATACCAATCAACCACCTATGGAAAGATGTTACAATAAATATTTATTCAAATACTTGCAACTTTAATTTCTATAAATGTAAGGGTATACTCTTGTTTTTTGATTTAATTACCAGTGAGTAATACTTTTCACTTCTTGTGATTTAATGACATAATTTTATGAGAGGCTAAAATGCTGTGTGATAAACTGATAACTCAATAATGGGTCAGGTTAAAAAGGAAAATGCTATACATAGTTATACCTTCGGCAATAAATAAGCTGGGTGTATCACCCTTAAAGTAGGGTTGCTTGCCTAGTATAGCTGCAAATGAATCTTTTGTAAAATCTATTGGTACAAGATTAAAATTATTGTTTGCTAGATTGTTATTTTCCACTACCTGTTTTTTGATGTTTTGTGTTGCAGGATGATCTAATTCTATAAACTGTTTCTCTGAGTGCTGCTTGTGAACCCTAAGACCTAAAGTATCAAAACCACCAGCTAATACCACCATCTGTGTAGTGGTAGATAAAATTGAATTAACCACCTCCTCTATGTGGTTTTTCCGTAATAAATAATGCAGAAAAATACCAGGAATAGTGATTGCCTCTAACATCTTTACTACAAACCTATAGAAAGGGTTATTGATCAGTTTTTCGTAGTGGGCACTTTGTTCACATTCAGTAACAAAAAAAGAAGAAAGTTCTGCTGTGTCCCGAGATATAAGACTCTTTATTTGGTGATCACGATTTTGTAGTACAAACGATTTGGCAATTAGTAATGCTGTTGAACTCGCTTGATTATCTTTCATAGATTCATTTTATTTTATATTGATAATGGACTGACCCCCAATTGATAAGACAAGTAAGCATTATTAGGAAGACTTGAGGATATCCTATCCTTGTTTTGAAAGTAGAAATGGTTCTTGATAAGTGCTTAAATTTCCAATGTTTACAACAACTGTGTACAAGACGCTGAAAAGCACTAATAAGATAAGATTTGATGCTATAGTTAAAGTATTAGTGCTGAGAAAAGTCCTGAACACATATTAGAGTTGTTCGGAAATAGCCAAATCAGCTAAAATAGTAGCTAGTATGGTAGTTTTCAAAACCAGAAGTGACAGACAAGTAAGAGCCTTGACAGGTTTGCCTGAAGAAAAGATAAATGAGTTAGAGACAGTGTTTGAAGAGGTATATGAGGAGCAAAGTCAAAAAGACTATGAAGAACAACAAGCTAAAGGGGAAAGAGAACGATCTAGGGGAGGAGGAAGAAAAAGTAAACTTCCTTCTACTAAACACAAACTCGAATTTATTCTCTACTACCTGAAAAGTTATCCTACAATGGATGAATTAGCAGAGAAGTTTGATATGTCTCGTTCCAGTGCACACTATTGGGTACATAAGCTGCTGCCAATTCTCTCAGCAGCCTTGGCAAAATTAGGTATGTTGCCTAAGAGAGAGTTCAATACACCTGAGGAGTTAAAAGAAGCGCTTGAAGAAGCAAGAAAAATACTGATTGATGCTACAGAAAGGAAACATAGACGCCCTAGTGAAGAAGAAAAGCAGGAGGAGCTATATAGTGGAAAAAAGAAGGGGCACACGGTAAAAAACACAATAATAGCAACAGGAAGAAAGGTAATAATCTATGTAGGAAGGACATTTGCTGGGCGGAGACATGACTATGGGATGTTTAAGGAGGAGTTTCCACCTAAACAAGGCTGGCTGAAAGAGGAGGGAAAAAGAGCAAATCTAGACTCAGGTTATCAAGGTATAACGCAAGTTGTACCCAAAAAACGCCACTTTTGCCTCTAAAAACCCTGTTACCAAAGTCGATATCATGATTTTTTTGCTTTTTTCAAGTAGCCATAGCATATCCTTGACACAGCAAGGTTTTATTTTTTATAGTATAGCCACTGATGTCTGCTACGATAAATACACATTTTAAAGTCCAGTGTATCCAAACAGGTAAGGCTGTAGGTATAATGCATGGCATCCACCTTCGGGATTATGTCCAAGGACACATACAAAAACGTTCAGGATCATTATTAAAGAAATACAAGAAGAATTGGGGAAAAGGTCAGGCACTTGCGAGGGTAGCTAAAACACTTAACCTGACGGCCAGAAGTGGAATTAGGACTGGTGAAATGTTCATTTGCTGGAACACTGTTCCAAACGGAGGGCAGAAATATGCTCTAGGCCTGATGGGGGTCAGTGTGTAGCCATTTTTTATAAATTTTAATTTTGCCCTAAAACCTCAAACAGCACGAGATTTTGGGGGTCAAAACCCCTACTTTTTGATGACAAAATGCGGTATAAACAAGGATTATGGGATAGGAGCAGCGATACCAAAGAAAAAGCCAAGGAAGAGTAAAAAGAATCCTAATCCAGAGCTAACAGAAGCAGAGAAGGAGAGGAATAAAAGGCTGGGCAAAGCAAGGATATATGTAGAACATGCCATAGGAGGTATGAAACGCTTTAATATACTAGTGCATGCCTTTCGGAATTGCAAGACAGGTTTTGCAGATAGCGTTATAGCTGTCTGTGGGGGGCTTTGGAATTTTTTGATTGTTTAAACTATTTATTTCCGAACAACTCTATTTCTATAGTTTGAGCACTTGAATATCCATAAAGAGACATTAACTGAATGAAGCCACTTTTTCCCAAAGTGCAGGCCCTAAGATTAATACCCCAACAAATACAGCAATTATAGCTGCTAATAGAACTGCTGCTGCTGCTGTGTCTTTTACCCTTTTAGCTAAAGGATGGAAGCTAGGACTTGCTAAGTCAACTAAGCTTTCTAGAGCACTGTTAATCAGCTCTAAAGACAAGACAAGGGCAGAGCAAAGTAAGATAGGGACAAGGCTTACCTTGAGCCATAAAGCCAGTAAACTAATCAGTAGAGCAATACTTACCTCAATACGAAAATTTGCCTCGTTTAACCAAGCACTTTTTAGCCCTGCAAAAGCATAAGTAAAAGTTTGCTTTAAACGTTTCAGAGAGAGAGTTTTTTCTTGGGTGGCTAGGGGAGATTTAAGATTAATTCTTGATGTTTTTTGAAAATTTCCCATTGCTCTTTTGTTTGATGATCAAAGCCTAGTAAGTGCGTTAAGCCGTGTGCAGCTAAGATTTTGACTTCTTCATTTAAACTAATACCCCTAGCTGTGGCTTGCCTCGCTGCCGTATCAATGCTAATGATAATATCACCAAGATGGTATATTTGTGGCATTTTAAGTTTATTGCTAAGGTCATTAGGTTCAAAAGTAGGGTAAGAAAGAACATCAGTGGGCTTGTTAATTTTGCGATCTTTAAGGTTAAGAGTAAGGATTTTCTCATCACTGCAAAGTACTACAGTAAGTTCACGATCTTGCAAGCCTAGCTTCTTTAAGAGCCCTTCTAATGATGACCTAAACTCTGTTACAAATGGATAGCCTACTTCATTAAGTATATCAATTGTCAATTCAAATTCCTATAAACCTTGGTAGTGCTCAAATTACTTAGAAGAGCCTCCAGAAATAGAAAACCATAGCTGATTTAATGTTTTATCAACAAATCTTAACAAGCTTCCCTTTATTCCAGAAACATCATCAGCATAGCTAGATTGCTTTAATTCAGCTTTGCCTATATTTTTGTCTTCAAGTTCCTGTTTCACGCTTTCTAGCTTACTGAAAACGATCCCACAACTTTGACACATTACACTCTTTGGCTGATCAAGCCCACATTCTGGACATGTTATCATTACTACCAACTCCCTGACGCGCCGCCACCGTCTGAAGAACCACCACCGAATCCACCTGCCCCACCAGATGACCAAGAACCACTAGGAGAGTTAGGGATGTTACGTATAATGCTAACTACAAGATAAATCGCTGCCAATACCAAGATTAAAGTTAATCCTATAAGAACCCAACCCCAGCCACGTCTACCGCTCTTTAGCAGACTAATTCCTACTAGTAACAGTATTAAGCTAGTAGCAATTAAAATGACAATGCTCCAAGGAAAGCCTATCCTTACACTAGCAAATTCCCTAGCTAGTTGTTCCACACCATCACTAATGCCAGCAGTATAATCACCTTTCTGGAATGCAGGCATTATAGTTTCTTGCATGATTCTTTTTGCATTGCTATCTCGAGCACGATCATAACCTGCCCCTAACTCAATACGTGCTTCACGGTCTCTAAAACTAACTAGTAGCAAAATACCATTATTTTCTGGCATATTGCCAATTGCATAGGCATTGAAAAGGTCTGTAGCAAAGATATCTATAGAATTTTCGTTACCAGGATAATCTTTTAAAGATTCTATTGTAACTACAATGATTTCAACATTAGTACGTTTTTCAACCTGCCACAACCACCTTTCTATTCGTTCCTGATCTTGAGAAGTTAATAGCCTGGCTAAATCTGTCACATAACCAGTATCTGGTTGTGGATAAGGGAAATAATTTACCTCAGCATCTTGGGAAAATGCCAAACAGAAAAATGTTAAAAGTAAACTAATCAACCCATATTTAAAAAACAAGATCCCATGATTTGCCATAGGCTCATACTAGAACATTTTCTCTTATACAATCATGACTTAACAATCATGACTTAATTGTTGTGACTGAAATTGAAGTGGGTAGTGAATTACTCAATAATGTATAGTAATCACTAAATGGCGCAAAAAATTTTAATAACAGATACTGTCAAGATAGGGAATAAGAGTTATTCTGAGATAGAAATTAATTATCAAGCAGGTATAGAACGTGAAGAGCTGCTCAAAATAGCTCATAATTATGAAGCTATAATTACCCGCAGTCGCACGCAGGTAGATGAAGAGCTTATCAATGCCGCTACAAACCTTAAGGTTATAGGACGTGGTGGTGTGGGTGTAGATAATATCGATCTTGATGTGGCAAGTCGCCGTGGCATTTTGGTCTTAAATGCTCCTGAAGCCAATAATATTTCTGCTGCTGAGCTTGCTATTGCCCTTATGCTTAATGCTGCTAGGGGAGTTAGTCGTAGCGATAAACTTATTCATAAAGGTATATGGGACAGAAAGTTTTTAGGTAAAGAGATTAATGGAGCGTGTCTAGGTGTTATAGGGTTAGGGCGTATTGGTTCACTGGTAGCTAGACGGGCGCAAGGTCTAGGTATGATTGTGATAGCCTACGACCCTTACATATCTCCACAACGTGCTAGCAATTTAAAAGTTGATCTTTTTGATAACTTAAAAGATATGTTAGCTAAAAGTGACTTTTTGACTGTTCATACTCCTTTAACAGAGGAAACTAAAGGCATGATAGGGCAAGCTGAGCTAGCTTGTCTACCTGAAAAGGCTGTTGTGGTTAATGCTGCTAGAGGAGGTATAATAGAAGAGCTAGCACTTGCTGAAGCACTTAAAAGTGATCATATTTTTGCTGCTGGAATAGATGTATTTAGTGTGGAGCCACCCCCACCAGATCATCCTCTTTTACAGCTGGATAATGTTGCACTGACTGCCCATTTAGGGGCTAATACTCAAGAGGCACAAGCTCGAGTAGGCTCAGAAATTCTAGAGCGCACAGCACTAGCCTTAAAAGGCGATATTTCGCATGGTGCAGTGAATGCTCCTAGCCTCTCTAAAGAGGTAATTGAGGGTTTAGGAAAATATCTAGAGCTTGGTGAGACTATGGGTAAAATGGTTTCTCAGCTTGCTAAAGGACGTGTTCGTGAATTACAAGTTGAATTTTCTGGTAGTTTTAGTGTCGACCCTGATCCTATAGCAGTTGCAGTTACCAAAGGTTTCCTAGAACCTATTTTGACAGAATGCCCTAACTACATTAATGCTATGTCATTAGCAAAAGATCGTGACATTCGTATTAATAAAGTAACTGCTTCACGCAGTAAGGGTTATACCCATCATGTTGAAGTAAAAGCAATAAGTAATGAAGGTGAGGTAAGTGTAGGCGGCACTATTTTAGCCGATAGTCCAAGGATAGTTTCTATTAATGGTTACATAATCGAAATTAAGCCTGAAGGGACTATGCTTATCTGCACTAATACTGATAAACCCGGATCAGTAGGTAAAATAGGTACAGTTTTAGGAAATGCCAAAGTTAACATTTCTGCTATGCAACTTAGTCGTGTAGATGATGATGGCTTAGCATTGTTTGTCCTTACTCTTGATTATGCTCCTAGCGAGCAGGTCCTCAAAGAACTTCAGGATTTGCCTGATGTATTACATAGTCTTAGTGTAGTGCGCTTAGGATTTTGCTAAGATAATAAAGTGTATAAGAAACGCCTTTTTGCCCCTGGCCCTGTTGAAGTACCACCTCAAGTTTTACAAGTTATGTCTGAGCCTATGCTGCATCACCGCAGCAAGGAATTTAAAGATATCTTTTTAGAAACTAGAGAAAAGTTAGCTCGTCTTGCTCTTGTGCCAGATGAAGATGTGCTTATTTTAGCTGCTACTGGTACTGCTGCTTTTGAAGCAGGCTTGCTAGCTTGTGTTCCTAAGGGTAGTAAAGTTATTGGTATTAATGCTGGAAAATTTGGAGAAAGATGGGTCAAGGCTGCCCAAACCTATGGCTATGAAGTGGTTGAGCTTAAGCTCGAGTGGGGTAAAGTAGCCACACCTGAAGCAGTTGTCGAATTATTAGCTAAACACCCCAATGCCAAAGCACTTACCACCACACATTCAGAAACATCTACGGGAGCACTTCATGATGTTCAAAATATTGCCAAGCTGGCTCGCGAACAAAACCCAAATCTACTTATCCTAGTTGATTGTGTAACAAGCTTAGGTGTTACAGAAGTAAACCCACAAGCTTGGGATATTGATGGTATGTTTTCAGGCTCTCAAAAAGGTCTGATGGTACCCCCCGGCCTAGGCTTTGCTTGGCTTTCTGAAAGGGCTTGGTCTAGTGCAGAGAATTTGAACCCTAGTTTTTATTTGGACTTACATAAAGAACGTAAAGTGCAAAACAAAGGACAAACTGCCTATACAGCTGCTGTGAGTCTAATTAAAGGCTTAAATGTTGTTTTGACTTTGCTATTAGGTGAAGGTCTAGAACAGGTTTGGCAACGTCGCCAGAACATGAATCTGGCTATTCTCGAGGCTGCTAGGTTATTAGGTTGCCTTCCTTTTGCCGAGAGGATAAGTCCAGCATTAGCAGCGTTACGTGTTCCTGAAGGTTTGAACGCTCCTGATATAGTTAAAGGGTTTGCTGAGCGAGGCATGCGTATTGCTGGTGGTCAAGATCATGCTAAACCTGTACTTTTTCGTCCATCGGTGATGGGCTATGCTGATTTTTATGATGTTGTTATGGTAGTTGCAGTCTTGGAGGATGTACTACGTGATTTAGGAAGAGATGTCCCTTATGGTAGGGCTGTAGGGAAAGCACTAGAAATTGTAGGAAGTTTTAACAATATGCCCAAAAAACTATAAGTATTCATATAAATACCTTATTATTTAAGGTATAGAATGATATTATAGAGAGATGATTAACTGGATAATAAATAACCACGAATTGAAGTTATTGGTAGTTAGTGCATTAATTAGTTTACTAGTAATGGTTGTGATAGCAGCGTTTATGGGAATAGGCAAATTAAAGACAGTTATTCAAAGGCTTAAAAATCGGGGTAGGCGCTTAAGAAAGAGATAAGTCCTTGCTTTATATCATTTTCTGATGGAACTCTAGCTAAGGAAACATTAAGGATGTGTTGTTGCATGTAGAGACGCAAAATCTTGCGTCTCTACGACAGGTTTTAGTAATACTTGTAGGCTAAAACTAGGAAAGCAAAAGGTATGTCTTGTTATTGATCACTGTTCTTTAACTAACTTGCCTCTGATGTAGACCAGACATCCTTGATCATCTAATTTGCTGGTTGATCATTACCTTCAGCTTCATTATCTACATCAGATTCAGTTTCTGTGTCATCAGAGTCTTCCATAGCATCTTCAGCCTCTGTGGTGTCATCAGAGCCTTCCATTTCGTCCTCAACTTTGACGTCGTCAGAGTTTTCCATCTCATCATTCTTAGCTTCACAGTCAGCACCGTCAAAGTTAGAAGCAATCCAATCTAAGCTTTTTACACCTTCAGGTGGATTAACGCATTCAGCAGGGTAGTGCTCTACATCCTCAACAGCAGCTATGCCATTGTCACGATCATACTTATAAATGCCATAAGCAGTTCCTTGAATACCTTGATGGCCGTTAGCAAGAGCCATTTTAGAGGGGCCACTGGGAGCTTCATATTCTAAATTTTCAAAAGCAGTAATAACATCCTCTAAATCAGGTAGGTCTTCAGAAGAAGCAGCCTCATAAGCGCTTTTTACTCCTAAAATAGCAAGCGCCATATGATAAGAAGGGTAGGTAGGCCAAGTACCGTATCTGTCATAGTAGGTTTCACGAAACCATGTATTTAAATCACTTTCAGGAGCAAATACACCGTTAGGACCACGCCCACCTATTATTGTACCATCAGGGAGCTGAGCTGCTAAGCGATGCATAGCTGACTCTGCTGTAGTTAGTATTACTTGTGAGCGATTGAAAATGTCGCGGCCAGCACCTTGTAAAATGAAGGCTTCCATGTCACCACCCCAAAAGCTCGAGTGTACTACGTCAGAGCGACTTGTTAGTAAAGCAGAAATCTCTGCACCATATTGTCCTGCAAAAATTTGTGGAAATTGCTCTGTAGTAACTTCTATACCCTCTGACAAGACTTGCATAGCCTCTGAAAAATCACGCCAAGAATCTTGACCCCAAGCATAATTTTGATTTATACCCGCTATGGAACTGATTTCTGGCATCCGAGCAAGTACATACTTAGCAGCAGCTACATTGTCCATAGTAGCATGTGAATTGGTGCGGAAAAGATACTTTGGATTGGTGACAACCTCTTCAAAAATTTGTGGAGTACCACAATCAAAAAAGACAGTTAGCACTTGTATTTCTTCTACAATTGGAGCAATAGCTTTACAGCTGCCACTAGAAATATAGCCAATAACTAAATCAACATTTTGCCTCTCTATAAGATTACGATAATCAACTACTTTGTCACTACTATTTTCGTCTAGAAAAACTGGCACTATCTTAGCACCAGAAATACCAGATGTGTCATAAGGTGCTGGCATAGTACCACTATTAATGGCTTCTACAAGGATTTCCGCACTGTTACGGGCAGGCACTCCAAAAGGACCTGCTGCAGGTCCTGATAAAAAGGTGACAAAACCTATCCTTAATTCAGTGCTTTCCTCTTCTTCTTGGGAATAAGAAGGAAATATGCTCAAAAGCCCTAGTAGGAAGCTTACTAATAAAATTTTCAGTTTAAAAGTTTTCACTGCTTCATGACCTCATTTCTTAGGCATAAATTTAAAAACGGCTTACTTTAACAGGTTGAGGTAGTATCTGTCAAAGCTGTAATAGCATCTACTGGGTAAAAAGCTCATTACGCTGTGAAACTAGTTGTGGAGTAAGTTCTGCAAAAACATCTTCAAAGAGGGTTTCCACAGCTACAGGTGGAGCTTTGTCAATAGCACGAACTGCCTCAGTAAGTTCTTCATCAATCTCTACTTTTATGTGACTTTCCCAAGTATCATCCCATATACTAAGGTTTTTCATGTAAAGTTTTAAGCGCTCTACAGGATCATGTTTAAGCCATTTCACCTTTTCCTCTTTAGTACGGTAAAGCAAATCATTGTCTGAAGAGGAATGTGGTTCAAAACGGTCAACTACTGCCTCAACTAAAGCAGGCTCTCCCTTACGAGCTTCTTCTAGAGCTTGCCTCATTACAAAGTGTGAAGCTAATACATCCATACCATCTACGAAATAACCATTTATCCCATGGGCTTGGGCTTTAATGGCAACATTAATAGAATTGGTTTGTTTATGAAAAGGTACGCTAATAGCGTAGCGATTATTCTCGCATAAAAAAACAATAGGGGCGTGCTGTACACCAGCTAAGTTAAGAGCGGCATGCCAATCACCTTCTGATGTTGCTCCGTCACCAAAACTTGTTAATACAACTTGACCTGTATTTTTATACTTCATACTCATAGCAATGCCTACAGCAGGTGGTACGTGAGTAGCTATAGCAGAGACTACACTAAAAACATTAAGCACTTTTGAGCTAGGGTGACAGGGCATTTGTCTAGCCTTGTTAGTATCTAAGCTGCTACCACAAAATTGTGCTAGCAGTTCTAGAGGACTAATCCCTAAGGTATACAACATTGCTGTGTCGCGGTAGTATGGTACTACCCAGTCAAAACCTGCTTTAAGTGCTCGAGCTGCACCAACTTGTATTCCTTCATGACCTCTAGCTTGAACAATAAAGCTCGACTTGCCCATAAGCTGAAGTTTGTGCCAGCGCTCATCAAGCATTCTAGCAGCAATCATGCCCTTATACAAAGCTTGAAGCTCCTCTTTAGGGATGTCCAAACTAAAGGGGGCAACCCACTCACCATGTTCATTAACAAGCTGAATTGGCTCTTGGCTAAAGGGTTCAAGACATGTAGACAATGCTTGAATAGAACCTAGTTTATCTCGTACCATAATACTATAAAGCTTAAGATGCCATTTTATTAATCTAATAGGATGAAACAAACCTATAATGCATAATATCTTATGATTACTTTTATTGATGGTGTTGTTTCTGAGATAAGGGAAACTAGCATAGTACTTCAAGTTGGTGCTTTTGGTCTTGAGGTTTTTGCTCCTAAATCTACGCTAATGAATTGCAAGACAGGTGTGGCCTTACGCTTACATACATATTTAGTTGTAAAAGAAGATTTACTAGCACTTTATGGTTTCCACGATAACGATATGCGCAGGCTTTTCACCTATTTGATAGGGGTGTCTGGTGTTGGGCCGAAACTTGCTTTAGCCATGCTCTCTTCGTTACAGAGCACGCTTTTGGCAGGAGCCATTTTAAAAAGTGATGCAGGTTTACTATCCTCTGCACCCGGAGTCGGTAAAAAGCTAGCTGAGCGCATTATAGTTGAACTTAAAAATAAACTACCTGAAGAACTTATGGCTACCTCGGGTAGTGGAGTAAAACCCAAGGCCTTAATCTCGCAAGCAGGTGAAGATGCAGTAGAGGCCTTGCTAGCTCTTGGTTACCGTGAGTCGCAAGTAAAAGCTACAGTAGCTGAATTTGCTCTTAAAAATACCGAAGCTAGTGCTGAAGAGCTTATTCGTAAATCACTTGCTAAACTGCGTTAATCTTAAAATTGTTTTGCAAGGGCACAACCAGTTTTAAGGCTTAGAATTAAAATACAAAATTTAGTAGCAGGACTACACATAGTGATAGAGATACAAAATCTTGCACTTCTATATGCACCAAATGCCCACAATCTAATTTTAAGCAACTATGAGAAAGCTAAATACCCAACCACAATTATGTTAATAACAGGCAAAATTATAGCCACTCCTAACCACTCAGGTTTGTTAAGGGCCTTAGCGATTTCCATCCAAAGAATAACCGCTATAATAATGTTAACTAAGGGGATAAACATTAATAAAAGCCACCAACCGGGCTTTCCAGCAACTTGTGTCATAAGGTATATATTGGCAATGGGAATCCATGCTAGCCAAGCGTTTTCAGTATTAGTTTTGTTTGCTATGGTTTGCAAGCAAAAGGCAAAGTAAATGTAAGCTAATACAGTAAGAATTATGGGTAAGGGGCCAAGGTTATTATTGAGGGCGTTCCAATCATAATCTAGAGCACTTAGATCATTAGATTGTGCTATGACCAAACTACCTATAAACCAAAAGCCTAAAACGAATTTTTTCATTTATTAAACCACCTTAAATCTAATATTTTGCCTCATAGTATAAGCTTTCAGGAATAGTTTGAATAGGCTTAACTTTTAAGGCATTTAATTTTATATAGCTACTAGATCATAGTGCACCAGCAAAATTTGGGTAATCCAAACCTTGAAGGTCTTCAAGATCTCTAAGATTTCCCCAACACTACCTCAGAAATATCTAATTCTTATTTACCTTTCCTTATGAAGAAAAAGACTCTAAAAAGTTGACTAGAGCCTCATGACTTCCTTTAAAAGAGATTTTATTTGCAGGAATACTATCAAGCTTTTGTGCTTTAGTTATAAGTTTTAAAAAGGTTTTCTGGTCAGTTTGAATAGTAACATCTGGAGCTTTTGCTGAACCTTGCACAAGGTTCAAGTCACTGTTTTTTATGTGAACTGTAAAAACATCTGGAAGCAAGTGAACCTCTGTTATTATTTGAAGCTCTTTAGCTTTCTCAGGCATAAAAAACATCCTTAAAGCGCTTATAGTTGAAACTGTGCTAAGGTAATCACATTCAGGAATTTCTTTAGGGGTAGGCATTGCATAATGTATGCTCCAGTTAACTAGGGATGCTAACACTTCTAACAAAGCTTGCCCTGCTTTTGCGAGAGTATAGACATGGGTAGCAGCAGGAGGTGGTAGATATTGTTTGTCTATTATTTTATTGGCCTCGAGCGCCCTAAGCCTTGCAGAAAGAAGATTAGCCCCTAGACTAGGAAGCCCCTTCTGAATATCACTAAAACGGCGAGGGCCTAAACTGAGTTCACGTATAATCAGCAGCGTCCAACGTTCCCCAATTATATCTAGACCATATGCTAGTGGACAACACTGTTTATAGCCTCTCTTTGACACCCTTACATTAAAGCATAGTTTTCTATAGAAAATCATTTAGTTTTAGGTAAATTTATAAAGTTACTACTATAAAATTACATAACTTAATTCTCTATATAAGTACTAGCAAGTATTTGTTCATAGACCTTTTATGTGAATTAATGGCAAGAAAATTATAAAAATCTTATAGCCTTTATAAGTTGCAGCAAAGGGTTTCTAACTTTTTGGGCCTCTATATTGAAAACTTCATATAACTTTAGCTTAACTATGAATTCATAACTCAATAATACCGTTTGGTTAACAAAGTAGCTGACCTTAATTTAGCTTTTAATAATTAAGTCAAGTTTCAAGAACTTGAAAGGAAATCAAGGCATGAAAAATAAAACTTTAAAAAATATTATTATCGTAATTACAATTATAATAGCTTCTGTCTTGACTGCCTGTGGGCAGGTTGCTACTTTATCTGACTCTATACAAAGTAAGCTTTTTCCTCTAGATGGTGAGGTAGCTCCAACTAGTTTGCATAATGAAATGTTAATAACTATTAATTCTATGCGTACTCAAGGTACTATTTGTAATGATGAATATAAAAGCAGCGTGTTGAGCGTATATTGGAACAAAGAGCTTGCAGGGGCATCAAAAACTCAAGTGAAAGATATTCTTAATCGTGTTAAAAGTGGTGAGATAAACATTGCAAATAAGGTCCCTCCCCATTTAGACTCTACTGGTGGTTATGTTGATGACAGAGTTATTGCTCAGGGTTACAGTTTTGAAAAAGCTGGTGAGATTTTAGCAAGTACACATAATGGTGCAACTTCCATTACTGGTGTAATCCAAACTTGGAAAGCTAGCTCTAATCATTGTAATACAATTATGGCTAGTGATTTTGAAGAGGTTGGTATTTACTTTGAGTCAGGGGTATGGGCAGTAGTATTTGGAGACCCTACACCTATAATCGAAATGGATAAACATTTGGGTAGTTATAAATAAGGTTCTTATATAGATGTCCAGACAAATCTTTGCCTGACTTATTACAGAATCAAATGAGGCTGAGTTCTGGGAGGCAAATCCCCCTAAGTCCCCCTTATTAAGGACTTTCTCTATTACTCCCTTAATAAGGGTTAGAGGGAATTTTTTATTTGGGAAAAAACTTTTCTGGATCACTATAACAGATTGGTTTAATCATGGTCACACTGCTGATGAACTCAATCAAATAGTAGAGTCTACTGATCCTTGGAAACCTTCACGGAAAGAACATTTAGAACAAAAATCTGAGAAGCCAGTTATTCAAGTTAATAGTAGATTCCTACACGAAATTGCTGAGGATGCTATTAAAGCTTTACAAGCTTGTAATAATCCACCGAGACTATATATTATATGACTCATGTTGTGTTTCAAGGGCTTAAATTCTCGATATTGACGATACAGACTTAAATTACCACTCAGCTTAAATTCAAGATTTTTATGAGGCAAATACCATCTGAAACAGGTTTATTGCATATTTCTTATAAGTTAAGCCCTAGGAATCCAACATGTGACCTTAGGATGATGTTTTACACCGAGTCTGTTGTGGATAAACGCTATATCCTAGTGTACGGATATAACCAAAGACTTTGTCCTTTTTGGACGCAGCCAATAACCGACGTAGGCTGCATTTGCCTAACGATGCTTCAACCACATCTTTGCTTCCGCTATCCATAGCCACCTGCTTGCTGAGGTCACAACGTTCAGTTCATTGCTTATTGGCTTTATACCCTGCTTTTGACGATTGATATCCATTCTCACGCCAAAGGGTATTGCTTTCCCCCTGTTTATCGAGGGGATAGGGCTTTCACCTATATGGTCATACAGTTCTAATTCTTCAATTAGCTTCCAGCCTTTCTGCACGTTGGTGCTTGAATTTCAGAAGAACGAATCGCACACACTATTGGCAATAGTGTCAGACTTGTTTCTATCTGATAATATATTGCCATGCCTTCAGATGTTTCTAAAAACATCCTTGTAAGCTTTTCTCAACAAATATTCCCTAAAATTTGAGATTTACTTATTTTTTACTTACCTCCTTTGAATATTGTTAAGCCACTAAAATCCTAGGTTTTAGGTTAAATTTGAAAATCTACAAACAGATAGCATTAGGTATACCTTGCTAGGAAATATGGTTGTTTATTTTCAAAAATAATTTTTTCGAGGAGAAGAACTATGAAAAATATGCCTTTGGTTCTTGTATTTGTATCAACAATACTGGCCACAGTTATTTTTTCTGCTAACGTCTCAAGGTTTACATGGTTTGTGTCAGGGAACTTTTGTGAAAATTGCTAAGTTTGATGAGAATTATAAAACTATTCTCACATCTTGTGTTGCTTCAAATGTGGTTGAGAGGTTTATCGAACTAGGTTGGCACGTCACTCCAGTAAATTTAAACAGGCTGCACTCAGTACCTAATGAAGAGATTAGTATGATTGCCAAAGAAGTCACCGAAGATACTGAAGTAGTTATTGAGTAATGTAATTACTGAAAAGGTAGAAAAGTTTGTATCTGTGTGGGGAGCACTCTCACTGGACTGATAGTAAGCCCCCAATGTTTTCAATACTCACATCCATATACTTTCATCTAGAGGGTGTTTGGGAAATATCTATTAAGCAAAATTGGGAGTGGATTGATGCGCTAAACGCTTGGTCATGATATCACACATAGCCATGTAGATAAAGGCTTCACTTGTTGCTGCTAATACTTCATAATCTTTACTTAAGCGTCTATAGTTTCCTAACTATGCAAATGTCCTCTCCACTACCCATCTTTGTGGGATAACTTGAAAACCTTTTCCTTCTGGTTTCTTTGTTACTTCTAATATCCACCCACATATGTCCAGCACCCACTTCTCTAATCTCGCACTGACATAACCTTGATCTGCTTTTATTACTTTTAATCTTGGCATAGTGCTTTTTATGGCCTTCAACATTTGCTCTAATCCTTTCTTATCTGACCTATTCGCTGTAGTTACAAGTACAACTATCAATAATCCCATGGTATCAACCAATATATGACGTTTACGTCCATTAACCTTTTTTCCTCCATCGTACCCATTCTCTTCATGCACACTACCTTTGACCGATTGACTATCGGCAATACCTACACTGCAATCAGCAAGTTTTCCTTCCTGCTCACGGAGTTTTCTGCGTAAATGTTTGTTTAAAGCCTTCCACAAACCTGATTTACACCATTTATCAAAGTGATAACGCACACTTTGATAGGCAGGAAAATCATGTGGAAGATCACGCCAAGTACAACCATTGCGCAGAAGGTAACGTATAGCATTTACGATTTCACGGAGATCAAGGCTCATGGGATGTCCCCGCTTAGTACTTTTGGTCAAAACTTTAAGTAGAAAGGCTTCAATTATAAGCCACTGTACATCAGTAACGTCAGTAGAGTATGCTTGTCTATGATTTGTTTTCATAGTAGCTATACTGACATATATTGGGTATAGCTACTTCATTTCTGAAATGATATACTTAGTTCAAATTTCAGCCAAAATGCTAGATCTTTCAAAGGAACACTAATTTCCAAACACCCTCTAGCTTTGTACTTCACTCGAGCTAGTTAAAAAATCAATTCAAACTTTTAGGAGTTAATTATGAACCACCAAGTATTTCTTTTTCGTACAGTTACCTTGTTAGCACTTCTCACTATTTTTGGTAGTACCTTTGCTCAAACTGCCCCATGCCAATCAGAAGGCTATGTCAAGATTACGCTTGTTCGTGGTGGGGCAACTATATGCGTCCCAGAAAGAGAAGCTGTACAATGGATAGCAGATGGAACAGCTGTATTGACCCAAAATTTGACAGTAAATCCAGAAGTTCCATTAGCTGTTGAAAATACTATAGAATTAGAAAAATGCGAACCTGGACATGTAAAGGTTGTAATAGTTAGTGGTGAAGAGTCCTTTTGCCTCACTAGGTATGCAGCCGAAAGATTAATAGCAGGGAAATTTGCTGTAGAAGTTGATGAGGAAGATGGATTAACAACCATAAGTGTTCCGGAAGTCTTTCCAGAGCGCTTGTGTACTAAGAATCAAGTCCAAATGATCCTTACTAGCAATGAAAAAACTGTATGTACTTCAAGAGTAATGGCTCAAAGGTGGGTATCATTAGGCCTTGCTACTGAGGCTAACCTTACTACTCCAATTGCTAGTAAATCATGTAGAGCAACGCAAGTCCATGCGACAATGATTCGTACGGGAAAACAGCTATGTGCTCCAGAATCAACAGTTAGTTCTTGGGAAGAACAAGGGGTTGCTATACGAACCTCAGCAATAACTGTGCTTCCTGAAAAAGAATTAGTGGCAAGAAATGCTATTCCCTTAAAAGAATGTGAGGAGGCATATGTAAAAGTCAAGATAGTTAGTGGCATACCAGCCTTTTGCGTAAACAGAAATGTAGCCCAAAGGTGGATAGAAGAAAAACTTGCCTTTGAGGTTGATGAGGATGAGGATGAATTAACCACTATAAGTGTACCAGACTTACTTCCAGAACGTTTATGCAAAGCAGGTTATATAAGAATAAGTATTGCTGATACCGAAGAAATTGTATGTACTTTACCAGGGATAGCTCAAGTATGGTTAGACGATGGATTCTTTGCTAGTGAATAAGTAATTAAGCTAATTTTGGATTTCAGGCTGGCACAATCAGATGTTGTTTACCAAGCTTTTAACAGTGCAGGTAAAATTCATAAAAAGCAGTCTTTCATTCTCACAACAGTGATGCTATCAAGTGCAACACAAGTTCTAGCATATGATTGCTTCTAGTTAGGTAGGCTTATTCTCAGCCTACCTAAAAAATTTGGTAGTCCTATACATGTAATGATGAGTTATAGTGATGAACAAAATACCAAATGGCTCCAATGTGATTAGTCAATTTCTTTGAAAAAGAAAGAGTTTTCCTTACTAAACGACCAATTCGTTGACGTAGAGTGCAGTTTAATCTCTCAATTCTATTAGTTTTCCCACTTCGTTTATCCACTGCTCTGTGCCTTTTCCTAGGAATTACTTCTTCATATGATGCCCAGAAATCACTGTAGCACACTGCACATTGCCTATATACTGCTGGTAAAGAATCCCATAACCCTTGAGCCCCTCTTTTATCACAACTGCCTATATAAACCCCTACTATTTCGCCAGTAGCTTGATCAATAGCTAGCCATATCCATACCTTATTACCTTTGTGGCCTACAAAAGACCACATCTCATCACACTCTATTCTAAGAAACCCTTTATCTTTTTTCTCAACTTCTACTTCCTGCTCTATATTCTCAAACTCGTCATTGACGTATTTTTGCAACCAAGATTCTGAAACACCAGTGACACGAGCAATAGCAGCAAGTGCTAATCTTTCCAGTAAGAGTTTATCTATCAAATCCTTTTTTCCCTCACTGATAGGAATATTTTGAGGATCTTCAACAAATTGCCTACCACAATCTTTACAAATATGATTTTGCTTACCATTGTGAATATGACCATTCTTAACAAAATTATCTGAGGTGCAATTTGGGCATTTTAAGAAATCTAAAGTCATCGCGCATTTTAAGGCAGCAGGGTTCATCATTACATGAAGGGCACTACCAAAAATTTAACTCTTCCCCAACTCCCCCTAAAATATCAGGTAAAAGTGATGCTACAATCTCTAACTCAGCCTCATCAACATGAAGATAAATCCTTTTAGTATCCAAGCGAGAGTATCGTTTGTAAAAGTCTGATACTATCTATAAAAATCTGCAGCTTTCTCATATTTATTCACGCTGTCAACGGCAAAGCGCAGCTAGGCTGTGTCTTACTTGTCTATACAAGGTTCTTATTTTGATGGGAAGCTCTTGTTCAATAAAACTTGGGATTTGCTTATCTTTTACTTACCTCCTTTGAATATTGTTAAGCCACTAAAAACCTAGGTTTTAGGTTTAATTGGAAAATTTACAAACAAATAGCCTTAGATAGATCTTATTAGGAAATATGGTTGTTTATTTTCAAAAATAATTTTTTCGAGGAGAAGAACTATGAAAAATATACGTTTGATTTTTGTATAGATGTCCAGATAAATTCTTTCCCTAAAACAGGAAAAATAATGCCATGATAATTCCAATAATAACCCAAAGGAGACTAATCATGGCAAATAATGATAGCAAACAAAAACTAGAAGAACTACAAAGACTACGCCGTCGCTATAAAAAGGGAAATGATGCAAACGCTTTACTACGGACTCAAGCCCTTATAGCTCTGTATTCCGGCAAAGATATTAAGCTTGTAGCAGAAATGTTCGGTGTCTCAGTAAAAACAGTAAAAAACTGGCGAAAGAAGTTTGAAAAATCGCTTAACTTAGAAGATGAACAAAGAACTGGTAGGCCGCCTAAACTTTCTAAAGAGCAACTAGAGCTAATCAAGAAAATCATTACAGAGTTTAACCAGCAAGTTTGGGTTGCCAGAAGGGTCTTTACTCTCATAGAAAGCCTTTTTGGGGTATGTTTGTCAGTAAAGTATTTACCAGAGCTTTTAAGGAAACTGGGATTAAGTTTCCATAAAGCAATACATTTGCTGTATAGGAAGAATGAAGAGAAGAGGCGAAAGTGGATACAAGAAACACTACCAAAGCTGTACGAGGAGAAGATAAAGGCAGGATGGAGGATATTTTATCAAGATGAAGTAGGGTTCCAAACGCAGGGAACACTAGCGAGCACATGGGGGCTAAGAGGAGAAAAAGTAGAGATCAAGAACTATGGAAGACATGGGAGAGTAAATTTGATAGGGGCATTAGAGTTAGGGACAGGAGAATTCCATGGAGTGCTAACAAAGTTCAAGGTAAATGCTCAGAGGTTTAGAAGGTTTATCTGCCACATGAAAAGGGAGATGAGGGAAGCAAAGATAATGCTTATATGTGACAATGCACCATTTCACAGGGCGAAGTGGTTGCAAGAGTGGGTAAAAGAGAATTCAAAATGGTTGAGGTTAGAATTTCTACCGGGATACTCACCAGATTTCAACCCAATAGAAAGGCTATGGAAGTATTTAAAGAAGGAGTACATACATAATAAATGCTGGGAAACACAAGCAGATTTAAGGAAGCATTTGGAGGTAATGATGGAGGGAATACCAATGAGGGTAGAGGAAATAAAGGGAGTAATGAAAAAAGAGATAAAAAGATTGAGGGAGGCATTTGAGTTTTATAAAACACCAGTACCAAAGGAATTAATGATTTGAGATAGTGTTAAGCGGGGAAAATAAGCAAGTTTTGTATAAGTTTTAGTTGGTTTACAAAAGAAGATTACACTGGGTAGTAGGTGTTCTATTGCCTAAGAAGCAATTATTCTTAGTGATTTTTCCTACCTTATTTCACTCTATGGATAAAAGGAAAAGATTTTTCTGGGTAACTATATTTGTATTAACAATTCTGGCTACAGTTATTTTTCCTGTAATGTCTCAAGGTTTACATAGTTCGTGTCAGGAACCTTTTGTGAAAATTGCTAAGTTTGACGAGAATAATAAAACTATTCTCACATCTTGTGTTACTTCAAATGTGATTGAAAGGTTTATCGAACTAGGTTGGCACATAACTCCAGTAAATTCAAGCAGATTACACTTAGTACCTAATGAAGAGATCACTATGGTTGCCAAAGAAGTCATCGAAGATACTGAAGTAGTTACCGAGTAATGTAATTGCTGAAAAGGTAGAAGAGTCTGTATCTGTATGGGAAACTCCTTTACCAAAATGATAATAAGCACCCAATGTTTTCAACACTCATATTCATATACCTTTAACGAGCTTTGAGCTTTACTCGAGCTAGTTAACAAATCAATTCAAACTTTTAGGAGTTAATTATGAACCACAAAGTATTTCTTTTTCTTGCAGTTACCTTGCTAGTATTCCTTACTGTTTTTAGCAATTCCTTTGCCCAAAGTCCTTGTAAATTAAAAAATCAAGCACACGCTACACTTGTCCATACTGGAAAAACTGTATGTGCTTTAGAATCGACAATTCGTTCTTGGGAAAGACAAGGGTTCGCTATATCAACTTCGAAAATAACTGTACCCACTCAAGCAACATTAGTAGAAGAAGACGTTTCTATCCCACTAGAAAAGTGCGATAGAAATCATGTGAGAGTTAGTCTAACTAATGTTGAATCGTCAACCTTTTGTGTAACAGAAAGTATTGCTCAAAGATGGATACAAGAAGGGACTGCTTTAGAAATAAGTAGATGAGGATAAAGAACTAACGGTGATGGCCCTTAAATTCTTTAAAGTTTTTTTCAGCCGCTATCATTTTGATGCTCTCACCTTTTTGTGCAAAAAGGTGAGAGCATCTTGAAATAGCATAGAGGGTGTTTAAATATTTAGGAGAATCACGTCTTTACCCTCTAGAGTTTACACTTTTACAAATTTATTTATCCTATCTCATTATACTTAATACAAACTAATGCCTATCACAGAGGTGCTAGGCAAACAAGGAGAATTTCCAAATGAATATCTTACTGGTTGAAGACGAGCGTGATATCGCTGAACCTTTACTTGATCTTTTGCAGGCACATCGTTACAACGTGAGGTGGGCTGCTTCGTTAGAGACTGCCTATCACAGCTTGGGGGAAAAAGACTTTGACCTAGCAGTGCTGGATGTGATGTTACCTGAAAGTGAAAATGGCGGTTTTGAATTGGCACAATCGCTTCGAGATACGGGGTTTGAGGGCAGTATTTTGTTTTTAACAGCGAGAGACTCCATTGAAGATCGTGCTAAGGGGTTGGATTTAGGTGGTGATGATTACCTTGTTAAACCCTTTAGCCTTAAAGAATTTATAGCACGAGTGAGAGCCTTACTTAGACGAACTGCTCAGGCAAAAAGCACAACCTTTGAAAGGGGAGCACTCAAAGTGAACTTTAAAAGACGGCAGGTTTGTTGGCAGGAGAAAGAGGTAAGGCTCAGTGATCGTGAATTTGCCATGCTCGAGTTGTTTGCCCATTATCCCGATAAAGTCTTTTCAGCTGAGGATTTACTTGACCGTTTTTTCCCTGATGCTGAATCAGGCAAACGGGTTGTGCGGGTTTACATTAACCAATTACGGCAAAAGCTGGATGTCAGTTTGATTAATACGATATCTGGTGGTTATACCTTAGGAGTCTAAATGAGTTTTCGCTGGCGACTGTATTTGAGTCTTGCACTGGCTGTCCTAGTTGGCACAATGGTTGAGGCGCTACTTGATTATTCGGACACTAGGCAGCAACTTGAAGAAGATGTAAACGAGGTTTTACAAACGACACTGAATTATGCAGAAGCAGCAATAAGTTTAGAAAACGGAAACATTGTGTTGCTTGATGAAATGAAATCCCTCCGCCTAAGTAACACCCATCTTAGTGTTATTAAGGATGATGCTATTTTGTTGGAGGTCGGTGAAGACCTTCCTGATCACGAAGGTATTGTAACAAAGCAGCATCAGCTTAGTAATGGTCTTATGGTAGAAGCTTCCGTGGACAAACGCATCTATGAGCGTATCCTTAACGAAAGTTTGCGAAGTGATTTATCTGATGATGGCATCCAAGTTTTACTATCAGTAATCATTGTTTGGGTTTTTGCTGGGTTTTTGCTCCGTCCTATTCGAGAGTTAACAAGGGCTGTCAATGACTTGTCTCAACAGCGTTTTCCTGAACCTGTTAAGGTGCCTCCCGGTAAGGATGCACTGGCACAACTTGCTAGTAGTTTTAACCGTATGTCTGCCAACATTAAGGCGGCCATTGACCGTGAGCGTGCTTTTACCCGCTACTCCTCACACGAGCTAAGAACACCGCTTAGTGCCATCAAGTTAAAAACTGAATTGATGGAATTGGGTATGACAACGATGGAAGAATCTGTACCCGTATTAACCCGCAATATTAACCGAATGCAGCGAGTACTAGAAGCTCTTTTAGGTTTAGCAAGGGCCTCTGAACGTGACACTGAGCCTATTAGCATCGAGGTATTGTCTGAGGAAACAATAAAAACTTTTCCTGAAGAAGCACAAATGCGTATTCAAATGGTTAGTAAGCTCAAGCAAACTCTAAAAGTTGCCAATCCCCATTTGGTCGGTCAGGCCATTCTCAACCTTTTGGATAACGCTGTAAAGTATACTAGTAATGATATTACTCTGACACTTGAATCACCTGGTGACAGTGTAAAAGTCCGTATAAATGATCAAGGGGAAGGGGTGCCTGAAGAAGTTATAGAAAAGCTCACCGATAAGTTTTTTCGACTGAGCTCTCACGTAGAGGGCAGTGGTTTAGGACTTGCTTTTGTCAAACATATTGTCAGGACTTTTGGTGGTGATTTAAAACTTTGTAATACACAGAAAGGGTTTGAGGTAACACTGATTTTTCCTGTAGCAAAAGGGTATTAAAATTAATTCCACTCACACGTGCTACTTTAGCATTCCCTATAAACGAAGGCAGCACCACTCTAACAATGCAGTTATAGATTTTTAAAGCTCACTTGTCTTTTACTTACCTAAAATATTTACACTCTTTTTGTCATACAAAAATGTATGCCTATCAGAGGAGATAAATATGTTAAATACTGCAAAACAAGAAGAAGTTTTTCCTATCAATTATTCTGAAACGATCCAAGCCGTGAAATGGAGCTGGGCGTGTCGTGCGCTCACAAATCGTGATACTCACTGGCGAATTGAAGATCCTACGGTCACACCCCAAGTAGGTGATGTGGTCATGGCTAAAGTAGAAAAGATTGGCAATCATACGCGTTTGATGATGGATAAACAACAGCGCTTAGACCTCTATCCGGGTGATGTCATTGTAGGTGTCATGGGCAACCGTTACGCTACCGATGCTTTTGAAGGACATGTCTCAGATGTAGCAAATCTCAATATGCTTACAGGTGCTGGTATGTTCGGTACGGTTCGCTCACGTTTTACGGGCATTAAAAAGCCAACGGAGCTTTCTTTTTTAGGTTACCTCACTGATCCAACAGGCTGGCGTATCAACTTAAAGGAGCAATTTTTTAAGCCGAGAGCATTAGCTCCAGCACAAACAGACATTATACTGGTGGTAGGTACGGGAATGAATGCAGGCAAAACCACAATGGTTAGCAAATTGGTCTGGGGTTTGCGTCAACAGGGTAAAACAGTTGCTGCCTGTAAACTCACAGGTAGTCTCTCGCAACGAGACCTGCATTCTTTAGAGGCTACAGGTGCAACAGATGTGCGCGATTTTAGTGACTATGGTTTCCCCTCAACATATCTTTGTAGTAAAGAAGAATTATACAGTCTCTACGCCACCATGATTCAAGATGCCACCGCAACCAGCCCTGATGTGATTGTTGTTGAAATTGCCGATGGTATTTTACAACGCGAAACAAACATGTTGCTTGAAGACGCTGTCATCCGTGATCACATTAGGGGAGTGATTTTGGCTGCTCACTGTGCACCTTCAGGTTTACATGGAGCGGATTATATTTACAATCACGGTCATGATCTGTTAGCTGTTTCAGGGGTAATGACCAGCTCGCCTCTGTCTGTTCAAGAATTTAAATCACATAGCAATGCTCCCGTTGCAAGTTCTACCGATTATGGTGAGAACATTGCAACCCATATTATTCGCAAGCTTGAACCGCAGGTTGTTTAGCATGTTTAAACATCTTGGCTTCAAACATCCTTTGGGGTTAGCCTTTCGCTACCTGCAACATGAAAAGCTGCGTCTCAGCAATGCACTTTTCTGGCGTGCACTGTTCGTCGTTTTGCCCATGCAAATTCCGCTTCTAACAGGTGTAATTGTTGATGCTCTAAGCAGTGAGGCAAGTTCACTTTATGGCTGGAATTTGGCAGCTTTGAGCCAACTCGAGGTTTTACAAATAGTGTTTTTTGGGCTGCTATTAATTGCCTTCATCTACGGATTTGTCTCCTATATGAATACCATTTCCAGAGCGCAATTAAGTCGCCACTTCGTTTCCTCGTTGCGGGTACGGATCATTAATAAAGCAACCCTGCTTTCCCTTGATCAACAGCAAGCTATCGGTTCGGGAGAGTTGCTTAGTCGTGTTATCACAGATGCAGCCACCATGCGACGGTTTTTGGACCGTGTTTTTATTCAGACCCTCAGCAATGTCCTCAAAGTTGTCTATCCAGTTGTCATGCTTTTGGTGATTAATTCAAGGCTAGCTCTCATTGCAATAGCGGTATTGCCTATTCAAGTCGGCATTACACACTATTTACAGAAAAATTTACATCACACCTCACGTGAGCGTCGCAAAACGTTGGCATCCCTCACTACAAACGTGAAAGAGAATCTTGATGCGGCAGAGACACTCCATATGACAGGTGCAACCCAACAGGCTATTTCTACGATGACTGCCCACAGTTACGAACTCGAGAAAGATGAACTTCGCACTAATCACTATGCTGCCTTGATTAGTGCGACGGTTTGGCTACTCACCAGCTTGGGCCTTGCCCTAACTTGGAAGTTTGGTGCTAGTACAGTTGTCAGTGGTCAGATGAGTACAGGTAATTTAGTGGCTTTTATGGGATTTGTTATTTTACTGTATCAACCCTTTCGGATGCTAACCCGCATAAGCAATACCTATAAGCGTGGTCTTGTCGCCCTAGAGCACATTCATAATTTGCTAGAAACTTCATCAAGCCTAGAAGAAGTTGCCAATGCAACAGAATTGCAGGTAACTACTACTGGGCACATAAGATTAGAAAATGTCTCAATGCATTACAGCAAGCGGGCTGTACTTCACAATGTAAATCTCGAGGTAATGCCGAGACAGCTTACTGCATTGGTAGGCAAAAGTGGTTCAGGGAAAAGTACCATGCTTAAACTTATGGCACGCCTTTATGACCCTACTGAGGGCAAAGTCTTTATTGAGAACCAAAACCTGAAAGAGCTAAGCCTCGAGTCTATTCGTAAAATCGTTGTTGGGGTACCACAGCGTCCTAAGTTTTTTACCGGAACTCTGCACAGTAATCTTTTGTTGAGTTGCCCAGATGCCAGTGATGATGAGCTTGAAGCTGCCTGCCGTGCTGCCAATGCTTGGGATTTTATTACGTCTTTAGAGGAAGGCTTGTCTACACCGATAGGTGATACTGGTCAAAGTTTGTCAGGGGGGCAACTTCAACGCCTTGCCATTGCTAGAGCCTTGCTCAAACATCCCAAATTGTTACTGTTAGACGAACCTAGTTCGGCACTTGACACTGAGGCGGAAGCCGAGCTTATCAAAACACTCAAGCAATTGAGTCAAAGCTTAACAGTTGTAGTGGTTGCACACCGTTTAGAAACAGTCCGTCATGCTGACACCATTATTGTTATGGATGAAGGGGAGGTGACGGCAACAGGCAATCACGATAAATTACTGATGAGTTCAGCACTGTATGGTGAGCTTTTTGGGCAGGTACCTCAACTGGCTGAACCTAACTATGCGTATCCTGTTGTTTAGTTCCTTTTAGAGCACGGTTTATGATAAAGGCATCTCATAGACATTGTAGTCCTATAGACAAAAAGCAGATCGGTCTTTCTGAAGAGGGGCGTCCGCTATCCCTTTACTATGTGGGGCAATCAAATGCGCCCATCCGTATTTTGATTGTTGCAGGTCAACATGGTGATGAGCCATTAAGTACACAAGCTGTTGAACATTTTTTGGAAACAATTAACGTTACCAAACAAACTTGTGTTGCTGTTATTTCCTGTCTGAACCCTGACGGAGCTTCTAAGAAAACTCGCCTCAATGCATTTGGGGTTGATTTAAACCGTGATCATCAACGCCTGCAATCTTCAGAAAACCGTGCATTACACAAACTTGTACGAGAATTTTGCCCACAGCTTATTATAGATGTGCATACCTATCCCCCTAGACGCAAACATCTTTTGGCACAAGGTCTTGTCTATCACCATGATGTCTTTGTTGATGTTGCTAATACTCCTGCGATTAATCCAGAGTTAAAGGTGTTAATGCACAAAAGCCTAATGCCTGAGGTTATAGGTACCGTGCAAAGGCAGTACACAGCCAACCGCTACACGCTTATTAATGCTTCAGGGCGTGTGCGGCACAGTAGTCCTGATGTGAGTAATGCACGTAATATGCTGGCACTACGATACAACACTTGTACATTGCTTTTAGAGGGGCGAGAGGGCAAACTTGCTTGCGAACAGAAGCAAACGATTGTTGCGCTTAACATAGCCCTAAAAATAGCTGTAAATTGGTCACAGCAAAATGCTAATCAGTTACAAAACATCCGAAGTTCACCTCATCTAAGTCATCAGGTTGTTTTACAGAGTTGCTATTTAAACTCATCAAGAAAATACACCATGCTATTTAGAGATGATAAGCAACAAAAAATCAAGGAGGTTGTTCTACCAGGCAAATACAGTCCTGACATAAAACCTACACTAGCTATTAATTTACCTCAATCCTATCTTATACCTAAGCGCCTCAAGAAGCTTTTACAAACTCTCGAGCATCATGGATTTCATATTGGACAATGCAAACAAACGTGTGCAAGACAGTATTTTATTGAACACTGCAAGGAGTCTAAGCGAGCAGAAAGATCCGTGAGAAAACTTAGCTTGAGTTGTCGCAAAGTAAGTATTACTACTGATAGTTACGCAATACTTCGCATTATAGGTGATTCAGGAAAAGTACTTGCGCTCTTCCTTGAGCCGAATTCTAAATATGGTTTGTGTCGCCATGACGAATTTAGCTTAACACTCAAACAGGGTCAAGCCTATCCTATTTTGCGCATCGAAAGTCGATGGTGTTCCCAACAACTGCGGATAAATAGGTTGGGAAAAGTAGTGTAGTGAAAGCAGATAAATAATATGGGTTACTATAATAATCATTACCCTAAAGTGGATTACTCGAACATATAAACTTGTTGATACTATATTTTTCCATTTACCTAACACCTTTTTCCAACCCTTACTAAATTCATCCACAGCTTACCCTTGGTTTAAACACCCTCTTTTTTGCTTAACCACCCTTCCTGTCTCCAAGGTGGTACTCGCTTCATCAAGACCTCCTCCAAACGCCATACCTTACTGCTGACATTCCAGCTTTCCCCACTTACGATTTCCTCCTGCTGTTAGCTCTTTCCGCAAACTGCCGTGGGGTAAGCAAAAGTTGCAGTATAGCTGAAACAATGCTAATTCTGCAATTAGACCTTTTTCTCTCTTTGCCAAGCTCTGCACTTTCCTTCCTAGTGCTGCCACATGTTGCCTCAAACTTAAGTTGAATCTCTCTGAGCTTACCCCCAAAAACTGGACAGAAAACCCCGGCGAAATTAAGGTCCATAGAAGATGTAAAATATCTAGAATATGGAGATATAAATGAGCCAGACAAAAGGAATAAGAAAAACATATAAGAAAGAATTCAAAGCTAAAGTTGCAGCAGCAGCCATAGTTGGAGAGAAGAATCTTGCAGAATTAGCAAATCAATATGGTGTACACACCACTCAAATTAAAGAATGGAAAAAAGCTGGATCAGAAGCATTGCATGAAAGATTTTCACTACTAAGGGGCAGGAAAGCCAAACTGCAAGAACGTAGAGAGGCTGCACTGTACGAACAGATTGGCAAATTGAAAATGGAACTAGATTTTTTGTCCAAAGGGCTCAAAAACTGAGTCAAGAGGAACGTATGTTGATAGTCGATCCAAGGCACCCTCAATTGAGCATTACTAAGCAATGTGAGTTACTGAGACTGAATCGTAGTAGTTATTACTATCGACCTACAAGAATCAGCGATCTCAATGAATGCTTGATGCAAAGGATAGATGAGTTGTATACAGATCATCCTTTTCTAGGTTATCGCAAGATAACAGCAATGCTCAATGGAGAAGGCTATAAAGTCAATCACAAAAGAGTATATCGTTTGATGTGTCTGATGGGTTTGCAAGCTATATATGCCAAACCCAAACTAAGTAAACCAAAGGAAGGACATAAAATTTACCCATACCTTCTGAAAAACAAAATCATAAACAAACCAAATCAGGTATGGGCTAGTGATATTACGTATATACGTTTGCAAGGAGGATATTGCTATCTGGTAGTAGTAATGGATTGGTATAGCCGTTATGTTGTTTCATGGGAAGTTTCGAATAGCATGAAAGCAGAGTTTTGTATAGAAGCATTAGAAGAGGCGTTGGAAGGAGAGAAGCCAGAGATATTCAATACAGATCAAGGTAGTCAGTACACAAGTCATGAGTTTACGGATATATTGAAGGCAAACGAAATAGCAATCAGCATGGACGGAAGAGGGTGCTACATGGATAATATATTTACAGAAAGGTTGTGGAGAACGGTAAAGTATGAAGAAGTATATCTAAAGGAATACAAAAATATAGAGCAAGGAAGGGAAGAAATAGGAAAGTACTTACAATTTTATAACAGTGAACGTCCGCATCAATCATTGCAGTACAAAACGCCTGAATTAGTTTACAGAGAGGAGAAAACTAAATCAATAATAACAGGATAGGTTGTTATCAAGCTTACAAACAATGTAATCTCAATTTGATATCATTTTAGTAGGTCTTAATTAACCTTAATTTTTTGTCCGATCAATTGGGTTCACCTCAAGAGAATGGGTAAAGATACCAAGGAAATATAAAAGAGGTAGATCACCAAAGCCAAGGTTTTGTGCCGTATCAGGATTGAGGTATGCCCAAGTGGTGAAGAAACGTATAGGAAGGAGGATGGTAAGTGTGAAACAGAGAGTAGTGTATGGCACTAAAGAAGCAGTTGAGAAGGTATTAGCAGTAAGTGTAGGGAATGTGATAAATACGGCTTACATAGAGTATAGTGCCTCAATAATGCGCTTGCATATGCATCTAATCCATCACTTATAAATATGGTATGCATTCTGGTGCCAATATTAATGTTAGACCATGTATTAGTAGTTGGGCATTCCTTTCACTTCTATCTCCTACTACGAAATTCAGCCATAACTTGTGCTTTACATCAAATGTGCACCATACCCACCTTGCTCTTGCACTTCGTGTTTCTCCTGCTTCCTTGCCTCTGCATCTTCAGAAGCCTCTTCCAACCATCTACTTATTGTTTCTACCTTAACTTTAAATATTCGTGATGCTGCTTGCAGCCCTACTCCTTCTGCTAAAGCAGTTATCACTTGCCAAATAGTCTTAGCACTTGTCTTTTTACGATAGAATATTGTTCCTTGTGTTTCCACAAAGCACTTGTTACAGGCTTTACACTTCAATTGTCTAGCTTTTGTTATGTCCAGCATTACAAGTAGGGCAAATAGTTTTGATGGGTAATTCACCAGCCCACATAGTGAAGGAGGTAGAGGAGATAATAGCAGTTAGGGGAGCTAAACTAATCTATTTACCCCCATATAGTCCAGAGTTCAATCCAATAGAACATTGCTGGTCAAAGGTAAAATCTCATCTACGTACACTAGAGACTTGGGACAAAAAGAAGTTAAATTATTCTGTTAGGAAAGCTCTGGAAACAGTTAATACCAATGATGCTCAAGCTTGGTTCAGGCACTGTGGTTATTCAAATCACCCACCTATGGAAGAATGTTACAATAAGTACTTATTCAAATATTTGCAGTTGTAATTTCTTATAAATGCAAAGATGTCTTTTGATTGTTAGCTAAGCCGCTAGGAAAAAGCGTTTTTACTTCTTGTAAGACTGTGGCATAATTTTATGAGAGACCAAAAATATCGTCCCAAAAAGACAATCCCTGCGTTTGTATCAGGTAAAAACGAAAAATGCTATCTTTCACTTTATGAATAAAAGGGAAAAGATTTTTCTGGGTAACTATACATGTCCACTGCCATTTTTATCCTATACAAACCGCTCTTAGAAAGTTTTTGCTATAAAGCATTGTTATATGGAGGGTATATTTATGGCTCGAGAATTTTTACTCCCAGAACTTGCTGAATCTGTTGTTGAAGGTGAAATCCTTAAGTGGTTAGCTGCTGAAGGTGAAACGGTAAGTGAAAATCAGCCTATTGTTGAAGTAATGACTGACAAGGTGACTGTGGAGTTACCAAGCCCATTTTCTGGCGTACTTGAAAAACATTTAGTAAGTGAAGGTGATATCGTAGCTGTACAGACTCCCATAGCTCGTTTTGCAGAAGAAGTCCAAATCTCAGGTGAAGTTTCATTGGTAAAGGAAAAACCTGCTATTAGTCAAGCTAAGTCATCAGACAAGAATGAGTCTTTAAGCCTTTTTCAGGCCAGTGACATTGATGAAGAAGTGACTATTTCTGTTACTAAAAGTACAACTAGTAATGCTGCCTTACAAAATGAAAGAGGCCCCTATGAGCGTATTCTGGCTGTGCCTGCTGCTCGTAAGTTGGCTAGGGAACTTAATATTCCCCTTGAAGATATTAAGGGTAGTGGTCCTAATGGGCGCATTCGTGTTGAAGATGTACAGAACTATACAACGAAAAGTGTTAAGCCAGCCCTACAAGAGTATCAGATTAATTATGTTACTCCAGAAGAGTACGCTGAGCAGGAAGAACGCTTACCTATGCGTGGGCTTAGACGAGTTATTGCCCAGCAAATGGTAGCTTCCCACTTGCAGAGTGTACGTACCTTGCATGTTGATGAAGTTGATGTCACCGAGCTAGTGGCCCTGCGTAAAAAACTTAAGCCTATAGCTGAGAAGAGAGATACCAAGCTTTCTTATATGCCTTTTATTATAAAGGCTGTACTGGTAGCCTTGAGAAGATATCCTATTTTGAACTCGAGCTTCGATGAAAAGGCCCAAGAAATTGTCCTTAAGCATTACTACAACATAGGCATAGCAGTTGCTACCGAAAGTGGGTTGGTTGTTCCAGTCATCAATGGCGTTGAGAATAGGGGCATACTGGACATTGCCAAAAAACTTAATACTTTGGTAGACAAGGCCAGGACAAATAAATTAGATACCAAAGATATTCAACACAGCACCTTTAGCATTACTAATATAGGTTCTCTAGGAGGTCTTTTTAGTTTCCCTATAGTAAATGTACCCGAGGCAGCTATTTTGGGTGTGCATACTATTAAAAAACGTCCTGTAGTTATAGAAGAGGATGGTGAGGATAAGATCATAGCTAGGCACATGCTTTATTTGTCTCTTTCTTTTGATCACCGCATTATTGATGGAGCAGAGGCAGCGCTTTTTACTAATTATTTGATTGAGCTTCTAGAAGTGCCAGAGTCACTTATGCTCGAGCGCTAAGTTCTAGCTTAGCAAGGAGAGGATATGTCTAAATTTGATCTTATAGTCATTGGTGCAGGCCCCGGGGGTTACATAGCAGCTATTCGTGCTGCACAACTAGGCCTAAAGGTTGCTTGCATTGATAAAAATGATGCTTTGGGTGGTACTTGCTTACGAGTTGGGTGCATTCCTAGTAAGGCTCTTTTAGAATCTAGCTATAAATATATAGAAGTACAGAAATTGTTAAAGGAACATGGAGTAAAGGTAAGTAGTGTGGAGCTTGATTTGGTGAGTATGTTAGAGCGCAAAAACAAAATAGTACAAGAACTAACTAGTGGTGTTGATTATCTTTTTAAGAAAAATGATATTACCCGCTATAAGGGATTAGGTAAAATCTCTGAAGCTGGCAAAGTTATTTTGAAAGCTAATGGGGGAGAGGAAGAAATTCTGGCCGATAAAATCCTTATAGCTACAGGTAGTAGTGTGGCTACCTTGCCCAATGTTGTATTAGATGGAGAATTTATAGGCGATAGCACAACAGCCCTTTCTTATAAAGAAGTACCTAAGCATTTAGTTGTTATTGGTGCGGGTTATATAGGTTTAGAACTTGGCTCGGTATGGAAGCGCTTAGGGGCAAAGGTAACAGTTTTAGAGTACCTTGATCACATCTTACCTACTATGGACAAAGATATTGCTAAAGAAGCTTTGAAAATCCTGAAAAAACAAGGTTTAGAATTTAAGCTTTCTAGTAAGGTTACTGCTGCACATTTAAAGGATAAGAAGTGTGTAGTTGAAATAGAAGGTCAAGAATCGATTGTATGTGACCGTGTATTAGTTTCTGTAGGGAGAAAGCCCAACACTCAAGGACTAGGTTTAGAAAATATAGGTATAGAAACTGACAAACGTGGTTTTATTCCTGTGAATAAAGACTTCCAAACAAAAGTTCAAAACATATATGCCATAGGTGATGTAATCGGTGGCGCTATGCTTGCCCACAAAGCAGAGGAGGAAGGAGTAGCTTGTATAGAGAAAATAGTTACAGGATATGGACATGTAAATTATAATGCTATTCCTGCAGTAGCCTATACAGAGCCTGAGATTGCCTCAGTAGGTAAAACAGAGGAGGAGCTAAAAGAAGCAGGAATTAGCTACAACAAAGGAGTGTTTCCTTATCAAGCAAATGGTCGTGCCAAGGCCCTAGGTCACGCTGAAGGCAAAGCCAAGATCTTAGCAGATGCTAAAACTGATCGTGTTTTAGGCGTCCATATTATAGGTGCAAAGGCTGGTGATCTAATTGCTGAGGCGGTAGTAGCTATAAATTTTGGAGCTAGCTCAGAAGACATAGCCCGCACTAGCCATGCACACCCAACACTAGCCGAGATTATTAAAGAAGCGGCACTAGCTGTTGACAAACGAGCTTTAAATATTTAGCCTGGGGTTTTGATCATTTAGTGTGAATTGAGAAAGGTTTATTATTATGGCTTTAGGAAAATATCTAACTACATCAGAGGCAAGAGAGCTTTTAGGTATGAGCTATGGAGTTTTCAGCTCTCATGTGAAACTAGGTTTATTTGTTCCCCAAGACAATGTGCAAAAAAGAAATAAAACAAATCTTTTTTACAATAATTACCTACGTGCAGTCCAAAGAATAATGGAGCACATTGGTAAAAGCACTGATGGTGGTCGTTGCAGCAAGAAAATGCTAGCTTTGCACCTTAAAAAGGTTTTTGGTGATGATCATAAGGGTATT
Source organism: Trueperaceae bacterium (assembly GCA_965223045.1). GTDB lineage: Bacteria > Deinococcota > Deinococci > Deinococcales > Trueperaceae > CBDCVN01. Next base: position 511,987 of record CBDCVN010000013.1, read on the forward strand.
GTTGATGCTCTGAAAGATGATGAGACTATAGAGGTTATAACTAAGACTGCTTTGAAGGATTTATGATTTTGTTTTAGTAGTCAGGTGAAATTCAGATTTAATTGGCCTGGCCAGCAGACACTATTTTATTGGTGGCCTATATTTTAGAATAAAAGAGGTACTTTATTGGAATTCCTATTAACTCATCACTACTTGTGAAGCACTGCCACATTTTTTTTAGTTTCCTCAATAAAATTTTGTAGTGAGTCATAGTCATAATTTTTAACCCAAGATTCTAGAGAGGAAGCTAAATTTTTTTCAATAGGCTTTAACGATGAAATTAAGTTCAACAATAAACGAACATCAAGACTGATAATGGCTTCAGAAAATTGCTTAATCCAATCAGTAGGCAAACTCTCCAAAATTTCTTCAGAAAGTATTATGGCTGGTTGAATTTCCCTTACTTGTTTCTCGTCTTCAAGATAGCGATATACTATATTTAAATATCTCGAGATCATATGTAGTAAGTGTTAAGTCTCACTAAGTCATGACCATATTAAGTCTCAAAAAGTCGTAACCTTTGCTGTTCTTGCCAAGTAAAAGGAAGAGAAGGCTGAAAAGGGATAGATTGAGTAAAAGCAAAAATGTTTCCAATGAGTGTGGGTGGATCAATACCTTGGATGGGTAACTGTTTAATCAACTCACCTCTCTGATTGAGAAATGACAAAACTCTTTCTGGTAACTTGAAATTTATTTCGCACTGCTCACGTAAATGATTGTTCCCTAGGTAATAAATCTGTCCTCCTAAGGAAATTGTGCCGTTTTGACCTATTCGCCTAAACCATTTTCCCTTTGCTAGATAAGCATCAACTTCGCTTAGGTCAAACATTTCATCTTCCCACTCAGGTCTATACCAGCGCCCTGAGTGAGCTGCCTCTGGAAAAGCTTGTAGCGGTGCTTGCCCTCCCAAAGAGTGACAAGGAAGCTCTTCATTAAGTATGTTGCGTCTATCTCGTAAAGCTTGATATAAAGCGTTCCAAGATGGATAGTGTCGATCAAGAACCTGATCAGCCCACAATTGATGCGATCTCTCTACAATTGCTTGATCTGTAGGGCGACGAATACGACTAAATTGAAGTTCGATACCCATTGCTAACAACCACAGATGTAATCTTGTAGGAAAGGGTGATTTACTCCTAACATCAAAGAAAACACTGTCATGATCAACTTGAATACTTTCAGGTAACCCCCAGTCTAAAAATGCTAACCTCAAAGTGATTTGATAGTCCTCAGTATTGGTGTGGCGAATTGCTTTCTCCTTACCTAGAAAGCAAGGATAACTTAGCAGGCGTGTACGGGAAACAACATCACTTACATCAACTAGGCTAACTACTCCTACACTTGGAACAAGCTCATGTCCCATTGCATCTACTTGCCAACATTCATGGGCATGGGTTAAGCGTGTGTGCTTAGTGGATGGTAATGCTACATGACGTTCATAGTTTTGGACCAATTGCTCTTCTTGTAAGAAGCGATTAATACTTGACCGACTAGGCAACAATTTACCTGCCCACTGGGGCATACGACCTAGCTCTATACGCAACGTATCAGCACCCCAACGAGGATGTTGTAATCGTATTTGACGTAATTCTCCTACCATACGTGCAGGATAACTGCTTAGAGCTCCTTTTTGAGGACGTCCCATCTTCCTTTCCAAACCTTGACGACCTTGTTCACGACCTCTTCTTACCCATTTTTTGACTGTAGATGGATGCCACCCTAATTCAAGAGCAATTTTGCTTATTGGTTCTCCATTGTCAGCTCGTTGTAGCATTTCTACTCTTTCTTCTAAGGAGGTGTAATCTGACATAATCCATATCATGCAGCTTTTTTACCTACTTGGAGTCTAAAAATAGTCACGACTTTATGAGACTTTAGGGGGTCACGACTTAGTGAGCTTTAACATAAGTCATTCTTTATAAAAGGTTTGGGTATAAAATCATCACAACCTGTAGCCAAAATGTTTTGACGATCTTTTTCAAATACTTGAGCAGTGATAGCAATAATAATTGGTGTTTTACCTTTGGCATGAGCCTTAATATGTTTTGTCGCTTCATAACCGTCCATAACAGGCATTTGCATATCCATTAATATTAAATTAGGTTGCCACGATTGAGCTTGAATTATTCCCTTTTGGCCATTCTCAGCAATTTGTACAGTAAAGCCAATTGGTTCTAATATATCGCATAGTAAACGACTATTTTCATCTTTATCTTCAATAATAAGAATTTTATAGCTAGGTTGATTAGCTGCAAGGCCAATAATAGTAACTTGTGGACTAGATCGGCTATAAGTATTAGCTTCACAGAATTCAGTGCTTATTGAAACGGGTAAATTGATAGTAAATGTAGTGCCTTGCTTCTCAATGCTTTGTACTTCTACTGTACCATCTAAAAGCTCTATGTAATGCGATACAATAGTTAGTCCTAAGCCTGTGCCTTCTTGTATATTCTTTCCACTGGTTGTTTGTGTAAAGGGCTCAAAAAGCTTATCCAACTCTTCTTCAGCAATGCCAACTCCTGTATCCTTTACCTCAAAGCATAAATTTACTAGCTTATTTCCTATTTCTATATTATTAAAAGGTTGTTTAAAGCTCACTTTAAGTGAAACATCACCTATATCAGTAAACTTTATGGCATTGCCAACTAAATTTAGTAATATTTGATATAATTTACGCTTGTCAGTTCTAATAAATTGTGGAACTTCTTTATTAACTTGAATACTAAAGCTTATCTTTTTTCCGTGTGCCTTGACTAGAAAAAATGATTCTAAATCATCAATTAAGCTAAGCAAATTGAAGGACTCTAGGTTAATGTCAAGTTTACCAGCTTCTATTTTGCTAAGCTCTAAAATATCATTAATAAGCTCAAGCAAATGGTAACTGCTACGATTAATAGTTGTAATTTGTTTGAGTTGTTTTTCACTAAGCGATGGATCTTTTTCTAGTAGCTGGCCAAAACCCATGATCACATTCATTGGTGTGCGAATTTCGTGGCTCATTGTAGAAAGAAATGTACTTTTAGCCTCAGTAGCAGCTTGAGCTTCTTTGATTCCTTCAATAACACGTTGTTCCAAGTTTTTTTGATAGCTAATAAGCTTCTGTTCCCGTTTTAGAATTTCTTGTTGCATCTGATTAGATGTATCGCCAATGCGCTGCAATTCTGGTACGTCAATTTCCTCAATGATAGTATCATAGCTGCCTTGCTTGATGCGTTCTAGAGCTTCCAAGAGAATGTTTAATGGTTTAATGAGTTTCCTTTGCAGCACAAGATTAGCAAACCAATACACAAATGGTACAATGAGTAGTATTGTTAGGACAGATAAAATTATAGTTCTAATTGCAGTGGTTCGTATTTCACTAATATCATAGGTGACCTTTGAAGCTAAGTCTTGATGGAAATAATTTGTAGGTATTTGGAGTGTGGGCGTAAAACGATTGTAAACGGTGAGTCTATTACCTTCATATTGACGTATTTGAGACTCCTCATTAAGTTGATGAAGCACACTTACTTCCATAGATTGACCTTCTTGTGTTACAGACCATGCTGCAAGATCATTGTACATAAACATATCAAGATCAATGATTGTAGTATTGCTGTTAATAGCATCAAGGAATAACCTGTCAAACAGAGAATCTAGGTAACTTTCACCTTTATGTAGCCGAATGTAATTACGCATATCTACCGATACTTCGACAATATAGTTTTTGTTCTTTGGACTGTAATAGGCATAAGTATTTAAGCTCCCAGTTTTGGTAGAAAGTGTCATACGATCCGTCAGTACTTGCCCTTTGCCATACACACCTTGTAGGAAAGTAGTTAGCTCTGGAGAAATACTGGTGAGGTTGAAATGTAAATCTGGGACAAAAGTCGTGTTAACTATCTCACCAGTATGGTCGATTAGATATATATGGTCAATAGAGAACTTTTTAACCAATTGCTGCAAAGTTTCCACTGGTATTTCTTCTAGAGGTTGTTCGAGTTGGATTAACTTTTCAGTTAATTTAGGTAGTAAACCTTCTATCGCATTTGCAATTTGAGATTGTTCAGATTCAATAATAGTGTTGAACGCAAAAAAGCGTAGATCAAGTGCTTCTTGTAAACTAACAATGTTTTGATCAATCTTTTGTCTTATAAAACGAGTTGTATACAAATTGTTAATAAACGCCATAGCTATTGCTGTCAAAGTAATAGAGATAAAAAGTAACAAAGTTATGATTCGTTTCATTTAGTTTAGATTCCAGCATCTTAAAATCAATTACCTTACACATTTCTTGAATATTATAGTATTTTCTTTCCACACACCAAACCACATCAAGCCACTTATCACCCTGAGTGACTTTCCCACACATACTGATAAAGCATTGTCCTAGAAATTCCCAACATCTCACAGATTTTCTGGGCAGTAAGCTCCTTTTGGCAATACAGTGCCACTGTTGCTTTCCTCTGGTCTGCATCCAGTATCTTCTTCCTACTCTACTACCCTTTCTACCTTTTAAGGGCTTACAAGGGTATTTTGTAGATATGCGTTCAAGAAGTATGGCTCATGCAAGAGGGTGCGCACGGCGCACCCTACTTATAGGATGTTGGGGACTTTTACATAAAAATCTACTCCTGAGAGGATTTGTCTCCCCAAATTTTTAAGCTGCTTGCTTTTGCTTACGTGCTTTACCAAACTCCATGCGAAGCTTAAACATACCTCTTTTGTGAGAAGCTTTAACATCCTCTTCACCTAAACCTAATTCATTAGCAATACTAGAAACATCCTGTTTTGTAAGGCCATTCATGCCCTCTAGGCGAGCTACCACCTTAGCGTCTTGCTCACTAAGCGATTTTAAAAAGGCTTCTAAGTCTCGAGTAGTAGCTTTAGGTCCAGCAGGTTTCTTCTTGCTTGTTGTGGACTTGCCTTTCTTAGTACTTTTCCCTTTAGTCTTCTTGCTCGTTGTTTTCTTACTAGTTTCTTTGGTGTCTAGTAACGCTAAGGCATCTTTTAGATCAAAGCTTTCTATGTCTTGCCCTTTGGGTAAGGAAACATTGATGCGTTTATGTTTAACATAAGGTCCAAAGCGACCCTTTAAGATAGGAATTTCTTCTCCTGTTTCAGGATGTACACCTAAAACTTTAAGTGGCTTATTTTTAAGCTCTTTTTCTACAATTAGCTCTAAGGCCCTTGAGAAACTGACAGTTAATAGGTTATCTTCTTTTTTAAGCGAGGCAAAAGTAGAACCATGTTTAACATAAGGTCCAAAACGACCAATGCTAGCTGTTATTTCTTTACCCGTTTCAGGGTGCTGGCCAATTATACGAGGTAGAGAAAGTAAATCAATAGCAATACTCTCGGTGACTTCGGCACTTGTCATGCCTTTTGGTAATGACATGCGTTTTGGTTTACCTTCATCACTTTCACCAAGCTGTACATATGGACCATATGGACCATTTTTTAACACCATAGGCTCTTTTGTATCAGGATAAATTCCTATTATAGTGCCACTTGCACTACCTTCTTTTAATAATTGCTTTAGTTGCTCTTTGGTTATGTCTGCAGGGGCTAGGTTTTCAGGTAGGCTTGCTCGAGCTTCCTCTCCATCTAAAACCCCTTCTACATAAGGACCATACCTGCCTACACGAATTAAGTAAGGTTTCCATTTGGCTTCCTCAATTGTGGAGATTCCACGTGCATCTAGTTTAGCTCCACCCTCTTCAACTTTACCCTCAATACCTTCTTTACCAGAATAAAAACTTTCTAAGTAAGGTATGGGATCTTTACTACCCGAGGCTATATCGTCTAAAACTTGTTCCATGCTGGCAGTAAAACCTACATCAACAAGTTGGTTGAATTGTGCCTCGAGCAAATTGTTGGTAGCAAACGCTGTGAAAGTAGGTAAAAGTGCTGGACCACTTTTACGAACATACCCTCGTCTAATAATAGTATCAATTATGCTAGCATAGGTACTGGGTCTACCTATACCTTCTTGCTCTAAAAGCTTTACTAGAGAAGCTTCTGTATATCTAGCAGGTGGTTTAGTTTCATGTCCTACAGCATTTAAGTCATTACAGGCAACTACTTCACCTTGCTGTAATTTAGGTAAAGGTTGCTCGCGGTTGTCTAAAGCTGCATCAGGATCGTCACTACCCTCAACATAAGCACGGAAAAACCCTGCAAATTCTATTGTGCTGCCACTAGCACGAAATGTAGCTTTATCTACTTCTTTAACTTCAATAGTAGCTGTCACAAAACGTAATTGTGCGTCTGCCATTTGTGAAGCAACTGTACGTTTCCAAATAAGGTCATATAACTGACCCTCAACACCAGAAAGTCCATGCTGACTAGCTGTTTTCATTTCCGTACCTGCAGGACGAATAGCTTCGTGAGCTTCTTGGGCATTTTTAGCTTTACTTACAAACTGACGTGGGCTAGGGCTTAAATAATTCTTACCATAAAGTTTTTCCACAGCCTCACGGCTAGCTGTAAGAGCTTCTTTAGAAAGATGTGTGGAATCAGTACGCATATAAGTAATGTAGCCATTTTCGTAAAGTTTCTGGGCTACTCGCATAGTTTCACGGGCAGCTAAACCCAACTTTCGACTAGACTCTTGCTGCAAGGTTGAAGTAGTAAAAGGTGCTGCTGGCGAGCGCTTGGCGAGACGCTCATCTATTTTGGTAATTTGCCAACTTCTATTTTTAAGCTTTGTAGTTAGGCTTGAAGCTTGTTCTTTGGATAAAAGAAGCACATCTTTGCCCAGAGTCAGCTTATCTTTGAGTTTACCTGTATTAGCATCAAAATCTTTACCATTGGCTAGACGAATATCATTTAGATGCGTCATTACAGCCTCAAAAGATTTATTTTCTTTATTAAGCTTAGCTTTTAAATCCCAATAACTTGCTGCTACAAAGGCAAGTCTTTCTTTTTCACGCAGTACTAGAAGTCTAACAGCTACACTTTGTACTCTACCTGCTGAGAGTTTTGGGGCAATTTTTTTCCATAAAAGGGGTGAAATGCTATAACCTACTAAGCGATCAAGAATACGTCTTGTTTCTTGGGCCTCAACCAAATCTTTGTTAATTTGACGTGTATTTTTAAGAGCACCTTTGATAGCTTGTTCAGTTATTTCATGAAAAACCATACGTTTTATAGGAACTTTGGGTTTTAGGACCTCTAAAAGATGCCAACCTATAGATTCCCCCTCACGATCCTCGTCCGTAGCTATGTAAACCTCATTAGCGTTCTTAAGAGCTTGTTTAAGCTGGTTAACGAACTTCTTCTTACTTGGAGGCACAATATAAAGTGGTGTAAAGTTATTATTTATATCTACACCAAAGCGCGCCCAAGATTTATCTTTATAATCACTAGGAATTTCTGCAGCAGAGGCAGGTAAATCCCGTACGTGTCCCATGCTAGCCTCAACTTGATAATTATTGGGCAAGAACTTGCGAATAGTTTTAGCTTTTGTGGGTGATTCAACGATCACCAAAGGTTTATTGTTATTTGCCATAGACCACCAGCACCTTACTAGTAAGTTTTAACATTTTTATGGGGTGATTTGTCTAATTGTCAATGTTACTTTTCACAGAGGGCTAGTTTTTCTTAAAATTAACTTGCTACAGTAATAGTAAATAACATAATTAACTTGTGTAAGCAAATTGTTAAAATACTTTAACTTAGATGGTTAGAATAATTAAATAATGAGGCCTTCTTGTGTCAAAAGTCAAAATTATTGATCACCCCTTAATAACACATAAACTTTCTTTTTTGCGTGATAAAAGCACTTCTGTTCACGATTTCCGTGACATTTGTTGTGAAATTAGTATGCTTATGGCTTATGAAGCTATGAGTGACCTAGAACTGGAGGAGGTAGAAATACAAACTCCTGTAGCTTTTACTAAGGCCTATAAGCTAACTAAAAAACTTGCTTTGGTTGGTATTTTGCGAGCTGGTAATATTATGGTTGAGGGGTTTTTAAGAATTTTTCCTTGTGCTCGAGCAGGTCACATAGGTTTATACCGTGACCCCAAAACACTTAGACCCATAAAGTACTACAGTAAGCTCCCAACTGACTTTACTAGTAACAGAGTTTTTTTACTTGACCCCATGCTGGCTACTGGAGGTAGTGCTGTAGTTGCTTTAAATATCCTCAAAGAAACAAATATGAAAAATATTTCCTTACTTGTTATGATAGCTTCTCCTGAAGGTATTGAATCTGTACACGCTAATCATAATGATGTTGAAATTATTACTGCTGCTAAAGACAGCCACCTAAACGACCACGGTTATATCGTGCCCGGACTTGGTGACGCTGGAGATCGCATTTACGGAACACTTTAGGGGTAATTTATGCAACAAAACTTTATTAATTTACTTCCTGTAGTTAGTATCACCTTTTCCTTGGCACTTTTGAGCGTAGCTATACTAGTACCTAAAATCAAAGACTTTGCTAAGTACATAGGTGCTTTCCAAAGTGGTGGCGAGGTACATGGAAATGGAAAGCGTATGCATAAAGGTAAATTGCCCAATATTGGTGGTCTAGCAATTTTTGTAGGTGTTCTGCTAGCTTTACTGATAGGTAGCATAATAAACCCCGCATTGATTAATTCTTATCGTGTGGAACTACTTGCTGTCATACTTGGCGCTACTTTGATGGCTCTAGTAGGTTTTTTTGATGATCTTTGGGAAGTACCAATTAGTGTTAGGCTAGCTACACAACTAGTAGCTGCAGGTATTTTAGTAATTAACGGTGTAAAGATTGGTTTCATTACTGACTATTTTGGTCGTGGAGATTATGTATTCTTTGGTGAGAGTGTGTCTGTGGCTGTTACTTTACTATGGGTAGTAGGTTTTACAAATGCCTTTAATTTTATAGATGGCCTTGATGGTTTGTCTTCAGGGATTGCAACTATTTCCAGCCTTGCTTTACTTACTGTAGTCATGCAATTTCCTGATCGTGGTGTAGCTGTTTTATTGCTAGCAGCACTGGCTGGTGCTTCTCTTGGTTTTCTGCGCCATAACTTTAATCCTGCTACTATTATCATGGGAGATTCAGGTGCTTATATGCTGGGTTATATATTAGCGGCAGCCAGTGTTTTGGGTGCTCTTAAGGTTACAGCAGCTGTAACAGTAGCTGTCCCGATACTTATTCTTGGCTTGCCTCTTTTAAATATAACTCAAGTTACTCTATTAAGATTAAGGCGTGGAGTAAATCCTGCATCTGCTAGCAATGATCATATTCATGACTTTATCCGTAAGTATAGTGGTTCTAAGCGCCTAACAGTTATTATTTTATGGATTGCTACCCTTATCCTTGCCACATTAGGAATGATGCTTTCACAAATCCCACCTAAGATAGTTACATTAGCTGTAGTTGGCATTACGGTGTTAATAACACTAGTAAGTTATTTGCGTTTGTGGGAAGTGTCTAAAGAAAATCAACAGTTAACTTAGAAATAGTTTCCAACTATGTAACAACTGTAGTATCTTTGCTAATCTACATGATTTTAAATTAATTCTAATGATATAGGTGTTTAGGTGAGGTTTTGCCTTATCAACATGAAAAATATATATCATCGCTGAGCGCAGCGAAATCTTGTGTTTCTTGAATATAGTGCCTCACATTAAGAAACAAGATTACACACAACTTACTAATTTCTGCTATAATCTAGTTGTTAAATGACCCCTACTCTACCTATAAAGGAGAATCAACTATGAGTCCTACAATTATTGTCATAATCGCAGGTGCGTTCATCCTATTTTTCATAATAATTCCTTACCTTGTGCCTATGGGTTTATGGATTTCTGCTCTTGCTTCGGGTGTAAGAGTTTCTTTAACTGGGCTTATTGGTATGCGACTTAGGCGTATTGCTCCTAAGAGGATTATTGAGCCTATGATTAAGGCTCATAAGGCAGATATAAAAGTTTCACAAAACCAGCTCGAGGCTCACTACCTAGCTGGTGGCAATGTTCACCGCGTAATTGACGCCTTAATAGCTGCTGACAAAGCACAAATTGCTTTGCCTTTTGATAGAGCTGCTGCTATTGATTTAGCAGGTCGTAGAGTACTTGAGGCAGTGCAAACTTCAGTTAATCCCAAGGTTATTGCTACACCAAGTGTAGCAGCAGTAGCAATTGATGGTATTCAGCTTATTTGTACGGCTAGAGTAACTGTGCGCTCAAACTTAGAACGGTTAATTGGTGGTGCTGGCGAAGAAACTATTATTGCTCGAGTAGGTGAAGGTATAGTTAGTTCCATTGGTTCTTCAAACAACCATAAAGAAGTACTAGAAAATCCTGATACAATTTCTAAGACAGTGCTTGCTAAAGGCCTTGATTCAGGTACAGCCTACGAAATACTTTCTATTGATATTGCTGATATTGATATAGGTAAGAATATTGGAGCTATTCTATCAACAGACCAAGCAGAAGCTGATAAAAAAGTAGCTCAAGCTAAAGCTGAAGAGCGTCGGGCTATGGCTGTTGCCCAAGAACAAGAATATCGTGCCAAAGTTGAAGAGATGCGTGCTAAGGTGGTTGAAGCAGAAGCAGAGGTTCCTCTAGCTATGGCAGACGCATTTAGAAAAGGTAATATGGGTATTCGTGATTATTATGACCTAGAAAATATTAAGTCTGATACATCTATGCGTAGCCAAATTGCTAAAGCAACAGAACACTCAGAAGAATAAGAGGAAATAGCTATGCCTGATTTTGTAGGTGTTCTTCTTTTTATATTCTTTTTTATTGTTCTACCTATTTTAAGTGGTTCATCTAAAAAGAAAAAACAAACGGGCCAATCTCCACAAAGGCCTGCACAAGTTCCTAGTCAGCCTTTAAATACACCTCCGGCAAGTAAAGTAGAAGAAGATTTTGAGAAGCGTTTAACTGAAGCTAGGAAACGAGTGCAAGAGGCTATAGAAAAGCAAGAATCTGCTAGTCAGGTACCTTCTTCTACAACTTATCAAGCACCTCCTCCTGTTTCAAAACCTGTTTTTGCCCCTACTCCTGTAGCACCCTATAGTCCACAAGCAGCTCCTAAAAAAGCTAGTTTAGAGACAACGGTTCCCTTAGGTGGAAATTTAGAAGGTAATATTAGCAAGTCGAAAGAGCTTAAAAAGCCCAAGGATAGTAGTGTTAAACAAAGACTAGAAAAACCTGCTCAAAAGGAGTCTTATATTAAATCAAAGATGTCTTTACCAATAGGCTTAAAAAGTAGAGACATTATGGCAGGGCTTGTCTGGAAACAGATTTTGGACAAGCCTAAAGCTAAAAAAAGGTACCTTGATAGGTTTTGATTTTAAGATGAATAGGAGGCTTCTATTACCACGTCGGTAACTTTGAAGTTACATGATTCTAATGAAGCTATTTTACTATTTGGGCAGAATGACCAGAATCTAAAACTCTTACGCTCACGTTTAAATGCTAAATTAGTTGCTCGAGGTGATGAGCTTAAAATTTCTGGGACAAAAGCAGATGTTACCCAAGCAGAACATACCTTACGTTCTTTATTAACAGCTGTTCGTCGTGGTGAGGCTATTAGTTTGACTATGCTTGAGCACACAGAGCTAGATGCTTTAACTTTAGACTCTAATTTACCTAGTGATTATATAGAACGTTTGCCAAGACGGGCTAGACCCAAAACTGAGGGGCAACATTTATATGTTCATGCTATATCTGAGAATGAAATTACCTTTGGCATTGGCCCAGCTGGTACAGGAAAAACTCATCTGGCTGTAGCTATGGCTGTACAGTTCTTAAAAGATAAGAAAGTAAAGCGCATTATTTTGACTAGACCTGCAGTTGAAGCAGGTGAAAAACTAGGATTTTTACCAGGTGATGTGCAGGCTAAGATAGATCCTTATTTACACCCACTTTATGACGCCCTTTACGATTTATTGGACACTAAACGTATAGAAGAACATTTAAATAAAGGAGTAATTGAAGTTGCACCTCTAGCTTTTATGCGTGGTCGTACTTTGAATGATGCCTTTATTATTTTAGATGAGGCTCAAAACACTACGCCTGAGCAAATGAAGATGTTTTTGACTCGTATGGGTTTTAATAGTCGTGTAGTAGTAACAGGAGATTTAACACAAACAGATTTGCCTAGCTCTACTAAAAGTGGTTTGGCTGTTGCAGCTAATATTTTGAAAAGTATAGAAGGTATTGCTTTTATTTCCTTTACAAAAGCTGATGTAGTACGTCATCCTTTGGTAGCGCGTATTGTTAAAGCATATGAAGAAAACAAACAAAGTAGCCATGGCTAAGTCATCACCTAAATCCACTGTAAAGACCAAACGTGTTAAGGGCATTGAAAAAGACTTTGAAATATGGCGTGCTTTGTTGTTAGTGGCTTTACTTACCGTTGCTATAGCAGTTTTACTTGATAGTGCTTATAGCTCGAGACAACAAACACCTCTAGAAGTTGGCAAACCTAGTCCCAAGCTATACAAATCACCTACTGATATTGAGGTTATAGATCAAATAGCTACTGAGCGTAAAAAGCAGGCAGCCCGTGTACAAATAAAACCTATTTACACAGCTAACTTACAGTTGCAAAATCAAGTCTTTAATTCGGTGAGTGCTTGGCAGCTCGAGGACGCTGTTAAAAATACAGTGTTAGAAGTTTATGAAAAGCCTGGAGGAATTTTTGCAAGTGATTTACCAGATCTTATTAATCAAGCATCACAATATTCAGAGACTCCTGTAAAGGCAAAGAATATTTTAGAAAGAGATCTCCTTGTAACCGCAGAATTTGACATAAAAGCTACTGAAGATGCTAGAGAAGCTGCTTCCGAGGCAACTGCACCTGCTATGATTCAACTACAGGCAGGGCAAATTATTGTACGAGAAGGCTCACTTCTAACTACTACTCATCTAGATACTTTACAAGCAGTGGGACTTTATACTCCACGCCAACAGAATCTTACAAGCACAGCTTTAAGACGCTTGGGTAGTTTTCTGGCGGCACTACTTTTGAGCCTAGGTTTTGTTTATAGTTATCCCTATTTGAGAAAAAGATTTAGCTATCAAAAGATTGCCTTTCTGGTAGTACTTTTACTTCTAAGTATTTTTGTGCAACGCTTTGTGCTAATTTTTCAAGAAGGTCTAATACTTACTCCTTTTATACCTTTATTGCTTGCTGTGGTTGCTTCTCAACTACTAGCAGTGGCTACAGGAGTGTGGCTCAGTTTAACAGTAGCTCTTTTTACGCCTGAAGCTGCATTTACAGTACTACTAAGCAGTTTGAGTGCTACCACGGTAGCAAGCCTAACTGCTAGGCTTTTTCGTGGTAGAACCTCATTATTTTTAGCAGCAGGCCTAGCAGGCGTCACCTCTTTTTTAGCTTTTTTTGTCTACAGCCTTCTGGTTGGTTTTGAGAATAACACTATGACTTTGGGGGGATGGATGTTAGTTGGTAGCGTGCTAGCAGGTTTTTTAGCACTAGGTACTTTACCTTTTTTAGAAAATACCGTTGGGTTTTTAACAGAATTCAGGCTCCTAGAGCTTATGAATCCATCTCATCCTCTTTTACAACGCCTGCTTAGTGAAGCTCCTGGCACATATCAGCACAGCCTCGTTATTTCTAATCTGGTTGACCAAGCAGTTAGTAACATTGGTGGTAATGTTTTATTGGCTCGAGTAGCCGCACTTTATCATGATGTAGGAAAATTAAAACGTCCTCATTTTTTTACTGAAAACCAGTTTGGGGGTAATAATCCACATAGCAGCCTCAGTCCACATTTAAGTTACCTTATTATAACTAGCCATGTGCGTGATGGCATAGAGATGCTCCGTGAATACAAATTACCTAAAGAGTTTGACCCTTTTGTACTAGAGCACCATGGCACTACTGTGCTCAATTATTTCTACAAACGTGCACTTGAAGATAATGCTGAGCTTGAAGAGCTAAATTTTCGTTATACAGGACCACGTCCACATAGTAGAGAGACTGCAGTGCTTATGCTTGCTGACGCTGTGGAGTCCGCCTCGCGCTCACTTAATGAGCCTAGTCAAAGCAAGTTGCGAGCTCTTATTGATAGACTTATTGAACAACGCTTACAAGATGATCAGTTGGTTGAAAGTAATCTAAATTTCCGTGATCTAGATGTTATTGCCAGTACTTTTGAAAGAGTAATGATGGCTGCTTTACATCGTAGAGTGAGTTATCCTAGTGAAGAGGAAATCAGAAAGTTACGATCAGCACCTGCGAAGTCTGCTGTGACAAATACATAATAGGTTAGGGTAGCTCGAGCCTTACTTCATGAAAAGGTTTGGGGTAGCTCGAGCCAACTCAAAATTCCCATCTAACTTTTTCCTGATGGGTGTGTTTGAGCCTTTCTTGATCCACGCGCTAACCTCTCATGCGCTGAAGCAAAATCACCAGCACACATAGCACCCATAATAGAAAGTTCTCCTGCCAAGCATAGCCCTGCACACACCTCGGCAAAGGCATATACCTTATTGGCACCTTGTAGGCCCAACATCTTTAATCCAACTGATTGAGATGGAAGCTTAGTTCCTCCACCAACAGTTCCAACCACTACATTTGGTAATGTTACAGCTGCATATAGGCCTTCTTCTTCAGCAAGCTCTAAACGAGTAACTCCTACACTAGACTCTGCTACACAAGCGACATCCTGACCTGTTGCTAGATACAGCGCTGCCAAACCATTGGCGTAATGCGCTTGTACTCCCATAGTCCCACTCATCACGCCACCTAATGCAGCCAAACGCCAGTAATTAACCAGTGTTTCTGGTGTGGTGCGTAAATACTTCTTGACTGACTCTCTTGATAAAAGTATCTCTGCAGTTACCTTTTTACCCCTTACAGACAGATAAGACAGTGCAGAAGCCTTTTTATCTCCAGAAAGGTTAGCTTCTACAAAAGAGTGACTAGGTTTAATAGGTAAATTATCAGCAATATATTGCAAAATTGCTGCTGTAGCTATGGTCGCCATATTTTGACCAGAAGCATCACCAGTGTAAAAATCAAAATTTATGTATACGTGATTACCTTCTACAGTGGTTCTTAAATCAACTAATTCTCCATGACTTGTTGTTGATTTAGCCACCTCGCAAAACTTATCGAATTGCTCATTAGTCCACAGAATAAACTTACTAACTTCTATAAGGTTTTTAAAAACAAATCCGGGTGAGCGTGTGATTCCATCATTCAGGATCATTACAGTACACCCACCAGCACTTGTTATAAGTCTAGCTCCTCTACCATAAGAAGCAACTAATGCGGCCTCAGTTGTGGCCAGAGGAAGGTAATAATCGCCTTGTGCAAATAAGCCGTTCATTCTAAGTGGGCCAGCAACACCTACAGGGAGCTTAACAGTTCCAATACAATTTTCAATATTATTTGAAAATAGCTCTATGTGTTCTAGTGAATTGGGGTCAGCTATAATTTCTTGATCTTCTGAATCAAGGTAGGTGTTTTCTTTGAGGGTTTCCCAGTTTTTTTGATGGTATCTTGCTCGAGCACCTTATGATGCCGCAAACGAGGTGCTACACCGTCACTTTTAGGGGAAAGCCGTGCTTCTAAATTTTCAATGGAAACATTAGCAGATAAGCGCTTTATAATGTTTTGGATTCTTTGGCGATTTACCATATATTTTATTCTAATGGTTGTAAAACAGATAGCTGAGGGGTTTAACAAACAAAAATGCGGTATGATTTTTGCACAATGTTGTGTATAAGGATTAAATCAAAAATTTCAGGGTTGTTGAGACAACACACCATTTTGAATAGTAAAACTATTACCCGAGAAGGAAAGGTTACTAAATATCAATGTCTAAACTACTAGCAAATGAACAACAGTTAAACCCTGAAGAACGGGAAAAACTTCATAAAATTGAGGTAAAAGAATGGCTCGAGTCCTTAGACTACGTAGTAGAGCGCGCCGGAACTGATTGGGCCAAAGAACTTCTAGGACAACTAGAAACTCATGCCTACCGTTTGGGTATAGATGTTCCTTTTAGTGCCAATACCCCCTACGTAAACACCATTCCCTTAGAAGAGCAACCAGAATATCCGGGTGATTTAGAGTTAGAGAAATACATTAATAGTCTTATACGTTGGAACGCCATGGCTATGGTGGTTAGGGCCAATAAAAACTCTGATGGTATAGGTGGGCATATTTCTAGCTTTGCTTCTAGTGCTACCCTTTATGATGTGGGCTTTAATCATTTTTTCAAAGGTCCAGAAGCAGGTAAAGATGCTGATTGTCTATATATACAAGGTCATAGTGCACCGGGGATTTATGCTAGGGCCTACTTAGAGCACCGTCTAGATGTTGAACATTTACGCAACTTTCGCCGTGAGTTGCAAGATAATCATGCTGGTTTATCAAGCTATCCCCATCCTTGGCTTATGCCTAATTTTTGGCAGTTCCCTACGGTTTCTATGGGACTAGGGCCAATTATGTCTATTTATCAAGCTCGTTTTAATCAATATTTGGTTGATAGAGGCTTAAAAGAACCTAATGACTCTAAAGTTTGGGCTTTTTTAGGTGATGGGGAAATGGATGAACCTGAATCACTAGGAGCTACTGGTTTAGCTGTACGTGAGGAGTTAGATAATTTAATTTGGGTGATAAATTGTAATTTACAGCGTTTAGATGGGCCAGTACGTGGCAATGGCAAGATTATTCAGGAGCTCGAGGCTGACTTTAGAGGAACAGGTTGGCAAGTAATTAAAGTCTGTTGGGATAGTCACTGGGATAAATTGCTAAACAAGGATAAAGAAGGCCTTTTGCTTAAACGCTTTGATGAGTTAGTAGATGGTGAATCACAACGCTATGCTGCTTATGGTGGGGCAGAACTGCGTGAGCACTTTTTCAATACTCCTGAACTTAGAAGTTTAATTGCTGATTTAAGTGATGAAGAAGTAGAAGAGCTTAATCGTGGTGGGCACGATCCCCTTAAAATTTATGCTGCCTATAAGCGTGCTGTTGAAACTAAGAGCAGGCCTACAGTTATATTAGTGCGTACTGTTAAAGGTTTTGGCATGGGCGAAGCTGGTGAGGGGCGTAATATAACCCATCAACAGAAAAAACTTAATGAAGAAGAAATGCGTTACTTTAGAGATAGATTTAATATTCCTATTAGTAATGAAGAAATAGAGCATTTCCCTTTTTACCGACCTGAAGAAAATGGCAAAGAATATAAATATATGATGTCTAGGCGTAAAGTTTTAGGAGGTAGCTTGCCTTCTAGACAAGAACTAGCCCCAGCTTTAAAGGCCCCAAATGAAGAATTCTTTGCAGAGTTTTACAAAGGTAGTGGTAATCGTGAAGCTTCCACTACTATGGCCTTCGTACAAATTTTAAGAAAGCTTTTGCGAGATAAAGAAATAGGTAAATTAGTCGTCCCCATTATTCCTGATGAAGCTCGTACCTTTGGCATGGAAGCACTTTTTAGACAAATAGGCATCTATGCTCACTCAGGGCAAAAATATGAACCTGTCGATAGCGATAATCTACTCTATTATAAAGAAGCAAAAGATGGGCAAATTTTAGAAGAGGGGATTACAGAGGCAGGTTCTATGGCATCTTTTATAGCTGCTGGGACAGCCTATGCTACCCATAGAATTAACACTATTCCTTTTTTTATTTACTACTCAATGTTTGGTTTTCAAAGAGTAGGTGACCTAATGTGGTTAGCAGGTGACATGCGTTGTCGAGGGTTCTTATTGGGTGCTACAGCTGGTCGCACTACCCTAGCAGGAGAAGGTTTGCAGCATCAAGATGGTCACTCGCATGTGTTAGCCTATCCTGTTCCCAATCTCAAGTGCTATGATGCTGCTTTTGCATATGATCTGGCAATTATTATACAAGCTGGCATCTACAGGATGTACGAAAAACAAGAATCGCTCTTCTATTACCTGACCGTAGAAAATGAGAACTACCAGCAAAGGTCTGCGCCTGCACATCTAAGTAAAAATGAGTTAAAAGAAGGTGTTATAAAAGGGCTATATAAATTACTCCCTGCTCAGTTAGAAGTACCATTGAAAGCTCATATTTTTGGCAGTGGGGCCATTTTAAATGAAGCTTTAAAGGCCCAAAAACTTTTAGAAAACTACAATGTCTCTGCTGACATTTGGAACATAACAAGTTATAAGGAACTTCATCAAGATGCTTTGCAAGTTGAGAGATATAATCGTTTACATCCGGAACAAATGCCTAAAGAGTCCTATTTACAGCAAACATTAAAAGATGTTAGTGGAGTTTTTATAGCAGCTTCAGATTACTTAAAAATCTTGCCTGATGCCTTGGCTCGTCACTTACCTAAGCCTTTGCATAGTCTAGGTACTGATGGTTTCGGTCGCAGCGAAGCTAGAAAAGAGCTGCGAGACTTTTTTGAAGTAGATGCCAAGCATATCACTATAGCTACACTCTATGCCTTAGCTCAAGAAGGCAAAATAAAAACCTCTGTAGTTAATAAAGCCATTAAAGATTTAGGAATTAACTCAGAAAAGCCTAGCCCGCACATTTCATGAGTTAAAGCATGTGGCAATACTATTAGACTTGTTCCTGAATAATCTTGTGTATATTGTGAATCATATAATTGCTCGATTTAAAGCTTACAAATACATAATTGGGTAATCAAATCTTAGCAAATGTCTAAATTTCTTGTTTAATGTGCTAAATATTTAGGTCGCTATTTTATTTCGGAACAACTCTATTTCCTAAATCTTTCTCAATCAAGAATCTCTAATAGCAGAACTACAGTGAGGTCCTTCACTGCTTTCAAAATAGAATTTTCACGTTTATGAGGCAAGAATTTAGCTGTACAACTATAAATATTAAAGTAAACTGTTATTGACACAAATTGAAAATATAAGCATTAGATCTACTACCATTTAGGCAAATTAATGTGATAGGCACTAAAAATTAGTATCAAGATTATGATAAACATGAGCAATTTACAATATTTGAATTGACTTTGCCATACTCAAAGTATTATTTAAAGACAACTTTAATTCGTATATTTGTTCATTAGTTCTAATATTGTAACCGAATATACCCATACCTAGAAAGTTTTTCTGCTAAACTATCTGTTAAATGAAGCAACATCTCAATAAAATGTTTGCTGCTTTACTTGATAAAAGTGAGTGCTTAGGAGTTGGTTTATTAGATAAAAATGGGTTTTTGATACAAAGTTCCGGGAATCATAAGGGTCTATCACCAACTTCATTGGCTGCTGTGTTTGTTTCCCTCTATAACCCATTATCTATAGGCTTGATCGAACGTGCTCTTTCTGAAGCTTTAGAAGACCAAATACTTTTAGCAAAAAACCATCATATCCATCTTAGTAGGGTAAATCGTCATTATATTCTTTATGGTTTAGCCTCGCCAGATGTTGCTACGGGTAAAGTTCGTTCGGCACTAATGCAAACAAAAAATGATTTAGCAACTATACTCAAGGGAGAGGGATTATTTACACCTAGTTACCAAGGACTCAAGCAACCTCGTCAATTTGCAAACAATGGCTTGGCTGGGGCAACAAGACGCTAAACTTTCTGACAGTAAGGAAAGTCCTTTCCTCGCCCGCGTCTCGGCTATGTTTTGTGCGTAAGCTAGAGAATCATATTTTTTAATACATTCTAGTAAATAAGTAATATCTTCTTGAGTTTTCTCTAGCCTATGTTTAGCAAGAATGTTTTTCATATTTGTGTGTTCAATTGGTGTTGCTTGAGCAAAAGTGTGAGCCAAAATTAGTGTGCGTTTTGCCTCGTACAAATCCCCAGCAAACTCCTTACCATAAGACACTTCAGGCGTTAGGTTGAGCACATCATCACGGATTTGAAAGGCTATACCTAATTCTTTTCCTGCAACACTAAGAGCCTTGTTAGGTAAAACTTCTGCACAAAAAGCTCCTAAACGTAAGGGGCTAATAACTGTGTAATAAGCTGTTTTTAGAGACACCATTGCAAAATACTCTTCTTCGGTTACATCAAAACGTTCTTTAGCAACCCAAGCAAGGTCAAGGTGCTGACCTTCAGCAGTACGCTGAATCATATATTCAAATTCAAAAATTATTTTACGCCATGTGGCTAGATCAAAACCTTCTAGATGATGCAAAACTTGCCACATATAGACATGCAAAGCATCGCCTGCGTTTAAAGCAAGCGGCATACCTGCACATCTGTGTAATGTAGGTTTACCACGACGCTCTTCACTGTCATCTTCAATATCATCGTGAATTAGTACCCAATTTTGGAAAAGCTCGAGAGCAGCTGCAACCTCAATGGCTTTTTCAATGTTGCCACCATGCACCTGAGAAGAAAGCAAAACCAACTTACCCCGAACATGCTTACCACCACGCTCAGGATAATCACGGATAAGCTCAAAGAAATGCTTTAATTCAGGGTTTGAGTGGTGTTTTGGTAAAGCTTTTAAAATAGCATTTTCTAACTGCATAACAATGGGTTGTGCTTATTTAGTCTTGTTTGCTTTGTGCAGGTTTAATAATAACTCGCCTATGTTTTCCCTCTCCAACTGACTCGCTAGTAACACCATATAGGTTAGAAATTTCTAGGTGGATGATGCGGCGTTCGTTTGCAGCCATTGGCTCGAGTTCTAAAGGATTACCTGTTTTTCTTACATGTTCTACTAGTTTGCGGGCTGTTGCACGTAAGCGTTGCTCACGATGGTACCTATAATTACTTACATCAAGTATCACACGTACCCTGCTGTCTTTAAGATTGCGATTGGTAATTATATTAGCTAGGTACTCGAGTGCTGCTAAAGTGTAACCATTTTTACCAATGAGACGAGCTGAATCCCCACCATGTACACCCACTTTCAAATCTCCTGAAGCACTTTGGCGAATTTCTACTCGATAACTAGGATCAATAATGAAAAGTAAATGACTTAAAAAATCCCTACATCGTTCTACGGGTGTTCCTTGAACTTGAGATGGAATCATGACAGGGTCAGAATGATTTACCAATTCTTCATTTGGGAAAGTATCTAAGTCGGGCGTATTTGGAGAAAAGTCTTCTTCATCAATATTTATGCCTAAATCTTCTAAGTATTTGTCTAAGTCAGCCATATGTTATTGTATTGTATAGCATCTTTTGTTCTATAGTGCTCTAGAAAAGTTTCCCCCCTAAGAGAAATTCCCTCTGTGAGTATGTTACTCTGAGGAGTATAACGACAGAGGATCTCTAACAGTGTAATGTGTAATGCAGTGAGGTTTCCCGTGTAGCCTGTCCTAGAACGCAGTGAGGGAAGCACAGTGAAGGGCACAGTGATATTCCTCATGCTATGAGGCAAGGATTTATCTGACATCTATCTATGCTGTAGTTTGCTAGGAAAAATTTGGGGTTCACACACTAGCTTGCCCTAGCTTGTCCTAAGGCAGAGTGAAGGGGCACCCAAACCCTGAAAGTTTTTGAAGAAGCTTGAGAACAACTACTTGTAGTAGTCGTTCAAATGGGCATGAGTTATGTTTTCATTGAACGTTGTATCAGATAATGTTGCCCTACTTGAACTAGCATAGAAGCTACCCAATACAATAAAACTCCTGCGGGGAAACCCACCATAATAAAAGCAAAAACAACATTAAATATTAGGGTTTGCTGTAATTGTTGGGGGTTACCTTTAGCCATAAGTATTGATTGTACCACCATAATACCTACATAAATTATTGGTAAAAGGTAAGTTGGATCAGAAAGACCAAGATCTGGTACCCATAGGAAACTCTCGTTAAATTCATAGTTCATGAAAACACGCCAGAGGATAATGAAAATAGGCATTTGGATTAAAATGGGTAAGCAGCCCATAGCTGGGTTGACGCCTGCTTGTTTATAAAGCTTCATGGTTTCTTGACCAAGTTTTTCACGATTGTCTTTGTATTTTTTCTGTAAGGCCTTCAGTTTGGGCTGCAATTTTTGCATGCCTACCATGGATCTCGTTTGAGTTGACATTAAAGGCCATATAAGAATGCGGAAGATCAGCGTGAGTGCTATTATAGATAGTCCCCAATTGCCAATGTAATTGTGTAGTGCCTCGAGCGAAACCAAGACTCCTAGTGATAGTCTTCCAATAATATTGGGATTAAATAAGTTGGGAAACTGATAAAGACCTTCTTGATACAAGCGCACTAATTCATTAGGGCCACCATACACATTTAGCTTTAGCTCTGCATTGCTATTTGTAAATCCTTTGGTAAAAGCAATGTTATTATTAGGCAAAGATACAGCAACTAATTCTTGTAGATCCTCTTTAGCATCAGGATGCATTATGAGTGCTACCCCTCTAGTAGGATTACTTTGAAAAGAAACATAACTAGGGTCTGGCACCTCAATATTTAAAAGGGGGTTGGTGCTTGCCAAATTATTAGTCTGACCAATTTTTATTATGGGGTTTCTGTTGCGGGCTATACCAGGGAAGGCATAGCTAATACGAGCAGATTCATCAACTATTTCAGCTACTGAAGCATCACTATTTTCTACTAAGGAATTTGCCTTATCTTCATTTTCGCTGCTTGAGACATTGACTGTAGAGTTGTTTGAGTTAGTGACTGTAGAGTTGCTTGAGGTAGCAACTGTAGGAGCACTAACTGTAAGAGCAACCTTAATAGTATTATCAATGTTGTTTATAACTAGAGTCTTTTTTACCTGATAATTCCCTACTTGATAACTTATTTCACCAACAATTTCGTCTTCGGTGGTTTTATCCCAACTACTCGAGTTAACTTCAGGGGTAAAATATTCACCATCAATAAGAAGTGCCCCACCGGGTATGGTAGCATCAATAGGTATAAGGTTTTGCCCTGAATCTATGGGGTAACGCCCACGAAAATCTTGCCCTCGTTGTCCCTTAGAGTAAAGTGCTACTACTTCACCTGCCTCATTAAAGAAAATGTCCTTACCCTTTGTAGTTATTACCTTTAAGTTAGCATCTAGATTATGACACCAAAAGGACGATGCCGCTGGACCATTACAAATTTCATTGAGCTTTTCGGTATTGTGAAAATTAGTAGTGCTAAAACCACTACTAACAAACTCTACGCGCCCAAAAGCGATAGAGCACAAAAGAAGGAAACTAAATACAATATATAAACTTTTAAGGACTATTTTCATTGTGCCTGCCATCTTTATTGTACAGTTATTGATTCTATGGCATAATGTGGCATAACATCAATTTTGAGCGCATGGCGTGTCACCATCACTATGGGCAAACTGCTTTTGCCCATTTGTCCCCTCTGCAGCAGGTCCTAGGGTGGAGCTAGGGATTTGCATTGGGGAATACTTGCGGGTTCAAATTATAAAGCATTTTTCTAGGCACAACAACTATTAAAAACCTTTGACGTACTCCCACTGCTAAAACAGGTGGGATTGAGCTTACCCCCAAAAACTGGACAGAAAACCCCGGCGAAATTAAGGTCCATAGAAGATGTAAAATATCTAGAATATGGAGATATAAATGAGCCAGACAAAAGGAATAAGAAAAACATATAAGAAAGAATTCAAAGCTAAAGTTGCAGCAGCAGCCATAGTTGGAGAGAAGAATCTTGCAGAATTAGCAAATCAATATGGTGTACACACCACTCAAATTAAAGAATGGAAAAAAGCTGGATCAGAAGCATTGCATGAAAGGTTTTCATTACTAAGAGGTAGAAAAGCCAGACTACAAGAACGTAGAGAGGCTGCACTGTACGAACAGATTGGCAAATTGAAAATGGAACTAGATTTTTTGTCCAAAGGGCTCAAAAACTGAGTCAAGAGGAACGTATGTTGATAGTCGATCCAAGGCACCCTCAATTGAGCATTACTAAGCAATGTGAGTTACTGAGACTGAATCGTAGTAGTTATTACTATCGACCTACAGGAATTAGTGACCTCAATGAAAAGTTGATGCAAAGGATAGATGAGTTGTATACAGATCATCCTTTTCTAGGTTATCGCAAGATAACAGCAATGCTAAATAGAGAAAGCTATAAGGTCAATCATAAAAGAGTATATCGTTTGATGTGTCTGATGGGTTTGCAAGCTATATATGCCAAACCCAAACTAAGTAAACCAAAGGAAGGACATAAAATTTACCCATACCTTCTGAAAAACAAAATCATAAACAAACCAAATCAGGTATGGGCTAGTGATATTACGTATATACGTTTGCAAGGAGGATATTGCTATCTGGTAGTAGTAATGGATTGGTATAGCCGTTATGTTGTTTCATGGGAAGTTTCGAATAGCATGAAAGCAGAGTTTTGTATAGAAGCATTAGAAGAGGCGCTGGAAGGAGAGAAGCCAGAGATATTCAATACAGATCAAGGTAGTCAGTACACAAGTCATGAGTTTACGGATATATTGAAGGTAAACGAAATAGCAATCAGCATGGACGGAAGAGGGTGCTACATGGATAATATATTTACAGAAAGGTTGTGGAGAACGGTAAAGTATGAAGAAGTATATCTAAAGGAATACAAAAATATAGAGCAAGGAAGGGAAGAAATAGGAAAGTACTTACAATTTTATAACAGTGAACGTCCGCATCAATCATTGCAGTACAAAACGCCTGAATTAGTTTACAGAGAGGAGAAAACTAAATCAATAATAACAGGATAGGTTGTTATCAAGCTTACAAACAATGTAATCTCAATTTGATATCATTTTAGTAGGTCTTAATTAACCTTAATTTTTTGTCCGATCAATTGGGTTCACCTTAGATTTTGAGGACTCAAACAACAAATGCGGGGGTTCCCGTCTATACTTCATCTAATCCGAGCGACGACGCCCCATCGCTTTTTGTACTACTATGGTATGAAAAACCTTCAACTATGAAGTCGTTGGAAACCGCTGTTTTACTAGTCGTGAATCCCTTCAAAGTGTTCAGTATTTCCACGCTTAGAATAATAGCACATTAGGAGGTGCTAATCCTGAATAAAGATAGATTTTGTAGAGCAAAATCCTTAAAAATTGTTCGACCTGAGACATCCAAGGGTTAAAATGCCTTGGCTTTCTTTTTAAGCAGGCCCACCATAAAATAAGAAGTTTTATAACCTTTAGGTTGATCAAAGACTACCAAAGCATCAGGACTATATTTTCTTTGTTGGCCCTTTACAGAGCACAGAGGTAGAATTACTATCAATACTAGCTTTCAATGAATTATAGATTTCAAACCTGATCTTGCTTCTAGAGCTTTTACTAAAGGATGGCTTCTAAGCTTGTCTCTAGGCAAAATTTGAGATTGTTTTTCACCTTCGTTTATAGTTTCAGTTAAATTAACTTCTATACTTTTAGAGCTACTATCAGCTCTTAAGAGTATGGTAAGAGGATAGCGGCGTACAATTATGATAAGCCTTTCCAAATTATTGAGTTTTACGCATCTATCTCGAGCAAACCAACCTAAAAGGGGAATACCCTTACGATAATAGCAAAATTCCTTCTCACTTAGACTTAAACGTGATTCACGCTTCAACCTAAGAGTAGACCATACACTATAAGGAATAGGCAAAAAAGCTAACCAAGAGATAAGGTATGCTTGCAAAAGTTGTGGAAAATCCTTTTGCATTTCAATAAAACTAGTATCTAAATATTTTGGTAAAAAGATAAAAAATAGCAGAGTGAATCCTATTTGCATTACAAGTGTAGTAAACACTAAAAACCACAGGGCTACACTTACTATCCTAGGTGGTATTAGACGAAAGTATAAGATTTCAGCACTAGGGTGCTTGTTAGTTTGCTTCTTCTTTTCTGCTGTCATGGTATTCAATAATAACCACTGTCAAATCATCTTTTATCTGCCAGCTTTTTAGACTTTCTTTTAAGTTCTCAAGAATTTCTTTTGGAGTTTGAGCATTGTTAACCTCATGAGTAATTCTATCTTCACCAAAAAACTCGAGCTCTTCACCTTCTTGTTGTGCTTCTAAAAGCCCATCTGAATAAAGACAAATAATATCACCTGATTTGAGATTCAAGAGCTTTTCTTGGCTACTAGAGATAGGGAAAGTTCCTAAAGGATGGGTGGTGGGCTCAAGTCTTTCAATTCTACTTTCACTACACTTAAGAAACACAG
The DNA here is from genome assembly GCA_965223045.1 of Trueperaceae bacterium. Taxonomy (GTDB): domain Bacteria; phylum Deinococcota; class Deinococci; order Deinococcales; family Trueperaceae; genus CBDCVN01. Next base: position 538,043 of record CBDCVN010000013.1, read on the forward strand.
GAGTATGCCCAAGGTTGTAATAAACCACCTCACCATTGTCCTTGAGCTTAAGTACTACTAAAGTAGCAAACATCTCTACTTTATTAAGTTCATGGTAAAGGGCGTGATCTAAGGCAGCAAGGAAGTTTTCTTGTGTAGTGGCTGCACGTAAAGCAGGTATAAACATACTAGCGATAAAAGCTGCTGTCATACCTTTGCCACTAACATCACCAAGTATTAGCCAATTATCTACAGTAAAATAAAAGTCTCCACCAAAATCTTTAGCGGGTTGCCAGTGACTTGAAACAAGGTAGCTGTTTATATCAGGCAAGGTAGTTGGAATGATGTTACGCCAGATGGTTGCAGTTAGTTTGCGTTCATGCTCGAGCAAATGCGCTTGCATTTTCTCGTTGCGTAATTGAAAGGCACTAGCTGCCAGCGAAATCATTTCTGTAATGGAGTCTGCTAACCTTAGGTTATCCAAACTAAATCCTTTAGGTTTATCCCAAAAAACACCCCAGCCTTGGTTGAAAGGAATCATTAAAAGGCTAATGGGTTCATCTTGCGAGGTTATGCGCAACTTTGAAAAATGACTTTTCTGTGGGGGAGGTAATTTCTTAAGCCAGCTAGGTACCTCACTTAACCATTTACCGCTTAAGTTAAGACTAACTGATCCTGCTTCTATAAAGCGACTCACCTCCTCTAAAAGATGCATAAGGTCACTAGGTCGCAATGATTCCGAGGTCTTAACCGCAATGCGCTCTAAGAACAACTTGCTCTCTATGCAATTATCTAACTCAGCTTCTAGATCATATTTAGCTTTTGAATCACTCATAAGATTTATAACCAGCTTACGGTTATGGGACCTTGTTCAGGATAACTTGGTTTAGCACGGTGAAAGCTCTCATACAGCAGCTTTCTAGTTAGGACACGCATAAACATAAGCACACTGCGAGCTTGTGTTTCATAGCAAGACATAGCTCTTAATTTATTTTCAATATAAATGCTCATATCCAAATAGTGTGTGGGTGGCAAATGAAGCCTCTTCACCTCATCTGGATGCATAAAATCAGGTCGCATATCTCCTGCAAAAGGTGTTTCTGTAGCATAGAAATAAAGGCGTTGAGGTTGATGATTACTCCTTTCTAAGGATTCCATAACCAAGTTATGGGTTGTAGTATGGTCAGGATGTCCATTTGATCCATTTGGTGGAAAGGTGATAATAACTTCTGGTTTGAGTTTTTCTAAAATGCCAATAATATCTGAAAGTATTAGTTTTTTTGGTACACTTTTCAGTTTACCATCAGGAAAGTCAAAAATATACCTTTCGTTGACAGCTAAAATGTCAAGAGCGGCTTGCCATTCTTTTTCTCGTACTTCAGGCAATTCTTCTTGAGAGCAAAGCCCTAAAGTGCGTCCTGCACCACCACGTGTTAAGCTAAGTATGGTGGTATGTTTACCAGCGTTTGCCATTTTGCTTAGAAGCCCTCCTGCTGAAAAAACTTCATCATCAGGATGGGGAACAATAAGCATTAAATCACTCATGGAATAAGTTACTATCTTAATGGCTGTAGTTGTTGCGGTCAAATGAGCATGAAGTATGAACAAGTAGTAATCACAAAGGTTTAATCTAGATAGGGTAAAGTTTTTGTTTAGTGAGTATTAAAGAAAAAACCTTGAACAAACCTAGCCAAAGGAGGTGATTTGTTTCAGAACAAGTTGATGAAAGAAGAGTTTTTGTACCTAAGAAGGTTGACACTTTTGTGAATATGGTGTCATAACATAAGGTTAATGAAATCTTTTATATTTAGGAGGTTCTATGAAATATTTGGTTTTGATTTTTCTAATTTTGGCACTTGTTTTGCCTTGTGTGTTTGCTCAAGAAGATGATAGCTCAGCAGAAGCTGCTGAGATGACTACAAAAATCAAGTTGCTGGTGGATTTAGAAGATGGTGATGAGCCTGCAATAGCAACAGTTACAAATGTGTTAGTAGCTGCAGGAGATTCTGTTGATGAAGGCCAGTTACTAATTGAGATTTCTGTTAACGAGAGTATTCAAGAAGTCACTTCTCCATTGGCTGCTACCATTGCTGAGGTACATGTTGCTCAAGATGATGAAGTAGCCATTGATCAGGAACTAATAACTATTGAGGTCCTTGTAGAAAGTGAGAATGCTATTGATGGGGTTTCTGAAGAAGAAGGGGCTACTGAGGATATAGCAACTACTACTGAAGAAGCAATTGTAGATTTGGAGGTAGCTGCAGAAGAAGTTACTGAGGATGTAGAAACTACTGCTGAAGAAACAATTGCAGACTTAGAAGCAGTCAAAGAAGAAACCACTGAAGAAGTAACTGAAGAGGCCGAAGAAGTAGCTGAGGACATGGAAGCTGCCACCGAAGAAGTTGCTGAAGAAGTAACTGAAGAGGCTGAAGAAGTAGCTGAGGACATGGAAGCTGCCACCGAAGAAGTAGCTGAAGAAGTAACCGAAGAGGCCGAAGAAGTAGCTGAGGATGTGGAAGCTGCCACCGAAGAAGCTGCTGAAGGAGTAACCGAAGAGACCGAAGAAGTAGTTGAGGACATAGAAGCTGCCACCGAAGAAGTAGCTGAAGAAGTAACCGAAGAGGCCGAAGAAGTAGCTGAGGATGCGGAGGCTGCCACCGAAGAAGCTGCTGAAGAAGTAACTGAAGAGGCCGAAGAAGTAGTTGAGGACATGGAAGCTGCCACCGAAGAAGCTGCTGAAGAAGTAACCGAAGAGGCCGAAGAAGTAGTTGAGAACATGGAAGCTGCCACTGAAGAAGCTGCTGAAGAAGTAGCCGAAGAGGCTGAAGAAGTAGCTGAGGACATGGAAGCTGCCACCGAAGAAGCTGTTGAAGAAGTAACCGAAGAGGCCGAAGAAGTAGCTGAGGACATGGAAGCTGCCACCGAAGAAGCTGCTGAAGAAGTAACCGAAGAGGTTGAAGAAGTAGCTGAGGACGTGGAAGCTGCCACTGAAGAAGCTGCTGAAGAAGTAACCGAAGAGGCTGAAGAAGTAGCTGAGGACGTGGAAGCTGCCACTGAAGAAGCTGCTGAAGAAGCAACCGAAGAGGCCGAAGAAGTAGCTGAGGATGTGGAAGCTGCCACCGAAGAAGCTGTTGAAGAAGTAACCGAAGAGGCCGAAGAAGTAGCTGAGGGCATAGAAGCAGTTACCGAGGGTAGTGATTTGGGAAATAAAGGATCTATTGAAGAAATTGATACTTTAAAAACCTCAGAAGATGCATTAGAACTAGGGGTTACTGAAGAAGCTGGAGAAGTTGTTGGGGAAACTCCTGATGCAGAATCTGGAGGTACAGCTTCTGAACCAATTATTGAAAATCTTGCCCAAGTGGCCCCAGCAGATGCAATTTTAACTCTAGGCTTTAAACCTCAAACACCAGAAAGTAATAGCTTATGGGAGGACCTTACAGTTCTTGATTGGAGTGGTGCAATTACCACTTTGCGAAATCTAGGCTTGTTTATGTCTGACTCTGACTTTTTTGAATTCTTGCCTTATGAAGCTGAAATTCTTATTGAAGATTTGCTTGATGGGATTGAAGAAGGCATGGCAGCAAGCGAAGAATTTGAAGAAGCTCTAGATGAAGTTTTTGAATTTTGTCCTGCTCTTGCTGAAGTGGATTGGCACAACTTTTCACCTGTCGGTGAAGAATCATTGTTCACTGTAGGTATGAACCCCTATATCCCTGAGCCTGCTATAACTATCATGATGTTGATGAGTGATGACCAAGCAGGCACAGCACAATCCATACAAGAGGCATTCCTTGGTTGTGCTAAAGAGGAAATGGGTGAAGACATGCTCGAGCTAGAAGAAGAAGGTACCACCCTTTATGTTCTAGATGATGGTGGTGACTTTCCTGTCATCATTGGTCGTGTAGGTAACGCTCATTTCCTAAGTAGCAATGTAGATACTGCTAGGGCAATTGTACGCTTAGCCAATGGGGCAGAAGAACCTAATCTTGCTAGTGCAGATTTACAACAAAAGCGTAATGAAATTCTTGCTGAGAAAGGCTTTAGCTTTAGCCTAGATTTAGCGGCAACTGCTGAAGTCCTCTCAGCTTTTAAGGGTGCTATAGTAGAAGATGAAGTCACTGAATATCTCTTTGACCGTGGTATGGCTGCACTTAACACTATAGGTGGTTATGCTAGTAATTTAAGTATTTCCCCTGAGGGGTTACTTATGGAATCTATGGTGGCTGCTAATCCTGAAGGTGGAGATAGTGATTTAGCCGAAATGCTCTTGTGCACAGATTGTACAGTCAGTGTACCTGAATTTGCTCCTATTGATACTATATCTATTAGTTCAAGCTACCTTGGTTTAGAAGAGTTTCTTGCTTATTTGCAAACTTGGTTAGATGGCCTAGCTCCTTTTATTGGAGAGATGGACATAAAAGAACTAGCTATGACTGTGGGCGTTGACGTAGACTTGCTACTTGGCTGGCTAGGCAAGGAGTTTCAGACAGTTACGCTCGAGGCCTTAAGCCAAAATCTTTCGACCTTACTTTATCAACCTGCTTCAGCTATTATTTTGCCTGTGAACAGCGTTGAAGCTGCTGAAGAAGGGCGTGCAGCTTGGGCCTCGCTTTGGCCAATTGTTAAGATGGGCTTAGAGCTTATGGATGATGAAGAGTTTCCCAGTGAACTTTTCGAATATGCTGCTTCAGATACTTATGAATTTCAAGGAGTTAGTATAGAACGCTACCGCTTTAGCTTTAATGTTGATGTTGCTATAGCTTATATTGATAACAACCTCATTTTTGCTAGCCCACCTTCTGCTCTGCATACACTAATAAACACAGCAAACGGTGATATTGATAACATTTTGAATAATCCTGAATTTAGTGTTGTACATGAAAGCTTACCTGAAAATGCTAGTAGCTTTTCTTTTAGTATGACTTCTGCGCATACTAGTGCTTATGCTGATTTACTGAATCTCTTTAGTCAGCCTTTAGCTTTCTTTTTGAAGGTCATAATTGATGCTGCTCTTGAGGAAACAGTAGAGTATGATTATGATTTTGATGTAGAAGAAGAACCTTTGCTCACGAACTCATACTTTGAAGAAGATTTAAGTAGTGTAGAAGTTACTTCTTTTGATGTAGGAGCAGCAGAGACCATAAGTGGTAACTTGGCTTTTACAGAAGAAAGTGCAGATACTGAAGATACAAGTGTAGCTTACTATGAATTAACAGATCTTAATGTTGGGGATACTGTTGCAGCAACAGTAAGCAGTGAAGATTTTGATACCTACCTTACATTGATAGCAACCACAGAGGAAGGAAGAGAAGTCGTTTTAGAAAACGATGATTTTGATGGTAGTTATAGTGAGTCTCAAGTAGCTTTTACTGTCCAAGAAGGTGTACTGGAATATGTAGTAGAAGTTACTAGTTATGCTGGTGAAGGTGCAGGTATTTACAACTTGAGTGTTGAAGCAGCTGAAGCCCCTTCAGCTGACCTTGAATTTTTTGCTGCATACCCTTCTGAATTTACAGATGAAGTGAGCAATAGCATTGCTGTAGGAGAAGCAGTAGAAGGCGAGTTACAAGCTAGTGAGATAGCAGTTCTAGCAGACTATTTTGAGATTAGTGGTGTAAATGTTGGCGATGAAGTTACTGTAAATCTAACGAGTGTTGATTTTGACACTTATCTTTATATAATTGATGCTACTAACGAATCTTATGTGGCTGAAAATGATGATTTTGATGGTAGCTATGAGACCTCTCAAGTAAGTTTTACAGCCCAAGAGGGAGTTACTTATTTGGTGAAAGCTAGTAGCTTTGATGGTAGTGGTGAAGGTGCTTATGATCTTACTATTAGTGCATCAGGAGCAGAAGAAGCTATTGCTGAAACCGATATTTATGAAGATGATGTATACGCTGAGGAATTGAGCCCTGAGAACATGCGTGAGCTTGCACCAAGTTTTATCGAGATTCTAAACTTAACCGAAATAATTCCACAAGCACTGCTAGTTTTTGCTGATCACCTTAGTTATAGTGATGGACATACTATTACTGAAGAAGATACCATTTACAGTCGTTCTTTAATAAGAATTACTTGGTAAAGGCTAGCCCCTGTTAGTTATTTGAACCTGTTAGGCCATTATGGCTTAACAGGTTTTTTACTGTAGAGAATCTAAAAATTCTTGCCTTGTTCGAAAGTCGTCTTTAAAAATCCCTCGCATGGCACTAGTGCGTGTGGTAGAGCCTTGTTTTTCGACTCCTCGCATCATCATACACAAATGACTGGCATCAGTAACAACAGCAACTCCTAGAGGACTTAAAACCCTCATTAAAGAATCAGCTATTTGAGTAGTCATGCGTTCTTGAACTTGCATACGACGCGCAAAAACATCTACAATACGCGCAAATTTACTTAAGCCTAAAATAGTTTTACAGGGAATATAGGCAATATGTGCTTTACCAAAAAAAGGTAGCATATGGTGTTCACAGAGTGAGTAGAACTCTATATCCTTAACAATCACCATCTCTGAACCTTCAGATTCAAAAAGGGCTCCGTTTATTACTATATCTACTTTTTTTTCATAGCCACTAGTTAGATAAAGTAAAGCATTCTCGACGCGGTGTGGGGTCTTTAATAAACCTTGCCGATCTATATTTTCTCCTAAACCTTTTATAAGTTGAGTTATGAGAGGCTCGAGCACCCCTTCTACTCGTAAATAAGTGCTATCTTCAAAAATATCATCATTTCTGTTGTACGAAGCTTCTTCTACAATGTTTGAGTCACTCATAAATACTCACCTAAGAATTTGAACTCCCATTGAAAAGTAAGTATAACAACCTTCAGTTTTTAACTGCTTAAAGTACAACTTTTACGTCTTTCATTTTACATAAGCAATTTTATAAAAGAGTGATAATAGCCTTCAGATTGAGGAAATCTCAAGGTATAGTGGCATAAAAATCTGCTTCTTAGATTTTCTTGACATAGAAAGCTATTTTGAGAGGATGATTTAAAGTGAAACAATGGTTCTTAGTTCTTGCTCTGTTTATCTTTTTGTTTGGTATTTTAGTAGCACAAAGTGATGACTCTACAACAGAGAATGAAAACATGATGAGTGAGGAAATAGTAGAAGATGAGGGGATGATGGATGAGGAAGTGGCCGAGGATGAGGGGATGATGGATGAGGAAATGGCCGAGGATGAGGGGATGATGGATGAGGAAATGGCCGAGGATGAAATGATGCATAGCTCTGAGGAAATGGCCGAGGATGAAATGTCAGAAGGGGAAGAAATGACAATGATAGGCAGCTCAGAACCAACTCCTGAAGAGCTTGCTGGTTGGTTTTTGGAATTGATAAATGACCAAGCCTATGAGTATACTTGGCACTATGAGCCTGGTGTCGCCCCCGGTTTCTATGAAGGCATAGCACCTCATGGCGCTATTCTACGGACTTTTACCAACGATATAGCCTATGATGCTATTCAAGACAAAGTTAACCCCTTGCCTGAAGGCTCTATAATTGTTAAAGAAAATTATACTCCTGAGCGCGAATTAGCAGCCATAACTTTTATGGTAAGGATGGATGGTTACAATCCTGATGGTGGTGATTGGTACTGGGCAAAGGTTCAACCTGATGGTACAGTAGAAGCAGCAGGTAGCCCAGCAGGTTGCATAGGATGCCACGGCGGCAAGAGAGATAATGGTTGGCTTTTTAATGCGTCTTTGCAGTAAAGATAAACGATAGCTCTGCTTCAGCAGCAGTTTCTTCACCTACAAGTGCCTGTGCTTTTACTTTACAAAGCTTACGGCGGTGAAGTAAGATTTCACCCTTTAAGCGTAATTGGTCACCGGGGATGACCTTACGCTTAAACTTAGCTTTATCCACTGCAGCTAGGTAACCAACCTCACCACCCTTTAGGTTATCACGTACAGCCAAACCTACTGCAGCCGCTTGTGCCAAAGCTTCTATAATCATAACTCCCGGCATAACTGGCTCTTCAGGGAAGTGGCCTTGGAAAAATGGCTCATTAAAACTGACATTTTTTAAACACTCAAAACTATTTCCCTCCTGAAAAATAAAAGAATCTACCATTAAAAAGGGATACCGATGAGGTAGAGTGGCCTTGATGTCTATCTTTTTTGAGTCACTCATAAGTGTTTACAAAGCCTCATTAGGAAATGGCATGTTGTTGTATGTGGCTTTGAAACGATGACGTAAGTTGAGCTTATCAAGTAAATTGTTTACAGAGTTTTCAATCTCATCAGAGTTGCTAATTGCCAAATACCAACCGGGCCTACCCAAAGGGTGACTACGCTCTTTTTCAGGGGGGTCTTCAGGAGGGCGTACCAAATCCTCTGGGAAAATAGCATCCGAACGGCCAAATTGGACAGCGATTGCTGCAAGAACATAATAAAAACCTGAACGAGCACTTACTTCTAACAAAGTATCTTCAAAATAGGTTTTTAAACCACCTTTGAGGTTTTGTACAACTTTACAATGATGTTGGACATCCTTAAGCGTAATATCCGAAAGTGGCTTCATAATGCGTATATAACCCTGATTTATAGCTTCAACATAATTTTCTAAAGCCTCTTGCATTTGCTCAGTCTTAAAAATCTTTTGCTCTTTATCGCTTAAAAGGCCAGCTTCATTAAGCATTTGCAATATTTCTGGTAGCCTTTTCTCTTTCACTGCTTCAATACCAAAGGTATTTGCTAGCCTGTAGAGCTTTTTACGTAGCAAATCTTCAAGCAATAATGACTTGCCTAACATAGCACGTTGCTCTAGGGAACCTTTTCTAGGATTAAAAAGTTGAAACATTACCTCACGATAAGCGTCACCATAAAGACTAAAGCTAAAAACATCTTCATCAGAAAAAGTGTCACTAAAGATGATAAGTTGCCAATCACTACCATTGGTACGCACACCCCAAGGACCACCTTCAGGAAAAGTACTAAGAACAGGAGGTCGTTTGAGATCTTGCCCTACTCCCCACACATCAATGCTTATTTTGCTGCCATCTAATTCTAGATGATAGCGTAAGTATTTATTATGGGTTTCCACTTGTCTTAAACATGAGGGATCCCATATGTCCTGATTGAGTGAATAAAGCAGAGGTAAAAGTGATGCTTTAGCTACAGCAGCAGCATCAGGTTTTGGCTGAACAACTAAATAATTCTTTATGCTTTGCACCATTACACTTAACTTAACTTCTGGTAAGCTGTTCCCCATGGTATTAAGAACTTGCGAATCTTCTGTCAAAGATGTGTTAGATTCGTTAGTGTCCTCAGCAGGTTGCATAACTGGTAATCTCCTCTTTACATTCTCTTAAAGTGTTAGATGCACTATAATTATAATTCATAAAAACTAACCATTTATAGAATAATTAACCACACAAGGGTTTATTAATAGCACCTTCAAATTTAAAGTTTAAAGGCTTACATTTATCTTACTTTATTTACAACAAATAAGTTATGAGCAGTATAAAATTTTGCTAACTTTTGTTAAACTATTATAGTCGAATAACTTAGGGTTGCGGTTATCCAAAATTTATGAAACGCTTTCTGGTAAGATAAAATAGCAATTAAACCTAAAATACAACTGCAATTTAAACGCATTCGACTATATAGTAACATATGAGCCTGTCTAAACCTTGTGTAGTTGTGGCCATTACTGGGGGGAGTGGAATCCTTTATCCCCTAGATTTACTTAAAACTTTAAAAGAGATGTTAGTAGAAACGCATCTTATTATAACTAATGGTGCTAAGCAGGTCATTCCTACTGAGCTTAACGAAAGTGTTGCCAACCTTGAAAACCTTGCTGATGTAATCTACAAAGACAATAATCTAGGTGCTAGTATTGCCTCAGGCTCTTTTCAAACAAAGGGGATGGTTATAAGCCCCTGTTCGGCAGGGACTTTAGCTAAGGTAGCACAAGGCTTTACTGATAATTTAGTATCGCGTGCAGCACATGTACATTTAAAAGAAAGGCGTCCTTTAGTGATTATCTTGCGAGAGGCTCCCTATGCTAGACCATTAATTCAAAATATGTTAGCAGCTCACGATGCTGGTGCTAGTATTTTACCTGCTGCGCCAAGTTTCTATCACAGACCTACAACTATAAATGATTTAATAGGTACTATTACTGCAAGGACATTAGACCTTCTGAGTATTCCCAATTCTAGGTCTAGGCGTTGGAGTGGTAAGCCTTGAGAGTAGCTGCTCTAATCCCTGCTGCAGGCAGAGGTATACGTTTGGGCAAAGGACCAAAAGCTTTTTTAGAACTAGGTGGCACAACTCTTTTAGAAAGAGTTGTCAATGCTTTTTTAGATGTAGATGAGATTATTGTAGCGGTTTCACAAGAAACTTTACTTGAGGCTAATAAACTTTTAAAAGATAAGGCTAAGGTAATAGTTGGTGGAGATACTAGACAAGTTAGTGTTTTTAAACTTCTTAGGGCTAGCCATGCTGACATAGTCCTTATTCATGATGTTGCTAGACCATTTTTGGCTTCTAGTATTATTCAAGCTATTATTAAAGCGGTAAAAGAAAATGATGCTGCGACTGTTGCTAAAAATGTAAGTGATACCTTGATTGAAACTGTCACTGGTAAAGTAGTTGATCGTTCACAGTTAAAGGCCATTCAAACCCCACAAGGTTTTGAACGTAAACTTATCTTGAGAGCACATTTGAATGCTTTAGAAAAAAATCTTAAAGTTACAGATGATGCTGGGCTTATGTGGCACTTAGAGCACAGGATTGCCTTTATAGAGGGTAGTAACTGGCTTATGAAGATAACTACACCTATTGATCTTGCTATAGCAAATACATTAGTAGCTAACTGGGATAATTATGAAGATAGCAAGGTTAAGGTAAATTTGGTGGGTGCAAAACCTTGTGCTCTATGATTGATGTTCATAAGATTTACGGCAGGACTCTGAGGGATGTGAGAGCATATTTAGACTTCTCTGTAGTTTTGAGCGAACTGAGGGCTATACTCAAAATGGGTTAATTTTGAACATTTTATGTTCACGCACCTTGCACATTACAAACTACCTGAATGAAGGATGCAGGGTGTCCGAAGTAGGTATTCCCAAGCTTTTTGGGAATGAGTTTAATATCCATTTTCAAGCTGTAGAAAGTATATATAAAAATGTTTGATCAACTTTTAAGTTTTATAACTAAAACTACTAGCATTCAACCTAAATACACCCCCGAACATTGCCTAGTAGTTACTCATGCAATAGGTGGTTGTGAAAAGTGCAAAAAAGCTTGTCCCCATGAAGTAATAGAAATTAAAAGGCAGGTGGAAATTGATGAGCTTGATTGTAGTGGTTGTGGACTTTGTGTACAGGCTTGTCCCTCGCAGGCACTCGAGCCTAGCATAAGTTACCAAACAGGTACTCCTCTCAAATGTTCACAGGTTAAGGGTAATTCACAAAGCATACAATGCCTAGGACGTTTACAGCCAACAGACATCTTACGTTTAGCAGGTAAGCAACGTAAAGTAAACTTGGTCAGAAATGACTGTTGTAATTGCCCTATTGGTAATGAAAACGTTATTAGTGCAGTAGAAAATATCTTAGCTGAAGCTCGCACTCTTGCTGAGATTGTTGGACTAAACATAACTGCTAACATACTAATTAAAGAGAAGTTTGCTGCTACTGACTTGCCTGATAAACTAAGTCGTCGCGAGTTTTTAAGAGGTAATTTGCATAATTTCCAAGCTGGAGCGGCTGATGTTCTTGCTCCTTTAGAGCATTTAGTTCCAGAAGATGAAAGTACTTTGCCCTTAGAGCACAATAAAAAGTTTAAGGTGTTAAAACTAGCTGAACTTGCACCAGAGGCAGAAGTGGCATGGCCACTGCCTCGAGTAAAAGAAGGCTGCATTTTATGCCCTGTATGCACCAACGTTTGTCCCACAAGTGCTTTTAGCCGTGAATTTGAGAATGAGAATTCAACAGAAGGCAATGTTTCTGTATTAAAGTTGCTACCTGAACAATGTAATGGCTGTAATGCCTGTACTGTATCTTGTCCTGTCAATGTTATTTATCTTGATGAGATTGTTACATGGGAAGAAATTTCTGGTGGTTTGCAAGAAGTTTATCATCATAAGGAAAATGGAAGGGTAGGAGCGCGGGAATGAGTACCTTTTCTACCTGCTTAGCTCCTCATCTCCTCTTAAATACTAACTACTACCCGACCCTCTTGCAAACTTAACGCTTTACCTTTACACGATACACAAAAGTGATTTCTTCATTAGGCTCAAAGGGCGTTAACATTGTCCAACGCACAGATTTATAGCGATTGGGATCAATAATAACTTCCTCCTCTACACCCTCATTACTAGCTATTTTGTCCATAAGTGGCTGTTCACCAAAGTTTTCATTATCTACAGTAAATTCAGTTAATACCTTGTCTGAAGATGGCGTAGCGGAGCCATCTACATAGGCAGTTCCATCAGGAATAGGCATAGCTAGAACCACGATTTCTTCTGGTAAAGTTATCTCTCCTTGATTACTAGCAATCAAGCGATATTCTATAACCTGACCACGGTATACTTTACTTAATTCACTAAAGCGCTCTTCTTTGCTGCCATCTTCAGCAGTAATTTCGCTAACTACATAATATTCAATTCTAGTAGCAATAGGATTTTCTTGATCTTCCTGAGCTAGTGCAAAACTAAAAAAAGTTCCAATAAATAGTAAAATTATAGTTATTTTTTTCATAAAACCTCCATAAGCCTTAAATACACTACTAACTTTATCTATCGTGCTCATAGAAGGGTGTTAGGTAGATGAGAGAGTGAATTTGGTTACTGTCGGGCCATGCTGCCATTTAATTACCTAAGCTTTACTTATTATTTTAATTACTGCTTCGGTAAATTCTAAGGTTCCCCTCATACCTCCTAAGTCTTGAGTAGGATTCTCTTTGAGTACCTTTTGAACTGCCCCTTCAATAACTCTAGCAGCATCATTTTCTTTTAGGCCATGCTGTAACATCATAGCTGCGGAAAGTATTGTGCCTGTAGGATTAGCTTTGTCTTGACCTGCTATATCAGGAGCACTACCGTGTACAGGTTCAAAGAGCCCTACTTTTCCTCCAAGGCTAGCAGAAGGTAATACCCCTAAAGAACCAGGGATTACAGCAGCAAGATCAGAAAGAATATCACCAAAAAGATTGCCTGTAACAACTGTATCGAATTGTTTAGGATTACTAGCAATCTGCATAGCAGCATTGTCTACATAAAGATGCTCGAGCTCCAAATCCTTAAACTCACTTTGATGAATACCTATAACAACATCTTGCCAAAACTGGCTAACATCTAAAACATTAGCTTTATCAACGCTTGTTACCTTGCCACCACGTATCTTAGCAGTTTCAAATGCAACTCGAGCAATTCTTTCTACTTCGTACCTTTCATAGATCATAGTAGAGAGTCCTTTTTCAGGCTCAATTGTTGAAGGCTTGCCAAAGTAAATGCCCCCTGTTAGTTCACGAACTATTACTAAGTCAGTTCCTGTGGCAACTTCATTTTTTAATGGTGATAAGTGTTCTAAACCCTCAAAAACTTTTACAGGGCGTAGGTTTGCAAAAACACCTAAGTGCTTGCGAATACCAAGTATGCCCGATTCAACTCGCCTTTCACGGGGCATCTTGTTCCAAGGGTGATCACCTACAGGACCTCCAGCAGAGCCCATTAATACTGCACCTGCTTCACTACAAGCAACTTTTGTTTCTTCAGGAAGTGGAAGTCCATGTGAATCTAAGGCATTACCCCCAAAGGGCAAATAATTGTAATGAAGCTCAAAGTTATAGTTTTTAGCCACAGCATCAAGCACTTTAATTGCGGCCTCAATTACCTCAGGACCAATAAAATCACCAGGAAGTACAGCTATGTTATATGTTTTCATGTTTCCTATAAAACTACCTCCAATTGGATACTTTATTATTAAGTTATGAAAAATTCTAAGCACTCCATACAAAGCATTTCTACTCAAGTACTTGAATTACCTATGAAAGGTGCTTTGCATTGGGGGAAAGGTAGTAAACTAAACTCTTTAGAGCATGTACTTATAAAGGTAGTTGCAAATAATGACTTGTGGGGTATTGCTGAAGCTCCTGTGAGACCTACTATCTATGGTGAAACTATTTTCAGCATTGAGGCTGTAGTAGCGGAGCATTTTGCTTCTAAACTCATTGGTATTTCACTAAATGATGAGAAAGCTATTAAGGAAGTTATTCACAGTATTAAAAATAACTATTGTGCCAAAGGAGCACTTGATATTGCTATATGTGAAGCTAGAGCTCGAGCCCAAGGTAAAAGCTTGTTTGAACAATATTCAGGTGATCAAGAAAACATCCGTGTGAGCTATATCTTGGGGATAAATGATTTAGAGGTGATGCTAGCAGAAGCTAAAGAGGTATATAAACGAGGTGTTAGTGTTTTTAAAATAAAAATTGGTAGGGACAAAGCTCAAGATGAGAAAATCATTCAAGCACTTACACACGAGCTTGCTGGTACAGGGGTAATTTTGTATGCTGACGCTAATGAGATGCTGGTTCCTGAAGATTCTTTTGCAGAACTCGAGCATCTAGCTAAACTAGGTATTGCTTATGTTGAGGAGCCACTTCCAGTGCATCTTATTAAGGCTAGAGCAGAACTTAAAGCTGCTCAAATCTTGCCTATTATTGCAGATGACAGTTGTTTTACGCTTGCCGACCTAGAAAGAGAATTATCTTTTGACACTTTTGATATTTTGAATATTAAAACTGCTCGTACAGGCTTTACGGAATCTTTAGCTATGTTAAAAAAGGCTAAAGAAGCTAATAAAGGGGTGATGTTAGGCTCTCAGGCCTCAAGTGGCTTAGGTACTTTGCACTGTGCTCTTATTGCTTCACATAAAGAAGTAACACACCCTTGTGAGCTTAGCTTCCCTCTTAAGCTTCAAAAAGATAGCCTGAAAAAAAGCCTAGTGTATAAATATGGTTTCCTATACACTGAAGATTTACAGGAAATAGCTACCTCATAACAATGAATAATTCTAGATTTGTTACAGCAGTTGTCCTCGCTGGAGGTGATGAAAATGAACCTCTGGCCAAACATTTTGGCACCACCAGCAAAGCACTTATCCCTATAAAGGGCAGACCATTAGTAAGTTATGTACTAGAAGCATTAAAAGAAAGTAAAAACGTAAAAAACATCATTTACGTAGGCACACAAGACACTCAATTTAGTTCATTATTTGATTTAGTGCTAGGTGCAGGTAAGCGATTTACTGAAACCTTAAGCCGAGGTGTAGAAGCTGCTTTAGATTATACCCCAAAGCAAGACATTTTGGTTATAAGCTCTGATTTGCTTTGGTTAACTTCTGAGGATATAGACCATTTTATTACTTTATGCAAAGACGCAGCTATATTTTACCCAGTTATTCCAAGGTCTGCAGTAGAAAAAGAATTCCCTGAGCAAAAACGCACTTATGCCAAACTTAAAGAAGGAGAGTTTACGGGGGGTAGCCTTATGCTTGTAGAGGCTAGTGCTGCAAAAAGGCTTATCCCTTTTGCTGAAAGAGCTTACCAGGCTCGTAAAAATTTATTCGCTTTAGCTAGACTTATAGGGTTTGACATTACTATAAGGTTTTTGACTAGGACACTAAGTGTAGCTAGGTTAGAAGGTCATATTAGCAAAAAGCTTGGTGAGCCCATTAAAGCTGTCTTTATTGAGAGGGCTGGTATTGCTATGGATGTTGATGAGTTAACACATCTCCCTACTATTGAAGCCCTACAAAAATAAGCAAGGTTCAAAGATCAAGATAAAGTTCATCAACTGATAAAGACAAACCTATACAAGGTAGATCTATTTGAGCTCCTATCTCTTTGCTTTCATAATGCCAGATACCATTTTCTTGCTTAGTATATATTTCTAGGTAAGGAAGTTTTTGGCTCACTAAAACATAGGCTTGTAAACTCTCTACCTTATGGTAGTTAAGCAATTTCTCGCCACGGTCAACAGCTTCAGTAGAATCAGACAAGACTTCAATTATTAAACAGGGATTTTGCTTAAAATAATCTGCATTGTCGTCTGGATCACAAGTTACCAAAATATCAGGATAGTAACTTACATTGTTTGGCAACTTCACTTTCATGTCAGCAATGTATGTTCGGCAAGGACTTGCTTCTGCCGTTAGCAACTGAGCATATAATCGACCAGAAAGTCGGTTATGTTTGTCACTAGCGCCAGCCATTGCAAAAAGCTGCCCATGTACCAGCTCATGTTTGGTTAAACTTTTCTGCTCAAAATTGAGATAATCATCAAATGAAACATCAGATTTAACTAGTTGGGTTGCTCTAGACATTCATATAGTTTAGCATCATCTTGACTTGCACAAACATCAAATATCCAGTTAAGATGCCAAATGCATTATGAAATGAAATTAGTTGAGGAGAAATGTTTGTGCACAAAATATTTATTATGCTGATTGGCTTTTATTCATTATGCTGATCAGCTTTGGAGTTTTATTTATGAGTTTGGCTTCTGAAAGCTCTCTATGGAGCTATGAGGGGGAAACAGGACCTGAAAACTGGGGCTCACTTAGTGAAGATTATGTGCTTTGTTGTGAAGGTACTAATCAATCTCCTATTGACATAAATAATGTTTTAGTAAGTGACATAGATGATATAGAGTTTAACTATTCCTCTAGTGTCATGAATATTCTAAACAATGGCCATACTGTGCAAATTAACTATGATAGTGGTAGTAGTATAAAGATAGCTGACAAAGAGTACCAGTTACTACAATTTCACTTTCATGCACCTAGTGAGCACGCTATAAATAGTGAACTGGCAGAGGCTGAAGCTCACTTTGTACATGCACATAAAACAGCTGATGGGAAAACAGAGTTAGTGGTTGTTGGAGTTATGATCTACGAAGGAGAGGAAAATTTAGCCTTTAGCGATATTATCGCTAACTTACCTAAGCAAACAGGGAGTGAGTTATCTCTTGAGGCTTCAGTAAATGCTGAAGATTTGTTGCCCAGCAATAGGCAAGTTTATCATTATACAGGTTCACTTACCACACCACCATGTAGTGAAGGTGTTAATTGGAATGTAATGGTTGAACCCATTAGCATGTCACGTGAGCAATTAGATGCTCTTAGTGGAGTCTTGCATAATAATAATCGTCCTCTGCAACCTCTTAATGGACGTGAAGTTTATTTTGATGGTAGGTAATTGACGACCTTAAGCGTCTCATAAAAGCTCAATATAGTCTGAACATATGGGGAAGCCCATTTTGTTCAGACATTTTTACTATTTGCAAATAACTCTTTGTTTAGTGTGGGGGTGTTCTAGCTATGCACAATCATGGAAAGAAGCTAAAGCTAAAGTAGAAAATCTTATTGAGTTAGGTCAGTATGCCTTTATGGCTCAATTTGAAGGGCCAAAGCTTGTTGAGAACTTTCCTGAAAAAGCAGAAGCTCATTATCTTTATAGTTATGCACTTTACCTAACTGGTAACTTTGCTGAAGCTAAAATTGAGCTTAATGAAGGTAAAGCACTTGTAGGTAACACATCTGCTTGCTATTTTTGGCTCGAGGGTCTTCTAGAAGCTGCTAACTCCAATACTGACAAAGCACTATCTTTGCTTGAAAAAGCTTATAAGCTCGAGCCTAGTTATGTTATTGCTATGGACATAGGTCGCACGGCTTGGCAACAGGGTGATTATAGAAAAGCTTTAGAAGCTTACCAGCGCGCTACTAGTTTTCCTAAAGGAAAAGAAAACCCTTGGGCTTACATTAACCAGGCCAAATTATTTAGCTACCAAGGCCTTTACAACGAAACTATCATAGTTTTACAAAATTTGCTTGATTTACTAGAAGGTAAAGATGGAGGGGATTTTCCTCTTGTGCAAGGAGAAGTATTTTATTTGCTTGGCCAAGCATATGAGGAGTTAGGTGACTTAGAAAATGCTCGAATCAATTATGAAACATCACTTAACATTAACCCAAACCACTCTTTAGCAGCAAGAGCTTTAATAAGACTTGCTGATACTGCTCATGCCCAGTAACTAGTAGTATAATTATAGAAGCTAATATAGTATATGGAAGCTAATAGCTCTAAGAAAATTTCTGTTGATATAAAGCGCCGCCGCTTAAACAAGTGGCTTTGGCGCATTCCGGTACTAATAGCTAGCATTGGCATTATTGGGATTATCCAAAGAGCCTATAAAACTCATTTCCAAAAACTAAAACCTAAAGAGACACCTACTTTTGTTCAGCAAGAGCCTACTTTAATAGCTCCTCTGAATGACTTCAGCGACGTTTGGGACAAGGCTGAGTTTATGCTAGGAACTGTACCCGCTATAGCCTTATACACCCCTAGGCCTATAAGTGGAGGTATTAGCGTGCAGGGAAGGCATTTTATAGCATTTAGTCGTATATGTACACATCTAGGTTGCCCTGTAAATTTTATCCGGGATGTTGAAGCAATTACCCTAGCTGCGAATCATCGTGTCAACGATCCTGTCTTGGTTTGCCACTGCCACTTAAGTCTTTTTAATGTCCTTAAAGCAGGTCGAGCAATAAGTGGACCAGCAGTAGAGCCCTTACCAAGAATTCAACTTAAAGTAGAAAATGATTATATTGTAGCTGTTGGGATAGAGAGTGTTTAGTGTGAATGTATTTAAGCAAGAAAAAATTAGCAATCCTTTTATTGGTATGTGGCACATCTATGAGATGGAAATGTGGGATGAGGACTATTTTAACATGGAGCGTCAAGCATATGTGAAAATCAGATCCAACACCCTTGGCACATTTCAGTTCGGACTTGTAGAAGGTCATATTAAGGGTAATCGTGAAGAAGATGGGCGTTTTACTTTCAGTTGGGAAGGTTCTGATGAGATGGATTCTGCAAGTGGTAGTGGTTGGTTGATGCTATCTGATTATAATGAGATAAAGGGTTTCATTGACTTTTATCAAGGTGATCAATCCACTTTTAAAGCAAGGCGGGCAGATTAATTATTATTGTTGCAGGAATCTTAATTTTGGGTTGCCCAAACCTTGAAGGTCTTAAAGACTTTTAAGGTTTTTCCAAGCACTGTTTCAAAAGGTCCAACTCTTACCCATGCAGAGTATATAAAAAATCAGAAATCTGGGTGCTGATAGACAACCTCACCAGCAAGCATAGTTAATAACACCTTAGTTTTGTTAATACTTGTCACTGGAATTTCAAAAAGATTCTGATCTATAACTATTAAATCTGCTGCTTTGCCTAGCTCGAGTGATCCTGTTAATTTATCTTGATGCAATAAATAGGCAGTGTTAGTAGTCTTCATCTTAATTGCCGTTGCTAGGTCAGGAACTGCTTGAAAATCTCTTGCTAGAGCATTTTGAATTGAGTCAAAGGGTGAAAGTGACTCCGCATCCCAATCACTACTTAAGGTTACAGTTGCGCCTGCTTGTAATATGGCAGCAACAGGTAAAAACTCATCTACTCGAGCCCCCAAAACTTCATACATGTAATCTATATACTCAGGGTCAATATTACTATCGCTAACCTGAAAATCAGCTATAACGCCAAGTTCTTTAAAACGTGGTTGGTCTTTTGCTGCAACTTGATAAAGATGGGTAATGCGGTGACGACGATCAGGTGTACTATTAGCAATTTGCGCTGCTTCTATTGCATCTAGTGCAAGTCCAACACCCCTATCACCTGTAGCGTGAAAATGCAGTTGAAAACCTGCTTCATCAAGGGCAATAGCATAGTGCTTAAGTACCTCTGATTCAAAATATAAGAATCCTTGTGTTGCAGACAACGGCCCTGGTGGCAGTAAATCATAAGGCTCATAGAGTGCTGCTGTGCCATAGCTAAGAATGCCGTCCACATAAATTTTTGCCTGATTAAGGCGAACTCAAGCATTAACATCATTGCTAAAACGTTTTTCTAACTCTTTTATTTGCTCATCAAATGGTTTATCAGGATATACATAAAGGGCATTACTGGCACGCACAGTCATCTCCTTGCCCTTCAGTTGATACCAAATGTTATCGTGACCCCGAGGCCAATACCCACCAGCATCACTTACTGTTGTGATCCCATTTTCTGCAAGTTGGCTAAGGGCTACACGCAAGCCATTAGCGCTTTCTTCAAGCTTCCAGTTCACAGGTTGCCAAGCAATATCTTGTAATTGTTGATAGGCATTTTCAAAAACAACACCTGATAGTTGTCCTGTAGCTGAGTCACGATGTACTAAACCACCTTGAGGTTGCTCCTCAAGCTTGTCATATCCAACAGCCTGTAAAGCCTTTGTATTAACCCATGCTCCATGACCAACACTATCTATAATCAGCATAGGTTTGTCAGGTACCGCACGGTCAAGCACACTTATTGGTAATTCACCTCTGCCTAAAAGACCTCCTACATATACTCCTCCACTAATCACCCAATCTCCGTCTTGCCATTCTTTAGCACAGTCTCGAGCTTAACCGTTCATACTTTCTGAAAGTTGCCTCTTCTGGAAAGAAACAAATAGCCTCATTCATGCCTGCTTCGATAGCATGGAGATGAGCATCTTGAAAACTAGGTATAACGCATTTTGTCATCAAAAAGTAGGGTTTTTGACCCCTAAAATCCCGTGCTATTTGAGGTTTTAGGGTGAAATTATTTTTTATAAAAAATGGCTACATCTCGACCCCCATCAGGTCTAAGATATATTTTTGCTCTTCGTCTGGAACAGTGTTCCGATAAAAAGACATTCCATTTGTTTCAATTCTATTTCTGGTGATTGTTTTCAGTGTTTCTATTACTTGTACAAACGTCCATCTTCTTTCCCATCCTTTTTTGTCCTTCTTGAACAATGGTCCTAATCGTTTTTGCATGTGCCACTGCACATAATACGCTAGCATACATAAAAATACATGTGCTTTGATACGATGATCTAGATTATGATACACAGGTCGCATTTCTAACTGCACTGTTTTTAAATTGCGGAATGCTTTTTCTACTTGCTCTAGTTTCTTGTAGCTAGTCACAACCTCTTCTTTGTCCATCGTTTTTTCATCTACTTTGGTTGTTATTACATAACATCCATCTAGATCCTTAGCTTTTGCTATTGCCCCTTCTTTTTTACTCCATAACAGCTTATGTTTGGTTGATTCCTTTTCTTTATTATCTCCTGTTACTTTCCAACTAATATATTTACCCATTTTGTATTTCTGTAGCACTTTTCCTACTCGTGCTCCCAATACCTCTACAGTTGTTTTTTGCTTGTAGTTTGCTATTTCTTCAAGCTCCTCAGTCGTCAGTTCAATCAGTTTTTCTCTCGTTTTTGCATCTCGTTTTGCTGATTCAGGGTTTTTGCATAAACAGTATCTTCTACTTGGATTTTCAGCGTTTACTACCTCTGTTATCTTCTTTTCATTGAACTCAGATGGCTTTATTATTCCTTTTTCTATTAGTTTATGTATTCCAGCCCTTGTTAGTGCTCCTATTGTCTTTACACCTTTTTCCTCTAATTCTTCTGCTATTGCTTCTGTTACCATTCCTCTATCCCCTACAAATATCGCTTGCTTTATTTCATACGTCTCTTTTAGTTCTCCTATCTTGTTTGAAACTGTTGTCTGATCCTTAGTATTTCCCTTGAAAACTTCTACTCCTACTGGACAACCTTCTCCATTACATATTAATCCTATTACTATTTGTTCATGTTTCTTCTTCCCGTCTCGGTTATATCCATATTTTACCAATTCGCTATTTGTGTATTGGCCTTCCAAATAACTGCTCGTGACATCATATAGTACAAGATTTCCATTCTTGAGATGTTTCTTGGCTAACTTCTTCTGAATTCCTTTTTGTCTTGCTAGCAGTCTATCTAATGCCTCATAACAATGTTTTCTTACATCTGGTCTTCCTTCTACTCCACATTGTTCCCAAAGACTACTATTATTATATTGATTGCATAATGCTAACTTGCTTCCAGCAAATATTATCCTACCTATTATCATCGCGCTTATGTTACTCACCCATGGCTGGGGTTGTGAATACATTGCCTTATCTAATCCTATTTCCTTAATCATTGACAATATCGTATGACTTGCTCCATATTCTTTACTGCCTACTATTTGTACAGCTTTTGGATTACTTTTAGCAATAACCTCATTACGAAAGGTTAGCTGTAACATTTTAAGTTGCTCTAGAGTTTGTCCTGTTATCCTTCCGAATTGTTTGTGTTTTATTTTTCCATCTTCACGATAGCTGCTACGTATTACTCCTACTGGCTTATCTGTATTCGCATACTGGATCTCTAGGTGCATATTGTTTGTAGTAGCCACTATGGCTACACTATAAAAATATATCCCTATTTTGTCAATGATATGCTGTGGCTACTTGAAAAAAGTAGAAAAGTGGTGATACTGGCTTTGGTAACAGTGTTTTTGAAAGTGAAAATGGCGTTTTTTCGATACAACTTGCGGTATAACCATAAGGCCTTCTAGATCAATTACTTCAGTGCTAGTACTAATAAACGGTTTTACTGCTTCATTTAGTCCTAAAAAAACAAGCTTGCCCCCTTTAATCGCAAGAGCCTCAACCCACATTTGGTTTTCATTGACTGTGTAAATAGCACCATAGTCATAACTATGTCGGCTGCTTGTGAATCATCTTGTGCCATGCAAGTACCTAGAAGCAGAGCTAATATCCATAAAGTTTTTTTCATCCCAGTTTGTACCAAGGCATCTAGTATTAACTTATTCTGGTCCAACAACTTCTTCTTTTCCATTGATTCGTCATCTTCCATGTGCCAAATCGTAAACGTTATGGTTTACAACATACTCCATTATCAGGTAATTATTTAGTTGCTCGAGACTTATTAGAGCTTAGCTTAGTTGCACGTTGATGTTGCTTGAACCACACCACTGTAGGAGCAAGAATGAAAATTGATGAGTATGTGCCTACGGCAACGCCGATAAGTAAGGTGGCGCTAAAGTCACGTAAAACACTACCACCAAAGAAAAATAGAGCTAAAATAGGCAAAAGGGTTGTTCCTGAAGTGACAAGTGTACGAGAAAGGGTTTGATTAACAGATAAATCTACTAATTGTTGGTATTTAAATCCTCTAATTTTTTTGAAATTTTCACGAATACGATCAGAAATAATTATAGAGTCGTTAAGCGAATAGCCCACAACAAACAAAATGGCAGCCAAAACAGGGATGCTGAACTCTGCGCCAAGCACATTGTTAACCCCTAGAACAATGCCTACATCGTGAATAACTGCCACAATGGCAGCAATAGCTATAATCCAATTTGGCCAAAATCGCCATCCTACATAAATTAAAATCAGGGCTATAGAAACTAATACAGCTATAAAAGCAGCATTACGCAATTCCTCACCAACAGCTGGCCCGACAAAGTCAGCTTGTAAAAGGTCAGCCTTGATAGCGTTGGCTAATTCATTGGGAAATTGGCTACTATTCTCATTTTCAGGAGTTAGAGGCACACGCACTGATATAAGTTTGCCTGTAATAGTATTATCAAAAACTTCTTGAATGGTAGCGTTACTTCCGCTTATACCCTCAATGGCTAAGTTATCAATAGCATTACGTACAGTGTTTACGTTAGTACCTTCAGTCACCTCGTAAAGAACATTGCTGCCACCAGTAAAGTCTGTTGAGGGGTTTACACCACGAGTAAGAATAAGGGCAATAGAACCCAATGCTAAAATTCCTGAAAGGCCCAGGACTAAAGGTGCTTTACTTACAAATTTAAGGCTCTCAAAACCCTTGGGATTGAATAGCAGAGGTCTTTTCAGGCGTAGAGTTAAAACCTCTAATATAAAAGGTACCACAACAGTATTCACAAATACTGCTGAGACAATCCCTATAGCTAGTGTTACTGCAAAGCCACGTACAGGACCACTTGTGTATTGATAAAGCGCAGCTGCTGCTAAGAGTGTAGTGACATTAGCATCTATAATAGCTGAAAGTGAATTTTGGAAACCATTTCGCATAGCAAGACGTAAACCTTTACCTGCTCGCAATTCCTCCTTAATGCGCTCAAAAGAAATGACATTACCGTCTACAGCAGCGCCAATAGTAAGCACTAAACCTGCTAAGCCCGGTAGAGTAAGAACAGCGTTGAGGCCTGCTAAAGCACCAAAAACGAAAAGCATAACCAGTGCTAGACCTATTGTCAGCACAAAACCAAAAAGAGGGCCATAATAAAGTAAAATAGCAACAACAACAGCTCCACCACCGATTAAAGCAGCACGTTTACCTGCCTCTATAGAGTCTTCACCAAGAGTAGGGCCAATAGCACGGATTTCTTGAACTTCTAGGTTTATTGGTAAACTGCCACTACGTAAAACTAAAGCCAAGTCACTAGCCTCTTCTAGGTCAGCTAAGCCAGTAATCTGACCGTTAGTACTAATAACACCTTGCAAAATTGGGGCACTCATAACAGAGCCATCAAGTACTATAGCCATGCGGCGATTTATGTTATCCCCTGTAAAACGTGCAAAAGCGGCAGAATCTTTTTGTTTGATATCAAAAAATACTGCTACAGCTCCACCAACAGCGGTATGACCACCTTGGTTAAAATCAGCTCGAGCAGTTGCTAAAATATCCCCAGTAAAAGCAACCTCTTCTAAATCTGCTTCTGTCATGGAGGTAGCATTTTTCCCGGCAGCCTCTAATTTTACTAGGCGAAACTCGAGCACTGCTTGTTGCCCTATCAAATCAAGGGCGCGCTGCTGGTCAAAAGTGGCTTCAACATTCAGAAGTTCTGCTCCTAATTCTTCAGCTAAAAGCTCAGCAAAATAATCACTTTCACTAACACCAACATTTACTTGTAAAGAAATATTCTTACTTTCAGTGTCTTCTGAAGTTTCCTCAATAACAGTTTCTGAACCACTTACCCCACTAAAATCCAAATTGTCGATAGCAGTTCGTACAGCAGCTATATCCACATCTTGATTGACCTTATAAGATACTGTAACTTCACTAGTGGCCAAGCCTGGCAATTCGACTATGATACGCCTATCACCACTAGTCTGAACAATTGGTTCAGCAACACCAAACTCGTTTACACGGTTTTCAATAACACTACGTGCAGCAATAAGATTGTCTTGGCCAGGATTTTCTTCTTGAGCTTGCAAAACTACCCTTAAACCACCTTGCAAATCAAGGCCTAGTTTTAAGGGGGTGTCGTCACTCCAAGGTTGCCAAATATAGGCTAATGAGGCCAAGATTGCTAAGAACACAATAAAAGCAGTAAACGAACGTTTATCCATTTAAATCTCCTTGTTCAACTCAAAAGTTAGTAGCCTTGTACCCAGAAAACTTCTTTCCCAAAATAAAAACTCAATTCTGTAAAACATAGTCCTAGTTGAGAAGTAAAATATTGCTAGTAATTCAGTGTGTAGGAGTTCAAAACGTTTAACCCCTACAGCATAGAAAGATAAGGTTTTAAGAAAAAGGACTTTTTGTGACATCTATGATTTAAAAATAATCTAAATTCTAACTACTATACTTATTTGTGACACTTTACTTAGTTAGGATAAGCAATATTAGTTCTAGCTTAACAAAACTAACCATTAGAAGCCAACACCTAAATTTTCAAGCCTCACTGTACAATACCACTAGATATAACTATCAGCTAAGCATCAATGTGAATCCAACCATTCCATCTTCATTTTGAAGAATTAGGTTTCCATCCTTTTCCCGTGGAGAGCTTGCCACAATTTCTTTTAATTCCTTAAGCAATTTTTCTCTAGTTCCAAAATGCTCTAAATCCACATCAATCTCTTCTTCTGATGTTTCAAGAAGGTCTTTCTCAAAAACCACTATTGCAGTTAATTTATTGATTCCCCTGTGAGACAAATCGTCAGTTGTCTGGAATCTCTTAATCAAGACTATCAATACTTTATCTTCCCCATAATATCGCTCATATGTCTTGCCCTTCATTTTATTAACAAGGTTGTGTATCTTATCAGGAAATAGTAAGGATGCGTTGCCTATCATAGTGCTGATGAGAGCTTTGTATCTAGATTCATTTTTTATACGAATAAACGGATCATCTGGCGTAGCTTTTGCTGCAGCCTTTTCAAGAAACTTTGCTATTTTGTCATGCCGAATAAGAAAATGCCCTTTGATTTGTCCTTCACCAAGTCCAATACCTCTCCGAAACCATTTCCCATTCTCCTCTTGAATAAACAAGATACTTGCACCAAAAACATCATCCAACTGATTTATAACAGCAAGGCGATACAGATAAATCACTACAGACAGTGCAATGACTGCGATCAGTTCAACTAAAAGACCTTCTAACACTTACTATGCTCACTTCCTTCTTCTGCAAAAAGACATTCGATATATGATGTCCAGATACCTTACCTTATCAAGGCAAGTAATACTAATCCTGAATTCTTCCAAGAGTAAACTACACGAAAGATCTTCATACATTACACCATGATATACACTGAAAACGACTTATTAGAGATTTACTCTTTAAGATTTATTAGGTGCGTAGCACATAATTATTGTGGAAGAATTTCCGATGCAAAATGTTAATTATCTTCGTTAATTATCTTCCGTTTTTAGTATACATTTTACCCTTTTAATTAAGATAACAAAAGATGCAAAAGTAAGTACAATATGGAGACCTTTTTTAGAAAGTAGCTATACTTAAAACTTGGCTCTGTTTTTGTATTTGACGTGCTACTATTGAGAGTGGAGGGTTTAAAGTGCTATCCTCTAGTGCTTTACGAATAGCAGGGCTGGTTAGACTCATATGTTCAATGAACCAGCTTCTAGCAGGTTCGTACAACATTTCCAACAAGTTCTTGTCTATACCTTTTCTTTCGCCCTTATTTTTTAAAACCTGATATAACCTGAGAAAATCTTCATTGATACTTTTAATTTTTTCGCTTAATTGACATTCGTGATTAGCTAACCACTCATCCTCATACGAAAAATGCATCCTTACATGTACACCTAGAAACAAAATAACCCTTTTTGCTTTTCTAAAATCAGGATCATCTTCATTTGCTATTCTTTGTAAGTTATCAATTAAAGTGGCTAATTTCTTGTGTTGTTTGTCAATTTCCTCGATATTTGTCAAGTACTCATCTCTCAATAAAAAGCTCATAATAAATAACCTCCATTTTAAAGCTTAAAGCAATCTCCTAATGCCTCATTATATAAAGATATTGAGAACTTGTGATTTTTTTGTAAGTTTTGAGTTACGTAAGTAAAGCATCTTCATTAGTTTTAAGTTAGAAGTTATTGTTCAATTGAAAGTGCAAGTAAGGAAATGTGGTTACTGGATTATCATTGTTACTGTAAGTTGTAAAGTATTTGGCAATTAAAATAATCAACCACTCTAAGATGTTAGAGTGGTTCTGAAATAAATAAATCGGTCAAAATAAAGGAATGTTACTACCAAGAGATGACCGACAAGTAAGAAGTATAACAGGATTGAGCGAAAAGAAAGTAGAGGAACTAGAACCTGCATTTGCTAAAGCTTTAGAAGACCATGAAAAGCAACGTTATGAAAAGGCTCTAGAAGCAGGGAAAGTACATCGTAAGCCAGGAGGAGGAAGAAACAGTAAACTAAGTACAGTCAATATAAAACTGTGCTTTATTCTTTACTACCTTAGACTTTACCCAACGTTTGATGTTCTAGCGGAGAAATTTGATTTATCACGATCTAATGCCCATGCTTGGGTACAACGTCTTACACCAATAATGGCGAAAACTCTAAGTGGTTTGGGATATATGCCAGCTAGAGAGTTTGAAAACATAGAGGATTTCAAAGCAGCTTTTGAGGGACTTGACGAAATACTGATTGATGTTACAGAGCGAGAACATCAACGCCCAAAGGATGATGAAATGCAACAGGAGTTATACAGTGGCAAACAGGGTAACCACACGCAGAAAAACACAGTGATAAGCAGCAAGGAGAAGGTAATTTTGTTTGTGGGACAAACCTTTGGAGGACGGAACCATGACTATGCAATGCTAAAGGAAGAATTTCCACCTGAGGAGGAGTGGTTTGAGGATATTAAAGTGGCAGTAGATTTAGGATATCAAGGAATCGAGAAAGATTATGAAGGAGCAGATGTTGCAATACCTCATAAGAGACCTAGGAAGAGCAAAGCCAACCCTAATCCCAAGCTTAGTAAAGAGCAGAAGGCTCACAACCAAGCAGTGAGCAAGATACGTGTATATGTTGAGAATGCCATTGGAGGAATGAAGCGTTTCAAGATTCTTGTGTATGCTTTTAGGAATCGTATTAAGGGATTTGTTGACGATGTAGTAGGAGTTTGTGCTGGTTTATGGAACTGCCTTATTGCCTAATTCCTTATTTCAGAACAAGTCTGTTAAACTAGCAAGTAACTTTCTTGAGATGCCTTATAGGTAGTCTTGTCTAAATTTTTCGGAGGAGATTATGATTAGTGTTAATGACTTGAGGAGTAATTCAAAGGTGCAAATGGATGGTGGTTTGTGGGAATGCCAAGATTATCAGCATATTAAAATGGGGCGTGGTGGAGCTAAAATTGTTTGTAAGTTTAAAAATTTAGAAACAGGGTCAATTATAGAAAAGACTTTTAATAATGGTGAGAAAATTCAAGACATTTTTATTGATTATAAAAAGATGCAATATCTTTACAATGATGGTGAAACTTATACCTTTATGGATTTAGATACCTATGAACAACCCACCCTAAGTAAATCTCAAGTTGGCGAAAGTGCTAAGTTTTTGAAAGAATCAATGGAAGTTCAAGTAGATTACTACCAAGGGAAAGCCCTTAAAATCACCCTACCTAATTCTGTAGAGTTAGAAATCACCTACACTGAACCAGGAGTCAAAGGTGATACAGCTTCAGGGGGTACTAAGCCTGCTACCTTGGAAACAGGGGCTAGTATACAAGTCCCCCTTTTTGTAGAAACAGGTACAGTAATTAAGGTAGATACTCGTTCTGGTGAGTATCTTGGACGTGTGTAGAAAATGGACATCAAAGATTTAAGTGAACTATTGGGTGCTGTTTCTAAAGCAGAGATTAATGAACTCGCTCTTGAAACAAGTGATTATAAATTGCAGATCAAGCGCCATAACGAAGATTTAATAGGGTCTTCTAAAGCTCAGACTGTCAACTTACCAATTATAGAGACGGCTGATGAAAACACCCATCAGGCACAGGCACAGACTGATAACCAAGAAGGTATTGTTGAAGAAAATAAATCAGACTCCAAATTAGTTGAGGTAACTGCACCTATTGTAGGTACTTTTTACGCCTCATCTTCTCCAGAAGCACCACCTTATGTTAAAGAAGGTGATAGAGTCAATGCTGGCACTGTACTTTGCATTATTGAAGCTATGAAACTTATGAATGAAATAGAAGCTGAAGTTGCAGGTAAAGTTGTGGAAATTTTAGTCCGTAATGAAGAACCTGTGGAGTACGGTCAAGTTCTATTTACCTTAGATCCAAGCTAATAGACTCTGATGTTTAGAAAAATACTTATTGCTAACCGTGGTGAAATTGCCTTAAGAATAATCCGTGCTGCCCAAGAGCTTGGCATTCGAACAGTGGTAGCCTACTCGACTGCAGACGAAAACTCTTTACCTGTTCTTTTAGCAGATGAGTCTATTTGTATTGGGCCACCTCCTTCACCTAAATCATATTTAAATGTGCGTAACCTTCTTTCAGCAGCAACTGTTTCTGGTGTAGAGGCAATTCATCCAGGCTATGGTTTTTTAGCTGAGAATGCCAAATTCGCTGAAAAATGTGAGGAACATAATATTAAATTTATAGGACCTCACCCTTTAACAATACGTTCAATAGGTGATAAGGCTAGTGCACGTAAGGTTGCTCAAGAAACAAAGGTACCTGTTGTGCCTGGCTCTGATGTTCTCCAATCTCTTGATGAAGCTAGAACTTTTGCTGAGGAAATTAAATACCCTGTCATACTCAAAGCTTCGGCAGGTGGTGGTGGGCGTGGTATGCGCATAGTGCGTAGTGCTGCCAACTTAGAGAGGCAATTAGCTAGTGCTCAAAAAGAAGCTAGAGCAGCCTTTGGCAACCCTGAAGTATACATGGAAAAATATTTAGAGGCACCTAGGCACGTTGAAATACAAGTGTTTGGTGATGGTGAAGGCAATGTAATCCACTTTTTTGACCGAGATTGTTCTATTCAACGCCGATATCAAAAGGTACTAGAGGAAGCCCCTACAGCTGCTTTTGATAATAAATTACGCTTAAAGATTGCAGCAGCAGCAGTACGCTTGGCTACTCATCTTAAGTACCGTGGGGCAGGGACTTGCGAGTTTTTGGTAGATAGTAGTGGAAGTTTTTATTTTGGTGAAATGAATACTCGAATTCAAGTTGAGCATCCTGTAACTGAGATGATTACTCGCTTCGATTTAGTGCAAGAACAATTTCGCATAGCAGCAGGTGAGGGTTTAAGCCTTGCACAAAAAGAGGTTAGAGTAGAAGGGCACGCCATTGAGGTGCGTGTAAATGCTGAAGACCCTGATAATGACTTTCGCCCTTCGGCAGGAACTCTTGGGGATGTGTATTGGCCTGGTGGGCCGGGTATAAGAGTAGACTCACATGTATATCAAGGTTATCGTATACCCCCAAACTATGACAGTTTGATTGCAAAAATTATAGCATGGGCACCAACAAGAGAAATGGCTATTGCTAGGATGGAAAGGGCTCTTAAAGAGACCGTAATAGATGGTGTTAAGACCACAATCCCCTTTCATCTCAAGGTACTTAATAATGAATCTTATAAAAGAGGTGAGGTGTACACTAACTTTATAGAAAAAACTTTTAATAATTAAAATTCAAGATACATTTGGTGGGATTTGAGCAGGTGGTGGTTCAGGAATCCCTTTAGGTATAGGTACTCCCTCTAGATATTTCAGCATGCCATTTTCATTACAACCTACAAAAAAGGGGCAGTGTAAACACTCAGACCAAACACGAGGATGCAAATCCTTGTTTTTATCAATGAGCGTATAGCCACAACGCTTAAAGAATTCTACTTCATAAGTCCATGCAAAAATTTTGGGAATTCCCATAGCTCGAGCTTGTTGTTCACAAGCCACTACTAATTTTTTACCAGCACCTTTAGCATGCATATCAGGGCACACTGCCAAAGCACGTATCTCAGCAATATCTCCCCAAAGGATATGCAAAGCAGCATTGCCCACAAACTTTGTGCCTTCAGGTGTTATTAACTCTGCTATAAAGAAATCGCGTAGATTTTCAAAAACTTCTTGTATAGGACGCACTAGCATTTTACCTTGAGATGCCCAATAACCAATATTTTCAAAAATTTTAGGAACATCTGCAGAGGTAGCAGAACGTACATTAACCATTAAAACAATTGTTTGGGGGGGAAATTTCTCGCCTCTGGTAACTTCTCTGCATCTCTAAGGGCTTGGGCAAAAGCTTGGTCTGTTTTCATAGGTCCCAAAATTTCACAAAAAGAATTGTATAGCATATCCAAAATTTCAGACATTTCAGCAAGCTTAAGATTAGATGTTATTTGCTTAACGTTACTTGTAGCTATTGAAGTAAACCATTTATTTAAGTCTTGTTTGCTAGCAACGCTCAAATTTGCATTTGAAAGATTAGCGTGCAAGTCTTCCTGTAGTATTTTAATTTCTCCATCACCTAGATTAGTAAGTAGAGTTGTGAGTAAAAAGTTAAAGACAGAATACTTGCCCACTGGCTTTTTCTCTGTAGATGTTTGTTTTTGGTAGGGATCAGGTTCAAGTGATTCAAGTGGACTAGCTAGACTCTTATTTAGACTTCTAAGCAAACTTTTTCTTACCTCATCAGAAAAGTTTAGCTCTTTTTGGGCTTTACCAATAAAGCTAGGTATACGCAAAGTGGGCGAGTTATAAAAATTTTTCTCCCAAATATCTATAGCCTGTAGGATTTCTTTGTTTGTTAAAATGCCTTTTAGAGCACTATTAATAACCCTGCGTCTTTTCGAGGCCTCTTGCTCTGATATTGTATTTGCCATACTTAGCTCAACTTACTCTTTACTTTGGTGTAATAAGTCTCTTTGAAACTCAGGATAGCCTATTTCATAGTGCTCACTATAATCTAAACCACGTCTTTCTTCAGTAGTACTTACACGCAAATTACTGATGAGTCCTACAAGAGTAAACATAATCCAAGCAGTAGAAAAAGCCCACAAAAAAGCAACCCCTGCCCCTATAGCTTGAATACCTAATTGCTCTAAATTAAACATATTATCTTTACTGAATAAAGCAACAGCTAATAATCCCCAAGTACCAGCGAAAGCATGTACCGAAACTGCTCCTACAGCATCATCTAATTTCATGCTGTTAAGCAGTGAGGTTCCTGCTACTACTAGAATCCCACCAATCAAACCAATAACTAGGGCAAAACCCGGTTCAACAGAGTTAACACTGGCACAAATAGCTACCATACCTGCAAGGCCACCATTAACAGTCATGGTCATTAATATAGGCCTATTTAACATCGACAGAACTAAAATAGTACCAAGAACTCCACCAGACCCAGCCAAATGAGTATTAAGCAATATCAAACCAATTCTACTAGTATCTTCGAAAGCACTTCCTCCGTTAAATCCAAAAAAACCAAACCATAGAATAAAAGCGCCTAGAGCAACAATAATTAGGTTATGTCCTGGAATAGAGCGATTGTCCACTTTTCCGCCTAGTTTAGTAAAAGAAGTGCGTCTTTCCGAACCATATCGTCCCGTACGTGGACCAAGTACAATCACTCCTGCTAGAGCACACCAGCCACCTATAGCATGAACAACCCCAGAACCAGCAAAGTCAATATAGCCTAATTTTCTTAGCCAACCTTCTGTGTCACCAAAAAAGCTACCCCAAGCCCAGCTACCAAAAATAGGGTAGATAACAGCACTTATGATAACTGCACAAGCAATATAAGGCCAATAACGAATACGCTCTGCTAAAGCCCCACTAACTATAGTAGCTGCTGTAGCTGCAAACATCATCTGAAACATTAAAAAGCTATAATCCCAAGTTCCAAGATTACTAGGCATAAAGTTATTAGTGCCGATCCAACCAGTTGGATTAAGGCCAAACATAACTCCAAAGCCTACTAACCAAAAAGCTATGGCACCAAATGCCATATCAATATAGTTCTTCATAATGACATTTACTGCATTTTTAGAGCGTACTAAACCACTCTCCAACATAGCAAATCCTGCTTGCATCAAAAATATCATAGCAGCGCATACCATGACCCACACTATCTGTAATGTTATTTGGATATCCACCGTAATAACTCCTCCTTTAATTATGTAGTAGATGTAGTGCTATATCGTTTAAACTCCTTTTGCCTTTAAAGATTAGAAAAATCTTATAACAAAATGATAAACACCTCATATTTTAATCATTTAGAAATCAATTAGCAAACTCTATAAAATCAAGCACTTTGCCTCTTAAGAAATTCTAACATTGGTAATTTTTCCTAATATTATTGTTTATTGCTAATTAAATCCCGATCATTATGCATTTTTTGGTAGTTTTTATAATTTTAATCCAGTTCCCTTTTTATAATTTTGC
Source organism: Trueperaceae bacterium (assembly GCA_965223045.1). Lineage (GTDB taxonomy): Bacteria > Deinococcota > Deinococci > Deinococcales > Trueperaceae > CBDCVN01. The sequence continues at coordinate 571,600 of CBDCVN010000013.1, forward strand.
CACAGCTCCTCAGCTAACTCGCGCACTGCAGGCTCTTTTGTGGTCCTAGCATAACTGTAACCCATCCTAAGATCGCTATCAGCCTGTTTAGCACTATATTTGCGGGCAACTTGATAGCGAGAAAGATAAACTTGTGCTAAAAGTATATTGCGCTTGCGTTGAGGTTTAACAGCATGTAAATCTATAATAGCGGCAGAAAAGGCAGTCATAGCACCATGGATATCTCCTTGCTTAGCAAGAGCACGCCCCTCATTATAGTGATTGGCAGTGTTATAAAGAAGCTCTCTCATAAAAGTTTATTGTCCCAATATGGGAGGGTTAAAACCCCCAACTTTAGTTGGTTGCTTTTAGCATAATCTTTGGTAGATAAAAAAGCCTAGAATACTTTTTTAGGGAAGCACATGAAAAACGAAGCCATAAGTGATTCTGACAAAGGAGTCAGCAAATAGTAGGTATAGTCCAAGTGATGTGTTCTGGAAGAGTTGGACAAATCATCTTTAGCCGACTCTTAGTCGGGAAATGTACTTTCAGTACTTAAGACAATCCACCAGTCTTTAGCTGGTGGTGCCCGTAGGGCTTTGAATTCTAATTTTAACAAATTCTGCTGCATTTGTACAGAATTAGAAGAATCTCAAAGGCAAATCCCCCTAAACCTAGAGATGAAACCAAGGTGAGAACAGCCTATATTCTCCAACCACAGAAAAAAAGTTGGGATCAGTATTGAACATCGTACTAGGGAGATTGTGCTCCTTCTAGAGCCCACTGAGCATAGCCATCTACAAAACTGAATTCCACATCACTAATTCCTGAAATAAGTAAAAAGTCTAAAAAGTCACGTATGTCATTTTCAGTGCTCTTAGAAAAAAGTTCACTACCACTGAAACCCTCAAAGCGTCCTGTATCTATTGTTAAGAGAGCATCCTCAGCAGCCTCAGCATTTTTTCTTAATTCATTTATCAAAGTGCTAATTAGCAAATTATCTGATTGTTGATTTGCTAGGGTTGCATGATCATAAAGTGGGGAATTATTGTCCAATGTACGCATAACAACATCACGACTAACTAACTGGCGCAAGAAAGAAATCTCTCCTGCTATTTTAAGTAAAGTAGAAGCTTTAGCTATATTATCTTCATTAGCCCAAACCTCTATGTTGAGTTGATAATCACCCTTTTTTAGTGTTCTTGGTAGTTCTAAGGGAATATCATCTATTAGTAAACCCACGGTATTTTGTGGCACACTAATTTGTTGTGAAGGTAAGGCAAATATTTCCTCCTCTTCAAGATTTAGTTTCAAGCTGATAAAAAGTTCTTTAGGTAGTTCAATACCTTCTGTGAAAACTTCAAAGCTAGGGTAGAGACGGTCCCCTGGATGGTAAGACACTACCTCGAATCTATCACGCCCTAAAGCAAGGTTTATTGTCTCACTTAAATCAATGGGTGCTGGTGGAGCAGTTAGAGCATCATAGCGTTGTTTAGCTTTGCTTGTGAACTTGTTATCTGAACCTGTATCTGTATACATTGCTCTTTGTCGATATCGTTCGAATTGAGCAGCAGCCTCTTCTGAACGACCTTCTGCCTCATAAAGAGTAGCTAAAGCAAAATGAATGCTTAAAGCGCTAGGGTAAAGCTCGAGAGAATTTTCTAAATCTACAATTGCTTCATCATTAACTTCTGGATCAACATTTAACCCTTGAGCATAAGAGTCCATAGCCTCATCTAAACGATCAGTTACTGCTTGTACTAAACCTAGATTAAACCATGCTACTTCTTCTGCAGGATTTAACTTAACAGCTCGCTTTGAAGCAATTTCGCTACGCTCTAAGAAATTAAGTAAATAATAAGCCCAACCTAAATTTGTCCAATAAAGATCATTTTCAGGAAACAGCTTTGTAGCTACTACTAAGGCTTCAGCAGCAGCTAGCGGAGCATCTTCATCAAAAGCTATAAAGGATAACACTTCTAAAGGGTAGGTCATATAAGGAGCTACTTGAGTTAGACGTGTTGCTAGTTTCTTCTCGAGTTTAGTATCACCAAGAGTTTGGGCAGCTATAACTGCTCCTAGAAGTGCACCTTTGTGGTGGCTGCCACCGAGTTCTAATAAGTCTTCTTGGGTTCCTGAAAATCCATGTGCAGCACGATAGTTGGCACGTGTAGAAAGGCCATAGGGGTAACTTGCAGCTAAATCAAAGGCTTCGTTGGCACCAATACGATCATTAACATCATCTTTGAGTGCTCCTAGCCATACTTGAGCTAAGGGCATTTGCAAATCCCTGTACATGTTATCGAAAATGGCAATAACATCCTGATTGCTAAGCTCAGGTGTAATTAAAGCAAGTGCTGCACTTAAGGCAATATCTTGACCTACTTTGCCTTCAGAAATTAAGTTTATATGCTCGATCACATCTTGTATCTTTGGCTCAAGATTAGTTCGCTTTAGCTCTTCTCCTTTTAGGAGAGTTTCCAATATTTCTTTCGCTTCTAAAACAAAACCCCCGCTGAGAAGTGCTATACCTCTGATATAATCACCATAGACGCCATCAAGTGAAAATGGTTCACTATGGACAAAATTCCTATTAAGTTTTAAATGATTATTTAAATGAGTAAGAGTAGCACCTACAAGTACCTCTGGAGTATCTTCTGCAGTTGTCAAAGTATATTTGCGACTACCTTTATTTGTAGCAATAAAGAGATTAAGGTTTAAAGTTTCTTCTATATGAATAACTTCCCCTGAAAGTGCTACATCGACACCAAGCACGTCATGAACTATAGATACTCCATCATAACTTTCAATTTTTCCTAATGAGCTATTATTATCTAGTACTAGTAAGGGGTTTATATAGCCATCCTCTACAACTAGTGGTGGGATAAGTGTAGGGGACATCACAGGGCTTAAAACTATTTCAAAGAGACCTGCTTCAGCCTCGAGTACTTCGCTTACACGTTCTGAAATAGCTACTCCTAAAAGAACATCTTGACTATCAAAAGGGTATATAGCAATAGTTGGTTTTTGTGCTCCTGCTACACCTAAAGTCCCTAAAAACAATAATAAAAACAATACTTTTCGCATGAAGACCTCCACAATCGAAAATATAAGTCAAAAATAGCATAATCAAAACTATGGATTCCATGCTTGAAAGAAGCTATCATTAATGTAGGTGCGTAATTCAGCTTGACCATATACAGTAACATAGGTATTAATACTTTCTCCTGCATGCAGGGTTTGCCTAACCTCATCACGTTCACCTCTATCATCTATTATAACTAGTTTATATTCATTGGTTTGTCCTTGCAAAAAACCATAGCTAGCAGGATTAAAAGTTATGGGAATGTTGCGGGAGTTAGGGGCTGTGGTTAGTGAGCTGATGGATGTTGTAGTAGTGCTCGAGTTAGTAACATCTGGATTCGGATATGGTTGAGCTATAGGCGGAGTCCCAGAAATTGTAGGACTACTTGGTGGTGGATAGGATGGGTAAGAGGGGTAGGATGAGGAAATTGATGGATTAACTGGTGATCCTAAAGGCACACTACCAATAGGTTGCTCAGGGGGGGGGTAGGCATTTACCGTGGGATTGATCTGACTACTATAAGGACTATTAAGAACATTTGCACCGACTGGCAAACCATTCACTATTAAAGCAACAGGTGTACCAATCAATGTGTATCCTGTAGGGCGTTGCTCAACAATCCCTTCAGCTTTATTAGGGTCAGTTTTATATTGTAGCCATTGTGATCTCACATCAAGACCAACGCTCTGTAATTTTGTTTGAGCTTCTTGCAAAGTTAGACCAATTACATTAGGCACAGCTACCACATTAGGGTCACTCAAGGTATGGTACAAAGTCACGCTAGAACTACCGAAAACACTTTTCCCTGCTTCAGGATGTTGTCCTGTAACCGTACCTAGCCGTGAGCGATTTACTGTATTAATTGCTGTGTCAATGCGGCGAATACCTAAAGCTTGCAAACGATTTTTAGCATCTTGCAAGGGTAAGCCTACTAATTGTGGCATAGTCAACCTTTGTGCAGAAGGCCCACGACTTACTACTATGTTTAAGCTCGAGTCACCACTAAGCACGCTTTGTGCAGGTGGATCACTACTAATAATTGCTCCTTGAGAAAGCTCACTACTATCATAACTTACTTCACCTAGATTAAGACCTAAACCCTCAAGCAAGAGGACAGCTTCTTCTTGGAGCATTCCTATAATATTTGGAACTGTCACTTCTTGTGATGGTAAATTAATGCCCAAACTGACTTTTCTTCCTTGTCTAATTATAGTATAGGGCACAGGATTTTGGGAAATAACACTGTTAAAAGCATAGCTAGGGTTATTTTCGGGATAAAAATTCATAGTTAACTCAAGTTTCTCTAATATCCTCTGGGCTTCTTCAAATTGAATTCCACGCAAATCAGGAACATGAACCTCATTAATGTTTAGATACTTTTTTAAAAGGTTTGAGGTAAACCACAAAAATACTCCCAAAAATACGCAAAGGGAAAATAGCAAGAGAAGTTTATCTACAATTTTCCTACTTACTTTATCCTTTGAGTTAAGATTTCTAGGGTGGTTAGTCACAAGTTAATTGTATAGAAGTAAATTAAAATCCTCTGAAAGGTATCTATGTAAGTTTTTTTTCAAGAAATTATGGAAGTTTCCAGAGTTGATTACTTTTATCCAAGCTATGTCATAATTCCTTTGTGCAGATGTTTAGTGTTGGTGATAAAATTGATGAACGCTATACTATTTCAGGCCATCTTGGCTATGGGGGTATGGCACAGGTTTTTAGAGCACATGATCAGCGTTTAGATCGTGAAGTGGCAATAAAAATTTTAAGGCCACATTTAACTGAAAATGATGAAGCCCGCTTTCGTCGTGAAATTAAAGCTCTAGCACGATTATCTCATCCGGGAATTGTTAACATCTATGACCTTGGACTAGAAAAACATGTTTATTTTGTTATGGAGCTTGTTGAGGGTGGTATGTTTACCGATCTAGGCCCTTTAGATTCTGACCTAGAATCACTTGTAAACTTCTTAGACACTACTATCAATGTTGCCCAAGCTTTAGCTTATATTCATAGTCATGGTATGGTGCACCGTGACCTTACCCAACGCAACATACTTTTAACTACTGAAGGTAATCCTAAAGTTATGGATTTTGGCTTGGTACAACTAGCTGAAGTCACACGTGATATAACTCGCACAGGTTTAGCCCTTGGCACACCACAATATATGGCTCCTGAACAGGCAAAAGGTGGTGAAACCACTGGGCACACTGACCTTTATGCTTTGGGTGTAGTACTTTATCGCACAGTGACAGGTGAACTACCCTTTGATGCTGAAAATGATCAAGCCATCTTATATCAACATGTTTATAGCCAGGTGAAACTTCCACATGAAATTAATTCCTGCATACCTTTAACGCTTTCCAAGCTTATTCTATCACTGCTAGCTAAAAATCCTAAAGCCCGCCCTAGTTCAGGTTATCGTGTGGCAGAAGCACTTAAAAGTATTCGCAATGAAGTTGAGAAGCAAAGTAGTGCTAAGCGTTTAGGTGGTCCTAGCCAAAGCGGATTGATATCGTTTGGTTTGGTACACCCCCCTAGTTTACAACTAATATGGCAAATTAAGCTTTCACAAGGTCCTCAATGGCCTTCTGCTATAACTGCTGCTGAGGGATTTGTACTTTTAGGCTTACGCAGCGAAGAGATCTGTGCCTTAAGTCCTGCTGATGGTAGTATACAAAGAACTTTCCTAGCTGACGATGAGGTTAATAGTCCTATTGTTTATGGGGTTAGTAGGCTAGAATTTATGGGTAACAATGAAGATGGACACAACCCTATTAAATCTGCAGATTATCAACAAGGCCAACTTTATTATACTAGTCGTAGTGGTGCGCTAAGCGCTTTAAAATGGCCTAGTGGTGAGTTAGCATGGCGTAGAGAAAAGAATAGTATTGTAGGAGTACTTTCATATGGAGGAAATATTCTTATTAGTAGCAGCGAGGGGTGGCTCGAGCTGTGTGATGCCAACAATAATACCTTATGGCGTTACGATCTAGATGATGCTGCAGTTACTGCACCAACCTCTCACAAAGAGCAGGTGTATGCTGTAAGCCGCTCAGGCTGGCTACATAGCTTATCAGTAAATAGTGGTAAGGGTCTCTATAAATTGCAATTAGATTCCTTAGTAGCTCAACCAAGCGCTTTCAAAGGTATATTACTTTTACCTGAACGTACTGGTGATTTACATGCTTTTGATATAAATTCTCACGAGGTTCTGTGGAGCTACGATACCGAAGGGGAATTATGGGCTACACCAATTGCATGGCAGGAGTATGTTTACGTAGTTTCATGGTCAGGGTTTTTACGATGTTTAGTTTTAAGGACAGGTGATGAAGTTTGGGAATTTGATTTACAAAGTAAAGTTACGGCTGCCCCCATTTTAGCTGGTGGGGTCCTCTATCTTGGTACCGAAGAAGGTGAGATTATGGCTTTTGATGCTCGAGAAGGAAGAATGCTCTTTCGTGACAAAGTAAGCTTAACCCCTATTCAAGCAACTCCCTTAATAGTAGATCAGAAGCTCATAGTGGCAGCCCTTGATGGTGTTGTGAAAGCATATGCTTAAACTGTGAGAGCGTTTATTTTGGCAGGAGGCGAATTTAAAGCAACCCGTTTCCTTAAAAAACTTGCTGCGGAATCTGAGTTAGTGATAGCTGCTGATTCAGGCCTTAGTCATGCCAAATCTCTTGGAGTTATGCCTGATATGATAGTGGGAGATTTTGACTCATTGCCAAGAGAAGTGTTGGAGGACTACTCTAATGTGTATAGAGAAAAATATTTTTTTGAAAAGGACAAACTCGATTTAGAAATAGCTATTGATATTGCCAAAGAAAAAGGTGCAAAAAAGCTTACCTTAGCTGGAGTCCTTGGCAATCGACTTGATCAGTCCTTAGCTGCTATTTTTATTTCAGCCAGAATGAAAAGTGAGGGGTTTATGGTTAGCTTGCACTCTAGCCAGCAAGATGTTTATCCAATTATTGCTGGAGAAGAAATGGAGTTTGATGCATCACTAGCTACAACATTTAGCTTACTTAGTTTAGAGAAAGTTTCTAAGGTTAGTGTGTTTAATGCAAAGTATCCCTTAGAAAATTTCCCTCTTAGCTTTGGCTTTGGTTTAGGTGTTTCCAATGAAGTCACTTCATTACCCTTATTAGTAAAGGTAAGTACTGGACTAGTGGTGCTTGTACTGGAAAGAATATTCTCTGATTCTAAATGGTCAAGCCATAGCCTATAAGTTGATCACAAGTTACCATATCAAAACAAGATAAAGGACCAACAGCAGGCCTATCGCTTGAGAACTTTTGCTTTAGGAGCATAGGTAAGCCACTGTCACTCCATGTCCTCCTTCATAAGGTAAAGCGTCCTCAAAGCGTTCTACGGTACGTTCATATTTTAGACATTCTCTCACAACTTCTCGCAAGGTTCCTGTGCCTTTGCCATGTAAGATTCGTACACTTTTTATTTTTAGGGATTTTGCCTCGAGCAAGAAATCCCGTAATTTTTCTAATGCTGCTTCAGCTCGTTCACCACGGAGGTTAAGCTCGGTGTCAAAATTAGTATTAGGCATAACACTTACCGTAGCTTTGTGTTGCTTTGGTTGCCCTTTGAGCTTAACCTGATCTTTAGGCACCTTTACCTTTAAGAGTCCCATTTGTACCATTAGATCATCACCTTGCAAGGCAACTATTTGCCCTTCTGTCGAGTACTCTTTAACAAAGACGGTTGCCCCTTTTTTGTAGAGGTTTTGCTCTAAGCCTTCCTTTTCCTTTTTAGGAGATATTTTTTCTTTAATGTCGCGCCTAAGTTCTTGTAAACCTTCAAGAGCTTTACCACGTTGTTTCTTATCAGTTTTAGCAGTATGTTTAAGCTCTGCAGCTTGCTTTAAGGTGTTCTGCAGCATTTCCTCAGCTTTCTCTGCTGCTTTAGTAATCATTTTTTGCTCTTGCCTGCGCAAAGTAGTGATTTGCTTGCGCAAAAATTTTGCTTCACTAACAGCCTCATCTCGAGCGTCTTGTGCTGCTTTTAATTTCCTTTGCAATTCCTCGCGCTGCTTCTCTAAAGTTTTTAGCAGCGATTCAAGTTCGGCACTTTCTTCACCTAAAAGTGATCCTGCACGCTCTAGGAGGCCTTCTGGCAAGCCAATTCGTTCTGCTATAGCTAAAGCATACGAACGTCCCGGCTGATTTAAGACTAGCTCAAATTTAGGCCTTAAGCGCTTAACATCAAATTGCATGGCAGCATTTTGAATGCCATTAGTTTCCGAGGCAAAGACTTTTAAGGGGGCTAGATGGGTATTTATAAGGCCCTTAGCACCACTAGTTAAAATTTTTTCTACTACGGCCTGAGAGATAGCTGCACCTTCTGTAGGGTCAGTACCTGACCCCAGCTCATCGATAATTATTAGCACCTTACTATTAGACTTCTCTACAATGTACTTCAAGTTTTTGAGGTGTCCTGCATAGGTGCTTAGTGAGGCTTCTATACTTTGTTCATCACCTATATCTGCTAACAGAGCTTCAAGATGGGGTAGAGTAGCTTTTTCAGCTGCTACAAAAAGTCCACAGTGTGCCATTACTACTGCTAGACCTAAAGTTTTTAATAAAACGGTTTTACCACCAGCATTGGGACCACTTATAATCAACAAGCGCTTATCGTCATCAAGTTTGAGTGAGTTAGGTACACAATTTTTAATTAGGGGATGTCGAGCAGAAGTAAGTTCTATAGTACCCTCGGTATTAAAGCTAGATTCAGTAAGTTGCCAATCTTTAGCCAAGCGTGCGCTAGCAGCTATCAAGTCAAGCTGAGCCAAGATTTCTAAGGTTTCAGCTAATCCCTCTTCATAAGCTAAGCTTTGTCCTAAGGCAATAAGAATGCGGCGGACCTCATCACGTTCTTCAAACTCTAGAAGTGCTAATTCGTTGTTTAAAGGCACAATAGTTTGAGGCTCTAAAAACACTGTTGCTCCTGAGTCAGAGCTATCTAATGCGATACCTGGAACTTTGGTCTGACTAGCAGCTTTTATAGGTATCACATAGCGATCACGCCGCATGGTTACCAGAAAATCTTGAACCTCGTTTTTGTGGCGCTCGAGTAGTTGCCTCAATTTATCCCGAATACGCTCTCGCAAAGGATTTAGGCGCTTTCTTATGCCCTTTAGCTTAGGAGTAGCATTATCACGCACGCTACCGTTTTCATCAAGCTTTTCCCGCACTTTCCTAAGTGCTACGTCAAAAGAGCATATGTTTTTAGCTAACTCGCTAAGAGCAGGCCTTTCAGAGTTTAGAATTGCTCTTTTTATTGTTCCAGCTGCATCTAGTGTATGAGCAATAGATAAGATTTCTTTGCCATTTAGAACTTTGCCCTCATTTACAATTTCAATTTGAGAGCGAATGTCTACGACTCCTCCTAAAGAAAGATCAGGACCTTTTACAGCTTCTCTTAGGCGTTTCCAAGAAGTTTCTACCTCTATTTTGTTTAGATTAGGCGATAATGCCAAAGCATATTCTTTGCCCCTAGTGGTATGTGCGCGTTCGACTAGAGCTTGTTTGACTCGAGGGAAGTCAAGTTTTTCCAAGGTTGCTTGGTTAACAAGGTTTCTCAAAATTTAATCCTACATATACAATAAACTTGTTCTGAAATAAGCAAGTTTGTCACTTGGGAAGGGTTCAAAATTTTGAACCTCTACAAAATCCGTAAAATAGCTTGTGGATTTCCTTGTTTGGGTTTGGTTTTGTGCCTGAGCTAACTCCATCAAATTTAATTGAGGTGCTTGATCTAGGCTGCTAACCTTATTTTTAGCAAAAGGCTTTACAAACTAAGTACATGGCATAGGCCATGAATACTTGTCAATTTTCATTTAGGCATTAATTAATCCAGAATTTGTTATAAGGATTTTCATGCTTCAACTTAGAGTTTAATAGTGAGCAACGTTTGCGGACAATTAAAGTTCTTTAAACTTTCCATTTTCTTGCAATACTTCCCCATCTATATATATAATGCCCCCTTGCCTTAAATCACAAATCATATCCCAATGTACAGCAGATTCGTTAACACCACCTGACTCAGAATAAGCTTGCCCTACAGCTAAGTGTACTGTACCACCAATCTTTTCATCGTAAAGTATACTTTTAGTAGGTCTTTGAATGTTATAGTTTGTGCCAATACCTATTTCACCTAGAAATCTCGAGCCCTTATCAGTGTTAAGCTGTGCTTGTAAGAGATCATCTCCTTTTTCAGCTTTGGCTTCAACAACCTGACCGTTTTCAAATTTCAGGTGCACATTTTCTACTTCTACACCGTGAACACTACTAGGAATAGTGTAGGTAATAACCCCATTGGCACTATTCTCTATGGGAGCTGTAAAAACCTCACCAGAGGGCATATTTTTTCTACCCGGACTATTGATCCATATTCTATCTTTAACACTTAAGGTCAAATCTGTACCTTCAGCAACTATACGCACCTTATCAACAATCTTTAGTCTATTTATAAGTTTATCTTGAAAAGATTCTATTTCCTGCCACTTGGCAATAGGATCTTTATCAAAGAGAAACATAGCATTATAAACAAAATTTTCATATTCATCTAAGCTCATACTTGCATCTTGTGCTCCTGCTTCTGTAGGATACAGCGTCCCGCACCATTTAGTTTTACCTAAGCGAATTTGCTGTACAGGGCGCATGCGTTTCATGTACCGACTAAACTTTTCTTTGTCGGAACTTTGTAACATTTTATTATTGCTAGGGGCAGAAACACGAATCCATACGTCTAGCTGTTTAATCTCACTAAGTTCAAAAGTAGGCTCGCTATCTAAATGGATATCTTGGGCTAAGTCTAAGAAATCACGCTCAAGTTCTGGATGGCTTAAGCGTAAAAAAGGATGTGCTCCTAAGCTTAATATTTCACGATATAAAGCTCGAGCCATAGGCAAAGCAGGTATAGCGACATTCACAGCAACTTTCTCATTTGCCTGTATATTAGTACAATACTCAACTAAAAGTTTGGCATACTTTTGGTGGATGGGGTGAATCATAATAAAACAATAACATGCCAGTTGTGCGTTTTGAAAAACTATGGGATTGCGCTATAAACCCAGCAGATATATGGAAGTTCATACTAGCTTTTTAGTAATGCCCAATAGACTAAATGCTCAAAAAAGCACATATACTCTAATATGTAGAAAAACTCACACTAGGGCTCCAAAATGGTCAAAGTTTCTCCTCAGACACTTTTATAAGCAATAATCAACAACCACCCAAAGTCTTTAACTAAATAAACAACACAAGTTATACTTCTAAAAATTAAATAGTTGGAGAGGATTTAATTTTAATGAAGAAATTTTTGATTTGCAGCCTTTTTATATTGCTAAGTGCTTTTAGTTTTGTTAATGCCCAGCAAAACATCTATGCTGGTGCTTCATTTGGTGTTTCTACTGTGTCAGCTTTTGGTCTTACTGATACAGCTACTATTCCTATAACTCTTCATGTAGGCTTAGAAGATTTAGTGATTGATAATCTAGATGTTCGTCTTGATACCAACTTTCTTCTAAATGCTGACCTTACGACTTTTGCACTAGGCGTTAATGGACTTTATAACTTTGACCTAATACCTGATCAACCTATAGGTTTTTATGCAGGGGGAGGAATACGTACTATAATTGGGGACGATACTGCCAATGTAGGTCTTGGTGCTATAGCTGGTGCAGATTACAGAATAGTGCCCCAAGTTAGTATTTTTGGTGAGTTACGTTCTGATGTTTATTTTAGCGATCCTATAACAAGTGGGCTTGGTATTGGGATTGGTGCTAACTATCACTTTTAACTGACGTGCAACTCACCAGAAACAATTTGAAATAACTTATCAAATTTAGGTGGTGCTTCAGTACCACTTACTAAAGCTTGAGGAGTGCTTGCCGCAAGATTTAAAAGGTAATCACGTCTATTAACATCAAGCTCAGCACTAAAGTCATCAATGAGGAGCACAGGAGGTTCATTGTGCTTCTCACTTAGAAGTTGATATTCTGCTATACGTAAGGACAAGGCCGTAGTGCGAGCTTCACCACGAGACCCAAAGCTCTGTATATTGTAGCCATCTAAACCTAGTAGCAAATCATCACGATGAGGCCCTACTACAGTAACTTTTCTTGACCTTTCTTCAGCAGTTTTTTCAAATAAAGCCTTTCTTAAGTCAGGTTTTTTGTTTCCACTTTGTAAAGTCAGCCCTAGCACTTTATTTCCCCTTGAAATTTCTTGGTAACTAGTTTTGGCTAAATTAGCTATACGTTTTAGCACTCTTTGACGTAAACTCATAATTTCATTACCCAAACTCACAAACTTTTCTGACCATATTTCTAAAGTAGCATCATAAGTAGAGGTTTTTAATATAGCGTTGCGTTGCTCGAGCACTCTTTGGTATTCACGTAAAAGCATAGCGTAACGTAGAGACAATCTAGAAAGTAAGCTATCAAGATAACGCCGCCTTACAGCAGGAGAACCATAAACAAGCTCACTATCTACAGGAGCAATAAGTACTGCCGCTGCACTTCTAGCAAGCTCTGCTACTCGAATCTGTTGTCCATCTACGCGAATAGTTTTGCGACCAGAGCTAAGGCCAATTTCAATTTTAGTTATTCCATCTTGGCGCTTAAGCTGTGAGCTAAGAAAGGCTTGAGTTTCCCCCCAACGGATCACCTCTGTAGTTTTAGCGCTAGGCAAATTACCAGTACATGTTAGATAAACAGCTTCCAGAATATTTGATTTACCTGCTGCATTACCTCCTATGATAGCATTAATGTTTTCACTAAAATTGATTTTAGGTGTATAGATGTTCCGATAATTAAGTTGTGATAGAGCACCCAAAAGCATTTAGCTTGTTGATTTATTTTGCCTTTCTAGGCGCTGGCGTTGTATAACCTTAGCTGTAACAACACGATTATTCATTGCATAAGCAAAACTCAGCATTGCTGCAAACACGAAAAACCCACCTATCACTGTAAGTTGTTTAAAAAACCAATAGTCTTGATAATTCCATAAAGGCTCAAAGATTAGCCTTAGGACTAAGCCTATGTTTAGCAAATAAAAAGTTAGAGCTTCAAGCTTCTCTTGGCGTAAGCCACCAGGTCTTGGCATTAGCCAATAGCCAACACCCATAACCATAGATAGAAAAACCCCCAACACTCCAATATGTACGTGAGTAACTCGAAAGTATGCTATAAACCTAGGCGAAAAATAAAAAAGCAGTCCTAAAAAACCTGTTAAAAGCAAATAAGCTAAGGCAGCTCGAATGAGTAAAGCTTCATAGCGGCTCACAGTGTTATACTATTCATGTTGTTGCATTATTCACAGTATATTCACAGTACTGTACTACGTGTACTATGTTGTTTGGGCCAGTTTCTCTAAAACTATTTTTGATACTGCCCTTAAAGGCTCAACAACTCCTTCAAATTTAGAAGCTACTGCTTCAAAGGCCTGAATCTCACCTCCGGGAGCAAGTACTTGAGTGACCATATCCATAGGTAAGGCATCTGGCAAATCACGCTTATTTACTTGAATAACATAAGGTACCTCATCAAGCGACAGGTTATATTCTTTGAGATTCTCTCTTAAGTTACGTAAGGACTCGGCGTTAGCACGCAAACGGTTAGGAGCAGAATCAGCTACAAAAACCACACCATCTACACCCCGCAAGATTAACTTGCGGCTCGAATTATAAAAAACTTGTCCGGGAACTGTATATAGATGAAAGCGTGTTTTGAAGCCATTAACATCACCCAAATCAAGTGGTAAAAAGTCAAAAAATAGAGTACGTTCGTCTTCTGTAGCAAGGCTTACCATATCCCCTTTAGAATCACCAGGAACATTCTCATAGATCATCTTAAGATTAGTAGTTTTACCGGAAAGGCCTGGGCCATAGTAAACTATCTTGAAATTGATTTCACGCGCGGAAAAATTAATTGTACTCATTATTTGTTACCAAATAGCCCGTCTAAAAGCGAGTTAGCTGAATCACTCCAACTATCATCAAAGCTTACCTTTGGTACTTCCTCAGTACTAGACTCAATAGTTTCATGAATTTCTTCAACAGCTTTCTTAGTGAAAAGCTTCACGCGTCCTAGTGCAGCAGACTTATCAAAGATAGTAACTAGTAGCGCCTTATCATCAAGTTCCTCTAGGTATGTTCCTACCTGCTCACCTTGTTGAACCATTTCCTTAAAGCCTGATTCTCCCAAAAGCTTAGCGATAGCAGTATTAGCAGAGTAGTTTGAAGCAACCAATGTGGCTAGCGAGTCTAAAGAGGGTGGTTTAGGTGCCCAGAGTGCTCTTTTATGAATAAGGACAAAACCCTTTAAATCTATAATCATTGCATAGCGAGCATGACTCTTAGATAAAAGTTCATCTAAGCATACTTCTACTTTTTTGTAGGTCTCACCGTATAAATCAAGTGACGGTTCTAACATAAGTCAAGTATAACATTATTGTCTAGAAATAACGAGTGTAGGAAAGTACACTAAAAAGGTGGTAATGTTAGGTTTGATATTATGACTGAGAGTTTGTATGCTTTTGACTTTAGTGATTTTTTTCCATTCTTAGGACCTTTAAGTTTTGGTGCAATAGCAGGCTTTGCAGTAGGTCTTGCTATAAAAAAAACAAGTAAGGTTATGCTTATTTTTTTTGGAATCTTCTTCATTCTTGTACAAGTAGCAGCTTATTATGGCTATGTGAGCATTAATTGGTTTAGGGTTCAAGAGGCAATTAATCCTTCATTAACAACTGAATCATTAAATCAAGGTCTGCGCAATTTGATAGCCATTCTTACCTTCAACGTACCTTTTGCAGCAACTTTTATACCTATGCTCATTTTAGGTTTAAAAAAGGGTTAATTCAGTTATAACTAAGCTTTTACACACAATTCCTTTCTGGGCATTTTCGTTTTTATTAGGATGGTTCCTTGAGGTGAACCCAATTGATCGGACAAAAAATTAAGGTTAATTAAGACCTACTAAAATGATATCAAATTGAGATTACATTGTTTGTAAGCTTGATAACAACCTATCCTGTTATTATTGATTTAGTTTTCTCCTCTCTGTAAACTAATTCAGGCGTTTTGTACTGCAATGATTGATGCGGACGTTCACTGTTATAAAATTGTAAGTACTTTCCTATTTCTTCCCTTCCTTGCTCTATATTTTTGTATTCCTTTAGATATACTTCTTCATACTTTACCGTTCTCCACAACCTTTCTGTAAATATATTATCCATGTAGCACCCTCTTCCGTCCATGCTGATTGCTATTTCGTTTGCCTTCAATATATCCGTAAACTCATGACTTGTGTACTGACTACCTTGATCTGTATTGAATATCTCTGGCTTCTCTCCTTCCAACGCCTCTTCTAATGCTTCTATACAAAACTCTGCTTTCATGCTATTCGAAACTTCCCATGAAACAACATAACGGCTATACCAATCCATTACTACTACCAGATAGCAATATCCTCCTTGCAAACGTATATACGTAATATCACTAGCCCATACCTGATTTGGTTTGTTTATGATTTTGTTTTTCAGAAGGTATGGGTAAATTTTATGTCCTTCCTTTGGTTTACTTAGTTTGGGTTTGGCATATATAGCTTGCAAACCCATCAGACACATCAAACGATATACTCTTTTATGATTGACCTTATAGCTTTCTCTATTTAGCATTGCTGTTATCTTGCGATAACCTAGAAAAGGATGATCTGTATACAACTCATCTATCCTTTGCATCAACTTTTCATTGAGGTCACTAATTCCTGTAGGTCGATAGTAATAACTACTACGATTCAGTCTCAGTAACTCACATTGCTTAGTAATGCTCAATTGAGGGTGCCTTGGATCGACTATCAACATACGTTCCTCTTGACTCAGTTTTTGAGCCCTTTGGACAAAAAATCTAGTTCCATTTTCAATTTGCCAATCTGTTCGTACAGTGCAGCCTCTCTACGTTCTTGTAGTCTTGCTTTTCTACCTCTTAGTAATGAAAACCTTTCATGCAATGCTTCTGATCCAGCTTTTTTCCATTCTTTAATTTGAGTGGTGTGTACACCATATTGATTTGCTAATTCTGCAAGATTCTTCTCTCCAACTATGGCTGCTGCTGCAACTTTAGCTTTGAATTCTTTCTTATATGTTTTTCTTATTCCTTTTGTCTGGCTCATTTATATCTCCATATTCTAGATATTTTACATCTTCTATGGACCTTAATTTCGCCGGGGTTTTCTGTCCAGTTTTTGGGGGTAAGCTCACCTAGGTACACTTTTCAATCGTTTCGTTGCACGTATTACTTTGTGGTTAGGTATTGTTGTGTTAATTACGATACTGCTAATTAGCTTTGGTTTAGTAGACGTCAATGCTAATAACATCAATAATCTCTTTAATACTATTTCTAGTTGGCTCCCTAAAATAGGGGGTAATATTCGCAATAATGCTTTTATACAAATAGATGGTTTAAAAGCGATTTTTTTTATCTTTGGCATAGCCCTCAGCACTTATCAAGCCAAAAATAGTACTAAGAAAACTGAAACTGTAGAATAAATGTTAATTTAGGTAACATAGCAAAAAATATGCTAAAGTCTTGAGGCAGTGTTATTTTAAGGAGTATTAATTTATGTCTAAAAAAGGACCTGTTTACCTAACACCCCAAGGTTTAGAAAAGATCAAAGATGAGCTTAAATACTTAACTGAAGTTAGAAGGCAAGAGTTAACTGAATATATGGGCTCAGCAATTGCAGATGGTGATCTCCGTGAAAGTGCAGCTTATGATGAAGCAAGGATGTTACAAAGTGCCAATGAGGCACGTATAGCTGATTTAGAAGAAATAATTCATCGTGCTGTAATTGTTGAGCATAAAGAGGGTGATATTGCTATTGCTCGTTTAGGGGCTACAATTGATTTGCGTGAAGTTAGTAGTGGGGAAGAGTTTACTTTCCATTTAGTAGGTACTCACGAAGCAGACTATTTGAATGGTTATATTTCTGACGAATCACCTCTTGGGAAGGCACTAGTAGAAGACGAAAAGCAAGCAAATGAAACAGTAACTGTTCAATTAGGTAAGCGCAAAGTTAAATATGATATCTTAAACATTAGTTTTGACTAAGCTAAGCTTAAAGAACATTGCGTGTGATTGGACAGTAACCCAAATTCTAAGAATAAGCTATTATTGGAGACCTACCATAATTTTTAGAAGGTGCAAGTGTTTGCCTGTGTAGATGTAGATTATCGAAATAATTTAGCAATAACAGCTTGTCTTACATTTACCAAATGGACAGATGATTTGCCTTTGGCAGAATATTTAGAGGTGGTAAGTGATGTTGATGATTATGTTCCAGGACAGTTCTATCGCCGAGAGTTACCCTGTATTTTAAAAGTATTAGACAAAATTAAACACACTTTAAATATTTTAGTAATTGATGGTTATGTGTGGCTAGGAGAAAATCATATGGGCTTAGGAGCGCATTTGTACCAAGCTCTAAATAAAAAAGTAGCCATTATTGGTGTAGCTAAAAGTAAGTACTATGAGGCAAGTCATGCTGAGGTGATAAGAGGCAAAAGCAACAAGCCACTCTATATTACTTCAGTAGGTTTAGATGAGTTAGATGCAATCCAACTTATTGCCTCAATGGCTGGAGAATTTCGAGTGCCAACGCTTCTTAAGCATGTAGATGACCTATGTCGTAACTACAAAGCTTAAAGTGGATTATAAATTATTTCTAATTAAGCTCTTAGTGTTATTTATTGGTTTTTCTTCTGTGGCTCGAGCAGAAAGTAACACAGCCTTACAAGCCTTACAGACTCCTTTCTCAGTTACTGTTTGGCACATCACTGCTTCTGAAAATGACTTTATCTTTTCTGATAGAAACTTAACCCAGTTTAGTCAGATTATGTTTGTTACACCAGTAAATAATGATCTCAGTCTTAACCTGAGCATAAAGCATGCTATACATACTCCGCGCCTTATTCCACCTAAAGTAATTCGTGAAAAGGGTAATCCTTACTGGTCAATCACTGATAACGCCTTTCATAACCCTTTTTTTGTCGAGTTGCAAGCAGTGCAGCTTCTTCATTTGAAGAACTCAAAAGTCCGTTTGGCAGCTCATACCCAAATAGGAATAGATGCACCTGAAATATTTGGTGAGCCCATACAAAACCTCCCACATACTATATTCTCCTTCCCTTATGCGGACCACATTGGTGCTATACAATTTTATGGTGGTTTGGGAGCAAGTGCTTTTATTGAATACCCTATTAAGGTCCCTTTTCTTACAGGTGAAAAGTCTCTTAGCCTTGGACTTCACACTGAGCTAAACACACTTACTCAATCCTTAGGAGCTTTAATATCTCTAAGCTATAATGCTAGGCCTGTAACGAGTAGATTGTATGTACTGATGGAAGGTTTACACACTCAGCTATATTCTTTAGAGGGTAATTATGAGCAGGGCGTGCGCTTCCTAACAGGTGCGCAAGTGAATATAACTATTTTGGAAGCACCAAAAATTGATTTGGGTGTTAAATTAGTTTATGACTACAACAGCATTAGTCCACATCTTAACCATTTTCGTCATACTTTTATTCCTAGCATCAATTTGAACTTCCCTTTAAATTGATAGCTATTAATGTTTTATCTTTAACCTCTCAGTAGCACACCATCCCAAATAATGACCTTATTCTCCAAAACTCTTCTCCATCTGAATTGTGCTAGGGGCAGGACTTCGTTTTGAAGCAGGCAACAATGGAAAGAGGAATGTTAATAAAAACTTTTGTAGTGCTGTTTACTACTCTGTGCTTTACTTTGCTATTAGGTGCTTGTGGTTTAGAAACTTATTTACTAGTCAATACCATAACATTTTCCCCACAGCCTGTTAAATTACAAGCTGGCAAACAAGTTGAAGTAGACATAGAGTTTCAAATTAAGAGGAGTAATGGCGATTGCCAAGTTACAGATAAAGGTACTATTGTACTTGAGCTTTTAAGAGCAGATAAAAAACTACCTATAACTTGGCTTGATAACAATCAATTCTTGCCAAACCCAGTTGCTTTTAGTGGCAATATTCGCAAAAAGAAGATGTGTCTAGTTGAGGCTAATTTAATTTTTAGTACCAGAGAGACCACTCCTTTGGGTTCACAACGTCTGAAAATTTTTTTAGAAGTAACTTCTTTAGGTAAGCAGGCAAAACAGTATGTGGATTTTCTAGTTGAAATTGTTCCTTAAGTTTTACTTGTCGTTTTTTGAGTGTAATGCTCGAGTTCTTCTTCATTTAATTTGTAACGTTGTGCTCCTATCATTGTAGCATTTAATGCTCCTGCAATATTACCTAATCGAGCAGCATACTTTAGATCATAACCTTGCATAATACCGTGAGCAAAAGCAGCAGTATAGTAATCACCTGCACCTGTGGAGTCAATAATATTATCAAGTTCTAGGGCTTCGACTAGTTCGGTTATCTCAGGGGTTATTACTATAGAACCAAAAGCCCCTACCTTAACCAAGACTCGCTTAATACCTTGCGAAGCCAACCAAACTACTGCGTCAGAAATAGTTTCTTCATTAGTTAGGGTAAAAAGTTCCTGCTCATTCATAAGTAAGTAATCAACATCTGCAATCAGCGGGATGAAACTTTCATGTAGAGCATTGACTGCTCCACTACCCATATCAACAAATATTGTTAAGTGGCTTTCTTTAGCTATTTCCAGAACCTTCACTGCGTATTCTCGTTGTAAACCGCCAATTAAGCTATATGCACTTATTACCAAAGCATCACAAGATTTAACATCTGTAGCTTTTAACTGATCAACATTAAGGCTACGACTTGCTCCCGGTGAGCTAATCATGGTCCGTCTAGCGTCAGGTGTTATTAATAGAGTAACATTACTAGTCTGTAAATGCTCATCAACTTGTATTAAAGAATTATCTACACCTTCAGCACGCAAATTCTTAAGAGCGTATTCAGCAAAAGCTCCCTTTCCTACCCTTGTAGCAATTTTCACCTTATGATTAAGGCGGGCTAAAGCCATAGCTACTGTTCCGCCTGCTCCACCAGGCTCTAAAGAAGCCTTAGTTGCAGTGATTTCAGTACCTATCTCAGGTAAGGATTCTATAAAGTACATTTGATCAACTGTGGCGTCACCTATAACAAAAAACTGGGCCATTATATTTTATTACTCCTGCAAAATGCTTCTACTGACATCAAACCCTGCTAGAATCTCAATACTTATGACAAAATGTAAGTACTACATAGTATGTAAATCTTACACTGATCACAAAAATTTTGGGCAAAATGACATAAAGTCTCGCTTAGCTATAAATTATAGTTTAAGTAGCAAATGCATTATGTGTGGTCAATCACAAAAATTAAAGAACTTAATTAACTCAATGATCCTAGACTATAGCAGAGGAAAGGATCGCTAAACTCTATATATTATTACAGCGCAATGTTATCAATTTGTAGGAATTTTGCTCTATAAATCACAGAATTTTTAAGTGATTTCTTGCAAGCGGATAGCATAGAGGGCATTTTCGAGCAATGTTGCGCCGTAGTAATATTCCCTAGCTAATTTAAAGCCATAAGGAAGTTTAACATTTTTTCTTTTAAAGGTATAATTTATGTAGTTCTGGTTAGCAAGTTGCATTTAGACTTGATACCAAAAATCTTTTGCAAAACAGTAAATTTGCAAGAATAAGGTAGAGGATGATTTTGGGTAGAAACATTAGGCTTTTTTGTGGTACAGCAATTCCTAGGCTAGCACAAAAAGTTGCCCTCGAATTAGGCCAAGAGTTAAGTGATGGACAAGTTTCACAGTTCCCAGATGGTGAAACACAAGTTCATATAGGAGAGTCAGTCCGTGGCGCTGATTGTTACATTATTCAATCCTCTTGTGTTCCTGTTAATCATAACATCATGGAGATCCTGATTTTTGCCGATGCTTTAAGACGTGCTTCGGCATGGCGTATTAATGCTGTTGTGCCCTATTTTGGTTATGCAAGGCAAGATAAAAAGGTACAAGCTCGAGAACCAATCACTGCCAAGTTGGTCGCCAATATAATGCAAACGGCAGGTATTAGTAGAGTTATAACCATAGATTTGCATGCAGGGCAAATTCAAGGTTTTTTTGATGTTCCAGTTGATCATTTAACAGCTTTAGGTATTTTGGCAGGACATTTACAAGAAACGCAGGATTTAAGTAATAGTGTGATAGTTTCCCCTGATATAGGCAGAGCTACTGAGGCACGGCGCTTAGCCAATCACCTAAACTTACCTTTAGCCATGCTATACAAGCGTCGCAAGAGTCCTACTGAAACTGAAGTTTCCCATGTAATAGGCGAAGTTGAGAACAAGCGTCCAGTTATGATTGATGATATGATTTCGACTGCCGGTACCATGTCACGTGGTATTGAGGCACTCGTACATTTAGGTGCCTTACCTGAAGTCACTATCTTAGCTACGCACCCAGTATTCACGCCACCAGCACCAGAAAGGCTTAGTAGCGAAGCTATTAAAAATGTTTTTATAACTGACACTATTCCTAATCAAATAAAGAATCCTAAAATAGAAGTTTTATCAGTAGCAGGTTTGTTAGCCAGTGCCATTCGTAATGTACATGAAAATCAATCTGTAAGTTCTTTATTCTAGTTTACTTTCTAGTTTTTTTTTTGCATAATGACAAGGTTGCTCTCTACTCTAGTTACTTAGTTCACAAATTATCAACTGAAACTTTCAGAGAGCGTGCAGTACAGATTTTCTTTGTTTTTTAGAAAAAACTAACTCTTAATAAGGTGATAAGTTATGAGATTAGAAGCAAGTAAGCGTCAGCCGGGTAAAGCAAAAGGTCTACGCAATAAAGGTCTTTTACCTGCAGTAGTTTATAATAAGAAAATAAACATTCCTATAAGTGTAGACAAGCAGGTTTTTGACAAGGTCTTTCGCAATCGAGGACAATTTGGCCTTATAGATTTAGATATAGAAGGCCAGAATTTTGAGTCTTTAGTGAAGCAAGTTCAAATGAACAAGCGTCGTCGTGAGCCACAACATGTGGATTTCTACGCTATTACTCGTGGTGAAGAAGTAACTGTTGCTGTACCTGTTGAATATGTGGGTGTGGCTATTGGTGTTCGTAGTGGTGGGCAGCTTGATATTAAACGTCGTGATATCAAAATTAGACTGCTACCCAGCCTTATTCCAGAAAGCATTAAAGTAGATATAAGCAATCTAAATATCGGCGAGGTTATTCACATTAGTGATGCTGAGAGTCAGCTGCCTGGTGACTCGAGTTTCGTAGATAATCCTGAGCTTACCCTTATAACTGTAGTTCCAACTAGAGTAACTCGCTCTACTGAAACTGAAGGAGAAGCACAAGAAACTGAAGAAACTGAAGAAGCTAATAAGTCCAACTAAATATGTTTGTCAGAATTTAGCTCTCATTACAATAAAGCTGTTCAAAAAAGACTTTTTTTGAAGAAACCTTGAAAGTTTGGGCAGGCCTATGTATCTGTTACATATCTATACTTTGTTAATTTGGGGGAGTAGTACTTTCACTAGAAGCTAGAGGCATGAAAAGAATGGTTGGCTCTAAATTGCTAGGGGTAAATATAAGACCTTGCTCCAAAGCCTCTTTTAGCAAGAGCTCAATAAGATTAGTAGAGCCATCAGGCAAAATTTGTTGACCCACTTTTACCAATGCCACACATTAAAACCTATCACTTCAAATTGGTAGGGTGCTAGTTTTCTTGATAGACAATATAAACTTTTCCTTCTAAAATTTCAGTTTGGTAGAGGCGTATTTTTTTAATTGCAGGCATAGTAGCACGCCCTGTTTCTAAATCAAATGTTGCTCCATGACGAGTACATTTAACTTTACCTTCCAATAACTCTCCATCATGCAATATGTTGTTATCATGGGTGCACTTATCCTCTAAAGCATAAAATCTACCTTCTTGGTGAACTAGCAAAACATTATGTTCAGCTACTTCAAAATGGTGCATGCTACTTTCAGGAAATTCTTCTATGCTTCCTGCTTGAAATTTACCTATGGTTATCATAAAAACCTCCTTCTAGGTGTGCAGTGTCATTTACAGTTGCGATGTGGATTTTATTGGTGTGTATGTATAATTTATTAATGCTGGAGTTGCCTATTAGAAAGCTCCTAGCATAGCTAGCCTTTGCTCCTACCACCCAAAAAAGTAGTGTACGTACCACACCCCCATGAGTAAAAGCAATGACTTTGCCTGTTTTAGGTAAATTTGCTAACCACGCTAGAATGCGCTTGAGGATTTCACTTTGCAACTCTCCTCCCAAAGGACGAATGTTTTCAGGGTCATTGCGCCAAGCCTCAAAAACTTCTTTTTCGCTTGTAGATAAATCTTGCTGAGTCTTGCCCTCAAATCCAGCAAAGTTTCGCTCGCGTAACCGCTTATCTAGTTCTATATGGGAGCTTGGCAAAGCTAGCTCGGCAGTGTCTTTAGCTCGAGCTAAATCCGAGCTATAAACAGCATCAAAATCATGGTTTACTAAACGCTTTTGGAGTAATTTGGCTTGCTTTATACCTAATTCGCTCAAAGGTGAATTTGAATGTCCTTGTATCCTACTTTCGATATTCCACATACTTTCTCCATGGCGAACAAGCCAAAGCTCGAGCTTTGCTTCTAAAAACATAACTAATCTTACTCTAATCCTCAGCTCTTAAAAACACATCGCTACACTTACTATTTTAGTACTTGTTGAAATCTAAATCGGGCTTGTTACAGGTTGGGGTCGGGGGTCTATTGATATATCTATAAAGTACCTAAAGAAGTAGAAGTCTTTAGGACCTCTGCTGACCAGAGGAGTGAAACTATGTGCACCTTTTTTTGTTCCTAAAACTTGATGCTTGAGCTTGAATTTGTACTTTTTGGTACGCTTAGAGCAGATCAGGTTTGTGTTAAGTAAATATCAAAACGAGTATTTTTACTGATTATATTGGTTTCTGGTTTTATATTGCCAACATAAGGCGCACCTTTTGGCCTCTTAACCACAACACGTTTTTTAGCATATTTCCTTGCTGTATGCAAAGCATCAGCCTCATCATTCTTTATATCCATTAAAGCTCGCAAAACTTGCATCTCTTTTTTTGGTAAAGAGGATTTATTGGTAGAAGGATACATAGGATCTAAATAGATAACTTCGTGTGTGTCTAGAGTAGGAATAAGCTTATTAGCGTCACCAAAGTACAAATGCATGCGTGAAACTATATCGATTACATTTCCATCTTTTTTAGCACGCTTAAGGCCATCTTCTAGTAGTGCTCCTACAATAGGCGAGCGTTCAATAAGGGTGACTTGACAACCTAAAGAGGCAAAGACGAAAGCATCCTGTCCTAAACCAGCAGTGGCGTCTATAATACTAGGCTTATAATTGCTTTTAACGCCTACAGCTTTTGCTAAAGTTTGATTTTTGCCACCACCAAAATTTCTGCGCCACGCAGATTTGCCTTTTAGAAAGTCCACATAGATGTTTCCTGTGTTTTTTAGTTGGAATTCCAATCTGTCACCAAGAAAAAGTATTCCATCTACGTCATCATTTGTTAAAAATGGTAAGCCTAGTTTTGTAGCTAGGACTTCTGCACGAGCTTTGTGCTCTAAAGAGCTGTTGATTACTGTATGCAACGTATTAACTTATTAACCAAGCACTAAAAGGGGGCTTATTTAAAACTCCCCTAAATACTTTTAAGAGGCGGTTTTCACATAAGCTTCTATTGGTGCGCAAGAGCAAGAGAAGTTCCTATCACCATAAACATTATCAATACGATTTACTGTAGGCCAGAATTTAAGTCGTTGGGGGTCTTTAGAGGGAAATACTGCCTGCTCACGGCTATAAGAACGTTGCCAACTAGCATCTACAATATCTACTAAGGTGTGTGGTGCATGATGCAAGGCACTAGCCTCAGCTTTGATTTCACCACTTTCAATAGCAGCAACCTCTTGGCGAATACTAATAAGCGCATCACAAAAGTGGTCAAGCTCAGCTTTTGACTCACTCTCGGTTGGTTCTATCATAAGTGTACTGGGCACAGGCCAAGACATAGTTGGTGCATGAAAACCATAGTCTATGAGCCTCTTGGCAACATCTTCTTCAGTAATGCCAGTTTTTTCTTTTATAAGACGGAGATCTATGATACACTCGTGGGCAACACGATTATTTCGTCCATGGTATAGGACATCATAATGCTCACTAAGTCTCTTAGCTATGTAATTGGCATTTAGAATAGCAACTTGTGTAGCCTTTTTAAGACCTTTATCACCCATCAGTTTGATAAAAGTCCAAGAGATAGTTAAAATCAAGGCACTGCCATAAGGCGCTGCAGCGACAGCACTATTCCTTGCTACACTCTCAACGGGGCTTACTACATGGTTAGGTAAGAAAGGTTCGAGATGAGCCTTAACTCCAATTGGCCCCACACCAGGACCTCCACCTCCATGGGGAATACAAAAGGTTTTATGAAGATTTAAGTGTGATACATCAGAACCAATTAATGTAGGTTTAGTTATACCCATTTGGGCGTTTAGATTGGCCCCGTCCATATAAACTTGCCCACCATGAGTATGAATTACGCCACAAACTTCAGCAACAGTTTCTTCAAAAACTCCATGAGTGCTTGGATAAGTTATCATTAAACAACAGAGATTAGCAGAATGGACTTTAGCTTTGGCTTTTAAATCCTCAAGATCAATATTACCTTCCCTATCTGTCTTAATAACTACTATTTTAAGCCCTATCATGCTAGCACTAGCTGGATTAGTGCCATGTGCTGAACTAGGAATTAGGCAAATGTCACGGTGGTCCTCACCCATATGTTGATAGTAACGGCGAATAGCTAACAGACCAGCGTATTCTCCCTGTGCACCCGAATTAGGTTGCATAGAAAAGGCATCATAACCTGTTATTTTCATTAGCATTTGCTCAAGCTCCGAAATAAGCTCAAGATAACCTTGGGCTTGTTCCTTAGGCACAAAAGGATGAATATTAGCAAACTCAGGCCAAGTTATAGGCGTCATTTCTGTAGTGGCATTTAGCTTCATTGTACAAGAACCCAAAGGAATCATACCGTGAATGAGTGAGTAATCTTTGTTTTCTAAACGTTTTAGGTAACGAAGCATATTAGTTTCACTGTGATAGCTATTAAATACGGGATGTGTAAGAAACTCACTAGTTCGTTTAAGATTTTCAGGAATTACCTTTTCGTCTTTGCCTGCTAGACTTAATGACTCAACATCAAGATTATGATTATCACCTAAAAATATCTGCCACAGCAACAAAACATCCTCCTTAGAGGTAGTTTCATCTAAACTAATGCCAAGCTTGTCATTATCGACTAATCTTAAATTACACTTCTTTTCGAGGGCTCTTTGGTAAAACTCTGTTTGCTGGTCATTAACTTTTATAGTAATGGTATCAAACCAACTATCGTGCAAGAGTTCTAGGCCTTTTTGCTTTAGCCCTTTAGCCAAAATAGTTGTTAAGAAATAAACTCGGCTAGTTATAGATTTTAGGCCTCTAGGGCCGTGATATACAGCATAGAAGCCAGCAATCTCTGCTAGCAGTGCCTGAGCAGTGCATATGTTTGAAGTGGCTTTCTCACGGCGAATATGTTGCTCTCTAGTTTGCAAAGCCATACGCAGGGCTATATTGCCACGACTATCTACTGAGGTACCAATCACTCGACCAGGTATTAATCGCTTGTAGACGTTTTTAGTAGCAAAAAAAGCAGCATGTGGACCACCAAAACCCATTGGCACACCAAAGCGTTGAGAATTACCAATGACTACATCTGCGCCCATTTCACCTGGAGGTTTAAGTAAACAAAGGCTCAAAAGATCGCTGGCAACTACTGCTAAAGCCCCTTGTTCATGGGCCTCTTTAATAAAAGGCTCTATATTGTAAAGTTCACCCGTAGTGCTAGGGTACTGAAAAAGTGCACCAAAGATGTCAGGTAAGACAAGTTTGGGGTCACCTGTTACAATCTCAAAGCCCAAATACTCAGCTCTGGTCTTAATGACATCAAGAGTTTGGGGGTGAACATCATTGGCAACAAAAAAACTTTTATTTTCTCTCTTGTTTTTATTGACTTGCCTTAGCATAGCCATGGCTTCAGCAGCAGCAGTGGCCTCATCAAGTAGTGAAGCATTAGCAAAATCAAGACCGCTTAAATCCATAACCATTTGCTGGAAATTTAACAGCGCCTCTAAACGCCCTTGAGAAATTTCAGCTTGATAAGGAGTATAGGCAGTGTACCAGCCAGGGTTTTCTAGTATATTACGCAAAATGACATTAGGTGTATTAGTGTTGTAATAACCCATACCAATAAATGTCTTGTAAACCTTATTTTTCTTAGCTATTGTTCTTAGGCGCTTTAGTACTTCCTGTTCAGATTCACTATTACCAAGGTTAAGATCACCTTTAAAACGAATAGATTCAGGCAGGGTTTCATCAATAAGCTCATCGAGTGTTTCTACACCCAGCTCGCTCAGCATAGCCTTTATTTCATCTTCACTAGGGCCTATATGGCGGTAGATGAAATCGTCTTTTTGCTCCAACCCTTCCAATAAACCTTTAGCCATACTTAACTTTCAACCTCAACAGATTTTATATAACCTTCAGAATCAAGGAGCTTGCTTATCTGGGCAGGATCACTCATTTTAACTTTGATGATCCAACCTTTTTCAAAGGGGGATTCGTTGATGATTTCAGGGGTTTGCTCGAGCAAACTATTAGTTTCAATAACCTCACCACTAACAGCTGCATAAAGATCAGAAGCAGCTTTGACCGATTCAATGACTCCGAAAACCTCACCTGCTTTAAGTTCGTGACCAACTGCTGGCAGCTCGATGAAAACTACATCACCAAGGGCATCCTGAGCATATTCAGTAATACCAATGGTAACAGTGCCATCACCGTTGTCACTTAACCACTCGTGGCTTTGGGCATATTTTAGGTTATTAGGAATATTCATTCTTAGCCTCTCTTTCTAATAGGGTGTAATCTTTACAACTATTTTATTTTATCTGTGATGCTAAGGTTTTTCCTACTCCCGAATTAAAAATACCGTGCTATAGTGCGATTTTGTGACTAAGCATCAATTAACTATAGAGTTGTTCGGAAATAGCCAAATCAGCTAAAATAGTAGCTAGTATGGTAGTTTTCAAAACCAGAAGTGACAGACAAGTAAGAGCCTTGACAGGTTTGCCTGAAGAAAAGATAAATGAGTTAGAGACAGTGTTTGAAGAGGTATATGAGGAGCAAAGTCAAAAAGACTATGAAGAACAACAAGCTAAAGGGGAAAGAGAACGATCTAGGGGAGGAGGAAGAAAAAGTAAACTTCCTTCTACTAAACACAAACTCGAATTTATTCTCTACTACCTGAAAAGTTATCCTACAATGGATGAATTAGCAGAGAAGTTTGATATGTCTCGTTCCAGTGCACACTATTGGGTACATAAGCTGCTGCCAATTCTCTCAGCAGCCTTGGCAAAATTAGGTATGTTGCCTAAGAGAGAGTTCAATACACCTGAGGAGTTAAAAGAAGCGCTTGAAGAAGCAAGAAAAATACTGATTGATGCTACAGAAAGGAAACATAGACGCCCTAGTGAAGAAGAAAAGCAGGAGGAGCTATATAGTGGAAAAAAGAAGGGGCACACGGTAAAAAACACAATAATAGCAACAGGAAGAAAGGTAATAATCTATGTAGGAAGGACATTTGCTGGGCGGAGACATGACTATGGGATGTTTAAGGAGGAGTTTCCACCTAAACAAGGCTGGCTGAAAGAGGAGGGAAAAAGAGCAAATCTAGACTCAGGTTATCAAGGTATAAACAAGGATTATGGGATAGGAGCAGCGATACCAAAGAAAAAGCCAAGGAAGAGTAAAAAGAATCCTAATCCAGAGCTAACAGAAGCAGAGAAGGAGAGGAATAAAAGGCTGGGCAAAGCAAGGATATATGTAGAACATGCCATAGGAGGTATGAAACGCTTTAATATACTAGTGCATGCCTTTCGGAATCGCAAGACAGGTTTTGCAGATAGCGTTATAGCTGTCTGTGGGGGGCTTTGGAATTTTTTGATTGTTTAAACTATTTATTTCCGAACAACTCTTATATATGTGGTGCTGTTATAGATATCCAGATAAGTTCTTGCTTGATCCAATACAAGAGATGTCATCCTGAGCCCTTCCGAGGGTAAACTACGCGAAGGATCTCACTGCGTTACGCCACCAAAGATTCTTCGTCGTTATATTCCTCAGAATGACATGCTCACATAGGGTATTTCTCTCTAGGGAAAAGATGCTACGTTGATAGGTAGTATTTAATGAATTCAGGATCAAAAGATTTTTCTGGGGCACCATACTTACCCCAAACTTGTCCTCATTGTACCCTCATAAAGGGCAGGGTTTATCCGCATGGTTCCTGGCGTTAGAAGTCTTCGTTACGGTAAACTTCTTCCCCTTCTAATAAGGTTAGAAGAACTTGTACGTCAGATATTTCATGAACAGGTATCTCAAATAGATTTTGGTCTAGAACAACTAAATCTGCATACTTACCTACTTCTATGGAGCCAGTAGCATCCTCTTGCTGCATAAAGTACGCACCGTTAATGGTGTAGGCAGCAAGAATAGCCTCTAAATCAAGATTTTGTTCTGGGTTTACTGATGGTGCATTAGGAGAATCATCAAAAGGGCTTTGGCGTCTAAGTGCTACTTCTATAGCTAGCAAAGGTTCATGGGTTGTCACTGGCCAGTCACTGCCTGCTACTAGAGTAGCGCCTGACTCATGAAGGGCACGAAATGGAAATGCTTCTTGAGATCTCTCCTCACCTAGTACGGGTACTACTAAATCATCAAACCACCCTTCTTCTGGATGCCCCCAATATGTTTGAAAATTAGGTAGAACATTTAGCTCTTTAAAACGTGGAATGTCATCAGGATGAACTAAGTACAAGTGAGCCATTGTGTGTCTTGTATCTTCTAATTCATTAGCATTTTTAGCAGCTTCAAAGGCATCTAGACCCACGCGAGCAGCCCTATCACCATTTATATGCATATGGATTTGAAAGCCAGCTTCCTCGAGTCGAGTAACCAAATCAGCCAACCTTTCTGCTTCAAAAGTTAGAAGGCCTTTGTTATCAGTGAGTTCACCATTTTCATCATAATAAGGCTCGAGTACTGCACCAGTAGTATTTTCTATGGTGGCATCAACAAGGAGTTTGATTTGGTTGGTATTTACTCTTGAGTCAGGATCATTACTAAATCTATCTATTAACTCTTCAACCATTGCATCATCATCTTCATGGGATCTAAACCATAAAGCAAGATCCATTCTAAGATTTAGCTCTCCTTCAGTATCAAGCTCACGATAGAACTCATCATAATCTTCAGCTAGGGCTTGTGCTTCTACCATTGAGGTAATGCCAGCATTACTTAACATAGCAAATGCTTCTTGAGCAGCTTCCAGCATTGCAGCCCTTTCTACTTGTATAGCTTGTATGGCTACGTCTGGCACAAGATTCATAGCAGTATGGTGCAATAAACCTGTGGGTCCACCATCTTCATCACGTTCAATTATGCCACCGTCTGGATCAGGTGTATCTTTGTCTATGCCAGCATTTTCTAGCACTATGCTGTTAACCCAAACTGCATGACCATTACCATCCATAAAGGTAGCAGGTTTATCAGGCACTAGTTCATCGAGCTGATGACGGTTAGGCATATTATCTTCTTCAAAAGCATCTAACCAAAATCCTAGGCCAATAACAACTTCCCTATCTTGTTGTTCCTCAGCACATTGTTCTATGTAATCAAGGTATTCTTCTTTGCCATAAGTATCATAAAGATCACAACCCATTATGCCAAGAGCCATATCCAGAGGATGGGCATGGGCGTCATGAAAACCTGGCATTAGCATTTTGCCAGCTAGTTCTATTACCTCTGTATCTTCGCCTATAAAATCTTGTACTCCTTCATTATCACCAACATAGGTTATTTTTCCATCCTGAACCGCTACTGCTTCTGCCCAAGGGTTACCTTCATCTACTGTATAAACAGCTCCACTTAAAAATATCCTATCAGCTTTGGTACTATCTTCTGTTTCAGAAGTAGCCTCTACACTTGCTTCTGAACTTTCTTCAAGTGCAACATCAGGTGTTTTCCCAACAGCTTTGGGTATTTCCTCAGTGCCCTCTGTATCTACTACTTCTTCTTTAGTTTCTTCAATCTTATTATATGAAGTACCCTCTTCAGAATCTGATGTAACTATCTCCCAACCAAGTGCACTAAACCTTTCAGCTACATTTGGAGTAACACAGGACTTTTCAAGATTACTGCTATCATTTGATTTAGCAATTTGTACTAAACCTTCAGCACAATTATTAGAACTACTTACCTCACTAGGAATACTATCAGCAGGTACTTCCTGCTCTTGAGCCACTGCTAGAAAAATCAGGTAGATACTAAACAAACAAAGTATGAAGTTGGTAAAAGCTTTATTGGCTTTCATCAAATTGTTCTCCTTTCAGAACAAATATACAAGCGGCCAACAATGAATAGCTTAATAAAAGTCTAATGCAAGAAATTTCTCCTCCTTTTATAGCAAGAACTTACAAAGAGCTATAGTATAAGTTGTTGTGTTAGAAAGTTGATTCTAGGCGCTTAAATATAGTTGTCAAGATTGTCTAGTGATTGCCTATTGTACCAAATATTTAAGTCATTGCTTGTAAAGCTTGGGGCTAAATCGGAGTTTTGTTTTCAGACCATGCAACTTGTAATCTATAAAGTAAAAGATTTCTATACCTTAAAAGTATGAGGACATTACTTGTACTTTAGATTAGAGTACTAATATGTTTTTGTGCTATATCTCGTGCTTGAGCATCTATTTCGTAAATACTCTGCCAGTTTAGTGCGGGGTGGTTGGTGTGCTCGAGCACCCAAGCTAAAACCTTAAAAATATCTGTGAAACCAATTTTACCCTGTAAAAAAGCTTCTACTGCTATTTCATCAGCAGCATTTAGAGCAACTGGTGCTGTGCCCCCTTGTTTTCCTGCCTCATAAGCTAATTTTAAACTAGGAAAGCGCTTTAGATCAGGCTCATAAAATTCCCAAATTCCTTTTAAGGGCAAAGGTTCAAGAGGAATTGGCGGGCGACTAGGGCTCTCTAGGGCGTACTGAATAGGTAAACGCATATCGTGTGGGCCTATTTGTGCTTTTATATTGCCATCTTTAAAACGAACTAGACTGTGAACTAAGGATTGAGGATGAATAACCACTTCTATGTTTTCTAAGGGGAATTCAAATAGAAAATGGGCTTCCAAAACTTCTAAACCTTTGTTAAAAAGTGTAGCAGAGTCAATAGTAACTTTCTTCCCCATATTCCAGTTAGGGTGTCTAAGGGCCTGCTGGGGAGTTACTGATGATAAATCTTTGGGTTTTAAATGAAAAGGTCCACCTGAAGCAGTGAGTACCAGTTTAGCTACTTGGTCTTCAGGTTCACCTAGCAAACATTGGAAAAGGGCTGAGTGTTCAGAATCTACAGGCAAAATGCTGCTACCATGCTTGCGTGCAAGCTCCCACACTAATGGGCCTGCTACCACCATGGCTTCTTTATTAGCTAGTGCTACTTTTTGACCTTTTTTTATGGCTGCTCGAGTAGATTCCAAACCAGCTATGCCGGGAATTGCAGCAACTACTATATCAGCAGGGGCTTGGGCAACTTCTGTAGTGCTAACTAGTTTTATGTTTTTAGGTAGTTGTGCTTTAAGTTTATCTACTACCTCTGGGTTGCACGCCACAAATTGAGGGGAAAACTCTGCTATTTGCTTAAGTAGCAAGTCAATGTTTTTGCCTGCTGCTAAGCCAATGATTTTATACTTTCGCCAACGTGCTACAGAAAGAGCTTGTGTACCTATAGAGCCTGTTGAACCTAAAACAGATATCCTTTTCATTTTTAGATGTTGTTATTGTTCACTGTTCCCATAAACGTAATTACGTACACTATACATGGGAAAAGCTGGGCCTGGAGCATCTTGTCTAGAAGGTGTTAGGTCATAACTCCCTAAAATGTTTGTTAGGTTGTAATAGTGAGCAAGGGTGCATGAAACATAATTAAATGTTTGAATTTGTTCTGGCGGGAAATTGTGCCAACCTGTCACTTTGCCTTGATTCTTATGTTTTGCTCTAATGACTTCACCCTCTGGTATTATATTACCAAAATATGTTACCCATGTTCCTGATTCAGACATGGTTAAGAAACCTGAATTAACTAATGAGATAACAATATTAAAGTCCTTAGGTGGTACAAGATTATTCCAAGATGGATAACTCGAAACTTGCTTATTAAAAGGAAGTAATTGAGCAGCATTACCATTCCTATCTATTAATAAGTGCAGTGAAGAGTTTTGCAAGTGTTCACTAAAAAATTTAATGAAATCATTTGTTCCTGTTGGTGCTAGGTAATCTACTATAATACGGTCTGGCATCATTTCATAAATACGATTTAGATTTTTTTCGACTTCGATAATGAGTACATGTTTACTTTGCTTTCGTTTCTTAGTCAAAAAATCCCCATCATCTGTACTTTTAACTTTAAAGGGGGATTCACTTTCTGGACAGGTAATAGGGAGACCTTCCCACTTCATTGGGTCTAGTTCATTAGTATAAATTGTGAGTTCAAAAGGATCCGTTTGATTTGGAGGCTTTTCATTCCTTTCAGGAAGGCTAATTGAATGAAGCACCTTTCTCTGAAGATCAGTTGAAAGAACTGTTACTAATACTAAGAACAAGCTTAGTATAATAAATATAGATTTTTGAATTGACTTGACAGGCTTATTCTCATTGACTTTACTATTAACTATTTTAGGTAAACGAACATTATCAAGGCCAGAAGACCTTATTTCTAATGCCTCTATAAGTTTCTTAAAACCATTTTTCTTAAATAAATCCACCCGATGCCAATTACTCAACTCTCTAGGAATTTGACAATTCGTTAACCTAACAGGAATCATATAAATATCCCCCTTTTTAGACACCTCATTTAGAGCAAACCTAATTTCCTCACGCATGTAACCACTACGATAACCACCATGTTTGAATGATCTACGTGATAGGCAGACTAAAAAAACATCAGTACTTTTAACAGACTTTCTAATTTCTTCTTGCCAAGTCTGTCCCGGTAAAATGTTCTCCTCATCTAGCCATGGAGCACAACCTGCTTCAGAAAGCATTTTATAAAGCAGCCTTACCTTGCTTTTGTCAGCAGATGCATGACAAAGAAAGACTTGTAAGTTTCTGCTTCTAGGTTTGCTTAGAGTTTTTGATGGGGTTTCTCCTAAAGCTTGAGAAGCTAAATCTAACTCCTGTGCTACTAACAGTAACTCAGAATTGCGAGGATTTTCCTCCCTTGCAGCTAAAACAAGATCTTTTGTCCATCCTTCAGCTTCAGCTACTTCTATCAATTTAAAAACTATGTCTTGTAAACTTCCATCAGGAACTATGATATCTAGTAACTTATCAAGTTTAAATTTTAATAGCTGAGTTAACTTGCTCTTTAATGGAAAAGCACTCATAAGTGCTTTAACTAATTTCTCGTATTGCTCTCCCGTTAATGGCATTATGAATTATTCTAGACTCCTAGCCAAACGCATAATGAGTTAGTTAAGCTTTTTGTATCTGTACTGGAAAGGTTTCCAATAGCTTTAGCAATAAGATTGCTATGAACAGTGTACAAACCTCGCTTTACTGCTGTTGGCACGTTAAGTCCAGCTTGATGCCAATTAGCTAAAATAAACTCTCTTGACAATAACGAAGCTGTTTTACTAGTCAATGGAACAATAAAAACATCCTTAGAAATGTGTTTAGTGCTCACAATAACAGCTGGTCTTATTTTTGAATTTGATAAATTAGAAAAGGGATAGCGAACCAAGATCACATCATTTTTCATTTTTGGAGTAATTCTTCATAAACGTTATCTTCCTTGTTATCCCAAACTGAGTCAAGAGAATTTTCGCTTGCCTGTAACCAAAACTGGTCCTCCTCAGTAGAAAGTATGGTTACTAGTAGGCTTGCTCCTTCTATCATATCTACACTTTCCAATAAGTGTATTTCACCGTTTTTAACAACAGCTCTAACAGTATTTAACATTATTACACCTCATTTCACTAACTAGGACAATGGTAAGCCATTTGTTGTAGTTACCTTTCTTGTTACTTTTTTCAGACTTGTTTTGGGCTATTCTCATTCCAAGCTATTTTTATTCAACAGTTACGGTTCCTACTCTTCATGGGTGTAAGGTGCAAAAGAGATTTTATTATAGATAGCTTATAAAGTACTTGAGCAGACTGTTGCCAAGCCCCAAGCTCTGGATGATTTTTGTACTTGCTTAAGAAACTTTGTAATGCTTGCATAATTTGTAAATCAGTATTTTTGATTACTACACACCTCCCACCATTACTAAGAAACTTGTCAATAATTTTAGCTATTTTAGTTTTAGGGTTGCTAGGAAAATCAGAAAAGCGGATTGCTACTGCTGTACAATCTTGCGATAATTCTTCTAGTTCTTTAATCTGCTTTGCTAATGCACCCCCGGATGCCCGTTTGTTACAAATTCTTAA
This sequence comes from Trueperaceae bacterium, assembly GCA_965223045.1. Classification (GTDB taxonomy): domain Bacteria; phylum Deinococcota; class Deinococci; order Deinococcales; family Trueperaceae; genus CBDCVN01. Next base: position 607,313 of record CBDCVN010000013.1, read on the forward strand.
ATGTAATTGATCTTGTAATTCACCATTGGGTGTGAGAATATCTAAATCAAGGTGCTGATCGTGTTTCTTATTAGCTATACTTAAGTTATTATTGATTTCTTTGTAGTATTGCTCGAGTGCCCAAACAAGCAATCCTAGTATAGTTTCTTCGTCCTCTATTATCACGTCTGTAAACTTGATAAGATGATCATTCCATAGCTGTAAAATACTTTTGTTTGTTAAGGGGCTGTTAATAGACTCAGGGTCAACATAACCATCTAAAATAGGTGCTTGACCTGTTTGTATACTTTCTTGCTGCTTTTTATTACACCAGTCTAACACATAAGATATTGAGTTATTTTCTAGATATTGTGGAGTAGCTTTTGGAAAAGGATATATAGGATTTTCTTTATCAAGAAGAATATCTTTACTACTAAATAGCTCCTTCAAACGAAGGTTAATTAAAGCTTTTATCTCTGTGCTGTTAAGGCTAGATTTTAGAATGATTTTTTCAGGATTTTTCTCAAGAAGCTCTAAATAAAATCCCGGCAAAGCTTTTCTAATAGAGGTCTCAAAGGTACCATGATCACAAGTAATAACCACAATTACATTGGGTTGCTGAGCTAAGGTTATGACTGCTTGTATAGCTTTTTGATAATAGGTTTCTGGCTCGGGAAAATTACTTATTTCCTCAAGCTGATCTAAACAAACAACTAGTGCACCACCATCTAGCATATATATAAGCCTAGCTAAACTTTGCAATAAATACTCAGGATCATCGTCTTGAAGGCGTGATTTTAGTAATCCACCTAATATCTGACTATCAGAAATAGATAAGTGCTGGCAACGAAGATATTTAAGTATGCTTGTTCTAATAGAGGAATCATTTCTTTGCAAATAGATTAGAGCCTGTATTAAATCAACATCTTGTCCTCTGAAACGCTCTTGTTTAACAAGTCTGATGGCTACATTATGAACTAGTGCGGCTAAATGCCTAGGGGTTAATTTAGCCGCACGTATCATCTTAATACTTTCAGTGCCCAGTTGAGGGTTTTGAACTAGAGAGTTAGATAACCGCATAAAACCAGAAGTTTCCCTATCAGACAGGTGATAAGTTTTACTAAGAGAGTCCAGCATTTGATTCAATATATAAAGTGAATAATTAGGTGTTTCGGAGGTGATTTTTATATAGCCAGCGTAGCCCAAATCATTTTCGTGAGTATAATTGCAGAAAGTTTGTAATAAATGGGTTTTGCCTACTTCTGATTCACCAAGTAGCAATAAGAGGCGTCCTGAATAAAGGTCTTCATTAGAGTGTAAACGATCAAACAATTTTCTGTAAGTTGCTCGAGCCTTATGGTGAATAACATCTACATCAAAAGAATTTAGCTGGAATATATCCTTAGTGTGAATAACAAGTTTGAAAACTTCTAAAGCATTGCTAGTGCAGAAAGCCCTTAGGTGCTCGTTGTTTAGCATAATGGGATCTCTAGGCATAGGATAAAGTTAGGGTGGTGATTAATCACCTTGAGTTATTCTCAGCATAACCATATAGTAGCCTTGATTATCAGTAAATTTTCTATCCCAAGCTAGAATATACATTTCTCCTGCATTATTAATCCTACGCCAGTTTTGATCTTCACCATTTTGGGGTCTAACTAGAAAAAAGCCATATTCTACATGATTGGGCTTTATGTCCTCAGTACGAGCCAACTTTTCTTTTAGGCAGCCTTGTGTAGAATAATAGACACCGCCAGCGCTAGGTAAGGATACTAAGACTCCTCCTTCACACTTTTGATATTTACCTCGGTTATCTACTCCAAAAGGATCACGTTGCTTACCTCTATTTCCCCTAGCAAAGTTTTCTTTAGCAAATTCTTCTCCTGCTCTTATAAAAGGAGAAGCTTCTGGAGCAAACACCCCTCCCGCGGTAGCGGCTGCCCCTATCAAACTAGATATTAGTCTGCCATTACCATCAGAAAAAGAAGCCATGCCTGTAGCAGAGGTAACCTCTACAATATCTCCTGATTGCAAGTTAGTGACAGCTACTCCAAGAGGGTCGGCAGGATTTATGTAGGCAACAAGAGTAATTTGCTTTTCTACTCTATCCCAATTATAAACTTTACCATAACCTCTGGGATTTCTACCAACGCTACGCACGCCTAGGTCCGCACCCAAATCAATATCTGAGCTTGTCTTGGCTTTGTCTCCTGTTGTAATCTTATCTCCCATAGAAGTGTAGTTGAATAAGAAGTCACCGAGGGACTTATTGTGCCATTGCTCAGTAGTAACTTGGACCTGCCCCCTTAGAGGGCAGATTATCAAAATTAATAAGAACAGAATTAAAATTATAGTTGCCCACTTTGCTGTTTTGGTTAAAGTAGATAACACAGTCTAAAATACCTCCTAGGGTTTATAGTAGTATTCAATCTTTGTATTATCTGATTGCCTTGTAATTCCAATAACTCCTAAAGGCTCAGGCTGAATCTTATTTTTTGGTGGTGGGTCTTGGCTATAGTGCCTTGTTTCTCCATCTGGCATGACAATTTGAAAAGTAGTCTGATTTGGCAAAAATGTGAAGGCTCGCTGTAAGGTATCTTGTAGGGTAATAGCGATAGATTCTGCCATTTCTTCTTCATCCAGAGTATTTCCATCTAGATCTTCTGAACTGTAAGCAGGCACAATTAACTGAGCTTCTATCGTTGCTATGTCTTGCAAAGAATCTAAAAGATGATCGAACAATATTGATGAACGCTTGCCATCTGACCATTGGAAAATAGCTAGTGGTGAGCCAAATCGTTCAGTGAAAACTAGCCACTGCTTAGGAGTTCTTTCAGTTAACTCTAAACCACTTTTTTGCAAATCAACTAAAAGTTCTTCCTTGCCAGTGAACTTAAGGGCTATGTCAACATCATCATAAAAAGATGGAGGCTCATTTGCTGAACCTGCACTAGGAATATCTATAGAGCCAAGAACACGAATTGAATATTCTACAGGCAGTGTCTGGATTACATCAATTGATCGATTTTTGAGCATGGTCAAGTTTCTTACTTGCCCAAAGGACAATATGAGAGTATCAATCTGCGCTTGGTGCTCTTTTACTAAAAATTCTCCATCGCTGGATTGTGCTATAAAATAACCCTTGTTAGGTATATTAGCCAGTAGCATATGCCTATTTACAGCCTGACGCATTGATTTAAGTGTTTGGTTATCAGGTCTTTTCGACCACTGCAAAAGTTCATCAAGTTGCAGAGTGCCATCTGCGCTAAAGATAGCTTGTCTTTCCCCATTAGAAGATAAAGCAGTGACATTAGAGCTCTTATTAGCTTGAAGTGATTGGGAAAATGCTGAAACGTTTTGAGAAACCGCTTCTAACCAACCAAGTGAGCCAATGCTATAACCTGCTGATTTTGTAACAAACAAGAGCAAATTTGCTGGTCTAGCAGACTCTGGCAAGCTACTCCTGAGTTTACCTAAAGAACCACCATAGAGCTTATTTTGGTTGCCTTGCACAATAATATAGGGAGATTCATTAGTGTCGTGAAAGGCTCGAGCCAACAAGAGCAGTTTATCTTTATTAAACTCGCCAGAAGGCAACATTACATCTTTTGCAGCTAGCTCGAGTTCACTGCCTCGAGTACTTTCTATATTAACTGCCCCTTCCCTAAGAGCATAAAAAGTAGTCTTTTGTCCATTTGAAGGCTTGGAAACAGTTATAGTATCGTAACTATACTTTGCCTCAAAGTTTTCAGGAACTACGCTCGTATAGGTCAGTGTTTCCACTAGTCCTTTTACCTGTGGCATCAATACCTTAAAATTCTGTTGATTAGGGAAATAATTAATAATCCTTCTGAGAGCATCGGTAATAGATGCATCAATAGCATTTTCTTGTTCTTCAGTATCGAGGCCTTCAAAATCATAGGCTGGAACTAGTGTGGTTACTTGTAAGTTTTCCATAGAACTTTGTTCTACATCAAGAAAAAATCTTAAAGGCAGTGCCGAAGGAGGTTTGTTTTCGGAATGAAAAATAGCAATGGGTTGATTATCTGATTTAGCTGCTGCTAGCTGAGTTTTTTCAGATGCTTTAGCTAATTCCCAACCACTTTCTGTAGCTATAATTTTGCAGTCTGGAGAATAGGCTAACTCCATGCCACTTCTAGAAAGCATTCTAACTGATTCACAATCAAGGTTATTGCGGGCTAATGCTGTCTTGGTATTTCTTAATATCACTTCAGTGTCAGAGTTTATTAGAGGTAAAAAGGTATGAACTTGTGGTCTTTCATCAGCTTTTAACTGTAAATACTCGAGTTCATGAGCAGGAATAATAAAATACCCTTGCCTAACTTGTACCAAGAATAGATTAGTGCCCCACTCTTCACTTTCTTGCAATAATGCTTCATTGGAAGGAGGGGTTTTCCACTTGATCATTGATGAAGTTTGGATCTCAGTATCTGAATCATTTTTCTTTTTAAAAACAACTTGCCTATAGGAAGAGCCTACTAAGAGTTCATCTTGTTCTTGAGGAGACCAACTAAAAATATCTGTAGCTATCTGCTTGCTTTCACTTAACCAAGTGTTTGTAGGTGTATTGGAAGGTGAGAAGCGTTCTCGCATTTTTACTTTAGTGTTGCCATAATGAGCAGTACCTCTGAACTTAGTTACCACCATGTCAATAGTATAGCCCTGCTTTCCCGCAAGTATTTTTTTGATCTGAGCTAGGGAACCAGCTATATAAGGTCCCTCATTATTAGTAAAACCATCAAAATGCGCTGCCACATATGAATACTTGTGTGTGCTAGTGTGTTTAGTGCCATGTTGCATAATGGCATCGCTATCTAGTTTTTCAGCACGCCATACAAAGGTATCGCCTGCTAGGTAGATTCTCTTACCAGAATTATCAAATATGTGGCGATCTTCTACATTTGGACCAGCAAATACTTTAAAGACAGGTTGATTTTGTGGAGTATGTCTACTAGAAATTTCTTGTACAATTTTGTTGTAGTTGTTAGATTCTCCTTGGGCAGCCTGAGGAGCAAACTGAGGTAAAGCAGTTACTCCCATAATAAAGTAAGGAGCACCTTGCTCATAAGGATTTAGTAAGCTTCTCTGTGACCAAGGAATAATCCTACTACCTTGCCCGGGCAACCAATAATGAATTAAATTCTTTTTTTGCTTTAAAGCTTCTGCCACCAAATTTTGATCAGGATCTATAATTGCTGATCCTGCTGGGACTATTGGTTCTGTGGGACTGTTACCAGTTTTAGCAGTGGTGGATTCTTCTGACCAGAAGAAGGGCTTGGAACGTAAATTTACATTGTTATTGGTAGTTTTGGTAGGTGCTTGAAATATTTGTGGAACAGGCTCTAAAAAGAAAAGTGTGACTATAAAGCTGCGCTGAATTTCTTCACTAGTACTACTTAGCAAGTTTGTGAATGCTTTAAGAAATGGTTGATTTTGCAGCTCTGCCCAGAAAGGGTCTTGGTTAATCCACTCTGCTTCTGGTGCTGTAGGTAAAGAGAACTCCTCACTTTGCGCGCTTAATAAGGCATTAAGATCAAAAGTTGCAAGTACATTTTCTATATGTAATTGATAATCTTGTGCTAAAGGATTGCCAGAAATGAGCCATGCTAACTGAATGGTTTGTGGGAAATGGGCTATCGCTGCATATTCTGTTACCCAAACCTCAGCTGCTTCTGGTGGTGCTCCCATTTTTTGTAGAGCACTGGTTAAGGTAAGCTCTGTTTCTATAGGTTTACGATAAATTTCGATAGTGCGCCCATCTATTTGTATCCCATACTGATAAACTAGGCGGTCAGCATAAGGAACCTTTGCAAAAACATCTTCAATGGTGTCATCGTATTCAATATAAAACGGTTCTAAAATGTATTGTTCAGGGGTAAATCCTTGGGGTATGCCATTACGACTGATAGTAATTGGCCCAGCAAACCCTACTACACCCATACCACCGGGAATTGTACCTGTTTGGAGAATAGGTGTGCTGGAAGTCATGAATCTTCCCTCAGCCTCAGGCAATAAACCTATATCATTATTTGGGTCAAGCCATAAACCCCATACTTCTAGTCCACCCAGCAAGAATAATAAAGAAGCTTCAAGAGCATTGTATTCTTTGGAATAGTAGCTGTGTTCAAGTGTACTTGTTGGTGAGACTTCTACACTTATCAAAGTTTCCCTTACATCATCATCTAAAACCAGTTTTTCATCAATATAACTTTGTTTGATTTGTTCAATCCTATAGTCTAAATCTGACATATCAGCTTGAATTTGTTTTATGTACTGGCTTTGAGTATCTATCCAACTTTGAATCTCGTTAGGAGAAGCGTGTACAAAGGCATTAGAGTCCAGCTGAGCTAGTAGGTTATCAAGCCAACCACCTTTTGTTAGGTGCTCGAGTTTTTCAATCTCTTGCCAAATTTCATCTAGCTGCCCATTAAGCAAATTCTCTAGCTCTTCTCCAGCCCCTTTAGTAAAAGATAAAAGTTGAGGTTCATGGTTTTTAAACCACTGTTTGTGTGCAATAACTTCCAAAGCAAACTGATCTAATGTCTTTTTAGACAATAAGGTTTCTTCTCTAAAATCAGTAAGTAAATAAGTATTTTTGGCTTGTGAAAAAACAATACCTAAAGCAGTTATTACAAGCCAAAATAACCCCAATACTTTAAACGCAAATTTTCTATGCATTAGAAGACCATTCTATGACAGTTCTAGAACTTGTTGCAATATTTTGATTTTGTTTTACTAATTGAAAACAGAGAAGCTTGACTATCTAACCCTGATCTTCATACCTATTACTTTACTTAAAACCAATTTTCCCTTATGACTTGGACTCTCGATCTTGCATTCTTATGGAATATCTGCATCCTCTTAAAGATCATCTAAATTCCAAAACCTAATAAAATCATCTAACCAACTTTCTTGCTCACTAGCTGCTTTTAGATCAAAACGCTTTTCTTGCTTTTTAGCTTGCTTAATAGTTGGTTTTCCCATAAAAAACTCTAGATAGTTTCCTTCACCAGTTTTAACTACATAGTCAAAAGCCCTTTTAAATTCCCCTTCTGTCATATCTTCAAGTCCTTCTTGAACAATAACAAAGGCATTAGCTACTTTCTCTAATAGCCAGTGCATTCCTTCTTGAATTATATGTGCTGAATTATCACTAATAGCAACGCAATAATTAGCTCCTCTTTGAAATATAAATTCTCTAGGGATGCCATGATTAACAAGTTCCTGCAAATGAGGTGTGCAGATCATTGTTACTGAACTTTGTGCATATCCAAATGTTGAAATAATTATTACGAGCACTAACAAATATTTCATTAAACTCTCCTATAAAAATCTTTCTAAAATAATTTCAAGCTTTGACTTTAAGTTTTTTACCTTATCTAGCCATAGAATAATCAGTTTTAGGTGACCAAACTATTACCTGTAATTTCAGCTCAACAAAGTGCGCCTGATTCACGAAGTTGGGCTGAATTAGAATATTTCCTTAAGGCTTAGTGGTTATTTCTAGCATCTACCCAACCCTATAAAACTTAACTGCATCTCCATAAGGTGAGGTAAAGCTAATTATTGCAAGAGGGTCACTTTCATTTACAACTGCATTTTCTTGCAAGGCATACTCTACAAAATCCCCATTTGGCATAAGTACTTTAATTTGCTGTTTTTTAGAAAAGATATGATAGACTTGCCTCAAAGTTTCAGCCACAGCAAAGGCTGCTTCTTCTCTCAAGTCAGGATCGCTTAGCATTTTAGCTGGCTCTTTTAAAAGTTCCTCAGAATATATTGGTACTAGGCTATGTGGGGTGATGCCTTTAGTATGTAAATCATCTAAATTGGCCTCTAGCAACGTTCGGAAAGATATTCCAGACAACTGACCCTCTTTCTCAAAAACAACTAATATTTCATCCCATCTAGCAGTAGTTGTTAGCCATTCACTAGGCTCTTGTTTTAAAAGTTCTCCACAACTTCCAAACACATCAAGTTTGCATTCTCTGTCAAAAGATAAATCAACATCTGGAGCAGAAATAACTCGGATGGTAGAAACATGTTCGGGTAGCACAGATACTGCTCTTTGAAAACGTATTTTCAAGGAGCTAAAGTGTATTTTTGCATCAGGGGTAAGTACCAAAGTGTGTACTTGCACAGGTTGATCAGCATGCTCTTCAAAATATGGAACTTCGTTGTGTGCTATTAAGAAATAACGGTCAAGCTTTGGTGCATGCATAAGCACCATATCAACTTGCCATTTAGCCCTTTCGGCTAGCAAAGCTGCGTTACTAGGTAATTTATCCCACCATTGAGTTAGAGTCTCTGTGTTTCCTTCTTCTATAGCTAAAACCGTTGCAGGCATTGCTGCTAGGTCAATAACTTCATGCTCCTCTTTTCTAAAAACAACTTGCCTGCGACAAGATTTAGCACATACTGTAAGGGATGATTGGGGGAAAGTTGCAAACACACCTTTTGCTGCCTGAGCCGCCCAATCTGACATCCAGCTTTTATCTTGAAACTGATTATCAGGGTTCTTACCTACAAAACCAACACCTTTATGTCCTACTACAATTGTATCTACCTTTACATTATTGAGGTTAGCAATCTCTTGTATTTTATGCCACGGTCCACCAAAGTAAGTTTCATTGTTTAACTCAAGAACAGCATAACTTTTAGGAATGTTATTTGGAACGTGCTGCCTAAAAAATATACTGGATTTCTCCACTAATTCTTCAGTACTTGGCAAGCTAGTTCCTTGATAATGAGTACTTTCAAAACCAGTTTGCTCAGATAATAAGGCTAGTGCTTGACTTACATCAATATTGTTATCCTGAGTTTCTGATTGAGCTATACTCGCATTATTAGACTGGTAATAATATTTAACTTTTGTGTTGTCAGATTGCCTTGTAACTTCAATAATCCCTAAAGGCTGCGGTTGAATTTGTTTTTCAGATGGGATCTCTTGTGAGTAGTGCCTGATGGTTTTACCATCAGGCATAACTACTTGAAAAGACCTTTGACTAGGCAAAAATGTGAATGCCCTTTGCAAAGTGTCCTGTATACTAGTTGCTATAATGCCTTCTCTTTCTTTTAGGTCTTCGGCATCCCCTAATTCTTCTGAATCATAAGCAGGTACAATATGTTGAGATCTAAGCTCTGTCAGGTCTTGCGCCCCTTGCATATGGGTAAACAGTGCTGAGGAACGTTGACCGTCTGGCCACTCAAAAATAGCAAGTGGCAAGCTTGTGGTTTCAGTATAGCTTAACCACTTTTCAGGAGCTTGTTCAGCAAGTTCTAAACCACTCCTTTGCAGGTCAACTCCAAGCTCTCCTTTATTATCGACTTTAAAAGCTAGGTCAAGACCGCTATAGACAGATGGAGACTCTATTTCTGTTATAGGCACACCTACATTAGACATTACCCGCACAGAACCTGTTACTTGTAATGCTTTAATGGTGTTTTTGGCTTGGCTTAAGATATTTGAGAAGCTCTTACTAGGATCAAAGGCTAGAACAATAGAATCTACCTGTGCTTCTGGGATAGATTTTAAGAATTCGCTATCACCGGGTTGTGCCAAAAAGTATCCTTGGTTGGGTAAATTGACTAGGATCATATGGCCTTCCCAAGTTCTCCGCAAAGACTTTAGTAATTGATTATCAGGGCGAGTGGGCCACTGAATCATAGCATCTAATTGCAGCTTACCATCAGCAGTAAAAACAGCATGCCTTTTACCCTCAGCTGACCAGACATTTACAACACTATTGGGATTAGTGCCTAGTGTTTCAGTATGCTCAATTACCTTTTCAGAAGAAGTGTGGAGCCAACCAGTATTTTTTAATTCATGTTGGGAAAAACCACGATTATTTGTTCCCTTTGTTTTAGTAACCACAAGCAGTAATTCTTTTGTTAACTCTTTTGCTGGAAGTTTGGTATTAAGATCATTTAAAGATCCTGCATAATATCTACCCTGATTACTTTTAATTACAGCGTAAGGCATACTGCTTTTCTCATGAAGCTTTTGTGCTAGTTCAAAAATGCGGTCCTGATTAAACTCACCAGAAGGCTGGAGGTAAATATCATTTGCTGATACCTCGAGTGGACTACTAGTTGCCCTAGCAACCTCCACATTCTCACCAACACTATTAACATTGTAAAAAGTAGTTTGTCCGCTACTGTTGGGGTGTAAGATGCTTATTTTATCATAGCTATAACCAGCTTTAAAGCTTGCGGGAGCGCTAGTTGTATAACTAACTTTTTGTCCTCCCGATGTGACTTCTTCAGGCATTAAGATTTCAAAAGTACTTTGCTGAGGGAAAAACTGCAAGGTTCGTTTAAGGGTGTCAGAAATGCTTAATTCGATAGCACTTTCTTTTTCTTCCACATCTAATCCTGCAAGGTCATAAGCTGGTACTAGCGTGTCTACAGTAAGCTTTTCTATACTGCCCGGCTCAGCGTCAACCAAAAACCTTAGTAGTAATGCTGAAGCAGGCTTATCATCAGGACGAAAAATAACAATGGGTTGATTTTCCTTTCTTGCCTTAGAAAGTAAAGTTTGCGCATCTGCTTGAGCAAGTTCCCTACCGCTATCAGTTATAACCACCGAGCACTGTGGCGTAAAGGCTAAGTCCATTCCTCCAGCAGAAAGTACCCGTATAGAGTTGCAATCTAAATTTTTAAAAGGCAAGATATGACGTATTGAAGAGTTAATGTACTCATAGTTTAATTCTGTTGATCCTGATAAAAGAAGGCTATGGACTTTAGGTGTCTCATCAGCAAGTGCTTGTAGGTGCTCGAGTTCATTACTACTAACAAAAAAGTAGCCATCCTTAACTTCCATTAGAAAAGTGTCAGCTTTCCAGTTAACACGCTCTTCTAATAAGCTTTCATTAGAGGGAAGAGTTGGCCACTGAACCATAGTAGAGGTTTTAATTTCTGGTTTTAAGTCTGGGTTCCTTTTAAAAACCACGTTTCTATGAGTGGATTGCAAAAGCAACTCATCTTGCTTTTGGGGTAACCAGCTAAAAGCATCTGCTGAAACTCGAGTAGCATAATGCAGCCAAGTTTCATCAGATCTAAGATCAGTTATAGCTTGGTTTTTGAGTACCCTCTTTTTGTAATTACTAGTTCCTCTTGATTTTAATACAATGGTCTGAGCAGTATAATCCTGCTTTCCTTGTAAGAGGTTTTTGACTTGAGAAAATGAGCCAGCCAAATAAGGGCCACTGTCAAGTTGAACAGCAACATAAGGATTCTTTCTAGTTATTTGGTAGCTAGTAGCATGTTGAACAATAGAGTCATTATTAAGGGGTTCAGCACTCCAAATTAAGCCAACATTAGCAAAAGGGACTAGTGTGCCTTTATTATCCATTATCTTGCGATCTTTTACCTTTGTACCTGTAAAAATCTTAAAAACAGGTTGATGTTCAGGTAGCTGATTGCTAATAGTATTTCGGGCTATTGTTTGTAAAGTTTTAGGCTCAAATTCTGGCAATGCAGTGATAGCCATAATAAAATAAGGTATGCCTTCATTGGGATCAAGCAAGCCTCTTTCTGACCAAGGGATGAGCTTATCACCTTGCCCAGGAATCCAGTAGTGAATCAGATTTGTCCTCTGCTGCAAAGCCTTTGCTACCAAACGAGCTTGGTCTGGGTCAATAGCTTCTTCTGGGTTTGCTTGTAGTGCTAGAGCATTATTACTAGGAGTTTCATTTGATGCATCATCCCAAAAGAATGGTTTTGTACGAACTCTTGCCCCACTTTTCACATTACTTCTAGTTGCAGTTTGAACAGTTGGTAAGCTAGGCTCTAAGAAAAATAAAGAAACTATAAAACTCCGCTTAACCTCTTCACTAGCACCACTTAGTAAATCGGTAAAGGCTTTAAGGAAGGGTTGATTTTGCACCTCTTCCCAAAATGGGTCCTCATTAACCCATTGGGCACTAGGTGCTTGTGGTAATGTAAATTCTTCCCCTTGATTACTAGGTACAAATAAGGCGTTTATATCAAAGGTTTTCAACAAGTCTTCTGTATGTAACTTGTAGTCTTTAGCTAAAGGATTTCCTGCTATCAACCAAGAAAGTTGTATGGTTTGGGGTAAATAGGCTACTGTCGCATATTCCTCTACCCAAGCTTCAGCTACATCAGGTGGTGCACCCATCCTTTGCAGTGCAGTGTGTAGGGTAAGTTCTGTTTCAACTGATTTGCGATAAATCTGTACTGTGCGCCTATCTATTTGAACTCCATATTGGTAGATAAGCCTATCCTGATAGGGTACTTTTTGGAAAACATCTTCTATGCTGTCATCAAAATCAATAGTTATTGCCTCAGAGACCTCTTCAGTGAACCCTTGAGGAACACTACCGTGACTAATAATAATAGGTTGAGCAAAACCTACCACACCTATGCCTCCAGAAATTGATGTACCACCTGCTTGCAAAATAGGCGTGTTGGAAGTCATAAAACGCCCTTCGGCTTCAGGTAGCAACCCTATTTCATTAGTAGGGTCAAGCCACTCTCCCCACATTTCTAGTCCACCAAGTAAGTAAAGTAAGGAAGCCTCGAGCGCATAATATTCGTTGTTTTTTTCTGGATTATGGATTTGCTCGAGAGCACCCCCTGTAAAAGCTTTAGTTTCTGCTGAAACTACTTGCTCCACATCATTGTCTTCAGTAGGAGAAGCATCGATTTGTTCTTCACCATAGAATAGAGTTTCATCTATAGGATAGTCCCTTTCAATTTTTTCTAAGTCTTTTCCCAACCTTGATACATCAACTCGGATCTGAACAATATATCTTCTGTGAACTTCTATCCAATCTTTTATTTCATCAGGAGGAAGTTGAGCCGTGTCATAAGAATCTAGTTGGTTTAATAGAGCATCAAGCCACTTGCCTTTGGTTAGTTGCTCGAGCCTTTCAATTTCTTCCCAAGTTTTGTGCAGCTCTTGATTAAGAGATTCATCTAAACCTCGTTCATTAGTAAGCAAAAGCTTAGCTTGGTAATTTTCTAATAAATCTCTATCATTATTAATCTCTGCAGCAAGCTCATCTAATACAGATTTAGATGATGTAAGCAATTCACTAAACTCCACTAATAACCCAGCTGTGTTTTCTTTTATAGAGAAAGTAATACTTCCAACAAAAACTGTAAGCCAAATTACCATCAACACTCTAAAAACAAACATTGCTATGCCCTCGAAATACAAATTCTCTTTGAAAACAATTCATCTAATTAACCCAATCTAAGAAAGAAAGCAACTGCCCATCAGCTAAAAACAGTGGTTTCTATATTGTAAGAATGTAACTTTTAATAAACACAGCCTTGATCAAACTCAAAACTCCCATTCCTATTATGCTTAGGATCTCTAAGCTAAAAAGTATAGAACTAACAACTTGTGAGGATAAAATGAACAACAATCCATTTAACTCAAAAGACCCTTACCCTTATATTAAGGGCATTTCTTAGTAATTTTGTGTTGGGACACTATCAGATTTTATCCTCTTTCATTCCCTCATTTTGTAATGTATACCTTAAACGTCAAGTTTAAGATGGTTGAAAATTAAGAAAATGAGAGACAACAGCCTTCTCTTTACAAAAATAAATACTGAAACTTAATAAGGAAGAGAATTCTGCTCATGTGCCATAAGAAGCTACAGTAAAACCTCATAATACACTAGATTTTAGCACAATGTACAGCATAATCTAGTCATCTTACTATATAATCTAGTGCTCTGTCACCATTAAAAATTAGGATTCCCTGAAATGTAGATTGACAATGTTCAACATGAACTAGAGTCTTCATATCCCATAAGAGTTGACAAAGCACTAGATCTTTGTTGCCTATCTAGGCCTCTGGTAAACTTGCAGCATAAACACAACGCAATATTCCATAGTCATAGCGTCCTTGGAGAGCATCATAAATGGGCTTAAGCTTACCTTTCTGCCCTTCAGGGACTGCTTTAATAGCAAATTCAATCTCTAGAATATGACTTTTGTCTAAACCGGTTGCTTCTTCTACAGTAAGGATGCCTTCTTGGATCAATGCAGCACAATGCCCCAAGATAGTAGTGAGTTTAAGGTTTCGCTTCCTAGCTACCTCGGCAGGGGTTAAACCTTCAAAAAGCCAGTGACGGGTTTGATCTACTGTGGAACGTTGTTCAAGTGGCAACTCATAGCTAGTTATAGCATCAGCTTTTTTAAACTCACTAGGAACCTTATTGATAACTCCATTTTCATTAGCTATTTCATGCCCTTTATTATGTAGGTGTTGCTTGATTATAGCTAGAAAGTCTTTGCCATAGCGCTCGAGCTTAGTCTTTCCTACTCCAGAAATTTGCCCTAACTCTACTAAACTTTGCGGTTTCCTTTGAGCCACTTCCCTTAAAGTACTGTCATGAAAAATCACAAAGGCTGCAACATTTTGTTTTTTTGCTAAGGCTAAACGTTGTTGACGTAGTTCCCCAAAAAGGTCATGATCCGTACCGCTTAACTCTACAACAGGAATCTTTTTAGTTAATTTGGCTGCTCGAGATACAGAAACATCTTTCCTAAATTGAACAGTTGTTTCACCCTTTAGAACTGCTGAACTCTTGCTAGATAGTTTAAATGAACCTTTACCCTCAATATCAGTATTAAGATAACCACCAGCCAATAATTGACGTGCTACTGCACGCCATTGACGCTCACTTAGCTCTTTACCAATGCCATAAGTAGAAAGTTTATTATGGCCTAAATAAAATATACGATCATTTTCTTTACCCATTAAAACATCAACAATATGGCCAGCACCAAAACGTTGGCCTGTACGATAAATGCATGAAAGAAACTTCTGCGCAACAATAGTACCGTCCCATCTTTCAGGCGGATTTAAACAATTATCACAATTATCACAACTCCCTTCATGATACTCTCCAAAATATTGGAGTATAAGTTGCCTGCGACAATTAACTGTTTCACAATAGCCTAGTAAAGCATCAATCTTGTTATTTTCAAGGCGTTTAATGTCTTCTGGTGCTTGTGAGTCTGCAACCATATAACGTAGGTTCACAGCATCACTTAAGCCGTAAACCATAAAAGCACTAGCTGGTAGACTGTCACGTCCAGCTCTACCAGTTTCTTGATAGTAACCCTCTAAGCTTTTGGGTAAATCTAAATGTGCTACGAAGCGTACATTAGGTTTATCAATACCCATACCAAAAGCAACTGTTGCTACTATTACCACGCCTTCTTTACGTAAAAAGGCTTCCTGATGCCGTTGTCTTGTAGAATGAGCTATTCCTGCATGATATGGCAATGTGGGAACACCTCTTTGCTTTAACCAATCAGCAGTTTCCTCAACTTTGCGGCGGGATAAGCAATAAACAATACCTGCACCCCCTTTGTTGTCCTGATAAAAGTCCAAAAATTGTTGCTTAGCATTTTGTTTGCTTACTACTGTGTAACTGATGTTAGGACGATCAAAACTAGCTATAAATTGACTAGCTCTTTCCAACTTGAGCCTACTGACCATTTCATGGCGAGTATTATCATCTGCTGTAGCAGTTAGAGCAATGCGTGGCACTTGAGGAAAAAGCTCAGCTAATTTGGCAAGTTCTATATATTCAGGTCTAAAGTCATGTCCCCACTGTGAAACACAGTGGGCTTCATCAATAGCAAAAAGTGCTGGATCACTATTTTCTAAAAGCTTTAAGAAACTAGGAGTTAGTAAACGCTCAGGAGATACATAAAGCAGATCTAGTTCCCCTTTTACAAGCTCATTTTCAATCTCATTAGCTTCTCTAAAACTCAGAGTTGAATTCAAGTAAGCTGCTCGTACCCCAATTTGCCAAAGTGCATCAACCTGATCTTTCATCAAAGCTATAAGAGGGGATACCACAATGCCAGTACCTTGCCTGAGAATAGCTGGGATTTGATAGCAAAGTGATTTGCCACCTCCTGTAGGCATAAGCACTAAAACGTCATCACCTTGTAGCAAGTGTTCAATAATAGCTTGCTGCTGACCACGAAAAGAAGGATAACCAAAAGTGCCTTCTAAAATTTTCTGAGCTTTTATCATGTTTGTTGAAAAAAGGATTCCTGAACTTCATTGATCCTTCACTACAATATACTTTAAATAGGTAAGAATTGGGTACTGTCCCCAACAAGTGCAGATAATTATTTTAAGTTGCCAGAAATTTGATAAGAATGTGTCTAAAGTGCAAGAAATCTAACTTCTAAATATATCAGCTACTTGTGTCACAAAAGGAGTTTTATTTATCGGCAGTTAAGAGAAACATGACCAATTAAACTTTAAAATGGAAAATTGCCGAATTTTGAACATGTCCTATAAAGGCTTAAATTGATTACCGATTACCCATAAGGTAATAACTCTAATGATTAACTAACATTTAACATACAAAAATCAACTTATGAGAATAATAATGGTGTTACTAGTGCCCTAAGTGTAGTTAGTATTGCAAAAAACACTAGGGGCAATCTATACTGAAAAAGGAGACTAACTAATGACTTCTCTATGGAAAGATGAATTTTTGACTGGAGTAAAAGATATTGATGATCAACATAAGAAGTTAGCTACTTTTGTTGACCGATTAGATGAGCTAGCAAAACAACCCAAAATAGACTTCAGAGAAGTGAGAAGAGCTATAATTTTGCTAGGTACCTATACAAGGGCTCACATTTCCTATGAGGAAGATTGGGGAATAAGGTATAACTGTCAGTTTGATGAACAGCATAAAAAGATGAACCAGCGATTTCTTAGTTTTTACCAAACCTTGAAAAACAAGAGTGAAGAAAAGGGTATTGATAAAGAAGTACTAGAGATGTTGTACGTACCTGCAAAAGCTTGGCTAACTGATCATATGAGTACAACCAACCACATTATCTGTGAGGCAGCTAGCCTTGGTATCTCAAACTTGCAAGTTCCAACTGTAACATCTAAACCTTATTTAGCAAATTAGTGAAACTTGTAGCCTTTTAATAGTTTAGCTTTTATCATTTTGAGATATTGTCTAATAAATGAGGTTTTATTGCTAAAAAAATAGTTCTGGGGGTAAATGGTTTAGTAATATAGGCAACTGCTCCTTGTTTTAATCCCCACTTAATATCATTTGTTTCACCTTTAGAAGTAACTAAAATAACAGGGGTATTCTTCATAGCTTCATTACATTTAAGAGAACGCAAAACTTCATATCCACTACGGGGCATTAAAACATCAAGAAAAATTAAATCAGGTGAGAAGTTACTTAGCTTTTCTTCTACATTATCAGCCTCTAAGCATGGCAAAACACAATGCCCTTGATCTTCGAGAATTTCTGTTAGGAAGTCAAGTATCATTATTGAGTCATCAACTATTGCTATCCTGGCCATAATTTAATATTATGACATTGTAACTTACATTTTATTGATTTTCCAGCTGTTCCAAAACAAATTTTTGTACTGAAGGGAAAAAACCTTTAAAATCTTCCTGAAATTCCTCATAACCTTCTTGCAAATTTAAAATCGCATCTTGCAAGTTAGTGTGTTGAGTAGTCCTTTTATCTAAACTAGAAAGTGTTTTTTCAATACCTTCGAAGTCTGCATATTTAACCAACCAATTGTTTTTAACCATATTGGGCAAAAACTCTTGCACCTTTTCAGGCAAAATGCTTTGGTTTTTTAGCAGCACTTGGGTTCTCCCGATAATTTCGTGCTCGAGATATAAGGCCTTGAAAAACTTGGAAGTATTTCGAAGCATAATATATGCTCGAGAATTTCTTTCCAAAATGTTCTGTTGAAATTGCTCATCAGGATAATCAGGTTCTCAAATTAAACATTAGCTCTAATCGAAAAGAAGCTAATTGCCCAGATTGCCACTGTAGATCGAAGTGCGTGCATAGCCACTACAATCGCTCACCATTAGATTTGCCCATGTGTGGTTGGAAGGTGCAGATCAATGTGCGTGCCAAGCGTTTTCGCTGCAAAAATACAAAATGCCAACGTTGCACCTTCGTTGAATCCTTTGGGGATTGGTTACCACGCTATGCTCATAGAACAACACGTCTGAAAAGCATGCAGACACAAGTCGCTATTTCTCTAGGAGGAGAAGCAGCTTCTCGCTTGCTTACAAAGTTGGGCACGGCAATTAGCCCAGATAGTTTACTAAATAACCTTCGTTCCCTAGACCATAACTGCAATAAAAATGTCAGAGTATTAGGTGTGGACGACTTCTCCTTTCGCAAGGGTAAAAACTTCGGTACTATTCTGGTTGATCTCGAAAAGCATAGAGTTATTGATCTCCTAGAAGATCGCAGTGCCAAAACCTTGACCAAATGGTTGAAAAAGCATCCTGAAATCGAAATTATTAGCCGTGATCGCTCAGGAGAGTATGCTCGAGCAGCAAATAAGGGTGCTCCTCAAGCTCAGCAGGTAGCAGATCGCTGGCATTTACTGGTGAATCTAAGTGAAGTCATCGAAAAATGGCTTGAACGTCATCGCAAGCTGCTTAAGGATTCAGGTTCTAATAATTCTACCCAAGCTGAGACAGTAGCTGGTAGTGGTGTTATTATCACTCCCCACCGAAAAGCAAGCAACTGCTTTGAAAGACAACAATTAATCAAGTTAGAGAATCGGGAAAGGCGTTTTGCTCAGTATAAAAAAGCCAAGGAACTAAGAGCCAAAGGGCTTAGCTGGAATCTAGTTGCAGCAGAGGTAGGTAAAGGATCTTCAACCTTAATACATTGGTTCAGAGATGGCGTTCCCAATAAAGATCGTAAGGGAATCCTTGATCCCTACAAAGCATACCTAAAGAAGCGCTTAAATGAGGGTTGTCAAAATGGCTTACAGTTGCATCGTGAAATAGAGTTACAAGGATTTAAAGGTACAGCAGTTGTGGTTCAAGGTTATCTAGCACTATTACGTAAAGGTATGGTCTCTGACTCTCAAGGGAAAAATACACTAGGTAAACCTAAAGATTATACGCCAAGGGAAGGCGTACTGTTATTCACTCGTGAGGCAAAATTGCTTAGTGAGATAGAAAAAGGTAGGCTCGAGCACCTCATACAAAACTGTGACGAAGCAAGATTATGTTATGAGCTTTCTAGAGGCTTTATCAATATGATTCATAATGCTGATGGCGCATTCTTTGATAAATGGCTTGCTAAAGCTGAAGCTTCCAGCATTAAAGAATTCAAACAGTTTGCCAAAAGCATTCGTAGAGATGCTTCAGCAGTCAGGGCTGGTATTGAGTTACCTTGGAGTAATGGTATGGTTGAAGGGAAGGTCAATAAACTCAAGCTCATCAAGAGAATGATGTATGGTAGGGCTAGTTTTGACCTCTTGAAAAAACGTGTCCTGTTGGCTGGTTAGCTTAGCACGAAATTATCGGGAGAACCGCACTTGGTAAAACTCTTTGGCAAAATCTTTTAAAGAAATAACTGAATAGTTTTGAAAGTTGACCGCTAAAAAATGATCATAAAATACATCTACTAAAACTGCTGCATACTTCCCAAAGTCTGGTTTAAGTAACTTAGCACTACGTTTTGCTATAGGATGCCTATCAGTAAAGCCATCAATTCTACGATGCAAAATAATTCCTTGGCCAACTTTTTCAGGGTAATCCTGATACTTTTTTCCTTTGACAAAATCTCCAATAAAATTTCCAATTACAATTTCTGTTGAGTTACCAGATAAGAAAATATGTGCTAGTAAATTCATAAATAAGATTTCAATCTTGGGTAAGTGCTCTTAAGTCAATTAAATTTAATAAGATGCAGCCCAAAGGTTTCCAAGCGATCATGTTTATTTCTTACCCATTCTGAGTATATAATAGACTGCATGTCAAATGAAAGCAAAATTTAGAGTGTATGATTGTTTGATTGTAGGCGGTGGTATAGCAGGACTTTCTGCTGCTACGCACTTAGCTTGGCATAACCGTAAAGTACGTGTTTTCGATAGGCGCACTGGGCCACTCTTTTTTACCCTAAGTAAGTTATATAATGTACCTGGTATGCCTGCAGTAACAGGGGTAGAGTTACAGAAGATCTTACTTAAGCAAGCCACTGACTTGGGGGCAGAGCATGAAAAAGCCAACGTAGTGAAGCTAGGGGGCAAAATTGGCAATTTTAGATTAGAGACTGAACTTGGCAACGTTTACCACAGTAAAACCTTACTTCTAGCAACAGGAGTAGCTCGTTATCATCCTACTGTTGATGGTGATTGGCAAGCTTGCTTAAAGTATGCAGCAAAGTGCAATATGTTTTATTGTCCTGATTGTGAAGCACCTGAATTGGTGGGTAAAAGTACTCTAGTAATTAGTACAGGTAATGCTAAAGGTGGTGTAAATAGCGCCAAGCATCTATATAATTTTACTCAAGATTTAAATATTCTCTTTACCCATAAAGACTTTGATAGCAAACGATTAAGTGACAAGGATATCAAATGGTTAGAGTCTAGCAATGTTGCTTGGCAAGCAGGTCAAATTAAGGACCTAACAGGTTTAAAGGGATGTATAAGGGCTGTGATTTTAGAAGATGGTACTCGTTTTGAGAGGGATGCTTATTTTGTTTCAAGTCCTAAAATACCCCGCAGTGACTTAGCTAAACAGTTAGGTCTTAGAGTAACTGAAAAAGGGCACATTGAGCCTATTTCACAACGTGGAAATACTAATGTTGAGGGTGTTTGGATAGCAGGTGATGTAAGGCCTATGACTCAACAGGTAGCGGTAGCAATGGGCACAGGTAATATTGCTGCTGTGCATATTGATCAGTACTTGACATATAAACTTTAGGACTAGATCCATTATTCGTCAGATAGATTTGCTTTTCTTGCTTGTTTTGAGGCAATACGTTCCTTGTAAAGCAACAAAATAGCAGGCCCGAAAGAGAGTAGCATAATTGATATGCCGACGCAGATTCCTACACCATTGACTATAGGAGCACAGCAGTCACCTCTCGAGCGCGAGATAATATGGGAAGGTACAGCTATTAGCAATTCCAAAACGCTTCCTCTTCTAAGCCAAATAGCAGACCAGAGTTGTTCGGAAATAAATAGTTTAAACAATCAAAAAATTCCAAAGCCCCCCACAGACAGCTATAACGCTATCTGCAAAACCTGTCTTGCGATTCCGAAAGGCATGCACTAGTATATTAAAGCGTTTCATACCTCCTATGGCATGTTCTACATATATCCTTGCTTTGCCCAGCCTTTTATTCCTCTCCTTCTCTGCTTCTGTTAGCTCTGGATTAGGATTCTTTTTACTCTTCCTTGGCTTTTTCTTTGGTATCGCTGCTCCTATCCCATAATCCTTGTTTATACCTTGATAACCTGAGTCTAGATTTGCTCTTTTTCCCTCCTCTTTCAGCCAGCCTTGTTTAGGTGGAAACTCCTCCTTAAACATCCCATAGTCATGTCTCCGCCCAGCAAATGTCCTTCCTACATAGATTATTACCTTTCTTCCTGTTGCTATTATTGTGTTTTTTACCGTGTGCCCCTTCTTTTTTCCACTATATAGCTCCTCCTGCTTTTCTTCTTCACTAGGGCGTCTATGTTTCCTTTCTGTAGCATCAATCAGTATTTTTCTTGCTTCTTCAAGCGCTTCTTTTAACTCCTCAGGTGTATTGAACTCTCTCTTAGGCAACATACCTAATTTTGCCAAGGCTGCTGAGAGAATTGGCAGCAGCTTATGTACCCAATAGTGTGCACTGGAACGAGACATATCAAACTTCTCTGCTAATTCATCCATTGTAGGATAACTTTTCAGGTAGTAGAGAATAAATTCGAGTTTGTGTTTAGTAGAAGGAAGTTTACTTTTTCTTCCTCCTCCCCTAGATCGTTCTCTTTCCCCTTTAGCTTGTTGTTCTTCATAGTCTTTTTGACTTTGCTCCTCATATACCTCTTCAAACACTGTCTCTAACTCATTTATCTTTTCTTCAGGCAAACCTGTCAAGGCTCTTACTTGTCTGTCACTTCTGGTTTTGAAAACTACCATACTAGCTACTATTTTAGCTGATTTGGCTATTTCCGAACAACTCTACCATTTATGATCTTGATCAAGCTTTGCTTTCTGAATTCGTTTGTAAAATATAATTCCCCAGGTAATCCAGAAAGCTACTGCAATAGGAATACAGAGCCAAAACAATAAATTGAAAACACCATCGCCTAAAAATATGACTAGGAAAGAACTGATAGCACCAAGTACTAGTAATGCTAGTAGGAACCCTGTAGCTATTATAGATGCTCGGAGGTTTCGTTTGGGGCGCAATCTTTTTTGAGAGGTGTCCACAGAGAGAAAGATGAGTAATGCTGGACCAAAAATTAAAATTACAGGTATGAATAGAAGTAGAACTAGGCTATAATCATAGTTTTTGTAATCCAGATCAATAGACCCAGTAAAGATTAATGTAATAATTGGAAACCATATGATCAATAAGGCAAGAAGATAGAAAAGGCTTAGTACAACACTCCATCTTTTCATTGGAATACCTCCTTGCTAAAGGATAACACTCTAAACTAAATCATCAAACCCAAGGGCAAAACTTATTGCTCGTTGCGCTTGCTCCATGTGAACTTGTGACAGAGTGGTGATCACTTCTCCCAAACATTCCTTTGGCACAGTTTGTAAGTTGTCAAAGTTAGCCACACAACTTTGTGGCACGCCATCATCCTTACTGCTCAAATAAACCTCGGAAGGGATGTTGCGAATAGTGGTAGTTATAGGTGCAATTGTAACAGCGTTTAGGAAATCCAAGGCTGTATTTCGAGTAAGAACCAGCACAGGCCTTCGCTTATCAGGTTTTTTAAAGGTATACCAACGGATCTCACCTCGCTTCATTCCCATACCTGCTCTTCATACCAAAGATCAAATTCTCCAGCTTTCACAGGATGCTTTTTATAACCTTCAACATGTTGACGCTCCATTTCGGTGATTCTATGTCTCTTTATAGATAGTTTCAAAGAATCACGAATAAATGCTGAACGTGTCATATTTAATGTTTTGACTAATTCGTCCACCTCTCTGAGTAGGTTTTCATCAATAGTCATTTGAATATTTTGCATATTGGGTTCCTTGATATGTAGTTACATATATAATTATATACATAGATATAGCTTATTAGAAATATAGTAGAATGACTTTTACTTAAGGCAAGGTGGATTTAAATAATGAGTCAACTTGGAAAGCTTCCTACACGACAAATAAAAACACAACTTAATGACCTGCGTGACCGTTTGCGTGAAGCAAATTACCAATATTATGTATTGCAGGATCCGCTTATTAGTGACCAAGAATATGATGGTTTGTTACATCAACTTATAAAAATTGAAGAAGCCTACCCTGAACTCATTACCCCTGATTCACCTAGTCAGATCGTTGGAGATAATCCACAAGCATCATTTCGTACTATCAAACACTTACAACCTATGTCATCACTGGACAATGCTTTTAATAGTAAAGATATTGAAGATTTTGAAGCACGGATTGCTCGAGTCCTAGCCTCAGACCAAAATTTAGAGTATCTTGCTGAACTAAAGATTGATGGCCTGTCTATCAACTTGCACTATCAAGATGGTGTTTTAGTTTGGGCAGCAACTAGGGGTAATGGTATGGAAGGTGAAGAGGTTACCTTTAATGTTTTAGGTATAGAAGGAATTCCAAGGCGATTAAGTGATGTTTCTTCTAGTTTAGAGGTGCGTGGAGAAATCTACCTTTCCAAAGAAGCTTTTGAACAAATGAATAAAGAACGTGAGGAAAAAGGAGAGCCTTTCTTTCGCAATCCTCGTAATGCAGCCTCGGGAACACTTAGACAGCACGACCCTAAAGTAAGTGCTAGCCGAAGTTTACAAATTTTTGTTTATGGCGTAGGGTTACCTCGTGAAGTAGGAGTAAGCACTCAAGTTGATTTGCTAGCTTACTTAGCAGATAAGGGTTTTAGAATAAATTCTCAACATGAAACAGTTAAGGGAATTGAAAACATAGAGAACCTTATGAAGCGTTGGTTAGATGTGCGTCCTAAACTTGAGTATGAAACAGATGGTGTTGTTTTTAAAGTTAATGATTTAAGCTTACAAGAAGAATTAGGCAGAACTAGTCGAGCACCAAGATGGGCTATTGCCTATAAATTTCCTGCTGAAGAAGTGACTACTACACTATTAGATATTACCTGGCAGGTGGGGCGCACAGGCAAGCTTACTCCAGTGGCGGAACTCGAGCCTAGAATAATAGAAGGTACCACAGTTTCTAGAGCCACTTTACACAACCCTGAATTTATTGCCAAACTGGATTTGCTCCTTGGTGATAGGGTTATAGTACATAAATCAGGTGGAATCATTCCAGAGATCATTAAAGTACTCCTCAATGAAAGGCCTAAAGATTCAGTTGATTATAAACCACCTACAAAGTGCCCAGAATGCCAAGCAACACTAATTAAAGATGGTCCTAACCTTATATGTACTAATCCTGCTTGCTCTGCCCAAGTTTTTGAGCGTATTAAACACTTTGTTTCACGCAAGGCTATGGACATTGACGGCATGGCTGGTAAGACCTTAGAAAGCCTAATGTCTGCAGGTTTAATTAAAACAGTTCCTGATCTTTATGAGCTTACTAAAGGACAAGTAGCAACTCTAGAAGGTTTCGCTGAACTTTCGGCTAAAAATCTAATTGAACAGTTAGAATCTTCAAAAACACGTCCTTTGGAACAATTTATTTTTGCTTTAGGTTTGCCACAAGTAGGGGAGAGGACAGCTAGGATTTTAGCTCGAGCATTCCCCTCCATTCCCCAGCTAACTGCTGCCAAACCAGAAGATTTAGAAACCTTGCATGATATTGGTAAAACTACTGCTGAATCTGTTTACAATGCCTTGCATCAACCTAGTATGTTAAGCATGCTGCAAGAGTTACAAGATAAAGGTATTAAGCCTACGGCACCTGAAAGTGCTAGTCAAGGAAGTACTCTCAAAGGTTTGAGCTTTGTGCTTACGGGAACACTTAGTAAGCCACGGAATGAGATTAAAAAAGAGCTCGAGGACCTAGGTGCTAGGGTGTCTTCGGCAGTTAGTAAAAAGACTGATTACCTAGTTGCAGGAGAAAATGCTGGTTCTAAACTTGCTAAAGCTCAGGAGGTGGGAATTAAAGTTATTGATGAGGAAAGTTTAGAGAAAATGCTGATTGGCAACTAGTTTCATGATTACCTTACTTTTAAATTTTATGAGGATAAATTAGATCATTGAAGTTTTAAGAAAAGAACTAGAATATCAAAATGAAGGAGCTTTTAATGCAAAAAACACTTGTTACCACTTCCCTTATTAGTTTACTGTTGTTTGGAGCAGTTATTAGCCAAAATGCAAACACATTGGCACAAGAACCTGGTAGTTTACACCTAGCAGAACAATTAATAGCCTCTTTCACTCAGCCACCCCAGACCAATGGTGATGTACTTATTTTGTATGGTCAAGTACTAGACGTAAATAGTGTCCCTGTTCCAAATACTGTAGTGGAAATATGGCAAACAGATATAAATGGCGCTTACGACCACCCGGGTGATCGTAAAACAGATGGTCGTGATACAACTTTCCAATTTTATGGCTCGGCAGCAGTTACTGAAGGTGGATGGTATGCCTTCCGCACAGTTTTGCCCGGCGAATACAATCCAAGACCACGCCACATCCATTTTAAAGTTAAGCAGAATAACGCAACCTTGCTCACTAGCCAATTTTACTTTAGTGAGGATATAGCCAAAGTGCAAGGCGAAGGTATGTTTCGTGCCGTTGGAGAAAGTAGTAATTTACTGCTACTTCAACTTGTACAAGGTGATGAAGCGTTATTAGCCAATGGTCAAATTGTTGTTAGGACAGGTATAGGTTTTGGTAGCTTGCCTCTGACCCCTTCGCAAGCTGAAGGTCCTTTTTATCCTGTTGTTAATCTAGCAGACTATGACAATGACTTAACGATATTGCCATGAAGCCTTTGTCCTTGCAGGGTTGACAAAAACAAATTGTGCACACGTTGATATAGATAGCCATAAAAGTTTTGTCCCTACAAATTTTACTTCTGCGTTATTGTAGGGGTTCAAAAACTTGAACCCTTACACGCTGGTTACTGGCAATATCTCATTTTTAACTAAGGTGATGTCGCATAGCATTAGATGTCTACTTTGGGAAAGGATTTTTCTAGCGTAATATAGTGTACTAAATAAAACCTAAACAATTTCTATATAAGATCCATATATGACCCTGTAAAACTATTAAACAGCTGAAGGCACAAGCTTTCACAAAGGTAGCGAAGTAACTTGTTACCAGAAAGGAAACTCTAATGAAGAAAGTTGTCTATATAGGTTTGGTGTTGGTTTTAGTAGGTGTTATTGTTGGTGGTTTTAGCTTGGTTGGTGCTCGAGGTGGTCCTTTTGAAGGAAAAGGTTTCGGGCCTCATCCTAGGGGTGGTTTTCATGGTGGCGTGCTAGGTTTTGGCCTGACAGAAGGTGCCAGTGTAGAAGCCGTTTTTTATGGTGGAGACCCCGCTGAAGATTCTGAAGTGCTTAATACCCTTAATTTTGTAGCAGGCGAAGATAGTGCTCGCAACTTTAAAAAAGAGTTTCGTAACTCTGCAAAAGATGCAGAGTTCGTAGTAGTTAATAGAAGTGCTCAGAGCCGCACTGTTGACCTATCAAAAGCCAAAGAAGATGGTAGACCTAGCTTTGGTAAAATGCATCGTTTAAACTTTTTACTTTTTCACTTAAATGAAGGTAGTACCCTTGAGGCCGTTTTTTATACTGGTGACCCTGATGAAGGCGGTAATGAAGTAAACAGACTTAGCTTTGTAGCAGCTGAGGATAGTGAATTAGCCTTTAGGAACGCTTTTACTGAAGCTGTAGAGGGTTCTGCTTATGTTGTTTTAAATACAAGCCCCCAAACACACACAATGAATCTTGCACAAATGAAGGAAAGACATAGTAGTAAAGAAGGTGGGCGTTGGGGAAATGGCCCCAAAGGCCCTAGTAATTTCGATTGGTCTAGACCTCAAAACTAAGTTTTTAATTAGTTTACAAAGTGTTGAGTTGCTCCTAGAAAACTAGGAGCATTTTTTAATTCTTGAACTTTCTAAGGCTTTTTAGCAGTATACTTAGAATTATGCAGACAGCCATTGTTTTTTTACTTATTCTTACTATAGCAGTAGTGATACATGAATTAGCACATTATCTTAATGCTAAAAGTGTAGGTTTACCTGTACGCGCCTTTAGCGTAGGTATGGGACCTATATTGTTCCGTAAAAAGTGGCAAGGCACTGAGTGGCGCTTGTCTCTTTTACCAATTGGTGGCTATGTAGATTTGCCCGGTTTGGCTCCAGAAACAGATGAAGATGGCAATCTTTATTATCCTGAAGAGGGTTTTGCCAAGAAAAACCTTGGGCAGAAGTTTTGGATTTTAGTGGGAGGGGTAATAGCTAATTACATTTTGGCTGTACTCTTATTTGCCTTTATAACTACTTCTGAACCTAACTACCGCATAATAACTACAGGTACAGCACCTAATAATTCAGGGACTGTTTTTAACCAAGTTTTTGAAGGTACCCAAGCAGAAGTTTTAGGTATAGAAGCAGGTGATATAGTTCTAGCGATTAACAATATTGAGAATCCCAGCACTGAACAGGTAGCTAATCAAATACAAAATGAACAAGGCCTAAATCTTACTTTAGAAAGGAATGGAGAAGAAGTTTTTATCACTTCCTCTTGGCCTCCAGAAGATACTAAAGAAACTCCTAGGCTTGGTGTAGGGTTAGAGCCTCTATATGTTGAAAGTGTAAATTATTGGCAAGCTCTTGGTGAATCAATTAGTTTTACTGCAAGGGTAATTCCAGAAACTGTAAATAGTTTTGCAAAAACTTTTGTTAAGACTTTTATGGGGCAACGTAGCGATGAGATAGCAGGGCCTGTTCGTATGGTAGGTATGGTTAATGAGGCTACTAAACAAGGCATTTTACCTGTTTTATTAATGGCTGCAATCATTAACTTTTCCTTAGCTGTTTTTAACCTTTTGCCTATCCCCGGTTTGGATGGTGGTCGCATAATATTTGCTTTCATAGTCGCTTTGCGAGGCAAGCCCTTACCACCCGGACGTGAAGAGGTTGTTCACTTTATGGGTTTGGCCATACTGATTCTATTTATAGCCCTTATAACTATTGGAGAAGTCAGAACTCTTTTAGGTGGCTAAAAAATTACTTGTGCTGTTATCATTCCTGCTTATAATGAAGTTGCTACAGTTGCTCAAGTAATAAAAGTGGCCCTAGCAGCAGACTTGGGTGAGGTGTGGGTTGTTGATGATGGCTCGAGCGACCCCACAGCAAAAGTTGCCAAGCAAGCAGGAGCGCAAGTTATTCGCCTAGAAAAAAATCAAGGTAAGGGAGGAGCTGTAATAACAGGGGCAAAACATGTATCAGTAGATGCCTTGTTACTTTTAGACGCAGACCTTATAAATTTACAACCTAAGCATTTGCACAATTTGATCAAACCTTTGTTAACAGGCACAGTTGATATGGTGCGTGGTGATTTTAAAAGCGGGCGCTGGCAAACCAATTTCTCACAAGCTATTGCCCCAGTCTTAAATGGCCAGCGTGCCATCTTGCGCCAAAAACTCTTAGGCATTCCTAAACTTGCCCAAACTCGCTATGGTGTAGAGGTAGCCATAGCCCTTACTGCTAAACGAGAAAAGTGGCAAGTGGCTCATATTCCACTTGTAGGCGTTTCTCAAGTAATGAAAGAAGAAAAGACTAATAAGGGGTTTATAAAGGGTTTTGGGACACGTTTGAAGATGTATGGTGAAATTATTTATACACTAGTGAGGTCCTTTACCTCAGGCAGGCATAAAAATATGGTTTCTGATAGATCCTTTGTTTCTAAACAAGATTAGGTTCTAAGTCAGAAATTTTTCCTTGGCCATTTTAGAAGCTTCTTCTAGCTTTAAGTAATCCTCGGTGCTCAAGAGTGTTTGCTGTTTATTAACTGCTAGCATTCCTACACTTATGTTTACCATTACAACACCAAATGTTAATTTCTGTTCAGTGTTTCTTAACTTCTACCTCCTAGTTGCTCATAAGCCTCGTTAATCTTTCGCATCTTCTGCTCAGCAAGTTCCTGAAACTCAGGACCCATATTAGCTACCCTATCAGGATGGTACTTTTTAACCATCTTAAGGTAAGCTGTTTTTAACTCTTCTTTTGTAAAGTCCTTTGTTATTTCTAGGACGTCATAATAGGATTTGTCAGCACTAAAGTTAGTTTTTGTAGTTTTATGATTATTTTTAGAGCCTTCATTCTTTTTGACTTTTGCCTTCCTATAAAGAACTAGGAAAACAGAGGTAATGATTACTAAGGCAGTAAAACCTAGTGCCACAGGATTAACAAGCAAAGCACCAATAACTATTAATAAAGCACGGATAAAGTAAAAGACAGCAGTAATTACAGCTCTAAGCAGGATGCTGATGAAACTCCAAAAAACAATTAAAACTATCATTCCTCCCCAGAGCCATAGCTCACGTCTTTTAGAGTTGGCTTTTACTTTTTTATGTTTGGGAAAGGAGTTTTTCATTTATTTTTATGAAGTTTATATGGTTGTAATGAGCATATTAGAGGACATTTTTGGCTATATAGCTACCCTAAAAGTATTTCCCTATAAATTGTACTTCAGAGTGCTTGTAGGGGTTCAAAAACTTGAACTCTTACACATTGGTTATCGGTAATATCTCACTATTTAGTTAAGATTATGTCCTACAAAAATAGATTTCTATTTTGGGGAATGATTTTTCTGGCGTACTATAGCTTTTATTCAGCCATCATTTCTTGTAGCTTTTTCTCATCAATCTTTCTAAATGAAAAACTGTAACCTGCAAATAAAGCTAGGCCATAGAATAATAAATCCATACCTTGAAAAGTACTTTTCAAAACATCTATAGGTGGATATATGTTTATTAAATCAGCAAAAGACATGCTGAGCTGTCGATTTACAGCCACATAAACAGTGGCTAAGTTACCAACCATACATCCTAACAAGGCTAAAATGGCTCCTAGGATGCCAAACTTCATGCTAGTGCCTTTACCAAACTTCTGAATGGCCACACCCACTAGAGCACCAATACCAATAGCTATCCAGCCAATATTGTAATTTGTTATGATTGCAATAGCTGCCCAAACAGCGGCACCAATAGCGGCAGCTATTAAGCCAGCAAAAAATCCCATAGGAAAATTTTGCTCAGCCTCGAGTTCCGCCATAACACGTTCATACTTGTCTCTATCAAATTGTGGTGCAGAATTCTCCGAACCTGCTTCTGTGGTTACTTCATTACTTACTTCAGACATACTTAACCTCCTCATTAGCTCAGGAACTACTTCCATGAAAAAAGTGGTAATTCTTTAGCAATTCCTCGAGTTAATAGTAACACAACAGTTTAAATGGATAATCCCAGCTTTTAGTTAAAATTTGGAGTTTCAACCGTAATATCTATGAGCTACTTACTCTTTAAATAAGCTGTAACATGCTGGGCAAAAAGCTCTATTAGATGTTGAACCACCTTGCCAGGTTTGCCATTCCCTACAATATCATCACCTATTCCACAAACAGGCATTGCTCCTTTGGTGACGCTAGTAATAAAGACTTCTTTAGCATCTGCTAGCTCACTAAACAACACTTCTCTTTCCTCAACCTTAAAGTGCTGACGAGCCAAATGTAGTATGTGTTTGCGGGTTGTACCCTTAAGAATATTTTTGTTGGGGGTTACTAAAATATCATTAGGTGTAACCAGAAAAATATTTGAGACCGCTGCCTCTAATAATTTACCATTGTGATGGTAAAGCACATCTTTTGCCCCTGCTTGTTCTATAGCTTTGCTTAAATAAACTGCCATAAGATAATTGTTGGTTTTAGCTTCTGGAAAATCTCTTTGGTAAGAATGGCTAATTAACTTGACTCCTTTTTCATAAGCGTCAGGGTGATGCTCAGTTGCAGATCTTGCTAACATTATTAAATTTGGTTTGGTGGGAGTAAAGCCGTCGTCAGAATAACCGCCTGTTAGAAATAACTGCAATCCTATTTCAGCTAGATTGTTTTTAGCTACTAATTGGAGAATTTGTGTCTTTAGCTCTTCTTTACTAAAGGGTAATTCCAAGCCCAATATGCGAGCGGAATTTGCGAAACGATCTAGGTGGTCATCTAAAAAAAGGGGTTTGCCTTTGAAAACACGTAGATAGTCAAAAGCAGCAAAGCCCCGCCGCAAACCCAAATCTGTAGGGTAAATTTTAGCCTCTTCTCGAGGAATTATGTTGCCATTTATATTGTAAAAGTTGCTCATTAGATTATATCTCCGTGATTTTATTTATAACACTAGACATTTTTCCATTTTAATCTCATGGTCTGTATGCATTTTGATATTTTTAGATGGAACTTCCTTCCGAAAATTACTACAGTATTTGAATGAGGAAAAATGAGCAAATATAAACAAGTACTATTCAACTGCCTCGAGTCCCAAAATAATGTCTAAGCCTCGAGCACTACTACTATGTGGTGGCAAATCTGGTGAACATGAAGTAAGCCTAAACTCTGCTCGCTCAGTATTAGCGGCAGCTGATGAGAGCTTTGAGATTACTCCATTAGTAATTACTACTTCAGGAGGTGTCTTGTCCTTAGAAAAGTCTCAAAAGACTTTAACTCATACCTCCTCATCATATGCAAATGAGGCAAGTGATATAGGTAAACTTCCTACAGCTTCTTTTGACGTAGTTTTCCCATTGTTACACGGCCCTTATGGTGAAGATGGAACTGTGCAAGGCTTATTAAAACTTTTGAACATACCCTTTGTGGGTTCAGATGTGTTAGCTAGCGCTGTGGGCATGGATAAGCTCATGATGAAGGCTGTATTTAAAGCTCAAGATTTGCCACAAGTGCCTTACCAAGGAGTGCAACGAAACCTTTGGGAACGTGAGCCTGAAAGGGTGCTTAGTAACCTAATTGAACTTGGGTTTCCTGTGTTTGTGAAACCTGCTAATTTGGGCTCGAGCGTAGGAATAAGCAAAGCCAAAAACAAAGATGAGTTAATACTTGCCTTACAAGAAGCTGCCAAATATGATCGCCGCATTATTGTAGAAAAAGCAATAAAAGCTAGGGAACTTGAAGTAGCTATTCTAGGTAATGATAATCCACAAGCTAGCGTAGTAGGTGAAATTAGTTTTGGCAGTGATTTTTATGACTACGAAACTAAGTACACAGATGGTCAAGCTAAACTAATAATTCCTGCTAACATTTCCCAAGAACTTTCTAATGAATGTCGTAACATAGCTATAGCTGCTTTTGAAGCTATTGATGGGGCTGGGTTAGCAAGAGTAGATTTCTTTTATGAGGAAAGTGCCAGCAAGCTATATTTAAATGAAATTAATACTATGCCCGGCTTTACTACTACTAGCATGTATCCTAAACTTTGGGAGGCATCAGGATTACCTTATAATGCTCTAGTTGAAAGATTGATAGGGCTAGCACTTGACAAAAGGTAAAAATCAAATCCCCCTTTGCCCTAGAGTAAGACTTTCTAGAGAATTGAACTGCTAAAAACCCACAGGAACAAGCTAATTCTCAATCACAATCTTACGAATAAACCCCTGTATCCAATGATCAATAACTTGACCATTACTTAAAGCTTCTCCCTTGTCATTAAATGCAGTAGCTTTAGGAAAAAGTCTTATTATAAAGAAACCTTGGTCTCCTTCTGGGCTCATGCTTCTCAGGGTTTGAGAAAAATAGGCCCTATCTTCAGATGACTCAGGCAATAAAAAATAATCCCATGCTTGCCAGTTTTTATACTCATTGCTAGGGTCATCACTAGGTCCAAAGTAATCTACTCTAAGTAAACCTTCTTCGACTGCTTCATATTCAAAAGCTAATGTGCAGCTGCCAAGATTGTCACACTGTACCTGTGCTGACTTATTAGCAGAATCTGTTAAATGTAAACTGGCTTTAGGATGACCTTGGGTAAGAGTGAGCCCTCGGATTTGACCGTTCACCACAGGTGGGGTGCTGTAGCCACCCTGAGCAACATCATAAGTATCCCCTTCATGAACAACATCAAAACCCCAGACAAAAGGTTTGTCTGCTTGGAAAGATTCTTGGTTTTCCAGAGGCACGGCAAATAATTCGACTGGCATTAGAACACTAGATTGATCTTGAGGGGCTATAGTTGCCTTAGCTTGCCCTAGCGCATCATATTCATGCCCACTGGGATTAATTAAAAGATTGACTATTAAATCTCTTTGTTGGGCAACTACATTTTTTTCCATTTCGGTGTAGAAGCCCTCGAGTTCTACAGGCAAAGTGCTAATGGAGAAAATCTCTATAGGAACTTTTAATGTAAGTGCCCGTTCATAAAATTTGACACCACCGGGGGTTTCTTTCCAGAGTGACATTTGCCAAGTCATCAGGTCACCCTCATCTGCCAAGATTCGATTAACTGTAAGTTTGACTTTTTCATAAGCACCCACATCTATACCTCTAATATTGCCTTGAAAAAGTAGCTGTGGGCTTTTGGGATCATCATCCCAAACTTTAACTTCAAGCCTCTGGTTTGGTCCCGGTGGCTCAATACCACCCAGAGATTCAGCTATGGGCATACGGTGAGTTGCGTCAAAGTCAAAATATAAACTCTCCTCCTCATATTCTTTGTAAGGTTGTTGAACTATCATTCTTATGTTCACAGTACCAATTTTAGGTAATGTTTCAATTGTGGGTCCAGCACCAACTAATAAAATAAAAAAGCTAAGATTAAGGATTATTTGGCAAATTAACTTCCAAAATTGTTGCATAAATTCTCTCACATTAACCATCTATTTTTTCTTCTTCCAAACCAAGCACCTTTGGGCTATGGTCAATTATATAACGCTCCCCATCAGTGTAGAAGGTGGCTAATTCTTCATTAGAAATAGTTATTTCAAGGTCATTATGCCTAATTTCATAATCTATGAATTCACCATCTGGTTCATAAACGCGGAAGAGAAATTCACCCTCACTTCTAATAAGAATTCCTTTGACCCCAAATGCATCATAGACCGAAAAAGGTTGACCACCGTATAAATAATGCTTGCTCACTTTCATCACAATCCATTATATGAATTTTCAACTAGCAATTCATAACTCATTCAATTCCAACCTAAAACACATCTCTGCACTGAAAACCGGTAGTCCTGTACATGTAAGGATGAGATAATAGCTCTAACAGGGTTCGGATTCAAAATATCCTTACTTTTTCAGGACTACCTGAAAACCTTTCTCTTTACTTGGTGACATGTCTATAAGTGTTCAATCGATTCATAATTTACTCAGCTACTGTCCGAAATACCCAACTAGGCTAATTCTTCAAGCTGCTTAAATATTTTGGAGAAATCAACCCTTATCCCCTCTAGTTCCACTATGTCTTCATGTACAATTTTATCTCCACTTTCTGTAGTCACAAAAACAGTTCTCCCATAAGGTTCAATTGTCCAAACAGCTTTTATGCCTGATTTAACTAATATGGTTGCTTTTTCAAGGACATCTTGGATACTTTGTGTCGGAGAAATGACTTCAATCGCAACAAGAGGCATTTCTTTAAATTTCACGATGTCTCTAAGAAAATTTGGTTTAATTTGTTTTTTTGCAAAAACTGAAACATCTGGAGTTAAGCCTTTATCTACATCTAAAGTAAGTTCTGGCAAAGGCTGAACCTCTTTATTATCAAGCAATTGCTTAATTACTTCAATACAAATATAACTATGGTTAAGAGATGGCATAAATTCAGTTCCATTTTGAACGGGAGATTCAATGTCTAACATCTTATCAACCTTAAAATATTATCAGTAATTCATCAAACATCACCTAAGCCAGCCAAGTCAAGCCTTATCGCTAAACAACCCTTGCTTGCATCCCGTGTATGAAACGAATTATGCTGCAGCGACAGCAACTGTGGCCTTAACCCAACTTTCTATAACCTCGTCAGCTGTTTTGAATTGCCTCTCAGGATCAGTGGCGTACCATGTTTTGTAGTACTCTAGACCTTTTTCATGCGCTTCATCTGTAAAAGCCTGAAGAGCATCTGTAACCCACACCATATCAAAACCTTTCTGGAAAGCATCTCCTGATGTGTGCCGACAACAGCAATCGGTATGAAGTCCTGTTATGTAAAGGGATTCAATTCCACGCTCTCTAAGCTGTGTCTCTATATCGGAGCTTTGGAAACCACTATATGTTGTTTTTGATAAATCAAGATCACCCGGCTGGGGCTTTAAATCAGTTATAATTTCAGACCATTGGGTTCCTTGCATAGAATGTGGAGGCCATTTTTTGAGCTCAGAGTCCCTAGGTGTGTGCTGATCTGTCGAATAGATTACTGTAACACCAGACTTGCGTGCTGCATTCAGCAATCGTGACAAAGGTTCAATTATTGCTTTTGCCCTAGCTTGGTAATCTGCACCCCCAGCATCAGCAATGAATCCACCCGGCTCAATAAAATCTCGAGCCATATCCACTATAATTACAGCGCACTTCTCTGATTGTATTTCTGCCATAACTTAACTCCTATACTTGTATCAATGATAGCTGCACCCAATCTATTTCCTCTAGAAGCCAGTTCTAATTTACTTATTTTTTCCTCCAACTCGAGCAAATAGTAATTTACCAAACATCATCTAAACCAATCCAACTATACTTTAATCATTAAGCAACTTCCTGCATAGGTTTAATACGGGATTCAGGCAATTGTCGCCCCTCAAATATAAAATGCTCTATTACATCTTCAACAACTTCATGTAACTCTTCATATAATTTGATTGGATCATCACCATGTATACCAGTAATTAAATCAGGGCATTCCCCAATGTAGACCTGATCTTCTCTGCTCCACTCAACCCACTTATGATATCTATCTACCTCTTTCATAATTTATAACCTCAATAGCTTGCTTAACCTGCTTTTCTTGGTAATGCTTCTTATTCTTAACATCATCTCCTAGTCTTCCACTAATTGTAACTACACCACGATAATCAGTATGGGTAAACTTACGATGCAATCCCTTACCACCAACAATTTCATAAAAATTTGCCTTCTTTAAGTCTTGGATAAGGGATCTGATTTTCCTTGGCATCTTTACTAGTTCAATCTATACCTACATCATTCGGTTAATAATATTTTGAGACTGTTCTTGGCTTATTTCTAAAGCTCTATGAGCAATGGGACCACTTTCTAATACAGGTTCCTTCTCACCTAAAGAAAATGTATTGTCAACATGGAAAAATAGCCCTGTATATATAGTATCTCCCCATACCATAGCCTTTTCACAGGCTGTCTTCCAGTCGCTGGGATCGTGGTTTTCGTCCTCGAGCTTCTTAACACGATCCCTAAAGAAATTATAATCATTATCTTTATTGAAAGTCACACAAGGGCTAAAAGTATCAATGTGGGCAAAACCCTTATGGGTGATGGCCTTTTTCATTAATTCAACAAGATGTTTACCATGCCCACTAAATCCTCGAGCTACAAAGGTCGCCCCATTTATAATAGCTGATGCTGTAGGATTAATAGGGCGTTCCACACTACCATGAGGGCTAGTTTTAGTTTTCATACCTTCGCGACTAGTAGGGGAAAGCTGTCCTGTAGTTAGCCCATAAATTTGGTTATTCATAACAATGTAGGTAAGATCAACATTGCGGCGTGCAGTATGGGTAAAGTGATTACCCCCTATGCCATAACCATCACCGTCACCACCAGTAGCAATAACTGTAAGGTGATGATTGGCCATCTTTGCACCAGTAGCTACAGCAAGGCTACGACCATGCAGACTGTGCATACCATAAGAATTAAAAAAGCCAGGAAAATTTGAGGAGCAGCCAATGCCGCTTACAACAAGAATTTCATGGGGACTAAGGCCCAATTCTGCACAGGCCTTTTGTAAGGCATTTAATACACCAAAGTCACCACAGCCAGGACACCAATCAGGATTAACTTTTCCTTTAAAATCTTTTGCAGTAATTTCAAAATGATGTGTTGCTATAGACATATGTTTCCTTTCAAAAAATATCTTTTAAATCAAGGTTAAAACCTTTTAAGAGTGGTGCAGCGCTTACACTTTCAGGGTTTTCTAGTACATTAAAATTATCAGAAGTGTAAACATAAACTCGTTTTTCTTTAGGGTCAATAAGCCAACCAAGCTGGGCACCATTTTCAAGATATTCTATCATCTTTCTTTGGAGTTCACGCAAACTATCGCTCGCAGAGCGTAACTCGATGACAAATTCAGGACAAAGAGGCAAAAACTTGTTCCAGTCTTCTTCACTAAGAGTCTTGAGTTGATCATTACTGACCCAAGAAGCATCAGGGGAGCGCATAGCCCTATTAGGAAGAATAAAGCCACCTGAAGAGTCAAAGCTTTTACCACTACCATCTTGCTTTGACCAGTTTTTAAGCTGATAAGTTATTTCTGCATTTCTATAACTAGAACCACCACCTGCTGGTGACATAACAACAAGCTCTCCTTCTTTCGTCAGCTCAATACGTAAGTCCCTGTTTTGTTGGCAAAACTCAAAAAACTGATTATCACTAATAGGCATAAATGGAGTTATGTCTAGTTTGAGGATATCATTCCTCAAAGCATGTCTTGGAGAATGTTGTCCTACTTCAACAGGTAGCATGGTTTTTATATGATACATTGCTAAAGCAGTTTTTTCCAACTTACCTCAATATGCCGTCACTAATTGATAATGCATCCTTGTGCTTACTGTCCATAAAGCGTACCTTGCCCTGCCCCAGAACGCATAAGCTCATAAAGTGCTTGAGCAAAGGACACCTCTTGGCTTAATTCTGGATAGTTTTCAGCATCTGCACGAAAGCGGTTCAAAGCATCTTGCATGAGAGTAACAGCCTCTTCACGCCTTGGTTGGTACATTTCAGCAGCCTTGCGCATATTGCTTACTAGTAAGCCCAAGGCTACTGTTTTGCCTGCACTAGGTTGTTCGTAATAGTGACCATTTTTTATGGGTTGCCCATTGTAATTTAGATTAAGAGTTTGACTTTTGAGTTTCCTATCTAGTGTTTCATAACTAAGGAGACCCTGTACACTTAAACCTTCAAAATCACGACCTTGCTTACTAAGGCGTACTAATAGTGCTCCCCGACGGCGACTAAAGAAAACAGTACTCACATTAAGCTCAGCTCTATCATTAGTGGTGGGAAAGCCATATCCCTCAGCAACACGGAAGCCATTGCTAGGTAGCAAACGTAAGGATAAATCGTATGCAACAGGACTAACTAAAAATGGCCAATCTTCTTCTATAATTTTATTGATTTCTTTAGAGCCAAAAACACTAAAGGCATTACCACCATGTACCTTACTCATTGCTTCAAAAATAGTGGGACCCAAGCCTATGCCTACGCCAAAAACGGTTATACTTGTACTGTCATTAGCACCATTTTGTACCAAACGCTCAAACTCTGTAGCAGTAGTAGCACCTACATTGGGTTGCACATCTGTAAAAAGCAATAGGCGTTTCTCAGTAGTTCTATCACTGGTGTCACTCATTAATTCATATGCTAAGCGTAAACCATCTTCCATATCTGTTGAGCCACCAGCTTTTAATCCATCAATAACATCCCGAATATTTTCATGTTTATGGCCAGAGGTAAAATTTAGGTTGGTACGAGCACGGCTACCATAAGTTACGATGGCAACTTCATCTTGAACATTTAACTCTGAAATAAGCTTAGTTATCAGTGACTTTGCTACTTTTAGAGGAGTTTGATACTCTTCATATACTGTTTGATATTCCCAACCCATTGAACCAGAAACATCTACGACTAAAACAAGACTTAAGCTAGGTTTTTGAAAACGCTCAATATCTAAACTAGATGATAAACCCACTTGTACCCATGCAGAAGCCTCTTCATTCAGTGTTGGGGCAATACCCAGAGCACCGCGTAAGCACAAAAGTTCTTCACAAGTTGTGCCCTCTAAAGGTAAATCGTATTCAGAGAACATGCCTTCGATGGTAAAAGCTTCTTTGGGGGGGACAGTGCCGTTTTTTACTAGTTCTCGAGCCAACCCCATATCTTGTACCCCACCTGGTGTTGCCCCCAATTCCCCACCTGTACCGGGTGAGGGTACATTTGGTGTACTTCCTAGGTTTGCTGAAGTATTACAGGCAACTGGAAATCCTGTTAAAATTAAAATAACTAAAAGCAAGTTTAAATTTTTCATTTTTTCTCCATTCATTCAATGCACTTTTGCGCTATAGCATCTGGCAGAAGAAGGTTTTGATTATGACCTCCAGCTAATTTGGGGGTTTTAGTATCTGGTCGATTACCGCATTTAGGTGATTGACTAGCAAGGTCATAAGCTGTAAAAACCGTTACAATAGGCGCAGCAAAGTAAGTTCCCCCATAGATAATTTCAGGGATTTTTTCCCATTCACCACTAATCCCTACAGGGTTTGTTAGGGTAAACCAAGCACCTGTAGCTCTAATATGACCAGAGCCAACAAAGGAATTAATATTTGAATGGAAATCTTTACTACTAACACTAATAACATCTGGTGAATGCTGCCAACTGTCTAATGGACGTGAAGGGTCATTATAATTACCTGCAGGAGCAACATGAATAATGTTTTCTATACCTTGAACTCTCAAGGCTTTGGCACTGTTAATAAAGTGTTCTGAAAACTCCTCAAAACTCATCGAATCATTTTCAAAAGGGCAGAAAATCCTTTCAAAGCTCAAATGAATTACGACCTGTTCAATACCCATATCTACAAATTCTTGTAAGGCAAGTTGTAGTTTGCTTTCCTGTACAGCTTGTGGATGAGGCAAAATTGCTGAACGCCCTAAGTAATCATCTTCGTCTAATACACCTAAAGTCCCTATGTTAAACGCCTTTACAACAATCTTATGCTGAGAATTTTCAAAAGTGGCTTTATCTTCTGAATTGTCACTTAGAGTATAAGAATCAGCAACAATTAAGGCACTGATTTGATTAAATACTAAGGCACCGTGTGAAAGCTTTTCTTTTTTTACAAGTTTATTTAGAATGCCCTTTAATTTTCTTTGCCTTACCATAGTTGCATTAGGTAAATCTTTTTGAGCTATATCAAGCAACTCATCACTAGGCAAAATGATAGACTCCTCTCCAGAACTAGAGAAAAAGTGGTCTACCACTAAAATACCCACATCTTTAACAGGATCATTTGAGTCCTTGACCAATTCATCGGCGGCTACGCTAGGAGAATCTATACTTTCACTAAAGGGTGTTCCTTCATAAGGGGGACTAATT
Organism: Trueperaceae bacterium; assembly: GCA_965223045.1. Taxonomy (GTDB): domain Bacteria; phylum Deinococcota; class Deinococci; order Deinococcales; family Trueperaceae; genus CBDCVN01. The sequence goes on from CBDCVN010000013.1 coordinate 647,579, forward strand.
ACAACAAGTCCACCTACATTGCCTGAAGAATTGAAACCTTGATTAGCTATGCTAAATCCATTGCCTACACAAGTTTTGGTTCCCGTAGGAGAAGGTGATGATTGTACTCCAGAACAAGGACGTGTTCCACAAAATATGACTTCGATAAAGACACAAGAGTTAAGTAACCACAACAAACTTATGATGCCTAGAAATTTAGCTATATTCTTCATTTTAGATTCCTAATTGATACATATAAACTCTTTAAACTTTAAAATAATTTCGTTTTAAAATAAGAAATCTATGCCCCTTGAAACTCAGGGGATAAAAAGTGTAGAAGGTGGTGGGCTACTTTCCCTTTAGGCTTACTATTTTCTGCTTCTTGTCCCAGTGCAGGAAACAAATTTAAGATTGCCAAAGCAAGAATAGTTGAATAAAAAAAGTTGACTATGAACCTGTAACCTCCTCACATTCATATTAATTCAATATTAGTTAGAAGGTGTTATGTTAGTGTTAAAAATCTGTCAGCGAGAAGGATTCTTAATTCTGGTCTTGCAAGAACTTTTAAGTTCTCATCTTCAAAAGAAGTGTAAATGGTAAAGTTAAATTTACTGCATAAGTCAACATAGATGCGGTTAGGAGCTAGAGAGGCATTCAGATTCTTTTAGGAACTTTTTAAGCTTATATCCTAATATTAAATTTGAAATGATTGTGCATAAAGGTATTCAGACATAGTAAAGTTTACCCACTCTATCTATATTTGAGTGAAGGGAAAGATTATAGAAAATTACCTGTAGTCACAATCAAAAATTCAAACAGAAGTAAATGAAGGTGATATTTTATGGTTAAAGCAGTCTCGATTTTTCTACTGTTAGCAGTTCTACCCCTTTTTTTTCAAGGTTCCCAAAATTCTTTTGCTCAAGTCAATAATGCAAATAATTTAGATTTTATTATAACGAACAAATACAACCACCTTTCTCCTTTTACCCCGAATACTGTCTATCTTCCTGGAACAATCATTGCTGTGAATGAAGAAGGTAGCTTTCCTGAATCAACCTTGATTTGTACACAAGAGCAAGTTTTGGGTGAAGGTTTTGAACCTATTGTCTCTAATGCAGAAGATCTTTCAGGAGGGGTATTTCAGCTCCCTGAAAACTTAAAAAAAGATATTGACGATATGACAAAACTTTTGAGCAAGAGTGATTTGCATTATTTAAATGATGTTAAGGTATCTTTCCAAGACGCTAAAATTGTAAAGATAGCTGAGGAAGATGACTATACAAAGATAGAGGAAGCAAATTTTGCAGAGGAATGTGCTTTAGCAGTTGAAGAGAGGTTAAAGAATGATGATAAGCTAACTATAATTAGATCGGCCATAGAGACTGATATGACCTATGTGCTTGATGTAAAAAGTGAGCTTAGAGGTGACGAAGATGCACAAAAAGAGCTTGCAGAGACAGTTGCTCTGATAATTGCTGATGGTAGCGTAGAAGTAACTCCCAATTTAATAAAAGGTGAGAATTTTTATTGGGGAGTAGTGTCTGACAATGCATTGTTTGAATTTCTGGCAAAGAAAATGTGTCCTTCTTGTTTTTAGTTTTATTAAGTTCAATTATATAGTAAGAGGTAACTTTTTGAGATCCACTAAGATTCTTAAGTTCTTGTTTAGGGTAAGGGAGCAATCTAACCACTATAGAGAAACAAATAGTTTAATTATTTTTAAGAATAGGGCAAAGAGGCCACCATTTTTGGTGGCATTTTGATTTTCAATTTTGCCTGTAAGTAACTTTAAAAGATAAATGCATAAAAGGAAGGTTATATAATCCTATGGCTAAAGTAGTATCAATTTGTTTGTTATTGGTAATTTCGCTCTTTTTTTTAACAAATTCTCAGAGCGCCTTCGCTGAAGAGGATTTTTGGGCTGGTTGGGATTGTCTGTGGTTATTTTGTCCGGGTTGGGATTGGGATAAAGATGGTTATAATTATGAAGTTGATTCTGAACCAAAAGACCCTTGCATACCAGATCAGACAGTAGCTAGATGCCCTGATTCAATAATTGATCCTCCACCTGAAGACGAAATAATAAAACTCATAAAGAAAACATTTAGGCACATACCTCTTATTCCTCCTAGTACTAATTACTCTCCTGGGGCAATTGTCACTATGAAAAAAGGTAAACCTGATGGAATACCGATTTGCACACAAGGTCAGGTTTTAGGTGGGGAGTTTCAAGAAAAACGTTCTCCTACAAATTTAGTTTTGCTTAAGGATGAATTTAAGATTTTTGTAGATGCTAATGCAAATGCTGGTTTCGGACAGTCAATTAGAGCAGAGATAGGTGTTCAAGCAGATTATCTAAATGGTGTTACATTATCCTTTGATAATCCTGTAATCTTAACTATAGAATCAGAAGCAACTGCTCTTAAAAGGGTAAAAGAAGGAAATTTTTTAGAAGAATGTGCTGAACGAGTCAAGGAAATATTGGATGTGGATAGCTATGATGAGCTAGCACTAACTATCATAGAGTCAGTTATACAAGCTGATGTAAGTTATGCACTTGATTTGAAAGCGGGTATAGATGCAGAAGCAGATATTAAGGTAATTGAGGAAGGAGTATCTTTTGTTCTTACTGGCGAGAAAACAACAGGTGAATTGAAGGTGGGTAAGGAACTCTTTTGGGGATTAAAAACTAACGATAGGCTGTTTGAGTCGCTGAAAAATAGAATGCTTGATTCTCTAGGTGATAACTAATCAATATTATCCATGTATGTAGCCTAGACCCTAAACTTCCTCAGAGTACATAAGTTCTGTTAACTTCTCTACATCTACTAAAGCATGGTTTTGCTTATAAAGCTTAAGGGCTTTATTGTAGTTTTCTTGAGCTAAGACCTCTTGACCTACTCCATGATACATTTCACCAATTTCTTGCCAAGCATAGGCCATCCATAACTGATTATCTTGTTTTTTAGCTAACTCTAAAGCTTGCTTTCTAGTAGCCAAGGCTTTATCAAAGTTTTCAGTTTTGTACTCTGCCTCACCCAAATTAAGTAAGGCAAAAAATAGCCTTTTAGTAACTTCTGCTTGTTTTATGTTTGGGTCTGTACCGAGTTTTTGAGCGATTTCGACAGCTTGGTTGGTGAACTCGAGCATAGCCGACCAATCACCAGTAAAATAAGTCAAATGGCTTTGGTGTTGCAATATGTGACATATCGCTAAGTTATCATTGTGGGATTTGGCAAGTTGATAAGCATCTTCTAAATAACGATTGGCATCATCATGTTGCTGATGAAAGCGTGTAATGCCAATCATGCTAAGCAAAATGGCTTCACGATGATAATTGCCAAGTTCTCTAGCTAATTGCAGGGCTTCTTGATAATATTCAAAGGCAAGGTCAAAGTTTCCTTCTAGTTCCCTATAAGCATCGCCTAACTTGGTGGCAAGATAGTGCGCTATTTCGGTTTTGCTTAGTTGTTTAGAGATATTTATAGCCTTTTTTAGCAACTCTAAGGAATCTGGACTGTGCCCCCTAGCTTCATAGTAAGAGTTTTCCATCATAAGCAAACACATCATTTCTACAAACAAACCCTTGTCGCTCTGTACAGTTGTTTGCATGGCACCAAGAATATTTCCTATCTCAGCATTAAGCATTTCAAAGTCATGTTGGTGGTCTTCTAGAAAATCCTTACAAGCTTTTATGACGGTGGAGCTGCGTAGGTGCAAGCAGTTTGCTTTAGTAAAACTAAATACAAGGTCATGGAGACGGTAAGTTACTACATCACTATTAGGTTCAGTAAGTCTTTCGGCAAGCCCACGCTTTTGCAATTCCATCAGGGCTTTTTCTATTTCTTCCTCACTACGGCGAATACAACCTGCTAGTAATTCAGGAGTACAGCTTGAGGTAAATAGTGCTCCAAAAGCCAATAAAGCCTCAAATGCTTCATCACTGAGTACTTGTAGAGTAGCATTAAGCAAATGGACTACGCTTTCACGCCCACTTTCTGCAAGCTCCGGGGGCATTCTCATTTTGTGGGGTGAATCTTTGATGCGTTCTAAAAGTTTTTTAGGAGTGATGTTTTCTACAGCTAAAGTTACACCAGCTATGCGCAAGGTAAAAGCATGATCTCCTAGGATGCTACAAAGTTTGTCTGCAGCCTTATTACTAGTAAGATCCCTATTAGCATAATGACTTAGCAAGTTAAGTGCTTCGCTACGCATTAAACGTCCTACATCTTTACGTTTGAGTTTAGGATAAAACTGTCTGGCAGTAACTAATAAAGGTACTGCTTTAGGTATTACTTCAATGACTTTACTTAAAGCATAAGCGTTCCAAACATCATCTAGAACCAGTAAAGAGATATTGTGCTTAATCAATAAATCACTAATAACTTTGACTTTGGCAACGCCTTTTGCCTGCGTTACACGCCCTTTAGCATCAAAAGGACGAGCAATAGCATCAAAAAGAGCATGGGGATTATCATCACCTGCTTGTAGCCATAATACCTTAGTATTAGTATCTTTAAGATATCTAGCTGCTACCGTAGCAGCTAAAGCAGTCTTACCCATACCACCAAAACCATGTAGTAATATGTGTTCACCTGCCCTTACAAACTCCTCTATTTCTCTAAGAAGTTCGTAACGACCTATAAGTTTTTGTGGTTTAGCAGGAATATCTTCAACTCTTTTAGCTAAAATAGCACTCTTGCTTTTTGAAATACTGTTACCTTGCTCGATTTGACGTAGAAGGTTAAGAGTTTCTTCTAAAGGCTCAATATCCAACTCGTCTTGTAAAATCTGTCTACAGCGCTCAAAATGCGCCAAGGCTAACTCCGTGTTGCCACGTTTATGCTCGAGTCGCATAATAGTCCTGTGTACACCCTCATTAAGCTTATCTTTGCTTAGTAGCTGCTTAGCCAACTTAAGAGCTTCAGAATAATTATTTGCCTTTTCAAGCTGACTAATTTTAGCTTGTACAGTCTCAAGGTAAAGCTGATTTAGGCGCAAACGTTCAGAATCTAGCCAATTTACAAATCCTTTACCACCACGCAACTTTAAACCTTTAAGTAAAGAATTTTCCTCAGCAAAATTCTCCCATATAGTTAATGCTTTAGTAAGATTACCTTTTCCTACGGTTTTTTCAAAGCTAATCACGTCATTGGCTAGATTTACGCTTACCAATTGACCTTGGGTCTTTAACCATTGCTTTGCTTCAGGCAAACCTCTAAGCTCTGTTAAAGCAACTCTTAAACTACCTGTTTTCTGTGTATCCCAAAGCAATTCAGCCAACTCTTCACGGGTATGAGGTGTACCTTTGATAGCAAGGTAGCAAAGCATAGCAAAAGCTTTAGGTGGAGGTAGGTCAATAGATTCACCTTGATAAATTAATTTTGGGATACCTAGCAGTTTTAGCTCAAGCATTATAAGTTCGTCCGATTTCAAAGCGATTCAAATTAGTACATAAAAGACTAGCGAGTTTATATAGTATACTTGCAACGGTATAGAAATAGACATTTCTATCATATGACCACCATGGCACGTGAAAGGAAGATGAGGAGTAAGGCAAAAGTTTCTTAGAATTCATCATCTTACCCATTTTTAGTATATACATAATGCCACAAATAAGCATCTAAACATGATTTTTGTAGACTTTGCTAGTGCCTAGTTTTCTAGACTTTATAAATCGGGGATTTTGCAAAGGCAAAAAAACCAGAACCACAAGCAGCTAAAGATGCTAAAACAGTAAAACCTACTTGATAGTTGCCAAATGCATCTGCTAGATAACCAGCAATAAGTGGTCCTAATACGAATCCTAAAGTAACTATTGGAGTTGAGAAACCCATAATCTTGGCGAAAGCAGCTCTTCCAAAGTAATCAGCACGTATACTTTGCATAATAGGTCCACGGATACCCCATGATAGGCCATGAAGGCCACTGAATATCAGGACACCTATTATAGATTTACTATAGACCAAAACAAGTAGTGCTAAAGCATGTCCAAGCATAGCACAAGTAGCCAGCAAACGCTTATTGAACTTATCGCTCAAGAAACCACCAAGTAATTGTCCTGTTATAGTCATAGTGGTCATAAAAGCTATAGTATTAGCAGCACTTTGTAGGGAAAATCCTAAATCTTCCTCTAAAAAGATAACTAAATGTACTAGTACTGCTGAGACTATCATTAGAGCTACTGCGTGACCAAAGGAAATAAACCAAAAAGCTCTGGTTTGTAAGGCTTCTTCTAAGGTAAGGTCATAACTTATACCCTTTGATAATCCATTACTAGTGTCACTTTTGGTCAGGGCTTTCCCATCAGGGGTAAGTCCAAGCTCTTCAGGGTTATTATAAATGAGTTTAGTAAGTGGTAAACCTATAGTTAAAGCTAGCAGGCTTGAACCTAAAGCTGTATTTCGCCAACCAAAGGCCACCAAACACAAAGCTAAAAGTGGTACCAACAAACCTGCTATGCTAATACCTGTTTGCATTAGTGATAAGGCTAGACCACGCCAGCGCCTAAACCATTGCACTGCCACAGTATTTAGCGATAGGAAACCACTTAGGCTTCCCCCAATTGACATAACAAAAATAGCAAGATAAAAACTTGTAAGGGAATTTGTGTAGCTGAAGAGTATTAAGCCTACTGCTAAAATAATAAGCCCTGTGCGTATAACTAGACGTGATCCAAAGTGTGTTAGGCTATAGCCTTGCCAAGGGCCCAATAGGCCACCTGTTAATAGCATTAAGGAAAAACCGAGGGAAAACAAGGTTTTGCTCCAAGGGAATTCTTCTTTCATGACAGCTACATAAGCACCATAGGCTTGCATTAACAAGCCTGCATTAAGCACTTGTAGAATTACGCACACTAGAAGCACCCACCAGCCTAGAAACAAGTTCCTAGACCATTCAGTGAGTTTCTTTCTTGTAATGCTAAGGGGTTTCACTTAACAACCTTATCATTACTTAGTAATTCAGGGTTGTGATTTTATTTTTGAATCAAGGATTTACCAGTCATTTCTGGTGGGGGGGGGATTTTCATGAGCTCGAGCACAGTAGGTGCAACATCACCTAAAACTCCCCCTGATCTGAGTTTCAGATCTTTATTACCTCCTATAATTATGCAAGGTACTGGGTTGGTGGTATGCGCGGTGTGTGGGTTGCCATCTTCATCAGCCATTTGTTCAGCGTTACCATGATCGGCAATTATGATAGCCACGCCACCCTTTTCACGCATGGCTTCAACTAATTTACCTAAGCCTTCATCGCTAGTTTCGCAAGCTTTGATTGCAGCAGGTATTATTCCTGTGTGACCCACCATATCTGGGTTGGCATAGTTAATTAAAATAAAATCATCATTATGCTCTCTAATGCGTGTTAGAGTGGTTTCAGTTAACTCAGGAGCACTCATCTCAGGCTTTAGATCATAGGTGGCTACTTTAGGTGAAGGAATCAAGAGTCTTTCCTCGCCTGTAACAGGTTCTTCAAGCTTGGCATTGAAAAAGTAGGTCACATGCGGATATTTTTCTGTTTCAGCAGTGTGATATTGGGTTTTGCCTCCTGCGCTTAGTACCTTTGCTAGGGGCATTTTCACATCTGGGATTTGCAGAGCATAGGGCAAGTTTAATTGCTTGTCGTATTCCATTAAAGAAGCATAGTGCACTTTGACTACACAACAACGCTCAAAATAGAGCCAATTTTTATCACCCATAAGCGCATAAGTTAGCTGCCTTGCACGGTCAGCTCGGAAGTTAAAGAAAAACACTGCATCACCATCATTTAAGGTTTGTATAGGCCTATTATTGCTTGATATAACAGTAGGCTTGATAAACTCATCAGTTTCATTACGTTTATAAGCGTTTTGCACAGCCTCCTCAGCATTTTGGGCACTAAACTCGGCTTTGCCACATACAATAGCATCATATGCTTGCTTAATGCGTTCCCATCTGTTATCTCGGTCCATAGCATAATAGCGTCCACTTACAGTAGCTATTTGGACATTGATATTAAGCTCGGCTATTTTAGATTCAAGGCTTCTTATAAAACCTAAGCTACTGTTGGGAGCTGTATCGCGGCCATCAGTAAATATATGAAGATAAGTTTCTGTTATGTTTTTGCGTTTAGCTAGTTCCAAAAGACCAAAAAGATGATTGATATCACTATGAACACCACCATCACTAAGTAGCCCCATAAGATGAAGGGAATTGCCTACTTCGTACACCTCGTTTAGAACCTTGTTTTCAAATATCTTTTCTGAATCAATTTGTTTTTGAACATAGCTCAAACTTTGCATAACTACTCGTCCAGCACCTATGTTTAGGTGACCCACTTCACTATTACCCATTTGACCCTTTGGTAAGCCTACAGCTTCACCTGAAGCCTGTAGCTGAGCGTGTGGATAGTTTTGCCAATAATTATCAAAGTTGGGAGTATGAGCTAGATGAACTGCGTTTGTTTCGCTAGCAGGTGCTAGGCCAAAACCATCAAGGATAACGAGAATTACTGGGTGCATATTTTCTTTCCATAATTTATGAGGTATTCTTTAACATTGAAATCCATAGACTTTATTATTCACCATTAAGATCTTTCATTTCACGAAACAGGTAAGTACGGCTGATCGGAAATGGCTCACCCTAATATTTAAGGCATTTTTGTTACTAAATGCGTCACAAAAGACATTTTTAAAATAGCTCTAGTAAGAAAGTAAGCTTTGAGATAGAAAGCTGCCAAATTTTGAGTGTGTTCTACAGAGGCTTAAGTTAATTACCGGTCACCCGTAAGTGAAACATTTTACTAAGTTAATTGCTTAAAGATTTATAGGAGTTCTTGTAAAAAATTAGACTTAAGGCTGGCTGGCTTTAGATCTTGTCTACGAAATGCGTCTCTTACATCATCTAATTTGTTTGTAAGCTAATGATAAATTAAGATAACAAACTACTCCACAAAGATTTCATTCCAATGCTCTGGGTTTGGACGAGACGATATATGGTTACTAAAACAGTTGGTGAATCATGCCTTTACTAGTCCTAATTAATAGGGGAAGAATACAATCGCACTAACTATTTTTCTTTCATTCCAGCGGTTAAGCACCTGTCCCGCAGCAAATAAACTAGTACTGCTGCCACTATCTAAACGCATGGCCCTTTCTGCTTCTAGAGAGATAAAAAGTGGTACAAGTTCTTTAGCTGTCATGGAATTGGTTGCTAGCAAAAGTATTGTCCCATCTGCTTTTACCCCAATAGCAGCTTGCAAAGTGCGGCCATTGACAATATAAGAGTCTTGGAAGTGTTCTTTAGAAGGTTCATAGGCACTTTGTCCTGCATAAACTAAAAGTGGCCCTGCCTCAACAGCATAGCGGAGTTCTGTAAAAACTTTTGGAGTAATGTCAACATCAAGTTTAACATAATCACCTGCCCTAGCATTAATTAACCCTGAAAGCCTAGGGGCAAGCTCATATGAAATTATAAAACCTCTTTTAGGAACAATACGTGAGCCAGTAGTGTTCTCAATAACTCTATTGTCAGCAACTACAATAGTTCCCCTCTTAGAGCTGCCAAAAGACTCACCTGCTTGGGTATAAAGAGTTACTTCTCCACCTTGATAGGGGGCCTTAGCGATATAGCGTTTACCCTTAAAACTTACACTAGCTTGGTAGTAAACTCGATCAATTATAGCCCTATTACGATCAAAGGCAATGCTAGCTCGATTCCTAGAAGGTTCTGAGAGCATTTCATAATCTAACTTTAGAAATCCTATAGTGGAAAATGTTTGAGGATCGAAATAACTGGCGTTGATAGCTGCAAACCCGTTGCCAACTAACTCACTAATGGTGTGCGCAACTTTTGGTTCACCTACTACGCGGATTTCGCCAACATAGGGAGATATTTCTAAAAGATGAACAGTACTTAAACTCCCTTCAGTAGGGTAAATAAATCTTCTATAACTTACTCCAGCTCTTAAGTCTGCTTTTCTTTCTGTAAGCCTTGAAAATAAAGAAGGGCTAGGAGAATTTTCTATTGCTGGCCTTCCTAAATTAAAAGAAGGCGTAGGGAAAAGTGGTCTAGGGTTTACTTCTTTTGCAATGTCCGGTTTGGGTTTTTCTATAACAGGAGTAAAGTCAATTACAAGGCGTAAGGGATTGTAAAAGCTAAACACACGATAACGCATAGGTTTAGATACTTTTATATTTAGATTTGTATGTTCTAACCCATCACTAACCTCCAACGTAACCCCTTCTAATTCTTTAGGAGTTCCCCAAGGCACTAAAAAGTGAGGGAGTTCTAAAGCTAGAATCTCGTCAACATTCAAGTCTCCTGTTTGAATGTAGCGATTTAAATAAATTTGCCCTTCAAACTCGAGCATTAACCTCAAGCTCGAGCCTTGACTAATATTTACACTACTAAGTTTTGGTAAGTCTAAATTCAGATAATCCAAAGCCCCCTGACTTAGATAGATATCATTACCATCTAGATAAACATCATCTTGGAGGCTACTTGTTAAGTTAAATTGTAATCTTTTACCACTATAGCTAATAATTGCTTGCTCATTTTCATAATTGAGTGATGATTGTGGCAATAAGAAAAAATTGCTTTGTGGAAAACCTAGGGTGCTAGTGATAAAAAGTACAAAAACAGACCCAAACCTTACAAAAAACATAAGTTATAGAATACAACATGTTTATGGCAAAAAATTATCAAAGTAATCGCATTACTACTTTTACTGAAACAGTATTTGCCACCTATAGCCGCTTGGCCAAAGAGTTAAATGCTGTAAATCTTGGACAGGGTTCTCCTGATTTTGCTCCACCGAATTTTGTACTGGCAGCACTAAAAGGCTCAGCAAACGCTAATCAGCAATATGCGCCGCTCTCAGGGGTTCCTAGGCTTTTACGTACTGTAGCAAAAAAAAACTCCTCAAACTTAGGTCGTGAAATAAACCCTAATACAGAGGTACTTATTACAGTTGGTGCAACAGAAGCACTCTTTGCTAGTATTCAAGCTTTTGTAGATCCGGGTGATGAAGTAATTATTTTCGAGCCTTTTTATGATGCATATCCAGCTGACACTATTATGGCGGGGGGAATAGCTAAGTATGTACCGCTACACCTCCAAGATAATGGGGAATGGCTTTTTGATTTAGATGAGTTAAAGGCAGCTTTTGGTAATAGAACTAAGCTGGTTATCCTCAACACACCACACAATCCCACGGGAAAAGTTTTTACTGCCAAAGAACTTGATGCTATTGTCGATTTAGCTGAAACTTATGATGCTCTTATTGTAAGTGACGAAGTTTATGAGCATATAACTTTTGAGCCTCATCTTTCTATTGCTAGTCGTGATGGGGCTTTTGGGCGTACTATTACTATTTCAAGTGTGGGTAAGACTTTTTCAGTCACAGGTTGGAAGATTGGTTGGTTAATTGCCCCAGCTCCTTTGGTCAAGGCTGTAAGTGCAGTGCACCAATGGATTCCCTTTGTAGTAGCAACACCTTTGCAGGTTGCTACTGCGCAAGTACTGATTAAAGCTGAAGAAGGTAGTTACTATGGAGAGGTAAGTAAGTTGTACAAGGCTAAACGTGATCTTTTAGTAAATGCTTTGGAGCAAACTCCTTTTAAACCCTTAAATCCTCAAGGTAGTTACTTTGTAATGGCAGATAGCAGCGATCTGTATTATAGAGACGATGTAGAACTTTGTTTGGATTTACCCAAAAGAATTGGTGTGGTAGCCATACCACCAAGTGCTTTTTATAGTGCAGGGCATAAACATTTAGCTAAGAACTTAGTACGCTTTGCTTTTTGTAAAACAGATAAGGTTTTGCTCGAGGCATCAAGACGTTTAAAAGAAATATAATTCTAGTAAGGCGTTATTAACTTTGTTGTAATACCTAGGGGGGAAACTCTGTCCTTTGTGTCCACAAATAGAAGGTTATAATTAGAAATTGGTTTCTGAAAAATAAGTCAAAGCTTATCATTTTATTAGCTAGCAATAGTTATTATTTACTGTTGTGATATGAAGATTTTAAGTGTGACATGGAATAAAAACGATGCAGACTATGATACTGGTGATAACTATTTGTGGCATGAAGAATCATTTTTTTGCATATGCTTAGAGAATAATTCTAGGGGATTTGTTAGTAAAGTTAGATATAACTCTATACCCTATAGTGTTTTCACTATTGCTTGGTTCAGACTTCACTTTGGCAAAAGGGGTTGGTGGGTGTATGCTGAGTCAACTGCTAGTTAAGCAACTGCGGAAAGTCGGTTATTAGCTAAAAATATAGGTTACTTCTTGTAACCTTGCTACACCTTACCTATACCAAAAACCTTGAAGGTTCTTAAAGCCTTCAAGGTTTACCAATTTAGATTTTCCTAGAGAACTATGGGGCTATAGAGCTAGTAATTGTAGCTAACTTGTTGTTTCCTAGTAGAGGTATCACTAAGAAGAACACTACCAATAGTAAGTAAAAGTATCACTAAACTTGCACTGGTTGTAGCATAACCAAGTAACCATTTATCTGTACCTGTAATAATACCACCAAAGCCACCTGTAGGTTCAAAACGGGCTGCTGCCATTCCTGTATAGTGCATGCCCACAACAGCAAAACCCATTATTAATGCTGCTGCAATTTTAAGGAGCAAAATATACTTGAATTTAAGATTGCTTTTATCTATCTGATAGGCTATCCACATAGCAGCAATAGACGCCAGAATAGCAATAACTATAGATATTATAAAAATGTTTCTGTCATAACTAAGCAGTGCAGTTGTACGCATGGCTGCCATTCCTGTGTAGTGCATAGTAGCTATCCCTGCACCTGTAACTATACCACCAAGCATTAGAGGTATAATGGTTAATCTTGGTCGAGAGATTATAGCATAAGCAATAGCACAAGCTAAAACTGCAAAAATCATAGATAGTCCAGTTAAGCCTAAATCATAGGAAACAGGCACAGGAAGGCTAAAAGCCAGCATGCCCACAAAGTGCATTGACCATATACCAGTGCCAAAAGCTGTTGCGCCAACTAGTATCCATGTGAGACGTGCTAAGCCTTGAGCACGTCTTACGTTACCAGCAACATCAAGAAAAGCATAGCCTGCAAAAGTAGCAATTATATAAGAAACTGCTACTAGCCCCAAGTTATAGCTAGATTCTAGGTATTCCACAATTTTTCACATCTTTTCAAAAAGTAAATTTTACCTAATATAGTTTAGGCAAGTAATAAAAAGTCTAATTATTGAAAAGTCACAATATTCTTACTTTTAATATAAGATTTATATTACTATGCACTTCATAATTAGTACACAAAGATGGGGAATGATATAGTTCTGGAGCAGAATTACACTTAATGAGTCTGGTAACTCTAACCTGATATGCTAAGTGGGAAATCTTATATTTGTAGTATGTTTTCTATACTGTTCCATATAACAATTAAAAGTCTTTATAGCAAACTTATGTGGTACTCATATCACTAGCATGGGTAACTTAGGGGTTAAATCTAGTAATGTTTAGTAGTTTTACAAATACGCTTGCTAGCAGTTAGTAAAAATAATTGTTCGTTAAAAATTCTTTATCTTTGTGGGATGGTGAGTTTTATTACAACAAATTTTGTAATCTACAGGATTTTTAACTCTAAAACCATTACTGCAGCGTGTTTGGGTGGTGGTAAGGCAGTGGTGAGACCCCACATGTTTAATGTGTTGTATGTTTATTGCTCATCAAGGATACGTTTTCTTGGGCACAAATATGCATATTAAATCTTTTAAGATGTGAATTACTTGCTAATGAAAATGAGGTAAACGTGCGTATTCTGTTTATAGTTAGTGCATTTAATGGTTTATCACAACATGCTTATGTTGAATTAGAATCCAGAGGCCATGATGTATCTGTAGAATTAGCTTTAAATGATTCTATTGTGAAAGAAGCTGTTGCTCGGTATAAACCCCAAATAATACTTTGTCCTTTTTTAAAAGAAAAAGTCCCTGATGATATTTGGCGTAAGGAAACTTGCATTATAATACACCCCGGCATAAAAGGTGATAGAGGACCTTCTTCCTTAGACTGGGCTATTACCCAAAATGTAGCCACATGGGGTGTGACAGCACTGGAGGCCGCAGAAGAAATGGATGCTGGTAGTATTTGGGCAACAGCTAATTTTCCAATGAGGTTGTCTAGCAAGGCTAGTATTTATAGACAAGAAGTTACTGAGGCAGCTGTAAAAGTTATTCTAGAAACAGTAGAAAAATTTGAAAAGGGTAATTTTGTACCTGAACCACTTGACTACAGTAAAAAAGATGTTAAAGGTGAGTTGCGTCCTCTTATGAAGCAAAAGGATAGATTTATAGATTGGTTTATAGATTCAACTCAAAATATTATTCGTAAAATTAATGCAGCAGATAGTTTTCCCGGTGTATTAGATACAATTTGTGGCAAACAATATTATCTTTATGGTGTTCATGAGGAAGTCAATCTGAAGGGAAAGCCGGGGGAAATAATTGCTAAACGTTATGGGGCAATTTGTCGTGCCACTGTAGATGGAGCTGTGTGGATATCACATTTAAGGAAAAGAAAAGAGGGTAGCCAGAAATTTTTCAAACTACCTGCTGCAACAGTTTTAGCTGATGTAGTAGGAAGAATACCAGAATCCCCAATTGAATTGCTTTATACAGGTACAGCTAAAACATTTAGGGAAATTTGGTATGAACAGAAAAATAATGTGGGATACCTATATTTTGACTTTCATAATGGTGCTATGTCTACAGAACAGTGTATTAGATTACAAAAAGCTTTTACTCTTGCTTGTCAGCAATCCACGAAGGTAATTGTTCTAATGGGGGGTATTGACTCTTGGTCAAACGGTATTCATTTAAATATTATTGAAGCAGCTAAGGACCCTGCTGATGAGTCTTGGCAAAATATCAATGCTATCAATGACCTTATCTATACCATTCTTACCACCGAGAGTCATTTAACTATTTCGGCAGTGCAAGGTAATGCTGGTGCAGGAGGTGTTAAATTTGCTTTGGCAAGTGATAAAGTTTATATCCGTGCAGGTAGAGTTTTAAATCCCTATTATAAAGCTGTAGGGTTATATGGTTCAGAATATTGGACTTATTCATTACCCAGAAGGGTAGGCTCGGCAAAGGCACAAGAACTAACAAGTAAGTGTTTACCATTAGGTAGTAAAGAGGCAAAAGCAATAAGTTTAGTAGATGATGTTTTTAGTGGTGATGTTATTAAGTTTAGAGAGCAAATAACCCAAGCTGCAGAGCATTTAGCTAATAGCTCTTGTTATGAAAAGAGAATCACTGAGAAAAGAGAAAGGCGCCGACTTGATGAGCAAGCTAAGCCGCTGTCAGAATATAGAACTGCAGAGCTAGCAGAAATGGAAAAGAATTTTTCTAGTCCAGAATATCAACAGGCACGCTACAATTTCGTGTATAAAATCCGTCCTCAAAAAACACCTACAGATCTAGCGAAGCATCGCTAATAGGGCACTTTAAATTCTGGGTTTCACAAGTAGTGATAAATTGCATATACTTGTTTTTCTATAAGGGGCAAGTAAAGCATGACTTGTCCAAAATGTGATTCTGAAAATATGGTAAAATTTGTCTATTTAGGAAGCATTATCGTTTTCCCTCGCTATGTTTTTGAATCCCCACCCACCTCTGGTAGGCAGGGGAGAAGCTTTGTAACTCCAAGATGCATTGGCTCTTCACCCCTTCTAGAGGTTAGTAAAACAAGTCACCACTTTTAGTGGTGGTTTTATGACTACTAGTATTACAGTGTGACATTTCTCGAAGATCCCCTTTCATCATTGGCTTGCAAAAAATCATTTAGAGGCAATGCTGTGTTTATTGGGGAAATTTCTACAAAACAAATACATTACGCTGTTAACAAGTGATCGGTAATTAATTTAAGCTTCTATAGGACATGCTCAGGACTTGGCAATTTTTTATTTTGAAGTTTAGTTTCCTACTGTAAACTATTTTTAAAAATACCTTTTGCGACACATGTAGTGACAAAGATACCTTAAATATTAGGGCGAGTCATTTCCGATCAACCGTACTAGGGCGTGTGGACACCTAGAGTGTGAAATCGAAAACGCTACTCTTAAATACCTTGGATAATCCTGATGCTGACGCATAAGCTCCTCTGCAATCTGGTAAAGATTATGTGGTTAACAACTAAAGCTTCTCGCAAATATAGGCTATCCTGCAATTTTTTTTGGAATTCACATTTTCTAACAAATAGCTGTCCTGAGACTGGCTAGTTTGGTTTTGATATCCAATGCGTGCAATTTCTGATTTGTCATATCCACACGCCCTAATGAAAGTTTATCTACTTTCAAGGTCATTACTCTTTCTACAGGGGTACTCTCTATTTTCAACAAGGAATTTGTTATTGTTGCTTTAAATGATTAAGATTTACGAGATTAATACCAAAACGAATAAAAGGCATTTTATAGAATATCCCTACAAACACTATAAAAGTAATGATTATTGGGTTCCACCGTTGCGTATAGCTGAATGGGACAGGTTTAACCCTAAGAAAAATCCTTTTTTTGATCATTCCCGTGTAAAACTTTTCCTAGCTAAGCGTGATGGTGAAGTTGTAGGTCGCATTGCAGGTATTGATAATGATAGTCATAACCTTACCCACAAAGATAATCTTGCCTTTTTTGGCTTTTTTGAGGCACAAGATGAAGAAGTGGCCACAGAACTTTTCCAATCGGTAGAAAACTGGGCCAAATCATTAGGGCGTAGTGCTGTGCGGGGACCTGTCAATTTTAGTATGGATGATGGTGCAGGTTTTCAAATAGATGCATTTGACACAAGTCCCTATATTATGATGCCTTATAATACTGCTGAGTACCCTAAATATACAGAAGCCAATAAATATACTAAAGTGAAGGACCTATATGCTTGGTTGTTTGATGTTGGTAATGAGACTTATGAGCGTCTCGAGCGCCTAGCCCAAAGAGTGGAAAAGCGTTATCAACCCACTATTTACCCTGCTAACATGAAGGATTTTGATAGTGAAGTAAAAAAATTAAAGTATATTTATGAGCATGCTTGGGAGAAAAATTGGGGTTTTGTAAAGTACACAGATGCAGAAATGCAACACCTTGCTAGTGATTTAAAAATGATAATCGAGCCCCAAATGGCTCTTTTTGTTAAAATAAAAGGTGAGCTTGCTGGCGTGGCAATAGCTCTCCCTAACATTAATCAGGTTTTTAAACGCATGAATGGTAGACTTTTTCCCGTAGGTATTATTCATTTACTAAGGCGCAAACGATACATAAATACTGGTCGTTTAGGGATTTTGGGCCTTTTGCCAGAATATCGCTATAAGGGACTTGAGTTAGTTCTAATTAAAGAAATAGCTAATCGTGGTCGGTCCAAGGGTTATATAAGAGGTGAATGTTCTTGGGTGCTAGAAGACAATGATGCTATGAATAAAGGTATAAAGGCAGCAGGGGCTAATCTATATAAAACCTACCGTATTTATCAAAAAGATTTATGATTCTTCTATGCTACAATGACCTTAGATGCAAAATCCTCAAAAGGTTTCCTTGCAAATAAAACCTTACTTCAAGTTTTTCTTAATTTTACTTGTTACCATCTTAATTTTATTTTTAGCACAAGATGGCAAAGGGTTTGCACAAAGCAATGATCAAACTAGTACGCAAAGAGAATCTATTAATAATGAAACTTCTGGTGAGGTGAGCCCTAGTTCAAGAAGTAATAACTTAAGCCCACAGATAATTTTACTAGTAATCTTACTTTTGATTTCAGGGTTCTTATCTGGTTCAGAAACTTCTTTTACAGCAATAGGAAAGTGGAAAATACGTCAACTACATGAAGAAGGACACAAAGTTTTCGGAGCATTAAATCATGATCCAACACGTTTTATTACTACTTGTTTAATTGGTAGCAATTTAGCCAACATTGGTGCTACTGCTCTAATTACTGCTCTTGGTGTAAATTTGGCTGATACCTTCCATTGGCACCAAGGAATAACCTTAAGCGTTACCACTGGCATAATGACTATTCTAGTACTTGTTTTTGGCGAAATCACTCCTAAAGCCCTAGCTGTTCACAATGCTGAAGCAGTAGCCCGCATAGCTATTTATCCTATCTACACCCTGTCAGTTATTCTTTATCCTGTTGCTAAAAGCTTTACTAATGTTGCTAATTTTGTTCTGAAGTTATTTGGTTTAGCTTCAAACAGTAATCATATGGTGACTGAAAGAGAACTAGAACTTATGCTGCACACTGCTAGTGAATCTGGCGTTATCGAAGCTCAAGAGCAACAAATGATTCAAGGTGTAATTGACCTAGAAGAAACACTAGTTCGTGAAGTAATGACCCCAAGGGTAGAAGTAGTAGCTATTGAAGAGAGCGCTCTACTACAAGATGCTCATAGAATAATAAGCGAGAAAATGTTTAGTCGCTTGCCTGTTTTTTCAGAAACTTTAGATAATGTGCACGGTATTTTTTATTCACGTGAGCTACTCAGGTTCTTAAAGGTGCCTAATAAATTAGCTAACACTCCTGTTTCAGAGCTTATGACACCACCACAATATGTGCCTGAAACTATGAGTATTTTAGAGCTTATGCGTAAGATGCGCCAAAGCCAAATTCATATGGCTATAGTCATAGATGAATATGGTGGTACAGCGGGGATAGTTACTTTAGAAGATTTAATTGAAGAAATAACTGGTGAGATTTACGATGAAACTGATGTTGAAAAAGTTGCCGAAATTATTAGGCTGAATAAAAAGGCTTACCGTATCCAAGGCTCTGCTAATCTTGATAAAGTTGCTGAAGCTTTTGATTTAAGTTTTGAAGGTGAAGGAGATTTTGACACTTTAGCAGGTTTTTTGATAAGCAAATTTGGTTATATTCCCAAAGAGGGTGAGAATTTTAATTTTGAGGAGTATACTTTTACAATTGAAAAGGCTGATGAAAGAAGAATTCTTTCTGTGTTAGTTAATAGGATAGCTGATGAAGTATAGTGTGCCAGAAAAACTTTTTTCGTTTCCCCTAAGTGAAAGTATATTCCTGTAATGCATACAAGGTTGAAGTAGATTTCTTATCCAAAATGCCCTGAAATATATTGTTCTGTTATTTCATGTTGGGGGTGGGTAAACATCTGATCAGTAGGACCTTCTTCAATTATGTGGCCTAAGTGCATGAAAACCGTACGATCACTAACTCGCCCTGCTTGTTGCATGTTATGGGTAACGATAATTACAGTAAAATCTTCTTTGATTTGACCAATAAGTTGTTCTATACGATCAGTTGCTATAGGGTCTAGAGCACTAGTAGGTTCATCCATTAAAATAACATCAGGTTCTGTAGCCATTGCCCTAGCAATGCACAGCCTTTGTTGCTGACCACCAGATAATCCCAAACCCGATTCCTTAAGCTTATCTTTAACCTCTTCCCAAAGAGCAGCACTTCTAAGTGATTTTTCCACTAAGGCATCCAAATTACTTTTACCTTTAACACCATTTATCTTAGGGCCAAAGGCAACGTTCTCATATACACTCTTTGGAAAAGGGTTTGGTTTTTGAAATACCATGCCGATACGGCGGCGTACTTCTATAGGGTCTATATTAGAGTTGTAAAGATCAATACCTTCATAATAGAGCTTTCCTTCTATATTTACAGTGTTAATAAGATCGTTCATGCGGTTAATGCAGCGCAGTAAGGTGGATTTCCCACAACCAGAGGCACCTATCAATGCTGTAACTTGATTTTTGGGTATACTGATACTGTTGCCATAAAGTGCTTGAAAATCTTTGTACCAAAGGTTTAAATCCTCTATGTGTATTATCGCTTCTTGTTCCAATGCAGGCTTTGTGCGAATAGCTTGGTGTCCTTGAAGTTCTTTTAAAGTGGGTAAACTCATATTCTATTGCTCCTAAGCATCTAAACATCAAGTAACTAAAACCAATAGTCAGCGGGGTTTAATTATACTAATCACTAGCCACTAAGTACTTCTAGATAAGTCCTCCAGAAATGTTCACAAGAACCTTTACCTCTGCTTAATATTTATGTTCAAAGTGTTGGCGGATAAAGAAAGCTATAATGTAAAGAATAGTTAAGACTAAAAGAAGTGCAACAATACCAGCAGCAGCAGCGTGGTCAAAGGCATTTTGTGGTGCTCCTATCCACGAGTAAATTTGAGTAGGCATAACTACATAGCTCGAGAGAGGATGACTTGGTAATTGAGTAACAAAACCTGCCCCACCTACTAAAAGTAGAGGTGCAGTCTCGCCAATGGCTCGAGCCACTGATAAAATAACTCCAGTAACTATACCTGCTATAGAATTAGGTAAAACCACACGACGTACAGTTTGCCATTTGGTTGCTCCTAGGCCATAACTAGCTTGACGAAGTGAATCAGGTACACTACGTATTGCTTCACGAGCAGCGATTATTATTACTGGCAAAATAAGTAGTGATAGTGTTAATGCAGCTGCCAAAATAGTGGGGCCAATTTTCATAAACCTTACAAAAACATAAAGGCCAAGTATGCCATACACTATACTAGGTATACCAGCTAGGTT
Source organism: Trueperaceae bacterium (assembly GCA_965223045.1). Taxonomy (GTDB): domain Bacteria; phylum Deinococcota; class Deinococci; order Deinococcales; family Trueperaceae; genus CBDCVN01. The sequence goes on from CBDCVN010000013.1 coordinate 668,123, forward strand.
TCGCAAATTAACCTCAAGGAAACCTGAAAAGGCATTTACTGGTGCATATTCCTCAAGGTACAGTGCTGCTCCTACCCCAAAAGGTAAAGTAATGATGATTACTAAACCAATAACCCACAAAGTACCTAGTAATGCTGTAGAAAGACCTGCTAGCCAAGCTCTTCCCGAATTATTGCGGGTAAAAAAACCTAAGTCAAACCAAGGATTTAGATACAGGTTATGACTGTTAGCTATATTGCTGGCAATTGTAGCAACATGCTCACGGTGTTTTTTTTCGTCTGTTAGGCTTTTTAGCATGTAGCGTGTGGACATGACATGCTCTAATAAATCGCCAGTTGCATTGGGCTCTAAGTTCTCGAGAATCTCCCTAACCTTCGACTCTGCTTGGGCAAGGTTGAACTCTCCTCTAATAACAGCAGCTGCAACTAAATTGCACTGAGCTACTTCTACTGATAGTTGCTCCAGCCCAAAATACAACCCTTGCTGTCCAGAAATGTTTTTCCAGTGGTTTTTGCCAACTGCTGATTCTACCTTGGTAAAGTCAAATTCTTTCTTAGGAGCGTCAGGGAAATCCGAATCACACTTAGCTGTTCCTGCAGGTAACTGCTCGAGCCAAGCATGTAATTCCTGTTGCCAAGAGCTATTATTCCAATAAGATTCCCCCTTGCTTGTTAAGCCAGCAACGTCTTTGTTAATGCGTAAGCCCTGCCAGTAGTCATAATTATCAACTAATTTGTCTCTACTACCACTAACAACCCAACGCCAGCCACTATCCTGACCATAAATACTTTTAGGGACCCAAACTAATTCTACTTTATAGCGAGCTTTGAATTTACGTATTTCATCACCATCTAGAAAAAAGTCTTCTATTTCCTTAGGAGTTTTTCCTTGAGAGGTTAGCTCGAGCCTTACTACCTTTTCCCATGAGCGAGCTTTTTTTAAGTCAAAAGTTTGACCACTAGAACTACGGTTAGGCTTCACTACTTGCCAAGTGTAAGTATCACTAATAACACTAACTAGTAGTAAAAGCATTAAGGCAATGGCCAAAATTACAGGCAGAAGAGTAAAAAAGTAAACGATAAAACCTTTAGTTTTGCGAGCTGCTAGAAATTGTTGCTCTGTAGAGTCTAGTAAAGTCTTGGATTTATTGCTCATTCGTATTTCTCTCCAAAACGCCGTACTACCTGTTGGGAAATAATATTAAATATTAATGTTATAAGAAAAAGAGTTGCTCCAACAGCAAATAGGGCACGAGAAGCCAAAGAACCAGCAGGCTGATCCCCAGTAGCTGCTTGGACAATAAAAGAGGTCATGGTAGCTATGGTTTCCCTAGGGTCAAGTGTAAGGGTAGGTTTCTGACCTGCAGCTAAAGCAACTATCATAGTTTCACCAATAGCCCTTGACATAGCTAAAATAAAAGCAGCCACGATACCTGACAGAGCTGCTGGTACTACAACTTTACCGATAACCTCATGTTTAGCAGCTCCTAAGCCATAGGCAGCTTCACGCAAGTGTCTAGGAACAGCTTGCATACTATCTATGGAGATGCTCGAGACTGTAGGTAAAATCATAAATCCCATGACTAAACCTGCTGAGAGTGGATTGAAAATATTAAGATTGGGAATGAAGCTTTGTAGTAAAGGAGTAACAACTAACAGGGCAAAGTAACCGAGTACTACTGTAGGAATGCCAGCAAGTATTTCTAAAATGGGCATAAAAAACTTACGGACTTGTCTAGAGGCAAACTCAGAGAGATAGATTGCAGCGCCAAGCCCTAAAGGTAAACCTACTATAAGAGCTATGAAAGTTACTAGTAATGTACCAGTAATCAATGGAGCAATGCCAAAGTGCCTTTGACTTTCAGCAAAAAGTGGTGTCCATTGGCGAGCAGTAAAAAATTCCCACAAACTAACCGCAGGGTCAGCAAAAAATTGAAAGGTTTCAGCACCCAAAGTTATAATTACTGCAAAGGTGGTAAGCACAGAGACAGAGGCAGCAATAAAAAGTAAAGCCCCTATAAACTTCTCAAAATAATTATGCCTAGCACGTTTATCAAGATTAGGTTTTTTAACAATTGGTTCTGTCAATTGAGTGCTTATATTCCCCCCAATACTGGTGCTGCCTGCTTTTAAGTTAGTTAGTTCTCTCTTTAATTTACTTAATTGAGTTTGTAAACTGTTGTTTTCCTCAATTATTTTTTGCTTAACTATAGTTAAGTCTTGTAAATCCTGTTCAAGTTTTTTGACTTTGCTACTGAGTAAAGTTCCTTCTTGAGGACTTTGTAAAACAACCCCACTTTGATTTTCTGCAGTAGCTTTAGAAATAGTTAGGAAAACTATTTTTTGCTCTAGTTGAACGATGATTTTTTCTTTTTGAACAATAGCTTTCCTCAGATTATGTAAACGATAACTTCGCTTAGCTTGAACCCAAAGACCTGCCATTAACCAACCAAAAGCACCACCTAAAAGAATAGGCAGTATCAAGAGCAAAAAGTTCTCTGTAATAAATTCAACCATATAGCTTCTTAAGGATGCTCTTTCTTTTCAAAAAGTAAACCATCACTTCCTTTTAAAAGCTCTTCACTCATAATTTCAAATTTATCCTCAATAGCTTCATTATCATTTAAAAAATATACCTTTATATATTTACCTTTAATTTGATAAGTACCTTTTAGCTTAAAAGAAGATACTTCCTCCTCTAGTATTTTTGAGTAGTATTCCCATGTAACCAAACCATTTTTATAAAAAGAATAAGACATAAATATTTCTATATTTTCTACTACTTTTTTAATTTGGTACGGACCTGCAATATTCTCTGACCTACTTTGGGAAAGCACGAATAAAGTAAAGATCAGATAAACAAAAATAAGTCTACTCATAAAATCTCAGTTTAAATCCCTGCTTTAATTATAGCTCGAGTAAAGAACTTTACAAGAAAGCCTTTTGTAATAAGGTTTTGGCCCTCAATTTGTTTAAATGTCTAGGCGTCCAAGGTAACTTTTGGTCTAATCAACATGAGTAATGCTATCTTGAATGCAATTAAGAAAAGGGCATGCTGAATCATGTTGTTAGAGATCCTTAGTTGCTATGTTACTCAGGATGACATTCTCACAGAGGGAGTTTTTATATAGGGAACTATACTTCATAGCTAAGAAAAAAGGGGATAATTTGTGTATGATTGATTGTTTCTTTGTAAACGTAATTCAAATGACTAATTAATAAAACTAGAGGTTCAAAATTTGAACCCCTACAACATACTTTATTTTTTCTGCCTTCTGTGGCATTTTAACTCTGATTTGTTTGATTTTTATGCTTTCCCTAATTCCTTTTTTAAAAATCAAAACTGTGGTGAGGACTTGTTATACATTTTTATTTGCTATCATAAGTAAATAAATTTTAAAGATTACTTAACGCTGTGCTAGAGAGTTAAGCTGCTGCTCATACTCTACATTTTCTAAGGTAGCATAGCCTGTAGAAGCTATTAGGTCTCTAGTATCTTGAGAAAGATAAAATTCTACAAAGCCTTTTACAGCAGGATTACTAGCCATAGCTTGTTCACTCACATAAATAAATAGTGGGCGACTCAAAGGTTGATAGGTGCCATTTTCAATGTTTGCGGTTGAGGGTGAAACACAACCATTCCCGTAGCCATCTTGGGCATCAACCTCAGGATTGTATATTTGGACTGCGTTTAGTTTATCGCTTTCTTCAAGGTAGTATGTAAAACCAAAATAAGCCATAGCATAAGGATTACCTTCAACACCCTGTACTAGAATGGTGTCATCCTCACTAGGGAAAAAGTCTGTACGACTAACACCCCCATCACCATTGACAACTTCAGTAAAGAAATCAAAGGTACCACTATCTACACCAGGAGCATAAAGCGAAATAGGTATGTTAGGCCAGTCAGGGTCAAGATTGCTCCAAGATTGTGCTGTGCTCTCGGGCTTCCATAATGCATGAAGTTGGTCAATGGTCATACAACTAGCCCAGTAGTTTTGTGGGTTTACCACTACAGTTAAGGCGTCCCAGGCTACTTTGATTTCTGTAAAATCAACACCATTTGCTGCACATGCTGTTCTTTCTTTGTCCTTAATAGGCCTACTGGCATCATTGATATGTGTTTCCCCAGCACAAAATTTTTTAAAGCCTCCACCTGTACCACTAAACTTTACATCCACATTATACTGTGGATTTTCTATTTTAAACTCCTCAGCCATATTTAAAGTGATTGGATAGACTGTTGATGAGCCATCAACAAGAACTTGTTGTGAATAAGCTAAACCAAGGCTTAATACTACTAGGAAAAAACTTCTCATAAATTTCTAACCTCCAAAAGTAGCTTATCCTCGTTTTGTCATGAGATTGTCAGCTTGAAACTATGATGTAAAGCGCCTTTAAAAAAATATCTTCTTCAACATATCAACTCAGTAGTTACTGTATAATTAATAGCAGGCTTGTTTCCTAGATAGCTTAAACACAAGCCCTTTCAAAAAAAATTATCAAATGGCATATTTTTTAACCTGAAACCCCCTATAAAAGAACTTATCGTACCCTCATCACTAACTAAGTTTGCACTATGTTATCAAATGTTTTAACACTTAGTGCAAAAAATACATAACATGACCATACCAGAAACCATTGAACTACTTATAAAATTCGCTACGGCTGCTTTTGCTGGTTTACTTATAGGACTCGAGCGTGAGCGCAAACGGCAAGACCGTGGCTCTATTTTTGCAGGAGTAACTACCTTCCCATTAATTGCCCTTTTGGGCACCATATGTTGGAAACTAACCCTACTCACTAATGAGCTTATTCTTGCTGTAGTTTTACTTACTATAGGCATTATAACTTGCCTTTCTTATTGGCGAGAATCTGCCAATGGCAGAGTAAGCGGCACTAGCCAGATAACGGTTTTAGTTACTTTTACTTTAGGGCTTCTAGTAGGTTTCAGTAACTATATAGTTTCCCTTGCGGGGGCAGTTTTAGTAACAGGCATCCTTTCTTTACGTGATGAGTTGCGTATATTAGTGGGTAGGTTAAGTCAAGCTGACCTTTTTGCTGTCTTGCAATTTACAGCTATTTCTTTGGTTATTTTCCCTCTTGTTCCTAATGCCAACTATGGTCCTTGGGGTGTTTGGAACCCTCATAGCATTTGGTTTTTAGTAGTGCTTATTTCTGGAATATCTTTTTTAGGCTATGTAGCTTCTAAAATTATTTCTCCTCAGCAAGGTATAGGTCTAAGCAGCCTTATTGGTGGTATAGTGTCTAGTACCGCTGTTACACTTGCCTTTAGTGCAAGAAGTCGTGGTCATCAAGAGTTAAGTGGAATGCTAGCTTCAGGCGTGCTTGCAGCTTCTAGTGTTTCTGTAATTCGCTTATTAGTAATCTTAGCTTTAGTAAGTCCTCAACTTATGATAGCTGTATTGCCTAGTTTTTTTACTCTACTTGTACTTACAGGAGTTAGTGGTTGGCTTATCCATCACTTCAGCAAAAAAGATATTACTGATGGTGCACAGCTTAACAACCCCTTTAAACTAAAAACTGCTTTTGGCTTTGCTGCTTTTTTTGCACTCACTTTGCTTATAACTCGAGCAGCCCAAGTATTTTTAGGCGAGCAAGGAATTTACATAGCCAGTATAATTGCTGGCTTGAATAAACTTGATGCTATTAGTCTAGCCCTGGCTGCACAGCTAGGTAATAGTTTAGAGTTAAGTGTAGCCAGTAGAGCCTTAACTTTAGCTTTAGTTAGTAACACTCTATTCAAAACTGCTTTAGCTTTGGGACTTGGTTCCCAACATTTTAAAAAGACTCTAGCTTTACCTATGACCTTAGCTGGTGTGTCTTGCATAATTGTATCTTGGCTGATCCCTTTGGAAAGGCCTATAGACAAGCTTTTGCAATGGCTTGATAAAGTTAATTAAATGCTATTTTACTATGCTTTCTAAATCCCCTGCCTATAGCGGGAGATAAGCCCAGCCATTCCAAGATGCATCATTTTCCCACTCCTTATAGGGGTAATGTAAACAAGCCACAATCTTGGTGGTATGTTGACTTATGACAATCTCTTGACATAGATCGAGTAGACTCACGAAATTGTGCTAGAAAAAGAAATTTCTAAAGTTAATGTCTCACTCGTGAGAATGCTAAGCTTAACTCGTGAAGCAAGTGAGTTAGCTAAACATAGCCTTATAAAAGCTGATCTAATTGCAGCTGAGCAGTGCATAAAAAATGATGAACAAATCAATGCTTTACAAGATGAGCTTGAACATGCCATACTTGTGCTAATTGCTCGCCATCAACCTACAGCTACAGACTTACGTTTTTTAGGAGCAGCACACTGGGCGCTTGTTGATATTGAACGTGCTGGTGATTATGCTGTTCATGTAGCTAAAGCTGCTATTCACTTAGCTAAAGAACCACCCCTGAAAAAATATACTGACACCCAACGTATGTTTACAATTATTAGCTCTATGATAGAAAAAACTATTACTGCTTTTACTGAGTCTAGTTTGGAGTTGGCGAAAGAAGTTTATCTTATGGATAAGAAAGTTGATGACCTAGACGAGCAAATTAAGCGTGAGCTTTTAACTTATATGCTTGAGAATCCAAAAACAATTACTCGAGCTATTGAGCTTCTAAGAGTAGTTCGGTATCTTGAGCGCTTAGCTGACCACATTCAAAATGTTAGTGAGCACATCATCTTTTGGCTTACAGGCAAGCGTTTCACAAATCTTAAAGAGATAGATTGATGTTAATTTCTAATAAGTATACTTGCAACGGTACCAGCCACTCCACCAAATAAAATTAACCATAGAGAATTAATTTTCCCCTTTGTAAAGAAAAGCATGCCAGCAACCATCAGCAATATTGCCACAGCTTTCCAATCTGTTAAACTACTTCTACCAAGGCTTATAGTCACTGCTAACATAAGCCCTACAGCACTAGCATTGACAGCATTTAAGAATTTAGCAAGAAAGTTGGATTGTCTAATTTTAGGAATAGTAGAACTGACCAAAGCAACTAATATAAAAGATGGCAAGAAAATACCAACTGTGGCTACTACAGCTCCCCAAAATCCAGCTATTTGGTAACCTATAAAAGTTGCAGTAGATAGAATAGGGCCTGGAGTAAGTTGACCTATAGCAATCGCATCTAACAAACTATCTTTAGTTAACCATTGCAAGGAGTTTACTAACTCACCATCAAGGTAAGCAATTAACACATAGCCACTACCAAATAACACTGCACCTATTTTTAGAAAAATCAAAAATAGCTTTAGTAGTGATTTTGCTGGTAAGTTGTTAGCAAGTGAGTTAGCGAACTGCACCTGGGCTAGAATGCCTACTAATAAAGGTGTGAGGCTCGAGCTTTTAAGAGCATTATTATATTTCTGGTAATTCAATAACCATAGCCATACTCCACCAATAATTCCTCCTAGCAGCAGCACAAGCACTTCATTAAACCCTGTTAGTGATACTGTAGCAACGCTTAGACCAATAAAAACCAATTGCCAATTCTTGAAAGCTTTCTTAGCAAGTCTAAAAAGGGCCATTAATATAATTGCTATTACTGCTGGTTTTACCCCAATCAAGAAGTGATTAAGCTCTGGTAAAGTTTGATAACTAACATAAAACCAAGCTAAAAGTCCTGTTATAAAGGTTGCAGGCAGAATAAAGCAAACTCCAGCAAGGATAAGCCCCAACCAACCACCTCTATGGAAACCACAATGGATGGCCATTTCTGTGGAATTAGGTCCCGGTATAAGGTTCGTCGCCCCCACTAAATCAAGAAATTGCTGCTCAGACATCCACTTTCTTTTGTGGACTACCTCATCCTCCATTAGGGCAATATGTGCTGCTGGGCCACCAAAGGCAATTACGCCTAGTTTTGAAAAAAGACCGATAATTTCTTTTTGTTTCTGGCCGAAGTTTTTCAAGAGTCTAGAAATTAGGGATATTATTGGGCAATTGGTATTTGCATGCCTTCCTGTTCCTCAGAGCTATCTTTAGTAGTACTTTTAGCAGTGCTTTTAGACTCGCTAGAAGCATATTGATCTTTTCCTTGCCCGGGGTAACGGTCTGTATCTCCACTGAAATTTTCTCCAGTAACCCAATCTATAAATTCATCCAAGAAAACGGTGTTTTGCTTGTCTTTGTTATGATTGATAGCTGAGTTATTAGCTACGGTGCCAGTGAAAACTTCAAATAGACCATTATAAATCCAATCAGCAAAATCTCCAAGAATTTGTTGGCTACTGTCAGCAAATGCTACACAGTATTTATTTTTGTGCATGAATATAGGTCCTAGTCCTCGAGCAGCTAACTCGTTCCTATGCTCTGTACAAATAATTGTAGCCAAATGACCATTAGCAGCATATACTTGTTCTGAAGAATTGCTTTGTGATATTGAAGTAATTGCAGTAAAGATAATTAGTGTAATTACTATTAAATTTTTTTTGGTAATCTGCATTATAAACCTTCCTAATAATTTGCTTTATAGGACTTAAACTCAATATGAATTTAAAAATAGTTAAGCAACCTCTTATTTTAAATTTTGCTGTATAAAAAGAGGTTGCCTTCAGTGCTAGCTAGTTGCCGTTAGTATTAGTTTGGATTAACTTCTACTAAAGAACCTTCAAAAACTTCGCCATCAGAACTACGTACATCAGCAGTAAAAACCATCTCTCCATCTTCATTAGGTTCTATACGATAATAACCGAAGTTAAATTTACCAGCTAACTCAAAGGTAGACTCAGGGTTTAAAGTGGGATCAAGCTCTGGTGGGGTTACCATAATAGCACTGTTAGGGCCAGTAATAAACTCGTGTATTATTAAGTTATCGCCGTCCTCATCAGCATCGAATTCGTAGCGAATGTTTTGAGAAAAATGCACATCCATGGCTACAAATATTAAGTTCTCAACATTATTTTCATCTAAGAAACCCATTAAATCCATAAGCTCACGTTCAAAACCAGTTTCAGCTGAAAAGTCTTCATTAGTACCATTGGCCCAGCCGTCACGACCAAGCTCACTAGCTGCTGAACCTGTTGGTATGGATAAAGGTACATCAGCACTTACTACTTTCCAAGTAGCTTTTGAGTTAGCTAAGCCATTTTTTAGCCACTCGAGCTGCTCAGCACCAAGCAAAGTTTTAGCATTTTCCTCAGTATCTTCTAAATGATTACGGCTGCGGTAGGAGCGGGCATCTATTATAAACAAGTCCATGGCACTGCCACGGCTAAACTGACGATAAATACGGTTAGGCTCTTCTTCATTAGGAGCGATTGGAGAGTAGTGGAAGAAGGCATCACGTCCAGCAGTTACCAAGTTGGTAAAGCCCTCCCTCTCTTCATTATTCTTATTCCAGTAATCCCAAGGGGCACCAAAATCATTGATTACTTCATGGTCATCCCATTGTGAGTACATGGGCACTTCACTTAGGAAGTTACTATAACTTTTGTCGGCAAGGCTATAGCGGTAATGTGCCCAATACACCTCTCGCAAACTTTCTAGGTCTGTCCAGTCAACATCCTCACTAGCAACGTTAGGGAAGTCTCCCTCTACATTTTCCCAATCACCTTCTGGGGTAAAGAGATTGTCATATGGTGACCAGTCAATGTTAGGAGTGATAGGACAATCACCATCAGCATAAATCATGTCACCATTGCCAACACCAAAATCAGGTTTAAGTTCATGCATAGCAGCTATGATAGGGTAACCTCCATCAACATGACGACAAAATTGTTGGCCAGCTATATCCCCTAATAGAACAAAGCTGATTGATGATTCTTGATCGGCTGCTGGAGCGGTTTTAAATGAACCTTGTACACTTTCTGAAGAATTACCGCCATCAGTGAAAGTTACTTGATAATAGTAAGTAGTATCGGCTTCTAAGCCTTCTAGCAGCACTTTAGCAGTGAAGTCAGTCTTAGCAGTGGCCTCGCCTTCTATGGTGCTGCTATCTTCTAATTCAGCATTAGCAGAGTAAGCAACTTGCATAGTAGCAGGGGCGCTAGCACGTGACCAAACTATTGCAGAACTGTCAGTAACATCACCACTTACTACCCCACTAGTTACTGTTAAATCACCACTGGCACCTGTTGAGACATCTTCATCTTCATCAGTAGGTATTACCTCTTCACTCTCGTCTATTGTTGTTTCAACAGCGCCTTCAGTTGCCTCTACATTGTCAATTTCAGCAGAATCAATATCTTCAGCTGGGACGTCTTCAGTCTCAGTTAATGCTTTGTCTTCAACTGTCACTACTTCTTCAGCAACGCCTTCAACCTCTACATCATCAGTAGTATCACTAGCTTCAGTTGAGACATCTTCAGTTTCAATTGACTCTTCACCATCATCGGTTGCTACTTCACTAACATCCTCAGCTGTTTCTAAACTATCAGTAGTATTGCTAACTTCGGCTGAGGTATCTTCAGTTTCAGTTGATTCTTCAACCTCATCACTAGTATCCTCTGTCCAACTTGTGCCCCAAACTGGTTGGAAAGCAAATATGGAGCTGTTAACAGCATTGGGCTCAACCAATACTTTTACTGCGTGGACATTGCTCGAGCCAAAAACCTCTAACCTAACCAAATTAGTTAAGGTATTACCTTCACTATTTTTAAAGGGGCGATCAATTCTAAATACGTGGCTGTCACCATGAATTAGTAAAACAGGTTTCCCAAATTCTTCAGTCCAAGGTATTAATGTGTTACCAATTGACTCTAAAAAACCAGAATGGCGTGGGAAGATAGAGTAATATGCTGCTGTGTCAAATACATCTGCATGTATAGAAACAACTATAGCCTTTATGTCTTGTGCGCTGGCCATTGCAAATGAATCTTGAATCCATGCTATGTTAGCTTTGTCTCGAGCAACAAACTCTGCTACTGCAACCTCATCACGCACCTCAAAATTGTTATTGGAACCAACAACATGGATTTGGAGAAACATGACACCATTTTTGATAAAACGACTGTTTTCAACATAAAGAGCTTGCTCAGGCATCAAGTCTGATTGGCGCTCGAGTTCAAATGGCTCTTTACCAAGCGACATGGCCTCAGCAAAAAACATCTCTCTTAGCTTGCCAAGGCGCTCAATTGGGTCATATTCACCAGCCTTTTTACGGTGGCAGTCTGTCCACTCGTTATCACCGGGTGTATAAATCACGGCAGTATTAAAGGTATTGAAGAAGTCAAGCTGATTTTGGAACTCTTGGTCAGAGCAGTCTGTTGAGCCTGATTTTATATCGCCAATATGTATGGTGAAGTCTGGCTCCAGCCCATTAATGGTACTAATAAGCTGTTCGTAGGGTGGATAAGCTGTTTCAGCTTTACCATAAGGCATATCTCCTATAGCTACAAAAGAGAAAGCCTTGCTTTCAGTTTGGCCAAAAGCCCATGCTCCAAAAAATAAGCTGGCTAAGACCACTAAAAAGGACTTTAATCTCATGAATAAATACCTCCTAGTTATTCAAGAAGCAACATCTAAGGTAGGTTTCTGAAGTTTAGAGTAAATGACTAAAAACCACCTAGTGGAAGCTTTAGCTAAAAGCCAATTTTAAATTAACTTGCAGGTGTCAAAATACTGTCAGATGGCAATACTATAAAATATATTTTCACACAGATTTTTTTATTAAAAGAACTTCCAAGGCTTTAGAAACCTCGGAGGTTTGTGTATACTTAACACGGCTTAGCTTTGGACATTGGTAGTCCTATACAAGTAATGATATTTTGGATCTTGACCCTTGTTAGAGGTGGCATCTAATCATTACATGAAGGGCACTACCTACTCTTAAGATTTTTTAGGTGTACAGTACGTGATATCCATCAAGAATCCCTCTATAAAAAATGTTCAGTTTTAACCCGTTTTTGGTATAATTCAATATTTTCCTAGCTTCCGCCATAAAATTCAGGAAGTCATAGCATAGGAGCTTGCTTATTAATTACCAGGTGGTCCAGGTGGTCCGGGTGGTCCTACAGCTCCAGGTGGTCCTTTCGCAGCTACTTCTTGAACCCTCTTGCAAACTACAGAATCACCTTCCCACATGAGAAGGCTACCTGCAGTACAGTTCTGTGGCACAGTTATTGCGTTTGGGGTACAAGCAGAGAAAAGTAATACTGACACTAGTAGAATGAGCATTCTACTAGCATAGCCAGCACTAAGCTTTAAGGGCAAAATCCCTTTCTTCAACATACTTTCATCTCCAATTAACTTAATCGCTTAAAATAAAGCCAAAAGCCTACCTAATATCTTTTTATTTATGTGTCATAATTATGTCAGCTATCTTCTATAAGTAGAGTAGAGCCTTATTTTAAGGTAAGACATGCTGAAAGTAGCCTAAAAACTTTTGTTAGTACTTCAGAAGAGATTACCAAGCTAGCCATAAACGCCCATCTGGATAAATCTGCCCTGATTCAACAAGATCAGTTGAACCATTTTCAATTTGTTTATGCACATTTACGGTTGGGCGTAAAATAGTGTCACGACCTAATTCAAAGCTCTGCTCTTTTACAAGTGCCATATAAGCTTTATTAAGTGCATAAGCACGTTCTTGAGAAGGGGTAATCAAATAAGAAAGATCTTTGTCTCCATCAGGGGTTGCCCTTAACACTTCTTCCTCATTAAGCTGCCCATTAGGAAAAAATCTCTCTAGTATCTCTTTATTAGCCCTAAATTCATCTCCACCCCCAACACGCTCAAAATAGGTAAGAGCTTCCGGTTTTTCATGGCCATATTGGGGCACATCGGGAACCCCTCTAAGATAATTATGCTGCCAACCTGCCTTACCCGGAAGCTTGCGAGCCAAGGCAAAGGTTTGATCAACAGTAACACCTAAGTTGCTGTGGCAGCCCATACAAAAGAGGTGCTCTTCTTCTGTTTGCAACCGTAATTGCCCCTTAGCATTTTCTATAAAGCCCTGTAGCTGCCAACCATGACGATTTCTTAGACCAGTGAGGGGTAAGTAACAGTGTTGAAATATCTATTACTATCTGATAGTATTTTATACTATGTCTGCAAAGTTAATCAAAATAGGTCAAGCTGCTGAATTACTTGGCGTAACAATGCAGACTTTGCGTAAATGGGAAACCACAGGGGAACTAATTCCTGATAGGAAAAGTAAAAGTGGAACACGGTATTATGATGCTAATAAGCTTCAAAATTTAAGCAATGAGGCAGCTCCTACAATTTGCTATGCTCGGGTTAGTAGCCAAGATCAGAAAGCTGATCTAGATAGGCAACAAGCCATGTTAGAAGCTTATTGTGCAGCAAAAGGTTGGAAATCAGAAGTTATAAGAGATCTTGGTAGTGGGATGAACTACCGAAAGAAAGGATTAAATAAATTACTAGAGTTAATAGTTACTAGGGAGATTAAGCGACTGGTCTTAACTCATAAAGATAGATTACTAAGATTTGGTGCTGAATTGGTTTTTACCATATGTGAATTACAAAATATTGAAATTGTAATTATCCATAAAGGAGAACAACCAACATTTGAAGAAGAGTTGGCACAAGACGTACTAGAGATTATAACTGTGTTTAGCGCAAGGTTGTATGGTAGCAGAAGCAAAAAGCATAAAAAGATGATGGAAAAGTTACAGGATGCTGCGAGTACACAAGATTAGGCTAGAACCTACACGTAAACAAGGTGAATATTTGAGTAAAGCTTGTGGTGTTGCAAGATTTGCCTATAATTGGGCTCTAGCAGAATGGCAGCAACGATATAAAGCTAAACAGCAAGTTAACGAAGCCAAGCTAAGAAAAGAACTGAACGCTATTAAGCTTATCCAATTTCCTTGGATGTATGAAGTCACTAAATCTGCACCACAGCAAGCCATTAAGAATTTAGGATTAGCGTATGCACATGCTTTTAGGCGATTCAAGCTTTACCAAGCTGGCAAGATAAAAAAAGCTGAAATAGGATTCCCTAAGTTCCATACTAAAGGGAAGAATGATAGTTTTAGAGCTGATAATGGACCTGAAACCCTAAAAGTAGAAGGTCAAGCAGTTAAACTTCCTAAGATTGGCTGGATAAAAATGTCTGAAGAATTAAGATTCCAAGGCACTATAAAATCTGGCACTGTCTCAAGGACAGCAGACAAATGGTATATAGCTTTAACTGTTGATTGCCCATTTCATGCGAGTGAAAACCAAGCTGGCATGATAGGTGTTGATCTGGGTATAAGCAAGTTAGCCACATTGTCTAATGGTCAAGAAATAGAAGGAGCAAAGGCGTTAAGAGTTTTAACTAAACGCCTAGAACTGGTACAAAAGCGATTAAGCAAAAAGCAAAAAGGTTCTAAGAATAGAACTAATGCTAAAATGGAAGTTGCGAAACTACATGCTGCCATAGCAAATAAGCGACTTGATGTTATACATAAACTAACAACGTATTTAACCAAAAACTTTAAAAAGATTGCCATTGAGGATTTGAATGTAAAAGGCATGCTTAAAAACCACAAGCTAGCCAAATACATTGCTGATGGTGGTTTTGCGGAGTTTAGAAGACAGTTAACTTATAAAGCTGAAATGTATGGCAGTGAAATAGTAGTTGCAGACAGATTTTATCCTTCTACAAAGATGTGTAGTAACTGTAGCGCAATGCATGAAATGCCCTTAAGTAAACGTGTCTTTGAATGCGAATGTGGATTTAAAGCTGATAGAGATTTAAATGCAGCTCTGAATCTTGAGAAATTATGTACCGTGAGTTGCACGGAAACTTAAGCCTGTGGAGCTTGGAGCTCTGGCTATGACCATTAGGACATAGTGAAACTACTTTCTATGAAGCAGGAATTAAAGCAGATATCAGCAGATTTTTGTAGATATCATAAGACTTTTTACAACGGTGTACCAGCAAAAACAGGTAAGTTACCTTCTTCTTTTTCATTGTGCTCATGTTCATATTGACGCAAGGTTGACCAAGTATCTGCTCCAAGTATGCGACGCATGTAACGCACTTCCTTCATTCGCGTTGATAAAAGTTGTGGGTTATCAGGGTCTATATAGCGAACAGTGTGTAAGAACTCTGTATACTGAGGGTAAAGATAGCGTTGTACTTGGATGTGGCTTGCAGCACCTACATAGTGCGTTGGTAATTGAGTAATTGTGGTTACTTGGGGCTCCAACTTACCATCAGCGTTTAAGTCCACATTACCAAGCTCTTCATTAACAGGCTCAACCTCGCGCTTAAATTCGGCCTCTGGATCAACTGCAATAGTAGTTTCAAGGATTGCTAAGTTTAGCTTGTAAATTTCTTTAGAATACTGTCCCTCGTGGTTTTGCTGAAATATCTTAGGCAAGCGAATCATCACGTCATCAGTACTACCATTAGTAGGCCAGAAAGTTCCCAAAAATGGTTTGTAACGAATAGCTCGCCAACCACTACCATCTAGAGCAAAGCCTTCTTCATCAAAACCCTGTGAGAAATCGAGGTCTGGCACATAGCCGGGGTAATCTGTTTGTTCTTTTAGTGCTTTTCTAAGAGGTGTGTAGTTATCTGTATGAATATATGCAAGCATTTCTTCATCACTGATTGAGTTAGCCACTTCAGTTCGGTTAGCAAAAAGGTTCTCCCAATGATTGGTTAAGCCTACGTCGCTAAAAGCATACTCCTTTTGCAATTCCCAGTCATTCATAGCATTTATGCTGCCTGCTTTAGGACTTACATGACATGTCCAACAAGGATTAGATATCCCTTCAGTTTTAGTGTAGCACTGAGAGGGAATGACTGCTTCACGGTTTTTGACTAGGCCTATGCTGCGAGCAGCTGTGATAATGGGGTCATAGTTACTGGTTATTGGTGGGATGCTCGAGTCTTCTGTAGCAAACGCATTTGACCTTGCAGCAATTAGGATCTGGCCAAATGTAATCACAATTAGTGATATATAAACAAAGAGAAGGTATTTTCTCCAACTGACATAATTCATAAACTATACTCCGCCACTCAGGATGAAGGTGAAATGTCATTGTTATGTCAGCATTAAGCTAATGCTTTAAAAAATTACACCCCTATTGCAAACTCTGTAATCACTTCCTCTTATGGTTACTGAGGTCTGGTATCTCTGAAGCAGGGATCCACACTTCACGCCCATCACGCCACACTACCACTGGTTGTCCTGCTAGCTTGTGTTTGCAAAGGGCTTCAGCAACACCCTCCATAATGGCTGCTTTAATAATTTCAGTATTTTCAAAAGCCTCTGTAATTTTGTTTATTTCCTCACTCATGCGTACTCCTTTGTAATAGCTTGCCAAAGCACTGATTCATAGATAAAGTGTATAACAGCAGGCTAACCCAATAATGTTACAGTTGCTCCAACTTTCTTAGCATTTTCAGCAAGCTGTTGGTCAGCTGTGATAAGGTTGTAACCACCCAAAAGTGTAAACGATAAATGCAATGTATCTGGTGCTTTAATTGGTAGTTTAAGCAAAGCCATAATATCACGTGCTTTTTGGTAATGTTGAAAGTTTACTGTATCTTTAAAATAATAGCCACTACGCAAATGTTTTTCTAGTAGAGCTAATGCCTTCTGCGCATTGTTTGAAGATAAAGTATTAGTTCGTACACGAATACCCAGTGCAGAATAGAATTCCAAGTGTGTAAACTCAGATATTACTGGTACAGGGTTCTCCAGCAGAAATTCTTGTACCAAGCTAGATATATTCTCAGGGAGGTAGTAAGCTACAAGAATACTAGTGTCAAGATAAATTCTCAATATCGGCTTTCTTGCCGCATACGGATGACAGTTTCGCTCATTGCTTCACCCTCGAGTTCAATAGAAGCACGGAAGTTGCTTAGGTCAGGAAGTACCTTAGTTGTTTTTAGAGGAGAAACTAACCTAGCAACCTCTGTGCCATTGCGAGTGATAGTAATTTCTTCACCAGCTTCAATACGGTTCAATAAAGAGCTTAAATTCTTACGTGCTTCACGTACGTTGACTCTCATGGTTTAAGTGTACACTATTTTATGTACACAAGCAATATTTGAAGCAGGGCACCTACAAGAGGTGCCCTGAACACTTATTTAAGTTTTTTAAATCTGGCTTAACGAGATGCTGAAGGCCAGTTACTAAAAATCCCTTCACCGGGATGTTGAACGTTGAAAAATACAGTGCTCATTTCAGAGTTAAAAGCAGGCCCTGTTGCCTCAGCATTGCTGGGGGCAGCAGCTATGCGAAAAGGCTTACCATAACTAGGGCTTTGGCTGTCAGTATCAAGATAATAAACCCCATCAGCTGTACCACTACGACCAAAATTCCCATCTGTACCAAACCAAACTCCACCATCTTTATCAATCATAATGTTATCAGGTGCAGCAGCGTCAAAATCCCCTTGGCCTTGAGAGCCTTTCCAAGCCACAAAGTAACTGAAGGTTTTAGAGCTGCCGGGAGCAGCAGGGTCAGCTTCTTCTAATGCCATAATGCTACCTGTGGCATCATCACGCTTTATTGACTGCTCTGCATGGATACTAGGATCGTAAAGGACACCATCTTGATTTAAAGCTGTTTGACGGGTGTGATTGGTAAATGCCACATATAAGCGTGGTGTGCCACTTACATCAGAGGGGTTCCACTCAACATCTTCAGGGCGGTTAGTCTCCATTACACCTGTTTTGTTAGCAGCAGTAAAGAGAGCCATACGCACCATATTGTCTGACTCAAAACCACCTATACCATTCCAATTCACATCTTGGAGAGCCTCGCCAATAGTGGTATCTGGCATACCTAGTGCCTCAGCGTTGGGAGCGATATCGGTGCTGGTTAGGCTTAGCTCGAGCCACTGTCCCTCACCACGATTATCAACAGTAGGTAAATCACCATCTAGTAAACTATAACCTGTAGTATTATCTAGACCAGCAAAGTGAGCAACGTAAACTGTACCTTCATCAAGTAGGGCACGAATTTCAGCACGACTCATGTCAGGGGTGTAAACTTCTTTAGAGACTAGTTTATACAAACGGCCACCACGACGGTCATTGCCTGCATAAACCACAATGGGTTGATTGGGAATTAGAGTAAAATCTTCCTGTACTGCAAAAGTAGCATTTTCCCAACGAGCACGTCCTAATGCACCCAATTTACGGTGACCTACACCCTCTGCCGCATCGTAAGCAACGTTAGGAGCAGCAGTAGGATCAATCTCGGTAAGATATCCGTAGTAATCACGGTTCTGCAGGGCATCAGGGTTAATGCTTTGGTAGAACTCGCTACCCTCACTAGGAGTAGCATCAAAAGTAATCACACTACCGGGATCAAAGCCCTGCCCTAAAACAAATTGCTGACTACTAGTCCAAGCAGCTTCCAAGTCACCATAATAAGATTGGACATTTTCCTCAGCAGTGATGATAGTACCCCAAGGAGTTTGTCCACCTGAGCAATCACCCATAATACCGGGCACTACTCCTGCAGGTAACTCTTCTCCTTTATCTGTAGTAGCAGTGCTACTCAGCTCAATACCTGTTATAGTTGCTAGGGTATTACTGGTAGCATCATAGCGGGTGTTGCCATCGTTACGCTCAACAAGCCACTTACCCGAAGCAGGGTCTTGTACAATGCGGAACCAAGAGCCACCTACCTGCTTCTTATAATGTTCAGTATAAGTAGCCAAGTCCTCTTCACTCCAAGTATCACCATTAGTAGAAATAATACCCATGTCACTTAAGAAGTTGACCAAAGTTGCATGCTCACCGCTAGCAGCACTAGTAGCAGTAGGACGATCTCCTGCAACATATTCATGATTTACCCATACCCAGCCTTTATTAGCTGCACCATTGAATTGAGGGGCAGCACCTTCTTCAGTGTCCCAACCATCACCAAAGTAAGCGATGTAGTCGTTAGTAGCACCATAACGTATTGCCTCAGAGCCATCATCCCATGTTAGGGGCTCGAGCCAGCTAATAACAACATTGTGTTGCAAGCCCTCAAGAGCACGCACGGTGTCAGTAGAAACATTAGCTAATGGGAATTGAGTAGTAAGAGAGCCATCATTGTACTGGGCAACTAAGGCTTTAACATAACTAGCTATGTTAGCTTCACCTGTGCCCAAATCGTCTTGCATGCTAACTGCAACCATGCTTGAAAGTGGTGCATTACTTACTTGGGCATGTCCCAATAACATGCCACTAAAAATCATCCCTGCTACAAGAAATAATGCCTTTAGTAACTTCTTCATTAATCCTCCTACAGATTGAAAAATATTTTATTACTTGCCATAGCTTTCTAAAAGCTGTAAATGTTCAACAGCTTGCAAACTACCCACTAATTTAATTAAGTGAGGTTTTTGAAAGTACAACAAACAAATTTGAGCATATAAAGCAAATGTCAGGAGAATGTCTGGACATGAAACTCAATGGAAACCTCAATTTTCGCATTGAAATTAGGTAAGTTCTTGTGACACTTCAAATTTCGAGATTAACATCAAATTAGCTCCTCAAGGCTTGTAAAACGCTTACCTGTAAGCCAAAATATGATGTGCTCACTGATATTTTGAATGTGATCAGCTAAGCGCTCGAGATACCGAACCACCCTTAAAAGTTCTATGATGATTTAGGCAAACTTAAAATTCACGAAACTAGACTAAAAATTAAAGCCCTACGCTCACTATAGAACCTTTACAAAAGGAGCTTATCAAAGCCTTAAAAGCTTAAATTCGACACCTTCACTAATATAGCCTAACTCGCAACATAGCTTAAGCTAGGCTTTATACTGAAGATGAAAAGACACATTGCCAATACTACCTACTTTCTCTAAGTCTATAAAACGTAATTTGTTGATTTTCTATAGGCACTACCACATTGATTTCATCATAATCGTGCTCTGCACTAAATTTTTCAGGAGTTATACTGGTGTATTTAATTTGTTTTGATGAAAACCCTTGTTGAGGCATTAATACCTCAAATTCTTTCTGTTTAGGGAAAAACTGTAGAGTTCTGCTAATGGCATCAGTAATACTTATGTTAATAGTGTTTTCCTTTTCCTCGTCATCTAAACCTTCAAGGCTATAAATTGGTACTAGAGTACTTACTTGTAAACCTTCTAAAGAGCTTTGTTCAGCATCTTGGACCCGCGGGAGCATTTGAACGAAAAGGTACGGTTTCGAGTTTACAGTGTTTGTGACTATACGTAATTGCTTCTTTACTTAGGTACAAGTTGCCTTGTCTTGATGAAATTGTAAACAGTTGCCCTAGAAACCCCTGTAATCTTTGCTATAGAGGATTTAGAAACACCTTTGCTAAGGAAGGATTGGATTTCTTCTTCCCTGCCGTCCAATTTTGAATGACCAAACGCACCTTTCGGTCTTCCTAAGTGCTTTCCACTTGCTCGAGCTTTAGCCAAGCCTTCTTTAGTTCGTTCAGAAATGAGATCACGTTCAATTTCAGAAAATAGGGCAAACAGGGTAATCATGACTTTGGTTTGCATGTCTTGCTTTCCCTCAAAGCGAATAGCCTCCTTGATAGCGATGAAGTGAATCTCTTTTTTTACTAAAGTATCTACCATAGCTATAATTTGTCCCAAACTTCTTCCCAAACGTGATAATTCACTAACGATTAATCTATCTCCTTTATTGAGTTGCTCAAGCACCTCATCCAAGCGGCGTTTCTGAGGGGTTTTTTGAGAAGATACCTCTACCCCAATAAAATCACTAATAGTAATACCTTCCTGCTGGGCAAAATTAAGAATGGCCAATCTCTGATTATCTAAATCTTGGTTGTGGGTAGAAACACGTAAATAAGCAAGTGTTTTCATAAGGTGTTTGTAAAAAGGTTGATTTCTACTTTTATTTTACATTAATTGACCATATTAGTCATTACTTTTTGTATTCAATAATTGTCTAAAATGACGCTCGTTTTTATTTTACAAGAATGGAGTGTTAATCAACATTATGAGCACGCAAGAAAAATTTTTATCCCGACGGGAACGTTATCAGCTTGTTTCCTTACCAGAAGAGTTTTCTGATGAGGAAATGGCAAGGGACTGGACATTATCAGAC
Organism: Trueperaceae bacterium; assembly: GCA_965223045.1. GTDB lineage: Bacteria > Deinococcota > Deinococci > Deinococcales > Trueperaceae > CBDCVN01. Next base: position 689,109 of record CBDCVN010000013.1, read on the forward strand.
AAGGATAAGCAGGAAGTTGACAAGTACAGCAAGAACTTCCGCTTGTTTATAGCAGTACAAATTTGTTCAGTTCGTTTGTATGGTCGATTCCTAAACGAGGTTCATGATTTATCATCTCGCATAGTCAATTATCTAAATGGCCAATTAGGTTTTCCTCCATCACTAACCATTCAAACACCAAGTCGAAAAGCAACTTACATAGAGCATCGCAAAAATATCCTGACCTACTTGGGGTTTCATAGATTCGATGATTTTGTTCAAGAACAGCTAAGAGGTTGGATTGAGCAGAAAGCCCGTCAAGGTTTGCTTCCTAGTGAGTTATTCCAACAAGCAGAAAAGTACTTACTTGATCAGAAAATCTTATTACCAGGCCCTTCTACTACAGAAAGGTTAATTATTAGTGTTTGTGCAGAGGTTAATGCACAAGTTTTTGAAACCATTTACCAGAAACTGCCTCCTGAGTTAAAAAAGACGATTGATCAACTGCTTGATGTGCCAGAAGGAGAACAAAGATCGTACTTTAATTCATTAAAAGAGTATCCACCTGCTGCAAAGATTTCTTCCTTGCAAACTTACCTCAAGCGCTATCAGCTTATAGCTGAGACAGGTATTGACTCCATAGAAATACAGCTTGCAGAACCAGCCTTTCAAGATTATCTGTTTAGATTAACGAAAAAATACAACTCTAGAGAAATTAAGCGGTTCAACAAGCACAAACGCTATGCCTTAATGGTTTGCTTCCTCTTAGAGAGTCGAAAAGTGTACTTGGATTATCTGGTCACGATGCACGACCAGTACATTGTAGAGATATATCGCAAATCAAAAAATGCCCATGAGCAAAAACATAGGGAATTACGCAAACGTCAAAAGAAAGCGGTTGACATCGTACTCAAGGTAACTAAGCCTTTATTGGAGTTGGCAGATGGTGAGCTACTTTCTAAAGATGATTTGTGGCAGGACGTACAAGAAACAGAGTTTCAAATATCCCTTGAAGATTTACAAGCTTTTAAACAATTGGAAGAACGTGGTCATGGTGATTTACTCGTAGTTAAATACCCAAGTATGCGGAAATACTTTCGGGACTTTGTAAAGTTACCCTTTGCTGCTGAGCGTGGCAGTGACTCCTTGATAAAAGCAATCCGTTTTGTCAGGCGATTAGATTCTGAAGAATTAAAGTCTTTGCCTAAAAACGCCCCAACAGCTTTTGTTCCCAAGGAATTACAGCGAGTCTTGAAGAATGAAGATGGGAATATCAACAGAAATGCTTGGGAAATGGGCTTAGCACTAGCTATGAAAGATGCACTTCGCTCAGGCGACCTCTACTTACCACAAAGCAAGAAGCATGTTTCGTTTTGGAGTTTTATGCTTAGTGATACACATTGGGAAAAGGTAAAGGATTCAGCATATATCGAATTGCAGCAACCTGAGAAGGAAAAAGTCAAGACAGTAATCACTTCAAACTTTCTTGACAGCATTGCAACAGCAAAAAAACGTTTTCCATCTGATGATTTTGCAGAAATAAAGGATGGTAAGCTCAAATTGAAGCGTGATGACAAGGCTGTATTACCTGACTCTGTTACCAAACTGCAAAAGGTAATAGATTCTAGCCTACCTTCAATAAGAATAGAGCAGTTGCTAATGGAGGTGGATCAACTTACGCACTTCAGTAAGCACTTTACTCCCATTCAGGACCACTATTCCAAACCAAAGCATTTTTATAAAACCCTAATGGCAGCACTTATTTCTCAGGCTACCAATCTGGGCGTAGTTTCTATGAGCGCAAGTGTTAAGGGTGTTTCTGTGGATATGCTCCGTCATGTCCTAAATTTCTTTGTCAGAGAGGAAACATTAAAAGCAGCTAATGCTGAAATTGTTAATCAGCACCACAAGCTACCGCTGAGTGCTGTTCATGGTTCTGGAACTATTTCATCATCTGATGCACAAAGATTCAAGGTGCGAGCAAGTAGTTTACTGGCGTCTTATTACCCTCGTTATTACGGTTACTACGAGAAGGCTATTGGTATCTATACCCATGTTTCCGACCAGTACTCTGTTTTCAGCACCAAGATAATTTCCTGTAGCCCTCGTGAGGCACTTTACGTTCTTGATGGTTTATTGGAAAACAACACTATCCTGCAAATACAAAAACACACAACTGATACTCATGGCTATACGGAGATTGTTTTTGCCTTGTGTTATCTCTTAGGGTACTACTTTATGCCTCGCATACGTGATCTTAAAGACCAACAGCTTTATAGAATTGATAAAGACCTTGATTACAATATTTTTACACCTTTACTCAACAAAACTGCTGACACCTACGTTGTTGAAGAGCAGTGGGAAGAGATGATCCGTGTAGCATTTTCTCTTAAGCAGCGCACTGTGCCTGCACATATAGTTGTTCAACGCTTGACTAATAGTTTCCCTTCAGATCGTTTATCCAAGGCATTTACTAATCTGGGACGCATAATTAAAACTGAATATATATTGCGTTATCTTACCGACTCAGAACTACGAAAAACTGTACAGCTACAATTGAATAAGGGTGAATACCGACACCGGTTGCCAAAACGTATTTTCTTTGCTGATCAAGGAGAGTTTACTACTGGTGATTATGCAGAAATTATGAATAAGGCTAGTTGTTTGAGCCTCGCTTCCAATGCGATTCTCTACTGGAACACCATAAAGATCAATGACATAGTGGAAAATCTCAGGAAGCAAGGTGAGACCATTGATAATGACGCTCTGCCCCATATTTCTTTACTTCCTTTTAAACACGTGCTTCCAAATGGAACTTATTTTATTGATGATTTTGAGTAGTGTTTACCTAAACGAAAATATACGGTTTCCAGACAACATTTAGGTTTGAAACCGTACCTTTTCGTTCAAATGCTCCCGCTGGTCCATCTTTTAGAAAATTTAAAAAAGATGCTGAGGCTGGTTTGTTATCAGGACGAAAAATAACAATAGGTTGTTGACTTTTCTGTGCTGCTTTAAGCAAGACCTCCTCTTTAGCTTGAGCAAGCTCCCAACCACTATCAGCCACTATTAGTGAACATTGCGGTGAATAAGCTAGTTCCAAACCAGTTATAGAAAGTACGCGAATTGATTCACAATTAAGACTTTTGTTCTGAAAGATTTTTTTGGCTGAAGTTTGAACTTCTGCTGGCTTTGGTGATGCCAAAAGCAAGCTATGCACTTGAAGTTCTTCATCAGAGTGCGCCTGCAAGTACTTTAACTCATCTGTAGGGATAAGTAAGTACCCTTGTTGAATTTTCACTAAAAACGCATCTGTATGCCATTGTCTACGCTTTACTAGTAGCTCCTCATTAGTAGGAAGGTCTTTCCAAGTAATCATGGAAGAGGTTTTTATTTCTAAGTCTGAGCCATCACTCTTTTCAAATAAAACACTTCGGTTGGCAGATTGAATAAAAAGTTTATCTTGCTTTGTAGACAAAGCAAAAATTTCTTGAGCAACTTTACCAGCATCACTTAGCCAAGTTACTTTGGATTCCCCAGAAGTCGAAGTGCCTTTTGTTGGTTTTTTCGGATAGTGGGTAATGCCACTAGCCCTTAAAACCACTGTCTCAACAGTATAATCCTGCCTCCCTTCAAAAAATTCCCTGAGTTGTAACAAGGAACCAGCCATATAAACACCATTTTCCATACGAACTACCATGTAAGGAAACGTTCTTGCTTGACGTAAAATAATGTTATTGAGCTTATCAGCACTCCATGAAAAGGTACTACCAGCAAAATATATTGGCAAACCTTGATTATCAAGCACTTGACGATCTTTCACTTCTGGACCTACAAATACCTTAAAGACAGGTTGATTTTTAGGAAGATGATTATTAACTAGAGTTGTTCGGAAATAGCCAAATCAGCTAAAATAGTAGCTAGTATGGTAGTTTTCAAAACCAGAAGTGACAGACAAGTAAGAGCCTTGACAGGTTTGCCTGAAGAAAAGATAAATGAGTTAGAGACAGTGTTTGAAGAGGTATATGAGGAGCGAAGTCAAAAAGACTATGAAGAACAACAAGCTAAAGGGGAAAGAGAACGATCTAGGGGAGGAGGAAGAAAAAGTAAACTTCCTTCTACTAAACACAAACTCGAATTTATTCTCTACTACCTGAAAAGTTATCCTACAATGGATGAATTAGCAGAGAAGTTTGATATGTCTCGTTCCAGTGCACACTATTGGGTACATAAGCTGCTGCCAATTCTCTCAGCAGCCTTGGCAAAATTAGGTATGTTGCCTAAGAGAGAGTTCAATACACCTGAGGAGTTAAAAGAAGCGCTTGAAGAAGCAAGAAAAATACTGATTGATGCTACAGAAAGGAAACATAGACGCCCTAGTGAAGAAGAAAAGCAGGAGGAGCTATATAGTGGAAAAAAGAAGGGGCACACGGTAAAAAACACAATAATAGCAACAGGAAGAAAGGTAATAATCTATGTAGGAAGGACATTTGCTGGGCGGAGACATGACTATGGGATGTTTAAGGAGGAGTTTCCACCTAAACAAGGCTGGCTGAAAGAGGAGGGAAAAAGAGCAAATCTAGACTCAGGTTATCAAGGTATAAACAAGGATTATGGGATAGGAGCAGCGATACCAAAGAAAAAGCCAAGGAAGAGTAAAAAGAATCCTAATCCAGAGCTAACAGAAGCAGAGAAGGAGAGGAATAAAAGGCTGGGCAAAGCAAGGATATATGTAGAACATGCCATAGGAGGTATGAAACGCTTTAATATACTAGTGCATGCCTTTCGGAATCGTAAGGCAGGTTTTGTAGATAGCGTTATAGCTGTCTGTGGGGGGCTTTGGAATTTTTTGATTGTTTAAACTATTTATTTCCGAACAACTCTACTATACTGCTGACAATTGTTGCGTAGTTCGTTTTATGATTTTGTTTTTTCATTGGTGCAAAGCTACTTAAAGCTGTCACTGCCATAATAAAGTAATTAGCACCCTCTTCACTAGGATTAAGCAATTCCCTTTGTGACCAAGGAATTATTCGGTAGCCTTGTTCAGGCAACCAGTATTTAATTAAGTTGTTTTTTTGCTTTAACGCCTCTGCTACCAAATCTTGGTCTGGATCAACTATAGATATAGATTCTATTGTAGGTGTTGCAAGATTATCAATATTGGTGTTAGGGGTATCTGACCAAAAAAATGGTTTAGAACGGAGGTTGAAACTTTCATTATTATTGTTTTCTTCATTGTTTTTACTACTTGCTTCAATTCCATAGGGAATAGGCTCTAAAAAGAAAAGAGAAACTATAAAACTACGTTTAATCTCTTCACTAGCATTGTCTAGCAAATCAAAGAAGATGTTAAGAAGAGGCTGCTTTTGCACCTCCTCCCAAAAGGGGTCTTGATCAACCCACTCAGTAGGTGAAGAGAAATTTCCACTAGTAGGATTTTGAGCCAATAGTGCATTTAAATTGAATGTTGCTAGCACATCTTCGATATATAACTGATAGTCTTTGGCTAGTGGGTTGCCAGCAATTAACCAAGACAATTGAATACTTTGTGGTAAGTGGGCTATTTCAGCGTACTCTGCCACCCAAACCTCAGCAACTTCTGGGGGGGCTCCCATTTTTTGCAGCATGGCAGCAAGTGTTAACTCTAGTTCAATAGGCTTACGGTAAACTCTGACTGTGCGCCCAACTATTTCAAGGCCATACTGATAATTTAATCTATCAAGATAGGACACTTGTTGAAATACATTTTCAATATTATCGTTGTAGTCTACCAGCACTCTTTCATAGAGATATTTATCTTCAGTATATCCTTCAGGCACACCATTTCTGCTAATAGTAATTGGTTGGGCAAAACCTACTACTCCTATGCCTCCGGGGACTACTCCCGTTTGCAAAATGGGTGTATTAGACACCATAAAACGACCCTCAGCCTCGGGCAGCAAACCAATGTTATTACTTGGCTCGAGCCAAGAACCCCAAGTTTCTAGTCCTGCTAGCAAGTGGAGTAAGGTGGTTTCAAGAACATAGTATTCTTCTGGGTGCTTATACAAAACCTCTGAAATTTGGGTTACTAAAGCCTCTTCTGGCAAACTATAGGTTTGCTTGGTTTGCTCAATGCTGTGTTCTAAGGCTAGAACATCTGCTTGGATTTTCCCCACATACTGATTTTGAGAATCTATCAAGTTTTGAATCTCGTTAGGAGGGATATTTGTGAAGGCGTTAGAAGCCAACTGTTTTGAGATGTTGTCAAGCCAACTGCTTTTTGTTAGCGGCTCGAGTCTTTCAATTTCTTGCCAGATTTCATTTAGCTCTTTATCAAGTGAGCCTTCTAATGCTCCACCTTCAGATAGAAACTGAGACTGGTAACTTTTAACCCATTGTTTGTGTATAGCAACCTCTAAGGTAAGCTGGTCTAATATTTGCTTATATGAAACGACCCTTTCGCTAAAATCAGCAAGCAAATCACTTTTATCATCAACTTGTGAAAGAGTAATACCTGAAATGGCTATTAGAAACCAAAGCAAAATCACTACTTTCAAAAGGGGGTTTTTACTGTTATATTTAGAAATGTTGCCACTCAATCTGACCATAGCAAGATGTTTGTAGTACGAAAATTTCGGATAGATCATTTTTTATAGAAAGACAACTCCTTACCACTTTGTCCATCTTTCCCTTTTCAAACTTGTTATTATTACATAATCTCATCTAATTCTTTTGCCTACTTTACCTCATCTTATACCCTATCCTTGCTTTTGTTATTTTCAGCTCAAAATGTTTTGCAATTTTGCAATTGTAAGACTTTCTCAGCAAATGAGTTTGGTAGTGCCCTTGGTATTAAAATTTGACCTTGTGTACACATGTAGGGTACACTTATCATTAGTGAGGTATTATGACTATTAATATTCGAGAGGCTCGAGAAAATTTTGCTAAGATAATTAACCAGGCACAGCAAGGTGAAGAGATTGTTATCACTCGTAATGGTGAGCCTGTTGCTAGAATTGTGGCACCTGCCCAACGCTCTTTACTCGAGCCAGATGAATTAGCAGCATTTCGTAAAAGTCTTGATACGCCTACAAACTTGCCCAATGCTGTATTAATGAGTAGAGAAGAGGAACGCTACTGAGGTACTTTGATACTAGTGTTGTCATTAGTCTTTATATAAATGACGCTCATAGCCAATATGCTGATGTAGAGTTAAGAAAGAATCCTAAGGATATCATTATTAGTTTATGGGTGAATGTTGAATTTAAGAGTGCTTTAGGGTTATTGGTAAGAAGGCAAATTATAACACAACAGTTAGCTCACAATATTTTTAATCACTTCCAAGCTGATCAAGCACAAGGTAAATACCTTATGCAAACCATTAAACCTTCCCATTACCAAGCAGCTGAAGGCAGTCTACAATTTAACAATAACTTGAGGGCAGCAGATGCACTTCACTTAGGAATAGTGCTGTATGAGGGTTATGAGATTGTTACTGCTGATAAAGATCTTTATCAGGTCGCTCGAGCTATGTCAGTAAATACAACACTGGTACAATGAAATAACTATATATATTTACTAACTAACTTTATAAAACTTAACGGCGTCCCCATAAGGAGAGGTCATGCTAATGACTGAAAGTGGGTCACTATTATCAGCAACTAAACTTTCTTGCAGGCTATATTCTACTAACTTCCCATCTGGCATAACTATTCTAATAGCCTGCTGTTTAGGAAAGACATGGTAGACTTTCCGCAGAGCTTCAGTGACATATAAAGCAACCTCTTCTCTAGTGCCTACATTTCTTAAAGCTCTCTTGGGGTCTTCTAAAAGATCTTCAGAATATATTGGTACTAGACCATGTGGAGTAACTTCCCTAGCGTGTAAATCATCTAAATCAGAGTCAAATAGCATTCGGAAAGACATGCCCGACAAGCGTCCTTCATTTTGAAAAATAACTAACATGTCATCCCAGCGGGCTGTGGCTTGTAGCCACTGCTCAGACTCTTGCTGTAAAAGTGCTCCACAACTTCCAAACACATCAATTTTACATTCTCGATCAAAAGATATTTCAAAGTCTGGGGCAGAAATGACTCGGATAGTAGAATTACTCTCAGGTAGAAAGGGTACTGCTCGTTGGAAACGTGATTTCAAAACACTAAGGTGTAATTTGGTGTCATGTGATACTACCAAAGTATGTACTTTGACAGGATGGCTAGCATGCTGCTCGAAATAGGGAATTTCATTATATGATATCCAGAAGTAACGCTCGAGCGCTGGCACATGCATAAGCACCATATCAAACTGCCAATTAGCTCTTTCAGCCAACAAAGCCTCATCGCTAGGCAAATGATCCCACCATTGAATAGCGGTTTCACTATATTCTTCTTCTATAGTTGAAACCATTTCCGGCATTGCTGCAAGATCAATAACTTCAAGTTCCTCTTTCTTAAAGACAACTTGTCTGCGGCAAAATCTAGCACATACAGTAAGAGAGGAGCTTTGAGGAAAAGTTGTAAATGCCTCATTTGCTACTTGCCCTGCCCAATGTTCTAACCAACTTTTTTCTCTAAATCGATTATCAGGGCTCCTGCCTGCAAAACTAACGCCTTTATGAGCTACTACTACTGTATCTACCATTACATCATTGAGATTAGGGATCTTTTTTATTCTATGCCAAGGCCCACCAAAATAAGTTCCATCACTTAGTTTAAGCATTGCATAGGCTTTAAATTCCTCATTTGGAATATGCTGACTAAAAAATGTATTGGATTTTTCTATTAACTCTTTAAGACTTGGTGCCCTAGTTCCCTGATACTGAGAACCCCCAAAACCAGTTTGCTTAGCTAGTAAAGATAATATTTGAGTTGTATCTGTATTATTTGATTCTACTGGGGCTATTTCAGTGGGTTGATAATAGTATTTAACTTTAGTGCCATCGTATTGGCTTGTAACCTCAATGGTTCCTAGAGGTTCTGCTTGAACCTGATTTTCAGCAAGCAACTCTTGTGAGTAGTGTCTTTGAGTTCGACCATCAGGCATTACTACTTGGAAAGAAGTTTGGTTAGGCAAGAAATTTAAGGCCCTTTGCAGAGTGTCTTGTAAAGCAATAGCAATAATACCTTCTGCTTCTTTAGCATCTTCAACTTCTGCTAAGTCTTCTGAATTGTAAGCAGGTACAATTTGCTGGGATTTAAGCTCTGTTACCTTTTGGGCTCCTTTAATATGAGTAAACGATGCTGAAGATTTTTTACCATCAGGCCATTCAAAAATAGCTAGTGGCAAATCTGTGGCTTCAGCATAGCTTAACCACTGTTCAGGAGACTGTTTAACTAACTCTAAACCACTATGCTGCAAATCAACTTGAAGTTCTCCATTACTGTCAACCCTAAAAGCCAAGTCAAGACCACTATAAACAGATTCTGTTTCGGTTGTAGGCACACCAGAATTAGACATTACTCGCACAGGATGTGTTACTCGTAACGTTTGTAGAATACCCTTAGCCTGATTCCAAATAGTTGAAAAACTTTTCCCTGGGTCAAAACCTAGGACAATAGTATCTATTTTTGCTTTTGGCACAGACTCCAAGAATTCGCTATCACTGACTTGTGCTACAAAATATCCTTGGTTAGGCACATTGACTAGCACTACATGACCATCCCAAGTTTGACGTAGAGACTTTAGTGTTTGGTTATCAGGACGACTAGTCCACTGTATCATAGATGCTAACTGCAATTTACCTTCAGGACTAAAAGTAACATACCTTTTGCCTGTAGCTGACCAAACATTCACCACATCATTAGGGTCGGTCTCGAGCCTAGCAGAATAATCAGCCACCTTCTCCGCAGAGGTTTGTAGCCAACCAGCATTTCTAAATTCATGCTGGGCAAAACCACGATTATTTACTCCCCTTGTTTTGGTAACCATCAAGAGAAGGTGTTCTGGCCACTCTCCTGCTGGTAGCTTGTTATTAAGATCGTTAAAAGTTCCAGCATAGTATTTGCCTTTATTGCTTTGAACCACAGTGTAAGGTAGATTGCTCTTACTATGAAATTCCTGTGCTAGCTCAAAAATGCGTTCTGTATTAAACTCGTTCTGAATATAAATGTCACTTGCTGGTAGCTCGAGCAAACGACTAGCTAGAGCTGCCTCATCAACTCTATAAAAAGAGGCCTGCTCATTACTATTGGGCACTACCACATTAACCGTATCAAAGCTATGGCTTGCTGAAAAACTTTCAGGGACAGCATTTACGTAGTTAACCTTTTGCTCTCCTGAAACAATTCCTTCAGGCATTAAAACTTCAAAGGTGCTCTGGTTAGGGAAAAATTGCAAGGTTCGCTTAAGGGCATCAGCTATATTTAACTCTATAGCACTTTCTTTTTCTTCTGCATCCAGTCCTTCAAGGTCATAAGCTGGTACTAGTGTAGCTACTGAAAGCCTTTCAATACTATCAGAATCCGCGTCTACTAAAGTTCTGAGTGGTAGTGCTGAGGCAGGTTTATCCTCGGGACGAAATATAACTATAGGCTGATTATGCTTTTTAGCTTTAGCAAGTAAAGTTGGTTCATCTGCTTGAGCAAGTTCCTTGCCACTATCAGCTATAACAACTGAACATTGTGGGTTATAAGCTAAATCTACTCCTCCAGCAGAAAGTACTCGCACGGAGTCACAATTTAAGTTTTGGAATGGCAAAATAGAACGTACTGCAGAGTTGATATATTCATGATTTAACTCTGTTACTGCTGACAAAAGCAAACTATGAACTTTAGGAGTTTCATCAGCGTATTTTTGTAGGTGCTCGAGTTCGTTGGGAGAAATAAAAAAGTAACCATCTTCAACTTCTATCAAGAATGCATTGGCATTCCACCCCACTCGCTCTGCTAATAAGGTTTCATTGGAGGGAAGGGTTGGCCACTTGACCATGGTAGATGTCTTTATTTCTGGCCTTAAGTCCGAATTTCTTTTGAAAATAACTTTTCTGTGGGTAGATTGTACTAGTAGCTCATCTTGTTTTTGGGGTAGCCAACTAAAAACATCTGCTGAGACCCTAGTAGCGTAATTCAACCAAGTTTCATTTGCCCTAAGATCACTAACAGTTTGGTTCTTGAGTATTCTTTTTTGGTAATTGGTAGTGCCTTTCGACCTTAGTACTATTGTCTCGATAGTATAATTTTGCCTCCCTTGCAAGAGCCTTCTTAGTTGAGTAAATGAGCCCGCCAAAAAAGGACCATTGTCAAACTGGATAGCAACATAGGAATTTTTTCTGGCAATTTGATAGCTCGCTACGTATTGCATAACAGCATCATTGTCAAGAGGTTCAGCACTCCAAACTAAATTAGCATCAGCAAAAGGAACAGGAGTACCTTTGGCATCTATAACCCTACGGTTTTCTGCCTCCATACCCATAAAAAGCTTAAAAACAGGTTGACTTGCAGGTAAATGTTCATTAACAATTTTTTGTACTGTTTCCTGTGGCGTTTCAGGCTCAAATTGTGGCAGTGCAGTAGCAGAAATAATAAAGTAGGGTGCTCCTTTATTAGGATTAAGCAGCTCCCTCTCTGACCAAGTAATTAGCTGGTCACCTTGCCCGGGAACCCAATAATGAATTAGATTTGCTCTTTGCTGCAGAGCCTTTGCTACTAAACGAGTTTGATCTGGGTCAACTGAGCCTACTGGAGCTGCTTGTGGGGTGGTGGCACTACTACTAGGATCTACTTCTGGTTCATCAGACCAAAAGAATGGCTTTTGGCGCAGACTTACACCTGTTGTTGCAGCGCTGCTGCTAGCGCTTCTCACCACTGGCAAACTAGGTTCTAAGAAAAACAGTGAGACTATAAAACTGCGCTGGATTTCTTCACTAGCTCCACTAAGCAAATCAGTGAAAGCTTTAAGGAATGGTTGATTTTGTACCTCTGCCCAAAAAGGATCTTTATTAACCCATTCTGGATTAGGAGTTTGTGGCAGGGTAAACTCTCCTTGGTTACTGGGGGTAAATAGGGCATTTGTATCAAACGCAGCTAGCAAATTCTCTGTGTGCAACTTGTAATCTTTAGCTAGTGGATTACCTGCTATTAACCAAGAAAGCTGGATAGTTTGGGGTAAATAGGCCATCTCTGCGTATTCTTCTACCCACGCTTCAGCTATCTCAGGTGATGCACCCATTCTTTGCAATGCTATGGACAGTGTCAGCTCCGTTGCAATTGACTTGCGATAAATCTGCACGCTACGCCCATCTATTGTCACTCCGTACTGATAAATAAGTCGGTCATGGTAGGGCACTTTCTGGAATACATCTTCAATACTGTCGTCAAAATCAATGGGTAGTGGTTCAGAGATTTCTTCGCTAAAGCCTTGAGGAACCCCATCATGACTGATTATAATAGGCTGAGCAAAACCTACTACGCCTATGCCCCCAGAAATTGAAGTACTGCCTGCTTGCAAAATGGGTGTGTTAGAAAGCATAAAACGCCCCTCAGCTTCAGGTAAAAGACCTATTTCATTGGCAGGGTCAAGCCACTGACCCCATATTTCTAGTCCACTAAGCAGGTAAATTAATGAAGCCTCGAGAGCATCATTTTCCTTAATGTTTGCAGTAATGTTAGTTGGTACATTTGTTTCCAGAGTTTCTATAGTTTCCTTTGTATTTTCTGTATCCTCGATAGAAGTAACTACGGGTATTTCTGGTAAGACATAGTCTTCTTTAATTTGCTCAATGTTTAATTCTAGAGATCGCAAATCTTCTTTAAGTTGGCTAATGTACCAACTTTGTGCCTCTATCCAACTTCTAATGTCTTCTGCAGAAGCTTGAGTCAGAGTTTCAGAGTCTAATTGTTTAGAGAGGTTTTCTAGCCAATTGCTTTTTGTTGAGTGCTCGAGCGCTTCAATCTGTTCCCAGATTTCATTTAACTGTCTGCTAATCGATTCTCTAGGTATACTTGCCATACTTACTGAATTAGAAGACAAAAACTGAGCTTGATAATCTTTGAACCACTCTTTATGGGCAGTAACCTTTTGTGAAGTCCTTTCCAGTACATGCCTAGAAGAAAAGAGTGCTTCTTCAAGGTTTGTTAATAAATTATCAGTATCTTTAGCAACAGTTACTGAAGTCATAAGCCAAAATGCTACAAGGCCCATGAAAATCAATACTTTACATACTTTAAAGACAGTTTTTTTTCTGTTAAAATTTCTTAGGAAAAAGCTAAAACTCACCATTAGAAGCACCTCACTTACTTATCTAGTGCGAGTGTGGAATGTGCACAAGAGATAAGGAGAATGACATTTCTAAGAGTGCTTTATCCCTTATCTCCCTATTGAGGCTTAAGGCTTGCCTCTAGAAGGAGGTTAGCTTAGAGTTGTCAGGAATATATCAGCAACTGTTAGCTCGAGTAATTACCGAGCTAGAACTTGCATTGGGTAACAGTGTTTACCTTGATTATTGTTAAGTCATTAAGTGTAACCTTAAGGACTCAGCGAAAGCTTTTAAGTCCTGTGCTGCAAAGTCAAGTAACATTTGTAGGGTCTGCTGTGCGCACCACTCCAAGCTAACTTTACCCTATTGCAATAAACTTTAGTCAAAGCCCTCGTAATGCATCGTAAATTCCTATTTCTCCAGAATATTGACCTGACCAATAAATAAGCTTGCCTTGTGAGAAAGAAGCTATAACTGTTGGGCTATTGTTACCATTTAGCTCTATTGCTACAAAATCAGCACGTAAACCTTCTACCAAGCTTCCTCGATCAGTTAAATTTGCAGCCCGTGCAGGGTTAAGTGAGATAAGCTTAATAGCTTCATGCAAAGGAAGAAGTTGCTTTTGCACTAAGGCAAAGGCAGCTTGCAACATAGCAGCAGGGTAGTAATCAGATGCTAATGTGTCCAGTAAACCTGCTTTTAAGACATCAATAGCACTAAGGTTACCTGAGTGTGAACCACCACGTAGGGCATTAGGTGCACCCATCAATGTCCACATTTTGTGTTGCTTGGCAGCTTCTGCGCCTTCAAGGGTAATAGGAAATTCGCTAATATTGACGTTGAAATCACTCATCAAAGCTACCTTGGCTGGAGTGTCATCATCGTGAGAGGCGATAGGCAAATCGTGTGCCTGTGCTAGCTCACCAATGTCACGCACGCTATCCCAAGCTTTAGGTCTAGCCAGTTGCCGCTTTAATTCAGCTTCAGCTTGCCACCTTTCAACTTTGAGCCAATTGGTCATATAACTTACGTAATCTTCTAAATCACGAAATTGTCCTTGCCCCGGTGAGTGGTCCATCAAGGACACCATATGTACTTGCCCTTTGGCAATAAGGTCTTTGAGCATGGTTTTGGCTTCTGGGTAGATGACTTCAAATCGAGCGTGAATACGTGTGTCACAACCCAGATTAGGTTTGAGTTTACATACAGCCGATACTAGATCACGTGTCCTTAACTCTAAATCATCATCATCCTTCTTAACAAAATTGGCAAAAGACAAAGCAACATAGGCTGTGGTGACACCTGCTGCTGCATGGCGCTTATCTAATTCTTTGATTGTCACCTCTGTTGGAAAGCGAGAGCCCGGGCGGGGTTCAATTTCACGCTCGAGCATATCACCATGTAAATCAATAATCCCGGGAATAATGATGATCCCTTGAGGTATTCCTCTTACTTTCCGACCCAAGACAAGTTTGCTAAAACAGCCTGCTTCTACCTCTAAATTTGAGCCTTGAAAAACACCGTGGGGTAATACTAGTGTTGTGTTAGTTAGTTTCATAGTTCTGTACTTCCTATTGGTTTAAGAGGGTGGGTAGGGGTGGTTGATGGGGATGAAAAGATGAGGAGATAGGATTACTACCTTAGAGTTGTTCGGAAATAAATAGTTTAAACAATCAAAAAATTCCAAAGCCCCCCACAGACAGCTATAACGCTATCTGCAAAACCTGTCTTGCGATTCCGAAAGGCATGCACTAGTATATTAAAGCGTTTCATACCTCCTATGGCATGTTCTACATATATCCTTGCTTTGCCCAGCCTTTTATTCCTCTCCTTCTCTGCTTCTGTTAGCTCTGGATTAGGATTCTTTTTACTCTTCCTTGGCTTTTTCTTTGGTATCGCTGCTCCTATCCCATAATCCTTGTTTATACCTTGATAACCTGAGTCTAGATTTGCTCTTTTTCCCTCCTCTTTCAGCCAGCCTTGTTTAGGTGGAAACTCCTCCTTAAACATCCCATAGTCATGTCTCCGCCCAGCAAATGTCCTTCCTACATAGATTATTACCTTTCTTCCTGTTGCTATTATTGTGTTTTTTACCGTGTGCCCCTTCTTTTTTCCACTATATAGCTCCTCCTGCTTTTCTTCTTCACTAGGGCGTCTATGTTTCCTTTCTGTAGCATCAATCAGTATTTTTCTTGCTTCTTCAAGCGCTTCTTTTAACTCCTCAGGTGTATTGAACTCTCTCTTAGGCAACATACCTAATTTTGCCAAGGCTGCTGAGAGAATTGGCAGCAGCTTATGTACCCAATAGTGTGCACTGGAACGAGACATATCAAACTTCTCTGCTAATTCATCCATTGTAGGATAACTTTTCAGGTAGTAGAGAATAAATTCGAGTTTGTGTTTAGTAGAAGGAAGTTTACTTTTTCTTCCTCCTCCCCTAGATCGTTCTCTTTCCCCTTTAGCTTGTTGTTCTTCATAGTCTTTTTGACTTTGCTCCTCATATACCTCTTCAAACACTGTCTCTAACTCATTTATCTTTTCTTCAGGCAAACCTGTCAAGGCTCTTACTTGTCTGTCACTTCTGGTTTTGAAAACTACCATACTAGCTACTATTTTAGCTGATTTGGCTATTTCCGAACAACTCTCTTCTCTATTCTCTAATGCTTCCTTACTCTCATACTCCCACGCTCCCCCACCTGACATAGAATTGACAAAGCAAGTTTACACTCTGAGGTGCGGTCTTTCCTTCTAAATTTTACGAAAAGCGCTTGCCCTAAGCATGGTGAGCGCCATTTTTTAAGCATACTTTTCAAGGAAAACATCTAAGTTCCTAAAATCAAGAAAACGTGCCTCGAGTTCTTGCCTTGACCAGTTCCACCATTTAATCTGCTCGAGCTTTTCAACAACCTCATCTGAAAACCGCCTACGTATGGCTGAAGTTTATTGATCAAAATCGGCGTTAGCATCTTTCTACACAATGCAAATGGGTAATTTAGGGTGCAATACTGTAGACACTAAAAGTTGAATTAATTGTCAAAATCTGCTATCCTGTACTTTAGCTATGAGGAATAGGTCTTCTGGGATGCATGTAGCTACAAGCACTCGCCAGTATAAAGGAAAAACTTATAAATCTTACTTACTGAGACGTTCTTATCGTAAAGATGGCAAGGTAAAAAAAGAAACCCTAGCAAACCTAAGTCCACTAGGTTATGAAATTATAGAAATGATCCGAAGCTGTTTAAAGGGTAAGCAGTTTGTACCTATAGATCAAGCTTTTGAAGTGATTGAATCTAAGCATCATGGACATGTAAAAGCAGTAATAAAAGCTATGGAGAAACTAGAGTTTAAGAGGTTAATAGCAAGTCGTGCCACACAAGAAAGAAACTTAGTAGAAGCATTGATAGCAGCAAGGATACTAGCACCAAATAGTAAATTAGCAACAATAAGATGGTGGGAAACAACAACTTTACCAGAAATGCTAGAAGTAAGGAAAGCAAGGGAAGAAGAAGTGTGTAAGGTAATGGAATGGTTGGAAGCAAGGCAAGGATATATAGAAAAGAAATTAACAAATAGGCATGTCAAAGGGGAGAAAGTATTAATGTATGACATGAGTTCAAGTTATTTTGAAGGAGAGGAATGTCCATTAGCAAAATGGGGACAGAATAAAGATAAAAAGAGAGGGAAAAAGCAAGTAAATTACACATTGCTGACGGACAAAAGGGGATGTCCAATAGTAACTAGGGTGTACGAGGGCAATTACACAGAGTCAAAGATACTAAAACCAATGATAAAAGAGCTAAAAGAGGAATTTGGAATAAAAGAAATAGTGATCGTAGGAGACAGAGGAGTAATAGGGAAAAAACAGATAGAAGAGTTAAAAAAAGAAGAGGGAGTAGGTTGGATAGCAGCATTGAAGACAGCAAGTATAAAAAAGCTGATAGAAAGTGGGAATTTGAATATAGAAGAATTGAAGAAAGAAGAATATTTAGAGTTTAAAGATCAAGAATATGAAAAAGAGAGATTGATAGGGTGCTGTAATAGAGAAGTAGCGGAGTGGAAAGGGAAAAAGCGACAAGATTTGCTAAAAGCAACAAAAGAAGAGTTAGAGAAGATAAAGGAGATGGTAAAGAAAGGAAGTGTAAGAGGGAAAGGGGAAATAGGAGTGCGAGTAGGAAGAGTAGTCAACAAATATAAAGTAGCAAAGCACATTAAGTTAAAGATAACACCAGCAAGGCTAAATTTTGAGATAGACGAAGAGAAAGTAAAGAAGGAAAGCGAGTTAGATGGGATATATGTAATAAGAACAAGTCTAACAAAGGAGAAAGTGGATACAAAAGAAGTAATCAGGAATTACAAAGGATTAAGTGATGTAGAACAGGGATTTAGGTCGATAAAAAGTGTAGATTTGGAATTAAGACCAATATATCACCATATGGAGCAACGAGTAAGGGGACACATATTCTTGTGCATGCTAGCTTACAACGTGAAGTGGCATATGATGGAGGCATGGAGGTCAATATTATTTGCTGATGAAGAAAAAGGTAAAAAAGAGGAAAGTAACCCCGTGAAAAGAGCGGCAAGGTCAAAGAAGGCATTAGCAAAAACAAAGACTAAAAAATTAGAAGATGGTAGTAAAGTTCACAGTTTTCAGACATTACTATCGGATCTAAGTAGCATAGTAAGAAATACTTGCAATTACAAAGGAGAGGAGGATGCAAATTTAGTAAAAGTAGACACTATAGCGAATAAGCAACAGCAAAGAGCATATGACCTACTTGAAGCTATAGAAATGTAGACAGAACGATGTACCCCTAAAACAGGATTATTGGCGTGAGGGAGAGGTCTAGCTATAGTATTTATAAATAAACTTCAGTATGGGTTTAGCAGGTACGCCACCTACAATGTTGTAAGGCTCGACGTCTTTGGTAACAACAGCACTTGAGGCAATAACTGCACCATTACCAACAGTTACACCGGGCATGATGGTGGCACTGTGTCCAATCCAAACATCATGTCCAATTGTGACAGGGTGTGCACGCCGCCACTCAAAAAACTCAGCCTCATCTTCTTCTGCAAATCCAAACTGTGTAGCACGGTAGGTCATGTGGTGACTGGTGGGTCTATCTATTGGGTGGTTGCCCGGATTAAGCCGAACATACGAAGCAATAGAGCAAAACTTTCCAACCCTAGAGTAAATAATCTGGCAAAACTCGACAGTATAGCTATAGTCATCTAGTGAGGACTCCGCTATAGAGGTGTAAGCACCAACCTCTGTCCAGTGACCAAGTATTGTCTGTTCAATAACAGCAGTATCATGAATGGTTGGTTGTGGGGTTAGTTTTTTAATACTCATGCAATAACCAGCTCTTCTTCTTGGTACAGGGCAGTAAGAGTGAGGGTATTGTCAATCAATTCAACAACGTCCTCAGGGTGATGAAATACTCCAATCATGGTGACTCCTTGGGTTTTGAGTTCAGCAAGTCGTCTTGCTAGTGCGTTTCTTGCATCATTATCCAATGAAGCTGTAGGTTCATCTAAAAGTAAAAGGCGACGGGGAGTAATTAAAGCCCTTGCCAAATTCACTTTTTGCTGCTCGCCACCAGAAAACGTACTTGGGTAAGCTTGCCATAAATCTTCTTTTAAACCAAAGACTTCGAGAGCTTCAGAGGCTTTTTTAAGAGCTGCCTCATACACCATCTGTTCCAGAAGTGGTTCTGCTACTAGCTCTACAGCACTCACTCTAGGCCTAGCTTTTAGAAACTGCGTTACGAAACCCATTTCTTCGTGCCGAAGTTTCATCATGTCAATATCAGTAGCTTTAGCCAAATCAACCTCACCATAAGCTGATCTATAAAAGGCAGACCCAGAACTTGCTCGGTAGGTGCGGTATAAACAGCGTAGTAAAGTTGACTTTCCTACTCCATTAGGACCACTAATAAGTACAAACTCGCCTGCTTTGACACTTGCATTTAAGTCCTCAAAGGCAGATATTTCCCTGCTTAAGTGGTGAATAAAAAATCGTTTGGTGTAGTGCTCGAGCTTAAGTAATTCAGGCATTTGACCTAACCTCCTCAATACGGCGAGCACCACGCTGCACAAGTAGAGCTATATCGAGCGGCATACCGCTCTTACGAATAGCCTCCACAGTGTGTTTGATGTCGTACTCAACACGAAAATGCTTAACTTTTAGGGTGTCTAAGTCTAGTAGTGCACAGGAAGCTCTAGTATTTCCATCCAAAGAACGCCCCACTGCACCCGGATTGATAAACAGAGTATCTTTAACTTGCTGCACAAAAACCTGATGTGTATGTGCTAAAACCACTACATCTGCACTAAGCTTGCTAGCAATGGCCTCTAAAGCAGCTTCATCTTCGGGCACAAGCCATTCATCTAAATAGTCAAGCCCTGCATGCAAAACAACTATGTGCTTTTCCTCAAAGTGATAGGTAAGTTGCCAAGGCAATCCTCTAAGGTATTGTTTATTTTCAGGACGTATAACTTGCTTTGTCCAATCAAGGGCCGACTGCTTTAAGGGCTCATTTAAAGGTGAAGAGGCTTTTCGACTGGCTTTGGCTTTATCCCAAGCTACTGCATCATCATAGTTGCCAGCTACTGACATAATGCCTTTGTTTTTTAAGCTCTTTATCACACTATTGGGATTAGCACCATAAGCAACTAAATCACCTGCACAAACTATAAGGTCAGTACCATTTTGCTCGAGCACTTCAATAACAGCATCAAGTGCCTCAATATTCCCGTGTATGTCAGCAATTAGTCCTAGTTTCATTATTATAACTTTGCGTGCACAAGCTGCTGTGTGTAAGCATGCTGTGGGTCTTCTAAAACCTGATCAGCAAGTCCTAATTCAACCACTTGCCCATAGCGCATAACCATAATGCGGTCAGCCAAGGTGCGAATAACACCAAGGTCGTGAGAAACAATAATCATAGCAACCTTTAGTTCACGCTGTAGGCGTTTAAGAGTATCTAGAACAAGTGCCTGAACAGAAACGTCAAGCCCTGTGGTGGGTTCATCTAGGAGTAGCAGCTCAGGTTTTAAAGCAATTGCTTTAGCAAGCTGTACCCGTTGCTGCATGCCACCTGAGAGCTTATTGGGTAAGTCGTCCATACGTTCTAAGGGAAACTCAGAGGCAACTAGAGAACTCCTTGCTGCTTCACGCAAGGTAGAGTAACGACGCTCGCCTGAAATAATTAGGCGCTCAGCTACATTCCCCGAGCTACTTGCTCTCATCCTCAAACCCAAGTTCGGATTTTGATAAACAATACCAATATGCTTGGTTTGCACTTCACGCTTGGCAAAACGGTCCAGCTCAAACAGATTCTTGTTTTGATAGCTCTCTAAAGCTAGGCTAAATGTGCCACTATCTGCTTCTTCTTGTAGGTTTAGTAAGCGAAGCAAAGTAGACTTACCACTACCTGACTCACCTACAACCCCCAGTACTTCACCACGGTACAAATTAACACCAACGTCTTGAACTGCAGTTAAGCTACCGTAGGATTTATTGATAGCTCGAGCTTGCACCAAAGGAACCTCTTGAATTAGGCGAGGAGGCTCGAAGTCTGTGGAGGGCATAGCTACTGTGCTACTTATAATGCTCCCTCTTCTCTCAAAACACCATCTCGGTAGAACTTACCTTTGTAATCAAAGTACAGTTTAGCAAAGCTAACACTCTCACCTTCTTTTTGGCGAATATACTTCTCTACAAAACCCGAATCTGATATTTCGTACTTAGCACTGCCATCTGTTTGAGGCAATTCGTTCATAAATTTATTTTTTAAGCCTGTTTTGTAGCATTCCCAATCGTGTTGATCTTCTATACGATAGGGAATATCTTCAAACTCTAGAGGTTTCACATTGGTGTAGGGTGGCACAGCATAAAGGCGTTTTTCCCGACCTGCCGAGAGAATGGTTAAATGCTTGGCTTGGTGGAGCTTGGGAACATCCCAACGAGGTATGGGACTAGGGTCCATGACATAGCGCCCATTTACAAGAGTTGGATAGCCTGAACCAAGGGTTATTTGTTTGTAATGCACCATTTGCTCATAAAGCGTAAGCCACATAAGTCCATAGTCAGCATCAGCATGCATTTGCTGAGCAACCGCACGGCTTTGCTCAACAGTGCGGAGAGGTTCTGGCATTGGTACTTGTAAAACAAGCGTCTGGTACTTAACTAAAATTTCTTCAGGAATACGGTGGCGGCTTTGCATGAGTGTTGCTTTTTGTACATCTGTAGTGGTTTTGACGCCTGTCATACGCGCAATAAAACGGCGCAAATTAGCAGCATTTACTGAGTCATCATCTCCTTGGTCAAAAACCTTAAGAGTGTCTTTTGGTCCAATGATGGCAAGTGTTGCTTGCAAACCACCCGTACCCCATCCCCTAGCAAAGGGCACCTCACGACTAGCGTAGGGTACTTGATACCCGGGGATAGCAATGGCTTTGAGCATTTTTCTGCGAAGTTCTCGTTTGGCAGCCTCATCGAGGAAAGCATAGGTGTAGCTTTGGTAGGGGGAAGCTAGGGTTTTTAGGGTGGTCATTGGTTTCCTTTCAGGGGCTTGATGAGGTGATGAGGGGTGTCATTTAAAATAAGCCTTAAGAACATACTGCTGTAACATCCGTTGAGTGTTGAAGAATGAGCCATTTAGGGCTATAGCGTGCTGCATTACTTCAGTGAAACGATCACGCTCTTGGTAATAAAGCGGCAAAATTTTGTGCTCGAGTTTTTCATAAAGTGACTCAGCATCTTCTAAGTGCTGATTATGTTGTTTACTACGGTCAGTGTATTTACCAATTGACCAACCTGTTACCCCTTCAATATGCCCCTCGAGCCACCAACCATCCAAAATACTCAAGCTTGGAACCCCATTAAGAGCTGCCTTCATTCCGCTAGTCCCTGAAGCTTCTAAAGGTGGCTGCGGAGTATTTAGCCACAAATCTGCTCCTGCTTTAAGAAGTTTAGCAAGTTCAGTGTTATAGTTTTCAAGATAAACTACTGTGATCTCATTCTTGAGAAACTCTTTAGCCGCAAAGATTCGTTCAATAAGTGCCTTGCCCCCATCATCTTTAGGATGAGCTTTACCTGCAAAAATAAGTTGAAATGGACCAATGTTACGATTTAAGGTACGGAGTCTATCTAGGTCACTAAAAATAAGATCAGCACGTTTATAGCTTGTAGCACGTCTAGCAAAACCTATAGTAAAGCATTCCCTATCTAGATATATATTAGCTAGGTCTTCAATAGCTTTTAGAAGAGCCTGCTTAGCCTCAACATGTGCTTGCCACAGCTTGTTTTTGGGGATATTCAAAGCATAGCGTAAGCTAAAGTTATCCTGTTGCCAACCGGGGACATAGCAGTCAAAAAGTCTGGCAATGGGCTTAGATACCCAACGTTCAATATGAACACCATTAGTAATAGCATCAATCCCATAATCACCTAGCAATTCTCGAGAAACCTCACCATGCTTCCTAGCTACACCATTAACATAATGACTCATTGTTAAAGCCAAATAGGTCATATTCAGTTTCGCTTCACCAGATGCCCAAGCCTGACTAGTAGCATTATTTGTTATTCGTTTGGCCAAATTAACACTAAGGGCATCTCCAGTATCGACATAGCGTCTGAGAGAACCAAGAACTTGGCTTACCAGTTTTAGTGGGAACTGGTCGTGACCAGCGGCTACAGGTGTATGAGTGGTAAACACGCAGGATTTGCGTACCACCTCTATGTTATGACGTGTTATGTTTTCTCTACCCTCTTTTTTAGCAGCTTCATCAAGTAGCTCGAGTATAAGCAAAGCTGCATGACCTTCATTCATATGAAACCGCTTAATGTGATGATGCCCTAATGCACGAAGCATTCGCACTCCGCCAATCCCTAGGATAACCTCTTGACAAAGTCTGTAGCGATCACCATCACCATAAAGCTGATCAGTAAGATGCCTATCCCAATCGCTATTCTCGGGCAGATCACTATCTAACAAATAGACTGGCACACAGTATTCTTTAGAACTTAAAACCTCGTACTTAAAGGCACGCAGATTAACATCACGCCCTTCTATAGTAACTGTTACCCTAGGAGTCAATTCTTCTAGAACAGCTTTTGCATCCCAACTAGTATCCTTTTCATATTGATGTCCTTGAGAATCAAGCTCCTGATTGACATAACCTTTGTGGTAAAGCAGGCTGACTGCTAGCATTGGTAACCTAAGATCAGCTGCACTCCTTATGGTATCTCCAGCCAACACACCTAATCCACCACTATAGGTTGGTATTTGTGAAGACAAAAGAATTTCCATGGAAAAGTAGGCTATGCTTCGCTCAGGCACGGTCGGTTACCTCACTGTTGGATTTACTGATCTTTCCTCATCTCCCCATCACCTCATCTTTTTCTATCTCATCTCCTCCTACTGCATTTTTCTCTCCAGCAGTCCCCTTCCCCACACTACGCATTGCCTCCAAGCTAGACTGAAAAGTCACATAATGCGGCAATTTATAGTGAACACAAAAGCCTGAAGCTTCAACAGGCTCGGTGTGGTACAGAACAAATTCCTCAGTTAGAGCAGGAAAAGGATCAGGCTTATCCATCGCCATATCTAACATAGACGCTGAGATGGTCTTTACCTCGTTCCAGCCCAGTGTTGCAGCAAAACCAATATTAAGCTGAGGTTTTTCAGTTGAGCCACCAAATGACGACACGACCTCAGCCTGACTCACACGAATACGTCCTGCACTAAAAGACACACCTGTAACAGGATGGGTTAGCTTGACATCAGCGTAGGCTAACCGTACTTCGTTTACAGTGGGGTGATTAGTGCCGTAGCCACGCATATCAGAGTAGCCTAAGGCTAAAACACCACCAGTATCTGCTCTTGAAAGTGCTTGTAAGCGTTGTGCTCGAGGTGCAGGAAAAAGCATAGGTTCCCTAGTTAAATCTGGTAATTCTGCTAAGTCTTCAGGATCATTTTGTTTAACTAGTGAAGCAAGAAGGCCATTTTTTCGCTGCCAATCAGTTATAGGAGGCTGTGTTTTTGGTGAGGGCTGCTTAGCTTCTTGAAAATCTTCTTGTTCTTGAGGACGCTCGAGCAACTCCATGTTCAAAACCCTATGACTGTAATCTAAAGTTGGTCCTAAAATCTGTCCACCGGGGATGTCCTTAAAGGCAGCCGAGATACGGCGAATAGCAAGTATATCTTCTTGCTCTATGGGTAAAGCGTAAGCAAGTCTTGGTTGGGTTGAGCGGTAGGCCCTTAGTAGCAATACTGCTTCATAAAGATCTCCTCCTGTTTGTGCCAAGGCCAGAGCGGCTAACTCAAGGGCATATAGCGAGCCTTCACCCATTACACGATCCAGTAAGTATGGCAAGCTTGCTTCAATTGTCTCGATGGCCTTAGGGTCAAGTGGAGCACGAAGCAAACGGTGCAGCTTTTCTGATGCTTGGATTGCTGCCTCACCACCTCGAGCGGCAACGTAAGCCATTAAAATTTAACCTCCACACTGCGAGGAATACCTACAATGCCCTCACCATCGCAAAGGAATATGTCCCAACCTAAAGGATAATTTCTTGTCTCATTGTGTAATTGCCAAAAGCCCTCAGGAATAGCTGAGATGGTAATAGTGTTTTGCGTTTCAATGCCGGGGCCTGTTAGCTTGAGCCTTACCCCCTCATCAAATTTGCAGTTCAGGATAATTGTGGCTGATCTATCAGGATAGAGCAAATCACCATGCTTGGCACTTCTCAATGCTTTGATTTCACTATCTTCAAATTTTGAAAAGAATAGGTAGTCTGCTTGCTCCGGCACCTTAAACTTGGCGGTAGTTAGCTGCAAATCTTTTTTCAGGCTTTCATCTGCAGTGTAAAAACTAGTTTCTAAATCAAGCAGCGTTTGACCAATCGCTTCTAAATTGGCGTGTTGTGTAGCTTGTTTTTCACCGGGGTAGCTAAGGGCCCACATGAGTGCATTAAATACTTCATGACTCAGAGTCTCATGTTCACTGCGCAAGGGGACTTGCATCAGAAGGTCTCCATTTCTACACGTGTGGCTTCAACTTGTTTAAGTAAATTTTCTACTTCTGCTTGTTGTTTTTCAGCTTGTTCAGCAACAAAGGGCTCAATTTGTTCAATCATTATGCTGGCACTTAAGCTTGCATCCAAAATAGCGATTGCTAGGGCTTGTTCTAAATCACGACCAAGACAGGCAGCATAACCTTCTGTATTGTGTTGCTCGAGCCTAATATGTGCTTCTGCAACAAGTGCTTCACCAAGATGGAAAAGTTCGCCTTGAGCAGTATCACGGTAGGGCATCATCACTAATCCTGTGCGGTTTTTAATGACCTTGATTTTACCTAGATCATCTAGTAAATCTTCAGTGAACTGCTTGGTGGTCTCAGCAGGGGTTTGGGTAAGAGTACTAAGAACCTCGCTTTGATTAAGGTGTGCTGGATAAGTCATAGTATCCTATGAAGCAACTGCGTAGGTATGAGGTGGCTCAGTCACAAATGGAGTAAAACATCTTTCAGGTAAAGCTCCTTCACCGTAAATACTTTCTGTAGCGATGTCATCCAAAGCTGTAGGAGTACCATCGAAAACAAATTCACTCTGCTTTAAACCAATCACTCTGTCTGCATAATCACGCACAGTATCTAGAAAGTGTAAATTAGCAACAACACCAATACCATCTTCTTGATTAATACTTTTTAGTAGTTCCATAACTTGCTCAGCACTTTTAGGATCAAGAGCAGAGATAGGTTCATCAGCCAAAATGAGCTTGGGTTGCTGGGCTAAAGCTCGAGCAATGCCCACTCGTTGCTGCTGGCCACCTGAAAGTGTATCGGCACGTTGCCATGCAAGATCGGCAAGGCCTACACGCTCGAGCATGCTCATGGCAAGTTCTTTATCAGCACGGGTATAGGCTTTTAACGAGGAGCGCCAGCTTGGCATGTAACCAAGTCTGCCTGTTAAAGCATTTTCTAAAGCACTTAACCTTTTCACAAGATTGAACTGTTGAAACACCATACCAATCTTCTTACGAGTATTTCTTATCTCAAAAGGGTTAGCTTTGGTTAGCTCGAGTCCGTCTATTACAACTTTGCCAGTTTTAGGTTTAACTAATCCATTTAGAATGCGCATAAGTGTTGATTTGCCTGCACCAGATGCACCTATGAGCGCTGTGAATCTATCCGCAGTTATATCTAACGTAATATTCTGTAGCGCTCTTGTACCATTTGAGTAGGTATGACTTACCTCTGTAAGTTTGATCATAAAATTTTAAACCAATCGTTCACGCAATTTTGCGCTTAAAAAATCAATGAGAAAAACGGAAATTAAAATAATGATGATAATTGCACCTGCTGCTTGGAAATTAAAGCCACGAATCGTATCGACTAAAAATGCTCCAATACCCCCTGCGCCAATCAAACCAAGTACTGTTGCAGCCCTCACATTTGATTCAAAGCGGTAAAGTGTCATAGATACGACATGAGGTACAATTTGCGGCCAGACAGCATGGGTAAAAGTTTGTAACCTCCTACCACCTGTAGCTTCGATTGCTTCAATCTGACCTGCATCAACATCTTCAATGCCTTCGGCAAAAAGCTTTGCTAAAATACCTGCTGTATGAACAAATAGAGCAAGTATGCCAGCAAAAGGGCCAAGTCCCACTGCAACCACAAAAAAGAGCGCTAAAACAAACTCATTAAGCCCACGCATAAAGTCGAGCACACGGCGTGTAAGGTGGTAAATAACGGGATGAGGGGATGTATTAACGGCAGCAAAAACTGATAGAGGCACTGCTAAAACAAATGCCAAGGCTGTTCCCCAAATAGCCATCTTGATAGTAATGAGCATTTGCTCTATGTAAATTACTCCCCTAGAAAAGTTTGGTGGGAAAAATTCACCTGCAAAATGAAAGCTTTTGCTAATGCCTTCAAACAGAGCCTTTAAACTCAGATTGGTACCAAAAGATGCCCAGATGAGTGCGGCAACCACTAAAATCAAAGACAGAAGTGTAAATAATCTTTTACGAACAATCCATGTTGGAGGGATTAATGAATTCATGGATAAAGATGTTTTTGAAGTTGATGGGTTCATGTTATTTGTGTAGGAACATGGGAAGATGAGTGTGTGGGTGCATGCCTCCTTGTTTCCCATCACCTCATCTTCCTACCAAACTGCTAGTTTTGTACAAGCTTTCGAGTTTCGTTCAAGTCACGAATTGAGTCATAGGTCGTATCATCCACTTCAACATAGCCATGTAAGTTAAGTAATTTTAGTCCTTCAGGGTCATCATAGCTAAGGAAAGCCTCTTTAAGAGCATCTTTCAAAGACTGTGGTAAATCATCACGATAAGCCATAGGAGAACCGGGGATAGTTGACGATTCCCAGAGAATACGCAAATCTTCCTCTGTGGTGATATCTTTTTGAATGGCAATTTCAATGCTGAGGTTGTTAGTGGCTGCAACTTCTAGATTTTTGTTAGCTACACTCAAAATGCTAGCTTCATGGTTACCACTGAAAATAACCTGAGAAAAATAATCTTCGGGTCTTTCGTTAAGCTCGAGCAAAAAGAGTGAAACAGGCACAAGATAACCACTGGTTGAATTTGGGTCAGTAAAAGCAAACTGACGCCCGCGTGCATCTTCTAAAGTCATGATGTCACTGTCAGCATGTGTGATAATCATGCCTGTGTAACCAATACCACTATCTATTGTATCCTCAACAACAAATGCCTCTGCACCTGCACGCTCACTAGCTTCAACATAGGACTTGGGTCCGAACCAAGCAACATCAACCTTATCGGCTCCCATGCCAAGAATAACTGCTGCATAATCGGCACCTACATTAGCTTCTATAGATAAGCCTAGTTTTTCCTCGAGATAACTAATAAGTGGACCGAAACGTGTGGTAGTATCTACAGCACCTTCTATAGGAATAAAACCAAAAACGAGCTTTTTGGGCCAATCTGCTCTATCTTGTGCAAATGAAAAGAAAAAGAGACTAAAAATGACAAGAAACAAAATTTTCTTCATGGGGCTTCCCTTCAGGAGTCTTTACAACAAAGGCAAAGACAAAGTCTTTTAAAAATATCCTGATGTAACATAATTGTTTCAAGTTAAATCTAACTTGCCCATGTCATGAAACTGTCACTGACAAAACGCTGACAGAACGTTGACAAACTAGCTCTACAAATTTGTATGCTCTCACTAAAACTATATACAAGTTCAGCTTTTCCAATTTTTAATCCTGTAAAAGTAAGAGCTCATTTAGGCGGCACATGAAAACTTCGCATGCTATTCTGTGCCTTGCATTGGCTCAAACCATTCTTTGGGCTGGCCTTTACTATACCTTTCCAGCATTGTTACTCCAATGGGAATTAGCAGAGGGATGGTCAAAAACCACACTAACAGCTGCCTTCACCGGAGCAGTGGTCATGTCTGCCATATTTTCACCAGTTGTTGGACGACTAATAGACAAAGGTCGAGGGCCAGAAATTATGGCTAGTTCGGCGCTGTTTGGCTCGAGTCTAGTTACACTTTTGCCGCTTGCTAACTCAGTTTGGCTATTTGCTGGAGTATGGTTACTCATTGGTGCTGCTATGGGTGGATGTCTTTATGAACCATGCTTTGCACTTATTACGCGGACTCTAGGGCTCGATGCTAGACGTGCAATAACCCTCGTAACTTTGTTTGCCGGTTTTGCCAGCACATTATCTTTTCCGCTAAATCATAGAGTAGCTGAATTGTTTGGATGGGAAGCAGCAACCCTAACTTTGGCTGGTATTATGGCTGCTTGTGCTGTTCCCCTTATTTGGCTCGGTGCAAAGTATCTTGAAGCAGAGTGGCAAACCAAACAAATATCAGCACCAGAGCAGGCTGAGGACATAGTTCTAACTAGTAATGAGCTGCAAGCACAGCATACCTCAGATAACTACCACCAATACTCGGCTACCAATGTGCTTCACTACCCCGTTTTTTGGCTACTTGTAGCAGGATTTTCGCTGTTAGCGGTTAACCATGGTGTAGTCTTGAACCACTTTCTACCCATTTTGCAAGATCGTGGAATCCATCCTGACCTAGCCGTCTTTGCTGCGTCTATGATCGGCCCCATGCAAGTTGTTGGCCGATTGATGGTCATGGCTACTGAACGCCATGTTTCTAGTCATGCCATTACTATCAGCTGTTTTGTTGCTGTAACCTTAGCCACAGTTAGCTTGTCCGCTGCCACGGTCAGTCCCATATTAATTGCACCGTTTGTCATTTTACAAGGTAGCGGCTACGGTGTAATCAGCATAATGAAGCCTGTAGTGACTCGAGAGATCCTTGGGGGGAAGGATTTTGGTACAATAAGTGGCATTATAGCAGTCCCTTATCTGATAGCATATGCACTAGCACCCTTTTTGGGGTCCTTGCTTTGGGAAGTTGGTGGGTATCAACTTGTGCTTGTAACCATTGGGATTTTCGGTTTGCTGGGCTTGTTCTGCTATCAAGCCTCTGTGCAAAAGGCAAAGTAAAAATTCATTTAATCAACTACTTCAGTAGCAAAACCTTCCTCCAACCACTTTTGAGCCGTTACTTCTAAAACACATACGATCCTTTCACCATTAGCGACATTTACTTTAATTCGTTCTACACAAGAACGTTCTGGTGCTATTTGTGGTGCGCTTATAGTAGATTGATCCACCTCAAAAGCAAATTGTTCTTGCGTCCACTTTTTAGCTATGCTCTCCGTAACACAAAATGATAGCGCACTATCAACCAGCCTAACTTTTATATGATTCTCTTCACATTCTCTTAGAGAAATTGTTTCTCTTGCTGCTAACTCTGTTGGAAAGGATTCAGTTGGTACTGGGGTTCGTATAACTGCACCTTTTCTTTCCAGAGAACTAATTGTTGACTCTGGAGCACATATGGTTGCTCTACCATCGACAAAGGTAGCATGAACATGTCTATCTGATTCACAGAGGCTTTGAGCAAAGGTACTACCAAAAATGGTAAGAAGTGCTAACAAACTTACTGCACGGAAGAAAAGTACTTTTGGATTCATAACTAACTCCTAAAAACTTGAATTGATCTGTTACTAACTCGAGACAAGCAAAAAGCATTTTATATTGTAAGCACGAAATTAATGTGAGGTTACTTGACCTTTGCCCTTAATCGGTCAGTCATATACTCCATAGCAAGCACAATCACAAAGATAACTAAGATAATAGTTGAAGCGTTTCGATATTGAAAAAGGTCAAAGGCTACTTTTAGCTCTTGCCCAATACCACCTGCACCCACAAGGCCAAGCACAACCGAGGAGCGGACTGCTTTCTCGAGTGAAAAAAGCGAGGTATTAATCATAGAGGGCAAGGCATCTGGTAAGATAGCACTAATTAAAATTGAAATACGATTGGCACCAATAGCTGACAGGGCTTCTTGAGGCTCTTTGTCAGCATCTTCCATTGCTTCAGCAAAAAAGCGACCACAAAAGCCTATAGTGTCTACAGCTATGGTCAAAGTACCAGCAACAGCACCAAGACCTACAGCAGCAACAAAGAGCAATGCCCAAATAAGGTCTGGGATAGTGCGCAGCAGTGAGATAAATCCTTTAAAAATAAAAGCAAAACGACTCACGGGAGAAATCTTGTTGGCAGCAAGCCATGCTAAAGGTAAGCTCAATGCAATGCCAATGGCAGCGCCCGCAATAGCAATTTGCAAGGTTTCAAGAATACGAAGCCCCACACGCCCGAGAAAACCAGCATCCGTATTGGGGGGAACCATACGACTAAGGAGAGACGCCATGTTTGGGACACCTCTTGCCAATTGCTTTGGTGATGGGGCAACATTGTTTATTGAGGCAATGATTAAAGTAGCGAGAACTACCCACACCACAAATGTGATAGGAGAAAGACCAGAAAGCCGAGGTGGCAAAACCTCACGCTTGTCCATTAAATGTTTCCTGAAGCACCTTGCCATTTACTTCTTGACTTGGCTTATCGAAATGGACGATGCCTGCTTTAAGGGCTATAATGCGGTCTGCGTATTCTGCCGTGTGCTCCATATCATGTGATGTAAAGAGAAGTGTGATGCTATGCTCCTGACAAAGGCGTATGAACAAATCCATCACTTCACGCCCTGATACAGGATCAAGGCTGGCAGCAGGCTCATCAGCAATTAATAACTTGGGGCGACGTACTAAGGCTCGAGCAATCGCCACACGCTGTTGCTGTCCCCCAGAAAGTGTGTCGACTCGGCTCATGGCTTTGTCTGCAAGGCTGACTTCATCTAATGCCTCGAGTGCCCGATGACGCCATTCTTTAGGTGCAATGCTATGGGTGAAAGCACGCCAACTACCACGTTCACCAAACATACCGTGAATTACATTGGTTAGAACGCTGAGGCGCTTCACCAAACAGTGCTTTTGAAAGACAAACCCTGTCTGGCGACGCATTCGCACACGTTGCCCGTTATTTGGCTCGTTTGTGAAGCATTCACCTAATGTTTCTACAAAACCACTTGAAATTGGGTGCAGACCAATAATGCACCTCAGAAGGGTTGATTTTCCAGAACCATTTGAACCGATCAACGCCACTCTTTCTTGAGGCTGGATTTCTAAATCGACACCGCACAAGGCCATAGTCTTACCACTATCGTAGGATTTTGTAAGTTCGCTGATTTCAATGATGGACATTAGTGAATCCTCGTCAGCTCCAAGAAAGCAAAAAACGGAGATAATATCGCATTGTGAGTGAGGTGAACCCAATTGATCGGACAAAAAATTAAGGTTAATTAAGACCTACTAAAATGATATCAAATTGAGATTACATTGTTTGTAAGCTTGATAACAACCTATCCTGTTATTATTGATTTAGTTTTCTCCTCTCTGTAAACTAATTCAGGCGTTTTGTACTGCAATGATTGATGCGGACGTTCACTGTTATAAAATTGTAAGTACTTTCCTATTTCTTCCCTTCCTTGCTCTATATTTTTGTATTCCTTTAGATATACTTCTTCATACTTTACCGTTCTCCACAACCTTTCTGTAAATATATTATCCATGTAGCACCCTCTTCCGTCCATGCTGATTGCTATTTCGTTTGCCTTCAATATATCCGTAAACTCATGACTTGTGTACTGACTACCTTGATCTGTATTGAATATCTCTGGCTTCTCTCCTTCCAACGCCTCTTCTAATGCTTCTATACAAAACTCTGCTTTCATGCTATTCGAAACTTCCCATGAAACAACATAACGGCTATACCAATCCATTACTACTACCAGATAGCAATATCCTCCTTGCAAACGTATATACGTAATATCACTAGCCCATACCTGATTTGGTTTGTTTATGATTTTGTTTTTCAGAAGGTATGGGTAAATTTTATGTCCTTCCTTTGGTTTACTTAGTTTGGGTTTGGCATATATAGCTTGCAAACCCATCAGACACATCAAACGATATACTCTTTTGTGATTGACTTTATAGCCTTCTCCATTGAGCATTGCTGTTATCTTGCGATAACCTAGAAAAGGATGATCTGTATACAACTCATCTATCCTTTGCATCAAGCATTCATTGAGATCGCTGATTCTTGTAGGTCGATAGTAATAACTACTACGATTCAGTCTCAGTAACTCACATTGCTTAGTAATGCTCAATTGAGGGTGCCTTGGATCAACTATCAACATACGTTCCTCTTGACTCAGTTTTTGAGCCCTTTGGACAAAAAATCTAGTTCCATTTTCAATTTGCCAATCTGTTCGTACAGTGCAGCCTCTCTACGTTCTTGTAGTCTTGCTTTTCTACCTCTTAGTAATGAAAACCTTTCATGCAGTGCTTCTGATCCAGCCTTTTTCCATTCTTTAATTTGTGTAGTATGGACACCATACTGACTTGCTAGTTCCGCAAGGTTTTTCTCCCCAACTATAGCTTCAGCAGCAACTTTAGCTTTGAATTCCTTCTTGTAAGTTTTTCTTATTCCTTTTGTCTGGCTCATTTATATCTCCATATTCTAGATATTTTACATCTTCTATGGACCTTAATTTCGCCGGGGTTTTCTGTCCAGTTTTTGGGGGTAAGCTCAGAGATAGGGAGATAAGGGGATGAGGTGTTTCCCTACACTCTCTATCTCCTACACTCCTCATCTTTTGAGAAATTGAAACTTCTAATGTATAGTCGAATACGTTTGAATTGCGGTTGTATTTTAGGTTCAATTACTATATTTGTCTTACTAGAAAGTGTTTCACAAATTTTGGATAACCGCAACCCTAAGTTATTCGACTATAGAGCCATAGAAAGTATATTAATTGCCAACAAATGCACTGGTATCTACACCAATAGTGCTATACATGTCACGCACGTAATCATAGTCCTTATCATCAACTGCATCTAAAAAGAAACCACCAGCGTATTTCTGGTTGTCTTCGCCTTGCAACACAGCCTCCATCAAGGCATCACCGTCATTCACGAAGGCGTTGCGGACTTTTTCAAGAACCTGTGCATCTAAACCTTTGCGTGCAACTAAAATGTCATTTGGTAGGTCTCGGCCTCGAGCAATCACGGTAAAGGCTTGGTCAGGAAATGCTTCACGTATGCGGCGTAGATGACCTTCATTCATGCCGACAGCTTGTACATCGCCACGAATGAGTGCCTCGACTGCAACATTGCGTGAGATGATTTGGGCGTTGTAGTCAGAACCATAATCCAAACCAAAGTCAGCCAACACCTGTGCTGGGCCAAGGTGCTGCGAGGTTGAACCAATAGATCCAAAAGTAACGGTTTTCCCTTTTAGGTCTTGCACGTCACGGATTTGGCTATCTGCCATCACTACTATCTGCGAATAGTAGTTAGGGCGTTGCCAAGCAACCACAATTTCAGACTCAGTCAATTCTTTGATAACGACATATTCAGCAGGACCCGTCAAGATCAAATCAACTTGGCCTTGGTTAGTAGCCTCAACTGCTGCAGTGCGTGAACTTACGGGGAAAAGCTTAATATCAAGCCCAGTTGAGGTTTCAAGCACTTCTTCAAAAGCTTTGAACTCTTGTTGCAATGCCTCAAGTCCTTCGATATCAGTTACAGCAAGTTTTACAGTCTGGGCAAGAGTAAGGGAAGCAAACGCAAGTGCGAGCCCTATCAGGATTATACGGAACATTATAACCTCCTAATATGCTATACTTCAGGTGTAGTAAAGGATTTGAACTCCTGTAAGCATTCCCTAAAAGAATTACATTTCTATGTCATGATCGCGTCATGTTTTATAAGTAGGTTCAAGGCATTGTAACAACATAACGCACCCTACAGAATATTGTTTATGGACTATTGAACATTTAGAATACAAACATGGTCTTACCTCGAGTCAGTGAAAGCATAATAAAAAACCACACCAGTCCTCCCTCGTTTGAGAGAGGGAAAGACTACTATGAAAGTGGTTATGTAACTAAAGCTAAGTTTCGTGATAACACTCTATATGCTGAAGTTGAGGGCAGTGAATACAACCCCTATCAAATAACAATTGATTTTGATGATGTTGGCGTCACCTCAGCTTGTTGTAGCTGTCCTTATGACTATGAAGGTTGGTGCAAACACATTGTAGCTAGTTTACTTGTTTATGTTCATGGACCTGAGGAAATAAAGCAAGGACCTAGCTTAGATAAGCTGCTAGCTTCTCTTTCTAAAGAAGACCTTAAATGGGTACTCGAGCTAGTTGTAGAAGAACACCCTGATGTTTTTGACTTGCTTGAAAAGCACCTAACCAAAACAACAAAACCTTTAGAACCCCCTACCAAAAGCAAAAGGCAAACTACCCTTGATCCTAAATCTATTCGCCAACAAGTAGAAAGTGCTTTGAGCGACTATTCACCTAATTTAGATAGAATAGCTGTGTTCCTTAACAAAGTAGATGGTTTCTTAGATGCTGATGATGCTGAAAATGCTCTAATAATGCTTGATGCTATTACCGAGCCTTGTGTTAATGTTTGGCTAAGAGGCTATGAGAGTGAATACCATGAGGAATATGATTATGACCATCCTTTTGATGAACTTGATAACAAATGGGCTGAAGCTATTTTAAGTGCCGAGCTAGATGAGGAAAAACAAGATGAAATCCTTACAGATTTGCTAGCGTGGCGCGAAGAGCTGGGAGAGTATTCGCTAGAAACATTTTTCTTAGCTGAGGAGGCGCTCGAGCAAGGCTGGGAAGAACCTGAAATAAAAGCTATTTTAGCAGGTGAGGATATTATTCTTGATCTTGGTTCTTATGGTAAGAGGCTTATACAAGTTCGCTTACAGGTTTTAGAACATCAGAAACGTTATGAAGAGTACCTCAACCTAGCTAGGAATTCAGGTGAAGGAGCAGCTTTCTTAAGTATGCTTGTTAAGCAAGAAAAGATTGAACAAGCCTTAGAGGGCAGTAAAAAATACCTAAAAACACCTGATGATGTCCTAAGGTTTGCTAAGACATTACGCAAGCAAGGAAAAGGAGCTGAGGCTTTGGAAATATCTCAGTGGGGTTTAGATTTAGTAGACTCAAAATCAGAAATAGATTATTACATGAGCAGTTTCAGCAGTTCCAGAGCTGCTAATAAGCATGATCTTGCAATTTGGGTTGCTGAGCTAGCAGAAGGGCTTAATGATCTGGTGGCTTTAAGGAAAGCCAAGGTGGCAGCTTTTAAAGAGAGGTTTTCATTTGAGGGTTATCTCGAGCTAATGCGTTTAGCTGGTGATGATTGGGAGACATTAAAACAGGAACTACTTGATGCTTTGAGAGGTTCTAGTAGATATGAAGTAGCTGAAAAAACCGATATTTTCTTACATGAGGGCTTAATTGAAGATGCTATTAAAGTGACTAACAAAGGTTATTGGGGAGATAGTGAGTCCATTCATAAAGTGATGGACGCAGCTAAAGCATCTCATAGTGATTGGGTTATTCGTCTTGCTAGAAAATATGCTGAAGACATTATGGACTCTGGTAAAGCCAAGGCTTATCATCATGCAGCCAAGTGGCTAGAAAAAGCCAAAGCAGCTTATATAGCTAGTGGGCAAGAAGCAGCTTGGCAGAAGTACTTAGCTAATGTTAGAGAAAAGCATGGTCGTAAGTATAAGCTTATGGGTTATCTGGATAGGCTCTAAATTATAGATAGAAAGATCTGGATAAAATCACTAAAAATCCGACTACTCAGGGTTTTTTAGGTCGTAAAGTTTTCTCAGTCAGCTTCTGACCTCTGTGAATATTATCTACCAGAGCATAGCTCATTTCACCAAGAGAGTCGCGCACTTCACGCCAACACTCTAAGGGTTCTCCTGAAGGATCATGAAATGAGACGTGCAACCTTTTAGTTCTAGCAGGGTAAGTAGGACAAGCTTCACTAGCACTATCGCATACAGTAACAACAACATCAAAGTTCCAAGGATCAGGTATATCTTGAATAGTTTTGGAGTGGTGTCCAGTGATGTCAATACCCACCTCTTTCATAACGGTAATAGCATCAGGTTTCACAAAAGTTTTTTCTGTACCTGCTGAATAGACTTCAAGTTCAACACCTAACTCATTTGCATAATAGCGTACCCAACCTTCTGCCATTTGACTGCGAGCAGAGTTGTGGCTGCACAGGATAAGAACTCTCTGTGGATCATTATTATGGGTTTGGCCAATAATTGCTTCACCAATTTCCCCAAATTCGTTTTGCAAGTTGTTCATAATGTCATTAATGTTTTAAAAAAAGAGCTGCGAATTATCTTGGTTAGTAAGGTACCAAATTTGATATAGTTGGTATAGGCATAAAAGCCGACTTAGCTGTTCTTGTTCACTTTGGTTAGTTGGTTTTTTGTGCTCGAGCACCTCCAGACAATCCCAAAAATCAAGTTCAGAAAAGAGTAATTTTTGTTTTTCTTCTTCAGAAATATTATGAATAACCTCAAATAGGCTTTTTTCAACACCCTCATCAACATCAAAAATACCAGCTGGAAATGGTATAGGGCCCTGAAAGACTAATCGCTGTGAACTTACCATACAGGGCAAAGTTAAAAGTATTAGTATAAATAATTTTTTCATCATCCTTTTCCTACACAAAGCTATTGTAACAAAGTTTTAACTTTTACTCACGAATGTGGGTGTATTTTACAGCCTTACGCATTTTGCACAAGGGGCAATCTCGAGCTGTAAATGTTTGAAAAGGAGCAGGCATAAGACTAATTATTGGGTAACCATTTAGATGGTCAGCTTGGCGGTTTACCCAAACACTAAAACCTAATAAGGAGAATCCTGAGCTTTCAAAGAGACCTATGTGGGCACGTAAATCACTGCCTGAAAAAACAAGGTCATCAACAAAGACTATGTTTAAAGGAGGCTTAGGCACATGCATACGGTTAAAAATAAGGCCATTTTCTTCTTTTGTGGTAAGAGCTAGTGGAAGATTTAGTGCTCTAGCTATAAAACTAGCCACTACACTGCCACATTGTGATGAACCCACAATTAGTTGGGCAGTTGGAAAATTCTTTTTAAGCGCCTCGGCTTGTACATTTATCACCCCTTCTAACAAACTAGGCTGACGAATGAGGCTCCCTTTTTCAATCCAACCATCACCATGATCTCCTGTGCGGAAAACAGTGTGCCCTGCCATTAAGCCATCAAATTTTTTCAAAAGTAAGTATAAATCTTGTGCTTCCTGCAATAGTTTGTTAGGATGCGATTTTATTTTTGACAATATTTCTTGATTCATTATTAGGATTTTTAGCGTGACCCTCGCATCACTTAGTGAAAGTCTACCCCTATTTTGTCATGTGCATGTCAGCTTTTATTTTCTAGAACTAAGAAAACTTAAAAGTAAAAGTTATGGCAAGTTCCAAAACCTAATGAAGTCATCTAACCAATTGCTTTGTTCACTAGTGGCTTTAAGGTTAAAACGCTTTTTTTGTCTCGAGGCTTGATTACTACTAGACTGTTCTCCTATGAAAAACTCCAAATAGTCCCCTCCACCAGTCTTAACTATATAGTCGAAATGCCCTTGAAATTCACTCTCTGTCATATCGTCTAGTTCCTCTTGAACAACAACAACTGCATTAGTTATTTGCTTTACCAGCCAATTAATTCCTTCCATAATTATCTCGTCTGAGCTATCAGCAATAGCAACACAATAATTGTTTTCCCTTTGGAATATAAACTCTCTTGGGATACCGTGATTAATGAGTTCATGCAAATAAGGTGTGCAAATCATTGTTACTGAGTTTTGCGCAACTCCAAGTGCTGAGATAGCTATTACTAGCACTAACAAATACTTCATCTTATTCTCCCTAATAAAATTAAATCTTTCTAAAATTAATGTTCAGGTTTCAAAAGTGTTGTAAAGGTATTGTGCCACTATTACTGCTATAATAGCCCCTGTGATAGGGCCAAGCCAATATATCCAATGATCTGTCCAGACACCACTTATAAGAGCAGGGCCAAAACTACGGGCAGGATTCATAGATGCCCCTGTTAATGTTCCACCTATCAAAGCACACATCCCTACAGTAAAACCAATATAAAGCCCATCCATCACATGCTTACGAATTACCACACTAGCGATTACAAACATCAGGAAGAATGTTAGAACTATTTCTATGGTTATGCCTGCTGAAAGATGGAGTCCTGAAGCTAATTTAGTTACTCCATATCCGACCATATTTAAATGCTCAGGACCATAAGCTAGTTTTAGAAGCAACATTGCTATAATAGCCCCTATCACTTGGGCGCTCCAGTAAATTATCACTTCCCACCAAAGGATACGCCTCATAACAAGAAACCCAATGGTAACGGCAGGGTTAAAGTGTGCTGCTGAAACAGGGCCTACGGCTGCTATCATTACTGCTACAACAAAACCAAAAGCTAAAGCAACACCAAGCACACCCAACTCTGCAGCAATTGCTCCTACTCCAACAAACACTAAAGCGAATGTACCAATTAATTCTGCGAGCCAGATTTTCATGGGGATGCCACCTTAAACGTATTTCTAGAGTTGTATGGGAGTGTGAGAGCGTGGGAGATAAAGTGAGTTACCCATCTAAGAATTCCTCCTATCACCTCATCACCTCATCTTCCCATCTCCTTCTTCTCCATCACGCAACCTCCTCCGTAAGCCCCCTGTCAGGCTGCAAAGCCTCCTCAGTCAATAACTCACCTTTTTGAAGGCAATGTACCAGAGCATAGCTCATTTCACCAAGGGCATCACGCACTCCACGCCAACGCCCTAAAGATTCTCCTGAAGGGTCGGGAAAGAAAGCGTGCAATCTTGTGGTTTTAGCAGGGTACGCAGGACAAGTTTCATTGGCGCTATCACATACGGTAATAACTACATCAAAGTTCCAAGGATCAGGTATATCTTGAATAGTTTTGGAGTAATGCATACTGAGATCAATGCCAATTTCTTGCATAACAGTAACAGCATCAGGTTTTACTCTGGTTTTTTCTGTGCCTGCTGAGTTTATATCAAGGTTTACCCCTAGCTCCCTAGCATAATGATTTAACCAACCTTCTGCCATTTGACTACGGGCTGAGTTATGAGTGCATAGCACTAAAATTCGTTTCATCATATTGCCTTGTCACTCTAACATACATGAAGCGTAATAAGTGGTTGTAGCTGGCCAATCAGAAAAGACTCCCAGAACACCTACTTGTTGGGCAAGTACATATAGTAAGTTGAATACATCACCATCATTGTTTATGGCCTCTGTAGTTGATTGATAGTACCAACCACCGCCATTGGCTAAAGGCCCTGAGCGCTCGAGTGTCCAAGTAATAACATCAAGTCCAGCTTCCTTAGCAGTTTCAGCATAGACAGACGGGGTTATATCACCACTATCATCTAAACCAACTAACATCCACATAGGAGGAGCAATAATATTCACTCCATCATTTACTAAGCTTTCCATACTAGGTTCGTATGTTTCTGAATCTTTAAAATCAAAACTTTCATCATCATAACGGCCATCAAGATAAACAGCTTGCTCACCAAATTCTGGTTCGTTTTCTATCCAGTACAGCACATCAGCTAAGTTAAACGATTGAGCGTAAACATTGTTAGGGTCAATATCAGAAGCTTTGTACTCATCTATTAGTTGTTGAGCATAGTTTTCCTGTGAGTATTCACCCTCATAAGGCATTTCTACCAAAGCTTCTTTGAGTTCAGGGGTAAATTTAGCGCCAAGGCTACGGAAGAGCTCTATACTCTCAGCATGAGTTATTAAAGTGTCATTTGCAGCATACAAATCTGTACGCCAATTTGCTGTGCCTTGCAAGTATTCTTCTATAGAAGTGGCATTGGGGTTGGCAGCATCCATTTTGCCACTTAGCATTTTAAATTCTTCAAGGGTGATGTCACTGGTGCAACATTGGGCTGAAGCAGGCTCGAGTAACTCACCATTCTCGGGGTCAAAAACAGCAGGCTTAAATGGTTGAGAGCACTTAGCTGCTAGTTCTGGAATGGCAAGAATGTTGGTAGTAGTGTGCAAATCACACTGTGAGTGACGACACACCAATTCCCTATCTTTAGTAAAAGTTACATCACATTCTAAAATGCCAGCACCCATTCGTGCTGCTGCAACATAAGATTCCACTGTATGTTCAGGAAATTGTAAGGGAGCACCACGGTGACCAATTGAAAAATCAGTAGTAACAAATGGTCCCTTACATTCCTGTAAGTTAGATTTAAGCTCACCTTCATCCATATTATTGACCAAATAGTATGGACGGGGGCCAAGTTGCACGCTGTAATTATCCTCTTGTGCCTGAGAGGTTAAGAATATAGTAATCTGTGCAAGTAAAATTCCAAGTGCAATAAGCTTTTGGTAATACATAATAAACTCTCCTTGTTGCTAAAAATTTAAAGAAAGTAGAGAAAGGAAGCAGTTGCTCCTTTCTCTATTGGATAGCTCGAGCTATAAAATCTAGTTAATCAAAATTGATAGCCATACTTTGACCATCAGCACTAATCTCTATATCAACCTCAGCACCACCAAGCTCACCCTCAAACTCATAAACCATATGTGTTTGTAAAGCTTGTGAGGTAGGACGCTTACTAACCTCAATAGTGCTAGGCTCAAAGTCTTGCAAAAATGTTTCCAAAGTTGTAGCAACTTCTTCAGGAAGATCTTCCATGGTAATAGCAAGCTCAACTTCATCTAGTCTGCCCTCAGCAGTTACATCAATCTCAAAACCTTCACCACCAAATTCATAATTCAAAGTTCCATCAGATTCAACTTCTAGGTCAAGGTCAGTGATTTCCATGTCATGAGCAGCAGCAATAGCCATAGCAACTTGGTAAATGTTTGCTGGTGCATCTTCAAGAGAAACAACGGCTTCATCGCCTTCCATTCCACCAGTCATGTCACTATCCTCTTCAGAAGCTGCAGTTTCACTACTTTCCATGTCATCATCTTCAGAGGTCATTTCATCATCTTCAGCAGTTGCTTCATCACTGGTAGCATCTTCTTCACTAGGGGCTGCAGCTTCACTCTCTTCAGAAACTACTTCACTACTTTCTTCAGATGTTTCACTTCCACCTTGAGAAAACACTAATCCTAAAACCACAAACATAAACAAACTTGCAATTATTATACGAAACATTAAACTACACCTTTCCTAAAACAGTTAACTGCAGTTTTAAAATAACTATTCCACCCTAGGATTAGAACAGCTTGATTTTAAATACCCTCCGTCATAGCAACGTCAGAGTCAAATGTTAAAGCAAAAGAGCTATTTATGAACTTTGGCTCTATAAATAGTAGTGGTTTTACTAACTTCATGAGCCACTACAAAAAGATGTTGACCATTAGGGCTATCTTGGGCAGGAATGAAGAGCAGGCCTTCAGGGCTAATCCGCTCTGTACCATTATCAAATTCATAGTCTAGAAATTTTGGCTCACTGGGTTTTGTCACATCATAGATCATAATGCCACCTACACGCTCTAAGCCAATAAAAGCAAAATACTGTCCTAATATATCAGCTACCACTACACCCTCTGGCTCAGGACCTTTGTCATCACTACGATTGTCAAGCCCATAGGCATTATCATCCTCATCAAAGTCACCATTAAACCTTTGGGGTATTTGCTGGGCTGTGATCTGTTCAAAGGCATCACCACTATCAAAAACAAGCGTGCCACTATCATCCCAGATGGAAAAAGAGCGTGCACCATAGCTATAAATTTCCTCAAAGTCACCATCAGCATCACCATCGCCGTTAGCGGTAGTGGTTTTTAAACGGCCAAGGTTTGCATCTTCTTGCAAACTAGCAGCATTGGGGAAGGCTTGAGCATCTAGGGTAAGGTCTTTAACTCGCTCCTCTTCGCTAAAGCCATCATAATCCCTAGCATCACCTTCATTAGCAGTAATTACATAGGTGCTGCCATTGATGGCAAAGGCATCTATGCCATCAGGTTGATACATACCACGAACAGGCCAACCAGCAATATTTATGCCGTTATCCTCGTTACTAGGGTCTAAAAAGTTACCTTGAGCGCTGTGATCTTTAAAACCAAATGGAACAATATCTGTAAAGGTAGCATTAACAATATCTAAAATACCTAGAGCATTGTTTTCCTGCAAGGCTACAAAAGCTTTAGTACCATCAGGGGCAACGGCAATGTACTCAGGTTCTAGATCTTGGGCTATACTAGCACCAAAACCAAAAATACGTACCTCAGGGTCAAGATTGTTGGTATCAAAGCCATTAAAATCAGCAGTCATAACATTAGCATTATTCACACCATTAGAAACGTCAATAATACTTACACTGCCCTCAGGATCATTATCATAGTCATCATTAGGCTCACCTTCATTGGCTACTAGGACTTTATTACCATCTGGGGTAAAGGTAAGCATGTCTGGCAATGCACCTACAGTAGCTTCACCAAGTTTGTTACCGTCTTTATCTAGAAAAACAACAAAACCATTAGCTTGTTTATCGGTATTCTCTACAGCTACAGCTACTACACCATTCTTGACTGCCACACTATTAGCTCCACCAGCATTAGCATTTAGACTACTGACATCAACTGTAGAAACAAACTTAGGGCCCAGAGGATTAGTAATATCAAGAATTTCTAAAGTGTCTCCAGCAGTGACAAATAGCCTATTGCTCATTTTATCAAAAGCTGCAATCTCTGAGCCGCTGCTAAAGGCAAATTGACCTAGGTATTCCAGCTCTACCTTGACTGGTGCAGAGGGTTGTAGATTTAGCCCTACTATAATTGGGTCATGATCAGAAGAGCGGTACTGATCAGCAACATAAAGAGAAGTGTCTTTATTTAAGGGGATGTTGTTCGAGCCCTCACCAGCATCTTCAGTAGCATCGTTATAATCTAATGTTCTGGGTTCATCAGCATTAATATGCCAAATTACAGCATCTGTCACCTGAGAATTTAAGCTATCACTAGCTAAGGCATAATCAAGTGAACCAGCTTCACCAAAGAAAATAAAAGTATAGCGCTCTTTAAAATCTAGATTTGCTAACAAATTATTAAAGCCATTATCCACTAGCTCTTTAATAGGATCTTCTTGAGTGTAGGCATTTAAGTCACCAATTATGAGCACATTTTCTTCACCTGTATTAGTAGGATCAGTGGTTAGAAAAGCTAGTAATTCTTGTGAAGACTTTAGCCTAGCAGCATTAAAGCAAGCTTGACCATCAAGTTGATCTTCATCTAAACCAGTTGGATCATCAAAGCCACAACCCTTTGACTTAAAATGATTTACTGATACAACCAAATGGCCACCATCATCACCTTGACCATTGATATCTTCAAAAGCTTGAATAACTGATGGACGTGAGGAACCATCAAAACTACCAGTTTCTAAAACAGCAGTGTTACCAATGGGCTTTACACTAGCAGGCTTGTAAATAATTCCTACAGTAATAATATCAGCAGGCTCTGTGCCACCTGTACCGGTTACACCTGTATCTATAAAAGCATAAGTGTTGGCACCTGCTTTGTTATTTAGGGCTGTGGTTA
Organism: Trueperaceae bacterium; assembly: GCA_965223045.1. Taxonomy (GTDB): domain Bacteria; phylum Deinococcota; class Deinococci; order Deinococcales; family Trueperaceae; genus CBDCVN01. The sequence goes on from CBDCVN010000013.1 coordinate 733,247, forward strand.
GAGTGTCTATGGCAGTACCATTATTTTCCAGCTCCATAAGCCCTACAATGTCAGCATCTATGTCTAAAAGGGCATCAATAATTTTGTCTTCTTGACGCTTGAATTCTGCTGCTGAGTCAGCACCCCTAGGCCCATTATCGGTAACTGTGCCATCATCTATGGTAGTAAAATAATTTAGCACATTAAAAGAAGCTACCTTAATGTCACCATCTACAGATAAATTAGGACGGGTATTTACTGGTGTAAAGCTTAAACCATTAGTGGGGTGTAAGCGATAGGCGCTAAAGCCATAGCCTAAAACTCCTGTTAAATTGCTTATTTTGTCGCCTAGACGTAAGAACTCTGGATTGGTGGAGGAAAGATAGGGGACTTGCTCGAGCCAAGACATAGTACTACCATCATCCAAAAGAATCTGACTGCGCACCTTTAGATCATTATGAGCAGCAAAGCCTGCCACGCTAGGTGCGTTAGTTTCAGTAAACTGATAAAGACGTTCTGTACTAAGCACTACTTCACCAAAGCGACCTAAATTAAATTGATCAGTTACCACCAAATCTTGTGAAAAGTTAACTAGCATGCCTTCATAGGCCTCAAAATCTTCAGCACTCTCAAGTGGAAAATTAAGACTTGCAGCAGTGGGCAAACTTTGCCCACTGCTCATTATTTCTACAGCAAGATCATCATTATCATTATCAAGCTGAGTTAAGCCAAAAAATTCATCCACTGCACCAGTTACTTGTACTTTATCACCAATTGCTACGGTCGGTGCTGCATCCTGAAACACAAAGATACCTTCAGAAGTCTTAGGATTAGCATCGGCATCAGCATCTTCTTCTTGTACAAAAAACCCTTCCAAACCGGGGAATGCTCCCACTACAATGCCCTCAACAGTAACACTTTGTCCTTTTAATGAGGATTCATCATTTTCCCCTTGGATGTTATGAACTAAGGTAGTAAGCACAAAACCCTCAGGAATAACATCATCATTACGCTTACTTAAATTTTGAATACGTTCATCTTGCTCTATGGGCTCATCAGCTTCGCTATAGGGAGTTTCACGGGGGAAGTTTTCTGCTAGGTAATCTGCTAAAGCTTTTTGTTCACCAAAGTCATCTTCACCATCTTTTAAATCAACCCGCTCACGATCAGGGAAAGGATAGCTATCACCACCTAGGTTATTATCTCTAAGAGTAGCTAGGAAGCCTAAAGTTACTATACGTATTTGGCGATCAGGATTTCCTTGCAACTCACCATCTTTGACTATTACATCAATTATATTGCCTGCTTCATTGACAATAACCATACTGCGAATGCGCTCACCGGGTGTCATTAATTCACCATTATCTTGGTTGAATTCTATAGCTTGACCGCTGGGATCAAAGCTGAATTTCACACCACCTACTTGTGGGAACTGCCCGGGGGTAGCGGTTTCTGTCCAAGCAGCTACACCATGCTCTAATATATTGCGAAGTTCTGCAGCTTTCACTGTTAACAGGGTTAAACCATTATTAAAGCGCAAGGCATTCTCTATGTCTAACTGAGAAACGTCACCATCTTGCTTACCAAATTCATTGCCAACCGGAGGGATCTTCTTACCATCTGGTCCCGGCTCTACAGCACCTATAGCAGCACGGATACCACCACCATTTTTAATAGAAACTAAAGTACTGGCATCAGACTTCTTAGCAGCTGCTAAATTAGCATCAGCAGTTAGGTTGCCTAGGTTTGTTTCTTCGGTTCTTACAGATTCTCGAGCCCCATTTAAATAAACATCTGTAGCACCAAATACAGTGCCATCTTTCTCTTCTATAACAGCCTTAACCTCATTAACTGCGTCCACTACCTCTTGAGCTGGGGCAGCGTTACCTGTATCTGTTACTCCCTGTTCATCAGTGGCATAAGCACCACTTAAGGGATCTATGCCAGTTAAGATGCCATCTTCATCAAAGTCAGCAATAAGGCGACCCACATAGCGATACTCTCTATCGGTATTGACCAATGCAATAGGTTCATTAGTGTCTAGAGTAGTTAAGCTATTTGTTGTTGGGGTTGAGTTGAAAAGAAGCGGATAAGTACCCCTGCGAGACTTGCCAAACTCGTCGCGAATGTGATCACTAGCTTTTGCTAGCAAGGTGTCTGACCCTCCAGCAATGATAATATCAACATTCTTGAGCCTGCCAGCTAGGCCAATTTCATTATTGATGTCTTGCAAGTGGGCTAATAAAATAATTTTGTTAATACCAGTAGCAGTGAGAGCATCTACCTCAGTTTGAATAATTGCTGCTAGGGCATCTAAATCATTAGGGTCTGTAGGGGAAACTTTGGCATCTCCCGGTGAAGAAATATTAGGCAAAAGTGGCGTAGTTGCTCCTACAATACCAAACTTTTCACCGTTTACAGTAATAACTGTGCTCTTAGAAATGCTGTTTGGTATGGTACTTGCTTCTTGACCGGGGTCTTGAACGGAATCCTCTAGACTTGTTCCTGTAAAGTCTACATTGCTAGTCAAGTAGGGAAACTGAGTATCGCTAAGAAGACCACGTATAACATTAAGCCCTAGATCAAACTCATGGTTACCCATAGCAGCAGCTTGCGTACCTATACCATTTAAGATTTTTATATCTGCTTCGCCACCTGAGGCATTAAAGAAAGCACCCGGAATATAAAGATCACCAGAAGCAAGTATTAGAGTGTTTTCAAAATCATCTTTAAGGCCATTTACCACTGCAGAAAAGCGTGGAGCATCATTAATGGCATCCAAACCACCTTCTTGGTCAGCAGCATGTAATATCTGCACGGTAAATGCTTTTGCCTTGCTAGAAAACTCTACACTCTTATCGCCTTGTAAAGGTAAGTTATCTACTGTAACTTTTCGCTCTACTTCTTGAGTGTTATCACTTTTATCTGTAACTTTTGCTTTTAAGGTAACACTGCCATTATTAACAGTAGTACTGTCCCAAGAAAGGCTATAGTTATCTGCCTCTCCTGTAACAGCGTTACCTTCACCTAATAGATTGCTACCAGAGAAGAACTCTACTTTGGTAACTTCCTTATTATCTGTAGCTTTTACCTTTAATATTACTTCTCCACTTACAACTTCTTCATTGTTTGGAGAAAGCCATTCTAATAAGGGATTAGTCTTGTCACTGCTTGTGCAACTAATAATGAATAAGCTCAGTAGCAAAATAGCCATGAGGTACTTTTGCATAAAAACCTCCTGTACAAAAACACAGTATTTATTAGCCTTGTCAAGACTTTGTCAAGAGCTTAGTTCTTAGGAGGTGTCTCCCATTTTTTACAGTTAAGCTTCAGTAAACCACAGAGTTAAGAGAAATGATGTGCATGAAGAGAAAATTGAGGAGTATTTGCGAGCATGGTAAGATTAAGTCCTTTCTGGAAAGAATTACTGAATATTAAAATGAAATGCAGTCATCATAAGTTTAGGTAACTTGGCCAACCATTTAAATTGCCTTGCGGGAAACCTTAAAGGCCAGTCGGGCTAGCAGTAGCATATATACAAGAAATAAGCCCATAAATCTTGACCACCGCTTGATGGAGTTGGCCTATTACAGTGGACACTTAATGTAGAGAAAATATATTAAGGAGTCCAAAATGGAAAAGAGTCAAAAGAAACGGCAGTACACTATAGAGTTCAAACTCGATGCAGTGCGTTTGGTATTGAATGAAGGCTACAGTGTAGTGAAAGCTGCAGAACGTTTAGGTATATAGTCGAATGCGTTTAAATTGCAGTTGTATTTTAGGTTTAATTGCTATTTTATCTTACCAGAAAGCGTTTCATAAATTTTGGATAACCGCAACCCTAAGTTATTCGACTATAAGTCCCAATAACTTATATAAATGGAAAGAACAATATGAAGAAGGACGTCTAGTCCCTGGGATGAAACAAGCCCAGCCAACACCTCAAGAAGCTGAGGCACTTACGAGAGGAGAATCGTCAGTTGAAACTTGAGACAGAGATCCTAAAAAAGCTTCAGCCTACTTTGCGAGACAGCTCAAGTGAGATACGAATTCATTAAGATGCATGTGTGCGACGTGAAGTCGCTTAGAATATTGTTTTACTCGCCTAGAAGAGAGATAAAACCAATTGTTCCGTCAATTGTAGCCTATTGGCACATGCGTAGAGAGTAATCTCTGGGTGTGAAACTGTCAAGACAAATGCCTGTGCGTTAAGCCGTATCCAGACTGTGAAGTAAGGATGTTGATTGCAAGTATAATGCGATCTAAGGCATGGCTTAGTAATACGACAGCAATTCCCGCTTCGTCCGAAAATGCCGTCAGGGACATATAGTCTCTCATAAAGCTTCGCAATGTTTTTTGACTTTGAAAATTACTAAGAAATCACTACTCATCAAAATTAATCTCTTTCTGGATAGGGTAAATAAGAAAAACGATGCGTTTTTGGTCAAATCTTCTCATAAAAAACTTAATGTCGCTTTTTGAGGTTTGATGGAGCAAAACAAAAGTAAGAAAATGAATGGATTTTTCGCCTTAAAAAATAAGGTGTTTAAAATATTGCTGGAGAAACAACTTAAAAATCCTTCAGCTAGATTTTCCGTAGAGCATGAATAATTCAGTGCGAGCGGGAATTGCTGTTTTTACTGTACTATTGAGATGCTTATTTCACTCTTGTTTTCACTCTCTTCAGCAGCCACATTTTTAGCATTGTTAGTAGCATATTGATCTTTGTCATTGCCAGCGTAACGCTCCATATCTCCGCTGAAGTTCTCTCCGGTAACCCAATCAATAAACTCATCTAAGAAAACAGTGTTTTGCTTGTCTTTGTTATGATTGATAGCTGAGCTATTAGCTACAGTGCCAGTGAAAACCTCAAATATACTATTATAAATCCAATCAGCAAAATCTTGAAGAATCTGTTGACTACTGTCAGTAAATGCTACACAGTATTTATTCTTGTGCATAAATATAGGCCCTAGTCCTCGAGCAGCTAATTCGTTTCTATGGTCTGTACAAATAAGTGTGGCTAGATGACCTTGATTAGTATGTACCTGCTCTGAAAAGTTATCTTGTGCTAATGCTGTAGATAACATAAAGACAGCTAATGCTGTAATGAAAAGCGTTTGCATAGTTTGCATAGTAATTCCCACTTCCTTACATATCCCTTAAAGTGCAATATGTACGTTAAACAAAGAATTGCCACCTCCTGCCTAAAGTAATTCATTTACAAGAGGTCAATCTCCCATTATCTCACTAGAGACTATTAGTTTGATTAGAATTTCATTACAAGAATATCAAAAGATTTCGCCATTGGCACTATACACATCAGTAGTAAAGATTATCTATCAATGTGTTATATGCTATGCGATAATAGCCAAAGTTAACTCACCAACTTGTACCCCAAACTGTCTGGAAAGCAAATAGGGAGCTGTTAATGGCACTAGGCTCAACTAAGACTTTTACTGCATGAACATTGCTAGAGCCAAAAACCTCTAACCTAATTAAGTTAGATAAAGTGTTACCTTCACTATTTTTAAAGGGACGGTCAATCCTAAATGTATGGCTATCACCATGAATTAGCAAAACAGGCTTGCCAAATTCCTCAACCAAAGGTATTAATGTATTACCGATTGATTCTAAGAAGCCAGAATGGCGTGGAAAAAGAGCATAATAGGCTGATATGTCAAACACATCTGCATGCATAGAACGCATTTTGTCATCAAAAAGTAGGGGTTTTGACCCCCAAAATCTCGTGCTGTTTGAGGTTTTAGGGCAAAATTAAAATTTATAAAAAATGGCTACACACTGACCCCCATCAGGCCTAGAGCATATTTCTGCCCTCCGTTTGGAACAGTGTTCCAGCAAATGAACATTTCACCAGTCCTAATTCCACTTCTGGCCGTCAGGTTAAGTGTTTTAGCTACCCTCGCAAGTGCCTGACCTTTTCCCCAATTCTTCTTGTATTTCTTTAATAATGATCCTGAACGTTTTTGTATGTGTCCTTGGACATAATCCCGAAGGTGGATGCCATGCACAGCCTTACCTGTTTGGATACACTGGACTTTAAAATGTGTATTTATCGTAGCAGACATCAGTGGCTATACTATAAAAAATAAAACCTTGCTGTGTCAAGGATATGCTATGGCTACTTGAAAAAAGCAAAAAAATCATGATATCGACTTTGGTAACAGGGTTTTTAGAGGCAAAAGTGGCGTTTTTTGGGTACAACTTGCGATAGAAACAACAATAGCCTTTATACCTTGTGTGTTGGCTACTGCAAACGAGTCTTTTACCCAAACTATGTTGGCTTGGTCTCGAGCAACAAATTCTTCTACTGCAGTTGCATCACGTACCTCAAAGTTGTTGTTAGAGCCAACAACATGAATTTGCAAAAACATAATACCATTTTTGACAAAGCGACTATTTTCAACATAAAGACTCTGCTTGGGCATTAGGTCTGGTTGGCGCTCGAGTTCAAAAGGTTTTTTACCAAGAGTCATGGCCTCAGCAAAAAATATCTCTCTTAACTTACCAAGGCGTTCAATGGGATCATAACCGCCAGCTTTTTCACGATGACAATCTGTCCATTCGTTATCGCCGGGGGTGTAAACCACAGCACTATTAAAACTATTGAAAAAGTCAAGCTGATTTTGGAATTCTTGATCAGAGCATTCTGTTGAACCTGATTTTATATCACCAATGTGTATGGTAAAACTTGGCTCTAACTCATTAATGGTACTAATAAGTTGCTCGTAGGGTGGATAAGCTGTTTCAGCTTTACCGTAGGGCATATCTCCTATAGCTACAAAAGAAAAAACCTCTTTATCAGTTTGGCTAAAGCCCCATACTCCCAAAATTAAACTGGCCAAAATTACTAAAAACGACCTTAGGTATTGCACAAATACCTCCTAATTTATTTAAACAGCGACAAGCTAGGTTTCTGAATATTTAAGGTAAAGTTTGATAAAAACCACCTAGTTGAGATGCTTTAGCAAAAAGCTGATTTCAGTTTAGCTTGAGAGTGTCAAGGTATTGTCAAGACTAGTACATATACCGATAAGAAGTTTATTTACAGCTGACCTAACGACTCAAGCTCAGGGGTTTTGACGGATTGAACAGCTTACTTTGCACATTCCCAACTACTTTCTGGATTTTCAACAGAACGAGCCCAAATCCCTTGCAGTGCCTAGTTAGATATGTATAATCTGCATTCATTAAAATAAGCTTCGAGCTATAGATGTCCAGATAAATTCTTTCCCTAAAACAGGAAAAATAATGCCATGATAATTCCAATAATAACCCAAAGGAGACTAATCATGGCAAATAATGATAGCAAACAAAAACTAGAAGAACTACAAAGACTACGCCGTCGCTATAAAAAGGGAAATGATGCAAACGCTTTACTACGGACTCAAGCCCTTATAGCTCTGTATTCCGGCAAAGATATTAAGCTTGTAGCAGAAATGTTCGGTGTCTCAGTAAAAACAGTAAAAAACTGGCGAAAGAAGTTTGAAAAATCGCTTAACTTAGAAGATGAACAAAGAACTGGTAGGCCGCCTAAACTTTCTAAAGAGCAACTAGAGCTAATCAAGAAAATCATTACAGAGTTTAACCAGCAAGTTTGGGTTGCCAGAAGGGTCTTTACTCTCATAGAAAGCCTTTTTGGGGTATGTTTGTCAGTAAAGTATTTACCAGAGCTTTTAAGGAAACTGGGATTAAGTTTCCATAAAGCAATACATTTGCTGTATAGGAAGAATGAAGAGAAGAGGCGAAAGTGGATACAAGAAACACTACCAAAGCTGTACGAGGAGAAGATAAAGGCAGGATGGAGGATATTTTATCAAGATGAAGTAGGGTTCCAAACGCAGGGAACACTAGCGAGCACATGGGGGCTAAGAGGAGAAAAAGTAGAGATCAAGAACTATGGAAGACATGGGAGAGTAAATTTGATAGGGGCATTAGAGTTAGGGACAGGAGAATTCCATGGAGTGCTAACAAAGTTCAAGGTAAATGCTCAGAGGTTTAGAAGGTTTATCTGCCACATGAAAAGGGAGATGAGGGAAGCAAAGATAATGCTTATATGTGACAATGCACCATTTCACAGGGCGAAGTGGTTGCAAGAGTGGGTAAAAGAGAATTCAAAGTGGTTGAGGTTAGAATTTCTACCGGGATACTCACCAGATTTCAACCCAATAGAAAGGCTATGGAAGTATTTAAAGAAGGAGTACATACATAATAAATGCTGGGAAACACAAGCAGATTTAAGGAAGCATTTGGAGGTAATGATGGAGGGAATACCAATGAGGGTAGAGGAAATAAAGGGAGTAATGAAAAAAGAGATAAAAAGATTGAGGGAGGCATTTGAGTTTTATAAAACACCAGTACCAAAGGAATTAATGATTTGAGATAGTGTTAAGCGGGGAAAATAAGCAAGTTTTGTATAAGTTTTAGTTGGTTTACAAAAGAAGATTACACTGGGTAGTAGGTGTTCTATTGCCTAAGAAGCAATTATTCTTAGTGATTTTTCCTACCTTATTTCACTCTATGGATAAAAGGAAAAGATTTTTCTGGGTAACTATAGTTCTGTCTAAGGATGACCATCAGATTAATTGAAGTCCTTCTGTACAAGCTCTCTAGCCAGCTCAAGTTCCTCCAAAAATCCCCTAACACGCCCTTGATGTCGAGACTTGGCAACTTCAGCAAGAATAGCCCCCACCTTTGGCCCTGCTGGCAGACCTAAGTCTAAAATATCCTGCCCTCGTAAAACACGCTCACTAAGTGACGCTTGCATTTCGAATACCTGAGCTTCTAACTCGCGACTGAACGCGCGAATAAGTATGAGTTCACCATCACTGCTTTGCTCAACTTGTTTACGGGTAATATCATTTTGCTCACGTATCATTTTTATGCGCTCAGTGGTTTCAAGATAGCGTTTGGGCCATTGGAAAGACTCAAGGTAACTTTCAAGCTCATCATCTAAAATATCTAGTAACAGAGCTAGAAAGTAGCTTTCGATAGGGACAATTGAGCTGTGACGAAGCTTATCTAAGTTCTCGAGCAAAGACCGCTCCACTGACATGCCAAACATTGCTTTGAGAGCACCTGTTTCCTCTAGCTTCAAGAGTGCAGGTGTAACCCTTGCTTCTTGAAGTGTGAGTTCTAGCTCGGCTCGCAAACGGGATTTGCTGATACTGGCTAGTACTTCGGGTGCTAGCGCAGCAGGCAGTTGGTCAAGCGTTGTTTCATCAAAGTTTAGATTAAGCCGTCCAGCCAAACGTGCCCCACGTATAATCCGCGTGGGATCTTCAACAAAAGAAAGGGGGTGTAGGGCTCGCAAAATTCCTGCCTTTAAATCACTTAGACCACTGTGAGGATCAATAAGATCAACAGGTTTCGGGCCAAGTCTAATGGCTAAAGCATTAACACTGAAATCTCGCCGGTTGATATCTTTGTAAAGACTGCTTGGGATTATCTTGGGCAGGGCACCGGGGTGTTGGTAGTATTCGTCTCGGGCTGTAGCAATGTCCAAAACTAAACCATTTTTAAGTCTAAGAGTACAAGTGCCAAAAGATGAATGGCAAGCGAGTTCACCCCCTAAAGTTTGTTGTAAGTTTGTAGCAAGTTGCTTAGAGCTAATGCCTTCAACAGTTAGATCAATGTCTTGTATAGAAACACCCAAAACTGCGTCTCTTACCGTACCCCCAACAAGATAAAGATGGCCCTTACTTAGCTTTTCTTTGGCAACCTTGAGTGCTTTACGAGCAACATGTGGAAGCTTTAAGAGTAGTTCCCTAGCTTTCTGTTGTGATTCACTTAAGGCAGTTGCTTTACTTTGATGCCTAACTCTAATGATATCACTTCGGGTCACAATACCCACTAGTTCGCTGTTGTCATTTTCCCTAGCCATTATGGGAACTCGCCCAATGTTATGGCGTTCCACTAAGTGTTCTAATTTATTGAGTGATGTGGTTTCAGTTGCTGTAATGGGCCTTCTATTCATAAACCCTTTAACAGCCATGTTACTCATTTTATGTTGTATGGCTTTATCTAAATCGCGCCGTGAAATGACCCCGCTTAATTCACCTTTATTATTAAGAACAGGCAAACCGTTGTGACCATAGCGTAAAAGTAAACTTTGTGCTTTTGTAACAGTATCGGCTTCTTCAATGGTTTTTACAGGTGAACTCATAACATCCTTAGCCAAAATGGGGGCCTGCCCATAATTAGGCAACTTTTCCAATAAGCATGCCTTGGCTTCACTGATGGACATTTCTGTACGTGCAAAGCCTGCACCTTGATGACCTCCACCATCAAAAGCATCAGCAAGCACGCTACCAACATCAAGTTTACCAGAAGCTCTACCAATAATTAGGGTCTTATCTGCCATGCGGGCAATGATGAAAGCAGCATCAGCGTTATAAAATGTTGAAAGTTGATTGCACAGTGGTGCAAGACCGTTAACATAAGTATCGCTCTTTATATGGCTCAGCACGACCAAGCAGTCCAGGATTTGTTTTTCTTCTGTATTCTCGAGCATATCTGCAAACAGCTTCCGATGTGCTTCACTGTAATGTTCTTGGACAAAGTGCTGCACAAGATCTAAACTAGCACCTGCTCTTAACAGATGAGCAGCCGCCTCATAATCTTCTGGATGAGTGAGTTCATAAGTCAAATTGCCAGTATCATCATGAATGCCTAGAAGTGCCAAACTAGCTAGTGCTTGAGGAATCATTATACCCTGTGACTTAAGTAGCAAAGTCAGAATAGTAGTTGTTGCACCCACATTGCGGCAAACACCATGAACAGCAGGAATAGCATTCTCTGGAGGTGGATGGTGGTCATATAGGGTTACAGGTACCTTACCTAAGAGCTGATCAAAAGGAGTAATCCGCCTAGGGTCAGAAGTGTCAACGATGATTAGTTCTTCAACATCATCTAAGTTGACTTGATCAGCATTTAATAAATCTAGATAGTCTCGGTACAGATGTAGAAAAGCCTCGAGCTGTGTCCCCAAGCTACCTAAACGAACTGCCTTTGTGCCGGGATGTACCAGCTTAGCAAGTGCTATGCTAGCAAGTGCATCAAAGTCAGGTGAAGTATGACTAATGATAAGTTTCATAAGCAAGCAGTCAACTTAATAATTCATTTCAGTTGGCTCAAAAATTATACAGAGACCTGAAAGTATCCTCAGACCCCTCAGGGCCCCATGATAGGTCTTATAAGCATAGGTTGCAGGGGTTCAAGATTTTAAACTCCTAAAATACAATTCTCATAACAGGTGTGTTTATTCATCAATTAGTATTTGATAAACAGCGTTGAGAAGTTATAGGATGTCAATCTGCATGTCTATAACCTTTTGCATAGTAATTTTCTGAAACATAAAGGTTGTTAGAATATAGCATAAAGAAAACATTGAATTAAACACCGAATTGGCTTAAATGATGGTCCAGATGCTTATATGTGCTCCATCCTTTTTCCTCAGGAGTCATCTTTCCAAAAAGAGGATGTTTTATTTGCTTAGCTTCTTCCTCATCCATGTTTACAAATTTATCCAAGGAATCAAGTAGGCGTTTTTTCTCAGTTTCAAAGTCCTTATCTGTTGTTTGTTTGTATTGGGGGTGTGTTCTGGTACTTTTCGGGTATGGTTGTTCATTTACAACCATATTACGAATCATGCCTTTGAAGAGCTTTGCTATAAAGGGAGTGTTCTTCAATTCCTTGCCATTGGAAACTTCTTGTATTTCAGCACAGTGTGCTAGCATTTGTGCGGCACTCATACTTCCCCATTGGGGTCTAGATTCAGAAATTAGTTTTTCAATTCGATTTAGACAATCTTGATACACTTCGGGTGAATACATACTTTTTCTTTCCATAGGTAAGTCCTTTCTCAAATTCTAATTCATGACATTATATATTCAGATAAGTCTTGTCACCAAATGATAAGATGTTATTTTGAGTGAAGCAAAGAATCTTAATGCATTACATCTTACCTACTTTGGTTTTATTATGAATATCTTAATAAAATCTACTAGAACAATCTAGTTATGATGGCCTAATCTATATTCATGACGAGGTATGCTTTAAACTAGCTAAGAATGGGACATTTTGAAACAAATTCAAGCTCTGCTTTGGGAATACATACCTTAGAGACATAAATGCTGCTAAGAACTTAGAGAAAATAGCAGTAAAGTCCGTGAGTTTCACGGTGACAGCCTGTGAAGGGGAAAGTGCTGGCCTCGTCTCACCAATTTGGTTGGCAAAGGTGAACTTTTGTGAAGCAGGAACACAACATTAATAGCTACCTATAGGTGGATTTGAGTGAATTTGTAAGCGTAGTGTTTAAATTCAGGTCTATGCAAGTGCAGATTTGGTTTATCAAGCAGCACCATATGGGTAACATGTTAAGTGGTTAAATGAAAGTTTTATTAGGAGTAATTATTATATGAAAACCCTTTTATGTAGGAAATACTTTTTTAATATGTTGGTAGTAGGTTACCTTGTCTTAGTCATAGGGGGAATAGTTAGTTCAGAAGGGGGAATTGCTAATGGAAGTATGCCTGCTTATGCTGGAACACTCGAGCACCTATACACCAAAAAACAAACAACACTTGAAACCTCATTGTTATATTTACTTGAAGGACTAGAAACATGGGGCTCATGGCTAGACCCCTCTAATGAAGTTGGTTTACTTCCTGAAGCTGAGGGGCGCTTTATGGCGTCCAGTACACCTATCTTACAAACAGGTGGGGCAATTCCTAGTGGAATAGGTGTGATGGGTTTTGCTCAGACTATAACTATAAGCCGTGATGGAATACCTAGGGGATTTAATAGCAATGAATATCTTTACCAGCAGCCTTTGCTTAACCATAATGCTAGTGTTGAAGATGTATTCCAAAGAGTTTCTTATCTTGACAGATTGAACTATCAATATGGTGTTGAAGTTTCTGGGCTTAAAGCCAAAGTTTATCGTAAGCCTATTGAAATAGAATTTACACTATTTTCTATGCTGCAAAAAATAGGAGCACCGCCAGAAGTTGCTGAAGCTTGGGTAAAAGAATATGCAAAGTTAGCCTATTTACCCCAAACTATTCAGTTGTCTTGGCTAATTGCAGGTAATCCACTAGCAGGGGCTTATCAATCACATGTTCAGTCTGTGCTCGAGCCCCTAAACCTAAGCACACTACAGATTAACAGTATTCAGAATACAGGGTGGGTTAACCAAGATCCTTTTTGGGAAGAGATCCAAAAACAACCGTTTATAAGTGCGTTTACTGATTTGTTGAGTAACGCTAATGAAGAAATTAAAAGGAGTTTTATTGTTGCCCTATTTTTGCTCGAGCCTGCTTCACAAATCACTGGTAGTGGTAATAGCAATGATTTTACTTTACGCGCTAACCCTTTTTTGTTGTCTGATCAAGAAAGTACAAATCCCCCAGCCAGTATTGGTCCTTCATTTGCTGAGGAAGCAGCAAGGTTAGCTTTTGAGAAAGAAAATAAAGCTCGAGTTTCATCTTATGATCAAAATTTATCAGAGGAATCATCAGCTAATGGTTCAAAGACTTCTAGTGAAACACCCTATATTAAAATAATCCCCAAAGAACAGCAAGTTCGGAATATTTTGCTCGGTGGCACAGTTTACGAAAATAGACCTATATCTTTTCCTGCATATGGTAAAACCAAAGCCTATTCTAATTTGTTTGCGTGGTCTAATATTGAAGCAAAAGAAGACCAAAAATTTGACTTACACCTCCATGAAGGTTTTGAAGTCATGAATTTTGTTCTTGATGGAACTTTGGTTTTAAGAGAAAGTGATACCAACACAGAAAAATGGACACCTTTACCCGCAGGTGGGGTTCAATTCATGCAAGCTGGTGGGGGAATGCAGCACGCTGGACGCTATGTAAAAGGTTCTAGAACTTTACAAATTTGGTTTGATCCAGATTTCAAAAGGTATTCAAAGCAACAAGCAACCTACCAAAACTATCAAGCAAACTCATTTACAGAGACAACTGTTAATGGTGTTAAAACAATGGTTTATGTTGGTAATGGTGGTCCTATTCAAGCAGAAACACAAGGCTTGGGTATTAGAAAGCTTACTCTTTCACCAAATGCTGAGCATAAGCTCGAGCTTGACCTAAGCAAAGTATATTCTATATATGTAATAGATGGAGCGGTTACTTTTGATGGGCAGCAGGCAAATAAAGATGACTATGCTATTATTCAAACTGTATCATCAGTTACTCTAGCTGCATCTAAAGAAAGCCAGTTGTTTATTGTTGAGACACCTCGGCGACCTAGCTACACTACATATGTAGAGAGCAGTTTAGACCATTGAATTGAGAAGTGCTAAAACCAATTAGAATCAGGCTCTTTTATACCAATAATGGGTTAGTGCTTCCCTAATAGCATTTGCACTATACTCATTTTGAGTAGCTTTAAGTTCCAAGTAAGCTATCACTGCTTGCACCATTTCCTTTGAAAAGGTTGAAAATCTAAAGGTTGCATAATCCCACCAAGTCCTTGCACCGTAGCGTTTTTGATTAATAACTATAGACTTTGAATTCTGAGTAAGTCCGTGTGTGAGGTAAAAAACCACATCAGCACTTGAGAGCTTTTCATCGATATCAGCTATAAGAAATGCTGGCAAATAAAACATCAATGCTTCGTCAGAAAAGAAGCTTAGAGCGGATGCGTAACCATCAGGTGCAGCATCTAGGAAATCAGTTTCCAAATTTGTCCAATCTACTTTGTCCTTAAACTCCTCTTTAAGTAAGTAAGGTTCGTCACCCTGAACGCTATTAACTAAGAAAGCTTCGCCAGGAAAGTTGGTTTTAGCAAAAGCGCGAAATATTTTCTCTTTTAATTCCTCATTTGTCATTGCTAGGCTCAACTTTAGCAAAAATTGTGAAAAATTCATATTGCTTACATATAGGTTAAATGGCAAGCAGTGGATCAACTTCTTGGCCCACTTGAATTTGAACCTAGCTGTAAATATTCTGTGGTGTATATTAAGATTTTGAATGCAGCGTATTTCTATAGAACTAACTAATAGGTGCCAAAAATCTTGTTGGTTTTGTTATAACTCGAGCACCTCCAAAGGCCAAACTGAATGGTCAGTTACTGAAGTTATAGACTTTGTCTCTGATTGTAGTAAACACAGTACTAAGGCGGTATCTTTTGGTGGTGGTGAACCTTTAGAATATGAGGGTTTGTTTGAAATACTGACTAAGCTGCAAGGGCTACTTCACAGGAGCATTACTACTAATGGTTTGCTGCTAAATGATGAAAATTTACAGTTACTTGAGAAAGCTAGACCAGAAAAAGTTCATATTTCTATACACTTTCCAGACAAGCAAAAAGAAGTTGATAGGGTAATTAAACAAGTAAAGCAAATTGAACTGCTGGACATAAAAAGTGGTGTAAACCTTTTAGTCTCTATCAAAAATCTAACTGCTGCCAAGAGTGCTGCAGAGCTTTTAAGGGCTAATGGCATTGATAATAAAAGAATTATTTACCTGCCGATGAAAATATTTGATATACCCACACCTAAAGATATTTATGAAGTAGCAGGTAAGCAGCCATTTCAATCTATGACCTGTCTAAACCAATGTGGTAAAAGTGAAAGGTTTTGCTCTATAGCTTGGGATAAAACTGTTAGTTGGTGCTCGTATACTAAGGCAAGAACCAAACTAGAAAGCTTAACAGTTAAAGCTTTAAAAGCAGCACTAGAAAAAACAGAAATAGAATTTTGTGGAGTCCTAAGGAGCTAAAATGTTTGAAGATTACCCTGCAGCACACAGTATGGATACGGAGTGGTATGCAATAGATGAAGATGGTCACATAGCTCAATTCTATTCATTTGATGTAGGGGCAATTCCTGTAGATTTTCTAGACAAGTTTTATGAAGAAGGAAATGTAGGCAATATTCTTATTGAAGCTTGGTTGCAAAAAGATGAAAAAGGTTGGATTTATCTGGAATGTGATTATAACTTAATACAGGAAATTATTACGGAAAAGTCTGAATCTTCAAAAGAACCTAAGCCGATCAATGATGTGGAGTATGCGATTTTGTTAGTTGTTGAGTCAGAAAAGGTTATAGATGACCTAACATTTGTAGATGGGATCGTTTATTTTAACAAAGAAAAAACGATCTTTTATATAAGAGAATGTTATTCCACTGATGAACTTGAAAAGGCTTACCAAAAGGGGAAAATAAAGTCCTATGCAGATTTCTACTTTGATTACAAAGAGGTAGCAAAGCTCTTAGGATTCTTCATTTATGAGGCAAATTCAATTGAGCCCTATGAAAGGATTTACTCACCTAAAACATCAAAGAAAATAGAAGATATGCCAGAATCAATTAGAGATAAACTTTCCACGGTTGTTTTCAAAGGAGTTAAGTTTAGAGATTATCAGAATTTACAGCCTCCTCAACATGTGAAAAGTAGAGGCTGGTATTCATCTTGGATTAATTATGAAGGGAAGTTAGTTAAGTTTGAAGATTATCCAAACGCACAAGGTATAGACACAGAATGGGCTGCTATTGATAAAGATGGGCATATTGCCATATTTAATACAAGTCAATCAGGAGCAGTTCCTATTGATTTTCTAAATAAATTTACTTCTGAAGACTCAGTATTTGACTCTATTTTTATTAATAGTAATGAAATCACTGGAAAAGGTTGGGTTCATTTTTATTGCTCTGAAGAAGATTATTCCTTGATAGGAAAAAAGCTAGAAACCACAGCTCAATCTGAAGAATTATTACAAAGTCCAGAATTAGCTAATGTTAGAAGACTCAAGGAAGTTTTTTTGATTGTTGAGTCTGCAGAAGTTATAAGTGAAATTAAGTCCAAAGGTTGCATTATCTGGTTTGATGCAAGCAAAACCATTTTTTATGTAGAGGAATGTTCTTTAAAGTTACTTAAAAGAGCTCATAAAAAAGGGAAAATAAAGAAAATGTTTCTCCTTAACAATATTCATGAAGGAAGGATGAATCTACCAGAGTTTTTTGGATTTTTTATTTATAACTCGAGCCCTGCCTATGAAGCCTTACCCTACGAAAGAATTTACTCACCATCAGTGCCAACTAAAATAAAAGATGTACCAGAAATGTTTAAGGCTAGGTTATCTACAGTGCAGTTTTCAGGAATAAAATTTAAAAATTCTAAAAGATTACAACCTCCAAAACATATGAAAAGTAAAAGTGTAGTATCAAAATGGGAAAATTATAATGGTCAGATTGTGGATTTTGAAGAGTGAGTATAAGAGTGCTTGAAGATTATCCAGCAGCACACCATGTAGATACAAAACAACATGCAATAGACGAGGAGCAACTGTTTTCATGTTATTAAAAAAGACCCCTCTTTTCGAAAAGCACCTTGCCTTAAACGCTCGTATGGTCAACTTCGCAGGTTGGGAAATGCCCTTACAATACCCAACAGGTATTAACAAGGAGCATATTGCAGTACGTCAAAATTGCGGGATTTTTGATGTCAGTCACATGGGTGAAATTTGTATAACAGGTAAGGATTCTGTAGATTTTCTGAATTATACTACACTCAATGATCCTACTAGACTCAAAATTGGACGGGGGCAGTACTCAATGTTACCTAACAATAAAGGTGGACTTATTGATGACCTTTATATCTACTGTGAAGGTGAAAACGACTATCTAATAGTTTGTAATGCAGGTAATATAGATGCTGTAGTAAAGCATTTTAAGAATCTAGCAAATGATTTTGTAGCAAAAGGTCATAAAGTTGAAATAACCAATGAGTCAGATGATTGGGCACTTTTGGCCCTACAAGGTCCTAGTGCTATGCTGCTAAACAATAAAACAGAAAGCGACCTAACCAAACTGCGTAAGAACCGCCTTTTAAAAACAAAGATTAGTAATTATTCGGTCAAGGTTTCTCGCACAGGATATACAGGAGAAGATGGCTTTGAAATATTTTGTCAACCAGAAGATGCCTTGGACATTTGGGAAGTATTGCTTCAACTTGGTGCAGTGCCTTGTGGTTTAGGGGCTCGAGACACCTTGCGTCTCGAGGCTGGGTTTCCCCTTTATGGTCATGAATTTACTGCTGATACTAATCCACTGTGCAGCCACTATGCTTGGGTGGTTAAGGACAAGGATTTTTACGGACGTAGTGCTATGTGGGATCCTTCTTGTGAACAAAGACTTGTAGGTATGAGGTTTCAGGAACGTGGCATTGCTAGACAAGGCTACAATATTTTGGATGACAGGGGTGATGTTATTGGTAAAGTTACCTCTGGTACTATATCACCTTTGACAAAAGATAGTATTGCCATGGGTTGGGTAAACAAGGCTTATACTGATGTTGGGCAAAGATTAAACATAGAGATTCGTGATCAGGCGGTTGCAGCAAATGTAAGTAAACTTCCCTTTAATTCATAAAAGTTATGATTAAGAAATCACAAAATTTTGGAACGATTATTCAACTCTGGCGGTTATTAGCTGCTTATAAGTGGCAGGTTATTGGTTTATCATCGCTTATTAGTTTATCTGCTGCTTTAGGTACAGTTGGACCGCAATTTACCCGCATTGCCTTTGATAAGGTAATTCCTAGTGGTCAGATAAAACCGTTTTTATTTTTAGGCATAGGTTTTGCACTGTTTTATTTGCTTAGAGCGATCTTTGGTTATGCAGGCATGTACCTAAGTTATGCCTTTACTCAAAATATCATCAGCGATATTCGTATGCGAGCTTACTCACGTTTGCTTAAGCTTCCTGTGGTGCGTTTTACAGAAGAACGTTCTGGGTCATTGGTTTCGCGGGTGGTTAGTGATGTTAATGCGCTCGAGGGTATGATTCAAGCAGGCGCTACAAGACTGATGGGACAGCTTTTTAGCATAGTCGTAGTTGCAGTTATTTTATTTGTAATGCACTGGCAATTAGCTTTGGTTAATTTAATAGTCGTGCCACTTTTAGCAGGTATAACCCGCTATTATCAAGAGCCTTTAAGGCAAGCCTCACGTAAGATACGCAAGCGAGTAGGGGAGATGACGGCTGTTGCCACCGAGGCTATTAGCAATATCCAAGTAGTAAAAGCTTTTGCTAACGAGCCTTTGGAAATTAATCGCTTTGGCGGTGAAAATAATACTTACATGCAGCTCAATTTAAATCGTCGCAAAGATGTTGGCATGATGGAGGCACTTGTCACTATAACAGCCGAGTATGGTATGGGAGCTATACTTTTGGTAGGAGGTTGGTTAGTTGTGCAAGAAAGTTTAAGCTTTGGTGAGCTAGCTGCTTTTTTACTCTATCAGCGCATGCTACAAAGCCCAGTTACCTCGGTGATGTTCTTTAATAATCAATTGCAAGCAGGTATGGCGGCTTTAGAAAGAGTTTCTAACTTATTAGACTCACAAGAAGAAAAAGAAGGAACCCTAACACAAATACCAAGTGGTGAAGTGGATTTCCATGAAGTGAGTTTTACTTTTCCCCAAGCAGAAGTTGCTGCACTTAAGAGTTTAAGCTTCCACATTTTAGAAGGGCAAACAGCAGCTTTAGTGGGGCCATCTGGGGCAGGCAAAAGTACAATTACTAAGTTAATAGATAGACTTTATGATCCAGATGAAGGTGAGATATTAATTGGTGGACAAGATGTGCGAGAGTACAAGCTTGAAACTTTGCGTAGTGCCATAGCTATAGTTCCACAAGAACCCACATTATTCTCAGGTAGTGTTCAGGAAAACATTCGCTATGCTAAACCTGAAGCAACTGATGAGGACATTATTCAAGCAGCTAAGCTTGCCAATGCCGATAAATTTATTGTGGATTTGCCTGAGGGCTATAATACCGAAATAGGCGAGCGAGGCGTGAAGCTTTCTGGAGGACAAAAACAGCGTATTGCTATTGCTAGGGCTATACTAAAAGAAACTAAGGTGCTTATACTTGATGAGGCAACATCGGCGCTTGATAGCGAGTCTGAAGCAGTAATTCAAGATGCTCTTGATGGACTTTTTGCTAAACGTAAAGGTGTAACTAGTATAATTATTGCTCACCGCCTTTCTACCATTCATAATGCCGATAAGATTTTTGTTTTAGAAAATGGTCAATTGCTCGAGAAAGGAACACATCAAGAACTTATAGAAAGACAAGGACTTTATAACCACCTCTATGAGCTTCAGCACCGTGATGAACAAGAGAGTGAGATAAATACCTCATAAGCTCGAGGAATGTTACCATGTAGGGGTGTATTGTATACGCCCTTACCAGCGTAAATACGCTACCTTGCTTTCATACGATATGCCCCCACCACATTTATAAAACATGCCAAATGTTTTCCATGCGATACACCTATAGAATCAGATTCTGCAAAAGAAAGTACGGTAAGTACAGGAAACAGATTGTGTTGACAACTATAAAAAATCCCCTTAATAAGGGGATTTGGAGAAATTTTCTCTGAGATTCAACCTTATGTCTAAGGCGTCACAGAGACTATTATAGCTAGGGGGTTTTAAGGTTTAATAAGTCTTAAGTGAGTTACTAGACCCCAATGATCAGATACATAACAACGTAAGGAGGGCCTATCAATGAGCCAACCATGAACTGGAGGACCCGGAGAACGACACAGACGAGTGTCAAATTGCCTTGAAGGACCAGAGGTATTGTCTTCTACAAATATGGGTCTGGGATGATTATTATCTAGAGTTAATTCATAGCGAGTACCTTGTTTTACTAAGAAATAGTCAATCCTTTGTCTGTTTGGGTTACCAGCCCCATCATTCCAATTAAAACCGTAGGCATTTATAGTATTGTCAGAAGTAAAGCCGGGAGTGGTTTGACGGTTAGGAAAGCGCTGGCGGAAAATGTCTATCATGCCTAAGGTTGAGATCATTGTGTTGTACTGACTGGTTACACTACTACTATTGCTGAGTTCTCTGGTATTAAGATCACCCATTAACAGTATCGGGTGAGTGGTATCAGCGTTACTATCAAGAAAACTCTTAATTTGTGCAAACTGTCGTGCCCTAGTAGCAGCATCTGACTGGCTACCTGCATCGGCATCCATATGGGTGTTGACTACATAAATGTATTCATCTACATTGGAGCCAATTTGTATCTTATCGAAGCTAAAACCTTTTTGGGCTAAACAGTCTGCATTTAGCTCATCAAAGTTTAGTGCTCCTGCAGCTACATCAGCTAAATCACCATGACAGTCATTAAAAACTACAGCACTATGATTGGACATAGTGAAGTTGCTGCTAGCAAAGAGTAGCAAACCAGAAGCGCCTTCAGGTAGCTTGGGATTGAGGGGATTAAAACTAGCAGAGGTTTTTGGTGGGCCAAAAGAAGAGTTATAATTGTTGCCTACGCCACTGAGAAACTGGTTTACATTGTCTTCATCAAAAACTTCTTGGAAAGCAACTATGTCGAAACTTTGCATGTAGCTAAGCATCATATTGGTACGCTCTTCATTGTCATCAAAGCTATTAGGCACAAGTGCGTCATAGACAGCTTCGGCAATACCTAAAGGAGGAAAGAAAACACTTAAGATAACTACTTCTGCTGTTGTTAGCGGTAAAAGATTATTAGGTCTAAGCTGGGTATTTTGGTTCCAGACACTAAAGGGAACACTCACCTCAAAGGAAAATATTAGTTTGGCACTGTGACCTAAGCTCGAGCGAACCTCAAGCTCAATCTCATGAGTACCAATGGGTGCATTAGCAGCTATAGTACCTTGCAAACTAGCCAAGCCTGCATTTTGTACTAACTGTAAGCCTAAAGTATTAAGTGAACCTCTAGTTACTTGCCAAGTATAATTACTGCCATCACCTCCATAGGGCCGAGGTAAATCTAGTTTAAAACTTTGGTTGCGCTCTACAGAAAAATCGCGTTGTAAAGCAGCAAGTTTGGCAGCAAGGAAGTGTACAGCAACTTCAATAGTAGTATTCTTATACACCGCTAGTGGTCCTTGTCTAAGGCGTAATCTACCAGATACGGAGTGCTGACCCTCGTTAAGTTTACCTGCAAAAGTTAGATTACCTGTTTCTCTGCCCTGAGAGTCTTTCTCAGGTGCTAGACTTAAAGCTGAAGGTAAAGTGCTGTCTAGCCAAGTCCACTCAAAAGGCCCTGAAGTACTAACCTCGTCACCACTGGCGTAAAGTACTTCATCTATGCCATTATTAGGCCACAGTTGCCATGTAAGTGCAGCACCACAGGTGTCACAACCTCGGTGAATGCCAAGTTCTATAGGTTGAGTGACTATGAAGTCTGCATCTTGTCTACTAGCTACTTGTTGTCCTGTGATGGGATTTTGAATACAGGCTTTCATTAAGTTGCCTTGAGTGTCGTAACATTTACTTACGCGCACAGTAAAGGTCTTACTTCGAGCATCTTTTGCAATCTTGCTAGATGACCTTACCCCTCTAAGCACTATGTATTCATCTAAAGGTACATAGAAGGGACTAAAACCCTTAGGCAAGTCACCAATAACTTCAGAACTACTAATAGGTAAGAGTTTTTGTGGATATTTGAGTGCTATAGGCACGATGCGTTTATTAGCTTCTAAAGCAGGTAATAGTAAAGGATTGGTAAGAGCGTAAATGTCTACCTTGGGTGTGCAAGCATCGATGCTTTGCTGTGAAACAGGTAAGCCTGATCTTAACAGGATAAAAACCAATTCACAGTCAATAAGGGGGCCTAGTTTTTCGCGCATTTCCAACAGCTCACGATAGGCACCTATATTTAGGTTTTCTCTTAGCTCGAGTAGTCCAAAATATCCTTCTAGCAAAATGCCTTTGTTAATCTTTTCTTTCTCATCAAAGTCATCAAAACCTTTAAAGCTATCTATGAGCTTTTTAGTACGGTCATAAAGTTCATCGATCTCGAGTTCACGTACTTCACGCCACTCATCAATTATCAATCCATCAATACCTTTTAATTCATCGGGTATGCTTCCCGGTTCTTCAGGAAAAGTTTTTTCCTCTATCTTTTCCTCTTCAGGAATTTCTCTAGCAGGGGGTTTATTAGTTGTGCAAGCACCTAAAAGCATTAAAAATGCTAAAAGTAGTAGTGTAATTCTAAATAACTTCATTAATATGCTCCTAGTTATCAACTACTTCAGACACTTTTAGCGTGCCTGAAGGTAAGCTTTGTACTTCATAGGGGTTCAGATACCCTCTAGAACTAGGACAACAAGATGATAAGAGGGCCATGCTTACTAAAGCAGCAAGAATAAAATACTTGCTGTTTAAACCTACTTTGGATATATTTAAAGCTTTCATGATTTATTCCTTTCAGACTCAAGCACTATCTTGATTTGGTTTATTTCTGGCCTGAGTTGGTAAGCACTAGTGATACTTACCTTCAGTAAGCGATTGGCTTACTAAGAGTAAGGTTAGTGTTTGTTTGTTTCACCCCTGTTACAGTTTTAGATTTATACTTTTTGTTAACTGTTAGTGTGTAGAGGAATGGAGGTGGAGTATGTAAACTTATCCTGATACAGGCACGGTTAAAACGGTACAGAGACAGCAAGGCTCACCCCAATGTGCTACAAGATTGAGAGAGGAGAAAAGTGTTTGTGTATATGAATCTGATGACGGTTTGAATTGGATTTTAGTTACAACAGTAGTTTTGAGTTTGGTTGGTCCAGTTAATGTAGGTTTGGCTGTTGGTGCTTCTGAGGAAGTGCAGGTTGTTGTTGATGATATTGTGGTGGAGCTACAAGAGCCACCTAATGGGATAGAAGCAGTGTTTATTGCCATGCTACTGTCAGGTGATGCACCTTTAAAAGTAGCTTTCGATGCCAGTCAATCAGTAGGTTCAAATCTAAGCTATGAGTGGAATTTTGGGGATGACACCACAGCCACAGGGCAAAATGTTACCCACAGCTATAGTACACCCGGTGCTTACCTAGTTACACTGACTGTGAGTGATGGTTTAAACAGTATTACTACCAAGAAAAATGTTTTTGCTGAATCGCCCAAAGTGGATGGCTTTTACACTTTGGAGACTCCCGGTTATATTACAGGAACAGATGGGATAACTATAGGCACTGATGTATGAGGTGAACCCAATTGATCGGACAAAAAATTAAGGTTAATTAAGACCTACTAAAATGATATCAAATTGAGATTACATTGTTTGTAAGCTTGATAACAACCTATCCTGTTATTATTGATTTAGTTTTCTCCTCTCTGTAAACTAATTCAGGCGTTTTGTACTGCAATGATTGATGCGGACGTTCACTGTTATAAAATTGTAAGTACTTTCCTATTTCTTCCCTTCCTTGCTCTATATTTTTGTATTCCTTTAGATATACTTCTTCATACTTTACCGTTCTCCACAACCTTTCTGTAAATATATTATCCATGTAGCACCCTCTTCCGTCCATGCTGATTGCTATTTCGTTTGCCTTCAATATATCCGTAAACTCATGACTTGTGTACTGACTACCTTGATCTGTATTGAATATCTCTGGCTTCTCTCCTTCCAACGCCTCTTCTAATGCTTCTATACAAAACTCTGCTTTCATGCTATTCGAAACTTCCCATGAAACAACATAACGGCTATACCAATCCATTACTACTACCAGATAGCAATATCCTCCTTGCAAACGTATATACGTAATATCACTAGCCCATACCTGATTTGGTTTGTTTATGATTTTGTTTTTCAGAAGGTATGGGTAAATTTTATGTCCTTCCTTTGGTTTACTTAGTTTGGGTTTGGCATATATAGCTTGCAAACCCATCAGACACATCAAACGATATACTCTTTTATGATTGACCTTATAGCTTTCTCTATTTAGCATTGCTGTTATCTTGCGATAACCTAGAAAAGGATGATCTGTATACAACTCATCTATCCTTTGCATCAACTTTTCATTGAGGTCACTAATTCCTGTAGGTCGATAGTAATAACTACTACGATTCAGTCTCAGTAACTCACATTGCTTAGTAATGCTCAATTGAGGGTGCCTTGGATCGACTATCAACATACGTTCCTCTTGACTCAGTTTTTGAGCCCTTTGGACAAAAAATCTAGTTCCATTTTCAATTTGCCAATCTGTTCGTACAGTGCAGCCTCTCTACGTTCTTGTAGTCTTGCTTTTCTACCTCTTAGTAATGAAAACCTTTCATGCAATGCTTCTGATCCAGCTTTTTTCCATTCTTTAATTTGAGTGGTGTGTACACCATATTGATTTGCTAATTCTGCAAGATTCTTCTCTCCAACTATGGCTGCTGCTGCAACTTTAGCTTTGAATTCTTTCTTATATGTTTTTCTTATTCCTTTTGTCTGGCTCATTTATATCTCCATATTCTAGATATTTTACATCTTCTATGGACCTTAATTTCGCCGGGGTTTTCTGTCCAGTTTTTGGGGGTAAGCTCACACTTTGTGGCCTACAAAAGACCACATCTCATCACACTCTATTCTAAGAAACCCTTTATCTTTTTTCTCAACTTCTACTTCCTGCTCTATATTCTCAAACTCGTCATTGACGTATTTTTGCAACCAAGATTCTGAAACACCAGTGACACGAGCAATAGCAGCAAGTGCTAATCTTTCCAGTAAGAGTTTATCTATCAAATCCTTTTTTCCCTCACTGATAGGAATATTTTGAGGATCTTCAACAAATTGCCTACCACAATCTTTACAAATATAATTTTGCTTACCATTGTGAATATGACCATTCTTAACAAAATTATCTGAGGTGCAATTTGGGCATTTTAAGAAATCTAAAGTCATCGCGCATTTTAAGGCAGCAGGGTTCATCATTACATGAAGGGCACTACCAAAAATTTAAGCAAGCCGAGGGATTAAATAAATAGGGTGTAGAAAGGTAGCTAAAGTGCCCTAGCCAGTAATTAACCAAGATCTTGCTAAAACAGCAAAGCCCAGAAAAGCTGCAAAGCCTATAACGTCTGTAATAGTTGTTAAAATGATATTAGATGACTGAGCTGGGTCTTGGCCTATACGTTGCATAAACATAGGAATAGCTGCTCCTGCTATGCCAGCTATAATAAGATTAACCATCATAGCTAAGAAAATAACTATGCCCAGAACTAAATTTTGAGTGAAAATAGCTGCTATTAAACCAGCAGTTAAACCTACTGCTATACCATTTATAAACCCCACTAAACTTTCCTTGAGGATTACACGCCTTGGTTTGCGAGGGTCTATTTCCTCGAGCGCCAAAGCTCTAAGCATAACTGCTAAAGCCTGAGCGCCAGCATTACCACCTTGACCAGCCACTACAGGTAAAAAGGCAGCCAAGATTGTCATTTGGGCAATAATGCTATCAAAAAAACCAATTACTGCTGCAGCTAAAAAGGCAGTGATTAGGTTGACCTCGAGCCAAGGTAAACGGCGGCGAATTGTGTAAAGTGGGCTCGAGCTAGCATGCTCATCTGAACCAGCACCAAACATTTTCTGAGCATCTTCAAAACCCTCTTCTTGTAAATCTTTTACTAAATCGGTAGCTTCAATGACTCCTTTAAGCTTTTCATTATGATCAACTACGGGAAGGGCCAGCAACTTTTCCTCTATTAACTTATCTGCTACATGGTCCAACTCGTCATCTGTATAAACCTTAATGGGTTCGCTTAGCATAACATTCTCAAGCAAAGTATTTAGTGGTGCCAATACTAAATCTCGCATAACCAAAACACCTTTGAGCTTTTCTTCGCCATCAACCACGTATACATAGTTAACAGCTTGGCCTATTATGCCAAGGCGACGTAAGCGGGTTAGAGCGTCTGATACTCTAGCGGTATTGCGCAAAGCTACAAAATCTGGTGACATTATGCTACCAGCTGTATCTTCATCGTACTCAGCGAGAGCTTCTATTTCTTCTGAGTGTAAGTTAGGCAACCTAGCTAAAATTTTAGCCTTAAAGCCCTTTGATAAGTGTTCGAAAATATCGGTAGCAACTTCAGAGGGTATCTCTCGTATTAATTGCAGGCTTTCTTTAAGTCCGGCTATTTTTAATACTTTGGCTGCAAATTCAGGAGGAAAGCTCTCAACAATTTCTATACGAAAGGGCTCGGCTATAAGTAAAAGAGTTGCCCAAGCTTCAACAGGACTAAGCCTTGCTAAAACTCTTGCTGTATCTATAGGATGTTCTTCTATAAGAGTTTGTGCTAAGTCACTTACTATTTGCATTGTTATAGATATTCATGAAAGTGCTTTCCCTACAAATTTTATGCCTGCGTGATTGTAGGGGTTCAAAAACTTGAACCCCTACACACTAGTTATTGGCAATATCTCATTTCCAGTTAAGATTATGTCCTACAGGATAAAACTCCTATTTTAGGAAATAATTTTTCTGGCCTACTATATAATTTATATCGGTTTATAAATTTGCAACAACAGCTGTGCCACTAGCACTAACCATCAACATGCTTCCTCCTTCACCAAGGGTTTCATAATCAAGGTCTACACCAATAATGGCGTTTGCTCCCATTTCTTCAGCAGCTTCTCTCATTTCTTGTAAGGCAATGTCTTTAGCTTTCCGCAAAGACTTTTCATAAGCAGCACTGCGCCCACCAACTATATCTCGCACGCTTGCGAAAAAGTCCTTAAAAATATTTGCGCCTAAGATAGTTTCACCTGTAACTATTCCTAGGTACTCTCTGATTTGTCTGTCTTGCAATGTTGTTGTTGTTGTAATAATCATTTTGAATCTCCTTATTTATAAATCCTCACAACCAATAACTATAATCTCTAAAGCCTTGCTATGCTCGCTATGGCCAAAACTTAGGCTATGGCTTTCAAAGGCTCGAGACACCCCATAATAATAAGCTTGATTACGAAAATAGAGTACCTGTTGCCATTTAGGCAAACGTGCATAAAGTTTTTTAATCTCTTCTGGTGAGGTTATACTAACCTTACCTCCTGATGGAGAAATATTTTCTAGCCAATGCTTTGTTTCTGCAATGCTCCAAGAAAGGTTTACTTTGGGTAGAAATTTGCCAGAGAAAGCACTGGTAGTTTTACTGGCACTACTTCCAGCTTTATCTGTAAGGAAAATAGTAAGACTTAATAGCTTTTGATCATTGGCTATGTAAGGTGGGCTAAACATGAAACTAAATCCCTCATCAGCATAGTGAGCGTGAGTAGGAGTGTATTCATTAACTAAAATACTATCGCGATTAGTTACATTGGTAGCTTCACCAAGCAATAAGATAACACTATCAAGCTCTAGCTCACACACATAGACATCGTTTATAGTACCTTTAGTTAAATCAATGTCAATTTGCGCCAAGGCACTAGCTAAAGCACAAAAACTTAGTAAGAACAAAAATGACTTAAACATAAATTTCTTTGTAGGGTTTTGAATTTTTGACCTCTTTTCAACTAGATCATTTTACTATGTTTTCTAAATCCCCTTCCTATGGTGTAAGATAAGCCCAACGATTCCAAAATGCATCATTTCCCACCCTTCATAAGGGTAATGTAAACAAGCCACCACCTCAGGTGGAGGTATATTGGCTGATTATAACATGAGAGCTCGGTTTTGTGGCTCACAGTTTTTAAAATGACATGCTATACTACATATAATTTAATTGGTTTTGCAAGGAACTTGAACTTGTTAAACGGAAACACTTCACCAAATAATTTTTATCAGCTATTAACACGCCGCTTTTATTGGCATTATAGGCTAATGGTTTGTAGCAGTGCAGCTTTGCTTTTTTCGTTTTGCACATGGTTATTAGGGTTTGATATTGTTTGGCAGTTAGTGAGTGTAATTATAGGTTTCCTGCTAGGGTTTTTGTGGCCAATACGTCATAGCAAAAGAAAGTCGCTTAGTTGGCTTGATAAGCATATTGGCTTGAGTTATCGAACTTTGCTCGAGCTAAAAACCAATCAAAGTGAAGACTTTGGTCTTACAGAAGCTTTAAAAAAAAGAGCCTCCTACTTAATAAAACGAACTAACCTACCACAAATGTTACCTTTGTGGTTGTTACCCCTAAGTATTGCCTTAATCCTAATTCTATTGCCTAGCATTAACTTACCTACAAGCTCAAGAACTGTCCCGTCACTACTAGAAGATTTTTATGTACCTCCTAAGCAGGTTAGACAAGAAACCTATAATGAAAAAATACAAGAAAAGCAAGATTTGCAAGGAAATGCCCAAGAAGGTTTAAATAGCAAAGAAAATCTACCTATTGAAAACCAAACTAGGAACTCTTCTAGAAGAAATACTTCTAACTCAAACATTGACCCTAATACCAATGATGAATTTGATCCTACCCTTGTTGATAACAAGATTTTAGAAAAGCTTCTAGAAAATGCTACTGAATCAGAAGAAAGTTTTGCTAATCCCTTTAGGCCCATTGAACATTTACCTCCTCAGGATTTTGAAGAAGCAGAAACGGAATCTAACTCTAGTGAAAACTCAGACTCAACTAACGTAGAACCTCCAACCTCTCCCGCTGAAGAGGTGCAAAGTGAACCTGAAGATAGACAAATTACCTCTAATGAAAATGTTGAATCTCCTGATTCTCCCACTGAAGAAGTACAAAGTGGGCCCGAAGATATACCCTCCAATGAGAACCCTGAAGTTAGTGAGAGTGAAGAAGGTGAGCAAGCCAGTGATGGTTCTGAGTCCGAATCTGAACAAATAGCCGACACTGACACTACTAATGACCAATCTAAATCTGAACAAATTGGGAACACTACCAATAATGAACAAAACGAGCAAAGGAATCAAGCTGTTGATAACAATTCCGAAGAATCTCCAGAAATTCAGGGGGAAGCTGGCACTGAGGGAACTCAGCCAGATAGTGACTTAGCTGGACAAGAGCAAAGCCAAGAAGATGATCAGATTACCTCTATCTCCAATGAAGATGAAAGTGCTGGTATGGGTAATACAGTATCTACAGTTAATACCAAAAGTCTAGGGCCAAGCTCGGGAGAAATTACTCGCTTAGAAGGTGAATTGCTTGATGGTCCTAGCAATTTAGCAGGAGAGGTGAACTTACCAGGCTTAGCAGAGTCAAATTTCCCTCAAGCAGATCCCACCAATAGCTTTCGATATTCTAATGAGGAAACAACAACTGAAGGTAGGATTCCTTTAGAATATCAAGAAATATTACGCAATTACTTTCGTTAACTAGGAATTCCAAATGCGTATAGCTTTATTATTACTGGGTTGCAGAAACCAAGAACAAAAACGTGAATGAACACGAAAAAATAAATACGGTTGATCGGAAATGGCTCGCCCTAATATCTAAGGCATTTTTGTTACTAAATGCGTCACAAAAGACATTTTTAAAATAGCTCTAGTAAGAAAGTAAGCTTTGAGATAGAAAGCTGCCAAATTTTGAGTGTGTCCTACAGAGGCTTAAGTTAATTACCGATCACCCGTCTTATACGTAAACTTGCTAAGTGATCAAAATTCATTTGGGTCAAGTTTCCGGTTTTTTCTCTATATTTGTGAAGTACTGATTATAAAGGAAGTTAAGTAAGGTTAAAATGTAGTCAACAGCCAAGTAGCACCCTTATAGATATCACTATTGGCGTCAGCATTTTGTACCACATAGTTAAGCTTGGTTCTAGCATCTTGATGTTGTCCTAGCTCTAAATAGCTACGGCCTAGCCAATAATGTGCCTCAATCCATTGTGGAGTATTGTGGGTAATAATTAGGAAATCTGCTGCTGCTCCTACATAGTCACCTTGGGAGTATTTAGAGTTGGCTCTTTCAAAACTTTCTGTTGCTTGGATGCCCCAAAGAATTTCTTTTCTAACACGTTCAGTAAAGTACCTAGCACCATTTTGTTCTTGGGAGGTAATTGCGACATCAAGAGCCCTTTGATAAGCAGCATGTGCATTTTCTAGTTGCCCTAGTTCACGGTAATAACTAGCTTGTGCAGTATGTGCTTCATAGGAACTAGGATAACGTTCTACTGCATACCTATAATAAGTCAATGCGCCCTGTGTATAGCCTCGCGTACGTTTGCTCCAAGCTGCTTCCAAAATGACTTGTAAAGGCACTCCTTCAGCTAGATAAAAGTCAGTGTCCACCTCTACAACAGGAGGTATATAGTCTGGACGGTCAGGATCGTAGTTCTGCTGAGCCAGTACTAAGGATCCAAGTAAATATAATCCTAAACTTAATATGACAAACTTCTTCATAAAAAACTCCTCTTTTACAAAGTTCTTAACCTTGCTTAAACAAGGTTAAGGACTTCTATTATTAAATATTTTTCTATGGCATTAATTAGTAAGGATAATAAGGTAACCTTACTGGCATTTCATCAATTTCTTTGTGCTCTTTATGCTTAGTGTCCTCTAAGCGTTTGCTATAGTTTTTTGATAGGGGTATAGCACTAACACCATGAGCAATAATGCTTATCAGTACAGTGATAACAACAATATTAACAATAATATCTTGCCCTGTAATGTTACTTTCTGCTAATAATAGAAGTACATAGAGAATAGAAGCAACACCCCTTGGACCAAACCAACCTAGGAACAGAATGCTTTCAAAACGAAGCCCCACCCCTATAAGACTAAGGGTTACAGGTAGCATTCTAATAATTGTTAAGCTTAAAAGTCCATAAACCAAGGTGATAGGGTTTAGGTGCTCGAGAGCAGGCACCAACATAATAGCACCAAAAAACATAAATGTTAGTAAAGTTAACAGTTGCCCCTCAGCCTCAGCGAACTCGTATAGAGAACTACATATGTTCCTAGCAGTATTGCCCAAAGTCAAACCTGCACAAAAAGCTGCTATAAAACCATTACCACCTACTAGCTCAGCAGCACTAAATGCTAGCACTGCTAGCCCTAAACCAGATAAGCGTATAAAAGCTGAACTTATAGAGTGATTATGTTCTGCCTGAGTTATTAACTTACCTCCAAAATAACCAATTGCTACACCCACTGCAGGTCCACAAATGAGTTGCAGACTAATAAATTGTAACCAAAAACCTACCTGCTCCTCTTCTGGCATGCTTGTTAAGGAGATACACAAAAGTAAAAGAGGTAGTGCAAGGCCATCATTCAAGCCACTTTCAACATTTAGTGCTTGTCTAATGCGTACAGGCACTATAGGCAAACTAACTACTGCCTGACCTAATGCCGCATCAGTAGGTGCAAGGATAATTGCTAAAATAGCTGCTTCCCAAAAACCGAACCCAAAAGGCATCAGTAAAGCTAATAAAGTTCCCAAAACTATAGTTAATGGCAAACCTATGGCTAGTAAGCGTATTGGGATGGTATGCTCTTTACACAGCAACTTTAAACTTATTCGTGAGGCGTCACTAAAAAGTAAAAGGATAAGAGTGAGTTCAGCCACAAAGTGAAAAATTTCAAGAGTTAGGTGAGCATCTATTAAGGCTAGACCTTTTTCACTTAAAAGTAAGCCAAAAATTGTAAAAGACATGGGAGCGCTGATAATTGTGCGCTGTAAACTTTGGGAAATAAGACCATAAACCAAAATAAAGGTAGCAATAATACTTAGAGTAAGTACTTCCATATTTGATTCTACTCCCTAAAAATCCTGCTAAGATTTTTTGGGCATCAATAGTATTACAGCGCAATGTTGCATATTAAGTAAGGGGAAGTGCGAAAAAAGTGCGAGTGTGAATAATAAATTAAGGCTATGAAAAACATTTATAAAGCACACAATGAAATATTAGAAGAGGCCGTAAATTTAAGTCCTCCAGAATGCAACTTAGTTGAAGCAGATATAGAAGCGCTAGCAAAAGAACTCAAAGAATACGTAGCAGAGTTTGAAGAAGCATTTAAACGACCTGAAAGTTTGATCTGGACAGGACATTATCTAAAAGGTTTGTTAAGCAACCTTGATCGAAAAAATATAGAAGCAATGGCACTATCAATAGGACTGAATGTCCGTAGCATGCAAAACTTTGTAGGACAAAGCCCTTGGCAGTTAGAACCTGTGATTGACACGCATCAAAAACTTATTGCAGAAAGTTTAGGTAATGATGGAGTACTGATAGTTGATGAATCAGGGAATGTAAAAACAAGGAAAAAGCTCAGTAGGAGTAGCAAGGCAATATTGTGGATCAGTAGGAAAAGTGGAGAACAGTCAAGTAGGAGTATACCTAGGGTATGCCAGTAACAAAGGACATACCTTAACAGAAGGGCAGTTGTACTTACCAGAACAATGGTTTGATAAAGAGCATGAACAAAAAAGGGAAGAATGTGGAGTGCCAAAGGATCTAGAATTTAGAACCAAACCAGAAATAGCGTTAGGAATGATAAAAAAGACAGAAGAGAGAGGGCATTTGAGCTTTGAATATGTGCTAGCAGATGCATTGTATGGAAATAATATCGAGTTTAGAGATGGAGTAGCTGAATTAGGAAAAAAGTACTTTACAGCAGTATCTTGCGATACGCAGGTATACAAGGAGAAGCCAGAGGTCAAGGTACCTGAATATAAAGGTAGGGGAAGGAAGCCGAAACTAGCAAGGGCAAATATTGAATCAATACGGATAGATGAGTTAGCAAAGGAAATAGAAGCAGAAAAATGGAGTAAACATGTAGTGAAAGAAGGAAGTAAAGGGCCAATAGTATGTGAATTTGCCTTTGAGCGAATATGGGAAACAAGGGGAGAAGAAGAGCCAGTGGAACTGTGGTTGGTAATTCGGCGTAACCTAAATGAGAAAAGAGAGATAAGCTATTATTTGTGCAATGACTCAGAAGAAGTCAGCCTAGAAACATTAGTGTGGCTAAGTGGAATGAGATGGCCGATAGAAACATCGTTTGAGGAATCAAAAGAAGAACTGGGGCTTGATCACTACGAAACTAGAAGCTACTTAGGTTGGCATCACCATATACTATTAACTTGTCTAGCACATCATTTTCTGGTGAGGATGCGTTTAATGTTAGGAGAAAAGTCTCCAGCTTTAACTTTGCCACAGGCAAGAGTGCTGCTCAAGGCAGCAATACCGTTACCTAGATTGACAATAGCTCAATCACTAAATCTAATTCGTTACTATCAGCGCAGAAATTATACTGCTTATGCTTCGCATCGAAAACGTACTCTTGCTATATTGTCTAGGAGTTATATTCCATGACATTGCGCTGTAATAATAGTTAGGGTTCAAAATTACGTATATAGAGCAACTACGGGTGATAGGTAATTCATTTAATCTTTTATAGGACATACTCAGGACTTGGCAATTTTCCATTTTAAAGTTTAGTTTCCTACTGTAACCATTTTTAAAAATACCTTTTGCGACACATGTAGTGACAAAAATGCCTTAAATATTAGGGCGAGCCATTTTCGATCAATCGTAATTGATTAGAATAGGCTGTGAAAGTAAAAAGTTCTATAAAGTAATTTTCGTGTTTTCTAGGCATACTTCTACTTCAATAATATTATTCAGACAACAAAGATTGTGAATTTATAGTAATGTAGTATTGTGATATACAAAAACACTAAGGCCAACATATTTCAAGGAGATGTATACACCTTTGATTATCACATCTCTGGGAATGTTAACTTTCCCAAAAAGGCTAGTAGTACGGAGTATCTTAATCGTAAACATACTACTATGGTACCTATTAATGATTCTATGGTACGTAAGTTTAATGCCGACACCATGTCAGACCCTAATAAAGGATATCTTTTCACAGCTTCTTTTATGGCAATTCCTAAAGATAGGGTTTTATGGATATATGGTGGTAACCCATCACCAAAGTCAAGTGAGTTAGCTGGTGTTGGTGACAGAAGTCTTATAGTGCTATACCATAATTTCTTTGTACGTGGTTTTATGGAAATAGCGGAAAGAATAAGAACTACAGACTATTTTAGTTACCGCCACAACCAAGGAAAGCATTTTGCTGAAATGCAGCAAGTGACTTTTGGTGTAGCTGGCTCACATGAATTATTTGTAGAAAATAAAGAACAAGAGGTTCTTGATTTTATAACTCTTAATTTACAAAATGCTACAGGTGTTTGTGAAATTAGCAGTGATCATTAAATAAACTTCTTTAGGAGGCTTAAAGTAATTAGAAAAGAGGAATACTCGAGCTAACAGCCTCAGCTTTCTCTACTTTATCTAAACGAAAAGTCAACACCTCACGGCGTAAGTGGCAATAACCTTTAATGTATAGACCATCAAAGGCATATACATCTATTAAGCGTTCTTTGCTGCCGTATGCTATTTTTACACTTCCTTTGTTATCTCGAGCTTTTTTAAAAGTTTCGGCAAAAGGACTAGTAGTGAAACTCATAGGGATGGGAGCGCGACGTTTACCCTTTTGATAATAAAGAACATGATTATCTCTAGCATACTCATACAGATCACGAGTAATCTTTACGTCTTGTAAACAATATCGCTCAAGCTTTTCCCAATCACCCTCAGCATAATAGTAAAGTGCGTCAAGCCCTGAGCCCATTTTATTCATACCCAATGTAGCTTGTGCTAATGCATCAAGGCTTATACGGTGCCCTAAAGCTTTTTGAGCTTCAATCATCAAGTCAAGAGTGGGTAATTCCTTTACCCACTCACCTAGTTCTGCTGCTAAAACAGGCCAATCAAAGCCAATCAAGTTAAAACCAATGATTAACTCTACTTCCTTAAGTACCCTTTCTAGTGTTGTGAATCTTTCTTCTCTATAAGCAACAAACTTATCTTCATTATAATGGTATACACCTACTACGCTTATGCCTAAAAGGTGTTTATTATGAGAACCACCAACTTCAGTAAAAGAGCGCTTAGTTTCCAAGTCAAGAACAAGTTTTCCCATAGCCTATTATATGATTAAATCAGTTCAAGCCTTGGCTTTGCTTTTGTATTTGGCTTACCAAAATTGAAGATTGAGGATTTAACGCTTCTGCTTCTAGTGCCTTACGAATAGTCTTGTTAGTTATATTCATATGATCAATCAACCAACTTTTAGCAGGTGTAAAGAGAATTTCTAATAAATCTCTGTTAGGCTCCCTTTTTTCAACCTTATTCCTCAAAATTTTATATAAGCTAAGAAACTCTTTATTTATATCCTTACTACGTTCATTTAATTGGCATCCATGCTTGACCATCCACTCCTCTTCATACGAAAGATGTGTCCTTACATACGCACCTAGTAAAACAACCCCCCTTTTTGCTTTTCTAATATCTAGCCTATCTTCTTTTATCAATTTCCCTAAATCGTCAATCAAATTGACTAACTTCTTATGCTCTCGATCAATTTCTTTTGCCCCTGTCAAGTATTCGTTCCTCCATAAGAAAGCCATTGTTATTTCCCTTTCTCACAAGAATATAACCTATTTCTCTTTTACTAACCTTACTGACTCCACTATAAAACCCTCAATAAAGTGGTTAGCCCCATTTTATGAATATAAAGTAACTATAAGTAAGTGTTTTGAAAGGATTTCATTAATATAGGCAAATTTGCCCTTAAGTCTGCTAGTAATGGGTTCTCATAACGAGCAACTGGGATACTTTCTAAATGAACTTCAGTAATTAAAGTGTGCTCTTTAAAAAGCGGTGCTATAGCAATAGGTTCACCATAAGGATCAACTACATGCGAGTAACCAGTAAAGCCCTTACCACCCTCCGAGCCAACTAGTGAAGTAGTAAGCACATATACGCCGTGCTCAGCAGCAATACCTTCAGCAGTAGCTTTCCAGCGCTGGGCATTAGTAGTTACTTCGCCAGTAAAACCTCTAGCAGGGCTAGCTGTGGGAATATAAAGGATATCAGCACCTTTTAGTGCTAGTATAGCTGCTGTTAAAGAATGCCAAGCATCTTCACAAATTAACAACCCTGCTTTACCAAAACGGGTATCAAATGCATCAACTTCATGTCCACATGACACATAACGCTTTTCATCAAAAACACCATAAGTAGGCAAAAAAATCTTACGATGAATGTGCTTAATGCCACTGTTATTAGTATTAAATTCAGCGTAAAGAGCACTATTGTAGAAATCCCTACCCTTACGTTCATAAAAACCCAAACAAATATCTACTGGCGTCTTATAATCAGCTTTTTTAAGAGAATTATTTAAAAGTTCATAAAGATCTGTAGCTCCGAGAGCTTGTTCTCTTACCCCAGCCTGAAGAAAGTAACCTGATAAGGCTGTTTCCGGGAAAGTAAAAACATCAATGTTTTCATCTTTTAACTGCTCTAAAATACTTTTGAGTTTTTTTAGGTTTTGCTCGAGGTTTGCTTTTAAAGGTTTAAACTGTATGAGAGCATGGCGGATCATATATTAAAAAGCTTAGCATGATTCAGATTTTACTGTCTGTGCTCCCAAAAATTTGTCAACACTCAAACGCTCCAAGAATCAACCGTAGCATGTGCCGCACTTATGAGGCGATCAACCTCTGCTTCACTAGCCCTTCCTCGTACAGCAACAGCAAAACCTAATAGAAATGTAAGAAGCATATCGGTTCGGGCCTCAACAAGGTCAGCTGCAAGTCCCTCCTTAGCTGTGACGTTGGAGATGATCTTATGAAGCGATGCTCGTGTCAGGCCACGATAGGTAGGTCTGCCCAGATTTAACTATATCCTCATCAGTTGCCCCTAGTTTGGCAGAAGTAAGTGTTACGACACCCTAAACTTTGTATAGTTATACCCTACAAAGCGACCTTCACACTTGGTCCCATAGTTGAAGCAATGTAAAGAGAATTCAAAAATTGTCCTTTAGTGCCCTCTGGCTTTGAATCTTCAAGTACTTTTTTCAAAGATTTAAGATTTTCGGCCAATTTATTTGCTTCAAAACTCTTTTTACCAATAGGTGCATGAACTACACCTGTTTTATCATTGCGAAACTCAATTTTACCTGCTTTCAAAGCTTTGATAATTCCAGCAATATCAGGGCCTACTGTACCTGCTTTAGGGTTAGGTAGTAGTCCACGAGGACCTAGCACACGACCAAGCTTACTACCAACTGCTGCCATCATATCTGGCGTAGATACCACAGCATCAAAGTCCATCCAACCATCTAAAACTTTTTTAATAAGCTCTTCTTCACCCACATAGTCTGCACCTGCTTTTTCTGCCTCATTTGCTTTATCGCCCTTGGCAAACGCTAAAACTCGCACAGTTTTACCTGTTCCATGTGGTAGCAAAACAGTATTACGCACATTTTGATCTGACTTTTTGGGATCAATTCCTAAACGGAAGTGTGCCTCAATAGTTTCATCAAACTTAGCTGTTGCTAGCTCCTTGACCAAAGCTACAGCTTCCTCAGCGCTGTAAGTTTTACCTTGCTCTACTTTTTCTTTTAAAGTACGGTAACGTTTTCCATGTTTAGCCATTATTCAGGCCTCCCTTCTATTGTAAGACCCATTGAGCGTGCAGTGCCTGCAATGATGCTAGCAGCAGCCAACTCATCATTAGCGTTTAGGTCGGGCATTTTTTGACGGCCTATCTCAAGACACTGTTCCCATGTAACCTTGCCAACTTTGTCTTTGTGAGGTGCGCTCGAGCCTTTCTGTACACTAGCTGCCTTCTTAAGCAAATCGGCTGCAGGTGGTGTTTTGGTAACAAAAGTAAAAGAGCGATCTGTATAAATAGTAATGTCAACAGGTATAACAAAACCCTGCTGTGACGCCGTGGCAGCATTATATTCCTTAACAAACTGCATAATGTTAGCACTGTATTGTCCTAATGCTGGACCAACTGGAGGAGCAGCTGTTGCTCCTCCAGCAGGTAACTGGAGCTTTACAATTCCTGCTACTTTTTTAGCCATAAAAATAACCTACTTTATGTTCTATTTACTTGTGAAAAATCAAGTTCTACAGGTGTTTCACGTCCAAATATTGATACTAACACCTTTACTTTACCCTTATCAGGATCAAGGTCAGAAACAACACCTGTAAAATCAGCAAATGGGCCAGATGTCACCTGTACCATATCACCCACATTAAAACTAACTTCAACCTTGGGTTTAGCCTTAGTACCAGTAACGCCTAAACTACCCAACATACGTGCTTCTTCATCTGGTGTAAGTGGTACAGCACGTGTGGCTGTGCC
The DNA here is from genome assembly GCA_965223045.1 of Trueperaceae bacterium. Taxonomy (GTDB): domain Bacteria; phylum Deinococcota; class Deinococci; order Deinococcales; family Trueperaceae; genus CBDCVN01. The sequence goes on from CBDCVN010000013.1 coordinate 772,164, forward strand.
TACAAAACCTGTTACCCCCGGCGTATTGCGCACCACCTCCCATGCTTCATTAGGTTCATTGGGGTTATCTCCCAAATCCATTTGCACAAACACATAGCCCGGAAAAAGTTTTTTCTTGACTATTTCTTGCTTACCCCCTTCACGGTGCTCTACTGCTTCTTCAGTAGGTACAACCACCTGATAAACGCAATCTGTCATGCTCAAAGACCGAGCACGTTGCATAACATTTTCACGTACTTTTTCTTCATGCCCAACATAAGTATGAACGGCATACCATTCAATGCTCATTAGTTTAAAAGTCTCATAAAATAGTTGGCATCCACACTAAGTAATCCAACCAATAATTCCCCCAATAACTGCGTCTGCAATTACTAGAAAAAGTACTGTTATGAACACAAATGCTAATGTTGCTTGGGTAGCTTGAATTACTTCATCACGGGTAGGCCAAGTAACACGACCTAGTTCGGCTCTAGAATTTCTTAAGTATTTAACAATAGCTTGAAACATAATCAACTGCTTAACTTTAACAAAATTTGCATCAGCATTACTTACTAATGGCGGTGACAACACCCGCACCGACCGTGCGACCACCTTCTCTTATCGCAAACCTTAGTCCTTCCTCCATCGCTATCGGCTTGATTAACTTCACATTTAACTCCACATTATCTCCTGGCATCACCATCTCTACTCCCTCTGTTAATGTTACTACTCCTGTCACATCTGTGGTCCTAAAATAAAACTGTGGTCTATATCCCGTAAAAAACGCACTGTGCCTTCCCCCTTCATCTTTCTTTAATATATATACTGATCCCTTAAACTCTGTGTGTGGCGTTATGCTACTTGGCTTCGCTAGTACCTGCCCCCTCTCTATCTCATCTCTTGCTACTCCCCTTAGTAGCACTCCTACATTATCTCCTGCTAACCCTTCATCTAACGTCTTCCTATGCATCTCTACTCCTGTTACCACTTTTGCTGTTGTTTCTTTTAATCCTACTATTTCTACTTCTTCATTTACCTTCACTTTCCCCCTCTCTACTCTTCCTGTTGCTACTGTTCCCCTTCCTGTTATGCTAAACACATCTTCTATTGGCATCAAAAATGGTTTGTCTACATCTCTCTCTGGTGTTGGTATATAACTATCTACTGCATCCAATAGTTCCCATATCTTATCTACCCATTCATTTTCTCCCCTTTGCATGTTGGCATTCCCTTCCAATGCCTCTAGTGCTTTTAAGGCGCTACCCTTTACTATTGGTATTTCTTCTCCTGGAAATTCATAGCTCTCGAGTAATTCTCTAACTTCCATTTCTACTAACTCTAATATCTCTTCATCATCTACCATATCTACCTTGTTCATGAACACCACTATATAGGGCACCCCTACTTGTCTTGCTAGTAGTATGTGTTCTCTTGTTTGAGGCATTGGTCCATCTGCTGATGAAACTACTAGTATTGCTCCGTCCATTTGGGCTGCTCCTGTTATCATGTTTTTTACATAGTCAGCGTGTCCAGGACAATCTACATGGCTATAATGTCTCTTTTCTGTTTGGTATTCTACATGGCTAGTATTTATAGTTATACCACGTTGCTTCTCTTCTGGGGCTTTATCTATCTGATCGTATGTTTGTGTTTCTATAGTAGGATCTGCTGCTGCTGCTGTAAATGTTACTGCTGCTGTTAATGTCGTTTTTCCATGATCTACATGTCCTACTGTTCCTACATTTACATGTGGCTTTGTTCTTTCAAATACTCCTTTGGCCATCTCTTTATTCTCCTTAAAACTTAATATCCTATAAAGGTTTACTGATTTAAACCAATTATAGCAAGCTGGGACATTTTACTTGTGTTCTAAAGTTGGAGCTCGTGGACAGGATTGAACTGTCGACCTCTCCCTTACCAAGGGAGTGCTCTACCACTGAGCTACACGAGCCTACTAAAAACACTTCCATACTTACTATGGAGCGGGAAACGGGAGTCGGACCCGCGACATTCAGCTTGGGAAGCTGACACTCTACCAACTGAGCTACTCCCGCAAACGAATGATGGTGGGCCGGGTTGGATTTGAACCAACGTAGGTATAACCAACGGATTTACAGTCCGTCCCCTTTAACCACTCGGGCACCGACCCAAAACTAATCATCATATTAACATAACCATCTTTAATGAGAGTGGAGCCGTCCATCGGAATCGAACCGATAACCTTCCGATTACAAATCGGATGCTCTACCGATTGAGCTAGGACGGCAGCTATTTTGTTACTATTAACAAAAAGGCCCTAAACTCGATTTGATAGCCTAGCATGGTAACAAGTAGGTGTCAACAGGGTAAAATTAGCGTCTAATTTAAAGCTAGTAACAATGCTATGCTAATGTTATGGTTTCAACACACCGTTTTACTTTAGCTGAGTACGAAAAATTAGTAACTGCAGGTATTTTTACCCCTGAAGATAGGGTCGAATTAATTCGGGGAGAGTTCTTTGATATGTCACCTATGGGCGAAAATCATATTGTAAGTATAATGAGCTTCACACAAAGTTTAGTGCTAACCTACCATGAAGAAGCCGAAGTATTAGTTCAATGTCCGGTAATTATGAATGATAATTCTGCGCCTGAACCAGATTTTACCTTGCTCAAAAAGCGAGATTATAGTAAGCGCAAACCTCATGCTGAAGATGTACTGCTTTTAATTGAGGTATCAGATAGTACACTTAGTTATGATCGTGAAGTTAAATTACCTTTGTATGCTGAATCAGGCGTTCCTGAGGTTTGGCTTCAGAATGTTCAAGGTCAGAAGCTCGAGGTTTACAGAGAACCAAACCAAAATATCTATCGCACACACTTAATCTATTTACCCAATGAAAGTGTATGTCCTCTTTTTTCAAAAACAGCCATGATATGGAATAAAATCGCTTAACTCAAGCAGAGCAGTAAAACTCTATTGCCAAAGGGTTTGGGGAGGCGCAATTAGTTGTGTCTCTACCTAGAAATTCAAGCACCACACACGTCTTAATCTATTAAACAAAATATGTTAATAATGCCTTTGTGATACTATTTAAAAAAGGCATGGGTAAAACTCCTATGACAAAAATACCTAACACCCCAATTATCAGAGCTGCTGTAGCCATAGGATGAATTGATGTAGATGTTGACTCATCAGTAGTGGGATAAAACCACATTTTAATAATTATCTTAAAATAGTAAAAATAAGCTAGTAAAGTATTAGCAACAGCGATAAATGTCAGAATAACCAACTTTGCTTCTATAGCACTTTTAAAAACAAAAAGCTTCCCCATAAAACCAGCTAACAAGGGTATTCCTGCTAAACTCAAAAGAAAGACGCTAAAGAGGAGAGCCATTAACCAATTTCGCTGTCCTAAGCCCCTATATTCATCTATTTCCTCTTTTATGCCTGCATCACCTAAAGCAGAAATGGCAGTAAATGCACCAATATTGGCAATAGCATAACTAATAGAGTAAAGTACCACAGCAGAAAAGCCTTGTAAGGTACCACTAGCTAAGCCCACAGTTATAGTGCCTAGTTGAGCTATTGATGAATACCCTAAAAGACGTTTAAGGTTGCTTTGTTTAAGCGCTTGCAAGTTACCTACAGTCATAGTTATGATTGCTAGAATCATAAAACTCCTTTGCCATAGTTCACTAGCCCCTGCTATAGCAAATACTTGCATAACAAAATTGCCAAGGGCAATAACAGCAGCAACTTTTGGTCCAGCAGATAAGAGCGCTGCTACCATTGTAGGAGCGCCTTGATAGGCATCTGGGGTCCAAGCATGAAAGGGTACTAGAGCTAATTTGAAACCAAAACCAACTAAAATGAGTGCAATGGCAGGATAAAGTAGTGCAGGCATGCCATTTGCAGTACTCAAACCTAAAGCTAGTTCATCAAAATAAATACTGTTTCCTGCTCCAAATAATAAACTAAAACCATAAAGTAAAAATGCGCTTGCCAAAGCCCCTAAAATAAAGTACTTGCCCGTTGCTTCAATGGTTACTTTGTCATAACGATAGTAGCCTACTAGTATATAAGTGCTGTAACTAGAAAGCTCAATAGCAACGTATAATAGCAAAATGTTATTTGCTGCTACCATCAAAATACCACCTAGAGCCGTGTAGAGTATAAAAGCATAGATTTCAGATAAACCTGCTTGGTACTTGTGAGGGTTAGCTAAGATGCCCATAATTATCAAGGCAGCAATCATAGTAAGGGCTATACCAGCAAGGTTAGTAAGCCCCCCTAAATGAATCATTCCTAAAAGGGTTCCTTGGGTGTTAATCGACAAGGCAAATAGCAGCATAGCTAATGCAGAAGCAATTAGACCTAAGATTGCAGGTACTGTAGGGTTTTGCTCGAGCCGATTAGAAAAGACAAATAAACCACTCCCAACAAACACCAAAATTAAGAAAGCAGTTAGAACCAAGATACTTCTCCATAGGTGTCTGCACGGTCAGGACTAGTTGAAAACATAACTACCGGGGTTTCGGTAAAGGTTTCTACAAGATCAATATAAGCCAAAGCCTCTTTGGGCAAGGCTTCTCGCTTACCTAAGCCTTGTAGTTTTCCCCAGCCGGGCATATCTTTAAAAACAGGGGCATCATTTTTATATTCCACACACACTTTGAGATTGTCAAGCCCTGAAAGCACATCAAGTTTGGTTACAATAAGACCATCAAAACCGTTTAACTCGCAAGCATACTTTAACTGCACAAGATCAAGCCAACCCACACGACGTGGCCTGCCAGTAGTGGTGCCATATTCATCCCATTGATTTTTACCTGTACCTCTAAGAGTATCAGCTATTTCACCTTCAAGCTCAGTCATGAAAGGACCATGCCCAACACGAGAAGTGAAAGCTTTAACTACACCATAAACTTTGTTTAGTGCTTTGTGGCTCACACCAGCACCTATCAAAATTCCGCCTACAGTAGGGTGACTACTAGTAACATAAGGGTAGGTACCATAATTAAGGTCAAGCATAGTACCTTGACCACCCTCGAAAAGGACTTTCACTCCTCTTCTTAGTGCTTTGCGCAAGATTTCTCCAGTATCGTGCACAAAGGGTAAAATAAACTCACGAACACCTGCCAAATCTGCAAAGGCTTGTTCTTTTGTTTCCCAGTTTACTCGAGCTGTAGAGTTAGGCTTGGCTGCCAGAAGCCTTTCTAGTTGCTCGAGTAAAACATCATCTGAGAATAAATCTTCAAAACGTAGACCTACCCGCCTTGCTCTATCAGAGTAATTAGGTCCTATACCACGTTTAGTAGTACCAATATGGCTTCCTCCGCCCTCATCATTTTTAAGCTGGTGAGGCAAAACAAGATGTGCCTCTTTGGCTATATATATTTCACCCGGATCATGCTTATTTGCAAAATTGGTGTATTCTTCCTGAAATGTCCAAGGGTTAATAGCCATGCCTCCACCCAGAATAGAAGTTGCTTGATCATGCAATATACCACAGGGCAAATGATGCAGCTTAAAAACTTCTTGGCCTACCACTATGGTATGACCAGCATTTGCCCCTCCTGAATAACGAACTACAAAGTCTGCTTGGCTAGCTAGTGCATCAACAACTTTACCTTTGCCCTCATCGCCCCACTGGGCCCCAATAACAGCCATTCCCGGCATAGTGTAAAACCTCCAAAGCCTTTTAAGGCTTCAAGTTTTTTTTCTAGTTATTCAACCATGTTATGGCTGTTTAGTCAAAGGGTGGTTCTTTGGTTGGCTAGAGTTACCTTCACAGCTCGAGTATTTAGCCAAATAAACACGCCTTAAAAATTAAGCTTGTTAAATAGCTTTTGAAGGTTTATAGTAAACAGTGTGTACTACATAAAGGAAGGTGGTTTTAACTGGAGAGGTGTGGTTGTCAGCATTATGTGTTAGGGGTTTTGGTTATAATTCTACCTCCATAGCAAGAATTAAACACTGAGTCCAGCTAAAAACAACTATATGCTTGTAGGGGCCTAAAACGTAATAGTGATAAATAGAAAAGCTTGATTTTGGGTTGCTGAGGGGTATAAATGTATATTGTTATCAAAATTTGTGTTGAGTTCACCTCAATGTGTAAAAACTAGAAAAGTAAAGATAAAGGAAATACTTATGGAGCAAGTAGTGAAGGGTAAATGAAGCAACTAAGAACAAGGGAAGAGCGCGATAGGTGTAATATGCTTTTTCCCAAGAGCAATAAACTAGGCTACCACCAAAGGTAGTAGTACCTTAAATTTTTTGAGGAGGGTTAAGTTATATGTCTTCAGTACAAACTTTTAGTGGTCACTCTTTAATTTCTGAATTACTCATCAACCAACTTGAAGGTAAATTAAAGCAACCATTAAGTGTAGTTATAGATGTGCCATGTGGCTATGCTTTTAAAGGAATAGAATTGGTGAAAAAACACTTGAATTCTCTAATTATTACAAATAATCCCTGCGGTGAATACATAGAAGATTTATGGGATTGTAAACCTACCATTCTAATAGCGAAACAAGTTTCCCTTGATGAGTTCATATTTTTTGCCCAACAAGCAGCGCAAGGAAAAAGTCACAAGATTTGCTCGTGGTATGTTTCACCATTAACAGAAGCAGAACGTAATGTGTTGCGCTTGTGCGTAACTAGAAAAACTATAGCTGAAGTTTCTGAGTTTCTTTCCGTAAGTTCAGGTACAATCAAAAACCAACTTTGCAGTATTTATAGTAAACTTAATCTTCGAGGCTTATCTGAGCTTTGTTTTTACTATTTTGGTATGGATAAAATAACTGTTAATAAACGGAGGATACAGATATGAAAGTATTAATTCATCAAGTGATAACGTCTTTGGGTTTAAGTTTATTGCTAATAGCAAGTACCTCATGTGTAGGCCCAAAATCAGCTGATCAGATGAATGTTGAAAATGATTATAATAGCATTGGGCAAGATGTAGTACATCAAGACGAGGTTTCTGCTCAAGCAACTGACATAAATTTTCTTGTGAATGAGGTGAACCTTTCTGTAGAGGGTATTGAGCAAGCAATAACGTTTCAAGAAGCTTTTGCAGAGTATGCAGACAACCTTCTCACCCGTTTTCCAAAGCAGATCTCATCCGTTTGGGTAGAACCAGCTCCTAGTACAAAAGGGCACATCAAGTTTGTTGAGGAAGTACCTTCAGAGATTACCCTTGCGGAAGTCGAGATACAAGGATTGAATCCAAACAATGTTGTTCTCACTGGAAATGGGATGATTTCAATGGAAGATCATGTACGTCGTGCTGAGTTAGCAGCTGAAACACTGGCAAACTTAGGATACCAAAATACTGTTACGTTCTTCGACCCTATTGATAAAGTAATCCATATTGAAGTTCAGCTCCCTGAAGGAGCACAGCAGCTGAGGACATCAGAATCAGAAATTGCAAAGGCACATAGAGACTAATCAGAACGAGAGTGCAGCAATTCAACTTCAAGGTAGAGCCGCTATTGTAGATGTGCTAGACCTAAACCTAATTGTGCTTAGAGGCTCTGGTCCTATTGTCATGCCACAACATAGTAGGGGTGGGAATTAACTATGTGATAAGGGTTCATGGAATGAGAAACGATTGGCTCGTGAATTGTCTGAATAGTAACAGGGTTATAACTGTTGGTCATTAATCTTGGGCTCAATAAGTTCAAACAATTTAGGATTGCTACCATCAATCTGTGCAAGAAAACAACTGCGAGGTTCTCCCATAGTATGCCTCACTATACTTTTGGAGTGAGTAGGAATACTGATTGCTGTCCTTAAATTATGATTCAAGTCATACAATTTTTATGACTCGAGTTGTATAACCTTTGTGATTGACACTACTTGTAATAGCCAAAGTTAATATTTAAACTAGTTTTGTGCTAGTACAAAATGATTGGAGGTTGCATATAGATGAAACTGCACTTTAATGTCAATGTAATGGAGGGTACTAATATGAAAATATCAATTTATCAAGTGATAGCATTTTTGGGTTTAAGTTTATTATTATTATTATTTACCTCATGCGGGGGTAAAAAATCAACTAATCAGGTAGCTGAGGGTGACCATGATAGCTTTGAGCAAGGTGTGGTACATCAAGATGAGATTTCTGCTCGAGCAGCCGACATAAATATCCTTGCGAATGAGGCAAATCTTTCCGTAGATAGTGTTGAACAAGCAATAACGTTTCAAGAAGCTTTTGCAGAGTATGCAGACAGCCTTCTCACCCGTTTTCCAGAGCAGATCTCATCCGTTTGGGTAGAACCAGTTCCTAGTACAAAAGGACACATCAAGTTTGTCGAGGAAGTACCTTTAGAGATTACCCTTGCGGAAATCAAGACACAAGGATTGAATCCAAACAATGTTGTTCTCACTGGAAATGGGATGATTTCAATGGAAGATCATGTACGTCGTGCTGAGTTGGCATCTGAAGCACTGGCAAGCTTAGGATACCAAAATACTGTCACGTTTTTCGACCCTATCAGTAATGAGATTCATACCGAAGTCCAGCTTCCTGAAGGAGCCCCACAGCCAAACACATTAGAAATTGCAAACGCAATGCAAGTACGTATACAGGCTAATCAGAACAAAAGTGAGGCAATTCAACTTCAAGGTAAGGCTGCTACTGTAGATGTGCTTGACTTAAATCTAACTGTGCTTAGAGGTTCTGGTCCTATTGTCACACCGCAACACAGTAGAGGTGGGAATTGGCTTCGTGATGATGGATTTAGGGAATGTACAAGCGGTTGGGCAGTAAGCGGTCCAAATGGTGATGGTATTATCACTGCTGCTCACTGTACTGGACTTAATCAATTTGAGCAACCTGGAGTTCCCCTATATAGTATGACCTGGAGAAATCAAGTGCATGGTACAGGCGGAGATGTTGAATATCATACCACAACTCACATAGAGCCTGACGATTTTTATGCCACTTCAACAGCTATAAGGGATGTCACTGGTACTAGGTCAACTAATACAATGGTAGGTAATTCTGTATGTGTTTATGGTCGTTCATCAAATGTCCGTACATGCAATCATACTGTCCAAGCTGTGGGACTTACTATCAATAGTGGTGGTGTAACTATTACCCAGATGGCTCGCTCACACAATGCCACATCTACTATAGGTGGAGATAGCGGTGGTGGCTGGTCATGGAGTAATACTGCTTGGGGCGTTCATCATGGTATAGATGGTAGTGGTAGAGGTTATTTCACACCTGCTCGACAAGCAGAGGCTGTTCTAAATGTAACTATAAAACGGTAGTTGAGGAGGAAGTATACGAAAATTTAATGTTTGTTCTACGCCAAGAATCAAAGTTTTACAGTGGTGTATATCACTATAAAAAACTGTAAAAAATGGTGATTGCTAATTGCAAATAAATTACAAAGTCAAAGTCACTACCTTTGGTAGTGGCTGTTTTATTAGTGCTCAGAGTGTGTTAAGGTGGTTTTGTTTGGATTACTCAAGGTTTTCAATAAAAACTATATTTTGTTTCCGAACAACTCTTGTGGTCTTAGCACTCATTTAGTGGGCCTAACACATCAATTTTCCTAAAAAGTGACAGGTCTAAAGAGGATTTGCAGGCTGTTTTATCATATGCGACTAAGGTCACTCAGGTAAATCATACCATTTCTAACCACTGCTGAAGTGTGATGAGCATACACACAGGGCGCAGTTATTTTAGTCAGAGAATAGCCCTATAGCATGATAGCCAGCATCAACATAGATAGTTTCTCCTGTAATACCACGACCCAATTCATCAGTAATAAGACTAAGGGCGAGTCCGGCTACCTCTTCTTGAGTTATGTTACGTTTGAACATAGAAAGCTGCCCACCTTTGGCATACATATCACCAAAACCTGCAATGCTACGAGCTGCTACTGTGCGTAAGGGACCAGCACTAATAGCATTAACGCGCACTTCTTGAGGACCCAAGTCATAGGCTAAAAAACGCACACTACATTCCAGAGCAGCCTTGGCTACCCCCATCATGTTGTAATGAGGTATTACCTTCTCAGCAGCAAGGTAACTCATAGTTAATATGCTTCCACCCTCAGCCATCAAAGGTTTCGCCCCCCTTGCAGCTGCTACAAGTGAATAAGCAGAAACATCCATGGTTTTTTGCCAGGCCTCACGGCCAGTTTGATAAAAAGGATTTGCAAAAGTTTCTGAAGGAGCAAAAGCAATTGAGTGAACCAGAAAATCAAGCTTGCCAAAACTTTTTTCTATCTCGTTAAAGAGTGTGGTAATTTCACTATCAATGCTAAAATCACATTGTATAAGCAATGGGTTTTCTAAATTTGCAGTAAGTTTTTGTAAGGGCTCTAATAGCCTTTCGGTTTGGTAACTAAAGGCTAGCTGGGCACCAGCCTTAATTAAAGGTTGAGCAATTGCCCAACCAATGGAGCGCTGGTTAGCAACACCAATAATTAGACCTTTTTTATCAGCTAGATTAATGGTGTACATATTTATAGTTCCTTCATAAGTTGCTCATATCGCTCTCTTGTTACTGCAGCTTTGACCTTTTCACCTCGAGCATCCCAAATCTTAGCCAAACCTACCCAAGCACTCTTGCTATAGGGTTCATGCTCAGTCATAATTTGATAAAAGTGTGCAGCAGTCTCAAGATTACCAGCTTCTTCAGCCTTTTCTGCTGTAGATAAAAGTAGAGTAAGGTGTTCAGCATGAAGATTTAAACGTATATCATCTACCCAAGCAGAATCAAAACCTGTAAGAAAATTTCCATGATAAAGATTAGCTGCTTCTATATAATCTTTTAACTGCCCGTTCTCACGTGCTTTAGTACTAGCTTGGCGATATAAATCGACATCGTATTGAATATCAAATTTACTATGTAAGTAGTAACGACGATTAGCTGACTCTACAATCTCGCCTCCCATTACCTTACGTAAACGGTAAAGTGTGGTGTGGAAGCTGCTACTGGCTTTTGACTCTGTTTTTCCAGGCCAAAGGGCTTCAGCAACTTCAAAGGTACTCACTCCATTACGGTGCTCGAGAAGATAGAAAAGCAATTCCAAGGCTTTTAGGGAATCCCAGTCAAGCCTACCATTGTTTTTCTCAACTAAGGGATGCCCTAATCCTTTGATCTTAATGGAGCCTTCTAGAGGGCGGCGTAATTCTTCTACCCGTTGTAAGCGTACCTTAACAGCTTGTACTAATTCCCCACTCTTGAATGGCTTAGTAACATAATCATCTGCACCTATAGACATACCATAGCGAATATTTTCACGTTCACCTAAAGCAGTCAGAAATAGAAATGGCACAGAGCGAAGCTCTTGGACCTCTCGCACCTTCTCATAAAAGCTAAAACCATCCATTACTGGCATAGACACGTCAGAAACAATAACATCTGGATGCAAGCCTCCTCTTAGTGCGTCAAGAGCATCAAATCCATTATCAAATGTGAGTACTTCAAAATTAGCAGAGTTTAATGCTAGCTCTACTAACTTTAAAATACCGTGATCATCATCAACAGCAAGAACTAAATAAGCTGACGTAGACATAATTTTACTTTACCACACTCCAAATCAAAACTAATAAGATTCCTACTTTATAGATTCACTAAATGATGTCTTCCTAAATCATTAGGGCATGCACTGCATAAATAACTTCAATAAGGATACCATGTTTTACTGTCAAGTCAATAATTACAAGCTTCCATAACTACCATGTTAAGTATAGGGTACCAGAAAATTGTGTGACACAAGCTTTTAAAACTGTTGTGTAATAACCTTTATGTACAGCTATAAATCTGACAATTTACCTCAGCATTAATCTTTCCAACCCTCAGTAAGTTGGTAATGAATTAAAGCGCTGTACTCAACATTACTGTCTGTTGCCGTGCTAGCGTACTTAACATCTACAATTATTTCGTCTGTTTTTAGTTCCTGTAAAAACCTGTTAAGGCGTTCTTCAAACAAATAAACATCATTAGAGGTTATAACTTTAAACTTCGATTCCATAAGCTGTTTCTAATTATACATTATTTTTATAGTAGATACTGTGCTTATGCTGTGATAGTGTAGGCAATAAGGAATACAGAATAGGAAATATTTATGTCGCATAAGTCACTTGATGAACAACGTGAGCAACGTATCAGGAATCTAAATTCTTTAATTGAAAGAGGGTTTGAGGCTTATCCTTACGGTTTTGAGCCTACTCATACAGCTTTGGAACTACAAGAAAGCTATAGAAATACTGTAGAGAACTTTCCTGAGGATAGAGTTAGTGTTGCAGGGCGTGCTATGACCATAAGAATTATGGGTAAAGTAACTTTTATTACCTTGCAGGATTCTAGTGATCAGCTTCAAGCTTACTTTCAAAAAGATAGCTTAGAAAATTATAATGCACTTAAAAAGATTGATATGGGTGATTGGCTTGAGGTAAGTGGCAACATTTTCAGAACCAAAACTGGTGAGCTTACCATTAACTGCGAAACTTTCCGCCTGCTTGTAAAATCGTTACGCCCCTTGCCAGATAAGTATCATGGCCTAAGTGATAAGGAGGCACGTTATCGACAACGCCATGTGGATTTACTTGTTAATCCTGAAGTTAAACAAACTTTTATCCTGCGCTCAAAAGCAATTGCCTATATTAGAAGCTATCTTAATGATTTAGGTTTCATAGAAGTTGAAACGCCAGTACTACAAAGTGTTCCTGGTGGAGCAGAAGCTCGTCCTTTTACCACCCATCACAATGCCCTTAATTATGATTTTCACTTAAGAATTTCTTTAGAACTCTATCTAAAACGCCTTATTGTTGGCGGCTTTGAGGCTGTTTACGAAATTGGTCGTAATTTTCGCAATGAAGGTATTAGTCACAAACATAATCCTGAGTATACGATGCTAGAGCTTTATTGGGCTGGCAAGGATTATATAAGTATTTTAGAGTTAGTAGAGGATATGTATTCTAAGCTTGTTGAGAGTTTAACAGGCTCAACAAAATTAACTTACAAAGGTATCGAGCTCGATTTTACTTCTCCTTGGCCAAGAATTGACTATACTACTGAAGTCGAGAAACGTGCTGATTTAGACTTTAGTTTATTAAATGAGACTGCTTTACGGGCTTGGGTTGATCAAAACCATTCTTCTAAGAGTAATGAAGAGCCACTAACTAAAATGCCTATAAATAATATTTACGATAAGCTTTATGATATTTATGTTGAACCACACTTACAACAACCCACTTTTGTTATGGATCACCCTTTAGCCATTAGCCCACTAGCTAAAAAACATCGCAAACGTGAGGGTTTAGTAGAACGCTTTGAGCCTGTTTGTATGGGTATGGAACTTGGTAACGCTTTTAGTGAGCTTAATGACCCACTCGAGCAACGTCAACGCTTTGAAGCTCAGCAAGCTTTACGCGACCTAGGCAATGATGAGGCTCATAGGTTGGATGAGGAATTTTTATCTGCTTTAGAGTATGGTATGCCGCCTACAGGCGGCTTGGGACTGGGGATTGATCGTCTGATTATGTTATTAGCTGATGTACCTAGCATTCGTGACGTGCTTCTTTTCCCTTTATTACGTCCTGAGTCGTAATAAAAGTGTGGGAGGGGTTGTAAGCCGGGTTCTGTCTTGTCTGGCCATCTGTCTAGGCTACTTGTTACCAAGCAGCTCGAGCGGTCAACTTGGAGATGCTAATGGGGCGGGTAACCCCTCTCTCTATCGGACCTTGCACCGGGTGGGGTTTACCTAGCTGAGCATGTTTCCACACTCACTGGTGTGCTCTTACCACACCGTTTCACCCTTACCTCTAACAAAGATAGAGGCGGTTTACTTTCTGTTGCACTTGCCGTCGCCTTACACGCCTAGGCGTTACCTAGCACCCTATCCTATGGAGCCCGGACTTTCCTCAGCTTTATAGATAAGGCCGCGACCAGATTCCCCTCACCACAAAAGACATCCTAGCATCTAGTAATTAATACTGCAAAAGTTCCTTACATCGAGGCGTGGAAGATGAAATTATGTTATTAGCATGTATATAAGAGTTACTTTGTGTGATGAACCTAAAATTACAATCACTCTGTTCTTAAACTCTTTGCCTAAAGAACAATTACTATTAGGTTGATTATGTATAATAGACAAGGTAAATTTATGTTGAGGCTTTGTTCATATCTTATTATAGTTTTTTGCTGTGCCTGCCAAGCCAAAGATACATTAGCTCCAGAAGTTTGGCAACCTAGCCCAAACACATCATGGCAATGGCAATTACAAGGGGAAATAGATACAACTTTTGATGTAGATATGTACGATATTGATCTCTTTGATGTCCCTCAAAGTGTAATAGATAAGCTTCATAAAGATGGTAGGATAGTCATTTGTTACTTTAGTGCTGGTAGCTTTGAACCTTGGCGTGAAGATGCAAAAGACTTTCCTGAAAGTGTTAAAGGTAAAAAGCTAGAGGATTTTGAAGAAGAAAGATGGCTAGATATTAGCCAATTAGCAACACTTGCTCCAATTATGCGTGCCCGTTTGGACTTAGCTGTTCAAAAGAAGTGTGATGGTGTAGAACCTGACAATGTAGATGGCTATACCAATGACACAGGTAAACCTTTAACTGCTAAAGATCAGCTCGAGTACAACACCTTCCTAGCCAAAGAAGCACATGCTAGAGGGTTATCTGTTGGGCTTAAGAACAATCTTGAGCAGGTGCTCGAGCTAGAGCCACACTTTGACTGGGCTTTAAACGAGCAATGCTTTCAGTACAATGAGTGTGATCGACTCTTACCTTTTATTAGAGCAGGTAAAGCAGTCTTTGGTGTTGAGTATGAAATAGAGGCAAAAGATTTCTGTCATTTAGCCAATGCCATGAACTTTGATTTTCTAAAGAAAGACTATGATTTAGAGTCTGAGCGTATAGCTTGTCGCTAAAGTAGTATTAAGAAAGAGTTTTTGTATTGCGTTTATTTTGTTTTTTTATAGCTATACTTTTCCTAGTTTGCTCTTGCCAAGTCAAAAAAACATCATCTCCAAAGCAAGAGGAGAAGTTTACTCTTACGCTATCACCAAAGTCACTTAATATATTTACAGGCCAAAGCACACAATTCGAGGTTTTGATAGAACCCGGTTCTTTTTCAGAAGCAGTCAATCTAAGTATAGGTGATTTACCTGAAGGTATAAGTGTTGCACTCACTTCTGCTAACGTTGTTACTGTTGTTAATGCTAGTAGGCAAAAGTTTAATTTGGTTGTAGAACCAGAAGCCAAAGCAGATAATTACCAGATAGCTATTACTGGAAGAAGTGGGGATAAAACTGCTAAGGCTAACTTAGGTCTTAATGTAATTGAAAAACCAGTAGAGAGTTTTAATCTTACCTTAGAGCTAGACTCGCTCAAGCTTTCAGTTGAAGAAAGTGCCTCGTTTGAAGTTTTTGTCAACCGCAACAACTTCTCAGAAGTAGTTAACTTAAGCATAGGTAACTTGCCTGAAGACATAAGCGTTACACCTACCTCTATTAATGTGCCTAAGGAGAAGCAGAAGTTTGACTTGACTGTAGGGCCAAAAGCTAAAGCAGGTAATTACCAGATAGCTATTACTGGAACAGGTAGAGATAAAATTGTTGAAGTTAACTTAAACCTTAAGGTAACAGAAAAACTAGTAGGGGATTTTAGCCTTACCCTGGAGCCAAGCTCACTCGAGCTTTCAACTGACGAAAGTGCCTCATTTGAGATTTTGATTAACAGGGACTCTTTTTTAGAAAAAATGTCACTATTAGTTAAAGGTGCTTTGCCTGAAGGTGTAACAATTACACCTACCTTTGTTGAGATTGTAGCCAATGTAAATAAACAAGTGTTTAGATTGAATGTAAGTCCTAATGCTAAAGCTGGTGATTATAAGATTTCCTTCCTAGGTTCTAGTGAGAGTAAGACGGTTGAAATATTTTTAGATCTTAAAGTAGTTGAAGATCCTCAAACTAATGTTTGGCAACCTAGCCCAAACACATCATGGCAATGGCAATTACAAGGGGAAATAGATACAACTTTTGATGTAGATATGTATGATATTGATCTTTTTGATGTCCCTCAGGGTGTAATAGATAAGCTTCATAAAGATAATAGAATAGTCATTTGTTACTTCAGTGCTGGAAGCTTTGAACCTTGGCGTGAAGATGCAAAAGACTTTCCAGAAAGTGTCAAGGGCAAGAAGCTAGAGGATTTTGAAGAAGAAAGATGGCTAGATATTAGCCAATTAGAAACACTTGCTCCAATTATGCGTGCCCGTTTGGATTTAGCTGTTCAAAAGAAGTGTGATGGTGTAGAACCTGACAATGTAGATGGCTATACCAATGACACAGGTAAACCTTTAACTGCTAAAGATCAGCTCGAGTACAACACCTTCCTAGCCAAAGAAGCACATGTTAGAGGGTTATCTGTTGGGCTTAAGAACGATCTTGAGCAGATTCTCGAGCTAGAACCACACTTTGACTGGGCCTTAAACGAACAATGCTTCCAGTACAATGAGTGTAATCTACTCTTACCTTTTATTAGAGCAGGTAAAGCAGTCTTTGGTGTTGAGTATGAAATAGAGGCAAAAAATTTCTGTCATTTAGCCAATGCCATGAACTTTGATTTTCTAAAGAAAGACTATGATTTAGGGTCTGAGCGTATGGCTTGTCGCTAGGCTTATTATAGATTTATGTCACAACCTCAAATTGTTGGTTCAATTCTCTGTACAGCCATTGGTGATGCCATTGGCTTGCCTTACGAGGATTTATCCCCTTACCGTGCTAGCCGCTTGCTAGGACCACCTGACCGCTATCGCTTTTTCTTTAACTACGGTATGGTTTCTGATGGTACTGAACACATGTGCATGGTAGCATCATAGTCACTCATAGTTTCTCACATAGGTCCTGGAAAGTTTCAAAAAGAATTAGCTCGTCGCTTTCGATTTTGGTTTCTGGGTTTGCTTGCAGGAGTTGGTTTTAGTGCTTTGCGAGCCATTTTGCGTTTGTGGTTTGGGTTTAATCCAAAAATGGATTTTTTCTGCTGGCAATGGCCCAGCAATGCAAGCTGTTGTAATTGGTGCAGCTATAGATTATCTCGAACTACTAAAACAACTTGTAAAAGCCTCTACAAGAATTATCCATAATGACCCCAAAGCTGAATATGGAGTACTTGCTATGGTACTGGCTGCACAAATGGCTGGAAAACACAAAACCATTTCTGGTAACGACTTTGTGAATCAACTTAAGAATTGTCTAGGCACAGATGGCAATGAACTAATAGTGCTTATAGGATTGTTAAAAGTGTTGAGAAAGTAGACAACAGAGAAATCTTAAATAGAATCGTTACCAAAATGTATCTGAGAAATTAGTCAATATTTCTTAATGCACTACCAATCACTTCTTTTGTGTATTTTGCCATAATATAGGCAGTGTTTTTAGCTTTAAATTCTTTGGAAACCTTATTTTATCAAAAGGAAGTTTATTAATGAATAATGGCCTATTTGTGCGAAGGATTAAGTATTTGGTGTGGTTGCCCTTAATTTTCTCAATTATGATCCTAAGTGGTTGTCTACAGGGGAATGCACCATCTGCCCCAGAAAAAGAAGTACCTGAAAAGGAGCAGGCTGGTTCGCCATCTCTTGGTATACCAAAACATCCCTATACTTTGCCTAGCATAGGCTTGCCTCAATTACCTCCCCAGCGTATAGGTGAACTTAATGGTTTAGTTGAGAAAAACCTTTCCTTAGATGTGTTAGCAGAAGGTCCGACAGCACCGCTGAATATGCGGATATTAATTATTAGCCCTACTGCTAATGACAATACTTTATTTGCTCTTGAAAGTTTACTAATGCAAGTTGGTGTTCCTTATGATGTTTTAATTGCTACTGAAGAGACACTAACTAATGACAAACTTCGTTCTAATGGTAAAGGTCTTTATCAAGGAATTTTCTTAACAGATGGTGCTCTTACTTATGATACGGGTGGAGGTAATTTTGAAAGTGCCTTCACTCTTTGTGAACCTAATTCAAGTAATGAAAATAATGATGAAGATTGTCAGTGGAATATACTTTGGCAATATGAGCGTGACTTTAAGGTTCGACAGGTTTCTATGTTCACTTTCCCTGGTACAATACCTGAAGATTTGGGGGTTCTTCCTAATGGTTTGGTAGATACTACTGGGACTCCTTTGAATGTCAATCTGACCTTAGAGGGGCAAAGTATTTTTAGCTCCTTGAAAACTAATGCTACAATCCCAATTAAAAGTGCTTTTACCTATTTAGCAGCATCAAATAGTAACAGTCCTGAACTAGCTACACCTTTACTTGAAGATAGTGCAGGTAATATTGTTGCCATTTCAGGTATTCTTAGTGATGGCCGAGAACATATTACTTTGTTTATGGGGCATAATCCTTTTCTATTACACACACAGCTTCTAGGTTATGATTTACTTAATTGGGTCACACAAGGTGTGTTTATTGGCGAGCGTCGTATGTATATGCATACAGATGTAGATGACTGGTTTCAAGAAAGTGATGTTTGGGTGCATCCTGATGATAATTCCAGTGTACCAAGTACCTTTCGTATGTCAGGACAAGACGCCTTGTCAGCTAGAGAACACCTTTTGGTTTTAAGAGATAAATACCCACAGGCCTCGACACTTATCTACAACAACTTCTTTAATGCTGCTCAGGCCGACCTTAATGCTAGCATTGATTGTTCAGCTACAGCATCACTTACTGGAGCAACTTTGTGTATTAATCACTTTTTTTATTGGGGGAACCATACTTTTACAGAACAAGACATGGACTTTACTGACTATGTTACTTCTAAGTTTGAAGTAGAAGCAAATATTAGCTATGCTCAAGGGGTAGGACTCAACTTTAACCCCAATTCACTTGTAACAGGCACGCATTCTGGATTAGGTTACTACTTAAAAGAATTAACCCCTAATTTACCTTGTGTAGTTGAATACAGCAATGGCTATTGTGAATTTGGTTTAGATAAGTCTAATCCTGTATTGTTGCATGCAGCAGATGAGCTAGATGTACGTTATATGGGTGCTAACCGTTCATTACAAACACAAACAGCAGCCTGTGATAGTTGTGGAATCTTTCATCCTTTGGAGCCCAGCATAATGCTTATTCCTCGCTGGCCAACTAATGTCTTTTTTAATGTCACTACTCCTGACCAAGTTATCAGCGAATTTAATTACTTCTATGGCCCTGAAGGAATTTTTAAAGATGGTAATGGTAACCCTTTCTTTAACCATAATCTAAACTATACAGAATATCTAGATTTTGAAGCGGGTATAGCACTTTATCACATACTTATAGCTTCACCTTATCCCCATTTTTTCCACCAAGGTAACCTTTTTGAGTATGAATCTGGTAAAAGCTTATTGGCAGATTGGACAGATACTGTATTACAAAAATATACCACCTACCTCAATTTACCAATCATCACTCTTGAATTTCCTGATATGGGTGACCTTATTAAAGAGCGTACCTCTTTCTTTGATGCTGCAGCTAGTGGTGTGTGGTTCCGTGATAGTAACACTGTAAATATAACATCAAATAATGGAGGGACTATTTTTGTAACAGGGGCAGAGCTTAGTGGTGAAAAGTGGAACTATGGTAATGCTCGAGTTTCCAAAGTTAATTTAGGTGCTGGACAAACTGTTTCTGGGACTGTAATTACTGACACTGCTAATAATCAAGCACCTATTATGAACACTGTAGGCGATCAGACTAGTTTAGAGGGTGACACTGTTTCATTATCCATACTTGCTAGTGATGCAGATGGAGATAGCCTAACTTATCTAGCCGCAGGCTTACCTATAGGTCTTGCTATAAATTCTCAAACTGGTGTGATTTCAGGTACTTTGCCAATAAATAGCGCTGGGCAGTATAGCATTATTGTTAGTGTTAGTGATGGCATAGCCCTAGTTAGCAAAAGCTTTAGCTGGACAGTTACTCCTCCACCCCCTGTGACCATTTTAGAAGCTAACTTTGATAGTGGCACAAATGGCTTTAGCTATCAAGATGATTCTTTCCGAAACACTAACCAACCTTCCTATGCTAGTGGACAAAGGCTGTCCTCAGGTGGTTATTCAGGGGGTGGGCTTTCTGTTTTGCTTGGTGGCCTAAATGATGCAGACATTTTTGGTATGTCTGGTGGTTGGAAATATACTTTTAATCTAGACAGAGTGTCTCCTGTACGTATTAGCTTACACTACAAGCTTACGCAAGCTTCCAATTATGAAGCTGATGAATTAAGCCAAATACTTATTAGTGTTGATGGTGTTCTTAAAGGCATACCTCCTAATGATTATGTAATGCAGATTAATGGTAATGGTAATGGTGGTGGTAATATTACTACAGGTTGGCAATTTGTTAACTTAGATCTAGGGCAGCTTGGTATTGGTACTCATACCCTATACATTGGTGGCTATAACAACAAAAAAACTTATTTTGATGAGCAAACTCAAATAGTAATTGATAACATAAGAATTGTAGCTAATCCAAGTGTAAGTACCACAGTACTCGAGGCAAGCTTTAATACTAGTACTGATGGTTTTAACTACAGTGACGATCCTTTCCTCAACACTAATCAACCTTTTTATGCTCGAGGCTATCGCAACATTTTTGATAGTGCTCATAGCAATTCACTATTTATAGAATTAGGTGGGGTAGACCATAATGATATTTTTGGTATGTCTGGTGGCTGGACAAAAAACTTTAGCCTTAGCAAAACTTCCAATTTGGTTCTTTCCTTTAGCTATAGAATCGCTCAATCCTCAGAATATGAGAGCGATGAATTTAGCCAAGCTTTGATTAGTGTAGATGGAAGTTTATATGGCCTTTCTCCCAATGACTATATTTATCAAATTGTTGGTAATGGCAATGGTGGTGGCATCCTTACTAGTGGTTGGCAAAATGTAGAGGTAGACCTAGGTAGTTTCTCTTCGGGTAGCCATACACTTACAATTGGTGGCTATAACAACAAAAAGACTTATAGTAATGAGTTGACCATAGTTGTTATAGATGATGTTAACTTAACTTCTTATTAATTAGGATAGAAAATGTTTTTGATTATAATAATATTACAGCGCAATGTCATGGAATATAACTCCTAGACAATATAGCAAGAGTACGTTTTCGATGCGAAGCATAAGCAGTATAATTTCTGCGCTGATAGTAACGAATTAGATTTAGTGATTGAGCTATTGTCAATCTAGGTAACGGTATTGCTGCCTTGAGCAGCACTCTTGCCTGTGGCAAAGTTAAAGCTGGAGACTTTTCTCCTAACATTAAACGCATCCTCACCAGAAAATGATGTGCTAGACAAGTTAATAGTATATGGTGATGCCAACCTAAGTAGCTTCTAGTTTCGTAGTGATCAAGCCCCAGTTCTTCTTTTGATTCCTCAAACGATGTTTCTATCGGCCATCTCATTCCACTTAGCCACACTAATGTTTCTAGGCTGACTTCTTCTGAGTCATTGCACAAATAATAGCTTATCTCTCTTTTCTCATTTAGGTTACGCCGAATTACCAACCACAGTTCCACTGGCTCTTCTTCTCCCCTTGTTTCCCATATTCGCTCAAAGGCAAATTCACATACTATTGGCCCTTTACTTCCTTCTTTCACTACATGTTTACTCCATTTTTCTGCTTCTATTTCCTTTGCTAACTCATCTATCCGTATTGATTCAATATTTGCCCTTGCTAGTTTCGGCTTCCTTCCCCTACCTTTATATTCAGGTACCTTGACCTCTGGCTTCTCCTTGTATACCTGCGTATCGCAAGATACTGCTGTAAAGTACTTTTTTCCTAATTCAGCTACTCCATCTCTAAACTCGATATTATTTCCATACAATGCATCTGCTAGCACATATTCAAAGCTCAAACGCCCTCTCTCTTCTGTCTTTTTTATCATTCCTAACGCTATTTCTGGTTTGGTTCTAAATTCTAGATCCTTTGGCACTCCACATTCTTCCCTTTTTTGTTCATGCTCTTTATCAAACCATTGTTCTGGTAAGTACAACTGCCCTTCTGTTAAGGTATGTCCTTTGTTACTGGCATACCCTAGGTATACTCCTACTTGACTGTTCTCCACTTTTCCTACTGATCCACAATATTGCCTTGCTACTCCTACTGAGCTTTTTCCTTGTTTTACATTCCCTGATTCATCAACTATCAGTACTCCATCATTACCTAAACTTTCTGCAATAAGTTTTTGATGCGTGTCAATCACAGGTTCTAACTGCCAAGGGCTTTGTCCTACAAAGTTTTGCATGCTACGGACATTCAGTCCTATTGATAGTGCCATTGCTTCTATATTTTTTCGATCAAGGTTGCTTAACAAACCTTTTAGATAATGTCCTGTCCAGATCAAACTTTCAGGTCGTTTAAATGCTTCTTCAAACTCTGCTACGTATTCTTTGAGTTCTTTTGCTAGCGCTTCTATATCTGCTTCAACTAAGTTGCATTCTGGAGGACTTAAATTTACGGCCTCTTCTAATATTTCATTGTGTGCTTTATAAATGTTTTTCATAGCCTTAATTTATTATTCACACTCGCACTTTTTTCGCACTTCCCCTTACTTAATATGCAACATTGCGCTGTAATAATAATTGGTAGTGGTTTCTTAATATTTTATTAAGAAATCATAAACATAATTCATCAAAGTGGTTGTTTATTTAGGCTAAAACTAAGTGATTGACTAGATAAGAATGTTAATAAACAGTTAACTTTGTTTTGTAGAGAGTTGATAGTTAGCTAAATTTATGCATATTTGTTTTAACTTCTTATTTTATATGAAGGAATATCTATTAAATGCTTTGTTAGACTAATTTTTCTGCCCTGTTAGATAATCATTAGCTCTCCAGAAAAGTTGCTTGCAGAGAAAAAATCTCTTTGTGAGTATGGCATTTTGTGGGTGTGCCGTTCTGATTGATGTAACCTGTTGAGGATATAATGACCAAGAGTCTCAAATAGTGTAACTCACTCAAGTTCTTTCATTGTATTCGAATGATTTGATGCCAGAAGATGAAAGAGTGGTTGTCATAATGATGGAAAGGACCTGCTGGGATGAAAGGGATTCATTAAGGCCTTAAAGTGTTTTTGCTAACGAAGATATGGCACTACAATTAGGAATTGGGATATAGGGAAAATTTTATGAAAAAAAGATTGATGTTTTTACTACTACTTTTAGGTATGTTTGCCATAAGCGCCTGTGGGCAAATAATTCCAACAAACTCTACAGAGCAAATTGCTAACCAAAATAAGCCAGAGGAAGTTAATGAGGAATTAGAATTAGTAAATAAAAGTAAAAAACAAAGTGATTATTATGTATCTCCAAATGGTGTAGCTCCAAGTAGCAATAGTGAACCTATTTGTACTTTAGATGATCCTTGTAGTCTTGAGAAAGCTCTTTCAAAAGTAAAAGCAGGTAATACTATTTTTATGCTCGAGGGCAGATACTATCCTGAAAAGATTATAAATATACCTACCTCAGGATCAAAAAGAGGCTACCTTACTATTCGTAACTACAGAAAGGACAAAGTTACTTTAGACGGTAAAAATATTTTAGGAGACAGTGGAGGGGTCATTAATGTTAAAGACAAAAGTTATATAAAAATTAAAGGGCTTGAAATCACTAATTATAAGAGTACAAATGGTGTAATTATGGGTATTTATGTAAGCGGTACAGCTAGCCATATTCAACTTATTAATAACTATATTCATGATATTGAATCTCCAAATGCTTTAGGCATAGCTATTTATGGTACCAATGCACAAAACCCTATACATGACTTGCTAGTGCAGGATAATCTTTTGAAAGAGTTGGTGCTAGGGTTTAGTGAGGTTTTAACTGTAGCAGGTAATGTTACTGATTTTACTATAAGGCGTAATATCATTCATGATGCCAATAATATAGGCATTGATGTAGCTGGTTCCTATGGACATGCTTGTTGGGACGATAATAATCTTGGCAATGATGGACCTAATTGTAATGCTCTTTTAGATTATGCTCGCAATGGTAAGGTATTAGACAATACAATCTATAATATAGACACCCGCAATAATCCTGCCTACCCTGACCCAACCATAAATGCTGCAGCAGGTATTTATGTTGATGGGGCACGAAATATTGTTGTAGAAAGGAACAAAGTACACAATGCAGGTGTAGGTATTAGTGTCTCGAGTGAGAACTCTGGTGGTGTAGCTAGTAATACTATAGTCCGTAACAACTTCATTTATAACAACTGGCGTACTGGCATTAATTTAGGTCCAGTAGGTGTTGACTTAGGTAGTGTCAATAATTGTAAAATCATTAATAATACCCTATTTAACAATGATAGGTCAGCAGGTTGGGGTGGGGAGCTGTATTTAGAATATAATGTGTATAATTGCCTAATAGCCAACAATATTTTCTATGCTAATAACTCAGCTGAATTTGAGGATGAAACTGGAGTTGTTGTGCTCAAGATTAATTTATTAATCAATGACTACTTGGTCCCTGACACTGTATTCCCTAGTGCCAAATATAAAGCTCACAATAATAAGAAAAGTAATAACAATTATTTACTAGGGCATGTTGATAAAGTAAGTCATAATTTGCAAACTTAGGATATGAAAGTTAAATTAACAGACGAGCAATGGCAAAAAATACTAAATTTTCTCAAGGGTTACAAGATAGTGTGTATGTTTAGGAAATTTAGAATTGGCAATGAGGATCAATGCAGGAAGTTTATTGAAGGAGTCCTTTGGGTAACTAAAAGTGGTGCACAGTGGCGTTTGTTGCCAGAAGAATATGGAAAATGGAATAGTGTTTTTAAGCGTTTTGACCGCTGGGGCAAACAAGGAATTTGGCAAGCGATGTTTGAACACTTTGCTGAGGATGCTGATATGGAAAGTATAATGATAGATAGCACCATTGTAAGAGCTCACTCCTGTGCAGCAGGAGGAAAAGGGGGAAACGAAGAACAAGAATTGGGTAGAAGCAAAGGAGGTTACACCACCAAAGTACACGCTACAACAGATGCTCTAGGCAATCCTCTCAAGTTAATATTGACTCCAGGGCAACGTAATGATGTTACCCAAGCAGAGGATTTGCTAGAAGATCTGGAGGCTGAAAGAGTAATGGGGGACAAGGGATATGATGCTCAAGTTGTACTAGACAAGGTAGCAGAAATGGAAGCAGAAGCAGTAATACCTCCAAAGGCAAATAGGAAAGAGCAGCGGGAGTATGACAAAGAATTTTACAAGGAAAGGCATTTAATAGAGAATTTTTTCAACAAAATTAAGCAATATAGAAGAGTTTTTTCTAGATTTGAAAAGTTGTCTCGAAACTATTTAGCATTTTGCCAGTTTGCGTCGGTACTTATATGGCTACGCTAAAATCCCTTCAAGTAATATTTTTGATTTAGCACTTTTAGTGTCAACACGCCCTAGAGTGTGAAATCGAAAACGCTACTCTTAAATACCTTGGATAATCCTGATGCTGACGCATAAGCTCCTCTGCAATCTGGTAAAGATTATGTGGTTAACAACTAAAGCTTCTCGCAAATATAGGCTATCCTGCAATTTTTTTTGGAATTCACATTTTCTAACAAATAGCTGTCCTGAGACTGGCTAGTTTGGTTTTGATATCCAATGCGTGCAATTTCTGATTTGTCATATCCACATGCCCTAAATAATCTCTATTTTGGTTCAGATAATGGTGGTTTCAGCAGCAATCGAACTTGGTTTTGGCAGGGCAAGTGGTATAACCAAGACTCTTTTGATACTCCTGATGGTTTTTTGATGGCTACGGAGGGTACTTTAAATCAATCTATAGATGCTGACCCTAACTTTGTAGGGCTATCATTTAGTGACTCTTCAGTAGATTTGCACTTAGTTTCAAGTTCGCCTGCTATTAACCGTGGCAGAAGCCTTCCTCAAAAATTTGTTGGTGTATTTGACATTGATGACGAGAAAAGGCACAAACAGAAAATTGACATGGGTGCTGATGAGTGGCATTCTAGCCGCTGATTATATATTTAGGATTTTCTTTCTAGAGAAAGTTCATAGGCAAGATTACGAGTTGCTCCCAAGGTTACTAGAGCTTGTTGTAAATCACGCCCTGAGAGCCCCTTAGCTCTTAACCTCATGGCCTGCTCAACAAAATCAGTGCTGCTAACCAAGTTATAGTTAGGAGAAATTACTACTACTACTTCTCCTTTTATTACTTCCTGTGCTTTTAATTCAGAATATATATTTCCTAACGTGCCTCTATAAGTGGTTTCAAATTGTTTGGTAATTTCTCGGCTCACACTAGCTTCTCTATTTTCACTACATAATCCAATTAACTCTTCAATTGTATTTAAAAGCCTTTTAGGAGACTCATAAAAGCAACTAGTACACTCGCTGTTAGCAATAATCTCGAGCCGCCTAAGACGCTCTTTACCTTTACGAGGCAAAAATCCTTCAAAAGTAAAGCGTGCTAAGGGTAAGCCAGAGAGCACCAAAGCAGGGATAAACGCTGTTACTCCTGGGATAACTTCTATTTTATCGTTCCGTTTTAATGCAAGTTGCACAAGCTCGAGCCCGGGATCAGATATACTGGGTGTTCCTGCATCAGTTATGTAAGCAATTTCTTTATAGTTAGAAAGAATATTGGGAGCTCGAGTCCCAACAGTATGAGCATCTAGACGCACTAGAGGTGTGCTAATACCATAATAACTCAAAAGCTTACTGCTATGGCGTGTATCCTCAGCAGCAATGACATCAACCTCTTTTAAGGTATCAAGTGCTCTTAAGGTTATATCTTCTAGATTGCCAATTGGGGTTGAAACAAGAATAAGATAAGCTATAGGCGCTAATTTCTTTTATTGGGGTTTTGTTGCTAAACCTACAGGTACATCCATAACCTTTATTCCTGCATACCTAATACGGTATTTAAGCGAGTCTTGTAACTTAGCTCGAATGTATTCAGCCTCGCTTATAGTTACAGTGACTACTGCCCCTTCAGGCAATTTAGCCCCCTCTGACAAAACAACCTTCCCATTTTTGACTAATCCTTTATAAGCTCTCATTATTACTCTCCATGTGCTTTCCAGCAAACTCTCGCTTTAATCTTTTAATCATCCGCTCTATTCTAGGTGAATCGTTTTCAGTATCCAAAACAATTTTTTGATAAGACATAAAAACCTCAAGAGCAGCAGATTTATCTCCACAAGCAAGTAACAAGTCACCCAAATGCTTTTCGGAAAGGTAGTAAGCAATAGGATCAAGAGGGTTTCTAAGTATTTGCTCTTTAACAATGCCAATTTGCACTTTCAAAAGTTCCCGTTTTCTCATCCTATCACGCATAAGAAGCCAAGCAAGTATAAAAAGACCTATTGCTAGGGTTGTTACCATACTAAACCCTCTTGGAATTCCTGCCCTTTGAGCAATCTTAACCAAAAAAGGTAGTGAAAAAGCTAGGGCTGCCAAAAGTGCTATTAGTGAAGCATAATTCATTGTCACATAAAGCTCCTGAAGCATGTTTAAAACATACTCAATTTATTATGGCTTACTGTAAATGAGATATCAAGAGGGTTTCTAAAGGGTCACCTGTAAGCTCTTACAAGCCCCACCACCTACTACCGAAGGAAAGCAAAGGACCCCTCATGTGTTAGTGCTATTGTATATTATACTGCCTTGATGTTCAAGACAATGCCTATTAGAACCAAACATCACAAAATTAAATCAAACAAAGTTGAGTTAAACACTCAAAAAGGAACAAATTTACTTTTCCTAAGTATTGCTATTGTAGGTGGGTTACATCTTTTAGTAATGTTAGGTATAGAGCTGAATCGCTATATTCGCACTTATCGTGAAATTTCTACTCTAAACACTAAGATCGTTACTCATAAAGCAACTTTAGATGAGCTTATAGCTATTAAGGCACATGAGCATGATGATAGATATAGAGAACAACTTGCGCGTAAGCAAGGATTCATTTACCCTAACGAACAGCGCTACATAACCATATATGATTACAAAAGTCCATAGAGGTATAATAGACTTGTTCAGAAATAAGCTAGCGTGCATTATAAAATGTACAATTGCTCAATTTAAAGCTCCGGAAATGCAAAATGTGACAGCTAAGTCTTAGCAAGGGTACAAATCTTTTATCTAATGAGTCAACTATTTGGTCCAACATTTTGTTTCCGAACAACTCTAATTAATAAAAAACCATGGAGATGCAATTAATCAAATATTAGTGGAGACACAATTAATCGTGTCTCTATTGGTTTTGCCATAACCACTCCCGTAATGTTAGACCACTTTCTTGAATATCTTTAGCCAGCTCACGCCCCATGTAACGGTAGTGCCAAGGCTCATAGGTATAACAAGTCACATTTTCTTTATTTTGAGGGTAACTAAGCACAAAACCATAGCGCCAAGCATTTTCCACCATCCAAGCACCTGCTTCAGTCTCTGCCCAATCAACTAATTCCCATGCAGCTGGGCCACCAGCACTGCGAAAATCAAGTGCTGTGCCTAGTTGATGCTCACTATGCCCGGGTCTAGCACTACTCTTTTTGGCAGTTTCTAGACCTTCTTTCTCAACCCAATAATTAAACACAGTTTCTTGATAAGTATAGCTGCGATAAGCAGATTGTATAGCTATGGGGTGGCCTAGACTTGTTGCATCTGCCATTAGTAGTTTTAAGTCTGCTATAACAAACTCTCTCACTTTGTAATCTGAAGATAAGCTTGCTTCAGCAACTGATACTAAATCTGTAGGAGTGTATTGTTTAGGTAATTTATAAATGGGATCAAGTAAACTCCATTGCCACTGATCTAGAGAGATGTAAAAAGTAATTTCATCGTCATAATAGCAGGCTGGTAATGGTGGAGCTTGAGTAGAAAACCCTAGCAGGTAACAGGAGATTAGAGTAATAGTCAAGAACTTTATTCTCATAGTTTTTAACTTTTTGACGTACTCCCACAAATAAATTCGAGGGATTCTGAGGACTCAAGCAACAAGTGCAGGGGTTCCCGTCCTACCTCATCTAGTCCGAGCGACGACGCCCCATCGCTCTTTGTACTACTATGGTGTGAAATACCTTCAACTATGAAGCCGTTGGAAACCGCTGTTTTACTAGTCGTGAGCCCCTTCAAAGTGTTCAGCATTTCCATACTTAGGATAATAGCACATTTGGAGTTGCTCATAATGAAAAAAGACAGATTTTGTTCCACAAGATCCTTAAAAATTGTCTTCGACCTGAGACATCCAAGGGTTGAAACACCTTGGATGTCTTTTTAAGCAAGCCCACCGTAAAACTAGGTTTATTGTTTCTTGTTGATAATGTTGTAGGGTTCGATGTCTTCAACAAGATTCAAGTCATAGAATTCCTTGAGGTATGTTGTTTCATCATCAAAATCACCAAGATACTCTTC
The DNA here is from genome assembly GCA_965223045.1 of Trueperaceae bacterium. Taxonomy (GTDB): domain Bacteria; phylum Deinococcota; class Deinococci; order Deinococcales; family Trueperaceae; genus CBDCVN01. The sequence continues at coordinate 801,546 of CBDCVN010000013.1, forward strand.
AACATCAACATCTTCTCCTAAATCGTCATCTTCTGTGAATATACTAGCTTCTAGATCATCTTGTCTTACATTTTCATCTAAAGCAGCTTTTACTTCAGGTAAAAGTGCTTCTACAATTTTTGGTGGTGGTGGAAGTTCAACGTAAAGACGATGTCCTTTTAAACCATTGATGCTCGAGCCCAAGTAACGAACATTTTCCACCAGAGGTGCATCATGAACAGGATCAGAAGCATTCCTTGAAGGTACTACTGCGTTAACCCTAATATGTTCATATTTAGCATTAAAACCATCAGCTAAACGTGTGATGGCACCACGTAGAGCAACCATATGTGGTTCATCAGCAGTCAAGGGAGGAGAAACTAGTACTACCCAAGCATCTCTTAAAAGCTTTACTGCTGTTTTAAGAATAAGAAAGGTGCTTTTGAAATTTTCGTCAATTAGCTCAGCAAATTCCCCATCACTTACATCAATAAAAGGACTTTGATGTTCAAAATCCACTACATGAACTATACCCGAAAGAGAACCAAAAATTTCGAAGACTTTTTCAAAGGCCTTACGTACATCGCTGCCAGTGCTCGAGTTTACTTGAACTGGAATAGCTTGGCCACCAGCTTCTTCTATCTCTGCTGCCGTTTTAGAAGCTAAATCTACATCTTTATCAGCACAAACTACATCATAATTAGCATCGCCATAGGACAGGGCAACAGCACGGCCAAACCCCTGACCTGCGTTGGTAATTAGTACTACTTTGACGATACTTTCTGGCATAAGCATAAGCATACCTAGTTGATAGCTAGTAAGCAAGACTATAGTATCCTATTACTTACATTAACCAAATAAGCGTCCAAAAATTCTAAAACCACCAACCCAAGTGCCTATCGCTGACCCTAATGTTACTAACATAAAAACCAACAGTGTTCTAGAAACACGATTTCCCCACCAACCACGCCACTTAGAAACATCTTGCCGTAGGCTTTTAAAGTCACCCACTGTGGGCTTTCTAAGCCAAAGCTCTAAACCTGCTCCTACATAGCCTGCTCCTATAAGAGGGTTTATAGATGTTAGAGGAGCAGCTAGAAAAGAACCAATAACTGTTAAAGGATGTGCTGTAGCAATTAATGCACCAAGTGCTGCTAAGGTACCATTTATAAAAACCCAGTCACGTACTATTTCCCAACCAAGTTGACTATTGCGACTAAAACCTAGGATAAAACCTATAATGATAATAACAGTAATTAACCAAGGCAATAGTTTCCAGTAAGAACGTTTTTTAGGAAGGTGCTTAAGTTTAGTTAAGGCTTCATCTATATTTCCCTTGTTACCCTTCTCTAAATTTTCAATAAGCCCCTTTAAATGGCCTGCACCTATTACAACTAAAACATTGTTAAAAGCATTCTCCTTGTATTTCTGACTTTCTTGGAGTAAGCGTAAGGCCATATACTTATCACGCTCTCCAATTAGAGGTGCAAAAATATGAGCTGACTCTTCAGCAAACTCTTTGAAAGTAGCCTCTAACATATCCCCTTCTTTAAGCTTTTCTATGTCTTCTTCTTTTATTTTTTCCCGACTAAAAACACTCAAAAAAAGCCCAGCAAAAATGTTGAAACGTTGCCACCAAGGAACATTAGCATAAACCCGGCGTAAAGTAATACCAATTTCACGATCAATTAGTAAAAGAGGAAGTTCTTTTTCTGTAGCCAAGGCAATAGCTGCTCGCATCTCTGCTCCGGGCTCTATACCAAACTGCTCAGCAATTCTTTGTTGAAAAGCACCAAGGGCTAGACTGGCAACTACCATACCTGCTTTACCTTCACGAAAGACTTTAAATAAGTCCATATTGGCAAAGCTATCAGGATTGATAAGGTTGTTGTAACGACTTCTATCTAGCTCTACAGCTATAGCATCAAAATCATTTGTCTTGATAAGACGCTCAACCTCTTCGGCACTAGCTTTAGAGACATGTGCTGTACCCAAAATAGTATAGTTTGTATCTTCTATTTGAATCACTTTTGTAGGTTGTTCATGATTACTAACAGTGGTTGCTTCACTCATAAGCTTGTAGTCTAACCTAATTTTAAGTATCTATGCTCCTCTAGTTGGTTGAACTCTTTTAAGTTCTATAGTTGAAAATCTGTTTGGAGGTGAGCTTACCCCCAAAAACTGAACAGAAAACCCCGGCGAAATTAAGGTCCATAGAAGATGTAAAATATCTAGGGCGTGTTGACACTAAAAGTGCTAAATCAAAAATATTACTTGAAGGGATTTTAGCGTAGCCATATAAGTACCGACGCAAACTGGCAAAATGCTAAATAGTTTCGAGACAACTTTTCAAATCTAGAAAAAACTCTTCTATATTGCTTAATTTTGTTGAAAAAATTCTCTATTAAATGCCTTTCCTTGTAAAATTCTTTGTCATACTCCCGCTGCTCTTTCCTATTTGCCTTTGGAGGTATTACTGCTTCTGCTTCCATTTCTGCTACCTTGTCTAGTACAACTTGAGCATCATATCCCTTGTCCCCCATTACTCTTTCAGCCTCCAGATCTTCTAGCAAATCCTCTGCTTGGGTAACATCATTACGTTGCCCTGGAGTCAATATTAACTTGAGAGGATTGCCTAGAGCATCTGTTGTAGCGTGTACTTTGGTGGTGTAACCTCCTTTGCTTCTACCCAATTCTTGTTCTTCGTTTCCCCCTTTTCCTCCTGCTGCACAGGAGTGAGCTCTTACAATGGTGCTATCTATCATTATACTTTCCATATCAGCATCCTCAGCAAAGTGTTCAAACATCGCTTGCCAAATTCCTTGTTTGCCCCAGCGGTCAAAACGCTTAAAAACACTATTCCATTTTCCATATTCTTCTGGCAACAAACGCCACTGTGCACCACTTTTAGTTACCCAAAGGACTCCTTCAATAAACTTCCTGCATTGATCCTCATTGCCAATTCTAAATTTCCTAAACATACACACTATCTTGTAACCCTTGAGAAAATTTAGTATTTTTTGCCATTGCTCGTCTGTTAATTTAACTTTCATATCCTAAGTTTGCAAATTATGACTTACTTTATCAACATGCCCTAGAATATGGAGATATAAATGAGCCAGACAAAAGGAATAAGAAAAACATATAAGAAAGAATTCAAAGCTAAAGTTGCAGCAGCAGCCATAGTTGGAGAGAAGAATCTTGCAGAATTAGCAAATCAATATGGTGTACACACCACTCAAATTAAAGAATGGAAAAAAGCTGGATCAGAAGCATTGCATGAAAGATTTTCACTACTAAGGGGCAGGAAAGCCAAACTGCAAGAACGTAGAGAGGCTGCACTGTACGAACAGATTGGCAAATTGAAAATGGAACTAGATTTTTTGTCCAAAGGGCTCAAAAACTGAGTCAAGAGGAACGTATGTTGATAGTCGATCCAAGGCACCCTCAATTGAGCATTACTAAGCAATGTGAGTTACTGAGACTGAATCGTAGTAGTTATTACTATCGACCTACAAGAATCAGCGATCTCAATGAATGCTTGATGCAAAGGATAGATGAGTTATATACGAATCATCCTTTTCTAGGTTATCGCAAGATAACAGCAATGCTCAATGGAGAAGGCTATAAAGTCAATCACAAAAGAGTATATCGTTTGATGTGTCTGATGGGTTTGCAAGCTATATATGCCAAACCCAAACTAAGTAAACCAAAGGAAGGACATAAAATTTACCCATACCTTCTGAAAAACAAAATCATAAACAAACCAAATCAGGTATGGGCTAGTGATATTACGTATATACGTTTGCAAGGAGGATATTGCTATCTGGTAGTAGTAATGGATTGGTATAGCCGTTATGTTGTTTCATGGGAAGTTTCGAATAGCATGAAAGCAGAGTTTTGTATAGAAGCATTAGAAGAGGCGTTGGAAGGAGAGAAGCCAGAGATATTCAATACAGATCAAGGTAGTCAGTACACAAGTCATGAGTTTACGGATATATTGAAGGCAAACGAAATAGCAATCAGCATGGATGGAAGAGGGTGCTACATGGATAATATATTTACAGAAAGGTTGTGGAGAACGGTAAAGTATGAAGAAGTATATCTAAAGGAATACAAAAATATAGAGCAAGGAAGGGAAGAAATAGGAAAGTACTTACAATTTTATAACAGTGAACGTCCGCATCAATCATTGCAGTACAAAACGCCTGAATGTTAAGTCTCACTAAGTCATGACCATATTAAGTCTCAAAAAGTCGTAACCTTTGCTGTTCTTGCCAAGTAAAAGGAAGAGAAGGCTGAAAAGGGATAGATTGAGTAAAAGCAAAAATGTTTCCAATGAGTGTGGGTGGATCAATACCTTGGATGGGTAACTGTTTAATCAACTCACCTCTCTGATTGAGAAATGACAAAACTCTTTCTGGTAACTTGAAATTTATTTCGCACTGCTCACGTAAATGATTGTTCCCTAGGTAATAAATCTGTCCTCCTAAGGAAATTGTGCCGTTTTGACCTATTCGCCTAAACCATTTTCCCTTTGCTAGATAAGCATCAACTTCGCTTAGGTCAAACATTTCATCTTCCCACTCAGGTCTATACCAGCGCCCTGAGTGAGCTGCCTCTGGAAAAGCTTGTAGCGGTGCTTGCCCTCCCAAAGAGTGACAAGGAAGCTCTTCATTAAGTATGTTGCGTCTATCTCGTAAAGCTTGATATAAAGCGTTCCAAGATGGATAGTGTCGATCAAGAACCTGATCAGCCCACAATTGATGCGATCTCTCTACAATTGCTTGATCTGTAGGGCGACGAATACGACTAAATTGAAGTTCGATACCCATTGCTAACAACCACAGATGTAATCTTGTAGGAAAGGGTGATTTACTCCTAACATCAAAGAAAACACTGTCATGATCAACTTGAATACTTTCAGGTAACCCCCAGTCTAAAAATGCTAACCTCAAAGTGATTTGATAGTCCTCAGTATTGGTGTGGCGAATTGCTTTCTCCTTACCTAGAAAGCAAGGATAACTTAGCAGGCGTGTACGGGAAACAACATCACTTACATCAACTAGGCTAACTACTCCTACACTTGGAACAAGCTCATGTCCCATTGCATCTACTTGCCAACATTCATGGGCATGGGTTAAGCGTGTGTGCTTAGTGGATGGTAATGCTACATGACGTTCATAGTTTTGGACCAATTGCTCTTCTTGTAAGAAGCGATTAATACTTGACCGACTAGGCAACAATTTACCTGCCCACTGGGGCATACGACCTAGCTCTATACGCAACGTATCAGCACCCCAACGAGGATGTTGTAATCGTATTTGACGTAATTCTCCTACCATACGTGCAGGATAACTGCTTAGAGCTCCTTTTTGAGGACGTCCCATCTTCCTTTCCAAACCTTGACGACCTTGTTCACGACCTCTTCTTACCCATTTTTTGACTGTAGATGGATGCCACCCTAATTCAAGAGCAATTTTGCTTATTGGTTCTCCATTGTCAGCTCGTTGTAGCATTTCTACTCTTTCTTCTAAGGAGGTGTAATCTGACATAATCCATATCATGCAGCTTTTTTACCTACTTGGAGTCTAAAAATAGTCACGACTTTATGAGACTTTAGGGGGTCACGACTTAGTGAGCTTTAACATGAATTAGTTTACAGAGAGGAGAAAACTAAATCAATAATAACAGGATAGGTTGTTATTAAGCTTACAAACAATGTAATCTCAATTTGATATCATTTTAGTAGGTCTTAATTAACCTTAATTTTTTGTCCGATCAATTGGGTTCACCTCAAACTTCCTTAGAACTGTATCAACTTCCAGTCAAAAGTTGAGAAACTTACCAGTTTCCGGCTGATGGTGGTTTAGTTGTTTTTCCATACTTAATTTATCATTGAGAGGAAGTACTTGCTGGTAAGGTAGAATGAAGAAAAACCCAACTTAAATAACACAAACCTATAGAAAAAAAATAATCAGATTAATATACTAGGGCTCGTGTTGTTAACACTCGAGCTAAAAGATTTCGCTATAGTTGATGAATTACGCCTAGAGCTTGGCCAAGGCTTTAATGTTTTAACAGGAGAGACTGGTGCAGGTAAATCTATTCTAGTTGATGCCCTTACATTACTTACAGGTGGAAGAGCTGATAATACAATGATACGTAGTGGGGCAGAGGCAGCTTTGGTACAAATAGAACTTTCACCTGATAGCTACGCCCAAACTATCTCACGGCGCTTAAAACGTAACGGTCGTGGCACAGCACGCCTAGATGGTGAAATTGTCAAAGTTGCTGAAATTGCCGAAGTAGGTAGTAAGCTTATAGTTATTCATGGCCAGCATGCCTCACAGACTCTACTTAGTAATGCTGAGCAGCGTAAGTTACTTGATAAGCTCTTAGATAGTGATGCTAGAAAACAGCTCGAGTCTTATCAAAAGACTTACACAAGTTATCAAAAAGGACTAAAAGAACTTGAAACCTTGAGTGATGCTGTCCGTGAACGGGCACAACGTTTAGACATTTTAAAATATCAAATCGAAGAGATTGACAATGCCAAACTTATAGCGGGGGAAGAAAAGGGACTGCAAGAACGTGCAGAGAGTTTGCGCCATGCTGAACGCATTGTTGAAGGAGTAGGTAGTGCTTTAGGGGTAATTGCTGAAGATGAAGAAAATGCCCTTAATTTATTATCTCAGGCGCAAAAGCATTTGGGTGTGGCAGCACGCTATAGCAAAGATATGGAGACACTTGCTAATGATTTAGATGATGTTGCAGCTAGTGTTCAAGCCATTAATGATGAGCTAAGCAGCTTCCTAACAGACTTTGAAGTTGAACCTAGAGAGCTAGAACGTTTGCAGAGTCGCCTGAGCAATATTGAAAGCCTGAAGCTTAAATATGGTGAGAGTGTTGAAGCTATTTTAGAACATAGGGCTAGTGCAGCTTTAGAGTTAGAAAAATTAAAGTATGTGGATGAAAATATGGAGGAGCTAAAAAAGAAGCTCAAATCTCTTTATACAAAGCTAAAATCGCAGGCTGCAAGCTTAAGCCAAGCTCGTCGTAAAGCAGGCTTACAGCTTTCAGAGCAAGTCACTGAGCAGATCCGCCCCTTGGGTATGGCTAATGCTAAATTTAGTGTAGAAATTAGTGTTACCGATAGCTTTACTACTTATGGTAAAGATAAAATAACCTTTTTCTTTAGTGCCAACTTAGGTGAGCCACCAGCACCACTTGCTAGCGTTGCATCAGGAGGGGAACTCTCACGCATAATGTTGGGCTTAAATGTTGTTACAGGCTCTGATTTACCTACTCTAATCTTTGATGAAGTTGATGCTGGTATAGGGGGGCAAGCTGCTCGTTCAGTAGGAGCACTTCTGAAACAGTTAGCTGGTGAACACCAAGTTTTAGTTGTTACGCACCTAGCACAAGTGGCAGCTTATGCCGATAAACACTTTTATGTGGAGAAAATAGAGAGGAATGGGCGTACTACCACACGTATAAATTGCTTGAGAGGGGAGACTCGAGAAGCAGAGTTAGCCCGAATGCTTTCAGGAGCAGTTACTGAAAAAGCCCTTGACCATGCACGAGAATTACTTAAGGAAGCTGCTAAATAATTTAAAGACCATAAACTAGCTTGGCATTTTCATCAGTATAGCTTTCAACTTCTTCAAAGCTCTCTCCGCGAAGGTTTGCTAAAAATTTTGCTGTATAGCGTACATTAGCAGGTACATTTTTCTGGCCACGTTTGGGCACAGGCGTTAGAAAAGGACTATCAGTTTCAAGTAAAATGCGTTCTCTAGGGGTCGTTTTAGCAGCATCATGAATTTCTGTAGCTTTTTTATAAGTAAGATTGCCTGCAAAAGAAACATACCAACCAAGGGCTAGACCTGTTTCTATGAGCGCCTTGTGACCATTACAGCAGTGCAAGATTCCCTTATTGTAACCAATTTCTTCTAGCATTTGCTTAGTTTCTAACGAAGCTCTTTCTTGATTTTGCTTATCACGCACGTGTAAAATAAGTGGTTTGCTTAATTTGCTTGCCAGCTCTGCTTGCCACAAGAAGCTTTTGTGCTGCACATCAGAAGTTGTCGTGTCCCAATAATAATCAAACCCTGTTTCCCCTATACCTACAACTTTGGGATGCTCAGCAAGCTTTTCAATTTTAGAACGTATGTTTGGGTCATTAGCTTCTTCGGCATCTGTAGGATGTATGCCAATAGCTGCAAAGACATTATTATAACGCTCAGCAATTTTTAGAGTTGCTTGAGAACGCTCTAAATTTATGCCTATAGATACCATTGTAAGTGTTGGGTCAACTGCTTGCTCTAAACTTTGACAATGATCTAGGTGACAGTGGGTGTCAGTCATAATTAGACTTTATTTTAACAGGGATTATTTCAAGATATGTCTTGTTGATTGCAAAAACCAACAAAGAACATTGACTATATTATTAGGACAAGAAATTTACGCCCACTTAACACCCCTTTAAATAAGCTATGCACATGGGAGGAAAAACCAATAAACCCAACCTTAATTACACCATAATTTTTCTTACAAAAAAATCACTATTCCCCTCCATTTGTAATAGAAACAAGAAAGGAATAAAAACAATGTCTAAAATTATCTTAATCCTAACAATTTTAATAGGAGGTCTTTTAATAGCAAGTTGTTCATCTAGTGGTGGGGGTATTACTCCTACACCTGAACCTAGGGGCCAAGATTCTTTTGAAATTGAGCTTTCTGAGGACACACTTACTGTTATGCAAGGTAAAGAGGGTGAATTAAATGTTGCTGTTAGTACTAACCAAGATTTAACTCAAGGAGTAAACTTTAGCCTTAAAGGACAAAATAATGGTGTTGAGTTAAACTCTGAGGAAAATGGTAAAGGAAGTTACACCCTCAACTTTAAAGTTAGTGAGGAAGCTGCTCCTGGTACTCATGTTCTACAGATCTTAGCAACTTTGGGAAAAAGTTCTGCAAAAGCAAAGCTTAACTTGGTTGTGAGTAGCGAGTTCAAAACCGAAATATTTGTAGACTTCTTTTCAGATCGTAGAGTTGAAGAGTCTAAAGAAGTACCTGGTAGGTTTATAGCTAGGGTTATAGGCAAAGGTGTACTTTCAAAAGATGGACCTGAAGACGAATTTGATGCTTTTAAATCTGACGAGGATGATGGTGTTAAGGTTCCTAGAGAAAGTGAAAATGTCCTTCCAGAAAAAGTTAAATTGGTGGCCTTTGAACTAGGAAGCCGCAATGAATTCGAGGTTGAGTTAAGTACCTCTTTTATGAGAGAAGTTCATGATTTTCAAGTTGAGCGTGGAAGGACTAGAAGCTCACTACCAATTAAAGAAATTAGTGAACCTACATTACCAATAAAAACCCCTATAAGAACCCCAATAAAAATTGGTGAAGATTTAAAACTAAGACCACAAAAGATTCTTGGTGTTGACACGCGTATACGCTTGACAGCAACAACAACTCATCCTTGGCGAACAATTGCACAGTTCGACTATGGTGATCATAATTCTAATTGCTCAGGTACTTTTATAGGGAGACGTATAATCATAACTGCTGCTCACTGCATTAATAAAAGAGGTACTGAAATATACTACACTCCTAAAATTACTCCTGGACGTAATGATATAGATGGAACTCCTTATGGTTCAGTACAAACAAACGCCAGAGATACTATTTACTATACACCTTGGCATTGGCGCGAGAGTGATGAGTGTACAAGCAATCAAACTAGCTGTAGACGTTGGGATTGGGGTCTTATTGTACTCCCTGCAAACTATAACAACCAAACAGGTTGGATGGGTTACTGGTATATGAGCGGTGGTTCACTTAGCCAAAAGAGCATTTATAATCGTGGTTATCCTGCTTGTGGCAACAGTCACTCACCTGCTGGTTGTGTTACTGCTGGTTTTTATGGTGATACCAAAACATGCTCAATTCTTAGCTATTTACACCAAGGCAACGATGGTTGGAGTGATTTTATCTTACACAACTGCGATACTAGCGGTGGTCACAGTGGTAGTCCCTTGTACATGTACGTTGGTAATGCAGGCCCTGTTGTAACAGCTGTTCATGGTTATGGTTATTCTACATCAAATGGTGCACGTCGTCTAGGACCAAATGAAGCAAGTATTATAAGTTTTTTTAGAAATGCCCTCCCATAAGCTTTAAACTTTTAAGCCTAGCAAGAGCAGGTGGATAATTTATTCACCTATTTTTTATTGTATAGTTACCCAGAAAAATCTTTTCCCTACGAATGCTACTTCTGCGTTATAGTAGGGGTTCAAAAACTTGAACCCTTACACACTGGTTATTGACGATATCTCATTCCTAGTTAAGATTATGTTTTACAGGATCAGATGTCTATTTTGGGAGAGGAGATTTTTCTAGCGTACTATAATTGATAGACCATGGTTTTTAGTGTTTTAATCGTAAGTAACAAATAAAGATACTCAGCCTAGATGCTTGCTATAATAAGTAATATCCTGTTAACTTAACTAATGATTACCGAAGAATTGATTATAAGTGCACTTCGTACAGTTGATGATCCTGAATTGCACAAAGATTTAGTTAGTCTTGGTATGGTAGAAAAGATTTCTATAGATAATGATGCTGTTAATTTAGGTATCAAGCTTACTACTCCTGCTTGCCCATTAAAAGGGAAAATAGAAGGGGATATAAGGGCTGCATTGTATAAACTAGAAGGTGTTAAAAATGTTCAAGTTAACTTCACAGCACAGGTTATGGGCGCTGGACAGGAAGCTTTGCCCGAAGTCAAAAATATTATTGCTATAGGTTCGGGTAAAGGAGGTGTGGGTAAGTCTACGGTTGCTGCTAATATAGCAGTAAGTTTAGCTTTAGAAGGGGCTGAAGTTGGTTTATTAGATGCTGATATTTATGGACCTAGTCAGGCTAAGATGTTTAATGTTGAGGGTAAGCGTTTACTAGCTGATGACGATAAGAACATCTTGCCCTTAAAAAGTCATGGTATTAAAGTTATTTCTATTGCTAATTTGGTTCAAGAAGGGCAAGCTTTAACATGGCGTGGGCCAATCTTGCATGGTACTCTAACACAGCTTTTGAAACAGACATTGTGGGGTAGTCTTGATTACCTAATAGTTGACTTACCTCCCGGAACAGGTGATGTACAACTCTCACTTTCACAATTAGTGCCGGTTACGGGCGCTCTTTTGGTTACGACTCCCCAAGAAGTGGCTTTAGCTGACGTTAAACGTTCCTATACTATGATGCGTAAAACAAATATGCCTGTACTTGGCATTATTGAGAATATGTCTTATTACCAACTTCCTGACGGCAGTCGTGATTATATTTTTGGTCAGGGGAATTTAGAGAAATTTGCTGAACAGGAGAGGCTTGTGGTGCTCGAGCAAATCCCTCTAACAGGCAAATTGCGCCAGAGCAGTGATGAAGGTAAACCAATAGTCATAGCCGAGCCTAGCATCCCTGAAGCTGAGGCTTTTCGTAGTGCTGCGAAGGTGCTGGCAGGGCAGGTTAGTATTCAAAATTTAAATACATTACCAGTCATTTGATTTCCCAAGGCCACTTTGCAACCACAAGATCTGTTAGAATAGAGGAAATTTACATTTAGAATCATTAAACACACCTTCACAATCTTCCCAATCAGATGAAAGGTGAGGAAACAAATTCCTGCTACTAGCATTAATTTGGGCTTCTTCAATACAATTATCACTGATACTACTACCATCATCTGTGTAATAAAGGAATTTTTGTCCACTATAATTATAGATACGCCTATAATTTGGAAGGCCTGAAGACAAAGTACTACCAACAAAGCTACCATTGAAAACACACCTTTGACGCCACTCCACTGGCACCTGACCAAATGGACTGGAACGGACAGGATCACCACTTAGATGCACTGAGTAGGAGATGAGAGCAATTGTTTTGTTCACATTACAACCATCTGAAGGGGAGAGTTCATCTAGAAGTACACTGAAGCTTTTACTCTGTGTTTCTGTACTACCATCACTGTATGTAGCTGTAACAGTAACAATATATTCTCCTGCACTTAGTTGTTCTGCCACATCACTGAATGTCCACGTGTCACCTGGTTTTGTAGCACTGCCACTAATTACTCCTGAAATATCTACACTTACAATTAAATCATCACTGTCTGCAACACTAACACTGATAGGTACATCAGGTTTGATTTCTGTAAGTTGTTCACAACCAAGCTGAATAATGTGTGCTCCGGGATTAGCAGGAACATTTATTATTATTTTGCTATAGCTATCCCAGTTATTATCTTGGCTACCTTGATCTTTAACATGCTTGTTGATTGGTTGTCCATTGTCACCCTCGTTAATAGTTGTGTAGGATTCTGGTGACAGTGTAGTAACTATAAACTGCGTTGACCTACTCTCTACATCTTGGACTACCTCAACATTGGAGGTGTTATCAACAGTAGGGGGTTGTTTTGATGAGTTCTTTATGAAAAAGTTTATGGTCAAGCTCAGTACAATCAGTATGGTTAAAAAATATAAGAACTTTTTAAAATGAAACATTCTTATTACTGTTTCTCAAAAACATAAGCGAATACCTTATGCTCAAGTAGGGTGTGTTCCTTTCAAGTGCTTGCAATGATAATTGAGCCAAGAAAAAAACTTAGGAATGCACCATTGAATGGTACGTTTTAAGGAGCAAATAGCACTAGAGTTCATGCTGTTTTAATTCTACTTCTACTGCCTTAAGGACTAACATTTTTGCATCGTTAAGGCTGGTTTTTTCTAAAGTTGCACCTGCTGCTGCATGGTGTCCACCACCACCAAGTGCTACACATATTGCTTGGGCAGATACTTTGCCTCGGCTACGTACAGAAACCTTGGTGTCTTTGCCTCGCTCTTTAAAGAAGAGTGCTACATGGGTACCTTCGGCATAACGGATAAGCCCTACATAGTCATTAGAATCGTCATTTGTTTCACCCACCTCATTTCGCATGTTTTGGGTAATTTCGGCCATTACTACAAGTCCATTAAGAGGAAAGCTGACACTAGACATTACTTTACCAAGCATCTTAAAGTAATCAGGATGACGCCATTGTAAGCGGTCAGTTAGCTCAGAGTAAGCTACTCCATATTCCATAAGCTCAGCTACGTCTTTTAGTGTTTCAGAGTTAGTGTTAGCAAAACGCAAGTTACCTGTATCAGTAATTATGCCTACTAAGCAAGGTGTTGCAATAGCTTCTGTCCATTTTATAGCTAGAGCATCAATTAGATCTTTGGCTAATTGACAGGTAGCAGCCTTGCTAGGCTCTATGCAAATGAGGTCACCAACACTACCGTCATTGCTAGGGTGATGATCAATGTTAATGATAAAGTCTGCTTTCTCTATTGGCGCACCTTCGGCTCGAGCTGCCTCCGTATCCAAAATCAACAATAAATACTGATCTGGAAGGCTCTCTAATATAGGAATTACCTCGCCTTCACGCACCAGAAATGATAAGTATTGAGGCAACTTCATAGGTAGTAGGGTTTTTTTGCCTAGGCTATCTAGTGCTCGTTTAAGAGCGAGTGCGCTGCCTAATGCATCACCATCAGGGTCAACATGAGAAATCAGTATTATAGTATCTTGCCAGCTTTTCAACTTATTGGCTATATTTTTAATGCTTGTTTTATAAGATTTGTTCGTATATTTTACTTGTTTTCTAAACACTTTAGGAATCATTTGGAAAAGGTGCCATATTATAAGTTGCTTTGAAGCGATCCTCTAGATTGAGTCTGCTCAGTAAGTTAATGATAGAATTCTCCATCTGATCACGATTATTGAGAACAAGGTACCACCCCGGTCTACCCAGAAAACGTTTAGTGGTTTTTGATGCAGGTTGCTCAGGAGGTCGCACCAAGTCTTCAACAGGAATGGAATCTGAGCAGCCAAACTGTACAGCAATGGCTGCGAGTAAGTAGTAGTAGCCTGAGCGAGAGCTTACTTCTAACAATTCATCATCAAAGTAAACATTTAAGCCACCTTTAAGATTTTCTACAGATTGACAATGATGCTTTACATCCTCAAGGGTTATATCCGAAAGGGGTTTTATAATAGGCACATAGCCTTGTCTTATACCTTCGATATAATTATCTAAAACCTCCTGCATGTTTTCAGCTTTGAGCATCAAACGCTCTTTAGAGTTTAAAAATCCAGAGCTATACAGCGTTCGTAGAATTTCTTGCAGGTTATTTTGCTGTAAAGCTTTTACACCAGAAGTATTAGTCAACAAGTATAGTTTTTTTAGTAGCATGTCTTCTAGCAACAAAGATTTACCCAATATGAAACGACGTTCAATCAAATCTTTTTGGGTGTTGAAAAGTTGAAACATTACTTCATGAAAAACACTCCCATAGAGGCTAAATCTAAAAATATCTTCATTAGGAGAGTTGTTACTAAAGTCAATGAGTTGCCAATCACTACCATTGGTACGCACTCCCCAAGGACCTCCCTCTGGGAAAGTACTACCAGCAAGACCGTCTTTAAAGTCCTGTCCTACCCCCCATACATCAATGCTTACTTTGCCCTCAGGTAGCATTAGGTTATAACGTAAGTATTTATTATGGATTTCAACTAATTTTAAACATTTAGGGTTCCATATGTCCTGTTTGAACGAGTAGAGCAATGGTAAAACTGATGCTTTAGCTACAGCAGCTGCATCAAGCTTAGGCTGTACAATTAAATAATTTTTGATCCGCTGTACTATTACACTGAGTTTATTTTCAGGTATAGCATTACTAAGTATATCAGAGTTAAGTAACTCAGGGTTTTGTGAGTCGTGATCTGATGATTCTTTGATATGACTGGCATTTATTTCAACTGTACTAGATGGTTCGTGTATGATCGACACCTCCTTGTTAACTTCTTCAACACAACACAACCTTCATGAACTCCATAAAGCAGTATAGAGTTACTATAAATTATATAGATGTCCAGATGAATTCTTACCTTAAAATGATAGTGGAAGTTGCCTTTTTAAATGCAGCAAATTTTTATTAGCGAGACTAAGCTCGCTTTTGCAAGATAGTTGCTGCTAAACTAAAGTATTTGATACCTGACTTGATCGAGTAGCTCATCATTGTTGAAATATACTATATTATCTTGTAATCAGGAATATATTAATGCCTATGAAACATTTGTTTTTACTTTTGGGATTTATTACATTAGTAAGTTTTCAGATAGCTTGGACAGAAACACCTGAGCAAACTCAATTAATTGATACAATCGGTTTAGACTTTGCTGAAAAGCGAGTTATGGGAGTATATGAACGGGTAGCTCCCTCTGTAGTGAGTATAACTACCCAATTTCTAGTGCGTGGTTTTTTTGATATTTATCCTGAAGAGGGAGCAGGTTCGGGATTTATAATTGATGATGAGGGGCATATAGTTACTAACTATCATGTAATTGATGGGGCTACTTCTATTAATGTTAGTTTGGCCGATGGACGCGAATTTCCTGCAAAGCGTGTGGGGATTGACCCTCGTAATGATGTTGCTGTACTTAAAGTAGATGTGTCTGCTGGGACACTTGAAGCAGTGGAGTTGGGTAGCTCGAGCACCCTAAAAGTAGGCCAAAGGGCCATAGCTATAGGTAATCCTTTTGGACAATTTGGACAAACACTAACTACGGGTGTTGTTAGTGCTTTAAACCGTAGCCTTAAAGGTCCCGATGGCAGTGAAATTACAGGTATGATTCAAACAGATGCTGCTATAAATAGGGGTAACTCTGGAGGACCATTACTAGATAGCTCAGGTAAAGTAATTGGCATCAACACTGCCATTTTTAGTCCTAGTGGTACAAATAGTGGTGTGGGGTTTGCTGTACCTGTTAGCACTTTAAAGCGTTTGCTTCCTGACCTTTTAACCCTTGGACACTATCGCCATCCTTGGTTAGGCATTCTTTCTTTTTATTATGTTTCTCCCAGACTAGCAAAACACCTTGACCTAACTGTTGATTCAGGGGTGCTAATAGTAGAATTGCATAGAAAAAGCCCCTTGAGAAGCCTTGGCATAAGGGAAGCTAGTAATGTAATATTACTTGATAGGCAACGTGTATACACTGGTGGCGATATTGTGATTGCTATAGATAACATTAACATTAAAAGTTTTAATGACTTAAATAACTTGTTAGAAAATAACTATCAAATAGGTGATGAAGTAACTCTTACCTTGGTAAGAGGGCGTGAGCTAATTAACCTTCGTGTTACGCTTATAGCAGAGCCAGACTAAAAGCATCCCTAATAATTTTTAAAAGGAGCAAGTCATCTAAAAGGGAATCACTTAGTACAAAACTAATTTGTGGGTATTGCTTTTTGGCTTCCTCAATAGCTTTTGGTAAATCCTCCCTAACATGACTACCAAGCTGTAAAAAGTAAGGCACAGCACTAACATGCGTAATACCTTTTGATATTAGAATATCAATGCCTTTAGCAATACTTGGAGTATTTATTTCCATAAAGCATAGTTGGGCTGCTGTTATTTCAGGCTTTGTTTCCAAAGAGGTTAAGACTTGCCAAATAGGTTCATTTGCACTTTCTTGGGGGGTGCCATGTGCTATTAAGAGCAATCCATTTTTTTTATGATTATTAGGAATTGTGATTAAGAAATTTTGGTAAACCATTTCCACCAAGTTTTTATGATAGCCAAAGGCTTTCCCTATATGTAGCTTTATATGAGGATAATTTTGTCTAATTTCAGTAACTTGTTGAGGCAAAGCTTGGTCAACATAATAGCCCTGAATTAAAAAGTAAGGTTGTATAAATATATTGTTTATTCCCTTAGCCACAAGATTTTTCACAACCTCAGCTAAAGTAGGGGAGCTAAAGTTTAAAAAGGCAGCTTCAGTTGTTATTTTATCAGAAGAGAGTAGCTCTGCTAAATGTACCATAGTAACCCCAGAGTTTTGCCTTAAACTGCCATGGCCAAGCAAAATGAATGCCCATGAGTTTAATTTAGTTAATAATTTATTCTTAGTTATGATATTCTCTTAAAGAACCTTTCTAAGGATTGAGACTGTGACATCGAATTATTATCAGCTTTTAGAGATTCCTACAAACGCTGACTTAGATACTATTAAAGCAGCTTACCGCAAGCTGGCTAAAAAATTCCACCCTGATCTTAATCCCGATGACCCTGATGCAGAAGAGTACTTTAAACGCATTAATGAAGCTTATAAAGTACTTACTGATCCTATTAAACGTCATAACTATGATGTGCTTTATGTTATTAGAGTACCTAGAGTACAGGCGTCTGGTGACGAACATACTTTTTTTGGTTCTTCAGTAAAAGTAAAAGAACCTTCAGTTCCTTCCTCCTCTGTTAAAACAAAGCCGCGCACTACAGCATATTCTAAAACCTTCACCAAAGATGAAGCTAGAAAACCTCAAGCTACTTATAAACTTCCTAAAATCCGCTGGCGCGAGTTACCTTACTCTCACTACATAATCTTAATTATCTTGGTTTCTGCTACTTTTTCTTTACAGGGATCAGACAAATTATTTGTTAGTGCAAAATGGGCTTTCCTGTTAGTATATGTTTTTGTTTCAAGCCTTTGGATTAATGGTATAACTCCAGCTAAAAAATCTAAAAACAGTCTTTCTTTTTCATTAGAAGTGTTGTTAACCCATCTACTTACTTTACCAATTTCTGCAGTACTGAGTTTACCTTTAATATTCTTGATATGGTTTTTTGGTGATTTTATCACTGTTTTGTCGTAGGACCATGCTGTAGGTGGTGAGCCCTTTCGAAACGCCATTTACCATCTTTTATAGGATCATATACCTCATCAATAGTTGTAGGCGTTTCTTCGAGGTTTGTATCAAGAGCAACACGGTTATCAAAAACAAAACATTCACCCTCCCAATCTTTTTCTGAATCAGACATTTTTTCAAAGTAGTTAAGAATGCCACCAGCAAGTTGATAAACTTCAGTATCTAAATCGAGTAGCCAAGAACTAGTTTTCTCACAGCGTATTCCACCAGTGCAATACATGGCAATGCGTTTTCCTTCACGTTGCCATATGGGCAAATTTCTTTCTATAAACTTAGGAAAATCACGAAAGTTGTTTACCTCTGGGTTAATAGCCCCCTTGAAGTGTCCGAGGCG
This sequence comes from Trueperaceae bacterium, assembly GCA_965223045.1. Classification (GTDB taxonomy): domain Bacteria; phylum Deinococcota; class Deinococci; order Deinococcales; family Trueperaceae; genus CBDCVN01. Next base: position 819,662 of record CBDCVN010000013.1, read on the forward strand.
GTATTCAAAGTCGTTGCGATTGTCAATTACGATTACATCTTCTTGCTTAATTAGTTCTCGCCAGTCTTTGGGAGAGACGTTTATACCTGTTTTTGCTGTGGCATCAACTCTTGCTACATCTAAAGGAACAATTTCAGGTTTGTACTTAATTTTTAAGTGATGAAAAGGTACAGTTTTACATTCAGAACGTTTGTAATCTATAGTTGTAAATTTTCCTGAAAATCGTGGGTCTTTGGCTAAATTTTTATGAAAGGCATCAAGTTGATCTTTACTACCAGCCAGCATACCATTAATACCTTCATGGGCAACCAGTATACTTCCTTGCAAGCCTTGAGTAATGTCCTTTAATACCTCTATTACTGTATGAGGATCATCTAGGCGCACAAAATGATAAAAGGCGTCATGCCATAAAATGTTTTCATTAGCTACAAAGTCATTTAAGTTTGGAGCACTCATGCTTAGAATTATAAGCAGAGCTGTAGATAAATTCTACCTGAATGTTCTGATACTAACGCTTTGCTTGGTTGAGAAAGCCCTGTGCCTAGGACATAGTATTTTCGTATTATGATGCTTGAGTTTGTTAGTTGTTCGTTATTGTGTGTAGAGAAGCAAAACTGTGCGCCTCTACGAACGTTTAATTGTCTTGAGTGGATTTATCAAATAAAGTTAGACCATTATGCACGATAAAAACTAAATTCTGTATCCAACGATTTGGTAGGGGCGTAGGACGCTTTGTGCCCTGATATGCTATACTTTGTCCAGTAATGTACTAGGAACTATTTTCATGGAATGGCAAGAAGTTTGTAACCACCCAAGTTTACAAAACCTACCCTTTAAGGTAGAGCTAAAGGTAGAGCTAAATGAAAAAGGACAAGTTTTGATGTCTCCAGTTAAAGTTTATCACTCTGCTTTTCAAGACAGAATTGCACGTTTGTTGCCACTAGTAGGTGTTTTTTTACCTGAATGCGCTATAAGAACAGCGAAGGGCACAAAAGTTGCTGATATAGCTTGGGCATTTGAGGAACGCTTTAAAAGCATAAAAGATGAGGCTGAATTTTCAATCGCCCCGGAAATTTGTGTAGAAGCTTTATTGTCAAGTAATATAGATGATGAAATAGATGAAAAGATAAAGTTATATATTCCCTCTGGAGCTAAGGAAGTTTGGGTTTGTAGCGCGAGTGGTAAGATGACTTTTCTTGGTAAACAAGGCCAACTTGAAAAATCCATTTTAGCTCCAAATTTTCCTAGTGAGATAAAAGTCTTATCCTAGGTTACCTTGTTCCAAGCTCTGCTTGGGAATACATACCTTGGACGCTCTACGTTCTGTGTTCTAGTAGTTGATAGAATGCAATATGTGCAAGTAAAATATTTAAGAATAAGCCATTATAAGTATGCCCAAGTTAGTGCCCTAAAGGAGAAATAAAAACATGGATTATGATGTAGTTGTTATTGGTTCTGGCCCCGGCGGTTATCATGCAGCAATTCGTGCTGCCCAGCTCGGACAAAAGACTGCTTGTATAGAAAAAGAATATGTAGGTGGAGTTTGCTTAAATGTCGGTTGCATTCCCACGAAAGCCCTGTTACATGCATCTGAAGTATTGCGAGAAGCTAAACATGCTAGCAGTTTTGGCATTAGTTTCGGTCAACCCGAAATAAATATAACAGCACTCAACAAGTGGAAAGATAAAACAGTCACTAAACTTACTGGGGGAGTAAAAAGTCTTTTAAAAAGTAATGGCGTTGATCTAGTTATGGGACAAGCCACACTTAAAGATACTCAAAAAGTAAGTGTTAGTAGCACTGAAGGTGATAAGGAGCTAGGGGCTAAGAAAATTATTCTTGCTACTGGTTCAGAGCCTATAAGCATCCCGGGTTTTGAAGTTGATAACGAAACAATTATTGATTCTACAGGGGCACTAGCTTTAAATGAAGTGCCTAAGCGTTTTCTAGCTATTGGTGGTGGTGCTATAGGTTTAGAATTTGCCGATATTTACAATGCACTTGGGGCAGAGGTAACTGTAGCTGAATTTATGGAACACATTGTTCCTGCTAGTGACAGTGATGCTACCAAAGAATTGCAAAAGGCTCTAAAAGCTAAAGGCATAATTATAAAAACCAAGACTAAAGCACTTAGCCAGAAAAAAAGTGATGCAGGCATTGAAGTGATACTTGAAAATGATGGTCAGCAAGAGACTATTGTAGTAGATAAGATTCTTGTGGCTGTGGGGCGTAAGCCACGAGGTAAAGGCTTGGGCTTAGAGAATATAGGTGTGCATGTTGATGAACATGGTTATGTGCCTGTAAATGAACATATGCAAACTACCATTCCTACCATTTACGCTATTGGTGATGTAGTCCGCCAACCTTTATTGGCACACAAAGCTATGAAAGAAGGTTTAGTAGCCGCTGAGCATGCTAGTGGATTAGCTAGTGCCTATGACACTATTGTTCCTAGTGTAGTTTATACAAGTCCTGAACTGGCCAGTGTAGGTATGAGCGAAAAGGAAGCTAAGGAGGCTGGGCGTGATCTCCTCATAGGTATGTTCCCTCTAGCTGCTTCAGGTCGGGCCATGACCTTGGGTGTAAAAAGCGGACTTATTAAGGTTATTGCAGATAAAGAAAGTGATACCCTTTTAGGGTTTCACATGGTTGGTCCTAATGCTGGTGATATAGTTTCAGAAGCTACCCTTGCTATTGAAATGGGGGCGACTTTAGAAGATATTGCACTAACGCAGCATGCTCATCCTACTATTGCAGAAAGCCTTATGGAAGCAGCTGAAGTAGCACATGGGAAGGCCATACACATTACCAACAAGAAACATTAAGACAAGTATTTGAAGTGCTATACTGAAAGCGGGTTAATTTTAAACATTTTATCCGCATGTCAGTTTTGACATCTCAGTATAACAATAGATAAAGATGATTTAATCGAGCTTGTTGGCAAAATAGCTTTTGAAAAGGTGCTCGAGATAGATGAAGGTTTAAGGAGAATTCTTGCTTTGTGATTGTGCTGCATGTGCTTGGAGAAGCTCGTATATTAGAATTATATTACAAAATTAACAGCCACCCAAGCCTCTAGTTACTGAACTGCCTCAACAGTGATTACTAATTCCTCACCATTACGCCACAGCTTAAGCTCAACTACATCACTTGCTTCTTTAGCAAATATTTTTTCTTGCAATTCACTAACACTAGCTACACCCTCACCATCAGCTTCTAAGATCACATCACCACCTAATTCGAATCTTTCATCTTTTACTCGAGTACTAAACTGCGTCCCCATTAAGCCCGCTGCTTCAGCAGGACTACCCTTTGCTACTTCAATAACTATTACTCCAGATTCTGGCAGCCTGAGAGTTTGGCGAATGGCTTCTGGATAATCTTCAAGGTTACGCACTCTTATCCCAAGTTTAAAATGAGCGTCAGTAGAATCACTTATTATACTACCACCTCTAAGTGATGGAAGCACTTCTGCAATCACATTACTAGGTACAGCGAAACCCACTGAGGATTTGCCCCCTAATAGGGGAAAACGGCCCTGTAAAACTGCAGTATTAATGCCTACCACCTCACCTTTAGAATTTAACAAAGGCCCACCAGAACTGCCTAAATTGATTGCTGCATCGGTTTGAATCATAGGTATACCTTTTTTTTCTAAAGGCACAAGCCTATCGATTGCAGAAACTACGCCAGTAGTGACTGTGGCACTAAGACCAAAAGGGTTACCTATAGCAATAGTTTTTTGACCTACAAGCAAAGAATCTGAATCCCCTAGGCTTAAAAACACAACATTTTCAGGAATATCCTCAGGTTTTTTTATTTGCAACAAGGCTAAGTCATAATCACTATGAATGCCAATTACGTCTACTGCAAGGTCTTCGTCGCTTCCCGGGAAACGTACAGTTATAGTGGCATATTCCTTAAGCTCGAGCTCACCTTTAACCAAAGCTGAACGCACTACATGATAATTAGTAAGGATGTGCTGGTCATCAATAAGAAACCCACTACCTTGACTCTCGGGCAATATATCTTCTAACATCACAAGATCTACTACACCATCAGGTACATTAAGCGAAAAGTTTTCTGGTAAGCGCTCACGCAAGCGATCTTCTAATTCTGGGGGTAATTCTAAAGTCAAATCCTCTTCATCGTCTTCTCCTTGCCAGCGGAATGAAAAGCGCCTATTGCCTTCAGAATTTTCTTTTAGAAAGGGTAAAGGTATTTCAAAATCAAAATCATCTAGCTCGAGATCAAATTCAAAATCTTCAATTCTCTCTCGCCAATTTCCACTAGCATTAACTGCCACTACACTTGGTCCATAAAGCTTAGCAATCTCGACAGTATTTTGTTCATACGCTAAAAGGGCTGCGCCCTCATTAATGGGGTTAATCTCTTGACTAAAGCTAAAGAGAACTGTGAGTAAAATGCTTACTAGCAAAAGTTTTATAAGTCTATTTTTATACATAAATAATTCTCCTTCATAGTGATAAGCTCTAAAGCCAATAGCCATCTGACTCTTCTACTTTAGGTTTCTCTGAGTTTATTTCTACTTTATTTGAATTGCCTTCTGAATCAACTGAAATGCTTATGGAGGGAGAAGTTATTAGGTCATTCCAAGTTTCTAGACTAAATATGTTTGGTAAAACTATGGCTACTTTAGCCTTACCACTATCTTGTGACACCACAATTTGCCAATTAGGATCTTGATAATCAGAAGCTAAAGTAAGTTTAGGCTCTTGTGCATTCATAAGTTGCCACATTAGAGCAGCTGCTTCTTCTTGATTTGGCAAAGAACCCTCTGCTAAAGGTGTTTTGGGGAGAACTGGATTTAAACTACCTAACAATATGGCTAGGCTGCAGGTAGTTATTATGCTTAGAATGTGCCAATGTTTAGGAGTGGCTGTGAATCCTTTAAAAGCTAATATTTCTTTTAAGCGTACTTCTAAGGGAGGAGTTTTTACCATTAGAGCAGGTGTTTTGTTGTGAATCTGAGCCATGCTAATTAACATGCTGGCATATCCTGAGGGCTTTACACCAGAAGTTAACACTTTAATATCACAGGCTTTTTCTCGCTCGAGCCTAAGTTGCCAAGCCAAAACCCAAGCTAAAGGATTGAACCAATAGAAAGCACAAACAAGCAAAGTAAAAACTTGCACTAACCAGTCACCACGTTTTATATGGGCAAGTTCATGTAAAAAGATCATACGACATTGCTCTTGCGACCAATTCAAAGCACATTCAGGTAAGATGATTTTAGGTTTCCAAAAACCCCAAGTCATAGGAGTAGTGATATTGGAATTTATAAATAGATTCACAGAGCGCCTAAGTTTCATGTTTTTTTGCAACTCAGTTAATTGTAGTTGTAATCTTGAGCTATCTAGCAATGAGACCTTTTTTGAAAGATGGCATACTTTATAGATTCCTAAACCTAAACGTCCTAGTAGAAAGATAGCTCCTAAAAGCCAAATACTCATTATCATTAACCACAACAATTGGGAAGTAGAGGAGATCTCTGTGTTTAGAACTGGTGCTAACTCGTTAGCAACTAACAAATTTTTAGGCAAGGTCAAATTTAAGGGGGGTAGAAACAAGTTTAGAAATGGCAATAACCCAATGCCCAAAATCCCTCCCAATAATAAAGTATATCTAAAATCCTGTGCAGCACGAAAAGCAAAATTTAAGCCAAATAAAATAACTAGACATAAAGTTGATTTTAAAGCTATACCAACAAACCATCCTAAAAACACAGTTTCTCCCCAGACACTCATTACCTTCCCTCTTTTCTAGCATCATCTATAAGTTTTGACAGCCGTTCTAATTGCTCTTGATTCAAATTTGCTTCTGGCATATTTATTAAAGTAGTGACGGCCTGTTCGGCAGAACCTGCAAAGAATGTATCCAGCACATTCCTTAAAACACTGTGGCTGGTCTTGTCCTTATTAAGGGTAGGTTTATAGAGGTAACTTGTACCTCTTTGTTCATGTAAGACATAACCCTTGTTTTCTAGCACTTTCAAAAGAGCCCTAACAGTAGAGTAGCTTGGTGGTTCAGTCATATTATTCAAGACATCATTTACAGTAACCTTTCCCAAACGAAAAATAATGTCCATAATTTGCCGTTCGCGACGACTTAATTTCTCTAGTTTCATAATTTCACCTAAAAGTTGTGCTAGAAATTTAGCACTTTAATGCTAAAAAAATAGCACCTTTTTATTGAGTTGTCAAGGACACCAAATGCATTATTAAACACTCAAGATCCGGCTACAGGCCTTATGGGCATCAAATTACCTTGAGCACTCCTTGTCCTAACAAACTTAACAAACCATAAGTTATAAAGGTTGCAGTGAATCTTTATGGAAAGAGTGATAATGGCCATGTGAGAAATTCAATACTACTAGCTTTAATTATTGTATGGGGTTTTTCTTTACTGTTTGCAAGCTATGGTCAGCGTGGGCAAAACTCTACAAAAGACAAAACTAGAATCCAACTCAACAAATACTACAACTATGTACATTTTCAGCCAGAATGGGATAGTTATCCCAGAAACATCTTGTTTGATGTGACTACACAATGGATAAGAGATGAATATGACTTATCTAAGTCAGGGCATGAAAAATTGCAGCAAGGGGGGGCACAACAAAGAGTCAACCAATTACAGTACCTCGAGGGCAAAGGGTATCTCGAGGTAAAATATGACTATATTGATTGCTCCTATCAGTGGATACACTACGCACGATATGGAACAGACATGGTGGTTTCCCAACTGGATTATATGTCGGGGAAGCAGACTGAGCCTAACAACTTTACATCATTTTCCAAGGTCTCAGGTCCTGATAGGGGAGACTCACTTGAATTAAATATAAATGGTGGGTACTCTCAATTCATTCCAATTTGCACATCTAAAGACGAGGCGTCGTTTGATTACGGGGTAAGAGTTGATGACAAAGATATGTACTTTGATGTGTACTTCGTGCCCTCAGTTCAGGAAAGGCATAACTTTCACTATAATAGCACTGCTTTTACTCATTATAAAGATGAGGAATGCTTTGGCAAAAATTATCAAAGTTATAGTGGAACATGCAGTGTGGATAAAGATGGAGGGCTGTTAATAGTTGTTCCAGATGAACTTAAAAGGTCATTGACTAGAGTCACAGTAAAGCTAAAGGAAAATCTGACAAACGAAAACTTGGCAAGATAATGAGAACAACGTACATTTTGAGTTAGAAATTTGCAAAAATATGCTAGCATTGATCATGCAACACGTCACGGAGGTGGTTCGCTATAAAATGCTTAAAGTATTTGTGTACAGCTAGTTTTCTAGCTATTTTTCTTCTAGGGTTATTTCCAGCATTTACCCAGTCAAGTAATAATGGACCAAAAATTATTAGTCTAAATGTTGACAAAACAAGTGGAGATGAAGGAGAAATTTTTTCCTTTACAGCAGAATTAGCTGGATCTGATGGGGACTTGTATCTCTACAGTTGGGATTTTGGTGATGGCACACGCATTGTCAATCGGGACAACTTGCAAGCTTACAAGCACCGCTTTGAAAAGGAAGGAGATTTAACTGTTACTTTGACAGTTACTAATTCAGATGGGCAAAGTGATACAAAATCAGTAATTGTAAAAGTAGCTAATGTACCACCTGAAATCATAGCTATCGATAGGAAAGGTGCACCTATAAAGAATCAACCTTTGAAATTTATTGCTCATGTCTTTGATATTGATGATCTGACATACACTTGGGATTTTGGTGATGGAACAACTAAAGGGCCTATAAAAGACCGAAGCCACATCGAATACACCTATAAACAAGATGGAAGATATACACTCGAGCTCACAGTTAACGATGGTATAGATGAAACAAAATTTGAAGAAACCATTGTAGTAGGTCAAGGTTTAGAGTTCACGGTGAGTGGTGACTTGAGTTTCTCCTATGAAAGCAAGCAAGATAAACAGGATTTTTATCTTACAGGGTTGCCCGTCTCAACAGGTTCAGATGGAGATTTAAGCTACCGTTTAGATCTTGATGCTGCCCTTAATAGTGAAAATGCAGCTGTAGGTGATGGATCATGCTTGATAACTTTTGGGAATCATTTCGGGTTTACTGAAGGAGAGTTTTACCTTAAGCTAAGCAGCGCACCCCATAACATTCTGAATACTGGAATTACGCACCCCTTAAAAAGTCTTTCACAAACAAAGTATTCCTGCATATACCTTTCTAAAGATGTGTGTAGGAATGATTTATTCTCTTAGAGCGTAAACTCTTTTCCAGACAGGTTGAGGTATTATCTGACAAAAAGTATAAGTGTGGAATTACCCCAAAAAGTTTTTAGAGGCATTTTGAGGTGGGTAAGATTACTGTGCAGGAAATAGTAAAAAACGATTTTGCGTCAGAGGCACATCTTATGGCATGTGGTCGGCAAAAACCCTTATCTAGATGAGTAATTAGAGCCTGCGTAATTCCAGTGAATAGAGGTACTTTTGCTGTGCTGCCAAAAGAAGACTCTGTTGCCGGAAATCCAGATAATCCCTATGAAAAAGAACTTGCTAATCCAAAAGCTTTCTTTGCATATATGGAATACCACTCTGATGCATTTGACTCAGGTTCCACTTGGTTTGATGCAAGATCAGGCACCGTAGACATTAGCTACTTTGATGGCGAGCGTATAGAAGCAAGTTTTAATATAAACATGATAGAATTTGACCTTAACACTCGAGATCCAAGTCACTTTAACTATCGCCCACCTAAACACATACAAGTTAATGGACGCTTTATTCACAACCTAAAGCATTCTTTACGTAAAAATGCTGAGGTCTTTGGTGATTATTACCTTTGTCGAAGTGATACTACACTTCAAGTTGCTGATCATACACCTATAACAAATGGCGAAAATGCTGATTATGAGCGCAAAAGTTATTTGGATAAAGAAGCCAAAATAGAGTTTATATTTGATCAGCCTGTCAATGCTGAGAGCCTAGAAGGTAATGTTATCCTCGAGGTACACAAAACAAAGCCTTCAAGTCCAGCCCGGCCTTCTGTTAATCTCGAGAGCCTAAAAAATGACCTCTTTCTAAGTGTGTACCAACCACTACCACCTATAAATTTATCTCAACCGTTTAAACAAATTACAGGGAAAATTGAAGAGGTTAACAATAAAACATTTCGCTTTATCCCAGACAAAGATTTATTAGATGGTGTGTATTATAATATGACCATTCTAGGTGGTTCAACAGGTGTGAAAGGGCAAAATGGTAGTATTCTAGAGGAAGATTATAAGTGGCAATTCTCAACTATTGTTGAAGTAAACAATATTGAAGCCCATGTTTATCAAGTCATTCGAGATGCCCAGCTTGTACCTTCTAAACCCACCCTAACTAGAGTTTATGTAGCATGGAAACAAAAAGATGACCTGCCTAAAGAGTCACAAGTAGAATCTTTTTCTGCAGATGTTACGGTAAAAAATAGCACCACCCCCATTAATGAATACAAAACACAAGAATTCTTAATTAGAAGGCCAGATAAATTTACTAAAGAGGATAAGAAATTTGCCCGTGACAGCTATAATTTCTTTGGTTGGCGTCCTACTCAAAGAGGGGGTAGTTCAGAAATAATAGTTACTCTAGAACCAAAAGACCAAAATAGAGATGAGCCTAAAGATTTTGAGAGCAACCGACCTTTAACCGTGCAACACTGGGATAAATCCCCTACTTTAACAATTGATTACTACTTTTTGAAAACTGGTCAATGGATCACGGGGGTACCAGAAAAAGACAAAAATTTAGGACACCAAGTAGTACAACAGGGGGCAATTTTCACAACACAAAACTTCCCTGTGGTTAAAACTCATTCTAGATTTAAAGGTGAGTTGATTATTAAGAATGAACTTCACTCTATAATCCGTAAGAGAGATAAGAAAAATAAAGAATACCTATACGGGTTTAGGAAACCTGCTTTGGCTGGTGCGTTTAGTCTTTTACCTTTTAGTAGACCCTTCAGAACTGATAGATTTGTTGCTGAAAGACTCCTTAGTGCAACTAAGCAAAGCAATGCAGATCTTGTTATTGGTTTGGTGCCTATAACGCTTCAAATTAATTTGTTAGGAATTATGTATGCATTTACTGAGGAGTTTTACCTGCATGGAGGTGAGAGAGTAGCTTTGATATTTATAGATGATAAAATTAGTCAAGAATCTTTTTCGAACACTTTTGCACATGAAGTAGGTCATGCCTTTCAGTTATGTCATGCGATAAGTGAAAATGACGATCGTGGTTGTGTTAAAGAGGCTTTGAATATTTCTGGGTTTAAAATTGCAGATAGTGGGCTTCATGGCTGGAATAAGGTCCTAGGCTTGTCTTCATTGGACGTAAACGCTGATTTTATAGAACTTAATGCGGAAGGAGATAATTTATCCCCTTTGATGATACCTGGAGGTGATGAATTAACTGTCCATAGCGCATTAGAAGGGTTTATTACTAACGATCATTATCTACGCTTATTTGAAACAGTTCCTTCATATATTGCATTTAGTGGCAGTAACAATTTTTTTGCAACACAGCCACCAAGCACCTTTCTAACTCAGAGTTCAATATCAAAAAATAATTTACTTATTGCTAATAAACAACACATGTATTTATCCGGAGATACTCCTTTATTTAATACATACGAAGACAACTCTCATTTAGTATCAGCAAATTCACTAAATACTTTTTTTGCTCAAGGTTCAGAATCAATAGACTATCTACTTGTTACAGGTTTTGTTGACGAAACAAACAACGCAGCTGTTATAGAGCCATTACGCTTTTTAGAAACGACCACTTTAGAAGGGGGTAGTGGTTCTTACACCCTAGAGCTTCAAGATACTAGTGGTACAGTTCTTTCATCTCATGCCTTTGAAACCTTTTTATCAATTGCTTCACACGGTCCACCTTCAGAGGGCCCATTAATGTTTAACCTTACTGTTCCCTACAATCCAAAGACTGATCGGGTAGTAGTCAAGCAAGGCGAAAATCTCCTAGCTGAGCGCATTCGCAGCCCAAACACACCAGAGGTAAGTTTACTTACAGCTTTACCCAATGCCGAATTGCAAACTAGTATTACTTGGCAAGGTAGTGACGCTGATGGAGACGAGCTTTATTACGACCTTTACTACAGTCCAAATGGTTTTGATGACTGGCGTCCTATGGCTTTTGGAGTAAGGGAAACTTCACTGGATATAGATCCATCAGTGCTCGAGCCCGGACCTTCACCCAAACTTAAATTAGTTGCCTCAGATGGTTTTAACCAGACTGAGGTTGTTACCAATGTTACCTTAGCTAGTGAAGTCCAAATCTTAGCTTCCTTACCTAGTGAGGGTGAATCCTTAGACACTAGGGAAAGTGTTCTGGTTTTCTTTAATACAGAGCTTGATCCAGAAACCCTCACACAAGATAGTTTTGTACTTAAAGATGAGCAAGGGAATACAGTGGAAGCTGAGCTTAGTTATGATCAAGCTGCACGTACTGCTATGCTCACACCTTTGAGTGTGCTCGAGCCCCTAAATACCTATAAGGTAACTCTAAGCAACCTAGTTGATCTTTATGGCAATGCCTTACCAGAGAGCTTGAATTGGTCATTTGAAACAACCGAGGCTGTACCTACCCTTGCTCAAATTCATCAGCTTTCTGAAGGGGAAATTGATGGAGAATTAACAGATTTAAGTCAGTCTAGTGTAAGCTTACCTGAAGCCTGTGCAGGCATTTCAAGTGACCTTATCATTCCTTTTGTACCTGAAGATAGCGAACTTGTTTCTATTAATCAAGAAGATGGTTGCCAGCTAGAGATAAATTCAACCTTAGGCTTCAATAGTGCTCGAGCACATATAGAAACAACGATTATAAAAAACCGTTACCGTCTAACTCAAAATACCCAAAACAACAAAGATGGTAGGCAATCTACTTTTATTTCGTTCGAAAGCGATGTTTTATTAGGACGCAAGTTGTATCGAAAAAACGCCATTTTCACTTTCAAAAACACTGTTACCAAAGCCAGTATCACCACTTTTCTACTTTTTTCAAGTAGCCACAGCATATCATTGACAAAATAGGGATATATTTTTATAGTGTAGCCATAGTGGCTACTACAAACAATATGCACCTAGAGATCCAGTATGCGAATACAGATAAGCCAGTAGGAGTAATACGTAGCAGCTATCGTGAAGATGGAAAAATAAAACACAAACAATTCGGAAGGATAACAGGACAAACTCTAGAGCAACTTAAAATGTTACAGCTAACCTTTCGTAATGAGGTTATTGCTAAAAGTAATCCAAAAGCTGTACAAATAGTAGGCAGTAAAGAATATGGAGCAAGTCATACGATATTGTCAATGATTAAGGAAATAGGATTAGATAAGGCAATGTATTCACAACCCCAGCCATGGGTGAGTAACATAAGCGCGATGATAATAGGTAGGATAATATTTGCTGGAAGCAAGTTAGCATTATGCAATCAATATAATAATAGTAGTCTTTGGGAACAATGTGGAGTAGAAGGAAGACCAGATGTAAGAAAACATTGTTATGAGGCATTAGATAGACTGCTAGCAAGACAAAAAGGAATTCAGAAGAAGTTAGCCAAGAAACATCTCAAGAATGGAAATCTTGTACTATATGATGTCACGAGCAGTTATTTGGAAGGCCAATACACAAATAGCGAATTGGTAAAATATGGATATAACCGAGACGGGAAGAAGAAACATGAACAAATAGTAATAGGATTAATATGTAATGGAGAAGGTTGTCCAGTAGGAGTAGAAGTTTTCAAGGGAAATACTAAGGATCAGACAACAGTTTCAAACAAGATAGGAGAACTAAAAGAGACGTATGAAATAAAGCAAGCGATATTTGTAGGGGATAGAGGAATGGTAACAGAAGCAATAGCAGAAGAATTAGAGGAAAAAGGTGTAAAGACAATAGGAGCACTAACAAGGGCTGGAATACATAAACTAATAGAAAAAGGAATAATAAAGCCATCTGAGTTCAATGAAAAGAAGATAACAGAGGTAGTAAACGCTGAAAATCCAAGTAGAAGATACTGTTTATGCAAAAACCCTGAATCAGCAAAACGAGATGCAAAAACGAGAGAAAAACTGATTGAACTGACGACTGAGGAGCTTGAAGAAATAGCAAACTACAAGCAAAAAACAACTGTAGAGGTATTGGGAGCACGAGTAGGAAAAGTGCTACAGAAATACAAAATGGGTAAATATATTAGTTGGAAAGTAACAGGAGATAATAAAGAAAAGGAATCAACCAAACATAAGCTGTTATGGAGTAAAAAAGAAGGGGCAATAGCAAAAGCTAAGGATCTAGATGGATGTTATGTAATAACAACCAAAGTAGATGAAAAAACGATGGACAAAGAAGAGGTTGTGACTAGCTACAAGAAACTAGAGCAAGTAGAAAAAGCATTCCGCAATTTAAAAACAGTGCAGTTAGAAATGCGACCTGTGTATCATAATCTAGATCATCGTATCAAAGCACATGTATTTTTATGTATGCTAGCGTATTATGTGCAGTGGCACATGCAAAAACGATTAGGACCATTGTTCAAGAAGGACAAAAAAGGATGGGAAAGAAGATGGACGTTTGTACAAGTAATAGAAACACTGAAAACAATCACCAGAAATAGAATTGAAACAAATGGAATGTCTTTTTATCGGAACACTGTTCCAGACGAAGAGCAAAAATATATCTTAGACCTGATGGGGGTCGAGATGTAGCCATTTTTTATAAAAAATAATTTCACCCTAAAACCTCAAATAGCACGGGATTTTAGGGGTCAAAAACCCTACTTTTTGATGACAAAATGCGTTAGGAGAAATACAAATTGAAGAAGATACCCCCCTCTTACTAACCTTTAAGTTTTTACAGCCCTAGTAGTATTCGATTGTTCGGTAAAGCGTTAATTGTGGCTCAGAAATACCCCCGAAGTCCTCGAGTTGAACTTGTTTAATCCAGTTACCTACATCATCAAATTCATACTCATAACGGTACGCAGGTGTGAAGCCCTCCATTTCAAAACTTTCGTTTAGCACAAGACCAGCATTGTCATATTCATAGCTGGTCTTGGTGCTGCCATCAGAGGTGTGTCCTATTGACTCAATAATATTATCTTGTTCATCTAAACTAACGATGTCTCGAGATACTACCGATCCATCCTCTGCATAATAAATCTGCTCAAATACACGACCCTGCCCACTGAAAATCACTTCGCTCAAAAGGGTGGTATCAGCACTCGTTTGAGTTTGCTTGGTGAGGTTACCCTCATCATTATAATTTGATTCTAAGCGAGTTACTATAGCAGTTCCCTGATAATGTTCTAGAAGTTTCTCTTTACCCATTTCGTTATAAATATAAAGCTGCTGCTGTACTACATTACCTTCAGCATCATATGTAACTTCTTCAGTTAGTTGATTACCTTCATTATATCGGTAAAGTGTTTGTTGCAAAGTTTCTTCATTAACGTCCAAAATTTGTTTAGAGAGAGGCTGTTCATTTTGATTATAAGTTGTAACTGCTTTAGATCGTAAAGAACCATCTCTGTAATTGTAGCTGTAGAGTGTTGATTCATTTAGGTGACCTGATTCATTGAAAAGAAGTTCTTGTTTGATTCTACGCCCAGAATCATCTAATTCCTCTTCTATAAGCACTTGTTTAACTGAACCAATATAGTTAGATAAAATATTGTTTGATTGTGCTAAACAAAGACTAAAAACAACTATAAATAGTGTCAGATAGATTTTCATTTTTGCTCCTAGATCCGTACTTCACATTCAGAAAAAGCTACTGGGGAAACCTCTTCCCCTAGTTTTACAACAAAGATTGCCTTATGATTAGGTTGCTGTACAGTGTTTAAGTGATAAATTGGTGGTGTGGAGGGAATAGTCAACATATTTTCAGCAGTTTTTATGCTAGCAAGCTTTACTTGCTTTTGCAATTTTCGAAATATGATAATGTAGCTCTTGTCCCTCTTGACATTCTCTAAACAAGCCCTTAAGCTAAACAAAGCTCAAAAATGAGCTAAATGATTGAAATTTTTTAGTAGGTAAACATGGATAAATTCATCTTCAGCACTGGTTTTATAGATGGCCCAGATGGTCCTAACAGGGAGTGGTCTGCCTACTAACAGCCTAAAATAAGTAACTAATGGCCGTGGGAGACCCAAGTTCCCCACGGCTTTTTTAGTGTGTTTTCGTATTAACCTGATAAAAATATTTCTAAACCCGTGGGATGAGTTTAAAGCAGCAGGTTATAGGGAAACACTTTATGCAAAAATTAAGTCAGACAGAAGCGTCTAAAAAACTTCCTCTAAAACGTTATTTACAACTCTTAAAACGCTATCTTAGACCACAGTGGCAAAAGGCTAGTTTTATGTTTTTGCTCCTCCTAAGTAGCATAGGCTTGCAGTTATTAGTGCCTCAAGTTGCACGTTTCTTCATTGATAGTGTTCTCGAGGGTAGCGCAACAAAAGTGCTCATCCACACAGCGCTGGTCTTCTTAGGTGTAGCTATTTTCTATCAACTTTTAAGCGCTGCAGCAACCTATGTAGCTAGCGATGTAGGTTGGACAGCAACAAACAAAATACGCCTTGATTTAGTAAGGCATTGTCTTAAGCTAGACATGGGTTTCCATAATACTAGAACTTCGGGGGAACTCATTGAACGCATAGATGGTGATGTAACAGCTTTAGCAAATTTCTTTTCACAGTTTACAGTTCGGATACTAGGTAGTTTGCTTATGTTGCTAGGTATTCTAGTACTCCTCTTTTTTGAACATATGTATGTAGGTTTAGCCATTAGTATGTTTACTATTTTTGCTTTTATTACTGTAAATAATCAGCGTGAGATAGCTGTGCCAGCCAGCAAAGTAGAACGTGAGGCAAGTGCTAAATTATTTGGTTTTATAGAAGAGCGTTTAGCTGGTATTGATGATGTGCGTGCTAATGGTGCAGGGCGCTACAATATGCTTAAACTTCAGGGGGTTTCGCTCGAGTACTTCCAAAAAAGTGTTCATGCCTGGATGATGCGCCTAAGGATTTGGATTTTGAGCTATGGGCTTTTTATTATTGTTAACCTAATAACTCTAGGATTAGCCATTTACTTGTTTCAGCAAGGGCAGATCAGTTTGGGGGCAGCTTATTTGCTTTTTCAATATATGTTAATGCTAGAAGTGCCTATAGAGGAAGTCACACAACAATTGCAAGAGATGCAAAAGGCAGTGGCTAGTATAGGACGTATAGATGATCTGTTTAAAATACAGAGTACCTTGGGTAAAGACCAAGAACTTAGTTTACCCTGTGGAGCACTCTCTTTAAAATTTGATAAGGTAAGCTTTGCCTACAATAATAAGACTGTTTTGGAGAATATTTCTTTTGAGCTAAGCCCTAATAAGACCCTGGGCCTTTTAGGTCGTACAGGTAGTGGTAAAACTACATTAAGCCGCTTGATATTTCGTTTTTATGATGTTAGTGAAGGCAGTGTGTCTTTGAGTGGTTTAGACATTCAAAAAATCGGAATGTCTGAGTTGCATAGCCGTGTAGGATTAGTTACCCAAGAGGTACAATTATTCCATGCTACCATACGCGATAATCTAACCTTCTTTGACGATTCAGTTAGTGATACAGAGATTCTTCAGGTCTTAGCCGATTTGGGCTTGAACGAGTGGTTAAAAGATTTACCCCAAGGTCTGGACACAGTAGTCGCTGCGGGAGGGAAAAGCCTATCTGCAGGAGAAGCACAGCTTTTAGCTTTTGCTAGGGTTTTCTTAAAAGATCCCAGTTTAGTTATTTTGGATGAGTTTTCCTCAAGACTTGACCCCACCACAGAAACCCTTTTAGAGAAGGCAGTGGATAAACTTTTGGTGGGACGTACTGCTATAATAGTAGCTCATAGATTAAAGGCTGTGGCTCGAGCCGATGAAATCCTAATCTTGCGTAATAGGCACATTTTAGAACATGGTCCACGCATAGTGTTGGCAAACAATCCTAATTCACACTTTTACGAACTATTAAAAACAACTAAAGATCTGGACATGCAGTAAGCTTTAATGTATAGTCGGCTTGGAATATTTAAAGATATTCAGAAAGGATGTAATTGATGAAGAAGGTCTATAAGTTATTGCTTTCCTTATCTTTAATGGGGTTAGTTCTTACATTGTTTATTAGTTGTAACTCAGAGCCTGTATTAGAGGCTACTATCTCTCTAGAAACACAGGCAGGACCCAACAGGGTTATTAACGATGTTTATACAGGTGTGGACATTGCAGATGTTGAGTTGCTGTTAATCAACATAGAGACAGACCAGATAATAGAGGTTGATTTAAAAAACTTGACAGATTTGACAGGTTCACAAGCTTGGCCTAAGACCAATAATATGGATCAGATACCAGCTTCCCCCCAACATACTTGGACCAAAGATGGCAAGACCATTTATGTCAGTACAGATGCAAGTGACGACCTTTCTGCCTTTATCGTAGTGCTTGATGTAAAGGCAATTTATTGGGATCACCTGAAACCGTGGGCCGATGTAAGTATTGTTAAAAAGTTAAGAGTTAGTGGTCCAAATGCCTCAACAAGTTTTCCAGATGTAGAGGAAACTACACCCCCTGACCAACACGTAGTTCAACTGGGTCAATGGGCTCGACCCTCTGCTGCCCAAGCCCACGGTCCTGCATTTATTCCCCATACAAACTATTCGACCATTACAGAATGGACAGGCAATAGGTTTAGAATTATTGATATCAGTAATAATGAATTTACCCAAGTTGATGGTGGTGGTTTTGATGGAGGTGTTTCTTTTGGGGAAAAAAGCCAACAAACACATGGTCTTAACTTTAGTCCTTCAGGTGCACTAGCACTTGGAACAGGCTACTTTTATGATCATGAAGAGGTTGATCTTTATAAGGTAAACAATGATACAGGCTCCCTAAAGCACTTGAAAACCATTAGACTTAGGGAGGGCAATGATTATGCAGCCTTTACACATTATACAGTGTGGTTAGATGATAGATTTGCCCTTACAGCTGCTATGCAACTTGGCTCTACTTCTCTAACACCGTCAGGAGTTGATGTTATAGGTCCTAGTGTATGGCTACTTGATACTCGTAAAGGTAAAGCAGAGATGATCATTGGTCCCGCAACAAGTGCTGGTGAGGATGGTGGTATATTTAGGTCACCTTCAGACATTGCTGTGGCAAATGGTAAGTTATATGTTGCTGAGGAACATACTCTAGTTGAGGAAGAGGAAGATGAATTTGGTAAAGATGGTTATATTTCCATATTTGATATAAGTGATGTCCATAATCCTCAATTTATAAAGAGGTTAAAACCCGAAACACCTGAAGAACCCGACGGAGAACTTCCTGAGGATTATGCTGTTTCTCATGGCCTTAATCCCACTCTTGATGAAGCATTTGTTTATGTAACTAGTTGGGTATCTAATTATATACTAAAAATAGACACCCAGACCGATGAGGTTTCTAAAGTGTTTAGTAGTGAAGATGGTTTAAATGTTCCACATGGAGGTTTTGTAGCGGGACAAAACAGATAATATAAAAGTCAGTTTTATTTGAAAAACTCTTAGAGGCTCTTTTTAAAGAGCCTCACTTACTTTTATTTCTACTGTTCAACTAATTTGTTAGGTATCCAAGCAAATTCCCTCAATGCCCTTGACTGAAGGATCAAGGTAGCATTTTTCTCATTAGCAATATAAAAACCTTTATCACTAGTAAATCCAAAATTCTCACCTTCAATGGCAGCTTTCCCATAGTAGTTAATCATTGTATCCTTGGTGATTTTTGTAGCCTTATTATTACCATCTATAGATATTTGCCACCAACTTGCAGGATTGTTACTACTACCATGGGCGTAAGCAAAGCCAAAAACTCTCCACAAAGAATCTAAAAGTTTGCTTTTGTTAGGAGCTGAGAAGTATACCCATTGTCCATCATTAGAGAAAAATGGCAAGTCAATATTAGAGAATTTTTGCTCTGGGATCAGAGTTTTAGGATTGGCCTTATCAAGATCAACTATTATTAATGAACGTAAAAGCGTCTCAGGATTAACATGTAAATATATTAGAGACTCCCCATTAGGTGAAGGGCGTGGATAAAGGGCATTTTCTGCAATGACTTCTACTTGATTTGTTGCTATACTCAAACGCTGAATAGTTAAACTACGATTTGTAACATCAGATACCAAGTAGTAGAGGTAACTTCCATCAGGTGACCAAATAGGGTCATAGTAGTAAACAAGAGCCTGCTCATTACCAATTATAAGTTGTGGTTTTGCTCTTTTTACCATTTCAAGTAAATAAAGACCATTACGATCTAGATCTGCTACTCTGTTTTCATTGGGTGGTGAGTAAGAAATAACAAGGTGTGTACCTTGAAAGTTTGCATCTAGTCCGTATATCCAGCCTCCTTTAGGAATTCGGAAGATAGTACTCATTTTTTGGGTAGTTGTGTCGAATTGAGTTATTTGAGTATCTGTTGATCCCCTCTCTTCAATGAAAATAATTTTGCCAGACAATTCATTACTTTCACCTACAATTTTTGTTTCTGAAATAACATTAGAAGCACTTTTAGTAGATTTTTTAATGAAAATAAGAGTGAGTGTGACTGCTCCAATTATTAATATGGATAGAAGAAGTATTGAATTCTGCCATTGTTTCATAATCAAGTTAATTAGATGTTGGGCCTGCTAGCATAATTTAATGAAGCATATAATATTACAGCGCAATGTTGCATATTAAGTAAGGGGAAGTGCGAAAAAAGTGCGAGTGTGAATAATAAATTAAGGCTATGAAAAACATTTATAAAGCACACAATGAAATATTAGAAGAGGCCGTAAATTTAAGTCCTCCAGAATGCAACTTAGTTGAAGCAGATATAGAAGCGCTAGCAAAAGAACTCAAAGAATACGTAGCAGAGTTTGAAGAAGCATTTAAACGACCTGAAAGTTTGATCTGGACAGGACATTATCTAAAAGGTTTGTTAAGCAACCTTGATCGAAAAAATATAGAAGCAATGGCACTATCAATAGGACTGAATGTCCGTAGCATGCAAAACTTTGTAGGACAAAGCCCTTGGCAGTTAGAACCTGTGATTGACACGCATCAAAAACTTATTGCAGAAAGTTTAGGTAATGATGGAGTACTGATAGTTGATGAATCAGGGAATGTAAAACAAGGAAAAAGCTCAGTAGGAGTAGCAAGGCAATATTGTGGATCAGTAGGAAAAGTGGAGAACAGTCAAGTAGGAGTATACCTAGGGTATGCCAGTAACAAAGGACATACCTTAACAGAAGGGCAGTTGTACTTACCAGAACAATGGTTTGATAAAGAGCATGAACAAAAAAGGGAAGAATGTGGAGTGCCAAAGGATCTAGAATTTAGAACCAAACCAGAAATAGCGTTAGGAATGATAAAAAAGACAGAAGAGAGAGGGCATTTGAGCTTTGAATATGTGCTAGCAGATGCATTGTATGGAAATAATATCGAGTTTAGAGATGGAGTAGCTGAATTAGGAAAAGCAGTATCTTGCGATACGCAGGTATACAAGGAGAAGCCAGAGGTCAAGGTACCTGAATATAAAGGTAGGGGAAGGAAGCCGAAACTAGCAAGGGCAAATATTGAATCAATACGGATAGATGAGTTAGCAAAGGAAATAGAAGCAGAAAAATGGAGTAAACATGTAGTGAAAGAAGGAAGTAAAGGGCCAATAGTATGTGAATTTGCCTTTGAGCGAATATGGGAAACAAGGGGAGAAGAAGAGCCAGTGGAACTGTGGTTGGTAATTCGGCGTAACCTAAATGAGAAAAGAGAGATAAGCTATTATTTGTGCAATGACTCAGAAGAAGTCAGCCTAGAAACATTAGTGTGGCTAAGTGGAATGAGATGGCCGATAGAAACATCGTTTGAGGAATCAAAAGAAGAACTGGGGCTTGATCACTACGAAACTAGAAGCTACTTAGGTTGGCATCACCATATACTATTAACTTGTCTAGCACATCATTTTCTGGTGAGGATGCGTTTAATGTTAGGAGAAAAGTCTCCAGCTTTAACTTTGCCACAGGCAAGAGTGCTGCTCAAGGCAGCAATACCGTTACCTAGATTGACAATAGCTCAATCACTAAATCTAATTCGTTACTATCAGCGCAGAAATTATACTGCTTATGCTTCGCATCGAAAACGTACTCTTGCTATATTGTCTAGGAGTTATATTCCATGACATTGCGCTGTAATAATAATATTACAGCGCAATGTTGCATATTAAGTAAGGGGAAGTGCGAAAAAAGTGCGAGTGTGAATAATAAATTAAGGCTATGAAAAACATTTATAAAGCACACAATGAAATATTAGAAGAGGCCGTAAATTTAAGTCCTCCAGAATGCAACTTAGTTGAAGCAGATATAGAAGCGCTAGCAAAAGAACTCAAAGAATACGTAGCAGAGTTTGAAGAAGCATTTAAACGACCTGAAAGTTTGATCTGGACAGGACATTATCTAAAAGGTTTGTTAAGCAACCTTGATCGAAAAAATATAGAAGCAATGGCACTATCAATAGGACTGAATGTCCGTAGCATGCAAAACTTTGTAGGACAAAGCCCTTGGCAGTTAGAACCTGTGATTGACACGCATCAAAAACTTATTGCAGAAAGTTTAGGTAATGATGGAGTACTGATAGTTGATGAATCAGGGAATGTAAAACAAGGAAAAAGCTCAGTAGGAGTAGCAAGGCAATATTGTGGATCAGTAGGAAAAGTGGAGAACAGTCAAGTAGGAGTATACCTAGGGTATGCCAGTAACAAAGGACATACCTTAACAGAAGGGCAGTTGTACTTACCAGAACAATGGTTTGATAAAGAGCATGAACAAAAAAGGGAAGAATGTGGAGTGCCAAAGGATCTAGAATTTAGAACCAAACCAGAAATAGCGTTAGGAATGATAAAAAAGACAGAAGAGAGAGGGCATTTGAGCTTTGAATATGTGCTAGCAGATGCATTGTATGGAAATAATATCGAGTTTAGAGATGGAGTAGCTGAATTAGGAAAAAAGTACTTTACAGCAGTATCTTGCGATACGCAGGTATACAAGGAGAAGCCAGAGGTCAAGGTACCTGAATATAAAGGTAGGGGAAGGAAGCCGAAACTAGCAAGGGCAAATATTGAATCAATACGGATAGATGAGTTAGCAAAGGAAATAGAAGCAGAAAAATGGAGTAAACATGTAGTGAAAGAAGGAAGTAAAGGGCCAATAGTATGTGAATTTGCCTTTGAGCGAATATGGGAAACAAGGGGAGAAGAAGAGCCAGTGGAACTGTGGTTGGTAATTCGGCGTAACCTAAATGAGAAAAGAGAGATAAGCTATTATTTGTGCAATGACTCAGAAGAAGTCAGCCTAGAAACATTAGTGTGGCTAAGTGGAATGAGATGGCCGATAGAAACATCGTTTGAGGAATCAAAAGAAGAACTGGGGCTTGATCACTACGAAACTAGAAGCTACTTAGGTTGGCATCACCATATACTATTAACTTGTCTAGCACATCATTTTCTGGTGAGGATGCGTTTAATGTTAGGAGAAAAGTCTCCAGCTTTAACTTTGCCACAGGCAAGAGTGCTGCTCAAGGCAGCAATACCGTTACCTAGATTGACAATAGCTCAATCACTAAATCTAATTCGTTACTATCAGCGCAGAAATTATACTGCTTATGCTTCGCATCGAAAACGTACTCTTGCTATATTGTCTAGGAGTTATATTCCATGACATTGCGCTGTAATAATAAACTGAAAGATTAGAGATCTTTAAGTGGATACTATGCACCAAGCAATATTCTAATAGAAAGTATATGTTTCGAACAAGTAAACAGAATTTGCAATGGCAAAATGATGAATGAATCTAAAAATAGAAGAAAAATCACAAAAATCTTTAAATCAGATGAATCACAGTTCAGACAAATGAATCTAAAAATAACACAGCTCTACTAACTATTTATGGAGAAACAAATGACCCAGCCGTGGACAACCAACCGCTACATACACCACCTAATAAACTACCGCCTTGGGCTTTTTATTCTTAACTCTTTTCTATGGGGATTAATGCACAGTATGCCTGCACTAATTGGTTTAATTATCAAAGGTGTTTTTGATTCTTTAGCAGGTGTATCCCCAGTAAGTGCTTGGACTTTTCTGGCACTACTTATAGTCACTGATTTGATGGGTATGGGCATACTTGCTCTAGCTTTTAGGGCTTGGGCAGTTTACTGGCACGAAATTGAACTACTTTTAAGGCGTAATATTCTGGATTATATTTTAAATGCTAAAGGCTCGAGGCACATACCTGAAAGCCCCGGTGAAGCAGTCAGCCGCTTCCGTGATGATGTTGATGAAGTTGTTGAAATGATTGAAAACTGGATAGACTTTAGTGGTCTTGCTGTTTTTGCTGTGGTAGCACTTACTATTATGTTTAATATTGATCCTTTAATGACTTTGGTTATGTGCCTGCCGCTAATAATAATTTTTCTACTTACAAGGGCACTAGTGCCTACTATTCGCCGCTACCGAAAGCGTAGCCGCATAGCAACAGAAGCAGTAACTGATTTTATTGGTGAGATGTTAACTAGTGTTCAGGCTGTTAAAGTAGCTGGTAAGTACGAAAATGTGCTTGGACATTTTAAAAATTTAAATAACACTCGCCGTCAAGCTGCCCTTAAAGATACCCTGCTAGTAGAACTTTTGCATGGGTTGAATTTGAATATGGTGAACATTGGTACTAGCATTGTATTAATGTTTGCAGCTTTCTCAATGCGTACAGGTAGTTTTAGTGTAGGAGAATTCGCCCTTTTTATAAGCTACCTACCAAGACTAACAGGGGTTATGGCTTTTATAGGTGATTTGATTGCTGTGCAAAAGCGTACAGGCGTTTCTATAGAAAGAATGAATAAATTGATGCAAGATGCGCCAGCAGAGCAGCTTGTTTGTAATGAGCGCATAGCTTTGGTTAAAAATCCTAGCATTAAATCAGCTACGCCAGCTTCTGCTAAAAACCCTACTATAATTACCCAGCCTCTTAAAAAAATTACTATCAAAGGTTTAAGCTATACCTACTCTGAAGGTACAGTTGGAATCCATGATATAGACTTAGAGCTTGAACAGGGCTCTTTTACAGCGGTAACAGGACCTATAGGTAGTGGTAAGACTACTCTTTTAAAAGTACTTTTGGGGCTTTTACCTAAAGATTCTGGAGAAATTTATTGGAATGATGAATTAGTAGCTGACCCTGCCAGCTTTTTTGTGCCACCTCGTAGTGCTTTTACTGCACAAGTACCAAGGCTTTTTAGTGATACTTTAAAAGAAAATATTTTGATAGGTAATTCTGAGGAGAATTTACTTGAAGCAGTTGATTTGGCTGTTTTGGGAGAGGATTTGGGTCGGCTCGAGCATGGCCTAGAAACTAAGGTAGGCACGAGAGGAGTCAAGCTTTCTGGTGGGCAAGTACAGCGTAGTGCTGCAGCAAGGATGTTTGTGCAAAATGCTGAGCTTATGGTATTTGATGATTTGTCAAGTGCTTTAGATATTAAAACGGAACAAATCTTGTGGCAAAAACTTTTTAGTAAAGATAAGGGGACATTTTTGGTGGTTTCGCATCGTCAAGCAGTTTTAGAAAGGGCAGATAATATTATTGCTTTAAATGTGGGTAGAATAGAGCCTCAATGAGCTTTTGTAAAAAGTCTGGGTAGTCCTATACAAGTCCTATACATGTAATGATGAATTATAGTTATGGACAAAGTACTACCCAAGCCCTATCTTAAGGGTAAGTATGGGAGGAGTTTTGTAGTTTGTAGTGATGTTATTTATCTTGGCATGGTACAATTTCATTACCTAGATAGTTAAGGCTAGCAGTAGTCTTTTTAGCCTTAAAATAAATCTAAAAATATAAGAAATAAGGAGATATGTACCATTTTAGGATATGTTTGGTTGGCAATAATTCTTGTATAAGCTAAAAAATTACTAACTTTAGGAGTTTTTGTATGTCTGGTAACAGTATCCTGTCCCAAAGGAAGCTGAATTTGCGTACCAAAATTCTTTCTTACTTGTCCTAGTTGCTCCTCGAGCATAATAAAGAAAAGGAAACGAAGGATATATGAAAAAAATCCTTGTTGTTTTATCAGAATGGGGTTTTTGGGGAGAAGAGCTTATAGGTCCTTTGGATGTTCTTGACGAGAAAGGTTATACTTCTGTTTTCATAACACCTACAGGGAAACGTCCCCCAGCATTACCCCCCAGTATGGATGCCAGTTATCTTGACCCACCTTTAGATCGTTGTGTTACCAATGAGTATTATGCTGAAAAAACTCGAGCAATCAACGAATCACCTCGTTTAGATAATTGCCTTAGTTTGGCACAATGGTTTCCTGAACGCCCTTACTTTAGCACTAAGAACTATTTGCGTGAACTTGAGAAGTATAATGATGCTGTTGATGAAGCCCAGGCATCATTGGCAGAGTATGACGCTTTGTTAATTGTTGGTGGTAGTGGTCCTATTGTTGATATGGTGAACAACCAGCGCTTACATGATGTGATTCTTGGTTTCTACAAACAGGGTAAGCCAATTGCGGCAGAGTGTTATGGTGTAACTTGTTTAGCGTTTGCTAGAGATTGGTATAACCGTAAGAGCATCATTTGGGGTAAGCACGTTACTGGACATCCTCTCGAGTATGACTATAAAAGTGGTACAGGTTTTGTAGGTACCGATTTTAATATGGGTCCTCCTCCTTATCCGCTCGAGTACATACTACGTGATGCCACAGGACCAGATGGTGGCTATTATAGTGGTGTAGGACGCAAAATTTCTTGTCTGGTAGATTATCCCTTTATTACCAGTCGCTCAACTGCTTCCTCACGCACTTGCGGTGAGAAGTTAGTTGAGGTGCTCGAGGATGGACTTAAGCGCTATGGTTGGTAAGGGAGTACTTGCAACAAATTGAAAATGACATTTGTTTGATGAGGAGATAAGGAGATGGGGAGATAAAGCTTGCCTGTCTAGGCACCATTCTTTATTTCTTACATAAATGTAGACTAGGAAAGGTTTTATGGAAACTAAAACTGGACGCTTTGCTATCCTCGAGCAATTTTTAGCAGATGGCATTAATTATATATTTGGTAATCCCGGTACAGTAGAGCAAGGGTTTTTAGATGCTCTTAGACAATATCCTGACCTTAAGTACATTTTAACCTTACAAGAGACTATTGCTGTAATGGCTGCAGATGGGTATGCTCGAGCCACCCAAAACCCAGCAGTGGTTCAAATACACAGCACTCCCGGTTTAGGAAACTCTATAGGGGCTCTGTACCAAGCAAAACGTGGTCATTCCCCTTTAGTAGTGATTGGCGGTGATGCAGGAATTAAGTACCAAGCTATGGATGCACAAATGGCTGGTGACTTAGTAGCTTTTGCTGAACCAGTAACTAAATGGTCAACTATGGTTATGGATCCCTCATCATTACTGCGGATCTTGCGCCGTGCCATCAAAATTGCTGCTACCCCACCAATGGGTCCTGTTTATGTATGCTTGCCGCAGGATATTCTAGACGAACCTGCCTTAGAAGAGATAAGGTCAACTTCGTTCCCATCAACAGACATTGTGCCTAACGAACAATGGTTACAAGAGGCAGCAACTAACTTGGCCGCTGCTAAAAAGCCAATGATTTTTGTGGGTGATGGTATAGCTTTTTCTCAGGCACAAGAAGAATTAACTGAGGTAGCCGAACTTTTGGGTGCAGAGGTTTGGGCCATTGATTCTGGCGAACTTAATATAAGTTATGCTCACCCTCTATATCAGGGTTCAACTGGTCATATGTTTGGCTCTCACAGCTTACCTATTACTTCTAAGGGAGATGTTAATTTAGTTTGTGGCGCTTATCTTTTACCAGAAGTCTTTCCTAATTTAGACAACATTTTTGCTCCTAAAGCAAAAGTCATTCATATTGATCTTAATGCTTATGAAATTGCTAAGAATTATCCAGTTGATTTAGGAGTTGTGAGTGACCCTAAGTTAACTTTAGCGAAGTTGGCTGAGACTCTTAAATTAATCATAACTGCTGAGCAAAAGGAGGTGGCAGTTTCTAGAGTAACCGGAATTGGCAAAGCAAAAGAGCAAACCTTAACCAATCAAATTAAAGCTGATCAGGCCACTAGTGATGAAATGCCTCTTCATGCTGCCCGGTTTATGAAGGAATTAGCAACAGTTTTACCTGATGACGCAATTATTTTTGATGAAGCCCTTACCTGTTCTCCAGAGTTAATTCGTTATCTAACACCAACAAAACCTGGGCACTTTTTCCAAACAAGAGGTGGTTCATTGGGTGTTGGAATTCCCGGGGCACTTGGGGCTAAATTAGCTAACCCTGACAAAACGGTTTTTGGTTTTACTGGTGATGGTGGCAGTATGTACACCGTTCAAGCACTGTGGACAGCAGCCCATCATAATATTGGAGCTAAGTTTGTTATCTGCAACAATCAAAGTTATATGTTGCTGAAACTTAATATCATGCAATACTGGCAGGAATTAGGGGTTGAGGAACACGGTTTTCCACATGCATTTGATTTAACTAAGCCAGTGATTGACTTTGTTGCTTTAGCTAAATCTATGGGGGTGCCCAGCGTTAAAGTTGAAAAGCCCCATGAAATTGCCCCAGCTATTAAGCAAGCTCTTTTATATGAGGGCCCTTTCCTAATTGACTTAATCATAACAAACCATGTGCCTAATTCAAAAATAGGTTGTAAGTGCGGACATTAGAAAAAGAGCAAAGGATTAATTTATGGAAACACTAACAGACTGGGAAGTAAAAGAACTTGTCTATACATGGTTTAAGAAAATCACTGTCAAAGTTCCAGTAGAAGAACTTTTAGCTATGCTTAATTCTGAAGAATTGGAAATGGAATTTCCAGAAGAGACTTTGCGGAGCAATGATGATTTCGTAAAATGGTATAAAGTAGTAACGAATAAATTTTTCAATCAAGTTCATGAAGTGAAGCTGCTCGATGTTGATATAAGCGAAGGGCAGGCAAAAGTGAACCTAATAGTTAATTGGCAAGCCCACACTTGGGATCCCCCTGCTCCTTTTAGCAAATGGGCAGGGTTTGATATTCACCAAACATGGATTGTCAAAAGAGACAGCAATTTAAAAAAAGCTGTAATTACTAAGTACCATGTAGGAAAATTAGAGCCAATGCAAGGTCCCCTTACCTAAATGAGCTCTCAACTGCAAATTTCTAACAGCCTTAGGTTTTATATGAGCACTATCACTATATTGTAGGGGCTCAAGATTTTGAGCCCTCACAACAGGTGTTTCATAACAAGTGTTTTCATTAACTGATATCGGAATGGATATAATGAAAACGGGTTAATTTTGAACCTTTTATTTTGCATGTCTCGCATCTTGTAAACTACCCAGACGAAGGACGCAGAGCGTCCAAGGTATAGTATTCCAAGCAGAGAATAAGTTGAATCCTGTAAGACATCACCTTAGTTCAAGAGTTTGAATTGATTTTTAAGAACTGTCCTAGCTTCGAATATATATGCGAATACAAGAGAACATCCGGTCAAAGCGAGGTAATTAAAACTAAAGTGCTTAGAAACAGCTTTTTCTCAAAGTCTATTAAATTGGTAGTATTTCAGAAGTCAAGTACTGGAGCTAATCTTGAGTATGCATCGAGAGCATAATTTATCGTAGTTTGGCGTAGCTTGCCATGCTTCGTAAAACAGCATAGGCTTAATTGCTATAAACGTCGCTTTGACCGGATACTCTAGCACCTTGTAGGTATCTAATGGTGTCTCCATAGGAGTTGAAATTTTAGTTCAAACTCTTGTTAGTTAGATAATGATCACTTTAGTTGGATAATGAGATATTGCTGATAACCAGCTTGTAAGGGTTAAAGTTTTTGAACCCCTACAGTAAACGCAGAAGTAGAATTTGTAGGGGAATTATGGATATTTGTATTAGGTATCAATATTAAAAACAGGAGGAAAATTATGACAACAGAAGAAATTGTAAAAAAGTACTTCGAGACTGTTAACGCTGGCGATTGGGAAACATGGTTAAGTTTATTCGACGATAACATTGTTTTAATAGAGCCTATTGGAACAGCAAAGGGCATAGAGACTTTAAGACAAGGAGTTGAGGGATTAAAGAAAGGCTATTCTAGCTTTAAAAACAATTTGTTGGGCATGGTTGTTCAAGGAGACGAAGCTGTAGCATTTACACAACTAGAGGCAATTACTGCAGGGGGAAAACCTGTTAAAGCCCAAGTGGCAAACCATTATACTGTTAAAGATGGTAAAATAGTTCGCCAGCAAAATTACTTGAACCGAGAGGATCTCGAGCCATTTTTAAAAGAACAAGGACTCACCTAATTTTTAATGTAGGAGATAATCATGCAAAACTTTGACTATTACAACCCTGTTAAGCTGCTCTATGGCAAGAGACAACTTGCTAACCTAGCCCAAGAAATTATCCCTTATGGAAAACGAGTCCTTTTTGTTTATGGCCAAAAACACCTTAAGGAATTTGGGGTTTATGATCAAATTACAAATTTACTAAAAGAAGCAGGCTTAGAGTGGTTTGATCTAGGTGGTGTGCACTCTAATCCTAGGTTAGAACTAGTTCATAAAGGCGTGCAAATATGTCGCCAAGAGAACATAGAATTTGTGTTAGGGGTTGGTGGTGGGAGTGTAAGTGATACAGCCAAGGCTGTTGCAATTGGAGCCAAGGTTGATTATGACATATGGCAAGCCTACGAAGATTTTCATAATTTAATGCATGGTAATGAACTAGAAAACCCCCATGTACCAACAGAGTCATTACCTAGTGGTGTAGTAATGACAAAGGCTGCAACAGGTTCAGATTTTGATTACACTACTGTTCTAAGCAATCATAAAACCCAAGAAAAACTCATGATCATCAATAAAATCATGTACCCTAAGTTTGCTATACATGAGCCTGCTCTTACTTATACCTTGCCCAAAGAGCAAATAGCCTATGGCGTAGCAGATATTATGACCCATTATCTCGAGCAATACTTCACCCCTGACAAAGATATAGACATGTTAGATAGAGTAAAAGAAGCAGGCTTAAAAACTGTCATTGAGTCTGGACAAAGAGCTTTCAAAAATCCTCAAGACTATGT
This sequence comes from Trueperaceae bacterium, assembly GCA_965223045.1. Lineage (GTDB taxonomy): Bacteria > Deinococcota > Deinococci > Deinococcales > Trueperaceae > CBDCVN01. Next base: position 849,886 of record CBDCVN010000013.1, read on the forward strand.
AGCCCAAAGCAACTTGCTATACTGTGCAGCTTGGGCCTGTAGTGATAAAAGCATGACTGGTACATTAGGAGGGTGGGATTCGCATCAAATAGAACATGAACTATCTGCTATAACAGATGTAAACCACGGCCTTGGTATGGCCATAGTCTTTGTAGGTTGGATGAAATATGTTATTAAAGAGATTCCTGAGAAGTTTGCTGAGTACGCTGAATGGGTGTGGGGAATTGAAAGAAGGCGCTCAGACTTAGAAATAGGTTTGGCTGGTATAGAAAGAACGGCTGAGTTCTGGCAGTATTTGGGAATCCCTCTGACGTTAACTGAAGCTGGTGTTGATACAGCAGTCATTCCCCAAGCGGCTAAACAAGCTGTCAGATTTGGTCCTTTGGGTAGAATTAAGAAGCTGGAACAAGCTGATGTTGAGAAAATATTAGAATCAGTGGCTTAAGGTAACTTTGTGTCTCTAGCAAATAGTTCATCTAAGATCTATTTCTTAGCACTATATAGATAGGCAAATTTAGCCTACTGTCACTGAATAGACTTAACAAAATCGGAGATTAGACCCTCGCCCAAACATTTGGATTTTGCAGTATGATTAGTATTAACGGAGGTTACCATGACTAAGCTATTGGAAAAGGCTTTCTCCAAAGTATCGAAATTGCCAGAACAAGATCAGGATGTAATAGCAGAAATTGTTCTGGCAGAACTTGCTTCCGAGCAACGCTGGAATGAGTTATTTTCTAACTCTCAGGATTTACTAGAGGAACTTGCTGAGGAAGCACTTGCAGAACATAGAGCAGGCAAGACACAGTACATTGAATGTGACGATTAGTGGTTTCCAGAACAACCAAAAAGTTTTGGAAAGCTTATGAGCAGCTTGATAAAACAATCCAGAAACAAGCTCGAGCCTCCTACTACCTTTTCCGTGATAACCCCCAGCACCCAAGCCTCAATTTCAAGAATGTGCATGATAAATTACCCATCTATTCTGCTAGAGTGAATCTAAATCATCGAGCAGTTGGAATTCTCAAAGATAACGAAATAATTTGGTTTTGGATTGGACCTCATGATGCCTATGAAAAGCTTCTCCTTAAACTTTGATGGTAACTTAACCAATCAATGGTTACTTATACAGACTCTTAACACAATATTTGAAAGGTAAGGAAAAAAATGTTTAGACACATTGCTCTTTTCAACCTAAAAGACTCTGCTAACGGGCAGAGCAAAGCAGAAAACACCCAGCAGATAATAAAAAATGTTGAACGGTTACGAGAGAATATTAACGAGATCAAATTCATTACAGTTAGACCACATTACAAATTAGAAGGTGCAGAAGATGCTTGGGCTTGGGATTTATGTGTTTATGTGGAGCTTGAAACAGAGCAGGATTATAAAACATATTTTTACAACCCCATACATAAAGAGGTTGCTGGTTTTGCTCGAGAGGTTTCTGAGGAAGTTGCAGGAATTACTTTTCAAGATTAAACTCCTTTGTACCCAAGGAAGGAATTAGGTTAATGAAGCTTAAAGGTAAAAAGATAGCTATCCTTATAGAGGGCGATTATTATGAGCCAGAGATTTGGTACTACAAATTTCGCTTTGCAGAAGAAGGAGCTGATCTTCACTTTCTAACTCGTATGTGGGGACAAACCTCAGAAGTCATGACTCAGGGATTCAAAGGACATGAGTACAAAGTACCTTTTGAAGGTACAGTGGAAAGTTTCGAAGACATAGATGATGAAGCCCTTAAAAGTTATGCAGCCATTATTGTGCCATCTGGTATGGTAGCTGACCGTCTAAGATATACCGAAGATATTAACAAACTTCCTCCTGCTACTGAATTCTTGCAGCGTGCCTTTGCTGAAAAAGATATTCTCAAAGGAATTATTTGTCACGGTATGTGGTTAGTGGCACCAGCCCCAGAATTAGTTAAAGGCCGTAAAGTCGTGGTACACAACAATCTTCATGGCGACGTTAAAAATATGGGGGCTATTTATGTAAATGAAGATGTGGTTGTTGATGATGACCTAGTGACAGGTCGTACAGGCGGACACTGTCACCTATTTGCTCACAAAATTATAGATTTACTAGCACCTGCTAATTAATTTAGAGGAGGCACTATGGTTTTTTCCCATGTTGCACTAAACTGTAAAGACCCTATTGTTACTGAGAAGTTTTATAGTAATTATTTTGGTTTTAAGCGTGCACGTGTAATTCCCATTGAAAATAACCAGCAAATTGTTTTTATAAAACTTGAAAATGCATATTTGGAACTCTTTCCTGCTAGTGGGGAAGCTCCTATCCAATCAGACAAAGATGGGCCGACTCATACTGGAGTGCGCCACCTAGCTTTCAAAGTTGATGATGTTGATACTCAATTAGCTGCTATGGGGCAAGATGCGGCTATTACTTTAGGGCCGCTTGATTTTGGTGATGTAATTCCTGGTTGGCGCACGGTATGGTTGACTGACCCTGATGGGAATATTGTTGAGGTTAGTCAAGGCTATGTTGATCAGGAAAACCCTCCTTCTTTAAGTGAGTAAAATGTTCAATTTGTGTGTCTGGAGGTTTTCTTTGATGATCTTCAATTAGAAATACGTTTAAGTGAACTGAGAGATTAAGTCCGATCTCTACAAAAATATCTAACTTCAAACTGTGTTTAGTGTATAAAAAGGAGTACTAAATGACATGACCATGGTCACATCGGAAACTTCAAATGAGGCTTTTAAAATTGAAAAAGGTTCTCCTCACCCATTAGGTGCTACACCAAATGAGAATGGGGTAAACTTCTCTATCTTCTCAGAACACGCTACTGCTATTGCATTACTTTTATTCGAAAACCATGATGATCTTAAACCAATTCAAGTAATTGACCTTGACCCAAGAGTAAATAAAACCTATCACTTCTGGCATGTTTATTTAAGGGGAGTGCCGCTAGGTACTCACTATGCTTATCGTATTGATGGACCACAAGATTTTAGTGCAGGACACCGCTTTGATAAGCAAAAAATCCTTATTGACCCTTATGCTAAGGGAATTAATAAAACTCTCTGGCAAAGGGGTAATTCCTGTGTACCCGGTGACAACCTTGCTACCTCAATGCGTGGTGTAGTTATAGATACAGCTAATTATGATTGGGAAGAGGATAAGCCTTTAAATCACTTAATGAGTGAAACTATAATTTATGAGATGCATGTAGGTGGATTTACTAAATCATCTACCGCTAATGTCAAGCACCCCGGCACCTTCTCAGCTGTTATTGAGAAAATTCCTTATCTTAAAGATTTAGGCATTACTGCTGTTGAGCTTTTACCTATTTTTGAATTTGACGATACTGAAGTGCGTTATGTAAACGGCCAGCCTTTGACAAATTATTGGGGTTACAGCACCATGGGATTTTTCTCTCCCCACTCGAGCTACTGCACTAACCCTGAAGAAGGAAGTCACGTACAAGAATTTCGTGATATGGTTAAAGCTCTTCATCAAGCTGGCATTGAAGTTATTTTGGACGTGGTTTTTAATCACACTGATGAAGGTAATCACCAAGGTCCTGTCTTCTCATTTAAGGGCATTGACAATAGTCTTTACTACTACCTAGTACCCAATGATAAACGCTATTACTATGATTACACTGGTTGTGGTAATACTTTCAACTGTAACCATCCTATAGCCGAGAAGTTCATTTTGGACTGCCTGAAATACTGGGTTAAAGAGCTTCATATTGATGGTTTTCGTTTTGATGAAGGCTCTGTTTTGGCAAGGGGAGAAGACGGTGCGCCCTTGGAACACCCTCCCATTATTTGGGCTATTGAATTAGAGGAAATGCTAGCTGACAGTAAAGTAATAGCTGAAGCATGGGACGCTGCTGGACTTTATCAGGTTGGTTACTTTCCGGGCTACCGCTGGGCTGAGTGGAATGGGCGTTACCGTGATACAGTGAGGCGTTTTGTTAGAGGTGATGCAGGCATACTCGGTGAATTAGCTTCACGGATTTCTGGTAGTGCAGACCTTTACCAAACAAGGGGGCATTTGCCTGTTAACAGTGTTAATTTCATTACCGCGCATGATGGTTTTACCTTAAACGATCTAGTTTCTTATAACTACAAGCATAATGAGGCCAATGGTGAAGACAATAGAGATGGTATTGATGATAACTTAAGTTGGAATAGTGGTGCTGAAGGTGAAACTGATGATCCTGCTATAAATAACCTACGCGAGCGCCAAATTAAAAACTTTGCTACTATTTTATTGCTCTCTCAAGGTGTTCCTATGTTAGTAATGGGTGATGAAGTTAGACGTAGTCAAAAAGGTAACAATAATGCTTACTGTCAGGATAATGACCTAAGTTGGTTTGACTGGTCACTATTAGAGAAGCATAGTGACATATTCCGGTTTTGGAAGTTGATGATTGATTTCCGTCAACGTCATTCTACAATCCATCGTTCCCGTTTCTTTACTGGTGCTCTCAATAAACGTGGATTAAAGGATATCACTTGGCATGGCTGTCAATTAGACAACCCTGATTGGAATGACCCTAATGCGCGTGCTTTAGCTTTCACTTTAGGAGGCTTTAATGATGAGGCAGATATTCACGTTATGATGAACATGTATTGGGAAAACCTCGAGTTTGAAATTCCGCTGCTTAAAGCAAGGCAGTGGTTTAGGGCGGTAGACACTGCTAATCAATCACCTGATGACATTAGTAAGCCAAATAAAGAAGTTTTAATTAAGACTAATACTTACTTGCTCAAGCCACGCAGCATTGTAATATTGGTGTCTAAACAATAAAAAGGAGCCTTATGACTAACCAAATCAATTTTACTTTCTCGGACCTCATTGCTGGTTATATAACAAACTATGATGTAACCAACAAGGCCTTTGGCTTAAAAACCTCAGATGATCGTCAATTCACTGTTGCTCTAACCCCTACTGTTTACGGTGAGCTAGTACGTAATTTAGGCGAGGCTTACCACGATGCTACAGCTCAGCTGCAAGATATGCTCACTATAGGAAGGTACTTATTTGTTTATGGTACTTTCTATCCTGATGGGCCAAATGAGACCTATAAAGTTGAGGCAAAGCATGTAGTGTTCTTAGGCCGCAGTGCTTTTGAATACTCTTTTGAACGACAGGACTGGTGGGTTAACCAAATTAGGCAATTAGCAGACTTTTATTTAGAGGCTGAATTTGGTGTCAAAGAAGGTGGGGACATAGATTATAGTAAGTACCGCACTAACCTAACCATTACTGGTCAAAAACAAAAAGCAGGTCGTCAGGAAACTGACACAATTTCACGGTTGGTTTATGGTTTTGCCTCAGCCTATCTATTAACTGGTGAAGATAGCTACCTTAAAGCAGCACAAAAAGGAACAGAGTACTTACGGCAACACATGCGCTTCCAAGATAAAAGTGAGGACATCACTTTCTGGTACCATGCTGTAGATATTAAAGATGATGGTACTGAACAAAAGATTTTTGCCTCAGAATTTGGTGATGATTATGATGCGATACCTTGCTATGAGCAAATTTATGCTTTGGCTGGCCCTGCTCAAACCTACCGTATTACAGGTGATCCTAAAATTCTGGAGGATATTCAGTCTACTATCAGGTTATTTGATAATTTTTATAAGGATAATGACCAAGGTGGTTATTTCTCACATATTGATCCTATTACCCTTAGCCCTCATAGCGAATCACTAGGTCAAAATAAAGCTAGGAAAAACTGGAACTCTGTTGGCGACCATGCCCCTGCATACCTTATTAATCTTTGGCTTGCTACAGGTAATCAAGATTATGCCAAGTTTCTAGAATACACTTTTGATACTATAGTAAACCACTTTCCTGACTATGATCATAGTCCATTTGTTCAAGAAAAGTTCTTCGCTGATTGGTCTAAAGACCAGCATTGGGGCTGGCAACAAAACCGAGCTGTGGTAGGCCACAATCTTAAGATTGCTTGGAATTCAACTAGAATGTACGGCTTAAAAGCAAAAGAGGAATACAAAGAACTTGCTCAAAAAATAGGTGATATCATTCCTGCTGCTGGTAGTGATCAACAACGTGGTGGCTGGTACGATGTAGTTGAGCGGGTGCTAAATGCTGGTGAAAAGTTCCACCGTTTTGTGTGGCATGATCGTAAAGCTTGGTGGCAACAAGAACAAGGTATTCTTGCTTACTACATTATGGCTGGAGTCTATAATGAAAACCCAGACTTCTTGCGCTTCGCTAGAGAAGGAACATCTTTTTACAATGCTTGGTTTTTAGATACCACATCTGGTGGGGTGTATTTCAATGTGCTAGCTAATGGTCAACCTTATGCACTTGGTACAGAGCGAGGTAAAGGAAGTCATTCAATGGCAGGCTATCACTCATTTGAGCTTTGTTATTTAGCTGCTATTTATATAAACTTGCTGGTACAGAAAAAGCCTATGGATTTTTTCTTTTGTCCTACTAACACACTTGAAAATAATATCCTGCGTGTTGCTCCAGATATTTTGCCGCCTAAAAGTGTTGCTATAGGAGAGGTGTGGATAAATGGAAAACCACATAATGACTTTGATGCTGAAGCTATGACTGTTACCTTACCAGCTAATCATACTGAAATGAAGGTAAGGGTAAGGCTTGTTCCTTTTGGTGTTGACTTTACTACTGATCTTTTAGATTTAAGTGGAGCTGAGGCCAAAATAGCTTTAGTTGGATCTTTGGAGCTTAGTGGTTTAAAGCAGCTCGAGCAACAAATCAAAGCAGCTACCGCACAAAAAGCTGAAAAAATCATTTTCGACATGAGTGATCTGAAAAACATCTCTAACGAAGCCCTGAGGTTTATGGTATTTAGCAAGCAAAAATTAGGAAAAGACTTCCCTATAGTTATCTCTGGTGCTAACGAGCAAATTAAAACTCTTTTGGAACAAAGTGAATTTAACGAAGAGTTGATTATAGAATAAACAAAACGATCGACTAAAGTTACCATGCTTCTTCTTGATTGGACCCTAGCCATAGCCATTACTTTAGCAGCTATGCATTTGCTAGGGCCACGTATTCACCATTTTTTACAGGCAAAAGAGACAATTGCCATCTCTTTAGGCGGGGGGATGGCAGTTGCTTATGTTTTCTTGCAACTAATACCAGAAGTTGAACAAACTCACGCTTTTATAGGTGATGCCATTCACTTTTTTATTCTAATCGGCTTTATTATTTTCTATAGTATAGAAAGATATTTGTTACTGCTACGACTTAAAAGCCCAACTGACAGTAACTCAGACTTCATTTTTCATTTGCACCTTGCCCTAGCATGGATCTATAATTGGTTGATTATCTTTACTATGCCAGAGCAGATAGAAACAAGTGCTTTCCATGCAGTAATAAGTACCGTTGCAATCAGTTTACACCTTCTTTATAAAGATTATATTTTGCAGGTTAGTCATGCTCGAGCCTTTAATATATGGGGCCGCTATGTTTTGGCTTCAGCCCCTTTAATTGGCTGGGCCATGGAAACGTATATGGGCCCTACAAAAATGATTTCTGATATTGCCATAGCTATGCTTTCAGGGTATGTTCTTTATAATGTTTTTAACGATGAACTCCCAAACATAGAAAAGTCTAGTTTCCTTTTATTCATTAGTGGCATTGGAATTTACTTAACGTTGTCTGTATTATCGTAGAGTTATGAAAAAGAATACCTCAATTATAGCAGCCGTTATAACTGCCCTAGGTGGCATAACGGCTGCTTTTATTAGTATAATTCCCCAAGCTGACCAAGTTATTCCTAATATCTTAGCTCTATTTAATCCAAATACTGAGACTAGACAACAAGAAACTGCAGTCACTTTTAAAATTCACAATACCCTTGGCACAAATCAATTAAGTGAAACTGCAACAATATCTATAAATGGTGAACTTGTAGGTAAGCTTTTTGTTGATGCTAATAATAGGGATAGCTTTTTAGCAGTAAATGTACCTCAGGCAGGACAACAAAGCTACTCCATTTCCACAGTTGCCGTTTTTGAAGAGGCCTTTGGCCGCCAGCTGGAAAGATACGGTGCAGGACAAGGATTTATTCATGTTTCTAATACTGTTGATGAAGAAATCTTCATGCTTGTTACAGCTTTTAGCGGCTCGCAGCCAGTAGTTAGTTTACAAAAAAAGTAAATTCTTAAAAAATTCTGATACTTCCCTAAAAATTCTGATTAGGGACTTTACAGAATCTTAAAATAAATTTTAGGTATTATGTTAACTATGATGTTAGCAAAGTTTCGTAACTTTACTTGTAGGCTTAGTCAGCTTACTACTATTTGCTTATTAGGGGCGCTTGCACAAGCACAAGTACTTTATTTACCCCCTGGTGAATTTGGTAGAGCAGATTTAACTTTAGTTGAATCTTCTATTGCCTATGAAAACGTTTTTGGCCCTGTGGCAGACTTTAAGCCTATACTTAGTGTTCGTGATACCCCTTATTGGCAGATAGCAGAGTCAGTAGGTAGGTTAGACATCCTATTACAGCGTGACGATGGCTTAAAAGTAAGTAGCTATTGTACAGCCTCTCTTATCGCAGAAGAGCACGTTATAACTAACCATCATTGCATTCCCGGTATTCGACCCGATTTTAAAGTCATTAGATCAGTCCTGCGCATGGGCTACTTGAGTATTGACAATAAAGGGCAAATTTTTGAGGTAAACATAAAGCCTATTGAGAGTAGTTCTACCCTTGACTACAGCATTTTATCTGTGCAGGGAGCACCGGGGCGTACTTATGGTGTTATTGATTTAGAAAGTGTTCGAGACCCCAAACCTCTAGAAAGCCTTTTTATTATTCACCATCCCAAAGGTACGCCCAAGAAACTAACTAGGGAACGTTGCTATGTCCATCCCTCACCGCAAGCCTTAAGCGATACTGAGGTTTGGCATCGTTGTGACACCCAAGATGGCAGTTCAGGTGCACTAGTTTTTGGAGAAGATGGCAAAGTTGTTGGTCTGCACTGGGGTGGCTTTGACCCTACTCTTACGGACGAAGAACGTTACAATGTAGCTAAAAAACTCAAGACCATAATTACTCAAAGCCGCTTTTTATTAGCCATGATTAATCCCAATAGTACCCCTGTTCCTATAACTAGCGAACTAGTTGGCACTTTGCAGTTAGACACAGTGCCTACAGGAGCAAATGTATATATAAATGGTGATCTGATTGGTGTGACCCCTGTTAGAGAATACAAGCTTCCCGAGGGTAATTATAGCTTACGCTTTGGTCTTAAAGGCTATGAGGATTTAAATGCCAATTTGGTGATGAGAGCTAACTTAATTACTCGAGGCACCCTATTACTAAAAGCAAGTATTATAAAAAAATTTCCTCTAGCCTTAGCGCAACCAAAACCACAACAATCTTTGCATCCAGTTGATAGCTTTGATAGCTCAGTATCTAATGTAAACACTACAGTAAATACTACAATACCAACGCTATCTCAGCAACCAAGTTACCCTGCTGTAACATCACCTCCACCACCTAGTTCATATGGTGCGGCTCCTCAGCCTATTACGCCTCCTACAATAATCTCGTCGCCTAGTCCAGCTGTGACGATCCCTCAACCTGTTGACCCTCCTGCTATGTCTAATACTATAAATACCCCTTTTAATGGCTCTTGGAATGTCCTAGGTCAAGGTGGGCAGTCTTCGGCCCAAAACCTACAGTTCCATATTGCTACTAATCAATCAAAGTTAGGTGGCCTTTGGGGACAAGGACACGCCCATCTTATGCGCCAGCCTGCTGGACCTAATGTAGATTTTGCACGCGAGAGTGTAGTAGGAATCTTTTTAGGAACTAAACCAACAGGTGGTTATGACCTTGAAGTGACTAGTGTTGAAGCTCTATCAGATGGTTTACGAGTGAATGTAAACGTGAGAAGTCCTGCAGCAGGTAGCATTACTACTCAGGCTTTAACTAGCCCTTGGGTTTTAGTAAAAGTTGGTGCACCTAATGTGCAGAAAGTTTATGTTTATGACAATGCAACAAATCAACTTCTAGGAATTGCACGGCCATAGATGTTTAGATGCCTAATCAGTGTTAGAGTTGTTCGGAAATAGCCAAATCAGCTAAAATAGTAGCTAGTATGGTAGTTTTCAAAACCAGAAGTGACAGACAAGTAAGAGCCTTGACAGGTTTGCCTGAAGAAAAGATAAATGAGTTAGAGACAGTGTTTGAAGAGGTATATGAGGAGCGAAGTCAAAAAGACTATGAAGAACAACAAGCTAAAGGGGAAAGAGAACGATCTAGGGGAGGAGGAAGAAAAAGTAAACTTCCTTCTACTAAACACAAACTCGAATTTATTCTCTACTACCTGAAAAGTTATCCTACAATGGATGAATTAGCAGAGAAGTTTGATATGTCTCGTTCCAGTGCACACTATTGGGTACATAAGCTGCTGCCAATTCTCTCAGCAGCCTTGGCAAAATTAGGTATGTTGCCTAAGAGAGAGTTCAATACACCTGAGGAGTTAAAAGAAGCGCTTGAAGAAGCAAGAAAAATCTAACTACCGGGACAAAAGTTAAGAGAAGAAGATTCAGCATAGAAATATGCTGAGCTGAAATGGAAAAAGCAAAGGCAGATCAACTAAAGGACAAACTAAAAGAAGCAAATATAAAACTACATGGAGCAAGACTAAACTTCATGTCTCGTTTCATAATGGCGATGATGGCAGTTAGAACAGTAAGTCTATCAAGAGTAGCAAGTGTGCTCAACGGTGCAGTAGAGATTGCATCAAACGAAAAACGTATCAAACGCTTCTTCTCAGAAGTAGAAATTGAAGGAGAGTGGTTAGCTAAATGTGTGCTAACTTGGTTACCTAAAGGACCTTACTTACTCAGTTTAGATCGGACTAACTGGAAACTGGGCAGCATAGACATCAACATTCTGATGTTAGGAGTTGTATATAAAGGCATGGCTTTCCCTTTGCTGTGGACAGTTTTACCACATGCCGGTAACAGTAACACCACAGAGCGTCTAGCACTCATTGATAGATTGCTAGAAATATTAGGTCATGAAGATATTGAAGCACTGGTGGCTGATCGTGAGTTCACTGGAAAAGACTGGTTTGAAGGGCTTAAAGAAAGACGAATCAGTTTTGTTATGCGCCTTAGGAATAACACTTTAATAGGTTGCAAGGGAAGGAATAGACCAGCTAGTGAAAGATACAAGCATCTCAAGGAGGGTGAGGTGTATGTACATTCAAAGCGTTGTAGAGTACTTGGCAATCGCTTATACATAGCAGTTACCAGAGCTCCTGATGGAGAGCTAGTGGTAGTTGCCACTACATCAAAGGTTAAAAAGGCTTTAGAGAGATATGCTAAGAGGTGGGGAATAGAAACGTTGTTTGGGGCTTTAAAAAGGAGGGGTTTCAATCTTGAGGATACACATGTGAGCATCACATCACGTTTGGACACATTGCTAGCTCTACTAACATTAGCATTTACTTGGGCATACTTATTGGGCATATGGCTTCATGAGCAAAGGCCTCTGAAACTTAAGAAGCATGGTTATGCTCCTAAAAGCATATTTAGACGTGGTTTTGAATTTCTTCAAAGTGTTATTGTTGCTGTTCTGGGCGAGGCTAAATACTCTTTCAGTTTTTGCCTCCATGTTTTGTCCCCGTAGTTAGAAGAAAAATACTGATTGATGCTACAGAAAGGAAACATAGACGCCCTAGTGAAGAAGAAAAGCAGGAGGAGCTATATAGTGGAAAAAAGAAGGGGCACACGGTAAAAAACACAATAATAGCAACAGGAAGAAAGGTAATAATCTATGTAGGAAGGACATTTGCTGGGCGGAGACATGACTATGGGATGTTTAAGGAGGAGTTTCCACCTAAACAAGGCTGGCTGAAAGAGGAGGGAAAAAGAGCAAATCTAGACTCAGGTTATCAAGGTATAAACAAGGATTATGGGATAGGAGCAGCGATACCAAAGAAAAAGCCAAGGAAGAGTAAAAAGAATCCTAATCCAGAGCTAACAGAAGCAGAGAAGGAGAGGAATAAAAGGCTGGGCAAAGCAAGGATATATGTAGAACATGCCATAGGAGGTATGAAACGCTTTAATATACTAGTGCATGCCTTTCGGAATCGCAAGACAGGTTTTGCAGATAGCGTTATAGCTGTCTGTGGGGGGCTTTGGAATTTTTTGATTGTTTAAACTATTTATTTCCGAACAACTCTGTTATAATCAAGTGCCCTCAATTCTGTTTGGTATGTTAACCCCATAGCCAAACCAATTACATACATATAAAAACGGGTTAAAACTGAACATTTTGTATAGAGGGATTCTTGATGGATATCATGCGCTGAACAACTAAAAAATCTTAAGAGTAAATGTCCAAAACTAAGCCGTTTAAAGTAGACACTTTGCACTTTACCAGAGAGTTTGTTGGTGAAGTGCTGGTGATGTTAAGTCGATAGCATATATTGTAGTAGTTGATTTGTGTGTACCTTCTTTCATTCCTCACGCCAGCTACTACCACGCCTGCCTAAAAGAGTGCCCCTTGCTTTAGTTATGGGGGTGAATTTTAGGAATTTTTCAGAGAAAAATTTTTCTTTGTCATGCAACAACACCTCCTAAAATGTTATTATTAATTTGTGCTTAATTGCACGGCGACAGGGCGCTGTCGCTTGGATTAGACGCCGTAAGACGGAACTCTATTCTGCAAGTGTTGCTTGACTCCTCAGAATCCCCTGCTTTTTTGCTTTAGCGAAAAAGTTTGAGCTTAGGCTCAAATCTTTAGACATGGGGTATGCGTCAAAAGTTTTCTTAATAATCCTTCTTTATCTAGTTCCATAAACCAAAAATATTATGGTAAAGTTATAATCAGTACTCCGCAAAATGAAGAAAAAACTGAAAAATCGCCCTCAAATAGATTTTGCTTATCTATTAAATTTGCGTGTAGGACGATTTAATATCATCGTGAATCCTAACTATAAGTATCTTATTGAGAATCCTTTATCACGATTGCGAACTACTGATAATACTAGAATCAACTAATCTAGGAGACTTTTGCAAAGCACTATAAATCTGTAGTGTTTTAAGATAAGCATCTTCTAAAAGGACGCCTTTATCTCTTTGTTCTTGGTAAAATTGAACCATTTTTACTGCTAAATCATCATCTTCATAAGAATCAAACTTTTCAATAACTTCAAAATCGTTTTTGGGTATCCTGTATCCTTGTTTCATTTTGATCGTGCCTTTCTTTATCATAATTTCTGTCTAACATTATTAGAGTTGTTCGGAAATAAATAGTTTAAACAATCAAAAAATTCCAAAGCCCCCCACAGACAGCTATAACGCTATCTGCAAAACCTGTCTTGCGATTCCGAAAGGCATGCACTAGTATATTAAAGCGTTTCATACCTCCTATGGCATGTTCTACATATATCCTTGCTTTGCCCAGCCTTTTATTCCTCTCCTTCTCTGCTTCTGTTAGCTCTGGATTAGGATTCTTTTTACTCTTCCTTGGCTTTTTCTTTGGTATCGCTGCTCCTATCCCATAATCCTTGTTTATACCTTGATAACCTGAGTCTAGATTTGCTCTTTTTCCCTCCTCTTTCAGCCAGCCTTGTTTAGGTGGAAACTCCTCCTTAAACATCCCATAGTCATGTCTCCGCCCAGCAAATGTCCTTCCTACATAGATTATTACCTTTCTTCCTGTTGCTATTATTGTGTTTTTTACCGTGTGCCCCTTCTTTTTTCCACTATATAGCTCCTCCTGCTTTTCTTCTTCACTAGGGCGTCTATGTTTCCTTTCTGTAGCATCAATCAGTATTTTTCTTGCTTCTTCAAGCGCTTCTTTTAACTCCTCAGGTGTATTGAACTCTCTCTTAGGCAACATACCTAATTTTGCCAAGGCTGCTGAGAGAATTGGCAGCAGCTTATGTACCCAATAGTGTGCACTGGAACGAGACATATCAAACTTCTCTGCTAATTCATCCATTGTAGGATAACTTTTCAGGTAGTAGAGAATAAATTCGAGTTTGTGTTTAGTAGAAGGAAGTTTACTTTTTCTTCCTCCTCCCCTAGATCGTTCTCTTTCCCCTTTAGCTTGTTGTTCTTCATAGTCTTTTTGACTTTGCTCCTCATATACCTCTTCAAACACTGTCTCTAACTCATTTATCTTTTCTTCAGGCAAACCTGTCAAGGCTCTTACTTGTCTGTCACTTCTGGTTTTGAAAACTACCATACTAGCTACTATTTTAGCTGATTTGGCTATTTCCGAACAACTCTATTAATTAGTATCAATAACGAAATAATTATTTTTAGTTTTTATTTTATGAATAATGTTAACGTTTTGATTCATAAAACAGGAGTTTGAGCTGAAATTTTAATGTCTATGGGGATATTGTTAAATCCTTACAAGGCATCAGAGTGTTCGGTCAAAGCAAGTTTTTAGCTTTTTGCCAGCCTCAGTTTGAGCTTCTCTGAAACTTAGCTCAGGATGTTCAATTAGATCGCATTTTGTCATCAAAAAGCAGGGGTTTTGACCCCCAAAATCTCGTGCTGTTTGAGGTTTTAGGGCAAAATTAAAATTTATAAAAAATGGCTACACACTGACCCCCATCAGGCCTAGAGCATATTTCTGCCCTCCGTTTGGAACAGTGTTCCAGCAAATGAACATTTCGCCAGTCCTAATTCCACTTCTGGCCGTCAGGTTAAGTGTTTTAGCTACCCTCGCAAGTGCCTGACCTTTTCCCCAATTCTTCTTGTATTTCTTTAATAATGATCCTGAACGTTTTTGTATGTGTCCTTGGACATAATCCCGAAGGTGGATGCCATGCATTATACCTACAGCCTTACCTGTTTGGATACACTGGACTTTAAAATGTGTATTTATCGTAGCAGACATCAGTGGCTATACTATAAAAAATAAAACCTTGCTGTGTCAAGGATATGCTATGGCTACTTGAAAAAAGCAAAAAAATCATGATATCGACTTTGGTAACAGGGTTTTTAGAGGCAAAAGTGGCGTTTTTTGGGTACAACTTGCGTTAGATATTCTCTGACTTTTCCAAAAGCATTTATCAAGAGTATGAACTAAAAATAACCTTGTTTAGAACATATCTAAACAACTAAAAGGTGGTAGAGTATCTGATCAAGCGATGCTTATAGGCAATTGGATTTATGCCTTTGTGCAAAGCAATTTCAAGGTGCACAAACCATGATAAATTATAATTATGTCTACCCCTTCATACTCAAATATTATTTCCAGCACGAAATCTCTGAAGTGCTACCAGTTTAATATATCCCAAGAGACACCCATTTCTAAGAGCCTTAAATTGGATGTTTCCTTGTATTAACTTAAAGCTAGAGCAGCTCTTAAAAATCAGAATATAATCAACTAGTGGAAGTCTTGTTCCCTGCTGTGCAATTTTTATGGTATGTGATCTCAATAGCTTAGCGACCTCAGCACCCCTAAGCCTTAAAGCAGCAGCAGAACAAATCCTAAAATCACGAAAACCAAAGTAAATGAAGCAATTCCTATTGTAAGAGCTTTAGCTAAAATACAGGAAATAAGATTTAAATGCTCTTTGAGACTTAGAGACCTTTCAATATAGGTTGAAAAAACATTTATAGGGCCAAGGAAAGTTTTTCTTAAGGGGATTAAGAAGATGTCTGTAGAGGTAAGACTTTTAGCATTAATTGGTGAGTTTTTTGAGGTTCTTTGCAAATTCTTTCTGGGTTTAATTTTTAGGATGAGACTTTTGAAAAATTTGAAAATCGCTAGGAATCCTAGAGTTAAGGTTAGGAACTGCCTTTTAAGGTAAAGGTAGGTGGAGCTTATTGACTTGATTAGCGAATTTTCATTTGGAAATTTTGCTTTGTGACGTTTAGGTTTAGGAGAAAGCTCTTCAAGGTTGGTTAGAAAAACACTTGTGTTAATGAGTTCTTTAATGTCAGTTGGTGGAGCATTTGAGGGTTTTTGTACACCTTTTCTGATTCTAGCTTTCATGGGCAAATTTCTGAATAACTTGTGAATGTTAGAAGCCATTGATTTGGGTAATAAATTTCTAAGTAGAAATTTTGTTTTGTGATCACGTAACATAATATTTATATTTAAAAATATAAAATAACAAAAAACTTACACTTTTCTCAAAAGCACTAAAAAGTAAAATGATTAAGGTTACAAAAATACGACTTTGACTTCGATAAACTTTGTAATAAGAACAATATTAATCTAGCCTTTAAGTAATCCCACCCTCACAAAACGATGCGTTAATAATTTACATAATTTTGCGCAAAATCAAATTAATTATTAGAGTGGTTCTGAAACAGCAAAAAAGGGAGTAATATCATATTATTTAAAGAATGCTAAGTATCAAGAGAGATAAAGACAGATGAAAAGCCTAACAGGATTAAGTAAGACTTAAAATAGCTAAGGTTGAACCAACATTCAAGTCTACAAAGAATGTCAACAAAAAGCTTTATAAAGAGTTGGCAGTGAGGATACCACTACAAGTCATTTGATTCAGAAATATTATGTCACTAACAAGTGTAATAGGTATGAAAGTTGGTCACTGGAGCAACCTAGAGGCAGGAACAGGTTGTACAGTACTGCTATGTCCACCAGAAGGTTGTGTGGCTTCAGGGTCAGTTCGTGGTGGCGCACCTGGCACACGAGAGACAGCCCTTTTAGAACCTGAGAAAATGGTTGATCGTATTCATGGAATAGTGTTAAGTGGTGGCAGTGCTTTTGGCTTAGCTAGTGCCGAAGGAGTTATGCAATATCTCTATGAACAAAACATAGGTTTTGTAACTCCATTTATGAAAGTGCCTATAGTGCCTGCAGCTGTCATTTTTGATTATAAGATAGATGTTGCCTATAAATCAGCAATATGGCCAAGTGCTGAAGCAGGATATATAGCGGCTAAAACAGCATCTAGTGAATCTGTGAAAAGTGGTCGTATAGGAGCAGGTACAGGTGCAACCTGTGGCAAGTATTTAGGGAACACTGCCAATTATCAGTTTGGTGGTTTGGGTACAGCCTCCACACAAATTGGTGAAGTGATAGTAGCTGCTCTTAGTGTCAATAATCCTATAGGAGATATTATCAATCCTGACACGAGCGAGGTCGTTGCAGGGGCAATTTTATCTGATGGCAGCCGCCCTACAAGAGGACTAACAGAAAGTTTTACTAGTTTTGCTGGCACAAATACTACCTTGGTAGTAGTAGTTACCAATGCTATATTAAGCAAAGCGAAGGCTAAATCTTTAGCTGAGGGTGTACATGCTGGTATAGCTAGGGCAATACGTCCCTCACACACTCCTTTTGATGGTGATTGTAGTTTTGTATTGAGTACTTGCCAAGTTAAACCTTTACCACTTCTTGTGCTTGCTACTGCTGTTCAAGAAGTAGTGATTTCTGCTATTTTAGCAGGTGCAAGGGCTGCAACGACAGTTTAAAAATTAAACCACTCACTTTGCAAATCAAGGGAAGAAATTTTGCAATCACAGTGCTCTTCAGCCAATGCAAAGAAATCTTCGCTGGTAACAATTCCCCATTTATTATTTTGATAATAGGATTGCAAAAAACAGTTGAAAGTAATCTCACCTATTTGATTAGCCAAACTCTCTAAAACCAATACACCTAGACCATAAATTACGCTACTATACTCATTGCTGCTGTAGTATTCAACAGGCTTATTGATGGGAAGACTGACATTATGTATATTTGCCCAGCGCCTTTCTAGTGAATCACGAAAATCCAAGTAACCCTGTTTACCATACTGATCTTTGTAGTAAAGCCAAGTAGCAAATTGGGTTAAAACTTCATCTAGCCAAGGTTCATTTACTTGATCGTTACCTATTATGCTATAAAACCACTGATGCCCTACCTCATGAGCAATTACACTTTCAAGTAAATTTTGATCAGTTGTCTCATAAAGATTACTACTTATACCAACTATGCCCGGAAATTCCACACCCAGTGCAGAGGTAGGCAAAGGAACTATATCAAATTCTGTAAAGGGATACTTACCAAAACGAGTGTTAAAGCTTTCTAAGGCCCCTAGTGTGTAACTAAGTATTTGTCTATTATTTGCTTTTGTTGGCAGAACATAATAACTAACCACTCTAGTCTTGCCAATAGTGGTTTCAATCGCTTGAAAGTTCTTGCTAGCAGCAAGGAAAACATCTCTTACAGGACCAGCAGCAATAGTAAGCAATTTTTCATTCCCTCTTTTTTTATTTTTGATTAGTCGGCCTGTGCTTGCCAACACCATATCTTTAGGCATATTAACTTCTAGCAAGAAGAAACTACTTTCAGCAAAAAGCATATCTCCATGTGGTGATGGAATAGACAATACCCAACCAAGCTCAGGGTCTTGCACTGCTAAGGTAGGGTAAATATGGGCTAGGGAAAGAATCTCTTTATCAAAAGCAAGAAGATTATAGTTTCGCTTGTTTTTAGGCAATTTAATAGTAAATTCAAAGTAGACAGTGTTGGCTTTGCCTTGAGCAAGTGGCTCAAAAAGGTCTATACGAAGTAAAGTATTTTCACTTTCATAGGTTGGGGAAATAGTTTGACCATTTAACTCGAGTCGACTAAGTACAACCTGACCTCCTAACAAATTAGGTAAAAGATAAAAATACAGTTTCTCAGTAGGGTGATTTTGTTTGTTAAAGACACGCACCTCTTGTTTAGCACTTATTTGATTTACATCTGTAATATCAAGAACTATATGGTAAACAGTTGCTAAAGGTAGCTCAGCTAAAATTGACCGTTCACTTTCGATGAGTCCTACTTTAAAAGAGGTTCTTTCATCCCAAGAAACGTCAAAAAGGCGAGGAGAAGTAGTAGCTAGAGTCATACCTAAATTGAGTGCTAATAAAAGATAAAAATACCTTGCTGGGATTGCTAGCATCTGTCCATTTTAATCATAAAGCTAACTTCTTGTGAAAATAAGAACTAACTTTGTTAAGATTGAGGGTATGTTGGATTTAGTCATTATAGGTGCAGGACCAATTGGGCTTGAGGCTGCAATTCTAGCTAAACGCAAGGGTCTTAACTATACTGTTTTTGAAAAAGGCTGTATTGTAAACGCTATCTACCATTATCCTACTTATATGACCTTCTTTACCACTTCTGAACGGCTAGAAATTGGTCAGCATCCGCTTATTACCACCACTGATAAGCCTACTCGTAAAGAAGCCCTAGATTATTATCGTAAGGTAAGTATTAATGAAACCCTAGAGATAGAGCAGTATTGTGAAGTTACAGAAATATCGCTTGCAGATAAGAGCTTTCGGCTAACAATTACACCTAAACGGGGTAGTAGTTATCATATTAGTGCTAGTAAAGTAATATTAGCTACAGGTTACTTTGATAATCCTAAACTGCTTGGTGTGCCCGGTGAGCAACTTGAAAATGTCAGCCACTACTATACAGAGTCCCACTCTTTCTATCATTGCAACGTTACTATTATTGGTGCAGGTAGTAGTGCTGCCGATGCCGCTCTTGATCTTTTTAAAGGTGGAGCAAAGGTAACTATGATACACAGAGGAAATGACTTTCGCCATAGCCTTAAGTATTGGATTCGCCCTAACTTAGAAAACCGTATTAAAGAGGGTAGCATTACTGTACACTTTAATGCCGTAGTCAAAGAAATTACAGCAGACGAAGTAATTGTTGATAAGTTAGGGCAGGAAATCCGTGTCCCTACGGATCAAACCTTTGCCTTAACTGGTTATTATGCTTCGCCAAAGTTACTTCATCAAATAGGCGTTAAGGTAAATTCAGAAGACCTTGCAGCCAAGTTAAATCCCAAAACTTTCGAGAGCAATATTGAAGGACTTTACATAATTGGCTCAGCAGGTTTTGGCAATCGCACTAGCGATGTATTCATAGAAAATGGTCTAGTACACGCTCGCAAAGCCCTTGAAAATATTGACCAAAAGCTCAAATTAAGGTAACCTACCCATCCTCTTCTACAGTAGCCCAAAGAATTCGACCACAACTTGGACAACGAGTAATGCCACGACCACTTTTAATTACTTTTTGAACAACATGTATAGGTAACCTCATGCTACAACCACCGCAGGACTGGCCACCAATAATTTTAACAAGTCCTGTACCCCGCTTAGAACGGCGAATCTGCTCATATTGCTTTAATAAATGTTTGTCAATATCCTTAGTTAGATTATTTCTTTCAGCTAAAAAAACTTTGATTTTGTCACTAAGTGCAGCTATACGTGCTTCTTCAGAGGCTATAAGTTCTTGCACCTTAGGTGCTAGTGCGTCAAGTTCATCCTTTAGCTCTTTTATTTCTAAGCCTAATTCCTCTTGCCTTTCCATTAATGGTAAAGTATCTTCTTCTAACTCTTCAACCCTAGTCTTAAATTGGTGGGCCTGATTTTGATATTGACTTGCTTCTTTACTAGAAGAAGATCTATGTGCAGCCTCTTCTGCTTCTTTACGCCTTTGTTCAATAGAACCTATCTCAAGTTGATTTTGGCCTATTTGCTTGCTAATATTATCAAAAGTTTCTTGAAGATCAGCAAGTCTAGCTTCTAAATCTTCTTGCTCTGCTCGAGCGTTAGTAAGCTCAACAGGAGCTTGCTTTTTTTCCTTCTCCAAATTATCTAATTCAAGGTCACGATCTTGAATTATACTTAATTTCTCAAGCATTTTTTATGTTCCTTACACACTAAAACCTTTTTCCAACTTTTAGCTTTAGTCCATTCAATGCCTTGGGCCATATCAACTTTCACCCTAGCTTTGTACAAGGCTTGAGCTAGGGTAAAAAACTTATAAACCTCTTTCTTAGAAATATTGGGGAAATGCCTCGGTTTAAGTATAAAAAACTCCACTTAGCAATGCTAAAGTGGAGGTAGACTTGCAAATTCAGTGGCTTACAAAAGCCTAGTAACACATCATAAGCTTAACATGATTTAAGCAGTTTATGCATAGAGTTTTTGCTTTTTCATTAATTCATTCTTTAATAAGCCAGTTAACACTATTCTAGGGGTGTAAAGGCAATTACCACAAAACCATTTGTTGTTATTGCAAAGTAGTATTGTCCATAACTACTGCTATACTCAGCAATATAAGCATACCCGTCTTGGAACCAATCACGGTTCTTTGAAAGCCCAGGTAAAAATTCACTTATGTACACATCAACTGCCCCGCCAAATTCTGCATTGCTAAGGTTAGTTTGACCACAAGCAAAGTTTACATATTCATCTACAACGTTACAATCTTGGGAATCAATAGCTAGGTTTTCAAAGAGGTTTTGTGCCACATAGAATTGCTCTGAACCCTCGAGCATGTCAATTGCAAGAGCATAAGTAATTACAAAACCTGCTAAAACATAAAATAAACGCACTATAAACTTCCTCATTAGCACTTCCCATAATTAGGATCTAGGGGGATATTTACCTCCCTAGGAGCATTAACTCCGTCATACTCTACCCCTTACTAACATGAAAATATTTAGCGTTTGCCAAGTTCATCCCAACTGCACTTTGAGACAACGCATCTCTTGCCTAGTCAACTATAAAGTGAGGTGAACCCAATTGATCGGACAAAAAATTAAGGTTAATTAAGACCTACTAAAATGATATCAAATTGAGATTACATTGTTTGTAAGCTTGATAACAACCTATCCTGTTATTATTGATTTAGTTTTCTCCTCTCTGTAAACTAATTCAGGCGTTTTGTACTGCAATGATTGATGCGGACGTTCACTGTTATAAAATTGTAAGTACTTTCCTATTTCTTCCCTTCCTTGCTCTATATTTTTGTATTCCTTTAGATATACTTCTTCATACTTTACCGTTCTCCACAACCTTTCTGTAAATATATTATCCATGTAGCACCCTCTTCCGTCCATGCTGATTGCTATTTCGTTTGCCTTCAATATATCCGTAAACTCATGACTTGTGTACTGACTACCTTGATCTGTATTGAATATCTCTGGCTTCTCTCCTTCCAACGCCTCTTCTAATGCTTCTATACAAAACTCTGCTTTCATGCTATTCGAAACTTCCCATGAAACAACATAACGGCTATACCAATCCATTACTACTACCAGATAGCAATATCCTCCTTGCAAACGTATATACGTAATATCACTAGCCCATACCTGATTTGGTTTGTTTATGATTTTGTTTTTCAGAAGGTATGGGTAAATTTTATGTCCTTCCTTTGGTTTACTTAGTTTGGGTTTGGCATATATAGCTTGCAAACCCATCAGACACATCAAACGATATACTCTTTTATGATTGACCTTATAGCTTTCTCTATTTAGCATTGCTGTTATCTTGCGATAACCTAGAAAAGGATGATCTGTATACAACTCATCTATCCTTTGCATCAAGCATTCATTGAGATCGCTGATTCTTGTAGGTCGATAGTAATAACTACTACGATTCAGTCTCAGTAACTCACATTGCTTAGTAATGCTCAATTGAGGGTGCCTTGGATCGACTATCAACATACGTTCCTCTTGACTCAGTTTTTGAGCCCTTTGGACAAAAAATCTAGTTCCATTTTCAATTTGCCAATCTGTTCGTACAGTGCAGCCTCTCTACGTTCTTGTAGTCTGGCTTTTCTACCTCTTAGTAATGAAAACCTTTCATGCAGTGCTTCTGATCCAGCCTTTTTCCATTCTTTAATTTGTGTAGTATGGACACCATACTGACTTGCTAGTTCCGCAAGGTTTTTCTCCCCAACTATAGCTTCAGCAGCAACTTTAGCTTTGAATTCCTTCTTGTAAGTTTTTCTTATTCCTTTTGTCTGGCTCATTTATATCTCCATATTCTAGATATTTTACATCTTCTATGGACCTTAATTTCGCCGGGGTTTTCTGTCCAGTTTTTGGGGGTAAGCTCAAAAGAATAATTGTACGCAGACCAAACCACTTCGCCTTTTTTGGAACAACATGTTGATACCAAGCTAGCATTGGTACTAACATATTAACAACAATGACAAATATTTCTAGTGAAGAGAAAAGTCAAATTTTAAACCGCTTGCGTCGCCTTGAAGGTCAGGTACGTGGTTTGCAACGCATGATTGAAGACAATCGTGAGTGTCGGGAGATATTAACTTTACTCTCAGGTATTCGTAGTGCTTTGGATGCTACTGGGGATATTATTTTGGAAAATTACTTAGAGGAATGTCAAGCAGAAGGTAGTAATATAAAAGAAATTATTAGTGCTGTTAAGCTAGCTCGAGGCTGAATGATTAAACTATTGAATGGCCTCTAAAAACCAAAGGGGTAAAGATTTTCTCTGCCTCTTTACAAAAGTTTCGAAATCTGCATCTAAAATATAAGTACTAGCAAAGTCATCATTACTACGGATACTTCTACCATAAGCTTGCACTATCTTTAGAGCTGTACGCCAACCATACCATGCAGGATCTAATTTTCTACGCCTCGCCACCTGAGGGTCACCTAAATAAGGGTAGGGTACTTTGCAAATAACTTGCCAGCGACTAAGATTGCCTGTTAGATCTATACCTTCGGTCATACTTGGTGAGATTAGAACTGTAGGTCTAGGACCTTTGGTATGTTTTTCAAGAACCATGTCCCTTTCTTCAGCGTTTATATGAGTAAGCAATCTTTCCTTATGTTTTTTAGGCAAATTATCTTTAATATACTTAGCTATTTTGTAAGTGTGAGTATGGATTATTCCTTTCTGGTCAGAATGTTTGTCCATAATTGTGCTAATTTCTGTGACCAGTTTAGGTAAATCGTTTTCTATATGGTGTCTAGTTAGTTTTGCTATAGGTTTAACAAAGATAGGACGATTCTCTACTGGAAAATCTGAATCTATTTTTATAATTTGAGCTTCGGTATTAGCAATGCCTAGACTACGCAGGTAGGTAATAGGATCCAAAATAGTAGCAGAGAGCATTAAAAGTTTTTCACCAAAATTAAATAGATAATCTTCTGCAAAAGGAGCCACTGTTACAGGTTTAAAAACGAGACTCTGGCCATCACGTGTTAAACGTCTTTCCACTACCCATTCAACATCAAACTCTTCACGGCTGTAGTGTAGTTGTTTAAGCTTTAGTGATTGGTTATCACACCATTGTTTATGCTGCATTTGCTCGAGCGCTATATCCTCAGGTAAATCCTTCTCTTTAAGAAGTTTATCGATCTCCTTACCACGACTGCGGATTACATCGGCCAGATCTAGGGCAAAATCAAAGTACTGGGCTTCATCTTCTATTAATCTTGGGATAGTTTCATTTATGCCTACACGCATAAGGCTGTTATCCGTTAGTTGAATTTGTATAAAATTCATCAGCGCAGACTCTGCATTATGAGCTTCATCTAAAACCAGAAGTTCTCTTGGCTGAAAACCTCCTGCATAATTCAGCTCTGCTAGATAATAGGCATAATTCATAATGGTGCTATGGGCCTGCATAGAAATGTCTTTCTGCACAAAGTAAGGGCAGTCGTTACATTGTGGAAACTTGCGACCAACAATACAAGGAGCAGCAGCAGCATGAGTAGGAGCAACTATACAAGGGTAATTACTTCTCCCTTTCATAAGAGACATACTTGGGAAATCACGAATGTACTGTTGTTGCAAAATTTTTTGAGCTGTTAGGATGTAAGCACTACTAGCTTGCCTTGCTAAAGTAACAGCAATTGCTGATTTGCCAGCACCTGTGGGTGCCTCGAGCACTACAAAACGAGTACCTCTTTTGAAGGCCAGATAAGCCTTTTCAATAGCCTCCTTTTGTCCTTTGCGAAAAGTTTCAAAAGGGAAGGTATCAAACACGTTTTCAGCCTAACATTACGTATCCATTTTTCAAAAAGAAGAGTATAAAATATTTGCTTAAAAACAAAAGCGCTTTAGCACACATATAATCCAAAAATGATGTCCTAGAAATAACATACGGCAAAATATCAACATGCGTCATAACTGACTCCCCAAAGGGTTTGACATTGGCAAAATCCTTTCTGGACGGGCGTTATCGGTGCAATAGTATATGAGTTTGGTTAATGGCAAAACTCCCTCTTGTCCGCGTGATAAAATTATGATGAGAAATACGACATTTTTCTTAATCATTTCTTAATGATTGTTTTTTTACGTTAAGGCACAAAATCCTGTTCTAGAAAGCAATTTTGCAGATAAAATTTTAGTAAAATTATCCTTGAAACGAACTTACTTGAGGTTACCCTCTTTACATTCCTTTTCTAAACTGATTAAGATAAAGTTCATGACAAAAACAGAACTTGCAGCAAACCTTGCAGCGGAAACGGACTTGACAAAGGCTCGAGCATCAGAAGCAGTGAATGTTGTTTTCGAGTCTATCAAGGAGCAACTCTCTAATGGCGATAAGGTTGTCATTACTGGTTTTGGTACTTTTGAGGTAAGAGTACGTAAAGACCGTAATGGCGTTGTGCCCGGCACAAACAAAAAGATTAAGATTAAAGGTGGTCCTTATCCCGCTTTTAGATCAGGCAAACAGCTTAAAGAGGCTATTAGCACCTCGAAGAAGCTTAAGAAGAAGAAGAAGTAAGTCTTAGGCAATAGGTTAAGAGTAAGAGTTTTTGCTTCTTTAAGCTTAGAGCATAAAACTCACTAGTTTAGAAAGTTCAAATCTTGAAGGTCTTCAAAGGTCTTCAAGATTTTTCATATTAAGTAACTTGTAAAGGGAAGGTACCCAAAAGGCAAAGGGGTTTTAGAGCTAAAAAGCAAAATGTTTAAAATCAAATTGTGGGCAGGTATAGTAGCCTAGTTCAACTAATCAACCTCACTTAAAATTATGCATGGCAAGTGCTAAAGTGAAATTTTCTTTTAAGGAAGGGAATACATGCTGAAAACTTTAAATTTTAAATTAACCCTATCAAGCACTATTTTAGGACTCTTAATGATGCTTTCTGGTTGCCTCCCTAGCTCTACGTTTCCAGAACCTAGGACACTAGATACTCACTCACTTCATCTTGACTATATGGCTTTTTATCCTGATGATTTTTGCAATGGTGATAGCATCAAGATAGAAGTGTCAGAAGATTACCCTACAGATGGGGAGGATGGAGCACTATTTTTCGTTAATGGGCAGGCAATGAGAAAAAAAGAGCACTTTATTCAAGTACACATACCATCACTAACTTTTTTGGAAAATAGCCTTGAAAAAAACATTCCTTATAACATTGATTTAGCAACACGCTCTTCAAAAGAAGAAGGACACAAATGGAAAAGCATACGAGAAGGAGGAGTTAATGTTCGAAACTGTAATAATGAACCTTTTCCAATTATAGGTGTCCGACCAAATTGGGCTGACCCTAAACGTTTCAATTTGTATTTAAAAAATGCAGAAGAGATAAAAGCCTATCTTCTAGTAGAAAAGGGTGACTTTACCCAAGAGGAAGTGAAAGATTACTTTCTTGGTAAAGCATCTCTAAATGAGGATAAGATAAAATCTGCCCTTGTAGAAAGAATCTCCGTTAATTGGGAAGTGCAATCTTCTGACAACCCTACACTCAACTCTTCATTAGAGAATTCATTAAAAATAGACAAAAAGTTTGAAGACACTTTTGAAATAACTCGAGCAAACATAAGCCTAGCAGAAGAGGGACCCTCACTCGATAATCGTGGGGCACATGTTCTAGCTAACGTAGAAGGATTGGATAAAGTAGGAAAAGCGACTATTAACTTTGACAATCAATATGCATTTTCAGCAAAATACGGTATAATTAGAGCCCCATCAACAACAAATTTGACCACTTTAGCTGGAAAGAGTGTAGGAACATATGCCATAGAATCTCCAGAAAAAACGATAGACTTTCATAAAGTCGTTAAAGAATCACGTCCTTGTGACCCTACCAAAGATCCGTTTTTAGAAGAGGGGTTAACTTTAGAAGAGTATAAGTCTTTTGAAAACCTTATTAATCACAATGAACATAATGGTCAAACTTCCTTTAATAGCCTTAATCCAGGCTCTAGGATTTCTGGTAAAGTCCCAGTTCCTTTTAAAACATTTACTACACCTGAAGGTGTGATTGTTTTTTATGCCAAGAAAAAAGAAAGTGGAGACTCTATTTGCGGCGTTTCTTACTATTTCATAGGCACAACTAAATCAGAAGGTTTAGAAAGACGAGGGGAAGCAATACTACATTTTGATGCACATATTAACCCCTATTTGTTTGAAAAGATAAACTTCTCTGCCACTCATGTCCTTGAAGATTTAGGTGGCGACGAAGGGGATGAGGCAAATGAATTCATAAGCTTAGAGGATTTAGAGCAAGAGAAGACATCAATCATCTCAGATGGAGAGAGGCAGCTACTTTTGGGAATGGAGGGGCCAGAGGATAGCGAACACCTTCTTGATTTACCCTTGGAAGAAGGTGAACCACAAGATCAACCAATACCATCGATACTTTCAGAAGAAGATTTATTTTATTTATTAGGAAATAAAGAATCTGTTCTTAATACTAGTGAAGCAAGTCCAGTCCTGTTAGACGTCCCTGAAGATATAAATGAGAGTTGCTTTGACTGGAGTGAAAGTAGAGAAGGTAAACACTGTGATTTCTCTGAAGCAGAATGGGGCTGGGTAGTAATGCCTAGCTTTGTAGTTAATGCAAAAAAGGGAGATATCTTTTTAACTACTGGTTGCGATTTAACATCACATCTACTCAATCAAGTAGATCCCCCTCAGCGTTATCCACACACGGGCATTATGACTGAAAACCATTATAAAATACGCCACTCAATAGGCTCCTCTAAGCGAGCTATAAGTCATGTAAGCGAGTTTTTGCCACCCAAAATCCCTGAAGACATACTGGCTTACTTTTGGCCCGGAACTATAGATCAAATTATTACCAAAGCAGTTGATGGGCAGTATTTTAAAGACCCAGCTAATGAAAATAACGCCTTTAGAATAACGGGAATAAATCCATTTAACCACAGGATTGAGTGTAGGGATAAAGAGATATTTGTGCCAATTATTATAAAGCCACCTCCAGAAGAAGAGCTAGACAAACCACGAGTAAGAAGTATTCTTCATGACATAGCTGATGAAGCCAAGGGAATTAAGGGTTTCTATAGCCTCTATGACTTTTCCAATTTTGAAGGACCAAAAGAGGCTATGGGGAACAGTGATGACTGGTTTAATGGAAGGGTTAATGCTGTTTGCTCTACGTTTATTCGTTTGGCAGCAATTGGGTTAGATTCATATGGCGAAGAATTTACACTTGAAGGTGAGACTCTTGAAGCACTTGATTTAAAAAATGGCGCACAGGGAGCGCATTATTCTAATTCTACAGAAAGTAGAGACATAATAGGTCTAGAAAATAAAGATGGTCTATATTTTTATGATAAAAAGGAAAGGCGAATAGGTGCCAAGTTTATTCACAGCGAAATAAGAAGAACCCTAATAGACACAGCATTTGGAGGAAATTTTGGAGTGGCTAACATTGCCGATTTTGTTATAAACGGCCTAACAACTTCTGTTCCTAATCAATTTACCAATTGTTTTGTCCTTGGCCAATGCGAACCCTTAGGCCCTGAAGATCCAAATAGAAAAAATTGGGAAAAAGTTGGAGAGGGCTTAACTGTTAGCCCAGATGATTTGTTATTTTGGGATAAGCCTAGTGATGGTGGGGTTTATGGTTATCATGAACCAATAGAGTATTCTCCTAAGCGATTTATTAGAATCAGACAAGGTAAATGGGTAAATGATAATTAGAATGGGTTAGGTAGGATAATTTTTCTGGAGACCTACTAATTAACATAATTTCAAGGCTCTTCCATTATGTTTTCTAAAGCCCCTGCCTATGGTGGGGGATAAACCCAGCCATTTCAAGTTTTCCCACTCCTTATAGGGGTAATGTAAACAAGCCGCCACCTCAGGTGGTAG
The DNA here is from genome assembly GCA_965223045.1 of Trueperaceae bacterium. Taxonomy (GTDB): domain Bacteria; phylum Deinococcota; class Deinococci; order Deinococcales; family Trueperaceae; genus CBDCVN01. The sequence goes on from CBDCVN010000013.1 coordinate 878,723, forward strand.
AGTGGTATCTTGACTCACTTGACTCACCTCAAAAAGCCTCCTAAAACTTTTTGAGGTAATTCTACACTTATACTTTTTGTCAAATAATACCTCAATCTGTTTGGAGCAGAGATCACATTTTAAGAGGGTAAATTATTTCTGCACACATTTTCACAAGGGCCTATGAGAAATATTTTGTCTGCAAAGGACTTCTTTAGAGGTGCGTAATTCTAGTATTTAGCGAAAAAGCCATTCTTTATAACCAAAGTAAGTATCTTGTTAACCTATTGAGCTTAAAATGGTAATTATATATGCGAGGTCAAGTAATGAAAAAAATGATTAGTCCAAAATTTATTAAATCACCTAACTTACTTTTAGAAGAAGATGATGTCAAAACAGTTACAAATGAAATCATTAAAGGTGAATTAGATGTATTTCTAGCCCTTAAGAAAGTAAGTAGTGGAGATTATATATACGAGCTTTTACCAGAAGATGATTTACAAGCTTTGCTCTTGGCTGCTGCGAAGCTTGCTATGGAATCTGCCCCCCATACTCAGGTAAGTTGTAGTATATATGATCCAAATCAGAACCTTCTTAGCACTCATAGCATTGATAACTACTTTATCAATCAATCTTTTATTAACCCGTCTAGATAAAGGTTTTTGTCAACTATATATCAGAAGAGGTGTTTCTGATGCAAAGTTTTTTTGCAGCTTCCTGCACAGTAATTTTACTCACCTCAAAATGCCTCTTAAAACTTGTTGAGGTAATTCCACACTTATACTTTTTGTCAGATAACACCTCAATCTGTTTGGAACAGGGCTTACACTTTAAAAGAGTCAATTACTCCTGTACACATTTTTACAAAGGCCTATGAGAAATATTTTGTTTGCAAAGGATTTCTTAAGAGGTGCGTAATTCCAGTATTTACTAACTCATATGAAAATTTGTTAATTTGAGTGTCAAAGATTCTAAGGTCCACTGGATATCTTTACCTGTTTTCATGGCTATATCTGCCTCGAGCAAAGTAATCAAAAGATCTTTAAGTTTTGGTTCATTTAATTTTTCACTTAGAAACAATGCTTTTTTGGCTACAAAGGGTTTTACCTTTAAAGTCTTTGCTACTAAACCAGCATCAATTTTAGCTCGGTTCTCACGCATAGCTACACACTTTGCTACTAAGTTATATTGCCATTGTAATGCGCCTAGGATTCTTTGCGGGACTTCTCCTTGAGCTAACAAGCTACGGGAAGTGTGTAGTGCAACTTTACTATCACCTCGAGCACAGGCCTCTATAAGATCAAAAGCATCCCTAGTCGCAAGGCGATTAACTATTTCTCGTACACGTTTACTTGATAATGATTCATCAAGCACTGCTAGCTTTTGGATTTCAGAAACAATTGCTGGTAGATCTTCGGCAAAAAGGTCAACTAAGGTTTGAGGAACATCACTTTTAAAATTAACTCCAGCCTTTGTTAGCTCCATTCTTACCCAGTTAGTTAGTGCACTAAATCTTGGAGTAGGCAAATGCTCATGTTTACCTAACTTATTATAAGTTTTTTGACGTGAAGTAGAAGCTTGCAAATCAAGTATAACTATAAAAACATTATTAGGGACACTTTCTAAAACCTTTAGAAGGTTGTTACGAGGCTTGATGCCTGCTTGCCCTTTAAAAGCAGCGTCAAAGTCCAGCAAGAAAGCAACTTGTCCAAACAACCCCGACTGTGAGACTAGCTGGCTTACCTCATCGGCATCCATACCTTCACCCAGCTCAGTTATACTTTCACCTTTCAAGCTTTGTTTTTTAAGGGCTTGCCTTGTGGCTCGAGTAGCCAAAAAAGGATCGCCAGAAAAAGAAAGAATCACCTAGTCATTTTAACTTATTTGCTTACTTATCTTGATAAGATTCATTTGTGAAACCTGCTCCTTTATTTAAAAATATAGCTATAGCTGGTGTGGGCTTAATTGGTGGCTCTATTGGCCTAGGAGTTCATCAGCGTTTTCTAGCAAACAGAGTTATAGGTTTAGACCAAAACCCTAAAGCTTTAGAGGCTGCCCTAGGTATGGGAGTAATTGATGAGGCTAAATTCAACCCGGGCAAGTGGCTAATAGATATTGATCTATTAATTCTAGCCTCTCCAGCTGCTACAATTATATCTTCAGCTGAAAGTATGCAACCTTTCTTAAAATCTGAAGCTATAGTTATGGATGTAGGAAGTACTAAAGCTGATATTGTCAAGCAGCTTTACGAACTAGGACTTAATTTTGTAGGCACACATCCTATGGCTGGCAGCGAAAAAGAAGGGGTCCAAAACGCGAGTGCTGCACTTTTAGAAAATGCCTTGTGGGTAATTACTCCTGATAGCTCTACAGATCATAAAGCGCTCGAGGTAGTGCATAATTTTATAGAGCGCTTAGGTGCTCAAGTTACCGAAATTTCCCCTCAAAAGCATGACAAGCTAGTAGCAGCGGTAAGTCACTTACCTTATCTATCGGCATTGGCTCTTACTAGAGCTATTGCTGAGGATGAAGAGAGTCAAAAGATGATGCTCTTAGCCGCAGGTGGTTTTCGTGATGTTACTCGAGTAGCCTCAGGTAGTCCTCGTATGAGTCGTGATATGGTGGTAGGGAATAAGACACAGATCAGAGAAGTTCTAGAAATATTTAAAAGGCATTTAGATGATTTGGAAAAATTGCTCGATCAGCCTGAAAGAATGCTCTTAGCTGCAGAATCTGCTAAAAACATTAGAGACAGCATTCCTATTGTTAAGCGTAGTTTGTTACCTCCAAACTTTGAAATAAATGTTGCTGTGCCAGACAAACCGGGTCAATTAGCACATATAACTACTGCTTTAGGTGATGCTGGTGTAAATATTCGTAATATTGCTGTTTTAGATATACGTGAAGCGGGTGGTGCATTAAGACTAGATTTTAATAACGAAGAAAGCCTTAATAAGGCATATAGTATTCTAACTTCCTTAGAATATGAGGTTAGGCGTACATTTTGATCGTTTGAGTTTCTCCAGCTAACAAATGAGTTTGTCAGCAGCAACTCTTATACCAAAACATTTTAAAGCCATTGTATTGAATGGTTCGTTTGGTTGGTCTCTAATATCGTAGGGGTAAACTGTTATATGTGGGTACTCAACTTTGGCAGTAGTGAGTATGTTAGTAATATTAGTTCACTCAACTAATTATAGCAATTCTCAAAGGAAAAATCATCAGTAAAGGAACAAAGAAAACCTAAAAGACCTAAATAGTAAATTAAAAAGGACTCAAAAAGCAATTGGATTTTTAAATAAACGCTTTCTAGTAGCAGACAGCAGCTAAAATAGGTGCCATCAAACTTTCAAGTGTTTGCCCTTTTACTAATCCAGCACTTATGAAACTTGCCAAACTCCACAAGCTCTGTGCTTTTGCTACTCGACACCAATGGGAGTTACTACCTTCAATTTCTACCTTGAGTTGATTTTGAAGCTTTTTTAAGAGATCCTGATCATGAGGTATGGCTCGCAATAAGCTGTAAACTACGGCAACAAAGCTAATATGTCTGCATATCGCTTCAATATCCCGTACCTGATACTGGTCCAAACCTTCTGCCTTACCTTCTTCATGATATACTTCAATTGGCCACCTATGGCGTCTGATTCTTGTTATTCCTGCTGATTGCCATTTTAAGCAATTTGAAATTAATGCATATGGCTCACCCTTCAATTCTTCCTCTCTGTAATTGATAACTAATCTTTGCTTCCCAAAATTCTTAACCTTAATCGTGCAACAAAAACTGTAGTACCTTTCTTTCTTTCCCTTGTAGGAAATGGTTATTTTACGGAAAACTGGCTTCTTCTCCTCACTTAAATTATCGAAATGCTCTTTTTTAAGTCTCTGACTGAAGTCTTTAATTGTTTCTTCTTGCCCATTTACAATTACTTTATCATCTGCACAAAGTGTTCCTACATAGGGAAGTTTAAGTTCCTTGTCAATGAAACGACAAAAAGGAGCTGCTGTATACCATTTATCAAATACTATAGGCAGTTTCATCCTTGGATTACTTTCCTTCCATTTAGATAGCAATCTTTTTGCAATGTGAAACTTGCTTTCATACAAATCTGTGACACCATCTTTGTTTTGATGCCTTCTCCATAATCTTATCAAGTACTGTCGCCATTTTGCTTCATTAGTCTTTTTCAGTTCTAGCTTACTTTCCTTGATGGGAATACCTAGCTCTGGCAGCCCCTCCTCTATTTTCTCAAGGTCAGCGGGTTTCCATAATTCAAATTCTACTGGATAGTCAGTTTGATCGTCACTATAGTGTAACCCTACCAAATGGTGCGCCCAAACATGGCATCCTTTACTAGAATCATAAAGTTTTGCTATGCCTTTAAAGTGTTTGCCATAATGCTCAAGCAAAGTATCATCTATACTTAACACACCTTTAGGTTTGAAACGAGTACCTTCCAGACTTGCTAAAAGGTCTAAACGTTTTTGGTTTAGTTTCTCTTCACTAAAAGGGCTTTTGTTTAACAAGCGATTAAGGCTGCTTTGATCACGGTTCTCAAAAATAATCAAGCGATTAATCCCCTCAACGGTTTTGTTTTCTGAAACAATAAGTCCACTTATATAACGTTTGAACTGTGTCATGGCTGAATCAGAGAAAATATCTTTAAAGAAATGTTCATAATGCTTAACAACTTCAGGGTAATCAAGCAGGGGTACCATATAATCACCTCCACGGTGTGTTTATACATTTTAGGAGGTGTTATTCATAATGTGAAGATTAGTAACAATTTGCTTTATCGGATATTAGCCTATTTTCGTTTTCCTGACATCGCAAAGGCCTCACTGCAAAAGTTGAGTGGGTAATAGCAAGGTGAGTTTAGGAGTGGAAAATGAGTCGTGATTTAATCATATTTGATCCATTGGGTCTAAAAGATTTCCCGAGTGGTACTGATTCCATTGTTGACGCAGTAAACAAGTATATAGCAACCACTGAACAAATCAAAGCCGACCCAAGCAGCAAACCTACTTCAAAGATTAAAAGTATTATTGCAAGCATGGAGCAGAAGTATGGCGACATCCATAGCAAAAATGCACCGTGGACTATGTGGCCACCATCTGTCATTGCAAATGGACGATATTGTGTTTTTAATTTAGGATTTGACAGCGACATCACCAACATGACCATTAGTTTTTCTGAAGCAGCGCAAAGTGCTGGCGTTATATTGATTGACCCACAAGGACGGGAACCCCTTCTTTCAGCTCCTGACGGTAGTGGAATATTGGATTTTTAATCCCTGCTCAATTTCAAATGCCCTAACAGCTCTAATAATATAGTATATTTTCTAAGACGCCTATAACAATATTTAGATTCGTTTCAAGAATCCAATGGTTTCATCCTTTTTCGTAGGTTTGATATGGGTGTCAGGTAGAGTTGGAAGCAATTGGGAAAACTTTAAATATAGTTACAAAGCGCTCGAGCACTTCCCTATCTCCCTCAAAGTGAAGTTGCCCTCCTAATAAAGTCTCTTTAACAGAAAGCTCTCCTATAAGGAGTTCAGCATAGGCTTTTGCCCCTGTGTGCAAGACCAAGTCTGGTTTTTTTGCTGACCCTTGCTCGATATTTAAAGTTCCATTTTGGATAGAGACGATCATAACATTGTTGTCTATATGCAATTCATAACTTTCCTCAATATCCTTAGCAAGTTCAGGGTTGAAAAGTGTTCTTAGTTTGAGAGCTTCAGAACCTAAACTTGAGTGAAGCTCTTCTGGTAAAGGTGATAAAACTTGTACTCCCCAACGACTGAGTGCTAGAAAACTTTCTTCCAAAGATTGCCCTAGAGAAGTGAGCTCATAAACATCGACATCTGCAGGTGGGGGAAGCCTATGTTTAATTAGTATATTTTCTAGCTCGAGCTTTTTAAGCCTTTCTGAAAGCAAATTGGTACTTATGTTGGGTAAACCCTCAAGTAAATCTTTAAAACGTCTAGGACCTACTAGCAATTCACGAATAATCAAAATAGTCCAACGTTCACCAATTAAGTCCAGTGCTTGGGCTAAGGCACAATATTGACCATAACTACGATCTATCACACACAACATTATAAAGAAAATATCTCTCGACTTCAAATATTGAAATATTACTTGATTTTTTGAAGTGATAGATATAATATTTAAAGTGAGGTATTTCTATGGTGAAAACTTTTTATATTTGTGTTTTTTTCTTGGTCCTATTAGTTCTTTTGTCCTTACCAGCAAAATCACAACAAAGCATGATTGGATGCTTGCAAGGCCTAGCACTTATTACCAAGCAAGAGAATGGACAAATTCAAAGATCTTGTGTCACACCAAATATTGCTGAGGTATTTGTTACTAAGGGTTGGCAATTGTATGGAGCAACTCATGCAGATAAGGAGATTATAATGTCAGAGACTTATGAACAAACTAGTCGAGATTTTTTTGCAGCTATGACTGAAGTTTATTGATCAAAATCGGCGTTAGCATCTTTCTACACAATGCAAATGGGTAATTTAGGGTGCAATACTGTAGACACTAAAAGTTGAATTAATTGTCAAAATCTGCTATCCTGTACTTTAGCTATGAGGAATAGGTCTTCTGGGATGCATGTAGCTACAAGCACTCGCCAGTATAAAGGAAAAACTTATAAATCTTACTTACTGAGACGTTCTTATCGTAAAGATGGCAAGGTAAAAAAAGAAACCCTAGCAAACCTAAGTCCACTAGGTGATGAAATTATAGAAATGATCCGAAGCTGTTTAAAGGGTAAGCAGTTTGTACCTATAGATCAAGCTTTTGAAGTGATTGAATCTAAGCATCATGGACATGTAAAAGCAGTAATAAAAGCTATGGAGAAACTAGAGTTTAAGAGGTTAATAGCAAGTCGTGCCACACAAGAAAGAAACTTAGTAGAAGCATTGATAGCAGCAAGGATACTAGCACCAAATAGTAAATTAGCAACAATAAGATGGTGGGAAACAACAACTTTACCAGAAATGCTAGAAGTAAGGAAAGCAAGGGAAGAAGAAGTGTGTAAGGTAATTGAATGGTTGGAAGCAAGGCAAGGATATATAGAAAAGAAATTAACAAATAGGCATGTCAAAGGGGAGAAAGTATTAATGTATGACATGAGTTCAAGTTATTTTGAAGGAGAGGAATGTCCATTAGCAAAATGGGGACAGAATAAAGATAAAAAGAGAGGGAAAAAGCAAGTAAATTACACATTGCTGACGGACAAAAGGGGATGTCCAATAGTAACTAGGGTGTACGAGGGCAATTACACAGAGTCAAAGATACTAAAACCAATGATAAAAGAGCTAAAAGAGGAATTTGGAATAAAAGAAATAGTGATCGTAGGAGACAGAGGAGTAATAGGGAAAAAACAGATAGAAGAGTTAAAAAAAGAAGAGGGAGTAGGTTGGATAGCAGCATTGAAGACAGCAAGTATAAAAAAGCTGATAGAAAGTGGGAATTTGAATATAGAAGAATTGAAGAAAGAAGAATATTTAGAGTTTAAAGATCAAGAATATGAAAAAGAGAGATTGATAGGGTGCTGTAATAGAGAAGTAGCGGAGTGGAAAGGGAAAAAGCGACAAGATTTGCTAAAAGCAACAAAAGAAGAGTTAGAGAAGATAAAGGAGATGGTAAAGAAAGGAAGTGTAAGAGGGAAAGGGGAAATAGGAGTGCGAGTAGGAAGAGTAGTCAACAAATATAAAGTAGCAAAGCACATTAAGTTAAAGATAACACCAGCAAGGCTAAATTTTGAGATAGACGAAGAGAAAGTAAAGAAGGAAAGCGAGTTAGATGGGATATATGTAATAAGAACAAGTCTAACAAAGGAGAAAGTGGATACAAAAGAAGTAATCAGGAATTACAAAGGATTAAGTGATGTAGAACAGGGATTTAGGTCAATAAAAAGTGTAGATTTGGAATTAAGACCAATATATCACCATATGGAGCAACGAGTAAGGGGACACATATTCTTGTGCATGCTAGCTTACAACGTGAAGTGGCATATGATGGAGGCATGGAGGTCAATATTATTTGCTGATGAAGAAAAAGGTAAAAAAGAGGAAAGTAACCCCGTGAAAAGAGCGGCAAGGTCAAAGAAGGCATTAGCAAAAACAAAGACTAAAAAATTAGAAGATGGTAGTAAAGTTCACAGTTTTCAGACATTACTATCGGATCTAAGTAGCATAGTAAGAAATACTTGCAATTACAAAGGAGAGGAGGATGCAAATTTAGTAAAAGTAGACACTATAGCGAATAAGCAACAGCAAAGAGCATATGACCTACTTGAAGCTATAGAAATGTAGACAGAACGATGTACCCCTAAAACAGGATTATTGGCGTGAGGGAGAGGTCTAGCTATAGTATTTATAAATAAACTTCAGTATGAATGCAGGTGATATGGAAGCACTATTAGCTACTCTAGCTGAAGATGCAGTTAGCTATGAGCCAGTAGGCACTACTGGCAATAAAGGTCATGTTGCTCTTAAAGAGACCTACGAGGCTATGGGCTCAGCTTTCAACTCAATGTCTATTCAGGTTGATAGCCTTTTTGTGACTGGAAAAAGTGTTGCTATCAAATGGTTGGGGCAAGGCATTTTAAAAAATGATCAAGACTTTGCTTTTGAAGGTATTGACGTTCATGAATTTAATGATGCAGGTAAAATTCAGATTATCAAGGGTTATTTTGATCCTGCACCCTTAATGTTAGCTCTAGGAAAATAGAAACTATTGGCAATATAGTAAAATGGGTAAGAAATGAATATTTGATACTAACCTTTTCTTCTACTCATTTCCTACCCCATTCTACAGTAACTTTAATAACTGGAATTACGCAGATTTTAATGATTCGTCTAGATAAAGGTTTTTGTTGGTCATGCACTATAAGATGTGTCTCTGACATAAAGTCATTTTTATGGCTTCCTGCGCAGTGATTTTGCTCACCTCAAAATGCCTCCTAAAACTTTTTGAGGTAATTTTACACTTATGCTTTCCTTCAGATAATACCTCAATCTGTCTGGAACAGTGTTTACACTTTAAGAGGGTAAATCACTCCTGCACACATCTTTACAAAGGTATCTGAGGAATACCTTGTTTGGAAAAGACTCTTTAAGGGGTGCGTAATTCCAGTAATAAGAGAAAGTCCATTTTTATATTGTAGCGAGTATGTCAGGGCAAGAAATAGCAAATCTAAACTTCAATACCCTTAGCCCAGATAGGTGTAGTAGTACCAACCTCAGGCATACCATCTAAAAGTGGCATTACCTCTTTCATATAAGCCCCAAATGCTTCACCTTGTCCAGCTTTTTGTAGCGCTTCTATGCTCGAGTAAACCTCAAAAAGATAAAGCGTATTTTCATCTTGAGCATCAAAACAAAAAATATGTATTTCCTGCTCTGGATTTGCCTCTGCTCCTGACTTAAGATGCTTTCCCCACAAAGATTTTACTTCATCTCGTTTTCCTTGCTGAGCTTTTGTTTTAATGAATAGAGCAATCTTACTCATTTGATCCCTTTCTTTGTACTAGGCTAAGCCAGTTGCCAGAATTATCTTGCAACACAGCCTCAATGCCATAAGATTGTTCTTGAGGTGGTTTTAGGAACTTTACACCTTTAGAGCTTAGGTTCTCATATTCCCTTTGACAGTCATCTGTCTCAAACACTCCTATACCGAAGGTGCCTTTTTGTACGAGACCTCTTAGCACCTCGAGTGAATCTTCATCAAACATAGGTCCTTTTTTAACAGGTGCTAGTACAAGTTCTAAGTCTGGTTGCCCTTTTGGACTTACTGTCACCCAAGAAAATTCATCATTCATAGGAAAGTTGGCACGAATTTCAAAGTCAAGTTTTTCTGTGTAGAACTTAATTGCTTCTGCTTGGTCTAGTACAAATACTGTAGTGTGAGTTTGCCTTTTAATCATAGATACTCCTATAACGCTTAATGAAAATAACTTAGGGTTAGCTAAATAAGCTTCTTAAAAATTGCTATTCTTTACCAAAAAGCATAGACAAGAAACAGGAAGGGATTAATACTGTTTGAATATTTCTAGGTACAACTATGCTCGAGCGCACATACCGTCTATATTCTGAAGGAGAAAGTCCAACATGTTTTGAGAATAAGGTGCTAAAACTACCTAAGCTTGAAAAGCCAACTTCAAAACAAGTTTCTGTCACATTATGTTGCCCTTTAGCTAAAAGTAGCTTGGCTCTATCAATTCTTAAGCGCACTAGAAACTTATGAGGCGTTTCTTGGAAGGTTTCTTTGTAAATACGTAAGAAATGATATCTGGATAAGTTTGCTTCTCTGGCAATGTCTGAAAGGCTAGTAGGCATTGAGTAGGTTTCGCGTATGTAATTTCTTGCTCGAGTTAGTCGCTTATAAGTAAAATGGTGCATAATTTTGGTCCACATTACCCTGCAGTTATGAAACACAAAACTCAGTAATTGTAAAGACACTGTAAAAAGTCAATGTGCTTGTCACAAACTAAATAAGTGATTCGGTGTTCTTGAGTAATGCGCCTTTTAGCTCGAGCTTCAAAAAGCTAATCAACCTGTCTCAAGCCTTGCGAGCTTTGTCTTGTTCACTAAACTACACATTGACTTCTTGCATTTGCCGAACCTGACTTAGCTGCATCTTTTTAGGAGTTAAGGGCAATATTGCCATCATCATTCTTCTAGGTAAGGTTAGACCTGATATAACATTGAGCTTACCTGCAAGCATGGCGTTATAGCCATCTTTAGCAACTGACCTAGCACTGACAGTTTTGTCAAATAGACGAGTCTTATCCATGCCCGATGTGCTTGCAAACTCTGACTCGGTTGCCCCTGGTAGCAAGGCGGTCACACTAACCTCAGTATCATGTAATTCTTCTGCAACGGCATTGCTAAAAGAAGTTACATAGGCTTTTGTAGCATAATAAACAGCTTGTAATGGGCCTGGCATTAAGCTTGCTGTTGAAGAAACATTGAGGATTTTACCACTATTTTGCTTGACAAAGTCTGGCAAAAATAAGCGTGTGAGTGCAGTTAGTGCTACAATATTAAGATTAATCATAGCAAGGTCTTGCTCCCAATCTCTTTCATGGAACTTGCCATGTCCACCAAAGCCTGCGTTATTGATGAGGTAATCCACAGTGATGCCAGCTTGCTTGACTTCTTCGTAGATTTCTGTGGCAGCATCAGGCAGAGTAAGGTCTTTAGGAATTACCATGACGTTTATGCTGTGTTTATGCTCGAGTTCTGTTTTTAACTCCTCTAACTTATCTGCACGTCTGGCAACAATAATAAGGTCGCCACCTTGCTCAGCGTGAATGTGTGCAAATTCTTTGCCGATACCACTGGATGCACCCGTGATGAGGGCTACTCTTTTTGTGCTCATATTGCTAAGCTAAAAAATGATTGTTTAACAAAAAACGCCACTTTTCATTCTCCTTTCTTGGTCTTTCGCGGTTAGATAAATTGCATCTAGAAGCAAGGTAACACTCCTTAGTATTAGACGCATCAATGCCCATGGACATCTCGAGCCTCCAAGACCTGTACCCAAAACACCACTGCATAAATGACAGGAATCAGCATCAAGCCTAGGATAATCAGCAAGACTGCTAAAACTGGCAACACGCTCATACCAAGCAAAGCAATTGCTATCGCTGCCAAAAACAACATTATACTAGCACGATTGTAAGCAGCTTTAAGGTTAGGCAAAACGGTAATCACGCGCATCAGTGGCACAAGACTTAGCAAGTAAACAGCAACAGCTCCTACCAATGACCAGCGAACTATACCCTCAAGTGGCTCACCTGCATGTTCCACCACATTAAGTACTGAAGCACCAACTGCCACAATACTCATGCTGACAAAAAGGTGCATATACAGCCAGTTTGTAGTAGCCACTTGCGTTTCTAAAGGTTTTCGGTGTGAGATAAAGTCAAAATACAGCCACCACATGGCAAAGGCAATACACAAGCCCAAGCCCCCTGTGATAAAGGCTGTAGTGCTTAGATGTTCATGATGGGTTAAGCCTGATACCACACCCACAATAATTTCAGCCAAAACCAAGATGTTAAAAAGCCCAAAACGCTCAACCAGTGCAGGGCTAAAGGTAATAGGACTCGAGCGCTCTGCCTGGGGTCGCAATCCAAACATGATGAGGGGTTGTAAGAGACTTAGTAGCACCGCAGCCCCCCAGATGTAAAAGCGAAATGGTGCCTGTACAAAAACTGAAATAAAAAAGAGTGCTGTAGAAATGCTAAAGAAAATCACAAAGGGACGATTCTCAGCGTGATGCACGGGGTCGTGGGTGGCAAGTCGCCACCACAAATAACTGAGAATAAGCTGAAAGAGTCCGTAAAATAGGGCAAAGCCTACCGACCCTTTACCCATTGCGTTGTGGGCAAAAACTGCCATGCCTGCCACGGCAAACATTTGGGCAAAGGTAAAAATCCGTGTGCGAATGTCATTGTTACCGTGGTACTCATGATAGGTGGTGCCATTGAGCCATGACCACCAGACAATAGCAAACAGGAAGATAAACTGTCCAATATGTTTGAGGTCAAGATGCCCTGCGAGCGCGTGGGCCAGTTCTGCTACCAAGACCACATACACAAGGTCATAAAAAAGTTCTAAGAAACTAACGGTGCGGTCATCATGTGGTTCAACCGCTTTGCGGGCAGGACGCCACCAGCTACGAAATTTTAATTCCATGTTAATTATTTAAGTCTTTCTGATTGCTTATAAGCAAATTGGTAAGAGGGCTTTATTTTCTTATTTTTATATAAATCATCACTAATTAATCTCTTTGTGCTTCAAATCTCCATTGCTTCGTAGAATTCCTTCATTACCGACTTGGATTGCATCATCAAGAGGAGTCATAGGTGGTGGGTTTCCACCATAGTTTGCAACTGCATTAACATCAGCTCTAAAATCTATTAGTACTTTTGCTATATGTTTAGTTTTCAGTATTACTCTTTCCATTACTCGAGCCACCTTGCGCTACCACGTGTAAGGGGGTAGCTTTACTCCATTTATTACCACTAATGTCTGTACCACTATTAATAAGAAATTCAACTGCGTCATAGCAAGCACTATTTGCAGCCCAATCAATTAGCCTGCACCACCAGTCTGCACAGTTAGCATTAACACTAGCTTTTAATTCTATAAGTCTTTTTACAAGTTCAAGGTGGCCATCATATGCAACCCAATGCAGTGCTGTACCCCCCTTAATAAAATCTCCGTCTTCAACCCATTCAGCATTAATCAAACTCGGATTATCCTCTAAATTAATCAAACTCGGATTATCCTCTAAGCTTTTTAAAGCTATGTCTGGACTATTTCGAATATCTACAAAAAATTTTTTTAAATCAATCATAAGCAAGTACATCACTGGCTCGGTAAACCTACAGAAGTAGTGATGAGCTTAAATGGATAAACTTTTATTGTAGTGGTGAATAAAATACCAAATTGCTCCAATATGGTTTTCCAGATTTCTAGAGAAGGATAAAGCTTTCCTTACTAGACGAGAAACTCGTTGCCTTAAAGTGCAATTGAGACGCTCAATATAACTGGTTTTACCACTCTCTTTACCAACAGCACGATGACGTTTAGATGGAATAACGTTCTCATATGATTCCCAAAAATCTGTGTAGCAAACAGCACATTGCCTGTAAACTGGGGGCAAAGAATCCCATAGTGCCTGAGCACTTTTACGGCTTCTATCTCCAATATATAGACCAATTACCTCACGAGTTTTTGCATCAATGGCAATCCAAATCCATTGTTTATTACCCTTATGATCAACAAATGACCATAATTCATCCATTTGTACAATTAATTTACCCTTCTTCTTTTTTACAACCTTTAGTTTACGTGGGGTTTTAGCATATTTCTTTTTCACATAATTGTATAGCCATGTGAGAGAAACCCCTGTAACACGACTAATGCCAGCTAGAGATATTCTTTCTAGCAACATCTTATCAATGAAAGCTTTTATTGTGTCTGATATTGTCTTTTTAGTAGAGTTTTCGACAAATTGTCTACTACAATCCTTACAAGCATATTTTTGCTTTTTATTATGTATGTGACCATTTTTTACTGTTTTTTCAGAACCACATTCAGGACATTTCATGTTTCTCCTTCAATTTTAAGGAGTATACAACCTCATCACTACATATGTAGGACTACCAGAAAAAGCGGTAAACCTACAGAAGTAGTGATGAGCTTAAATGGATAAACTTTTATTGTAGTGGTGAATAAAATACCAAATTGCTCCAATATGGTTTTCCAGATTTCTAGAGAAGGATAAAGCTTTCCTTACTAGACGAGAAACTCGTTGCCTTAAAGTGCAATTGAGACGCTCAATATAACTGGTTTTACCACTCTCTTTACCAACAGCACGATGACGTTTAGATGGAATAACGTTCTCATATGATTCCCAAAAATCTGTGTAGCAAACAGCACATTGCCTGTAAACTGGGGGCAAAGAATCCCATAGTGCCTGAGCACTTTTACGGCTTCTATCTCCAATATATAGACCAATTACCTCACGAGTTTTTGCATCAATGGCAATCCAAATCCATTGTTTATTACCCTTATGATCAACAAATGACCATAATTCATCCATTTGTACAATTAATTTACCCTTCTTCTTTTTTACAACCTTTAGTTTACGTGGGGTTTTAGCATATTTCTTTTTCACATAATTGTATAGCCATGTGAGAGAAACCCCTGTAACACGACTAATGCCAGCTAGAGATATTCTTTCTAGCAACATCTTATCAATGAAAGCTTTTATTGTGTCTGATATTGTCTTTTTAGTAGAGTTTTCGACAAATTGTCTACTACAATCCTTACAAGCATATTTTTGCTTTTTATTATGTATGTGACCATTTTTTACTGTTTTTTCAGAACCACATTCAGGACATTTCATGTTTCTCCTTCAATTTTAAGGAGTATACAACCTCATCACTACATATGTAGGACTACCAGAAAAAGCAACCTATCAGTGCAACAATAATTTTTGAAGTATTGTTGTTAACTGCTCTTTTTCTTTTATAGATATTTTTGATAAAAAACCTTTATTGACCTTGTTAACAATTGCAAATAGTTTTTGATCCATAGCACTTCCTTGATTAGTTAAGTAAATGCGGTAGCTTCTTCGTGACCGTTCATCCCTGCGACGCTCTACAAGTTGTTTTTCTTCAAGTACATCTATACTCCGTGTTGTTGAGTAACCGAACCTTGCTGTTTTCCTGCCGATTTCTGCTTGGGTTAATCCCTCTTCTTCCATTAGTGTCATTAAAATCGTAAATTGATTTAGGCTCAAGTTAAGTTGCTTTAACTCTTTGTTCATTACAGCATCAAGTCTGCTAGACAGTACATTTAACATCCAACCAACACTGGTTTTCCTTATCTTCTGAGCTGGTGGCTTATTTTTCGTTGGTTTACTCATATCTTAATAATGACATAGCTACTATAAAATGCAATCATTACATTTGCAATAATTACAAATACTTTATATCATAAAATTATTGTCATTACTTTCATAAGGAGAAATTAGAAAATGAATGAATCTAGTAAAGAGCAAAGATCACCTATGCATGACTCAATTGAGCCACGTATATATCCAACCAACCGTATAATAGGAATAATTAATAGCAAAGAAGATGTTGATAAGGCTGTAGAATCCTTGCAAGCAGCAGGCTTTGCTGAGGATGCCATTGTGGTTTTTACAGGTGAAGAAATTGCAAAAAAAGTTATTGAGGGTAAAGATCAGGGTCCAAAATGGCGTATCATTCGTGCTCTTCAACACCTTGGAGAAGAAGGTGAGATTTTTGATCGTTTTAAGGAAGCTATGTTAGCAGGCTACTATACTATTTCTGCACCCGGTAAAGAGCCAGAAACCCGTGAACAGGCTAAAAAGATCTTAAAAGAGCACAACGTTTATGACCTTCATTTCTTTGGCCAAGGTGCTGTTGAAGATTTATAAGGAGTATATGTGAAAGACCGCTCAGCAAGCTACAGTAATCCAACCAAGCTTTTCCACTGGCTAAGCGCTATCCTTATTATCGGTATTTGGGTCTTGGGAGCAGTTATGACAAAATTAGGTGATACTCCTTTGCAAACAACGCTTTATAGGACACATATTGGAATAGGCCTAATTCTTCTATTAATAACAGTTATAAGGGTTGTTTGGTTATTTATTGATACCCATCCTAAACCATTACCTATGGTATCTTGGCGTCGGGTTGTTTTTGTGTGGAATCATCGTCTGCTCTATATTGTAATTGTGCTACAATTGGTTAGTGGTTTAGCCATGCTACTGCTTAGTGGCCTCAGCATTATCCCTAACACTATTACCCCAGATTTAATCCAAGATGTACCACCTAAAAATGCACATGGGATTTTAGCCAAGGCTTTCCTGCTACTGTTTGTCATGCATGTAGTTGGTGTTCTTAGCTATCAATTTAAGGAAGGTCAAACATTGTCCCGCATGGGTATAGGTAAAGTGCAGTCTGAATAATTAATTTATTGGATTTTCTAATCACTTTCCACGCCAAATTGTATTTGGCATACAAGACAAATTAAATTATCTAACCTTTTCTGGAAGGATTATTAAGGACCTGTAATTTTACAGGGTAGATGAGCAAGTTATTTCCTGACAGTTACTAATTTCACTCTAGAACTTGACTTTTAGAAATATTTTTCCATAAGTAAAAATGACTTACCATAGGATTATAATAAACGCCTTTTATATTGTCTCTAGTAACCATAAAGACTCGAGCTGTAGGATAAACAATAATAGGAGCTAATTCATAGGCACGATGGGCAGTGGCACTATAAAGGCTAGCCCGTTCTTCAAGATCGCTAGTACTGCGAGCTTGTTCAACATAACTATCAATATCTGCATCTTGGAAGCCTATCTGTTGTCCATAATAACCTTGGGAATGGTAAAAAACATGGATAAAGTTATCAGGATCAGCATAGTCAGCTCCCCAACTAACTATATTTACTGGTAGCTTATTATTATGACGCTCAGTTAAAAACTCAGGCCAGTCTATACCCCTTACATTAACTTTAAATTTAGAGTTTAAATCTTCTATGTTTGCCTTAAAAATCTCGGCAATTGTTTTACGAGTTTCATTGCCAGTATTGTAACTAATAGTTATTTCAAAGCCTTTTTCCCAAAGCTCACCATTAAAAGCCTTCTTGAAATGCTCCTCTGCCTTTTCAGAATCATAGGGATAAATAGGTACTTCTGGATCATAGCCTAAAAACGAAGGTGGCAATGCCATTGTTAGTATTACACCATTACCTAAAAACATAGCCTCTGCAAATTCTTCTAAATCAAAGCTATAGGCAAAGCCAAGGCGCACATCTAAATCTGCAAAGAAGTCACTAGGAACTCCTTTACCATCTAGTTCTCCTGAACCTACATTAATTTCATTATCTTCAGTAATCACTTCTTGAACTAAATGCACTCCACCTACAGCTAGAGATGCCCAAGAAGGATCTTCGTGTATTTTTATTCCTTCTAAACCACTTACTTGATTTTCCAAAGTAGCCCAGTCAATATTACTACCTAGTACAATACGATCAGCATCACCATTTTGTAGTGCGAGCAAACGAGAGGATAGCTCAGCTACACTTAGAATCTGAATATTTTTTATACTAGCTGCTTCTCCCCAATAATCATCAAATCTTTCAGCTATAACATCACTACCATCCCAGCTTATTAACTTATAAGCTCCTGTACCACTAACATTGTTATGTAAATAACTATTCACCCTAGGGTCAATACCTACCCAATCACGCCAAGTATCTTCAGTGCCGCCCCACTCACCATTTTCTGTAGCCCACTGGCTATCAATAACGCTAGCATTTTTATACAGGAGCTTTACAAAAAAAGCTGGATCCACTTTAGGCAAATTAAACTGCACAGTATATTCATCTAAGCACTCCACAGACCCATCAATCATTTCCCAAGTAATATTAGGGTCATCATTGGCATTACTACCATCATTACCTAAAAGTGCCTCAGCATGAAACCAAACCCCTGATTCAGAGTCATTTATAACTAGAATACGCTCTATAGAGTACTCTACATCTTTACAGCTAAAGTCATTGCCGCTGTGAAACTTTACCCCTTCACGCAAAGTATAAGTGTAGGTAAGGCCATCTTCAGAGACTTCATAACTAGTTGCTAAAAGCGGTTCATACTCAGTAATACTTTCACCTTTATATGTGTAGAGGGTTTCATAAACATTTTCAATTATCTCATCTGAGGCAGTGTCATAAGTAGCTTCAGGATCAAGGGTTTGGGGTGACCCAAAGGTCATATAAACATAAGTGTCTGAGCCTATTTCAGCCCATCCTAAGCTGATAAAAGTTGCTAAGGTAGTAGTAAGAATCAACTTATTCATAATTTTTCTCCTAATCAAGAGTATACAACTGTCTAATGTACCACTACTTCGTCACAGCTCATACGTTCTTGTAAATTGGTGAAGAGACACGGAAACCTTGAGTTGATTTCTAGTTCACCCCTCAAGGCTTTGATGTACTTCTCTAGGGTTCTAACTAGAATGTTATCTTGACTTTCAAGCTTCTAAGCGCTTGAGGATAAAGTCCACAGCTTCCTCTAATTTCATGTTTTCCCCCTGACGTAAGTACCTTAAGTACTGATGCTCACTTAAAGCTACTTTCACCTTTTCTAAGCATCCCTCAAGCTCTTTCTGCTTTGGTAGATTTTCGATCCCTCCATAACGTTTAATAAATATGGTTGTACCAGCTACAACTGCTGCCTCTTGCCAGAGCTCGAGCTTAGCGAATAACTCAACAATGATAGGTAACATAACCACAAGATACGAAATATGGTAACTACGGTAATAAACGTCTAGGGCACTTTGCAAATGTTGTTTGGCAAGATCATAATTCCCCTGTGCCAGTGCAATTCTACCTAGAACTTCAGTGCTAGCGGCAATTTCAGTTTGAGAACCGAAGGTTTTATCAATAGCTAAACTTTCCTCAATCAGACTTTTCGCTTTCGCATAGTCACCTTTACTTAGATAGCTTTCTGCTAGAGCAATTAAGGAACGAGAAGTCCCTCGATCATCTCCTATAGCACGTGTAAGTTCTAAAGACTTAGTTTGCAGGTCAATGGCTTTATCTAAGTTATCTTCTTCAATAGCTACATGACCTAAAAATAATAAAGCAACCCCTTCCAAAAAGATTAACTTGTGATCTCGAGCAAGCTTAAGAGCTTCATCTAAATGCTCCTTGCTCGTGCTCAGGGCATCATCCAAATACAGGAAGCCTAAATTAAGGTGTACATCTGCCATGCCGGCCTTATTATCCAAGCACTTAAACATTGTAAGGCTTTGTTCAAATAATCCTTTGGCTTCAGCAATTCCACTTGCAGTTTGAGTGATTAAACCTGCACCATTAAGTGCAAAAGCAACACTTAAGGTTGGATTTGAAAGATCAATCTTGGCTAAAAAGCGGCTAAATTGCCCAGCACCTTCACGAAAGTAATCCCGAATGTGCCAAAATAAACATAACTCATTTGCTAACTTTAGCCCAAAGTCAGTATGGTTAGTATCATAAGCCCAATCAAAGGCAGCCCAGATATTATCAAGCTCTTCTTCTGCTTGATCAAGTAAAGGTAGTTGCTCACGCTTATAGAAGTCATTGGGATGGGCTTGTGCTAATGCTAGGAAACACTCAGCATGCCTCTTCAGAGTGTTTTCTTTAGTTGCTTCATCTTCTGCTAATTTCTCAAAACTGTATTGAAGAATTAAAGGATGCATATCAAAACGATAGTTATTCACCCTGAGGAGAGATTTATCAGTAAGAGACATTAAGCTGGGAATGCTAGCTCCTGCTACTTCTCTAGCTGCTTCTCTTTTGAATCCACCCCTAAAGACAGAGAGTTGTTTTAGAATCTCTTGCTCCTTTTTAGTAAGGAGAGCCCAGCTGTGTTCAAAGACCGCGCGTAAACTTTGATGTCTAGAAATAGCATCTTGTTGAGTTGATTCAAGAAAATCAAAATTGCTTTGGATTTCTTCTTTAATCTCATTAACAGGAATAAGTTTCACCCAAGCAGCAGCTAACTCAATCCCTAAAGGTAAACCACTCACCAACTGGCAAATGCTAATAACATCCTCTAATGTCTCATCAAGAGAGAACCTTAAGTTTGCTGTTTTAGCCCTATCTAAAAAGAGTTTAATAGCATCTCTATCTCTAGCTTGCTCTGGGGTATCTGTTTCTAGAGGAAGTTCAAGTCCGCCCATTGGGTAAACCAATTCTCCTGTTAGATTTAGTCTTACCCTACTTGTTACTACGATTTTCAAACCAGAACAAACTCTAAGTAATTCTGGAACAAAGCTTGCTTCCTTAACAAGATGTTCAAAGTTATCTAACAGCAAGAGGTAGCTTCTATCTTTCAAATAATCTTGAAGTTGTTTAAAAGGGGTTTCTTGTGTTTGTGAACCAAGTCCTAGGGCAGTTGTGATGGCAATAATG
Source organism: Trueperaceae bacterium (assembly GCA_965223045.1). Taxonomy (GTDB): domain Bacteria; phylum Deinococcota; class Deinococci; order Deinococcales; family Trueperaceae; genus CBDCVN01. The sequence continues at coordinate 899,236 of CBDCVN010000013.1, forward strand.
ACCTCTTCTTGAGACTGAAGTGTTTCTAAAGGAATGAAGTAAACCCCTGTGTAGCTTTCACTTCTAACTGAAGCTTCAGCTAGAATGTCTCGAGCTAACTGAGTAGCCAATCTTGTTTTACCAATGCCCCCCGTTCCTAAAAGGGTAAGAAGTCTAGTATCCTCTTGAACAACTAAGTTTTTGAGTTCTAAAACTTCTGATGAACGACCCACAAAACTTGTAAGTCCTTCTACTAAATTGTGTTTCACTTTGGGGTCTAACTGAACTTTGTCTTGTTCTTGTTGTTTATTTTGCTCTAAGAAAATATTCTTAGTTTTATCGTTTAGAGCTAAGTCCTTACCTAATTCCTTAAGCTTAATGCCAAAACTTTCTGCTTCACTTTTTACTTCAGCACTAAGATGACTATTACCTTTGACTAAAAGGGTATAGAGTTGCTGGAACTGTTCAGGATTAGGTTCAGGTGCACCAGATAGTAAGTAGGCCCTCTCTGCATACTGATTAGCTTTTGTTACTTCACTTGGGTTTTGCTTAAGCAACTGCTGGGCTAGACTAATGAGTGCTTCCCTAACCCTATGAGCAAGAAACTCCCTAGTGAAATAAATCCACTCTTCAAGTTCAGTACTAATATCAGGAACATCAAACCCTTCTAAAAAGGAACCTTCATAAAGCTCTATGCCTTTTTCTAATTTACCTGCTTCCAAGGTCTGTAAAAGTATAGTGGCGTCCATTGAGATTTGAACCTTAAGCTTTTTGGTTATTTTATCTCTTTCTACACAATTAGGCATGCCTTTACGTAAGCGACTTAGGGTAACAGATAACTGTTGGGCTGGATTTGCGGTCTGTGGGAAAAAAAGTTGGGAGAGATGTTTACTGTCTTTAGCACCTTCCAAAGCTAAGTAACTGAGCATAAGTAAGGGTTTAGATCTGTTAAAGTCAGCCCCTTCAACTCGTAATGCTCCTAGGGTCCTTAGTTGCATAACTAAGTATACCCAAGTTCAGTAGTTTCATTAACTCCAATGAAGTTTAGTATTTTTAAATCAAGGATTTATTTTTGAAAGGTAAAAAATAATGTGTATATATGCTGCTACTGTTTGACTTACTTCCTCAAACGATCGAACCTTGTGACTCACCCTTTGAATTTAGCAAACTAAGTGATTTTTAAGCCTTTATAGAGGAGCAAGCAAATAAGTTAGAGCAAGTCCTAAGAGGGAGAAAGTCTACTACCTATCCAGCTAAAAAACAGCGGATAGATAGCGGATAGATTCTGTTTTTTAAGCTTTATTCAAGACCGAGGAAAGCTTGGTTGAATCTAAAGTAAGGTAAGGAACTTTACTAGATTAAAAAGGAAAGGAGAATCACAATGGATATAATAACCTTTATAAAAATACTCTCTATAGTTGGTTTCATTTGGATGAGTTCTGTTGCTGTCTTTATGATTGGAGATATGTTCACTAAGAAACTAGGGAAAGCTCTACTTACAATTAAACATAGCAAAGATCTAAACGAGAGATTAAGTGCTTATAAATCCGATTTATTAGCAAATTTCAAAGAGAGTACCCACATTCCGATAGTATTTAAAAATGCTAAGTCAATTAGATATGTGTCTTTGAAATGATTTTCGAAGTACATGCTTTTTCAAGAATTCAGCGTGTTAGTGCAATTCTACCTAGAATTTCAGAGTTAAAAGCAATTTCAGATTGAGAACCGAAGGGTTTATCAATAGCTAAACTTTCCTCAGTCAGACCCTTAGTTTGCTCATACACGCTTTTTAAATGTTACTAGGGCGTGTTGACACTAAAAGTGCTAAATCAAAAATATTACTTGAAGGGATTTTAGCGTAGCCATATAAGTACCGACGCAAACTGGCAAAATGCTAAATAGTTTCGAGACAACTTTTCAAATCTAGAAAAAACTCTTCTATATTGCTTAATTTTGTTGAAAAAATTCTCTATTAAATGCCTTTCCTTGTAAAATTCTTTGTCATACTCCCGCTGCTCTTTCCTATTTGCCTTTGGAGGTATTACTGCTTCTGCTTCCATTTCTGCTACCTTGTCTAGTACAACTTGAGCATCATATCCCTTGTCCCCCATTACTCTTTCAGCCTCCAGATCTTCTAGCAAATCCTCTGCTTGGGTAACATCATTACGTTGCCCTGGAGTCAATATTAACTTGAGAGGATTGCCTAGAGCATCTGTTGTAGCGTGTACTTTGGTGGTGTAACCTCCTTTGCTTCTACCCAATTCTTGTTCTTCGTTTCCCCCTTTTCCTCCTGCTGCACAGGAGTGAGCTCTTACAATGGTGCTATCTATCATTATACTTTCCATATCAGCATCCTCAGCAAAGTGTTCAAACATCGCTTGCCAAATTCCTTGTTTGCCCCAGCGGTCAAAACGCTTAAAAACACTATTCCATTTTCCATATTCTTCTGGCAACAAACGCCACTGTGCACCACTTTTAGTTACCCAAAGGACTCCTTCAATAAACTTCCTGCATTGATCCTCATTGCCAATTCTAAATTTCCTAAACATACACACTATCTTGTAACCCTTGAGAAAATTTAGTATTTTTTGCCATTGCTCGTCTGTTAATTTAACTTTCATATCCTAAGTTTGCAAATTATGACTTACTTTATCAACATGCCCTAGTGTTTACAGGTATTTAGCTTTTACAATACTTGGATATCCTTAAACTTTGAACTACTCTCTATTTGATAGAGTGCACAGACTTCAATATTCAATATGTCGTCCCTTACTATGATCAAAGTGCCAATCTAAATTTGACTTAAAGTCATTTGAGGTGTAATAATCAATCTAGAGTCATTTGCTTAAGGCATGTTGGTGTGGCATGGAGATTTGTTAAGTATAAAAGTAATGAGTTGTATAGGATTAGGTTCCTATGTATATGTTCAATACTAGTTAGGGCTTTGATGAGCTATTAACTGAATTTTTACCAAGTTTCTTGGCAATGTTTGTTAGCTTGTGGAGGAAAGAATGAAGCAAAAACATCTTGGCATAGTGTTTACTATACTTATCCTGCTTGTTATACAAGGCTGTACAACAAGTAAAGAAAAAGAAGCAACGATAACGAGAGTTACTGTTGCACCTAAGACAGCGAATGTTGAGGTTGGTAAAAAAGTAACGCTTGTTGAAACAGTTGAAGGCGGGAATCTAACTGATAACGATAAAGGTGTTACTTGGACAAGCAGTAAAATAACAGTAGCAACAGTGAGTGACACAGGGATCGTTACAGGTATTGCTGAAGGTAGTGCTGTGATCACTGCAACATCAACTCTTGATAACTCAAAGTCAGATACAGCAACCATCACTGTAAAATCTGCGTCTAGTGGCAAATTAAATTTAGATAGCAAGGGTGTTCTCATCCTTAAACCTAGTGATTTTAAAGACAGCAAAGTTACTGTCAATCTAACAGCGCTTACTGCAGGTGAAAGTGTTGCTGTTATTCCCGTTCAAGCTAATCAGCGTATTCATGACACCAATGCCACTGCGCCGGGGCTTGATTACAACATAACATCAACTGGGATAGAAGGTACAGCCTCAAACACCCCAATTCTCTCTGCTGGACTTGTAAGAACAAAACCAAAATTTAATACTTCAAGTATTTCACCACAACAAACTTTTGGGGACGTATGCCCAGGGCCCTATACGGTGGATACCACGAACTGTACCTTTAAGGTGTTCAAGCAAGATGATGACCAGACTGAGAATGTTGGAGCAACCCTTAAGAAAGAAACAGCCAACGCCTATTGGTTTTTTGATGATAGCAGTTTTACTGAATTCACAACAGAAGATTTAAACAAACTTGGTACTATCTTTGAAAACAATGTGGTGGGAGTCGTCCAAAGCAACTTTGGGAATTTTGCAGATGTGGATAACAATGGTAAAATCTTTATAATCTTTACTGCATTGGCTAAGGGCACAGACGGTTATGTGAATGGAGATGATTATTTTGAGGATGAGGGAGGTCCTCCAAGTAACGAAGGTGATATTTTTTATGCAACCGTTCCAAGCGTAGGATCTGGTCAAGGCACTGACCGCACTAGAAAAGACTTCCTTGACATTCAGCTTCCTGCGACAATGGTTCATGAACTCAAACATCTTGTGGCAAATGGGGTTCGTTTAACTAGTAGCAATCCCAACCCAGTAGATGAAGTTGGCTGGATTGAAGAGGCATCTGCAGTAGCCAGTGAGCAACTCTCTATATTCACTGTAGATAAGAGTAAGTTTGCCCAAGACGCTGCTGCTACTGCCCTTCAAGATACACAGAGCTATCGCATCGTCTTTCCTGATAGTGATGATAAAAGCTTAGAATTCGAAAACAACAGCGCTTACGGCTATGGCTTTTTGTTCCTTTGGCGTATTGCTGAACGACTAGGTCACAAAGATGCAGGCAACACTTTCTGGAAAGATTGGACATTGGGTACGGATGATAATGGCATACCTGCAGCGCTTAACAGCATTGCTAACTTGGAAAAATATACCCCTGCATCACTTGGTACATTTGAAGACATGATGATGGACTTTGCGATCACACTAATGTTTGACCACACTAACCTTGATTTGGGTACAGCAACACCCAACTTTTATGACTACAAAGACATAAATATTCAAGATGGCACTTGGCAAAAAATCCCCTATAAGGCGTTAGATGCTAGTATAAGCGACACAACCAAATCCACAGCTTACTATGTAGGCAAAGGAAAGAACGGTGATGCAATGATTGAGTTTAGCTCGTCAAATAGCACACCTTACGTTGCCATTATTCGTTTTACAGGTCAATTGCCTTACTAGAAGGCTTTAGCGAATGTGAATTGGTTAGTTATAGTCAGATTTTGGTGTTTGCTTGAGTGATTGGGTTTTTGTATTTGGATATCCTTGCAATGTCAAAGTGATTGCTGCAGGTTGATCACACAATCTTGCCTTAATTCAATAAGCTTCTAAAGGCTTATCTTAAATTAGGTCAGCTCGAGCTGACCTTTTTGCTTTGATGGGTTCATTGTTCTCCAACAAGAGAAGTTTGAGCTACACTTGTGCTTTATTATAGATTACTGGCATTTGTCCCTTCCACGTATTCCATATGTCATGCTTTGTAATCAAATCAGCCATGAAGTGGCCTACATTAATTCTACTAGTAGTACCTGCATTAAATATTGCACTTCTAATTGGTGAAGCATGCACCTCGTATTCAGTTACCTGACTTTCATTGGTCAAATTGTCTGGACGAACTGCTGCCCACTCTATTACTCTGTTATCCTGACCAATCTTGGTACGCAGAAAATCTGCCGCCTTCTCATTATCCACGTGTGGAGGCAACAGTAATCGTAAAAGCCAAATTACACACTTTTGGCCAAACGAAATCTGCTCCTTGAGATCTAAATTGCTATTACCTGCAGTGTTCATAAGCACAAACTTGACTGGTTTGTCTAGCATATTTGCTTTTATAGCATTACACAACCGACGAGTGGCCTCTGTTACCAATCTGTGAGGATGGCCATAAATGCCCTTAAAATTCAAGTTGTGTCCCAAACACGAAGCTACTGCATCACATCCTTTGACATGCTGTATCATCTCAGCATCGCTGAGTTCTAGAATACTTGCTTGGGTTATGGATACTTTGTCATGATTCTTGATGGATTCAGGCAGACTGCTCACCTCTCGTACAATTACCTTGACACTCTGTCCACGATTTAGTAATTGCTCTACAAGTAAACGCCCAGTTGCGCCACTTGCTCCAACAACAAGGGTAGTCATATAATTCCTTCCTTACCATCTTACCGCTTAATGTAACACTAGCACTTATTAGGTACAACCTGTCACCCACCATTAAGCCTGACAGAACCTGCTATGCCTTCTGACAATTTGTGGTTACTTTCCAGAAGTTTTATAGAGTGATTCATCACACCTTGTAGCGACTAATTAGCTTTTGCTGTTGAGTTTTGCTCCAAGCGAGCTGGATTTGTTTGGAGTAATTCTCGCCATCGCCATTCCAAGCATGCCAGACCACCAACAAATAGAGTTTCGAGCAGCAAATGAGCAAGTCCAAAAGGACTAGCTGTCTGTCTGAAAACAATTACCCAGCGCAAACAAAGTAAAGCCCATGTTAGATTCGCCACGACCAGTAGCATTATGAGGATTTTGGGACGTTTGCTCCTTATTAGTAGGGAAAATGAATAGCATCCATAGGTTATGTTGGCTAAAGCAAGGAAATATATAAAATTTTGAGGAAGTTGATACCATGCATGAAGCCAGTTACTAAGCAGAAGCGCTACTACTCCAACCGTTATACCTGCTTGACTATCAATTCTTAGAAGTCTGTAGCGCCAATCCATTGAGTAATTATTTTAGCTTATACTCGAGGAACCTAACTAGCATTAGATAGTAAGTTCACGTAATTGTTTTGATAAACCAACTACCCAATCAACTTGTTCTTGCGTGTCGGGAACTTGATGCCCTCGAGCCACACTAATTCTTTTAAAAGCCTCATCAACGTCTAAACCTTCAGCAACTAAGACACATGCAATTATTGATGAGGATCGACCAATACCCATACGGCAATGTACAGCAATCTTTTTATCTTCACTAAGAGCTTTAAGTAAATACCTAATAAGTTTAAGAACATCAGCTTTTGATTTTGGTGTTTGCATATCTCCAACAGGAAGTGAGTGGAACTCTAAACCATGTTTCTCACAAATCGCTTCTTCTTCAGTAAGACCCAGGCTAAAGACTTCTTGAGAGGTAAGCATAGAAACAACTATATTTATACCTTCGAGTTTCCATGCTAGAAGTTCATCTTCTAACCAATCATTAGGTCTAGGTCTAGGCATTACTGCTAAACCACCTTTAGGTAATTTAGCAATCCAATAAAAATCAGGCTTCATACAAATTACCAAGAAATATAGTCTACTCTGAATTTACTGTTAATTCTAGCTCACGACAATACTTTTTGCCATATTGCAGCTTGATGCTTTGCAGCAAAATCTTTTATCTCTACTTTGTCTTCAAGTTCCATAAAAGTTCACTGACCTTGTGTGTTGGGTGGGTCATGAAAACTAATGTATAGCTCCTTTAGTGAATCTGGAAGTAGTTCCCACGCCCACTCACGACTTTTTTTCTTTGTGGCACTGAAATTTAAGTCCTCAACAAACGAAACATCAATAGCATCTTTCAGCTTAGCGTTTCCAGATTTGTTGAACTTCTCAACTAATGAGAAGCAGGTAACAAGTTTTTCACGTTGACCTGTGTCAATCAAGTGCTGAGCAAATTTTCTAAAAACTTCCACCTCTAAATGAAGCAACCCTTGTTCAGCATTAATATCTGAGGTGAGTTCGGGGAAAACTGCTTTTACCTCTTTAATAAATTGGCTCTGGTGAAATTTAGACATATTTAATGCTACTTCAACTTATACACTCTGCTGAATTAGGCAGGTAGCCATGACCTTATTATATCGTGTTGCATGGACCATGCTTCCCATGAATTTTGCGCCCATACCCTAACCATTGTTTTGTGCTCATCAACTGATTTGGCTGTTGCAACATCTGCTGCTGTAATCGAGCCAAGAGACTTTGGCCTTTCTAAGTAAATAAAAGAATGTTTGCATTTTCCAGCTTCTAACATTGCATTATTTGCATTTTCTGCAGTTAGTCCATGCTCGAGAAACAAACAAAGTCGAATCAAATGTAGACCAACAGATTGTATACTTTGACGATCAGTTGAACCGGGATGTTGTACAGCATAGGCATCAACAGTTAAACGATGAACTTCAAAATATAAGGCATTGCTGTATTCTCGAGCGAGAATTTGACCATAGGCAGACCAACAACCTGGAGAAGATTTCATATAACGGTGTACTGGTCCTTCTATACCAGGAAACAATCCCCCGCAACTAAAACATTTACATGTTTTTATTCCAGAGTCTATATTGCTACCTTCAGATTTCCTTTGTAAGTACATCAGCAAAAGTTAAAAGTGCTAACCTAAGTTGCTTTGATAAGTTGGGATTGGCCTGAAAGGTATTTAAATCAACATGTTTAATGATTGGTGGAAAAGTACAGCAAGCTTCTTCAATGATCTTCCCTGACATTGTCTTAACAATTTCTCGCAAGGAGGCTTGAGAATAGACAGCTCTGTCTACTATGTTAAAAAAGATTATAGGCTTTTCGTAAAACTCATGCCCGCCTACCAACCAGTCCAAAACATTTTTGAAGGAACCAGGAATGCCATGTGCATATTCAGGTGAAGAAATAATTATGCCGTCTGCTAAGTCAACTCGAGCTTTCAAATCAGCAACAACCTCCAAGTCATCAAACTCAATATCAGGGTTAAAATGAGGCAAATCGTTTGTACAATCATAAACCTCTACTTTAATACCATCAGGAGCGAGAGCTTGTGCTGCACGCAGGAGTGTTGTATTTGATGATTCTTTGCGTAGGCTTCCTGAAAAACCTAAAAATAATTTATTAGCCATTAAGTCAGCTTATTGAGGTGAACCCAATTGATCGGACAAAAAATTAAGGTTAATTAAGACCTACTAAAATGATATCAAATTGAGATTACATTGTTTGTAAGCTTGATAACAACCTATCCTGTTATTATTGATTTAGTTTTCTCCTCTCTGTAAACTAATTCAGGCGTTTTGTACTGCAATGATTGATGCGGACGTTCACTGTTATAAAATTGTAAGTACTTTCCTATTTCTTCCCTTCCTTGCTCTATATTTTTGTATTCCTTTAGATATACTTCTTCATACTTTACCGTTCTCCACAACCTTTCTGTAAATATATTATCCATGTAGCACCCTCTTCCGTCCATGCTGATTGCTATTTCGTTTGCCTTCAATATATCCGTAAACTCATGACTTGTGTACTGACTACCTTGATCTGTATTGAATATCTCTGGCTTCTCTCCTTCCAACGCCTCTTCTAATGCTTCTATACAAAACTCTGCTTTCATGCTATTCGAAACTTCCCATGAAACAACATAACGGCTATACCAATCCATTACTACTACCAGATAGCAATATCCTCCTTGCAAACGTATATACGTAATATCACTAGCCCATACCTGATTTGGTTTGTTTATGATTTTGTTTTTCAGAAGGTATGGGTAAATTTTATGTCCTTCCTTTGGTTTACTTAGTTTGGGTTTGGCATATATAGCTTGCAAACCCATCAGACACATCAAACGATATACTCTTTTATGATTGACCTTATAGCTTTCTCTATTTAGCATTGCTGTTATCTTGCGATAACCTAGAAAAGGATGATCTGTATACAACTCATCTATCCTTTGCATCAACTTTTCATTGAGGTCACTAATTCCTGTAGGTCGATAGTAATAACTACTACGATTCAGTCTCAGTAACTCACATTGCTTAGTAATGCTCAATTGAGGGTGCCTTGGATCAACTATCAACATACGTTCCTCTTGACTCAGTTTTTGAGCCCTTTGGACAAAAAATCTAGTTCCATTTTCAATTTGCCAATCTGTTCGTACAGTGCAGCCTCTCTACGTTCTTGTAGTCTTGCTTTTCTACCTCTTAGTAATGAAAACCTTTCATGCAGTGCTTCTGATCCAGCCTTTTTCCATTCTTTAATTTGAGTGGTGTGTACACCATATTGATTTGCTAATTCTGCAAGATTCTTCTCTCCAACTATGGCTGCTGCTGCAACTTTAGCTTTGAATTCCTTCTTGTAAGTTTTTCTTATTCCTTTTGTCTGGCTCATTTATATCTCCATATTCTAGATATTTTACATCTTCTATGGACCTTAATTTCGCCGGGGTTTTCTGTCCAGTTTTTGGGGGTAAGCTCATATTCCTATAAAAATCATAAGTCAGCATGCTTTTCATAAACTCAGACTTTTGCTTTTTTAACCTATAAGGAGCAAGCTTCGCTATTAGGTCATCATGCTCCTGACTCTTTGCCCAATTTCGTAATTGTGGCAATGAGTCAAACGTCAATAGTAAGTGGCACGCTTCCTTATTTTCCACATCAGTTAGTTGTGAAATGGTTACAAAGCCCTCAAATGTCTGAAGAGTGTTTGCAACACTTTCTAGCCACTTAGGAAAATAGTTGGTTCCTTCTTTATTGAGGTAATGTTGTACATGAACAACAATCATAGTTTTTTCTAATCCTAAATTTCACTGTCTAGTCTGAGACTAGTGCTAAAATTGCCCCTTCTGGATCTTGGATAACACAAAATTGGCTTGAACCCATTACTCGAGGCCCATCCAACACTGAACCTCCTAATTCTTTACATTTTGCAGCACTTTCAGACACATCCTTTACACGCACATAAATCAACCACTGAGCTGGTAAATTGTTATTGTCTCCACGTGCATGACATATCCCTGCTACAGTGTCATTAGTCTTTGGAAGGTTAATATTAAAGTCAGCATATTCGCCCATAGAAACTGCACTTGATTCCCAACCAACCACACCACAGTAAAAGTCTTTTACATCCTTTGCATTCTTTACAGTTAGGTCACACCATTCGATAACGCCAATTTTCACTTTTGAATCTATTTTGTCTGACATCTCAACCTCCAAAATATGGGTAGCCTTCTTGATTTTTTAACTATTTTCATACGACTGCTACTCCTAAATTCTTTTGTAGCTATTGTAGGCTAATGTTTCATGAAGCGTTAATTTTTACAGGTTGTTGGGCTAGAGCAATCCAAGCAAAATCACTTTAACAAAGTCTGAGTGCTGATTTAACCAGCCCAACTAGTATTGTCTACCTAGACAAACTTAACTAGCTAACATCCACTGAATACGATATTTGTCAATTAGCATGCCAAAGTTATTTTTAATTGGAAAAAGGACTTTCCCACCTTCTGATAATTTATTAAACACTCTTTCTTGTTCTGTTTTATCAGAAAAAGTCACGAATAAAGCAAAATTGCTTCCTATTGTAACTTCATTATTTGGTAAATCATCAGATGCCATAAAATTAATACCATCTGCTTGAAATTCAGAGTTGAACAATGTCTTCAAGTACAGCAAATGTGCCAACTGTTTCTGGAGAAGCAATTTTTACAATGGAATCAAGGCCAGCACCTATAGAAATTTGGTCTCCTTGTTCACTAGGAACATAAATAGGTGCCTTAGGAAAGTTTTCAAAAGCATCACTATTTGAGGTTATGGGTGCAGCTTCTTCAACTATAGTACCCCAACCACGCTCAACAATGGCATTGGCTGTTTCGGGAGTTACACAAGAAACTTCAGAGGTAGTTTTTTTAAGGACTAGCTCGAGTCCTTCTTCACACATTCCATTAGTAAATTCGTGGGCTGTAGCTAAAGATGCTAAATTAATAATCATTACTAATATTACAGCGCAATGTTGCATATTAAGTAAGGGGAAGTGCGAAAAAAGTGCGAGTGTGAATAATAAATTAAGGCTATGAAAAACATTTATAAAGCACACAATGAAATATTAGAAGAGGCCGTAAATTTAAGTCCTCCAGAATGCAACTTAGTTGAAGCAGATATAGAAGCGCTAGCAAAAGAACTCAAAGAATACGTAGCAGAGTTTGAAGAAGCATTTAAACGACCTGAAAGTTTGATCTGGACAGGACATTATCTAAAAGGTTTGTTAAGCAACCTTGATCGAAAAAATATAGAAGCAATGGCACTATCAATAGGACTGAATGTCCGTAGCATGCAAAACTTTGTAGGACAAAGCCCTTGGCAGTTAGAACCTGTGATTGACACGCATCAAAAACTTATTGCAGAAAGTTTAGGTAATGATGGAGTACTGATAGTTGATGAATCAGGGAATGTAAAACAAGGAAAAAGCTCAGTAGGAGTAGCAAGGCAATATTGTGGATCAGTAGGAAAAGTGGAGAACAGTCAAGTAGGAGTATACCTAGGGTATGCCAGTAACAAAGGACATACCTTAACAGAAGGGCAGTTGTACTTACCAGAACAATGGTTTGATAAAGAGCATGAACAAAAAAGGGAAGAATGTGGAGTGCCAAAGGATCTAGAATTTAGAACCAAACCAGAAATAGCGTTAGGAATGATAAAAAAGACAGAAGAGAGAGGGCATTTGAGCTTTGAATATGTGCTAGCAGATGCATTGTATGGAAATAATATCGAGTTTAGAGATGGAGTAGCTGAATTAGGAAAAAAGTACTTTACAGCAGTATCTTGCGATACGCAGGTATACAAGGAGAAGCCAGAGGTCAAGGTACCTGAATATAAAGGTAGGGGAAGGAAGCCGAAACTAGCAAGGGCAAATATTGAATCAATACGGATAGATGAGTTAGCAAAGGAAATAGAAGCAGAAAAATGGAGTAAACATGTAGTGAAAGAAGGAAGTAAAGGGCCAATAGTATGTGAATTTGCCTTTGAGCGAATATGGGAAACAAGGGGAGAAGAAGAGCCAGTGGAACTGTGGTTGGTAATTCGGCGTAACCTAAATGAGAAAAGAGAGATAAGCTATTATTTGTGCAATGACTCAGAAGAAGTCAGCCTAGAAACATTAGTGTGGCTAAGTGGAATGAGATGGCCGATAGAAACATCGTTTGAGGAATCAAAAGAAGAACTGGGGCTTGATCACTACGAAACTAGAAGCTACTTAGGTTGGCATCACCATATACTATTAACTTGTCTAGCACATCATTTTCTGGTGAGGATGCGTTTAATGTTAGGAGAAAAGTCTCCAGCTTTAACTTTGCCACAGGCAAGAGTGCTGCTCAAGGCAGCAATACCGTTACCTAGATTGACAATAGCTCAATCACTAAATCTAATTCGTTACTATCAGCGCAGAAATTATACTGCTTATGCTTAGCATCGAAAACGTACTCTTGCTATATTGTCTAGGAGTTATATTCCATGACATTGCGCTGTAATATTAGTAGAAGGAAGTTTACTTTTTCTTCCTCCTCCCCTAGATCGTTCTCTTTCCCCTTTAGCTTGTTGTTCTTCATAGTCTTTTTGACTTTGCTCCTCATATACCTCTTCAAACACTGTCTCTAACTCATTTATCTTTTCTTCAGGCAAACCTGTCAAGGCTCTTACTTGTCTGTCACTTCTGGTTTTGAAAACTACCATACTAGCTACTATTTTAGCTGATTTGGCTATTTCCGAACAACTCTAGAGATGATCCTGTAGGAATACCATTTTCAAATATAATTCATGAGGGCGTATTACCTAAAGAAGTTGATTTATCCTCTTCATTTCCAACACCTATTGATCAGAAGCAACAGAATTCATGTGTTGCTATGGCTTTGTCTTATCTCATATCATTTTATGAAGCAGAAAAGAATGATGGAGAAATAAAAAGATTTAGTCCTTCTTACATTTACAATCAAATTCGAGAGGGAGAAGAAGGTTGCGGAGAAGGTTCTTATTTAATTAATGGACTTAATCTTTTGATAAAAGAAGGCTTAGCTCCTTTAGAGAACTTTCCCTACTCAGGTAATTTTAACGATTGCCTTTCAATACCCAATGAGTCCATCAAAGCAATAGCGAGCAACTATCGTATTGGTGATTTTAGTCAAGTAAATGTTAAGGATTCTCTTATCATGAAAGCTCACCTAGCATTACGGAAACCATTTGTTGTAGCTATAGAAGTCCACCCTACCAACTTTCCAGAATTTCAAGGAAGTGAACCTTATAAATATAGAAACTCTAGTACAAGGCTGTTACATGTTTTAGTTGTTATTGGCTATAGTGAAGATAGAGATGCATTTAGAGTACTAAACTCTTGGGTTGATAGGGATGGACGTGCTTGGGGTGAGGAGGGATATGCTTGGATTGATACAGAAACGCTTAGGCGTGTAGCTCTCTATGGGTTTCGTATATTAACAGAAGAAGAAATTGCTGCCGCAAAAAGCAAAGAAGAGCAACTTAGAATAGAAGCTGAAAAACTTGCAGAGGAAAAGTCAAATATATCTTTGGCAAGAAACCTTGGCTTTGTAGCTCGTGATACTGATTCGGCAGAGACTACTTCTGATCTAAGACTACTTTTGGCAAAGCAAGCTGCTGATATTTATGATGTGCCTGAAAGTTATCGAGATACTCTTGTGCCTATTTTACAGAACATTAATCCTGATATTAGTGCTTATAGAACAAATAACACATTTGCCTTTATTCCAAACAAAAAAACTATGGTAAGTGCTTCTCCTGATGGTAGTCTTTCATTTTGGGATATTGCTACAGGAAAAGTTATTAAAGTAACTGAAAAAGCCCATAAGGATGTAGTTAGGGATTTTGAATATATACCAGAAGCAGATGTACTGGTAACAGTTGGTAGGTTTGGCACAGTAGCTTTTTGGCGAGACACAACGGGAGAAATGATAAGCGAAATTCACAAAGCACATGGGGATGGAGTTTCCAGCTTTGAATATTTACCAGAAGCAGATGTGCTGGTAATACTTGGTAAGGATGGCACAATGTTTTTTTGGCGAGGCACAACGGGAGAAATGATAAGCGAAATTCAAAAGGCTCATGAGAGTAGAGTTTCCAGCTTTGAATATTTACCAGAAGCAGATGTGCTGGTAACACTTGGTAAGGATGGCACGGTAATTTTCTGGCAAGGCACAACAGGAGAAATGATAAACAAAGTTCAAAAAGCCCATGAGGATGTAGTTGACGACTTTGAATATTTACCAGAAGCAGATGTACTAGTAACAAGCAGCTCGGGTAACGTAGTAGTTTTTTGGCGAGGCACAACAGGAGAAGAAATAAGCGAAATTCGAAAAGCCCACGAGGATAAAGTTAATGGCTTTGAATATATACCAGAAGCAGATGTGCTAGTAACAAGCAGTGATGATGGTACAATAGCTTTCTGGCAAGGTACAACAGGAGAAATAATAAGCGGAATTCAAAAAGTTTATGAGGATGGAGTTTACATCTTTGAATATATAACAGAAGCAGATGTACTGGTAATAGGTGATGGGAATGGCACAGTAGTTCTATGGCGAGGTACAACAGGAGAAGTAATAAGCGGAATTCAAAAAGCTCATGAGGATGGAGTTGACAGCTTTGAATATTTACCAGAGGTAGATTTACTGGTAACAGGTGGTTATGATGGCAAAGTGGTTCTTTGGCAAGGCACAACAGGAGAAATAGTAAGTGAGGCTCAAATAGGTCATCAGGATGGGATTCGGGACATTGAATATATGCCAGAAGCAGATGTGCTTGTAACAAAGGGTTATGGTGGCAAAGTAGTTTTTTGGCGAGGCACAACAGGAGAAGAAATAAGTGAAACTCAAAGACTCAATGAGGATAGAGTTAGTAGCATTGACTATTTGCCAGAAGCAGATGTATTGGTAACAGGTGGTTATGATGGCACAGTAATTTTTTGGCAAGGTACAACAGGAGAAGAAATAAGCGAAACTCAAATAGCCTATGAGGGTGGGTTTTGGAGCGTTGACTATTTACCAGAAACAGATGTGCTGATAACAAGTGTTTGGGATGGCACAGTATTTTTCTGGCGTGGCACAACAGGAGAAATGATAAGCGAAATTCAAAAAGCCCATGAGGGCGGGGTTAACAAATTTGAATATTTACCAGAAGTAGATGTACTGGTAACATTTGGTAAGGATGGCACAGTAGTTTTTTGGCGAGGCACAACAGGAGAAATGACAAGCAAAGCTCAAAAAGCCCATGAGGATGGGGTTTGGGGCATTGAATATTTACCAGAAGCAGATGTATTGGTAACACGTGGTTATGATGGCACAGTAATTTTCTGGCGAGGCACAACAAGAGAAATGATAAGCAAAGCTCAAAAAGGCCATGAGGATGTAGTTTGGAGAATTGAATCTCAACTTTTGCAGTGAGGCCTTTGCGATGTCAGGAAAACGAAAATAGGCTAATATCCGATAAAGCAAATTGTTACTAATCTTCACATTATGAATAACACCTCCTAAAATGTATAAACACACCGTGGAGGTGATTATATGGTACCCCTGCTTGATTACCCTGAAGTTGTTAAGCATTATGAACATTTCTTTAAAGATATTTTCTCTGATTCAGCCATGACACAGTTCAAACGTTATATAAGTGGACTTATTGTTTCAGAAAACAAAACCGTTGAGGGGATTAATCGCTTGATTATTTTTGAGAACCGTGATCAAAGCAGCCTTAATCGCTTGTTAAACAAAAGCCCTTTTAGTGAAGAGAAACTAAACCAAAAACGTTTAGACCTTTTAGCAAGTCTGGAAGGTACTCGTTTCAAACCTAAAGGTGTGTTAAGTATAGATGATACTTTGCTTGAGCATTATGGCAAACACTTTAAAGGCATAGCAAAACTTTATGATTCTAGTAAAGGATGCCATGTTTGGGCGCACCATTTGGTAGGGTTACACTATAGTGACGATCAAACTGACTATCCAGTAGAATTTGAATTATGGAAACCCGCTGACCTTGAGAAAATAGAGGAGGGGCTGCCAGAGCTAGGTATTCCCATCAAGGAAAGTAAGCTAGAACTGAAAAAGACTAATGAAGCAAAATGGCGACAGTACTTGATAAGATTATGGAGAAGGCATCAAAACAAAGATGGTGTCACAGATTTGTATGAAAGCAAGTTTCACATTGCAAAAAGATTGCTATCTAAATGGAAGGAAAGTAATCCAAGGATGAAACTGCCTATAGTATTTGATAAATGGTATACAGCAGCTCCTTTTTGTCGTTTCATTGACAAGGAACTTAAACTTCCCTATGTAGGAACACTTTGTGCAGATGATAAAGTAATTGTAAATGGGCAAGAAGAAACAATTAAAGACTTCAGTCAGAGACTTAAAAAAGAGCATTTCGATAATTTAAGTGAGGAGAAGAAGCCAGTTTTCCGTAAAATAACCATTTCCTACAAGGGAAAGAAAGAAAGGTACTACAGTTTTTGTTGCACGATTAAGGTTAAGAATTTTGGGAAGCAAAGATTAGTTATCAATTACAGAGAGGAAGAATTGAAGGGTGAGCCATATGCATTAATTTCAAATTGCTTAAAATGGCAATCAGCAGGAATAACAAGAATCAGACGCCATAGGTGGCCAATTGAAGTATATCATGAAGAAGGTAAGGCAGAAGGTTTGGACCAGTATCAGGTACGGGATATTGAAGCGATATGCAGACATATTAGCTTTGTTGCCGTAGTTTACAGCTTATTGCGAGCCATACCTCATGATCAGGACCTCTTAAAAAAGCTTCAAAATCAACTCAAGGTAGAAATTGAAGGTAGTAACTCCCATTGGTGTCGAGTAGCAAAAGCACAGAGCTTGTGGAGTTTGGCAAGTTTCATAAGTGCTGGATTAGTAAAAGGGCAAACACTTGAAAGTTTGATGGCACCTATTTTAGCTGCTGTCTGCTACTAGAAAGCGTTTATTTAAAAATCCAATTGCTTTTTGAGTCCTTTTTAATTTACTATTTAGGTCTTTTAGGTTTTCTTTGTTCCTTTACTGATGATTTTTCCTTTGAGAATTGCTATAATTAGTTGAGTGAACTAATATTAGAGTTGTTCGGAAATAGCCAAATCAGCTAAAATAGTAGCTAGTATGGTAGTTTTCAAAACCAGAAGTGACAGACAAGTAAGAGCCTTGACAGGTTTGCCTGAAGAAAAGATAAATGAGTTAGAGACAGTGTTTGAAGAGGTATATGAGGAGCGAAGTCAAAAAGACTATGAAGAACAACAAGCTAAAGGGGAAAGAGAACGATCTAGGGGAGGAGGAAGAAAAAGTAAACTTCCTTCTACTAAACACAAACTCGAATTTATTCTCTACTACCTGAAAAGTTATCCTACAATGGATGAATTAGCAGAGAAGTTTGATATGTCTCGTTCCAGTGCACACTATTGGGTACATAAGCTGCTGCCAATTCTCTCAGCAGCCTTGGCAAAATTAGGTATGTTGCCTAAGAGAGAGTTCAATACACCTGAGGAGTTAAAAGAAGCGCTTGAAGAAGCAAGAAAAATACTGATTGATGCTACAGAAAGGAAACATAGACGCCCTAGTGAAGAAGAAAAGCAGGAGGAGCTATATAGTGGAAAAAAGAAGGGTCACACGGTAAAAAACACAATAATAGCAACAGGAAGAAAGGTAATAATCTATGTAGGAAGGACATTTGCTGGGCGGAGACATGACTATGGGATGTTTAAGGAGGAGTTTCCACCTAAACAAGGCTGGCTGAAAGAGGAGGGAAAAAGAGCAAATCTAGACTCAGGTTATCAAGGTATAAACAAGGATTATGGGATAGGAGCAGCGATACCAAAGAAAAAGCCAAGGAAGAGTAAAAAGAATCCTAATCCAGAGCTAACAGAAGCAGAGAAGGAGAGGAATAAAAGGCTGGGCAAAGCAAGGATATATGTAGAACATGCCATAGGAGGTATGAAACGCTTTAATATACTAGTGCATGCCTTTCGGAATCGCAAGGCAGGTTTTGCAGATAGCGTTATAGCTGTCTGTGGGGGGCTTTGGAATTTTTTGATTGTTTAAACTATTTATTTCCGAACAACTCTATTACTAACATACTCACTACTGCCAAAGTTGAGTTGAATATATACTAGAAGCAGATGTATTGGTAACGGGTGGTAAGGATGGCACAGTAGTTTTCTGGCGAGGCACAACAGGAGAAATGATAAGCAAGGCTCAAAAAACCCATGAGGGTGGAGTTTGGAGAATTGAGTATATACCAGAAATAGACGTACTGGTAACAGTTGGTAAGTATGGTACAGTAGTTTTTTGGCGAGGTGCAACAGGAGAAATAATAAGCAAAACTCAAAAAGCCTATGAGGATGAATTTTGGAGCATTGAATATATACCAGAAACAGATTTACTGGTAACAGGTGGTGGGGATGGTACAGTAATCTTTTGGTGAGGCACAACAGGAGAAATGATAAGCGAAGCTCAAAAAGGCTATGAGGATGGAAGTGCGAGGATTGAATATATACCAGAAACAGATTTACTGGTAACAGGTGGTGGGGATGGTACAGTAGTTTTTTGGCGAGGCACAACAGGGGAAATGATAAACGAAGCTCAAGAAGTTCATGAGCTTGGGGTTTGGGGCATTGAATATATACCAGAAGCAGATATATTGGTAACAAGTGGTGGGGGTGGTACAGTAGTTTTTTGGCGAGGTGCAACAGGAGAAATAATAAGCGAAGCCCAAAAAACTCATGAGGGTGGAGTTACGAGCATTGAATATTTACCAGAAACAGGTTTACTGGTAACAGGTGGTGGGAATGGCACAGTAGTTTTTTGGCGAGGCACAACAGGAGAAATGACAGGCAAAGCTCAAAAAGCCCATGAGGATGGGGTTTGGAGCATTGAATATTTACCAAAAGCAAATATATTACGCATTTTGTCATCAAAAAGTAGGGGTTTTGACCCCCAAAATCTCGTGCTGTTTGAGGTTTTAGGGCAAAATTAAAATTTATAAAAAATGGCTACACACTGACCCCCATCAGGCCTAGAGCATATTTCTGCCCTCCGTTTGGAACAGTGTTCCAGCAAATGAACATTTCACCAGTCCTAATTCCACTTCTGGCCGTCAGGTTAAGTGTTTTAGCTACCCTCGCAAGTGCCTGACCTTTTCCCCAATTCTTCTTGTATTTCTTTAATAATGATCCTGAACGTTTTTGTATGTGTCCTTGGACATAATCCCGAAGGTGGATGCCATGCATTATACCTACAGCCTTACCTGTTTGGATACACTGGACTTTAAAATGTGTATTTATCGTAGCAGACATCAGTGGCTATACTATAAAAAATAAAACCTTGCTGTGTCAAGGATATGCTATGGCTACTTGAAAAAAGCAAAAAAATCATGATATCGACTTTGGTAACAGGGTTTTTAGAGGCAAAAGTGGCGTTTTTTGGGTACAACTTGCGGTACAAGTAATAGAAACACTGAAAACAATCACCAGAAATAGAATTGAAACAAATGGAATGTCTTTTTATCGGAACACTGTTCCAGACGAAGAGCAAAAATATATCTTAGACCTGATGGGGGTCGAGATGTAGCCATTTTTTATAAAAAATAATTTCACCCTAAAACCTCAAATAGCACGGGATTTTAGGGGTCAAAAACCCTACTTTTTGATGACAAAATGCGTTATAGTTATTTCTTCCACATAGTCAAGGGAGAGGCACTCGTCAGCAATATGTGGCTTGATAGCGGAACAATCAGCTCGACTTGTATGAGATACAGACCGATATATCAGTGCGCCTAATTCTGTAGGATATTTCGTTATCTTGTTCTTCGGTGGTGTTATGTAATCTTGTATCATTACTTCGGAAATAGCAGAAGTTATTTTGTACTGACTAGAGTACGTTTTATGTATTGGTTGTGTGAACTTTGTTCCAAAGAACGAGTATATCAGGTCTTTTTCTGGAGATGGAGCTTCTGTTTCTTGCTCGGGGAAAATTTCTACGCATATAATAGGTTTTACAATTGACCACCTCGATATGTAAATGACATGATTTCCCTTTTCAAGATTGAGCTCATCAGGGATTACTCTTGAGTATGAACTGCCATAGAACATTGCCTTGTTGGGTGGATTACAACGTTGGAAGTCTAGAGCTAAGTTATTAGGTGGGTAGGTTAGTTTAGACACTTCCATAGGTTTGTTTTTGTGTTCTACTCCACGGTATATGTGGTTACCTGTATCTCTACTAATTTTCATTTTCTTTGGTGTGAACTGTACAAGATGGAGCATACGTTGAACCTGTTGCTTTATATACTCATAGTCAGTTTTCTCCAAATCCATATTGTTGAGTTCTTCAATGATTTTTCGTAGTTGGGATGTGTTGAGTGTAGTTTGCTTGGGTGTCATCTGTTAAACATTGTAATCAATATCGACGCACCTAAATTAAATTTTTTGAGTATGTTGTGTCGGTTGGTATTTTTTCGGAATTGCATGTTTAATGCCACAAATGTATTTTTGTTAGAGCTGTCACTATTTAGGCAAATTAATATGGTAGACCCTACTAAATGAGGAACATGATCACGATAAACACGAGTAATTCACAACCTTTGAGGTAGCTCTACCATACTTAAGGTCTTATTTAGAGACAACTCTGTTGTTTTAAACTTTGGAGCTTTTAGGTAGCAAAGTTTTGCTTTCCATGTCTTTTATAAGATCCTGTGCATATGCTAATCTAAATCGGCTATCTGCGGATTCTCCCAATAATTTTGTGTGTGCTAATCGGGCAGTGAAAGAAGTCAGGATTTTTTACCCGTTAAGAAAAAACTTCTTTTTATTTAACTAAAGATAATCACGCTCTGAAGCTCGGAAAGTCCGTTGAGATCGTTTACATAAACTGGTTACAAAAATCAAAGTTACATAAAAGTTTAGTTACACCCTTTAATCTAACTTTTTTGCATAGGAAATATTGCTGTCACTTTACACTTTAAAATTTACCGCTGTTTACCCATTCCTCTTTCGGTGGTACTGGTTCTGCATTATCCCAATGCTCAACTATCTTGCTACCTTCGATACGAAATATATCAACTTGTGCAAATGGTTGACCTTTTTGTGAGACCTTACAGAGTGTTGCAACAAAGTTACCCTGACCAATAAGTAAGACTACTTCTTCATATACTAACGCTTTGTCTTGTCCCAACAAAAGTGTTTTAAAGTGCTCAAGGCCATCAGGAATTTTAGCATTATGTTGAATGTACTTTTCACTCGATATATATTTACCAATATTCTCGAATCTTTTGCCTATGAGAACATCATTCATCAAATCACGAACTAATTGCTTGTTTTGCTCAGTTTTGTCTAGGTCAGTAATCGTTGTCATCCCATCAATAGAGGTATGACCAGAAAGGGTTTTAGGAGTATATTCTGCAATCACATCCCAGTGCTCAATGATTTTGCTGTTTTCATCCGTATCAAAGAAATCAGTGGTGACCCACTTAGCTTCACCATCATTTAAAGATTGGTAAACATGGAGAAATACATATTGTCCATCTTCAATAGCACGCACAATTTGAATGTCTCGCTTTGGATTTCTCTTAATAAATGGCTCAAAGAATTCTATAAACCCTTCAGTACCATCTCTAACACCAGTGCTATGTTGTGTATAGTGTTCACCAGTGTATTTTGTTACGGCTTCTCTTACTTTTCCATCTCGAATACCTTCTAAATATAGGCCCTTAGCATTTTCAAGTTTACTACTCATTTTAAAATTCTCCAATCGTTGAATCTTTGTTATTTTCTGATTAAAGTTAGTTAAACTTCACTCAAACGGTGTTTCAACTAAATTCTGTTCCTCAACATGGGTTACTATTTGATTAAACTTCAAATCAAAATCGTACTTTTCGAGAAGTCTTCTAATCATAGGTTCCATTTCATCTCTGTAAGATGGAAGTTGAGAAGAACCATAGATATCTTGAACTTCTTTTGGTAGTTCTTTAAGTACCTTGTTCATACGAGGTCGTACATGCTTAGGAAGATTAAGGTACTCAACTTTGACATCTTTTGTTCCTGTTGCTGCTATCTCAGCAAATAGCTTTTCAAGAAGCTTAGGCTCATATTTCATGTGCGGTAAAAAGGGACCAACAAATACGTATGTTTTTATCCCTGCCTCATTTAGTTTCCGAAGTGTCCTTATTCTGGCACTTGCTAAAGGGGCTTGCACTTCTAAGAAACGGCTTAATGTATCGTCTGAAGTGGTAATACTCAGACCCACCTCAACATGTTTGATAGCTTTTAGAATAGAAATATCATCCAAAACCATTGGAGATTTTGTTAGTATTCCCACCCTTCCTTGATAGTTATGCTCAACAAAGGTTTGCAATATACCTCTTGTCAGACGATACTTTTTTTCCACCCCTTGATAAGGGTCAGTGACGGTACTTAGTACCACTCTGGGATGGGGTTTCTTTTTCATCAACCGTTGAATATCTTTTTGCATTAATTCAACTGCATTGATTTTGACGTAAACATAATTACCCCAATTGTTGTTGCTTTCTCCAACAAATCGCCCCATAAAACTGGCAAAACAATACATACAAGCAAATTGGCAACCTGTATAGGGATTGATAACATAATCAGCACTGGGTACTTTAGTTCTAGCAATAATTGATTTTGCTTCAATCTCTTTAACTTTTAGTGACATAGTGTTCTACCTGTTTTCTTGGCCATAAGTGATTCTTCCAATAAAATTGCAATTCCAAGATTCACAACTTATTTTTGTTTTAACTCAAAGTTTAACATAAGCTTGCTGGTGCAAGCTCATGCGGAAATACAAAAACTATCAGGTTGTTAAGGTTCTCCAAGTTATCTATGCGTCAAAAAGCCTCAAATGATTGATTTATAAACTTATTTACCACTTACCATTTGTGTTAACCCAATCTGATTCTTGAGGAATAGCTTGAATAACATCCCAGTGCTCAACAATGAGGCCATTTTCAATTCTAAAGAGGTCATAATAAGCATAGGTACCTTCGGTATCTTGACCTGTAATATCAGGACCTTGAGATAAAGTAATACCAAAATTACCTTCTACATAGACAAACTCAACCGAAGTGTAGAATGGCAAGGTTTGTCCCTCAATACTCTCTAAGAAACTGCCATCTGTGCCTGCACCCACACTGTGCTGAACGTAAGCATCAACATCAAAATAATCTCGCAACTTACTCCAATCACCTTTAACAAACAAATCTTGTGCCATGTTTTGTAAGAAGGTCCGATTAGTTTCTGTCTGGCCTAGATCAGTAGCCGGAGTAGTTGCCCCATTAGTTTGAGTCGTGCCGTCTCCATCATCTTTTTCATCGTCTAAGTTATCCCAGTGTTCAACGATAAGCCCATTTTCAAATCTAAAAACGTCAAAGGTAACTTGAGGTATGCCATTATTCCGAGTACCACCATAAGTTGAATGTAAAACGACTATTTCACCATCAGCAAAACTGCGATGTGTCGTAACAGTAGTGCCAGTGGGATTACCTGTGATAAAATTATTTAAAACTGCTTTGCCATCAGGAAAAGTAGCTTTGTGTTGAATATAAGTAGTATCACTTACATAATCCAGTGCAGTAGTATCACCTGTTTCAAATGCTTTGATGAGAGCTAGAGCTTTTTCCGTATTGGTCATTTCCATTTCTTGAGCGTTACAAGCTACTATAAATAAACCGATAAGGATAAAACCTAATGTGATGATTCTTTTCATAACTTCTCCAATTGAAAAATTTCTGTTGTGGCTTAGAGTCATAGGGACGTCCTGACTAAGCCTTAACAGACTACCTCTCACACAAATACCCGTAAATGGATTTATTTCAGATATTCTGGTACTTACTTCGGATTGCGCTTTGAAACTGCTTAGGCGTCATGCCTACTTCACGCTTAAAAAAGCGTCCAAAGTAAGCAGGATCATCAAAACCTAGTTCATAAGCAATTGTCTGTGCCGTTTTTTCTGTGTGGGAAATCAAGCGTTTAGCTTCTAGGGTAATGCGTGTTCGGATATGCACGCTAGGTGGCTGACCTGTTTCGCTTTTAACAGTTTCTGAAAGATGCTTGGGACTGATATGAAGCTTATCTGCATAGGCTTGAACAGAGCGCAACGTGAAGCCTTGCTGATTGATAAGGGTTTGGAACCTGCTGGTCAGTAAACTTGCTGCTGAAGGAGTTTGCTTGGCCTTTTGGGAACTCGAGTCAATATAAAGACGCTGTGCTTTAATCAATAATCGATGTAACTGAGCTTGAATCATCATTGTCCAACCAAGTTGCTCTGACTGTTCTTCCTGCTTTAGGTCTTCAAAAAGTTGTTTAAACTCATTAACATGTGATTGTGGAATGTCTACAAAAGGTTGTCTACGTTGGTACTGTAAAAGCTCGAGTTGTTCTAATATATTTTGTTGCTGGCTTATATAAAAGCATTCTTCCAAAAAAAAGAGAGAGGTTCCCTTAAAATTCTTATCAACACACCAAGTGTGTACTTGGCCCGGCAATAAAACATAGAGTCTGTAAGGTTTAGCAGGGTATTCAACAAAATCGAGCATATAGTTGCCTGTGCCCTGCTCAATCCAAGTAAGGTAGTAAAAAGATGGGCGCGAAACCATCTTCTTGTGAACAAAGACTTTACTCTCTATAGAGGAGATTTCAAAGGGTAATGACTTAGTTAGTGTCAGATTGAAATCAACAGATGGAATTGCTCCAGATGACTGTACTCCATTCATAATAGATCCAGAATATTTAAGAAGCTTTGGAAGGTAAAGGGAAAACTCTTAATTTTAGACTTTTATTCATAGGCTAAACGTGCAAAATACTTTAGGTGACTGAAATAATAAAAGTAACAAATGATATGGAATGCCCAAGGAGTTGCTACAATTCATCAACCCCAACTATAAAGCCTAACTTTTATAGAGAAGTTGGGGTAACTTTTACTCGAGATCTGGAACTTAAAGCTCAGTTTATTGGTTTAAACTTCCTTTCCAAAAAAATCATGCCTTTGTGAGGCTCCTCTGAAGATAAGATACTAAATCCATTCTTCTCCAGCACCCGTATAGATGCCTTGTTACTAATTTCTACACCACCTGAAATTGATGATATGTTCCCCGCTTTTTCACACCATTCCACTAAACCCTTTATCAGCTCGCTTCCAAGCCCCTTTCCCCAAACCTCTTCCGACAAAAGATAGCCTAAGCGTAAATCAATCAAATTAGGGTCGGAGGAATATTCTCCATTTAGAAATAGAAAACCTACTACTAAGCCCTCTGGAGCATATTGAATTGTGAAGACTTCACTGTCTTCGTTTCTTGCTTTTATCCATTCATTTGCCTTTTCAATAGTATCAATTTCCTGCCATCCTTCTGGCAATGCTTTGGTAACTTCTGGTGTTAGTATCGAAATAATTCTCTCAGCAAAAGCGTTTTCATCATTTATTGTTGAGGCATAATGTTGCCAACTTCTAACTAATAATCTTTCTGTTTGAAATTCTAATTCCGACATAATAGCAATTGAATCACCACCACCATTTGCCTTAACTACTTCGACATTTCCTAATATATTTTTTTCATCATCAAAGTAATTTGTAGACTTGTCCTCTCCTGTAGTTGTATCTCCAATGTCACCTAAAGAATAGGGGCTTATTCGTTTAAAGAGATAGCCACTTGGAGTTTTAGTGTATCCAACACCACGTTGTGTCTTTTCTAAATACTCTTTTGTTATTATCAAATCTGACTTCTTAGGAATAAAGTATGTATCGAGATTCTCTGCACTGATTGTATACTTCGTATCGCTTCTTCTGTTATATACACCTATGAATTCATAATCAGGGTCTAGCATAGCCATACTGGCATCACCGTGACTATTATTAGCAACAA
This sequence comes from Trueperaceae bacterium, assembly GCA_965223045.1. GTDB lineage: Bacteria > Deinococcota > Deinococci > Deinococcales > Trueperaceae > CBDCVN01. The sequence goes on from CBDCVN010000013.1 coordinate 925,516, forward strand.
GTATGCCTCCTATTTTTAAGTATTTTTTGCCCGCTTGAGAAATAAAACCTGCATATTGAGAAATAAGTAAATCAAATGATTCTTCCTGTTCACCAAAATCTTTCGTGTAATCTGCTTTATGAAATGCCACTTGTGGTTGTCCAACATATTGTTTTCTTTGTTGAATATACTCAGTACTCCGCAAAATAGGTAGATACCATAAAAAGCGAGAAAATAACTGTGAGCTAACTGCATGAAAAAGAGTCAAACAAAAGTCATAAATTAAAGGATGGAAAATTCTTTAAGGAGACTATTGTGACTCTAGAAAATCTTAACTCACCAAGTTGCTTAGAAGCAAATGATATCCATCAGCAAGCTAGTCAAGTTATTGATCAAAACTTTGATTTCGATTCCTCTGGTAGCTCCTACTCAACTCAAGACATTGTTGATGTCATACTAGCAGCAGCCACTAGAAATATTTCTATAGAACAAGCCTGTAAGGACCTCAAGGATGCTCCTTCCCCTAACACTGTATGTAATTTCATCAAAAATGCTTTGCCCGAAGAGACTAGAGAGTTAGAAGGACAACTCAATGATGCAATGAGAGATAAACTCCCTGAAAACCTATTCAAAACACCCTTGCGTTGTGCAATTGATATTACTGAAATCAATTACTATGGATGAGCTTACCCCCAAAATTTGGACAGAAAACCCCGGCGAAATTAAGGTCCATAGAAGATGTAAAATATCTAGAATATGGAGATATAAATGAGCCAGACAAAAGGAATAAGAAAAACATATAAGAAAGAATTCAAAGCTAAAGTTGCAGCAGCAGCCATAGTTGGAGAGAAGAATCTTGCAGAATTAGCAAATCAATATGGTGTACACACCACTCAAATTAAAGAATGGAAAAAAGCTGGATCAGAAGCATTGCATGAAAGGTTTTCATTACTAAGAGGTAGAAAAGCAAGACTACAAGAACGTAGAGAGGCTGCACTGTACGAACAGATTGGCAAATTGAAAATGGAACTAGATTTTTTGTCCAAAGGGCTCAAAAACTGAGTCAAGAGGAACGTATGTTGATAGTTGATCCAAGGCACCCTCAATTGAGCATTACTAAGCAATGTGAGTTACTGAGACTGAATCGTAGTAGTTATTACTATCGACCTACAGGAATTAGTGACCTCAATGAAAAGTTGATGCAAAGGATAGATGAGTTGTATACAGATCATCCTTTTCTAGGTTATCGCAAGATAACAGCAATGCTAAATAGAGAAAGCTATAAGGTCAATCATAAAAGAGTATATCGTTTGATGTGTCTGATGGGTTTGCAAGCTATATATGCCAAACCCAAACTAAGTAAACCAAAGGAAGGACATAAAATTTACCCATACCTTCTGAAAAACAAAATCATAAACAAACCAAATCAGGTATGGGCTAGTGATATTACGTATATACGTTTGCAAGGAGGATATTGCTATCTGGTAGTAGTAATGGATTGGTATAGCCGTTATGTTGTTTCATGGGAAGTTTCGAATAGCATGAAAGCAGAGTTTTGTATAGAAGCATTAGAAGAGGCGTTGGAAGGAGAGAAGCCAGAGATATTCAATACAGATCAAGGTAGTCAGTACACAAGTCATGAGTTTACGGATATATTGAAGGCAAACGAAATAGCAATCAGCATGGACGGAAGAGGGTGCTACATGGATAATATATTTACAGAAAGGTTGTGGAGAACGGTAAAGTATGAAGAAGTATATCTAAAGGAATACAAAAATATAGAGCAAGGAAGGGAAGAAATAGGAAAGTACTTACAATTTTATAACAGTGAACGTCCGCATCAATCATTGCAGTACAAAACGCCTGAATTAGTTTACAGAGAGGAGAAAACTAAATCAATAATAACAGGATAGGTTGTTATCAAGCTTACAAACAATGTAATCTCAATTTGATATCATTTTAGTAGGTCTTAATTAACCTTAATTTTTTGTCCGATCAATTGGGTTCACCTCAGGAGATAGGGCTGATGAATCTGTGCGTGGTGGTAAAGCTCAAAAGGGTACTACTAAGTTCCACTGTTACGCTACTTTATATGTGATCAAGAAGAATCGCCGTTACACTTTGGCAATTACCCTTATGGATAAGGATGAGAAAGTATTGGATGTACTGAAGCGTTTGTTGGCTGAAGCTGATGATATAGGATTGAAAATCAAGCGCTTGCTGTTGGACAGGGGCTTTGATAATAATGCTGTGATACAGTACCTACAAAGTTTAGACTTTCCTTGTGTAGTACCGTTGGTAAGAAGGGGGCAGAAGGTTCGTGACTTGTTAAATACAAAACAGAGCTATGAAACGGAGCTAAGTCGCAACAGTAATCAGTATGGAGAAGTTAAGTTTAAGGTATATGTAGCATGTAAGTACAGCAAGGGAAGATATGGAAAGAAAGGGATACAAACATTTGCATACATAGTTACAGGAAAGCTAAAGATGCCACCGATACAAGTATATGAGGAGTATCGTAGACGTTTTGGAATAGAATCAAGTTACCGAATGGTTCATAAGGTGAGAATCAGGACTTGCACCAAGTTAGCAATAGTACGTTTATTCTATATGGGTTTAGGGTTTATGCTATTGAATTTATGGACATATTTGAAATGGGTGTATTTGCATTTGAGGCAACGAGGGCCTAGGGTAGTGCTGTGTGAATTGTTCCCTTTAGAAACCTTTTCCATATGGTTATGGGAAGTAATTAAACAACGTCTAGGTCTTCGTGATTCCATTCCCTTGCCTGTTCGTGTTTGATTGCGGAGTACTGATACTTCAAGACCTCTGGATTTTAAAAAAGCTTTCTGTTTTTTTATAAGAATCGACATAGACAACCTTTGGAAATATAAATGAAGGTGTAATGTGAACAAAGCTTCCTAGATACAGGACACTTTGTATCTCAAACTTTTCTGCGAGAGCAGTAAATAAGCCGATAAGCTCATTATCTCTATCAAGATGATATTGCTTGTAGGGTTCTAAATAATTCATAGATTTATTGTTTTCTGGTAAAGTACCTACAGAACTTTTACTATTTTCTGCTGCTACATCTCGATCTGATGAAGAAGATGGTTTAGGGTGAAGGCCAGCACCACTTATTATACCTATAATTGCTGTTTTCTTGGGGGATAGGGGGGATAGGTGAAGCAGGCTGTAAGAAGAACAGGGAAACTATAAAACTTCGTTTAACATCTTCACTAGCATCACTGAGTAAATCAGTAAATGTTGCCATGAAGGGGTGCTTTTGAACTTCTGCCCAAAAAGGATCTTGGTTTGCTAATTGGGCATTGGAAACTTGAGGTGAAGGCAACCCCTATATTTCCAGAAAGTGTTGTTCCTCCTGTTTGCAATATAGGTGTACTGGGAAACATGAAACGTCCCTCAGCTTCAGGAAGTAGTCCAATCTCATTAGCTGGATCAAGCCATGAGCCCCATATTTCTAGGCTTCCAAGCAAATATTCTAAGGAAACTTCTATAGTATTGGTTTCCCTTAAAGAAAAAGTAATGTTTCCAGTGGAAACTACAAATAAAGATACTATCAGTGTTTTTAGAGCAAGCGACCTGTGTATTTGAGGTGGAGAAAGCTTCTGAGGTTGCTTCATTGCTTTAATTATAACTTAGTTAACCTATAGCAAATTGCAGGCATTATGAACCGCACTGATGCTCGAGCTTGGACTATCATTCGTGGCATTATTGCCATTTTTGCATAGCACTCTAGACTCTTTTACCATCTAGCCTTCTTTTGTGGAAAATTGTGCACTGGTCTCTTTATGCTTATTTTGTTTCCTTGGTACTCAACTTTGGCAGTAGTGAGTATGTTAGTAATATTAGTTCACTCAACTAATTATAGCAATTCTCAAAGGAAAAATCATCAGTAAAGGAACAAAGAAAACCTAAAAGACCTAAATAGTAAATTAAAAAGGACTCAAAAAGCAATTGGATTTTTAAATAAACGCTTTCTAGTAGCAGACAGCAGCTAAAATAGGTGCCATCAAACTTTCAAGTGTTTGCCCTTTTACTAATCCAGCACTTATGAAACTTGCCAAACTCCACAAGCTCTGTGCTTTTGCTACTCGACACCAATGGGAGTTACTACCTTCAATTTCTACCTTGAGTTGATTTTGAAGCTTTTTTAAGAGGTCCTGATCATGAGGTATGGCTCGCAATAAGCTGTAAACTACGGCAACAAAGCTAATATGTCTGCATATCGCTTCAATATCCCGTACCTGATACTGGTCCAAACCTTCTGCCTTACCTTCTTCATGATATACTTCAATTGGCCACCTATGGCGTCTGATTCTTGTTATTCCTGCTGATTGCCATTTTAAGCAATTTGAAATTAATGCATATGGCTCACCCTTCAATTCTTCCTCTCTGTAATTGATAACTAATCTTTGCTTCCCAAAATTCTTAACCTTAATCGTGCAACAAAAACTGTAGTACCTTTCTTTCTTTCCCTTGTAGGAAATGGTTATTTTACGGAAAACTGGCTTCTTCTCCTCACTTAAATTATCGAAATGCTCTTTTTTAAGTCTCTGACTGAAGTCTTTAATTGTTTCTTCTTGCCCATTTACAATTACTTTATCATCTGCACAAAGTGTTCCTACATAGGGAAGTTTAAGTTCCTTGTCAATGAAACGACAAAAAGGAGCTGCTGTATACCATTTATCAAATACTATAGGCAGTTTCATCCTTGGATTACTTTCCTTCCATTTAGATAGCAATCTTTTTGCAATGTGAAACTTGCTTTCATACAAATCTGTGACACCATCTTTGTTTTGATGCCTTCTCCATAATCTTATCAAGTACTGTCGCCATTTTGCTTCATTAGTCTTTTTCAGTTCTAGCTTACTTTCCTTGATGGGAATACCTAGCTCTGGCAGCCCCTCCTCTATTTTCTCAAGGTCAGCGGGTTTCCATAATTCAAATTCTACTGGATAGTCAGTTTGATCGTCACTATAGTGTAACCCTACCAAATGGTGCGCCCAAACATGGCATCCTTTACTAGAATCATAAAGTTTTGCTATGCCTTTAAAGTGTTTGCCATAATGCTCAAGCAAAGTATCATCTATACTTAACACACCTTTAGGTTTGAAACGAGTACCTTCCAGACTTGCTAAAAGGTCTAAACGTTTTTGGTTTAGTTTCTCTTCACTAAAAGGGCTTTTGTTTAACAAGCGATTAAGGCTGCTTTGATCACGGTTCTCAAAAATAATCAAGCGATTAATCCCCTCAACGGTTTTGTTTTCTGAAACAATAAGTCCACTTATATAACGTTTGAACTGTGTCATGGCTGAATCAGAGAAAATATCTTTAAAGAAATGTTCATAATGCTTAACAACTTCAGGGTAATCAAGCAGGGGTACCATATAATCACCTCCACGGTGTGTTTATACATTTTAGGAGGTGTTATTCATAATGTGAAGATTAGTAACAATTTGCTTTATCGGATATTAGCCTATTTTCGTTTTCCTGACATCGCAAAGGCCTCACTGCAAAAGTTGAGTTGGTAAATAACATTAATTAATTATTTGGATTGTACTTTGCTTAGCTTCAGTAATAGTCCAAACAAAGTTAACCTATCTGTTAGTTATTTTCTAAAACCTATTCGGAAATTTTTGGGCCAACTTCTTATTTCTATAGTAACGCTATCATCACCAGCACTGACTACAAAATAAGAGGCCTGACTATCTGCTTCCCTAAAAAGCTTCCTTAAGGTTGCTCCAAAAGTGCCGTCACCAACTATATAGCTGCCGTTTATTATCTCAATACCATCAGTAGCAGGGTCACCATCATAAAGGCTAATGTTTACCTCTATGCCATCAATGAGTCCATTAAGTAACTCTCTTAAATCTGTGTTGCGAGAGGACAAACGTCTGGTTTGACTTTCACCATTAGCTGTAATTACTAAGTAGTCAAAGTTATTATTTCCTGCTGTATCAACAAGAGCTGAGAAAGCATCACGGAAGCTAGCTTCTCCAACAGTAAAGCTACTGCTAGTCACCAAAACACCACCATTTTCGGGATCACCACTAAACAGACTTAGTTCTACAACTGTGCCGTCTTCCAAGTTTTTCAGGACGGAATCTCGCTTACCTCTAAAATTATGGTTTTTGCTCCGCAACTCAATAGTGCGACTAGAATCATTAGCACTTATCACAGCATAGTTGGCATCAGGAGTCGTTTTTCGCAACTCCCTCAGTGAGTTTCGTAAATTCTCCTCACCATAAGTAACAGTAGTACTAGCAAGCAAGGTACTATCTGGTCTTTCTGGATCACCTTTATAGAGTTCTATAGTTATTTCATTGCCCTCTTCTATTGCCAGATCTAATTCAACTAGACTTGAGACTTGCTCAACATCTGCATCAATATTAGATTCAGTGTCGAGCACACTGTCAGGTGTTTGTGTAGTTGAGCAGGAAACTAAAAACCCAGCGATAGCTAGGATTATACTGTACAGCATTGTTTTATGCACTATATACTCCTTAAATTTTGTTTGCTCGAGTTATTCGAACAGAACAAGGGTAACAGCTGAGCATTTAGATTTTGTATAAGTAATATTTAGATTTTGTTTAGATGTAATTTGTGCTCGAGTTAGGTGCTATGGTGGCAATGCCAGTTATCGTGGCATTATTAACTGTTGCAAGCAAATTCTCTGATCCACAGGCTTATTCTGGTACTGAACTAATTCTAGACAAAACTACGCTCCATAATGTTAAAGTATTCCTAAAGTGAGTGAGTTGCCTAGTGAACATTGAAAATTATTAAGATATGTGGTGGCTTTACACACAAGCGTTGCACATGTAAAATTTTAAGCGTAGTAGCTAATAAAGCCAACATTAATAATTCAATAGGACAAAAACTGCCCTTGTAAGTGTCACTAAATAATTGAACAGACGTTTACATAATAATTTCTATGACCGTGAGTTCCACGGTGGCAACCTGTATAGGGGAAAGTGCTGATCTTAGCAACAGTTTTGCTGAAAAAGTGAAACTCGCCTCTGTAAAGTAGGAATACAGCATTAATAGCTACCTATAGGTAGATTTGAGTAGCTCTATAAAAACGGTGTTGTTTGTTATTCGGACTCTGACTATGTATATGGTGAAACTGTATTTAATTATATGCTTTTCAATATCTTTTTGGGGAATTGCACAAAATGTTGAGATTACTTCATTAGACAAACCTGTAGATCTTTCTGGAGTTTGGAAATTTAAAATAGGTGATGATTTATCTTGGGCAGAACCAAATTTAGATGATACTGACTGGGCTAAATTAAAAGTTCCACTCAATTGGGGAAAGCAAGGCTACGATGATTATGCAGGGTTTGCTTGGTATAGGCTTAATTTAACCTTTCTAAATCCTGAGCTGCCTTTGGATCAACTCTCAGTTACTATTGGCAAAGTGCATAGTGCATATGAACTTTATATAGGTGGAGAACTAGTTGGAGGTGTTGGGTCCTTACCACCTAATCCTCAAATTCGTTATGATCAATATAAAACCTATAGAATTCCATCTGAAGCCATTAATTCTCAAGGACATCTCACCCTAGCAATACGTGTCTGGCGGTCAACTGTAATTCAGAATAGTTGGGAAGGTGGCCTTTATGAGGCTCCTTTACTATTAGGAATCAGTGATCAACTTAATCAGAACACATTACAAAGACTATACACATCTTTATTTCTAGTCATCTTCTATTTTCTCATTGGGTTTTATCACATATTTCTGTATTGGCACAGTAAAAGCTTAGATGAATATCTTTGGTTTGGATTACTAACAATTTCTATTAGTGTTCAGACATTTATGACCAGCCAGTTACCACATGCTACTCAGCTTAATTATATACTACTTACTGGAATTACGCACCCCTTAAAAAGTCTTTCACAAACAAAGTATTCCTGCATATACCTTTCTAAAGATGTGTGCAGGAATGATTTATTCTCTTAGAGCGTAAACTCTTTTCCAGACAGGTTGAGGTATTATCTGACAAAAAGTATAAGTGTGGAATTACCCCAAAAAGTTTTTAGAGGCATTTTGAGGTGGGTAAGATTACTGTGCAGGAAATAGTAAAAAACGATTTTGCGTCAGAGGCACATCTTATGGCATGTGGTCGGCAAAAACCCTTATCTAGATGAGTAATTAGAGCCTGCGTAATTCCAGTACTTAAGAAAATTGAATTTAGTGTTGTAGGTATTATTCCAGCATTAGCCCTTGAGTTTTTCTGGCAGATTCTTTCAGTGCGCCCCAAACGCATTTTTCGACTCTACCAGCTTTCCTTTTTAATGTTCCCCCTAATTACCATTGCTGTGCCGGGATTCTTGGCAAGTTTTAGGACGGGCATACTCTGGTATCCTTCGTCTATACTTACCATTTTGGGAATTATTGGCATGTTGGCATATCACGCTTGGAAAGGCCATTCTGAGGCACGTACTATCCTTGTGGGAGCTTTCGTTCTTGCTTTAGCATCTTTAAATGATATAGCTCACGAGTATCGAATATTAAACACAATCAGACTAGGTCATTTTGGTTTTGCTGCCCTAGTTTTCTCAATAACCCTTTCTCTTGCAAACCGCATAACACAAATCTTTTCAGATTTAGAGCAAAAAGTAGCTGAACGTACTAAAGAACTTCAAGAAGCAAATGGGAAACTCGAGCAAACTGCAAGCATTGATTTTCTTACACAAATCTTTAACCGTAGAGCCTTTCTTGAAAGAGCGAAAAGTGAAATTGCTCGATTTGACCGAACAGGAAGACCTTTTTCTATTGTTTTATCAGATATAGATGACTTCAAGAAACTTAATGACACCTATGGACATGCCTGTGGTGATTATATACTCAAAGAAGTAGCAAAAGTGTTGTGCTCGAGCCTTAGAGAGATGGACTTTGTAGCTAGGTGGGGAGGCGAGGAGTTTATTATTTTGTTGGTAGAGACTAAATTAGATACTGCTGCAAAAGTGACAGAGAGAATTTGTACACTAATCTCTAATGAAAATTACTATTTTGAAGGAAAATCTTTTCATATCTCTATGACATTTGGTATTAGTGAATTACAAGAAGACATAACACTTGACGAATGCGTGAGTAATGCTGATAAAGCACTCTATAAGGGTAAAGAAGCTGGGAAAAACAGAGTTGTGGTTTACAATTCGTAACGAAAAAAGCCACTTTCCATTGTAAGTCACCTAAGGTTAAGAGATTGGATTGGATACTCTCATAATGCTCTAAGCATTGCCCACCTAATAAACAATACTTCACGCACTGACAAAGTTGGGGGTTAGGTTTTCAACCTTTAATCTTGGTCTTTCAGAGTCATTATAGGCTTCAGCACTAGCATAAGAGCTAAATGCACGTATTAGACCTTCAGCAGTAAAAGTGGTAATTGCATCTCTGACAACCCTGATTTATTCAATAAGTCCTCTATGGTCGAAACAGTGCGACAAGCGGTAAAAACCTTGACTTCATTGCGTGATAAGAATCTTTCATAAGGTATAGATTTGGCTCGTTTGTAATACATAATTATAGATGTCCAGATAAATTCTTTCCCTAAAACAGGAAAAATAATGCCATGATAATTCCAATAATAACCCAAAGGAGACTAATCATGGCAAATAATGATAGCAAACAAAAACTAGAAGAACTACAAAGACTACGCCGTCGCTATAAAAAGGGAAATGATGCAAACGCTTTACTACGGACTCAAGCCCTTATAGCTCTGTATTCCGGCAAAGATATTAAGCTTGTAGCAGAAATGTTCGGTGTCTCAGTAAAAACAGTAAAAAACTGGCGAAAGAAGTTTGAAAAATCGCTTAACTTAGAAGATGAACAAAGAACTGGTAGGCCGCCTAAACTTTCTAAAGAGCAACTAGAGCTAATCAAGAAAATCATTACAGAGTTTAACCAGCAAGTTTGGGTTGCCAGAAGGGTCTTTACTCTCATAGAAAGCCTTTTTGGGGTATGTTTGTCAGTAAAGTATTTACCAGAGCTTTTAATATTACAGCGCAATGTCATGGAATATAACTCCTAGACAATATAGCAAGAGTACGTTTTCGATGCGAAGCATAAGCAGTATAATTTCTGCGCTGATAGTAACGAATTAGATTTAGTGATTGAGCTATTGTCAATCTAGGTAACGGTATTGCTGCCTTGAGCAGCACTCTTGCCTGTGGCAAAGTTAAAGCTGGAGACTTTTCTCCTAACATTAAACGCATCCTCACCAGAAAATGATGTGCTAGACAAGTTAATAGTATATGGTGATGCCAACCTAAGTAGCTTCTAGTTTCGTAGTGATCAAGCCCCAGTTCTTCTTTTGATTCCTCAAACGATGTTTCTATCGGCCATCTCATTCCACTTAGCCACACTAATGTTTCTAGGCTGACTTCTTCTGAGTCATTGCACAAATAATAGCTTATCTCTCTTTTCTCATTTAGGTTACGCCGAATTACCAACCACAGTTCCACTGGCTCTTCTTCTCCCCTTGTTTCCCATATTCGCTCAAAGGCAAATTCACATACTATTGGCCCTTTACTTCCTTCTTTCACTACATGTTTACTCCATTTTTCTGCTTCTATTTCCTTTGCTAACTCATCTATCCGTATTGATTCAATATTTGCCCTTGCTAGTTTCGGCTTCCTTCCCCTACCTTTATATTCAGGTACCTTGACCTCTGGCTTCTCCTTGTATACCTGCGTATCGCAAGATACTGCTGTAAAGTACTTTTTTCCTAATTCAGCTACTCCATCTCTAAACTCGATATTATTTCCATACAATGCATCTGCTAGCACATATTCAAAGCTCAAATGCCCTCTCTCTTCTGTCTTTTTTATCATTCCTAACGCTATTTCTGGTTTGGTTCTAAATTCTAGATCCTTTGGCACTCCACATTCTTCCCTTTTTTGTTCATGCTCTTTATCAAACCATTGTTCTGGTAAGTACAACTGCCCTTCTGTTAAGGTATGTCCTTTGTTACTGGCATACCCTAGGTATACTCCTACTTGACTGTTCTCCACTTTTCCTACTGATCCACAATATTGCCTTGCTACTCCTACTGAGCTTTTTCCTTGTTTTACATTCCCTGATTCATCAACTATCAGTACTCCATCATTACCTAAACTTTCTGCAATAAGTTTTTGATGCGTGTCAATCACAGGTTCTAACTGCCAAGGGCTTTGTCCTACAAAGTTTTGCATGCTACGGACATTCAGTCCTATTGATAGTGCCATTGCTTCTATATTTTTTCGATCAAGGTTGCTTAACAAACCTTTTAGATAATGTCCTGTCCAGATCAAACTTTCAGGTCGTTTAAATGCTTCTTCAAACTCTGCTACGTATTCTTTGAGTTCTTTTGCTAGCGCTTCTATATCTGCTTCAACTAAGTTGCATTCTGGAGGACTTAAATTTACGGCCTCTTCTAATATTTCATTGTGTGCTTTATAAATGTTTTTCATAGCCTTAATTTATTATTCACACTCGCACTTTTTTCGCACTTCCCCTTACTTAATATGCAACATTGCGCTGTAATATTAAGGAAACTGGGATTAAGTTTCCATAAAGCAATACATTTGCTGTATAGGAAGAATGAAGAGAAGAGGCGAAAGTGGATACAAGAAACACTACCAAAGCTGTACGAGGAGAAGATAAAGGCAGGATGGAGGATATTTTATCAAGATGAAGTAGGGTTCCAAACGCAGGGAACACTAGCGAGCACATGGGGGCTAAGAGGAGAAAAAGTAGAGATCAAGAACTATGGAAGACATGGGAGAGTAAATTTGATAGGGGCATTAGAGTTAGGGACAGGAGAATTCCATGGAGTGCTAACAAAGTTCAAGGTAAATGCTCAGAGGTTTAGAAGGTTTATCTGCCACATGAAAAGGGAGATGAGGGAAGCAAAGATAATGCTTATATGTGACAATGCACCATTTCACAGGGCGAAGTGGTTGCAAGAGTGGGTAAAAGAGAATTCAAAATGGTTGAGGTTAGAATTTCTACCGGGATACTCACCAGATTTCAACCCAATAGAAAGGCTATGGAAGTATTTAAAGAAGGAGTACATACATAATAAATGCTGGGAAACACAAGCAGATTTAAGGAAGCATTTGGAGGTAATGATGGAGGGAATACCAATGAGGGTAGAGGAAATAAAGGGAGTAATGAAAAAAGAGATAAAAAGATTGAGGGAGGCATTTGAGTTTTATAAAACACCAGTACCAAAGGAATTAATGATTTGAGATAGTGTTAAGCGGGGAAAATAAGCAAGTTTTGTATAAGTTTTAGTTGGTTTACAAAAGAAGATTACACTGGGTAGTAGGTGTTCTATTGCCTAAGAAGCAATTATTCTTAGTGATTTTTCCTACCTTATTTCACTCTATGGATAAAAGGAAAAGATTTTTCTGGGTAACTATACTCTCCATTTAATTTAAGATTTTGTTGCAACTAATTGCCTTCCTAGTTTTAGTTATTAAAGAGGTTAGATAGTAGCAGGATAAGAAACACAATTGTGATTTGGTTTTTGCTAAATTTCTTTTTAGATTAGTACTATCTAAATCCATAATCCTAAAATTATCATTGAAACTATCATTTTTACTTACGTTATCATTACACTTTACTTACGATTGTCAAATTCTCATTATTAAATATTTCCAGAACATTGATAATTTATTTTTTCTAAATATCTTAATTTTTGCTTAATAATAGCTTTTATCCATTTGACAAGACCATATTCCATTAGGGCAGTAATTTAGTGATCTCGAGTAAGAATTAACGATTATCTAATTATCGTAGTTATATTTATATAAATCATTGATTTATATAAATATCTCGTTATAGAAAATTGTGCCAAAGCACTGTAACAAGGTATGACAATCAAAATCTCAACAGTTCATATCAAAGCTTAAAAATGATACAGTCCTACTAAGAAAAATTTTTTAACTTATAGTCTCATTTCAAACTTTCTTAGGGTAAGCAGGAGGATATACAAGGCCGCTAAACATGCCTCCATCTGAGGTGAACCCAATTGATCGGACAAAAAATTAAGGTTAATTAAGACCTACTAAAATGATATCAAATTGAGATTACATTGTTTGTAAGCTTGATAACAACCTATCCTGTTATTATTGATTTAGTTTTCTCCTCTCTGTAAACTAATTCAGGCGTTTTGTACTGCAATGATTGATGCGGACGTTCACTGTTATAAAATTGTAAGTACTTTCCTATTTCTTCCCTTCCTTGCTCTATATTTTTGTATTCCTTTAGATATACTTCTTCATACTTTACCGTTCTCCACAACCTTTCTGTAAATATATTATCCATGTAGCACCCTCTTCCGTCCATGCTGATTGCTATTTCGTTTGCCTTCAATATATCCGTAAACTCATGACTTGTGTACTGACTACCTTGATCTGTATTGAATATCTCTGGCTTCTCTCCTTCCAACGCCTCTTCTAATGCTTCTATACAAAACTCTGCTTTCATGCTATTCGAAACTTCCCATGAAACAACATAACGGCTATACCAATCCATTACTACTACCAGATAGCAATATCCTCCTTGCAAACGTATATACGTAATATCACTAGCCCATACCTGATTTGGTTTGTTTATGATTTTGTTTTTCAGAAGGTATGGGTAAATTTTATGTCCTTCCTTTGGTTTACTTAGTTTGGGTTTGGCATATATAGCTTGCAAACCCATCAGACACATCAAACGATATACTCTTTTATGATTGACCTTATAGCTTTCTCTATTTAGCATTGCTGTTATCTTGCGATAACCTAGAAAAGGATGATCTGTATACAACTCATCTATCCTTTGCATCAACTTTTCATTGAGGTCACTAATTCCTGTAGGTCGATAGTAATAACTACTACGATTCAGTCTCAGTAACTCACATTGCTTAGTAATGCTCAATTGAGGGTGCCTTGGATCGACTATCAACATACGTTCCTCTTGACTCAGTTTTTGAGCCCTTTGGACAAAAAATCTAGTTCCATTTTCAATTTGCCAATCTGTTCGTACAGTGCAGCCTCTCTACGTTCTTGCAGTTTGGCTTTCCTGCCCCTTAGTAGTGAAAATCTTTCATGCAATGCTTCTGATCCAGCTTTTTTCCATTCTTTAATTTGAGTGGTGTGTACACCATATTGATTTGCTAATTCTGCAAGATTCTTCTCTCCAACTATGGCTGCTGCTGCAACTTTAGCTTTGAATTCTTTCTTATATGTTTTTCTTATTCCTTTTGTCTGGCTCATTTATATCTCCATATTCTAGATATTTTACATCTTCTATGGACCTTAATTTCGCCGGGGTTTTCTGTCCAGTTTTTGGGGGTAAGCTCAATCATAATGTTCTGCTGCTTCGTCTGTTACAAACAATACCAAATCAGTTATTTCATTTGTTTGTATCGAGATGGTTTCATATTTTATAAGTACACTATCTTTCTTTGATAAGAGAGAGGTATCGTTCACCTTTATTGAGCCATTAAATACATAAAGTAAGCAAGTTAGATTCTCTCTGCCAAGTTTTGGGAGTTGCAAAGTTAGATTCTCTTTAGCTCTAATGTCATAGATCCATGTTTGGCTGGTAAATTGTAACGTGGTCTCAGGTGTTGGAGAAGCTATTAACCTCCACTCATTTTCACTATATGGATTTGTTAAATCCAAAAATGTTACAACAGGCTCTAGATCTTTTAACTTTGGACGGATAAATATTTGGAGTCCTTCTAGAGGTTCCCCTTTATCGATTACCTTTTCTTCATGGTAAAAGCTTTTCCCCGCCTTCATCAACATCAATTTGGTATTGCTGATGTTTGCAGAATAACCTTCTGTATCAATATGTTCAGCATATCCACTTCTAAAATAAGTTAAGATTTCATCATTGATATGCGGATGCATTTTTATAATTGTATTACCTTCAAAAAAGGCGTGGTCAATTCTTCCAATACTTGAAATACCTGTATCCTTATTGTCTAAGGTAGCTCCAGGATAAAATATTTTAATTGGGCCATGTCCAACTAGATTTGTACCACGTATGACTTTAATCATTTCTGTCCTCATCCCTCTAATATGTTTTGTGATTCCTTGATTCTGCTACAGAAAATTGAAAGGAGTTAGCCTTTGGTGCAGTTGTAACTTTAATTTTTAATCTTGGTCTTTGTGATTCCTTATAAGCCTCAGCACTCTTGTAAGAATCAAACTTATACATTAGGTTTTCAGCAATAAAGGTATTAATAATTTCAACAACTTCAGCTTTTGGTAATCTTGTTTTATTTATTATATCTTCAAGTTTTGAAATAACACGACAGGAAGTAAAAACTTTAAGCTCATTACGGGATAGGAGTCTTTTGTAAGGTATTGATACAGCTCGCTTGTAATACATAATTATTCTCTATTAAATATTAAGGTATTGGAATGTAACTTCCTAACGAGAGCTCCAGCTTGCTCCAGTTAATTACTTGTTCTCAAGACGTCGATACCAATCTGAGATAGCGCGCCCAATTGCATAAGGTTGATCTTCCTGGACATAGTGCAGTCCTGCACCGATATAGACAGTTTCTATGTTTTTCGCACGTTCAGCCCAGTACTCAGCAGCTTCAGGTGGGTTTGTTCCACCCGGTGATGCGTAGAGAAACAACCATGGGATTTCCATTTCCTCTAGAAACACATTGTAATCGGTCATGATCTTGTTGGTATAAACTGGTTTACCTGCAATAGGAACTTCATTAGCCCACTGATTAATTTGAATACGAGATTTCTCGCTCGGGAATGGCGCTTTATAGACTTCAAGTGCTTCTTCTGCCAACGGACGAACGATGTGGTCATCCAGATATTCATTCAACCACTTGTTCTCTTCGATCAGTAGCTTTTTACCATTCTCAGGATCACGTACAGTACGAAAAAAATTGGCCATATCGATTGGCATCTCGTTGTAACTTTTTGCAGGGAGAATAGGCTCGATCAGCGATTCCATAGTCGCGATTGCTTTAATATTGTCGGGATGTTGCGCTGCGTAGTGCAGTCCAGGCGCAGAACCCCAATCATGCACAATCAGTGTGATGTTTTTCAAGTCCAACTTTTTGACAAAGGCCTCAAAATACTTGTAATGATCGCGAAAGGTATAATCTATTTCTGGCTGATCTGATTTGCCAAAGCCAATATTGTCTGGTGCAATGATGCGGCCTTTACCCTCCATGAACGGCATAATGTTGCGCCATAGATAAGATGAGGTGGGTTGACCATGTAGAAAAAGGATTGGGTCACCATGCCCTTCATCAACATAAGCCATTTTAAAGCCAAGAATTTCAACATATTTATGTGTGTAAGGAAATTCTGAAGAGATTTCTTGTGGTGGCACTTTGAAACCTTTATACAGATTTTGGTCCTTGGCCTGCACGGGTACCGATAAAAGCAACAATGCAGCTACGATTGAGAATATAATGTGTCTGGCAAAGTTAATCATGGTAAATCTTAGGTGAGTCCAAAGTAACATCCTTAGTTATTCCCCCTATTGCCTTCTAAATATGTGGTGTAGCTAGGCCTTTTAGGTGTTTCAACAAAGAATAATTGACTTTCTTTGGATACGGCTAGATTAATTGAGTTCATATTTTGAACAATAATGTAAGTATCTTTGCTTGTTTGCTGTCCCTCAAAAGCAATATTCCCATTAATTACATACATAGAATAAATACTGTTTGGGTTAAGCTCGAGCTTATGCTCAGTAGCTGAAAGGGTTAGTTTTTTGATATTTAACCCCTCTGTTTCTGCTTGAATAGGAGCATTAGAGTTGTTCGGAAATAGCCAAATCAGCTAAAATAGTAGCTAGTATGGTAGTTTTCAAAACCAGAAGTGACAGACAAGTAAGAGCCTTGACAGGTTTGCCTGAAGAAAAGATAAATGAGTTAGAGACAGTGTTTGAAGAGGTATATGAGGAGCGAAGTCAAAAAGACTATGAAGAACAACAAGCTAAAGGGGAAAGAGAACGATCTAGGGGAGGAGGAAGAAAAAGTAAACTTCCTTCTACTAAACACAAACTCGAATTTATTCTCTACTACCTGAAAAGTTATCCTACAATGGATGAATTAGCAGAGAAGTTTGATATGTCTCGTTCCAGTGCACACTATTGGGTACATAAGCTGCTGCCAATTCTCTCAGCAGCCTTGGCAAAATTAGGTATGTTGCCTAAGAGAGAGTTCAATACACCTGAGGAGTTAAAAGAAGCGCTTGAAGAAGCAAGAAAAATACTGATTGATGCTACAGAAAGGAAACATAGACGCCCTAGTGAAGAAGAAAAGCAGGAGGAGCTATATAGTGGAAAAAAGAAGGGTCACACGGTAAAAAACACAATAATAGCAACAGGAAGAAAGGTAATAATCTATGTAGGAAGGACATTTGCTGGGCGGAGACATGACTATGGGATGTTTAAGGAGGAGTTTCCACCTAAACAAGGCTGGCTGAAAGAGGAGGGAAAAAGAGCAAATCTAGACTCAGGTTATCAAGGTATAAACAAGGATTATGGGATAGGAGCAGCGATACCAAAGAAAAAGCCAAGGAAGAGTAAAAAGAATCCTAATCCAGAGCTAACAGAAGCAGAGAAGGAGAGGAATAAAAGGCTGGGCAAAGCAAGGATATATGTAGAACATGCCATAGGAGGTATGAAACGCTTTAATATACTAGTGCATGCCTTTCGGAATCGCAAGGCAGGTTTTGCAGATAGCGTTATAGCTGTCTGTGGGGGGCTTTGGAATTTTTTGATTGTTTAAACTATTTATTTCCGAACAACTCTATTGTCACCAACATAAAACACTGTCTTGATGCCATTAACGTCAGTCTCAGTAAATAAATTTGCTTTATAGTCTTGATAAGTAGCCTTGTGTTGCAATGATTTGCTAAAATCTGGATCAAACCAAATCTGGAAACCCTCAGAACCTTTTTCAAGGCGCTCAGAGTGCTGCACTCCATCTCCAGCTTGAATGACCTGAACCTCACCTGCTGTTAGTGGTACCCATTTTTGAGTGCTGGTGTCATAGTGTTCTAAAGAACCTTTGAGAGCAAAGGTCATGATTTCAAACCCTTCATGGGCATGTAAACCAAATTCACCTTTCTCCTTAGCTTCAAGATGAGCCCAGTAAAACAAGTTGGAATAACCCTTACTTTTACCATGTTCAGGAAAAGGTATCGGTCTATTTTCGTAAAATGCACCATTAAACAGAGAACCACCATTTTGCTGTTCTCTGGGTATTATCTGAATGTTTGGAATTCCCGCTCCACTAGAGGCCTTTAAATTATTGGCTGAAGGTGAATTTGATGAACTTTGATTAACAGTTGAGCCCTGAGCTGTACTCTCTTCTCCAGAAAAAGAAGAGCTACTGCTGACTGTGGGAGTTATACCTTGTTGGTTAGGCCCAAAATTAGGTTTGGGCCTCAGAGCAAAATTGTCGCTACTATCAGTAATACCAGTAGTTTGAGAAGTGGGCTCGAGGAAAAATAAAGCAACAATAAAACTCCTTTTAATCTCTTCATTGGCATTACTAAGTAGATCAGTAAATGCTTTTATAAAAGGTTGTTTTTGAGCTTCTACCCAAAAAGGGTCTTGGTTAACCCACCCTGTATTCTGAGCTCCATTAATCTGTAGGGTACTTAGACTTAAAGGCTCGAGTACAGATTTAACATGCGGTTGATAAACTTCTGCAAGTGGATTACCTGCAATCAACCATGCTAACTGAATAGTTTGAGGTAAAGAAGCCACCTTTGCATATTCTTTTACCCAAGCCTCGGCAACTTCTGGGGGCGCTCCCATGTTTTGGAGTGTCGCCAACAACGTGAATTCTGCTTCAATGGATTTACGATAAACTTTGACTGTGCGCCCATCCATCCCAACTCCATATTGATAGTTCAATCTGTCAAGGTAAGGTACCTTTTGAAATATATCTTCAACACTGTCATCATATTTAATCAAAAGCTGTTCGTAGAGGTATTCGTTTTCAGCAAATCCTTGAGGTATTCCATCACGGCTTATAACTATAGGTTGAGCAAAACCTGTTATCGCTATACCACTAGGAATTGCGCCTCCTGTTTGCAAAATGGGCGTATTAGGAATCATAAAACGCCCCTCGGCTTCAGGAAGTAGGCCAACTTCATTAGCAGGGTCTAGCCATGCCCCCCATATTTCTAGTCCTTCTAACAAGTATAACAAAGAGGTTTCAAGATTTGTTTGTTCTTTGGTTGTGGGGATGTTCTCGAGTGTGCTGGCATAGGCAGGGATGCTCCCATGAGATGACTTTTCTTCTTCTAGATAGGCTAATCCTCCAGCAAATATAAAAAAACAGCATACTATCAGCCCTATAAAAAAGTATTTTTTATATAAAGTAAAGGTATTCATTTAGTATTAGTAACTCCTGTTCAGGTAATAATTGCTTTTCCTTTTATCTTGAGCAATATCTAAGCTAAGATAAAAGGTAATTCGCTTTTCATTGATAAATCTTTGCAGATTGAATCTAGGGTGAACAGTCTAATCTACTTTTAAAATTCCCCTTAACTATCAATTCCTGTATTTGATAGTCAGCATTGTTGTTAAACAACTGCCCCAAACAGTGCGCCAACTAGGGCAGTTATTGCCATTGCTATAGCTCCCCAGAAAGTAACTCTTAGAGCAGCCTTGACTATATTTGCACCACCAACTTTTGCTCCTATTCCTCCTAGAACGGCAAGAAATATCAGTGTTAAAATCATGACTGCGTAGATGAGTGTTTGTGAAGTAGCTAGTAGAACT
Source organism: Trueperaceae bacterium (assembly GCA_965223045.1). Lineage (GTDB taxonomy): Bacteria > Deinococcota > Deinococci > Deinococcales > Trueperaceae > CBDCVN01. The sequence goes on from CBDCVN010000013.1 coordinate 945,290, forward strand.
ACAGATAATGGTAATGCTGCTCCAACAGCAAAAGTGGCAGCAGAAGTTAAAGCAGCCTGTAAGGGTTTTGCTGCAGTGATTTCTGAAATACCTAGTTCCCCAAGTGCATGTGCACCCAAAGCATCTTTAGCTGTAAGTTGCTTCGCTACTTCCAAAGCAGTGGATTGGTCAACTCCCTTAACAACAAATGATTGGGCAAGCTCTTGAAGTTCCGCTTCTGGGTTGTCAATCAACTCCTGCTTTTCTCTGGCAAGGTCTGCATTTTCAGTATCTGCTTGAGAGCTAACAGAAACATATTCACCCGCAGCCATAGACGTTGCCCCTGCTACAAGCCCTGCGATTCCTGCAATAAGTATATCTCCTGTTTCTGCTGCTGATGCAGCTACACCAACAATGAGACTTGCAGTTGACACAAGCCCATCATTTGCACCAAGAATAGCAGCTCTTAACCAACCAGCGTTTTGTACATGATGATTTTCTATGTGCAAACTCCTTATAAATTTATTCAGAGTGAACGACCCCACAAATAAATTCGGGGGCTTCCCTAATTCATAGCTCTGGCTTAGATATTGATAGCAAGCTACCAACATCCAGAGGCCAACCGCTCCAAAGGGATTTATTTATACTCAGCTCTGGTTCCTCAAATCCGAGTGGCAACCAGCTTGGTTCTCGCTGATAAAATAAATCTTTCGCAACCATCTATTAATCATGTAATGGTGGACCAACAAATTCTATACCATATTGCTCCCCCAATTCACTTAAAACCTCTCCGCTAGGCATATCTTCACCCTGCATATTTTCACGCAGTTCATATAAAAAGCCTTCAAAACCTCCCCCTCCGGGAGATACAAGGTAAGTCAAGTATCCGGGTGTGTCACCTATATTACGAAAAGCATGCACTGTGTTAACTGGAACTACAGCAATGTCACCACCACTAACCTGAAGCATGGAATCACCCACGAGAACTTCAAAATCACCCTCTAAAAAATAGAAAATTTCGATTTGATCAGTGTGGGTATGGCGAGGTGGGCCGAAGCCCGGTTGAACTATATCTTCAAACATTGCAAAAGCACCTTTTGTTTTTGAAGCTGGTACTTTTATAGTAATATCAGTGCCCGGAATAGAAATTATTTCCCCTTCATCTTTAGGAACATAAATAGGTGTGTCAAGTTGCAATTCTGTAAGAGCACCTTCTGAACCATCTTTAGCCTTTGGAAGTGGGGAAGCTTCTTCGGCTATAGTACCCCAACCACGTTCAACAAGAGCATTGGCTACTTCAAGCTTGACACAAGAAACTTCAGAGGTGTTATTTTTTATAATTAATACAAGTCCCTCACCACATATTGCAGAAGTTGCATCGTGAGCAATAACAGAAGTTATAAAAAAAATGCTTATTAGGATTAAAAAAGATATCTGAGAAATTTTCATGACTCTCCTTGAATTTTTGTGAAAGGTTTTGTTAGTATTCATTACCTCTTTATTTTTTTAACCACTGTAAATACCAGAGCGAGTATATTCTGCATTTTCATCTAAGAGAAAAAACATTATATGAGCCTCTTCATTTACTGAAAGTTCTACCTCTTTGCCTCTAGCAATAATGCCATCCCCCTTGCTTAATTGTTTATTCCTATTTAGCATTATAATGCCATCATAAACATATAAATATCCAGTTAGGTCACCAACTTTAGGTAATTGCAAAGTGCTTTGCATGACTTTTGCATCGTAAACTTTGATGTAGCTACGAATTTCCATTGGAGCATTAGACCCCTTAGGTCCAGCAATTAAGCGCCACTCATTTACCTTTGGGTCTTCATTAATTTTATAAAACTGAATTTTTGGTTCCAAGTCAGCTTTTTCTGGACGAATAAAGATTTGTAAACCTTCAACAATTTCTTGGCGTTCTTCAGGATTTGATTCTTCAACAAGTATGCCTTGTCCTGCGCTAATAAGCATCAAGTTTTTGCTATGAATAGAAGTAGTATAACCCTCGCTATCTTCGTGAATAAGAGTTCCCTTTTGTAAGTATGTTAAGATTTCATCATTTTTATGAGGATGCATACTTACAACTACACCTGGCCTGACTGTAATGTGGTCAAATTTGCCAAGTGGTCCAAGACCAAGATCCATTGGATTTTCTAAGTTGATTCCTGGATAAACAACTTCTATCCTTAAGAAATCGTTCCCATTTGTCATACGTTGATGGGCTCTTGTAATACTTATCATTTCATTATATTTAAGAATTGAGTTATCTCACCTAGTGAGCAAAGCAGACAGTAACAAAACTAAATTTTGTTTTGAAGGAACCTCTTCGAAGAACAGTTACTAGTTTTTAATCAGTATTTTATTCAGTCTTTGATTCAGCATCAATTGCAATAGTTAAATCTCCTAAAACTGGGATCATTGCTGGTCCAGGATCTACAGTCCAATCTTTAACCATCTCAGATAAAATTTGTATTGTATATGTCACTGAACCTCCTTCTTGCCTTATACGGTCAAGTGCATAGCGATCGTTTTCCTCTGTAGCAGAACCAGATGCATCAGCAATTACTTGTACTTCATATCCCTCAGCCAAGGCAGTCAGTGCAGGGTAAATAACACATACCTCTGTTAATAAGCCAGCCATAATTAACTTTTTACGCCCTGTTTGTTCAACAGCTGCCCTAAAGTTTTCATCATCAAAAGCATTAACAATCCCAGAGCGCTTTATACGACTAGCAAATTCCTCGGGAAGTATCTCTTGAAGCTCAGGAAACAGAGGGCCCTGAAAATTCTCTTCTAAGCTGCTTGTTAAAATAATAGGCATACCTACAGCCTTAGCACCCTTTGCTAGTGCTAAAGTGTTACGTTTAACTTTTTCTTTTGCAGCTGAGTGCATCCAAGTTATAGTCCCTACTTGGTGGTCCAACAATAGCAAAACAGCGTTACTAGCATCAAAATTCTCATAAGTTGTAACCTTGGGAACAGCAGTATTTGGTGTAGAGTATTGATCTTGTGTGATTTGTATTGGAGTAATTTCTTCTGCTATAGTACCCCAACCACGAGCAACAAGAGCATCAGCAGTTTTAGAGGTTACACAGGAAACTTCAGAGGTGCTACTCTTAGTTACTAACACAAATCCATCACCACACATTACCGAAGTAGTATCATAAGTAATTCCCCCACACATTTGAGACGTGGCTAAAGATAGCAAGTGAACAATTAATGTTAAAGTTAGTAGGAAAGCGTAACGAACATACACTATCTATCCTCCTTGAATAGCATTACAGCGCAACATTGCTTAAAAATGCCTTTCGACTCCCCAAATTCCACTTGAAAATCCATATCCTAGACACTTTACGTCATGTCAAACAAAACAGATCATTTTAAGCATACATCTTAAGTATACATTCCAAAGCAAAGCTTCGGAGCGAGTACAGTAAAATTTTACCACGACATTGCGCTGTAATAATAGAGCAAGCAAAAATCAGTTTTGTTTTGAAAGGATCTCTTCAAAAAGAACAGTTACTAATTTTTGACCATCTTCACTGCTCCAGTCCTGTGCTAACTCAGCAATCAATTGGTTTGTAGAGGTTAGAGTAACCCCTGCTCTTTCGATACGGCGTAAAGCAATTTCATCAGCTGTCTTAGTTGGCGATCCACAAGCATCAACTACTACCTGAACGTTATAGCCATCTTCAAGGGCTGAGATAGCAGGATAAACAATGCAAACATCTGTTGTTATCCCCGCCATAATCAAGTTTTTCCTATTAGTAGTTTTTACTGCTTCAGCAAAACTATTATCGTCCATGCAATTAACTACACCTGCCCGTTGTACACGCTTCTCGTAAGCATCTGGTATAGCTTCTTGTAGTTCTTTGAAAAGTAATCCTTGGGCCTGATCTTCTTGGCTAGATGTTAACACCAATGGAATACCTACAGCCTTTGCTGCCTTAGCTAAGGCAATGGTATTCATTTTAATCTCGCTTAACTCTGCGGAATGAACCCAGCCCATTGTTCCATCTTGATGATCAATAAGCAGCATTGTAGAATTCTGAGGTGAAAATACTTGATTATTCATAATTGTCTCCTAAATTAATTATTGCTAGCAACGTTTGTTATAATATTTAAGTAAGTACCATTTAGCAAGTAGGTACCAAAAGGTGAGTGACTTTCTATTTGAGGTTTAATAGCAAAAATGGAACACAAAACTTGTAATTTAGATTCCTGTGAAGTAAGAGACGCATTGGGAGTAATTGGAGGTAAATGGAAAAATCTTATTATGTATGCTGTAGGAGCCAATGGTACTATTCGCTTTAATCAGCTACACAAGGCAGTCCCCGGAATTTCGCAAAAAATGCTAACTCAACAGTTACGAGAGTTAGAACGTGATGGGTTAATTAATCGTGAGTTTTATCAAGAGATTCCACCGCGAGTTGAATATTCTGCGACTGAACTAGGCAAAACAGTAGGTAGTGTTTATGCTGAAGTTCATGCTTGGCAAAAGGAAAACATAGATAAAATTTTAAGAGCAAGAGAGAAATATGACTCCAAACTATAAAATATAGCCTTTGTGGGTTTTTCCTTATTATGATTTTAGTTGGAACCTTTAGCAGGATTAATGCCATATTTCAAAGGTGAATTATTTGAGGGTACTAAGTTTATAGCTTTTATTTAGAGCTTAGTCATTTCAGTTGCTTTGATAAGAATGTATTGAATTAAGGAGTACTATGCAAATCGGTATTGATAGCTTTGCTGCACAAGTCATTAACCCTGAAACAAAGGTTGCTCAACCTGCCAGTGAACGTATGAATGACCTTATCGAAGAAATTGTTCAAGCAGATAAGGTTGGCCTTGATACTTTTGGGGTAGGTGAACATCACCGTGAAGAGTTCCTAGATTCAGCAACTACCCTGATTCTTGCAGCTGCAGCTGCCCGCACTAAGAACATTCGTTTGACAAGTGCAGTTACAGTGCTCAGTGCAGCTGACCCTGTTCGTGTTTTTCAACAGTTTGCGACACTTGATCTTATTTCTAATGGACGTGCAGAAATTGTGGCAGGGCGAGGGTCTTTTACAGATGCTTATCCACTTTTTGGTCTTGACTTGAACAAATACGATGAACTCTTTGCTGATAAGTTAGCACTCTTGCTCGAGCTACGCAAAAACAATCCTGTTAACTGGGTCAGTAAGTACCGAGCGCCTCTTTCAGGTCAAGGAATTTACCCTCGTCCTGTTCAAAACCCCTTACCTGTATGGATTGGGGTTGGAGGGACGCCAGAATCTTTTGCTCGAGCTGGTAGCCTTGGTTTGCCCTTGATGGTTGCAATCATTGGCGGTGAATTCAAAAGGTTTCGCCCCCACATTCATCTCTATCGTAAGGCTGGGGTTCAAGCCGGTTTTAAGCCTGAGCAACTTAAAGTAGGTGTTCATGCCTTTGGTTACGTGGCAACAAGTTCAGAAAAAGCTAGAGATATTTTTTACCCGGGCTACGCACATATGATGGGTTCCATAGGTAGAGAGCGTGGCTGGGCACCACCCAACAGATTACAGTTCGATGCCTCTTGTAGCCCAAGTGGATCTTTTTTAATTGGCGATGCAAAAGAAGTAACTGAAAAAGTGCTTTATCTTGATGAAGTGCTAGAAGGTATTGACCGCATCAACTTACAAATGACCAATGTGATGATTGCCCATGAGCAGATGCTTGAAAGTATAAGCCTTCTAGGTAATGAGGTTGCTCCAATTATACGTGAGCAGAAAGTAATTCATTGATGTTTAACACGTAAATTTATGATATGTACTTAAAAGATTAGATGTGTTACGGAAGGGTATAATTAAAATGAATCAAATATATAAAGTACCTAAAGATGATTGTGAGGCGGTTTGGTCGGGCGAGTGCGTGCATTGGTGGCTCTGGCCGAGGTGGGGGGACGCGTCTGTGTCCGACTTAGGCATGTCGACGGGCGATAGCGACTTGTTTTCGCGGAGGAGAGAGGGATGGGACCTAGACAGTCTTTACTTTGTATAGATTTAGGTAGCTGAGGGAGAAACGCCAAAGTAACGTCTGTATTCTCTACTAAATTGTGCCGGGCTATTGTAACCAACCATATAACCCGCTTCGCTAACCTTTTTGCCTTCCATTATGTAGTTCTGAGCTCTATTCAACTTAACTGATTTTGCGTACTGCAGCGGAGGAAAGTGCATTACTTCTTTGAATTTTTTGTGAAAACCCGAAGCACTCATATTTACAATACTAGCCATATCTTCTATCGATAGAGGTTTATCAAGATTTTGATGAATGTATTCAACCGCTTTGGAGATTTGTCTGATTTGTCCGCGTTGTTGGAGCAGATGGACAAGTCTGCCTCCTTGCCAATTGCTCAAAATACGAAAATAAATTTCATCTACAATTGCATCACCGAGGATAGCTGCTTCGCTTGGGTTATTTAGAGTTTTTAACAAGCGTATTATTGCATCGAGCATATTATCTTCTAACCGGGCGGAAAATATAGCAGACAGATTAATTTCAATGTTTTTTTTATTAGGCTGCTCGATTGCCTCCATTTTTAACATAAGCCTAGCAAGTTTGTTTTGGTCAAAATAAACTCCAGCTCCCAGCAGAGGTTTTTCATCGGTTGCTTCGGTAACTTCACATTCGACAGGTAACGGGGCAAATAAAGTAAGAAAGTTTCCAGGCTCGTAATCGTACCTTTTGCCTTCCAGATAGACATTCTTTTTTCCTTGAGCCGCGAAAACGATGCCGGGTTCGTAAATAATACGGGTTTTATGGTGTGGTTCTGAACCTCGAAACGTAAAAAAACCCTCAACATTAGTATCGTGTATGCCGTCCTCGGGCGTACTTTTTTCTAATAGTTCAATAAGTTCCTTCATTTCTTTTTTCTGACTTTCCATTTTCTACAACTCTCCACTAAGTTTTCCTGATAATAAACGATATTTTTCTCTCAATACACAATTTTTACAAAGAATTATAGTTTTGTGCAAGTAATGAGTAGTTTTATGTATTCAAACTTATAAGTCACTGCTATATATTTACAATTGATTGCCAAAACTATATTGGCGAGGAAATTACAACAAGAGAGTCTAAAAATTTATGAATAAAACAGTATTGATAACAGGAGCATCGTCGGGATTTGGAAATTTAACAGCAAAGAAATTTCAAAGTGAAGGGTGGAAAGTTGTAGCAACAATGCGTTCGCCGGAAAAAGAACAGGAGCTTAATAATTTAGAAAGTGTGTTGGTTACAGAATTGGACGTAACGGACAAAACAAGTATTGAAAATGTTGTTTCGGAAACAATCGAGAAATTTGGAACAATTGATGTTTTGGTAAACAATGCAGGGATTGGTGCGAGCGGTTATCTTGAGCAATTTAGTGACGAACAGACCCTCAAAATGTTCGATACAAATGTGTTTGGTGCAATAAGGGTAAGCCAAGCGGTCTTACCAATAATGCGCAAGCAAAAAGACGGCACGATAATAAATGTAACTTCCGCAGCAGGCTATTTTGGGCTTCCACTCTATTCGACATACTGCGCTTCCAAATATGCGATGGAGGGTCTGACTGAGTCGATGGCTTTGGATTACAAACCTTTTAATATCGCTGTAAAAGCCGTCGCCCCTGGAGGTTATGGAACGAACTTTGGTTCTTCAACAGACAACAATCTCGAAAAAGGAGACGAAGAGCTCAAGGCTGCTGCGCAAAAAATAGCAACTCACTCTGCTGCAGCAAGTGAGCAAATGCGGAAGCAAAGTGGATCAGAAGCAAATCCGCAGGAAGTTGCAGACAAGATTTATGAATGTGCGACAACCGATACTCCGGTTCACAACATTTGTGGAGCAGATGCTGAATGGGTAGTCGGAATGATTAATTCTATGTCGCGGCACGAATTCTTAAACAAGATAGAAGAAATACTTACACCAAAGGAATAGAGGTCAATCAATATGAAGAAACTAGAGAATAAGGTTGCAATAATAACAGGAGCAAGTGGCGGCTTGGGAAAAGCTACGGCAATAGCTTTTCCCAAAGAAGGGGCCAACGTTGCCATTTGTGCAAGAAGTTTGGACAAACTCCAGGAAGTAGCTGACGAATGCGAAAAGTACGGAGTTGAAGCGTTACCTTTGAAATGTGATGTCATGATCTATGAGGATTTGAAGACGCTCGTAGATGAAACGATGAAGAAATTCGGAAAACTTGATATCATAATGAATAATGCGATTTCCACCACTCAAGGTGTTTCAATTATGGATCATACTAAAGAGATTTGGAACAACACAGTAAAAAGTGGATTTGAAGCAGTATGGCATTTAATGCGTTTATGCTATCCAATCTTAAAGGAAAATGGTGGCGGCAGAATTATCAATATTTCATCGGGTGCAGCTTCTGTAGGTGCTCCGGGTTTCGGTGTGTATGCAGGCGTGAAAGCAGGTGTTCACGGTCTCACAATGGTAGCGGCTAGAGAATGGGGACCAGATAAAATAACTGTAAATAGCCTAGCACCCGTATTTTACAGCAATTTATCAAATAGGTTGTTTGATAAAGTTGGCGAAGAGGGACTAACAGACATGACCCCTCTAGGCTATATTGGCGATGCTGAAAAAGACATAGCACCTGTAGTAGTTTTCCTAGCTTCTGATGATTCTAGGTATATAACAGGACAAATGATAAAAGTCGATGGAGGAAGCGACATACATTTCTAGTAGTGTTATACAGATAAGAATTATGAACACAGATTCAAATCAAAACGAGAATATAAAAGTCAAAAAGTTGAAAATGTCGCATTACACGTTTTACACAGACATCGTTATTGATGCCACTCCTGAGCAAGTATGGTCGGTGTTGACGGATACAAAATCTTATAAGGATTGGGCGTTTATGCTAGTAGATATTCAGGGGGAAATTAAAAATGGTGCAAAAAATACTTTTGTTTTTCAGCTCAATTCTGCTAAGGAAAAGTTCACTACTATTGAACACACGATTACCGTTGTAAACGGAGAAGAATTTTATTGGGCGGAAAAAGGACCTGGAGGAATCAGAGATAATCACCATTTTAAAGTAGAACCTGCGGACAATGGCAAAACCCGATTTATTCAAACTGATGAAATTATGAAAGGTTTGACTTGGTTAATGGGGGGCTGGCTATCTAAAATTTATGCACAGGGTTATCCCGCATTTAACCGAAGCTTAAAAACTGAAGTGGAACGACGGTTTAAGAAATAGAATTTTATGAATTTCGACTTAAAAGAACATTACTTTCAAAAAAGATTGTCACCCCCTTGTTGAGTGTCAGGAGCAGTTAGTTAACACAATTAGGAGTAGTGTTAACCCGGCACTGCCCTGCCATCCTCCGAGCAGTTTTTTAAATCCTTTGCTCGGTAATGTTTTCAGCATTGGCAGGATTACCGTTTTTTGCGTTTTAGCCTTTCCCGTTTAACATTATTCATGCATAGTGTTAAATATGGATGTGTGGAGCGTTTTTAGCGTAGAAAAAGTGACGGACACGGTCGTTGTATTGGTCGATACGGATTGTGGTCGTCAATTACCAATGTGGCAAGGCATATCATTGAAAATCTGAATAGTGATTTGGAGGAAGGGATTGGCAAGCGCAAGGTTTATTACAAGGAGGTTTATGAATATTATTTTGTGTTTCTTATAAGGTTTATTAGCAACTATGTTCCCGATGACAGACTTTATAAAAGCTAATAGTTAAAATCTCAACATGAACGAAAAAGCTCAATCTATCAGGCGTTTTATACGCCCTATGCTAGTAAGAGATCATCAGGAAGAGCACCGAGCTGCCACACCGCTCGAGCTACTATATGATTTAGTCAGCGTCATTGCTATTGCTTCTGCTGCTGGTGGTCTACATCATGCTATTGCTGCTGATCATATTTTTGATGGTGTTTTGACTTACGGGATTATTTTCTTTGCTATTTGGTGGCCTTGGGTAAATTTCACTTGGTTCGCCTCTTCTTATGACACAGATGATGTACCTTACCGAATTGCTATTTTGGTACAAATGGCAGGTGCTTTAGTTCTAGCAGCAGGTGTTGATAATGTCTTTACTGACTTTGACTTTCGTTTGGGTTTGGTTGGCTACATTATTATGCGACTGTCTTTAGTGAGCCAATGGTTACGGGTTGCTAGGCATAATCCTGAACATAAGGTAACAGCACTACGCTACGTTGTTGGTATGACGCTCTGTCAAATAGGTTGGGCGATCCTGATCTTAACTGTGCCTGAAAACTTTATGCTGTTAGGTATATTTATACTGATTGCCTGTGAATTATTTGTTCCTGCTTATGCTGAACGCGCTAGCGATTTGAGTTATCATCGTCATCATATTATTGAGCGCTATGGTCTCCTAACCATTATTGTGCTTGGAGAGTCTTTGCTGGCGATTACTATAGCTATCAGTTCCTTAACAAGTGGTGACCTTACAAACCTCGAGCTTTTAACTACAATCATTGGAGGGCTTATGATTATGTTTGTGTGCTGGTGGCTCTATTTTGATGAAGCTGATCACCATTTGCTCAAAAGTTTACGTGGTGCTTTTGTCTGGGGCTACAGTCACATAATTATCTTTGCTTCGCTAGCTGCTGTGGGTGCAGGGCTTGCAGTTATAGTAGACTATTTAACCGATCATGCCAAAATTGGTTTGCTAGCTGCCACAGCTGCTGTAACGATCCCTACGACACTATTTTTGCTTTGCCTATGGTTTATTCACGAAAGGCCAAAGATTAAAAGCATAATGGATATGCTGTTATTCCCTATTTGTGCAGGTCTTGTTGTGCTCACAACTTTTTTACCTTATGGTGTGTTGTTAACAGGTTTAGTACTTATTATTTGTTTGGTGCTGCAGCTAAAGCAACGAGCAGCTCAGAGCAGTTAAACTCAATCTGACGTAGGTATTAAATCATTGTCTTATCCAAAGCAAGGAATGTCATCCTGAAAGCAGTGAAGGATCTCTCATGCGTTAATGCCCTTAGAGATTCTTCGTCGCTATGCTCCTCAGAATGACATGCTCACAGATGGAGTTTTTCTCTAGGGAAAAAACTTTTCTGGAGCACTATATTAGGTCATTTTCTTCACTGGTTTAATTTTAGCTATTAGTTAAAGGAGGTTAGGCTTTTGAAAACCTTGCTCAAAATTGAAGAACTAGCTGAATTTGGTCTAGCTCTTTGGCTTTTTTCGACGCTAGATATTGCTTGGTGGTGGTATTTGGCTTTATTTTTAGCTCCAGATATAGGAATGATTGGATATGTGTTCAACACAAAAATTGGTAGCTGGGTCTACAATTTGTTTCATCACAAAGCAGTAGCAATTCTTTTTCTTCTGATTGGTCTGCTGAGTGATTTACAATGGCTATTTTTTGTGGGCACTCTTTTATTTGGTCATTCTGCTTTAGACCGTCTATTAGGTTATGGTCTCAAGTATCCTGATTCCTTCAAGCACACGCATTTGGATTAACCTAGTGCAGGAAAGTAATGATCGTACATCCCACTTTTCAATTACTTTCAATATAGGGATAAGGCTTTTTGCTAGATCAGTTCACCAATTTAAGAGCATCACTACTTCTACAGAATTACCATCTTGACAATAAACTAAATCATCAAGTACATTATGATCATAATGTACTTTTTGTACAAGAAAGAAATTAAATGATTGTTTCAACTAGTGAACTCAGAGCTAATCTAAGTAGCCTTATAGAACGTGTTAAAAGTGGTGAGACGGTTGTAGTAACCAGTAACAGCAAACCTGTAATTCAATTAGAAGCCTATAAAGAACCTCAAGGAATTGATTTCGAGGCCTTAGCAGCACTTAGAGAAAGTTTACCAAGAGTGGATGTAAACCCAGTACTAGCAGCAAGAGATGAATATAGATCTTGACCTACATTGATCCTAGCAGCTACACTTCTGTTTTTCTTAATGAAGCTAGGACAAGTGCTGTTATTGAAGAGCTAAAACCTATAAAAGACTTAGCAACTAGCGATTTTTCAGAAGCAGAAATGATTGCTAGCTTTAACAAGCTATTAAGAATGGGCAAATTATCTGAGGGTGACGTAATAAAGCTCCATCAAATTTTAACAGCTAACTTCAAAACAAGCATAAAAATTTTAAGTTTGATTCCAAAAGTGACTAGCTTAGCAAAAGACCTTTTACTTAAATATTACCGTCATAATTTGCGTGCACCTGACGCACTACACATAGCCACTGCTTTGCACTATGGGTGTGAGAAGTTCATAAGCAGTGATAAGAAACAAGCTGACATTGTTGAATTGACAAAGCTCGAGCTAATTTATATATCGTAGAAAAGTCATTTTAATTTGCTACACCTTCAACCTAGTCTAATAGTGTCACGGGGAGAGTAATCCACTGTCGCTGACCAGCACTTTCCTTTACTAGAGAGGGCTGATCGAATAACCCAGTAATTCGGTTGCCTGCCACATCCTCTAGCACAGGATCTATCACTAGTTGGTAAGGGCTTTGGTTCCATGGGTAGTCTGGAATGAATATCCACTGTTGTTCCTGCTTTGAAAGCTCTATACTTCCAGCCACAGTTTGCCCAGTTCTGTCTTTCACCCGAATGCGATATGCTAATGAAACGTGATCCATCTTTCCATTGAGGTCAATTGTCAATGCTTCACTAGAGTCCTTCTTAGGGTGGCTGATACTCCATTTGCTGACGTCAGGTATTTCATAATCTGCCTCTGTGACTTTGAAAGACTTATGAAAACTGCTTGCCAGCCTACAACCTTTAGCATCTATAGCTGATGTATCTACTACTAACTTATAGTTATGTCCTGCTTTGAGTGCTCGTCCCATAGCATTGTGTGCAACCAACCCTGTTTTTACTCGCCCCGGATCAAATAGCAGTGTTAGGCGTGAGCTATCTGGGCTCCAGAGATCAAATCTGTTATCAAGAAATACACCTTCGAGTTTATTCCCACTACTGTCTGTTAAGTAGACAGAAGACAAAATATCTTGCCGTTGCATTGGCTTGGAGAAATATACATAGAAGCGTAATAGATTTTCGGGTAATGTATCGGCAGTCGGGTAGACTTCTGATACCTGAGCTCTCTCTGTTGTTGAGTCACACGATGAAGCTAAAGCTGCTGAAAAGCAGATAATAAATCCGACTACTAAACTGGACAGAAAAGCTATTTTCACAAGCTTGTTTACTCTAACGAGTCAGATCGCTATAACCTGAATCTGTTTTCAAAAGGTTCTGGAATGATCGGAACATTTCTTGCTCAGGAACATATTCGTAGTCGGAGAAATTATATTCGCTTATGAAATCATTCAGACGGAAGTAGGCCCCCTTGCGAAAAGAAACTAGATCTATATCTCCAGTAGTCAGATTTCTTTTCAAAGTTGCTATAAACTGCTCATCCTGATCAGCAGCTTGAAGAACACCTGCTAGCGGGAGAGGGCGGGTGGCAACGCCTGCTTGAGCCCACATTTCTGGTGTAGATAAACCTTCTTTTTGATTTGCGTTGATTAGGTCAGCAACACGAATCAGATCGGCACTACGCTCTTTATGAAAAACAAGCACATAATCTTCCATTTCTTGTTGCTGATTTGAGGCAGAGAAATGAATAACATCTAGAGGAGTGTTACCGTAACCTAGTTCTGCTATCGTTTTGCCTTTAACATGAGCACTATCTGTTAGCTCACTAGTTGGAATCGTTACCAATGGGGTACAAGTATAAGCAGCAACCACAGTTTCCACACCATCCAAATCCAGCACTGTCATAGCTCGAATGGGAGCCCTTGTTTCAGTCTGGTCATGGACTGTGTGGTATACTTCTATGCTTGAAGTTGTAGATGTATTATCAAACGGATAGGTTATCTTACGTAAAGTGGAAGAAAACTCACCTGTGGACAAACTAGATACATAAAGTGTGCCATTAACATAATCCAGATCAGTTATATTTAGCGTAGTTGCAGGTATGTCTCGCCAGAATTTCACATCATCTGTTGCAGTATCGGTTAGCTTTTTTACAATGTTGGGAAGTGACTTCAAGTCAACCTTGATGAAATTTCCAGCTTGGTTAGCACGAATAACAATCGGAGTTCTTTTTTCGTTTTCCTGAATAGAAAGTGATATATAGACTTCTTTACTTACAGGGTGAATTGCAATGTCGTGGTAACTTAATAAACGGCTATCGACACCAAGGAATTTTGCTATTTTAGTGCCTGCCCCTTCCAGATTATAACTTTCTGAAGTCTTTGCTGGTTCTGCTAGTGGAAGTTTATAGGCTAGTATTTGGCCGCCGTCTGAATCGGCAATAAATAGTGTATTTTCGTTAGCGAACTCAAGGATGGTAGCTGATAAGGGATATGCCCCTGCATTGGCTGTAAGACCTATAATTCCTAAGATCAGTACTGAGACTATGTTACATACAAATACTTTTGATTTTTTCATGGTTATCTCCTACACATTTAGAGAGAGCTTGACCATATTGAGAGTCCATTACCGCTTGACACTGGCCTAATCTCTCTAATACACATATTTCACTCAGTAGGTATTATACCATTCCTCTCTCCCCACTTTTCAATTTCTTCAAGTATAGGAATAAGGCTTTTTGATAGATCAGTTCTTTCGTACTCCACTCTAGGAGGGATCTCTGGGTAATGTGTGCGTGTTACTAAACCATCACGCTCTAGCTGACGTAACTGTTGAGCAATAATTTTTTGTGAGGCTTTAGGAATAAGTCTCCTTAACTGATTAAAACGTTTAGGCTTGTCACCAAGATGCCAAAGAATCTCAATTTTCCACTTGCCTATGAAAAGCTCGAGCACAGGAGAAATAGGACAGGTTATTAATTCTTTTTCTGCTGACATAGGATTAATTATATACTAAGTTACTTACAAGTATCTAGTTGACTTTGTATACTAGAAATTTTATAAATGTAATCCTAAGTCTTGTAGTAGCTCAGGATTTAGGCAACTACAAGATATTGATAGGAGAAAAACGTGACAAAAAAGTACTTTTCATTAGAAGCGAGAAAAAACATGCGTATCTTTTTTACTCTCTCTGTAATCATATTAATTGCAGCTAGTTCTTACATAGTATCCCAAGGTACGCAAAAAAACCTTTGTAATGAGGGTCTAGTGCAAATTATTAAACTAAGTGATAGTGGTTCTATTATTAACACATCCTGTGTTACTCCAGATGTAGCTGAAAGGTTCAGCGCTTCTGGCTGGGAGATCATTACACCAAACTCTGAAGGGGAATTTTTTCCTAATATAATTGAAGATACAGAGGAAGTAGCAGATACCCAAAACATTGTTGAAGGAACAGATACAGGTGCTGAGGATAGTGATTTACAGGCCAAAATTGATGAGTTGCAAGCTCGAGTTGACGAGTTGCAAATTCAAGTTGATGCACACAAAGCTGAACGAGAAACTACAGCAAAGCAACTACAAGCCTTTGATGAGCTTGATCTAGTTGCTTTTAATAACCGTGATATGGAACTCATCAAACAAATACATGCTGATGATGTGAAAGTGTATAACCCTGATGGCACAATTACTGAGCCTATGGAACCACATGCTGAAGAACTTCAATATTTATTTGATACATTTGATTTTAGGGTAGCAGAGCATATTGTCGGATTTGGTTATGGTGAATGGACCGCTGGCATTAGTATCTCTGAAGGGAAATGGGTTAAGCCTATTACCTTACCTGATGGAACTGTTTTGCAACCCACAGGTAAACCTGTAAGCCTTAAAATCGCAACAATAGCTCGCTGGGAAAATGGTCGCATTGCCGAAGAGTACCTCTTTTGGGACAACGCTGACTGGAACAGGCAAATTGGTCTTGAATAATAAATTTCAATTACCATTTCGTGAAGGCAATCCACCTAAAATTGGGCAGCAACCACCTCAACTTCAGTACTCTGATTTAGGGCCAGAAAACATACGTTTAGCACTCAAAAAATGGGCATTTAATACTTTTCCTCATGTGAGAGAGCACGACACTCTCATTTCAGTACCCACAAGCAGAGCAATGTGGTTAGACGAGGAAATTACTCCTGCACACGATGATGCTTTTATGCCTCCAGCAGGTAGTAGAGAGTTTTGCCATATACATGAAGATGGCAGCTTACATGCTGTTGTTGATAATTCTATTGAAGATGAAATTTTAGCAAAAAGATGGGGTGTTAGGCATATGTATTATGATAGAGGTGTGAAAGAGGTGCTGGTTTATGCACCTCGTAATGAACAAGAACTAGAAATTGTAAAACGCATTATTCATGAGTCTTATAAATATGCATCAGGACTAAAAATAGATAGCTAGATAAATGGCTTTAATTATACTGGAATTACGCAGGCTCTAATTACTCATCTAGATAAGGGTTTTTGCCGACCACATGCCATAAGATGTGCCTCTGACGCAAAATCGTTTTTTACTATTTCCTGCACAGTAATCTTACCCACCTCAAAATGCCTCTAAAAACTTTTTGGGGTAATTCCACACTTATACTTTTTGTCAGATAATACCTCAACCTGTCTGGAAAAGAGTTTACGCTCTAAGAGAATAAATCATTCCTGCACACATCTTTAGAAAGGTATATGCAGGA
The DNA here is from genome assembly GCA_965223045.1 of Trueperaceae bacterium. Lineage (GTDB taxonomy): Bacteria > Deinococcota > Deinococci > Deinococcales > Trueperaceae > CBDCVN01. The sequence goes on from CBDCVN010000013.1 coordinate 961,870, forward strand.
ATACTTTGTTTGTGAAAGACTTTTTAAGGGGTGCGTAATTCCAGATAGATGTACAAATAAGTTCTTACTTTGCCAACAAAAGGATATTATCCCGAACGCAGTGAAGAACCTCTTGTGCATTAATGTTATTTAAGATTCTTCATCGTTATATTCCTCAGAATGACATGCTTACAGAAGGAGTTTTCTTTTAGGGGGAGATTTTTTCTGGGGTGCTATAACTCAAGTGTAGTAAGAATCTTATTTGTTTCTTCATACTCAGGAATTTCGTCTACATCTACTATAGGAGTTATGCGTTCTAATAGTTCTGTTAATAGTGAATGTGCCTCCTTTTGCTTATTCACTTGTTGCTTATTCACTTGTTGCTTATTCACTTGCCAATATTTTGCTAGGGATATAGTGGCTTGTAGCTCGAGCATACAAGCACCTTGTTTCTTAGCTACAGCTATAGCTTGTCTAAAACACTGTTCAACCTCTGCAACCTCTGCTCCTAATTTTTGTAAGCACTCACCTTTTAGTTGATTAAGTTGAGATAGATAAAAGGACTCATCCTTTTTCTTGCTATTCTCAAATGCTTCCTCCAAAACATTTAAAGCCTTATTGTACTCATATTTTAGCATTAAGCCTTCAGCCAACATTGCTAGTAAATATGAAGCTATGGGCAGGCCTTCTGACATTTTAACATTGTTTAGACCTTGTTGCATTTCAGCAATACCTGTTTCAATTTCTCCTAGTTGTGCTCGAGCCCAGCCATGACTAACAAGACCCCATGCTTCCCAAAAAGAATAGTCATTTTCGTTTGCTAACTTTAAAAGTTTATCAGCCATAGCTTTTAAACTAGTAAAATCATGCATAAATTGGTAGCTAGAAGCAGATAGTGCTAGAAACATTGCCCTGCCGACTGCATTCCGGTGGTCAGGTAATGGTTCTTTGGTTATTAGAATTTTTGCTTCCTTTAGTTTGCCCTTAAAACAAAGCGCCCAAGACAGTACGGGTACTAGTATTACACGTTGGTCATGGGTGTAATGACAAATCATATTCTTATTGGTAGGTTCATCAACATTACCCTCACCAAGAAATGAATACCCTAGCTCTATAACCTTATCATTATGACCAAGAAAGAAATTGGACGATATTAATAAAGTGTCTGCTGTAGCTAGATGCGCTAACTCTTTTTGTTTATCAGGTACTGTCTTAAGTTCACTTGACCAATCTAAACAAGTTTGAAGTGATAAATTACTACTAGAAGCAGTATGATGAGTTAAATCTTCATAAGCAGTTATCAATTGAGGATTTGTTTCCCCAACTTGATGGCACAATTCCAAAGCACGTTCTAAAGCAACTCGCACTCTTTCAGATTGATCACCTTCAACAGGTAAAAGTGCCATACCTAAGCCAGCTTGAAAACCTAATTCTGTAGATGTTAATTCTGCTTTACTAGGCAACTGATCAATAAAAGCTAAACCACGTTCATAATGGGCAATGGCCTCTTTATTTGAACCCAGTATCTGTGCTTGTTGTCCTGCAACTAGCAAATACTCTAAGGTCTTTTCAATATTACCTGCTTGCTCAAAGTGCCAAGCTAGTTGTGGTGCTATATCCTTGGCTTTCTCACCATACATATCTTCTAGGATAAACGCTATGTCTTCATGCAAGTAAATGCGTTCAGTTTCTGAGCTTACCCCCAAAAACTGGACAGAAAACCCCGGCGAAATTAAGGTCCATAGAAGATGTAAAATATCTAGAATATGGAGATATAAATGAGCCAGACAAAAGGAATAAGAAAAACATATAAGAAAGAATTCAAAGCTAAAGTTGCAGCAGCAGCCATAGTTGGAGAGAAGAATCTTGCAGAATTAGCAAATCAATATGGTGTACACACCACTCAAATTAAAGAATGGAAAAAAGCTGGATCAGAAGCATTGCATGAAAGATTTTCACTACTAAGGGGCAGGAAAGCCAAACTGCAAGAACGTAGAGAGGCTGCACTGTACGAACAGATTGGCAAATTGAAAATGGAACTAGATTTTTTGTCCAAAGGGCTCAAAAACTGAGTCAAGAGGAACGTATGTTGATAGTCGATCCAAGGCACCCTCAATTGAGCATTACTAAGCAATGTGAGTTACTGAGACTGAATCGTAGTAGTTATTACTATCGACCTACAGGAATTAGTGACCTCAATGAAAAGTTGATGCAAAGGATAGATGAGTTGTATACAGATCATCCTTTTCTAGGTTATCGCAAGATAACAGCAATGCTAAATAGAGAAAGCTATAAGGTCAATCATAAAAGAGTATATCGTTTGATGTGTCTGATGGGTTTGCAAGCTATATATGCCAAACCCAAACTAAGTAAACCAAAGGAAGGACATAAAATTTACCCATACCTTCTGAAAAACAAAATCATAAACAAACCAAATCAGGTATGGGCTAGTGATATTACGTATATACGTTTGCAAGGAGGATATTGCTATCTGGTAGTAGTAATGGATTGGTATAGCCGTTATGTTGTTTCATGGGAAGTTTCGAATAGCATGAAAGCAGAGTTTTGTATAGAAGCATTAGAAGAGGCGTTGGAAGGAGAGAAGCCAGAGATATTCAATACAGATCAAGGTAGTCAGTACACAAGTCATGAGTTTACGGATATATTGAAGGCAAACGAAATAGCAATCAGCATGGACGGAAGAGGGTGCTACATGGATAATATATTTACAGAAAGGTTGTGGAGAACGGTAAAGTATGAAGAAGTATATCTAAAGGAATACAAAAATATAGAGCAAGGAAGGGAAGAAATAGGAAAGTACTTACAATTTTATAACAGTGAACGTCCGCATCAATCATTGCAGTACAAAACGCCTGAATTAGTTTACAGAGAGGAGAAAACTAAATCAATAATAACAGGATAGGTTGTTATCAAGCTTACAAACAATGTAATCTCAATTTGATATCATTTTAGTAGGTCTTAATTAACCTTAATTTTTTGTCCGATCAATTGGGTTCACCTCATTCAGCTAAGTTGCTATAAATATATTGTTGAAAAAGATTATGTCGAAAACGATAATGAGAAAGTTTCTGTCTGCCAAGACGCTCTATTTTCTCTGATTGCACTAGCCTATGCCTCTTATCCATTTCACTACTAAAGGTGCAAATAACCTCACGCTCGTCTTGCTTTTGCACTTGCGCTACTGCCTCGCCTATAAATGCTTCTCCTTGTACACTTGCCACACCTAGTAATTCACGTTGCTCATTAGGCAAACGACCAATTCTTACCTCTATAACCCCTTCTACTTTAGCTGGCAAAGTTTGCCAATCTATATTATCCTTAGCAAGCCACTTACCGCCTTGCTTATAAAGATCACACCTATCTTTCATAGCACTCAGTAACTCAGCAGTAAATAATGCATGTCCTTGGGTATGTTTAAAAAAAGTCTCTCTAAAGTTACTATCTAGCTCATTTACTTCACTATCAAGATAGGCATCTACAAACTCACGCTCATCCTCTACCTTTTGATCTTCTAGGGCGTGTGGACACCTAGAGTGTGAAATCGAAAACGCTACTCTTAAATACCTTGGATAATCCTGATGCTGACGCATAAGCTCCTCTGCAATCTGGTAAAGATTATGTGGTTAACAACTAAAGCTTCTCGCAAATATAGGCTATCCTGCAATTTTTTTTGGAATTCACATTTTCTAACAAATAGCTGTCCTGAGACTGGCTAGTTTGGTTTTGATATCCAATGCGTGCAATTTCTGATTTGTCATATCCACATGCCCTAGGTTGATTTCTATATTTCCATATAGGCGATGCAACTCTCTACTGATTTCTAGCATAGGGTGAGATTCACTTATTGACACATCGCTTGATCTGTAAGATCCTATTAATAAAATTCGATTTCTTGCTACATGTCTGCTCAAATAGTTAAATAATGCTGCTGAAGAAGCATCCACCCAATGTAAATCTTCTAAAATAAGTAGAATTGGTCTGATTTTTGCAATAGCTTGTAAGGCACTAGCATACAAAGAAATTATTCTTACTTGCTCTAATGCTCCCAAGGGTTTTTCACTTGTTAAGTTTACAACCTTATCAAACCAAGATTCTTTCTCTAAGCCTGCTACCACTAGCCTTTCAATTAATGGTGCATCTGTCAAAAAATTAGTAATTAAATCAGGGGCATATTTTGCTATCAGGGACACTGTCTCTCCCATGGCTTCCCATAAGCGCTTTGCATGCCCTGTACTTATTAGTCCTCCATGCCACTGTGCTTCTACATCTCCTAAAAGTAGTAGCAATATGTGTCTAAATGGTAAGTAGGGATCTCCTATTCCTGATTGTTGATCACAATAACCTGTTAGTACTAGTAGTTCTGGGTTTGTTTCTAATGCCTTATCTGTAAATTTTTGTAGTAAGTATGACTTCCCTTGGCCTGCATTGCCTAGTACCAATCTTACTTGTCCTTTGTTTTCATCTATTAAGCTTAGTGCTTTATGCAGTTGGTCTAGCTCTGCTTTTCTACCTACAAATAATGTTTCTCTTGCTGAATCCTCCTCTGCTAAGAATGCTGGTGGAGTAAGGTTTGTAGGCAAGTCTAATCTTGTACTAGTTCCAGTTGCTGAATTCTTAACTTTTGGGTTTTGACTAAACTGCCCTAACTCTCCTGACTTTATTTGTCCTATTAAGTTTTCTATTGCTTTGCTTGGTTCTATTGCTAGATTTTCCGCTAGTATTTGCTTACATTTTTCATACTGCTGTAGTGCTGCTGCTCTATTTCCTTGCTTGGCCTGTAAATAGATGAGCTTATAATGCGATTCTTCTCGCAATTGATCTAGGCTCAACATGCCCTGTGCATATTTTAAAGCACTGCTATAATCTTTCTTATCTTCCTCACTCCCTATGAGTTTATCAAACACCTCAAAAGCAATTTGTTGGTAGTGTTCTTGTTGATTTAAGCACCAATCATCAAACTCTGGGGCATCTTTTATTTCTAGGCCTGCTAGAAAATCCCCCCTATAAGAGGTAATGGTTTGGTCTAGCTTCTCTAAATCAATTGGTTTTTTACCAAGTGCTGCCTCTAACTCTAAGGCATCTACTTGAATTGATTTCCCCCAATCAAGACTTATTGTATGTCTGCTTGGTTTTATATATTCCCCTAATATCTTTTTTAGATCTGATAGTCCTGTACGCAAACTACTGCGTGCTAGATCATCAGTTACATCACTCCAAAATAGTAATATTAGCTTAGTCCTTTGTACAGCTTTCTTTTCAATAGCTATATGAGCTAATAGTGCTAGTAGCTTTTTGGGTATTTGTAAAGGAGTGCCATTTTCAAAACACACCTCTGGAGTTCCTAATAAGTTGATGTGTAGTAGAGTCTGGCTTGTTTCCTTCTCCATTGTTTAATTCTAGCAAATTTTTGATTCTAACTGATTGCTTGGCTCAAAATTTAACTTCTTCCTAGATTTTCCTTGGGAGCCAATATCCAGACGCTCTGTGTCCTGTAAACTGAACGTAGAGCGTTCAAGGCATGTATTCAAGCTCTGCTTGGGAACAAGCTATAAATAATGTATTTTCCACGCAACGAAAAGTCATATCAATAAAACACACCCGACTATTTCCATGCAATAAGTCCTTTAGTAAGTAGAAAATACAGGTATCACCACGTAGGGGCGTATTGCAATACGCCCCTACCATATGAAATGCTGCCATACTGTTTCCGTGCAGTATATCCAATTATGCCCATAAATTACATCTACTATGTAATTACCCCTTCAGAAAAGAACAAACTAACTGCCGATTTTTTAACGATAACTTGCCGATAAACTGCCGATAGAATTTTTAAGCTAAATAGCGTAAAGAAATAGCACCAACTATTTCTTATTCCAGAAAGGATTAAAGAATATGAAATTCTTTAAGAAGTTCGTTTTTATCGGTGGAGTTGTAGTTATTAGTTTATTTGGATCAACAGCAACTGCAATAATGTCTGCAAATAGTTTGTCTATGAATGGTTTGTCTGCAAATGCTCTGAGTTGGAATGCCCTAACTGTAAATGGCGTGCGTTTAAATAGTCTTGTTTTAAATGGTGTGCATTTAAATGGTTTGTCCTCAAATGGTGTAAAGTTGAACGGTTTCGTAAATGGTTTGTCCTCAAATAGTTTGTCTATGAATGGTTTGTCTGCAAATGCTCTGAGTCGGAATGCCCTAACTATAAATGGCATGCCAGATAATGGCTACAATATTGATTCCCAAACCCAAGGCTTAGATTTCAGTACTATTGGACGAAAAGCACTTAAGAAGTAAATTCCTCTTAATTAATTCAAAAAGATTGTTAGGTTTTAATCTAACAATCTTTTATTTTGAAAGGAATCCATGTTTGACAAAAGTTTTTATATTCTATTACTTGGTGCATTAATTTTCCTTACCCAAGGCTATACAGAAGAACTTGAAGAAACTGATTACAGTACTGGTCGTGTAGAAGTTCCTAGTGGTTTTGCTGATAACCCTACTAAGCGGGAACAGCTCAAATATTTAGTTGGTTGTGCTTTAACAGAAGAAACTGAAGTTTACACTACTGTTGATGGGGAAGAATACAGTTTTGAAGGTAGTATAGGTTTAGTACCTCAATGGATTGATAGAGGACTAGTAGGTGAAGAGGAGCGTTGGGTATCAGCTTGTATGCTAGCACGGACTAATTTTTTTGGTAAGACTGTGCAGATTTCTATGCGTGCACCTGAAGGAACTGAAGTTCCATCAAAGAGTTTAGAGACAACCCCTGAAGAGGTTGAAGAATTCAGTATCTTTGAAGGTGGATTCTTTGGTAATCTATTTGCTGAGAATCCAGTAGCTTATACTTGCCTTGGAGACCGTACAGCAGAAGAAAATGCTGACCCTGTTTTGCAAGATAGGGTTTGTACCGAAGAAACAGATGCTTATGCCATAGAAGAGCGGCTAAGTAATTGTAGGTTTATTATTACAGGGCAGTGTAGTGATCCTGAAAGCTTTAAGGTGGGGGATGAAGTATATGAAGAAGTGATCTATGTTTATCTTAAACCTAAAAAGTAGAAATAGGGGGCCACACATCAAAATGTCAGTGACAAAACCTGTTGCCAAAGCCTTGTTTTCAGCAGTTCTATCTAAATCTGTTATTTCTGTTGGTCCGTCAAACTGGCTTCTACCTGATGTAGTTTCTAAGGCGATATCCTGAAGATTATCCCAATGCTCTACAATCAAACCATTTAAGCTATTTTCAAAACGAAAGATGTCAAAGCCAACTTTAAGGCCAAAAAAATCATACTCTGTGTGCATGAAAATAAATTCACCGTCTTGAAAGGCAAGAACAACATTCACTTTGGCACTGCCTTCAGGAAGGGCTTGCAGAACTTCTCCAAATCCTGCCAGACCATCACCTACTGATAAATTATGCTGGATGTACTTATCTGGATTAATAAAGGCAACTGCTTCTTTATCACCGTTTCAATACTGTTGAGCACGGCAATGGCTTTTTCTTTATTGGTTATGCTGTCCTCCAAAGTTGTAGAAATTTGCGTGTAAGCCATGGTTACAAAAAAAACTGCAACAAGATTTAATAGAACTATCTTTTTCATTTTTCCTTCCTTAACTTATAAGGTGGACTTATAATAGCTATACACAGAGAAAAATGGCAGGTCATTCTTTGCCAGAAGATGGTAAATTCCTAACCTTTGAAGTTTTCTTTGAATTTAGATGGTGTGACAAGTGTGTGCTTTTTAAAGTACTTGACAAAGTTGCTGACTTCTTCAAACCCGAATTTGTAAGCTAAGGTTTGTACCTGTATATCTTCAATTACAAGGTTCCTTTTTGCCTCGAGTATAGTGTGAGCGTCAATAAGCTGCTTTGCTGTTTGATTGATCGCTAGCTTACATATTCTATTTAAGGACTTGTAGCTTGTACCCAGCATATTTGCATAGACAGATGCCTCTCGAGTCGTCATGTAATTCTCTTCAATTAAGGTGAAAAGCTGGGTAAATTTTTTTGTCTGTTTTTCACTTAGGCGGTTGGCATAGCCACTTGGTTGTTCTCGAAGGACCATCAAGAGGAGCGAAGCAAATAGTAGCTGCATGAGCAAAGCATCAGGGCTTGAATGCTGCTGCTCTTTGTTGATTTCATATAGTAAGGCCTCGCAACTTTTTTTCAGCGCTAAATCACAAGTCAGGACAGGTTGGTATGATGTCACAAAATGATTCGGTGCACAAAACGGCATTCTAATATTTGTATGGGTTGTATTTAAAAATGCTTCAGTGAAAAAAATAGCTTGCCCCTGGGGATGACCCTCTAGATCGAAAGCATGAACCTGTCGTTCATTAATAAGGATAAAATTGCCTGCTTGGAAGGGGTAATAGTTAAAATCTATAAAGTGTTTTCCCTCACCTTGAGTAATATAAATTAAACAGTAAAATTTGTTGCGATGTGGTTTGCCAGGGTCGTGACTAAATACAGGAATTCTTTGGTAGATGGAATCTAGTTCTATAATTTCTATGTCTATGCTTACAGAATCTTGTGGTTTAAACTCGATGTTGGGAATGTTCATGAGGTTTTATAATCTTTCCAATCTTAGCTGAGAAAAACCGCTGCCCGATTATGTATGGTATTTTGTCCTTTTTTAACCAATTTTTGTCAACAATTCACCTTGATTTTTCAGCAGTTGCTACAGTTAAAATACCACTATGAGAAAAGTTCAGGTAAATAATCCAATTAGAGAATGTCTTTTCAAAACATTGGTAATAATTTACTTAACTTTTGCTGTTGGAAGCACTGTCTTTTCACAAGCAGAAATTTCATCCGATATGAGTGTGCCTGTTTATGCTGGTACTCTCGAGCACGTCTACACCCCTACAAAAACCGAAGAACAAGAAACCTTTGAGACCTCTTTATTATACTTGCTTAGAGGATTAGAAACGCTGGGTTTTTGGCTTGATCCTGCTAATGAAATTGGGTTGCTTCCTGAAGCTGAGGGGCGTTTTATGATGTCCAGCACACCTATTCTACAAACGGGAGGTGCAGCAGTTCCTGTAGGTATAGGAGTAACAGGTTTTGCCCAGCCGATAGTAATTAATGAAAATGGAATACCTCAAGGATTTAATGAAAGAGAATATCTCTATGAGCAATCTCTTGTCCATTACAATGTCACCATTGAAGATATATTTCAAAAAGTGCCCTATATTGATAGATTTAATTATCAATATGGAGTTAGTATAGGTGGACAAAAAGCTCGAGTTTATCGTAAACCCATAGAAAGACAATTTACACTGCTGGCTATACTCCAAACAATGGGAATCCCTTCTGAAGTTGCTAACGCTTGGGTGGAAGAATATGCAAAAATAGCTCATTTGCCACAAACTCTACAGTTAGCATGGCTGTTTGCAGACAATCCACTGGCAGGTGAGTACCAATCACATATTCAACATATACTCAAATCTTTAAACCTAAATACCCTAACACTTTCTAGGCCTCTGAGTGGGGAGTTTTCTGTAAATCAAGCTCCTAAGGTTCAATGGGTTAACCAAGACCCTTTTTGGGAAGAGGTTCAAAAACAACCATTCATGAAAGTATTTACTGATTTGCTAAGCAACGCCAGTGAAGAGATTCAAAGGAGTTTTATTGTTACACTGTTTTTTCTAGAGCCAAACCCTACCAACACTACCAGTGATGCTAATGTGTCAGATAACTTTTTTGGTAGTAACGACTCTATTTTTAGCCCCAAACCTTCTTGGTTTGGACAAGAAGGAATAAGACCTACAGTTAGTAGTAGTTTTACGTCTTCTGGAAAAGAAGATGACTCAAACATGATTAAAACTTCATCTGATGACACAACATCAGAAAGCAAGCCTGTATTTCCACCAAATGAAGGAGAAGATATTATGAGTGCTCAAAACAAAGCCAACGCCATTGCATTTTATAAGATGGCATATGAGGGTAATCCTCGAGAAGCAGTCGAAAAGTATGTTGGTACTGAATACATTCAGCATAATCCATTAGTTGCCAATGGACCTGAGGGATTCATTGAATACTTTGAACGTATGCAGAATGAGTATCCTGAAAAGTCTATTGAGTTTGTTCGTGCAGTTGCAGAGGGTAACCTTGTTGCACTACACACCCACCAAATATGGCCCGATGGTGATGAGTATGTCACAATGGACTTTTTTCGATTTGATGAACAAGGAAAGATAGTTGAACATTGGGATTCCATGCAGGAAATTCCTAAAGGGGAATCCAAAAATGGAAACACTATGTATTGAAATGTTAGCCTACCCAAGTATAAAGATTGGGGATTCTATGAAGAGTGGCTGCCCTTAAATGCTCTAACTATCCAATTCTATTTATTTTTGGGATTATAAGTAACTGCTTTGACTTTTTTTGAGGTGTTAGAGTTCCCTAGGCTACACTAAAGTTAGATATGAGCTATCACACCCCCTCTAAAACAGTTATCAGCACTGTTACACTAACTGTTAATAACATGGAGCAACAGCTTCATTTTTACACTGATGTAATAGGCTTAAAGATCAAACATAAGCTAATTGACCAAGTGGTACTCGGAACTGCCCATAGAGATATAGTTGTTCTACACAAGCATACTAATGCTAAACAGGATACAAGGACAACAGGTCTATTTCACCTCGCCATCCTCCTACCTACACGTGAAGAACTTGCTAGCTGGCTTAAGCACTATCTTTCTTTAGGATACCAATTGCAAGGTGCTTCAGATCATGGAGTTAGTGAGGCTCTTTACTTAAGTGACCCTGAGGGAAATGGCATTGAAATGTACACTGACCATCCACGTGAGACATGGCCTTTTAGAGAGGATAAAATCAAGATGGTTACGAAATATCTAGATGTTCAAAACTTGCTAGAAGTTGCTGTTGACTCTTTTAGCAAGCTTTCAGAGCAAACAACACTTGGGCATATTCATCTTAGAGTAAGTGACTTGAAAGAAGCTCGAGCATTCTATGTTGATCTACTTGGTTTTGACCTCATGCAAGATGATTATGCTGGGGCTTTGTTTATCAGTGCTGGTGGTTATCATCATCATATTGGAATGAATGTATGGAACTCTACAGGGGCCGCACCACCTCTACCAAATACTTTAGGCCTACACAGCTACACAATTGCCCTTTCTAATAAAGCCGAATTAGAAAACTTAGCGAGTTACTTATCGGAGGCCAAATATCCTATGAAGAGGGTTTTTGAGGGGCTCGAGCTACATGATCCATCTGGATTGAAAATTATTTTTACTCGTGTATGAAGGGCATAAGTGTTCTTTAGTTGTGTTGACTATTGCCATTTTACAAGCTTGGATTTATGTTCTAATGAAAGCTAAGTTCCCATTAACCTTAATAATTACTTATTTCGCTATTGTTACTAGTCTTGTTCTAACTGTTTCTTTTACTTTTCTCCAAGTGAGTATTCAATCAGTATTTGCTATAAGTGAGTATGATTCTAATAGCAATTTCAAAACAATATCTGCTAACCCATCAAAAAATGATTTCGAGAATGTATTTACTACAGAGTCAACAGTAGTTTTTGTTGATAAACAACTAGCTAGCTGTAATGCCAAATGGAAACCTGTAAAACGTGATTTTAGGGGTACAACTATGGTGAAAGTGCCAGCAGGAAAGTTTAGGATGGGGAGTAATGATTATCATGATGAACAGCCTGTAAGCACGCAAGCTTTTACTAGCCCCTTCTGGATAGATGAAACTGAAGTAACAAGAGAAGCATATGAGAGATGTATATTGATTGGAGTATGTACATCCACACCAAACAATACATATTCAACAGAACCAAACCAGCCTATAAATTGGGTTACTTGGTATCAAGCAGCAACATATTGCAAATGGCGACGTGCACACCTGCCTACAGAAGCAGAATGGGAATACGCAGCTCGAGGACCAGATAATTTGGTATACCCTTGGGGAAATGAATTTGATAGTGAAAGAGTAAATTATGGTAATCCTTTTGGTCAAATAATGACTGTAGGTAGTTATGAAGATGGTGCCTCATGGGTGGGCGCAAAAAACATGGCAGGTAATGCGTCAGAATGGATCTGTTCAACCTACACAGCTTATCCATATAATGAAAATGATGGTAGAAACCTAACTGGAAGTGAGTCTAATGTTGGTAAAGAAGTTGTGGTACGTGGTGGTTCGTTTGGGGATGATTTTGACTTTGTGAGCACTATGGATCGTAACAGATTTTCTGCTAGTGCTGAATTTAATTTCAACGGTTTTCGTTGTGCTCTTTCCAAAGAAACTGTTGTTCCAAGCCCTTCTCAAGGTATTTAATAGTTTGCAAAACCGATATACTTGGGAAGAAAACAATGTTGATTTGATGATGTCCTTATATCAAAAGTTTGACATTAGAAAATAGTTACCTTTAGAACGATAAAATCAAAGGGTAGTAGGGCTTTGAGCTAGGTCATCATCGTGTAAAAAATCAACCAAGTATGTTGCTCTTTTAGAAAATACAATAAGTATTAATGATATTAGTGTAGGTAACTATGATGCTATTTTTCTAGTTGGTGATCAATCAATCTCCAATGTACACTTACTACAACAATGCCAATTTACACAAGCTTGGGGCAGATTTTTATGAAGCAGGGAAAGTTACAGCCCTAGTTTGTCGTGCCACTTGTATTTTGCTAAAAGTCAAAACTAGTGATGGTAAGTTGCTAATAGAGAACAAATTATTTGGTTATTTAGGACTCAAGCACACCACCACTGTATATGCTTTGACTAAACTTTGGCCTTACTCTTGCTTTTCAAAAAGGTTATGGTAGACGTGTAGCACTAAAAGTTATTAAGGGGGATTTTTAAAGTCACAGACATAATTAGTTCTTTTTTATCTGACAATTCCTAATGGACAAAGTTCAGGCTTGCGGATTTTGAAAACGCCACACCAATTAGAGCCTTCTTCTAGTTCAGGTAAGGGGATTTCTTCTTTGATAGGAGTCAAACGAATAATGTACTCTACTAGGTTATGACCATCACTATCAACATAATCTTCTTCTAAATATGAGTTGAGCCACTTTGGATAATCTTGACCAGAACGGGTATGCTTCCACCAGTCCTCTATAGTTTCTTTTTCTTCAGTTAGATCCCACCACGCAACATTAATAGTTTCTTGTTTTTCAGCTAAATCTTCCCAAGCAAAATTTACAGTCATGCTCGAGACATAAGCATAAATTTCAATCAAATATGTACCTGGCTCAAGCTTAACTTTCTGGAAATAGTGGTCACTATTTTGCCAAGGTTGAGAAGGGGAATTTTCAGAAGGCTCTAGGGCTTCCTCAAAAAATTCCTCTTCTGCACCACCCATTATCATAAATTCCCCACAGGGGATCTCCAATTTTGAGCGCAGACATCCTATCCATTCAGCCCCCTCTTGCTTGGTAAGATCACCAATCACTATAATTGCATTATCAAGTGCACAATCACCGGGAAAATAAAGAGGAAAGCAAACACCCTTTTGCAAAAGCTGATTCATAACTTTGTTATTTGCTGTTTGCAATTTTTCAGAAATTTGACTTGGTGATAAGTTACTTCCACCAAAACTTGTTGAAGTTAATACATACCAATAACCATCGTTAAAAAACGAGTCCTTTAAAGGAATAACTTTTCTTTCCATTTCTTTAACACCCCCCAAACAACAATTTTCTGATTTTGATAAGCCTCTGCATGTTTAAAATTTTTCCCTCCCAAACTATTAAACCCTATAAAATCTAACTGTCTCTCCATCAGAGGAAGTAAAACTAATTGCTGAAAGTGGATCATTTTCGTCTATATTTACTTTTTCTTCAAGAGTATACTCTACAAAATCCCCATCTGGCATAAGTATCTTGATAGCCTGACTTTCAGGAAAGACAGGATGGATTTTTCTTATAGCTTCAGTTACAAAGAAAGCCACTTCTTCTCTAGGGCATGTGGATATGACAAATCAGAAATTGCACGCATTGGATATCAAAACCAAACTAGCCAGTCTCAGGACAGCTATTTGTTAGAAAATGTGAATTCCAAAAAAAATTGCAGGATAGCCTATATTTGCGAGAAGCTTTAGTTGTTAACCACATAATCTTTACCAGATTGCAGAGGAGCTTATGCGTCAGCATCAGGATTATCCAAGGTATTTAAGAGTAGCGTTTTCGATTTCACACTCTAGGTGTCCACACGCCCTAGTATCAACATTATTTAGTGTTTTGTCTGGTTCTGCCAAAAGTTCATCAGAATATATTGGTACTAGGCTATGGGGAGTAATTCCTTTAGCGTGTAGCTCTTCTAAATCAACATCAAGTAGCATATGGAAAGGCACCCCAGAAAAGTGAACTTTCCCCTTTTGAGAAGAATCTTGAAAGACAACAAGCACATCGTACCATCTAGAGGTAATTGCCAGCATCTCACTAGGTTTTTGCTGTAAAAGCTCCACACAACTTCCCAGTACATCGATTTTACATTCCCTATCAAAAGATATTTCATGATCAGGAGCTGAGATCACTCGAATTTTAGAGACATGTTCAGGTAGTTCAGATAATGCCTTTTTAAGACGCACTTTAAAATCAGAAAAGCGTTCTGTGGTTTCAGACATCCACACCAAAGTATGCACTTGCATGGGTTGGTCAGTATACTTTTCAAAATATGGGATTTCACGTTGAGCTATAAAGAAATAACGGTCTAGGGTTGGGGCATGCATAAGCACCATATTAGGTTGCCACTTTGCTCGTTCTGTCAATAACTCTGTGTTACTAGGCAAATGATCCCACCATTGAACGTAAGTCTTCTCTTGCGCTCCTTGCAGTGCCAAGCTAGTTTGGGGCGTGGCTGCTAGATCAATAATTTCTGGATACTCATTTTGGCTATATTCATTTCGTTTAAACACAACTTTTCTAGTGCAAGACCTATCACACACAGTGAGAGAAGAGTTTTGAGGGAAAGTTGAAAAAACATCTCTGGCAGTCTTACCTGCCCAATCTGACAGCCAGTTTTTATTGTCAAGCACATCATTGGAATTCCTACCTACAAAGAAACTAACACCATTTGAGACTGCCACTGTATCTACAGTTACGTTATTAAGGCCTGTTATTTCTCTTATTTTGTGCCATGGTCCACCAAAATAAGCTTGATCACCAACCTTAAGCACAGCGTATATTCTGATGAGTTCTTTTGGGACTTCACTAAGAAGTACTTGGGATTTTTCTGCCAATTCTTCTAAAGTTGGTGGACGTGTTCCTTGATATTGAGTGTTTTCAAAACCAGTTTCTTTAGCCAATAAGGCTAATGTTTGGGTTACATCAGTATTATTGCTCTGAGTAATTGCCTTATTACCTTCAGGATGGTAATAGTATTTGATTTTAGTATTGTCATATTGTCTAGTAACCTCAATCATTCCTAAGGGTTCTGGTTGGATCTGATGTTCAGTTGGCGGTTTTTGGGAATAGTATCTAATCTGATTACTTGGCATAACAACTTGGTGAAAATTCTGGTTAGGCAAGAAATTTGAAGCCCTTTGCAAAGTATCTTGTACACTGGTTGCAATAATATCTTCTTTTTCCTCAGAGTTTGCAGCACTTTCTAAATCTTCTGTGCTATACGCTGGAACAAGCTGCTGTACTCTAACCGTGCTTAGATCTTGCATTGCGCTGTGTAAATGAATCAATAAGGTTGAAGACCTTGGGCCACCATCCCATCTAAAGATAGCTAGAGGAGAACTTTTTATTTCAGCATAATTTAACCACTGCTCAGGATTCTCTGACAACTCTAAGCCACTATGTTTCAAGTCAACTACAGGTTCCCCTTTACCGTCAATTCTTAAAGCCAAGTCAAGTCCACTGTAAGTAGATTGAACCCCTTCTGTTCCTGAAGCAGAAAGTACTCTTACAGAATTTGTTAATCCCAAGGTTGAGATTGGGCTCTTAGCCTGAGTTAAAATTCTGGAAAACTCCTTGGAATCAGTGGCTAGGACAATAGTGTCTATTTTTGCTTCTGGTACAGATTTTAGGAATTTGCCATCACTAGAATGTGCTAAAAAGTACCCCTCATCAGGCACATTAACTAGTACAAGGTGACCCTCCCAAACTTGGCGTAAAGATTGTAATATCTGATTGCTAGGTCTTTCAGTCCACTGAATCGTTGGCTTTATTAGTAATTCCCCAAAGGGAGTGAAAGCAGCATATCTTTGTCCAGAAGTAGACAGAACACCTATAGTATCGTAAAGATCAGTATTTAGTTTTTCAGCATATTCAATTACATTTTCAGAAGCAAGTTGTAACCAACCGTATTCAGCATCCCGCTTACCAAAACCTTGATTATTGATTCCTTTTACTCGAGTAACCATTAATAACAAGCTCTTGGGATATTCTTGTATTGGTAGTCCAGTACTAAGATTACGTAAAGACCCACCATAATAGTTACCTTTATTGCTTTTTATGGCAGCATAGGGTGTAACATTCTTTTTATGAAATTTTTGGGCTAGCTCGAGCACCCGCTCCCTATTAATTTCACCAGAAGGCATATAAACATCACTTTCTGAGAGCTTGATATCAATTGCCCCACCAACTCTATAGAAAGTGATAGCTTTATTTTCACTGGGAATTGAGATCTCTATTTTATCAAAGCTATAAATTGCCTCAAAGTCTTCAGGCAGGATACTGGTATAGCTAAATTTCTGTCCTCCTGCTACACTATTTTTAGGTAATAGAATCTCAAAGGTGCTCTGCTGAGGGAAAAATTGCAGGGTTCGCTTTAGAGCATCAGCCATGCTAAGTTCAATAGCAAATTCTTTTTCCTCTTCTTCTAATCCTTCGAGATCATAAACGGGTACTAGTGTGCTCACTGCTAGCCCTTCTAGATCATTTGTATCTACATCCACTAAAACTCTTAGTGGCACAGCTGAAGCTGGTTTATCTGCAGAACGGAAAACTGCTACAGGTTGATTATTCTCTAGGGCATTAGCTAGCATAGTTTGTGCATCTGCTTGGGCTAGTTCCTGACCACTTTTAGTCACAACAACTTTGCACTTAGGGGTATAAGCTACATCTATTCCTCTAGCAGCGAGTACTCGAACTGAGTCACAGTTTAAATTTCTAGTTCCTAAGATAGAACGTACTAACAAATTGATATTATCTTGGCCGAAATCTGTTGCTGCTGATAAGATTAGACTATGAACTTGTAGGGTTGCATCAGCATATGTTTGCAAATGCTCGAGTTCATCACTAGTAATTAAAAAGTAACCTTCCTTAACTTGCATCAAAAATATGTTGGAGTACCAATTAGTACGTTCTTGCAATAAGGTTCCATTAGTGGGTAAAGTTGACCACTTAACCATAGCAGAAGTTTTTATTTCTGGGGTTAAGTCTGACTTTTTTGTGAATACAATCTTTCTGAATTCAGATTGTACTAGCAATTCATCTTGTTGTTGAGGCAACCAACCAAAAACACCAGCTGAGATTCTAGTAGCATACTGCAACCAAGTTTCATCAGCTCTAAGATTAGTAAGAGTTTGACCACGAAGTTTTCTTCTTTTATAGCTGCTAACTCCTTTGGATTTTAGTACTATTTCCTCAACTTGGTAATTTTGCTTCCCTTGAACTATTCTTTTTAACTGTGTAAGAGAGCCTGCTAGGTAAGGCCCATCATAAAGTTTAATGGCAGCGTAAGGAGACTTTCTATTACTTTCATAGTAATTTTTTGCATGCTGCATGATAGTATCGTTATCAAGAGCATCAGCACTCCAAACAAAGCTGGCATCAGTGAAAGCAAGTTGAGTTCCCTGGGCAGTTACTATTTTACGATCTATCCCCTTGGTACCAAAAAACACTTTAAAAACGGGTTGATTTTTAGGTAAGTAATAGTTAATAATTTCCTGTACTATAAGTGGATAATTTGAAATATCATCCTGTCTAGGAACTGGCTCGAGCTGTGGCAGTGCTGTAACCGCTATAATGAAATAAGGATTACCCTTATCATAGCTAAGTAAATTTCTTTCTGCCCAAGGAATAATTTTGTCACCCTGCCTAGGTGTCCAGTAGTGAATTAAATTTGTTTTTTGCTGCAAAGCTCTTTTCACCAGAGGTTCTTGCGCTGGATCTGCTGATCCTGCTGGTGTTGTTGGCGTTGGTGTGGGATTGGGAGTGCTTCCATCTTCCCAAAAAAATGGTTTTGAACGAACATTTACGCCATTTGCGGTATTGCTTTGACTTTTGGTACGAACCTTACCTTGCACTACTGGTAAACTTGGTTCTAAAAAAAACAAAGAGACTATAAAACTCCTTTGAATTTTCTCGCTAGTGCCACTTAACAAATCAGTAAAGGCTTTAAGGAATGGTTGATTTTGTAATTCTTCCCAAAAAGGGTCTTCATTAACCCAATTTACGTTTACCTTAGAGGCTTGGGGTGAAAATTCTTGGGACAGAAACAAAGCATTTAAATCGAAAGTGTTTAATAAGTTCTCTGTATGCAATTTGTAATCTTTAGCCAAAGGATTTCCTGCAATTAGCCAAGAAAGTTGAATAGTGTGTGGTAAAAAGGCTATTTCAGCATATTCTTCTACCCACAGCTCAGCCACATCAGGTGGCGCACCCATTCTTTGCAATGCAGTAGATAAAGTCAATTCTGTTTCAATGGGCTTGCGGTAGATTTGCACACTACGCCCATTTATTTCCACTCCATATTGGTAAACAAGACGGTCATGGTAAGGCACTTTTTGAAATACATCTTCAATGCTATCACTGTAATCAATAGCTAATGGTTCAGAGATTTCTTCAGTAAATCCTTTTGGAATAACGCCATGGCTAATAATAATAGGCTGAGCAAAACCTACTACACCTAAGCCACCAGGAATTGATGTACTGCTAGCTTGCAAAATTGGCGTACTGGAAGTCATGAAACGACCTTCAGCTTCGGGTAATAGTCCTATTTCATTAGTGGGCTCGAGCCACTGACCCCACATTTCCAGCCCGCCTAGTAAGAAGAGTAAGGATGCCTCGAGCGCATCATATTCATCAGCTTTTTCAAGGGTGTAGGCGCTCTCAAGCACATCTAAAGATAATTCTTCTATGCCATTATCAGAAACAATCTTCTCAAGATCTTTGTCTGAGACAGCAGATATCACGGCATTATCTGTTACATAGTTAGGAAAACCGCTAGGATAAGTTTGCTTTATATTTTCAATATTTTGTCCCAAGGCTATAACATCTTCTTGAATTTTTTCAATATATAGTTCTTGAGAGAATATCCAGCTACTAATTTCATTAGCAGACACCTCTGCTGTAATTAGCGAGTTTAATTGTCCTGATAAGGAATCTAGCCAACCTGTTTTTGTTTTGCGCTCGAGCCTTTCAATTTCCCCCCAAATTCCCTCTAGCTGCTGATTCAAATCCTTTTCTAATACTCCCCCATTAGTAAGCAAAATTTGAGATTGATAATCTTTAAACCATTGCTCATAAGTCTCGACCTCTAAAGAAAGTTGATTGAGCAACTCCTTAGATGATGAAAGTAGTTCATTGAAATTAGCAACCAAATCTCCGCTGCTCTTGGCTTGCGAAAAGGTAAAACCTAATACAAAAGTTGCTAGGCAAAATATTTTTACAGCTATTTTGAGCATTTTATCTACCTCTTTAATTTACAGCGTAATACTACTAATTCTTAGAAATTTTACCAGATGAGTATAGTGTTCAAATAATTTCCATTATATATAAGGTTGTTTTCCTGCAATGTTGTGTTGCAGTATTAATGTGAACATAATAATAATGTCATTATTCTGACTTTTTGCAAATAGTTTGGCATTGGTCAGATACCTTCTCTAACCTGTTAACAGCAATTATTATACTATTGTATCTGTATCCTTTCTTTCTAGAAACATGCTTTGGTGGATAGTTTTTTACTTGCTATATGGGAATTAGCTTAGAGGTAAGTAAATAAGATTTATGGTTTGTGATGATTGAGCTTACCCCCAAAAACTGGACAGAAAACCCCGGCGAAATTAAGGTCCATAGAAGATGTAAAATATCTAGAATATGGAGATATAAATGAGCCAGACAAAAGGAATAAGAAAAACTTACAAGAAGGAATTCAAAGCTAAAGTTGCTGCTGAAGCTATAGTTGGGGAGAAAAACCTTGCGGAACTAGCAAGTCAGTATGGTGTCCATACTACACAAATTAAAGAATGGAAAAAAGCTGGATCAGAAGCACTGCATGAAAGGTTTTCATTACTAAGAGGTAGAAAAGCAAGACTACAAGAACGTAGAGAGGCTGCACTGTACGAACAGATTGGCAAATTGAAAATGGAACTAGATTTTTTGTCCAAAGGGCTCAAAAACTGAGTCAAGAGGAACGTATGTTGATAGTTGATCCAAGGCACCCTCAATTGAGCATTACTAAGCAATGTGAGTTACTGAGACTGAATCGTAGTAGTTATTACTATCGACCTACAGGAATTAGTGACCTCAATGAAAAGTTGATGCAAAGGATAGATGAGTTGTATACAGATCATCCTTTTCTAGGTTATCGCAAGATAACAGCAATGCTAAATAGAGAAAGCTATAAGGTCAATCATAAAAGAGTATATCGTTTGATGTGTCTGATGGGTTTGCAAGCTATATATGCCAAACCCAAACTAAGTAAACCAAAGGAAGGACATAAAATTTACCCATACCTTCTGAAAAACAAAATCATAAACAAACCAAATCAGGTATGGGCTAGTGATATTACGTATATACGTTTGCAAGGAGGATATTGCTATCTGGTAGTAGTAATGGATTGGTATAGCCGTTATGTTGTTTCATGGGAAGTTTCGAATAGCATGAAAGCAGAGTTTTGTATAGAAGCATTAGAAGAGGCGTTGGAAGGAGAGAAGCCAGAGATATTCAATACAGATCAAGGTAGTCAGTACACAAGTCATGAGTTTACGGATATATTGAAGGCAAACGAAATAGCAATCAGCATGGACGGAAGAGGGTGCTACATGGATAATATATTTACAGAAAGGTTGTGGAGAACGGTAAAGTATGAAGAAGTATATCTAAAGGAATACAAAAATATAGAGCAAGGAAGGGAAGAAATAGGAAAGTACTTACAATTTTATAACAGTGAACGTCCGCATCAATCATTGCAGTACAAAACGCCTGAATTAGTTTACAGAGAGGAGAAAACTAAATCAATAATAACAGGATAGGTTGTTATCAAGCTTACAAACAATGTAATCTCAATTTGATATCATTTTAGTAGGTCTTAATTAACCTTAATTTTTTGTCCGATCAATTGGGTTCACCTCAGATATCTTAAAGTTTTGTTGCGAACCTTAATAGAAAGTTGTAAGGTGCTCATAACTTTATAAGTATTGTTGGATCAACATGCTTGGTTAAAGATTTATAATAATGTCAAATAAAGCACCATTAGAACCCATTTATAAAGAAGTTTTTGCTGACTTAGAGACTCCCCTGACAGCATATCTCAAGGTGGCAGGGCATCCTAGCTTTTTGCTCGAGTCCGTTGAACAAGGTGAGCATATTGCTCGCTATTCCTTTATTGGTACGGGTGAACGCAAACGTATAGAGGTTAAGGGGCAAAAAATAGCACTCACAACCCCCAATAGTGTCAGAGATTTTGAAACCAGTGATCCCTTACAGGTACTTTGGGATGAAACTGTAAGTGAGAGTCATCAAGATCCTAAGTTACCGAATTTTTGGGCTGGTGCGGTAGGATATGCAAGCTATGACCTAATCCGACTTTATGAAACGCTGCCAGACAATAATCCTGATGAACTTAACGTACCTGACTTACTCTTCATTCAACCTGAAGCATTAATCATTTTTGATCATTTAAAACGTACCATCTTTATTGTTGCCGCTGCCGAAGTAGGAAACAATGCCGACGAGATGAAGGCAAAAGCTATAGTCGAGCGTGTATACCAACGTTTACGCGGTCCTTTGCCTGGTGTGCCCGGTGATAGAGCAGGTCGTAAAACTGAGTTTAAAAGTAATTTTACTAAAGAGCAGTACATGCAGGCTGTAGCTAAAGCCGTGGAATATATTCATGCAGGTGATGCCTTTCAGCTAGTGCCCGGACAGCGCTTAACAACAGAACTAGGCATCCATCCTTTTGCCCTTTATCGTGCTCTTAGGTATGTAAACCCAAGCCCTTATCTTGGTTATCTTGATCTTGGTCCAGTTACACTTGTATCTAGCTCACCAGAAAGCTTAATTCGCAGCCCTGATGCCAAGTATGTAGAAACCTTACCCATAGCTGGTACACGGAAGCGTGGTGCAACCCCTGAAGAAGACGACATGCTTGCCAAAGAACTACTAGCTGATGAGAAAGAACGTGCCGAGCATGTAATGCTTGTTGATCTAGGTCGTAATGATTTAGGCAGAGTGTGCAGATATGGCAGTGTGCATGTGCCTGATTTAATGCGTATTGAGCGATTCAGCCATGTGATGCACATTGTTTCAACAGTGGCAGGAACTTTAGCAAAAGGTAAAACACCCCTAGATGCTTTGGCTAGTACTTTACCTATGGGCACGGTTAGTGGCGCACCTAAAATTCGAGCTATGGAAATTATTGATGAGCTTGAAACTACTCGCCGAGGCCCCTATGCTGGAGCTTTTGGTTATGTGGCAGTAAGTGGGGCCATGGATATGGCCTTAACATTACGCACAGCTGTTATTTGTAATGGCAAAATTCACTTGCAAGCTGGTGGTGGTATAGTAGCAGACTCGGATCCCGAATTTGAGTATGAAGAAAGCATGAATAAACTTAAAGCTCTTATAAAAGCAGTAGAGCTAGCTACAGAAGGATTTGCATAAAAGACCAATGTAGGTATTATATGAAAAACATTTTAGTAATTGATAACTACGACTCTTTTACCTTTAACTTAGTGCAGCACTTAGGTGAGTTAGGTGTTGACCTTAAGATTTGGCGCAATGATCAATTTGAACTTAGTGACATAGCTGCCCTAAAATCTGATGGAATTGTAATTTCCCCCGGCCCCTGTACCCCCAATGAAGCAGGTCATTCTGTTGAGGTTGTTAAAACCTATGGCAAAGACACACCCATATTAGGAGTTTGTTTAGGTCATCAAAGTATTGCTGTAGCTTATGGAGCAAAAGTAGTTAGAGCTAGAAAGATTATGCATGGTAAAACTAGCCAGATTAGCCACGATGGTACAGGGGTTTTTAAAGACTTGCCACAAGGTTTTACTGCTACACGTTATCATTCTCTTATAGTAGAAGGTATTCCTGAAGGGTTGCACAAAAATGCTTGGGTAAAAGACAATGATGAAGAAGTTATTATGGGTATGCAGCACAAAAAGTACCCTGTTTGGGGCGTTCAATTTCATCCTGAAAGCATTCTGACTGATGCAGGTTCTCAGATGTTACAGAACTTTCTTGATATATGCTAAGAGTATTTGTGTTAGTAGGCGCTAGAGTAGTTCTATGGTTTCTAACCAATACATCTGAAGGATTAAAAGAAATGCCTAAAGAAGCAAGAAAATACTTATTGACTTTACACAAACCCCAAACCTCTTGCTTTAGCAGCAGCCTGTGTTCGACTACTAACACCTAACTTGCTATAAATATTAACACTGTGACGCTTTACAGTAGCTGGAGAAATCATTAGTTTTTTGGCGATTTGTTTATTACTGAGCCCTTCTGACATAAGCCCTAAAACTTCTAGTTCACGCTTACTTAAATCTTCCGTAATTTCACCTGAGGGAATATTTTTTTAATTACTGCTTTGTTTGGCTTTTTAGAAAAGGCTGCTAGTAACTTTTTACTATAATTAGAAGGGTTGTGTTTTTGGGACTGCTCGAGCAACCCCTGCATAACCTCACCTTCATCTACAAAAAGCCTTATATATCCTAGAGGTTCAGCAAGTTCTAAAGTTGGCATCAATAATGTAAGTGCAGGTTCTAAATGCCCACACTCACATTGACTTTTAGCAAGAAGCATTTGCGCTTCTATCACATCACCTGTTAAACCAAGGTTTTTGGCATAGTTAAGTTTTGCTGCTAACAAGTCCTCAGCTTTATCAAAGTCTTGCATGGCAATAAGTATACGAGCTAGGATGAAGTGCTCGAGACTACAAGCAAAAGAAAGCACATCACCTTCTGGAAGCTTTTGTTGTTTGGCCCAGTAACTAGCACTAGTCAAATCACCAAGTTTAAGGCTAATAAGTGCTCGAATTGCATTACCACGCTTCTTAACAAAAGAATAATCAGGCAAAAGAGCTATGCTTTTAGCAATATCATCACTATAAACTTGTGCTTTTTGCTGATCTCTATCATGAATAGCTATTAGGGCTAGTAAGAGGCTACTTTCAACTGTTGTTTCAGGATAACCTAGTTTTAGAGAGTAATTAAGGTTGTTTTGAAGCAGGTCTCTAGCTTTTCCTAGCCGATTAGTTTCATAGCTAACATAATTAAGCACATTGGAGAAAACATGGCCCCTTACTTTTGCAGAGCTTCCAGTGTTTTCAACATATTCCAAAGTTTCTGTAGAGATTTTCTCAACTTCATCAAGGAATCCCTGCGCTTTATGAATTAAAGCTAAAAAATAACCAGCAATACCGTACATTTCTAGTATGCCTTTTGTTTTTGCTTCAGCTCGAGCTTCCCATAACATAGCTATACCCTTTTCAATTTTGCCTAGATATGTCCAAGCTAAACCAGCATGTACTTTGGGAGCATTACGCATAATTGCAAAGGCAGGTTCGTTTTCTGGAACAAGCTCAAGGGCAGCCAGCTGTTTTTCAATGGTTCCTTTTGCATCTCCTGACATATAACAAAGTGTTGAGCGAATGGCTTCTACAGAGCCTCTAAGCAAATCTGTTTCTGATAAATCCTTGTTACTTAAGTAGGTCTCAACATCTTGCAGGTGCTCCTTTACTTCATTTAATCGATGAGCACCTAGATTAGTAGCAGCTAACCAAAGTGAAAAATCAGGATTCTCTAACACGATCTCTTTAGGTAACTGTTTGAGCCAATGCATTAAGGTATGGCGGTAACCTTCATTATAAATATTTCCACAATCTTGTTGAGCAAGAATGCTAACAGCTCTTACAAAATCATGACCTTTGAAAGCGTGCTCAACAGCTTCAAATAAAAGACCTTGTTCATCAAACCACTGGCTGGCTTTTTTATGCAAGCCTGTTACTTCTACTTTAGATTGTTTTAGTTGATGTTGCAACAATTCAGCAAAAAGATGATGGTAACGATACCACTTCTTTTCATTGTCAAGAGGGATTAAGAAAAGGTTTTGGTTTTCTAGTTGCTCGAGCACACCCTGACTATCATCATTTCCTATCCTAATAGTGCGTTACAAAGAGGAGCACACATACGCTCTAAAATAGCAGTCTTTAAAAGAAACTCTTGTACCAGCTTAGGCTGTTGGTTTAGTACCTCATCAACTAAATACTCAGCTACAAAACGATGAGTGCCACCAAAAGACTTAATAAAATTGGTGAGATCATGTTGGTTTTTTACAGAAAGAATAACCATTTGTAGTGCTGCAATCCAACCCTCAGTACGTTGCTCTAAAGCTTCTGCTTGCCTATCACTAATTTCTAGTTCTAAAACCTCTTTTAGTAATTTAGCAATTTCATTTGTTTGAAAACGCAAATCTTGAGCGCGGATTTCATTGAGCTGGCCTTTTATTCGTAAACGTGGCAAATTTAATGGGGGATCTTCTCGAGTGGTTATTATCAAATGTAATTGCTGGGGAAGATTATCTAATAGGAATCCAATTGACTCATGAATTTCTTCATTACTTATAAGATGATAATCATCTAGCACTAGTTCTATAGTGCTATTGGCAACTGCTAAATCATTTATAAGTTGAGTGATAAGAATTTTAGCAGGAAGCGAAGGAATGTTTTCTTCTTCGCTTCCTTTTAATCCTGCACGTGTAAGGGTAGCAAATAGATGAAGAAAGAACCGTCCCACTTCATTATCGGCAGCATCAAGCGAAAGCCATGCAGTAGGGATTTTAGTTTGCTCGAGCCAATTAAGCACTAAAGAAGTCTTACCGAATCCAGCAGGGGCAGAAACTAGTGTGCAGATGCCACCTTGTGAATTCTTGAAATTTTTTAGTACTCGAGGACGCACTAAAAGCTGTGTACGAGGCACAGGTGTAAAAAGCTTAGTAACCAACAAATGGTGCTTCATATAGGTACATTCTACAAAATAAGTCAGCCCTTAAGTTTTAATCCTTGTGTAGTACTTTTTAGGGTTTATGCTAGAATTTCAATCTTGACCAATGTTTGGTTTATTTTTACAAGTTGCATATTTTAGGAGTGACAATAATCTATGGAGTTAAAATTTCGTAGTTGGTGGCGACCTTCACGTAAAGCAAGTGAACTACATGATGACCGCACAGTAAGTTTTTTAGAACTATTCTATGATCTTGTTTATGTGGTACTGGTAGCTGAACTTGCCCATGCTTTAGCAGCTCATCTTGATTTAAAGCACATTGGACAGTTTGTGTTTCTTTTTGCTATTGTCTGGTGGTCATGGTTGAATGGTACGTGGTATTACGAGTTTCATGGTAATAATGATATTCGTACCCGTGTTTTTACCTTTTTGCAAATGTTTGCCGTAGCAGGTATGGCAGTTTTTGCCCACAATGCACTTGCTGAAGGGTCAGTGGGCTTTGCACTTTTTTATGGGTTTTACCAACTTATCCTCTGCTATTTATGGTGGCGGCTGAGCGTGCATGACCCTGAGCACCACATTGAAAATCGTTCTTATGTCATTTTCTTTAGTATCTCAACTGCCTTATTTTTTGTGTCTGCTCTTATACCCACCCCATCTAGGTTCTACATTTGGGTTGTTGCTGTCTTAATAAGTTTGTTGCAACCTTTCTTACAAACTGTATTTAGGATGCGAAATAATGATAGCAACACCCCATTTAACTTTTCAATTAGCCACGCTTTTGTTGAACGCTTTGGGCTCTTTACTATTCTGGTTTTAGCTGAGGCAATTGTGGGCGTGGTACAAGGTTTAACACATCACGATCATTTATATGCTTCTGTTTTTATCACAGGTGGTTTGGGCCTTTGTCTTGCCTTTGTATTATGGTGGCTCTTCTTTGATTTTGTCTCCCATCGTCCACCTGTGACAACAGGTGCACACCCAGTTATCTGGATGTACATGCACCTTTTTGCCACCATGAGTATTGTGGCGATTGGTGCAGCTACACTCAATATTGTGGAACATGCAGGTGAAGGGCTCGAGCCCACTGTACGCTGGTTACTAGTAAGCGCTATTGCCATCTTTTTAACCAGTCTTTTTGTACTTATGCGGGTTATTCAGGTAAATGAAAATCTAAAATCAGCCTATATCACCGCAAGTATTATGGTGTTGCTGGGTGCTATTGTAATTGCTTGCTTAGGTCTTACTAACTTAGCTACGATACCTTTACTCGTCATTATTCTTGCCCTTATGATTGCGCCTGTAGTTTATGCCATTATCTTGTGGGTAAGTGTGTTTGATGCTAAAGAGATACAGCATCATTAAGATCTTTTGGTGTAACTAGATACTGGATTCTAACTACTATTTTCAATTCTAAATGGAAATTCACAAGTATTTATGCCTACGTGCTTTAAAGCCGAATGTTATAATTAAAATATGTTTGATGCTGGCACTTTAACATTTCAGGAGTACATAATGGCTGAACCTTTGCCCTTAGCTACTATTCAGCAAGCAGTTACGGACTTTTTAAAAGAACGTGATGATGCTGTAGTGTTTGGTGCACAAGCAGTCAATGCCTATGTGGCTCAGCCACATATGACCCAAGATGTAGACCTACTTTCTACTCGAGCTGAAATGCTAGCACAAGAATTACAAAACTATTTAAAAGAGCGTTTCTATATAGCTGTAAGGATACAAAAAGTTGCCCAAGGTAAAGGGTATAGATTATTTCAAATCCAAAAGCCACATAATCGACACTTAGTTGATATAAGAAATGTTGAGAGTTTACCCCCGGCACAATATATTGCAGGCATTTTAGTAATGACACCGGCAGAATTGATTGCTAGTAAAGTAAAAGCTTACTTCTCTAGGAAAGGATAGCCAAAATCAGGCACTGATTGGCGAGATCTAGCTTTATTACTGCTTAAATTTCCTAACCTCAAGAGTCATCAAGGTCTTGTAGCTGATAGTCTCCAAAAAGATGGTGTTGAAGCTGCTGTCTTGGCTACTTGGAAAGAGTTAGTTGCTTTGGATATAGCGCCTGAGAATGAAGATAGTGAATTCGATTTCTAGTTATAGTGCTCTAGAAACGGTCTTTTAAAGGGCTTTTGGAGGATTTTACAAAAAGTTTTTCTAAGAAAAGCTCGAGCAAGCAAAAGACTAAGAGTAAAGATTGTGCCTCGAGCATAAAATCATCTGACATAATCTTTTGTAAGTTGAGTAATTTTACTATAGAACTTAGCTAATTGTTGGATTACGAACTACTGCAGCAAACATAATATTCGTGACAGTGTTATCTGTAAGCATAGTGACAAATGGTTTATCAAACTTTACTTCAGGGGGCATAGAGCGAGATATCATAGCAGCAGTACCTGCAGCAGCTTCAGCTCCTTCTTCGTTAATCATAAAACAAGATTCCTGAAGTAACTCACTAATGAATACCTTGCTACTAATCATTTTAGAAAAGTCTGCTGAAGGATTAAACATGTTATCAGTACCTAGCTCAATTAAAGCCTTCTTCAACGAAGTACGAAACTTCAAACTGAACTTTGGGATATGAAGATTAATTACTTTTTTATCCACATATAAGCTAGAAAGTGAAAATACACCATTTTCTTTTAAGGTTTCAAGAACATCATTCATATTCTTTCCCGTAGCAGGTTTAAGTAAAATCACATTTGCTCTATCACCTTCTACAGTCATCACTACTCCCTCAGCTTCATCAGATTCAATAACTTGGTAGGCGCAAGTCTGAGTCATAAAATCTGTAATTACACTTTCTTCCTTATCTAACTGGAAGTTACCTTGATAGGTATTCTTTGGATTAAATTTTTCTCTCCAAGTTGCCTTTAAAGCAACGGTCGAAAGTAAGAGCAGCACAACATTGACAAGATCACTTGGTGTAACTACTTCTTTTATTTGCCCAGCGGTTTCTTCATCGACAATGTTATTGATATTATTAGCAGCAGTTTCATGATCAGCAAACTCTATTGAGCCAACTCGAGCACCACTAGCTTTTATGGCTTTAGTGTAGTCCTCGAGCAATTTCTCAGAGACATCTACAAACACACCTAATGAAGTTTTGATATCCTCAGCAGTGTTTATAGTTTCAGGCAGCAAATTTCTAATCTGCTGAAGGGTACTACCAGAAGCCCCTTTTTCAAGAAGGCGAAGTACAAGTTCAATCCCAAATGGTGAAATAACGACGTTTCCACCATTTGCTTTAGCTACTTTTTCAAAAAGTTCTAAACCTTTTCCTGTTTTCATAATATATCCTAGGTGCTTATATAGTCCTCTAGGGAAAAACTTCCCTAGAGGGAAACGTCCTCTGTAATCTGTAAACATGTTATTCTGAGTAGTATAACGACAAAGAATCTCTGAGGGCATTAACGCATGGGAGATCTTTCACGTAGTTTCCTCTTGGAAGAGTTCAGAATGACATTCTTCGCATTGATAAGACAGATATTTATCTGGGCATCTATATTAACGATTGCCTTCTGCTAGTGCTGGCAAACTTTGTAAATATAACCACAGAGCTTTTATCTCATCATCGGTCATTTCTGCTGTATCACGCCAAGGCATAAAAGGATTAATATCACTACCGTCGGGAAACTTACCTTCTCGCAGAGCTGTAAAGAAATCTTCTTCACTCCAAGTGCCTAAGCCAGTAGCCTTATCTGGAGTTAAATTAGTGGATACTGGTGTATCAGGTGGTCCACCGGGAATAGCACCTCCTGAATACCGTTCACCATGGCAACCTATACAACTTGTAGCTAGATATTCTCCATAGGCCACGTCTACTTTAGCTTCAGGAGCTTGTGGTATAGCTGCTTCATGATCTATTTTTTCAGCAGGAATAAGCGGAAATTGTTCACTCAGATAAAGAATTCTTCCTAGTGGTCCAACTTTGTTTTTAGGCATTTCATTGTCTACAGCTGGCAAGCTTTTAAAATAGGCTATAAGTGCAGCTAAATCTTCTTTACCAAGCACTGTATATTCATGGGAGGGCATAAAAAGTAATGCTTTGCCGCTAGGAGCTACACCATGGCGAATGGCACGTATCCAGTCCTCATCAGTATAATCTTCTACACCACCTTTACCTGAAGTAAGGTTGCTCGAGTATAGATTGGCTATAATAGCTGCATCTATAAAGGTTTCTCCCGCACCATTTTTAGTGTGGCAACCAAGGCAACCACGAATAATAGCTATGTGTTCACCTCGAGCAATAGCTTTTTCATCACTTGGAATATCTAGGGCAGCAACTTCTATTTCA
Organism: Trueperaceae bacterium; assembly: GCA_965223045.1. GTDB lineage: Bacteria > Deinococcota > Deinococci > Deinococcales > Trueperaceae > CBDCVN01. The sequence goes on from CBDCVN010000013.1 coordinate 992,342, forward strand.
TAGGATTTGTTTATGCGTTTGTTGCTTACAACATAAACACTGACTATAGCAATTACGATCAATGCTAACAAGGAAGCTAAAATTATACCTAACCACTTAAAAAACTTTTTCATTATCTTTCCTCCTAAAGGAATAAAATCATTAATTGGTCTTTTTGTCTGTAACTAATTAGCTCGAGAAGCAAATTCAACTTCGGGAATACAAAGCCCATCACCTGAAAGTAGTGTTCTACCATCAAGTAGGTAGTAAGTTTTGTTGCCGTCTAGGGTGTCCTCGAGCAAAACCTCATTACCCTGAACACTATAACGTCCCCAGCCATCTTGAATATTGGGAATAACAGGATTGGTACTTAAATCTACAGCATCAACATAAGTAACAACCTTGATGTAGTAACGCCCATTAGGGAAAAACAAATAGGTGAGTTGGTCACGGTATCTTGGGTGTCCTGGGTTACGAAATGCTTCACAATCTGAGAGGATGGCACAAGTTTCTGCACTGGTTTGTGTTAAACCACCGCCAAAAGACTTGAACCAATAGTAACTAGAAAAGTAATTGTACAATTCTTGCTCAGCAAACACTGTAGCAGAAGCGTAAACTTCCTGTGGATTGGGATCAGATCTTTCAGTAATACCAGCTTCTAAAGGTGAGGGACCACTAATAATAGCTGCTAAGGGAATGCGTTGACTATAAGCTGCATATTCCTCAGCACGGCTTGCATCTAATTCTTGGGCTTCCTGTGGTGTAATTACCTCAGAGTTGGCTCTATATTGCCAGACTTGTTCTATGTTATCTTCAAAGTAAAATAATAGGTCTTTACCTTGCTGCTGAACTTGTAGGGTGTATGCCTCGGAACACCAAGGTTCTAAGTATAAAGTGTCATCTGCAAAGCGGTAACGTCCTTCTTCAACCTTGGTTGCTTCATTACTGTAATCAGGTGTTTCGGAGTAAAAGTAACGTCCATCAGAGAGCAAGCTAAGTAAACGCCATGTAATGGAAAAACCTGCAATATCTTCTAGACCATGCTCCCATGTGCCTACCAAGACTGAGGAATTTGCTGTAATTGCAGAAGGGACAGATAAACCTCCTTGCTGCTGTGCTGGTGAAGATTGTGTTTTTGTGGGCACAACGCTTAGCTGAAGCTCATAATTAGCACTTGTGTCATAAGAATTGATGACATCAATAAACCAACTTCCAGCTGCTGGATTATTGATAGTAAAGCTAGGGTTAGGATCTTCACTGAGATCAATAAAATCATAATCACTTTCGTAATCTTGAATTTCTGAACCAGCTTTAGCAACAAGATCAAAGTCATGACCATAACCATTTATGCTAATAACAAGTTTTACACTACCTGTAGGCACCTCTACATTGTAGGTGTGATAAACAACGTCATCACCACTAATGGCTGCCATGGTTTGCTGTTGATTACTAGGTAAGTCTAAAGCACCATAAAAACCGCTTTCCTGTGCATAGCTACATGTTAAGCAACTTATTAGTATAAACAGCTTTATAAGTACTATCCTGACGCAATACGAATTATTATACAACTACTACCATCCTTTCTATGTTGGGCATATGCTGCATGTGTAGATCTAATATCAACGGACAGATCATCCAATATTAAACTAAACTCTGCACAGGCAATGCACAGCTAAAATCACTGTAAGACATAATAAACTTGACTATAAAAATTTTCTGGCTCGAGTGAAGAGGTTAAGAAAACTAAACTCGTGCAAAATACAGAACTAATAATTAATCACTTTGCTTTTCTAAGGTACTGTATTCCAAGCCAAGAAAGTGGTAGCAGCAAAATCACATTGTCAATATGAGCTAGCAAATCAATCCTTGGGACTCTGCTTAAGGGAAAGCATATGGCACCAACACACAGTAATAAACCAATCCATAGCGATATAGATTTCTTTCTTATTAGATTGATTGCTACAACTAATAAACTTAGCGGGAACAACGCTCCGGGAATATATAATAGACTTGTTCTGAAATAAGGAATTAGGCAATAAGGCAGTTCCATAAACCAGCACAAACTCCTACTACATCGTCAACAAATCCCTTAATACGATTCCTAAAAGCATACACAAGAATCTTGAAACGCTTCATTCCTCCAATGGCATTCTCAACATATACACGTATCTTGCTCACTGCTTGGTTGTGAGCCTTCTGCTCTTTACTAAGCTTGGGATTAGGGTTGGCTTTGCTCTTCCTAGGTCTCTTATGAGGTATTGCAACATCTGCTCCTTCATAATCTTTCTCGATTCCTTGATATCCTAAATCTACTGCCACTTTAATATCCTCAAACCACTCCTCCTCAGGTGGAAATTCTTCCTTTAGCATTGCATAGTCATGGTTCCGTCCTCCAAAGGTTTGTCCCACAAACAAAATTACCTTCTCCTTGCTGCTTATCACTGTGTTTTTCTGCGTGTGGTTACCCTGTTTGCCACTGTATAACTCCTGTTGCATTTCATCATCCTTTGGGCGTTGATGTTCTCGCTCTGTAACATCAATCAGTATTTCGTCAAGTCCCTCAAAAGCTGCTTTGAAATCCTCTATGTTTTCAAACTCTCTAGCTGGCATATATCCCAAACCACTTAGAGTTTTCGCCATTATTGGTGTAAGACGTTGTACCCAAGCATGGGCATTAGATCGTGATAAATCAAATTTCTCCGCTAGAACATCAAACGTTGGGTAAAGTCTAAGGTAGTAAAGAATAAAGCACAGTTTTATATTGACTGTACTTAGTTTACTGTTTCTTCCTCCTCCTGGCTTACGATGTACTTTCCCTGCTTCTAGAGCCTTTTCATAACGTTGCTTTTCATGGTCTTCTAAAGCTTTAGCAAATGCAGGTTCTAGTTCCTCTACTTTCTTTTCGCTCAATCCTGTTATACTTCTTACTTGTCGGTCATCTCTTGGTAGTAACATTCCTTTATTTTGACCGATTTATTTATTTCAGAACAACTCTAATGTAAATAAACTAGAAACACCCATCTTAGCATTAACATTATTTCTGGCTTCCTGCGTTCCAAAGCTTAGAATGTCTTCATATATACCGTCCATACCAAAATTATTCCCTCCAATACAAGCATACACTGCTACAGCAAATCCAATTACTGCATAAATTGGCATTTCATCTCTCAGTAAATTGAACAATCCCTGAAAAGCAAAAATCCAAAATACAAAAGAAATTACTTGTATGGTGCCACCAGCTAGTTTTATTTGCCCGTTTTCCCAAAAGAGTTGGGCAATAGCTAAAAGCAATGGAGCAATAATAAGAGAGATGCCCCAAAGCTTCTTTTCAATGGTATTTGGTATAGATTCCATATTAATTTTGCTCAGGTGGCATATTAAACCCCTCTTTAGCCTCTAATCGTGAACTTTGAAGGTTAGAATCTTTTGCAGTTGGAGCACAAGCAACTAAACCAACCACAAATATAATTGAAAAAAATCTGTAAAATTTCATAGCGTACCTTTCTAAAGTGGGTGTTCGAAAATGTCAAAGTTAAAATCTATTGCTACAAAAATGGTAAAAAGGCTGACTAAAGCTACTATCCCATAAATAATTGTTGTCGTAGTAGTAATTTGTTTAAAGGAAGTGTTTTTACTTATACTGATCTCCTGAACTATTTAGACAACATTTTGCTTCCCTTAGTTGTACTGATACACCTGAGCAACACAATTCCAACAGCAATCATCCGAGCTATTCCAACTGGTACAATCAGAAAACCATATGTAGAAAGGCCACTGTTTTTACTATCCATTTAATTCTCCAATTTCTTTTTTGAGGGCTCGAGTAAAGCCAAGCGTTCCTCATCAAACTTGCCCAATAACCTACCAAGCCTTATTAGTAAAGGGAAAAGCCACTTAGCTATTCTTCTAGGTGGGATTTTAAGCATGTACTGATGTTTATAAAGTTCCATAAAATAAGCCAAATCAAAAAGAGAAAGGCGTCCTTTGGGGCTTTGGTTAATACAATTAAATACTGAACTAATAAAATCCTGAAAATTACCAGCAGGTATAACTTTACCTACGATTTGCACTAGTTTGTCACCAGCATTCCAAAAAGTATGATAAGCTCCTGCTGGTATATAAAAACTTTTACCCTCACTTAAAATCTGTTTTTCCCCTCCTATCTTTATGCCTAGTAAGCCACTTTGCACAACACCCTCTTCTTCTTGATGCAAATGCGCATGAACAGGTGGACCCTTAGCATATGGTGGTAGGTTGGTCTCGAACTCCAAATAAGCACCAGCAGTATCTTGACTAGTTTTCTTAAAGAGAATGACCTCACCTGTTGCTTTGTTGCTAATCATCCTTTTCATGGCATAACTCCAATACGGTAGTTAGCCTAGCTATTTTAAGGGTGCATTGTCATGGCCCAAAAGTTGTAGAAATGGGTGTGATTTAATTTTCTAGTTGTTCCTCGAGCCCCGAAAAGCTTTTATGCTCTGGGTTTTGTAACCCTGTACTGCCGTTTCTTTTACCTCTTTTCCATTATCGACTCTAAGGTATTTTTCTCTACATTAAGTGCTCACTGCAATCAACTAGACCTACCTTGAGGTTAGTGCACTATAGGAAGGTAAATAACTTGATGAGCTTCGTATTCATAAGGAAACTCAGCTAGCTCTATTTGCTTTAAGAGCACTTCACTACTTACAAATTCTTTCCTTTTTTTATTTTGAGCAAAAAAATGTTTGCTTGGGTAATGAAAGACTACTAATGTAACTAATGCATGATAATCGAACCCTAGCTGTAAAACTCTGTTGCGATGTAAATAGCGTAAATTAGTGGCGTCCCAAACCACTTTTTGCTTTTGCCTTAGGCTTTCTTTGAGTTTTTCTCGAGCTAACTGAATAACCTCACCATTTTTAGACTGATCTTCGCGCTTACCAGTTATTAGTAAACGCAAGTCATCAAGAGAAACCACATTGTGATCAGGTAGGTTTTTTTCTATCCATGTGCTTTTACCCGACCCACTTGGCCCATACATAACTATAAGCTCAGAGAAGCTCTGGCGTTTTTCAAATGTGCGAGCTAGCGCCTCTTCTGGTGTAAAGATTAGACCTGCTTCTGAGTCAGAGATAGCATAAGATAGCGTGTACTCCTTACTTAAATTACTATCATTAGCTAAACTGTTATAAATAACTTTTTGCCAAGTTTGATAGGGGTTAGTAGTTTGCCATAAACTATACTCTTCTACTTGTAGACGAAAAAACTCTAGGACTTCTAGTTGCTCTTTTTTGTCCTGACATTTTCTACCAAGTATATCAGCCTTTTCAAGATAATAAAGTAGTTCTAAGTTTACTAGTCTTGCTAACCTTCTGTAGCTACTTAAAGGTGAGTCTTTAAAAACTAGCTTTTTTAGATCATGATGATGTCCGACTAGGGCCATTATCGCTCGAGCCCATTCACCTGGAATTCCCACATCCAATAACCTATAAACTAAATAAGAGCGCCCTCTATCAGCATGTCGTGGAGATATAATGTGTTCTTTACCAATAAAAATTTCTTTGCGGGTGGTAAGGGGTTTGGCAATATCATGAAAAACAGCAGAAAGAATAAGGAAAAAGCGTTTTTGCTCATCAAGATGTGAGGCTTCCCCTTCTAAGAGTTTGTAAACCTCTTGAAGGACTAGCTCTGTGTGAATGAAAACATTACCCTCTGCATGCCACTGGGGGTCTTGAGGGGTCTCTTGTAAGTTGTGGAGTAGATTGAAGTTGCTACCTAGAGCCAAGACAAACTCACTAAGCTGTGGCTTTGCACCCTCATAGACTTTTCTCAATAAAGTATGCATAAGTATTCTGGCTACTTTTTAGCTAAACCATTAGGAATAACCTTAGAGTGCATCCAATGCTCATCAGTTTGTACATGACCTTTACGAACCCATTTGGCAATGTGGTTACTAAATTCGGCATGGGTAAAGCCTGCTGCTGTACGTACTACATAACCTTCACGTGTCTGGGTATCGATTTTTAAGGCTCGAGCCAAACTTTCATCCCATTGCCCACGATACAATACAGGTACCAAAGCTAAATCCAAAGACTTTGCCCACTTTTCTGTTTCATCCCAATTTAGTGCTTGATTGTGTTCGTTCCAGATTGAAAAGAGGTAGAAATAGCTCTTTAAATTTTCATAAATGATTGAATGTTGGGCATAAAGATTTTCGCCACAGAGCCGCCATCCTTTAGGGATCATATGAGCTATGCTACCATGCAAACCTTTCACCCATGTTCTTGAGGGATGGTGTCTACTATCAATAGAGCGAGCATGAATATGATCAGGGTACATAGTAGTATTTTCACCATCCATTTTTTCAGTTATAACCACTTCTTGCCCTTGGAAAATTTTTACATCTTTAAGAAGGGAATCATCTGTAGTTGTTCCTTGGGACCACGGCAGATGAGGAGTGCGAGGGTATTTAATATATTTAATAGGGTGGTTCTGCTGGCCCCTCATATCCACACATACCTAGTCTTGGTGAATTAATAAAAGGAACTGGTCCTCCATAACCACTATGTGGGTGACCTTTGGCATGTTTTTCACAAAGCATTCCTGGTTGGTCATCTTCGTATACACATTCCATACAAAACCAAGTGGCTAACTTATTACACTCCATACACTTTTCCTCTGGCAAGTCATTGCGAGCCATCAGCAATATAGGATGTTCAGTTAAGGCTTTGCCTTTGTTTACGTTCATCACTTTGATAAGGCTTTCTGAAGGTGTACCAAAGTCATAAACATGAGTTAGCTCTAAACCTGCATTAAAAACTTCACTAGCTCGAGCTTCTTGAGGCACTTCTCTTGTACCTCCACCCCCTAGAGAAAATTGACTCATATGACCACAGCACTCGAGCCAAATAGCTCGTAAATAGTTGTCCAAATCCTTTAGCTTTGCTGTGCCATTCATTTCTAAGTGCAGCCAAAAATCTCCTTGCCAAGCATCTTGTACTCGCAAATGATAAAGCTCCTGAGCTTTACCTGACTTTTTGTTTGCTTTATTAATAGCTTCTTGTCGTTTTTCGCAGGTGGATAGATGTTTTGAAAGACCACCTTTGGTCATTTGTCTTTTACAAAAAACACATTCTCCGCGCGTTTGTTTTCTCCTAGGCATAGGCTCCATCTTACTCTATGTTTGCCTTGAAATGCTCAAATGTCAAGCAACTAGGTTAAACTATATGTGTGCCACAAAAATCTAAAAATACAGCCAAAACTTTTAAAGAAAACTATGAAGCTGATGAGCTAAATGAGTTTTATCGACTTAAACCACATGATTATCAAGAGGCATTACAAACTGAGCGTACATTTAGTAGGGCCCTGCTGGCTAAGGCTTTGGGTACTTATGCTCAAAATTTAGGTGCTCCTAAGGCTGTTTTTAAAAGTCTCGAGCAACTAGCTCATCCCAACAGTCGTGCTGTAGTAACAGGGCAACAAGTAGGCTTATTATTAGGACCTACTTACACTTTATCTAAAGCAGTTAGTGCTATTAAATTAGCCCAAAAGCTCTCTACCAAAGATAAACCTGTTGTACCTATATTTTGGCTAGCTTCCCAAGATCATGATAGTGCTGAAATTAATCACAATTATTTGCTTGACATGAATGAGCATTTAACTCGCCTTGAAATACCTTTGCCTGAAGGAATTCCTGCAGGACGTATTAAATTGGAAAGACAGTGGCTGAGCCAGATATTAAGCGAAATACAAAGCTTGAGTTTTCCCAAGGCTTATTCCATAGAGGTTGTTAGTTTGTTGCAAGAAGCTGCTGAGAATGCCCAGAGCATAGCAGATTGGTTTGCTGCTTTGCTTTATAAATTACTAGGTAATCAAGGGCTAATCATGATGAACCCACTTGATGCTGCTATGGCTCCTCTTTTTAAAGACATTTTACGAGAAGAATTAAGTAACCCTCTTGCTTCTTCTAAATTAATAAGTGAAGCAGGTGATAAACTTAGGTTGCTTAACATAGAGCCCCAACTTGGGCGTAGCGAGGGTGCTAGCAACTTGTTTATTGAAGAACCTGATGGCCAGCGTCGCCTACTGCGCTTTGAGAACAAGATCTTTTACAGCTCAACACGTAATTATAAGTTAGCTGAGCTATTAAATATTTTAGAGGAAAATCCTAGTTTACTTACCCCTGCAGCGGGTTTAAGGCCTGTAACGCAAGATTATGTTTTGCCTACAGTAGCTATGGTAGTTGGACCAGGGGAATTACGCTACATAGCACAAACAAAAGGAGTCTACGAGCTTCATAATGTGGATATGCCTCTTATTCAGCCTAGAATGACCATTGCAGTCATAGAGCCTCCTGTTAAACGCATTATGGATAAGTTTAATATTACTTTGAGTGAATTGGCTAAGAACTTTTTGGTAATTAGAGAAGAAAAGGTGCTCGAGCTTTCAAAACATGGTCAAACCTTCAAACAGCAAATAATTAATTTAGAAAGCACTATGCAAGAAATGCTGAGAAATATAGAGGATATAGACCCTACTCTAAAACCCTTGGTTATTCGTACTGGAGCTAGACTTGAGCGTATGCTAAATAACCTAAAGCAAAAAAGTGCAAGCGCACTCTTACAAAAAGATAAACTTACCAAAGATCAATTTGAGCGTTTGAAGGTACAACTTTTTCCCAACGAAAATCCTCAAGAACGCCTACTAAGTCCTTTTAACTTTTTTTTAAAATTTGGAATAGATTATACTTTAAATGCTTTTTTAAAGCTTTCTTTCGAAGGAGATCATGAAGTTTATATGTAACTTGCTGCTTAGGTGATTTAGACTTCATGTGTACTTTTATTGTCCCAATATGGGAGGGTTAAAACCCCCAACTTTAGTTGGTTGCTTTTAGCATAATCTTTGGTAGATAAAAAAGCCTAGAATACTTTTTTAGGGAAGCACATGAAAAACAAAGCCATAAGTGATTCTGACAAAGGAGTCAGCAAATAGTAGGTATAGTCCAAGTGATGTGTTCTGGAGGAGTTGGACAAATCATCTTTAGCCGACTCTTAGTCGGGAAATGTACTTTCAGTACTTAAGACAATCCACCAGTCTTTAGCTGGTGGTGCCCGTAGGGCTTTGAATAATTTGTTTTATAAATGCTTCATTTACAAGATGAGTCATAGGCACATCAAATTTATTTTTTGGCAAGGTTTCTAACAAAAGAGCCTTTGCAGTAACGCCCACAAGATAGGTCTTGCTATCTAAATTTGACAAAAACCTATCATAAAGCCCCATACCATAGCCAAGCCTTGTACCTTTGTGATCAAAGCAAAGACCGGGAACTAAAGCTATATCTATGATTTGGGGGTTAATTTGTGGGGCAGTAAATTGTGGTTGCTGGTAACCAAAAGGATGCTTTTCCATAGAAATATTTGTACTGTGAACAGTTAGTTTTTTAGACTTCAGCCATGTTCTGGTTATATAGAAATTAGCTGTTGACAAAGATTCTAAAGGAGATAAATCAAACTCTGAATCAAATGCTCGGTAAGTTAAAATGTGCTTAGCGTCTTGAAAAATAGGCCATTGTATAAGCACTTGACAAATTTGTTGACTTAGATCTTCAGTAGGCAAACGTTTACGTTGCTCCTTGGCCCACTCACGCCACTCTACTTTGCTATTAGATTCTACGCTCAAGTTGGTGTACTGATAATGTTGGTTAGCTATCCTTTTGTGCATGTAAAGATGCACAATTTTGTGTCTCTACATGCACTGAGTTGTCTTGGGCGAATTCATAAACTAAAGTTGGACAATAAATAATTGTGAGCTTATTTTATCTTTTGCTACAGACACATCTGTTAGATTTAGTATAAAACTGCTAAAGCTTTGAGCCAAGCAATCAGCTTCTTAATTTATTAGCTGTCCATCTTTTAAATAATAACGCGTATCTACATCTTGTACTAGACCTTCATCATGTGTCACCATAAGCACAGCTGTACCTTGCTCCCTAGCTATCTCTACTAAAAGTTTATAGACATTTTTGGCACTATGCCTGTCTAGGCTGCCTGTAGGTTCATCAGCCAAGATGACATTGGGTTTAGCATAAAGTGCCCTTGCTACCGCTACGCGCTGACGCTCTCCACCAGAAAGTTTGTTAGGTAAAAAATTTGCCCTTTCTCTTAAGCCTACCTGCTCTAGAATCTCATATCCGCGTTCTAGGTCAACTCGATTATGGATCTTACCAGTAACAGTTATATTTTCAATTACTGTTAAATCTTCTAAAAGGTAATGCTGTTGAAAAACAAGGCCCAAATGCTTAGCTCGTTCTTTTGTTAACCTACTTTGAGTTAATGCGTGAATTGCTAACTCACCCCAGTAAATTTCGCCATTATCCATAAGATCTAACCCACCTAAAAGGTGTAAGAGAGTGGTTTTCCCTGAGCCTGAAGGGCCTAAAATGGCTACTACTTGGGCAGCCTCGAGCTGCAAATTCACCCCCTTAAGAACTTCTATAATAGTATCAGCAGTTTTATAACTGCGTGTTAATCCAAAACATCTTAGAGCAAAAGTTTTTTCCACAGTTTAATGTTTCATCATGCGTTGTTTTTGAAAGCGTTCAAACTCCTCTTGCAATTCACCAATTTGGTTAGGAGTACTTAGTTGATAGTTACGATCAAACTCGAGCCCATAATCATAATCTAAAGAGAAGGCCTTTTCACCATTTGCTTCGGCTGCTAGATCAACGTCCCAACGCAAGATGCCTTTGGGGTGCTCGAGCCTCTTATAAGCAGGATCTTTACTTAGGGCTGTGCTCATCTCACCTAGGCTTATTTTGATAGCTAAGCTGTTATCGGAAAGCGGTAAACGGTCCAAGAGACGTACCTTTACGGCTTCGGTACTAAAATTTTCTAACCTAAGCTCATAATGCAGATTAATAAGCTGATTACCACCTTGGACTTCTTTATTGCGCTCTACAAGCCTGCGATTAGCACGTAGTTGGGGGTCTGCTCCAAAACCAAGAGTGAAACTTTGACCTCTAGCTATAGCATCAATCTCGGTACGGCCTACAAATTTGCCATCTAGGTATGTGCTTACACTACCTGCTAAAAAGTCAGCATCACTACTGTTTTTAAGTTCAGCTTCTCTATAAATAAGTTCTGTAAGTACAGGTGTTGCTACATAGAAAAAGCTTGCCTCTACAGTACTTTCACTAATGCGAATAATTTGCTGATCGCGCCTACTGGCTATGCTTACTTTGTTTTTAAAGTCATAATTTAGACTTAATTCTTCTTGGATTTGAACGCTATCTTGAGAGGATCTGTCCTTGGCAAGCACTTCTAAAAGAGAAACCGCGTTTGCAGCGCTGTTTAGCGTAAAGCTAAGGTCTAAGGTTTCTTTTAGGCTGGTGGCTTGCTCGAGCATACTTTGAGCAGATTGTTGGGCATTTAGGATGTTACCATAAGCATCTTGTGGTACAGATAAGCTTCCAGCAGCAGGAGGAGCATTGGGAATATTAGAGAAGTCTGCAGGGGCATCTAACTTTGCTGAACCAGCCACTTGCTGTTCTAAGTTACTTACTACATCGTCATCTGTTGATTGTGTTAAAGTAACAGGAAAAGTCCCCAATGCTGGTCCAGAAGCACTTAAGCTTGGTGTGGCAGTGGACAAAGTTAAGTTAACACCATCCCAATCTTCACCACTAATTTGTTGAATTATAGCGTTGTACTCTACAGCTACCTTGTTTGATGCTGTATCAGCGCGGAAGTTATATGCAGGTTGCCAACCACTACTACCCACTAAATAACTGAGAAATAGATGGCTAGGCTCATCTTTACTTTTGTTGAAAAAGATCACTGCTGCACGCATTTGTTGACTAGTAGGTTGCTCATTGGTAAGTTTCTCGCGCTCTATTTGTAATTGCTCTCTTACAGCTTCTAACTCATCTTGCTCTTGGCTTAACTCAACTTGCCTTGTCATTAGACTCTGTCGTTGCTCAAAGCTAAAGAGGGTAAGTTGCTTTAAAGCCTCAACATCTAGCACACCACTGGTTAATTCGGCTTGAGCAGAAGGTGCCACAAACTCTTCAAGCGAGCTAATATAGCTTAGTTGCTGTTTAGTTAATGCTTGTAACTGACTATTCATTTGCAGGGCTTGTTGATTTTGGGATAGGGCCTCGTCGAGCTTTTTGATTTCACTGTCATCAAAGTCTTCAGGAGCGAGGTGGCGTTCACGGTAACGCAGTGCTTGGACTTCTACTCCTGCAGCTCCTTCTGCGAAGAGGCTGCTACTTATTATTGCCTGGGGCAAGTTGCTAACAACTATCTCTTTGCTACCTGCTCCCTTTGGCAAGGACACGCGCCGAGTTACCTGAGCTTGTCCTCTATAAAGAGTAACATTAACTACCTCTCCATCTTTTTGAGTATTGTCTTGTACTGATTGGCTACTCCCCAAGAAAGCTACTATCAGTATGCTTAGACTAACTAGAAATTTTTTTAGAGTCATGTTGGTTCTCCTTAATCTTTACCAGATTTTGTTTTAGTTTACTTGAATTTCTTGAGAAAATAACACTAAAATGCAAGTGAAAAATAATTAAGAGTAGGGCTCAATCAAAACTAGGAAACTCTAAGTTGAATTTAACACAAAGGTTCAAATCACTGTAAATCTACAGGGTAAACCTACAGAAGTAGTGATGAGCTTAAATGGATAAACTTTTATTGTAGTGGTGAATAAAATACCAAATTGCTCCAATATGGTTTTCCAGATTTCTAGAGAAGGATAAAGCTTTCCTTACTAGACGAGAAACTCGTTGCCTTAAAGTGCAATTGAGACGCTCAATATAACTGGTTTTACCACTCTCTTTACCAACAGCACGATGACGTTTAGATGGAATAACGTTCTCATATGATTCCCAAAAATCTGTGTAGCAAACAGCACATTGCCTGTAAACTGGGGGCAAAGAATCCCATAGTGCCTGAGCACTTTTACGGCTTCTATCTCCAATATATAGACCAATTACCTCACGAGTTTTTGCATCAATGGCAATCCAAATCCATTGTTTATTACCCTTATGATCAACAAATGACCATAATTCATCCATTTGTACAATTAATTTACCCTTCTTCTTTTTTACAACCTTTAGTTTACGTGGGGTTTTAGCATATTTCTTTTTCACATAATTGTATAGCCATGTGAGAGAAACCCCTGTAACACGACTAATGCCAGCTAGAGATATTCTTTCTAGCAACATCTTATCAATGAAAGCTTTTATTGTGTCTGATATTGTCTTTTTAGTAGAGTTTTCGACAAATTGTCTACTACAATCCTTACAAGCATATTTTTGCTTTTTATTATGTATGTGACCATTTTTTACTGTTTTTTCAGAACCACATTCAGGACATTTCATGTTTCTCCTTCAATTTTAAGGAGTATACAACCTCATCACTACATATGTAGGACTACCATCTACAGAAGTAGTGATGCTAATTTTCCTTGCAGGAAAGTATTTCAATTGTAACTATAGACGAAAGATAGAGTAGCCCCAAAGGGATTTTCTGTATTTTTCGCTGATCAAGGTAGTCTTTTTAAGATTTCTATCCCAAAGTAACTTGGCTAGACTCTAGGTGAATTTACTATGTCCTATAAGCAAAAAGTGGCATAAATAGAGTATCACTACATGCATAGAACTACCTAAAAAAGCTTATCTAATTAGCTAATTAGATTTTCTTATTACCCTTTACTTAAGCTGATTTTTCTATGGGCAGCTAGGGCTGCACCTATAATGCCTGCTTCATTAAGTAATTTAGCAGGTACTACTTTTGTACCAACTTCTAGAAACTCGAAAAACTTCTCGCTTTTCTTACTAACTCCTCCACCAATAATAATTAAATCAGGAGATAAGAGCATATTGATATGCTTTAGGTAAGTGTTTACTCGCTTTCCCCACTTTTTCCAGCTGATATCTTTTTCTTCACGTACTCGAGCTGCCGCCCATTTTTCTACATCTTCATGTTTGCCAACATCTAAGTGCCCTAATTCAGTGTTAGGTGCTAAGAGGCCATGGGTAAACAAAGCACTACCTATACCTGTACCAAATGTTAATATTAAAACTGTTCCCGAGGAACCTTTACCTGCACCATAGGCCATCTCTGCTATTCCTGCTGCATCAGCGTCATTTAAAGCAAAAACTGTAGAATTAGTTGCCTTTTCAAAAAGCTCTTGTACATTAGTGCCAAGCCAAGACTTATCTATATTAGCAGCTGATAAAACTGTGCCTTGCTTAACAATAGCAGGAATAGCACAACCTATAGGTTTACCCTGCCAATTAAAATGTTCTACTAATTGTAGTATTACCTTAGTAACTGCCTCGGGTGTAGCAGGTTTTGGTGTTTCAATACGTAATCTATCTTCTAAAAGATTTCCTGCATTTATATCTACGGGTGCACCCTTAATGCCTGAACCACCTATATCAATACCAAGTATATTCTCCATAAAAAATTATATCTTGAGATTGCAAAGTTATTACAATAACCTTGCCAAGAGTATGATTGTCATTAGGGATTGCTAGGGGCCAATACTTTACAGTAAGCTTAGAGCAAGAAATTAAATTGTACTAGGGTAGTTGTTCAATCAAGAAATTTGGCCTATGATCAAACGACTTGAATAAAGGTAAGAGCATTAAAGGAATAAAAAAGGAGCGGGGTGTTCAAACCTCGCTCTAGTTGAAAGGAGAAACAGTGAAGAAGCCTTAACTCACTTGATTACTATAAAAGCATATGTATTGTCACATTAAACTCACAAAAATGTCACAGAAAATTCACACAGATCATAAGCAAAAAAAATCCCCTAAGTAAAGTTTGTTGGTGACGAATTAAATTTGGCAACATGAGGACTTCCTCAATAAGCATGTAGATAAAGATTGGAGGCCTCTAGAAAAATACAAGTTGGTAGATAGTAGTTACCTTATTAATATTTGAAATATAGTCATAGCAGCAACAGACAGAGTAAGTGCAGTAGCTACCTCTTCTTTAGGAGCTTTTTCTAGGGCTTCAGGAATAATTTCTGAGATTGACATCCAAATCATAGCTCCTGCTGCTAAACCTAACCCTACTGGCAAAAAGGGCTCAAATATCTCTACAAATAAAAAAGCTGGCACAGCAATTAATGGTTGTGGTAAGCTACTAAAAACGCTCCACCAAGCTGCATGCCATACAGACACGCCTTTAGGAATAAGTACTAGACTAATAGCAATACCTTCAGGAATATTATGAATAGCAATAGCAAGGGTCATAAAAAGCCCAAAGCCAAAACCATCGCCATAAGCCACACCTACTCCAATGCCCTCTGCAAAAGAATGTAGGGTCATTACTCCTATTATTAGCAAAGCTTGGGCAGCACTTGCACCCTGAAGCATGCCAACACTAAAACCCCCTTGCTCACTACGAGCTTGGATAATTCTTTGACCAAGCAGGACTAGTACCAATCCCAAAACAACACCTAGAACACTGCGTGACATGCTGTAGCGCAAACCTTCATGAATAAGCTGAAAACTAGCTGTAAGCATAAGTCCTGTTGCAACGGCATTGGCAATACCTAAGAAGCGTTCTGATACATTATTTAAAAAGAAAAAGGGTATTGCACCTAAACCTGTAGCAATAGCAGTAAGTAGGGCATAGAAAAAAACGGTTAACTCAGGCATGATTTAGGTGTCAGGGAAGTATTTATTACTTAGAGTTGTGGTGGAACTACCAAGAGATAGGGGATAAGGAGCAGGATTCCTTGGAACACAATAGAGTTGTTCGGAAACAAAATGTTGGACCAAATAGTTGACTCATTAGATAAAAGATTTGTACCCTTGCTAAGACTTAGCTGTCACATTTTGCATTTCCGGAGCTTTAAATTGAGCAATTGTACATTTTATAATGCACGCTAGCTTATTTCTGAACAAGTCTAATGTTCAAAATCAAACTGTGCTAGTACAACAAAGAT
The DNA here is from genome assembly GCA_965223045.1 of Trueperaceae bacterium. Taxonomy (GTDB): domain Bacteria; phylum Deinococcota; class Deinococci; order Deinococcales; family Trueperaceae; genus CBDCVN01. Next base: position 1,008,266 of record CBDCVN010000013.1, read on the forward strand.
TCGCACAGAGCATCGAGGTTTGGAGCTATGGTTTCTACTTCTATTTCTTGTTGCCAAAGATTTTCTAGGGTTTTATGTTTAGGAGCTACTAGACCTACCTCAGTTAGAGCACTAGGGAATTTAGCAGGATGTGCCGTTGATAAGCTAATGATAGGTGTCGTATCACCTGTTTGCTCACGATAACGCTTTGCTGCTTCGATTCCTACAGCTGTGTGAGGGCAAGCTAGATAGTTAGTGGCTCCATAGATTTGTTTCAGGCGCTTTTTGGTGTCTTCATCGGAAATGCTTATACCCCATATGCTCTGACGCAGTGCATCATTGCCTAGGATATTATGCAGGCGCTCAAAATTGCTTGGTGCTCCTACATCCATAGCATTTGAGAGTGTAGCTATAGTTGTTTTGAAATCGTAAGGTTGGGCTAATTTATTTAAGTAGTTAGGGAAAAAGTTATTGGCATTGTGGGCAGCAATGAATTGATTTATTTGTAGGCCCATTTGTGCTGCTAGAATAGCTCCTGTTAAATTACCCAAGTTACCACTAGGCACACAAATATTGGGTGAGAGCATCTCTAGATTTTTAACTGCCCAAATGTAGTAAAGTGTTTGTGGCAAAAGCCTGCCAATATTAATAGAATTGGCGCTCGAGAGTGGTAAGTGCTTAAGCTTTTTAGCAAAAAAGGCTTCTTTAACCATACGTTGGCAATCATCAAAGTTACCTTCAACTGCAAAAGTCCTTACACCTTTACGCCTAACAATAAGTTGCCTCTCCTGTACCTTGCTAACTTTACCTTTGGGGTAAAGCAAAACCACATTAATATTTTCTTGATTAGCAAACCCATCTGCTACAGCGCTACCTGTGTCACCAGAAGTTGCTACTAAAATGGTGGCTTGTTTATCTTCTTCTGCTAAAAAGTGGCTCATAAGCCGTGCCATAGTTCGTGCACCAACATCTTTGAAAGAAAGTGTTGGACCATGGAAAAGCTCGAGCAGATAAATATCTTCATAAAGAGGATGCAAGGGTATATCAAAGTTTAAGGCGTCTGCTAAAAGTGGCTCTAAAACTTCATCAGAAATTTCATGGCCTAGCCAGTGGCGCAAAACATTAAAGCCTAACTCGGGTAAAGTGCTGGCATTTTGCCATTCTTTAGGCTCGAGCTTAGGAATGCTGTCAGGCAAAAAGAGTCCACCATCAGACGCTAAGCCTTTGAGTAAGGCTTCTTTGAACGAAAGGTATTTTTTATTCTTGTCTCTAGTACTATAGTAGTAAATCATTCAATATTGTGTAGTAGATCTAAGAAGGATGCCGGGTCTAGACGGCTACCCAAAATGTGATTTAGCGAAAGAGCTATTTGATGAGCCTGAACATCACGTAAACTTAGGTTGAGGGCTCCAACATTAGTAGCTTGTTGCCTTAATGTACTCATAATCTCCGGGGACAAATCTATAATGCTTAGGTGTGGCCCCAGAAGTTCTTCTGGTATAGGTATAGGAGTATCACCAAGTTTTATAAGTAAGTCTGCTTGTTCAAGCAGACTAAGACTGCTAGGATCGTTATAGGCCTTAGTTACAATTTCAGTATTGGCTGCTACTTTAGTAATAATCTTTTCAGCTGAAGGTCTATTAGTGGCAAGAATACTTAGCCTTCTTAAACCTAAGCTAGCTAACTCACGACTTATAGCACGAACACTTAAGTTATTACCTAGAACAACAGCTTCTGCTTCAGGAGCATGCCAATCATAATTATCTAGTATCCAAGTTATAGCCCTGCCTAAATTGTACTCGCCAATGAGCCCATTTGCTGTAGTGCTTAAGGTATCCACCGCACCTACTTCTTGAGCATCTAAGCTACTTCGTCTTGCTAACTGGAAAGCTTTGGCTTGTAAGGACTCATCAAAAATAAGCGCCCCTGTTACATCAAGGGGCTTAAGAGCAGCGCAGACATCAGCGAATTCACTTGTCTCAGGTACAGGGTGCATATAGATGTTAAGATTTTCATCACGAAATTCACTTAAGGCTTGACCCAGCCTAGAATCTTGACAAAGTATAGCCACAATATGCATTAGTTCTTAAATTATACCTGAAAAGTTTCTAAAAACGAAAGTATGGTAACATTGATTAAAAAGTATGGTAACATTGATTAAGCTGTAATTGCTCTGCTACAATTTTTAAAGTTGCTTTCATTAGCAATAATTTTTGGAGGTGAGTCATAGCAAAAGAGTTAAGAGTTAATGAGCAAATCAGAGTACGTCAGGTGCGCCTAATTTCCGATGATGGTGAACAATTAGGTATAGTTTTTACTAAAGATGCTTTGCAGCGTGCTCGAGAAGCTGGAGTGGACCTTGTCCTAGTAGGTGAGACAGCTCAGCCGCCTGTCGCTAAAATGATGGATTATGGCAAGTTTCGCTATGAACAGCAGCAACAACTCAAAGAGGCGCGTAAGCATTCGCGTCAACAAGAAATGAAGGCCATTAAATTTAGAATTAAGATTGATGAGCATGACTTCAATACTAAAGTCAATCACATTCGTAGATTCTTAAAAGGTGGCCATAAGGTTAAAGTGACTATTATGTTTAGGGGGCGAGAACGGACGCATCCAGAATTAGGTAAAGATCTTTTACAACGTGTAGCCAAAGATGTTACTGAGATTGGTATTATGGAGTCCTCACCTAGCCTTGCTGGTATGGACATGAATATGGTACTTGCACCAAATAAAACATAATATTAGAATTATCTACTGCTGCTTAGCAGTAGTCCTAAGGAAATTTTCCCAAGGTATATGGGAAGGAAAGTAAACCCTAAAGTCCTTTGTATAAATTGACAAGGGTTTTGATGGTTTAAATAATTTTAAGGAGCATATTAAATGCCAAAACTAAAGACCCATAAGGGCACCAAAGCTCGTGTTAAAGTCACTGGGCGCGGTAAAGTCAAGGCAATGCGTTCAGGTAAACGTCACCTTAACCATAAAATGAGTGGGAAGAAAATACGTCAAGGTCGTACTGATCTTGTGTTAGCCAAACCTGAGGCTGAACGGATGAAATCTGTTTTGCCTTATGAGTAGGGGATAATTTTTATGCCAAGAGCTAAAACAGGTGTAGTGCGTCATCGTAAGCACAAAAAGATTTTAAAACGCGCCAAAGGTTACTGGGGTAAACGCTCAAAAAGTTTTCGCATTGCCCAGCAAACACTACTTAATGCTGCAGATTATTCTTATCGTGATCGTAGAGATAAGAAAAATGATTTTCGGCGTTTGTGGATTGTTCGTATTAATGCTGCTGCAAGATTAGAAGGTATGACTTATTCAACTTTTATGAGCGGTTTGCGAAAAGCAGGCGTAGAGATTAATCGTAAGGTCATTGCCGATATTGCTGCAAGAGAGCCACAGGCATTTAAAAAACTTGTAGAAGTTGCCCAAAGCGCATAAGTTATCCTATGAGTTTTATGCTCGAGATGCTGAGCAAGTAGCAAAAAGTTTACTCGGTAAAATTCTTGTTCACAAGGTAGCCCACAAAACTGGTGACCTTTTATATAAAGGGCGTATAGTTGAAACAGAAGCTTATTTAGGAGAACATGATCTTGCTTGCCATGCTTCTAAGGGTATTACAAAGAGGACTAAGGTAATTTTTGGTAAGGCAGGGCATGCTTATGTTTATCTTATTTACGGCATGTATGATATGTTCAATGTAGTAACAGGGAAAGAAGGAGAAGGACAAGCAGTATTGATCCGCGCTCTAGAACCTCTAGAAAATATTGTAGGTAAAACTGATGGGCCTGGCAAGCTGACTAAAGCAATGGGTATAACCAGAACTCTTAATGCTAAGAGTTTGATGGGGGAAAGTTTGTGGCTCGAACAAGCTCCTTCTGTTAAAAAGATAGTTACAACTACTCGTATAGGTATTGATTATGCTAAGGAATGGAAAGATGCCCTTTTGAGATTCTATGATGCTAATAATGATTTTATTTCCAAACCATAGGGCTCAAAGAAAGAAATCTAAAGGGTGTTATTTGGTAGGAGGTGTCTAAAGGAACGTATTAGACAAGCAATGAGCAGTTGGTTTATTTTGATTTGAGTAGGGTGCTAAATAATTGGAAAACTAGGAGTTTGTAATTCCTCAAGTCTTTTTGTGCGTCAGGAGGTAGGGTAGCTAGCTGTTCTTCCTATATGTGTGGACGTATGCAACTAAGGCTCATAAAGATTTTAGTTACGGTTAGGAGTAAATTAAGTGAATCCAATATTAAAAAGAGACTTTTACATTCCCTTCAGTCAAATTAAGGCACAGCACATTGAGTTAGGTATTCGTGAAGCACTTAGTATAGCCAATAATGAACTTGCAGATTTAATCAAAAATCAGACCCTAAATTTTGAAAGTACTCTACAAGCCCTTGATACTTTAATAGAAAAGCTAAATCATCCCATTCGTTTGGCAACTCACCTTATGAGTGTCAAAGATAGCCCTGAGCTTAGACAAGGATTCGAAGCAGTGCAGCCTGAATTCTCTGCTTTCTTTGCGAGATTGCCACTTAATGAGCAGCTTTGGCAACTGATAAAAAGTTATAATGCTACAGAAGAAGCTAAGAATCTGACAGCCATAAGAAAACGGCATTTAGACAAGACAATGCGCGAATTTATTCATGCAGGAGCGGACTTACCTAATGACAAAAAGAAGGAAGCCGAAGAAATTAAAGTTGAATTGTCTCAGCTACAAACAAAATTTGCCAATAATGTACTTGATGCAACTAACGCTTTTGAGTTTATTGCTAGTGAAGATGATCTTGTAGGGTTACCTGATTCAATTATTCAACAATCTAGGGAAAATGCTGAGAGTAAGGGCATTCAAGGATATCGTTTTACTCTACAGGCACCCTCATTTTTGCCCTTTGTTAAATATAGTGACAGACGCGATTTGCGTGAGTATTTCTATCATGCTTATAGTAACCGTGCTTGTGAAGGTAAGTTTGATAATCGTTCCTTGATTGAGCGTATTTTAACTCTTAGAAGAAAATTAGCTGATTTGCATGATTACAATGACTTTGCTGATTACCGACTAGAAATGAACATGGTCAAAAATGGTAAGGTGGCTTCTAATTTCTTAAAGGATTTAACTACTCGAACCAAACCATATTTCAAAAAAGAGATCGATTTATTAAGTGATTTTGCCAAGAATGAATTGGGTATAGCTGACTTGCAGCCATGGGATACTCTTTATGCTATGGAAAAATTGCGCAAGGCTAAATTTGACATTGATGATGAAGTCATGCGGCCTTATTTCCCTTTAGATAATGTGTTAGAAGGCTTGTTAGACTTGGCTCACAAAATATTTGGCATTAGAATAACTGAGCAGGAAAATACAGAACTCTGGCATGACAGTATTAGTTATTATGATGTACACGATGAAGATAATACTTATTTAGGGTCTTTTTATGCAGATTGGTTTCCTAGGGAATCTAAGCGTGCTGGAGCATGGATGAATTATTTTTACACAGGAGGCCCGCAGCCCGATGGTAGCTTTAAACCTCATTTGGGTTTAATATGTGCAAACTTTACCCCTCCACAAGAAGGTAAGCCTGCACTGCTTACTCATGAAGAAGTTGAAACTACTTTTCACGAGTTTGGGCATCTTTTACATCATATACTTTCTAGAGTTGAAATTCCTGCTAGGGCAGGTACTAACGTGTCATGGGATTTTGTAGAGCTGCCCTCGCAAATTATGGAAAATTGGTGTTGGGAACGTAAGGCGCTAGATATTTTTGCTAAACACTATAAGACAGGAGAAACTATTCCCAAAGAGTTATTTGATAAGATGAGAAGTGCTAGGGCTTTCATGGGTGCCTACCAGCAAATGCGCCAACTTTCTTTTGGTACTGTTGACCTAGAACTACATATTAACTATCCTGATAAAAATTATGATGCAATTTCTTATTCTCAAAAAGTAATGGAGCCTTTCCAGATTAAGCCCGAATTTGCTCATAATCATTTTGTTACTGCCTTTTCCCATATTTTCACAGGTTCTTATGCAGCAGGTTATTACTCTTATAAGTGGGCAGAAGTTTTAGATGCTGATGCCTTTACCAGATTTAAATGTGAAGGTATTTTAAACCGTGAAACAGGCCGTGCCTTTGTTCAGGCAATTTTATCACGTGGTGACAGTAAAGAACCTGAAGAGCTATTCCATGAATTTATGGGCCGTGATCCAGATATAAGTGCCTTATTAGAACGTACTTTTGAGCAAACCAGTTCTTAGAGTTGTGAAACTCACTGTACTTGCTTATCTAAAAAAAGAGGGAAAAACCCTCATGCTTCATCGTAACAAAAAGGAAAATGATCACCATAAGGGTAAATGGAATGGCCTAGGTGGCAAGTTTGAAGCAGGGGAATCTCCTGAGATGTGTCTAGAACGTGAGATCTATGAAGAATCAGGTTTGACAGTTGAAAAAGCTACCCTGCGCGGTTTTATTACTTTTCCTTTATTTGATGCTAAGGATGATTGGTATGTTTTTGTTTACACTGTCGAAGCTTTTTCAGGAACACTAAGATCTTCATCTGAAGGAGAGCCTTATTGGATTAGTGATGATGTGCTACTTAACTTGGATCTTTGGGAGGGCGATAGGATTTTTATTCCATGGCTAGAACAAGACAAGTTTTTTTCTGCAGTTTTTTATTATGATGATGGTGGTAATTTTAATGACTACGAAGTAGTTTTTTATTAAGGAAGTTTCTATGTCGCTTACACCTTCAAATATGCTCGAGCTTTCCACCCCCGCTCCAAATTTCCATCTACCTGATGTTATATCTGGTAAGTTACATTCCCTTAGTGATTATCAAGATAAACCTCTTCTGGTAATGTTTATATGTAATCATTGTCCTTATGTAAAACATATTGAGCAAGAACTATCAAAAATAGGGAAGGATTATAAAGGGAAAATAGGTATAGTCGCTATTTCTGCAAATGATGCTAAGTCGTATCCTGATGATAGTCCTAGTCAGCTAAAAGCTCAAGCTGAACGTTTAGATTTTAATTTCCCCTACCTTTATGATGAAACTCAAGAAGTTGCTAAAGCTTATTCTGCTGCTTGTACACCCGATTTCTTCTTATTTAATAGTGAACATAAACTTGCTTATAGGGGTCGCCTAGATGAAAGTCGCCCTAATAGTGATCTACCCATTACAGGTAAGGATTTACGTGTTGCACTAGATGGTTTGTTAGCTAGGAATTTAGTAAGTGACTTACAGTACCCTAGTATAGGTTGCAATATAAAATGGAGGGCTTAATTAAAAACTTTAGTTAGCCCTAGCAAAAAGGGTTTGTTGTAGGCAATAACTAGAGGCATGGATGTTTTCGGGAACTTTTTGAGATTTATTGACTCTAAATTAGGAAGGGAGATGAGTTATGATCATTAATAATCACTTAGCGGCTTTTATATTACTTGTGCTAGTACTCATGCTTACCGCCTGTCCCAAAGCATCAGAATCGGGTGGCAATGTAGATAATGGTAAAAACTCTATAGAAGACACACTCAAACTGCGTGGTGAAGATACAGTAGTAGGTGATCTTTTTGGGGGTGCTGTGGCTGCCAGTGGCAATACCATAGTCATTGGTGCGCCTGGAGTTAGCGATTCAAAAACAGTGTTGGATACTGGTGCTGTCTATGTTATGACTCGAAATGGAAAAACTTGGGGCGCAGAAAACATTAAACTCACTGCCAGTGACGCCAAGCCTAAAGATGGTTTTGGTGAGGCAGTGGCTATTAGTGGCAACACAATTATTGTTGGTGTACCCAAGGCAGATGATAATGGTGAAAGTAGTGGTGCAGCTTATATTTTTAGGCGTGAGGGCTCGAGTTGGGTACAAGAAACCAAACTCACTCCAAGTGATGCTGCACCCGAAGAGCAGTTTGGCAGAGACGTTGCTATAGATGGTGATGTTGCCATCGTAGGCATGTGGAAAGATCCTGACAATATTTTTGATGTACCCGGCTCATTGCTTGACGAATCCTATGGACAGGGCAGTGTCTATGTATTTGAGAATCAGGGGGGGGCATGGCTCGAGCAAGTACGGCTCATACCCAGTGAGCTAAGAAAAAATGGCGTTTCTGACGGTTTTGGTAATACTGTTGCTATTCATGGTGACTATCTTGCAGTTGGTGCTGAAAATACAAATGTCAATGACATAGAGGATGCAGGAGCCGTTTATATTTTTAAACGTAGTGGTGCTGCTTGGCTTGAACAAGCGCAGCTTAGTGCTAGTGATGCTGTCAAAGAAGGTCATTTTGGCAATGATGTTGCACTTTATGGTGATTACCTTGTGGTGGGCGCACCGGGTGAGTTTAATCGATTCTTAGACAATTTTCCAGATAACGATTTTGGTGCAGCTTATATTTTTAAACGTAGTGGTGAGTTATGGCTCGAGCAAGCCAAACTCGAGCCTAATGAGCAAGAGCTTAATGACGACTTTGCTACATCAGTAAGCATACATGCTGACCGTGTGCTTGTGGGTGCGCCCCTCTCGGACGAAAATCTAACGGATCAGGGCTCTGCATTTCTTTATAGGCGTAGCGGATCAAGCTGGCTTCAAGAAGCAGAGTACATTGCCAAAGATGGTTTGATAGAAGAGTTGTTCGGTGGACCGATTGCTCTTGGTGATGACTATGCTATAATTGGTGCACCTCGTCAGTGTCACGCAACAGGTTGCAGTGCAGGAGCAGTTTATATATTTTCTGGTGATGCCAAGTCAGATCCGCCCCCAACAGGAACAGGTCGCCTAATTGTGACCATAAGTGGCTTGCCTAGTGGTGTTAGCGCAGATGTTAGTGTTACAAGTACAGCTAGCTTTTCGCAAAATCTTACAGCCAGTTCAACACTTACAAACCTAGCTTCAGGCACGTATCAAGTGGTTGCTCGTAACATCAGTATTGCTGGTGAGTCCTATGACCCCACACCTACTAGTCGTAATTTAACAATCAATGACGGAAAAACAGAAACAGCAACAGCAACTGTCAGCTATGTTAAAGCAGCTAATGTGCCACCAAGTATTTCTAGCATCGAAAACCAGATAACTTCACAACTCACAGTGCTTGAACTTGACTTTAGCATTACTGACGAAGTTTCTGACAGTGTAATGGTTACGGCAAGCTCGAGAAATCAAAATATAATTCCAGATAGCAACTTAGTAGTGTCTGGCACAGGACAAGCACGACATCTAAGCATTACGCCAGTCTCTACAGAATCTGGAAATCTTACTATTAACCTAAGTGCAACTGACGGAGCAGGGCTAAGCAGCCAAACAAGCTTTGAACTAGAGGTTACTGAGCCTTACAGAACAGAATTGACTGGTTTTGCCAATGATGTCTCGGTTGCTGCTAATTTTGGCTATGCTGTTGCCATAAGTGAGGGCGGAGATTTCCTTGTAGTAGGTGCACCTGCCACACTGCTAGATAGCCAACCCGGAGCAGTTTATGTACTTAAGCGCCTTGATGGAAGCACTTGGACAGAAGATACTAAGTTCTCAGGTAGTGATGTAACAGGTGGTAGCAAATTAGGTTACTCACTTGACATCAGCACAGATGAGTTTATAGTGGGTGCACCCGAAGATGACAATGGTGTTAAGGATAGCGGTTCTGCTTATATCTTTAAGCATGTTAGCAATGAGTGGATTGAAGTTTTAGAACTCACCGCTAGTGACATTGCAAAAGAGGATAAGTTTGGTACTGCAGTAGCTATAGATGGTGATTATGCTGTAGTAACTGCTCCCTACAATGATGATAAGGGAGAAAATGCCGGAGCAGTTTATGTCTTTAAACGCAATGGTAAAACTTGGGCAGAGCAAGTCAAACTCACTGCCAGTGACGGGTCTACAGGAGATTTACTTGGTGGTTCCATAGCTCTTGATGGAAATACCTTCGTTGTTGGTGCCAAAGAAAAAGCTGCATCAGCAGACAAGCAAGGTGTAGCCTATGTTTTTAAACGTAGTGGTGACACATGGACCGAGGAAATGAAGCTTACTTCAAGTGATGGTGCTGAAAATGATAACTTTGGTGCATCTGTTGCTATTGAGGGAAATACCATTGTTGTTAGTGCAACAGGTTACTTTATTTTTGGCTTTGAGCATTTTGGCAACCCCGTTGGCAAAACCTATGTTTTTGAGCGTAGTGGTTCAATATGGGAAGAGAAAGAGTTGCTCGAGCCTATAGATGCCGAAGACGATGCTAAGTTTGGCTCAGATGTTGCCATTTATGAAAACTATCTATTAGTAGGTGCTCGCTCTGAAGGCACTGCCTTTCTCTTTAAACTTAGTGGAGACACTTGGGTTGAGGACTTAAAAATTTTTCCTAAGGGCAACTTTATGGCTGATTTTGGTAGCACGCTAGCACTTAGTCAGGATTATGCTGTGATTGGTTCACCACTCCAAAATGTAGGTCAAAGCTGTTCATTGCTTTTGTGTGAAAGAGCAGGAGCAATTTATATTTATAAATGAAGAAATCTTCTATATACCAAATCTGACAAAACTTTGACAAATACTAATCAAAATATCTTTGTAGGCATTAAGGCTACTCAGCAAGTCTTTTTAGTAGATTTAGGAAATAAAGTTGAAATATCAAGCTTTAGTTATTGAAGACGACGAATCTGTCCGTGAACTTTTAAGCTTCCATCTTAACAAGTCTGGATTTGATACCTTTGAGGCTGCTAGTGCTGAAGCAGCTTGGGCTTTTGTATCTAAAGTTGATGTAGTGGTTCTTGATTGGATGTTACCTGATGAATCTGGTGTTAGATGGCTACAGCGTTTGCGTGCTCAAGAAAAGGGGGATCTTTTACCAGTGCTTATGCTTACAGCAAAAGCTAGCGAAGTTAATAAAGTAGAAGGGCTCGAGGCAGGAGCAGATGATTATTTAGTAAAACCTTTTAGTGTCATGGAATTAGTTGCTAGAATCAAAGCTTTGCTGAGACGTAGTAAAGTAGGACACGAACAAAGTGTGGGTTCTCTAATTGTAAATGAGGCAGAGAGCACTGTTACTCTTAAAGGAAGTATTCTGCAACTTACTAGACGCGAATTTGAGCTTTTGAATTTTTTAACTAAGCATGTTGGGCGTGTTTTTAGTCGCTCTGATCTTTTAGATAAGGTTTGGGGAGAAGATTTTATAGGTACAGAAAGAACAGTAGACCAACACATTGCACAACTTAGAGCAATAATAGGAGTTAACTATCTAGAAACAGTAAGGGGAAGGGGATATAAACTAGTGAATGTAGAGGAAAATTAATTGAGTAGTATTACCGGGGAAAATAGTATTACAGCGCAATGTTGCATATTAAGTAAGGGGAAGTGCGAAAAAAGTGCGAGTGTGAATAATAAATTAAGGCTATGAAAAACATTTATAAAGCACACAATGAAATATTAGAAGAGGCCGTAAATTTAAGTCCTCCAGAATGCAACTTAGTTGAAGCAGATATAGAAGCGCTAGCAAAAGAACTCAAAGAATACGTAGCAGAGTTTGAAGAAGCATTTAAACGACCTGAAAGTTTGATCTGGACAGGACATTATCTAAAAGGTTTGTTAAGCAACCTTGATCGAAAAAATATAGAAGCAATGGCACTATCAATAGGACTGAATGTCCGTAGCATGCAAAACTTTGTAGGACAAAGCCCTTGGCAGTTAGAACCTGTGATTGACACGCATCAAAAACTTATTGCAGAAAGTTTAGGTAATGATGGAGTACTGATAGTTGATGAATCAGGGAATGTAAAACAAGGAAAAAGCTCAGTAGGAGTAGCAAGGCAATATTGTGGATCAGTAGGAAAAGTGGAGAACAGTCAAGTAGGAGTATACCTAGGGTATGCCAGTAACAAAGGACATACCTTAACAGAAGGGCAGTTGTACTTACCAGAACAATGGTTTGATAAAGAGCATGAACAAAAAAGGGAAGAATGTGGAGTGCCAAAGGATCTAGAATTTAGAACCAAACCAGAAATAGCGTTAGGAATGATAAAAAAGACAGAAGAGAGAGGGCGTTTGAGCTTTGAATATGTGCTAGCAGATGCATTGTATGGAAATAATATCGAGTTTAGAGATGGAGTAGCTGAATTAGGAAAAAAGTACTTTACAGCAGTATCTTGCGATACGCAGGTATACAAGGAGAAGCCAGAGGTCAAGGTACCTGAATATAAAGGTAGGGGAAGGAAGCCGAAACTAGCAAGGGCAAATATTGAATCAATACGGATAGATGAGTTAGCAAAGGAAATAGAAGCAGAAAAATGGAGTAAACATGTAGTGAAAGAAGGAAGTAAAGGGCCAATAGTATGTGAATTTGCCTTTGAGCGAATATGGGAAACAAGGGGAGAAGAAGAGCCAGTGGAACTGTGGTTGGTAATTCGGCGTAACCTAAATGAGAAAAGAGAGATAAGCTATTATTTGTGCAATGACTCAGAAGAAGTCAGCCTAGAAACATTAGTGTGGCTAAGTGGAATGAGATGGCCGATAGAAACATCGTTTGAGGAATCAAAAGAAGAACTGGGGCTTGATCACTACGAAACTAGAAGCTACTTAGGTTGGCATCACCATATACTATTAACTTGTCTAGCACATCATTTTCTGGTGAGGATGCGTTTAATGTTAGGAGAAAAGTCTCCAGCTTTAACTTTGCCACAGGCAAGAGTGCTGCTCAAGGCAGCAATACCGTTACCTAGATTGACAATAGCTCAATCACTAAATCTAATTCGTTACTATCAGCGCAGAAATTATACTGCTTATGCTTCGCATCGAAAACGTACTCTTGCTATATTGTCTAGGAGTTATATTCCATGACATTGCGCTGTAATAATAGTTGGTTTGATAATTTGCAAGAAGGAGTAATACTGGTTGAGAGTGGATGTGTAAGTCATATTAATAGGGCTGCTTTACTATTTTTGGATATAAGTTCTGAGAGTGTTTTAAAGGCCCCACTTATAACTGTAGTACGTGATCATAGAATTGAACAGGCCTATTTAGAAGGTAAGGTTCAAGAAATAGAAACAAAAGGAAGGATTTTGGAAGTCTATGGTATCTCTTCAGGGTTAATCTTACAAGATTTAACAGAAGTAAGAAAATCTCAAGAAAACGCCACTGAGCTTTTAGCTGTACTTTCACATGAACTGCGTACACCTATAACAACCATTCGTTCTACTATAGAGGCTTTTCAATACGAACTTTCAGATGAACAAAAAGAGCGTTTTTTGAGCAGAGCTAAAAGTGAGGTAGAACGTTTAAGTCGTTTGGTAGAAGATTTAACTGTAGATGTAAAACCTCCAATAATGCGTCGCTTGGATTTATCAGAACACATTAAAAGGGCGCTGAGTGTTCTACAAGAAACATTTACGCATAGAGAGGTAACAGTAAATTATGATATACCTGAACTAATAGTAAAAGCAGACAGTGATAAGCTCATACAAGTTCTCATTAATTTACTAGAAAATGCAGCTCTGTATGGCCCTCCCAATGCCATAATAAATTTACTAGTAGAAACAAATCACAAACATGAAAAAGTGCTAATTAAGGTACAAGATAGTGGAACACCACTTGAGAAAAAGTTTATAAGTGGACTTTTTGAACCACACTCAAGGGGCAAAAGTAGCAAAGCAAAAGGTGTTGGTTTGGGCCTTTATATAGTCCGTAACATTACTAAAAGTTGGGGCGGAGAGTCATGGGGTAAGGCCTTGGAAAACGGGAATGAATTTGGTTTTAGTATTCCCCTGAGCCATTGAGCATAGTCATAACATGATACTGTTATTAGAAATGGTTTTTTAGCAAACAAAAATAAAGGTTGCAAGTAATTTTCATGACAATTAAATGACAAATCAAAAATATACTTTTTTTGGAGAATTTTTATGAAAAGACTTTTAGTTTTACTGATCCTAATCTTAGGCTTTACTTTTGCACAAGATATACGCATTGATGGTTCTTCAACTGTTTACCCTATTACACTAGCTATTTCTGAGGAGTTTAGCATAGACAATCCAGAATATAATGTTAGCGTAGCGTTTTCTGGGACTGGTGGTGGCTTTCAAAAGTTTTGTATTGGTGAAACACATATAAATGATGCCAGTCGTCCTATAAAAGAAAGTGAACGTGACACCTGTAAGACTAATGGCATTGAGTTTATTGAAATTAAGGTTGCTTGGGACGCTCTTACTGTAGTAGTAAACCCAGATAACGATTGGGTAGATTGTTTAACTCTTGAGCAACTGGGTCTCCTTTGGAAGCCTGATAGTACTATAAGATTTTGGAGTGACCTTAGCCCCAGTTGGCCAAGGGAAGAAATTACTCTTTTTGCTCCTGGGGTGGACAGTGGTACTTTTGACTATTTTACAGAGGTAATTAATGGTGAAGGTGGCTTGAGTCGTACTGATTTTTTCCCTTCTGAAGATGATACTGTGCTAGTTCAAGGCGTTGAAGGAAATCGTTATGCCATAGGTTATTTTGGATTTGCTTACTATCTTGAAGAAGGCAGTAAACTTAAAGCAGTTAAGATTTATGATTCTGGGATTCAAGGAGACAATACTAATAGTTGCGTTGAGCCTTCTATAGAGAATATTGATAATGGTACTTATACACCCTTAAGTCGCCCACTGTTTATATATGTTAATAACCAAGCTTTGAATGAAAATCCTGCTCTAGAAGATTTTATTGAGTATTATACTTCCGAATATGCTCAGGAGCTTATTGCTGAAGTTGGTTACGCTCCTTTAAGTGAGTGAAAAAAATACTATTAGATTGCTGTAACGCATTTTGTCATCAAAAAGCAGGGGTTTTGACCCCCAAAATCTCGTGCTGTTTGAGGTTTTAGGGCAAAATTAAAATTTATAAAAAATGGCTACACACTGACCCCCATCAGGCCTAGAGCATATTTCTGCCCTCCGTTTGGAACAGTGTTCCAGCAAATGAACATTTCACCAGTCCTAATTCCACTTCTGGCCGTCAGGTTAAGTGTTTTAGCTACCCTCGCAAGTGCCTGACCTTTTCCCCAATTCTTCTTGTATTTCTTTAATAATGATCCTGAACGTTTTTGTATGTGTCCTTGGACATAATCCCGAAGGTGGATGCCATGCATTATACCTACAGCCTTACCTGTTTGGATACACTGGACTTTAAAATGTGTATTTATCGTAGCAGACATCAGTGGCTATACTATAAAAAATAAAACCTTGCTGTGTCAAGGATATGCTATGGCTACTTGAAAAAAGCAAAAAAATCATGATATCGACTTTGGTAACAGGGTTTTTAGAGGCAAAAGTGGCGTTTTTTGGGTACAACTTGCGCTGTAAGACAAAAGATTCTGAACGAATCAGTCTAGATCTTGAAGACTTCAAAGCCTTCAAGGTTTTTTAATTTTCAATAATCACCTTTCCATAAAGGCTATAGCTAAGAATTCATTTGACAACTAAAGCCAAGGTCTTTCTTTTTCAATAGTCCCAACGTAAAATTGTAATTATGTATTGTCATAATTGTGGCGAGCAAGTTATAGGAAGTTTCTGTTCCAACTGTGGAACACCTGTAGCCAAGCAAAAAATAAAAGACTACACTTCCTATAGCTCTTTGGTAGCAGATAATCGCTGTAAGCAAATTATTGCTTCAGAAGCAAGTAAAGCACAAAGTAGCATGAGTGGAGAAGAATTTTTGCAACTTTCAGAACAAGTTATTCCTATTCCTATGAAGCTTATAGGTGATTTTAGCAGTAAACTTTATGCAAACATGGGTTTGCGTACAGGTAAAACTAGGCAAGAATCCTTACCCTACACTTTTAGTTATGTTTTATTGGCAACTATTTGCTCTCTAGCACGCCAGAACATAAAGCCTGCGGCTGTTTCAGAAGCTACAGGTATTTGTAATATTGAAGCTATTTTACCATCAAGTATGTGGTCGTGGCAGGGTCAATACCATATAATCATTGAGTCACAGGAAAATAAGACTAAAATTTCTGCTAGAACAGAAATACCGGGGCAGAAATTTGATTGGGGAAAGAGTAAAAGAACCCTTAATACACTCTTTACAGAAATTCAGGAACTTTGTGAAGAGTTTGTGGGCTCGAGCCTTTAAAATATGTGAAATAGTAAGCATATAAATAATCCCTACAAGGTTGAAACTGCTATTTTTAGATAAAATCAAATTTCTATGATTATGTTTGCAAGACTTACCAGCACGAGCAGGGGTAATTGCTAACATTCAGGTAAAAAGTGCTTCCTAGTGACCTACTTATCCATCGTTATGTGGGCGAGGAAATTGTACCTAAGCGTTTAAAATTAGACGCTAAAAATATAACAACTGCTAAAGAGTTAATTACTGTTTTCAAGGAGTGCACGGGATTAAAACGAATTGAACTTGATGAACGTTTAGAGATTTTAGAAGGGGCTGAAACTGATTATCGAATCAAAAGGGGATTTGCCCATATACTAAGTAATAGCTTTGCTGAATTTGAAACTATTAGTCCTATAGAGCCAAGTACTTTACGTCAGCTAGTATTCGAGGCTGCTGCAAGAACTCTACCAAGCAAGCAAAATACTACAAAGTTGCTAGCAGAAGTTGCTGAACGCTTAAGTTTAGATAGTGGTAAGCAAGTAACTTCTGAGCAAGTGGAGCAAGGTATATATGCTGATCTAACTGAGAATCAAGTACTTATTAGTTTTGATACTCCTAATGCTGAAGATTTAATTCACCGCTATAACTTAGCACAGGTACAGGGTGTTCTCTATCGTGCTGCTGATATTGTAATTACTGCCTACCGTAATGAACCTGGTGAGTACAAACAATTGTTTCGCTACTTAAAGCTTTTTGGCTTAATGAGTTATATTGAGGGTGATGCTGACCATGGATTTTCGATTACTATTGATGGTCCTGCTAGTTTATTTAAACAAAGTACTCGTTATGGCCTAGGTATTGCTAAGTTTTTGCCTTCACTATTACATGTTTCTAAATGGAGGATGGAGACAAGGCTGGCACCACGCAAAATGTTTGATGGCACAGTAAAAACAGCCCACTTTGCACTTGATGATAAATGTGGGCTTGTCTCACACTACAAAAAGGGTAAGGTTTATGATAGTGCTGTTGAGGAAGCTTTTGCAAATAGATGGACCCAAACCAAAACTGAGTGGAAACTAGAACGAGAAGTGGAACTGGTTCCTATTCCGGGTAGTGTAATGATCCCTGATTTTCGTTTGATACACCCAACTTATGATCCATATCTTTTTGAGATTGTAGGTTATTGGCGACCTCAATACTTGCAGAAAAAGTTTGCTCAAGTTAGAAAAGCTAACCGTAATGACATTATTTTGGCTGTGTCTGAAAGGCTTAATTTAGGTGAGGCAGGTGTGAAATTAGAAAATGTACCAGCAAAAGTGATTTGGTTTAAAGGTAAAGTGCAACCTAAAGATGTTCTTGCTGCTATAGCAGCATAAGTTATGCTTTTATCCAAAGTTACGTTCCAGAAAAGTAAGTAACAGTTTTTGTGGGTTTTCTGTGATGTTTTTGTGAGCTTAGTGTGACAATGCATATGCTTTTATAGTAACTGAGTGAGTTAAGGCTTCTTCACTGTTTCTCCTTTCAGCAAGAGCGAGGTTTGAGCACCTTGCTCTTTATTTATTGACAATCTATTAAACTAAACATATACTTTTAATCATGGATTTGGCAGTTACAGCCCTACTTTATAATCTAGTTCTAGGTAAGGATGGACTCGGGGTTGTATTGTAACTTGCTAAAGATTAGTTATTCTTACCAATACAACCCTCGGTGTTCAGGCCGAGGGTTTTTTGATTTCAGAAAGGATTTGTTATGCCTAGTTTGTATGAAAAGGTCTGGAATACCCACACTGTAGGCACACTCTCTAATGGACAGACTCAATTAATTGTTGGAACACACCTTATTCATGAAGTAACTAGCCCTCAGGCTTTTGGTATGCTGCGCGATAGGGGTTTAAAGGTACGCTACCCCAAACGTACTTTTGCTACTGTTGATCACATAGTGCCTACTCATCAAAGAGTAGAACCTTTCGATGATCCCTTAGCTGATGCTATGATTAAAGAGCTGCGTAAAAACTGTGAAGAATCAGATATAACCTTTTTTGACCTTAACACTGGTTATCAAGGTATTGTTCATATGGTTGGACCTGAACAGGGTATTACTCAACCAGGCACTACTATTGCCTGTGGAGATTCACATACTGCTACACATGGGGCTTTTGGTGCTATTGCTTTTGGAATAGGCACAAGTCAAGTGCGTGATGTTCTTGCTACTCAAACCATGGCTATAAGTAAACTTAAAGTCCGTCGCATAAATGTAAATGGTAAATTACAACCGGGAGTTTATGCTAAAGATGTTATTTTACACATCATAAAAATCTTAGGGGTTAATGGTGGGTTAGGCTATGCCTATGAATATGGTGGTAGTGTCTTTGACGGTTTCACTATGGAAGAGCGCATGACTGTGTGTAACATGTCCATAGAAGGTGGAGCACGTTGTGGCTATGTAAATCCAGATGAAACCACCTTTGAATATCTGCAGGGACGCCCTTATTCTCCCAAAGATGTTGAATGGGATGAAGCAGTAACACACTGGAAATCCTTTGCATCAGACCCTGATAGTAAATATGATGATGTGGTTAACATCCGTGCCGAAGACATAGAACCTTCAGTTACTTGGGGTATAAACCCCGGACAAGGGATTTTTATTAATGAGAATGTGCCCAGTGTAGATGAGGTATCTGATAGTGATAAATCAGCTGTGGTACAAGCCCTTAAGCATATGCAGCTTGAAGGTGGCAAGCCAATTAAAGGTACACCTATTGATGTAGCTTTTTTGGGAAGTTGTACCAATGCTCGCTTGTCTGATTTTAGGGAGGTTGTTAAGTACTTAAAGGGTCGTAAAGTGAAAGAAGGCATCAAGGCTATAGCTGTACCTGGTTCACAACTTGTTTCTAAAGCTTGTGAAGAAGAAGGTATTGACAAAGTGTTAACAGATGCTGGTTTTGAGTGGCGTGGTGCAGGGTGTTCTATGTGCTTGGCCATGAACCCTGACAAGCTTGTTGATGATGAGCTTTGTGCTAGTACTAGTAACCGTAATTTTATAGGTAGGCAAGGCAGTGCTACTGGGCGAACGGTGCTTATGAGCCCGGTAATGGTTGCTGCTGCTGCTGTTACTGGGAAAATTAGTGATGCTAGGGAAGTTTTTGGAGTTGTTTAACAAATAATATGAAGGTAATTCATGAAACACTATCTTTGGGTGAGCTTAAACAGATAGCTATTATGGGGATATGGTAAAAGCTGTTGTTGATGTTGAAAGAGGCAAGCTGGCAATTGATGCAGAGCTTCATTCCGATTTGGAAGCAGTACTGTTACAGGATGGGGCAGAACAGGAAAGCCTGTGGGGGATCAATCTGTATCCAGATTTGCCTGAAGATGAGTGGATGGAGTTCGATTCTATGATTAATATGCGACCTTCCCAAGGAAATAGGAGTCGAGGTGTGGAAGATCAAGAGCTTCGTAAGGTTATCTATGACATTATCAAGGCAAGGATTAGCCGATGAGTACGCAGCATCTAGAGATGGCATCGGGACGATGGAATGAGTTATCACTAATTGAGCAAATGGCAAATATAGGGAGTGAGGTGGAGCGGGCACTGAATTGGAAAGCCAAAGGTAATCAGGAATATTGTACCAAAGCATTTGAACGAGCTCTCGAGCTATTTGACCTAACATTGAAAAGTCATAAAACAGCAGCTCAGTTAAAAGAGATTGCTAGGGCCAGAGAGGTAGTAGTGGATTTCTTTTTTGGTGAGAACTTTTTTGGGACATCCGAGAAATTCCTCCAGTCTTATTTTCTCCAGTTTGCATATGCAGCTCGAAGAAATTTATAGAATAGAATTAGTGTGTAACAAATGTCCATAATAAGGAGATTGCAGTGTCTAAGATAACATTAAATATTTTTGTAGCTAGTTTTTGATCGTCTTATTGTAGATGATAAACCTGTAATGCGTGCTTTACCACAACCACTTGATGTTATGGTAGCACTAGGGAATGAACGTGCACGAACACATCTAAGTGATGAGTTGGCTAATTACAGTTATGAAGCAAAGCTCAATAATTTACAGGAAGATATTAGTAGTTACCCAGAAACCTTTTGGCAACAGCCTGCTTATAATCAGTGGCTTAACCTTATTCGTTTATTAGATGCACCCACCAATTCTGACAACTATCCTGAAGCCATGCAAAGTCTAGAATGGCAAGACAAAATGTTACAAAGTCAGCTTGCTTCTTGGACACAGCTTAGACATGATCATTTACTTTATGCCAAACAATCTTTTACTACATCAGGTATTGCTTGTATTTTTCCTGATTGGTATATAGAACCTTACCCTGAGTTTTATGCAGCTTATGGTGACTTTGCTGCTGCATTGCAAAAGGCGGTTAAGCAACTTCAGACTAAAGATGGTACTTGGATTCAGGAAGATATTATCAGATATACTGAGAGGGTAAAAGAAGTTTCGATAGTGCTCGAGCAACTAGCCCAAAAAATTCTGGTAGTCCTACATATGTAGTGATGAGGTTGTATACTCCTTAAAATTGAAGGAGAAACATGAAATGTCCTGAATGTGGTTCTGAAAAAACAGTAAAAAATGGTCACATACATAATAAAAAGCAAAAATATGCTTGTAAGGATTGTAGTAGACAATTTGTCGAAAACTCTACTAAAAAGACAATATCAGACACAATAAAAGCTTTCATTGATAAGATGTTGCTAGAAAGAATATCTCTAGCTGGCATTAGTCGTGTTACAGGGGTTTCTCTCACATGGCTATACAATTATGTGAAAAAGAAATATGCTAAAACCCCACGTAAACTAAAGGTTGTAAAAAAGAAGAAGGGTAAATTAATTGTACAAATGGATGAATTATGGTCATTTGTTGATCATAAGGGTAATAAACAATGGATTTGGATTGCCATTGATGCAAAAACTCGTGAGGTAATTGGTCTATATATTGGAGATAGAAGCCGTAAAAGTGCTCAGGCACTATGGGATTCTTTGCCCCCAGTTTACAGGCAATGTGCTGTTTGCTACACAGATTTTTGGGAATCATATGAGAACGTTATTCCATCTAAACGTCATCGTGCTGTTGGTAAAGAGAGTGGTAAAACCAGTTATATTGAGCGTCTCAATTGCACTTTAAGGCAACGAGTTTCTCGTCTAGTAAGGAAAGCTTTATCCTTCTCTAGAAATCTGGAAAACCATATTGGAGCAATTTGGTATTTTATTCACCACTACAATAAAAGTTTATCCATTTAAGCTCATCACTACTTCTGTAGGTTTACCGCTTTCCTTACTTCTAGCATTTCTGGTAAAGTTGTTGTTTCCCACCATCTTATTGTTGCTAATTTACTATTTGGTGCTAGTATCCTTGCTGCTATCAATGCTTCTACTAAGTTTCTTTCTTGTGTGGCACGACTTGCTATTAACCTCTTAAACTCTAGTTTCTCCATAGCTTTTATTACTGCTTTTACATGTCCATAATGCTTAGATTCAATCACTTCAAAAGCTTGATCTATAGGTACAAACTGCTTACCCTTTAAACAGCTTCGGATCATTTCTATAATTTCATCACCTAGTGGACTTAGGTTTGCTAGGGTTTCTTTTTTTACCTTACCATCTTTACGATAAGAACGTCTCAGTAAGTAAGATTTATAAGTTTTTCCTTTATACTGGCGAGTGCTTGTAGCTACATGCATCCCAGAAGACCTATTCCTCATAGCTAAAGTACAGGATAGCAGATTTTGACAATTAATTCAACTTTTAGTGTCTACTATAGTATTGCACCCTGAATTACCCATTTGCATTGTGTAGAAAGATGCTAACGCCGATTTTGATCAATAAACTTCAGTATGTATCTTGAAAATAGTCCTTTTGTAGCAGTTAGTGTAAGCGAAATTGCCATACACGAAGACAATCCTTTAAGAATAGGTGAAGAAAGTTATTTGGAAATAGACGAAAATGAAATAGACCTTGAGCATATTCTTTCTTTTGAAGAAGGTAAGTTGGAACTAAGTCAAGCTGGAGAATCTTTTACAGGTAGCTATGAATGCCGTAAAGGAGAAGTAGTTATTTATATGGATGATTTGCTTGATGAGGTGCTCGAGCTTTCTCTAGACCTTAGCGGTAATGATACAGGAGTTATACTTTTTCAAGGTCAGTACTATGCAAATCCCAATATGATAAGAGTTGTTCGGAAATAAATAGTTTAAACAATCAAAAAATTCCAAAGCCCCCCACAGACAGCTATAACGCTATCTGCAAAACCTGTCTTGCGATTCCGAAAGGCATGCACTAGTATATTAAAGCGTTTCATACCTCCTATGGCATGTTCTACATATATCCTTGCTTTGCCCAGCCTTTTATTCCTCTCCTTCTCTGCTTCTGTTAGCTCTGGATTAGGATTCTTTTTACTCTTCCTTGGCTTTTTCTTTGGTATCGCTGCTCCTATCCCATAATCCTTGTTTATACCTTGATAACCTGAGTCTAGATTTGCTCTTTTTCCCTCCTCTTTCAGCCAGCCTTGTTTAGGTGGAAACTCCTCCTTAAACATCCCATAGTCATGTCTCCGCCCAGCAAATGTCCTTCCTACATAGATTATTACCTTTCTTCCTGTTGCTATTATTGTGTTTTTTACCGTGTGCCCCTTCTTTTTTCCACTATATAGCTCCTCCTGCTTTTCTTCTTCACTAGGGCGTCTATGTTTCCTTTCTGTAGCATCAATCAGTATTTTTCTTGCTTCTTCAAGCGCTTCTTTTAACTCCTCAGGTGTATTGAACTCTCTCTTAGGCAACATACCTAATTTTGCCAAGGCTGCTGAGAGAATTGGCAGCAGCTTATGTACCCAATAGTGTGCACTGGAACGAGACATATCAAACTTCTCTGCTAATTCATCCATTGTAGGATAACTTTTCAGGTAGTAGAGAATAAATTCGAGTTTGTGTTTAGTATTACAGCGCAATGTTGCATATTAAGTAAGGGGAAGTGCGAAAAAAGTGCGAGTGTGAATAATAAATTAAGGCTATGAAAAACATTTATAAAGCACACAATGAAATATTAGAAGAGGCCGTAAATTTAAGTCCTCCAGAATGCAACTTAGTTGAAGCAGATATAGAAGCGCTAGCAAAAGAACTCAAAGAATACGTAGCAGAGTTTGAAGAAGCATTTAAACGACCTGAAAGTTTGATCTGGACAGGACATTATCTAAAAGGTTTGTTAAGCAACCTTGATCGAAAAAATATAGAAGCAATGGCACTATCAATAGGACTGAATGTCCGTAGCATGCAAAACTTTGTAGGACAAAGCCCTTGGCAGTTAGAACCTGTGATTGACACGCATCAAAAACTTATTGCAGAAAGTTTAGGTAATGATGGAGTACTGATAGTTGATGAATCAGGGAATGTAAAACAAGGAAAAAGCTCAGTAGGAGTAGCAAGGCAATATTGTGGATCAGTAGGAAAAGTGGAGAACAGTCAAGTAGGAGTATACCTAGGGTATGCCAGTAACAAAGGACATACCTTAACAGAAGGGCAGTTGTACTTACCAGAACAATGGTTTGATAAAGAGCATGAACAAAAAAGGGAAGAATGTGGAGTGCCAAAGGATCTAGAATTTAGAACCAAACCAGAAATAGCGTTAGGAATGATAAAAAAGACAGAAGAGAGAGGGCATTTGAGCTTTGAATATGTGCTAGCAGATGCATTGTATGGAAATAATATCGAGTTTAGAGATGGAGTAGCTGAATTAGGAAAAAAGTACTTTACAGCAGTATCTTGCGATACGCAGGTATACAAGGAGAAGCCAGAGGTCAAGGTACCTGAATATAAAGGTAGGGGAAGGAAGCCGAAACTAGCAAGGGCAAATATTGAATCAATACGGATAGATGAGTTAGCAAAGGAAATAGAAGCAGAAAAATGGAGTAAACATGTAGTGAAAGAAGGAAGTAAAGGGCCAATAGTATGTGAATTTGCCTTTGAGCGAATATGGGAAACAAGGGGAGAAGAAGAGCCAGTGGAACTGTGGTTGGTAATTCGGCGTAACCTAAATGAGAAAAGAGAGATAAGCTATTATTTGTGCAATGACTCAGAAGAAGTCAGCCTAGAAACATTAGTGTGGCTAAGTGGAATGAGATGGCCGATAGAAACATCGTTTGAGGAATCAAAAGAAGAACTGGGGCTTGATCACTACGAAACTAGAAGCTACTTAGGTTGGCATCACCATATACTATTAACTTGTCTAGCACATCATTTTCTGGTGAGGATGCGTTTAATGTTAGGAGAAAAGTCTCCAGCTTTAACTTTGCCACAGGCAAGAGTGCTGCTCAAGGCAGCAATACCGTTACCTAGATTGACAATAGCTCAATCACTAAATCTAATTCGTTACTATCAGCGCAGAAATTATACTGCTTATGCTTCGCATCGAAAACGTACTCTTGCTATATTGTCTAGGAGTTATATTCCATGACATTGCGCTGTAATATTAGTAGAAGGAAGTTTACTTTTTCTTCCTCCTCCCCTAGATCGTTCTCTTTCCCCTTTAGCTTGTTGTTCTTCATAGTCTTTTTGACTTTGCTCCTCATATACCTCTTCAAACACTGTCTCTAACTCATTTATCTTTTCTTCAGGCAAACCTGTCAAGGCTCTTACTTGTCTGTCACTTCTGGTTTTGAAAACTACCATACTAGCTACTATTTTAGCTGATTTGGCTATTTCCGAACAACTCTATAGATTAAAATAATTCAATATAAGATATGCAAGAAGCTATTCTAAACCGACTTTCAGAAATCGAATCCCAAGAAGCTATCAAGGTACTATACGCTTGTGAATCGGGCAGTAGAGCATGGGGTTTTCCTTCGTCAGATAGCGATTATGATGTTCGTTTTATATATGTACATTCACAAGACTGGTACTTGTCTATTAATTTAGAACACAAAAAAGATGCTATTGAACAACCGATTAATGACATGTTTGATATTGCTGGTTGGGACTTGCGCAAGGCTCTTAAACTATTCTACAAATCTAATCCACCTTTGCTAGAGTGGTTAGGCTCACCAATAGTTTACCTCAGTAAGTACAGTACAGCTACTAAAATGCGTGAGCTAGCCAAGGACTTCTACTCTCCAAAAGCTTGTATGTACCACTATTTGCATATGGCGCAAGGGAACTATCGTGAGTATTTAAAGGGTGATATTGTAAGGACGAAAAAGTACTTCTATACACTTAGACCAATTTTAGCTATTAAATGGCTCGAGCAAGAACGAGACATAGTCCCCACAGAGTTCAGTGTTTTGGTAGATACAATAATGGTCAAGGGGCAGCTAAAAAATGATATAAATGAGCTAATTGCACAGAAGAAGCAAGGTGCAGAGCTTGACGAAGGGCCACGAATTGCATCAATTAGCGATTTCTTGGATAGTGAAATTACTCGTTTATCTAACAAGAAATTTGAGAGTCAATTTAAAAGACCAGCTATAGATGTTTTGGACAAACTCTTTCGTGAGACTTTTACCGAAGTGGTTTTTTAGTTTTTTAGACCCAAGTGGACGCAGCTCTTAGGGGTAGGTTTTTTGTTCAGAAAAAACCTACTTGCATCCAGAGAAGGCAAAATAGGAAAACCATCCGTTTTGTAAACTCCGTCTGTGACAGAAACCCTAAAAAACCTACCCTTATAAGAGTGGATGCAGGGGAGATGAGGAGAAGGGAGTTATTACTAAAAATGAGTTAATTTTCTCCATCAAGACAATTTTTACTTCAAGAACCCACCCCTAGAATTAGTATTTGTTAGGTCTGTAAGTAATGTAGAGTAATACTCCAGTAAAAAGAGCCCCACTAATAATATTACCTATGGTGACTGGAATTTGATTCCACAACCACCAGTCGCTAAACGATATGGGTGCGCCAAAAATCATACCAGCAGGAATAACAAACATATTAACTATGGAGTGTTCATAACCATGTGCAAAGAAAACCATAATCGGCAGCCACATAGCAAATATTTTACCAATGGTAGACTTGGACACAAAAGCAAGCACGGTTCCGACTGTTACCATCCAGTTAGCTAATATAGCTTTGACAATTGCTGCACTCCAGCCAGTAACATAGCCCAACTCCTTATAGGCTAAAGTCTTTTTCTGGGCTACTGAGGTTACTTGTTCGCTTATAGCACCAGCCTCAGCTGTGCCAAAGTTAGTCATTGATAAATAAAACAGTAAGGCATAGAAAGTGCAGCCTATTAAATTTCCTAGATATACCCAACCCCAGTTGTGTAGGAGTCCTTTTAGTTTAACTCGGCCTGCTAGTAAGCCTTGGGGTAAAAGTGCAAAGCTGCCAGTAGCTAGTTCCAAACCTAGCAGTACTAGCATTACGAAGCCAACAGGGAATATTATCGCTCCTGCAATGGGCGGTAAACCTTGTGCTGAAACCAGCATTGCTAAAGAGGTCGCATAACCTAAGAATACTCCTGATAGAAAACCTCTTATTAGTAAGTCATGAATTGCTAGAGTGGCTTTTCTCTCAGCCGCTTCTAACGTAGTTGAGATTAGCTCGATTGGTTTTACATAGTCCATATATATAATTACTCTTCCTTAATTCTTTTTACATCATTTCTAAACTATTTATAGAGAGGGATTATCCTGTGTTGATTTAAAAATTGATTAAGCAGGGATTTAAACACTCTTGATTATATCGGCCATGTTTGGTATCTATCAAGTATTTGATAATAATTCCTTGAGGCCTGAGAGCCTTATGAGAGACTCGTAATAAAACAATAAGAATAGCTGTACAAAGTTTTACTCTTACTCACACTAATTACTAAAGTGCGGTGAATATACTTAGGGCCATGAAAAAAATCATTTTTGTTTTTTCTATTGTTTCTTTACTATGGATATCTTCCTGTGGCAAGAAAGATGGGAATGGGTCTAACCCCGACCCAGATATACCTTCAGTCGATATTACTTTCTCTAATGGAGAAGCAAGTTTTAATATTGGTAATAATGGTCCTAGCGATTCGAGCATGGATTGGGACATTGTTGATAACAAAAGAACCTTTAATGATCAACCTAGAACAGAAAAATGGTTTGATCCTAGTCAGTCCATTGGTAAGCTAAGTGGTGGGGAAACTAAAAAAATCATTCTAAACTTAATAAGTGGACTAGCACCTGGTAAATACACTGCTGAGATTACCATTAACTACACAGGTGGATCTACAAGTTTTACAGTGACAGCAACTGTAGGCCCAAATACTTCCGAAGTCCAAGTCCGTGTTAATGCCGCAAGTCTTGAAATAATAAACCCAACTAATAAAGATTTGAATTGGACTATTGAGCTAACAAATAGTAGTAATAATCCTACAAAAGGTGATTGGTTTGACGCATCACCTGAGCGGGGTGTTGCCAAGGGGCAATCTAATTCGAATGTTAGTTTGCAACCTATAAGTGTAGTTAATTTGGAGCCAAAGAAAGGCCTAGAAGAAGGCCTCTATAGATCAGTACTTAAAGTTATTTTTGATCAATCTGTTAATTGTCCTGTTTGCACTTTTGATGTTAGAATAGAAGTACGTTACCCTGAACCTGTTGTTCCCTCTAACCCTATTGATTTAAAAGGTGTAGCTACATTTTCTATAGGTAATGATGGTGATTCTTTAACTAGCTTTGATTGGAATATCGAGCTAGAAGACATTACTTTTAATGGTAAAAACACTGATCCTTGGTTTAGGATAGATCCCGAGCGTGGTAATGTTTCTGGCGAAAGCTCACAAGATGTTACTTTGAATTTAAATGATCAACTCAGTGAAGGTAGTTATAGTGCTACATTAAGAGTGAATTATAATGATGGGGAAGAAGAAACTTTTAAGGTCACTAGCACTATTCGCCCTGCTGAAGAGGGAGAAGGCTTTGTACCCATTAAACCTTTATCCTTAACTCAAAGTGGCAGCGCAGTTTTCTCTATTAGTAATAGCGGACCTACTACCTCAGTATTAAGTTGGACAATTACTACTGAACAAAATACTCGAGATGGTGCTGCTATTAATGAGTGGTTGAATATTAGCCCTAGAAATGCCACCACTAGAGGTGGAGAGTCTACTCCTATTACCTTAACTCTTAAACCTTCAGAAACAACACAACCGGGATTTTATAGAAGTGTGTTATGTGTAGATTACAAGGTGGGTAAACAGTGTTTTGCGGTGTCAGCACCCTTAGGAGGGCAACAACAAGGAGATTTCGAGCTTAGTTATGATACTGTTAACTATCCTATTCCTCCAGTACCTGAAAACGTGACCATACGTGGTGCTCCTTTATCTATAAGTCGCAGTGGTAATTTTAATAGTCCAGTTACCTTAGAAGTAGTTTCAGCTCCCAGTAATGTTTCAGTAACTCAGTTTAATCCCAATCCGCTAAGTAATTCAGATAATTACAGCTCCCTTACTATTGCTGTGGGGGCAGGTGCACCAGCAGGTGACCATAAAATAAAGATTAAAGGTGCAGGTGGAGGTATTGAAAAAACAGTTGATATTCCTTTGACAATACAGGGTAATTCGGTCCCTGCTAGCTTTAGTTTATCACTTGACCCTACTAGTTTAAGCATTAATACAAACTCGAGCGTCGCTAGCAAGGTTATAGTCAATGCTATAGGAGGCTTTGACAGCATTGTAAACTTTAGTGCTAGTAATAAACCTAATGGTGTGAATGTAAGTTTTTCACCAGCTAGCCACAAGAATGAATCAACTATCAATGTTTCTGTTAGTCAAAATGCTGTACCCGGTCAATATGCTATTCCTATAATAGGTAAGGGTGATGGTAAGCAAGACAGTGTTACTTTAAGCCTCAATATTATAGCTAATGATTCTGAGGATGCTAGCATACGCGGCAGCCTAAAAACAGAAAACCGCTTGGCTGACTTCAGTGTGCCTATGCTATCTACATCTAGTGCTAGTGTTAACGCCTTGCAAATTACATCTTTAGTTGAAGATAGAGATGATTTTGTTCCAAAACAACTGCTAGTCAAGTATCGTACAAATGATTTAGGAAGACTTTCTATACAAGAAGCCCAAAAACTTTATGAGACTCGAGCTTCGGAAGTGAAAGAGACCTTTGGCTTACAGGTTTTACAAGCTGGTAGCCAAGACTTGCCTGAGCTTGTTACTACTTCTAATGAACACATTCATGCCTTACTAGAAAGCCTTAACAGTAACCTCAATGTAGAGTATGCTGAGCCAAATTACATAATTTACCAGCAGTCTTTACCTAATGATGCTAAATTACGCCAACAAGTACATTTGCCCATAGCAGGTTTACCTGTAGCTTGGGAAGCTAAAAATACTACAAAGAAAGTAATTGCCGTACTTGATTCAGGTATTGATACTACCCATCCTGATTTGCAAGGAATTTTCTATCCCGGTCGCGATTTCTGCGGTAATAGACAAAATAATGCTTGTACAGAAGATAATGATCCAAAACATGATTTTATTGGTGATGATCATGGTACACACGTTACAGGTATAATTGCAGCGATAGGTAATAATACTCAAGGAGTAGCTGGTGTAGTACATAATAGCGACAAGTTTATAGTGCCGGTAAAAGTTTTTTACCAAAGTAGTTTTACTACTGTAAATGCTTTGGCAAGAGCTTTGCATTGGGCTGCTGGTATTGGCACTGTTGCTAATAATAATCCTGCAGATATCATTACTATGAGTTTAGGAACTGACCAAAATAGTCAAACCTTGGCAAACGCTATACAAGCAGTAGCTAATAAAGGTGTATTAATTATTGCTGCTGCAGGCAATTTTGGGCAAAGCACTCTACTCTATCCTGCTCGTTATGACCAAGTGATGAGTGTAGGTTCAATTAATAGTAAATTTCAACCCTCTTGTTTTTCACATTTTGAGAGTGGCAAGCTTGATATAGTTGCTTTTGGTGGTGACTATGATATTTCCTCAGTTGTTCCCGGAGTAAGTTGCCCTGCAGGCACCACTTCTGAAGCAGTATTAAGTACTATGCCTAGTAATGACTATGGTTTAAAATTTGGCACTTCGCAAGCAACTCCTATTGTAGCTGGTGTAGCTGCCTTAGTTTGGGCACAGAATCCTAGCTTTAGCGCTAATCAAGTAAAAAATCGCCTTAAAAGCACTGCCTATACTGATAATACTATAAAAGGTGATAGATATGGTGCTGGTATCTTGCGAGCAGATAGAGCTCTTAATATGCCTGGCCCTAGTGATGATATTGTGGTAACCGCAAGTGGTGCAGCTAAGAACGATAGCGATAGTGATACAGTTAAACTAAACTTACAAGGTACTTCTAATAACTTTACTCTAAATGGGTTAAAAGGTGATAATTACACTGTTGAAGCTTCTTCTGCAAATAATAAATTGGTAGGTAGCACAACAGTGCAATTAGGGGTAGGACAAAATAAGATAGGCGTGTCTGTTTTCTTACAAGCGCCCTAAATTTTAAGCAATACTCTTACTATAGTGTTAAAGAAGCTTGTGTACATAAGCCTCGAGGGTCATCAAGATTCTCGAGGTTTAATATTGCTATTTTCAAGTAAGATTTCTCTCATTCATTAATGATAATCCTCCAGAGCTAGATTTGAAGCCTTATCTGTATAATTGATTTAGATAGCGTAAAGCAATGGCATAAGCTGCATAGTCATCTAAGTATTTAGGTGGTATACGCAGTCCTTTAGGCAACAAACGGCATAAACCTTTAGGTGGATGGTCATTAAAGTAAAGTTGTCTAGCTTCTAGTGTTGTATTGGCTTCATCTATAATTATGGGTTCCAAATTGCGTTCTTGTAGTATTTTTTGAATTTGCTTACTTCCAGTACCATTACCTAGAACTAGCAAAGCATTTTGAGGGAAAATAAGGTCAGCACAATCAGCTAAATTTATAATGCTCTTTTGGAGTAACTGGCCTTGTGCGTCTACCAAGGCTAAGCCTACATTTTTACCCGGGTCAATTCCTACAATGGTTTTCATTTCTTAACCGTTTTGAGCATGATTTTTGAAAAATCCAACAGGCATTATTTTGAGAAATATGAAAGTGCATAATATGTAACCTTCTTCCATAAGACACCTATAGAGCAAGTTATATGTGTCATTGTCAAACACTAAAAGCCCCTACAACAATTAACATTTGAGTCTTGACCAAAGCAGTATGGGTATTGTTAGAATGTTTGTTGAAATTAGCAGATTTGTTTTCTCTATGATTTACAATGCTTTGTTCGATAAAGCTTAACAAAAAATTAAATGATTAATGCAAACCTCTGAGGAAGGTTGAAAATAGACTAAAAGACAATAGTTTTAAGTTGGGTAAGTTTGTTAAGTTCAAAAAACTATTTGATTCGTAAAAAGTGTTTCCCATGTGGCATTATCTTGATTTAAGCAAGTTAAAAGTATTAGAATTTATGAAATTTCACCTAAATGACATTAAGCATAGTGGGTTTTTAAAGTGATGCTGGTGTTAGGGTTGCTGAAACACTTACTTTATAAATTTAGATTGAAAAGGTTGTCACGTGTTTGTGTTTATATACCTAGACTATTGGTTAAATTAATGTTTGAAGGTAGGTTTTTGTGGTTATAGTTCATTATATATTCCACCTTTTTAATGTTTTTAGGAGAGTTCCAAAACAACTAATTATCTTGTTTGCTAGCGTTACTTTGTTTGCTTCAGGGTCTTTAGCTCAACAAATCACTGTTCAGTCTGGCGATACACTTATTAAGCTAGCAGCGCAGCATAATACTAAGGTTGAAGACATTGTTAGTATCAATAATTTAGAGGACTTAAGGCTGCGTATAGGTGATAGGTTATACATGTCTCCCCCATATGAAGAGGTAAGGGTAAATAGGGGAGATACTTTGACCACTATCTCTGCAAGGTATGGTGTAACTGTACAAGCGCTACTAGAGACTAATAACTTGACTAGTACACATATTACGGCAGGTGATGCTCTTAGGATACCCCTTAAAGAGGAGGTTCTAGAGAATGAAGATAAAGCTAAACAAGAAAACGTAAAACAAAGCACAGTAAGCCAAAGTGTAGATGTGAAAAGTGAAGTGCTTGCTGAAGCAGAGCAGACAACTAATGTGCTTGAAGAGAGATTAACCAAGAGATTACAAAGTGGTCGTGAGTATGTTATTGTGCAGCCGGGTGATACATTAACTCGTATTACCAAGGACTTTAGTATAAGCATACAAGATATTATGGCTTTTAATAATTTATCTTCAACACGCTTAGATGTAGGTGATGTAATTTATGTTAGTGCGCCACCACCACCACCTGAAGAGCTGCACACAATTACTGTGAAAATTGGTGACACCTTAAGTGATTTAGCTGCACGCTATGATACCACTCCACAAGCATTAATGAGAGCCAATACTTTGGCAACTCCTTTTATTAGGACTGGACAGGTGCTAGTGTTGCCAAATGATGCTTTGACTACTCCTCTAGTTGATGTTGCCTCTGCTGAGACTCAGTTTTATACTGTACAATCAGGTGATGCCCTCTATAAAATTGCTCTGAGGTTTGGTATTCCTCAAGAGCGTCTAATTGCTCTTAATAATTTAGAAGGTACAACTATTTATGCGGGGCAAGAACTAAAACTTGCTGGACAAGGAGAAGAACTTAAACCCTTACTAGTAACTGTTGACCGCGGGGATACGCTAGCTATTATTGCTAGGGAATATGATGTTAGTGTAAGAGAAGTAGTTAGTGCTAACAACCTTAACCCTGAAAATATTTTGCATGTAGGGCAGGAACTTATTATACCTGAACGCTATGTTACAAACCAGTCAAACCTACAACTTGATCAAGGTGCTAGCGAGGTTCGCTATATTAATGTTGGACGTGGGGATACACTGTGGGAATTAGCAAAGCATCATAGTACTTCTGTTGAATCTATTGTGGCAGACAATCGCCTGAGCAGCTACCATATAAAAGAAGGGCAGACTTTGCGCATTACTCCTGATTCAGATTTGCCTCCTGTAGCACGCCCAAAGTTTGGGCCACAAACTAGTTCTCCAGACTCTTCTACGTCTTTATCCTTTGAAGACTCAAACTTAGATTTGTCTGATTTGGGAAGTGATTTAGAAGAAAGAACCTCAAAGCTAATCTGGCCTTTAGACGGCCCTATTACCTCCCGTTTTGGATATAGACATTTGGTGATTAGTGGAAGAAGCTATAACATACACACAGGTCTTGATATTGATGGTGAAACAGGTGACCCAATTTTAGCAGCAGGTTCAGGAAAAGTTATTTTCAGCGGTTGGCGTTCGGGTTACGGTTATTTAGTTGTAATTGAATCACTTCCCTATCATTATTATTATGCTCACGCTTCAAAGCTTACAGTTTCTGAAGGAGACAATGTTAGTCAAGGGGACATAATTGCAAAAGTAGGTGCTACTGGTGCAGCGACAGGTTCGCACCTTCACTTTGAAATTAGAGTTGATGACAAGCCTCAAAATCCATTAGATTATTTAGAATAGTTGATAGTAGGCTGTAAACGGGTTAAATAAAAATGGACATTTAATTTGGGGTCGTCCAAACATAAACATTGAAGGTATTCAAGACCTTCAATGTTTTTCTAAGCACTGTTTCAAAAACGTCCAACTCCTACCTGTGCAGAGTATATATACTTTGTAGCTAATGGTTTTTAGTCTTTATAATAGAGTTGTTCGGAAATAGCCAAATCAGCTAAAATAGTAGCTAGTATGGTAGTTTTCAAAACCAGAAGTGACAGACAAGTAAGAGCCTTGACAGGTTTGCCTGAAGAAAAGATAAATGAGTTAGAGACAGTGTTTGAAGAGGTATATGAGGAGCGAAGTCAAAAAGACTATGAAGAACAACAAGCTAAAGGGGAAAGAGAACGATCTAGGGGAGGAGGAAGAAAAAGTAAACTTCCTTCTACTAAACACAAACTCGAATTTATTCTCTACTACCTGAAAAGTTATCCTACAATGGATGAATTAGCAGAGAAGTTTGATATGTCTCGTTCCAGTGCACACTATTGGGTACATAAGCTGCTGCCAATTCTCTCAGCAGCCTTGGCAAAATTAGGTATGTTGCCTAAGAGAGAGTTCAATACACCTGAGGAGTTAAAAGAAGCGCTTGAAGAAGCAAGAAAAATACTGATTGATGCTACAGAAAGGAAACATAGACGCCCTAGTGAAGAAGAAAAGCAGGAGGAGCTATATAGTGGAAAAAAGAAGGGTCACACGGTAAAAAACACAATAATAGCAACAGGAAGAAAGGTAATAATCTATGTAGGAAGGACATTTGCTGGGCGGAGACATGACTATGGGATGTTTAAGGAGGAGTTTCCACCTAAACAAGGCTGGCTGAAAGAGGAGGGAAAAAGAGCAAATCTAGACTCAGGTTATCAAGGTATAAACAAGGATTATGGGATAGGAGCAGCGATACCAAAGAAAAAGCCAAGGAAGAGTAAAAAGAATCCTAATCCAGAGCTAACAGAAGCAGAGAAGGAGAGGAATAAAAGGCTGGGCAAAGCAAGGATATATGTAGAACATGCCATAGGAGGTATGAAACGCTTTAATATACTAGTGCATGCCTTTCGGAATCGCAAGGCAGGTTTTGCAGATAGCGTTATAGCTGTCTGTGGGGGGCTTTGGAATTTTTTGATTGTTTAAACTATTTATTTCCGAACAACTCTAATGTCTTTAATATAGCTTTGTTTTCCTATAATATCCTTGAAATGCTCAAGCTATTTTGCTGACGGTTTTACAGGAAGGACCCAGCATCAGACTAAATTTTCTTCCAGACTTAGGGTTGAAAACAAAATTCAAAGTTCCTTAAAGACTGTCTTTGATCTAAAACATCCTATGGCTAAAGCATGTGAGTTTTCTTTTTAAGCAGTAAGCAGGCCCATCAACCAAGTAATAGCCTAGGGCGTGTGGACACCTAGAGTGTGAAATCGAAAACGCTACTCTTAAATACCTTGGATAATCCTGATGCTGACGCATAAGCTCCTCTGCAATCTGGTAAAGATTATGTGGTTAACAACTAAAGCTTCTCGCAAATATAGGCTATCCTGCAATTTTTTTTGGAATTCACATTTTCTAACAAATAGCTGTCCTGAGACTGGCTAGTTTGGTTTTGATATCTAATGCGTGCAATTTCTGATTTGTCATATCCACATGCCCTAGCTATAATACATACATCTAGTATTCAGCAAGGTAGCGATCTAATTCCCAATTATGAACAGTGATACGGTATTCGTCAAATTCTAGATTTTTTGCTTCAATAAAGTGCTTAAAAATGTGATCGCCAAGTGCGTTCTGCATAACCTTATTTTTTTGCAACTCTTCTACAGAATCACGTAGAGTTGGGGGCAGCTCCTTGATTTTGTGCTTGCGGCGGTCACGGATACTCATTTCAAAAATGTTCCGCTGAATGGGTGGTGGTGGTACAAGTTGATTCTCTATGCCGTCTAGCCCAGCTGCAAGCATAACTGTAAGAGCAAGGTAAGGATTACAACTTGGATCAGGCATACGTAATTCTGCTCTAGTACCTACACCACGACGAGCAGGTATACGGATCATAGCACTGCGATTAGAGGCTGACCAAGCTATATTAGTAGGGGCTTCATAGCCAGGAGTTAGTCTTTTATATGAATTTACCAAGGGGTTAGTAATTGCCACTAAACCATTAGCATTATTTAAAAGTCCAGCAATAAAGTTTAAGGCAACACTGGAAAGTTGATGTACAGAATTAGGGTCATAAAAAGCATTTTTACCGTCTTTAAAGATAGAAAGATGGACATGCATGCCAGAGCCGTTGATGTTGGCAAGGGGCTTGGGCATAAAAGTAGCATGTAAATTGTGCTGTAAAGCTACTCGTTTGACAATAAGCTTAAAAGTAGCAATGTTATCAGCAGTTTTTATAGCATCTTCATACTTGAAGTCAATTTCGTGTTGTCCAGCAGCTACTTCATGATGGGCAGCTTCAATTTCAAACCCCATTTCCACCAAGGCGTTTACCATATCACGACGAGCTTCTTCGCCTAGATCTATAGGAGCAAGGTCAAAATAACCAGCAGCATCATGAGTTTTTGTTGTAGGGGCACCACTTTCATCACGTTGAAAAAGGAAAAATTCTGGTTCGGGCCCTGCATATACATTATCAAAGCCAAGTTTTTTTAAACGCTCTACTTGATGTTTTAAAGCCTGTCGAGGATCACCGGGGAATGGGGTGCCATCAGGATAGTAAACATCACAAATAAGCCGAGCGACTTTCCCTTGACCGCTATTTTCTATGCTAAGAGGGAAAATCATAAAGGTATTAAAGTCTGGTTTTAGGAGCATGTCCGACTCTTCTATTCGAGTAAAGCCATCGATTGAAGAGCCATCAAACATAATTTCTCCTTCTAGGGCCTTATCGAATTGTGAAGTTGGCAGCTCAACATTTTTGTTCATGCCCATAATGTCTGTAAACATAAGCCGCAAGAACTTTACATTTTCACTCTCGAGTAGTTTTTTAACTTCTGCTTTTGTATAGTTCATAGGTTACCTCTGAATTATAAAATATTCTTTTATCACATACATTTATATAGATTATTTTCTGTGAATTTAGCTAACATAACACATCGTAGTGCATGATGCCAACCTTGGTCATTCTGGCATTTTTTAAGCAGTGGTTGCCAGTAAAAAAAGTCACCTCATTTTAACAACAACTTTAGAATTTCAAGTAAAGTAAAAAACTTAGAACACATATGTTCAATGTAACATAATTAAGTGCCAAATTTATGAAAAAGCTAAGCGGATTATGCTAAAGATAGCTTTCTTCTACAAATTATTATAAAATTTGTTGACACCTTGCAAAAATTAAAGATATAGTTTTGGAGATCAATCAATTTTGGAGGATATTTTATGTTCAAAGACGCTCATGACCTTATGTCTTTTATAGGAAGAGAAAGCATTGCTTTTATAGACGTCCGTTTTACAGATTTGTTTGGACGTTGGCAGCACTTTAGCATGCCTGTAGAAGCTTTCAAGGAAGACGCCTTTGTTGAAGGCCTTGGTTTTGATGGTTCTTCAATTACAGGCTTTCAGTCTATAGAGGCTTCAGATATGTTGCTAATGCCTGACCCTGAGAGTGCTTTTGTTGATCCTTTTACTCAACATAAGACCTTAATAATTATTTGTGATGTTAAGGACCCGATAACAGGAGAGTGGTACGCTAAAGATCCTCGTTTGGTAGCGGTGCGTGCTGAGGAATATTTGCGATCAACTGGTATTGCTGACACATGCTATATGGGGCCTGAGGCCGAATTCTTTATTTTTGACGGTGTGCAGTTCAATACCGATCCTTACAATTATGGTTTTAGACTTAAAGCTGTTGACGCTCATAATAACCCTCAAGAGTTTGGTGATGGCTACTGGGTACGTGAGAAAGGTGGCTATTTTCCCTGTGCACCAAGTGATAAATATCAAGACTTGCGTAGTGAGATGGTTGTGAAGCTCGAGCAATGCAACATCACTGTAGAAGTACAACACCATGAAGTTGCCACTGCTGGTCAAGGTGAAATAGATCTGCATTTTGACACTCTTAAAAAAGTGGCAGACAAGATCATTAAATATAAATATATTATAAGGCAAACAGCTGCTCAAGCAGGTAAAACGGTTACCTTTATGCCCAAACCTATTTTTGGCGATAATGGTTCAGGTATGCACACTCATCAATCACTTTGGAAAGATGGTCAAGCTACGTTTTTTGATGAGAGTGGCTATGCAGGCTTATCTAAATCGGCATTGCAATATGTATCAGGTTTGCTAACTCATGGCCCTGCCCTTTCTGCTTTTACTAACCCTACAGTAAATAGCTATCGCCGCTTAGTACCCGGCTATGAAGCTCCAATTAATCTTATACTCTCGGCACGTAACCGTAGTGCAGTTGTGAGAGTACCTATGTACTCGAGTGGCCCTAAATCTAAACGGGTAGAATATCGTGCTCCTGATCCTTCTGCTAATCCTTATCTTGCTTTTTCAGCTATGATGATGGCTGGTTTAGATGGTATTAAAAAAGGTATGGAGGACCCAATGTCTACGGATAAAAACTTGTACTCTCTTTCTGAAGAAGAAGCTGCTAAAATTAAGACTTTACCTACAAGCTTAGAAGAGGCTTTGGATGCACTCGAGGCAGATCATGATTTCTTGCTAGAAGGTGGCGTTTTTAATAAGAATCTTTTAGAGAGCTATCTTGAAGTTAAGCGTGAAGAAGTTCAGGAAGTTAATTTACGTACCACACCAAGTGAGTATAGTCTTTACTTTGATCTTTAAGGGAATAGCATAGATCTAACTAATCAACTGATTGAAGGTTTGACAACCTAAATAAAGCCTAGTTAAGATGTTAGGGTATCATAAGGCTTTTGGCCTAAATTGGTTAACAAACTTTAGGAGTAAAATTATGAAAAAAGCTGCTGCTTTACTTTTTGTATTAGTCATAAGTTTTGCCTTGGCACAGGTGAAAGTTGGCGTTAACTTAGAGCTTTCTGGTCGCTTTGCAACTATTGGTACTACAACTTTGCAAGGCATTGAAACAGCACTAGCTAAATCAGGGGCAGATAACATTGAACTTAGTGTTTGTGACAATGCTACTTTGGTGACAGGTTCTGTGGCCTGTGCAAACCGCTTTGTAGATGAGGGTGTAGTGGCTGTACTTGGTGCTATTAGTTCATCTATGAGCATTCCTGCTGCTGAAGTCTTGCAGGACGCTGGTATTATAATGATTTCTACCAGCTCAACTAACCCTGCCACAACCCAAATAGGTGATTACATTTTCCGTATGGCTTATACTGATGATTTTCAAGGTAAAGTAGCTGCTCGTTATGCCTATAATGACCTTGAGGCTACTGATGCCCTAGTTTTTCGTCAGCAAGACGACGATTATAGCTTTGGCTTAGCCAACTTTTTTGTAGATGAATTTGAAACCTTAGGTGGTGAAGCTGTAGTTGTTGATTATGTTGCTAATACTGTAGATTTTTCTGCACAGATAAATGATATTCTAGGTTTAGAGGCAGGTGTGATTTACTACTCTGGCTTTTGTGCTGAGGGAGCTACCCTTATACCAGCACTTAGAGAAGCAGGTTTTGAGCAACAAATCTTAGGTGCTGATGCTAGTGATGACTCGCAATGCCCTGTAGGTGGTGGTGAGGCTTTTAATGGTTTCTTGTTGACAGCTTTTGGAGGCCCTGATGTTTTAGAAGGTGAGGCAGCAAAGAATGCAGCTTTCTTTGAGGGCTATTTTGCTGCTCTAAATCCAGATGCAGCTGATTTTAATGGTTTTACCTTAGCAGGTGCTGATAGTATGAATGTGATTGTTGAAGCTATTAACGCTGCAGGTGAAGGAGCAAGCGCTGCTGAGGTTCGTGACGCATTAGCAGCCCTTGAAAGTTATCCCGGTGTTTCAGGTGAAATTACCTATGCTAGTACTGATGGTACACCTGCTGACCGCACTATTGCCTTTTTTGAATATGTGGTTCCTGCCGACAATGAACAAGGCTGGGAAAAAGTTACTCGCTTTGGCATTAGTACTGGTGGTGACGAGTCTGAAATGGAAGATTCCATGGAAGGCGAAGATGCTGAAATGAGTGATGAGGAAGATTCTATGGAAGGTGAAGATGCCGAGATGGAAGATCACTCTATGGATAGTGAAGATGCTGACGAATCTATGGAAGATGAAAACTCTGGAGATGCAGAGTAGCACCTTATAAGTAATTTATTTGTATGTCCAAGGGCGGAGAAATCCGCCCTTTTTTGTTATAAATGTACAGTCTTGCCTTATAAACATGGAAAATGTTGTTTTGGGCGCACTGAGATTCTTGACTATGTCACTTAGTGAGATATATTCGTCACTAGGTTCCTTAGTATAATATAAATATATACGTTAAAGGAAGATTTTTATCTTAAAGAACTTTTCGGGCGCATTATAGGGTAAAATCACTATTCTCTGGCTCCAAAGCAAAGCTTAAGAATGCATACCCAAACGCTTTGCATTAATCTTGTGCTGTGATACTACAAATGCTAAGATATCCTACTAAATTATTTTTTATGTTTTTAAACACTTACCAAAATCAAGTACAGAGAAGGGCATTTTGGTGATAGAAAATGTCTGAACAAAATCGCTGGACCCCTTGGCTAGTTTTAGCTATTATCATTATCCTAATAGGATTGCGCATACTGTATCTAAGTAGTACCTATGAACGTTTTAATGCTGCTTACTTTACACGTGCCTTTGCTGATGCTTTTATGCTGGGCAGTTTATATGCCCTAATAGCTTTAGGGTATACATTAGTTTATGGTATTATTCGCCTTATAAACTTTGCACATGGTGAAGTGTTTATGGTGGGGGCTTTTGTTACTTACTTTTTGTTTACTCTTTCACCATATCCTTTGCTGGCTGCTATTTTGCTAGGGATAATTATAGCCTATGGATTTATGCGTTTATTAGAGCTGTCTAGAGATAGTTTGCGTGATCCATTGGTTTGGGGTTTAGGGCTTTTGGTGCTTTTGGGCTCGAGCTACCTACTAACAACTCAAAGTGTCAATATAGTTTTAGCAATACTTTTTAGTATGCTAATTACTGGTGTGCTAGGCATTACTATTGATCAAGCAGCTTATAAGCCTTTGCGTACCGCACCTCGTAACTCGACACTCATAACTGCTATTGCAGTATCTTTTTTCTTACAAAATGCAGGCCTCCTAATATTTACCAAAAGTACTACCCCTTTCCAACCACAGCCTATTAACTTGAACCTAAGTTGGTTTGGATTTGAAAATCCTTTGATACTTAACCCTAAAGCCAGTCTAATTTTTGAAATTAGTGGCAACACAGTAAGGACTAATTGGCTTATAGCAGTAATTCCTATAGTTACTGTTATCTTAGTAGTAGCCTTGATCCTATTTGTAAAGCGTACTCGTCTAGGTAAGGCTATGCGTGCTACTGCCCAAGATGCAGAGGTAGCACAAATGATGGGTATAAATGTTAATAAGGTTATTGCAACTACTTTCTTGTTGGGGTCGATATTAGCAGCAGC
The DNA here is from genome assembly GCA_965223045.1 of Trueperaceae bacterium. Lineage (GTDB taxonomy): Bacteria > Deinococcota > Deinococci > Deinococcales > Trueperaceae > CBDCVN01. Next base: position 1,049,341 of record CBDCVN010000013.1, read on the forward strand.
AGGAGGTGCTTTGTGGGGGCTAAGATTTGGTAGTTTAAATCAACCAGCAATAATGGGTATTTTACCAGGTATTAAAGCCTTTGCTGCAGCTGTAATTGGCGGTATTGGTAGTTTGTGGGGTGCCGTAATTGGTGGTATGATCATTGGTTTTTCTGAAACTTTTCTAACCGCTATTTTTCCCAAGATACCCAAAGTTTTTGCAGGTCTTACAGAGTTTAAAGATGCCTTTGCCTTCTTGCTTATGATTTTGGTGCTTCTAATAAAGCCTAGCGGCATTGTAGGCGAAGACCTATCGGAGAAAGTTTAATGGCTGGAATCAAGCAAAAGGTTATCTTACCGTTACTCTTGTTAGCAGGGCTAATTGCCATTCTTTACTGGTTAATAGGACTAGGTCGTATTAGTACAGAGCAAATAGTAGCTCTTTTTGCTATTTGGGGTGTAGTAACTATCAGCCTAAGTATAGGTGGCAAGGTAAGAAACTTTGTGTTTTCACTGCTTACCTTAGGGTTGTTTATTCTTGCTTTATATGGGCTTATTAATGTTGGTAGCGCTAAGCTCGAGCAAGCACTGGCACTTTTTGCTATTTTAGCGATAGCTAGTGTAAGCTTAAACCTTATTAATGGCACTTTGGGCATCCTTTCACTAGGTCACCACGGCTTTATGTTAATTGGTGGTTACACCACAGCACTTTTAACTTTGCCTGATGCTTCTAGAGAGCGTGTTGTTAATAGCTCCCGTAGTACTATGACAGATTTTACCATTGGCCTTAGCTTGGAAAATGGTTTTGAAAAACTTGGCATAAATGTTATCACTGCTGCCAATGTGCTGTTTATTGTTGCTACTTTAACTTTACTGATAGGTATTGGCTTGTTTATAGCTAGTCGTCAAATGCTTGGGAAAGGACATCTTAGTGGTTCTATTCCTATAACTTTAGGTACACTTGGCATAATTTTGACACTGGTCATACCAAAAGTAGGTAACTTTGCTTGGTTAAGCATGCCTTTAACCAATGAAATTATTTTTGTGACAGCTATTTTTATTGGTGGCTTGCTGGCAATGCTTTTTGGGGTAATTGTAGGTTTTCCTAGCTTGCGCTTGCGTGGTGACTATTTAGCCATTGTGACTTTGGGTTTTGGGGAAATTATCCGCCATTTGGCCTCTACACGCCTTTTATCTCCATATACCAATGGCTCTTTAGGTTTTGTTGGTGTGCCTAGTGAATTTGGTAAGAGCATCTGGTGGACTTTTGCTTTTTTAGCAGTAACATTATTTGTAATAGCTAAATTAAAGTACAGTTCTTATGGGCGGGCTATGGAGGGCATTCGTGAGGACGAAATTGCTGCTGAGGCTGTGGGTATTAACCTTGCTTATCATAAGGTTTTAGGTTTTGCTATAGCTGCCTTTTTTGCAGGTGTTGCAGGGGGCTTGTGGGTTTCTTGGTTGGGTAGTGCTCGGCTCGAGCACTTCTTATTTACCCTAACTTTCTTTTTCTTAGTGGCTATTTCACTAGGTGGTACAGGCTCAATTACAGGTGTTCTTGTAGGAACAGCCCTAGCAACTTTTGTTAGGCAATATGGTGACCCTCTAGAAGAAACTTACACCATAGCGCAGTGGCTAGAATTTGCAGGAGTACTCCTAATGATAGCTGCTGCTGGATTTGTGCTTTACAAGGCAGCTAGACGCTTGCCAAAGTTATCTGGTTGGTGGATGCTAAGTAGTATCTTTAGTCTATTACTTATAAGTCCCTTATTCACCTTTTATGAGACTTTGCGCAATAAGCTATATGTTTTTTTGCCCCAAGTGAGTAACAGCATTAATAATCTATGGCAATTGAGAGAAGATTTAAGCCCTAGAGCAATCATAATTATTGTAGCAGTAATACCATTTTTGCTGCTTTTTACAATTATGGCTTTTTATAAGCGAAGTATCAGACAACTTTTAGCAATAATTACATCTTTAGTTTTTATAACCCTAGTCATATGTATACACGCCCTTACATTTGCTGAAAGCTCTTTTTACTCTCATGTACCGATCTGGTTAGCACTATTACCACTACTGATTTTAGTTTTTTTACCTACTCGAGGTTTCTCCAAAGTAGTGCCTTACCTTCTTACTCTTTTAAGTGTAACTATGTTAGCTACTTCTGCCCTAGCTCCAGAATTATTAGCAGGTAATTTTAGCAACAAAATAATTTTAAGGATAACTGACTTTTCTTGGCTAGAAGACACTTTTCGCGGTTTTGGTATGAGATCTATATTTCTAGCAGTTTTGCTAATTGTAATTATGATTTTTAGACCAGAAGGTATTATGGGTAGAAATGAGTTTAATTGGGCATGGGTTTTTGGTGAGCATAAGAATCAACCTACTGATGAAGAAAAAGCTCAGGATGCCTGGCTTGCTAATCCTCAACTAAATAAGCCTAAATGATCTGCTGGGTTTTGCTAAATTCAACATAAGATTATGAATCTTTTTGAAATAAATAATCAACTCTGGAGTGTAGTTGACCTCCTATGTGGTGATTTTAAGCGAAGTCAATATGGCTGCACTGTCTTATCTTATGGTAAAAGCAAGTGAGTGACATCAAACTATTTCAACAAAGTAAAGAGGGCTATATTGCCTTACTTGCAAAAGGTGTCAGATTAGAGAAGCACTTACAAACCCTAATAGAAAACAATATGGAAACCTTTTTAGGTATGCGTTTTCTAATAACAGAATACTCTACAGACAAAGCACACAAAGGACGAGTTGACTCACTAGGCTTAGATGAAAATTATTGCCCTGTAATTGTGGAGTATAAACGCCATCAAAACCAAAATATTATTACCCAAGGGCTTTTTTACTTAGATTGGTTATTTGAAAGTGTATTTGAAACTTGATCCTGAAAAAATTACCCTTGAAGAAGGTTTCTCACGCAGTGTTAAAGGTGTTGGGCATTGGGGTACGGGTGACTTAGAACTTATCATCAAACAAATTGAAGATTTAGAAAAAGCTAAACCACTTATTGAACAAAGTTTTGAACAAAACTAAAGGAGTTTTTGTGCTCGAGATAAATAACCTAAATAAATCCTTTGGGGGACTCAAAGCCATAAATAACTTGAACTTAAGTGTTAAAGAAGGCGAGATAGTCTCAGTAATTGGCCCTAACGGTGCTGGTAAAACTACCCTCTTTAATCTTGTTACAGGGGTTTATACCCCCGATTCTGGGAATATTTTCTTTAGAGGTAAACCTTTAATTGGTAAAAAACCGAATAAGATTGTAGGTATGGGCATAGCTCGCACTTTTCAAAACCTACGCCTTTTTATGAACCTTTCTGTACTAGATAATGTACGTATAAGTCAACATTACAAAGTTCGCCGTAAGATCTCTTTGTTTGACTCCATTTTTAGAACAGCCAGACACCGCCAAGCTGAAGCAGAAATGTATGATATAGCTTTAGAAAAGCTTGCCTTTTTTGGTCCTAGACTTATGAGCTTTCGACTCTATCAGCCTGTATATTCCTTGTCTTATGCAAATCGTCGCCGTGCAGAGATAGCAAGAGCCATGGCCACGGGGGCTAGTATGCTTCTTTTAGATGAACCAAGTGCTGGTATGAACCCTCGAGAAACTGAAGAAATCACCCAAATTATCCACCGTATGCGTGATGAGGGTGGCTATACTATCTTGTTAGTTGAGCATAAGATGAATTTAGTAGGGGAAATTAGCGATCGTGTTGTTGTACTTGATTATGGTGAAAAGATTGCTGAGGGCAACTATGAAGAAGTAGTTAATGACCCTAAGGTTATTGAAGCTTACTTAGGAAAAAAAGCTTCTGAAAAGGCTACCCAGAAAAAGAAGCTAGTAGTAGGGGAGAGGTAGGATAATGCCTAAGGGACAACCACTATTAGAATTAAAAGTAGTAACTACTTATTATGGTCCTATACGTGCCTTGCACAAAGTTAATATAAAGATTTACCCCGGTGAGATGGTTTGTTTACTAGGTGGTAATGCTTCAGGTAAGTCTACAACCTTAAAAACTGTTTTGGGAATAGTAAAAGTTAGTGACGGCGAAATTCATTTTGGTGGAGAGCGAGTTGAAACATTTACTACTGCCGAGAGAATTAAACATGGCATGGCTGTGGTGCCCGAGAATCGCCGTATTTTCCCTAAAATGACCGTGCGGGAGAATTTGGAGATGGGCGCTTTTTTAAGAGATGATAGTAAAGCAATTAAAGAAGACATGAACCATGTTTTTGAACTATTTCCTCGTCTTGCTGAGCGCTTGAGTCAACTAGGGGGTACCATGTCTGGTGGTGAGCAGCAAATGTTAGCCATGGGCAGAGCTTTAATGAGCCGCCCCAAACTCATTCTTATGGATGAACCTTCTATGGGGTTAGCACCAAGATTTGTCGAGCGCATTTTTGAAATAATCAAACGAGTTAACCAAGAAGGAATCAGTGTTTTTGTGGTTGAGCAAAATGCCAATGTTGCACTATCTATTGCAGATAGAGGTTATGTATTACAAACTGGTGAGGTAGTTCTAAGTGGTGCAGCAAGAGACCTCTTGAATAATGAAAATATGAAAAAAGCATATTTAGGCGAGGTTTAAACGTTGTTGTACTTGCCACTGTAAACCTGCCCAAATCAAATCCTCAATATCACCATCTAAAACACCATCAGGATCATGGCGCATATCACCTGAACGGTGATCTTTGACATATTGTTTATCAAGTACATAAGAGCGAATTTGTGAGCCCCATTCTATAGCTTTTTGTTCACCCCTAGCTTCTGCTTGTGCCTCTAGGCGCTTCTTTTCTTTTCGTTCCCAAAGCCGAGATTTCAAAACAGTCATAGCCTTTTCACGATTTTTGATTTGCGATTTGCCATCTTGGCATATGACTAGGATTTCTTCAGATGTACCACTTTTATAAACTATACGAACAGCAGAGTCTGTAGTATTAACAGATTGCCCACCGGGCCCTGAAGAGCGGTAAACGTCTATACGGATATCATTTGGGTTTATATCTATCTGAACACTGTCATCAATTTCTGGTGTAGCTTCAATTGAAGCAAAGCTAGTATGGCGGCGATTGTTTGAATCAAAAGGACTAGCCCTTACTAAGCGGTGTATTCCAGATTCAGCACGCATCTTGCCAAAGGCTCGCTCACCCCGAATGATCATTTGTACATTATCAATCCCATTAGGAGCAGTGTCACTAGCTTTAACATCAAGGAGTTCTATTTTATAACCATTGCGCTCAGCAAAACGACGGTACATGCGCCAAAGCATTCCTGCCCAGTCTGCAGCTTCAGTGCCACCTGCACCGGGTTTTATAGTAATTATTGCTGCTTTATCATCATGATCACCAGAGAAGAGTACTTCGTTGTAGAGCAAATCTAAATTTTTTTGAATTTCTTGTTTTTCAGTTTCTAAGTCAGCAAGGTCTTCTTCTGTGGCTAATTCAAAAAGCTCCTCTAAACTTTCTATGTTTTCCTTGAGACCAAAATAGCTATCAAGCACAGCCTTTAAACGAGTGGCCTCTTGAGTTATAATCTTGGCTTGCTCAGGGTTATTCCACAAGTTAGGATCGTTTAGCTTGGGATCTAATTCTGCTAATCTAGTTTCCTTGCTAGCAACATCAAAGATACTCCTTAAGGGCAATAAGTTGTTCTTTTTGTTCTTTCATTAACTACCTCCAATAACTACTGATTCTAACTTTTTTTGTGGTTGCTGAATAGCTATTATAACCATAATCTTTAACAAGGCCAACAACAGGATTACCCAACAAATTAAACCCCTCTAAGGCCTGTGACTGGATGCTGAAGGTAGGGGTCGCGGGATGCAGAGCGCCCAAGGTAGGTATTCCCAAGCAGAGCTTGTGAACAAAGCGAAAGATACAAACATGCCATATCATTGTGTAGGGGCGTATTGCATACGCCCCTACACAACGTATAAAGACCATAACATATAGACTTGTTCTGAAATAAGGAATTAGGCAATAAGGCAGTTCCATAAACCAGCACAAACTCCTACTACATCGTCAACAAATCCCTTAATACGATTCCTAAAAGCATACACAAGAATCTTGAAACGCTTCATTCCTCCAATGGCATTCTCAACATATACACGTATCTTGCTCACTGCTTGGTTGTGAGCCTTCTGCTCTTTACTAAGCTTGGGATTAGGGTTGGCTTTGCTCTTCCTAGGTCTCTTATGAGGTATTGCAACATCTGCTCCTTCATAATCTTTCTCGATTCCTTGATATCCTAAATCTACTGCCACTTTAATATCCTCAAACCACTCCTCCTCAGGTGGAAATTCTTCCTTTAGCATTGCATAGTCATGGTTCCGTCCTCCAAAGGTTTGTCCCACAAACAAAATTACCTTCTCCTTGCTGCTTATCACTGTGTTTTTCTGCGTGTGGTTACCCTGTTTGCCACTGTATAACTCCCGTTGCATTTCATCATCCTTTGGGCGTTGATGTTCTCGCTCTGTAACATCAATCAGTATTTCGTCAAGTCCCTCAAAAGCTGCTTTGAAATCCTCTATGTTTTCAAACTCTCTAGCTGGCATATATCCCAAACCACTTAGAGTTTTCGCCATTATTGGTGTAAGACGTTGTACCCAAGCATGGGCATTAGATCGTGATAAATCAAATTTCTCCGCTAGAACATCAAACGTTGGGTAAAGTCTAAGGTAGTAAAGAATAAAGCACAGTTTTATATTGACTGTACTTAGTTTACTGTTTCTTCCTCCTCCTGGCTTACGATGTACTTTCCCTGCTTCTAGAGCCTTTTCATAACGTTGCTTTTCATGGTCTTCTAAAGCTTTAGCAAATGCAGGTTCTAGTTCCTCTACTTTCTTTTCGCTCAATCCTGTTATACTTCTTACTTGTCGGTCATCTCTTGGTAGTAACATTCCTTTATTTTGACCGATTTATTTATTTCAGAACAACTCTTATAAAGACCATACTATTTCTGTGCAACACATCCCATTACATTACAATGCCATAAGGTTTGTGACTGGATTTTGAGGGATTGGTAATACATTTGAGGTTCTCCATATTCAGACATTTAGATGTGTGGTGGTAAGCCAATCCAAAATACTCTGATTTACTTTTTCTATAGTCATCTTACTTGTATCTAAATAAAGTAGACGATTAGCACTCAAATTATCTTTAAGGTAAGCTGCTGTTGCTGCTGCATCATAATTTTCCTTTTCACCTTGGATTATCTTTATGGCTTTAGCAACTTTCTCATCACTAATACCTTGAACGCTAGGAAAACCCTGCTCATCACTTCTCAAAAGCGATGTACTATCTATATAATCAAAAATATCTTCTCTCCCAACTAAACGCTGTAAACGAACTTTGTCAGGAGCATCTAACATAATAAAACGAGAGTTAGGAAAACCCTGAACTCCTCCTTTAACCTCATTGACACCACGCAAATTGTCAAAAATTAGAGTACCTTTGGGAATTTCTTCATTCTCAAGATAAGTTTTAAGTACATGTGTCATGCCACTAGGGTAGTTTTCACGATAGCTTTTGGTAAACTCAAAACGTTTTACTCTATCTTTCACAGGCTCTAGGGGTAATCCCTGTTTATGCTGCATTGCAGGAATGATAATTTCATCAGTTAGTTTGCGGCGGTTAGGTAATAGTGTAAAAGTGAATTTAGATTCTTTTAAAGCCTCTAAAGTAGTGCTTTTACCCACTCCTGTGAGGCCAACTATAAAAATTATTTTGATCATAGCTTTAGTATTAAACAACACTTACCCAAACATACTTAAGATTAGGATTTTTTTATGAGAAAATACTTCGGTACAGACGGTGTTCGTGGTGTGGCGGGTAAGCACCCTATGACTGCAGATTTTGCATTTAAGTTAGGCATTGCTGTTGCAGAAGTTTTGGGGGGGGACCATCAGCCCAATTTTGTAATTGGTAGAGATACACGTCGATCGAGCATGATGCTAACCCACGCAGTAAGCGCTGGGCTTACCTCGAGAGGCGGAAAGGCCATTGATCTAGGCATAATACCTACTCCCGGGGTATCTTATTTGTGCAGATACTTAAAAGCTGATGCTGGCTTTGTCATTAGTGCTTCACACAATCCATTTGGAGATAATGGCATCAAACTCTTTGATGCTAAAGGGGAAAAACTATCTGATGACATTGAAATGGAAATTGAAGCTAGATTAGAAGTGGTTAATGAACTTTCTGAGGTTGTAGGTAAAAATATTGGTATCTCAGAAACGTTTGCAAAAGCTGGTGAGATCTACCTTTGTTCTTTGAAAGTTGAGGGTCCTGATCTTAGTAGTCTGCATATTTGCTTAGATTGTGCTAATGGAGCGAGCTATCAGTTGGCACCTGAACTTTTTAAATCTCTTGGTGCAGAGGTTGAACTAATTAACGTAGAGCCTGATGGTTTAAACATAAATGTAAATTGTGGTTCGACCCACCCCGAAATGCTACAGCAATATGTTAAGGATAAAGGGCTTGATTTGGGAATTAGCTTTGATGGTGACGCTGATCGTGCACTTTTAGTTGATAACCAAGGTAGATTGGTAACAGGTGATCACATTCTAGTTATATGTGGTTTAATGAGGAACGAAAGTGGAGTAGTATCTACAGTAATGGGTAATATGGGTGCACAAGTTTATTTAGAAGAAAAGGGTATAACTTTCCACCGTGCTAAGGTAGGGGATCGTTATGTCAAAGAGATGCTTAAAAAGAAAGAACTTACCTTAGGTGGAGAACAATCAGGGCACATGCTCTTTTTGGATAAGGCCCCTACTGGTGATGGCATGTTGAGTGCTTTACAAGTCTTAGCAGCAGTTAAAAAATCAAGCAAACCTCTAGAAGCATGGGTAGATAAAGTAGTTACATTTCCACAAGTACTTAAAAATGTAACTGTTCCTATAGAAATCAAAGATAAGCTAATTGAGCTTGATGAGGTAAAAACTGCCCTAGATAAGGCTGAGAGTAAATTACTAAACAAAGGTAGAATCAATTTGCGACCTAGTGGTACAGAACCCTTACTTCGTATTATGGTAGAAGGTCCTGAGGAAAAGCTTATTGAGGAAATAGCTGAGGGAATGACTATAGTCATTGAAAAGGCTATTAGTAAGCAGTTAAGAATCTAGCTTGTAGCGATAATATTTATTGATTCTAGGGCATATGGCATAACATCAATTTTGAGTGTAGGGTGTGGCACTATAACTATAAAATGCTTTTGCCCGTTTGTCCTCATTTGCATTGGGGAATACTTGCAAACTCAAATTATAAAGCATTTCGCAGAATGCCATAAAAAGCCATCTTATGCCATATTTTTGTAATACTATAAATAACACTATCTCGAACTAAAGAATTATTGTAACCTTATATTATGAATAGTAGGCCTAATTTAGAAGAACTTTTGGTTGATTTTGCCTCACACATTATAAACACCTCTAGAAAGTTGCCAAATACAGTTGAAGGGCAGTATATTGCCAAGCAAATTTTACGTAGTGGCATGTCACCAGCTGCCCTTTATGCTGAAGCACATAGTTATACTCGAGGTAGTGATAATGCTGTACGCAACCTAACAATTGCTTTGAAATCTCTTAATGTTACTAAGATATGGTTGAAGATTATAGAACGTAGTGAGCTCTTATCTCAAGAGGTTCTTAAACCCCTTCTTATTGAATGTGAAGAGATACATCAACTTCTTAAGAGTATTTTAAATAGAGACATGACTAGCTCTGAAGAGCACATATTTTCCTTTTTTGGAGAAGTTTTTGAGGATAAAGGAGAACAAAGTCCTTCACTATCTTGAACATTCTCTAAAATGCTCAGAACTAAACTAGAAACATGCTTGAAATGGTAGAAAGCAGTGCTTCACTTGCTGTTATTGGTGCAGGTGCTTGGGGAACCATGATTGCTGTTTTACTTACTCGTAATGGTAATCAAGTTGGCTTATGGGCAAGGCGTGAGGACTTTGCTAAAAGTCTTTTAAAAGATGGAGAAAACAAACGCTACCTTGCTGGGGTAGCTTTGCCTAAAAATTTGGAAGTAAGCAGTAATTTGAATGAGATAATGCAGGGCCGTGTAGCTGCTTTCATTGCTGTTCCTAGCAAAGGTTTACGTAATGTGTTGTCTCATCTTCCTAAGGTATCTGCTCTTATTTGTGCTAGCAAGGGTTTAGAAGTGGGTACCTTAAAACGCTTTTCTGAAGTGCTAGCCGAATATCAGCCGAAAGCAATTTTGGCAGCACTTTCAGGGCCTAATCTAGTATCTGAAATTGCTCAGGGCTTACCTGCAGCTGCTACAGTGGCTTCGGAAAATGAAGAACTTGCTAGAACAGTGCAGTATTGGCTTCATCAAGCTAACTTTCGTGTCTACAGAAGTAACGACCTGATAGGAGTTGAACTTGGTGGAGCAATAAAAAACATCATAGCTCTAGCAGCAGGTATGTGTGATGGCCTTAAGATGGGTGATAATGCCAAAGCTGCTATTATTACTCGAGGTTTAGCAGAAATGGTTAAGCTGGCTAAACACTTGGGCGCAAAAAGAGAGACTCTTTTTGGTTTGTCAGGCTTGGGTGACATGATTGCCACTTGTAATAGTTTAAACTCACGTAATTACAAAGCAGGACAAATGTTTGCTAGAGGTGTAAGTTTAGCTGAGATAGAAGCTAGTGGTATGACTACTGAGGGTTTGTCAACAGCAAAAGCAGTTGTTACTTATGCTCGAGATAAGGGGCTTGAGCTACCCATAGCTCAAGAGGTGTATAAAGTCGTTTTTGAAGGCGAATCTCCTAAACAAGCAATTGATCATTTAATGCAGCGTGAAATAAAACCAGAATGGATTTGAAGGTAAGTCAGGAGCCAAAGCTGGGGAGGGTATTATACTGCTGACTCCTGACTTTTTGGATTTTGCTAATAGAACTTGAGTTTCTTATGAGGAAAAAAACCTAAAACAAGTTAGAAAGGATCCCTTGTAGACCACTATCAATAAAAGGACTTAAGGTAGGAGGCCATAAACCCCACAATATAGTTAATATTATTAAAGGGGTGGCTGCAGCAAGCTCTAAAGTTTTTAAGTCTTCTAATTGGTAATCTTTTTGCATTTGACTAGTGGGTTCTCCTTGCAAAACCCTCTGAATCGTCCAAAGCATAAGCGCAGCATTAATTAAGATACCTAGGGAACCTAAAATAGCAAAAACAGTGGTTTTAGGATTTTGAAAGGCACCTAGAAGCGCTTGAAATTCACCTATAAAACCTGCTAAACCTGGGATTCCTGCTCCACCTAGCATGGCTAACCACATCATGCCCCCTAAAATAGGCATAGCACTGTACATACCCCTCATAGCAGAGATAGTTCTTGTATGAGTTCGTTGGTTCAACATACCTACTAGCATAAAAAGTAAACCAGTAATTACCCCATGTGCTACCATTTGATAAACTGCTCCATGCAGGCCAAAACTAGTCATAGAAGCTATACCTAAGAGTACAAATCCCATATGATTAACTGAAGAGTAGGCAATAAGTTGTTTTAAATCACTTTGCCCTAAAGCTACAAAGCCCCCATAAAGCAAACTTAATACAGCAAGGATAGCTAGAAAAGGCTGTAAGGTTTGCATAGCTTCAGGGAAGAAACTTAGATTAAAGCGAATTAGACCATAACCACCCATTTTGAGTAATACGCCTGCTAAAAGGATTGAGCCTGCTGTAGGAGCCTGAGTATGAGCATGGGGTAACCATGTGTGAAAGGGTATACTAGGTAGTTTAATGAGAAAAGCTATGGCAAAACCAAGGCACAGCACTACACCTCTAAAGCCGGTGATAGCAGGAGCATTTTCCACCAAGATGCGATAGTCAAAACTAACTAGTCCACCTTTTGTAGCCAGAAAAGCTGTTAACAAAATACCTAGTAATAGAAAAACGGAGCCTGTTAATGAATAAAGTAAAAATTTAAGGGCAGCATAACGTTTGTTGCTATAGCCCCACACACCAATTATAAAGAATAGTGGTATGATAGTCAGCTCAAAGGCTATAAAAAAGACAATAAGGTCAAGGGCAGTAAATACTGCAATAAGGGCAGATAACAATATTAAAAATAAAATAAAGAAGCCACTTTCTTTGCGTTGCCACTCAGTTAGCAAAGCAAGTAAGGTTAACAGGCAACTTAAAAATATAAAAGGTAAACTTAGACCATCTAAACCAACTAGGTAGTTAATGCCTAAGCTAGGTATCCAAGAGATTTCTTGTAGATATTGCCAACCCCCTTCATTAAGGTCATAAGCAAACCACGTAGCAAGGCTTAATAAAGTGTTTAGCGTAACAGCTACAAGCACTAAGGTTTTAACTATTTTTGTGGACTTTAAGAAAAGTGTGATTAAGGTTGTAACTAGAGGAAGGGCAATGAGTAAACTAATCATAATTTTTAGTAGTTTAAGGCAATCATTTTGAAATCATAGAAAATTCTTGGACTATATAGAGAAGGTGTTAGCCATTCGCTCTGCTTTTTCTAATTTTTAGCTACTAAACTTCTTTAAAGCTTTTTCAATTTTCTCAGGGCTTACCTTAAGCTTTTACGAAAGCTTTGGGTAGTTGGGCTTATCCTTTCTGCTGCCATTGGTGATGTTAACTTTATAATATACATAGTTTTTACCTTTCTGATTGCAACATAATTTTAAATTGTTAGAGTTTATGAAAGCAAGCTCTAAATCAAAGTAAGGTATGTTAAGTAGATATTCCTGACTCTAACTTTTTTCTGGTGAGAATAGATTGTCCTTTTCTACAAGGTGCACAAGTTGATTGAGCCAATCCTTAGGTAGACTGATAGCTTTTCCATTTGGATTACTAGGAGTGTGAGCGGTTTCTCCTGTGGCTATAAGTAACTCATCACCTATTCTAGTTATAGTGTAAGAGAAGCAAATACGTCGCTGCCGAGCTTCAATTAACTTAACATCAATGCTAAGTTCATCATCAAAATAAGTGGCTCTACGATAATTTATACTAATATAATTTAAAACTAAAAAGACACCAGCATTGTCCCATTCTCGGTAACTTATGTTTTGCTTGCGCAGCCACTCAATCCGAGCTGCCTCGAGCCACACAGCATAGTTGCTGTGATGGGCAATACCTATTTTATCTGTTTCAGCAAAACGCACTCGCAAAATTAATGTGGACTGACTTTTACTCATGTACTTAATTTTAATATCTTCATGTGTTTGGTTCTAAACATTTTGCTTGTTTGAGAGAAATATTGTTTTTGGAACACTTTATTCTTTTATAGTACTTGAAATTCTTGTATAGTACTCTAATTTATTAATAGTCCATTAGTGCTTGTGAAAATGCAAGATGTTGCATTTCTACGAGCATTGAATTACCTTTGGTGGATTCATTAGCTAAAATTGAGTCTGACCAGTACGGCAGAGGTTTCTTGTGTTTCTTTGCTTATACTTCTTAATTTATCAGGGAGCCACCAAAATTTTGAGCCAAGCAATTAATGAGCATCAGATTTGACAATATGCTTAGGTAATAATTATACTTTTTTTGTGGAATTGTTTTCAGCAACCTTACTTCATCTAAATCTAAAAGTAGGTCTTGAGGTTGCTATATAGACTGTTGAATCTTAGTTTATTAAATGCAACCCTCAGTTTTTAGGCTGAGGGTTTTCTATTGTGGAGAATTAATGTTTTTAGATAAAGATATTCCAAGCTTACCTGCCCAAATCGAAGCCATTGAGGCAGAAACCAAAACCCTTGGCTTTGAAATGGCCTCAGATTATCTTACAGGCAGTCTCTTACGTACACTTGTGGCTTCAAAACCAGCAGGTAAATTTTTGGAAATAGGTACTGGAACAGGTTTGGCTACTGCATGGATGCTCTCTGGTATGGATGAAAAGTCTACTTTGCTTACAGTAGATAAAAATCCTGCAGTAACAGCTATAGCAGAAAAGCACTTGGGTAACGATTCAAGATTAGATATTCGCACTCAAGATGGTCTAGTACTGTTAGAAGAATTGCAAGGCAAGAATTTTGATCTTGTTTTTGCTGATACATGGCCGGGAAAGCTTAAAAATCCTGAATTAGCACTTAACTTGCTTAGGGCAGGTAGTTTCTATGTTATTGATGATATGCGTAACCTAAATAATTTGCCTGAAAAAGTAGCAGGTATTAGTCAAGAGGTTTTACAACAAATTCCTAAACAGATGCAGTCTCTGATAGAGGTACTCGAGGCTCGAGCAGACCTAATGACCACAAAACTATTGTGGTCAACAGGCATAATGATTTGTACTAAGATAAAATAATTTATACGGAGATAAAAATGGCACTTGAAAAAATCACCCAAATAACAGGACATGGAGTTTATGTTTCCGGCGATGATGTAGATACAGATCGCATAATACCTGCCCGTTTTCTTAAATGCATTACCTTTGATGACCTATCTGGAGGTTTATTTGCTGATGTACGCTTTGATAAAGAGGGTAATAAGCAAGAGCACCCTTTAAATGATTCTCGCTTTGCAGAAGCTAGTATTATGCTAGTCAACCGTAATTTTGGTAGTGGGTCATCACGTGAACATGCCCCACAATCTATATATAGAGCAGGTTTTAGAGCCATTATTGGAGAGAGCTTCGCTGAAATTTTCTTTGGTAATGCCACCACTTTGGGAATGCCTTGTGTAGAAGCTACTAGAGAGCAAATTGAAGAAATGGCTGTTATTATAGAAACTAATCCTAAAACAAAGATCATTGTTGATGTTGAAAATAAGACTGTTACATTAGGTGATAAGACCTGTCAAGTGAGCATTAAAGATACTGCCCATAACGCACTTATTAGTGGTCGTTGGGATCCTTTACAAGAACTTCTAGAAAGTGACAAGGCTATTAGCGAGACTGTAGCAAAGTTGCCTTATCTTTCACATTATTATTAGGTCTAGTCGCTTTAGAATGCTATAGTGTTGGCCCTCCTAAGTTACTTTATAGGCTCTTTATCCATTGGTAGTTATCTTATAACTTGGCAAACAGGGCTAAAAGCTAGGTACATTTCAGCACATAACATAGGTGTAGAAAATTTTCTGCGACTTGTTGGCGTGCCCTTGGCAGTAATTTTATTTGTAATAGATACTCTTAAAAGTTTCTTTATTTTGGTTATTTTTGCAGCAAGTCCTTGGGTAGCTTTGGGGGTTTATTTTGGACACCTCTATCCCTTAAATTTACAAAATAGAACAAGTGCGCCTAGAGGGCGTGGTAATGCCATACTGCTGGGTTTGCTATTAGGCTTAGGAATGTTTGGATATATTCCCCTTATTTTAGTAGGGTTATCACTACTTGTTTACACGTTGTTCTTAGCCATTTCTCGTTATACGGCTCTAGCAACTTTAGTTAGCTTATTGAGTGTTGTTGTTTTACTAATGATCACACAAGGCCTAACACTAGTTACAATGATCTTTTGTGCTATCTCTTTATTGGCTTTGTGGCGGCACAAAACTAGTATAATGCGAATAGCTCAAGGGCTCGAGCCCCAGCTAGGAAACCCACCACCAGTTTACAACAACAAAGTTATTTGCACCGCCTTCATGATTCACCCTATGACTAAAGAAGACTGGTGGCAAATTAAAAGTGTTTGTTGGTTTAAGCCCTTATTAAATAACTTACCAGATGGACTTATTAAGCCACTAATGCGTTTAGTACGCCCTGACAAATATGGTGAAATAACAGGTGTGCGCCTAAGTGATGGACGAGAGTTAAGAGTGATCCTTATAGGAGCCCCGCATTTGCCCAGATACATTCGTGAGCATCCTCAGGTAGCTACTAAAGCAGCTATTCAAGGAGCACGTTTAGCCAAAGAGTTAGGGGCAGAAGCTTTTGGTTTAGGCGCTTTTTGGTCTACTGTGGGCAATAAAGGGCAGGTGGTGCAAGAAGCAGTTCCTAATATACACATAACTAATGGAGGGGCTTACACAGCAGCGACAATAAAAGCTGCTGTACCTATGTTACTAACACGCTATAAATTGCAGGGTAAACCTCTTAAAAAGACTGCTGTTGCGATTGTAGGTGCTAATGGTGTTGTAGCTTTTGGCATAGCTCGTTTTATTGTTACTGAAGTAGGGAAGCTTATTTTAGTTGGACCTAATGCAGCGCGGTTAGAAAGAAGTGCTCAAACACTTAAACGTAAGTGTCTAGATACTCTTATTGAAACTAGTACTGATGTTTGTGCTTGTGCTCGAGCCGACCTAATTTTTAGCGCTACTTCTGACCCAGAACCAGTTATTTTTGCAGATCATGTTAAAGAAGGTGCTTGGCTTTTTGATTTGGGTCGCCCTGCTGATGTACATGAAAGTGTAAGAGATGTACCTAATGTCGAAGTTATTCCCGGAGGAATGGTTAGACCACCGGGTAATATGAAGCAAAGTGTTGACCTACATTTTGATAATGGCACTGTTCCTGCTTGCCTAGCTGAAACGATGATTATGACAGCGACTAAAGCTTTTGAGCGTAAATCTCTGGGCATACAAACTAAAACAGAAAATATAGATTTTTATTTGTGTCAGGGTAAGCGTTTGGGATTTGAGATAGTAACAGATGTAAAGGGGGATATGACCAAATTGGTAGCAGCATAAAAGATTACTGAGCATCTAGGCACAGATATTTGTGAATTTGTTAGATATGAAGTGTCCAGAAAGCTATTTATTTTGTGCTTGTTAGAACACTTAATAGCAGAAAGAATGAAGAGTTAGTAATTATGATTCAAATTTAAAGAATCTGATAACTTAGTTAGGATTGCTAGGGTACTTGCCCACAACAAGATTTTTATAATTCAAGGAAGATACCATTTAATGGCTTAAGACACTTACTTATGAGCTTTTCTTTTACTTTTCAAGGTACTTTTCAAGATGAAGCCAAAGTTAGCTTACTTTGGGAAGCTGGTTGTCAAGGCATTGAGGAGTATAAAGGGGAATTAATAGCTTATTTTGCAAAGCCAGTAGATGTGTTTCTTAGAGGTACTTGGCAAGAGGTTGAGGAAACCAATTGGCAAGAAGCCTACTATAAAAATCTTAGGCCTATATTTCTAAAACATCTCATAATTACTCCTACTCACTGTGTAGTTAAACCTAGTGAGGGACAAAAGATCTTATGGTTGGACCCCGGAATGGCTTTTGGTAGTGGTCATCATGAAACTACACAACTCGCTTTAGAAGCTTTAGAAACTTTAGATTTACAAGGCAAATTTGTACTTGATGTTGGCTCAGGCTCAGGCATTCTAGCTATAGCAGCGGATCAACTTGGGGCTAAAGAGATTTTAGGGATTGATAACGACCCTCAAACCATACCTATTGCTAAGGCTAATGCCCAGCAAAATAATTCAAAAGCAAAATTTGAGCTAAGCAAGCTTGATAGCAAAGTGGTAGATAATAGTGTGGATGTATTAGTGGCTAATTTATTTGCTGAACTTCATGTTGAGCTTGCTTCTGAATATAAGCGTGCACTTAAAGATGATGGAGTACTTATAGTTACTGGAATTCTTGCTGAACTTGCTCCAATAGTGTATGAAGCTTTAGGAAAACACTTCAAAGCCTTGAAAGTTAGAACTGATAAGGAATGGAAGCTAATTCAGGTTATTGTGGGGCCTTAAGGTTTAATCACCTGTTTAAGAAAATAAGCGTGGACTCTATCGTCATTACTTAATTCTGGGTGAAAAACTGTGGCCATTACTCTCTCTTTTTTTACCATAATAGGATCATTGTTAAAAGATGCTAGTACTTCTACTTGAGCACCTACTTGAGCAATGCGTGGTGCCCGAATGAAAATGGCTTTTAATGGTGTACTAAAGTTCTTTACCATTACACTGGTCTCAAAAGAGGCTATTTGCCTACCATAGGCGTTTCTCTCGACAGTAATATCAAGTAAATTTAGACTAAATTGCTGAGGGTAATCAACTATATTTTTTGCTATTACAATAGCTCCTGCACAAGTGCCCCAAATGGCTCCTCCATCTTTATAAAACTGGGGCAGGGCTTTGTCAAAACCATAGATCTGCATGAGTTTGGCTATGGTGGTGGACTCTCCACCGGGGATAATCAAACCAGCTAAGTTATAGATATCTTCAGGTAAGCGGATTTCTTTTACATGTACCCCAAGCCTTAATAATGCCTGCTTATGTTCACGAAAAGCTCCTTGTAAAGCAAGAATACCAATTTGCATATTCACATTAGATTATAATATATGATGTTTGTTGCAGATGATTTTTCGCAAGTTAGTTTCAGAGAAAAATTTTGCAACTTTCTTGTAGGGTCATGATGCATTGTGCCCCTACCACAGACATAAGATGTATTTGCCCGAAATGGTATACTGTAATGTTGAGGAGAGAATCATCAAACGTTTTATTTATAGTTTAGCTGGCATAGTAGTTTTAGGGGTAGCAGCCTTCCTGATTTACCAAGCATTAAGCTCTTCATTGGTTTACTTTATTTTGCCAAGTGACTATGCTCAGAATGCTAGTGAGTATGCAGATAGACACATACGCCTAGCTGGCATTGTTGAAAAAGGCAGTGTTAAACAAGACGATGAAAACTTGCGTCTTCGCTTTACTATTTCAGACGGCATAGAAAGCTACCCTGTTAGTCATTTCGGAGCACCACCAGATCTTTTTAAAGAAGGTACAGGTGTTGTAGTGGAAGGCAAGTTTGAAGACGATGTGTTTTTAAGCGATAACTTGCTCATTAAGCATAGCGAAGTTTATGAAGCACCTAAAGATGGTGAAATAGATATTGAGCAGTTACGTGAATCTTTGCAATGAGCCAGCTCCATATTCATGCTGAAGCAAGTGATGTAGCTCCTTTGGTTCTTTTGCCCGGAGATCCTGACCGCTCGAGCTTCATAGCCAAAACCTTCCTAGAAAACCCCAAATGTTATAACACCTACCGACAACTACTAGGCTATACAGGCCTCTATAAAAACACACCAATTAGTGTGCAAACTACAGGCATGGGCTGCCCTAGTTTGGCTATAGTAGTAGAAGAACTCATTCGTTTAGGAGCCAAGGTACTTGTGCGAGTAGGTACTTCGGGAATTATAGATCAAGAAATTAAGCCTACTGATTTAATTGTTGCTACCTCGTCTGTGCCCAAAGATGGTACTACCAAAATGTATCTAAAAGGAGAAGACTATGCTCCAAGCGCTTCTTTTAAAGTTACTAGATCTCTAGTGGACAGTGCTACAAATTTAAACAATCAAACTCATGTGGGTCTTATTCAAACAGAGGATGCCTTCTATGGCACTACCCAAGAAGATGTGCCTAGGTTAGCACAACAAGGTATTTTAGCTGTTGAAATGGAAGCCTCCGCACTTTTCTTATTAGGCAAAATGCACAAGGTAGAAGCAGGTTGCATTTTAGTAGCTTCTAATTATGTTGGTGAGCCAAAATTTGTGGAGCCTAGTGTTTTGCAGAAGGCTGTTAGTAATATGGTTATGGTGGCGCTTGAGGCATGTCTGATGCTAAATAAAACTTGACAAATAAATTCCTAGATTGTCTTGAAAGAAGGATTTGACCATGCGTACCATTGTTTTCCGCATTGCTACCTTAGCATTACTACTATTACTGGCTTTAATGGGGGCACTTTCTTGGCGTACCATGCAAAATCTACCTGACAGCATTATTTATTTTGTAAAACAAGCAGAAGATGAATTTGAATTAGTACGAGTGGGCAGAGATCTCAATTTAAAGGGAGAAGAGCGTCTTTTAGCAATTATAGAGGAATTAAGGAGTGGCCCCAAGCCACAAGAGGAAGCACGTGAGCTGAAAACTAGTTTTCCCAGTGATGCTAATGTTTTGTCACTAGAAGTAATAGGGGAGACCATCCACATAAACCTTTCAGAGGAATTTGAGTCAGGTCATGAGGTTGAGCTTGTGCGCTCGAGGCTTTGCCAACTTTTATATACACTCACTCAGCCTAAAAGTATTACTAGTGTGAATTTGCGAGTTGAGGATAGGTCTTTTGACAATTTGGGCATGGTTGTTGAAAACCTTTGGTCAAGAGAAAATCCGAGTCCTTGCCCTATCGATTTGTGATTATAAATCGCTATATCTGATTATTCCCACAGGTTGATGCTCGAGCATAATCAAACAGTCGCATAACCTGTCTACTAATTGATTTAGTAGACAATGCTGCTTACTAAGGTAGCAAAAAATGATATAAGTAGACATCATGTTTCATGTTAATTATTGTGTTCACCAAATTATAAACTAGGAGGCAACTCTATTATTTAGAAATGGCCCTCTTACATATTTGCCATTTCCTCTTCCTTTAAAATGCATTAGAGGGAGATTTATTATGTTTTTCCAATCAGAGCTAGTAAATTTGAGTAGCAAAAGATTTACAATAAACTTAGTTGTACTTTTTGGGATATTTCTACTTCCTACGTTATCATTTGCAACTGATGGTAATGACGATATTGTCTGGCAAAATGTCAACGGTCAAGTCCATTATTGGCCAATGAGTAACGGCCAACGTGTTAGTGGGATTGATATTCACAGCCCTGTTGGTACAAGCTGGCACCTTCGGGGTGTTGGTGATGTGAATGGTGATGAGACTGATGATATTGTTTGGCAAAATATTAATGGTCAAGTCCATTACTGGCCAATGAACAATGGTCACCGTATCAGTGGGATAGATATTCACAGTCCTGTTGGTACAAGCTGGCACCTTCGGGGTGTTGGTGATGTGAATGGTGATGGTACTGATGATATTGTTTGGCAAAATATTAATGGTCAAGTCCATTACTGGCCTATGAGTAACGGCCAACGTACTGATGGAATTGATATTCACAGTCCTGTTGGCACAAGCTGGCACCTTCGGGGTGTTGGTGATGTAAATGGTGATGGTACTGATGATATTGTCTGGCAAAATGTCAACGGTCAAGTCCATTATTGGCCAATGAGTAATGGTCAACGTGTTAGTGGGATTGATATTCACAGTCCTGTTGGTACAAGTTGGCACCTTCGGGGTGTTGGTGATGTGAATGGTGATGGTACTGACGATATTGTTTGGCAGAATATCAATGGTCAAGTCCATTACTGGCCAATGAGTAATGGCCAACGTACTGATGGAATTGATATTCACAGTCCTGTTAGCACAAGTTGGCACCTTCGGGGTGTTGGTAATGTGGATGAGTAATCAGTAATTCTTGTCCTTAATCTTGTAAAAGGGGACTAAAAACTCCCTACTTAAGCGTGATAAACAATTGCTTAGCTTAGAGAATAAGTTACAAGCGGTGGTTTGTAGTTCACTTGATTAAGTTTAAATGGTTATTGGCCTTTGTTACAGATAAAGTCTAATGGTATTTAAAGGATGAAATTTAAAATTTAAAATTTCACTCGTGCTATAATTATTATTGTGAAAAATGAGATTGACCGTAATGTACTTTCTAACCAAGCGCATCGTGCATTACGTTCTACTATCTTAAGTGGTAAATTGCCTGCTGGTAGCCAATTAGTAGTTAGAGTCTTAAGTGAGGAGTTAGGTCTTTCTCCAACTCCCGTAAAATCTGCTTTAGCAGCTCTAGAAAAAGAAGGGCTGGTTAAATCCATGCCCTATAGAGGCTTTTTTGTACCTCAGCTTAATGAAAAAGACATCTTTGAAATTTATAGCTTACGTGAGGTCTTAGAAGGCCTAGCAGCAAGATTAGCAGCCGAGAAAGTTACAACGGAGTTAGAAAACAACCTACAACAACTTTTAGAAAAGCAACATCAGGCCTTTTCCAACAATGACTTAGAAGTTTATGGGGATATTGACTTAAATTTCCACCAAAGCATTTGGCAAGCGTCAAAGCATAAACGGCTTATTCAAACTGCAGAATCCATATATGGACAAATTCGTTTGTTAATAGTTAATTCAGCAATTAAGACAGCTAGGCAAGAAGAGGTCTTAGCTGAACATGGAGCAATATTTCAAGCTATTACGCAAAGAGAGCCAGAAATTGCCGAGGGTTGTGCTAGGAAGCATATTAGTAACATTCTTAAGTCACTTAGAAAATAAAGACTAGGGGGGATTAAATCAAAGTAAGGACAGCCTATGTTCACCAACTACAGAAAAAGTTAGAATCAGATAGATGAAACATGTTTTAGTCGTTGGTGCTGGTATATCAGGTTTGGCCAGTGCTTATTTTTTAAAGAAAGAATTGCAAGTTCAAATAACGATTATAGAAAAAGAATTGCGTGTGGGAGGTATACTTGGTTCAACTAAGCAAGATGGTTACGTTGTTGACTGGGCAGCAAATGGTTTTTTAAGCAATGAAAATACTTTAGAGCTTGTAAAAAATTTGAAATTAGAAAATGAGCTGCAAAGAGCTTCAGAGGTGGCCAAGCATCGCTACATTTACAGCCAAGGTCATTTGAGGAAAGTGCTTACTTCCCCAATAGCTTTTCTAGGTAACAGTTTGCTTACTCCTAATGAAAAATTGCGTTTGTTCGGCGAGCTTTTTGCTAGGAACTATAAAGAAGAGGAAACTGTTTTTGATTTTATTCAAAGACATTTTGGCAAAGGATTTGCTGATACCTTTGCAGGTGTTTTTGTTTTAGGCATTGCTGCAGGTGATGCTAAAGAGCTTAGTTTAGATGCCCTTTTCCCTAGCTTACGTAAGATGGAAAAGGAACATGGTAGCTTAATTAAAGCTCTTATTCAAAAGCAACGTCAAGCAAAAAAGGAGGGTAAGCCTAGGGCACATCTTATGGGTTTTAAGGGGGGAATGCAGACGCTTATTGATGCTTTGTATGAGGAACTAGAACATCAAATAAAAAGTGGTGTAAGTGCCTATACCCTAACTCCTTTAGAGCAAGGTTACAGCCTTGCTCTTAGCTCGGGTGAGGTGCTCGAGGCCGATGCTGTAATTCTTGCTACACCTGCTTTTGTAAGTGCTGAACTCCTAAGACCATTATTCTCTACTGAGAGTATAAGCTTCTTAAACTCCATCCCCTATGCTGATGTACAGGTTTTTGGACTGGGTTTTAACCGTGCTGATATACCGAAGGCGTTAGATGGTTTTGGATTTTTGGTACCAAGGAGTGAAGATATACGAACCTTAGGGGTATTATATGGCTCAACCATTTTCCCTGAACAAGCTCCTAAAGATAGTGTTTTGCTGCGAATTATAATGGGAGGAACTGTTGACCCCACCTTTGCAAATTTACCTCCTGATGAAGCACTCAAAGTAGTACGTGATGAGTTGCGTATAACTATGGGTATTGTTGCTGACCCCCAATATACCTTGCACTTACCTTGGCCTAAGGGCATTCCCCAATATCAGTTAGGACATTGTCAGAAAGTTAATGCCCTTATGCAGGAGCTAGAGGCCAAGAACATACTTTTAACAGGTAATGCCTACAATGGTATAGGCGTAAATGATTGTATAAGTGATGCAAAACGCATAGTGCAAGTACTAAAGCAAAAAGGTTGGTGATGATTGAGTCTTCGCATTTGTACGAGGCTGAAGTTTTGGGGGGACTCGAGCAAGTAGCCCAAAATGAACTTAAAAAATTAAGGGGGGCGGCTATTACTAATGTAAGGGACAGCACCATAAACTTCCTTTTCAAAGGTAACCCAAAAGAACTTAAAAATCTCCGCACAGTTATTGCTGTTTATAAGCTTTTATATTTTGATATTCCTAGGCCTAAAGCTTTAATGGGCAATGAAAACCAAAGAGAGTTACTTGGTTTTATCAAGTCTATTATCAATCAAGATAATTTCACAAGCTTCCGCCTTAGTGCTGCTGGCCACGATTCAAAAGTTTTTAAGCGACTGTGCAAGGTTATTACTGAACACACAGGACTACCCTTTTCTGAAAAAGAAGGTGAGTTGCTCTTGCGTGTGCGCCCAAGCAAACCAAAGGGATGGGAAGTTTTGACTAGGCTCACACCAAGACCTCTTTCAGCAAGACCTTGGCGTGCTTGCAACCTAGCAGGAGGACTTAATGCTACTTTGGCGGTGGCTATGCTCGAGCTAGTTAAACCTAAGGCAAACTATTATATTTTTAATCCTATGTGTGGTTCAGGTACTTTGCTTATAGAAGCCTGTCAAAGTTTTAATTACAATATATCTGGTTGTGATAATAAACATAGTGTCCTAAAGTGTGCCCAGCAGAACATAAATGCCAGTGGTTTTCAAGACAAAATAAATCTCTTTTTAGAGGATGCTACTAATCTAAGTATACCTGTTGCATGTGTTGATATTGTTGTTTGTGATTTGCCTTGGGGTGATGCTGTAGGTACAAATGAAGCTAATATTAAACTATATCCTGCTTTTATAAAGGAGATGACTCGTATCACTAAAGAAGATGCTTGTATGGTGTTACTTAGTCATAATATTAAGCTTATTGAACGCATAATTTCCCATTCTCCTGTTTGGAAATTAAAAAATAAGCATAAAGTTTTTCATGGTGGACATTATCCAAGGATTTATTTACTTGGCAAATAATGGGTTCAGCACAGGGTTTTTACGCTATTTTAACGCCCCTTAATTTACTTTATATTTAAACCATTCCTTAAAAGGTTTGGATTAAGGTAGGAAAGTAGATTAAAGTGGAAAACAGAACCTCTCAAACAAAAATACAATCACTCCTTATTTACCTGTTGGCTATTTTACTTTTAAGCCTTCTGGGTAGGAGTCTAGCAAGAACAACATTTTGTCAAGAGCCAAGTCAACAAATTTACAGTGGACACTTTGACTCAAAAACAAATTCAGATACGTGGTTCTTAGTCTCTATAATGATCTACAATTAACTTAACAACACAAAATATTCTCAGTTAGAGCAATAGTTTTAGTTGAAGAGGATGCAAAAGTTGTTCTTTTGCTTAGATAAGGAGAATCATGTTAACACAAAAAACAAAGAAATTTGCATTTTTAGTTCACCCACGAAATGAAATTAGCCAAGATATGGCCCGTGTTGTTAAGCCTCTAGGACTTATTCCTAATGAGCTTTGGTCATTGGCTTTAAAACATCTTCCCATCCCAGGCTTTAACTTAGGTAATACCCGTTTGCAGGGTTCAGATGAGATTGCAGGGTTTACCCTAATCTTACCCATTACTCCCAATCAGCTTTTAGAGCCTAGCACTCGTGCACGTCGTCATGCACAGCAAGTCATCCATCGTGGCATTGATCAGGCACGTTTACTAGGTGCAGAGATTATAGGGCTAGGTGCCCTTACATCATCAGTAACTCAAGGGGGCAAAGCCTTAGCAAAACGTAAAGATGTGGTGTTGACTAATGGTAATGCCTTTACCGCTCATATAACTATGAAAGCAATTGAGCGTTTATTGCGTAAATGCCCTGAAAATATGACAATTAGTGTGGTAGGGGCATCAGGTAGTATTGGTTCAGTTGTAGTGGAGATGCTTTCTCAGCATTTAGCAGAATATTTTCCTGCTGCACGTTTAAATCTTATTGCTCGCAATCAAAGGCGCTTAGCTCCAATAGTCTCGAGTGCAAAAGCCAGCTTTAATTCTAAGCAAGTTGCTAGCTACTCTGATTTAACACCAATGCCTCAATCTGATTTGATTATTTTACTTACCTCTTCCTCAGATGCCATTTTAAAAAGTGAGCACTTAAAGAAAAATGCCATTGTTTTAGATGATACCCAGCCCAGAAACACTGACCCAAATCTTGTTAAAGAACGACCTGACGTACTGATAGTTGATGGTGGCTTGGTTCAGTTACGTAATATCAATATTGGCGCTGATTTTGGCCTACCCAAAGACATTGCATTTGCCTGCTTTGCAGAAACGATGTTGATGGGTTTAGCAGGTGCATCTGAGCATGTGTCAATTGGTGCACCAGACATTAAAACAGTTGGATTTGTTGCACGTACAGCAGAACAGTTTCAGGAATATGGTTTCACACTAGCAGACTTTCACAGCTTTGGTAGGCCACTCAGGACATCACAAGCAACAAGATCACTGGGGCCTATATTTCCTAGAATAACTGTAGGGGCATAGGAATGAGCAGGAAGCAGGTGGTTTTATTAGGGGGTGGATATGTTTCAGTATGTACATATAAAGCACTTTATCGTTGTTTGGGAAGGCAAATCCGCAATGGAGATATTAAGGTGACTTGTATTTCTGCCGATAACTTTCATAGCTTTCATGGCTGGACAGGAGAAGTTGTTGGTGGGATTATTGCCCCAAGCCATCAATTAACGCCTTTGCGTACAATCATGCCTCATGCCACTATTCTTAGTGGTTGGGTAACAGCCATAGATTCATCAGCCCAAACAGTTAGGTGTTATGTTCAGAATGAAGTGATTGATTTACATTATGACCAATTAGTTTTAGGAGTAGGTAGCTATGATAAAACTTCTGAAATTGAAGGTCTTGAGAAATATGGCCTTGTTTTAAAAACAGGGGGGCTTTATGCTTTGATGTTACGCGATCATCTTATTCGTATGCTCGAGCGTGCAGAAACAACCTCAGACGCACAGGAAAGAAATCAGTTACTCAATGTAGTAGTCGCAGGTGGTGGACTTACTGGTACTGAATTAATGGGGATAATTGCTGAGTTATGGCATGATCTTAAAAAGTACTATCCCAGTTTGACAACAGATTACCGTTTGGTACTAGCTCATAGTGGTGAAGCGTTATTACCAGAGTTAAGACCTCGTCACCAAAAATTAGCAGATTATGCTCAACGTCAAATCTTGGCTTATGGGGTTGAGGTACACCTTAAAACCCGATTGACTCGCGTTACAGCAGAGGGTGCATACTTATCAGATGGTAGCTTTATTTCTTCTAAGACCGTCATTTCTTGCTCTGGTCAGCAACCAGCCTTATTATCAGGTGTTGAGAACGAACCGAAAGATGACCGCAATCGACTACAAACAGACTCCTTTTTGCGTTTGCTACAGCAACCAACTATTTGGGCAGGTGGAGATGTTGCTAGTGTACCTCATCCTAAAAGTGGTAAGTCGTGCCCTGCCAACGCACTTTGGGCCATTATGCATGGATATAGAATTGGTAATAATTTAGCTCGAGTACTTTTTGGAAAACACCCCCGAAAATTTAGTTTTCCCGGTTTAGGAACAGCATTTTGTGTAGGTATTGGCAAGTCTGGTTTGGAACTTTACAACTTACAGTTTACAGGATGGCTTGCTTATATAATGCGGCTTGGCTTTTTCCTCCATTTTATACCTTCGAAACGTTTAATGATACGCGTATTGCTAGATTGGTTGAGTTTTCCCTTCTCTAGAAGGCATATTGTTCCTCTTCAAGCTGGTAACTCTAAACAAATAAAAACACCCATCATGAACCAGCAGGTCATGGTCAATAACGAGAGCGATCTCAACGTTGCCCCTGCAGAATCTTACATGACATTTTCACACTACACAGCTACTGGTGATGTACCTAATTGAGATGTGGACAATGCAGTTGAGGGTAAAGGTTACAGGATGCACAACGTCCAAAATATGTATTCCCAAGCAGAGCTTGGAACAATGTGAGGGAAAGGTATCTGTTACAAAGGTGATGTTGTAGGGGTTTAAAATCTTAAACCCTTATGATTGATGTCCATAAGACTCGTAACTGGATGCTAGGGCATGTGGATATGGCAAATCAGAAATTGCACGCATTGGATATCAAAACCAAACTAGCCAGTCTCAGGACAGCTATTTGTTAGAAAATGTGAATTCCAAAAAAAATTGCAGGATAGCCTATATTTGCGAGAAGCTTTAGTTGTTAACCACATAATCTTTACCAGATTGCAGAGGAGCTTATGCGTCAGCATCAGGATTATCCAAGGTATTTAAGAGTAGCGTTTTCGATTTCACACTCTAGGTGTCCACACGCCCTAGTTAGTTTAGGGTTCTTCATGTTGTTGTTTAAACCGGGATTCGTTTGATTGGTGTGATTTTCCTGATTTTTAAAGCCTGCTCATGTCTGTAACAGTTTATTTATTCTAAGTGAGATACTGACTTTTATAGCTTTTATAAACTGAATAAATCTTTAGATTGACTCAGGTACAACTTTCACGTAGATGCCAAACTTCTACTATCACTTTGGTGATGCCCTTTAGGAATAAAGAGGTAACTTAAGGTGAAATTATAAGAAAAACTCAGTTCTGTCCAGAAGGATGAACTTCAAGAAAGGAAGTTTCTCATGAAGAAGATTTTACTAGTAGCTTTTGTACTTGTTACAGCTTTTGCTTTAGCAGATGGTCAAGTTAGCGTTAATCCTAATGTAGCTGCTTCAAATTATGTTGGTCAGCAGGTTGGTTCAATTCAATATCTACCCCCCATCCCAGTTCCTGAACCAAAGCCTATTCCATGGCCATGGCCCGGACCTGTATGCTTATCTTGTCCACCCTTTCCCCTAGATAGATTAGATAAAGAGGTTTTACCTGTAGATCAATTGCAAATACAAGAAATCCAAATACAAGAAACCCAAATACAAGAAAGAAATTTTGTTAGGTAACAGCTAATTTAAAGCACTAATTTAACGGAACAGCGTGTAATTGTGAAGTTACACGCTGTTTTTTTAGAATTGCCCAAGCAACTAATTGTTTTAAGGATAGTAGCTTTTTCATTGATAATCAGATCTCCCCAAAACTTCACCTGTATCTTTAGAAATGTAGATTAGGGTTGAGCCTCCTAAAGTTAACCCCTTAAATACACTACCATCTTCATTAATTTGTACTGGACCAAAACCTCCTTTTTTTATGACTCTTATCGTCCAAGCGCCTTGGCCTTGATAATCACGTTCCCCAACTTTAAAGTCTAAGGAGGTAACATCTTCCCCAGATTCAGCAAGATGCTGAAATGCTGCTGCAACAGGAGTGTCTAGTCCATCAGCAAGTTGAATCCCCATGAAAGCTGCAATACCTACAATTTCAGTTGCATGCTCAGGATCATTACTTTCAACAAAGACCTCAACTCCTTCTTCATTTAATTGCCTATAACGCAATGTAGAAGCATCATCTTCGTTTATGCTTTGTACATTGGTGAAGAAATATGGTGTTTGTAAAGCAAGTGTTGGAGTTGGCTCTATATCAGGCAAATTGACTAGACTAGTAGGGAAATTAAGGCCATACCAGTTATGGTCAACTTCACTAGGGCTGTTGGTCACATAGTAATTAGTGTAATTGCTATTGGTAACCATAGTTTCTTTAGCCTCTAGTAGAATCACATAACCTATAGTTTCTATAGCAGGTGTTTGATTAGCCTCTTGTTCTTGTAGTTTGACTTCAAAGTTTCTTGGGTGACCGTATTCATTGTAAATTAGCTTCTGTCTGGTAGTAACTGCCGCATTATTATTTATGGTTTGTACCTGACTTAAGATTATTGGTGAGTTAGGATAAATAAAAGACCAAGTAAGAGCCACATTCATAAATTGGCTATCTGTTTCTACAGCATTTGCTTCTATAACGAGAGAATCTAAAAGATGCACTCCTTTTTCTATAATCAAGTAACTAACTGTTTCTAAAGGATGAATACCATCTAGGTAATCCCATTCCTGTACCTGAAACTCAAACCCCTGTGGACCTACTTGCCTTAGTCTTACAGTAGCTGGCTCAGGATCGTTATATGACAGTGGTTGAACGATCACAACAGGGTCCGTGTATGTTTGCAGAGTAGTAATACTATGCCAATCATCCCGACTACCTTGACTAACATTAACTTGCCCTAGTTCAGCCACATCAGCCAAAATATGCTGACTAACAATTTCTAGCTGATTTTCTACATTACCTAAGCTGAAGTTTATTTATAAATACTATAGCTAGACCTTTCCCTCACGCCAATAATCCTGTTTTAGGGGTACATCGTTCTGTCTACATTTCTATAGCTTCAAGTAGGTCATATGCTCTTTGCTGTTGCTTATTCGCTATAGTGTCTACTTTTACTAAATTTGCATCCTCCTCTCCTTTGTAATTGCAAGTATTTCTTACTATGCTACTTAGATCCGATAGTAATGTCTGAAAACTGTGAACTTTACTACCATCTTCTAATTTTTTAGTCTTTGTTTTTGCTAATGCCTTCTTTGACCTTGCCGCTCTTTTCACGGGGTTACTTTCCTCTTTTTTACCTTTTTCTTCATCAGCAAATAATATTGACCTCCATGCCTCCATCATATGCCACTTCACGTTGTAAGCTAGCATGCACAAGAATATGTGTCCCCTTACTCGTTGCTCCATATGGTGATATATTGGTCTTAATTCCAAATCTACACTTTTTATTGACCTAAATCCCTGTTCTACATCACTTAATCCTTTGTAATTCCTGATTACTTCTTTTGTATCCACTTTCTCCTTTGTTAGACTTGTTCTTATTACATATATCCCATCTAACTCGCTTTCCTTCTTTACTTTCTCTTCGTCTATCTCAAAATTTAGCCTTGCTGGTGTTATCTTTAACTTAATGTGCTTTGCTACTTTATATTTGTTGACTACTCTTCCTACTCGCACTCCTATTTCCCCTTTCCCTCTTACACTTCCTTTCTTTACCATCTCCTTTATCTTCTCTAACTCTTCTTTTGTTGCTTTTAGCAAATCTTGTCGCTTTTTCCCTTTCCACTCCGCTACTTCTCTATTACAGCACCCTATCAATCTCTCTTTTTCATATTCTTGATCTTTAAACTCTAAATATTCTTCTTTCTTCAATTCTTCTATATTCAAATTCCCACTTTCTATCAGCTTTTTTATACTTGCTGCCTTCAATGCTGCTATCCAACCTACTCCCTCTTCTTTTTTTAACTCTTCTATCTGTTTTTTCCCTATTACTCCTCTGTCTCCTACGATCACTATTTCTTTTATTCCAAATTCCTCTTTTAGCTCTTTTATCATTGGTTTTAGTATCTTTGACTCTGTGTAATTGCCCTCGTACACCCTAGTTACTATTGGACATCCCCTTTTGTCCGTCAGCAATGTGTAATTTACTTGCTTTTTCCCTCTCTTTTTATCTTTATTCTGTCCCCATTTTGCTAATGGACATTCCTCTCCTTCAAAATAACTTGAACTCATGTCATACATTAATACTTTCTCCCCTTTGACATGCCTATTTGTTAATTTCTTTTCTATATATCCTTGCCTTGCTTCCAACCATTCAATTACCTTACACACTTCTTCTTCCCTTGCTTTCCTTACTTCTAGCATTTCTGGTAAAGTTGTTGTTTCCCACCATCTTATTGTTGCTAATTTACTATTTGGTGCTAGTATCCTTGCTGCTATCAATGCTTCTACTAAGTTTCTTTCTTGTGTGGCACGACTTGCTATTAACCTCTTAAACTCTAGTTTCTCCATAGCTTTTATTACTGCTTTTACATGTCCATGATGCTTAGATTCAATCACTTCAAAAGCTTGATCTATAGGTACAAACTGCTTACCCTTTAAACAGCTTCGGATCATTTCTATAATTTCATCACCTAGTGGACTTAGGTTTGCTAGGGTTTCTTTTTTTACCTTGCCATCTTTACGATAAGAACGTCTCAGTAAGTAAGATTTATAAGTTTTTCCTTTATACTGGCGAGTGCTTGTAGCTACATGCATCCCAGAAGACCTATTCCTCATAGCTAAAGTACAGGATAGCAGATTTTGACAATTAATTCAACTTTTAGTGTCTACAGTATTGCACCCTAAATTACCCATTTGCATTGTGTAGAAAGATGCTAACGCCGATTTTGATCAATAAACTTCAGCCTAAGGCACGGAAGTTGTAAATCATGTGCTTGGGATCAGTAGCAGTAGAGTCAGAATCGTCCTCTATTTCCTTGCAAGCAGATAAAACAAACAATAAAATTAAGAGGCTAGTTAGCGATAAGTGAATGTGATGTGACATTTGTTCTCCTATACAATTTATGATTAACTATATAGCTACTACAATAACATGAGCATGATTTACTAAGATTTCTATATTTACTTTTAGGTAGAAAATCAATGTGTATATGTTATACTTGTTGCCAGCATTAAGCCTAATTGGCTTAGTAAAACTGATTAAAAAGCTTTCTAAGAAGGAGATAATTATGTCAACAGAAACAGTTAAGGATAAACCTATAGGTGAACCCGTAGCTTTTCAGGCAGAAATAAAACAAGTTTTAGATATTCTTATTCACTCATTATATAGTGAGCCAGAAATTTTCTTACGCGAATTGGTTTCTAATGCTAGTGATGCTTTAAATCGCTTTAAATTTCAAAAGCTTACAGCTGAGAATGTACTTGACCCTGAAGCAGAGCTAGGCATTTGGATCAAAGGTGATTCTGAAGCAAAGACTCTAACCATTACCGATACTGGTATTGGCATGACTGCAGAGGAAATGACAAATAGCCTAGGTACTATTGCTAAATCTGGTGCTCGAGAATTCATAACAGCTTTAAAAGAACAAGGTAAAAAAGCAGAGGATGTCATTGGTCAATTTGGAGTAGGTTTTTACTCTGTATTTATGGTAGCAGAAGAGGTTAAGGTAATCTCTCACTCCTTTGACCCCAAAGCAGAGTCAGCTGTGTGGACTTCAACTGGTGAAGGAACTTTTACAGTAACAAAAGGTGACAAGAAAGACCGTGGTACACGTATAGAAATTAAACTTAAGGATGATCACAAAGATTTTGCTGAAAGTTACCGCTTAAACAGTGTTATTAAGGCTCACTCAGATTTTGTGGAGTTTCCTATTTATATTCATTCAAGTGAAGGTGAAGAGAAGAAGTGGGAGCAGGCCAATGAGCAAACTGCTATCTGGCGAAAATCACCTCGTGATGTTGAAGACGAAAAGTACAAATCATTCTATCAATCTTTAACTTTTGATTATGGTGATCCTTTGTTACGATTGCATCTAAATACTGATGTACCACTACAACTTTATTCATTGCTCTATGTACCATCAAAGCGTGATTGGCGTATGTTTAGGAGTGAAGAGGATTATGGTCTAAAGCTTTATGTGCGCAAGGTAATGATTCAAGAAAAATTTAAAGATCTTTTGCCACCTTATTTACGTTTTGTACAAGGTGTAGTAGATAGTGAAGACTTACCACTTAATGTTTCAAGGCAAATGGTACAAGCCTCGCCACTTATTAAGAAAATTAAAGATGTTCTTGTGGGACGTATAGCTACAGAACTGAAACGCTTAGCAAAAGATGATGAGGCAAACTACCGAAAGTTTTGGAAAGAGTTTGGCATGTTTTTAAAAGAGGGTGTGGCTAGCGATTTTGAACATAAGGACAAATGGTTGGAGCTTTTGCGATTTAGCTCGAGCAGATCCCAAAGCGAAGATGATTTGCTATCACTAAAAGATTATGTAGGGCGAATGAAAGAGGGCCAAGACGCTATATATTATGTAACTGGCGAAAATTTTAATGTGGTTAAGCGCAGCCCCCACCTAGATTATTTTCGCAAGCATGAAATTGAGGTACTTTTCTTTATTGATGCTGTAGATACCTATATGATTGTAGGTTTGAATGAATTTGAGGGTAAGTCTTTCAAAAATGTAGATGA
Source organism: Trueperaceae bacterium (assembly GCA_965223045.1). GTDB lineage: Bacteria > Deinococcota > Deinococci > Deinococcales > Trueperaceae > CBDCVN01. The sequence goes on from CBDCVN010000013.1 coordinate 1,082,765, forward strand.
TGCTGACCTAAAATTGCCTGAGGAAGATGCTAAAGAAGATAATGATGCAGAGGCTCTCGCTGAAGAAGCTTTTATCTCTCTTAAAGAACGTGTCAAACGAGTTTTAGGTGAAAGGGTGACAGATGTGCGCGAAAGTAAACTCCTTAGCAACAGCCCTTGCCGTCTTGTAAACCCTGAGGGGGGTATGAATTCAAGTATGCAGCGTATGCAATTACTTATGGGTGGTGAATATGAAGTGCCTAAGAAAATGCTCGAGCTAAATCGCAAAAGTAGCCTAGTGCAAAACCTATCAGCAAAACTAGAAAGTGACCCTAATGATGCTCTTTTAGAGCCTCTTATAGAGCAACTTTATGAAAGTGCCCTTCTTTCAGAAGGACTTCATCCTAATCCTGCTGAGATGTTGCCTAGAATAGAGCAACTTATGGAAGCAGCAGTAAAATGAGATAGGGGTAGGGCGTATTGCTTTTGCCCCCCTACCTTTTCTTTTTCTTTTGCAATACGCCTGCCTTGAAATTTTTTTGATAGAAATTTAAACTTTAAAGCGTGGCTTCTAATTATTATCACTTTTTAGGTGTTGAAGTAGATGCTGATGCAGCCACTATAAAGGCAGCTTATCGCAAACTTGCTAAAGAATATCATCCTGATCTCAATCAACATGATCCTCATGCAGAAGCATTCTTTAAGCGCGTTAACAGAGCTTATGATGTACTTTCTGATCCAATTAAACGCCGTGAGTATGATTTTTATTTAACAGCAGGATCCAAAACTAACAGAACTAGCACATCAAATGTAGAGCAAAATTTATTCAACTTTGATAAAAGGACAGGCTCTACATTTAATAACAATAGGACTTATTCTAGGTTTAACTACTCTGATGTTTTCATGGGGGATACAAAAGAGCAACCACGCTATAAGATGTCTGAAATTCGTTGGAGAGGCTTGCCAGTCGCACATTATGTTGTTATAAGTGGTTTGGCTTTACTTTTTATTTTAGTTTCTGCATTTAGTAGTCTACAAAATGATTTATTTATTATACTACTGTGTTGGGTTATTTTAGTGATACATACGCTTATGTCAAGTTTCTGGATAAATAATATGACTTTAACAACAATTAGAAGTAAGCCTATTAATTGGCTGGGTGTATTATTTATACATGTGCTGGTTTTACCGATTTCTATAATTTTGGGTTTAGTAGTAACATCTTTTATAACATCTTTTTAAACTTATAGATATTCAGATAAGCTCTTGCCAACAAATGATCATATGTCATTTTTGAACTTTACCCTGTTTGTCACTTGCTCCTTAGCATAACAATTGAGAAGACACTGTCAGTTTGGGAGAAGGTTTTTCTGATGTATAGTGAAGTATATTTATAGTGAAGCCAAATAGTTTATTATGTTTTATAGCCAACAGACCTTAGTTTTTTATTGCTATTATGCTTTAGGATGTTAATAGTTGTTTTGTCTATCAAGCCTCAGGCAAAACAGTGACCTACCACTCTTTAGTTTTATTATGGGCTTGCTCTAAGTATAAAAACAAGTTTAAGAGGAGAGATTAATGACAAAACTGCATGAACTTTATAACTTTGGTCAAGCTATTTGGTATGACAATATTAGTTGTAGCTTAATAGAATCAGGAGAGTTGCAAAAGCTACTTGATGCAGGCGTAAGGGGTATTACCTCTAATCCTACAATTTTTGATAAAGCTATTTCTAGGAGTACTGATTATGATGAAGCCATTCAAGCTTTAGCAACAGAGGGAAAATCAGTTGATGATATTTATCAGAAGTTAACTCTTAAAGATATAGGGCATGCCGCAGACTTGCTCAGACCACTTTATGATAGTTCTAATTGTCAGGATGGTTATGTAAGTCTCGAGGTAAGTCCAAAATTAGCTAGAGACACTAAAGGTACCATAGGACAAGCCAAAAAACTTTTTGCTGCACTTAATCGTCCTAACATAATGATAAAAGTTCCTGCTACCCCTGAAGGCATTCCTGCTGTTAAGAAATTGATTAGTGAAGGCATTAATGTAAACATAACGCTTATGTTTTCCTTGAAGCATTATGATGCTGTGGCCGAAGCATACATAAGCGGTTTAGAAGAGCTTGTTGAAAACGGGGGAGATCCTACTAAAGTAGCCTCGGTGGCATCATTTTTTGTGAGTCGCGTTGAAACAGCTGTGGATAAAGCTTTAGATGCTTTAGGCTCATCAGAAGCACAGACACTAAAAGGTAAAATTGCTATTGCTAATACTAAAATAACCTACCAACGCTTTAAGGAAACCTTTAAAGGTAGCCGTTGGCAGAAGCTAAAGGAAGCTGGTGCACAAGCCCAAAGGCCTTTGTGGGCTAGCACAGGTACAAAAAACCCTGAGTACTCAGACACTGTTTATGTTGATAATTTGATTGGTCCAGATACTGTTAACACTGTACCTCCTCATACGCTCGAGGCCTTCTTAGATCATGGTTTAGCAGCTGAAACTTTAGAGCTTGAAGTGGTTGAGTCACAGGCACAGCTTAATGAACTTGCCAGATTAGGTATTGATTTATCGATGATTACTGAAAAATTACAAGATGATGGTGTAGAGGCTTTCGCCAAATCATTTGATTCCCTGATGGATAGCATCACTAAAAAGCGACAGCTTTTGCAAGTAGCTTAGTTTTCATTAGCTTCTTAAACACTTTATCTGAGGCGGTTAAGCAACTAGTTGAAACTACAGGAATTCCTCAAGAAGCCTTGATACAAGAATGGATTATTGAAAAGCTACATGAGTATGACCATGACTTGGTAAGACCTAACATGAATAACAGTTCAGGCAATTGAAGCACCACCCACTTAACACCCACTTAATGTTGAAGGAGAAAAATATGGACATAGCAATGATTGGCCTTGGCAAAATGGGAGCAAATATGGTGACCCGCTTGCTAAAAGGTGGACACCGAGTAATAGCTTTTGATCTTAATGAAGATGCTATTAAAGCAGCAGAAACTAAGGGAGCAGAGGGCATTAGAAGCCTTGATGACCTTACCAGCAAACTTTCAGCTCCCCGTGCTGTCTGGGTAATGGTGCCCTCTGGCAAACCTACAGAAGAGACCATTCTTAAACTAGCAGAAAAATTATCCCCCGGTGACACCATTATTGACGGAGGTAATAGTTTTTATAAAGACTCTAAACGCCGTGCAGAAGCTCTAAAAGAAAAAGGTTTCCACTTTGTAGATATTGGTACCAGTGGTGGTGTTTGGGGCCTTACAGAAGGCTATAGCATGATGGTTGGTGGTGACAAAGACGCGGTTGATAGGCTTAGGCCAGTGCTCGAGACACTAGCACCAGCAGCAGATCAAGGCTGGGGACATGTAGGACCTGTGGGCTCGGGACACTTTGTTAAAATGGTTCATAACGGTATCGAATATGGACTTATGCAAGCCTATGCTGAAGGTTTCGAACTCATGGAACATAAAACAGAGTTTGGCCTTGACCTTCATCAAATTGCAGAGATCTGGCGTTATGGCAGTGTAGTGCGCTCTTGGCTTTTAGACTTAGCTGCCAATGCTTTAGAAGAGAATCCTAAACTAGATGGGATAGCGGCCTATGTACCAGATTCTGGTGAAGGGCGCTGGACAGTTATGGAAGCTGTTGAATTAGCTACTTCGATTCCTGTTATAAGCTTGGCGTTACAGAACCGTTTCCGCTCACGTGATGACGAGCCCTTTAGTGATAAGCTTTTATCTGCTCTACGTAATCAATTCGGTGGACATGCTATTAAACGTGAGGAATAGATATGGGAATGCCAACTAGTATTGTTATTTTTGGAGCTTCTGGCGACCTAACCCAACGCAAGCTCATACCTGCTCTTTATAATCTTAAGCTTAAGGGTCGTCTACCAGAGAATACTACTATTACAGGCTTTGCAAGAACTGACTACACCCACGAACAGTTTCGTAATAAAATGCAAGAAGCAGTTCAGAAATTTGAAGATGACTATACTGAGGCTGACTGGCAAGATTTTGCACCAAATCTTTACTATCTTCAAGGTGATTTTGGTAGTCCTCAGGATTTTCAGACTCTTCTAGATCATTTAAAAAAAGTTGAGGGACTAGAAGCAAATCGCCTTTATTACTTAGCAACCTCTCCTAGTTTTTTTGCTCTTCTATCTGAACAACTTGGTGCTTTTGATATGGTGCATGAAGATGATGGCTGGCACCGTCTAGTGGTTGAGAAGCCCTTTGGACAAGACGCCTCTTCTGCTAGAGCTTTAAACAAAGCACTTCACTCCACTTTTCAAGAACAACAAATCTACCGCATAGATCACTACTTGGGTAAAGAGACTGCACAAAACATTCTGTTCCTTCGCTTTGCCAACGCTATTTTTGAACCTATTTGGAATCGTAATTATATAGATAATGTACAAATTACGGTTGCTGAAAGTGTGGATGTAGGGCATAGAGCAGGTTACTATGACAAGGCGGGTGTCCTGAAAGACATGTTTCAGAACCACTTATTACAGCTTCTAAGCTTAATAGCAATGGAACCTCCAGCCTCATTTGATGCAGATGCTATACGTAATGAAAAAGTAAAACTATTTGCAGCCCTACAACCACTTATTGATGAGCAAGCTATACAAAATAGTGTTCTAGCACAATATCAAGGATATCTTGATGCTGAAGGTGTAGCCTCTAACTCTAAAACACCTACCTATGCAGCATTACGTCTTTTAATTGGTAATTGGCGTTGGCAGGGAGTGCCATTTTATTTGCGCTCAGGCAAGGGTTTAGCAACTAAAGCTTCAGAGATTATAATCTCTTTTCGCAAACCTCCTCACATAATGTTTCCGCCTGAAGGACAAGAAATCACTTCAAACCGTTTAGCTATTTGTATTCAACCTGATGAAGCTATACGCTTACGCTTTGAAGTCAAGGTACCCGATACAATAGTAGAGACTCGTTCGTTAAACATGGATTTTCAATACGATGAAGCTTTTGGTGAAGATGCTATTCCTGAGGCTTATGAAAGGCTTTTGCTTGATGCGCTTAATGGAGATGCATCTTTATTTACACGGAGTGATGGCATTGAGCTTGCATGGGGAATTATAGATCCTATCATTAATACTTGGGAAAGCTCTGAGGCTCCAGCACTAGTTAGTTATGAAAAAGGCAGCTGGGGCCCAAAAGAAGCTGATGAACTATTGGCTCGAGGAGGTCGCAGATGGGCAAGAGGATGCGTGCCTGTAGACTTACCTGTTAAGTAACTCATATGGGAATATAATGTGTTTTTGGAAATAGTGGAATATGTTGCATGAAAATGGCAGGGTGCATTACATGCTGGTAAGGGTGTATTATTTGGGATAACTGAAAACATACCTTGACACTCAAGATTGAATCTGTTAGATTGCACACTGATGAAAAAATTAGTTATAGGCATTCTCCTGACTCTGTGTGGTGTAGGGCTTTCTCAGAGCGCAGAGCTGTTAAAGCGCCAAGCCATTATTACCTACACAAACATTGTGTACGCTAGTTACGAAGATTCTCTTTGGTTAGTACAAGATCTTGAAAAGAGTATTACTGCATTTGTAAATGACCCTTCTGAACAAACTTTACAAAATGCCAAAGATACTTGGTTAGCTGCTCGAGAAATCTACGGTCAAACTGAAGCATATCGTTTTTATGGTGGCCCTATAGACGATGAAGATGGTCCTGAAGGTTTAATTAATGCTTGGCCCCTCGATGAAGCTTACATTGATTATGTTGAGGGTGATTCTGATTCAGGTATAATTAATAACCCAATAGATTATCCCAATATTACTAAAGAACTTTTGATTTCCCTTAATGAGCAGGGCTCCGAAGAAAATATTTCTGTGGGTTTCCATGCCATTGAATTTTTGCTTTGGGGACAAGATCTTGACCGTGATGGTGCAGGAGCACGACCTTATTTAGACTACACTGCTGCTGAAAATGCTGAAAGGCGCAAATCTTATTTATTAATTACCAGCAGGCTTCTTACTGAAAATCTACAAGAATTAGTTGAAGAGTGGAATCCTAGGGGCAATGGTTACCGGTTTCAATTTTTAGCCTTACCTACAGATAAAGCCCTTGCCAACATTCTTACTGGTATAGGTGTACTAGCCAAGTCTGAGCTAGCAGGTGAGCGTATTTTTACTGCCTATGACAATCAAGATCAAGAAGATGAGCATTCTTGCTTTAGCGATAACACCCACCGTGACATAGCAGCTAACTTTGCAGGAGTTAAAAATGTTTACTTAGGTACATACACGCGCCCTAATGGTGACTTAGTAGAAGGTGTTGCTATTGCTGAGGTTTTAGAGGTTGTTGACCCAATTTTAAACGCTGATGTTAAAGCGCTTCTTACTAAGTCCGAGCAACAAGTTGAAAGTATACAAAATGTACCTTTTGATCGTGCAATTACTGATGAGCCCCATCGTCAGGGAGTATTTGATCTAACACTAAGCCTTTTTGATTTGGGTGATAACATTGCTCAAACAGCTAGTGTTTTTAACCTTACCATTAGCACTGCTTTACCCGAATAGGTTAGGAATACTTATAAAGCCTTGTAAATTTTTGGAATTGAAATTAGTAGCCAAACACTAGTAGCTAGTAGAGTTTTTATGTTTGTTATTAGTTACTAGCAATTTTTGAGAATTAGTTAGTTGTCTTGAACCTTTATGATTGAAGAGAAAGAGAATAAGGTAAGTCGCCGCCTTTTTTCTATAGGCATTTTAGCAACTGTTGGAGCTAGTGTTATAGGTTTGGGCACTGCTGCCGTACGCTTTTTTATAGGTGATTCCTTTAAAGCAAAAAAACAAAACTGGATTAAGTTAAATGAAGTTAGTAGTTTAACAGCTAATGAAGTTCATAAGGTAGTAATACATTTTCGAGGTAAAGACGCTTGGCGTAGAGTAGAAAACAGCAAAACAGTTTATGTTTTTAGCGAGGATGGGCAAAACTACACAGTTTTAGATGCTACATGTACTCACTTAGGTTGTTTAGTTCGCTGGAAAGAAGATGATCAGCATTTTAGTTGCCCTTGTCACAAGGGTATTTTTTCTAAAGAAGGGTTAGTTATTAGTGGTGCACCAACTAAACCTTTGCAACAGTTAGAAATCAAAATTGAAAATGATTCTCTATTTGTTCTCATCTAAGAGATAAAACTTCCATGAAAAAATTGCATCACCTTCTTAATCAACCTATACCACTGTATGTACAAAAGAACATCTTATTTGCCCTAGGTGGTTTAACCCTAACCAGCATTATCCTGCAAGTAATAAGCGGCATTATGATGACCTTTTATTATACTCCTAGTATAGAAAATGCTTACAATAGCGTAGACTATATTACTTATTCTGTTCCTTTGGGATGGCTTATACGTGGATTACATGTCTATAACGCTAGTGCTCTGTTTATCCTTGTTTTTTTGCATTTAGTGCGCACGTTTTTTAGTAGTGCTTATAAAAAACCTCGAGAAATCACATGGCTAACAGGTGTACTTTTATTGCTACTGATTGTTGGTTTTGCCTTTACAGGAGCATTACTGCCTTGGGATCAGCATGGTTACTGGGCTACAGTAGTAGGAACCAAGATTGTTTCTGGGCTACCCTTTATAGGTAAGTGGCTAGCTCAAATTATGCATGGAGGTAGCAATTTAGGTCAATTGTCATTAACTCGTTTCTACGCTATGCACGTTATAATTTTGCCTATAATACTATTTACTTTACTAAGTTGGCACTTTAGGCAACTTCGTCACGGATTCTCCCCTCCACTTAAAAAACATAAAAAATCTTTGGAGCGTTCAGTACCCTTTTTCCCCTACAGACTATTCACGCATACTTTTTTAGCAACTTTACTTTTAAGTGCATTAATATTTGTTAGTTGGAAAGAAAGAGCCCCTTTAGAATTTCCAGCTGACCCTACTAGCACAAGCTATGAACCACGTCCTATGTGGTACTTTTTGGCTCCATATCAACTTTTTGAGTACTTTCCGGGGCATTTAGAACCTATTGCCTCAATATTAATCCCACTTTTGGTTATTGGCAGTATGTTGCTTTTACCCTTTGTTGACAAAAACAAAGAGCACCGCTTTTGGCGTAAGCCCTTAGTTTCTTTTATCGGCTTCCTTTACATTTCAGGAATAGTCTTTTTAACACTCTGGGCTTTCTTTACTTTCTAAATCCGAGTTATTCACTAAGGTATTGACAAGTACTAGGAAACTTGGCATTATGTTACTTGACCTAGGCCTAGGTAAGAATCTTAATAAATCATTTTTCAAGCAAGGAGAATTTTTGTGAGGAATTTCTTGGTTTTACTATCGTTTCTATTAGTTTTTTGGTCTTATTCACAATCAGATAAGTTAACCGCTATAGAAGTTGATGAAGCAACACTAGACAGTGAAGCTAGCTTTTGGGAAGAAGCTTCTGAGCTTATAGTTGTTACAGAGGCTAGTAGAGAAGATGATCCTGATGGTCCGTCCGTACAGTTAAAAGCTGCCTACGATGATGAGAATATAGTTATACGTGCTGAGTGGTCAGATGATAATGAAAGTACATTAAAAAATGCTTGGACTTATGACGGTAATACTTTTAGCAAGGGCGGTGACGAAGATCGGATAATGTTTGCTTTTCCCATAGAAAACAATGCTGATTTTGCTAGTAAAGGCTGTACAGCAGCTTGCCATAATAGTGCTGATGATGAGGCTGAGTGGTGGATGGGCAGCGAAGATGAAGGCCTCCGCTATGATGCTTGGCAATGGAAAGCAGCTCGAACTAATCCTGTAGGTCAAGTAGATGATAAGTGGTGGGGAACTCAAGAAGATACAGATGATGTTGAGAGCAGTCGTCATGGTGATTCTAAAGAAAGCGGTGGCTATTCAAATAATCGCAATGAAGAACAAACAGGACCTAGCTTTATGCATGGCTCTGATTTAACTGCTTCTTATATCCTTAATGGAGAAGAAATTCCTATTGAAACTGCTGCTTTAGAAGCAGGCATGGTTATACCCGGCTATCTTGTGAGTCCAGCTATTGGGTCACGTGGGGATGTCGCTGCTAAAGGTGTTTGGGCTGATGGTAAGTGGATAGTAGTTATTAAAAGACCACTTGATACAGGTAACGATGACGATGTAGTTTTTAACCCTCCAAAGCCTGTTCCTTTTGGTGTTTCAGTAGTTGATGATGGTGGCGGCCTCGAGCATACTGTATCACCTGAAGTACTAATACTTGACTGGCAATAAATCACTGCTTTAATTATCCCTACTTGGAGCATTCTGTATGATCCAATTGTCTCCTATCAAAAATCTATATGTCTGATCTTAGTGCCTTAACTTTATTCATGCGTAGACGAAGCAGAATAATCTTACTAGTTATGCTATCTAGTGCTGAATTTTAATTGGAGTATGTTTCAAGGCTGTCTGAGCTGTGATTAAGCTGATTTTTCTCTTAAACTTCTACCTGTTGTTATCATAGTTTATTACTTAATTACACAAATTAAAGTTCAGACACTTGTCAAGCAACGCCCGTTAGACGTAAAGTTGTGAGCACTAGGAAACATCAAACCTAAGGAGGTTTTTTATGAAAAAGTTGTTTGGTTATATTATTTGGAGCTTGCTGATTGCTAGCATTGGCTTTGCACAGCAAGGTGAAGCTCAACGTGGAGTTACAAACATAGCAGGTGATTTATATCGTTTTCAAAATAACTTTCATTACTCAGTTTTTTTAGTTACAAGTGAGGGGATTATTGTAACTGATCCAATAAATGCAGAGGCTGCACAAGCGCTTAAAGAACATGTAGCTGAGAACTTTGGTTTACCTATTAGGTATGTTATTTATAGTCACGATCATGCAGACCATATTTCTGGTGGTGAAGTATTTGCTGCTGATGGTGCTGTAGTAGTTGCCCATGAAAATACCAAGAGTGATATTATAGGTGAAGGTCGTCCTACAGCCATTCCAAGTATTACTTTCTCAGATAAATTAAGTTTAGAGCTCGGGGGTAAAACAGTCGAGCTTATTTATGTAGGCAAGAACCATTCTGATAACTCTATTGTTATGAACTTTCCAGAGGAGCGAGCTCTTTTTGCTGTAGATTTTATTCCTACTGGTAGCACTTTGCCTTTTATGAACTTGGCAGATTCATTCTTCCCAGACTGGATTGATTCATTGAAAACTGTGGAGGGTATGGATTTTGATCTTCTAGTACCCGGTCATGGAGAGGTTGGCAGCAAGACAGATGTTAGCAACCTGATAAACTATATGCAAGACCTTTATGATGCTGTTTTGGAGCAGGCTCGAGCAGGCAAAACCTTAGAAGAAACTATAGAAGTGGTTAAGCTTGAAGAATATAGCGACTGGGGCCAATATGAAGACTGGCTACCACTCAATGTAGAAGGAGTTTACAATCGTATTCAGCTTCATCGTAGGTAAAGCTCTAAATTCTGATGCTTTCTCTTTGGATACGTAATCAAATTACTGATAGAGCGTTAAATGATTTAAGAAAACAAATTTCAGGGTTGATTCCTGATAAGTCTGATGTTGTAGATGTCGGTTGTGCAAATGGGAGATTTTTATTTGAGATTGCTTATCGCATTAATAAGGCTGTTGGAATTGACCTTGATAAAAGAATGATTAATTTTGCAATAAAGAAGGTAAGAGCAAGTGGTATTGGCAATTTACAATTCATACTAAATGATGCACTGACAGCAGCAGATTGTATTACATTTAATCCTACAATAACTGTCTGTTCACTTTTTCTTCATGCATTAGAAACATCAACTGCATTGAAAATAATTAAAAGGTACTCAGAAACTTCTGACACACTTTTGATTGCAGACCTATGTGAACCTGAACTTTGGTTTCAGCGAGCTTTTCTTCACCTTGATGAGCGATTAGCTGGTCATTATAATTGCTTCAGATCATATTTGAACAATAATGGAATGCTTGGATTAATTGAGCAGTCAAAAGTTAGTTTAGTGAAAGAATACCGTACTGAAGTTGCTGGTATAAAAATATGGTTGTGTAAGAAATCTGTAGGGTAGGAGGCTTCATAAAACTATAACAACTATGCCGATAGTTACAGCAGCTCATGAAAATATTGATGACTGGTTGAGTCTTCGTAAGGTTGTTTATACTGGTTTGGAAGATAGTTTTCATTCTAGTGAAATATCTAAATTTCTAAATGATTCTGAACTAAATTGCTTTCTGCACTATATTGAAGATGAAGCAACAGGTTTTATTGAAGTAACCTTAAGAAATATTGTTGATGGATGCTTATCTTCTCCAGTTGGGTATATTGAAGGAATCTTTGTTAAGCCCAATTTTCGCAATAAGGGAATAGCTAAGAACTTACTTGATAATGCAACAAGATGGTGCATTGAGCAGGGATGTACCGAACTAGCAACTGATGCTGAGCTAGACAACATTGCTGCTCAAAAATTCCATCTTAATATGGGTTTTGAGGAAACATACAGAATTGTAGAATACAAAAAGAGGATTGCTTAGTGGTAGCAGAAGGCTTCAAAGTATCAGTTTATATTGCTGTAAGCATTGATGGTTTTATAGCACGAACTGATGGGGATATAGATTGGCTTCATAGCTACAGTGAAAGTGATGAAAATGAAGATTATGGTTACAAAGAATTTATGTCTTCTGTAGATGCTCTTATAATGGGACGCAAAACTTTCGAAAAAGTTGTGAGCTTTGGAAAGTGGCCATATGAAAACAAAATGGTTGTGGTGCTTAGCAGCAGTTCTGTCACTATACCTGAAAAGTTAGGCAAGCACATTGAGGTCAGTTCTTTGGATCCTTCAGAGTTATTAGCTAACCTCAGCAAGCGCGATATTAATCACGTTTATGTAGATGGTGGCAAAACTATTCAGAGTTTTTTATGTGCTGGTTTAGTTAATGAATTTATCATTACTTATATCCCACGTCTTATAGGAAATGGAATTCCACTGTTTGGTACTTTAGAACAAGATATTCTACTAAAGCATATTTATACTAAGTCCTATTCAAGTGGTCTTGCTCAAAGCAAATACGAGGTTTTGCAAAGTACTGTGTAATATCTGTTTATTTACTATAGATATCCAGATAAGTTCTTGGCTTTATCAAAACGAACGATGTCATCCTGAGAGCAACGAAGGATCTCCCATACGCTACAGGAAGCCATTGTTGCTTTTGGGAAAAAATTTTTCTGGCGCACTATAACATATGAGAGAATTTTTAGCTTCAAGCAATTTTATAGACTGGGAACAGCCTAAAGTCCTAGCAAAAGCTAAACAACTAGCCGCAGGACTAGATAATGTTAATGAAATTGCAAGGTCATGTTTTCATTATGTAAGGGATGAAATTAAACATAGCTGGGATTACCAGCTAAATCCAGTTACTTGTAAGGCTTCGGATGTTCTCGAGCACAAAACTGGCTACTGCTATGCAAAAAGTCACCTATTAGCAGCCTTATTAAGGGCAAATAAAATACCAACAGGCCTTTGCTATCAAAGACTTACTATTCAAAATAATAAGCCACCTTTCTCTTTACATGGTTTAAATGCAGTCTACTTACCAAATTATGGTTGGTACCGCATTGATGCTAGAGGAAACAAAACTGGTGTAGAAGCAGAGTTTTGCCCACCTATAGAAAAGCTAGCCTTCCCCATTGCCGTTGATGGTGAGGCTGATTTACCAGAGGTTTGGGCAGAACCATTGCCAGAAGTAGTAAAAGTATTAGAAAATAGTAGCAACTTCCAAGAAGTTGCAGACAATTTGCCAGATGCTCAATTTACTTAGTAGTTAGGTTAGAAATGGTTAAAGCAAATAATATAACATATCTATTCTGTAGCATTTTTCTTACCGTTGTTTTTAGCTGTGCAATTTTAGTATGGTCACAAACACAAAATACTTCTCAAGGTACCTCAAAAAAGCTTCTCGGCGGACAAGGATCAATTTTTAATACCACCCCTAATGCTTTTGCTCAGCCTATGCCCGGCTTAGAAGGTATGAACGAGATGCTTTTCTTTGTAGGCAACTCATTTTTTAATCAAAATTGGGTGACAGCTCCTGCTTCTACCAAAGCTCGAGATGGCCTAGGACCTTTATTCAACACTCGCTCTTGTGCAGGGTGTCACTTTAAAGATGGCCGTGGTCGGGCATTAGAAGCTGGTGAATCCGGCACAGGATTTTTAATACGCTTAAGAATCCCTGAGCGTGGTGAGCATGGTGACTTTTTACCTGATCCCAAATATGGAGGTCAATTTCAAGACCTAGCTCTTGAAGGTGTTCCTGCCGAAGGTAAAATTCGTATTGAGTACGAAGAAATTGGCGGAAAATACCCTGATGGTAGCAGTTATAGTCTGCGTAAGCCCACTTACCATCTTGAAGAATTGGCTTATGGTGATTTACACCCAGAAGTAGTACTTTCACCTCGAGTAGCCAACCAAATGATTGGTCTAGGCCTTTTAGAAGCAATTAGTGAAGAAGATATTCTTGCCTTAGCCGATCCTGAAGATAAAGATGGAAATGGAATTTCTGGCAAGCCCAATTATGTATGGGATGCTATAAATGAGAGCAAAGCTCTAGGGCGTTTTGGCTGGCGAGCCGAGCAACCTAGCATATTGCAACAAGTAGCAGGAGCTTTTTTAGGAGACATAGGAATTACCACTGATATTTTTCCTGAACAAGATTGTGCCCCCGGACAAACTGCTTGCTTAGCTGCAATTAATGGTAACAATGAAAACAGTGGCTTTGAGATAGATGCTGATGACTTGCGCAAAGTGGAGCTTTACTCGAGCACCCTAGCCGTACCTGCCCAACGCAATTTTGACAGCTCTAATGTTATAAATGGCGAAAATCTTTTTATGGATCTAGGTTGCCAAGGATGCCATATTTCTGAATATACTACTGGAACTCACCCCACTATTCCTGCTTTATCAAACCAGAATATAAGACCTTTTACTGATTTACTCTTGCACGATATGGGTGAAGGTCTAGCAGATGAGCTTGGTAATTTTGAAGCTAGTGGTAGTGAGTGGCGTACACCACCGCTTTGGGGTGTTGGACTTTTTGAGACTGTTAACAAGCACACTTTCTATTTACATGATGGACGTGCTCGTAATCTCGAGGAGGCTATTCTCTGGCATGGTGGTGAAGCAGAAGCGAGTAAAGAGAAGTTCATGAGCTTGAAGAAGTCAGAGCGTGAAATGCTTATAGAGTTTTTAAATTCTTTATAGTTTACAGTTATGTCCTTAGTTCCAGAGCTTTATGTAACTAACCTAAGTCAAAGCTTACAATTTTATGTTGATTTGCTGGGATTCAAAATTAATTATAAAAGACCCGAAAATAATTTTGTGGCAATTAGTCTTGAAAAAGGCAAATTAATGCTCCAAGAATTTATATCCAGTAATAAAGCCTCTAAAGAGGAATTTCAACAGGGACACTGGCAAACAGATAGACTAGAATATCCTTTAGGCCGTGGTATCAATTTTGAGTTCACTATTACTAATCTTGAAAGTGCTTACCTAGAACTAAAAAAAGCAAAGTACCCCATCACTGTTGACTTACATAACAAGAAGTATCGCGTAGAAAATCAATTGATTGAAGTTAAACAGTTCCTTGTAATGGATCCTGATGGTTACCTTATTCGTTTAGCACAGGAATTAGCGTTTGTAACAGTGAAAGCTTAAGAGTATATTTATTGAATAGTAAGGATTATGGCTATGGTTGATTATAAACAAATAATTACTATTGAACCGGGGAAAAGATCTGGGAAGCCTTGTATAAGAAGGTTAAGAATCACTGTATATGATATTTTAAATATGCTAGCTGATGGAATGACTTTTGAGGAAATAATTTATGATTTCCCCAAGATAACTAAAGAGGATATACTTGCCTGCTTAGCTTATGCAGCTGATCGTGAACACAAAGTTACTCTTTTAAAGGCATGAAGTTATTGCTTGATAATAACTTGTCTCATAGGTTAATTGAAAAGCTTAGTGATCTTTTCCCAAACTCTACTCATGTAATGCTAGAAAGTTTAGATGAGTCTGATGATACTGAGATTTGGAATTTTGCAAAGAAAGGTAATTACACAATCCTAACGAAGGATTCAGATTATAGTGACTTAAGCATATTACTAGGTCATCCTCCCAAGGTTATTTGGCTGCGTGTAGGTAATTGTCGAGTCAAAAAGGTAGAAAACATCATTCATAGTAACATCTACATCCTCTATGAATTTTTCGAGGATTCAGAGATGGGTCTTATAGAAATTGATTAAACTACAACATCAACTTTTGGAATTTATTGCCACTTAGGTAAACAGGAGTGTAAAATTTTGTGCATCACTTAGGAGTAATCAGTGCTTCTAGCTACTACTTGAAACTTCACAAGTATTTATGCATAGGTGCTTAATGTAATTATTATTAGGAGAAAATTTTGAAAAAAATTGACCAAATTTATACTAGGATTGCTATCCCGCTTGTTTTAATAAGTTTAGTGATGTTTGCGCTTTATGGAACAGCTCAAAACGCTGATAGTAACAATGACTTTGATCGTCAAGCAATGCTTGATAACATTGCTCTCAATATTTTCTTGCCCTTGCATGAAGAGCTTGTAGATAAGACAGAAACACTGAATAAAGCTGTAGGGGCCTTTGCCCAAAACCTTAACCTTGACAGCCTAGAAACTGCTCAAGAAGCGTGGAAAGAAGCTGCTTTACATTGGCAACGCTGTAACCTTTTTGAAGTAGGTTCTATGTCAGCTATGCTTTTCCATAATCAAATTAGTAAGACTCCTGCCAATATAGAACTAATTGAAGAACACATAACAAAAGCTAAAAACATTGATGAAGCCTTTATAGAAAGCATAGGCTCAACATCTAAAGGTTTGCCTGCTATTGAATATTTTCTTTTTAGTTTAGAAGGAAATGAAGCTGTAATTACTTCTTTGAAAGATGGACCACCTGAACGCTTGCAGTACCTAGTTGCACTAGCACAAAATCTGTCTAGCAAAGCAAAAAGGCTTTATGGCCTTTGGTTACCAGAAAAGGACAATTTCATAGAGAAATTAATGGCTCCTAGACTTGGCACACAAGAGCCTATTAATATGCTTGTAAATGCTATGGTTGCACAAGCTGTAGGTATAGGCAGAGAGAAGATAGGTAGGCCTTTTGGTAAAATCACAGGCGAGCCACTTCCTGAAACGGCACAAGGTAGGCTTAGTGGTACATCTATTGATCAAATTATTAGTAACATTGAAGTTTTACAACTTACCTTTAATGGAGCAGATGGTCTTGGTTTTGATGACTATCTTAATTTTATAGATTCCTCTGACTCTTTAGCAGAAAAGGTTAATCAGAAGTTTGATAGCACTTTCGATGCTCTTAACAACATTGATAATTCTCTTGACATAGCTGTAATACAAAACCCTGAACAAGTTGGACAGGCGTATGCAGAGGCACGTGAATTAGCAATACTTCTGCAAGTAGATACTGCTAATCAACTAGGAGTAACCATTACTTTTAATGATAGTGATGGGGATTAGGATAGAAGTTAGTGTTATGTTATTGGGAATTTATACCTGCACATTTATTTATAATACCATCTGATGAATGAAGACATTTGTCATCAAGTACGTGGTGTAGGGGTTTAAAATCTCGAACCCCTACGATTGGTGCTCGTGAGGTCTGTGATGGGATCTTGGGAGGGTTTATATATGAACAAAATCGAATTTTCTTAATGGCAACCCTCCATCTTTTATATGGTTTTACAGGAGCAGGTAAAACAACCTTTGCTCGAAAGTTAGAGCATGATATTGCTGCAATACGTTTTACTCCAGATGAATGGATGACCAAACTTTACGGCTATAATCCGCCAGAGCAAGATTTTGCAGAATACTTTAGCCGTGTCACAGACTTGATGTGGGAGTTAACGCTGAAACTTTTACAAGTAGGGCAAGACGTTATTCTAGACTTCGGGTTTTGGAGTCGTGCATCTCGTGATGAAGCTCGTTATAAAGCTCAGACAGTAAATGCTACTATCAAACTTTATTTTATTTCATGCCCTGAAAAGATCATGCAAAAGCGTGTTATGAAACGTAACTATGAGTTAGCTGAGGGTGTACTACACATTGATGAACATGCCTTTGAGCTATTTAAAAAACGCTTTGAGCCTTTGGGTAAAGATGAGCTACACTTTGTTATAAACACTTAACTTGTGCCCTTTAACAAAATATCTTGAAAGGTTTGTACCAAAATAGATCCTAAAATGCCTGCTAAAAAGGTAATAGAGATAGTCCAGCTACTTATTAATAATGACATTAAAGTCCATGTTGATGGTGGTTGGGGAGTTGATGCTCTTCTTGGTGAACAAACTCGTTCCCATACAGACTTAGATATAGCCATACAACACAAGGATGTACTGAAGCTTCGAGAACTTCTGAAGTCACAAGGCTATGAGGAAATACCAAGAGATGACTCTTGGGAGTGCAATTTTGTTTTGGCTGATGGACATGGTCATGAGGTAGATGTTCACTCATATACCTTTGATGCTAAGGGAAATCACATTTTTGGTCTCCCGTACCCAGCAGATTCACTAACAGGGACAGGGATTATTAGTGGTTATCAAGTTGATTGCATTTCCCCTGAGTGGATGGTCAAATTCCATACAGGTTATGAGCTTGATGTAAACGATTACCGTGATGTATTGGCGCTATGCCAGCGATTTGGGATTGAGTTACCGTCTGAATACAGCAACTTTCTTGGAGCCTCATGAACTTACCAATTGCTAGAGACATAAAAGTTTTTGTGCCTGCAATGAACTTTAGTGAGTCACTCGAGTTTTATAAAGCACTAGGCTGGCAAGTAAACTTTCAAGCCAAAGATGATAGTCTGTCAGAACTCGAGTTTGCCAACTGTCGATTCTACCTGCAAAACTACTACAACAAAGACTGGGCTAATAACTTTATGATGCACATCAAAGTTGATGATGCTAAAGCTTGGTGGCAACATGCATCAAAGGTTATTGAAGCAGGTAATTACAAATATGCTCGCCTCAAAGAACCTAAAGAACAGTCCTATGGTGCTTTAGTGACTTTTGTTTGGGATCCATCAGGTGTCCTATTACATTTTGCGGAATATCATTCATAGGTTAGTAATGTGATTGTACTCGAGTCAACAATAACTTGTCCTAATTGTCACTTTGTTTCAAGTGAAACCATGCCAACAGATGCCTGTCAATACTTCTACCAATGTAAAAATTGCCATGAAGTGCTACGCCCCCAAGGTAATGATTGCTGTGTGTTTTGTTCCTATGCAGGTATACCTTGCCCTCCTGTTCAACAACAGAAAGTGTGCTGTCAATGAAGAAAAACAAACTTCTTATAATTAGTATTGCTGGAGCTGTGATAACGGCTTTGTGTTGCTTTACTCCTATCTTAGTTGTGTTATTGGGAGTATTAGGCTTAACAGCACTTATTGGCTATCTTGATTATGTTTTGTTTCCAGTATTAAGTATTTTTTTGTTACTTATAGCAATAGCTATTTATAGGCAAAGAGGTTCTAATACTGATTAATTCTTTCTGGCACAAACTACAACACCCAATAGGCATAATGCCTCTTGTAATATTCCGTATTGCTTTTGGAGCATTAATGTTTGTCAGTGTAGTACGTTTTGTGCTGCGCGGTTGGGTAAATGAATTTTATATAGCCCCTGAATTTCACTTTACCTACCTTGGCTTTGGTTGGGTCAAGCCACTACCTGAGCCTTGGATATATGGAGTATTTCTAGCTATGGCTTTGCTAGCTATAGGCATATCTCTAGGGCTTTTTTATCGCTTTAGCACTGTGGGTTTCTTTTTACTTTTTACCTACGTGGAACTATTAGATAAGACTTACTATCTCAACCATTACTATTTTGTATCACTAATGAGCTTCTTGCTCATTTTCCTACCACTTAATAAGAGTTTTTCTTTAGATGCCCATGCCCACTTAGGTTTAACTAAACAAAGCAACATAGCACCTACTTGGGTGCTTTATGCTATTCGCTCACAACTGGCTTTAGTGTATTTCTTTGCAGGTCTAGCCAAGTTAGGATCCGATTGGCTTTTTCAAGCTATGCCCCTACGCATTTGGTTAAGAGCTAATACGGATTTACCTCTACTAGGACAACTTTTTGATGAAGCATGGATGGCTTATGTTATGAGTTGGACAGGGGCTTTTTATGATCTTACTATTGTCTTTTTTCTATTGTGGCGCAAAACAAGATTCTTAGCTTACCTAGCAGTTATTGGTTTCCATGTCATGACAGCACTACTTTTCCACATAGGCATGTTTCCGTGGATTATGATCGTATCTACACTTATCTTCTTTTCAGAGAAAGATTATTTGAGGGTTACTAATTTTATTCGTTGTTTATTTAGAAAACCTATTTTATTATTTAAAAGTCAAAGTCTAGGTCATAACTTTAAATCCAATAAAGCAGCACTGATTTTAACCATTATTAGTTTATCTTTTTTATTTCAAATAAGCATGGCTCTAAGGCATAACTTTTACCCTAGTAATGTGTTATGGAGCGAAGAGGGTTTTCGTTTTTCTTGGCGGGTAATGTTAGTAGAGAAAACAGGTTTAGCTATTTTTATGGTCAAAGATCCTAACACAAATAAAAGCTGGGAAGTGTACCCCAGTGATTACTTAACTCCACAACAGGAAAAGCAAATGTCTTTTCAACCAGATATGATTTTGCAATTTGCTCACTTTATAGAGGATAAATTACTTGCACAAGGTTATGAAGATGTAGAGGTTTATGCTGATGTTTATGTCAGTTTAAATGGGCGCTCAAGCACCCCCTACATAAACCCAGAAACAGACTTAACAAAAGAAAGCTATAACTTAGCAGCAAGGGGTTGGGTATTGCCAATGCCAAATTAATTTTCTGATAATTCTAGATTTACTCGAAAGATCCCGGTTGCTTTTTCAAAAAGTAATTTAACTTGATACTCTCCGCGTCCTTCTACTACTTTCTTATCAATATTAATTATTTCTCCCTTTTGAAATTTTTGACTATAAACTTTGTGTAATGGAACAACTTGCTGACCTGGGCTTTGAAAGCTCTTAGGAATTTCGTGAGAAACTTCTAGAGTAACTGTGCCTTGTCTTACCTTACCCAAAGCGGTGATGCCTAAAGGATTTCCTTCAGAGAGTCTCTTTGTAGTGCTTTGACTGGTATTTTTATAAACAAAAATAGGTGTTTGTGATATGGCCCCTAATTTCCAGCCAACCCATTCACCCACCCCAAAAAAGACTATTAATAAAATGATGATAGTAGTAATTAAGTCACGCCTTGCTCGAGAATTCATAACCATCTCCTTTAAAAAACTACTAAGGTTACATCTATAAGCCTCTTCATAAGATGAAATCAATAATAACACAAAGTTAGAAGTTAGATGTTTAACCTTATTACGACTAAGTTGTTTCTGACATCACTACTTTATTTTTCTCCCAGACGCCTTTCTTCTCCTCGAGCTAGATTTACTAAGTTTTCCCTATGTCTTATAATAGCCAGCGCAAATATAGCTATGGAGAGTATAAGTGAGGCAGGATGATAATCACCTTTAATATGTAAGAGAATTCCTGAAAACACACCTGTTAAAGAGCCAATTGAAACTATACGACCTATGGACATTGTAAAAACAGCAATAGCAAGGGCAAAAACTGTTGTCAAAGGATCAATCAGTACAAAGACACCTAAGCTTGTAGCTATACCTTTGCCACCTCTTAAACGTAAAAAGATATTAAAGTTGTTACCTAAAATGGCAGCAAAAGCAGTAAGAGCTATACCCCAAATACCAACGCCTAATAACTGGGCTAAGAACACAGATAAAGTCCCTTTTAAGGGATCGATGATTACGACAATCAGTGCAGGTATTTTGCCTACACTACGTAATACATTTGTAGCACCTATATTACCTGAACCCATCTTTTGGATGTTTATCCCATAAGCTCGAGCCACCCAATACCCTGTAGGTATGCTTCCTAAGAAGTAGGCCACAATAATGCACAAAATTATGATTAGCTCTTGATTCAAAATGTTTACTCCAAGAAGAAATATTTGTTCAAAATCAAACTTTTGTTAGTATTATAGAGTTAAGGTAATATCAGTCTAACACTAAAGATAAAGAGTAAGACTCATTACAATCCACTATCAAAAAGTATTTGAAGTAGGATTAAGTTGATTGTAATTACTTTGTAAGAGGCGTGAAGTATTCTTATTAGGTAATTCCATGTAAATTGATTGTAATTATTTTGTAAGGGATTTGATAGTATTTTTTTGTATAATTCAAGAAATGAAGGCCTTATTTGTAGCACTTCTAGGAAAAAATGTTTAAATATATTTTGAGCTTGTAACTCTAATGGACTGTAAAAGTCACTATTAAGATTCAAAATTTCTTAGAGTTAAATATTTATAATGGAAGATTTTTAAGAGTTTAGTGGATAAATTTTATGGCGTATATTGCAATTGTTGAAGATAACTTAGCAATGTCTAAACTTATCTCACTGAAGCTTGAAGGACAAGGGCACTCTACTAAAGCTTTTGATAATGGTAAAGATGGCTTGGATGCCTTACTTACCGAACCACCTAATCTTGCTATTTTAGATGTTAATTTGCCTCTTATAAGTGGTTTTGAGGTTGCTAAAGAAATAAGGGCTAATGAAAAAGTGCACAACTTACCTATTCTTATGCTTACAGGACAAAGTGATCTGGATAGCCGTGTCAAGGGCTTGCAATTTGCTGACGATTATTTAAGTAAACCTTTTGAATCAGAGGAATTGTTAGCAAGAATAGATGCTCTTTTGAGACGTAGTACATTTGTTCATATTGCTATGCCTAGAAGAGTAACTGAGCTTACTGGTGAAACTATAACTCACTATAAAATTTTAGAGGAGATAGGTAAGGGTGGTATGTCAATAGTATATAAAGCTTCTGATACAAAGCTTAATCGCCCGGTTGCTCTTAAATTTTTTACAGAGCTTGCTAACAATGAAGAGTTAAAACAGCGTTTTATGCGTGAGGCTAGAGCTGCTGCTCATCTAAATCATGCCAATATTTGTAATGTCCATACTATTGATGAAACAGTAGATGGCCATCCCTTTATGGTTATGCCTTACCTTGAAGGTAAAACACTTGAAGAGGCTTTGAGAGAGGGACCTTTATCTATAAATAGTACTTTGAATTATGCTAAGCAAGTAGCACGTGGGTTAGCTAGTGCTCACAGTTTAGGAATTACTCATCGCGATATCAAGCCTGCTAACATCTTTATAACTAATCAAGGTACTCTTAAAATTCTTGATTTTGGTGTGGCGAAGTGGAAACAAAGAGACTCTAATGCTAATCTGACACGCCCCGGCTCAATGGTTGGTACGATTAATTATATGCCTCCAGAACAAGTATTAGGTAAAGAAGTAGATCACCAAGCTGATTGTTGGTCATTAGGTGTAGTAATGTTTGAAATGATAACTAGCCTTAATCCTTTTGAGAGATATGGTAACATTTTAGCGACAATAAGTGCTATTGTTAAAGATTCCTTGCCTTCTATTTGTGAATTAAGAGATGAAACACCTGCAGAATTAGAAGAAGTGATTAATAAAGCTGTTTCTAAGGACTCCAAAAAACGCTACAAAAATATGTTCGAGCTTTTAGAAGATCTTGACAAAATTGATCATGATCTTGTGCAGGAGTCCTCTTCTGAAGAAGAAGCATCTAGCCTGTCTGCATTAGCTCACATAAGTTAACCAATTTTCAAACTCAGAAACTTTGCCTGTAACAACGTCAAGATAAATCTTGCGAAGCCTTAAAGCAAATTCTCCGGCTTTACCTTGGCCAATTGGACAGTTATCGATGGCAGCAATTGGGGTGACTTCTGCAGCTGTTCCAACCATAAAAACTTCATCAGCAGTATAAAGTTCATCCCTAGTTGCCATGGTAGGCTTGATCTCAACATCCATCCACCTAGCAATTTTAATAACACTGTCACGAGTTAAGCCACGCAAGTTTATAGAGTGAACTATAGGGTAAAGAATACCCTCATTAATAAAGAAGATATTTTCACCTGACCCCTCAGCAATATACCCTTCTTTATCTAGCAATAGAGCTTCATCAAAACCATTAGCTTTAGCTTCTTGATTAGCAAGAATAGAGTTTACATAGTTGCCACCAATCTTAGCTTTTGTAGGCAGTACATCACCCGGGCTACGACGCCAACTGCTAGTCATAAGTCGGGCACCTTTTTGTACAGCTTCATCGCCAAGATAAGCCCCCCAAGGCATTGTTGCTACCATAAAATGGATTTGATTACCTTGAGGCCAAACTCCCAAAGAGTCACCACCGTACCAAAAAAGTGGGCGTATATAACAAGAGCCGTAACCATTTTTCTTGACGGTTTGTACAATAGAATGATTGATTTCTTCTTCGGTCATTGATATTTTCATATCAAAGATTTTCGCTGATTCCAAGAGCCTTTTAGTATGCTCATTTAAGCGAAAGATGGCTGGCCCTTTGCTAGTTTCGTAAGCACGTATACCTTCAAAAACACTCGAGCCGTAATGCAATGCATGATTCAACACCGAAGTTTTAGCTTCTTCTTTAGGAACAAGTTGACCATCAAACCATACATAGGCCGTTTCTATACCTGTTCCCACGGGTTTATCTTGCGCTGCAACACTAGTAGACATAAAGGAACCTCCTGTATATAGCTGTCTATAATACGATAGAAAATAATATTTTGTCTAAACATAGATATTATTAATGAGAGTAACTAGAAGCAAAAGTTTTATGGTAAAGTAATGTAGGTAGGCCTATTAATTTAGGAATTTTTATGTTTAACGATATCGAATTTCAAGGCAAAGATTTTATCTCTCTAATGGCTCGAGGGAAGCAGAGACAAAGTCCTTTAAAATTTATTTATTCTAGCCTGTACTCGAGCCATTACAAAATAGATGCAATGAAAGAAACAAAACAAAGGACAACTAAAGCTAAGAGTATCCTTTTAAGGCAACCATAGATGAGTTTATTGTTAATCCTAAGTGCAGTTATTATTTTGCTCATAGCGTTTGTAGCTAGTATTTTTTCTGCTGTAAGTAACGGCAAAGAAAAACAACTCCCTCACGTTCCTTTTTTAGAAGAGGATGAGGATGAGCTTGGAGGAACAAATGAGGAAGGTGAGACTTCGGATGAATTGGAATTTGGCTAGGTCAATTCTAGTTAAAACTATGTTAAGCTAAAAATGTGGAATTAGAAGGCACACTCAGGCCAAGGAGCTTAGAAGAATATGTTGGTCAAAGTAAACTTAAAGAAAAACTAAGTGTCTACTTAACAGCTGCAAAAAACCGCAATGAGGCACTAGATCATGTTTTACTTTATGGTCCTCCAGGTTTGGGAAAAACTACTCTTGCTCACATTATTGCTTTAGAGCTTGGAGTAAGTATTCGGGTAACTAGTGGACCTGCTATAGAAAAGCCTGGCGATTTAGCTGCTATCCTTACAAATGCTTTAGACGAAGGTGACGTACTTTTTATTGATGAGATTCATCGTTTAGGTAGAGTAGCTGAGGAACATCTTTACCCTGCCATGGAAGATTATAAAATAGATATTATTTTAGGCCAAGGACCTGCGGCACGCACTATTCGCTTGGACCTGCCTAGATTTACTCTAATAGGTGCAACTACACGTCCGGGGTTAATTACTGGACCTATGCGCAGTCGTTTTGGCATTATTGAGCATTTAGAATACTATAGTGATGAAGAGTTAGCTAAAGGTGTAGACCGTGATGCTAATTTGCTTGGTTTTACTTTAGAGTCTCGAGCAGCTCTAGAAATCGGTCGACGTGCTAGAGGAACTATGCGTATTGCCAAACGTCTTTTGCGTCGTGTAAGAGATTATGCTCAAGTGGCAGGAGAGGAAACAATTACATTAGTTAGGGCCAAAAGTGCCCTAGATGAACTAGGCATTGATAATCTAGGGTTAGACCAGCGTGACCGCAGTATTTTGGAAACCATGATTAGTAAATTTGCGGGTGGGCCGGTTGGTTTAGATACCATAGCTACAGCAGTAGGTGAAGATAATGCTACTTTAGAAGAGGTTTATGAGCCATTTCTTATTCAAAAGGGTTTTATAAAGCGCACATCAAGAGGGCGTATTGTTACGGCTCAAGCTTATAAGCACCTAGGCTATCCTGTTGTAGAAAGTCCTCAACAATCACTTTTTGAAGGAGATGTATTATAAAAGAAGTAATCAGTGACCAAGAAATGGAACACTTAAAACTTTTAGCCCGCTTAGAATTAAGTGCAGAGGAAACTCAAAAGCTAAAAGCTGATCTTAACAAAACTTTAAAATATTTTGAGCAAATTAAAGAGCTGGATACTGAAGGTATTGAAGAATTGGCTCGACCCTTAGAAATGTACAATGTTTTCCGTGAAGATAAGTCTCAGCCTAGCTTACCTCATGAGGAAGCTATAAGCATTGCCATAGAAAATGAAAATGGTTACTATAAAGTGCCACGCACGGTAGATATTGGAGAGTAGGCTTTTTAGCGATTCTATAGAAGTAATAATATACTAAAAATAAGTGAGAACATTTTGGTCTAAGAAACTTATGTC
This sequence comes from Trueperaceae bacterium, assembly GCA_965223045.1. GTDB lineage: Bacteria > Deinococcota > Deinococci > Deinococcales > Trueperaceae > CBDCVN01. The sequence continues at coordinate 1,108,404 of CBDCVN010000013.1, forward strand.
TTTTTACTCAGGTCCCTATTTCTCTTTAGGATGCCACAGCGATTCTAGTAGAATAGTGTTTTAACTTTATGAAAAACGCACGTTGTTTCAAATAAGGTCACTTTATTAGCTGGAAGGATTTATGAAACATAAACCCATTCGTTACTTTTTGATAGTTTTGCTTTTGGGTCTTCAAAGTTTAATGCTTACAGTGATCCTACTAGCTACTCATAAAAATACTGAAGTTGTCTTACGTAAACACGCACAAGAAGTAATGGATTATCTAATTACTAGTGTAGCAAATAGCACCCGTAGTTTTCTAGAATCTACTGAGCAAGTAATCTGGTTAACCCATTCTCTAGTTTCTAGAGGTATGGTTGATCCTGAAAATGATAAGCAGCTTGAGTTATATTTACTTGCTCAATTACAAACAAATAAGCAGCTTGCAGGAATGTATTTGGGAAGATACGATGGTAGCTTTGTTTTTGTCAAACGAGAAGAAAATGGCTTTCGCACCAAATTTATAAGCAAATCAACATCAGGCAAACGTACAGTAGAAATAATTTTTTATGATGAAACTTTGACCCAAACTAAGCAAATTATTGACCCTAATGATGTTTATGACCCACGCAAACGTGCATGGTTCCAAGCTGCTGATAAAGCAAATGCTCTCATATGGACTGATCCGTACATATTTTTCACAGCTAAGCTTCCTGGTATAACAGCAGCATTACCCATAACACGATCCAATGGTATGCCTTTTGGAGTAATTGGTGTAGATATTGAAATTACTGGTTTATCAGCTTTCTTGCAAAATATCCCTATTGAACGTAATGGTTCAGCATTCATTCAAGACCAAAATGGTTTAGCAATAGCCTTTCCCAATATTTCTGAGATTCTTGAGCAAGAAAACCGTGGTGCTTTACCTAAAGTATTTGATATTGGTTGGCCAGTTAGCCAAGCTTTATTGGCAGAATTCATGAAGTTGCCCCCAGCTAAACAATTTAGTCGCACATTCTTAGAATTTGAATCTGAAAACAATTTGCACTACGGCATGGTGAGCCCACTTAAAGTTGGTCACAATTTAAGATGGCTATTAATGGTTCAAGCTCCTGCCAAGGATTTTATTGGCGATATTCAAATAAGCTATCGGCAGAGCCTCTTACAAATTTTAGGTATCGGTTTATTGTTTTTTATGCTAGCTATTCCACTAGGGTTTAGTGTAACACGCCCATTCGCACACCTTCATAAACGTGCAACAATTGATCAACTTACTGGACTAACTAATAGGGATGAATTTATGCAGCTTGCAAAAGTTTTGCTCTCTAGATTGCAGCGCAAAGGCACTCCAGTAGCTGTTGCCATGCTTGATTTGGATGACTTCAAACCAATAAATGATAAGTATGGTCATCTTATTGGTGATGAGGTGCTTAACATTGTTGCAAAACGCCTAAACAATAGTATTCGAACTGGTGATCTGGTAGGGAGATTTGGTGGTGATGAGTTTGCTATGGTTTTAGCAAATGTCTCATTTGAAGAAACCGTTGAAACAGTAGAACGCATTCGTGCAGGGGTTGTTCAAAGAGCAATTCACTCTTCAGCAGGTGATCACACACTAGGCGCAACTGTAGGAGTTATATCAGCAGTTAAAGCACTAGATATCTTTGACTTAATTAAAAAAGCTGATGAGACACTTCTAGCTGGGAAAGAAATTGGTAAAAACCATACTTATTTGGCTGGGCAAACTAGTTTTGATAGTAACCAAGAAGTAGGGGTTTAAAAAAGAATATTTTCATTACCCAGTTCCCATTTTAAGGTTATGAACCTTATCCGTTTTTTCCCAAGGAAACTCGTTACGTCCAAAGTGTCCATAACTACTTGTAGGCTTATAAATTGGGCGGCGTAAATCTAACTGTTCTATAATAGCTGCTGGGCGAGCATCAAAAACCTTATTAACAACTTCACTTAAACTATCGTTCCCAATTTTTCCTGTTCCAAAACTATCAACATACATGCCAACAGGCTGGGCAACACCTATAGCATATGCAAGCTGTATCTCACACTTTTTAGCTAAGCCTGCTGCTACAACGTTTTTGGCAATATAGCGTGCATAATAAGAACCACTGCGATCAACTTTTGTGGGGTCTTTACCACTAAAAGCCCCTCCCCCATGTGGTGCTGCACCCCCATAAGTATCCACTATAATTTTACGTCCAGTTAGACCTGCATCACCTTGCGGCCCTCCAATAACAAAGCGGCCTGTAGGATTGATGAAAAACTTGGTATTAGAGTCTATATATTCTTCAGGAATTACCTTATATACAACTTTAGTTATCACATCTTCAAGAATTGTGTTTTGTGAGATATCAGGATGATGTTGGGTAGATACCACCACTGCATCCACGCTTTTTGGCACACCATTTTCGTAGGCAATAGTTACTTGTGCCTTACCATCAGGCCGTAAGTAAGGGATTTCTCCTGATTTACGTACTTTGGCTAAACGTTTGGTTAGTTTGTGCGCTAAAGTAATAGGTAAAGGCATAAGTTCAGGTGTTTCGTCTGTAGCATAGCCAAACATGAGCCCTTGATCACCTGCGCCAATTTTGTCAAAGATTTCCCCTGAAGTAGATTCTCGAGCTTCATTTACTCCTTGGGCAATATCAGGTGACTGCTCGTTAATTGCTATTAGAACTGAACTATGATCTGCATCAATACCATAAGTTGCATCAGTGTAGCCCACTTCACGAACAGCTTCACGTACTATTCTTTGGAAATCTACATAGCCTTGACAAGTAATCTCGCCCCCAATTAAGGCTAGCCCTGTAGTTAACATAGTTTCGGCAGCTACTCTTGCCATAGGATCAATAGCTAAAATAGCGTCCAAGACACTATCGCTAATACGGTCAGCAAGCTTATCGGGGTGACCTTCAGTAACAGACTCTGAGGTTATAAGTTTAAGCATATATCTGATGCTATCACCTTATTTTGCACAAAAAAGAGATTTTCTTAAATTTAGGCCTTGGCAAAGGAGCTAAGATGAGAAAGATGAGCTTGTCAAAAATTAGAGGGAGCACCCTAACTACGGGGACAAAACATGGAGGCAAAAACTGAAAGAGTATTTAGCCTCGCCCAGAACAGCAACAATAACACTTTGAAGAAATTCAAAACCACGTCTAAATATGCTTTTAGGAGCATAACCATGCTTCTTAAGTTTCAGAGGCCTTTGCTCATGAAGCCATATGCCCAATAAGTATGCCCAAGTAAATGCTAATGTTAGTAGAGCTAGCAATGTGTCCAAACGTGATGTGATGCTCACATGTGTATCCTCAAGATTGAAACCCCTCCTTTTTAAAGCCCCAAACAACGTTTCTATTCCCCACCTCTTAGCATATCTCTCTAAAGCCTTTTTAACCTTTGATGTAGTGGCAACTACCACTAGCTCTCCATCAGGAGCTCTGGTAACTGCTATGTATAAGCGATTGCCAAGTACTCTACAACGCTTTGAATGTACATACACCTCACCCTCCTTGAGATGCTTGTATCTTTCACTAGCTGGTCTATTCCTTCCCTTGCAACCTATTAAAGTGTTATTCCTAAGGCGCATAACAAAACTGATTCGTCTTTCTTTAAGCCCTTCAAACCAGTCTTTTCCAGTGAACTCACGATCAGCCACCAGTGCTTCAATATCTTCATGACCTAATATTTCTAGCAATCTATCAATGAGTGCTAGACGCTCTGTGGTGTTACTGTTACCGGCATGTGGTAAAACTGTCCACAGCAAAGGGAAAGCCATGCCTTTATATACAACTCCTAACATCAGAATGTTGATGTCTATGCTGCCCAGTTTCCAGTTAGTCCGATCTAAACTGAGTAAGTAAGGTCCTTTAGGTAACCAAGTTAGCACACATTTAGCTAACCACTCTCCTTCAATTTCTACTTCTGAGAAGAAGCGTTTGATACGTTTTTCGTTTGATGCAATCTCTACTGCACCGTTGAGCACACTTGCTACTCTTGATAGACTTACTGTTCTAACTGCCATCATCGCCATTATGAAACGAGACATGAAGTTTAGTCTTGCTCCATGTAGTTTTATATTTGCTTCTTTTAGTTTGTCCTTTAGTTGATCTGCCTTTGCTTTTTCCATTTCAGCTCAGCATATTTCTATGCTGAATCTTCTTCTCTTAACTTTTGTCCCGGTAGTTAGGGGAGCACCATGTTTCTCTTTTTCTAAAAAAGCTTTTCCTTATGTTTAGATCTTTCTGATCAAGCAACCTCAAGCTTAATAGAGTTGTTCGGAAATAAATAGTTTAAACAATCAAAAAATTCCAAAGCCCCCCACAGACAGCTATAACGCTATCTGCAAAACCTGCCTTGCGATTCCGAAAGGCATGCACTAGTATATTAAAGCGTTTTATACCTCCTATGGCATGTTCTACATATATCCTTGCTTTGCCCAGCCTTTTATTCCTCTCCTTCTCTGCTTCTGTTAGCTCTGGATTAGGATTCTTTTTACTCTTCCTTGGCTTTTTCTTTGGTATCGCTGCTCCTATCCCATAATCCTTGTTTATACCTTGATAACCTGAGTCTAGATTTGCTCTTTTTCCCTCCTCTTTCAGCCAGCCTTGTTTAGGTGGAAACTCCTCCTTAAACATCCCATAGTCATGTCTCCGCCCAGCAAATGTCCTTCCTACATAGATTATTACCTTTCTTCCTGTTGCTATTATTGTGTTTTTTACCGTGTGACCCTTCTTTTTTCCACTATATAGCTCCTCCTGCTTTTCTTCTTCACTAGGGCGTCTATGTTTCCTTTCTGTAGCATCAATCAGTATTTTTCTTGCTTCTTCAAGCGCTTCTTTTAACTCCTCAGGTGTATTGAACTCTCTCTTAGGCAACATACCTAATTTTGCCAAGGCTGCTGAGAGAATTGGCAGCAGCTTATGTACCCAATAGTGTGCACTGGAACGAGACATATCAAACTTCTCTGCTAATTCATCCATTGTAGGATAACTTTTCAGGTAGTAGAGAATAAATTCGAGTTTGTGTTTAGTAGAAGGAAGTTTACTTTTTCTTCCTCCTCCCCTAGATCGTTCTCTTTCCCCTTTAGCTTGTTGTTCTTCATAGTCTTTTTGACTTTGCTCCTCATATACCTCTTCAAACACTGTCTCTAACTCATTTATCTTTTCTTCAGGCAAACCTGTCAAGGCTCTTACTTGTCTGTCACTTCTGGTTTTGAAAACTACCATACTAGCTACTATTTTAGCTGATTTGGCTATTTCCGAACAACTCTAATTACTTCAGTACTACTCCCATCCCAAATCATCTTTGGTTTGTGAGGTTTTCTACGGCTGTTGTAGCTAGCTTTCTAAGTAAGTCAAATTCGGGAGAGTTCTCAAAAACTTCTACCATAGGCACAAGTGAAACCAAAACATCACCAGCATCAACTACTAATGCAACAACAGTTTCTTCAAAATCAGTGTCAGGGATATTAAGCTGGACAACAGCAGGATAAGCAAAGCCTTCAATAGAATGGGCGGTAACACCATAAGCTTCATTGGACAGACGTTCACTTAAGACTTCAGTGGTACCTAAGTTACTAGCATCATCTAGTTGTAAAGCAAGTCCAGCGTAGTCTTGACCTGTCCACATGCACTGACGCATAGAGGCACCCTCTGGCAACTCCGTTTCAGTTGTTGCTTCGCTTAAATCCCCGATAAGCTCTATAACTTCTTGATCTGTTAGCAAACTACAAATATCAATCTCAGCTTCTATTGGTACTTGTGAAACACTAAAACTTGCCAATAAAAAACCAAGAACCAGAGTAGGAAAGGACCAAAATTTTTTCATCAAAGTTACTCCTTGGGTTTGTGATAGGGCTCATGAAGCTAGTGAGCAAAGGGTGAACTGGACATAAATATCTTAGAATAATGATTCTCTTTAATTTCATCTGTTGAATCATTTTATTTTGCTGTTACAGCAGTTGAAAAGTCGCTTAAATTACCAGAAACGTCTATTGACCGCAGTTGATAGGTACTACCAGCTAACCCTTCTGTATCGATAAAGGTAGTTTGCTCGAGCGACCCAGAAATTTGGATAGGTGCACCCTCAGTAGTAAGACGATATAAAATGTAGGTCAGTGCAGGATCAGCCAATATCCACTCGAGCTGCACCCCTTCATCTGTCAGGGTAGCAGCAAGTCCCTCAGGTATATCTGGGGGCGCTGTTAAAAAAGCCCTAGCTTCTAAACTGTTGGAAGCATCTGAACGGTTGCCATCTACATCGACTGCTGTTACTGCATAGGCGTAACTAGTATTTGGTGAAACACTACGATCAATATAGCCAAGACTTGCAGCACCAACTGCTTGTACAAAGACTAGTCTTCCATCTGGCCCAACTCGAAATATCTCAAAGGTCTTCACATCAGGTGTTGGTGCCAAACTCCAAGCTATGCCAATTGCCCCATCTAGGCCGGAAACATTGAGCAGTACAGGTGTGGGTGGTGGTGTAATGTCTACCAGTACGCCACTTACTGCCTCTGAAGGTTGTGATGAAACATTTGAGGTGTTAATTGCTAGTACACGGTAGTAGTAGCGCGTTTTGACGCCCTGAGGAACCTCGTCGGTAAAGCGTGCTTCGCTTAAGGGATCGGAGGTTAAGCGCACATGCTCTTCTAGGGTAGCCTCTTCACTTTCGGCGCGGAGCACATGGTAACCCCACAAATCAGGCTCGCTTATATGTTGCCAAGTTAAATTAAAGGCATTTTCTTCTGCTTGCAATGTTAGGCCAGATGGTGTGGTGGGTGGAGTTTGGTTTACAGCGCGTATACTACGCATGGGGCCACGCCCTGAGGTTGTGTCTGTACTTTTAGTTGCTAAAGCATAGTAGTACTGTGTGCCACCAACAACAGTTGTATCCGTGAAAGACGTGGTATCTGCTGGAAGTTGGGCAATTGTTTCAAGTTCATTGTCTGGGTTGAGAGTGCGAAGCACCAAAACTTCTTCAACACGCTCATCAAACACCATTTCCCAAGTAAGCGATATTTGCTTATCTAAAACCTTATGGGTACTAATAGCAAGCGTGGGTAATGGGCGAAGGGGTGCAGTATCAACGACAATCTCTTCACTTAAAGCTGATTCTCGTCCAAAGATATCAACTGCAGCAAGTTGATATTTATAGAGCTTATCTGGTTCAACTTCATTCAAATAGCGTGCACCATCATAGAGGATAGTGCCATCTTCTGAAAAAAAGTAATTGGCCAAGTGTGGGTCAGGTAAGAGAAGCTCGAAGTCGCCACCATCAACAGCGCGGTAAACATGGTAGGAAATCACTAGGTTATCCTCTTGCAGCCACTTTAACCCCACTTGATTACCAAGCAGGACAGCTTCCAAGTTTGTCACCATGCCTACCTCAGGGCTTGGTCCAGGCGTTACTATAGCTTCTCCAAGGGTAACTTCTTGCCCTTGATGAACGGCAACAGTGCGATAGTTGTAACTTACCCCAGTTCTTAACCCCTCATCGGTATAAAGGATGCCCAAAGCCCGTGCCCAATTAGGATTTGTTGTCACCTGAATATCAAATAGGGCACGTTGCAAACTATCTTCCTCAGTTTGAATAGGGTGTTTGTACACTTCAACAAGAAGTGCGAATTCCTCTTCGCTTAGCCAGCCTTCGTTCACAACGTGTTCTGCATTCTGAGGAGCATCAATCTCTATAATGACCTCATTACTACCATCACTTCGGTAGAGGCGGAAGCCACCATCTGGCAACACAGAATCAGGTAAGAACCAACGCAAAATTGCACCATTAGGCAGTGGCAGCGAAGGAAGTAAATCATTTGCGTTTTGGGCTACTGTCACTGAGTTTAGAAATATAATGGCAAACATTATTTGTTTCACAAACTTTCTCCTCATAAGGACACCGTTATTGGGAAGGAGAGGTTTATATCGGGGAGAGGTGAAGGTAACGGCAATTTACCTGTTACTTTCCCGCTAAATTGACTAGGATTTGGAAAATGTATATCTCCACTGATTGATACATTTATGCCAGGGTTCACACCAACACCACACCCATTGGCCCATGCTTCGGCACCTGCTGCAGCTTTAACAAAACCTGCGACAGCAAAGCTTGGCGCAATTGTATAACCGATAGCACCTTCAAAACTAGCATATGCCCTAGCTCCATAGGAATAGCTACAAGAGCCCACAAAGAAACTCACCTTGCCACTTTTACTTGCTTCTGCTACCCACTCAATTTTGCCGCCTACTACCTGACCTACACTATTGGCAAATTGGTTTGGAGCCTTACCCGATTCTATAAAGCCCGTCATGACATAGCCATTGAGGCTGACAAAAGAGAGCAGTGTGACATTAACGGGGGAAGGTTGTGTTCCAACGTATAGGTGGTAATTATCCCCCTCAAAGGGCGCAAGCAATTCTACCCAGCCACTGGCGCGAATGACACCGGGTATACCAAGCTCTCTATTTTGCCCGCAGTTTAGGTTATTAATGGGTACAGATGTCTGTCCTACGCAGCCTTGTGCCAGGAAGCGTTTGCTGTCAATGCCTATGTAGGCTTGAGCCATTGGCTGACTTTGTGCAAATGCACCATCTCCAAGTGTGGTAAAAAACCAACCCTCTGCATAGATGTACACAGCTCCATTAAAATCAATTGTGAGAGTGCCATCAGTGTGGAAGACATAACCATTGCTAGCAGTTAGCCCTGCAATTGTTCCAGCCTGTACCTGAAGCCCGTTTCCTGCTTCAAAGATAGGCTCTTGTTTAAAGGTGCCCGGTTCCCACTTCATATTGTAAGCAGCACCACCATGAAACTCATAAAAGCTAAGGTAGGGCGTTGTCACCAGTGGTGCGTCCTGTTGTCCAACAGCGGAGTAAATGTACCAATAACTAGTTCCACCTTTACGACCAAACTTTGCACCTACTGCAACTTCAAGCCCATGAACGGTTTGCTTACCACTACCACCAAACTCATAATCTGATCCACCAGCGCCACCTACTTGGGCATATTGCACAGGTGACACCAGAGCAAGTGCCTCTTTAGCAGAGATATCTACATCTACACACATTGCTACTCGAATGCAGGTTTTGAGCTTGCCCTCGCTGAACTCGAGCGTATCATCCTTACCGTTTTTGACGTAGTAACTCATGATAGTAGGTATAGCAGGTAGTTTTTCACCATTTTCTAGATCGCCAAGCTCGAGCTTGCCCCGAAGTCCCAACTTATAGCGTTCTCCCTCACGAAAAACACCAATATAAGAACTAGGAAATGGGTTGCCAAGGAGCACCAGATCCCCCTGGCCCCAGAGGGTTCGCCAACCATCGGATGGAGGAGAGCCTGGTTTTTTGAGTGAACCACTTCCGCCCAAGAAAGCATTGCCATTTGGCTCGAGCGTCAAGTTACTCAGTGGCAGTTGCACTTCAAAATAGCTGTCAAAAAAATTAAGCGCATCCCCAGAGGGTTCAGCCAAAACATCTCCAGCAATCGTATTTAAGTCATTGCCGCCAGCACTGGGCAAGCCTGGATTAGTGATAGCAATGCCCACCAAACCATCATTTTGACTTGCCTCTAGGGCATCATTATAGAGGCCCACGATAATGGGTGTAGTTGAATCGGTAGCAGTAGGTGAGCCCACACCCACTGAACCACCATACACTACACCCGTATAGGTTTGGCTGGCTTGATAGTTACCATTGGGTGGAATGTTACCAGGGGAGGCATCCAAAAGTCCTGTGTTAAAAAGTGGTGAGCGGTCTTCAGCAATCTGCCCAATTGCCCACGAAGCGTCAGGAAACACCAGCTTACCATCATCCAACAGTACGCCTGCCCCTGCTGCTACAATGGTTTTGCCGTACAAACGCTGAATTTTCCCTGCCGTGGTGCCCGTCCACTTGCCGCTAGGCTGCCAGTTGAAGTTGATGGGGTAAAAATCACCAAAGAAATCCAGCTTGATGTTACCTGTGCCCAAGCCTTTGACCACCTGACTTTGCACCACGCCCAGCTCGAGCCTGTCCATCAGCACATCCCAGCCTTTAAGTTCAAAACCTGCCGCTAAGCTGAGAAGCAGTTCGAAAGAGTTTTCAATGTCTATGACAATATTTAGGTTAAAGCCACCCATCGAATAGGCGACTGGTGTGGAAAGATTGGCCTCAAAATCACCTTGAAGGGCAATGTTGGCCTCTGGGAAGATGGTTTGTGGGAAGAAAAAGCCCATCCAAGGATTGCCCGTATCAGGTGGGGTAGTGTCAGCGCCGTAGGCATGGAATAGATTGGCAGGACTTTCTTGGCTAGATAGATCAATCACGGCATTCTGATTGGCCTTGAGTGTCACACCCGTGCAACCGAGTTCAATGGCTGGTGCTTGCATAGTACCTTGAGCATACAGATCACCAGTGACTGGCTTAAGCGGCGTGCTTACAAAACTCATCACACCAACTGATTTCCCCTCAAAAGGATCAACGAAAACTTGCTCATTTGGATACGATCCTGATATTTGTCCTGAACTATCAACTAATGGCCCTTGAGAGAGTGCGTTATTAATAGACTCGGTACTAAAGGCACTTTCAAAGCTAGGTTGTGCGTTTACCTGAGCAAAGTAAGTATCCTCGATGACCTGAGTTTTTGCGAACAGACAAGGAACCGTGTTGAGCGTCACATGACCATCCAGATAGCCACCTGCTTCACCGCCCCCAGCAATAAGACGCAAGCGTTCGATACGGAGACTCGAGCTACCGAGGACAGCAGCATTCATCTCCAATGGTGGCGAAAATGTTTGTATGACTGTGCCTTGCAAGGCTTTTGCAGTAGTGCCACTGAGAGCAACTTGCAAGTTGGCAAAAGTAATCTCAACTGTTCCTACCAGTACACCACCCACCACTAGTTCATGTGTTCCCTTACCAGAAAAAGAGTTAAGTACAGGATTTGTCACTTCAGTTAGCTTTATAAGAAATCCTGAAATGTCAAGTGTTTCTGCCTCGATTGAAGATGTGACCTGATAAGTAACAGGAGGAATAATAATAGGTGCAGCTGGGCTTAGGGTTGGATCAGTCTTAACAACCTTAGCACTGATAAGATGAGGGCCTAGTAAATTAGTAGGAATATTGCTAAGCTTTGTGCTAACACTGCTTCCATTTGGGCTAAGAGTAAGGGTAACAAGTTCTAGTAAGTTATTATCGAGCATCACCTCGATATCAACACTTCCTTCACTCTGATAAGTAAGAGTAAGGACAGCCTCAAGATTGTCCCCTTGTTTAACAGTGATACTAGTTCCAGCCTCAGGCTCAGTGAATTCTAATGTTGAGCTTGAAACCTCAAAGCTCGAGTCAACAGTGACTGTCTCAATACCCAAAGTGACCTCATCAGTATCTAGCAACCTTACCACATAAACACCTGCTGCATCATAGGAGTGTGTTTCCTGATAGGTAGCATTCAGCGCACCTTCAAACGGACTCTTAGTGCCATCACCCCAATCAAGTACAAAGCTGGCGGGGTAGAGATTGTCAGCAGTTGCAGTAATTTCTTGTTCAGTCTGTACTTCTGTAGGGTTTACCTCAAAGTTAATATTAGGAAGGTTTACTGTAACCGTTTCAACAGCCAATGTGCTACCATCGTTATCTAAAAGGCGAACTGTGTACACACCTGCTGCTTCGTAAAAATGAGTTTCGTCGTATGTGCCATTTAAAGCACCTTCGAAACTAGAAGTTGTGCCATCGCCCCAATCTAATGTGAAGGTTGCAGCATAGAGGTTATCTGCTATAGCTTTTACTTCTTGCCCTATAAGTACCTCTGTAGGGTTTACTTCAAAGTTAACAGTAGGAAGGCCTACTGTGACGGTTTCAACAGCCAGCATGATACCATCATTATCTAGAAGGCGAACTGTGTACACACCTGCTGCTTCGTAAAAATGAGTTTCATCATATGTGCCATTTAAAGCACCTTCGAAACTAGAAGTTGTGCCATCGCCCCAATCTAATGTGAAGGTTGCAGCATAGAGGTTATCTGCTGTGGCTTTTACTTCTTGCCCTATAAGTACCTCTGTAGGGTTTACTTCAAAGTTAACAGTAGGAAGGCCTACTGTGACGGTTTCAACAGCCAGCATGATACCATCATTATCTAGAAGGCGAACTGTGTACGCACCTGCTGCTTCGTAAAAATGAGTTTCATCATATGTGCCATTTAAAGCACCTTCGAAACTAGAAGTTGTGCCATCGCCCCAATCTAATGTGAAGGTTGCAGCATAGAGGTTATCTGCTGTGGCTTTTACTTCTTGCCCTATAAGTACCTCTGTAGGGTTTACTTCAAAGTTAACAGTAGGAAGGCCTACTGTGACGGTTTCAACAGCCAGCATGATACCATCATTATCTAGAAGGCGAACTGTGTACGCACCTGCTGCTTCGTAAAAATGAGTTTCATCATATGTGCCATTTAAAGCACCTTCGAAACTAGAAGTTGTGCCATCGCCCCAATCTAATGTGAAGGTTGCAGCATAGAGGTTATCTGCTGTGGCTTTTACTTCTTGCCCTATAAGTACCTCTGTAGGGTTTACTTCAAAGTTAACAGTAGGAAGGCCTACTGTGACGGTTTCAACAGCCAGCATGATACCATCATTATCTAGAAGGCGAACTGTGTACGCACCTGCTGCTTCGTAAAAATGAGTTTCATCATATGTGCCATTTAAAGCACCTTCGAAACTAGAAGTTGTGCCATCGCCCCAATCTAATGTGAAGGTTGCAGCATAGAGGTTATCTGCTGTGGCTTTTACTTCTTGCCCTATAAGTACCTCTGTAGGGTTTACTTCAAAGTTAACAGTAGGAAGGCCTACTGTGACGGTTTCAACAGCCAGCATGATACCATCATTATCTAGAAGGCGAACTGTGTACACACCTGCTGCATCATAAAAATGAGTTTCATCATATGTGCCATTTAAAGCACCTTCGAAACTAGAAGTTGTGCCATCGCCCCAATCTAATGTGAAGGTTGCAGTATAGAGGTTATCTGCTGTAGCTTTTACTTCTTGCCCTATAAGTACTTCTGTAGGACTTACCTCAAAGTCTATGGTGGGAAGGCCTACTGTGACGGTTTCAACAGCCAGCATACTGCCATCATTATCTAGAAGGCGAACTGTGTACACACCTGCTGCTTCGTAAAAATGAGTTTCATCATATGTGCCATTTAAAGCACCTTCGAAACTAGAAGTTGTGCCATCGCCCCAATCTAATGTGAAGGTTGCAGCATAGAGGTTATCTGCTACAGCTTTTACTTCTTGCCCTATAAGTACTTCTGTAGGATTTACCTCAAAGTTAACAGTAGGAAGGCTTACTGTGACCGTTTCAACAGCTAGTATACTACCACCTTCATCCAAAAGGCGAACTGTGTACACTCCCGGTGTGTCATAGGCATGCTTAAGGATGACACTTGTTTCGCCAGTAATAGCTTCAGTCATAGTATCTCCCCAGTCCAAGTTGTAACTGAGGTTGTTGAGTAGGTTGCCTAGGGTTGCTGTTACTGTTTCACTAACAGAAACATCAGAGGGATTTACACTGAATGTTGGCTCAGGCACAATAATTGATACTGTCTTGATGACTGGGGTAAGGCCAGTAGCAAAAAGCTTTATAGTGTAAACACCAGCACTGCCATAATTGTGAGTAAGGGTTGTCTCCGTTTCCCCTGTAACTGTTTCTGCTTCCCCGTCACCCCACTCCAAAGTATAGTTCAGACTAGCTGCCAAATTACCCAAGGTAGCAGTAACTGTCTGATCTACCAATGCTTCACTTGGACTAACTTTGAGGCTTGGTTCAGGTATAAGAACTGTGACAGTTGCGATAAGTGGAGCCCGGCTAGGCAAGTCGAGGGTAACGGTATAGATGCCTGGTGCACTATAACTATGGGTTAGGGTCGAATTGCCTTCAGGAGCAGGATCAGTAGCATCATCACCCCAATCAAGAGTACCCTCATTAGGAAGATTGTTTAGCGTAGCAGTAACAGGCTGATTGATGAGTGCCTCATCAGGGTTAAGTTCAAGACTAGGTGGCTCCGGGGCTGTTACCACGACTGTTTCAACAGCAAGTGTTACAAAGTCGCTATCCTGCAAAGTAACAGTATAGACGCCCGGCACACTGTAATTGTGTGTAAAGATAAAAGTTGCTCCCACGTCACCATCAAAAGATTCGCTAGTTCCATCGCCCCAATCAAGCATGTAGGAAGTTGCAGCTAGATTACTAATGCTGGCTGTCACTGTTTCATCTACCAGCACATTACTTGGGTTTACAGTGAAGTCAGGTGGTGGATTTTCAATAGTGATAGTAGCTGTTGCTACCAGAGCCCCATCCAGATTCAATGTTACTGTATAGACACCTGAAAAGTCATAGGCATGCTTGAAGGTCATGCTAGTGCCTTCAGCATCAAAAATTTCAGTGGGGGAACCATCACCCCAGTTCAGCTCATAGGGTTCACCATCAAGAAGACTTCCTAGAGTAGCTGTAATCATTTCACCTACTTGGGCATTAGCTGGTAAGTTTAGTTCTTCAGCTAAAATCATACCACCAATGATCGTTAACAGGGTAATGACAAGTGTTTTGATACCGTTTTTCACACAACCATCCTCCTTAATCCTTAAAATCCAAATCGCAAGCCAAGCGCAGCACTAAACTCTTGGTCTAAGGTAGGTACTAGGACGCGACGATAGCTACCTCCAACATTTAAACTCAAACTCTTGGTAAGAGAGTAAAGGATTTGCAAATCTGCATTACCTGCAAGCTCATCTAGAAAGGTAAATTCCAAATCTACCAATATGCTCCAAGGCATTTGTACCCAACTTGCCGAGGTACTGAGACTTGCCGTAGTCCTTTCAGGCTGTACCTTGAGATTAGCCCTACCACTTACATTCCAAGGTTCAACTCTGTAAGTTCCATTTAGTTTGAAGTTGTAACTAGGCTCCCAATCTTTGTCATCTTTTGTAAGATCAAAATCCACCTGACCTTGAGCACTCCACAAATGTTCACGGAGCCTTACTGAAAAGCCCAAAGCTTGGTTAGTGCTTGTGCCTACTGCTCCACTATAACTGGTATTTAACGAAATCAGTTCAGAGACAGGGTAATTCCCATCAACACCCCAGCTAAAGCTCTTCGAATTTCGCTTCAAAGAAAATGTGAGTGTTAGTGGCTCGAGCCGTGTTGTACTGAAAGATAAGCCTTCTTCATCACCACTTGTTGAATCATACCTAAAGTTACTACTAAGGGTTTCGGCTTCTGAAAGAGGGCTACTTGCCTCGAGCTTAACATTAAAATCTGTTTCTGGATTCTCTAGGCGCACGTTACCACTGAGACCAAGGTCAATGGATTCAAGCTTACCTTTAACTTCACCTTTAAATGTATTTACTTGCTTACTCAGGTTAGCTGCACTGGTGCTGGTCAATCCATAGCCCAATTTCCAACGCCACTCTGATGCCAAATTTCCTTTAATATGAGTATTGATGACTTGAACGTGATATCCCTGTGTGCCACTTTCTTTCTCTGAGACATAAGTGAGACCAAGCTCTTTGAGAAGGTTACCCCCTTCTGGAATACGGAAGTTACCCACAGCTGTAAAACTCTGCTTCCGATTATCTAGATCACGTCCTGGTTTATTGGTATAGTCGAAAAGTACTAGATTGCCTGAGCCTGTTGCTTCAAGGCGGATGTGCTGTTTTACTAAATTAAGGCTGTCTAGCTTGAGAGTCATGCGACTACCACCAGCTTGTAAACTAGTGGTGGCGTCTATAGTAAGCCCAGCTAGTAATTTGTCAGACTCGAGTTGATAAGGGTAGAAGTAACGTACCTGAAAGTAATTGTCCTGTGAGTAGGCTAGCCCTACAACAACACTTAGCAATGCCAATGAAATCCACTGCAAGACACCCTTAGTTTTACACTTAAATTTATACCTAACTTGCAACTTTCTAAAGATAAGCAAAGCAAACTCCTTGCCTTGACTTCAAGCAGAACACTTGTTGTTTATAAGCTTACACTAATAACATTATTTTTACATGAAATGTATAAATGAAGTAAGAAGTAAAGGGGCAAAGTTGCCTCAATCAGAGAATTTGATAGATCAGTGTAATTCTTGCTACAAATTAAAAAATGCTAAATCCCTAAGCTTGGAGCCAAGCTTCTACTTACTTTTTAAATACAGCATCTGGTAATATTTTTAAGGAGGCAGCACAGTACTTGCAAAATAATGCATCACTATCATGTTGCAGTAAACCTACCTATCAAAATTTTCTTGGTGGAATTCTAGATGAACTAGCTGTTGCTAACCAACGCTTTACAAGGTAAACACCTAAACGACTTAGAGGCAGAAAAATTAATCCTAAAACAACACCAAAGACAAGAGCTATAAGTGTCCTGTATAGTGATATTAGCAGAGGTGTATGGTAATGGCTAAAACTGTTTAGAATGGTGGCTTGTGCTACTACACCTCCTGTCAAGAGTAGCCCCTGGACCCAAATTGACCAGTTGTTATTCAAAAGCCCCAAAATTCCTAAGGGATGACCTAGTAGCTCTTTGAAGCGTGGTCTCACAAAGTAATCAGATAAAAAGTTGCGTAAAATCAGCTCTAGTTGACTTGCACCGATAATAGGGAAGTTACCACGTCTGAAAAATACTAAAACAAGAGCAATAAGACCTAGAGTTACAATAATTACATCACCTAAACGAATGCGATAGTTCCAAAAATCCACTATATAACCAGCTACAGAGCGGTAACGTAGGGCATAATGTAACAAAAATAGAAAAGGGGGCACTATAAGAGTGGCTGCAACACCTGCAAAAGGCTCGGCTGCCAGCATTGAACTCCTATCACTTCCTACAGCAGCTAAAAACAAAGCCCCTGCTATACTAATGAGTGTAGCAATAAAGAAACTATAAAAACGTTGTGGTAAGAGCCCATAACCAAGTACGGGGAAAGTTAAAGCTGCTATTAAGGCTAGAGCATCCCAATCTAAACCCTTACTTGCAAAAGTACCTAATCCCAATAAGCATAAAGCAATAAAAACTCCCCAGTTGATGGGGTAAATCATTATTAAAAGCAGTAAGCCAGCAATAACGCCAACAGCGCTTAAGTAACGTAGAAGGGGGTTAGTATCATACTCGAGCGGTTTTACTGCTCCTATAATAAAGCCATCTTTTTCCAAGGCCTCTTTTACACCAGAAACTAACTTTTCAGTGTTTGTGAACATATCTCCCACTTGTTCTTTGGTATAGGGTCTTAAGTAAAGAAGTCTTGCTCCACGCTCGTTGGCAGCCAATAAAAATTTATCTACTACTACTTTAGGCTCTAGGATATTTAACCAATCTTCATTAATGCTAAAAAGCCTTACTGCTGGAACTTGACCTAAAATTTGCTTTATGCCATCTTGTTCTATACCTTCAATAAGAGCAGTTAGATAGTTCTGGGAAACAACGATGGTGTCAGCTAAAGAATTAGGATTACCCGTAATATCAAGACCTTCATGAATAAGATAGCTTGCTCCTTTTGGAAAATCTTGACCTACATTTGCCATGTTAGGAGCATTGAGAGGACGGTAGGCAATATCCCAACCTAATTGTTGCCAAGCTTTAAATATTTCTGGAGAAAACCCTGTTGGGTACTCTTGTAAATCGCCTTGAAATACATACCATTCTTGCCCATTAAAGTCTACTTTTCTAGGCGAGGCATGATATTTAGCCAACATGAAGTCCAAAGCTCCTTTTTTAAGCTCTGTTATCAGAGTACTATTGGCAGAAATATTTAACTTTTCTAAATCCAGACCCTGAGCCAAAGCTATTCGTAAAGCTTCATCACCTAGAATTAGTGCTATTTTACCATTATTAACAAGATCTTCTACAGTGTTTTCGTAAAGGGTTATACCATTTAAGCCTAGTTCACGGTAACGCTGGGCAACCTTCATGGTAGTCGTATTTAGGATATTAGCTTGCTCTTCTAGTGCTTGTTCATCCATTAAAAGAGTCACAGTGCGACTATTACCTTCGATTTCAATACGTTTAATGGCAAGCATAATAGCAGGAATTAAACTTAAAGCAATAACTATAAATAGAATTATTTTGAAAGCTCTCTGCATAGAATTCAAATACTAAAACATTGAGTTTTGTAGTGCATTGTATGCTGTCATTTCTAGTGTACTCATGTCTTGCATAAATAATCCTGTCAGAGAAGCAGAAATGCGATAAGCGTTTGATATTCATATCTTAAATAAATAACCTTGTCAGAGATATAAATAGTAGAGTTGTTCGGAAACAAAATGTTGGACCAAATAGTTGACTCATTAGATAAAAGATTTGTACCCTTGCTAAGACTTAGCTGTCACATTTTGCATTTCCGGAGCTTTAAATTGAGCAATTGTACATTTTATAATGCACGCTAGCTTATTTCTGAACAAGTCTATAGATTATTACCTTTCTTCCTGTTGCTATTATTGTGTTTTTTACCGTGTGCCCCTTCTTTTTTCCACTATATAGCTCCTCCTGCTTTTCTTCTTCACTAGGGCGTCTATGTTTCCTTTCTGTAGCATCAATCAGTATTTTTCTTGCTTCTTCAAGCGCTTCTTTTAACTCCTCAGGTGTATTGAACTCTCTCTTAGGCAACATACCTAATTTTGCCAAGGCTGCTGAGAGAATTGGCAGCAGCTTATGTACCCAATAGTGTGCACTGGAACGAGACATATCAAACTTCTCTGCTAATTCATCCATTGTAGGATAACTTTTCAGGTAGTAGAGAATAAATTCGAGTTTGTGTTTAGTAGAACTCATGTCTTGCATAAATAATCCTGTCAGAGAAGCAGAAATGCGATAAGCGTTTGATATTCATATCTTAAAATAAATAACCTTGTCAGAGATATAAATAGTAGAGTTGTTCGGAAACAAAATGTTGGACCAAATAGTTGACTCATTAGATAAAAGATTTGTACCCTTGCTAAGACTTAGCTGTCACATTTTGCATTTCCGGAGCTTTAAATTGAGCAATTGTACATTTTATAATGCACGCTAGCTTATTTCTGAACAAGTCTAATGTGTAATAAGTTTTTATATGAACGGCATACCAATTCATGATAAACATAGTCGTGATCTACTAGAAAAAATAAAGACCTTGTACACTAAAACCAAATTGAAGTGTCTTTTCGCCCTACTCGATCTTTTCCTCAAAACTAATAGTAGAACTACTTTTCAAAACCTTGAAGAAGTTTCTCCCAGTACTGCTAGTCGTTTCTTTGCTAACCACACGACTAGGATGTACAGAGAATTCTCTTCTACTCTGAGTGAATGGCAGCTTTGTATCCTTTGGCTTCTTTACAGTAATGCAAATCGTCGTGGTAGACGCGCTCACATTGCTCTTAAGGTAGACCTGACCAGCATTGAAAAAACAGGAGTTAAATTGCCTTTTGTGTTTTTGTTTAACAAGATATTTGGCATTCATATAGTTGTCCTACATGCCCATGTTGGGCATGTATCTTTTCCTCTAGCATTTCGTATATATTTAGGGAAAGGAAGAACAACACAAGTAAAACTAGCATTACAAATGCTAAAGGACTTTCCACCAGAAATGTGGCCAAGTCGTACAGTAGTGCTAGCAGATGCAGGATTTGGAACAAAAGAATTAATCAGGGGGTGTAAAAAGCTAGGATTTGATAGGACAATAGTAGGAATAAGGAAAGATAGAAAACTAGTGACAGGACAGAAAGTGTGTGAAGTTAAAAGGGGAGCAAAAGTAAGATTGCATGACATAAGAGAAATAGAGTTAACAGTCAGTAGTGCGCGAATAAGAAGAGATGGGAAATACAAGATGTATTATACGGTTTCAACATTTAAAGCTTCAGGGAAGTGGTTAAGAAAAAGGTATCGAATGAGATGGTTGATAGAGACTTTTTTTCAAAGCGTAAAGTATGATTTTGGATTGAAAGAAACGAGATTAAGGACGGAAATAGGAATAAAGATGTGGATATATCATACGTTTTTGGCATATAGCTTAGCGATGTTAGAAAGAGCGAAAGAGGGGTTAAGAACAGATATAAGACACAAACTAACAATGGAACAGGCAGCAAGGCAAATAGCAGAGGTATTAATAGGGGAATGGATATTAGCAGCAAAGGAAAAGGAGTGTGAAAGACTGAGGGAGAAGATATATTTTCGAGAACGTTTATCAGAACAAGGATTAAGTGGAGTTTTAATTTAATTAAAGATCATTTAGGGAAATTTGCTAAGCAAGTTTCATTGGTAATTCTTCATGAATTTAGGCTATTTTTACTCTCAAGCCATTTTAGTCTTCTATGTCCTAAACACATTTTTTCTTGCAAGACATGAGTAGAAGGAAGTTTACTTTTTCTTCCTCCTCCCCTAGATCGTTCTCTTTCCCCTTTAGCTTGTTGTTCTTCATAGTCTTTTTGACTTTGCTCCTCATATACCTCTTCAAACACTGTCTCTAACTCATTTATCTTTTCTTCAGGCAAACCTGTCAAGGCTCTTACTTGTCTGTCACTTCTGGTTTTGAAAACTACCATACTAGCTACTATTTTAGCTGATTTGGCTATTTCCGAACAACTCTTATGTAGGAAGGACATTTGCTGGGCGGAGACATGACTATGGGATGTTTAAGGAGGAGTTTCCACCTAAACAAGGCTGGCTGAAAGAGGAGGGAAAAAGAGCAAATCTAGACTCAGGTTATCAAGGTATAAACAAGGATTATGGGATAGGAGCAGCGATACCAAAGAAAAAGCCAAGGAAGAGTAAAAAGAATCCTAATCCAGAGCTAACAGAAGCAGAGAAGGAGAGGAATAAAAGGCTGGGCAAAGCAAGGATATATGTAGAACATGCCATAGGAGGTATGAAACGCTTTAATATACTAGTGCATGCCTTTCGGAATCGCAAGACAGGTTTTGCAGATAGCGTTATAGCTGTCTGTGGGGGGCTTTGGAATTTTTTGATTGTTTAAACTATTTATTTCCGAACAACTCTACTGATTGATGCTACAGAAAGGAAACATAGACGCCCTAGTGAAGAAGAAAAGCAGGAGGAGCTATATAGTGGAAAAAAGAAGGGGCACACGGTAAAAAACACAATAATAGCAACAGGAAGAAAGGTAATAATCTATGTAGGAAGGACATTTGCTGGGCGGAGACATGACTATGGGATGTTTAAGGAGGAGTTTCCACCTAAACAAGGCTGGCTGAAAGAGGAGGGAAAAAGAGCAAATCTAGACTCAGGTTATCAAGGTATAAACAAGGATTATGGGATAGGAGCAGCGATACCAAAGAAAAAGCCAAGGAAGAGTAAAAAGAATCCTAATCCAGAGCTAACAGAAGCAGAGAAGGAGAGGAATAAAAGGCTGGGCAAAGCAAGGATATATGTAGAACATGCCATAGGAGGTATGAAACGCTTTAATATACTAGTGCATGCCTTTCGGAATCGCAAGACAGGTTTTGCAGATAGCGTTATAGCTGTCTGTGGGGGGCTTTGGAATTTTTTGATTGTTTAAACTATTTATTTCCGAACAACTCTAAAGATTGTTTCAATTGAGGGAATTAGCTATCAGAGAATTGAACGCTTTCGGGTTCTACTACCCTAAGGGTTTTTGGTTGCTTGATAACTTACCACAATATGATATTCCCCCGGCTCTTCACTACCATCAACAAAGAGAGCATAATCTTCGGCTTTTGCTAGAGTAAGAAAACTACCAGTAGCTCTACTGTCTGTAAAACTCTGATTATTTATGGATTTCCCTTTAAGATAAATAGAGTTGTTCTGAAATAAATAAATCGGTCAAAATAAAGGAATGTTACTACCAAGAGATGACCGACAAGTAAGAAGTATAACAGGATTGAGCGAAAAGAAAGTAGAGGAACTAGAACCTGCATTTGCTAAAGCTTTAGAAGACCATGAAAAGCAACGTTATGAAAAGGCTCTAGAAGCAGGGAAAGTACATCGTAAGCCAGGAGGAGGAAGAAACAGTAAACTAAGTACAGTCAATATAAAACTGTGCTTTATTCTTTACTACCTTAGACTTTACCCAACGTTTGATGTTCTAGCGGAGAAATTTGATTTATCACGATCTAATGCCCATGCTTGGGTACAACGTCTTACACCAATAATGGCGAAAACTCTAAGTGGTTTGGGATATATGCCAGCTAGAGAGTTTGAAAACATAGAGGATTTCAAAGCAGCTTTTGAGGGACTTGACGAAATACTGATTGATGTTACAGAGCGAGAACATCAACGCCCAAAGGATGATGAAATGCAACAGGAGTTATACAGTGGCAAACAGGGTAACCACACGCAGAAAAACACAGTGATAAGCAGCAAGGAGAAGGTAATTTTGTTTGTGGGACAAACCTTTGGAGGACGGAACCATGACTATGCAATGCTAAAGGAAGAATTTCCACCTGAGGAGGAGTGGTTTGAGGATATTAAAGTGGCAGTAGATTTAGGATATCAAGGAATCGAGAAAGATTATGAAGGAGCAGATGTTGCAATACCTCATAAGAGACCTAGGAAGAGCAAAGCCAACCCTAATCCCAAGCTTAGTAAAGAGCAGAAGGCTCACAACCAAGCAGTGAGCAAGATACGTGTATATGTTGAGAATGCCATTGGAGGAATGAAGCGTTTCAAGATTCTTGTGTATGCTTTTAGGAATCGTATTAAGGGATTTGTTGACGATGTAGTAGGAGTTTGTGCTGGTTTATGGAACTGCCTTATTGCCTAATTCCTTATTTCAGAACAAGTCTAAGGTTATCTAGGTTTAAACCAGTGCCCCCAAAAAGTGAGGCTGAAACCATTACAGTGTAACCACTAGGATTATTGCTAAAAACTTCTACCTCGGAGAGATCCGTGCTGCTAAAGCTTAAAGGGGTACCTTTTACCACGGCTTCAATGTAGTCTTCAACTTTACTTACATAATCAAAGCTAATACTAGCACTACCAGTTGTTAAAATGCTTTTGTTAATCCGCAAGATTACTACCAAGGGAAAGTTAATTTGTAACTGATGTTGAACAGTTTTCTGGCTTCTTTGCTCTTGATAAGTAATAGTAGTACTGTAGTTACCTGCTAATTCAAGACCACTAATAGGTAAGCGATAAACTACGCTCACAATAGTGACTGGATCATTACCTGAGAAAATTCTGGTTAAGCTTTCCTCAATAGAAAGCCAATTTGTTACTGTAGTGCCGCTTTGATTACCTTTTATGGTGTACTGAGCTTCTAGCTCAATTTCATTGTTAGGTAGCCAGTTAGAGCGCTTGATTAGTAATTGATAACTTTGGTTAGGATTACCTTGACGCTGCAAGCGCAAGATAACTTCGGGGCTTGTTGGTGAAGGTAGAAGCCCTCCACAGCTTTCACAAGTTAGCTCTTCAGTATATTCCTGTTCACTAGGTGCAAAATTGACTAATCCTGCTGAATCAAAGCTGAGTTGTTGTGCAAAAACCATTTGCTCCATAATTAGAACAAAACTAAAAATTACAAAGTATTTTGCTAACGGCTTAGTTTTTAACCTTTTATGTGTGATGTTCATGGTGAACCCCTCATGGCAGGGTAAAAGGTAATTCACCAGCCAATAGTCCACCACGACTGTCTTCAATAACAGCTAGTGCAACATAAAACCCTGAAGGCATATTTTCAGGTAGTGCTAAAGTAATTTCCCTTTCGCTCTCACGCAAGATGGCCAGATCAAGTACTTCTATTTCAAATTGGCTTTCACCAGTTTGATCACGTAATTCAATGCGACCACCTAAACGCATAAGAGTATTGCCATTATTGGCAATGATTAGTTTTAAGGCTTGGTTTTCTGCTGTTTCATCAATGTAAAAGTCTACTAGTTCAGAATCGTTTTTTTCTGTACTTAGGATAGTAACATAAACTATCAGACCTATACGGGTAGTAGTAATTACTCCTATACCAGAAGTTTCTGTAGGAGGGGGTACAACCCTAAAAAACATAGCTCCATGATAGGTGCCTTCTAAACTAGGATCATCAGGGACACTTACAGAAAAACGAAATTCACGACTTTCTTCAGGGGGGATGAGAATGTCTAGAGCTTCTGGGGTAATCCAACTCGAACTACTTTCTGGCAAATTACCTAAAGGTAATTCTGTAAAGCTACCCTCAAAAGATAATGACCAATCATTTAACTCTATAGTAATTTGCTGGGCTTTATATTGAACTACTTAGGACTATTACGCTTTCAGTAATTGTTTCGCCGGGAGAAAGAAAAAGCTCGATGCGAGGTGGCGATAAACCAACATCCGCCACTACTGTGGCGGATGTTGAAAGCAAATTTAAGATGACGAGTAACTTAAGGAGTTCCTTCATTACACCTCATCATACAAGATGAGTTTCTAAGGTGCAGCAATGGTATAGGTTACGGTAGTTACGTACTGACCAGGATCTTCGTCACCATCGACAGTTAATGCATAATCACTACCTTGTATACCAACACTAGCCCAACCTTTGGTTTTATTCCCCTTAACAATGTCAGCAGAAGTTGTACTGAGTGTCCAGTTGGCATTACGGCTTGTTACAGTAGCATCTTGAGTACCTGTAGGTGTTACTTTGATATCAGACAAGGCTAAACCTGTGCCGGTTGGAATTGGAGTTGGTAAGCTTAGATTGTTACTAAAAGTGAAGGCTGAGGCAGAAACTGATAAGGTCCAAGTTCCTCTGTTGGCAAAAACCTTTAAATCACCAAAGGTAGTTACTGTTGTAGGTGCGAGTGGTGTACTGTTGGTAACGGCAGTTATGTAAGCGTCTATATTGCCACTTGCTTGATAATCAAACATAACAGCTGGTGAAGCTGCTTCTGAGTTCGTACCAGTGTCAGTTATACGAACACGGAGAACATTGGGGATTTTAATAGTAACATCATGTGTGTCTGTTTGTGTATAACCTAAAGTACCAAGTGTCAAAATTGCTAGTAGAGAGAGAGATTATTTTTTTCATTTTTTTAATCCTTTCATTGAATACTTTTTTTCAACTTAGTGAATAAGACTTTAGTTTTTTAGGGTATTTATTTTCCTTAACTCTAAAAAGTTTTCTTATCACAACCTCTGACATTAAGTATAGTTAGTCACACTTACAGAGGTCTTACTTTAAAGGGGCATTTTATTACTTAAACTAGAAATATGATTAGGAAAAAGTGGAGATATGCAATTTACAAATGGTAGCCATTGTTGATTTTGTAGGTGAGGGTAATGCTAAGCCTGTTACGCAATCAATGACACCCTAAACTTATTGACCTCTCACTTTACAGCTCTAGCATAATCTAAATATGACTTCCCTTAACTCTACTCCAACAGCAGAAACCTTGCCAGATATTAATAAGAAGAATGTGAAATTAACAGCTGCTGGATTAGTTAAAAGATATGGTGGCCGCACTGTTGTTAACAACATTGACATAGTACTTAAACCTAGTGAAATTGTAGCTTTGTTAGGGCCAAATGGTGCTGGCAAAACAACTAGTTTTTATATGATGGTTGGTTTTGTAAAACCTACCAAGGGAAAGATTTACCTAAATGATCAAAATATTACTAGTTGGCCCATGCACAAACGTGCCCAGAACGGACTTGGTTATTTGCCTCAGGAACCTAGTGCCTTTCGAAAATTAACTGTTCGTGATAATTTGCTCTCTATTTTAGAATTTCAAGACCTAGACAAAAAAACACAAGGAGATAAGGCCAATGAGCTTCTAGAAGAATTTGGCTTGACTAACCTTGTAAATAGTCGTGCTAATACCCTTTCAGGGGGTGAGCGTAGACGCCTAGAAATTGCTCGCAGTCTAACTATTGACCCCGATTTTATTTTGCTAGATGAACCCTTTACAGGTGTTGACCCTAAATCTATTCGTGAGATTCAAAATTTGATTGCTGATTTGCGTAAAAGACGTGGCTTGGGTGTGCTTTTAACTGATCATAGTGTACGTGAGACTTTAGCCATAGCTGACAGAGTTTATCTAATGTACGATGGCCAAGTGCGTTTTGAAGGGTCACCTGAAGATTTTACAACTAATGATGATGTCAAACATACCTACTTAGGGATTGACTTTCAACTTTAAACCATGGCCTACACACTTACTTTAATTACTATACTTATTAGTCTTGCTGGAGTTATTGCTTATGCTGGTGATAGGTTAGGAACTTTTATTGGTAGGAAGCGTTTGAGTATCTTTGGCATGCGTCCTAAACGTAGTGGTCAAGTAATTGGCATTGCTATGGGCGTTATCATTATGCTAACAACCCTAGGCATTTCATCTTTAGCTTTTCGTGAAGCAGCTTCAATAGTGTTAAGTGCTCAACAAGCTGCTAAGCATTTACGTACTTTGGAACAAGAAAAAGCGCAGCTTAATAGCGAACTGGGGAATTTAAAACAAGAAACTTTAGACTTGCAACAAGAGATAGTCTTTTTTCGTCAAGAATTACGACAAACTAGGCAAAGCTTACGCTCTGTTGTAAATGAACGTGATGATGCTGAGAATAAACTTGAGGAAGTCAATAATCACTTGGTAAAAGCTCAAAAAGATCTGCAAAATGTTGAGCTAGAGCTAAAAAATGCTCATAAAGAACGTGAGAGTGCGCTCGAGGCAGCCAAAGTAGCTCAACAGGAAATGGCTACATTACAAACACAGGTAAGTGAAACTGAAAACCACTTGACAAATGCAACAAAGGAACTGGCGACTTTGCAAGTACAACTCCTAGCTTCTCAGAATGCCTTGCAAAACAGTCAAGAGCAGCTTAGAGAAGTAGAGGAAGATTTAGTTGCCACCCAAGAAGAATTTGCTTTACAACAACGTTTAATTGCTGATTTGAAATTTAAAGGGCAGAATACTCGCACTAATCTAACTATTTTGCAATGGCAAGCTCAGCAACTACAAGATAGAATCTTTAATTTAAGCGTTCAAGCAGCGGAGCTTAGACAGCAAAATAACTCTCTGACAGTAGCTAATGAAGTTTTAGCTAAAGATAACCACAGCTTGGAAGTGTTAAACCAAGCTCTTGAGGGGGAAAACGCTAACTTGCAAGGGCAAATAGTTACTTTAAACGAAGAATTAAGCCAAAGCAGCGAGGAACTTGAGGAAGCTCGAGCAGAAGTCATGGCAATTAGTAAAAGAGCATTAAGCTTTGAAAAAGGCGAACTTATTTACAGTGGTGTTATTAGCTCTCAGGAGACGAGTAAGGCCTACAAACAGTTTGTTAATATGGTTGAAGTGGTTAATGATATTAGCCGCAGTCGTGGAGCTGGTGAGATTAACATAAATAGTGAAGAGATAGATAATCTTATTGAGCAGGTAGTTAATTCTTTAGAGCAAGATATTGTTACCTTTATTTCTTCTAATCATCACATTGGGTCAACTCAGGTTAATGTAACTTTGTCTGTTAGTGAAAACCGTAAAATTGTAGATGCTGGTCAGCTAATTAGTTCCCACCAGTTTTTTATTGCTGAAAACAGTCCTCAAGAAACAATTAGAAATGAAGTAAGTCATTTAAATAGTAAAACTAATAGTAATCTACGCTCCATGGGAATGCTTGCTACAGTTACCTCTTCAGCTAGTGAGGTGAGTGAATTCAGTAGTTTACTTTCAGAACTTAACGGCACAGTGGTAATTGGGGCAGTAGCTGAAGATGAAATATACGTTGGTGAAGAGGCTTCGGTATGCTTTGTAGTTTTGCGTTAGCCTGACCAAGTATTGGCCCACCTTGAATCCAATTTTTAAAGAGGCTCATATAAACCCTTAATTAGGTCTTTTATGCCCTATTCTCCTTTCTAGCTCAGGTACAATTAATATTTGGGAATGTGGTTAGCCTGAGCTAATAACGCAAGTTGTATCGAAAAAACGCCATTTTCAACTTTAAAAACACTGTTACCAAAGCCAGTATCACCACTTTTCTACTTTTTTCAAGTAGCCACAGCATATCATTGACAAAATAGGGATATATTTTTATAGTGTAGCCATAGTGGCTACTACAAACAATATGCACCTAGAGATCCAGTATGCGAATACAGATAAGCCAGTAGGAGTAATACGTAGCAGCTATCGTGAAGATGGAAAAATAAAACACAAACAATTCGGAAGGATAACAGGACAAACTCTAGAGCAACTTAAAATGTTACAGCTAACCTTTCGTAATGAGGTTATTGCTAAAAGTAATCCAAAAGCTGTACAAATAGTAGGCAGTAAAGAATATGGAGCAAGTCATACGATATTGTCAATGATTAAGGAAATAGGATTAGATAAGGCAATGTATTCACAACCCCAGCCATGGGTGAGTAACATAAGCGCGATGATAATAGGTAGGATAATATTTGCTGGAAGCAAGTTAGCATTATGCAATCAATATAATAATAGTAGTCTTTGGGAACAATGTGGAGTAGAAGGAAGACCAGATGTAAGAAAACATTGTTATGAGGCATTAGATAGACTGCTAGCAAGACAAAAAGGAATTCAGAAGAAGTTAGCCAAGAAACATCTCAAGAATGGAAATCTTGTACTATATGATGTCACGAGCAGTTATTTGGAAGGCCAATACACAAATAGCGAATTGGTAAAATATGGATATAACCGAGACGGGAAGAAGAAACATGAACAAATAGTAATAGGATTAATATGTAATGGAGAAGGTTGTCCAGTAGGAGTAGAAGTTTTCAAGGGAAATACTAAGGATCAGACAACAGTTTCAAACAAGATAGGAGAACTAAAAGAGACGTATGAAATAAAGCAAGCGATATTTGTAGGGGATAGAGGAATGGTAACAGAAGCAATAGCAGAAGAATTAGAGGAAAAAGGTGTAAAGACAATAGGAGCACTAACAAGGGCTGGAATACATAAACTAATAGAAAAAGGAATAATAAAGCCATCTGAGTTCAATGAAAAGAAGATAACAGAGGTAGTAAACGCTGAAAATCCAAGTAGAAGATACTGTTTATGCAAAAACCCTGAATCAGCAAAACGAGATGCAAAAACGAGAGAAAAACTGATTGAACTGACGACTGAGGAGCTTGAAGAAATAGCAAACTACAAGCAAAAAACAACTGTAGAGGTATTGGGAGCACGAGTAGGAAAAGTGCTACAGAAATACAAAATGGGTAAATATATTAGTTGGAAAGTAACAGGAGATAATAAAGAAAAGGAATCAACCAAACATAAGCTGTTATGGAGTAAAAAAGAAGGGGCAATAGCAAAAGCTAAGGATCTAGATGGATGTTATGTAATAACAACCAAAGTAGATGAAAAAACGATGGACAAAGAAGAGGTTGTGACTAGCTACAAGAAACTAGAGCAAGTAGAAAAAGCATTCCGCAATTTAAAAACAGTGCAGTTAGAAATGCGACCTGTGTATCATAATCTAGATCATCGTATCAAAGCACATGTATTTTTATGTATGCTAGCGTATTATGTGCAGTGGCACATGCAAAAACGATTAGGACCATTGTTCAAGAAGGACAAAAAAGGATGGGAAAGAAGATGGACGTTTGTACAAGTAATAGAAACACTGAAAACAATCACCAGAAATAGAATTGAAACAAATGGAATGTCTTTTTATCGGAACACTGTTCCAGACGAAGAGCAAAAATATATCTTAGACCTGATGGGGGTCGAGATGTAGCCATTTTTTATAAAAAATAATTTCACCCTAAAACCTCAAATAGCACGGGATTTTAGGGGTCAAAAACCCTACTTTTTGATGACAAAATGCGTAATAAGTACTTTGGTACTTAAGGCATGCACTTGGTTTGTGCTTGCTAGGAGTAAGAATATTGAGCTGTTGTTTCAAGGCTGTTTTAGTTTTTAGTTGCAATTAGATATTAGAAGTGACAAACTTATAGGGGAAAGGATTTCAAATTGTTTGTTAATGATGGGAGTATTAGATATAAAGTTTTAGGAGAAGTGATGAAGCTTTTTACAATAGTTTTTGGAAGTATTTTTTTGCTATTTATCTCTAGCTGTACTCCAGCTGCTTTGGGCACTGCTACTGCAAACCCTATAAAAGTAGCTTTTGCAGAAGATGTTTTAGAAACAGAAAGTGTGGACATAGTTGCTGGAGAAATTATATATGTGCAAGTAGAGCAGCCATCAGGGTATTTTGCTTTTAATGAGCGAAAACTAAACCAACTCGATAGTCGATTAGAAATACCTATAGGTGCAAGTGAAGATGATGACTTTGTCACAGAGGTTTCCTCGTGGTTTACTTTAGTAGGTCATCAACTTTTTTATAGTGCCAACGGTGAATTTGTAGAGGTTAATAATGAAGATTGGGGTGTTGAGCTCAAGAAAGCAGTGGCCCAGCGCAGGATAGATAGTGTTAATAGAGGACGATCTAATACTAACACTGTAAACATTCGATACATTGATTGGATTAACTTTGTATTTGCTATTACTTCAGATACCCGAGCTGGAGGAGAATATTTTGTTGTAGCTACTATTCAAGCACAAGGTGGCAAGACTGAAGAAGTTGTGCTTAGGCTTAAGGTACCATCAAATGGGCTTCCTAAAGACCTTCCTACAGGGAGTATTAGTGGCTTTGCCTCATAAATGACCACTTCTAGCTCTTGATGTTTTTCAAGGGCCAAAGTACAAACTAAAGTTAATTAGAACTAAGAAAATTTTGCCCAAGTGCTTTAATGGTTTTCATTACTGCTTGTGAGAAGACCTCTTGGCCTCGAAAGTCCTCATTGCGAATTGGTGGCTCGTTTACTATGATTTCTTTGATTACTTTTCCTGGGCTCGAGCTAAACACCAAGATACGTCCTGATAAGTAAACTGCTTCAAAAACATTATGAGTCACATATAAAATTGTAGCTCCAGTAGCTTCCTTAACATATAAAAGTTCTTGATTAAGTTTTTGGCGGGTAATTTCATCAAGTGCTCCAAAAGGCTCATCCATAAGCAATAAGTGTGGTTTGGTTATGAGTGCTCTTGCAATAGAAACACGCATGCTCATGCCTCCAGAAAGCTCTTTAGGGTAAGCTTTAAGGAAATTACTTAAACCCATCAAATCAAGCACCTTTGCAGCTCGAGCGAGTCGTTCTTGCTTAGCTACACCAGCTAACTCTAATGGTAAAGCCACATTTGCTATTACCATACGCCAAGGTAGCAAGTTCGCTTCTTGGAAAACAAAACCTAAAGAACCCTTGGATCCCTTAGGGGGTTTTCCTTTAACTTTGATCTCACCAGATGTTTCTTTGCTTAGACCTGCAATTATTTTTAATAAAGTAGACTTACCACAACCAGAAGGACCTACTATAGAAACAAATTCCCCCTCTTTAACTTCTAAATTAGTATTTTGTAAGGCTACTGTACCGTTGGAGTAAATCTTACCTAGCTGTTTAACACTTATCAATATTTTATTACTCTGTTTTAGGGCAGTGTTATTTCCCCTGCATTTATCATTTTAGTTTTACTATTATCGTCTTCGACAGATACCTGTACATAAAATTTCCCCCTTAGAGGGATACATTCTAATGGTACTTGTCTTCCAAAATCCCAAGATTCATTAGGCATCACTTCTGTGATTATGTTACTTGCGCCAATACTGATCAATACACCATCTATCTCATGAAAATTAGGAGGACAACTATGATTTTCCGCATCCCATGTCCAACTAGGTTCTAAGTTGAAGTCTTGGTTTGAGTATAGTTTTATAATAAAAGGTAGATCAGAAACATTTTGCCCCTTTGAACCTTGATTAAACACTTTGACATTTACTCTTAAAGTATCTTCTATAAGCTGATTTTGTGCCTGATAAACAATTGTGGGATCATTTGCAGCAGAACAGGCTGCTGGCAGTAATAGAAGGAGCAAGGTTGTTCTGGTTAAGTAGTTGATTATCTTGTTCACACTTTACCACCTTCCTAATGTGGACCAGTAAATAAAGAACAATACTTTAGGTTGCCCTAAATGTTTTAAAAACTTAAAATTATTAGGGGGAACCTTCATCATATTTCTAATATAAACGTTTTAGTCAAAAGAAGTATTAAATTGTGGGTTAAGTGGGTAAGCGAAAGCTTTTTGGCATGTCAAGACTGCCCAAGTACTTATCCTATGAATTTGTCCTTGTCAAATAAGAGGGCTGGCAATTTTACTACTAGCTCCAAAAGATATAATATTTAGGTTAACTCTACAGCGCAATGTTGCATATTAAGTAAGGGGAAGTGCGAAAAAAGTGCGAGTGTGAATAATAAATTAAGGCTATGAAAAACATTTATAAAGCACACAATGAAATATTAGAAGAGGCCGTAAATTTAAGTCCTCCAGAATGCAACTTAGTTGAAGCAGATATAGAAGCGCTAGCAAAAGAACTCAAAGAATACGTAGCAGAGTTTGAAGAAGCATTTAAACGACCTGAAAGTTTGATCTGGACAGGACATTATCTAAAAGGTTTGTTAAGCAACCTTGATCGAAAAAATATAGAAGCAATGGCACTATCAATAGGACTGAATGTCCGTAGCATGCAAAACTTTGTAGGACAAAGCCCTTGGCAGTTAGAACCTGTGATTGACACGCATCAAAAACTTATTGCAGAAAGTTTAGGTAATGATGGAGTACTGATAGTTGATGAATCAGGGAATGTAAAACAAGGAAAAAGCTCAGTAGGAGTAGCAAGGCAATATTGTGGATCAGTAGGAAAAGTGGAGAACAGTCAAGTAGGAGTATACCTAGGGTATGCCAGTAACAAAGGACATACCTTAACAGAAGGGCAGTTGTACTTACCAGAACAATGGTTTGATAAAGAGCATGAACAAAAAAGGGAAGAATGTGGAGTGCCAAAGGATCTAGAATTTAGAACCAAACCAGAAATAGCGTTAGGAATGATAAAAAAGACAGAAGAGAGAGGGCATTTGAGCTTTGAATATGTGCTAGCAGATGCATTGTATGGAAATAATATCGAGTTTAGAGATGGAGTAGCTGAATTAGGAAAAAAGTACTTTACAGCAGTATCTTGCGATACGCAGGTATACAAGGAGAAGCCAGAGGTCAAGGTACCTGAATATAAAGGTAGGGGAAGGAAGCCGAAACTAGCAAGGGCAAATATTGAATCAATACGGATAGATGAGTTAGCAAAGGAAATAGAAGCAGAAAAATGGAGTAAACATGTAGTGAAAGAAGGAAGTAAAGGGCCAATAGTATGTGAATTTGCCTTTGAGCGAATATGGGAAACAAGGGGAGAAGAAGAGCCAGTGGAACTGTGGTTGGTAATTCGGCGTAACCTAAATGAGAAAAGAGAGATAAGCTATTATTTGTGCAATGACTCAGAAGAAGTCAGCCTAGAAACATTAGTGTGGCTAAGTGGAATGAGATGGCCGATAGAAACATCGTTTGAGGAATCAAAAGAAGAACTGGGGCTTGATCACTACGAAACTAGAAGCTACTTAGGTTGGCATCACCATATACTATTAACTTGTCTAGCACATCATTTTCTGGTGAGGATGCGTTTAATGTTAGGAGAAAAGTCTCCAGCTTTAACTTTGCCACAGGCAAGAGTGCTGCTCAAGGCAGCAATACCGTTACCTAGATTGACAATAGCTCAATCACTAAATCTAATTCGTTACTATCAGCGCAGAAATTATACTGCTTATGCTTCGCATCGAAAACGTACTCTTGCTATATTGTCTAGGAGTTATATTCCATGACATTGCGCTGTAATATTAATTGATTTTAAAAATAAAACTTGAATAAATTAGGCTGCTAGCTTTCTTTCTATTAAACGGCTGTACCAAGCAATTGTGCTCTCAAGGCCTTTGCTTACTAATACCTGTGGATTGTACTTGAGTTTTTCAGTAGCCTTGTTTATGTTCGCCTGTGAGTGTTTTACATCACCTTTACGAAAGCTTGCATAGATTGGTTTTTGCTTTAACTGTTCTGGAGGATAATAAATTGAGCAGCCATTATAAATGTATTTATAGAGTTCATTTAAGTTAGTGCACTTACCATTGCCAATATTATAGACTTGATTCGCTACTTTTGAAGGAGCAGTAGCTGCTAGGAGATTAGCTTGTACAACATCATCTATGTGTACAAAGTCACGACTAGTTGTGCCATCACCATTTATTTGACACTGTTTGCCAGATAATAAAGTTTCAATCCATTGAGGAATAACCGCAGCATAGGTACCGTTTGGATCTTGACGTTTGCCAAAAACATTAAAATAGCGTAAGCCTACACCTTCTAAGCCATAATTACGAGCAAAAGTATTAGCATAAAGTTCGTTGACATGTTTATTAACAGCATAAGGTGAAAGAGGTTCACCTAGATTATCTTCAGTTAATGGCATTCTATCAGTAGTACCATATACAGCGCTTGAGCTAGCATAGATCACACGTTTTACCCCCAAGTTCTTAGCAGCTTCAAGAACATTAATGAAACCACCTACATTAATAAGATTAGCTTCACTAGGGTCTTCTATGGATAAAGGTACAGACCCTATGGCAGCTTGATGGAGAACATAGTCAACTCCATGCATGGCTGCCAAACAATCAGCAGGATTAGTTATGTCACCTTTAATAAAGCGGAAATGTGACCATGTCTTGGCACTAAGGGATGTTTGAATTTCTTGTAGATTTTCACGCTTACCCGTGCGAAAGTTATCTATACCGATGACATACTGATCTAGTTTTAAGAGGTGCTCGAGTAAATTAGAGCCAATGAAACCAGCTACACCTGTCACAAGCCAAACCTTAGGCTTTTGTTGTAACTGTATTTTTATCTCATTATAGATGTTTGACATAGTGCTCCTTAATAGATAAGTAAGGTAAAATATGAGATTGAAGAAGTGAGCATAAGAAGTTTTCTTAGTGTTATTACCAAAAATAACTAAAAGCATTCTGCATGCGTGTATATCGAAAAAGTGTCGAAAAAGTGTCGAAAAAATCGTAAAATAATAGAAGCTGTAGATGTTCAAATAAATTCTTTCCTCGTAAATTTAATGAGGAATTCTATCAGCTCTTTGTAGGTTTTAAGGGCCTAGTTTATGATATTTGCCTAATGCTTTTTAAAGCATTATTATTTTAATTCTAGATTCAAATCTCAACACTATTGACATTCTTATTATTGGACACGCTTATTATGAGCATTGAAAATGCATATCCTTAAAACTAAAACACATTAAGAGCTTTTTTGAACAATTTTGAGCTTTCAAGGTTTGGAAAGTGTTAAAACATTGAAGATAATTAAGTGTAAGTATTTCATTATGTTTGAGGATTTTGTGTGCTGAAGCTCATTTCTTTCCTCATGCGATTGTGCTTTTATAATCTATATTTTTATATAACGTTACCTTAATATCTTATTCATGTATAAGCTTAGTGTTTACTTCATAATGTAGATGTATTGAGTTTATTTGTGAAATTGTAACCTGACAAAATCTTTATAAGACTTATAAGACATCATGCATGTTAATTCTAATTAAGATTAAGATTGGATGAAATCATAACCCTACCCTCTTTATCCATGAATACCTCAAATACTTTATATCTAAAACTTTTTGGCTCTCCATCTTTAGGAAGGGTTCATACGCCTCTAAAATTAGGTACACGTAAAGCTATAGCTTTATTAGCTTATCTTGCATTGTGTAGAAATCCTGTACAGCGGCACGAACTTGACGCTCTTTTGTGGCCAGAGCAGGATGATAAAAGAGCAAGACGTAGTTTGCGTGACGAAATATCACGCATTAACCGTACAGTTGAATGTAACCTTGTTCAAAGTTTTGGACAAGAAATAAAGCTTACACAGGATATAGAAATTGATGTGTGGTCCTTTGACAATGCTTTAAAGTGTAAGAATTTGGAAGGGGCAGCTCGAATTTATAAAGGAGCTTTACTTGCAGGTTTCCACCTTCGTAATGCAGAGCCTTTTGAGGATTGGCTTGGGCAGGCAAGGGAAAGTTATGAAAATCAATATTTGAGGATACTTAATAGCCTAAGCAAACAAGCTCAAAAAGATGGTAATATACATAAGGCCTTGGAATATTTACGACTTGCTATTGCTACAAACTCCTTTATTGAAGACCATTATATTAAGGCTATGGAAATGGCAATAAGCATAGGTGATCGCTCCACAGCCCTAAAATTTTATCAAGATGTACGAGCAGTATTAAAAAGAGAATTAGGTATTGCACCAAGTGCCAAGCTTAGTGAGCTAGCTCAAGAAATTCTTACTGTAAAACATTTAAAGGAAGATAAAAACACACAGAAAATTGTAAATATAGATAAAAATGTTAAGAAGTCAGATCATAAGATTGCTTTGCTATACAATCTAAAAGAGGATACAAATCCCTTTTTAGGGCGTGACTTTGAGTTGCAAGAAATTTGCAACTTGTTTGGTCAAGGGGAATGTCGTTTACTTACACTTGTAGGTTTAGGTGGTAGTGGTAAAACTGTTTTAGCAAAACAAGCAGCTTTAAAATTAAGCCAGTTGTTTCTAGATGGGATTTATTTCATACCCATGCTAGTATTAAAAGATAAAGAGGATTTTTATAGGGAACTTGGCTATGTTTTGAACTTAGATATACAATCAAATACTCTTGAAGAAGACATTTTGGTTTATCTAGAAAGCAAGCAAGTCCTATTTATTTTAGATCATACAGACTATTTTATAGATAGTGCTATGGAATTTAAAAAGTTACTTGCTCTGCCCAAAGTAAAGTTACTAGCTACTTCAAGGCACCATTTAGGTTTAAATGAAGAATGGCTTTTAGGAGTTGAAGCTTTAACTTTTCCTGAGGATGAAAGTTTAATAAATAGTGATAATTATAGTGCTGTTGAATTATTTCTACAATTAGCAAGAAGAGTTAAGCCCAGTTTTAGACTAAATAGAAATAATGCTAAAGATGTTGTGCAGATTTGTAAGTTTACAGGTGGATTACCCTTAGGGGTTAAGCTTGCAGCACACAAAATGCGTAGTCTATCCTGTAGAGAAATTGCTGAAGAGCTTAAACGTAACAGTGATGTTCTGAATACCTCTTTTAGAGACATGCCTACTCGACAAAGAAGTTTAAGAGATATTTTTCAAGAAACTTACATTAATCTTAGCTCTGAAGAGAAACTTATTTATCAACGCCTAGCTGATTTTAATGACCCTTTTAGCCGCCAACAAGCTCTAAAAGTTGCAGGGGCAGAGATAACCCATCTTGCAACCTACTTGGAGCATTCGTTACTAATTCGCACACCAAGTGGAAATTATCAATTGCTTGACTTTCTAAAACAATACTTACTTGAAGAAAGAGATATCAGAATCTCAATGAACCAAGCAAAAGAGAATTCTTTAAAGGCTGATAGAGTAGCTAATACAGTAACCTCCTCGCAAATATTAAATTAATAGTAATAGGTTTGTTCTGCTCTTAATAGGGAATAAAGAACTTAAGGGTAAGTATAGCCTTTTCTATATAAAATGATTTATATAAGCACATAAATTAGATCGTTTCCCATTATTTCTCTAAAACTATACTTTAAACGGTTTAGTTTTGAACATTTACTTTAAAAATCTATTAGGTGTACAGCACATAATACCCGTAAATTTTTCTATGCAAAATGTTCATTTTTAACCCGTTTTTAGTATATCAATTACCTAAAGAAAGGACTATTTAATCTTTACTTCCTTTAATATTGGTGTGATAGGCACATAGGGGCAGACTTGATTTTGAGGTTTCCTTTTGTTAAGATGCTGGTAACAAGATGTTGAGCATTAGAATGATAGCCAAGCTATCTCTAACAGGAATCTATTTATATGTGCATATGTAGGGCAGGGTGTGCCTGAAGTGCTTTTATAGGTTCCCTACGGATCTGTAAGGTAAGAATTTCCTAGCTTTGGTTGCGGGAAATGTCAAATAAGTGAGTGCTTTAACATAGAATTAATCTAAAGTACAGTTAGCTGGTTATTAATAATCATACGTGGAGTAGCTATTTAGGACTTGACAAACAAGAAGATTTATGTTGTATTTGTCCAACAAACATCAAAGGTTTAGAGAACTATGGTAAGCTTTCTCAATCTAGAGAAGCTTGCTGATTTTAGTTGCTCTACTAAACAATTTTCAATTTTTACTTGTGTTTTTAATGTCATTTAGATACTCAATATGGTTATAAGTTGTATAACTTATGAGTTGGTCTAAAAATTTTAAGGTATATATTGCATGGAACAGTTTATAGTTATTTCACTAGACGGTCTTTTCTACGCTGCTTGGGTTTTTACCGTTTCTTTGGGACTCACTTTGATTTATGGAGTGATGCGTGTTTTGAACATAGCCCATGGTAGTTTTTATGCTTTGGGTGCTTATGCTGCAGCCTCAAGCTTAAACTTCTATCTCTCAGGTGAGTGGCCACCAGGAATCAAGGCCCTAGCTGAGAAAATGGAGTTTTATTTCGATACAACTAGCTTTTCTCAACCATTTAGATATGTCCTTATGCTTCTTTTAGCAATGGTACTAATCTACTTTTTTACACGGCTAATCACTTCAAAGATGTACTTTCAATTGTTGAAAGCCCTAGCAGCATTGGCAGTAGCAATTGGTGCTATCTTTTTAGTAACAAAATTTTTGCTACCTTTTCATCAAGAAACTTTGGCTGGAAATATTACTCTTTCTTCACTGCCCTTATTTGAATTTGAGCAAATGGT
This sequence comes from Trueperaceae bacterium, assembly GCA_965223045.1. Taxonomy (GTDB): domain Bacteria; phylum Deinococcota; class Deinococci; order Deinococcales; family Trueperaceae; genus CBDCVN01. Next base: position 1,147,003 of record CBDCVN010000013.1, read on the forward strand.
TTTGTCTGAGACAATGCTGGGCTATGTTTATGTAGTGGCAGTATGTGCTTTAGCAATTGTACTGACAACTATATTAGTTCGTTTTGTAGCAAGCATTAGTACAGCGAGCGCCTTACTAGTTGTATTGTTTACTTTAGGCTTAACAGCTGTAGCAGGTTTTTTCCTGCAGCCATTTATCACAGATGGTTTTTCTTTGTACTTGCCGTGGGCAGCTTCAACAGAGCCGATTGAACTGCCTTACTTTGGTGTTGGACTCTTTGTACTTGCTTTAGTTATTGCTCAAATACTAGCTGCTCAAGTTCAACCTCGAGCTTTACGTATGATAGCTGGAATACTAATAGCCTTGGGTACTGCAAATATTACAATGAAGTTATTACCGCTACAAAACTTACCTTCAACACCGTTTTTAAGTGGAGTTTATTTGGTGGTTTTAACTAGCATAATGCTTACTGTAGCTTGTACCTTACTAGCTGCTGTTAATTTTATTAGATTTACATTCCTAAGTATTATAAAAACCAGCAGTAAACTCTATACTCGTCTTTTAGATGTTTACTTGCTGCTATTGGTAGTAGGTTTCTATCTGGCTGGACGTTTTCCTGATGCCTCGAGCTACTTAATACTTTTTATAGCAGCACTGACTGTAGGTATAGTCTTTGGCATTTTGGTAGAACGTGGTGCTTTGCGCTTTATGAATCAACATAATGAAGTAGTTATGGTGCTTGTTACCTATGCTATTTTTCTGATCTTAGAAGATGTTATCAAGCTCATTTGGGGAGTTGATTCCTATAATGCTTATCAAGTTGCTAATTTCTTGGGCTCAACAGATATTTATGGCATAGCTCATTCCAACTACGACTTTCTGCGCGTAGCTATTGCTCTACTAAGTGGTATAGTTGTTTGGTGGGCTCTCAATAAAACAAAACAAGGAAAACTATTAGTGGCTGTTATTCATGATCGCGAGATGAGTCAAGCTTTTGGTGTTAATGTTACAGGCATATTTACTTTCACATTTGTAGTAGGTGCTTTCCTTGCTGCTTTAGCTGGTGCCTTTAATGCTCCTGTAGGAGGTGCATCTCTTGGTATCGGCGCTGAGGTAATTGTGCTAGCTTTTGCTGTTGCTGTTATTGGTGGCTTGGGCAGTATTCAAGGAGCCTTCCTTGGAGCACTTATGGTAGGATTTGCTAAGGTTGCTGCAATTAATCTTTACCCTCAGGCAGAAATATTTATTATTTATATTATAATGGCTTTAGTGCTTATTATACGTCCTCGAGGCCTTTTTGCTTTACGTGAGGGGCGCAAAATATGAGAAGAGATTTCACGATTCTATTTTTAACCCTACTGTTAATTTTGGGGGTTGCTGTTGGACTTCCTAGAGAATGGTTAGCATGGTTGCCCGAAAACGTAATTTGGCCTACATGGTTACCTTTGCCTAAGTGGTTAGTTTTTATGCTGCAAATAGCCTTGGCTAATGGCTTAGTAGTTCTGGCAGTTATGCTGCAAATGCGTGCTGGGCTTGTCTCTTTTGGGCAGGGTCTTTACTTTTGTTTGGGTGGTTATGTTGCTGCTATGGCTGGAACAGGGCAATTGGTTGATGTTATCAATGCAGGTATTAATTGCATTAATAAAGCTATAGCTTGGGTTTTGGGAGGCAGAGAAGTCTCTGTGTTACCAAACATTGGAGATTTAATCATAACTGACGCCTTTTTACTGCTTGGAATAGGAGTAATTGTTGCTGTTATTGTTGCTATGGTATTAGGGTTACTTCTAGCCCGTTATAGAGCCATCTTCTATGCAATGCTTACTTTGGCTTTCTCCATGGTCCTCTATGGCGCTTTGGTCAACAATTCAGCCTTGGGAAGCACTGACGGTTTTAATTTACCTAATACAACTTTTGCGTACTTTTTTCCAGAAGGTGACTTGCAGCTATATACAAATTTTATATTTATTGTTCTAGTGGTTTACTTGATGGCTTTAATTGCACATCGATTTCTAGCTTCACGTAAAGGCCGCTTAGCTGAGGCCATACGTGATAACGAAATCAGAGTAGAGTACCTAGGAGGTTCGGTATACAAAGCTACCTATGCTATTTATGTACTTTCCGCTGCCATTTCCGCTGTAGGTGGTGTACTGGTAGCTATTGCCATAGGTCATGTAGAACCACAAATGGCTTTTTGGACTACTTCTGGAGAATTTGTTTTTGTTGCTTTACTTAGTGGCTCAGGTAGTGTGATTGCTCCAATTTTAGGATCTATCTTATTTGAAGCCATTCGCTCTCAGGCTAGTCAATATGCCCCTAATACTTGGCAAATGATTATAGGTGCAGTTATGCTCTTTATTATCCTGTTTTTACCTCGTGGTTTGTGGTCACTTCTATCACCTGTAAGGAAGAAAAATGTCAGCAATTCTAGAAACTAGATCCTTGAGCAGATATTTTGGGGCAGTAGTGGCTGCTAAAAATGTAAATATTAGTTTAGAAAGTGGTGAGCGAGTAGGTGTTATTGGAGCTAATGGCGCTGGTAAAACCACCTTCATTAACCTTGTCACTGGCTATTTGAGGCCAAGTAGAGGAAGGATTTTTTATGAGGGTAAAAACATTACCTCTTTACCTCCACGTAAAATAACTAGTTTAGGTGTTTGCCGATCTTTCCAAATACCCCAACTTTTTTCTGAGCTTTCTGTTGGCGATAACATACTTATAGCTCTAGGGTTATCAGAAAAAGCTAAGTCAAGCTTTTTCAAACCACTGCTTAACAAGAGAAATTTTGAGCAGGTCGAACAAGTTTTAAATAGCTTTGACCTTTTAGAAGATATTAATGTTCAGGCCAGTACTTTGCCTCAAGGTAAAAGAAAGCTCTTAGATATAGCTATGGCTACTGCTAGTGATCCAAAATTGATTTTGCTTGATGAGCCTACTAGTGGTGTTAGTGCTGAAGAAAAATTTCCTATGATGAAACGCCTTATGAAGGCATTGGACACTCTTAACACTACAGTGCTGATAATAGAACACGACATGGAAATAGTAGAGCGTTTTTGTACTAGGGCTATTGCCTTTTATGAAGGTAGAGTTATTGCCAATGATGTTGTTAAGAAGGTACTTAACGATGAGAAGGTCAAGGAATATATAGTAGGAAAAGAGTTACACCGTCAGGATGATGAGGGTAAAGATAACCAAGATGATCAGAAAATAAGAGTTAGTTGGGATAGTGATAGTCAACATGATAATAATCAGGATAGTGAAAGTCAGGATAATGCTAATCAGGTTAATGATAGCCAAAATGATGAGCAGGAGGAAGCTTGATGTTAGCTATTGAAGATTTAAGTGTTGCTATAGCAGGAAATAAAGTTCTAAATAATGTCAGCTTGAGTATGACCAGCAGTAAGATGGTTGGCCTCATAGGACGTAATGGTGCAGGTAAGACCACTTTGATGCGTAGTGTTATGGGTTTGCTCGAGCCCAGTAATGGCACTATTAAATTCGAAGATAGAAACCTAGTAAGGGCGTCTGCTGACAAACGTGTTTTATTAGGTATTGGCTATATGCCTGAGGATCGTCGGTTGGTACCACAGTGGACTATTCAGCAAAATATTCTCTTACCAGTTTGGGCTACCAAACAGTACTTTTTGCAAAACAGACTTCGTTGGATTTTTGACCTTATGCCAGAATTAGCTAAGATTAGTAGGCGAAAGGTTTTACATCTTAGTGGAGGGCAACAAAAGTTAGTAGCCTTGGCTCGAGCCCTAATATGTAGTACCAAACTCCTTTTACTAGATGAGCCTTTTGAGGGAGTTGCTCCAGCTTTAGCTCAGAGACTTGTAGAGGTCATTAGTGATTTAGAAAATGAAGGTGTTTCAGTTCTGATATCAGAGTCAGACTATACTCATTCAGTTGGCTTAATAAGTCAACTTTTTGTTATTGAGCGGGGTTTAGTTAAGGAAAAGCTTTTATAAGGTTATATACAGAGAACTTTGTTTAGTCATCTGTTCCAATAATAGTTATACGAACAGTACCAGTATCCGTACCACCTCTATTATCTGTCACTGTATAGGTAAAAGTATCTACAGCTGTCTCACCACCATTTAGATTTTCAAAAACACCATTGGGTTGATAGGTAAAAGTTCCATTAGCTGGTACAGAGAGTATTGCTCCACTTGGTAATGGTAGGCCAGCTGTAGTTAGCTTGCCACTACTAAGGCTTAGTCCTTGAATTTCAAGTATATTGAGGACCTCGAGCGAATCACCATCAGGATCAGTGTCATTGCCAAGTAAACCTGATGCAAAATCACTTACCGCCAACTCAAAATCATCCTCGTTAACACTGTAGCTATCATCTTTGGCAACAGGTGGTCTATTACCTTGCGGAGCAGTACAATTCAAGGTCACGTTAAAGTTTTTAATGTTTTCGTCAGGGTCATTGGAGGTAATAACAATTGTACCCTGTAAAGTGCCCTCACTAGCTGGGCAAGTAGCTTGTATATCTACCTGAATATTACCACTAGCGGGCACACTACCATTGCCGTTGCTTATAACACTTAACCATGTTTGTGAAGAGCTAGTTTGGTAGGTAAGTGTAGCATCACCAGTGTTACCAAAGTTAAAAGAAGAGCTGGCACTTTGATTGATATTTGCATTAAGAGTCACTACATTAGGGTTAGGGTCAGTAATATCAGGCTCAGGGGTAGAAGTGGCTTCTACAGTTATATTGGCTGTGGCACTTTCATTAGAATCGGCAACACTGGTGGCTGTTAACGTGTAGTCTCTTGCTGTATTCGGTGCAGTAATTGTTACAGTACTGCCATCTCCGCTAACACCACCACCTGAAAAATCCCATGTGACAGCTGTATTGGTAGTGCCTGTGACTGTAGCTGTAAAAGCCTGCTGCTGTCCCGGCTGCAAGGTTACATCTTCAGGATCTATCCTTACATTAACAGTTTGAGAACCTCCCTGTACAGCTACATAAAGTAGTAGATTAGCAGTGTTACTTTTTAAATCGGCTAATTTCCCAGAAGTAGCCACCAACTTGATAGCACTTTCCACTTCTTTTGGGGTAGCACTAGGATTTCTTTCAAGATACAAAGCTGCCACTCCTGCTACATGTGGTGCAGCCATAGAAGTCCCACTTAATTCTCGAGTGTTGCTATTACCTCCTTCCCAAGCAGAAACAATTTCCTTTCCAGGTGCAAAAATATCAACACATTCACCTTGGTTAGACTCTCCCATAACTACATCTGCTCTATTACTACCACCTACAGTTATGACGTCACCTATGCCCAAACTAGCAGGAGCATAATCACAAGCATTACCAAAGTCATTGCCTGCAGCTACTACAAAAACAATACCTCTACCCAAAGCATCCCGTACCGCTTGCTCTAAAATCTGAGAACCACTCCCTGCAGGAATACTCAAGCTCATATTAACAATAACAGTTTTGTTGTCATTAGGATTAACTTGACCTGCAACCCAATCTATTCCTTCTATTATATTTGCTAATGGAGTGAAGCCTGAGCAATTAGGAAAAACCTTGACAGGATGAACATTGGCTTCTTTGGCTACACCAAATGTTGTTCCTGCAACAATACCTGCAACATGCGTACCATGGCCATGGCAATCATTAGGATTATTGGAGTCCTCACTAAAAACGATGTTCCTACCAAGTCCTACTCTACCTTGAAATTCTTGATGGTTAGCCCAAAGTCCTGTATCAAGAATATAAACACTTACTCCTTTACCAGAACCCTCATAGTTATAGTTACCATCAAGAGGTCTATCTCGTTGATCAATCCGATCAAGCCCCCACGCTCCTGTAGGTGGTTTTTGAATAGCACTAAGCCCAACAGGTGTACTAAGCGCTAAGGTGCTAACCTCTGCTAGATTGCCTACTGTATTGGCAGCTTTGGGGCTTAACCTAGCTGCAAAACCAGTTAAGACCTTGTCATAAATGTGTACAAGCTCACCGTCAGCATCACTAATTATATTCCTAGCAACACTATCGATATCTTGAGTTTGCAGATTGGTCGCTGATTCATCAACTAGAGCTATATAAGTACACTCTGGTCCGTCAGTTACAGTTACTACAATATTGTCATTTATAATTTCTTTGCCATCTTCAAAAGCTTTAGCGGTAACTGTGAAGCTTTTGGCCTCTACATATATGTGCTCTATAGATAGTTCCTCTGTTTGTACATTTGTGCCATCACCAAAGTCATAGCTAAAGCTAACTTTGCCTGTTACACTTTCTAATTTAGCTTCAAACTCTGCAATTTCACATTTTTTCGGTTTGGTGTTTACAGCCTGAATTGTACCTTTTGAGTTAGGTTTAATAGGCCTTTTTCCTGATTTACTACAGCCTACAAAATAAATTAAGAGGGTTAAAATTATTAACCATTTTATACATTTAGTAAATTTCATCATTATTTATGCTCCTGAAAATATTCTTTTAATGTTTTAACACCAGATAGTTTTATTAATAAAACTAGTTTAGCCTTGCTATAGCTAACCAGAAAAATCTTGGTTAGTCTAACCCTCCAAAATTTTGAAAGTTGCTCGAGAAAAACTCTTACTGACATCCATGCTATTGATTCAAGGGCAGATTTGTTGGTGGTGGGTTAAATGCTATAGCGTTTATGATAAGACCAGTTTCCACTTTAATTTTTATTGTTGGTTGGGGATTAGAACCATCCAAGCCAGCTGCTGCTCTGGCAGTATACTTATGTACCTCGTACTCATAATGATCAGTACCCTCTATATAGTGAGATAATGTTAACACCCAAAGATTTCCCTGAGCATCAAAGGCCAAGGATCTAGGTGCATTATTGTTAAGTGGTGTTACTCTTATCTCAGGCTCAATGTTATTAGAAGATTGACCTAATTGATCTTTATTAAACTTGAACAATTCACCTATAAGATTAGTGCCTAATAAACCTGTTTGATGACCTATCCACAAATTTCCCTGAGCATCAAAGGCAATCCCACCTCCATGAGTAGAGAATCCTTCTAGAGTAATGGCAGGAACAACATTATTTGCTGACTTGCTTAATTGAGTGCTGCTATACATTATAGCACCAACCCCTGTGCCTTTTACATAATCATCACTTAGTGTATAATCTGGGTCAGTATTAAATAGTGACATCCACAAACTACCATCAGCATCAAAAGCACAATCTTCAGGGGCATAGAGGGAAGTCCGACTTATAGTAATAGTAGGTTCTGGAGCACCTGAAGAAGTTAACTGTTCAGCTGTGAATTTAACAATTTGATTTTTACGTGTCCCTGCCCAGAGACTCCCCTCTGAATCGAAGGCTAGGCAAGTTACTTGTTGCAAGCTAGAACCGCTCAAAATCACATCAGGTTTAAAATTACCTGCATTTTCTTGTTGTGAAGGGTTGAATCTAAGTATGCTTCCACTTATAAAACTAGTAACCCACAAATTTCCTCGAGGATCAAAAGTAATGTCATAAGCTTCAGAAAGGGCAGTATTACCACCTTTAATTTTACTGCTGGCCTTTGGACTCCCTGATTTCGCCAATAAATCTATTTCAAAACTACTTAGCCCTTCTTGGCCAGCCAAAGCTGCCCAGAGACTACTGCTACCACCTCTTTTACCATAGGTTACATCTACTTTTGCAGTGTTGTTAGCAGTAACAACTACTTCAGAGGGATTAATGGTGGCACTATAAGCATTATCTATTATGTTACCATTAGGATTATCAATAATGTCTTCAGCAGTTATGGTATAGGTTCCTGATGCTAAATCATTTAGAGTTTCAGTGCTGTTTAATTCTTTAACAAAGCCTGCAGGCCCAATAACCTTAATTATTGGTGTGCCAACAATTGTACTAATATTGATTTCCAGACTCCCTTGTCCCCCACCTGTGTTTGCAACAGTTATATTGGCTGTAGCACTTTCATTAGGGTCTGCAACACTAGTTGCTGTTAACGTATAGTCTCCTGCTGTGTTAGGTGCAGTAATAGTTACAGTACTGCCATTCCCACTAACACTACCAGCTGAAAAATCCCAAGTAATAGCTGTATTAGTAGTGCCTGTGACTGTAGCTGTAAAAGCCTGCTGCTGTCCTGGCTGCAAGGTTACATCTTCAGGATCTATCCTTACATTAACAGTTTGAGAACCTCCCTGTGCAGCTACATGAAGTAGTAGATTAGCAGTGTTACTTTTTAAATCGGCTAATTTCCCAGAAGTAGCCACCGACTTGATAGCACTTTCCACTTCTTTTGGTGTAGCACTAGGATTTCTTTCAAGATACAAAGCTGCCACTCCTGCTACATGTGGTGCTGCCATAGAAGTGCCTGTTGACTCTTCAGTATTGGTATTGCCTCCTTTCCAAGCAGAAACAATGTTTTCTCCAGGTGCAAAAATATCAACACACTCACCTTGATTAGATTGTCCCATAACTACATCTGCTCTCTTACTACCACCTACAGTTATGACATCACCAGTGCCCAGACTAGCAGGAGCATAATCACAAGCATTACCAAAGTCATTACCTGCAGCTACTACAAAAACAATACCTCTACCCAAAGCCTCACGTACTGCTTGCTCTAAAATTTGAGCAACGCCGCCAGCAGGGATACTCAAGCTCATGTTAACAATCACTGTTTTATTGTCATTAGGATTAAATTGACCTGCAACCCAGTCTATTCCTTCTATTATATTTGCCAATGGAGTAAACCCCGAGCAGCCAGGGAAAACCTTAACAGGATGAATATTGGCTTCTTTGGCTACACCAAATGTTGTTCCCGCAAGGATACCTGTAACATGTGTACCATGACCATGGCAATCATTAGGATCATTCGAATTTTCGCCAAAAACAATGTTTCTACCAAGTCCAACCCTACCTTGAAACTCTTGATGACTTGTCCAAAGTCCTGTATCAAGAATATAAACATCTACTCCCTTACCAGTAGCTTCATAGTTATAGTTGCCATCAAGAGGTCTATCTCGCTGATCAATTCTATCGAGCCCCCAAGCTCCTGCAGGTGTCTTTTGAATAGCATTAAGCCCTACAGGCGCACTAAGTGCCACAGTACTAACTTCTGCCAAAGTACCTACAGTATTGGCAGCCTCAGGACTTAGCTTAGCTGCAAAGCCAGTCAAAACCTTGTCATAAACATGTATAAGCTCACCATCGGCATCATTAATAATGCTTCTGGCAATACTTCCTATATCTTGAGTTTGAAGGCTTGCTGATGATTCATCAACTAGAGCTATATAAGTACACTCTGGTCCACCAGTTACAGTTACTACAATATTTTCGTTGATGATTTCTTTGCCATCTTCAAAAGCCTTAGCGGTAACTGTAAAGTCTTTAGCTTCTACAAATATGTGTTTTACTACTAATTCTTCTGTTTCCATCTTAGTGCCATCACCAAAGTCATATTTAAAGCTAACCTTGCCTGTCACATTTTCTAATTTAGCTTCAAACTCTGCAAATTCACATTTTTTAGATTTGGTACTCGTAACCTGAATAGTACCTTTTGACAAAACCTTAACAGGTCCCCCTCCTCCACAACCTGAAAAGCAAATTAAAAGAGTTGCAATTATTAACCACTTAATATATTTAGTCACTTTCATTAATTATTTATCCTCCTTATTTAAGGCTAAACAAGTCAAAAATCCTTTTTGGATTTCCTAAATCCTCTAATTATCTTTACAAATAATAGTAGCAGTGGCTCTTTTATTAGGATTTGCAGCACTTATAGCTGTTAAAGTCCAATCATCAGGAGCACCACATAAGCCGAAGATAAAAATATGTTGGCTACTACCCTGAGGCTGGATTTGATTTGTTGCAATGTTATTGCTGTTTATAGGAGTCACCTCCCAGTTAACCACTGTGTTATTAGTGCAAGTTACTGTAGCAATAAAAGCTAATTTTTCGTTTTTGTCCAGCGTAGCTCTTTCAGGGCTTATAGAAACATGTGCACCTTGGCTACAGTCATCAGCTTCATTACTTACAATAATTTTGGCCAGAGCTTTAGCATTAGGATTGGCTACACTAGTGGCTGAGATGATTTGCACACCGGGAGTTGCTGGTGCTGTGTAAGTTACAGTGTTACCAGTACCGTTTAAGTTACCATCGCTTACTTCCCAAGTTACATCAGTGTTTTGGGAACCTTCTACCAGAGCAGTAAAAGTTACCTGCCCATTAGGTTTAAGTTCTATATTTGCTGGTGTTAGGGTAACAGATACCGCTGTAGCCACTTTAATAACAGCTGTATCACTAGCACTAGGATCGGCTACACTAGTAGCTCTAAGAAAGAATGTCCCTGCTCTTTTTGGGGCAGTGTATAGTACTTTATTACCATTACCATTTATTCCACCGCTACCTTCGCCTGCTACCCAAGTCACATTAGTATTATTGGTACCTATAACATGAGCAGTAATTTCAATTCGTTGACCGGGTTGAAGAGTAACGTTGTTTCTATCAAGCTCAACTTTTACTCCACTACCATTTCCTTTACTAGGCTCAACATAGATTAGTAAGTTAGGTGTGTTTGAGTTTACACCTCTAAGCTTATCTCTAGAAGCTAGATCTAGCAAGACACTCTGCACTTTGGCTGGTGTAGCATTAGGATTTTTTGCTAAGTAAATGGCTGCAGCACCAGCTACATGAGGAGCAGCCATAGAAGTACCACTAATTGATTTGTTATCTGTATCACTATCTATCCAAGTTGAAATAATGCTGCTACCGGGAGCAAAAAGATCAACACACGGACCTTGGTTAGAAAAAACGGAAGCTTTATCTAATAGAGTGCTCGAGCCTACCGTAATAGCGTTACCTTTACCCACACGTGCAGGGGATTGTCCGCAAGCATCAGTATTTTCATTTCCTGCAGCAAGGACATACACAATTCCCCTACCAATAGAATTATTCACTGCCGCATCTAAACTATTTGAAACGCCACCTCCTAATGACATATTAGCTACAGCAGGCTTTTGATGATTTTGGGTTACCCAATCTACAGCTTTTATTACCGTGGAGACTCGAGTTGAACCCTCGCAGGAAAAAATCCTCACAGGATGCAAACTAACTTGTTTAGCAACACCATAAGTGCTACCACCCAATGTGCCTGCTACATGTGTACCGTGACCATTACAATCACCTGTGCCAAGGCCATCATTAACAAAAGTAGTGCCACCTGTTACACGGCCAGTAAAATCTTGGTGGCTCGAGCGAATACCAGAATCAATTATGTAAGCATGAACACCTTGCCCTGTTCCATCATAGCTATAGCTATTATCTTCTGGGCCGTCACGCTGATCTACCCGTCCCAAGCCCCAGGAAGGGACTGGGCTTTGTGTAGTATCAAGTTTAATAATACGATCTAGCTCAACAAAATCAACTTCGTCTAGACGACCGAGTTGGGTTGCTTCTTGACTACTTAAATTCACAGCGAAGCCTCTTAAAGCATTTTGATAGTTTTGAACTTGCTCGCCACCTATATTACTAGTAACCTCACCTAGCACACTATCTATGCTGGCTACATTATCTTTTAATACAACTATATAACTTTCTTCATCACTAGTGCTAGGAGCGCAGTTAGCATCATCATTAACTACTATTTGCTGAATCTTTTCAAGTTTTAACTCATTATTTTGGTAAATTTTAACTTTAGCACTGTAGCTTCCTTTTTCACGATAAAGGTGAAAAACATTGTTACCAGTTACCCTTAGGGTGCCAGTATCATCACCAAAATCATACTCGTATTCTGCGCCACTTAAATCAGCATTGTTGGTAAGTGTAAATTCCACCTTGCCAGAAAGACAAGCCTGAAAAATGGGTGGGTCTGCCCAAAAGTCCCCTTCAGGAGTATCTGGAACAGGGTTAGGACTACTACTACAAGCTGATAGTAGTAAAAGAAGTATTATTATAGGAAATAAATTATATTTTCTGATTATAGTCACTATTTTAACTCCTTTAAAGAGCGTAATATCTCTTATTATTAAACCTTAGATGACATCTGTTTCAAAATAGTTACATTTTTGGGGAGCACCCCAGAAGAATTGCGATCTGCCATTATTAATTGAGTAGGATTTGGATTTTACAACTGTAATAGAAGGCGAATAATGTTTGCTGGTCGGGGTTTGGAGGACTTTGATAGAATAGACGTAGAAGTAGAAATGACCATAAATTACAAAATTCGGTAAAAACCTCAAAAACAGATTTACATTGTAGAAAAGCTTCCAATAATGTCAAGCCTTTTCATCGAAGAATAAGTCATTTTTATTGGAGGATATCCAACCACAAAATAGAACTGCCTACAACTTACGAAAATCCACTAGCTGTAGGCAGAATCTTTACTTATCATTATGATACGAATTTTCCTACTAGAAAATATTCAATCTTATTTATCTAAACAAGACCAACGTGATACAGTTCTGCTAGCTTCTTCAAAAGTCATTAAAGGATAAGCTGGATTTGGCTCATTATGAATAACAATCATTGCTGCACATGTAGCAAATTGGATAACATCTTTAGAGCTATAGAAATTACTTATTACAATCTCCTCATCTAACTCTTTTAATTTAATAATGACTTTTATAGCTATCTCTTCTTTAAGTACTATAGGAAAAGTATTCATTCGATTATGAAAGACAATTCCCCACTTATTCTGAAATTTGACTAAATAACATTCACTTGGATTTTGAACTATATTGGCAAGACAAATAATTTCTTTGCTTTGAGAACTATGATCTTGAAGACCTATAAATTGATTATTCTTATGGGCAAACATGGTAAAGTTGCTGCTAATAAACAAGGGTAAAATCAAACCTCTGACTACAAAGTACTTCATTTAAAACATCCTTCCTTAATTCGGTTTAGATTAAAATTAGGCAATTACCTAAAAACGCATGCTAGGGAGATTTTGTAAAAGGGAAGCTTTCATTACAATATCTAGAACCTGCAATACCTTCTGAGTGCAGCAAAACTTTTAGATTTTGTAAGAACCTTTCAACTCCCTTTCAAAATCTAAATTTGTTAATATTAAGCAATGATATTGCGTACCTTGGGTGGCCTTTCCTTAGAAGAGAGCAGTGAAATTCTTGAAGTAAAAACTAAACCACTATTACTGTTGTGTTATTTGGCAATTGATGGAGATAAAACAACTAGAGATCTTTTAGGTACGCTTTTTGCGGATGAAAATACAGTGTATACAAACATTAAAAGGGTGCGTGATTTAATATCTGAAGATGTGATTATTACTAAATCAAGGCAGAATGGTTTTAGGGATGAGGGTTATAAAGCTAATCTGGAATTATTAGATGTAGATGTTTTGGGGTTTCGCTCTAATTTAGAGAAGGGTTATTGGCAGTGTGTAAAAGAGTATCAAAGTCACCAAACCAAGCCCTTTCTTCATAATGTAAAACTTACAGGGTGTAGTAAAGACTTTGAGAATTGGGTGCTTAAACAGAGGGAAACGATAAAAAAAGAAGTCGAGTATGCAGAGCTTTTATTTGCAGCTGAGAATGAAATTAATAAAAATAAAAACTTTACAGAAGCAGCAAATCTAGCTAACAAGGCCTATGGTTTAGGTACAGAAATGACTAATGAGGCATTAAAAACCATATATTTGATGCTACTTACTTCTGATAAAAATGATTTAGTAAAAAATGTACAACGAAAACTTAAAGGGAGTTATCCTGATTTATCATCTCTAGAGGCAAAAGAAGAAATAAAGAAACTGATTACTAAGCACTTAAAGCAGTCTGACACTCTTAATTCAAAGGATAGTTCCCCCTCTATTTGGCAAAGTCGTTTTGCAAAAATATCTTTTGCTGCCTTATTGCTTACAATATTAGGCTTATTTGTAATGCCTGTAACTGGCGGCTTACTAGCTAAAAGGGCTGAAATGCTTAACTCACAGGGAATCAACTTACTAAAGGAAAAAGATGAAGAGGGTAACAGTATTTTAAAGGAAAAGAATAAAGAATTAGCTCTTCAAAAATTTAAATCAGCTCTATGGCACTTAAGATTTTCTTGCCGTAGAGAAGCAAGAGAAGGGTCAAATAATTTTTCTGTGGTCAATATTTTATCCCTAACTTGTGGTCCTGACACAACAACCCACTATAATTTGGGGCGTACTTTGTATCAGCTAGGTCAACCTGAAAAGGCTATTAAGCATTTTGAGCAGGCCATCGACATTGATGAACATATGTACCTTGCCTATAATGAAAAGGCTAGGATTTTAATACAAGGAGAAAAAATAAAAGATGCCTTAGTGGTATTGAATAAAGCGTTTGAGTTTATTAAGGGAGATTACCAAACTGATTTAGAATCCAAAGGGCATTTCCTGGTTTCCCTACTTATAACGAGAGGCTGGGCTCATTTTGAACTGGATCAACTCAATAATGCCGAGGATGATTTTAAGAGTGCATCAGATAAGGATAATGAAGCAGCAGCACCTTATTGTTGGTTAGCTCAAGTTTATATTGAACAAAACAAAGAAGAGGAAGCCAAAGCTGAAGCTCATAAGTGCATAGCACTCAAAACAGTTGATCAAGATGTTGATGCTTTTTTGTTGAGTGCTGCAAGGGAAATACTTAAAAGCTAGATTGGAGTGAGGATGAAATATCAGCAAATCTTCCTAATACTTTTAGGAAGTTTTATTCTAGTACAGGCGCAAGAAGAAGTTATACAGCAGGAACAGCCTCCCCACTATATTGTTAAGATGGAAGGTAGTGTTATTTTTAAAAGAGGGGTATGGGCAAATCAAGAAAGACACCCTTTACAAGTTTATACTCCTGTTTACCTTGGTGACTTCTTTTATCTTGAAAGCTCTGATGCTAAAATAGAAATAGTTTGTGCTGATCTTGATACCAAGATACAAATTGCAAATGTAAAGTTTAGTGGGGTTGAGTGTCCAAACGAATGTACAAACTTAAACTATAAAGGTGTTCCTGTTGTAAATCCTAGTAGATCTCCTATTTTACTAGGCTACATTCCCACAGTCCTTTTTCCCCGTGCAACAAAGATAATAACTAACAGACCTACATTTGAATGGGTAAGTGTAGCAGGAGCTAGCAGCTATAAAGCAATACTAATAGACCTTTATGATGCTGATGAAAACATTTATTGGGAAACCACTGTGAATACTAATAAATTAGATTATCCTGAAGATGCAAACCCCTTACAGACTAACACTCAGTATCTTTTAGAAGTAATAGCCTATGTAGAAGGGCAAGAATTTTCCTCTAAAGAAGAAGATGCTGTTGGTATAAGTTTTAGTTTACTAGATCCAGAAAAGATTGATGAGCTACAAGATAATAAAAGGAAGTTAGAGCAATTAAAGCTAGACCCGAATGCCCAAAATTTTCTTGAGGCTAAGTTATATGCTAAATATGAACTTTATCAAGATGCTCTTGACACATTAATGTCTACCGTAAATCAGGGTGACTTTTCTGTTCAATACAATATTGCTAGTCTTTATTGGAACACTCAAAAACCTGAGTATGCCATTGATTATTTTGAAAAAGCATTACTAACTGCACAAAATCATGATAATTTTGAAGGGGAGGCTGAAACACAGCTTAGTTTGGCAAATATTTTTAGTAGTATGGGCGAACACTCTACGGCTCTTAAACATTACAAAGCAGCTTTAACGCTGTATGAAAAGTTTGGTGATCAAACTAAACAAGCAAAGATTAATAAGATTTTGGAGAACTACCAATGATAAGCAAAATTACCCCTTTCCTGTTTATTTTATGTTTGCTTTCCCAAATAGCTGTACTTGCCCAAGAACAAGAGTATACTGGGATATTTACTAAAGATGATAATGTTAATGAGCAAGGTTGGTTTGAAGATAGTTACACAGTAGAAGTGCCTGTTGGAAAACTGTTAATAGTTGATCTTCATTCAGATGCATTTGATACTTATCTTACAATCATTACCCCATCTAATAAAAGGATAACCAGTGATGATTTTTTGTCTCTAAGTCAGTCACGAGTAGAATTAATTAGTGAAGAAAGTACCATACACACAGTGCTTGTAGCTTCTAAAAAGTTAACAGGGCCCTATAGCTTAAAACTGGAAGTTAAGAAGGGTGAGCCTTCAGAGGAGTTTTTACTAAGCCAAGAAGCTGAAGCTTTACTGGAAGAAGCTAAGAAATACAGCGAGGAAGAGAAATTTGACTTGGCTTTAGAGGCTTTGGAGCAAGCACTGAGTATCGAGAGAGAACTAGATTACCACTCTTATAAAGGTATTTTGATATATCAAAAAGGCTTAATATATCAAACTGAAAAGGAGTATAAAATTGCCTTAGAGCATTTTGAAATCGCTTTAAAGCTTACTTGCGAAAAGAATGACTTTCGACTTGAAAATCGGAAGAGAACAGTACTTAATAAAATTGCAGAAATTTACCTGCAACAACAGGAAGCCAATTTTGCCTTGATAAACTTAAGCCAAATTTTAACGAAGTCTTGCAAAGCAGAATATGAAGAGGCAGAAACACTTAGCATTAGAATACTCAATGATATTGCAGATAGTTTTTTTGAGCAAGGCTTATCCTATATGGGAGACCCTTTAAATGAGCAAGCATTTTCTGTTCTCTTAAAAGCAAAGGAAATCTATCAGGCAACTGGGGCAGGTCATGCAGAGGGAGTAATACTTTTAATGTTGGGGGCACTATATGAAAAACAGAATCAATTTGAGCGAGCTCTAAACAGTTATCAACAAACCCTCAAATTTTTCCATGAGGCACAGGATGATGCAGGAAAGGGAATGGTTTTTCTGAGAATTGCTGAACTTCATCAAGAATTGAACCAAATGGATGTAGCGCTGGAAAGTTATATTAAAGCTCTAGAAGCATATCGCAATTCTCAGGAAGAAGCGAAGAACGAAATCACACACAAAGAAAAGTCTATTCAAGGACATTCTCCAATCCCAAGCTTTTCTTGGTTATTGGGTGGGATTGGTTTTCTTGATGAACAGAAAGAGATAGAGACACTCAATAAAATTATAGAAATCTATCTTCAGCAAGAGGAATTGGGTTCTGCTCTAGCTTACTCTAAGCAGGCTTTGATAAGAGCTCGTGAAATAGGATACCCAGACCTTGAATCATTTTCTGCTTCAAAAATAGATTCAATAGCTTCTCACCTTTTCGATAAAGGATATGAGTATGAGCAAAGTAATCAGTTAGACTTGGCACTAGAAACCTACAAACAACTCTTAGAAGTTTATTGTGAGGTAGAATCTGAAATAGGAAAGATGCTTACCTTTAGTGTCATTGGTGATGTATACAGGAACCAAGGTAAGTTAGAATTAGCAATAGAAAACTTTGAAGAATCTGTAAGGATTGCTAAAGGTATTCCTAGCGATGTAGAGATAAGTTCCTTTATAGCAAGTAATTTGGGTATGATTGTTGTAATATATCAACAAAAAGGCCAACTAGAACTAGCACTAGAATATCTTGGGCAAGCTTTACAAGTCAGCAAGAGGATTGCTGATAAAGTAATGACATTAAGTATTCTCAACAAAATTGCCTCACTACATCAAGATTTAAACCAGCCAGAATTAGCATTAGAATACTTTGAACAAGCCCTACGGGCAAGTGAAGAGATTGCAGACAAAGAAGCAATGTGGACAATCTTTAACCAAATTGCTCAAGTTTATCAAGATCAAGACCAACTAGATTTAGCATTGGAAAACCATCAATTATCTTTGAAAGTGGCTAATGAGCTTGATAACAAGAAGTTCCAAGGAATTGCCCTTAATAATATTGGTTACCTTTATATACTTCAAAATGATTTGGATGAAGCACTAGAGTTTCTTGAAAAATCTTTGAAAATACGTCGTGAGATTCAGGATAGAGAGGGAGAAGGTAATACCCTAAATAATATTGGTATGGTTTATGATCTGCGTGGACAATTAGATTTAACATTGGAAAACCTTGAACAAGCTTTACAATTACACAAAGAGATAAAAGATAAAGAAGGAACAGCAGAAAATCTTTACAATATTGCCTATATTTATAGCACCTTAGGACAATCTAGCCTAGCGGTAAACAGATATGAACAAGCTTTTGAAATTTTTAATGAGATAGAATATGAAAGATTAAATAGTCACATGTTTAATTCAATTGCCTTTCTCCAACATGAAGTGGGCCTATGGGATCAAGCAATACAGAATTATCAACAAAGTTTAAAGATTTCTCGTCAACAATCTAATAAGGTGGAAGAGGTTAATACTTTAATGCTTATTGGTCAACTTTATGAATCAAGGCAAGAAGGGGCTTTAGCCCTTGCAAAGTACGAGCAAGCTCGAGATATAAGTAATGAGATAGGATACAAATTAGGAGAAGGGGAGGCAATTCTAAATATAACTAGCACTAACACAAATGAAGGTAGCTCTTCTCTAGAGATAAGGACAAATGCATATGAAATCGCTTTAGAGATCTTTCAGGAAGAAGGGAGTGAGATAAGCAAAGGAGTTGCAACTATGAAAAGGGCAAGGGACAAATTCTTTAATACGGATTTATCCAAAACTAACCCCCTTTCAGAACTTTTCGACAGGCAAGCAGAATATGAAGAGGCTTTGAAAATTTTCCAAGAAGAAGGACACAAAACAGGCGAGGCAACAGTCCTTGTGCAACTCGCACTCGTTGAGTACACCTTGCACTCATTGTTTGAACCCCAAGAGCATTTTGATATCGCATATGAAAAATATAGCCAAGCCTTAGAAATTTTTCGTGAGCAGGGAAATAGTTTAGGCATGGCTACAACCCTTAATGACATGGGTTACATTTATAGGCAAGAAGGTAAATTCCAGTTAGCTTTAGAAAAGTATCAAGAGGCAATCTCTATAATAGAAAGGTTGCGTAACAATCAGATTATCAATGAAACCAAAGGAAATCTTCTTTCTAGATATGCAGGAGTGTACTCAGCTGCCGTACAGTTAGCTATAGAAGTTGACAAACCCATAGAGGCTTTCCTCATTGCGGAAAGTGCAAAAAGTCGCAATTTTCTTGATGAGCTTGGTAACAATTTACCTAATACTTTACAGGATGCAGACCCAGAATTAATAGCTGAATTTAGGGAAACTAATCAACGTCTTAATAATTTAGAAAGAGGGCACTATCTTCAACAACATGGAGTCATATCTTTAAGTCAAAGTAATACACAAAATACAAATACCAACGATCAAATTGAAAATCTTTATAGAAGTTATGATGAACTCCTAGAGCAAATTAAAAGAGAAAACCCTGAATACGCTTCGCTTATCACTATAGAGCCCCTTAAACTTGAGGAGGTCCAAGCTTCTCTGGCAGATGAACAAACTTTAATTTCATATTTTCTGACTTTAGAACAAAGCTTTGCTTTTTTACTGACTAACAACAGTTTTGAAGTGATCAAACTATCTACTAAGAAAATGGAATTAGAAAGTACTTTAGAAGGATTCTCAAAGACCAAGGCTAGTATCTTGGATATTTCCCCTAGTCAACAGCACCTAGCCAAACTATATGACTTACTTATTCAACCCTTCATAACAAAACTGAACACTCAAGAGCTTGTTATTGTTCCTCATAGTAGCTCACACTTTATTCCTTTTGCAGCTCTCTGGGACGGTGAACATTATCTGGGTGAAAACTACCAAATCACTCACTTACCCAGCGCTAGCGTGCTACGTTTCCTAAAAGAAAAACGCAACCCTAATCGGGGCAAGTTATTTAGCATAGCTTCTCCCCTAGTCGAAGGTTACCCCTTCCTTAAGGAAGCCTCTAATGAGGCAAAAGCTATAGCAGAACTTTATAACACCACTGCTTTTACAGGTAAAAGTGGTGGTACAGAAGAAAACTTTCGTCGTGAAGTAGAGGGTAAAGATATCATCCATATAGCATCACACAGCGTCTTGAATGCTAATTTACCACTACGCACTCAAATCATCTTAGCTGAAGATGAAAGAGGGAATGAAGATGGTTTGATAACCGTGCAAGACATTTATAGCTTTGATTTAAGCTCTGCTAATTTAGTGGTATTAAGTGCTTGCGATACAGCAAAAGGTGAGCTCAGCAATGGTGATGATCTAGTGGGCCTAACTAGATCGTTCATTTACGCAGGCACTCCTAGTATAGTTGCTACTTTATGGACAGTAAATGATGAATCAACCAAAATCCTCATGGTTCAATTTCATCAAAATGTAAAGGATGGTATGAATTATGCTGAGGCTTTACAAAAGGCTCAAATTTTTCTACGTGAGAATCCTAAATATGCCCATCCTTATTATTGGGCTCCTTTTGTATTAGTAGGCAGCAAAGGATTTTAGTTTCAGTATAAGTAAAGTTATAGATAGTTTCTGCTATTAGATTAGCTCTTTAAGGAATTATCAGTTTTAGAGAAGGAAAATAAGTAGAATAACGTCCAGTATCTCGAGTCATCAAACTCCAATTCATCACTGCCGCATGTGCCCCTATATAAAAATCAGGTAAAGGTGCATGCTTCTTCCCGCCACGCTTTCTATAATCTAAAAAACATTTCCCAGCTAAAAAAGCTGCCTCATACGGTATTGCCTCTCGTTGGAAAAAGCTAGTTGGCAAAGCACTTTCTAAGTCTTCAATCTTCTCAAATCCTATAGACACTTCCGAATAAATAATAGGATTTATGCACAATGCTTCTTGTTCTGCATGTTCGGCAAGGGTATTCGAAGACCATTCATACCAATTCTTATCACGAGTGAAAATGTCTAAAATAATGTTGCTGTCTATCAAAACTGGCATTATTCGCCACGTGTCAGCTGCATAATTTCATCTGTGGTCATGCGAACAGCATTACCTTTACTAACCATATGCTCAATAAGTTTAGAGCCACGTAAAGGCATATTTTTAGCTTTTCTTACCCTTAATTCGTCCCCTACCCTTTCAAACTCCACATGGGTATGAGGTAGAAGCCCTAAGCTATCTCTATATTCTTTTGGGATAGTTATCTGTCCTTTTGATGTAATCAACATAATTTCTCCTAAGTGGTAAGAGTATTACTTATAAGTGTAATACATTTCATCACTAAAAGCAAAAACTTTCCCCCATTTTGGATAGAGCATATCAGCTAGCTTCACTTCATTTTACAGAAATTACTTAGAACTGAGTCAATAACCTCTGCTAGGTCCTGTGTAGAGACACCTATTTCATTATGCCCTAGTTCAGCAAGTAGCTTTTGGGACTTTAGTTTGACAGGGGTTTCTGTGTTGGCATGATTTTGTACAAATTGTACTAGTGAAAGAGTTTGCTCAGTTTTGCCCTCATTCTGATAAAGTCTAGCAATATTAAGAAGAGCTTCTAGCAAACGAGCTTCTATGCCGCCTTGTTTAGCTTTTTGCAAAGAGTAGCATAAATCTTGTTTAGCTTGGTCCAATTTGCCCATTTTAAAGTGTACAAAACCACGATTATTATAAGCAGTGGCTAGTTTTTCAAGATCACCTATATCTTCGAAGTTTTGAATGACATTGCTATAAAAGCTAGTGGCCTCAGAGTAGTTTCCTATAGCTTCTGCCACTCTTCCTAAACAGCCCTCATTTAAAGCTAAACCGTGGCGGTACAGTGGGCCTAACTCTTTATAAATCATTTGGCTTTGTTCAAAAGTTTGTCTAGCTTTATCAAACTCTTCTTTTCTTAATAAGACTATGCCTAGATTGGTTAGCGTTTTGGCACTTTCAAGTTGTTCGTTTTGGGCTTCAAAGTGTTTTAGTGCTTCCTCAAGCATAACTCGAGCATCTGTCAACTTCCCTGATTCAGCCTCCAGACGCGCCAAACTACGCAAACTTGTCGCTATTCCTTCTTTGTTGTCTAAACTTTTATGTAGATCCAAGCTTTGCTCTAAGTATTCTTTAGCTACAGCCTTTTTGCCGATCCCTACCAACAAAACCCCCCAGCTATTAAGAATTTCTGCTTCTAGAGCACTATCCTTCTTGGCCCTAGCTATAACAAGGCTACTTTCATAAAAAGGTTCCGCTTCACTATAAGTGCGCCCTTTCATTACTAAACCTAAGTTATAAAGACAATTTGCCCTTTCAATGCTATCTTTTGCTAAGCTTAGCTCTGCTTTACGGAGGATTTTTTCAGATAAAGACCATGCCTCGAGTTCATAGGCATAACGCCCCTGCTTAGCTAGTTCTGTTGCTGGCAGAGTTTCGTGATCAAGGAGCCACTCCCAAGCAGCTTTGGCATTATCGAGTTCTAGAGCAATATTAACACTAAGAGCTTTTCTTTCTTTTATAAATTGATTGGCTACTAAACCAACATAATAAAGAGCATGATTTTCATAGGTTGAGTGACTAATTCCCTCATTAAGGAGTTTTTGTTCTGCATAATGCTTTAAAGCAGGGTGCAAGGAGTAACGACCTGAGGGTTCTCTAGTCAACAAGGATTTGTTAACGAAGTTTTGCAAAGTGCCTAGCGGGGCATTAGCTAATTGCTGGGCAGCTTCTTGACTAAAGCTGCCTCGAAAAACGGCTAGCTTTTTATAGGCATTTTTTTCCTCCCCTGTTAGGGTTTGATAAGAAGTTTCAAACACAGTATTTAATCCTCTTTGTTCACTTATTTCTTCAAGTGCCTTGAGGCTCTTTTCAAGCCTCTGTGCTATTTCTAAGCAGTTATAATTCCTCATTAAGCCTGCTGAGAGTTCTATTCCCAAAGGCAAGCCTTTTAGTAATTCATGTATTTTCTCCACAGCTTTGTTTTCTTCTGGGGTTAACTCAAAGTCAGCATCATTTTGCTTTACAGTTTGTAAAAAGAGTGTTTTAGCATCTGTTATGGTCATACCATAGATAGGAATAATTTGTTCATATTTATAAATAAAGCTTTGCCTAGGCGAAGCTAAACCTTCACGAGAAGTGGCTATGACCTTTATATCTGGCGCAGCCCTAAGAATATCTTCAAGCAGTTCTGAGACCCGTAAAATACTTTCAATATTGTCAAAAATTAAGAGCATTTCTTTGTTATGTAAGTAATCAACAACTTGGGTCTTACTTTTTTCCTCACTTAAATCTGCTCCTAGAAGGGGTATATTTAATGCTTTAGCCAAAGTATTTATCACTTCTTCAAGATTAGTGGTATGAATTAGTGGTATGAAATAAACTCCGTGAGCAAAACTTCCTAGTTTACTTTGAGCAATCTGTAATACTAAACGTGTTTTACCTACTCCACCTACTCCTGTTAGTGTAAGAAGGCGACAATTTATACGTCTTAGTTCATAATTGATAGCAGAAATGTCGTCAATACGGCCTATAAATGGAGTACTTACTTCAGGCAAGTTATTTGCTGTGGGTGTAAGTATTAAAGGAATGACCTCAAATGATTCACCACGCTCAATAGCAGCCTTAAGTTTTTCTGTTTCTTTGGTAGGTTGCTCACCAATTTCTTTTTCTAATAGTTTAGCAAAGCTACTATAAATCTTTAAGGCTACACTAGACTGACCATTTAAGTGAGCTAGGCGCATAAAGCGTTGTACTACTTCCTCATCAAAAGGGTCAGTTATGCGCAGTTGCTCGAGTATTTCCAAAGCCAATTGATAACGCTGTGCTTGCTCTAATGGGTCAAGTACTTTTTGAACAGCTTGACGCCAATCCAAGCGCAGAGCTTCTCGCAAAGCAGATAACCTAGAAATTCCTGCTATGTACTTTTCAAAACCTAATAAGAAATTACCTCCATAAAGGCTAATTGCTTCATTCCAATTTTGTTTCTTTATAGCCTGAGTAAAATCTTTGATGTCACTACCTATATGCCAACGCAGCAATAAACCGTTTTCTTCTAGGCCTAACTCTGCTATTTTTTGATGCCAATTTAGATTCCTAGCTCGGGTCAAAGATGTCCTAAGTGCTTGATTACTAAAACCCAATTCCTCTTCTAAAGTCTCGCGTGCTAACCATTTATCACTATCTTCACGACTAGCTAGGTAAAGCAAAAGTGTGGTCTCACGATTACGCTTAAGCTCAAAAGTCTCATCAACTATAGTAATGGTAGGTTTACCTAACAGTTGCAAATAAGGTTTGGTTAACACATAACATATTACAAAATGGAGCAAAGCTTGTGCAACTTACCTTTGTAAGGCAGTTAGTCATTGATATTATAATATAGAGACACAAAATCTTGAGCCTCTAAATTCCATAGGGGTGTTGGCAGTGTTTAGCATCCCGGTGGCATATAGCTACCTGAACCAACATCAATGTAGTAACAATTGCCATCACTGCCATAAGTACCACCATAACCTCTATCAATTTGACCACTATAATAACCACCGCTGCCCGTATTTTGGGTGTTAGAAGCATAGAGATTGCCTAAGGCAGGTCCTCCCTCATAACCATAAGAACCTTGAGAATCTAACCAATAATAACCGGGGTATACTACACCTAAAGAGTAACTAAGTGCTAAGTATTCTTCTGTATGTATTTCTCTTCCATTAACAAAGACTCCTGTACCACTACCAGAAGCATTTGTTTGCAAGGGGCCACCTAAAGGCAAATCTGAAGCTATTTGGCCAAATGCTGGACCACCTTGCAATCCAACAAGACCAGAAGCAGGATCATACCAGTAGTAGTTATCGGAGATATGACCATAGTAACTTTCTAGGGCCCAAAGTGTTTCTGAGTCTAGCCGAACCTCGTTAATATAAACATTACGTGTTGTTTGAGCTAAACCTAAGCTAAAGTTAAGAAAAATTAGGAAAATTATAAGTGTTTTAAAGTTTACTCTATTCATAGAGATGTGCTCCTTAAAATTCGTTTGGTAGGCAGATTAATGCTTACTGAGATAAGAATATGATTACTTTGTTTCAAAGCTGTTACAATTTTGGGAAGTTGCTCAAATCAATCCCCTATGTGGAAAACACATCCACATAAATGTAATCATCCCCTTTAATAAAGAAGAGGATGACCTTATATTGTATTTTGCTAGACTTAAAGCATATTTGTTAGGTTATTAAGGAGCAAGATTGTTAGGGCTATTACCGATAACATTTACTCCAGGGTTAACGTTATTTAGAGGAGAGCCAAAACCATTGTAAACCCCGCCTCCATCGGCTGCTCTATTACCTGATATAATCCCAAGGTTTTGCATGGTAAGTGTCCCAGCATTGTTATAAACACCACCACCCCAAATATTTGCTACGTTACTAACTATGCTGCTGTAGTCTTTGATAGTAAGGTTACCATCATTAAAAAGGCCACCACCCAGATCTGCAGTATTACCTGTGACACTGCTTCTATTTTGCATAGTAAGTACACTAAGAGACCCATTATAAATTCCAGCACCATTTACAGCAGTGTTATTTACAACCACACTACTTGCCTTTAGAGTTAGGGAAGCAAAATCATTGCGTATACCACCACCTGTAGAAGCTGCATTGTTTTTGACTCTGGTGTTTTCTAAAACTAGATTGCCTGTAGCAGACCTGCTGCCAACATTGTAAATTCCACCACCTGTATCTGCATTACTATCTGAAATCACACTACCTTTTATAGTTAAGTTGCCCTGATTCCAAATTGCTCCACCGTCACCATTATTAACCTGACCTTTAGTGATGGTAAGTCGTTCTATGGTAACCCTTGTGCTTGCTGGCACCTTAAATACTCTAGTAGAGTTTCCACCACTCACTATTGCTGCGTCTACACCGGAACCATAGATCCAGACATTTTTATCTATAACAATTTCAGACTCTAAAGTAATAGTTTTATTTGCCTTAGGTGCATCATCATGGAATACTGTGCTATCAAAACATATGGCTCCTAATCCCCAAGCATTGGCAACTGCCTCTCGCAAAGATCCAAAACCACTGTCATGGTTGTTTCTTACCCAGCCTGTACACAGGACAAATCGATAATGACCTAAGGCTTTCACCAAACTAGTTGATATCAATTGGTATCGGGCATTAACGTTGTACTTAAAGCTTAATGAAGCAGTTCCTCCTATTGCCTGAGTTTTAACTGAGTTGCTTTTGTCATACTCACTTTCAGCAATTACTTTTCCTGTTTTTGCATCGAGCAAGTATAAGTGGGGTAGGAAGTCTTCACTTTCAATTAACAAGTTTACTAGGGTGCCTTCCTTAATATCTTTTAGGTCTAAGTTATAGTAGTCTGCATAACTATCTTTATAAACTTTATCTTTGCTAGTTAATTCGCCATCAATTACATCTGTTATAGATACCTTATCAAAATCAGAACTTGTTCTTGCTTCGGGTGCTGGAGATTGTTGCTGGCTGCATGAACTCAAGAAAAAAATGCCAAAAGCTAGTAAAGAAGCTACTAAATACTTATTAAAATCTTGTTGGAACATTTTTGAGTTTTTCATAGTTGTATTCCTTTCTTTGCTTAGGTATTGCTAGTTTGATTTACCTAAGCTGGTAAGCATTATTTGTGCTTACTAAAGTAAGATTAGTGCTTATTTGTTTCATGCTTGTTACAGTTTTGGTTAAAAAGTTAGCACTTTCTTTCTGTGAAAAAAGCGTTCCTAGGAACGCTTTTTGGAAGTGGATTAATTGCGCTTGCTGTGCTCGAGCATCAAACACTTGAAACAAATTTATTAATCTAAGCTACAGTAAATGCCTTTTACACCACGACCACACCACTCAAATCCTGAAGAACTATCAATATTTGCAGGTTGAACAGTTTTCCAATAAGCTGGTGAACTTTTCCAACCATCCCTATCACGAAAATTGTTTACTCTGTGATAAACTGTACCAAATCTAGGTATGCCAGCGCTCGAGGTAGAATGGGCACAATATATTCCCTCATAACCGCGACCACAAACATCTGCTCTATTGTCACCGTCTACATCTACAAAACGTAAAGTGGCATAGTATGGTTCTTCTTTCCAACCATTACTATCACTAAAGTTAGGGGCATGAAGGGTACTGGTATATACAAACCTAGCAGTAGTTGAAAGTCCACAGTATATTCCACTAAACCCTCTTCCACACACATCAGCTCTACCATCACGATTTATGTCAGCAAGTTGGATAGTACTCCAATAAGCTGGACTAGTATGCCAATGTGCAGCATTACTGTATTGAGTAGTCCACAACGAAATATTAGTAAAATCGCTTCCAGAACTCAAACCACACCAAATACCAGCAGCCCCACGACCACAAATATCATCTTTGCCATCAGCATCAAGGTCGCCAAACTGAATTGTTGCATAGTAGTAATCATGATTCTTCCAACCATGAGCATCTCTAAAACTCTTACTCCAAAGTTTGGTTGAGATAAAGGCATCATTGCCATTAGAAGTGGCACACCAAATACCATCGATGCCACGCCCACAAACATCGTCTTTGCCATCACCATTTACATCAGGAAACTGAATTGTGCTCCAATAAGCAGGGTGACTTTTCCAAAGGCCTTGGTCACTAAAAGAACTATTCCAAAACTTAGGTGGACCAAAGCGGTTACCATGCGAGATCCCACAAATAATACCATCTATACCACGCCCACAGACATCATCTTTACCATCGCCGTTTATATCGGGAAATTGGATAGTTTTCCAATAAGCAGGATCAGTGTGCCAATTATTAGAGTTACTAAAATTACTAAAAATTATGTGAAATGGTTGGAACTGCCCCTGAGAGTTTACATAGCAAAACACCCCTCCACTTGTACGACCACACACATCATCTTTACCATCACCATTAATATCTGGAAACTGAATAGTTTCATAGTAATAATCTTGGCTTTTCCAACCTAGGCTATCACCAAAATAGGGAGTAATACGAAGAGTTGCGCTTACTGGAAAAGTAAAGGTGTCCACTTCAACAATTTCCTCTTCGTCATTTGGTTGAGGCGTGGGTGGTTGTCCACTGGTAGAACAAGCTGCCAATAACAAAATACTTAAAACCGCAATAAAGCCTATAATGATCTTGATTAGGTCTTTCATGACCTATTCTCCTTTCAAGCTCAGGCGCAATTAACATTTGGGAATGTGGTTAGCCTGAGCTACTAAGCATTTAATTGCTTAGAGCATGCACTTGATTTGTGCTTGCTAAAATAAGAGTATTCTTCTATTGTTTCAAGGTTGTTTCAGTTTTGACTAAAAATTTATTTTGAGATTTATACTCTTTTGACTTGCCTTTATAACTTTGCTTATACTTACTTTCAACATATCAGAAATTGTTTAAAACACTTTAAATTATGACCTTAGACGATCTACCTGTTCTACCTTTAGAGTCTGGTTGCTATTTATTTCATGACGATAAAGATATTGTCATATACGTTGGTAAAGCTATTAACTTGCGTAATCGCGTACGCAGCTACTTTAGCGACAAAGCCGCCAAAAAACCCCAGCTTATCCGTAGGCGAGCTAAGTACTTAGAGTTCATCACTGCCAAAAGTGAAACTGAAGCACTTATTTTAGAAGCAAATTTAATAAAAGAATACAAACCCCACTTTAATGTACTCCTAAAAGATGATAAGCACTATCCTTTTTTGAAGCTTAGCAAAGAAAAATATCCTATGCTTATTTTTACCCGCAAGGTGCAAAAAGATGGTGGTGAGTACTTTGGACCCTACCCTAATTCTAGAGCAGTTCAGCGAGTGATAGAACTCATTTATTCTCTTTTCCCTTTAAGGCAAAATAGCGGCTATCCTATGCAAAAGCGTAAAAAGCCTTGTTTACGTTTTCATATGGGACGCTGTTTGGCACCTTGTGTGAACGAGGTTTCCCCTGATGAATACACCAAAGCTGTCAAGCAAGTGCGGGCTTTTTTAGAGGGGCGTGTTGAAGATGTTATTTTAGATTTAAAGAGTGATATGCAATCAGCAGCAAATAGGCAAGACTTTGAGCTAGCTAAGATTTATCGTGATAGATTAGGAGCAATAGAGCGTTTGAGTACCTATAGCAGTGATGCTTTACATGCTCGAGGTGATGATCTTGATTTTTTAGGAGTCGCTCAAGCAGGCAATTTTGCTATGGTGCAGCTTTTTCAAATGCGCATTGGACGGGTGGTAGGTCGTGACAAACGTTTTTTAACAAACGCCAACGATGCTAGTTCAGCAGAGCTTTTAGACTCCTTTATGTCAAGCTACTATAAGCAAGCTACCCATATACCTCCTCTGATTCTTATACCAGAAGGCGAGGTAGAAATAAATTTGTGGCAAACCTTTTTGAGTGAGCGATCTAAACATAAGGTAGAACTTCGAGTTCCTCAACGAGGGGAAAAAGTTGAACTTATGGAGATGGCAAGTCGTAATGCTAAAACTAGTTTAGAGGCTGAATTAGCGCTTTTAGAAAAGCGGGGTGAAGCACCGGGTGTCAAAGAATTGCAGCGTTTAGCTGAACTAGAAAATCAGCCTTACCGCATAGAAGGCTTTGACATTTCTAACTTAATGGGTGAGCACACTGTAGCAAGCATAGTGGTTTTTGAAGGAGGTAGAGCTAGAAAGAGTGAGTATCGTAAAATGCGTGTTACTGGTCTAGATAAACCTGATGATTTTTTTGCTATGCATCAAGTTATCTATCGTCGTTTTACAGGCTCTTTAGCAGATAAAATGCCTTTGCCTGACCTTTTATTAATTGATGGTGGTAAAGGGCAGCTTAGTGCTGCGAGGCGAGCCTTAAATGAAGCTGATTTAGATTTCCCTATGCTAGGATTAGCTAAACGCCATGAAACCATTATCCGTGAGGGAAAATCTGAGATACTAGTACCTGAAACCCACCCTGCTTTAAGATTATTAATAAATATCCGCGATGAAGCACATCGCACTGCTGTAGGATTTAATCGCAAACAACGTACTAAAGCCATGAAAAAAAGCATTCTTGACGATATTACAGGTATAGGACCCAAAAAGCGTGATTTGCTTTTAGAGAATTTTTCTAGTATTGATGAGATTAAACAAGCTGATTTAAAGTTGCTCAGTGATTTGGTGGGTAGTAACACTGCTAGGGCAGTAAAAGACTACTTATCTAAGTAACCTCACTACGATTTGTAACTATACCTCTAACTGCTGCCCACTGTCCTAGATCTTGATGATTCATAACTGCAGCCATTAAATCAGGAAAAACATTAGGGGTACACGCAAAAGCAGCAATTCCTAATTCTGCAAAGACTTCAGCAACATTGTGACTATAACTTGGTGCACCATCATCACTTAAAGCTAGTAGAGTTACCACCTGCACACCAGAATTTACTAATGCAGCAGCTCTTCTTAGCATTTGCTTTTCATTACCACCTTCATAAAGATCACTTATTAGTATTAGAATGCTTTCTTTTGGGCGTGTTACCAGTCCTTGGCAATAAGTAAGAGCTTGATTTATGTCAGTGCCCCCTCCTAGCTGAATACCAAATAACACATCAACAGGGTCATGTAGATCATCAGTCAAATCAACAATTGATGTATCGAAAACCACCATACGAGTTGACACTGCTGGAATTGAAGCTAATACAGCTCCAAAAATGCTGGCATAAACTACTGAACTAGCCATTGAGCCACTTTGGTCTATACATAAAATAATATCTCGCATAGAGGTGCGTCTTTTACGGCCAAAGCCAATTAATCTTTCAGGGATGATGGTTTTGTAATCAGGTTGATAGTGTTTTAGGTTGGCATGAATTGTGCGCGACCAATCGATTTCGTTGTGGCGTGGTCTAAAGTTGCGTACATTACGATTGAGACTACCTATAATAGCCTGCCTCATAGGATCTTTTAATTTCTTTAGCAGCTCATCTACAACTTGTTTTATAACTTGCCTTGCTGTTTCTTTAGTTTTAGCAGGAATAACACCTCTTAAGGCGATAAGATTAGCAACAAGGTGTACGTCGGGTTGGACAGCTTTAAGCGTTTCTGGCTCGAGCAACATTTGCTTCAAATTTAGGCGCTCGAGCGCATCTTTTTGCATAACCTGCACTACCGAAGAAGGAAAATACTTACGAATATCTCCTAACCAGCGAGAGACTTTAGGAGCAGAGCTACCTAAACCACCTTTCCTTTGGGCATCATAAAGAGCGCCAAGACAATCATCTATAGCTAAATCTGATTTGCTTAAGGGAAAACCAATACCGTCAGCCTCGCCCCCACCCAAAATGATGCGCCAACGGCGCAGGCGCTCACTTTGCTTATTGATTAGCTTTTTGCCTAGATTCTTCTAGAATTTGGCCTAGAGTTAGGCTAGTATTAGTATTACTAACTTGCAAGTTAAATAAATCAGGCTCTAGCTGAAATGCTTTCTCGAGTGGGGCAACAACATGTTCATAACGCCCTAGAGTATAATTTACTAGACCTAAGTTTAGCTGGGCATCAGCATTTTCAGCATTAGTATTAATAGCACGCTGCAAATAATCAAGCGCTTTATCATAACGGCTAATTCTATAGTAAGCAAAGCCTAAGTTGCTTAGGATAATGTCATCATTAGGTAAGTCTTGTAGAGCACGCTCATAACCTTCTATAGCCCTCTGCTCTTCTCCATTAGCTTGCAATGCCACAGCATGATAAAAAGCTAGTAGAACATTATCTTCCAAGGCTCTTGCCTCAGAAAAATTGCTAATGGCAGTGTTAAAATCTCCTGCTTGATAGGCTTGTAACCCTGAATCAAAAAGACTGCGTTGCTCATCTGTTAATGGTGTAACATCAGCACTTACAGGTGAATTAGTAGGAGTAACTGGGCTAGTAAACACATCTCCAGAAGCCAACCCTTGTCTCAGTTCTCCTGCTTGATTTGAATTAGGATCTAGGGTTAAGGCTTTATCTAATACATTTATAGCTTGATCAGTACGTCCTACACGCGATAAGGCCACGCCATAGACAGTTAAAAAATCTACATCTTCACTTAAAGTGGGTAAGAGTGGTTCGAGCGTTTCTACGGCTGCTTCGTTTTGCCCTGCCTCTAAGTAAATTTGGCCTAAGTTAATTTGTAAGGTGTTGCTTTGTAAATTAGGACTCGAGTTTTCAATAACTTGTTTTGCCTCGTCTATCCTACCTGAACCTGCATAAGCAATGGCCAATTGATTAACAACCTCAAGATCATTAGGAGAAAGAGCATATGCTCTTTCCAAAGCAATAATTGCTGAAGTAAGGTCATTCTTACGCTCATAAAGCTCAGCTTCGGCTATTAGCGGTTGGACACTTTGGGGATAGGACTGTTGTCCTTCACGAATGATATTAAGAGCATCATCGAAAGCTTCTAATGGCAAGGAAACTACTAAGCGATAGAGATCTGGAGAAGATCTGCTAGCTAAAAGCTCATGCAAGTAAGATACAGCCTCAGCGCTATAACCTAAGCGGCTAGCCTCTCTAACAAAAGCACTATGGAGTTGTATTGAACTGGGTAACTTCTGAGCACCATCACGCAAAGTTTGAACTGAGCGGGGGTCTTGCTGCTTGCCTTGCAATCTGGCTAACTCAAAATAGGCAGCCTCCAGTCTTGGGTTAACACTTATAGCCATTTGCAGATCTTGCTCAGCAGCTTCAATGTCATCAGTGAAGCTAGCTCTACCTAACAAAGCTTCAGGATGTATAGGATTTAAGCTTAAAGCTTTATCATAAGCATCTATAGCAGCAGAGATATCATCGTTTGCCTCTAAAAGAATAGCATACACCAGCAAAGCTTCAATATCTTCAGGAACATACTGGGTAGCTAGCTGGGCAATATTTAGTGATTCTTTAGGGGAATTGCTTAAGGTAAGACCTCGAGCTTTTTCAATCAAAACCCAACTCGAGCTACTATCTAAACTAGCGGCAGCCTCAAGCTGGACATTGCTAGGTGGTATAATACGACTCGAGGATAAAGCTACAACCTGCAAACTTGGTAAAGAAGGCGTTTGTAAAAGCACTTTATCAAACTCGGCCTTGTCACTCTCACTTAAAGCTATTTCTAGTTGGCTCACTACAGTATTTGCCACCACACTTAAAAGCTGCTTAGGGTTATCCATAGCACCACTTAGAAAAACATCTTCTTTATCAGGATAATTAGGTCCAACAAAGCCAAGTTGTACCTCAGCGTTACCATCTTTAGGAGTAATGCGTCCACTAACAATTACATCAGCATTATAAGCTGCTAGCATAGGTCCGCTATCAAGACTCTCTTCGGCCTGTAAGCGCTGAGTTACTAGATAAGCATCACCTACAGGAGGGACATAAATGTTATCAATTACATTTAAACTACGTTCTAAACCAACAGCCAAGCCTAATGCATAAGGTTCTGCATTACCAATAGTATCAAAAGGTAGGACTATAATGCGTTTAACCTCTTGGGAGAAAGTGAAATTGCCTAAAATAAATAAAGCAAAGAAAAAATAACTAGCTCTTTTCATCAGTTGAGCAGTATAACTATTCTTATGGTGAGAAGCTTACTGCTCAAGCCTTGACCTACTTTGACAATTAACAACCTCACATTGATTTTTTGTATAGTTATATTAGTGACTAGAATTTTGGTTACCTACTGGCTGTTATTTATTACAAGTGTAGTTTTCTGCGTGAAGAAGCCAGAGCTAGTACGCCCTCTGATTCGTTTACTGAGCTTGCTCTACAGTTTGATGATGTGCTTTATGCTCCTATTTGGTTTATGGCTTTGGCTCTTTCCACCTTTTTGGAAAGGAATTACCTCAGCTTTTTTAGCACTAGCAGCAGGTGTTTTATGTTTGTTTGCTATTCAAAAACTTAGACACATTTACCTAGCAAGTTTACTTTGGTTTGCTGCAGGTGTGATTGCTTTTTTAGCAGCCCACTTGATATCTTTAAAGATAGTTTTTAGCTTACTAATTAGCTTACCCCCAATTTTCCTAGCAGGCTTTAGTTTAGCATCATTTATAACTAAAAATTACTGAAATCAAAAGGCGCTAGAATTGTATAAGTTGGGCTTTACACATGACTTTTCACATAAAGCTATGTTAAGCTGAGCAATGCCTCCTTTGGTTCCAAACTAAGAGGTTACGATCTTATAAAAAGGTAATACCCAAAACAATGCTAAGGGGTGCCTTTAAAGGTTTTTTTTAAGTTTAACATTGAAATAGGGAGTAAAAACTTCAGTAGGGATTTAGTCGTCACGGCAAAAGGCTAAGTCGAGACGTTAAATGCCCATAAAGTCAAGATAGTTAGCTATCTTAATAGAAATGGGAATTTTGGTAATCTCACCAAAAAATGGCTGGTAGATTTGTATTTCTCAATTAGCTTTTTAGATATAATTGATATTTTGCTTATAGCCATATTGCTTTACTATATTTACAAATGGCTTATTGGCAGTAGGGCATGGAACTTGCTAAGAGGAATTGCTTTGCTAGGAGGTGGTTGGTTCCTTGCCGCCCAACTAGGCCTGCCTGCAAGCGCTTGGCTTTTTGATAAGTTTGTGGGTGCGGCTTTTATTGCTATTGTTATTATTTTTCAGCCTGAACTTAGAAATATGCTCGAGCGGTTTGGGAGAGGTTCTTCAACATATATAGCTGTTGGTGATCCTGTAAAAGAAGTTATGTCAACAATCCATAACTTAGCTAGTCAGAATCGTGGGGCTATAATTGCTATTGAAAGACGGGTACCTTTAGAAGAGTATGGCAAAGTAGGATCTAGGCTCAATTCACCAGTAAGCTCAGCCTTGCTACAAACCATTTTTGATTCTAAAGGGCCTTTACATGATGGGGCAGTAATTATAAAAAATGATACTATTACCTACGCTGGTGCTATTTTCCCAGTAAGCAATAAAATTGAAGGCATACCCATCTCACATGGAACGCGTCACAGGGCTGCCTTGGGTATTTCGGAAAAAAGTGATGCTTTAGCTATAGTGGTTAGTGAAGAGAGGGGAACTGTAAGCCTTGCAAAAGATGGGCAGATCAAAAGTGATATTGCACCTACTGAAGTTCTCAAAGCTCTACGTGAGGTGTACCAATCATGAGACGCTATATAAAATATTTCAACACCTATGCAAGATTGTGGTGGCAGCGCCTACTGAGAAATTGGTTAGCTAAATTAGTAGCCTTGCTTCTAGCTATATTTTTATGGTCTTTTGTAAGCACTGTCCAAAACACTATTAGTCAACGTAGTTTTACCATACCGCTTTCGCCTCTGCTAAACAACTCACAAATTGCTACAGGCGTACCAGATAATGTTGAGGTAATCGTTTCGGGCAGAAGTCAACTTATAGAAAAGTTAAAAGTCACAGAAATAAGTGCCGTGCTTGATTTAGTTGATGCTAAAGGAAAGTTTAAAAAGGATGTTCATGTTGCTGTGCCGTTTGGTACAAATTTATTAAGGGTTACACCTAAGGAAGTTATTGGTACTGTAGAACCTTTAGCTAAAACATCTTTACCTGTTAAAGTGGGATTTTTGCCTCTAGGTGAATCCAACCTTGATTTACTCTTGAATGCAGATGTCTTTCCTCGAGACGTCGCTGCTTTGGGACGTACTGACCTTATAGACCAAGCGGTAGCTGCTATAGCTCTAACTACATCATTAGAAGGGAAAGTTCAAGTGCCCTTGTACGCTGCCGATGCAAATGGGCAAGCCTTGCCAGAAATTAGTTTAAGGCCTGCAGAAGCTACACTAACTATTGATAAGATGCCAATATTGCACAGCAAGGAAGTGCCAATTGTGGTTGGTTTCTCAGGAATGAGAGAGCTAAAAGTTCAAACTAGCACCCTTAGTCAAGACACGGTTCTGCTTGTAGGGACAAGTCAGCAACTTGAGAATATTACAGAAGTACAAGCAAATGCAGATTTAACAGGACTTGGTCTTGGTGAGCATAATCTAGAATTAGATTGGATTTTACCTGAAGGGGTAAATATGCTTGAAGCTCCTACGATACACTTACGATTAATTCCTAAATAAACTTAATGTATGGACCTAGCTTCTCAAGCTAAATCCCTATCTAGACCTCTTTTAAATACTCCTGAAACAAGGAGCGAGGCATTGTCTAAAGCAATTGCTATGCTTTCTGAAACAGGTGTTGAAAAACGGGGTGCGGTCTTTACAGATCCGAAGGTTGTTACTTTTATGCTCGAGCTTATTGAGTACTCGAGCAAACAGAACTTAACAAAGTTTAGGATCTTAGAACCATCTTTTGGTAAGGGGGATTTTCTATTGCCCATTATTGATCAACTACTAATTTCTTATAAAAGCTATTCTCAAAACGATGAGCCTTTAACTACTCTCTGCAATAGTGTAAAAGGTATTGAATTGCACCGTGAAACAGCCCAAGAAACTAAAATCAAAGTTGTGGAGTTAGTTAAGAACCACGGGATAAACTTTAAAGTAGCTAGTAGGTTGGCAGATTATTGGGTTGTACAAGATGATTTCCTCTTAACTCCAATTACAGGGCAATTTACTCATATCATAGGAAACCCTCCTTATGTTCGCCAAGAAATGATTGCTCCTGAACTCTTGAAAATTTACCGTAGTAGTTATAAAACTATCTATGACCGAGCTGACCTTTATGTACCCTTTATAGAGCGGTGCTTGGGTCTATTAACAGATAATGGTCAACTTTCATTTATATGCTCAGATCGTTGGATGAAGAACCGTTATGGCTTACGTTTACGACAATTTGTAGCTAATAACTATCATGTTAAACACTATGTAGATATGGTTGGGACAGATGCTTTTCAGAAAAGTGTGGAGACCTATGCAGCTATTACCACTTTTACAAAAGGCAATGGAACTGGGAAAACTACAGCAGTAGCAAAGCAACCCTGTATAGAAACAAAATATTTGGAACACCTTTCTAAATGTTTGAATGATGCAAATACAAATGGCACAAATATCGAGATAATACGCGATGTAATTAAGAGCAATGAGCCTTGGCTTCTAGATTGTGCAAAGCAACTAAAGCTTATACGAGAGCTGGAAAGCAGATTCACTCCGCTTGAAGGGGCTGGTGGTAGAGTTGGCATAGGTGTAGCTTCGGGATGTGACCGAGTTTATATTGCCCCTTATGATGATCTTGATGTTGAACCGGAACGTAAACTCCCAATTGCAATGACCAGTGATTTATCTAGTGGACAGCTTAGGTGGAGTGGCAAAGGTATAGTAAACCCATTTGAGGTTAACGGAGATCTTGCAGACCCAAACAAATATCCAAAATTTGCAGCCTTTTTACATAAAAATAAGCAAGATATCATGAAGCGCCACGTTGCTAAGAGGAATCCTAAAAGTTGGTTTAGAACAATAGACCGAATATATTCCGAGCTAACTTTTAAACCTAAACTATTAATTCCTGATATTAAAAATAGGCCTATGGCTATCTATGATGAAGGCACGGCTTACCCTCACCATAACCTTTACTGGATAGTATCGAAAGAGTGGCATCTTCGGGCTTTGCAAGCAGTACTACGCTCTGATGTGGCT
The DNA here is from genome assembly GCA_965223045.1 of Trueperaceae bacterium. Taxonomy (GTDB): domain Bacteria; phylum Deinococcota; class Deinococci; order Deinococcales; family Trueperaceae; genus CBDCVN01. The sequence continues at coordinate 1,184,254 of CBDCVN010000013.1, forward strand.
AGGCTTTTTGTTTGGGCATATTCAGTCAAGATGCGTGGAGGATGGCTCCGTTTCCAAGCACAGAATCTTCGACGCATTTGCTTACCTCAGTGGAATCTTCTTACTGAGGACACTAAAGGAAAATTAATTGAAGTTAGTAATTGCTGTGATCAAGCAGTGATTAATGAAGTTGTGTTTAAAACATATGAACTTAATGACAAACAAGTTGGTTTGATTGAGGCTTTGCATTAATTTGGAAGTCACCTTTACAAAGGTTATACCTGCTTTCCTAAACCCCCTCTCATAACTCTTTCTGGCACTTCACAAAAAACTGCCATTTATCTAACAACTTATTAATGTCTAAGTAATTCTACTAGTTCATACTTAAATTAACTTTTTCGTAAACATTTTACCTTTCGTAATTTAAAGCGGCTTCCTTATTGAAGTCGCTTTATGCTACAGGAATTCATGTATGGAATACACATCAAATGCCTACCGTCCATGTATGTTTTTCACTCTTCTTGTGTAAGGTTGCGTCCTGCTTTGTAGCAGGCTTGTTCTTTCCAGATTGCTCGAGGGTCTAGGGAAGCATAATATATTTTGCTAATATTTATTTGGAGGTAACCTTATGCCTACATTATCACAAATGACTCAAGATGAACTTAAAGGTTTTATATAGCATTTTCCTTTTTAACCTGACCCATTATTGAGTTATCAGTTTATCACACAGCATTTTAGCCTCTCATAAAATTATGTCATTAAATCACAAGAAGTGAAAAGTATTACTCACTGGTAATTAAATCAAAAAACAAGAGTATACCCTTACATTTATAGAAATTAAAGTTGCAAGTATTTGAATAAATATTTATTGTAACATCTTTCCATAGGTGGTTGATTGGTATAGCCACAGTGTTTGAACCAAGCTTGAGCATCATTGGTATTAACTGTTTCTAAAGCTTTTTTGACAGAGGTGTTTAATTTCTTTTTGTCCCAAGTTTCTAAAGCACGTAGGTGGGATTTTGCTTTTGACCAGCAATGTTCTATCGGATTGAACTCAGGGCTGTATGGTGGCAAATAGATCAATGTGGCTCCCCTGCTTTCTATTAATTCACGTACCCTTTTTACTATGTGTGCTGTTGAATTATCCATCAAAACTATTTGTCCCACCTTTAAAACTGGACATAGTATTTCTTCTAGAAATGCTGCAAATACTTCTCCTGTTACAGTTTCATCAATACAGAAACTAGCGATTACTCCTTCTAGAGTCATTGCACCTATTAAGTTTGCAATTTTATGTTTCTTGCTTGGTATAGAGCAATAAGCTCTTTCTCCTCGTTGCGAACGGGCATAAATCCTAGTCATGTTTAGATAAAGACCTGTTTCATCAATAAATACAAGCCTATTTGCTCTAAGAGCTTTCTTTAACTGTAAAAAGGCTTTTCGTTTTGCTGCAATGTCTTCACGATCTTGCTCTCTAGCACGCAAAGTCTTTTTTTATAAGTCCAGTTAATCTTTTCTATTGCCCTATACATACTAGTGCTACTGACTTTAACGCCAGTCTTTTGCTCAAAAGCTGTGCAGAGTTCAGCCAAGGTCATGTCTGATTGCTTTTCTAACAATTTTTTTATTAGTGAAAGTTGTTTTGTGTTTACAGCAGGTTTACGACCCCTATTGTGTTCCCTAGGCAATAATCCGCCTGTTTCTCGATAAAGTCTTAGATAGGCTTTAACTGTAGTAGGGCTGACTAAAAACCTTTTAGCCAGCTCATATTGAGAACCTTCGCCATCTAGGTAAGATTGAACAACGCGTTGTCGCAAACCTAAGGAGTAACTTGCCATGGAAAGAGGATAACTCATATTAACTTACTAGGACAATAAGAAATGGTTTTGTGGATTCATTGACTAGAACAACTAGAAAAAGATAATGTTTCTAGAAAGGGTGTTTTTATTAGAAAAAATTCTAATTTAACGTCAACACTAGACGGTGTTTCTAGTTGTTTACAACACAGTGTAAAATCAAGTCTGCTTTTGTGCAATACTGACTCTTACTACGAATCCAAGAGCGCTCTTAGGGTAATTAAAATGAGAATATTTGCATTTTGGGTAAATTGGTAAGAATACTAATAAACACTTTATAGTACAACTACAAAGATACTTTTAGTATAGAAGAAAACTACTCAAGTTTTTCCAAATTTACTCAAATTGGGCGTTTTGCCGATACTTGGGTCGGGTTAAAAAGGAAAATGCTATAGAAAATACAATAGAGAAAAAATTTCAGGAAATGCAAACCCAAGCTATAAAGCTTTCGCAAGGCCCAAACAAAAATGCTCCCTCTGTTGATGAATGGCAATCAGATTTTTTCAAGACCTTTGGTAGTTTCAAAGATTACCCTTTACAGCGCTTTCCACAAGATGAACCTGAAGAGCGTTTGCTTCTAGAATGACTTATCTCCTTGATACTAATACTTGTATCGCCTATTTAAATGCCACCTAAATCACATTTGGTTCACTTGTTGAAAAATCTGTATATTTCCTACGATATGGAGCATAAAAAGCTAGGACAATGTCTTGCTTAGATACACCTTTATCAAGTAGTTGATCCACTATACCTACATCACTATTATCTTGCTGAACCCATATTTTACCATCTTTTATATCGAGCTGATAGATTGTAGCTAGCATTCGTTCGCTATCTTTCCAACCTACACTCATAAGCAAGTAGTGATCATTTTTGGTATCAATAATAATTTGACTGTCATACTCTTCAGCATCTTCCCAACCATAAGGAACACTTTGGCAACTTGTAAAAATATCCTGAATAATGCGTCTATAAGATTCTATTTGATCCATGTGGTAATCACTATCCTGTACAGGATGATAGACTATTAGGTCTATACTAAGTTCACTAAGGGTTTTTAAGATGTGCTTTCAAGAACTTCCTCTTCATAAAGACCTTTTTGGATGAGTTTTTTTAGCAATGTTTGATAGGTAATACCTTTACGCTCAGCTAAATCCTGCAGGCGTTCTAAAGTTTGGTTTCCTAAATGCAGTGTTACACTATCATGTGAATCTTTCTTACGAGGAGGAAGGTTAAAAGGCTCATGATTTTCTTGAATGGTGCTATTCAAAAGCTCTTCACTCCAAGTATGCGTTTCCCAAAAGTGAGCCTCTTCTGTTTCGTCATTGAAAATGGGAACATCATCAATATTATAGATAATGGTGAAACCATCTTCGGTTTTTGTAGATTGACTAGGGGCCATTTTTGTACCTCTTTCTCTGACTTTTGTTAGCATCTAGAGCAGTAATAACTCTAATCTTGTCTTGCCTACGAGTGAACACTACAAAAATTATACGATCTTCATCTGTTTTGCCAATAATACCTTCGCGTTTTTCATGGACTGTGTTATACGTTGGTGTGAAAATGTGCCTGTTGTAAAAGGCTTCTTCAACTTCTTCAGGTTCTAAATTGTGCTGAGCTATATGTTCAATGTTTGCAGCATCCCAATCAAAGAAATCACCATTCAATTCTTCCATAATCAATTAGTTTTTTGCTTGTTTTAAAGCCATAACCTACTGAGCATTATAAACTAGAGGATACTGGTCACAAGTTTTTTTATATGGTCTACCGTCCATGTAGGTTTCCCACTCTTTAAATCACCTTAATTCATTCAACTGCAAATTCACCATAAGGCCTTACAATAGGTGGTTGGAAACCAAGAACAATGTCTTGGTGTGGAACATTGTGGTTGACAAAATAAGTAGCTATTCCATCTTCAGTCCAGTCTTCTTCAATCCAAATTTTATTGTTACGAAGTGCAACATGTAAAACGGTTTTACTAATTCGTGCTTTGTCTGTCCAACCAAGTTTACGAACAAGGTACTGATTGTGCTCGTCATCAAAAACTGGAATTACAGCATAGTCGCGATTTGAAGAACTTTCTACTAAAGATACATAATCTGTTAGTGCATCTTTAATTACTCTTGTGTAATTAGTACTTACTTTATCCATATAACAACTTCCTCTTTATTTGCCAACCATCTTTAATGAGCGCATTTTTTACAGCATCGTGTATAATGTCTTTAGCCACAACTTTATTGTAGAGCCTAAGAGCAAGTTGCGTCAATTAATGGTTCAGGAAAATGTTTTTGTAAAAATAGCATTTTATGGAGCGTTGTAAACTAGAGGATACTGGTCACAAGTTTTTTTGTATGGCCTACCGTCCATGTAGGTTTTCCACTCTTCTTGGGTAAGGTTACGCCCTGCTTTGTGGCAAGCTTGTTCTTTCCAGATTTCTTGAGGGTCTCTACTGGCGTCCCAAAAAGTCACCGTGCCATCTTCTCCACCAAATGCTAAAGTTTGTGTTTCCTCTATATACTTTATGGTGCTTGCATCTTTCTGATTTAGACGCACTTTTTCTGCTAATGGTTCTCCAGTAGTACCTTTCCAGAAGGCCACTGTGCCAGCATCATCAATTGTTATCAACACATCAGCTTCTGATAAATACTCAAACCCCAAAACCCCATCCTCATGGGCTTTATGAGCTTCCCCAATGATTTCTCCAGTTGTGCCTTTCCAGAAGGCCACTGTGCCATCCCAGTCGCCTGTTACCAGCACATCAGCTTCTGGCAAATATTCAAATCCCGAAACCCCACGCTCATGGGCTTTATGGGCTTCCCTGATGATTTCTCCAGTAGTACCTTTCCAGAAGGCCACTGTGCCATCATTGCCAATTGTTATCAACACATCAGCTTCTGATAAATATTCAAACCCCGAAACCCCACGCTCATGGGCTTTATGAACTTCCCCGATGATTTCTCCAGTAGTACCTTTCCAGAAGGCCACTGTGCCAGCATCACTACCTGTTACTAACACATCAGCTTCTGGCAAATATTCAAACCTCCAAACCGCACCCTCATGGGCTTTATGAGCTTCCCCAATGATTTCTCCAGTAGTACCTTTCCAGAAGGCCACTGTGCCATCCCAACTACCTGTTACCAACACATCAGCTTCTGGCAAATATTCAAACTCCGAAACTCCATCCTCATGGGTTTCTTGGATTCCTCCAATGATTTCTCCAGTAGTACCTTTCCAGAAGGCCACTGTGCCATCATTGCCAATTGTTACCAGCACATCAACTTCTGGCAAATATTTAAATTCCCAAATCCCACGCTCATGGGCTTTATGAACTTCCCTGATAATTTCTCCAGTTGTACCTTTCCAGAAGGCCACTGTGCCATCCCTACCACCTGTTGCCAGTACATCAGCTTCTGGTAAATGTTCAAGCCTCCAAACCCCAACCTCATGGGCTTTATGAACTTCCCCGATGGTGCCTTTCCAGAAGGCCACTGTGCCATCCCTACCACCTGTTACCAGTACATCAGCTTCTGGCGAATATTCAAACCCCGAAACTCTACCCTCATGGGCTTTATGAACTTCCCCGATAATTTCTCCAGTCGTACCTTTCCAGAGGGTCACTGTGCCATCATCACCACCTATTACCAGCACATCAGCTTCTGGCAAATATTCAAACTCCGAAACCCTATCCTCATGGGCTTTATGAGCTTCCCCAATAATTTCTCCAGTTGTACCTTTCCAGAAGGTCACTGTGCCACCACCACTAATTGTTACCAGCACATCAGTTTCTGGTAAATATTCAAACTCCAAAACCCTACTCTCATGGACTTTACGAGCTTCTCCGATAATTTCTCCAGTTGTACCTTTCCAAAGGGCCACTGTGCCATCGTCACCACCTGTTACCAACACATCAGCTTCTGGGAAATATTCAAATCCCCAGACCGCACCCTCATGGGCTTTATGAGCTTCCCCAATAATTTCTCCAGTTGTACCTTTCCAGAAGGCCACTGTGCCATCACTACTACCTGTCACCAGCACATCAGTTTCTGGCAGGTATTCAAACTTCTTAACCCCATCCTCATGGGCTTTATGAACTTCCCTGATAATTTCTCCAGTTGTACCTTTCCAGAAAGTCACTGTGCCACCCCAACCAATTGTTACCAGCACATCAGCTTCTGGCAAATATTCAAACTCCTCAACCCCATCCTCATGGGCTTTATGAGCTTCCCCAATAATTTCTCCAGTTGTGCCTTTCCAGAAGGCCACTGTGCCATCCCAGTCGCCTGTTACCAGCACATCAGTTTCTGGCAAGTATTCAAATCCCGAAACCCCACGCTCATGGGCTTTATGGGCTTCCCTGATGATTTCTCCAGTAGTACCTTTCCAGAAGGCCACTGTGCCATCATTGCCAATTGTTATCAACACATCAGCTTCTGATAAATATTCAAACCCCGAAACCCCACGCTCATGGGCTTTATGGGCTTCCCTGATGATTTCTCCAGTAGTACCTTTCCAGAAGGCCACTGTGCCATCATTGCCAATTGTTATCAACACATCAGCTTCTGATAAATATTCAAACCCCGAAACCCCATCCTCATGGGCTTCTTGGATTTTCCCGATGATTTCTCCAGTTGTGCCTTTCCAGAAGGCCACTGTGCCATCGCCACCACCTGTTACCAGCACATCAGCTTCTGGCAGGTGTTCAAGCTTCAAAACCGCACCCTCATGGGCTTTATGAGCTTCCCCGATAATTTCTCCAGTTGTGCCTTTCCAGAAGGCCACTGTGCCAGCATCATCAATTGTTATCAACACATCAGCTTCTGATAAATATTCAAACCCTAAAACCCCATCCTCATGGGTTTTATGAGCTTCCCCAATGATTTCTCCAGTTGTGCCTTTCCAGAAGGCCACTGTGCCATCGCCACCACCTGTCACCAACACATCAGCTTCTGATAAATACTCAAACCCCAAAACCCCATCCTCATGGGCTTTATGAGCTTCCCCAATGATTTCTCCAGTTGTGCCTTTCCAGAAGGCCACTGTGTCATCCCAACCAATTGTCACCAACACATCAGCTTCTGGCAAATATTCGGGCCACAAAACCCCACCCTCATGGGCTTTTTCTGTAACCCTGATAACTTTTCCTGTGGTGGCATCCCAAAAAGAGAGGCTACCATCGGTAGAACCGCTTACCATAATCTTTTTGTCAGGACTAAAAACAAATTTATTATCTATTCTGTAAGCACTAATGTTAGGATTGGTGTTTTGTAAAACAGGTACAAGAGTATCTCTATAACTCTCAGGCATATTGTAAGTCTTAGTGGCTTCTACTGCTAAAAGTAGCCTTGAATCGGGGGTAGTTTCTGTTGAATCGGTATCACGAGCTACAAAGCCAAGGTTTCTAGCTAAAGATATATTTGCTTGTCTTCTAGATTCCTCAGCCTCTTTTTCAGCTATCTTTTCAGCTAACAAAGCATTGTTTTTTTCGACTTCTGTTTCTAAAGAAGCTTCTTTCTCTTTAAGGTTTCCCTGATAAGCCTCACCCCATAACCATAGTGCTATCATTAAAGGTATTAATATTAAGTAGGTAAATGTAATTCTTGTAAATCTTCTTCTTCGCTGACTGTTTTTAATGATTCGATTTTCAGCTTCATCCCATACTTGTGTGCCTAGCTTACCTTTTTCAACTAAAACTAATTCTCTACTACTAAGAGTAGATTCATCCTTTTTGATTTTTGGATTACCCTTTTCATCACTTATTATGTTGCCTTCTTCATCTCTTTCATACCATCCAACCTTACTACTCTCTAGAATCCGCCTAGCTTGCTGACCAACTTTATTCGATTCACTAAATTGCTTCTCAACTATTGTTGCTAGAGTATCGTGTGCTAAACGAGTAGGCTTTTCTTTTAGAGTTTGGTCATCCGTGCTTATAGATTCACTTAGTAAATGTTCATTTAGGCAAGCTTGTAGGAAATTGTTTAATTCTTGTGGTTCGTAGTGGCTATAGCGTTGGTGTATTTTTTGACGGTTTTGTTGTCCTGCTGTTCCATAGTCAGTTACGTGGAATTTAAGAATATCAAGAGCTAAACCTGTGTTTACTATTGTTGGAAAGTCTTTGGCTAGTTTTTCTAGCTTGTTGTTTAGAAAATCTTCTAAACCTAAACCACTAGCTTTTATAGGTTGATAAAGCTCATTATTAAATCTTTGTATAGCCCTATCTTTGTTCTTGGCTACTTGCCACATAGCGTTTAATAGGAATTGTAAAATAGGTGCAGTTGGTGACTTTTCATCTATTACATCACGTGTTATTGCTGCTGGTAAACTAATTAGTGTGTTATCGTGTTCTTTGCCTGTTTGGGCAAAGATTAGAGGGTATAGTTTATTACCTTCACTGTTTTTAGCTTCACTAGCACCTGTTATAGCACTAGAAACACCTCTTTCATCAAGTGGCTGTAAGAAACTTTCGTAATCATAAGCTAACTCTTTGTCATCAAATATCTTTTGTACATTGGCTAACCAACCCTGCCTAAAACCTAAAACTAACTTGCCTTGGGGTTTGTTTTCACTTAGAAACACTGTTCTGAGCACAGTGGCTAACTCTGTAACTTCTCTATTACCTCGTTTAGTATTGTGTTGAGTGTAAGCTTCTTCTAGCTGATCAAGGATTATTACTGTAGGTTTCTTGCTTGCTTTTTCTTGTTCCTGCCATGCTTCTAGTAATGAACCATTGCCATTACTATTAAGAACTTGTTTGCTATTAAGGGCTTGCTTTAGTGTGGCTAGTAATCCTGTAGTTTCCCTAGCTTTATAACGAATGTCATATTCTTTTTCTAGTCTTGGTAATACTCCTGCGTGTAACAAGGAAGACTTACCTACCCCTGATTGACCATAAAGCAAAATAATAGGCTCAGTATCAACACCCTTTTTGCTAATTCGACTTATTAAGTTAGCTATATCTGCTTCTCTACCAAAGAATATACGAGCCTCTTTACGAGTAAACGGTCTTAGTCCTATAAAGGGTTCTTTGGGTTTTGGTAAATCATTAGGAAGGGGATAGTTAATAAGAGGATCTTCAACTATTTCAGACAAAATATCTTTTAAGCTTTTTTCTACTTCTTTATTGGTAACAGAATAAAGATCCCATGCCCAATCTTTGTTTTTGCTATCTTTTACACCAGAGATAAGTAATTCACGATCGGCAGATGTATCTCTAGTATCTCTAGGGCGTGTGGATATGACAAATCAGAAATTGCACGCATTGGATATCAAAACCAAACTAGCCAGTCTCAGGACAGCTATTTGTTAGAAAATGTGAATTCCAAAAAAAATTGCAGGATAGCCTATATTTGCGAGAAGCTTTAGTTGTTAACCACATAATCTTTACCAGATTGCAGAGGAGCTTATGCGTCAGCATCAGGATTATCCAAGGTATTTAAGAGTAGCGTTTTCGATTTCACACTCTAGGTGTCCACACGCCCTAGTATCTCTATTACTCCCCGTCTCACCTTTGGCAATTGCTTTAGCCTCTTCATAAGCAGTAAGTATAGAAGTGGTTCCTTCTTGACTAATAAAACTCTTATAGAATTCGTTAGAAAAAGTATTTGCTAAATTATCTTGAATAGGTCGAGAGGTCGCAATTAAAGCGGGTATGCCTGCTTGCTTAAAAGCCTCTACTTGGGCCTTATTTTTACAGCCGTTTAGGAATAGGAATTTTATAGTATTTTGTTGTTTTAGGAAATCTGCTAAAAGTTTAGCTTGTAGATCACCATCATCTAACCTCCATACTTCACTGTCAGAATGACCTGCAAAATGTAAACAAGCTATGCGATTGCGATATTCTCGTAAGTCATTAAGCAATAGATCACGGGTTGTAAAAGGAATAAGCTTAACTTCAAAGTTATCCTTGATATAACTATCTTTTTCTAGTAAGTTGCGTAAACTTTGTGTTTCTTCGCGAATACCTTCTAGATCAGCTTGTTTGTCATTAGCAAATACTAGGAAAATTATGGGGGGTTTAGACATCTACATCCTCTCCTAAATGCAATATAACATAAATAGTCCTTGATTATGTTTGATGAGTAAAGGAAGTTAATGTTGATTGTGGAGAAATATCAATCCCCTAAGGATAAAACCTGTTAGGTAAACCATTTAATGTTTAGACTTGTTCTGAAATAAGGAATTAGGCAATAAGGCAGTTCCATAAACCAGCACAAACTCCTACTACATCGTCAACAAATCCCTTAATACGATTCCTAAAAGCATACACAAGAATCTTGAAACGCTTCATTCCTCCAATGGCATTCTCAACATATACACGTATCTTGCTCACTGCTTGGTTGTGAGCCTTCTGCTCTTTACTAAGCTTGGGATTAGGGTTGGCTTTGCTCTTCCTAGGTCTCTTATGAGGTATTGCAACATCTGCTCCTTCATAATCTTTCTCGATTCCTTGATATCCTAAATCTACTGCCACTTTAATATCCTCAAACCACTCCTCCTCAGGTGGAAATTCTTCCTTTAGCATTGCATAGTCATGGTTCCGTCCTCCAAAGGTTTGTCCCACAAACAAAATTACCTTCTCCTTGCTGCTTATCACTGTGTTTTTCTGCGTGTGGTTACCCTGTTTGCCACTGTATAACTCCTGTTGCATTTCATCATCCTTTGGGCGTTGATGTTCTCGCTCTGTAACATCAATCAGTATTTCGTCAAGTCCCTCAAAAGCTGCTTTGAAATCCTCTATGTTTTCAAACTCTCTAGCTGGCATATATCCCAAACCACTTAGAGTTTTCGCCATTATTGGTGTAAGACGTTGTACCCAAGCATGGGCATTAGATCGTGATAAATCAAATTTCTCCGCTAGAACATCAAACGTTGGGTAAAGTCTAAGGTAGTAAAGAATAAAGCACAGTTTTATATTGACTGTACTTAGTTTACTGTTTCTTCCTCCTCCTGGCTTACGATGTACTTTCCCTGCTTCTAGAGCCTTTTCATAACGTTGCTTTTCATGGTCTTCTAAAGCTTTAGCAAATGCAGGTTCTAGTTCCTCTACTTTCTTTTCGCTCAATCCTGTTATACTTCTTACTTGTCGGTCATCTCTTGGTAGTAACATTCCTTTATTTTGACCGATTTATTTATTTCAGAACAACTCTTTTATATATATCCTTAACACTTAAAGTTTATTTCTATGGGCAAAGGGCTAGCAGAAAGGAAAAACAACATGTTCTTTATTCAAAGCTTTAATGAGCGAGGTTTACTTAAGAGTATTTTTTCTAGAGTGGGGAGTAGTAGATTAGGCCCTAGTAAATGGTTTATCTTTATAATGGTTTTGCTAGCTGCCTGTGCTCCTAGTGCCCAGAACAACAACAGTGTAGAGCATGCTAATACCATTAATGGTTGTGTCCATCAAGTTGTTGAAGGTGAAACTGTTAATCAAAACCTTTTTGCAAACTGTGTTACTAGGGCAAACCAAAAATTAAAGGGCCCTGTTCGTAGAGAGCTTAATGATTATTTGCTCTCTGCTAGTCATAATGAATTGGAAAAGATGGTTGAAATAATTGTTGATGTAGACGCTAGTAGTTATGAAGACTCCACCAAGGATGAACTTTCCTTTCTCATACTTAAGGAAATAGAAAGTATAATAAGCTCTAAGGATGCTTAGAAAGCTGTGAAACAGCAATATTTTGCACTAGGCTTGTAATTTAATTCATGAGTCATTTTCCAAGGAATCACCCTTAAATAGTTGTTTGGTGCGTTTAATATATTGCCCTACAAGCTTAGCAGCCAACTCACCATCCCCTTTTTTGAGAGTTTTTAAAAGTTCAGTGTTAGCAAGTTGGCTTTTCTCAACTTGCTTTTTGTAATTTTTGCTATAAACCGTGTACTGAATGCGATAAAAGACCCCTCTATTTTTCTTGGCTATATTTAAAATTTGCTTATTATCTAAAAATTCGTAAAAGCTTGTGTGAAAGTCTAATTCAGTTTCCACAGCAAGCTCGAGATCATGGTTATTAATGTATTTCTTTTGTTTGGCTATTTTTTGTTCTAACGCTGTAATTTGTTGGGTTGTTAGTTTACCAGCAAGCTGTCCCACAGCATATTTTTCTAGAGCAGTGTTTAAGCCAAAGAAGCCTTCATAATCATCGTCAGATAACAGGTTACTAGACTTGTTGTTGTCGAATACAGAAAGCAGCAGTAGCTTCTTCCAGAACTCCATATAATTTTCAATAAGCTTGGCAGCTAGTTCACCATGACCTTTTTTTAAGGTACCTAGAAGTTCTTTGTGTGCTAATTGATTTTTTTCTACTAACATTTGATAATTTTCTTTTTGGTAAATCTGATGTTTAACACGATAAAGAATGTCCCTTTGCCTCCAAACTACACGCAAAATCTCTTTATTTCCTAAAAACTCACAAAGGCTTATGTGAAAGTCAATATCAGTCTCTATGGCGCGATTGACATTATAGCTATCAATGCACTCTTCTTGTTTGGCTATTTTTTGCTCGAGCACCTCAACCTGTCTAGGTGTCAATTTACCAGCAAGCCGCCTTACCACTAGTTTTTCTAAAGCAAGACTTAAGTCAAAAGAATCTATAATTTCCGAATGGGCTAGAGGCTTAACAACCATGCCCTGCTTATGTGAAACTATAAGGAATCCTTCAGATTCAAGCCTTTCTACAGCTGAACGAATAGGGGTTTTACTCATCCCTAACTGAGTTGCTAGTGACCTTTCTGAAAGAAAGCTTCCTTCTGGAAAATGATCAGTTAGGATAAGTTCTTTTAACTTTTCATAGGCTTCATCTTTTTTGAAGGGGGTTTTGCTTGATTCCGTTTTAGTTTCATTCATAGATTTGGTTAGTAACTTAGAGTTTTAGGTAAAACTCTCTACCTTATCAAAGCATTGTAATATAAACCGCTTGACAAATGAATTAGATTAAGTATATAACTGGTATAGCATTAATATATCATTTGGTATACCAGAGTTATTTCTGGTCTCACTCGGATATATTAGGGTGTTAGAATTATTAAGGAGGTTCATTATGAAAAAAACTTTTGCTATTTTGGGAATTAGTGTTGGTTTGATTCTTGGCTTTGTTTGGGCACAAGAAACTATAAAGATTGGTGTTATCACTAGTTTAACTGGGCGCTTTGCTGAATTTGGTGAACAGCATAAGGCTGGGTTTGCAGTTGCGCTCGAGCAAATCAACACAACAGGTGGAATTGGTGGTAAGTCAATTGAACTTATTATAGAAGATGATACTTCAGAGCAAAGACTAGCACTTTCTGCAGCCGAGAAACTTTTGAAAAAGGACGTGCCTATTATACTTGGTGCTTACTCTTCATCTATAACTAATCCTTTAGCTCAATACCTTACCCGCGAGGAATTTCCCTTTTTAGTATTTACTAGTTCAGCCGATAGCGTTACTTGCCCCGGTTCAGAGTGGGTATTTCGTATAAACCAGCCTGCTACTGCTTATGCTGAGGTGCTTTTTGATATCTATGATAGCTTGCGCGCTAAAGGGGAAAAGATTAATGACATTGCACTAATTCATGGTAATGGCAGCTTTGAAACAGCTGTTGCTAATGCTACTAAATTACTAGCTGAAGCTCGAGAGTATGACCTTGTTGAGGTTGAAAGTTATGATAAGGGCATTACAGATTTTCGTCCTGTACTAAATCGTTTTAAGAATGCTTCTCCAGATGTTGTAATGATGGTTTCATATGCTGAGGACTCTGTAGCTGTCATGCGCCAAACAAAAGAAGTAGGTTTAAATGCCAAAGTTTTTGCCGGTGGTGCAGCTGGTTTTGCACTTCCTAATTTTATTGAAGGAGCTGGGGATGCTGCTGAATATGTTATTACTGCTACGGCATGGACAAAAGATGTTGCCTACCCCGGTGCAGGTGATCTTTATAGCAATCTCAAAGAAGAGTTAGGTAAAGAACCTTCTTACCATGCTGCACAAGCTTATGCTGGCCTCTTAACTGTTGCTGACGTGCTTAGTCGCTCAGAGAGCTTGGAGTCAACAGATGTGCAAGAAGCTTTAGAGCAAACGGATTTGCCAGAAACAGCCTATGGTCCAATCCATTTTCAAACAGAAGATGATTGCCGTAATCAAAATCCTATAAAGATGATTGCTGAGCAAGTTGTTGATGGTGAATTTGTGACGATTTTTCCAGAGGCTGCTGCTACTAATAATTTAATTTACCCCACCCCTGACTGGAGTGAGCGATAAACTAAAGTTAGTTGTTTCGTAAACTGCCTAAGTTAATTTTCAAAAGGTTAATTAAATGTCTATAACTAATGAAAATGTTTTGTGGGAAAGAATTCAGGGTTTTTCACTTGATGAATTTGGAAGTGTTTTCCCTTTTTCTGCTAGGCTGGCAAGAGAAAACGATTGGAATAAAGCCTACACTCAAAGGGTTATAGAAGAGTATAAGCGTTTTGCTTTTTTGGCTATAGCTGCGGGGCACCCTGTTACACCTTCTGTAGATATTGACCAAGTATGGCATTTGCACCTTTGCTATACAAAATCTTATTGGGAAGGATTTTGTGGTGAGGTATTAAAACAATCTTTACATCATGGACCAACTAAAGGAGGCCGTAAAGAAAAAGATAAATTTCATGACTGGTATGCAAGAACTTTAGCAAGTTACGAGCATTTCTTCGCTGAAAAACCCCCAAAAGACATCTGGCCCCCTGTAGGTAAACGTTTTGCTAAGGCTAGTCGTATAAAACAGGTTAGCACACGCACTCACTGGGTAATTCCTAAACCACGTTTCTTAGTGGGCTTCAAATCACCTTATTATTTGGGTTTCAGCTTACTCATTCCTTTAATAATGATAGTAACTAGTTTACTTCTAGGTAATACACGTACAGCCAGTAATAATAATGGTGAACTTCTCTTTCTAGGGACTCTGATAGTTTTAAGTCTTTCTTTATTTGTTTTGACCATATGGCTAGCTGTTAGAGGGAAAGCTGAATCGGAAGATAATATAAGCTCTACAGAAAAACAACCCTCAAGAGAAAATCGTTCGCCATGGTCATGGTTTTGGCTTTTTAGTAGCGGAGATAGTGACAGTGATGATGGCGATGGTTGTGGAGGCTGTGGCTGTGGTTGTGGATAAACATTGTATAAGAGTATGTTTTGTTCTCAAGGTGCTTAACAATATAGAAAAAGTGAGCAAGCCTTGGGAATCTTTATTAACCTGTAGGGTGTCATGTTTGGCGACGGAGCACCCTACAGACTTGTCCAACACTTAGAAAGGGTTCAAACATGGAATATTTAATTTGAGACGCCTGTCCTTAGATACTTAGGGAGTACCTAAAGTGTTAGTTAGTATAAGTTTACCATTTGTTTTTAAAGGAAGTTCCTTAGTTTTCAATTTACTTCATTTCGCTATGAAGTACTAGCCACCAGGAAATTCGAATAGGACAAATATAACCTGTTTGGAAAGTTTAGAGCAAAAGATCTTATTGATGAATCTGATAAGCAAAATTTCAAAAAGATTCAAAATTAGAAAGAAATGTGTATGAAACAACATTTACTTAGTCGAGATATAGCATTTTCACTTTCAATACTATTGGCTGCTTATCTACAAAATGCTAATCCAGAATTGGAAGTGACAGAGAATAAAGGTTCTACCACAGCGATTTTTAACGGTGATGATTTAGGCAATGCTTTAATAGCAAATAAACAGCTTGATAATTTCAATAGGTTTGGAAAGGACTAGATTATGAAAAAGACTTTAATTACCTTTTTTCTTTTTATTGGTGTTATAGCGTTTGTATCTTGTGGAGATACAAGCAAAAATGCAATTCTAGCACCAACTAATGTCGAGGCTACTGCTGGAGAAGGCTTGATAGAGGTTACTTGGAAAGACAATAGCAACAACGAAACAGGGTTCATTATTTATCGAGAAGATCGTGGAGCTGCATCGCTAGACACACAAGCGGCTAGTCAAATTGGGGAAGTAGGTGAAGATGTTACCTCCTATAAAGATGAAGATGTAAGTGAGGATAGAAAATATAGCTATACTGTAGCAGCTAAAGGTAGTAATGGGAGTAACTCCTCACAAACAGCACAGGAAGGCCCTCCTGTGACCCCTAAGTCTAAATTGAGTACTCCGAAAATAACAAGCTTTAAGGCTACACCAGCTACTGGTTCAGTTCCTCTGTCAGTAACCTTTTCTTGGGAAATTTCTGATCCCAACGGAGATACTTTAACTTGTACCCTAGACATAGATAATGATGGGAAAATAGACTACACCATCAACAATTGTTCTAATAATAGTACACAGGTACATACTTATAATAGTGCTAGCAACTATACAGCCAAATTAATTGTGAGTGATGGCAAAGAGAATGCTAAAGAAATTGCTAATATACGTGTAGAATCAAAGTCCCAAGAAGGCATACTTACTGCTGACGATCATATAGATTATGATACTACTAAGCCTAATGATCCTTATTATATTGATTACTACGATTTAACAGGTTTAGAAGGTGTTTTAAACTCACGGGCAGTTGATGATGAGATAGCACTTACCCTACAGAGTACTTTCTCTTCTGAGTTAATTATTTATAACAAGAATAAGCGTCTGTTAAGTGGTGGTGGTAAAATCAGGTCTTCTAGTAGTGGTATCCTAACTTTTAAAGTAGAAGCAGGAGTGAATTATCTTGTAGGTGTAAGTTCTAATGGTGAGCCCAAAACGGGTCTTTATACCCTATCTACTAATTTTGGTTCACTAGAACCATCTGATTTTGGTAAGCTTCCTCCTATAGTTGGTAGCAAAGACGGTAAACTAACTACAGATGACTTTATAGATTATGATACCACTGAAGATCCTAGTTATCCCTACTACATTGATTATTATGACTTAAAAGATTTAGACAATAATCTAAGTTCAAAAGCAGTTGGTAAGGAAGTAGTACTGACTTTAGAAAGTAAGTTTGCTAATTCTTCAGCAAAGCTATATCTTTACAACAAAAACAAGCGCCAATTAATTGGTACTGGTGGTACTATTGCTTCCTCAGACGTAGGCTTAGTAAGTTTTATTATTGATTCAAGTATTGACTATTTGATTGGTGTCAGCTCTTATGCATGGGGTGATACGGGTTCTTATACTCTCTCAACTAGTTTAGGTTCCTTATTATCTTCTTCTGAGGATGGAATCAAGTTTCTTAGCCAAAAAGGTGAACTAACAACAAATGACCTAATAGATTGTGCCTACGCTTCTAACCACTATGTTGATTACTATAACTTAACAGACCTTGATAATGATCTAAACTCAAAAGTAGTTGATGCTAAGGTAGTCCTAACTTTAAAAAGTGATTTGCCCAACTCTTCAGCAAGGCTATTTCTCTATAACAAAGATAAGCACAAAGTAATAAGTGGTGATGGTACAACTATTAGCTCAGGTGTAAATTGGTTAAAATTCACTGTAGAACCAGATATTAACTATTTGATAGGTGTAAGTTCTTACCTTGAAAAGAATACAATTTCTTATACTCTCTCAACTAGTTCAGGTTCCTTAGCACCTTCTGATTTCGGTCAGCCCTCTGATAGCAAAGAAGGCAAATTGACTATAGATGACCTAATAGACCCTGACTCTTTGTATAGCTACATTGATTACTATGACTTAACAGGTCTTGATAGTAATCTAAATCCAAAAGCAATTGGTGATGAGGTAATTCTAACACTAAAAAGTGACAGTGACGACTTCTTCTATCCCTCAGTACACTTATCTCTTTATAACAAGAACGAGCGTAAGCTAATAAGTGGTGGTGGTATCATTGATTCCTCGGATATAGGTTGTTTAAGTTTTACTGTTCAATCAGGCATTGATTATTTGATAGGTATAAGCTCATATGAAGTGGATTCCTATACTCTTTCAACTACCTTAGGTTCATTAGATCCTTCTGATTTTGGTAAACCATCTGATATTGAAGATGGTGAACTTACTACAGATGACCTAATAAATTATGACAATGATTTTTCTAGGTCTTACATTGATTACTATGACTTAACGGGTCTTGATAATGTTCTAAGTACGAAAGCGGTTGGTGATGAGGTAGTCCTAACTCTAAATAGTAAAAGTGACACTGGTTTCTTCGGAAAATTATATCTCTATAACAAAGATGAACGACAGCCAATAGGTAAGGGTGGCATTATCACTGAATCAGATGGAAACTTGCTAAGCTTCACTATTGAATCAGGTATTAACTACTTAGTAGGTGTAGGCTCTGATTTTAACGACACAAACCCTTATACTCTTTCAACTACTTTGGGTTCATTAAACCCTTCTGATTTTGGTTTTGGTGTTGAAAGTGAAGAAGGAGAAATAACTACAGATGATCTAATAAATTATGACTACGACCCTCATTATCCTTATTACATCGATTACTATGACTTAAAAGATCTTGATAGCCATTTGGCTTCAAAAGCAGTTGGTGATGAGGTGATGTTGGCTTTAAGGGTAAAGGATGATGATTTTTTCTATCCTCAGTTTCAGTTATCTCTTTATAACAAAGATGAACGTCAGCCAATAGGCAAGGGTGGTGTAATTACTGAGTCAATAGAAGGATTCTTAACTTTTACTATTGAGTCAGGGATAGAGTATTTAATAGGTGTAAGTTCTGAATATATGGGCGATACAAACTCCTATACTCTTTCAACTAGTTTAGGTTCTTTAGCGCCTTCTGATTTCGGAAAGAACCCTTTCTCGGACACTGAAAGTGGCGGCTTAGCCACCAATGATCTTACAAATCCTGATACCACTTATGATAAGGAGTATCCTTTCTATATTGATTACTATGAACTAACAAACTTGGGGAATAATATAAGTACAAAAGCTGTTGGTGATAAGGTAATACTTGTATTAGATAGTGACTTTGACTACTCTGGCCCAATGTTATTTCTTTATGACAAGGAGAAACGTAACTTGAGTGGTGGTGGTGAAATTGATTCTTCATATAACGGTATTCTTGAATTTACTGTTGAGCCAGGGGTTACTTACTTAATAGGCGTTAGCTCGCAGTATGAGATGGATACAGGTTCCTATAAGCTCTCAACAACTTTGGGTTTGCTCGAGCCCTCAAATTTTGGCAAGTAATTAAACTTGTTTAAGGCTTGTTTGAACATGAATAACGCAATTAAGCAAATGGCACTAAAAGAATTAATAGTTTGCTATCAAGATGAAACAAATGTTTTATGGGTGACTCTAAATCCTAAAAGTCGCCAATGTTTTACATTAAGCATGTCTCAAGAAGTAAAACAAGTTTTTGATGCTATTGATAATTTAGACAAGCCACCTTACTTAGCATCTAGACAGGAGGCTAAGTGTCGATTTATTGCTGGTTAAACAATATCTTAGGAGGGCAAATATTTTGCATAGTATTGGAGGATCGAAAAGGATGAAAAAATATACTCTACTTTTTCACATAATTATAGTTTGCTTGTTGAGTATTGGTGATGCAGAGGGTGAGTCAAACAACATTGATAAATCCATGAATAATCAAGAAGGGGACTATATAGTTCCAACTACTGATAAAGCTTTTTTAGAACAACTCGAGAACATTGTGGAATGGGTTATGGGTTATGAGAAATCACCTACAGATGTCAAGCTCTTTGGAATGCTTGAAGGCGAAGAAAGTATTGCCTATTTTAGGCCCCCAAATAAAATTGCTTACAAGGAAGGTTTATTTAAAAAGTACAGCACTGCACCTCAATATCGATGGGTTATCACTGCTATTTTAGCACACGAGATTCATCACGTAAAAGAGTACAATCATAAAAAGTATAAGGATTCGCAGCTAGAAAGTGATTATGAGGAAAAGGCTGAATTAGAAGCAGATAGATATGCAGGACGTATGCTAGGGCTAATGGGAGCAAGTGAGGAGGAAGCCGTAAGATTTATACATATTTTGTATAATGAAGTGGCTAGTGAAGGAAAAACCCCCTACCTCTCTAAAACTCGGCGTCTTGCTGCTGTTAGGGATGGCTATGCCCTTGGGATAAACTCCAACTGCATGTCTAACAAAGGACATTGTCATGAACGGTTCGTAACCAAAAATTTCCAAGGTACAGATATGAATTTGGTATTTGTTGGCGAGTTTGTAATTGGTAGCAGAGATGACGATTATGACGAAAGTCCTACTCTTCGGGTAGAGTTCAAAGAACCATTTTGGATCGATCAAACAGAGGTAACAAGAAAAGCTTATAACAAATGTGTAGATGATAATGAGGCATGTAAACCAGCTCCAGAAAACAATGTTTCAAAGGGAGATATGTATCCAATCAATATGGTTACGTGGCATCAAGCGACAGACTATTGTAAATGGCGAGGGGCACAGCTTCCAGCAGAGGCAGAGTGGGAATATGCTGCTCGTGGCCCTCAAAGTTACAAGTACCCTTGGGGAGACGATGATCCCACAAGTAGTAAAGCAACGTACTCCCCAGAGTCAGGCGGAATTACCACAGAGGTTAAATCGCATGAGAGTGGAAGATCATGGATAGGAGCTTATAACATGTCAGGCAATGTGTTGGAATGGACTAGTTCTTTGTATACAGAAGTTTATATTCAGCCATTTTGGATTAATAGAGGTCGAATAGATGGTTATGAGCATGAAGATGAACTAAGTGAGCAAGTAACTTCTAAGGGTGGGTCATATAGTTATGCTGATCATAATATACGTGCCTCAAATCGTATAAGAAGTGCGCCAGATGTTGTGGATGAGAATAACGGTTTCCGTTGTATGCGCCCTTTTCCTTTCTTCTAACGAAAAAATATTTGGTATACTATTGCCTCAATCCCTTTTTAGACGCTCAGTCTAATTTTCCAATAAGACTTTCTAAAGGAATTTTTAAATTATTATGAAGTTGACGAATCATTTTCAATGATAATTCACGCTTGTGGTTCAAAATTTCTGAAACTCGTCCCCTTGAACCAATAGACTCCTCTAAGTCCTTACGAGTTAAACCCATTTGCTCCATACGAAATTTAATTGCTTCTACAGGATCTGGTGGGTCGATGGGATAAAACTCATTTTCATAAGCATCAACTAATGTGATTAATACATCAAGCTTATCTCCCTCAATTGTATTAGGTTCCGCACCCCATAACTTCTCAATTTCAGCAAGAGCTAAATTGTAATCATATTCTGATTTAATAGGACGAATATTCATTTACACTTCCTCTGGGTTAATTTCATCGTACTGTTTATGAGTACCAATAAACTTTATAAACATAGCCTGCCGGAAATAATCAATGGCTACTACTAAACGATATTTATTACCTGCAATGTTAAAAATAACTCGATTATTTTTTAAAATACTAGCATGTCCGAATTGCAATTTAAGTTCTTGCGGGGACTTCCATTTGGCTTTTAAAGCTTCAGAATACCATGCTTCAAGCGAACCTTTAGCATTAGCGTATTTTGGCGAAGATTCCCAAAATTCTCGTAAAGTACGCTTTGCTATTACTCGCATGAATAAAATTATACCTTGATCCCGATATGGGATCAAGTATCATAAATATGTTTTGAGTATGTAAAGAAAGGTTAACATGATAATGTGTTCCACCACAGATTTAGTAAAGGTGAAGACTGTACAAACCACTTTGGCTTTGGCTGCTCGAGAAATAGACGAGATGATATTTACTCATTGGTTAACGAACAACAGGAAGAAACTTAAGGACAAGTAATTATGGTTAGCTTCACACAAAATTTACTCAACGGCCTTCTAATAGGTGGCGTCTATGCCCTAATTGGTGTAGGCCTTGCCCTTATCTTTGGTGTAATGCGTGTCATTAACTTCTCACACGGGGAATTCCTTGTTATAGGTATGTACGCTGCACTTGCACTGTTTACAGGATTTCAACTAGACCCTTACCTGAGCCTTCTTATTATATTACCTTTAGGCTTTGCTTTTGGCTGGCTTATTGAACGCTTTATATTAAGCCGTTTAGTAGACGCTCCTGCTGACAGCAGCTTACTGGCGACTTTAGGTTTAGCCCTCATAATACAAAACACTTTGCAACTTCGTTTTGATGCAGAACCCCAATCACTTTATGTACCTTATGCTACAGCTACTGTCCAGTTAGGTGAGATTACTCTTAGTGTTATTCAACTTGTTGCAACATCCCTTATACTAATTGTGATAGTAGGACTTTTTATTTTCCTGACTTGGACAGAGCAGGGTAGGGCTGTTCGTGCAACTGCACAAAATCGTTTGGGTGCAGAGTTAGTAGGTATAAATACCTTAGCTATTCGCCGTTTTACCTTTGCTTTTGGAACAATACTTGCTTTTACTGCAGGTGTAATCCTAATTCCTCAACTTTCTGTAACACCAGTAGTTACTGGTCCTGCCTTCACACTAAAAGCATTTGTAGTAACTGTGTTAGGAGGGCTTGGCAATATTTGGGGAGCTATTGGTGGAGGTTTATTGCTTGGCGTTACTGAAGTGCTTGGTGCGTCTTATATTTCCAATAACTATAGGGATGCTTATGGACTTATAGCTTTTCTATTAATATTACTCTTGAGGCCCCAAGGGCTCTTTGGAAAATCAGTAAAGCGGGTATAAGCAGTGTTGAATCAAATAAGAAAACTCCCTTTCATTATACAACCTTTACAGTTTATTTCCTTTGTTCTTGTTGGAATCCTGTTTCCTATTCTAGTTCCCGATGTTAACTTTAGTATTTTAATTAGCTTATTGCTATTTATTGGTTGGGCTACTGCATGGGATATTTTGGGTGGCTGGACAGGTCAAACAAGTTTAGGACATGCTGCTTTTGTTGGTATTGGTGCATATTCATTAGCAGTACTTACTCAAAGATATAGCTTTGATGCTATTTCTGCTATGCAGCTCGGTGTATTATTAGCAGGTATTCTAGCTTTGATTTGGGGTAGCTTAACTTTTAAGCTAAGGGGCCCCTACTTTACTTTGTCTACTATTGCCATTGCTGAAATTCTTAGATTAGTAGCTATTAATGAAAGATGGTTAACTGGTGGGGGAGAGGGGATTTTCATTTTTTCCTTGCCAGAACCTTTTGGACTTGATTTGTTTGATCGTCAGGTTCAGTATTACATTGCTCTAGGGTATGCAACTACTCTAATAGGGCTTGTCATGTGGTTTGTGCATAATCGTTTTGGTTACCGAATGCAAGCAGTTCGTGAAAATGAAGAATCCGCGCAAGCTGCTGGCATTAATCCAAATAGCATAAAAATACAAGCTTTTATCCTTTCTGCTAGTTTAACAGCCATTGGTGGAGCAATATATGCTCTTTTTCTATCTTCTCTAGAGCCCCATGACATCTTTTTCCTGCCACTTTCTGTACAAATTGCCTTAACCGCAATTATTGGAGGACGCGGTACAATTTGGGGTCCAGCTTTAGGGGCTACTTTACTAATACTATCTGCTGAATTTTTCCGTAATGTATTTGCAGAAGCTAATTTGCTTATTTATGGGGTGCTAATCCTAGTTGTCATTCTTTTTATGCCCCGTGGCATTGTGGGTGAGCTTAAACATTGGTTGGTAAGAAAACACTATGCAAAAACCCAAGGAGAAACAAAATGAATAGTATGACAGTGCTTACAGCAGAAAATATTACGGTGCATTTTGGTGGTTTAGTAGCAAATGAAAATGTTTCTTTGAAGCTCGAGAAAGGTAAAATCCTTGGCTTAATTGGACCTAACGGTGCTGGTAAAACAACCCTTTTTAATGCCTTAACTGGTTATGCCCCGATAGTACAAGGTAGTATCACTTTGTTGGGTAAAGACATCACTAATTTACCACCATATAAACGCACTCGCAAAGGTATAGGACGAACCTTCCAAATAGAACACCCTTTTGCAGGTCTGACAGTGCTCGAGAACGTACTAATACCAGCACTGATGGTTTATCAAGATCGTCAAGAAGCAGAAGCTTGGGCACTAGAGTGCCTAGAACGTGTAGAGTTAGAAGACCGTGCAAAGCAACCCTCAACTGATCTCAACTTGGCTCGCCTTAGGAGGCTCGAGTTAGCTAAAGCAATAGCTGTTAAGCCTCGAGTTTTATTTCTTGATGAAATGATGGCTGGACTAAACCCACCAGCACTAGAAAACATGATAAAGATTGTTACTAGCTTGACATTGGATGGTACAGCGATTTTGATGGTTGAGCATATTATGCAAGCAATCATCATTCTTTCTGACAAGGTAATAGCCTTAGCTTTAGGTAAAAAGATTGCAGAAGGCACGGCAGAAAAGGTAATGAATGACCCAGAAGTTATTAAAGCTTACTTAGGTGAAGAGGCTGAAATAGAAAAAAAGAAAGCCTTAACAGTTAAAGAATCTAAATTGGTCAATGATAATCAGAATACTTCTAACATAGAAGCAACACAGTCTAGAGAAGAGAATGCTATTTTAAAAATTAAAGAAGTTGTTTTGGCATATGGTGAACTGAAGGTTGTTTTTAATGTTAGTTTAGCTGTTGGCAAAAATGAGTTAGTTGGTTTAATTGGAGGTAATGGTTCTGGAAAGTCCACTATTCTTAGGGCTATCTCTGGCATGATTAAGCCTGTAAGTGGCAATATTATTTTTGATGGTCAGAAAATAAATAACTTAAAACCTCATGATATTGCAGATATTGGTATTGCACATGTTCCAATGGGCAGACAACTCTTTCCAGATATGGCTGTGAGGGAAAATCTTTCCTTAGGTGCTTATTTGCCGAAAGCTCGAGCAAAACGCAAAGAAAGTTTTGAAAGAGTATATGAACTTTTCCCTGACCTTTATACTAAACGTAAAGAAATGACAGGCACCCTTTCTGGAGGACAACAACAGATGGTCGCAGTTGGACGTGCTTTAATGCTTAATCCAAAAATGCTAATTATGGACGAGCCATCTTTAGGCCTTGCCCCAAAGCTAGTTAAGGAAGTTATGCAAATAATTCAACGTGTATCAGAAACTAATTTGCCAATATTGCTTGTTGAGCAAAATGTTAAACAAGTTCTACAAGTTAGTGATTGGGCTTATGTGCTCGAGGATGGTGAAGTAGTAACCCAAGGCCTTTCAAAAGAACTTATGGGAAATCCCAAAATTAAGAAAGCCTATTTAGGGTTGTAATAATTTTGCATTAACTTTTACAGTCAAAGTTTGATAAACATATGGTCAAAAAATGGTTTGCAAGGCATAAAGTACTGTTTTTTGCACATAATATTCCAAAAGGTGCATTTGACTTAGTGTAAATGGCTTTTGTAAAATGACTACCTCAGTAAAAGTTAGTTTATGATTAAAATAGCTTTTAAATACAAACTGAGATAATTTATTAAGGAGTTTTTCGTGAAAGTAATAGAGTTTACAAGGATCCAAGGGAAATCTTCGATAGTTGAGAGGGTTAAAAGCATAACACTTATAGCAAGCATGCTTTTAGCATTTTTCTTTACTGGTGCCACAGCAATGACAGATCAAATTGTTACAGAGAGAATTTGTGAAATTACTGGAGGAGATCCTAAAGAATGCTCTAAGCCTGGTCAAGGCTTTTAAGCCAATAGAGAGAAACACTGTAAAAGTAGAACAGTGTTTTTTTCGTTATGATTGGAAGGAAATCCCTTCCCTAACAAGTTACACCACCGCTCCCAAAGGGTATATTTGAGAGTTAATTTTAGGTATGGGCCCTTCCAAAAGATCTAACAAGATTCATGTGAGGTTGCACGTTAGGGGGGCATTCTAGTTGCAATCTATTTCTTTAAATTCTGGTGCTAGAGAAATATTCCATGGCTTTATCCTTGAGTAGTGCAAATATTAGCATTGTTAATAAAACAGCATTAAAAGGCTTGACATCACTTTTACAGCGTTTGTATACTCGAAAACATGCATAGTATCTTGCAAAATTTAGTGGCTTTATTTGGTGTGGTTGTCGTGCTAGTGGTGGGCTTTCGGGGTGTTTTTAGTTAAACTTTAAGTTTAAGTAACTACGCACCCCGCCGCAAAAAGCAGGCGGGTTTTTTTTTAGCTACTGTTATGAAGTAAGATACTTAGCATGAAACTTTCACGTATGGCGAGGTTTTTATGAATGGTGCAGAAATTATTATGAAAGCGCTCGAGCGCGAAGGAGTAGAAATAGTTTTCGGCCATCCCGGCGGTGCTATTATGCCCACCTACGATGCTATTTATGACTCTAAAATAAAACATGTCTTAGTTAGACATGAACAAGGTGGAGCACACATGGCTGATGCCTATTCCCGTGCTAGCGGGAAGGTGGGAGTGTGTTTTGCTACTAGTGGCCCTGGAGCAACTAATCTAGTTACTGGCTTAGCAACTGCCATGATGGATTCTTCGTCAATTGTAGCTATTACTGGTAATGTTGCCCAGCAACTTATTGGCACTGATGGTTTTCAGGAAGCTGATGTTTATGGTATTACCTTGCCAGTAACCAAACATAATTATTTAGTAAAAGATGTAAATATGCTTCACAAAGTGATTCATGAGGCTTTTCACATTGCTGCTACAGGCCGCCGAGGGCCAGTACTTATTGACGTTCCTAAAGATGTACAAAATGCTGAATTTACTGCTGACTTTGATGATATAGAGATTGACTTGCCTGGTTACAAACCAGTTTACACTGGTCATGGTGGACAAATTAAAAGAGCTGTTGAGGCCATTCGCAAAGCAAAACGACCTATAATGATGGTGGGAGGAGGTGCTCAAGGTGCTGCCCAGCAAGTAATAGATTTTGCTAGTAAAACCCACATGCCAGTAATAACTACTTTGATGGGTATTGGTGCTTTCCCTTCAGGAGATGATTTAGCATTGGGTATGCCCGGTATGCATGGTACTGTTACCGCTAATCGCTCTATTACCCATTGTGATTTGATTCTAGGGGCAGGCATAAGATTTGATGATAGGGTCACAGGAAAAATTAGCCGCTTTGCTCCTAAAGCTACCATTGTTCATGCCGACATTGACCCTGCCGAAATTTCCAAACTTGTTCATGCCCACATTCCTGTAGTAGGTGATCTACAAGATATTATCCCACGCTTGAACGAAGAATTAGATAGATTAGATATAGATGATTGGTGGCAACAGCTTAATGAATGGAGAAATCGTTACCCTGAACGCTACAAGAAGGATAAGCCTTTAGTTTCACAAGAAGTTTTAGAAATGTTCCGTAATGCTACTGGTGGTGATTGTATAGTAACTACTGAGGTAGGACAACATCAAATGTATGCAGCAAGGCTTTTCCCTACTAGCAAGCCACGAACTTGGATTACTTCGGGTGGTTTAGGTACTATGGGTTTTGGTTTACCTGCAGCAGTTGGGGCTGCTTTTGCTCATCCTGGTAAGCAAGTAGTTTGTATAGCAGGTGATGGTAGTGTGCAAATGAATATACAAGAGCTTGCCACTATTTATAAACACCAATTACCTATTATCATAGCTATTGCTAATAATGGTGTTTTGGGTATGGTACGACAGTGGCAAGAAATGTTTTTTGCAGAGCGTTACAGCGAAGTTTACTTAGCAGATTCTAACCCCGACTTTGCCAAATTGGCGGAGGCCTATGGCATTGATGGCTATAATATTTTTGATCGTGATGAGGCTGCTAAACTTATCCCTGAAGTAATTGCCAAAGGTAAACCTGCAGTCATGAACTTCTTAATTTATGAAGCAGAAAAGGTTTTCCCAATGATTCCTGCTGGTGCTGGTGTGGATGAAATGATTATAGGTGATCAAGAACCTGAAGAAGATTTGGTGTCAGCATGAGTACTCGCAGACATATAATGAGTGTAACTGTACGCAACAAGCCGGGGGTCTTGATGCGTTTAGCGGGGCTTTTTGCTAGACGTGGTTTTAACATAGATTCGCTAGCAGTTGCTAGAACAGAAAAAGAAGGTACATCACGCACTACTTTTGTTGTTACTGGTGAAGACAACACCATAGAGCAAGTAAAAAAACAGCTGCAAAAACTTATAGATGTCCTAACTGTTACAGATCATACAGAATCACCTTACATAGATAGAGAACTTATGCTTATCAAGGTTGCAGTTAGTACTCCTGAAGATCGCGTAGAAATACGTCAGATTGCCCAAGATTTTCGTGCTCGTATAGTAGATGCTCACCGTGAGGCATTAATTTTTGAACTAACTGGTGACGAGGGCAAAATGGAGGCTTTTATAGAGCAAATGAGTGGTTTTGGTATACTTGAATTAGTTCGTAGTGGCCGTGTTGCTTTAACGCGCAGTGCTGCTGATTCAAAGATAAAATCAAAATCTCAGCCAAAATCTAAAATTAAACATGCCTAGTTATAAAGAGGGGGCAGCACCAATATTTATATCAAAATATCTTATAATGTAACACTCAAGGTGCTTGACATTTAGACCTCTATGCCATAATAATTGTTACTGAATTTAGCACTACTATAAAGAGAGTGCTAAAAATGCGAAGTATTCCTACAATATGGAGGACCTTATGGAACTAAAACCCTTAGGCGACAAGGTTGTTGTTGAAGTTATTGATGAGCCAATGACAACCTCGAGCGGCATAGTGCTGCCCGATACTGCTAAAGAGAAAAGCCAACGTGGCAAAGTGCTGGCAGTAGGCAGTGGTAAAACCTTAGATAATGGCCAAAAAGTACCATTGGAAGTAAAAGTTGGTGATACAGTAGTTTTTGCTAAATATGGTGGTACAGAACTCAATATTGATGGTAAAGATCTAATGGTTTTAAGTGAGCGTGATATTCACGCTATTGTCGCTTAACTTAAGGAGAAAATTATGGCAAAAGATTTAGTTTTTAAAGAAGATGCTCGTCGTAGCTTAGAACGTGGCGCAAATGCTGTTGCCAACGCTGTAAAGGTGACCCTTGGTCCTAAAGGACGCAATGTTGTTTTAGAGAAAAAGTTTGGTAGTCCTACTATTACAAAAGATGGTGTTACTGTAGCAAAAGACATAGAGCTTGGCAATAACCTAGAAAATGTTGGGGCTAAACTTCTAATTGAAATTGCTAGTAAAACCAATGATATTACTGGTGACGGTACTACCACAGCTACAGTACTTGGGCAAAGTATAATTCGTGAAGGTCTTCGTAACGTGGCTGCAGGCGCTAACCCTCTTGCTTTAAAGCGTGGTATTGATAAGGCTGTAGAAGCTGCAGTGGCAGAAGTTCACAAGATGTCTCAATCTGTTGAGAGCAGTGAAGATGTAGCCAAGGTAGCCTCAATTTCTGCAAATGATAAAGAAATAGGCAAGCTTATTGCTGACGCTATGGATAAGGTAGGACGTGATGGTGTAATTACTGTTGAAGAGTCCAAAACATTGCAGACGGACCTTGATGTAGTTGAAGGTATGCAGTTTGATAAAGGTTATTTAAGTCCTTATTTTGTAACTGATAGTGACTCTATGGAAGCAGTTTTAGAAGATGTTTACCTACTTATTAATGAGAAAAAAGTTTCTGCTCTTAAAGATTTGTTGCCAGTTTTAGAGCAAGTGGCACAAACAAGTAAGCCTCTTCTTATTCTTGCTGAGGATGTAGAGGGTGAAGCACTTGCTACACTTGTTGTTAACAAATTACGTGGCACTTTAAATATAGCTGCTGTTAAAGCCCCCGGCTTTGGTGACCGCCGCAAAGAAATGCTTAAGGATATAGCAGCTTTAACTGGGGGTGAAGTAATTAGTGAAGAAATGGGCCATAAGCTCGAGAACACCACTATGCAAATGTTAGGCCAAGCCAAGCGTGTACGCATTTCTAAGGAAGAAACTACTATAATTGAAGGCCAAGGCAACAAAGAAGCTATTGAAGCTCGTATTAAAGGCATACGTGCTGAAATAGATAATACGGATAGTGACTATGCTCGAGAAAAATTGCAAGAGCGTCTTGCTAAGCTTGCTGGTGGTGTAGCAGTTATTCGTGTAGGTGCTGCTACCGAGACAGAACTTAAAGAGAAAAAGCACCGCTTTGAAGATGCTCTATCAACTGCTCGTTCGGCTGTAGAAGAAGGCATCGTAGCTGGTGGTGGTGTTACACTTCTTCATGCTATAAATGCTGTTAAGACTACTGCTGATGGTTTAGAAGGTGATGAGCGTACAGGAGCACTTATTCTTATGCGTGCGCTTGAGGAACCATCCCGTCAGATTGCTATTAACGCTGGTGCTGAAGGCAGTGTAATTGTTAATGCCATCAAAGAAAAGAGTGATGGTCGCTATGGTTACAATGCAGACACCGATGAGTTTGTAAATGACTTAATTGATGCTGGTATAGTTGACCCTGCTAAAGTTACTCGCACTGCTTTGCAAAATGCTGCTTCAATTGGCAGTTTAATGTTAACTACAGAAGCAGTTATTGCTGAACACCCTGAAGAAGAAAAAGCTGCTGCTGGTGCTCCCGGAGGCATGCCCGGTGGAGACATGGGTGGTATGGGTGGCATGGGTGGTATGGACTTCTAAAAGTCTTTGTTGTTTTAAAGAAGATTATAAATAAAGAGCGGTTTAATCCGCTCTTTATTTTTTGTTTTGAATTCTAACAACTTGTGCTCGTTGGCCACAGAAAAGGTTAGAGTTAGGAACTCATGAGTAACCATGTCAAAATCAAAGATATTATTACAGCCCCAAATATTTGTGTCCCACATGGATTTATAGCTCGCAGAGGTGGTTTTAGTCAAGCTCCTTATGAAAGCCTTAATCTGGGCTTAAATACTGATGATGATTCAAGGGCCCTTGAAAAGAATCATAGCTTAGTGCTCGATCACTTTAATAAAAGTTTTGAGCATGCTTGTGTACTAAAACAGATTCATAGTGATAGAGTGTTAGAAGGTAAACCATCTTGGTTTAAAGAGCAAGCTGATGCCATTGTTAGCAATAAGTCAGAGCTGCTATTAGTAGTTAGTGTAGCAGATTGTTTACCTATACTTTTTCATGACCCTGTGCAGCAGGTAGTTGCTGTAGCTCATTGTGGTTGGCGTGGTACAGTAAAAAATATTGCTAGTAAGACTTTGCAAAAAATGTCATTACTCTATGCATCTAAACCTAAAAATATTCAAATAGCAATGGGTATGTGTATTAGGAAATATCAGGTTGGCCATGAGATTATAACCAGCTTTTTAAAAGCTGGTTTTCCACAAAATATATATTATAAAGTTAATGGGAAATACTATCTTGATTTAGCAGCAGCAAATTATGCTACTCTTATTGGCTCAGGGGCCTTGGAAAAAAATATTTGGGATAGTGGCCTGTGCACTTTTAGTGATGAGCAACGTTTTTTTTCCCACCGTAGAGATAATGGGCGAACTGGCAGGCATTGGGCAGTTATTTGTTTTAGTTAGGTTAAACTCTTACTTTTATAAGTTTTCTTAAGTCAGAAAAGACACGCTCTGAGGGTTTAATATCAGCATATCTTGTATAAGATGTAGTGGTGTTATTTTTTATGTTTATCGTTTGATGATTTATTGCCTAAAAGTGGAAGTGAGATTAAAAATGGTTTTTTGAGTATAAGTTAAGTGTTAAATATCAAAGAACAAGAATTTTCTGAGATTATCTATACTTTATTAACTTATTTAATTCAATTTAAAAGAGGTACTTTGTTAAGCACTACATTGCTTAGTATTTATTAGCTTATTACTAGATTATTTATTTTTATGAGTGATAATAAGCAAAAAGATTTTCACAATACACAAGAAACACTTTACGCTATAAAGCGTCATGTTTACCCACTAAGCATACTCCTAGTAGCCATCTCATCTTTTTATACTGCTTTTTTGGGGGCTTCTTATATCTTTCTTTATCTTGGTGTTTTTTGTTTGCTTCTAGCACTTGTAGATGTTCTACTAAGCCCTTATAGAAATGTGGCTGAGGCATTCCATACCTTTACCTACTTCTTTTTAATTGCCATTTTTTGCACTCATTTTGGTAGAGTAATTTTTTATGCTTTAAATGAGATTCAACCAATTAGCACACTTATTGAAGGTTTTGTATGGGTGCCAGTTGTTTATATGGCGACTGTAGTGTTCTACCCTCAGAGGCGAGGTTTAATTTATGCTTGGGTGATCTTTTTCACTACTTTATTAATAGGTTCTGTTCAGATTTTTCTAGCGTCACCTAATCCTTCTATTATTAGAGCATTTGGGGATTTTTATCTTGCTAGCGTGGGATTTTTGTTATTCCTTTATGTTTTCGTTTATATGCACCGAGTGTTTTATGAGGCTCGAGCCTACGCTGAGATCCAAGGAAGGCTAGCAGAAAGTGATGAATTTACAGGACTCCCTAACAGGCGTTATCTGCAAGCATATTTACACAATCTCACACATAAAGCTAAGTGGGGTGAAGCTAAGTTTAGCTTAGCACTTTGTGCTCCTAACTACAAAACTAAACCTAAGCTTAGCTATAGTCAGGAATTTATAGATAGCTCATTAAAGACTTTAGCTGAAATTTTAAATGAGAGCTTAAACGGAGGGACACTAGGTCGTTGGAGCGCTGAGAGTCTACTTATAATTTGGCCGGATTACAGTTTGGAACAAGCAGTCAGTGAAGGTGAGTACTTAATTAGAGCATTCCAAGAACATTCAGTAAGTAACCAAGATTCTTTAGAGGCCATTTTAGGTGTAGCATCATTTCTGCCTAATGATGATATGGTTTCGTTGATTAAACGAGCAGGAAAGGCTTTGGATAAGGCAAAAGAAAGTGGAAATAGTGGAGTAGAGACTACTCAAGGACCTTTTGGTTTGCGTGTGACAGAGTGAGTAGTACTAGCCTGCTAATTTTAAGCCTTAAAAACTTATGGTTTTAAACTAGGTTAGCTTGGTAAACTAACTTGTGATGCATGTTTTAGAGGTTTTATTACCTCTTCCTTTACCTCCTTTTGATTTTTTAGCTCCTTTTGATAAAACTTTACCTAAAGTGGGTTCTCGTGTAGTAGTGCCTTGGCAACAGGGTGTGCGCCTTGGTGTGGTAAGTGCAAATAAGGTTTTACCTGCTAAGCAAACAGTGGAGCTTCGCGAGATAATAGCTGCTCTTGATGAAGAGCCTTTTATTCTAGAAAGCGCTATAAAACTCATTACCAATTTAGCAGAGTATAGTTGTGTTCCACAAGGCTTAGTGCTTAAACAATTTTTGGCGGTAGGATTAGAAGTAAAGCTCGAGCACAAAATTAGCCCTATTCAAGGCGTTACTGATATTGATATACCTGCTGGTAAGTGGTTACCTGCTAGCGAATGTGAACTTACTCAGCTCGATTTTTACAGGCGTCAGGGGCTCATTGAAGAGCAGGTGAGTATTGCTCAAGAAAAGCGAAAAGTAATTGTTCCGTTAGAATTTGTAGCTGAAGCTGAAAAGACATTATCAAGTAAAAAGCATCAAAGCCAGCGCCATGCTCTAAAAGTGCTTTGGGAACTAGAAATGGTGGAAAGTGCTGCAGCTTTGGGTCGCATTGCAGGTGTGTCTGTGACAGCAGTTAGAGCCTTGGTGAAGAAGGGTTATGCAGGTTATGAATATAGAGTAGCACCAGCACCAGATTTACCCTCTTATAAGGCTAGCTCCTTGGTTGGGGTAGAAATGAACTTACCTGACATAAAGCGCTTAAGCCTTTCAGGTGGGTTACGCGCTGAGCGCTTAGCAGCTTTAGTAACTTTGCTAAAAGAAGATATTGCCATGGGTAAGAGCATTTTAGTGCTAATACCAGAAGGTGCTTTTTTAACTGAAACTGTAGGAGCTTTGATTGAAGCTTTACCCGTTAAGGTCATAAGTAGTGATTTAAGCGATGCCCAAAGACTTAGGGTATGGCAAGAGCTTAATGCTACACCAACAGTTTTGGTAGGGACTTATTTGGCACTAATAGCACCTTTGTATGAGCTTAGAAGAATTGTGGTGCTCGAGCATGCTAGTGATAGTTACAAACTATTTTCGGGTAGCCGTATTTTTATACCTACAGCTGCCCAGTTTCTAGCAGATATAACTGATGCAAGCCTTATTTTAAGTGATGCTTTGGAAACCCCTGAGGTGCTCCACACTTTTACAACTAAAGACAGATTTGGCTTACCCATAAAACCACAGCGCATTCATATTACAGATTTAAACTATAGCAATAACTGGCCACTTAGCACTGACCTTATTCGGGTGCTTAAACAAATTAGTCAAAGGGAGCGTCAAGCGATCATCCTTACTCCTAGGAGAGGTTTTTCAGCAGCATTTCACTGCACTGATTGTGGTTATTTAGCACAATGCCCTAACTGTGACTTGTCCTTACGCTATCACCGTCAGCATAAAGAGTTGCGTTGCTATCAATGTGCCCACCGTGAGGCTGTGCCAGATACCTGTCCTAATTGTAGGGGTAGTCAGTTGGGGGCTACTCGAGCTGCTGGCACAGAATGGGTTATGGAAGCCATAAAAAAACTTTTGCCAGAAACAGCTATTTTTCGCTTTGATAAAGATAAGCGGGATGACCTAGAGGAACTTTTAGAAGGTAAACCCGGTATATTGGTGGGCACTACAGCAATAATGCGACAAAAGCTTTTACCTAATGTCTCTTTGGTTGCTCATAGCCTATTAGATAGCCACTTTGATATGGGAGATTTTCGCGCAGCTGAGATGACTTATAGATTTCTTTTAAACCTAGCTGAATTTGCTACAGAAAAGCGTCCTTTAGTTCTTTTGCAAACTTTTAAGCCTAAGCATGAAGTGCTGGAGTATTTTTTGAGAGCCGATGCCCAAGGGTTTTTAGCCAATGTGCTAAAAAGGCGCGAGAAATTTGAATATTCCCCTTTTAAGGTGCTAGCTAAGATACAAGCTAGTGCTAGAAAAGAATCTGATGCTGAGAATGCGGCCAATTTTTTAGCTGGAGCTTTGCATGCTCATGGGGCAGGGGAGAGGGAAGTATTAGGCCCTGTGCCTGCTCCAGTATTTCGGGTAAGAGGTTTTTACCACTACCAGTTATTTGTACGGGCTGATGATTATGACCGTCTAAGGAAGCTCTTGGAACCAGTATTTGGCTATAGAGGTTCTGCCAAGGTTCGTGTAGATGTTGACCCTAGAGAGATGCTAGGGATTTTAGAGCTTTGATAAAAGTAGAGCTATTGGAGTTGGTCGCTTTTGGTGGACACTTCAAGTATAGACTAAACTTAATATTCTGCTGATTAGCTTCAAAGGTTTCAGGGCTTTTGTAACCAATCGAGCTGTGTAAGCGAAAATGGTTGTAAGTGATGTTAAATACCAAACTTGATTAATTCTAGTGGTTTGGATTTGCTCCTTGATCAGTAGATTCTCTGTTGATTCAATCTCACGTTTAACAGCTTTTTTACGTTGGTAACTCCTACCCAACTTCGCATAGATACCTTCTTGACGCATGAGGCGTTTAACTCGCCCCAATGAGCAACGTTTTCCTCTATTCAATAACTCTACATGTACTCTGGGACTAACATAGGTTTACCTACTTTGACCAGAGGTTGTTGTTTTTGAGAAGTTAATGTGTTTTTACTTTCTCTTTATTTCTAAAATCTGGAATTACGCAGATTTTAATGATTCGTCTAGATAAAGGTTTTTGTTGGTCATGCACTATAAGATGTGTCTCTGACATAAAGTCATTTTTATGGCTTCCTGCGCAGTGATTTTGCTCACCTCAAAATGCCTCCTAAAACTTTTTGAGGTAATTTTACACTTATGCTTTCCTTCAGATAATACCTCAATCTGTCTGGAACAGTGTTTACACTTTAAGAGGGTAAATCACTCCTGCACACATCTTTACAAAGGTATCTGAGGAATACCTTGTTTGGAAAAGACTCTTTAAGGGGTGCGTAATTCCAGTAAAATTATATCTGCTTTTTACTGGGCAATCTCCGATACCAAAGAGCAGCATTCCTATGTAAAAACAAATGTATTCAAAAAGATTTTTCATGGTGGTTTCCTTTTTATAACCTAGAGTTTTAACAATTAATAATCCCCTAACCAAACAGGTTAGAGGATTAATAGAATTCTGAGTTAATGTCAGCCCTTAGGAACTTAAGAGTTAATTGACAGTAACCTGACTGGGATGAACTGCAAATTGATGATCTTTACAAGCCTCACAATCTCCACCTAGTGATGGCTCAGGTTGAAAGCTGGTAAGTTGGGCAGAAAGTGTATTTAGATTAGCAACTCCATGGGTTCTTAGTACTAAATGCACTTCAGCTCCTTGGGTGTTTTGTAATCCTGCTCCAAGTAACACTTCTCCTAAAGGACGACCTTTTGGTAGGTAAGCACTGAAAACACCTTCACCACTACTACTAGATATGCCACTCGTAGCCCATAAGATAGATATATCTGCTTCAGGATTAGGTGAAACGTTACCATCAGCATCAAAGATGTCATCTTCGTTACAAGCTTCTGTGCAACCTTGTGGTTTATTAAAAATAACCCACCACACGCTATAAATAGACTCGGGGTCAAGTCCTACAGTACGAACCTCTGTAGCTATTCCGTTATCACTTCTTGTTAGCATGGAATAGGCGTCTGAGATCTGTGATGCATCTGTAAAGGAATACAAAAAGCTGGTGCTTACTTGACCTGCTGGGTTTTCTTCACTCTTACTAAAACTATAGGTAGCTCCAAAAATGATTACTAAGCTGGTAGCAGCTACGATATAAATTGATAATAAAAAACGGTTCATGGTTTTTTTCTCCTTGAGGTTATTTTGAAGGCTTTACTGGTTTATTGGTGCCTTCACAATTGAAAGGATAAAAAACCGAGCGTATTATTAACGTGTTTTTATCGTACTATCAACATGTTTCTATCATCTTATTAATCGTTATATGTTGTGATACAATAGGATTATTTATTGTTGCAGACATAACTCTCATGACTCAATCTCCTTGAAGTGCTTTAGTGAGGGATTTCCTCACTATATTTTTAAAGCCCCTGCCTTTGTCAGGGGAGAAGCTCTGTAACTCCAAGATGCATTGGCTTTTCACCCTTCCTAGGGGTTAATAAAACAAGCCACCACTAAAAGTGGTGGTTTTATGACTATATTGTTTACTGACTTCTGACTACTAGCTACCTAATTTAATTTATTGATCAACAAGTGCTAATCAAAGAAACATGCTCTATTCGTCAGCTGTTAGACCTAATTGAGAACGCAATTCATAGACTTCTTCAGCAGTTTTAGGCTCTGCCCGCTCTGCGGATACTTCCTCAGGAGTTATAGGAGTAAAGTCAGCACGCAACATGTCAGCATTACCCCATGAATGCAGCTCATGATTCAACACTGCAGCTATTTCCTCATCACCTAACATTGTGTTCCAAGGAGCCATGATTCCATTGTAGGTCTCTCCTAAGGTTTCAATTTGACCACTTAATCCATAAAGTACTACATTAATAATATATTTACGACCTCCTTCTTTAGCCTCTACATTGGGTAAATGATTAGCTAAAGCAGGATAGAATGAGGCTAACCCCTCACCAGTTGCTTGATGACAAGAAGCACAAATACCATAGGTAGTTTCTCCTAGATCTTGCCACTCAGAATCTGTACTAGCTGCTGCTACTACTGCTTCTTCAGCTACCTCTTCAGTTTCTATAGCAGCTTCTTCAGTAACTTCTTCGACATCTTCAACAGCCTCTTCAGCTACTTCACTTGTCTCTTCGGCAACTTCTTCAGCGCCTGTAACAGCTTCTTCAGCTACTTCCTCGACATCTTCAGCAGCTTCTTCAGCTACTTCTTCTACCTCTTCAACAGCTTCTTCAGTTACTTCTTCGACTTCTTCAGCTGTTTCTTCAACTACTTCGCCTGTTTCTTCAACTACTTCTTCAGCTACTTCCTCAACCTCTTCAGCAGCTTCTTCAACAACTTCGCCTGTTTCTTCAACTACTTCTTCAACTGCTTCTTCAACATCTGCAATAACCTCTTCAGCTACCTCACCTGTTTCTTCAGCAACATTTTCAGCACCCACAGCCATCTCTTCAGCAGCTTCACTTGCTTCCTCAGCTGTTCCTGTATCCATGCTAGGTACAATATTCTCACCCGGCGTAAGAATTTGCCAACCTAATGAGCTAAATCTTTCGGCTATGTCTGGAGTAACACAAGATTTTTCAACGATTGTACCTTTACCTGGCTTAGCAATTTGTACTAAGCCTTCACCACAAGGGCTTTGTTGTATATCTTGTGACATTAAAGGAAAAACAGCCGTAGTCAATGCGGCTACAAAAAAAACAAAAAAAACACGCATGATTCTCTCTTTCTACTAGAATGTGAGTGCACTCTAGTGCTTTGTTCACTTGGAACAGAGGATAAATTATCACTCAAGGATATATAATATACTTAATAATTAAATCTAAGCAAATGGCAACTTAAAATAGGGTTGTTTCGAAATAAAATACTGTTTCAAATGCTCAACGTGTTAAACAAGAAATCTGAACACTTATCAAGATTCGGCTACGGTATTATGTATTTTGTGAGTCTTAAGCTGAGTAATTGTAATCCTCATGATGTACACAAAATTATTTCAGAACAAGTTTGATAAGCTACTAACTAAGACTATCCAAAAGCCAAATTTTATTGTTGGACTCAATTTCCTTAGCCTTTTTTCCAAGGTTCGAAAATCTCCTGAGCTACAGCACGTCCTTTAGGTGTTAGTAGCAATGCCTCGCCTTGACGATTTACAAGCCCTTCATCAAGACTACGTAAGAGAGCACGTTGGACCTTGTTATTTTCCCAGCATAGATGCTCACGTAGGGCTCTCACAACATTTTCTTCTGCTTGTTTGGGACCACCTTCATGGTGATAAAGATGAACAGCAAGTGCGCGACTTGCGTTCTCCTCACTCTGTTGCGCACGTTTAATTTCTTGTGCGATCATTCCATAGCGAGGCCCAAATAAGAATGCTAGTAGTAAAAATATACCAGTCATAACTGCCATCATGCCACCAATAGAAACGTCTAGCACAACCGCTAGGTAATAACCTGATATGCTCGAGCCCACAGAAATAAACGAACTGTACAGCATAATTCTCCAAAGCCTGTCAGTAAGTAAATAAGCTGCTGCGGGAGGCACAATCACAAAGGCAATAAAGAGTACAGCACCTACTGCATCAAAAGCTGCAACAGCAGTAGCACTTGTAAAGGTGAGTAACGCATAAAAGAGCACAACAGGCGTAAAACCAAGTGCTTTGGCAAGGGCAGCATCAAAAGTAGAAAGCTTTAGTTCTTTATAAAAGAGGCTCACAAAGAGCAAATTTGCTAACGTCATGACTGACATCCAAAGTAGAGCTTTAGGAATCATTAGATTACCAAGGTTGATAGTATCTAGCCAAACAAAACCGATTTCCCCCAGCAGTACTGTATGCTGGTCAATGTGCACATCGCGTGCAAATAGATTAAGAAGTAATACACCTATAGAAAAAAGTACAGGGAATACCAAACCAATGGCAGCGTCGTATTTCACACGGCGACTAGCAGCTAGGGCTTCAGTTAGAAATACTGTAAGCACACCAGTTAGAGCTGCACCAATAATCTGTACAGGCCCGCTTTGCTGATGTGTTATGAGCCAAACAATTACAATACCGAATACAATTGAGTGCCCAATCGCATCAGCCAGCATGCTATTCTTACGCAGCACTAAAAAGGTACCAAGCAAACTTGCTGCAATACCTACAAGTGCACCTGTTGCTATAATAGTGAAGGAAATGTTGTTAAGAAGGTCCGCTAATATCTTAAGCCTCCTGTACGGTAAGTGACTCAAGAATGTGCTTGGCCTTGAGTCTACCTTTATCAGTTAATGACCAGTGACTTCCCTCTTCAGGCATGTGCGTGTTGCGTGCTACGAAACCTTCTTTTTTTAGACGCTCGAGCGTTCTTGTCATGTTACTTCGGTAATAGGTATTGATCATACCTTCCTCGATTAGGTAATCAGGGTTGTGATGTGTTTCAGAGAGTTCATAGAGGGTAGTTAAAACTTGCTGAGTTTGCAACACACGGCGATTGCGAATTTGCTGCAAGGCTCCCCAAACAATCCCACGCTTGGGCGCAAATAGAAGGGATAGCAACACGAATGCCGAGATACTCAATATAATTAGAGGTCCTGTAGCTAAGTTGCGACCTGCAGCGCTTATTAGTGCGCCTAGAATGCCACCAGCTGCGCCCATGATGGCAGATAACAACACCATACTTTCTAAGCTATTAACCCACTGCCGTGCCGCTACAGCAGGCGCAATTACCATAGCTGCCATTAACACTACGCCTACCATTTGCAACCCTACTACTACAGCAAGAGCAATCATGACGGTCATGAATACCTCGAGCACCACTACAGGCAAGCCTAATGAGGTTGCAAAAACTGAGTCAAATGTGACAAGTTTGAGTTCCTTCCAAAAGGCAAGTACTAGCAGCAAAGCAGTACCAGTAATTGTTCCCATAATCCATAGATCACTACGCAATATAGTGGCTGCTTGACCGAATAAAAATGAGTCCAATCCACCTTGAGAAGCATTGTTACTACCCTGAATAAAGGTGAGCAGCACAGTACCCAACGCAAAAAATATGCTTAAGGCACTACCCAAACCTGCATCTGTCTTGAGACGGCTGCGGCGGGTGAGGAGCAACATAAATAGAGCAGCTACTGTGCCTGAAATAAGTGCTCCTGTCAAGATGCTACCTAATTGCCTCGAGCCTGCCACAATAAAACCCAAGCAAATTCCCGGTAAAGCAGCGTGTGAAAGAGTGTCACCTAGGAGACTTTGTTGTCTTAGTACAGCAAAGCTGCCCAGTACTCCACTACTAATACCTAAGAGTGCTGCTCCTATAGCAACGTTTTGAATAGTGTAATCACTTAAAAATGTTAGGAGGCTGGCCACTCAATTGCCTCTTTGAATTTTCTGTGGACTTGCTTCTGGCTGCGTTACAAACGCATCACTTTGTAAAAGTGCAATTTGCCCTCCGTAGGCAGCACGAAGATTTTCTGCTGTATAAACTTCTTTCACATGTCCCTGAGCAATGGTACGTACATTTAGAATAAGCATCCAATCAAAATAGGTAGTTACCGTTTGTAAGTCGTGATGCACCACAATAACAGTTTTACCCTCATTACGCAATTCACGCAGGATATTTACAATTGCACGTTCAGTAGTAGCATCTACTCCTGCCATGGGCTCATCAAGGAAGTACACCTCAGCATCTTGCACCAGTGCTCTAGCAAGAAATACACGCTGCTGCTGTCCACCCGAGAGTTGACTAATTTGACGATTTGCAAAGTCTTGCATGCCCACAAGCTCTAAGGCCTTCATAGTTTGTTTACGTTCCTTGTGTCCCGGACGTTTAAACCAACCTAATTGTCCATAAAGCCCCATAGTCACAACGTCCAGTGCGGTAGTAGGAAAGTCCCAATCAACCGAGGAACGCTGAGGTACGTAGCCTACCCTGCTCCGCTGCTCGGCATAAGGCTTACCGTGAATGTATATGTGCCCAGCACTTTTTTTAACCATTCCCAAGATAGATTTTATTAGGGTGCTTTTACCTGCACCATTAGGCCCTACGATAGCTGCTAAAACACCCGGTGGGACATCTAAATCGATGTCCCAGAGTACAGGTTTGCTGTGATAACTAACCGTTAGGTCTTCAACATGAACAGCCAAATTGGGTTCATGAGGTGTGCTTGATAAGCGCATACTTAATTCAATTCCCACTCACTTGCCCAAGTTGCAAGTTCATCACGTAAAGGAGGTAAACTGCCCCCTAGAGCTTCGGTTATGTGCTTTGTGTTGGTATAAAGCATTCCGATGTAAGTACCTCCATAGGTATACTCTTCACCCATTGCATCGGAGTATAGTGCCTCACCAAGATGAACTTCATGTCCTGCTCGTTTGGCTGCGTCAACCACAGCTTGAACGGTACGGGGGTTAATAGTACTCTCAATAAACACTGCTGGGACGTTGCGCTCAGCAATAAGTTCTGCCATTGCACGTATATCAGCAATTCCAGCTTCAGATTCAGTAGAAACGCCTTGGATGCCAGCAACCTCTAGCCCATAAGCACGACCATAATAGCCAAAAGCATCGTGAGCTGTAACCATGAGACGTTGCTCTTCGGGAATAGTAGCTATAGTTTCAGCAATCCAACTGTGTAGAGCCTCGAGCTGCATCACATAAGCCTCTGCATTAGCACTAAAAGTCTCAGTACAATCAGGATTAAGCTCACTTAGGCTAGTAGCAATGGTAGGGGCAATTTTCGCCCAAAGGCTCACATCCATCCAGAGGTGTGGGTCAATACCATAAGCACCTTCCACACTGATGAGTTCAGTAGGTTCAATAGAGTTAGGTGACACGGCCACAGTGGGCTTTCTTTCAGCAAAGCGGTCTAATACGTCACCTAGCTGGCCCTCGAGTGTATAACCTGAGTAAAAAATTATGTCGGCATTGCTAAAAGTCCGTACATCTCTAGCACTGGCTTGGTAAAGATGTGGATCAATCCCTGCACCCATGATGGTGATTACCTCAACACATTCACCACCAATATTTTTCACCACATCACTAATCATGCCAATCGTAACTACAACATTGGTAGGTTTTTGGGCTAGGGTAAAGGCTAAAAAACTAAATAGGAAGGTTAAAAGTATTTTTTTCATTAGTATCTCCTTATATTATAATAATATTACACAAATAAAATAATTCGTCATACCTAAATTATTTCAAAAAATAAAACTTATGTCAAGTTCACGCACCTAGACGTAAATACTTAGTTACCCACAACTAAAAATTTTTCTTTGAAATTTTGAGTTTGAAACTGTGATTTCCTGCATGGATGCCCTACTGATCCCACTTAATAAAATTCATGTTAAAATTTCCTAATGCTAAAAATTACTTTACAAGAATTGGAACCTTTGGGTTCAGAGAAAAAAAGAAAAAAATGGTCTGCTATTGAAGCTTTAGAGTTTAACCCAAATGGTAGTATATTAGCTTTTGGCTCAGCTAATTGTATGGTTGGATTGATGAATATTAACGATTTTGGATTATTGGGAAAGATTGATTGTATAGATTTTAATTTTTCTATTAATTTCAATCAAAATGGTAGTTTGTTAGCTATAGCAGATGGAAAATCAGAAGCTATTTTGTGGGACGTAAATAATAAGGAATTCTTATCTGAAATCAAGGACAAGTTTACTTTTAAGCATTTTCTAGGGCTTAAAAATCGTGATATTGTTTCAATAGCTTTTAATCCAGATGGCAAGTTACTGACCTCTGTTTGTGGAGGAAATTTAATTATGTGGGAAGTAAGCAGTGGAAAACTTATGAATACACTCACTATGCCCAAATGGTTTGAGCCTTGTGTTGTAAAATTTAGTCCAGATGGTAAAGTACTTGCCTCAGGAGGTGTCAAGAATAATTATGGCTCTATTAGTTTGTGGAATGTAAGTAATTGGGAACTTTTACCTGCACTAGAAAAACATGGTGAATGTGTTTTGTGTTTAGCTTTCAGTCCAGATAGTAAATTGCTTGCCTCAGGATGCCTCTCTAGTGATGATTCTTTTATTGGTAAAGGAAATGCTACTATCAAATTATGGCAAGTAAGCACTGGCAAGCTTATGCACACACTAGAGCTGGATGATGATATTGAGGGTATTTCATCTGTAGCATTTAGTCCAGGTGGTCATTTCCTAGCCGCAACATACTTTGAGAAAAGCATAAAAATATGGGAAGTAAGTAGTGGGAGGCTTTTGCACACACTTGATACCACAAGACAGTCAAATTGCGTAGCCTTTAGTCCTAAAGGTAACCTCATGGCTTCTGGGCATTCTCATGGAACAATCAGTTTATGGGAAGTAAAAACTACTGAAGAATAAATAGTCACT
Source organism: Trueperaceae bacterium (assembly GCA_965223045.1). Classification (GTDB taxonomy): domain Bacteria; phylum Deinococcota; class Deinococci; order Deinococcales; family Trueperaceae; genus CBDCVN01. Next base: position 1,227,848 of record CBDCVN010000013.1, read on the forward strand.
GTAGCACTTTTCTCTTTAGTTTGATAGAAATAACTAAAGCATAATCACAGCTCAGGCAGATACAATTCCTTCAATTTTCTCAGCTAAATCAGCTGACACAGCAAGTTCTTTACCTTCGAGCTTTAAACGCATTAATTTTCCTAAAGGCTCGAGCCCAACAAGCTCCATCATCACACCGGGTTTAATCCCTAAATCAAACAAATAACCTAGCACTTCACTATCTTGACTACGAATGCGTGTTACCTCCAAGTGCTCAGCTAATTTAAGCTCTGTTAAAGGTTGACCTGTGCGTTGTGGCAATTTACCATCTGCTGTAGGAATTGGGTCTCCATGTGGATCAAATGCTGGTTGACCTAGCTTCTCAGCTAGACGTTCAGTAAAGCGGTCTGTCATAGTGTGCTCCATGAGTTCAGCTTCTGCATGCACTTCGTCCCAAGTATAATCAAGATAATCAATTAAAAAGGTTTCAATTAGCCGGTGTCGCCTTAGCAACCGTAAAGCTTCACAGAGTCCCTGCTTGGTTAAACTTGCTCCATAATAAGGTTCATAACTTACTAGTTTAAGCTTGGCAAGTTTACTTAACATACCTGTAACTGAAGGTGCAGTCACACCAAGGTGCTCAGCTAAGTTTTTGGTACTTACACTCTTGTCTTCAGCAAGTATCCAAATGGCTTTAAGGTAATTACCCACAGAGTCAGATAAGGATAATACAGATTTAGCCACACCTAATTGTAACATTAGGAAGTTAGCTTGACAATGATTTATAAATTTAGGACTTGGTTGTCCTATGCAAGTAATGACAAGCTGAATCTTAGTCCTGCTAGAGATATTCCTTTGCATATATAGCCACAGGGAGGTTAAAGATGCTACCATTTTAGCAAAAATACTTTTCCCAGCGTCTAGGATTTGTTTATATAGAACTGTGTGGTGTACTTAATACAGAACATGTAGATAGTGAAATTACTGCTGAAGATGGCGTTTGGATATAAAATAGTGTTGGATTTATGCAAATTATTAGTCTTGAGCAAAAACCAATTCATCGTATTAGATTTTTAAATGCTGCAAAGCGTGGGGGTGTTGAATCACAGGTTTTACCCATTATTCAAGGTCATGTTGACAAACTACCTAAAGGCTTAGAAGCTATTTTGTTGACTAGTGATTTACAGGGTGTAGTAAAAGTGTGGCAACCTAGGGCAACACACCTACTTGGTGAGGAACTTGCAGATGAATATGTAAGGCTAGCTGAGCAAGGTCTTGTTGCAAAACCCCAAAATACAGGTGTTATTCTTGCTGGTGATTTTTATTCTGCATCAGATGGAGCTAAGCGTGGTGCCTCAGGTGATGTAAGAAGTGTTTGGCAAGCCTTTGCTGATAGATTTCGCTGGGTTGCTGGTGTACAAGGAAATCATGACCGATTTGGTACAGAGATTGAAAAACAAAGGTTTGTTAACCATTCTAAAATAAATTTATTCGACTACGAGTCAGTTACATTAGATGGCTTATGCATTGGTGGTGTTAGTGGGGTCATTGGTGATCCTACTAAACCTGCTCGAAAAGCAGAAGGTGAATTTCTAGCTGGCTTAGAGCTTGTTCTTGAAAGTGAGCCTGACATACTTGTTTTGCACCAAGGTCCAAATGGTAACGAGTCTCAGCGAGGGAGTGAGTTAATAGCAAAGCAAATTGTTAAAAGTCAAATTCCTTTGACTGTTTGTGGCCATGTGCACTGGGATGAAGCACTTGCAATTATAGGAGAGTCTATGCAAGTTCTTAATGTTGATGCTCGAGCTGTATTACTTACTTTGTAATGCCTTTAAATACGTTCTACAAGCCTTTGTAGTAGATATTTAAGAGTTCTCAAGCCTTATTAAAATGAATTAATGATAGCTAAAACCTCTTTCTACACAGAAAAATCAACTGTGTCAGAAAGTTAGAAATAACTATTTACTCAAAAAGGTATAATAGTTACTATGGCCTACAAGATTTTTGCTCAATTTGGAAAGTAATTTATGAATAAAGAGATAAAAGATATTATGTACCTATTTGGGTGTCTAAATACTAGTTCAATGCCCAGATTGTTGTGCACACTGAGGGTTCGGCAGAATTAAGTGAGTAACTTGCATAGGCACGGACTGTAAACTTTGCTAAGTTGGATTATGTGCAGAATGTATTTGGAACGAGTTTCAGGAATGGTAAAAAGCTTAGTTGTAGTCGGAAATAGTGTTAGTAAAGGTGTGCTCGAACTATTGTTCCAGCGGGATGCTTACACAAGGGCTCAAATCAAGTCTAGAGCTCAGTTAAGTGAGATGTACGCAGAAGTGAGCACCCCTGAGCTTAGTAATGTTATACGTCTTAGTAGGTGAATTAGTGTCTAACGCAGATAGTATTTTCTTTGAAACATGTAGAGCTGTGGGTAGTGCTTTCACTCGTGAGGCACATATTGACCCCTCATTTGGTGCAGCATATAAAGCAAATCAGGAAAATTGGACTACTCTTACACAAGGATTAGTACTTGCAACTTTTTGTCATTGGGTAGAAGTTGATTATCAAGGGAAAGATTCTTTCAAACAAAGGTTGACTACAACAGAAAATCAGGAAGCTCTTGACCTGCTTTTTTATCTTCGTAATGCGTTTATTCACTGCCAATGGGATTTGACTAAAATGGATTATCAAAACCAAGCGAATAAAATTCGAGCAATGGTCAATGCAAACAATGGAAAATACAGGCATTCGATTGCAGAATTTGAGATGTGGTTACAAGGTAATGTAGTGAAATTAAACGGCATTGAACCTATGTGTCGGGTACTCTTTGACGATGTATAATTAGACGCTGCAAAGGACACTGAATCGTTCTGTCAAAAATCCAGAGGAGTAGTTTATGTCAAAATTGTTCGCAAGTTTTTCAGCGCCCCTGAGCTTGGTCCATTAGATACTCTTAAATGCCCTACGTTACTGGAAAATACGTTTTTTCGCCAGCTTTAAGTCCTGATGGCAACAGAGTTAGAAGGGATGGAACAACTACTGATTGGTGGCTTATAATCCAGTGTGATCGTGAACTAGGTAGATATTTGCGGCATCTATATAAATTGGAGTTTCCTAGCTCTGGGAATATTGGTGAGCCTCTATGGGGTGCTCATGTGTCTATAGTCCAAAACGAAAAGCCTCCAAATCTCAAGCACTGGCAAGATCGGGACAATCAGGAAGTAACTTTGGAATATGAACAGGTGTCTCAAGAAACAGATGGGTATATCTATCATGCTGTTGTTTGTGAGGAAGCTCTCAATTATCGAGAGCTGCTAGGCCTGTCTAAAAACCCCAAGTTTCCTTTGCATCTCACAATTGGAAATCGCAAGAATACCTGATACATTATCCACATAAGGCTGAAAAACATTATTTGCAGTCCCTATAGTTGACTTGTTAATTTAATATTGTGACTAAATAAAGTATAATAATTGATGTGATCTACGCAGCTTTTGCTCCATTTGAGAAGCAATTTTTTACATAAAAAGATAAAAGATATTGTGTACCTATTTAGGGGCTTACTACTAATTAAGCCAACTCAGGAGATAGATGTGAACAATTGTCAAATCAATAAAGGTCTCTACACAGCATGAGAATCATGCTACTTGATGAGTTAGCTGCATCAAAGTCTGTTCTGATTGCGGGAGCAGGAGGCGGATATGACATATTCTGTGGCCTTCCACTTTACTTCCACTTAGAAGCTATGGGTGTACCAGTCCATCTCGCAAACCTAAGCTTTTCAGATGTCTGTGACTTGCCAATCAAAAGCAACATTCCCAATGTCTATCCAGTGACCTCTGCATCTTTGGGATCTGCTAGCTACTTCCCTGAAAAGTACCTGTGCGAATGGTTGGATTGTGAAGGGCGGCAGGTAACAATCTATTGCTTTCCTCGCACTGGGGTTGCACCACTTTGTGACGCTTATCATGCTTTAGTTAAGCATCTAGAGGTTGATACAGTCCTCCTCGTTGATGGTGGTACTGACAGCCTCATGCGTGGTGATGAGGCAGGCTTGGGTACACCTCAAGAAGACATCGCAAGTATTCTTGCAGCAGCATCACTCCCTCTGACAAGGAAGTTTCTGACCTGCATAGGCTTTGGTGTTGATCAATATCATGGAGTTTGCCACGCTCAGTTTCTAGAAGCTGTTTCTGAACTCACTCAGATGAAAGCCTACCTTGGAGCCTTCACCCTTCTCAATGATACAGAGCCCGTCCGCAAGTATCGGAAAGCCTGCAATTACGTTTTCAAGGCTATGGCACATCATGTGAGCATCGTTAACTCATCAATCCTAGCAGCCTTGGCCGGTTGCTATGGGGATCATCACTCAACAGATCGCACTGCAGGCTCTAAACTCTGGATCAACCCTCTTATGTCACTCTATTGGTCGTTTGAGTTGAAATCAGTGGCAAACCGATGTCTCTATGCCTCAGAGGTGATGGACACAAAGTCATGGTCTGAGCTCGATGAAAAAATCTACTTATTTCGGGAACGCCTTGCATCTGAGGGAAAGGTCAGACATTGGGAAGCCATGCCAGCTTAACTATGTTTAGAAACATGCACCTCTGAATTTAGTATCATTCAAGGCTGTTTTAGGTGACTAAATGACAATCACAGTATTTTGTGGTTTGAGTCTTGTTCAAGTCGAAACAAAACAAAGTAGCCTTGTTGAAGTTATTCGTAGTTACAAACACCAAAACAAAAATTTATATAAATACCCAAACAGTAGTTAAAATTGCTAATTAGTGCTCGAGAATCATCAAACTAGTTTTGTTTTAGCTTGAGGCAGATTAGAAACAAATGTCGCACTTTATGTAGTATAGATGCTTGACAATCTATCTGGCAAAAACTAGTCTATAATTTATAATTGTTGCATGAAAACTGCTAAAGGGTCAAAAAGGCTATTCATCCTTAGTGAACTATAATGCCCAATATTTCCTCATTAAAAACACTTTTTACCACTAGTTTTGCACTTGTTGCCTTTGCAGCAAATTCTGTCTTTTGCCGACTGGCATTGGGGGAAGCTTCTATTGACGCCTCAAGTTTTACAGTAATAAGATTGCTTTCTGGCACTGCTATACTTTTGTTGATACTAAAGCTATTCAGTAAAAAGACTCCCTCTACTTCTAAAGGTAGTTGGTCAGCCTCTTTAATGCTTTTTATTTATGCAACAACTTTTTCTTTTGCTTATATTATTACAGCGCAATGTCATGGAATATAACTCCTAGACAATATAGCAAGAGTACGTTTTCGATGCGAAGCATAAGCAGTATAATTTCTGCGCTGATAGTAACGAATTAGATTTAGTGATTGAGCTATTGTCAATCTAGGTAACGGTAGTGCTGCCTTGAGCAGCACTCTTGCCTGTGGCAAAGTTAAAGCTGGAGACTTTTCTCCTAACATTAAACGCATCCTCACCAGAAAATGATGTGCTAGACAAGTTAATAGTATATGGTGATGCCAACCTAAGTAGCTTCTAGTTTCGTAGTGATCAAGCCCCAGTTCTTCTTTTGATTCCTCAAACGATGTTTCTATCGGCCATCTCATTCCACTTAGCCACACTAATGTTTCTAGGCTGACTTCTTCTGAGTCATTGCACAAATAATAGCTTATCTCTCTTTTCTCATTTAGGTTACGCCGAATTACCAACCACAGTTCCACTGGCTCTTCTTCTCCCCTTGTTTCCCATATTCGCTCAAAGGCAAATTCACATACTATTGGCCCTTTACTTCCTTCTTTCACTACATGTTTACTCCATTTTTCTGCTTCTATTTCCTTTGCTAACTCATCTATCCGTATTGATTCAATATTTGCCCTTGCTAGTTTCGGCTTCCTTCCCCTACCTTTATATTCAGGTACCTTGACCTCTGGCTTCTCCTTGTATACCTGCGTATCGCAAGATACTGCTGTAAAGTACTTTTTTCCTAATTCAGCTACTCCATCTCTAAACTCGATATTATTTCCATACAATGCATCTGCTAGCACATATTCAAAGCTCAAATGCCCTCTCTCTTCTGTCTTTTTTATCATTCCTAACGCTATTTCTGGTTTGGTTCTAAATTCTAGATCCTTTGGCACTCCACATTCTTCCCTTTTTTGTTCATGCTCTTTATCAAACCATTGTTCTGGTAAGTACAACTGCCCTTCTGTTAAGGTATGTCCTTTGTTACTGGCATACCCTAGGTATACTCCTACTTGACTGTTCTCCACTTTTCCTACTGATCCACAATATTGCCTTGCTACTCCTACTGAGCTTTTTCCTTGTTTTACATTCCCTGATTCATCAACTATCAGTACTCCATCATTACCTAAACTTTCTGCAATAAGTTTTTGATGCGTGTCAATCACAGGTTCTAACTGCCAAGGGCTTTGTCCTACAAAGTTTTGCATGCTACGGACATTCAGTCCTATTGATAGTGCCATTGCTTCTATATTTTTTCGATCAAGGTTGCTTAACAAACCTTTCAGATAATGTCCTGTCCAGATCAAACTTTCAGGTCGTTTAAATGCTTCTTCAAACTCTGCTACGTATTCTTTAAGTTCTTTTGCTAGCGCTTCTATATCTGCTTCAACTAAGTTGCATTCTGGAGGACTTAAATTTACGGCCTCTTCTAATATTTCATTGTGTGCTTTATAAATGTTTTTCATAGCCTTAATTTATTATTCACACTCGCACTTTTTTCGCACTTCCCCTTACTTAATATGCAACATTGCGCTGTAATAATATTTCCCTAGAAACAGGAACGGGTGCTCTTATCTTATTTGGATCTGTACAGCTTACAATGTTAGCCATAACAGTAATTTCAGGAAATAGATTGCAGATATTAGAATGGGTTGGTGTAGTAATTGCCTTCATAGGTCTTGTCTACCTAGTGCTTCCTGCAGTAACAACCCCTTCTTTGATTGGCTTTATTCTTATGACAGCATCTGGCATGGCTTGGGGTGGCTATACGCTTATGGGCAAGAAATCAGCAAGCCCACTATCTGATACCACCTATAATTTTACTCGTACTCTACCTCTTATTATCGTGCTAGGTGTATTCTTTATTCAAAACTCACACCTTTCACAAACAGGTGTTATGTGGGCTGTTTCTTCTGGAGCTTTGGCCTCGGGAATTGGCTACACTATTTGGTATATAGCACTTGATGGTTTATCGACAACTGTTGCTGCTGTAGCGCAACTGCTAGTTCCGGCAATTGCTGCTTTAGGAGGGTTAATCTTTATTGCTGAACCTATAACGTTCCAATTTTTACTTTCTGCCACAATGATACTTGGAGGCATTGCATTGGTCATTCTGGGGAAATCAAGTATGGAATATAATAAAAATAATTAGTTTGTCCATTATTCAAACAATGGAGTATGTTCAATGAAAAAGCTTGCTTATATATTTGGTGTTTTGTTATTAAACCTAGCTATAATAGCCTTATAAATTCTAACTCACCTAATAGCTTTAAACAGGCTTTAAAGGAAGCCATTATCAATTTTGATTATCAAACTATCTTAGATCAGCTTAATTACAAAGGCTTTTTAGCTACTGACGACTCTAATTATGAAAAATGTTATCCTATATTAACTTGGAAAAAAGTAGTAAGCCTCTAGAACTTCTGTAACAATTTCTTGGATCTGGCTATAGATAGCATAACGTGCCTCGGTATCGGCAGTAGTTCTGGCTTCTGCCAATAGATTATCGAGTGCTTCATTGCAGTACTTGTTTAAATTAAAGCTACCTGCACAGCTAAAACCTGCTTGCAAAAAGCTTTCGGGGTTGTGGTTATCAAGCAACTGTTCTTAATCTTTATATCAACATCTTTATATCAACTTTACATAATTTATGTAATTTACTGGAATTACGCACCCCTTAAAGAGTCTTTTCCAAACAAGGTATTCCTCAGATACCTTTGTAAAGATGTGTGCAGGAGTGATTTACCCTCTTAAAGTGTAAACACTGTTCCAGACAGATTGAGGTATTATCTGAAGGAAAGCATAAGTGTAAAATTACCTCAAAAAGTTTTAGGAGGCATTTTGAGGTGAGCAAAATCACTGCGCAGGAAGCCATAAAAATGACTTTATGTCAGAGACACATCTTATAGTGCATGACCAACAAAAACCTTTATCTAGACGAATCATTAAAATCTGCGTAATTCCAGTAATTTAATATAAGCATACTGGTTGGGAAAACAGGATTTTGAAAGTAAGAAGACATGGCTAAGAAAACTCCTCAGAAGAAAAAAAGTAAGGTTAAAAACGATGATCAACATAAATCCTTTTTTGAAAAACATTTTTCAAAGTTAGTAATTGCTACAATAGTTTTAGGAATTGCTATTTTAGCTACTGCTCGGTTTTATACAAATAGAACACCTAAAGAGCAGAAGCCTCGAGTAAGCGAAAAGGTTCTTCAACAAGGAGAAGCTCTTTATAAAGCAAGTTGTGCTTCCTGTCACGGAGTTGATGGCGCAGGGCAACGCACAGATGATGTACCGGGACTAAACGGCAGTATGCATTCTTGGCATCATCCTGATGAATACCTCATCAGTCAGATTCGTGATGGTGGGGTAGTTATGCCTGCAGTAGGGGCAAATTGGAGCGATGAGGATATTGAAGCTGTAATTAGCTATTTCAAGCAGTGGTGGAATGGCCAACAACGTAGAGCTCAACTGGGCAGTATTGGTGAATGATCAACCATTAGTTCCCCATAATTTAGGTAAGTTTGATGTGCCTTAAGAGCATGGCATTAATAGCAACAATTATTGTGGATAGGCTCATAAAAAGTGCTCCTACAGCTGGAGCTAAATAGAAACCAATACCTGCTAAAATACCAGCAGCTAAAGGTAAGGCAAAACTGTTATAACCAGTTGCCCAAAAGAGGTTTTGTAGCATCTTGCGATATGTTGCTTTAGATAGTTTAAGAGCTACCAGAACATCTTTGGGATCATCCTCTACTAAGACAAGATCGGCTGATTCAATAGCAACATTAGTACCAACACCAATAGCAACCCCTAGCTCAGCCTCTAAGAGAGCAGGTGCATCATTAATACCATCACCAACAAAAGCAACCTTGGTAGCTGATTTTAGTTCCTTGATTTTTTCTGATTTTCCTTCTGGTAAAACTCGAGCATAATAACGTACTAAACCTAAGTCCTCAGCCACAGCTTTTGCTACTGCTTCAGCGTCACCTGTAATCATGACTGGTTCAACACCAATGGATTGCAGACCTTTTATTGTTTCCTTAGCGCTTTGACGCACTTTGTCTGCTAAGGCAAACAATGCAATGACCTTTTCATCATCCATAAGCACAATAACGCTTTCTCCCCTTGCTTCAGCTTCTTGCAAACCTTGACTAAGTTCACTAGCAAAATCAAGCTTTAATTCCTCTGCCCACTCAGGGCGACCCATACGATAAGAGTTACCTTCAATTTCTGCTGATACACCTTTACCTGCTACAACATCAAACTGTAACACGGTAGGAGGAGCAATGTTTTGTTTTTTAGCTGCTTCCATAATGGCTTTAGCTAATGGATGTTCTGAGCGTTGCTCGAGCCCAGCTGCTAACCGCAACGCATCAAATTTAGGTATCAAACTATACATTTGACGTACCCCAAAAGCTCCTTCTGTAAGGGTTCCTGTTTTATCAAAAGCAACAATACCAATATCTTTAGCTCTTTCAAAAGCTTCACGGTTACGTACCAAGATGCCATTTTTAGCAGAGAGAGCTGTAGCATTGACTATAACCAAAGGAATTGCCAAACCAAGTGCATGTGGGCAAGCTATGATAAGCACTGTAACAGCTCGAGTAATCGCAAAAGGCACATTGCCTGAAATAATTACCCATATAACAAAAGTAAGTAAACCTCCCGTTATAGCAATGTAGGTAAGCCATTTAGCTGCTCTATCTGCAAAGTTTTGAAACTGACTACGTGCTCCTTGTGCCTCAGCTACTAGCCTTTGAATCTGGCTGAGTGTGGTGTCATCACCAATACGGGAAACTTCTATTGTCAGCGCACCATCACTATTAACTGCTCCTGCTACAACCTCATCACCAACTGATTTAGTTACAGGTTTTGATTCTCCGGTTAGGAAAGCTTCGTTTATGCTCGAGCTACCCTCAACAACAAAACCATCAGCAGGTATTTGTTCACCGGGGCGAACAAGAATCTTATCCTTAACTTGAAGTTCATCTACAGGGACATCCTTGACTTCATTATCTAGTAATTTGTGTGCTTCATGTGGTATAAGTGAAGCCAAATGGTCTAGAGCGTTACTAGCTTGCTGCACTGAACGCATTTCAAACCAATGCCCTAAAAGCATAATAACAATAAGCGTGGCAAGTTCCCAATAGAAAGGTTTACCTTCAATAAGACCTAAAGAAATGACCAAACTATAAATATAAGCAACACTAATCGCTAGTGAGATTAAGGTCATCATGCCGGGTGATTTAGCTCTCAGCTCATGGATAGCACCTTTTATAAAAACCAAACCACCATAAAAAAAGAGGATTGTACCGAGAATAGGATTAATCCAAACCGAGCCAGTAAAGCTAATTGCTTTGTAGTTAAACCATGCTTGGAACTGCTCAGAAAAGTAAATGATGGGCAAGGTTAAAAGAAGACTCAACCAAAAGCGGTCACGGAACATTTCAGGGCTATGACCTGCATGTTTATCGTGCCCACTATGTTCATTACGAGAGTGGTTTGCGTAATTGTGTTGATGATGAACCATTAAGAAACTCCTATTTCAAGAGAGGCTCAAACTTTGTTTCGCAGTTGTTAGAAGTGGTACTGAACATTGCTCGAGCGAGCACAAATGATCTGGGTCACCATGCTCAATCTGAATAGTGCTATGTTCAATGCCAAAATGATCGTGTAGATGTTGATTGATTGAGGCAAGAAACTCATCTGTGCTTCTTTCCAAGTCAGGGACTACTAAATGAACGCTTAAAGCGATTTCTGTAGTGCTAAGAGGCCAGATATGTAAATCATGTACATTATTAACCCCCTCAATTTCTTGTAAAAATTGACAAACAGCATCCAAGTCAATATTTTTTGGTACAGCGTCTAAAGACAACTTCAAAGACTCTTGCAAAAGCCCCCAAGTACTCCATAAAATCACCATTGCAATAATAAGACTAATAGTAGGGTCTAGCCAGAACCATTGTGTAGCAAGAATAATTGCCCCAGAAACTAGTACACCCAAGGTAACAGCAGCATCTGCCATCATATGCAAGAATGCGCCTCTGATATTTAAGTCTTCTTGACCGCGTAAAAAGAGTAAGGCCGTTCCCAAATTAACAAAGATGCCAATGGTAGCTACCCAGAGAATCTCTATCCCCCCTACGGGTACTGGATTGTTAAAGCGTACCATAGCCTCTTTTACAATAATGCCAACTGCTAAGAGAAGTAATAAAGCATTAAGCAATGAGGCAAGAACAGACGAGCGCTTTAATCCATAAGTAAATCGCTTACTAGCAGGGCGACGACTCAGACTAAAACCTATCCAAGCAATGATCAAGCCAAAAACATCACTAAGGTTGTGTCCTGCATCTGCTAGAAGAGCTAAAGAGTTATTTAGAAAACCATAAATAGCTTCTAGAACTATATAAATAATATTTAGACTAATACCTATAGAAAAGGCCCTACCAAAGTTTTTTGGTGAATGATGGTGGTGACTATGTTTATGTGACATTGGTTCCTACAGCTATTGCTTTTACTATTTGTTTTTTTTCCATGTTTTGAGTCTCTAAAATTGCTTTAAAAGAATGTAATCTTAAAGCATTACTAAGTACAAAAATAGATGAAAAGCCCATTGCTGCTGCAGCAAATATAGGATTAAGCAAAATGCCAAAAGTCGAGTAAAGCGCGCCTGCTGCTACTGGAATAAGAATAATATTATAAATAAATGCCCAGAAAAGATTTTGTTTGATGTTGTTTAGTGTTGCTTTAGATAAACCTAAAGCATTAACAATGCCACGTAAGTCGCCAGACATAAGAATTACATCAGCACTTTCTATAGCAATATCTGTTCCTGTACCAATTGCTAGCCCTACATCAGAGTGCGCTAGTGCAGGTGCATCATTAATGCCATCGCCCACAAAAGCAACTTTACGATCACCAGTCTTAAGGTTTTCAATAGCAGCAACTTTGCCATCTGGCAAGACTTCTGCCTGAACTTCATCAATGCCTAGTTGATCAGCAATAGCCTTCGCAGTACGGGAATTATCACCTGTGAGCATAGCAACTTTAAGACCAAGGTTGTGGAGTTCTCTAATAGCCTCAACACTACTCTCTTTAAGAGGGTCTGAAACAGCAATCAACGCAGCAAGCTTACTATCAACAGCAACAAATAAAGGCGTTTTAGCCTCTCTGGTAAGAGTACTCATTCTTAAGTCAAAATCATCTAAAGCAATTCCTAAGCTATTCATATAACGGTCTGCACCAATTTGAACAGTTTTTCCTTCAACAGCTGCACTAACACCAAAACCTGCAAGGGATTCAAAATTTTCTACTTTAGTTTTAGTCAAACCTCTATCATCAGCAGCTTTTACAATTGCCTCAGCAATAGGGTGCTCTGATAAGGCTTCAACACTTGCCATTAGCTGCAAAACCTCATCGGCATTAAAACCTGCAGTAACTTCACAATCGGTTAATTCAGGTTTTCCTTTAGTGATTGTACCTGTTTTATCTAGGGCAATCACATCAACATCTTGTAAGCTTTGCAATGCTTCACCTTTACGAAACAAAATGCCCATTTCGGCAGCCTTGCCAGTCCCTACCATAATAGAGGTTGGGGTTGCTAGCCCCATAGCACAAGGACAAGCAATAATAAGGACAGCAACAGTATTTACCAGTGCAAAGCTAAGGGCAGGTTGTGGACCAAATATCATCCACAAGGTAAAAGTAATAGCAGCAATAGCCATTACAATTGGCACAAAAACTTGTACAACTTTATCTGCTAAAGCCTGAATAGGAACTTTAGAACCTTGAGCATCTTCCACCATTTTAATAATTTGTGCTAAGACAGTATCTGCACCAACCTTACTAGCGGTAAAGCGAAAGCTACCTGATTTATTAATTGTTCCCCCTACAACTTCATCACCAAAGTCTTTTTTAACAGGAATAGGCTCGCCAGTAATCATCGCTTCATTAACAAAAGAACTGCCTTCTGTAACATTGCCATCAACAGGAATTTTTTCACCCGGGCGTACAAGAACAATGTCTCCAAGTAAGACTTCTTCTACTGGTATTTCCTGCTCTATGTCATCACGAATAACCTTGGCTGTTTTTGCCTGTAAGCTCATAAGTTTTTTGATAGCCTCACTAGTACGTCCCTTAGCAATAGCTTCTAAATATTTACCTACTAAAATAAGAGTAATAATAGCAGCAGAAGCCTCGAAATAAACATGGGCTGTACCTTTAGGCAAAATTTGGGGAATGAAAGTAGCGATAACAGAATAGAAATAGGCAGCACTCGAGCCCAGCATAACAAGTGTATTCATATCTGGTGAGCCATGACGCAAACTGGCCCAACCGGGCTTATAGAAACGTCTACCGGGAATAAATTGAACAATACTTGCTAACACAAAAGCTAAGTAGTGTAAATTCTGGCTTGGTATTATTTGCTCGAGCCCATGCCTTAAAACAGGAATAAACATAGGCAGCATAGTAAGAACAAGGAGTGGAATAGTTGCCGCAGCAGCTACAATTAAGTGCCTTCGTAAAGCAGAGAGTTCTTGTGCTCGAGCTTCACTTTCAGAATCACCTTGTCCATCAATTTTTTCTACAACATCGTAACCAGTATCACGAACACTACTTTTAAGATCAGCAAAGCCAAGCATATCAGGTAAGAAACGTACCTTGGTTTGCTCAGTGGCTAGGTTTACATTAGCTTCTATTACACCATCAAGCTTATTTAATTTGCGCTCAATACGAGAAGAGCAATTAGCACAAGTCATGCCACTTATTCCAAAACTCATTTCTTCAATTACAGGAGTGTAGCCTACTTTTTCTATAGTGGTAATAATGTCTTCAAGTGAAGCTTGTTGGGCATCAAAGTCAATACTTGCTTTTTCCGTGGCAAGGTTAACATTGGCTCTGACACCAGCAAGTTTATTTAATGTGCGCTCTACTCGAGCGGAGCAATTCGCACAAGTCATTCCACGAATACTCATGCTTAAATGTTCCATGAAATCTCCAATCAGGTACGGTACTTAAGTGCTTCCATTAACTCTTCAACAATTGCTTCGGTATCTCCTCTTGTAGAGGCTGTAGCAACATGGTCGCGTATATGGGCTTTTAAAACTGCTTCATTAACTTTACTTAAGGCACCTTGTACTGCTTTGATTTGTTTAAGCACATCTACACAGTAAATATCAGGATTTTCAAGCATTCGTAAGATACCTTCAAGGTGTCCCTTGGCACTCTTTAACCTAAGTGAGGCATCTTTACGTGTGGCACTGTCAAGATGCAAGCATTCATCTGTTTGTGCTTGTACTGCTTTTGAACTAGCCATCAAACTACTCTAGCGTTGTAGCCTTCTTCTTCAACAGCAGCAATAAGCTGTTCAACCTGTGCTGTACCTTCTACTTGAGCTGAACCATTATCAAGATCAACATTAACAGAGGTTACACCTTCGACAGCTTCTAAGGCTTTTTGAACTGCGGTTTTACAATGTTCACAAGTCATTCCTGTAACAGTTAAAGTCATACTATCTCCTTATCTCAATATCCACCCCCAGGGGGGTGGGATAAATAATAATCTATTTATACAAATATGTCAACCTCTAATATCATAAAACCATGCTGTAGTCCTATATTTCACCTGAAGCAATCTATTTCCCTCAGTTGTGGCTACAGTGAAGTTTGCCAATATATTAATTAAGGCAAATTACGTTAGGGTGTGATTTCACTTACAGGTTCTAGTTCAGAAAGCATTTCCTCACCCAAATCACCGGGTTGAAACTCACGCTGCTCAGGAGTCCACCAATGCTTTGCATAAATCCACACAGCTTCACGTTCTTCTTGCGTCCATTCAGCACCTACTGCAGGCATAAAGCGACCACCATTTTGAATCATCCCTAAGATTTGCTCATCTTCGTGATGCCATGCATGCTCAGAACCATTAACTGCGGGTGCAATCTGGTTTTCATCGGTATGGCCTTCTCCAGAAACACCATGACAACTAGCGCAATTAGCTTGAAAAAGCCTTTCGCCTAAAGCAAGAATGGGCTGTTCTTCTTCTGAAAAAGCAAACTCATAAGTAGTTTCTTCTGTTTGAGAGTTATCTTGGGTTTCAGCTTGTGTGTCACTTTGTGCCTTAACTTGTGACCAAAACCCAAGCACAATAAAGGCAAGGATAAAGAGTGAAAGTAAAATTGATTGATTGATTTTAACCATTAAAAACTCCTTCGTTTTTTTTCTAAATAAGATCTTAAAAGTGGTACTGACATCAATATCAGTAAGCCAATATCTAACCCATACTCAAAGATACGAAATACACCGCCATAATAAGAAGTATCCCAGTAGCTTACAGGACTTTCAAAACGAATAGTCCAGCTTAGAGGGAAAAGAAAATATGGGCCATCACTATGGTGTGTGAAAATGTCAATAACAGTGTGGAAACTTGCAGCAACAGCTAACCAGAGCAGTAGTTTGCCTATTTGAGTTCGATAAACACTAAAGGCAAATATTGCAATAAGTCCAAGAACAACAAAGCTATGAAAAACATTGTGTGAAGCAATCCAAGAGGGATTTGTTGCATAATTGTCATGCATCACAAGGTGCATCTCAGTAAGTGTTGGTGTAGCTAGATAGGTATAAGCTGTGAGCAGCATAAGTGGTATATCTGGTAACACTGAACCTATTAAGCAGCCCATCATAGAAGAACGTGGTTTTAGATCTAAAGCTTTACTAGCAGCAGCAGTTATGATGAGATGGGAAAAGGTTCGCATCACTTGTAACCCAAACTAAAAAGACCAGTAAACAACTGTGTCATACAAACCAGCAACTATAAGTATGCATCCTGCTACAATAGCTATAGTTCGGTGAAAACCACGCATTTTGGTTAAGACATCTCGCTTTTTAAAATGACTTAAAAGACCAACCATTAAAAAAAGTGGTGTTATGGTAGCTACTGCAAAAAGCATAGGATAAATTAGCCCTGTTTGGGATTCTATAGCTGTAGGTAACATCAAACCAAAAAAGAGCCAGAACAATGTGGGGCAAAAAGCTAATCCAAAGGCAGTGCCAAGGCTAAGTGCTCCTAAATAGCCACCCCTAACTTCCGACCAAGCCTTAAGTTTTATAGCTAAACCATCAGGTAAGCCACCTCTTAAACGAAAGAAACCAAGCATGGCCAAACCAATAATAAGCATCAGTGGCCCCAAGAGTTGGCGCACAAAAGAAAAGAGTGCTACAGGTGGAGCAAAATCACCATCAAAAATCCAGATAGCAATGGCAGCTAGACTCAAATAAACACCTATTTTACCTATTGCAAATGTTAAAACAGGTCCCCAGACTTGCTGTTTTGTAGTTTCTGTTCTTACTGCACCTCCAGAAAAATAGGCAATAGCAGCTGCATTGGTAGAAAGTTGACAAGGTGCTGTAGCAGCCAATAAACCAAGTAAGAATGCTCCAATAGCAGGTACATTAAGTGTGCGATTTAGATTATCTATAGGACCACTTACTAAAGCATAAAATCTACTGCCCAAAGCATACAGCTTCGTTGCAAGATCTTGAACAAAAGGAAGCTGGGTTTCTAACAAATAAAGTCCTATAAAAAGAATTGCAAGGAAAATGAAAGAGAATAAGTGCTTTTTGATGTGTGACACGGAATAAATTAAGCAATATGGAAATATGTCATTAAGTGAAATACCACCAAGCAAGGATGTAGAAAGCAAACAGAAAATCATAGCCAACACACACAGGCATATACCAACCAACTATTGAAAAATTGAGACATTTAGGATGTACTGTGACGATGTCCCATACCCCATGAGCAAAAAAAGCTAATGCCAGAAACAGCGGGGAAATCCATAAACCCAAAAGTGCAAATGCGATAAAGAATACAGTCACCACAATCTGTAGCACCAATTTCCTTCTATCTTTGGACGATAAACCTATTCCAAGATAGATGCCACCAAGCCCAGCAACTAACACAGCTAGTAAACCAAGAGCGTATTTATCGGGAACAAGTGTATGAAGTACAGCAAAAACTACAGCAAGAATTGCTCCTATAATAATAAAAAGATTTCTTTTAGTCATCTATTTTTCTCCTAATAACTATTAAGTCTTCCATACCTTGTTGATAAGGTGCTGTGGCAGCCAATAAAACAAGTAAAATGCTCCTGTAGCAGGTACATTGTAAGGAAAATAAAGGAGGGTAAATACTTTTTAAGGTATGGCATGAGGTAAACTAAGCAACACGAAAAACAGCCATCATTCCTGACGCTTGGTGTCCAAGCACATGACAATGAAACATCCAGTCACCGGGATTATCTGCTACGAAAGCGATTTCTGCTTCTTCTCTTGGTTCTAAAAAGAGAGTGTCACTAAATCTAGGTTGGCCTAGCGACGCTTTATTAAGACTAGTTATAAGGAAAGTATGCCCATGCAAATGCATAGGGTGAACAAAGGCAGTGTTATTTTTAATGCTTAGAATGTAGCTTTTGTTTTGCTTTAGCTCGAGCAAAGGCTCAACTTCATTAGGCTGATATCCCTTACCATTAAGCCCCCAAATACTGTTAGCTATCCTGCTTGATGACATAGCCCCGCCTTCTATTGATATTTCATGCCTCTCAGCATCAAAAAGATCAGGCATGGCAATAGGATTATCAGCAATACGCTCAGGAGCTTCACTGTGCATTTCTAAGGCGTCCCCTTTAGTATTTAGTTTTAATAGGGTGTAGCTATCATAACCATTGTCATTAACATCCCCTATTGTGCCTGCCTTTTCAGGCATATCAACAATTACATCAAGTCGCATTCCCGGACCAAGTGGAATAGGTTCATAAGGTGTAGGTGGAACGGCTTGTCCATCTAAAGCAACTGTCCAAGCTGACCATTTTGGTAAATCAAAGGCATAAACTCGAGCACTAGAAGCATTGATAAAACGTAGCCTTACTCGAGCATTGGAGGCAAAATCTAAAGTTGGTTGGATCTCACCATTAACAGTAACAACATTGCCTAAACGCCCAGAGTGAGCCATGTCATGAGTGCTATTAAAGCCACCAACAATTTGAGCGTCATTATCTAAGCGCCAATCCTGAATAAGCAGTGCTACATCGGCATCAACTTTAGGACTATCGGCTTCTTCTATAATAAGTGCGCCTGCTAGACCTCTGCCTAGTTGCTCAGGGCTATTACTATGCGTGTGATACCAGTAAGTACCTGCATCTTGTAAGGGAAATTCGTAATTAAAACTTTCATCCTTTTTGATGGGAGCTTGGGTGATGTTGGGCACACCGTCCATTGCATTAGGTACACGTAGACCGTGCCAATGGACTGTTATGTCTTGCTCGAGTCCGTTATCAACCTGAAGTTTTAAAACATCACCTTGCTTGAATCTTAACTCTGGAGAAATGTTGTCCTTAGCAAAAGTCCAAAGTTCAGTTGCAGGGATGCTCTCATGGAACTTAAATGGTGTTTTTTGAGCTTTTAGGATAAGAGGTTCTAAAGATGTAGAGTCACTCTTAGCTAAAGACCAAAGGTTATTTGCTGTAGCTACCGACAACCCTAGAGCCAATGTGGTCCTAAGAAAATCTCTACGTGTCATAATTCTCCATTAATCCTCCTGATTGGGGATATCGCTGATTCTTGCAACCATCAATACCTCATCTGCGGAATACAAGTTCCTAAGCGTAACCCACAACGTTTCCTCTTTTGAGCAAAACAAAAGAGAGAATTCGCGGATGTGCACGAAGTGTGGCAGAAACCCAAGCTTCTGAATCCTGCTGCCTAGGAAAAGCCTGCTTATGAATTGATGCAATTGCATCAGCATGTGACTCAGTGGCAGGGATTACTGAGAGCATTGTTGTAGAAAATCCCATTCATAGTGCCTTAGATTGGCTTCTTCTTTCAAAGTTAAATACAGGATTTTATTTGATAACTATTAATCCCTCCATGCCTTGCTGGTTGTGATTATCAACAGTGCAGTAATAAGGGTGTGATGAACCACTTTCCAAATCAGCCTGAAAGGTAAAGGTAACTGCGTCACTAGAACCAACATGTTCAGAGTGTAAAGCTAAATTAGGAATAACGAAATTGTGTTGCAAAACAGTATCATTAAGCAAAGTTATTTCTACCACTGCACCTTGTGGTACCTCGAGTGCTGGGTTTATTTGCCTACTAATGTTACTACTTACTCCAATAAACACTCGCTTTTTCTCGAAAAAAGATGCTGCCAACGTGAATTTTACATCTACATCATCCTCAGTTGGCATTTCTGACATGCCTTTATGTTGATGATCATTCATGTTCATGTAACTTTCCTTGTCACTACTTTTTTGGCTGTGCTCATTGTGTTGGGAGTGGTCTGAGCCATTCGAGGCATCATTGTATTGGGCTAAGCTAAAAGAAAAAATACCTACCAACAATATGTCAGACAGGGCTACAATAAAGAATTTAGAAAATTTAAACATAATTTCCTCGCTAACACATCCATTTTATATGGTCAGCTTTAGCTATTGGTGATGGTCATCATCACCATGCTCTTCTTGCTCTGCATGTTCCTCTTCATGGTTTTCTTGAGCTTTATTAATAGCTAAAAGACCTTCCATACCTGCTTCACGATGCCCAGCTATAGAACAATAATACTCAAGATTCCCCTCTTGATCTCCAATACGAAATGCAAGGGTTGTGCTTTCAACTTCTGCATTAACATGTTCTGAATGAGTGTCAAGATCAGGAAAAACAATATTGTGCTCTAAGACGTTATTATTAAGGAGCGTTATCTCAACTACTTGGTCGTTCTGGACATTTAACGTGGGATTAACAAGACCATCAATCTCACCACCCACACCTGTATAAATCATCTTGCCGTCACTAAGATCTGCACTTAAGGTGTAGCTTACATCAGGGGTGTAATCTTCAAGCATGCCAGCACGATCACTGTCACTATGTCCGTGTTCTTCCTCTTCTTGGTGGTGACCCATTTCTTCAACCTCATGACAATCACCTTCAGGAGAACACTCACCCTTCATGTGACTATCCATATCTATAGAAATGTCTTTCTCCACATGCACTTCGTCGTCCATATGGTCACCCATCATGCTACCTTCCATCATATGGTCACCCATGTGCTCTTTCATAAGTGCCATATGACTTTCCATAAGCGACATCATTTCCTCCATCATTTCAGGGCTCATAGCAGGTAACTCACCAGCTTCTATCATCTCTCCATGCATTTGCATCATGCCTATCATTTCTTGTCTCATATCTTGCAAGTCTTGCATATGCATCATGTCAGTGTTTTCCGTTTCCTCCATGCCCATGTGCATATCATCACTCATTTTGGCATTGTCCTCGTCTGCAAAACCAGTTCCAATGCTTAAAAACACAACTACTAATATATAAAATGCTTTTCTTAACACAATAAAATCTCCAAGAATTTAATTTAAAGAAAGCTATTGCTCGCTTTATTGAATCACCTTAAGCTTGCTTGAACACAGTATCACAAACGTCATCGTTTTTTGGCCTTGCTCAAGTTCAGCAAGTTTGAGCCATCATTAAAAATCACGACTACTGACCATTATCATCTGTATCCATGGAAGTATCTTCATCTATATTCGCACTATTCCCCATATTTCCACCCATCATGTTGCCATCCATCATATTACTACCCATATGCTCTCTCATAAGTGCCATATTACGACCCATAAGTGAAGTCATCTCCGCCATCATTTCGGCACTCATAGGAGGTAACTCACCAGCTTCCATCATCTCGCCATACCTTTGCATCATGCTTACCATTTCTTGTTCCCTGTTCCGCATATGCATCATATCCATTCTCATGTTCTGCATATGCATGCCACTGCCCATATTTCCACCCATCATATTGCCATCCATCATGTTGTCACCCATGTGCTCTCTCATAAGTGCCATATCACGATTCATAAGTGACATCATTTCCGCCACCATTTTAGGACTCATAGGAGATAACTCACCAGCCTCCATCATCTTTATATGCCTTTGCATCATATCTACCATTTCTTGTCTCATGCTCCCCATTTGCGTCATGTCCATGCTTCCCCTTTCCTCCATGCTTTCCATTCCTCCCATATTCATGCCCATATTATTATTATTACCACCCATTTTTGCATTGTGCTTGCTGGCAAAGCTAGCTCCAATAGCTAGAAGCACAACTATCAATACATAAAATGCTTCCTTTAACATAATAAATCTCCAAGATACATCATAGGTAAGTAGTGTGAAAATCCAGAAAATTAGCTTTATACACTAAAACACTACTTTCTTTTAGTTCCCCAAAGTAAACCCATCATAAAAAAACTAATTAACGTGAAAGCAACTAAAGACAAAAAGGGAATAGTTATAAACCCAAGCCAATTAATATACATGTAGCTGCATGGTACAGCTGTGCTACAACCACCACTAGCAAAAAGCTCAGGCATTTTCTGCCCTAAATAGTGATAAGTAGCAATTCCTATACCAAGAATACTTAGAGGCAAAGTGTAAACAACAATTCCTTTATCCTGCTTATAACTAGCGATTCCAAGGATAATTACTAAGGGGTACATTAAAATACGCTGATACCAACAGTAAGTGCAAGGTATAAAATTACGTATTTCACTAAAGTAAAGACTGCCTGCTGTAGCTACAATAGCAACTAGCCAAGCTAGATAAAGACCGTTCTTACGAATCATAAACTACCAAAAGAAAACAATTGTCCATTTAGTGAATACTCCTAAGATCGCTCGAGAGTAGCATTTTGATCCGTATTATTTTGCTGATTTTGCTCGAGTTCAACAATGCGCTTTGAGATGTGCCACTGACGTTTTCTTAAGGAAGCCAATTCCTCTTCAGGATTTGCAGGTAGATTTTTCTGACTAATACGATTCATCTGAACTATCATTAAGACCATCATTATTGGGCAAAGAGCAAAAAATAATAGTGGCAGGGCAGCAAGGGCAATTTGTGGTGCAAACAAAAAGAGGCCTACGATAATAGCACCAGTAACAGTCAAAGCTTTCCAATTAAGGTGCATTTTAAAGTGTTCGATAATAATCTCCTTATAAGTACTAGACTTAATTAATCTAGATAAAAATTATCTTGCTAAAGAAATTAATAAATAATCTAAAAATATTGCTTATTGTGACGCAGCAGCTTCAAGAAAGGCATTTATGTAATTGTTGAAAGCTTGTAAGGGAAGCGCTCCTTGAAAAAATACACCCTCGATAAGATTTTCCTCGTTCTGAAAACCTAATACGAATGCAGGTGTGCCCCGACCCCCTACACTCCTTGCTGCTTCTAAATCAGCTGCAACTTCTTGCTCATAACTCTTAGCTTCAATGCAATCTAGTACAAGTTCTTGGTCGATTTCCATGTCACTAGCTAAACTAATTAGCTTCTCCATATTTTTTCGTCCAGAAGAGGCATAAAGCTGATCGATAAGCACAAAATAGTCCTCATCATCAATCTGCTCTCGAGCACACTCAGCAGCAACAGCAGCCCCAAAAGAAGCGTCTCCTCCCACACTCACAAAATCACGATAAACATAGCGTAATTGATCTGTTTCTACAAAAGTCTCAACTATTTCAGGTAGAGTTTCATCGTGGAATTTAGCGCAGTAGGGGCAATTGAAATCACTAAACTCCACTAATACCAAAGGCGTTTCCAAAGAACCAATATAAGGATCACCAACAGTATCTACTTTTACAAACCTATATCTAGGAACACCTATTTGACTACTGATTCTATCCATATCAGGAGTTGTTAGGTCTTCTCGTTCACCAAAAGCATCATGTAACTCGTAGCCTGCTTCTTGCCACGCAATCATACCACCAGCAAGATTTTTGACATTGGTAAAACCAAGCTTGACAAGTGTTTCTGAGGCTATTTCCGACATACGTCCACTCATGCAGTAAACAACAATCTCACTGCTTTTATCTTTGGGTAATGTAGGGAAAAAGCTCTCAACCTCATTAAAAGGGATAAAGCTATCTGTATTGGCAATTTCCCCTTCATAGGGAATGTGCGTATTAATGAATAGAAAGTTACTCCCTGCTGATTGCAGCATACTTTGTAAATCATCAGGGCTTATATTTGTGTAACTTCCCTGATCTGTCTGAATAACTTCACCAAGTGTTTCTTCTTGGTCTGGAATTTGACTATCCTGAGTGATTCCCCAGTCAAATAGGCTTAGAACCGTTAACATAGTTATGAGGTATTTCATGTCAATTTTCCTTTAGTGCAACTGCTGCTTGATAACTTCAAATTCTTCACCACTAATTTCTCCTTTGGCATAACGCCTCTTAGCAATTTCTAGAGGCGTTTTCTCTTCTGTGGGGAACATAATTTTGATTAACCATATAATGACTAGTAATCCTAAAAGGAGTCCTGAAATCATCCAAGGCCAACCGAAATACATACCTTGCATCATGGTGGAACCTCCTGAGCTAATGCTAAATAGCAAATGTTTAGCCTGTATAAAGTTGATTTCAAAAAATCATTATGATATCTCATCTGATTTAATTAGTTGTATGATACAACTACTATTAATGGACAATTTTCCAGACATTCAACAGCAGCTCATTAATTTTATTCGTGCCTTTGGCTTAACCCAAGCTGAGCGAACGCCTTGTAGTCAACCTGTATCAGTATCCGAAGCACATGCACTTATGGAATTAGCCAATGATGCCCCATTCTCTCAACAGGTGCTAGGAGGACGCTTGAATTTGGAAAAGAGTACTGTGAGCCGCTTAGTAAAACAGCTCGAGCAAAACAATTGGATAAAACGTGAGCGTGGTAAGAAAGATAAACGTATGCTGCTTTTATCATTAAGTCCAAAAGGCACAGAGGTTGCTGCTTGTGTTCAGGCTGCTCGAGAAAAAAAGTTTAGTGATCTTTTGGCAAACATACCAAAGGATAAGCATAATCTTGTTAGTGAGGCACTCACACTACTGAGTATGGCTAGTCTTAAGAATAATCAAACTAAAGGAGTTTAAATTTAATGTTAACAAGGAAAATAGCGATTTTATTGGTAATTATGTTCTTGGGAATTTCTTTTGTGCAAGAGCACAATCACGAACAGCACATGCAAATGCAAGCTGAACCACTTTCTCCATATGTAAATCAATTAGATAGTCCTGTTAAAGGCTTAAGTGCTAAAGAAGTTGATGACCTGCTTAATGGGCGTGGCATGGGTTTTGCCAGAATGGCGGAGCTTAACAACTATCCTGGTCCGAAACATCTACTCGAGCTAGCAAATGAGCTTTCCTTAAACAAATCACAACTAGAAGCAATTAAAGCAGTTTTTGAAGGTATGCAAGCTAAAGCCAAGCTTTTGGGCAAAAATATTCTTGAACTAGAGCTTGTCTTAAGTAGAGATTTTTCTGAAGGGGAAATTGATACTGTTAATCTAGAAAAGCAAACTGCTGAGCTAGCAAGGCTTTATGGTGAATTGCGTGCAACACACTTAGCTGCTCATTTAGAAGTAACACCATTGCTTAGCGATTATCAAATTCGACACTATAATTTTTTACGAGGTTACAATCAATAAATCCTATGTAGAAACACGATTAATCAAGTCTTTATATGGTAAGTCAAAATAAAAACAGCTACCGTGATTTATTTTGCTGCTTACGCCTATTTCTCCACCATGTGCTTCAACGTAGTGTTTAGCTATCGTTAAGCCAATGCCACTCCCACTGCCATCTTGTTGGCGAGCCTCATCACCCCTAAAAAATCTTGTAAAGACATGTGGTAAATGTTCTGTGGCTATTCCTGTGCCATTATCTTCTACTGTGAAGTGTATATGATTCCCTTGCTCTTTAGCAGTCACTTTTACCTTTCCACCTTCTGATGTGTGCCTTAAGGCGTTAAGAGTCAGATTACTCAAAATTTGTACACTCTTTTCAAGATCAGCATAAACACACAAATCTGGCTTGGAAAGTTCACTTAATAGTATGACCTTTTTAGTTTCATAATGAGGTTTAAAAGTACTTAACACTTGATCAAAAAGGTCTTTCACATGAAACACTTGAGGCTTTAATTTATCTCGCCCTGACTCTACTTTAGAAAGTAATGCAAGATCTCTTAGTAAGTGCTCGAGCCTAAAAAGCTGCCTTCTACAAGCAGTCATAGTTTCACTATCAGGCTTAAATAAACCATCCTCAATACCATCAACATAACCACGCAAACTACTTAGGGGTGTTTTAAATTCATGGGCAAGATTGCTTAGCAGCTCAACCCTCTGAGTTTCAACTTGCTCTAAGGTAGCAGCCATTGCATTAAAAGTGGTTGCTAGTTCGCCTATCTCATCAGAAGTAAGTATGTTTAGACGCTCATGGTAATGCCCAGAAGCAATGTGCTGGCTAGCTCGCTGCATTGCTCTTAAAGGTGTAACTATACGCTTTGTTACAAAGAAACCAATGCCACTAGCTACAATTACGGCAATAGCCAAACCCCACAACAAAGATTGTTGTACAGCTTGTGTGTAAGTGCGCTCTAGATCACTCAGCATACGCTGTCCTTCTTCTGGTTCAACAGCTAGGGCTTGTTCCAAGTTATGGCTAGTCCGTACCATAGTGTTTATGTGACGTGTTAAAAATAAAGGGGCAAATAATTGACTGGCAACATAAAGTGTTCCGCTAACTGCTAATATAACTAACAAATAAGAGAGAATTAGTCGCCAGTAAAGACTACTCTTTAGAAATCTTCTAAGATTCATGGTCTTTGAAAACATAACCCACACGGCGAATCGTATGTAAGTAGCGAGGTTTACTAGGATCAATTTCTATTTTTTGTCTTAGGTTGGAAATATGCACATCCACTACTCTATCAACACCGAAAAAGTCACGTCCCCAAATCTTTTCTAAAAGTTCATCTCGCCTAAACACTCTGCCACTTTGATTGGCAAGAAGGTATATAAGATCGAACTCACGAGAGGTTAACTCGAATTCTTGCCCACTACGTTTGATAATGCGTTTTGTATTATCAATTTCAATTTCCCCTATACGAACCACATTCTCTGTATTGCCCTGTTGTCGCCTTAAGACTGCTTTTACTCGAGCTACTAATTCACGTGGACTAAAGGGCTTCGGCACGTAGTCATCAGCACCTGCTTCAAAAACTGTAAGCTTATCTTCCTCTTCACCCTTAGCAGTAAGCATAATCACAGGAGTTTGCTGTTCTTGCCGAAGTTGTTTTAGAATTTCTAGGCCACTTAAGCTTGGCAACATCCAATCAAGGATAATTAGGCTTGGGGATTGCTCGAGTGCTTTTCCTAACCCACTAAGACCACTACTAGCAACTTGTACAACATAACCTTCATTTTCAAGATAAGTGCACACCACCCGCACAATATCTGGATCATCTTCAATTAATAAAATATGTGACATGTTTACTTGCTCGAAGCATGATCACAATATCAGATAAGGATAATATAGGTTTAGCCACACCTAATTGTAGCATTAGGAGATTAGTTTAACAATAACTTGAAATTGTAAATTTAGGATTTTTACAACAGTACAGTACAGTACAGTACAATGCCATTGGTTTGTGGGAATTTATCTGAACTCGAGCTAATACTATAGAGTAAGGTGTACTACTAATATTTGATTGTTGCCCTAGTTAATTTTGTAGCACAATGTAGGGTAATGATGGCACTTTCCCTGCCAAAAAGGATTCAACTTTTTCTGTGAAAGTATCTATTCTTAAGCCAAGAAATACACCAGATTTTGAGCTTAATTTTAATAAACCTTTATTTGCTAGTCTTAAGGCACCTTTATGATTTGATTGTATTTCCTTCAGTAATCCTGCAGATATTTGAATAATACCTTGAACAAATACTCCTGTTGGTGTTTCCCTTCCAATATTAATCCACAGGCTTTCTAAAACTTCATGTGCTTCCCAGAAATATTGATGATTGAATAAATCTATTGCGTATAGATATTTTTCAGATTCTTGCCATAATTCAGCTGAGAACTTGGTTTTAGAAGAAGGAATTTTAGGTATATGGGAACCTTGGGGATCTTTATCTGGATGTAAGCCCTGCCCTGGTATATAACGTCTTTTAGGAAATGAAACTTTTGAATAGCGCTGAATGTTTGGTTTTGCTAGGGATTCCATAGTTAAGGAACAATTCTGTCACAAAACCTGTTAGAATCAATTAGAAAGCAAAGGTAGCTAAATTTAAGGAGAAATAATTGAAAGGAAAGACCCTAACAATCAATGGTGATAAATGGACTGTTGTTAATGTAGCACCTACACCTGAACTAGCAGAAATGGTTGCTGTCTTTTTAGAGGATCAGGGCTTTGTGGTTATGACCAAAGGCCCTGATAATGTAAGCGATGCTTTAACACATCTAGGGGTTTATCATGTAGGAATTACCTACGTTTTAGTTCCTGAGGAAAGTGCTGATGAAGCAGATAAGCTTATTTCTGAAATGCTTGCAGATTCAGAATAGGGAAAAGTAGAAATCTATCTAAAGCGATCAAAAGTCCTTTCCCACCACGAGGGAATATCTTCTTCAGGATGATAAGATTCTATTTCTACTCTTATATCAGTTATATCCCAGCCTGTTAAATTTGCTAGAGCTTGTGCCTCTTTCTCCTGACGTTCTCTTACACTGCGAATGTAATCTTTACCTGCTTCACAAGTAATTGCCCCTTCAAAAGGTCTTTGTAAAATATAGCGCCCTTGGAAGTTTTCACGGTTTTCTGTTACTTCAAACATTAAATCTTCTGGATGTGTTTCGCTAGTGTAGCGTAAGTGCATACGAGTTAGATACACATTGGGAGCGCCAAAATTAGCACTATCATCTAGCCAAAATACTCCTGCCCTTTTTAGCTCTTCTTCAGAAAGAGGATCAGCAGCACAAGGGTCACACCATGCCATATCCCAAGCATACTCTAAGAAAACTGCGTCTCTATCTTCTCTTTCATAGCCATGAGCAAACATATCTAAGTAAAAGTTACCAAAGTCATCTTCAACAAATTCAGGAATGTTGACATCACTAGGAATCTTAGCCATGCGGTAGTTAGTAGTTTCTACTCTGCCTTTGGGAGAGAGCATGAAAATAACTAGATCTTGAGGGCCATTGGCATTAACAGTACCTAGTTGGATAGGAAGCATAAAATCATCTGATTCAAAGGCCATAAGCAAAGGACGCAAGAATGCTTGACCACTTTCTTCAAAGGTTTCTAGGTTAACTTTAGCAACAAAGAACTTCATACCTTGTTTGATATAGCTATTAAACGCCTCTGCAGCACCTTCAGGTATATTGTAATCATTTTCTAAAAGCCAAGTTTCTAGCCCATCTGACTCTTCTGCACTTAGAATCAAGATGTCATATTCACCCACACTAAAAGAAGCCTCTATAGTTACTCCTAGGGCACTTGCGCGTCCAGCTCCCTCTTCTGCAGGGGCAGCAGAAGGAACTGCAAAAGTACCATCAAGTTGCCTAACGTCATAACGCATGCAGGGATCACTATCAAAATACTCCACTAATCTAGGTGCGCTGTAAGCATCAATCCTATCAATAATAGCGTTATCGCCTACTTGAATTTGCCCTTCTTGCATGACTGTTGGTACAGGTACTACTAGAGCAAATTCACTGACATCACCTTTAAAGTCATTTGCCATAGTTAGAATAGTTTTGTTGTCTTCTCGAGCAATAATAACCTTAGATGATTCATTGAAAAGGTCAGCATCTGCTTTAGAAACGTAAAAACCACAAAAGGCTTGAGCACTACTTATCAAAAGTAAAAAGCAGCCTAAAAGAAGTTTAAAACCATAATTTTTCATGTGAAACCTCCAACTAGATGTCTATATAAGTTCTGACTATCAAATCATAAGATGTCATTCTGAGTGAAACGAAAAATCTTAATGCGTTATGTTGTAAGATACATTCGTCACTATGTTCCTCAGTATGACATATATGTTGTAGGAGTGCACCTTTTGATGAAAAATTTTTTCTAGGACACTACAATTATATTTCAGACACTTTAGAATTAGTATTTTCTTGAAAAATATAGCACTATAGTCAATTTAGGAGCTTGTGGCTTCTTTACTTAAAGGAAGGTAAGGAGCAGCATCAGTTATCCAAGGATTTTTAGTGACTGTACCAGTTTTAAGGTGCTCATAAGCAGCAAGGGCTATCATAGCACCATTATCTGTAGCTAATTCTAAAGGAGGGAAAAATACTTTTAGATCTGCTCGAGCAAACCGCTCACGCAACTGCCTATTTGCTGCCACTCCTCCTGCAATAATTAGTGTCTCATAGCCTGTTTTTTTAGCAGCCTTTAAACTTACTCGAGTTAAACTTTCTACTACAGTATGCTCAAAGCTAGCAGCAATATCAGCTTTATTTGCTTTAGGTTGCTCTCTTACCAAAGTGGCTACTGCTGTTTTTAAACCACTAAAAGAAAAATCAAATCCTTGTTGTTGTTTTAAAGGAATAGTAAAAGGAAAAGTTTTGGGGTTACCTTCCTCAGCTAGTTTACTTAGAGGTGGCCCACCGGGATAGCCTAATTCTAAAAGCCTAGCTACTTTATCAAAAGCTTCACCAGCAGCATCATCAAGAGTTTTGCCAAGCTCATAGTAGTTGCCCCAAGCTTCAACTTTAAAAAGGCTAGTGTGCCCTCCAGAAGCAATAAGACATAGAAAAGGAGGGCTTACATCTTTTTCTAGCATACAAGAAGCTATATGACCTTCTAGGTGATGAATGGCTATAAAAGGCAGGTCTTTAGCCCAAGCTAAGGCCTTAGCATAATTAAGCCCTACCAACAAAGCTCCTACTAAACCTGGACCATAGGTGGCTGATACAGCTGTTAAGTCGTTTAGAGTTATGTTGGCTTTTTTTAGGGTTTGCTCGAGTAAACTATCAATAACAGTAAGATGTTCACGACTAGCTTTTTCAGGAATAACACCACCATAAGGAGCATGTAAAAGAGTTTGTGATGCTACTAGGTTAGCAAGTACCTCACCATCTTTGACAATACCAATGCCAGTATCATCACAAGAGGTATCAATGCCTAATACAATACCCATTACCTGTTAGCAAACCAAACAACATATTCTCTTACTGGCCAAAAGTTAAGGTCATTTTTTGAAGTTACTTCTAGCTCACAAAGAGGAAGGTGAGCTACTCTACGACCCTCTCTTACTTTTACAATTATTCCATAATGGTCATCATCTAACTCTATTTTAATAACCTTCATGATGTGCCCAACAGCAAATGGTTCATCTTTTTCTTTAAAAGGATTACTGCTTAAACTCTCAACCCTTTTTACCTCAAATGGAAAAGATAAATTTTGATCTAGCCAATTTCCCCAATCCCTTTTTTTCCATTCTTTATATTTTTTATCCCACAACTTATGATTATCTTTATCCCAGGAGAAATCATATTTTGTCTTAGAAAGCATGTTTAGAAACCAGTTTTCTTTTTATTGGCTTTATTGGCGGGTGAATGTAAATGTACCCACTGGTGTAGCCTGTTCTCCTACAGCAAGAACACCAGTTTCTATACGGAAAATGTTTTCTGGAGGATTAGTAATACTATTTGCTGAAGCATAACTTTCCCCAGAATCTGTACCAGAATCATAGGGGTATAAATCTTCCACTTTATTTTCCACCCATTTATTGTTTTCACACAAACTCAATCCCGAAACTCCGACAAACCAATCTGGACTGGGTGCTAGCATAGAAACTAGGGTAACTAAAGGAAAATCTGGGGTAACTTCAGCATCTACAGTAACATTCCCTGGTGAAGTGCCAATGCCCCCTCCTGAAATTTCTTTGTTAGCATTTCCAGCTGTAATGGCAACAGCAATTTCATTTGTCAATGGAGTTTTACTACCAGTTTCTGCCATACTCTTAATTCCTGCAGAAGCTAAAGCACCTGTTTTCCAAAAAGTCACATTACTATTATGAGTGGCTCCAATCAAACCAGAAAAGTGCGGGTTAGCTGGAAAATCTTGAAGGTGAGTAGCTGCACTCCATGTACTAGTAAAAGTAACCTGATAAGTGGCTGAATTACCTTGAGAAGAGCAATCATTTGCATTACTATCATTGCTAGAACATGCTATTAGAATACATACTAAAATGACAAAGGTAATTGTTAATAATATTTTTTTTCTATTCATTAGTATCCTCAAATCAATTTTAAACAATTTTGTTTCTTACTTGTATAGAGTCAGGTAAAATTTCAGCATCAAAGTGGACAAGAAGCTTGAGCAAGAATCTCTATAAAGTGGTTCAAGTGTTTAGCTATCTTACTATAGTTACCCAGAAAAATCTTTTCCTTTTATCCATAGAGTGAAATAAGGTAGGAAAAATCACTAAGAATAATTGCTTCTTAGGCAATAGAACACCTACTACCCAGTGTAATCTTCTTTTGTAAACCAACTAAAACTTATACAAAACTTGCTTATTTTCCCCGCTTAACACTATCTCAAATCATTAATTCCTTTGGTACTGGTGTTTTATAAAACTCAAATGCCTCCCTCAATCTTTTTATCTCTTTTTTCATTACTCCCTTTATTTCCTCTACCCTCATTGGTATTCCCTCCATCATTACCTCCAAATGCTTCCTTAAATCTGCTTGTGTTTCCCAGCATTTATTATGTATGTACTCCTTCTTTAAATACTTCCATAGCCTTTCTATTGGGTTGAAATCTGGTGAGTATCCCGGTAGAAATTCTAACCTCAACCATTTTGAATTCTCTTTTACCCACTCTTGCAACCACTTCGCCCTGTGAAATGGTGCATTGTCACATATAAGCATTATCTTTGCTTCCCTCATCTCCCTTTTCATGTGGCAGATAAACCTTCTAAACCTCTGAGCATTTACCTTGAACTTTGTTAGCACTCCATGGAATTCTCCTGTCCCTAACTCTAATGCCCCTATCAAATTTACTCTCCCATGTCTTCCATAGTTCTTGATCTCTACTTTTTCTCCTCTTAGCCCCCATGTGCTCGCTAGTGTTCCCTGCGTTTGGAACCCTACTTCATCTTGATAAAATATCCTCCATCCTGCCTTTATCTTCTCCTCGTACAGCTTTGGTAGTGTTTCTTGTATCCACTTTCGCCTCTTCTCTTCATTCTTCCTATACAGCAAATGTATTGCTTTATGGAAACTTAATCCCAGTTTCCTTAAAAGCTCTGGTAAATACTTTACTGACAAACATACCCCAAAAAGGCTTTCTATGAGAGTAAAGACCCTTCTGGCAACCCAAACTTGCTGGTTAAACTCTGTAATGATTTTCTTGATTAGCTCTAGTTGCTCTTTAGAAAGTTTAGGCGGCCTACCAGTTCTTTGTTCATCTTCTAAGTTAAGCGATTTTTCAAACTTCTTTCGCCAGTTTTTTACTGTTTTTACTGAGACACCGAACATTTCTGCTACAAGCTTAATATCTTTGCCGGAATACAGAGCTATAAGGGCTTGAGTCCGTAGTAAAGCGTTTGCATCATTTCCCTTTTTATAGCGACGGCGTAGTCTTTGTAGTTCTTCTAGTTTTTGTTTGCTATCATTATTTGCCATGATTAGTCTCCTTTGGGTTATTATTGGAATTATCATGGCATTATTTTTCCTGTTTTAGGGAAAGAATTTATCTGGACATCTATAGTTACAAGCGTGGTTTCAGGTACTTTATCAAATGCTTCAGAGGAAACATATAGATTTACCAGGTGGTGGACTAGAAGGAGTTGCAGTGCCACAAGTGAATTGTAATGTTGCAAGAGCTATCTTTGTAATTGGTTGGAGTCCCCTAGTGCATCTGCTGTAGCTGTTGTTGTCGTTGGAGACAATCAATCAAACAGAATTATTGGTTCTAAACTTGACTATAAGATTTGCGCTCGAGACGGCTATGATGTAGTTGATTGACATAAAGGGAACGGAGGGGGGGTTGGGGTGAGGGTTAAACATTGTTGAGGCTGCCCAGGAAATATTTCATGCGTTCATCCCTCCCAACCTCCTTTTAAGGGTAGACTTCGATAAGCAATGTACAGTAGTAACTTATAAGCTAATTATATGGTCAAGAGTTTGAACTAAATGAACAAAAAGTACGATATGATTTTTGCACAATGTTGCATAAAGGATTAAGTCAAAGATTTCAAGATTCTTATAACGAAAAGGAATAAGTGAAAGTATGTCTGTTTCAGAAGCACACCAAAAGGCAATAGATAGAATTAACGAGGCAAAAGATAAGCAATTGACAGAGCTAAATTTGAGCCATTTAGATTTAATAGAAGTGCCTAATGAAGTATTTTTACTCTCCAATCTGAAAAGACTAAACCTTAATGCTAATAAACTCGAGCACCTTCCCTCAGAAATAGGTCAACTCTCTAATCTACAAAAACTATTTCTTACTAAAAATAAGCTCGAGTACCTCCCTCCAGAAATAGGTCAACTCTCTAACTTGCAATCACTCAACCTTAGTAAAAATCAGTTCAAACACCTCCCCTCAGAAATAGGCAAGCTTTCTAAGCTAGAAGAGTTGCATCTAAGTGAAAATCAGCTCGAGCACCTCCCCTCAGAAATTAGTCAACTGTCTAGTTTGAAATCACTAGCCCTTAATTCTAACAAGCTTAAGCAACCCCTACCAGAAATAGGCAAGCTTTCTAAGCTAGAAGAGTTGCATCTAAGTGGAAATCAGCTCGAGCACCTCCCCTCAGAAATTGGTCAACTGTCTAGCTTGAAATGGTTGGCCCTTGAGGGTACTCAGATTAAACATCTCCCACCAGAAATAGGTAAGCTTTCTAAGCTAGAAGAGTTGCATCTAAGTAGAAGTCAGCTCGAGTACCTTCCTCCAGAGATAGGCCAACTTTCTAAGTTATGGAAGCTATACCTAGATGAAAATCAGCTCGAGCACCTCCCTCCAGAAATAGGTCAACTTTCTAACCTAGGAGAGTTAAACCTTGTTTATAATAGGCTCGAGCACCTCCCTCCAGAAATTGGTCAACTTTCTAAGTTAGGCCAAATAAGCCTTACTTATAATAAACTCACACACCTCCCTTCAGAAATTGGTCAACTCTCTGAACTACAAATTTTATCCTCTGATAAAAACCAACTCGAGCACCTCCCCCCAGCAATATGTAAGCTTCCTAAATTAAGATATTTAATCCTTAGTAGTAACCAGCTTAAGCATATTCCTCCAGAAATAGGCCAACTTCCTTGGCTGGAAGAGTTACACCTAAACAATAATCAGCTCGAGTACCTCCCTCTAGAAATAGGTCAACTCTCTGACTTTAACCTGCATTTTCTAGATCTTAGGGAAAATCAGTTCAAGCACTTCCCAGCAGGGATAAAGAAACTCTATGACCTAAGATATCTAGGCCTCAGTAATAATCCTATAAAAGATATTCCACCTGAAATAATAGCAACTTCTAAAGTAAGGCCTATCTTAGATTACTTATTATCTGGTTTGTTAAAACCAGATAAAGCAAAACAACCTGATCTTGCTCCACAACCAGCTAAGCTTAATGACCAAGCTAATGAGTATGAGCAAACCTTTGAACTAGAGTATAAAAGAGCGCTGGAAGCGCTAAAAAACCAGAAAGATTACCAACCTTATAGTAGCTCTACCGATTTTGAACCTGTTATTAATGCCTTAATTGCAGCATCTTTAGAGTTATATAACCATGTCTCAGAAGAGGCACTTGAACACTTTGATGGTGAAGTTAAACAACTAAAAATTTTCAACCATCCTAAGCTTAATAAGCTGAATTTCCTTAAAGGCTTACCACAACTCAATTCTTTAACACTTAGCCACCTAAATAATCTCCAGAGTCTAGAGGAACTAAAAAACTTACCTCAGCTCAACTCTCTAAAACTTTCTAGCCTCAATAATCTACAGAACTTAGAGTCTCTTAAAGACTTGCCACAACTCAATTCTTTATCACTAAGTAGTTTTAATAATATCCAGAGTATAGAGGAACTGGAAGGCTTATCACAACTCAAATCTTTATTCCTGAGCTCTCTCGATAATATCCATGGTCTAGAAGGGCTAGGAAATTTCCCACAACTCGAGCGTTTAGCACTTGATTATTTATATCATATCCGAAGCCTAGAGGGATTGGAAAACTTATCACAACTTAACTCTCTAGATCTTTACAGTCTCGTTAATAGACTTGTTCTGAAATAAGGAATTAGGCAATAAGGCAGTTCCATAAACCAGCACAAACTCCTACTACATCGTCAACAAATCCCTTAATACGATTCCTAAAAGCATACACAAGAATCTTGAAACGCTTCATTCCTCCAATGGCATTCTCAACATATACACGTATCTTGCTCACTGCTTGGTTGTGAGCCTTCTGCTCTTTACTAAGCTTGGGATTAGGGTTGGCTTTGCTCTTCCTAGGTCTCTTATGAGGTATTGCAACATCTGCTCCTTCATAATCTTTCTCGATTCCTTGATATCCTAAATCTACTGCCACTTTAATATCCTCAAACCACTCCTCCTCAGGTGGAAATTCTTCCTTTAGCATTGCATAGTCATGGTTCCGTCCTCCAAAGGTTTGTCCCACAAACAAAATTACCTTCTCCTTGCTGCTTATCACTGTGTTTTTCTGCGTGTGGTTACCCTGTTTGCCACTGTATAACTCCTGTTGCATTTCATCATCCTTTGGGCGTTGATGTTCTCGCTCTGTAACATCAATCAGTATTTCGTCAAGTCCCTCAAAAGCTGCTTTGAAATCCTCTATGTTTTCAAACTCTCTAGCTGGCATATATCCCAAACCACTTAGAGTTTTCGCCATTATTGGTGTAAGACGTTGTACCCAAGCATGGGCATTAGATCGTGATAAATCAAATTTCTCCGCTAGAACATCAAACGTTGGGTAAAGTCTAAGGTAGTAAAGAATAAAGCACAGTTTTATATTGACTGTACTTAGTTTACTGTTTCTTCCTCCTCCTGGCTTACGATGTACTTTCCCTGCTTCTAGAGCCTTTTCATAACGTTGCTTTTCATGGTCTTCTAAAGCTTTAGCAAATGCAGGTTCTAGTTCCTCTACTTTCTTTTCGCTCAATCCTGTTATACTTCTTACTTGTCGGTCATCTCTTGGTAGTAACATTCCTTTATTTTGACCGATTTATTTATTTCAGAACAACTCTAATGTTCAAAGTCTCGAGGGACTGGAAAATTTACCACAACTCAAATATCTCTCGCTTTTTGGTCTTTCTAACATTCAAAGCTTAAAGGGGCCTAGAAACTTACCACGACTTTATTATGTATCACTTTCTAACCTACCAAAACTGGGAATAGAAGATTACAAGGATTACACGTTTGAGACTTCAGAGGAAGTTGAAAAGTTTTTTGACGAGTTTGGTATTTAGTTTATAGGTTTAAGATCATCTAAAATTGCTCAGAAACAGATGAACCCAAAGGTTATGTAGTGCAATATCAGAGTAGCCTTCTAGACTAAATTCTTTCACCATATTCCTAACTAAACGAACAAAAAGTACGATATGATTTTTGTACAATGTTGCATAAAGGATTAAGTCAAAGATTTCAAGATTTTAGGAATAAGTGAAAGTATGTCTTCTTCAGAAATACCCCAAAAAGTAAGAGATAGGATTAACGAGGCAAAAGATAAGCAATTGACAGAGCTAAATTTGAGCTATTTAGATTTAATAGAAGTGCCTACTGAAGTATTTTCACTCTCCAATCTGAAAAGACTAAACCTTAATGCTAATAAACTCGAGCACCTTCCCTCAGAAACAGGGCAACTCGTTAATCTAGAAGTATTAGAGATTAGTTTTAATAAGGGTAATAAGCTGGGGCACTTCCTGTCAGAAATAGGCCAGCTCTCTAGCCTAAAATCTTTAGATCTTAGTCGTTCCCAACTTGAATATCTTCCCTCAGAAATAGGTCAACTTTCTAACCTGCAATTGCTAGACCTTAGATATAATAAGCTCCAACGCCTCCCCTCAGAAATAAGTCAACTTTCTAGCCTTCAATCGTTAGATATTAGTAATTCCCTGCTTGAGTACATTACTCCAGAAATAGGTCAACTCTCTAGCCTTCAATCGCTAAACCTTTATGATAATCAGCTCCAATACCTCCCTCTAGAAGTAGGCCAACTCTCTAACTTGCAATCACTAGGCCTTGGTTACAATCAGCTCAAACAGTTCCCTCCAGAAATAGGTCAGCTATCTAATTTGCAATCACTAGACCTTAATCATAATCAGCTCAAACAATTCCCTCCAGAAATAGGCCAGCTCTCTAACTTGCAATCACTAGACCTTAGTTTTAATCAGTTTAAACAGCTCCCTACAGAAATAAATCAGCTCTCCAACCTAAAATCACTTAAGCTTAACGATAACAAGCTCGAGCAATTACCACCAGAAATAGGCAAACTTTCTAACCTACAATCACTCAACCTTAGCGATAATCAGTTCAAACACCTCCCACCAGAAATAGGACAACTCTCTAATCTGCTCAGTCTATATCTTGGCAATATACAGTTTGAGCACATCCCTTCAGAGATATTTCAACTCTCTAATCTGCAATACTTAGGCCTTGCTAGTAACAAGCTCGAGCACCTCCCCTCAGAAATTGGTCAACTCTCTAGTTTGAGATGGTTGGCCATTGAGGGTACTCAGATTAAGCAACTCCCACCAGAAATAGGCAAGCTTTCTAATCTAGAAGAGCTGCATCTAAGTAAAAATCAGCTCGAGCACATCCCCCCAGAAGTTGGTCAACTTTTTTCTAAGCGTTTATGGCAGTTAGACCTCAGTGGGAATAAGCTCGAGCACCTTTTCTTAGAGATAAATTTGTTTTCTGACCTACAATTTCTAGATCTCAGTAAAAACAAGTTTAAGCATCTGAGCTTACCCCCAAAAATAGTTGAACTTTCTCAACTGCAATCACTAGACCTAAGTGAAAATCAGCTCGAGTACCTCTTGCCAAAAATATCCGAGCTTCGTAACCTAGAATCATTAGATCTAAGTGCAAACCAACTCAAACGTTTACCTCCAGAAATAGGCCAACTTCACTATTTGAAAAATTTACAACTTAGTGGAAATCAGCTCAAGCACCTTCCCCCGGATATAGGTAAACTTTCTAGGCTTGAACAACTAAACCTCTATGGAAATAAGCTTGAGCACATACCCTTAGAAATAACTGAGCTTTCCAATCTGTACTCTCTAGACCTTGGAAATAACCCCATAAAAGACATTCCAGCTAAAATAGTAGAAGATTCTAAGGCAATGCCTATCTTAGATTACTTAAAAGAAGAATTACTTAGTACTAACCCAAACAGGGAAACTAGTAAGTCAGATAAAGCAAAACAACCTTATCTTGCTCCACAACCAGCTAAATTTAATGACCAAGCTAATAAGCATGAAGCCTTTGAACTAGAATATAGAAGGGCAGTAGAAGCAACCCTAAATAAGCCAGATTTGTTTGGTGTAACATTAAAACAGTATAAGTTGCCTAAAGCCTACATGAGCTTGTCAGTGTGGTCTAAGTTGATGAGGCATAAAATTGATAGCATTGATGGTATCTTGTTTAGTAATAAGCAGTTACTCCTTCTTGGTGAGGCAAGTTTAGGTAAAACCACTATGCTAAATTGGCTAACTGTCCATGCTGCACGTAAAGAATTCCCCGGGTTGTATTTGATGAATAAGTGGAAAGAGTACACACCCTTTTTATTACGGATGTGCGATCAAGAGAAGTTTAATCTAAAAGACCCTAGCACTTTTATGTACTTAGTGGAAGAAGCTTTGTCTTCTGATACACCTAAAAATTGGGTACAACATAAATTGGCTGATGGAAAAGGTATGTTACTAATTGATGGGGTGGACGAAATACCTACTGAGGACTATAACGATGTAAAGAGTTGGATTAATGATTTGCATGAGCAATATCCTGAAGCTCCTATTATTATAACTTCACGTAAAGAAGCAATTAAAGAAGATTGGCTTAGGACAGAGGGTTTTAGCAATGCCGTACTGCTTCCTATGCAAAAACAGGGTATTGAAGCTTTTATTGATGATTGGCACGAAGCAATTGCTGAGCTGGATCCACTTGATAAAGCAGAACTACCTAAGCGTGCCAAAAAGCTTTTAGAGCACATAGAGCAACATCAATCACTAGAGTTATTGGCACAATCTCCTTTACTTTGTGCTGCTTTATGTGAACTTAACCGCAATAGTGGCAACATGCCTAGCAACCGTATGGAACTATATGATGCTTTTATTAACTTGCTACTCGAGAAAAGAGATGATGGTAAAGTTACTTCTGGGCTATTTGAAGATAGTCAATTACAAGGCCTAGTACAGGAATTAGCTTATTGGATGCTAGCTAAGGGCAAACATCAAACACTTACATTTGTTGCCAAAGAGTCAGAGATTAAAGAACATCTTGATTCCATATGGCCAGATTTACGTGCAAAAGATCAAGAGAATTTAAAAAGTGAAGAGGTCTTAAAGGATATTTTAGAGCGCTCTGGCTTACTTAGTCACACTAGTGGCAAAAGAATTGAATTTCCCAATAGAACACTGGCTGAGTATCTAGCTGCTAAAATGTTTGTAGAAAAGTCTAAGGTTAGTGTTCTTGCCAATTACTTAGATAGCAACCTTTGGTATGAGATCATCCGCTTTGCCCTATGGCATAGTAAACAAGATAGCAAAGAGCAACACCAAAAACTTATAGATGCTATTGCCCAAGAAATAGATAAAAAGAGCGCTAAGCAAAGAGATATTTGCTTTTTTCTACTTTCATGCTTAGAGAGTAGATTACATCTGACACCTAGTTTTGAAAAGGCTATTGCAAAAGCTGTTGAGCTATTCCTGCCGCTAGAAAATCCCCAAGAAGTTATTTTGGTTTCTTATGCAGGTGATTGGGCTGTACCTTATTTAGGCTTTGAACCAAAAAGAAGATGGAAGCGACAGCAAACAGTTCATGCTATAGAAGCCCTAGCTCTTATTGGTACTCCTACAGCACTAGAAGCACTAGAGAGTTACAAGGATTATAAACCTTATAGTAGCTTTACTGATGCTGAGCCAGTTATTAATGCTTTAATTGCATTATTTCCACAACTATATAACCATGTTTTAGACGATATATTTACACACTTTGGTAGAAAAGTTAGACAACTAAAAGTTGTCAACCATACTGAGCTTGATAATCTGGACTTTCTTAAAAACCTACCACAACTCAATGCTTTAACACTTTACAATCTAGATAATATCCAGAGTCTAGAAGTTCTTAAAAATTTGCCACAGCTCAATGCTTTAACACTTTACAATCTAGATAATATCCAGAGCCTAGAAGTTCTTGAAAACTTGCCACAGCTAAATTCTTTATCCCTCTATGGTTTTGATAACATACAGAGTCTAGAGATTTTTAAAAACCTATCACAACTCAATTCTCTATCTCTAAATGGTCTTGATAATATTCAAAGCCTAGAGGGACTTGAAAACTCACCACAACTTAGTTCTCTAACGCTTTCTCTTGAGAATATCCAAAGCTTAGAGGGGCTTAAAAACTTACCACAACTCCATACCTTATCACTTAGCAATTTAGATTATATCCACAGCCTAGAGGGATTGGAAAACTTACCACAGCTCAAAGATCTATACCTTGGTGACCTAGATAAGATCCAAAGCTTAGAAGGACTAAAAAACTTACCGCAGCTTAATTCTATAGATCTTTTCTACCTCAGTAAGGTTCGAAATCTCGAAGGACTGGAAAATTTGCCACAGCTCAATTCTCTATTCCTTTTTAATCTTGATAATCTTCAAAGCTTAAAGGGTCTTAAAAACTTACCACAGCTTAAATCTCTAGAACTTTTAAGCCTTGCTAACTTACAGGACCTAGAGGAATTGGAAAACTTACCACAGCTTAATTCTCTAGATCTTTTCGATCTTCCTAATCTCAAAAGCCTAGAAGAACTAACAAACTTACCACAGCTTAATTCTTTACAACTTAGTAATCTTGTTAACCTCCAAAACCTAGAGGAATTAACAAGATTATTGCACCTCAATTCTCTATATCTTTACAATTTAGCTAATTTGCAGAGTATAGAGTGGCTGAAAAACTTGCCACAGCTTAATTCTCTATCACTTTCCAGTTTCAATAACTTCCAGGGCTTAGAGATGCTGAAAAACTTACCACACCTCAATTCTCTACAACTTTACGATTTCAATAATTTCCAGGATTTAGAGCTGCTGAAAAACTTACCGCTTAATTCTTTAGAACTTTATAATCTCGATAATCTCCAAAGTTTAGAAGTGCTTAAATACCTACCGCAGCTTAATTCTTTGAAACTTTCTAATCTTAACAATCTTCAAAACCTAGGGGTGCTTCAATACCTGCCACAGCTTAATTCTTTAAAACTTTCTAACCTTGATAACCTACAAAACCTAGAGGTGCTTAAATACCTACCACAGCTTAATTCTTTAGAACTTTCCAGTATTGTTGACCTCTGGAGTCTAGAGGGGTTGAAGGATCTACCACAGCTCAATTCTCTCTCTCTTTCTGATCTTGATAAACTCCAAGACCTAGAGGTGCTTAAGAATTTACCAAAACTAGCTTCTCTATCACTTAGCAATTTGTCAGAAATGGGAATGCAGAACAAGATTTATAAATTTGAATCTTTAGAAGAAGTTCAAAGGTTCTTGTATCAGTTTGGGATATAGCTTGCCAAGTAAATAAAATTTACTTGGCTTTAAGTAGATCACGGATTTCAGTAAGTAGTACTTCTTCATTTGATGGTTTTGGTGGCGTTGTAGGTGCTTCTTCCTCTTGTTTTTTAAGGTTGTTGATTAATTTTATGGCAATAAATATTGCAAAAGCAATGATTGTGAAATCAACAATTGTTTGAATAAACTTCCCATAGTTAAGTGTGACAGCAGGCACATCTCCAGCTGCTTTTTGTAAAATTATAGCTAAATTAGAGAAATCAACTCCACCTAATAAAACTCCTATTGGGGGCGTTATTATGTCATTGACAAAAGATGAGACAATTTGGCCAAATGCAGCACCAATGACAATTCCAACAGCCATATCGACTACATTACCCTTAACTGCAAACTCTTTGAACTCTTTGAAAAAACCCATAATAATTTCCCTTCTTTATAAATTATAAGAACCTTAAGAAGCTAAACTACTTCTTGATGAAAGTAACTACAACTAGAAAGATAATTGTGATTAATCCTATTAGTAGGATAATTGCAAAACAACCATCCTTAGCATTTTTCTCCTCGATTCTACCACGCTCTTTAGGAGTACCCTTAGGATCAATGCCTTCAGCTTCTAGATCACTAAGAAGGTCTTTGGTGTAATCATTTGCCCAATCTGAAAACTTTGGTGCAACCTCACAACTACTTTCTAGCTCAAGGTGAGCTTACCCCCAAAAACTGGACAGAAAACCCCGGCGAAATTAAGGTCCATAGAAGATGTAAAATATCTAGAATATGGAGATATAAATGAGCCAGACAAAAGGAATAAGAAAAACATATAAGAAAGAATTCAAAGCTAAAGTTGCAGCAGCAGCCATAGTTGGAGAGAAGAATCTTGCAGAATTAGCAAATCAATATGGTGTACACACCACTCAAATTAAAGAATGGAAAAAAGCTGGATCAGAAGCATTGCATGAAAGATTTTCACTACTAAGGGGCAGGAAAGCCAAACTGCAAGAACGTAGAGAGGCTGCACTGTACGAACAGATTGGCAAATTGAAAATGGAACTAGATTTTTTGTCCAAAGGGCTCAAAAACTGAGTCAAGAGGAACGTATGTTGATAGTCGATCCAAGGCACCCTCAATTGAGCATTACTAAGCAATGTGAGTTACTGAGACTGAATCGTAGTAGTTATTACTATCGACCTACAGGAATTAGTGACCTCAATGAAAAGTTGATGCAAAGGATAGATGAGTTGTATACAGATCATCCTTTTCTAGGTTATCGCAAGATAACAGCAATGCTAAATAGAGAAAGCTATAATATTACAGCGCAATGTTGCATATTAAGTAAGGGGAAGTGCGAAAAAAGTGCGAGTGTGAATAATAAATTAAGGCTATGAAAAACATTTATAAAGCACACAATGAAATATTAGAAGAGGCCGTAAATTTAAGTCCTCCAGAATGCAACTTAGTTGAAGCAGATATAGAAGCGCTAGCAAAAGAACTCAAAGAATACGTAGCAGAGTTTGAAGAAGCATTTAAACGACCTGAAAGTTTGATCTGGACAGGACATTATCTAAAAGGTTTGTTAAGCAACCTTGATCGAAAAAATATAGAAGCAATGGCACTATCAATAGGACTGAATGTCCGTAGCATGCAAAACTTTGTAGGACAAAGCCCTTGGCAGTTAGAACCTGTGATTGACACGCATCAAAAACTTATTGCAGAAAGTTTAGGTAATGATGGAGTACTGATAGTTGATGAAT
Organism: Trueperaceae bacterium; assembly: GCA_965223045.1. Taxonomy (GTDB): domain Bacteria; phylum Deinococcota; class Deinococci; order Deinococcales; family Trueperaceae; genus CBDCVN01. Next base: position 1,271,429 of record CBDCVN010000013.1, read on the forward strand.
CAGGGAATGTAAAACAAGGAAAAAGCTCAGTAGGAGTAGCAAGGCAATATTGTGGATCAGTAGGAAAAGTGGAGAACAGTCAAGTAGGAGTATACCTAGGGTATGCCAGTAACAAAGGACATACCTTAACAGAAGGGCAGTTGTACTTACCAGAACAATGGTTTGATAAAGAGCATGAACAAAAAAGGGAAGAATGTGGAGTGCCAAAGGATCTAGAATTTAGAACCAAACCAGAAATAGCGTTAGGAATGATAAAAAAGACAGAAGAGAGAGGGCATTTGAGCTTTGAATATGTGCTAGCAGATGCATTGTATGGAAATAATATCGAGTTTAGAGATGGAGTAGCTGAATTAGGAAAAAAGTACTTTACAGCAGTATCTTGCGATACGCAGGTATACAAGGAGAAGCCAGAGGTCAAGGTACCTGAATATAAAGGTAGGGGAAGGAAGCCGAAACTAGCAAGGGCAAATATTGAATCAATACGGATAGATGAGTTAGCAAAGGAAATAGAAGCAGAAAAATGGAGTAAACATGTAGTGAAAGAAGGAAGTAAAGGGCCAATAGTATGTGAATTTGCCTTTGAGCGAATATGGGAAACAAGGGGAGAAGAAGAGCCAGTGGAACTGTGGTTGGTAATTCGGCGTAACCTAAATGAGAAAAGAGAGATAAGCTATTATTTGTGCAATGACTCAGAAGAAGTCAGCCTAGAAACATTAGTGTGGCTAAGTGGAATGAGATGGCCGATAGAAACATCGTTTGAGGAATCAAAAGAAGAACTGGGGCTTGATCACTACGAAACTAGAAGCTACTTAGGTTGGCATCACCATATACTATTAACTTGTCTAGCACATCATTTTCTGGTGAGGATGCGTTTAATGTTAGGAGAAAAGTCTCCAGCTTTAACTTTGCCACAGGCAAGAGTGCTGCTCAAGGCAGCAATACCGTTACCTAGATTGACAATAGCTCAATCACTAAATCTAATTCGTTACTATCAGCGCAGAAATTATACTGCTTATGCTTCGCATCGAAAACGTACTCTTGCTATATTGTCTAGGAGTTATATTCCATGACATTGCGCTGTAATAATAAGGTCAATCATAAAAGAGTATATCGTTTGATGTGTCTGATGGGTTTGCAAGCTATATATGCCAAACCCAAACTAAGTAAACCAAAGGAAGGACATAAAATTTACCCATACCTTCTGAAAAACAAAATCATAAACAAACCAAATCAGGTATGGGCTAGTGATATTACGTATATACGTTTGCAAGGAGGATATTGCTATCTGGTAGTAGTAATGGATTGGTATAGCCGTTATGTTGTTTCATGGGAAGTTTCGAATAGCATGAAAGCAGAGTTTTGTATAGAAGCATTAGAAGAGGCGTTGGAAGGAGAGAAGCCAGAGATATTCAATACAGATCAAGGTAGTCAGTACACAAGTCATGAGTTTACGGATATATTGAAGGCAAACGAAATAGCAATCAGCATGGACGGAAGAGGGTGCTACATGGATAATATATTTACAGAAAGGTTGTGGAGAACGGTAAAGTATGAAGAAGTATATCTAAAGGAATACAAAAATATAGAGCAAGGAAGGGAAGAAATAGGAAAGTACTTACAATTTTATAACAGTGAACGTCCGCATCAATCATTGCAGTACAAAACGCCTGAATTAGTTTACAGAGAGGAGAAAACTAAATCAATAATAACAGGATAGGTTGTTATCAAGCTTACAAACAATGTAATCTCAATTTGATATCATTTTAGTAGGTCTTAATTAACCTTAATTTTTTGTCCGATCAATTGGGTTCACCTCAACCCACCAAACTGGTGCATCAGGTTTTCGCAAATCCAGAGCATATACACAACCAGATCCAGCACCGCCTAAACAGAAAAAGTGATTGGGCCAAGGCTTTACGCCGCCGAACATGCCTTTGCGAAGTTCTTGATTCTCAGAAATAAGCCTCTTTGCATTGTCCCAAAGTTCAGTGTCATCGTTACCTGTACAAGCTGGAATAGGAAAATCAAGCATAAAATTGCGATATGTTGAGGGAAGCTTTAGCTTGAGCTCTTTCTCAATTAAATTAAGGTCACTCTCAGTCATAAAAACTTTAACCACTCTGATACCACTCTTGGTACTCCTACTGTAGCCTTTTCGTTTATGACGTGTACTTTATTATCAGCTAACTTAACTGATGGATCAACAAGAGCAATTTCTGAACCTTCTTTTGCCTCAGTTATCAACGAAGCTGCAGGGTAAACAGATAGAGACGTTTCCACAATTAACAATTTGCTGGCAGAATTTACAATTTCTAGGGCCTTTTCATACAAAGGGACTTGTTCACCAAACCAAACAACATGTGGTCTTAACTGACTTCCCTTTTCACATTTATCTCCCAATTCAATATCATTGCCGTGAGTGTCATATATTAGCTCAGGATATGCTGAGCTTCTAGACTTCATAATTTCACCATGTATATGAATTATTTGTTGTGACCCAGCTCTTTCGTGCAGATTATCAATGTTTTGAGTAATGACAGTAACATTATATTTGCTTTCTAGCTCAACTAAAGCTTTATGCGCTAAATTTGGTTGTACGGATAGAACTTCTCGCCTACGCTTATTGTAAAAATCTAGAACCAAACGTTTATCCTTTGCCCAGCCTTCTGGAGAGGCAACATCCTCTATCTTATGTTCATTCCACAAGCCTCCTGAACCTCTAAAGGTTGCTATGCCACTTTCGGCACTGATTCCTGCACCAGTAATGATAACTATGTTTTCCATTGATCAATTTTAATTTCCTGAGGAGTATAATTCAGCCTAATAAATCCTTTGGAGGTTTTGTAAATAGTTTTGTCAAATTGTTCAGCAATACTATCAAAAAAGATATCTTTGTTAAGCTCATGTCTTGCAAGAAAAAATGTGTTTAGGACATAGAAGACTAAAATGGCTTGAGAGTAAAAATAGCCTAAATTCATGAAGAATTACCAATGAAACTTGCTTAGCAAATTTCCCTAAATGATCTTTAATTAAATTAAAACTCCACTTAATCCTTGTTCTGATAAACGTTCTCGAAAATATATCTTCTCCCTCAGTCTTTCACACTCCTTTTCCTTTGCTGCTAATATCCATTCCCCTATTAATACCTCTGCTATTTGCCTTGCTGCCTGTTCCATTGTTAGTTTGTGTCTTATATCTGTTCTTAACCCCTCTTTCGCTCTTTCTAACATCGCTAAGCTATATGCCAAAAACGTATGATATATCCACATCTTTATTCCTATTTCCGTCCTTAATCTCGTTTCTTTCAATCCAAAATCATACTTTACGCTTTGAAAAAAAGTCTCTATCAACCATCTCATTCGATACCTTTTTCTTAACCACTTCCCTGAAGCTTTAAATGTTGAAACCGTATAATACATCTTGTATTTCCCATCTCTTCTTATTCGCGCACTACTGACTGTTAACTCTATTTCTCTTATGTCATGCAATCTTACTTTTGCTCCCCTTTTAACTTCACACACTTTCTGTCCTGTCACTAGTTTTCTATCTTTCCTTATTCCTACTATTGTCCTATCAAATCCTAGCTTTTTACACCCCCTGATTAATTCTTTTGTTCCAAATCCTGCATCTGCTAGCACTACTGTACGACTTGGCCACATTTCTGGTGGAAAGTCCTTTAGTATTTGTAATGCTAGTTTTACTTGTGTTGTTCTTCCTTTCCCTAAATATATACGAAATGCTAGAGGAAAAGATACATGCCCAACATGGGCATGTAGGACAACTATATGAATGCCAAATATCTTGTTAAACAAAAACACAAAAGGCAATTTAACTCCTGTTTTTTCAATGCTGGTCAGGTCTACCTTAAGAGCAATGTGAGCGCGTCTACCACGACGATTTGCATTACTGTAAAGAAGCCAAAGGATACAAAGCTGCCATTCACTCAGAGTAGAAGAGAATTCTCTGTACATCCTAGTCGTGTGGTTAGCAAAGAAACGACTAGCAGTACTGGGAGAAACTTCTTCAAGGTTTTGAAAAGTAGTTCTACTATTAGTTTTGAGGAAAAGATCGAGTAGGGCGAAAAGACACTTCAATTTGGTTTTAGTGTACAAGGTCTTTATTTTTTCTAGTAGATCACGACTATGTTTATCATGAATTGGTATGCCGTTCATATAAAAACTTATTACACATTAGACTTGTTCAGAAATAAGCTAGCGTGCATTATAAAATGTACAATTGCTCAATTTAAAGCTCCGGAAATGCAAAATGTGACAGCTAAGTCTTAGCAAGGGTACAAATCTTTTATCTAATGAGTCAACTATTTGGTCCAACATTTTGTTTCCGAACAACTCTACTATTTATATCTCTGACAAGGTTATTTATTTAAGATATGAATATCAAACGCTTATCGCATTTCTGCTTCTCTGACAGGATTATTTATGCAAGACATGAGTTAAGTTGATTCATAAGTATAAGGACTATTTTGCAATTTTAAGGCTTCTATTATATCTATGTACCCTACGAGATAATCATAGTGTAACTCTATATCGTCAATAGTTAAGTCATCATATAGAAGAGCTTCATTTGGATACTTTTTGTTAGCCTTATCAAGGGCCTTCCTTATGTCTTCATAGATTCTAAGCCATTTAACAACTTCATTATCATATTGTTCTTCTTCTGTTGTGCGTTCGCCAATAATCTCTTGACTACGTTTAAGATATTTTTTCATCAAGCCCATAACAAAAGATAATAACAGAACGCCAATTGATATGGAATCTGTTCTGCTGCTCATGCTGTGCTAGAAAAATTTAGAGTAAGCGATGATAGCCCAAACCTTTGAGGTTTCTTGGAAAATAACTTTTATGGACAACTTTGATTAGTACAAAGTAAAGTTGTCATTGAGTAAGAATTTTTTGCTATTCGAGCAAAAATTTGAGGTAAATTATGAGGTTTCTCCTATACATACTTGGTTTTGGGCTTCTGTTCATAGTTGCTCTAATGGTTTGGTTTATAGTTTATGCTTTGATTCTCCAAGAATCTATATGGGGTTTTCTAATTGCTGCTATTTTGGCTTTGGCTTTGGCTTTGCCACTTTTACACTTTGGCTCAATTCAACATGACCCTAAAAGACGAGAGGCCTTTGCTGCTATTTTAGCTTTGTGGTTAGTTATTCCTATAGTTGGTGCTATACCTTTTTGGATTGGCGGGCATCTAACACCCTTAAATTCCCTGTTCGAATCTATGAGTGGTTTTACAGCAACAGGAGCAACTGTGCTGCAAGACTTTGACAGTTTCCCTAAAACGCTTTTTATGTGGAGGGCATTGACTCAGTGGATAGGCGGAATAGGCATTATTGTGCTCTTTATAGCTGTGTTCCCGCAGTTGGCAGTTGCTGGACGACAACTTTTCTTTGCAGAAGCACCGGGGCCAACTGAAGAGCGCTTGACACCTCGTTTAAGAAATACATCTAATGCGGTACTGCTAGTTTATGCTGGTTTAACTGTTTTGTGCGCTATCTCTTACAAAGTAGCAGGTATGTCCTACTATGATGCTATTGCTCATACATTCACTACTATAGCAGCAGGTGGCTTTAGCCCTAACAGTCAAAGCTTTGCTGATTATGCTCCTGCTGTGGACTGGGTTTGCATTGTCTTTATGTTTTTTGCGGGTGTAAACTTTGCCTTACAATATAGAGCAATTAATGGCAGGCCAAAAGCATTATTAAATAACGTAGAATTTCGTGCCTATGTAGTAATTGTTATTCTAGCTAGTGTGCTGCTAAGCATAGGGCTTTTTAGTGAATATGGTGTGCTCGAGGCACCAAGACATGCTGTTTTTCAAACTCTTTCCATTATAACTGGTACAGGCTATGCCTCGGCAGACTTTGCACAATGGTCTCAAAAAGCCGATGCAATTCTGCTTATGTTAATGTTCATAGGTGGTAGCGCTGGTAGCGCTGCTGGAGGAGTAAAGATAGTACGCTGGCTTATGCTTACTCAAAATGTGCGTCGCGAGATAATGCTTTTCCTGCATCCTCATGCAGTTATTCCTCTTCGTTTAGGCAAACAAATAGTGGCTGATAGGATTATGCGCAGTGTTACTGCTTTTATTATGATTTATATTGGTATTTTTGCTTTAAGTGCTGTGGCTCTAACATGGTTTGGAGCAGATTTTATTACAGCTTTCACTGCTTCTATTGCTTGCCTTGGCAATATTGGTCCCGGATTAGCCTCTGTAGGACCTATGGAGAGCTTTGCAGAACTTGCTGCTGTTAGCCGAGGGATACTGATTTTTGATATGTATGCAGGACGTTTAGAGGTGGTAACAGTCTTTATAATTTTTAGTAGTAGTTTTTGGAGTGTCTCAAGAAGGAAATCTTAATACCGATCCTAACGCATTTTAATTTGCATTTCCCCTTTAACAAACCTTTGTGGAATCACATCTGGATATTCATCTCTTAAAGAGTCGCTTAATTGCTCGAGTTTTGAATAGTCAAATGTTGAAGGCAGGCTAGCTAGAAATTCAATCATAAATTCGGTAATTGGAGCTTTATTAAAATTGCGAGGCTTCACTATAATAGCTTCAGTAGAGCCTGCAAATATTTATGATTAAGTTAATAGTTATTTAGATGTGATTTAGCTCGAGCCCTCCCCAAATTCCAAGCTCGCCAATCATTTATCTTCTCAAGCCTAGCAGCTTGCTTATCAAGTAGCTCTTTTATATCCGACTCTTTTCCTTGTGTTTTATAGGCTTTATAGTAACTTACAAGAGTAGGTACAGTATCTGCACTAAGCCAGCTAAGGTAGTTTCTGTCTAGCTCTAGACTTTTTATACTGCTCGAGCTTCTAGAGTCTTCTTTTCTAATTTCTACATCACTTTCTAAACTACGCTCTAGGTTTACCCTTGCTATAAAACCATCAGGATTCACAATATTTAGTGCTATTACACCCATCATGCCTAAAAAAATGTAACTCATTGCTATCTTAGGCAATTTTTCAGAAAATAGCTTGGCAAGGAAATAAAGCATAACTATACCAATCCAAAAAATCATAGCCATAGAGTAAAAACGTAATTCAGTAAGGCCATAAGTTTCTATGTACAATCCCAAGCGTGTATAAGCTGAGTAAACAACTCCAAATAGCAAAATGACTAGTAAGGAAGCTAAACCTTTAAAAATGTTTTGGGATAGCTTGTTTTGGGATACCAACCAAAGACCTATGAGCAATAGTAGATGCAGCAAAACTGTTACTGTGACCAATTCAAAAAAACCACTACGCCCATACTCAGCATAGGTTAAACCTGCTTGCTCAAGTGCCTGTAAACCACCAAAAAGGTAGTAGAATTGTACTGCCATAAAACCTGCAAAGAGAACTACTAAAGAACCAAAAACTAAGATTGTTTCAATTAAACCAAACTGCAAAATAGGCGGAGTGTTAACATTTGCTTTTTGCCAGTTTTCACCAAGCAAATTACTTCTTAGCAAGGCTGCAAAAAGTGTTGCAAACATTAAAATCCCGAGCAGATGGTTAAACAAACTATCAAAATCAAGTCTAAAGATGTTGTTTAGGATGTTTTGAAATATAGGGTCAGCAGAGCTTAATAAGAAACCAAAAATTACTAAGATGGGCACGGCAAAGATTAAACCTCGTAGAAACCCTACAAAAATAAGACTTTTTTTAGAGCTAAGTTGTGACCAAGGTGTCTCAAACAGTAAAATAAATGGTGAAAAGGGTAATATAAGACCTGCTCGCAAACCGTTTATCAAATAACTACTAAAATTACTCTCTTGTAGTGCTTGTGAAGTTGCTCTAGCAGCAAGGAAAAGTAGGCAAAAGATCACTACAAAAAAGTTAAGACTTTGCATAAAAAGTGAATCTCGCACACAAAAAAGTATGCCAAATAGTAATGTGGGAATTAGCAGCTCGAGACAAGGCCTATTTTTCTGATAGATTGTAAGTAAATAAAGAGCTACAACTAGACAAAGAACTGTCAAGCTAAAATTCAAACCCCAAAAAGTTGTCCTTAAAAGCACGTCTGCAACTATACCCACAAGTAAACTAACAACTAAAATCCCTAAAGCTATGGGGTGTTTTTTTTGAGATTCTTTTTTTAAACTTGCCTCAGCCTCGTTAGTTTCATTAACCTCGTTAACTTTGTTCTTAACTTCATTTTCTGTTGCCATACCAATCCTCCAAAAGTTTACTGATATTTAGCAGTGTCAATTTTATACTTAAGTTACACATAGTGTGTATGAAGAATATTTCATACACAAATATGTTACTCTATCAGCGTGTCAGAGCTAATTTACTGCTTGGAAGCCGAGAAATTACCTACCCCTAGTGAGCAAGCTAAGGTATTACCTTTAACAAAAGAGCTGTACGAGCTTATAGCTAGCGAAGGAGTGTTTTTACCTAGGGACAATGTTGAGGAAGATGAAAGTTACAGACAGATTATTCCCTATGCAGTTATACAGCAAGAGGATAAGGTTTTTCTAGTGGAGCGCCTCAAAAAGGGCAATGAAGCTAGGTTGCACAATTTTTTGTCTATTGGTATTGGTGGACATATTAATAATGAAAGTCATCCTAATGCTAGGGATATAATTGAAGGAGGGTTGGCTAAAGAACTTAAAGAAGAGTTGTATATAGGAACTTACATAGTCGAGGCTGTAGGAATTTTACATGATAGTGCTAGTCCTGTTTCAAGAGTGCATACAGGTATTCTTTATAAAGTAAAAAGCATTGGTGGAGTGAGTATACGAGAAACTGAGAAGTTAATGGGTAAATTTGCCTCTTGGCAACAAGTTACTAAGCAATATGATTTTCTAGAAGGTTGGTCTCGAGCAGCTTTAGATTACTTTGCAAAGATAACTAATAACTAATGAATCAGTCTAGAGTAAAAATCAAAATAAACCTTATATTGCGTGTTAAGGCAATTATTAGAAATAAAGAAGAAGTAATCAAATTTGTTAATGCTATTGCTACTGAACTTGAGAAGTATACGACTATCCTAGATTACTATTTTAGGCAGTACTGGAAAATTCCAGAATATTACGATATTGGTATTGGATTACAGCCCAAAAATAACCCCAATCAAATTTTTGATAGAATTATGGCATTAACCACAGGCTGGCATTTTCCTGATAAGGATTTGTTAGGCCTTGATAATAAAAAACTTTTTAATAAAGACATAGCAACACTAACCAATAATTGGGATTTCATTGAGGAAAATTTGTTAGAGAGTAATTGTGAATGTATTTGGAATAATGCTCCTAATACCAAATTTTTGTCACCAAAAATCAAATGGGCTCAACTAACACTAAGCTACGATCCAATTATACCCTACAAACCAAAATTCTCTTTTATTGAAAGAGTAAGGCTTACAAACTTAGCTAGTCAGAAAGATAAAGAAGATCCTGAGTTACAAACACTTATTGGTAAACGTGGAACTATAGCTGGAGTAGAAGCAAGATTTGAGGGTATGTATCTTTATACAGTTGATTATTGGCATCATGGGCCTGTTGATCCTTATCAACAACACTGGGAAATAGAATTAGAATCTATGGGCAGTCTTGATGAATATGGAGCAACGGCCCCATCACGGATGGTTACGCTGTACGATGAAAAAAGAAAAGGGCATTTGGTTGATGATGTCCACTACTGGCCCATTACTACTTTCGATGAAGACTTTGAGCATCCCTATACTAAATCAAGCCTTATTTTTCAAACTGTAGACTTTTGGCATTCTGAAAATACTGAATGATTAAGAGCAAAACTTATTAAGAACAAAATTAATTATGTCAAAAACAGAGACTCTTAGTAAACCTAAAGCTAAAACAACAAAGCCGCCTATGTATAAGGTGCTGATTCTAAACGATGATTATAGTACATGGGATTTTGTAGTTTATGTGCTTATGCGCTTTTTTCAAAAAAGCCAAAACGAGGCAGAACAGATTACCCGTGATGTTCATTACAAAGGTGTAGGACTTGCCGGAGTTTACGCTTTTGAATTAGCTGAAACTAAGGTAAATCAAGTTAACAGCACAGCAAGGCAAGAAGGACATCCCTTACGTTGCACTATGGAACCTGAATAGTATGTCAAAGACAGATACGCTAAGCAAGAGTAAAGCTAAAACTAGCAAGCCACCCATGTACAAAGTTTTGCTTTTAAATGATGACTACACGCCTATGGACTTTGTGGTGTTTATTTTAATGCGTTTTTTTCATAAAAATGAAGCAGAGGCAGTTGATCTTATGAGTAGTGCTCATCAAGAAGGTGTAGCAGTTGTTGGTGTTTACACCTTTGAAATAGCTGAGACCAAAGTGAGTCAAACTTTACAAGCAGCACAGAAAGAAGGACATCCACTTCGGTGCACTATAGAGCCTGAGTGATATTGATGAAAAGCCTTGCCACACTTGATATAGGGCAAACTAATCAATTTATATAGTGCAGTATTTTGATTAACACTGCACTGTTTGCAATCATTCACCTAGGGGGTTACTTGAGGGCAAATTACGACCAATATCAGTAGCTTCGGCACTACATTCAGGGTGACCAAAACCCCCAGCACTTATGCCATCTTCAATGTCATATATTATGTTGTCATCTCCACTAGCACTTACACCACTGGGTACGTTATCAAGACCAAGGGCATCACGTAATTTCCAAGCAATGTTGTGGTCTGCACAAGAAGTATCACCACTTACACCAACAGCTCCAACAAGTACACTCTCAGCATTGTAAAGAGCTAAGCCACCACCAAAAACATTTACTCCGCCAATCTTTTGCTTTACCATAGGGTCTTTTTCTGTACCTATGTCTTCTGATTTTCCACCATAGGCTACAGAGGTATCAACTGGGTTGCTAAACTGTAAACCAAATAAACTACCACCGGGTTGTACAGCAGAAAAGAGATTAGCTGTTGATAAGGCTAAAGCAGGTAAGCTAAAGGCATTGGCAGTATTAGCTTTTTGAGCCGAAATAACACGGCTGCCCGGCCACTGATCTCCACGATCTTCACCAGAAAAAACTACTGCTTGCACTATACCATCTCTGTCTACGATAGTTGCCCACATATGTAGTGCTAGACCACCATTGTCCTCTATCACAACAGCTTGCAGGGCCTCACGAATATCAGCATGACTAGGTAAATCTTGGGCAAAAGATGCTGAAAATAAAAGGGGGATGACAAAAAGAAGTAAAAGAAAACTCTTCATACAGCTTATCTCCTTATAGTGTGCGTATACATAAGCATTACGTCATGCTTTTTTATAAAAGTGTTAGCATTTATTAAAAAACTTTATTAAAATATTTTTAATCCTAAATGGCTAAGACGTATAGCCACTATCAAGCACTGAGTCTAAAAAGACTTAGCCCTGACTACTTTTATGTATATGTTTATACATATGAGTTCAATACCAACCTACTTGGGAATTGGTTTATAGATTGCGTATCAACAACATGCTGACTCATTTTGCTTATTAGTATACTAGATTAATTTGTTTGCTATAAGCAAACAATGTTAAGATAACACAAGGTTAGTTACCTTAGGATGAAATCCACTTATAAATATAATGTGAGAAGACATGTTAAACCTTTGCAGCATGGTGCTTTAAAAGGTAGATTATCTTTTTGTGTTTAAACTTTATAAACCTTAGAGGAGATTTTTTAAAATGGCAAACATTTACTATGACAATGACGCAAACTTAGAGCATTTACAAGGCAAAACCATAGCAGTACTTGGTTTTGGCTCTCAAGGTCATGCCCATGCACTTAATTCTAAAGATAGTGGTATGAATGTTGTAGTGGGCTTACGTGAGGATTCAAGCAGCCGTGCTGAAGCTGAGAAGGCAGGCCTTAAAGTTATGAGTGTTGCCGAAGCTGCAAAAGCTGCTGATCTTATTATGGTTCTTTTGCCTGATGAAGTACAGGGTAGAGTTTACAGCGAAGAAATAGCACCTCATATTGAAGAGGGTAACTCTTTACTATTTGCTCACGGCTTTAATATCCACTTTGGACAAGTAGTGCCTCCAAGCAATGTAGATGTTTTTATGGTTGCCCCTAAAGGCCCTGGTCATTTAGTGCGTCGTGTTTACACCGAGGGTGCTGGAGTACCTTGCTTGCTAGCTATTCATCAAGATGCTAGTGGGCATGCCAAAGATATAGCTCTTGCTTATGCTAAAGCTATAGGAGGAACGAGGGCAGGTGTTTTAGAAACAAGCTTTAGAGAAGAAACAGAAACAGACCTTTTTGGTGAACAGGCTGTACTTTGTGGCGGCGTAACTGCCCTTATGCAAGCAGGTTTTGAGACCTTAACAGCAGCAGGCTATGACCCTGAGATTGCTTATTTTGAGTGTTTGCATGAGATGAAGTTAATTGTGGACTTGATTTATGAAGGTGGTTTAGAGCGTATGCGCTATTCAATTAGCAATACTGCTGAGTATGGTGATTATAGGACAGGGCCACGCATTATTACTGAAGAAACTAAAGCTGAAATGAAACGTGTTCTAGCAGAAATCCAGTCAGGAGAGTTTGCTAAAGATTTCTTACTGGAGAACCAAGTAGGACAGCCTCGTTTAAAAGCAGGTCGTCGTAACACTTCTGCACATAAAGTAAGTGAAACAGGTAAGCGTTTGCGTAAGATGATGTCATTTATTGGTAGTTAATTAAACATTATGAAAATGCCTATTGCTGCTGTACTTGTCTATATTCCTAAACAAGATCATATAAAGGCACTTGATTGGTATCAAAAAGCATTCCCACAGGCAAGAAGAGTTGAGCTACAAGAGTTTAATTTTACTTATCTTGATCTAGAAGGAGTTTCTCTAGAAATAGTTACAGCTGATGAAAAAATTGGGACAGGTGTGGCCGGCTCTGTCACATATTGGTCATGTGATGATTTTGAGCTGAACCTTAGCTATCTTTTGAATCTTGGTGCCACAATGTTTCGTGGCCCTTTAAATATAGAAGGTGGCATGAGAATGTGCCAAGTTAAAGACCCATGGGGTAATGCTATAGGCATTCGGGGTTTATCGAGAAATGGCTGGACTTGAATTTTTGGTAGTCCTATACATGTAATGATGCATTACAATAAAAGTTTATCCATTTAAGATCATTACTACTTCTGTAGGCTTACCAAAATTCTAATAAAACTCCCTATCAAAGCTCATAGTTGAAACCCATGCCTAGAAAGCAATTCTCCTATCGTATTTTATAACAAGACGATAATAAAACGCTGATGATACGATGGCTTTTTTATACTTTGATCGTAAGCGAGGGAAACCCCTCAAAAGTATCAAAGGAGTAACACCATGAATCAAGTAGCAGAATCTATACAAAATAACCAAAAGATGGCCCTAGCAAATACTACTTTCACCTCACTGATTAAAAAACAACTATCAGCTTCAGAAATTACTCTTCAAAGTCCACTTAAATTCAGCTTAAATAGCTTTGTTTCCCCAAATGATTTTGAGGACGAAGATTTCTTGGACTGTACAGTCTATAGGAATGTTGCAAAAGAGCTTAGTGAGCGCCTTTTTGAGGAGAAAGTTGTACAGTTAGCTGTACTCGAGCAAAGCATAAAACCCGTAACAAATGAAGTAAAAGTTCAGTGCTTTGACGCACAAGGAGAGTTTGACCAAGCTGTTTGTTGCTTAAGATTAAATAATCTTGGCCCCACGAGATTCCTAGCACAAACCTCATTCTACCAAGAAAATAAACTTGTGGCTAAAGTAGCTCACAATGGTAATTTGGCCTAACTTCTATAGTTGTTTTACTACTCAATAGACTTTCTATCGCAAGGTGTAAAGAAAAGACCTTGCCACTACAACTCTTAAGGAGAATTAAATGAACCAAGTTATGAATATAGAAGAACTTCACACCCAAGTACAAGGTGTTTATCACAAAGTTGCTACAGAACCAGAAGGAAAGTATCACTTTGAGATGGGACGCCCTTTAGCAGAAAGATTAGGTTACTTAGCAAATGATCTTGACCGTATTCCATCAGAAGCTATTTCCTCGTTTGCAGGTGTAGGTTACTACTTTGGACTTGCTGATTTACAAACTGGAGAAACAGTGATTGACCTAGGCAGTGGTTCAGGGATGGATAGTTTTCTAGCTGCTCTTAAAGTCTCAGCAGAAGGCAAAGTCATTGGCATTGACATGACTGAAGCGCAATTAGAAAAAGCTGAATCTCTAAGGAAGTGGGAAAACATTACAAATTTGTCCTTTAAAAAAGGTTTTATAGAAGACTTACCCTTTGAAGATGCTAGTGCTGATGTTGTTATCAGTAACGGAGTAATTAACCTAATTGCTGACAAGCCAAAAGTCTTTAGTGAAATCTTTAGAGTTTTAAAACCCTATGGTCGTGTAGCTATTTCAGATATTGTTACTGAAAGGCAACTTACTGAAAACATTACCTGTAATATTTCTTTATGGGCTGCTTGTATTGGTGGAGCCCCACAGGAGCTTAGCTACCGTGAGATAATTGAACAGGCAGGTTTTAAAATTAAAGCCTATCAGAGAAACCCACAGTATAAATTTCTTTCAGATTCAGCCCTTGGAGCTTCTGAGGAGTTTGGTGTTAAGAGCATCTCGCTTTTAGCAATAAAGGAATAGGCTTGAATGCATATTTTATGGTCAACAATTAAGGAAAAGTACAATATATCTCACGATATTCTTGCCAAGACTACTTTGTCTTGGCGAGTACATTATAAAGAAGGTCATAATAAGTGGCGAACTAATCTAATCTATTCAATTGTGCTAGTAGTTCTTTTTATACTACTACAATACTATGCTGTTGCAGAGGAAGAAGAAAAAGTACTAGCTATTCAAGGTGTGAATACGGAGGTTGTAACCTTTATAGGGCATAATGCTGCTGTTAATAGCGTAGCCTTCTCTCCTGATGGCTCACAGGTAGTTTCTGCTAGTGATGATGGAACCCTACGTTTGTGGGAAGTAGAAACAGGCAAAACTATAGGAGAACCATGGCAAGGGCACAGTGATAGTGTTAGTAGCGTAGCCTTTTCCCCTGATGGCACATATGTGGTTTCTGGTGGTTGGGATAAAACCTTGTTATTGTGGGATGTGAAAACAGGTAAGGCTATAGGAACCCCATGGCAAGGGCACAGTGGTAGTGTTAGTAGCGTAGCCTTTTCCCCTGATGGTACACATGTGGTTTCTGGTGGTTGGGATAAAACCTTGCTATTGTGGGATGTAAAAACAGGCAAAATTATAGGAGAACATTGGCAAGGACATGATGATGTTGTTAAAAGTGTAGCCTTCTCTTCAAATGGTTCACAGGTGGTTTCTGGTGGCTTGGATGGTTCTCTACTATTGTGGGACGCAGAAACAGGCAGTGTTATAGGAGAGCATTGGTATGGGCATGATGATGTTGTTTTGAGTGTAGCCTTTTCTCCTGATGGTACACAAGCAGTTTCTGGTAGCCTTGATAGCACTTTGCTATTATGGGACGTAAGAACAGGTAAAACTATAGGGGAACCATGGCAAGGGCATAGTGATGCCGTTTTGAGTGTAACCTTTTCTCCTGGTGGTACACAGGTAATTTCTGGTAGCTGGGATAAAACTTTGCTTTTTTGGGATGTGAAAACAGGAAGGGCTATAGGAAAAGCATGGCAAGGGCATAATGACGCTGTTAAGAGTGTGACCTTCTCTCCTGATGGCAGAAAAGTGTTTTCAGGAAGTAGTGATGGCACCTTACTTTTATGGGATGTGGAAACAGAAGGAATCACACAAGAACCGTAAGACACAAGCTAGTTAATTATTTCTGAACAAGTTTAGTAATAAATTATTTTATCGTTTCTTATAATATTACAGCGCAATGTTGCATATTAAGTAAGGGGAAGTGCGAAAAAAGTGCGAGTGTGAATAATAAATTAAGGCTATGAAAAACATTTATAAAGCACACAATGAAATATTAGAAGAGGCCGTAAATTTAAGTCCTCCAGAATGCAACTTAGTTGAAGCAGATATAGAAGCGCTAGCAAAAGAACTCAAAGAATACGTAGCAGAGTTTGAAGAAGCATTTAAACGACCTGAAAGTTTGATCTGGACAGGACATTATCTAAAAGGTTTGTTAAGCAACCTTGATCGAAAAAATATAGAAGCAATGGCACTATCAATAGGACTGAATGTCCGTAGCATGCAAAACTTTGTAGGACAAAGCCCTTGGCAGTTAGAACCTGTGATTGACACGCATCAAAAACTTATTGCAGAAAGTTTAGGTAATGATGGAGTACTGATAGTTGATGAATCAGGGAATGTAAAACAAGGAAAAAGCTCAGTAGGAGTAGCAAGGCAATATTGTGGATCAGTAGGAAAAGTGGAGAACAGTCAAGTAGGAGTATACCTAGGGTATGCCAGTAACAAAGGACATACCTTAACAGAAGGGCAGTTGTACTTACCAGAACAATGGTTTGATAAAGAGCATGAACAAAAAAGGGAAGAATGTGGAGTGCCAAAGGATCTAGAATTTAGAACCAAACCAGAAATAGCGTTAGGAATGATAAAAAAGACAGAAGAGAGAGGGCATTTGAGCTTTGAATATGTGCTAGCAGATGCATTGTATGGAAATAATATCGAGTTTAGAGATGGAGTAGCTGAATTAGGAAAAGCAGTATCTTGCGATACGCAGGTATACAAGGAGAAGCCAGAGGTCAAGGTACCTGAATATAAAGGTAGGGGAAGGAAGCCGAAACTAGCAAGGGCAAATATTGAATCAATACGGATAGATGAGTTAGCAAAGGAAATAGAAGCAGAAAAATGGAGTAAACATGTAGTGAAAGAAGGAAGTAAAGGGCCAATAGTATGTGAATTTGCCTTTGAGCGAATATGGGAAACAAGGGGAGAAGAAGAGCCAGTGGAACTGTGGTTGGTAATTCGGCGTAACCTAAATGAGAAAAGAGAGATAAGCTATTATTTGTGCAATGACTCAGAAGAAGTCAGCCTAGAAACATTAGTGTGGCTAAGTGGAATGAGATGGCCGATAGAAACATCGTTTGAGGAATCAAAAGAAGAACTGGGGCTTGATCACTACGAAACTAGAAGCTACTTAGGTTGGCATCACCATATACTATTAACTTGTCTAGCACATCATTTTCTGGTGAGGATGCGTTTAATGTTAGGAGAAAAGTCTCCAGCTTTAACTTTGCCACAGGCAAGAGTGCTGCTCAAGGCAGCAATACCGTTACCTAGATTGACAATAGCTCAATCACTAAATCTAATTCGTTACTATCAGCGCAGAAATTATACTGCTTATGCTTCGCATCGAAAACGTACTCTTGCTATATTGTCTAGGAGTTATATTCCATGACATTGCGCTGTAATAATAACAAGATGATAATAAAACGCTGATGATACGATAGCTTTTTTATACTTTGATTATAAGCGAGGGAAATCCCTCCAAAGCATCAGGAGAATTTAATGAATAAATCACTAAAACTTTTATGCGTATTAGCTCACCCTGACGATGAATCACTGGGCACAGGATCTACTCTTGCTAAGTATGCTGATCAAGGCATTGAAACTTATTTAGTTTGTGCAACTAAAGGCCAAAAGGGTTGGAAGCTAGGTGACTACCCAGGGCCTGAGGCAGTTGGTGAGCATCGTGCTCGAGAACTACAAAAAGCTGCCGAGGCACTTAAGTTAAAGAAAGTATGTTTTCTAGATTATATGGATGGTGAATTAGATCAGGTTGATCCACAAGAGGCTATTAGTAAAATTGCTAATCACATTAAACAAATACAGCCTCAAGTGGTCATAACTTTTGGTCCAGAAGGAATGTACGGTCATCCAGATCACATAGCAATTTCGCAGTTTACTGCCGCAGCCATAGTTCAGGCCGCAAACCAGAATAATGATGGACTTAACCCTCATCAAGTTTTGAAGTTTTATTACTTAGTATGGTCAAGAGCCCAAATAGAACGTTATCAATCTGTTTTTGGTGATTTAAAATCAAAGGTAGATGACAACGAGAGACGTTTTGCTGGTTGGGATGATTGGGCTTTAACCACAGAGCTAGAAACGTCTTCATATGTTGCAGATGTTAAAGAAGCTATAAATTGCCACCAATCACAATTAAGAAGCTATCAGAAGCTTTTAGACCTGTCAGAAGAAATGTGGCAGAAAATTTATGGTCAACAAACATACTACCGTGCCCTTAGCCTTGTTAATGGTGGTCGTAAAACCGAAGATGACCTTTTTGAGGGTATTCGTTAAGAGACGTATCGCACAGAAACAGTATGGCACACTATACGCTGGTGGGGGTGTATGGCCTAAGTAGAATATAGGCTTCAATTTTACCTGTTGTAGTGTAGTTGTAGTGATTAAGCTGATATCAGGTTGATTTAAAAGCTACTTATATAAACACTTATAAAAATTGGGGAAACCTTCAAGCCCTAGCAATCAGCAAAAACAAATAGGTAAGATGCTGCTACAGATTTTCTGTAGGAGGTTCATTGAATGAATGAACGGCAATCACAAAAACTGATCGGGCAACTTATACTCCTAGCAGGTGTTTTGAGTGCTATTGTAACCATTGTCATGAGGAATGAGGTCAATGTGCTCTTGTGGGGAGTAATTATTTCTTTCCTCTTAATTATTTGGGGTTGGTTAATAGGGAAACAAAAAAGCCATTATACACTATTTCTCTACAGCAGCTTTGTTCTAGGAGTTTGTTTTGTGGGAACCAATATTTGGCTGTTGAGCAAGCAAAGAATTCCTTTAACAAACGTTAATTCAGGTATACAGGAATTAATTGTCCAAGAGGTTATACTCGAGACACAACCAGAAAAATCCGAGCCAATGGCTCAAGAATCTACAGATTTAGAAAGTAATTTAACCCCACAATCTTCTGAAACAAACCAACAAAGGGCTATTCCTAGTATTTCGATAGAGAACGTAGACTCTTTGGAAGTGATACAAGTCTTTGGTAACACTTTAGAAAATTCAAGCGCTATAGCCATGAGCCCTGACGGGCAAATGCTGGCAGCTAGTTATGAAGCTGATATAAAACTCTGGCAAGTTAGTGATGGCGCTTTACTACACACTTTTAAAGGACACACTAAAGCTGTTGAAGCTATTACCTTTAGCCCTGACGGGCAAATATTAGCTTCAGGGGGTAAGGATAGCACAGTAAAATTTTGGCGAATTAGTGACAGTACCCTCATTTGGTCACTTTCAGAAATTCCTGAATTTGAAGATAGCGTTTTTTCAATTACCTTTTCCCCTAATGGGCAAATGCTGATTGTAACTAGTGGAGAAAGCAACACAATAACCTTGCGCAGGCTCAGTGATGGGGCTTTGATACGCGAGTTTGTTGGACATGATCAAGCAGTTGTTTCAGTTGCTTTTAGTCCAGATAGTAGTTTACTAGCTTCTGCCAGCTGGGATTACACTGTAAGATTGTGGCAAGTTAGTGATGGGAAAGTGCGCTACATTCTAGAAGGGCATAACAATCCAGTTTATGGAGTGGCCTTTAGTCCTGATGGACAAATATTGGCTTCCGTAGGTAATAGTGAGACTGGTAAACTGTGGAAGGTTAGTGATGGGACTCTTTTGAGTGATTTCTCTGGCAATGATGATAAAGGGGCTTGGTCAATTGTTTTTAGCCCAGATGGGCAAATGTTGGCTTCTCGAGGTTATCTAGGAGATGTAAAGCTTATTCACGCCAACAATGGTAGAGTACTGCATACCTTATTTACTAAGGAGGGGCTTTTACGATCTTTCTTTTTTAGTCCCAATGGTCGTTATTTAGTAACCAACGCGGGAATCATCTCTGATCCATTGGGAGCAGTACATCTGTATGGTGTTCCCATTGAGGCTGAAATTTCAGCTGAATCTCCACCCTGTTTACCAGTGAGTATAGAAAAATCTGGTTGGGGAATGAGCTTCAAGTTTAAGGAAACAGACATCTCTACTTTAGGAAGAGAAGTCAAGATCAACAAGTTTGAAGTTTGCTCAAGTGGAGAAGAAGAATACAAAATCTTAAATTTACAACTTAATGTGTACTTAAGCGATGAAGACCCAATTGAATATACCTGTCAGTATAGCGATAAATTATCCTGTGAGGGACATCATCCTTCAGGTGACTTCAATCCTTACAATGTTCAAATTCAAATGGCAGGGCCACACACCTTTAGTATCACCAATCATTTTGAAGAGTTATTAGTATCTATGTGCTTCTTTCTTAAACAAGAAAATGTTGAATCAACTTGTAATGATATCCATAATGCAAATTATGAGATAACTGAAAATGGGGAAGACTAGCCAAAACAGCCATACACCAAAATTTCATATTTTTACTCGAGCCAAATGAATGGCATCCATTAAAAATACTGAAATGACATATGTTTCCTCCTAGGTAGAATATAGGCTTCAATTTTACCTGTTGAAGTGTGATTGTTAAGTTGATACTCACTGAGGTCAGGTTGATTTAAAAACCATTGACATAACTAACTATTTATATAACAATAATCTTATGGAAGGAGTCGGTTATATAAATGCACAATCAGATCTAGATGCCGTTTTTGCAGCACTAGCTGATCCAACGCGACGAGCAATACTGTCACGGCTTGCAGATGGTCAAGCCTCAGTAAATGAGATTGCAGAACCATTTGAAATGAGCCAACCAGCGATCTCGAGACACCTGAAGGTGCTAGAACGGGCGGGGTTGATTGAGCGAGATGTTGATGAACAACGTCGCCCTGCGAGATTGAAGGCTGAAAATATGGTTGCTGCTGTCAACTGGCTTGAAGAATTTAGGGTTTTTTGGGAGACAAGCTTTGATCAGCTAGATGACGTCCTTGGCAATATGAAGCAGGCCAAAGAGGAGAAAGTAAACGATGAGTAAATTACCAGAGTATATACTTGACCGAGTATTTGATGCACCTCGTGAAATGGTTTGGCAAGCTTGGACTGATCCTGAGCTGTTGCCACGTTGGTATGGCCCAAATGTAGAAACGATTATCCACAAATTTGATTTGAAACCCGGTGGGGTGTGGCTTAACGAGATGAAATGGAGTGGTAAATCTGATCTCAGTAAAATTGTATTTCAAGAGGTAATACCGCAAGAGAAACTAGTTTGGCATCACTCTTCCTCAGATGCTGATTGGAACATCATCACGAATCCTATGATGGCGGACTGGCCTCGAGTGATCTTAACAACCGTGACATTTGAAGATATGGGCCCCAAGACTAAAGTACAATTGACATGGGTACCTCTTGAAGCAACTGACACCGAGATTGCCTGTTTTGCTGGTGCTATGGCTGGTATGGGCAAGGGATGGGAGAGTGGTTATGCAATATTGGATAAGTTGTTTGCAGAGCTACAGGCAGAAAATACATAAAGCGACACTATGTGCCAACGGCAGGAAGAAATTACTGTACAGAAGTATGAATACAAAGCAATCTGTTCATAAAAGTGAGGTTCAGAGTAAGTAAGAAAACACGCCTAAGAAGTCAGGTAGTAAAGGTTAAAATCCCTGATAATCAACTTTGATAGGACGTGTTAAAGTATTAGAATCGAGAACGCCTTTAAATCTTTTTTATGGTTCTGGGGAGCACTAAATTTTTCTCTAGTAGGCAAACGATTAACTCGCTTTGTACTTATCTGGTGGTTAACCCAAGAACCAAATGCTGCTGTTTTACTTACTAGTCTATTCTTGGCCATGGTCTTACCTACAATCATTGTTTCTCCTTTTGTAGGCATTTTAATAGATTGCTACTCTCGCAAGAAAATTATTATTATCGCTGAGCTAGCAAGCTTTGGTGTAGCTCTAACTTTGGTTACACTTTTTATAAGTGGGACCGTGCAAGCTTGGCATGTTTTTCTACTTGTGGCGTTAAATGAATTAGCTCTTAGTATTATCGACCCTGCCTTTTATGCCTCTATGAGTTTGATGGTACCAGAGAAGCACTTTACCAGAATTCAAGGTATAAACCAATCACTTTTTCATGGTTTAGATATTATTGCTGCCCCTTTAGGTGCTCTATTACTCAAGTATTTGCCAATGGCCGACATTGTTAGTGTAAACCTTGTTACCTCATTGGTAAGTTTGCTGATTTTACTGAGAGTGTTCGTGCCTAACCCACAGTATGAAGAACAAGAAAACGGTTATAATTCCTATTGGCAAAACTTAACTATAGCTATAAGATTCCTGCGCACCCTACCCGGACTAATTACTATAATGTTGCTGCTAGGCTTCGTAAATCTGCTTACTGTTTCTGTTTCTTCTTTGAATTCTCTACTAATAAAAGAACACTTTGGTGGTAGTGAAAATGAATTCGCCTATCTGGAAATAGCTACTAGCATAGGCTTTTTACTAGGCGGTTTTACCTTGGGTGTTTGGGGAGGTTTCAAAAGACGCACACATACTTTTTTAGTTGCTCTAGTGTTTTTAGGAGTATTTGCTACCCTTTTGGGTATCCTGCCCTCCAATTGGCTTTCGCTTGCCCTAGTAATGCTTGTTTTAATAACTTTTGCAGCACCTTTTATAATAGCTTCTTTTCTAGCTATTATTCAGGCAAGTGTACCTGCTGAACTGCAAGGTCGTATTATAGCTTTTGCTGTAGCAGCAGTACTACTACCTGTTCCTATAGGTTTGCGTTTGGCAGCACCTGCTGCCGAGACTTTTGGAGTAGCTTCTGTTTATACAATTGCAGGAGTAGGTTGTATTTGTTTAGCAATCATAGGTTTTGCTTTGCCAAGCTTACGCAGACTTGAAATCCACCATAATAAGAAACATTAAAAGTCCTTGTGCACGTTTTTCTAGATCCTGTTTCTAAATTACGTTAGTAACCAGAATATTTTTCTAGTCTAGGGCAGGGATTTAAATGCAACGAAATGTCCAAAATTTTTTCAACGGTTGTTAGGGACACTATACATCGTGCTCCTGCGGGAACACTTGTCAGCATAAATTTCTATATAATGTTATTGCACTTTAGGCATCATGAAATATAATCTAAACGTACACCACCGCCGATCAATACGTCTACAGAGCTATGATTATTCACAACAGGGATTATATTTTATTACGATCTGCACCCAAAATAAATTATGTTTGTTTGGAAAAATTGAAGATGGGAACATGCAGTTAAACGTTGCAGGAAAGATGATTCAACAACAGTGGCTAGGGCTGGTGCATCGTTTTAACACCATCAAATTACATGAATTTGTCGTTATGCCTCATGTCTTGCAAGAAAAAATGTGTTTAGGACATAGAAGACTAAAATGGCTTGAGAGTAAAAATAGCCTAAATTCATGAAGAATTTGAGCTTACCCCCAAAAACTGGACAGAAAACCCCGGCGAAATTAAGGTCCATAGAAGATGTAAAATATCTAGAATATGGAGATATAAATGAGCCAGACAAAAGGAATAAGAAAAACATATAAGAAAGAATTCAAAGCTAAAGTTGCAGCAGCAGCCATAGTTGGAGAGAAGAATCTTGCAGAATTAGCAAATCAATATGGTGTACACACCACTCAAATTAAAGAATGGAAAAAAGCTGGATCAGAAGCATTGCATGAAAGGTTTTCATTACTAAGAGGTAGAAAAGCAAGACTACAAGAACGTAGAGAGGCTGCACTGTACGAACAGATTGGCAAATTGAAAATGGAACTAGATTTTTTGTCCAAAGGGCTCAAAAACTGAGTCAAGAGGAACGTATGTTGATAGTTGATCCAAGGCACCCTCAATTGAGCATTACTAAGCAATGTGAGTTACTGAGACTGAATCGTAGTAGTTATTACTATCGACCTACAAGAATCAGCGATCTCAATGAATGCTTGATGCAAAGGATAGATGAGTTGTATACAGATCATCCTTTTCTAGGTTATCGCAAGATAACAGCAATGCTCAATGGAGAAGGCTATAAAGTCAATCATAAAAGAGTATATCGTTTGATGTGTCTGATGGGTTTGCAAGCTATATATGCCAAACCCAAACTAAGTAAACCAAAGGAAGGACATAAAATTTACCCATACCTTCTGAAAAACAAAATCATAAACAAACCAAATCAGGTATGGGCTAGTGATATTACGTATATACGTTTGCAAGGAGGATATTGCTATCTGGTAGTAGTAATGGATTGGTATAGCCGTTATGTTGTTTCATGGGAAGTTTCGAATAGCATGAAAGCAGAGTTTTGTATAGAACGCATTTTGTCATCAAAAAGTAGGGTTTTTGACCCCTAAAATCCCGTGCTATTTGAGGTTTTAGGGTGAAATTATTTTTTATAAAAAATGGCTACATCTCGACCCCCATCAGGTCTAAGATATATTTTTGCTCTTCGTCTGGAACAGTGTTCCGATAAAAAGACATTCCATTTGTTTCAATTCTATTTCTGGTGATTGTTTTCAGTGTTTCTATTACTTGTACAAACGTCCATCTTCTTTCCCATCCTTTTTTGTCCTTCTTGAACAATGGTCCTAATCGTTTTTGCATGTGCCACTGCACATAATACGCTAGCATACATAAAAATACATGTGCTTTGATACGATGATCTAGATTATGATACACAGGTCGCATTTCTAACTGCACTGTTTTTAAATTGCGGAATGCTTTTTCTACTTGCTCTAGTTTCTTGTAGCTAGTCACAACCTCTTCTTTGTCCATCGTTTTTTCATCTACTTTGGTTGTTATTACATAACATCCATCTAGATCCTTAGCTTTTGCTATTGCCCCTTCTTTTTTACTCCATAACAGCTTATGTTTGGTTGATTCCTTTTCTTTATTATCTCCTGTTACTTTCCAACTAATATATTTACCCATTTTGTATTTCTGTAGCACTTTTCCTACTCGTGCTCCCAATACCTCTACAGTTGTTTTTTGCTTGTAGTTTGCTATTTCTTCAAGCTCCTCAGTCGTCAGTTCAATCAGTTTTTCTCTCGTTTTTGCATCTCGTTTTGCTGATTCAGGGTTTTTGCATAAACAGTATCTTCTACTTGGATTTTCAGCGTTTACTACCTCTGTTATCTTCTTTTCATTGAACTCAGATGGCTTTATTATTCCTTTTTCTATTAGTTTATGTATTCCAGCCCTTGTTAGTGCTCCTATTGTCTTTACACCTTTTTCCTCTAATTCTTCTGCTATTGCTTCTGTTACCATTCCTCTATCCCCTACAAATATCGCTTGCTTTATTTCATACGTCTCTTTTAGTTCTCCTATCTTGTTTGAAACTGTTGTCTGATCCTTAGTATTTCCCTTGAAAACTTCTACTCCTACTGGACAACCTTCTCCATTACATATTAATCCTATTACTATTTGTTCATGTTTCTTCTTCCCGTCTCGGTTATATCCATATTTTACCAATTCGCTATTTGTGTATTGGCCTTCCAAATAACTGCTCGTGACATCATATAGTACAAGATTTCCATTCTTGAGATGTTTCTTGGCTAACTTCTTCTGAATTCCTTTTTGTCTTGCTAGCAGTCTATCTAATGCCTCATAACAATGTTTTCTTACATCTGGTCTTCCTTCTACTCCACATTGTTCCCAAAGACTACTATTATTATATTGATTGCATAATGCTAACTTGCTTCCAGCAAATATTATCCTACCTATTATCATCGCGCTTATGTTACTCACCCATGGCTGGGGTTGTGAATACATTGCCTTATCTAATCCTATTTCCTTAATCATTGACAATATCGTATGACTTGCTCCATATTCTTTACTGCCTACTATTTGTACAGCTTTTGGATTACTTTTAGCAATAACCTCATTACGAAAGGTTAGCTGTAACATTTTAAGTTGCTCTAGAGTTTGTCCTGTTATCCTTCCGAATTGTTTGTGTTTTATTTTTCCATCTTCACGATAGCTGCTACGTATTACTCCTACTGGCTTATCTGTATTCGCATACTGGATCTCTAGGTGCATATTGTTTGTAGTAGCCACTATGGCTACACTATAAAAATATATCCCTATTTTGTCAATGATATGCTGTGGCTACTTGAAAAAAGTAGAAAAGTGGTGATACTGGCTTTGGTAACAGTGTTTTTAAAGTTGAAAATGGCGTTTTTTCGATACAACTTGCGATTTAAATAAAGAAGGTACGTACAAATGTCTTTACATAAATGTAGAACCTGCTCAGGCAGCTCGAGAAAAGGTTGCTGCTGCTATCCACACTATACTCAGCCATTTAGCCTTAGATGCTAGAAGTAGCTTACAGGATAATCTCCCCACCACAATCTATCAAGATGTTGTTCAAAAGGGTAATGACTATGGAGCGCTATACACAGTGCTATCGCTTTGGGCTGAAGCTAGTGAAAAACCTATTGTTTTGCTAATAGATGAAATTGATTCACTCATTGGTGACACACTTGTTTCAGTTTTAAGACAGCTAAGATCAGGCTATGCTAAAAGACCTAAGTCTTTCCCACAAAGTATTGTTCTCTGTGGTGTGCGTGATATACGCGATTACCGTTTATATGTAGGAGATAAGGCTATGGTAACAGGTGGTAGTGCTTTTAACATCAAGGCTAAGTCATTAAGGATGGGTGACTTTAATCGTAAAGAAACCCTTAGGGTTTACAATCAGCATACGGAAGAAACAAACCAGAGTTTTACAGATGGGGCACTATCTAAAGCGTGGGATCTTACTCAGGGGCAACCTTGGCTAGTAAACGCCCTTGGTTACGAAACATGCTTTGAGATGAAAAAAGGTCGTGATAGGGATAAGCCAATTACTCGAGAAATGGTGCTAGAAGCAAAAGAAAATCTTATTTTAAGGCGAGAAACACACCTAGACCAGCTAATCCATAAACTCAATGAACCAAGGATTAAGCGTGTTATAGAACCAATTCTAGCAGGAGAAACTGAACCTGAAAATATCCCTAGTGACGATATTACTTATGCTTATGATATAGGCCTAATAAAAACTCAAGGACAACTAAAAATTGCTAACCCTATTTATCAAGAAGTCATTCCTCGGGAACTAACTTACAGCACCCAGCTAACAATTAGTCAAGAATCAGCTTGGTACATAGAACAGGGTAAATTAAATATAGATAAACTCCTAAGTGCTTTCCAGCAGTTTTTTAGAGAACACTCTGAAAGTTGGGTAGAACGCTTTGATTACAAAGAAGCTGGTCCACAACTACTATTACAAGCATTTTTACAACGAATAATAAATAGTGGAGGCAGAATAGAACGTGAATATGGCCTAGGTAAAAAACGAACAGACTTACTAATCATTTGGCCCCATCAGCAAGTAGAAAATTCAGATTATAAAGAAATTACAAACCCCTTAGAGGTGTGGTCTAGTGAACAAACCCAAAAAGTAGTTATAGAACTAAAAATACTATACAAGTCACTAGAAAGTACTCTGTTAGAAGGTTTAGAACAAACTTGGAACTACATGGATAAGTGTGCTAGTAAAGATGGGCATTTAGTAATATTTGATCGCTCTAAAAAACCTTGGGAAGAAAAAATATTTAAACAAGAAGAAATTTATCGAGGTCAGAAGATTACTGTGTGGGGAATGTAATCTAAATCCCAGTAGTGTCAAATTTCAGCTTGTAAAATCGAAGATTACCGTCGTTTTGGGTATCCACAAGGGGCACCCCTACGTTTTGTTGCCCAATTATTGGTGATGGTCCCATTTGTGATTGTTCCGTTTGTGATGGTTCAACGTTTGGCAAGTGTTTCGCATTTTGAACGTTGATGGTAGGGGCAATCCCTTGTGGTTGCCCCAATACAATTGATAATTGCCCCATTTGTGATTGTTTTGTTTGTGGTTGGTTTGCGAAATGGGGATTTTCGTCGTTTTGGGTACCCACAAGGGGTACCCCTACCAATTCTATTATTCCGTGGAAATGGTTTGGCATGACGATAAATTCATGTAATTTGATGGTATTAAAACGATGCACCAACCCTAACCATTGTTGTCTAATCATGTTTCCGGCAACGTTTAACTGCATGTTCCCATCTTCAATTTTTCCAAACAAACATAATTTATTTTGGGTGCAGATGGTAATAAAATATAACCCCTGTTGTGAATAATCATAGTCCTGTAAACGTATTGATCGGCGGTGGTGTATGTTTGGATTATATTTCATGATCTATAAGTGCAATAGCATTATAAAGGGTAACCTATAGGGATACATGTTTTTGGGTTCAATACATTTGTAGAACATAAAAAATACCATATCCCTGTAGGGATATGGTATTTCCGTGGTAATTCATTTGTAAAGTACAGAAGGATGTGATGCTTCTATACTGTAGGGGCACGCCACGGCGTGCCCCTACCAATCGTTTAATAAACTCAGAATGAAGTTTTAGGAATCGTATATTAATTTTAATTGAGAAACCCACCTTGTTTAGCAGGGTGGGTCATACTAATTAAGAACTGTAGTTTTGCCAACAAGGCTCTTTAACCTTTACAAGCCACTAATAACTCCTTCTGCTATTAGAATAAACTCATCAGCGTCAGCAGAGCTTATTTTTTTACCACTTTGAGCCTCTACTTTTTTAATAAAGGCTTGCAAGATATTAATAGCTACATGATTTTGCTCAGCATTTATCTTTTCAAGGGCAGCGTCTAAGCTATCTAATAAGGCTTGTTCTGTACCTTGGTTTAGGTTAGCTGCTACAACATAATCCATTAAGTGATTAGTAGCTTCTAAAGGAGAAATTTCAAAAGCACCTATTTCACAACCTGCTCCAAAAGGACGAACTTCACCACGCTGATCTGTGATAATGTCTGTGCCACAACCATTTTCGCCTACAGGGATAGCATACAAGGCTGGACTATCTGCAGCAAGAGCATGTGTTTGAGTAGGACCACCATTGTCCGCTAAAGGCTCTAGCTTAGGATCGGTGCTGGGTTTGTCAGTTGGTTCAGTTAGACTACAAGTATTAGAGTTGTTCGGAAATAAATAGTTTAAACAATCAAAAAATTCCAAAGCCCCCCACAGACAGCTATAACGCTATCTGCAAAACCTGTCTTGCGATTCCGAAAGGCATGCACTAGTATATTAAAGCGTTTCATACCTCCTATGGCATGTTCTACATATATCCTTGCTTTGCCCAGCCTTTTATTCCTCTCCTTCTCTGCTTCTGTTAGCTCTGGATTAGGATTCTTTTTACTCTTCCTTGGCTTTTTCTTTGGTATCGCTGCTCCTATCCCATAATCCTTGTTTATACCTTGATAACCTGAGTCTAGATTTGCTCTTTTTCCCTCCTCTTTCAGCCAGCCTTGTTTAGGTGGAAACTCCTCCTTAAACATCCCATAGTCATGTCTCCGCCCAGCAAATGTCCTTCCTACATAGATTATTACCTTTCTTCCTGTTGCTATTATTGTGTTTTTTACCGTGTGCCCCTTCTTTTTTCCACTATATAGCTCCTCCTGCTTTTCTTCTTCACTAGGGCGTCTATGTTTCCTTTCTGTAGCATCAATCAGTATTTTTCTTGCTTCTTCAAGCGCTTCTTTTAACTCCTCAGGTGTATTGAACTCTCTCTTAGGCAACATACCTAATTTTGCCAAGGCTGCTGAGAGAATTGGCAGCAGCTTATGTACCCAATAGTGTGCACTGGAACGAGACATATCAAACTTCTCTGCTAATTCATCCATTGTAGGATAACTTTTCAGGTAGTAGAGAATAAATTCGAGTTTGTGTTTAGTAGAAGGAAGTTTACTTTTTCTTCCTCCTCCCCTAGATCGTTCTCTTTCCCCTTTAGCTTGTTGTTCTTCATAGTCTTTTTGACTTTGCTCCTCATATACCTCTTCAAACACTGTCTCTAACTCATTTATCTTTTCTTCAGGCAAACCTGTCAAGGCTCTTACTTGTCTGTCACTTCTGGTTTTGAAAACTACCATACTAGCTACTATTTTAGCTGATTTGGCTATTTCCGAACAACTCTATTATCATTAGCTAGATTATACCCTTGCGAAGTAATATTATTTCCAACGCAATTATTTCCCAAATTATCGTTGGCTATTATAGTGTTTTTGAGGTTGACAGGTATATTACTGAAAGAATGAGTATAAATATTACTACCAACGCCACTACCAATAATCTTGTTCTCACTGATAGTTGAATTATTGATTGTCACGAAGCCTAAGCCACTACCAATCCTTATTCCACCACCATTTTGACGAGACTCATTCTTACTGATAGTTGAATTAGTAATAGTTATATTGCCTTCACCATCAATACCGCCGCCACCACCACGATTCTCGCTGATAGTTGAGCTGATAATAGTTAATTTACTGGCAACTGTTCTACTAGAATAATTTGCAATACCACCACCATTATTAGCATGATTCTTAATGATAGCTGAGTTAATAATGGTTAAGACCACAGGGTCAGTAGTGTTATCACTAAAGGGGCCGCTCGATATGCCAGCACCATAAACAGCCTTATTCTCACTAATCATGGAGTTAGTAATAGTAGAGTTGTTCTGAAATAAATAAATCGGTCAAAATAAAGGAATGTTACTACCAAGAGATGACCGACAAGTAAGAAGTATAACAGGATTGAGCGAAAAGAAAGTAGAGGAACTAGAACCTGCATTTGCTAAAGCTTTAGAAGACCATGAAAAGCAACGTTATGAAAAGGCTCTAGAAGCAGGGAAAGTACATCGTAAGCCAGGAGGAGGAAGAAACAGTAAACTAAGTACAGTCAATATAAAACTGTGCTTTATTCTTTACTACCTTAGACTTTACCCAACGTTTGATGTTCTAGCGGAGAAATTTGATTTATCACGATCTAATGCCCATGCTTGGGTACAACGTCTTACACCAATAATGGCGAAAACTCTAAGTGGTTTGGGATATATGCCAGCTAGAGAGTTTGAAAACATAGAGGATTTCAAAGCAGCTTTTGAGGGACTTGACGAAATACTGATTGATGTTACAGAGCGAGAACATCAACGCCCAAAGGATGATGAAATGCAACAGGAGTTATACAGTGGCAAACAGGGTAACCACACGCAGAAAAACACAGTGATAAGCAGCAAGGAGAAGGTAATTTTGTTTGTGGGACAAACCTTTGGAGGACGGAACCATGACTATGCAATGCTAAAGGAAGAATTTCCACCTGAGGAGGAGTGGTTTGAGGATATTAAAGTGGCAGTAGATTTAGGATATCAAGGAATCGAGAAAGATTATGAAGGAGCAGATGTTGCAATACCTCATAAGAGACCTAGGAAGAGCAAAGCCAACCCTAATCCCAAGCTTAGTAAAGAGCAGAAGGCTCACAACCAAGCAGTGAGCAAGATACGTGTATATGTTGAGAATGCCATTGGAGGAATGAAGCGTTTCAAGATTCTTGTGTATGCTTTTAGGAATCGTATTAAGGGATTTGTTGACGATGTAGTAGGAGTTTGTGCTGGTTTATGGAACTGCCTTATTGCCTAATTCCTTATTTCAGAACAAGTCTAGTTAAGTTACTATTATTATAAATGCCACCACCGATACCACTGCGATTAGCAAAATTTTCACTAATAGTTGAGTCAGCAATAGTTAAGTGACCATCATTAAAGATACCACCACCAGAACCTCCACCGTCAGCAGTATTCTCGTTGATAGTTGAGCTATTTATACTTAAATTCCCTCTATTATAAATACCACCACCACAACCATAATTAGTAGCAGAGTTTCCATTTATAGTTGAGTCAGTGATAGTTAAATCACCTTTATTAAAAATACCACCACCACTGCCACCGTAATTGCAAACATAGTCAGTGTAGTCTTGAGGGCCATCATCAACATCTCCACCAGTAACAGTTAAACTATCAATAGTACTTTCCAAATCAGATTCAATAAGGATTACTCTACCCAACCCCTCAGCATCAATAACAGTATTATCAGCACCAGCACCTTTTAATATAAGGTCTTTATCAATAATGATATCATGCTCATTATAAGTACCAGCAGCAATATCAACAGTATCTCCTGCAGCTGCTTCATCAATAGCATGTTGTATCGTACTACAAGGGTTAGCTGCTGCTAAACAATCGTTGCTAGTATCATCGCCACTAGTAGCAACATAGCGGATTTGAGCTGCCTGAACAAATATCTCTCCATCAGCTGTTTCTTCGTTTTCAGAAGAAGGCACTACAGGATTAGAAACATTTTTCCCACAAGACACCAAAAGCAATACCAAAATAACCGTAAAACAACTTATAGCTTTAGTCATAAAACTTAAAACCTTTCTTGGCTTTCGCCAATTCAAGTTGAGTTAAGGCTTCTTCTTAAGAATTTATGAATGAGGAATATTTACCAAATAAAATACAGTAGATAAGTGATCTGGGCAGATAGCTCTTATCTTTTGTGATTTTATAGTGTAGTTGGTAAATATTAATCTAATTAATTCCATAAATTCTCTAATAAACTAACTATAGATTCTAATCTAGTCTGAAATCAATGGCTTTTTTCGACTAGAAAATTAATGGGTTTTGCTTTAAAAGCCTGTTTGGTAAGGATTTAATTTGAGCTTCTTGAGTAGGTTGATTTAAAAGTATTAAATTTCACTTAAAGACGTTCTCATGTACCTTTGAAGTCTTTGTCTGTATTACAATTCAAGGTATGAGTAAGCCTAAATACAAAAGGCGTAAGAAACAGCTTGTTATAAGTGATCCTAAAGCTGCCCAAATTTTGTTAGACAACAAGTTAATACCTTACTTATTGGCTTTTTCTGGCCCAGCTAGAACTATGAAAGATGTAGCTTTAGAACTTGATATGACTATTAAAGACTTACACTACTATGTGGGCAAACTTTGCAAGCATGACTTGTTAGAAATTGCCAAGATAGAACCTAGGGCTGGCAGCCCTACAAAATATTACCGTACCAGTGCAAAAGACTTTATAATTCCTTATAAGGTCAGTAAGGCAACATCCTCTAAGGAGTTTGCTGAAACTCTGATAGATGCTTTCTTTGAAATATTTTATCACAGTTTTCTCCCTAAAGACCTTACTCCACAAGTAGGTATAAAAGTTCGTATACAAAATGGTCAGTTTAATAAATTCTACGCACACAAAGAACAAACCCAATGGCATGACCAGCTTGATTTTCCCAAACCATACAATCTAAACATTGTGGAGTTAGGTGGGTTTTATCTTTCAGAAGAAGAGGCAACTTCTTTACAACAAAGCTTGTCAGATTTATTCAGTCGTTATGAACGTAGCAAACCAGAAAATAGTTCACAAAAGCTTTTCTTGTTACATTGGGGTTTTGCTAAAGCTCAAGAAACTAAAATTGAGAAAAAATCTAAAGAAGAGTGATAGTCCAGCTATGTGGGCGCTATAGGCATTAGCAAAGCGTGGAGAACCAAAAACGAAGCATTCGAAGCAGTAAAATAAAAAGAAATGCTGATAATAGGGATAGAACAAGACCTCATTACCTATGATGAACCATCAGCATCACTGTTCAGTGCCCCGATATTTAAACATGATAGCAGTCATCTGCCCATTTTTTGGTGTTGTTAAGGATGTATTCAGAGATACGTTGATAAGATTTTTCGTTACGAATGATGTGTTCGTAATAATTGCGTTGCCACAATTTTTTATTGAATGGTTGCCAATTGTTTTGTTTAACAGAGTTGTTCTGAAATAAATAAATCGGTCAAAATAAAGGAATGTTACTACCAAGAGATGACCGACAAGTAAGAAGTATAACAGGATTGAGCGAAAAGAAAGTAGAGGAACTAGAACCTGCATTTGCTAAAGCTTTAGAGGACCATGAAAAGCAACGTTATGAAAAGGCTCTAGAAGCAGGGAAAGTACATCGTAAGCCAGGAGGAGGAAGAAACAGTAAACTAAGTACAGTCAATATAAAACTGTGCTTTATTCTTTACTACCTTAGACTTTACCCAACGTTTGATGTTCTAGCGGAGAAATTTGATTTATCACGATCTAATGCCCATGCTTGGGTACAACGTCTTACACCAATAATGGCGAAAACTCTAAGTGGTTTGGGATATATGCCAGCTAGAGAGTTTGAAAACATAGAGGATTTCAAAGCAGCTTTTGAGGGACTTGACGAAATACTGATTGATGTTACAGAGCGAGAACATCAACGCCCAAAGGATGATGAAATGCAACGGGAGTTATACAGTGGCAAACAGGGTAACCACACGCAGAAAAACACAGTGATAAGCAGCAAGGAGAAGGTAATTTTGTTTGTGGGACAAACCTTTGGAGGACGGAACCATGACTATGCAATGCTAAAGGAAGAATTTCCACCTGAGGAGGAGTGGTTTGAGGATATTAAAGTGGCAGTAGATTTAGGATATCAAGGAATCGAGAAAGATTATGAAGGAGCAGATGTTGCAATACCTCATAAGAGACCTAGGAAGAGCAAAGCCAACCCTAATCCCAAGCTTAGTAAAGAGCAGAAGGCTCACAACCAAGCAGTGAGCAAGATACGTGTATATGTTGAGAATGCCATTGGAGGAATGAAGCGTTTCAAGATTCTTGTGTATGCTTTTAGGAATCGTATTAAGGGATTTGTTGACGATGTAGTAGGAGTTTGTGCTGGTTTATGGAACTGCCTTATTGCCTAATTCCTTATTTCAGAACAAGTCTAACGTTTTTGATATATTCATTGGTAGACAATGATTTAAATGCCCCAACCACATTACCAACCGTAACGGTAGGGGCAATCCCTTGTGGTTGCCCCATAATTGATAATTGCCCCATTTGCAATTGCCGTGTTTGTGTTTGTGGTGATTGCGATGATTGTGATTGTTCTACAGAATGGGTATTTCCGTCGTTTGGGGTACCCACAAGGGGCACCCCTACGTTTTGTTGCCCCATAATTGATGGTTGCCCCATAATTGGTGATTGTTTTGTTTGTGATTGTCCATTTTGTGGTTGATTTGCGAAATGGGTATTTCCGTCGTTTGGGGTACCCACAAGGGGCACCCCTACCAATTCTATGATTCCGTGGAAATGGTTTGGCATACTCATGTCTTGCAAGAAAAAATGTGTTTAGGACATAGAAGACTAAAATGGCTTGAGAGTAAAAATAGCCTAAATTCATGAAGAATTACCAATGAAACTTGCTTAGCAAATTTCCCTAAATGATCTTTAATTAAATTAAAACTCCACTTAATCCTTGTTCTGATAAACGTTCTCGAAAATATATCTTCTCCCTCAGTCTTTCACACTCCTTTTCCTTTGCTGCTAATATCCATTCCCCTATTAATACCTCTGCTATTTGCCTTGCTGCCTGTTCCATTGTTAGTTTGTGTCTTATATCTGTTCTTAACCCCTCTTTCGCTCTTTCTAACATCGCTAAGCTATATGCCAAAAACGTATGATATATCCACATCTTTATTCCTATTTCCGTCCTTAATCTCGTTTCTTTCAATCCAAAATCATACTTTACGCTTTGAAAAAAAGTCTCTATCAACCATCTCATTCGATACCTTTTTCTTAACCACTTCCCTGAAGCTTTAAATGTTGAAACCGTATAATACATCTTGTATTTCCCATCTCTTCTTATTCGCGCACTACTGACTGTTAACTCTATTTCTCTTATGTCATGCAATCTTACTTTTGCTCCCCTTTTAACTTCACACACTTTCTGTCCTGTCACTAGTTTTCTATCTTTCCTTATTCCTACTATTGTCCTATCAAATCCTAGCTTTTTACACCCCCTGATTAATTCTTTTGTTCCAAATCCTGCATCTGCTAGCACTACTGTACGACTTGGCCACATTTCTGGTGGAAAGTCCTTTAGTATTTGTAATGCTAGTTTTACTTGTGTTGTTCTTCCTTTCCCTAAATATATACGAAATGCTAGAGGAAAAGATACATGCCCAACATGGGCATGTAGGACAACTATATGAATGCCAAATATCTTGTTAAACAAAAACACAAAAGGCAATTTAACTCCTGTTTTTTCAATGCTGGTCAGGTCTACCTTAAGAGCAATGTGAGCGCGTCTACCACGACGATTTGCATTACTGTAAAGAAGCCAAAGGATACAAAGCTGCCATTCACTCAGAGTAGAAGAGAATTCTCTGTACATCCTAGTCGTGTGGTTAGCAAAGAAACGACTAGCAGTACTGGGAGAAACTTCTTCAAGGTTTTGAAAACTGGAATTACGCACCCCTTAAAGAGTCTTTTCCAAACAAGGTATTCCTCAGATACCTTTGTAAAGATGTGTGCAGGAGTGATTTACCCTCTTAAAGTGTAAACACTGTTCCAGACAGATTGAGGTATTATCTGAAGGAAAGCATAAGTGTAAAATTACCTCAAAAAGTTTTAGGAGGCATTTTGAGGTGAGCAAAATCACTGCGCAGGAAGCCATAAAAATGACTTTGTGTCAGAGACACATCTTATAGTGCATGACCAACAAAAACCTTTATCTAGACGAATCATTAAAATCTGCGTAATTCCAGTGAAAAGTAGTTCTACTATTAGTTTTGAGGAAAAGATCGAGTAGGGCGAAAAGACACTTCAATTTGGTTTGTAGTTCTACTATTGTACAGTAGAAAAGACACTTCAATTTGGTTTTTGTATTTTTTCTAGTAGATCACGACTATGTTTATCATGAATTGGTATGCCGTTCATATAAAAACTTATTACACATTAGACTTGTTCAGAAATAAGCTAGCGTGCATTATAAAATGTACAATTGCTCAATTTAAAGCTCCGGAAATGCAAAATGTGACAGCTAAGTCTTAGCAAGGGTACAAATCTTTTATCTAATGAGTCAACTATTTGGTCCAACATTTTGTTTCCGAACAACTCTACTATTTATATCTCTGACAAGGTTATTTATTTAAGATATGAATATCAAACGCTTATCGCATTTCTGCTTCTCTGACAGGATTATTTATGCAAGACATGAGACATAGCTACTTTGCGAAGTTCTTGCTACAAAATTAATATCTGTTTTGCTTTCCCAATGGTTTATGGCACTCTGGATATTTGTTACACCAGTTGAATTCACATTACTATTAATAACATAAGGGATAACGCCACCAGACCAACGGTAATGACAGTTCCAAAACCAAAGAGTAAAGCAGCCTGTATCAGTAATAATACCTTCAGTATCTAACTCGTCTTTAATTAGATTACCTTCAGCATCTACTTTGCCAAGGATGATGTCACCTTGGAATATGGCCTCATCACCAACTATTTCATAAGTAACTTTTTGAACTTCATTAAAGCCTGGTAAGATGATTTCAGTTTCACGTAAATTATTAGAAAAGGCTGTTCCTTTTTCTTCGGGTAATCTTTGATGGCTTGTACCACAAGCAGCTAAAAGGGTCATTATGATAGTGACTAAAACTAGGGTTTTGAGGCTATTTACTTGCACATCAA
Source organism: Trueperaceae bacterium (assembly GCA_965223045.1). Classification (GTDB taxonomy): domain Bacteria; phylum Deinococcota; class Deinococci; order Deinococcales; family Trueperaceae; genus CBDCVN01. The sequence goes on from CBDCVN010000013.1 coordinate 1,308,719, forward strand.
AACCTTTACTAAACTTAATGATTAAAAAACGAATATTATTATTCATACTGAAGTTTATTGATCAAAATCGGCGTTAGCATCTTTCTACACAATGCAAATGGGTAATTTAGGGTGCAATACTGTAGACACTAAAAGTTGAATTAATTGTCAAAATCTGCTATCCTGTACTTTAGCTATGAGGAATAGGTCTTCTGGGATGCATGTAGCTACAAGCACTCGCCAGTATAAAGGAAAAACTTATAAATCTTACTTACTGAGACGTTCTTATCGTAAAGATGGCAAGGTAAAAAAAGAAACCCTAGCAAACCTAAGTCCACTAGGTGATGAAATTATAGAAATGATCCGAAGCTGTTTAAAGGGTAAGCAGTTTGTACCTATAGATCAAGCTTTTGAAGTGATTGAATCTAAGCATCATGGACATGTAAAAGCAGTAATAAAAGCTATGGAGAAACTAGAGTTTAAGAGGTTAATAGCAAGTCGTGCCACACAAGAAAGAAACTTAGTAGAAGCATTGATAGCAGCAAGGATACTAGCACCAAATAGTAAATTAGCAACAATAAGATGGTGGGAAACAACAACTTTACCAGAAATGCTAGAAGTAAGGAAAGCAAGGGAAGAAGAAGTGTGTAAGGTAATTGAATGGTTGGAAGCAAGGCAAGGATATATAGAAAAGAAATTAACAAATAGGCATGTCAAAGGGGAGAAAGTATTAATGTATGACATGAGTTCAAGTTATTTTGAAGGAGAGGAATGTCCATTAGCAAAATGGGGACAGAATAAAGATAAAAAGAGAGGGAAAAAGCAAGTAAATTTGAGCTTACCCCCAAAAACTGGACAGAAAACCCCGGCGAAATTAAGGTCCATAGAAGATGTAAAATATCTAGAATATGGAGATATAAATGAGCCAGACAAAAGGAATAAGAAAAACATATAAGAAAGAATTCAAAGCTAAAGTTGCAGCAGCAGCCATAGTTGGAGAGAAGAATCTTGCAGAATTAGCAAATCAATATGGTGTACACACCACTCAAATTAAAAGAGTTGTTCGGAAACAAAATGTTGGACCAAATAGTTGACTCATTAGATAAAAGATTTGTACCCTTGCTAAGACTTAGCTGTCACATTTTGCATTTCCGGAGCTTTAAATTGAGCAATTGTACATTTTATAATGCACGCTAGCTTATTTCTGAACAAGTCTAAAGAATGGAAAAAAGCTGGATCAGAAGCACTGCATGAAAGGTTTTCATTACTAAGAGGTAGAAAAGCAAGACTACAAGAACGTAGAGAGGCTGCACTGTACGAACAGATTGGCAAATTGAAAATGGAACTAGATTTTTTGTCCAAAGGGCTCAAAAACTGAGTCAAGAGGAACGTATGTTGATAGTTGATCCAAGGCACCCTCAATTGAGCATTACTAAGCAATGTGAGTTACTGAGACTGAATCGTAGTAGTTATTACTATCGACCTACAAGAATCAGCGATCTCAATGAATGCTTGATGCAAAGGATAGATGAGTTGTATACAGATCATCCTTTTCTAGGTTATCGCAAGATAACAGCAATGCTAAATAGAGAAAGCTATAAGGTCAATCATAAAAGAGTATATCGTTTGATGTGTCTGATGGGTTTGCAAGCTATATATGCCAAACCCAAACTAAGTAAACCAAAGGAAGGACATAAAATTTACCCATACCTTCTGAAAAACAAAATCATAAACAAACCAAATCAGGTATGGGCTAGTGATATTACGTATATACGTTTGCAAGGAGGATATTGCTATCTGGTAGTAGTAATGGATTGGTATAGCCGTTATGTTGTTTCATGGGAAGTTTCGAATAGCATGAAAGCAGAGTTTTGTATAGAAGCATTAGAAGAGGCGTTGGAAGGAGAGAAGCCAGAGATATTCAATACAGATCAAGGTAGTCAGTACACAAGTCATGAGTTTACGGATATATTGAAGGCAAACGAAATAGCAATCAGCATGGACGGAAGAGGGTGCTACATGGATAATATATTTACAGAAAGGTTGTGGAGAACGGTAAAGTATGAAGAAGTATATCTAAAGGAATACAAAAATATAGAGCAAGGAAGGGAAGAAATAGGAAAGTACTTACAATTTTATAACAGTGAACGTCCGCATCAATCATTGCAGTACAAAACGCCTGAATTAGTTTACAGAGAGGAGAAAACTAAATCAATAATAACAGGATAGGTTGTTATCAAGCTTACAAACAATGTAATCTCAATTTGATATCATTTTAGTAGGTCTTAATTAACCTTAATTTTTTGTCCGATCAATTGGGTTCACCTCACTGCTCAAAGATGCTTTCAACGAAGCTACGGGCATGGTGATATGTTGCCCTTTGACAAAAACTAATAGGAATTTCCCCTTTCATGCGGCTGTAACACAAAGTTCATTAGTTACAGGGTTCGTTATGTGTGAGCAACTTAAATCTTTTGATTACCAAAGCTGGAATATCAATTTCATAGAAAAAGCTTCTAAAAATCTATTGGTTGAAGTTTTAGCTATTGTAGATGCTTGTTTGTTTGAGATCGTATCCTAAAAGCATGGTAAGATAAAAAGCTATGTCTACTTATGTCAGGTTGCTTGGTACCCCTGCTATAAAATGGCAAGATGAATGGCTAGAGCCCCCAACAGGTAAAATCTCTGCCCTTTTGTACTACCTTGCTTACCAAGGTGGTTGGGTTAGCCGTGAAAAACTTTCCTATATTTTTTGGCCAGATATACCTGAAACTAATGCTCGCAGTAATTTAAGAAAGATATTAAGCAGAACCAAAAACCTAGACTATGTTGTAGATTTAGAGAGCGAAAGAACTCGTTTGCGTTGGAACATTTGTACTGATGTAAAAGACTTTAAGTATGCTATTGATGCCAAGAACCTTTTGACAGCAACGCAAATTTATACTGGTGAATTTCTACAAGGTGCTAGGCTTGATGATTCTCCTGAGTTTGAGAGTTGGCTCGAGACTACTCGAGAAGACTTAAATAATGTATGGCATAAAACAGCGTTTTCACTAGCAGCCCAACTAGAAGCCAACAAGAGCTATGAAGAGGCTGCAGAAGTTCTCTTACCTTTACGTAAAGCTGACCCATTTGCCGAAGAAGTGTTACGCTATGAACTTCGTTATTTATATTGGGCCGAACAACGCAGCAAGGCTCTGCAAACTTTTGAATCATTTCAAAAATTCTTAAAAGATGAGCTAGATGGTGAGCCTGAAGCAGAAACAATTGAATTAGTTGAAAGCATCAAACAAAAATCTTTAGAGTTGCCAGCTACTACTTCTATGGTAGCACAAGCTATAGTTGATACTAGTAGAGTTATTGAGGGTTCATTTGTTGCTAGACAACAAGAGCTAGATCAATTAAATGACTTCCTAAAAGTAGCTTTGGCTGGTAAACGGCAACTAATATTCATTACTGGGGAAGCAGGCTTAGGAAAAACTGCTTTAGTTAATACTTTCCTAGCACAAATTAAAGAGAAGGCAAACTTAAGAATTGCATTTGGTCAATGCCTCGAGCGCTCGAGCCAAGGTGAAGCTTATATGCCTGTATTAGAGGCACTAGGTCACTTATGTGAAGAGGCTGATGGCAAGGAAGTCATTGCACTATTAGCCAAAAGAGCACCTTCTTGGTTAGTACAAATGCCTTGGCTAATAACTGATGAGGAATTTGTAGCTTTACAAAATAAAGTCTTGGGCTCTACTTGTGAGCGTATGTTAAGGGAAATGGTGGAAACGCTCGAGCATCTTACTGCTAGTAAACCATTAGTATTACTGCTAGAGGATCTTCACTGGGGCGATAATTCCACTTTAGATTTGCTTACCTACTTAGCACAACGCCAAAAACCAGCTCATTTGCTGATAATAGCTACTTATCGCCTTGGCGAAATGCAAATCCCTGACCACCCTTTGCAAAGCATGAAACAAAGATTAAGTATTTTTGGGCATTGTGCAGAAATAACCTTGCCACTTTTAGTGGAAACTGATGTGAATGACTATCTGACTAAGCGCTTTCCAGAAGCAAAATTATCTACTGAATTTACTGAGTTGTTACATAAACGTACAGATGGTCATCCACTTTTTCTGCGTAGTGTAGTAGATACTTGGTTAGCACAAGGAGCAGAGTTAGATGACAAGGAAAGATTTGCAGAACTCTTGCAAGAGATACCAGAAAATGTACGTCAGTTAATAGAACATCTCTATAATCAACTTGATTCTGTAGGGCAAAACATTCTAGAAGCAGCAAGTGTGGTGGGATTAGAATTTGCAGCAGCAACAGTAGCAGCAACTATTGATGTTAAGGAAGAAGATATTGAAAATCACTGCATCAAACTAGCCAAACTAGGGAGTTTTTTACAAGAAACCACTACAGCTGAATGGCCCGATGGTACAGTCTCAACACGGTTTAAATTTCAACATCAGCTCTATCAAGAAATTCTTTATAAGCAAATACCAGCAGGACGTCAAGCACGAATGCATCGTAATATTGGTGAGAGGCTCGAGGCAGGTTGGGCTAAACTTGCTACTCAAAAAGCAGCTGAATTAGCAGGACATTTTATATGTGGGCGTGACCACTTAAAAGCTATAGAGTACTTGCAATTAGCAGCAAGACAGGCCATACAACGCAGTGCTTATAAGGAGGCTATCAACCATCTTACCAAAGCACTTAATCTTCTTAAAAAGGTTAATGTAGCTGACAATAAAAAATTAGAGCTAAGCATATTAGCTGCCTTAGGACCTCCCCTTAGCGCTACTAAGGGCTGGGCTAATCCAGAGGTGGAAAATCTTTATAAGCGTGCTAATGAACTGTGTAAGTCTCTAGGGGACCCTCCTCAGGTAGCTTTCATATGGTTTGGACTAGCCACAATGTATGAGTCACAAGGTGATTTTAGCAAGGCACAAAAAATGATGGAGAAGCGTTTAGACCTACCTTATGATTGGCATGATGGTGAAATCTTGCTCGAGTCTATTGACTTATTAGCTTGCTCTACATTCCATCAGGCATCTTTTAATACTGCCTTAAAACATGCAGAACAAGGACTTTCTTTGTATGATCCAAAGCATCACCGAAAGATAATGGCTTCCTATGGTGAAAACCCGGGTGTGGGTTGTTATGGCTGGGCTTCTCTAGCACTTTGGTGTTTAGGCTATCCAGATCAAGCTTTACAAAGAGCATTTGATGGCTTAAAGCAAGCTGAGGAACCTAATCACCTTTATAGTCTAGCAAGCGCCCAAACTCATGTGGCATGGCTATATCAATTACGGTTAGAAAAGAAATCAACTGAAGAGTGGGCAGAGACTGCTATAAATATTGCTGCTGAGAATGGTTTTCCTTATCGTTTGGCTAAAGGAACTATTTTCAAAGGTTGGGCCTCAGTCATGATTAATCAGCAAGAAGATGGCCTAGATTTAATGCAAGAAGGTTTAGCTGCCTGTCGAGATGTTGGTGCAGAGTTAGATCGCCCTTATTATCTTGCTTTGTTAGCAGAAGCAAGTAATCAATTTGGCTATGTAGATCAGGGACTCGAGGCTTTAACAGAAGCATTAGAAATAATACAAAGTTGCCAAGACTACTTTTACAAAGCAGAAGTTCTTCGGCTTAAAGGAGATTTACTTTTAAAAGCAGGTGGTCAACAGGCTGCCAATGAAGCCGAGGAAAACTTTCAGCAGGCACTTAAAGTAGCTAAAGACCAAGAAGCTCGTATGCTTGAGCTTAGGGCAGCTATGAGTTTAGGTAAGTTCTGGCAAAAACAAGGCAAAACTGCTGAAGCTCACTCAATGATTAATGGTGTTTATATCTGGTTTACTGAGGGTTTTGATACTGATGATTTGTTGGGGGCTCGAGCATTTTTAGATGAGTTAAGCAGTGAGGTTGGACAAACACAGCTTGCTACTTTGTAAGCTCTGGTTGCTAACTAGGATGAAAAAGCTTGAGTATAGCTTTTTACTGCTTGAGCTTTTGGGTTCTGCAACAAAATTTGGGAATGGCTTACTGTTCAACGTGATAGCGCATTAGCTGCTTTGAGAAGACTAGTTGATGAAGCGCGAAAGAATGCCTCTGTTGAAGATATCATTAGAGAATTTAGCGACCCATTAAATAGGGGTCGCTTTTTTGTAAAGTAAGAGAGTCAAGATTACCTAGACTCTAGACATAGCACAAAGGCTACTCACCTGCACTAACTTGCAGAGTTTTCTGCCTTCCTATTCCCCGAACTTCTGGTTCATACATAAGCCAAGCTTGTGTAGGTAAAGCTGCAAAAGTCCCTGGCGTCTCAGCCCGCAAGATGTAGGTAAACTCTACAGGCCTGCTTAGGTAAGTAAAGTAGTAATCCACTCGTTCGTCACGGACATCACGCCCATCATACCAATAGTTCCAACCATAATAATTGTAGCCGTAGCGTGGTTTTACCCCTGCGATTCTAAAAGAGTTATCATTTTCAATGACGCGGTAGCCTGCTGGCAAAGGTTCATTCACTAATACATAGCGGTAGTCACCTTTGGGCTTGAGTTTGACTGTTACTAAAACATAATCACCTACACTGGCCTCTTTTAGAGGTTTGCGAGTGTAAGTGTAACGCTGCTCACGCTCATTAAATTCAGGGGTTAGTGACTCATAGGTACGATTTATAGAGAAGTGTTCAGCATCAATTTTGATAAAGTTTCTTTCTTCAAAGAAAGAAACACTAGCACTTAAGTAAAGTGTGCCACTACCATTAACTGTTACTTCTAGTTGGTTCTCACCAGCTTGTAATTCACTCAGATCAAGCTTTATCGCTTCATTCTGTTGTCCTACAATAAGTTTCTCCTCAAGTTGACGACTATTCAAATTAACTACTACATTATACTGTGCGTCACTCTCCCCCTTAATCTCGGCTAGGATTAGAGCAGATTTAATTACGGCAGCAGTGTCTTTAGTAGAAACCCAACGCGCTCCTTTGCGCTCTAGGAGTAACCAGTTAACTATTTTAGGAATAATGGGGTCATTGGGGCGTAAACGAGCTAGGGCTTCAAGCCCATAAGCAGTAATCTCAATCTGGTCATCATTCCAGTAATATCGCGCCGCATTGCTTTCCCAATAAGCAAACCTTTCATGCTCACTTACTTTGTCTAGAAGGGTATCAAGGTAAATATTGGCTCTGTTTTCATGTCCAGCAATAGCAAGGGCTAAAGCACTTAAAGCCATGCCGTAGGGGGACATGTCATAGCGACCCACTTTGATACCTAAACCAGTTATGTCTTTGTTTGCTCGAGCCAAAGCATAATAAGCATAAGCCCGTGCATCGGAATCAGTTAAATGATAATTACTATAAGTAGTGTCACTAGTTACAAAGTTGTTTAAGTATTCCAGAGCATTTTCTAAAATCCAAGAACGCACATTATAGCCTGCTTCTTGAGCATGAATGAGGCCGTTAACCACATAGGCAGTAATAAAAGGATTAGACTCGTCATACTGCCAAAAACCCCAACCACCATCGCTGTGCTGAAAGCTATAAAGGCGCTTTAAGCCCTTGGCTACAATGTCATCAAGATTTTCAGCTATATCTTCAGGTAGCATAGCCAAGTCCCCTGCTTGTGCAGCTAAAACACTAGGTAAAAAGCGGCTCATAGTTTGTTCAGTACAGCCATAGGGGTAACCTGCTAGATAGGCTAGAGCAGGGGAGACTGCTGCTGCTAATGATGGTGTTAGATAAAGTGCGCCTTGAGTGCTGTTTAAATCTACTTTTTCTGGTAAGTTAAAACTCCAAAGGCTAGTTCCGCTATCAGCCCAACCTATCTCATCACGTACACCATGAGGTAGCACTGGTACAGGGATTTTCATAGCGTCGCTGGCTTCGGGGGTAAGAGCTGTTGCTGTTAAGTAAGCAGTACCTGTATCAGAAGCAGTAGCCTCAAAGTCAGCGGTGCCCCTTGCATTTGCTGCTAGATTAATGGTTTGTGGCTCAGAGTTTGCAACTTCAAAGCCTTCTGCTGCTAGTTCTAATTGACCTTCTTGGTCACTATCTAAATTGTTTTGGCCTATAACTCTTACAGAAGCTTCATCACCACGAATGAAAAAGCGTGGTGTAGCCAAGCGGGCAATAACAGGTAAAGTAGTGGTGACTGAATAGGTGTTTTCTCCTACTTGATCACCTAGAGTAATAACCCTTGCGGTCAAGCGCCACTCAGTTAAGTTATCAGGAAAGGTGACTTCAACTGTTGCTCTACCATTTTCATCAGTTTCTATAGTAGGTAACCATAAGATGGTGTCTTTAAAGTCTTCACGCAGTTCTGCCTCAGCAAAACCAGCATCTTTGCTTTGGGCAAAGACACTTTCATTCATAGCTGCTCGAGCACCCTCAGGTTCAGGAGCTGCTTCTAAAGAACCTACAGCTGTATCTGATAATGTAGAAACATTGCCAAAATAGTACCAAGCACTAAGCTGTGTACCCACAATGTTACTCTTTAAACCATAGAAAAAACCACGTATATCTGGTGTGTTGTCAGGGCGAACTAAGAAAATACCCTCATCTACCAAGGCAAGAGCCACTTGGGCTTGTACACCCTCACCTTCAGTATTTGATAGGCGCAAATCAAAAGTGCCAACTTCACCCGGCTCATAGGTATCAGAGTTAGAGGTGATTTCTACATTCAAAAACTTACCTACAGGGGGAACTTTAAAACCTGCAGTTTCGTAGTACATTTCCCCGTCACCCACTATAGCTACAGCAATAAACCCGTTGGGAGACATGTCTTCAGTAATTTCTAACTCATAGGTCAGAGCTGTGCCTTCAATTTCAATTAATTCCACACTTCTTAAAGCCTCTCCCTCATGGGTTAAAAGTACATGAGCATCCTCAATAGGCGATTGAATAACGAAACGAGCCATTTCGCCTATTTCATATTCAGGCTTATCAGCGCGTATAGAAATAGCATCGTAAGCCCAGTACCAACGTGAACTCCCTGAGACCCAAACTGAGTCGCTAGCGCTAGTTGCCTTGCCTACTTCATCTTTAGCTTCTACAATAAGACTATAAGAACCTTGTCTATCAAAGGGAATCTTGACTATTGCTTCACCATTAGCATCAGTTTCTCCTTGAATAATCTCTTTATTGTCTTGTTGCCTACCAATACCTCGTCGCCAGTAATAGCGCTCACTATTTAAGCTAAAAGGTACACTGATTGGGTTTCCTTCTAGATCTTCGGCTTGTACACGTACTTGCGCTTCTTCTCCTTCTTCATAAGCGTAGCGGTCGGTAGAAACGTTTAATACGATGTTTGCACGGTAAGCAGTAACTTTACCTGTGCCACTAATTTCACGCCTAGCTTCATCTGTTACCCCTGCTTGTATAGTTATTTGGTAGTCTTCGTCTTCAAGGGGAAGGTCAATTTCTATTTCTAGCTCACCAGCTTCATTTAAGACGCCTTCACCCCTGTCAATCATTTCACCACCGTAGTAGCTCGAGTAACTATAGTCTTCATAGAAACCAAAGCGAGAAGTATAGCGGTAGCGATAATATGGCTGTTTAAGCACAGCATAATTAACTTCTCCTCCAGCCACAGCGCCACCGAAAAGATACTCTGCTTTAATTACAAATTTTGCCTTACCCCCTTGAACAGTAAAATTCTCATCAGACTCAACGGTTACTTTATATTCAGGCTTTTGGAATTCCTCTACATAAAAATCACTGCTATGGGAATCTCCTAGAACTGTTGTTTCAATGCTATAGCGACCTAGTGGTGGTTCAGCACCTAGCCTAATCTCCCCATGAAAACTGCCGTATTCATCGGTAGTGAAAGTTTCACGGTAGATTTCTTCATAGTCGGCATCACGAATTGTCACGATAGCTTCTTCATCAGCTAGGGTTTCTAAACCTGCAGGTGAGCGTGCTGTACCTTTAAAATAAACTGTGTGTGTAGGACGATATACTGAACGATCTGTATGCAAATAAACCTTGCTCTTACGCAAGCTCCAACTTTGCCAGTAACTACTGCTAAAGGCCCATGATTTGCCAGCATTAGCAGCTAGTACAGGATCACCCTCGCCTCTCTCAAAACGAGCTATACCATCATTGTCACTAAGAATCTCACTTAAGATTTCTTCACTAGCAAGCAAATAAACACTACTTTTTTTAGGGTTGCCACTTTCTAAGTTGGCTGTGTAGGTTAACACTAAATCTTTATCAGACTTAACAACCATTCCCAAGTCTGTTACCAAAATTAAAGTGGCTGCAGCCTGCTCCCCCTCACCTGCTTGAGCAAAGTACATTCCTAAAGGTAATCCTTGCACTTTAGTTGTTTCATAATAATTTCTTTTGCGCTTTTTTAATGAGTAGGTACGTAGTAAATTTAAATCAAGTTCATTACTACCTTGAAAACCTCTAGGTCCTCCTAGCTCTAAAACTTTTTCAGGATTTGTAATATGATAAAGGCTCAGTTCCGTACGCTCATTATCACCTAAATAGACTTCTAGATTAATGGTGTCTCCCGGGGCGTAAGTTCCCCCACCATAAAGCGACATCCTAGCTTGGGCAGTACTGGCTAGGAGTAAGCCTAGCAGAACCATAAGCAAGAAAAACTTGAGGGTGCGACATAAATACATGTTTCCTCCATATGCTTAGCATAATTATGCTAGTTTACACTTTAAAAGTACTAATTTTGAAGTGCATAAATAATAGAGTTGTTCGGAAATAGCCAAATCAGCTAAAATAGTAGCTAGTATGGTAGTTTTCAAAACCAGAAGTGACAGACAAGTAAGAGCCTTGACAGGTTTGCCTGAAGAAAAGATAAATGAGTTAGAGACAGTGTTTGAAGAGGTATATGAGGAGCAAAGTCAAAAAGACTATGAAGAACAACAAGCTAAAGGGGAAAGAGAACGATCTAGGGGAGGAGGAAGAAAAAGTAAACTTCCTTCTACTAAACACAAACTCGAATTTATTCTCTACTACCTGAAAAGTTATCCTACAATGGATGAATTAGCAGAGAAGTTTGATATGTCTCGTTCCAGTGCACACTATTGGGTACATAAGCTGCTGCCAATTCTCTCAGCAGCCTTGGCAAAATTAGGTATGTTGCCTAAGAGAGAGTTCAATACACCTGAGGAGTTAAAAGAAGCGCTTGAAGAAGCAAGAAAAATCAGGCTTTTTTCATGAAGAAGAATTCTCACGAAAAGCCCACTAATTTTTATGAATAAACTGAAGAGGCAAAATTTAGAGTATTTTAGTTCCTTAAGGGATAATTGGGATTTTAAATCAGTTTGTTTTAGACAAGAAAATCTAGCATTCTTATGAAATTGTTGTGCTTCATGAAATCAAAAGAAAAAGAAGAAATGATGTGTAGGTATGAAAAACACAGGAACTACACATCAAGCGAGTATACCAAGTCCAATAGCATATGTTATGAGGGTTAGAGAGGAACGGCAATTAAGCAAATGCCGTTATAGCATGGAAACATTATGGAGGCTTGTGCTAATGGGGATTTGTGCTGGGTCTGAAAATGTTCGAGAGCTACACCAGTGGCTTGAAGATCAAGCAGAGGAATTATATGAGCAGGGGTTTAGAACTCTAAAAGGTGAAAAGTACCTCCCCTCTGAGGTTACATTGTATAGATTTTTCTGGATTCTAGAGAGGTGTATTGTGGAATTAGAACACCAACTTAAAATATGGGCAATAGAAACACTGAATAAAGTAATTCCAGTGAGTGAGATGTTAGTGATTAGAGTTGTTCTGAAATAAATAAATCGGTCAAAATAAAGGAATGTTACTACCAAGAGATGACCGACAAGTAAGAAGTATAACAGGATTGAGCGAAAAGAAAGTAGAGGAACTAGAACCTGCATTTGCTAAAGCTTTAGAAGACCATGAAAAGCAACGTTATGAAAAGGCTCTAGAAGCAGGGAAAGTACATCGTAAGCCAGGAGGAGGAAGAAACAGTAAACTAAGTACAGTCAATATAAAACTGTGCTTTATTCTTTACTACCTTAGACTTTACCCAACGTTTGATGTTCTAGCGGAGAAATTTGATTTATCACGATCTAATGCCCATGCTTGGGTACAACGTCTTACACCAATAATGGCGAAAACTCTAAGTGGTTTGGGATATATGCCAGCTAGAGAGTTTGAAAACATAGAGGATTTCAAAGCAGCTTTTGAGGGACTTGACGAAATACTGATTGATGTTACAGAGCGAGAACATCAACGCCCAAAGGATGATGAAATGCAACAGGAGTTATACAGTGGCAAACAGGGTAACCACACGCAGAAAAACACAGTGATAAGCAGCAAGGAGAAGGTAATTTTGTTTGTGGGACAAACCTTTGGAGGACGGAACCATGACTATGCAATGCTAAAGGAAGAATTTCCACCTGAGGAGGAGTGGTTTGAGGATATTAAAGTGGCAGTAGATTTAGGATATCAAGGAATCGAGAAAGATTATGAAGGAGCAGATGTTGCAATACCTCATAAGAGACCTAGGAAGAGCAAAGCCAACCCTAATCCCAAGCTTAGTAAAGAGCAGAAGGCTCACAACCAAGCAGTGAGCAAGATACGTGTATATGTTGAGAATGCCATTGGAGGAATGAAGCGTTTCAAGATTCTTGTGTATGCTTTTAGGAATCGTATTAAGGGATTTGTTGACGATGTAGTAGGAGTTTGTGCTGGTTTATGGAACTGCCTTATTGCCTAATTCCTTATTTCAGAACAAGTCTATTCATGTGGATGGGAAACACCTTAGGGGTAGCACACGTAAGCGTTGTGGGGATAAGGGGTTGCACATGTTGTCACTGTACATTAATCAAGTGGGTATGACTTTAATGCAAGAACAAGTAAAGACAGATGAAGCGAAAACAGCTAGGCAAATGATAGGGATATTAAATGAGGTGTTTGGTAGACCATGGATACTGACAGGGGACGCAGCGTTTACAGAACGAGCAGTTATCGATGCTGTGTTAGAGGCAAATGGAAGGTATTTCTTAGCATTGAAGGATAATCGATCAAGTTTAAAGAAATTTGCTGAGTGGGCATTTAGTCTTGAGTTTTGTGAAGAGGATAGCCAAATTGAGGATGAAGAGCATAGAAGTGGAGAAATATGGTTGCGAGAAATTGAAACAAGACCAGTTGATGAGGTAACCCAAGGACAGTTACCTGAAGCACAGTATTTCGTTCGATGCATTCGTACCGTTGTGTGTAAAACAACAGGTGAAATCAAGTCTCAGGAGACACAATATGCCATTACCAGCGCTCATGGGGATGCAAGGAAGTTTTACCTATGGTGGCGAGGGCATTGGGCTATAGAGAATCGTTCTCATCACAAGAGGGATACGATATGGAGAGAGGATTTTTGTCGTTTAAGGAAAGGAGCTCAAAGCTTTGCTGCTTTACGTAATCTTGTACTGAGTCTGTTTCACCTACGAGGTACTACTTCTGTTCTTAGGCAAACACGTCGTTTCGCTTCGAAACCTTACCTCATACCAGAATTTCTGGGCTTTTGATACCTTCATGAAAAAAGCCTGAAGAAAAATACTAGAGTTGTTCGGAAATAGCCAAATCAGCTAAAATAGTAGCTAGTATGGTAGTTTTCAAAACCAGAAGTGACAGACAAGTAAGAGCCTTGACAGGTTTGCCTGAAGAAAAGATAAATGAGTTAGAGACAGTGTTTGAAGAGGTATATCGCATTTTGTCATCAAAAAGTAGGGTTTTTGACCCCTAAAATCCCGTGCTATTTGAGGTTTTAGGGTGAAATTATTTTTTATAAAAAATGGCTACATCTCGACCCCCATCAGGTCTAAGATATATTTTTGCTCTTCGTCTGGAACAGTGTTCCGATAAAAAGACATTCCATTTGTTTCAATTCTATTTCTGGTGATTGTTTTCAGTGTTTCTATTACTTGTACAAACGTCCATCTTCTTTCCCATCCTTTTTTGTCCTTCTTGAACAATGGTCCTAATCGTTTTTGCATGTGCCACTGCACATAATACGCTAGCATACATAAAAATACATGTGCTTTGATACGATGATCTAGATTATGATACACAGGTCGCATTTCTAACTGCACTGTTTTTAAATTGCGGAATGCTTTTTCTACTTGCTCTAGTTTCTTGTAGCTAGTCACAACCTCTTCTTTGTCCATCGTTTTTTCATCTACTTTGGTTGTTATTACATAACATCCATCTAGATCCTTAGCTTTTGCTATTGCCCCTTCTTTTTTACTCCATAACAGCTTATGTTTGGTTGATTCCTTTTCTTTATTATCTCCTGTTACTTTCCAACTAATATATTTACCCATTTTGTATTTCTGTAGCACTTTTCCTACTCGTGCTCCCAATACCTCTACAGTTGTTTTTTGCTTGTAGTTTGCTATTTCTTCAAGCTCCTCAGTCGTCAGTTCAATCAGTTTTTCTCTCGTTTTTGCATCTCGTTTTGCTGATTCAGGGTTTTTGCATAAACAGTATCTTCTACTTGGATTTTCAGCGTTTACTACCTCTGTTATCTTCTTTTCATTGAACTCAGATGGCTTTATTATTCCTTTTTCTATTAGTTTATGTATTCCAGCCCTTGTTAGTGCTCCTATTGTCTTTACACCTTTTTCCTCTAATTCTTCTGCTATTGCTTCTGTTACCATTCCTCTATCCCCTACAAATATCGCTTGCTTTATTTCATACGTCTCTTTTAGTTCTCCTATCTTGTTTGAAACTGTTGTCTGATCCTTAGTATTTCCCTTGAAAACTTCTACTCCTACTGGACAACCTTCTCCATTACATATTAATCCTATTACTATTTGTTCATGTTTCTTCTTCCCGTCTCGGTTATATCCATATTTTACCAATTCGCTATTTGTGTATTGGCCTTCCAAATAACTGCTCGTGACATCATATAGTACAAGATTTCCATTCTTGAGATGTTTCTTGGCTAACTTCTTCTGAATTCCTTTTTGTCTTGCTAGCAGTCTATCTAATGCCTCATAACAATGTTTTCTTACATCTGGTCTTCCTTCTACTCCACATTGTTCCCAAAGACTACTATTATTATATTGATTGCATAATGCTAACTTGCTTCCAGCAAATATTATCCTACCTATTATCATCGCGCTTATGTTACTCACCCATGGCTGGGGTTGTGAATACATTGCCTTATCTAATCCTATTTCCTTAATCATTGACAATATCGTATGACTTGCTCCATATTCTTTACTGCCTACTATTTGTACAGCTTTTGGATTACTTTTAGCAATAACCTCATTACGAAAGGTTAGCTGTAACATTTTAAGTTGCTCTAGAGTTTGTCCTGTTATCCTTCCGAATTGTTTGTGTTTTATTTTTCCATCTTCACGATAGCTGCTACGTATTACTCCTACTGGCTTATCTGTATTCGCATACTGGATCTCTAGGTGCATATTGTTTGTAGTAGCCACTATGGCTACACTATAAAAATATATCCCTATTTTGTCAATGATATGCTGTGGCTACTTGAAAAAAGTAGAAAAGTGGTGATACTGGCTTTGGTAACAGTGTTTTTGAAAGTGAAAATGGCGTTTTTTCGATACAACTTGCGGTATATGAGGAGCAAAGTCAAAAAGACTATGAAGAACAACAAGCTAAAGGGGAAAGAGAACGATCTAGGGGAGGAGGAAGAAAAAGTAAACTTCCTTCTACTAAACACAAACTCGAATTTATTCTCTACTACCTGAAAAGTTATCCTACAATGGATGAATTAGCAGAGAAGTTTGATATGTCTCGTTCCAGTGCACACTATTGGGTACATAAGCTGCTGCCAATTCTCTCAGCAGCCTTGGCAAAATTAGGTATGTTGCCTAAGAGAGAGTTCAATACACCTGAGGAGTTAAAAGAAGCGCTTGAAGAAGCAAGAAAAATACTGATTGATGCTACAGAAAGGAAACATAGACGCCCTAGTGAAGAAGAAAAGCAGGAGGAGCTATATAGTGGAAAAAAGAAGGGTCACACGGTAAAAAACACAATAATAGCAACAGGAAGAAAGGTAATAATCTATGTAGGAAGGACATTTGCTGGGCGGAGACATGACTATGGGATGTTTAAGGAGGAGTTTCCACCTAAACAAGGCTGGCTGAAAGAGGAGGGAAAAAGAGCAAATCTAGACTCAGGTTATCAAGGTATAAACAAGGATTATGGGATAGGAGCAGCGATACCAAAGAAAAAGCCAAGGAAGAGTAAAAAGAATCCTAATCCAGAGCTAACAGAAGCAGAGAAGGAGAGGAATAAAAGGCTGGGCAAAGCAAGGATATATGTAGAACATGCCATAGGAGGTATGAAACGCTTTAATATACTAGTGCATGCCTTTCGGAATCGCAAGACAGGTTTTGCAGATAGCGTTATAGCTGTCTGTGGGGGGCTTTGGAATTTTTTGATTGTTTAAACTATTTATTTCCGAACAACTCTAATGATCTTGAGCAAAGCAATAATTTGCCCCATTTTGTTTTAGAGTAATCCTAGCGTATAATTTTAATTTACTCAATAAAAATTTCACAAGCAGTGCGCAAGCAACGTACTCATCTAGGTTATGGTGCGAAAACGAGAAGCTGGGCAGAGTCGCAGCATTAGGCTTTTGTTTCTGATTATTCCAAAAAAAGTTCTTAAATCCTTGAGATTTAGTTAAGAAAAAATGATTTATAGTAAGGCAGCATTTACGTAATAAATAATTGCGTATGCTTTAAAGTGTTTAGGATAAGTTAGTTGAAGGTATAACTATAAGGTGGGAATTTAGCCTGATTAGGTATGGCGAAAACCATTTAGAGGATTTGATTATTTTGAAAGAACAAGACAAACTCATCTCACATATTAGTAATGGTATGATCTATGCTCGTATTCGTGATTATATAACCAGTACTGCTAAAACTATTGATCTTAGAGCAAGCTTTACCCATGGGAGACGTAAAAGTGACATAATAATTGTCAAATTAAGAGGCAAACATGAGCATACCCAAACTATGATTACCTATTTATTGGACATGTTTTCTGAGGTTGATATTGAGGTTCCACAAAGCTTACAAAGAGACAACTGCTGTACTCTAATAATTACTCAAAAATTGACTGATCAAGAGGTTGTGGCTAATGAAAGGCGTGCTAAGTTAATTAGTCTTATAGAAGGAAAGTTAGGGATTACAGATCAACTAATTACAGGTCAACTAATAAATTCAAATCAGTTAACTAATCCAAAAGAATTGTATGGTGCTTTGCAAGCATTAAAATCAAGTATCAAGTATGCTAACCAGTTGAGAGAAGGTAAGTTACCAGCAAGGCCTTGTTGAATTTCCCAATGTGCTAAGTTATATGATTTTACCCTTTGGTGTGCTCCTTCTCTTTACTGTACTTAATGTTGCCAATGTGGTTATCCCTAAACCTGTTCCTACCACCTCTGTAGCTTGGCTTTCGCTTTTTTTAGGTGTTTCGGCTATATCTACGATTAAACCACCTATTCTCTACGCGAGAGATTGTAGCACTTATTATCTTCCCTTCATAATGCACTTCTTCCGTCATCTTTGCCCAACCTAGGTTAGATAATCTTCCAAATCCTTTATTAGGTCATTGTGTAGTACATTTGCCAAGTAGGTTAAGCAAGATGTTAGTTGCCTTATAGTGAAATTAAAGGTGTTTTTTTTAGTAGGCACACAAAATACATATGATTAAGCTTCTAGCAATTAAACTAATTCAATTTTTAACGTTCAAGTTGGTGCCGAGAGTGGGACTTGAACCCACACGCCTTTTCAGGCAACAGATTTTAAGTCTCTATAAAGCTTATAAGCTTTAATTAGATTAGTCTGAAATGATTGTTTCAGGCTAATTTTTGCTTTATTTAGTATGATTAGATGTGATTTATATGGTTTTTTTAGGAAGGTTGGCACACAAATGGCACACAATAACATTCACACATTTCTTGATTTAGTAGGGGAAATTTTACGGCCTGACGCTGATGTAACCACAGAAAAAATTAAGGCATGGGGCCAAACGATTAAACTGACATTTGATGAAGGTAATGATACTAAAACTAAAAAAAGTTTACCTCTCGGGCTAATGCCATATGCATTATGGGAAGCTGCATTAGCTATTCGTTGTACGGATGAAGTATTAGAGCGTGTAAAAATACAAAAGGAGTTAGATGAAGTAAAGGGTTACAATTTATGGAATAAAGAGCGCAAGCTCCCATTTCAAGGTTTGGTTAATGAAGAGGGGCAACTTGTTTGGGGACACAATCCAAGCATTCCTATTCCAGCAGAGCTAGCAGGGGAAACTTACTATACTATTTTTATCAGAACTCGTTCCCCTCAAACAAAAGTTAATGAATACGAACAGTTCATAAATCAGGAACTAGAGTACAGGGGTGAACAAATTGTACAAAGGGAAAGGAATATCTATGATGTGACTAAGAAAATATCAAGAACCACACACAGCTTTCATCATTTTGAATGGTTAGCTAAACGTCATATTAAACGTATGGATAATCTAGAAATTACTGCTTGGGAAGAGGATAGAGGTGGAACGAACGAAGAAAGTACTATCTCTTACGGCATTAAGCGTGCAGCCAATGTACTTGGCATTCAATCACCTGCTCCAAATAAAGGTGGTAGGCCAAAAAAGGATCTCCTAGAAGCTAATAAAAACCCTTGAAGAAAAATTCCTAAGCTAAGTATTTCTACTTCCTTGGTTACTGGACATGAATCTTGTATGGTTGTTTTAGTGAAGTTGTTATTGACATGATTTAGTCAAATTTAAAGAAGTAATCCCAAAGGCGCTCAGTTTATAAGGTTTCCCGACCAAAGAGCACCCTTGGGCTCTCAACAACGCTCACAGAAAGGAACGTTATATGAATCATATAACTACTTTAGCAGAATTAAAAATTGGTACTGTTGATGATGTCTCTACACTAACTAAAATGAAGCGTAGTACAATTTATCAACTGGCAAGAGAAAAACGTATAGATGGCGTAATCAGAATAGGCCGTGCTTTACGTTTTGATATGAAGAAGGTTGGAGCTTGGTTACAACAAGGGGGTTCAGTCAGTGAGATATAAACAGAAACGGCCCCATAAAAGGGGCCAATCAAAATTTGTCCATCTAAAACCACTAGTAGGTGGTGCTTACGTGCACAATAGCACAAGTAAAGGAGGTGCTGCAAGATGAGAAAGAACTACACCACAGAGATTATCAAGTTTCACAAAGATGAAATCACAGTACTAGTCACGAAAAATGGCAAACGACTAGTAGCTATGAAGCCGATAGTTGAACGTTTTGGCTTGGATTGGTCGGGACAACTACAACGTATGAAACGTGACCTAGCTCTTTCTGAGGGTATGGTTATTATACCCATACCTACAGGAAGTGGGTTGCAGGACATGGTTTTTCTAGATTATGACTTTTTAAATGGTTGGTTGTTTAAGGTTCAAATTAATAGAGTTAAAGAAGAGTTTAAACCTGCGTTAATCCTTTATCAAAAAGAGTGCTTTAAAGCCTTAAGAGATTATTTCCAAAGAAAACAATTTGACTGGCAAGAAGCTCGAGCTTTAGGTAAAGTCTCAAGAAAATCTCTAACTGACGTTATCAATGAGCGCAGCAATTCAAATTTTGTCTACAAAAATGTTACAGATGCAATAAACAAGCCTACTATTGGCATGAATGCGAAGCAGTACAGAGAGCTTCATGGTTTAGATAAAAAAGCGAATGTACGTGAGCATCTTGATGCAGAAACATTGAGAATCTTTGATGCTATAGAGCAAGACACGGCGCAGTTGATTGTTGATAAAGATGCTCAAGGAACTAAACAAATGATGGTTTGTGCTGAATTTGTTGCTGAAAGACGCTTAGAAACTAGCAAGCTATCTAAACAGTTGGTGCTACCTGAAAAAAGGGTTAAGAATGCCTAGTTACCCTGATTTAGAAGCACTCGAGCAAGAGCTGATGATTAACCACAATGGTAAACGTGATGGTGTCAGAGTTGTATTTTTCTGTCCTGAGTGCTCTCATAACAAGGCTAAGGCTAGTTACCATACTCAAAAGCATGTTTGGCATTGCTGGGTTTGCAGTGCAAAAGGCCATGCTGTGGAACTAGCTAGACTCCTAGGCATTCAAGTTTCTAATCCTCATGCTAATGTTTGGAAAGAGACAGAACGACAAGCCTATGCTAAGGAAAGAAAAGCCCAGCAAAAAGCAGCTGAAGCTAAAGAAGAAACAGAAAAGGAAGCCCAAAAGAAGCGCTTTAATCAAGCAGATGCTGATTACAAAGTAAGTACTGAGGGTTTAGTAAGCCAATATTGCGAACACAAGGACATCCCTACATTTAGGGGTGTCCATTGTATAGGCAGTGAAACCTTACTACCCATAATTAACATTGACAGCAAGGTAATTGCCTACCAGAAAATCTATAGGGAGCGTACCCATGAGGTTAGGTTTGCAAAGATCACTTGTGGTCCTAGTAAAGGTGGTCTGTTCTTTATAGATAACCAAGAGCTAAAAACAGAACTACCTACAGAGTTATTAGGTAATGTCCTGTTCTGCGAAGGTTTCTCAACGGGGGCAAGCCTTCATCTAGCAACAGACTATCCAGTAATATGCACTATTTCAGCTCGAGCCATGGAACCTAGGATCAAAGAGATTTTAGAAAAGTACCAAAGCAGTTTTGAGGGAATAGTGTGTGCAGATAACGATTGCAGCAAAGAACCAAATATAGGCTTACAAGTGGGAAAAACTGTTGCTTACAAATTCAGAATGAAAATATGCTTTCCACAGGCTAGGAAGCAGGAAAGCACAGATTTCAACGACTTGCATCAATTTCACAGCCTTGAAGCTGTGAGAAAGACAATCATGAATGCAAAACGAATATATTCAAATCCAAACAGATTAAAGCCTAGTGACAAAGGCTATAAGACTTATAGACAAAGACGCTATGCACGCCTGAGGGGTTGGATATGAGCCAAGATAAAACCCCAAAAAGTACTACTTCAAAAGATAGTGAAGAAAACACTAGCATCAATAATAACTCAAAAACTAGTCCACCACAAGAGGATTTTAAATTTAGTGAAGTAAAAAATGAACATGTTGAATACTGCTATGAGTTTTGTACCAAGCTAGAAGAACGTCTTGTCAAAGAAGAAAAGGAAGGTAAAGGTAAGGAGGAAATACAAAGCCTTCTAGAAGGAGCTAAACAGGATTACATAATCTACATAGCAGATAATTACTTTGAAGACTCAGAGCTTCAAAGTGTATATGAAAGATTCGTTAAAGCGTCTAACACAAGTAAATTAGTTTCTGGTATAGGGAAGGCATCTTTAAAGTCTGCTTTAAAGAGTCTTAAAGACAAAAGAGCAAAAACAGAAAACTATGAGGGGTTTTCTAATGAAATGCTTGAGTGCTTAGAAAAGTGTATAGAGTTAGGAACCCTTAGTGCAAAAGAGCAAAAGGAAGCTAAAGAGGGCATTTGGCAGTTTGTATTTGATAAGGGGTTCCAAGATGCAGAAATTGAGATCATAAGACACAAAGTTGCTGAGAGCGTTAGCAGTAGCATAACAGCAATAAAAGCTGAATGGAAAGATGCTAAAGCACGTTTAGTTGCTGAAATGCTCGAGGAGCAAAGTAAAGAGCGTGAGAAGGAGTTAGGTATTAATCTAGGCCCCTATCACATTGTAGATAGAGCATTTCATAAAGTTAAGAAAACAGAAGATGGCGAGGATTATATACCCTTATGTAACTTCACAGCGAAAATCATTAGAGAGATTAACTATGATGATGGCGCTGAGAGTAAAGACGTATACAGAATAGAAGGGAATCTTAGCGATGGTAAGGCATTACCACCAATAGAGGTTCTTAAAGAGAAGTACAAAATGATGAATTGGGTTAGCCAATGGAGATTTGGACCTCTAGTGTATTCAGGTCAAACCAAATCTGATGACGTGCGTACTGTTACACATATGTATAGCCATAATGTAGAGTACAGTACCGTTTACACCCACACAGGTTGGCGTAAGATTGATAGCAATTGGTATTACTTACATGAAGGTGGTGCTATTGGCATTAATGAACCTAGTGAACCCATAGAAGTTGATTTAGGCAATGTGGCAGGCTCGAGCACAAGTGCAAATCTTAGACTCAAAGACTACAACTTAGCTATAAAAAGCAATGGTGAGCTATTAGATACTGAAACTAAGGAAGCCATAAAAGCAAGCCTTGAACTCTTAAAGTTGGGAAACACAGAAGGGGCAAAAGAAGTCATGTTTGCTTTGCTCTCAGCTGCTTATCGAGTCCCACTTAGTGAGTCATTAACTGTTGATTTTGGTGTGTTCATTTCGGGATTAACTGGCACATATAAATCGCAAGTCACAGCATTGGTACAAGCACATTTTGGTGCTAAATGGAACGGAAAACACTTTCCAGAAAACTGGACAAGTACTGCCAATAACCTTGAGAAACAAGCTTTTTGGGTTAAAGATGCCTTGTTTACAGTTGATGATTACAATCCTACAGGAACTCAAAATCAAATAAATGCCTATGCAGCTAAAGCAGAGAAGGTGTTCAGAGGGCAAGCAAACCAGTCAGGTACAGGCAGGCTGAGAACGGACACTAGTGCAAGAGGCTCTTATTATCCAAGAGGATTAACTTTGTCTAGTGGTGAAGATATCCCACAAGGACATAGCTTGAGAGCAAGAGTAGTTTTCCTCGAGCTAAAGAAAGGAGACATTGATAAAGAGAAACTTAGTAAAGCTCAAAAGCAAGCTAAAGATGGTTTCTTTGTACTAGCTATGCGTCAGTACCTAAAATGGCTAGCACCACAGATTGATGAGCTTAGGGCAAAGCTAGAAGATAGACTCTTTGATCTAAGAGGGAAAGCTTATAGAGCTACAAATGATGATACCCACAAAAGATTATTGGAGCAGCTAGCTAACCTTCACATAGGTTTTGAGATGTTTCTTAAGTTTGCGCTCGAGCTTCAAGTAGTAACTCAGGTTGAACATGACAAATTTCTAGAAGATTGCTGGCAAACACTCATAGTGTTAGGGAAAAAGCAATCAGATTTGCAAAAAGAAGCTGACCCCGTCAACAAATTTATTGAGTTATTAATTGCTGCTTTATCGACTGGAAATGCATACCTAGCAGATACCAAAAATGGTAAACAACCTATAGATCCAGAAAAACACGGCTGGAATGATATGGGAACACTAGGTTATCAACCACAAGGTGATCATGTTGGTTGGGTAGGTGAAGAAGGGCAAATATATTTGCAAGGTGATGCTACATACAAAGTCGTACAAACTTTTGCTAGGTTACAAGGTGACAACATAGCTATGTCTAAAAACACCTTGTACAAGCGTATGAGGGAAAGGGGAATGTTTGTCAAGCATAGAGGAGATGGAAATACAATTGAAGTTGAAATACAAGGAAATAGAAAAAGAGCAATATACCTAGACCCCTCTTATCTCATAGAAAGTGGCGGAACTGGCGGAAGTGGCGGAGAGGGTACTTCTAGCAATGAGGGACAAAATAAAAAATCTGCCAGTCCAGAAAATAAAGTGGCGGAATCTGAGAATAAAGTGGCGGAAGATTTTTCTTCAGAGAATGAAAGCAATAATTCCCGCCACTTTTCAGATGACTTCCGCCAGTCAAATTTTGCAACTGGCGAAAAATCAACGAGTGAGAGACGGGGTTCGCAGCAAAAATCACCAGTTCCGCCAGTTCCGCCAGTTTTTGAAGAACAACACCCTCCTATAGAAAGTGAAGACTTTTTTATATTTTCAAATTCTAAGATAATTTCCAAAAAATCACAAAGAGAGTATCCCCTAAGTCTAAGTAGTGGAGAAAGTGGTTTAAGTAATGAAGAGCTTTATAAGCTCGAGTCAGCAGTAAGCAAAGACTTCTACCTAGATTCAATCCTTGATGACTATGCTAAGAACCCCGATAGGTACATAGGAGAGCTAAGAGAAAAACTGGGGAGGTTAGTAGCATGAAAGGCAAACCTGCTAGCTTCACATACGATTTTGTAAAGCCCATACCCATACCAAAGCCTAAACCTAAAGCAAACATCATTGTTGACACTCCACCAAGGTTAGTCTTGCCAAAGCCCTTAAAACAAATAACCTTTGAGCCATACCCACATCAAGAAGAAGCTTTGCAAGCTCATTTCACTGCACTTGAGCAAGGGGTAACTACTCAAGTACTCCATATGGCAACTGGTACAGGCAAAACTAAGACTTTTTGTTACATCTCAGCACACTATGGGAATGGAAAATGTTTATTTCTAGTTCATACATTAGACCTATTAGAGCAAGCAAAAGCAGCTATTGAAGAATCAATTATTGGTGCTGAGGTAGGAATTATTCAAGGTAACAACTTTGACATTGACGCTCCTTATGTTGTAGCTACAGTACAGACTCTAACCAATAGGCTAGATAGCATCCCACAAGACACTTTTAATCTAGTGTGTATGGACGAGTGCCATCATGCTGCCAGTAAAACCTCTAAGAAGGTATTGGAGCATTTTAGTGCCATTAAGATTGGACTAACTGCAACCCCAGAAAGATTTGATGGTGCTAGCCTTGCAGATTTGTTTGACAAGATTGCTTACACTTTCGATATAGAAGATGCTGTTAAGGCAGGTGCATTAGTTAAGCCTATAGGCCAAAAGATTCATACCCATACTGACATTGATGAGGTTAAATCTAGTGGTGGTGATTTGAACCAAGAACAACTTGCTCGAGTCTTAAACACCGATGATAGAAATTGTGTCGTGGTAGATGGCTACAAAAGACATGGTGAAGGTAGAAAAGCAATTTTCTTCTGTGTAGATATTCAGCACGCCAAGGATTTAGCTCAGGCTTTTATTGATGAGGGTATAAGAGCTAATTTCATTTCAGGTAATTGTCCTAATAGATTTGAAAAGCTCGAGGCATTCAAAGCTAATAAGTTTGATGTCATTTGCAATGCACAGCTTTTGACTGAGGGTGTGGATATTCCTGAAGTTAGTTTAATAGGGCTTGCTAAACCTACTAAATCTAGAACATCTTTCATTCAAATGGCAGGTAGAGGATTAAGGTTAGCTCCTAATAAGTCAGATTGTATAATGCTGCACTATACAGATATAACTACAAAACACGCCTTAGTAGGCAATTTTAACTTTGATGGTAATGGCAAAGTACCTGAAAGTACTTCCAAAAGAAAACGTCAGGAAAAAGAAGAGGGTAGGGACTTACTCAGTTGGCTCGAGGAATTACTAGATACTGAATTTGATGCTACCTACTCTTATGAAATTGACCAATTGAGACCAGCACCAGCAGTCAGTTTCTCTTGGAGTAGTGCATCATGGCAAAAAGATGAAGCTACAGAAGCTCAATTAACAGTTTTAGTTAGAAATGGATTTGATGTTATTGAGCAAAATTGGACAAAAGGAGATGCTGCCAAAGTTATAGGTGACTTACCTGCTACAGAGAAGCAAGTAAAAGCACTTGTAGCTCGTGGCTTTGATGCCTTGAGTAAACCCATAACTAGAAATATGGCAAATATGATGTTTGAAGAAGCTGAAGAGGAAGGCTTAAAACCTTCTTGGGAATTGGTTAATGAATTACAAAGGGAAGGCGCATTTAGGAGGCTAAATGGTGAATAGAACAGCACTACAACCAATTGAATTTATACCAGTAGACAAGCTAGCTTTACATAGACTCGAGCCCCGTAAAGTAAGAGAACCTGAACACATACAAGAAATCCTTGAAAGCATCAAAAAAAATGGTTTTGATCACAGTAGAGCTTTAAAAGTTGTACCTGAGAATGGGCACTTTGCTATCTTTGCAGGTGGTACAAGATACAGTGCAATTCTAGAGCTAAATAAAGAAGCTGAAGAAAGTGAGAAGCTATTAGAAATACCTTGCTGGGTTTACAATGACCTCAAAGACTTTGATTTAGTTAGGTTAGCAACTGAGGACAATGACTTAAACTCTCTAGCTAGACCTGTTTCTATAACTAGAGTTTGGTGTGAGTACCATAGCCTTACTACAGAGCAACCTAGTCCTAACCCCAACAAAGCAACTAAAGGGAAATATTGGAGTCAGCTCGAGATAGCTGAAGCAAAAAACATTTCTCAAGGTAAGGTTAGTGAAAGACTAAAGTTTTATAGATGCCTGCCTAGAGGGTATTGGTCAAAGGTAGGCATTGAAGAAGAAGTAAGGAAAGCATTTAATGAAGGTGAACCACTTAAAAAGTGCTTAACTGAGGAGCATCTGAAGCACATTTATGCAAATTATCTGTCGACAGATAATTTTGAGGCTTGGTTGACTGAAAAAAGAGTATGGAGTGAACTTTTAGAGGGAGCTATTGAACAAATTAAGAAGTCAGGTAGAAAGTCAGTAAGAGCTATTAGGCAAGATGGTGACAGTATTAGGGAAACTATTGCCAAAGCTGAAGAGGTTTATGAAGGCTTACCACTCGAGTTAAGAGAGCAGTTTATACAAGTCTTAGCCAAGAGAAAGGCTAGAAGTGTCGTAGCAGTAAAAGAGTGTGAAAGCAATTTGCTAAATAACTTGCCAGATGTAAAGGAGTCTAAGGAAACTCTACAACAGGCTGTTAATGAGATGTTGGCATCCTTACCTCACGATTTAGAACAAGACTTTTTAGAGTGTGCTGAAGGTGCTAAGAGCTTTGAAGACCTAGAAATTTGCAGAACTAGAGTTTTGGAAGCTGAGGGTGAAGCTGCTACTGGTGATCATTGCCTGAGTACTAGCCATGGAGAAAAGGCCGAAGAAACTCCTCTGAATTCAGAGGAGTTTTCAGGTACTTTAGATGAAAAACCTAGCGCAAATTTGCGCCAAGTTAAAGGTTTAGAGAATGAAAACCCTAATCCGAATTCAGCCGAAGGTTCAAATAACAAACCTAAGGAGGCTACAAAACAATTAACCCTCGAGCAAAAGACAAAGATATTCAACAATTACCGACTAGGTAACTTTAAAGAAGTCATAGAAGAATGTAAGCACTCAGGTGTGCTTAAACCTAAGTCAATCAAATTGATATGCTGCGATCCTCCATACGGCAAAGATTATCAATCTAATAGGAGGTACCAAAGTGCAAAGCTTTCTAAGATAGAAGGTGATGCTGACTTAATCAATGCTCAAGAGGCTTTAGGTTCTATGCTCGAGCTAACCAACAATTTAATGCTAGATAACTCTCACCTACTGGTTAAATCTAGCTTAAAAAGCTTTTGTTGGATGCAAGATTTAATTGAGGCTTACAACTGGAAGATTCAAGAGCCTGTGGTGTGGTCAAAAATAGGTCATGGTGCTGGTAATGTTATTAGTAGTTTTGCTCCATGTTGTGAGCTGGTTATTCATGCTACTAGAGGTAATGCACTTGTCAGACCACGGATTAGAGCATTAGTTGAAACCACAAACAAAAAAGAAACTAATCATCCTATGGAGACACACTTTAGCTTATGGCAACAATTAATTGAAAGTACTACCCTCTTTGGTGATTTGATATTAGATTGTTTCGCTGGCACTGGCAGCGTTCCTATTGCAGCACAGACGCTTAATAGACAATGGTTTGCAGTAGAAATAAATGAAGGATATAGAGAAGAAGGTATACAACGGATTCTAGACCTACAGGAGGCCCTCTAAGTGCTTAAAGAAATGCTTGATGGTAAATTAAAGCCAGAATTACGCTTTGATGACTTGCTCGAGACCATCTTTGTTACCCATAACACCCAAAGTCTTTTGGAGTTGATGAAAACAACGCCACAAGAACGGGCAAGAAGAGCACCTTTAATTAGAAGTTTGTTAAGGCAAGTGGGTATGCTGTCTTTGAATGTTGCACCTGATTCTCAGCACCTCGTAGCTGAATTTGGTAATACCTTAATGCAATTGCACAGTCTTTTTAGCAAAGCTATTAATAGACCTGAAGTATCTTCAGATATGGCTTTAAAAGGTTTAACTAGCTATGTGTCAATGATTGATGTTTGTCATTACAAGTATATGGGGTTTCCTGACATCACAGAAGATGCTGAGGATGAGGAGCTTGATTTTAGTAACATCAATAAGGCTCATATGGATGAAATGGAGTTAGGGCAAGTACTAGGAATCAAGATGCTTGATAATATGTTGTGTGAGTGCATTATTAATAAAGATTGGGATTATAAAGAGGTGCTTGAGACTTGGCTCGAGAAACCTCTAACCCTCAAAGATGCTGTGATGATAATGGGTAAAGATGGACAGCTTAGGCCCTACCCTAAAAGCAAAAGTGCTGCTTTTAAGGCATAAATCCAGATCATTACTTTTCAGGGTCAATACTGAAAAGTGATGGTTTTAAGGCACCAATAGGGAAAGGGGCATTGCTTAATTCCCCAAATTCCAAAATTCTAAATTTACGCTTGATGTGAGCTAACTTTTTCTTTGCAGCTTTTTTACTCTCTTCTTCTGAGGGGAGTAAATGTTCCATGCCAGCTTCTATAAGGAATTGGCGAATGGTTTCTATAGATTCTTGGCAAGTGGTTTGCCAATCTTCTTTAGTTTCCACTAACTGCACCAATTGCATTGAAGTCTTCGTGTAGAATATTGAGTTGTCCTATTCTTGCAGACATGAGTTTCTCTGTTGCTCTGATATCAGCAGAGATCTTTAATGCTCCCACAACAGAATGTATCATTTCAGGAGTCATTTCATCTGATTGTGCTGCCCTTTCAATAAAATCTAGGCAACTGTTGCATGCTTTTGTTAATCGTATTGAAAGTTCAGCATCATAAGCTTTTTTTCTCTGCAAGTACAAATGTGCTAGATAAGGGTCTTGTGAAAGCTTGACTTTATAGTTTGATACTGTTCGTTCGCTAACTCCAAAGTCTTTTGCTGCTTGTTTAACACCGTTCAACAAACAACTAAGTAATACATTTGCAGCACGTTCATAGTCAAAGTTTTTACCTGCTTTTCTTTCTAATTCTAGTGTCTCAGTAGGGGTGTTCATATATTTATTATGGCATAGCTTTTTTAGTAGGAAAAGTTATGTAAAGTAACTGGTAGAAACTAAGAAACCACCCAAAAATAACTAACTAGGAAGCACCTCTCTGAGCACTTTGTGTTTCCTAGTAGGAAGTGAATTGTGATCAAAAACTATGATAGATTACTGGACCAGAAATGGAAGGTTCTGTTTCCTCCTTAAGTGGAGGAATGCGGTTTTCGACAGGTAGATCATCTACTATTAATTTATAAATGTCTGAAAGTATAGAATCATTGTTTGCAAAATAAGAATGCCCTGAAAAATCACTCTTAACATTAGTAGCATCAATGAAGTCTATGTGTTCACCATAAATGATTTGACCATTACCCAATCTCTCATCGCCATTTATATACCTTGACAATAAAAGTGCACTATCTCTTGAAGAGGCATAAATAGTTACATGTGATTCAGGAGTTGCTAATTTTGGCATTATTTCGGTAACAAATACATCAGCGTTCATGTCTGGTGCTGCAAGAATAACTTCTTTAAATTTACTTTGCTCACTAGTTTGTTGCAAATCAGCAATTGCTTCAGTGACAGCCCTTGTCCCCATACTATGAGCAATCACATTAATAGCGTCTAAGTTCGTTTCACTAACAAGCTTTTGTAAAAACTCCTTTAGATGAGGAATGCTGTTTTTTATTCTAACGCAAGTTGTATCGAAAAAACGCCATTTTCAACTTTAAAAACACTGTTACCAAAGCCAGTATCACCACTTTTCTACTTTTTTCAAGTAGCCACAGCATATCATTGACAAAATAGGGATATATTTTTATAGTGTAGCCATAGTGGCTACTACAAACAATATGCACCTAGAGATCCAGTATGCGAATACAGATAAGCCAGTAGGAGTAATACGTAGCAGCTATCGTGAAGATGGAAAAATAAAACACAAACAATTCGGAAGGATAACAGGACAAACTCTAGAGCAACTTAAAATGTTACAGCTAACCTTTCGTAATGAGGTTATTGCTAAAAGTAATCCAAAAGCTGTACAAATAGTAGGCAGTAAAGAATATGGAGCAAGTCATACGATATTGTCAATGATTAAGGAAATAGGATTAGATAAGGCAATGTATTCACAACCCCAGCCATGGGTGAGTAACATAAGCGCGATGATAATAGGTAGGATAATATTTGCTGGAAGCAAGTTAGCATTATGCAATCAATATAATAATAGTAGTCTTTGGGAACAATGTGGAGTAGAAGGAAGACCAGATGTAAGAAAACATTGTTATGAGGCATTAGATAGACTGCTAGCAAGACAAAAAGGAATTCAGAAGAAGTTAGCCAAGAAACATCTCAAGAATGGAAATCTTGTACTATATGATGTCACGAGCAGTTATTTGGAAGGCCAATACACAAATAGCGAATTGGTAAAATATGGATATAACCGAGACGGGAAGAAGAAACATGAACAAATAGTAATAGGATTAATATGTAATGGAGAAGGTTGTCCAGTAGGAGTAGAAGTTTTCAAGGGAAATACTAAGGATCAGACAACAGTTTCAAACAAGATAGGAGAACTAAAAGAGACGTATGAAATAAAGCAAGCGATATTTGTAGGGGATAGAGGAATGGTAACAGAAGCAATAGCAGAAGAATTAGAGGAAAAAGGTGTAAAGACAATAGGAGCACTAACAAGGGCTGGAATACATAAACTAATAGAAAAAGGAATAATAAAGCCATCTGAGTTCAATGAAAAGAAGATAACAGAGGTAGTAAACGCTGAAAATCCAAGTAGAAGATACTGTTTATGCAAAAACCCTGAATCAGCAAAACGAGATGCAAAAACGAGAGAAAAACTGATTGAACTGACGACTGAGGAGCTTGAAGAAATAGCAAACTACAAGCAAAAAACAACTGTAGAGGTATTGGGAGCACGAGTAGGAAAAGTGCTACAGAAATACAAAATGGGTAAATATATTAGTTGGAAAGTAACAGGAGATAATAAAGAAAAGGAATCAACCAAACATAAGCTGTTATGGAGTAAAAAAGAAGGGGCAATAGCAAAAGCTAAGGATCTAGATGGATGTTATGTAATAACAACCAAAGTAGATGAAAAAACGATGGACAAAGAAGAGGTTGTGACTAGCTACAAGAAACTAGAGCAAGTAGAAAAAGCATTCCGCAATTTAAAAACAGTGCAGTTAGAAATGCGACCTGTGTATCATAATCTAGATCATCGTATCAAAGCACATGTATTTTTATGTATGCTAGCGTATTATGTGCAGTGGCACATGCAAAAACGATTAGGACCATTGTTCAAGAAGGACAAAAAAGGATGGGAAAGAAGATGGACGTTTGTACAAGTAATAGAAACACTGAAAACAATCACCAGAAATAGAATTGAAACAAATGGAATGTCTTTTTATCGGAACACTGTTCCAGACGAAGAGCAAAAATATATCTTAGACCTGATGGGGGTCGAGATGTAGCCATTTTTTATAAAAAATAATTTCACCCTAAAACCTCAAATAGCACGGGATTTTAGGGGTCAAAAACCCTACTTTTTGATGACAAAATGCGTTCTAATTGCATCATTTGAGTAACCAACTAGTGAGCCTTTTGAAGGCCAACTGTAAAACAGTGCTGGACCTGAAAAGCCCAAATCGTATTTCATTTGAGCGGTTCTACGAGCCGCTTCTTCAAATTCCACATTATAACCATGCACAAAAACTAGGGCTTCCCTATTTTCTCCAACAGAATTATCTCTGATTTGATTAAGAAAAACTTCCTCTTCAAATTGTTGGACTTTGAGTAGTACAACATGTTTTTCTGGATTTTCTCTAAATTCAAGTCTAAGTATAGAAGGTCTTTCTATCTCTCCTAATCTGTGATCTCTTGGTATACTGACTTCACATAAACCTAATGTTAATTCACTTTGCCGAGAGCCATAAGTTAAACGTCCTTTGGAATCGTTTCCTGTTGATTTTCTATTAGTTCCATAATAAACTTTTACAACTGCATAATTACTAGATAAATTTTCATGCAGTGCACTATTATTCATTTCTGCTACTTGTGGTACACAGCTAGCTGTTATACATGACGTCACTGCTAGGGCGATGATTATCCCTATATACCTTACTCTTGCAAAACTTATAAACATTTAAAACCACCTCGTCTTATTTATTACACCTCACCTACTATAAATTTTCAAAGCTACGTCAGCAAGCTTAAATTTTAAGGTGTATCTGAGTGATTTGACTTGTTGACCTAAAATAATAAGACTTCTAGCAAGACTAAAGTGTAATTCAGGCTATTGAAATAAGTGAGTGTTGGCAAACCTTATCCAACTTCTGACACGCTGTTGAAGGACTGTGTTGTGAGAGCTATCTCATAGCTCATATAAAGGTGTTTTGATTTAGGTCTAAAGTATCAAGAGCATTCTCAGAATCCCCTATATCCAAACTCACAGCACAAGTTTTGTAGCATTTAGCTAGCCAAAGAAATTACATTACCTTCTTTGGACTTTCTTAGCTTCCCTACTAACTCACTAAATTGCTTTAGCTCTTCATCACTTAAGTTAGAGTAATCAAATTCTTCCTGTTGCTGTTGCATCCTTGCTAATTTCTCTATGCTACTCTCTCCATTTAATTGCTCGAGCTGGGTAACAAAAGGCATTTCTAAAGCTCTTCTACCAAGTTTGCTATGCTGTTCAATCTTAGCTTGAATGTTTGCAGCTATATCATGAGGCTTGTAAGTAGTTTTGGTTGACTCTAAAACACTACCTTGCTCATCCCTAACGTAAACTTCTTTTACAACAGTTTCTAAAGGTGCTTCATGTGCAGATTCAAAAATCTTGTCTATGTAAGCATTTAGCTTTTTTGTTTTTTCTAATTCTGCTTCTTGATGATCTAATCTACGTTGAATTAATTGATCTTCCCATGCCTTACGTTGTTTTGCTTCTAGATGTAGATCGAACGATTTTACTCTTGCTTGCCAATCGAACTTTACAGACCATACTTTTAACCATTTAATATAGTGCTGATTTTGGCCTAGTTCTAGCCTAGCCTTTTCTAAGCTTCGATAGAAGCCTAAGTCCCTGTAGGTGCAAAAAGCCATATAACTTTTATGGGTTTCCTCAGGTTGTTTTTCCCACAGGTTATTTTCAGTATTCATTCAATCTTACCTAAAGCTCGAGCTATCTCATCTAACTGTCCATTCTCATTTACTACAGGTTGTGCTTCTAAAGGCATATCTAAAGTACGGCGTCCTATCTTGCTAGCAGTCTCAATCATTCGTGAAGCTTTAATTGCTAAATTATATACCATTCGTTCTGAGTCTCCCAGCCCTGTTGTTTTAGAGAACCTATCATCTTTCGATAGATGTCATGTCTAAGAGGATTGGAGATCTCTGATTCGTTCAAGACTGTTATTAAGTCTTGCATTACCTTTGTCTTGAAAATGAGCGTTCTGCCTGCTGTGCCTTTTATTTTTGCCATAGTCTACTCTAGGCAACGCCTATTCAAATAATTCCCCTGCCTCCTCTAGAAAAGATGATGCCATATCACAATGTTGCAAAGCGTTAGGCAAACAATTCACGCAGCTCCAAGCTGATATGGTTGCACTTTTCAAACTAAAGTACTTAAAGGGTAAATGGTCAGCTTGTTCTTCAAGTATTTTCACCTTTGCTTGATTCGGGCGCATCTCGCTAACGCATTGAGAAGGGTTAGCGTGTCTAACTTGTTCCATATTTCGACCATTCTGGACAACCACTTGGAGCTCTTGGAATATTGTATAGGCTTCTTCCACTAAAGCCTCATTATATCCAGTAACCTCAGCTTCTGACCCTATTTGAAATGGAACTTCAATTGAGACTACAGTACCTAAACTACCTTTTTGTACGAGGTCACCAATTAAGTTGCTACCATCTTCCCCTAAAATTCCTTTTACAGAATCTGATTGCCTTTTGGCAAACATTCTTGCATTAGCAACGTAATCCCCTATTGATAAACCTGATTTCGGCCCGAATGGTCCAGCTTCAAACTTACCATCTCTTACAAAAACCGTATCTTGTCCAAGAAAACCTGTAGCATCATTACTAACAGATGTTGAAATCTTAGTGCCATTTGGTAAATTTGTACTCCCTACAAGTACAGGCAAATTATCTGAATTATTATTCACTACTAATTCAAATACCAAATTATCATCAAAAGGTTCGCTTACCTTTCCCCCTTCAACTTGACCTAGGGCAAGTTCTTCACTCTGGATTTCACTACTAGGCTCTATTTGAGGTTCAGGCTTGTTTTCAGTTCGCAACCCTTCTTCAGTCGGGGCAAGGATGTTGACTGATTCAGTTTGGCTTGGACCTTCTTCTTGGTTAAGCTCAGGCACAACAGAAATTGCTACTACTACTATTGTGAATACCATAAGTGAAAACAACCAACCAAACGCTACCTTCTTTGCCCTATCAGAGTACCCCTTGCGTAAGGTAAACCATGAAAATATCATTGGATAAAAGAAAATACCTAACCCCAACAAAAACCCCACTTCCCTTTTAGACTCTTCTTCAACTACGTGCACCCTAGCAACTTCTTGAACTACAGCAACTTTAACCCCAGCATCCCGAAAAATAGAAGCTACATCCTCAGCCTTTTCTAAAGTCTTAGCCTTGCCTACAGTTGCTTGCTCTTTAGATAACAGCTTCTCAATCTTTGCTGTATCTGTATCGAGCGTAAGTGCTATTTTCTGAGCAGTTGAATAAATTGCTCCCTCTTCTACCTTTGATACAATCTTGACTAAATACATTTCTTACCACCTATTCTGTAGTACACTGCCCCCAAGGATAGACGGTAAAGAAGATTTCAAAGGGTTAAAAACTTCACTTTGCTAATTAGTTGAACATCTAGTTCATGCAAATAGTTCAAACTCAGAAACATTTGCCCTATCTCTCTCAACAAGCGATAGGGTTTTTCTGAATTCTTCAGCCTTGGCTAGTAAAGTAAATTCAATTTCACCTTGGTTTTTGAGAACTTCTCGTTTGATTTCCTCTAAGGAAACTTTAAAAAACTCTTTGCGAGGGTTGATTCTATTAACACGTCTATTATCAAAAGTTTTGTGTAAGAGACTCTCAAGCGCTGGCGCGTTTTCGGAAAAAATCATTGCATGGACATCAAATCTAAAAGGCACTGATGCACCACCTAATTCTGTAACTCTATCCATAGGATCAAGACGACGTGTCATGCCTATTTTGTAGACACCTTCTCCAAAAGACCCAATATTTGACACCACATAAACATAGCCAGATTTTGTCATTTGAGCACGCGATTTAGCTCGTTCTTTGTTGGCTTGAACCTCTATTAAAAGCTCATTTAAGCGCTCAATCTCTGTTTCTAGCTTGGAATGTTTTTCTCCTGTAGCCTTCTCTATTTCTTTCTTGGCTTTTTCTAATGCCTTTTGATAGCGTTTTTCTTCCTTTTCAGCTTCTTCTTGAGCTTTCTGAAGCTCCTTCATGGCACGCTCTTCTTCTCTCATTTGCTCGCGTATACTTCTTTGTTCTTCTAATTCAGCCTGTTTTTTCTCTTGGTGTTCATGAACTAAATGCAGCTCTTTTAATTTAAGGTCTAAATAGTCTCCATTAATGTAGCAACGACTAGCTGTGCTGAGCTTGTTGACTGCTTTATAAATTGAAGTTATACGTTCCTCAGTTTTTAAAACATTGTTATACTTAACCTTCAAAATTAAATTATCACTTTCGCCATTGAAGGCTCGCAGCATCATTTTAGTTTGTTGATTCATCATTTTGCGGCCCTTAGCCTTACTACCCTCAACGTTCCATTCTACATCAAAATTTACTGCCCTCTTACTTCTCAACTTTTGCAGTGAGGCCTTTGCGATGTCAGGAAAACGAAAATAGGCTAATATCCGATAAAGCAAATTGTTACTAATCTTCACATTATGAATAACACCTCCTAAAATGTATAAACACACCGTGGAGGTGATTATATGGTACCCCTGCTTGATTACCCTGAAGTTGTTAAGCATTATGAACATTTCTTTAAAGATATTTTCTCTGATTCAGCCATGACACAGTTCAAACGTTATATAAGTGGACTTATTGTTTCAGAAAACAAAACCGTTGAGGGGATTAATCGCTTGATTATTTTTGAGAACCGTGATCAAAGCAGCCTTAATCGCTTGTTAAACAAAAGCCCTTTTAGTGAAGAGAAACTAAACCAAAAACGTTTAGACCTTTTAGCAAGTCTGGAAGGTACTCGTTTCAAACCTAAAGGTGTGTTAAGTATAGATGATACTTTGCTTGAGCATTATGGCAAACACTTTAAAGGCATAGCAAAACTTTATGATTCTAGTAAAGGATGCCATGTTTGGGCGCACCATTTGGTAGGGTTACACTATAGTGACGATCAAACTGACTATCCAGTAGAATTTGAATTATGGAAACCCGCTGACCTTGAGAAAATAGAGGAGGGGCTGCCAGAGCTAGGTATTCCCATCAAGGAAAGTAAGCTAGAACTGAAAAAGACTAATGAAGCAAAATGGCGACAGTACTTGATAAGATTATGGAGAAGGCATCAAAACAAAGATGGTGTCACAGATTTGTATGAAAGCAAGTTTCACATTGCAAAAAGATTGCTATCTAAATGGAAGGAAAGTAATCCAAGGATGAAACTGCCTATAGTATTTGATAAATGGTATACAGCAGCTCCTTTTTGTCGTTTCATTGACAAGGAACTTAAACTTCCCTATGTAGGAACACTTTGTGCAGATGATAAAGTAATTGTAAATGGGCAAGAAGAAACAATTAAAGACTTCAGTCAGAGACTTAAAAAAGAGCATTTCGATAATTTAAGTGAGGAGAAGAAGCCAGTTTTCCGTAAAATAACCATTTCCTACAAGGGAAAGAAAGAAAGGTACTACAGTTTTTGTTGCACGATTAAGGTTAAGAATTTTGGGAAGCAAAGATTAGTTATCAATTACAGAGAGGAAGAATTGAAGGGTGAGCCATATGCATTAATTTCAAATTGCTTAAAATGGCAATCAGCAGGAATAACAAGAATCAGACGCCATAGGTGGCCAATTGAAGTATATCATGAAGAAGGTAAGGCAGAAGGTTTGGACCAGTATCAGGTACGGGATATTGAAGCGATATGCAGACATATTAGCTTTGTTGCCGTAGTTTACAGCTTATTGCGAGCCATACCTCATGATCAGGACCTCTTAAAAAAGCTTCAAAATCAACTCAAGGTAGAAATTGAAGGTAGTAACTCCCATTGGTGTCGAGTAGCAAAAGCACAGAGCTTGTGGAGTTTGGCAAGTTTCATAAGTGCTGGATTAGTAAAAGGGCAAACACTTGAAAGTTTGATGGCACCTATTTTAGCTGCTGTCTGCTACTAGAAAGCGTTTATTTAAAAATCCAATTGCTTTTTGAGTCCTTTTTAATTTACTATTTAGGTCTTTTAGGTTTTCTTTGTTCCTTTACTGATGATTTTTCCTTTGAGAATTGCTATAATTAGTTGAGTGAACTAATATTACTAACATACTCACTACTGCCAAAGTTGAGTTACTTTTCACCAAAGCTTTTTGATACTCTCTTATTACATCAACTTCCTCTTTATACCTCTCAGCAGTTTCGAAGTCATATTTAGGCTCGTAAAGACCATAGTCCCTAATATCCAATTCATCTTCCAAACTAACCAGTTCTTTCTTCAATTCCTCGTACCTATCAGTTAATTTAGATCCCTCCGCTTTAAGAGTATCATTCGCCTTCTCTAGTTTTTTTAAATCCCTGATGACCTTAGATTTCTCAACTTCTAGGTCTATAATTGGTCCATATCTCTTTTTATAACTTCTCAAAAACCTGTATTGACGAAAAGCATAACCCATTAAGAATGCTGTCAATGTTGCGAGGAGTATTATAGTTATAAGTGATCGCCCACTACTACCTCTAAAAATAATAGTTAGAACTAAAACAGCTCCAAAGCCATAAGCTGCTAAAGCTACAAACTTTTTCCATCCCTTATCAGACCTAAACCCTATAATGTCACGATACCAAGGGGGTTCCACGCTAATTTGTGACAAGGGAATACCTTCTTCACTACTTGCCTCTTTAGCATCATCTGACGTTTGCTTTTTTTGTTGTGTGGACTCTCTAATTTCTTTAGTAGTGCCTTCTTCAATAACAGCAACTTCCACACCAACACCACGGAAAACAGAAGCTATTTCTTCAGCTTTCTCCACTGTTCTAGCCTTACCTATGTTGGCTTGACTATCTTTAGAGAGCATCTTTTCAATCTTTAAAGGGTCTGTATTTAGGGCCTTCGCAATTTTCGCAGTGAATAAGGCAACTTGCTCCTTTTTTACCTTCGATACCAACTTTATTAGATACATTTCTTACCACCTATCTTATTTCATCGCACGCCACATTTAGGATAGGTGGTAAGAAGATCCCAACAGGTTAAATTTTCACACTATAACTAAACTGCCTCCCTATCATTAAAAAACTTATTGGCAATGTGCTCTAAACCTCTAGGAGTAATGAATATCTGGGGATAACTCATATGATCCGCTACGATACAGGATCAGCCTGCTTTAAATTTTGTGCTAACTCAATGTTGGTTCGTAATAGCTTATTAATTAAGTCTTGAATATCTGTGTTTTGTGCTCGAGCACCTAAATCTTCATCCTCTTCAGCTTCAAACCATAAAACCCTATCACCACGTATTCCTGCTGTCCTAATGATATACTTCTTCATGTTATTCCTTTCTGG
Organism: Trueperaceae bacterium; assembly: GCA_965223045.1. Taxonomy (GTDB): domain Bacteria; phylum Deinococcota; class Deinococci; order Deinococcales; family Trueperaceae; genus CBDCVN01. The sequence continues at coordinate 1,347,420 of CBDCVN010000013.1, forward strand.
CAAGGCTAATTAGGCTTTGCCTAGTACTTCCTTAATTTGATTGAAGATGATGTTTAGTGCTTCTTTCCTACTACCCACAATGCCAGCAATGAGCAATACCTTGTTATGGGTAGCAAAAAAACTGAAGCTATTGTTTTGTTTTTGTATAGCAAATCGCATTATTTATCCTTCCCTAAGAGATGCTTGCTTACTTGTAAACCCTTCTTTAGACTTGTTTCACAAACATTTTGATGTGACATTTAAGAACCTCGAGAAAAGCGGTTAGTTAAGGCCTTACCAAGCATCCTAGTAACCACATGAGTGGCTACTAGTGCGGTGATAATAAGGATTGTGCTCAACATTATGCAAAGTCCCAATGACTAAACTCAGCCATGATTTCTTTGTCTGTTGGGGGTTGGGTATCTTTTACTGAGAAGCTAATACCTTCTACCTCTTTGGTTAGGGCCATTGCGTGGTTAGATGCCTGTATGTAGTTGCTAAATGATGCCCATACATCTGAGCCTTGTGGGTTTATGCCTATGACTTGATACTGTCCTGTGGTAGAGTTTTGACTAATCATTTTGTTTCCTTAACAAATTTGATTTCAGAGAAGGCATTCATCTTGGCGGGTGTTCGCCTTCACTGATAATCTATCATACGTCTTTAATTACTACTTTGTCAATATGTATATTGACTAAATTAATTAATCATGTTAATATGTTATTTATGATAATTACTGTGAATGATCAAATCCGACAAGCAGTTAGAGTTGAATTAGCTAAAAAAGATATGAAACAAGTAGATTTAGCAAAGGAAATTGGCGTATCTAAGCAATACCTTAACGTTATTATGCGTGGTAAAGCTGGGGGGGTACCAGAAACTTGGTTAAAAATCTTCGATAAACTTGGCCTCGAGCTAGTAGTAAAGCCAAAGGAAGGTGATAATAGTTAATGACATGTTGTGGCTAAATGTAATAACAGGTAAGCATTTTTGTGAGAGGTTAACAAACATTAGGATGCTTCAGAGTATTGAGGAAAGTTGATTATATGGCTGGTCAAATTGTAAAGCGTGGTGAACGCACTTTTCTAGTACGTGTATTCATGGGGCGTAATAAAGATGGTAAACGTAATTATTACAACAAAACTAGGGCTGTTCCGAAATAAAATAGTGTTCCAAATACTTAACACATTGAATCAGAAACTTGGACGTTTACCAAAATTTGATAACAATATTATACATCCTGTTAGCTAGGGCATGTTGATAAAGTAAGTCATAATTTGCAAACTTAGGATATGAAAGTTAAATTAACAGACGAGCAATGGCAAAAAATACTAAATTTTCTCAAGGGTTACAAGATAGTGTGTATGTTTAGGAAATTTAGAATTGGCAATGAGGATCAATGCAGGAAGTTTATTGAAGGAGTCCTTTGGGTAACTAAAAGTGGTGCACAGTGGCGTTTGTTGCCAGAAGAATATGGAAAATGGAATAGTGTTTTTAAGCGTTTTGACCGCTGGGGCAAACAAGGAATTTGGCAAGCGATGTTTGAACACTTTGCTGAGGATGCTGATATGGAAAGTATAATGATAGATAGCACCATTGTAAGAGCTCACTCCTGTGCAGCAGGAGGAAAAGGGGGAAACGAAGAACAAGAATTGGGTAGAAGCAAAGGAGGTTACACCACCAAAGTACACGCTACAACAGATGCTCTAGGCAATCCTCTCAAGTTAATATTGACTCCAGGGCAACGTAATGATGTTACCCAAGCAGAGGATTTGCTAGAAGATCTGGAGGCTGAAAGAGTAATGGGGGACAAGGGATATGATGCTCAAGTTGTACTAGACAAGGTAGCAGAAATGGAAGCAGAAGCAGTAATACCTCCAAAGGCAAATAGGAAAGAGCAGCGGGAGTATGACAAAGAATTTTACAAGGAAAGGCATTTAATAGAGAATTTTTTCAACAAAATTAAGCAATATAGAAGAGTTTTTTCTAGATTTGAAAAGTTGTCTCGAAACTATTTAGCATTTTGCCAGTTTGCGTCGGTACTTATATGGCTACGCTAAAATCCCTTCAAGTAATATTTTTGATTTAGCACTTTTAGTGTCAACACGCCCTAGGATTTGAGCGATTGTATATCTTGTGATGTACGCAAAATTATTTCAGAACAAGTCTACTGTACATGGAACAAAAAAGGATGCTGAAAAAGTACGCAATAAATTGCTGAGGGAAAAAGATCTTGGGATTCTTGCTACTCCAACACACCACACATTAGATGAGTACCTTGATCACTGGCTCGAGGTAGCAGCAAAACCACGGCTTAGAGCTAAAACCTTTGATGAGTATAAAAGGCAAATTGCAAGGTATGTGCGTCCCACTTTAGGCCATCTTAAACTTACTCAAGTAAGGCCTGTGACTATCCAAGGTTTATATGGAGATATGCTCAATCGTAACTTATCTTCTCGTACAGTTAGATTAACTCATGCGATTTTACGTAATGCTTTAGACCAAGCAGTCAAGTGGCAAATACTGACCTACAATCCTGCAGATGCTGTGGATTTACCTAGACATGAAAAGCAGGAGATGAAAGTATTAAGCCAAGAAGAGGCAAATCGCTTTCTTGAAGCAGCAAAATGAGCTTACCCCCAAAAACTGGACAGAAAACCCCGGCGAAATTAAGGTCCATAGAAGATGTAAAATATCTAGAATATGGAGATATAAATGAGCCAGACAAAAGGAATAAGAAAAACATATAAGAAAGAATTCAAAGCTAAAGTTGCAGCAGCAGCCATAGTTGGAGAGAAGAATCTTGCAGAATTAGCAAATCAATATGGTGTACACACCACTCAAATTAAAGAATGGAAAAAAGCTGGATCAGAAGCATTGCATGAAAGGTTTTCATTACTAAGAGGTAGAAAAGCAAGACTACAAGAACGTAGAGAGGCTGCACTGTACGAACAGATTGGCAAATTGAAAATGGAACTAGATTTTTTGTCCAAAGGGCTCAAAAACTGAGTCAAGAGGAACGTATGTTGATAGTCGATCCAAGGCACCCTCAATTGAGCATTACTAAGCAATGTGAGTTACTGAGACTGAATCGTAGTAGTTATTACTATCGACCTACAGGAATTAGTGACCTCAATGAAAAGTTGATGCAAAGGATAGATGAGTTGTATACAGATCATCCTTTTCTAGGTTATCGCAAGATAACAGCAATGCTAAATAGAGAAAGCTATAAGGTCAATCATAAAAGAGTATATCGTTTGATGTGTCTGATGGGTTTGCAAGCTATATATGCCAAACCCAAACTAAGTAAACCAAAGGAAGGACATAAAATTTACCCATACCTTCTGAAAAACAAAATCATAAACAAACCAAATCAGGTATGGGCTAGTGATATTACGTATATACGTTTGCAAGGAGGATATTGCTATCTGGTAGTAGTAATGGATTGGTATAGCCGTTATGTTGTTTCATGGGAAGTTTCGAATAGCATGAAAGCAGAGTTTTGTATAGAAGCATTAGAAGAGGCGTTGGAAGGAGAGAAGCCAGAGATATTCAATACAGATCAAGGTAGTCAGTACACAAGTCATGAGTTTACGGATATATTGAAGGCAAACGAAATAGCAATCAGCATGGACGGAAGAGGGTGCTACATGGATAATATATTTACAGAAAGGTTGTGGAGAACGGTAAAGTATGAAGAAGTATATCTAAAGGAATACAAAAATATAGAGCAAGGAAGGGAAGAAATAGGAAAGTACTTACAATTTTATAACAGTGAACGTCCGCATCAATCATTGCAGTACAAAACGCCTGAATTAGTTTACAGAGAGGAGAAAACTAAATCAATAATAACAGGATAGGTTGTTATCAAGCTTACAAACAATGTAATCTCAATTTGATATCATTTTAGTAGGTCTTAATTAACCTTAATTTTTTGTCCGATCAATTGGGTTCACCTCAAAAGAAGATCGCTGGTATGAATTTTTTGCACTCCTACTAACTACAGGTTTAAGGCCAAGTGAAGCCATTGCTCTTAAATGGTCAGACCTTGATTTAGCAAATAATCGGCTTCATGTAAGCAGAACTCTTAGCAAAGTCAAAGGAGAGTGGAGTTTTGAGGAGCCAAAAACTAAAAGTAGCCGTCGTGTAGTATATTTGCCAAGTGGATTGAGCAAGTTGTTAGCTAATATGCCTCAAAATGGATCGGAGTTAGTTTTTACTAATGATAAAGGTCATCCTGTACGCTTACGTGGTGTCATTGAGCATCATTTTAAACCTTTGCTAGGACGTGTTGGTATAAGTTCTGACGTAAGGCTTTACGATTTGCGTCATACCTGCGCTACACTTTTGCTTTTAGCAGATGAACATCCTAAAAAGGTAGCTGAGAAGCTAGGTCATGCAGATGTAACCTTGACACTTAATACTTACTCTCATGTGCTTCCGGGGATGCAGCAAGAAGGAGCTGAAAAACTTGATAGGATGCTCTTTCAAAATAATTCTATTGAAGGTCAAGTCATAAACAAAACACTTAATTAGAGTTATTTTTTATTTGGCACACCATAGGCACACAAGACAGGTATGATAAGATTTTTAGCTCTTAAACTAATTCAATTTTTAACGTTCAAGTTGGTGCCGAGAGTGGGACTTGAACCCACACGCCTTTTCAGGCAACAGATTTTAAGTCTGTAGCGTCTACCAATTCCGCCATCCCGGCTCGGAAATAGCGCTAGCTAGTATAAAACGATGTAAGCTTATTAGTCAATATTTTAATTACTGATACTTATGTCACCAAAAAAACATTGAGTGCTGAGCTTAAGGGTTGTGTTGATATTACCTTCTTGCTTGCTGTGATCAACTACATCACCTAGGAACTTAGTGCTAGCTAACTCTACTTGCCAATCTTTAGGTATCTTTATACTAACAGAGCCAAAACTACAAGTCACCGACAGATAAACAATACTTTCCTTAGATTTAGCTTGACGTAAATCAATGTCTAAGTCACCAAGTATGCACTTTCCTGAAACATTGCTAAACTCACTAGTGATATAAGATCTTGATCTAAAAATTGCATTAGCGGAAGCATTAGTGCTTTTAGGATTTTGTTGAAAATTTTCTTGTTGATTATTAGTATAACTTTTAAAGATATTATTTAAACCCCTTAGTGCCCCTCGAAATGTAGTGCTGGCAGTTTTCGCAAAGCCTCCTAGCATTAAACTTGCTATTCCTTTATTACCTTGGGTAAGTAAATAGACTCCAGAAAGAATGAGCACCACAGGCCCAAGTATGCTAATTAGTTTTAGGAGATTTAAAGTAAATAATAGTAGAACTCCACCCACAAGCATAAAGATTTGAGCTTGCTTTGCATTTTTGCTATTCCTAAGTTGATAGTATCCTATGGCAACTAGTATAAGCGGCCACAAGCTAATGATAATTCCCCATAAGGAACCTGTAACCCTCAAGACTAATAAGAAAACGCCTAGAACAACTAAAATTGTACCTATACGAGCTGTACTCAGTTGCTTTGAAAGCATATTAAAAGTGCCTATTGGTGCGAGGAATGGGACTTGAACCCACACACCCGAAGGTACCAGATCCTAAATCTGGCGCGTCTACCAATTCCGCCATCCTCGCGTAATCAAGAGCTTTTAAAACATAAAAAGTCAACACAATAAATAACAATACAATAGGTAAATGGGGTGGACAATGGGATTTGAACCCATGACCCTCGGAACCACAATCCGATGCTCTAACCAACTGAGCTATGCCCACAAGCATACCATACCTATCTATACCCATACCTTATAATAAGGCATATTGTGCTGCTATTGCAGCCTTGACATTCTACGCAGAGTTTGACTTTTAGTCAATAGATTGGGAAAATTTATGAAAGAAGACTTTACTAGTCAGGTTATTAAATTAGGAGATGCTCGAGCCCAACTAAAAATAACTATCCCTAACTACATAGTAACCAAGACCTTTAATGCTGTTTACCAAAACATAGCTAGGCAAGTAAATGTTCTTGGTTACAGGCCTAGCAAGGTTCCAAAACAAATGGTACTAGAGAAAATAGGTGGTCAAAAAGCCTTACAAGAAGAGGTGCGTAGTGCTTTGATTAATTACTACTACCCAAAAGCATTAGAAAAACATCAGTTGACTCCTATTAACGCCAAATTTAGCAGCAAACTGCCCTTAGAAGGGAAAGATTATGTATTTGATGTAGATATTGAGCTTTACCCTTTAGTAGTTTTACCTAAGCTTGAAGATATTGTCTTAGAAACAAAAGTTGAGCAGGTTACAGAAGAGGTTTTTAACCAGAACATTGAAAGCCTGCGTATGCAAAATGCCCTTTATGTACCTGTTGATAATCAAGCAGCTAAAGCAAAAGATATAGTTTATCTGCAATGGTTAGAGGACCCTGATGAAAATATTTTGCTTATTGATTTGCAAACTGTACAAGATGGAATTATTCAGCAATTAGAGGGTAGAAATATTGGTGAGGTTTTTAATTTTACACTCCCTCCTAACTTTTTAGAAGATTTAAGCAAGGCCTCTAATTTATTTGACAATTTACCTTTTCTCAGTTCTCGAGTAGTTGTCAAGGATATAAAGGCTTGTGTGTTGCCCAAATCTAATGAAGATCTTGCTAAAACTTTAGGTTTTGAACTATGGGCAGAAGTAGAAAAAGATCTCTTTGATACTTTACAAATGCGATTTGATGAGCAAGGTTTCCAAGTCCAAAAAGATGAGTTGCTTGAAAAGCTTGTAGCTAAAACTAAAACTCAGCCCCCAGAAGTATTTATTGAGCACCACAAAGAATTTTTGCTAGACGAACTTGCTTATGAGCTTGATCAAGAAGGTAAAAGCCTAGAGGAGCATTTTAATGATCTTAGGAAGAGGAATAGGTATAGGGATTTTGTAATCCAACTTGAAGAAGAGGCTAGTATGCAGGCCAAGCGAGATCTTGTTCTGGAAGCGATTGTTAGAGAACAGAAGATTAACTTAAATGAAGAAGAGTTCACTAATAGCTTGCAGCGTATTGCTGACAGTGAGGGTAGTACAATAAGTGAATTCAAAGAGTCAAGAGGTCAAGATTGGTTAGGTAATTACCATTTCTTCCTTACTTGTGAGAAAGCCTTAAGTGAGATGGTAAAAGAAATAACCTAGGCATAAAGATTTTTTACTGGCTGAAGTTTATTTATAAATACTATAGCTAGACCTCTCCCTCACGCCAATAATCCTGTTTTAGGGGTACATCGTTCTGTCTACATTTCTATAGCTTCAAGTAGGTCATATGCTCTTTGCTGTTGCTTATTCGCTATAGTGTCTACTTTTACTAAATTTGCATCCTCCTCTCCTTTGTAATTGCAAGTATTTCTTACTATGCTACTTAGATCCGATAGTAATGTCTGAAAACTGTGAACTTTACTACCATCTTCTACTTTGTTTTTGCTAATGCCTTCTTTGACCTTGCCGCTCTTTTCACGGGGTTACTTTCCTCTTTTTTACCTTTTTAGGGTACTGTGCACATTCATGCGAAAATGTACGTTAAGGGTGTCTCTAAAAAGTATTGAACAATTAAGAGACGGCTTTTCATTTAGGGACATATTTTAGAGACTAATTTCATGGTGTTTTTGGCATCAAATCTACTGATTACAACCTGTCCATAAAACGACCATTTAAGAGATTAAAGCCAAGGTTTTTAACGTGCTACAAGCTGTTTTATTTCTTAGCGTACATTTTCGCATGAATGTGCACAGTACCCTATATCCTTGCCTTGCTTCCAACCATTCAATTACCTTACACACTTCTTCTTCCCTTGCTTTCCTTACTTCTAGCATTTCTGGTAAAGTTGTTGTTTCCCACCATCTTATTGTTGCTAATTTACTATTTGGTGCTAGTATCCTTGCTGCTATCAATGCTTCTACTAAGTTTCTTTCTTGTGTGGCACGACTTGCTATTAACCTCTTAAACTCTAGTTTCTCCATAGCTTTTATTACTGCTTTTACATGTCCATGATGCTTAGATTCAATCACTTCAAAAGCTTGATCTATAGGTACAAACTGCTTACCCTTTAAACAGCTTCGGATCATTTCTATAATTTCATCACCTAGTGGACTTAGGTTTGCTAGGGTTTCTTTTTTTACCTTGCCATCTTTACGATAAGAACGTCTCAGTAAGTAAGATTTATAAGTTTTTCCTTTATACTGGCGAGTGCTTGTAGCTACATGCATCCCAGAAGACCTATTCCTCATAGCTAAAGTACAGGATAGCAGATTTTGACAATTAATTCAACTTTTAGTGTCTACAGTATTGCACCCTAAATTACCCCTTTGCATTGTGTAGAAAGATGCTAACGCCGATTTTGATCAATAAACTTCAGACTGGATGAGCGACTCAATAAAAAATTCACAAGCAAGGAATATAGTGAATCTATTCACGTTTCACGTTTTCTTTATGTCTTTTTCTGCGCCATGCAATGCTCCAATATCATTAATTTGAATAGAACTTTCAGTCAAATGATCTTGAAAACACGCCCACAACGCCAATAATAACTGCATAGACCAATAGTGAAATAACTAATAGGCTACCATAACGCACATAGAAAGTTAAATTATCTTCTAGACTAAAATCAACTAGCAAAGTCCCTTCTTCTCCTCTTGGCAAACCAGTCACTACTCTACCTAATGGGTCAACCAGAGAAGTTATACCATCATTACCCACCCTCAGGAGATAACGCCTTGTCTCAATAGCCCTCATACTACCCATCAGAAAGTGCTGCTCTGCACCACTTCCCTTGCCAAACCATGAATCATTACTAATGTTTATAAGTAACTCTGCACCATTTTTCACCATAGTACGAGAGACGTGGGGAAATACAGATTCATAACAGATATAAGTTGCAATGTTACCTAAAGGAGTAGCAAGCGGATTGATTTCCTTACCAGTGCTGCGACTAGAAAGTAGTGGTAAGTCGAACCACCTAAAGATTTCTCTATAAATGGATTTAAGGGGCTCTATAAATGGAAAGAACTCTCCAAAAGGTACCAAATATACTTTATCATAGCGATCAACTACCTTACCTTCAGCTAGGCTAAATGCACTATTAAAAACATTATTGTTTTCATAGGCACTTCCGCCAGTTACTACAATAGCATTGCCAGAACTTTCCTGAATGCGTTCCCTTACGATTTCACTTCTATATGGATTAGCAAGATTGCTATTTAATACTGCGCCCTCAGGCCAAATAACTAAGTCTATTTCCTTTGCTAAAGGACTACTCTCAAAAACAGAGCTAGTTAGACGAGTATATACTTCTAGGTCATTTTCTTCACCAAGCGCTCGTCCTAATGGGTCAGTGTTGCCCTGAACTAGCAAAGCTAGGCTTGTAGGTTCAAAATTACTTGCAAGACGCAAACTACCATAACTAATAGCCACAACAAGTAAAATAAGTATACTTAGTAAAGGTCGCCAAGGAAAACGATTTGATCTATATCCAAAGGTATTGTGGTGAGGTGTTTTATTCACAAAGGGTGATGCTAGAATTGCTACTAGGGCAAGTGCTAGCAAACTGAGTCCATAAACTCCTACAACATCAGCAAGTTGGACAATGGGTGTGTCTATCCAGACATAACCTAAAACACCCCAAGGGAAGGCAAATATACCTTGTGTTCTGGCCCACTCCATAAGTACCCAAAGAGCTGGAAGTAACCATAAGTTTAGGCTACCTCGGCCAGCTAGAAAACGGCTTAACCATGTAACAAAACCCCACATGCAACCAAGAATAAAAAGCATGGGTGGGTAGGTAACCCAGAAAACCGATCCAAAAAGCTCACTAAAACTATTAGGCAACCAAAGCAAGTAAAGACTAAAAAAAGATAGAGCAAAGCAAAAGCCGTACCAGAAGGCTTCTTTTAAACGCTCACTACGTGCTACAAATACAAAAAGAGGTGTTATAGCAAAAACAAGAAACCACAAACCTGTAGAGGGAAGCGCAACACTTAAAAATGCACCGCAAGCAGTAGTAATGAGGACATTGAACCAAAACACATTTCCTAAGCTAACATGTATATGCTTAATAAGGTTAATATTTCACTTAATTTCAAGTATAATAATGATTATTTTCCAAGGAGTTTTGATATGTTCAAGAGATTTCTCTTTACTGTTTTAATTATGGGAATAAGTAGTTCTTTAGCACAAAACACCAAAAAAGAATTTTGGGTTACAGCTGCAGCAGGTTACCCAATTAGTTTTATAGTTGGCGTAGGTGCTGAGGATGTTTTAGGTGATGTATCCGTTCGTGCAGCAATAGGTGCAAGTGATGATGGTAGTATCGATCTTTTAATAGATGGTTTAATAGATGCTTCTGCTGTAGATTTATCTTCACCTGAAGTAAACCCTTATGGTGGTTTAGGTGTTCTTTTTAGAATAAATGATAAGAAAGATAACTCCCTTCATACCAATCTTCTATTAGGCATTGAGTACCGCCTTACAGGAATAGGCTTAGAAAATATGGGTATTTTTATGGAAATAGGGCCTTCATTTAGACTAACGCCTAGCTTTGATACAGGGCTTCATGGTCGAGCAGGCATAAATGTACATTTTTAGCAAGATATACTTTAAACGGCTAAGAATTAGGCATCTTCAAAAAAAGGCGTGAAGCTTGTTTTTATGTTTTTTGTCAGTTTCAGCTAAAAAATCTTCATTAGCATACGCACTAATTAAATCATTTTATATAGAAGAGGCTATATTTACCATATAAACACTCCTTTTTTACAAACTTCCATGACCTCTCGATCAAGTTTAAGTTTGGAGAATAAGATGGTAGAAACAATAAATAATTCTATATTTGGGAATAGGTCTTAAGTTAAGGGCCAAACCCTACCCAAAATACTTCTTTCTAGAATAGCACCAAAATGCCTTGAGTCTACACTACCTAAAGGAATGCGGTTGTCACCCAAAACAAAAACTTGGCCTTCAAGTACATGTTTTTCTGGCATAGAAAAACTACCTAAGTTTTCAATATAGGGTTCTGCTAAAGGCTCACCATTTATAAATACATGCCCCTTTTCAATCTTTATACTCTCACCTGCTACAGCTAAAACTCGTTTTGCTAATAGTAAATCATCACTAAAGCCTGTGTATATAAACCTAGTTCGTTTTTTGCTACTAGGGTAGTGAAAGTATACAATATCACCCCTCTCATAATTAATACTTGCAGGCCTCAACCAAGTATCGTATTTTGAGATTACAACCCACTCATCATGGTGCAGGGTTGGTAACATTGAACCACCCGAAATGCGGACGATGCTGAAGCCAAAAGTTGTAAAAAGGCATAAGAAGATGGTTGTAGCCAGAATACAACAGACTATTACTAAACCACGCTTTTTACCTTTTATGTTTGTCAACTTATTGGCATTATATAAAGATCTTTGCCTATTAGCTAGAGCCACTCATTTTCACAAGGTTATTCCTTAAGAAACTATAGAGTATCAAGAGTTTGAACTGATTTTTAAGGGCCGTTCTAGCTTTAAATATACATGTTGACACAGGGGAACATCCGGTCAAAGCAAGGTAATTCAAATTAAAGCCCTCAGAAACAGATGTTTCTCGAGCTCTATAAAATTGGTAGCATTTCAGAGGTTGCGTGCTAGGACTAATGTTTGAGTATGAAGAGGGAGCATAATTTATCATGGTTTTTTGCACCTTGCAATTGCTTTGTACGAGGGTGTAAATTCAATTGGGCATAAACGTCGCTTTGACCGGATACTTTGCCACCCTTGAGTTGCTTAAGTCGCAAGTTGTACCCAAAAAACGCCACTTTTGCCTCTAAAAACCCTGTTACCAAAGTCGATATCATGATTTTTTTGCTTTTTTCAAGTAGCCATAGCATATCCTTGACACAGCAAGGTTTTATTTTTTATAGTATAGCCACTGATGTCTGCTACGATAAATACACATTTTAAAGTCCAGTGTATCCAAACAGGTAAGGCTGTAGGTATAATGCATGGCATCCACCTTCGGGATTATGTCCAAGGACACATACAAAAACGTTCAGGATCATTATTAAAGAAATACAAGAAGAATTGGGGAAAAGGTCAGGCACTTGCGAGGGTAGCTAAAACACTTAACCTGACGGCCAGAAGTGGAATTAGGACTGGCGAAATGTTCATTTGCTGGAACACTGTTCCAAACGGAGGGCAGAAATATGCTCTAGGCCTGATGGGGGTCAGTGTGTAGCCATTTTTTATAAATTTTAATTTTGCCCTAAAACCTCAAACAGCACGAGATTTTGGGGGTCAAAACCCCTACTTTTTGATGACAAAATGCGTTAAGTCTGAAGTTTATTTGCCAAAATGCATGATTTACTTCTTCCCTCACGCGAAAACCCTTCATTTTAGGGTACGTTTTTCTCGATTTGTTTTCAAAATCTTAAAGCAAGAATTCACCTTCCTCGACAGTGTTTCTCGCAAATAACTTAGTGACTACATATCGCACCCAAAATCAGCACTATACATTGTATAGGAAGGTGTTAAAGCTCGATTCTTCGCAATAAACTTCAGTAAGTATGTTCTAAACAAGGTTATTTTTTTAGTTCAAACTCTTGAGAGTATAGGAGTTGTATTTGGAGACTGGGCTCAAGCAAGGTAGTATTTATAGAGTATTAGCAAATTGCTAAGCATTAGGGCAGATATTCTTTTGGTATAGCTTTAAAAGCTTCTGGTGGTTTTAAACCACGCCAATTCATTTCTCCCTCACGCACAGGTGGCCAGATAATAGTTGTGGCTTTGCCTGCCACCGTGATGATAGGTATAGGACCAAAATAGCGTGAGTCAACACTACCTGTGCGGGTACGATTATCACCCATAACAAAGTAGTGGCCTTCCGGCACAATTATTTCGTGAATAAATGCAGTGCTTGGGGCATCTTCAGGAATAGGCGCTAATGCACCGATAGTACTGCTTAGATCATCTTTATGACCATAAAAATACTGAACTTCTGGATTTTCTATATCAAGAGGGCGCGAGCTTGATATAGGCTGAAAAGCTATTATTTCACCATTTCCTACTTTTATACGTGGAAAATCAAAGGGATAAGGGGTAATCTCACCATTTTCCGTTATAAAGCTTTGATCTATGGCGTGTCCATTGACATAAACTTGGCCTTTTTCAATATAAATATGGTCACCGGGCAAACCAATAAGACGTTTTATAAAAAACGGACGACCTTGCACGTAAGGAATTTCTTTAACTAACGGGATGTTTTGCAGTGACTTAATTCCCGGTCGCCTAGTAGGAGAGTTTTTAGGCTCACGCACTACTACAATGTCACCACGCTTATAGCTTGGCAGAACGCCCATACGACGTAACCAAGTGTCATACTTGGGAATAAATACTCGGTCACCAGTAAACATAGCTCTTATGAGACCTTGGTTGGCATTACCTCCATTTAGGTTAGGGCGCATTGAACTACCTACTACGCCTACTGTAGTAAATATGAAAGTAACTATAAAAAAAGCTATTACTAGGGCTTCAGCATAACCTTTAACTTCACGCCAAAAGACCTCTTTAGCAGTACGTTTTTCCTTAGGCTTATTTTTTTTGTTTTTTGATTTTATCATCTAAATACCTATAAATTTCATTTCTAGATATAGCACTGAGGCATAGCTTACTGGCCTCTACTTAGCTTTGCTAACCTTGAGCCTATTCAAATGCAACAAGGTTTGGTGGGCATTTTTGAACCTCAGTAAAATTATTTATGCAACTAAGCACATTACTAATTTGAATATGTAAGACAAAATATGAGTGCTTAAATGCTTTTGGACTTTTTTCAAAGCTATCAAGAATCTAATAACTTTAATCAACCCAAACTCACTAACTCTATGGGTTTTTTATATGAGTTAAAAAAGCTCAAAACTGCTCCATTTAGGTTATGACTTGTTTGGGCTTCACATTATCTTTCAAAAGCTTATATTCTATAGCATCAATTAGTGCTTCATAACTAGCGTTAATAATATCAGTGCTGGCTCCTACTGTACCCCAAGTGTCCTGCCCATCTGTAGTTTCCACTAGTACTCTAACTACACTACCAGTACCTGATTCTGTCCCAGATAGCACTCGCACTTTATAATCGGTAAGCTCTAGATCATTAAGACTAGGATAAAAACGTATTAATGCTTTCCTTAAAGCTTTATCTAAAGCGTTAACTGGCCCATCACCACTAGCAGCAGTGTGTTCAAAATCTTTATCTACTTCTACTTTAATAGTTGCTTCAACTACAGGGATATGGTCAGCATCTCGCTTAGTTAAATTAAGATTAAAACCATGTAGAGCAAAATAAGGTTGATAGTCTCCTTTTACCTTGCTGCTCATAAGCCTAAAGGAAGCCTCAGCTCCTTCAAAGGCATAGCCTCTATTTTCTAGTTCTTTCATGCGCTCGAGCACAGCCTTAACAGCAGGGTCATTCTTATTTACACCTTCATCAAACTCTTCTATTTTGGCTAATATATTAGCACGACCAGAAAGATCAGAAAGTAGTATGCGACGCTTATTACCAACTTGCTCAGGATAAATATGCTCATAGGTTTCAGGATTTTTATTAACTGCTGAAACGTGCACTCCTCCTTTATGAGCAAAGGCAGCATCACCGACGTAAGCGGCACGGAGGTTAGGATGTAAATTGGCGCGTTCATCAATATAACGACTAGTCTCACGCAGCTTGCTTAATTCCTGATTCTGTTTAAATCCTAGCTTTAGGGATATATTAGGAATAATACTAATGAGATTGGCATTGCCACAACGCTCACCGTAACCGTTTACTGTACCTTGCACGTGTCTAGCACCTGCTTGGACACCTGCTAAAGTATTAGCAACAGCTAACTCACAATCATTATGCATGTGCACTCCAATAGGTACAGAGTACTTTTCTTTAATTTGCTTAACATGCTCTGCTATAAATCCAGGTAAAGAGCCTCCATTAGTATCACACAACACTAATCTATCTGCCCCACCATCAACAGCTGCTTCTAAAGTTCTTAAGGCATAATCACTGTTAGCACGATACCCATCAAAAAAGTGCTCAGCATCATATATAACCATCTTCCCTTGTGTCTTTAAATAGTTTATTGAGCTTCTAATCATTTCTAAATTTTCTACTAGAGTTGCGCCTAGAGCTTGGGTTACATGCAAATCCCATGATTTGCCAAATATTGTTACTATAGGAGTGTTAGCTTCTATGAGTTTTTGTAAGTTGGGATCATCTTTTGGTTTATTATTTTTATGTCTAGTACTACCAAAAGCTGCTAGCTTAGCATTTTCTAATTTCACTTCTAGCATAAGTTCGAAAAACCGCATGTCCTTGGGGTTAGAGCCTGGCCAACCACCCTCAATATAATCCACTCGAAATTTATCTAAACGCTTAGCAATAGCTACTTTGTCTTCAGCTGTTAAGTTAAAATCAAGCCCTTGTGTGCCATCACGAAGTGTTGTATCGTAGATTTCCACAGAATCCATAGAAGTATTATATTGCAATAATTAAGATTAAAATAGCTAGTAAAACCAAAACCCAACTTGTCCTGTCTTTTATGGCAAAAACTATAGGGTCACTGTGCATAATGCCACGATGAGCTATTAGCCATGCTCGAGTCACCCAATAAAGCAACAAAGGACACAAGAACCAAATTACTTGTGGCCTTCCATACAAAAGCGTTACCTCAGCACTGTTTATATACAGGGCCAACACCATAACAGCTGCATAACCGCTAGCAGCTCCAAACGGTAGAAGTAAGTTAATATCATCTATGTGATAGCCACGCCCTTGAATGCTTATTTTGTTTTCTTTTTTTAATTCTAACAGCTCTGCGTAGCGCTTAAGTAAAGCTAGGCTAAAGAAGAAAAACATTGAAAGGGCTAAAAGCCAAAAAGAGGGCCATGAACCAACGGCGGCTGAACCAGCTAATATACGCATAGTATAAAGGGCTGCTAGTAGTAAAACATCAGCTAGTAGAAGTTGTTTAGCCCATAAGCTATAGGTAACTGTCAAAACATAGTAAAGAAGCAAGACTAAAGCTACTAGTGGTGAAATTGCAAGGGAAACTAAAGTAGCTAATAGTAATAAGACAGGTACAAATAACAAAACCTGATACAAGGGTAAATTACCTGCAGCTAGAGGGCGACTTTTCTTGGTAGGGTGCAAACGGTCATGTTCAATATCTAATAGGTCATTTAGTAAATAAACACTTGAAGCACACAAGCCAAAAGCTATAAAGGTTAATGATATTGCTAACAAATCATCCACAGCAGTAAATTTATGGGCAGCAAACAAAGGTATAAACACTAATAGGTTTTTAATCCATTGGTGTAAACGTAGTTCTTGAACTAATGCTTTCCAATATGATGGCCTATCATCAAATAAGTGTCCAACATTGTTCAATTTAGAAGTGGCTTTTCTTTTCACTCCTAGGGATGGATTTACTATTATAGCCTTATAAGATCTTTCCCATATCCAAAAATCTGGCATGGCATTGCCAGCATAATCAAATCCCCCTTCACCAAAGTTTTCAACAAGTAACTCTACCTTGGCCTTACCTGAAAGATTGACATTATGTTCTGTGGCAAAGACTTGCTGAAATAACCCCAAATGCTCTGCTACAGATTTTGCATAAGTTATGTCTGCTGCTGTTGCTAGAATTAAAGTGCGTCCCTGTGCATATTCATCTTTTAAATAATCTAATAAAGATTCTTGATAGGGCAAATTAACTACATTTAACTTAACTCTTTTGGCTACTTCTTGTTTAAATACTGTTTTGCTTTTGAATAACCACAAAGGTATTCTGAATATATATAGCACTTTCTGGCTTAGTAAGCGAACAATTGCTTCTAAAAAGAGGTCTGTTTTCACCAAGGTACCATCAAGATCTATCACCAAGTGTCTTTGTGCTTTATCTTTTTCCATTTCCATTAGTGGTTAGGTAGAATTAGATGGTGATGTTTTGCGCCTGCGTAAAACATACGATAGTCCCCAACTTATTGCTAATAACACCAAGGAAACTAAAAGATACAAAATATTGATTTCTAGGTCACCATTACTGAAATCTCCTTCCAATGACGCTCCAACCAAAACTCCCATCAAAATTATGAAGAAGCTACCTAGAAAATTGCCAGCAGTAAACATCCAAAAGTTAACTTTTAGAAAACCAGCAGGCAGGTTTACTACATCACTGGGTAAATAAAGTAGACGAGAAGTAAGTACAGTTTCAAAAGAATGATTATGAAGGTGCCTTAGCCATTTAACTTCTTGCAACTTATGCTTTGAAAAGCCTTCACCAAAATAGCGTCCGATCAAGTAACCAACTGAGGCAGATAAGAGCACGCCAAATATAGCAAATACAAATCCCCATAATGGTCCTAGTAAAAAACCTGTGGCAAGATTAAGTATAGTACTAGGAAGCAAAAGGAAGGGACGCAACAAATATGCTCCTAAGAGAAGGAAGTTCCTATAGGGGAGATTCATTACCATATTTAACATGATTGTAGGATTAGTATTTGTTAGTTGTAGGTACAACCAAGCAAGTATAATAATGACTATCCATAAGGCAAGAATGTAGCGTTTATATATAGACATCACTTAGTGTGCCCTCGAAAAGACCAATATTTGTGACCTAAATAACTAGTAAATGCTGGTACGATAACTCCAATTATATGAGCAATAGTTTCAGTTTGCCAAATCACGCCTAGGTAAGGCAAAAGATAATAAGCTAGTAATAAACTAATGGCAAGGGTTTGGATAATTGCAAGGATATTCACTAAAGAAAAGATAAGTACTTCTTGAGCAACATTTCCCTTACTAGCTCCAAATACAACAAACCGATTGAGTGTATAGGCTGTTACCATACCCAGAAAGTAAGCCAAAACTATGGCAGGTGAATAATACGTATAAGAACTCAAAATAATCCTAGATAAAATGTTAACTAATGCAGCAATTCCTCCAGAAATAAGAAACTTTGTGAATTTAATGCTAAGGAATTCACGTTTAAACATAGGGAAAATACACTAGTAGGAAAAGATTACTCAAACTGGATTCTACTCCAATAAGACCAGTCCCAAGCATTATTTTTATGGGGTTTAGTTTCAAATATTAATGTACCTTCTGCTTGAGGTAGAGTGATGTTTACAGTTTGTTCCCCCCTGTCTAAAGCAATTTCCTTGGGATTGAGTAAGCGTGACCAAATTTCTACTTGTTCTTTTGAGTCTAATAAGGATATTTTAAAAAGTACACCATCTGTACTCCCTTCTTGCCATGCACCGTCACGTAAGCCAAATTTTACACTTAACTTTTCAGCACTAGAAAATGGAAGGGGTAACCTACTGGGAGCATGAGCGAATAGTTTTTCTCCTACTATTCGTACCCATCTAGGATCTTGATTACCTAAGTCTAACATTTTGTTCATTGTTGAAGGCCATTCTAAGGTACGTTCTGTAAGCTCTTGGGATTTAACAGCTTCAAAATTTTGTGATATGTCAACTTCATTAAATTCCCAATAAATTTTCTCTTTGAAAGAAAATTTTGCTAGCTTACTTCCAAGGACTCGAGCTTGAACCACCCTTCTAAAAAATCCTTCTTCTGGAGTTAACGATAGTAATAAAGCCACAAACTCTTCTTCTTCTGTAATATAAGGAGAGAGTAGAAAACCTTCTGAAGCCATTGCAGGAATGAAGTGTTTAATCTCCGATTTCCCATTATCAAAAGTAACCTCTATTTTCAATATTGATTGCCTAAAAACAAAAGCTCTTAATTTTCCTAAAGGAGACAAGTGCATTTTAACTTTGGCCCAAACAGGCTTATTTGTTTCAGGCACAGCAATGTATTGCCCCATTAGCGAGCTTCCCTCTGCAACCTTATCAAGTAGTACATCTCTAGGTGAAGATCTGCGACTCAAGATAAGAAAATCAGAAGCCTGATCAATAGGATCATAATAGCGCCAAATAGTGGGCCAAAGGGCACCATCATCTAGAGTAGGATATCTATTATCTATAGTTTTAATATCAAAGAGTAAATAATCTGCTGCCTGTGAGGAGGCTAGGTGCTGTAGGTTCTTTTTTATAAGAGCAGGTGTGTAAACAGAATAGCTCTGAAAAATAGGCCTTGGATTATAGTTTAGGTTATTAGCAAGGACTATAGCTTGATCCCAAGGGAAAATATCTACAGAGCCTCCTAGGTTAGGTAATGGATGTTCTTTTGCTATTTTACTAATAGCATCAAAACGCTGTCCCCTCAGGTTTACAAGCTCTTTTCCAAAAGCAAGTTCTTTAGCTTTTTGTAAGGCAATTGTTGGTTGACTAATAAATTTATCTTTCAGTAGTTTTTGTGGAGGTACATGCCAATAAAAATTAACCATGTAGAAACAAAATACCAAGGAGAAAGCTGTTACTATTAAAGAAACCACTTTCAAGCTTTCAAAGGTTTTTTTAGCATACAGGTGCATCGTTAACAAACTTGCGGCAACTAATATGGCCCCACTAGAGTTTATAGCATGAGCATCATGACGTACAAAGCCTTGTTTAAAGGCTAGAAAGAGAAAGAGTAATATGGATAGAAATGCAATGCTATCATCCCAATTAATTTTTTTGCGAATTATATGGATTAGCATTATTAAACCAAGTACCATTGCTAAACCTAGGAAGATAATAATTTGGTTATAAGGTCCAACTTTTTGCATAGCAGAACTGTAACCCTTTGACACTTCTAAGATATTTACAAAAAGTACTCCAATTTTAGACAAGGGTTGTCCTGAAGCAAAAAGCGCTAGTATAATTATACTAAATAATAGAAATATCCTCTTAGGCCAGCATTTGTGCTTTACTAGGTCCTTTGTATCCAACATAATAAAAATGGGTAGGGTTAGGAAAATAACAGTACCCTTTACCAAACAAGCTATCCCACACAAAATAATAAGTAGATAAAAAGTATGTTTTGATTTAGATTTAAGAGTGTTTGTTTCTAGCAAGACTAACACCATTGGTAAACTGAAAAGTTGCATGTTAGTGTTTAAACTAATAACTAGTATAAATAGTAGGTAAGCTACTGTATTTATAAAGTAATTACCCAGCCTAAAATAATTAAAAAGCAAAGAACTTATAGCAATAACTACCAACAGCCAATACAAGAAAGCTAAAGGGTATAAATTTTGTTGGAACTGTTTAGTTGCTAGAAAACCCAAAGGCCCATAAGTAAAAATTATATCTTCGCCAAATGTCAATTGGTTTACTAGGCTATATTCTATAACACTTACCCAAGAAAAATCTAATCCTTCTGAAGGTATAAAAGGTCGAAAAGGAACTATCCATATAGCAGCATAAATTGTGATAACTAAACCAGTAACAGCAAAAATTTTAGGGCACCAAAAATCACCTACTCTTTTTAACATTAAAATCATTTAAGATCCTTTTTTGGAGCAAATATAATGGAAATTCAATAGTAGTTACTTTTGCTAAAATAAGGATACAGTCTCTCTTCACTAGCAAATAAGCCAAAAGTGTGCCTGTAGAGTAGTCTACTTGCTAATTTATACAAATTACTCATGCTTTTATAAAGAACTTTGGCCAACTCTATTCAAGTTCAAATAATTATTTGCAGTTGTCGATGACAAGACCAGAATATACACCTTACTAACTATTGCAGCTGAACCATGCTCCAATATGACCAATCCCAAGCATTATTTCCGTGCGGCTTAGTTTCAAAAATCAATGTACCTTCTTTTTGAGATAAGTTAATACTTGCAGTTTGTTCTCCTCTGTCTTGCACAGCTTCTTTTGGATTAAGCAAGCGTGACCAAATTTCTACTTTTTCCCCTGAGTTTAATAAAGATATAACAAAAAGTACGCCATCTGTATTTCCTTTTTGCCATGCGCCATCACGTATTCCTAGTTTTATATTTAGCTTCTCAGCATTAGAAAATGGAAAAGATAAACTGCTAGGAGCGTGAGCAAAAAGTTGTTCTCTTTCAATCTTTACCCATTTAGGGTCTTGATTACCCGAATCTAACATTTTGCTCATTATTGAAGGCCATTCTAAAATACCTTTTGTGAATTCTTGAGATTTAGCAAGTTGCTCAATATAAACTACACAGTTGCTGTTAGATATATTATAAGCTGAAGCATTAGAAGCAAATTCATCTATAGTATTTTTGTTAACTCCATTAGGTAAGTCACCACATATAACTATAGCCGATATAGGAAGTCCATTTGTAAAATCTTTAGGGTTAGAGGTTATCACCCTCTTTTCATTAGGGGGCAACCAATTAGCAAAAGTTATAGCTCGCCTTTGGCTATAGTATGCTATTTCTGAACTCCATTTGATGCCAAAAACAAGAATAGCAGTTTCTTCAGGTGTGTTTTCTCTAATTAAATTTGAGACTCTCAAAGTTTTATGATTGTATAGTGACTCAAGAAAAAGCACTTGATAATACTCACTATAATAAAATCTTCCTAGTTGTAGGCACAGGATAATAATAAGCACTAAAGGTTTTATGCGATCCTGAGGTAAACCAACCACTATAGCAGAAGCCATAAATATTATAAAAATACCATTAGCATATTGGTAGTAGTTATGTACTAAGTGTAAGCGAGGAAATAATAAAAATGTTGCTATATAAGCTGAGAAAGCAACTAGTGCCATAAATATAGTTTTTCTGCTGCAAAGTAATAAAAGACCTGCAAGGAAACAAAGAAGTGTTCCAGTCCCTAATATTTGATTTGCAGACCTACCAAATATTGTTGTTCTCCAAAAATCTTTGCTTAAACGAGTCTCTAAGTCACTAAAGTGCCAACTGTGTAAAGCCTCAGAGGTTAGATGTTTTCCTATGTAGTTTTGTGCTTTTAAATCATCTGCAAAGTTTGTCCATTCAAGTACTGCAAAGAAGGCAGTCAAAAAAACAAAGGCTATTGGTAAATATTTTCTAAAAAAGATTTGTGGACTAAAGGAATTTTTCCAGTTGTTGATTATATGCACAATAACTAGGATAATTCCGACATAGGCAAATGGGGAAAAAGTTGTTGCTTTTACTAACACTCCTAAAACTGCAATTAATGTTACCATCAAAAAATTCCACACTGAAGAATCTTTTAAATATTTTTGCAAGAATACTAAGAAGGATACTGCAAGAAATAGCGCGCTTGACTCTATCATAAAAGTCGAGCTCCAAAAAATGTACAAAGGAGAGGCTAGCAAAAGTATAGAAAAAACAGGAAAAAAGAGCTTGTCCAACTTTAATTCTCGAAAAAAAGCACGACAAGCCAATAATGTAAGAAAGAAAAATATTAAACTTGTTAATCTACCTGCAGAGTCTAAAGGTACCTTAATTAGTTGTTTTATGAAGGCCACGCACCACTGATAAAGGGGGAATTCAAAGGGAATAGACCAAGGAGCTCCTATAACTGGGGTTTCATAGCTAAGCCAATTACCTCCTTTTAACAACCAATACACAGATAGTGCTGTTTGAGTTTGTCGAAATTTATGTATATCCAAAATTGGGTGGTTCCAGCGATAAGCAAGTAATATTATATGTAGAAATATTGCTATAAATAGTACTGTATATAAAACCACTCTTAGTTTAAAAGACTTTGTGTTCATTGTTTTTCCTTTGTCAAGGTCCAGCATAAGTTTTTAGGATAAACTACACAGAATACCTCAAATTGCTACATCACTTGAAGGTCCTCCATCGCCAACCTCTATTAGAATAATATGTTCACAAAGGGGATTTCCTCTAAAGATTTTTTGGAGAACTATAAGTTTGGTTTCAAGTATTTTAGCATAGTTGATTAGCTAATTCTTTGCCAATACGAATGCTTTCAGATATAGAACGATCTTCTGGGTAGTAATATGAAGTATCTGTCATAAGAAATCCCTCGATACTTGTTTTAGTAGGAGGCAATTTTGCAAAAAAATTAGGTGTGCATACTGTTTGTGCAAACTCATATCTTGAAAGTTTTTCTGCTAATACCCAGCTATCTTTAAATTCTGAATTAATTTGTTTTAGGTAACCCCTTGTTTCAGAAAAAAACTTCTTATTGTCACGAGTATATTTAGGGTTATCTTTAGGCATATAGTAGGGCACATAAAGTATATGCTCGCCAAGTTGATTAAGGTTACTGTATTCTATAATTCCAGGAACTTCAATGTTAGGGTCATTAATATTCATCCAGAAGTATGGTGATATAGGGTGTTTTAGTTTGAGAATTACACAAGCAACAGCTATGTTTTTAATGCTACTTATGGCTTTTGTTTCTGAGTTAGTCAAACTAGGTACTAGACGTGGAACATATTGTATAGGAACAGTAGAAATTACAGCATCATGGTTTATAAGTTCATCTTCTATTTTTAAGCCTAAAAGTTTAGTATTTTCTGTAATAACTTTTTGCACAGGAGAAGAAATTTTAATGCTTCCATGTAGTTTTAGAATACGCTTTTCAAGTGCATTTAAAAAGGTTTCAGAGCCTCCTTTAAGATATCCTAACTGTTCTTGAAAAAGATTTTTACGTGAGTTTGCAACACGTTTGACTCGAGCAGCAATCCAAGCTGCCGATAGATCTTGGGTATACTCAAAGAACTTTAACTTAAAAAGACTACTCCAAAGAGTTTCATAACCTTTATTACCTAACCATTTTTGTAGCCAAGAAGTTGCTTCTATTTTATCTAGATTTTTCCAATTTGAAACAGACTTACTGTATAGTACATGTAAGGCATAGCGCATTTTAGATATAAGGTTTAATTTTGGAAAAAAAAGTAAGCTATCTGGCTTACCCCATTCATAAAGTTTACCTTGATAGTAAAATCCCATGCGTGTATTTTGCCAGCACAAGTGATCGGCAATACCTAACTCTTCTAGCATTTCGAATAACGGGTAATCTGTTTTGCAAATGAAATGATAGTATCGTTCAATAGTTAAGCCATCAAAATCAAATGAAGCTGACATACCGCCAATACATTTATCAGCCTCATAAATAGTTACATCATGACCCTTCTTAAGTAGTTCATAGGCACAAGCTAGACCCATAGGCCCTGCTCCTATAACAGCAATGTTTTTTATACTCATCAAATATATCCTTCTAAAGCAATTTTGCTATACTTTGGATCAAGGAATGTTTCGCGAATAGCCTCTTCAAAAGGGGTAGGGGTAAACCCAAACACTTCCTTGATATTTACACCAGTAAACATATCACCTGCGGTTAAAGCCTTAAGCTGATCAGCTGTAAATGGTGGCTTGCTACTGAAAATAGCATATATTTTTAAAAGCAGAGCAAATAAATGATAGGGCACTTTGATTATGGGTGTTTTTAAACCTTTTACATCTTTAATGGTACGGATAATATCAATATAATCAACGTACTCCGGCCCTACTAAATCATAAGCTTCATTTTCTGGTTGCTTGTCTATGCAAAATTCAATAGCTCGGCAAAAATCTCGATTATAGAGGGGCTGGCGTGCATATCGTCCATGTCCTGGTATAGGAAAGATAGGAGCTTTCTCCATAAATCTAGCAAGCCACCCTAAATGCTTGGGGTCAAACCACCCAAACATTAAGGTAGGTCTCAAGATACAGTGCTTTATGCCCGACTCGCGAATCATGTACTCTTGCTCTCTTTTAGTGTTGGTGTAGTCATCATTTGCCACAGAATTAACTACAGAAGAGCTAACATGAACAATATAAGGAACATTATAAACATGGCACTGCTTTAGAACTAATTGTGTTGCTTCAAGGTTATTACGAACAAAAGGCTTAATGGTTTTGCCTGTAATTTGAGCGTGTAAAAAAACTGCAACATCTACTTCCTTAAAGAGATTTTCCCAATTGCTCGAGATAGCTAGATCTGCATCTTTAGCTATAACTTTAGGATACAAACTACGCAAGATATCCATGTTATGCTTATGCTTGTCAATAGCAATAAGTTCTAAATCTTCTTGTTTAGAAAGCAGGTCAAGCAAATTTTGTCCCACTAAACCTGCTGCACCAGTTATAATTATTTTGCGTTTACCATTTATCATTGTGCTTGCAAGCTCCTCTGACAAAATTAAATTGTGAAAGAGTAATAAGAGTGATTGACATTTGCTCTTTTGACATCAAACATAATACAATACCACTCATGAATCGTTCTTGGATAAAGAACCAGTTAAGAAACGTAAACATTTTGGTTTTACAGTTGTCTAATTAAGGAGTAGAAATAAATGGCAAAGAATCCGTCTGCTATGAAGTATAAACGCCAATCAGATAAACGTCGTGAGAAGAACCGTTCTCTAAAAAGTAAAATTCGCACATTTAGTAAAAAAGCTGTTGCAGCTGCTGAAGAAGGCAATGCTGAGGCAGCACATAAGTATCAACGGGTAGCAACAAAGATTATTGACAAAGCTGCCAAAGGTGCAATTTTGCATAAAAACACCGCTGCTCGTAAAAAGTCTCGCTTGGCTAAAAACATTAAAAACCTTGCCTTAAAGACTCAAAGTTAAATTAACCCAACAAGCTTACATATTCCTTGGATCTTTGTTAGGAATGGTAACATAGTGAAAGGTACTTAGTGCTGTGTCTTTACGTATTGTATTAACACATCCTAAATTACCTAGTAATATAGGCAGCAGCGCTCGAGCAATGAAAAACTTTGGGTTTGAAGAATTATATTTAGTATTGCCTAAGTGCAAGTTAAACAAAAAAGCGTATGCTCTTGCTTCACACGCAGGTGATGTGCTTGATAACTCTGTAATTTGTGACACTCTCAGCGATGCTTTAGCTGATTGTAGCTTTTCTTTAGGAACTACAGCTCGAGTTCGCAAAGATGATCGAGAAATATACCCTGCTCGTGAGGCTGCTACTCTTTTTTATAATTTAAGTAAAAGAGAAAAAGTAGGTTTAGTATTTGGTCGAGAAGATTGGGGGCTTTCCAATGAAGATCTAGATTTGTGTCAGGGCTATATTCAAATCCCTACTGCTGAGTACTCTTCGCTAAATCTTGCCCAAGCTGTACAAGTAGTTGTTTATGAGTGGTTTTGTGCTTCCCTAGAAAACCTAGCACCAAAACCAAGCTTTAATGATACCCCTGTTCTTCGTGAAGATATGGAAAGGATGTATGACCTATTACGGGAAGCCTTGCACCTAGTTCAATATACTGATAAACAAAGAGAACAAAGTGCTATGCGCTTAATGCGGCGCATCTTTGATAAAGCACAACTTAACAGAAGAGAAGTCTCAGCCGTCCATGGTTTGTGGCGACAAGTGGTGTGGGCTGTTAATAGAGGACTTAAAGAGCGTTGACACAAAGGCATTTAGCTTGTATACTCTAAATTTGCTGTGGAGGGTTGGCTGAGCGGTTGAAAGCGGCGGTCTTGAAAACCGTTAGGTGTGCAAGCGCCTCGGGGGTTCGAATCCCTCACCCTCCGCCAAACTAGCAAGCTCCTTTTATTGGAGAGGTGGCCGAGTGGCTGAAGGCGCTCCCCTGCTAAGGGAGTATAGGGTCAAACTCTATCGAGGGTTCGAATCCCTCTCTCTCCGCCAAAAATCTCATCGTGCGCCTGTAGCTCAGCTGGATAGAGTATCTGACTACGGATCAGAGGGTCGAGGGTTCGAATCCTTCCAGGCGCGCCAAAGAAAAATAAATCAGGGACAAGCATAAAGTGGGGTAAAATTTAATTACTGAACTGAATAGTGTTTCTTTGCTTTCATGTGCCGTTTGTGTGCCAACTCTATAAAAATGCTTCACAAGTAAGGGTACTGTGCACATTCGTCCGTAAATGTACGCTAAGGAATTTTCACCCTGATTTATGAAGTTCAGGACGCTTTCTTTTTGTTGAGCTCCCTGTAGAGGGTAGATCGTCCCAGACCAAGTTGCTTTGCAGCCTCTCTGGGTGATGTTCCTGCTTCAACAAGTTTAAATGCAGCATCAAGTTTTTCTTTATCCAATGGTGGACGGCCCAGACGTTTTCCTTTTGCACGAGCAGACTCGATACCATCTCTGGTTCGTTCAGCAATCAGCCTGCGTTCAAAATGAGCGATAGAGGCGAAAACATGGAAAACCAACTCACCAGCAGCCGAAGAGGTGTCAATCTTTTCCTCAAGTGACATAAAATCAATTTTGGCTTTTTTGAGTTTTTCAACCGTCTCAAGTAATTCCTTGAGGCTACGTCCGAGTCTGTCCAGACGGACAACACAAACAATATCGCCGGGCCTGGCGTAATCAATGAGTGCATTCAATCCCGGACGTTCAAATTTTCGCCCGCTGATGACATCTTCAAAAATACGGATCACACCTTGTTCTTTGAGTCTGATCTTTTGTGCCTCTAAGTCCTGAATTTTGGTAGAGATGCGTGCATAACCGAGTATATCTGACATAGGAAATAGTCTATAAATTGTTCGTTTTAGAGATGTTTTATAATTTTCTTGTGGTAAACGAGAAATCAGTCTCTAAAATATATCCCAAAACTCAAATTGTCTATTTATTTCCGAATAGATTTTAGAGACACATACTTTAATTCAACCAATATGCAAGAAGAATTACTCCAAAAAGCACAATTTTCCCCAGAGGATGTTGCTCTTATCATGCAATGCCGAGGTGAACATAACCGCCTTGGTCTTGCCTATCAACTTTCCTTTGTACGAATTCTCAATCGATTTCCTGCTCAACAACCATTGGAAATTGAGGAAGACATCGTGAGATTCGTATCCATCCAACTGAATATAGGCGAAAGACAAGTAGAGGAATATGGGAAGCGTCGTCCGACTATCTCAGAACACCAGGAAACCATCCGAGATTATCTTGGCTTACGCCTATTTAGTGTGGTCATTGATGAGGTAGAAGCCTTTCTATTCAAAGAAGCCTACCAGCTTGAGCAGACAGCAGCCCTCAAAATGCGTCTGAGTGATTTTCTTCGGACACATAATATTCTGGAACCATCGCAGGATACAATGGATCGTCTTATCCAGACACAACGTGAGGCAGCACGAAACTCTATTTACAGCAAATTGGCAGTAAGCATTTCCAAGGCAGGGCATGATCGCCTTGATGCTTTACTAAAAACAGATGAAACCACCTATTCACCCATTCATTACCTCAAGCAACCACCGGGAAATCCTTCTCCTGCTTCTTTTCTCAAATTGACACAGGCTTTAGACCAAATCAAGGAAACAGGTATCCTCAACATCGATATGAGTTGGGTCAATAACAATTTCCAGAGGTCACTGGCCCGATATGTTCAACAGTCCACCCTCTACCGACTCAAACGACTAAAAGAAGAACGGCGCTATACGGTGCTTGCCTGCTTCCTAGCACAGCTCTATCAGGATACGTTTGATGCGGCAGTTCAGATGCACGATAAGCTCATGAACAAGGTTTACAACAAAGCGGATAAAGAAATCGATGATTTTATGAAGGCCCGTCGTAAGCATATTCGCTCCTCCTTGAATCATTACAAAAAAATTCTCAATGTACTCCTGAATGAGAAAGTTAGAAAGGAGGATGTCCAAGAGACGATTTTTGCTACTATAGATGCCCAGACACTCAAAACTGAAATGGAGACTCTTGAAGAGGTATTGGGGAATAATTACAGCGATAGCTTCAAGCGGGTTATCGCCCGACACAGTTATCTTCGCCAATTTGCTCCAGCCCTGATCAAACACATCACCTTTCAGGCCGATTCCCAAGACAACACCTCCAGTGACATTATCGAGGCTGTCACTCTTCTGGACCGCATGAACGACGAAGGAAAACATGCTTTACCGGAAGATGCCCCAACTGACTTCATTCCCAAAAAACTACGCCCTCTTGTTTTCCAAGACGGCAAGCCACACAAACCAGCTTGGGAATGTGCCCTGTTAACTGCTTTGCGTGATCAGGTCAAGAATGGCAACCTGCATGTTCCTCACGGTAAGCGTTTTGCCAGCTTGAATACCTTCTTTATGCCAGAAGCTGAATGGGCTTCAAAACGGGAGGCATTCTTTGCCCGTGCTGGTCTTCCAGAGAATCCTTACGACGTGCCTGCCTATTTCACCGAACGTCTGAACAGAGTCTATGATCGTTTCCTAGAACGCCTGCCGAATAATCACTATGTCCAACTGGACAAAGAAGGGTGGCGTATATCTTCCGATACAACGGAAAAACTTGATGATGGAACAGATAAGACCCTGAATCCTCTCAAGGAATGGCTTGGTGAGCATATCCGTACAATCAAGTTGCCAGAGTTGCTGATCGAAGTCGATAATGATCTGAATTTTTCCCGTTGCTTTATGACTGCTGCCGATCAAGAAAAACCAGAGGCACAACATATATGTGAAGTGCTGGCAACTGTCATGGCACACGCCAGTGAAACGGGTCCCTACACGATGTCACAGATTACCGAGGGGATCAGTTACCACCGCATGAAACACATTACTGACTGGCATATGCATGAGGAAACGCAGCGTGCAGCACTTGCCTTGGTAGTGAATGCTATCAGTGATTTGGACATCACGAAATATTGGGGAGACGGCACCACTTCAAGCAGTGATGGGCAGCGGTTCCCGTTGCGTCGGAAAGTGTTGTACAAGAGCTACAGCCATGCATTTAACGACTTTGCCTTGGAGTTCTATAATTTCGTGGCAGACAACTACGCTCCCTATTACAGCCTGCCTCATGACTGCGCTGATCGTGATGCACCATTTGTTCTGGATGGCATTCTGTACAACGAAAGTGATCTCGATATTCAGGAGCATTATACCGACACCCACGGATTTACCGATACGAATTTTGCTGCTTTTGCTATGTACGGCAGGCGCTTCTCACCTCGGATAAAGGGACTACACAAACATGCGATCTTTCGTATCGATAAAGACAAGGATTACGGTCCACTCGCCGTGCTTTTTGAGAAAAAAGGGCGTACCGCCAATCCCCAATGGGTTGCCGATGAATGGGATCAAATGGGACGTTTCTACGCATCTTGCGAATGTGGTCATGCTACTGCCTCAACAGCACTCAGACGCCTGAACGGTTTTACTGGAAAAAACCACTTCTACCGTGCCAATCGTGAGCTTGGGCGTATTATCCGTACTGAACATACCCTCAATTTTATGTCCGATCCTGATTTACGCAGGCGTGCACGCCGTGGATTACTCAAAAGTGAACAAGTACACGCTTTGGCAAGAGATATTCGATATGGACATCGAGGACGGCTTAACAGTCGGGAATGGGTTCAACAGAAACATGCCTGTAGCTGTCTGACACTGGTTATTGCCTGTATTATCTACTGGCAAGCCAAGGAAATCCATCGGGTTATCCAAAACCATGATTTGTCCGAGCATATCAATATCGAATTACTCAGCCATATCAGTCCTGTTTCATGGGAAAATATCATTCTATACGGTGATTACATCCTCAACAGAAACAAGGTGAAAATTCCTTAGCGTACATTTACGGACGAATGTGCACAGTACCCTTACAGATACTTAAATCCTTCAACCTAAGTAGATACTCAGGCTTATTCAGTTACTAGACTACTAGATAATCCTATAATTTCTTTACCTTAAAAGTTATTAAAGTTCCACAACGTAAAGATTGTGGAACTTAGAAAGGTTAAAACATGAAAAACTTAAAAGTAAACAGAGCCTTAGTAACCCTTGTAGTTCTATCTTTTGTGATAGTTTTAATGAGTCTTGCTAATGTAGTGCCTACACTTTAAACAATCTGCTAGAAAGTAATTTACGTTCTCTTAACACCCTTTTATTTAAGCTATAGTTATGAGCAACGAAAGACCTATTTTAAAAACATCAAACTAATGAACCTCTTGGCACATATAGAAAACGAACTCTTGAAGTAACCCTAATACCCTCTTATAAATTCCTCAAAATAATTTCAAAATAGCTTGCGGACCGCATCATCCACAGGCTATTTTGTTATGGCTAGACAGCATTTATTAGCTGGCTCTAACTGATTCTGTGGCTTCAGTATTTAGACCATCCTGTGATACGGTGCGTAGTGAACTTATAGTCTATCTTAGGTGTCCTGTTCGTTTCCCAACAATTCATTTCGCTGTTGTAAGGCGCACATTCATCCCATGTCTAAAGGCGATGGGCCTTCTTTTTAAGCTTGCCTACCGTAAATCTCACTAAGGATTACTTGTACTCCAACTAAAAGAAGAAGAACTTTTACTAGACCAACTTGTTGAATAGCCACCTTGATCATTAGCACTTTGAGTATAGTTATATGAGCTTTCAGAGTGTGTGCCTTCATCAGTATTTTGCGTACTGTAAGTGTATTCCTGTTGACTGTAAGTGCTTTGGCTAACAGTGCCGTTTTGATCCATCAGTAAAATAGAAGGTTCTCCTAAAGACACATTATGCCAAAATAAGTCAGTAGTACCATTAGCATTGAAATCTCCTGTACCAATTATTTCCCAACCAACAGTACAGTGTGGAGTGGAACTACACTTTTGAGTAAAAGTTTGTGTTCCTATAACTGTAGCATTTGCATCTAACAACCAAATTGGGAAATTGTTTGCAGTAGGATCATACCACAATATATCTGTTAGTCCATCGGCATTAAAATCTCCTAAATTACTTACTTGGCAAGTTAAACCTGAGTTACATCTTTGTAAGAGAGTTTTTGTTTCTACAACTGTGCCGTTTACATTTAGTAACCAAGTTGAAAGTTCGCCAGTTGTTAGATTATGCCAAAGTATATCTGTAACACCGTCGGAATTGAAATTTCCTGTGCCAACTACTTGCCAATTGGGTGTGCAATTTAAAACTGGTTCACACTTTTGTGAAAGAGTTTGCTTTCCTATCACTGCTCTTTTTGTGTCTAGCAACCAAGTTGAAAATTCACCTGTGGCTGAATTATGCCAAAGTATGTCTGCAATAGTGTCAGAGTTAAATTTCCCTATGCCAACTACCTGCCAGCTAGCTCCACAATTTGAAGCCAAATCGCATTTTTGAGAGAGAGTCTGTTCTTCTGTGACTACACCATTTACACCTAGTAACCAAACTGAG
Organism: Trueperaceae bacterium; assembly: GCA_965223045.1. Lineage (GTDB taxonomy): Bacteria > Deinococcota > Deinococci > Deinococcales > Trueperaceae > CBDCVN01. The sequence goes on from CBDCVN010000013.1 coordinate 1,379,395, forward strand.
AGTTCACCTGTAGTTGGGTTATGCCACAGCACATCCATAATACCATCAGAATTTAAGTCTCCTGTACTAACTGCTTTTAGATTAACTGATGTTCCATAGGTGTTACTTACTACTGCCTGAGAAAAAACTCCTGAACAGGATATCAGGAGGAAAATAGTTAGAAAGATTTGTGATTTGAGCATAATGATTTCCTTTTCTTTTAAAGTTAATTTTTAGTGTTAGAAAAAAAGCTAAGAACTGTAAGTCCTTAACTTTTTATAATATTCAGAAAGAGATTAGTTAAAAACGCCTTTTCTCAGGTGATACTAAGACATTTTTCTAAGGTTATGTTAGTTAATACGGCATGAATTACTAATGGAGGTACTGCTACCAAAGCTGTTACGGTTATAGTTGTTGTAACCTGAAGTGTTTGAGTAAGGAGTGGAATGGTTAAAACCACTTTGTGCAGATTCACTTTCTCCATAAATATCTTGCTGATAGTTGTTCTGGCATTCAATTTGAGGAAAAGTATAACTTGGAATTTGAGGAGGAGTATAACTTGGAATTTGAGGAGAAAAGGCTGGAACCTGTACCTGTACACCGTAAGGCGTTAAATTAACTGGTGTTAAAGCTCACTAAGTCGTGACCCCCTAAAGTCTCATAAAGTCGTGACTATTTTTAGACTCCAAGTAGGTAAAAAAGCTGCATGATATGGATTATGTCAGATTACACCTCCTTAGAAGAAAGAGTAGAAATGCTACAACGAGCTGACAATGGAGAACCAATAAGCAAAATTGCTCTTGAATTAGGGTGGCATCCATCTACAGTCAAAAAATGGGTAAGAAGAGGTCGTGAACAAGGTCGTCAAGGTTTGGAAAGGAAGATGGGACGTCCTCAAAAAGGAGCTCTAAGCAGTTATCCTGCACGTATGGTAGGAGAATTACGTCAAATACGATTACAACATCCTCGTTGGGGTGCTGATACGTTGCGTATAGAGCTAGGTCGTATGCCCCAGTGGGCAGGTAAATTGTTGCCTAGTCGGTCAAGTATTAATCGCTTCTTACAAGAAGAGCAATTGGTCCAAAACTATGAACGTCATGTAGCATTACCATCCACTAAGCACACACGCTTAACCCATGCCCATGAATGTTGGCAAGTAGATGCAATGGGACATGAGCTTGTTCCAAGTGTAGGAGTAGTTAGCCTAGTTGATGTAAGTGATGTTGTTTCCCGTACACGCCTGCTAAGTTATCCTTGCTTTCTAGGTAAGGAGAAAGCAATTCGCCACACCAATACTGAGGACTATCAAATCACTTTGAGGTTAGCATTTTTAGACTGGGGGTTACCTGAAAGTATTCAAGTTGATCATGACAGTGTTTTCTTTGATGTTAGGAGTAAATCACCCTTTCCTACAAGATTACATCTGTGGTTGTTAGCAATGGGTATCGAACTTCAATTTAGTCGTATTCGTCGCCCTACAGATCAAGCAATTGTAGAGAGATCGCATCAATTGTGGGCTGATCAGGTTCTTGATCGACACTATCCATCTTGGAACGCTTTATATCAAGCTTTACGAGATAGACGCAACATACTTAATGAAGAGCTTCCTTGTCACTCTTTGGGAGGGCAAGCACCGCTACAAGCTTTTCCAGAGGCAGCTCACTCAGGGCGCTGGTATAGACCTGAGTGGGAAGATGAAATGTTTGACCTAAGCGAAGTTGATGCTTATCTAGCAAAGGGAAAATGGTTTAGGCGAATAGGTCAAAACGGCACAATTTCCTTAGGAGGACAGATTTATTACCTAGGGAACAATCATTTACGTGAGCAGTGCGAAATAAATTTCAAGTTACCAGAAAGAGTTTTGTCATTTCTCAATCAGAGAGGTGAGTTGATTAAACAGTTACCCATCCAAGGTATTGATCCACCCACACTCATTGGAAACATTTTTGCTTTTACTCAATCTATCCCTTTTCAGCCTTCTCTTCCTTTTACTTGGCAAGAACAGCAAAGGTTACGACTTTTTGAGACTTAATATGGTCATGACTTAGTGAGACTTAACACTGGACCAAACTGAGCTAGGGCAAGAGTGCTAGTAAAAACAAAACCTAATAGAGCAACTAAAAAAACTTTTTTCATAAAGAGATTCCTTTTCTGAAAGCGTTGATTTTTTTGGTATTTTTTACCAATTGCTTTCGGTACTGAATTACGGTTAGAAGTTTATCTATGTGGATATAATTCTACCTGAATAAAGCTGAAGGAATTTTCAGTTTAGTTTTAATTTGGGTACTCTCCCCTCCTTAACTACGGTTAATTATTCCGGGCTCCCTGAAAAAGATCAGGATATGTTCAAGACAATAAAACTCAGCATCTAAATAACCTCGAATGCTAGTAGACAATTAGTTAAGAAAATCTTTCTGTGAAGCAAATCGGCATTTTATACAGCTATAATTAGCCTATAAATCTAATTGCTTCTTATCAACTCTGGAAATTTTTTACAAATATCAGCCCTAAGATTAGTTGACTATATGCCAAGAAATCGCTTTGGTGACACAACTGTTACACTTTCGTAGGTGTATTGACATATTCTAAACAACTAGCATTCGAGGTTAAATATTTTAACTACTTGTGTCTTAAACAGTGTTCTGATTTATTCGCAGTTGTTGGGGACATGACCATAGAAATCTTTACAAGAAGATTGCATTGAGCAGCAGAAACTATAGGAAACTCTGTTGAGATCACTTTATACTTCATCTATAATTATAAGGGGAATGCTTGCTTGAAAGGAAAATTAGCATCATCATACTCTTTAGGACTACCAACAAATGAAACTTGAAAAGCTTGAAAAACAAATTGCTGACACTATAAAACTTAATGAATAAGATCAAAAATGTCTAGAAGGGCTTAGACAAAAATATAAATAAGACTTGTGAAATTGAGATAGGTATGATTAATAAGACTTACTAGAGCAAGGCAATATGTCAGAAACAACTACAAAGATACATACCCCATCTACTTTAGTAAATGTTTTTGCTTCTACTCTGAAAAGTGCTGAAGAATCTCGAGTGTTACTTATTAGTGGTGTTTATAAGCGTAAGGGCAACAAAATATATAGCAATGGCTATGCTTATGATGAGCTACTTGAGGAAACTAGCCAAGCTAGTATTACCTTACAAGTACCATCAAAACTCAGAATAGAACTAAGAAACAACTATCCTTACATTTTAAAAGGTAGCCTAAATAATATTACAGCGCAATGTCATGGAATATAACTCCTAGACAATATAGCAAGAGTACGTTTTCGATGCGAAGCATAAGCAGTATAATTTCTGCGCTGATAGTAACGAATTAGATTTAGTGATTGAGCTATTGTCAATCTAGGTAACGGTATTGCTGCCTTGAGCAGCACTCTTGCCTGTGGCAAAGTTAAAGCTGGAGACTTTTCTCCTAACATTAAACGCATCCTCACCAGAAAATGATGTGCTAGACAAGTTAATAGTATATGGTGATGCCAACCTAAGTAGCTTCTAGTTTCGTAGTGATCAAGCCCCAGTTCTTCTTTTGATTCCTCAAACGATGTTTCTATCGGCCATCTCATTCCACTTAGCCACACTAATGTTTCTAGGCTGACTTCTTCTGAGTCATTGCACAAATAATAGCTTATCTCTCTTTTCTCATTTAGGTTACGCCGAATTACCAACCACAGTTCCACTGGCTCTTCTTCTCCCCTTGTTTCCCATATTCGCTCAAAGGCAAATTCACATACTATTGGCCCTTTACTTCCTTCTTTCACTACATGTTTACTCCATTTTTCTGCTTCTATTTCCTTTGCTAACTCATCTATCCGTATTGATTCAATATTTGCCCTTGCTAGTTTCGGCTTCCTTCCCCTACCTTTATATTCAGGTACCTTGACCTCTGGCTTCTCCTTGTATACCTGCGTATCGCAAGATACTGCTGTAAAGTACTTTTTTCCTAATTCAGCTACTCCATCTCTAAACTCGATATTATTTCCATACAATGCATCTGCTAGCACATATTCAAAGCTCAAATGCCCTCTCTCTTCTGTCTTTTTTATCATTCCTAACGCTATTTCTGGTTTGGTTCTAAATTCTAGATCCTTTGGCACTCCACATTCTTCCCTTTTTTGTTCATGCTCTTTATCAAACCATTGTTCTGGTAAGTACAACTGCCCTTCTGTTAAGGTATGTCCTTTGTTACTGGCATACCCTAGGTATACTCCTACTTGACTGTTCTCCACTTTTCCTACTGATCCACAATATTGCCTTGCTACTCCTACTGAGCTTTTTCCTTGTTTTACATTCCCTGATTCATCAACTATCAGTACTCCATCATTACCTAAACTTTCTGCAATAAGTTTTTGATGCGTGTCAATCACAGGTTCTAACTGCCAAGGGCTTTGTCCTACAAAGTTTTGCATGCTACGGACATTCAGTCCTATTGATAGTGCCATTGCTTCTATATTTTTTCGATCAAGGTTGCTTAACAAACCTTTTAGATAATGTCCTGTCCAGATCAAACTTTCAGGTCGTTTAAATGCTTCTTCAAACTCTGCTACGTATTCTTTGAGTTCTTTTGCTAGCGCTTCTATATCTGCTTCAACTAAGTTGCATTCTGGAGGACTTAAATTTACGGCCTCTTCTAATATTTCATTGTGTGCTTTATAAATGTTTTTCATAGCCTTAATTTATTATTCACACTCGCACTTTTTTCGCACTTCCCCTTACTTAATATGCAACATTGCGCTGTAATAATAAAAAAGCTACCACCAAAGGACAAATTGAGCTTCAGTTTGTCCTTGCAGATATAGAAGAAGAGTTAGAACCACGCTTTACAGAAACAGATATTAAGATTGCAAAACTTATCAGGGAAAAAGGCAACATAGGTTATAAAAATGTAAGTCAAGTTTTAAGAAATAGGCTCTATGCTGATCAAAAACCACGACTGGTTTTAATTATAGGTATACAGGGCATTGTTGATGCAGATGTACTAGTTGCTGTTGGTGAGGCTGCAAGTTACTACGAACTTATTTTTAAACGCTTAAGCCTTACTGACCCTATACAACTTGCATCCGCTTTGCAAAATGTTAATGGAGATGTAATTGCAGTGGTACGTGGTGGTGGAAGTGGGCTAGAAGTATTTGATGAACCTGATATACTTGAAGCAGCTTTAAAACTTAAAGTTCCTTTTATTGTTGCGTTAGGACATGTTCAAGATATACCTTTGCTCGAGCAAATAGCAGACCAAGTTTTAACCACACCTACAGCATTAGGAACTTACCTAAAAAACTTGGTTGAAGAAGTTGAAGAAGAACGACTAAGCAATAAAGCAGTTATGCTAAAGCAAATCGAAAGTCTGTATAAAAGCAAGTTAGATCAAAAGGAATTTCAGCTTGAAAGACTAACTAGAAGTAATGAACGTATGAACATTGAAAATAAAGATTTGAAAGAGAAAGTTAAGAAGAGTTTAAGTCGGCAGAATGCATTCATAGCATTTGCTTTTGGAATACTAGTTGCTTCTTTAGCAATGTGGTTGTTAAGGTAAATACTTATCAGTAAGATACTAAAGTAAGGTTTTGTCAGCATTGTTTAACCATTCACATAAGCTCTAAAATCTTTATTGAGTGCGAAAAGAACAAAAAAGCATGATTAAGACCATGCAGTAGTTAAGATAAGATTTGAGAGGGTAATCTCAGTTTAGGAAAAAGGTTTTATTGCTTGGGAATATTAGTTGCTCGAGTTCATTCTTGGTGCTCGAGCAATTCCTAGAATTGTTATCCAAGTTATGCTAAATGCAGCATAATTACTTATAGGAGAGATTATGGAAGAACGTTATTTACATCCACTTACTGACTTTGGTTTCAAGAAACTCTTTGGCACTGAACCTAATAAGGTTTTGCTTATTGATTTTCTCAATCAGCTCTTGCCCCAGCATCATCAAATCAAGAATCTTACCTACACTAAGAATGAACAGGTCAGCTCTTCCCCTGATGATCGCAAAGCTATCTTTGATCTATTCTGTGAAAGTGAGGAAGGTAATAAATTTATTGTAGAAATCCAGCGTGCCCGCCAAACCTTCTTTCTTGATAGAAGTGTTTTTTACTCTACTTTTCCCATTAGAGAACAGGCTAAGCGTGGTGATTGGAATTACGAATTAAGACCTGTTTATATTGTAGCTATTCTTGATTTTCATATTACTGATCTCGAGCTTGGCAATGACTTACTACATAAAGTGCGTTTAATAGATGAAAAAGGTCGGCTTTTCTATGACAAGCTTACTCACATCTACATTGAGTTACCAAAATTTACCAAAACCCAAGAGGAATTAGAAACAAGGTTTGACAAGTGGCTATATGTATTCGGGCATTTGGCAATACTAGAAGATAGACCTATGAAATTACAAGAAAGGATATTTGAGCAGCTTTTTAAAGCAGCAGAAATAGCTAGGATGCGTCCAGAAGATAGAGATAAATATGAAAGTGATCTTAAGAAGTATAGAGATTATTACGGCACTTTGGGTACTGCTAAGGAAGAAGGGCGTGAAGAAGGACGTGAAGAAGGACGTAAAGAACGTTCTTATGAAATAGCCAAGAATTTTAAAAAAGCAGGCACACCGATAGATTTAATTGCTACTGCAACAGGATTAAGCGTTGAAGAAATTAAGAAGCTTTGAATAAGATGTTTGATCGTATAAGGAAAAATGTATGCTTGCAATAACCATAGCCGTTTTACATCCTGACCTAATAGGACGGCTTTGATAATTTGGTCAAGTACAATCTGGTTACCTACAAATCAATGCATGAGTCGTTAACTTCTTGGAACTTAAATTAACTCATAGGCTTACTTTATCAATTACAGTAAGCAATTACTTAAAGTAAGGTGAATCCTTACCACCACAAGAGCTTTTAAACTTCATAATATTAGTACACGCTTTCCTCAGAAATTACATAATGAATTTGGACTTAATCCTCAACCAGAAGGTTTATATTAAATTCTTTGGGGTTCTTGCAACATTACAATAATTGTCTTGAATCAAGTTGCTCAAAAGGAGCATAATGCTTTATGGAATGCATTTAGTGCTGAGAAAGATAGAATAGCTTATGGTTCACAGCACTACCAAATTCGCTCTGAGTATACAAGTACAATACTCAAACAGCTTTTTGCCCAATATAAGCAGGAAGGAATAGATATGCCATATACGATGGAAAACTTTATACATGATGTTGCGCTCGAGCATTTATCTGAACTAACGATTGATGAGCGTTTACAGGGATTACCTGCTGAGGAAATAGCACAAAGATTACCTCTTGAAGAACGGTTAAAAGGATTACCTGCTGAGGAACTAGAGGCTTATCTAGAGAAAATGAGAGCTAATAAGTCTGATTCTAGTAAAAAATAAACGTATTTGATGAGTTTATATACTATTTCAAGAGTATTTATAGGGAGGGAAAGCGATTTTCCTGCCAATCATAACTGCAAAAATACCCACTATGGCGACAAGAACCACTTTACTTTTCAAGTGCCTTCATGACTTTGCGTCGATCCAGCTTTTCATAATAAGATTGATTACTATAGTTCTTCAGACAATTATAGCAAGCCTTTTCACAATCACATGTTTCACAGATTTTGTGCGCCTTTTCTACCACCTTTTCCCAACTATCGAAACCTTCTTTTACAAACCCTGCACCTCCAGGTGTGTGATCATAGAGAATGATTTCAGCACGCTTGGGATTAACAAGCCACCGCCATGACACACCAATATCAGAAAACTCCAACTCTAACAAATTACACAGGCCTTTTTGTAGAGCATATGCTATAGATTCTACAGATTCGATTGGCAATGTTGAACGGATGATGAGGCAAAAACTCTCAAATTGATGCCCATAGGCTAGTTTAGTCCAAGGATGGCTGTTAGCACACTCGGAACCAGCTCCCAATGAACGTAATCGCTTATGTGGCTTTCCAGTTTTGAAACTTCGGACAGACTTGCTATAACCGCAATTTGGGCATAGCACGAACCCTTTGTTTTCTGGTCCTAAATTGTAACGAAATAGTTTACCATTCTCTTTCAAGGCCACTAGAAAAAGACCAAAATTTTTGAAGTCTTCATCTGTCACTGAATCAATGAAGTGTGTGAGTGATTGTCTTTGCCTAATTAATGATGTGCGTCTGTGTCGTTCTCCACTATCACTCTTTTTCTCTATTTGTACGCTAAAAGCTGCTGGCTCAACAAATGGCTTAATATATTGTTTTGAGATTGATCGACCACAAACTAAACAATTAACAGCTAATGGTTCTTTAGTAGCTGAAGTACGAATTTGTTCGCAGCTAGGGCAACGTGAATACCACTTACGTTCTGGTTTATCCATACTTCCTACAACATATAATCCTGCACTAGTAAAAACCTTTTTATGTGCAATAACCTGTGCCCCAGGAGCAAATTCAGCAATTGCTATCGCACGATCCCGACTCAGATCTACATCTGTATTACGTGCCCAACGACTTAATCCAGTTTCAAGAGTGACAACATCAAGTGGAAAAGCATAGCGTGGCAAGAAGCCACGTTTTGCCAAAACAGCAATTATGTCATTGCTTAAGAGATTTTTTACTGCTCGATCAATATTATCAGTTGAATCTCCTTGTTGATAAAGCTTGTTGCGTTCAGTCATTAGTTCCAATATTTCGGCGGCAATCTCCTGCATTATCTTTTCATAACCATTATTTGTCTCATTGATTGCTGCCGAAAAACCAGATAAAGCTTCTAACAGTGAGTGTCCTGCCTTCGTACAAAAAACTTCATTTTCCCCTTGTTGTTCCAGCCATTTAGTGAAGTCAAGCAAAATGTTTTGTTGGTGCGAAATCCATTTTTCAGGGATTTTACTTTGGGAACGTGTATCATTTGACAGAAAAATATCAAGGGGAATTTGTTGCTTGAGTTCAGTACCAAGTCGTTTTTCATCAGACACTTCAATCCTTAAAAAACGAGCAAAGACCAATGCATTGAAATGACGTTGTGCTATGATGCGATTTTGAGTAAAGACAGTAGGTGTGCGGACTTCACCAGACATCAGCAAAGTTGGATTTCTCCATGCGTCAGCATCGTACTTTGTTCGACGGCAGAGTGTTACACAAACAGCATTTTTATCTCCGCCACGTCCAGCACGCCCAACACGTTGTACATAACTAGCACTGCTTGGCGGTGCATTGCGCAGCAACACCTTTTGCAGATTACCAATGTTTATACCCATCTCAAATGTTGTTGTACTACTGAGTAAATTAACACCATCAGCACGAAATTTATCCTCAATTTTCTTTGCTAAGTCCTTGTTAATCTGTGCTGTGTGCTCTTCTGATTTCAATGTCGTGAATGAAAGTGTTTCGTCCCCAACAACCCATCGAGCAATAATATTCTCAAACGTAGGATCAAAATCATGTTCTTCAAGTTTTCCTCTACACCCTTTATGTGGACAACATTGCTTGGCTGAGTATGTTGTAATAACACTACAACGACTACAAACATAGCGTGCTGTAGGTTTGGTAACAAATAATCGCTCATGGTCAAGTTTCCACTTACCTTTTTTTTCCACTAATATAAACTGAGAAGTCAAGAACTTATCCCATATTTTTTCAGCCAGTTGCAAGGTTTCGTTAGGATTGTAATTGAGCAAACGTCGTAGGTAATCGGTGATAATATTGTCTCGGTAACTTCCATCCTTATTAATACGTGGTAACCAACCATTCATACTATTCCCTTCCCGACGTAGTGCATATCCAATATCAGCAGTTACACGTCCAAATGCATATGCATTACACTCAACACGGCCCTTGGGAAGCGTAAAAGCCTTACGCTTTCGTATAAACCCAAGCAAGGTTTGTAGAATAGTATTAGATTCTTCAGGCAGCATTCCAGAAATTTTCAATAACTCGTGAAAAGTTTGCTGCTCAAACTCTTTTAACTTATACTAGAGTTGTTCTGAAATAAATAAATCGGTCAAAATAAAGGAATGTTACTACCAAGAGATGACCGACAAGTAAGAAGTATAACAGGATTGAGCGAAAAGAAAGTAGAGGAACTAGAACCTGCATTTGCTAAAGCTTTAGAAGACCATGAAAAGCAACGTTATGAAAAGGCTCTAGAAGCAGGGAAAGTACATCGTAAGCCAGGAGGAGGAAGAAACAGTAAACTAAGTACAGTCAATATAAAACTGTGCTTTATTCTTTACTACCTTAGACTTTACCCAACGTTTGATGTTCTAGCGGAGAAATTTGATTTATCACGATCTAATGCCCATGCTTGGGTACAACGTCTTACACCAATAATGGCGAAAACTCTAAGTGGTTTGGGATATATGCCAGCTAGAGAGTTTGAAAACATAGAGGATTTCAAAGCAGCTTTTGAGGGACTTGACGAAATACTGATTGATGTTACAGAGCGAGAACATCAACGCCCAAAGGATGATGAAATGCAACAGGAGTTATACAGTGGCAAACAGGGTAACCACACGCAGAAAAACACAGTGATAAGCAGCAAGGAGAAGGTAATTTTGTTTGTGGGACAAACCTTTGGAGGACGGAACCATGACTATGCAATGCTAAAGGAAGAATTTCCACCTGAGGAGGAGTGGTTTGAGGATATTAAAGTGGCAGTAGATTTAGGATATCAAGGAATCGAGAAAGATTATGAAGGAGCAGATGTTGCAATACCTCATAAGAGACCTAGGAAGAGCAAAGCCAACCCTAATCCCAAGCTTAGTAAAGAGCAGAAGGCTCACAACCAAGCAGTGAGCAAGATACGTGTATATGTTGAGAATGCCATTGGAGGAATGAAGCGTTTCAAGATTCTTGTGTATGCTTTTAGGAATCGTATTAAGGGATTTGTTGACGATGTAGTAGGAGTTTGTGCTGGTTTATGGAACTGCCTTATTGCCTAATTCCTTATTTCAGAACAAGTCTACTTAACAGTTACTAACCCGAAATCTTCAACTGACTCGCGTGCGGAGTCAGGAATACCAAAATAACTGAAAATTTCTGCTAGCCAGAGGTTATTTTTTTCTTTAGCATTTAAAGATTCATCAGGAAAACGTGAAGAAGGCAAAAAGAAATCAGGATCATAATGATTGGAGTGAGGATCAGCTATGTCTGCTAATTTCTCTCCAAGATCCACTAAACTCATCGCTTCTCTAGTCTCATTAATTACCTTAATAATCTTGCGACCTACATCATGTGTGAAAGTTTCTTCTTCGAGTAAAGAAGGAAATGCAGCAGCACGTTGACGATGGTCGGTAAAACAAAGCAGCTTACGATGAAGATTTTTATCTGTTTTGAGCGGAGTCACCTGAAAATGTGCGAGAGGTACAGCCATTGCCAATCCAGTTTCATCATCCGATTCCTGAAAACGACGTAATGGCTCAAGTCCTGATCCGTTACGTGCACTGCAATTAGGACAAGTAGTTAATAATTTTTTTTCTTGTTTATAAATGTTTTCGTATTTCGTGCTTGGACATTGGCGATGAAAAATTTTAATATCCCGAAGGTGTGGTGTTTCACATTTGCAGTTATCACCCACACCTTTGTCCTTCTTCTTACCACAAATAACACACCATTGTAATGAGGCTGGATTGAGTAGCAACTTGCTCGAGTCTTCATCTTCTATACTTGTCTGCACAGGCCAAGGTAAATCTTTATCCGCACTAAAGTAAGACCAAAATGAATCTGCTGCCCATCCTAATTCTGTATCGAAAGAATCAAAATAAGGTCTATCAACACTTTTTTCCTGATCAGGGTTTTGTGCATTACGAGGACCAAGGTCCTGCATTGCACCAAATAGATAGCCACATTTGCGACAAGTCACAACCTCAACAAGTTTGGAAGAACAGTGTGGACACATTCCTTCTGGCGTTTCATCATTGTTTTTACGCGATACAAAAAAGGCTGCTTGGCCTTCACGTCGTCCCGAACACTCTGTATGCAAACAAATATGTAGACCATCCTGTGCACGTACAAAGTAATGCAATCTGGTTGGCAAAAAATCCTCATGTGAATCATCTCGCTTAATTGCTGCTACGATTTCTAATAATGCTTGTAACCCATCTTCTGACTTTCCCAAATTGTCATTAGGCCACAAATCCTGTGCTGCCTTTCTTAGTAAAGTGGGTTTGGTAAGGATTTCTTTACGCAATTGGTACAAGTTTTCATCTTGTTGGAGTAGCTTTGCTAGAGTGCTAGCTTGTGTAGTGTTATTTAAGGTTTTACATGCTTTTGCTTCCCCATCATTACGCAGTGTTTCAATTGCACGTATATATTGCTCAGGTAAAGGTTTAAAAGAAGGTGAGGTAAGTTGCGGTTCTGCTAATGTTCCATAAATTGGGTTGGGTTCAGCAAACCTTTCATCAAAGAGCTCAGAAGCAAAAGAGCGTACTTTTGCTTTGCTTGCAGAATCATCTGGTTTTCCCAGCGTTGCTGATGTAGCAATACAGGTTAGTCGCTCTAATCTTAACCGATCTTTAAGCCGTCGAATTAGAAAAGCGATTTCTGTTGCCTGCACACCACGATAAGCATGTACTTCGTCCAACACTAAAAACTTCAGTTGTGCACCTTCAAAAACAGGTGCATCTACAGGACGTTCCATAAGGTATTCAAGCATTGAAAAATTGGTGATGAGTATTTGTGGTGGGTTCTGCCGAATCTTTTCACGGTGATTGAGTCGGTTAGGTGGATCACTTTCTAACTTCTTTTTCAGTCTTTGTTGTACTTCATATTGTAGCTCTTGCTGTGTGAGTTGCTTATCAGCTAATTCCTCATTGAGGATCTCTTTTTCCCGTGCTTCATATGCCTTTTGATCTTTAGGTGTTTGCCCTGTAAATCGAGCAAAAGTAATGTTCGGATAATCAGCTAGTATTTGCTCCCATTCATTTAATTGATCATTAACAAGTGCATTAAGTGGGTAGATAATGATTGCTCGTAACCCTAGTGAAGGGTTCTTTAACAAGTTATCTAAAATCGGAATTTGGTAGCAAAGTGTTTTACCACTGCTTGTACCTGTAGCAATTACCGCATTAGAATCATTTAGAATCAGTCTTAGTGCATCAGTCTGATGTTTGTAAAGCCCATGTCCCTCAAGACGCTTACTGATAGTTCTTTTCGTACTTTCAAGTAAGGGAAGCGTGTCTAATGCATCACCTGTGGCATACATCTGTGATTTCTCAAGATATGGACCATTGATAAGCTTTTTTATAGTTAGACTTTCTTCCCATACACTCTTAGCGTGAGCAAAGTTTTTATGAAAACGACATCTAGCTTTGAGCAAATCTAGGTAAGGAGAAAATACTTCTTCATTGAATCGGGTATTGAGTGATTTCATAGCTAATGCCTCCAAAGGTCAGATACTATATGGACAAAGTGTTTTGGAATGTTGAAATACTTTCGAACAAATTTCTCTTGATTCAATGTCCAGCATACCTGCAAATAAGGTAACTCACCTCGTTTATCAATAATTTCTATTTTTGGTAGTGGAACATCAGGTACTTTAGTAACAAGATAACGGAATAATCCCCATAGAATAGCAGGATCTCCACAATAATTCATTATGGATTCATTACTAGCTAACTGTTGAAATACTGCACGAGATTCCACAATCACCCAACGATAACCTGTATAATCAAGCAAACCACGATACGTGTATTGGCGCAACACATATCGTGACAAATAACATTTAGGTGCTATAGCTTCTTTTGCTAGTAGCAAGTCTTCCCATTTCATCCCTTCCTTCATTTTTGTTACAGGTTGAGCGAGCAAATACATTGGCAAGAATGCTCCTGGTAAATTTTCCCAACAATGAGAGAGCCTATGGTCTAATTGCAACATTTCAATTTGATAATCAAAACTGATCCCTAACTTAGGCTCAGTGATGGACACAAAAACTTTTTTGCGTGGTAGTTTGTCTTCTTTGTTCCAAAGCCAAACATAAAATTCCTGAAAATCATCTTCGTGACGTTTTTCCCAAACCCCTTTCACTAGATTTCCACCTATACTTACCTGAAACCTGCGCTGTAAAGCACTTTCAGTTTCATCAAATGAGCCAAATGGGATTGCTAGACAAAGTAGAGGTAATCGCTCTACCTTGATCAACTCTTCATAACGTCTGAAATTTGTAGCATAGTTTCCCTCACCTGCAAAAATTCGTGCCTCTATCTTTAATCCAGAACGGAATGAAATCTTTCTTTCTACTCCATTATCCTTGAAGGATACCTCAGCACTCTTGTTTACTGGACACAAATGGGTTAGATAGCAAATTTTGCCGTCCTTAAGCTCATAAATTTCATTGATTGGAGCCTCGTTGTTATCATTTTCAAAACCTTTTCGTGATAGATTGGTCAGTTGTTCTGATGATATAATTATGTAATCACTAACTGGCAATTGCTCCCGTTTTAGGTTAGCAAATCGGTTTCTTTGTAAGTCGAATAAGCCCCATTTTTCTATGCCACGCAGATGTTGGCTTTCAATTTGTGTACCTGATTCCAGCTTTAGGAAAAGAGATTTCACAAAGGCAGATGAGTTCAAATGAAAAATATCAGGTGTAGAAGATGCTTCTTGTTCGAGATTGCCAACTTTCCATAGGGCTGGTAATTTAGAGGTTGCAACTGGTGGTAAATGAAGACTTATTGAATAACGTTGATCATCCCAAACCAGCTGCGCACGATCTTTAAACAAAGATTCTGGATTAACAGGGCATAAGAAGTCTGCCGTTTCAGAAACTTCATCAAAATACTCCTGACGCAACAGGCAAGATTGTTTAAACTCATTAAAGGTTATGTGTTCATTTTTTGAAAGAGAATGACGAGCATTAAGCATCTCCCTAATGAATGCACTAGTTGTGTCACGATTGTTAATTAGAAATTTCTTCAATCTTTGTCGGTTACCAGATAGTTTTTCCATCTGCTCAACCCATTTATCGGGCAACAAGTCATCCCAATCATCGTAACGTAGCGACCATTCGCAGATGTCGAGAAACCCAACCCAATGTGAAAGCGGAATTCCTATATGATAAATTGTTGATCCAACATAATCTGTACCACCATCTCTTTTCAAAATTTTCAGCCCTAGTTTTTGGGAGGCCTTTTCAAAATCCTGATTAAAACTTGTTTGACTACTTGTAGTTAGTAGTTTGTTATAACCGATAGCCTTGGCAAATTGCTGCCAAAAACGGGTTTCTTCATATTCATAGAAGGCAATCCCCCCATAGAGAATTAATAAACAGTGTGGTGGTATGTGAACTTCTACTCGACGCTCTCTTTTTTGGTAAAGCCACCATTCCTGAATTTGTGATAGGAATTCTTGCCACCCATCACGGTTGGGAATAACTTTTAAGAGTATGCCTGCTCTTTCAAGGTTTCCATTAACTTTTCTTAATTCTTGTATTTCTTCTTCTAATCTTTTTTCCCAAGGAGCAAGAGTAATCATTTGAACGTTCTTTAGGTAGTCTATTTTAGTATATGTAAATTACTTGCTGAGGTAAGTGCATACGCTAAGTTAATTTGTCTAGTCATGTAACATTGTGAATTTGCATTAAAATTTTTGTCTTAGAGATTTTATAGTACTTTAAATTAACCTGCTGTAAAAATTATATGTTTTGCTAAAATATCTCGCCAATGTCCCATAGCCTTAATATATTCATAATCTCAACTATATCCTTTTCAATACGATAGTAGATATTATAAATTCAAATTGGTCAAAAAGATTATTTTTAATACCGATCTGCTTGTTCCTCATCCCGCTTTGTTTTGATAAAGGGCGCTATTTTTGTGTGACAAATGACACTATTTAGATATTGCTGTGCTATGCACCTATAGGGGTTTTTGTAGAAATCAGGAAAAATCCAACGTTAAGACTTTGAGCATTAGCCATAAAACTGCTTAAGCAGCCATAGTTAAGATAGATTTTGGTTGCTCACTTTGCTTCATTACACAGTAACCAGAAAAACGTCCGTTTTCCTTGTACTTCATAATTCACTGTTTTTCTTTGTTTAAAGAACAAGAAAACTCATTAAGAAAATCAATATAATGTTGTATATAAATATTTATCTTTTCTTGTATAATATGAGAGGAGTTATATGCAAATTGGTTATATTAGAGTTTCAAAAAATGATGGTTCACAGGTTCTAGATTTGCAGCGTGATGCTTTACTAGAAGTTGGTGTTGATCAGAGCAGAATTTACGAAGACTTAGCTTCTGGTCGTAAGGATGACAGGCCTGGTTTGCAAGCTTGTATGAAAGCATTACAGCCTAGTAACACATTAGTTATTTGGAAGTTAGATCGTCTCGGACGTGATCTTAAACATCTTGTTAATACCGTAGATGATTTGAGCAAAAGAAAAATAGGCTTGAAGGTTTTGGCCGGTACTGAGGTGAACCCAATTGATCGGACAAAAAATTAAGGTTAATTAAGACCTACTAAAATGATATCAAATTGAGATTACATTGTTTGTAAGCTTGATAACAACCTATCCTGTTATTATTGATTTAGTTTTCTCCTCTCTGTAAACTAATTCAGGCGTTTTGTACTGCAATGATTGATGCGGACGTTCACTGTTATAAAATTGTAAGTACTTTCCTATTTCTTCCCTTCCTTGCTCTATATTTTTGTATTCCTTTAGATATACTTCTTCATACTTTACCGTTCTCCACAACCTTTCTGTAAATATATTATCCATGTAGCACCCTCTTCCGTCCATGCTGATTGCTATTTCGTTTGCCTTCAATATATCCGTAAACTCATGACTTGTGTACTGACTACCTTGATCTGTATTGAATATCTCTGGCTTCTCTCCTTCCAACGCCTCTTCTAATGCTTCTATACAAAACTCTGCTTTCATGCTATTCGAAACTTCCCATGAAACAACATAACGGCTATACCAATCCATTACTACTACCAGATAGCAATATCCTCCTTGCAAACGTATATACGTAATATCACTAGCCCATACCTGATTTGGTTTGTTTATGATTTTGTTTTTCAGAAGGTATGGGTAAATTTTATGTCCTTCCTTTGGTTTACTTAGTTTGGGTTTGGCATATATAGCTTGCAAACCCATCAGACACATCAAACGATATACTCTTTTGTGATTGACTTTATAGCCTTCTCCATTGAGCATTGCTGTTATCTTGCGATAACCTAGAAAAGGATGATTCGTATATAACTCATCTATCCTTTGCATCAAGCATTCATTGAGATCGCTGATTCTTGTAGGTCGATAGTAATAACTACTACGATTCAGTTTTAGTAACTCACATTGCTTAGTAATGCTCAATTGAGGGTGCCTTGGATCAACTATCAACATACGTTCCTCTTGACTCAGTTTTTGAGCCCTTTGGACAAAAAATCTAGTTCCATTTTCAATTTGCCAATCTGTTCGTACAGTGCAGCCTCTCTACGTTCTTGTAGTCTTGCTTTTCTACCTCTTAGTAATGAAAACCTTTCATGCAATGCTTCTGATCCAGCTTTTTTCCATTCTTTAATTTGAGTGGTGTGTACACCATATTGATTTGCTAATTCTGCAAGATTCTTCTCTCCAACTATGGCTGCTGCTGCAACTTTAGCTTTGAATTCTTTCTTATATGTTTTTCTTATTCCTTTTGTCTGGCTCATTTATATCTCCATATTCTAGATATTTTACATCTTCTATGGACCTTAATTTCGCCGGGGTTTTCTGTCCAAATTTTGGGGGTAAGCTCATACTGGTGCAAATATTGATACTACTACAGCTAATGGTCGTCTTATCTTTGGCATCTTTGCTGCCCTTGCTGAGTTTGAAGCTGAGCTTATTCGGGAAAGGACACTAGCAGGTCTAACAGCAGCAAGAGCAAGAGGTCGTTTAGGAGGTCGTCCACGCCAAGATGACCAAGGAAACTTTGAGAATGGCTAGGGCTGCTATGGCTGACCAAAATTCCAATGCTTCAGAGGTTGCTAAGGCTTTGGGTATGACAACTACAACACTTTATGCTTATGTTAATGGTGATGGTTCTCTTAAAGAAGCTGGGCAAAAGCTAATAAGTAAAGACACGGAGTAAGCATAATGAGTTTAACACCTTAATTTTGTGCAAAATTTCCATGATTTAACTTTTTTAGGTGGGGAATAGATTATCAGGGGCGTAATTTTTGCATATGTGCTATGACTAGCACTATTTAAAATCATAGTTTCGTGTGAAAAGCCCTTGTTTTGACGATGCATCTATACCAAAAACGACCTTGATTTATGGCAACCCTAAAACTTCATTAGAGTTAGGATATTCATGGAGGTTTTAATGGCTATAGAACTTGGTTTTACAGAGGAGAGCTGGAATACACAGTATGCGCCACTCGCAGCACTCTTCTACCACTACCAGCACAATGATATTTTAAAACCACTTGAATCAGTAAAACTGTCAATGAAGACACGAGATTTCTCTTTTCTAGACAAATTAAAGCAGATTCTGTTGAGCATTATGTGTGGTTGTGAAACATTCTCTGAGATAAACGTGTCTCTAAAGCATGAAAGCGCCCTAGCGAAAACATGTGGCTGGGAAAGGTTTTCTGATCAATCTAATATGTCAAGAAGTATAGATGTACTAACTCTAATGAACATTGAGCAACTAGAACAAGCTAAAGAAGGCATTTTAGGTTTTCACAGACAATTCAAACAGCATGATTGGAGAAATTTTTTGTGGTTCGATTTTGATTTAACTGGACTAACCTGTGGAAAATTAGCTGAGGAAAGTAAGAAAGGATACTTCAGTGGTAAAAAAACGCAACGGGTAGGCAGCTAGCTCGTGTGAGTGCAGTACGGTATAGAAAGACCATTTGATCAGAGTTATATCCGGGTAATCGCCATACAGTAAATTGTTTTCAACCAGCAGTATTAGCAGTAGAAAGTTCATTAGAGTTAGCAGAAAAACAAAGAAAACGGATAGTTTGGAGGTTTGATGGAGGTACAGGAAGTGATGACAAGGTAAAGTGGTTAATATCAAGAGGATATCACTTATTAGGTAAGGGGTATTGTGTGGGCAAAAAAAGTAGAGCGTTGGGATAAGTACAGAGATTGCTGGTTAGGCACGATAGAATCGCCAATAGATTTTGGTTGTGAAGTTAGTATAGTAGTGAAGAAGTGGCTCAAGAAAGAGAAATATCAGCATAGTTATTTTGTTAGCACACTAAAACTAACTTCTAAAAGGCATTTAATGTCAATATATAATGCTAGAGGGGGAGCAGAGGTAGAACAATTTCGAGGTGATAAAAGTGGATTATATTTAGACACGAGACAAAAAAGTAGTTTCATCGGGCAAAAAAGTAGTTTCATCGGGCAAAAATGTATAGTGCATCTGACCGATATAGCTCATAATTTATTGGCAGATTTTCACGATAAAGCTCTGAAAAATACTCGTTTCGAGGGTTATGGGAACAAGAGGATAGTAAGAAGATTGCTATCTATACCAGGAAGGTTAGTATTGAGTGGAAGGGCATTAAAGCGGATTGAATTGCTAAGTACCCATGAAAATGCAAAGGAGATGCTAAATTGCCTAAAAAAGTACTGTTCAAATATGTAGTTTAGAAGGCAATATTTTTTGCAAATAAGTTTCAGGAATAGCAAATCAAAAATATGGGTAAATTTGGGTTTTCCCTCTTCCAAGACAATTAAATCTCTGATTATATCTCAACAATCGCTTCTTAGACGATGTATTTGCCTTAAAATTGAGTTAAAACCCGTATATTTTGCACAAAATTATGGTAACAGCACAACAACGGCAAATTGCCTATCAGATTGACAAGGACGTACAAATTATAGGGCAGAATGCACAAAACAAAGAAGCAGCTGAAGAAGAGCTTATGAGCTTGATGCCTAAACATATGGAAGGCTTCAAGAAGTTATTGGATGCAAGAGTTATCAACAAAGCGTGTGAAGAGTATTATGGATTCTACATCTATGCTGAAATGATGGAGCGTGTCGCAATGGGCTGTCGTGATGGTGTCTTTGATGATATTATTGCAGATCAGATCGAGCGTGAGAAGCGGGCAAACTAGATACTATTACCCTATGAGCATGGTCAGTAGGTCTAAATCGTATTATATTACCAGCCCAACTTTCCTAAAGAAGATAAAATGAGTTTCACAACTCCTGTTTCCCCAGCACACTCATTAAAACTACTAAATGAATATATGCGGACCGATCTTTCACGCAGTGTCCATGAACAGTTTATTTAAGCACCAAACATTTAACCTGTTAAAATACCCTGTGGCCAAAACCGACAACCCCCTAAAACGCCTCTTTATTGCAAAAGACGAAAACCTAACCACTTGGTTATTAGGCCAACCCATTCTAGAAATAAAGTCAGAGAATATAGAGCTACCTGTTAGTACCCTTCGTACAGATCAAGTCTATGAAGTTACCCTTGCAGATGGTAAAGAAATCATCCTCCACTGTGAGTTTGAGGCTGGCTCGAGTACAGAAGTAATGAGCTGGCGTATGGAAGAGTATATGCACAGGATAGCTCGTAGGTTTAAGAAGGAAATCTACAGTGTAGTTATTTACCTCCAGGGTAAAGGTAAGGGTGATACAGGAACATATAAGCTAGGTGGTGTTTCTTGGAATTATAGAGTCATACACTTATGGGACACTAGAGCTAGGGAGTTATTAGATACTCAAAACCCTGCCTTAGCAGCATTGGTAGGTTCAGCAAAGCTAGAGGGGCCTAGAAAAGAGCTAGAAGAAGCTATAGACACAATAGCTAGAAAGACTGATAATGGACTTAAGACAGAGCTACTATCCATACTAGTAGCATTAATAGAAGATGAGAGGTTATCAAAGATGATAGAGAACGAATTGGTACAAGACTTTCCTTTAGATACTCCTTTTATCAGGAGAATGAAGGATAAAGGGCGTGATGAAGAACGCCATGAAATAGCTAGAAACATGCGACAAGAAGGTATGGAGGTAGAACGGATAGCAAGGCTTACAGGGTTGAGTGTTGAAGAAGTAGAACAGCTACAGAATTAGATTATTGGGGGTGGTAAGTTTATTTTTAATTAAACTTAGGATCTGTAATTTTATAACTGTCCAGTTTTACAGAATCGCATGAACAGCACGGTAATTTTGATGAGGTAACTTCATAAAAACTATAGACATATTTTTCCAAAAAAAAAGATGGGACAAGTACAGCAAAGAGCTTAATCGATTTTCTCCAAAAAAATCCGTACAGCAACAATTTCTTTCATCAATCACATTTTTCGTTGCTGAAACCCCTCTAGGCTTTTACGTTGATTATCATGTGCTATAATCTCCAATTGCGTTTTTCCTTCCTAGTAGTGCTTTTGGAATGTCTTAATAATTTACTGATGTGTATTTGTTTTCAATACCCTAACTTTATTAACTTCAAAAGTGACATAACAACCCTTACCTTTGCCTGATAGGCTAAAACAGAAAATCTCTTAATTTTTGCTAGAAAATCTAATGATAATTACCTTTATTGTGACCCCACTGCACATCGTTTTTGATGATTCTGGACACTTATTTAATTACAAATCCTAAGCTGACAATCCTCACAGGTATTATTATTTTCAGCCTAAATCTATTTAATTATCCAGTGACGGCTCAAGAAGCTTTTATTGGTGAAATTAGAATGTTTGGCAACAGCTTTTGCCCGCTCTTTTGGACAGAGGCAAATGGACAGCTTCTAGAGATTAGCCAACATCCATCTCTATTTTCCCTTCTGGGAACTACATACGGGGGAGATGGTCGTGTCACCTTTGGTCTCCCAGACTTGCGTGGCCGTGTCCCTATAAATCATGGTCAGGGTAATGGTTTGTCAAATTATGAAATGGGGCAGAGCGGTGGTACAGAGGAAATCCCCCCTCCTCAAACGACTGCGACTAATGTTTCGCCTAGTGAGGAAGATGGTGTCACAGTGGTAGAAAATCTGCAACCTACTAGTCAGGATAATCGACAGCCCTATCTTACAGTCCGCTACTGTATAGCCTTAGAAGGATTGTTCCCCCCTCGCAACTGAATAAGCGACTATACCTAGCAACAACGCTGAGTAGTAAGTCCATTATATCCATGACAATCGATTTAGGGGGCATAAACGAGCCACAACTTTTGGGTAGGAGTTGGGGTTAAGGGCAGGATCACTAGAGCCTTTGAGGAAGGATTTCTATAGGTGATTCTTCACATAGTCACTGCCATCTGGACTTATGTAGAATGAGCCATCCTTGCCGACCTTGCTTATAAACCCTAGGTCGTACAGTTCTTTTAGTGTTACTTTGCAAGATAAACGGCACTGTTTTTCGCAAAGTGACAGGTACAGCAATACAGCCACCTACATAAACTCAGGTAATGTTATCTTCGAAACCAAGAAAAAAAAAGACTCCTGAGATCACCAAAGAGATCGAACAGGCAATCAAGGAAACATTCAAACTTGATATCCCAGTATTGTTATGTGATCAAGAAAATATCGAGAAAGTATGTCAGAAAATCCCTGATTCATGGGTAAACAACAAAGACTTCAAAAGTGATGTCCTATTCTTGTGGGAAAAGTTTGCTACTAAAAAAACTTTACAGCTAATCCCAACTAACCCTACAGTTGATTCTCTACTGTATGTTGATGGTGCAATAATACCAATTGCAATTAGTCACCTCTTTTATACTAAAATAGAGGCCACCAATGAAACAACGTGTGCTGGGTAATTAAGCTGGTTTTTTCAAGCAAGTATGCACAACGCTTACATAACATCGCTTCCAAATCATCAAGCTTTTCAAAATACTTGTTTGCTAAAGACTCATCTGTAAGCTCCCATAACCTTTCCGCAGGTTGTAATTCTGGTGAGTAGCTAGGTAAAAATTCTAATTCTATTCCTTCGGGCAATTCTTTTTTACTATGCCATCCTGCTTGATCTAGCACAACTATTACTCCCTTATCCTTTGATGCTCCTACTGCTTTAGCAAATTCCTTTAGAACTATTGTGTAGACATCTATACCTACTCTTGGCATTATGCACCAATAGGTTTTACCTGTTTGTGGATACACAAATGCATATAGATACAACCATTCAAAACGATGATGCACTATTGCTATAGGACGTTCTCCCTTTTTTGCCCATATCCGTTTTAGAATTGGCTTTAGCCCTAAACGATGTTCGTCAAATGCCCATACCTCAACTTCTTTATAGTCCTGCCTCACTTTAGCTACCCGTTCAGGTAAAGATTTTTTTTGAACAAATCTTGCTCTAAAGAACTTGCTTTTTTATGCCTTGGTCGGGGACGCTGTAAACTAAATCCTAACTTGTGTAAGTAGTTGTAACAACTCCGCAAACTAATTTCTTTACCTATATTTTCCTTTACCCATCTTGCTACTTTTCGTCCATTCCATCTTCCACCATCAATAGGTGGATTCTCTAAAGTTTGAGAAAGTAATAATTGTTCCTGCTTGTTAAGTAGTGTTGGAGCTCCAACACTTTCATTACTTTGATTCTTAAGTCCTAGTAATCCTTTTGTATTATAACGTGTAATAATATCACGCATACTCCAATCTGAATATGCTGTTATAGCTTGT
The DNA here is from genome assembly GCA_965223045.1 of Trueperaceae bacterium. Lineage (GTDB taxonomy): Bacteria > Deinococcota > Deinococci > Deinococcales > Trueperaceae > CBDCVN01. The sequence goes on from CBDCVN010000013.1 coordinate 1,402,967, forward strand.
ACATCTTTACGTTCTTGCCCTTCAGCAAGTAACCATATAACCTGTGTACGCCTACGTTCGACAGCATCTTTACACTTTTTATAATGATCCCTCAGTTCTACAACTGTGTGTTTTAGTCTTAATTCTTTAAAAATTCTTCCCATATCAGAGGTACATTATTGCAAATGGTATAATATGGCATCTGAAAAAGAAAGACTACTCCAAAAGCAAGACGGCCGACATTATTGGCACGGAAGTATACAAAAACATGACGGTACGAAATGTTAATACCGTTCGAAAATTAGCAGCTCTAATGAAATAAAATAATTCAAAGTGGACCTGCGGGGGCATTTGCCCGAAAAGGTACGGTTTCAAATTCACAAATAAACTCAAAACCGTACCTTTTCGTTGAAAAATTCCCTAAGAGTAATTAAAAGTATCTCCTAAAAACGTTCGTTTTTTTGAGCTAAATATACACACTGAAAACGCTTGATATTTTGATACAGATATATCAACTAAAAAGCAGGAAAAGGGGTTTTTAGTAAAACACATAGCTTTTTGAGAGAACGAAAATTTCTAAGGATGTATTTACCGTTCCAGACAATATTTAAGCTCGAAACCGTACCTTTTGGTTTAAATGCTCCCGCTGGTCCTAATAAAAGAAATTGGAGAGCAAGAGGTAAAAGACGTGCTGGGAATAGCGAAAGAGCAGGAAAAAATGGGAAAGGAATCAGGCAAAGAAATTAAAAACATGGGAGGTTTGATTAGCTACCTTATTCAAACCGAGGCATGGAAACCTTTGGCTGAAAAACGAAAAGCCAAGGAGAAAGCCCAGAAAAAAGCTGAGGAAAGAAAAAAGAAAGCAGCACGCAGTAAAAAGGTTGCTCAATTAGTGGAATCCATCAACGAAACGTACAATAAGGCATGTCTAGATTACAAGCAGGAGCAATGGACACAACTTGATGACTGGCAACAAGAGCAAATCAGGCAGGAAATAAAACAAAATGGAAAATCCTTTGCCCTTGAGTTCCTTGATAAACATGGATGGGACGAAGAAGGCATGTTCTTTATCACTGAGCGGGAAGCAGCTATGAAGCGATTAGACATTCCATTTGAACTACCTGAGCACCTCAGTAGCAAAGAAAGCTATATTAAATCTCAAGCCCAATATCAGAATAACGAACTTGAGGTCATACAAGAGGTTATTGCGACTTTGAAGAAACAATAAATAAAGTCTTATTTATAACTTTATAAGGGTACTGTGCACATTCGTGTGGAAATAGGCGCTAAGGAATTTTCACCTTGTTTCTGTTGAGGGTGTAATCACCGTATAGGATGATATTTTCCCATGAAACAGGGCTAATATGGCTGAGTAATTCGATATTGATGTGCTCGGGTAGATCATGATTCTGGATAACCCGATGAATTTCCTTCGCTTGCCAGTAGATAATACAGGCTATAACGAGTGTTAGGCAGCTACAGGCGTGTTTTTGTTGGACCCATTCCCGACTGTTGAGCCGTCCTCGGTGACCATATCGAATATCCCTTGCCAAGGCGTGCACTTGCTCGCTTTTGAGTAATCCACGCCGAGCACGCCTGCGTAAATCAGGATCGGACATAAAATCGAGGGTATGTTCAGTGCGGATAATGCGACCAAGTTCACGGTTTGCACGGTAGAAATGGTTCTTTCCAGTAAAGCCATTCAAGCGCCTGAGTGCTGTTGAAGCAGTGGCATGCCCACATTCGCATGATGCGTAGAAACGTCCCATTTGATCCCATTCATCAGCAACCCATTTTGGATTTGCGGTGCGACCCTTTTTTTCCAGAAGTACAGCAATTGGACCGTAATCCTTGGCTGTGTCGATACGAAAGATCGCATATTTGTGTAACCCCTTTATCCGAGGTGAGAAACGCCTACCGTACATAGCAAAAGCAGCAAAATTTGTATCGGTAAACCCGTGGGTATCGGTGTAATGCTCCTGAATATCGAGATCGCTTTCGTTGTACAAGAGACCATCCAAAACAAACGGTGCATCACGGTCAGCGCAGTCATGTGGCAGGCTATAATAGGGAGCATAGTTGTCTGCAACAAAATTATAGAACTCCAAGGCAAAGTCGTTAAATGCATGGCTGTAGCTCTTATATAGTACTTTCCGACGCAGCGGGAACCGCTGTCCGTCGCTGCTTGAAGTTGTGCCGTCTCCCCAATATTTCGTGATGTCCAGATCACTGATAGCATTTACTACCAAGGCAAGTGCTGCACGCTGTGTTTCCTCATGCATATGCCAATCGGTAATGTGTTTCATGCGGTGATAGCTAATTCCCTCGGTGATTTGTGACATTGTATAGGGGCCAGTTTCACTGGCGTGTGCCATAACAGTTGCCAGCACCTCACATACATGTTGTGCTTCTGGTTTTTCTTGGTCGGCAGCGGTCATAAAACAACGAGAGAAGTGCAAATCGTTGTCAACTTCGATCAACAACTCTGGAAGTTTGATCGTGCGGATATGTTCACCGAGCCATTCCTTGAGAGGGTTCAGGGTCTTATCTGTTCCTTCATCAAGTTTTTCCGTTGGATCGGAAGATATACGCCACCCTTCTTTGTCCAGTTGGACATAGTGATTATCTGGCAAGCGTTCTAGGAAGCGGTCATAGACTCTGTTCAGACGTTCTGTGAAGTAGGCAGGCACATCGTCAGGATTCGCTGGAAGACCTGCACGGGCAAAGAATGCTTCCCGTTTTAAAGCCCACTCAGCTTCTGGCATAAAGAAGCTATTCAAGCTGGCAAAACGCTTACCGTGAGGAACATGCAGATTGCCGTTCTTGACCTGATCACGCAAGGCAGTCAACAGAGCACATTCCCAAGCTGGTTTATGGGGTTTGCCATCTTGGAAGACAAGGGGGCGTAGCTTCTTGGGAATGAAGTCAGTTGGGGCATCTTCTGGCAAAGCATGCTTTCCTTCATCGTTCATACGGTCCAAGAGAGTGACAGCCTCGATAATATCACTGGAGGTATTGTCTTGGGAGTCGGCCTGAAAGGTGATGTGTTTGATCAGCGCAGGGGCGAACTGGCGAAGATAACTGTGTCGGGCAATAACCCGCTTGAAGCTGTCGCTGTAATTATTCCCCAATACCTCCTCAAGAGTCTCCATTTCAGTTTTGAGTGTCTGGGCATCTATGGTAGCAAAAATCACTTCCTGGACATCCTCCTTTTTGACTTTCTCGTTCAAGAGTACATTGAGGATTTTCTTGTAGTGGCTCAAAGAGGAGCGAATATGCCGTCTACGGGCCTTCATAAAATCATCAATTTCTTTATCCGCTTTGTTGTAAACCTTGTTCATGAGCTTATCGTGCATCTGAACTGCCGCATCAAACGTATCCTGATAAAGCTGTGCCAAGAAGCAGGCAAGCACTGCATAGCGCCGTTCTTCTTTCAGTCGTTTGAGTCGGTAGAGGGTGGACTGCTGAACATATCGGGCCAACGACCTCTGGAAATTGTTATTGACCCAACTCATATTGATGTTGAGAACACCCGTCTCTTTGATCTGATCCAAGGTTTGCGTCAGCCTAAGAAATGATGCAGGAGAAGGGTTCCCGGGCGGTTGCTTGAGGTAATGAATGGGTGAATAGGTAGATTCATCCGTTTCTAACATAGTATCAAGGCAATCACGTCCTACCTTGGAAATACCTCCTGCCAATTTGCTGTAAATAGAATTTCGTGCTGCCTCACGTTGTGTTTGGATAAGGCGGTTCATCGTATACAGCGATGGTTCCAGAATGCTGTGTGTTCGAAGAAACTCACTCAGGCGCATCTTCAGGGCTACCGTTTGCTCAAGCTGGTAGGCTTCTTTGAATAGAAAAGCTTCTACCTCATCGGTAACCGCACTGAAGAGGCGTAAGCCAAGATAATCACGAATGGCCTCTTGGTGCTCGGAAACAGTTTTTTGTCTTTCACCGTAATGCCAAGAATCTGGGAGGTCTGTGTTCAGTTGAGCTGAAGCGAATGCAAGGATATTTGCCTCAATCTCCAGTGGTTGTTGAGCGGGAAATCGGTTGAGAATCCGTACAAAGGCAAGTTGGTAAGCAAAGCCAAGGCGGTTGTGCTCACCTCGGCATTGCCGAATGCATTCAATATCATTGGTAGAAAAGGGTGTTTGTGGAGTGTTCTGATGCATAAATGAAGAAAATGATGGTTAGTGAAAACACGTTTCTACCCTGAAGCATGTTACCCCATAGGCTCACATGACTTCTAAAAAATACGCAATTCTTTCACAAACCTGTTGCAAAATTCAAGAGAAAAGTAATAGGTTTGTGAAAGTCACAAATGCCTTTGTTCCAATGAAGGGGATTTATTTTCATAAACGCACGTTTTTGAAAGGATGGATAGTATGTTTCTTGGTTACGGACGGATATCAAAAGGAGAGGATCAAAATGATGCACTCCAAGTAGAGGCACTGGAACGTGCTGGGTGCACACGCATTTTCTCAGAAACTGCTTCAGGTAGACGATGGGATCGGCCTGAACTACACCGTATGCTCGATCAACTGAGACCAGATGACATTGTTGTTGTCTGGAAGTTGGATCGTTTGTCTCGCTCTTTGAAAGACCTTCTGCTCATTATGGAAAAAATAGACGCAGCAGGCGCAGGATTCCGTAGCCTGACGGAATCTATTGATACCACGACACCGGGCGGACGTATGATGATGCAAATGGTCGGGACCTTTGCTGAATTCGAGCGAGCCATCATTCGGGAGCGTACTAGGGCTGGTTTGGAAAGTGCACGAGCGAGAGGGCGCAAAGGCGGGAGAAAACCCGTCCTAAACAAAGATCAGAAAGCCGATATTGCTGACAATGTGATTGCAGGACGCAAAAGTGGTGCAGATATGGCTCGTCTCTACAAGGTCAGTCAGGCTACCATCACACGCACAGTGGCGGAAGCTCGATTGAAACAGGAAGAACCCTCTGTTTGAAATTCCTTAGCGCCTATTTCCACACGAATGTGCACAGTACCCTTTATACAAGTATAACTTTATGACTTTATCTGTTGCCTTTTCGTGGATCGTGAGGGCTTCCTTCAATCTCTACTTTTTTTCTTAGGCGTGTAAGTACACTTTGTTGTAAATCTTTGTCTTCCTCTAACATTTCCAAAGCCACCTGAAAAACAGCACTCTTACTAATGGCTCCCGTGCCTATCTCACTGTGCCTAAATTCTTTTTTCCCTGCTGTGACAAAACCATCCAAAAAATCTTGATGTTTCTCATAAAGACTAAAGGTAACTGTCTGTGGTTTCGCTCTTTTTCTGCTAGGCTGAGTTTGATTACTCTTTTCTTTTCTATCTTCTTGTGGTTGTGGAGTTTCCTGTGATTGCGAAGGCTCGAAAAAGGTATCAACACCCTTCCCCTTACTGGCAATATCTTTCAAGCTTGCTCTCTTTTTCATTTCCCCTGCCCCTTGATAATTTTTGCCACTTTTTTAGCAAGGCTTTTATAGGCTTTTGCACCATCTGATTGCTCAGCATATTCCACTATAGAAAGTCCTGCTATCGGTGCTTCTGCAAAGCGCACAGAACGATTTACAGGTTTAAAGATATCTATGTTTTCATAGCGTTCTTCTAAGAGTTCTATGACTTCATTAGAGTGCAAGGTGCGACTATCGTGCATGGTGGGCAAAATGCCAATGGTCTGCAAGTTTGGGTTTAATTTTGCTCGTACCTTAGCAATTGTTCTATCTAATAATTGCAACCCCCGCATTGCCAAGTACTCGCAGTTGACAGGAATAATTACTCCATCTGAAGCAGTTAAAGCATTGACTGTTAGCAAGCCAAGAGAAGGAGGACTGTCTATTAAAATGACATCATATTGATCCCCTATTCCTTCCAAAACATCCGAGAGAACGCTCTCGCGCCCCATTTCATTAATCAACTCCATCTCTGCTGCTGATAGATCAATATTTGCAGGGACTAGACTTAGATTTTCCCTCAGCTCTTTGATGGGCAATGGCTCTTTGCTAACTACAGCATTATAAATTGTTTGCTTGAGGTCATCTGGTTCAATTCCTGCTGAAATAGTCAGAGAGGATTGAGGGTCAAAATCCACCATTAGGACATTAAATCCCAAACCAGATAATCCTACAGCAAGGGCATAGGTTGAGGTGGTTTTTCCCACTCCTCCTTTTTGGTTTGTGAAGGTGATTCTATATGCTTCCACAATAGTTACCAATTCCTTTTCTATAAATTATTTAAATAAAGTCTTATTGAAATAAGGTCTTATTTATATAAAGTCCTAATTATATAAAGTCTTATTTATCACTTTATAACATTATCACTTTAATTATTAAAGCATACAAAAAACAAAGACTCAATGGCTTTCTGAAAAAAATAAAGTTGTGAAGTCTTATTTATATGAAGTCCTAATTATATAAAGTCTTATTTATCACTTTATATAATTGAGAGTAAAAGGGGCAAGCTTTGATGCCTTTCCCTGTAAGAATTACTGGCTGAATATTTGATGTTTACCTTATGCTACCTTCTTCTTGCTCTCTTGTATAAACTCAGACAGGTCAGGAATTTTAGCAGGGTAGACTCTTCCTTTTACATCAACCAAACAAGAGTAGGAGACACTATCAAAGAATGCTCGAAGTGATTCTCTTTCAGCTTTATTTTTAATGAGTGAGAGGGCTTGGTAAGCAGTTGACCCAAGATAAAGCACCGTGAAGGCACGTCTTAAACCACCTTCTCCCGCAATTTTCCAAGCATTGACTTCAAACTCCTGAGCAACAGCAAAGACCTTCATGCGGTATTTTCGGCCTCGCCTTAGAAGTTTCCGCAACCAGAGTAAGCCTATATCTTGTGGGGTTTCTTCTGCATCTATCATCTCTGCCAACTCCGCTGCGGTGCTGGGATATTCCTCTATCACCCGTACTATCTCGCCACCGCAATCATAGCCCTCTCCATGCAGAACAGTTCGGTGTTGTAATGTGCCCAGATCATCTGCCATGCCTTGTGCAATGGCGATGTAATCACCTTTTCGTCCAATGACATTCATATCTCCCCAATCTTCTGGGGCGGCATCACTGTCATAAACTCGAACATCTGCATCACTAAAATAGGAATGAATCAGATATTTGGTTAGCAAGGACTTACCTGAACCACTTTCTCCAACAACGGCTGTATGATTTTCCTTGCTGATGGTTTCCAATGGGTAAAACTCTAAATCCTTGGCAATGCCGTCCTTATAGGACCAGCGGGAGCATTTGAACGAAAACCTACGGTTTCGAACTTAAATATTGTCTAGAACGATAAATTCACCCTTGGGAATCTTTAGGGGCTTTTATTCCATGTTTGTTGAGCCATTTGTGTAGGTTTGCATAGCTAGAGTTGTAGCGATTGGCAATGAAACGTTTGGTGCTTCCATTGGCAAGCAGGGCTTCAATCTCTGGCCTGAATGGATCAAGTTTACTTTTCCCAATACCCTTTGGTCTGCCAAGCTTTGCACCAGCAGCTTTCTTAGCTCTGAGGGCTTCCTTTGTACGTTGGGAAATAAGGTCACGTTCAATTTCAGATGCTATTGAAAATGCCATTGCAACGACTTTGCTTTGGATCGAGTTCTCAAGTTGCCAATTACCTTTAACAGCATATATGTTTATGCCTTTGTCTGTAACAATAGAAAGTATTTCCATACATTCAAGCATGCTTCTGCCTAAGCGGGATAATTCACTAAGAATAATGCTGTCTCCTTTTGAAAGGTCATTAAGTATTTGAGCAATAGAACGCTTACGCCAAGATACTTTGCCAGAAACTACTTCCTCTATAAATTCCACATGACCTAGCTTTTTGTCATTAGCAAGCTTCAAAATATCAAGTTTGTTTTTTTCATTATCTTGATACTGGGTAGAGACACGTAGATAACCAATATTTTTCTGTGTGTGGTTTTGAGTGACCATAATGCTATTTTCCTAAAAACCTGTTTGATCACTTTTTAGTTGACAGATTCTTATCAGAATATCAATGGTTTTCTAGCTATATATTTGACTCAAAAAAACGTTCGTTTTCTTGAGTCACTGTAAGGAGTATCAAACAAGACCATGAGCACACAAGAAAAATTCTTATCTCAACGTGAACGCTATAAACCTATTTCCTTGCCTGAAGAATTCTCTGATGAGGAAATGGCAAGGGATTGGACATTGTCAGATGAGGATAAACAAGAAGTCAGTAAGTACCGTAAGAACTTTCGCTTGTTTATAGCAGTACAGATCTGTTCAGTTCGTCTGTATGGTCGATTTCTAGGCGAAGTTCATGATTTGTCATCCCGCATAGTCAATTACCTAAATAACCAGCTAGGTTTCCCTCCATCACTAACTATTAAAGTGCCAGATCGGGAGGCAACTTACTTAGAGCATCACAAAAATATCCTGACTTACTTGGGATTTCACAGATTTGATAATTTTGTTCAAGAACAATTAAGAGATTGGATTGAGCAAAAATCCCGTCAAGGGGTTCTTCCTAGTGAATTGTTTCAGCAAGCAGAAAGGTACCTACTTGATAAGAGGGTTTTATTGCCAGGCCCTTCTACTATAGAGAGGCTAATTATCAATATCTGTGCAGAGGTTAATACACAAGTTTTTGAAACCATTCACCAAAAGTTATCTCCTGAGTTAAAAAAGACCATTGACCAATTGCTTACCGTACCAGAAGGAGAACAAAGATCGTATTTTAACTCGTTAAAAGAATATCCACCTGCTGCAAAGGTTTCCTCCCTACAAACTTACCTCAAACGTTATCAAACTATATCTGAGACAGGTATTGACTCTATAGAAGCACAGCTTGCAGAACCCGCATTTCAAGACTACCTTTTCAGATTAACGAAAAAATACAACTCAAGAGAAATTAAGCGGTTTAGTGGGCACAAACGCTATGCTTTAATGGTTTGCTTCCTTTTGGAGAGTCGAAAAGTGTACTTGGATTATCTGGTTACAATGCACGACCAGTACATTGTCGAGATATATCGCAAGTCAAAAAATGCCCATGAGAAGAAACATAGAAAGTTACGCAAACGTCAAAAGAAAGCTGTTGATGTCGTACTCAAAGTAACCAGTCCTTTATTAGGTTGGGCAGATGATGAGTTAATTTCCAAAGATGATTTGTGGCAGGATATAAAAGAATCAGAGTTTCAAATATCCCTTGAGGACTTACGAGCTTTTAAGCAATTGGAAGAGCGTGGTCATGGTGATTTACTCGTAGCTAAATACCCGAGCATGCGGAAATACTTCCGAGACTTTGTGAATTTACCCTTTGCTGCTGAACATGGCAGTGACCCTTTGATGAAAGCAATTCGTTTTGTCAGGCAATTGGATTCTGAAGAACTAAAGTCTTTGCCTAAGAAAGCCCCTACAGCTTTTGTTCCCAAGGAATTGCAACGAATTTTGAAGGATGAAGATGGGAATATCAATAGAAATGCTTGGGAAATGGGCTTAGCACTAGCTACTTTTCCAGCTAAAGCCAGCATTTCATCTAAACGTTTCTTTGATATAGTCATAGTATATGCTCCTTTCCTGTCGGTTGGCACGTCGTGCTGATATAAGACGCACCTTTCCTTCTCTGTTAGGCCTAACAGGAGGGTTCATTAAATATGGGGCCACCTTTTGATCATGTGCTGTCTGTCTCGCAAAATCTCAAGGTGTGACCTGCGCCAAGACTCTTTAAAGCGCTCACCTATATCAGCTCCATCCATATAGACGCCAAGAATACCAAGCCTACCGTTCGATCTAACATGATAGAGGATTGTATAGCCTGCTTTTTGTTGACCTGTTTGCTTAAAGCGTTCCGAATAAATGCGATTGTGTTCTAGGGTTTTTGCCTCATCTTCTGTAAACACCTCCGTTTCTAAATGCACACCTAGGCTGTGTGTGCCCTCTTCCTGTTTTTTAACAAGGAAGGTTTGCATATCACGTATGTATTTATCTGCATGTGCGGCACCGTAACGCTTATTGTTATAGTGGCGAACAAAGGCCATATCATCCTTTGCATTTGGGTAGTAAAAGAGTTTATTTTTTGAGGCCATAAGAGAAAATTATTCTCTGTATTTCTGCTTTGAGTACGCAATAATATCATCCGCCGAAAGTTCCTCAAAGTCGCTATCTGGGGAGTTTGCTGCTCCTAAAAGATATTCAAAGAAAGTCGGCTCTGTGCGTAACGCATCCTTGCGGATCAGATCACGAATATAATCGCTCGAATCAGCATAAAACCCCTTATCCCCTGTTTGTAACTCTACATGCTCCATAAGAGATTGGGGCAATCGGACTTGAACACGGTTGATCTTCTCGCTTTTGGCTTGAACGCTGGGCATGATGTAAATTCCTTTCTTAGGGTACTGTGCACATTCTTCTACCTCCTATCATTTATAACCAATCCAAGCGAAAAGATCAATATTGTACTCTTAATGGTGATGATGTTGATATATTTATCTATTATGAGTGAAGTGATCGGATATGCACGGGTCAGTACCGTGTCACTTTACCCGATAAATGTCCCTATTTTTTACGCAATAAATGTCCCCATTCTCTGCCCTGTCTAGTTCGCTATTGTAGAAGTTTAAGCCTAACAGCACGAGCAAAAGGGTTTATCATTACTGTGTGTTAGTAAACTAGAAGTTGTCAGGTTGAAGTATACCCTAGCCTGATGTCAGGTGCCTCCTGTTATTCATGTCAGATTAGGGTTTGATTTAGTATTTCTTGACACTTTTGTGAGATAGTCATAGACTCTTTCCTGACATTTCTTGAGAGAGGAGATAGCTGTGGCTGGACAACGTGTAGGTTATATTCGAGTAAGTGCTGCTGACCAAAATCCTGAACGCCAGCTGGAGGGTATTCAGGTTGACCGTACCTTTACAGATAGAGCATCTGCTAAGGATGTGAAGCGCCCAGAGCTGACTGCTCTGCTTTCTTTTATTCGTGAGGGTGACACACTTCTGGTACACAGCATGGATCGTCTTGCTCGTAATCTAAATGATTTACGCCAGTTGGTTACAGAGCTAACGGATAAGGGGGTACGGGTTGAGTTTGTTAAAGAGGGTTTGGTGTTTAGTGGTGAGGATTCCCCTATGGCAGTACTACTGCTTTCTGTAGTTGGTGCATTTGCTGAGTTTGAACGTGCGCTGTTAAAGGAACGTCAGAAAGAAGGTATTGCCCTAGCAAAGAAACGTGGTGCGTATCGTGGACGGAAACCTGCCTTATCCACTGAGCAAATTACCTTACTTCGAAAACGTGCAAGGCAAGGGGAACGCAAAACCGATCTCGCCAAAGAATTCGGTATCAGTCGAGAAACACTATACCAGTATTTACGACAGGCCTAAATCCTGTAAAAAATTGCTTGAGAAAGAATCAGGTTACCCTGATGGGTAGGGCAACCTGTTTATTGTTCAGTCAGAATCAGCCCTCTCTTCCAGTTGATTTGCAATACGCTCGCAGGCGTACCAAATCAGTAGGTTTTTCAGGCCGTCATCACTGAATGCCATATCCACACGTTTGAATTTCCCTGCGTGCATGTCAAAACTCGGCAGGGAGTCTAGTGATGCTGATGGGTTTTGTTAAGCGATCAGTTATGAAAGTTTGATGACAGAAAGGCGTTTTTTGGCATTGTGGTGGTAGGTAGCATCTAGCTCAATACCTATCCAAGAACGTCTCATTTGGTGAGCAGCCACGGCAGTTGAGCCAGAGCCAGCAAATGGATCGAGCACAATATCGCCTATTTCTGAATAGGTGCGAATCAGCGTGCGGAGTATCTCAACAGGTTTCTGTGTTGGGTGATGACGATTACCAGTATATTTTCCCCAAGGAATAACGTCTTTGAGGAGGTGAGAGGGTTTTGACGGCCTTCCCTTGGCTAGCAGGTAGGCGCATTCATGACGGGCTTCGGTAAAACCTTTGCGGGAACAATAGTGTTTTGAGAAAACAAAATGTCCCACAGGGTAGAATCCAGCTTGTTTCCAAGCAGCCATGAATTTCTCTACGGCGCTCCAACCATAGAATGAGATCGCAAAGCTATTATTGCGTAAGAGTCGATACATTTCAGTGAAAGCAGGTAATAACCAGTTGCTGCAAGTATCACCAGCAATGCTGCGACCATCTCGTGATCGATAATTTACTAAGTAGGGTGGATCGGTGACGATAAGATCAATGCTTTCATCTGGCAGGGAATTCATGATCTGAATGCAGTTTCCGTGGTGTATTTGATTGAGATAGTGACACATAGTAGCCTCCTTTTTTGCGGGGGCAGAGTGCCCCCACAGTTTTATTTTAGGGTTGTTAGCTCTGATCTTTTGGCTCTGGTTTGCGTATGGTGAGCCGTCCGTCTACAGGCAATGCTTCCAAGATGACGCTGAAGCCTTTTTGATCGTTGTGGCTGAAGGCAACACCTATCTTTGTCCAGTAGTCTGTGTTTCCTTCTCCGCCGTTGCGAACAGTGTAGACATAGTGGCTGGGTCTTTTGCTGTTATTATTCATGATATTTCTCCTTTTTCAGTGTTTTCGGATTGCGCCCATCGCAGCCCTGATGCGGGCAAAAAGGCAGGTGGAAAGCCCTGACTGTCAAGGGCGGCGTAGCCGCTTGTCTTGACCCTTGTCAGGCAGGGCGCACCTGCCAGAACGCATCATCAAGGGCTGTGTCAATGAGGCAGTAATTGTCACACACTATGGAAGGGGAAATTTTATTGGAAGCGGATCAGAAGAAGTGCAATCTGTGTTTATATTTCCTGTAACCAGAAAGGTTAGAGTAGCTATTGGAATCAAAAGTGGTGTTGTAACAGTGTGAGGTAAAAATAGATTACTGGGGGTTGGCAGGGTTGTTGGAGTGGCTGGATGCGATAATCGGAGGAAGTCAGCAGGGAAAAGAAGTAGAGCAAGCAACCATGCAGCATTTGCTTGACATGTTAGCCTAATTGGCGTACATTGAGAGAAGTCCTATGGGAAGGAGTTTTTTGTGGAAACCATACAGATAGATCAATCAGGCAAGAGTGAGCGATTACAGGCACGTGTCAATGCCAATACAAAGGATTTGATTGAGCGGGCCGCTAGTTTACGGGGTATTTCCGTCTCGGATTTCCTGATTAGTAGTGCATATGATGCAGCGACCAAGACGATTGATGAATACGAGGTTATCCATTTAAATCAGCAAGCCAGTAAGGCATTCTTTGATGCGATTGAGAATCCTCCTGAAGCCAATGACGCCTTTAAGAAGGCCTCTAAACGTTACGCTGAAATCAAACGTTACGCTGAAATCATCAGTCAGTAGTTACAGTGGCAGGAAACACAAATTATGTCTTTTCGTTGCTGGATAAAAAGCTGCATAGACGGCAGGATTTCTTTTGTGGTGAGCAAAGCCTAGATGATTATCTGAAAAAGCGAGCCAGTCAGGATGTCAAGAAGCAGGTGTCAGCTGTGCATGTTATGGCTACCCATGATGATCTGGGGATGATCTTGGGGTATTATACGCTTTCAGCTTCTGCCATCTATTCTGACGATATTCCAGAAAGTATCAGGAGATCACTACCACGTTACAATCAAGTCGGCGTTACCTTAATGGGAAGACTTGCTGTGGATAGCCGTTTTAAAGGGCAGGGGTTGGGTGGAGTATTACTGATGAATGCTTGCCACCGCACCTTACAGCATAGTCGTCAGATTGGCTCTATTGCTTTGGTAGTCGATGCTCTGCATGAGCAAGCTAAGGCTTTTTATCTCCATTATGGGTTTATGTCCTTGGAAGGGTATGAAAGAAAACTCTTTATCCCTATGAAGACGATTGAGCAACGGTTAGATGAGTTTGGTTTGTAGCTTTCCCTTCAGGGTAGCAGGTACGTAGTAGCATGAATTGCTGACACTACTTCTTCAACTTTTCTCTTGTCACAACGGTTACTTGGGCAGCTGGATTTTTGTCTTCTCTCGGAATTGCCGAGAAATCGCCCTCCATCCCTTACTGAGCGCCAAGTTCAAAGCAAGTGCAGCTTGGCTAACTTTTAGCAAATCGTTGGGATTGGGTTCAATCAGGCTGGTATGAATCAGATTCTTGCTTCTTGTTCATACCTTTGCACAGTGATTTCTGTCTGTCGTTGGCGCATGGTATAACTATCGTACCACGCTTGCATACGCAATAATGTATCCATAGATACTCCAAACGCTTTCTCAACTCTCAGCGCCATTTCGGGAGAAAGGGCTGATTTTTCGTTGATAAGATCGGAAAGAGTTGCACGGCGCACATCCAGAATTTCAGCAGCACGAGCAATGGACAACTTTAGCTCGTCCAGAATTTCGCAGCGGATGAAGTTTCCCGGGTGGGTGGGTTTCATGCCAATTTTTGTAATTGTTTCACTCATCAGTGGTAATCCTCCAAATCCAAGTCTGAAATTTGTCCTTCTTCTATCCAAAAAGTGAGTCGCCAGTTACCCGATACCGATATGCTCCATTCGTTTTCACGATCACCAGAAAGTTGGTGTATGTGCCAACCGGGTGGGCCTTGAACAGCTTCCATATTTTCTGCTGCAATGAGAGCTGTTAGGACATTACGAATCCGATTAGCAAGATCACCTCGAACACCACGTTCGTCATCGTCTTCAATAAGACGTTTCAATCCTTTGTGACGAACGCTTTTTATGTTCATGCCTCATAGTGTACGGCCATACCGTACATTTGTCAACAATAAAATGACTTTGGGCTTGTCTGGACTGAGATAGGAGTAGCAGGCATGGCCCGAAGCAAGATGTTTGCATCCAGAATAATCCGTTTGTGTGAGGTCATGTGAGTTTTGTCTGTTTGTCCCGTTTCCTTAAACGGTCAAACTCTTCCACCGCCTCATCCTCTATCAAACCGCTTTCTTCAAGCATGCTGGAAAGCTTACCCATCGCAACTTTCAGGGCTTTAAAGTCTTCTTTTTGTGGGGAAGGGCGAGCAGGGATATAGTAGCCGATCGGACGACCATGCGAGGTAACGGCAATGGGTGCATCTCCTGCCGTTGTGTATTTATGCAAGTTGGCACGGAATTCCCTGATTCCTACAGATTCTATATTTTCCATATTTGCTTCTTCCATTTGTGCATCATGTGTACACAATAGCATGAAAAGGCAGTCTTAGTAAGCAAGGAATCGGGGTGGTTTCTTGGGATCCTTCCAATCCCAACTTTTACACATTAGTTGGGGTTAGGAACCTGAACCGAAACAGTTAGCAAGTGTACGACAAGACCCAAGGTAAAGATTGATATTGATACAACCGCAACTATCGAAGTTCTCCATCTGCTAAAGTACCTCGGCGGAATTGACTGTAGGTCATTTACCTTATGTAGCTTGTATTTTTCGCTATCTATTTCAACTATTTTCTTCTTGAACATTGTAAGAAGATCGGATGTTCTATACAACAAAATAGCAAAAACAACTCCAACGATTGCTACTAGTCCTGCTGAGAAATATTGTATTGTATAAAAGTCTTTGATTCTCGCTAAAAACACGCCAGCAAAAATAAAGTAGATATTCACCAATTTAACAATATTTGAGTCATGGTATTCAAGGTGCTTCCACACACTTTCATACTGATTATTCATGTGTTCTGAATATTCTCGCTTAGCTTCTGTGAGACATTTGTTTTGTGATTCAGCCATTCTGCATCCTAACTCAGACTACACGACAGTGATATGAAGACAAGTGTATAAAAGCAGTGTAGAAAGATAAAGAGAATTCACTATCAAAATCTTGCAACTTTCATGACAATGTTTGCTTAATTTAAATTTTACGTGTGGCACGGCATTCCTTTTGTTTATCAAGATTTCCTTCATTAAGGTGTCGTGTAGTCTAATCCTAACTATAAATACTTCTAAAACCAATAATAACACTTTTCTCAAATTAAGATGCTCCAGAAAATGCCAACAACCTGAAACGATCAAGTTCCTAACCCCAACAATTGGTTAAAAGCTGGGATAGCGCTAGTCTTTAATCTAGCCGACCACAACAAAGTAAAATACCATAAACACAAAAATAAAATATAGAATTGGGGCTGCTATCATTGCTATATCTAGCATCTTCCTGTAAGGAAAAATCATAAAATACAAAAAGAAAACAAAGAATGGAAGTCTTAAAAGATTCTTATCAGTAAAGAAGCTCTTTTCTATAAGCCGAAAGTCGTTGAAAACATAAAATGATAACACAAGAAAGCTAAGCCATCCAAGCATTTGCCTATAACCCTTATAATGTTCCTATCAACCACTACCGCCTTCAAGGCGGTAGTGGTTGATATATACTGAACCACCATATTGGATAATTACACCGTTACCGATTAGTAGGCTTCGCATATTGACTCACATTTGATCATGCTATCAATTTACCAATTTAATCTCACAACAGTGAACCTCTAATCCCAACTATTATAGATTAATTGGGGAAACTATTGATTAGTAATTATTGTGTGTAATGAGTAGCTTACTTTGCTTGTAGTATAATACCTCCTCAAATGAAATTACCAGGAAAGTTGTACGAGGAGTTAGTAGAAGCATTGCTAGAGGCTTTTCCAACAAAGGATAAGTTAACTCAAATGCTTAGGTATAAGCTCGATGAAGACTTGGAGAAAATTTCTACTGGAGAAAATTTGAGGGATATTGCTTTCAGTATTGTAAGAGAAGCAGAGGCAAAAGAAGGGATAATGAGGCTTGTTCAAGCTGCAAGAGAAAGTAATCCAGATAGTAGTCCTCTTGAGAATTTTGAAAAAAAAGCTAAACAATTATCTACAAAACATGTTCAAGATGCTTCTTTGAAAAAACTATTAGGCTGGATTAGCGAGAAGATTGATGAAAAAAAATATTTTGAGGCTGTTTACCTTTGCAAACTAGGTTTTATACTAGCTTCTCAAACAGCGTTGGAAAGTTTTTTAGACTTTAGAGAAAACACCTCTCACTCTTTTTATTCTGAGGAAGATGAAGTGGTTAGAAATGAACGTGAAAGGCTTAGCAATCTAGAATACTTGCTCAAAATACAAGCCAGTGGGATTTCTGTAGTTGATTATAAAACTTTTGATAAAGTTACTCCTGATGTTATAATTTCATTCCCATGCAAGCCGTTCATCGTTAGAAAAGAAGATGGTTTATCTAAGGAAAATGCAGTGTGGGCTCATGATTTTCTATTATCAACACTTATCAAGTGGCAAAATAATGGGTTGAAGCCATTGGTAACAGAACGGTGTAGGAAAAGTATCATGGGTTCCTAAACTGTATATTTTACAGAGAAGAAAGTTCTTCCATTTTCCTTCTGGTAGAATAAGGAAAATCCTTAAGTAATTGAGACAGCTTATAGTTCGTTTTTCTTGTCCAGTCCTTGCGACCAACAGCATCAAAACATTTATAGGCAAGGGAATAGAGGCTGTATTGTTTCCTTAGCCAGCTCGAGCTTTTCTGCTCATTTATTGATTTAGCGTATTCATTGGTAATCTCCGCACGATGATAGTAACAAAGACCCGTATAGAGCTGGTTATCGTAAAGCTCGAAAAGCGTGATAGCTTTAAAAATATAATAGAGTGAACGAGTTTTATCAGGGGATTCCTTCAATTCTTCTTTTTCAAGGGACTCTCTAGCTGCATGCTTAAACGCATCAAGATAGAGCCATGAAAGATTCAAATAAGCACGGGCAACATCTTTATCTTCTTTCACACTGTAGTTATGTTCATCAAGATTGTATTCTCCAGCTTGACCTTTTTTTGGTTTATTTTCTCCAAAAACAAGATCTAGGCAATCATCGCAAAGCTTAGTTCCCTCATTACAGTTATTTTCGCACTCGCCTTTAAAAGCCTTTGTACAATGCTCAACACCTGAATCCCAACGTTTTTTTCTTTCCTTTACGTCTTTTGCACCCAAAATACGTATGTAGGTAATATCGTAATTGCTATGGCAAACATGAAAATAGCGGATTGCCCAGTGATTTTGTAAGCCCATTTTGAGTAGGAGCTCTGCCTTATCAAGGTATTCTTTCGCTTGATTGAGTGCTTCACTCTTTTCCTCATTACCCTTTGCTGTGTTGAGTGCCTTTAATAACTCAACACGACTCATTCGCAGGTACACAAAAAACTGGTTGGTTTCTAATTTACTTGGGTCATCCCCATCATAAAGGGCGAGTGAAATTTTAAAGTCTCTGGTTGCCTTTGTAAAATCGCGCCTGTAGGAGTGAGCACCCCATAACAATCCCCTGATTTGGTAACAATCCCCAAGGTGTTTTTTATGGCCCGTGCTTTCAAAGTGTTTTTGAGAACGTTCAATGAAATCATCTGCTTCATGCAGCAATCCCTCTCGCCGACTCTCTTGATGGGTCAGCGCCTTATAGTAGAGCGATTTAGCCAAGTACATTTGCGCAATCGCTTCACCATCCTTTTCATTAGCATCTTGAAATCTCTTCACAGCCTCTTGCTGGTTGCGAATAGCCCTTTCAATATCCAAGCCACTTTCCTGCCACAAAATCCCAACATGATTGAATATGTGGCCACGTAGATTATTGGCCTCTTTCGTAAAAACATGCTCTACTGTCAACAATGCTAATTCATAGTGCTGTTGTTTGATAAAACCTAGCTTCCTGAGGCTATTTCCTTGGATTAATAGCAGCCAACCTTCTAGGACAAAATCATCTTCTGTCCATTTGGCATCATCCCTTAGAAGATTAAGGGCTTCCTGACAGGTGCTAAAGGCTTGTACATTCTTTTGCAGGTAGTAATCTACAAGGGCCACACCTTTTAAGGCTCTTACCTTATCACTTAACCTAATTGCTTTCTTTTTAGCCTTTTCAAAGCAACCTCTTGCCCATTTATAATTCCCATAGCGTTGATGCAATTCACCTAGGAGCAAATAAAGCTGGCTCTGTTGTGTATTATCACCTTTTATCTTTTCTATTTCATCTTCTATATCCTTTGTTTCTGATACTTTATCCTTTGTTTCCTTCTCACTTACCTCTTCACTTGCCTCTTTTGTACTGGTAGCTAATTTTGCGGTTTCTCTTGCTTTTTTGCGGGCTTGATTGCTGTATTGCTCTATATCCCATTCGATTTCTTTTCGTGTTTTCTCCGTTTCTCTTGATTCAGATTCATCGGGGGGTCTTGACATTACTAGTTCATCAAAGGTTGAGGGCTTTTCAAGCTCCTTGAGAGCACGAAGAATCAGGTAAATATTTTCTGCCGATGGGAATCTAGTTACCCCGTCTCCTGTATAAGTGTATAGAGTGGAAAGTGCGATATCTGGAAGTCCTTCCCTTTCTGCTACAATGGAAATAATATCCTTGAAATCTCTGATCTTTATTTTTCTTTTTTTAAGAACGGCCCCAAGGTTACAGATCAAACTGCCACGAGGGTTACTTGCCTCACTGCCAATAGACATATCTGAAACACTCACTAACGACCTCCATCACAAAGAACAGAATACCGTCTTTCTATGTTATAGATAAAAATAATTATGATTTAGCTGTACGGTTATCATTTTTTCTTTGATAATTTTCTAGAAGTATAGAAAAAGATTAATTAGATTTTCTCAATAAATGAGACAACGATTAAGAAAATCTTAAGGTTTCCATTTGAGCTTAGATCAAAACTCCGTCTCAATAGTGGAAATTTTTCACATCAAACAAAATCTGTATGAAAAGTGAAATAATTGCCCCTCTTTGCTCTCATCCAAATTTTCCAAAAAATGCTTAAGATACTAAAAGAATTACTTTTAGGAGTTACATCATGCTGAAGAAAGTCTATGACCTTGAAATGTTTTACCCTCCAATAAAATTCGATATGGCCCATCAAGTCCTGTATCGACTTGCTTTTAATACGAATGAACCGATGAGTGCAAAAGCAATAGGTCGCTCTTTCAAGCAAAACCTCTCTGATGAGGATACTGAGTTAGTTGCACAACAAGTTATTCATAGAGGAAGGCAAATACCCATCTTTGGCGAAAAAATCTGGGGAAGAAGAGAAGAGGCTGAAAATGAGGTGAGAAGAATGCATTATGGCTTCGATGGCATGACCCGAACAGGAGAATTCTTTAAATACTCCAAAATAGACCCCCTTAGAGCATTAAGCCACATACCGCATGTTGTTTCTCCCATGCTGTTACCCAAAGCGAAAAAGGTATCCAGAAACGCCTTAAAGACCCCTTTTGTGCTGACACTTGAGGAGATGCAAGACGATTTTCTCAGTGAGCTTGAAGCGACTAGG
The DNA here is from genome assembly GCA_965223045.1 of Trueperaceae bacterium. GTDB lineage: Bacteria > Deinococcota > Deinococci > Deinococcales > Trueperaceae > CBDCVN01. Next base: position 1,423,148 of record CBDCVN010000013.1, read on the forward strand.
ATAAGGGCAGGGGATGAGTTTATGGCACTAGGAATCCCAGAACGCGCCGCTAATTGCTATGAATTAGCTTTAGAACAAAGTGATGTGCTTAACGAAGAGGCACTTGACGGTTATAGGGTACTGTGCACATTCGTCCGTAAATGTACGCTAAGAAATAAAACAGCTTGTAGCACGTTAAAAACCTTGGCTTTAATCTCTTAAATGGTCGTTTTATGGACAGGTTATAATCAGTAGATTTGATGCCAAAAACACCATGAAATTAGTCTCTAAAATATGTCCCTAAATGAAAAGCCGTCTCTTAATTGTTCAATACTTTTTAGAGACACCCTTAACGTACATTTTCGCATGAATGTGCACAGTACCCTTGTTTTGTCCACAGGTAATCACACACTAGATCAATGACGGTGTCAGTCAGGTCATACATAACCTGCCTCAAAAAGGCAATCAGGATGGGATAGCGTTCCAGCGGCGCAGTGCGTTGCAGGCTCTGGTTGCTGGCACGAAAGCCACGACTAGCCAGCATTTTGAGGCGGTTGGGGTTAATGGACGACACATCCCATTCAGCAACACCTGTTTGTTGCAACAAACGAATCTTAGCCAGTGCATCATTGATCTGGGCAGCATTGGCTTCATTAGGTAGATTCTGAAAACGACCAAGCTGTGTAAGATAGCCTGATTCGGGTGCGTCTAGTAAACCATCCAAAAAGACTTTGTTTTCTTTGGTCAATAATGGGCTCATCAATTCAAAGGTGGTGACTCGAGCTTGTTGTCTAGCCGTTGAAACGATGCGCTCGAGACTGCTTAAGCCAGGACGGACAATACAATCCCAGCGTAGTCTGTCCAAACCCGTTCGCAATAGAAACTCTGAATCATCATGCTCGAGGGCGCGATCTGCTAGCCAAGTTTCCAATTCCATCAAATCAATCGGCGTGGCGCGGCGAAAGCCCAAGTAGGCCATGATTTGCCTTAAGTGATCACTGCGGGTTTGCTCACGGTCGCTATAGCGACTGAGGACCTCTTCATCTGTCTCGAGTTGATAAGCCAGCAATCTCACAATCTCTTTAGGTGGCATGAGCAGGTTGTTAGGGATAAACCCCAGATAGCGTAGGCTGGTGAGCTGCAAGGCAAAGCCAAGTCGATTGTAGTCACTGCGTTGTTGCTGCACCAGTGTCATATCTTCACGGGTCAATGTAAAAAAGCGGCCAAGATCGCTGCTTTCCATATCTTTGGGGTAATGGTTAAGCCTGTGGCGTTCAGCCGCTGATAAGAAACTTGACACAACTAACCCAAACTTGATTTGGGTTGTTTACCTGTCTGAACCCCCCGAAAAGCAAGATATTTGTAAAGCGTAGTTTTACTAATGCCCAGTTGATCGGCAATGGCTTTTACGCTGAGGTTACCTTCCTTGTAAAGTGTTTCGGCAGCCATTGCGGTGGCTTGAGCCTGCTTGGATAAGCCGCCTGGCCGCCCACCCGTGCGTCCCCGTGCGCGAGCAGCAACTAAGCCTGCTTGGGTGCGTTCACGTATCAGATCACGTTCAAACTCAGCTAGGGACGCAAAGATGTTGAACACCAATCGCCCCTGTGGGGTGGTGGTATCAATGGGGTCATTGAGGCTAATTAAGCCAATCTTGCGCTCGATCAGTTCATTGGTCAGTGTCACTAGATGCTTAAGGGAACGTCCCAGCCGATCCAGTTTCCAAATCACCAAGACGTCTTTGGCGCGCATTTTGGCAAGGGTTGCTTCAAGCACAGGGCGGTCTGTTTTAGCACCACTAGCAATTTCAGTCACAACTTCATCACAGCTTGCTTCTGTTAATGCGTCCACCTGCATATCCAAAATCTGATCTTTGCTGCTGACACGGGCATAACCAATTTTCATCTGAAACTCCAAAACGTCAACGAAACTCAACAGTTTAGAAGTTTAGTTTACTTTGTTTTGCTTAACCAGTAGACTTGTTCTGAAATAAGGAATTAGGCAATAAGGCAGTTCCATAAACCAGCACAAACTCCTACTACATCGTCAACAAATCCCTTAATACGATTCCTAAAAGCATACACAAGAATCTTGAAACGCTTCATTCCTCCAATGGCATTCTCAACATATACACGTATCTTGCTCACTGCTTGGTTGTGAGCCTTCTGCTCTTTACTAAGCTTGGGATTAGGGTTGGCTTTGCTCTTCCTAGGTCTCTTATGAGGTATTGCAACATCTGCTCCTTCATAATCTTTCTCGATTCCTTGATATCCTAAATCTACTGCCACTTTAATATCCTCAAACCACTCCTCCTCAGGTGGAAATTCTTCCTTTAGCATTGCATAGTCATGGTTCCGTCCTCCAAAGGTTTGTCCCACAAACAAAATTACCTTCTCCTTGCTGCTTATCACTGTGTTTTTCTGCGTGTGGTTACCCTGTTTGCCACTGTATAACTCCTGTTGCATTTCATCATCCTTTGGGCGTTGATGTTCTCGCTCTGTAACATCAATCAGTATTTCGTCAAGTCCCTCAAAAGCTGCTTTGAAATCCTCTATGTTTTCAAACTCTCTAGCTGGCATATATCCCAAACCACTTAGAGTTTTCGCCATTATTGGTGTAAGACGTTGTACCCAAGCATGGGCATTAGATCGTGATAAATCAAATTTCTCCGCTAGAACATCAAACGTTGGGTAAAGTCTAAGGTAGTAAAGAATAAAGCACAGTTTTATATTGACTGTACTTAGTTTACTGTTTCTTCCTCCTCCTGGCTTACGATGTACTTTCCCTGCTTCTAGAGCCTTTTCATAACGTTGCTTTTCATGGTCTTCTAAAGCTTTAGCAAATGCAGGTTCTAGTTCCTCTACTTTCTTTTCGCTCAATCCTGTTATACTTCTTACTTGTCGGTCATCTCTTGGTAGTAACATTCCTTTATTTTGACCGATTTATTTATTTCAGAACAACTCTAGTTTATTTGACCGTATGGGGTGCAAAATCACCAAAATGTACAGGTCTCTGAAGCGGTAAAGAAAAACGGTCGTTTTTTTGAACGCTATTTGATGGAGCAAAGCGTAACAACTTAAGTTGATTTGATTGCCTGAGCAATTTTATAGCCAACGCTTAAAGTCTTAGCGTTGGATTTTTCCTGATTTCTACAAAAAACCCCTATAGGGAAGTTTATGTACATCCTCAAGAGAAAGCCGTCCTGCTAGTTTGCCAGCATAGCAAAGCTCACCGCTGAGGGTATCATTCCCAAACCATGTGTCTGAAAGTCTAATAGTAGGAATATCACGTAGTGGGTATTTCATGTCTTCTACTTCTACCCTTACCCAGAGTGGCGTAGTTATATATAAGGTAACTTCTTGTCCTTCTCTAATAGAAAAGGGGGTTGTTGGACGTACCACCACAGAGCGATCTACCAAGACAGGAATCAAAGTTAGGTCTCTGTGTGTGCTTTGAAACATATAGCGACGTAATGAGGTAGCTGTATCGTCTTCATCAGAAGGTAAAGGAACATTAACGACGAGTTCATTGGAGAAAGGGTCAGTCCCTTCATTAAGAACAATGCGCCATTCTTGTTTTAAACGATGAATAGAGAAGCTACTTGGCCCTATTTGCCAAAAACCCATTTGTCCTATTTCAAGTTGGAAATTTCCCCACCATTTAGGAGTTTGTTTGAGCTTACCCCCAAAAACTGGACAGAAAACCCCGGCGAAATTAAGGTCCATAGAAGATGTAAAATATCTAGAATATGGAGATATAAATGAGCCAGACAAAAGGAATAAGAAAAACATATAAGAAAGAATTCAAAGCTAAAGTTGCAGCAGCAGCCATAGTTGGAGAGAAGAATCTTGCAGAATTAGCAAATCAATATGGTGTACACACCACTCAAATTAAAGAATGGAAAAAAGCTGGATCAGAAGCATTGCATGAAAGATTTTCACTACTAAGGGGCAGGAAAGCCAAACTGCAAGAACGTAGAGAGGCTGCACTGTACGAACAGATTGGCAAATTGAAAATGGAACTAGATTTTTTGTCCAAAGGGCTCAAAAACTGAGTCAAGAGGAACGTATGTTGATAGTCGATCCAAGGCACCCTCAATTGAGCATTACTAAGCAATGTGAGTTACTAAAACTGAATCGTAGTAGTTATTACTATCGACCTACAAGAATCAGCGATCTCAATGAATGCTTGATGCAAAGGATAGATGAGTTATATACGAATCATCCTTTTCTAGGTTATCGCAAGATAACAGCAATGCTCAATGGAGAAGGCTATAAAGTCAATCACAAAAGAGTATATCGTTTGATGTGTCTGATGGGTTTGCAAGCTATATATGCCAAACCCAAACTAAGTAAACCAAAGGAAGGACATAAAATTTACCCATACCTTCTGAAAAACAAAATCATAAACAAACCAAATCAGGTATGGGCTAGTGATATTACGTATATACGTTTGCAAGGAGGATATTGCTATCTGGTAGTAGTAATGGATTGGTATAGCCGTTATGTTGTTTCATGGGAAGTTTCGAATAGCATGAAAGCAGAGTTTTGTATAGAAGCATTAGAAGAGGCGTTGGAAGGAGAGAAGCCAGAGATATTCAATACAGATCAAGGTAGTCAGTACACAAGTCATGAGTTTACGGATATATTGAAGGCAAACGAAATAGCAATCAGCATGGACGGAAGAGGGTGCTACATGGATAATATATTTACAGAAAGGTTGTGGAGAACGGTAAAGTATGAAGAAGTATATCTAAAGGAATACAAAAATATAGAGCAAGGAAGGGAAGAAATAGGAAAGTACTTACAATTTTATAACAGTGAACGTCCGCATCAATCATTGCAGTACAAAACGCCTGAATTAGTTTACAGAGAGGAGAAAACTAAATCAATAATAACAGGATAGGTTGTTATCAAGCTTACAAACAATGTAATCTCAATTTGATATCATTTTAGTAGGTCTTAATTAACCTTAATTTTTTGTCCGATCAATTGGGTTCACCTCAGTTTATTAGTAGATTGATTTTGTTTGCCTTGCTCTGTCTCCATAGGACCACTAACTGATTTTACCTAATAAAGCTATAATTTTGTGAGTTTAGTGAATTGAAATTTTTGACCTCTAAAGCTTCTTTGGCCATTAACTACTAAATATAATCTTTATTGTCCCAACATGGGAGGGGTAAAACCCCCAGCTTCAGCTGGCTGCTTTTAGCAATAAAATGGAGAGATGAAAGACTATAAACGAGGAACGCATTCAAGGTTTGAGATACAAATACATTTGGTGTGGTGTACAAAGTATAGGAAGAAAATATTGAGGGGGGACATAGGGCATAGATTTCGAGACTTGGCAAGGGAAATATGCGCAGGAATGAAGGTAGAAATAGTGAAGGGAGTAGTATCAGCAGATCATGTACACATGCTGGTGTCAATACCACCACAAGTAGCAGTAAGTAAACTGGTGCAAGTGATAAAGGGGAAAACATCGTACAAGATGCAAAGAGAGTTTGGAAGTTTGAGGAAAGAGTATTGGGGGCAGAGGATGTGGGCAAGGGGATATTTTGCATGCAGTACAGGGAATGTGAGCAGTGAGATGGTAGAGGCATACATAGAAGGGCATAGGGGAGAGGATGAAGATTTCAAAGTGGAAGATGACCTTAAGTCAGAATTTAGCCTCCTTAAAGGAGGCATAACTTAAGCTGGCTTTAGCCTGAACAGCACTTGTAGTGCTAAAAGCAATCCACCAGTCTTTAGCTGGTGGTGCCCGTAGGGCTTTGAATCCTATGATTTTATTAACATATTGAGACATAAAACTTGACAAGATAAGACTCATATATTTATACTTTTTTTGCTGAGACTCTTGGAGATGAGTCCAAATCTATTATAGGAAGGTTTTAAATGACTATAGTTCGTAGAAGCACTCCAGATTTAGATGTAGTTAAAAACGGTCTCCTTAGTGATTTTGACCGTTTCTTTAGTGATGTTCTTACTCCTTTTATTCAGCCCAATAGCAGCACGCTGAATACCTATAAACCCAAAAAATTTTTGGTCAAAAGTGATCATTGACTAAGTTGTACTTTATTGCTCTGAGTGCCTAGTAAGCTAAGTTACCGTAGATTGCTTCTAACAGTACTTGTCTTACCGAGTGATGATCTTCAATTAACTCTACAAAAACAAGAGACTCGGTCTAATTTTCCCTTGTTTGAGATGGCAAAGATGAACTATCAAAGTAATCTTTTGCCTTATGTTGTATAGATCAGTCCTTCACTATATCATTAGGCAACAAAGAGGTTACGAGAAGTAATTTCCAACTTGAGGTTACTGGCACCCTAGTCTGTACAGAGTTCTTTCATAGTATTTTCGGCAAATTAGTATTACAGCGCAATGTCATGGAATATAACTCCTAGACAATATAGCAAGAGTACGTTTTCGATGCGAAGCATAAGCAGTATAATTTCTGCGCTGATAGTAACGAATTAGATTTAGTGATTGAGCTATTGTCAATCTAGGTAACGGTATTGCTGCCTTGAGCAGCACTCTTGCCTGTGGCAAAGTTAAAGCTGGAGACTTTTCTCCTAACATTAAACGCATCCTCACCAGAAAATGATGTGCTAGACAAGTTAATAGTATATGGTGATGCCAACCTAAGTAGCTTCTAGTTTCGTAGTGATCAAGCCCCAGTTCTTCTTTTGATTCCTCAAACGATGTTTCTATCGGCCATCTCATTCCACTTAGCCACACTAATGTTTCTAGGCTGACTTCTTCTGAGTCATTGCACAAATAATAGCTTATCTCTCTTTTCTCATTTAGGTTACGCCGAATTACCAACCACAGTTCCACTGGCTCTTCTTCTCCCCTTGTTTCCCATATTCGCTCAAAGGCAAATTCACATACTATTGGCCCTTTACTTCCTTCTTTCACTACATGTTTACTCCATTTTTCTGCTTCTATTTCCTTTGCTAACTCATCTATCCGTATTGATTCAATATTTGCCCTTGCTAGTTTCGGCTTCCTTCCCCTACCTTTATATTCAGGTACCTTGACCTCTGGCTTCTCCTTGTATACCTGCGTATCGCAAGATACTGCTGTAAAGTACTTTTTTCCTAATTCAGCTACTCCATCTCTAAACTCGATATTATTTCCATACAATGCATCTGCTAGCACATATTCAAAGCTCAAATGCCCTCTCTCTTCTGTCTTTTTTATCATTCCTAACGCTATTTCTGGTTTGGTTCTAAATTCTAGATCCTTTGGCACTCCACATTCTTCCCTTTTTTGTTCATGCTCTTTATCAAACCATTGTTCTGGTAAGTACAACTGCCCTTCTGTTAAGGTATGTCCTTTGTTACTGGCATACCCTAGGTATACTCCTACTTGACTGTTCTCCACTTTTCCTACTGATCCACAATATTGCCTTGCTACTCCTACTGAGCTTTTTCCTTGTTTTACATTCCCTGATTCATCAACTATCAGTACTCCATCATTACCTAAACTTTCTGCAATAAGTTTTTGATGCGTGTCAATCACAGGTTCTAACTGCCAAGGGCTTTGTCCTACAAAGTTTTGCATGCTACGGACATTCAGTCCTATTGATAGTGCCATTGCTTCTATATTTTTTCGATCAAGGTTGCTTAACAAACCTTTTAGATAATGTCCTGTCCAGATCAAACTTTCAGGTCGTTTAAATGCTTCTTCAAACTCTGCTACGTATTCTTTGAGTTCTTTTGCTAGCGCTTCTATATCTGCTTCAACTAAGTTGCATTCTGGAGGACTTAAATTTACGGCCTCTTCTAATATTTCATTGTGTGCTTTATAAATGTTTTTCATAGCCTTAATTTATTATTCACACTCGCACTTTTTTCGCACTTCCCCTTACTTAATATGCAACATTGCGCTGTAATATTAGTTCAGAGAAAAATAGTCAATTTGAAAGGAAATTTTTATGAAAAAGTTTTTAATTCCAAGCATTCTCCTTTTAGGATTTGTTTTTGCTAGCAGCATTACTCCTTCAAATCCTTCACTTATTTCAAAAAGTGTGAAACTAGGGTTATTATCTTCTGTCGCAAAAACTTGTGTTGATCCCAATACTGCTAGTTTTGATGAGCTTCAAAGTATTAAGCATATTGGAATTGACGAGGCAATCTCCATCTTAAAGCTTAGGAATATTATTGACTTTAGTCCTGCAAGAGATATTAATTACGTTAGTGGCTTAAATGAAAATGAATTGGGAGAATTAAAGAATGAACTTTGCTATACGGAAACAAAATAACAGCTATAATTTCTATGTTAGTTATAAAAACACGGTTCTTGCAAGTGGTATAGCAGAAACTAGAGATGAGGCTTCTGAGAATATTTTCAACACTATTAGGAAAACACTACAAACAGACTAGTTTTCTGAACGCAACTTTTTCTTGCTAGGAACCTGTGGGGTTAACTCCACAGGTTTTTTGTTTGTGTTGATAAGGACAGGATTGGTGAAGGCCATATCCACATGGTTGAAAATAGCAATTAACTCTATTGGATTGTTAGATACAATATGCTTCTTTAGACTTATTCAACAATATCACAATCATAAATGGGGAAACTATTACTCGATATTATAGTCTGTAAGTTGTTTCCATTTCTATCAGTTCTTACTATTTTGGTTAGTTCACCACATACAGTCCTGCCAAAATAAACATTCTCTGAGTTTTGAGTCCATCTAGGAACTCCACTTGCATTCTCATCTTGTATGATAAAAGTTGTTTGATTGTTATCAAAGTTGTATTTTCTAACTGCCCACTTACCAATTACGGAGCACTTACTTAATCCCCAAAGGGTCTCAAAAGCAACTTCTTTTCCATCAGGTGACCAATAAGGGTCGTGGTCTTGAAAATCATCATTGGTTAACCTAACTTCATTAGTACCATCTCTATCCATTACATGAATTTCAAGTTTGAAGGTATTTATACCTACATATCCATCTGGGAATGCGCTATATACAATCTTTTGCCCATCTGGAGACAAACTTGGGTCAGCATAAAGGCTTTTTCGCTTGCTAATCTTTTGAGGATTTGTTCCATTAGAGTTTGTAATATAAATACCCCATAACCCACTTGAGTCAGTTACTGCCATTACCAATTCTTTCCCATCAGGAGACCAATCTGCTACCCCTTGTGCTGACCAGTTGTAATCAGACAAATCAATTACTTTACGTGGATTAGAACCATCATAGTTTGCCATCCAAAGTTCAGCCTCATCATAGTTATTAAATTCATCATTAGCAGGAACATTTAAAGGTGATTTGTACCAAAGGATAGTTTGTTTATTGGGGGAAACACGTACCCACCAATCATGATTATTATTGTCTATAATTATTGATGTTTCATTTCCTTGTAAGTCTGATTTGTAAATATTATTCACCCCATTCCTCTTGCTATAATAGAAAAGCTCCAGTTCTTCGTTATTCCCATTATTGATAGGATTCATAGAACTATTGCAAGAAGAAAAAGCTATAAGACTTAGAATTATGACTTGAAATATGTTTTTTGTGCTCATTTTATTGTGCCTAACCACTATTAGATACCTATAATAGGTGCATAAACAACGTCTACTTCTTTCAAAAATAGATATTTCCTAAAGGACAATAGCACTCTACTTTTTAAAATAATAATATTCTATTGTCTTTAAGTCCCTTAAGTTCCTGAAGAAATTTGCGCCACCTTTATATTGGTGAGTAGTTCTCGTATTTTTAAGGTGAGTTTTGTCCATACTATTTTTAAGTTGCAAACCCCTTCTTTCTTTTGTGTACTGCATTTATGATAACTTTGACAGTGATCTACAATTAAAGTGCCAGATATACTCTCTATTATCTCGAGCAAGCTAACATCTTCAGCTAAACGTTCCAGATAAAGCCCACCCTTACGGCCCTTACGACCCTCAAGGTAACCACCTGCAACTAGCTTCCTAACGATTTTGGCCATAAAAGCTGGAGGCATTTCAAGCTGCGTGGCAATTTCAGCAGTACCTATGCCAGGCTGCTCAGCCACTTTTATAAGAGCATGAATAGCGTAGCTTTCATCTCGCTTGAGTAAAGTCCTTACATCATACATATTGATTCGATAATACAACCAACACTTTCGTTCGTAAATTATCAAGGCAAAATTAGCGAACTACACGCATATAGAACTCGCTTAAAGCTTGAGGTAGCATATCAACCCTATTGAGCACCCTAAAGGCAGAGCTACCAAACATCCTTGGCAAAAAGTGCTTAGCAGCATTGTCTATTGCTAAAGAAAAGATGTGTATATCCTCTTGTGCAGCTTCATGATAAGCTCGGCGCACGTCTTCAATACCGTAACGTCCTTCATAACGGTCATAGTCATTGGGCTTACCGTCAGATAGTAAAATAATCCAACGTTTACGTGAAGGTTCTTTAGCTAGTAATGAACTAGCATGGCGAAGCGCTGGTCCAATGCGAGTGTAGCCTGCTGGCACTAAACCTCCTACTTTATCTTTAGCCTTTGACCAAGGTTCAGCGAAGGTTTTTACATGCATATAATCACAGTTGTTGCGAGTACGTGAGGAAAAACAGTCTATTTGAAAAAGACAGGCAAGCTCATCAAGCACCTCACAAAAACTAATTACTGCTTGCTTTTCAATATCTAAAATACGCCTGCCAGCAATGTAAGCATCTGTAGAAAGACTTAAGTCTAGCAAGAGTAAAATAGCAATATCACGTTGTTGGTGACGCTGGTGAAGATAAATTCTTTCTGAGGGACTTTTGCCAGCTCTAAGCTCAGCATAGTTGTTTACTACTTGCTCGAGGTCAACTTCTTCACCACTAAGTTGGCGTCGCCTTTGCTCTTTCTCGCTAAAAATTCTAGTTAAGTCCTTACGTAATTGTCTGATAATGGGTTGTTGTTCACGTAGGCTTTGCTGTACATAAGTTCCATCACTATTATTAGCAAAAATGGGATAAACCTTGCAATAATTTTTAAGATAGCGCTGCTGTCCAGTATCCCACTCATCATAACCAATAAAGTGATCCTGCTGTTGGCTATCACTAACTACAGGTATAAAGGCATTTCTTAAGTATTCTGAACGATACAGTGAGTGAACAGGATCATCTACCCTTACCGTTTGGCGAAAATCTAGTTCAGACAAAGCCTGCTCATGCTCATGAAGTTCATCGGAGCCATCACTATCACGCCAAATGCCATCATAATCATCCAAAGTTTCTATCTTTTCGAAGTGGTGCATCAAGGTATAATCCTGTTTGGTCTTGGCATCCACATCTACAACTTCAACTAACTCTTTGCTTGGCCCTTCTAACTCACTCTGGGGACTTTGAGTTTCTACATCATCACTAATAACTTCAGCGCTTTGCAAAGATTCCTTGCTGATAAGTTCCTTGGTAACATCACTAACAAACCACTTTCCCCATAGCATAGGCGAATCGGCAGCCTCGTAAGTTTTTAGTTTCTCGAGCACAGCTGAGAGTTTAGGAAATTCATCAAAAAGTTTTAGCAGAACTTGATTGGAGCTTTTATAAGCGTGTTGCCTAGAAAGCTCTAGATTGTGTTCATCAGTAGATTTCCAGTTTAATTCTAGGGTTTTTTGTATGCCCAAATAGCAAGTACGAAAAATATAGAAGCTTTCGTTGTCTTTATAATTCTCGCATGTTGCGTAGGTGGCAGGCAAGAAGAAAGTATTACCAGTGTAACCTCCTTCAGCTTCAGCCTGCATAATTTCTATGGGTGCACCACATATAAGTCTAGCGAGGATAGTTAACCTATCTTTTAGAGGTTCTAGAGTTGCTTTGCGTTGCTCGAGTTCAGGGTCTGGTGCTTTACGTTTAAAACGCTCGATTACTCCATAGATTTTTTTAAAAATTAGTTGATCTAATTCCATTTAGCTACCAATAGCAGTTAAAAAATCAAGTAAATCACGTCTTTTAAAGCTGATACAATATCTTTATCATCACTTAAAGGCTCTGCAATAGCAACTTCACAAGCTGCTCTTGGTGCAAGTCCTGAACGCACCAGTTTTGCAGCATCTACTAATAAACGGGTGGAAGCAGCTTCAGAAATACCAAGTTCATGTAGGTTGCGAAGTTTAGCAGCCAAACTCACAAGCTTTTTAGCTAGTGCTAAGTCAACTCCTGTTTCACCAACTAAAATTTCAACTTCTCTTTCTGAACTAGGATAGTTAAAACTGTAGCTAACGAAGCGTTGCCTTGTTGAGGGCTTCAACTCTTTCCAACCTCGTTGATAGCTAGGATTATATGAGGCAATCAGCATAAAACCTGCTTTGGCAGGTATATCTTCATCATGACGGTCAAGAAAAAGCATTCGCCTGTGATCAGTAAGTGAGTGGATGGCAACTATCACATCAGGTCGCGCTTCGGCAATTTCATCAAGATAGATAAATGCTCCTTGACGCACAGCTCGGGTTAAGGGACCATCTTGCCACACAGTTTCAGTACCTTTAACCAAGTAACGACCTAGCAAATCTATAGCCGAAGTTTCTTCATGGCAAGCAACTGTTATAAGTGCTTGTCCAAGCTTTGCAGCCATATATTCAACAAAACGAGATTTTCCACACCCTGTAGGGCCTTTTAGTAACAGTGGCAGATTATTCTTTTGAGCATGCTCAAAGATTTCAACTTCATTGGCAATGGGATAATAGTAAGGAAGAGATGTTTCTGTAGTATTATTGGACACAATTATAGCTCAAATTCTCATTGCTAACCAACATTGCAAAAATTTTGGTAAATATTCTTTCATCAAGTGTTTAGAGGTGGCTAGTAAGTAATAGGATAAAGCGCTAGCAGCTTCTAATTGCTAACTACTAGTAGCCACTCTTGAAAGATTATCCATTTGTGGGCTTGCTTCAAGGGCTTCTCCATGTCCAATCATGTCATCTTTGGGAAGACCAAATTTTATGAAATTAATTATGAATAGTACGGCTCCAGCAGTGAAGACACAAGCAGTTAGAGTAAGTACTAGGAAGTGGACTTGAACTTCATCTTGTACTGCTAGGAAATCCATGCCTAACCTGCGTTCAAGATAAACTTGTGCAATCCCCGCTACTGCAAAAGCCATTGTCATGCCCACCATGCCAACATTAGTTAACCAGAAAGCATAGCGTCCTATAGGGTTACTCCACAACTTTCGTCCAGTCATAAGTGGCATAGCATAGGTTAAAATGGCAAAAACAATCATTGCATAAGCACCCCAAAAAGCCATGTGAGCGTGCATAGCTGTAACTAGGGTGCCATGTGTCCATAGGTTTACTTGTGGGAGAGTGTGAGCTAGACCTAAAAGCCCTGCACCTACAAAGGACAGAATGGCACTTCCTACAGTCCAATGAAGAGATACTACATTAGGATGGTTGCGCTGGCTGCGCATATACATGTACATGGCAAAAAGCGCCATTCCTAGAAACGCTAAGGGCTCCATAGCCGAAAAAATACCGCCAATGAGAAGCCAATATTTGGGAGTACCTATATAGTAATAGTGATGTCCAGTACCTAAGATCCCTGAAAGAAACGTTAACCCTACAATTACATATAGCCACTTTTCAATCACTTCTCTATCTACAGCGGTAAGTTTGATAAGTAGGTAAGCTAAGATAGCCCCCATAATCAATTCCCAAACTCCTTCAACCCACAAATGTACTACCCACCAACGAAAATAGGAATCAAATGTTTGATTATCAAAATCAATCATGCCCGGAAGGTACAAAAGTGCTGCTGAAACCAGACCCATATATAACACTATGCCTGTGGTGGTAAAGCGCTTACCTCTTAATACAGTCATACCTATGTTAAAGATGAACACAAGTATATTGGCAACCACTAAATAATCTAGTGGTCTGGGGATTTCTAAGAATTTACGTCCTTCCCACCAATTAAGATGAAAGCCTGTTAGGGCAGTAACCCCTACTGCTATGTAAGAGATGAGTTGCACATAGGCTAGAGGTACAGAAAATATTTCACGATCAGCCTCTTCGGGAATTATAAAGTAAGTTGCTCCAAAAAACCCACACAAGAGCCACATCACTAACAAGTTGGTATGAGTAGCCCTAGAGGTATTAAAAGGAATCAGCTCATGCAAACCATCAAAGCCCATATGAGCAAAGCTCATAAGAAAACCGTAGATTATCTGCAAGGAAAAGAGTAATAAGCAGGTAGCAAAAAACCAATAGGCAACTTTTTGGGATTTATATTTCATATATTAGTCCTTATTTTAAGTTTGATAAAAAGTCTACTAGAGCATCAATATCATCTGTGCTTAAGGGCAATTTTGGCATAGTAGTGCCCGGTTTTAGAGTTTGAGGGTCCTCGAGCCAATCACGCAAATATTCTGCTTCATACCGAGTACCTACTCCATCTAGGGCTGGGCCAACATTACCACCTTGGCCTGCTAAAGTATGGCAGGCAGTACATAGCTGATCATATATTTCTGGTTTTGCCACTTCATTGGTATTAGCTGCTAGTGTTACAGGTGCAGTGTTGGCAACAAAGTTCGCTTTTAGAGGAGGATCTGCTGGGAACCCATTTAGGTCCATTTCACTAATCCACTTTAAAAAGGCAATAACATTTTTGATTTCTTCATCACTGAAGTTATATTGCACCATCTTACGCTCACCGGGGAACATTGCTTGGGGGTCTTTTAAGAAGACTTTGAGCCAAGCTTCTCCACGCCTTGGATAAGCCTTGGTCAGTTCAGGAGCATAGTAAGCTCCTTCACCCAAAATGGTATGACAACCCATACAGTTGTTTTTTTCCCATATCCTTTTACCTGCTGCTACCTCTTCAGTAATGTTGTTAGAACTAGTTTGTTCAGGAACTTTCCTTATAGTATCTACTGTTAAGAATAAAAATATACCTGAGAAGAATATGGTACCTGCCCAAAAGAATAATTGCGCTTGTGATTTAGATAACATGATTTACCTCTTGCTTATTTTGATCTAATAGAGAAAGGGGGTTAATTAGCTTCATTGCTCTGTGCATCAGTTTTGGTGTTGCTCTCCTTATTAAAATGAACTTTCCAGTGCCTATTTTAAAAATCACCCAATCACTATATGTAGTAAGTCAAAGGTTTTATAAGATTGGATAAAATAGGACATTTTTATCCAATTTATCTTTTTAAGATTTGTTAGGATAGGGCATTTATCCCATTCCATTATATTTATTTTGAAAGTCACTAAGAGAAAAAACAGGTGGGCAAAACTGCCCACACTTTTAGAGAGAAAGTTAATAGGCTACTCGAACTGAGATGACAAAACTCTTACAGGTTTAAGCAGAGATGTTTTTGCTGAGAGTTTGGGAGTAAATTAATTGGCTAAGGTGGACATTTCTATCCACCTTTTGGGGGAGTAATGGCAATATCCCTTCCTTACTCGACGTGTCCATGATAGAGTTTTCCTATGACCGAAGTGGCAAAAAAGTGCCTAAGAATTAGCTACGAAAGAACAAAAGAAGATAAAAATATTGTAAAGCATTACTCAGCCTACAAATTAAGGGCAGAGCTAGGTTTAGAGTATAATCGAATAAATTCAACCATAGATGAACTATACGATTTAGGGTTTACAAGTAGGATAAACGAAGATGGTATATTCTATATAAGCCCAGATGGTAGTGTTTACGTACAAAATCACCTATAGAAATCTTGTTTCAAACTGAAGCTGTTTATGATACTTCTTGAGTTTTAGATTCTCAACACAGCCTAACTTTGGGCAACTTCTAATACCTTATGCACAGTAAATATGGATGAGGGCTTCAAAACTCTATATCTCTTTGAATCAATGCTCCTTATTGCTTTCTGCATAGGTAGCGTAACTAGGTTTTCGAGGCGTTTCAACGATGAACAACTGGGCTTCCTTAGATGCAGTTAGGTTAACTGATTCCATACTTTGAATAATAATATAGTCATCTTTGCTTGCCTGTTGCTCATCAAAGGTAACCTCACCATCTAGTACATACACAGAATAAACCTTGCTTAGGTCAAGCTCGAGCTTATGCTCAGTGTCCGAAAAGGTAAGTTTTTTAATACTTAAACCCTCTGTTTCTGATTGTATAGGGCCACCATCACCAACATACACCATTATTTTGATACCATTAGCACTTGTTTCAGTAAATGAATTTGCTTGATAGTTTTGGTAAGTGGCTTTGTGATTTAAAGATTTACTAAAATCTGGATCAAACCAAATTTGCAAGATCCTAGAGCCTTTTGAATAACGCTCGGCGTGCTGGACTCCTTCACCAGTTTTAATAAATTGAACTCCACCTGCTGGTATTGGTGTCCATTTTTCTGTGTTGGCATCTTCATTGTTTAAGACTAACACTCCTTCAAGAACAAAGGTCATAACTTCAAACCCTTTATGGAAGTGCAAATTAACCTCTTCTTCTTTTTTTGCTTCAATATTAGACCAAGCAAACAAATTAGAGTAGGCCTTGGTTTTACCATAGGCAGGAAAAGAAATAGGTCTATTTTCGTAAATTGTACCGCCGAGCAAAATATTCCTAACTTGCTGTTCTTTAGGGATTATTTGAATATTCGGGTGTCCTGCTTCACTAGAGGTCTTTAAATCATCATCTGATGACTCCTCTGATAAATTTTGATGGTAAGAGGGCACTCGAGGTTTACTTTCTTCTTCGGAAGCTATCCTTGCCGCTTCCTCAGCAAATGAAGGGCCAATACTGGCTGGGAGATCATTATTTTCTTGACTAGACAACAAAAAATGGTTAGAACGTAGAGTAAAATTATCACTATTACCAGTACCGCCAGTGATTTGGGAAGTGGGCTCAAGTAAAAACAAAGCAACAATAAAACTCCTTTTGATTTCTTCATTGGCGTTACTCAATAAATCAGCAAATGCTTTCATAAGTGGTTGCTTCTGAATTTCTTCCCAAAAAGGATCTTGGTTAATCCATCCTGTATTCTGAACACTGTTAATCTGTAGCGTGTTTAGGTTTAGGGGCTCGAGCACAGACTGAATATGTGATTGATAAACCCCTGCTAGTGGATTACCTGCAATTAACCATGTCAGTTGAACAGTTTTGGGTAGATGGGCTAACTTTGCATATTCTTCTACCCAAGCTTCAGCAATTTCTGGTGATGCTCCCATTTTTTGCAACATAGCTTCAAGAGTTAGTTCTATTTCAATAGGTTTGCGATAGACTTGTGCTGTACGTCCAGAAATTTCAACTCCATATTGATAGTGCAATCTATCAATATAAGACACCCTTTCAAATACATCTTCAATTTGATCGTTATAGTCAACTAAAACTGTTTCATAGAGGTATTGGTCTCTGCTAAAACCTTCAGGTACACCACTTTTACCAATAATGATTGGCTGTGCAAAGCCCACTACACCTATACCTCCGGGCATTACGCCTGTTTGCAAGATAGGCGTGCTCGACACCATAAAGCGTCCTTCTGCTTCAGGAAGCAGACCAACTCCATTAGAAGGGCCTAACCATGAACCCCAAATCTCTAGCCCTTCAAGCAAGTATAAGAAAGGAGCTTCAAGGTTTGCTTCTTCTCTAGTTGTATAGTCTAATGTTCCAGCATAAGTAGGTACATTAACAGCAGAAACCTCTGCTTTTGAATTGGCTATGCCCAGATAAAATATAAAAAAATAGCCTGCTACCGATATTCTGAAAAAGTATTTTCCATTTAAAAAGGTGCTCATGAAATAGTTACTCCTAAACCTTTTATTAAATACCTAGACAATGCCTTTTAGGAGGTTAGAGTGAAAGTCCAACCTCCTGTAAATTTCGTTGCTATCTTACTGATTACCTACCATCAAAACGAACCTCACGCTCATTAAGAGCTTGTAGAGGTCGATTATTGCTGTGCAGAACTTTACCAAGTGTATCAAGCTGCTCACTCGACATTTCAATAGGTGCAGACATTACATTCCAATTAACACCTTCACTACAAGGTGGTGTAGTAAGTGAACCTATGTAACGATATACTTGTTTATTACTAGGCAACAAATCCCCAGCATTTACAGAGGCATCAATAGAAGATTCTTCCCCTGCATGTTCAGGCAAATTAGCAATGACATCTTCAAAAGTTGAATTTTCTGATCCCTCGTAGATCATAACTCCAATAACTGCTAGCTCTGTTTGCTCGTCATCTGTTTCATAGGCGTAAACAAAGTGGACTTCAGCATCTGCTAAGTTACCATCTATAGCGTGCTCACTAGGCGCATGGAAGTGAAATTGTAATAGTTGGTACTCTTTTTCACCTATTGTTATGCTGCTACCGCTGTCATAATTAATTTGTATTGTGTGACCATTATTCAGAATATTTAGAGCACTCGAGGAATAATTAAACTCTATATTGTCCACATCACTTACTAAAACGCTATTTATATCAATCGGAGATTGCTTAGTACCTTCACTACAAAGCACATAATCTTCTTTAAGCGAACCCCAATTATCAGGGCCTGTTTCCCCTTCATAGCTCCATGAAGAGCCCTCGGAAGCTAAACCCACAAACAAAGTTCCAGAAACCATAAAAACTAGAAAAATCTGCTTTAACATATATTTATTCCTTTCTGAAATTTATATTCAATCTAATAAATCGTTAGCTGTTTTCAATGAATCTAGTTTGAATAAGGCTATAGGGAGGAGCACGACTAAGTGTTGCTAAATTAGGCGTGTACGGTAGCATTGTGCCTTCACTCAAACTAGCGATGATGAATGTTAGTTTATCGAAGGCACATATTTGAATTACATTTGATGTTAGTGTTGCAAAAGTGTTTTCAATAGCACAAGCTTCTGAAAAGGCTATTTCTGAGTAAAGGTGAGTAAAGTCATGCGAAACTGTAAAACCTGCACAAAGCAATGAAAAGGTAAATGCTGAAGCAAGAAAAATACTCAAACTTACCTTAAGAGTTAGGTTCAAGTAAGTCTTCATAAATTCCATTTGTGTTGTATCAATGTACAGTTCTCTATTAATAACTCAAGATTACTCTATATCTGATCGATTGCGGCTTTTCTTTTTAAAAAAAGCAACTGCACTTATTAGCAAAATTGTCAAGATGAAAAAGGCTCCTATAAACATTAAGGCTTTCATCTGGTAATTACTCAACTTTCAAAAATTTAATTATCAGGATGGTAATAATAATTGATTTTGGTGTTTTCAGGTTGTCTGGTAACTTCAATCACTCCTAAAGGCCCTGATTTAATTTGGCTTTCAGGAGGAGGATTCTGAGAATAGTGTCTTGTAGTTTTACCATCTGGCATAACTATCTGAAAAGAAGTCTGGCTGGGTAAAAATACCAAGGCTCTTTGTAAAGTCTCAAACATGCTAACCGCAATCATATTTTCCTTTTCCAGTGGATCTAGCGCATTTTCTATTTCTTTTGAGTCATATGTAGGCACGATTTGCTGGGAAGTGAGCTCTGCCATATCTTGTATTGCTTCTGGTGTGTGCACAAGCAGTGCAGAGGAACGTTTACCATCAGGCCATTCAAAAACAGCAAGGGGTACACTTACGGTTTCAGCATAAGTTAGCCACTGCTCAGGAGTTCGTTCGGCTAGCTCCAAACCGCTAAACTGCAAATCAACTTTAACTTTCCCCTGATTATCCTTTCTGAAAGCTAAATCCAAACCACTATAAATGTTTGGATTCTTTCCTATAGGTAAGCCAACATTAGAAAGAACTCTTACGGAATTTGTTGTTTGTAATGTTTTGACTGTATTTTTGACCTCATCTAAAATTCTTGAGAAGTTTTTCGTCTCGTCAAAAGATAAAAGGATAGTATCTATTTGTAAATCTGGTATAGACTTTAGAAATCCACCACTATTGGATTGTGCTACAAAATATCCTTTGTCTAGTACATTAACCAGTACCATGCTACCATTCCAAGTTTGACGCAAAGACTTTAGCGATTGGTTATCGGGACGTTCAGTCCACTGTATCATTGGCTCCACTTGCAACTTACCCTCTGAAGTGAAAACAGCATACCTCTGACCAGTAGCAGACCAAACGTTTACAGCGTCATTGTGCTTAGTATTGAGTGCTGTTGCATACTCAGCCACCTTTTCAGAAGAGGTTTGCAACCAACTAGTATTTTTCATACTGTCTTTAGGTAAACCCCTAATATTTGTTCCCCCCGCTTTAGTAACCATTAGTAAAAATTCTTCTGGTGATTCTTCTGTTGGAAGTTTGGTATTAAGGTTATCTGGAGACCCTGCATAGTACCTACCCTGATTACTCTTGATAATAATGTAGGGTAAGTTATTCTTCTTGTGGAACTTTTGAGCCAACTCAAGAATCCGACCTGTATTAAATTCATCTAAAGGTTGAATGTAAATATCATTTTCTGATATTTCAAGGTTACTAAATGTAGCAGCTACATTTTCACTAACTCTATAAAAGGTGGTTGACTCACTATCACTAGGTACTAAGACATTTATCTCATCGTAGCTATGGTTGGCTTTGAAGCTTGTGGGGATGTCACTAGTATAGTTGATTTTTTGCTCTTTCCCCTCGGGTAGCAAAATTCCAAAGGTTTTTTGTCTAGGAAAAAATTGCAAAGTTCGCCCAATAGCGTCAGTAACACCTGTTTCAATAGCATCTTCCCTTTCTTCTGTGTTTAGCTCTTCAAGACCGTAAACAGGTACTAGTGTGTCTACCGTAAGGCCTTCTATATCCTCTGGATTTGAGTTCACTAAAAACCTTAGAGGTAATGCTGAAGCAGGCTTATCTTTTGGGCGGAAGATTACAATGGGCTGATTGTCTTTTTGTGCCTTGTTGAGTAAAGTTTGTGTGTCTGCTTCAGCAAGCTCCCTACCACTATCAGCTATAACAACTGAACACTCCGTATTGTAAGCTAAATCTACCCCTCCAGCAGAAAGTACCCTAAGAGAACCACAATTTAGGTTGCGAGAAGACAAAATAGGGCGCAATGAGTGGGCAATGCTTGATTCTGCTCTGGCTGATAAAACCAAACTATGAACTTTGGGAGTTTTGTTGGCGTATTCTTGTAAATGCTCGAGTTCTTCAGTAGTAACAAAAAAATAACCATCCTCCACCTGAATTAAAAATGTGTTTCCCTGCCATTGGTTGTGCTCTGCTAGTAAGGTCGTATTAGAAGGAAAAGTTGCCCACTGAACCATAGAGGAAACATCAACTTCTGGTGTTAAATCTAGATTTCTTTTGAAAGTAGCACTTCTGTGAGTAGATTTTATCAGTAACTCATTTTGATCTTGAGGTAACCAACTAAACACCCCTGTTGAAACTCGAGCAGCATACTGCAACCAAGTCTCATCAGACCTAAGTTGCGTTTTATTCTGTCGTGAAAGATTTTTCCCTTTGTAATTGCTTACTCCTTTTGAGCCTAGAACAATTGCTTCAACGGTATAGTTTTGCTTATCTTGTAGTAATTGCCCGAGCTGATAAAGTGAACCAGCTAAATAAGGTCCATTGTCAAGTTTGATAGCAGCATAGGGAATTTTTCTACTTTTGTAGTAGTTAGTTGCGTATTGCATAATGGTGTCAGGTTCAAGAGCTTCCGTACTCCAAACAAAATTAGCACTAAAGGCAACTCGGTTACCCTTAGCGTTTAATATCCTACGCTCCTTAAAATCTGTGCCAGAAAAGACTTTAAAAATAGGTTGGTGCTTGGGTAAATAGTTATTGATAATTTCTTTTACTATTAATGGATAGTTAGAACTATTATGCTGTGAAGCAGTAGGTTCCAATTGTGGCAGTGCTGTAACAGCTATGATGAAATAAGGTATCTTCCCATTAGGCTCGAGTAAGCCTCTATCTGACCAAGGGATAAACTTATCGCCTTCTAAAAGAGTCCAGTAGTGGATTAGATTTTTTCTTTGCTGTAAAGCTTTTGCTATTAAAGACTCCTGTTCAGGATCAATTGTCAGAGTTGATATTGCTCTGGTGTTGTTATTAGAATTAGGTGTTTCATCAGTCCAAAAGAATGGTTTTGAGCGTATCCCTTTCCTTGTATTACTCTTGCCTGCGGCTTGAATAACTGGTGGGCTAGATTCTACAAAAAATAGTGAAACTATAAAACTCCGTTGAATTTCTTCACTAGCACCGTTTAGCAAGTCTGCAAAGGCCCTAAGAAATGGCTGATTTTGCAGCTCTTCCCAAAAAGGGTCCTCATTAACCCACTCTGGATTAGGAACCTGTGGCAAGGTAAATTCATTTTGATTATTAGGAATGAGGAAGGTATTTAAATCAAAGGCCTCTAATAGGTTTTCTGTATATAATCGGTAATCTTTAGCCAGTGGATTACCTGCTATTAGCCAAGAAAGCTGAATAGTTTGAGGTAAGTAGGCTATTTCTGCATATTCTTCCACCCACAGCTCAGCTACATTAGGTGGTACACCCATTTTGTGTAAGGCAGTGGATAAAGTTAGTTCTGTCTCAATAGGTCTGCGATAGATTTGCGCTGTACGACCAGCCATTTGAACACCATACTGATAGATAAGACGGTCATAGTAGGGTATCTTTTGAAATACATCCTCAATACTGTCGTCATAATCTGTTTGTAGTGGTTCAGATATTTCTTCAGTGAACCCTTGAGGAGCCCCATCATGGCTGATAATAATAGGTTGAGCAAAGCCTACTACACCTATCCCTCCGGGAATTGGCACACTACCTGCTTGTAGAATAGGTGTGCTAGGCAACATAAAGCGTCCTTCAGCTTCTGGTAAGAACCCTATTTCATTAGCAGGATTAAGCCACTCTCCCCATATTGATAACCCTTCTAGTAAATAGAGTAACGAAGTTTCTAAAGCATCGTATTCCTTAGCTTCTTCGGGATCATAGTTGTACTCGAGCACCTCTACAATTTCCCCTATCGAGGAGTTTACTTCTATTTGCATTTCTTGTGAGGTAGGAGAAACTATTACAGCATCAGAAGAAGGAATCTCCGTTAAATGATTAGGGGGACTGATGGGATAGGTTTGTTTGATAACTTCTATATTGCGTTCCAAAGCTGAAACATCTTCTTGAATTTTCTCAACATACAGTTTTTGAGAATGCACCCAACTGCTAATTTCATCAGCAGGAACCTCTGCTGTAATGTATGAATCTAACTGACTTGATAAAGAATCTAACCAGCCAGTTTTTGTTAGGTGCTCGAGCCTCTCAATTTCATTCCAAATTTCATTTAGCTGATGACTAAGAGGGTCTTCTAGTACACCCCCGTTACCAATCAAGACCTGAGATTGGTAACTCTTGAACCATTGCTTATGAGTTGTAACCTCTAAAGAAAGTTGATCTAGTAACCTCTTAGAAGTTGAAAGCATTTCATTAAAATCGGCAATCAAAAGTTCACTGTTTTGTGTTGATGAAAAAGCAAAGCCCAAAGTAGTGGTTGTTAACCAAAGTGACACAGCCAACCCTAAGAACATTTTTAGTATTTGCCACACCATATTTAAGGAGGGAGAATTCATTAATTGCCTTTCAAAAAATAACTAATCTAAAAGTTACTCTTAAAACTCTATAAACCTTAGTGCTTATTTCTTGTGCTAAAAATAGCGTGTCGTACGAAGAAGGGTGTCAAGAATTCATTGATCAATGTGGCACCAATCACAATTGTTACCATCAGTTCAGCATAGTCATTAAGTACACCACCAAACATGTCCTTAGCACTTAAAGTCAAACCAATCATTACCCCAGCAGCAGGAAGTAATGCGATACCTAAATTTCTAGTCAACAATGGATCAGCATGTGCTATTCTCCCACCTAGAATAGTTCCCCCATATTTTCCAGCAAATCTTGCTAGTGTTAATCCTACAGCAAGTCCTAATGCAGGAAGTGCTAAGGGTATGTTTAGATGTGCTCCTGCCATAAAGAAGAACACACCAAACACTGGTTGTTGAATAGTGTGAATGATATCCATTGCTTCATCCGCTAGTTCATGCTTAGCAACATTAGTAACCATGAAACCCAGCATCATGCAAGTGAGCAATGGGGACAAACCAATTGATAGCAGGAGCCCACACACCGCCATGATAATGCCCAACAAAAGGCCTAGCATACTACGATATTCTGAAAAGAAGCGTAAACTCCTTGCCACTAAGAAACCAATAATCAAGCCAAACGCTATTTCTGTAAGCAAAACAAGACTAGTTTGACCTAAAGTGGTTATTAAATGTCCGTTACTTTGTTCTAATAAGCTGGCACAAACAGCAATAGCAACTGTATAGAATAAGATAGCAATTACATCATCTAAAGCAACAATCCCAAGCAATATATTTTTGAAATCACCTTTTGCCTCATATTCATCAACCAAACCCAATACTGAAGCTGGATCAGTTGCTGCAGAAACCGCCCCTAAGATAATTGCAACAACAACTATGTAGGTCATGTTTTGGGGAGCATGTAAATTGTTTGAAAAAGGCAACAACCACCACATTGCCAGAAAAACACAAAGACTAGCCCCAAAAGTTTGTAACAGTGTTATATACGTGAGGCTAGCTCGAAGTCGTTTTAATACTGGCAGTTGTAATGATCCACCAATGGAAAAAGCAATAATGGCTAAAGCAAAGTCACGAAAAAACTCTAAATCTTGCCCAATTAATTGCTGACTATACCAACCGATAAGGTAAGGCCCAAAGATAATACCTGCAGTAAGGTATCCGATCATTTGTGGAAGCTTCAGAGTGGATGCTAAATGACCAAATGACTGACTGATGATGAACATCAATCCAACATAGAAGAGCAAATGAAATGTTTCTGGTAAGGCAATATTATGCATTAAAATTCTATTTTCTCAAAATGTACGACGTGAGGTAAAATTGTCTTTACACAAGCTAAAGATAGTAATAATCAAAGCCAACATTACCTTTCCCCTAAGCGATAAAACGTGATTGGTTTATTTTCTGCCGCTACTAAAACATCAATTTTGTCGTGATCGTACCTTACATGAAAATTTTCTGGAGGAGTACTAGTGTATTTAACATGCTGACCTTCTGGCATTAATACTTCAAACTCCTTTTGTTTAGGGAAAAACTGTAAAGTTCGTTTAATGGCATCTGTAACGCTTAAATTGATATCATCTTCCTTTTCTTCAGCAGTCAAATTTTCAAGATTATAAACTGGCACTAAGGTATTTACCTCTAAAGCCTCTATAGAATTTTGTTCTACATCAAATAAAGCTCTTAGATATACTGCTGAAGCTGGTTTATTTTCAGGACGAAAGATAATAATAGGCTGACCAATTTTTTCTGCTATGGCAAGTTGTTTTTGTTCATTTTGTTGAGCAAGCTCCCGACCACTTTCTGCTACTATTAACGAGCATTGAGGAGAATAAACTAATTCAACTCCTTCATCAGCAAGCACTCGAATAGATTCACAATTTAGATTTCTATTTTTAAAAGCATCGTGGGCCAAAAAAATATTTCTTAGGTGCTGTACTACTGCTCGAGATAAAAGTAAGGTATGAACTTTAGGTTGCTCATCAGCGTATTTTTGCAAGTACTCGAGTTCATTAGTAGGAATAAAGAAGTAGCCTTGCTGAGTTTGCAGTAAAAATATGTTGACACCCCAATTTTCACGTTGCTCGAATAGTTCTTCATTAGAAGGAAGGTTTTTCCAAGTAACCATAGAAGAAGTATTGATTTTTAAGTTTGGGTCAGTGCCTGCCTCAAATTGAACACTGCGATTGTTAGACTGAATGAAGAGTTTATCTTGTTTTACAAAGGGCCAATTAAAGATATTTTGAGCAACATTACTAGCATGGTTCAACCAATGGGCTCCAGTCCTACCTACATCTAAGGAATCAATTTCTGCAAAGCCTCCTCCTGAACGAGTACCACTAGACCTTAGCACTGCCATATCAACCCAATAGCTCGAGGTTTCTGTAAATAATTCTTTAAGCTGAGGTAAGGAACCAGCTATGTAGGGGCCATTATCTATGTGAATTACCACGTAGGGGGTTGTTTTTGCTTTATGATGTACACTTGCTTGTTGCAAAATAAAGTCGTCTTCAAACTTTTCGGCACTCCACAAAAAGCTATCGGTGGAAAGCCCTACTAAAGCACCTTTATTATTGACTATTCTACGATCTTTAGTCTCAGGGCCTATAAACACCTTAAAAACAGGCTGATTTTGAGGAAGATGGTTATTAACTATATTCTCTACAATTATGGTGTAGTTTGCCTTGTAGTCTTGAGTATTACTTCTTGGTTCAAGCTTTGCTAGAGCTGTTGCTGCTATAATGAAATAATTTTGATTATTAGGATTAAGCTGGCTTTTCTGTGACCAAGGAATTGTTTTGTAGCCTTGATTAGGTATCCAATATTTAATTAAATTTGCATTTTGCTTTAGAGCTTCTGCTACTAAAGTTTGGTCGGGGTCTCCAATTGGGTTTATTGTGGGTGGAACAGAGTTATTGTTATTGTTGATAGTTGCAGCATCAGTTGACAAGAAAGATGGTCTGGCACGAAGTCGTACATTTTGACTATTAACCTGAACGTTGCTAATCTGTCCAGCTACTTCAATTCCAGAAACAGGTTCTAAAAAGAAGAGAGCTACTATAAAACTGCGCTGAATTTCTTCGTTGGCACCATCTAATAAACCAATAAAAGCATTAAAGAAGGGTTGTTTTTGCACCTCATCCCAAAATGGATCTTGGTTAATCCAATGAGTACCTGATGTTGGGACAGAGAAATCCTTACCAGCACCTTGCCCCAATAAAGCATTTAGATCAGATGCTAGTACATTTTCTATATGTGATTGGTAATCTTTGGCTAGTGGATTACCAGCAATTAACCAAGCCAACTGAATAGTCTGTGGTGAATTCACTACTGCTGCATACTCTTCTACCCAAATTTCAGCAACTTCAGGGGGTGCTCCCATTTTTCTTAACATGCCAGCAAGCGTTAACTCTGTTTCAATAGACTTGCGATAAATCCTAGCCCTGTTTCCAGTTATCTGGACCCCATATTGATAAGTCAACCTGTCAAGGTAAGGCACTTTTTCAAAGACATCTTCAATTGGGTCATTATAGTCAAGTAGTACTGATTCATAAAATTCGTTGCTGCTAAACCCCTCGGGTATATTATTGTGACTAATGATAATTGGCCCAGCGAAACCTACTACGCCTATGCCTATGGAAGATGTTCCTGCTTGTAGGATGGGCGTGCTAGAAGTCATAAAACGTGCTTCGGCTTCAGGCAGTAAGCCTATATTGTTATTTGGTGAGAGCCAAGAGCCCCAAGCTTTTACTCCTCCTAGTAAGTAGAGTAAAGCAGTTTCAAGGGCGTCGTATTCTTGAGAGGGGTGGGCTTGCTCGAGTGATCCTAAAGTTGCATTCTCAAAATCAATGAGCGAACCATCTTTATTGTAAATCTGTGAAGAAGTTGCCCCTGAAATAACTACAATAAGGTAAAAAAAGATTACTTTTGTCAAGATAACCAGTCCAATCTTTATGAGGCATATTCTCTTTTCATAAACTCTATCGGTAGCTGCGAATATTGGAAGGCCAGTGGGTAGTTCGGCAAAGCATAGACTGTGGGAACCAGTGTCGGGAGAGAAATTACTACAAGTTGCGAATTAGTAACCAAATAATACCAACCACGACTGCAATCTCGCCTATCAAGGTGACCCATCCCCACTTACCCAGACCAGTATTACTACCAATCTGGGCCTCATTGGCTCGCTTTCTGTTCTGATTCATAAAAATTTCTCCTGAGAATTTTATTTACTTGATTCTTTCTGACCATAGAGTCACATTTCCTTACCTTATGAGGAAGTTGATCGCTCATACTAAATTTAGTTACTTAACCTCCTCTCTCACTCAGAAAAGAGCCTATTCCGTCTTGAAGTGCTCCAGAAACTGCTACTAAAAATGATAAATACAGTCACTATTTCTAAACGCCCTGCGTACATATCAAAAATAAGTATTTCCCTACTAATAGCAGGTAATTCAGCAAAGCTTTCCATAGGTCCTACGGAAGCTAGGCCGGGGCCAATATTGCCAAGGCAAGCAATAGAAGCGGTAAAAGCAGTAATAAAGTCTGCTCCAAACCATGTTAAAACCATAGTGCTTACAGCAAATACTCCAATATAAATCATCAAGAAAGCAGTAACGCTACGCATAATTTTTTCATCCACTACCTGCTTGCCCAAGCGAATAGGAATGATTGCATTTGGATGTAAAAACATTTTTATCTCACGTTGTACATTGTGAGAAAGCATAAGCCAACGTATGATCTTCACCCCTCCAGCAGCACTGCCAGCACTGCCACCTATAAACATCAACACTAAGAGAATAGCGTCAGCCTTTTGAGGCCACTGAGCAAAGTCTACTGAAGCATAACCTGCTGTAGTTATAATTGAAAGCACCTCGAAAGTGGCGTGTCTCAGCGCTTCAAGCACACCATATTCTTTCAGTAGTCCTATACTTAGTAATGCACTGGTCAAAAGAATAATTACTATATAGGCACGGAACTCTAAATTGTTTAGCAGTGCTCTTGGTTTACCGTTAATTGCTCTAAATTGCAAAGCAAAATTTGCTCCTGCAAAGAACATAAATATGACGCAAATCCAACCTAGGATAGGGCTGTAGCCAGCAAAGCTTTGACCATTGGGGCTAAAACCGCCTGCCGATATGGTGGTAAAGGCGTGAGCAACAGCATCATAGAAGGACATACCTGCTACTTTGTAAGCAGCAATGCACAAAACAGTTAAACTCACATAAACTAGCAGTACAGCATTAGATGTGTGTCTCAGACGAGGAGTTAGACGTTCCTCAGTTGGCCCCGGGGCTTCTGCAAAGAATAGTTGCCTTCCAGCAATTGCCAATTGTGGGAAAACGGCTATGAAAAGTACGATAATGCCTATGCCACCTATCCACTGAGTCAGTGCCCTCCACATAAAGAGTGTTTTAGAAAAGCTGTTAAAGTCCTGTAGTACAGTTGCCCCTGTAGTAGTAAAACCACTCATGGATTCAAAAAGAGAATTTAAGGGTGTTAAATGACCGCTAATCCAAAATGGTATAGCTCCAACTACAGGAATAATTAGCCATAAAGCTAGGATGGAAGCAAAAGCTTCTCGTCTTCTAGGTTCACTCTGGATTGAGCCAGAGCGCAAGAGTGGTAAGGCAAAAATCAAGGCAACAATAGCACTAACTAAAAAACCCCAGATAGGTTCATGCAAAACTAAGGCGTAAACTGTAAACCAAATCATTAATGCAGCTATGAACAGAAGTCCAAAGCCAAGCATGTACAGAAGAAATTTCATTATTCACCTCTGTGTTTTTGCTCGAGTGCATGACTATTTACAAACCAGCATGTAAAAATGCTCGAGCCTAAAATTGCTTAGGACAGATGTATGGGTATTAAGGTTATGGGGTAATTTTTAAATTATAAGGGAGGGGCACGACTTAGTGTTGCAAGATTGGGTACGTGCTGTAACACTACAGCTATGTTTGAAGTAGCAGCTAGTACCAAAGCACAGGAAATGCCTATTGTAGTTCTATTTGGTAGTGTGGTTGTAAAAGGAGCTTTAATTTCATAAACATCTTCAGAAATTCCTTCTGAATACACGTGGGAAAAGTTATGTGAGTCTGTAAAGTCTATAAAAAGCAACGAGAAAGCAAACACCAAAATAAGGAAAATGCTTAGACTTACTTTGATAATTAGTTTCAAATGTGTTCTCATAACAGTGTTCCTCAGCCTAGATGAGAATAAGCTCTAAACTAATTGGTATTTTACCCATAATAATAAATGCTGACAATCTTCTATAAATTGCAAATAGTAGCTTGCAGTTCACAGGAGGGTGTCTGAGTATGTTAATTAAGATTTTAAGTACTTCACAGTAAACAGATTTGTAAATTTGTTATAAGATCACCCCCGTTAAAAACCTTGCCCTAAACTTCCAGAGCAAGGTCTTCCTTTTTGGTATGGGGAGGTAAAAGGATAATGTTTCTTACGTCCAGAAAATAATATTAAAAAATGTGCTGCCAGTTTTTCAAACTGTTTGTGTATCGCAATAAGCCTCTAAGAATTTTGTAAGAGGTAATCTGGTAAACTTATTCTAACTATTTGATTTAATCTTCGTTTTCCTCTCTTTTCAGTCCTTTTTGGGCTTAATGAAGGAGCAAAATTCTCTAGGCACAGAGGATTTTGTTGTCGGTGTATAGCTAAGCGGAAAGTGATGCATTTCCATTTTGCTTTTAGAGAACTTGGTCTCCAAAATTCATCTTAAAGAAGGAGGTGTAAAACATATCACCTAAATTTTGCACAAAATTTAGGTGAGGGGCTAATATATCACAACATTACCAAATGGTAATACCTAGGAAAGTTCCTCGTAATGTGTTGCCCTCTATAATCAACACCAAGATATCTTAGAAATGAAGCGCCTCATTAATAGCCATATTCTAGGAGAAATTAAAATGTCTAATTGTTACTCTTATAACCATACACGATGTTTACCAATAGCTTTTACTGTTTTGGCAACAAGCTTTATATTATTTTTAGCACAAGGAGTACTTGCCCAAACTACCACAGAAGAATCTGATTCAGTAGTTGAAGTTAGTGATGCAATAATTAGAATTGAGTACAATGCCACTGATTTAGATGCAGGGATACAGGTCTTCATAGATGCTGATGAATGGGAATCTATGGAGGTTCTTGATCTAAGTGGAGAAGTAATTTTTAGAAGTGCTGTGCAAGGTAAATTTGCTGAACAAGGAGGAACAGAGCTATTTTTAGAAAGTGCTGAACCCAATTTTAATGATTTATCCTTTGAAGAGTTTCTTGAACGTTTTCCTGAAGGAACATATAAAGTTAGAGGTGTTGGGCTTGGAGGACAAGAATACGTTGGTGAAGCAATCCTAACTCATAACGTGCCAGAAGGGGCAGTATTAGTATCACCTCTAGAAGGAGGCAGATTACAAGAACCTAACAATACTGTTGTTACTTGGGAACCAGTTGAAGACCCAAATGGCAGTCCGATAGTTGCCTATCAAGTACTAGTTGTACAAGTTGACAGCAGCTCTACTGCTCTACCCAAAGTCTCTCTAGATATTATAATGCCTCCTACAGCCACAAGCATGTTAGTTCCACCAGGATTCTTGCTCCCTGATACTGAATATGAATGGGAAGTGCTTGCTATAGAGGAAAGCGGAAATCAAACACTCTCATCTTCTTTCTTTAATACTGCACCCTAAAAGATCATTTAAGAATTTGTTCCAAGTCTTTTTATAACTTTCTACACCTAGTGAAAACTCGCTAGGTGATTTTTCAATTTATTAACTGACTTGGTGCAATGTTATTTTCTGTCCCACCAAAACACATAATCCCTTAGAATTAAGCTATGAAGATTCTGTTGATTGAAGATGACACCAAAGCAGCCTCATACCTTAAAAATGGTCTTGAGCAATCGGGACATGTAGTAGATCATGCAGCCGATGGTGAATATGGTCTTCATTTAGCAATGCATGAGCATTATGATGTTTTAATAGTTGATCGTATGTTGCCAGAAAGAGACGGACTTTCTATTATTCGGGTATTACGTGCCGATGAGAACTTTACACCTGTTTTAATACTATCAGCTTTGGGAGAGGTTGATAATCGAGTAGAGGGTCTTCGTGCTGGCGGTGACGATTATCTAGTTAAGCCTTTCGCATTCAGTGAATTAAGCGCAAGAATCGATGCACTAGTTAGGCGAAACCAAGGCAAAGCCCAGCTTGAGGAATACTGCGTTGCTGATCTAACACTTGATCTTCGGAAACAAAGCGCAAGCCGAGCGGGAACGCTGATTTCACTTCAGCCACGTGAGTTAAGATTGCTTGAATTCTTGATGCGTCATGCAGGCCAAGTAGTAACAAGAACTATGTTGCTAGAGCAAGTTTGGGACTTACACTTTGATCCAAAAACTAACGTTATTGACGTACAAATCAGCAGGCTACGTAGTAAAATAGACAAAAATAGTCTAATTCCCTTACTACACACTGTGAGGGGAGTGGGATACAAACTAAGTGAAACTCCCTAAAACTAACCTTTTTCGAACTGCTGCCTTAAGACTAGCCCTACAATATGTTTTTATTTATGCCATAGCCCTTGGAGCAATTTTTTTACTGCTCGACTTTTTAGGGAGACAATCCATTGATAAAGTAGTGAAGGAGCAACTGGAGCAAGAGTTGCTAATGCTTAAACAGAAATTCGAGCAAGGCGGAATTGAGCAACTTACTGACTTTATTAATCAAAACTATCAAGTTGAAGATGAAAATATTTGGATAGTACTTTTAACTGATCAACAAAGTACTAAAGTGGCAGGAAATATTGATATTTGGCCCAGTAAGGAAAGTCCACCTGTCAATGAAAGGGTACAAGGAGTCTGGCTTGTTGGTGACATGTTCTCTCGAGATATCTTTGATGAAAACCCATTTCTCCCTGTAATTGGCACAAAACTCCCTGACAACTACTCACTTGTACTTGCTTTAGCTACTCCACAGCCAGCAAAACTACAAATGTTTGCTGACTATTTGCTTGAGAGTTTAGTAATAGCACTACTAATTTCTTTGGCGATGGGACTAATGCTAGGAAGAACCTTATTAAAAAAGGTAGACGCAATTCGTGATACCGCTAGGATGATTATAAATGGAGATTTATCGCAGAGAATCCCACTTGGAAAAAGAGAAGATGAGTTTACTGAATTAGCAAGACAACTCAACACAATGCTTGATCGGATTGAGCAGCTAATTAGAGGAATGCGAGAGGTTACAGACAACGTAGCACATGATTTACGCAGTCCCCTTACAAGACTTAAAAGCAGGTTTGAATTAATTCTCCTAGAAACACGCAGCAATGATGAATATCGCCAAGCAATTATCCAAGGCAACGAAGAGCTTGGTGAACTACTAAGTACATTTGAATCCCTTTTGGAAATTGCACAGGCTGAATCAGGAAGCTTGTCTGCTAAGGCAGAAACTTTTGATGTTCTAGAGGTTGTAACCAAGATCATTGACCTTTACAGTCCTGTCATGGAGGAGAAAGGGCTTTGCTTGAAATTTGAAGTACACCCTGCCACAAAAGGAAGTTTTGAGATACAAGGTAACCGATCACTTTTTGCTCAGGCTTTTAATAATATTCTTGAGAATGCAAATAAGTATACGCCATCTTCGGGAGTAATTAAGGTAACGTTGAGAGAAAATTCAGATACAATTGAACTCATTACAAGTGATAGTGGACTTGGAATTCCCCAATCAGAGCACGATCATGTTTTTGAACGTTTTGTAAGGCTAGACAATGTTCATAGCGCTTCAGGAACTGGGTTGGGGCTTAGCCTTGTAAGAGCAGTGTGTAAGCTTCACAATGCGACTCTTTCTCTTTCTGATGCGAGTCCTGGCCTTATTGTATCTATGCGTTTTCCAAAGAACCAGTTCTGATAATCTAGGGTACTGTGTTATGGGTCAAAATCCCTGAAATGGATTACTGAAACACACTCAAAATATACTCACCCACAATTTCATCTTTAGAAGAAACATATACATCAATGTACCAAGTACCTTCCTTAGGATTTAAGATGCTTATCTCTTTTATTAAACCACTAGAACTTCTATAGTCCCAGTTACCACCCTCATTTTGCTCAAGATAATTGCTTATCTCACCATTATACTTTATTGCTAAGCCAAAATCTTGATCAAGGTCTGTTAAATCAAGGCCTGCTAAACTCAGGCTTAAACTAACAACTATTTGTTGTATTCCTGTAGGCACATAAAGCATATAAGTATGATAACTACCATTTGGACCAGCAAGTTTCCCCATAGCAACTTGACCAATAGCGATGCTGCCTACGGTACCTGAAGAAGTATTATCGGCGAATATAATTGAATCGAATGGTGTAAGTGTTGGCTCTGGGATATCTTGAGGCACTTCACTAGGATTTGTTTGAGTGTTTTCAGGTGGTCCAAGGGAGGTAACTCTTAAAGTATAATCTACAGGAACATATAAAGGGTTAACAACATCAATATAGAATCTATCTGATTGAGGGGAGCTTATAGTATATCTGGGATTAGGATCTTCAGTAAAATCCTTAAAGTCATAATCACCTCCTTCATCTTTATAAGAGATGATTTTACTTCCCACCTTAACAGCCAGATCTAGATTCTCTCCATTTGTTATCACCTCAATCATAACTTGAGATGCATCCTGAGGAACAGTAAGCACGTAAGTATGGTAACTTAAGCCTTCATTGGACCTAGACACTATAGAGTTGTTCTTTTCACTATCTAGAGCAATGATACCATAATCCCCACTAGGATTACCTTCTATTTGAATTGAACTTTGAGGGGCAGTTTGTCCTGAACTAGATTCGGTAGGTATAAGGTCGTTGTCACGTTTTATACTAGGTATATTGGCTTCAATTAGTTCCCAAGCAAGATTAATTGGACGAATCCAAAGCTGCTCTTCATAGAGTGCCTCATCAGAATAATGGTGACCTGTTGTAGGAACACCAATGAGTTTTCCTTGGGTGTTGATTGCAGCACCACCAGAATTACCGCTAGTAATTTTGGCATCAGTTGAGCTTACCCCCAAAAACTGGACAGAAAACCCCGGCGAAATTAAGGTCCATAGAAGATGTAAAATATCTAGAATATGGAGATATAAATGAGCCAGACAAAAGGAATAAGAAAAACTTACAAGAAGGAATTCAAAGCTAAAGTTGCTGCTGAAGCTATAGTTGGGGAGAAAAACCTTGCGGAACTAGCAAGTGTTAAAGCTCACTAAGTCGTGACCCCCTAAAGTCTCATAAAGTCGTGACTATTTTTAGACTCCAAGTAGGTAAAAAAGCTGCATGATATGGATTATGTCAGATTACACCTCCTTAGAAGAAAGAGTAGAAATGCTACAACGAGCTGACAATGGAGAACCAATAAGCAAAATTGCTCTTGAATTAGGGTGGCATCCATCTACAGTCAAAAAATGGGTAAGAAGAGGTCGTGAACAAGGTCGTCAAGGTTTGGAAAGGAAGATGGGACGTCCTCAAAAAGGAGCTCTAAGCAGTTATCCTGCACGTATGGTAGGAGAATTACGTCAAATACGATTACAACATCCTCGTTGGGGTGCTGATACGTTGCGTATAGAGCTAGGTCGTATGCCCCAGTGGGCAGGTAAATTGTTGCCTAGTCGGTCAAGTATTAATCGCTTCTTACAAGAAGAGCAATTGGTCCAAAACTATGAACGTCATGTAGCATTACCATCCACTAAGCACACACGCTTAACCCATGCCCATGAATGTTGGCAAGTAGATGCAATGGGACATGAGCTTGTTCCAAGTGTAGGAGTAGTTAGCCTAGTTGATGTAAGTGATGTTGTTTCCCGTACACGCCTGCTAAGTTATCCTTGCTTTCTAGGTAAGGAGAAAGCAATTCGCCACACCAATACTGAGGACTATCAAATCACTTTGAGGTTAGCATTTTTAGACTGGGGGTTACCTGAAAGTATTCAAGTTGATCATGACAGTGTTTTCTTTGATGTTAGGAGTAAATCACCCTTTCCTACAAGATTACATCTGTGGTTGTTAGCAATGGGTATCGAACTTCAATTTAGTCGTATTCGTCGCCCTACAGATCAAGCAATTGTAGAGAGATCGCATCAATTGTGGGCTGATCAGGTTCTTGATCGACACTATCCATCTTGGAACGCTTTATATCAAGCTTTACGAGATAGACGCAACATACTTAATGAAGAGCTTCCTTGTCACTCTTTGGGAGGGCAAGCACCGCTACAAGCTTTTCCAGAGGCAGCTCACTCAGGGCGCTGGTATAGACCTGAGTGGGAAGATGAAATGTTTGACCTAAGCGAAGTTGATGCTTATCTAGCAAAGGGAAAATGGTTTAGGCGAATAGGTCAAAACGGCACAATTTCCTTAGGAGGACAGATTTATTACCTAGGGAACAATCATTTACGTGAGCAGTGCGAAATAAATTTCAAGTTACCAGAAAGAGTTTTGTCATTTCTCAATCAGAGAGGTGAGTTGATTAAACAGTTACCCATCCAAGGTATTGATCCACCCACACTCATTGGAAACATTTTTGCTTTTACTCAATCTATCCCTTTTCAGCCTTCTCTTCCTTTTACTTGGCAAGAACAGCAAAGGTTACGACTTTTTGAGACTTAATATGGTCATGACTTAGTGAGACTTAACACAAGTCAGTATGGTGTCCATACTACACAAATTAAAGAATGGAAAAAGGCTGGATCAGAAGCACTGCATGAAAGGTTTTCATTACTAAGAGGTAGAAAAGCAAGACTACAAGAACGTAGAGAGGCTGCACTGTACGAACAGATTGGCAAATTGAAAATGGAACTAGATTTTTTGTCCAAAGGGCTCAAAAACTGAGTCAAGAGGAACGTATGTTGATAGTTGATCCAAGGCACCCTCAATTGAGCATTACTAAGCAATGTGAGTTACTGAGACTGAATCGTAGTAGTTATTACTATCGACCTACAGGAATTAGTGACCTCAATGAAAAGTTGATGCAAAGGATAGATGAGTTGTATACAGATCATCCTTTTCTAGGTTATCGCAAGATAACAGCAATGCTAAATAGAGAAAGCTATAAGGTCAATCATAAAAGAGTATATCGTTTGATGTGTCTGATGGGTTTGCAAGCTATATATGCCAAACCCAAACTAAGTAAACCAAAGGAAGGACATAAAATTTACCCATACCTTCTGAAAAACAAAATCATAAACAAACCAAATCAGGTATGGGCTAGTGATATTACGTATATACGTTTGCAAGGAGGATATTGCTATCTGGTAGTAGTAATGGATTGGTATAGCCGTTATGTTGTTTCATGGGAAGTTTCGAATAGCATGAAAGCAGAGTTTTGTATAGAAGCATTAGAAGAGGCGTTGGAAGGAGAGAAGCCAGAGATATTCAATACAGATCAAGGTAGTCAGTACACAAGTCATGAGTTTACGGATATATTGAAGGCAAACGAAATAGCAATCAGCATGGACGGAAGAGGGTGCTACATGGATAATATATTTACAGAAAGGTTGTGGAGAACGGTAAAGTATGAAGAAGTATATCTAAAGGAATACAAAAATATAGAGCAAGGAAGGGAAGAAATAGGAAAGTACTTACAATTTTATAACAGTGAACGTCCGCATCAATCATTGCAGTACAAAACGCCTGAATTAGTTTACAGAGAGGAGAAAACTAAATCAATAATAACAGGATAGGTTGTTATCAAGCTTACAAACAATGTAATCTCAATTTGATATCATTTTAGTAGGTCTTAATTAACCTTAATTTTTTGTCCGATCAATTGGGTTCACCTCAAGTTTTTATCCACTGTTGTCCACCTGATTTGAAATCCTCACCAGCCCAGCCACTCATGGTTCCCCTTGTAAAAGTAATAGTTGAACCAGAGATGAAAGGGTACCCAATTACATTAATAGAATTTCCCAGAGAAAGTTTATCTGAATTACCTATAGGTAAAACAGGGAAAGTCATGTCATCTGGAATAGGAGAAGTTATATCCTCTGGGGTGAATAATTCGATATAAAGCAGCTCTATTTTTAGGATAGCTAAGTCATTAGCAGAGTCACCTACTATATAACGTGCCCAATAAGTGGGTTGGGGTGGTTGATGAATGGCATTGGGCTGAGTAACTGAAATGATGTGCCACTCAAAGTTTTGCTGACTTTCCAAATCGCTAACCACGTGATGGTTAGTGAGAACGTGTCCTCTAGGACTAATTATAGTGCCTGAACCTAACCAAGGAACTTGGGCCTGGGCTTCTTTGTCCCAAGGGATGATTTGAACGACAGTTTTTGAAAGAAGGTTTGCTAATTCACTAGTTATATCTTGGGCTTTAGCCTGACTAAAGGTAATTAAGAGTATTAAGATTATTTTTAGGCATAGCTTACAAGTCACCAAGTTTCTCAAAAAGACTTTATTCATCACTTAAACTCCATCCGTTCCTAAAAACCAGAGGCTAACTCCTAACAAAGCAAGTTAAAGCCAAAGTGTTCCTAAACAACACTAATGACTGGAATTACGCAGGCTCTAATTACTCATCTAGATAAGGGTTTTTGCCGACCACATGCCATAAGATGTGCCTCTGACGCAAAATCGTTTTTTACTATTTCCTGCACAGTAATCTTACCCACCTCAAAATGCCTCTAAAAACTTTTTGGGGTAATTCCACACTTATACTTTTTGTCAGATAATACCTCAACCTGTCTGGAAAAGAGTTTACGCTCTAAGAGAATAAATCATTCCTGCACACATCTTTAGAAAGGTATATGCAGGAATACTTTGTTTGTGAAAGACTTTTTAAGGGGTGCGTAATTCCAGTAATGAGTATTATAGTGTTGTTTTACGAGTGATTAGAAATCAAGGTTTGTGAGTTAGAGCAGCGGACATATCAAGACAAAGTGTTTTCCTGCAAAGGGTAAAAGTCTTATTGGGTTTTGAACAATAAGCTGTTTAGAAATGACCTAACCTAGATTAAACAATCCCCAAATACCTGAAGCCTTAACTTGTATAGATAGGTTGGAACAACTTTTGGGTATACCCTATTTACATAGGGTCAATTGATGCCAAAATCATTTACAACATAACCTATAATACACATTTATATTGACACGACTTATAATACACATAATGAATAGAATTTACGGATACTTACGAGCCAGTACAGAAGAACAGGACGCTAGTCGTGCCAGACAGTCACTAGAATCATTTGCTAATGACGCAAAACAAACAATCAGTGGCTGGTTCATTGAAAATGAAAGTGGCGCAACATTGAAACGTCCTGAATTATTCCGCCTGCTCGACATTACACAACGTGGAGACATTCTGTTAGTCGAACAAGTGGATCGCATTAGCCGTCTTAATACACAAGACTGGGAACGACTAAAATCACAGATTACCAGCAAGGGCATTGTCATAGTGGCTCTTGACCTGCCAACCTCTCATTAGTTTATGAATACCAACAGCGATGAATTCACACAGCGTATGCTCACTGCCATTAATAGTATGATGCTCGATATGCTTGCAGCAGTTGCTAGAAAAGACTATGAGGACAGACGCCGCAGGCAAGCAGAAGGTATCGCTAAAGCAAAAGCATCTGGAAAATATAAAGGAAGACCAAGAAATGAAGTATAGAGTTGTTCGGAAATAAATAGTTTAAACAATCAAAAAATTCCAAAGCCCCCCACAGACAGCTATAACGCTATCTGCAAAACCTGTCTTGCGATTCCGAAAGGCATGCACTAGTATATTAAAGCGTTTCATACCTCCTATGGCATGTTCTACATATATCCTTGCTTTGCCCAGCCTTTTATTCCTCTCCTTCTCTGCTTCTGTTAGCTCTGGATTAGGATTCTTTTTACTCTTCCTTGGCTTTTTCTTTGGTATCGCTGCTCCTATCCCATAATCCTTGTTTATACCTTGATAACCTGAGTCTAGATTTGCTCTTTTTCCCTCCTCTTTCAGCCAGCCTTGTTTAGGTGGAAACTCCTCCTTAAACATCCCATAGTCATGTCTCCGCCCAGCAAATGTCCTTCCTACATAGATTATTACCTTTCTTCCTGTTGCTATTATTGTGTTTTTTACCGTGTGCCCCTTCTTTTTTCCACTATATAGCTCCTCCTGCTTTTCTTCTTCACTAGGGCGTCTATGTTTCCTTTCTGTAGCATCAATCAGTATTTTTCTTGCTTCTTCAAGCGCTTCTTTTAACTCCTCAGGTGTATTGAACTCTCTCTTAGGCAACATACCTAATTTTGCCAAGGCTGCTGAGAGAATTGGCAGCAGCTTATGTACCCAATAGTGTGCACTGGAACGAGACATATCAAACTTCTCTGCTAATTCATCCATTGTAGGATAACTTTTCAGGTAGTAGAGAATAAATTCGAGTTTGTGTTTAGTAGAAGGAAGTTTACTTTTTCTTCCTCCTCCCCTAGATCGTTCTCTTTCCCCTTTAGCTTGTTGTTCTTCATAGTCTTTTTGACTTTGCTCCTCATATACCTCTTCAAACACTGTCTCTAACTCATTTATCTTTTCTTCAGGCAAACCTGTCAAGGCTCTTACTTGTCTGTCACTTCTGG
The DNA here is from genome assembly GCA_965223045.1 of Trueperaceae bacterium. Lineage (GTDB taxonomy): Bacteria > Deinococcota > Deinococci > Deinococcales > Trueperaceae > CBDCVN01. The sequence goes on from CBDCVN010000013.1 coordinate 1,463,177, forward strand.
TTTTGAAAACTACCATACTAGCTACTATTTTAGCTGATTTGGCTATTTCCGAACAACTCTTATTACAACAAAATATTGCAGCATTGTTGCGTGATGGATGCAGCACCAGTGAAATTGTCAGAAATCTACAATGCTCTAACAAGACTGTGATATCCGTTAAAAAAGAAATCACTAGCCAAACACTCCAACAAGAAAGGGCATCTTAATAAAGTAAAAAGTAGTTACAATTAAAGAGGAACTTATTATTACAGCGCAATGTCATGGAATATAACTCCTAGACAATATAGCAAGAGTACGTTTTCGATGCGAAGCATAAGCAGTATAATTTCTGCGCTGATAGTAACGAATTAGATTTAGTGATTGAGCTATTGTCAATCTAGGTAACGGTATTGCTGCCTTGAGCAGCACTCTTGCCTGTGGCAAAGTTAAAGCTGGAGACTTTTCTCCTAACATTAAACGCATCCTCACCAGAAAATGATGTGCTAGACAAGTTAATAGTATATGGTGATGCCAACCTAAGTAGCTTCTAGTTTCGTAGTGATCAAGCCCCAGTTCTTCTTTTGATTCCTCAAACGATGTTTCTATCGGCCATCTCATTCCACTTAGCCACACTAATGTTTCTAGGCTGACTTCTTCTGAGTCATTGCACAAATAATAGCTTATCTCTCTTTTCTCATTTAGGTTACGCCGAATTACCAACCACAGTTCCACTGGCTCTTCTTCTCCCCTTGTTTCCCATATTCGCTCAAAGGCAAATTCACATACTATTGGCCCTTTACTTCCTTCTTTCACTACATGTTTACTCCATTTTTCTGCTTCTATTTCCTTTGCTAACTCATCTATCCGTATTGATTCAATATTTGCCCTTGCTAGTTTCGGCTTCCTTCCCCTACCTTTATATTCAGGTACCTTGACCTCTGGCTTCTCCTTGTATACCTGCGTATCGCAAGATACTGCTTTTCCTAATTCAGCTACTCCATCTCTAAACTCGATATTATTTCCATACAATGCATCTGCTAGCACATATTCAAAGCTCAAATGCCCTCTCTCTTCTGTCTTTTTTATCATTCCTAACGCTATTTCTGGTTTGGTTCTAAATTCTAGATCCTTTGGCACTCCACATTCTTCCCTTTTTTGTTCATGCTCTTTATCAAACCATTGTTCTGGTAAGTACAACTGCCCTTCTGTTAAGGTATGTCCTTTGTTACTGGCATACCCTAGGTATACTCCTACTTGACTGTTCTCCACTTTTCCTACTGATCCACAATATTGCCTTGCTACTCCTACTGAGCTTTTTCCTTGTTTTACATTCCCTGATTCATCAACTATCAGTACTCCATCATTACCTAAACTTTCTGCAATAAGTTTTTGATGCGTGTCAATCACAGGTTCTAACTGCCAAGGGCTTTGTCCTACAAAGTTTTGCATGCTACGGACATTCAGTCCTATTGATAGTGCCATTGCTTCTATATTTTTTCGATCAAGGTTGCTTAACAAACCTTTTAGATAATGTCCTGTCCAGATCAAACTTTCAGGTCGTTTAAATGCTTCTTCAAACTCTGCTACGTATTCTTTGAGTTCTTTTGCTAGCGCTTCTATATCTGCTTCAACTAAGTTGCATTCTGGAGGACTTAAATTTACGGCCTCTTCTAATATTTCATTGTGTGCTTTATAAATGTTTTTCATAGCCTTAATTTATTATTCACACTCGCACTTTTTTCGCACTTCCCCTTACTTAATATGCAACATTGCGCTGTAATATTATGTTGGCATAAAATTATCACCTGAACCAAAAATGAAAAAACGCCTACCCTATCCACAATCTGCCTTACTGCCAGGGGTCTCTTATTCAGACTTCGAGGATGATCTTTTTGGCGACCCTGTGCTTGATTTGGAATATACAACCTTACGCAATCTGAAGAAACTTGCAGATGAAATTAGAACTGCCTTAATCGAGGAAGGTATGATTCAAATACCAGAATTTTTGGTAGCACATTTCTGTGCCTATCTCGGCTATCTGTCTGCTCATGCTTTGGGTCTAAAACGTGCTACAGCACTTGAAAAACCACTGACTGCTCTTGTCCAATCACAAGCACAAGGGGCGTTAGAACTGTTTGGCAAGTATCCCGTAAACAACGGTGAAGCGCACCTGAACCGTGATAGCGTAGAGCAATGTAAAAATCACGCTCCAGGAAGTATAATCGTACAGACCATACGCTTTGGTCGGTATGTATTCGATGTGATGGGTGAGCTGAAAACTGCACATAGTTTTCAGTCAGGCGATCAATCCAAGCAAACAGAGATGTTCTGCTCCATAGATCGCTTAATGGTTATTTTTAAGCAACAGGCTGATGATCTCAAGAAAGAGAGTACTCAGGTAGGAGAAGACATGATGCTGGATATTAACCAGACAGCGATACAGATTGGGTATCTCATGGGTTACTACGGTCATTTTGACGGCACGTCACAACGCTATTACGAGTACGGCTTACCTTGTATCCCGTTGTTCATTAAATATGGGCACAAATTTATTCAGGCAGGTCTTTAAATCCGATACAGGCCTTCTGTTATTATACTGTGAAATGGCAAAGCAAAAACATAGCTGGAAAGACATCAAAGAGATACTAGGAGAATTTTCTTCCAAACAACTACTAGAGCTTGCCCAAGATTTGTACAAGTTCAGCCCAGAGAATAAGTCATTTTTCCATACTCGATTTCTAAATAGCAAAGATGGCAAAGTTGATCTTGCTCCCTACAAAAAGCGGATTCAAAAAGCTATTTCTCCAGAAAGTGGTAGATATAGCTTGAGCAAAGGTCGTCAAGCTATCAATGAATTCAAAAAAGCCACTGGTAATATACATTATACATTAGAATTAATGCTATATTACGTCCATTGCGGCAATAACTTTACTCTTGAATTGGGCGATATTGATGAGCCCTTTTACAACAGCATGGAATCCATGTTTGATAGCATGGTTAAAAAACTAATTCAGACAAAAGATAATGACTTGATGGTTGAATTCCTAGAAAAAATGGAAGAAGAGTATGATCGTGTAGATGGAAGAGTAGGATGGTGGTATCCTGATTCTTTAAATTATTGTTTAGAAGAATTGCGATCTGCCATCACTGATTGAGTATGGTTTTATAGTTTTATAACACCCCTCAAAACCCTATCCCTTTAAAAGCACAGATATAGAACTCATTGGCAGTAATAATTTATAAGGTTGTTTTGGAAAGGACATAAATCCATATTTTTCATAAAACTTCTTGGCAGAATCATCTTTTGCATCAACAATAACAGCCATAGATGCCATCTCTGTTTTTATCTCAAAACTACGCCTTAAACCATCCATCAAAAGGATTTTCCCTATACCTTTGCCTTGATAATTATTATCTACAGCTAATCGTCCTAATAATGCTGCTGGCAACAAAGGATAACGTGGTAGCTTCTTCACTATCTCTTCAGGTAGATCCTCTGCATTAATCCCTGTAGCTGATAAGGTATAGTAACCTGCTATTGTACCCTCTTTATCAGCCATCACAAATGTAGACGCTACATTCTTCTTAGCATCTTGACTAGCCTGACGCTTAAGATAATTATCCAAAACACTAACCCCACATAAAAAGCTCTCTCGATCATGTTGTTTCTTATCAAGTAGAACAATGGAAGTGTTTGGCTCATTAAGCACGACTTTCCTGCCAAGATTGGTAATCTTTCATTGCTTGCTTTAATTCTGCATTAGGTTCAGGAGGATTCATAAGCAAGTTTGCAAGGAATTTTCTATCTTCTTGTGTAAGCTTAATAAGCTCTTCCTCTACATTTATTCTTGAAGCCTCTTGTTGTAGAACAGACGTTGCAAACTCAGACATGCTAGTACCAATAATATTGGCAGCTCGAGCAAAAAACTCTTTTTGTTCAGGAGTTACCCTGATTTCTATACGCTCTGTTTTTTGTGTAACTAGATGTGCCATTTTTGTCTCCTAAGCAATTATTTCAACTATACGGAAATATACCGTACATGTCAAGCTCTTTCCAATCAGTCTTTGGAAAAATATGCTAGACTTACCCAGACTCACAAAGCAGCGATTAAATTAGTGAAAGAAAGTTGTATGAACCAAGAATTAGTTGATAAATCTGCCCTCGAGCAAAAATTAAATGGAATCATAAAGGAAACTCAAGACCTGAACGTTTTTCGTGAGTCTTTGCTAGAGGAACATTCCCTGAAACTTGCTATTAGAAAATTCAAAGAACTAACTTATGTAATAAGCAAAAAAGTAAAAGAGTATGATCTTAATCATTATGCCGACACAATAAAGCTTGCCGGACTAACTCTTACCTATCTTTTAAGAAAAGATTTAATGGCAAGTGAGGTGGCTACTGCTTTTATTTATTGGTGCATCAAAGAAAGGATAGTTATTACTGGCTGGAGTGTAGATTACATAGAAGAACTAGATACAGAAAAAGTCACTCAAGTAGAGCTTAGTAAAATGATGCATGGACTCAGTTCCATACAGAAAATGAAATTTGTAGGATTGCAAAACTCATATCGCTTTTTTAACGAACTAAGCACCGATGAATCACTTAAATTTTCTGAAGCAAGAAAAAGATGGATTGGGTTGCTAAGAGCTATGAAAAAGGTGGCTGAAGTATACAAAGACCAAAAGCAAAAGACCATTCAAGCTTAGGTAGGAACCTGATTACATCAAGTGATTATAGCCTACAGAACAACAACAAATAGAAAAGCCCCATGAAACAAGAAGAAGTAAATACCGAAGATGCCCTTGAGCAAGAATTAAATGAAATCATAGAAGAGACCAAAACTATGGATCTTCCTCAGTCTCCTATTCCCGTAGAACAAAAACGTCCATTACAACCAACTTTTGAGATGTTTATCGAAGCTTGTTTCTCCATTGCTATTAAAGCCCACGAATACAACTTCTTTTATTACGGTAATATGGTAGGGACTTTTGGACTAACACTAGAATACATTTCAGAACAAAAAATACCTTCTAGCAATAAAATTATAGCATTCTCCATTTGGTGCAATAGAAAGAGAATGGCACTTACTGGTTGGAGCTTAGAAGACTTTGGTAGGATAGACGTAGGAGAAATAACTCAGGATGAGTTCAACAAATTAATGTATGGTCTTATTCCTGAAGAGCAAATGACTTTTCTAGGGATACATAACGCATATAGATATTACACAGAGGTAATGAACGATCCATTATATAGCTCTTCAGAACTTAAAGAAGATTGGGTCGATCGGCTAAACGAATTGAAAGAGCATGCCATTGAAGTTCCTTTGGATGCATAACAAGGGATTATTCAAGCCTAAATAGAAAAAGGTGATTTTTACATGTCTCAAGATGATCCTAAACGCTTTCATGATCAACTGGTTATGGAAAGAGTAAGCAAAACCCTCAAAGAATCAACGGGCTTTCATCCTGATACACTCACAAAATTAGGATTTAATTTCATAGCTGATGACAGCGAAGCAAAAGAAATTGAAGAAGAGTGCAAAGCTTTACCCAAAAACACCATCGAGAAAAACTTAATTAATTACCTTGAAGGACAATCACAACCATCACAAAAACAGATTGATCACTTTATAGCAATAAAAAATTCTAAAGAACCTAACTATCCACTTATCAGAAAATATTTCAGACAAGGAAACGAGCAACTTTTAAGATTACTTTTATATTCTCTAGAAGTACAATCAGCTAATAAAGAACTATTACAAGATCTAAATTACTTTCACCAACACCGTAATATTCATTTTGAAATTATTCGTTGTTATCTTCGTGCCTGTGAGGAAGAGCAGGACTTAGTAGCATTTGAGAAGTTGGTAGAAGATTTTATCCATGCTACTCAAGGCACAAATTTTGATGCTTTACATCAACTAAAACACGCCTTTCCTCACAACACGGAAAAAGGGTGCCAGATTAGAGAACCTAAACAGGATGAACAACTGTACTTTTGAAATATATTAGGACCAGCGGGAGCATTTAAACCAAAAGGTACGGTTTCGAGCTTAAATATTGTCTGGAACGGTAAATACATCCTTAGAAATTTTCGTTCTCTCAAAAAGCTATGTGTTTTACTAAAAACCCCTTTTCCTGCTTTTTAGTTGATATATCTGTATCAAAATATCAAGCGTTTTCAGTGTGTATATTTAGCTCAAAAAAACGAACGTTTTTAGGAGATACTTTTAATTACTCTTAGGGAATTTTTCAACGAAAAGGTACGGTTTTGAGTTTATTTGTGAATTTGAAACCGTACCTTTTCGGGCAAATGCCCCCGCAGGTCCTTCCTGAGATACCCCTAGAATCGATTTGAAGAGATGGTTTGATATCTTCTCTCCATGGGAAGATTTTGAAGCCCATATAATCAATCTCAGAGCAAATTCACTAATCAACTGATTTTAAACATGAGTTTAAACAGCTTTAAACGCCTCTAGAATCCACATAAACAAACTTTTGATACCTGACTACCTGAAAGAAGGCTAAGGCATCTCAGCGGGCTTGTACGGCGATTTTTCCCCTGCTAAGATTTTTTGATCCTGATTTCTGGGAAATTTGAAAAGTTCCTAAAAAAATAAAAATGTTACGAAGTATGGATAAAATCGTTAACGTTAGAGATTTTTTCTCATTTTTATAATCTTTCCCTATCGTTCTAAATTTGATTTAGAGTTTTAGGGTGTTAACTCAGTGTGATTTCTTTATGGGAAATCAACTTATTCTAAATTCTAAACTATTTCTTATCCACTGCAATGAAAACACCTATTTTGCAATAAAAACACCTGTTTTGGGTTGTTTTACAGCCATCAATTGTGTAGAGTAAAACTATGTTAATGAGTGTTACAGAAGCTAGAAATAGAATCTATGAAGCTGTTGAATTGGTAAAACAAGGGAAAGAGGTAGAACTTACTGAAAATGGTAAGGTAGTTGCTGTTTGGGTTTCACCCTCTAAACTTCACAAAGAAGTTAAAAAGACATCTAACATCACTTTTAGTGAAAACCTACAAACTGAACTAGAGGAACTTAGGAAAAGCCTTCCACCACTTCCTGAAGGTTCACTATCACTAGAACAAGCTGAATCCCTTATTGACGAAGTTCGTAGTAACCGTGATATTACCCTGTGATTATTGCTTTTGATGCTGATGTTCTTATTTATGCTGCCCAAGCAGGGAATGTTGTGGGTGAAGAGGTAAAGGGGTTTATACGGGATAATATCAAAGAAAGACTGACAGGCTCTATTTTACTTCTTCCAGAATTATTAACAAAACCAGTACGTGAAGGTTGGGAGGAGCAAAAGAAAGACCTGTTAGTTTTACTTTCTTATCTCAACTTAGTGTCTCCAGATGAACGAACAGCTCACCTAGCTGTCTCTTTAGGAGCTTCTTATAAACTTAAACCTATGGATGCTATGCACTTGGCAACTGCTGTGTCCATAAATGCAGATATATTTTTGACTAATAATCGTAAGGATTTTGTAGGAAAGGATATATCGGAAATACATATACAGCACCCAACTATCCCTGAAGCTTAAGATAAAGGTATCCAGACACTCTGATTAGTAATTATTCTAGCTCAGTATTTTCCCAGAAAATTAAGAAGTGAAGTCTAAAAAAATGCGCCTGACTAATCAGGCGCTAAAGGGGGTAAAAGGGGGCAATGCTAGTATTACAGCGCAATGTTGCATATTAAGTAAGGGGAAGTGCGAAAAAAGTGCGAGTGTGAATAATAAATTAAGGCTATGAAAAACATTTATAAAGCACACAATGAAATATTAGAAGAGGCCGTAAATTTAAGTCCTCCAGAATGCAACTTAGTTGAAGCAGATATAGAAGCGCTAGCAAAAGAACTCAAAGAATACGTAGCAGAGTTTGAAGAAGCATTTAAACGACCTGAAAGTTTGATCTGGACAGGACATTATCTAAAAGGTTTGTTAAGCAACCTTGATCGAAAAAATATAGAAGCAATGGCACTATCAATAGGACTGAATGTCCGTAGCATGCAAAACTTTGTAGGACAAAGCCCTTGGCAGTTAGAACCTGTGATTGACACGCATCAAAAACTTATTGCAGAAAGTTTAGGTAATGATGGAGTACTGATAGTTGATGAATCAGGGAATGTAAAACAAGGAAAAAGCTCAGTAGGAGTAGCAAGGCAATATTGTGGATCAGTAGGAAAAGTGGAGAACAGTCAAGTAGGAGTATACCTAGGGTATGCCAGTAACAAAGGACATACCTTAACAGAAGGGCAGTTGTACTTACCAGAACAATGGTTTGATAAAGAGCATGAACAAAAAAGGGAAGAATGTGGAGTGCCAAAGGATCTAGAATTTAGAACCAAACCAGAAATAGCGTTAGGAATGATAAAAAAGACAGAAGAGAGAGGGCATTTGAGCTTTGAATATGTGCTAGCAGATGCATTGTATGGAAATAATATCGAGTTTAGAGATGGAGTAGCTGAATTAGGAAAAAAGTACTTTACAGCAGTATCTTGCGATACGCAGGTATACAAGGAGAAGCCAGAGGTCAAGGTACCTGAATATAAAGGTAGGGGAAGGAAGCCGAAACTAGCAAGGGCAAATATTGAATCAATACGGATAGATGAGTTAGCAAAGGAAATAGAAGCAGAAAAATGGAGTAAACATGTAGTGAAAGAAGGAAGTAAAGGGCCAATAGTATGTGAATTTGCCTTTGAGCGAATATGGGAAACAAGGGGAGAAGAAGAGCCAGTGGAACTGTGGTTGGTAATTCGGCGTAACCTAAATGAGAAAAGAGAGATAAGCTATTATTTGTGCAATGACTCAGAAGAAGTCAGCCTAGAAACATTAGTGTGGCTAAGTGGAATGAGATGGCCGATAGAAACATCGTTTGAGGAATCAAAAGAAGAACTGGGGCTTGATCACTACGAAACTAGAAGCTACTTAGGTTGGCATCACCATATACTATTAACTTGTCTAGCACATCATTTTCTGGTGAGGATGCGTTTAATGTTAGGAGAAAAGTCTCCAGCTTTAACTTTGCCACAGGCAAGAGTGCTGCTCAAGGCAGCAATACCGTTACCTAGATTGACAATAGCTCAATCACTAAATCTAATTCGTTACTATCAGCGCAGAAATTATACTGCTTATGCTTCGCATCGAAAACGTACTCTTGCTATATTGTCTAGGAGTTATATTCCATGACATTGCGCTGTAATACTAGATACCTTAATAAAATAACATATCAGAGTTTGCAAACTAACATTGCCGAATATTGATTAGGTTTCCTCCTCCTCGCTTTCAACCTCCCGTGCTATACGCTCACAGGCATACCACACTAGTAGATTTTTGAATCCGCTATCATTATCTGCCATATCTGCTCGGTTGAACATAGCCACTAACTCCATTGGAGTCCGTTGCTCCAAGTCAGCATCTTCATTCAGCATTTCCCAGATTTCTTCTTTATGCTGATCATATAGCTTTACACAATCGCTTGTGTAGGTGATATAAGGCCAACCACAATCTGCTCCATGCCCTGCAATATCGGAGGCATAATCCTTTAGGTTTTCTACAAACCATACTTTAAAACCATTATCTTTCTGTGCTAGACTCACGACTAGCTCCTTTCGGGAACCTAACAACATAGAACTAACCGTGCCTAGCATCGTTATGAGGGCGCAGTTTTAATTGTTGGGTTGTTCCTAAGAAATTGGTTTTTTAAGTGATTCTGTTTCACTTTAGCGAAAAGCATCATTACTTCTCGTTACTTTTCGTTGTCAATGCAATGATAAGATCACTTTAGGTCAAAAAGACCAAAACCAGTGGGGATAATGGCAGATTTAACCCTTTATGTCAATTGAATTATAAGTCCGGTACGAAATAATCACCGGTTTTACTTAGATAAGCTAAAGACAAGCTGAAAGATAAGCTCAATAAACCAACAAACTACTAACAGTTTTTCCTTTTCTACAGGATAAAATCACGCTATAGTTGTAATTGAAGGGATGTAAGAATCTCCTAACAATACTTTTTAGCTACAGTATTTTCACAAAGTAGCCCTCTCTTTTGCGAGAGGGTGGTGAAATGCAACACTCGCTCGCCTCCTGGTAAGCGAGAAATACACCACAGGTCGTTAGGACTTTCTTAACCTCTCGCACCATATTCCTGTGCGGAGGAATCCCTAAACATTCTTAACTAGAAATAGGAGGGGATTGCTATGTCTCAACCACATAAAATAGATATTCTTGTAGGTAAAAATCTCAGGATGTTACGTTCTGTACAAGGATTAACTCAAGCTCAACTTGCAAAGCAGATAGGGATAACTTTCCAGCAAATACAAAAGAATGAAAAAGGCCAGAATCGCATAGGAGCATCACGCTTATATGAGCTTTCCAAAGTCTTGAATGTTAATATTGCAGCTTTCTATAAGGGGCTTGATACCGAAAGCTTTTCATTGGAAGCATTTGATAAAGATACAAATAAATTGATACGTGATTATTCCCGTATAAAAGACCCAAATGGACGTAAAGCGGTAAAACAGTTAATTACAATATTGGGAAGAGGAGCAAATGGAAAGTAAAGAAAAAAGGAAATGCACAGAATATCAAAAGCTTGTAGCTAAGGCTATAGAACTTATTAATCACCCAAAGGGTAATGAGCAAGATAAGAAAGAATTGCAGGATGCCTTGGAAATTTATTGTGAAGTGTACGAGAAACAAACAGGTGAAGAGTCTAAATTGGACTAAATAAACCACTTAGACTAAATAAACCACTTTAATCTTGATTCTATTTACTTCACGCATGGTACAAACAATGCATGGAAATTGTTGGTAATATTGTTCTTTTTGCTGCTATAGCTTTTGTAGTGGTAATGATTGGTAGTGTTCGTGCAAGAGTGTGTGACGATGATGATTCAGCTTTTATTCCTGTAACCATTATGTTTTTGATGATTTTTACATTGTTCACAGTTTTGGTGTTAGCTAGTGGTATATCCCCTTTCCATTTGTTGTGGATGTTATTTGCAAGTGTCGTTATAGCATTTATGACATTGCTCATTCCGATTACAGCAGCATTTCCCGCATTGGTAGTAGTTTTGTTGCGTAAGACGAAACTAAAAAAGGATTAAACTCTTTTTTCCATATTGTTTTTGCTTTGACTTACGAGAATATATCAGGTAGGATAAAATCCTACCGCTTGTAATTCAGGTGAGATAAAATAGAGGTAGGACACCATGCCAATAGCTGAAAAAGCAGAAAAAATCAGTATCACGTTACCACCAGATATGCTCATGTCTATAAAGGATAAGGTGGAACAAGGCTCTTATGGCTCAACAAGTGAGGTTATTCGTGAAGCGATGCGTTTGTGGCAACGCCAACAAGACGAACATGAAGCACGACTAGCAGTTATTCGCAAACGCCTTGATAACTCTGTAAATAGTGGTACTCCTGTACCAATGGAACAAGCCTTTGATCAAATTGAAAAGATACATCAACAACATATGAGCGATTCTGGCAATGCAGACATATGAAATTGACCTTACTCCTGATGCCATTAAAGACCTTAGTAATATCTATGAATACATTAAAAACAAAAGTGGGCTTCCAGAAGTGGCATGGACTTACATTGAAAAATTAAAAAAGGCATGCCAAGGACTTCAAATAGCACCCATACGTGGTCAAAAACGTGATGATTTAAGGAAAAACTTGCGAATTTACCCTATAATAAAAATGCTGTAGTAGCATTTGAAGTTGACGAAAGAAATTATAGAGTAACAATCTTAAACATTTTCTATGGTGGTAAGGATTATGAGGCTATTATAGGTGGTAGTTGAGGTTGGAAATCCTAAGCTAGACTAATTAGACTTGTTCTGAAATAAGGAATTAGGCAATAAGGCAGTTCCATAAACCAGCACAAACTCCTACTACATCGTCAACAAATCCCTTAATACGATTCCTAAAAGCATACACAAGAATCTTGAAACGCTTCATTCCTCCAATGGCATTCTCAACATATACACGTATCTTGCTCACTGCTTGGTTGTGAGCCTTCTGCTCTTTACTAAGCTTGGGATTAGGGTTGGCTTTGCTCTTCCTAGGTCTCTTATGAGGTATTGCAACATCTGCTCCTTCATAATCTTTCTCGATTCCTTGATATCCTAAATCTACTGCCACTTTAATATCCTCAAACCACTCCTCCTCAGGTGGAAATTCTTCCTTTAGCATTGCATAGTCATGGTTCCGTCCTCCAAAGGTTTGTCCCACAAACAAAATTACCTTCTCCTTGCTGCTTATCACTGTGTTTTTCTGCGTGTGGTTACCCTGTTTGCCACTGTATAACTCCTGTTGCATTTCATCATCCTTTGGGCGTTGATGTTCTCGCTCTGTAACATCAATCAGTATTTCGTCAAGTCCCTCAAAAGCTGCTTTGAAATCCTCTATGTTTTCAAACTCTCTAGCTGGCATATATCCCAAACCACTTAGAGTTTTCGCCATTATTGGTGTAAGACGTTGTACCCAAGCATGGGCATTAGATCGTGATAAATCAAATTTCTCCGCTAGAACATCAAACGTTGGGTAAAGTCTAAGGTAGTAAAGAATAAAGCACAGTTTTATATTGACTGTACTTAGTTTACTGTTTCTTCCTCCTCCTGGCTTACGATGTACTTTCCCTGCTTCTAGAGCCTTTTCATAACGTTGCTTTTCATGGTCTTCTAAAGCTTTAGCAAATGCAGGTTCTAGTTCCTCTACTTTCTTTTCGCTCAATCCTGTTATACTTCTTACTTGTCGGTCATCTCTTGGTAGTAACATTCCTTTATTTTGACCGATTTATTTATTTCAGAACAACTCTAATAAACAATCTATAATTTATAATTTATAACCTTATTTCTTTTTGGGGCAAAACCTCGCTCAAAAACATGATTTTGCGCTAAGCTTCTCAAAATCATAACTTTTTTCTATTGTGCCAAATAAGTAACCAACATCTTTCTTCACAGCATTAACCGTTCCAAATAAAAGTATAAAGCCTCAAGGGTGTCTTGCCACCCCTTACGCAAGTGGTATCCCCATCTTTCCGCACTCACTGTAGTTCACTCGTGCAAGATGGGTGATTCCCCTCCTCTTGCATAATTCCCTACGCTTTTTGCTCAGCCGCAGGGCAGAAGTGCATATGCACTTCAAAACAAAAATAAGGAGAAAAACAATGTGTAAAAAAGAGTTTAATTCAGCAAAGCTAAAAGCAGAGCTAAGGCAATTTACTGGTACAGAAAGATACCACAAAACAAATTTTAGAACTTTATCAACTGATGGAGTAGTTTACCTAGCCAAGGAAGCAGGTTGTTTTTGGTTACTTGATATTGTTGATTCAGTCCAAAATAAAATCACAGGAGAGTTTGCTGTAATTGATTTAAAGGTAAGAGAAAACCAGAGCGCTAATGTAAAGATTCATAACGGCTTTTCTCCTAAAGAAGCAGCCTATATGGTCTTTCATGAACGAAACATTCCTTTTACGGACTTTCCCCTAAAGGAAATACAACTTTACTTCCAAAATGGAGTAATACTACTGCCTAGTGAGTATTAACTGTTTTGAAAAGTAAAAAAAGTCCTCTATAAAACTTATAAAGCAACAGAATTTGTAAGCAACGGAGGGCAAAACCTCTAAATAATTAATTTAAAAAATAAAAGGAGAAAAACAATGGCACAAAACAATAAAGTAATTTTGATAGGAAATCTTGGTAAGGATGCAAAACCAGTATCAATAGAAGGAGGTGAATTTGTAGTCTTTTCACTCTGTACACAAGACTCATACAAAAATAAAGAAAGTGGTGAGTGGGTAGATAAGAAACCAGTCTGGCACGAAATAAAAGTATTCAAACCATATCTTCTGGAAGATGCAAAAGAATTGAAGAAAGGTGAGCGTGTAGAGGTAATAGGAGAACTAAATTATGAACAAAAGGAAGGCATACCTTTCCCTAAGATGCATATCCATGCCATAAGGATAGAAGAAGCAGCCTTGCCAAAACCAACCCAAGGAAACCTAGAACCACCAGCAGAAACCGCTGCTTAATGAAAAACAAAGAGCAGGGAGGAGTTATTCTCCTCCCTTACCCTTGTAAGCCCTAAGAGCCTTCCTTATCTAGGGGTTGTGCAAAAAACCCTATCTACAGATGGATACATCACTTTCCTTGCACCTCAATAGCATGAATAGATGTTTGCTCTTTAGAGACTTCTCCATCAGGCATTTCCTCAATGAAAGTCACCTTGTGTTGAAGCAAATGTTTAAATAATGGCTCAAGGTTACGTCCTTTGAGGGTTATAACAGAAGTAGTAGAATTTAAAATAATGCTATCTGAGGGATCTAAATCCATTTCCGAAATATAGGCATAACCAATTGCCTTACTACGTCCTGACTTAAAACGAAACTCAATCATTAAAGCCTTGTTATCCCCACGACTGGTTTTATAACCACCCTTGTTAGTGTGCTCCTGGTTGCTTGAGAGTTTTGCTATGTTCTTTTGTTCAGTCATGATTCGTTATGTTCTTTTGCTCAATCATAATTTGTTATATTTTTCTGTATCAGTCATAATTTGTTATTGATAAGGATTATTCCTTTGGTGATATTGTCGATTACTTACCCTCTCTATCATTTCTAATCTAATTAGATGCTCAATCCTTTCCATATTGATCTTTTGCAATAAAGCCTCATGTTTTTGTTGTTCAGTCATAAGATCATGAGCACTCAAACGCTCACTTGATTGACTGATTTGCTTCTTTAAAGATTCCTTGTCGTCAGTAAAAATCTCTACACCTTTTTTGCCACGGGAAACTGAAACATAAAACTGCTCCTGAGAACTGGCTTTAAAACTCTGACTACTTTGAGCAATTAAAACCCGATCAACAGTCTCACCTTGCGCAGCATGGGAAGTAGACACATAACCATGATTTACGTGCCCATAGTCTCTTGGAACAACCCAACCATTGTTAAGCTCAATTGAGCCATCCCTCCTAAAATCGTTAACCTCATAAATAGCACCATTATCAAGCCGATGTTTTTTATTGCCTTTACCAGAGATATAACCGTTTTGGGTAATACGAAGCTTATCACCCTTAGCTATTCCCAAATCTTTTTTCTCGTATAGCTGAAAATGCTTAGCCTTATCTAAGGGTAAGATCCTAACTTCCTCAATTTTACCCCCTTCCTTTCCTAATAAAGTGTCTTTAGTGGGAACCTTACTAGCCTTGGGGTTACCAGAAACAAGCACAATTCCCCTTTCAATATCAACGCCTAAAACATCAGTTTTTTCACCACGCTTAAAACCTTTAATATTCTGGTGCAACTGCACAACTTGCCCCTCTCTAAAACTTTCGACTTTTCCTCTTTCAGCCTCAGTTAAATTCAAGGAGGTAAGCACTGAAAACTTCTTATCTTCCAAACTCAACCGACCAGCTTGTTTTTCAGAAACACGTAAAGCATCTGTAATACTCCTAGCCTCAGCATGAGTAGGAGAAACAACAAGCACTTTTTCTCCCTTACTGTTAGCATCCTGATAAGCAGAAATGATCTTTTCTTGTCTATCCAAGGTATCTTCAGCTTCATGGATAGCACCTAAATCTTCTAAACTTTGCCAACCTCTCTCAATATCACCAGAACTTAAATGCTTAACTACCTGTTTGTAGTCAGCTTTTTGCCTTTGTATTTCTTTTACCTCAGCAACAGTCATACCCCATTCCTGTAGTAAACGAAAAGCATCCCCTCTCTCAACAGCATGATGTTGTTTGCTATCCCCTGATAAAACAACACGGGCATTTTGCTCTTCAGCTATTTTAAAAACCTTTCCCAATATACGACTTCCCAGTAAGCCAGCCTCATCAATCCAGATAACTCCACCCTCTACTTTTTCCTGCATACGCTTATTTACTAAAAGCTGCTGTACAGTTTCAGCATCGTCAAAACCCTCTTCACGCAATACTCCACGAGAGGCTTTTGATGAAGGAGCAAAAACAGAAACCTTAGTACCGTTTTCTTCGATTCCTGCTACTGCCTCTTGCATCAAGGTAGTCTTACCAACACCAGCTCCACCACGTATAGCAATTACTCGATCATATGATTCCCAAACATGTCTAACAGCAGCCCGCTGCTCAGCATTCAAAAAACCTCTTTTAACTTTACCACCACGATTAAGAGAGTATTCTTTCCCCCTGCCATTTCTTTCAAAGTTAATCATGTCTTTTTCTTCACTTAAAACCTGCTTGGTAGTACCAAATCTACGCCCATTTCTTTCACGAATAACAACATCATCTCTCCCCAAAAAAGCAGCATTAACCGATTCAACAGAAACTTCACCAACTCCATGACGTAAGGCAGTCTCAAGAAGCCTCTTTTCACTAACTACTGACTCACGCTCTAACTTATGGAGCAAAGCATAATCAACAGCCAAAGAGGACTTTTCTTTAACATCAATATTTTGAACATTATTAATTTGAACCTGCCCAATCTCACCAACCTTATCAGAACTTTTTTGTAGTGCCTTGCTATACAAAGTTGAAAACACCTCCAACTCTTTACCAGATAGTCTACTGAGCCATTCATTGCGTAATTCACCCTTACCCAAACCCTCATGTTTACCTGCCCGACTTCTTGCTCCTAAACCATCTTTTAACTTGTCATCCACAAGACCCCTTTCTTTAGCGATCTTCTCAATCTCTTCTGTCCTACGGGAAAACTTTTCGATAGTTTCTCGCTCAATACCCTTTATTTCCCAACCAGCAACCTTACCCCAAGCTTGTTTCTCAACGTTATACCCCAACTCACGCATACCCATAGCAAGTCGAGCATCAAAGGCAGCTTCGTGATACGGAGTATCTTTCCTAATATCACCAAGCTCTAAGGCCTTCCATTTATTCTCAATTTCATCAAAGGAAGAATTGAAAACGAAGCAGTGTGCATGTAAATGAGGATCAGTAACACCATTAACAGGCCTTGAAGTGGAATGTGTAAATTCGCCCCAAACCATATTGTTAGAGCTACGGTTTTCAAATGCGCTATTTTTACGAACCCGTACTTGTGAATCACGCTCTATTTCATACATGGTGTCACGTACAGCTTCCTTGAATTTTTCAGCAATACGCTCATCACCAGTTAATTCATAAGCTAAAGTTACTGATTTAGGAGCAGAGAAAGTAAAATCAAAACCGACCCTTCTATTAACATCATTACGTCCTGTTAGTCTTTCACCGTTAATAGGAGATTGGTTTTCGCATAAAGCTTCAAAATCCTTTCCTTTAATTTCTCCTTCTAGTCCAAGCTTCTTTGCTGCTTCACCATGCCAAAGTCCGACTAATTCAGCTTCTTGGGAGTAATAACTTTCCTGCTTGAGCCCATTGGTGTAGTAGGATTTTGCAGCAGCAACGGAAGTTGTAGTGTGAATACGCAGCATTAACTTAAACCAGTCAAAATTGGATTGAACCTACAGCTACAATTACAGCTACAACTACAGCCAAAACCACAGCTAAAAATAACTAACCAGTTGGCTCGAGCAGCTAGGTGGTAACTTAAACAGTTGAGAAGGATGGCTCGAGCTATCAAAGGAGGTGTTGTGTACTTGAACTCACTCGAGCAAATTAAGGGAAAAAAATCCATACAAATTACCTCTCTATAAAATCAAGCAATAAATTAAAATCTTTTCAGGCATCACTCCTTAACGCAGCTAAGAACAAAAATGAAAAAATAACAGGCCAAAAACCAAAAGAGGAAAAGCCTGTTATTTTCGTCCTAAAAGTTGCTTACACTATCTATTCAAAACCATTTCTTTTCTACAAAGAATTATCACACGAAACAAGCATTCAAACAACCTGTGATTAAAAAAATGTTGCCAAAAAACATTAAAGATTTATAGGTGTGTGTAGTTGTGGTAGTTGTCGAAGACATCTTTTTGGCTTTTGCCTTGCAGGGGGGCTAGAAGATTGCTCTGAGAACAGCTATCACAACCCCTGATTTTTATGACCTTTGGTGACATGACCTAGTGACATACTTAGTAATATACCTGGTGTCATTGTTCTAATACTGAATCACCATTGGTGACATAAGCCCTTACAATCAAATCGACAGCTTTTTTAAGTGAGCAGTCATGTTGAAGTGACACCATTTGCAGGATGGTAAAAGCTTGACTTCCTACTCTTACTGTATGCCTTTTGGTGTCATTTTGTGACAAGGTGTCACAGTGACTGTGATGTGGTGATATGGTGACATTCTTGGTGACACTGGTGATTTTTGGTGACATAGAGGGTAACATGGTGTCATTTGGTGATTTTTTTGGTGTCAAACTGTCACCTTGTGATGAAGTGTCACGATCATCATTGGTATTACGCAACGTCTTGAATTGCAGCATATGTCACCTTCCTATCCTGCTGAAGTAATCTTTCGACCTCAAGCCACATATTATCGAAGACGGCCAATGCTGCCCTGCTAGCGTGACCTTTTGGCATATATTGGGGTAGGTTGCCCTCTGTAGCAACTTCTTCCAGTATTTCAAGTGAAGGGATATGAGTATCAAGCAGAGAGTCACCCGCCCAAGCTTTAGCATGCTGCCTATAGGGCTTTAAGTCTTGATCCCCGACCAATGTAAATGAGCTTACCCCCAAAAACTGGACAGAAAACCCCGGCGAAATTAAGGTCCATAGAAGATGTAAAATATCTAGAATATGGAGATATAAATGAGCCAGACAAAAGGAATAAGAAAAACATATAAGAAAGAATTCAAAGCTAAAGTTGCAGCAGCAGCCATAGTTGGAGAGAAGAATCTTGCAGAATTAGCAAATCAATATGGTGTACACACCACTCAAATTAAAGAATGGAAAAAAGCTGGATCAGAAGCATTGCATGAAAGATTTTCACTACTAAGGGGCAGGAAAGCCAAACTGCAAGAACGTAGAGAGGCTGCACTGTACGAACAGATTGGCAAATTGAAAATGGAACTAGATTTTTTGTCCAAAGGGCTCAAAAACTGAGTCAAGAGGAACGTATGTTGATAGTCGATCCAAGGCACCCTCAATTGAGCATTACTAAGCAATGTGAGTTACTGAGACTGAATCGTAGTAGTTATTACTATCGACCTACAAGAATCAGCGATCTCAATGAATGCTTGATGCAAAGGATAGATGAGTTATATACGAATCATCCTTTTCTAGGTTATCGCAAGATAACAGCAATGCTCAATGGAGAAGGCTATAAAGTCAATCACAAAAGAGTATATCGTTTGATGTGTCTGATGGGTTTGCAAGCTATATATGCCAAACCCAAACTAAGTAAACCAAAGGAAGGACATAAAATTTACCCATACCTTCTGAAAAACAAAATCATAAACAAACCAAATCAGGTATGGGCTAGTGATATTACGTATATACGTTTGCAAGGAGGATATTGCTATCTGGTAGTAGTAATGGATTGGTATAGCCGTTATGTTGTTTCATGGGAAGTTTCGAATAGCATGAAAGCAGAGTTTTGTATAGAAGCATTAGAAGAGGCGTTGGAAGGAGAGAAGCCAGAGATATTCAATACAGATCAAGGTAGTCAGTACACAAGTCATGAGTTTACGGATATATTGAAGGCAAACGAAATAGCAATCAGCATGGACGGAAGAGGGTGCTACATGGATAATATATTTACAGAAAGGTTGTGGAGAACGGTAAAGTATGAAGAAGTATATCTAAAGGAATACAAAAATATAGAGCAAGGAAGGGAAGAAATAGGAAAGTACTTACAATTTTATAACAGTGAACGTCCGCATCAATCATTGCAGTACAAAACGCCTGAATTAGTTTACAGAGAGGAGAAAACTAAATCAATAATAACAGGATAGGTTGTTATCAAGCTTACAAACAATGTAATCTCAATTTGATATCATTTTAGTAGGTCTTAATTAACCTTAATTTTTTGTCCGATCAATTGGGTTCACCTCAAAAAGCCATAAAGAATCTTTGTCCTGCTTTCATACAATCGACAGCACTTTTAACCGAAAGTTCGTAGAGTTTCCACTTATTGACAGGTGTAGGAATGAAAATAACAGCATCAGGAGCTTCCAGAATCGCCTTTTGTACATCAGGTGAGGGTCTACCCTCAGTATCGTAGAAAACGCCATCATACATATCTAAAATCTCCTCATGCTCGCCAAATTTAGCCACATCAAATGGCTTATGTGCATCAGGGGCAATGTTCCACCACTTAGTTAAAGTGGATTGAGGATCAGCATCAACCATCAGATATCTCTTGTCAGGGTTTTTTCTGGCACTAGCAGCAGCGAATTGCTTTAGACTTTCTGTTTTAGTCGTACTGGTACTTCTGTTATAGCTTATAAAGGTAATCAATTAACGACTCCTTGCCTGTCTGGTTTGCTGTTGTGCTTGTTGCTTCTGCTGCACCTGCTCTGTTTTTAACTGAGATTTTTGCTGTTTCCTTTCCCATTGGTGTTTTGCTCCCTCTCCAATTTGCTCTATCATCTGTCCGAAAAGTCCATTGTCACCGTTTTTCATTTTGAAAGACTGGTCGAAGTAGGATTTAACTTTGGCCTGTTCATTATTATTAGCTGCTGTTTGTGTTTGAGGTCGCAACTCAACTACAGTTTTGTCCTTAACACTTTCGTTAGCAGGGGATGACCGCAGATTTTTTATCTGCGGTGACTGAGTGTTGTTATTTTCCTTGAGCCTTAGGTCTACGCCTTTACTCTGTTCACGGTTTCTTATTCTTTCCTTGACCCCTCTGATACGTTCTTGTTCTTTAGTGCGTAACTCTTTTAGGAAGAAATCACGATCTTTAGCTTCTGGATCTCTATCTTTAAACATAAATCGCTATCTCCATTCACCGAAACAGAAAGTACGCCCGCCCTGGTTATTCTGAGAAAGGGGTATGACGATGAAGTAAAAGGGATCGTTCTGGAAGTTTTCTGTTGTTAGAAAGACTATTGCAGCACTATCAAATAAACTCCAGTCAAGGAAGTATCTGTTGTCTAGTTCCTGTGCTTTAGCTAGCAGATCCTTGATGAAAGATGCCTTTTGTTCTTCGTCTTCAACCTTACCACTTGCTATAAGGCTGAGCTGAGTGTCAGTTTCCTCTCCACTTGTTGTTTGTATCTCCAAACCTTTAAGAGTTCTTTGGCAAAGGCCACGTGATTGAAAATTATGGGTAGAGTTCTTATTGATGTGATCTTTTAGAGCATTTGGTAGGCTTCTAGCCTCGGTTATTCCTAAGATTGTTAGGGTAATGCTACAGCGTAATGATCCAAGGCAAGGCCGTAACAAGTTTGCTTTTGATGTTGCTTGTCAAATGCGTGATAATAAGGTTAGCCAGCAAGAATGTGAGCGTGTGCTCTTGCACCAGTATCAACCTCAATATGAAAGTGTAGGTACTCACCCCTATACACAAAATGAAGTTATTGCTTCAATCAACCAAGCTTATAGCCATGCTGCTAGGGATGCCTGGAAACCTCCATCCAAGAATGGGCATTATGCCCCACCACCAGAAGCAACTAGAGTTGAATTTGAGAGCGATACATGCACTGATTTAGGCAATAGAGATAGATTTGTAAGGCAGCATAGGGATAAATTCAAGTTTAATCCAAAATTAGGATGGTTGAGGTGGAATAAAAAATATTGGGAGCCAGATGTTACAGGGCAGGTAAAGGAAGCAGCTATCCTAACTGTGCGTAGTATATACCATGAAGCTGCTGATTGTAGTGATAAGGAACTCCGTAAGAAACTAGCTAACCACGCCAAGGTTAGTGAGGGTAAGGTCAGAATAACTAATATGATTTCCCTTGCAGAAACATCACGGAACATGCTTATTCATACAGAGGAACTTGATGCAGACCCTTGGCTATTTAATGTCGCTAATGGTACTTTGAATCTAAGAACTAGGAAACTACAGCACCATAATAAAGAAGATTACATAACAAAATATAGCAATGTATATTTTGATCCCAATGCAAAGCACCCTGCTGTGAATCAGTTGATGGATTTATTAAGGGGCAATAATAAGGAAGAGTTCCTAAAGCGTTCCTTTGGCAGTTGTTTATTGGGTGAAGCTCCTAACGAGAAACTGTGGTATATAGTTGGTGATAGCGGTACTGGCAAAAGCACATTAATGGAGGCATTAAGGGTATTGCTTGGGACATATGCAGTTACCGCAGATGTCTCTTTAATAATCAAAGGCAGTAGTAATACTTCTTCTAGTTCCCCAAGGCCAGAGTTATTGAATCTGCGTGGTGCAAGATTAGTAATAGCAAAAGAAACTCCAAAAAATGCTCATCTAAATGCTGAGGAGGTAAAAGCTCTGACGGGCAGGGATGCTATGTGCGCTAGGCCTTTATATTCAAATGATATGATTGAGTTTGTCCCTACATTTAAGCTAGTTATACATAGCAATTTTGACCTAGGGGTTGACTTTGATGATGCTGGTGCAAAAAGGAGGTTACTGCGTGTACCTTTCAATACTAAACCTGAGAAGGTAGATCCTGAACTTAAAACCATCTTGCAAACAGATAAAAAAGCCCAGTCTGCTTTGTTTAACTTATTATTTGAAGGTTTTGTAAATTGGCTGGATAGTGGTTATGACTTAGCAATCCCTGAAACCATTGCGGAATCTACAGAGGTTTTCTGGAAAAGCATACACCCCTTTGATGAATTCGCAGAGCAGAGATTATCTTTTAATCCAGAAGTAACCACCCCTTCTGGTGAGATTTGGCAGGCATATAAAGAATGGTGTGAATACAATGGAAAACAGCCGAAGCAAAGGAATGAGTTATGGAGATGGCTATCTCAAAAAGGTTGTGAGGATATACGTCGCACCATTAAGCTAAAGACAGGAAAAAGCAAGCAAGTTAGGTTGAGGGTTGGGGTTTCAGTTATTTAGGTTCCTTTAACTGTCTAAATTCTATACCTTGCTGTC
The DNA here is from genome assembly GCA_965223045.1 of Trueperaceae bacterium. GTDB lineage: Bacteria > Deinococcota > Deinococci > Deinococcales > Trueperaceae > CBDCVN01. Next base: position 1,486,101 of record CBDCVN010000013.1, read on the forward strand.
TAAACTGAAAGCATCTTCCTAATAGGCAAAAGAGGGCAAGTCTTGATGTAAATAGACACCAAAGACAGTAGTTTTTGTAAAGTTCTTGAAAATTTCCTATATATAAAAAGTTTAGTAAACCCACTGTCTTAACTGTCTAAGATGAAATTTGATTTCCGCGTTTTGTTCGTTTTGCAAATGAATATCGCAAGTTGATTCCTGTTATTTCCACTGTCTAAATATATGTTTTAAATTATTTATGTTTGCTCTATTGGCTAAAGTGACACTCTAATGATAGAGGTTGTGTTTAAGGCGAGATAAAGTTAGTTAAACCACACCCTTGTGATAGCCTGGTTGTTTGATGTTAAGCGAGGGTTGTTTGAGTAAATTCAACAAAGATGAGGGAGTTATGTGTTAGTCTTTAGTCATAATTTTATCCCTTTTTGGAGGTTTTATGGAACAACTAAAACAGCAGCTATAAGCTTGCCCCATCTACTACGCACTCGACAGTATGATGCTTGTCTTAGTCCGCTAAAACCGAGCAAGCGTCATACTAGAAGTGCGATCTGAAAGTTGAAAACCTACAGATAAGGTATTTTATCAGGTTTTTCCTTTCACAAATAAGATAGTTGGCAAAAATATCCTCTAAGCGATTAATTATGGGTGCTGTATAATATTTCAGCACTTCAAGTAAAACTTCCCTAGAGAAGTCTAGATTCTGGCTATCTATTTAGCAGAAAGTTGTGTGATGCAAAGATTTAGTATTTTAGTAATGAAATGGCACGATGTCCTTATTCTTTTTTCCTTAGTTGGTTTAGTTCTTTTTTTAACAGCTTGCCCTACAGATAGTACTCCTCCTCCTGACAATAAAGCGCCTGAAGCACCTACTAATGTAAAGGCTACGGCAGGAGTGGATTTTATAGATGTTACTTGGAATGATAGTAGTGACAATGAAACGGGATTTATAATCCATCGAGAAGCTACCGTGGGAACCACTGTTAGCACCCAAGCATTCACCAAAATTGCAGAAGTAGCTGCTGATGTAACAACCTATAGAGATTCAGATGTTGAGACAAACAAAAGCTACACTTACAAAGTAGCAGCAACAAATACACATGGCAGCTCAGAGGAAAAGCCCCAGACTGGTGATCCTGTAACCCCAAAGGAATCAAGTCAGGTTGATACTACTCCAGACGCTTTTATATTTATTGCCGAAGAGGGTGTCAAGCCTAGCACAGAAATTACCAGCAACACCATTACAGTAAAGGGTATTAATGCTCCTTCACCAATATCTGTTAGTGGAAATGCCACACCAATCATCAATGGCAAGGTTTCTGCTGCCAACACAGTTAATAATAATGATACAGTTGCTGTGCGTGTAACATCTAGTAGTCAACCAGAAGGATCAGTTGAAACCAAAGTAACTATAGGAGGAGTGAGTTCTACTTTTAAGGTGACGACTGAAAAATTGAACACCAATGACTGCATTAATAACAACGCTTTTGTAGAGGCTTGTTCTATAGAATTGAATAAAGCAGTTGAAGGGAAAATTGAGATAGAGAATGATGTTGATTACTATGTGTTTACTACACCTGCTTCTGGCGTAATAGAGCTTGATGTGGAACCTGTACCTTCAAATATGCGTATGAGAGCTACTGTTTATGATGAGGATCAGAAGTCTTTGGGTAGGTTTGAAGCAAACTCTGTAGGGGGTAAGGTTAGTGGAGAGGTTTTATCGAAGGCAGGTAAATATTACATAGTTCTATCAAGGGGAAATAGATTTTCAGGAGGTGATCCAAGTAGCGAGGAGATTTATTCTTTTAAGATCAATCTTGATACTACTGATAAGTACGAGGTAAATAATACGTTTGTACAGGCTGCGCCTGTTAGTTTAAACCAAGATATTGTAGGCACAATTCGTCCTCGTGACGATGTTGATTACTACGTGTTTACTACACCTACTTCTGGTGTAATTGAGCTTGATGTGGAGCCCGTACCTTCAGATATGCGTATGAGAGCTACCATTTATGATGAGGATCAGAAGTCTCTAGGTAGGTTTGAAGCAAGATCTGTAGGGGGTAAAGTTAGTGGAGATGTTCAAGCATTAGCAGGTAGGCATTATATTGCTGTATCAAGGGGAAATAGATTTTCAGGTGGTGAGGGGGATAGTGAGGAACCTTATACCTTGAGGATAACTTTTGGAACTAATTAGGTAAAAGGGGTAGGCTTTGATGCGTTGGAACAGTGATGCATATTGGTAGAGAGGCAGTAGAGACTTGTTGCATGTTGCTCTTAGCATCATGCTTTTATATATACTAACGCAAAGCACTTTGAAAACGCTGTTTCAGGCTAAATACTGTATCAGTTACAAATAGGAGCTTTACGTATGTTATGATGTCGTTTGCATCTAGCATTGCCCCCTTTTACCCCCTTTAGCGCCTGATTCGTCAGGCGCATTTCAATTTATTATGTGTATCAAAGTAGTTGATAAAAAGAAGGTTCCTATTTCAGCAAAATTTCCTATAATATATTTATGGAACCAAGAGTTATAGATACATTAACAAAAGAAATAAGCACCTTCCCTTCTGTGGAAAGGATAATCCTCTATGGTTCTAGAGCAAGAGGTGACAATGATCCCTTCTCTGATATAGATCTAGCTGTAGTAGGAGTTAGTAACGACAGAGAATGGATTGATGTTAGTCAAAAAGCAGATGTAGAAAACTCTGGTAGCTTACTAAAAATTGACTTGGTGCAATTTGAAAAAGCAGATAAATCCTTACAAAAAAGCATAATAAGAGAAGGTAAAGTCCTATATGAAAACTAGCAGATCGAAACAGGCATTTGATAGATTCAGTAAAGCCCTCAAAAACTTAGAACGTACCCTTACCTTGCCAGAAGATAACGAAGATTATCGTAACTCAACCATCTTAGCTTTTGTACTAACAGAAGAAACTTTCCGGAAAGCTCTCAAATGGATTCTTAAAGAAGAAGTAGGTATTAATACTACAGGCCCCAAACCTGCCTTACAAGAAGCTTATCAACAAAAGTGGTTAGGTGATGATGATAAATTATGGCTAGGAATGGTTGATGATAGAAATAATGTTGCTCATACATACAACGAAGACTTAGCCAAAAAGATTTACAACAATATAAAAACCTATGCCCCAGAAGTGCGCCAGACACATAACCTACTCGTAGAATCCTACAGCTCTCTATCCTAGAAAGCCAACACACTACTTTGAGCTTCTCATTACCCCCTGAAATCACCTTAAAAAAACAACAATTAGAAGGTAAGTGGGTCTGTAACTTTCACCATAACAAACTAGGACAACTAGGTAGAATTGTAATGCAAGGCTTACCAAATGGTCATACCTATCTATCCTGTGAGATTGCTGGTGAACCTAATGATCCTATGACGCAAACTCGCAAAGAAATCTTTGAACCTTTAGCTAGACAAATGTCTGACACCATGGAATCAATTCTTGGCAAAGGGAGTGCGGAAGGCATAACGATACCAGAAATGCCCAAAGCACCTCAAGAAATAGTTGAAAGCGAACTGATACCTTGCGAACGCTGCAAAGAACCTGTTGCCATGCTGATTTTTGCTGTTGGAGCAACAGAAACTAGTGATTTTGAAGACTATGCTCGCAAAATGTACTCTAAATATAGTGAAATTAATGTACCAACTTGGTTAATTGGTGATTTTATTGGAGAAGCCAATAATGATGCACCTTCTAAAGTCTTAAAGATTTGGCCTCGCCGTAGACCAATCCTGAAAATGACACCTAATGGTTTTAAAGCAATGATTGTTAAGTTAGCAAAGAATCATTGCCAAAATACTTGAACCTATACAAGCTTTTTAGTGAACACTTTCCCCTTGCGAGAAAGACTCACTCGAACTTGCCACATTAATGCTTTCAATAATCCCCTAGCAGCTACGCACTTCTTAATATACTTAGTAACACTTTAATTCTCCTACCCACTGCAACATCACACCCCTTCCAGTAGATGTTTATTCTTCATTGGTTACAAGTAATGTACCTCTAAATCTCATTTTTTCTGTCACCCAATAAAAACTTTTTCCTTCAATAGTGTGTGGTGATTTCCGCCTCATTTACAGTCCTTGATGATGCGTTCTGGCAGGTGCGCCCTACCTGACAAGGGTTAACACGAGCGGCTCACCGCCCTTGACAGTTAGGGCTGTACACCTGCCTTTCAGACCGCATAAGGACTGCGATGAACGCAATCCAAACAACACTAAAAAGGAGAAAATATTATGAGTAATAACAGCAAAAAACCAAGTCACAACGTTTACACTGTTCGTAATGGCAAAGAAGGAAGCAAAGACTACTGGACTAAAATAGGAGTTGCCTTCGCACATAATGATGAAAAAGGCTTCAGTGTCATTTTAGAAGCATTACCAGTCGATGGGCAACTTACTATCCGTAAGCCAGAATCGAAAGACAAAAACTAACCCTAAAATACAACTGCGGGGACAGAACGTCCCCGCACACACAAAAGGAGACTATTATGTATAATTATCTAAACCATATCTATCATGGAGATTGCATTCAAATCATGCATTCCCTACCAAATGAAAGTATTGATCTTATTGTTACTGATCCACCTTATCTGGTGAATTATAAGTCAAGAGATGGACGTAGCATTGCTGGTGATGTCCACGGTGATTGGCTATATCCAGCCTTTACTGAAATGTACCGACTCTTGCGTAATAACAGCTTTGCTATTTCATTTTATGGCTGGAATGCTGTAGATAAGTTCATGACCGCTTGGAAACAAGCTGGATTCTACCCCATCGGACATTTTACTTTCGTAAAGCACTATTGTTCCCATAAAGGCTTCACTGAAGCTCGTCACGAATGTGCTTACCTACTGGCTAAGGGAAGACCATCAAAGCCTAACCACCCCCTCAAAGACATTATTCCTTGGGGAAGATATACTGGTAATCGTTATCACCCAACACAGAAACCTGTTGAGATATTACGTACCCTGATTCGTGCTTATTCAGAAGTAGGTGATGTTGTACTAGATCCATTTGCTGGCTCTGGCTCAACTGCTGTGGCTGCTCATCAGATGAGACGTTCTTGGATTGGTATTGAGATGGATGCTACCTACCACCATAATGCTATGAAACGGATTTCCTATACACAAAACAACCACAAAACTAAACTGTAATTTTATTCCAAATTGTAATAGGTGCTTGAGTATCCTTGCTAATCAAAATCGACCACCTCTGCTAATCAACTCGAGCACCTTTTTACACATAAGGAACAAAAATAAAGCAAATATCTCCAAAAAAACAACAAAACAACAAATGTACATTTGTGAAGTTTTAGTGTATAATAAAAAAAGAATGTAGCAAGGAGATAGATTTATGCGCCGTCTTTCTATTGAAGTAACCCCAGAACAACACCAACGCCTTAAGGCTGTTGCTGCCCTTCATGGACAAACCATAAAAGATTATGTGCTTGAGCGTTCTTTGCCAGATGTACCAGAGATAGATTCCTTATCTGAAGAAGAAGCTCTACAAAAACTGGAAGAGTTTTTAAAGCCACGTATTGAAGAGGCACAGAAGGGCAAGATAAGCTCAAAGTCTGTCAGTCAAATTTTTGAAGAAACAATAAGCGAAAATACCCATTAATGCTTTTTTACAAACTGACATCCTCGGCAGAAGCTGACCTTAAGGAGATTGCTAGATACACCAAGAAGAAATGGGGTAAGGAGCAGGCTAGGATTTATGGAGAGGCTCTAGAAAAGGGCTTTGCTGATATTGCTCATGGCTATGTTGCCTCCCGTGTGATTTCAGAACGCTATGCAGAGGTGTTCTTTACTCGCTGTGAGCATCATTATATTTTCTACTTACGTCCTGAAGGTAAGATTCCGCTTATCATAGCGGTATTGCATGAACGTATGGATTTTCTAGTAAGGCTAAAAGAGCGTTTGGAAGAGTAAAACCCCAACTAATCTATAAAAGTTGGGATGGAGTAATTGTACCTTCTCTGTCACTTCGCTTGATAAATGAGCCAGTTTTTTGTGGTTGAGTAACAGGTAGGCTGCTCTATTTTAGAAAAGCTTCATTTAAGGCTTCTAGCTATTGACAATAACTTTCTCCAGATTGGTAGAATTGGGTAATTTGAATTGCCTTATTGATGCCAAATCATATATGAGATGGGATAGGGTCTTGTTGCGTGTAGCAGCAGAAGGAAAGCAGGAATATTGTGAAGTGTGGCAGGGTTTTTTTGCTGGTTATTGTTTTAATTGTTTATCTTGCAGGTTGTTCTACTAAAAATAAAATACCAACAGCACAGTTTACTATTACACCTGGTAGTGGCCGAGCACCTTTATCTGTAAGTCTTGATGCTAGTGCATCTAGTGATTCTGATGGAGAGATCAGCAGCTACAGGTGGGATTTTGGCAACGGAGATTCCAAAGAAGGGAAAACAGCAGAGTATGTTTTTACTCAAGCAGGGGAGTATAAAGCAACCCTCACAATTACCGATGATGACGGTGGCGAGCATAGCACAGATAAAACGGTGACCGTAGCAAAGAACTCTGTCCCTGTAGCAAACTCCCAGAAATTAACCACGAAACAGAATATAAGCATTGATATTGTTCTAACAGCAAGTGACCTGGAAGGGGATAGTCTTGTTTATACCATTAAGGATGATCCTAAGGATGGTGTTCTAACAGGTAAAGCCCCTAATATAAACTATCAGTCTAGTAGTGATTTTGTGGGCATAGATCAATTCATATTTAGAGTAAATGATGGTTATGATGAATCCAGTCTGGCAACTGTTGATATTACTGTTACTGATGCATTGGAACCTAATGATAATGCTAATCAGGCTACAGATATCACCTTTGATTCTGTAATCCGCTCTTTTGTAAATCCATTAGATGATATTGACTGGTTTAATTTTAACTTAGAAGAGGATTCAATTGTAAGGGTAAATGTTAGAACTAAAGATATAGGTTCCAACCTTCCTTTGTCATTTAAATTGCTTGACGAAGACAAGAATGAGGTTGTTGAAAAGGATACTCAAGAGGATGTTTTACAGACTAGCTTAACAGTAGGTAGCTACTATGTTGTTATTTGGAATAGCACACAGGGTAATATTTTTGAGAATGATTTGACACAACTTGCTAGCAGCGATCAATTTTATGATATTGAAGTAACTATTATTTCTCTTGCTAGCAATCCTCCTGTGGCCAAATCTCAGGAAGTGGCTACTAAAGAAGATGTCCCCCTAGAGATTGCATTAGCAGGTAGTGATGCAGATGGTGATGAACTTACCTATATGGTTGTTTCTAAACCCAATAAGGGCAAATTAACTGGAAGCGCCCCTGATCTTACCTACACCCCTGATGCAAATGTAAATGGTAAGGATAGCTTTGCATTTAAGGTAAATGATAGCTTTGCTGATTCTTCCCCTGCCAATGTTGATATTACCATCACTCCAGTTAATGATGTTCCTGTGGCAGAACCTCAGAATGTAACAGGAAAAGAGAATACAGAGGTGTCTGTTGTGTTAAAGGGAACTGATATAGATGATGATAAATTGAGTTATTTATTAGATTCTCAACCAAGAAACGGGCAGATAGCAGGTGTTCCTCCTGATATTACCTATATACCCAACAAGGATTTTAATGGAGAAGATAAATTTAGTTTCATAGTTAGTGATGGTGAGTTAAATTCAAGTGTTAGCACCGTGAGCATTACAGTTATTTCTGTGGATACACCCGCCATATTTCCAATAGAAAGTACGTGTGCAGGTAAAGCTGTAGGTGAAACATGTACTGTTACAGTTGCCTTGCGTGAGAATGCGGCTAGTTATAAAGGTTTTGGTTTTAAAATTACAAGCACACCTGATAACTTTCTTTTAAAAGATGATATTACCATAGGGGAATTACCTAAAGATTGTTTTGTAGCAGCAATTCCTCCTGATAATGCAGTTATAGGTATTTGCCAATCAGGTCAGGAATTCACAGGCAACGGCACATTAGTAACACTCACCTTTGAGTGTAAGGCTGCGAGTATAAGCACTTTCACTATTAATAATCCCAAGGCTACTGCAATAGATAATCAAACCATATCTCTTTTAGGGGATAGTTTAGTAGTAAATTAAAGTCTTTCTTAGACTATTTTCTCTTCAAGCAATATATTTGGAACATATTTCTAACTTGAATCTATAGGGAGTAACCATGAGAACGATAAAACAAGCAAGTATATTTATATTTCTATTGTTAATATTAATAGCCTGTATAGGTGGCGATAGAAATGACACTAACGCTCTAGAGCCGCCAAGTAGCACAAATGAATTTGCTGTTTTACCTATTGAGGTAAGCGAATCGGTTATAGAGGGCGAGTTAACCTTAAATATCCAAGATTTAGAACTGCTAGGGGTGAAAACCAAGCAAGGACAAATATTACCCGTAGCAGGCACTTTGGAGGATGGCAATGTTAAGATGGGTTTTGTTGCTATAAAACCAGTACAAAGCGATGTGGCAGAGTTAGTCTTTAGTGTTATGGGTAACAATCCTCAAACAAATGTAATTAGCTTTAAAGGGACATTAGCTTCAAAAGAACGACAGGATATAACAGCAAACCTTAAGTCTTTACAATTTGTGAGTAATGACCCGCTAAGAGATTACAACCTTCAAGCTTTAATGGAACAATCTCTTGCCAGCACTGCTAACCTTGGCACGCAGCAGAATGACAGCAGGAATATTACCTTGAAGGCAGAGTTTGCCAATTACCCGTTGGGGGATATTAACCAGAACAAGCAGATAGACTTTGAGGATGCCCTTACTGCATTGTTATTCAATTATGGAATTAACAAAGATAATCCAACAGAATACCAACTTTACCACGCAGATATAGATTGCTCAGGTAAAATAGACCTTGAGGATATCATAGACTTATTACTAAGGTTATACAAACTTAGAACTCCATACCTTCAGGTTTGTCCTAAGAGAATTGATATAAAAGAGGGTGAGTCCACGGTTGTTCTTATTGGCGGAGTCTCTTTGGGTAGTGTTACAATAGGGTTAGCACCAGATGTTTTACCTGCGGAAGTCTTAGACATATCTAAACAGGGTTCTGAGGGCAAAGCAGTGGAGTTGTTTGCCAAAAGCAAGGGTAAGGGAAGCATAGAGATAGAGGGTGTGAATGGCGCTTTAAGTACGGCAACCCTTAATATATTTGGTTCTGAGGGCATAATTCCCTGGACGGATGTTGAACCCGTTAAGACAGAAAAGGTGGACGGGTCAGATATAGGTAAAGATATTGTGGGAGCAGCATTTACTGATAAAAAAGGTAATAGGATTGTTGCTTATATTCCTGATGTGATAGGCTACGAAAAAATAGAGATGCGTGAGGGGATTAATCCTTTTGACGCTCCTATTGACCAATTTATGTGGAGAATTACAAGTAATAAATTTATTGATGTTAAATACCCCGGCGAATTTCCTATAGCTATTATACGCATTTACTATTCCAAACTTCCTGAGAAGATAAGGCTTTCCTCCTATTTCTACGAAGCTGGGGGGGGGAATATAATTAGTGATTTGGTTTATACAGCAAATGAGGACAAGAATTATATAGAGGCTAAAGTGAGAGAGCTCAACGCAGATGGGCGCGTTACCTTTGTTATTGGAGTAAGGTGATCTAGTTGAACAAGGTTATTTTTAGGGTTATAGCAGTTACTATATACACTTTAGTCTTTTTTTCAGTGGCAGAGGATAGTGTTTCTTTAAATTACAATACGCGAACAGATGGCTCTGCTTGGGTTGAGATAATTCCATCTTTGGCTGAGTTCGACGAGATTAGAATTAGGAAGTTGGCTGGATATAAAAATGATGGAGAACAAGTCTGGACAAAATGGAGTAAAGAAGGAGACCATGAAGAGGGGCGCTTTGGGATTGTGGAAAGTGGTTTGTATGAAGTTTTGTATATTGCCCTTCGCAAATCTCCAACACCACCAAGAAGAGAGTATGAAGATGTTATTTGGTTACAAAAGGTTTACGTTCCTTACCCTAAGCCAAGTAATCACCGATTCTTGGCAGATCAGTACAAACCGATTATCGTATTTCATAAGGAGGAAAAATATTTTCCTCAACCTTTAGCCCATATTCTTAATGTGGGTAAAGGTTTTGGCTTAGTGAAAGCTTGGGGAGAAGTGGTAATTTTAGAAACAGGAGATATTCTAAAGAGCTATTTGTCCACTCATGGAGATACACGCTTTCTTATAAATGCAGCACCCCCTTCTATCTTTAAAGATTCTCCTGGCGAACTCGAGAGCTCCCGAGTTTACTATGATATTTTTGAAATTGGTAGCAAGATTTATCTTAGTTATTATTTTTTTTATAGCTATGACCCGAAAGTTGGGGGGGTAACGGGTTTATTTGCTGAACACACCCTCGACAGGGAAAGTTTCACGATTGTACTTGACAAGCTAACTAAAGAGCCTGAAGCAGTTGTTTATGGCATGCACTTACCAGACCAAGTCTTGGGTTTTTTAGGGTGCAGTAATGATTGTCAAGATAGTCCGAGTGATGCTATTTTGAAATGGAAGGGTGGCAAAGTCAGGTTAGATTGGCAAGCTGTTCCAAGGCAAGGAAATAATCCAGTTGTTTTTATAGCAAAGGGTTCCCATGCTATTTTTCCTACATGCGGTTGGTATAAGGTGTCATTCTTGAAAGAGCCAACAAGTGCTCTTTCAAGCTTAAATACAGCTTTACCCGAGGTCGATTTGTTGAGTGTGACAGATTCTAATCAGGGATATTTAAGATTCAGCGGTTATTGGATAGATGGGTTTGCTAGTAATGACTCAAGATTCCCACCCTTTATAAGGATTCCACCTTATTGGACGAAAAATGCAACTTCCCCCTTTAATAAGCTCCTGATTGGTGGGAATATCCAAGATGATGAAGTTAGGCAAATGAAAAGTCACTTTGGTATGTGTTTGGGGTGGGTTGCAAATCATGATGTGGGAGTAACTTATAAAAACCAACCCTTAGTAATTGATGTTTTGCATAATGATCTTATGGGGAGTTGGGGTCTAGACTTTAATTCAGTTGATTTAACCTTGGTTAAATCACCATCTAATGGTACATGCGTTATAGATTCAGAAGTTGGCACGAGAGTCATTTATACGCCTGATCAGGGTTATATTACCCCCTTAACCTATCCTCCTGCACCAGATACGTGCACATATGTGTTTAAACCTAGCGATGCTCCCAACGAGCATTTTATTTCTGGTGAAGCAAGTGTTTCTGTGACCGTTCTTGATGATATTCCACCAGCTGCCTTCCTTTCAGCATCACCCAATAGCGGGCAAGCCCCCCTTACTGTTACTTTGAACGCAAAAGATAGCATTGATGATAGGGGCATTGTTAAGTATAGCTTTAGCACTGGACAGAGTGGAAGTAAAGGTACTGCAGTCGTTACTTATGAAACAGCAGGTACATATACACCAAGCGTTATAGTGAAGGATATCAGTGGGCAAACAGATAGCGCTTCTGTAACGATTGAGGTAAAGGAGCCTCTACAGCCACCCCCTTGTGATCCTAACGTTGACCCAATTTGTTCACCCCCACCTTGTGAAACAGACTGCCCTGAACCAGTTACCCTTCCTCCATCTGCCTCTTTAATTACTCTTCCGAAGGAGGGGGGGGTGCCCTTAGCAGTACTGTTTGATGCAACTAACAGTACAGATGATTTTGGTATTACGCACTATGAGTTCGATTTAGGCGACGGTAAGGGAGTTACTAACTCAAGTGGAGAGTTTCTACACACTTACATGAATCCAGGTGTATATGCGGCAAGCGTAAAGGTCTTTGATGCAGAGGGGCAGAGTGATATGGGCTATCAAGAGGTTATTGCAAATGAAGTAAAAATAATAGTAAGTGGTAATCCCACCCCAGCAAAAGTTTGCCCCAAACCCTACCTTCTTGACTCAAGTTTTATGGATGATGGAAGTATAGTACCAGAGAGAGTAATCAGCTTTCCTCAATGCGGCGGTGAGTTCCTTAAGCTATCTAGTGGGGAGGAGTATACTTTCCCACATGTTCTTTCAGGCACAAATGCGCTTAGACTTGATTATATAAAAGCAGATGATGCTCCCCCAAGACTTCCAGATTCGATCTATCCACAAGGTGAAAACAATAGGTATCATCCAACCATAAACATTTTCCACCCCCCTTGGCTCCCCTCTGCTTTCTATAAAGTATTTGATTTAGCCGCAGGAAGTAGCATAGAGCTGAGAATAGAATATGAAAGATATACATCTAATGTTAAAGTGGAGGTTCAGGGGAACCCAAAAACTATACCTGTTAGGGTAGGTTACTATGGTGGAAAAACCCTTTTTTATAGCCCATCCCTAGCATCAGGCGGAGCACACACATTTACAGGGTTACTTCCATCTTCTACTGACACAGCTGAATACGCGTTTAGTGTTGCTTCAATTACAGAGATAACACCTGATAATTGTACTAAGCACTACACAGCCCCGAAGCAAAGGATTTCTACAGCTCCTGGTGTTGACCAATCTTTAATATTTACCTATACATCAGAATTATTCTGTCCCGATTCTGATGGACTCTGAATCTACTAAGAATGATGTATAGAAAGTCAGTAATTAAGGGTACTGTGCACATTCATGCGAAAATGTACGTTAAGGGTGTCTCTAAAAAGTATTGAACAATTAAGAGACGGCTTTTCATTTAGGGACATATTTTAGAGACTAATTTCATGGTGTTTTTGGCATCAAATCTACTGATTATAACCTGTCCATAAAACGACCATTTAAGAGATTAAAGCCAAGGTTTTTAACGTGCTACAAGCTGTTTTATTTCTTAGCGTACATTTACGGACGAATGTGCACAGTACCCTAAACACCAAGCTGCCAAGAATACGCTGGATGAACTGCGTCTTAAAGCAGCACGGTCTACCAATGAAAAGATGCGTACCCTCAACCAGCTTTTGAAAGTCATTCTTGAAGCCAAAGCGTCAGGGGAAGACCTCAATGAAACCCTCTTTGACGCACTCGCAGAGTCACGGATGCAGCAACTCAAACAGGAAACCGATAGCCTTATTCGCCCCAAGAATGATGAGGCCATTGACTTCTTTTCCAACTATTATGGCTACCTTAGAAAATTCATCCCACAGTTTCTAGTCACCTTTGAGTTTTTATCCCACAAACGCGATGATTCTTTACTCAAGGCGGTCAAACTCATCAAGCAACTAGACGCTGAAGATAAACATCCTGTGCCCAAGCACGCTACTTTAAGTTTTGTCCCCGATGCCTTCTGGCCGTATGTGCTAGATGATAAAGGCAAGATTGTACGTCGGTACTACGAACTAGCAGTGTTGTGGGAGCTTAGGAAAGCACTTCGATCAGAAGATATGTTTGTGGCTTCAGGCAAACGCTATGCTGATCCTGCTAGCCACCTCATCCCCAAGGTCATCTGGCCTGAGAAACGTCCAGAGGTACTTAGGCTAACGCAAACCCCAGCCACAGGGGAAAGACGCCTACAAGAAGGCACTCAAGATCTGCAATACTTAGCTGAACAGGTCGAGCGCACTTTCAAAAAAGAACCGTGGCTGCGTCAAGAAAACGATAAATGGGTGCTCACCCCTCACGAGCGGGAAGACCGACCTGAAAGTGCTGATTTACTTGATAAGCAGATTGGTCAACGCTTGCCCAGATTGGACGTTACCGATATGGTGATTGAGGTTGATGGCTGGGTCGGTGTAACCCAGCAACTCAAACATGTGGCAACCACCAAACCCGTTCAAGGGCATCAGGAACAGCATTACCTCTATGCTAGCTTGCTAGCTCAGGGCTTAAATCATGGTTTGAGTCAGATGGCTAAAAGCACTTTGCTACCGCATCATCAACTCGTTTATACGAGCAACTGGTATTTGACAGAAGATAACCTCAAAGCAGCCAACACTGCGCTGGTTAATTACCATCACCAACTCGATACAAGTTACCAGTGGGGCTCAGGTACACTTTCATCTTCTGATGGACAACGCTTGCCCCTAGCAGGCAAGAATCGCCAAGCTAAAAGTATTCCTAAGTATTTTGGTTATAGGCGAGGTATTACCTTTTACAGTTGGACGAGTGACCAGTTTTCACAATATGGTGGTAAAGTGATCCCATCTACGGTTAGAGACGCTACGCATGTGTTGGATGAAATCCTTGCCAATGAAACCGATTTGCCTGTCATGGAGCACAGCAGTGATACCAGTGGCTATACTGAGATTGTGTTTGCCTTGTTTGATTTGTTGGGGTTGACGTTTACACCACGCATCAAGGATTTACACGACGTGCAGCTTTATAGGACGGATGATCTCAAGCTTGAAAAGCTGCCCAAGGTAAGGGCAAGGCTGTCCAAGCGGATCAATACTCAGCTCATTCTCGAATACTGGGATGAGATGCTCAGGTTTGTTGGCAGTTTAAAGCTAGGTTATGTCACCGCCTCCTTGGTGATTCAGAAGTTACAGGCAGCCTCACGCAAGAGCCAGCTTGCTAAGGCTTTGCAAGAGTATGGCAAGTTTATCAAAACGATTCATGTACTGGGCTGGTATGCCAGTCAGGAGAAGCGGCGCTGGACGGGGCGGCAACTCAACAAAGGCGAATCTGTGCATGAGCTAAAATCTAACCTGACCATTGGCAACAAAGGAGTGATTCGTAAGAAGACTGATGAGGGCTTGCAGAATCAGGTCTTGTGTCTAAACTTGTTGGCAAATTGTGTGATTGTTTGGAACACAGTGTATATGTCAGCGGTCATTAAGCAACTTGAAGCTGAGGGGCACGAGATTAACTCAGCTGACTTGCGTTACATCTGGCCGACCAGAACGGAGCATATCAACATGCAGGGCAAATATGTCTTTAATCTTGAACAAGCTATTAAAGACAATGGATTTCGACCCCTGCGTGACCCACGGGATTTGAGTCCTTAGCGTTGGATTTTTCCTGACTCCTACAAAAACCCCGACTACAGCGAATAGGTCAGAGAGAGAAAAAGGTGTAAAAATAGGTCTTGGAGGGATTATCAATGATCTTGTAGCTATTTCGCTATTGAATTGACTAAGAGGTTTTAATATGATTGGAGTTTATTTCTCTAAACTCCAATCATATCTGAAATGTTTTCCCTACATTGCTCCTAGCTTATGTTTAATTTCTTGACTTGACAATCCTCCTAGTCTTCCTTAAGCTTTCATTGAACAGTCGTTCATTCAAAAAGATATATTTATGTCACCTAAAACCACTCAAGAATTTGCTGAGATTCGTGAAGAAAGTAGGCAACGCATAATGCAAGCAGCAGCGAGACTCTTTGCCGATCACGGTTTCGAAAAATCTTCAATCAGGATGATTGCTTGTGAGGCAGGTATTTCACAAGGGCTTATGTATAATTATTTTAAAAGTAAAAATGATTTACTCCTTAACATTTTCAACCAAGGGATAGAAGATGCGCTGATTTCCTTTACTGAGAATGATAGTGATAGTTCGCAAGAGAAGCTCGAGCACATAATTCGTGACAGTTTTAAAACAATGCAAAACCACAAAGATTTCTGGACAATCTTTTACAGTTTAAGGAACCAAGAGAACATTCTTAAGGAACTTCCTGATGACATCAGATATTGGCCTCAAAATATACAAAAACAAATAAAAGAACATTTACAAGCCCTAGATCATCCTCATCCCGAAAGCACTGCTTGGCTCATTTTCATTACCATTGATGGTTTGGCACAACATTGGAGTTCTCTTTCTGAGCTTTTCCCACTTGATGAACTTTTGGAAGCACTTATTCAAACTTACACTCACAGTAGTAAAATACTAATGTCTCAGCCAAATTGGTTAAATCGCCGTGAATATCCATTCTCTGAAAACTATGTTGACCTCGAGGCAGGCCATATGCACTATGTGAAAGAAGGTCAGGGCGAGCCCATTGTAATGGTACATGGTATTCCAAGCTGGTCCTTTACTTATCGCCATTTTATTAAGCAATTATCATCAAATTACCTCTGCATTGCTCCTGATAATTTAGGCTTTGGCCTTTCTAGCAAGCCTAAGCATTTTGCTTATACCCCACAAGCCCATGCACAAAATCTTGAAGAGCTTATAAACACACTTGAACTTAAAAATATTACACTTATGGTCCATGGTTTAGGTGGTCCTATTGGACTTGCCTATGCTCTTAAGAATCCCGAAAATGTAAAGCGCATTATTATTTTTAACACTTGGATGTGGCATGATAAGCGGTTAGAACAAGCATACAGATTTTTTAATAATTCTATTGGAACCTTTTTATACAAACGATCTAATTTCTTAGTTAAACTTCTAGTCAAGAATTTGATTTTTGCTAACAAAAGTAAGGTAACTTCTGACATTTGCGAGCACTACATCACTCCATTTTCCACTGCAAGTTCCAGAAAAGCTTTGTGGGCACCTGTGCAAACTGCCCCAGAAACAAACCAATGGTTTGATGATCTTTGGCAGAAGCGGGAAGTTATCAGTGGCAAGCCTACACTGTTTCTGTGGGGCATTAAGGATAAGTTACTCCCTTTATCCTTATTAGCACAATGGGAAAAAGTGTTCACTAGCACTAAGATTGCGAGGTTTAAGGCAGGGCACTTTATACAAGAAGAAGTTTGGGAAGAAGCCTTGGCTTACATAAGAACCTTCATGAAACCTTCTACAGAACACTGATTCCAATTTCAAGTTAGTTAATTTAAAACTCAGAAGTATAACTTACTATATTATCAAGCAATATGCGCACAGTCACGATATTTCTTCTTGTTTTATCAACTTTAACCTTTACTCTTGCTACAAGAGAGGTGGTGGCTCCAAGAGTACGTGTTCTTTATGAAAAAGCTGAAATGGCGGAATATGCTCAACAGATTGCTTTTGAAGCTGAAAAGGCTTTGGATGTTTTGATTCCTCTTTTCAATTTTGAACCACGAACTATTACCCTAATTTTGCAAGAAGGTAATGACTTTTATAATGCTCGAGCACTTTCTCTTCCCCATCTTAAAATACTAGTACGCCCCCTTTTTCCTACCGAGGCTCAGTTAGGGCTAAGAGCCCAAAGCGACCTTTATCACTTACTTATACATGAGCTTACTCATGCTGTTCAAACAACTTACACATTAAGTAGACCTTCTGAAAGAACAGTAAAAGCTGAGGAAAGTGGCTTTTTAAACCCCGGTGGAGTAGCTTCTCTACCACCAGCTTGGTTTTTGGAAGGGATAGCTGTGTGGGTAGAGTCAAATTTTACTCAGGGTGGACGTAATGGTGATGCTTTAACCATTGGAACCCTTGATACCCTTGCCTTAGATGATAAGTTACCTACTTTGACAGAAGTAAGCCTTGCTACTTATGGTGCTTGGCCTGGTGGGGATGCTCGCTATCTTCTAGGTGGTGCTTTTGTAGAGCACCTTATAAATACCTATGGTTTTGAAGCAATTTTGGCTACTTTACAAGCCTATAACAGTGGTGGTTTAATAGGTGGATTTTTAAAAGACTTCTCTACTGCATGGCAGGATGTTCAGGGCTCGAGCCTAAATGAGGAATGGCTAGCTTGGCAAGGAATACTTAAAGTTAATGCTCAAAATAGAAAGCAAAATACTCATGAAGAAAAGATAATCAAAGGTAGTGGAGTGTTGTATACTCGCAGCCCTGCTATAAGCCCTGAAGGTAAAAGGCTAGCATGGGTATCTTGGCCAAATATTGTAGTTGCTCAAATTGATGAAGAGGGAAATCTTAATCTTGAGGAATCTCAAAGAGTGATCAGTCAACGCGTTCCAAACAAGCTTGATTGGCTTGATGAAGACACTCTAGTCTATACACGATTCATATCAAGTGTAGGAGGGATTTTCTCAGAACTTTTTAGCGTTGAAATTAACACAGGCAAAGAAAAGCAGCTTACTTCTAATGGTACTAGTGTGCGTCTAGCAACAACAACACCAGAAGGATGTGTTTTGCTAATTCAAGATGTTGTGCCTGAGGGCTCGAGTCTACTCCGCTGGTGTCAGGGTGAACTTACAAACCTTTGGCAAGCCCCTAAAGGGGTTCACATTCTGGGTAGCGCTTTGAGTAAACAAGGTCAAATAGCATTAAGTCTTTGGCAAAGAGGGTTTACAGATATTGCCTTATTAAAAGCTAATAATGAGCTCCATTACCTTAGCCGAGACCCTGCCCAGAACCTAGACCCCACTTGGATTTCCGAGGGTACACTTGTTTTTCGCTCAGATCGTCATATTGATGATGGGGAACAAGGGGCTTTTGACCTCTATCAACTTAATTTAGATACAAACACCTTCACTCGGTTAACCCGTAGCTTGGGTGGGGCTCTTCAACCTGAAGCTTCTAATAAGGGCATTTGGTACACTGCTATGACAAGTAGTGGTACTAGTATTGCCTTCTTAGAAGAAAGCTTATCTGAAGAAGTTAGCTTAGAATTGACAGATCCTCTGCCAGAAGTAGCAATTTCACAATTTCCAACTCGTTCTTATAGCCCTTTACCTAGCCTAGTCCCTTATGCAGTGGTACCTAGTCATCTCTTTTTTGAGATAGATGAGCCTAATCTTTCTAGCATTGATTTTTCCTTAGGAGCAACCCTTTTAGCTGAAGATATAACTGAAAGACACCGTTATAGTGTAAATGCTGGTTATAGTAATTTTTATAACGGGCATCTTAGTGGTGCATTTGGCTATGCAAACTATATTTACACTTTTCACCCATCTGTCTTGGGGGCTTTTAGAGGTCCTAGACTTAGCGTACAGCTTGGTTTATGGCCTCATAATGCACACCGTAGGTCTTATAAGGAAACTGCTTTAGGCGCAAAGGGCAACCTTGAGTTTTACATGCCTTTAGATAGATGGGTAGGCTATGGACGCTTAAGTGTAGGGCTCCTCCATCTTGAATCACTTGACGAATTTAGGTTTGATGGTAGGGCAAGTATTCTACTTTCACAACAACGTAGAGATAATTGGGGCTATACCACTAAGGGCTTACGTTTTATAGCTCACGGTATATGGTCTGCAGCACCTGTTAGACCTTCTTATGGTGCTTGGGGAGTTGCTAGCTATTACCAGTCCCTAACACCAATTAAGCTCCCAGGTACACTAGAACTTTACGCTCAAGGGGGCTACAAACCAAGCCAACCAATCCCTATACCAATTAACAATGACTTTAATGGTTTGGCAAGTCTAGGTTATCGTTATATCCAGCCAATAGAGTGGCGCTATGGTGATGGCCTTTATGCCTTGGAGCGTGTTACCTTTACCCCACGCTTGCGCTCTTGGTTTGATAAAGATATCCACGTAGGAGCTGATCTTAGTGTTGGTATAGACACTATAGCTAATTATTTTGGCGCTTTAAGTTTTAGTGGCACTTTTGGGTATGCTGAAGGCTTTTGGTACCGTTTAGGGGTGGGGTTGTCTTTTTGAAGAACGAGATAAGATGCAAATCACAACCATATATAGCATGTTATAGGTTAGAATACACTTATGAAAATTAGTGAATTATTGATACCTGAACTTAAGCATGAAACTCAAATTACAGAGAAGTTTTTGAAGCGTGTTCCCCAAGATAAACTAGACTGGAAACCTCATGAAAAGTCCATGCCTATGGGTAAATTGTGCGCACACCTTGTTGAACTTTATGGTTGGATTCCAGGTACGATGGATGTTGATGAGATGGATATGGCAAATTACCAACGACCTAGTCTTAACTCAATTGATGAAATGCTTAGTAAACTGCCTGAGTTTGCACAAGCTGCTGAAGCAGCTTTAGATAAAGAAGATGATGAATATTGGAAAGATTGGACTATGAAACGAGATGGTGCTGTGCTCATGAAAATGCCTAAGTACACAGTTTTACGCTCAATGGTCTTAAACCAGTTTCCACACCATCGTGCACAGTTAGGTGTTTACTTTCGTATGCTTGATGTTGATGTACCTGCCACGTATGGTCCTTCAGCAGATGAATCTTGATAATTTTACTAGAATTGTAAGACAAAAAACTTAAGAGCCGCTAGTGGAACCATTTTCACAATTACTGAAGGGTGATTCTTTATTTTAGTGTGATATTGATTTAGCTTATACTCATGCAAACCATCTTATGTTGAACACATTACCTTTTACATCAATGCATGGCAATGCCAAAGAGCTATGCTCTGCTGGACCTGCCGTTGAATTTATCCAACCCCATGGCTATATACCTCTCTTAACTGTTCCCAGTAATACTGGCATGGCTTTGGGAGGGATTGGTAGCGCTTTTACCATGACTCCTGCAGGTACAACACCAACAATTAGCTTTATTCCCGGCTTACATATAACAGCTGAAAAAGGTGATACTCGCTTACAGAACTTCTTTTTTGCCGAGGCAAATATACCTGCTATTGATGATTTAGTCTTTGGAGACTTTTCTGAGCTTCAAAGGATCAATGAGTTTTTTCCTTTAACTGACGAAGATTATCAACCTTTAATTCCAAATCACGCTACTCGAGATAAAACTTTAGCTATTTTGAAGGAGGGGGCTCGAGCAGGCACTATCTACAAAAATAACAAAGATAACTTTTGCCACTGGCATACAGAATTCACCCCTTTAACAAAGGCTCTAATAGAAAAAAAGCCTAATGATCCTCAAACACAAGTTAGAGTATTACTAGAGTTTTATGATGGTGCTTTAGTACGTTCTAGTAACTATGCAGGATCATTAGTTGGTGATATTGAAGAAGCTAGTATAGCAGACCAGCCCACTTACCCTGCGAAGCATGTACAGTACAGCGCATTATATCCAAGAGCAGAATTTAGCTACGAGGGTAAACAAAGTATCCAAATTAAGCGTACTCAAACTAGCCCCATTGTCCGTGGCAACACCAAACTGTGCTCCTTACCAATAAGTTGGAATACATTTACCTTGTATAATCCTACAAATGAAGCTAAAGAGGTTACTCTTTTACAAACACAGCAAAATATGATGGGGTTTAGTGTGGTCAAGATGCGTCCGGGAGTGCAAGATGCTGGCTTTAATCTAGTAAAAAGCTGCTTTAGCCCCAAAGCCCAAGGGTTTACTCAAGAGCTTTCTAATGGGGAAAGTTTGCTGGGAGTAACCCTTTCAGACAATACAAATGTAGCCGATTTTAAAGGTGAAATGTGCATAGCAGTGGTTTACGATAGCAATGACCCTGCATTTAATGTTAGTGTGAAACCCTCTTATTACTCTGCTCAAGAAGCTAGCATTGTCAAGACTGCTTTAGAAACAGGCCGCCTAAATTATGTTTATGATTCAGGTGTTCATTCAGGTCGTGAGCTAATTAATGCTGCTATTTGTGCAGCCATTTCTTTGCAACCTGGAGAAACCAAGTCTATCACTTTTGCTTTAACCATTGATATTGCAGATATAGAGTTGCAAGACTGGGTTACTAGCAAATATTACACACTACACTTTCCTGAAAAGCATAATCGTGCTAAAAATATTACTGCTTTTGCTATGGAACAACGCTCTGAGATAGAAGCAGAAATCAATAATGAGCAAAAAGACTTTCTAAACCATTTTGCTAACCATCTGAAAAACCCTAAAGACCAAGAAAAGTTTGCTACACTAGCACTCAATACTTTGTCCTTCCTCGCTGATGCTACGATTTGGGATGTCAAGAATAAGTTCTTAGTACGCGAATGTGCTGACTATCCCTTTTTTAACTCGCTGGATGTTTACTTTTATGGCTCATTTGCCTTGCTGTATCTACTACCTGAGCTAGATGGTCATACCATGAAGTACTTTGCTGATGCTGTGTTAGCAGAGGAACTCACATTACGTCGTTATTGGGAGTATGTCAGTAGGCCATTTGCGATCTTACCAGCCAATAGTAAGTTTGAGGGATTTAGAGCTGTGCGTGGTGCTGTAGTTCATGATTTAGGCAGTCCCTTTGACATAAAACCAGACGCCTATAACTGGCATAATGTAAAAGAGTGGAAAGATCTAGCTCCCAAGTTTGTATTGATGGTTTTGCGGCACTACAAATACACAGGAAACAAAGATGTGCTAGTTTATTGCTGGCAAGCTGTTAGTGAATCCATAGCTTATCTAGAAAACTTGATTCATGAAGGTGAGTATATTCCGCTCACCAATGGTACAGATGATACTTTTGATAACCTATCTTCCTATGGGATTTCGGTTTACAGTGCTAGCTTGTGGATTGCTGGTTTAAGGGCTGCTGCAGAAATAGCTAAGTTGCTAGATCATTCAGATAAGCAAAAACATTATTCCGAACTAACCAAGTTAGCTAGTCGAGATTTTGATTCTGCTCTTTGGAATGAACAAGAAGGTTACTACCACTTTTTTGCTACTCCTATTTCTGTTAAGCACCTAAGCACTAATGATCTACAGGAGTCAAGTAAAGGTTTTGCTAAGCTGGGTTTAGAAATAACTGGTGATAAGTTTGCTGACCTAAAAACGCTAAATAACTATCTTGATGATAGCAGTTTACCTAACTTGACAAACCTTCAACAGGAACTAGCTGAAATCAAAAACGCTGATGTAGACATTAGCCCAAAAACAGTCCTTGGAACCCGCCGATTAAAAAAACATCTGCTAACTAAAGTAGCACTTGCTTACTTCAGTAAAGATTACCAAGAAATAGTTCATTTAGATTCTGATGATAGCTTTGGTGATTCGCTATTAGCAGACACATATCTTCAGCTTCTTAGTTTAGAACCTGTCAGTTCAATTGAAAAACGATCAAGGGTTTTAGATAAGATTTTTAGTACCAACTTTAAAGCCAATAGTCCTAAACTCGGCGTAGCAAACATGACTGACCGTAAAGGCGCACCACTAGAGGCCTTTCAAGCTCAAGACGTTTGGGTAGGCGTGCAATTTAGTTTAGCAACTGCTCTGTGGCAAGCAGGAAAAAAAGCAGAATTTCAAGAGTTAGTAGATACCGTTTATAACAGCTTATACAATCTGTCAAAAATCCCCTTTGCTGCTCCCGAAGGTTTTAACTGTAGTAGAACTGTTGGTGGTGAAGAGTTAGCTGAGGAACTAGATATTCCTATAAGTAAAGCTATGACTTATCTAGGAGAGCTAGCTAAGATTGATGGCTTTTTATTAGCAGATAACCGTGTTGATCCATCTTTTCCAAGTACCTTTACTGAATTTGATCAGAAGCTTGCAAATACAGCCTTAGCAACACTTAATAAAGAAGTAAAGGCTAGGTTGTATAAATTTATTCAGGCAACAGGATTAAAGTATACCGCTGGGCGGTATTTTCGTCCGGGGATGGTTTTTGCTATTTACCAAACATCTAGTTATTAGGCCTATTTAGATTTAGTAAGGGGCACCCTAGCCAAGTTTGGTTTGATGGGCTCGAGCACCATTACTGCTTACCTTTTTCTTGCTCAAGTCTGAAGTTTATTTATAACGCAAGTTGTATCGAAAAAACGCCATTTTCAACTTTAAAAACACTGTTACCAAAGCCAGTATCACCACTTTTCTACTTTTTTCAAGTAGCCACAGCATATCATTGACAAAATAGGGATATATTTTTATAGTGTAGCCATAGTGGCTACTACAAACAATATGCACCTAGAGATCCAGTATGCGAATACAGATAAGCCAGTAGGAGTAATACGTAGCAGCTATCGTGAAGATGGAAAAATAAAACACAAACAATTCGGAAGGATAACAGGACAAACTCTAGAGCAACTTAAAATGTTACAGCTAACCTTTCGTAATGAGGTTATTGCTAAAAGTAATCCAAAAGCTGTACAAATAGTAGGCAGTAAAGAATATGGAGCAAGTCATACGATATTGTCAATGATTAAGGAAATAGGATTAGATAAGGCAATGTATTCACAACCCCAGCCATGGGTGAGTAACATAAGTGTGATGATAATAGGTAGGATAATATTTGCTGGAAGCAAGTTAGCATTATGCAATCAATATAATAATAGTAGTCTTTGGGAACAATGTGGAGTAGAAGGAAGACCAGATGTAAGAAAACATTGTTATGAGGCATTAGATAGACTGCTAGCAAGACAAAAAGGAATTCAGAAGAAGTTAGCCAAGAAACATCTCAAGAATGGAAATCTTGTACTATATGATGTCACGAGCAGTTATTTGGAAGGCCAATACACAAATAGCGAATTGGTAAAATATGGATATAACCGAGACGGGAAGAAGAAACATGAACAAATAGTAATAGGATTAATATGTAATGGAGAAGGTTGTCCAGTAGGAGTAGAAGTTTTCAAGGGAAATACTAAGGATCAGACAACAGTTTCAAACAAGATAGGAGAACTAAAAGAGACGTATGAAATAAAGCAAGCGATATTTGTAGGGGATAGAGGAATGGTAACAGAAGCAATAGCAGAAGAATTAGAGGAAAAAGGTGTAAAGACAATAGGAGCACTAACAAGGGCTGGAATACATAAACTAATAGAAAAAGGAATAATAAAGCCATCTGAGTTCAATGAAAAGAAGATAACAGAGGTAGTAAACGCTGAAAATCCAAGTAGAAGATACTGTTTATGCAAAAACCCTGAATCAGCAAAACGAGATGCAAAAACGAGAGAAAAACTGATTGAACTGACGACTGAGGAGCTTGAAGAAATAGCAAACTACAAGCAAAAAACAACTGTAGAGGTATTGGGAGCACGAGTAGGAAAAGTGCTACAGAAATACAAAATGGGTAAATATATTAGTTGGAAAGTAACAGGAGATAATAGACTTGTTCTGAAATAAGGAATTAGGCAATAAGGCAGTTCCATAAACCAGCACAAACTCCTACTACATCGTCAACAAATCCCTTAATACGATTCCTAAAAGCATACACAAGAATCTTGAAACGCTTCATTCCTCCAATGGCATTCTCAACATATACACGTATCTTGCTCACTGCTTGGTTGTGAGCCTTCTGCTCTTTACTAAGCTTGGGATTAGGGTTGGCTTTGCTCTTCCTAGGGCGTGTGGACACCTAGAGTGTGAAATCGAAAACGCTACTCTTAAATACCTTGGATAATCCTGATGCTGACGCATAAGCTCCTCTGCAATCTGGTAAAGATTATGTGGTTAACAACTAAAGCTTCTCGCAAATATAGGCTATCCTGCAATTTTTTTTGGAATTCACATTTTCTAACAAATAGCTGTCCTGAGACTGGCTAGTTTGGTTTTGATATCCAATGCGTGCAATTTCTGATTTGTCATATCCACACGCCCTAGGTCTCTTATGAGGTATTGCAACATCTGCTCCTTCATAATCTTTCTCGATTCCTTGATATCCTAAATCTACTGCCACCTAACTACCGGGACAAAAGTTAAGAGAAGAAGATTCAGCATAGAAATATGCTGAGCTGAAATGGAAAAAGCAAAGGCAGATCAACTAAAGGACAAACTAAAAGAAGCAAATATAAAACTACATGGAGCAAGACTAAACTTCATGTCTCGTTTCATAATGGCGATGATGGCAGTTAGAACAGTAAGTCTATCAAGAGTAGCAAGTGTGCTCAACGGTGCAGTAGAGATTGCATCAAACGAAAAACGTATCAAACGCTTCTTCTCAGAAGTAGAAATTGAAGGAGAGTGGTTAGCTAAATGTGTGCTAACTTGGTTACCTAAAGGACCTTACTTACTCAGTTTAGATCGGACTAACTGGAAACTGGGCAGCATAGACATCAACATTCTGATGTTAGGAGTTGTATATAAAGGCATGGCTTTCCCTTTGCTGTGGACAGTTTTACCACATGCCGGTAACAGTAACACCACAGAGCGTCTAGCACTCATTGATAGATTGCTAGAAATATTAGGTCATGAAGATATTGAAGCACTGGTGGCTGATCGTGAGTTCACTGGAAAAGACTGGTTTGAAGGGCTTAAAGAAAGACGAATCAGTTTTGTTATGCGCCTTAGGAATAACACTTTAATAGGTTGCAAGGGAAGGAATAGACCAGCTAGTGAAAGATACAAGCATCTCAAGGAGGGTGAGGTGTATGTACATTCAAAGCGTTGTAGAGTACTTGGCAATCGCTTATACATAGCAGTTACCAGAGCTCCTGATGGAGAGCTAGTGGTAGTTGCCACTACATCAAAGGTTAAAAAGGCTTTAGAGAGATATGCTAAGAGGTGGGGAATAGAAACGTTGTTTGGGGCTTTAAAAAGGAGGGGTTTCAATCTTGAGGATACACATGTGAGCATCACATCACGTTTGGACACATTGCTAGCTCTACTAACATTAGCATTTACTTGGGCATACTTATTGGGCATATGGCTTCATGAGCAAAGGCCTCTGAAACTTAAGAAGCATGGTTATGCTCCTAAAAGCATATTTAGACGTGGTTTTGAATTTCTTCAAAGTGTTATTGTTGCTGTTCTGGGCGAGGCTAAATACTCTTTCAGTTTTTGCCTCCATGTTTTGTCCCCGTAGTTAGACTGCCACTTTAATATCCTCAAACCACTCCTCCTCAGGTGGAAATTCTTCCTTTAGCATTGCATAGTCATGGTTCCGTCCTCCAAAGGTTTGTCCCACAAACAAAATTACCTTCTCCTTGCTGCTTATCACTGTGTTTTTCTGCGTGTGGTTACCCTGTTTGCCACTGTATAACTCCTGTTGCATTTCATCATCCTTTGGGCGTTGATGTTCTCGCTCTGTAACATCAATCAGTATTTCGTCAAGTCCCTCAAAAGCTGCTTTGAAATCCTCTATGTTTTCAAACTCTCTAGCTGGCATATATCCCAAACCACTTAGAGTTTTCGCCATTATTGGTGTAAGACGTTGTACCCAAGCATGGGCATTAGATCGTGATAAATCAAATTTCTCCGCTAGAACATCAAACGTTGGGTAAAGTCTAAGGTAGTAAAGAATAAAGCACAGTTTTATATTGACTGTACTTAGTTTACTGTTTCTTCCTCCTCCTGGCTTACGATGTACTTTCCCTGCTTCTAGAGCCTTTTCATAACGTTGCTTTTCATGGTCTTCTAAAGCTTTAGCAAATGCAGGTTCTAGTTCCTCTACTTTCTTTTCGCTCAATCCTGTTATACTTCTTACTTGTCGGTCATCTCTTGGTAGTAACATTCCTTTATTTTGACCGATTTATTTATTTCAGAACAACTCTAATAAAGAAAAGGAATCAACCAAACATAAGCTGTTATGGAGTAAAAAAGAAGGGGCAATAGCAAAAGCTAAGGATCTAGATGGATGTTATGTAATAACAACCAAAGTAGATGAAAAAACGATGGACAAAGAAGAGGTTGTGACTAGCTACAAGAAACTAGAGCAAGTAGAAAAAGCATTCCGCAATTTAAAAACAGTGCAGTTAGAAATGCGACCTGTGTATCATAATCTAGATCATCGTATCAAAGCACATGTATTTTTATGTATGCTAGGGCGTGTTGACACTAAAAGTGCTAAATCAAAAATATTACTTGAAGGGATTTTAGCGTAGCCATATAAGTACCGACGCAAACTGGCAAAATGCTAAATAGTTTCGAGACAACTTTTCAAATCTAGAAAAAACTCTTCTATATTGCTTAATTTTGTTGAAAAAATTCTCTATTAAATGCCTTTCCTTGTAAAATTCTTTGTCATACTCCCGCTGCTCTTTCCTATTTGCCTTTGGAGGTATTACTGCTTCTGCTTCCATTTCTGCTACCTTGTCTAGTACAACTTGAGCATCATATCCCTTGTCCCCCATTACTCTTTCAGCCTCCAGATCTTCTAGCAAATCCTCTGCTTGGGTAACATCATTACGTTGCCCTGGAGTCAATATTAACTTGAGAGGATTGCCTAGAGCATCTGTTGTAGCGTGTACTTTGGTGGTGTAACCTCCTTTGCTTCTACCCAATTCTTGTTCTTCGTTTCCCCCTTTTCCTCCTGCTGCACAGGAGTGAGCTCTTACAATGGTGCTATCTATCATTATACTTTCCATATCAGCATCCTCAGCAAAGTGTTCAAACATCGCTTGCCAAATTCCTTGTTTGCCCCAGCGGTCAAAACGCTTAAAAACACTATTCCATTTTCCATATTCTTCTGGCAACAAACGCCACTGTGCACCACTTTTAGTTACCCAAAGGACTCCTTCAATAAACTTCCTGCATTGATCCTCATTGCCAATTCTAAATTTCCTAAACATACACACTATCTTGTAACCCTTGAGAAAATTTAGTATTTTTTGCCATTGCTCGTCTGTTAATTTAACTTTCATATCCTAAGTTTGCAAATTATGACTTACTTTATCAACATGCCCTAGCGTATTATGTGCAGTGGCACATGCAAAAACGATTAGGACCATTGTTCAAGAAGGACAAAAAAGGATGGGAAAGAAGATGGACGTTTGTACAAGTAATAGAAACACTGAAAACAATCACCAGAAATAGAATTGAAGCGAATGGAATGTCTTTTTATCGGAACACTGTTCCAGACGAAGAGCAAAAATATATCTTAGACCTGATGGGGGTCGAGATGTAGCCATTTTTTATAAAAAATAATTTCACCCTAAAACCTCAAATAGCACGGGATTTTAGGGGTCAAAAACCCTACTTTTTGATGACAAAATGCGCTAGGGTTTCTTTTTTTACCTTGCCATCTTTACGATAAGAACGTCTCAGTAAGTAAGATTTATAAGTTTTTCCTTTATACTGGCGAGTGCTTGTAGCTACATGCATCCCAGAAGACCTATTCCTCATAGCTAAAGTACAGGATAGCAGATTTTGACAATTAATTCAACTTTTAGTGTCTACAGTATTGCACCCTAAATTACCCCTTTGCATTGTGTAGAAAGATGCTAACGCCGATTTTGATCAATAAACTTCAGTCAAGTTCTTGCCTTTAAAGATAGCTTCTAAACTCCTCTATTAATCAATGCTTCTTCTACATAATCTCGAAGTTGCTCAAAATCGAGTTGATTTTGAAGAAAATCAAGATAACTCAGATGTCAGGAACGAAAAGAACGAAGAGGCACCTCATAATTCACAACTGTTAAAGCTCACTAAGTCGTGACCCCCTAAAGTCTCATAAAGTCGTGACTATTTTTAGACTCCAAGTAGGTAAAAAAGCTGCATGATATGGATTATGTCAGATTACACCTCCTTAGAAGAAAGAGTAGAAATGCTACAACGAGCTGACAATGGAGAACCAATAAGCAAAATTGCTCTTGAATTAGGGTGGCATCCATCTACAGTCAAAAAATGGGTAAGAAGAGGTCGTGAACAAGGTCGTCAAGGTTTGGAAAGGAAGATGGGACGTCCTCAAAAAGGAGCTCTAAGCAGTTATCCTGCACGTATGGTAGGAGAATTACGTCAAATACGATTACAACATCCTCGTTGGGGTGCTGATACGTTGCGTATAGAGCTAGGTCGTATGCCCCAGTGGGCAGGTAAATTGTTGCCTAGTCGGTCAAGTATTAATCGCTTCTTACAAGAAGAGCAATTGGTCCAAAACTATGAACGTCATGTAGCATTACCATCCACTAAGCACACACGCTTAACCCATGCCCATGAATGTTGGCAAGTAGATGCAATGGGACATGAGCTTGTTCCAAGTGTAGGAGTAGTTAGCCTAGTTGATGTAAGTGATGTTGTTTCCCGTACACGCCTGCTAAGTTATCCTTGCTTTCTAGGTAAGGAGAAAGCAATTCGCCACACCAATACTGAGGACTATCAAATCACTTTGAGGTTAGCATTTTTAGACTGGGGGTTACCTGAAAGTATTCAAGTTGATCATGACAGTGTTTTCTTTGATGTTAGGAGTAAATCACCCTTTCCTACAAGATTACATCTGTGGTTGTTAGCAATGGGTATCGAACTTCAATTTAGTCGTATTCGTCGCCCTACAGATCAAGCAATTGTAGAGAGATCGCATCAATTGTGGGCTGATCAGGTTCTTGATCGACACTATCCATCTTGGAACGCTTTATATCAAGCTTTACGAGATAGACGCAACATACTTAATGAAGAGCTTCCTTGTCACTCTTTGGGAGGGCAAGCACCGCTACAAGCTTTTCCAGAGGCAGCTCACTCAGGGCGCTGGTATAGACCTGAGTGGGAAGATGAAATGTTTGACCTAAGCGAAGTTGATGCTTATCTAGCAAAGGGAAAATGGTTTAGGCGAATAGGTCAAAACGGCACAATTTCCTTAGGAGGACAGATTTATTACCTAGGGAACAATCATTTACGTGAGCAGTGCGAAATAAATTTCAAGTTACCAGAA
Organism: Trueperaceae bacterium; assembly: GCA_965223045.1. Taxonomy (GTDB): domain Bacteria; phylum Deinococcota; class Deinococci; order Deinococcales; family Trueperaceae; genus CBDCVN01. The sequence continues at coordinate 1,516,314 of CBDCVN010000013.1, forward strand.
AGAGTTTTGTCATTTCTCAATCAGAGAGGTGAGTTGATTAAACAGTTACCCATCCAAGGTATTGATCCACCCACACTCATTGGAAACATTTTTGCTTTTACTCAATCTATCCCTTTTCAGCCTTCTCTTCCTTTTACTTGGCAAGAACAGCAAAGGTTACGACTTTTTGAGACTTAATATGGTCATGACTTAGTGAGACTTAACACAACCTAATTTTGAGCAATTACATAATCTCTGTTAAAGTTTTCTATTGTGTAAGGCACGCTTATTCCATCTATTTTTTAGCTTAACAAAATCATTTCGATCTATACTAATGGTTCTAATAAGTTTATTAGCTTGTTTGTTTTTTGGACTTCCCAATATTTTCTTAATGCCTGACTTAGGACTCTAAAAGAGCTTTTCTCTTGTTGCGATAGTTTCTTCATCAAAGCTAGAAAAAGTTCATATCCATCAGGACCACCCTTTTCACCAAATGAGCCTGCTACACCTTTTTGCAAGGAATCAAAGCCTTTTTTATAGTGCTCAATAGCATTATTTATTAAGTCATTACCTTCAGACTTCCCTGATAAGCTATTTAGAACCTCTAAATGCCCTTTTAGAAGATGCCAACGCCCTTTTAAATCTATAAATTCAGATTTCTCTAACACTTGCTCAATTTCTTTATCAAACTTAAGAATAGATTGAAAGTCATCATAATTAGATCTTTCTAGAAAATCGTGAACAACTAGTTCCTCATGTGTTATAAGACTTAATGCTAATGTGCGCAAATCACCTATTTCTTTGGCAAGAGCAATAGCTTTTTTCAGATGCCATAACCCATTTTCACCCAGAATTTGACCTGCCCGCAAATGTGCTACAGGGTACTGACGAATGTTACTATTGCGGCAGTACTCAAGAGAAAGCTGTATGAGGTTTTCAGGACTTCGAGGAGAAGTAATGCTTTGTTCCTCTCTTTGAGCTTTAAATAAGCAGTAAGCAAGCTTATGATAAATTTCTCCTAACTGGTCATTTCGATGTAAGTCTCTTACAAGGTTTTCAGCCTCACTAAGTTCGGTACTAGCCTTAATATATTCCCTATTTAATCTGTACACTTCCCCTATAGAAGTTTTTGCCATAGCTAAACGTAGCTTTGTTTTACCTGTCTGTTTCAGCTGAAAGCGTTCCTTACGTTTTTGCACAGCTTCACTAGCAAGTTTTAAAGCCAAGCCCATATTACCTTTTAGAGCCTCTGTATGCCCTCTTTGAGTAATAACGGTTATATAAGAACATTCAAACTCTTCAGTAAGTTCCTTAGGGTTCAATTCTTTATAGAAAGAACATTTAAGTTTTTCAGAAAGTTCCTCAAAGTTCAATTTTTCGTAGAATAAATTTGCCTCTTCTAAGAGCTTACTGGCCTCATGCCAAGAACCAAAACTCAAGTTGTAATTGGCTAGCTCTGAAAGGGCAAAGCCTTGCAGTTGATAAATATGGTTAGGAGCATTATTTGCCTGTGTGATTTTGAGCGCTTGCTCAAAATCACCTCTAGCAACCTGCAGCTTATCTTTAATTCTACTATATGCTTTACCTCGCGATACTAGCAAACGGTAACACCAACAACTTTTGCAAGTAATTTCCTTATCTTCTAATAGCTTAGTGAGTAAAACTTCTGCATCTTCTGGCCGAATAACGCTAAGAAGAGCACCTCCCCTAGATCCAATGTCAAAACGTAACTGGGCACTTTGTTGATACTCTTGCTGGAAAACTTTGATACGAGCTTGCTCAACATCCTTAAGAACGGAGCTAAAAGCAGGGTCATCAGGTAGAAAATGCTGCATTGTAGCCCAGATAAGTTCTCCAAAGTCATAACGGCGTCCCTTATCAATAATTTCATCAAATAACTTAGTAAAATAATTAAAACCCTGTTTGTGGTCTACCAAAAGCTTATAGTGCAGACAAGTAGTTTTTAGTAACAATAGCTCTGTAGGTTGATTATCAAGACCTACAGCAGAATCGAGTATTTCTTGCTGAGCATATGGTTCACTATGAAATATGTTGATCCTTTGCCTTAAAAGATTACCTGGCAACCTCAGCTTTAAATCCTCAAAATGAGCTTTTTCTTCTACAAGACTTCTCTCAAGCTTGCTAATAGCCTCTTGGCAAACATCTATTGCTTTGATCCAAAGTTTCATACGCCATTGCCCATCTGGATCATGAAGAGGTAAGACCTTTGCTAGCATTTCAGCCAAAGCGTCATGAAGAGTAATGTACTTTTTGTCTGCCCGCTCACGTACCCAAGGCAAGCCTAAGAAGTATCTCCATGCCTCATCAAAATCATTAACATTTGAAGGTAAGTCAAGGTCATTTACTAAAGAAACCCACATATCAAAACTCACCTGACGCCTGATAATTGCCAAACGCAAAACTGCTTGATTCCAAAAAGAACCCTCTTCAAAGTAGGGTAACAATAGTTGATTAGTAAAATTCTCTTGCCATAAAGATTTACTCATAGGATATTGCTCTGACCTATTAAGCCATGACTCAACTACTGAAGGCATTCCCTTTGCACTTAGGTAATTTGCAGTTAGTGCTAGGGTAAGGATATTGCCTTTGCTCAACTCTGTAATGGCTTCAAGATACTTATCATCTAAACTGGAAATATTACACTTTTTAAAGTAAGTTCTAGTTGAACTTATTGTTAATTTAGGGAGAGGCATAATCTGGTATAGCAAGGGTTTAGCATCAGGTAGCTCTAAAGATAAAGAGTCTTGCAGCAATCCTACTATGGAATCTTCTTGTTCTTTAGGAGCAGGACGCCCTGCCAGAATAAAAAGCGTTCCAGGCAAGCGCTTCATCCACAAAACAAGCTCCTTTTGTAATTGGGTCTTACGAATAGTTTCTACTGTATCAAATATTATTATGGGAATAATTTTGTTGTCTTGCAAAAAATTAGTGTAGCTTTTAACAAAGATATCAATATCCTTGCGCAAATATGAAACAATAGTTTCTGGTGTAATAGAGTTAGCATTCTGCTTAGCAAAGTTAAAAACGTAATTATCATAACGTCTAAATGCTTTTTTATTTAGTTTAGAGTGGTTAGGGCGGTAGTTTTTTATATTGTGAATAACTTGATGTTGAACATTAGTAAAAAGCCAATACTTCGGGTCATCCATATCTATAGGCTCAAACCAAATTACTTTATCCAATCCTTCTTTCCATTGCTTGTAAATTTCCCTGAGTAAGAAGGTTTTTCCCATACCTCCTTTTTCTCTAATTAATAGAACTTGACTCTTACGTAGAAACGCTTCTTGATTAAGGGAAACTACCATAGTTGATAGAATGTCATTGAACTTATGGTATTGTACTTTTTGATATAAGTTTTCTGAAGGGAAATGAGCTAGTTGGTTTGATTCCATTATTATTACCAAGTCCTTGAGAAACCCTCTCTATACATAAAGTTTACGTCTCTTAATGTAATGATCACATTATTGAATAATCTATTAATAATTAATAAGTCATAACTGTCAAACTATAAAACTTTATCCTAATATTACAGCGCAATGTTGCATATTAAGTAAGGGGAAGTGCGAAAAAAGTGCGAGTGTGAATAATAAATTAAGGCTATGAAAAACATTTATAAAGCACACAATGAAATATTAGAAGAGGCCGTAAATTTAAGTCCTCCAGAATGCAACTTAGTTGAAGCAGATATAGAAGCGCTAGCAAAAGAACTCAAAGAATACGTAGCAGAGTTTGAAGAAGCATTTAAACGACCTGAAAGTTTGATCTGGACAGGACATTATCTAAAAGGTTTGTTAAGCAACCTTGATCGAAAAAATATAGAAGCAATGGCACTATCAATAGGACTGAATGTCCGTAGCATGCAAAACTTTGTAGGACAAAGCCCTTGGCAGTTAGAACCTGTGATTGACACGCATCAAAAACTTATTGCAGAAAGTTTAGGTAATGATGGAGTACTGATAGTTGATGAATCAGGGAATGTAAAACAAGGAAAAAGCTCAGTAGGAGTAGCAAGGCAATATTGTGGATCAGTAGGAAAAGTGGAGAACAGTCAAGTAGGAGTATACCTAGGGTATGCCAGTAACAAAGGACATACCTTAACAGAAGGGCAGTTGTACTTACCAGAACAATGGTTTGATAAAGAGCATGAACAAAAAAGGGAAGAATGTGGAGTGCCAAAGGATCTAGAATTTAGAACCAAACCAGAAATAGCGTTAGGAATGATAAAAAAGACAGAAGAGAGAGGGCATTTGAGCTTTGAATATGTGCTAGCAGATGCATTGTATGGAAATAATATCGAGTTTAGAGATGGAGTAGCTGAATTAGGAAAAAAGTACTTTACAGCAGTATCTTGCGATACGCAGGTATACAAGGAGAAGCCAGAGGTCAAGGTACCTGAATATAAAGGTAGGGGAAGGAAGCCGAAACTAGCAAGGGCAAATATTGAATCAATACGGATAGATGAGTTAGCAAAGGAAATAGAAGCAGAAAAATGGAGTAAACATGTAGTGAAAGAAGGAAGTAAAGGGCCAATAGTATGTGAATTTGCCTTTGAGCGAATATGGGAAACAAGGGGAGAAGAAGAGCCAGTGGAACTGTGGTTGGTAATTCGGCGTAACCTAAATGAGAAAAGAGAGATAAGCTATTATTTGTGCAATGACTCAGAAGAAGTCAGCCTAGAAACATTAGTGTGGCTAAGTGGAATGAGATGGCCGATAGAAACATCGTTTGAGGAATCAAAAGAAGAACTGGGGCTTGATCACTACGAAACTAGAAGCTACTTAGGTTGGCATCACCATATACTATTAACTTGTCTAGCACATCATTTTCTGGTGAGGATGCGTTTAATGTTAGGAGAAAAGTCTCCAGCTTTAACTTTGCCACAGGCAAGAGTGCTGCTCAAGGCAGCAATACCGTTACCTAGATTGACAATAGCTCAATCACTAAATCTAATTCGTTACTATCAGCGCAGAAATTATACTGCTTATGCTTCGCATCGAAAACGTACTCTTGCTATATTGTCTAGGAGTTATATTCCATGACATTGCGCTGTAATACTAATAGTAGATTAAAAGCAAAGAGACAAAGTCCCATTTTGAGTAGACTAGGGCGTTACTTTATTTGTAGGTCGAAAGTGCTTACATTCTGATTTAACGCCCGTTGCAAGCACATTGGAATTATAGCATTTATATTGAAAGATTTCATAGTTTTTTCATGAAGCTCATTACAAGTTAATACCTTCCCTTAACCGAAGACAAATCAAAATCACGTTTATAAATGCAAATAGTGAAGTTCATATAACTAGACCTAGTTCTGGATGCTTATAAAACATTTTTAATCTGTTTAATAGTATTAAAATTATTAAGGTGAGAACCTTAAGATTGTTCATTATTAATAAGTTAGTCTAGTAATGTTGAATATTAACAGAATCCATCTTATTTCACACTAGAAGTTTAGCCCTTAATTTTGTACCAGCATTATTCGGCAAGTCCTCTAGGGATTGCATTATCTCTGGATCATTTTCAATACGCTCACATAAGGAACGTTTTATTTCATTCTCAGGCAAATGGTCTTTGTATTTTTCAATAATGTCTCCTTCCCAATTTATGGCGAATTGAAATAAATCATTGACATCTAAACTATTATTAGAATTGATAACTTCTTGTGACAACCGAGCTAGCTCAACATTATGCCAAAAAGATTCGAGTTCTAACGCAAATTCTAAGTAGTTTCGTAATTGTACCGTTTTTATATCGTAAAAACTTGCAGCCCTAGTATGAGCATCCAATTGCTCAACAGCATTGGGGAAATTGTAACGAAACAGTGCACGCCTGATGGGTGTATGAATAGCAAAGGCCATGGTAGAAGTTGGTTTAGTAAAGCATGTATCTTTAATAGTGGCTAGAAGGTCAGGCTTATCCCAACCCAATTGTTTTAAAAGCTCAAATATATTTGGATAATTAATATTAATTTGCTTTAGAACTGCATCAAGTTGAGCATTTGTGAATAAACGAAAACATGTAAGCTCAAGCAAGACATTGTGAATCAATTCTTTAGCTAGACTTTTCTTCTCAGGAGAAATTGGTTTAGGATGTAAGTTTTCCTCAGAAAGTATATGTTGTTCAATGTACTTTTCAAAGATACCTGTCTTTTTCAATTCATTTTCAACATCAGTCCATAGGTTTTCTTCACACCAATTAATATAATTTGCAAGTAAGGCAGGTAATCCTTCAGAGGCACGATATAGGTATGTGGAAAATTGTGTGTGTTTGTTTGCTATAGCTTTGGTGTCCTTAAGAATTAACCTAATAGTACTTTCTTCAAAGGGAGTTAAATCCATGGCCTTGAATTTTGGCTTATATGCAAAACTTTTCCAAGTATCTTGTTGTTTAGCACGGCGACTCGCTACCACAAATCCTAATGTGGCTTTACCTTGACCATGCTCAATATTTGAAAGAGAATTAATAACCCCATTTAAAAATTCACGCAACTGATTAATAATCTTATCTTCAAGTAGTTCTGCACCATCAAGTATACAAAGTGTAGCCTCATTAATTACAGTTTTAGCAACTTCCGTGCAGGCCTTTTTGTTTACTCCTTCTTCAGTAAAGATGGGTATAGTACTAAGAACATCTTCAAAAAAACGGCGCAATATTGCGTTTGCATCACTCTGAAAATATGAATTTTTCTCACGACGAACATCCAACATAGGAAAACAAGACCAGTTAAGAGGGTTATTACTCTTTAAATTCTTTACCAACTCTTCTAAAAGGAGACTTTTACCCATTTGTGGTGGAGCACTAATAAAAAAGAAATGTTGTCCTGTTGCACGAGTAAAATTATTCTCAACTAAATCCTTAAGTTCCTCCTCACGATTCTTAAACGTCATAATTTCCCTTGGTTTTGATGGTTTATCATTTTTTTTGTTTTGGACACCTGAGATATGTTGACTTTCTTCAATATAATCATCATCATTTGGAACAATTATTTTATCTATTTCGAAAATAGTTGTACTATCAGACTGTAAAAAAAGTACTGGCGTCCCCCACTCAGCAATTTCTAGCCCCCCATTGTTACTTCTAGTTTCTGCTAGAGCCACTCGAGCCATAACAAGAGCGTGCTCAACATTCCCATTATAAGCAAGTACTTTGTAAAACTCACTAGCAAACTTAATAGCTGCTCTATCTGTAATTGCAAATTGCATAGCAACTATTGCTGGAACACTGGCTCTAACAAGTTGCTGAGCTAAACCCAAAAATACGTTGCTTTCTGAACTTTGAGCACCATTACAACTGTTAAGAATCACTAGACGTAAACTAGGGCATGTTGATAAAGTAAGTCATAATTTGCAAACTTAGGATATGAAAGTTAAATTAACAGACGAGCAATGGCAAAAAATACTAAATTTTCTCAAGGGTTACAAGATAGTGTGTATGTTTAGGAAATTTAGAATTGGCAATGAGGATCAATGCAGGAAGTTTATTGAAGGAGTCCTTTGGGTAACTAAAAGTGGTGCACAGTGGCGTTTGTTGCCAGAAGAATATGGAAAATGGAATAGTGTTTTTAAGCGTTTTGACCGCTGGGGCAAACAAGGAATTTGGCAAGCGATGTTTGAACACTTTGCTGAGGATGCTGATATGGAAAGTATAATGATAGATAGCACCATTGTAAGAGCTCACTCCTGTGCAGCAGGAGGAAAAGGGGGAAACGAAGAACAAGAATTGGGTAGAAGCAAAGGAGGTTACACCACCAAAGTACACGCTACAACAGATGCTCTAGGCAATCCTCTCAAGTTAATATTGACTCCAGGGCAACGTAATGATGTTACCCAAGCAGAGGATTTGCTAGAAGATCTGGAGGCTGAAAGAGTAATGGGGGACAAGGGATATGATGCTCAAGTTGTACTAGACAAGGTAGCAGAAATGGAAGCAGAAGCAGTAATACCTCCAAAGGCAAATAGGAAAGAGCAGCGGGAGTATGACAAAGAATTTTACAAGGAAAGGCATTTAATAGAGAATTTTTTCAACAAAATTAAGCAATATAGAAGAGTTTTTTCTAGATTTGAAAAGTTGTCTCGAAACTATTTAGCATTTTGCCAGTTTGCGTCGGTACTTATATGGCTACGCTAAAATCCCTTCAAGTAATATTTTTGATTTAGCACTTTTAGTGTCAACACGCCCTAGGTATATTACTTATAAAACGCCTTAAGTCTATTTGATTTACTGGACCATCCTCGAGCCAAAGAGACCCTTCCTCTTTTTCAGCATCAAAGTTTCCGTGTCCAATAAAATGAAATATATGATATGCACCTGTATCCAACTCTTTTTTTAAGTCTGACCAATTAACCTCCCTAAGTGTTTTAAAAAATATACTATCCCCTAAAGGCTCTAGAGCCCCTTTTATATCGTTAACCTCGGCATCAACATTTAGATCATTGTGTGGATTGGCAATAGCCACCAGTACTCTCAACTTACCTTGAACCCTCAAAGGTTCTGTGGGTTCAGGTATTTCAAGATAACGAACAAGGGAAGTACTTTTAAAAACACAGAAAAAGTCTTTCTTACGGGGGTTCCATAAATACTCCCAAGGTAGAGCAGCTAACTTAGCAGCTTTGTCTTGAAAGTTAATCCTTAAGCGTACTTTTTCATTGCGATTGCTGGGAAGACTTCTCATTAATAGATCTCGAGCTTCCTCTATAAAAACCTGATCAAAAAGTTTCTTACCAAACTCTTCAAAATCCTTTCTTTTAAGCTTTTCTTGCCTAGTAGGTTTCTTTTTGCGTTCCCTTGCTCTTAATCGTGCTTTCTTAACTTTATTAAGAAATTCCGTTACCTCATCATCATCAAGTGGCGAGAGAAAGGGTGCATTATCTGTACCCTGATGATGAGAACGTACTTTCATAGAATACCCATCACCCTTAACGGATATCTCTAAATCAATATTTTTGTATTCTGTTGTATCTGACATAATTAAGCACAGGCCATACTTTTAAGAAAGTAACTATGATATATCTCTGATATCCTTAGGAGCCTTAGTAGTAATGGTAATACTCTTACTAAACCAATCATTAATAAACTCAGGCTTCTTTTTCTTCCTCTCACGTGTAGCAGTATAATCCATAAAAACATCCAAAGTTCCTGAAAGAACACCACTCCTGACAGCTTTAGTTATTGGTTGATCATACTCTTCAAGTTTCCCTTGCTTAAGCAGTTCAGCATGGAACTCATTAGTACTTACAATAAGTTTATAAACATCCTTGCGCTCAGTTACACCTAAATCATAAAGGTGTTTGGGTACATACATCTGTATGGGTTCACCCTCCTCTGCTTTGAGGAGTTTAATAGGTTGGTCTTTTGACTCTTTTGCAGGAGTTTTTCCTACACTTAACCAATCTCCATTCAAGAAAAGCGTATCTATAGCAAAACTCTCTGAGAACTCCAGCAAAGCACAATAAAGATCTGGACCTTTATAATTATCGCTTAGCTTAATCTCTAATTGAAAGCCATCTGTGGTTGGGTCACCATCTTCTAAATGCGTGCACTCTAAATTTAAAGCACTATCTTCCTTAACTTTACCTTTATAGTGGGTTACAATCTTAACTGCATCACGTGGAATCTCGCTAGTTGGGTTATCTAGCTCAATAATTTGTTCCCATTTGGCTATGTGCTCGAGCTTACCGATAACTTCATCTGCACTATCCTTGGTATAACCCTCTATAGCCTTAATTAGTGGCCTGTCCTCATTAGGCCTTTTAATCAAATATTTCTTGTCTTCAGCAGTAAGGTAGTAACGGGCAGCATCTTTTACTTCCTCGAGGAAAAGCGAAGGTTCATCCTCATCACTACTGCTGTTCAAGGCTTTACGAGCTAGAGTCACACCTTTATTATCTCCCCTAAGTTGTACTTCTAGCTTAGGAGTATTAAGCTTAGTTATCACAGCTCGATATTGCTTACTTTTATCTATGTCACCCTCTAAAATGCTTAGAAAAGCTCTATGGGGCTCAACATTAACTATTTCTGCACTAGCTATAGCCTCAGAAACTTTATTTAAATTCTCTTGGCTTATACTAATTTCAAAAAGTGCTAATTCAGTACCACTACTTTCACCTAAAACACCTAAACCATGTACATTACCTGCATTAACAAACCATTTTTCTTCATCTGTTTTATAGGTAACAACATAACTACCCCTTTTTAAAATTTCTCCACCTAAAAAAGCCTTATCTAAATTCGCTCCTCCGTAAGCTTTGGACTGTGGGTTTTGGCTTTCAATGTTCGCAATGCGTGTTTTTACTAATGAAGCAACATCTTGATAACTTATAGGTGTTTTTGCTGCTTCTAAAGTGGCATTCAAGTAATAAGAGAATATCCCCTGCCGCTTTTTTTCCCTTGTGACCTCGATTGCCAACTCTTCATCTCGACAAGCGCTTATAGCTATATGCTTTGCAGGTGGAGGTAATTCTTCTGGGGTAATGCTGCGTTTACCTTTAGCAAAACAGTAACTTCCTAGAGGCCGCTGCCCCATATATTTAGGTACCGAAACCAAGCGGATTTTGTTTTCCATCTTTGTGGGATCACGCGTAGCATGTCCCGAGTGGCAACAGTCTAGAATAACCACCACCTCAGGCTCTTTTTCTGCTATTTGGCTCAGCCAAAAGCTAATCTCTTTATCAGCTAGACCCCATACACCATGGCCTCTTACATAGCTATCATAACAAGTTAGTGCCTCATTATGTTTATCTGCCTCTATATTCCAAAAACCCTTAGGTGCTTCTTCTTGAGTGCCATGGCCTGAAAAATAAAACAGAGCTATATCATCTTTACCAGCTTTGGTTAGGTGTTCTTCAAATTCTCTGAGAATAGCATCATAGGTAGCTTCCTCATCAAGCAGTACTTTAGTATGAACATCAACTTTTTTGTTACCAGTAGCCCGCCCCTCTAAGTATATTTTAATATTCTCAACATCGTTTAAGCATCCCTCGAGATTACTTACCGCAAGATATTCATTTACCCCTACCAGCAAAGCATAAATAGACTTTGTAGCTGACATAGTTGTTTAAACCTTATGTTCAACAACTTCATAACTAAGCTCATAAACAGCATTGCCTTCTCTAAAGGTTTGTACTTGCCCACCCTGATCTGCTTGATTTATGGAAAATTCTCCTAAGCTCAGCTTGTTACCTGAATGGCGTACTTGAAGGTCAATACGAACATGACCATCTTTATCAAAAGTTATAAGAGGAATATCTTCAAGGGAAGCACTTTCTCCAGAAGACATGCTAATTCCTTTAAAATGAGGAGAATCCTCTCCATAGATTTTTAGAGTTAAATGATCTGTGCTTTCATTTAGAGAACTTACGCATTCTAAAGAGATAAGACGTGCTTGGTGAACTTGTTTTGGATAAACTATACCTATAAATTTCTTGTCTGTTTCAGACAAACTGCGGTTCAACTCTACTGAAAAACCATCTGTAGTAAGCCCTGGTGGGATGGGATATAGCATAATTGATTTGGGATCAAAGTCTGAGAACCTTGCTTGTTCACGCTTGTAAGTGTTGAAAATATTTGAGTCAACTTGTTTTTTACTCAAACCACGCTTTTGGTAAAAGCTATACGCTGCCTTTTTATCCCACAGGATACCAGCATCAGGGTTTTGGTGTTCGTGAATACAACCTAGCATATGGCCAAATTCATGTGGTATTTTCCTCTGATAAACCTTTTCTGGTGTTGTAGTTGTAAGACCACTAAAATTCATAGTTGGTTGGTTTTTAGAGACGCTCAAAGCCTCCGTGCCAACATATGACCAATATCCTGGTTTACGAAAAGAAATGCGCACTTCTGCATTTGGATCATTTACAAATTCAAAATTAATATTAGCATGCTCTATCCAACCCTTACTATGCTCTTTGACCTTTTCATGTGTAGCACTATCACCATCCATAAAGTGAATGCGTATAGTTGACCCTACTGGCCAAAATTTACCTATTTCTAAAGCTAATCTACCTTGATTATCAACAAGACCTTCCTCAGTGATTTCAAGGGCATTTGCAGGATTCACCCTTAGTGCATTTTCCTTAGCTTCTTCTTGAAGTTCTAGGGGTAAATAAGTATCTATACAAACATCAAATTCTTCTGGCATAGTTGCCTCCTAATATAGAGATTCTTACTCGCCTTACAAATATAGCATAGGGAAAAAGGCTTGGCAAGAACAGAGCTTTTTTATCTCGACCTGATTTACCCTGAACTGACCTTTACTCTTTTCCTTCAAGGTTTTCTCAATTTGAAAGATGTACAGTTTTGAAATTCAATCAAGTTATCGTAAGTAGTTTGAGTAATAATAAAGTTTAGCAAGAAAAAGTAAACCAATATTTTTGCTACACAAAAGTAATCATATTCCACTATAGCCCCAGTTCTTTATTCAGCTTTATTTCAAACGAGTTGGTTAGTACCTACAGAGGGTATGACTTTAACCCTATTGGAGAAGTAAGTGTGCTCGAGCTTCCCCCTTACAAACCGTAGCAAAGAACCACATCGTGGTGCACTTCACTTTGCTAATTCTTAGGCCTTGTTTCCCAATTACGACTATTACCAGCCTGATCATAGACGGTTACTAAAACTGAATCAGCATAAGGCACATCAACTGTAAAGAACTTTTCTTTTGCTGCTGAGAATGATATATCTATGCCATTGACAACAATTCGCGCTAGAAGATTATTGTCTCGAGCCACCCCCGAAACACTCATTTGGTTCTCTCCTAAACGACTAGGAGGAATTACTTTAACACTTGGCAAAGTAGCATCTATTTCAAGCTCATAACGCATTGCACTCACACGACCACTTTTGTCTTCAACCTCTATGTTTGCTCCCCATTTCCCTTCTTGAATGAAAGTAGGTGCAAAATCAAAGCGGATTAACTTCTTGTTACGCTCACTTTTTAATAATTTATCTTTGAGCAAATCATTGCCATTAACTCTAAGCGATCTAATGCCTACATCATCTAATGCGTAGCCAGTTATAATCAGGTTATCACCACTTTTGATAGTGCCATTTTTGGGGTTGGTAATGTTTATAACAGGCTCGAGGCCATCTCCGCGCCTAATGCATGAACAAAGCAATAAAGGAAACAGTAATATAGTTAGCCAAACTCTTCTTTGCATACCTAAGAGTTTATAACTATAGTCTTAATTTTGTAAGCAACAATAATCGCATTCTTGTTAGTAAAGTGCAAGAATGTTAAATTATTAGTACAAGTGGCAAATTATATGCCCAAAGACTTAAATAGGAGTGCTAACTAAGGATAACCTTAAAATCAAAATGTACTCTCGCTTTGCTTAGGAGAACTATGAATAAAATAACCTTATTAATTATCTTGGCAGTGATCACTAGTTTGGTATGGGCTGAAACAGGATCGGATACGTACGTTTATATGACTTTTAGCACAGCCCAAACTCTTGACCCTGAAGCTGCTTATGATTCTGCTTCAGGTGAAATAATTGAAAATGTTTATGAAACCCTCTATAGCTACAAGGGTAGGAGCATTACTGAATACGAACCCACTCTAGCAACTAATTATGAAGTTTCTGAAGATGGACTTATCTACACTTACACTTTGCGTGAGGGTGTACAGTTCCATAGTGGCAACGATTTTAGTTGTAAGGATGTAGAATACTCTATAGAACGTATTTTAGTCATAAACGATTCTGAGTCAGGGGTTTGGTTCCATGCTGAAACACTTTTAAATAATGATGGTAGCAATGCCAATGATGACCCTAACATTACTTGGGAAATGATTGATAGTTCTGTGGAGTGCTTAGATGAGTACACCGTACAATTTAACTTACCCAAAGTTGACCCTGCTTTTTTTGTGAAACTTTTGTATACTAATGCTAGCATTGTTGATAGCCAATGGGCTATTGAAAATAGTGAATGGGATGGGACTGAAGAAACTTGGCGCGATTGGGTAGGCATAGATCCTAAAGTAAAAAGCTATTTACATAATAATGCTAGTGGCACAGGAGCTTACAAGTTAGTAAATTGGGATGGTAGTGATGTCATAGCTGAACGTTTTGATGGTTACTGGGGTGAAGCAGCAGCTATTAAAAATGTACAAATTCTAAGTGTAGAGGAGTTATCATCTCGCTTACTCGCTTTACAAAACGGTGATGCTGATCGCATTCTATTAGGTAGTAATATTGACTGGGTTACTCTAGAAAACCAAGTACGTGGTTTAAAGGGAATAGAAGTACATGAAGATTCTTCTTGGGCATCTCTCGGCGTAGGTGGGATACATTTAGTTCAAGACATAGTTATTGAAGATAATAAAATCAATGTAGGCTCAGGAGAGCTTGATGGTAAAGGAGTTCCTAATGATTTTTTTGCAGATTTAGACGTTCGCCTGGGCTTTGCCTACAGTTTTGACTTACAAGAGTTTGCTGACGCTATGTTTTTAGGTAATGGTGTTGTGCTAACAATGGCACTACCTCCTTCATTCTTAGGTTATGATCCAGAAGTACCTATTTATGCCTACGATCCCGAAAAGGCTGAAGAACATTTCAGAAAAGCTTTTGATGGTAGACTTTGGGAAAAGGGCTTTGAATTAACCATTAGTTACAACAGTGGTAATGAGACTCGCAGGACGATTGCTGAAATCTTTAAAGCAAATATAGAGGACTTAAACTCTAAGTTTAAAATTAATGTAAGGGGTATAGATTGGCCTGAGTTTTTAACTGAACGTCATGCTAACAAATTGCCAGTCAATATAGTTAGTTGGGGGCCTGACTATGCTGATCCTGACAACTTTGTTCATGTTTTTTACCACTCTCAAGGATATTATGGGCAACAGGTAAGTTTTCAAGACACAGATATAGATAACTACATTGAACAGGCACGTAGTATTAGTAACCCTGAAGAACGCACTAGTCTTTATAGTGCTGTTGCCCACCGTGCCTATGAACTAGTTCCTATCATAGTATATCCAACAGCGCAGGTTTTTATGGTTACTAGAGACAATATAGAAGGTGTCTATTATAATCCAATGGTAAGCCACTATTACTTGTGGAAGAGCATTTCTAAAAATTAAATGGCTGCTAGAAGATATTAATGTGGGACGGATTTTAATGCTCTTAAGACTTTGCTTAATTACTGATAGTAACGCTCTATGATATTGTGAGGGAAATTGATGATAGTCCTAACCGTCAATTTGTAGCTTGGTATTGTATTTAGCTGACATAGTTATGGGAGCTAGTTGAAATTTGCAATTGGGTGGGGTATGAGTAGTATCTCTTAGGAAAATCGTTTAGTCCTTTTACAAAGGAGCAACTTAGTGAGGATTGGTTACTAGCTAATGCTAGTTTACAAGTTTTGCAAGGAAAAAAGTGCGAATTTTAGTCAAAAATCTTAACAATTATCTTTTTCATGATTATGAAAACGTTGCTGTACACCTCTTTGAATTAGAATTGAAAGAATAAAGTATGTTTGCATTCATAGCACGTAGACTACTTATGTTACCCCTGATGCTTTGTATTATTACACTTATTATTTTTGGATTATTGCAGTTTATCTCTCGAGAAAAACGAGCAGCTAGTTATGTACAAAGTGAGCAGCAGGCCAAAAATATAGAACGCATCATAAAACAATATGGTTTGGATAAACCTTTTCATGTTCAGTATGGCATTTGGCTACAGGAAGTTTTAAAGGGTAATCTAGGCTACTCTCGCACTTCTAAGCAGCCTGTTATTACTACTATAAAAAAACGCTTGCCAGCTAGCATAGAACTAGCCTTATATGCTTTATTGCCTGTTATTGGTGTTGGGTTTTGGTTGGGCACACTTGCTGCACTTAATAGAGATAAGTTAATAGACCAGTTTTTGCGAATAATTGCGATTATAGGTTGGTCACTGCCTACTTTTGTAGCTGCTATTTGGCTTCTGGTTATTTTTTATGGTGGCCTAGGATGGTTTGGTATAGGTCGTGTCTCATCTAATTTCATGATCGAAATAGCCAATGGTACTATTAGTACTCCTACAGGTTTTATGACTATAGATGCAATCATAAATCGTCGTTTCGACTTACTAATAGACGCATTATTACACCTTGTTTTACCAGTAACTACTTTAGCAATAGTACTAAATGCTCAAATCATGCGTGTTACCAGATCATCTTTGCTGGAAGCAGTTTCTCAAGACTACGTGCGGACTGCTCGAGCCAAGGGATTACCCACAAAGGTAGTAAACCTTAAACATGCTAGACGTAATGCACTTATTCCAGTTATAACACTGTCAGGGTTGACTATAGCTGGTTTATTTAATGGTGTGATAGTTACTGAGTTTGTTTTTGACTATGATGGCTTAGGTTCATGGTTTATAGCAGCTGCAAGAGGTTTGGATGTACCTGCAGTAGTGGGTTTTGCACTACTAACTGCTGTTATAGTTGTTCTTGCTAATTTAGTAGTAGACATTCTTTACACTGTAGTTGATCCTAGGATTAGATATGACTGAGCCGAAGGCTCTAAAACGCTTACGTCGCAATAACTTAGCTATTGTTGGAGTAAGCTTATTAGTTTTCTACATAGCTATTGCTATTCTAGCACATGTTATTACTGCACCACTTATTGTTGAACGTTATCGTGGTCATAGATGTGCTAGGGACCTAGCTAGTGCTATAGATTCTGCTAATTGGCAGTGGTATCAACGTCTAGACAAATTTCAGGGAAAATTAACTTATAGAAACTTACCAAATATCCAAATACCAGAAGTTAATTTGCCAGAGGGGCAAGTTGGTGTTAACTTCTTACGCAGTCCACGTAACACAATTTTCTGGCGAGCTATGCTAATACCACCACGTAGCTGCCTTAATGTGCCTAGAGAAAGTTTTGCCCCAATTCCCCAACCACCTTCTAGAAAACACATTATGGGCACAGTTGCTGGTTATGATATCTTTTATGGTGTCATTTGGGGTACACGTATGGCTTTTTATGTGGGTATCTTGGTTTCTATTATTAGCTTTAGTATTGGTGTACTTATTGGAGGAATGGCAGGCTTCTTTGGTGGTTGGATAGATAGTTTGTTAATGCGCTTTACAGATATTATTTTCGCTTTTCCCAACCTTATCTTAGCAATAGTATTTGTAGCTATTTTTGGACCAAGCTTGGTAACAGCTCTAACAGCTCTGGCACTAGTTAGTTGGCCAACCTATGCTAGGCTTCTACGTGGGGATATTTTGCGTATAAAGCAACTTGATTTTGTTGATGGTGTTAGGGCTTTAGGAGCCCAGAGAAGTCGCATTTTTTTTAAACATATTTTACCTAATTCTATAAGCTCACTAATAGTTATTGCTAGCCTTGATATTGGTGGTGTAGTGTTACTCAGTTCAACTTTGGCTTTTTTAGGCTTAGGGGCAGAGCTAGGCACTGCAGATTGGGGGCAAATGATCAGTTTTGCCCGTGACTTTTTACAAGGAAAACCCGGCCAACCATTTGCCTATTGGTACATCTCTTTCTGGCCGGGCTTAGCTATAGTACTTTTTGTACTAGCATCAAATTTACTAGGTGATGCTTACAGGGATATATTTGACCCTCGTCATCAATGAGTTTTCTTATTATTAACGGTTATAATAATATAAATGTCTCATCACCCCCAACGCATAGGTAATTATATTGATAAAGCTTTTGCCCAAAATGGCATAAGACAAGCTATAAAACGTGCAGAGGTAGTGGTTCTGTGGCCTAAAGTGGTAAAAGATGTAAGTAAATTTAGTTCTGCCAAAAGCTTCAAAGAAGGTATCCTTCTTGTTGAAGTTTCCGATAATGAAACAGCCACACATTTAACCTTACAAAGGCAACATTTTCTAAAGTCTTACAGGGAGAACTTTGCTGTTAAGGGTATTAAAGACATTCGCTTTCGAGTTGGTGTTTTAGAAAAGACTTTACAACAACAGGTATCTAAAAACCCTATAGTCATAGATGAAGAAGAGTTGTCAAAGCTTACTCAGCAAATAAGTCAGCTGAACTTGTCTGAAGATCTAACCAAAATCATTTTTAATTTGACCCAAGCCTATTTGAGACAGAAAGCTCAGCGTAAGGCCCTTGGTTGGCAACCTTGTGAAATTTGTGGAGTTTTTAAGGTGCCAGAAGAGAACTTTTGTTCACATTGCCAACGTTTAAGCACTTCTCATGCAGTTAAAGACGCTAGTCAAAAACTAGCTGTAAACCCTGAGGCTTATTTACCTTATCTAAACAGAGATTCTCTTTTAGTAGCTTGTTACCTTGCAAAGCAACGTTTGGCAGAACAAATGCAAGAATTGTTACCTTTCATTTTAGCTGATACTAATAATTTGAGGCAACTCGAGCAAGCCACCCACTGTTACCTAGCCCACCACCTCAACAAACCCTTAAAAGAAATAACTAAAAATGATTATTTTCATTTACCTTCTAATGTGGCCAGGGTGTTAGGTTATTTAGGTTAATAGAATTATGTAGCCACAGCAGGGGATATTTTACCTCTGTTTCCCACAAGGCGTATAGCAGCTAGAAAACCTACTACTAGCTTGACTGCTATGTCAGTGACTATTACTTCAAGCATCCAAGAAGCTGTAGCCCAAGGCTGACCATAAAAAGCAAAAACCGTAAAAATAATAGTGTCTAAGGGAATACTTATTGCATTAGAAGCAGCTACACGAGTAATCCAACTTTGCTTTATAAAATGCTGATAAACTTCAGTATCTGCTACTTCAGAGATAACAATTGCCATGAAGCTTACTGCTACAAAGCGTAGGGGTGTTTCTAATATAAGAGCAAGAATAACATTGGTGATGGCTGCTATAAAAATCATTAGGTAAGCTTTCCAGCGGCCATATTGATGAACCCTATCGCGCTGAGTAAAGGTTATGCCAAAAAAAAGTGTGCCTACACTAATTAGACCAATTTGTGGTAAAGGTAAAAAGCTATCAAAGGTAAAATTAGCTAACAGGGTACATACAATGTAAACGGTCATTGCTGTAAGCAAACCAGCATGTTTTTTAAATATATGAGTATAAAAGTGTGCTAGAGATATAGCAGTAATAGGGGCTAATATATACCACCATGCTCCTGCAATAGTATCAATACTTTCAGCAGGTGAGTTTATACTTACTTTATCTAGCGTTAACGCTGCTAGCATATTTACAAATAGGCTTATTGCTGCTACTAGCCAAAGGTTAGCGTCTTGCTCTTTTAAAAGCTTTCCTAAAGGGAAGGTTAAACCTGTAAACAAAGCACCAAAAAGTATAACCACTGTTAGTGGTAATTGTGTAAAGGGATTACCTTCTTGGCTAAATTGAGATAAATAAAGCAGTAAAAAACAACCTAAGTTAGCAATTAAAGTAACTAGAATAAAAGCTAGAGCAGCTTTAATAGGTTTGAATTTCATATTGGACTCTCATTGGTGTTGATATGGATCTCCCTATCCTTATAAGGGTAGGTTTTTCTGTAGATACGCGTTCAAGAAGGGGTTTTCATACAGTGCTGTGCTCACCCTCCTTCTGGAGAGGGGTTTTTAAAGATTTTGTGCCAAATACTCCTAAGAGATCTTCCTACCTTCCTTTCACATGCCATAGTGGCTCTCATATCAATATCTAGTTTTATGCCCTTGCAAGCATATCATTAAATACTTTACTTTGATCTTTTATTCTTACAAAGCTGTCTTCTAAAAGATTCTCAGGAAATACCACAATATTTGTGCCACTTTTGTTTCTTACACTTGGTACAAAAAGTGCTTCAATTTTAACTTTATGAAGCCTAAAAGCTAGTTGTTGTGTAGGGGCTAATTTTTTGATTAAATTGTGGGGCTTCCAATTTTCAAGCAGTAAGGAAGCATTGATTTTTAGGAAAGTGCAAATTTCTGAGTTAAGATTTAGACTTCGCTTAAACCTATAACTTACAGGTAAGATTAACCTAGTTTCTTTTAGAGCTTTGTTTTGTTTTATTTCAGATAAAGCTGTCTCTTCTGTAGTTGATAAATAAAGAGCTGAAAAACCATCTTTATGAAAGTTAGGAACATTGTAACGCCCCCCTTGTAAACTTCCTCTCACACTTAAAGGAGTTTTCATGTAAAGGGCTTTGATTATACGGTAAGCTTCGCCTTCAGCTTTTTCTACAAACTCTTCCAAATTTTCTTGTCCCCTTTTATCCAAAAGCAGTTTCTTCCATCCAAGATGCGAGTTTCTCAAGTGCATCTAACCCTTGCTTCTTTATAAAATATAAAGGTGTTTCGCCACCAAGCTCTTCATCTTTAGTTGTTAAGTAGTTGTCAACAGCTTCATAACTTCCTAACTCGGTAGCTAAACGATTTATTAGTGAATTAGCCCTTAAAGCATCTTCTATAAAAAGCTCTGGCTGAATTTTTTTAATGAGTTTAGTGAGGGCTCCTTTTTCACCAAAAAGAATTAGTAGAGCTTCTTCTTTAGTAATACCTAAAACAGCACTAATTTCACTAGAAAGAAGGCGTAAAGCTAGACTATAAGCTTTTCTGTCAAGATCAGATAAGCTCATGTCTATATCCCAACGGTATAGTTCACTAGCTAGTACAGCAATCTGGTAAGGATCACCACTCGATAAGATTTCAGTAGTAAGACGATGACGAGCAGCCCATGGCTTAGGCAAATTCATACGTCCAATATTAAACCTAGATACAACTTCCTCTACTTCACTTTCGCTTAGGACAGGACGCAAACCTGCTCTTTGGGGTGAATCTGTAGGTACATAAACTGAAGTACCATTAGGAAGACCAACATCATGTACTTCACTGAGCGTCTCATCTTTATCTTTCTGATTTATAGAGTTTTTTGTATCAATCATTATCTTTGTCACTCCATTTGAAAGCAAAATTTAAGTAGGTAAAGCTTGTTGAATCACGTTTTCACGAAACGCACGGCTTAAAAATTGCACCTCACCCTTTACCACTTTATGGGCTAGAGAATACCCTTTATTTGTTAAGTGGTAGTATCGCCTTACAGGACGTCCTAAATCTTTGGGATTAGCAGCTTCGACTTTGCTTTGAATAATGCCTTCTTGCTCGAGTTTTCGCAAAAGGGCATATTGCGTGCCGTAACTAATATCAAGCTGGTTTTGTAAGTTATAAGCAAAAACGCCTTTGGGATGCTTTTCCAGCAAAAGAGCATAGAGTTGAATTTGAGTTCGACTTACCTTCCTATCATTCATACCTATATCGTTAAATAAATATAGGGTTATGTCAATGCATACTTAAACTGCTACCCTAAGTATTTCATTTTCAGTTAGAGACTCTACTGCAGATTCAGGTACAGTTATCACAGCTATTGTGTCACCCACAGCATTAAACACTTCTAACGAATAACCATCTTCTTTATTAGGAACTTGATGGTATTCCACAATAGTAGCAATATCACCTTTTCTAAGCCCTTCGTTTGGAATATCTCGACTTAAAACAATTTCCTCGAAAAGCTCATATATCATTTCTCTGACTCCTTTTATCTGGATACATAGTTATAAATGTAAAGGAGAAATCTCATGATTTTTCTTTTCTTTTCTGCTCGAGCCAAGCATGAACAGCCTCAACATTATCTGGAGTAGTGACTATATAAAGATGGTCTCCTCCTTCAATAACGGTCTCCCCATCTGGAATTATCACACGCAAATCACGCATTATTGCACCTATTAGGCTATTAGGGGGAGCGCCTAAATCCTTAATCTTGCCAATACAACAATCTTGAGGGTAAGTTACCTCTACAACTTCAGCACGACCTTCTATATTAACTAGGTGATCTACTTCGTCTAGCTCGAGCCAATTAAGCACATCTTGAACTGCTGCACTGCGTGGAGTTAACAGTGAATCAATACCTACCTTTTCAAAAAGACGACGGTTCTTAGTTCTACCTATACGAGTAATTACTTTGGGAATACCTAAATGTTTACCCAATAAAGAAATTAAAAGATTCTTACTATCATCATCTGTAACTGCTACTAGCACATCTGTTTCATCTAGCCTTTCTTGCTCTAAAAGCTCTAGGTCTGTACCATCACCCTTTAAAACAAGTACCTTAGACAAACTCTTTGCAAGTTTCTCACAGCGAGGTTCATCTTGCTCTAAAATAGTTAAGCGCACTCCCCTATCATGTTGCAGTTGCTCAGCAACCATAGCCCCCACATTACCCCCACCAATAATGCTTATCTTCACCTTGCGTTGTCTAGGAGCAAAACGGGATTCAAGTGCCTTCATAGCACTAGTAATACCCATAAATACAACCTTGTCACCAACTTGAAGCAATGTATCCCCAGAAGGTACCTCAAAAACATCCTCACGGATAGACCCTACCATTAACACACTTTGAGGTAGTGTAGCCTCGAGTAAAGACATACCTACATAAGGATCGTCTTCTTCTAGTTTATATTCAATTAACTTAATTTTACCATTAGCGAAAAAAGCTGTTTCTACTGCTCGAGGCACTCGAACAATGTCTACAATTTGCTTAGCCAAAAGGCGCTGAGGCCAAAGCATACGATCAATAACCAACCCCACACTCTCCATTGGTCCCTGTTCAGCAAAAGCCTGTACATACCTTGGACGAGTTACAAAAGCAAGAGTTTGCTTAGTTCCCAAACCCTTTGCAGCCAAGCAAGCAAGTACATTAATATCATCATTGGAAGTGCTAGCAATAAGAGCATCTGCTTTATCAGCCTTAACTGCTTGCAAATCTTTTGGATCAGAACCACTACCTACCATGAACTGTACATCTAGGTTGGAAAAGTTAGATCCTTTTTCAGAGTCAATATCCAGTACGGTTACGTTGTGTGAATGTTGCAAGGCCTCGCTTAGAAGCACACCTATCTCACCACCACCAACAATAACTATATTCATATTAACGAGGATACAAGGGAATTGATACTCCCATAGCTAGATTTTTTGAGCTGACACTCAAAATTTATTCTCGCAAGAGAATAAACGTGGAATTCTTGCTTCATAGATCGCAAAGAGACACACTTACAGAGAAAACTTGTTCTAGAGGGGGATTTGCCGTCACTCAAAATTAAGTCGCAGGTGTTGCAGGTTTAGATTTAAGGATTATTATTTTTTAATTATTTTTTAATTATTGCTAAGTACCATTTGATGCAAATAGAGAAGCAAGGTTTTATTTTGCTTCTCTACCACAACTCATCTTATTTAGGAACAAGTGGGAGCTTAGTTTTAATGCTATGGCTACAAACCTATAAATTAATAAAGATTAGCAGGTAAAGCATTGCTAACAGCGCCGTTTACAACAACATAAGCGTAACCATACCCTGCCTCTAAAGGTACTTTATTAATGACTATCTTAGAAGGTGACCATATGTCAGGAGCAACACGCACTCCGCCCTTGCCATTGATGTCTGCACCTAAAATTACATAACTGTCTACTCCTGCTCCTCTTTGACCATCACCAAAGTAGCGCCCTTGTAGCACTAAAGCCCCTTCGGTTGTTTGTGGCACAGTAATTGAAAGGAGCGTAGGCTTAATTTCTGTGCTCAATTCTGTTCTAGGTGCACAAGCACTAAGGAAAAGCACAAAACAAAAGCAAGTTATTATTAGGATGTATTTCACATTAATCTCCTTAGGTTTAACATAATTACTTTCTTATTAAAGTATAGAATAGTTAGCTCAAGAAGAGGCGTGTGGGTTTTCATAATTTTCATAAGTACTAAAAAGAAGAAGTATTTCTACTCGAGCTTTATATCAAACCCAATAGCACTACGTACTAAAGCCTTCATATACTCAGCAGCATCATCACTTTCTTCTTTAAAGGCCACTCCAAGACTAGGCATGGACAAAAGCACTGGTAGAGTTCGCCCACGCATTATGCGCTGTGTAGCTTTATTAGGATCAGGGATTAAGCCTTCATCTACTACTACAAGGCCATATTCATCACTAATAATGATGTCCTCTAAAGCTGTTTGGGCACTTTCTGAGCTGGCCTCATGAACAGTTACTCCAGCTAAACGAAAGCCGGTAGCTGTCTCGCTATCGGTAAGCATAAGCATTTTAGCCATTTCCTAACTCCTTCTCTAAAGTAGTTGGAGGCACATTGTAATACTTCCCTCTAGCAAGCAAGCGAATTTTAGCGCTTTCAGCTTCCTTGGCACGTAGATAGCTAGTAGCAAGACCTATATTAAGAGAGTCAGAGGCCAAGCTTTCAGCTCGTTTCTTGAGCACGCCTTTTATTATTGCTTCTGCTTCACTCAAGTTACTTGTCTCAGCAACAGCAGCAAAACTAGTTCCTGATAGAGTTTGTAGTACACTTGATGAGGACTCGTTAATTATTGCTTCAAAGGTACTATGATTTATTTCGTTGCCACCTTTGATAAATAGTTCTTCATGAGTGCTTTTTCCACGCAAACTTAGAGCGCTGCGCAAGTTAGTAGCATCAACTTCATTTTGAATATAGCGTTTAAATTTCTGGGGAGGGTTTAAGGTTTTTAATGTCCTTAGTATAATGCGATAGTACTCGCGATCTAAAGTTAGCTCGAGTTGCTGCAAATCTCCATCACTAGCATATTTTGCTTGTGCCTTGGCAAAAGCACTCCTAAGTGGTGTAGGTGTGCTGGCTAAGGCTTGGGCTACTCCAACCATATCTTTGGCTGCGGCTATTACCGATAAAATAGCAGGCTTAAGTTCTCCAGCTGGCAAGAGCTGTGCCTCTATTTCTTCTTGCTTATAACCAGCATGTTTGGCCCTAGCTATAGTTTTTATATTATTTAAATCATAGCGCATTAATAGTAAGGCTATAAACTTACCTGCTTTGCCATCAGAAAAATTTAGGATACTGCGTGTAGTTCGATAAAAATTTCGTCCTACAGCTTCATCTATAACTTTTAGATCTGAAAAACGCTCCCCAGCTTTTTCTAAATCTGATAGGTAAGGAGTTTGAGATAATGCAGCAGTAAAAGCTTTAAAATCATCAGCATTTAAAGCTTCATTAAAAAACCTAGTATCTAAAAGCTGGGATTTTAAGCCACGTATTCTAGCATTTATGTAAGCAAAATTTTGGGGCATTGAGAGCCTACTTAATTAAACAAAGCACGAAAAACCTCTGAGGATAACTCTTCACGCAAGCTAGCAAGTCTAGCAGGCAAACTATTTTCAACGGTAGCGCCCATATCTTTACCTTGTAATTTTACACCAGCAAAGACAGACTTGTCAGTTTTAACTTTAAAATCTTCAAGCTCAAGCAACTCTTTATCTGCAGGGTTGATTATAACAGTTGATACTTCACCTACAGTTTCTTTAGCTTCCAGAAAAAGCTTATTTAATACTGCTTGATATTTATCTTTGTCCTTGACAAGTTTTTTGATATTCTTTTCTGCCTGATCAAAGACTTTCTGTACAGCTTCATTTTGAGTCCGTAGTTTAAGAGCAGAAGCCTTAAGTTGGGCTGCACTTTTAACTCGTAAAATTTTGGCCTCGTGTTGCTTAGCTAGTGCAGGTTCTGCCTGCGAAATAAGCGCTTGGGCTTCTTCTTTTGCCTTAGCAACAATTTCTGAAGCTTGTGCTTTAGCCTCAGAAATCACTGTCTCTTTCTCTAAACTTGCTTCGCGCTCGAGCAAAGCAGCAAGATCAGCCACATTAACCGCCTATTTTACCGTTTAAGAAGAAAGCAATCACAAAGCCAAAGATTATCAGTGTTTCAGGTATAACCAAATAGATCAAAATTTGGCCGAAGGCTTCAGGCCTTTCAGCAAGTGTACCAGCACCCGCACTACCAATGCCTCCTTGAGCAATTCCCACACCAATAGCTGCTAATCCAATAGCTAAACCAGCACCGACACCAAGCAAACCTGCGCCTATACCGCTTGTGCCGTTGCTAGCAGCTTCTGCTTCTTCGGCTAGACCAAAACTAAGTAAAAGAGCATAAATACCAACAAAAACAAGAGTACTAATTAACATTTTCATTTATCTGCCTCCTAAGAGATTAAAGGGTTGATAAGGACGACCATTTTCGTCGTAGAAACCAAATTTAGTAAAGAATTCAACATAGTGCAAACGTAAGGGTTGTAAGGTATGACCAATAATAGTGAGTACTAAAGTTATAAGGTGAACAGAAAGCCCCACTAGAATACCTATTACAGGTCCAATTATTGGCAAACTGCTGTTGATAGCAAAGCCTAGATCGGTGGCTAGATTAGCTACTAGAGCAGCAGAAAGACCAACTGCGAAGAGTCTTAGGTAACTGAGAATATTACCACCATTTGAGATAAGCTCTATAAGCATAAGTGGCATGCGTGACACAAAAACAGCAAAGATAAAAATAGCCAAGCCAGCTATAACAATGGTTTGCACAGCTGCATTAAGCCCGTTTTGCAAAAAAGCAGTTGCAAAAATAACTAAGGCTAACAAACCAGTGAACATACCAACACCTTCCCAAAAGTGTTTTTTGTCATGGTGCTTATGACCATAATAAGCACGAATAGCCCAACCACCTAAAACCTGCAGTACCCCAAACCCAAGAGAAAGTAGTAGCAAAGGTGTAAATTGCTCTACTCGAAAGAGTGCAATAGGTATAAAGCCATTATCACTGTGCAGTGGTGTGTAAAAAATGGGCTTTGCTTGAGGCCAGTGCTCTAAAAAGTTACCAAAGAACTCACCATACAAAAATCCCCAAATAATTCCCCACACAGCACACCAGTTAATAACTGTACCTACAGGTAAAAGTGCTGCAGGTTTTATAGTAACATTTAAAGGCCCTAGGCTAAGCTTTTTATTAGCTTTACCTCTAGCACGTAAGGAAAAACCTATTATCAAAAATAAAAGGCTAAAGCCTATGTCACCCACCACCAAACCAAAGAAAAAAGGGAAGAAAACAGCTAATGTCCAGCTAGGATCAAAGCTACCATATTTAGGTGGAGAGAAAAGAGAAAGAAGCCCCTCGAAAGGTTTAATCCAATTTGGATTTTCAAGTTTAATTGGGATATCCTCATCACTATGCTCATCGGCTGGACGAGTTTCAATAATTACATCTTTGGGGTAATGTTTTTCAAGGGCAGCTACTACTTTTGGGCTGTTTTGACTAGGTAACCAGCCTTGCAAGGCGAAGCCATATTTACTCTCGAGCAAGTTAGTCAATGCCTCAAAGCGCCTTCGCTGATTTATAGCTGCTCTATTTATAGCTTGTAGCAGCTCAGACTTTTGGCTTTTAATTTTTTCTAGTTCAGCATCAATGCTTTCTAAGCGCTCAGGTATGCTTTGCAAGCGTTCTTCCATAATGTGAACTGCCTTAGCAGTGTCATGCCCAGCATAACTTTCAGGTAAGGCTAAAGGCGCATAGCCAAACTCTCCTAATAGAAGAGCAAAGCTAACAGCATCTTTCTTGAGCATGGCGGCCGTAACTAACCACTCTTTACCATAAGGCTTTTCAAATAGAAGCAACTGTTCTGGCATAGCCTCTAAAGCGTTAGCTTTGAAAGCTTGAATAGCTTCTTCGTTAGGTACTATGAAAGCACTACCTGCCAAATAATGACTATCATCAAAACGGGCTAAGCTCGAGGCAACTTGACGAAAAGGTGGTAAGTAAGTGTTTATAATCTCTAATTCATCAAGCATAGTTTGCTTTTCAGATGTTAAGCTATTAACTTGCTTATTAATACTATTAAACTGAGTTTCTACACTTTCTATATCTGTAGACTCTAACTTGTGAGCAGGTGTAAGCTCGTCTATTCCTAAAATACTAAGTAAATTACTGCTTTTACTAGCAATTTTGTCCCATCGTTCTTTAAGTAGCAGGTCATTTTCTTCTAAGCAAAACTTATCAAGTGATTCAAATTGTAAAGGTTCAACTTGCACTACACCAAGGTTTTGTAAGTTTGTTAATACTTCATATACCTTGCCTTTCGAACCCACAAGGGTTATTTTATCCATCTGGGCAATCATGGTGTTATGCGTTCCATAACCAATTCTACTGCTGTTTGAAAGCGACTTTTAGCTTTAGTATTTATTTCTGCAACTTCTTTTTCAGCAAGATTCAAAATACTAGCTTGTAATTCATCACTATTAACTTTAGTTTTTGCAGCAAGGTCAGCACTTAGCTTTTCAACTTCAGCCTTAGCACCTGTTAGAGTGTTTTGAGCTTCTAATTGGGCTTCCTTGAGCATCTTTTCTGCTTGCAATTTGCTTGTTTCAAGCTCAACAATAAGACTTTGCTCTTTATTTAAAAGCTCTTGCAAGAGCTTTTCGCCTTGAGCATTCAAGCTAATCTCCTCCCTCGCACATAAAAACTATCTATGTGTTGAGTTAAAGTGCAGGAACAATGTAGAACAATGTTAATTAATGGCAATTTCTTGGTAAACATTTTGAAGATCTTAAAGCCTCTATAGCTTTACAAAAAAGCATATCAATAGGGTTTTGGTGTGTCAACAAGACAAAAGTAACATAACACTATGTATAGCATAATAGCTAGAGTTGCTCGGAAATAGCCAAATGCGCTAAAATAGAAGCTAGTATGGTAGTTTTTAAGATTAGAAGTGACAAATAAGTAAGAGCCTTAACAGATTTGCCTGAAATAAAGATAAATGAGTTAGAAGCAGTGTTTGAAGACGTTTAGGAAGAACTAAAGTCAAAAAGACTATGAAGAACAACAGTCTAACAGATATATAGGGAGCAATCTCTTAGAGGAGAAAGAAAAGGTAAACTTCTTTCTGTTAAACACAAACTCGAATTTGTTTAAAGTGATATAGTAATCTTGCTCATTTCTCATAAATCACGTATAATCTCTTGGAGTTAAATCATATAGTAAGGAAGGACTATAACTGTGAAGTACTTTGTTTTCTTAGTAAGTATATTGTTTTTTGTTTCCATAGCATTTACCCAGCAAGTAGTTATCCCTGAAGAAGTTGACTGTCCGCCAAATAACCAAGGGGCTTGCATTAACAATTTCAAAGCTGCTTATAATGCGCTTTTTCAGGAAAAAGTGGCACTTGAAGAGGTTAATGCAATTAATGAGGTTTTAAATAGTAATATCAGCACCTGTGAAGCTAATCTAGCTGATGCTGATGCTCTTCTTGATGAAGTAGTTGCTGAAAGATCTAATCTTCGGACTGAGCTAAATAATCTAAGAGCTAGGCTTAGCACTGCTGAAGCAGATCTCTCCATGGCAAGAGAGCAAGGAGTTGATGTTGAAGTAGCGTCTTTATATGCTACTATTGAACAGCTTAAAGTTGAAAATAGTAATTTGACTAATCAATTACAATTGGCACAACAACAAGTTAGTGTATTAAGTACACAATCATCATATGAAACAACAGCTATAGTAACAACACGTGTAGAGCAGCTTACTAGTGAGCTAGCACAGTTACGCTTGCAACTCAATGCTGCTTTGCTTGAGAATGAGGCTTTAAGGGCACAGCTTGCACAGAGTTCTGTTGCACAAGTACAAACAGTCTATCCCGATGATTATCACGCCCTTCGTACTCAACTTGCTCAATTACAGGCACAGGTTGGCCAAGTACAAACAGTCTATCCTGATGATTACCACACCCTTCGTAGCCAACTCGATGCAGCCCTAAGGGAAAATCAGCAACTTCGCCAAGCTTTAGCTAGTGAAGCTCCTATGAAAACCGCACCTGCTCCAACTATGCATGCTCCTGCTCCTGAAAAGTAAACAAAGTTAATTAGGGCAGAAAATTGTTGTGGAAGTCCCTGATAGCACTAATAACTACTACCCGTTACTCTAAGCAAACTTAGCCTATTTTAGGCTTGACTAAAAAACCTTTGTCTTAAAGTTTCATACATTAAAAGAGCACCTGAGGTTGCAACATTTAAACTATCAACTATTCCTAACATAGGGATTTTGACGGCAACCTCAGCGCTTTTTAACCACACTTCACCAAGCCCTTGGTTCTCTGCACCAAGGACAATGATAGTAGCTGCTCTATAACTTACTTCCCAGTAAGGTAGCTCTGCTTGTGGTGAAGTAGCAACTATTTTTATTCCTTTACTTTTTAACCATTGTATTAATCTAGATGTCTCAATTTCTAAAATCTTTTGGCTAAAAAGGCAACCTATACTCGAGCGAATAACATTAGGGTTATAAAAGTCAGTCCCCTCCCCTATTAAAAATATTGCATCAATATTTGTTGCATTTGCCGTGCGTAACAAAGCCCCTAAATTACCTGGTTTTTCTACACCATCAACAGCTAGTAGTAAGGGATTTTTAGGTAGATTAAGCTCAGAAAGAGTCATCTTTTGCATATTTGCTAGTGCAATAACTCCCTCTGGCTTATCACGATAACTTAACTTTTTAAAGGCAATTAGAGAAAGTTCAATAATGGGTAAATTAGTAGGTAAGGCAAAATTGCTATCAAAAACTTCCCAGCAAATAAAAATTTTTTCAATGGCTACTTTTGCCATTAAGGCATTTTTTACTTCTTTGCTTCCTTCAATAAGATATTGCCTTTTGAACTTACGATAGCGACGTTCCTTTAAGCGTGCTAGAGATTTTATAGTTTGATTTTGTGGACTTTCAATAAGGTGGGCCATAATACTAGGAAAATCACTCTCTAAAAAAACGATCAAGTTGACGGCGACTTATCAATCCTAAACGACCCCTACTTAAAGTTTCAAGCCAGTCTTCCAATACCCTTTCTGGTAGTGGTGCTAGTACCGTGAGGGTTACAAAACGCATCTTTAAACTACGTACATAAGGGGCCTGAGCAATTACTTCTTTAGGAGTAAAAGGACGAACCACAGCTGAAGCATTAGGATAGACTAAAAGAGCTAAGATATTTATACCATCCCATGCAG
The DNA here is from genome assembly GCA_965223045.1 of Trueperaceae bacterium. Taxonomy (GTDB): domain Bacteria; phylum Deinococcota; class Deinococci; order Deinococcales; family Trueperaceae; genus CBDCVN01. The sequence goes on from CBDCVN010000013.1 coordinate 1,547,086, forward strand.
TTAGCCGCAGGGCAGGCCTGTTTCCTATACGGCTACGCTCGAGCCTTACAGGTTTAAAACCTATTGGTAAAGAGCTATTGCCTAGAAGGCGTCTAACAGCAGTTAGTTGTGCAGGTGATGGGTTACGAGAGGTTTGTGAGAGTGGATCTTCCAAATTAGGATCAAAGCGTAAATGTAAATCAGAGATACTTTCAAAGTAGCCCTCAGAAACTAGCTGACCATCTTGAGTGCGTTGTTCATAAGCAAGGCGTAACCCAGTTTCTTTGTCTATAGTAAAGTGCCAATTTGGGCTTATATTATTTTTGGCAATAAGCTTAAGTACCCACACTTCACGCTGTATAATATTTCCACCTTCTTCTAGAATGATATCAAAGTTTTCTTTAATAAGTTGTAAATTTGCACGGGCAGGCTGGCTAAAGTGTGATGTTGGCTGAGTAGGAATACTTCTTGGTGGAAAAAAAATTGTTTCTTGTGCTTCACCTATAATTATATATTGCCTCTGAGCCAATATGACCTTTTCTAAAACTTCTATTACTTCACCATCAATCCCTTCAGCAAGGCTTTGGGAAGTAAACACGTTTAATGCTACTAAGCAAAAAAGTGTCCAAGTAAAAAGATTGAGTAAGGGTCTGCTGATGAATCTTTTATTCATAATTAAAGTTCTCATCTGTATAGACAAGTACATCATCAAAAGCTGCTTGATACTGTGCATAAAGATCTTTAGTAGTAACATTAGGTGAGTAAAAGTAGCTCACGATAAATGCTAACCCTAAGAGGAAACCTACTGTAGTAGGTAGAACCCAGCGCACCCAAAATAATGTTTTTTTTGTTCGCTCTATCCTAGCTTGCCTCATAACTACTTTAATATCTTGACAGATAATTTCATCATCTCTATCAGTTGCTAAATAACTAGAAATTTCACGCAGCTCGGCAAGCTTGATTTGTAAATTAGGGTTTTTCTTTAAAGTTGCTTGAAGTTTTTGTTTATCACTAACTTCTAGTTCATTGTCTAAGTAAGCGCTTAGGTTCTGATCAATGTTGAGTAGATTTTTCATAAAACCACCCCCTGTTTTTCTAAGCTTTCTCTCAACATAATCCGCGCTCGAGCAATACGACTTTTCACTGTACCATAACGAATGTTTAAAACCTCAGCTATTTCTTGATAAGAAAGTTCGGAAAACTCCCTTAGAGATAGGGGCATGCGAAACTTTTCGGGTAGTTGATTTAGGGCTCGCTCGAGCACCCCCTTAACATAAGCTTGGTAAGCAGCATCTTCAGGACCCTTACGAGTGCTAATTATTTCTTCATAAAGAGGTTCATAATTTTTTCTAAGCTTACCCACACGCCTACAGCGGTGTATGACAATTTTGTGTATCCATGTTGAAAAACTAGCTTGACCACGAAAGTTTTTTATACCTTTATAGGCAGCCAAGAAAGCATCTTGTACTATATCTGCTGCCAAGTCCTCACCTACTAAACGCCTAGCTACTGCATGTAATTTAGGAGCGTAAAGGTCAACTAATGCCTCAAAGGCTTCACTATCACCATATTTCGCAGCTGCTACCAATTCAGTATCATGACTGTTATTATTAGTGTTTACAAGTTTCTCTTCTAAAATAGTTTTTGCATTTAACAGTTGATTCAAAGTAGGATTTATAAGGATCATATTTTCCTAGTTAAATTTAATTGCAGGGCAATTGTTGAAAAGTATGCTCTTATGTGCATGATAAGGGCACTATAATCTATGATTATAGTGCCCTACCAAAATATTCTTGCAAACTATGGTGCCTCTTGTGCTACTTCAACAACAATGGCTGTAGCCGAGGCAGTGTAGGGATAAATATAATTGCCTTTACCATCAACACTCAGATCAGTGGTTTCAGTGAAATTTAGAGCATGTATGAAACCTAAATGTTTGCCTACTTGAGCACCCTCCCTCACCCTTACATGGCCTGTATAAATATCATCATTAGCAGTAGTATCTGGATCTTGACCATCATCATGCAAGAGCCCTCTTGGACGCAAGCGCTTAGTACGTACAATAACCCTTTGCAAGTCATTGGTGTCAGGTTCGTTCAAATCAACTGTAGCAATGTTATCCTCTGAACCAGCAATTAAAGGATCTGGTGTAAAAGACCAGCTCTCTACTGTAGCGGGCTCACCCTGTGTCAAATCCCCTTCTACACTAACTACTTGCCATTTACCATCTATTCGCTCTGCATTGACAGTCAATATTCCCATAACATTAATAGGCTTCTTGCCAAGCTCTTTACGAGAACCAGGAGTTATTTCCACAATATATGCATCACCAGTAATACTTACTTCTACTGTGCCTGTAGCAGTTATAGGGTCACCATTTTTAATTATAATCTCTATAATTTTACGCTCACGGCGTATATTTTCATAGCGGATTGCTAAATGACTTGGTGCAATTTCTGCAAGGTCTACAATTCCAGACGTACTGAGATCAAGATCAACCTCATCTTCGTCTGCATTGGCAAGTAAAGCATCGTTAACAGCAATTAAAATTGCTTGCTCAGCAGCAACTTTATCTAGGGGAGTGCTACCACCATTAGGTTGTGAGCAAGCAACAAAAAATACTAAAAGTAAAACTATTCCAAAAAGTTTTTGCATAATTACCTCCGAAGTAGGTTTGAGGTTTTTAACCCTCAACTGTTTAGAGGCTAATTGGCAAAAAAAGTTCCCAATTCATCGTGTGAAAAAATTTACTCTAACTTCCTCCCACAAATTGCAGTAAGAAAGTTAGTATGTACCAAAAAAGCAATGCTACTGAGGCAAAAAGCATTAGTGATGCTGCAACATATTGCTTGCTATGGTAATGATGATAATACTTGAAGTTTCATAAAGATATAGCAGCAGAGGCAATTTAAGATGGTGGAGGCGGCGGGAGTCGAACCCGCGTCCGCAAATTCCTCAAGGAGGCTCCTACAAGCTTATTCTTTGATTATTATTTGCTATAAACAGGCTCAAAGACAAGGCACTTTGTCTATAGCTCGAGCACCTTAAACTTCACCACTAGCCCAGTGCTAAAAGCTATTGGCTAACCTACTTTGAGACATCCAATTAGCGAGCCATAGGTGGGGCTTCTAGTGGATGTTGCTGTCAATTAAGCAGCAAGTGCGTAAGGTTGATAACCGTTGCCAGTTAACATTTTAGTGGATTATTAACGAGGCCAACCACTATCCTCGGCTTGCAACCTCTCTATCGGTAACTTACGTCGAGACCAAATCGCCCCCTCGTAATGCTACTTTCATAGAAAATATATTCTCTATGATTTCCACCGCAAAATTTACGGTGGAGTTAAATTTTGGCACAAAATTAGTTTTGTTGCAAGCCAAATGAAAATTAGTCTAGCTTTAAAAAGCCTTGCTACAATAAGCACCTATGCATAAATACTTGTGAATTTTCTTGTGAAGCTGAAAATAGTAGCTAGAAACCAGTAGCTAGTAGTCAGTAGGGCTTAGCTATGCTGACTTCTAACTACTAACTACCTATAGACACTAAATTACTCCTAAGTGATTCACAAAAACTTTTACACCTCTGCTTAATAGTACACAAACTATTTCTCTAAGTTATAATTGTTAATAATGAAGATAAGCATACTTTTTGTTTGCACAGGAAACATTTGTCGCTCACCCACTGCAGAAGGGGTATTTCGGAGTATGGTTGAATCAAACAACTTAAGTAGTCAAATAAAAATTGATTCAGCAGGAACCCATGGCTACCATATAGGTGAGCCTCCTGATAAGCGTTCACAACAAGCAGCCCAAAAGCGAGGTATTGACTTGTCAAATCAAAGGGCACGCCAACTCACTGTTGGAGATTTCCAAAGCTTCAACTATTTGCTGGTAATGGACCACAGCAATTATTTATGGGCAAGCCAAATTTGCCCTAGTGAACACAATCATAAATTAAAATACTTTTTAGAGTTTGCTCCAGAATTAAACAGGAAAGACGTTCCTGACCCTTATTATGGTGGTGGGCGTGGTTTTGAGGATGTGCTTGATATGATTGAAAAAGCTTCGCAGGGGTTGCTCGAGCACTTAAGAAAATGAAGCTAGGCAAAAAATCCAAAGTTTAATGAAGGTGATCTTCATTATTTATGGCTTAAAATGCTTTATAACAAGTGTGGAGGTATTAATGTTGAAATTTTTCTCTTATGGTACCATCTTGGTACTGATTTTGGTTTCCTGTGCGCCTAGAACAAATTCTCAAGAAACCACTGCATCATCACAAGAAATTCAAGGATTGCCCTATTGTGGCCATGAATTATACAGGCTAGGAACAACTCGTTGTCTCAGTGAATTAATAAACTACGATGGCGAGGTAAGTTCACAAGACTTACTACTAATTTCACAACAGCAAGCACTAAAATATAAAGCTGCTTATAAAGATGTTTATTATGAAGTTACGAGGTTAGTTAGAGCTTCTGATTGGCACCTTAGAGAACATAGTGAAGAAACAGGGGTTGTGGTAGCTGATAATACTGTAGAGCTTTGTCAGAGGGGAGCAAGCTATATTGATTATGCTCAAGATAATTGCAGTGAATTCTTTCAAGACGTGATTATAACAGTCATCAAAGAAGGTGATAATAGAACTACAGTGAGTTTTCAAGTAGCAACAAATCAAAGTAAAATTACTCGAGAACATGAAGTTGCTAGATTTACAAAAATGATTAGTGAGAACCTAAGCTCCCTTTTTGTTCAGGGCTAAAGCAACTGTAGTGCCCCAGAAAACCCTTTTCCCTAGAGAGAAATTCCCTCTGTGAGCATGTCATTCTGAGGAGTATAACGACGAAGAATCTCTGGTGGCGTAACGCAGTGAGATCCTTCGCGTAGTTTACCCTCGGAAGGGCTCAGGATGACATCGCTTGCGTTTGCGTTGGATCAGGCAAAAACTTATCTGGACATCTGTATCATCTATAACTTATCCTAGGGTCAAGTAAAAGGTAAGACAAGTCAGCTAAAGTGTTTAAAAGCACAATAAAGCTAGCATAAATAAAAATCTGTCCCTGTAAAAGTGGAAAGTCTCGCGCATCAACTGCGGTTAGTAACAAACGGCCCATGCCTGATAGGCTAAAGACCTCCTCTATGATTATTGTGCCAATTAGTAACTCTGCAAAACCTAGGCTAACCACAGTAATGATAGTAGCAAGTGCTCCACGTAAAGCATGTTTGATCAAACGTCTTTTATTCAAACCTTTAGCTCTTGCTACAAGCATGTAGTTTTGTTTTAATATATCTAGAATAGATGCTCGAGTCATCCGCATAATAATAGCTGCTTGTCCAAGACCAAGCGCCAAAATAGGCAAAAGTAAGCTCTTTAAAGTTTGTAAGGGCTTAAATTCATTCCAAGGCACAAATTCTGTTGCTGGCAACCAATCTAATTCCACACTAAAAAGTAGAATTAATAATAATCCCAGCCAAAAAGAGGGTACAGCTGCACCTACTTGTGATGAACTAATAATTAAGGTATCAACGTAACTACCTTGTTTTAAAGCGGACAAAATCCCTAAAGGTACAGCAATCAAACAAGCAACTAATATACCTCCAATAGCCAAAGAAATAGAAACGCTTAAACGTTGCATAATAAGTTGTGTTACAGGTTTTTTATAGTGCGTAGATTGACCAAAATCACCTTGTAAAGCTGCTAAAAACCAACCAAAAAATAGTTCTATAGGGGGTACATCTAGGCGGAGTTGCTTACGTAACGTTACTAACGTTTCAAGTTCAGCATTAGTACCTAAAATAACCTCTGCAGGATCACCGGGAACAGCTAAAATAGCTAAAGAGCCTAGTAAAGCAACAAGAAAGATTGTAATAAAAGCAGTAGTGAGGCGTCTTAGAACATAGAGCATTAGAGCTTTACTATGATAAATATCATATGAAATTAAGGATAGATTCTAAGATACTAGTATCTTGAGGAAGATTTATATGCATGTCGAAAATTTGTGGCTACTTTGTGTAGCACTTTTTACTCTTGGTGCCATGGTTGGGTACTTTATATTTAAAGTGCAAGCTTGGTTCGAGTCCGCCAGACCTACAAAATTTGACCCAGTAGGCGAAGAGAATCCAGAAACAGCTAGTTTGAGGCTACTTCAAAAACGAGAAGCAGAATTTAAAAACTATTATCAAACTGTTACAACTCACTATGCAAAAACAATCAAACTTTTAGATCGCTTTGATGGTGATTATAAGGCTCTTTCACAACATTTCCAAAGCAACGTTTTTAAGGTTGTTGACAGGAATGACCTTTACAGAGCTTTAAAAGAAAACAATCCTAAAGTAGCTAATTTGCCTGCTCATCATAAAGTAAATAGATTAATGCCACTGAAAAGAAAAATGGGTGAAACAATTTCTACACTAAAACGATGTTGGCAATCAGTAGTGCATTCCTTTTCTACAAATCAAGAGGAGCTAAAGACTTCTAATTTTAATAAAATAAACACAGCTAAGGTTGTAAGTAACCCAAAAAGGCATAATGCAACAAATAAAATAATGGTAGAGCAGATTTAAACGATGTAGCTTCAAGCCCTCAAATGACTTCAAGCAAGCTTAATGAAAACCCCATTGATAGTAAGCCCATTGAAGAAGTTATTGAGGATAGAAATTCTTTGCAAACCCCTAACAAAAGTACAGAAACTATTACCACTTCCCAACACAAAAATCCTATGAAGCGTGAGGTACTCTTTATACATGGACACAAAGCAAGAAGTTCAGGTGTCCCTATGAGTGATGTAAGCATAGGTTTACCTGTTAGTAGCGAAAATAAGTAACTACCTTGCATACTCTACTGCACGTGATTCTCTAACTACGGTAACTTGTACTTGTCCGGGGTATTCCACATCTTGTTCTATACGATTAGCAACATCTCTTGCTAGTACTACTGCTGAGGAATCATTAACTTGCTCAGGCTCAACAATAACTCTAAGTTCGCGGCCTGCTTGAATTGCGTAAGCATTGTTAACACCCGGAAAACTAGTTGCAATTGCTTCAATATTTTCAAGACGACGTAAGTAGTTCTCTAGGCTCTCTCTACGAGCACCAGGACGAGCTGCACTAATTGCATCAGCAGCAGCTACAACAATAGGATACAAAGTTTTTGCCAGTTCGACATTATGGTGATTAGCAATAGCGTCAGTTACCTCTTCTGATTCTCCAAAGCGTCTAGCAAGACCAGCTCCAATTTCAGTATGAGTACCCTCAATCTCGCGATCGATGGATTTGCCAATATCATGTAATAAGCCTGCCCGACGAGCTAATCCCTCATCTAACCCTAACTCAGCAGCTATAATGCCTGTTAAATGTGCTACCTGTACAGAGTGTTTGAGTACATTTTGACCATAACTAGTCCTAAAGTGCATCCGCCCCATAAGTTGTAGAAGACCAGGCTTAACCCCCATGACATTAGCTTCCATTGTTGCTTCTTCACCACGCTCGCGTATGTAAGTCTGCATGTCTTGCTGTGCTTTCTGAACTAATTCTTCAATACGAGCAGGATGAATACGCCCATCGGCAACAAGTTCTACTAAGGCCATTTTAGCGATCTCACGACGTATAGGGTTAAAAGATGACAAAAGCACTGCTTCGGGTGTATCATCGATTATCAAATCTACACCAGTCAATGCCTCAAAAGTACGTATGTTGCGCCCCTCACGACCAATAATGCGACCTTTCATGGCATCATTAGGAATAGGCACTACTGAGACGCTAATAGCAGCGGAAATCTCACTAGCTGAGCGTTGAATAGCTTGGCTTATAATACTAGTTGCTTTACGCTTAGCTTCAGCATCAGCTTTCTCTAGTTGAACACGAATCCTTACTGCTTTCTCACGCTCAAGTTCTTCATCTAACTTAGTCAAAATAATCTCAGTAGCTTGCTCTTTATCCATTTGTGCAAGTTCATACATCTGTGCCTCTATATCATCCTGTTGCTTACCTAAAGTTTCTTCCCATGCTTGTAAAGTTTTATTGTGATCATTTAATTGTCTTTCTATTTCATCAAGCTTATTGGCTCTGACATCTTGTTTTTCTCCACGGCGATTTAGTCGCTCTTCTGCTGACTCAAGGCGTTCACGATCACGCTTTATTTCTTCTCTAGCATCATGCTGTCCTTGACGCTCACGCTCTATAGCTTCACGTTTTTGTTTAACCTCATCAGCAAAGCGTTGTTGTTCACGCTCCATTTCTTGCTTAAAAAGGTTACGAGTGCGCTCACTTTCCTGTTCAAAACGTTTGTGAGCACGCTGTATTTGCATACGCCCTGTTTCTTCAGCTTCTTGTAAAAGTTTTTTAGATTCTTCTTTAGTTTGAATACGCAAACTATTGGCTTCATTCCTTGCTTCCTCAAGCACTTCTTTATCAAGGTTTTGTCTACGTTGGTAACCAAAAAAGAACCCTGCTCCGCCACCCACTATTAAACTAAGCAGGATCGTAATAATTTCCATGACTTCCTTCCACACTTACCTTATCTAGTTAACTTGCTAATATTATATTAGCAAGTTAGGTTTTGAAACACACAAAACCTAGTTATAAAATCTTGATCACAAATTAGACTTGTATTTAATCCAACATGTAAAAAGTATTTACAAAACCCAAATCACAAATCTTGATTAACATCTATGACTTAACTGTTTTGTAAAGTTATATAGCAATTGACCTTGAAGTTTTATGGTGCCAAATTTAATTAAATTTAAGGGGGTAGTACAGATTCTGTAGCAAAGTAGACTTCAAAATTTTAATTCTAGGTCAAATTTATTGGCAAGGACAACTTCACATCAATTCCCAAAACTAATGCTTTACTCCTTTGAACATTACATGAATATTTAACAAGCTTTTTAAACTAGATGATTCAAACTGATTATTTTTATCTTTCAATATTAACAAGTCCTTAATATTTTTAAATTTTTTTCAGCAGGAGCACTAATTTAACTCTAAGTACTCCTTTATGGCTTTTCTAAATTTAACATTATGCGGCGCATGATCATTTCAGTCAATCTAGGGAAGGCAAAACCCAAGGTTGCGAAAACCTTATTAGCTATGCCAATAATTAGTATACGATTTTTTTTATTAATAGCATGCAAAATAGACTGCGCAACTTTTTCAGGAAGCATGCGAAGGTGCTCGCGACTATTATCAGGGCTATATTTTCTAGCATGGGGAGTGCGAGTAGGGCCGGGATAAACGCTCAAGACATGAATGTCTTTAGACACCAGTGCTACACGCAAACTACGAGCATAAGAGGCCAGACCCCTCTTACTAGCAGCATAAGTTACTGCACTAGGATAACCTACAAAGTGAGATAGTGAGGAAATGAAAACTAAAGAGCTACCAGCAGCTAACCTTTTTTCAGCAAGTAGTTTTTTAGTGAGTAACATAGGAGCAAGTAAATTTACATCTAGAACCTTCACTTGCTCATTTATATCAAGCTCCTCAAAGTATCCTACAGCACTTATTCCTGCACAATGAACAAAAACATTAACAACAGGCAAGTTAGCTATAATGTGATTTAAGTTAGCTTGATCACTCAAATCAGAAATTATGAATTTGCACTCAGCTTTATTGCGCTTGAGTTCCTTCGCAACTTGTTTTGAGCCTTTAGAATCACTATCTATACCAATAAGTTTATAGCCCTCATTTGCAAAACTAAACATAAGTGCTTGACCAATACCGCTAGCTGCACCCGTAATAGCACAAATTGGTTGCTTGCTTACCATCCTCTCGAGGCTAAAAGTTTCTCCTTTGGTAAAGTATCAATATTAATTCCTACCATTGCCTCACCTAGGTTACGTGAAGCATCAGCTAAGACCCTAGGGTTATTGTAATGAGTAACAGCTTTTACAATTGATTCAGCGCGTTTAGCAGGGTTACCTGATTTGAATATGCCTGAACCTACAAAAACACCATCTACCCCTAGTTGCATCATTAAGGCTGCATCTGCAGGGGTGGCTACACCACCAGCTGCAAAGTTCACTACCGGTAATTTACCGTTTTCGTGTATGTAAAGGAGTATTTCGTACGGTGCTTGAAGATCTCGAGATATGGTCATTAGCTCATCACGTGAAGCCGCCTGCACCTTTCTAATGTCACCCAAGATCTGTCTGGCATGCCGCACTGCTTCAACTACATTACCAGTACCTGCTTCTCCTTTAGTTCGAATCATAGCAGCCCCTTCACCAATACGCCTAAGTGTTTCACCTAAATTACGTGCACCACAAACAAAGGGGACTTTAAAGTTATGCTTATCTATATGGAAGCTTTCATCAGCAGGTGTTAATACTTCAGATTCATCAATAAAATCAACGCCCAAAGATTCTAAAATTTGTGCCTCTACAAAATGACCAATCCTAACTTTAGCCATTACAGGAATAGAAACAGAGCTAATAATACCTTCGATCAAATCAGGGTCACTCATACGGGCCACCCCACCTTGAACACGAATATCAGCAGGTACACGCTCTAAAGCCATAACAGCTGTTGCACCTGCATCTTCAGCTACCTGTGCTTGCTCTGGTGTAACTACATCCATAATCACACCACCTTTAAACATCTCAGCAAAACCTGTTTTTATTCGCAAAGTGCCTATCAGATTACTTTGGTTTGCACTATTTGTTTTATCATTCACTATTTCATTTTCAGGCATACTAAAACCTCACCTTGAGATTATATACTGTTCACCGTTTAATTTTGAACATTTTATGTTACTACCTTGCGTATTTCAAATTATCTAAACAAAGGACAACAGAGTGTCCGAGGATGTGTTCTCAAGCTCTGCTTGAGAACAAGTTGGTAGGTAGAGAGGTAGAGGTAGGGATTAGGATAAAGCTTCTTTTACTCCAAGTCTAAAGCTTTGAGGAGAATAGCCAAAATCTTGGATTGCCTCTTTGTGTTCAAAGCATAAATCTTCATTCATTCTTTCAAACATAGCCATATTTATGTGTCTATAGCTTGGCAATACATTAGCTAAATTCAACATAGATTTTAGTAGTCTTGGCGGAATAGGAATAATTCTAGGCTTTTTCTGGAGTTCTTGGAAAATGACCCTAATCATTTCATGGTAGCTTAAGGTTTCACCACCAGATAAATTATAGGCCTTACCAAAAGTTTCTGAATTGTTTACGGCCCTGAGACATGCTTCTGCTAAATCACCAGCATAAACAGGCTGCCTTAAGCCTTTACCCTTTGCTATTATCGGGAAGAACCCGAATCTTTTAATGAACTCAGCTATTCTAGCAATGCTCTTACCTAAACCAATACCATAAGTTAATGTAGGACGAAGTATTGTCCAAGCTATATCATGAGCTTTGCATATTTGGATTACTTTAGACTCAGACTTAACTAGTTGCCTAACCACATCCCTTTCATGATCATTAGTTGAGTGGAGTTTAGTATATATACTAGTTGAGCTAAAAGCAATGAGTCTACTTCCTGTAAATTGTGACAATAAAGGTGGTAAAGCCCATAGTGGAGCTAAACTGATAAAAGTTTGAGCTTTGGGTAAAGGAGGTTCGGTTAGTAATAAACTATTTTTAAGCTTATACCACTTATGCTTACTAGGGAAAATGGGATTTTGCTTGCGACTTAGCGCAAGAGGAATGGAGCCTTCACTTTCAAGTAAAGGTAAAAGGAAATGACCTATTATGCTCCTAGCACCAAGAACTATAATTCTTTTATTATCACCTAAAGGCTCTGAGTGGTTTAGTGCCACGCTTTAAAAGTTTAGATGCTGCCAGAACACTAAAACGTAGCCAAATCCCTACATAAACTAAGCCCATAATAGGCAAAGGATATTTATGTTGGAAAAACTTCTTGTAGAAACGTAGCATGCCTACATGCATATGCCAAAGAACTGGGAAACTACGCTCACTACTACTTACACCCTTATGATGTAAGGCTTTGGCATTTGGTACAAATAAAATTTGCCAGCCAGCGTTTTTAAAGCGCATTGCTAGGTCTAAATCTTCGCAATGCATAAAATACCCTTCATCCATACTACCAACCTCTTGTAAAGCCTTACACCTTACTAGCATAAAGGCACCAGAAATTGCATCGACCTCGACAGCTTTAGAGGGTAAGGGAGTCCTGTGCAAACGAAAATCTTCATTCGGAAATACACGCCCGAGGCCTAATGTCTGCATCAAACTACGCTTTGGTGTAGGTACCTTACGTCTAGCACCCGCTTGTTCACTTCCATCAGGATTAACTATTAGCGGACCTATCATACCTACATTTGCATTTTGATCAAGGATATACACAAGGTCTTCAAGTGTTTTCTCTAGGATGACGCAATCAGGGTTCAAAAATAAAACATATTTTCCCTGAGCATGTTGTAAGGCCTGGTTGCAAGCTCGAGCAAAACCAACATTTTCCTTGTTCCAAATGACTTTGAGGTTAGTATGATCATGCTCTTTTAAAATGTTAACACTTTTGTCAGTAGAGGCATTATCAACTACAATAGCTTCAAACTCTACATTAGTAGCAAGCACACTTTTAAGGCACTGTTCGAGGCAAGTTCCAGCATTAAAGTTGACGACAATAACAGACACTAAGTCTTTATTTGTCACTTTGACCAATGCTTCTGAGAGAAATTTTTATCCATAATATGCCAAAGAGAAATTATAACAACTTTTTTATGTTTTTGTATATACCTACGTTTTCGCCAAATTTTTGGCAAACCTTTAATGGCATCATACTTTGCTTTAAAAATAACTTTAGCTTTCCCCTGCAGGGAGAAATTTAGTAAAGTGAGGATATTCATAAGCAAGTGGTACGGTAAAGTTATAACCAGCAGTAGTAAGGGCATGTTTTTAAAATATGCCCAAACCAAATTACGGTGCCCATAATAAATTGCAAAATCACTGTGTCTACCACCTGTCGAAGCTGAACCTACATGGTGTACTATGGCTGAGGGCACATATAGGCATTTATAATTTTTAAGCCTCAACCTAAAACCCAAATCAACATCTTCAACATAACTGAAAAAATCTTCATCAAAACCTCCTACCTCCTCAAAAGCTTTACGTGAATAGAGTGCAGCAGCAGCACAAGATGAAAAAACTTCACAAGGTTCATTGGGTACTAAGCTAACAGGCAAGTTAAAACCCCGTCGCCAAATAAGACCTGACAAATGATAGCTGTCTCCAGCTCCATCAATTAGGTTAGGGTTATGATATTGCAATTGCTTGCTAGCAAAAAAACTGTATCCTGGGTAGGCTTTGGTGGCTTTGATTAGGTGCTCGAGCCACCGTGGTTCTGGAAAAGCATCAAGGTTTAACAAAGCTACCCAATCGTTTTGAACATGTTTAATAGCTTCATTATTTGCCTTGGCAAAACCAACATGAGTTTGTAAATGAATAACCTTTAAAGGCAAGTTATATGTGTTTATCTCAGCAGGAAAGTTACTGCTACCATCATTGACAATAATTATTTGGGTAGGTTTTAGGGTTTGTTTAGCTAGCGAAATTAGGCATCTATCTAAATACTTACTATTATTCCAGTAAGGCAACACAACACTTATTGACACAGCATGTAACATCCTTTGCTGCACCCAAGATGACATTCCTCGTGTTGGTAAGGCAAAGACTTATCTGGACTAGACACCTATAACTGTTTATCAATTCACCCGCCGCAATCTATGTATAAAACCTGAAGGGTTTGCTACAGCATGGCGTGCCTCGGCCCAAACCTCCTTAAGAGCAACTTGCTCTTGATTTTCAGGAGTTAAACTAGCATAGTAAGTCACTTCATCACTTTTCAAGGTTAGTAACTCATTGATAAGTTTTTGCATAGTGTTACGTACTAACAAGCTCTCACGTAGGATATCTTGCATTTCAAGAACCCGCTCAATCAATTCTTCGGGGGTCATTTTTTCAAGTTCTTCTCTTGTACGCTGCACAAGTCACTCACTTTCAGAAATATTTTCTACATACTACAAGAAATTCACAAGCAGTAGCAAGGCTAACAACAGCATAAAAATTGACATCCTTATTTAGAGCTTATTTAGAGTTGTGGTGGAACAATGGGATTGCACGAAACAACATATGTTGGTAAGGGCATATTGCAACATGCCCCCACACGATTATAGGACATCTCTTTACTTTTCGTTTTGTGGAAAACATATTTTCTGAAGTCTTTGGTTCTTTAGGAAATCCTAAACATATAAAGTGCCAAATAAAAATCTCGGCGACATGCTTATTACATTACGTCTCCGAGATTCAAATAAAGATTTTTCTAGGTTCTTACTTACTCTTCATCAACAACTTCATCATCTCTACTTAGTGGAACTACCTCGAGCACTACAGTAACCTTAACACTCTTACCATCTCGTATAACCTCAACTATCACCTTGTCATTAGGCTCGTGGTTGAAAACTATGCTTTGTATTTGTGAAGCACTGGTTACTTCCTCACCATCTATAGCTACAATCACGTCACCACCGGCAGGTGCAGGGTTCCCATCTACCATAACTTCAAAATCAGGTCCTTTTATTCCTGCTTTATCGGCAGGTCCACCCTCTTCTACACCAGTAACTACTAGGCCACGTTCAGGAAGCTTTAATGATTCACGAACTCCCTCAGGATAAGCACGTACATCCATAATGCCAATGCCAATACGTGGACGGGTACTAAAAACATCGTTAAATCCGCCGGACACTAAAGTTTCTAAGTTATCACTTAAACGATTGCTAGGTACAGCGAATCCCACACCCAAAAAGCCTCTTTCCCCTAATCCTCCGTTACCGGGAATAATAGCTGTATTAATACCTATAAGTTTGCCCTGTGAATTTAACAAAGGCCCACCCGAGTTACCGGGGTTAATAGCAGCATCCGTTTGAACCATAGGTACATTTAAACGTCCTATTGAAGGCACATCACGGCCCACCGCAGAAACAATACCAGTAGTTACTGTTGACTCTAAACCAAAGGGATTACCTATAGCAATAACCTTTTGTCCAACCCTAATTTCATCAGAGTTAGCTATAGGTATAGGGGTAATATCTGCAGGTAAGTTTTTAGGTTTCTCTAGCTCTAAAAGCGCAAGATCGTAAGAGGAGTTAGCACCTATAACCTTTACAGGGAATTCATCTTCACTTCCGGCAAAGATAACACTTATTTCTGCTCCCTTTAACATCTCTGTGGCACCTTCTTCAAGAGCACCTGCTACCACATGATAGTTAGTCACTATTTGCCCATTTTCATTAATAACAAAACCACTACCAGAGCCCTCTCTATGGTCAGGGATATCGGGCATTTCAAATTTAAAGAAAGGCCTAAATTCTGGAGGTAAGTCTTCAAAAAGTTCTTCCAAATCTTCACTAGATACACGTTGCCCTTCAACCTCTACACTAACTGCTACTACACTAGGGCCATATGTTTCTACTATATCAATTGTGTTTTGCTCATTTTGAATAAAAGCATAATCTTCATTAATTGAATTGACTTGAGAGTTATTCTCTTGTCCTAGCGCCAGTAATATCCCTGTCAATAATGTTAATAGAACCCCTAGCAAGAAAGGAAGGCCTCTATAAATTTTGTTCATCAAAGTATACACTCCTTATATAAAATTTTTTATGGTAGACTTTTAAATATATCTGCCATAACATATGAAAAATTTAGCCAAACTTGGTGAACTTTTCTCATGGCTTAGATTAAATCGGTGAGATCGCATCAGGTTAATTGTAGCACTTTCTAAAAAATTTAAGGTTTTATAGCATTACTTAATTTATGAATTAATGTTGCAAGTACTTTAGTAAATCAATACACTAAAACATGGCGCATATCAAAATTTTTGACACTACCTTACGTGATGGCGAGCAATCTCCAGGTGTGGCTTTAAACACCAAAGAAAAGCAAGAAATAGCCCGTCAATTAGCTCGTCTTGGCGTAGACATAATAGAAGCAGGCTTCCCTATAGCATCCCAAGGAGACTTTGAGGCAGTCAAGGCTATTGCTGAAGCTACTGACCAAGAGTCTGATAATGTTACTGTAACAGGTTTGGCAAGAGCAAATCGTGCTGATATAGGGAGGGCAGCTGAGGCTGTGGACAAGGCTAAAAACCCACGCATACATACTTTTATAGCTACTAGCCCTATCCACATGGAGAAAAAACTTAAATTGCTGCCTGAACAAGTTGTGGAAAAAGCTATCGAGGCTGTCACTTTAGCCAGAAATTTTGTTGATGATGTGGAGTTCAGTGCTGAAGATGCTGGCCGCAGTGATTGGGATTTCTTGGTACATATTTTTACTGAGACAGTTAAAGCAGGCGCAACTACTATTAACATTCCTGATACTGTTGGTTATTTGATGCCTTGGGAATATGGAGAAATGGTCAAATATATTCATGACCGTTTACCTAATGTAGATAATATAACCCTTTCCACCCATTGCCATGATGATTTAGGTTGTGCAGTAATCAATTCTTTAGCAGGTGTTAAAAGTGGTGCTACACAAGTAGAGTGCACTATTAATGGCATAGGTGAACGAGCAGGTAACGCTTCACTTGAAGAAATAGTAATGTCTTTAAATACTCGCAAAGATTTTTGGGATCATACCACTAACATCAACACCCATGAAATTTATCGCACATCCCGCTTAGTAAGTAGTTATACTGGCATGATAGTCCCTCCCAATAAGGCAGTAGTAGGAGATAATGCTTTTGCTCATGAGAGTGGCATTCATCAAGATGGAGTAATAAAGGCAGTAGAAACTTATGAAATTATGAGTGCTGCAACTGTAGGTCGTGAAGCAGCTGTACTAGTAATGGGCAAGCATTCTGGGCGCAATGCCTTCCGCTCTACCCTTACTGAACTTGGTTATGGAAACTTAAGTGATGAACAAATTAATGTCTTGTTTAAACAATTTAAAGACCTCTGTGACCTTAAGCAAAGTGTTACCCATGAAGACATTCGTGCATTAGTTGATGCCGAGACCACTAAGGTGGCCGAGACTTATTTACTCGAGCATGTACAATTTCAATCTGGCACCAACATGACACCTACAGCTACAGTGCGCCTAAAAACCCCTGAAGGTGCTGTAGAAGAAGTAGGTACGGGTAGTGGTCCGGTAGACGCCTCTTTCACTGCTCTTAAGAAGTTGACTCCTGTGCCTTTTAAGCTCGAGGCCTATGATTTAAAAGCTATTGGCAGTGGCACTGATGCACTTGGAGAAGTGTCAATTCGTGTAAACAGCGAGGGGCGTATTGTTCATGGCCGAGCAATTTCTACAGATATTGTAGATGCTTCTGTTAAAGCCTATGTGAATGTACTCAATAAACTAGCAGCAGGCGGGGGAAGGGAAGTAAATGTTCACGCTCAAGAATTAGCAGGGTCTAGCTAAAAAGCCCCTTTTTCGCTTTATGTTCCACATTCAAGAATGAACATTTGTTAAGCATCTAGCTAAAATAAGTTTAGAGCTTGTTTTTATGCTAAACTAGCAAATATGAATGCAGTGAAATCTCTTAACTATATAGGCGTAGATAATTACCTAAAAAATGAAAAAACTGCTTCAGTAAAGCATGAATATGTTTATGGGCAAGTTTATGCTATGGCTGGAGCAAGTGACTACCATAATGGCATTGCTTTAAATATAGCGTCTATACTAAATGAAATTAGTTTCAAGCATTCTTGTCGTGCCTACATTAGTGATATGAAAGTTAGAGCTAAAAAGGAAGTTTTTTATTATCCTGATGTTATGGTGGTATGTGAACAGGACAATAATAATGACTATTATAAAGAAAAACCTTGCTTAATTGTTGAAGTTCTTTCAAAATCAACAGAGAGAATTGATAAGCACGAAAAATTACAGGCTTACTGGTAGTCCTATACAAGTAATGATATGTTGAATTCTGATCCTGTTGGAACCATTGCTTCATCATTACATGAAGGGCACTACCGTTTGCAAACATACCTTATAGTTGATAGCAGGGAAAAATTCATTCAAGGCTTTCATTTATGTGAGAACGACTGGGAAGAACGCATTTATCAAGAACAAGATGAGATTAGTCTTGATTGCTTGGAAATGATGCTTAGTGTTGAGGATGTTTACCGAGGGTTTGAGCTATAGATTCATACTGAATCGTAACATTTGATAAAACAATTAGGAACTATTCTGTAGTTTAGCAAAGTGATCTAAGGACTCGAGCTCGAGCCACCCAAATAGCAGTGTTTTTTAGCTCGAGCATCTATTTTATCAGTGCAATAATGGAGTAACTGCGTCACTATCCTCTTCGCCTGTCCGAATACGATAAACTTTCTCAATAGGAATAACAAAAATCTTGCCATCGCCAACTTCGCCTGTTCTAGCTACTTCCATTATTGCCTTTACAGTTTTACCAACAAAATCATCAGATACACCAATATCAAGCTTTACTTTCTCGCTCAACTCCATTTTTACGGTCATGCCCCTATAAGTCTCAACCTTTTCAGCTTCTCCACCATGACCCTGTACTTTTGAAACAGTAATGCCATGCACTTCATTATTGAAAAGGCTAGTTAATACCTCACTGAGCTTTTCTTTACGGATAACAGCACTAATTAATTTCATGATTTACTCCCAGAAGGTTTATTGGCAAAAATTTTGGCGGTTCTACTAGTGTAGACAGGAATGAGTATAGCTCCTTCCCCATCAGTGTAAGCCTCTTCGCCATGCATAGCTATATCTAGGCCTTGGGCCTCGAGCTTATCGTCAGCACGTAGGGGAATAAATAACCTTACCACACCAGCTATTATAAGCGTACCTAGAGCACTGTAAGCTATAGCAATAATAACTGCTGTTGCTTGAGTAATAAATTGACCTAAACTAGCGTCTACATCGCTACCCCAACTGCTACTAATAAAAACTCCTGTCAGAAGCGCGCCAGTAATTCCGCCTAAACCATGCGCCCCAAAAACATCTAATGAATCATCTAACCTACTACGGGCACGCCAAGTAATAAATAGATAACAAGGAAAGGTAGCAATAATACCTATCAATATGGCCGAAATAGGCGAAACAAATCCAGCAGCAGGAGTAATGGCAACTAACCCCACTACTATAGCTGTAGCTAAACCTATCGCAGTAACTTTACCTATACGCACATAATCTAAAATTGACCACATTACAATTGCTGCTGCAGGAGCCAAAAGGGTATTAGTCATGGCTAGTGCAGCAATACCATTAGCAGCATAGGCACTACCACCATTAAACCCAAACCAACCAAACCATAATATTCCTGCTCCCAGAAGGGTAAAAGGTACTTGATGTGGAAGCATAGCTTTAGAGCCAAAATCTTTACGATTACCCAAGAGTAGTGCCAAAACCAATGCTGCTATTGCTGCATTAATATGAACTACAGTACCACCTGCAAAGTCAAAAGCTTTATTACCAAGAAGGTCTTCAAAAAGGCCACCACCCCAGACCCATTTGGCCATAGGAGCATAAACAACTACACTCCAAATAGCAATAAAAAGCATATAGGCACTAAAACGCATCCTCTCTACAATTGCACCAGAAATAAGCGCAGCTGTAATGACAGCAAAAGTTCCTTGAAAAACAAAGTCTAGTATCTTAGGAATCCCATCACCAGCAAGACCTATATTGTTCATCATGAAATACTGGAGGCCACCAAAGAATTTGTTACCCTCAGCATAAGCAAGGCTGTAACCAATAATTGTCCAGGTTATAGCTACAATGCCAAGAGCAATAAAGCTCATCATCATGGTATTAAGTGCATTTTTGCGACGTACCAAACCACCATAGAAAAAAGCAAGGCCTACGACCATGAAAAAGACAAAACTTGTTGACACCAAAATCCAGGCTGTGTCAGCAGCAATTATACTTGACTCTTCTTGAGCAAAGGATAAACTAAAGAAAAGTAGTATTACAATTTTATATAATTTATGTAACATATTATATCCTTAAAGTTGCATAATGTAACAATTTAGCATAACAATATGCAATTTTTACTACTTATTATATTAATTTATGTCTATAAAATGGTCAAGTGTAATGATTTATTTTAACATTAGGCACAAATATCTCATCGGATGTTTTAAATGATACATGTTGGCCAGCTAGGGGCACAGTTTTTAGGCAACAACCCTGAAGTTGTAGCTGATCAATTGATGCAAATGTTGGCAAGCAAGTGAAGTGACCATTTTACTTTGTTGAACACAGAAATGGAAATAGACAAAGTATTTCCAGACAATTATTACGCTATAATAGTTAAGTAATCATGAGCATACGTAGTTTTATAGCATTATCTTTACCTAAAGAGATTGACGAACAGCTTATTCGTATTCAAAATGAGCTAAAAAAGCATTGCCCTGAAAAAGGTGTGCGCTGGGCAACAAGGGAGCAACTTCATCTTACGTTAGATTTTCTAGGTGATATCTCGCCTAAAGAAGTTGAAAAGGTTAAGGAGCACTTGCAGAAAGCTTGTAAAAGTATATCTAGCTTTGAATTAACATTATTAAATAAGTTTGGTAGTTTTGGTAGGCCACCACATATTTTATGGGTGGGTATTTCAGGGGATTTAAAAGCACTAGCTAGGTTGCATAAAAAAGTTCTTTGGAGTGGTGATAAGCATTTCAGGCCTCATATTACGCTAGCGCGGTTGAGAAGGACTGTGGACTCGAGCGAATTAATGGAGTTCTCTCAAACTATGAACTTGCCTAACCTTTCTTGGCAAGTTTCTGAGGTTTATTTGTTTGAGAGTGAGCTTTTACCACAGGGGGCGCGTTATACACCCTTGTTAAAAGTGCCTTTGCGATAAAGTTTCTAACAAAGTAATGCTATGTTGCTATCAAGTCTAATAATTCCTGCCTCTAATGATTAAAAAGTTCCTTCAGTTGTTTGTTTAGCAACATTTATATAAACTATTGAGACGATGAAAGTTCCACTAAGTGAAGAAGCTATGTGCTTTTTAGAGGAAAAAATCCCTGAATTAGCAGAGATGGCTCTTAAGCAAGCCTACTGACGGGCTCTTGCTGCAGGACATAGTGTTCTTGAGGCTGAATAGTTCTTCCTGCAAAAACAAAAAGAAGATTCAGCCTAAACTAAGGATCGGGGAAATTTTGGACGCTAAATTACTCCTGGCTTAAATTACTCATTTCCCTTTCTGCTAGGAAGAATCGAGCTTTGTTAGAGGCAACTTTCCCAAGCTCATTTGGTCAACGCAGTGCATTGGTGGCATTAACCTATAACACAAGTATTGATAGAAACGAACTTTTTAAGTTTTAGTACTTATGAGAACGCTTTGACAGGAATCTATATGTCTCCGATTTGTGTTGAAACTACTCAGAGGTATAGTCGGTTGCGACCTCGGCTTGTCCTGTAACAAAGTTATAGGATTCAACAATTAACTGGAATACGATCTCCAAATCAGCCTCAGATTGGGGTGTATATAGCATTACCAATCCTTCCCAACCAGCTCGTCGCTCAGCCCACGGATGTCGTTCGGCCCAGCCCTTCTCCACAGCCTCCAAAGCTCGAGCAAAGGGCAGAGGCGTATGCAAACTACCATCCGGATGGATGTGGGTGAACTCACGCCCAGCAAGAATTACTTGTGGTTGGGCGATAGTAGCTCCCTCTCTTAACCAAATGCCCGTTGCTCCCGGTAAAGAGGCGATAGAGTTCTGCATCTCGACATCGGGTAGAGAGGAGACCCAGCTATGGAGGGAGGCATTTAGATCTGGCACCGCTTCAATCCCAATTTGTTGATGGGGTACCGCTCTGGTTGTCTTGGGACGTGGCCCTGCTCGTTGCGGTAACGGAGAAAGGGTAATGTCAATAACTTCTTCATTTTCTAACCTTAATTCAGAGGGCTCATTTATTGTTTTTGTTTGAGTGATTTGCATGATTGTCTCCTGTTCTAGCTTTTCCATTTTGTTGCTATTACTAGCAGTCAATGATGGTGACTCTGCCGTTGTTTGAGACGAATTTCTGCTAAATACAACTACAGCCAACACAAGTATTATCAATAAGGCCATTTTCATAGATGCCTACACCTCGATTCTTAATTGGGGACAGTTTTTGCTAGATGCTGGTCTATTCCACGGACGCTACTTCTGGGTCTACTTACAGCACGTCAAAAATAGTGTGTGCTTACAGCAGGTCACGAGCTCAGGCAGCTGGCGACGAAAGCTCGAAGAAAAGCCGTCGGTTTTTTGGAAGCAAGATTAAGTACAAGAATACGAAGTCTAGCGCCGTCTGGATTATGGGGGCGACCCAGGGAGAACTACCCGACGGGTTCAAGGTCTCAAATGCAACCGGCTCACCGATTAAGGATAATGATATGAATGCACCTCCGTGGTCTACAATTGACACAATTAGATACACGACTGTGAAAGTCCATACCGCAAACCCTCTCCACTTCCAGAGGGCTACGGCAAGGAAAGGAGCGACGACCGCTGTGAGAACATCAAGCATCGCAGGGTACATCCAACCTGGGGCGTCTACGCCGGCGACTATGCTCTGGATTAGCGGAATGGCAATAAATCGAACAATCTGCAAGAGAATCCAAACCGTTAGTGCGATAAGAAAAACCCTGTCTGCTCCTTTAATACTGCCCGTCATCTTGTTTTCTGTAACATTCATGTGGCTATCTCCTTAGAGGCTTTCTTGTTTGTACCTAAATTGGTTGCGAATAGGGTAAATGTCTTATCCAACAAATTAAGACTCTCACCCTTACTTTCATTAATTTTTTCCTTGCACACATTTGACATTATCATTAACAGTCAGTAATGGTGACTCTGCCGCCGTTTGAGACGGATTCTGCTGAATGCGGCTACAGCTAACAAAAGTAAAAGTATTACCAAAAAGGATATTTTCGTAGTTTCTTATACCTTAATTCATCTTTCACAAACTGATTGACCAGAGGTATAATTTACATACCTCTAGTCAATGTAGCGATAAAGCTTTTTCTTAATGAAGGATTATTGCCCCATCACGGATTGCAAGGTCACCGTCATAGCATTAAGCGGAAGCCATTCATTGTAAAAAGCCCAGTCTTCATATTGAGGAAGCTTTACATTCATAGCACCCATAAAATCACCACTTTGTAAGGCTTCTTGAACCGCTGTCGTGAGATCAACAAGATACTGTTTTTGAAGGGCAACACTATCCTTTGTTCCAATAGGCGGTGTTGTCTCTGTCGCATGGGCAAAAAGAGCAATATCATAGTCAAGCTTAAGCATTTCGTCTAAGGTTACTATCCAGCTAGCAACATCGAAGTCGGGCAAGCTCATGAAGCCAACTCGATCAGCAACAACCAAATCTACTGTGTACATAACACTTTCCTCGGGTATCCTAAACACGGTCATTCCAGCCCCGTGACTCGGACCAAAATGATGAAGTTCGATGGTTAGATTCCCTACCTTGATGCTTGATTGGCTACCTGCCCAAGTTAAGTCTGGCGGAACCACTGAAGGATTGGGTTTTAGGTGGGTTTGTGCGTCGATGTGGCTAACGAAAGTAGCGCCTTGATCCTTAAAAACACCACCTCCACCAATATGATCCCAGTGATTGTGACTGTAAAAAACGTATCTAACTGGTTGGGTTGTTAGGTCTTTAATAGCAGCATCGAGCTTCTGTGCTTGCACATCGTTAATAGGATCAATGACAACAACACCGTCATCCGTAACAACAACCAAGCTAAAAGCCCCAGCACCAAAAAGATAGATGTTATCAGTGGCTTGAATCAGCTCTTGAGCCGAACCCATAGTGAGTAGCGTAAACAGTGTGATCAATAGACCTTTAACAAAAAATGCTTTCATTAGTTTTTCCTTTCACGCACTTAGACATTTAGCTTGCCTAAGAGCGGATACGTTGTCAAACCAACACAGCGCAGGTTGGTAAGATGACCCTATTTGAGCAAATACTTTAAAAAAAGTGAATATGAAATTCAGAGAGCAGCTTATGATTTTTTACAAACCTTCTCTATACTCCATAGGAGACTGTTTCGTAGCTTGTTTGAAGGCTTGGCTAAAGTATACCGGCGACTCATACCCAAGAGCATAAGCTATTTCTTTAACGGACAAGGTTGTAAACTGAAGGTGACGTTTAGCTTCGAGCATGAGACGGTCAACAATAATTTGCTTGATGCTTTTAGCAACGACTTTGTTACTTATATCAGATAGGTGGCGCGGGCTAAGGTGAAGCTTGTCTGCATAATGCTTTACATCATGATGGCGTGTAAAGTCAGCTTCGAGAAGCGTGAGAAAGCGCTGATACTGCTGATAATTTCCGTCATCATAGTTGTTATCCACAAGGGATAATCGATAAGTTCGTTCAATCATAATAAGCAGATACTGTAGAAGCTGACGGAGCACATCATATCTACCAAAAGAGTCGGTTCGGTCTTGTTCATGCATCAGTAACTTCATCACATCCTCAACAAGAGGAACTTCAACCTTAGGTATTGCTAAAGGTTGAGTGATATTCAGGCTATTAAAAAGCGTGGCTTGATAGTTCCATGTTTGGACAATTGTATGGGGTAAAAAATCATCCTTGAATCGAATATTGACCCCTTGATAGTCTTGGCTTAAAGCTTTAAGTTTGTGAACCTGTCCTCGTGCAATTAGAAGGAGGGTTTGTGCAAAGGTTGTGATGGCTTGACCGTCAATAACGTGCATGCTCTTGCCGTGCCTCGTCCAGAGAATTGTTTGATAATTATGACGATGAAATACCTCTTCTTGTAGTGGCGGTGTGGAAGAGGCTGAAACCCTATAAATAACAAATCGTTGCCTTTCATCCTCTACAGGATTGACGTAGGGAATAGGTTCATGTTGATTCACTGTTTACACTCTTTCCAAACTATTCAATTGCATTTTTAACTAGTATCTCGACAAAAAAGTTTTGGTATGTGATTTCATATTATAAACTAAGCCCTAGGAATCTAAAATGAGCCTTTCGTTTTTTGCTTGAATTTTGAGCAAAGAGCTAAAACTGTTATCAAGCTCTATCAGCAAATGGAAATCTTTATCTTTCATAAAACTACTTCAATGATTTGATATAAACCTTATCAGTGCCATTAATTAGTGTCCCTTCCCCAATCTGTTCATTGGTATCCTTGTCAAAAAGCCGTACAGGCACATTGTTTGATGGAGTAGGCTCTGCAGCACTAGGAACAAAACTCCCACCAAGTATGCCCATATACTTAGGTCTAATCTCCTCAAACTCGTAAACCACATTCTCCCCGTCATACTCACTAGTAGTAGTAAACCCAAAAGGATCATTTACAATCCACATTAACTTTTCACCATCTTGGTAGTAACCACGCACCACTATAAGGTGCCTGTAGATTGCACCTCTGAATTTAAGGTCGCCGCTAACAATAACAGGATGCCCCTCATCAAGAGCTGTTTTCATGGCTTTTTCAGCAGAGTTTTTAGCCATGTACCTAGGGCATGTTGATAAAGTAAGTCATAATTTGCAAACTTAGGATATGAAAGTTAAATTAACAGACGAGCAATGGCAAAAAATACTAAATTTTCTCAAGGGTTACAAGATAGTGTGTATGTTTAGGAAATTTAGAATTGGCAATGAGGATCAATGCAGGAAGTTTATTGAAGGAGTCCTTTGGGTAACTAAAAGTGGTGCACAGTGGCGTTTGTTGCCAGAAGAATATGGAAAATGGAATAGTGTTTTTAAGCGTTTTGACCGCTGGGGCAAACAAGGAATTTGGCAAGCGATGTTTGAACACTTTGCTGAGGATGCTGATATGGAAAGTATAATGATAGATAGCACCATTGTAAGAGCTCACTCCTGTGCAGCAGGAGGAAAAGGGGGAAACGAAGAACAAGAATTGGGTAGAAGCAAAGGAGGTTACACCACCAAAGTACACGCTACAACAGATGCTCTAGGCAATCCTCTCAAGTTAATATTGACTCCAGGGCAACGTAATGATGTTACCCAAGCAGAGGATTTGCTAGAAGATCTGGAGGCTGAAAGAGTAATGGGGGACAAGGGATATGATGCTCAAGTTGTACTAGACAAGGTAGCAGAAATGGAAGCAGAAGCAGTAATACCTCCAAAGGCAAATAGGAAAGAGCAGCGGGAGTATGACAAAGAATTTTACAAGGAAAGGCATTTAATAGAGAATTTTTTCAACAAAATTAAGCAATATAGAAGAGTTTTTTCTAGATTTGAAAAGTTGTCTCGAAACTATTTAGCATTTTGCCAGTTTGCGTCGGTACTTATATGGCTACGCTAAAATCCCTTCAAGTAATATTTTTGATTTAGCACTTTTAGTGTCAACACGCCCTAGCATACATAAAAATACATGTGCTTTGATACGATGATCTAGATTATGATACACAGGTCGCATTTCTAACTGCACTGTTTTTAAATTGCGGAATGCTTTTTCTACTTGCTCTAGTTTCTTGTAGCTAGTCACAACCTCTTCTTTGTCCATCGTTTTTTCATCTACTTTGGTTGTTATTACATAACATCCATCTAGATCCTTAGCTTTTGCTATTGCCCCTTCTTTTTTACTCCATAACAGCTTATGTTTGGTTGATTCCTTTTCTTTATTAGAGTTGTTCTGAAATAAATAAATCGGTCAAAATAAAGGAATGTTACTACCAAGAGATGACCGACAAGTAAGAAGTATAACAGGATTGAGCGAAAAGAAAGTAGAGGAACTAGAACCTGCATTTGCTAAAGCTTTAGAAGACCATGAAAAGCAACGTTATGAAAAGGCTCTAGAAGCAGGGAAAGTACATCGTAAGCCAGGAGGAGGAAGAAACAGTAAACTAAGTACAGTCAATATAAAACTGTGCTTTATTCTTTACTACCTTAGACTTTACCCAACGTTTGATGTTCTAGCGGAGAAATTTGATTTATCACGATCTAATGCCCATGCTTGGGTACAACGTCTTACACCAATAATGGCGAAAACTCTAAGTGGTTTGGGATATATGCCAGCTAGAGAGTTTGAAAACATAGAGGATTTCAAAGCAGCTTTTGAGGGACTTGACGAAATACTGATTGATGTTACAGAGCGAGAACATCAACGCCCAAAGGATGATGAAATGCAACAGGAGTTATACAGTGGCAAACAGGGTAACCACACGCAGAAAAACACAGTGATAAGCAGCAAGGAGAAGGTAATTTTGTTTGTGGGACAAACCTTTGGAGGACGGAACCATGACTATGCAATGCTAAAGGAAGAATTTCCACCTGAGGAGGAGTGGTTTGAGGATATTAAAGTGGCAGTAGATTTAGGATATCAAGGAATCGAGAAAGATTATGAAGGAGCAGATGTTGCAATACCTCATAAGAGACCTAGGGCGTGTGGATATGACAAATCAGAAATTGCACGCATTGGATATCAAAACCAAACTAGCCAGTCTCAGGACAGCTATTTGTTAGAAAATGTGAATTCCAAAAAAAATTGCAGGATAGCCTATATTTGCGAGAAGCTTTAGTTGTTAACCACATAATCTTTACCAGATTGCAGAGGAGCTTATGCGTCAGCATCAGGATTATCCAAGGTATTTAAGAGTAGCGTTTTCGATTTCACACTCTAGGTGTCCACACGCCCTAGTACTACCCTCACGCTTGGGTGTTCCTTTAAAAACCATGCTGTTACCCAACCCTTCTAGGAAAATGTTTGCTACTTTAATCATGCCCATAGCTTTACCTGAGGCAAACATAGTGCCATCCCCGTCAGAATTGACACAAGCACCATAAAGCCCTGCTCCTTGTCCACTTGGGGTAGGGGCTATACTGTTAAAATTGTGACCCTTATATCGCATTTTGTCATCAAAAAGTAGGGGTTTTGACCCCCAAAATCTCGTGCTGTTTGAGGTTTTAGGGCAAAATTAAAATTTATAAAAAATGGCTACACACTGACCCCCATCAGGCCTAGAGCATATTTCTGCCCTCCGTTTGGAACAGTGTTCCAGCAAATGAACATTTCGCCAGTCCTAATTCCACTTCTGGCCGTCAGGTTAAGTGTTTTAGCTACCCTCGCAAGTGCCTGACCTTTTCCCCAATTCTTCTTGTATTTCTTTAATAATGATCCTGAACGTTTTTGTATGTGTCCTTGGACATAATCCCGAAGGTGGATGCCATGCATTATACCTACAGCCTTACCTGTTTGGATACACTGGACTTTAAAATGTGTATTTATCGTAGCAGACATCAGTGGCTATACTATAAAAAATAAAACCTTGCTGTGTCAAGGATATGCTATGGCTACTTGAAAAAAGCAAAAAAATCATGATATCGACTTTGGTAACAGGGTTTTTAGAGGCAAAAGTGGCGTTTTTTGGGTACAACTTGCGTTATATGAAAAACCTCTAGAAATAAGGACTCCAAAAGGGCTTGTATGTAATCTAGGTGTGGATATTTCAATGGGATTGGCTTCTAAAGCATTATAGTAAGCTAGCACCATTGTTACACAGGTGGGACCACACGCCCAATTACCATTAAACTCTTCTGGAGTATCCCAAAGTTGGTGAACATAGGGGATATTTAAATTTACATCTGCCCTAGGAGGTTCTTTTATAGCCCTAGTACCTGCTAAAGTATTTATGTCTTTTTGATCAGGGTATGGTGGATAGGATAGGGTCTTATCAAGAGCTATTGTGCTAGCAAGATTTTCATTTGTTTTTTCTGACATGTTTTTCTCCTTATTGTTTTTTGATTACAACCATATATTTGGGATTTATTTGGTTGAAACTATAGGCTTTATTTGCGCCATCATATTCGCCAGTAACAGTTTTAGCTTCGTTATCAACAGTAAATCCGTAAGGGTCATTCACTATCCAAATAAGCTCATTAGTTACTTCGTCTTGGTAGTAACCACTTACCACTACAAAGTGACGATATGTATATGTAGTATCAGTACCATTATCAACAGGAAAGCTAAAAGTTAGATCACTTGACACGATAATTGGGTTTTCTGCATCTAAAGATTCTTTCATAAGTTCTTCTGCAAACTTGCGTTCCATATATCGTACACTATCAACACGTTTAGGGCGGTACTGAGAGGAAATATTGTAT
This sequence comes from Trueperaceae bacterium, assembly GCA_965223045.1. Classification (GTDB taxonomy): domain Bacteria; phylum Deinococcota; class Deinococci; order Deinococcales; family Trueperaceae; genus CBDCVN01. The sequence goes on from CBDCVN010000013.1 coordinate 1,576,091, forward strand.
TCTTCACCCATAAGTCGCTCGAGAGTTGCTATAAGCCCCAAGGTTGGATTTTCTTCACCAATAATTCCGTCACCATTGCTATTTACAATAGCTCCATAGAGCCCTGCTGCATTACCTGTTTTGGTGGGGGCTTCAGTATTAAACGAATAGTTATTTTGTGTAAAAGGGTTGGCTATGTAGTGACCGTAGTCACTTATATGCTCTTCAGGCTCAGAAAGTTCTATGGGTTTTGCCTCGAGCAAACCATAATAAGCCAAAACCATAGCTGCACAAGTAGGTAAAGACGCCCAACTACCATCAAAATCTTCAGGAGTATCCCACAACTGATGAATATATGGAACAGATAACCTTACTTCTACTTCTTCTACAGGGAAAGTATCTAATGCTAATGGAAACCTTGGTAATATAGTTGATTGGATGGCTATGATTTCTTCATCTAGCTCTCTCATTGTGGAACTGTCGTTGTCAATTTCAGCTAGTAACCTTTGAGTCTCCGCTATAGCAAGTTGCCCTTCTGGAGATTTAATGTCACTAATTTGCTCATGGGTATAATTTGTAAGACTTTCTAAAGTACTGTCAGATATATCGTATGTGATTGGTAAAGCTTGCTCAATGCTTTTATAAACGGTACCTAAAATATCATCTGATAAGAGCTGCTCTTGTAAATTTTTATGTGTTGGTAAAATGCCGGCCTGTTCAAAGATTCTTTGCTGGTTTCTTTCTTGACTAAGAAATTCAATTAGATTTTGAGCTAATTCCTTTTTACCATTTTCCTCGGCAACTTTTGTGATTAAATATGCAGCAGCAAATAATATATTGCCTTGTTCATTTGTTTCTGGGTTTTTGGGAATTGCTACTACCTTATATATAAAATCTGGATCAATCCTGCGAGCATAACCATTTAACCAACTTCCCTCAATGGTCATAGCAACTTGCCCACTAATAAAAATTTCTCCTGCCCAGCCAGCGGCTACTTCATCAGAGGTATTTATAAGACCTGCTTGCCTCCAGTTTAGGTAGGTTTCTACTGCTCGAGCAACAATTTCTTCCTCATCAAGCTCGTTGTAGGATAATAAGTAAGGCAAGAACCCAAAGGTTTCGCTCGAGACCACAACACTAGCCCTATTGACCTTGGTTTCGGAAAAGCTGCTTTTACTATAGCCTCTTTCCACTAACTGCTCAGCAGCTTGACTAAAATCCTCCCAAGTCCAGTCATTGGTTGGTGAGTCTACACCTTCCTCATCAAAAATATTTGGGTTGTAGAATAGCACCAGAGTATCAAAGCTTCTGGGAATTCCGTATAGAGCAGACTCGTACTTAAAAGCCTTGGTGAGGTTGTCAATAAGGCTATCAGTCACTTCTGGTGAGACGACATTATATAGAGGGATAATTAAGTCTTTTTTTGCTAATTCAATTGTACTTGGAATGTCAGCCACAATTATATCAAAATTATGGTTTGCCTCGAGCAGATTAGGTGCATCAACTTTTAGCTTTAATTCAACTGGTACACCAGTTTCACTTTCAAACTCACCTAAAATTTCTTGTAAGACAGCACCTTCTTTTGCAGTAAAGTCACCCCAAAGTTTTAAAGCACCTTGGGCAAATACTGCCGAGCAGCTAACTATAAAAAGTGTAAAAATCAGTTTTTTAGTCATACTAATTCCCTCCAAATAAATCATTTAGGCTAGTCTCTGTTGATTCTAATGTTGGTAGTCTTGTTAAGGGTTCGCTACAATTTCCATTTGATAGTTCTAACCCTAGATTCACCATAAAGAATAAGTCTTCAGGTGGCTGCACTGTGAACACATCTGGTCTATCCTCAGAGGGGGTGCTTTCTTCAACATGAACAAGGAACGCCCAAACCCGCCCATCTATAGATTTTGGCATTACAAACAATGGTGGTTGTAATGGCCTTCTACGATCATTTGGAGAGGGGTTACGACGATCTATCACTATGCTTTGACCTTTGTAGTTAGGGTTAGCTTGAACAAACTCAATATCTATACATTTTTCTTCTGAGCCAGTATTCTTCATAAATAGCCAAGTATATAGAACTGGTTCGGTAGCACCATTTTGCTCAAGAGTTTCTTGCAAAAGAACATTTGGTATAGGAAAAACCTTATCTTGATCCTTAATAACGTCAGGGATTAAGGGAATTATCTCGCTGGGGTCACGGCTTGGTTTATATAAGTGGAAGTAATGAAAAACCTCTACTGACCCTGATGAAACAGTAAGTTTTATATGTGATTTCCTAGGAACTCTTTTTCCTGCGCTTGGTTCCATCTTAATAACCAATCCTTCAACTGCTTCATTTATTTCTTGCTCAGCGTTGATTTCAAAACATGGTAAGGGGGGTGATAGCCAGCATTCTTTCTTTAAAACTTTTATAGCCTCACTCTGATTCATTCCCACCACATCATTGTTCAACTTCAAACGCCCATTCATAGCAAAAACAACTGCTAAAACACCCCCTAAAACAAAGATAGCTAGGATTAGAAATATACGTGGCAGAGAAAAAGGAGGTTTGGGATCAAATAGTTGACCATCAGGTGAGCGCATAAACAGTACTGGTGTACCCCACTCGAAATTCTTTTCGTACTTATCCTGCACATAAACAGCCCTACGAGCTATGGCTAATGCTGTATCGGTGTCAATACCTTCAGATAAAGCCTGATAAAACCTTTGCGCTAGGATAATAGCACTATTATCGGTTATCCTAAACTGCATTGCTACTACTGCTGGAATACCTTTTTTCACTAGAGCCCGAGCCACGCTAGAAAATGGATCACCTTTAAAGCTTGCTCCTTTACAAGCATTCAGAAAAACCAATTTTAAAGAGTTATGACTGTCTAAAATGTAGCCTAGCTGCTCACTATTTACAGAGTGACTGTTACCATCTTCATTTTCAAAGATTAAGTTACCCTGTCCGCTTTCCTGGTCTAAGCTACCATGACCTATAAAGTGTAAGATGTGGTATTGCTTCCTTATTTTCTTGGCACTAAGTTCTTTTTCTAGAGCCTTGAAAGTCGGTTTAGTTAATCTAGTTAACTTAAGGGTATTTTTATCTTCTAGCTCCTTAAGTGCTTTTTGCAATATTTGCCATTCCTCTTCTATATCTAGCTCTGGTTCATCTTTAGGACTAGCAGCCACTACCAATACTTGTAATGGTGGTCTTGCGCCTAAATTTCTAACAGGTTTAGGAAGTTCAACATAGCGTATTATAGGAATACCAGACAAGGCTACAAACCCTCCTCCATCAGCATCATAGAGATATTCCCATGGCAATTTAGAAAGCTCGTCATCACCTAATCTCAGTCTTAAGCGCAGTTCAAAACCATCTTTCTTTGCAGCTTCTACGCTGAATTTAAATGCTCTGCCTACATCTTTATCAAATACAGCCTTAAAAAGTTCAGCACCAAATGTTTCTACAGGTGTTTGAGCACCCTCATCAGCATCAATGTCGTCTCTTTTTACTCTCTCTCTGGTTTTACCAAGGACATGAGCTGAAATGCTTTGCAAATCTCCTATGGGAAAAGGAAACTCGAATTGATGGGTGGCATCTCCAAATGGCGAGGAAATTACCTTTGCTCTCCAAGATTCTCCAAAACGTTCAATAAGTAAATCAAAGTTTTTGTCATCCACAATGAAAACCCAACCTTTCTCTTAATTCAAGAAAAGATTATTATTTTCTACTAGCACAAGCCAGAGTAGAATTTTTCTGAAAGTTAACAAACATCTTTACCTTTCCTTCATTCCTTCATCCTAGATAAGTACAACATTCAAAAACCTTGTTTTGGACTCGTCAAGGTTTTAAAATTCCCAACTATAACCCACTTGTGCAGCAAATTCAGGTAGCGAACTTTTGTTGTTTGGAGCACCTAAAATACGGAATTGAAGTTTGCCTTGCGCTAACTCTAAGGCAAGCAGGCCACTAGCACGATACGGAAGCTCATCAATGCGGTAAGGTTCAGCGGCTAACTCTAGCTCTAACTTTAGGGGTTTAATTGGATATTTAAAAGTGAGTGTACCCCCTGGTAGAGTTCCTTCGATACCTGTAGCTAACCAGACAGTTGTATAAAGAAACCAATTTTGAGACTTTGGCCTTAGACGATACTCGAAGCCAATTGCTCCATAAAAATCATCTGTAACAGGTTCTTTTTCAGCTTTTAGTTTAATAATGCCCCAATCATTTCCTATAAAAGAACGTAGTTGAACAGCTGTTTTAATGTACCCTCCCCAACTACTTGAAGTCAAAATTAGTGTGGGTCTAAACTCTAGAACTAGTTTACGCCTTAGGGTATAGGTCCCCTCTAAATTAACACCAAAAGATAAATTGTTTGTGTTATAGTGAGGCCTAGACAAAGAATTATAAGCAGATCCGGAATCAACAGGAGAACTGTATGCTGATTCAAGACTAAAATGACCTTGGTCAGCATTAAAGAGCAGAAAATTAGCTTCAAAGGTTACTAAGGCAGTCCGCCGTACCCTCGCTGAAGCATGTATATCTACTATCCCATTACTATCTACATTTACATTACCTTTTAAATCAACCTCACCAACCATTGAACCTAAAGGTCCTTTAGCAAACTTAATTGTATATTGTGCTTCTAATCCTGCTTCTATCGGAGTTGCTAAATTGGAAGCCACTCTGAAAGAAAGTTTAGAGCCTTTAAAACTTAACTTGCTAAGTTTTATAAAGACTTCACTTTGCAAATCAGTACTATCTTTGTTCTGTGTAGCAGAACTCACTCCAAATTGCAGGCTCTGTGCAAAAGCACTAGTTAAAAAACTAATAACTATGGCTAGAGCAAGAATAGGCTTAGCATTTTTTAGAGCAGGTTTTAAATGTTTTCTAAATACATACCTCATAAAAATGAGCCTCAGCAGTTATCTATACTCTACATCTGATGGAATGTAAGTGACATCATCTGGAGATAGATCTGGGTCGTCTATAGGAACCCCATTTTCATCAACTTTTGCAAATTCTGTTGAAGCTGAAGCGAATAACTTTCTTTCAGCAGTGTAAAATTTTGCTTCCTTAGGTAACCAAGCAAAGTCACCATTTTGAGAATAATTGGCAATTACGTAATCTACATCACTAACTTCTCCAGTGAAACTGTTGCTAAGGTCTATACAAATTTTATAAATATTATCTGTTTTACTTAGGATAAATACATTAGTTGGGTCATACACATTCCTCAAATCAAGACGTAAATAGTTAACATCTTTCTCTTCTTTAGGATTAGATATTAGTGAGCCCCAAACACTAAAATCTTGAACTTTATAGGTTTCTACTTCATGTGTGAGGAAATGGTATACGAAAATACTTTCTTTATCTACAACTATAAAATCATCAGCTAGCTCATCAGGTTTAATGAATTCTAATCGAGCTACACTGGCATATGGTATGAACTGTAATTTAACTTCAACTTCTTCATTATCTAGTTTACCTTTAACAAAAGTATTGACATTTTCTAGTTCATTTAGCCTGTTTTGCAACTCCTCCTTTACTTCCTCAGCATTCCACTCTGCGTTAGGAGGTAATTCTGCACTTTTTTCTGCACAGTTAGAAAAAGAGCTATCAGTCTGTGTAAAACTTATACCAGATAAAAGGCTAACTATAATTATGAGGTATCTCATAGAAAACACCTATAGTCCTTCCTGTGTTGCTTGACAAACCCCTTTGCGAGGTTTAGGTTTTTTACTAAATGAATATATATACCTTTCCCACTCTTCACTAGTAAGATTACGTCCTGCTAGGCGGCACCCCAGTGTTTGTAATGCTTCAGAAGATATATCTAAATTCCACGCAATAACTTCACCATCTTTAGTACCACTTATTAAACGATTGCCATCAGAAGTGAAGGTAACACTACTTATCGCATCTCTGTGACCTTCAAGTGTATGAAGCTTTCTTCCAGATTTCACATCCCATAAAAAAACTCTCTTATCAGAAGAAGCGGTAGCAAGCTTTTTATTATCCTTGAAAACTATGCTCTGAACAGCCCCTTCATGACCTATAAGGCTATGATAAATAGTCCCTTTCTTGACGTTCCATAAGATTACTCTTGAATCAAGGCTTGAGGCAGCCAAAAGCTTATCGTCAGGGCTAAATTGAATATCTATTATCCGACCTCCTTCCCCTTTTAAGGTATGAAACTGCTTGTTCTCACCACTTTGCAAGTCCCAAACAGTAACAGTGCCATCTCTTAAACCAGCTGCCACTTTACTACCATCCATGCTGTAAGTAACAACACTTACACAGTCTTTTTTTTCTCTATTTTTTCTTAGTGCTTTCCTCGAGCAATCTTGATCTCCTAATACTCTATGCTTATTAGGACTAGGTTCAGTGCTAGGCTCTAAGTTATCAAGGGTAGGACACTGTTGTTTCAAATCCCAAATAACAACATTACGCTTATCACTAATGCTGACTATATGTCTACCATCAGAACTAAATTCAGCGTTAAACTCTTGTTCAGCATGCCCTTCAATATGACAAGGAGATTCATTGAGTTTGCTGTCCCACACAGTTAATTTACCTTTACTAGCACTAACTAGGTAATTACCATCAGGTGAGAAATCTATTCTGTAAAAGTTACTAACACCACTTTCTTGTTCACTTTGTGATTTCAGGATTTTTCCAGTTTGTGCATTGAGTAGAGTGATCCCACTATCACCTACAGCAACAATGTTGCCATCAGGACTAAATTCTAGATCATATATTCGATCATATACTTTTATGTTTTCGCCGCCTAGCAACCTCCAAAACATTTTTCCTGCCTCTAAATTCCAAATCATTACACTACCATCACGGTCTGAAGTGGCAAGGGTCTTTTCTTCAGGGGAAAATGTAATCTTATTAATTATATCTGAGTGCCCTCTATAGCTACGAATCTTTTTCCATGTTGAGGTGTCCCAAACAACAACTTCTGATTTGCTTTGCCTACTATCACTAGTAGTGCTAGCAAAGTAATTACCATCTGGACTAAATTCCATGTTTGAAGAACCATTATAACCGCTAATTGTCTCTAATATTTTCTCAGTCTCCAAATTCCAAACGTTAATATGTCCATTTCGTTGGCTTTCAACAAGTAGTTTCCTATTAGGGTGAAAAGCTATATCCTCAACAACATCTTTTTCATTTATCAGGTTGAGTTTTAACTTTGACGTCTTTATGTCCCATATCGATGTACCTTCACGATCATAAGCAATAGCAAGAAGTGTACTATCTACACTGAAAGTCAGACTTTTAACAAGATTATCATTGTTTTCTATTGGGACGTGATCTCCATTTATCAAATCCCAAATCACTACTTTATTACCTTTATCAACACTAGCTAAATATTGACTGTCTTGGTTACTGAAAATTAGAGAAGTTATTGATTCTTCATGGCTTTTTAAATCATTTAACCCATAAATTTGCTCACCTGTTTTTGTATCCCAGATAATTAATCCTCCACCAGAATCAGCAGTAGCAAGACGAGTACCATCAGAATTAAATAGCACTTCTGAAATATCATTTGAATGACCTATCAACGGTGAAAAGTCAAGTTGCTTAGCTGTTTCGACTTCCCAAAAAGAAACCTTTCTATCCCCTTGCCCAACGGCTAAAAATTGATTGTCAGGAGAAAAGTCAGCGTCATTAATGGTGTTACTAACAGAGATTTGTAATACTTTAAACTTAGGGTGTACTTTATCTTCTTTTACATCATAAATAACAATTTTGCCATTATCGCTAATACTGGCAAGCAAATTACTGTTGTTACTATAGGAAATATCAAGTATTGTTGAGTTATCATGCCCTCGGAAAGAAGCGTATAGAAATGGGTTGCTCTGATTTTGTAGCACCTTTATAACTCTTGAATAGCTATTCTCATCTTTTGCAAATTGTAAAGATTGTAGTGCTAAAAGTATAGCCAAATCAGAATGCTCATCTTCTGCTTCTGTTTGTTTAAAAAGGGCTTGTGTAGATACTTTAGATGCTAAGGCACGATTTCTTAGTATATTAATATTGACCCCTAAAAATGTAGTTAACATTGCCAAAATAAGAACAATTACAGCAGAAGTACTTATAATAAGTTTCCGTTGCTTTCTTTTGCGAAGTTCTTCTTCTTTATAGGCGTTGCTGGCTTGGATAAAGTCTAGCTCAGTCTTCAGTTGATCTTTATGACTTTGTAAGTATTCTTCTGCTTGCAAAAGTTGCCTACCCCTCAAAAGCAAATTCCTATCAAAATTGCTTTCTTGCCACTCTTTGATTGTAGGCTGCAAGCGATTTTGCCATACCCTAAAGTCTCGGTCAGTGTTTACCCACCTCCCAAGGCGCTGCCAACTTCTAATTAGCGCTTCATGAATAACTTCAACTGTTTCTTCTTGAGTATCTTCAGCTTGATCTGTAATTACTAAGCGTTCACTAGCTAGTTTGGTGACTAGTTGCCAATTCTGTTCCCCTATTTGTTCCTTGGTGCCAACTTGCCTAGTGTCCTCTGTACCTTCACCGGGCCTTACTAGTTGAGTAAAAATATGTTTTAACCGATTTTGCTCTTGTGGGGTATATTGGTTAAAAACTTTTTCAGCATGGCGTGCTAGAGCACCCTCAACTTTGCCAATAGCTTGATAACCCTTATGAGTTAGGGTAAGTTTTTCTTGTTTATCCCAAAGTAGGGTTAAAGCAAATTCTAATAGTGGTAAGCGACTTGCATAATCTTGTTGATCTGCGTTACTAAGCACATCATCCAAAATACTTTCGGTTAAGCCTACTTCTAAAGTAACACCTTGTTTTCTAGCAGGCCCTTCTATAACTTGATAAAGCTCTTCACGGCTCATAGGGGTAAGCATTAATGTACTCTGGCTAAGAGCTTGCCCAAATTGGGAGTTATTCAAAGCATAACTCATAAAATCAGAGCGCATAGTAAGCAATAATCTAAACTTCTCTGTATTTTTCTTATTTACTCTAGTAAGCTGACCAAGAAAGTCATTTTGTACCTCCTTGTTAGGGTTTAGGGTAAATATCTCTTCAAACTGATCAATTATTAGTACCAAAGGTTGATTGTTCTCCTTAGTTATGTTTTCAATAACTTTGGATAATTGAAGCTCATTATTTCGTAGATCTCGAGCATAACCCCTAATCTCTTGAAGTTTTTCTCGTGTAGTGTTACCAGCCTCAACATACTCAACTAATGAAGCAGCTAACTGATAAAAGGGGTCACTCTGAGGTCTAAAGCTAGTAATGAGCCACTCTTTTTCACGTAGTTTTGGTACTAACCCTGCAAATACTAATGAAGATTTGCCACTACCACTATTACCTATTAAAGCTACTAAGGGCTTTTCATTAATAGCGTTGAGCAATTCTTGCGTAGCCCGTTGACGACCAAAAAAGTAAACTTGGTCTTCCTCACGGAAAGCTGCTAGTCCTTGGTAAGGATTTGAAGGAACATCATGAAAAAGAGTTTCAAAGTCTTTGATATCAAACAGATGTCCTTCTGAGGAACGCATAAAGAGTACAGGAGTACCCCACTCAAAATTTTCTTGGAGACTGCCTTGCACAAAAATAGATTTACGAGCAATAGTTAAAGCAGTATCAACGTCTCTACCTGCAGCTAAACCTTCATAAAATCTCTGGGCTAGGGTAATAGCAGAATTATCAGTTATCTTAAACTGCATTGCTATTACTGCAGAGATACCCCTTCTTACTAGAGTTTGAGCCACGCCAGTAAAAGAGTCACCTTCAGAATAGGCCCCCTCACAAGCATTTAGAAAAGCTAGTTTTAAGGAATCATGGTCATCTAAAATAGTGCCAAGTTGTTCACTACTTACAGAATGGCTTCCTTGGTCTTTGTCTTCAAAAATTAGTGTGCCTTGACCACTGTTCTTGTCAAAACCACCATGACCTATAAAATGTAGGGCGTGGTACTCTTTACCTACTTTGTTTAAGTCTAGTTCTTCTTGCAATGCAGTCAAAGTAGGGCTTTCCAACTTAGTGAGCTTGAGTAAACCTTTCTTCTCTATTTCTTGCACTGCTTTCTGCAGAATTTCCCGTTCCTTCTCAACATTTAGATCTGCTGAATCTTTAGGATTTGAAACCACTACTAAAACTTGTAGAGGTGGTTTGGTTTCTAGTGCCTTAACAGGTTGAGGAAGCTCGAGATAGCGTAGGATAGGAGTATATGATGAAAGAACAATAAATCGCTCATCATTAGGATCGTAGAGATATTCCCAAGGTAATTTATTAAGCTCAGGATCATCTAACCTCAGCCTTAAACGTAGTTCAAATTTTCCTCTGCTAGCAGCTTCTATACTTGCTCTAAATACTTTTCCAATCTCCTGACTAAATACAGCCTTAAAAAGCTGTGAACCAAAGCTTTTTATTTGTTCAGTTACTTCTGTAGCATTTGCAAGCTCTTCATTTGTTTTAATTCTTTCTCGAGAATTACTACGGGCAACATTGGTAAAAAGCTTTTGCCACTTCTCTATTAAAAAGGGTAGTTCAAATTGATTGCTAGCTTCACCAGCAGGCGAACTTATGACTCGAGCCTTATAAAGATCTCTATCACGCTCAATAAGTAAATCAAAATTCTGATCATCCATAACCTAAAAAACCCAACCTTTCATCTAAATTAAGAAGAACTATTATTTGGCTCTAGTACAGCTACAAGATGCCTTAAGCTCTCCTCATTTTCAAAGTAATGCAAGTGATCACAAGCAGTATCGTAAATCTTTGGCGCTGGTTGCCTCTCAGCTGTTATACTTTTGATACTCTCCACAGAAACTGCCAAGTCATTAGGTTTTCTAAATAACAGTACAGTCACTACGTTATCTTTGACTAATCCCAGTGCCTCCCACAGTCGTTTAAGTTGTTTCTGAGGCCATACTAGCTCCTCACCAAAATCATCCTCCGAAGCTTTTTGGCTTAGAACATCTCCTGCAATTAAAGTGTAAGGGCAGTTTGGATCTAGGCTTTCAGCCAGCTCTTTAATAAACGATGAGTCTTTGCTCATTTGATCTAGACTTCTGTCAATCCTACCCCCAACCCTGCTGGAAAGCTCGCTTAATCTGCTTACTGTATGGTCAGCGTTTGGTGTGACTAGAATGTTATTCATTACCATAGCTGACATGGTTCTTAACCAGTTCTTAATCGGTGTAATATGACCAAAAACAGCGTTGCTAACAGCTGCCCATGGCGAGCCAGCATTTGGCGTTCCCAACATTACTAACTGACTTACTACATTGTTGCCATCTAAACGCTCTATAAACCATCTTGAAACAAGGCCACCCATAGAATGAGCCACTATATCCAAGGTTTTACCATGCTCTGGACCTAAATAAATGGTTGCTAGCTTATCCCTTAAGATTTCAGCATTAGTTTGAATTTCAGTATTTAGGTTCTCATAATCATAAGTTAGTTTTAGGTCATAGGTGTCAAGAATATTTTTCTCTTCACCATTTACTGTAACCTTTTGTGCATGCTTGTGAATGTTGGCTAGGAAATGTTTATTGTCATTAGAACCAAGTATACCGTGTATAACAAGTAAGATTCGGTCTGCTTTAGCTACATCATCCTTAAGGTCCTCAAGCTTTTCATTTGGTAAAATAAACACCTCACCATCATCCCTAACACCAGCTTTGGTAAGGCGTGAGAGGTTAAACTCTTTACCAGAAGCATTAGCGATCATTTTACGGAAGTAAAGATTAATAGAAGCTCCTGGCCTGCGAGTTTTGGTACCTTCTTTTGGGTTAGGAGGTAAACTTTCTATGATAACTTGAGTTTGGTCATTTTCTTTGTTGGTGTAGCCTAAAGGTAAATAAAATTCACCATCAAAAGTTATTGGCAAAAGGTATTCATTATCCTTTAGTGGAGCACTAACATTAACTTTAAGAGGGTTTTCTTCATTGACGGCTTCGGGGTTTTTAACATCATCTAACTTAATAACACTTAAGCCCGGGTCGGCACCTTGAGCAGTAGTAAAACTAAAAGGCTTGCTAAAAGCCTCACTGAGGGTAGGGTCAAGATCCAGTACTCCAGGTACAAACTGGGGTATGTCTAACTTTTCTCCCTCTTTTTTATCTCTATTCACCTCTTCTGTAGCACTCCTAAGCCCACGCACAGTCTCGTTCTCACTAGCAAGACTCACCTTGGCAACTAGCTCTGAGTGTGGCTCGAGCGTAGCCACTACTTGCCCACTATCACCTGCTCTAAGTTCTGTAGATTGTGTGCTTGAAAGGGCTTTAATTTTTGATGGTGCAACAGTAGTTATCGTAATAGTTTTGGTGAACCAATCATCTATCTTAGGTCTTTTGATGATTTCGCGCGTTTGCGCATATTTCATTAGTCCATCAAGAGTCCCACCTATGCTACGAGTTGATGTTTCGGCCCCACGGGCTTTTTGATATTCTTCTAGTTTAGCTTGGGTAAGCAAGTAAGGATCAAATTCATTGGTGCTAATGATTAGTTTATATACATCTTTGCGTTCTGTGATCCCATTTTCTCTAAGTTCTTCAGGTATTCCCATATAAATATGATTATCGCCCTCCTCGTCAACGTATTTGATTTCAGGGGCTTCTTTGGGCTCGAGCCGATTACTAGGCAAATCTAAGACACCGATAGCAAAGCTCTCAGAAAGCTCCATAACAGCACAGTGAAGAGTAGCACGGTTATATTCTTCATCAAGTTTTACTGATAATGTAAAGCTGGGGTAGGGAAAATCCTCGTCATCTGTGTAATGCAGTAACAACTCTCCCTCGGTAAGCTCTTCACCATTAATAAGCAACTTCACATCATCAGTTTTTAGACGACGAGTATTGGGATTGTCTAACTCGACAATTTGTTGCCAGCGGGCTATGTGCTCGAGTTTTTTAATGGCATCTCTAGCTGTTTCTGGCTTGTACCCTCCCTTAATTTCACGAACTAGAGGCTCGGTATCGCTAGACCTTTTAATTAAGTACATGTCATCTTTGGCATCCAAGATATACTTTGGCGCTTTATCTTCTCTTACAAAAGCAGAAGGCTTACCATCATTTACTATTCCTAAAGCTTGACGAGCTTGCTTGATGCCTTGTTCATCACCTGTAAAAAGTACTGTTAGGGGAGGCAAAGGGAATTTGGTAATTACAGCTTCATATTGGCCTTCAGAAAGCTCCTCATTGTTATTTAAGATTATCTTTAGCTCGCTTTTCCCCGGAGATACCTTAGTAACTATTGCTGTAGCAAGAGCCTTTTGGGGATCGTTTAAAGTTTCTTCATCACTATCTTGTTCAAAGATCACAAGCTCTGTTTGTTCACCATTACTACCCAATGAAATTCCATGAACACTACCAGCATCTAAAATCCATTTTTGCCTACTATACTTAACCAGATAGCTAGTCCGTTCTTTAATAACACCACCCAGAAACTCCTCTTTAGGATTGGCTTTATTTACAACATTGATTTGTGGATGTTGTTTATTAACAGTATTTTGGACCTTAGCCCTTACCCTAGAAAGCAGTTCATGATAGCTTAACGAGCGCTTAGAAGACTCTAGCGTTTTACGCAAGAAGTATGAGAAGGCACCCCACTGTTTACCATCTTGGTTGTATTCTTTAGCTAGTTCGTTATCTTGACAAGCAGCAAGAGTTATGTGCTTGCCTTCAGGAATTTGCTTTATTGCCTCGAGGTCAGTTCCATTACCACTATAGAAACAATACTTCTCTAAAGGCCTTGATTCACTATGCCGACTAGTTAGCCTTACATTGACTGTTTCTTCCTCAGGATCCCTAGTACCCGAACTTGAATGACAGCAATCTAAAATAACACTAACATGTACACCATCTTTAGCTACTTGGCTAATGAGATAGCGCAACTCCTTATCAGCTAGGTCAACGTGGCCAGGCAAGCGACTATCATGACAAACTAATGTTTCATTTAAATGATCAGGTTCAATATCCCAAAACTCTTTAGGAGCTTCTTCTTGTGAACCATGACCAGCATAGTAAAAAAGGGCTACATCACCTTGCTGGGCTTTTTTTAAGGATTCAAAACCCTTAAGAATAGCTTGATGGGTAGCGTTTTCATTGATGAGTAACTTAGTATGTACTTCAACATCATCATCTTTACGATTTTCAAGATATTCTTTAAATAGGGTTACGTCATTGACACAGCCAGCTAGATTGCTAACATTACCAGCATATCTATCAATACCAACTAAAAGTGCGTAAATACTTTTCATTCTACCTCCTGTGGGTCAGATTTTATTGGATAAACCCACTTAGCTGTAAGGTTAAACCCTTTCTAAAACTCTCCTGTCATCTATATTAGATATCCTGACCCGTATGGTTTTAGGGTTGCTAGTATAACTCACATGTTACCTTATTTACAAGGGTGCCATATTCTCTTGCAATTGTTGCTATAAGCACCGTTAATGCATGTGGCATTTATATACATCCTAAGTTATTATAGACAAATATGCCTCTTGTTCATAAAGCCTCTATAATGACAGGGGAAGAAATAAGCAGAACCTTAACACGGATTGCTCAGCAAATAATTGAGAAAAATAAAGGTGCAGCTAATTTGGCTATGATAGGTATCCATACACGAGGTGTGCCCATTGCTAATCGCTTGGCTGAACTTATAGGGCAGTTTGGCGGTATAACTCCTCCCTTAGGACAATTAGATATAACCTTATACAGAGACGATTTGAGCGAAATTGCCTTACAACCAATTGTCAAAAAAAGTGAAGTCCCTTTTGATGTTGCTGGTAAGTGCATAGTGCTTTGTGATGATGTGCTATACACAGGTAGAACTATCAGGGCTGCCTTGAACGCACTTATCGATTTAGGTCGTCCTAACTGTATACAGCTAGCAGTACTTATCGATAGAGGACATCGCGAGCTACCTATTAATGCAGACTACATAGGTAAAAGCGTGCCTACAAGCCGTCAAGAAAATGTCAAAGTAAAAGTTAAGCCAATTGATGGTGAAGAAGGTGTTGACCTTTTAGAGGATAGAGCCAATGAAACGTAAGCACCTACTAGACCTTTATGATTGGTCAAAAGAAGATATTCTTACTTTTTTTGAGACAGCAGATGCTATGGCAGAAGTCATGCAACGAACTGTTAAGAAAGTTCCATCCTTACAAGGTTTTACAGTAGGTACATTGTTTTTTGAAAACTCAACACGCACTAAGCTTTCTTTTGAAAGGGCAGCAAAGGCACAGAGTGCAGATGTGCTGAATTTTGCTGCTGGCAGCTCGAGCTTATCTAAAGGAGAGTCACTAAAAGACACTTTAAAAACCATTGATGCAATGCAAATAGATGCCTATGTTGTGCGCCATGTTGCTCCGGGAGTTCCCTATCAACTTACTAAATGGACAGACGCTAGCATCATTAATGCTGGTGATGGTAGGCGTGCTCACCCAACTCAGGCTCTGCTAGACAGCTATACTTTTAGGAATGAGTTTGCCAACTTTGATGGCTTTGAGGGGAAAAAGCTAGCTATTGTAGGAGATGTTTTACATTCTCGAGTAGCGCGCAGCAATATTATTTTGTGGACTAAACTTGGGGCAGAGGTAACTCTTTGTGGACCCAAAACCTTATTGCCAGTAGAGCTTAAAGATACAAAAGTTACACTCACACACAATATTTATGAAGCGGTTGAAGGTGCTCATGTAGTTATGGCACTGCGCCTTCAAAAAGAGCGCATGACACAGGGTTTACTTCCCTCTATAGAAGAGTATCAAGCTTGCTACCAGGTTAATGAAGATGTAATGCAATATGCCTACCCTGAAGCACTAATAATGCACCCTGGTCCTATGAATCGTGATGTGGAAATTTCTAGTGGTTTAGCGGATAGTGAAAATAGTGTTATAGAAAAACAAGTTGCTAATGGCATACCCATCCGTATGGCAGTTTTCTATAAGCTTCTAATTGGAAAATAAGCAGTTCTTATTAGTTTAATCAAGTCCCTGCTTTGAATATATTTGGGTGTTTATAGGGGTTCAAGAAGATTTTCTGAAACCGTTGCAAAAGCTGTGCTCCATGCACACCATCAGCATAGCGATGATCTACAGTAAAGCTGAGAGTAACACAATTTCTCACCACCACAACACCATTTTCAACAATGGCTGTTTCATATGGTTTACCTATACCAATGATCATGGGGCATCGTGAATAAGGAGATAAGGGAATCAATGCATTTTTAACTCCTAGAGCTCCAATATTACTAATAATCACTGAACCAAACCTATCTCTTGGAATGCCAAATCGATTTAAAGGCGTGTTTAGTGTATATTGAAAAAACTCCTGAAAACTTAGTAAAGGCACGAGTAGCCAGTTAGGAAGGTTTTCTAAAAGCCTCTGGACGCGTTGCATTTCTTTGTCTTTTCCCTCACGTAAGTTCTTTGCACCTACTTCACACAATTCTGCCACTTGAGTGATGCTTTTTTGTGGTGCATCACGAATAACAAGTCCAGATAGGTCTTTACCTTTTGAAGTCCTTAATAAAGTAGTTATAAATACATCAGTTTGCTTGCGCTCAAACAGATTGCCCACACGAAGTAAAGTATTTAGCTGGGAGTACTTTTCTAGACAGTAAGCTACTACCTTAGCAATGTAATGTGTGAGTGTTAGTGGAATAGGTGAAGCATAATCTTTTAGGAAAGAGATGGCTTGTTCTACAGGTAGTTCGAGCCAGCTATAAGTACTAGGATCACGGGGGTGACGCCAGCTAGCTATGGCAGCTTTTCGATAACTGGTAAGTTGCTTTTTCTCTCCAATAGGAATATTACTCAACGTTTACTCCTTAAAAATATTCAGATAAATTCTTGCTTTATCAATAATGGAAGTATATTTTACAGTGTGTAAGGAACCCTAATATCTGGAGCTGGCTCTTTGAAATCTTTAGTATTTCTACTTATCAAAATACAGCCCTTTTCCTTTGCTGTTGCATAAACAATGGTATCAGGCAACTTTACCTTAGTTATTCTTCTTATGGCTATAGCCTGCTCAGCTATTTTAGTAGATAATTCACATGTTCTGAACGAATTTAAAAAAGACCTAATAATTTTTTCTTCATTTAAATCCTTAACCCCAACTAAAATTTCCATATAGGTAATTATACTTATATATTTTTCTTTATAAAGTTTTAATTCTTTCGCTGCTTCCACAATGCCATTTAAGTAGTCAATTAGTATATTGGTGTCGAAAACTCTTTTATTCAATCCCATTCGGACCGTAGATTTTCTTGGCAAGCAAGTCTTTCCTTTTGCTTGTTCTTCCACAAGCCAAAAGCCTCTTTAGTTAAATCATCACCTTTTTTAGCTAAATACTCATCTAGAGCTTCTCTTATTAATGAGGCTCTAGACCTGTTTTCTTTTTCACATACTATTGCTAGAGACTCTATTACCTCATCTGGTATATCTACAATAGTTTTCATAGTAGTGATGATAGATGCAGTTATTTGATGAAGTCAAATTTTATCCGCCTAGAATTAGCAACTTTTTGACCTAGCTTCAAAAGACACCTTGAAACTAAGGTCATTATGTTTCTGATCAGCTGTTAATAGGTTCTACTGAGACAAGTCTTGTCTTAATATGATTTTTGAGGTGATCTATAAAAGCAGCTCTATCAACACCATTCTTATCTGGTTCTTTGCGACTACGGAAAGATATTTGCGATACTTCTTGCTCTTTGTCCCCTATAATGAGGGTATAAGGCACTTTATGAAGTTCAGCTTGACGTACTTTATAATTCATGCGCTCATTACTTGCATCTACTTCTGCACGAATTCCTTCTAGTTTAAAGAGCTTTTGTAGGTTGTCACAGTACTCTAGATGCCGATCAGCTATGGGTACAATCCGTACTTGTTCAGGTGCTAGCCATAAAGGAAAATCTCCGGCAAAGTGCTCAATTAAAAAACCAATTAAACGCTCATGGGTACTTAAAGGGGCACGATGTAAGCATAGGGGAGTCTTTTTATCATTATTTTCATCTATATAATGAAGATCAAAACGAGGCGGTTGCGCAAAATCCACTTGATTAGTAGCTAGGGTAAACTCTCGGCCAATAGCACTAGTAATTTGCACATCAATTTTAGGGCCGTAGAAAGCAGCTTCATCATCTGCTTCTACAAAGTTGATGCTGTTTTGTAACATGGCTTGACGTACCATTTGCTCAGTTTTTAGCCACAGTTCAGCATTATCAACATATTTTTCACCTAAACCTTCTTGACTATGTTTGCTTAGACGCATCACATAATCATCGATAGCAAAGATTTCAAAGTACTTAAGGTACAAGTCAATAACAGCCATAAACTCAGTTTCGAATTGCTCTTCTGTGCAGTAAATGTGGGCATCATTCATTTGCAAGCTGCGTACACGCATAAGCCCCATAAGTGCTCCTGAGTCCTCGTAACGGTAGCAAGTACCATACTCTGCTAATCGTAGTGGTAAGTCACGATAGCTACGAGGGCGCGCAGCATAAATTTTGTGATGAAAGGGGCAATTCATGGGCTTCATAAAGTAGCGTACCCCCTCGAACTCCATAGGCGGATACATGTCTCTTTCATAATAGGGCAAGTGACCACTACGTAAGAACAATGATTCCTTACTCAAGTGAGGGGTACGTACTCGTTCATAGCCAGCAGCTTCTTCTATTTCTTTAGCTAGCTTCTCAATTTCTTCTATCATTACAGCCCCTTTAGGTAACCACAATGGTAAGCCGGGGCCAACTTCTTCATCGAGAGTAAAAATATCTAATTCTTTACCTAGTTTGCGGTGATCACGTTTCTTAGCCTCTTCTATTTGCCATAAGTGCTTTTCTAATTCTTCTTTGGTTTGGAAGGCTACACCATAAATACGTTGGAGTTGTTGTCTTTTTTCATCACCACGCCAGTAAGCTCCAGCCACACTCATTAGTTTAAAGTGCTTGGGGATATTACCTGTTTTAGGAACGTGGGGGCCACGGCAAAGGTCGGTGAAACCTTCTGTACCACCCTGCTCATAAAATGTTATAACTTCGCCTTCTGGTAAGTCTTCAATGAGTTCGACTTTGTAGGGGTCGCCAATGTCACGGTAGCGATTTAAGGCTTCAGCTCGAGTCAACTCATACTTACGAAGAGACAAATCAGCTTTGATGATTTCGCGCATCTTAGCCTCTATTTTCTCTAAATCTTCAGTAGCTAGCGTATGGGGCAAATCAAAATCATAGTAAAAACCATTTTCAATAACTGGTCCTATCCCCATTTTTACTTCACTACGTTTATGGCCTTGCTCCAGAAAATATTCCATAACTGCCTGAGCCATAACATGTGCAAGGGTATGGCGCATTAAATTAATGACTTCAGGATTTTTTTTAGTTAAAATAGAAACTTCTGCACCATCTGTAACTTTACTCATTAAGTCGGTTAGTTGATTATTTACAGTAGCGCCTAAAGCAGCTTTAGCTAAACCGGGGCCTATAGCTCGAGCAACATCACCAAAAGTAGCTTGCTCAGCCAAGTTAAGTTGCTTTCCATCTGGAAGAGTTACATGCATATGGTGACTATAACAGGATTAATTGCTAATAGGAAAGGTTAAAAGGGAACTAATTCTAACTTTTCTCATGGTTAGTGAACATAAGTCGTTCTTACTTTTTCTTAATTCCCATAAGAGGAAAAATGGAAAGCCCTCTTTAATAAAGGAGGTTTTGCCCCATGGAATTCAGCCTTATTGAAAGGGATTACTATTAGAGCTGGGATCTACCTATGGCTCTATAGGTAAAACCAGCATTGGTCATTTCATCAGGATTAAGGGCATTACGTCCATCAATGATTACAGTTTGTCGCATCTGCTTACCTAGCTGTGTCCAGTTCAAAGTTTTGTATTGAGGCCACTCTGTTACAAGGATAACCCCATCTGCTCCTTGGAAAACATGCTCTACCTTTTTTAATAAGATTACACGAGAATCAATAAGATCACCTGCTTTGTCTAAAGCTACTGGGTCATGTGCTCTTACTTGTGCGCCTCGTAATAACAACTCTTGTGCAATATCAAGGCTTGGTGCATCTCGTAAGTCATCAGTGTTGGGCTTGAAGGTTAATCCTAATAGGGCGATCTCTTTGTTGTGCAAGTTGCCTAGGATTTGCTCGAGCTTCTCAATAACCAAGAATCTTTGGGAATTATTTACTTCTATAACAGCACTTAGCAGCTTAAAGCTGTAGCCGCCTCGATTAGAAATATAAGCTAGTGCTCGAGTATCCTTAGGAAAGCAACTGCCCCCATAGCCCAAACCTGCCCTTAGAAACTGACTACCTATCCTTGAGTCATGTGAAAGCACTGCCATTACTTGCTCAACATCAGCACCTACAGCGTCACAAACGTTGGCGATCTCATTGGCAAAGGAGATTTTAGTGGCTAAAAAAGCATTAGCTGCATACTTGGCAAGTTCTGCACTCTCAGGATTAGTGCATAATAAAGGGACAGAATTGAAGTGTTGGGGACGTGGTAGTACACTCGGAGCAGGAAAATTTTGTTTTAAGATAGGAGTGTAGAGTTGCTCAAGTTCTTGCAAGGCAATCTCATCATCACTACCAATAACAATTCTTTCAGGATAAAGCGTGTCATGTAAGGCTCTTCCTTGTCTTAAAAATTCAGGGTTGTTAACCACAGATGTTTTTGCATAAGGCCTTTGGTCCATAATAATAGACTGAATTTCTTTAGCAGTACCTACTGGAACTGTGGATTTAATAACTATAGTAGGTAAAGATTCAGCACTACATTTAATAAGATTGGTTACAGCAGCAAAAAGATAGGTTAGATTAGCATGGCCTGCAGTTGTGGCAGGGGTACCTACCGCCAAAAATGCGATCTCAGATTCAGCTAAAGCCTGTTGATAACTTGTGGTGAAGTAGCAATGCTTATTTGTTACTTTGAGTAAATCATCAAGACTGGGCTCAAAAAAAGGAGCTTGACCTGCTTGTAAGCCTTGGATTTTCTGTTCATCGACATCAACAAATGCAACATTGTGCCCTACATATGCTAGAGCCACTCCAGTGCTTAGACCTACATAACCACAACCAATAACTGTAATTTTCACGCCAAATCCTTATTTAAGTTTTTCTCGCATAGTTCGAGCAAATCTTCAGTAAAAGCCCTGCGTTCAGAAAACAGCGTACTAATAAAAATATGCCTAGCTAATGTCAGTATTTTATAGACTTGCACTTTTGAGCGAGATTCTTCGCTAGCAAGTTCTACATAAGCATTTTCCATTGCTACTTCTTGAGTATTAAGAGCACGAACATTACCCATGCGCATAGCTAATTCTGTAAGGTGACCAATGAAGTTGCCAATATCTAGAGCAGGATCACCCTTAGTATAAAGGTCTAAATCTAGTAGGTAAATGTTGGAGCCATCAAGCAGTAATTGATCATGATAAAAGTCACGGTGAATACCCTTGAAATTTACAGGAGAAATACTACTAGCTAAATTCTCACATGCTTTCATTAGTCTTTTAAGCCTAAGCGTCCAAGCAGGATGGAGTTTTGCAACTTTATTAAGCCGATCATCTAAAATAGCTAACTCATCAGCCATACTATGTTCTCTGTTTGTAGGAATATTAGTCTCATGTAGTTTGTGAATAGCCTTGGTAATCTTTTGAATGAGTTCAATACCTGAAGGTTTGGTAATTAATTGATTAATAGGACAGCCTTTGGACCACTCCTGTAACCACATTTGTAATTCAGGGATTAGGCCAAGTGGTTTAGGTACAAAGATACCATCTTTGCTAGATTCATCAAAGCCCGAGTTATAAAGCTTTTGCTGAAGGTTATAATTGTACTTGTTTAAATTACGGGCTCGAGCTTTGCCTAAAACAGTAAGAGGTTCACTATTAGATTCAGATATAAAGGTATAAGCAATCAAACAACGCCTCTTGGGTTTATAACGCTTCACTTCGATAGAGTTAAGTCTTAGATTTTCTATTTCAAGCGAGTTGGCTAAGGCTTTAGCCATAAAACTAGGGTCCAATGCCTTAGATAAAAAAAGCATTTTAGGGTCGTTGGTGACATTGTAACTATCTTTGGTGATGGTCATAAAATCTACCTTACTTGCCCTTAGATTTACCTAGAAGCAGCTTATGGAAATGTTTATGCTTACTATTCCTATTCAAAATAGGGCTACTTTTAGTTTTTGCTCGGCTCGAGCCACAATCAGTTCAGTTTGCTCAGGCCAGTTAGGTACTCTATTTCTAAAAAAATGTGGTGAGAGGCTTAAAAGTCCCATAGCTAAATATAGTGCTATATTGGGTGGTAAAGACCCTGTAGTTTTTCTATAGCCTTCAAGGAATGTTTCAGAGGCCAAATTTACAAGAGAGGGGGGGAATAAATTTCTTAAGGCATCATACTCAATATGGGCAATAAATAATCCCAAATCAAAGGCAGGGTCACCTAAAAAAGCTTCATCGAGGTCAATAATGCCTACAGTGTCTTGTTTAAGGAGCACTTGTTTACTATGAAAATCTCCATGCACAGCTGTGCACCTTGATGGTGTTTCTGGCAGCATATGAGATGTACGTTTTGCTAGTGCACATATTCTAGGAGCTAGTTCAGGATGAACTGCTTTAAACCATGAACTAAGCTGAAAAAGCTTAGTTGCATGATCTTTACTAGTACGTGTTTGTAAGCTATCAGACTGCTGACTATGTAGATTAGCTAGTGCTGCACCAACTTGATTAAGCTTTGAAACATCGAAATCAGCTTCAGAGAATGCTTCTCTTAGTAGATGTCCTTCTAACCATTCAAACGCCAATGTGCCATATCTGCGAGAGCGTCCTAACATGCGAGCAATATGAAGATTACCCTTTGAGGAAAAGGCTTTTGCATTCGCTCTTGCTCTTATAAGGGTTTCTTGATTGTACATCTTAAATACTGCTGTGTAATTTGCCCCTTCAAGCCTGGCTACAAAACGGCGTTCAGGCTTGTAAACCAGTGGCTGAATACTAATGCTTTGCTCTAAAAGGCTATCTGGCAAATTTCTCTTCAAAAACTTAGTGTAAGTTTCCTTATTAAAGAGGTTGGGTAGGTACTTAAGTTTACGATCAAAAGGATATTTGTAAATAACCAGTGCCTTAGTATTTATAATACAACAGCTCTTACCTTCTAAGTTTGATAAAAGTGCTTTCCCTAATTTCTCTAATGCGTCTTTTCTATGTGCCCTAGCATAAAAATCGCTAGTACCTAATTTAGTTTCCACCTCATAACGTACTAAACAGCTAGTATTAGGCTTGTAGCGGACATATGTTGGCTTAACAGAGATTACATCGAGTTCAGAAAAAGCCTCTTTTAAATGCTCAATAAACTGCTCTGGGTCCAGGACTGCCCTAAGTCCGAGCAAAGCACTCTCTTTTTTAACAATGTATTCGTCAGGTGTTTGTAACACAAAGTTTTCCCAAATCTAGATGGAAACCATTTCCACTGAATTCATCTTGGGCTGATTTGTTTTTTTTGGTTTTCCCTTTTGAAGGTTCCACCACTTATTGTAGATCTTGACTTTCTCAGCAATTTCCCAAGGAATATCCTTAATAAGACGTTGGTAACCCAATTCTTCTAAAAGGTTACCAGCAAGCCCTGCAAATAGAGCTAAGTCTTGCTCTGACATCTGTGTTTGCCAATCTCTAAGCCCTTGTGTTGGTGGTAGCCAAGTCGATTTTGCTGACAGATGGGTATTATCTTTTGTTTTACCCTCGTAAAAAGTTAGCATTTTACTAGAAAAAGGTATGTTTAAAAAGGTGGTGACTTTTTGTAATATTTGCTCTGGGTTAGCAATAAGATCTTCATAGAAAATTTCTAGATATTGACCAGTTAGTGCAGAACCCTCCTTCCTACCTGTACCAACCTGCCACTGCCACCACAATGCACAAGTGGCTATTGGGCTTTTTTGCCATAATTCCCATTTGCTCGGTCCTTTACTATCATTTGTCCAGTCTAGCGTGGATAAGGCTACGTCACGTCCATCACGAATTATATGCACAAATTTTGCCCACGGAAAAAGCTTATGCAAAAGAGGTATATGTCGGCAATAGTCTGGTGTCTTTTCACCTGCTAGAGGTTTACCTTGCTTATTGCCAAATGTGTTGTAAAGGGCACTGACAAATTCTTGGTAGTTCTCTGCACGCTTAGCAGATTCCATAACCTCTATGTTGGAAAGTCCAAGTCGGTAAAAACGCTTATAGGTATGTACTTGCTCAATCAGCTTTTCATTAAGGGGTGGATTAGTTTGCTCGAGCTTCTTAATAACCCTAGGAATAAAATGTGTATCATTTGCTACTGCTAATTGAGGATGACTATTTAGCATTCTTTGCAGCAATGTAGTGCCAGACCTTGGACAACCCACTACAAAAACATAAGGGTTTAGTTTAGTAGGCATAGGAATAAGTCCTTTCCTTTATCTTTGATTTTGTTTGTGTTTCTAAGTAGTAGAGCTTAGCATAGAATCTGTCTAAGCGCAGCAATTCTTCGTGAGTACCTTGTTCAACAATACGGCCATTATCCAAAAAAACTATAATATCTGCCCTTGCTGCGTGCTTTAAGTTGTGTGTTACCAAGAAGGTTGTACTGTTTTGAGTAAGCTTTTCAAGAGCTTCAATGACTTCTTGTTCATTAGCTTCATCTAGTCCTGTAGTGGGCTCGTCTAAAAGGATAATAGGGGCTTTTCTTATGGCTGCTCGAGCAATAGCTATACGCTGACGTTGGCCTGCAGAAAGCGTGACACCACGTTCACTAACACTAGTATTATAACCTTCAGGAAAGTTAACTATAAAGTCGTGAGCATTAGCTAGCTGTGCTGCAGCTTCTATACTTTTATCAGAGATTATCGCAGAGCCAAGGGTGATGTTGTCACGAATGCTGCCAGCAAATAGCAAGTTATCTTGTAAGACTACGCTAATTTGTTGCCTTAGCGACTCTAAAGTATAATCACGAATATCATGACCATCAATTAGAACACGTCCTGAAGAAGGTTCATATAGGCGTGAAATCAGACTGAGAAGAGTAGACTTGCCATTACCAGATGTGCCCACAATAGCAATTTGTTGCCTAGGCTTTACATTCAACAATAATTCATTAAGTACTAGTTGATTTTGTTCGTAACCAAAACTGACCTTATCAAATTGCACTATGCCGTGAAAGGCAGGAGCAATAATAGCATTGGGTTCATTAACAATTTCAAGTTCTTTCTCAAAAATATCTAATACTCGTTCCCCAGCAGCAGCAGCTTTTGCAAGACGACTAGTATACTTAGCAAAATCTTGCATTGGTTTAAAGGCACCTTTTAGGTAAGACAAGAACACTAACAAGCTGCCTGGTGTCAATTGCCCAATAAGCACAAGGCGTGTGCCATACCACAGTACTAATGCTGTTGATATAGCAATCATAACTTGTACCGTTCCTTGTAAGTGTGCTGCCAAACGTTTAGCCTTAACGCCTTCTTTAAGACTCTTTTGGTTTTGAGAACTGAAAGCCTTGGAAAAAGTTTCTTCTAGAGAAAGTGCCTGTACAATTTTGATAGCGCCCATCACCTCAGCAGTATTTGAGGCAATAGCACCCTCACGCTTTCTCTGTTTACGAGAGACATCACGAATTTTGCGCCCAAGACGTACGCTTGGCAACCAATAAAGAGGTAGTGTTAAAAGTACTATTAATGTTAGCTTCCAGTGAAGCCAAAACATCATTCCAAGCATCAAGCTGAGAATAAGAGCACTGCCAATGAGAGGCATTAGGGCAGTGACTGCTACATCTTTAAGTAGACCTATGTCACCAATTACTCGAGTGATCAAATCACCACTTCTAGTCTTACTGTGAAAGGATAGGGATAAACATTGCAAGTGCCTATATAAATCTGTGCGCACTTCAGTTAGTACTCGGTTGCCAACCAAAGCAAAGCCAACTCGATTATAGTAAGTCATTAGTGCCCGCAAGCCAGTAATGAGGATGAGTCCAACAGCAGTAATCATTAGTATTATAAATGGGTCTAAAGTCTTTAAGCTGACCCAATTTGATGATTCTTGTGTACTGCTTGGCATTATGATAAGATCAAAGATAAATTTTAAAGGCCAAGGCTCGAGTATGCGAAAAATAGCTGCAGCAAAAAGTGCTAAAAAAGAACCTGTTATAAGCAGATAATATTTTTTGGTGTAAGGCCAAAAGTACCTTAGCATGTGCCATAAGCTAGGTACTGTTGCTTTTAGTGTTTTAGGACGTGCCATTATTTAGACCTGCCCCGCCTGATTTTTTGCTTGAAATCCTATGTCTTTATTGCTTATCATTGTCTGAACTGTGATTCATTTGATTTTTGTAATTTCCTTTAATCATGCAGGTCTGACTTCAGGTATTGGGAAACTGCTCTGATTTCTCATTATGTATTCTTGAGTAGATTGTGCTAGTTTAAGCATATCCTCAGAAATAGCACCCCAACTGTGATGTGTCTCAACAGTTTGCCTAGCTACCTGACCTAAACGCTTTCCAAACATAGGATTTTTGATGACTTCTTCAAGGGCATTAGTGAGACCCTTTAAATTTCCAGCTTTATAAAGTAAGCCGTTCTCTTGATGCTTGATAATTTTAGATATTTGACCAATACTACTAGCAACAACAGGTAAGCCAGCTGCCATATACTCGTAAATCTTTAGAGGTGAAAAGTAAAACTCTTTTAGTGCTGGGTAAGGTGCCACTGCTACATCTATGCTAGTTAGTAAACTTGGTATTTCAATAGGCTGAACTGCTCCAGTAAACGTCACAGAATCCTGTAAAGAAAATGCATCAGTGGTATCTTCCAGAAATGTTTTTTCAGGACCTTCACCTACTATTAGCAACCTAGTATTAGGGTACTTTTGATGTAACTGCCTAAAAGCAGTAATTAAAATGTCAACACCATGCCAAGGCTTAAGCGTCCCAACGAAACCTATTGTAAATGTTTCAGAGTTTTTAGGAAATGTAGGGGGAATTGAAGGGGAAAAACGTTCTATATTCACACCATTTGACACTATATGAATGTGCTCTTTAGTATTGCAATAATTGCCCACGTAATTTGCTACTCCGTCAGACACAGCAATTACGGCAGTTGCTGTGTTGAAAACCTGTTTGGCTACTTTCTCAGCAGCTTCTGGATTATGGAGGGTTCTGTATTTTAGTTGCTCTTCTATTAAGGGGGCATTAACTTCTAGTAGTGAGGGTATATTTTGAGTCTGGGCAGTTTCTATGCCAGCATGGCTAAACAGAGAGTAGCGTTCGTAAATAAGATTAAAAGGTTTTGCTTGCTCGAGTTTCTTGCCTAACACATCATTTAGATCAATGGCTGTTTGTTCTCGCTCCACTGAATTGTCCTTAGATGAATTGAGAAGCTGCCTAACAGGTAAATCATGCAAATCACTAGGAGGATCGCCACCTAAGCTTGTGGTGAAAAGCTCAACCTGAGCACCTTGTTTTCTAAAGGCACGAATTACTTCTTGAACATGAATAGAGCAACCCTTTTGACCAAAGACGGGTACACCAAAATCCATAGAAATGTAGGCAATACGCATTAAGCAAAGACCTTTTCTGGTACCTTAGTAGAGGCAAAAACTTCCCGAAGCTGTGAGGCATTTTTCTTAACATCAAACTCTTTTTCGATAAGAGTACGTGCTTGGGTTGCTAACCTTACTCGCAATGCTGCATCATCCAATAAAACTCCTAAAGCTTCTGCTAAAGCCTGAGGATTATGTTGAGATACTTGTAAGCCAGTTTTACCATGCTGCACTACCTCTGCAATACCTGTAACATCTGTTGAAACACAAGGAGTGCCCAGTGCCATTGCTTCTAATAGAACTGTTGGTAAACCATCACGGTTACCATCTTGGCCTATAACGCAGGGGGCTGCAAAAACACAAGCCTCCTGTACCTTAGCTATAATTTCGTGTTGGGGTTTTGGCCCTAGCATTTCCACAAGATTGTTTAAACCAAGAGACTCGATCTGACTTTTTAATTCCTGCTCAAGTTCACCAGTTCCAATAATCTCGCACTGAAAGTCTATGCCACTTTTGGCAAGTATAGCACAAGCACTTATAAGGTCAGCAAAACCTTTCTTTTCAACTAAACGACCCACAGCAATTATATGGGGTGGGCGATTTGTTGGGGCTTTGAAGGAAAAAAGCTCTAAATCTAAACCATTATAAATTAGCCTTAAGTTGATTTCTGGGAAACATTCTTTTAGGTAATTTACATTGTAATTGCTGATTGTTACTACTGTAGCAGCATTATTGAATTTGATGGCTAAATCATTTGGCTGGGCACTTTCATGAAAAATATCTTTGGCATGGGCAGTAATTGTGTAAGGTACTTCAGAAAAATGGGCTGCTAATCTTGCTACTGTTGCAGCAGAAGTGGCAAAGTGAGCGTGCAAATGGGTTATATTACGGCGTTTAACTTCACCAGCTAACATAGTAGCTTGCCATACTTCTTTGACTTCCTCATTTTTAGCTACCTCGAGCTTAGACCATAAACAGGGTACTTCTGCACTTAGTTCTTGTAAGGAGGCCCATAGAGCAGATATTTTCTCGCTTTTTGGAGTTAGATAAGTTACAGGCGCACGCACACGGGAAATTATATTTTGAAAGTGTGTGTCTGCTGGAGGATTTAGAGCAAATATATCTAAATTAAGCCTTGCTGCCTCATGTGCTAGGATTTCATTTACGATAAAAGTTTCCGAGTAGCGTGGGTAGCGTTTAACCACATAGCCTATGCGCTCAGGCAAGTGCATGTTGGGATTCCTCCTTTACCAAGTTAAACATTGCCTTTACTTCCCAACAAAGTTGTTCTTGACCGTTAAAACTGATTTGTGTGTGAATATTGTTAGGTGTTTTGACTTCCTTGTTTAACCAATCTGCTAAACGTAAAGGGGAAAGATCATTAGGATGAAGTAGCTCGAGCACTCCTAAGTTCTGCAATCTCTCAGCACGTACAAGTTGCTCTAGCCGTGGTTTTACCCTAGGCACAACTAAAAGAGGCTTTTCAAAGGAAAGAGCTTCCATAACTGTGTTGTAACCACCCATTGAAATGACACGCTTTGCTCGCTTAAGTAAGTGAGTGGGTTCTGATAGGAACTCGAGTACTTGTATATCTGAACGCTTATTAGCCAGTATTTGTATGCTCTTCTTGAAATCAGCAGGCATGAAGGGACCAGTAATGAGTATTCCTACCCAACCATCGGGTAAGGGGGTTTTCATAAAAGCTGCTGCCAGTTCAGCACCATCTTGTCCCCCACCGACTTGACAAAGCACTATAGGTGAATTAGGTATGGATACTTCTTTATTAAACTCCTTACTAGAAGAGTGCCCAAGACGTGCTCTTTGATCAAAGTAACCTAAGTAGCTTATCTTTTTAGCTATATTTTCAGAAAGCTCATACGAACTTTCAAGGTCAAATACCTGTTTATCTCCGTAAATCCAAATTGCATCATAAAAACGCTCAATTGCCTCATTGTTTTCCTGTTTCTGCCACTGTTTCTTAGTTTTCTCAGGGGAGTCTAGAATATCTCTTAGACCAAGAACACAACGAGTGCGACCTCGTTTCCTTAGTTTTTTTAGTGCTCGTTTAAGTTCTCCATTAGTACCTTTGGGAACGTTATCAACTATTAGTAAATCTGGTTTAAAAACTTTGAGTGTAGCCCAAATGGTTTGGCCGCGTAGCTTAGCAAAATCTTCACTTGTCATATCTAAAGCTCGTGCAGCATAGCAACCTTCAGTATCTTTATGCCAAGAGGGCAATGTTAAATAGTCGACTCGAGGAGGTTTGGCAAAGTGAGTAGACTCTACAGCCCCTGTAATTAACAATAGATCAGCAGATATACCTGCTTTGGCAAGGGTCTGGGCAATAAGTAAGTTGCGGCGGGTGTGTCCTAAACCCATAGTATCATGCGAGTAAAGAGCAATTCGCAGGTGTCTTTGCTGATTTGCTAAAAGTATCTCATTTGCCAGCAAACCTGCTGGTAGTGGTCCTTGTGAATGTCCAGCGGAATGTGTCAAAGTAATTGCTTCCATATCATTTTCCTGTCAGAGAATTGTCAGCTTAATGTGTTTATAATGCTCCCCTAAACCTCATTACTAGTCAATGTCAACAAACACCACATTGTACTCTACATATACTAGTGTCACACCTGCGTTCAAACCTAGATAGTCACACATAAAGTCTAGTTTAGAAATTAACTGCTGAATAAGTGAATTCTTGACCTTCAAAAAGTACTTCATATTGATCTTTCCAATCACTGTGAAACGCTAGAGTTGTTTCTTCTGGTGGATTTACTACAAAAGTGACCGTGTAACTGTCACTCACTTCACCCGGCAACTTAATGTTTTTGGAATAGTGTTGATTGTCAATTAAGTTCACAATAGGCATAAGATCCACATTGAGCGTCTCTCCACTAGATTCATTAGTGATGGTAGCGGTTATATTGAGGTAAGCAACAAAGCCTCCTCGGGGTGTACCTTCTGGAACAGAGGTTATTTCATCTTCAGCCCAATTAGCTCGAGCTTCAATATGGGTATCTGCTTCATCAGCAGCAAGGTCTACACCTTCTGGGTAAATAGTATCTGTTTCAGCAGCTTCAAATATAAAGGTAATGCCTGGTTCAATGGTTTCTACACCAATCTCTAACTCTTCTGCAAAACCTGCATTAATAAGTGTAACTACGAACAAAACACTAACTAATATAAGATGGACTTTCATTTCTAACTTCCTTTCATAAATAGATTTACTTAGCGTTATAAGAACACTTCTTTTAACCTACAGGACAGTATTACTGGAACATGTTAATATGGCGTTAACGCCTAGTCGCAACTAAGTCCACATCGAGGAAAACAGCTTGGGTACGTCCAAAGGTCAGAAAGAAAGAGTAGGACTTTAGTCCTGTTAAATATTTGAATAGTCAGACTTTAGTCTAAGGGATGCCTGAAAATTAGATATACTGTTTACCAGCTTACTTTATTAAAATTTTACCTACCATACCTGCTTCAGCATGACCAGCAATCGTACACTTTAAATCTGTAAACTCACCTGTTTGAATCGGCACAAACCACCATTCAGCTGTACCTTTAGGATAAACCTCAATCTCTCTAGTAGGACCTTTGATTTCAGCAATTGTTTGTCCCTCATTTCCTAAAACCTGCACTTTTCGTGTAAAAACTGCCCTAGATAACCCTTCTGAAGAAAAATAGTGCTTTCGTTCACTAGGGTTTACAAGAATTAATTTATAAAGTTTGCCTGTCTCTAATTCTAAGTTATTAGGAAAGAAACTAAGGTGATTTTCCTCGTTGCCTAATTGAACAGTTAGCTCAATAGGGTCTTGTTTTGTTAAATCTCCTTCACTTTGTCCGAAGGACAAGAGCGCAATTAAAATTGTCATCACTAAAATTAATA
Organism: Trueperaceae bacterium; assembly: GCA_965223045.1. Taxonomy (GTDB): domain Bacteria; phylum Deinococcota; class Deinococci; order Deinococcales; family Trueperaceae; genus CBDCVN01. The sequence continues at coordinate 1,607,475 of CBDCVN010000013.1, forward strand.
ACTTGTTCATAAAAAATTCCTTGTCAGAAGCGCTAGATAAATCTAGTACTGTAAGTAGGGTGAACGCCTACTTTCCATAAGCTTACTTTGGACAAAACGTTTTTAGTAATGGGAGAAGGTCGGAAGCAAGTTTAAAACCTAGGATCTATTTCGATTAGACGTTAGTCCAAGTGACATTTATCTTGCTAAGGTGCATAATATAGTTTGTGAGACCTAAGATAAGGATGTTACTTAGTAGTTACTGGGAACATCTCAATTTGGCACAGAAATTCAATTTGGTTAGCCTCATGATATTCGTCATTAGTATGCTGGGCATTGGTTGGTGGGTCGGTGAACAGATCAAAACTGGTGTTATTCACCGTACATCTGCTGCAACAGCACTATATGTTGAGAACTTTATTGTAATGCAACTGCAAGAACTAAGTAAAAACTCTTGGTTGTCATCAGAAAGTATAGAAGAACTTCAAAAACTTCTTTCAACAACTCCATTAGGCGATGAAATTGTTGATATAAAAATTTGGGGTCCGGGTGGGCGTGTAGTTTATGGTTCTGAAGCAGGAGCTATTTTTCCTGTTAAAGAAGCACAAGAGCGAGCTTGGCAAGGTGAGGTGACTTCTCATATCAGTAACCTTAAAGATCCAGAAAATGCGGAGCAGCGTAAACAGTGGACACGCCTTATAGAGACCTATACGCCCATGCGCATCGAGGGTACAGACCGTGTCATTGCTGTAGCAGAATTTTATCAAACTGTAGATGGGCTCGAGCAACAAATCTCCTCGGCACAAAGATGGAGTTGGTTAGTTGTAGGTGCTGCTATGCTTACTACATATTTTTTACTTGCTGGCATAGTAAGGCATGGTAATGAAACCATAGAACGCCAGCGACAAGAATTAGAAAACAAAGTTGACAATCTAAATACCTTATTAATAAAAAACCAAGAGTTGCATGAAAGGGTTCGCCGAGCTACAAATCGAGCTACTACTCTCAATGAATCTTTCTTAAAGCGAATTAGTGCTGAGTTGCATGATGGTCCAGCACAAGATTTAAGTTTGTCAATGTTGCGTTTGGGTAATATGAGTAACAAGCTCCCACAAGAAAATAGTCAGGAGCAATTTGAAGCAGAAGTAGCTGTGATTCAGGATTCTCTAAATAATGCTCTTAAGGATATGCGTGTTATTGCTACTGGCTTACGCCTACCAGAGTTAGGTGGTTTAACCTTGGCTGAAGTTGTGGCACGGGTGGTACGCAATCATCAAAGAAAAACTGAAACTAATGTTGAGCTATGTACGAAAAACTTGCCACTTCACCCTCCTCTTGCTATTAAAATAACTGTCTTTCGACTTATTCAAGAAGCTTTGATGAATGCCTACTTACATGCTGGGGGTATAAGTCAAAAAGTAGTTGCAATCTGTGACACTGGTGAAATAACCCTTAAGATAATCGACAAAGGACAAGGTTTTGATGTAAGAAGTGTAATTTATAAGGAAGGACATCTAGGTATTTTAGGCATGCGTGAACGTGTGGAAAGCTTGGAAGGCAAGTTTGAAGTGTCAAGTAAGCATAAAGAAGGAACCGCAGTTACTGCTCAGTTGCCAATTAATTTAGAGTGCTATGGCTAATAACACTATTCGTGTAGTGGTGGTTGATGACCACCCTCTTTTTCGTGAGGGTGTCGTAAATACTTTAGAAACTAATCTTGACTTTGAAGTTGTTGGGCAAGGGGATAGTGCAGAAGACGCTGTTAAATTAGCGAAAGAGTTTTTGCCTGATATTATCTTATTAGACATTACTATGCCTGGTGGTGGCATTAAAGCCACACAGACTGTTTCTACAATTTGTCCTGTAACAAAGGTAGTCATATTAACAGTCTCGGAAGATGATGATGATGTTATGACGGCGCTTAAATCAGGGGCTCGAGGTTACATTTTAAAAGGAGTTGGTGGAGCGCAACTACAAAGTATATTGAAAGATATTTACAATGGAGAGATTTTTATTACTCCAGAACTAGCTGCAGGAGTACTTCTTGATTTGGCAACGCCCAAAGAGGATGTAGGTACAGATACTTTAAAGAAGGCAAATCCGCTTGAAGAACTCACTAAACGTGAAAGGCAAATTCTTGAATTAGTTGGAAAAGGACAAACTAATAAAAGTATTGGTAAACAACTAGGAATTACTGAAAAGACAGTTAAGCACTATATGAGCAATATTTTAGCAAAGCTGCATGTCCGTAACCGTGTGGAGGCAGCTTTGCTAGCACACAAATTAAGCAAATAATTACTGTTTATCAGCACATGCGTGAGGCAGGATTTTAAGGTCGTATCTTATTCCTTATGGCTAGAGACGAAGTAACAGATAGAATAAGAGGTCTAGACCTAGGTGGAGATGATTATCTAGTTAAGCCTTTTAGTATGCTCGAGCTAACCTGTGTTTAAACTTCTTTGCTTCTTTAGCATCTTACATTTTGGTGCACTTTTAGGGTCAATATCAATATCCTCTGGCAAGTTATAAAGTGTTACCTTGGCCACATTTTAAGCTTGTATTAACTTTATATTAACCACTGTTAAGTCTCACTAAGTCATGACCATATTAAGTCTCAAAAAGTCGTAACCTTTGCTGTTCTTGCCAAGTAAAAGGAAGAGAAGGCTGAAAAGGGATAGATTGAGTAAAAGCAAAAATGTTTCCAATGAGTGTGGGTGGATCAATACCTTGGATGGGTAACTGTTTAATCAACTCACCTCTCTGATTGAGAAATGACAAAACTCTTTCTGGTAACTTGAAATTTATTTCGCACTGCTCACGTAAATGATTGTTCCCTAGGTAATAAATCTGTCCTCCTAAGGAAATTGTGCCGTTTTGACCTATTCGCCTAAACCATTTTCCCTTTGCTAGATAAGCATCAACTTCGCTTAGGTCAAACATTTCATCTTCCCACTCAGGTCTATACCAGCGCCCTGAGTGAGCTGCCTCTGGAAAAGCTTGTAGCGGTGCTTGCCCTCCCAAAGAGTGACAAGGAAGCTCTTCATTAAGTATGTTGCGTCTATCTCGTAAAGCTTGATATAAAGCGTTCCAAGATGGATAGTGTCGATCAAGAACCTGATCAGCCCACAATTGATGCGATCTCTCTACAATTGCTTGATCTGTAGGGCGACGAATACGACTAAATTGAAGTTCGATACCCATTGCTAACAACCACAGATGTAATCTTGTAGGAAAGGGTGATTTACTCCTAACATCAAAGAAAACACTGTCATGATCAACTTGAATACTTTCAGGTAACCCCCAGTCTAAAAATGCTAACCTCAAAGTGATTTGATAGTCCTCAGTATTGGTGTGGCGAATTGCTTTCTCCTTACCTAGAAAGCAAGGATAACTTAGCAGGCGTGTACGGGAAACAACATCACTTACATCAACTAGGCTAACTACTCCTACACTTGGAACAAGCTCATGTCCCATTGCATCTACTTGCCAACATTCATGGGCATGGGTTAAGCGTGTGTGCTTAGTGGATGGTAATGCTACATGACGTTCATAGTTTTGGACCAATTGCTCTTCTTGTAAGAAGCGATTAATACTTGACCGACTAGGCAACAATTTACCTGCCCACTGGGGCATACGACCTAGCTCTATACGCAACGTATCAGCACCCCAACGAGGATGTTGTAATCGTATTTGACGTAATTCTCCTACCATACGTGCAGGATAACTGCTTAGAGCTCCTTTTTGAGGACGTCCCATCTTCCTTTCCAAACCTTGACGACCTTGTTCACGACCTCTTCTTACCCATTTTTTGACTGTAGATGGATGCCACCCTAATTCAAGAGCAATTTTGCTTATTGGTTCTCCATTGTCAGCTCGTTGTAGCATTTCTACTCTTTCTTCTAAGGAGGTGTAATCTGACATAATCCATATCATGCAGCTTTTTTACCTACTTGGAGTCTAAAAATAGTCACGACTTTATGAGACTTTAGGGGGTCACGACTTAGTGAGCTTTAACACCACTTCATCTTACAGTGCCAAGGGCATTACCAGAATGCTTTTTAGGCATTACCTATTGTGAAAGAAGCTTTCTGCAGCAAAAAAATGAGGATTTAATGGTTGAGCGATTAAGTTTAATAAAGGATTCATGAGCTTTCGTTCTTATTTATCACATGGTCCTCCCTATAAATGAAACGTAAGTCTATTAGTTTCAAGGCATATGTTTAGATCATTAAGCTATTTTATGTCATTTAGGGTGTCTTAGTAGGATTATACCTAATTATTTTGTATTTAGACTCGAGCTTGGTAGCAAATTAAGTGGAGGATCCATGATGAAATCAAATCAGTCTATCAGGGGCGGATTTTCACTTTAAAAGGAGAAAACAATGAGAATAAATGGCCTAATCACCCTATTTGTACTAATACTAGCTTTGTTTATCAGTTGTAATAGTAGTAAAACAATAGCAGAAGTAGATGATGACGAACCAATTACAGATACAAACATATATGGCACTGAAGACGAAGAGGACGAAGAAGATAATTTCGAAAATGAGGAAGATAATGAAGATGATGCTGATGTCAGAGTTGTTACAACACCTATAACTATCCCAGGCCCACTTAGTGCAGGTCGTTTGCTCGCTTCACAGTGTGCACAGTGTCATGGTACGGATGGTGTTTCAAGCACAGATATCGATAGCCTAGCAGGTGAATCCAAAGCCGAAATCATTGATGAAATGCTAGACATGAAATACGACGATGACAATGACATGATGCATCTTCAAGCACATGGTTATACAGAAGAACAAATTGAATTGATCGCTGAATATTTTTCTCAGATTGATAAACCATCAGATAATGATGAGGAGGAGGATTAACTAATGTCTAAATTCTCACGTCGTAGATTTTTAAAATCATTAGGTAGTGTTGCTGCTGTTGCTGCCTTTTCACCTACTGTACATGCACAAAGTACGGGTCATAAAGTTATTGTTGTTGGTGGTGGCTTTTCTGGTGCAACTGCTGCAAAATACATCCGTCATTGGGATAAAAATATTGATGTCACACTTATTGAACCCAATGCACAGTATAAGTCACCAATACTAAGCAACCTCATCCTGAATGATCAACTCTCTCTTGACAAACTCACCTTTAATTACGATCAACTTAGTCAAAAATATGGTGTTAATGTTGTTCATGACTGGGTACAGGAGGTAAATGCCAGTGCCCATCAAGTGGCGCTCAAAAATGGTGGTGTCTTGGATTATGACCGTTTAATCCTTGCTCCGGGCATTACTTTTGAGGCTGTTGACGGACTTGACTCAAATAAAGTTCCACATGCTTGGAAATCAGGTGACGATTTGTTGTTGTTACAACAGCAATTACATGCTATGTCAGACGGGGGAACCTTTATTATGACAATTCCTAAAGCACCCTATCGTTGCCCACCAGGATCTTATGAACGTGCTTGTATTGTTGCTGATTATCTACACAGAAACAAATCTAACTCAAAAGTTATTGTGCTTGATGCCAATGCAGGTATTACAGCTGAGAAGCATACTTTTCAACATGCATTTGATGTAACTTATGCTGATATTCTCGAGTATAAACCTAATATAAATGTCCTAAGTGTTGACTCCAATCAACGTGCTCTGCATACAGACTCTGGCAATTACGATGCTGATGTACTGAATGTTATTCCAACACATAAGGCTGGTAAGATTATTCATGAAACAGGTTTGGCAAATAGTCCTGATGGGCGTTGGGCTGATGTTGACCCTTTAAGTTACGAGTCCACAAATATGTCCGATATACATATTATAGGTGACTCACAAGGCACTGGACAACCCAAGGCTGGCCATATTGCTAATGCAGAAGCCAAAGTTTGTGCCGATGCAGTAATCAGACTGCTTAATGGCAAAGCACCTTACGCAGCACCGATGACCAATTCTGCCTGCTTCAGTCCTATTTCTGTCAATACCGCATCATGGCTAACTGCTGTATTTAGATATGACGAAGCTTCAGGACAAATGAGAGCTGTGCCCGGCTCAGGCGGAGAAGCAAACTCGCCCAATAGAGAAAACTACACAGATATGTTTGACTGGGCCAATAGTTTATTTTTAGATACCTTTGCCTAAAGGTTGTTAGGGCATTAATCTTGTATTAACCCCTTTAAGTTATAGTACTAGATATTACTTAACTGTGAAGCAAAAGCTTGTGTAGCAAATAAAATAAGGATTTAACATGGTTAATCATTTAAACTTGACAAAGGACCTACTTCTAACATGGGTTACTTCACCTTGCTTAATTTTTCTCATCTGGATGAGGTATTAAGACTTATAGAAAATTGTTTTATTAATTTAGTTATGGATAAACTAATTTGATTAGTTTAATTAAAAATCCATCATAAAAGGAACCCCTAGGGTTTAAAGAGTTTCAGCAAATCTCCACATTACTCCCTAGGGGATTTAGCCTAACCCAAGAGGGTTGTGCTTGTACTCAATATTAGCACACTCTCTAAAGTTTAGAAAAGAGGTTCTTATATGGGTCTAGCAGTTACGAATAGAGAGTTTTGGCTGGTTTTTCATCTTGTTGTAAGTGCTCTATTTATTCATGGTTTTTTAGAAAGCATTTTTGCTTTGGTTAACCTGAACTTAAAACGTTTGTGGCGTCTTTCCTGGGGTACTTGGGGGATGTCTATAGCAGGTTGGGTAGCTGTAATTAGTGGAACTTGGCTAGTTTACCCGGGATATCGTGCTAAACCACCAGAAGGTGCAGAGTTAGTTGACTTTCCTAGATCTTACTTACTGTCTGATTCAAACCTTGCTAATTGGCATCGTTTTGGTATGGAGTGGAAAGAGCATATAGGCTGGTTAACACCTTTATTAGTTACAGCTGTAGCATTTGTGGTCTTTCGTTATGGGCAGCAATTAGCAGAAGATAAAATGCTGCGTAAGACCTTGACAGTTTTGTTAGTTGTAGCATTTGTCAGTGCTGTGATTGCTGGTGGTCTAGGAGCACTTATTAATAAGGTTGCCCCAAATACATTCCTAGATATATAGATAGAAAGGGTATAGAAAACTTATGATTAGTAGTTCAAGAATTACTGAGTCACAAAAGAATAGTTCTCCAAATGGTTCAGCTATGGCAGCTTTACTAGCTGCAGGAATTGGTTGTTTTGCTTTTGGACTTTTTATTGTACTAGCAGAGGTCAGTGAGGCAATTCATGACTTTATGCTTATTAATAAAGGTGTAGGAACCCTATCAGGGAAATCAACATATGCAGTTTTAGTTTGGGTATTAGTTTGGGTAGGATTACAAATAGCTTGGAATAATAAGGATTTAAACACTAAAAACATTTACATAGCAACTTTTGTATTTTTAGGTGCTGGCCTTTTACTAACTTTTCCACCATTTTACACTTTATTCTTATAATAGCGTACAAAAAAGTCATAACAGAGGGACAAGCAGTAATATGTTTTTTCCTAACTGAATATAGATAGTAGTAACAGCTATTGAGGTTAGTGTAGGGGGTAATTTTGAGAGGCTACCAGTAGGCAAGGTAGGCAAAGCAATAATTACCGTATCATTCTAGGCAACCAAAGGGCAGGCCTTGTGCTTGCCCTTCTAGATTACACCTTTGTGAGTAGCAAGATATTAACTGCTAATTAACTGGTATATTCTAAAGTGTCTTTGTGATATGACTAGCTAATAACTTGGAAATGGTTTACATATTGTGTTCTTACAATAGAACAAGGTATAATTGCATTAAGACAAGTTTATTATGAAAGCTATTAGTTAGGATTTGTTTGTGTTACTAATGGTGGTAGAAATATTTTTATTATTCCTAAGTAATTTGGTGCACTTAGCTTTAGCCATAAAGACAGTGGAATATGGCAACTAATATTCTCATAGTTGAAGATGAAAAAGTGTTAGCTCAGGGCTTACTTGGCTTACTTAAACAAGAAAGGTATAATGCTGTGTGGGCAGATAGCATTGAAGTAGCTTGGAAAAAGCTTGACAGCTTTGAGCCTAAACTTATTGTTCTTGACGTCATACTCCCTGAAGGGGAAAATGCCGGATTCGAATTTGCTCATGCTTTACGTGAGGTTGGTATTGCTACTCCTATTTTATTTGTGACTGCTAGAGATAGTATAGAAGATCGTGTAGAAGGTTTGGATTTAGGTGGTGATGACTATTTAATCAAGCCCTATAGCTTAGATGAGTTTATGGCTCGAGTAAGAGCCCTTCTTAGAAGAGAAGTGCAAACTAAACAGGCAAATTTTAAACGTGGACTTTTAGAAGTTGATTTGCGTAAACGTAGAGTTATGTGGCAAAATCAAGAGATAAGACTTTCTGAACGTGAATTTGCTGTGCTCGAGCAATTTATCCTTTATCCAGATAAAATATTTTTGCCTCAAGAACTACTTGAACAGCTTTTTCCCAATGCTGAGGGAACTAGAATAGTTCGAGTATATATTCACCATTTAAGACATAAGATTGGGGCAGAGGTCATCACTACAATTTCAGGTGGATATCGCCTAGGTGTCTAGGTATTAAATGAGCTTTTATTGGCGACTTTTTCTAGGCATAAGTTTGGTAGTGCTCATCACTGCAAGTGCCTATAGTACTTTAGGGTACCTGAGTTTTAAGCGCACATTAGATGCACAACTTAAGAATGAGATGGAAGAATTTACTAAAGCAGTTCAAAGCTCATTAGACATTTCAGGAAAAAGGCCTATTCTTAGGCCTGACAAAGAAGCGCTTAAAATCTTCACAAAGTATCGTGATGCACATTTTCAAGTAAGATACAGCGAACGAGTCCTATTGGAATTTGGTGGTGCTTTCCCGGAAAACGGCGCTTGGCACAAAGCCAAAGTAGCCTTAGGTAAAGGTTATATGCTCGAGCTGGCCATCAACTTAAGCGAGCATGCTCAAGCGCTTAGTACATATTTACGTACAAGTGTATTAGTAGTACCTATAGTTCTTGGTATTGCTTTAGCCCTGAGCTTCTTATATCAACATTTCCTTTTGCGCCCACTCAACAAATTAGAAAAGGCTATTTACCAACTTTCGCGACAAGAAATCCCTAAACCTATTCCCTTACCCAAGGGTAATGATAAGTTAAACCATTTAGCAAAAAGCTTTAACCGCATGACAACTTCACTAAAAACCTTTATTGAACGTGAGCGTAGTTTCACTCGCTATGCATCACATGAACTGCGAACCCCCTTAAGTAGTCTTAGAATGCTTACTGAAGGTGTTGATAGGAATATTTTTACGCTTGAAGAAGCCCAGCCTCAAATGTATGATGCTTTGGAGCGCATAGAAAACGCATTATCTGGGTTGCTGACTCTAACACGTTCAACAAAATTAGATCCTGAACCCATATTGCTTGAAGTGATCATTCACAATCTTATAAAAGCTCTACCCATTTCTGAGTATAAAAGAACCCACCTAAATAAGCACAGTTCTCCTATTGCTATGGGGCAAGAGGAGCTGATTGAGCAAGTAATTAGTAATCTCTTACAAAATGCCTTAAAATACGGCCAAGGGCAAGTGTGCATTACACTTGAAGAAAGTGATAAGGAAGCTATAATAAAGGTACGTGATTATGGTCAGGGTGTACCAGAAGAAAGCTTGGCTAGGTTAACTGAACCCTTTTTTAGGTTTAATAAAGGTCAAAGTGGTCTGGGTCTAGGCTTGGCTCTAGTTGAGCATATAGTACACTCAATGAGAGGAAGGTTTTGTCTTACCAATGCTTCACCGGGGCTTGAGGCCATTATATATTTACCGCTCATAAGAGAAACTTTTGATTAGCAAGACCAGATCAGCTATGCTTAGCGTGTTTAGATTAACCAAATTGCTTAGTTTATGCCTTTTGACATGTTTTTTTTGGCAACATGTTTACGGCTTAAGGTCTAGTAAAGCAAAATCACCTTGGTTTACATCTAACATGGTTTTTTATGCTAGTAAGGACAGTCAAGATGAGGAAGACAAGCAGGATGAACCCGACGAGCCAGATGGATCAGATGAACCTGATGAACCCGATGAATTGGATAAGCCTGACGACTCAGATGAGTTAGAAGAGCCTGACGAACCTGATGAATCTGACGAACTAAATGAACCTGACGAACCCGATGAATTGGATAAGCCTGACGATTCAGATGAGTTAGAAGAGCCTGACGAACCTGATGAATCTGACGAACTAAATGAACCTGACGAACCCAATGAATTGTATAAGCCTGACGATTCAGATGAGTTAGAAGAGCCTGACAAACCTGATGAGTCTGACGAACTAAATGAATCAGAAGAATCCAATGGATCGGATGAGTCTAAAGAATCAGATGGGTCAAACAATAATGACTCAAACGCAAATAACAATAAGGATCGTAATTCTAATTTAAATGATGATAACAACGTTTCTGATTTAGTTGATGGCTATGTTAATAATAGCTCTGTTTCAATTGGTAATAGTGAAAATCATGATTCCAACCCAAACAATTACACTAATGGCCCTAGGAATAATTATATTCCTGATAAGCGTCACTATTATGTTGGTGAAGTTAGTGCCAATGATGGAGAAAGTGTATTCATAGGAGGTACACGTTTTAAGGGAGCTTCTCCTTGGCTCAAGGTTGCTAGGGCTGGTATGTGGTTTGAAGCATTTGGACACTGGGAAGAGAATGTGTTTATTGCTGAAGAAGTTAATGTTTTATTACCTATAGAATTTGCCTATTATAAGGGGCCTGCTGCTGCCTTAGGAAATCCCATTGCACATCATTACAGTTTTGTAGAAGTCTGGACAAATGGTAATTCAGCCATTGAGAGTATTCGTTCTGCGCCACAAGAAGATAACATATTGCAACTTGTAGCTTATTTTGATGGTATACAATTAGAGGCAACACCTCAGGGATTGCCTCCTCCCCCTAGTGAAATCAAACATGGTTGGAATAAGCTTATAGGACGTTTTGATGGTGATAGAGTAATTTGGCAATCAGTACACCCTTTTCCTTAAGGATACTCTTATTTATCATAAGGTTTACCTATAGCTTTGGGTAGTTGAGCTTGCCCGATAAAACCTGCTAAAACCAACATAGTAAGGATAAAAGGTAAGCTCTCAACAATAGTTGAGGGTAAAAGCTGTCCCCCACCTAAAAGCGTAGCAGCAGACTGGAAGACCCCAAAAAGCAAAGTGGCTCCCAGTACACCTATTGGGTGATGTTTACCAAAAATAAGGGCAGCTAAGGCAATAAATCCACGCCCTCCTGACATCTCACTAACAAAATGATTAAAGTTGCCAATACTTAAATAAGCTCCTGCTAAACCTGCTAAAACCCCTGAGATAATTACTCCATAGTAACGCATTTTCTTTACATCGATGCCAACACTATCTGCTGCCTCAGGGTGTTCCCCAACACTGCGCAAGCGTAAACCAAAGGGTGTTTGATAAACAACATACCAAACTACTGGCACAAGAATAAAAGCAAGGTAAACCAAGGGGCTAAACCCAAATGGTTGTGGCAAACGATTTATAATTGCTTCACTATTAGAACTATTATTATAAAGTCCTGTTAGTATAACTGCGGGTAATCCTATAGCCATAAGGTTGATGGCTGTCCCAGAAATAATTTGATCTGCTTTATAGCGAATAGAAATAAAGCCATGTAACCAACCTACTAAGCCACCTACTATAATTGCAGCTATAATTCCGCACCAAGGGGCTAAAGGTACAACAGGATTTGTTGATAAATAAGGCATTTCTATTAATTGAGTGGTAACTGCTGCTGCCAAAGCACCAAAAATTATAATGCCTTCTAATGCTATATTGACTACCCCAGATTTCTCACTAAAAAGTCCTCCTAAAGCTGCTAGTAATAGTGGTGTAGTAGCACGTATAGCAGAGGTTAAGAAAGCCAAAAAAACAAGTGTATCCATAAGCTTATTATTGTGCTTAAGAAGATGGTTCTTTAGGGCTATTTTGAAGGCGCGTCAAATGCTCAGGCAAAAAGCCTTTAGCAGCGATAAAAAGCACTACCAAAGCTAAAATCATATTGACTACATCTTTTGTAAGCTCAGGGAAGGTAACATTCATTACAGCTCCACCATTTTTTAAAACTCCAAATAAAAAAGCGGAAAGTACTACACCTAGAGGAGTATTGTAACCTAAGAGAGCTACTGCTATGCCATCAAAACCATCACTAGTAGGTAAGGATTGTCTTAGCGAGTACTCTTCTAGGGCCCCTCCCAAAACATAATGACAAGCAGTCAACCCTGCTAGGGCACCACTTATAGACATTGCTAGAACTGTATTTCTAGCTATATTTGCCCCACCATACTCTGCTGCTTTTGGAGACAGTCCTACAGCTCTGAGTTCATAGCCCCATTTAGTACGCCATAAAAAGTAATAAACAAAAATAGCTGCTAAGATTGCTAGCAAAAAAGAACCATTGAGTTGTGTTGGTGGAATGGAAGTGTTTACTATATTGAGCTTCATGACTATACCAACAGTGTAAACTGCTATACCTGCTAAGAAAGCTATAATTATACGTATTAGAAGCCTACTTAGAGCTTTATTTAGGTTAGGTAAGATGGCAAAAACAAAGATAGCAAAGACAATAGAAGTTATAAAACCATAGTTAATAGGAATAACATTTGTCCCCGGATTTTTCTTTAAATCTATACCTAGTGCTGTTGGTAGGTGCTCGAAACGTGCCGCCTCTGAGATTAGCTGTGATTTAGGCTCAGAACCAGAAGCCTTGAAAGGTAATGTAAAAGTGATAGGACCATCTCCACCACGAGGCCAGCCCGCAATAATAACAACCCCTATGACAACAATACTAACTAGGATAGTTGTTATGCATGGTGATTGCCTAGATAGATTGCGTATCTGTGGTACTAAATTGAAAAAGAATACTATTAATGCAAGGATTACTAAAGTAATAATGATTCGCAAGGCAGGTGCAGCAAAGGTGTGGCTAGCCGAAAGTAAAAATAATAGTAGTGAAGACGCTATATAGTTAAGCAAAATAGTGTTAATCACTTCATTAGCACCAAAGCGTGCTTTAAGCCAACCCGGCAGTGCCCCCCAGAGACCACCACCAAGTGCTGCTGCTAACACCGCTAAAGGCAGCACTATGAATTTGGGTCCAGGCAAATATATACCTGCTAACATAGCAAAAACAGCACCCAAAATCATTTGACCTGGCGCACCAATATTGAAAAGCCCTGCTCGAAAACTAAAAGCTACTGCAAGCCCTGTGAAAATAAGTGGAGTAGCAAATTTTAATGCTTCCATAAAACCTGAAATGTTTCCCAAGGAACTGATGAAAATAGTTTGATAGGCATACCATAGAGTATCAAGCCTACCTACTAGATAAATATAGGCGTTATTTATTTCTACTCCTCTACCCAAAGGCGTTGGTTGTAAAACTAAAATAACTATTGCAGCAGCTATTAGTGCTAACAACATGGAGGTGGTAGGGATGGCTATTTTATGTATTAATGTATCAAACAAGCTGCTAAACTGTGGTACAAATCTAAAGCTGAGAATTGTAGCAAGAAACCCTACTGAAATGGATAAAAAAGCACTTAGGCCTATAGATCTATTGCTATAAGGCAAATTCCTTATTCTAACACCAGCTGCTTTCAAAGCTGATATAGATTTATCAGGAGGGTTATTGGGAATGCTTTCTAGTATGGTTTTGACTACTTCAACATCAGTTGAGCGTCTTGGTTTTGCAATAGCCTGCTTAGCAACTTGAACTAGACCTTTAACCTTTGCACTTTCAAGAGAATGACTCACACTATTATAGCCATAAACATTAATGCTCATAAGCATTATTCCTGCTGAAAACCACAGTCCTAAACGCATTTTATTTTTCAGCAAAGATGCCAAAGCAATGATACTAAGTGCTCCTAAGCTTATTAGTAATACCAATGTCTGGTGAGGTATTTCTATAGATGCTATACCACCTGTAAAGTCAATTACTCGATTAGGCAGAAGTAATGCTGTACCTTTAGCACCAAGTCCACGATGTATATTTGCCCAAGGAGCAAAGAAAATGCTTAGAATACTGAGTAGGGCGAGAACTCCCACGATAACTCTTTCATTCATTGGAGACATTATTTCATAATTTGAGTGCTCAGATAAATACTTACTTTATTTCAATTGAAATCCAAATGGTCAGAAAAGGTAAAAGATGCTGTCATTTTTCCTCGACAGTTGCTGATTTGGAAGCCAAAAATGGTGTGTTGTTCATGCTTCTTAATAAGTGGACCTTTTTTCTACTCACTAAGAGCGCCCTTATGCCGTGGCACTCTTTTTATTTTTGATTATCTGAGATCATCTGCACCAATTTATCAGCTACAACCTCTGGATCATTACCCAAAAACTGAGCCCCTAGCTGATCAGCACTCATTTTTGTTTGACCCATAAACACTGAGCCACCAACAATAACAATCTCAGCAAGGCTTTTAAGAGCATCTTTGGGAAGTGTCTCAACACATGCTTTTTGAGTCACAGATAGAACAACTGCTTTAGCTAAAACTTTTTCACTAAAACTTTTTAAATCATCAAGAGGCATATTGGGGCCAAGGTAATAGGTTTTTATACCTCTGCGACGTAAAAATATAGCAGTAATTAGTGCTCCCATTTCATGTGGCTCACCCGGCAAAGTAGAAACTACTACGGCAGGATCTAAGCCTGATCCTAAAAGTTGAAAGTATTCCTGTAGTTTGCCACGAATAAAGACACTAGCTAAGTGCTCTTGAGCTATCGCCACTTGGCCTTTGTGCCAACCCTCTCCAATACGCTGCATAGCTGGTACTACAACTTCTAAAATTACAGCTTTAAAAGAGTGGAGCCCATAAGCTTCAGATAAAACCTTCTCTGCTAAGTTAGTGTCTAGGTTTAGTAGAGCTTGCTCGAGTTCCTCCAAAAGCACCCCAGAACTCCTAGGTAGGTCTAAGGTAGAAGTTTCAATATGATGCTGTATAGCCTTAGCAGTAGGCATACCATTTTGTATATTTTTATAAACTTGCTTGACTGCTGAAATGTCTACTTCAGAGTAAGTTCTGTGCCCACCGGGGGTACGCTTAGGCAATGGGAATTGATAACGATTTTCCCACTGGCGTAAGGTGGCAATACCAACTCCAGTACGCTTTTCAACTTCTTTTATGCTGTAGTATCCTTGGTTTTTACTCATGTTGACTTTCTGTATAGGTTATGATACATTTTTTGTAGAGTTTGTGTCAAGGATAACTAATTCAAATCCAAAAGCATCTTGACAGAAAGGAATATAACATGTCCAAAACAGTAATTTCAGTGGTCTTAGCTTTCATAATTATAACTCATCTAGCATATGCTCAAGCAGTTCCTCAGTGGGTTAAAAATAATGCCAAATGGTGGGCCGAGGGAACTATTTCTGAAGATGAATTTGTACAAGGCCTTAAAGTTCTTATAAAAGACGGAATTTTAGTAGTTCCCCCTACAGAAGTTAGTTCTGAAAGCTCTGAAGGTGTTCCTGAATGGGTTAAGCAAACTGCTATCTGGTGGGCTGATGGAACTGTTAGCGATGAGGAGTTTGTTAGTGCAGTGCAGCCTCTAATGAAAACTGGTGTAATTACTATAGACACAAAAACACAAGCAACCTCTCAAGCCAATGCAATGTCAGCAGAATCACAAACAGAAATGGCATCTGCTGCACCAAAAGAATCAACACAAGGTGACTCAGTACTTAATGCTTTGCAAACAGAACTAGACGGATGTCAAGAAATTAAAAAAGCCTATCAACGTCTAGATTGTGAAAAGGAAGTCAAAGCAAAAATCACTATGCATGACTATAAAAATAATGCCAAAGCACATCAAGTTGGCCCTATAACTTTTTATTGGAAGGGAATAGGCTCTGAGGGAAATGAGTTTGAGATCACAGAAACTGGACAAGCTGTACTAAATGTTCGTATGTTAGCGGAAAATACAGGCTCTACTGATAATGTTGCCCTTGCTTGCACTGGACCTGCTGTTTGCAGTTATGATGTATGGAATGGCGAAAAGGCATTTAAGTATTCAGGTATGGACTTTACTAATGGACAAATAGTACTTAAACCCGGCGACTTTAGAGAATTTAATATGCTATTTGGCCCTAATATTGGTTACGGTGGCACTAAATTTGAATACGATTCTTCTAAACTCTATGTTTTTAGAATAGCAGAGCCTTGGGGATCTTTAGATCTTCCTTTAGATTTACCCTAAAGGTCAATATTTTGAGAAAAGGTAGGGCTTCACAAATGTTGACATCAACTTTTTTTAAAAGGGTTAAGAAATAAAACTATGACTTGCCCAAAATGTAATTCTGAGAATGCTGTAGACAATGCTCACAAACATAATAAAGAGCAAAAATATGCGTGTGAGGATTGTGGTAGACAATTTGTCGAGAACTCTACTAAAAAGATAATATGAGATACAATATAAGCTTTTTCGACTTTAGCCAAAATTAGACTTATAATTTTCTATGTTTGTCATAAACTTGTAACAGAAATAGCCTTAAAATCTTTTTGGGTAGAAATTTTCTCTACCGCATTAAATAGAAGTTTTATGTGGCAACCCTCGTTCTTTTCTATACCCCTTTTCCTAGTTGCTATAATTGCTGCTTTACTAGCCCTTTTTCTATGGCAGCATCGTGAAGCAACAGGAGCTAAGGAATTAACTTTTACTGTTTTAGCAGCAGGTTTCTGGTCCTTTGCTTATGGATTTGAGCTAATGAGCTCAGAAATATCTTCTGTGCTTATTTGGGCCAAAATATCATATTTGGGTATAGCTACTTTACCTGTTGGTTGGTTTTTATTTTGCTTAAGTTTTAGTGGTGTTCTCAAAAGATTTCGAGTCAGAAATCTAGCACTTTTTGTGTTACCAATTGCAACCATTGCTTTAGCTTTTAGTAATGAGCAGCATGAGCTTATTTGGTCAAGTATACACCTAAGCCCTTATCAAACTTTTGCACATAATTATGGATTATGGTTTTGGCTTAACCTTTTGTATGCTTATGCTTTACTGATTGCTGGCACACTAACTTTACTCCTTAGGCTTTTTCACTCTCCTGAAAAATATCAAGGACAATTAGTAAGCTTAGTTGTTGGGGTATCTTTGCCAATAGTTGGTAATCTTGTTTATGTAACAGGTGTTTTTCAAGTCATAGATCTAGCACCCTTTGGTTTTACTCTAAGTGCTTTAATAATGTCTTGGGGTATATTTAGCCAAAGTCTTTTTGACCTTGTACCAGTTGCACGTAGTTTAGCTGTAGAACAAATGAATGAAGGAGTCATTGTATTAGATAACAAGCGGCGTTTATTAGACATAAATAGTGCTGCTGGTAATATGTTAGGTATAGATAAAGCTAGTATGATTGGTGCTTCGCTTGAGGATACATCTAAAGAATTAGCTGAAGCTGCTATAAACCCTCATCAACCTCAAAGGTTTAAATTAAAAGAGCGTGTTATGGAATTAAAGGCATCTCCTTTAAAACGAGGTGATCACACTCAAGGGCAAATCCTAGTTTTGTTTGATATAACTGAGCAAGCTGAAATTGAAAAAACCCTAAGAAAAGCTAAAGAAGCAGCAGACCTTGCTAGAAGTGCACAGAATAACTTGTTAGCCAATATGGGGCATGAGCTAAATACTCCACTAACAGCCATAATTGGCTTTGGTGAACTTCTGCATGCTGAAATTTCTGATTCCTTAAGTGATGCTCATAGACAATATCTAAACAACGTCTTAGAACAGAGTGACCATTTAAAAAAAGCAATCCAAAAGGTCCTTGATTATGCTAACTTAGAAAAGAATGTAGCCAAAATTGAAGTTTGCCATTTTAAGTTAAAGAGTTTTTTAGAGAGTAATGCTAAAGCAATGATGAAACAGTTTTCTGATGAAGGTAATCGCTTTAAGATGAAGATACATGAGCCTCTGGGAGGAATAAGCAGTGATCAAAGTAAACTCCAACAAATTTTATATCAACTTTTAGATAATGCTAATAAGTTTACCAAAGATGGTGAAATTATTTTGAGTGCTAAGAAAGAAGATAAAGGATTTGTAATCAGTGTAAGTGATACAGGTATAGGCATTGCTGAAGAGCATTTTGAGCATATATTTACTTCTTTTATGCAACTTGACAACTCACAAACTAGGCGCTATGGAGGAAACGGTTTAGGTTTAACCATTTGTAAACGTTATGCTGAAATTTTAGGTGGACGTATTGTTGTTGAGAGTAAACTTGGTGAGGGAGCAACTTTTAGTTTGCACTTACCTTTTGCAATTGAAAGCTAAGTAGGAAAAGTTGCATAATTCTATACACTTTCAACGCTCTGCAGGTATTATCCTACACCCTACTTCTTTGCCTAGTAGTTATGGAATTGGTGAATTAGGTAGTAGTGCCCTTAAGTGGATTGACTTTTTAGTTCAATCTGGTCAACAACTGTGGCAAGTTATGCCTTTAGGGCATACTGGCTATGGTGATAGCCCTTACCAGTCTTTTAGTGCTTTTGCTGGAAATCCTTATCTTATAAGCCTTGAATTACTTCTTCAGGAAAATTTATTAGCAGAAGAACACCTTAGGGACCTTCCTCAATTCCCTTATGGAAAGGTTGATTATGGTCAAGTTATCCCTATTAAGTTGAGGGTGTTAAGGGACTCTTATGAGATTTTTAAAACTCGAGAACAAAAAAAGCAAGCTCAGGCCTTTACCAACTTCTGTGAAAATGAAAGCTACTGGCTTGATGATTATGCATTATTCATGGCTTGTAAAGAAGCTAATCAAGGCAAAACTTGGCAAAATTGGCAAGCAGAGATCCGCACCCGTACCCCTGAAGCTTTAAGCTATTGGCAAGAGAACTTAGCAGATAGCATAACAAAGTACAAATACTGGCAGTGGCTTTTCTTTAGTCATTGGCAGACAGTAAAAAACTATGCCAATAAAAAAGGTATTCGCATTATAGGGGATGTTCCTATCTTTGTAGCTAGTGATTCTGCTGATGCTTGGGCTCATTCCGAGCTTTTTTACCTTGATGACAAGGGGAACCCTACAGTAGTTGCAGGCGTGCCTCCAGATTACTTTAGTGAAACGGGACAACGTTGGGGTAACCCCCTTTACAATTGGAAAATTATGAGACAACAGGGGTTTTCTTGGTGGATACAACGATTAAAGCAGGCTTTTAGACTTTTTGATATAGTGCGTATAGATCACTTTCGAGGCCTAGAAGCTTATTGGGAAATTCCTACTGAGGAAGAGACTGCTGTTAAAGGTCGTTGGGTTAAAGGTCCTGGCCAGGACTTTTTTGATGCCATTAAGAGCGAAATTACTGGACCCCTCCCAATTATTGCTGAAGATTTAGGGGTTATCACTTCTACAGTGGAAGAACTACGCGATGACAATAAGTTGTTGGGTATGAAGGTTTTACAATTTGCTTTTACTGACCCTAATAATTCATACTTGCCACACAATCACTTGCCTAGTAGTGTTGTTTATACAGGTACTCATGATAATGATACCACAGTAGGTTGGTTTGCAAAGATTACCAAACAGGAAAAGGATTTTGTTTGTCGTTATCTTGATAAAGATGGCAGCAACATTTCATGGGACTTTATTCGATTAGCTTACAGTTCACCTGCTACTCTTGCGATAACTACCTTACAAGATATTTTGGGTCTTGATAGTAAAGCGCGTATGAATACTCCTAGTGAGGCTTCTGGTAATTGGTCTTGGCGTTTTAAATTTTCAGATATTCCTAAAGATTCCCCAGAAAAGTTAAGAGAGATAGCAGAGGTATATGGGCGTTGGTCAACAGCCTAAGTTGTACTAATTAAGTCAGCAGCTACCAATAGCGATGATTTTTTGTTTCACAAAATTTCAATTTATAAGAAATTAAGGGACAAGAATCCTACCAATATAATTGGTGTCTGTACCAAACCAAATTTCATTTGTGGTTTCGTGATAGTACATATGTCGAATAGATCCTCCACTAGGCACACTTCTTATTGCAAAAAATTCTTCTGTTTGTGGATCGAAACCCACTAAGTGATTAGGAAGATAACCAGTTTCCGCAATCCAAATGCGGTCTTTAGCATCTCGAGCAGTACCATAAGGCCTAGATGTTTTGCCACTAGGCATAGTCCACTCTTTAAATTCTTGATTCTCAGGATTGTAACTGCCCAAATAACCCTCATTATAATCCACGTACCAAATCTTGCCATCAGTAGTTATTTCTAATCGACGTGGGCGGGTGGCTGCTCGAGGCAAATTAACTTCTTCAAGTGTTAGTGTTTTAGGGTCGATTGTGGCAAGCTTATTTGTGCCCAGCAATACAATCCAAGGTCTATTGTCTATTGTTCGTTTAATACCATAAGGCCTTGCTCGTGAAGTAGGCACTTTTATAAGTTGGGTTTGGCCAGTGACCATATCTAGTTTGCCAATGAAATTACTTTGTTGCAAAGTAAACCAGATATCACCTTCTGTACCAAAAACCAGTGTATGTGGGTCGGTAGCAGATCGGTCTGGCATAGAGAATCTAGTAATCTGACCTGTTTCTGGGTTTAGTTTGCCTATATGAGCATTGCGATTGCCTGCGTACCACACAAAGCCTCCATCATCAACAATGAGATTATGGGGGTGTGTACCTGCTTCTAATTCGTAGCGTCGAAACTTGCCTGTGTTAGGTTCAAGGTAGGCAATGTAGTTTCCACTTTGACCACAAAACCAAACTCTATTTAGTGAATCTACATAGGGGTCTCGAGGACGCGAACCGCTCCACGGCACAAGCCATTCTTCTATTTCTATATCAACGCTTTGACAAAAACCATAAAGCAAAGATGGTATAAGCAGTAGTAAACTACACTTTAGAAACTTCATAAGAATAATCTCCTTTACTTACTACCACACATTTCATCATTTAATGAGTGAGTATAGTTCCTTATTCATTGAAAGTATAATTATGCAAAGCATGAAAATTTCTTTTGGCTCTTGGTAAACTTAAAGCTATGTTTAACCTCTTTATATTTGTACTTTTTGCTTTTATTGGTGTTGTACAAGCACAAGATAGTGTAAGCCCTGACTATCAACTTATAGATAGCTTTATTCTGAGTAATTATACTATTGAGGAATATGGTGCTCCTGAGTTTGACTATGTTCAGACTATAAAGCTTATCTCCCCCACTGGTGTTGAGTATATTGTTGAAGGTTGGAACATAACCTTGAATGAACTTAACCCTAACCATGAACAATACAATTACCCATCAGCGAAAGCCCCTACTGATATAAATGGTAACAGTGTGCCTGACCTTGTGATTGAAGATTATTCGGGTGGTGCACATTGCTGCTTCAGTTACACAATCATTGAGCTAGGAAATGAACCTAAGTTGCTTTTGGAGGTTGAGCTTGGGGACAGCTCTCTTTCCTATAGTGACTTTGATAGCGATGGTAGTTATGAACTTATTGCTGGTGACTCGAGCTTTGCTTATGAGTATTGCTCTTTTGCAGATTCCCCTTTTCTGCCCTTGGTGTTTAGCGTTGAGGAAGATGGTACCTATGCCCTTAATAATCTTCAATGGATTGATGATTGGCGTGGACAACAGGTATTTGATCGTTATATTGGGCTTTATATGCACGATGTTTTGAAGGGGCTCGAATCAATAAAAGAGCAAGAAACAAAGTACACTTGGGGAGATCCTTTAGTGTGTCCTATGCAGGGTCTGGTGTACACCTTTGCCTATATGGGCCAACCTGAGCGTGGCTGGCTTTTGTTTGACAAACTTTATCCTAAAGGTGATAAAGATAGTGTAAGGAAAATGCTTAGAAAATCACTGGAGCAAGGTTTTTGGTATCAGCAGATCAAATCATCTATGGCTATACACGTACAGGAACAGTAAACAACCCTTTACCACTAGCAAATTTGTTGCGAGAAAAAATTGCTGTCCAAAACGAACTTACCTACACATTTTTGGAGTTTATGCCAAAACCCATAATAAGTTAAATAGAAAGTCACAAGTCTAATGCTGTTTATGATCCAACTCGAAAATAGTTCCACGCATTTCCATTGGTTGTGCCAGCACAATTATTGCTAGAGCTGCAAAAACTAGCACATAAATTAGCATTGGCCACATAGCTAACACTCCACGCCTGCCAAAATCCCTGATAGCAATACTTGCAGTCACATAGAGAGCAAGCAAGGTGTACATACTAGTAATACCTGCATTAATAGGGAAAAGCCAAGAAATGGGGGCCACCTTAGAAAGTTGCCAATTAGGATCTATATTAAAACCACGATAGTAGAAAAAATGCTCAAAAACAGGGACAATACTAAATGCTCCTGTAAGAAAGTGAAATAAGTAGTGTGTTGTCCAAAAACCTATTCCCAGCAGTAAAGATACATACCCCCAACGCATAAAAGCAGCTTTAAAATTGGCTTTACCTTGTCCTAAAAGATCGGCAAAATATGCTGCTAGGGTAGTAATGCCTAAACCTAAAAGAGCAGTAGAGACAAAAAATATCCCAAGAATAAGTGCTTCAGAGTCAGTATTTAATTTTATTGCTAACCAAGTAGACAGTTGAAAAAAGGGATTAATCATCCCTACAGCATTCATAAGACCATAAAATGTGAGCAGAACACCCATAAGCATTACAGCTAGACGTCCCCTTCTAGCCCAAGGTGCTTTGGTAAGCTCCCAAGTAGGTGAGCGTAATCTAAAAGCCACATTGTCATATGGACAAGCCCGCACACAATTAAAGCAATTAGTACAATCCATATTAGACTGTATAGTAGGCACAAAAAGGTCTGTCTCACAACCAGGGAAATAGCCTTGGCCATTAGAGTTTTTTATTTCACTTAGAGGAATAAAGGTTGCTTTACTAAGCTTACGATCTTCAGCAAAGCTTTCTCTACCATGCAAACAGGGTTTCCCCTTACAGTTACGACAAGTGTTATGATCTATGGCCGTTATTTGTGTTGGTGAAGCAGAAGAAAGTACAAAATTAAAATTACCTAAAGGGCATACATAGCGGCAAAAAGTGCCAGCAGGAAAAAGGGTGTCTACTACTAAAGCTGCTGTAAAGTAACCTACAACTAACCAAGCTGTTAAATAAGGACTAGCCCAGAGATCAAAGTATTCATAGCTAAAGAAGTAAACTAGTAAAAAAGCAACTACAAAATATTTGTTTTTTAAGTTTTTAGGGAAGTTAAGCTTGTGAGGTATAAGTTTAACAAGTAATTTTGTAGGCCCTCTAGTTAGCATAAGCGGACAAGCTGCACAAAAAGCATTACCAACTAAGGCTAGAGCTAACACTACTAAACCACGATAATGTAGCCATACACTAGTAGTGGCAACATTACGAGGAGCCAATTGACGACCTGAAAAGCCATCTATTAGCACAAATATAGTTAAAGCGAGTAAGGGTAGCTGAAAAACAAGGCGGGCATACTTCCAACGTATGAATTGGTGTAATAAGGGCAGCTGCAAAAGATCAAAACCTTTTGGCTGTTCAGTAACAGGTTTGTAAATCATTTTTAATGTCAACCTAATCCTCTAACGCTAGGTAGTGTTCAACTACAGATAATTACTTCATGGAAAAATTTTAAGGCACTTTAGGACACTCAGAATTTCGCTGCTTAAGTCCAATCTTCTAGCTTGAGCCTTGGAATCCTTGCAAATTCTTTTATGTTATTAGTCGCTATTGTTAAATTCAAATAAAGTGCATGTGCTGCTATAAGTAAATCTAAAGGACCAATAATCTTACCTGTACTTTTTAGCTCTACCCTAACATCACCATACGTTTGGCTAGCGGCTGAGGGAAACTCCAAAATATTTATTGGGGCAAGAAATTCATTAAGGGCTTGCTGGTTTTGCTCCTTCTTTTTGCTATTGGACACCCCAAACTGCAATTCACAAAGGGTTATACCTGAAATGCTAACATCATTAACAGTTAACTCTTTAAATCTATTAAAGATTGATTCTGGAGACCTTTTAATGATATAGATACAAATATTTGTATCCAACATATATTTCATCAAAAAGCCTCTCTTTGTTCGTAAGTTCCCTGTTCTCTTTCATTCATAAAATCATCACTAAATTTTGAGCAGGCTTCAAACATAGATTCCCAAGGATTTCCCTTAGGAATCAACAAAACACAGTTACCTATTTTGTTTATATAAACAGATTTGGTAGAGAACCTATATTCTTTAGGCAATCTTATTGCTTGACTGTGTCCATTCATGAAAATTTTAGCTTCTTGAATCATATTTTAGTATATACCAATTAGTATATACTATCAAATCCATCAAACTCACTATTGTAATTTTTTAGTTCATTACTCATGTGGTAAAGGGCTAGTAGTTAATATACCTGTAGCAACAAATACTCCTATTAACAGAGCAACTTCAACTCGAGCAAAATCACCTAAAAGTAGAGCATTATCTTTATTTATAAGCCTTGGCAACAAGTAAAAACGATTTACCCCTGCAACAGCAATGATAATAAAAACAAACATTATTTTAAGGATAAGCACCCGCCCATAAAAAGTATCTATTAGCACTTCAGTACTATTAATGTGCAAAGCACCAGCATATATACCTGTAGCAAAAAGTGCTGCCACACTAGCTATTCCAAGGAAGGAAAGGTTTTTAGATGCTTGTACTAAGGCAGGGGTTCTATTTTTCCAAATTGGTAGGTATGCAAAGTAAAAAAGTGAGCCTCCCCAAAAAGCTGCTGCACTAAAGTGAACAAGGTCAGCTATCATTGGTGTAGTTCCACCCATTGCTGTAGCATGTGATGTCCAACTAAAAGTTGCTAACAGTGCTAAGCTAGTTGGTAAGTAGATAATACCTGTGAAAAATCGTGACCAAGCATTATTCATCTGACAAGCCAGGATTATAATGCCTAATAGTAAAACTATGAGTTGAATACGTAGTAAAATTGCATTGCCATGGCGGGTTGAACTTAAGTATTCTAGTAAGATTTCTAGATCCATAAATCCTAGTACTCTATTTAGAGTAAGTACTATATCTAGATCACTAGCAAGAAGAAGTAAGAATGCTCCTAGTACTGCTCCTATGAGCAAGCGCCTTTTAGCTAGAGGTTTAAGGTAAATAAAATGGATAAATGCACCAGAACCAACAAGCAAAATAGCGCCTAAGTAAAGTAAGGTTTTCACAAAGGCCAGCATAGTAAATTTATTCTTCTTCCTTTTGTGACTCGAGCCCTCCAACATCATCCTCAAGAGACTCTACTTCTTCTATTTGCAGCTCAGGCTCAAGTTCATTAACATCATCTACAATAACTTCTGATTCTTCTACTAAATCTTCATAAGTAAAAAAAGTAAAATCCCCAGTTGTATGGGTATCTACTGATAATAATCTCCACATAACCACATAAGTACCGGGGAGCAGTTCTTCTTTTAAGCCTAAGGTAATGGTAGTACTTTGTTTTTCTTCGTTTAAAATGCCTGTGTCTAAGCGCATCTCTTTATCATCACGCAGCATTAGTACTTCCCCCATTAAAGCCTTAGCAGCCAGCACTAAGTCGCGCTGGCTCATTTCAGAAGTTGTTTTCAGAGAATAAACCTTGAAAGTACTAAAGTTAATTTCTACAGGTTCACTCATTAGCAAAATTATTTCTTGAGGTTGCTCATAAACAGTACTACCACTTGCCGGTATACTTTCTTGCAGATAGGCATGGGCTAAAACAGGTATAGCCTGAAAAATTACTAACCCTAATATACTTACCCCAAAATTGCGTAAACATGTCACTGATTTTCAACCTCAATCTGGAAGGTAGCAGTTTCACTGAACCCTCCTATAATGGTTACAATGATGTCCCACAAACCAGGTAAAGAGAAATCAATAGAGGTGTTATTAGTCATAGGTGTAAATCCCTCGCTGTTGTAAATATCCATAAAATGATTGTGAGGAAGGTCAATACTTATGCCATCTATAGCAGTAGTGACCCCTTGCATGTTGCGCTCTATCACAAAGCGTCTATGCAAATTTTCACCGTCAGCAAAGCCATAGACAAAAATCTCAGTATTGCCACCATAGACTAAATTTGGAGTAGGGGTAAGGAAAAGTACAACTTCACTATCAAAGTCACTTTTTTGCTTCTGAGCTAGTATAGTAGTCTCGAGCCATTCCCCTTCCTCCCCTACTGTAGCTAAAACTTCCCAGATCCCTTCTTCAAAAGCCCCTAATTTAAAGACAGCCTGATTACTTTCTATGGTCATAAGTTTCTCTACACCCGAAGGGCTTGTAACACTTAATTGAATATATGTTGGCTCTGTAGTATTTAGGGCTAATTTAAAAAGGCCACTTACATCTAATAAGGGCTCGAGCATAACTACGCTATTCCCTAATTGAAAAACATTGGCCCCAGTAGCAGCAATTTCCATATGATTGTAAGCACCTGATTCATCATGGTCATGACTATGGTCTTCTTCTCTAGAATCATGACCCTCATCATCGTGATGTTCGTGTTCCATCATATCGTGATGATCTTCTTCCTTATGACCCTCATCATCGTGATGTTTGTGTTCCATCATGTCGTGATGATCTTCTTCATGCTGGGGCTTCATTTTATGATAATCTTCTTCCCCATGATCCTCATTATCGTGATGTTCAGGCTCCATCATGTCGTGATGGCCTTCTTCGTGTTCAGGCTTCATTTCATGATGTTCATCAAGCATTTCCTCTTCATGCTCTTCCATAGGAATTTCATGATGGTCTTCTATTACTTGCCCATCTGCTCTATGCGGTTGATAGACAAAAAAAGTAAAGCCTTCTTGTACTGTAAGGTCAGTTGAATATGCTCGCCAAGTTACTACATAAGTACCAGCAGGCAGGTTTTCCCTTAAGCCTATTGCCACATTGCTATTTACCCCCTTAGGATTTAAATCTGTATCAGCTTTTACAAAGTCTGTTATGGGTAAAATAACTTCTCCAGCAAAAAAGCCTTGAGCAACTTCACGAGGGTCAGCATTAGGTTTTGTTTGAAGTCCATAAACTCTAAATCTACTTACACGCAGATCAATAGCCTCGCTCATAACTAGTTGGACTTCATTAGGTAATTCTCGTACTACACTACCCTCTTTAGGTGTAGCTGAAACTAGGTTAGCTTGAGCCAAAGCAGATGTAATTTGTAAAAATACAAGTAAGAAAAAAACAAGTTTTATATTTTGCATTATTTATTCCATTCTTATAAATAAGGTAAATTTTTTTCACTAAAATTATTTGCTTATATTATATTTTCCAGAAAAGCCTTCTTATAGGGGGAAATTACTCCTGTAGGTATGTTATTCTAAAGAGCATAGCGACAAAGAAAACCTCTGGTAGCAGAACACATTGAGGTCTTTCGCATGATCTACCCTTGGAAAGTTTCAAGGTGACATTACTTTGCGTTTGTAAAACAATTTTTCAAACAAAGTAGCTTATCTGGACATTTAATTAAGTGTGATTGATTGTCATAGCATAACAGAGCTTAAAGGTGGTGCGCGACTACGTGCTCTATAATGGAAAATCTTCTGCAACACCACACTTGTATATGAACAAATGAGTAAAACTACTAGGAAGGAGAAAGTGCTAGTTGTACCCAAATTTGTTACTAAAGCCACTAAAATAGCCACAAGACTATGAGTGTGCTGAGGAGTTTCTTCAGGGTGGGTATGAGCAAAATTTTGGTGTGAAGCTAAGAAAGGTGAAGCAAAAAGTGCTAGTGTAAAGAGTAAGCTTAAAAAAGCACTCAAACCTACCTTAAAAGCAAAGTTTAAATCTATTCTTTTCATTAGCTTCAAGTCGATTTTTAGTTTTAAGAAGTAGCTATGCTAACACCAAATTCTTTGAATTTGGTAGAGTAAAGGTAAATAAGTGTTGGGTAGTGCAATTGTTAGTGTTACGACATTCCTTACTAAAAACCATCAGGATAATTATAGCACTAGTTAACTTTCATAACATAATTTATCGTTATACCAATCTCTACAAGAGTAAAGGCATTTTAGAAAACCTTAACTCATACCGTGCTCAAAAATTCCACGAAGAATAAGTTTAAATGTCAGAGCAAATATTAAACTCACAAAATAAAGTAGTCGTTACTGGTGCAGGTGGTTCACTAGGTCAAGCACTTACTAAAGAATTACTCTCTGAAGGCTTTTTTGTTAAAGCTTTAGTACGTAATGAAAAATCTGCTAAACAAGTAAAGCTTCTAGGTGCTGTACCTATGCTTGGTGATATAAGAGATGATCAAAGCCTGAAGGAGCTTTGCAAAGATGTTAATGTGGTGTA
This sequence comes from Trueperaceae bacterium, assembly GCA_965223045.1. Lineage (GTDB taxonomy): Bacteria > Deinococcota > Deinococci > Deinococcales > Trueperaceae > CBDCVN01. The sequence goes on from CBDCVN010000013.1 coordinate 1,635,750, forward strand.
CCACTTGGCTGCTTGGATAGGCAAGCCAAATAAACCTAAGCTTGCTAGCGAAGTAAATGCCAAAGGAACACGTAAATTAATGAAAGCTGCTAGTACAGCAGGAGTCAAGCGTATAGTTCTGGCAAGCAGCATAGCAGTATATGGCCCAGTGACAAAGGGGTTGATTAGTGAGGATAGAAACTACTGGACCGTAGGAGAGCCTTATAGTGATAGTAAAGTTGCTGCAGAGAAATTTGCTAAATCCTTGGCAAAGGAAAAAGGGATTGAATTAGTTATTTTACGCCCTACCATGATCTATGGCCCCAAATCACCATCTTGGACACTTGTACCCTTTGATATCATTAAAAAGGGGTTACCCATGATTATGGGTAGTGGTGAAGACAAGCTTGATGCAGTTTATATAGATGATGTAGCTAAGGCCTTTGCTTTGGCAGGGCAGGTGCCCGAAGCTGCCGGGGAAACCTTTAATATTGGTGGCTTAGAAGTTGATTGGAATACCTTTCTAGGTTATTACGCTAATATGTCTGGCAAAAAGTTACGCCGCCTACCCCTATGGCTGGTCAAAGGTGGTGCTAAAACAGTAGCCACTCTAACAAATCTTATTCGTAAACACCCTCTAGTTGTTCCTGAAATGATTGGTGCTATGACTAGCCAAGCTAGTTATGACTCGGGCAAAGCTAAGAATATTCTCGGTTTTGAGGCTAAGACATCTTTGAAAGAGGGTATGCAAAAAACTGAGACTTGGTTACGTGAAGAGGGCTTGCTGAAACGTGGCTCTGTTGCTCTGGTAACAGGTGCAGCTAGTGGTTTAGGCAAAGCTACTGTTGAAAAACTACTTGCTAAAGGAGTAACCGTTTATGCTGCTGATATCAATGTTGAGGCACTCTCTAGTTTAGAAGGCGCACACCCTTTAGAGCTTGATGTTACTAGTCAAGAAAGTATAAACAGAGCCCTTAAAACTATTAATAAAAATGGACACACAATTAACTTGCTTATAAATGTAGCAGGAATCCTAAAAGCAGGTGCACTAGAAGCCCAAGACACATCTGATATTGAGAAGCAATTTGCAGTTAATGCTTTTGGACCTTTAAAGCTCATTAGGGCTATCAGTCCACAGATGCGCTCGAGTGGCTGGGGCAGAATTATAAATGTAACCTCAACCAATGGTTTCTTAGTAACACCCTTTATGGGAGCCTATTCCGCCTCGAAGTATGCTCTAGAAGCACTATCAGACTCCCTAAGGCTAGAACTTAAGCCATTTGGGATCGAGGTAGTGGTTATTCAGCCCGGAGCCATGAAAACCCCTTTTGCAGAGCAGACCAGAGCTGGTTTGCGAGAAAACGCCAAAAACTCCAATGATGAGTGGTCAGAATACCTAAGTAACTTTGCAGACAGTAACTTGTGGGGTGAAGCTACTGCTACCAAGCCAGAAAAGGTTGCTGGACGCATTGCTAAAATTGCACTAGCAAAACGAGTAAGACCTCGTTATTATGGTACCTTTGATGCTGTTCCTGCACGCTTTATGGCTCTTATGCCTGATGTGGTAAAAGACTTTTACTTTACTCGAGTTGCAGGGTTAAGTAAAAAGGGGAGGTAAAACATAATTCAACTTACTCTATAGAAAACGTTAATTTTTAATCCGTTTTTATATGTAAAGTTGCACAAATCAGGCTCTTAGCACCTGTTTAAATAGCTACGTTTTTATTTGGTTTTCTCACTACCCCACAAAAGTGAAGGGAATAGATTCTTTACTTAACGAACAATGATTTCTGCTCAATTTTTGCTAATAAACGTGTCTATAAACTTGCTAAGCATTACCAAATCGAATCTCTAAGTTATTTACATCAACACTATGAGCACCATATAAATTCTTCATGAAGAATTCTAATTGTCATGTGGGGTAGTAAGTTTGGTTTTAAGATGATAGTTATAAATTACATACAAATAGTGATTTATCTATTAATTGTATACATTTCAATAAAGAATTTAAATTCTTACTGTGTGGGATTAAAGCTTCATGCCCAATTTGTAATGTACAGCAGGAATGGTGTCTCTCATTTCTGATCATAGCAAAAACACTCATAGTTGAGGAGTTAATACTTTTGTAAGCTTTGAATTGTTAAAATTCCCTTTGGATTTTAGTAAGTGCTTTATTGCTGCACTAATCCATAGCAGAAATAAAGTTACTGAAATCATCTCGTTAAGATTATAGTGACAAACCTAGATATCGTTTGAGCTCGCTACTAGAAAGTATTAGCCTTTGGAGGACTTAATTGTTTCAAGATTGCATTCCAAACTCAATATATACTTGACTTAAATGCTGTAGTTGAAGATAAAACCTATGCAGGCCGTGGCGTCTACATACCACCGAAGAAAAATGGAAAGACACCATAGCTTAATATAGGGAATCTAATAGGGGATTTTATTGTGTCTGCTACAGTTTTCTTGGTGAGATCTTTGTTTTATTATGATGCGGAGCTAAGGTATGAACATAATGAAAAAGAAATTCTCCTGTACACAACTACTTTTCTTTACTGTAGCTGCTCTATTTATTTCAATAACTTCCCTAGCAAATGCACAATTAATTTGCACTCCAGATGTTGGTGGGGTTAATGATACTACAGGAGGTACAAACTCTCAAAGCGATGTAACTCGTCTTTGTATAGACGAAACCAATGCCCCTATCTCATACGATATACACCTAAGTTGGGATAATGCCTCTTTTTCTGGAGCTAATACTGGTGATGCTTGTGCTCTTTTTGATACTGATAGTAATGGCTTTATCAATTTTGCTTATTGTATAAGTGTTGGTGCTAAAGCAGGCGGTGGTGTGGAGTTGGAGGCTGGTCCTCTTCTTTATAGCTGTGATGCTAGTGCTCGTGATAGGTGCACCAATCCTGTATTAATTTCCAATGTTGGTATTAGCACTTGTGATTTATTACCTACTTATAAAGTATCTGTAGAACCCGAAGATCCTTTTACAGGTGGTAGTAATTATCCCAATGATACTATAGCTGTGTGTCGTGTAGATGCTAGTGTTATTCCTTTGGGGGCTTTACAAATTAATCTTTGCTCTTTTAATTCCCTACAACCCAATTCTAATTCGGTGGATTGTGTTGCCTATTTGGGTGGTGGCTTTATAAAAGTTGAAAAGATTGCCTACCCTGATGATTCTACTACAAGCAGCACAGCTTTTAACTTTAGCTTAACTGGCTCTGGAGATGAAGAGGGTAATACAGTTAATGTCAACGAATCCATATCTGTTAATGGTAATGATGTTTCCCCTAATCTTTCTGTTCCAGATTCTGTACCTACAGGAAGTTACTCTATAAGTGAAACTGTGCCAGCTAATTGGAAGCTACTTAGTTCTTCCTGTGATGATGGTAGCTCGTCTTCTAACATAAATCATGAAATTTCTGGCATTGAGGTAGATTCTAGTGATTTTGTTACTTGTACCTTTACCAATATTGAGCTTGGCAGCATTACTATTATAAAACAAGCCACCCCTGCTGATGGCACTAATTTTAATTTTACTGCTACAGGCAGTGGAGTTAGTAACTTCACTCTTAAAAATGCTGAGAACCAAAGGTTTTTCAAACTGTCAGCAGGTACCTATACCATAACAGAGGACCCTAATAGTGACTTTGCTCTTACTAGTTTAAGTTGTCAAGGTGATGATGATAATGGCTCAATAATAGATTTGGCTAATCGTAAAGTCGATATTGATTTAGATATTGGAGAAGCTATTATATGTACATTTAGTAATTCTCAAGGTGGACAAATAATAGTAGCGAAAGAGACTTTGCCAGATGGAGATAGCCAGACATTTAATTTTACAGGAGATATAACAGCAGCATTAACGGATGGAAATAGTTCAACAGCACTGTCAGTAGCAGCAGGGACATATACAGTAACAGAAACAGCAGTAGCAGGGTGGTCAATAAGTGATATAACTTGTAATGATGGTAATAGTACAGGGGATACTGGTACAGGAGTAGCAACCTATAATGTAGAAGTAGGAGAAACAGTAACCTGTACGTATACCAACAATAAAAACGGACAAATAATAGTAGCGAAAGAGACTTTGCCAGATGGAGATAGCCAGACATTTAATTTTACAGGAGATATAACAGCAGCATTAACGGATGGAAATAGTTCAACAGCGCTGTCAGTAGCAGCAGGGACATATACAGTAACAGAAACAGCAGTAGCAGGGTGGTCAATAAGTGATATAACTTGTAATGATGGTAATAGTACAGGGGATACTGGTACAGGAGTAGCAACCTATAATGTAGAAGTAGGAGAAACAGTAACCTGTACGTATACCAACAATAAAAACGGACAAATAATAGTAGCGAAAGAGACTTTGCCAGATGGAGATAGCCAGACATTTAATTTTACAGGAGATATAACAGCAGCATTAACGGATGGAAATAGTTCAACAGCGCTGTCAGTAGCAGCAGGGACATATACAGTAACAGAAACAGCAGTAGCAGGGTGGTCAATAAGTGATATAACTTGTAATGATGGTAATAGTACAGGGGATACTGGTACAGGAGTAGCAACCTATAATGTAGAAGTAGGAGAAACAGTAACCTGTACGTATACCAACAATAAAAACGGACAAATAATAGTAGCGAAAGAGACTTTGCCAGATGGAGATAGCCAGACATTTAATTTTACAGGAGATATAACAGCAGCATTAACGGATGGAAATAGTTCAACAGCGCTGTCAGTAGCAGCAGGGACATATACAGTAACAGAAACAGCAGTAGCAGGGTGGTCAATAAGTGATATAACTTGTAATGATGGTAATAGTACAGGGGATACTGGTACAGGAGTAGCAACCTATAATGTAGAAGTAGGAGAAACAGTAACCTGTACCTATACAAATTTACTTTTAAACCCTAGTTTAGATTTAACTAAAACAGCAACACCAACGACGTATGCTGCAGTCAATGATGTAATAAGCTACTCTTACGAAGTAGAAAACACAGGGAATATAGCACTAGCAGGACCAGTAACGGTAACAGATGATAAAGCAACAGTAAGCTGCCCAGATGTCAATACAGTAGGAAACCTAGATACTAACCTAGATCCAGGTGAATCTATTACTTGTACAGCAAGCTACTCAATAGTCCAAGGTGATCTAAACAGTGGATCAGTAACAAATACAGCAACAGCAAGTGCAGATGGAACAGACTCAAATCAGGATGATGAAACAGTAACAGCAACGCAAGGGCCAGCATTAACACTAGTAAAAACAGCAACACCAACGACGTATGCTGCAGTCAATGATGTAATAAGCTACTCTTACGAAGTAGAAAACACAGGGAATATAGCACTAGCAGGACCAGTAACGGTAACAGATGATAAAGCAACAGTAAGCTGCCCAGATGTCAATACAGTAGGAAACCTAGATACTAACCTAGATCCAGGTGAATCTATTACTTGTACAGCAAGCTACTCAATAGTCCAAGGTGATCTAAACAGTGGATCAGTAACAAATACAGCAACAGCAAGTGCAGATGGAACAGACTCAAATCAGGATGATGAAACAGTAACAGCAACGCAAGGGCCAGCATTAACACTAGTAAAAACAGCAACACCAACGACGTATGCTGCAGTCAATGATGTAATAAGCTACTCTTACGAAGTAGAAAACACAGGGAATATAGCACTAGCAGGACCAGTAACGGTAACAGATGATAAAGCAACAGTAAGCTGCCCAGATGTCAATACAGTAGGAAACCTAGATACTAACCTAGATCCAGGTGAATCTATTACTTGTACAGCAAGCTACTCAATAGTCCAAGGTGATCTAAACAGTGGATCAGTAACAAATACAGCAACAGCAAGTGCAGATGGAACAGACTCAAATCAGGGTGATGAAACAGTAACAGCAACGCAAGGGCCAGCATTAACACTAGTAAAAACAGCAACACCAACGACGTATGCTGCAGTCAATGATGTAATAAGCTACTCTTACGAAGTAGAAAACACAGGGAATATAGCACTAGCAGGACCAGTAACGGTAACAGATGATAAAGCAACAGTAAGCTGCCCAGATGTCAATACAGTAGGAAACCTAGATACTAACCTAGATCCAGGTGAATCTATTACTTGTACAGCAAGCTACTCAATAGTCCAAGGTGATCTAAACAGTGGATCAGTAACAAATACAGCAACAGCAAGTGCAGATGGAACAGACTCAAATCAGGATGATGAAACAGTAACAGCAACGCAAGGGCCAGCATTAACACTAGTAAAAACAGCAACACCAACGACGTATGCTGCAGTCAATGATGTAATAAGCTACTCTTACGAAGTAGAAAACACAGGGAATATAGCACTAGCAGGACCAGTAACGGTAACAGATGATAAAGCAACAGTAAGCTGCCCAGATGTCAATACAGTAGGAAACCTAGATACTAACCTAGATCCAGGTGAATCTATTACTTGTACAGCAAGCTACTCAATAGTCCAAGGTGATCTAAACAGTGGATCAGTAACAAATACAGCAACAGCAAGTGCAGATGGAACAGACTCAAATCAGGATGATGAAACAGTAACAGCAACGCAAGGGCCAGCATTAACACTAGTAAAAACAGCAACACCAACGACGTATGCTGCAGTCAATGATGTAATAAGCTACTCTTACGAAGTAGAAAACACAGGGAATATAGCACTAGCAGGACCAGTAACGGTAACAGATGATAAAGCAACAGTAAGCTGCCCAGATGTCAATACAGTAGGAAACCTAGATACTAACCTAGATCCAGGTGAATCTATTACTTGTACAGCAAGCTACTCAATAGTCCAAGGTGATCTAAACAGTGGATCAGTAACAAATACAGCAACAGCAAGTGCAGATGGAACAGACTCAAATCAGGATGATGAAACAGTAACAGCAACGCAAGGGCCAGCATTAACACTAGTAAAAACAGCAACACCAACGACGTATGCTGCAGTCAATGATGTAATAAGCTACTCTTACGAAGTAGAAAACACAGGGAATATAGCACTAGCAGGACCAGTAACGGTAACAGATGATAAAGCAACAGTAAGCTGCCCAGATGTCAATACAGTAGGAAACCTAGATACTAACCTAGATCCAGGTGAATCTATTACTTGTACAGCAAGCTACTCAATAGTCCAAGGTGATCTAAACAGTGGATCAGTAACAAATACAGCAACAGCAAGTGCAGATGGAACAGACTCAAATCAGGATGATGAAACAGTAACAGCAACGCAAGGGCCAGCATTAACACTAGTAAAAACAGCAACACCAACGACGTATGCTGCAGTCAATGATGTAATAAGCTACTCTTACGAAGTAGAAAACACAGGGAATATAGCACTAGCAGGACCAGTAACGGTAACAGATGATAAAGCAACAGTAAGCTGCCCAGATGTCAATACAGTAGGAAACCTAGATACTAACCTAGATCCAGGTGAATCTATTACTTGTACAGCAAGCTACTCAATAGTCCAAGGTGATCTAAACAGTGGATCAGTAACAAATACAGCAACAGCAAGTGCAGATGGAACAGACTCAAGTCAGGATGATGAAACAGTAACAGCAACGCAAGGGCCAGCATTAACACTAGTAAAAACAGCAACACCAACGACGTATGCTGCAGTCAATGATGTAATAAGCTACTCTTACGAAGTAGAAAACACAGGGAATATAGCACTAGCAGGACCAGTAACGGTAACAGATGATAAAGCAACAGTAAGCTGCCCAGATGTCAATACAGTAGGAAACCTAGATACTAACCTAGATCCAGGTGAATCTATTACTTGTACAGCAAGCTACTCAATAGTCCAAGGTGATCTAAACAGTGGATCAGTAACAAATACAGCAACAGCAAGTGCAGATGGAACAGACTCAAATCAGGATGATGAAACAGTAACAGCAACGCAAGGGCCAGCATTAACACTAGTAAAAACAGCAACACCAACGACGTATGCTGCAGTCAATGATGTAATAAGCTACTCTTACGAAGTAGAAAACACAGGGAATATAGCACTAGCAGGACCAGTAACGGTAACAGATGATAAAGCAACAGTAAGCTGCCCAGATGTCAATACAGTAGGAAACCTAGATACTAACCTAGATCCAGGTGAATCTATTACTTGTACAGCAAGCTACTCAATAGTCCAAGGTGATCTAAACAGTGGATCAGTAACAAATACAGCAACAGCAAGTGCAGATGGAACAGACTCAAATCAGGATGATGAAACAGTAACAGCAACGCAAGGGCCAGCATTAACACTAGTAAAAACAGCAACACCAACGACGTATGCTGCAGTCAATGATGTAATAAGCTACTCTTACGAAGTAGAAAACACAGGGAATATAGCACTAGCAGGACCAGTAACGGTAACAGATGATAAAGCAACAGTAAGCTGCCCAGATGTCAATACAGTAGGAAACCTAGATACTAACCTAGATCCAGGTGAATCTATTACTTGTACAGCAAGCTACTCAATAGTCCAAGGTGATCTAAACAGTGGATCAGTAACAAATACAGCAACAGCAAGTGCAGATGGAACAGACTCAAATCAGGATGATGAAACAGTAACAGCAACGCAAGGGCCAGCATTAACACTAGTAAAAACAGCAACACCAACGACGTATGCTGCAGTCAATGATGTAATAAGCTACTCTTACGAAGTAGAAAACACAGGGAATATAGCACTAGCAGGACCAGTAACGGTAACAGATGATAAAGCAACAGTAAGCTGCCCAGATGTCAATACAGTAGGAAACCTAGATACTAACCTAGATCCAGGTGAATCTATTACTTGTACAGCAAGCTACTCAATAGTCCAAGGTGATCTAAACAGTGGATCAGTAACAAATACAGCAACAGCAAGTGCAGATGGAACAGACTCAAATCAGGATGATGAAACAGTAACAGCAACGCAAGGGCCAGCATTAACACTAGTAAAAACAGCAACACCAACGACGTATGCTGCAGTCAATGATGTAATAAGCTACTCTTACGAAGTAGAAAACACAGGGAATATAGCACTAGCAGGACCAGTAACGGTAACAGATGATAAAGCAACAGTAAGCTGCCCAGATGTCAATACAGTAGGAAACCTAGATACTAACCTAGATCCAGGTGAATCTATTACTTGTACAGCAAGCTACTCAATAGTCCAAGGTGATCTAAACAGTGGATCAGTAACAAATACAGCAACAGCAAGTGCAGATGGAACAGACTCAAATCAGGATGATGAAACAGTAACAGCAACGCAAGGGCCAGCATTAACACTAGTAAAAACAGCAACACCAACGACGTATGCTGCAGTCAATGATGTAATAAGCTACTCTTACGAAGTAGAAAACACAGGGAATATAGCACTAGCAGGACCAGTAACGGTAACAGATGATAAAGCAACAGTAAGCTGCCCAGATGTCAATACAGTAGGAAACCTAGATACTAACCTAGATCCAGGTGAATCTATTACTTGTACAGCAAGCTACTCAATAGTCCAAGGTGATCTAAACAGTGGATCAGTAACAAATACAGCAACAGCAAGTGCAGATGGAACAGACTCAAATCAGGATGATGAAACAGTAACAGCAACGCAAGGGCCAGCATTAACACTAGTAAAAACAGCAACACCAACGACGTATGCTGCAGTCAATGATGTAATAAGCTACTCTTACGAAGTAGAAAACACAGGGAATATAGCACTAGCAGGACCAGTAACGGTAACAGATGATAAAGCAACAGTAAGCTGCCCAGATGTCAATACAGTAGGAAACCTAGATACTAACCTAGATCCAGGTGAATCTATTACTTGTACAGCAAGCTACTCAATAGTCCAAGGTGATCTAAACAGTGGATCAGTAACAAATACAGCAACAGCAAGTGCAGATGGAACAGACTCAAATCAGGATGATGAAACAGTAACAGCAACGCAAGGGCCAGCATTAACACTAGTAAAAACAGCAACACCAACGACGTATGCTGCAGTCAATGATGTAATAAGCTACTCTTACGAAGTAGAAAACACAGGGAATATAGCACTAGCAGGACCAGTAACGGTAACAGATGATAAAGCAACAGTAAGCTGCCCAGATGTCAATACAGTAGGAAACCTAGATACTAACCTAGATCCAGGTGAATCTATTACTTGTACAGCAAGCTACTCAATAGTCCAAGGTGATCTAAACAGTGGATCAGTAACAAATACAGCAACAGCAAGTGCAGATGGAACAGACTCAAATCAGGATGATGAAACAGTAACAGCAACGCAAGGGCCAGCATTAACACTAGTAAAAACAGCAACACCAACGACGTATGCTGCAGTCAATGATGTAATAAGCTACTCTTACGAAGTAGAAAACACAGGGAATATAGCACTAGCAGGACCAGTAACGGTAACAGATGATAAAGCAACAGTAAGCTGCCCAGATGTCAATACAGTAGGAAACCTAGATACTAACCTAGATCCAGGTGAATCTATTACTTGTACAGCAAGCTACTCAATAGTCCAAGGTGATCTAAACAGTGGATCAGTAACAAATACAGCAACAGCAAGTGCAGATGGAACAGACTCAAGTCAGGATGATGAAACAGTAACAGCAACGCAAGGGCCAGCATTAACACTAGTAAAAACAGCAACACCAACGACGTATGCTGCAGTCAATGATGTAATAAGCTACTCTTACGAAGTAGAAAACACAGGGAATATAGCACTAGCAGGACCAGTAACGGTAACAGATGATAAAGCAACAGTAAGCTGCCCAGATGTCAATACAGTAGGAAACCTAGATACTAACCTAGATCCAGGTGAATCTATTACTTGTACAGCAAGCTACTCAATAGTCCAAGGTGATCTAAACAGTGGATCAGTAACAAATACAGCAACAGCAAGTGCAGATGGAACAGACTCAAATCAGGATGATGAAACAGTAACAGCAACGCAAGGGCCAGCATTAACACTAGTAAAAACAGCAACACCAACGACGTATGCTGCAGTCAATGATGTAATAAGCTACTCTTACGAAGTAGAAAACACAGGGAATATAGCACTAGCAGGACCAGTAACGGTAACAGATGATAAAGCAACAGTAAGCTGCCCAGATGTCAATACAGTAGGAAACCTAGATACTAACCTAGATCCAGGTGAATCTATTACTTGTACAGCAAGCTACTCAATAGTCCAAGGTGATCTAAACAGTGGATCAGTAACAAATACAGCAACAGCAAGTGCAGATGGAACAGACTCAAATCAGGATGATGAAACAGTAACAGCAACGCAAGGGCCAGCATTAACACTAGTAAAAACAGCAACACCAACGACGTATGCTGCAGTCAATGATGTAATAAGCTACTCTTACGAAGTAGAAAACACAGGGAATATAGCACTAGCAGGACCAGTAACGGTAACAGATGATAAAGCAACAGTAAGCTGCCCAGATGTCAATACAGTAGGAAACCTAGATACTAACCTAGATCCAGGTGAATCTATTACTTGTACAGCAAGCTACTCAATAGTCCAAGGTGATCTAAACAGTGGATCAGTAACAAATACAGCAACAGCAAGTGCAGATGGAACAGACTCAAATCAGGATGATGAAACAGTAACAGCAACGCAAGGGCCAGCATTAACACTAGTAAAAACAGCAACACCAACGACGTATGCTGCAGTCAATGATGTAATAAGCTACTCTTACGAAGTAGAAAACACAGGGAATATAGCACTAGCAGGACCAGTAACGGTAACAGATGATAAAGCAACAGTAAGCTGCCCAGATGTCAATACAGTAGGAAACCTAGATACTAACCTAGATCCAGGTGAATCTATTACTTGTACAGCAAGCTACTCAATAGTCCAAGGTGATCTAAACAGTGGATCAGTAACAAATACAGCAACAGCAAGTGCAGATGGAACAGACTCAAATCAGGATGATGAAACAGTAACAGCAACGCAAGGGCCAGCATTAACACTAGTAAAAACAGCAACACCAACGACGTATGCTGCAGTCAATGATGTAATAAGCTACTCTTACGAAGTAGAAAACACAGGGAATATAGCACTAGCAGGACCAGTAACGGTAACAGATGATAAAGCAACAGTAAGCTGCCCAGATGTCAATACAGTAGGAAACCTAGATACTAACCTAGATCCAGGTGAATCTATTACTTGTACAGCAAGCTACTCAATAGTCCAAGGTGATCTAAACAGTGGATCAGTAACAAATACAGCAACAGCAAGTGCAGATGGAACAGACTCAAATCAGGATGATGAAACAGTAACAGCAACGCAAGGGCCAGCATTAACACTAGTAAAAACGGTAACACCTAGTACAATAACAGAAGCAGGACAGGTAATAAGCTATAACATAACAACGACAAATAATGGCAACACCACACTAAATAATGTAATAATCTCTGATCCTTTAATCCCCTCATTAACATGTACTAGTAATGGTAATAACTTTGCTAATGATGGAACAGAAAGCTTGCCAGTAGGAGAGTCAGTAACGTGCCAAGGGAATTACACTACTAACCAAACAGATATAGATGCTGGAAATATAACCAATACAGCAAATGTAACAGCAACTACACCAAGTGGTACAACACTAACTGAAACAGGTACTGCAACAAGTACTGTAACTCAAACAGCAGATATAATAATCGATAAAGACTCTAACGATGTAACCACCTTGACTCTAGGTGATACAATCACATACAGCTTTACACTGACCAATACCGGGAATGTAACACTAAACTCAATAACCATAACAGACCCATTACCAAACCTGAGCACAATAACTTGTCCTCAAACAAGCCTAGAGCCAAATGAAAGCATGATGTGCACTGCTAGCTATGAAATAACCCAAGCAGATATAGATGCTGGGAACCTAACAAATACAGCAACAGTAAGTGCTAGTCCACCAAGTGGTAATCCTATTACTGCTACAGATAGTGAAACCGTGCCACCAGATCAGGCACCAAATCTAGAGGTAATAAAAACGGTAACACCTAGTACAATAACAGAAGCAGGACAGGTAATAAGCTATAACATAACAACGACAAATAATGGCAACACCACACTAAATAATGTAATAATCTCTGATCCTTTAATCCCCTCATTAACATGTACTAGTAATGGTAATAACTTTGCTAATGATGGAACAGAAAGCTTGCCAGTAGGAGAGTCAGTAACGTGCCAAGGGAATTACACTACTAACCAAACAGATATAGATGCTGGAAATATAACCAATACAGCAAATGTAACAGCAACTACACCAAGTGGTACAACACTAACTGAAACAGGTACTGCAACAAGTACTGTAACTCAAACAGCAGATATAATAATCGATAAAGACTCTAACGATGTAACCACCTTGACTCTAGGTGATACAATCACATACAGCTTTACACTGACCAATACCGGGAATGTAACACTAAACTCAATAACCATAACAGACCCATTACCAAACCTGAGCACAATAACTTGTCCTCAAACAAGCCTAGAGCCAAATGAAAGCATGATGTGCACTGCTAGCTATGAAATAACCCAAGCAGATATAGATGCTGGGAACCTAACAAATACAGCAACAGTAAGTGCTAGTCCACCAAGTGGTAATCCTATTACTGCTACAGATAGTGAAACCGTGCCACCAGATCAGGCACCAAATCTAGAGGTAATAAAAACGGTAACACCTAGTACAATAACAGAAGCAGGACAGGTAATAAGCTATAACATAACAACGACAAATAATGGCAACACCACACTAAATAATGTAATAATCTCTGATCCTTTAATCCCCTCATTAACATGTACTAGTAATGGTAATAACTTTGCTAATGATGGAACAGAAAGCTTGCCAGTAGGAGAGTCAGTAACGTGCCAAGGGAATTACACTACTAACCAAACAGATATAGATGCTGGAAATATAACCAATACAGCAAATGTAACAGCAACTACACCAAGTGGTACAACACTAACTGAAACAGGTACTGCAACAAGTACTGTAACTCAAACAGCAGATATAATAATCGATAAAGACTCTAACGATGTAACCACCTTGACTCTAGGTGATACAATCACATACAGCTTTACACTGACCAATACCGGGAATGTAACACTAAACTCAATAACCATAACAGACCCATTACCAAACCTGAGCACAATAACTTGTCCTCAAACAAGCCTAGAGCCAAATGAAAGCATGATGTGCACTGCTAGCTATGAAATAACCCAAGCAGATATAGATGCTGGGAACCTAACAAATACAGCAACAGTAAGTGCTAGTCCACCAAGTGGTAATCCTATTACTGCTACAGATAGTGAAACCGTGCCACCAGATCAGGCACCAAATCTAGAGGTAATAAAAACGGTAACACCTAGTACAATAACAGAAGCAGGACAGGTAATAAGCTATAACATAACAACGACAAATAATGGCAACACCACACTAAATAATGTAATAATCTCTGATCCTTTAATCCCCTCATTAACATGTACTAGTAATGGTAATAACTTTGCTAATGATGGAACAGAAAGCTTGCCAGTAGGAGAGTCAGTAACGTGCCAAGGGAATTACACTACTAACCAAACAGATATAGATGCTGGAAATATAACCAATACAGCAAATGTAACAGCAACTACACCAAGTGGTACAACACTAACTGAAACAGGTACTGCAACAAGTACTGTAACTCAAACAGCAGATATAATAATCGATAAAGACTCTAACGATGTAACCACCTTGACTCTAGGTGATACAATCACATACAGCTTTACACTGACCAATACCGGGAATGTAACACTAAACTCAATAACCATAACAGACCCATTACCAAACCTGAGCACAATAACTTGTCCTCAAACAAGCCTAGAGCCAAATGAAAGCATGATGTGCACTGCTAGCTATGAAATAACCCAAGCAGATATAGATGCTGGGAACCTAACAAATACAGCAACAGTAAGTGCTAGTCCACCAAGTGGTAATCCTATTACTGCTACAGATAGCAAAACCGTGCCTCCCGTACAAGAATCTATTTTAGGTGTTTCTAAGGAAGTATTAGAGGTAACTCTAAACGAGAATACTGGTGTTTATACTATTGCTTACTCGATATTCATAAAGAACTATGGAAATACCTCCTTAAACAATCTACAAATAAGTGATAATTTAGATAATATCTTTTCTCCAATCCCTTACACATTTGTGGAAATAAGCAGTGATGATTTTAGTGTTAACCCAAATTATGATAGCTCGAGCAACACTAACTTACTAACAGGAACAGATAGTTTAGCTGTAAATGCAAGTGGTACAGTCTTGTTAACTATAAGCGTAGACAGTAAGGAGCTAGGTAGTACAACTACATTCAATAATATAGCCGAAGCTTTAGCTAAAGATCCAGCAGGAAATGATGTTCGTGATACCTCAACTAAGGGTCTAGACCCTGATGTTGGTGGTGGAGATCCTAATAATGATAATGATGGTGATCCTACCAATAATACTGAACCAACACCAGTAACACTCGAGCCTGCAAAAGAACCTAGCGAAATTGCCTTGCGCATAGAGAAAAATGTCCTAGAAAAGGTATACACTATTGGTGAGAATGTTCTCTATACAGTAGTTGTAACTAATGATAATCAAATTGAAGATTTGATTGTAGATATAACTGATACTTTGCCTCAGGGTACAAGTTATATAGATGGTACTCAGAGTATAAGTGTTTCTAATGCCCCTCAAGAAGTTGAGTTTGCCTCTCAAGGTGGTCAACTTACTTGGTCAGATGTTAGGTTACCCCCTGGTGAGAAGATTACTATTACCTACGAATTACTAATAGGAATAAATGCTCCAGAAAAACTTGATAACCGTGTAGAGGCCAAGGGTACTAATGATGCAGGTTCTGCTGAAGCAAATGTGCAAGCTAATGCCAGCATAAAAGTAGATGAGGAAGCATTTGACCTGAGTACTAGTGTGCTGATAGGACGTGTCTACTTAGATGTAGATGATGATGGTAGCTATGACTTTGATGAGGATATACCACTACCGGGTGCACGTGTTGTTTTAAGTAATGGTTGGCAAACGGTTACTGATGTTGGAGGTGGCTATATGTTCCGCTCTGTACCAGTTGGTACAGCTAGTGTAAGGCTTGATGCTTTAACAGCTCCTTATCTACCAAGAGATAACTATGAAGGCATTGGTGATGGATATTTACATCAAGTGAGCATATATGGACTTTCTGTAAGTGATTTCCCATTAATTGCTCCTGAAGGTGCAATTGATGCTCAGCGCCGTACCACGGTGATTTTTGGACCTATCACATTAGAGAAGAAGCTTATACCTTTACCCGAAGGAGTAAGAGTGGTACTACATATAAATAGTACTGAGCCGATACCTTACAAGATTATATTGCTAGATCCTGTACCGGGCCTAGAAACTAAGGTATTTGAACTTGAAGAGATAGAGAGTGAACAAACGCTTACCTATGATGTGCCTATGGAGATACCAATGACAGACCCAATCTTTGAGTGGGGCGACCAATAATGAAAAAATGAGTGAGAAACTCTCACTCACATAGAAAATTCAGTACTAGGGGTGTTTAAAACTCGAATTCCCTCCCTTTTTTAGGACAAGGAAGGAAGGATGAGGGATGTTGTTGGCTAGCCACATTAACTAGCCACATATTTATGCTAGAGCCAAATTGAAGTAGTTGATCCTTCTATTGTGTAGGTGAAATAACTTCCCCAACCTGTTTTAAATTTTGTTGTTCCTTCTGCCCAAGCTGTTTCTGTTTCATTACCTGAAACACCATTAACAACAGCATGAGCTGCTATATAAACAGAATCCCCATCCTCAACATTAACATTAAGGTCGCTGAAAGATACTACCTCACTATACTCTGACAGACAATCTAGATTTTCTTGTTTGTAAGGAAATTTACCGGGAGTTGCTTTCTTAGGTTTTTCTGTAGAAATATATGTATGAACTTCCGTAATACACCACTCATTGTTATTAATGGTGTATTTGACAGATAAATTATCATCTTGAGTTGTAATATCAATTTTCCCAACTAGAATGTGTTGTCCAGCAAATAGGTTGATGCTTAACTCGGACTGTTTGCTTACTTCCTGTGTTGATTTCTCATTTAAGGGGGCAATACTTTGTCCACAACTTGATAATAGAAGGGTGATGCCTAAAATAATAATGATGAAAATATTTTTAAATAACATAAATCTTACAACTCCTAATAGAGATTTTAATTAGATGCGAACTCAGGTAAAGCTCTTATCTGAATCTTAGGATAAGTAATATTCTGCCAAAACTGCTTAAAATAAGATTAAGTTACCTTTCATAACTTTTCATAAACAAAAACTCTACATTTTAGATACGATTAAATAACCTTTCCCTACGGAGGCTAGTAAGCAATAAAACGTTCTCCGTAAGAATCCTGTAAGTGCAGCTAAGTAACAGCAAACCATCATTCCTTAAAAACTACAATTCGTTATATAAAATTATATTTAAGTAGTCAAATTCACTTTTGCATAGTCTAGATCATTACTAACTAGTTACCAATTAGAGTTTGGCGCGCTTCTCAATGCTTTTTGTAAGGGTAATTTCCCCCAACATAATTTTAATAATTTTACTGAATCCAACATTCAATTTTGTTAGTCTAGGTTGTGGTCCAGCAGCTTTTCTTATCTTTCACCCTTAGGTTTTTATGCTGATGTATGATATTATAAATAGTTATTCTACAAACAACGGGCATAGCCATATTGCCCAGTATCCCCCATAGGGTAACGTGCACCATTACCCTACTACACACATAAAATGCATTCCCAGTAATGCTGTGCTGTATATATTTTATTCAATACCACACCAGATTTTATTCTTTAATTTTGCTCTTAAGATATGTAACTTAAGCAAACAACTGATTTGTAATTATATATAAGCACCTATGCAAAAGAAAGTATGAGTTTTTAAAATCTGCCATAGCCCCGTTTCCACAGAAGTATAGGACTAATATTTGCATATTTTTCACAACAAATTTTGCATGCTTGCTTAGGAGATAAGTTGTGCCCAAACTAATTAATTTTAAATATTTTGTAAAGCAAAGCATTTGGCAATCTTTCACTAATTTGCCCAAAATGCTGTCTATAGCCTTTTTGGTGATCTTTTTGTTTTCCCTTGCTTATGCTGCTGACTCTATAATTTACTAT
Organism: Trueperaceae bacterium; assembly: GCA_965223045.1. GTDB lineage: Bacteria > Deinococcota > Deinococci > Deinococcales > Trueperaceae > CBDCVN01. The sequence goes on from CBDCVN010000013.1 coordinate 1,653,960, forward strand.
GGAGAGTCTAGTGATATTCACTCTATTAACTTAACTACTGGGGTTAATAGTTTTGCTACAACTATTCCTATTAGTGGTAATGTAAATTCTCTAGCTGCTAACCCAGATAACAATCTAGTGTACTATGGGAATGGTACAACAATGTATTACTGGGATCCTTCTGAAGGGACAGGAGCTTCTGCGCATTATACACTGGCTGATCTTTCAACTTTTGCAGGTTTTACTGGTGGCTTTCTAGAAAGTGCTGGTGCTGGATATTATGACGGGGCTCTTTATGTTGGCTCAGAGGACGCTTCTGGAAACTTCGTAGATGTTTTTGCCCTTACATTATCGGCGGATGGCAAAAGCGTAAATTCTCTAACCCGCTTAAATGTTTTGAACTCTGTGCCTGGTGGTTCGCTTAAGGGATTCGGAGATCTTGTAGTTACAGGGGATGGTACTGCTGCTACAATATACATGGCCCTTGGTGATGGCTCTGGACAATCACTCTCAAAGTTTGACACCTCAACTAACACTTGGAGCCTTATTAATGACACTTTGGCCTACAGGCAAATAGCTGCAGACGAGTTTGGGAATATTTATACTGATGATGCTAGTGGTAATATCCAACTTATTGATAAAAACACTGGTGCTTTAGGAAATACAGTAGTAACAACCACAAATTTTCCTACTGCTGACCTTACTGGTCCTCATAATGTGTCCCAGAAAGATCCTGACACCATAGGAGACTATGGAGATGCACCTGCTAGTTATGGAGATGCTAGACACAAAATGTTTGCTGCTCCTACTGTTTACTTGGGTAGCAAAATTGATGGCGAAGACGGTTCCCAACATTCTGTAGCTGCTGATGCTGATGATAACAATGATACTAGTGGGACCAGTGCAGGTACTGATGAGGATGGTCTAAGTACTCCACTAACCCCTCTTAAAGTGGATGATACTAGCTACAGTTTAACAGTTGTTTGTGAAGGTAGTGCAGAGGCAGTTGTGGCTGGTTGGATTGATCTTGATGGTAATGGTAGTTTTACAAATACTGAGAAGGTTAGTGGTGTTTGTAATGATACCGATCCCAATGGACCAGGTTCAGTCACATTAACATGGGATAACAACAACTTTGCTGATACCAGTGATTTGACAACCCTTACCAATGCGGATACAACCTATGTACGCCTTCGAATAGTAAGTCTTGCTCGTGATTTTGCTGGTGATATAGATAATCCTGTAGGAACAGCAGTGGATGGTGAAGTAGAGGACTATGAACTAGGAGTTGTTGGTGCACCACTAACCTTAGTCAAAACATGGTCTAATGCCAAAATAAATGATGCAGTAAATGTTACAGCAGATGGAACAAATGATGGTATAGATGACATAACACATAGTTCAATAGCAGACATGGCAAGCGAGACAGATACGGACACAGACACACTAACAGTATTTGCTGGGGATACAGTTGAGTTAAATGAAAGTTTTACAATAGGTAATGCCAGTGATTACATAACAGAATTAACATGTATAGGGAATAATGGAACACTAAATTATATAAATGGTGACTTAACAGGCACATTAGTAGTTGATGTAGCTGATACAGCTATAATTTGTACTTTTACAAATACTGGAATACCAAATGTATTAGCAGATAAGACATCAGCATTACTAGTGGATGGAGATACAGATGGCAATATAGATCCAGGGGATACAGTACGTTACACAGTAACAATAACAAATAGTGGTTCTGGACAAGACACAGGGGTAATATTTGCCGACACCCCAGATAGTAATACAACGCTAGTAGTAGGGAGCGTAACAACAACTCAAGGAACAGTAACCACAGGCAACACTGCTGGAGATACAACAGTAGCAGTAGATGTAGGAACAATAGCGGGGAATGGTGGAACAGTAACTATCACATTTGACGTAACAGTAAATGACCCATTGGGAGCTGGGGTAATGAGTATTAGCAACCAAGGTGAAGTAGATACAGGCACAGACACAGATATACCAACAGATGATCCAGATGATCCAACAAATGATCCAAATGATCCTAGCGACCCGAGTGATCCCACAATAGATGTTGTACAAAGAGCACCAATAGCGAATGATGATAGTGCTGCTAATCCAGCTCCAGTCTCACCAAGTAACCCAACAACAATAAGTGCTATCCAAACAAATGATGATGATGCAGAAGATGGGTTAGGGAATGGGGATCCAGCAACTATAGACTTAGATCCAACCACTCCAACAATAGATACAACCTTGACTAATAGTGATGGAACATGGACAGTAGATCCAACTACAGGAGATGTAACTTTTACGCCAGATGCAAGTCTGACAGGTAATCCAACACCAATTCCTTACACAATCGAAGATAGTGATGGGAATACATCGAATGAAGCAACACTCACTGTAACTTATGGTGGAGCACCAATAGCGAATGATGATAGTGCTGCTAATCCAGCTCCAGTCTCACCAAGTAACCCAACAACAATAAGTGCTATCCAAACAAATGATGATGATGCAGAAGGTGGGTTAGGGAATGGGGATCCAGCAACTATAGACTTAGATCCAACCACTCCAACAATAGATACAACCTTGACTAATAGTGATGGAACATGGACAGTAGATCCAACTACAGGAGATGTAACTTTTACGCCAGATGCAAGTCTGACAGGTAATCCAACACCAATTCCTTACACAATCGAAGATAGTGATGGGAATACATCGAATGAAGCAACACTCACTGTAACTTATGGTGGAGCACCAATAGCGAATGATGATAGTGCTGCTAATCTAGCTCCAGTCTCACCAAGTAACCCAACAACAATAAGTGCTATCCAAACAAATGATGATGATGCAGAAGATGGGTTAGGGAATGGGGATCCAGCAACTATAGACTTAGATCCAACCACTCCAACAATAGATACAACCTTGACTAATAGTGATGGAACATGGACAGTAGATCCAACTACAGGAGATGTAACTTTTACGCCAGATGCAAGTCTGACAGGTAATCCAACACCAATTCCTTACACAATCGAAGATAGTGATGGGAATACATCGAATGAAGCAACACTCACTGTAACTTATGGTGGAGCACCAATAGCGAATGATGATAGTGCTGCTAATCTAGCTCCAGTCTCACCAAGTAACCCAACAACAATAAGTGCTATCCAAACAAATGATGATGATGCAGAAGATGGGTTAGGGAATGGGGATCCAGCAACTATAGACTTAGATCCAACCACTCCAACAATAGATACAACCTTGACTAATAGTGATGGAACATGGACAGTAGATCCAACTACAGGAGATGTAACTTTTACGCCAGATGCAAGTCTGACAGGTAATCCAACACCAATTCCTTACACAATCGAAGATAGTGATGGGAATACATCGAATGAAGCAACACTCACTGTAACTTATGGTGGAGCACCAATAGCGAATGATGATAGTGCTGCTAATCTAGCTCCAGTCTCACCAAGTAACCCAACAACAATAAGTGCTATCCAAACAAATGATGATGATGCAGAAGATGGGTTAGGGAATGGGGATCCAGCAACTATAGACTTAGATCCAACCACTCCAACAATAGATACAACCTTGACTAATAGTGATGGAACATGGACAGTAGATCCAACTACAGGAGATGTAACTTTTACGCCAGATGCAAGTCTGACAGGTAATCCAACACCAATTCCTTACACAATCGAAGATAGTGATGGGAATACATCGAATGAAGCAACACTCACTGTAACTTATGGTGGAGCACCAATAGCGAATGATGATAGTGCTGCTAATCCAGCTCCAGTCTCACCAAGTAACCCAACAACAATAAGTGCTATCCAAACAAATGATGATGATGCAGAAGGTGGGTTAGGGAATGGGGATCCAGCAACTATAGACTTAGATCCAACCACTCCAACAATAGATACAACCTTGACTAATAGTGATGGAACATGGACAGTAGATCCAACTACAGGAGATGTAACTTTTACGCCAGATGCAAGTCTGACAGGTAATCCAACACCAATTCCTTACACAATCGAAGATAGTGATGGGAATACATCGAATGAAGCAACACTCACTGTAACTTATGGTGGAGCACCAATAGCGAATGATGATAGTGCTGCTAATCTAGCTCCAGTCTCACCAAGTAACCCAACAACAATAAGTGCTATCCAAACAAATGATGATGATGCAGAAGATGGGTTAGGGAATGGGGATCCAGCAACTATAGACTTAGATCCAACCACTCCAACAATAGATACAACCTTGACTAATAGTGATGGAACATGGACAGTAGATCCAACTACAGGAGATGTAACTTTTACGCCAGATGCAAGTCTGACAGGTAATCCAACACCAATTCCTTACACAATCGAAGATAGTGATGGGAATACATCGAATGAAGCAACACTCACTGTAACTTATGGTGGAGCACCAATAGCGAATGATGATAGTGCTGCTAATCTAGCTCCAGTCTCACCAAGTAACCCAACAACAATAAGTGCTATCCAAACAAATGATGATGATGCAGAAGATGGGTTAGGGAATGGGGATCCAGCAACTATAGACTTAGATCCAACCACTCCAACAATAGATACAACCTTGACTAATAGTGATGGAACATGGACAGTAGATCCAACTACAGGAGATGTAACTTTTACGCCAGATGCAAGTCTGACAGGTAATCCAACACCAATTCCTTACACAATCGAAGATAGTGATGGGAATACATCGAATGAAGCAACACTCACTGTAACTTATGGTGGAGCACCAATAGCGAATGATGATAGTGCTGCTAATCTAGCTCCAGTCTCACCAAGTAACCCAACAACAATAAGTGCTATCCAAACAAATGATGATGATGCAGAAGATGGGTTAGGGAATGGGGATCCAGCAACTATAGACTTAGATCCAACCACTCCAACAATAGATACAACCTTGACTAATAGTGATGGAACATGGACAGTAGATCCAACTACAGGAGATGTAACTTTTACGCCAGATGCAAGTCTGACAGGTAATCCAACACCAATTCCTTACACAATCGAAGATAGTGATGGGAATACATCGAATGAAGCAACACTCACTGTAACTTATGGTGGAGCACCAATAGCGAATGATGATAGTGCTGCTAATCTAGCTCCAGTCTCACCAAGTAACCCAACAACAATAAGTGCTATCCAAACAAATGATGATGATGCAGAAGATGGGTTAGGGAATGGGGATCCAGCAACTATAGACTTAGATCCAACCACTCCAACAATAGATACAACCTTGACTAATAGTGATGGAACATGGACAGTAGATCCAACTACAGGAGATGTAACTTTTACGCCAGATGCAAGTCTGACAGGTAATCCAACACCAATTCCTTACACAATCGAAGATAGTGATGGGAATACATCGAATGAAGCAACACTCACTGTAACTTATGGTGGAGCACCAATAGCGAATGATGATAGTGCTGCTAATCTAGCTCCAGTCTCACCAAGTAACCCAACAACAATAAGTGCTATCCAAACAAATGATGATGATGCAGAAGATGGGTTAGGGAATGGGGATCCAGCAACTATAGACTTAGATCCAACCACTCCAACAATAGATACAACCTTGACTAATAGTGATGGAACATGGACAGTAGATCCAACTACAGGAGATGTAACTTTTACGCCAGATGCAAGTCTGACAGGTAATCCAACACCAATTCCTTACACAATCGAAGATAGTGATGGGAATACATCGAATGAAGCAACACTCACTGTAACTTATGGTGGAGCACCAATAGCGAATGATGATAGTGCTGCTAATCTAGCTCCAGTCTCACCAAGTAACCCAACAACAATAAGTGCTATCCAAACAAATGATGATGATGCAGAAGATGGGTTAGGGAATGGGGATCCAGCAACTATAGACTTAGATCCAACCACTCCAACAATAGATACAACCTTGACTAATAGTGATGGAACATGGACAGTAGATCCAACTACAGGAGATGTAACTTTTACGCCAGATGCAAGTCTGACAGGTAATCCAACACCAATTCCTTACACAATCGAAGATAGTGATGGGAATACATCGAATGAAGCAACACTCACTGTAACTTATGGTGGAGCACAAACTCCTAATATAGAAATCCTCAAGACAGCAACTCCTAGCACTATAGCAACAGCAGGAGAAGTAGTAAGCTATACAATAACAGCGACCAACACAGGAAACGTAACACTAGAGGAAGTAGTGATAAGTGACCCCTTGCTAACTAATCTAAGCTGTGAACTAAATGGCAATAACTTTGCAAATGATGGTAGTGAAAGCCTAGCAGTAGGTGAAGCTGTAACTTGTCAAGGGAGCTATACAGCAACCTTAGCAGATATAGATACAGGGGAAATAAATAATGTAGTAGCAGCAGAAGGCAAAACACCAAGCGGAACTCCAATAACAGATACAGAAACAGAGACGGTCACAGTAACACAGGCACCAAGCATAGAGATAGATAAAGACTCGAGCAACAATGCCAGTTTATCGGTAGGAGATACTGTCAACTACTCTTTCGCAGTAATAAATACTGGTAATGTAACGCTAGACAATATAAGCGTCAGTGATCCATTACCAAATCTAAGTGCAATAACATGTCCAAAAAACAGTCTAGAGCCCAATGAGAGTATGACCTGCACAGCAAATTATGTCATTACTCAAGGAAATGTAGATGCAGGGAGTATAACTAATACTGCAACAGTAACAGGTAATCCACCAAATGGTGATCCTAATGATCCTGATGATGATGTAACTGATACAGATAGTGAAACCATCCCTCCAGATCAAGCACCTAATATAGAAGTTAACAAGACAGCAACTCCTAGCACCATAACAGCAGTAGGACAAGTAATAAGCTACACAATAACAGCAACCAACATAGGAAACGTAACACTAGAGGAAGTAGTGATAAGCGATCCTTTACTAACTAATCTAAGCTGTGAACTAAATGGCAATAACTTTGCAAATGATGGTAGTGAAAGCCTAGCAGTAGGTGAAGCTGTAACTTGTCAAGGGAGCTATACAGCAACCTTAGCAGATATAGATACAGGGGAAATAAATAATGTAGTAGCAGCAGAAGGCAAAACACCAAGCGGAACTCCAATAACAGATACAGAAACAGAGACGGTCACAGTAACACAGGCACCAAGCATAGAGATAGATAAAGACTCGAGCAACAATGCCAGTTTATCGGTAGGAGATACTGTCAACTACTCTTTCGCAGTAATAAATACTGGTAATGTAACGCTAGACAATATAAGCGTCAGTGATCCATTACCAAATCTAAGTGCAATAACATGTCCAAAAAACAGTCTAGAGCCCAATGAGAGTATGACCTGCACAGCAAATTATGTCATTACTCAAGGAAATGTAGATGCAGGGAGTATAACTAATACTGCAACAGTAACAGGTAATCCACCAAATGGTGATCCTAATGATCCTGATGATGATGTAACTGATACAGATAGTGAAACCATCCCTCCAGATCAAGCACCTAATATAGAAGTTAACAAGACAGCAACTCCTAGCACCATAACAGCAGTAGGACAAGTAATAAGCTACACAATAACAGCAACCAACATAGGAAACGTAACACTAGAGGAAGTAGTGATAAGCGATCCTTTACTAACTAATCTAAGCTGTGAACTAAATGGCAATAACTTTGCAAATGATGGTAGTGAAAGCCTAGCAGTAGGTGAAGCTGTAACTTGTCAAGGGAGCTATACAGCAACCTTAGCAGATATAGATACAGGGGAAATAAATAATGTAGTAGCAGCAGAAGGCAAAACACCAAGCGGAACTCCAATAACAGATACAGAAACAGAGACGGTCACAGTAACACAGGCACCAAGCATAGAGATAGATAAAGACTCGAGCAACAATGCCAGTTTATCGGTAGGAGATACTGTCAACTACTCTTTCGCAGTAATAAATACTGGTAATGTAACGCTAGACAATATAAGCGTCAGTGATCCATTACCAAATCTAAGTGCAATAACATGTCCAAAAAACAGTCTAGAGCCCAATGAGAGTATGACCTGCACAGCAAATTATGTCATTACTCAAGGAAATGTAGATGCAGGGAGTATAACTAATACTGCAACAGTAACAGGTAATCCACCAAATGGTGATCCTAATGATCCTGATGATGATGTAACTGATACAGATAGTGAAACCATCCCTCCAGATCAAGCACCTAATATAGAAGTTAACAAGACAGCAACTCCTAGCACCATAACAGCAGTAGGACAAGTAATAAGCTACACAATAACAGCAACCAACATAGGAAACGTAACACTAGAGGAAGTAGTGATAAGCGATCCTTTACTAACTAATCTAAGCTGTGAACTAAATGGCAATAACTTTGCAAATGATGGTAGTGAAAGCCTAGCAGTAGGTGAAGCTGTAACTTGTCAAGGGAGCTATACAGCAACCTTAGCAGATATAGATACAGGGGAAATAAATAATGTAGTAGCAGCAGAAGGCAAAACACCAAGCGGAACTCCAATAACAGATACAGAAACAGAGACGGTCACAGTAACACAGGCACCAAGCATAGAGATAGATAAAGACTCGAGCAACAATGCCAGTTTATCGGTAGGAGATACTGTCAACTACTCTTTCGCAGTAATAAATACTGGTAATGTAACGCTAGACAATATAAGCGTCAGTGATCCATTACCAAATCTAAGTGCAATAACATGTCCAAAAAACAGTCTAGAGCCCAATGAGAGTATGACCTGCACAGCAAATTATGTCATTACTCAAGGAAATGTAGATGCAGGGAGTATAACTAATACTGCAACAGTAACAGGTAATCCACCAAATGGTGATCCTAATGATCCTGATGATGATGTAACTGATACGGATACAGAAATTGTACCTCCTTTACAGAAACCTGTGATAGGTGCTGCTAAAGATGTACAGGAACTAACTTTAAATGAGGATACTGGTGTTTACACTATTAAATACTCAATAACCATAAGGAATTATGGAAACACTACCTTAAACGATATACAAGTAAGCGATGATTTAGATCAGACCTTTGGGCGGAATTCCTATACCTTTGTGAGAATAGATAGTGATGACTTTACTATTAATTCTGCTTATGATGGCTCGAACAGTATCAATTTACTTTTAGGAACAGATAGCCTAGCAGTAGGTGAAAGTGGCATAGTTTTGGTGACTTTGACTGTAGATGGCAAACAACTAGCTAATGAAACTACTTTCAATAATTCAGTTTTAGCTTCAGCTAAAGACCCAGCAGGAAATAAGATTGGTGATACTTCAGTTCATGGTTTAGACCCTGATGTAGGTGGTGGAGACCCTAGTAATGATAATGATGGTGATCCTACTAATAATACTAGACCGACTCCTGTTACGCTCAAGCCCAAAGAACCAGGTGAAATTGCTTTACGCATAGAGAAAAATGTCCCACGAAGAATCTACACTATAGGTGAAGTTGTTCCTTATACGGTAATTATAACTAGTGATAATCAAGTTGAAGATTTGATTATAGATATAACTGATACTTTACCTCAAAGTACAAGTTATGTAGAAGGTACTGCTACTATAAGTGTCTCTAACGCTCCTCAAGAGGTTGAATTTATTGCTCAGGAGGGTCAACTTACTTGGCTAGATGTACGGTTACCAGCCGGTGAGAAGATTACCATTACTTATGAATTGTTGATAGGCCTCAATGCTCCAAAGCTGCTCAATAATCGTGTAGAAGCTAAGGGAACCAATACTACAGGATCTGCTGAAGTTAGTGTGGAAGCCAATGCTGAGATTGAGGTAAGCGAAGAAATATTTGGTCTAAGTAATAGTGTGTTGATAGGACGTGTCTACTTAGATGTAGACGATGATGGTAGCTATGACTTTGATGAAGATATACCACTACCAGGTGCCCGTGTTGTTTTAAGTAATGGCTGGCAAACGGTTACTGATGTCGGAGGGGGTTATATGTTCCGCTCTGTACCAGTTGGTACAGCCAGTGTAAGGCTTGATGCTTTCACAGCTCCTTATCTACCAAGAGATAACTACCAAGGTATTGGTGATGGATATTTGCATCAAGTGAGCATATATGGACTTTCTGTAAGTGATTTCCCATTCATTGCCCCTGAAGGTGCAATTGATGCTCAGCGCCGTACCATAGTGACTTTTGGACCTATCACATTAGAGAAGAAGCTTATACCTTTACTCGAAGGAGTAAGAGTAGTACTACATATAAATAGTAGTGAGCCAGTACCTTATAAGATTAGATTGCTAGATCCTGTACCGGACCTAGAAACTAAGGTATTTGAACTTGAAGAAGTCGACGGTGAACAAACGCTTACCTACGATGTTCCTATGGAGATACCAATGACAGATCCGACTTTTGAATGGGGGAACCAATAATGAAAAAGGCTCTAATTACTTTACTAATAATGGCTTTAAGTGCTATAACTTTTTCTCAACAATCATTCCCCGGCATAGTTGTTGGTGAAGGACTAGGTTGGGAAAGCAATGAACTAAACCTGACAATTATGGTGATGGAGACTAGCTTTATCACCTTAGGGATTTATTCACCGGGTTTTGACCCTAGTGATTATCGTGCTGAATGGCAGAATCTAGGTAGAGAGTTAGGTGATGAGCGCTATGATCAAGGTCGTGGCAAGCTTCAAGCAGATTTTTTAATTAGCAATGATAATGGGCAAGTTTTGGCTAATAAAAGCTATGGTGTAGAGCCACATCGCAGTGATGTACTTTATAGTGGAACTTTCGAACCTGGAGAGTATGTGCTTAGCTCGAGCTTTTTCGGTCTAGGCAAGAATGCTTTTATCTACACTTTTGAAACAAATAATCCTAACGCTTTACAGATTTTCATAGAACCCTATCAAGCTGTGGTTAATCCTATCGTAACTAACTACAATATTGCTAGGGGTGAGTGGCAGAACCCCTTTAACATTCATAACAACACAGGACGAATAGCTAATATAGGCATATATGATGGTGATGGACCTTTTGAACTTCTATTCCGTTTACGTGATCCTAGTGGTGGAGAAAGTGAGCAACCTGTTTCTGGCGATTTGCAGTGGTTAGAATATAATTTAGACCAGCAAGGAATATATAATTTCGCTTTTATGGTTCCTAGTACTGCATATCAGTATACTAATACTATAGCCTTGCGGGCAGATTGCCGCCTGCGCCTAGAAAATAATACACTTACTTGTGTAACACCACCTAGATTCCAAATTGATAAACGAGTAGTAAGTTCAGGTAATGTTTGCGGTGGAGATACTATAACTTACAATGTAACTGTATCTAATGTAGGAGGTACTTGGGGCTTGGCAACCTTACAAGAAATTCTGCCACTTACTCTTGCTGGTGAAAACTTGCAACAAACCTTTGGTTTGCATCCCGGTGAGTCACGGAACTTTACGGTGCAAGCTCAGGTGTTGGAGAATGCTAATAGCCAAACCCAGATTGTTAATACTGCCACAGTATCTGGTAAGGGCGGTACGGCCTCGGCCTCGGCTACAGTTGGAGTCAATTGTGCTGGACCAGCTAAATTTACTCTAAATAAAGTGTCTGACCGTAATAATGCTGTATTAGGGGAGACCATAAACTATACTATTACTGTTCAAAACGTAGGTGAAGACTCTGGTGTGGCTAATATAGTAGATACTCTACCTAATGGTTTAGAAGGTACTGCATTAAATGAAAGTATTGCTTTAACATCCGGACAGATTCAGAGCTTTAACATTTCTGCAAGAGTGGTTAGTGCTGCTTTAGGAACTGTTGAAAACTGTGCGATCTTACGCAGTAGTGTTAACAACTTACAATCTTGTGCGCCAGTTACCATTGATCCACCTGTAACTTTTGAACAGGATACTTTGCCACCTAAACCTGACCCACCAACTGTTTTTGACCCTGCAAAAATTATTCTTATTAAACAAGTTGAGCCAATTATGGCTGAGGTAGGCCAAGTAGTTACTTTTATTCTTACTGCTAAGAATGCTAGTGAAGTTACTCGTGACTTTACTCTTAAGGATAATCTTTCAGAATTCTTAGAAGGTCAGGACTTTTTTGAAAGCTTTACACTAGCTGCTGGTGAAGAGAGGGCATTTACCTTTAATGCTCGAGTGCTAGAAGGTGCCCCTAAAGAGATAGCTAATGAAGCTACTTTGAGCAGTGAGGGTCATGAAGCCACTTCTACAGCTACTATCTTGTTAATTGAGCCCCCTGTAGTGCCTGCTGCTTTTAGTGTTCACAAAGAGACTGTAAAAGAAGTTGTAAATGTTGGTGATAGTGCTGAATTTATAATAACTGTAACAAATATAGGAGGAAATATAGGTAAGGTAACACTTACAGATAGGCTATCTGAAGGTTTACAAGGAGAGAATATAGAAAAAACTTTTAGACTGGAGGCAGGTGAGGTTCGTGAGTTTAATATTTCTGGCATTGTACAAGAAGATGCTACAGAAGTAATTACTAATACTGCAATTCTAGAAAGTGATTTTGGAACTCAGACTTCTGAAGCTAGCATAAAAGTAAGAAAGCCAGAGGCTATTGCTCCTCAAGAATTGCCTGATTTTAAACAAGCTCGTTTCTCTGAAGTTGATATTAACTTTTCAAGTCAGAATGTAACAGAGGCACTAGAAGAATTATCTATGTCACTAGTTACTCATTTACCTCCTGAAGGATCTACCTATGAAGCAGGCTCGAGCCACTTGAATGGTCAAGCTATTGCTGATCCATTTATAGATGAGCAGGGTAGGCTTTATTGGCTTTTCCCAACTAAACCTGAAGGATCTATAAACTATCGCCTTGAGCATCAAGGTAATTTACCTCCCCTAGCAGAACCAACCCTGACTATTCGTACACCAGAGCGTGATGCACTAGTACTTGGTGGTATACCATTTAATCAATTAGAGATTTTTGGTCTAGATGCTGAGATTTTAGCCCCTGGAAGGTACTTGGGTGAAATAGAGTTATTACCCATACAAATCAATGTTGGAAATCGTGAGCTTATAGAGATTGGTATGCAGTTATCTGATGAGTTAGTAGGTTCACAAAACTACATAACAGTAGATACAAATTTGGAGCCTGTTATAGAAGACTCTGAACCACTAGTAAGTGGCTATCAGTTATCTGTTGATGAAAATGGCTATGCTTTATTACAATTAGAACCTAGACCTAGTGTAGAAAGACTTAAAATAGAAGTTGCCTATGATGATGTTATTGAAAGTGGCAGTATTTTACTACTAGGAGCTAATAGCCGTTATTATCAGTATCATCTAAGCATAAGTGGTCGCCTGTTAAATGGTGAGCTTGCTATGGAAGGTTTTGCTCAAGGCTATGCCGAATGGCCTATCGGAGCAGGTACTTTGCAAGTTGCAGTTGATGTTGGTGCTACTATTCTGCCAGATTCAAATCTTGAGGTAGATACTGAAAGAGGTTTAGTACAAGATATAGAGCCTACAGAGCGCTTTCCTGTAACTGGTAGTGGTAATGAAGCTGAGTCAGCTCGTCGTTCTGCTGATGGTATTGCAGCCAGCTATAGCACTGAAAATGTACATGTTGGTTACTATGATAGCAGTCCTGATGTGCCTGCAGTTAGTAGTATTCCTAGCCTGACGGGTTTGCATGCTGAAGTTGAAATAGCAGAGAATTTGCTTATAGAGGGTTTCGGAGCGCTAGTAGCAGATGATCTTAAGAGAGAAGTTTTTGATTTAGATGGTACTCGTATTTATAGTCTTCCTGAAGGGGTGAAGCGTTCAAGTGAACGGGTTATACTTTTAACTAGTAAAGAGGAAATAGTGCTCGAGCGCCACAAGGATTACTCTATAGATTACCTTACAGGCAATATCATCTTGTCTAAAGCATTATGGTTTAGTGATAAAAACTTTAACCCTTTACGTTTGCAAATAGATTATGCTCCCTTAGAAGCTACCCGTGAAGCCTTTGCCTTTGGTGGAGGAATAGAGTATTCAAACAGTAACTTTACCTTTGGTATAGGGGCTGTCAATTTAAATAAAGATAATGATTTTGAATTTGGTGCAAGATTAGGCTACAATAGCAAAGACTTTGCAGCTAACTTAGGCTATATAGGACGGTTTGTTGATGATGAACTTGAAAGTACCTTTACAGTTGCAGCTAGTGCACAGCGCAATATTGATAGAATAGAAAGTGATATAAGCCTAAGCTATAACCTTGAGCGAGAAGAAGTTAAAGGACGTGGTCGCTTAGCATATAATATTTTCTCTGATGGCTGGATAGCCCTAGAACATAATGCTGTTTTTGATGATTATAATTTGACTTCACTAGCCTATGAACAACATTTCTTTGATAACTTTGGTTTAGGAGCAGGTCTTGGCTATGATTGGGAAGAAGAGGCTATCAATGGAGTTATAAGGGGCCTATATAGAAGTGATAACCTTTCTGTAAACGTAACCCACGCACAACCCTTTAATGCTGATGAAGAAGCTCGTAGTGATCTAACAGCAAACTATCAGATTGATGAAAATCTTTCAGCCGATGCTTCAGTGAGTTATCTTTGGGATAATGAGGTTGTAGGAATTATTGGTCTCAATCAACGTATTGGAGATGCTAATCTGTCTTTAGATTATAAGTTACCTACAGCTAGTGGAGAAGGTAACAGAGCCCGTTTTGGAGTTGTAGTTCCACTACCTTTAACAAGTGAGCTTTCTACTGACTTTAGTGGTGGTTATGAGCGAGATATAGACAGCGAGGAGAGTGAAGCAGCGTTTGGAGTTGCTTTACGTTACGATAATTCGACTTTTAATGCTACTATAGGTAGTGAGGTTTCCATCCCTTCAGAGAGTGATAACAAAGTAACTTTGCGAGCTGGTGCAAGTGGTCAACTTACTGAAAATCAGGTTGTATCAGCTAATGCTAATTATCAAGTTACTCCAGAGCTAAATGGTCGTGCCAATATAGGCTATGCCTATAGAGGATCAGCTTTTAATATCCTTACTTATCATAACCTTACTTATGTTGAAAACAGTAGTGCTGCTAGTGAGAAGAACTTGCTTGAGGGTGAGTTGGCTTTAGCTTATGCAGTTAGCAATGCACTACAGCTGCGCCCTGGTGTTGCATACCGTATGGATATTAACGAGAGTGATAATAGCATTTACCAGTTTAGCCTTGGTAGTATTTACTATCTTGATCTTGGCTTAGATTTTTACACAACAACTTTAGGCTTAGGTGGTTATGGGCATTATAGATGGCAACCCGGTAGAGATTCTAGTGCTTGGGGAGCAACATTTGAAGTGAAAGCACAATTGCTCGAGCCCTTGTGGTTTTCTTTAGGATATACTTTTACAGATTCTAGTATCCCTAGTGTTAATGATGATTTCTCAAGTGGCCTAGTGCTTAGGTTTGATTTTATTGGTGCTTGGCAAGCCTTATTTCGTTGAATTGGCCGCAAAAAACAAAAATCGGAAGAAATAGGAGCTTTCCAACAATTTTAATTAGCTTTAAGATATAGTGATCCTTTTTTCTGTTCCTACAACATCCCCAAAATGGTAAACTATTTCAACAACTAACTAATGATAATCAGTGAGTAGTGTTAGTGGGTTGCTTTATTATGAACTAACCTAGGGTCATGAAGTGGTAGGATGGGCCTACTTTTAAAACGCTCAATAAAGAACCAAAGCCAAATACCACCTAAACCAATTAATGCCGTAACATCACCAAAGTGAAGCGCATTCTTGCGATCAAATTCTGGAATTATATAAAAGAAAATATCAATTAAACGAACAACTAACATCCAACAAGCGACAGTAAACAATAGGCGATGAGTTTGCTTTACCCAACGAGAAAACAAGATGATAAAAGGTACAAAGAAATGAAAAACCATCAAAAATGCCCCTACGCTCCGCCATGTAGTTTCTTGCATACGTAAAACAAACCAAGGATTAGTTTCAATTGTGTTGCCTGACCAAATTATAATAAGTTGCGAAACACTTACATAAGCCCAAAACATTGTAAAGGCCATAAGGAAATTACCTAAGTCTTGAACAAGCTTCTTGCTAATAACACTTTTCAAAGGTTCAACTTTTGCAAATAGTAAGGTAGCAATGATTAAAAAGGCCATGGTAGAAATAGCTTGGCCTATCATAAAAATGACACCATAGAGCCCTGAATACCACTCTGGATTTAAAGACATACCCCAATCAAAAGCAGCAAAGGTCATTAGTACACAAGTAAGCATAAACCCTCCTGCTCCTAAACGCTGTGCTTTACGACCAATTTCTTTAGCTTTACTTTCGTCAGCATCTTGCTGTTTTGAGTAAGAGTAAAACCACCATGCCAGCAAGCTCCACGCCACAAAATAAATAACAGCACGAATCATAAAGAAGGAAATGTTCAAATAACTTTTTTTATTAGCAACTAAAGGGTGATCTGCTAAATATTGAGGGTCAGTGTTTGTCCACTCATAAAGACTATTTGCGCCTAAAATAATGGGAATAAAAAGTAGACCCATAATTGGTATTATCATTGCTCCAGCCTCTAGAAAACGGCGTACTATAGCTGCCCAAGAGCCACCAGCTATGTGTCCGATTAATAACAGCCCTAAAGAACCTAAAGCTAAACCAAACCAAAAAATAAAAGCATATAGATAAGATTGGAAAAAATTACCCCAAGGAGTTAAACCCAATATGATTGTTATTATTAATCCTGTGACACCTGCAAAGAGGGTAAGCTTCTGGATGTTACCTAGCTTTTCTGTCATATTGTCATTAGAAAACATTAGTGCGAGTCTCCTTCTACATTATCATTTTGAGGGGCATCTTCAGGTAAGGCATATTGACTGTACTGCAAGGCTTTAATATAAGCTGCAATGGCCCAACGATCTTCAGGAGGAATACGAGAAGAGTAAGGATACATGCGTCCAAAGCCATTAGCCATAGCATTAACAAAATAACCTAATTCAGCACTGCGTAATCTCCCATCATGAAATGAAATAGGCTGTGGGAAACCTTTTTGTACAATTATTCCTTGTCCATTGCCACTGTAATTATGGCAAGGAGAACAATAAATGTTAAAACGCTCTTGCCCACGCCTAAGGAGATCTTCTGTTAAAGGAAAGGGTAACTCGCTAACAAAACCTGCATCACCTAAACCTGTATAAAAAGCAGGATCATCATAGCGGTTATCACTAAGGGCTATGTTTCGTGGTACAGTGTTTTCAAGTAGTGGTTGTGCAGAAGTTCCTTGTGAAAGGATGTTGCTTGGCTCATAAACTTCGTATTTAGCTTGGTCGTACATATTGCGACCGCAGGCAGTTAGGAGTAAGGCTAGAACTAGTATTAAGTATAGAAGCCTAAGTCCTTGGAGAAAAGGTTTTTTAATCACTTTTCCACCTCAGAAATTACTTCTGGCTCTAAATCTTTCATGAACTCTAATACCTTATCAAGCTCAAACTTTGGATCTTTGGCTTCTATACATAAGAAGAATTTATCTCTACTTGCATTCTCAAAACCTGGAGTATTAAAAATAGGATGATAGTATTGAGGTAAACCATTGCGAAAGATCATAAAAAGACCTGCTGTAAAAGCTGAAATAAGTATTGTTGCCTCAAAGGTTATAACAATGAAGTTAGGCCAGCTATTAAGGGGCTTACCTCCAATATTCAAAGGGTAAAACTCTACATTTGCCCACCACTGCATACCAAATCCCAAGCCAAAACCTATTGCTCCCATAATTAATACCACCCAACCTAAAAGGGTTGGTTTATGACCAAGGTCTTCGTCTAAATCATCAACTGGATGAGGTGTATAAGCTTCAATTTTGGTATAACCAGCTTCTCGTACTTTTCTCGAGGCTGCCTTAATATTCTCAATAGTGCCAAATTGAGCAACAACACCATAAAGTTCAGCTTGTTGTGACATTACAAATCCTCCTCATTATCTTTAAAACGTAATGACGGATCACCGTGATGTTCAATGTGGCGAGTAGTTTCTTTCATCTCACTAGTAGCTATAGAAGGTAAGAAACGAATAAAGAGGAAAAAGAGGGTGCTAAACAGGCCTAATGAACCTATGAAAAGTGACCAATCCCAAAAAGTAGGTGTGTAAGGTCCCCAAGAGGATGGTAAGAACTCTCGAGTCAAAGTAATAGCTATTATTACATAGCGCTCGAGCCACATACCAACAGAAACAACTATAGAAATAATAAACAGAGCAAGGGGATTATAGCGAATCCGTTTAAACCACAATGGCTGAATAGCTATACCATTACAGAAAATAAGCGCCCAAAAAGCCCAACCATATTCTCTACCAAACACGCGGTTGTAGGCCATGTACCGCTCAAATTCGGCACCTGAGTACCAAGCAGTAAAACACTCAATAACATAACCATAAACCACAAAAAGGCCTGTAGCTAACATTAGCTTAGCTGAATTATCCAAATGCTTTAAAGTTATAAACTTCTCTAAGCCAAAAGCTTTTCTTAAGGGAATAGCCAAAATAAGCACCATGGCAAAACCAGCAAAAACAGCACCTGCCACAAAATAAGGTGGCATAATAGTGTTATTCCAACCCGGTACTTGTGAAACAGCAAAATCAAAGGAGATTGTTGAGTGAACTGATAACACTAACGGAAATGACAATGCTGCCAAAAGCAAGTAGGCACGTTGATATCGTTGCCAATGTTTAACTGAACCTCGCCAGCCAAGGCAAAGGATGCCATAAAAAATCTTACCAAACTTGTAAGGGTGACGGTCACGCACTGTTGCCAAATCAGGTATTAAGCCAATATACCAAAACAGTAGTGACACACTAGCATACGTCGAAATAGCAAATAAATCCCAGTCCAGAGGACTTCTAAATTGAGGGAAAAGACCATAAGTATTGGGATAAGGTGCTAACCAATAAAAAACCCAAGGGCGACCTAGGTGCAATATAGGATAAAGCCCAGCACAAACAACTGCAAACAGAGTCATTGCTTCTGCAAAGCGGTTAATAGAAGTACGCCACTCTTGCCTAAAAAGTAATAGTACTGCTGAAATTAGCGTGCCAGCATGACCAATACCAATCCACCAAACAAAATTGATAATAGGCATAGCCCAACCAGTAGGTATATTATTACCCCACACACCTGTACCTACAGCAATTAGATAAACTACGCTGTAAAGGTAGACCATAAAGAAGAAAAAGGCAATACCAAAGCCTACTAACCACCATGCTGGTGTTCTTAATGGATGAGTATAGACAGGTGCATGAACAACATCATCAATATTCCCATAATTAGGCTTACCACCTATGACTCTATCAGTTTCGCCTTCAGGAAGGTCGCTAATTTTTTGAATAGGTTTTAAACCTGTAATTGCCATTTAATGACCTCCCTCGTTACTATCAGTGCTGTGTGTGGAGTTTTTAGCCAGCTTAGGATTAGAGTTAAACAACTTAGCTAAATAGCTAGTGCGTGGTTGAATATTGAGTTCTTCTAGCAACGCGTAATTAAGAGCAGAAGCTTTAATGTCTTTAACACGACTAGTGTTCTTTTCACTATTTTCAGTTAGGTAAGCTTCCTTATCAACTGTTTTAGCATTCACATCACCAAACACAATAGCTTCAGCAGGGCAAGCACTTTCACAAGCTGTTCTTATCTCGCCATCAAAAATAGGGCGATGCTCATTCTCTGCTTTTATGTAGACTTGTTGAATTCTTTGAATGCAGTAGGTACATTTTTCCATTACACCACGACTGCGTACAGTCACATCAGGGTTTTGTAAAAGTGCAAGGTGGTTTTCCTGTAATTCAGCATACTGAAAAAAGTTAAAGCGCCTTACCTTGTAAGGGCAGTTATTTGAACAGTAACGAGTGCCTACACAACGATTGTAAACCATTACATTTAAGCCTTCATTATCATGAACAGTAGCACCTACAGGACAAACAGGCTCACAGGGGGCCTTCTCACAATGAGCACAAGCAACAGGCAAATTGAAGTACTCAGGATTATCTAAATCTCCACCATAATAGGCATCAACTCGAATCCACTGCATTTCCCGTCCTACAGACACCTGTTCTTTACCTACCACAGGTATATTATTTTCTGATTGGCAAGCAGTTATACAAGCGTTGCAACCTGTACATACTGTTTGGTCAATGACCATACCCCAAGCATAGGAGGTGTATTCATAATCAGCATAAAGGTCAGATTCAGGGTGCTTAACTGGATGCACAAACTGTGGATGTTCTGGATGAGCTTTAAAGTCATCAAACGTGCCTGAACGGACTATGTGACGGTTCTTAATACCATCACTTTCAAGAGCGTGATGAGTTTGAGTACTCGCTAATTTATAGGTTTTAGAGGTTTTACCCAAAGCTACATCATAAGCAAACCAAGGGTTTTTAACTGAGCGTAGAGGGTAAACGTCAAAACCAACACTATTGCCAACTTTACCGGCTTCCATGCGCCCATGACCAAGATGTAAAGTTATAGTGTTCTTAGCTTGACCGGGGACAATCCACACTGGGATTTCGATTGCTCTCTCCCCTACTCTTAAAGTAATAACATCTTGACTTTTCAAGTGCTCAGCCTCTGCTAAGGCAGGGCTTATTAGGGCAGCGTTATCCCATGTGAGCTTACTAAAAGGCTTGGGTAATTCTTGCATCCAACCATTATTGGCTAGCTTGCCATCACCTACATTAGGATCAGGGCGAAAGATTACTTCTAGACCTTCTTGTGTTTTGGTGGCAGGCTCGAGCAAACACTCAGGATTCAAACTGACCTCTTTTTCAGCTGCCTCAGTACCTGCAACGACACCATTATAAAGTGCGTAACGCCAAAATGTTTTAAAATCACCATCAGCATTCTCTTGCCAAAATTCACTTACAATCTCATAAGAGTTTTTAGATTCACCAAGCATTGCAGAAATAATTTCTAAGGCTGACTTGCCACCATAAAGAGGTTGCATTTGGGGTTGCATTATACTTACTATGCCATCAAAGGCCCTAGCATCACCCCAGGCCTCTAATTCATGAGTTTGGGGAATATGCCATGTAGCACGACTTCCTGTCTCATCACGATAAAGCCCTAAATGAATGCTAGTGTCTACCTTTTCTAAAACCGTAGCAAAATCAATATCAGCAGGAGCATTGTAAACAGGATTACCACCAAGTATAATTAATGTGTCAACCATGCCCTTATCCATATCAAAAGCTAATTTATTAATAGATCCAACTTGAAGAACAGGTTTGGTTTCTATAGCTTCATGATAAGTAACATGCTTACCTACTGCACCAATTTTGTCATTAATAGCATGGGCTAAAGCGTGAACTATAGCAGGTTGTCCTTCACCAACAATAACTACGCTAGAATGCTTAGTTAAATCTTCAAATAAAACATCTAACCAGCCTTTAGGTAAATCAAGTTCAGGTACTTCTGCTAACTCAAGCTCTAATTTATGTGCTAATTGCCTTGCTAGAGCTTCAACTTTAGTAGCTGCTAAAGGCAAGCGATGATCAGCCATAGTACCTGTGCTGGTAGGAGTGGGCTCTACTACATAAAGACGATTCATACTATCTTCAGCAGTATGTGCACGACGAGCATTGGCAAATTGGCGAGTATGCCTTAGTTTAGCGGGTCCACTATTTAAAAAGTCAGCATCAAGTGAAAGGATAACTTCGGCTTCTTCTAAATGGTAAATAGGCGTGGCTGGCTCATTAAAAGCTAGTTCTGAACCTTCTAAAACATTATCAAGGTTTACAGGAGTGTACTGATGCCATTTAGCGGCTGGGAATTTGCCTAAGAGCTTATTTAACTGGTTAGCTAACGTGGGTGAGGTTACTGCTTCTGTTAAGATGTATAAACCCTTGCCCTCACCTAAAGAATTTAGCTTTCCCTCTAAAGAACTTGTAAAATCTTCCCAAGAACTTAAGGTGTTTTCTTTGATTAGTTGGCTCGAGCGCTCAGGATCATAAAGAGTTAAAACCTCTGCTGTGCTCTGCACATCAATAGCGCCCAAACTAGCAGGGTGTTCAGGGTTACCTTCCAGGCGAGTTGGGCGTCCATTATGGTTCTCAACTAACACACCAGTGGTGTATCCACCACTAGTTAAAGCACTGGCATAAAAAACAGGTTTACCAGGAATAATCTCTTCTGGAGCCTTTACATAAGGAACAATCTGTTCCTGAGGATTAGGACGAACACAAGCACTTAAACCTCCTAGGGCTAAAGATGCTCCTAAAAGTTTTATAAACTCACGTCTATCTAAACCATTTTGCAAAGGTGCAGCCTGCTGAGGGAATTCTTTGTGCAGGAATTCTTCAAACTCTTTAGTTTGGGCAAGTTCTTCAAGGCTACGCCAATAAGCTTTACCTTCTTTACTGGCTAATTTGTCACGAATTTCACCAATACTGATTGCACCTTCAGTATTTTTAAAAGCAGGTGCATTTTCTAAAATATATTTACTCTTTTCTAGATCCATAACACAACCTACCTATGACAAGTCGAGCACTGGGGCAGCTTATCAACATTGATATGATATTCTTCTATAAGCTTTTCACCTAATGCTAGCTGATTTCCGGGTTGCCTATAGCTCATATTGAAAACTTGGTCAAGCGGACGCACAAACTTTTCAGGGGCGCGGTGACACTCTAAACACCAACCCATAGACATAGTCTCGTTCTTCCACATGCCTTCCATACGGTCAGCCTCGCCATGGCAACTACTGCAACCCACACCCTTATTGATATGAGCACTATGATTAAAATAAACAAAATCGGCTAAATCGTGTACTCTGTTCCAAGCAATGGGCTTACCACTATCCCAACTATCTTGAACTACCTTGAGCTGTGGTGCACCCACACGAATTTGCGAATGACAACTCATACAAGTTTCTGTAGGAGGAATACTTGCTGTAGCAGCAACCTCAACACTAGTATGGCAATAACGACAATCAATCCCTAGTTCACCTGCATGTAAACTATGCTTAAAGGCTACTGGTTGAGCCACAGGCACACGCACTCTATTACGGTAGCCACGGACATAAATTGCTAAAACAGTAAGAAAAACGATGAGAAAAATAGTCCCACCAACAATGCTCCATTTAGCAAAAGCGTTTGAATTGGGTGGAAAATACTGAGGCATTCCTTGTTCGTACCTCCTTATAAGGGAGCAAAAGCCTTGGGCTTACCCCTCCCAATTAAAAAACCAAATTTTCAAAGAAATTAAAAATTTAAGGATTAACTCAAAAACAAACATAATTTTTACAATCAAGCTGCCCATCAACAATACTATTCTTCAAGTTAACAGTTAAGCTTGAAAGGTATAAACGTCCTCAAAGTTAAGGAATTTCTTAACGTAAGACTAATAAGATATCCTACTTCTTAGAATGATAGATACATTAAGTCTTATTTGGCGAAATATTTACTTGCGAGTTATCTTAGTTACCTTTGCCACTATTGCTATTTTGCTATTTCTAGCAAAAACACAGCTAGCTTGGGGATGTTTTTTAGGGGCTTTCTTAATTGCTTATCTTGTTGATCCTATAGTTACAAAACTTTCGCAGAATCGTTTTTTTCCACGTTGGTTAGCTGTCATTTTTATAATGGCTTTTATTGTCACTTTTATATTTATGGGAGTTCTGCTGTTCACAAACATATTATTTGAAGTAACCACAATGCAAGCAGGTCTAGGGAAGTCTTGGGCCAGTTTTATGCAATGGCTAAATACCACTGCTCCTAGATGGTTTGTTGAACCCTTTAATCGTGCCGTTGAAGTCATATCACAAAGTGTAGACTATGAACTTTTAGAAAAATGGAAAGAAGAGGCTTTAAAAGTAGAGTTTTTATCAAACAGTGTAAGTAATCTATTTAGAGGAGTTGGGCAGTTTTTAGAAAGTATAATTCATCTTTTAGAAATGGTCTTTCAAGTGTTTATTCTACTTGTCTTGACCACATTCACACTAGCTAGTTTTCCCTTGATTAAAAGTAGCTTGTTTGAGTTATTTCCTTTAAGGCATAGATTCTTTATAGAAGAGTTGACTAGTAAACTTGATAGTTCCGTAGGAGGGTACATGCGGGCCAAAGCCCTAGAAGCTTTCATTATGGGAATTGCTGTTTGGGCAGCTTTATTTGTTATAGGTGTACCGGAAGCAATCTCACTAGGTTTCTTAGCTATGATTTTTAATCCTATACCTTATCTAGGGCCTTTTATGGCCACAATCACTGCCACAGTCATGGCTTTGGTAACCTTAGGATGGCAAGAAGCTTTAGTTGTGCTTATAGTTATGCAAATTTTAGAGCAAATCGATGGCAATATCTTAGGACCAATGCTGCTTTCCAAGGGCGTCCATGTCCACCCAGTAGCTATTTTAGTTTCTTTACTTACTGGTGGTGCGTTATTTGGGTTCTGGGGCCTTTTACTAGCTGTACCTGCAACAGCTCTTCTTCAAGCACTTTATCGGGATTACTATAAATCAAGCAAATGGTATAAAAAGCCCCCTGAAAAAGCTACTCTCGAATAAAGTCACCTATAGCATTAGGAGTATTAGTACTAAAGCCAACAAAGTCCAACATACCCCCGTCATTAGGGTTAGCTATAGAGAAGCCATTAGAAACCATACCCACCACTGCCAACTTAGCAAAGGCATTGACTTTACGGCGATACTCATTTAAGGCTTCAGCAGGGTGTTGCTTACCATACCAAGTTTCATTATCAGTCAGGATAACAAAAGCATCAATTTCTAGCTCCTGTTTCAAGGCATACTGCATAGGTAAAGCACAATCTGTAGCTCCAAAAGGCAAATCACTAGTAGTTTTGATAACATCATCTAGACGCTGACGTGGCGAAATATTAATATCGGTCATTTTATGTGAAAAAGCAGTGATAACGTGCTTTGGTTCTTTTGCTGCTGTGACTAAAGCTAAAGCAGCACTAGCTACACAAGGAGTTAGATTAGGTACCCCACCTACAGCACCCCAAGTCATAGATCCTGAAACATCTAGTGCTAGCATAATGCGTTTCTGAGTAGGCTCAACATTTTTAAAAGTCATATAAAATGCTTTGTCCAAAGCATCAACTATACTTTGCACGGGTGTCCATGTGCCTTTACCTCTAGCGCCTTTGCCAGATTGATAGGTCATTAGTGCAGCCAGAATTTGAATAGGATGAATACGAGCTTTTTGAAGGCGTATTTCATCAGTAAGACGTTCAGCAATAATGCTTGCTGCTGCACTCATAGGTGCCAGCAAACCCACTTTAGTCATAGTAGCAAGGTTACGAATCATGGCTGTCATAGGCATTTTCTCTAAAAGCATTTCCCACACTTCAGGTTTATTTAACATTTCAGTAGGGATTACTTCTCGAGGCAAACCATAATTCTTGATTGCTTCAATAACCTCATCTGTTTTACTAACAGACTTCATAGTTTCCACTGCTTTTAAATAACTGACCCAATCACCACTTATATCTTTCAGTTTTTCTTGTTTACCTGTTATGTACTGATAAAGGGCGTCTCGAGCAGAATCATTTGTTTTAGGATGACTTAAACGCAGTGCATCACGATGTGACCAACCATTACGCTGCTGATATTTAGTAACTTGATAAGCTAATTTACCTAAGTCTTTGACTTGATACCAATTAGCTACAGCACGCCGTAAACCACGCCCCCAACCACGCATTTCATTAACATAAGTCATAAAAGTAAAAAGGTGTGTACCTGTGCGAGCTACTTTAGTTAAAGCACCTGCTGCAGCATTCTTAGTTTCATCATCTCCAACTGTAAAAGCCAAAGCAAGTATAAATAATGCAGGATCATTCTTATAAGCTCTGCCTTGTTCAGAAACTTTTACTGTACGCTGTATAACCTTTTTACCATCATCTTTAAGTAAAGAGATGGCATTCTGAGCATTTTCTGTAGTGAGCTTTTGCTCATTAATATAATAAGTTCCTCCCTCTGTACCTAAAATCAAGAAACGGTCAAGACGCTGCCATACATTTATTTCCCACACATAACCACCAGCAGTATTTTTAACTTGTTTGTTGTCAATAGGCTGGCTCTGTGAAGTTCTGTTAGGTTGAAAAAGTTTGTGTAATTTTTGCATTCTTGACCTCCTATCAAGTCAAAATAAAAAGTGGGCAAGTTGTTAAGACTTCTCTAAACTTCTAGAGCTAGTTTCCTAGAACTAGATAGGATTCGAACCTATAATGTTTGTTGGGGACAAATGTTTTACCGATAACGAAGCCTTATTCGGCCCACTTGTGATTTTAGACTATAGGCATGATGAGCAAGGAGTGTAATTAGGAACTAACCACTTAGTGAAGTAGTAATCAATGTTCAAATTTGATAACCTAACTACTTCGGCTCATCAGCAAAACATTCAGATGAATTACGAGCAAGGGGTGGAACTCCGGCTTAAAAGGACCTTTCGCTCTCCCGCTGAGCTACTAACCAACTTAATTACTAAGTAGACTAGGTGGGAGTCGAACCCACGACTTAAAGGGTGATAACGAAGCCCCTTCGGCTCGTCAAGCAGCGAGTCTAGCACTGTCAGCTAACACATGTCAAGATTCCCTTCTTTTTGACATATTTATAAATGTGGTGGGGACATATCGCATAAGGACAAGGTAGCATATTTACCTCGGTAAGGACGTATGCAATACGCTCCTACACGTTGATGTGGCATGCCTGTATTTTGAGGCTTGCTGATGGTCTAATGCATGAAAACCATTGGGTGTTTAGTATGTCTTTCTACCTTTTGTTTCGCTTTATATTGCCCTACTGTAAACACTATTCTCGTTAATTCCTAAACCCTAATATTTACGGTGTGGAAAGATTGGTTAAGGTGAAGAACCAGATGAATCTTCATTTACCTTTACCAATACATCTTTAGCTCTTAATTTGTACTCATAAATGTGTACAAACTCTTTGCCACATAAAACTGATTTGTAGTAAAAAGTAATCATATCATTCTTAATAGCTTCTGCTTTTATTTTCCCCCTAAAACCTTTTATATATGGGTAAACAGACCCGTGTACCTTTATGACATCAGAGCGTTCACAAAATTGTAAGTGTGTTGCTGAACCATCTTCGTAAGATATCCAGATCTTTTGAATATTCAGTGTGCTTGCTATCCATCCAACAAGCAATATAAGTATCTCTTTAGGTCTATGCTTAAGAAAATCAATGCGCAACAAGGTACTCTTTATATGTTTAGTTTCAGGATGTAGATAAGTTTCTGATATATTGAAGTAAAAAAGAGGATGTTTAACTAAGGTTGAAATGGCATCGTAGTCTTCATCTAATAAATGATTTTTATAGGTAAAAGCATGACTATTTCCTATACCCTGACCATACACATTTACTGGATACTCAGGATTAAAAATTAGGTAATTGCACTTGAAATCTAAATTTAAGAAGTCAAAAACTTTTTTTATTTCCTGTTCTGGTTTCAAGCACATATCCTCATAATGTAATAAAAAGATTTTTCCCTTATCTGCATAACTAAGAAGTGTATTAGCAAACTTATCAGTTAAAGTTTTTAAATGCCCTAAGCCTGCCTCTAGTGTTCCTCGTTTCTTATAAGACCAATACAGAGAGCGAACATCTTTGAGAACAACTATAACTTTAACACCATTAATTTTTTTGAGTACTTTCTTTAAGTGAAGCATGTAGTAAGGAGTTTTATCAAATAAAGATACATGTTTATCTCTTACTTTGGGACTTCTTTCTATTAATTTTGAATAAACCTCTTCCCACTTTCTAGACTTACATATATAATGCACGTCACGGTCTGTTAAAGCCCAAGAATTTTTTAGGATTTGGTAATGCACTTTATACTTTGCTTTAGGATTAATAAAGTCTATGGGTCTATCATAAAGTAAGAATCCACACTCAAAGCCTGAGAAAAGCCCTGGCACTTGCCTAAACACTTCTGAAAGGACTGTTGTCCCACTTCTCGGTAAGCCTGTTATGACTAATTTGAGAACATCACTCAACACTTTACTCTACTTCAAAAGTATGGGAAAACTCCCCTGAACTTAACTTGTAGTGAATGGTTATATTATTCCCCTCTATAAACTCTTTATTAACTTTGCCAGTAAAGCCTTTAGTATAAGGATAAACTAATTTAGGCAACTTAGAGAGGCTAGACCTTTCTGTGAGCTTCAAATAAAATGGCTTGTCCTTCGATTGTACCCAAGCTTTATCTACCTCTGAGGGGCTTCCAATCCACCCAGTAAGTAAAAAAGGGTCTTCCTGAGGCATGATTTTAGGCTTATCCAATACTACCCTGCTCATCTCACGATAGGGATCTTTTGTAGATTGAGAATGATTGTTTGTTTCGTAATAAAACAGAGGATGTTTTACTAGACTGCGAATTTGATCATGCTCTTCTTCAGTTAGCTGATTTTGGTAGGCAAAAACGTATTTATTTTCAATGCCCTTACCATATTCTGGCTTGTACTTTGAAGTAAAATCCAGATATTTCCTCTCAAAGGTAAGTCCTAGGAAATTAAATACTTTTCTAAGTTCTTGCTCAGCATTTAAGCACATATCTTCATAGCGCAATAAGTATATTTTACCTTCCTCTTGATATTTAAGTAATTTCTTAGCAAAGGTGTCTGAAAAGATCTTTAAGTGATTAAAGCCTATAGTTGCTCTATTTCGTCTTTTATATGAGTAAAACAAGGCTCGAGGATCTTTAAAAATAACTAATAATTTGACGTCGTCAATCTTTCTAAGTATTTCATCTAAATACAATATGTAGTGAGGTGTTTTATCAAATAAAGCCGAATTTTTATCTTTAACTAAGGGGCTTCTTTCTCTTAGCTTCAAATATATTTCTTGCCATGAATCAGAATTACAAATATAATCAATATCATCATCTTCTAAGAGCCAAGAGATTTTTAAGTTTCTATAATATATGTAGTGACGTGTTTTTAAAGGGTCCACAAAATCCCTAGGTTCTTGGTTTAGTAAAAACCCACATTCAAAACCAGAAGAAAGTTTGGGCATCTTTCTAAATATGTCCGAAAGGGCTGTTGTACCACTATGGGGTAAACCCGTTATAATAAATTTGAGGATATCACTGCTTACAGGGGGTACTTCACTAATTTTTCTAAGAGCTCTTGGCTCTAGGTCACTTTTGAATCCTCTCCAAGGTTTATGAAACTTAGGGAAACTTTTTAAATAGAAGTCTGGATGCTTTAAAATATCTTTTAAATACAACTTTGTTATACATCCTATTCCTGGTTTTTTAGGGTACCTCCCTTCCCTAAAGCCATAGCGAATATAATGGACTAGGGGATTCATTCCTTTGGCGGCTACATCAGGATAAGTTTTTAAATAAAAATTAGTGTCAAAGCGGTGGCTAGGATTACGCCCCTCATTAGCTCCATACTCTAAGTAATGTAAGAGGGGGCTTGCTCCTAATTTTAGGTTGTTTTTACGGGTATACCAAGTATTATTAAATAGCTTGGAAGCAGACAACAAAAGTACATCTTGTAAAAAGGCTTTAGAGGAATCTTGGTTGGCTTTTACCTGTGCGAGTTCTTCAGTTAGTTTTTTTATGTTTTTTTTAAGGGCTCGAGCACTTTCATTTTCTGTTACTGTTTGCTCGAGTTCTTTATACTTAACCTTCTGCTTTTCAACCTGCCTTAGAGAAAGTGCATAACGTTTTTGTAGATGGGTGAGCTTCTTACGAATTCTTCTATCCTTGATAATATCTTTCATCAAAATTAATATCCTAAGTTTTATGGTTTAAACAAACTCGTTTAGAGTCACTGATTTCTAGGAGCATAATCAAATATCTAATCCTTGATCATTTAAAGTATTATGGATTTAGATGGAATTACATTCGCATATTGATACGGTTTACTCTGCACATAACCAACTTATAATAATTGGTTGGTTAGTCGATCTTGATAATATAGTAACAAATGCCATTGTACAGATCGGCAAGGTCCAAAGTACCCTACCTAGAGAAAAATTCGTTTACTTTGAGCGTGAAGATGTTTCTAAGCATCTTGGTATTGAAAATTACCATGATCACGGATTGGTTCTAGTTTTTAACGATGTTAAGACCTTAGAAGAGGAAGAAACTCTTAGAGTATCTTTAGTTAAGGGCTCTAAAAAGCTTGTTTCTTTAAAACATAACATTGATCCTAAAGAAAAAAGTATACATTTAATTAAAGAGAATTGGTCTCAGTGGGGAGACCCTTTACAAAAGGCAATTCAAGAAAGTAAAGGTGGAGTAGAAACCCTTACTGAGCTTTTGCCTGAAGATGATCATTTAGAAGTTAATATTGACCATTTAGCTTGGATACCCTCAGAAGGTTATTTTATAAGTGGTTGGTTGATGTCTCGTGAAAACTTGCGTGATTTGGTATTGTGCTCAAATCAAGAGAAAGTATCTTTCTTGCAAGATGTTTTTTGGCATAAAAGACAAGACATTATTGATAATCTACAACTAGAAGGCACTCAAAATATTCATTTAGGTTTTGCTTGTTTAGTACACTTAAAAGAACCTAGAGACAGTAAAATCCTTAAACTAAAGGTAATCTCTAACAAAGGTGCAAATGAGATTTTGTGTAAGAGTAAAGATTGGGTAAGTAACCCTCTTGAGGCTACCAAGGAAATATTCTCCTTATTCTCACCTATCAGCCAAGACTTACAAACTATTCTAAATAATCACATTGGACCTGCTGTTCAAGCCCTTTGGTCAAACCGAAGTAAACTTGAGATTAGTCCTAAGATTACTTCTTTTGGAGAAGTACCAAATAATCCTAAAACCTCTGTTTTAATACCACTTTATGGAAGGTATGATTTTGTTGAATACCAACTTAGTCAATTTGTCAATGATCCCTATATGAGATCTGCTGAGATAATCTATATTAATGATGACCCTAAAATTCAAGAGGAGCTTCTACAGTTCTGCTACTTAATTCAACCAATTTATCAGCTGGGTTTTAAGCTAGCACACGCTGACCAAAACTTAGGCTACGCAGGTGCTAATAATTGGGGTGCAAAACTAGCCAAGGGTAAATTGCTGCTTCTACTAAACTCAGATGTAATGCCAAAGGAGTTTGGTTGGTTAGCAAAAATGGAAGAAGTCTACAGGCAAAAAGAAAACATAGGTGCCTTGGGTTGTAAGCTTTTATATGAAGATGAGTCTATTCAACATGCTGGTATGACTTTTGTACGCTTCCCTTTTCTGGACAATATGTGGATCAATGAACATTTAAGCAAAGGGCTTACTTCTGATTCTGAAGATGTTCAAGAAGAGCTTAAAGAAGTAACAGCGGTTACTGCTGCTTGTCTTCTAATTAATAAGGAGACTTATCTAAGCGTTGGAGGTTTAAGCGAGAATTATATTTTAGGTGATTTTGAAGATAGTGACTTATGCTTGAAGCTTATTAAAGACGATTACAAAAATTACTACCTACCTGATGTTGAGCTTTATCATCTCGAGCGACAATCACAATCAAAGTTTACTGACGGATATTGGAAATCTAAAATTACTATATATAACTGTTGGCAACATACGAAACGGTGGAATGATTTTATAGAGGAACTCCAGCAAAATGGTGAGCAAATTGAAAGATAAGATAATGGTCGTTTCACATGGGCATCCTGATTTTTCTAAGGGAGGAGCAGAGATTGCAGCTTACAATTTATTTCAAGCATTTAAAGAAAAAGGCTATCAGGCACTTTTCCTGGCCAGACACGGTATTGAGCAAGTCAGTCATGAGGGCACGCCTTTTGGCATAAGAGCAAATGATGAGGTATTGTTTTATACTAATGTAGCAGACTACTTTAAGTTTAGCCAGCCTAACCAAAGAAAAATATGGTTTAACTTTACTCAGCTACTCGAGAATTTTAAACCTTCAGTTGTTCACTTTCACCATTATGTATCTCTTGGTATTGAAATGCTTCGCGCTGTGAAAAATTATAATCCAGACACCAAGGTTATCCTGACTTTGCATGAATACCTTGCTATTTGTAACCATCTTGGTCAAATGATCAAAAAACCTTCAGGAAAACTTTGCTATAAGGCTACACCTGCTGATTGCAATATTTGCTTTCCAGAAAACAGCCCTCAAGAGTTTCTTTTGCGAGAGTTATATATTAAATCTTTTTTTCATATAGTTGACCTTTTCATTAGTCCTAGTAAGTTTTTGCGTGATAGGTATATTGCTTGGGGTATACCTGAGAACAAAATAGTTTTTTTAGAAAATGGTCAAGTTACTGCTAAAAAGTTGGCACCCAGAAAATGTGAAAAGAATGAACCCCGTGGCCGCTTAGCCTATTTTGGTCAAATTACTCAGTTTAAGGGGCTAGATGTGCTTCTTGAAGCCATTGACTTAATGCCAAAAGAAAAGCGTACAAGAATTCGCCTCGACATTCACGGTTCAGGACTAGAGATTCAACCTAAATCTTTCCAGACTAAAGTTAAGAAATTACTGAAAAAGCTAAGTAAGAATGTAACTTATCATGGTCCTTATGAACCTGATGAATTATCAGATTTAATGCAAGAGATAGACTGGGTTGTAATACCTTCAATATGGTGGGAAAATTCTCCCTTAGTTATTCAAGAGGCGTTTAAATTTGGTCGTCCTATTATTTGTAGTGATATTGGTGGTATGGCTGAGAAAGTTCAGCATAATGTCAACGGTTTACATTTTAGGGCTGGAAAGTCTATGAACTTAAAAGATACTATTATTAAAGCCATAACAGATGCAGAGTTGTATCAGAGACTAGTTGATAACACTGGTGAGGTTTTTTCTATCGAAGAAAGTTCTCTTCGTCATCTCGAGCTGTATCAATCAGTAAGCACTTAGGTATAAATACTTGTGAATCCCCGCAAGCACCTCTAAGCGAACCGAGATTTTGAAAGACATCAGCATACTTATCTACTATGAAGCGTTATAGAATTGTACAAACTCGTCTTATAAAGGAAAATAAAGACCAAACATTACTTCTTGATTTTGAAGATAAAAATGGCTACCATGACTTTACTAACCAAGACTTAAGCATTAATGGCTGGGTTTTTGATAAAGTTAAAGAAATCAGCTTACTTAAAGTATATCTATCTTCTGGAGGTAAAAGACTTCTTAGAGAATTCAAAGAGTTTTCTGCTAGCCCTGGCTTAAAGGAAAAGTTCCCTGATTATGCTTGTAAGCAAGCAGGGCTAAGCATTAACATTGCTTATAATGATATTGCACCTCTACTTTCAAGCAATGACTTTTCTCTAAACTTTGTTGCCAATGTTAATAATACTGATTATTATTTGGAGAACTTTTGCTTTATAGAAGATAATAATAGTAGCAAACCTATTTTCATTATGGGTTCGGCCCGCAGTGGCACCTCTATTTTAACCTATTCTATCAATAAAGCTTTAGGCCTTAGACACTACGGTGAAGGGCATTTTCTCGGTATTTTGCCCAAAATAATTCCTACAATAGGTAGCTATTTTACTGCAGCGCAAAGCACTGAAATGCCAGGTACAATAATTCATGAAGTAGACCACCATGTTTTAGTTGCACAAACTCAGCAAATGATAAAAAAACAGTATCAGGATTTTTTTGGTAATAATTGTTTTGTTGATAAAACACCAGACATACCTATGTTAACAGCCCTTCCGTATATAAAACAAACTTGGCCACAAGCTAAATTTATTTTTGCTAAAAGACGTGGCATTGAAAATATAGTTTCTCGCTTGCAAAAATTCCCCAACTTACCCTTCGAAAAACAGTGTCAGGCATGGAGAGACTCTTTTCATTATTGGCAGCAAAGTTTAAAAGAGAGCAAGTTGCAAGAAAAGCAATGCATAGAAATTGATCAGTATGATATTCAAACTCAGCCTACTTCTGTTGCAAAAACCCTTGGCCACTTTTTGGATCTAGAGGCTACACAGGTAAAAAGCATTGAACAAATATTTAAGCAGGAAAACCCTCAGATGACTCGAAGTAATGCCAAAGAAAAAGTAAAATCCATAAACGAGGTAGGATGGACTAAAGAACAAATTAAGTATTTTAAATCTACTTGTGGTGATGTTATGGAAAGATTTGGATATAGTGAAAATGAGCAATACTATCTAAAACCATGAAGCACTATAGGATTGTACAAAACCGTCTCTTAGGCAATAACAAAAGTCAAGGAATATTTTTCCACTTCAAAGATAATAGTGGCTATCACAATTTTGCTAACCAAAATTTACACATTAATGGTTGGGTTTTTAATAAAGCAGGGAATCCCCAAACAATAAAAATTTACCTTTGCTCTGGTGGGAAAAAACTTTTCAAAGAAGTCAAGGATTTTTTGATTAGCCCTCGTGTAAAGGAGAGCTTTCCTGATTACCCCAGTGAACAAGCTAGATTTAAGATGATTATCTCTTATAAAGACATTGCTCCTTTACTTTCTGGCAGTGATTTTTCTCTACATCTTGTTGTGAGTTTTAACGATACTGAACATTATTTAGAAAACATTTGCTTTATTGAAGACAATGACAATAGTAAACCAATTTTTATTGTAGGTTTAGGGCGTAGTGGTACTTCTATCTTAACACGATCAATTAATAGAGCTCTGAACCTTAAGCATTATGGTGAGGGACACGTTCTTCCCATCCTTTCTAAGTTATCTTCTGCAATAGACCATCATTTTACTAGATCACCCGATGCAAAAACTACAGGTACAATAATCCATGATCTAGATAGATATATCCTTATTGCAAAAACTCAACAAGTAATTAAAAAACAGTATCAGGATTTTTTTGGTACTCAGTATTTTGTTGATAAAACAGCAGACCTACCCATGTTAGAAACTATTCCTTATATAAAGAAAACTTGGCCACAGGCTAAATTTATTTTTGCTAAGAGGCGTGGAATTGAAAATATAGCTTCCCGTTTACAAAAATTCCCTCATTTACCCTTTGAAAAACATTGTCAAATGTGGAGGAACATACTTAATTACTGGAGAAAGTTAAAAGAAGATAAACTTAAACTTAGAGAGTACCTAGAAGTTGACCAGTATGATATACAAACTAGACCCACTGCTATTGCTAAGGCTCTTGGTGATTTTTTGTATCTAAAGCCTGAGCAAGTAAGAATTATTGAGCAGACGTTTATAGAAGAGCAGCCCCAAATGACTCGAGACAACGTAAGAGAAAAAATAAGATCTATAACAGAGGTAGGTTGGAACAATGAGCAAATTAAATACTTTAGATCCACTTGTGGTGATGCTATGAAGGAGTTTGGATATAGTGAGGGTGAGGAATATTATTTGAAAGATAAAAAATGATAACACCTCTTCTAATACGCTCATTTGGACGTTCAGGTTCTACTCTTATGATGCAAATTCTGGCTAGCTCTAAAGATATCATTTTTGAGCGTAAATATCCCTTCGAAGTAAGGTATCTAACATATCTAACTAGAGTAGCTCAAGTAATAACCTCAGACCATAGTGAAGATCCTTTGCCTTTTAAATGGGAACAGAGGGCTTTGTATAATGATAAACCAAGGTATATAGCACATTTACCTGTAGAAGATCGTTTAGTTGATGCTGAAAGTTTTTTTCAAGAGTCATTATTTGCTTTGTGGAAAGCCTTCTCAAACACAGTTTTAGAATCCCAGCCGAATGTAAAGTTCTATGCTGAAAAAGTCCTTATAGATATCCCTAAGTATATAAATCAAATTATCTTCTGTAAGAATCTATTCTTGTTACGTGATCCTAGAGATGAGATGGTGTCTGTCATGAAGTTTAACCAGAAAAGAGGAACTTTGGCTTTTGGATGGCAAGATACAGATAATGACATTTCGTTTGCTAAAAGGCATTGTGATGAAAGAAGAGTATTCATGCGGGATTTTTTGAGGATTAAGAAAGGAGAGAATAAGCGGATAGCTGTATTGTATGAGCAGCTAATTCAAAAGCCTGATTTGGTGATTGCTGAGGTTGCAAATTGGCTCGAGCTAAACTTAGACCTTAGTTGTGTAGAAGAAAATAAGCAGAAAATATTTCAAAATCATGCCACAAGCCTATCGGCACAGGAATCTATTGGCAAGTGGAAAACTGAATTGTCAGCAGAGGTACTTGATATTTTTAAATTTAAACTAGGTTCAGAGTTGCAGGCGCTTGGTTATGAGGTATAGAGGCTAGATAACTTCAAGAATAAGCGAAGGTAACTTCACAGGATTCTCACTCAAAGAAAAAGTCTGTTTTAGAAGTTTTTTGGCTCTCTCAAAACCATTATTACGATGATACATTGTCATCAGTGCTGTGCCTTTAGGTATAAAATCCCCACTTTTAGCATGAAGTACAACACCAACACCAAGATCAATCTTTTGGTCTTTTTTATTACGTCCACCACCTAAAGCCTTGACAATTTCACCTACTTTTAAAGCATTTAAATTAAGGTAGCCTTCTTTAGGCGTTGTCATAACATGCTTATTAGGTGCTAACTCAAGCTTATCCAAAGCCTTAACATTACCACCTTGTGCAGAAATCCAGCGCTCAAAAGTTTCATATGCTTTCCCATTGTCCAAAAGGGCAGCAATATCTTTCCGAGATTTTGTTAGGCCAGTAATCTCTAAAAGTTGCTCAGCCAGTGTAAGACATAATTCACGCAAGCCAGATATATTTTTACCTTTTAAACAGCTTATGGCTTCTTGTACCTCTAAAGCATTGCCTATAGCAAAACCCAAAGGATTCTCCATATTGCTAAGCACTGCCCTTACATTACGCCCGTTCTTTTTGCCTATAGCTATCATTAGTTGGGCTAGTTCTCGAGCATTAGTTAGAGTTTTCATAAATGCTCCCTTACCCACTTTGACATCTAGAATTATAGATTTGGCACCACTAGCAAGCTTTTTACTCATTATGCTACTGGCGATTAAAGGCAAAGAGTCTACCGTAGCAGTTGCGTTTCTAAGGGCATAAAGTTTACCATCAGCAGGAGCTAAAATCTTGGACTGAGCGCTTATTACTAGGTTAATATCTCGAGCTTGCCCCATAAATTCCTCAATACTTAAAGTAGTTTTAAAATTGGGAATGCTTTCTAATTTGTCAATGGTACCACCAGTATGGCCAAGGCCGCGGCCACTCATCTTTGCTACGGTTGCTCCACAAGTTGTTAATAAAGGTGCTAGCACAAGACTTGTTTTGTCACCCACACCGCCAGTAGAATGCTTATCTACAGTGTAAGGTAAGCTAGATAAATCCAGCATATCTCCCGAGGCTGCCATAATCTCTGTTAAGTTTACCGTTTCTTCAAAAGTCATTCCTTGTAAGCATGCGGCCATAAGCCAAGCAGAGGCTTGATAGCTGGGTATTTTATCAGCAATATAACCATTAATAAAATGCTCTAGCTCAGTTTTACTGTGAGTTTGACCTTGTTTTTTAGTAAATATGAAGTCAGTTATGTCTTGCACTAAAAACAGTATAATAAGAAACTGTGAGCTTGGATGAACCTCCTCTGTGTATAATATATGGCTAAGACAGTAAAAATCTACACTTGCAGTGAGTGCGGCGCTAAACCCCCTGTAATGATGGGCAAGTGTCCTCATTGTGGTGCTTGGGATACCATAGAAGAAACAGTTGAACGTTCTATTAGTAGTAAGGGTATCGGTGGAAGTGCCAATAAACATACACAATATAAGACAGATGTAAAAAATCTAAGAGAGGTAGGTAAAAGTGAGTTAACTCGAGCGCCCTCAGGCATTGCTGAAGTAGACAGAGTATTAGGAGGAGGATGGGTAGTAGGGAGCGTTTTACTGCTAGC
This sequence comes from Trueperaceae bacterium, assembly GCA_965223045.1. Taxonomy (GTDB): domain Bacteria; phylum Deinococcota; class Deinococci; order Deinococcales; family Trueperaceae; genus CBDCVN01. The sequence continues at coordinate 1,691,723 of CBDCVN010000013.1, forward strand.
TGGAGAACCTGGCATTGGTAAATCAACTTTGCTCTTGCAACTCGCTAATGAAGCTATTGAGCAAAAACGTGAGGTGCTTTATGTAGCTGGTGAAGAATCTTTAGGCCAAATAAAAATGCGTGCTCAGAGGCTTGGTGTTTCTAAAGAACTTAGACTTACTAGAGAAACTGATGCTCGAGCCCTAGCTAACTACCTAGAAAATGCCAGACCTCATATAGTAATCGTAGATTCCATTCAAACCCTTATTTCAGGTGACGAGGGTACACCAGGCAGTTTAAGCCAAGTACGTGACAGCACTGCACTTTTAACTCAAGCTGCAAAAATGTCGGGAAGCACTCTTGTTTTAATAGGACATATAACAAAACAAGGTAGTATTGCTGGCCCTAAGGTGATTGAACATGTAGTAGATGCAACACTAGCCCTAGAAAGTGCTGCTGATTTTCGAGTTTTGCGTAGTCTAAAAAATCGCTTTGGGGCTGTAGGTGAAGTAGGGGTTTTCGAAATGACCCAAAAAGGCATGAGAGCAGTTGACAATCCTAGTGAGACTTTTTTAGCTGAGCGTCCCATAGGTGTTCCTGGTTCAGCAGTTACTGCAGTGCTCGAGGGCCAACGTCCTTTGTTATTAGAAGTACAAGCTTTAGCGGCCAAGTCACCTTATGCTGCACCACGTCGCGTGGTACAGGGCTTAGATCAGCGCCGCGTAGATGTGGTTCTAGCAGTTTTAGAAAGGCGACTTCAATTACCCCTAGCTGGTTTGGATGTCTATGTTAATGTAGCAGGTGGTTTACGGCTGACAGATCCGGGGGCAGATCTTGCAGTGGCCTTAGCTGTATACTCTGCTGTTACAAACCGTAATGTACCTGAAACTACTGCTGCTGTAGGGGAAATTGGTTTAGCAGGTGAACTTCGTAGTGTTGCGCAACTACCAAGGCGTGTAGAAGAAGCTAAACGAGCTAAATTTACTCGTTTTATTAGTCCCGGAAATCTTGATCTTGATATTAAATCTGAAAACTCATTATCTACAAACATCTTTAAGGTAAAGTCGTTAGCTGAAGCATTCCAAATTACTTGGGAGACATAAACTGCATTCATCAAAACATCCTACACAAGAAATGCCTCCGTCACCTTCTGCAAAGCATTTATCTGGTACCAGAGTTGCTTATCGTCTTGCTCAAGCTATACTAAGTCTAGCAGGAGCAATTTTAGGAGGTTGGTTAGCTCGCTGGCTTTTTGAAAGAGAAATTTTAAGTGAGCCTATTAATCTTGTTTATTTAAGTATTTTAGGGCTACTTGTAGGTTACCTTATCAGTTTATCGCTAGCTGGACGTTGGGAAAAAGTCTGGCAGAATTTTATAAAACGGACTCGAGAAATACCCCCTGAAGCTATTTTGGCAGCGGGGGTAGGCATTATCACTGCACTGTTAGCCACAGTACTCTTAAATAGTATTTTAGAAGATATTCCCGGATTTACTTGGTATTGGTCACTTCTTATTACGATCACATTAGTAGTAACCTCATCTTGGTTCTTTGTAGTTAATAGACGACTGTTTGCACGTATAGTTTCATGGAGAGGGGAGGAACTCGAGCCTAATCTAATAGAGCACCAATTAAAGGTAATTGATAGCTCTGCTATTATTGACGGGCGTATTACTGAGATAATCGAAGCCAACTTCTTAGAAGGTAAATTACTTATACCTAATTTTATCCTTTTAGAACTGCAAAACATTGCAGATTCTAATGATCCTTTACGTCGTAAACGAGGACGCCGTGGCTTGGAGATTGTAAATAAATTAGTTCAACAAAACAAAATACCCAGTTCAGTAATCTATGATGAAGTAGCAGATGCCAATGCAGTTGATGAGAAGCTAGTTAGATTTTGTCAAGCGCACCAAGCAGATCTAATAACCACAGACTTTAACTTGAATCGTATCGCTGCCTTGCAGGGCATTAGTGTCTTAAATATAAACCAACTTGCCAATGCTATGAGAGCAGTGGTTTTGCCCGGTGAAATCCTGTCTTTATACCTAGTCAAAGAAGGAAGAGAGCAAGGACAGGCACTAGCCTATCTTGAAGATGGAACTATGGTAGTAGTTGAAGATAGCATCAAATATGTGGGTAAAAAGGTTGACGTTGTGGTAGTAAGTCATTTACAAACAAATGTAGGTAGGATGATTTTTGCTAAGCTAAATACTTGACATAATTAGAAAAACACCGTATTATTTTTGAGCCCATGGGGCCGTAGCTCAGTTGGGAGAGCGCCTGCTTTGCAAGCAGGATGTCGTCGGTTCAAGTCCGTCCGGCTCCACCAAAATTAAAATAACCCTAAAAATGAGAAGTAGTTGTGCTAAAGTGACCACTACTTCTCTTTATCATTAGATAAGTAATGAATTAAAGATTTTGTATCATTAAATAAGTAATTAGTTAAAAAACTCACTTGAAATATTGTACAAAAACCCTCTGCCTCAGTATAAAATCAAGTAATGTTAATCGCTAAAGAGAACACCAATGATAAGGTTAGATTGACTCACAAAAATACTAACTAACTTTCAAATTGGAAAGGAGTGAATTTAATTCCCACCAAGAACATTACTAGTCTTGTGCGCAATGCTGGTGTGCCGCTCGAGCTTAATTGGCTAGAAATTAACATTGATAGTACTGCTGTAGAAAATCATATAGACGAACTCATTGCTCAACACAAACTCAGTGACAGTGATCAAGTTAGGTGGCTGTTAAAAGCCATTACTTGCATAGACTTAACTAGTCTTTCAGGTGATGATACAGCAGATAAGATAAAGCAACTTTGCACCAAAGCTCGCCAACCTATTAAAAGGGAGATTTTAGAAACTTTAAGTGGTGATTTAAATATTACTGTGGCTGCTGTATGTGTTTATCATGTTTTTATAAATACAGCACTTGAAGCTTTACAAGGCACAAACATTCCAGTAGCAGCAGTATCTGCAGGTTTCCCTGTTGGGCTTTCTCCTTTTAGATTGCGTGTAGAAGAAATAAAAGCCTCAGTTGCAGAAGGAGCAAAAGAGATTGATGCTGTTATTGCTAGAAATCACGTACTAACTGGAAATTGGCAAGCCCTTTATGAGGAAGTATCTGCTTTTCGAGAAACTTGTGGAGAAGCTCATCTCAAAGTTATTCTAGCTACTGGTGAACTAGGTACGCTTAGCAATGTTTATAAAGCTTCTATGGTAGCAATGATGGCAGGTGCAGACTTCATTAAAACTTCAACTGGTAAGGAGGTAGTTAACGCAACTTTGCCTGTAGGTCTTGTGATGGCAAGAGCTATTAAAGATTACCATAAGTATACCAATTATAAGGTTGGTTTAAAGCCAGCTGGTGGAATCCGCTTGGCTAAAGAAGCTCTAAATTGGCTTGCTTTGGCAAAAGAAGAGTTAGGTGAGCAGTGGTTTAGCCCTACTCTCTTTCGCTTTGGTGCTAGCAGTTTACTTACTGACATTGAAAATCAGTTGCTTGCACAAGAAAGGCGAGGTTAAATATTAAATATATCAGACACAGGCTTCTGCATAAAGAATTTACCCCTCAGCCTTTTCCCATTTTAAAAAAGTAGCAATGAAAGGTGCACCAAAAGCAACCATGCTGCCCACTTTCATGATGACTCCTGCCCAAGCCTGATCTGCTAACACAGACATACCCCAGATACGTATGGGGGCATTTATGTAAGGGGTGTAGAGAGGTTCAGGGGCAAAAGTGATAAAAGCAAAAACTATGGTTTGTACAATAGGTAGTATAAAAAGATAAAGGATCTGTCCACCATAGTGCATAGCAGGTAATTCTTCTAAAGGGCTCATTATAGGCCACCACACAATTAGTGAAACGGTTAAGAAAATTATGTGCTCAATATGGTGCAGTGCAGCATTATCAAGTGCTCCTTCATAAAAGAAAGGTAAATGCCAAATAGAAAAGAAAAAACTAAAGATAAACCCTGCTATTAAAGGTCTAACTAAAAAGCTAGCAGTAGGTTTTATATATCTATTAACTAGCAGTGGTCTTAAAAGCCATTGAGGCATTCCAGCAAGTACCAAAGGTGCTGCAACATAGCTAATTAAGAGGTGTTGCAACATATGTGCACTTAAAAGATAATTTGATAGGTTATGCAATAACGAGCCTTCAGCAAGGTAAAGCACAACTAATGCACAGAAAAAAGTAATTGCCTTTCTCGTAGGAAAGGCAAAGTTAGTTACAAATTTTGATCTTAGAGGCCCTACTGCTAGAAAATAGCAAAGGGCAGAAGTTAATAGAGTACCTATTAAAAAAGGGTCAAGTTGCCAACTAAAAACCATTTAGGGAAGATCAGGACGCAAACCAAGCACCTCTTGAGGTGAAAAACCGTTTTCCCTTTCAGCTTCTACTTCGCTAGGTAAGATAGGACTAAATTCTTCAAGTAGTTCATCGTTACCCCAGCTATTTAGTTCGTGATTTAACACTGCTGCCACTTGCTCATCACTAAAAAAGTTGTGAGCAGTCATAGCGCTGTTGTAACTTGTACCATCAACCTCAATCTGACCCTGCAAACCATAAAGTACTACATTAATAAGGTACTTACGTCCTCCTTCAGCCTTGTAAAGCTCAGTTATATGCCCTTTAAGTGGTGGAAAAGCACTAGGGATACCTTCCCCATTGGCTTGGTGGCACGCTACGCAAGTGCTATAGGTGGTTTCACCTAATTCTTGCCACTCAAAGTCTGCACTGGTTTCCTCTACCTCTTCACCATTTTCACTAGTAGCATCTTCTTCTACTTCTGGTTCTTCTTGGACATCATCCTGATCAACATCACTTGTATCATCTGTTGATAAAGTACTTGCGCCTACACTTTCAGTAGTTACTTGCTCATTAGTTTCATCTGATGAGGTGTTTCCTTTATTACAGCTCGAGCCCATTACTAACAAGCACAAAATGACAAAAATAACCCCTCCCACTTTTCTTAATGGTAAAGGGAAGTTTCTCATTAAAGTTCTAAAAGTATTTTTCACTCAGGAATCTCCTTACAAAAAGTTAGTGTTAAAATCAAACACCATTCAAAATTATCCTAGGGAAGCTCAGGGCGAAGCTCGAGCACCTTCTGAGGTGAAAGAGTATTCTCCCTTTCAGTAGTTACTTCATCAGGTAAGATAGGGTTAAAATCTTCTAAAAGCTCATCATTACCCCAACTAGTTAACTCGTGATTCAGCACAGCTGCTATTTGTTCATCACTCAAGAAGTTATGAGCTGTCATAACACTACTATAACTAACACCATTGGCTTCAATTTTACCTTGCAAACCATAGAGAACTACATTGATAAGGTACTTACGTCCTCCTTCAGCATTGTAAAGCTTGGTTATGTGGCCTTTAAGTGGTGGGAAGGCACTGGGAATACCTTCTCCATTAGCTTGGTGGCAGGCTTGACAGACATTATAAGTGGTTTGGCCAAGCTCTTGCCACTCAAAATCTGTTTCTGCTATTTCTTCTGCTTCTTCAGGAGCAGTTTCTTCAGTACTTTCTGATTCTGTGACTTGTTCAGCTTGCTCGAGCTGCCTCTCTAAATCCTCAAGCTCCTCTTCAATTTCAGTTACTCTTTCTTCGTCTTCTGTTTCTTCAAGTTCAGCTTCAAGTTCAGCAATTTGAGCAGTTAAAAGCTCTGTATTATCAGCATGACCTGCAACTTCCTCTCCAGAGTCTTCAAGATTATCAAAATCTGGTAAGGAGGCACTAGGCGTACTTCCTGTAACACTAGCTCCAGCTATAGTCAAAGGTTCTTGGGTCTTAGGTGCGGGGCGGCTTATGCTTTGTTCAAAATCAGCCTCAGGAACTTCTACATGAGCTTCTTCACCATGAGCTGATACTTCTGCCTCTGTACTACCACCTTTTCTTATTTGGTCAGCATTATGTGCAACAAATAAGAAGAGCAAAAGGGCGACAGTAGCTCCACCAATTATCATACCAGTTGTAAAAAGCCCAGAAAGCATTTTATGGTCACTTTTCAAGTGCATAAAAAACATAACAACTAATAGGAATTTGGCTATAGAGAGTACATAAAGCCCACTAAAGGTGACACCACTACTAAATGTTGGCCATTGAACGATTGCAAATTCAACAAAAGTTATAATGCCTAAAATCAGAGCAATTATTGTGTAGAGGACAACTCCTCCAAATGTTCCTTCTTTGCGCATAATATAAATCCTAAGCTACAAACTCGATAAGGTAAACAATGGTAAAGATAACAATCCATACAATGTCTACAAAATGCCAATAAAGACCTGCAACTTCTAAATAAATGGCATCTTTCTCTGCAGTCATAGGCCTAATATAAGAGGCTATTAAGAAAGAAAGTAGCCAAATAACACCAATGGTAACGTGTAAACCGTGCGTACCTGTTAAAGTAAAGAAAGTTGAGCCGAAAAGATTCTGTTGTAAAGTTAGTCCTTCGTGAACAAAGTGGCTAAACTCAAAAACTTGGAAACCTAGGAAAATAGAGCCAAAAAAGCATACCCCAAAAGTCCAAAGCCTGAACTTAGGAATATCATTTTGGCGCAAAGAATTTAATGCCAAAACCATTAAAAAACTACTCATTAGCAACACAAAACTACTAACGGTAGTAAGGGGTATGTTAAGGATATCAGTAGGATAAGGCCCTACTAAACTACGCCCTTTGTAAACAAGGTAAGTAGCGATTAAAGAGCCAAAAAACATACAATCAGAGGCTAAAAAGAGCCACATCAAAAGTTTTTTGTCATCAATAGATGTGCTGCGGTGTTCGCCGTGGGCAATTTCTACACTTGCAGTAGCTGTAGCCATATTTACTCCTCTGGGTGGGGGTGGACATGTGAGCCACCCACACCTTCAAATGCCCAAGCATAGGCACTAACTAAAACAATTCCTAAACCTACTAAAGCAATGGTCAAGCTGTCATAAAGTGCGCCAAATAAGCCTATAAAAATGCCTAGTGGCATAATAAAGGGATACCAAGACTGTCCGGGTAAATGAATACCATGTTCTTCATCGTGCCCGCCATGCTCTTCATGTTTTTCTGATGATTCCTGATCATGACCAAATTCTGGATGTTTATCTATCCAAAATTGATCGCGGTGGGTTATTTGTGGCAGTTTAGCAAAGTTGTATACAGGGGTAGGAAGGGGTAAGCTCCACTCAATCGTTCGTGCATCCCAAGGATCTTTTGCAATTTTTTTCCCACTAATACAGTCCTTGAGCACATGTACTACAAAAAGTAGTACTCCAGCAGCAAGGATAAAAGCACCTATAGTAGCAAGAGCATTTAATGGTCCAAATCCTAGTTCTGGAGAATAGCTGTGTGTACGGCGAGCCATACCGTTTAAACCTAGGAAATGCATGGGGAAAAAGGTAATATTAAAACCAGCAAACATGATCCAAAATACCCACTTGCCTGCCTTCTCACTTAGCATTTTACCTGTAACCATGGGGCTCCAGTAATAAAACCCTGAAAAGAGACCAAATATTGCTCCACCGATAAGTACATAGTGAAAATGAGCTACTACAAAGTAAGTATCTTGTTGTTGGGCATCTGCTGGAGCTGCTGCGTGCATAATCCCGCTTATGCCACCAACGGTAAACATAAATATGAAGCCAAGCGCAAAAAGCATGGGAGTAGTTAAGCGCACCTTACCACCCCAAACAGTGGCAAGCCAGTTACAAATTTTCACTCCAGTAGGAATACCCACTGCCATAGTAGTTATTGCAAAAGCACTGTTAGCTACCGCTCCCAGGCCAGTGGTAAACATGTGGTGCACCCACACTGCAAAACTTACAAAAGCTATAAGAGCACCAGAGAGTACTACCATACGATAACCAAAAAGGGGCTTACGACTAAAAGTAGGTAAAGTTTCAGAAACAATGCCCATGGCAGGTAATATAAGAATGTAAACCTCAGGATGTCCAAAAATCCAGAAGATATGCTGCCAAAAAATAGGCATACCACCACCACTAGGTTCAAAGAACAGAGTGCCAAATTGCCTATCCATCATAAGTTCTACAAGGGCAATAGTTATAGCAGGGAAAGCTAGAATAACGATAAACTGTACTACTAACACCATCCATACAAAAATGGGCATTTTCCACATAGTCATGCCGGGGGCACGCATGTTGATAATGGTTACAATAAAGTTAAAAGCTGCTAATAGAGAAGCAACTCCTAACATTTGTAAACCAAAAACCCAAAAGTCAACTGCTATGGTGGGGTTGACATTTATGCTAGTTAAAGGTGAATAGGCAAACCAACCTACATCGGGTGCGCCACCTAAGAACCAACTAAGGTTAAGGATAGTCGCCCCAAAGAAAAACGTCCAGTAGCTAAAAGAATTAAGCCTTGGAAAGGCCACATCCCTAGCTCCTATCATTAAAGGTGTTAGGTAATTAAAGAAACCTGCAGACATTGGCATTATAGCCAAAAAAACCATGGTGGTGCCGTGCATGGTGAACATTTGATTGTAGACATCAGGGCTTATAAGGTTAAGTTCAGCAGCCGTTAATTGAGCACGAATTATTAGGGCTTCAACCCCACCAATAACAAAGAAAATTATACCTGAGACAAAGTAAAGTATACCAATACGTTTGTGATCTATAGTAGTTAGCCAACTTATTAAACCTGTTTGAGCAGTAGGGCGTTTTAAAAGACCCACAGAAAAATCTGGTACTTTTGATGCTGGTTTGCTAGCAACAGCCATTAAATCTCCTTATCTTTATCTACTTGATTGTGTTGAATCTTCTGTTCCTAGACTTTGCAAAAACTTTGCAATATCCTCTATTTGCTCTTCTTCGCCTTCTGCACCCGTCCACAAAGTAGGCATATAGTTAGCAGGCTTAAATTCTTGTGGATCGCGGATCCAAGTCTTTAAGTTTTCAAGGTTGTTTTCTTTAACACCCGCACCTACCGTATAACGCAAGCCAAAATTAGTAAGATCAGGCTTATCATCTGTGCCTACAGCAAAGTCACCATTATAAATGCTGTGACAAGCTGCACAACCTTTTTGTAAAAAGGCTTGTTTGCCTCTAGTAACAGCAGGGTCTGTAGAGATTGATGTTTCTTTGGCATTTTGAAACTTTTCAACCCAAGCATTAAATGTTTCTTCTTTATCTACTACCACCCTAAATCGCATGTAGGCATGCGAGCCTAAGCAAAGTTCGGCACATTGCCCATAATAAACAGCTGATTCATCGGATTCTAACTCGTCAGCAACAAACCAAAGAACATTCTCTTGGTTAGGAATAATATCTTTTTTACCTGCTAGTCTAGGTACCCAAAAACTATGTAGCACATCAGCAGAGTTTAGCTTTAAAGTTACACGCCGACCTTCAGGAATGTGTAACTCGTTAGCAGTTGCAATGCCATATTCAGGGTACTCAAATTTCCACCACCACTGATAACCTGTAACATTAACAACTAATTCACCTTCAGCAGAACGATTTTTCGCTGCTTCTTGTTTATAAGTTAAACCTACTGTTGGCCAAGCAATGACTGCTAGAAGTAGTACAGGAATAACCCACCAAACAAACTCAGCAAGGGTGTTGCCGTGCACTTGAGCTGGTATAGCTTTAGCATCCTCATCATCCTTAGCACGGAACCGCCAGATAATATAAGCCATTACCGCTGCTACAATAATAAAGACCACTGTCCCTAGCCAAAAAGTAAGCATAAAGAGATCTAGTTGATCTTGGGCAATTTCCCCTTTAACGTCAAAAGTTGAACCGGGGCCACTAAGGGAGCAACCCGAAAGTATGAGCAGCAACCCATAGTATAAAAGCCCATAGTATAACCACTTTCTTTTGAGCACATGTCCTCCTATCAAACGAATCTAAATGTAAAGTTAAGCACGAATAATATGTAACCAGTAAAGTAATGTTAATCTTTTCAAGCTCACATCAACTTAACTCAAGCCTTAATAGCAGTGATGTGTGAGCAAAGCTTAATTATATAGTTAATACTCCAAAATAGCATAGAGCCAATTCTCAGCGCATTGTAACGCCCTAGGCAATAATGTCCTAGAGGACGTTTGTCCTCAGTAGCGGCTTTTATCTTAACGTTTTGCTATTCTTTGGAGTACGACCAATTTGGGAAGTTTTAAGCGGTGGACTAGGCAACAAATTGATTATGTTTTGGCTTAACTTGACTTTGAGAATGTTAGATAACTGGCAAACATAATTACAGCCATAAAGACACAAGGAATAAAATGAACCTTACAGACTACAGAGAAAGCTTAAAAACAATGTTGGTTTTTGGAAGGAACAAGAAATTATTAAATTTATCACGTTTGCTATGGAGCTAGGGCATGTGGATATGACAAATCAGAAATTGCACGCATTGGATATCAAAACCAAACTAGCCAGTCTCAGGACAGCTATTTGTTAGAAAATGTGAATTCCAAAAAAAATTGCAGGATAGCCTATATTTGCGAGAAGCTTTAGTTGTTAACCACATAATCTTTACCAGATTGCAGAGGAGCTTATGCGTCAGCATCAGGATTATCCAAGGTATTTAAGAGTAGCGTTTTCGATTTCACACTCTAGGTGTCCACACGCCCTAGGGCATGTGGACATGACAAATCAGAAATTGCACGCATTAGATATCAAAACCAAACTAGCCAGTCTCAGGACAGCTATTTGTTAGAAAATGTGAATTCCAAAAAAAATTGCAGGATAGCCTATATTTGCGAGAAGCTTTAGTTGTTAACCACATAATCTTTACCAGATTGCAGAGGAGCTTATGCGTCAGCATCAGGATTATCCAAGGTATTTAAGAGTAGCGTTTTCGATTTCACACTCTAGGTGTCCACACGCCCTAGTTGATTTTGATACTAAGTAAATTTCGGTACTTTTGCAAATCGCAAACTTAAGGGCAAAATTGGTAAATTTGCGCTGCCAGTATCATAGCGGTAGTATGTTGATCGTGCCAACTGTTCTTACTCTAAATATTTTAAGATGTATTTTCAACACTGTATTGAGAGGCCTTCTTGATTATTAATAACAGGTCACTCTCAAAAGGCAGTTTAGTATTGGGGGTGGAAAAATGCGCCTAGTATCACTAAGCTTACAGGGTTTTAAGAGCTTTGCTGATAAAACTACTATAGAGTTTGATGAAGGCATTACAGGTGTTGTAGGTCCCAATGGCTCAGGTAAATCAAATGTCATTGACGCCCTCAAGTGGGCCAGTGGTGGTGGCAGAGCCAGCGAGTTTCGCGCTGGTGACAAAACCGAGCTTATTTTTCACGGTTCAGCTAGTAAACGCGGTCTTGGCTATGCCGAGGTGGCCTTGTCGCTAAAGAATGAGCAGGGAAGTTTACATATAACTCGGAGTTTGTTTAAAGATGGTCAAAGTAAACTCAAACTAGGTGGTAAGAATGCTCGCTTCCTTGATGTAGAAGAGGCTCTAGCAGGTAGTGGTTTGGGCAAGGGTGGATTGGCTATTATTGGCCAAGGGGAAGTAAGTGGGGTGCTAATGGCAGATCCAGTTAGACTGCTTGGTTATGTTGAAGAAGCAGCAGGGGTTTCGCGTCTAAGCAGCAGGCGTGAGCAAACTATTGCTCGTTTGGAAACAACTCGAGAACACCTAACCCGCTTAGAAGACATAGTCAGTGAACTAGAAAAACAGTTAACACAACTAACAGCAGAAGCTGAGCAAGCTGCCAAATCAGCAGAGTTAACCCGTGAGAAACTGCAGCTGCGTTTTACCCTAGCCTACCGCCGTGCCGAGAGTTTGCGCATAGAAGTTAAAAGTCTGCAAGATGATGGGACAAAGCTCGAGAACGAAAGTAAACTAGGAGAGCAATGCCTTAGCGAAGCCAGAGAAAGTTGGCAAAAGGCTAGGGAAGCTGTAACTGAACTGGAAAGCAACTACCGCCAAGCCTTAGCTGACTTAGAAGCTAAACGTGGTGACGTACGTGTAGCCGAGGAACGCTTAGCTCATTTATTGCAACGCCAACAGGGTTTATTTCGTGAAGCAGAGCTTATGCAGCGAGATGTTGAGAATTTAGAGAATACCCCAGAACCAACACCTCCTGAAGGTGATGTTGGGGAATTTGAGCAGAGCCTAGAGAAAACCCAAGCTCAACTAGCAGAAAAACAACATGCCCTAAGCGAACTGACTGCTAAACAAACAAGCATAGAAGAAAAGCTTAGACAACTGCGGGATATGGAACGGGCCCAAGCCCAAGCCGAGGCAGCTTTTGAAAGCCAAGTTAATCAATTAAAGGAGCAACTTAGTGAAATTGAAAAGCGGCTTGAAAACTTGCCTAATAATGAAAGTAATGAACAAGAAATAGTTGATAAGTTTGAGAACAAGAAAAAGCATATAATTGAGCAACAAGTAACCTTGGAAACTATGCAGAAACAACTCGTTGATAGCCAACAAGATCATGCTAATTGTGCCGCTGAAGCTTTGGCTCTAAAGCAAAATCTAAAGCGCATTGAAGCTGCTTTTGAAGCGCGTCAGGGTTATGCTCAAGGGCCTAAAAATGCTTTACAGTCAGGTATAAGAGGTGTTGTTGGTTCAGTAGCAGACTTACTAAATGTGCCAGATGAATATCAACAAGCTTTAAGTGCAGCACTAGGCCGCCGTGCTGAAAATGTGGTGGTTGATTCTAGCAATACTGCCCAAGAGGTTATTCGCTATGTTAAACACCAAGGTGGTATGGTAACTCTTTTACCGCTAGATCTTATTGCAGGCCGCAGTAGCAATATCCCTCATGATTTAACTTATGAGCCTAGTGTTGTGGGTGCTTGCCTTGAGCTAATTGATTTTGACTCTCAGTACCACAATATTTTTACTCAGCTTCTTGGCAACACCACAGTCATTAAAAGTCTAGATGAAGCTACTAACTTAGCCAAACGCTACAGACAAAGACCACGCTTTGTAACCTTAGCAGGGGATATTTTAGAGAACTATGGTGCTATAACAGGTGGTAAGCGAGGGGGCGCAAGTGTTGTACTAAACTTGAAAAATGACTTTGACGCAACTGAAGCAATTTACCATGTGGCAGAAGAAAAGCGTGCAGCAGCCTATAAAAAGTTTGAAGACCTACAAAACCAGACAAATGCTGCTAAACGGACCTTGTTAGATGAGCAAATGGAGTTAAAGCAGCTCGAGCAACAATACAACCAAGCCCGTGAAGCCACCATTGCTAACAAGTCTCTTGTAGAAGAGCTTACAAGGCGTCAAGTAGAGCTTAAAGAGCAGCTAGATAACTTAAAACCTCCTGAATTAAACCTTGATATAGCAGAATTACCACAACTTGAGAGTGAGCAACAAACTTTTGGGCAACAAGTTGAAGAATTAAGGCAAGCCGAGGCTACAGCCAATGCTCAAGTGTCCGAAATTAAGCAACAGTTAGTGCTTTTTAGAGAACGCGAGCAAAATTACCAGAAAGCAGTTGAGGCTTTTAAAGAAGGACGGTTACATTTAGAGGGGCTTAGAGTAAGACTTAAAGAAATTGACCAAGACCTTGCCAAGGCTGGAAAGGAAGTTGAAGAAGCCAAAGAGCAGCAAAGGGTTGCCAAAGCAGCTATACCAAAGAATATTGGTAAAGTTGAAGCCAATTATAATGAAGCTACATCCCAAAGCAAACAAGCAGAACAAAAACTAAGTGAGTTGACTGATCAGCAAGCGGAAATAGTAGCTAGATTTGATGAAATAAAACTTAGCCTAGCTAGACGAGAAAGTGCTATGGAAGCCGCTGAGGGTGATCTAAAAGAATTTCCTGAAGAACTAGAGCCTTTGGAAGGTTCTCTAAGAAAACTACGCACTCGCTTAAGCGAAGTGGAAGCCGAGCTTGAAGCCATTGGTCCTGTTAACCACCGTGCTCAACAAGATCTTGAAGCTCAGACACAACGCTTTAATGACTTGCAAAATCAAAATCAAGAGATTAGTCAAGCTGCTAAAGAGCTTGAAGATATGCTTGCTGATATACAACAAGAAGTTACTACCCGTTTAAATAATGCTCTAACTAGACTACGTAAAAACTTCCAGACACATGTTAAGGAGCTCTTTGGAACCAATGCTGATTCTGATATAAAGGTAGATCGCGAAGAGGACCGCCCTGTAGGTTTAAAGATAAGTTTGCAACCTAGCAATAAACAAACGCGCTCATTGAATTTATTGTCAGTGGGAGAAAGAACCATGGGAGCAATGGCTTTTCTCTTTGCGCTTATGTCTGGTGAAAGTACCGAAGGACAAGAGAAAGGTTTGCCCATAGCCATCTTAGATGAGGTAGACGCACCTTTAGATGAAGCTAATATACGCCGTTTTTGCAGCTTTCTTACTCAGAGAGCTGAAGCAGGTACACAGTTTGTCCTAATTACCCACCAGAAAACTACTATGGAAGTAGCAGATGTCCTTTGGGGTGTTACAACTGAGGGTGGTGCTAGCCGTGTTTTTAGTATTCGTAAAGATGATTAGAACCATAAAAAGAAGGCTTGGATAATACCAAACCTTCAAAAGGGTGCTTAGCAACAACCGCCACCGCAAGAGCAGTCTGGGTCATCACAATCACAAGAATTATTTACAGCGAATGGAATCATGGTTCACCTCCTTCATCAGAGATTCCTTCGTCGACTAAGGTCATAGGGTTATTATTTGGTGTGCAGCACTGAGCGAATTCTAACATTATTGCCTGAAAACCATTTTGATTGAGTTCATAATATATAAAACGACTACGCTTTTTAGCTGTGACAAGACCTGCTTGCACAAGAACCTTCATGTGATGACTTACTGTTGGTTGTGTTAGCCCCAAGAAGCTTTCAACATCACAAGCACAAACACCATCATCATTTATGCAACAGGTTTTGTTGGGTGTCTTGAGAAAATGAATGATCGATAATCTTACAGGGTCACCTAAAGCCTTGAATTTGGAGACAAGGTCATTCATAACTTCATCTTACATCATTGTATTGATATATGTCAATGTATAAATGTGAATACATCTCCAAATCAGGGATTTTTTACCCGACCCTTATTGGAACCCTTTTACAATACTATCAAGGAGCAAGAGTCAATTTTGAAAACATTTCCTGATTGGGTAAGACCTATTTCACGGTTTGCAGGAAAATAAAATATAGTCATTTATTATCAAGCGCTCATATTTTGAACTTGTGTCAATAATACTTAATGTTTACTTTATTTACTTAAGCTGTAGTAAGGTTAAAGGTATACAGAAACACTATATAAGCTAAATAGATAACAAGTAACACCACACCATCTAACCGTCCTAAGCGACTTCTACCTAACATAAATGGAATAAGTAAAATACCTAAAAACATCATTAACCCAATATCAATAAGCAAGCCAGTATTAGACATTAAACTATCAAAGTCAGGATTAATAGGGTATACCACAGCAGTAATACCTAAAATGGCTAACACATTAAAAACATTTGAACCTATTATATTGCCTAAAATAAGATCAGTTTCTTTTTTGATGGCAGCAACTATACTACTAGCTAATTCAGGCAAACTAGTACCAAATGCAACCACGGTAAGTCCAATTATTCTCTCAGGTACACCCAAAAACTGAGCAATATCAACAGCACCTTCAACTAGAATCTTAGCTCCCACAACTAGAATAACAACTCCAACAACTGTTCCTAAAAACGCTAGCCATATCGGCATTTTGGCAGGTGCAATTGCTATATCTGCTTCACTTGAGCCTCTTCTAAATTGATATACTAAATAAATTAGTAAGAGAAGTATTAAAAATAACCCTTCAAAGCGTTGTATTTGCCCATCCCACATAGCAGGCACAACTAAAAGCATTATCAAAAGCATTATAGGCACTTCACGCAAGGCAAAAACTCGCCTTGTTAATAAAGGGTAAACAATAGCTGTTAAGCCAAGGATTAACCCTACATTAGCAATGTTTGAGCCTATTACATTACCAATAGCAACTTCAGGCACACCCTGGAAAGCTGACATGAGAGTTGCAGCTAGTTCGGGGCTCGAGGTACCAAAAGCAACAACAGTAAGACCTATAACTAATGAACTAACACCTAATTGCTTAGCAAGGTTAGTAGAACTACGTACTAGTGCCTCACCACCTAAATAAAGGAGTCCAGCGCCAAGAATAACAAAAACTATACTCATTAACCTAACCTATCAAATTTTTGCTCCTAATGTTAGAGTTTATTATAATGTTAGGCATAATATATATTTTGAAAGCTGGTTATGCCTCTTAAAAATCATACCCAACTAAACCACATTCCCATACCACCAGATAGGCATTTCAGGCCCAAACTGGTAGGTTACAATCCAGTTCAATCAAATAATCTTTCTAAAATCTTTGGTTATGGCTTACTTTTCATAGCTATGATTGCTTTATTACTTACTATTTTTGGGTTTCTACCTTGGCTCTTTAAATTAACTAATTCTCCTTTTGCAAAGGATGGAGAGTTTACAGTTTGGGGTTTGATAAGCTATGGCATATTGGCAGCTTTACTTAGCTTTCTAGTTATTGCTATAGCTGCTCTTATATTAATTTTACTACTTAGAAAGTATTTGGCTTTAATTCAGAACCGTTATGGACCTGTACACAATGGCCCTGGAGGTGTTTTTCAAACCATAGCAGATGCTTTTAAGTTGATTTCTAAAGAAGATTTTAGGCCTGCTCGAGCCGACCCTTGGGTATTCACTATTGCCCCCATAATGCTTTTCATCTCTACTTTTTTATTTATGGCTGTACTACCTTTTGCACCCCAGTGGGTGCTTGCCGACTTAGATGCTGGCCTGCTCTTCATCATTGCTGCAGGCACACTTGGAGCTTATGGTGTATTAATAGCAGGCTGGAGCACAGGCAATAAATACGGCCTTTTAGGAGGTCTGCGCGCAGCTGCTCAGTTAGTTAGTTATGAAATCCCCTTAGCTATTTCATTCCTTAGTGTAGCTCTATGGGTAGGCAGCCTTAACTTAACCCATATTGTAGAAGCACAGCACTCTTATTGGACTTGCTTTCCTCTTTTTATATCCGCTTTTGTTTACTTTATCGCTAGCCTTGCCGAAATCAAAATGACACCTTTTGATCTACCAGAGGCCGAATCAGAATTAGTGGCTGGGTTCCACACTGAATATTCAGGAATGCGTTTTGGCTTTTTCTTTGTAGCAGAGTTTGCCGAACTTTTTCTTTTACCAGCCCTAGGCGTCACATTATTCTTGGGAGGTTACCAGCAACCCTTTGCAGGCGTCTGGGATTTTGCTAATGTATTGCGTAATTTAGGTGTAGTAAATAGCACTTTAAACCAATTTGGGCATTTTTTAGCAGCAAGCTATGGCTTACTATGGTTTTTAGCTAAAACAGCAGTGATTTCATGGTTGATTATGTGGGTGCGTGCCACACTACCTAGATATCGCGATGATCAATTAATGGAGATTTGTTGGAAAGGTCTAATTCCTCTTGCCATGATTGGCTTAGCAGTTGCTGTGTTAATGAAATTACTTTTGAACTAAAAAATTTGGTGTGCCCAGAAGGATTTAAACCCTAGACCCTTTGACCCAAAGGTACATTTTACCTGTATTGTGTTCATTACTTGTCATTCTAAGAAGATACCTAATTCAGAGTTTTCCCTTCAGAAGCAAAATTAACTCCAATCCTGAAATCCGAACTTAATAAAGATCTAAAAATTATTGTCGAGGTACGTATTAATTCTGGAAATTTGTAGAAATTTCTAAGATTAGAAAATAATACGATTTATATTGATCTCGATGATTTTGATTCAAAGAGGTTATAAAGATCATTGGTATCTTGCAGGCAATGGTAAGACAAGAAGCCTAGCAAAGGATTTGCAAATGAAACAATGTAAAAGATGTATATTTTGGTTGCTTATTTATTTATCATTAGGACTAGGGGGGTTTGTCCTAGCCCAAAACTCACGTTTTGAAGAGTGTAATAGTATTGATGAGTCTAGCTTGCGTGATGAGCTTAATTCTTTAAATCAAGAACTTTTTGGAGCAGATGTAAATGCTTTAGAACTTGGACCAATAATTGCAAAGCAATGGCGTCTTGTTGGTATGGATGAGGTTATAGAGCAAGAAGTAGAAAACTCAACAAATTTGATAAGGCAAAACACCAATTATTTTGGAAGACTTTGGTCTAGTTGGAATACCAAAAAAGCCCAAGCTTTAGCTGAAGAAATAACCAATTATACTTTTAACTCTGAAGGTTTTTCTGCAGGTATTGAGAAACTTTCTAATGCTGTAGCAGCAGATATCACTGGTGAACTTGAAACTGTTACTCAAAGAGTGGCCTCAAGCACCATTCTTTGCATACAAGAATTTATCAGCGATAGCTATGGTTCTACTGTGCAAGAGGCTTTTGAGGCTGAATTAGTAGCTAAAACGGCTGAAGTTGATTTAAACCAAGTTGGTGAGGATGTTAATCCTAGGCCTATTGCTGGTAATACTGCTTTAGGAATTTCGGTTATTGTAGCAGGTGTTATTGCTAGGCGATTGTTACAGCGTTTAGGCACTCGTATTTCTCAAAGGATAGCTGGCCGTATAGCTAGTCGTGTAGCAGGACGGGCTGCTAGTGCAGCGATTCCTGTTGTGGGTTGGGTGGTTGGTTTAGGTCTTATTGCTTGGGATTTAGTTGATGGTAATAATGGTGCTTTGCCCATGATTGAAAAGGCGCTAACTAGTGAAGAGGTAGCCAAAGAAATTCAAGCTGAAATTGCTTTAAGCATAGAAGACGAACTAGAAGCGATTAGTGTTGAGACAGCTAGAGAAATTGCCGATACTATTTACAATGAGTGGCAAGATTTTCGATTTAAGTTTCAGCGTGTGCTAAATTTAGCAGAAGTAAACTCTGAATTTAAAGCATTTTTAGGTGGTGTGACTAGTAATAAGTTTCAATTGCTTTCTGAAAGTTTAGATATAGCAGGTGAAGAAGAGCTGCTACAAGCACTTGATTCTGGCAGGCTTGCCCAATTAGTAGATTTACCGATTAGCAGTACAGCCTTACTAAAAAGATTAAAATCTATTCCTGAAGTCTTGGCTTGGGCAGAACTGGCAGGATCACGCTTTGATGAAGTAGTAAAAATAGAGCCACTTTACTTACATAAAGAACCTAGTGATTTTAGTAAAGAAACACTAAAGAATTTGCTAGCCTTAAATAACTCTGAAGCTATAGCTAACCTTGCTTTGATGTCAACTAGTACTCTTAATACGTTGTTAAGTAATCTTTCTACTGCTAGTTTAAGGCTTGTTGCGCTCGAGCACTCTCCCCTGCTACTGAGCAGCCTAGCTTGGTATGTTGAAAGGCTGCCCAAAGATGCTTATAGTCAACTAATTACCTTATGGACACAATCACCTCAACTTGCTGGGAAATACACTAACTCACAAGCCAAGCATGGGATTGTTGGCAGCGGTAACCCCAATGCTGCCATTTTATTCTTGACGACAGATACGTCACTCTTTAGCATATATCGTGATTTACCTAAAATTCTATCGGGAGAAATCTCAATCAGCCTTTTTCTAGCCAAGTATAATATGCAACAGGTTTTCCTTTATGGAGTTCTTGCCTTATTAGTTGTATTACTAGTAATAAACTCTTTATCAAGACTACTTTTTGGCTCTAGGCAGAAAGTTATTATTAGAGAAGTCAAGTCTAAAGAGGATAAAGCCTGATGCTTTTTTGCCTTGAGCAACTGCCTGAGAAAAATATTGAGCAAGGAGAATTACTTACAGTTTGTGCTGTGTCAGCAGCTAATGTGGTTAAGGATATTCATTCAAATATTCGTAATCTTATAGGTGGTAAAATGGAACACTATGAAAAGCTCATAGAAAGTACCCTTGATAGGGCGCTTGATAAGCTCTCTGAGAAGGCCAAACAAAAGGGTTATGATGGTGTTGTTGGCGTGAAGATTACCCACCCTGTAGTGGTTGACGGAGGAGTAGAAATAGTAGTTTATGGTAATGGATTTTATTATAAATAGTATAATAGATTCTGATGGCACAAACCTTTAATTTACAAGGACTTACCCTTGCCGAACGCATTCTATCTGTAAAATCAGGTAAGCGTGTTAGGGCTGGTGACTTAGCAGTAGTTGAAGTAGATCAAGTAATGACGGTAGATTCTATAGCACCTAGTGTTATTAGGATTATAGAAGATAAGCTTGGTGGTGATATAAAGCATCCTGAAAGAGTTTCAATAGTTATTGATCATGTTGCTCCTGCTGCCAATGTAGAAGTAGCTACTACTCAAAAGAAAGTAAGGGAATATGCGCGCGAAAAGGGCTTAAAGCTTTTTGATGTAGGGCGTGGCATTTGCCATCAGGTGCTTATAGAGGAGAATTTAGCTCGTCCGGGGTGGATTATTTTGGGTAGTGATTCTCATTCTACAACTTATGGAGCAGTGTGTGCTTTTGGGACCGGTATGGGTGCAACAGATATCGCTCTAGCAGCTGTTTCAGGGCGAATTTGGCTTAAAGTACCTGAAACTGTGAAGGTAAACTTGACAGGGGAAAGACCAGTTGGAATAAGCGCTAAGGACATAGCTTTAGAAGTTGTACGTAGGATTACTGCTGATGGGGCAACTTATATGAGTATTGAGTATCATGGTACAGAAAGTTTTACTAAGTCTGAGCGTATGACATTGGCTAATTTAGCTGTTGAGGCAGGGGCAAAGGTGGGGCTAGTACCTCCAAGCGGTGAGATCTTGGATGAGTATGATGCGCCCCAGTGGCTTGTGGTTGATTCTAATGCTACTTACAGTAAAGTTGTTGATATTGACCTTGCTAACTTAAAACCAGTTGTTTCCATGCCTTTTTATGTTGATAATGTCCATGCTGTTGACAAACAACTTGGTATCCATGTTGATCAAGTCTTTGTTGGTACTTGTACTAATGGGCGTATAGATGATTTGCATATTGTTGCTAGTATTTTAGAAGGTAAGCAGGTTGCCAATGGCACACGCCTACTTATAATTCCTGCTAGTTCACAAGTTTTAGCAGATGCTGCATCAGATGGTACTTTGAGTAAACTGATCGCAGCAGGTGCTGCTATTGGCACGCCAGGCTGTGGTCCCTGTATGGGACGTCACATGGGCGTACTTGCTCCGGGAGAAATTTGTGTTTCTACCAGCAATCGTAATTTTATAGGGCGTATGGGTAGCGCGGAAGCTAAGATTTTTTTGACTAGTCCAGCAGTAGCAGCAGCAACTGCTCTGCAGGGCGTGCTTAGTTTGCCCAAAGAGGTTAGCCATGGCTAGAGTATGGAAATTTTCTGATTCTATTAATACAGATGATATATTGCCGGGTAAATATGCACCTTTTATGGTGGGAGAGGATAAATTCCAAAAATATGCCTTTTTGCACTTGCGTGAAGAGTTTGCAGCTAATGTTAAATTTGGTGATATTTTGGTGGGAGGGCGTAATTGGGGTTTAGGTAGTAGTAGGGAATATGCTCCACAAGCTCTTAAGAAGCTAGGTATAGGTGCAATTATTGCTAAATCCTTTGCAAGGATTCACTACAGGAACTTATTAAACCTTGGTATTCCTGCTTTTGAATCTGAGGAAGTCCCTGAAGTTTTAAATGATGGTGATGAAATAACATTTGATTTGTATACTGGTACAATTACTCGTGGGAGTGAAAATTTCAAGCTTAAACCACCTCCTGAATTCTTGCGTGAGGCTTTGGCAGAAGGTTCCATTTTAGAATATTATCGTAAGCACCAATGCTTTCCGGGTGAAGAACAGTGGTAAGGTCATGTATACAACAAATGACCCAACTTAGCAAAGTTTATAGTCTTTACCAATTCAAGTGGTACTATTCTTAACTGCATATAAATCAAAACCTTGTCTAAAATACAACCTGATTGATATATATGCGTATGAAAGCAGATTTCATTGTTTTAGCGCACTTAAAATCATTATTTGGAAACCTAAAATAATTATTTATGCCAAGAACATGACCTTCATAGAGGACAATTCCTACAAAAATCTTTTAATCATTTCTAGCACAACATAATTACAAGATACTATTTAAATCAAGTTGATATTTTTGCCTTAGGAAAGGTTGTTATACTAGATCTACATGAGTTTTACAACGTATTCTAATTAATAGGAAGTTTTACGATTAGTGTTATTTACTAGACTTAATTAGCCCTAATAGACGGACTAAAGTTGTTTTATGTAATTTTTAAAAAACTATGGTAATCCAAAACAACTTAATTTAAGTTATTATTAATATTGTGATCTTTAATGGTGGGCCATAGTTTGTTTATGAACTAAGGCTCACTTTTTTTTCTAGCACGTAAAAACTTTACTTTTAGACTTAAAACTGACATTAATCTCATCTCCAAATATATAGCTTAATAAAGCTGAAGTTGTTTTCTACAAGCTCTAAGCTAGAGAAATTACTTAATAGTAATAATCCTCAAGTCTATAGAGGTTATCCTAAATAGATTAGTGATCATGATCATGGTGATCATGATTATCTTCATCCTCATCCTCATCCTCATCCTCATGTCCAGTTTCTTCAATACTGCTATTGCTAATACTTTCTGTCTCTTGCAAAATAGCATTAATTACCATTTGTTTGCTAGCACTGGCAGGAGGATTGCTGGGCAAAATGCCTGTGGTGAGCAGCTGCATTTCACTATTGTCAGTAGTTAGCAAGTAGTTATTTAGCTGACCACGCTCAGCATCAGTTAATGTTTGACCTGTACTGGCAATACAATTACTGAAATCTTTATGACTACTAATAAAGTTTACAGCTACTCCTTTAACACAATCACTTATGGTTTTAGCCTCCATTTTATAAAATCGACTAGACACACTAGGTGCACAAGACACACAAGCTATTAGCAGTGCAAAAATTATAAACAGCTTAGCAGGTTTTCTAGATAGGTAATGCATATTTCAAACTCCTTAAAATTTGTTCAAACTATTCAAACGGGTTACTAAAACGAGGATCGGTTATGAAAGATTCATCTGTTAGACTTTCTAAAAAAGCAACAATATCGTCAATTTCCTCTTCATTAAGGGAAAAGCCACTAAGAAAATTACTTTTATAGGGATTTTTACTACCTACTCCTGTATTAGGGCCAGATTTAATAGTGCGTCCTCCTACAGAATAATGGTCTACAATGACCTCTCGTAA
This sequence comes from Trueperaceae bacterium, assembly GCA_965223045.1. Taxonomy (GTDB): domain Bacteria; phylum Deinococcota; class Deinococci; order Deinococcales; family Trueperaceae; genus CBDCVN01. The sequence goes on from CBDCVN010000013.1 coordinate 1,714,840, forward strand.
GGTTTCTATACTGCCATCATGCATGTATGGTGCAGTTAAGGCAATATTGCGCAAGGTGGGTGCTCGAAATCTTCCCATATCTTCAGGTTTTAGGGTAATTTCATTAATGCCTGTGTTATCCGCAGGATAATCGCCCTCACCACCAATATTGTAGAGGCCAGTATTATGAAATTCGATTTCTGTAAAAGCTTTTCCCTGATGAGTCACACTTTGAGAAAAATTAAATCCTCCGTGACAATGAAAGCATTCAAGCCTTTCACTAAAAAACAGATTTAGACCTCGTTCCGCTGAATTAGAGAAGGCCCTTTTATCACCTCGATTAAACTGGTCATATAGCGAATTACCCGAGATTAAGATTCTCTGGAATGAGGCCAAGGCAAAAGTTATGTTAGATACAGTAAAAGGATCTTGCTCATTAGGGTATGCTTGTGTGAATAGTCGCTGGTACAAAGGGTCATCCTTAAAAGTTTGTAAAAGCTCTTTTTCTTTACCCACTAAACCTAGTTCTACAGGGGTTTCACCAAACATTGGCAAAAGTGCTTGTGTTTCGAGACGGAATAAATTTGGATTAGCCCAAGCAAATACGGAGTTATAGGCAACGTTTGCTAAGCTCATGCTGCTTCTAGGGTGAACTTCTCCTGTTACACCAATAGCTTGTGCCAAACCATCTGTAAAAGCTTTATCTTGATGATGGCAAGATGCACAGGAAAAGCTGCCATCAAGTGACATTCTGGTATCGTAGAATAGATGCCTACCTAACTCTACTTTTTCAGCAGACATGGGATTGTCTTCTGGAACTTTAGGAACAGGAAATCCTGCAGGCAAGATCCATTGATAATTGCTACTTGGGTTTTTGTTTGAAGTGGTGCAACCAATTCCTAAAACTATAATAAGCACAGATAATACTAAATGCATTCAAACACACCAATCTATATGGAAAGTCCCCATTTAAATTAGAAGCCTATAATCATTTAACCGAGAAAAATATTTGACTTGTTGATGTACTTCCAATTAAGTGAACTTAAAATCTTCTAGGGGAAATTTGTAGTTAGTTGTGTTAGAAGCAGCTAACTACTTGAAATGAGTGCTCGAGGTAGAGATTTTGGAAAGGATGTCAAAAACTAACCTTTACCTCGAGCTTTCTATTAAACCTATTGCTCAAATGGACGGTTGAGCAAGGTAATTAATAGCTAATGGTTACTATGATCCTCACCAGTGTTATCGTAATAGACGTGAGTCACTCTTGAAACAGCACCTGTTAAAGGTACAGTTTCCTTATTGACTTTCCCTCCACCTATTAATTCACTAAGTTTTAAAATTACTATGCCTTCATCATTAACAGTGAAGAAATGAGTCTTGCTAATGCCGTTTCTACGGTCAAAGTGACGGGCCCCTTCTGGAACTGTCAATTTGCCAATTTCAACACGGCGCACCAATTCCAGTTTGCCATCGTCATGTAGTTTAATTAATAAAACGTCGTTGCCGTCTTCTCCATCGCTCAAAGTAGTAGTTATGCCATACTTTACGCCACCTGACTCATACATTTTAATGTCGTAGTGTGGGTGATCCCCAACAGTAAGCTGATCAGTTACTTTCAAACCATCATTTACTCGAGTATCAATGGACCTAATAAGGTTATTAGAGCCATCAGTAAAGTAAAGAATATTGCCATAGGGTTGAGCTGCACGACCAGCAAATCCTAAATGGGTAACTACTTGATTATTTGCAGTATTAACAACAGCTTGGCGTCCATTTCTATAGGTTTTCTCACCTACTGTAGTAGAGCCGCTGCATTGGAAATAAGCATACTTGTTACCAACTCCATAAGCTTTATCATGAGTACCACCAAAAGCTTTTCCATCGCCTTCTGTATCAATTATTTTCTTGCTATCATCATCTAAAATTTCACATACTGTAATTGCATCACCCACTGTGCGATTACTGCGTTCTACAGGGAATACAGCAGCAGTATCAGTGTTGGTAGCATAGGATTTAGTGCTTAAATCAGGATGATATAGCAATTTACCATGCCCAGTATTGTTAAAAGCAGCAACAAAAGGTCCTTCTTTTGCTAAGCTATGGACATTGATCACATAAAATGAGCCATCAGCATCAGAGTGAGTCCACATAAAGTCCTCGTGATTGGGATTAAACATATGAGTAAGGCGACCACCATCAATATCAATAGTTTGGAAGCTATAATCACTAGTTTCAAAAACTAGTACCTGGTTTATTTCTTCTTCATCTGCATTGTATCTATTGTTAGCAAATACTCTCGAGCCACCCGGATTAGGCAATGCGTCTCCCCAAGATACTTTTTCTAAACCGCTGGTAATAGTTTTTATTACTTTAGCTGTATTTGGGTTAATGACTACTACTTTCTTGTCACCAAAAACAAAAAAAGCACCTACTTTTACAGTGACTTTTCTAGTAACTGTACCACCACCATTAGTAACGTTTATAGTAAAAGTAGTAGTTTTATCTACCATTACTTCTCTGCTAGACGCATTAGTTACATTGCCGACACCTTGATCTATAGTTACTGAGCTAATATCCTCTCCAGCTATATCCCAAGAAAGTATAACTTTATCACCCGAGCCAACCTCGCTTTGACTCGCAGTAAAACTTTTGATTTCTGCTTCTTCTGGTGGCTCTTGTGTTGGATCAACAGCTGAGAAAAAGGTTTGACCTGTAGATTCCTTACCATCAAATGGCAAACCAAAGTTATTAAATACACCTATGCAGTCAGTGTCTGTTGGTGTGGACATACAACCTTTAGCACTGTCAGAAACGTTACTATCTACATCAGAGTTCATTAAAAGTTTTTTTAGATCGGCTACTATAACCTCATTGTTAAAGTCAAAGTTATTTAAAGTGATTTCTGGGCGATTTGGGTTAGCACAGCTAGTTGGAACATCTGTTGGAGAAGCTCCATTACAACCAGTGCTACCAAGGTGAATAAGCCAACCATCAGGTTGACCTTGTGTTTTTAAGTCAATACGTACAAACTTATAACCTGCATTCCATACCCAAAAAAGACTAGTGAGGTTTAATGGCGAGGGTGCATTTTCTGGCAACTGGTGATTCATTTCAAAAGGAACCCCTAGATAAAACCTGACACCAGTATAACTCCCTGCAGCAACAGTTCCCTTAATACTTGTATTGGTTTCTACAGTGCCATTAGAGCAATTGCCAGTTCCATCTTCAAAATCTATTAGTGCTAAATTATTTTTTTGCCATATACCATCTTGCGTTAGAGCAACTTTAGCTTCTGTACCATCAGCCTTAATCAAAGCTAGGTCGTGAACATAGAATCTGTAATCTTTTAATGTAACCTCAGAATTGGTTGTGCCTATGTTGTGAAAACTTCTATTACAAGAAAAGTTTGTATTACCAACTTTTGCCTTAAAAGCAATGCTAACATTTATTGGCCCAACCTTAACTTCAAAAGTGTCCTTATTTTCGCCCTCACTATTTTTAACTGTAATAGTATAGGTTGTCGTCTCATTAACTTTAATCTTGTGGCTTGTTTTGCCAGTCACATCAATGTTGCCTGGGTTTATAATTATTGAATCAGGGCTCCCACTAACACTCCAAGTAAAAGTAACTTCATCACCAGAATTTACTGAACTACTACTAGCTTTGAAACTGGTAACTTCTGGTTTTTTGCTCGAGCTACAAGCAACTAAAAAAACTACTAAAAGAATGACCAGGACTAATAACAAAATCTTTTTCATATAAGTATTTTTCTCCTAAAATTTGTTCCTTGCTTATAAGTGTTTTTCCTAAATTGTTTCTTTACAAAATTGCTTTAAAATGCTTTATTAGGCGTTCGAGGCAGAGACTTATGAGAATGTGTAATCTGAGTTTTATTGTGTGGACACACTTTGTCTCGAGCTATCTACTAAATTTCTACTACCCAGCTATGCGCTAAAACTAGCTGGGCAAATTTAATAGCTGTGTGATGTGGTGGAGATCTTATATATTTTTGACCTTTTAGATTCAGTGACATTAAAATTTACTTTCTTACAAATATTTGCAGCCTTTAATAGGAGCTCCCAAAACTAAAATCTTCTATACTTTCTACATCTATTATTTGTTGGTCTAAAGGGAAAGTTGTAGCAGTAGCTCCCAAAATAGATTTTACTAATGTTTCAACACCTTGAGTGATGATTTCAGCAGTGTTGTCTACCTGAACAACACACCATTTCATCTCTTCTTTTTTAGAGCCTTGATAAGCAAATATGGCATCTTGTGGAAATCCATTGTAAACAAGTTCATGCCTTAGGTTTTCTGGAACACAAATTAACCATCCTGTTTTTTCTGCCTCACTTTCTAAAGTTGCATCTATCTGCTGAGCAAATGTGCTTACAAACAAACAACAAATAAATAGCTGAATCAAATACTTGTTAATGTTTTGCATAGCAAAAGTTCTCCCTTAATTAAAAATGTGCTTGAGTGCAGGAATACGTGATAGCACTAGCAAATCAAGAGCAAGTACAGCTAAGAGGGTAATGCCTGCAAGTGGGAATGCCAATGAAACAAACAGCATGATGAACACAGCCCCTTTCCAAAGTGGCATGTCTTTAGGCATAGGTGGAGCAACCAAGCGAAATACTCCTTGTGGACGACGTAACCACCACATAACTATGCCAGCAGCTGATATAAATATTAGAGCTAAGCAGTAAAAAGTATTTAGAGCAATGTTCCAACCACCCATTTCACCCATGTGTAAAGCAATACCTGCTGCCATGGCCTTTGCTCCCAATGAGTACTCTTGCCATCCCACATCTGCTAATTTGTTACCAGTGTACTGGTCTATATGAACTGTACGATCTTTGCGTGCATCAGTAACATCACTACTCATAGTATCAGCAGAAACAGTATAAACACCCTCTGCACTGGTGGGTAAACCTACTCGAAAAGTTGTAAAACCATTATCTATAGCATAAGCCATTACAGTATCTACATTCACAGGCAACCCTTCAGGAATACCTTCCACACCAGCCATTGAACCAGAAGCAGGTAAAGGAGTTTGTTCTAGCCCCCAAGGTACTTCTTCCAATGCACCAGTATTTAACGAAGCGTGAGTTTGATCAGATAGTGGTACATTATCCCACTTTTCGGCAGGGAAGGTGCTCCAAGCTTGAGTCATTTGACCACCCCAGAATCCTGTCCAAGCAAGTCCTGAAATCATAAAGAAGACCATGCCTAGAGATAAATAGAAACCTAGGCTCGAGTGCAAGTCTCGCCATAAAATACGTTTGCCTGATCTAAACCTGGGCCAAAGTGTCCCATACATACCTTGTTTATTGCGAGGCCACCATAAGTAAAGCCCTGTAATAATAAGTAGTATTGCTAAACCAGCAGCTATTTCTATTAAGCGATCACCCATATCACCTAGCAAAAAGGTTCCATGAATGTCGTTAGCAATATAGTTTGATGATTTTGTAGGGTCTGCACTTCCAACTACCTCGCCTGTATAAGGATTAACACCAACTAATAGGTCTTTACCCTCTGAAGTGGTAATAGAAATTTGAGTACTGCGATTAGCCCCCCTTGGTGGAATCAACTCACTAATTTCGGCTTCGGGATAGGCTTTGCGAACTGCCTCGAGCTGGGCTTCAGCAGTAACAGTTTCCTCTCCCGGCTCAACAAACAACACATTTTTAAACTGCCAACCATCAAGCTGGTTATGAAAAACCATAACTAAACCTGTTAGGGAAAGCATGACTATAAAGGGGATAACAAACACACCAGAGTAAAAGTGCCATCTCCAAGTAGCTAAATAAAACTTATTATTTGTCTTGGGGTCTGCTGGATTTTGTGTTTCTATGAAAGTATTCATGATTTTTCTCTCCTTTGATAAAAATTTGATTTCTCAACTTGCTCAACCTGTTCCCAAGCTTTGCTTGGGAATATATACATTGGATGCTCTGCATCCTTGACATATAGAAGATATAGTGTTCTGCTGTGCTGTCCTAGAAAGAAATTTAGAAACGAATTCTTAATTAAATTAAAAAAGTATTTGATCAACTTGGGTAAACCTCAAATCTAATCCTTAAGAGTCCTGCTGAGATTTTATGGGCATCAATTGTAAGGGTTCAGAATTTTGAACCCTTACAACACGTGCTCCATGACAAGTGTTTTATTCATCATTTTGTGTTGTGTAAATGGCGTAGAGATAATCAGGTGTATCAATGTTGTGCTGCTGGCAAATTCTCTTTGATGGCTTTCAATTACAAATACACTCGAGTAAAGCAAGAGAATCTTCCTAAGCTCCAGCTAAACCAAAGAATTCCCTTGTAGCAGGAATACGTTTTAATACAAGCTGCTCAGCTAGCCATAAAACAATTAAAGAAGCACCTACTAGAGGAAAGAACACTGCAAGAACAAGGGTGATAATAGTAATGCCTCTAGGAATTGCCACACCTTTAGGCATAGCTGGCGCTCCAAGTTTGCCAACATTGGCAGGGCGACGTTTCCACCACATAATAAATCCAGATATGGAAAGGAGACCTATACCAATAGCAGTTAAACCTGCAATAATAAAATTAATCCAGCCGAAAAGCCTCCTTGATGTAAACGTATTCCTACAGTTACAACTTGAGACAGGAATGGTCTATCTTTCCAGTTTAATTCACGAAAAATTTCACCAGTGACTGGATTTATATGGATACTTTTTTGAGCGCTTGGCTTATTGGGCAAAGAACTATTTACCCCATAGCTATGTCCCGGTTTTTTAGGCATACTTATGCTATATGAAGCTGGTAAATCTAACCCTTTAGCAATGGCATTAACCTCTGCTAATGAAATACCAGCTTGGCCTGCAGCTAAAGTAGCTCCTGTATCTAAGGTAGCACCACGAAGTGCTGGAGGAGTACCTTGTTCTGTGGACTTACGTATTTGTGAAAAAGCACCACCCCATACACTAGACCATTGTAGGCCTGTAAAGAGTAGAATTACTGCAAAGACAGTAGTGTAAACACCTATAACAGAATGAAAGTCTTTCCAGAAAGTACGACCACCTTTACGCACTCTTATCAAAAAAGTACCCCACATTGTAAATTTAGGACGTGGCCACCACAAAAACAAACCTGAAATGAGAAGTATCATCATCCAAGAAACAGTTAGCTCAACGATAGTAGTTCCAAAACGCTCGAGCAAAAGCTCACCATGTAATTTGCGAATTCTTCTAAAAATCATCTGGTCACGTACATGACTGCCAAGTACTTCGCCACTGTAAGGATTGACATACACATAAGTACGACCATCAGGTGTATTTAACTCGGCTTTGGCACTTTCATTAGGGGCTTGACTTGGGGTGAATGCTCGAGCTGTAGATTCTGGAATAGTGGCCAAAGCAATAGCAAGTTGCTCATCCTCAGTAAGCATAGTTCCCTGTGGAGTTACGTTATACAAGCTTTTGTAAATTGCAGGTTCTACCTGTGGCTTAAACAAATAAATAATTCCTGTAACAACAAGAAAAAGGACTATAGGAATGGTAAGGAAACCAGCGTAAAAGTGCCAGCGCCAAATAGAGTTGTACAATTTACGAGATTTAGTGTACTCATTTGAGTTTTCAGTTGTTTCAGTAGTTTGACTTGATTCCATTAATTAATCTCTCCTTAAAATTTTTATTTAGGGGTAACTACCCACAAGTAGAGCTTGATAACAAACCCTAAACTAGTAGGATTTACAAGTTTTAGTAACTCCTAGAAAAGATAATCTATTGCCAAAGCCTATTATGCTAATGACTTTAGAAAGCTATAGCAGCAATTTAATTTTTATTATGAAATAATAAAGGGGCGTATTTGATTGGGCTATAGTTCAGACTTTATTGTTTAGAGCTATGGCTCATTTTTTTGGTCTATATCTTCCTCACTTCCATCATCAGAACTGTCATTAACCTCAGAATCTTGTTCAGGTGATGCAGCATCTTTTTCAGGGCTAGCTTTTTCCACTTCAGTTTCAGATTCCACTTCAATAGCTTTATCAGACTCTGTATCCTCTTCAGATTCCTCCTTAGAACCATCCATAGATTCCATGTCATGACCTTCCATGTCCATTTCATCCATAGGCTCAGCAGATTCATCAACCTCATTGTCCATAGACTCCAGGTCATGACCTTCCATGCTCATTGGGTCTTCTTCAGTATCAGCTATATTCACTAACAAAGTAGCACTTACTGATCTCGTTCTATAGGTATAGTAATTATGATTATTGCTTAGTAATTTAACTCGAATCTCGTTTTCACCTTCACGAAAAAGGTTGCCACTAAGATTATACCAAGGGGTATAGGACCTAGCTATCACTGTGCCATTTACAAAGATTTGTGCATAGCCTTTACCGTTAACATGTAGTGCACCGGGATTAGCAGCTGAAAAGGCAAATCCAGTAGGTTGAATGTGAATATTATATCCACCTAAACTATCTTCATAAGCATCAAGCTCTACTGACATTTCTTCATCTGCGTTAATAGTACCGTGTAAACCCACTTCAACAGTAATTGTATCCTCAACTAGCTCACCATTATAAGTATAGGGGTTGTGGTCATTACTATTTAAGCTAATTTGATTTCATGCTCACCCTCGGACAAAATATTGCCTAGGTGAAAACTTGTGCCGTAAACTCGGGCTATTTTCTCACCATCAATATAAATGTGAGCATGACCTTCACCATCAATATGCTGCTTCCCAGCATTTTCAGGGGTAAAAATAAGTCCATTCACTATTAACTGAATGCTGTAACCACTAAAAATATCTTTGTAAACATTTAGCTTCACATTCATTTCCTGTGAAGCTTCTACAGGAGTATGCTGCATTTCCATGCCATCCATGCTATGCTCCATAGCACCCATATCATGGACTTCATCATCAGTTGATTCAGCACCATCTTCAGGTGCAGTAGCTTCTTCAGATTCAGAATTTTTGTCAGGACTTGTTTCTGGAGCATCAGTTGATTCAACATCGTCTTCAGCCTCAGTAGTTTCCTCAGATTCAACTTCTACAGTAGTCTCAGAACTTTCTTCTGTTACTTCATTTGTCTCAGAATTTTCTTCTGGAGCATCAGTTAATTCAGTATCACCAGTCGACCCATCATCACCTTCAGTAGCTTCGTTGGCCTCAGAATTTCCCGAAGTATCCTCCGACATTCCTTTATCTTGCATGGTCTCATGCTGCACTTTGCCTTCTGTCTTTACATTATCATTATCTTGAGCAAAGACAAACAAAGAAACTAGAGCCAACAAATATAAAACAACTTTAAACAATTTCATTAATTAAACCTCACTTACACATCTCAAAAAACCTTACTACAGCTAGTAACTAAGAAACCTTTAGCTACTGCAAGAGTTTCAGTAAAGCTTTATAACTATACAACCCAACAACTACTCACAGCTTGCAAATTTTCTAGAGAGTAGAGGTAACACTTGAGTGCTAACAAACTAGGTCAAAACCTACTACGCTAGCAAGGCTAATTTACCTTAAGCTAACAGTAAAAGAGCTGCTGGAACATATTTTATCTGGGAAATTTAGTGTAAGTAAGGCAGTGGCGGAGCACGACTGCGTGTAGCCCGATTAGGCAAGTGTGCTAATAGTACACTTGTATATATAGTGACAAGAATAACCACTATAAGCTTTTCCTCACCACTTGTAATTATGTTAGGTAAAGAAGAAGTTAAAACAGCAGAGATGTTGTGAACATGTTGGGGAGTTTCTTCCTCATGGTCATGCGCAAACTCTTGCAAAGAAGCTATAAAAGGTGTAGAGAACAATGCTAAAGTAAGAATTAAACTAAAAAAGGTATTTAACCCTACTTTAAATGCGAGTTTTAGATATACTTCTGTCATTAGCTTCAAATTAACTTCTATAAATACTCAAACTTCTCACAATAATTTTTAGGCTTTTTCCTTAACTTCACTTATAGGAAGTTGTCAAACTTGCTTGCATTTTGACTAAAATGCATTTTATTTTCTTTAAAACTAGGTCTTCTGCCTAATTAAGTTATTGTCAGTCAGGCTAATGAGTAAAAGATGTGAAATCGGTAGATCAATTCTCATTTATTGTGATTTAATACCCAAGCATAAAGATCAGGCGTCCTTATTTAGCCACTTATACATTATGTACGCATCAACCAAACCTTCTTCTTTGTGATTAAAGGCTTTAGGCAATGTTCCAATGACATCAAATCCCATGTCTTTCCATAGCTTAAAAGCCTTAACATTTGTGCTCACAACTAGATTGAATTGCATTGCTTTAAAGCCAAGTTTTATAGCCTCTTTTAATGAGTGGGTGCACATTGCATGACCTATACCTTTACCTCGAGCTTTTCCATCAACAATATAACCAGCGTTGCACACATGTGAACCAAGGCCCGGTTGATTGGGCTTAATGTAATAGGTACCTGCTACTTCATTATTATTCATAGCTAAGTACGTGACTGTAGGTAACAACATCCAAGCCTTATAGGCCTCTTCTTTAGTTGTTTCTGGAGCGTGCGGATAAGTATTTCCTGCTAGAAACACCTCTTTTATAATAGACCAGAGAGCTTCCCAGTCTGTGTTTGTAGCTTTCCTAATTTCCAGCATACATTACATAATAAACAACGCTGATTTAGAAACTTAAAAGGTTGGAGGTAGGATACATTTTCTTTGAATTAGGCTATAATGTGGCTATAATGGATGCACCAACTAAGATTTTTATCTATAATGAGATAGTTAGAGAGCCTTCCTTCTAAGATTTTTACGGAAATAATATGCCTATAGCTTTACAAAATAAACCCAACACACCAACAAAAAAAATCCCTGCCTTGCAAGGTGGAGACAGGCTTAGTCACAATACTTTCATGCAACGCTACAAGGCAATGCCTAACATAAAAAAAGCTGAGCGTATAGAAGGAGTTGTTTACATGGCTTCACCAGTTAGAGCCCACTCACATGGTGAACCTCACAGTCTGGTTATGGGTTGGCTAAGCTATTACAAAGCTTTCACTCCCTATGTAAGCTTATTCGATAACAGCACAGTACACCTAGATATTGACAATGATCCTCAACCAGATGCACTTTTGCGCTTCTCAACAAAGGTAGGAGGGCAATCTCGAATTAGCGAGGATGACTACATAGTAGGCGCACCTGAGCTTATAGTGGAAATTGCTGCTAGCACAGCCTCTTATGACTTGCATGATAAGCTAAATGTCTACAGGCGTAACGGTGTCAAAGAGTATCTTGTGTGGCAAGTGTACGACAAGGCTTTTGATTGGTTTGTCCTTGACAAAGGAGAATATCGCAAACTTATGCCAAACAACAAAGGTTTGATACAAAGTACTGTTTTTGTAGGCTTAGAGCTGGATGTGGAAGCTCTCTTGACGGGTAATCTTGCCCAAGTTATAGAGTTGATATAGGGATCAAAAGCCAAGAATATAAAAAGTTTTTAGAGGGACTGGAAAGTAAAAAACACCTATAGCAACATGCCCTCAACAATTTTTTCTCTAGTAGGTTTTAATATTAAAAAATTGGCTCGGCGGGTAGGATTCGAACCTACGACCAATCGGTTAACAGCCGACCGCTCTACCACTGAGCTACCACCGAATACATGCCCTCATTTTGGGCAATGGCTAGTGTATCAGAAGTTTGTTTAGTTGACAAGACCTTTAATCTAATATCCCAAAACGCAGCATTACTTCTTCTAAACTCTGCTCTGAACCTACTATAGTAATTTTGTCACCAAGCTCGAGTCGGGTATAGCCATGTGAAATTAGCACCTTCCCTTGTCTTTTTACTGATAATACCAAGGTATCTAATGGTAAGCGTATATCTCGTAAAAGAACACAATCAAGGTTAGGATCTCTTATCTCTACTTCAACGATATCTTGAGAGCCTTCCATGCCTAAAAGTAAAGAAGTGGTTGAGGGTGAACGTACAAACTCCTCGAGTAGCTGGACAGTAGCTGTGCTAGGATCAACTACTAAAGCTCCAAGCTCTTGAAAACGCTCTAAATTGGTGCGGTCATTTAGACGTACCACTACAGTCTCTATGCCAAAGTGCTCATAAATAAGCTCACAGATTTGATAATTTTTATCATCGGAGAGTAACAAGCAAACTATTGCATCAGCATGGTCTGCACCTAATTCCTTTAGGCTCTCTAAATTTATTTGGCTAATTGAGTGAATTTCCACATCTTCGGTAGCAAAGCTATCTTCACGAGTTTTTGTATCTGCAATTTTGACTTGCCAATGATGAGCTTGCAATTGCCTTGCTAGGACAAAAGCTTGCCTTTCTAATCCAAAAATTATGGTGTCACGAACACCATCAGATTCTTTTGGCTGTGCTTTAGTATGGGCTTCACCAACTAGGGTTATAGCCCATTTAAAAAGTAAAGGACCAAGTATCTCATTTAAAATAATGACTGAAATAACAATAGTAGCAACAGAAGGGCCCCAATCTGGAAAACTTCCAGCCATTTCTTTAGCTAGACCTAATCCTACCCCTGCTTGGGTAATAAGAGCCATCCAACGAATTCGATTATGTTGCCAAGGTGTGCCTGCTAGCATACCACCTGTTAAACTTCCTAGAAAGATTGCTATAAGACGAACAGAAAAAAGGGCTAGTGCAATAGACCAAGTTTTTATTAAAATGTCAAGTTCTAAAGAAGCTCCTACTAAGGTAAAAAAAGCTACATAGATCGGCAAACTACTTTTAAGTAATAAACTTGAAAACTCATTGCGATGACTACTAAAATTTGTTAATAAAAAACCTGCAAGCATGCATATTAGTAAAGGTTCTATATTAAGGTCAATATGTAAGAGGTTATTGGCAAAGTGTGATATTTGCGAGGTGGACCAAAAGCTGAGATAACCTATGGTAAGAACTGCTACTATCTTGACTTTAGCTGATGATAGACTTACCATTACCAGCACTAAGATTTGTTTTATTAAATAACCCAATAAAAAAGAAATTAGTAACTCGAGTCCAATTTCTAAAATAAGGATTAGATCAAAACCATGCCCTGTTAAAAGGGTATTAGCTACTGAAACATTGAGGGCAAATAAGGTAATGACAACTACATCTGTAATTACTGTTATACCTAAAACAGTTTGAGTAAAAGGGCCTTTGGCACGAAGTTCATTTATTAGGGCAATAGCAACTGAAGGTGAGCGTGCTACTAGGATTGTTCCCACTAAAATAGCAATTGCTAAGTGGCTGCTGGCAGACATATCTTGCATAAAGGGAATATATTTAGCTAGTGACATAACAGCTAAAGCTCCCAAGCTCAAAGTAAAAGTGATTAAACCCAAAGTCACCAAAATAATGCTTTTATAAAGCTGCTTCAACTCTTTTAGGAAAAGTTCACTTCCTGCTGTAAAAGCAATAAAAGCAAGAGCAACTTCATCAACAAAATGAAGGTATTGGAGTGTTTCAGAGTGAATAAGGTTAATTAGAAAAGGTCCTGCCACTATGCCAGTAAACAGAAATCCGCTTATAAGTGGTAATTTGAAATGCTTAAAGATTTGCCCTATTTGTTTTGCAGCTAAAGCTATAACAGCAAAGCTAAGTAATCCAGTTATGAGGGTAGTGTTCATTTAGAAAGGCTTCTTACTATTTGGTCCTATACCTGTTCTAGGTCCCCAAAAAATAACGTGTAAAAAACTGATAGTTGATAAACCTCATTCTCATTTAATTTGGGTTCGTTTTACTTTACCACATAAGGTACAAAAAGGTATAAAGATGAGTAACCTCATTCTCTTATAAGCCTAGAATGATACTAAGTACCTTCTTGGACTGGCTTTAGAAATAACTTTCTAACTTCATTGTAATACCTAGAGTAGGTCAGAGGGCCAAAAGATTACCTTTAATATGTTGTCTAGAAGCAACATTCCTAAAGCATGACCATCTTCTGCAGAAACAACTATCGCTCCATGCCAGTTAGAATCAAATGTGGTGTCATCAAGTGTCCAATGCCCCTCTTTTTGTTCATAGTGGTGGGATGCTATAAAACGATGGGCATTATTTGCATATATGAGAGTATCTTCTGGTACTTGTGGTACACGATAAAGTACCCAGGGTTCATAGTGGTGGTTTGCTTTTAAAAAAGACCAACCATTTTCTAAAGTAATTACTTGATTGTCCAAGCTAATTTGCAAGCTTTCTACATTTAAAAATACTTTTTCCTCTTTAGCATTTTGTGGAGGTACGAATATATTGCTTGGGCCTAAGAACCCCCCTTCTACTGGCAATAGCAAGGCATTGAATACATGCTGCCTAGTAGTAAATGTCCATATATTGCTCTTACTTTCCCATATTAAGCTAGCTAATAGCATTTCTGGCTTGGGTAAGTTGTTTGTGTTTAGCTCACCTAAAGGCAAATAGGGTGTCCATTGTTCCCACTCTGCTTCAGGTTCCTCATGCAGAACAAAATGGTGATTACTTTCTACCTTTTCTCCTGCATTAATTTCGGGAATAGCTATATTAACTCCTCCATCTAATAGAGCTTGTATAGAAGCTAACTCTACAGATATACCACGCAACCATCCTGCATCAAAAGAAACAGCAGAGCTGCGCCAGAACAGCGTTCCTTTACGAATTAATGAGGTATATTTGGGTTGTATATAGGCTCGAGCTATAACAGCACTAGCATCTTTGGCAAGATCAACCTCCGTAATAACTCCTATGGTTACTTGCCTATAGCTTATAGGGGCTCCCCTTTGTAAAGCACCTATATTTTTAGCCAAGAGAGTGATTTCTAAACCATCTGCTTCCAAAAAGCTTTCTAACGGAGGTTCTTCAAGACCAACAAAAGAATACTGCTGTGTACCACTATTAGAAGGTAAAACTCTCAGATAATTTGCCCCAACTAATGTTTCTAAACCAGAAATATTTCTTAGGCTTATTTGTGGTTTTTCTATCCAAAAATAACTTCTGGAACTAGCAATAACTTCGGCAGAGTTAGTAAGCTCTACTGTAACTTGGATATTTTGGGTATCATCAGTAAGTTCAATTCGGCGAACTTCGCCAACATCAATTCCTCTATATACTAGTTTATCACCTACTTTAAGCCCATGACCCTCCTTAAACAAAATCGTAATGGGCGTGCCTTGGTCCTTAATACCCAGATAAAATAAACTTCCTCCTCCTACAAATGCAAGAAAAGGTATAAGCCAAACCCATGACCAATGTCTTTTAGGTTGTGATATAGCTGTAGGTATGTTGGTCACACTTTACTCCCACATAAGACGAGGGTTAAAACTAAGGCTAGCTAAGAGATTACAAATGACCATTAAAGTGAAGGCTACTAACCCTAAACCAGCACTAATACTTACCAGATCTCCTACTTTAACATAGGCTATCAAGATTGCTACAATCATTACATCAAGCATTCCCCACTTACCAATACCATCAAGTGCCCTGTAAAGAAAGGCTTTATGGCTTGAGCGCCTCAACAACTTTTTGTTTGAGAGCAATATGAGCAGGATTAATTTAAAGGCAGGTAAGATTATTGAAAAAACTAGGACTACCATGGCAATAAGCCAATGACCTCCTATGTAGAGAGAGTAAATCCCTTTTAACAAGTGACTCTCGTAGTGGTGTCCTAGTTCTTGAACGCTGAGTAATGGCAAAAATAAAGCAGGAATATAAAAGAACAGTGCTGATAGCCCCCAAGCAATAGCCCAATGGTTTGTTTTTTGTTTGTTATTGCTGAGATTAGTGTGGCAACGATAGCAATAGATATGATTTTTGAAGGGTAAGTTTGGTATGTTTTGTATAAGGCCACAACAGTGACAACTGGTCATAGGCATTTTGTACAATTATATCACGACACCTTCTAAACAGATAGGAGTTGGATTATTTGATTTTGATGGTTTTCTCAATAAAAATGTGAGCTTGCCCCCCAAATTTGGACAAAAAACCCCGGTGAAATTAAGGTCCATAGAAGATGTAAAATATCTAGAATATGGAGATATAAATGAGCCAGACAAAAGGAATAAGAAAAACATATAAGAAGGAATTCAAAGCTAAAGTTGCAGCAGCAGTAATAGCTGGGGAGAAAAATCTAGCAGAATTAGCAAACCAGTATGGTGTACACACCACTCAAATTAAAGAATGGAAAAAAGCTGGATCAGAAGCACTGCATGAAAGGTTTTCATTACTAAGGGGCAGAAAAGCCAGACTACAAGAACATATAGAGGCTGCACTGTACGAACAAATAGGCAAGTTGAAGACGGAATTAGATTTTTTGTCCGATCAATTAGGTTCACCTCAAATTACAGATCCTTAAAAGCTGCTTAAATCACTGTTCTAAATTAAACAATGCCCTTAAGATACAAAATATCTGCACGAATAGGCATAAAGTAGATATTGCCATCCATATGCTTGCAAAGCTCAAAAGCTTTTTTAGCAAAACTACGACTCCACTCTAAAGTTGGCTTAAAGTCTTTTGGAAAAATAGCATTATTGCGAGTCTGCCAATACCTCTGCGAACGTTTGCTGGTAACCGTAGTTACTCCCCAAAAAACTTCTATTCCATTTAACAACTCAGCATAAATTTCCATTAAACGCAAGTCAAAAAATGGTTGGGTAAAAAGACCTGTTGCACCAACATCAAGTTTTTGCCTTACATATGAGATCTCTTCCAAAAAATTCTGTCTGTAAGGATCAAGAGCACCATAAACTTTAATATCAGGTAATTCTTGCTTAATCTTTCGTATAAAACCCAAAAGTCCAGTTGGATAAATGTGTTTTGAAAGGTCAGCAGGCTTATCCCCTGTAATCGCAACAACCTCACTAATATTTAGTTTTTTTAAAATAGGAATAAAAGGTAAAGGATGATTCAAGTCATAATCAATGGCTCTTAAGTGTGGAATACTTCGTGAGTAGTAATCCTTAACTAAAGCACAGGCCTCTAAGCTACGCACATCAAATCGTAAGAGATCTGGTATATTTATGGTATCTACCTTTTTAAGATGTGCCTTAACTTGTTTAAGTTCCTTTAACAAACCTTCCTTACTACGAGGAACAAGCTCTATGGAAACTCGCATCAAACATAAACCACAAACTATGCTACTTCTTTTGTCTGAGAATCAGTATTTAAACCTGCCTCTTTAAGACTCTTATTATATGCCTCTAAAATTTCAAAATCATCAGGGTCTATCTCAAGTAAACGTTTGTAACCTTGGGCTTTTACTCGAGGGGGTAAGGATTTATCCATACCTTCAAAAAGCGCCTTCTTAACTCTTGCTGTTAGTAATTCACGCCTGTGTGAAACCCAATCATCTTGATAGCTTGGTAACAGAGGCCCTTTATATAGGCTATCGATATGACGTACATCACCTTTGTTAAGAGCATCCTCTAATTCATATAAATCACAATAAACATCCCCCATTAAGCTAAGTTCTATGGTCTTATTTGTAACATGCCAATTGGCCCAATCCTCACTCCAACGCTTTGCCCTTGAGAGTACACTACGAAAACCACTTAAGGTAATTTCTTTCCATAGTTCTGCCATAATTTCAGTGCGACGTTTTATTGCTCCTTTACCTTGTAAAATAAGATAGAAAGTAAGTTGCTCTGCACCACGATCTGGAGCTTTATGTAGAATTTCCCCACAACGCACATTTTGAGCACCCATGAGGTTAATTGTTACCTGCCCCAGCTTACTCAAATCTTTGTTACGGCCAAGCACAATTTTAATTTCTTGTACTAATTGTTGTTGGGTAAAAGGTTTGCTTAAATAACCATCTGCACCTAAGTCCATGCCTGCACGGTAGTCATCATACTGACCTAGAGCTGTTACATAAATAAAGGGAATACGCAGCCATTTAGGATTATTACGCACCTTTTTATGAAATTCATAGCCATCTTCACCTGGCATCATCACATCACACAAAATAACACTAGGGTTCAAATCATTTTCAAGTAACTCATAAGCTTCTTGTGAACTACTTGCAGTTACAACATCAACTTTATACTTTGTTAATTGTACTTTAAATAAGTTTAGCAAACGCTCATCATCGTCAATACAAAGGACAGTAAGTTTTTCTAGTAACATTTTAAAAATTCCACCTCATAACATAACTTGTTTTTAGAGCAAATTCACCACGTGTTAATGCAAGTCAATCCCAACATTTGGTTACAGACAACATATAAAGTGATCTTCAAAATCTTATTATACCGTTTCATTATGCTACTATCCCGATTCTATCACAGTCTTTGTCATATTTCCAATATAGACAAAATCTTGTTCCACACTTATAGTTCTCCAGAAAAATCTTTAATATTAAACTCACAAAAACAACTTAGAGCTGAGAGCTCTTGCAACAGGTGCAAAACTGCGCCTATGCAGGTCACAAGGGCCAAAATCACTAAGTGATTTAAAATGGCTCTGGGTACCATATCCTTTATGTTTAGCAAAATTATAATGAGGGTACTTAGCATCAAAAGCTAGCATCATGGCATCACGTTCTGTTTTAGCAAGTATACTAGCTGCTGCTACCTGAAAACTAATCTGATCTGCTTTAGGTACAGAAACAAGGGGATAAGCCACCTTTAACTTTAGGTAATCTGTAATCAAGCCTTTTATCTCAATACTTTTTTTTAGTTGATCTAAAGCACGCCTCGCCGCAAGATGGGTGGCATTTAAAATATTCAATTTATCAACTTCAGCAGCACTAGCAATTCCCAGTGCCCAAGCAAAAGCACAATCCTTTACTTCCTGTACTAATATAGCGCGAGTTTTGCTGCTGATTTGTTTAGAGTCCTTAAACGGATAGTTTTGTTTATAGGGTAAAACAACTACGCCAACAACTACTGGCCCAGCTAAAGCACCCCTTCCTGCTTCATCAAGGCCTGCTAAGGGACTAACACCTGTTTGCCATAGGGAATGCTCAAGTTGCCAAGAAAGCATTTCTAATCTTCTACTAGAGTTATAACATTTTCATCATCAAGACTCTCTTCATCACGTTCAGGTAAACGAATGTAAAAGGTACTACCTTTGCCTACCTTAGATTCTATCCAAATATTACCTCCATGTTTCTCTACTGCCATTTTACAAAAGGTTAGACCCATACCAGTATCATAATGACTTCTAGTTGTATGTTGTGATTGCTCAAAAACATTAAAGATGCGTCTTTGATCAGCTTCAGGAACCCCCTCACCATCATCACGAACACTAGCCATAAAATCACCCTCTTCTTTCCAAGCCCTGAAATCAATGTAACCACTGCGCCTTGTATGCTTTACAGCATTAGAAAACAAATTACTAAAAATACGTCTAAGTAAATTAGGGTCAGCATATAGTCTTTTAGCCTCAGGGGTAACTATAAAGTCAAAATTACGCTCTTCAAAATTGCTAGTGGCATCACGCAAAGCATCATGAGCAAGAGCACTCATATCCTCAATCCATTCAGGATGATAGGGCATGTGGCCTTCACGCATACGCCTCACATCCAAAATGTTACTAGCAAGTCCTAGCAAGTGTTGAGACTCACTTTTGGCAAGGATAAGCAGTTCTAGGATACTATTTTCATCCTTATTAGCTGCTGCATTAATTACTTCAATGCTGTGATCAAGTAAACCCATTACACTTGAAAGAGGGCTTTTTAAATCATGAATCAGCATATGAGTTAAGTCCTCTTTAATTTTCTCATCCTTTTGTACTTCACGCTCAAAATCTTGCAAGTGTTTTAATTCACTAAGCAGGGCCTTATTAGTATGCTGCTTCTCTAAAAAGTTCTGCAGGTAAGCCTTCAAAAGTTCAGATTGAATAGGTAAATTAAGACAAAGGTCAACACCAGAAGTAACCCTAGCAAGATGAGTCTCAGATTCCTCCACGCCTAAGCAAACAATAGGAGTATTAGCTAAGATATCCTTGCGTCTAAGCAAGGCAATAAGATCATGCTGAGTTATACTAGCAATCAAATCATCGTCAATAACTATAGCTTGAGGGGTAGAGGAGCGTACATGGAAAAGCAACCTCTCTGCGCTAGTGACTATAGCACTCCCTAACTCTAGGCCTTCGGCAACAGGGATAAGGTTTTGTGCAAGAGTTTTACTAGGTGTGGCAATGAGCAAATAAGTAGGAGGCTTTGCCATAATTTATCATAACAGACTAACTACGGGGACAAAACATGGAGGCAAAAACTGAAAGAGTATTTAGCCTCGCCCAGAACAGCAACAATAACACTTTGAAGAAATTCAAAACCACGTCTAAATATGCTTTTAGGAGCATAACCATGCTTCTTAAGTTTCAGAGGCCTTTGCTCATGAAGCCATATGCCCAATAAGTATGCCCAAGTAAATGCTAATGTTAGTAGAGCTAGCAATGTGTCCAAACGTGATGTGATGCTCACATGTGTATCCTCAAGATTGAAACCCCTCCTTTTTAAAGCCCCAAACAACGTTTCTATTCCCCACCTCTTAGCATATCTCTCTAAAGCCTTTTTAACCTTTGATGTAGTGGCAACTACCACTAGCTCTCCATCAGGAGCTCTGGTAACTGCTATGTATAAGCGATTGCCAAGTACTCTACAACGCTTTGAATGTACATACACCTCACCCTCCTTGAGATGCTTGTATCTTTCACTAGCTGGTCTATTCCTTCCCTTGCAACCTATTAAAGTGTTATTCCTAAGGCGCATAACAAAACTGATTCGTCTTTCTTTAAGCCCTTCAAACCAGTCTTTTCCAGTGAACTCACGATCAGCCACCAGTGCTTCAATATCTTCATGACCTAATATTTCTAGCAATCTATCAATGAGTGCTAGACGCTCTGTGGTGTTACTGTTACCGGCATGTGGTAAAACTGTCCACAGCAAAGGGAAAGCCATGCCTTTATATACAACTCCTAACATCAGAATGTTGATGTCTATGCTGCCCAGTTTCCAGTTAGTCCGATCTAAACTGAGTAAGTAAGGTCCTTTAGGTAACCAAGTTAGCACACATTTAGCTAACCACTCTCCTTCAATTTCTACTTCTGAGAAGAAGCGTTTGATACGTTTTTCGTTTGATGCAATCTCTACTGCACCGTTGAGCACACTTGCTACTCTTGATAGACTTACTGTTCTAACTGCCATCATCGCCATTATGAAACGAGACATGAAGTTTAGTCTTGCTCCATGTAGTTTTATATTTGCTTCTTTTAGTTTGTCCTTTAGTTGATCTGCCTTTGCTTTTTCCATTTCAGCTCAGCATATTTCTATGCTGAATCTTCTTCTCTTAACTTTTGTCCCGGTAGTTAGCATAACAGAATTACAAGGATTTTGAATTTTATTGTCCTTATCTTTGGTAATTGATAGTCTTAGGGGAATAAATAATGGGAAACTATCTAATTTATGTGCTTATATAAATCATTTTATATAGGAAAGGCTATATCTAACATCCAAATCAATTTGGTAAGTAAACCGTGGCAAGCTCTGTACTCGAGCGTGCCAAAATCGCTTGACCTTTTTTCAAAGGGTAAATTATATAGTCATAAAAGGCTTTTGGTGCAGTTTCATGTGCAGTGACAATTAACCCCTCAAGCTCTTCGTTTTCCTCTAAAGTTTCAGTTAAACTAACATTAGGCTCTTGGTTAAGACGCACAGCTTGATAAACTTCTCCCAGGAAGCTACGCTTACGAATACTCAAGTAACTACCCCCAAGATTAATACTGAGAGACTTTTTACCCAAACCATAAACATTTACTTGGTCTTTGCTAATCTGATAATTTTCTATCAAAGTGAACAGTTGTGTACCCAAGGCATTCATATTATAATACAAGTACTCACCTAATCCTTGCACAAGCTTTTCCGAGGCAGAGGGCGTGTAAACTTGTGCTGAACTCTTTAAAAGGTTAAGTAAAGCCTCTTTTGGATGTGAGGCATCACGACAGAGATCAGATATTTGGCGTACAGCCTGCCCAGCTGCTTGCACAGAAGCTCCTACAGCAATACCAGTAATGCCTTCTAAAATACTCCCTGCAGCATTACGGCGTCTAGGCTCTAAAATAAATTGTACAGCTAGTCCTTCTGCTATAAGCTCTGAAATAGTTCTAAAGTCAGCTTTTACACTTACATATAAATAATCTTCCTCAAGAAAAGCTTCCACCTTTTTATTACGCAGTTTAAGGTTAATATAGGGATCAAGCGATAATTTAAGTCCATCAGCATAGAAACTACGCTCATCACCTGCTGAAAGGACTGCAAAGTCTAGGCCTGCTAATTTAAAGCGAGTTGAGCCTTTTAAGTGTACAGTAAGAAGTTTAGCATCTCTAGGAAGAGTAGATAAGTTTGTTGTAGGGTTCTCACCTAAAAATATACCACCTTGTAATCTTGGTGTATTAGCATTACCACCTACCTGCTTAGGTACATAGGATGCAAATATATCAAATATATTTTGAGCAGCTGTTTTATAGGCAGCTACATCCTGCTTAAACAAGTCGCGTTGAGCTTCCTCAAATTTAATAGCGTCCTTTAAACTTTCCTCAAGCCTATTCTTCTCTGCATATTTAGCAGCTTCACCAATATTCTCTCGATCTAATTCATTAAGTGCCAATTGAATTTGCTTACTACTTAGACCTCGTCTATCCATCATACCCATTTTCCCAGCATATGGATCTTTAGCAAGGTTTAGGGACATATTCCTTAAATAAGGCAGAACATCTTCTTGAGTGATATCTAAACTTTTATATGGACTACCTTGAGATTTAAAGGTAAGCATGACTTCAACTACTCCTAATAAAAGTTCGCTAATACCTTCAACATTATTTAAAGGTAAAAAAGGATGGTCATAGTCAGGTATTGTCTCAATAACCTTAAAATTCTTTCCTGCAACATCTGTAGCAAAATTTGGATCTTTAGAGTAGAGTTCCAAATTGCGTAAGAGCCCATAAAGTAAACGCACTGTACGTCTACTTGACTCACCCCTATAGGCATTGGCAAGGTAGCGAAAGGTATTTCTTAAATCTGACCACCAAACCTTTTGAGCTAAATGTCTTAAGGAAACTTGTTCTCTCTTTTCTTCTTCAGTTAAAGGTGGTAGAGGAATCTGAGATTCTTTACTTTTACTTTTCTTACTAGGGTTTAAGGGTATTTTTATATTGGATGCATCAAGGGAAACAATTCCTTCATTTGCTGAGTCAAGTTTGAGGGGGCTTATCGTACTCTTTTGGGGCTCGACATGCTCTTGAGTCTCTTTTTCAGTAGGGCCTAGAATCACTGCCCCAAAGTTCTTAAAAGCAGAGTTGGCGGCCTCTACAGCATCCTTAATAATAGCTTCAGAGCCTTCGCTCTCTTTAGAAATATGACTATAGCTAATAGAATGAGCAATTTCTTGCCCAGCAGCATACCTTTCCAAGGCACGATTTACTCTATCAAAACGTGATTGTTGTTTAGAGGTAAGAGATCTTTGCTTTAAAAGAGTACTTAATTCTAAAACGCTAGCCATCCCTCCGCTGAAAGGACGCTTAGCAAGCAAATCTTTAACTTTATATTCTAGTAGCTCTAAGGCAATATCCTTGAGCTTAATCATGCTAACCATTATAAGCTAAATACACTTGTGAAATGCTTCAAAACTTCTAGTTTTGTTTGAGAACTATAGATTATCTAGATAAGCCCTTACTTTATTAGCCCGGAGAAGATCATCCTGCACCCTGAACACAGTGAAGGGTCTTTCATGCGTGATGCTGGCATGGGATTCTTCGTCGTTCTACCCTTGTTGCTTGCCCTTGTAAAGGTAAGGGTATGCTCTTCGGAATGACATGCTCACATAGGGAATTTTTTCTAAGGAAAAAATTTTCTGTAGAACTATAAATTAAACTTTTTGACAAAATAACCACATTTGCTCAATGTCATTTAACTTAACCCTTGAACAACCCTGAGATTTGCCTTTAGCCAGTTCAAGACTATCTAAGTATTGCCAATTTGCAAAAGTAAAGTAGTGAATATGTCTATCTTTCAGTAAATTCTCTATAGATTTTTGGTCTGGATTTGCTGCTGGCTTAAGTTTAGGTATATCCTCTAAAAGATTTGCAACAGTTTCTACTGCATCAGGTTTATTATCACCAATAAGACCTGTGGGGCCACGTTTAATCCAACCTGTGCAGTATTCACCTAGAACAACTTCACCACTAAGTGAAACCACGCGACCTGCTCTGTTAGAAATCACCCCCTTTTGTTCATCAAAAGGTACATCAGCTAGAGCCACTCCTCTATAACCTACTGAGCGTAACACCATACCCACCTCTAAATTCTCAAATTTGCCCGTACCTACTGCATTAAGGTAACTTTGGTTTTCTTCTAAATGGTTATGCTCGAGCATAAGCCCTGTAACCCTCTGCTCCCCTAAGATTTCTTTTGGAGAAAGTAAAAACTTCAAATGCAAGCGACGTAAGCTACCTTTTGGTTGTTGAAGGGCTACTTGATGTAACAGTTCAATATTTTTCTTGGCTCGAGCATTCCCTACCAAACTTACTTGGCTAGTTGAGTCTAGCTCTAAATCTTTAGGATCTACAATAAGATCAACATCAACCAAATTCATTAGCTCTTGTAACTCTTTAGGGGTAAACTTGGCTTGCACGGGACCACGACGGGCTATCATATATATATCTTTTATTTGGCTGTTTTTAAGTGCCTTAAGTGCCTCTGTATCTATATCAGTATTAGCTAATTCTTTAGGATTTCTTGCTAAAATACGGCACACATCAACAGCTACATTACCCATTCCAATAACTGCTGCACTTTCAACATCAAGGTTAGGTTTTAAATTGGCAAAGTTAGGATGAGAATTGTACCAAGCAACAAACTCCGTAGCAGATAAGCTCCCCAGTAAATCCTCACCGGGTATATTAAGACTACGGTCGGCACTAGCTCCTACAGCATAAATAATAGCCTCATAACGCTCTTTCAAATCAGCATAGGAAACATCTTGTCCAAAAGTCACATTACCAAAGTAATTAATACGAGGGTCACTCAAGATTTTGTCATAAAAGCGGGTCACCATCTTAATTTTCTGATGATCTGGAGCAACTCCATAACGCACTAAACCATAAGGTGCTGGCACGGAATTGAATATGTCTATAGAGACATGAATTTCTTGTTGCTTAATTAAGGATTCTGCAGCATATAAACCAGACGCCCCAGCCCCAACAATAGCTACTCTTAACGGTCGATTTTGTGTTCCTATCACTAAGTTTCTATCTCCTTCTTTTCTACTATACCAGTCAATAAAGCACTAGCAAAACCTAACGTAGAGACGCAAAATTTTGCGTCTCTATGTGCATCAATGTACATTGCATAACGAATATGAAGGTCTCACTTAAGGTGAAAAGGTAAGAGTAAACGAAATATTACCTACGGCAGGATAGGTCCATGTCTGCATAAGGTTGATCACACAACCTTTAATCTGCTCCTCTAAATCATCTCCTACTAGGGAATCAGCGTTTGCACTTGTAACTTTACCTATTTCATTTGAGGTAAAGCTAAAGTTTAATTGTAACCAAGGGGCTCCACTGCTGAAACAGGAGGCTATTTGCTTTAGAGCCTTATCTTGTTGTAAAAAGCTGTACAAAGCTGAAGTCATTTCATATCCCTCAGCTTGGATGTTGCTCAATATAACCTGATTTGCTAAACCTGTTTCTTTTAGTTCAACATCAGGAATAATAGCTGCAGGCAATTCAATAGCAGGCTCATTTGCTGGTTCTGCATCAGCAAGTTCTTCAGTGACTGAATAAGCAGAGGTTGCGGGCTTATAAGCTCTACCTTGAGGACTTTGGGGTTGTGGAGAAGGTGGTGGTGCTCCTGTCGCTACTGATTGAGATGCAATACTATTAAAGCCTAAAGACCTATTAGCAGCTTGTGCTTGTAAGGCCTGATTAGACACACCTTCAGGCAAAGGTAATGGCTGGCGCACAGTTTCTACTTCACCTTCTGCTCGTACCAAAGTATCCACAGCTATAAACGAAGTGTAATCAGTAAGCAAATTATATTTAAGCCCTAACTCTGTAATGGTTGCTTCCTCATTACTACCTACCTGTTGGTAATCGCCTAGCAAGGCTATACGATTTCTTGCCCACAAGTATCTTATGGCACTGTTTTCAGCTAGAGGTTGACTATTTGCAACATCAAATACTGCCTCATAATCACCCTCTCCACTTTTACCAGTCATGGTTATTGTGCCAGTAGGTTCACCACGCCACTTGCCATAAACTATTACTGGACGCTCAGCCAACACATCGGGAATGCTAGGTGGCTCTACATCATAAACTTCAAAGCCCTCAAAATTAGCCTCTATGTTTGTTAGTACAGGGTTAGCAATGTAGTTGCTAAAGTGCTTGGCCTCTTCTTCTGATCCTTGAGGGGAAGTTATTACAAAAGGCTCACCTTGACCAACTCTGGCTAAACCTTCTATTAGGAAACGGTTTATACTCGAGCCAATTCCAAAACTAAACACATTTGCATTATTTAGTGATTCTCTAACTAAATCAAAAGCCTCTTTTTCTACTGTTACATAACCATCTGTAATAATGGCAATAATCCGCGAAGCATCCTCATCATAAGGCATTTCAAAAGCACGCTTTAAAGCGGGTAAAAGCTCAGTGCCACCACCAGCTTGCATGCCATCTAGCATAGCTATTGCTCGCTTTAAGTTAGCAGGTGTTGCTGGCAAAGATTCTCGAGCTAAGACACTTGAGCCACCGGCAAAGAAAAGAATATTAAACCTGTCAGTTTCTTTAAGGTTAGCTAATAGGTCTTTTAATAAAACCTTAGTAGTGTCTAAAGGAAAGCCATGCATAGAACCTGAAACATCAACGATAAATAGGTATTCTCGAGGAGGAATTTGCTCTACTTCTACTGTTTCAGGTGGTTGACTCATTAGTAAAAAGAAATTTTCTTCTTCACCTTCATAAAGTAGTAAACCTGACTGAATAGCTTCTCCAGCAAGCTGGTATTGCAAAATAAAGTCTCTATTACCTCCATCAACTTCACTTTCATCTAAATCTATGCGAGCTTGGTTATCGCTGGCATTAGTTATTTTGGTTTTATGGGTTGCAACTTCAATGTTTTGTAAAGGCATACCACTATTGATTTTTACACTAATATTAAAGTCATATAGAGGTGCCTCACCCTCTTCAGTATAGGGGTTGGCATTAAAGCCTTCAGCACTTTCTTCGTTGCTATAGCGCGGTCCCACCACTGTAGGATAAGCAAATTCATAAGTGCCTTCACTGGGCACTAGGAGTTCTGTATAACGAAGTTCAACAATAATTTCATCTTCGGGCAAGATATTAGCCACATTCATAGTAAAAACATTAGGGCGATCCTGCTCTAGAAGGGAAGCACTACGGCCTTCACTTTTTGCCTGCTCGTACTCTATCCTAGCTTCTTCTTTTTCCTTAATTTCTGCTTCTATGCGCCTCTCCCCTATTGTCATTGTCATACTGTAAACAGCAGCTCTTGTTGAGGCTGGGAATACATAAATAGCTTCTAAAGTGCTTTCACCTTCATTTTTATACACTTGTTTTACACTTACATCAGCTATGACTCCAGCAATATTTACCTCTGCTGAGGTGCTTTTTAAAGGCAATTGATCCACATTAGGGTCATCGCTTTGAACAAAAAAGTATGGGGAAAGAGTTTTGTTTTCCAAAGTAGTTTCCTCAGCAAACCCTGTTGTGAACAGGCTGAAAAGTACTAAAAAACACAAGAAACACATAATTTATCTCCTGACATTTATAATTAAGGCAATAATAGCCTTTCAAAATTAAGCTTACTTAAGCTTTTTCCTGATTGTCCAGATGGGTAGGAGGGCTACATAGTAGAATTTCTACATGGTTACTTTTCAACAACTCCATAAGCACGTACTGGAAGTGTACCAAAGCCTTGTACTTTAACTGGGACTGCATGAAATTGAATTTGAGTCAGGCAGCTTTTCTAAGTGACGCATATGCTCAACTATGGGAATGTCTGCTGCTAGTAAAATTGAGTGGACAGGACGATGTCCATTCGAGATATCATCAATATTTAGAGAATCAATTCCTACTAATATAACGCCAGAAGATTTTAGCAATTCTGCAGCCTCTGCTGTTAGAAAAGGATGCCCTTCAAAGTATTGCTCTGAGCCCCAATGCTTAGCCCAACCTGTGTGAACCAGAACTGCCTTTCCCTTAAGATCCGCACTAGAAAATAGCTCTGGGCCAATAGCTTGCTCACCTGAAGTAGCTCGAAAAACCAAACCTTCTAAATCAGCAATTGATTCCAAGGCCAATTGGGATAAATCTTTGCCATCTGCGTAACGGTGAAAAGGAGAATCTATATATGTACCTGTATTTGCCACCATTTCAATTTTGCCTACGTGAAAGGTCGTTCCTTCAGCATAATACTCTTTAGAAGCCTCTCGACTAAGAAAGTCGCAAATGATTGGCGCAGGTAGGTTTTTATAGGTAATCATTCCGTCTTCTACCGTGTGACTAAGGTCAATTAGCTTTTTCATTATATTACCTTTCTAAAAACTATTACACTCGTTTTAGTACCTGTCCCTCATTGTTATAACAAACTCCATATATGTAGATCTAGCTAGAGCATTCTCTCAAAGGCGCTTGGAGTCTTTCGAGCTTTCCAAGCCAAAATAATGTGCCTAGCATTTTCATCTGGCAGCTTTGTAGAGTCTACCTCAAAGTCATAAATACCAAAGGTATGAACCACCTGAAAGTGATCACGGGCCTCACCAATTTTTCTGTTGCCTCTTTTTAGTTCTCTATGCTCGAGCTCTTTTAAAGAACAATGGACACCTACAAAAAACACATCAAAAGAACTTAATAAATCAACAAGTTGCTTCATCCATGAGTCAAACTCAATTACATGATCAACGATAATATTGTTTCCAGCACTAGCTATGGCAGGTATGCAAAGGTGAAAGGCATCAAAAAAACGTGGGCGCATGGCAGGCCAAGCAAAATCACCACCTTCATTTTGGCGTGTAGGTAACATTTGTGCTTCAACAAGTTGGTCGGATGAGATATGCCAAAATGGTTCACTAATAGCTTGTTGAATAGCTCTTGCAAGAGTAGATTTACCAGCACTAGACGCACCATTCAAAATAATGACTTTACCTTTGTTTAACTGTGAAGCCTCAATTTTGAAACTAAGAATGTTCCCTCACAACAAGCTCTTTAATAAATTGACTATAATCATCTTTCATTGGCAATTCCATATCTATCTTGATCCGCCTTCTCGTTGCAAAAACAACTTCTCCCGTTTTCGGGTTCAAAGCTTCTTTCTGATAAGGTTCCCAGTAAATTCCTATACCACGTTTTTGCCAGTTTGGAAGGTCATTAAAGTTAATTCCAGCCCGCTTATAAAGAAGCTCATTCTTATCACCAACTGAGAGTCTATGTAACTTCTTAGTAGCAGATTTAGGCCCTTCACCCTCCTTGCGTAATGTCCAGTAGCAATGTGCATTCAAAGCATTTCGGTGAGCATCTTCATGCCTCCAACGAAAATAGTCAATTACTAAACTCACTGTGGGCAATTGTGAAATGCGACAATCAAACGTAGCAACACTACCTAATAAAAGAGAAAACTTTGCACTAGCCTCTCCAGCAAGGATTGAATTAAACTTTCTCACTTTACGAGTAAAATTGTTTTCCTCTAGGTGAAAGAGTAAAGATATCTCATCGCTTTGAGTATAACCGTAGATTACACGAAATCCACAATTCATCAAATGCTTTACTGTAGCCACCATATAATCTCGGAACTTAGTGTCATAAGGAGCTTCAAATTTATGCACATCTTTAGTTAAGTGTGTAAAGCTACGTCCATCTATTCGAGCCACAATGAAAATCTCTGGTAAAACACATAGGTCATGAGCTGTTTCAAAAATCCTAAGCTGTTTGTCAAGGTCATCAAACTTCATTAACCCATTCCTCTACAGCAAATTTACCCCCTGTTGCAATTTGGACATAATATAGTTCATCAAAACCCTCCTCATATTGTGGCACCACTAGTTTTGCATAAGTTCCCTTAATTCCCCTTTCAGGAATTCTTTGTTTAACTTCTCTATCTTTATTTCTAAGAATTGAATCAGTTATCTTTGATTGAAAGTAATAGCCTATAACTTGGAAACCATGTTGCTTTGCTGGCACTATATAACGCTTCCTGTCTTCAGCTGTTGGATTGGTATTATCTATAACAACAGATTGCCTAATATTAAGGTAGACCTCAAACAAGTGCTTTTCACGGTGTCTAGTTTTAAGCATATCTAAGTTAATTCGAACATGTGAAAGAAAGAAGTAAAATGTTGATTTGCCACTTGCTTGTATGCCAATAAATATTACTGCTTGCACAAGTCACCTAGTAAAAATGTTCAAAAGTAACCCGTTTTTGGCATACTATGAGAACCATCACTAAGACTTTGCTTTGAAAGCTCTTGGAGTTTTTTAGCTGCAACCCAATAACGCTCACTACACCAATGACAAATTACTTCTGCCCCTCCATCTTGTTTTATCATATCTTCTCTTTCTTTAGCATCTAAAGTGCTTAGAGCACCCAATACCCTTTCTAAATTGCAACGGCAAGAAAAATTTACTGGTAAAGTGTCATCAGTTAAAATCTTTAGTTCTAGTCCCCAACAAAGCTCTTCCATTATTTCCAAAAGGGTCTTATAACCCATAGCATCTGTAAGTTGTCCAAATTGCTTAACATTAGCTTCTAGAATAGTTAATGCAGACTCTTCTGCTTCGGGCAAAGCCTGCAAAATTATACCACCTGCCCTCTCTACTTCATCTTCTAGGTATACTCCTAAAAGCACTGCTGAATTAATTTGCTCAGATTGGGCCAAGTACATGGCAGCATCCTCAGCAATCTCGCCTGAGACAAGGCTAACACTACCCGTATACATTTCCCCATCTGGCGCAAGCGAGCGAATGACTTCAAAATCACCTTTCCCTACAGCTCCACCCACATCTAATTTACCATTTGTACGTAAAGGCAAGTCTAGCTTAGGGTTTCTTACATAGCCCCTCACTATTCCATCTAAACCTGCCTCGGTAACTATACCTCCAATAAGTCCGTCGCCAAGAATACGTAAAGTAAGGCGATCTCTATGATTTTTTAGTAGTATATGGGTAAGTAATAAACTAGCAGTCAGTGTACGCCCTAAAGCTGCTGTTGCTGTAGGGGTTGTTTTATGACGTTTTTGAGCTTCACTTACCACGCTTGTAGTATCAGCAGCCACTACACGAATACTGCCATTGGCAGCTAGGCCGCGAAGAATAAAGGACATAAATACCTCTTAATTTGCAAATTTAGTTTTTAAAGCTTCTAATGTAGCAATAGGTACTAATTTGCTGACATCACCGTTGTAAAGGGCCAGTTCTTTTATGTTGGTGCTCGAGACATAAGACCATCTAGTAGCTGTCATAATAAAAGTTGTTTCTAGGTTAGGGTTAAGCTGACGATTTAAGTGCGCCATTTGCAATTCATATTCAAAATCTGAAATAGCACGCAGCCCTCTAACAATTACCTTAGCTTTCTTTTGAGTGGAATAATTAGCCAGCAAACCCTCAAATTGTTCAACTGAAACATTACAGATGTCCTCAGTTGATTTTTTAATAAGGTGTAGTCTTTCTTCTACATTAAATAGTTGTTTATCTTTAAGGGAGTTGTGCAAAACTGCTACAGTCAAATGATCATAAATTCTACTAGCACGGTAAATAATATCTAAATGACCGTTATGGACAGGATCAAAACTACCCGGATAAACTGCATGAATCATGAAGGTTAGTTTACCTGTTTTTTCTAAGCCAAGTTCAAACAAACTCTTCACTTGGCGGCCATTGACCACCTGCTTTTAGCCATGCTTTAATAATATCTAAAGGTATTTCAGCTTTAAAGGTAATAGCCATATTATCTTTAGGGTGTGGCAAGGTAAGACGAAAAGCATGTAAAGCCTGCCTTGGCATTATAGTTGAAGATTTACCATAAAGCTCATCACCTAAAATAGGCATGCCTAAATGTCGCAAGTGAACACGGATTTGGTGGGTTCTACCAGTGTATGGTCTAGCTTTAACAAATGAAAGTGTTCCTGAACTAGGTCGTTTAACACTAGTTATAGCCCGAAAATAAGTATTAGCGCTTTTAGGATTATTACCACCTATAATCATTTTCAAGCCATAGTCAAAATCACGTCCAATGGGTGCATCCACCTCTATATCTTCAGCCAGAGTACCTGTGATAATAGCAATATATTCCTTTTCAACCAAACGCTGCCTAAAAGAGTTACTTAGATGCTGATGGGCCTTATCATTTTTGGCAATAACCATAACACCAGAGGTATCTTTATCTAAACGGTGTACAATCCCCGGACGATAATCGTCGTCACTAGTCTTAAAATACCTTTCTTTTGCCAAAGCCATTTTACCTAATAAAGCATTGACCACTGTACCAGTACGTATACTAGAAGTAGGATGGGCTGTTAGATTAGGAGGTTTATCTATAACTGCTAAATCCTCATCTTCATAAAGGATTTCTAAGGGTATATCTTCAGGCTCTATTTCAATTTGCTTAGGTGGCGGTAGCATTACCGAAATAACCTCGCTACCTGAGAGCTTAATAGCAGCTTTTTCAACAGGTTTACCATCTAG
This sequence comes from Trueperaceae bacterium, assembly GCA_965223045.1. Classification (GTDB taxonomy): domain Bacteria; phylum Deinococcota; class Deinococci; order Deinococcales; family Trueperaceae; genus CBDCVN01. The sequence continues at coordinate 1,747,446 of CBDCVN010000013.1, forward strand.
CTGAACATAACCTTCCATAATAAGAGATTTAGCATAAGTGCGACTAGTATCTAATACCTTTGCTAAAGCAATATCTAAGCGCTCTTCTGGTAGGGCATTGAAAACATGATAGTCTAATTCCACAATTTACTAGTTTAGCCAATTATTTTTTGCTGACATACTCCCACGAATAAATTTGGGGGGGTAGGGTTATCCTAGCTTTAAGGACAGAGTCTAGGGGTATCAGTGTCATTATAACTAAACATCTTTGCTAAGAGTAGCTATCCCTTCACGCAAGGCATAAAGCGCTGCTTGAGTGCGATTGTTAAGTCTTAATTTAGAGAAAATTTCTGAAAGTCTATTACGCACAGTTTTTTCACTTACTCCTAGTTTTTCAGCAATTTCTTGATTAGAATCTCCTCTTGCTAGAAGTTTCAATATGGTTGTTTCACGCTCAGTAAGTTCACTAATAGGATGCTCAGGGGTATTTGGTAATTCCTCTGTGACCTTTTTAAACTCAGCTAGTACTGATGTAGCCATCTCAGCGCTCAACAAAGTTTCCCCACTAGCTACCTGTCTTAATGTATCTATAAGCCTATTAGCATCGGCATCTTTAAGCATATATCCTCTTGCCCCAACTTTAATGGCTTCAAAGACATAGCGATCTTGACGATACATAGTCAAAATAATAATTTTAGCATTAGGGAGTTCACCTAAAATAGTTTTAGTTGCAGCTACGCCATCAAGTACAGGCATTTGAATATCCATAAGTATGATATCAGGTTTTGTCTCTAAAGCATAGCGCACCGCTTCCCTTCCTGTAGCAGCTTCTCCAATTATGCGGATATCTTCTTCTAGTTCCAAAAGACTTTTTAAACCTTGGCGAAACATTGCATGGTCATCACAGAGAAGTGTGCGAATTGTAGAGCGTGCTTGAGAGTTAGTCATAAGTCAATCTTACCCTATCAAAAAAGTAAGTAAGAAGGTGACAACCACCAGCGACAAATAGAAAACCTTACTTTTAGTTGATTAGGTGTAAAAACTGGCTCTATTTATGGATTCCAAGGATTTGATTTACAATAAAACATGCTTAACTTTACTCTAGAACACCAATATTCTCATAATAACCTAAGTCTCAGTCCGTTGACACCTTTTGCTGTACTAAACACAATTACTGCAAACAAGGACTTTGATTTAGCAAACAATTAAGGTTGTTTTGAAAATAGCTGCTGGATTAAATCCTTTGGAGCACCCACACACCACTTAGAAAGTAATCTAAAGGTTTAGAGGGCAACAATATAGTCGAATAACTTAGGGTTGCGGTTATCCAAAATTTATTAAACGCTTTCTGGTAAGATAAAATAGCAATTAAACCTAAAATACAACTGCAATTTAAACGCATTCGACTATAACGCTGGAAAGTGTATGGTTACTTGTTTAACGCAACCCTGAACAAATCTTTAGCTTCTTTCAGAATTGCTCAAGGACAGGAAGTTATTATTTATTCTATGGAGAAACCAATCGCTAAAACGAAAACAAAGGAGATGGTTGATCTATCGATTTCATTAACTGAGCCCCTTAGTATGTCTGACTTCTCAAAGCTTCTAGAGTCCTTGAAAAAGGATATAACAATCATTAATAAAACAAATCAGTCACATAAAATTACACATAAAGCAAAAAAAGCCTTTTAAACAGAGCATAAGAGTTTTTGTGAATAATTTAAACTAGTAGCAATGAAGCTAGTAAGAAATGAACATTTTATTCCAAGAAGCTTATGTTATACCCTGCTCCTCATTTCCCTATCTCCTTTTCACATATCATGGAGATTCTAATAGAAATGTCCCATTTTATACCATTGCAAGTACACTAGCTTTAGGCGTAGTTGAACGCTGAAGTTTTTCATGGCAAAGTAAGAAAACATGAAACTACCAAACTCGAGTCAATCAACAGGCAATCAAAGCTATGAACTTAAAAATAAACCTCCAGCAATTGGCTTTCGCATCTTGTTGCTTTTGCTATTTATAACTTTGTTAACCTTATGGTTTTTAGTACCTATAAGCAAAACTCAGGTAGAGCAGATTTATAGTCAAGGCATTTATGCTACTACTACTAATTGGTTAGTACCTTTGATTTCTCAAACAAATATTTCGATAAGTGGTATTTTCGCTTTAATACTTTTACTCAGCCTTATCATCAGCTTCTTTTCAAGCCTAAAACCTAGTAAAAGAGGTATGTCTAGGCAGCATAAATTAGGGTACTGGTTACTCAATCTGCTGATTTGGTTAGGCTTTCTTAGTACATGGTTTATCATTATATGGGGGGCTAATTATAAGCGCGAAAGCATTGAAACCCAACTAAGTTTGACGGAAAAGCCTATTAGCTCAAAGGATGTGCACTTACTAGCTGAGAGTCTTTTACAAATTATAGTAGAAGATGTTAATGCTAAACAGGATGCAAGCAGAGCTTTAGCCTCTATAAGAGACTCTCTTACAAAAATAGTTAATGATGTTCATGGTAATACTCCTGCTTTACCAAAAAAAATCAAGACTTTGCCCAAAGGGACTATTATTTATTGGGGTAACGCAGCAGGTGTATTATCTCCTTGGTTTTTAGAGGCCCATGTTGATAGTGCGTTACCCCCTGCTGAGTTTGTAGCTGTGGGAGCCCACGAGTTAGCCCATGTAGCTGGTTACGCAGGTGAAGCGGACGCTGACCTTTTAGGGGCATTGGCAGGACTAAAGTCAGATGATGCTTTTGCACGTTATGCGGTAGCCTTGAGGCTTTTTAGAACTCTAGTCTATCAGTTTACTTATCAAGCTGAGGAGCAAGTTTTTAAAGATACTTTACCTGAAAACTGGCAAGATACTTTACCTAAGCAGGCTTTACAAGACTGGCAAGATGCTATTAATTCCTACCAGAGGTATGCTCCCCCTGAAAAATATACCCAGATACAAAGCAGGGTCTTCAATTGGTATTTGCACTCACAAGGGATTAGTGAAGGAATAGCAGACTACTCACGTATTGTGAAGCTTCTGGTGTTTGCTCAGCAGCAAGGGCTAATTTTTGGAGAAGATATTCATAATAATCCAGAAGAGATCAAAATAGAATTAAATCCAATACAATAGCTGTAAGCATTATTACTCCCACATATAAATTTGTATTAAAGGAGTTAAGTACTTTGGTAACTCCTTTTACTTTTATTTGCCAATGTTGCAATATAAATATAATAGCAATCATTACTAAACCCGCTCCATAAGCCCAACTAGAAGAAGATAAGGGTAAAGTGAGCGCTAAAAAAAGCCAAGCTAAAAGGTGTGTTAGGGTTGAAATGATTAGGGCTTGATCTACCCCAAAGTGAGAAGGTATACTGTATATACCTTCTCTAATATCAAAATTATAATCTAAAATAGCGTAGAGCACGTCAAAACCGGCAATCCAAAGGGCTGTTCCTGCCCAAAGACTTAATGCTGCAGGTGCAAATTGTCCTGTGATTGCTACCCATCCCCCTGCCGCTGCAGCTCCTATACTTAAACCTAACCAATAGTGACAAAGCCAAGTAAAACGTTTGGTATAGGGATAAAGTGCTAAGAAGAAAACAGCAACTGGTAAAAGCATAAGAGTAAGGGGATTAAGAACCCAACCGGATAAAGAGAGAGCTATAAAGCCTATACTAACTAATAACCAGCCATCTTTTTTTCTAAGGACTCCTGCTGGAATTTCTCTATTAGCTGTGCGAGGGTTTTTAGCATCAATTTCAGCATCAATTATGCGATTTAAGGCCATACTGGCCGTTCTTGCTCCTATCATGGCCACATTGATCCATAGGAAAGTACCCCAATTAGGCCAACTGCGGGTAGCTAAAAGCATGCCACTGTAGGCAAAAGGTAAAGCAAAAAGAGTGTGTTCAAATTTTATAAAATTTAGGTAAATTCTAATTTTAGATTGTTTCATAGTGTATTTTAGTAGTTGGTTTTCTTGGGAATAATTTATTAATTCATTGTTCTTAAATTTAATGAGTTTATAAATTTTTTGTTTAAGCTTAATAATTAAAGAGCATTATGGTTATAGTTATGAAAAGGATTATCAAGTCTTTACAAATTCTTATTATTTTAATTACTCAAATAGCATTTACGCAAACTAGTATTACCTTTTGGCACTCTCAAGTTGACAATATTGAGACAATTGAGAATTTAGCGCAAGCTTTCAATTCTTCTCAACCCAGCTATATTATTCAACCAATTTATACCGGTGGTTATCCTGAATCATCAGTTAAGCTAATTACAGCAGTTAGTAATGGTACGGGGCCTGTCATCTTTGATGCAGAAGTAACTGTTTTCGCTAAACTTGTAGAAGAAAAGGCAGCTGTATCCCTAAATAATTTTACTGACACCCTAACTGAAGAGTTTGTTGGTGATATCTATCCTGCTTTATGGAATTATGGGGTAGTAGAGGGTGAACGCTATGGTTTGCCTTGGAACATGTCTTTACCAGTGCTCTTTTACAATGCTTCTTTATTTAAGCAACGTGGTGTTGATCCACCACAAACGTGGCAAGACTTTGAAGAAGCAGCCAAAAAACTAACAACCCGTCAGACAAAGGGTTATATCAACGTCAGCATGTCCTTTATCTTTGAAACAATGATAACAACAAGAGGTGGGCGTATAGTTACTGAAGATGGCAAACCAAACTTTAGTAGTCCTGAGGCCATTGAAGCTCTTACTATGCTTAAGCGTATGACTGATAACAGACATGTTACTAATCGCAGTATTGCTGAGATTGATGTAGCCTTAGTTGACTTTGTGCGCACTAGGGGCATGATGGCTCTGGCTAGCTTAGCCTTTTGGACTCAAGGACAAAGGTATAGCGTTGCTTTTGAACCCGGAGCAGTTGTTGTCCCTATGGGTACTAGTCGAGAGGTACCTTTAGTAGGTGCACAAATAGTAGTAATGAAAGATTCTAGTGAGGCTGAACGCTCAGGCGCTTTTGCCTTTTGGCAGTTCTTAATGCAGCCCCAGAACATTGCTCTATGGGTACAGAATTCTTATTTTCTACCTGTGCGTAAGTCAGCTTTGCCACTCTTAGAGGATTGGTACATTGAAGACCCTATTCGTAAGTTGGGATTAGATCAGCTTGAGCATGCAGTAGAACGCCCTAAAGTAGGTGCTTATGCCATCTGGCAAGACTATTTACAAGAAGCTATGGAAAAAGCACTCAAAGGGCGTATGTCACCAGAAGAAGCTCTAGCTGAAGCACAAAGGCGGGCAGAGGCAGCCCAGTAAGCACAATTACAACAAATCATTATCTTTTAAAGAAAATAAAAGGTCAAGGTTAACTTCCTTCTTAAGATAATCAAAAACCTGATTGGAAGACAAGTCTAATCCCAACCCTGCAAAAGAACTGCAAAGAGAGTCAACATCTTGTTTTAAAAGCATGAATGCATGCGGATTTTGGTCAATGTGAACCATTTGGGGGAAATCTATCAGAATTACTTTGCCTTCATGCCAGAGCATATTAAATGTTGAAAAATCACCATGCACCCTGCCAATTTTAAGAAGCTGAATTAGAATGGACAAACTTTGCAAATAAGCTTCTTGTACCTCATCTTTTGTTAAAGAAGCGTCAGCAAGTCGTAAAGCAGGTACGTCATTGTTGCCAATAAACGCCATAACCACTACTCGCCCGCTAAGTGTCACATCTGCACTTTTGGGATCAATAACGGGTTTAGGTGCTGGAATATTAGCCTGATGGAGTGCCCAAAGTTCATTGTACTCATGCTGCACCCAAAAAGCTAACTCAGGAGCTATGTTAGCTTGTTTAGCTAGATTTAGAACCCTTTTGCGACGGTTCTTAGAAATAAAACGACCCTCATAATAAAGTTGGTTATTTTTACAGGAACGTAGGGCAGCATCACGATAAAGCTTAGCAACTAAGTACCCCTTTTTACCTTTGATGAGATAAGTGGTAGCCTCTTTACCACTTTTAATCTCGCCTACTAATTCATCAAAGTAACCTGCTTCATAAAGATTTTGTAAGCCTTCATCATCAAATTTAGAAGAATCATCTTTTTGAGCTTTAAGCTGCTTAACAGAACGTTTTCCTTTAGGTTTAGGAGGCCTCTTGCGTTTGGTAAAATTCTCAGTACTATCCTCGAAATTTTCATAATACTTATCGGTCAAAAATATTCTCCAAAGTTTCCTAGTGACTTAATTACCAAAACGTGTTAAGCCCGTGCTGGGCTTGTCACGCCCACGTTTCTCATCAATTTGAGTTGATTTCATTTTAAAAGCCTGTTGGCTAGTAGCTGCCTCAAAGCCTGTACGATAGTCAATGATATCTTCTTCATAAAGTTTAGCTAGAGAATCATCGAACAGCATCATGCCATCAGTGCGAGAATCTTTAATAGCTTCATAAATTTCGTTAGTACGTTTTTCGTCACGTATTAAGTCTTTGACACGTAAAGTACCTTTAAGAATCTCCATTGCTGCTACACGCCCTTCACCAGAAGCCCTTGGTAAAAGGCGTTGTGAAACAATACCCACTAGCGAATCAGCAAAGAGAATCCTAGCTGTATCACGTTCATGCGGTGGATAAAGGTCTAAAATGCGATTTACAGTACGCACAGTATCTATAGTATGTAGAGTACTAAATACTAAGTGTCCTGTTTGTGCTGCTGAAATAGCGGCCTCTACAGTAGCATAGTCGCGAATCTCACCAATCATAATTACATCAGGGTCTTGGCGCATAGCAGATATGAGTGCCTCGCTAAAAGAGTCAGCATCGACACCTATTTCACGCTGTACAATAGCAGAATTCTTAGAGCGGTGAATGTACTCTATAGGATCTTCAACAGTCACAACCATTTTACTGTGTGCTTTATTAATTTCATCTACTACCTTTGCAAGTGTAGTTGATTTTCCTGAACCTGTAGGACCTGTTACTAAAACTAATCCTTTTTCTTTATCACGAAAGTACTCAATAATATCTTGAGATAAATTAACTACTTTAAGTTGCTCTTCATCAGAGTTAACAACTCTTAGTACAGCACTCACACTACCTCTTTGTCTAAAAAGATTAACCCGAAACCGCGAAAGATCCGGTACACCATAAGCAAAATCAACTTGATGCTTTTCAGCAAATATTGCTTTTTGGCGTTCAGTACACATTATGTCAACAAGCGCCTCGGTAACTTTAGGGCTAAGCCTTGTTTCACTTACCGGCGCTAAACGACCACTGATACGAGCAAGAGGATAAAGCCCTGCATGAAGATGAACATCTGAAGCTCCCATTGAAACGAATTGAGCTAACATATCATGAAATGTCATTGTGATTAAACTATACCTTGTTTTGAATGGTTTATCATAAGCTTTCTTATTCTTTAATTAATTAACCCTTGCAAATCCAATCTAATAGTACGCCAAAAAAGTCTTCTCCAAAGTAGAAAATGTGCTCCTTTGACTTATATGTAATACTAAGGAGCTGACCCTGCCAAAAATACAACAATTAATGTATCTCACAATGTAAGGCATTAAGAATGACATCTTACAATTTGATGGCAAGAACTTATTCTAAGCATCAATGGTATTATATACTTAATAATGGTATTTGTCTGACTGAATATACTTCAAGTGAAGAGAAATTGGACATTTAAAATGAATCTAAACACTAGTCAAATTGTATCCAAAATTTTGCTTGGAACACACATTTTCGAAACTTGGCGTCATTCAGGCCATCAAAACAAAGGACATAGAGCGTTTTGGCATAATGTTCCTAGAAAGAGTCTAGAAACGAATTTGGGCAAATGTTTAAAATTAGGTCATTGGAAGTATAATTTCAATTACCTAGATTTCAATTATCTAGAAACTCTAGGGTAAACAGCATTATTGTGGAAATTCGTAATTTTTCTATAATTGCACATGTTGACCATGGAAAATCAACTTTAGCAGATAGAATCTTGGAGCTTACCCAGAGTGTCAATGAGCGTGATCAACGTAATCAACGTTTAGATACTTTGGATTTAGAACAAGAGCGGGGTATTACTATAAAAGCTACACCTGTGCGCTTATTCTATAAGGCTAAAGATGGTAATAGCTATATGCTTAATCTTATTGACACTCCCGGGCATGTTGATTTTAATTATGAGGTTTCTCGTAGTTTAAGAGCTTGTGAAGGAGCACTTTTATTAGTTGATGCTAGTCAAGGCGTAGAGGCTCAGACTATTCAAAATGCTTATTTAGCTATAGATAATGACTTAGAAGTTTTACCTATAATTAATAAAATTGATTTACCAAATGCCAACATAGAAGCTGCTAAAGAGGAACTAGAAGAAGTTATTGGTATACCTGCTGATAATGCTGTGCCTGTTTCAGCTAAAACAGGCGATAATGTCAAAACCGTACTAGAAAGCATTATAGAATACCTTCCTGCTCCTGAAGGAAAGACAAGCTCTCCTTTACGCTGCCTTATTTTTGATGCCTTTTATGACCCTTACCAAGGAGTCATTCCTTTTATTCGCGTTTTTGATGGCACTCTCAAAAAGGGAGATGTAATTAAAATTGCTAGTACAGGTAAAACATTTGAAGTTGACAAGGTAGGTTTCTTTGAACCTAGTTTGGCCTTAGCAGATGAACTTAGAGCTGGTGAAGTTGGTTGGCTCACTGCGAGCATCAAAAACATAGAAGATACTCAAGTAGGTGACACTATCACCTTGGCTGAGAAACCTATTGAAAGAGTAATAGCAGGATTTAAACCGTCACGCCCTGTAGTGTTTTCTGGACTTTATCCTACAGATTCTGAAGATTATCAAAAGTTGCGTGAAGCTCTGGAAAAACTTTCCTTAAATGATGCTGCTTTTACCTTTGAGCCTGAGACTTCTCAGGCCCTTGGTTTTGGTTTTCGTTGTGGATTCTTGGGTCTTTTACATGCAGATATTGTTCAAGCTCGTCTAGAAAGAGAATTTAATCTTGCGCTTATAGCTACTGCTCCTGCAGTAGTTTATGAGATAACTTCAACTGATGGTGTAGTAAGCAAAATTCAAAACCCTGCTGAACTTCCCTCGCCTGACAAGATTACTTATGTAAAAGAGCCTTGGGTAAAACTAACTGTTTATGTACCTGAAGACTATGTAGGTAACATAATGGGTATGTTACAAGAAAGGCGGGGGGAAATGAAAAACATGATTTATCATGGACAACGGATAGAACTCAGTTATGAAATACCATTTGGAGAAATTCTTTATGACTTTCACGATAGAATGAAAAGCCTTTCACGTGGTTACGCTAGCATGGATTATGAACCTTTAGAGTACCGTGAGGGTAAACTTGTGAAGATCGATGTGCTGGTTAATAATGAAAAGGTAGATGCCTTGGCTATTATTGCTCACCATGACAAAGCTTATGCTATGGGGCGTAAGATAGTTGACAAGATGGCTGAAGTAATTCCTAGGCAAATGTTTGCTGTACCTATCCAAGCAGCTATTGGGGGCAAGATTTTAGCGAGGGCTACTGTGCGAGCATTTCGCAAAGACGTACTTGCCAAGTGCTATGGTGGTGATATAACTCGTAAGAGAAAACTTTTGGAAAAACAAAAGAAGGGTAAAGCACGTATGAAGCAACTTGGACATGTGGAGGTGCCTCAAGAAGCTTTTTTGGCTGTACTTTCTAGTGGTAATGATTAGATCAATGACAATCCATGGTGGTAATACACAATGATATCTCTGATTAATTTATGTGCGGTGGTGAATGACAAGCACTCCACATTTAGCATGCTGTACAACTTGCTTAGCAAAATTGCCAATACTAGAATTAGCCTTGCCTGCTTGCTGTGAACCTAGAATTACCAAATTATTATTTATTGTGTGCTTTAGAACCTCACCTATAGGATTATTGCTTTTAAGTACTGTAACATTTAGAGTTCCCCAAAATTCTTCTCTTGCAAAGTGCTCGAGCGCCTGCTTAGCCCTCTGATAAGAAGCATCAGTAACATTTTCAGAAAGTACTCTTAAAAAGGTAACTTCAGGTAATAATTTACGTTTAAGGCTAGTCAGCAACCTTGCTCTTAACGCATCGTGGTGGTTACCACCCGCTATTGGAACAAGTATTTTGCAGTTCTTAGTTAATGACCAACCTGCGGGGGCACATAGTAGTGTCACATTGCAATCAACTGTATGAAGTAAAGTGCTTAGATGTCCTTCTGCTTTCTCGTCGCTAAGGTGACTAAGACCTATCAGTAAATTCTCGCAACGATGAGTTTTGGCAACTCGAGCTATCTCGAGCCAAGGGTCTGCCGAAATAGTCATTAGTGCTTCAGGGTAAAGCTCTATTTCCACTGAAGATGATAAAGCTTTTGAAAGTGTTAGTTGTGTTTTACTAATCAAAGCAGACAATTCTTGAAAACTAGCAGTTTTTGAAACTGTGGCAATTGAGAGAAGTGAAACTCGTCCCACTATTGGAGTAGTTAGGGTATGAGCAATACTAACTAATGCAGCAGCATTATCAGGGTTAGCAATAGGAACAAGCACTAGGGGGCTACGCCCACGCAGTTGTACAAGAGTAGGGTCAAGTGCTTCAGCCATAGCATCTGCGATTAACGCGCTGCGTGCAAATAGTGTAGTATAGATACCTAGTCCCAAACATAACCATACAAATGTAATGCTTCCAGCTGAAGTTACTACTATTCCTTGAAAAACTGCCAAGATCACACAGGCAACCCCGCCAACTATAGGAATAAGAGGAAAACAAGGTAAGGTAAAGGTTTGTGATTTTGCTTGAGAACGAAGTCGAGCTAATATACTAATACCATGGACTAGCGCAAAACTTATCAAAAAAATCAAACTTGCTGCTGCGCCTGCTGCTGCCAGATTGGGGATAATTAGTAAGAGAATAATTAACGTGAGACTACTAACTACAATAGCTGTTACAGGAATACCTTTTTTGCTCACTAGTCCCATACTTCTAGGCAAGGTACGATCTCTTGCCATAGCAAAAGCAATTCTAGAAGCTGCAAACAAATTGGCTTGTAATGCTGAGAGCATAGCTAACAAGGCAGCGACTATTACCAACCAGTAACCAGTAATACCAAGGTATCTTTGTGCTGCAATTGCAATTACAGCTTCTGGCTGTGCTGTGCTCAGCTCAACTATTGACTCTCCTGGTTCTAGACCAACAGTTGTGATAATCAAAAGAAAAGGAAGATAAATAGCAAGAGCTATGCCTAAAGACAGTAACATTGCTCTTGGTATATTACGACTAGGTTGCTTTACTTCTCCTGCTACTGCTGCAATTAAATCAAAACCTTGCAAGGCGATGAAAGTAAAACCCATAGCCTGAAATACTCCTAGCCAACCATTTGGCATAAATGGAGTTAACCCCATGGTAGTTTCACTTAAAGGAGCTTTCCCAAATGCCCACACTCCTCCTAAAACTAGTAAAGCAAATACTATTACCTTACCATAGGTTGCCCAGTCACCCCCTCCACCTCTTTTACGCATTAGGCTCAAGCTATAAAAGGCACAAGCGGCGACAGCAATTAAACGTTGCAACATGATGCCATTTAACCAATCGGGAGGTAAACCTAAGAAGCCATTCCAAGTTTGCTTAAGTACAATAACAGCATAGGCAGCAAAGCCTAAAGCATAAAGGACTCCAGCAACAATAGAAGCAAACCATACAACCCAACCAATAATAAAAGCAGTGTGAACATTTAATACTCGTTTTGCAAATGTATAAGTCCCACCTGATCTGGGATATGCAGCGGATACCTCAGCGAAACTTAGAGCTGTAAGCAAAGCAATTATTCCATTTAAGGCAAAAGCAACTAAAGCACTTGGTCCAGCACTAGCAAAAGCTACCCCTGCCAATGCCAGAATACCTCCACCAACAATTGCACCAACCCCAACGCTGGTTGCTCCTAGGAAAGAGAGGGTACGTTCCATTGCTACTCCGACTTTATAGCATCTTTATCAAAAACCAACAAGATTGTTTGACTCTTTTTCATGTAGCTAGCTCACAGCTATTTTGCCGTCCTTTTATGTTACTAGGGCGTGTGGACACCTAGAGTGTGAAATCAAAAACGCTACTCTTAAATACCTTGGATAATCCTGATGCTGACGCATAAGCTCCTCTGCAATCTGGTAAAGATTATGTGGTTAACAACTAAAGCTTCTCGCAAATATAGGCTATCCTGCAATTTTTTTTGGAATTCACATTTTCTAACAGATAGCTGTCCTGAGACTGGCTAGTTTGGTTTTGATATCTAATGCGTGCAATTTCTGATTTGTCATATCCACATGCCCTAGCTATTTTGTGGAGTACTGATTATACTTACACTATTGCAGGGTTATTAATATTTAGTTTTGAAGTTGGCTTAAAATGCCTATTAGACTAGTAAATGAATTAGATTCAGAGAAAATATGTGAGATTTACAATGAATATGTGCAAAATACTACCTTGACATTTGAGTGTAACAAAGTATCTGTTCTTGAAATGAGATCTCGCATTACAAAAATTACTCGAGCTCACCAATACTTAGTTTATGAGCAAGACAATCAGATGGTAGGTTATGCTTATTTAGATCAGTATCGTCACCGTTGTGCCTATACCCACGTTGCTGAATCATGTATCTATATAGATACAAAGTTCCATGGTCAAGGCATTGGTGAAAAGTTGTATAGAGAACTACTTTCTTCACTTCAGGGCTCGAGCATCTCCGAAATAATAGCTGTAATTTCACTTCCCAACCCAGCTAGTGAACGGTTACATGAAAAATTGGGGTTTAAGAAAACTGGAGTTTTACACCGTATGGGATTTAAATTTGGCAAGTATATTGATACTGCCTATTGGCAAAAGTCACTCTATTCGTAAATAATGAGGTACTATGTCTTCTGTAAAGATTGAGAAAACCATCAATGCTCCTAGAGAAGTTGTTTTTGCTAAAGCAGCAGATTTTAAAAATGCTGCTGAAGTAGTCTCTGGAATCGTTGGAGTAGAAATGTTGACTGAGGGGCCTATAGGCAAAGGTACAAGATTTAAGGAAACAAGAATATTTTTTGGAAAAAAAGCTACAGAGATTATGGAGGTTGTAACCTTTGAACCCCAAGACAGATATCAATTAAAAGCCAGTTCCAATGGGGTTAACTATCTCTCAAGCTTTGATTTTGTAACCGAAGGTGAGTCTACTAAAGTTACTATGACTTTTGAAGCAACTCCTGTAACTCTATTTGCTAAAATTATGAGTATTTTTTCAAAAGCAATGATGAACTCTGTACGTAAACTTGTAGAAAAAGATTTAGATGATCTAAAAAAGACTTGTGAGGATAATGCCTAGCGAACTATTACTTACAATCTAGGAGAACTTTTATGAAATCACAGAAATTGGCTCTTTCATTAGGTTGTTTAATAATATTTGCTTTATTAAGTAGCTGTGTTGGCCCCCAAAAAGAAGTTCCTCCAGCATATGTTGGTAAAATATCTGGCCCCAATGGCCTAGAAGATGCCCTGCTTACTCCCAGTAAATTTAGGTTGGATTATTGCTTTTTTTGGCAGGCTTGCGACAATTTAATTTTAGTAGAAGCGTCCGATCAATCTGTGACAGAAACAATGAACTTGTATATGCCAAAGGATGATTTAAACCTTGCGTTTGATGTTCGGGGCACACTAACTGTTTCTGATGATCAGAATAATGTTAAGCAAATATTTAATCGTATAACAGCTAATAAAACAGATGGGCGAACGAGCATTATACCTTTTGACAAGGTGTATAATGTATATGGTCAACCTATTATTAGAGAAACAGTTCGTTCAACACTTGTTAAGTACTCTATTCGTGAGGTAATGGAAAGGCGTGGAGAAATTAGTTTAGAGTTAAAAGAAGCAGTGTCTAATAAACTAGCTTCAACACCAATAAAAATCCTCGAGTTTGGCCTTGCTGATGTAAGACCACCTGAAATAATTGTTAAAGCACAGGAAGTTGCAAAACAACGCGAAATTGCTATAAAACAAGCAGAAAATGACAAGCTTGTTGCTCTTACCCAAGCAGAAGCTGCAAAAGAAGTAGCACTAAAAAAACAGGAAGTGGATTTAATAGAGGCTGAAACTCAAGTTCTAGTAGAGAAAAAACTTAATGAAAGTGTTTCAGAAGCTTTTATTATACAAAGATCACTGAACTCTTTACAGGCTTTGGTTGAGAATGAAAATAAAACCATTGTATTGCTTCCTATGGAAGCCCTTTCTAATCCTCAAATGCTTACAGGACTACTTAATCAAACCACATTAATTGAAACAAATTCTAACAATGGTCAAGCAGATGCTAATACACAAAAACCAGAATGAGGAATGATCTGCTTAGAGGAGGGTAAGATATGTAGGATTTACTCCTATAGGTTTATTATATTTGTCTCTATATTTAGGACTTTATAAGAACTAATCTGTACTTATAAAAAGACTTAGGAAAATTATTCAATGAAAAGAACTTATTATTGTGGGCAGTTATCAAGTACTCATGTGGGTGAGGTTGTTACCTTACAAGGCTGGGTAAACCGTCGTCGTGATTTAGGTGGACTTATCTTTATAGACTTGCGTGACCGTGAAGGCATGGTTCAAATTGCTTGTGAGCCAGATAACTCTGAGGTGTTTAAAAAGGCTGAGCAAGTACGCAGTGAATATATTTTGGAGATTGAAGGCAAGGTGAACTTACGTCCAGAAAACCAGCGCACTAATAAACTGGCAACAGGTGATGTTGAGGTTATAGTTAGCTCACTAACAATTCTATCTGAGGCTAAAACAGCACCTTTCTTAGTTGATGGCAGTATTGATGCTAATGAAGTTAGTGAAGAATTGCGCCTAAAACACAGATATCTTGACTTACGCCGCATGGAAGCTGCTATGCCTTTTATGATGAGGCATAAAGTATCTAAAGCCATTTGGGATTACCTTGATAATCAAGGGTTTATGCAAATTGAGACTCCAATGCTGACACTTTCTACGCCAGAAGGTGCTCGAGACTACATAGTACCCTCACGCTTAAACGCAGGCCATTTTTATGCTCTACCACAATCCCCTCAGCTTTTTAAACAAATGTTGATGATGTCAGGTTTCGATAAATATTTCCAAATTGCTCGCTGTTTCCGAGATGAAGACTTGCGAGCTGACCGTCAACCTGACTTTACTCAGCTTGATATAGAAATGTCTTTTGTGGACCAAGATGACATAATTAGCTTAAATGAAGGCTTAATGCAACATGTTGTTAATGTAGCTAAAGAACAAGAGATTTCAATACCTTTTCCTAGGCTTTCTTACTTAGAGGCAATGAATACTTATGGTTCAGACAAGCCCGATGTGCGTTTTGAATTAAAGCTTCTAGATATTAGTGATGTTTTTGCTAATACTGAATTTAGGGGTTTTGCCAGTGTACTTGCCAATAATGGAAACATCAAAGCTATACATATACCTGCTGATAAAGCTCAAACCCTAACACGGAAGACTCTTGACAAACTTGAAAGCCACGCTAAACTTTATGGTTCTAAGGGTATGGCATGGCTTAAACGCACTGATGGAGGGTTTAGTGGCCCCATTGCTAAGTTCTTAAATAAAGAAGAGATAGACAATCTACTTGGATTTACTGTTAAACAAGGAGATATTTTGCTTATAGTAGCAGATACTTGGGAGAACACTTGTGTATCTCTAGGGGCGGTGCGTTTAAAACTAGGAAATGACCTACAGCTTATTGATCAAAACATTTTATCTTTTGTTTGGGTAGTTGATTTTCCTTTGCTCGAGCAAGATCCAGAAACCACAACTTTTACCTACATGCATCACCCTTTCACCCGTCCTAGAGACGCAGATTTGCTATACCTTGAAACTGACCCCAGCAAGGCACGCGCTTGGGCTTATGACTTAGTACTAAATGGTAGTGAAATAGGTGGCGGTTCATTGCGTATACATAATTTAGATGTTCAAGAAAAAATGTTTAAAGCCCTTGGCTTTAGTGAAATTGAAGCAAACGAGCGTTTTGGCTTTTTCCTAGAGGCGCTTAGTTATGGTGCACCACCACACGGTGGTATAGCTTGGGGGTTAGATAGATTGCTTATGTTGCTCTCTGGCTCAAGTAGCATCCGCGATGTTATAGCCTTTCCTAAAAATCAACGTGGGATTGATCCTTTAACTAATGCACCTGCTGAAGTAAGTGAAGAACAACTCCAAGAGCTTAATTTTAAGGTTGTTGAATAAAGAATGCTACCAATAGTATTTCTTGATTTAGATGGTACTTTGGTGGGCTCGAGTGGTCAAGTAAGCGAACCTGTCTGGCAAGCTGTGGAGCAAGCTAAAGAAGCAGGTATAAAGCTAGTTATTTGTACAGGACGTCCCTGCGAAGGCGTCACTAAGAAAATTGCTATGCGTTTAGACGAAAATAGGCCCCACATTTTTCAAAATGGTGCCCTTACTTGTTTTCCCAGTGGTAAAGTTGTTAAGGCACTTGCCTTACCAGAATCTATCAGTAAAGAAATAATTGATTACTCCAGAGAGCATAGTTTAACCTTGGAAATTTATACTCCTAATGAGGTTTTTATTGAGCGCAAGACACGCCTCAGTGAAGCACATGCTAAAATGATAGGAGTTGTACCTATAGTGCGCGATTTGACTGAAGTTGCCGAAGCTGAACCAGTAATAAGGGCTCAATGGGTAGTTTCCTTTGAGGAAGCTGATAAAGTTTTAGATTTTAAACCAGAAGGTATTCAACTAGGTAAAGCAACTTCACCTGCTTTGCTCGATACTTATTTCATTAGCTTAACTCGAACAGGGGTGTCTAAAGGCAGTGCTGTAACAGCATTAGCTAAATCATTTGATATAAAGCTAAGTGAAGCTATGGCTGTGGGAGATAGCTTGGGAGACAAGTCTATGCTTGAAGTTGTTGGGCATCCTATAGTTATGGGTGATGCTGTACCAGAACTTAAAAACCTATATACTAGTGTAGGTAATGTAGAAGAAAATGGTGTAGTTGAGGCCTTAGCAAAAGCTTTGTAATTAGAGTATGAATCTTGACAGAGATTTTGAAAAAGACAGGAACAACCTTTATAGTAAGATCTCTTGAGGGGCAGTGATGAACCTCCAAAATAATTTTATAATTTACTAGTATAGCCTTTTCTCTATAAAAGAGTTGTTCGGAAACAAAATGTTGGACCAAATAGTTGACTCATTAGATAAAAGATTTGTACCCTTGCTAAGACTTAGCTGTCACATTTTGCATTTCCGGAGCTTTAAATTGAGCAATTGTACATTTTATAATGCACGCTAGCTTATTTCTGAACAAGTCTAAAATGATTTATATAGTTGATCAAAAATAGCTAGCCCTAATATTTAAGGTATTTTAGCTACTATGTATGTCACAAAAGATATTTTTAAAAGTGACTGTGGTAAGAAAACAGGTTTTAAGATAGAAAGTTGCCAAATTTTGAGCATATCCTATAAAGCTTAAATTAATTACCGATCACCCGTTTTTACATAAGCACATAAGTATTGATTCTCAAGTCATAGGTTTATCTTAATATTTATCCTAAGCGCTTATTGTATAATGCACCCATGGCTAAAACAATAGTTGTCATTGATGATGATAACAAAGTGCTAGAGCTAGTATATGGTGTACTCCAAAAGGATTATGCTATAAAACCTTTTTCTTCTCCTGAAGAGGCGTTGGAAGCTCTTAAAAGAGGTATAAAACCTGACCTCATAATCTGTGACGTTATGATGCCTAATATGACTGGCTTTGAAGTACATGAAGCCGTGCGTTCTATAACTACTTTGATTAGTGTTCCTTTTTTGTACCTAACTGCTCTTGATGATAAGAGTTATTTTCGTAAAGGTATGCTTTTAGGGGCAGATGATTATATAACTAAACCTTTCCTGTCTAAAGATTTGCGCGAGGCGGTAAGCATACGCCTTTCACGGGCAGCTGAGATTCAGAAAGATGATACTAATAAGTCACTAGTTATCCAAAGTTTGAATGGATTTAAGGTTTTGCATGGCAAAGAACGAATTAAGTGGAGTGTCAAGAAAGCAGCCACAGCCTTTTTATATTTGCTTTATCATGGCAAGAGCATGCATTTGGAACAAATGAAAAAGGATTTGTGGCGAGAGCCTATTATTGATAATACATTGCACGTGCTTAACTTGCGATTACGCAAAGTAATTTCTTCTTTTGCTAAGCTTGAGGTAAGCCAGAGTATGGCAAGTCTAAAACTACTTTGCCCTTATGTATGGGATGCTAAAGAATTTGAAGTCAAGGCCAAAAAGGCTCTAAAGGAAGATGATTTTCGCGAAGTCGAAAATGCCCTGCAACTTTATACTGGTGAGTTCTTGCCTGGTTTTGATGTACCTTGGATAGATGCACAACGTGCCTTGTACGAGGCGAGCTATCTTGAACTGCTAGAGCTTAGCATAGAGTTATCTCCTGATGCTACTAACAAACGAGTTGCTAAAGAGAGACTCGAGCGCTTTGTTAATGGCTAAACTTAATTAGTAAAAGCTAAGCTATTAGAGTTGTTCTGAAATAAATAAATCGGTCAAAATAAAGGAATGTTACTACCAAGAGATGACCGACAAGTAAGAAGTATAACAGGATTGAGCGAAAAGAAAGTAGAGGAACTAGAACCTGCATTTGCTAAAGCTTTAGAAGACCATGAAAAGCAACGTTATGAAAAGGCTCTAGAAGCAGGGAAAGTACATCGTAAGCCAGGAGGAGGAAGAAACAGTAAACTAAGTACAGTCAATATAAAACTGTGCTTTATTCTTTACTACCTTAGACTTTACCCAACGTTTGATGTTCTAGCGGAGAAATTTGATTTATCACGATCTAATGCCCATGCTTGGGTACAACGTCTTACACCAATAATGGCGAAAACTCTAAGTGGTTTGGGATATATGCCAGCTAGAGAGTTTGAAAACATAGAGGATTTCAAAGCAGCTTTTGAGGGACTTGACGAAATACTGATTGATGTTACAGAGCGAGAACATCAACGCCCAAAGGATGATGAAATGCAACGGGAGTTATACAGTGGCAAACAGGGTAACCACACGCAGAAAAACACAGTGATAAGCAGCAAGGAGAAGGTAATTTTGTTTGTGGGACAAACCTTTGGAGGACGGAACCATGACTATGCAATGCTAAAGGAAGAATTTCCACCTGAGGAGGAGTGGTTTGAGGATATTAAAGTGGCAGTAGATTTAGGATATCAAGGAATCGAGAAAGATTATGAAGGAGCAGATGTTGCAATACCTCATAAGAGACCTAGGAAGAGCAAAGCCAACCCTAATCCCAAGCTTAGTAAAGAGCAGAAGGCTCACAACCAAGCAGTGAGCAAGATACGTGTATATGTTGAGAATGCCATTGGAGGAATGAAGCGTTTCAAGATTCTTGTGTATGCTTTTAGGAATCGTATTAAGGGATTTGTTGACGATGTAGTAGGAGTTTGTGCTGGTTTATGGAACTGCCTTATTGCCTAATTCCTTATTTCAGAACAAGTCTATTAGCAATAGCCGTGAAAATATCTTCATACTTCTGAAAGCCTTCTCTTTCACTACTAAAGCTAAGTACATAACCTTTTCCTTTGTTTAAAAAAATATATTGAGTAACCGCTGTCTCTACTAGGGCGTGTGGACGCCTAGAGTGTGAAATCGAAAACGCTACTCTTAAATACCTTGGATAATCCTGATGCTGACGCATAAGCTCCTCTGCAATCTGGTAAAGATTATGTGGTTAACAACTAAAGCTTCTCGCAAATATAGGCTATCCTGCAATTTTTTTTGGAATTCACATTTTCTAACAAATAGCTGTCCTGAGACTGGCTAGTTTGGTTTTGATATCCAATGCGTGCAATTTCTGATTTGTCATATCCACATGCCCTAATAAGCCACGTTCATCATAGTTTTTTGAATGAAAATTCAAAACTTCAACTTGGCCAAGATTGATATTGGTAGTTTTACGACTTGTATTACCTATAACATTTCCTGAGTGTTTTAGGTTGTGTATACTCATGGTTAGGTACTTATCAACAGAGTTAATTAGTGGTATGTCCTCTTCAAGGAGAAGCAATGTTGCTGGTACCTGCTCATTATCATTATCATTCTGAGCAAAAAAGATTGTCCCGCTAGGCAAGGATTCACTTAAAGAAAATAAAGATTGACTAGTATTAATTCCTTGCCAGTTAGGTGGCAAGCTTATTCTAAGAGGAGATACCTTATAAACAGACCAATTGTCAGTATTAGGAGTGTTCTTTGAAATTTCTTCTGTAAAGACAGGTTTGCTAAACTCTTCTTTTGTTCTAGGTAAGCAAGCGTTAGTGCCTAATAGAATAAGTAGTAGCATAAGAAGCTTTAGTATACAAGATATTGACATGACTTAGCTTATCAATTATCTTGACCAATGATATTTTCTAGTTTTTCTACCTTATCATTAGCTAAAAACTTAAGAAGTTCCTTATTGATTCTACGTAGCATAAAGGGACCCTCGTAAACAAAGCCAGTGTAAACCTGTACTAATGAGGCCCCTGCTTTTAACCGTTCATAAACATCTTGTGCAGTAAAGATTCCTCCCACAGATATTAAAGACAGACTAGAGCCCACTTCCTTATAAGCATAACGTAAAAACTTAATTGCTAGGCTTTTAAGTGGTGCTCCAGATAGGCCACCCATTTCATCAATAAGTGTCTTTACGCCTTTGTGACAAGTTGTAGTATTAGTAAGTATGAGTCCATCAATATTGTGACTAAGACAAAGTTCTATTACATCATCAAACTCTGGCCAAGAAAGATCAGGAGATACTTTAAGTAGCAGAGGTTTACGTCTAGATACAAAACCACTACTAAGTGTTGTAAGTAGTCCCGTCAAGTAATTTTTATGTTGTAGGTTACGTAACCCTTCAGTATTAGGTGAGCTAACGTTTATTACAAAATAATCACCATAATCAAAAAGCTGCTTAAGGGAGTTTAGATAATCTATGCTAGCTTCTTCTAAGGGGGTGATTTTAGATTTACCTAAATTAACCCCTAAAGGGATTGTTATTTTAGGGGTTTGATTTTTCAATCTACTAGCAATAACACTAGCTCCATCATTATTGAAGCCAAAGCGGTTGATAAGGGCTTTATCTTTAGGCAAGCGAAATAAGCGTGGCTTTGGATTACCCATTTGTGAGTGAGCAGTAATACTACCAACCTCAATAGCACCAAAACCAAGAGCTTGCCATGCGGGGAGGGCTCGAGCATTCTTGTCAAGCCCTGCAGCTAAACCTATAGGAGTAGGGAAGCTTAGACCAAAGCGTTTTATTTCTAGTTTAGGATTATAAAGCTGGCAATTAGCACTTATTAACTTAAGTATACCTCTATGTTGTGCTGAGCAAGCTAATGCTGATATAGCAAGATTGTGAGTGTATTCAGGATCTAAGCGGAAAAGTAAAGGACGAATGTATTTATACATCTAGAGTTACCCGCGTACCTGCCTGTTTTTCTAATGCTAATGCTAAGTTCTTGGGTTTCCTACCATCAGTAATTACCGCAAAGCTAGCCCCTTTTTCTAGAGCACTGATTGCTGCTTTAACCTTAGGAATCATGCCACCAGCTATCTTTTCTTGTTCAATACGAGTTTTTATATCTTTGGCTGAAATTTCACTAATGAGACTTTTGTCGTTTGTAGGATCATCTAAAACCCCGCTTACATCACTCAGGAATATAACGGGGGAAATTAAACTACCAGCTACTGCACCCGCCACATCATCTCCATTAACATTTAGAATGCTTTCACCTCCTTCAGTAACAGCTAGACAGGCAATAACAGGGGTAAGTTCTAGATCTAGGATACTCTTAATAAATGTGGTATTAACCTTGGACATATCTCCCACAAGGCCTAATTCCTCTTTTTGTTTTGCTAAAAGTAAATTATTGTCTCTACCTGTTAAACCTATGGCTTTACCAATATCATGCGCTAGTATTTTACTTAACTGTGTTAAAACTTGCTCAATTATAGATAAACTTTCTGATGTCGTTTTACGCAAGCCTTGGATAAACTCACTTTGAATTCCTCTTTCTTCTAGAGCCTTTTTAATAAAAGGTCCTCCACCATGGGTAACTATAGGTCTTTTCCCCTCTTTGGCAAATCTAGCAATGTTTTTAGACATTTCTAGCCTTAAGTTTCTGTTTGTCATAACACTGCCACCATATTTAATTACAATCATGGTTTTATACTTTCATCGTTGAAAAACTTGCTCTCCCTGCACAAAGGTTGCCACAGGCCACCCACTGAGCATTTGCCCTTCCCAAGGGCTAAGTTTTGCTTTGCTCTTAAAACTATTTGCATTTACAGCATGCTTTGCTTCAAGGTCAAGTACAACAATATCAGCAGGTTTTCCTGCTTCTAAGCTAGGTATTTCCCAGTTCATTACTTGGGCAGGTTTACTTTGAAAAAGTTCAATTAGTTTTTTTAAATCAAGTTGATCACTAACTACTAAATTAGTATAAAGAAGCGGAAAAGCTAACTCTATGTTTGCTATACCAAAAGGAGCGTTAAGCATATCTTGCTCTTTTTCGGCTTTAGTGTGTGGGGCATGATCAGTGCCTATATTATCAACTACCCCACGTTTTACTGCTTCTAAAAGGTATAGTCTATCTTCTTCACTACGCAGAGGTGGCGCGACTTTGTAAATAGGGTCAAAGCTTCTTAAGGTTTGATCTGTAAGGGTTAGGTGGTGAGGGGTTACTTCGGCTGTTACATTTGCTCCTTGATCTTTAAACCACTCTACAACTTGCATTCCCCTTTTGCTAGTTACATGAGCTATATGTACTCTTGCTCCAGTAAGCATAGCAATCTCGCAATCACGGTAAATCATAATTGCTTCTGCAGATACAGGGTTGCCGGGTAAGCCTAATTGCTGACTGACTTTGCCTTCATTAATAACTCCGTTTACTACTAAACTTGGCTCTTCTGAATGAGTTTGAATTATTAAATTTAATTCGCTAGCATACTCACAAGCTCGGCGCATTAGATGAGAGTCTGTTACAGGAATACCATCATCTGTAATCATCACTGCCCCTGCTGCTTTTAGTGTTGCAAAATCAGTTAATGCTTTGCCTTGCAAACCTCGACTTAGAGTAGCAGCAGGTCTTAACCGTGCTTTACCAATACCTCTAGCTTTAACTATAAGTTCTGCTATTACCTTAGGATCATCTATTGGTGGGTTAGTATTAGCCATGCTAATAACTGTGCCGAAACCCCCAGCAACAGCAGCTGTTAGGCCAGTTGTTAGGTTTTCTTTGGTTTCTTGACCGGGTTCTCGTAAGTGAGCATGAAGATCAATAAAAGCAGGAGTTACTAACTTGTTTGTAGCATCAAAACTTTTGTCTGTTTCCCCTCCTAAGTTAATACCTTCAATTAAGCCATCTTTGAGGTAGATATCACCATTTTTCTCACCATAATGATCTAAAAGTTTACCATTTTTTATTACTATTCTGGCCATAGGCAAATTTTAACAAATCTCTGTGCTTGTTAAATAATGCAAAAAAACAGTTATTTTTTCCCAGCTCCTAAATGGCAAATCCTCCTTCGAAAAAGATTTAGGGGGATTTCCCTTATAGATTCAGCCTTGTGTAAAGGAGACGCAAAACCTGTTAGGGCTAGAGTAATTAGCTTATTTTTAATTTACAACTCGAGAATACCCTCCAAGCATTTCTTTTGCCTTGTTGGCATAACCTTGTAAAATAGTATGCCAAGCTTCATACCTAGGCGTATATGAAAGAGCCTTTTTAGTGTGGAGAGCAATTCGATTAGGTTCATTAAAGCCTTGTTTTACAAGTGTATCAGCAATCATAGTATGAGCTAAAAGCCAATTTTTATCACCTTGTTTAGTTTCACTTAAAGCTTTCTCAAAATACTCTATAGCTTTATCATGTTGATAGTAATTACAAGCAATTTGACCAAGTAAAAAGCAAGAATGCAGGCCTTCACCTTGTTCTAGTGCTTGTTCGGCATAGCTCTCAGCTTCAGTTAAAAACCCCAGACGATAATTTACTTCGCCTAAGTCAGCAAGTGCTTGAGACTGCATATCATAAGTGTCATCTTTGATAACATCTTCTAGGAGTGTTTTAGCCTCTAAATAACTCCCTTCAGACATAAGTGCAAAGGCATATTCATGCTCAACAAAGCTTTTACACTCCTTAGCTTCTTTAAGAGCCTTCTGGAAATAAGTAGACGCTTGCTGAGGCTTACCTATAAGTACACAACTTTGTGCTAAAGAAAGGTTTATTTCTAGAGCATTTTCAAAAGAGTCTCCCAAGCTTTGCGCTGTTAAAAGTTCATTGAAAGCAGTTTCCATATCACCTTGCTTTAAAGCTATTTGTCCTTTAATCAGGTGAAAATTTGCTTGTTCAGATTCACTTAAAGCTTCTAGCTCAATGCTAGCTAGAGTATTTAGAGAGTTCAGGATTTGATTAGCTTCAAACCAACAGCTGGCCAAATTCAAAAGCATTCCTTGACGCTTTGAACCTTGACTAAGCTGTACAGCTTGCTCAAAGGCCTTAGCAGCCCTTGTAAATTGCCCTAAAGATTGATGGGTTTTGCCTAAAAGTGAGTGGTAGCGTGGCTTTATTTGTTGTGATAGGTCTGCTATTTCTACACTATCAAGAACTGTTAAAACAGTCTCAAGTGATCCTGCTGCAAAGAGAGCTCGAGCAGCATGATAACAGCTTAAACTATCTTGAGCTTTAGCTACCATAAGCGCTCCTTCAATAACTTTTTTTGGAGCTTTGCCTTCATAAGCAGAAAACTCCCAATAAAGCGCTTGATAAAGAGGGTTATGTACAATGTTTGGGTTAATTTGAGAAACCTCTTTTAAATAAAGAAGACCACGTTTAAATCCAGCCTTACCTTTAAGGGCTTGTAAAGCGGCTAAATGCAAATCATTATTAACAAGTAATCTACCTTGATGGGTTTCATAGCTAGGCTTGGGTATCTCTGGTGTTTTGGCTTTTTCTAAACTTTTAAGAGTTTCTTCTGTTGTCTGTTGAGCTATCATAATTTTTCCTTTTTGATCTAGATAACATATCTAGCGTGTTATGAGAATTAGCGTATCTAAGGGGTGTTATAGCACTATCAGGCAAAGGTTACGGGGTGTTTCTGAGATGTTTATGGAAAGGAAGTCATTAGCAAATCGTTTATAATAAGAACTCCGCTAATTTCTTAAGGAGTTATTGTCACATTTAACTGATAACTTACAATGTTGTCCCTAACAACTGAGAACGACTATTTTAGTCCTATAGTTCTTGATCACAAAATCTAGAACAATCCAAATGCATATTCAGAAATCCTTTGAGACTCTGCTATATAGCTGATAGTTATCAAGGAAATGCAATTTAATGAAGCAATTAATATTATAATTACTTAATGATTAGAGAAATAGCTGAGCAGTTAGTACTTGGAGTTGAAAAGTAAATCATGGTTGAGCTTAGAAAGAAGGCTTATGTAATTGCTTATCCTGCTGGGCATTCGCTTAGTCCTATAATGCAAAATGCTGCTTTTAGGCATCTTAAGCTAAATGCCTATTATGAATCTCTAGAGGTTCCTCCTGATAAATTAAAAAGCACTGTTGAGGATTTACGCCTTGATAATGTTTATGGTGCTAATGTAACTATTCCACATAAATTAGCTGTAAGGCCCCTATTAGATAAGTTGACAGAAGAAGCTCAAAACATTGGAGCAGTAAATACAATTATTAATAAGAATGGTTCTTTAACAGGCCACAATACTGACGCTGTAGGATTTTTAAGGGCATTAAAAGAAGATGCTAACTTTGATCCTAAAGGGCATAAAGTAGTTATGCTTGGAGCTGGAGGGGCAGCTCGAGCTGTCCTCTATGCCTTACTTATAGCAAAAGCAAGAGAGGTAGGTATTTACAATCGTACCTCGAGTAAGGCCGACAAACTAGCTAGTGACTTGGATCATCTAGGGAAAGTTCAAGTGGTAAATAAAAATCAGCTTATGGAATTTGTACAACAGGCAACCTTATTAGTAAACACCACCTCACTAGGCATGGAGAAATTTGGTGTACCCTGTCAAGGATCCCCTTTACCTAAAAACATCCTGCCTAACAAGGGATTAATTTGTGATATTATTTATAAGCCTAAAGAAACCCTTTTATTAAAAAATGCAAAAGAAGCAGGCTTAAAAATCCAAAATGGATTACCTATGCTTGTTTACCAAGGTGCTGAGGCATTTTCTAAGTGGACTAATCAAGAAGCTCCTATTAAAGTAATGTTCACAGCCCTAAAGCAATATTTGGATTAATCAATGTTTGGATTAATCAATGTTTGGGCTAATCTATGTATTCACGTGGTAAAACATCTTTACCGAATACTTGCGCTACAAGCTCATAAATTTGCTGAGATTCAAGATTCTCACCCATGAAACCCTCAGAATCCCAAATCTCAAAGTGAAGATGGGGTTCATCTTGAGTGTTTTGGGCAGCTTCAATTGTACCTGAATTACCAATATAGCCTATAACTTGTCCTAAGCTTACAGAATCACCAATTTGCAAATTACTTGGGATACCTTGCAAGTGAGCATAGCGAGACACATAACCTCCCACATGTTCAACCCACACCTGCCTGCCTCGCAGTTTGTCCAAAGATCTCTCAGGAGTTGTAAGCTGTGACCTAGCATCTGAAATAATAGCATCATATTCCTCTTTGGTCATTTCTACATAGTTATGATCTGCTTTTACAATTTCCCCACCTGCTACGGATCTTATAGGAGTACCATAATCAATGGGTATAGTTATTACTCTACTGAAAAAATCAAACCCTTGATGTACACCATTGCGGTAAGGTCGTGGTTGATTGGGAAGGTGGTTCCTTCTGGAAGTAAACCTAGCTCCCTCTATTGGTACAGTGTAACCACTTGGCCAACGTGAATCAAAAGGGGAGGAAACAAGGCCTTCAAAACGCTGATAAAGCCTAGAGCGTCTTAAGATACTGTTCTCGCTGGCATAATCATAAGCTGTTCTACCTTCATTATCGGTGATCGTAGGATCAGCACCAGCATTAAGTAATGTAAGCAGAATCTCAGGATTGCGATTATCACGTGCCGCATGCATCAAGGCTGTAGCTCCTAAGCTATCTTGGGTGTTTAGGTCAGCTCCTAAAGTAATTAGTTCGGTCAGCAATGCAGAGTCTTGATTATTCATAGTTGCATACATTAAGGGAGTTAAGCCATCTTCATCCTGAACAGAAATGCTTCCTCCAGAATCGAGACTTTCTCTTAAAGCTGTTATATCATTAGCTTCTATAGCCTTAAAAAGACCTTGTAAGGTACGATTCTGACGAGATTGAGATCTGGGTTGCAAATTAATGACATCAAGCTGCCACAAAACAATAAAGCCAGCAGAAACTAAAAGTAAAATTACAGCAACAGCACGCATATGTTTAGCTTATCGTATTTTGTGATGAAGATATGAGGAAAGCCCTTTGATTTCAATTGATTTCAATTTATATTCATGTCAAATTCTTCAGCTAGAGCCATAAAGGTTTCAAAAGTGTTTACCTTTTCGATAAACTTTTTAATGGTATTTTGAACACAAAGTAAGC
Source organism: Trueperaceae bacterium (assembly GCA_965223045.1). Lineage (GTDB taxonomy): Bacteria > Deinococcota > Deinococci > Deinococcales > Trueperaceae > CBDCVN01. The sequence goes on from CBDCVN010000013.1 coordinate 1,775,035, forward strand.
TCGAGCCCTCTATTAATAAGTCACTTTCAAGAACGGGATCACTTTCGTGATCAAGATAAGCCTTAACAAAACGAAACTTTCTATTAAAAGCATTAATGGCTTTAGGGGTCAAATTTTTGGCTCCCCAAGCAGCCCGTAACTTTATGCTTGAGGCCTCACCCTTTTCCTCAGAATCTGGCCCATAAGAAATTATGAGCATATTAGTACTTTCATCAAGTTGTACAACACATAAATCAGGCTTAGGGAATTCATGACTCAAAGTTAATCTGTTAAGTATAGTGGCAAAATGGTCATGATTTATGGTTTTTTCAATCATTTCATGCACAATAACTATCTTTTCCTTCAATTATTAAATTATCTCTTATTCAAATCCAGATGCTTGTTATCTTAAATAGAAAGATAACTCACCATTAGCAAAAACAATTCTTATGAGGGCAGCCCTGCCCTTGCAATTGGAGTCTTTACTAAATAGTCCCAACTGTACCTTCCAACTATGGTTGTGAAATCATAACCTTTCTACAGGCAAACGGAAAAACCTTTTCCATATTATGCTTACACACAACCCTTTCAAGATAACACATTTTGCTTAGTAATAAATGATATTAGATAACACTGTGCTCTACAAAATTACACTATCAAATTACATCAATTAATGCCCTCTTGCTCTTTTTATAGCTTCATAATAGGCTATTATGAGTGAGTATGCCAACTCCTCTTGCAAACATTGTTGCTATTTTCAAAAAGGCCCCTAAACAATTACGCTTGCAGTTACTTTTAGAGTATTCTAAAAAAGTTCCTCCTTTACCACCACACCTAAAAGATAGTGATAAACTCGAGCAAGTACATGAATGTCAAACACCTTTCTTTTTAACTACAGAGTTTTCAGAGGATAAGGTAAACCTATACTTTGATGCCCCTCCTGAAGCTCCAACTACACTTGGTTTTGCAGGTATTCTTTACGAAGGTTTAAATGGCCTTAGTGGTCAAGAAATATTAGGAACCCCTAATGATTTTTACTATGAATTGCAGCTCGGAGAAATAATTTCCCCCTTGCGCTTGCGTGGTATGGAAGGTATTCTACGACGCTTGAAGCGTCAGATAAGTGAAAATCAACAAGGTAAGACCAATTAATTAAGGTTTTTCCAGGGCTTTTTTGGTCTATACTTTTTCCGTAAAGAAAAACCTTCAGATTCTAGGGTAAGATTGGGATTGTAAGCAGGATCACAATATAAAGTGTCCTTCCAGCGATCTTGCATGTACGCCACCTCTTTTTTGAAACGATCGCGTTTCTCAGGAGTGTTTTCATAGCCGCGGCTTTTTGATTCATGGTGATATAAAAGGGCATAGGGTGTCCAAAGATTACGATAGCCTTTTTCGCCGACACGCAAGCAAAAATCAATATCATTGAAAGCAATAGTTAAGTTCTTTTCATCAAAACCACCAACTTCATCATAAATACTTCTTTCTATGACTAAACAAGCAGCAGTGACAGCAGAAAAATTTTGAATTAGGCTAGCACGGCAAAAATAGCCATTATCGCTAGCTTGAAAATATTTATGGGCATGCCCTGCCACACCACCTATGCCAAGCAAAACACCACCATGTTGTATGGTATCATCAGGATATAAAAGCTTAGCTCCTACAGCCCCAATTCTTGGGCGTAGGGCATGGGAAACCATTTCTGTAAGCCATTCTTTGCTTATTACTTCTATATCATCATTAAGAAAGCATAAAATATCTGAGTTTGTTGCTCGAGCAGCAAAATTATTAATGCCTGAGTAGTTAAAAGGCTTTTTATAGTCCAGAATTTCAACTTTTTTTTCTTTAGAAAGCTCCTTAAAGTAATCTAAGGTGCGGGTTTCAGAGCTTTGATTATTAGCAATAATAATTTCATAGTTAGGGTAATCAGTATTATACCAAATGCTTTCAAGGCAGGCTTTAAGAACTTCATAATGATCTCGAGTGGGAATAACAATACTTACCGAGGGTTGAGGGTTTGGCAAAGCATAGCTTACCCTTAACATTGTACCTAGGTTAGGTATAAGATTTGCTTCTGCTTTGATATCTGAACGCTGTAAATATTCTTTAATTGCCTTAAGTCCTGCCTTGGCTGCATAATCTTTTGCATAGTGACCGGTAGCTGCTGAACCAGCTATGCTGCGCCAATGGTAGAGGATATGCGGAATATGTCTTATATTTTTTGAGGATAACTTTTCTGTAAAACGCAGGGCTAGGTCGTAATCTTGACTACCCTCATAGCCCTTACGGAAACTACCTACCTTTTTTAAAGAGTTGGTTTCGTAGGCAGCTAAGTGAGTAACATAGTTATAAGACAAGAACAGATCAGGATTCCAAGCAGGCTTAAAGTAAGGATCATAACGTTTGCCTTGCTTGTCTATTTTATCTTCATCGCTATAAATAAATTTAGCTTCGGGGTGCTGATTTATTTCGTATGCCAACATGTATAAGGCATGTTTTGCTAGCTCATCGTCATGGTCTAAAAGAGCTACCCAGTCACCTTTAACAATGCTTAAGGCACTATTAGAAGCAGCAGAAATATGACCATTCTTTTCTCTAAAGATTACTTTAATGCGATTGTCTTTTGCTTGGTACTCTTCTAATACTTTCCGCACATACTTTTTAGTTGAAGCATCATCTGCAATACAGAGTTCCCAGTAAGGATAAAGTTGTGCCAAGACAGAATCTATAGCACAACGTAGCCATTGCTCTGATGTGTTGTAGGTAGGCATAATTATAGAAATCAAAGGTTTTTTAGTGAAGGTTTCTAAATGCTTTTCAATAGCTTTATGATCGTTAGTAGTTAAAGTACCAAAGTTTTCAAGCCATTTTTCATAATCTATATTAATAAGGTTTGTTTTATGGTGTTTCTGGCTAAACTTGCCTAATATTAGATGATTTATACCTTTTACACCATATTTTTGCCAATAGGCAAAGAGCGTTGGTACTTTACTTAAGTAAAAACTAGGACGCCTAATTAGATCCTTTAAATACACACCTAAAATTCTTGTTTTAGAAGGCTTTTGGGGAAATCTACCCTCAGCAGCACCTGAATGCAAGTAATGAATAAGAGGATTTACACCTGCAGCTTCTACATCAGGATTGCTTTTTAGGTAAAAGTTAGTGTCAAACTTTGGGCTAGGATTAAGGCCTTGCTTGGCTCCATGAAGTAGATAATGAAGCATAGGATTTGTATCTGAGTCTATATCTTTATTTTGGCGGAGATACCAAGAGTCATTAAACAGTTCTGATTGTGATAGAAGTGAGACCTGCCTTAGTATTTCGGGGTCATTGGTGATAAGGTTTTTGTTCTTTTGCTTGAGCTTCTCTGGTGTTAGCAAATTTTTCTCTTCAGATATTGCCATAAATCTAGCGTATTATAAAATTAAGCTTATATGGTTGCAGTGCAAACTCTGAAAAATATTCAAGAGATTCATAATTTACCCCATATGCTAGTTTATGAATTTAGTGGGGCAGGTACGCTATTTTTGACATGGCTGCACAGTGTAGCAGGGTCCTCACAAACTGTACTTGAAGCCAGCAATCGTTATGCAAAAGCTTCGCTTACAAGTGTTTTAGGCTTTACTCCTGTAAAATTTTCTTCGAGCAAAGTTGCTAAAATCTTAGCTCAGAGAGCATTTGCTAGAGTACATGAACTTGCCAAACTAGAAAACTTAAATGATAGACCATTACTTGGTTTAGCTTGTACAGCGAGTATAGTCACTAGTAAACAGAAGCAAGGTCAACACAGTTGCTATGTGGCTATCGCTGACAATTTGGGGGTAGTATCTTATGAACTTATTTTACAAAAAGGAACACGAAATAGAAATGTTGAGGAAGAATTAGTTAGCCTATTAATTTTTAAAGCTTTAACAGAGTATTGTGCTTTAAAACCACCTAGCCTACCCCTAATGCCAGAAGAAGAAGTCAAAACCTATTTTGAACCTTCTGAACAACTAAAGAACCTTGCTGAGAAAAAAAATAGTTATCTAAAAATTAGCGCCAGTGGCGAGTTAACTTTAATTAATCAAGTGGCAAATGCCGCTATCCTTTCAGGCTCTTTTAACCCCTTGCATAAAGGGCATTTGGAATTAGCCAAAGCTGCACAGAAGCAATTAAAAAAACCTGTCGACTTTGAGCTTCCACTCATCAATGCTGAAAAGGCGGGTATTAACTTAGTTGAAACCTTAAAACGTACCCGCCAATTCTTAGGTAAAGCTAACCTATACCTTACGCAAGCTCCACTTTTTAGTGACAAAACCACTATTTTTCCCAAAGGCACTTTTATTGTAGGCGCTGATACTGCTATTAGATTACTTGAAACTCGTTTTTATCAAAACAGTGAGGAGCAAATGTTTGCTAGTTTCAATACATTGCGTCAAGCAGGTTGTTGCTTTATGGTAGCAGGGAGATTAGTAAGGGGGCAGTTTGTTAGCCTGAGAGGTATAGAAGTGCCAAAAAACCTTAAAGACCTATTTTTAGAACTGCCTGAAGATAATTTCCGTTTAGATATTTCTTCAGGAGAAATACGTAAGGCAAGTGCTGAGGCTTAATCATAATTAGAGGTATTACAAGATCCTTAATCCTGTATTGAAAGATAGGTTAAAAGTGTAAGAGTGGATTTCAATATGTCCCTGCAAAAATTTTGGACAGAATTTTTTATAAGGTCTATTATTAAAACACCATACATTCAGTTATAATAACCAACTATTAGCTACTATCAATAGGAAGTCAAAAATGTCTATCTTACAACAAATTATTAGTTTAACCCCTAAATTAGGCTTATTTGGTATTGTAGGTGCTGCTGCATGTGTTTTAGGTGCTACTGCAGGGCAATTTTTTCTAACCCCAGAAGAAGAGCCACCACCGCCACCACCACCAAAAACTGCTGCTATTGTTATTTTGCTTGACACTTCAAGCAGTATGAGAGGTGAGCCCTTAGCTGAGGTGAAAGATGCAGCTATAAACTTTGTAGAGAAAGAAAATCTTGAACTCAATCAAATTGCACTCATTGACTTTAATAAAGAGACTACTATACGCCAATCTTTTACAAATAACCGAGATGCACTTATTAACTCTATCTCTAGTTTGCAAGCTAATGGAGATACTATAATGTCGCAGGCTTTAGAAGATGCCTTTGATCTTTTGCAAGAGTCAACCGATGATGAGCTTCACATTCTCCTTTTTACAGATGGTCAACCTAGACCCCCTGATCGCCCAGCAACAATTGCTGCAGCTGAAAAGGTTCGCAATGCTGATATAAATATAATTACTATTGCTACTGGTTACAGTAACCTCAGGTTGCTCGAGCAGCTAACAGACAATCCTGAACAAACTCTAGAAGCAGAGGAAGGGAACTTCCTAGCAGCTTTTCAAGAGGCACAAGAAATTATTGAAGAAAGTGTTCGGGTTGAAGGTATATTTGGTACTACGTCTATCAGTGAAAAAGATATTTTTAAAGATGCTTTAGTACTAAGTGCCTTAATAGCACTTTTCCTAGGCACGTCCTTATTAGTTGCTGAAAACACTCTAAGTTTAGGTAGCCGTTGGTGGCAAGGAATACCTTGGATACCTATGGGAGCTATGCTATTGGGAGCACTTGGTGGTTTTCTAGGTGAGTCTTTTCATAACTTTACAGGAGGTTCAAGATCTGCAGGCTGGACTATTCTAGGAGGGTCTATTGGGGGAATGTTGGGCTTGTCTGATGGCTCGAGAATAAAAACCCTAAGAGGAGTACTAGGAGGGATTATAGGTGGCTTTCTAGGTGGAGTACTTTTTGAGGTGTTGCTTACTAATGCAGAAAGTCCGCCTCTTCTTTTACGCCTCTATGGTTTTGCTGTACTAGGCTTTGCTATTGGCCTTATGATTATGTTCGCTCAAGAAATCTTTAAAGATGCTTGGCTTTTGGGTACTACCACAGGTACTTATGAAGGAAAGCAATATATCTTGGCTAAACCAATTGTTACTGTAGGACGTGCCAACAAAAATGATATAAGCCTTTTTCAAGAAAAGGACTTGCCCAAAGTGGCAGGTCAATTTGAGTCAGAAAAGGGCAAATGGTTTTGGGCAGCTGTAGGTACTGGCGCTGGGGTAACAGTAAATAGTAAAGTTCGGGAACAAGCTGCTTTAAATTCGGGTGATAGATTGCGCTTTGGTGGTACTGAGTTTATTTTTAAATTGCGGGGACATGAAGAATCAAAAGCTAAGGAGATGTTTTGGATACTTAGAGGAAATGATCAAGACTACCCACTTCCCAAGAAAAAACGAATATTTATAGGTAAGGCGCAAAATAATGATGTAATAATTTTAGATGAAAGTGTTGCTAAAAACCATGCCCTACTTACCTTTTCTGATCGGGGATTAAAATTGCGTGGCCTAGGCCGAAATACCTCTATTAATGGTAAACCCCTAAAAGTTTTAAGCTCTTACTTGCTCAAACGTGGTGATTTTATAGTATTAGGTACAGTTGAGTTGGCTTTAGTAGTAGATAATGCTGCAAGTCAACCTGAAGCCTAGTTAGAAAATTACCACAAAAGATTGAAAACATGCAGATTGAGTTTAATTGTTTAGAAAATAATCACTGATGAATAAAAACACCCAACATAAAAACCGTTTTGTAGGGGTTCAAAATCTTAAACCCAATGCATTTCCTTTACTTTGCTTTAGGGCAAGTAAGGGATTAATGCCCATAAAATCTACCTTTCTCATTTCCAAGTGTTGCTTAAATGCATACCCAAACACTTCGCACCTTTTATTAATTTGTTCTCAAGCTCTGCTTAGAATACATAACTTCAGATCTACACCTTTCATTGGGGTGGCTTACAGGGTGCTCTGAAACGAAGCTATGAGGACATTACTTATAGACTATGGAGCAGGTAATTTACACAGTGTACACAAAGCACTTGTTAAAGCAGGTTTTGACATTTCAGTTTCAGCCCAGTCAGACTTAGCTGCAAAAGCTGATGCTCTGGTTTTGCCCGGTCAAGGCCACTTTGGACAAGTTATGAAAGCCTTTTTGGCTTCTGGTTTTGAGCCTGTAGTAAGGGCACATATCGAGGCAAGGAAACCCTTTTTAGGAATTTGTGTGGGTTTGCAACTGCTTATGGACTCATCTGAAGAGGCACCTGATGTAAAAGGCTTGGGCATTTTAGCAGGTGAGGTCAAACGTTTTAAAGATAAAAGTGTAAGCATTCCTCAAATGGGTTGGAATCAATTTTACAGCTATGGTGCTCCCCCTCTATTGGAAGGTATTCTCGATGGTTCTTTTGCTTACTTTGCTAACTCTTACTACGTGGATTTTGATGATGCAAATATAGCTGGGGCAAAAACGACGTATGGCAACACTACTTTTAAAAGTGTGGTGTCACAAGGGCATATACATGCCACTCAATTTCACCCTGAAAAAAGTCAAGCTGTTGGGCTCAGAATTTTAAAGAACTTTAAAACCATTGCGGAAGGTTACAAATGAAGTTTTCTGAAACTTGGAGTTGGTCGGCTACAGTGGACACTTAATGTAGAGAAAAATATATTAAGGAGTCCAGAATGGAAAAGAGACAAAAGAAATGGCAGTACACAATATAATTCAAACTTGATGCAGTACATCTGGTGGTGAAAGTGTTGTTATCCACTCTCCCCCTTCTAGGGAGTTAATAAAATACCACTACTTTAATAGTGGTTGTGTTTTGACTTGACCTTTGCGGGGAAGTACCCTATAATTTATCTTCAAAGTTTAGAGTTATTTGTTCTAGGACAATTGTATGTGAGGAGAGGATGGATTTTTGATAGTCAAAACAAAAGTTATATTTTTGAACTGCGTGTTCAATTCATCACTGGGGCATAACCTATGAATCCTGATACCGTTGGGACGTTTAGGTAGATTTAAGAATGGGAGGTTGTACGCTAGTTGTGTCCGTTCATTTAAACCAATTCATATAGAGAGTTCGTGAAACGCTTGGAGTATCATGATTTCACATGCCTTAACCATCATTATCAATGAGTTGGATACACATCTCGTCAATACTTATGGTGCGACTCCTTCTCAGGTTGAATTAGGTAATCTTGCAGAGGGGTTTAGTACGGGTTTGGGTAATGGGGGTCTTGAGAGAGAGCGGCTTTACCTATCGATGGTGAACATCAGCGAAGAAAAAACTCTGACAAATCTGCCGAATTATGTGCGCAATGATACCACGCTCAGGGTTACATATGAGAACCCTCCTGTCTTTTTAAACCTTCAAATCCTAATAGTATCCACTCATGCTGGCTATAGCAACGCTTTATTGGTACTTTCAAGAGCCATTCGTTTTTTTCAATCCCATAATGTGTTTACTCAGGATAGTGTTAATCCAGACTCTATTACGGTAAATGCCCCCATAAATCCCCTAGATCAGCTCGAGTCATTTAAGTTGATTTTCGATTTGTATTCCCCCTCGATGGAAGAAGTCAACCATCTGTGGGGTACATTAGGCGGAAAGCAGTACCCCTTTGTCTTATATAAGCTACGCCTACTCGATTTACAGTTCCGAGCAGTACAAAGCGAGAGTGGACTAATTACAGAAGTTGTCAGTGATTTTCATCACAAAGACGCAGTAGGCAATTGATATGGCTGAAAGCATTATTACTGGGTATAAGCGTTTATTTGAAATACGTTTGCTGCACCATTATTGGTTAGATGAGGGAGCAACGGTGTTTGATCTTATAGCGGATCAGACCAAAAAAGCTAGGCGCTTATTGCAATATGATATGCGTCCGTTCCTTGCGGTAACGCCAACAAATGCAACAATGAAGGCATTTAACGGTCTTGGTGGTGTATTTAAAAATACGGCGCTAGGCTGCTTGGTAGCAGTACCAGATAGTGTAGTTATTGCTCAGGACGCAGTGTATGAATTTGCTGTGACAGTGCGGCACGCGGATGTGTTGAACTATACTGCACTGACATTACGACCACAGAAGGTGTACGAAATCTATCACCAGTCTGAAGATCAAGTCTACCGATACAAGGAAAATGTTCCAGTTTTGTCTAACCTGACTGGTGCAACGAGAGGAACTGGCTCTGATAAGATGCTCTTTTTGTCCAAAGAAATACCTACACTTGCCGCAGACGATCAGGTGGAAGCACTCTTTATATCTGGCAATGTGCTCGAGCAACTAACTAGCGATCAACCTAATGCAAATACTCAATCCTTACATAACCCGGCGACAGATTTCCCAATTTTTGTTCACCAAGGTGATGTGCCAACAATTGTCCCACCCAGTGGCCTTGTTGGAGCACCAGCCCGTGGGGTGCGGCTATCCAATGAGATTACAGATGAGGTGTTTGCTCTTATCCATTTGTCAGCAGTTCGGGAAAATGACGAAGATTTCAGTTTGATTGATAGTAATGGACATGCAAAAACAGCTCATCCAGTTTTTCAGGTCCGTTTTAAAAATCGCTCAACCTTTTGGCAATACCTCAACAAGAGTACAGAGAGCGTAGACTCCACCGAACCCAATCCCCTCCCACTAACCTATTTTGGCAATGCTGGCACCAAACAAAAGCCCTCAGCAGGGCTGGTGAAAACGGTGAAAAGCGGCACCAGGATTACTCAGCTAGTCTCAGAAGTATTTGTCCAACCACCTCAGTCGCCTTAGTAGAGGAAAAAGAAAGGAAAATCACTATGAATACATATAAGACCCCAGGCGTGTTTATCGAGGAAATCCCCAAGTTTCCTCCTTCCATTGCACCCGTGGAGACAGCAATTCCGGCGTTTATAGGATATACCGAGAAAGCAGATCAAGTAGCGCCTGGAGATCTCCTCAATGTTCCTACAAAAATTGGCTCCATTGCCGAATACGAAAGTTTGTTTGGGTTTGGCGCTACCCCAACTGTCAGCAACGTAACCCTTGATGATGACAACAATTTCCAATCGGCCAGCATTAATAATGTATTTTATATGTACGATAGCCTGCGGTTGTTTTATGCCAATGGTGGTGGCGATTGTTACATCGTCTCTACTGGTGTATATGGCTCAGCTGGCAAAATTGCAGGAGATTTCACGGATCCGGGAAAAGGTGTTCACGCCCTACAAAAAGTAGATGAGCCAACTATTCTCACATTCCCCGATAATTCCCTACTCACAACTGGTACTGATTTTTATAATGTGTACCAAGCAGCGTTGGCACAATGTGAAGAATTGATGGACCGAGTTGGCTTGTTTCACCTGAAAGAAGATGATCCACATGGTACTGATTTTCGATCAGGTGTAGGTATCAACAATTTAAAATATGGTGCAGCTTATTCCCCCTGGCTAGTGGTCAACTTTCCACAGAATTTTCAGTACCGCACCTTTAAAGATAACATATTCATTGGTGCGACCAAATTTGATCTCGCTGACCTAACTGATGACACAGATATCAAAACGTTGGTTTCAAATTACGAACAAGTCATCACCGATGTTGATAAAATTGGTACTGCCTCCAACACCCTAGCTACTCCGCAAAGCACGTTGAGAGAAAAATTTACCGCACTAAAGGGTACTTACGTTGCAGACAAAACGATTGGAAACTTCGAGCCCCTTGTGAACTTCTTATTCGACGTTGCAAGAGAAGTAGACGTACTGGTTGGGGCAGGTAGTGACGCTGTAGAAAACACAGAGCTGAAAACCAGCTTGCAAAATTTGATTTCATCCACTCTGGTGCCCGTGTATACCACTTTGATTGGGCATGACAGAGAGCTGAACGCTGAGCTTACTCCTGCTGATACGTACACAACCCAATTTGATAATGGTGGTACGGCTCCATCAGCTACTGAGTGGGGTGACATTTTTGCTGCTGCTACTGCCCCAGACCCCTCAGAGGTAATACCAGACACTGCAACCAACAATCCTGAAAGAATGGACAGCGTACTTCCCCTTTTAGATCCGCTCTTTGATTCCATCAACAGGGCCTGGCTAGGCAATACGGATCCGGAAGCTACTCATCTAAGTGGAGTGATTGGTGCTGCCCAGACACTGGAGATACAAAAACATGAGGGGTTAGCCGCTTCTTTTCCACTTTACCAAACGATTCTCACCGGGCTCCAGAACACTAATACAACTGTCCCACCCTCTGGTCCTGTAGCTGGGCTCTATGCTTTTGTCGATCGTACCAGAGGAGTTTGGAAAGCGCCCGCCAATGTTAGTATCAATAATATAATTGGCCCTAAGGATACATTTACCGCCTCGGAGCTTGACAATCTTAATGTGGATGCTAACAGTGGTAAATCCATTAACGCCATCCGCAGCTTCACTGGCAAAGGCACCTTGGTTTTTGGGGCTCGCACCTTGGCGGGCAACGATAATGAATGGCGCTACGTCAGTGTCCGTCGGTTCTTTAATTTTGTTGAAGAATCCACCAAAAAAGCCACCGAGCAGTTTGTCTTTGAACCCAACGATGCCAACACTTGGGTGCGTATCCAAGCGATGATTGAAAATTTCCTTACCGTTCTTTGGCGTCAGGGAGCGTTGCAAGGAGTTAAGCCAGAGCACGCCTTTTATGTTGCAGTGGGACTGGGTAAAACTATGACACCACAAGACATCCTAGAAGGTCGCATGATAGTCGAGATCGGTATGGCAGTGGTGCGGCCAGCTGAATTTATTATCCTGAGATTCTCACATAAAATGCCGGAATCCTAAACTTATAGTGCACCAGAAAAATTTTTCCTCAAAAGCAACAATAGGCCTTTTAGCATTTGGGAGATCCTTCGCTACACTCAGGATGACATCTTTCATTTGATAAAACTAGGATTTATCTGGACACCTATAAGTTTGACACGTTTAGGCTAACTCTAAATTCTTTGATAGGAGCAAAACATGGCAGAACAATATCCACTTCCTCGGTTTCATTTTCAGGTAGATTGGGGCGGAGCGAAAATCAGTTTTACAGAAGTAACGGGTTTGGTGATGGAGCGCGAGAAGATTGAGTACCGGCACAGCGACAGTAAAGATTTTAGCAAGATCAGCATGCCGGGCTTGATCAAGCTCAATAATATCACCTTAAAACGTGGCAAATTCGAGGGCGATTTTGACTACAATCTCTGGTTAGATGAAATTGCCAATGATCGAGATGGTGGTCGACGTGATGTTGTAATTCGACTACTAAACGAACAACATGAACCCGTGGCTGCTTGGTCCGCAACGCGCTGCTTTCCAGTAAAAGTCACAGCGCCAGATTTGAAATCGGATGCCAATGAATCTGCTATTGAGAGTCTAGAAATTGCACACGAGGGTCTGAAGTTGATGGCCGTCTAGGTAAACATGACTGACTATTATCCGCCTTGGGGTTTCTACTACAAAGTCGAATTCGGCATCAGCAAGAATAAGAATGACGTCCGTTTCCAGTCGGTGTCTGGCTTGTCAGTGGAATACGACATGGAGGAATATAAGGAAGGTGGTGAAAACCGTTTCACCCACAAGCTCCCAGTGCGGACCAAATATGCTGATATGGTATTGAAGCGCGGTATGCTTACCGATTCTCGAGTCATGCAATGGTGCTTCAATGCATTCCGCGATAGGGAATTTGAACCGTCAGACGTCACTGTAATCCTTATGAATGAGCAAAGCGAGCCATTACGCACTTGGAAAATTGCCAATGCTATTCCCAAAAAATGGCTCGTGAGTGACCTCAGCGCTACTGACAACGCCATAGTGATTGAAACGCTCGAGATGTCATATAGATATTTCACGATTCAAGAAGGAGGTTAAACAGCGTCTTATGCCGATTGAGATCAAGGAACTACATATTCGTATTGCGGTAAATACCCCGCAAAACGGTCAAGCGTCCGGCAATCAAACAGCTACTGATAGAGACAGCAGCAGTCTAACTGGTGATGACGCTAAAGAAATGCTCGTGGCCGAATGTGTGGAGCAGGTCTTACATATCCTTCAAAATAAGGCGGAACGCTGATGGCTGAACAAGGCAAATTGGAAAAAATGCTGATTCTGGCTTTCGAGACAGCTGAAGAAGCGGAAAATGGCGGCCAGCTAGAGGCAAGCGACAGTCTCGAAGCTCTAATTAACCCAGAAACCTATACTTTGGAGTACAAGGTCAAAACGGCAGATGGGCAGGGACAGGGTACGAGCAGCGCTCAGGCTAAATTTGAATATACAATGCCAGAAGAACTTACGTTTGAGTTCTTGTTTGACAATACTGGCATCATTGATGGTGAGCCCAAGCCAGATGGTATATTTGATGATGTCGACCACTTTCGCCGAGTGCTTACCGAGTACCAAGGCAGCTCGCACGAACCATATCATCTAAAGCTGGTGTGGGGCAATTTGATATTTAAAGGGAGGGCTATTGAACTCAAAATCACCTATAAACTTTTTAATGCTGATGGACAGCCAATCCGTGCTACAGCCGAGGCTAAATTCAAAGGCAGTATTGAAGAGAAAAAGCGCACCGCACAAGAAGACAAAAGCTCACCTGACCTCAGCCATGAACGCACAGTTAAAACTGGCGACAATCTGCCACTTATGTGTTTCCGAATCTACGGCGACCCTAGATATTATCTGCAAGTGGCAGAGGTCAATAGCCTTGACAATTTTCGCATTCTAACTCCGGGAACAAAGATCGTGTTTCCACCACTTGAAAAAGTAAATTCATAATGGCAGTTAACACGTCCACTATTCCAACTCCTGCAACACCAGATGTATGTACAGTTGCGATTCTGGTCGATGGGGAAGAAATTTCAGGTGAATTTCATGTATTATCCGTTGCGGTGATGAAAGAGCTAAACCGAATCCCGTCGGCCACCATTCAACTGCGTGATGGTGAGGCATCACAATCTACGTTTGCAGCAAGTAACACTGACATTTTTATCCCAGGCAAGCAGCTTGAAATCCAACTTGGCTACCGTTCGCAGAATGACTCAGTATTTAAAGGAATTATTGTTAAGCATAGCATAAAAATCCGCAAGGACGGTAGCCAACTGATTGTAGAGTGCCGTGATGAAGCAGTCAAAATGACCAGTAGCGTGAAAAGTCGCTATTTTACAGACATGAAAGATAGTGATGTTATGGAAGAGTTGATTGGAACGTATTCGTTGCAACATGAGGTAGAAACTACTGTGCCCGACTTGAAAGAGCTGGTGCAATACGAGACAACCGACTGGGATTTCCTGTTATGTCGTGCGGAAGCAAACGGACAAGTGGTAATGGTGAAAGATGGGACTGTCAAAATTACCCAACCTGCAACAGGGGAAGAACCAATTGTTGCTGTGGAATTTGGAGCAACTTTATTGGAATTGGATGCAGAAATTGACGCACGCTGGCAAAGCCCAAGTATCAAAGCTCTCAGTTGGACTGCAACTGACCAAGAAGTTATAGAAGCAGAAGCCAGCGAACCATCTGCAACAAACAGTGGGAATATATCGCCTGCCGATCTGGCTGCGGTGATTTCTGAAGAGGCCCACGAACTTAGGCATGGCGGTAAACTGAGTCAGCCCGAATTACAAGCTTGGGCCGACGCACGACTACTGAAAGAACGGTTAGCTAAAGTGCGGGGCAGAGCTAAATTCCAAGGTTTTGCGGGGGTGTTGCCCGGTAATGTGATCGATGTAACAGGTATCGGCGAGCGATTTGAAGGCAACATGTATGTGTCTGGCGTGCGCCATACACTTGCCAGTGGGAATTGGGAAACTAATGTGCAGCTTGGTCTAAACCCTGAACTTTTCGCCGAAACTTACAACCTGCGCCCTTTACCAGCTGCTGGCTTGCTACCTGCAGTAAGCGGTTTACAAATCGGCATTGTCACAGCCTTGGAAAATGACCCTGATGGTGAAGATCGCATTCAGGTCAGACTGCCCTTGGTCAGTCCAGTAGAAGATGGCATCTGGGCACGGATTGCGACCTTAGATGCAGGACAAGAACGTGGCACGTTTTTTCGTCCTGAAATTGATGATGAAGTAGTGGTTGGTTTTCTCGGCGATGATCCCCGTCATCCCATTGTGCTGGGCATGTGCCACAGCAGTGCAAAACCAGCTCCGGAACCAGGTCAAGACGACAACCATCGCAAAGGCTATGTCAGCCGCGAAAAGTTACAAACTATCTTTGATGATGAAAAAAAAGCCATTTTCATCGAAACCCCCAAAGGTAACAAAATGACCCTCTCTGAGGAAGACGAAGGTATCATGATTGAGGACCAAAATGGCAACAAAATAATTTTAGATAGTAACGGTGTCACTATAGAAAGTAGCAAGGCGCTGACACTGAAAGCAGCAACCGACATCAAAATGGAAGGTATAAATGTGGATATAGCAGCTCAAAGCGCCTTTAAAGCAGCAGGAACGGCAAGTTCAGAGGTTTCCGGCGCAAGTACAACTCTCAAAGGAAGCGCAACCACCGTGGTTCAGGGTGGCATTGTGCAGATTAATTAATAGACTTGTTCTGAAATAGTTTTGCGTACATTGTAAGGTGTATAATTGCTCAATTTAAACTTCACAAAATGCATAATACTGTAGATAAATCTTGATAAGTGTCTAAATTATTTGTTTAATGTGTTAGACATTCGGGACACTATTTTATTTCGGAACAACCCTAATAGATAGATAGGAGAGCACGAAAGATGTTACCAGCAGCCCGTGTTACAGATATGATCGTCAGTCCAGCAACTGTAGGGGTTCCAACTCCTATCCTCCCGCCGGGAGCACCCACAGTACTAATTGGTGGCCTTCCAGCCGCTCGAATGGGTGATACGTGCGGGGCTGATGCCATTCTCAAAGGTTCTACAACTGTTTTGATTGGTGGCTTACCGGCTGCACGAGTTGCAGACCCAAGCGCTTCGGGTGGCGCTATCATACCACCTGGTGCCCTGACAGTGCTTATTGGCGGATAATAACACATGGAACATTCTTTTCTTGGCCGTGGCTGGTCGTTTCCCCCCACCTTCAACCGCAACCTTGCTGGTGTGAAGATGCTCGAGCAAGAGGCTGATATCGCCTCGAGCCTTGAAGTACTACTCACAACTGCACGTGGCGAACGAGTCATGTTGCCACAGTATGGCTGCAATATGGATGAATTGGTGTTTGAAAGTTTGGACACACGCATGAAAACCTTGATGGCTGATAAAGTGGAGTCAGCTATCTTATATCACGAACCACGCATTGAGCTAGAAAGTGTTCACTTGGATGACGACCAAGGTTTGGAAGGGGTGGTACTAATTGAAGTGATTTACCGCGTCAAATCCACAAATTCGCGATTCAATTTTGTCTTTCCCTACTACAAAAATGAGGGGACAGACATCAATCTCACCACCACTGTTACTCTGTTGCCGGATTGAGGTTAAGCCATGGAAGATTGCACCCACAATACAGACCCGCTCAAGCTGGTTCATGATGGTACGAGTCAAGAACAACGTTTTTCTGCTGCACTCGAGCCCACCTATGCACCAGTGAATGAACAGTTGCCAGAGCATCAGATTGTCTTCGCACAAGCATATTCAAAATTACTGAAATATTTTGACGCAAGCAATATTGCTGTTGGTGATTGGTCACCATTTTTTAGCGAGGATGTGTCGGCGCAGTTGGCTGTTGTAGCAGTGCAGGATGTGGCATATTATCGACAACAAATTAGGGAGTACCTTGACTTTTTAAACAATCGTGATAATAAAGACAATGAGGAAGAGCTACGTGATTACTTGGATTATCTTTTTAGCTGTGTTGCCACACTAGCCATTAGATTTGATCAAATTGTTAAAAATTTACCTGAAGAAATTGGGCTAAAGAAGTCACTACAAAACCTTATACGAAACCAATTAGCGCCTGCACTTAGACGATTGATCGCCTATCACAAAGGTGGTCACACTGACGATTTTGATGATATGAACAGGCCACTCAATATCCCTGCCGAGGAAGTGCACGCCCCTCTCACGATTTTAGGCAGGAGTGCTGTGGAGTTTTCAAAAGAGTTAGCCAAGGCTAATTTATCGCAGGAGTGGACAGGAGGTGCTGATTGGGCTGACTATTGGGCCGAGGTCAACGATAATCCTGATCCATCAGTATATGGCAATCCCACTGATCCGTCGGTGTTTGCTTACGTTAATTACATCGCAACGCACAATCTCTTCACCTCTATACTGGATCAATTTCTTAAAGTCTATGCTCGTACAGTGAGTGACGCAAAAGCACAACTAGAGGATACCTTTACAAACTGGGATCGTCATGAACCGCACTATGCCTTATTTTTAGCTTTTTTGCGTTTGCTCGAGCATGCTCGAGCAGAAGCCAACACGCTTACAGGACGCCATTTAGATTTTTATTATCGTGACATCCTACAACTTAAAGAAAAAACGGCCGTTCCAAGTAAAGCACATCTATTGGTCGAATTAGCCAAACAAATCCCTTCTCACTTAATAAAAGTGGACGAGCTATTCAAAGCTGGGAAAGACGATCTTGGTAACAAAGCTTTTTTCGCTAACGATCGAGATGTGGTTGTCAATCAGACGCAAGTAACGGCACTCATGACAGTCTATCAACATGGAGACAAGGAAGTTGGATTAATAACACCAACAACCAATCATAGGGGTAGACTTTATGCCTCCCCAATAGCGGATTCTGACGATGGGCTTGGTGCAGAACTGACAACGGCTGATCAATCGTGGCATCCTTTTCACAACAAAGTCTATCAAAATGGACAACTCCAAAAGATCAACATGCCTCAAGCAGAAGTGGGGTTTGCCATTGCATCGCACTATTTGTTAATGGCTGAAGGAATTCGAACCGTTACAGTAAAAATAACCACTATTGGCTCAGTGAATTTGCCTGCTGATGCCAAAGACAATTTGACTTGCCTTTTTACTTCTGAGGAAGGATGGTTTGAAAAATCAGTCGTAAGCTTCACTACCTCTTCCAGCGAGTTGCAATTAACCATCAACATATTGGGAGACGATCCGGCCATTACCCCCTACATATCTGCTAACCATGGCTATACATTTGACACAAACCTTCCGATCTTATTAGTCAAACTGGCACACCGTGAAGAATCTCAATACCCATATTCTCAGCTTAAGAATATTGCGATTCAAAAGATCGATTTAAAGGTTGATGTAGAGGGACTCAAAACACTAGCTGTTTCCAACGGTTTTGGTCCAGTGGATAATTCAAAGCCGTTTCAGCCCTATGGTGCATCACCAGTGGCGAATAGTGCACTGATTATTGGTTCCAAGGAAATTTTTCAAAAAACACTGAATTCAGTTTCGATTCATGCAATGTGGTTAACGCTACCTGCTCCTTACCCAACATCTTCCTCTATTGAAGTGGTCATTGATTTCTTGCAAGCTGGGCAGTGGCAGCCGTCAAATATACCTGTAGTAGACGTTGCCGCGGACGCTGTTGCTACCACATACAATTTAACAAACAATCTCGCCTTACCCTTTGTAGATGAGCCAGATTTCAGCCCAAATGAATTCTACAACACAGCTTCCAGACATGGTTTTGTCCGCCTTAAGCTCACTCACGATTTCGGGCAGAATGCCTATCAGACTGCTTTGATCCAATTCTTGCGTAATAATACGGATTCGACAGCAACCCCTCCGGGACCTGTTCCAGTGGGGCCCACGATGAATGAATTTTGGATGGACTATTCCGCCTCGCAATCCATTGCCTTAAATTCTACCAATACTGATGCGTTTAATGGGCGTAAGGCACGCTTTTTTCATCTTGCACCGTTTGGTCAAGCAGAGCAACATCCGTCTCTCAGTGCCTCCAACGATGTTCACCTACTTCCTCAATTTAATTTCCAAAGCGAACTATATGTTGGCCTTGCCAGTCTCAAGCCACCACAAAACCTGTCTTTGCTCTTCCAAGTTGTTGACGGCACAGCCGATCCGCTCACGAAAAAACCTGACCAACATATCCATTGGAGTTATCTACGCAATAACGAGTGGATCAAGTTTGAAGCAAGCGACATAGAGGATCACACGGGTGGTTTGCTCAACTCAGGTATCGTAACCTTCTCCATGCCACGTGATGCTTCTAATATAAATACCCTGCTTCCAGCCGATAAACACTGGCTTCGGATTGCTGTTAGAGACAAAAGTGATGCTGTATGTCGACTAGTCAGGGTTGCCGCACAAGCTTTAGAAGCGACCTTTATCAACCAAGATAATGATCCAGCTTTTCCTGCGAAAGTACTTTCTCCAGACACGATCACTAAGTTACATCAACCCAATGCTACAGTCAAGAAAATCACCCAACCCTTTCCCACCTTTGGTGGGCGTGGTGCTGAACGCCCACAAGCCTTTTATACCCGTGTTAGCGAACGGTTGCGTCACAAAGACCGCGCCATCGCACTTTGGGATTACGAACGATTAATCTTGGAAGCATTCCCTCAAATTTACAAAGCCAAATGTCTCAACCACACCCACTACGAACCAACTGAAAGCGGTGGTACCTATAAGGAACTGGCTCCGGGCCATGTGACTATAGTGACAATTCCTAATCTGCAATTTTCAAGTCTGCGTAATCCCTTGCGCCCCCACACCAGCTTGGGGTTATTAAAGGAAATTGAAACATTTTTAAAAAAGCGACTTTCATGCTTTGTCAAACTACATGTGAGAAATCCTCAATTTGAAGATGTGAGTACTGACTTTAAAGTGCGTTTACATGACGGATTCGAGGAATCTTTTTATACCAATCAACTAAAAAAAGAGATTACCCATTTTCTCTCTCCTTGGGCATTCTCCGAAGGCAGCAGCCCTTCTTTTAGTGGGAAAATATATAAATCAGTTTTGATTAATTTTGTAGAAGAACGACCTTATGTTGATTATGTAACAGATTTCAAATTATTTCATAAAACTATAGAAAAAGATGAGGTGGAAGGCTCAAAGGCTATATCCATTTTAGCTTCTGTGCCAGCCTTGGATCATAAGATTGAGGTCATTAAAGACTAGGATTTGGCACCTAAAACAAGAGGAAAACATATGATTGAGCAGCCTATAACCATACCAAAACAGCTCGAGCTAAAACCTGCTGAAGATTTCTATGGTCTGCGCCGAGAAGGCATTGGCCTTATCGAACAGATGGGCAGTCAGCTATGGACGGACTACAACACTCATGACCCTGGTGTCACCATTCTCGAAGCCCTATGCTATGCTCTCACTGACCTAGCTTACCGTACTGGTTGGGACATCCAAGATCTGCTTGCCTACACTACCCTCTCAGAAGATCCATATCCAAACCAACCCTTTCCTAAAGCACGGGAAATTTTAACGGTCAACCCTTGGACACCTGATGACTTCCGTCGCTTGCTAATCGACCTTAATATGGTGCGTAATGCTTGGGTATTTTGCCGAGAAAATGCTTGTGACGTTTCCTATAACACTTGGTGTGAAAAGGATGAACTCATTCTCTCCTATCAAACACCCACAAATCCCCAGTTATCCCATAAAAAAGTTGAACCACGGGGGTTGTATGATGTGCGGTTGGAGCTTGAGTCTGATCCAGCATTGGGTGATCTGAACGACCGAAAAATTGAACATACCTTCCAAATAGAAGTTGATGGTGCTGTGCACGAAATCACAATGGAACTGCGGTTCCCGGAATGGGGACTTGAAAATCGGGCTGCTTGGAAGCTGTTTTTGCAAAACGATGATGCATTTACAGGGCAAAATAGCGCGTCTTTCACCATAGATGTATCAAGCTTTGGAGCCACAAAAACATATGATGTTCAAACAGATCCAGAACGAGATACAGATGATAAGCGTGACGCCTATCTGCGGAATCACTGGCGCACTATTTTTTATGTGAGCTTTGGAATCACATACCAGCCAAGTGGAGAGAGCGTAACGATTGAACATGCCGCATTGCGCCTGTTCGGTAACACCTCTGCAAGGAATGAGGTAACGGTCGCTAGCTTGGTCGAAATCTTAGAGGATCTAACTCCAGCGGGCTTCATTCAACGCTACCGCAATAAGCTTCTCAAAGTTGAAGAAGCGGTCACAGAAGCCAAAAAGCTGCTTCACATGCAGCGTAATTTAGATGAAGACTATTGCCGAATTTCTGGTGTGAATATTGAAGATGTTGCGGTTTGCGCCGATGTTGAAGTTACACCTGACGCAGATATTGAGAAAGTTCAAGCAGAAATTTGGTTTGAAATTGAGCGGTATTTCAATCCCCCTGTGCCGTTTTATACCTTAAAAGAACTCCTAGATAGTGATATCCCTGTAGAGGATATTTTTAATGGGCCTAAACTCAAAAATGGCTTTATCAAATCTAGTGAATTAGAAGCAGCCCAACTAAAAACCGAACTACGCACTTCAGATATTATCAATCTACTGATGGATATTGAAGGGGTTGTTGCGGTTAACAACCTATTACTGACTAAGTATGATACGGAGGGCAATGTCATTCCCGGGGCGGCCGATCCGACTTGGACTAATGGCACCCCTATATTTGACCCCAATAAGATCAGTGCTTCTTGGTTGCTTTTTGTGAGTAACTTGCACCAACCCCGACTTTATCACAATCAATCTCGATTTTTGTTTTACAAAAACGGTCTATCTTTTTTGCCTCGTCAAGACGAAGCCTACGATACTCTAACCCAACTACGTGGTGAGACTGAACGTCCAAAAATTCAAAATGCTCCCCTTGATTTAACTACACCAGTGGGAACTTCGCGAGATCTAAGCACCTATGCGCCAGTCCAATATAGCTTCCCACTTACATACGGCATTGGACCTGATGGATTACCTTCTCATGCCTCTGTTCTGCGCCGAGCGCAAGCAAAGCAGTTAAAAGCTTATCTATTGGTATTTGAGCAAATTCTTGGTAATGCCTTCGCACAGATTGCGAATACCGCCAAGTTGTTTTCCCTTGATCCAGCAGTAGACCGAACTTACTTTGTTCGTGAGTTGAGTGAGTCACTTATTCAGGGTTATGATGAGATCACTAACAGTCTCAGCAAGAGCGAAATTGAAGCTTTGACGGAAACCGAGCCTGAGTTTCTCGAGCGCCGTAATCGTTTCCTCGATCACATATTAGCTCGCTTTGGGGAGCAATTTGGCGACTATGCCCTCTTGCTCACAAATCAACACGGCCAACAAGTAGCACGTGATCGGCTTATTGAGGACAAACTTTCGTTTCTCAAAGCGTATCCGCAGATTAGCCATGACCGAGGTAAGGCATTTAATATTCGGACAAAAATCTGTGCAATCGATAATGTTTCTGGTTTAAAGAAGCGCATCAGCCTGTTGTTAGGTTATCCCGATTTGACATTTTCTTGGCAGAACCTGACAAATGTGGTAGCAAATCAGTATGAAGTGAACTTCGAATTACACGATCAGCATGAAAAGGTCTGGCTTGAAGGCAATCTCACTGTTGTTTCTGACACAGAGGGTAACGCAACGACGCAAGCGTTCCGAGACATTATCACCCAAATGGTCCAAACTGACGCTTATGATGTTATACCGGAATCAGCTCCCTTCCAGCTACAGCTTAAAGACAAGCAAGGCAATCAATTGGCCCAAGTGCCACAAACATTTGCCACGAAAGAGGAAGCCATTCAACAACGGGATGAATTGTTGAGTTGGAGCAGCAATGAACGTGCCATTATCGTGGAGCACCTGTTGCTGCGGCCTAAATTTCCGGGGGATGCTCTCTATCCAGCTTGTGCCGATGACCCTTGCCATCCCTGTGGCGAGGAGGATCCCTATTCGTTCCGCCTGACCTTTGTTATGCCCGGTTGGTCTGCCCCTTTCAATGAGAATTTAGAAATGCGTGGTTTTGCCGATCGCACTATACGGCAGGAAACCCCTGCTCATCTCCTCAGCAAAATATGCTGGGTTGGCAACAATGGTTTTATCGAAGATCCCTGCGACCCAGTCATTGATGAATTAACCCAGAAATTGCTCACACAAGGACTTACTTCGGACAACACCCGCCCCTCTTTTACCGAAGCATGTGACTGCGCTGCAACAATCTTTGCCGCTTTTAGTACAGTATTTCAAGACTGGTACGAAGATAAAACCTTGGACAATTTCCAGCCCGATGTTCTGAAAACTGAACTGGAAACTGAATTTAGCACCCAGATTGATCCCACAAATATTACCTGCACAACCATTTTAGATGCAACTTTATGGTCAGGATTGGAGCAGATAATGGTTCAATATTTCCAGAGCATTGCCTTAGAGGGATGGCAGTTTGAACGATTCGAAGATGCTTGGTGCAAATGGTTGGAGGCCAATGCCGAATTTGACTGGACAGAAGAACGCTTGCAGGAACGCGTAGAAGCCATTTTGACCAGTAATGTAGAGACAGGACCTACGACTGAGCAAAAGAGTGCATTGAGCACCTGTGCCACGACTATTTTAACGACTTATGGCACAGACTTTTATAATTGGATGGCAAACAATATTAAAGAGGGCCACTCGCTTACAAATTTGACGGATTTCACGCCTAGCTCCATCAATCTCTGTTCTGATTTTACGTTCAAACCTGGTACAGTAGATGACGTTACAGACTTGTTAGAAAATCACTATGGTCGTTACAAAGCGGTCTCTTATCGCCTCTGGATTTTGGTACATCAACTGAGCGAATTACGCAGCATATACCCACCTGCAACTTTGCACGATTGTGACGATGGCAGCGATGAAAATCCAGTGCGTCTGGGACAAACACTTTTAGGGAATGGATAGGAGTAAAACTATGGGAACGCTACAAGGTACCTTTCCGATCTTTGAGGCCAATCAGATACTCTCTAGTTCGCATTTGAATCAGGTCTTTGATTATTTAGATGAGCAAGAACGTTTGACTCGAGCCAACCTAATTGGCATTGGTATTGTTTGTGGTTTAGAAATCCGCCTCGATTCAGGAGCGGCAACTATCCATCTATCTAAGGGTTGCGGCATTACATCACAAGGTTACTTAATCTTGGAGCCGCAGGATGTGGCGCTTGTGTCGTACAGAACATATAAACTGCCAAGCGAACTTGATTATTCGCCTCTCCAGCAAGTATCTGATGACGATCTTCTATGGGAACTATTTCCAGCAGGTGAACCCGATACTACTTCACTCGATTCACCAGCAGACTTCCTTGAAGACAAAGCAGTTTTGCTTTTCTTGGAACTGAGAAAAGACGACTTGCGTACATGCAGTCCAAACAACTGCGACGATAGAGGTGCAGAGGTGGTGGCAACTGTGCGACGGTTGCTGATCCAAACCGATGATCTCAAGGATATTATTACTGCTGCTAATGGGTTAGGAACGGAGTTGACCTTTAGCGATCTTGAAGCAGCCGTTTTATCTCGTCTCAATCTTCCAGATATACGCCTACAGCGTTACGATGTTCCCAATACTGGTCCTGTCACATCAAATACTGTCCTAGCTGCCTTTCATGAAGTTTTTCGTTCTGAGAAGTTAGTGGCCAATACGGGAGCCGCACTAACCGCTGCCTACAACGCATTCAAGCCACTCGTGCAGAAAATGTACTCCACCGATCCATTTGTTAATTTCAGTACAACGTTTGGCTTTCTGGACAATGTTCCTACTACCCCGGCCGAAGTGCGGTTTTTACAATACTTCTACGACTTTTTTGACGACTTGCTAAGTGCCTATGACGAGTTTCGCTGGAAGGGTGTAAATCTGCTATGTACCTGTTGCCCACCCGATAATCTATTTCCACGCCATTTGATGCTGGGCGTCTTGTTCCCAGACTCAGTTGATCAACCCAGTATCTATCGACATTCTTTTTTGGCATCAGCAGCCACCAGCAATTGTGAGAAGCGTACCAAAGACTTCCAGTTACTGTTCCAACGACTTGTGGAAATGATCAACCGTTTTACTCATACACCCCCCTTAGCACCACCATCCATTTCTCTTGATAATGATGCACAAATTCGAATCACACCTAGTAAATTGGCTAATGTCCCCCTATCCGACAAAGCAATTCCCTACTATTATCTTCAAGAAGGTAATCCACCCCTCTATCAACTCTGGAATGCTGAAAAAAGTCACCGAAACCGAGCCAATCAAAATTTGAGTTACCGCTCTGATGAATACACACCGACTGCACCTCCCTTTGTCCTCAACCCATTACGTTATGACCTAGAGCCCCACAACTTTCTGCGCATCGAAGGGCATTTGGGCAAATCCTATCGGGGAGTCCTGCGTACCCTACTTGGTCTGAAAACTCGCCACCGACTACCCATAGACATCATTGCCCTACGTGCGGGTGCGTTTGATGAAAATGTACCAGTCGATTTAAGCCAAGAGAAAGGTCGATTTCAGGATCTCGAGACATTGTACGACACCTTGCGGGAAGACCTCTTATGTACCTTGTGTGAAGGTGTTAGGTATCTCTACGACATTGTAATTGAGATGCCCAACAACACACCCACAGACTTCACCCTTCCTGGAGGCACTCCGGAGCTTTCACTTCTGAAAACACATGCACCTAATTATCGCCACAAGCAAGGTACGGTGGGGGCATGGTACGAACAACACTTGGGAATCATTCAGCCAAGACCATATATTGATGTAGATCAAGATAAGATTAATGACAATGAAGTTCTGCTAGTTTATTGTGTGCTCTTTGCTGGAACAGTTCTCCCAAATGAAGAGTATTTTGCCCATATTGTATCAATTTATTATTTCACCAAACTTGCCGAAATTTTGCCAGATAGTTTAGATGATCTGGGTTATGACGACTTTGAGAATAAGTACCAAGACTTAATGGGACTGGTCCGCTACTTCCGCAGTGAGGCAGCACAAAATATCTCGACTGAACTTTCAGGGTTTATCCCTCAAGAAGATTTAATCGATCATTTTGATCAAGTGCTGTTTTCCTGTAAGTTTGACCCAATCAAGGCAGCACATGAAGAATATATACATCGCATCCGAGAGGTCAAAGAAAAGCAATTTTTGAGTTTTTTCCTACAGAAACATCCGGGCATCCAACACAAAGCCGGTGTTCCACTGGGTGGCACCTTTATCATTGTTTATCACGAAGACCCAGCACCAATAGTAACTGAGCGACCACCATTTATTGGCAATATTGGTGATAGGTTAACAACCGAGATTCCATCTGTTGCAACTCCAATTAATAATGCTGCCCTTGTGGATGCGTTTGCTCGCATCAGCGATAACTCCTTATTTCTAGCCAACCCAGATATCCGCTTTGTGCTTGGCACCTTTACAGGTTTCATTCCAGACCCCAATATCACACCACCTACAACAAGTGATGAAGTCAGCGAAATCATTAACACAACAGTCAACGAACTTGCCAATGGCACAGTCATAGCCGACTTCTTCTTGCCCTACCTGTGCTGTTTTGAAGGAAGCTCAGTACAATATGTATTGCCCGTACCACCCCTTGGTCTCACGGTTGAATTGGGTTGCACCAGCCCAAATGGCACAGCTGAAACCAAGCTCACTCCACAGGGGGGCTCACCTCCAATCAGTTATCAGCTTGATGATCAACCCTTCCAAGCACTGACAGGTACACTCCTCCTCGAGGTAGGGTCGCACATGATCACAATCCGCGATAGTGCAGGTGCGGAATCTGCACCACAGTCGATCACTGTGCCAGAGCCACTCACTATCGGGGAGGAAGACTATACAGACGATATTGAGGCAAATACGTACACAGTCAGATTTACTATTTCTGGTGGCACACCACCATACACAACTGATGTGGGTACAATCACTGACAATATCTATACAAGCCCACCCACAAACAGTGGCAACACCATTAGTGCGGCTATTACCGATAGTGCTGGCTGTACTGAATCTAGGGATTTCACCCACACAGTAGAAGAGCTCTGCAACCTACCCTGTGACGGCCAATCACGGCGCTGTGCTTACCGTTTATGGTTGCAGCAACCGTTACAGATGCCCTATGAAAGTTACAACCAGATTGATAGGGTCCGTTTTCAGTTCAATAAAGAAAACATTGATTTACCCAACGCTGATGACCTATTACAGATACCAACGGAAGAACTAAAGAATGATAATGATTTCAATAACGCAATTGGTGGCGTGATCAAACTATTGAATGAAGTCATTAATCAGGCGCTCATAGCTAAACTTGGTGAAGAAGGCAATAATCGTTTGGTCATTAGCTACGAATCTGACAGCGCTGACCCATTTAATCTGCTTAGGATCGAGTATTTTGTGTGTGATACATTTAATATAGAATTCAACTTCAGTTTCGCGAGGCAAAATCAGAAATTCAGCCTCACCGTGCATTATACAAATGACCCAGAGGTTAGTGGCAATTCTTCGTTCGATGGTGCGATTTTCATCCACCAAGAATTTAATAATAACACAACACTAGTACCAGCGTTCGATTGTAGCGAACGGAATCAATGTGAAGGTACAAATTACACTCCACTTTGTGAAGGTCCTGATCCCAAACCTTTGATCAATATTGAACCAATTTCAGATAATTCTCTCCAGTTGATAGGCAATATAGACAATCTAAATGAGAATGAGATTATTGCTTGGATTTGGGATCTCCTTGTTACTCAGCCAATAGAACCCCTTTATGAGGGGCAAGATGTTCAGGTGCGTGTGCAAGATGGAACCCCTTCTGGTCCAGTTAGACTCACGGTCATTACACGAAACGGGTGTTTTGGTATCAACATCAGGGATCTAGGCTAATGACCCACATGATTCGACAGCAATACCTTCATGTCGAATTAAACGGCACGGAAGCGGAGGGAATGGCGTTAGAACGCAGCCTTCCTGATTTGTGTCACCATTGGCTGATGCCTGCTATTGAGCAAACTTTAGAGCGTTGTGCGCCACCAAATGAACATCTAGCTATCGAACGGTTGGAACTTGATGTGGGAACGTTAATGCTTGAGAATCTAGAACAAACTCTACCTGAGTCAGTCACTTTGGCTCTAGAGAATGCCATTCGAGAGCAGATGTTGGTAAAGGCCACTCCAACAACACGAGAAAAAGATCTAGTTCAGCATAAAACAGCACAACAATCCCTCGATGAAGCATTTATTTATTTCTTAGAAATTGGCAGCCTGCCTTGGTCCTTTCACTTGCCAGAAAGCATTCACTTAGAACAAGCCCTTCTTAATTCTTGGCAGGAAGTTACAGAACCCTCTCATGCAGTCGGTGATGCGATTTTGCGGGCGCTTGCGTCCACTGCCGTTCGGCAACGATTGATTCGGCAATTCTCTCCTGTATTTTTGAAAGCCCTGCTGTCTGCACTGTCTCCCGAAGCTAAAAGCGTGATAGAGGGAATTGTGGCAGTCCTGCGCAGTGCCTCTGTATCGTCGGCTGAAATCACACCTTTTGAACAGCAACTTTGGCAAAGTGTGTTTGCTGATGTTGCCACCAGCCATGCTGTGTCAGCAAGCCACCTAGTCAGTGAATCTTGGCGTACCCTAGCCAAAACGAGTGTAGAATCCACAGCCTTGGTTAGCACATTGGAACATTACTGGCCAGGTGTCACTGGCATGGCATTGACTAAGACTGACCCAATTGAACACATGGAAACAACAGCATCAACACACCCTAAATTGAGGCCGTCCATTTCTCCTGAATCTGATACTACATCGGTAAACAACCTTTCAAAAGCAGGAGAACCTAGGGGCTATACAGAAATACGTGAAACTGAGGAAAGACAAGGTGTTTCTAAGGAACCAGAAGTAGGAATTATACGGGAACATCCAGAAGCTCGAGCAGGCATTTATATCAAAAATTCAGGTTTAGTTTTATTGCATCCCTTCTTATCTCAATTTTTTTCAGCACTAAATATTGCTGACGGAAACACGCTTTTACAACCCGAACGTGCACTTTGTCTGCTCCATTTTTTGGCAACTGGGCAACCCACAGCAGCAGAATACAATTTAATCTTGCCCAAAGTCCTGTGTAATATTCCCCTATTAACACCAGTTAAAACAAATTTAGAACTAACAGACACCGAAATGACAGAAGCTATTGCTTTGCTTGAAGCCGTGATTGGGCACTGGAATGTGTTGCGCAACACCTCTCCCGACGGCCTACGTGGCACCTTTCTTCTGCGTCCCGGCAAAGTGTTTTTGCGTGACGACGATGACTGGTTGCTGCAAGTAGAATCAAGCAGCGTCGATATCCTGTTGAACCAATTGCCTTGGGGCATCTCCATGATTAAGTTGCCCTGGATGGACAAGATGCTGTGGGTGGAGTGGCGCTAGGCCATAGCTGATTCACCCATTACAACATAGTGGAGTAAAACATGAAAACCAGCGCGAAAAAATCAACCACAACTACTCAGACGGCGCTTATGTGGACGGCGAATCAGCCGTTTTTTGCCAAAACAGGGGAAGGGACATTTTTCGCGCCAGTGACCCGCTCTGCTCCTTCAACCGTACAAACAAAGATGAAGGTGAACAAACCCGGCGACAAGTTTGAACAAGAAGCCGATAACATGGCGGATCGCGTAATGCGGATGCCCACCCCTGCATCACCTCTGCAAACTGGTCAACTGCAACGGCAGGAGGCACCTGAAGAAAACGTTCAGAGACAAGAAGCACCAGAAGAAAAAGTTCAACGACAAGAAGAGCAAGAGGTCCAAAGACAAGAAGTACCAGAAGAGAAAGTTCAGAAACAAGAAAAGGACGAGATTCAGCGGCAGGAAATACCAGAAGAGGGCGTTCAACGACAAGAAGAACCAGAAGAAAACGTTCAAAGACAAGAAGAGCAAGAGGTCCAAAGACAAGAAGTACCAGAAGAGAAAGTCCAGAAACAAGAAAAGGAAGAAATTCAACGACAGGAGATGCCGAAAGAGGACGTTCAAAAACAAGAAGTACCAGAAGAAAACGTTCAGAAACAAGAAGAACCAGAAGTCCAAAGACAAGAGGCACCAGAAGAAGATGTTCAGAAACAGGAAGAGGAAAAGATTCAGAGACAAGAAGCGCAGGAAGAGCAATTGCAACGCAAAGGCAGTAGCACTCCTGCGGTTCAAGCAGATACTCAATCCAGTATCCGAAATAAAACGACTGGGGGCCAGCCACTTTCTGCTGATGTACGTAGTCATATGGAACCGCGTTTTGGTGCTGATTTCAGCAACGTCCGCATTCATAGCGATGCCGAAGCCGCTGGTCTCAGCAATCGACTCAGTGCACAGGCTTTCACCTACCAAAACCACATCTTTTTCTCCCGTGATCAGTACCAACCCGGTACAAGTGAAGGCAAGCAGCTTCTTGCCCATGAACTAACTCACACTATTCAGCAGGGTCACGCTGTACAGCGTAGCCCGCAAATTTCGACCACCACCACGCCACCACCTGTGCAGCGTCTCGGTGTACAAGATGCCCTCGACTATTTTGCGGACAAAGCATTTCATATCCCCGGATTTCGTATGTTGACCATTGTACTGGGCTTTAATCCGATCAACATGCGCTCAACCGATCGCAGTGCCGCCAACATCTTAAGGGCGCTGATCGAGTTAGTCCCGGGTGGACGCCTGATCACTCAAGCCCTTGAGAATCATGGTGTGTTCACCAAAGCCGGAGAGTGGGTTGAGCAACAACTTGCCACCTTGGGCGATATCGGCAGTGACATTGCCGATAGTTTGAGGCGGTTCCTAGATTCGCTCGGTTGGCGGGATATCTTCAACCTTGGTGGCGTTTGGAATCGCGCCAAACGCCTTTTCACCAACCCTATCAGCCGTCTCATTTCTTTTGCGGGCAGTGTTGTTACTGGCATTATGAAATTGGTAAAAGAGGCGGTTTTACGCCCTCTAGCAGCAATGGCCGAAGGTACGCGAGGCTATGATTTGCTCAAAGCCGTCTTGGGCCAAGACCCCATTACTGGCGACCCGGTGCCACGCAATGCAGAGACCCTCATTGGTGGGTTTATGAAGCTCATTGGGCAGGAGGAAGTTTGGCAAAATATTCAAAAGGGTAACGCAGTGGCTCGAGCTTGGGCATGGTTCCAAGGTGCGTTGGCAGGCCTAATGGGATTTGTGCGTGCCATCCCCGGTCAAATCATTGCAATTTTTACTTCTCTAACCTGGCAAGATGTGATCAGCATTGTTGGTGTCTTTACGAAGGTTGGTAAAGCCTTCCTTGGTATCGCAGGTCAATTTTTCAGCTGGGCGGGAGCACAAGTCATAAGTTTGCTGGAAATTATCTTTACTGTCGTTGCACCCGGTGCAGTGCCCTATATCAAAAAGGCGAAGGGTGCATTCCGCTCAATTATTCAAAACCCGATTGGATTTGTGGGTAACCTAGTACGTGCTGGGAAATTAGGATTCCGAATGTTTGCATCGCGCATTGGCGAACATTTGAAATCTGCCCTGATTAAATGGATTGTTGGACCCTTAGGTGCAGCTGGCGTCTACATTCCAAAGTCATTCAGTTTGATGGAAATCATCAAATTAGTGCTTTCAGTCCTTGGGCTAACTTGGCAAAACATCCGTGCCAAGCTAGTCAAGATTATCCCTGAACCAGTGCTTAAAGGATTGGAAAAAACCGCTGGTATTTTGGTCACTCTTGTGAAAGAGGGGCCGGTGGCAGCTTGGGAGCAGATCAAGGCCGAACTAACCGAACTCAAAGATTCTTTGATTACCCAAATCACGGAGATGGTCACCACCGAAGTGGTCAAGGCAGCTGTCACTAAGCTTGTGAGTATGCTGAATCCAGCTGGCGCAGTGATTCAGGCTATAATTGCCATCTACAACACAATTACGTTCTTTGTCCAGAGAATCAGCCAAATCGGTGCAGTGGTTGGATCGTTCATTAACTCGATTTCCGCTATTGCTGCTGGTAATGTAGCGAATGCCGCAAAACGGGTTGAGCGAACCCTAGCCAATACCCTGACTGTGGTCATCGCATTTATGGCCCGATTTGCTGGGCTGGGCAACATACCCAAGAAAATCGTTGGGATTATCAGGCGGATTCGACAACCGATTGATAAGGGGCTAGATAAGATTGTGGCTTGGTTGGGGAAAATGTTAAAGAAACTCGTTAGCCGTGTTGCACAAGCAGGATTACCAAAGGATCCCAATGAACGATTGAAGCTAGGTATGGCAGCGGCAGTTAAGGTCGTGAATCGCCTATCTGGCAATCGCGTTAGCAAAGCCCTTATTTCACCCGTACTTGCGCCAATAAAAGTTCGTTACGGATTTAAGCAATTAGATCCCATATCAGAGCAAAATAAATGGTACTTACAGGGTGTCATCAACCCATCTCTTAAATTCTTAACACAAAAAGAAGATGGCACAGAAGAAGAAGTAAAATTTTCGGTTGGCGATGTAATCAAGGCAAAATATATTGATGGCATGTGGGTGGCTACCATTGTAAGTATAACCCGATCTAACGTCACCTATCGATTTTCTGATACAAGAAAAGGACAGGATATTGTTAGTAAAACAGCCTTTATTGATTCATTTAATAAGGGTGAAATCACTTCTTACATAGCAGATAAAAGAGGTACCTTTATGGGAGGTAATCCTCCAAAAAGTCAATTGCTTAGCAAATATAAAACTGAGAGAAGTCATTATCGATTTAGAGTCGTCGATCAAGTACAGTATCCACGTCAAAAAGGCTCTAGATGGTATAATGTAAGTGACTGTGATATGAGTCACGAACCCGTTGATGCAGTGACTTACTGGAATACAGAAGGTTACAAACATGGTCCGCGTTCTCCCGAAGTAAGAGCTTGGATGCTGAATATTGATAATTATGTTTTTGAACCCTCTAGTCTCAATCGATCGAGAGGCTCTCGTGACAATGAAACCTATAGATTACCAGCTAAGGATGGATAAATGGACCAAGAACAGCTACTACAAGCTATCAAGAAAATATCTAGAGCAGCTAAGTCATATACACTCAAAGGTAAATTTGACTTATCTGTACGAGAGTATAAAAAAGGTCTCGATCTTTTAGATGACCCTAAGTATGACTCTGAGTTTGCAGTAATGTTATATGCTGGAATCGGAGAAGCTTTTTATTTACAACAAGACTGGGACAGGGCTCTCGACTATTATCATGACGCTCTTCGAAGCGAGGGTGGATTGGGCGACCCTGGATTGCACTTTAGGTTAGGTCAAATTCGTTACGAAATGGGTAATATTGAGAAGGCTAAAGATGAGCTCATGAGAGCTTATATGGGCTCTGGTGATATCATTTTTCAGGGCGAAGATCCAAAATATTTTAATGTTATTAAACCTCATATAGGTTAACTGTGTTATCGCATTGAACCGTTCGCCCTATGTCGTTTTCCTTTCTCATTAAACGGGAAAAGGCTTCTAACATATGAAGTGTGATACTGCCAACCTTAGAATCGCCTTCGGCAGGCTACGCTAGATCTTAGTGGTTTGCCTAAAGAGACGCTTTGGGCATGTTGAAGATTTCGAAATTGACTCTCTCACCATCTCCAAACAGTTTTTAGGATTTCACTAAGTCAATGTCTGTTTTAGCCTGTGTTATTACTTTCTGGTATTCAATTAATTTTGGATGCTGTTAAAGCTGTATTTCACAGACCACATCCACAAAAAGAGACCGATAAAGGAGCGCTTAAATCCGTAAGACGCTTTCTTTTTGAAGCAGGTTTTGAACCTGAGGAGGATGAAAACTAATGCTCAATTATAAAGGTTATTCAGGACACGTCGAATTTGATGATGAAGCAAGACTCTTTCATGGTGAAGTACTTGATCTTCGTGATGTTGTTACATTTCAAGGCAAAAGTGTTGATGAAATCGAGCAAGCTTTTAGAGATTCAATCGATGATTATTTCAAATTTTGTGAAGAACATAGTGCAGAAACAGATAAACCTTGCTTGCGGTTTAAAGTGTAATTGTTGTGTTTGAGTTAACCATTAGTGTCACTTATAGATGTCCAGATAAATTCTTACCTTATCAAACAAAAGATGTCATCCTGAGAGTAGCGAAGGATCTTCCATACGTTACAGGAGTTCATTGCTGTTTTTGGGAAAAGATTTTTCTGAAGCACTATAGTAAGGTATGAAACAGATTGGTTCGTGCTCGGAGCTTGTTAAGATGGTTTTGTTTGGATTTGCTCGAGCCCAACCAACAGTGAACATTAGTATTTGCTTGTAGCACTATCCTACTACAACTAAAGACAATTGACTATCAAGGTATCAAAAGCTATATTGGATAAGTAAGTTGAGAATGCTTACTTAAGGTTGCTCGAGCGTATTTAGTAATCTTTTTTATCTACAAATCAGATACTTCTGCTTTACCTATTTCTGCTCGAGATATGAGTAAATCAGAAAGGAAATACTATAATGGACAAAGAGCAATTTGAATCAACTCCTAAGCATTTTAGTAGCTACAATGAAGCTGCTGACTCCTGGGAAACACATAACACAACAAACTACTTAGATGAGTTCCGAACAGTTGAATTAGAAAGTGATTTGCATGCTCGTCTAGTGTGACGCACAAGCGTGGAGCGCAATTAAGTTTGAATTTAATTTCAGGAGAAATTTGTGCTAAACCAATTAAAAACTTAATGGTTGAGTGATTGTTAGTAAAGTTGTGCTTATGCATGTAATTACACGAAAACGCCTTAATGAATTTGCCAGTAAGTATCCAGATACTGAAAGCGCTTTAGCACGTTGGTATAAACTGATGAAACGAGGTAAGTTTACCTCGTTTGCTGAGTTACGTGAACAGTTTTCAAGTGCTGACCAAGTAGGTAAGCTTACTGTGTTTAATGTTGGGGGAAATAAAGTCCGTGTAATTGCTGCTATCCATTATAATAGGCAAAAGCTGTATATCCGTGCAGTGCTCACACATGATGATTACGATCAAGATACATGGAAGGAATAAAAAATGCTAAGCGTTCGAGAAACTACACAAGCATGGCAACCTTTTGTTAATACTTTGGTTGTTCCTCATAATGAATTTCAGTACGAACAACTTGTTAAGTGGTTAGACAATCTTATTGATGAAGTAGGCGAAGATGAGAAACACCCACTGGCTTCTTTTATGGAAGTACTTGGTGTGCTTATTGAACGTTATGAAAATGCACATGTTCCTGAACTTCGTGAGTAATCATAAAACTGTCCTAGCCCATTACTTAGGTTACCTTTGCCTTTTTTCGTAGCTGCTTGGCAAGATTAGCTGCTTTCTTAACTATCTCTAAGGTTCTCTTGTCTGTACGCCTCTGATCTGGTGTTAGAGGAAGGGAATTAGAAACCCAACTGTCTAAAGTCTGCTTGTATTTTTGAAACTCTTGCTCTTTTTCCATCACATAGGCATCATATTTAGCTTGTATGGCAAGCCACTGATGTGCAGGAGTTTTTGTTAGTATTTCAA
The DNA here is from genome assembly GCA_965223045.1 of Trueperaceae bacterium. Taxonomy (GTDB): domain Bacteria; phylum Deinococcota; class Deinococci; order Deinococcales; family Trueperaceae; genus CBDCVN01. Next base: position 1,810,281 of record CBDCVN010000013.1, read on the forward strand.
GTTTTAGTGCAAAATCAGGTGTTACAGGGGTATGACCATTGATTATGCGAGATAAATGACCTCGAGTAACACCAAGGAGTCTAGCTACCGTCTCAATACGTAATCCATATTGGTCAATAAAGCCTGACTTTAAGATACGACCTGCATGGGAAGGAGTACGCTCTACTTTCTTATAAGTTTTATTGCTCATGGATTTTCTCCTGCTATGCCTAAAATTAAGTTAAGTGGTAGCTCCTCACTTGCTCAGAATAGGGTAGTATCGTAAAATGATACTATGGGCTTAAATAAGAAGCAAACGAAAATATTAGAGGCTATCTTTGAAAACCCTGTTCGTTCAGATGTTGCATGGTCAGATGTTGAAAAATTGTTTGCTGCTTTAGGTGCTGAAGTTACAGAAGGTCGAGGTTCACGAGTACGTGTGGTTTTGGATGCTGTTAAAGCTGTATTTCACAGACCACATCCACAAAAAGAGACCGATAAAGGAGCGCTTAAATCCGTAAGACGCTTTCTTTTTGAAGCAGGTTTTGAACCTGAGGAGGATGAAAACTAATGCTCAATTATAAAGGTTATTCAGGACACGTCGAATTTGATGATGAAGCAAGACTCTTTCATGGTGAAGTACTTGATCTTCGTGATGTTGTTACATTTCAAGGCAAAAGTGTTGATGAAATCGAGCAAGCTTTTAGAGATTCAATCGATGATTATCTCGAGTTTTGTGAAGAATGTGGTGCAGAACCAGATAAACCTTTTTCAGGTAAACTTATACTTCGTCTTTCTCCAGAATTACATCGCAAGGTTTATACTTCATCTAAGCAAGAGGGTAAGAGTCTTAACCAGTGGATTTCTGAGCGACTTGCTCATGCTATTTAGTCACTACAAGAGATTTTGACTTGCCCCATCAAAGATCCAACAAGAGAGTTGAAGTATGCAAATTGAACTTTTAAAGCCATTAAAACTGAGCTTAATCTTTTAGATTACCAACCCATGAGACATCCTTCTGACCACCTTCAATCGACCCTCGACTGGCTGTACCAAATCATTGTCAGATCCCTAAACAGACACTTTGGGCAAGCTGATACCTCTGAAATTAACTCTCTCGATTTTTATAGTGAAGATTCGTGGCTGGCAAAATTTGTTGAGATTCATCAACCCTCTTACGAAGAATCTGTCATCCTGATACTTGCTTTGCTGCCACACGTAAAACCTAATTTTTTCGGAAAAGTCATAGCTGAATACCTTCCTGAAGGTGGGGATCTTCCCGAATTTGGTGGTGTTAAGGCAAGTAACCAACGCAGCATCCTGCCCACTGGCGAAACTGCCCAATTCATCCTTGCTGGCAATGATTTAGAAAAACGCTTCGAAGTCCAGCGCATACTAAGTAGTGAACATTGGCTCGCTCAAAAACACATCCTCTGGCTTGCCCCTGTTCCAGAAGGCGAACCAATCATGAGTGGTCGCTTAATCCTTGAGCCAGAAATCGTCGAGCTACTCACCCTCGGCACCGTCAGCAAACCACGCTTCAGCATCAACTTCCCAGCAGAACACATAGAGACCCAAATGGACTGGGAGGACCTAGTGCTGAACGTAAACACCCTGCGCTACATCCGTGAACTCGAAAACTGGATCAGCCACAACGATACCCTGCTTCAAGACTGGGGCATGAAGAAAAAAATTAAGCCCGGCTACCGCGCACTCTTTTACGGCCCGCCCGGTACCGGCAAAACCCTTACTGCAACACTACTGGGCAAAACCACCAAAAAAGATGTCTTCCGCATAGATCTCTCACGCGTGGTGTCAAAATATATTGGTGAAACCGAGAAAAACCTGTCGAGCCTCTTCGATAAAGCAGAAAACAAAAATTGGATTCTGTTCTTTGACGAAGCCGATGCACTCTTTGGTAAACGAACCGACATTCGCGATGCCCATGATAAATATGCCAACCAAGAAGTGGCCTATCTATTACAACGAGTTGAGAACTACAACGGCTTGGTGATCTTGGCGACCAACCAACGAAGCAATATCGACGATGCTTTTGTCCGCCGATTTCAGGCCATCATCCATTTCCCCATGCCACAACCCGAAGAACGCTACCAACTCTGGCTCAAAGCCTTTCCACCACAAATTAGCATTGCTGACGATATTGACTGGCAGCAAGTGGCAACCCGATTTGAACTCTCTGGCGCAGAGATTATGAATGTGATCCATTATTGCGCCATCGAAGCCTTGGCGGACCAATCGCAATTTATCGACTTCAAATGCTTGGAAGCTGCAATCCTGCGCGAGTTTATCAAGGGTGGGAAAGTCGTTTAACTGCATCTTATTGCCCTCGCTTTATCAAGCTGACGTGTGATCACTAGATATTGCTGACTCAGGCAAAACTCTTGATGTGATGGTGCTATTGACACCAATAAACACCTGCTTAGCAGTTCCATATTATTGAGTGAACCTAAAAGTACTTTAAACATCTTTTTGCATTACAAAATTAGGCTTGCTGTCTTTCAGAAAAAACCCTGTGATGGTCAATCCACCTTTAAGGTTCAATTGAACCATAGCTTTGTTGTTTTGCTCAACATGGGTTTCCAGCAATTGAAATCGCGATCTATAAAGCCACCCATGTTGCTCGGTCATCAATTTTGTTGCAATGCCCTGTTTACGAAAATTTGGATCAACACCACCCAACCAACTGTAGTAACGGCTATAAGCTGTTGCATAGCCAGCTTTAAATCCAACCATACGAGAACCTACCTTTGTAACAAAAACTGTAACATCAGGCATTTTCTCTAAACGCCACTTGAGTGAATCAATCCAACCTTGATCTGCATCACTCCCAAAAACAACCTTTGTCACTCGCACAAACTCAGAAATAAATGTGCTGGAAAAAGGTGCCTTAACTAAGTCCATAAGCTTTTACACTGGCTTAAACATTATTAACTCCACCTAGAATAGGGATTAGCTATTAAATTAGAATTGTAGTAGCGCATATCTTCGGTAACTTCTTCCCCCAACCATACAGGGCTTACAAAGGTTTCCTTTTCATCTAAAAGTTCTATCTCGGCAAGAACAAGCCCAGCGTTTTCACCATGAAATTCATCTATTTCCCAAAGATGGCCTTCATGATTTAATTTATAGCGTGTTTTTTCGATTATTGGTTTTTCGCAAAGCTCGAGCAAAACCTCAGCATCTGCTAATGGAATCTCATACTCAAATTCTGCTCTAGAATAGTTTTCAACCTTACCTTTAATAGTCAGAAAAGCCCTTTTATCTATACAGCGCACTCTAACCACACGTTCGGGATGCCTAGATAAATAACCCTGTTTGTAAAGTGTACCTACCGTTTTAGGCCATTTATTGGGAATAACTAAAAATTTACGCTCAATTTCTGTAGCCACTGTTACTTACCCTTAAGCCTTAGCAGTTGCTATAGCCAGAAGTAACCACGCTATAATGAACGACATCCCACCAAGTGGGGTAATGGCACCTAACCAACGAATGCCTGTAAAGGATAGTATGTACAAGCTCCCTGAAAAAAGAATAATGCCTATAAACATTAACCATCCAGACCATTGCGCCAAAGAAGAGTTTGGTAGTAAAGAGGTAACAAAAGCTATAGCAAATAAACCTAAAGAATGAAAGAAATGGTATTGCGTTCCTGTATGAAAGGTAGCCATTAAGTCTTCGGCAAGACGTTCCTTTAGCATATGCGCCCCAAAAGCACCCAAGATTACTGACAGTGCACTGTTAACGCTGCCCAGGATTATAAACAACTTTGTAGCATATTCCATCATCAAAGTATAACAACTTAAATGTAAGTTAACCTAGCGAACAAAGCGCCCAAGGGGCCCCTCAAGATCAATGACACTGGACAAGACATTAAAAGGTACAGTAACTTCAAAAGACCCTACAGCATAAGGTCCCATTAGATAAGGAGCAAAACCAAAGGAAATTCCTTCGGGCGAGAATGCAAAAACTGTGAGATCCTTAGATGTCAAATTTGCTTGGCTTCCATCCACAACATATGGTGCTTCCTGCTCTCGTAAATCATCTACAATGTAGTTACTTAAAACAGCAATGTAATCACTATTTTCTTTGAATAAATCAGCAAGTGTAAGCTCTTTTGCCACCCCATCAATGATGCTGTAGTTATGAGGGGTAAAGTTTTCGTTACCATGTGCACCACCTGAAAATGTATAGGTTATCTCAAAGATACTGACAAGCTCTTCAGCATAATAGGCAATACTGTAGGTAGAATCCCAATACCATCCTATTTGTCTATAGCCTGCTAGAATTTCTTGATGCCCCTGTTGCATAAATCCCAAATGTTGATCTGTTGCTTGGGCAAAGAGTTGGTTATTTAAGTCACTTAGGGAGGCGTTTATAAAAAATGGCAGGGCTGTATTGGTATCAATACTACTTCCTTGATCAATACGAAAAAATGTGTATTCAGCAACACCAAGTAAATCAAAAGGGAAGTTTTTAGTACCATCAGCGCTTTGCCAAGTACCTGCAAAGAAGAAGTCTAACTCATCTTCTGCTGTAAAGCTTTCAGGCAAACGAAATTCACCCTTAAAATTACCTGTTTGTTTGCCATTTACATTTTCACGCAAGTTTAACATAATGCCCTCATCTTGCATTTCTTCAAAGCTACCTTCTAAATCAATAGGTTCACCAATATGCTCATAGTAATAATGTCCTGTAACTTTCTGAGTATCCTCTAAACTTAAATCCATTTGTATTTTCAAACCTTCCCCTAAAGTGCCTACAAAGTAGTAGCGCTCACCGGGGTCATAGACTTGTGCCATTAAAGAAGAAAAGTGTCCTAAAAAAACTACTATTGTGTACCAAGTAAAAAGAGGAAGTTTATTCATGAGCAAAGTTTAAGCAAATATGTTTATACAATAATGAGTGTCTCTACTCTACGTTTTTCTTACGCTTAAAAAGGTATAGGGTTGAATCTTGCCTTACTTCACGCACATTTATAAGCTCCCAGCCTTTTGAGCCAAGATAATTAAACCACACTATAAAAGCATTGTCTGTATCAGAGATAAGTTGCCCCATAACTTTTTCTGCTAACGGGAGTACTCCACCTGTAGCAGAAACTTTATCATCACTAGTTATCCACTCTGCACGTAATTCACCCTGCCAAGAAAAAGTAGAGAATTGTGCGTATTCCCATTGGTCATTTTCTGCCAGTGCTGCCGAAAAAAATAAGCCAAAAACAAAAATTAATAAGAAACTTTTTTCTTTCACAATTGAATTTGACCACTATAAGTCTATTGATGTAGTATAGCGTTTGACTTATACAATTAGAGTGTGCTAGATAGGAACTATATGAAGTTTGCCCCTTTTAAAAAGCATGTACTGTCTTGTGCTACTCTATAGAAAATGATTATAAACCTTATCAAGTTATTAAAAAAATGCCTTCTGCTAGGTATTAATTGCCTCTTAATTAGCACGGTCAATGCACAATTAGTTTGTGAAGAAAACGCTGAGGGTGTACCACCACCTATAACCTTAGTAAAAGTTGCTAGTGGTTTTGACACACCCTTACACATTGCACATGCAGGAGATAATTCGGGACGGCTTTTTATAGTAAACAAAATGGGCACAATTCAAGTCTTAGAGGATGGTAAAGTCTTATCTAACTCCTTTATAGATTTGTCAAATAACCTAGCTACAGACAATGAACAAGGACTTTTAAGTATAGCCTTTCACCCTAAATATGTTGAAAATGGGCGCTTTTTTGTTTTTTATACTCGTAAGGATCCTTTTTCATCAGTTATTAGCGAGTTCCATATTGATCCTGAAAATCCTAATACTGCCCTATTAGAAGAAACTATTATTCTTGAAGTTTCTCAAAACGAGGCCTCAACTATGCACCGTGCAGGACAGCTGCAATTTGGTCTAGATGGTTACTTATATGCCTCTTTAGGTGATGCAGGTTACTCTAATCTTGCACAACGTTTAGACAACTTAAATGGCAAAATAATTCGCATAGATGTTGATGATACCAAGCCTTACAGCATCCCTGAGGATAATCCTTTTGTAAATAAAGAAGCCCAACCAGAGATCTGGGCCTATGGTTTTCGTAATCCTTGGCGTTTTACCTTTGATAAGTGTAATGGCCAACTTTTTACTGGGGATGTTGGTTCTACTCGCTATGAAGAAATCAATTTAGTTGAAAAAGGTGGCAACTATGGCTGGGCCTTTTTAGAATCTAGTCGTTGCCGAGATAATCGCCTTGGCTATAAATGTGGGGCAGAGCGCTTTAAATCTCCTATTCATGAGTATGCTCACTTTCACATAGACCCTGAGGGTGGATTGGCTGTGGTAGCAGGGTATGTTTATAGGGGCCAGCTTTACCCTAGCTTACAAGGGCGATACTTTTTTGCTGATATGACTGGACGTATTTGGACCTTAACAGAAAAAGAGCAAAATGATATTGCTGGTAATTATAGTTATTGGCACCTTGATGAGGTGTGGCAAGGTTACGGTTCATTGGTTTCTTTTGGTGAAGATGAAAATGGAGAGCTATATCTTGTAAATCTAAGCGATAAAGCTCTTTATCAACTAAAAGTTAGGGCATTAGATTTAGAAGAAGCCAACTTGATAGCTACAGATTTACCCCAAAGCATTGTTTTGGCTGGTTGGGGAGAAGTAGAAGGTAGGAATAAAAAAGCTGGGCGTTGGAGCTTTGGGGAAAGTAGTACCATAACTTTTCATGTAGAGGAAGCTCGAGATTTGTGGCTCGAGCTAGATTTCAGCAACCCTTTTCCCAACCAAACTCTTACAGTAAAGTTCAATGATAAAGAAATAGCTAAATTTGAGGGCCTTACTGAAAATCAAGAAATGAAAGAGATCTTACCTTTAGCAGTTCAAAAAGGCACTAATCGTGTTTCTTTTCATTATAGGGATTGGAATGGCTACTTAACTATACTAGAGAGTGGAAACACACGTCCTTTAGCACTTAGGTTTAAGCATTTGCAGTTTTTAGATAAGGCACCATAGCTCAAGGAGTTTTAGGAAATAGAAGCTAACACCAAAATCTCTAGTCAGTATCTAACCATATAGTAACAGGACCATCATTAAGTAAGCTAACTTCCATGCTAGCCCCAAACTTTCCTGAAGACACCTTGAAGCCTAGCTTAACAAGCTCCTCTTGGAAATACTCATACAAAAAATTTGCTAATTCAGCAGAAGCAGCATCCATGTAATTAGGGCGATTACCTTTGCTAGTATTTGCATAAAGAGTAAACTGACTTACAACTAAAATAGCACCATTAACATCACTGACGCTTAAATTCATTTTGCCAGCGCTATCATTGAAAATCCGTAGTTTAATTATTTTCTTTGCTAAAAATTCAGCTTCTACTTTACTGTCTTTATGAGTCACCCCTAAAAAGACCAGTAAGCCTTTATCTATAGTTCCAACAACCTTATTATCAACCTTTACTTCAGCCCATGATACCCTTTGCAAAAGTGCTCGCATTATTATCCTTATCTGTAGTGTGCTAGAAGAACCTCTTCCCAAAGTAGAGGTACCCTCCTGTAACGCATATGCCATACTAGGGAGTGTAGCCCTTCTAAAGGTAAATTACAAACTATCTTGTTGTGTAACACATTACATTAAAGACTCTTCGTGTAACTTCACCTGTCTTCGTAAGGGTAGGTGCCTAAAATGACATATTATCATTACTAGTGGCAATAACTTATCTGAACATCTATAACTACTTGGCTTTAAAAAAGACCCTCTTGCTTTGCCGAATCAATAACTACTTTAGCGGGTTTAGGGCCTAATTTATCTAGCTCTCCTTTGAGTATTTTCATATCCTCCCACATAAGCCATTTAGGTCCACCACGGGCTTTAGTAGGATTGCGTAATAAATAGGCTGGATGAAAAAGTGGTAAAATACGAATGCCACCATGCCAATCAAACCACTTCCCTCTAGTTTTTGTTATGCCATCTTTAGTTTTTATAAAATACTGTGTAGGTACATTACCTAATGTGGCAATAATTTGTGGTCTTATTACCTTGATTTGCTCTATAAGTAACCAGTCACTAGCAGCAATTTCAGCAGGTGTAGGATTACGATTATTAGGTGGACGATGTTTGACTATGTTGGTTATATAAACATCGCTACGATGTAAATCCACAGTTTCTAAAATTTTATCTAGAAGTTGTCCAGCCCTACCTACGAAAGGTAAGCCCTGTTTATCCTCCTCTTCACCTGGAGCTTCTCCTACTATCATAAGTTTAGAATCAGCACTACCATCACCAAAAACCATATTATCAGAAAGTTCAGCTAAGGCAGGAGGTTTTGGTTTGGCTTTAGCTTCTTGTTCTAAAATTATTAAATCCATGCTATATTTTAATCAAATTAGGTAGTTGAGCATCAATCTTTAGTGTTTTCTTCAGTAGGATTTAAAAAGCACTAATCCTTAATTAGTTTAAATTAGTATAAAATTATACTATGCTTGATAAAAAGCAAGTAGTTGTCCAACTTAAACAAGCAGCTAGTTTGCTTGATCTTCTAGGTGAAGACCCTTTCCGCGCTAAAGCATTTTTAAATGCTTCACAACAATTAGATAGTTTTAAAGGCAGCTTTCTAAAGCTCTACGAGGAAAAACGCTTAGAAGAAATTAAAGGCATTGGTAAAAGTTTAGCAGCAGAAATATACACCATGGAAAAAGGCTCTTTGCATATATTAGAAGAGCTTATATCTCAGGTGCCTAGGGGAGTGCTCGAGCTTTTTTCTGTAGCAGGCTTAGGAGCCAAGAAAATCCGCCAACTTTGGCATAATGATATTGATAGTTTAGAAAAACTTGTTCAAGCTGGTACGGAAGGTACTCTGGCTAACTTAAAAGGATTTGGTGCAAAAAGCACAGAAAATCTTACAAAGGCAGCAAAGTTTGCACTTAAAGCTCAAAATCGTTTTCGCCTTGATGAAGCCACTGTCATAGCTGAGCAGTTTGTGGGCGTACTTAAACGTAAGCTTCCCAAGGCTAGAATTGAAATAGCAGGTGATTTGCGGCGAGGTTGTGAAACTATAGGGGAAATTAACATTGTCTTAACCAATATAAACTTTACTCAAATTGAAACTACTGTAAGAGAATTCACAGAGCTAGAATTTACTGAAAAAGAACTAAAAGAGCCTGTACTAAAGTTTAACTATCTAAATTACCCTTTTAAAATTATAGTTGCTGAGCCTCACAGCTTTGGGGCAGTTTTAGCACTGTGGACTGGTAACTCAAGTTATGGGCGAAACCTTTTAAAACGCGTTGAGGAAAAGGGGTTTAAGCTTTCTGTAGAAAATGGCTTGCAAAAAAATAATAAAATTCTTGACACCAGTGATGAGAAGGCTTTTTTTAAATACCTAGACCTCCCTCTTATTGTACCTGAGTTACGGGAATCTGCATCACCTAAGGTAATTAACAACTTAATAGAAGACAAAGATATTCATGGCCTTATACATAACCACACCACATGGTCAGACGGTGAGCACAACATATCAGAAATGGTCAATGGTGCTTTAGCAAAAGGGTATCGCTATTTGGGTTTGGCTGATCACAGTGTAACTTTGGCAATTGCTAATGGGCTTAGTAGTGAACGCATCTATGCTCAGGCTCAAGAAATAAAGCGTATTCGCCAAAGCCTAAGAATATCAGGTAAGGATTTTGGTATTCTTCATGGCATAGAGGTAGATATTTTAACGGATGGTAGTTTGGCCTACACAGACAAAGTGCTAGCTACACTTGACTATACAGTTATCAGTGTTCATCAAAACTTTTCCTTAAGCCGTAAGGAACAAACTCAGCGTATTATCAAAGCAGTAAATAATCCTTATGCTAATATACTAGCTCATCCTACTGGACGTTTACTTTTAAGAAGGCCTGCATATGAATTAGATATTGATGCTGTTCTTGAAGCCTGTGCTGCCTCTGGAACAATAATAGAAATCAATGCTAATCCCCATAGGCTAGATCTAGATTGGCGCTATATAACGAAAGCCAAGGAGCTAGGCTGTAAATTCTCTATTAATCCTGATGCCCACCGCATAGATGGTTACAATGTTATGCCTTTTGGAGTGAAGATCGCTCGCAAAGGAGGTTTGACTAAGGCGGATGTGGTAAACACTGCACCTTCAGCAGATGAATTTTTGGAATGGATAAAAAGGTAATTACCCAGTCATTTGACGAGAAACGTAGTTGGAATTACTTGCTAATGCTGCTAAGCAAGCAAGCCTATACTGAACAACAGCTTTGCCAAAAATTAAACCAAAAAGGTGTTGACAAAGCACTTATCAATAAACTTATCTTAAAGCTGCGTAACTTGGATTTGCTTGATGATGGCCTTTATGCCAAGCAATATATAGCAAGTCGCCAATATAAGAAGGGTCCACAAGTTCTTAGAAAAGAGCTTTTACTCAAAGGCATTTCTGAAGAACTTATAGAACAAGGATTATCTGAATTAGACGATGAATACCAACTTCAAGCTGTGATTAATATCTTGAAAAAAAACTTTTGGAGATTTGAAGGCGATGAATTAAAAAAACGCCAAAAGGCTTATACTTTTTTAGTGCGTCGTGGTTTCTCTGCTGAAATAATAAACAAAGCCTTAGAAAAAAATTCCTTTATCTTTAAAAAATCCCTCTAACACAGATTTTGTTTGACCCCTGTAGCAATTAAATGGTAAACTGTCCTAAGTAATTGCCAAAATAATTTGGTTATAACTCTGATTAATCTACAATATCTGAATTATTGTTAAAAAGTAAGGAAATATGTTTTGAGTGACTATACTGCTGAACAAATTCAAGTTTTAGAAGGTTTAGAAGCCGTACGCAAACGTCCTGCTATGTATGTGCAGGGTGGCACAGGTATTGATGGCTACCATCAACTTTTAACCGAAGTTATTGACAATGCTATTGACGAGTGTCTAGCTGGTTATGCTAATACTGTTGAAGTCATTTTACACCCTGATGGTTCAGCTTCAGTTATAGATAATGGTCGTGGGGTGCCCGTAGATATAATGAAAAAAGAGGGTAAACCTGCTGTTGAAGTTATCTATACAGTGCTTCATGCTGGTGGGAAGTTTGATAGTGCTGCTTACAAAGTTTCAGGAGGATTGCATGGAGTGGGTGCCTCAGTTGTTAATGCGCTTTCCGAATTATTAGAAGTTGAAGTGAGGCGCGAGGGCAAGGTTCACAAAATTACCTTTAGCAGAGGTAATGTTTCTATGCCTTTACAAGTAATTGGCACTTATGAAGGTCAATCTGGTACCAAGGTTTCCTTTCTGCCTGACCACAATATCTTTAAAGAAGTTACAGCGTTTGACTTTAGTCGTATCCGTAAACGTTTAAAAGAACTTTCTTATCTAACTGGTGGGGTAAAAATCATTTTTAGAGATTTACGAGGAGAGCCAAAACATGAAACTTTCCAAGAAGAGGGAGGGGTAGCAGCATTTGCTGATAGCTTGGCTAAAGATGAGAACCGTCTTTATGAAAAACCTTTACTTCTTCAAGGAATCAGTGAGGACATTGAGGTAGAGGTGGGATTGCAGCACACAACTAGTTATGGACAAACTATTCTTTGTTATGCCAACATGATCACTAATCGTGATGGTGGCACGCCTTTAACTGGTTTTAAAACAGCTTACACTAGAACACTTAACAATTATGCTAAGGCTAAAAACATAATTAAAAAAGGAGAACCTACCCCTACAGGGGATGATTTCTTAGAAGGTATTCATTGTGTTATCTCAGTGAAACTAGGCGATCCACAATTTGAGTCACAAGCAAAAGTCAAGCTACTCAACCCTGAAGCTCAGGGTGCCACCCACACTGTTATCTACGAGAAATTTAATGAGATATTAGAAGAAAACCCTCAAATAGGTAAAGCTATTATTGAAAAAGCCGTAAATGCTGCTAAAGCTAGGGAAGCTGCCAGAAAAGCTAGGGAGCTTGTACGCCGTGCTAATCCTCTAGAAAATGATGACTTGCCCGGTAAATTAGCCGATTGCCAATCAGAAGATCCAAGTGTTAGTGAACTTTATATAGTAGAAGGTATTTCCGCAGGTGGGTGCTTTTCAGGCGATACTAAGGTCTCGTTAGCCGATAGACGTGTTTTAAGTTTTAGAGAGCTAGTTCAAGAGCAAAAAGAAGGGAAATCACACCTTGGTTACACTATTGATCAAAATGGTGCCATGTGTATGGAACAACTCCTAAATGCCCGTATTACTAAAACCAATGTAAATGTAGTCAAACTTACTTTAGATAATGGTGAACTAATAACTGTCACTCCTGACCATCTATTTATGCTAGCTAATGGTCAATATAAACCTGTTTCTGAACTTGCTATTGACGACCTATTAATGCCAACACCTTTTTTCTATAAAGAAAGTACTCAAAGCCTATGTGTCTGGAACGCAGACTCTTCTGCTTGGCAAGAACAGAGTGAGATAGAAATTCCTATAGGTAGTAGTGTAGAAAACTACCTGAAGCGCAAGGAAAGCATTAGCAAACCAGCAGATAATTATACTCGCCACCTAATTAAAATAGAGAACCTTCAAGAGAAAATAGATGTCTATGACGTTGAAGTTCCTAAAACTCACAATTTTGCTCTAGCTAGTGGTGTTTTTGTTCATAACAGTGCCAAAGGCGGTCGTGAGCGTCGTTTTCAAGCGATATTGCCTCTACGTGGTAAGGTCTTAAATGTTGAAAAAGCTGGCATCACCAAGATTCTAAAAAATGCTGAAATTCGCGCTATGGTAGCGGCTATCGGAACAGGTATTGAAGGCGATATGGGTATTAGTGAAGACAATCATTTTGACCTAGAGGCTTTAAGATACCACCGTGTCATCATTATGGCTGATGCTGATGTTGATGGTAGTCATATTCGCACCTTAATCTTAACTTTCTTTTATCGTTACATGCGTCCACTAATTGAGAATGGCTATCTTTACATAGCTCAGCCACCACTTTTCGGTGTTAGTTTTGGTAGGGAAAAAACTCCTACTTATATTTATAGTGATGGTGATTTACAAACACTTCTAAATGACAATAAAAATCGCAAGGCTAACATACAGCGCTACAAAGGTTTGGGTGAAATGAATGCTGATGAGTTATGGCACACTACTATGAATCCTGAAACAAGAATTTTGAAAAAAGTCACTATTGAAGACGCTTTTGAAGCTACTGAAGCCTTCGAGATGCTTATGGGCAGTGAGGTTCCACCTAGGCGAGCTTTTATTGAGCAAAATGCTCATCTGGCACAACTTGATGTTTAATTATACAGGGGTCGCCATCGCGGATGGTTTTAAGCACTACAGGGGTCTACTCGAGCACGCTGATGAGAAACTCTATGGAGCAAAGCATCGTGGCAAGAATTGCGTGTGTTACTGAGCTTAGGGTCTCTTGACAAGATACGCAAAGGCTTTTTACTTTTTTCTCATTTTTGACCCTATTTGTAAGGCCACCTTTTAGTGTCCTCTTGCCAAATTTCATTCAAGGCAAAATGCTAGAATAAACCTCCTTATGTAAGGCATTAGGTAGGGTATTTGTTTCTTAACTTAAAGTTTAAATCCATAAATTATTTGGTTGAGAATTTATTAATTGAGAGTCCTTTTATAAAAAAGGGTAAGGTGGTTTTTTCTCCTAACTAACAGAAGTCTCTACACAATCAATACAAAATTTAAAAATCTAGAGTTTAGACCATTTTTATAGTATAAGTACTAACAAATCGTTCCCAAGAAGTTGGAAATCTAGAAGGCAAAATGTATTTCAATCATATCTTTTTGTATAGATGTTTAAATAAGTGTTAAAAAGGACTTTTACCTTACTATATGTAAACCAATATGGGGGCAATTGTGTCTGATGATGCTAAAGAGCAAATCCGCTCACAACTTGACATTGTTGAAATTGTGAGCGAGGTAGTAGCTTTACAACCAGCTGGTAAGGGTAGATTTAAAGGCCTTTGTCCCTTTCATTCTGAAAAGACCCCCTCTTTCCATGTCCTAGTTGACAAGAGTTTTTATTATTGTTTTGGTTGCCATGCCAAGGGGGATATCTTTGACTTTGTTATTGAAACCCAAGGAATAAACTTTAGTGAAGCGCTTGTGCTTTTGGGGCAACGTGCAGGTGTTGAAGTTAAATCACAAAGCACAAAAGATAAGGGGTCCAGCCTTTATGAAGTCAATAAATTGGCCCTTAACTATTTTAAGAGCAATTTAAATGGGGAAGCACTTACCTATCTACAAAGTAGGAAGCTATTAGAAAAAACTATCGAGGAATTTGAGTTAGGTTATGCACCTAATAGTTGGGATGGCCTGCTAAAATTTGCCCTTACACAAGGCCTGAAGCAAAGTGAACTCCTAACTTCTGGTCTTATATCAGAGTCACAGCAGGGGAAAATTTATGATCGATTTAGGCATAGGGTAATGTTTCCTATTAAAGATAGTTTGGGACGAGTCGTAGGTTTTTCAGGTAGAGTTTTAGATAGTAGCTTACCTAAATACCTTAATTCGCCTGAAACCCCTATTTTTAAAAAGGCTCAACTACTTTATGGGCTTGATAAAGCCAAATACAGTATCCGTGATAGTGCTTCTTGCATCATTGTAGAAGGTTACATGGATGCGATTGCTTTGCATCAGGTAGGTTTTAGCAATACTATTGCAGCATTGGGAGCAAGTGTAACCAAAGAACAAGCCTTACAATTGGCTAGACTTGATGCAAAGTACCTTTATCTTGCCTTTGATGCTGATGAGGCTGGGCAGCGGGCTATTTTATCGGGTTTAGAGCAATTCGTAGGTAACCAATTTTTGGTAAAAGCTGTTAATGTTCCTTTTGGCAAAGATCCTGCTGACGCTGTGCTAGAAGGGGATATCAACGCTTTTAAACAAGCCCTTAAGCAAGGTTTATCAGAGGTTACTTTTCGTTTTGAAAATGTAGTTAAGAAGCATGACAAAAACACTGTTTCAGGTAAGAAGGCTATTCTTGAAGAGCTATTGCCTGCTTTGAAGCCTCGTGATATTTTTGACCCCGTCTCAAGCGAATTACGCCGCTTAGTAACTGAGCACCTAGAACTGAATTCTGAAAGTTTTGAAGCTTGGTTAAAAACTAAGAATAATAGAAGGCTTAATGATATCCAAATAAAGGGATTAAGTCACGAGCCTAATCAGCACACCAAAATAGTGCTTATTGAACTTTCTATAATGTCTTTGCTATTCCTCGAGCCACATAGATTACCTGAGCGTTTGCCTAGTGTCGAGGCTGCTTTGCCCCCTGAAAATTACGCTTCTTTACTAAATGAGTTTTGCACTATTTGCTGTGAAAAGAATTTTGATAGTCACCAAATCTTACTTAGCTATAAGCATCGTGAGGAATCTAGCTATCTCTTTAAAAAGCTTTTTGACAATGATTTAGTAGAAAATATTGATATAGATACTAACTTACAAAAAGACCTTGCTCGTTTGCGTCAGCTCTATTTAAGCAGCAAAACTGATGACTATACCAAGCTTTTAGAGCGTCGCCAAGAAATAAGTAGCCAACTTACTGATCCCAATTTACCTACAGATGCTTTGCAACAATATTATAGTGAGCTTAAGCGAATCAATGATACACTAAAAGCACGTGAGGCAGAGAAAAGATTACGTGTTGTCAGCAAGAAGCCCTATCAGAAGAGTAATTAAGAAGGTGGCAACCAAATCTATCAATGCATTGCATTTGTATATTTGTGATTCTACATTAGCCAAAAGCAATACTCTTCAAGCACTAGTAATATTTAGGAAGCGTGTAAGGCAAATTAAGTGAGGACTAACTTTGTGAAAAGCAATGCTCATCAGTTTAATGAGTGCTTATAACTCTTATTTACTTTGTTTCCTTTTATTTGTGAATTGGAATGCCATAGTGGAGGTTTCTCAACTAGTTTTCTCCAAGCACTTGCATGTATTTCCATGAGCACTTTCTCTCGGTTGTTGTTTTTAATGCGCTTGAACTCTACAAAACCTACCTTCTTAAAGCTGCTTTGCGCACGAACATTGTCAGCAAAGGTATTGAGGCGTACAGTATCTAAATTTAAAAGCTCAAAAGCATAATGCAAGATAGCATGTATAGCCTCAGGCCCATACCCTTTACCCCAATAATTACGTTCACCTATGATAATGCCTAAAGTTCCTGTGTTTTTAGTAAGGTTATAAAGTTCGATGGTGCCAATATATTCTTCTGGCAAAGAATAGGTGTCAAAAATTCCAAATGTTGCACGGCTCCTTTTCTTAGCATCGGTTTTTAGAATACACCTAAACAACCATAAGGGCATGCGGCTAGGTTTTGTGCCATTTAAATAAGCTATTTCTTGATCACAAAAATGACGATGAATGCGCTTCCATGCCTCTTTATCAAATTTAGTAAGGGGTTTTAAAGTAACTCTCCCAAAGCAATGAAAATTGCTCATAATTTAGACCTTAATATAATATATGCATCTCAAGGTTAACTTACTCTCCTTATAATCTTATATGCTAGCAATGAGAGATTTATCATGGAACACACAAGCTCTGTGAGTGACTTGCATGAGACATTTTGATCCTTGTTAATAATGTAGAGGTCCTACAATGAGATTAAGTATTCATACAGAAATGACTTACCACACAAAATATGTAGTTAGGTGATTAAGAATTGCTTCACTATTCTAAGATGTAAGAAGCGACTACTTTTATTCATCAAGAGTTTGAACTAAAAAAATAACCTTGTTTAAAACATACTTAGAGGGTGTTTGGAAATTAGTGTTCCTTTGAAAGATCTAGCATTTTGGCTGAAATTTGAACTAAGTATATCATTTCAGAAATGAAGTAGCTATACCCAATATATGTCAGTATAGCTACTATGAAAACAAATCATAGACAAGCATACTCTACTGACGTTACTGATGTACAGTGGCTTATAATTGAAGCCTTTCTACTTAAAGTTTTGACCAAAAGTACTAAGCGGGGACGTCCCATGAGCCTTGATCTCCATGAAATCGTAAATGCTATACGTTACCTTCTGCGCAATGGTTGTACTTGGCGTGATCTTCCACATGATTTCCCAGCCTATCAGAGTGTCCGTTATCACTTTGATAAATGGTGCAAGTCAGGTTTGTGGAAGGCTTTAAACAAACATTTACGCAGAAAACTCCGTGAGCAGGAAGGAAAACTTGCTGATTGCAGTGTAGGTATTGCCGATAGTCAATCGGTCAAAGGTAGTGTGCATGAAGAGAATGGGTACGATGGAGGAAAAAAGGTTAATGGACGTAAACGTCATATATTGGTTGATACCATGGGATTATTGATATAGCATTTTCCTTTTTAACCTGACCCATTATTGAGTTATCAGTTTATCACACAGCATTTTAGCCTCTCATAAAATTATGTCATTAAATCACAAGAAGTGAAAAGTATTACTCACTGGTAATTAAATCAAAAAACAAGAGTATACCCTTACATTTATAGAAATTAAAGTTGCAAGTATTTGAATAAATATTTATTGTAACATCTTTCCATAGGTGGTTGATTGGTATAGCCACAGTGTTTGAACCAAGCTTGAGCATCATTAGAGTTGTTCGGAAATAAATAGTTTAAACAATCAAAAAATTCCAAAGCCCCCCACAGACAGCTATAACGCTATCTGCAAAACCTGTCTTGCGATTCCGAAAGGCATGCACTAGTATATTAAAGCGTTTCATACCTCCTATGGCATGTTCTACATATATCCTTGCTTTGCCCAGCCTTTTATTCCTCTCCTTCTCTGCTTCTGTTAGCTCTGGATTAGGATTCTTTTTACTCTTCCTTGGCTTTTTCTTTGGTATCGCTGCTCCTATCCCATAATCCTTGTTTATACCTTGATAACCTGAGTCTAGATTTGCTCTTTTTCCCTCCTCTTTCAGCCAGCCTTGTTTAGGTGGAAACTCCTCCTTAAACATCCCATAGTCATGTCTCCGCCCAGCAAATGTCCTTCCTACATAGATTATTACCTTTCTTCCTGTTGCTATTATTGTGTTTTTTACCGTGTGCCCCTTCTTTTTTCCACTATATAGCTCCTCCTGCTTTTCTTCTTCACTAGGGCGTCTATGTTTCCTTTCTGTAGCATCAATCAGTATTTTTCTTGCTTCTTCAAGCGCTTCTTTTAACTCCTCAGGTGTATTGAACTCTCTCTTAGGCAACATACCTAATTTTGCCAAGGCTGCTGAGAGAATTGGCAGCAGCTTATGTACCCAATAGTGTGCACTGGAACGAGACATATCAAACTTCTCTGCTAATTCATCCATTGTAGGATAACTTTTCAGGTAGTAGAGAATAAATTCGAGTTTGTGTTTAGTAGAAGGAAGTTTACTTTTTCTTCCTCCTCCCCTAGATCGTTCTCTTTCCCCTTTAGCTTGTTGTTCTTCATAGTCTTTTTGACTTCGCTCCTCATATACCTCTTCAAACACTGTCTCTAACTCATTTATCTTTTCTTCAGGCAAACCTGTCAAGGCTCTTACTTGTCTGTCACTTCTGGTTTTGAAAACTACCATACTAGCTACTATTTTAGCTGATTTGGCTATTTCCGAACAACTCTATTGGTATTAACTGTTTCTAAAGCTTTTTTGACAGAGGTGTTTAATTTCTTTTTGTCCCAAGTTTCTAAAGCACGTAGGTGGGATTTTGCTTTTGACCAGCAATGTTCTATCGGATTGAACTCAGGGCTGTATGGTGGCAAATAGATCAATGTGGCTCCCCTGCTTTCTATTAATTCACGTACCCTTTTTACTATGTGTGCTGTTGAATTATCCATCAAAACTATTTGTCCCACCTTTAAAACTGGACATAGTATTTCTTCTAGAAATGCTGCAAATACTTCTCCTGTTACAGTTTCATCAATACAGAAACTAGCGATTACTCCTTCTAGAGTCATTGCACCTATTAAGTTTGCAATTTTATGTTTCTTGCTTGGTATAGAGCAATAAGCTCTTTCTCCTCGTTGCGAACGGGCATAAATCCTAGTCATGTTTAGATAAAGACCTGTTTCATCAATAAATACAAGCCTATTTGCTCTAAGAGCTTTCTTTAACTGTAAAAAGGCTTTTCGTTTTGCTGCAATGTCTTCACGATCTTGCTCTCTAGCACGCAAAGTCTTTTTTTATAAGTCCAGTTAATCTTTTCTATTGCCCTATACATACTAGTGCTACTGACTTTAACGCCAGTCTTTTGCTCAAAAGCTGTGCAGAGTTCAGCCAAGGTCATGTCTGATTGCTTTTCTAACAATTTTTTTATTAGGGCATGTTGATAAAGTAAGTCATAATTTGCAAACTTAGGATATGAAAGTTAAATTAACAGACGAGCAATGGCAAAAAATACTAAATTTTCTCAAGGGTTACAAGATAGTGTGTATGTTTAGGAAATTTAGAATTGGCAATGAGGATCAATGCAGGAAGTTTATTGAAGGAGTCCTTTGGGTAACTAAAAGTGGTGCACAGTGGCGTTTGTTGCCAGAAGAATATGGAAAATGGAATAGTGTTTTTAAGCGTTTTGACCGCTGGGGCAAACAAGGAATTTGGCAAGCGATGTTTGAACACTTTGCTGAGGATGCTGATATGGAAAGTATAATGATAGATAGCACCATTGTAAGAGCTCACTCCTGTGCAGCAGGAGGAAAAGGGGGAAACGAAGAACAAGAATTGGGTAGAAGCAAAGGAGGTTACACCACCAAAGTACACGCTACAACAGATGCTCTAGGCAATCCTCTCAAGTTAATATTGACTCCAGGGCAACGTAATGATGTTACCCAAGCAGAGGATTTGCTAGAAGATCTGGAGGCTGAAAGAGTAATGGGGGACAAGGGATATGATGCTCAAGTTGTACTAGACAAGGTAGCAGAAATGGAAGCAGAAGCAGTAATACCTCCAAAGGCAAATAGGAAAGAGCAGCGGGAGTATGACAAA
The DNA here is from genome assembly GCA_965223045.1 of Trueperaceae bacterium. Lineage (GTDB taxonomy): Bacteria > Deinococcota > Deinococci > Deinococcales > Trueperaceae > CBDCVN01. Next base: position 1,830,222 of record CBDCVN010000013.1, read on the forward strand.
GAATTTTACAAGGAAAGGCATTTAATAGAGAATTTTTTCAACAAAATTAAGCAATATAGAAGAGTTTTTTCTAGATTTGAAAAGTTGTCTCGAAACTATTTAGCATTTTGCCAGTTTGCGTCGGTACTTATATGGCTACGCTAAAATCCCTTCAAGTAATATTTTTGATTTAGCACTTTTAGTGTCAACACGCCCTAGTGAAAGTTGTTTTGTGTTTACAGCAGGTTTACGACCCCTATTGTGTTCCCTAGGCAATAATCTGCCTGTTTCTCGATAAAGTCTTAGATAGGCTTTAACTGTAGTAGGGCTGACTAAAAACCTTTTAGCCAGCTCATATTGAGAACCTTCGCCATCTAGGTAAGATTGAACAACGCGTTGTCGCAAACCTAAGGAGTAACTTGCCATGGAAAGAGGATAACTCATATTAACTTACTAGGACAATAAGAAATGGTTTTGTGGATTCATTGACTAGAACAACTAGAAAAAGATAATGTTTCTAGAAAGGGTGTTTTTATTAGAAAAAATTCTAATTTAACGTCAACACTAGACGGTGTTTCTAGTTGTTTACAACACAGTGTAAAATCAAGTCTGCTTTTGTGCAATACTGACTCTTACTACGAATCCAAGAGCGCTCTTAGGGTAATTAAAATGAGAATATTTGCATTTTGGGTAAATTGGTAAGAATACTAATAAACACTTTATAGTACAACTACAAAGATACTTTTAGTATAGAAGAAAACTACTCAAGTTTTTCCAAATTTACTCAAATTGGGCGTTTTGCCGATACTTGGGTCGGGTTAAAAAGGAAAATGCTATAGTTGTACTTGTAACTACAGCGAATAGGTCAGATAAGAAAGGATTAGAGCAAATGTTGAAGGCCATAAAAAGCACTATGCCAAGATTGAAAGTAATAAAAGCAGATCAAGGTTATGTCAGTGCGAGATTAGAGAAGTGGGTGCTGGACATATGTGGGTGGATATTAGAAGTAACAAAGAAACCAGAAGGAAAAGGTTTTCAAGTTATCCCACAAAGATGGGTAGTGGAGAGGACATTTGCATGGTTAGGAAACTATAGACGCTTAAGTAAAGATTATGAAGTATTAGCAGCAACAAGTGAAGCCTTTATCTACATGGCTATGTGTGATATCATGACCAAGCGTTTAGCGCATCAATCCACTCCCAATTTTGCTTAATAGATATTTCCCAAACACCCTCTAAGCAACTCAAGGGTGGCAAAGTATCCGGTCAAAGCGACGTTTATGCCCAATTGAATTTACACCCTCGTACAAAGCAATTGCAAGGTGCAAAAAACCATGATAAATTATGCTCCCTCTTCATACTCAAACATTAGTTCTAGCACGCAACCTCTGAAATGCTACCAATTTTATAGAGCTCGAGAAACATCTGTTTCTGAGGGCTTTAATTTGAATTACCTTGCTTTGACCGGATGTTCCCCTGTGTCAACATGTATATTTAAAGCTAGAACGGCCCTTAAAAATCAGTTCAAACTCTTGATTCATACTAATTTCAGTAACTCCTTTTGTTGTTGACTAGCCCTAAGACAATTAAGCAAATTTATAGTACTCTATTTGTTAGTGATTTGTGGATTTTAAGCGAGCCTTAATATCAATGAGACTTCTTAGTACATGGAACAACTTATCTTTACACTTTAAGGGTTTAGTTATTTTGCTCTTAGTTTCCCTAAGCTTTATTATTAGTGGTATTATCTTTTTTTTTCAAGGGCACTTTCTTGAAGTTTCACGTATAGTTTATTTTGCTATTATTCTAAATTTTGTAATTGGTATTTCTAGTTTATTGTTAGCTATAAAAGGTTTTCATGGCGTGGCTAGACGGATTAATCTTATTGCTATTAATCAAGGTTTAGAGCTTGATGAACAATTTAATGAGCAATTTGGGCAAGTTAATGGCTTACAAGATGAGCTTAGCATACTCGAGCATGGTCTAGTTAAAACTAGTGCTTCCCTTAAACAAAAGAACACAACTTTAGAAGCCCAACGCGAGGAACTTCTACGTTTAGCAAGCTTTAGGCAAAGCCTTTCAACTTTTGTCAGTGAGACTTTACAGCAAGGTTTAGGTAATGACTTTTATAAGCGTCTTTTAGAATGCGCTGTGGAGGTTATACCTGGTTCGCAAGCAGGCAGCCTACTTTTGAAAAAGGGAGATTTTTATCATTATGAAGTTGTGGTTAACTATAATTTTTCTAACTTCAAAGATATTTCTATAAATGCAGATGATATTGCTTTGGTGTACAGCGACAGTAAGCCTAGCCACTTTAGTGACTTTAGTTTAGATTTACAAGCAGATATTTTAAATATTGATAGAGAAAATAACTTTACAGGGAGGCAATTGGCGGTAAGAGATTCATTAGGGATACCTGTACTTGTTGATGGTATAAACGTGGCTTTTTTAACTTTAGACAACTTTGAGTGCTCTGATGTTTTTGATATGGAGGCTGTGGGTATGGCTGAAGTCTTTGCTACGCAGGTGGGAGTGGTTTTGAAAAGATTTAATCTTGAGGCTGAGTTACAAGCTAGGCAAACTGAAATTGAGAGGCAAAATGCAAAGCTCGAGCAAGCTAATAAACTTAAAAGTGAGTTTTTAGCTAATATGTCCCACGAATTACGTACTCCTCTTACTTCTATCATAGGTTTTGCTGAGCTTTTAGATGAAGAGGTTTTTGGATCTCTTAATCAAAAGCAAAAGAAGTATGCAAAAGATATTTTTGACTCTGGTAATCACCTACTTTCACTTATTAATGATATTCTGGACCTTTCTAAGATAGAATCAGGCCATATGGAGCTAGATTTGGATGAGTGTGATATAAGCGAAATTGTTGAGAATGTGATAGAAATCATGAGTGAGCGCATGCGTAAGGCAGGGGTAACTTGTCATACAAGTGTAGAGAATATAGATTTTGCTTGTGTAGACAAGCGTAAAATCAAACAAGTACTTTTTAATCTTATATCTAATGCTGTAAAATTTACTACTGAAGGAGGTAGCATAGAAGTTTCTGTTAGTGATCAGGATAGTATGCTACAATTTTCTGTCAAAGATGAGGGTGTAGGTATTCCTCGGGAGGCTTTGGGTAAGCTTTTTAGAGAGTTTTTCCAAGTAGACAGCTCGTTAGCTCGTCGTCATGAGGGAACTGGTTTGGGGCTAGCATTATGCAAACGCCTTGTTGAGTTGCATGGAGGTAAAATTTGGGTAGAGAGTAAAGTAGGTGAAGGTAGCAACTTTTATTTTTTAGTGCCAAAGAGTTGTGAAGACTCTAAAGCAAAAGGTGACCTTATAAATGAGACTAATAATTTATGGCAAGTATCTTAGTTATTGATGACAATGATTTGAATCTCTCTCTTATTAGAGACATGTTAAGTTCTTCTGGGCATACTGTGCATGCTGCCAACAACGGCAAAAGTGCTTTAGAGATTGCTTCTAGCCTTAAGCTTGACCTAGTACTTACTGATATACAAATGCCCGAAATGAGTGGTGTTGATGTTATGAAAAATTTAAAGGCTATTCCTAATTTTCAGAGCGTACCCATAATTGCAGTTACAGCCCATACAATGCAAGGTGATAAGGCAGAATTTCTAAACGCTGGCTTTGATAGCTATTTAAGTAAACCTCTTACCCTTGCCAAGTTGCTTGGCATTGTTAATAACTATGTTTGATAGGTTGTGCTGTTGACGAGGCTTATAAGTACAGAAGAAGTGCTTACAGAGCTAACTGCTAGTACATTACTTGACTTAGAGGTAAAGTATGGTAATAGTGAACGCACAGTTTTACAAGAAGCTTTAGGTATTGCAGGACCTCTTAAAATCTTAAGTCCTTGGTTATTGCAAGATGCTGAAGGGCATAGGCTTATACATGCAGCTGGCTACGCTGCTTTACCGCTAGGTGAAAAATACCCTCCTCTCATAAAGTTTATCCAAAAATTTCTAGAAACAGGGTCAGAACTGGGTTTCCCACAGCAATCATTGGCATCTTGGCGAGCAGCCTTAGAAGCGAATCTTATCCACTTACTAAGTACATATGCCCCAAGTCACAAAGATTCCCAAGTGTTTTTTTGTAGTAGTGGTGCTGAGGCAGTAGAAGCAGCATTAAAATTTGCTCGAGCCACTCGCCCGAAGTCTAAGTACTTTATTACTTTTCGTGGGGGCTATCATGGCAAGACATTTGGTGCGCTTAGTGTCACTCCCAGTGAAAGTTATCAAGCCCCTTTTCGTCCCCTCTTGCCAAATGTTATGGTTTTACCCTATGGTGACTCCAATGCCATAGAGGAAACTATACGTAGGGTAACAGCTGACGCTATTACAGCCATTATTGTTGAACCCATTCAAGGTGAAGCAGGTGTAATAAAACCACCAGATGATTTTTTACCTGCTTTAAATCAAGTACGCCAAGAATATGGTGTTCTTATTATTGCTGATGAAATCCAAACTGGCTTGGGTCGTACAGGACATCTCTTTGCTAGTGTTGAAGGTGGTTTAGATCCCGACATCATTACTTTAGCAAAACCTTTAGGAGGTGGGCTTGTTCCTGTAGGGGCAACCCTTGCTAGAAAAGGGATTATGAAACGCACTTTTGAAGGTTCTGCAGGAAAGCAACACTCTACTACCTTTGGTGGTGGTTCTTTGGCAATGGCTGTAGCCTTAAAATCTCTAGAAATAATTTACGAAGAAAACTTAGTTGCTCGTAGCCAAAAGTTAGGTAAAATAGGCCTTGAGAACCTACTTGCCTTGCAAAAAAACTATCCTAAATTTTTCAAAGCCGTCCGAGGAGCAGGTATGCTTTTTGCTTTGCAGATTCAAGACGTTTTGCCTAAACCTGTAGCAAAAACCCAGCTTCTACGTTCCTTAGGTGGTGGTCTTGCTATGAGAGCACTTTATAAAGCAGGTGTTTATGCTTGTTTTAGCTTAAATGATTTAAACACCATTCGCCTAACACCTGCTTTAAATATCCCTAAGGATCTTTTTGAAGAAATGTTTAAATGTATAGAACAAGCTGCTACTGAGCATCCTAAAGCATTATCCATGCTGCCCAACGCTTTAAGTGAACTACCATTAAAGTCATTAGTTGATTTGTCAAAACATATGCTCAAGTGAAAGGTGTAACCAACTGCTCGAGGACTTTGTAAGCGATAAGACTTAATTATTCTCTATAGAAAACTTATGATTTGTATTTGTACTATATAACCTATTTGCATAAGGAGACTTTCATGAAAAAAATGTTATTACTTATAGTAAGTTTATGTTTAGCTAGTGCTTGGGCCACAATAGGTGATGATGCAACAACCATTCTAGAACCCTTGAATGATTATGGCATTGAAGAAATTGAAGGTGGTTATCAGAGTGAAGATGGCACGCTTTTTGCTTTTGAAGTACGTGGAGACAAAGTTTATCGTGTTTATGGTGATGGTGTGCTTAATGAACAAGGTATAAACTTTATTTCCTCTCTCTTAGCAGAAGCCTCAGGTTATGGTGAGGAAGTTCAAGGGCCTCTTATAGAGTTTTTTGGGGGTCCTGTGAAGGGACTCAGTGAAAAAGGGGTTACACCTTTAGATCTACAGCAATATTTGCTCGAGCTAGAAGTAACAGGGGAAGAAACGCCTTATAATGTAGCTTTTGCCATTAAACTAAATGAGATCCCTAGCGAGCTTTTCCCTGCTGCTAAGCACAGCATTGGGCCTAAAGATGCAAAGTATGTAATACGTGAATTTAGCGATTTACAATGCCCCTATTGTGGTCAATTTGCTGCTCAGGCAGTTCCCCTTATAAAAGAGGAGCTAATACCGCGTGGTGATGTACGTTTTGAGTTCCATCACTTTCCTTTAGTTAGTATTCACTCTAATGCTATGCCTTCTGCAGAGGCAAGTGAATGCATTACCTCTGCTAATGAGAAAGATTCTTTTTGGATTTATCATGATGCACTTTTTGAACGTCAGCGTGCTTGGTCTAACTTAGATGACCCTACAGCTTACTTTATACGATTAGCCCAAGACCTAGAGCTTAATACCGAAGGGGTAGAAATGTGTCTTGAAAATCGAGACTATGCTGAAGAGCTACTAGAAGCTTATAAGATTGCTGGTGAAGAATTAGGATTACGTGGCACACCATCAATTTTTGTCAATGGCTATAAGCTAGGTGACTATACAGAACTAGATAGTTATCTAGCAATATTTGAATTAGTAGATGCCTTTTCACAAGAAATTCAGTAGTTAAATGCATTTTGTTTTTGCTGCTGTTCTTATCATTGCTGATCAACTTAGCAAATTTTGGGTAGAAGATATATTTACTTTAGGAGAACGTAATCCTATTGGCTTAGGTTTTAACTTGACTTACACTAGAAACACTGGTGCAGCTTTTGGCATACTACAAAATAGTACTTTGATTTTAGGGGGGCTTTCTGCCCTAGTTTCCCTTTTACTAATTATCTACCTAATTAAACAAGCTAAGCACATTCACTTTTTGCAACGTAGTTCTTTAACGCTAATCTTAGCGGGTGCACTTGGCAACATGATTGACCGCTTTCGCCTAGGTTATGTTGTTGATTTCATTGATTTTTACTTGCCCAGAATAAATTTTGATTTTGCAGTTTTCAATGTTGCCGATAGTTGTGTAGTTATAGGTGCAGGACTACTTATGCTCACTAACTTCTTGCCCACAAGGAAAAGTGAGAGTGTAAGTAAAGGTGTGAGCGAAGAAAACCCTAGTCAATCATCGCAGGCAAGTCCTCAAGAAACTTAACGCTCCCTAAGCTTAATTAAACACCATTCAACACTTATAGACTCATAGAGACGCAAAACTTTGCGTCTCTACACGCATCAAGGAACCAGACAATTAGTTAGTAAACTTAGGTGTCATAGCATGAAAAGGTCACGTCTTGGACACAGCTAGGTAAAGCGTTGATGCAAATTTGCCCAAAAGTACAAACTTAGGAGGTTTAACAGTGTTTCCTAAACGGAAAATACTTGTAGAGAACATGTTTAACTATATTATGTTTTTAGTAATTATTATTTGCTCTAAGTGAAATGGCTATTTTTATTGTTGATAAGCCTCTTGGCCTTAGTTCGCATGATGTAGTATCTAAGGCCCGTAAGCTTCTGGGCACTAAACGTGTAGGCCATGCTGGAACACTAGACCCCTTAGCAAGTGGAGTCTTGATACTTTTGAGTGAAGATTCTACTAAGCTCTCCCCTTTTTTAACCGCTTCTGAAAAACATTATCTAGCTTGGGTGTCTTTTGGGGCAAGTACTCCTACACTTGACGCGGAAGGTCCCATTGAGAGTAGTAAAGATGCTTCACATGTTAGAGAAACTCAGCTCGAGCAAGCCCTACCAAAATTCCTAGCACTAAGCCAGCAACTCCCACCTAAATATTCAGCTATTAAAAAAGCAGGTATAAAATCCTATGAGGCTGCTCGTAAAGGAGAGGTTGTTAATTTAGCTTCTAGACCAGCACGTTACTACCAAATAAAGTTATTAGGCTTTGCTGATGCTCGAGCTGACTTGCCTAATTGTTTTAGTCCTTCTACAAATGGAGAGTGGCAAGGCACTCACGAAGGGATTAAATTTGAGTTACCTAAACCCTTGGGGAACTTTCCTACTGCGCTTTTTTTTATGCGTGTAAAAGCGGGTACGTATATTCGTTCTTTTGCTCGAGATTTAGGTCAAATGTTAGATGTGCCAGCACATCTAAGTGGTTTAGTGAGAACCAAAGCTGGCAAGGGTAGCTTAGAAATGGCTATAAAACTAGAAGATCTTGCCCACGGCAAAGGTTTAGATAACATTAATTTGCTTGACTACCCTCTGGTTTGTTTAAATGATGACCAAATAAACAAAGTGCGCCAAGGGCAACGCCTAAAATTAGATTTTGCAGGAAAAGTAAGTCTAGTTAGTCAGAAAGGTGCGTTAGTAGCTATAGCAGAGCAAAAAGATAATAAGATGAAGTTGCTAAGAGTCTGGAATTAAATTAAGTCGGAGTCTTATGCTGGAAAAACGTTCTTCGCTTAGGTAATCCCACTAACCTACGCACTCCTTTAAGAGTTTGACTAGCTAACTCCCTAGCTTTTTCACTCATATCACTAACCGTTTGCATAACAGCTTTTCTGTCTGCAGCAATTTCCTCACGGCGTTTGCGCATAGAACTGGTGAGTTCAACTAAAGCGTCAGCTGTGGAGTCTTTAAGCTCGACATATTTAAGATTGCCAGCTTCATAATCTTTTGTTAGACTGTCGGCTATTCCATCTTTTCCACAAGCACGAATAAGTCCAAAGAGGTTAGCCACACCGGGACTCATTTGACCCTCAACAAAGTTGCCACTATCAGTCACTGCACTACGCACTTTTTTACGCAAGACACTTTCCTCTTCAAAAAGGCTAACATAGTATTTGGGTCCTAAACTCTTACCCATTTTCTTTTCTGGTGCAGCCAAGGATTGAATTTTTGGTGTTGGGGTTGATAGGATTTGGGGCTCTGGGAAATAATCCTCGCCAAAGTTCTGATTAAAACGTCTGGCGACCTCGCGGCTTAGTTCCAAGTGCTGCTCTTGATCTTTGCCTATAGGCACAAATTGTGCTCTGTAAACTAAGATATCTGCAACTTGCAAGGTAGGATAGGTAAAGAGTCCTGCTGAGATAAACTCATTTGAACGTTCACTCACTTGCTTGCTTTTGTCCTTAAACTGAGTTTGTCTTGTTAGGTCACCATAGGGAGTAATGCAGCTAAGAATCCAGTAAAGCTCAGTGTGCTCTGGCACTAGGGACTGAATAAAAAGAATTGATTTATCTGAGTCTATGCCAGCAGCTAAAAGCTCTATAGCTAAGTTTTCTGTTCTTTTTTTAAGGTCCTTAGGGTTATAAGGCATGGTCATGGCATGTAAATCTACTATGCCATAAATAGCTGTATATTTTTCTTGTAACTTAACCCAGTTTTTGATCGCGCCAAAGTAGTTGCCTATGTGCATTTCACCTGTTGGTTGTATGCAGGAAAGAACTGTAGGATTATCTTGTTGTGACATTAGAGTTCCTTAAATCTTCAAATCTTCTTAAGAGGAGCTAGCAACCTGATGAGTTAATTGTTTTTGGGTCTGTTGTTTTGCTTTCCTCATATTCAATGATAAGGTTTACCTTGTCCCCACTGTTTAAGGTTACTCGAGATCTAGGGGCTTCGTACGCGGCTTTGCCATCACTAACAACATTGGGGGTAATTATGTATCTACCAGGTAAAAGAGGTAAATTAAGAATTGCCCCTTCGGAGGGGCACACAGTAAATTTCCCTTTGGGGCCGCCTATGACGGTTAGTTTTCCAGGTAAATTGGGGGGTAGGTTGCTAGTTGATAGCTGTAGGTGTCCTGCTTGTTCATACCTTATTGTGACAGTAGGATTTTCCCCACTGGTAATGTTTATAATATTGGTAGGGTCAAAGCTAGCTGGTATATACATGCTGCTTTCAGCAGAGACGCTAAGGGGAGTGATTACATATTTACCAGGTGAAAGCTGTGTTACTTTAGCTTTACTAGTTGATGGATTGGCGGTAAGTTTTTGTCTAGACTCGCTGTTTACTATCCATACCTCAGCTTCTTTGTTTGAGGGTAAGCCAGTGACTTCAACTAATAAGCTTTCTCCTTTGGCTTGTTGGGTAGATATGGTTATGAGTAAAAGGGTGAGGAGAATTTTGTTGGTTGTTGGTTTAATTCCGTTAGTTTTGCGCATTTAAAAACACCTTTATGAGAGTAATTCTTTCTGAATCCATGGTTACTTATAACAACATTTATTTTGGTTTTAGTGAGATTTTTAGTGAATACCTTCACTATATCCTCTGCTTGTGAAAATTTTATTGAGTCAATAAATAAATCCCTAAATATTTGAGTTGCACATTTCTACATTTTGCTCGTGAAATTTTTATCGAAAAACTAATCGGTAATAGCTGTCAGGCGATAATCCCAACTATAGGGAAATATATTATCTGCGTGAGAACCTTCAATAATTGTTAGGTAGTAAGTACCAGCTACCTTAGCTTTTGTTCTTAAAAGGTACCCAAAACGCTCTATAATCTCAAAGTCAACATCTTCCTCATGAATATCAGGTAAGCCTATACGACTACAGCTTGTTGGAAGAGCATCAGCGTAAAGTACACCTTTTGGACCTGTTAGGATAAATTTTGGGCATACCTCAAGACCTAGAGACTCTAATTCAAAAGTCAAAGTTCGATTTTCAGTCACCTCAATTTTAAAAACATCAGGGTTACTTTGATTAGCTCGAGCCTCAATAGGAACCCCCATTATAAGTTCAGTGGCTTGGGCTAGAGTGTCATTCGGCTCAAGAGAATCATCAGGTCTTCTATTGCAAGAAGAAAGTAAAATCAAGCTGAAAATTAAGGCTAAGAAAAGTTTTTTTGTCACTAGGTGTCTCCCCCTCAAAAATATAGTCTCCTCTTCAAATCAGTGTCAAGGTACATTTAACAACTAAGAACAAGTTATTTTATGGCTGTGCGCTACAAAAACACCTCAACTCTTTCTCAATCTGTGTTTTAACGCCCTCTTTACGCTGCTTAATCTATAATTTACAACTGGGAAAATATTTTCTCATACTCAATCATTTAGTGATTGTACCTTTGTCAAGCTCAGAGTAACTGTACTTTTATCAAGTTTAGGAGGAAAAAATGTTTAAAAACTTAAAGTACTTGATCTTATTATTATCCTTACTACTAACAGCTTGTACCACCTCAACTAAAGGCAGTGTACCTAGCAAACCTACTAATGTAACAATTCAAGCACAGGATTCTCAGGTAGTTATTTCTTGGAATGCAGTTTCTGGTGCTACCTCATACAATATTTATTTAGCTTCTGAAACAGGAGTTGATAAAGTTAACTATAAAAGCAAAGCTAATGGTCAAAAAGTTACCAATGCCTCTTCACCTCATACCCTATCAGGACTAACTAATGGGGTAATCTATTATTTTATAGTTACTGCCATAAACTCTAATGGTGAATCAGTAGAGTCAATTGAGGTACCTGCGGAACCTACAGCTCAAAATAATCAATTTAATCCTACTAAAAACACCAAATTACCAGCAGGAAATTATGACTTTGACTCTATCAACATTCCTGAAGGTGTCAAAGTAATCTTGGAAGGCGAATCTACCTTTAATGTAACAGGAGATATAATTATAGCTGGCACCTTGGAAAGTGACTGCGACACTCTCAGTCTTCTTGGTAAAGGTGATATCTCCATTACTGGTGAGGTTAACACTGAGTGTAATGATCCCAACAAATCAGGGGACATCATAATAGAAACTACTGAAGGCATTGACATAGGTACTTCTGACGTGGAAGCAAAAATTGAAGGCTCAGGAGAAGTTATTATTAGAGATCCTACATTAGAAGAGTGGATGTTTGATATTCCATTTGATGCAGACACTCAACTAGCTGCTCAACAAACAGGCACTATTGCCCCTGTTTGCTCTGCTAGCTCAGATGTAGTAACAGGCAGTGCCAGTGCTGATTTTCCAATTGAAATAAGCTTTTCTGGTAAAGGTGTTGACCCTGACCGTGGGCCAGTAACCTATTCTTGGGATTTTGATGATGGTGGTAGCTCGACTCAGCAAAACCCCAAACATACTTTTACCGCAGCAGGGATTTATGATATCAAATTAACAGTAAAAGACAATGAAAATGAAACCTGCATGGCCACTTTGCGCTTGGTCTTTGAAGACAATGTAACTACACCTGAAGCACCTGCTGTTTGGGTAGAACCCGATACTTCTCCCTTACCGCCCTTAGTAGCTGCTATTGGACAAACTGTAGATTTTCCTTCACTTGTTGAAGATTTACAAAGTAAGAATGAAAATTTAACTTACTCTTGGGACTTTGGTGATGGTAGCGCAAAATCCTCAGAAGCCAACCCTAATCACACTTATACTAAGGGAGGCCGCTATGAAATTAGTCTAACTATAACTGACCCTGAAAATAATACATCGATTGCAACTGCATCAGTGTATATAGTTGCTCTCAGCAAACCCGCACCACCACCACCAGGTGGTTGTGGTCCACCATTAATACCACCACCCAATTACCATCTATTCAACGCAGCAATAGCAGGCCGTAATGGAGTTTTTGGACTCAGAATTGGCAATTACATATTTGGCCCTGCCACTAGAATTACTGGTTTAAATGGACCTAATGGTGCAGCTCAAGCTGGATCTAATAGTGCTACTGGAAAAGATGGAGAAAATGGTACCTCCGTAACTATTTTTGTAACTGGCCACCTAATTATTTGCGGTGGTACATACACTAGTGGCGATGGAGGTAATGGTGGTGCTGCTACTGCTACCTCAGCAGCTCCGGCAACAGCTCGAGCAAGGGGTGGTAATGGCGGTAAATCAGGCAATCTAAGAATCACAGCAGGTAAAGGAGTAGAGTTTAGGAGAGCAACCACCATAAACATTGGTGATGGTGGTAACGGTGGTGTTGCCAATGCCACTGGTGGTAATGGTAAGGACGACTGCACTAGTGCACAAAAAGGTGGAAGTGCTGAAGCAACAGGAGGTGCAGGCGGCAACTCTAATAAATTCGTTACTGCTTTCAATACTGTAGGCTTAGGTTTAGTTACTGTAAATGGTGGTAATGGTGGTAATGGTGGTGTTGCCACGGCTAAAGCTGGTAAAGGTGGTAAAGCTGATTGCCCTAAAAAGGCTAATGGTGGTAATGGTGGCAATGCTAAAGCATTGGGAGGACAAGGTGGTGGGGCAACATTAGCAGGTGCTGGTGGTTTTGTATTAGGTGCTGGTGCTTTCACTGGTGGTAATGGTGGTAATGCCACTGCAACTGGTGGCAACGGTGGCGATGCCATTGCTAAACCTAATCAACCTTGCCAATCTACCGAAGCAACTGCAGGCAATGGAGGTAGGGCTGACGCTCGAGCAGGCAAAAAAGGTGCAGGACGCATTGATGGTATTGATGGTAATGCTATTGCTCAGGCTGGCCATGGTGGTAAAGCTACTGCTAAAGGTGGTGATTGCAACACTAATGATGGTGCTAATGGCGGTAATGCCGAAGCTACCGGTGGAGATGGTGGTAATGCCACTGCTAGAAGAGGAGCCACCTCAACAGCTAAAGCAGGAAATGGTGGTAACGCTACTGCCAATGGTGGTAAAGGTGCTAACTGTGTCGACTGTGCTAAACGCGACGGCGGTAACGGCGGTAACGCCACTGCCAATGGTGGCGAAGGTGGTAATGCTTCAGGAGATGGTACAAACACAGATGGAAATGGCGGTAATGCCACAGCTAATGGAGGCATGGGTGGTACTGGAGACAATGGTTGTACCCTCCTTATTAAAGGTCGGGGTGGTAACGGTGGCAAGGGTGGTGATGCCACTGCTAATGCTGGTACATCTAAAGGTACCGGGCAAACTGGTCAAAGTGGCGGTAAAGCTGGTGATGGTGGTGACGGCAACGATGGTATCCCACCTGATCCACCCGGTAATGGTGGCCCAGCTGGTACTCCCAAAGGCAGTCCAACCAAACCTCAAGATGGCAAAATGGGAGCTAAAGGAAACCCTTGCCCCCAACAGCAAGTTTTCAAACTCAGTATAGATACATCTGGCAGTGGTACAGGAATTGTAAAGGTAGATCCTCCAATGCCTGCTGGTGGTTATCCAAAAGGAACTAAAGTAACACTTACAGCAGTAGCTAATCCAAACTCTGTATTTGATTCTTGGAGTGGAGATGCTTCAGGCAAAAATCCTGTGGTTATGATAACTATGGATAGTAATAAATCCGTTATTGTCACATTCGTTAAGACCTACGAACTCAAGATTGAAATTGAAGGTAATGGAAAAGTAGGTGTTACTCCTCTACCCAATGCCCCAAACAATCGCTATAAAGAAGGCACTAACGTCAACTTAACAGCAAGTCCTGCACAAGGTAATGAGCTTAAGAAGTGGGAAGGAGATTGTGCTGGTAGTACAGGAAATACTTGCTCTCTTACCATGGATAATGACAAGATGGCTAAAGCCATTTTTGGTCCACCTTTTGTAGATGCTTGCCAATTACTGTTTGACAACTTTAACAATGCTACCATATTCGTTATTCAAAAAATCAACCAAATAAACATAATTGATCCAAGTTTGCATTTTTTAGAGCTTCTTGGCAATCCTGTTGAACCACAATTGCGTCAATTACTTATACAAATGATTATATCTTTCATAATCATTAACGACTCAACCAATGTTGATTTCCCCCAACCACTTGTTGATGTAGAAGGTGGATTTAAGTATACACAAAATGGTACTTGTACCATTGCTGCAATGGGCGTAGGTCCACTCTTTCCTGAATCCAATGTTGAGGCACAATTAGATGCTACCATTGATCCTAATACAGGTATTATGAATGCAACATATACCCTAGGTATTAATGGAACTATTGGAGGTCAACCTCCAGTCGTAGAATTTGAAGCTCAGCTTGCAGCTCAGTAACAATTCTTAGTATTTAGTATATAACCCCCAAAGCTCACGACCCTAGGTTTGTGAGCTTTGGCCTTAATAGTTCTCCAGAAAAATTTTTCCCTAGAAAGAAATACCCTCTGTGAGCACATCATGCTGAGAAGTATACCTAAGAAAAATCTCAAGCAGCAACAATCTTTCGCGTAATTTAGCCCTCTCTTACCCTAGGGCGTGTGGACACCTAGAGTGTGAAATCGAAAACGCTACTCTTAAATACCTTGGATAATCCTGATGCTGACGCATAAGCTCCTCTGCAATCTGGTAAAGATTATGTGGTTAACAACTAAAGCTTCTCGCAAATATAGGCTATCCTGCAATTTTTTTTGGAATTCACATTTTCTAACAAATAGCTGTCCTGAGACTGGCTAGTTTGGTTTTGATATCCAATGCGTGCAATTTCTGATTTGTCATATCCACATGCCCTAGTAAGAGGAAGGACCCAAGATGAAATCCCCTGTGTTGATAAGGCAAAAACTTACCTGCATTTTTTAAGCTTTCTTGTAAGACCTAGCCTTGGCAACCTCTTAGGTTTAGGCAGCCCAAGACTTTATATAATACTCAATGAGGAGTTTTTAATAGGAAGGAGTTAATTTATAAGAAAATTTTTTCTACACACAATTTGGAAATTAAAAGAAAATTTTAGGAGGAAACCATGAAATCTACTAACTTAAATATCTTTAAACTGTTTCTATTACTTTTGACAATTTTATTAACTGCTGCAGACTGTAGTGGTACAAGTGAAGACAAACCACCAAACAGTCCTACTAATGTAACAATTCAAGCACAGGATTCTCAGGTAGTTATTTCTTGGGATAGTGTTGATGGCTCTACTTCTTACAATGTTTACTTGGCTTCAGAAACGGGAATAGCAAAGGATAATTATCAAAGCAAAGCTAATAGCCAAAAAGTTTCTAACGCTTCTTCGCCACATACCATACCAGGATTGACTAATGGAACAATCTATTACTTTGTAGTCACCGCCCTCAAGGATAAACTAGAATCTACAGAGTCAAATGAAAAGCTAGCTACTCCTACTGCTTCAGAAAGTCCACCTGATGCTCCAAGTAATGTAACTGCCACAGCTAAAGATGGTGCTGTCGAAATTACTTGGGATACTAACTTAGACACTACAGCAAAAGCCACTTCTTATAACCTCTATTGGGCTTCAGAAACAGGAATAACAAAGGATAACTACCAAAGTAAAACTAATGGTCAAAAAGTTGAACAAATTACTTCTCCTCACACTCAATCAGGATTAACTAATGGTACTACCTACTACTTTATTGTAACCGCTGTAACTACTGCCGGTGAATCAGTAGAATCTACTGAGGCCTCTGCTACTCCCAAAGAAGCAACTAGCCCACCTAGTGCACCTAGTAATGTAAAAACCACAACCAAAAATGGTGCTGTTGAAATCTCTTGGGATGCTAGCACAGAAGCTACCTCTTATAATCTTTATCTTGCTTCAGAAGTAGGAGTTAAAAAAGACAATTATCAAAGTAAAGCTAATGGTCAAAAAGTTGAGCAAGTTACTTCTCCTCACACTCAATCAGGGTTAACCAATGACACTATCTATTACTTTATTATTACTGCTGTTAATCCTAAAGGTGAATCAGATGAGTCTATTGAGGTCTCTGCTACTCCCAAAGTGGCTGACAATCTACCAAGTGCTCCAAGCAACGTAAAAGCCACTGCCAAAGATGGTGCCGTTGAAATTACTTGGGACACTAACTTAAACGCCACAGCAGAAGTTACTGCTTATAATCTTTATTGGGCTTCAGAAGCAGGTATAACAAAGGACAACTACCAAAGCAAAGCTAATGGTCAAAAAGTTACGTCTGTTACTTCCCCCTATACTCAATCAGGGTTAACTAATGACACCACCTATTACTTTATTGTTACTGCTGTAAATAGCGCAGGCGAATCAGTAGAGTCTAATGAGGTCTCTGCCACTCCTAAAGCAGCAGAGAACCCACCAAGTGTACCTAGTAATGTGAAAGCTACGGCTAAAGATAGTTCTGTTGAAATAACTTGGGATGCTAGTACACAAACCACGTCTTATAATCTTTACCTTTCTTCAGAGGCAGGTATAACAAAAGATAACTACCAAAGCAAAGCTAATGGTCAAAAAATCGAGGAGGTCACTTCTCCCTATACTCAGTTAGGATTAACCAATGACACTACTTATTATTTCATTGTTACGGCTGTTAATCCTAAAGGTGAATCAGATGAATCCATTGAGGTCTCTGCTACTCCTAAAGCAGCAGTTACCCCGCCTGATGCACCTAGTAATGTAAAAACCACTGCTAAGGATGGCGCTGTTGAAATTAGTTGGGATACTAACTTAAATACTACAGCAGAAGCCACGTCTTATAATCTTTATCTTGCTTCAGAAGCAGGTATAACAAAAGATAACTACCAAAGCAAAGCTAATGGTCAAAAAGTTGAGAAGATTAACTCACCCTACACCCAATCAGGGCTAACCAATGATACTCTCTACTACTTTATAATCACTGCTGTAAATTCTGCTGGTGAATCTGTAGAGTCAGCAGAAGTATCTGCTACACCACGTACCAAGTTCAATCCTACACAAGATACTATGCTCCCCTCAGGGATTTACACCTTTAGTTCTGTAGATGTTCCTAGAGGCGTCTTTGTTATTTTAAAAGGTGATGTTGTTATTAATGTAATAGGTAACTCAAAAATCGATGGTGACCTAATTGCTGACTGTACCAAAATTGAAATTCGTGCCCAAGGAGACTTTACCTTAAATGGTACAATTATCAATAGATGCTCAAGCCCGTCTACAGAGCCTGGAGATTTAAAAATCTTAGCTGATGGTAATTTAACCATTGGTTCAGCTATTTCTGGCACAGATGCTATAATTACTGATGGCTTTTTATCAATTGTGGACTCAGCAACAGAAAATGACTCCTTAAACCCATTTATTGAATTCACTAGCGTAGCAGAAATGCTTACAGTTACCCCATTAGCTAGTGATCTACAAATTCAACAAGGTGGGAATTCTAATGGGACCATAAACAGGCCTGTATGGGGCAAAAAAGGAACTAGTGTTAGAATATCAGCAGACTTAAATATTAATATTGGGGTTAAGACTGCTAACAATGGACAGGATATTCCTGCAGGAGTCGGAGTAAATTGTGATAAGAGTAGCACTATAGGTGGCACCGGAGGAACAATTTCTCTTGCATCGCGAAATGGTACTTTAACTATTACTGGCAACCTTAATGCTGGCAATGGTGGTAAGGGTGCTGATTGTACTGACAACAACCCTGCTGGAAATGCTAGTTCAAAAGCTGGGCATGGTGGTAACGGTGGTAGCATCCTTGTAGGCGGCAGATTCATCCGCTTTGTAGGAGCTGTTACTTTAACCCGTGGTAATGGTGGTGATGGTGGCAGAGCAATAGCAGTGGCCGGAGATGGTCCTGCTCCTTGTCAAAATGGGTTTAGTGCCACTGCTGCTGGTGGTAATGGTGGTAATTCAGGCGGCATAGGTTATCTTTACTTTGTCCCCGGTGGCATAATTGGTGCCCCTACTGAAAACGGTGCCAATGGTGGTGAAGGTGGTAATGCTGAGGCACTTGGTGGTGATGGCAAGGATTGTAATAATGGTAAAGGTGGTGACGGTGGCACAGCCACAGCTACAGGTGGCCAAGGTGGTAATGGGGCAACAGGTAATATTGGGGTTCCTAATGGTCATAAGTCTGGGGATGGTGGCAATGCTGCTGCTAGAGGTGGAAATGGTGGCAAAGGATCAGGGGTCTGTTTACCAGTAACATTAAAAGGCGAAGATGGTGGTTTAGGTGGTCCTGCAACTGCAACTGGAGGGGAGCCGGGGCAGGAAGGCTTAAAAGGTAAAGGCCTGCAAGGCACTGCCTCTGCTAGAGGTGGCAATGGTGGTGATGGTGGTGATGGTCTTATACCGGGTACAGGCGGTGAAGGTGCTAAACAACCAGATAAAGTTAAAGCTACGGGTAGAGGTCCATTTAAACTTGATGGCCAAAAAGGGGCTGATGGTAGACCTTGTGGCATATGCTTTTTCTTGCCATTCTTTAATCTTCTGGCAGCAGGTAATGTTGAACCCGGTGTATACAAAGTTCCTGTACTCGATGAAGAACAACAAGGAACAGAATCTGTTGTTGAAATGGAAGTACGTAGTGATGGTGCTGAGTATACACTTGAAGAAGAACTCTTCATAATAACTGAAGGTGGCGGACTCGAGTTTAACTTTAACCAAATAGAAGGTAATGTTGCTTCCTTTAAGGTAATACTTGATAAGGAAGTTACAGGTAAAGGCCAAGTACAGTTAAGGGGATTAGTTGGTAATGAAGTAGTAGCCCAGAGTGTTATTGATACTACTAACAGTGAATATACTTTGCAAATGGACTATGTTGATGGCTTTGATAATGTTTATCTTGAAGCTATAGGTACTCAAATAGCCTTGATTCTGGTCCCTATTAAGATAATCGTATTACCAATACCCTTACCACCCTCACCGTAAATAGCCTTATTTGAGGCAATTAATTAGAGAGGGCTCGAGCTTTGAAGCTCGAGTCTTCTATATTTTAAACTACTAGGCTTATAAAAACAGCTATAGTCCCCAGAAAAATTCTTTCCCAAAATACAAAATAGAGGTATAATTCTGCAAGATAATAGTGGAATAACTTTGAGTAGTGGTTATCCAAAGTTTGCAAAACGCTTTCTGGTAAGGGATAGTAATAAATACAACCGCAATTCAAATTCATTTGACTATATAATCTTAAGTCAAAGTAAAATATTACCAATAAACAGCGTGGAAGGGTTCAAAATTTCGAATCCCTAAAATAGCACAGGTGTAACATCTGTAGGGAAAAACTTTTATGGACATCTATACTACTTAAATTTTATCCAAAAGTAATTTATGAGTCGTAATCGAGGCTTATACTTCAATGACTAAGCTGCACATAACAAAACATATTGACTTTGAAGATAAGATTTTTAATTATTGTAGGATGAATTTATTGCCGAGCTGTTGCTCGAGCCTAACCAAGGAGACAAACAAATGACAACCATTGAAACAGAGTGGGGAGATGTAGAGATTGATTTAGACAACCTAGAACTAGGTGAAATCTTAGTAGCTGATGATGGTACACAATTAGAAGTTATAAGCATAGATCCTCTAACTCTTGAACCTGCGCCAGAAGAAGAAGAGGATTGGGGCGAATAGTAAGGGTGCTTGAAAATGAATCCCAAATAGCTATAGTTTACGATCGACCTCGCCCCGAAGAGAAAATGCTCTTTGCTGCTTTTGAACAAGCAGGCATACCCTTTGAAAAAATTTATGCTCCACACCTAGACTTTGACCTTTCAAAACTAGGTAAATTTGCTGACTTGAAAGTCATTATTGAGCGCTGCTTGTCACAATCACGTGGCCTAGCAATAAGTCGTATGTTTGAGACCTTTGGAGTTTTGCCTATTAATAGGTCTAGTGTAATAGAGATATGTGGAGATAAATTAGCTACTAACGCTGTACTTGCTAAAGCAAATGTGCCTGCACCACGTACAGGTATAGCTTTTGATTATGACAGAGTTTTAAAACTTTGTGAGGACTTTGGGTTTCCTGTTGTTATGAAACCCACTGTGGGTTCTTGGGGCCGATTAATCTCTAAAATAAATGATATAGATACACTAGAAACCGTTTTAGAGCATAAGGAGGTCTTGGGAGGACCTCAACATAAAATCTTTTATATTCAAGAGTTTGTAAAGAAGCCCGATCGTGATATTCGTGCTTTTGTAGTGGGTGATAGTGTTATAGCAGCAATTTATCGCCACAGTAAACATTGGGTTACTAATACTGCTCGAGGGGGAAGCGCCACTAATTGCCCCCTTAATGATGATCTTGTGAACATCAGCTTGCAGGCTGCTAATGCAGTGGAGGCAGGTGTCAATGGTGGTGTGGTTGCTGTTGATTTAATTGAGTCTGATAGAGGGCTTTTAGTAGTAGAGGTAAATCACACTATGGAGTTTCGTAATTCAGTAACTACCACAGGTGTTGATATTCCTATGAAAGTGGCACTGTATGCTAACGGACTCTTATAGTGTTCCAGAAAAGTTTTTTTCTTGGAGAAAAATCAATTAGTTTTTAGGTACTGTGGTCAAGAGTTTATTTAACTTGTTAAGGGTAAGGGAAGGAAATTCCTCAGGTAATCTAGGTATATAAATCTGCTTAGGGTTTTCCAAAAAGCTTAATACCTTTTCAAAAGGTAAAGGTTTACTTATTAAATGACCTTGCCCCTCATCACAACTTGACTGACGCAAAAGATTAAAGTGGGTCTGCGTCTCAACACCCTCAGCAATTACAACAATTCCTTGGGATTTACAAAATTGAATGACTGTGCGAATGAAATTATCACTGTAGGAGGAAATTTTTGTGTCTCCAAGCTTAACTATAAAAGATTGATCAATTTTAATAGAGTTGACTGTCAATTGTTTTAATTGAGCAAAAGAAGCATAACCTGTGCCAAAATCATCAAGGGAAATCCTAGTACCAAAACTCTTTAATTTTCTAAGCTGTTCCTCAGCACGCCTTTGTACGCTAGCATTTTCAGTAATTTCTAGCAATAAATGCTCTGGTTTAAGTGATGTATCTTGCAATATTTGTCCTACAAGACTTGCAAAATTTGCTTGCATTAGTTGTAAAGAGGATAAATTTACTGACACACCAACATTGTTATAACCTGCTTGTTGCCAGACTCGACAGGTGCTGCACGCTTTTTTGAGCACCCACTCACCTAAAGGAACCATGAGACCTGTTTCCTCAGCTAGAGGAATAAATTCTCTAGGAGGCACTTGACCAAACTCCTCATCGTGCCAACGCAAAAGCACCTCAAAGCGAGTGATTTCCTCATTAGCCAATTTAATTATGGGTTGGTAATGTAGCCTAAGATTTCCACTCTCAAATGCTTCTTTAAAACGCCGTTTGAGAGCCAGCCTTTCAGCAGTATCTCTATCCATTTGAGGGTTAAAAAGTTGATAGCTATTTTTTCCTAAAGCCTTAGAATGATACATAGCTTTATCAGCTTTACTAAGCAAGCTTTGGTTATCATTTCCATGTTCAGGAGCAATACTCACACCAATACTAGCAGTAACAACTAGGGCTTGGCCTGCTATTTCAAAAGGGTCTTGTAAACACCCAACCATACTTTGTGCTTGTACAGTGGCCTCATCTAAATCCTTCACACCTTTTAAGAAAGCAGCATATTCATCTCCTCCCAAACGTGATACTATACCTTTGTCTTTATAAGGTAAACTTTTACTTAAACGCTCTGCTACTTGTCTAAGGACTTCATCACCCACCAAATGCCCTAGAGTATCGTTTATAGGTTTAAGCTGATCAAGATCAATTATAAAAATTGCTACTTTTTGCTTCGTTGGTCTTGACCTTAAAGCTTGTGAGAGTTGACTTAGAAAAGACATTCG
Organism: Trueperaceae bacterium; assembly: GCA_965223045.1. Taxonomy (GTDB): domain Bacteria; phylum Deinococcota; class Deinococci; order Deinococcales; family Trueperaceae; genus CBDCVN01. The sequence goes on from CBDCVN010000013.1 coordinate 1,852,218, forward strand.
GTTTGGCAATTTAGTAAGTGGATCATACAAAGCATTGTAAGGAGCTAGCTCACTCCTAGATAAATTAATACCCTCTTTGAGTTGTAGCCATGCAAACACACTACAAAGCAATAAGTAAAATAGATTGATACCTAGAAATGTGCTAAGTATAAATCCGTTTGTAAAGCTTGCCTTAATGTTAGTAAAGAAGTTTGCAAAGCTTGTAAGGGTAAAGCTGTGCCCTAAAGTAATGAGTAAAACTAGTGAATAAAAACCTATGGAGAAAATCAAACCTCTAGTAGGCCTAGCACTAGCAATTAGTTGCATCCACACAAAAAGGAAAAGTCCCCACGGCAAAAAAATGATTATCAAATCATTAGCATGTTCAAGAAGAATCTTTTGGGAAAATATATGATTGAGTTCACTAAGATAATAAAGTGCTTGTATAAGAAAGCTAGAAATGAGCCAGAATTGAATCCTGGCCTTTGGCAAAAAACAAAGAACTAATAGGGCAAGGTGAACTAACAAGCTTACAAGAGGAAACATGTTACCTAACCCCGTAGGCCTCAAATAAGTCCATATGGGTAAAAGTAGTAAAGTGCTTACAGCATAGCTAAGGTGTTTAGGGTACTTAAATAAAGAATTTTTCAAAAGTACTATATCACTTTACTAGAAGGTTTTGGTCTACTAATCAAGATACCACCACCTGAGATGGTGGCTTGTTTACATTACCTCTATAAGGGGTGAAAAAACTATGCATCTTGGAACGACTGGGCTTATCCCCCGCTCTAGAGGGCTTTAGAAAACATAGTAAAAACTTTGTAAGGTATTGATTAGTTTGATACATAATTTTAACACTACAATAAAGATTTCACTTCAAAACAAACATAAATTAACTTGTGTAGAGGTATTGATTAGTTTGATATCATAATTTTAAAAACACTACAAGAATGAGAGATAACCTTCCTAAAAAGATTTCATCTGTGCGTGGTGGTAAGGCTCAAAAGGGTACTACTAAGTTTCATGTGAACCTTACTTATGGATAAGGATGAGAAGGTGTTGGAACTGATGATATGGGATTGAAAATCAAACGTTTGCTGTTGGACAGGGGTTTTGATAATAATGCTGTGATACAGTACTTACAAAGTTTAGACACTTAGTAAGAAGAGGTAAGAAAGTTCGTGCTAATTATACTCTATGTATAGAGGTGTAGTGTTAGAAACGAAGATATACTCATAGATTTATCATCAACTTTCCTCTTGCTCTTGTTTGATTTAAACTAAAAGTTCTATGCTAATTTTTATAGATTACAAGATGCTTATTTTCAAAATGCGTCATTGCTAAACAATAACACCTTGTTCCATTTCAATTGCCTATAGCTAAGATTATCAGTAATAATAAACTTGTTGAATTTGATGAGTGGTAAAAGTCTATTTAGGTCAACTTTTCGTCAACTGAATATAGTCAACAGGATTGATGCGTAGACATGGCTACGCTATTTTTGGCACTCTAACAGAAATTCCCTTGTTGGAACTACTCCGTACTCTAGGAAAGCGTACAGGAAAACTAAGTATTAAAGTATTACCTATCAAGTGTGACTATGATTTGTACCTTGATAAATCTAGGCTTCGAGCTTTGTGTGTAAATGGACAAGTTGTGCGAAGTGGTGTATCAATAAGAGAAGCATTCGTTGAGTTGTCTAATGCCAAAGATGGCCAATATATTTTTAGATCCATTTCTGAAGAGGAGCTTCCAAAAAGTTTTGATGTACCACTTAAACCCTTATTACTTAACACAACTAACAAAGGTGAAGTAAATCATTACAAAGAACGTTTACCTGCACGACAAACTAGGTTTAAGCTTGCTAGGCGAGGAGAGTTAGAAGCTTGGCAAAGCGAGTCTTTGAAAACTTTTTGGGAAAGAACCGCTCTTTTGTTTAATAGAGGTAGTAGTGCTGAAGAAATTGCTCGAGAACTAAACTTAGAAGTTACAAAAGTACAACTCAATATTTATAAACTACGCTCCCTAGGCCAAATTGCTCCCATACGCAGCTTTGAAAATAAGTTACCTCCTAGTAGCCCCCGCAGGGTTAATTCTCTAAAAGCCACCCTGCCAGGAGAGAATCTGGAAAAATCTCTTATAAAAAATATAAATCATCTAAGTTATGAAGAAATACTTAAAAGTCTTAAAGGACCACAAAAGGGTTCCTTATCAAAGCCAAAAGATGAGACTACTCACACACATTCATCATCAAGTTCATCATCAAACTATAGTGTCAATAAGGGACTTATAAATCACTTGTTAAGAGCATTAAAACGGGGGTAATCTTCCAACTATGGTAATGTTTAAATTCAACAAAAACTTGTTTAATTATAATTCCTTAATGGTGAAATGCAGCATAGCAATTAATTCAGTTGTTATAAATAATTAAAGTTAAGTTGTTTGTGATTGAGAGTAAAAATTTATGTTTGAGGTAGCTGCGTGGCAATTTTTGGAACTCTAGAAGAAATGCCCTTGCCAGAATTGTTAACTATGCTAGGCAAACGCACTGGAAAATTAAAACTTACTAAATTACCTGAGGAACAGAATTATGATTTATATCTTGATAAAGCAAAACTTAAAGCCACGTATATTAATGAGCAGGAGTTAACAACTGATCTTTCAGTTTATGAGGCTATGATAAAGCTTTTTGGGTTTGAGAAAGGTATATTTGAATTTCAAAGGTTACCGCAAACTCAGCTCAAGCAGAATTTAGATATCCCTATTGATAAGCTCTTACTTCAAACAGCTACTGCAATTGACGAAATGCACGTTCACAGCAAACATTTTCCTGCCCCTAAAACACGCTTTAAAAGCTCAGGACAAGTTGATATTTGGCTTGATGATGCTCTTTATAATTTTTGGCAAAATTGTGCCTCTTTGCTTGGTGCAGGATGCAACACTGAGGAAATTGCCAAGGATCTTTCTTTGGATATAGTACATGTACAACATAATTTATATAAGTTGCGCTCTCTTGGAAAAATCGTCCCCCTACGTGCTTTTGAGCAAGAACACTCTACGCCAATTAAGTCTAAGCAAGATACCAGTTTAAGTAAAGATATTGGAGACATGAGCTATAAAGAAATTATTACATGGTTACAATCAAGTGGTTCTGAAGCACAAAGTACTACTGAAAAGAAAGCACCTATACATCAAAAAGGATTGGTCAATCGCTTACTCAAAGCTCTGAGGCGTAAACAATGATAGACGGAGCAGCTATTCCTCCTCTTAAGTTAGTAGTTGCAGGTCCCGTTGGTGCTGGCAAAACTACTTTTATTCAAAGCCTTTCTGAAGTACCTGTAGTCAATACTGATGAAGTAACTACAGAAGATATAGGCAAAGAAACTACTACTGTAGCTATGGATTTTGGCATACTTACTTTAGATAGCATTCCTATTTTCCTCTTTGGTACCCCTGGACAAGATCGTTTTGATTTTATGTGGGAAGTTCTTTGTGAAGGAGCGTTAGGGCTTATTTTACTTGTTTCTGGCACACAACCCAAAGATTTTGGGCATGCCCGCAATATTCTAGATTTTGTTGCCAGTCGTATTTCGATTCCCTTTGTCATTGGAGTTACCCGACAAGACTTACCCAAAGTTTGGGAACCTGAGGACATTGCTGATTATTTTGAAGTTAACGAGAGCCAAGTAGTAGGTTTAAATGCCACTAGTCCAACTAGTAGCGTTTATGCTTTAATTGCTTTGTTAGAAAACATAAAGAGCTACAGTGAAGAATTATAAGCAGTAAAGTGTAAAGAACCAACTATGTATCATTAATTAAGCTTAAATGTTAGGAGAATAATAAGTTGAGCAAACAACAAGAATTATTTAGTATTCTTGATCAGTTACGTAACTCTATACCTGAAATTAGAGGTGCTTTGGTTGCTTCGGTAGATGGTTTATCTATGGCTCATTCCCTTTCTAGTAGTGAGAATGCTAACCGTATAGCAGCTATGTCTGCAGCAGCCTTAGGCTTAGGCAAACGTATCACTGCTACACTTGCTTCAGGAGACTTAATCAAGACTCAAGTTTCTGGTACTGATGCGCAAATATTTCTTTATGCTATTGGTGAGAAGGGTATTCTAGCACTGATTGCTAGTAGCAATGTCAATGTAGGACTTATAAACATAGAAGCCCTTAATGCTACTAATGCTATTGCTGCTTTACTTTAAGAATTTAATTCTATGAAACCACTTATTGCAGCCAATTGGAAAATGTATAAGTTGCCTAGTGAAGCTGAGTTATGGACACATGAATTTTGCTCAGCTTTGGCAAATATCCCTCATGATGATGTAGATATTGCTATTTGTGCTCCATACACCCACTTAACAACCATTTCAGCAAAATTGCTTACTAGCAGCGTGCATATGGGTGCCCAAGATGTAAGCTCACATCAACAAGGAGCTTTTACCGGAGAAGTTTCAGCTGATATGCTTAAAGATTTAGGTGTCCATTATGTTATAATTGGCCATTCTGAAAGAAGGCAATTTCACCTAGAAAACAACGAGCTTGTAAATCAAAAGATTTTAGCAGCTCGAGCTCAAAGTTTAGTACCTATCCTTTGTATTGGAGAAAGTCTAGCAGAGCGAGAAGCAAATCAAGCTAAAGAAATAACTCTCAGCCAACTAAGAGCCTCGCTGAAGGATGTAGTTCTAGCAAGTCCTGCAGAGCTAGTTATTGCTTATGAGCCAATTTGGGCTATTGGTACTGGTAAAACTGCTACTCCAGCAGACGCGCAAGAAATGTGCCTAGCCATACGTAAAGAACTAGAACAAATGTATCCTGATTTTGCTAGTGAAATCCTTATTCTCTATGGTGGCAGTATGAAGCCTAATAATGCTGCTGAACTGCTAGCACAACCTGATATTCAAGGAGGTCTAGTAGGTAGTGCTAGTCTTGACACAAAATCCCTAGCCACTCTGGTAGAAATCGGCCAGCAGTCATGAATTTAGAGCGAGTGTTATCTAGCATTCGCCAAGAGCTTGAAGAGGAAGTAAAAGCCAGCGCTCTTTTAGTTACTATTCCAGCAAACGTACGTTATTTATCAAATTTCTCGAGCCCTGCAGATGGGCAGATTCTAATAACTAAAGAAAAGGCTATTTTACTAACTGATGGGAGATACACTGCTCAAGCTGAGGTTGAAAGCACTCTAGAAGTAATTATTCGTAACAAGCCAAACTGGTTCAAGTTTTTAGCTGAAGAACTTTTAGGTAACTGCAGAATAGCATTTGAGGCTGACCACCTTACTTATTATCAAGTAGAGCAGTTTACTAATGAATTAACTAAGAAAAATCGAGCTCCTCCTATTCCCACTAGAAAAATTGTAACTAAGCATCGTTTATACAAATCACCTAAAGAATTAGAGGCTATATCTCAAGCTGCTAAAATCACTGATGATGCCTTTAGTTATATCCTAAACTATATAAAAGCAGATTTAAGCGAGATAGAGGTGGCTTTAGAAATAGAGCGCTTTATTCGTAAGTCTGGTGCAGAGGACAAGGCTTTTGAGATAATAGTTGCCAGTGGCGTGCGTAGCAGCATGCCACATGGTTCAGCATCACAAAAGCTCATAAAGCAAGGGGAGCTAGTCACTTTGGACTTTGGTGCCAAAGTTGATGGTTATTTTAGTGATATGACACGTACAGTAGCCATAGGGGAAATTAGTGATGAGCTTAAAGCTATGTATCAAGCAGTATTAGAGGCACAAGAGATAGCCCTAACTACAATAGAACCAAATAAAACAGGTAAAGAAGTAGATAACAAAGTACGTGAGGTACTCAAAAGGCATGAACTAGAACAGTATTTTCCACATGGACTTGGTCACGGTGTAGGTCTAGAGGTACACGAAAACCCAAGAATGTCTCGCTATATTGAGCATAAATTGGAAGAGGGAATGACAGTGACAGTTGAGCCCGGGGTTTATATTCCTAATAAGGCAGGTGTGCGCATTGAGGATTTGGTTGTTATTACCAAAACTGGTTGTAGACGCTTATCTAACTCAGAAAAACAACTCATTTACCTTTAAAGGCAAAGGGGCTAAAGTACCATCATCTATGTTTATGCTCATAAAACCCTCTCTGCCAAACATTACAAATCTCTATTTTCTCATGAAACCACTTGGTGATGCCAATTCCAAACCCTCGAGCAATTAAACAAACCTTGGAATTATTTTCTGGTACTTGCTTGTTTTGTGTGGGGAGTAACCCTATAGGGAATTTCCTTCTAGGGAAAAACTTTTATGAGTTATAGATGCCTAGGTATTATTTCATGTGAGAAATGCTATATGTAATATTCTTGCTAGTTCTCCTTGCTTATACTACATTTATTAGCCTTTACATTTTAAGCATAATAATGTTAAAGGTCACATTAAAATAATGTCACTAACTAAGATAAATTATGAAGAATAGGAGACAAAAATGCCTGTTTATGAATATTCAGTAAGAGACTCTTCAGGTAAAGCTATAGAGGCTCAAATGGAGGCTGTTTCTCGCAGCGACTTAGCTCGTAGCTTGCGTGAAAAAGGATATTACATCACCGAAATCCGCAAGCCAAAAAATTCAGGTTTAAATGTTGAAATCAAAATGCCTGCAGCATTTGAGCAACCTAACTTTCGTGATGTCACCCTGTTTAGTCGCCAATTTGCTACAGTAATTAACGCTGGTTTACCTATTGTACAATCACTTTCTATTTTGGAACAGCAAGCTGAAAAAGCTGGTTTTAAAAAGTCTTTACATAAAATCCGCGAAGATGTAGAAACAGGCTTGCCTTTATCAAATGCCCTAGCCAAGTTCCCACGTATTTTTACCGATCTCTATGTTTATCTTGTAAGAGCTGGTGAAGTGTCAGGTAACTTAGATGGCATTTTAGAACGTGTTGCTAGTTTCCAAGAGAAACAAGCTGCACTACGTGGCAAACTCCGCAGTGCTATGACTTACCCTGCAGTGGTCTTATTTATAGCATTGGGTGTAACTTATTTTCTACTCACAGGCATAGTACCACAATTTGCTGGGATTTTGATAGAGCTTGGTGGTGAGCTGCCACTTCTTACCAGAATTCTTATATCTATAAGTGATTTTCTTAAAAATCAGTGGTTGTTGTTGCTAGGCATTATAGTTCTAACTCCTATAATTATAAGATTAATTTATACGCGCAGCAACGCTGGTAGGCATTTCATGGACAACATGTTACTTACTATGCCTGTAGTAGGCAATTTAGTACAAAAATCCTCAATTGCTAACTTTTCTAGTACTTTTGGCCTACTACTAAAAAGTGGTGTCAATGTCATAGAATCTATTGAGATTACTAAAGGAACATCAGGAAATATAATTGTAGAAGATGTTCTTAGTGAAGCCAAGAAAGCTGTGCAACGTGGTGAGCAACTTAGCGACACTTTAAAAGAAGCTCCCAAAGTTTTTCCTCCCTTGGTTAGCTCAATGGTAGCTATTGGGGAAGAAACAGGTGCCGTAGATTCTATGTTAGAAAAAATTGCAATATTTTATGAGCGTGAGGTCGATGAGGCTATTGAAAGTTTAACCGCAGCGCTCGAGCCAGTATTAATAGTTTTCTTAGGTGCAATAGTTGGTTTTATTGTAGCAGGCATGTTCTTACCGATGTTTGCCATTATAGGTGAGCTAGCTAATTAAGCTAGTTCAAAAGTAGCTATAACCTTCTTTGCTAGGTTCTAAGGTAAGCACTTTTCCTTCAGAACCTACAAATGTTTTCATGGCTGCTTTACACTGTTCAGTAGTAGAAGCATCTGTACTTAAAGCAGCCAAAGTAGGCCCTGCCCCAGATAGATAACAAACCTTAACACCAACTTCTCTAAGGCGTTCACGGCAAGCTTGAATTCCTGCAATCAAGGGTTCACGATAGGGCTCGTGTAACCTATCTTGTGAAGCTACACTTAATAGTTCAGGTTTATTAAGTGCTACTGCGGTAGTCCATAGCGCAGTACGGCTACTGGTAAATACTACATCTCCCCTTTTGTAATCATCAGGTAGAACTGCACGGGCCTCACTAGTTAAAAGCTCAAAATCAGGTATTGCAAAAATAAATTGCCAATTTTCAGGAATATCCAAGCTCTGCGATAAATATTTACCGTTATTCTGCAGAGCTGACACTGTAAAACCGCCATATATTGCTGGAGCAACATTGTCAGGATGACCTTCAAGCTCAGCACTAAGCTGAAACACAGCTTCTCTACCTAATTCATGATCTAAGAGCTTATCAGCAAGGGCAATGCCTGCAACTAAAGCTGCTGAAGATGACCCTAGACCTCTTGCTAAAGGAATAGGATTAAAAGCTTGTAAGCATACCTTGGGAGCAACTCTCTTTACTTTGCGGTACGCCATACGAAAACCTTGATGAATAAGGTTATTAGGTGTATTCTCTACAAAGCCTAGACCACTATAAACAAAATCATCTTTATTGGAAAAGTTGAGCTTAACCTCTAAATAAAGTGATACTGCTAAACCAAGGCAATCAAAGCCTGGACCTAAATTTGCACTAGTAGCAGGAACACGAACAGAGATCATTATTTTTGTTCTTTGATTCTTTGCACAGCTTTGGGTATGCAATCAATTAAGTCGCTTGGCAAAAGTCCATCTTCATAGCTTTTGGCAGCTATTTCACCTGCCAAGCCATGAGTGTAAACAGCAGCACAACTACATTCAAAAATTTCACCGTTGCAAAGGTAAGCGCCTATAATACCAGCTAAGGCATCACCACTGCCACCAGTAGCCATACCTTTATGACCTCTAGTGCTTACAGCAATCCTACCTTTAGAGTCTGCAATTATTGTTGTAGCATTTTTAAGTACTACTGTAGCTCTTGCTATCTGAGCTAATTTTAAGGCAGCTTCTATAGGGTTTTGCAGTACACCCTCAGTACTTCTATTAAGAAGTTTACTTGCTTCACCTATATGTGGTGTTAGTACACAATTTCCATGTTCTTTGATAGCATCTAAGCAAACTTCTGTAGGCATTAGGGCAGAAGCATCTAATACAGTTGGCACAGGGCTTTGCCTAATAAGATCAGGTAAATAATTAAGAGCTTCCTTCGCTAGGCCTGGGCCTATAACACGCACTTGGGCACGTTTAGTAGGGAAAGCAGCTAAGGCACTCACCACTTCTGACCATATTAAAGGCTCAAAGATAACTTCAGATTGCTGAGCAAAGTTTTCTTTGCTAGCTAGTGTTACTAAACCAGCTCCTGCCCTTAACGCAGCATAGCAAACAAGTGCTGCAGCGCCACCATAGAATTGTGAACCACCAATAACTAACACTGTACCAACATCATATTTATGAGTACTAGGTTTTCTTAGTGACAAATAGTTCCTAACTGCTTTGTAGCTTAGTAGTTTTACTTGTGAGTTTTGCTCAAGTATACCCTCGGGAATACCAATATTAACTAAATGTATTTCACCAAAAGCTGATTTAGCAGGGTAAAAAGCACTAGCTAGTTTTGCCCCTGCTAATTGTACAGTTTCACTTGCCTTGATATGTGCCCCTATTATATTTGGCGTGTCACTATCAATTCCACTAGGAACATCTACGCTAATAACTTGACAATTACTTTGATTAACTAGTGATACATAGTCTACTAAATCTTCACCTAAAGGCCTATGCAAACCACTGCCAAAAAGTGCATCTACTATAAGTGGATTTTCTTGTAAGGCCTCTTGCAAAGAGCTAGCAGTGAGAGTAGCAGTATTATCATGTGCTAAGTAAGCACCACGCACAGTTTTACTGTCTTGGGAGTTTGGAGCTTGAGATAGCTCTAAAACCCTTACTTGACAACCCAATAGATGTAAATGTCTTGCTGCAACATAGCCATCACCACCATTATTTCCTTTACCACAAAGAACAAGTACTGTCTTAGGAGTATGCCTTAAAACAATTTCTGCTACTGCTCTACCAGCACTTTCCATTAGCAGTAGCGAAGGCATACCTACACTAATAGCAGCAGCGTCAGCCTTCTGCATTTCTTGGCTAGTATAAAGTTTCACATCAACCAGAAGTTACACTTATTAACCATCTGGCAATAGGTACTAGTAATATTACTGTTACAATAACTATTAACCTCCATGTTGCAAAAGCGAAACCCAGCAACACTGTTCCCACTAGCGGATATCTACCATACACAGGCATCCCTATTTGTTCTAGACCAATCCAGATAAGCTTAGTAACTTTATTGATTGCCATTACTAGCAATATAGCTAAAGTAGTTATTATCCACCATATTAAAAAAACTACACTAACCCAGAATGTTCCTATTAACAGGTCTTTAATATATATTGGTGACTTAGACCATACATCAATTATAAACTCCATAAAGCATTATATAATTTTTTTGCCTGCTATACTTCTTGTAAAAACTCTGCTTTATAGTTAGTGGGTAATGGCACAGCTGCTGGTAACAAACTTGGTCCGGGACGTTCTTGTAAAGCAGCAATTAGGTCAGCAAAAACCCCACTAGCCGTAGGCATCGCTCCTGCTCCTGCTCCTGTAATTAAAATATCGCCAATAGCATCACCCTTAAAGTGTAAAGCATTACGATTACTAGCAGCAGCAGATAAGGCATGCTTGTTAGACAAAAAAACAGGGCGTACTTTCATTTGCCATTCCCCTGCTTCAGGGTACACACTAGCTACCAAACGTATGCATCCACTTTTCTGCAAAGCACCTTGCACAGTTTGGGGCGTTAGAGTAGTAATTCCTTTAGTGTTATCTTTAATGATTTCCCAAGAAGCATTGGGATCAAAGCTTAGGCGCACAAGTATAGTAAGCTTATGGGCAGCATCAAAACCACCAACATCCAAACTAGGATCAGCTTCCGCATAGCCTAGCTCTTGAGCTTCTTTCAAAGCTAAGTTATAATCTTTACCTTGTTCGAGCTGACTTATAATATAGCTGCAAGTGCCATTGAGGATAGCGTGCATTTCCAAGGGTTGCGAGCCTCTCAAAGAACCTGTAAGTGGTTCGATGGCAGGTGTGCCAGCCATTACTGCGGCTTCAAAGTAAACCATACTTTGTTCTATGAAAGGTTTAAATTCTTTCCAACGTTCTGCTAAGACTGCCTTATTGGCAGTAATAATGCGTTTACCTGCTGCTAAAGCTTCTAAAAGTAGATCACCAGCTAAATCAGTCCCCCCAATAAGCTCTACTAGAATGTCTGTTTCTGCCAGTGCTTCTTTAGAGTTATCAGTAAGAGTAGCTTTGTCAATAGCTTCAGGGCGTGCCTTATTTAGATCACGTACTAAAACTTTATGAATCTTTGCTTCGAGAGTGTTTTTGTTTACTAGTTCAGCAAAGGCTGATCCTACTGTACCAGCGCCTAAAAGTCCTATGCGTTTCATTAATCAAAATATAACATCTTTTAGCCTCTTTTATTAGCATTGGAAATAACCACTTAAAAAAAGACGTTGACCTTTATCACTTACCATAAAAACATCAAAGTAACCCTTGCCTTCGTAAAAATCAAGATTACCTTCTAAGGCATAAAAATTTGCAGCATTATTTGTTTCTCTAGATTTCAAAATATTTAATCTCAGAGATTTAGATTTGGTGTTACTTAAACTGTAATGATTCCAATTTTGCGATTTTAAGCCCTCGTCTTCAAAAGAAAGTTCTATATCAAAAGGGGAAGCATTATTACTGTGAAATACAATTTCTTTATCTGTGCAATGAATGTATTTGAATTTAACTAGATCAAGTTTAGCACTTAGATCACCAGATAGGAAAAGCTCGAGCCTCTCCCCTTTCAACACTTCCTTTTCTTCAAGGTTTTCAGCAGCAGAATTTGCGTACCAAGCTAGAGCAAAAACAAGAAAAACAAGAAAAACAAGAACTATTTTAAAGTAAGAAGTCATCAGGACACCTCCTAACTTTTTATGCTAGAAGTAAAAGGAATACTAATCAAAAAGCTTTTTAGATAGCTCTTCTAACATCTATCAAGTTTTTTGATAAAACTTTTTTGTAGAATGTAAAAATGAAGCTAGCGCAGCTTAAGACTTTGTTAACAGTTATTGACACAGGTAGTTTTTCCAATGCTGCTTTAGAATTAGATGCCTCACAATCTGCTATAAGTTACACCATTGCTGAATTAGAGCGTGAATTAGGAGCTAAGCTTCTTTTACGTGGTCGTTTTGGTGCTGAGCCTACTGAGTTAGGTTTAAAAATAGCAGCTCATGCTCGTGGTATTGACCAGCATATTAAGGCTATTAATCAAGAAGTAAGTGCTTCCCAAGGGCCTATCTGTGGAGAATTAAGAATAGTAGTCTTTCGTAGTGTGGCGGGTAAAGTTATGCCTAAATTGATGTCCCAGCTCAAACAGCAACATCCTTGCATAAATGTTCGCTTGCTCGAGCAAGATCATCTTAATATCCATGGTAAAATACAGCTTGTACGTGAGCACTGCGCAGATGTCAGCTTCATAGATTACTTACCACCCTTACCAAATTATGAAGACCTCTTGGTATGGGAAATAATGCGCGATCCTTATAAAGGAATTATTCCTGCTACTGATAAGCGTAAATTACTTAAGTGGTCAGAAGTACCGTGTTTGCCGCTTATTTTACATGAAACCGATGAGTGTGCCTTACGTATAAAGAATCACCTACAAAATCTAGGAACACCCATTCAACCAAAGTATCAAGTTAGAGAAGATTACACGGTTGTACGGATGGTCTCACAAGAGTTAGGTATAAGCCTTTTGCCTGAGTTGGCTATAGATGAGCTACCTGAAAACGTCAAGGTTGTACCCACTAGTAGTTTGCTCGAGCGGGGCATAGGCATCACCTTATTACCGAGCATACTCAAAACTCCTAGTGTAAAGGCTTTCTTAGAACTCAACTTTGGCAGTAGTGAGTATGTTAGTAATATTAGTTCACTCAACTAATTATAGCAATTCTCAAAGGAAAAATCATCAGTAAAGGAACAAAGAAAACCTAAAAGACCTAAATAGTAAATTAAAAAGGACTCAAAAAGCAATTGGATTTTTAAATAAACGCTTTCTAGTAGCAGACAGCAGCTAAAATAGGTGCCATCAAACTTTCAAGTGTTTGCCCTTTTACTAATCCAGCACTTATGAAACTTGCCAAACTCCACAAGCTCTGTGCTTTTGCTACTCGACACCAATGGGAGTTACTACCTTCAATTTCTACCTTGAGTTGATTTTGAAGCTTTTTTAAGAGGTCCTGATCATGAGGTATGGCTCGCAATAAGCTGTAAACTACGGCAACAAAGCTAATATGTCTGCATATCGCTTCAATATCCCGTACCTGATACTGGTCCAAACCTTCTGCCTTACCTTCTTCATGATATACTTCAATTGGCCACCTATGGCGTCTGATTCTTGTTATTCCTGCTGATTGCCATTTTAAGCAATTTGAAATTAATGCATATGGCTCACCCTTCAATTCTTCCTCTCTGTAATTGATAACTAATCTTTGCTTCCCAAAATTCTTAACCTTAATCGTGCAACAAAAACTGTAGTACCTTTCTTTCTTTCCCTTGTAGGAAATGGTTATTTTACGGAAAACTGGCTTCTTCTCCTCACTTAAATTATCGAAATGCTCTTTTTTAAGTCTCTGACTGAAGTCTTTAATTGTTTCTTCTTGCCCATTTACAATTACTTTATCATCTGCACAAAGTGTTCCTACATAGGGAAGTTTAAGTTCCTTGTCAATGAAACGACAAAAAGGAGCTGCTGTATACCATTTATCAAATACTATAGGCAGTTTCATCCTTGGATTACTTTCCTTCCATTTAGATAGCAATCTTTTTGCAATGTGAAACTTGCTTTCATACAAATCTGTGACACCATCTTTGTTTTGATGCCTTCTCCATAATCTTATCAAGTACTGTCGCCATTTTGCTTCATTAGTCTTTTTCAGTTCTAGCTTACTTTCCTTGATGGGAATACCTAGCTCTGGCAGCCCCTCCTCTATTTTCTCAAGGTCAGCGGGTTTCCATAATTCAAATTCTACTGGATAGTCAGTTTGATCGTCACTATAGTGTAACCCTACCAAATGGTGCGCCCAAACATGGCATCCTTTACTAGAATCATAAAGTTTTGCTATGCCTTTAAAGTGTTTGCCATAATGCTCAAGCAAAGTATCATCTATACTTAACACACCTTTAGGTTTGAAACGAGTACCTTCCAGACTTGCTAAAAGGTCTAAACGTTTTTGGTTTAGTTTCTCTTCACTAAAAGGGCTTTTGTTTAACAAGCGATTAAGGCTGCTTTGATCACGGTTCTCAAAAATAATCAAGCGATTAATCCCCTCAACGGTTTTGTTTTCTGAAACAATAAGTCCACTTATATAACGTTTGAACTGTGTCATGGCTGAATCAGAGAAAATATCTTTAAAGAAATGTTCATAATGCTTAACAACTTCAGGGTAATCAAGCAGGGGTACCATATAATCACCTCCACGGTGTGTTTATACATTTTAGGAGGTGTTATTCATAATGTGAAGATTAGTAACAATTTGCTTTATCGGATATTAGCCTATTTTCGTTTTCCTGACATCGCAAAGGCCTCACTGCAAAAGTTGAGTTAGAAGTTTTAAGACAAAATTTTCCTAATAGTGATATTCCCAAATTCACGACAATAGGAATTACAGAAAGTGGGAAAATTAATTATAGTTAGGTACTTCCTATCAAATATTATCAGGTATTAAAATAGGACCAAATAACAAGAAATAGTAAGACACTTCCCCACAAAACATGAATTACTGCATGCTTAAGTTTTTCATAAGAAAGATTAATTCTAATTCCTGTAGAAATGTGGCGTCTTTTTAGTGAGTATATGCCTAAACTAATTACTATCACTACTTGTACAAGATTGAGTATTAGTGAACTTGGTCGTAAAATTAGCAAAGTAATTATTGTTATTGCTACAATCAAAAGAACAGTTAGGAAAAATTTAAGTGCAGATGTCTTTTCCTCAGACACCTTAACTTTAGGCATCAATTCGCTAAGTGCCTGAACAAATTTTTCCATATGTTCAAGACCAGCAAAAAGGAATTCCTTCTTAGCTGTTATTATGTGTACAGCAACTACTTCTTTGAGATGATTATGCTTGATTTTAATACTCTTAGGGCATGTGGATATGACAAATCAGAAATTGCACGCATTGGATATCAAAACCAAACTAGCCAGTCTCAGGACAGCTATTTGTTAGAAAATGTGAATTCCAAAAAAAATTGCAGGATAGCCTATATTTGCGAGAAGCTTTAGTTGTTAACCACATAATCTTTACCAGATTGCAGAGGAGCTTATGCGTCAGCATCAGGATTATCCAAGGTATTTAAGAGTAGCGTTTTCGATTTCACACTCTAGGTGTCCACACGCCCTAATATCTTCAAGAAGAA
The DNA here is from genome assembly GCA_965223045.1 of Trueperaceae bacterium. Classification (GTDB taxonomy): domain Bacteria; phylum Deinococcota; class Deinococci; order Deinococcales; family Trueperaceae; genus CBDCVN01. The sequence continues at coordinate 1,867,611 of CBDCVN010000013.1, forward strand.
TTACTTCATTTGACTTGCTGTTTACACGCTCGAGTCTAGTCTGACTAAGAATGATATGCTGTGAATTAAGTTTTGGGCTAGCTTGTTTTAACATTTGTTTTTGGAACAGTAATATGCCAACCACAGTAGCAATAGGAATTAAAGGTAATCCAAATATAAGTAGAATATCGGAAAATTCTATAGGTAGGTTATATTGTTTTAGAGAAAGCCATATGTATATGCTTAGGAACAGTGTGAAACAAAATAATGGTATCAAAAGGATGCTAAAAAATACTATGTTAACCCACTTTAAATGTCTTTGAGATTGAAGTGCCTGAGGTAATAAAACAAATTCGAGAGGCATTGATAAATTATTAGTAGTAGGAGACATAATTTTTGTTATAGCAAAGTTCTACTTATAAGATGTTAGATAAATGCAAAAACAACCTACATTTACCAACCAAAGAAAAAACTAGGATCAAGAAAAAAGTTATTGCTAGTTTAGGAAACCTAGCAATAGGAGACAATTTTTATGAAGTATTTTATAACATTAAGAAATACTATATTCAAAAAAGTTAGAATCAGGACTAATCTTATAGGCGTTTATGCCAAGGTTGATTTTGGTCTTTAGGAGCAGTTTGTATTGTTATGACACAATTGGCAAAGAACAGAGACAAAATATCTGAACTTAGAGAAAAAATAGGGCTTGTAGCATCCATTAAAGGCTGGTTACACACTAGGCGTGATCTAGGTGGCGTTCGTTTTGGAGTAGTGCGTGATGCTAGCGGCCTTGTGCAATGTGTATTTGATAAAAGCTTTGATTTGCCCCTAGCAGAAAGCTGCATAGCTGTTTCAGGTAAAGTAGTTGAGAATAAAAGAGCGCCAGGTGGCTTTGAAATTCAGGCAGAGAAGCTAGAAGTTATTAGTGAAGCAGAAGAACCTACACCCATAGAAATTCCCAAAACTGATTGGAATGTTCACCCTGAAACAATCTTAGAGTATAGGCATGTAAGTTTGCGCGAACCAAAAGCTAGAGCCATTTTAAAAGTACAAGCTGAACTAGTACGTGGTTTTAGAGATTATCTTGACTCTCAAGGTTTTACAGAAATCTTTACTCCCAAAATTGTTTCTGCTGGTGCAGAAGGAGGTGCAAACCTCTTTGAGGTAGACTATTATGACAAGAGAGCTTATCTTGCCCAATCACCACAACTTTATAAACAAATTATGGTGGCAGTTTATGAAAAAGTTTATGAAACAGCGCCTGTTTACCGCGCTGAACTTAGCCACACTAGTAGGCACTTAAGTGAGTATTTGAGTTTAGATGTAGAGGTAGGCTTTATTGAAAATGACAGTGAGGTAATGGACTTACAAGAGGCTTTGCTCAAGCATATAGTGCAACATGTATCAAAAAAATGCCAGCCTCAGCTCGAGCTACTAAAAGCCACGTTGCCTAACACTGAAGCTAGCTTCCCACGAATTACTCTCTTAGAGGCGCGTAATTTGGTTGCAGAACGCTATCAACATCAAACTGGAGGCAAAGATCTTGATCCTGAAGCAGAAAGATTAATAACTAAATGGGCTAAAGAAGAACACAATTCGGATTTTGTTTTTGTAACTCATTACCCCCAAGCAGCACGCCCATTTTATACTTATCCTATAGAAAACGGTTTAACTCGAGGGCTTGACCTTATCTTCAGAGGGTTAGAAATAACTTCTGGAGGGCAAAGGGTTCATAAGCACGATGTACTAATTGAAGAATTAGCGAAACGCAAGATGGATTCTGAAGCTTTTAAAGGCTATCTAGAAGTTTTTAAGCATGGTATGCCTCCACATGGAGGTTTTGCTATCGGTGCAGAGCGCTTAACAGCATTGCTACTAGGTGTTGAAAATGTGCGTTTTGCAAGAGCTTTCCCAAGAGACGAAGGTCGTTTGCAGCCTTAATACGACATCCAGAGAAATTCTTGCCTCATCAACGCTAAGAATGTCAGAGGCAATTTGCGCTTTGATCCATTGATCTTGCTGATCAGTAAAAGTAATTGTTTTTCTTATGCTCAACTTTTGCAGTGAGGCCTTTGCGATGTCAGGAAAACGAAAATAGGCTAATATCCGATAAAGCAAATTGTTACTAATCTTCACATTATGAATAACACCTCCTAAAATGTATAAACACACCGTGGAGGTGATTATATGGTACCCCTGCTTGATTACCCTGAAGTTGTTAAGCATTATGAACATTTCTTTAAAGATATTTTCTCTGATTCAGCCATGACACAGTTCAAACGTTATATAAGTGGACTTATTGTTTCAGAAAACAAAACCGTTGAGGGGATTAATCGCTTGATTATTTTTGAGAACCGTGATCAAAGCAGCCTTAATCGCTTGTTAAACAAAAGCCCTTTTAGTGAAGAGAAACTAAACCAAAAACGTTTAGACCTTTTAGCAAGTCTGGAAGGTACTCGTTTCAAACCTAAAGGTGTGTTAAGTATAGATGATACTTTGCTTGAGCATTATGGCAAACACTTTAAAGGCATAGCAAAACTTTATGATTCTAGTAAAGGATGCCATGTTTGGGCGCACCATTTGGTAGGGTTACACTATAGTGACGATCAAACTGACTATCCAGTAGAATTTGAATTATGGAAACCCGCTGACCTTGAGAAAATAGAGGAGGGGCTGCCAGAGCTAGGTATTCCCATCAAGGAAAGTAAGCTAGAACTGAAAAAGACTAATGAAGCAAAATGGCGACAGTACTTGATAAGATTATGGAGAAGGCATCAAAACAAAGATGGTGTCACAGATTTGTATGAAAGCAAGTTTCACATTGCAAAAAGATTGCTATCTAAATGGAAGGAAAGTAATCCAAGGATGAAACTGCCTATAGTATTTGATAAATGGTATACAGCAGCTCCTTTTTGTCGTTTCATTGACAAGGAACTTAAACTTCCCTATGTAGGAACACTTTGTGCAGATGATAAAGTAATTGTAAATGGGCAAGAAGAAACAATTAAAGACTTCAGTCAGAGACTTAAAAAAGAGCATTTCGATAATTTAAGTGAGGAGAAGAAGCCAGTTTTCCGTAAAATAACCATTTCCTACAAGGGAAAGAAAGAAAGGTACTACAGTTTTTGTTGCACGATTAAGGTTAAGAATTTTGGGAAGCAAAGATTAGTTATCAATTACAGAGAGGAAGAATTGAAGGGTGAGCCATATGCATTAATTTCAAATTGCTTAAAATGGCAATCAGCAGGAATAACAAGAATCAGACGCCATAGGTGGCCAATTGAAGTATATCATGAAGAAGGTAAGGCAGAAGGTTTGGACCAGTATCAGGTACGGGATATTGAAGCGATATGCAGACATATTAGCTTTGTTGCCGTAGTTTACAGCTTATTGCGAGCCATACCTCATGATCAGGACCTCTTAAAAAAGCTTCAAAATCAACTCAAGGTAGAAATTGAAGGTAGTAACTCCCATTGGTGTCGAGTAGCAAAAGCACAGAGCTTGTGGAGTTTGGCAAGTTTCATAAGTGCTGGATTAGTAAAAGGGCAAACACTTGAAAGTTTGATGGCACCTATTTTAGCTGCTGTCTGCTACTAGAAAGCGTTTATTTAAAAATCCAATTGCTTTTTGAGTCCTTTTTAATTTACTATTTAGGTCTTTTAGGTTTTCTTTGTTCCTTTACTGATGATTTTTCCTTTGAGAATTGCTATAATTAGTTGAGTGAACTAATATTACTAACATACTCACTACTGCCAAAGTTGAGCTTATGGTCGCCATAATGAATAATGATAGTCTCCAAGCATCTGCATATATAATCATACTATTGGTGCATAATGCCAAGAGTAGATATAGATGTCTACACAGTAGTTATAAAGGAATTTGCTAAAGCAGTAGGAGTATCAAAGAACAAGGGAGTAATATTGGTATTGGATCAAGCAGGATGGCATAGTAAGAAAGAATTGCCAGAAGGAATCGAGTTAGAATTTTTACCTAGGGCATGTGGATATGACAAATCAGAAATTGCACGCATTGGATATCAAAACCAAACTAGCCAGTCTCAGGACAGCTATTTGTTAGAAAATGTGAATTCCAAAAAAAATTGCAGGATAGCCTATATTTGCGAGAAGCTTTAGTTGTTAACCACATAATCTTTACCAGATTGCAGAGGAGCTTATGCGTCAGCATCAGGATTATCCAAGGTATTTAAGAGTAGCGTTTTCGATTTCACACTCTAGGTGTCCACACGCCCTAGCTACTCACCAGAATTACAACCTGCAGAAAGGTTGTGGGAGCTTACCGATGAGTCTTTAGCCAGCAGGTCTTTTGAGACACTTGATGATTTGGAAGCAATTTTATGTGAGCGTTGTGCATACTTGCTTAAAGAAATCAGTTTAATTACCCAGCACACGTTGTTTCATTGGTGACCTCTCTTTTAGGATAAAAGAGGTAACTAATTGCAATTGGTATAACACATTTACTAAAGAGATTTAAAATTTTAAATTTAATTTGTGATATAATTTAGCTATGAATTTAGCAAATAGTTTAAATTACAATGGTAGACAATGGATGTGCAGATTATAGTCATGAAAACTTAGGAAAATTCTTACTAGAAGTCAAATGAAGAAAATCAGAGAAATCTCTAAATCAGACTAATCACAGTTCAGACATTGCCAAGGAGATTTTATGCGTTACATAATAGGTATTCTTTTAATTGCAATTTTGATAAAGCCAAGTGTTTTTGCTTGTAGCCCTGGTCTTGATAGCTATTATGAGGAACCCATAGAAATAGTTGAGGGTGTTGGTGGTAGTTGCTACTATAAATTTGTTCCACCAGTTGAAAGACGTTATGGTCATGGTGATGGTCAAACTGAGTTTTATTTAGAAGAAGATGATGCTGAACCTATTTTTACTCAAAAGGATAGGCGTCTACACGATATTTTATGTCTCAAAGATGTTGATGGTAATGGTGCTATAGCTTATATTAGTCAGGCACACCGTTACATGGGAGAAGGCATGCTAGAACTGAATTGGCTACAATTTCATATTAATGGCGAAATTATAAAGTCCTATACTCTACTTGATATAATCGAAAGAGAAGATAACTTTTATAGTGGTGACACTTGTGGCCCTCATTTTTTGAAAGAAGTTAAAGGATTTGTTTTAAACGCTCAAGATTCCAGTTATGTTTATCAAGTTGTCACTTTAGATGGTAACATTATTTCTTTTGATCCTTTAACAGGTGAAAAATTAAGTATAGCAAAGCCTTTGCATACTTTGCTTATGGATAGTGTTCGTAATAATGATCTCGAGCAAGTAAGAGATGCTTTGCAAAAAGGAGCTCATCCAGATAAAGGTAATGAGCTTGAAGGAACACCTTTACACCTAGCTGCTGAATTAGGTCACCTTGAAATTACTAAAGAGATATTAAAAGCAGGAGCAAAACTTGACTTTAGACACATAAAAAGGTATTCCTACTGCGATTCCGATGGTTAGGGTACTGTGCACATTCATGCGAAAATGTACGTTAAGGGTGTCTCTAAAAAGTATTGAACAATTAAGAGACGGCTTTTCATTTAGGGACATATTTTAGAGACTAATTTCATGGTGTTTTTGGCATCAAATCTACTGATTATAACCTGTCCATAAAACGACCATTTAAGAGATTAAAGCCAAGGTTTTTAACGTGCTACAAGCTGTTTTATTTCTTAGCGTACATTTACGGACGAATGTGCACAGTACCCTTGGTTGTGGAGAAGAGGAAAGAGAAAGTTGGAAAATGATAGATCCAGAAATATCTGCTTCTTCAATACCACACCATCCTCTTTATGTAGCAGTGCTCAATAAGCATTTTGGAGTTGTGGAGGCACTAGTAAATTATGGAATAGATGTTAATGCTCGAGGTTATGTGCGTTACTACCCAAATAGTTATGCACTAGAAGCAGCAGTAAGAAGTAAAAACACTAAACTTATAAGCTATCTAGTTATTAAAGGGGCAAATATAGATAATACAGATGCTTTAGAAATGGCTATTGAAGAGCTTAGTTTTGAAGCTGTTGATTTATTAATAAATTTAGGAGCAGATACACAACAAACTGAGCCTTTATGCGTGCTTGCTGAAGCTAGGGGGGGTAATGACGGAATAATTGTTCAAATGGCTAGATTGCTATGGGAAACAGGGGCCAATATCAACACTTCTTCATGCTTGCTAGGAAATCCACTGATAACTACTATTTTAGAGCAAGATAGTTTGCTAGCAAAGTTCTTTATAGAAAATGGCGCTGATGTAAACTCTGATGGTGGTCGGGGATGGACACCACTTTACTATTCTTTTGCAGAAAACAATTATTCAATCTCAGAGAATAATTATGACTTAATAAGTCTATTGGTAGAAAATAATGCAAATATCACTTCTATAACTCCTGATGGCTTCCCTGCACTTTACTATGCCATTAAAAGTACTGATAAGGATATAGTGGTTCTCTTGCTTGAAAATGGAGCTGATCCTAACGGCTCAATAGAAATAAATACAGAGAACAAATACCTTACACCACCACCTCTCTTATTTATTGCTAATGATGAAATAAAACAACTTTTATTAGATTACGGTGTTGATATCAATGTTACTTCTTTCCCAACAAACAGCAATGCCTTGCAGTACTTGATAGAGAAAAAACCTTTTAATGAAGAAAGTATGCAAGCTATGCGGTTTTTACTAGATGCTGGCATTGATACAACCCACAAGAATAAATATGGTCAAACTGCTTTTGACTTAATCCGAATGGTAGAGGCTCAAAGCTATTATAGTATCCATTCACCTATTAGGAAATGGCAAGAGATGTGCCCCTCTTGCATAGAACAACTTAAACCAAAAGGTAAAGAGTGATTTTCATGAACCAAAGTTTAACCAACCCAGAATTTCTACAACAAGTTGCCACAGAGTTAAAAACCAAAATAACAGGCGAAGTTCGCTTCGATGACAAAGCCCGCTCACTCTATGCCACTGACGCCAGCCCCTACGAAATAAGACCTTATGGTGTTGTCTTACCCAAAACTATAGAGGACATAAAACATACAGTAAATGTCGCCAATAAATATAAACTGCCTATTTTGCCCCGTGGTGGAGGCACAAGCCTAGCAGGTCAAACCGTAGGAGAAGCCATTGTTCTAGATGTCTCTAAGTACATGATCAAAGTTTTAGACTTCGATGCCGATGCACGCACTGTCAAAGTGGAACCCGGTATAGTAAGAGACCAATTAAACGCTTTTTTAAAACCTTATAAATTACAATTTACTCCCGATGTTTCTACTACCAACCGCGCAAATATAGGTGGCATGGTAGCCAATAACTCGGCAGGCACACGCTCTATAAAGTATGGCAAGTCTGTTGATCAAACTATTGCCATGACTGTCATGCTCAGTGACGGTAGTATAGTCAAGTTAACAGAGGTTACGCCAGAAGAGTTAGAAGTCAAAAAGCAACAAGATGACTTAGAGGGGCACATTTATAGTACTATTCATAGCATTGTTAGTGAACAAGCTGAAGAAATCAAGGATCGTTATCCCAAAGTCATGCGTCGTGTAGGAGGATATAACCTAGATGAATTTGTCGATAAACCTTTTAATTTAGCAAAACTAGTATCAGGCTCAGAAGGCACTTTGGCTATTATTCTTGATGTTACTTTAGCCCTTCACCCACTCCCTAACTATAAATGTCTTGCACTAGTGCATTTTGACAGTTTAGTTAAAGCCCTTACAGCAGTGCAGTATGTTAATAAGCATGGTCCTAGTGCAGTAGAAATCTTAGATGATCACCTCTTTGAGTTGGGTAAAGAAAACCCTAGCCTCGAGCCATTATTAAGCTGGTTAAAAGGCACACCAGCAGCTGTTCTCATGGTGGAATTTGATGGTCAAAATGAACAGGAAGCACTTGCTAGTTTAGAAAATATGCAAGCTGATCCTCAAATTAATGAGCTTAGTTACTACACTTATATAGCTACAGAAACTAGTAAGCAAGAAGAAGTGCTAGATTTTCGCCGTAAGGGGTTGGGAATTTACGCCACTATTAAGGGTAAATATAAACCTACAGCTTTTATTGAAGACTCTGCTATTCCTCCTGAAAACCTCCCGCAGTATATTCCTGAAGTCCTAGAAGTTTGTAAGAAGCATGGTGTTAAGGCAGTGGTATATGGTCACGCTAGTGTAGGAGTAATCCACATACGCCCATTGCTTGACCTTAAAAGTCAAGAGGGTGTTGAGCTTTATCAAAAAATTAGCCAAGAAACTTTTGAACTAGTTAAAAAGTATGGTGGTTCTTGGAGTGGTGAGCATGGTGATGGGCTTATTCGTAGTTATCAAAACAAAAACCTTTTTGGAGAAAGGCTCTATAAATCTTTTTGTGAAATAAAAGCTGCCTTTGATCCCGATAACATCATAAACCCCGGCAAGGTAGTCCACGCTCCTGCCATGACTGAAGATTTGCGTTATGGTGTAGACTATGCCCAGCCAAACATACCTAAACAAACTTACTTTGACTTTTCTAAAGATGATGGGTTCTTAGGGGCTGTAGAAATGTGCACGGGTGTAGGAGCTTGTCGCAAGGTAGATACAGGTGTAATGTGCCCTAGTTATATGGTTACTCGAGACGAAGACCACAGCACCAGAGGACGTGCTAACATCTTACGCGAAGCAATAACAGGCAAGCTACACGGTGGCTTAACCAGTCAAGAAGTTTATGACGTGCTAGATTTGTGCTTAGAGTGCAAGGCTTGTAAAGCCGAATGCCCCTCTCAAGTAGATATGGCTAAGATCAAGTATGAGTTTTTGCAGCACTACTATGATGCACATCATGTGCCTATGTCGGCTTTAGCTGTAGGCAACTCTGCTAGAATAGCTCCTCTTGGTAGCATGTTTGCCCCTATAGCCAATGCATTTTTATCATTAAAGGTTGTAAGCTATCTAGTTGAAAAGATAGCCAAAATAGACAGGCGTCGGATTTTACCAGCCTATACTTCTACTCCTTTTGCTAAGTGGTTTAAAAAGAATACACCTAAAAGCATTCCAACAAAAAAGAAAGTGGCACTTTTTGCTGATACTTGGACTATGTACAACGAACCTGAGGTAGGCAAGGCTGCTGTAAGAGTATTGCAAACTTTGGGTTATGAAGTAGAGCTAGTTAATTATGGCTGCTGTGGTCGCCCTCAAATTTCTAAGGGACTGCTTAGAGCCGCTAAAAAATTGGCTAAGCGTAATATTGAAAGGCTTCATAGCTATGTAAAACATGATGTACCCATCATAGGCTTAGAACCAAGTTGTGTGGCTGCCTTTCAAGATGATTACCGCGACCTTGTACCAAGTGAAAAAACCGAGGCCGTTGCTGAGCAAGTAAAAATGATTGATCAGTTTTTAGCTAAAGAGTGGTCTCAGGGAGAAATTGATCCTAAAGAGCATTTTCAAAAAGGTGATAAGCCGATCATGCTACATGGACACTGTCAGCAGCGGGCTATTATGGGCAGCTTTGTAACTAAATCAGTCCTAGATTGGTGTGGTGATGTGCTCGAGCTAGATAGTGGTTGTTGTGGCATGGCAGGCTCGTTCGGCTACCATCACTACGATTTATCCATGCAAATAGGAGAAGATAGACTTTTTCCAGCAGTGCGTAAACATCAAGATGAGATTGTAGCTTGTGGATTTTCTTGTAGGCATCAGATTTTAGAGGGTACTACTAAAAAAGCAAAACACTTAGTAGAAATTCTGGCTGGAGCCCTTGTTTGAATATCTACATTGTGGTAGCGAGAAACTTTCTGTGAATAACTATAAAAAACCTTAACCATCCACATTTTGGTGGTAAGAAGTTTGGGGTTTCTATTCAGGACTCATAAAAAAATACAGTTCCCTCTAAAAATTCAGGAGCGCACCTTTCGTTGATGGTGCGCTTCAAGGAGCAAATAGCACTATGTAGCTGCAATTAAAGCTACATGATTGATAAAGATGAAACGCACCCTAGGAATTTATAAAGAGCCGTTCTAATTTTCAAGCTAACTTACTCTCACGAGTTTATCTATCACACTTCTATCTTCCAGAGTGCTTACGTCTCCAGCGATATCCTCTCCAGCAGCAATATTCTTAAGCAGACGGCGCATAATTTTACCGCTACGGGTTTTAGGCAATCCATCAGTGAAGCAAATTTCTTTAGGCTTGGCTATAGCACCAATTTCTTTTTTGACATGTTCTAAAAGAGTTTGTTGCAACTCATCATTGCCTTCTTTGCCACCTTCTAAAATTACAAAAGCAACAATAGCTTCACCTGTAAGTTCATCGGGACGACCTACTACCGCAGCTTCAGCAACATCATGATGGGAAACTAACGCTGACTCTATTTCCATAGTGCCTAGACGATGGCCGCTTACATTAACTACATCGTCTACACGCCCCATAATCCAAAAATAACCCTCTTCATCCTGCCTAGCACCATCGCCAGCAAAATAAACATGGGGAATATCAGACCAATATTGTTTTTTGTAGCGCTCATCATTGCCCCAAACAGTACGCAACATTGAAGGCCAAGGGCGCTTTATAGCTAAAAACCCTCCTGCATTGGCTGGTTGTTCTGTACCATCAGGAAGCATAATGGCGGCTTCAATTCCAAAGAATGGAAAACCAGCACTACCGGGCTTGGCATCGTGCACACCGGGCAAAGTAGTTATCATAATGCCACCAGTTTCTGTTTGCCACCAAGTGTCTACTATAGGACAACGTTCCCCACCAATCACCTTGTGATACCACATCCACGCCTCGGGATTAATAGGTTCACCTACTGTGCCTAACAAACGTAAGCTGGATAGATCATGCTTTTTAGGGTGCTCATCACCCCACTTCATAAAGGCGCGAATAGCTGTAGGGGCAGTATAAAAAATACTGACCTTGTGTTTCTCTACAATGCCCCAGAATCTATCTTCAGCAGGATAGTTGGGAACACCCTCGTACATAACTTGGGTAACACCATTTAGCATAGGACCATAGACTATATATGAATGCCCAGTAATCCAACCCACATCGGCAGTACACCAAAAGGTGTCATCCTCTTGCATATCAAAAATATATTTGTTTGTTAAGTAAGTGTAAATTTGGTAACCACCTACTGTGTGAAAAATACCTTTAGGCTTACCCGTTGAACCACTAGTGTAAAGAATAAAGTGGGGATGCTCAGCATCTAATATGGCAGCTTCACACTCAGTAGATTGATTTTCCATAAGCTCGAGCGCCCACTCATCACGACCATCTTGCCAATCAATTTCATTACCACCACGCTTAACAACAAAAACCGTTTCCACAGTATTACATTGTTTTAAAGCTTCATCAACATTAGGCTTTAAAGGGAAGACTTTCCCACGGCGGTAGCCACCATCAGCTGTAATCACTACTTTAGCACTAGTGTCATTGATACGGTCAGCCAAAGCATTAGCACTAAAGCCACCAAAGACCACACTGTGTACAGCACCAATACGGGCACAAGCCTGCATAGCTATAGCAGCCTCAGGAATCATTGGCATGTAAATGATTACCCTATCACCCTTACCAATACCTTTGCTTTTGAGCATATTAGCAAACTGACAAACCTTGTCTTTCATTTGGTTGTAGCTAAGGCTTATACTATCGCCATTTTCACCTTCCCAAATGATAGCTGTTTTGTCACCCCTACCTTGATTGATTTGGTGTTCTAAACAATTGTAACTAATATTAGTTTGACCACCCAAAAACCACTTGGCAAAGGGCTCATTCCACTCCACGAGTGTGTCCCACGGTTTAAACCAATGTAATTCATTAGCAACACTACTCCAAAAAGCTTCAGGATCACCAAGTGACATACGGTAAAGGCGCTCATACTCCTCTTTATTATTAATTTTAGCCTTAGCTTTGAACTTTTCAGGTGGGCTAAAGCGGCGATCCTCGTGTAAAAATGATTCTATATTGTTAGACATAATCTCCAAACCTATAGATGTCCAGATAAATTCTTTCCCTAAAACAGGAAAAATAATGCCATGATAATTCCAATAATAACCCAAAGGAGACTAATCATGGCAAATAATGATAGCAAACAAAAACTAGAAGAACTACAAAGACTACGCCGTCGCTATAAAAAGGGAAATGATGCAAACGCTTTACTACGGACTCAAGCCCTTATAGCTCTGTATTCCGGCAAAGATATTAAGCTTGTAGCAGAAATGTTCGGTGTCTCAGTAAAAACAGTAAAAAACTGGCGAAAGAAGTTTGAAAAATCGCTTAACTTAGAAGATGAACAAAGAACTGGTAGGCCGCCTAAACTTTCTAAAGAGCAACTAGAGCTAATCAAGAAAATCATTACAGAGTTTAACCAGCAAGTTTGGGTTGCCAGAAGGGTCTTTACTCTCATAGAAAGCCTTTTTGGGGTATGTTTGTCAGTAAAGTATTTACCAGAGCTTTTAAGGAAACTGGGATTAAGTTTCCATAAAGCAATACATTTGCTGTATAGGAAGAATGAAGAGAAGAGGCGAAAGTGGATACAAGAAACACTACCAAAGCTGTACGAGGAGAAGATAAAGGCAGGATGGAGGATATTTTATCAAGATGAAGTAGGGTTCCAAACGCAGGGAACACTAGCGAGCACATGGGGGCTAAGAGGAGAAAAAGTAGAGATCAAGAACTATGGAAGACATGGGAGAGTAAATTTGATAGGGGCATTAGAGTTAGGGACAGGAGAATTCCATGGAGTGCTAACAAAGTTCAAGGTAAATGCTCAGAGGTTTAGAAGGTTTATCTGCCACATGAAAAGGGAGATGAGGGAAGCAAAGATAATGCTTATATGTGACAATGCACCATTTCACAGGGCGAAGTGGTTGCAAGAGTGGGTAAAAGAGAATTCAAAATGGTTGAGGTTAGAATTTCTACCGGGATACTCACCAGATTTCAACCCAATAGAAAGGCTATGGAAGTATTTAAAGAAGGAGTACATACATAATAAATGCTGGGAAACACAAGCAGATTTAAGGAAGCATTTGGAGGTAATGATGGAGGGAATACCAATGAGGGTAGAGGAAATAAAGGGAGTAATGAAAAAAGAGATAAAAAGATTGAGGGAGGCATTTGAGTTTTATAAAACACCAGTACCAAAGGAATTAATGATTTGAGATAGTGTTAAGCGGGGAAAATAAGCAAGTTTTGTATAAGTTTTAGTTGGTTTACAAAAGAAGATTACACTGGGTAGTAGGTGTTCTATTGCCTAAGAAGCAATTATTCTTAGTGATTTTTCCTACCTTATTTCACTCTATGGATAAAAGGAAAAGATTTTTCTGGGTAACTATATTTGGGTACATATCAGATTTCACTATAGCAGGCTTTTCTATTTATTTTTTGCTTTTTCGGTGCGATGTATCTTATGGAAATGTGCATAGAGTTTTGTTGCACGGTGTCCTGCGCATTTTGACTCTCTGTTTTGCGGTAAATCGGCTTTATTTCGCAGAATGACAGTATACTGTTTTTAATTTTTTAGGAGTTTCCAAATTCAGCAATAAGTACCACCACTAAAAGTGGTGGCTTGTTTTATTAACCCCTAGGACACTAGAAGGGGTATCGGACAACAGCACTTAATAACACTTGGTTAAGTTCCTTTATTGACTTTCCAAGACCTGTTTTCTCTATTTCTACTAACATACCTACTTCCCTAGCCTTGTCAACCTAGTCCTACTTTACACAATATCCCTAGCCCTCTTTCATGCATGCTAATTCTTATCACCAACTTTCCTATTGCCCTCAAAAATCCTACTCCCAAATTGAGAATTGCTAGTTTTATTCCTGTATTGAACTTGATTCATTCAAGCATCAATTACTTTTTGACTTGTTATGAAAAAGGCAGAATAGTCGGTGGAAAATCATTGCTGAACTAGTAGAACTTTTTATTAGTCCACTACCAGAGGTAGTGGTTTCCACAAATGATAATCAAGTGCAACTTCTTGACACATGAGATGAGTTTTTGCACCAACAAGAATTATTAACTGTCACACTTGACATAAACCCCAAAATGTGTGACAGTGCATTAATTCTTTGCTAAAGGGTATTTATCGTAAAATAGCTAAATTAAGGTGTGACAGTTGGTAAAAGAAATAAACAAAAGATTAAAGCTTTTAAATACACTCGGAGGCTTGCCTGACAACAACTTACTAGGAGTACAGAACCGAGAATGGCTTTATATGCTAGAGGAAGAGACAAGACAGTCACTCTCTATAGAAGGTTATTTTGCGACAGAGGAAGAGTTAGAGGCTGTTCTAACGGGGCGCAAGACTCAACCAGAAATACTAAACTACTTTCGTACTGCACAAAGTATGTATGATCTTGCTTTACAATACCATAGAGAAGAAGAACAACCCTGGCAAAGAATTTTCTTAGATGTGCCTCTAATCAAGCATATTCACAGCGAGCTTTTCAGAGAAATAGACTCACGCCGTGGACAATTCCGTACAGGAAGCATCCAAATACAAGGAGCTAAAGTAACTCCTCCTGAATTTGACATAAATAATTATATAAGAAACTTTGTATCCCTTGTGCCTAAGTTACTTGAGGCACACCCCCCTATGTCAGCACTAGCAAGAATACATGCTGTATTTGAAAGCATACACCCGTTTCCAGATGGAAATGGACGTGTTGGAAGAATAATCCTCAATTATCTTGCAATAATATCAGGGATACCACCTATTATTATCAAAGGGATAGAGCAAAGTCAGCGTGACGCTTATTATCATGCATTAGAGCAAGCTGATAAAGGCTTTCATAAAGGCTTTTTGTCTCCTGAGAAATACCCTGAACAATTAGAGGAAGGTAACTTTACGGTTCTTAAAAATCTTTTAACAGAAGGCGTTATTCCTCAGTTAGACACTATTATTATCTTAGTAATAGAACAAAAAGAATCACTGTCTGACTTCAATTCATTATCAGAACACTTTAAAGTACAAACCAACACCCTAAGACAATGGGTCACACGGGGTAAATTGATAGCAGTAAAGCGTGATGGTAAATTATGGAGTCACCATAAATTACTTCTTACAGATAACTCTTCTTAAAACCGTATTTCATAAATCCTAACTTTTGGGTAAAAGTTGGGATTTGTGTTCGATCTGTAAAAACTAAAATCTTACATTACACCCCATATTCCGCTAGTCAAAAGTAAGTCTAAGCGCTTTAAAAAGACTACTTTGATGAGCAGTAACTACAGGAAATCCCTTTAAAACTACTCTATACTTCATCTTTTAGCCACAGTGGAAATGCTATACTGCAAGCAAAATCACCATCACTACTTCTGTAGGTTTACCCAAATGGGATTCACATATTTAATTGGAGGGTAATCGTTTATGAAGGTATAAGCTGTTTTTCCTCTTCTAATGGACTAGCAATAACAATTTCATGTGGTGGAAGGTCTTGATTTTCATCTTGGACAGTAATTGTGACACGCTGATCTAACTTGCTTAGAAAATTAATTAGTCGCTCTACTGAAAAGTGTTTTAATTTTCCACGATTTAATTCGGATACTTCTGGTTGTTTAATACCTAGCACCTTTGCAGTATGAGTTTGTGTCCAGCCTTTTGCTTTAATGGTGTCGTTAAGAAGAGAAGCAATTCTAGCTTTTAAGAGCTCCTCTTCAGGGTTTTCAAACCCTAAATCAGCAAAGACATTACCACTGCCACGGGTAAATTCTATCTTACTTTTGCTCATTCTCTAGTTCCTTTGCTTGTTTCAATCGGGTACGTATTACATCCATGTCAGGTTTAGGTGTTTCAATGCCTTTCTTTGACTTCTTTTTAAATGCGTGTAACACGTAAATGTTTTCTCCCAGTTTTAGAGCGTAAACTGTGCGGTAAGTGTCTTTGTCGAAGTCAACACAAATTTCTTGTACGCCTGAAAACCCCTTGAGGATTTTGATGTTGTCATCAGGAACACCTCTTTGCACACGATCGAGTATGTAGCCTGTTTCACGACGAGCAGATTCAGGAAAGTTGCACAAATCCTTATTTGATGAACCCATCCATATAATTTCTCTTATTTCTTTATCTTCCATCACAACAGCCAGTACCGAACTATCTTTATAATATAAGCAATTGCTTATAAATACAATAGAAATTTTGCCTGATTGATGCTCAGTGTGGAAATTAGGTTTTGCTGGGGTAATTGCTGTTCAGTGCTAAACTAGAGAACAATGGCAAGAACTGATAAAAAAGTATATTCCGATTATAAATACTTAGAGAAGATGGTAGAGGATCATACATCTTTTCCTATGACTAAAGTTCAGGCAAACGCGTTACTACCACGATTTATGAATGCTGTTACTATCATGGCAGAATCCCATGAAAAAAGTCGTAGATTGCGCTTGGCTTGTGCTGTTGAACAGGTCCTTGTTTTTCGTGAAGGAGAAATCCCAAAGGAGCTGAGACCTTTATTTGAAGGGTTTGAGGCATTAATTTCAGAACAAACTGTGCCTGATTATGCGAAGCATTATCCTGATAGCCATTATTTTAAGCGTGGGCCTGCTGCATATCTCAGTCCAAAAAAGGCTCACCTTGCTATGAAAATCCTTATAAAGATGTTTGAGGAAATTGTTTGGTGGGCTAGTTTTGATGAACCTTAGTACCGTTAGGAATTTTAGTCCCTAAAACCCTTTTGTTGCTTGCTCTCTTTTACTCCAAGCAACACCAATATTGGATTAACGGAATAGGTAATGCTGTTAAGCTTGCTCAACCCTTGCTAATTAAAATTGATTACTAGAGTTACTCGGAAACAAAACAATGCACTAAATAGTCAATTCATCAGACAAGAAATTTATATATTTACCAAGGTTTAACTGTTGTATCGTGCATTCTGTCAACTTTAAATCCAACGATAGTACATTTCATAATATACACAAGCTTATTTCTGAACAACTCTACTTAACAACCTTTGATGTTACCAAAAAAATCACATATAACCGCACCATCACTATCTCTATATAAAACTACATTACCATCATTTTGGATCTGTAATAGAAAAGTCCCAGCATCAATTCTTGTATGTAAACCTTCACTTACAGATATGTTTTTGGCAAGAGCCACTCACAGAATGAACATGTTATTAAGACACTTCAGAACATCAGATCTAACTTTTGTGCTAATAGTTCCTTCCATCTTGTGCAAACGCTTTTTAGAAACTGCTCGTATTTGATCTAGCATAATCTGACCGTTGACTTTCTTGTGAGTAACAGCTATACGAAAGGGCCATTTTTTAAGCGTTGTTGCCATAGGAGCAACTAGAACCGTTTTTAAACCTTGATTCATGCTGTCAGGAGAAATGATTACACATGGTCTTGTTTTTTTCACTTCTGCACCAATGTTAGGGTCAAGATTGACTCTATATATTTCGAAACGCTTGGGATAAGTGCTTTTTACCACTGCCATTCTTCTATAATGTCTTCATCCTCTATACCATCCATAAATATATTCTCATTCTCTTCAGGAGGATCATTTTGTATTGCCTCAAGCCAATTAGCCCTAGGATTGCTTCTAAAATAATGCAACCATCTTTCACACGCATATCTACCATCTTATCAATGCCCGCCTCTTTCAAAGTGGTGGCAGGAATGATGATTCCTTTGGAGTTTCCTATTTCACGAATAACGACATTCATAAACAAATCTCCTCAAAGGAGTTATAACAACATTATAACATAATGAAAGATCAACTTGTGCCTAAAGCCAAATCTCCTTTCACAGACTTTGAAAACCCGAAATAATTGCCTGCAGCTTTTAGGAATAGTATCCTATATTTTAAAGAAAGGAAATTAAATGCAACTTTATGTACCTAAAGAAACTTTAAAAGGGGAAACTCGAGCACCCTTAACCCCCCAAGTCGCCCAAGATCTTCAAGAACTCGAGTTAAGTATAAATATAGAACAAGGTCTAGGTGAAAGCATCAATTGTGCTGATAGTGATTATAAAGCCTTTGGTGTAGATATAGTTCAGAAAGACTTTTTGGCTGAAGCTGATGTTGTTTTGCGTCTCAATAAGCCAGAACTAGAAGAAGTTAGTGAACTTAAAGAAGGGGCTATTCATATTAGTTTGTTAGATCCTTTTCAAAATCTCGAACTAGTTAAAGCTTTAGCAGAAGCAAAAGTGAGTGCTTTTTGTATGGAGCTTATTCCTCGTAGTACTTATGCTCAGAAGATGGATGTGCTCTCGAGCCAAGCTAGCTTAGCAGGCTATGTAGCAGTAATACTAGCTGCCGAGCGCATTAATAAGGTGATACCTATGATGAGTACACCTGCAGGCACCATTCCTCCTGCTAAGGTATTAATAATAGGAGCTGGAGTAGCAGGTTTGCAAGCTATAGCAACTGCTAAACGTTTGGGAGCAAGGGTAGATGCATATGATACCCGTCCAGTAGTAGAAGAGCAAGTAAAATCACTTGGTGCTAAATTCTTAAAAATTGATGTAGGCTCAACAGGGCAAACTAAGCAAGGTTATGCTAAGGTCCTTACTGAGGAGCAACTAGAAAAACAACGCCAGCAAATGTCTAAGTTTTGTGCAAGTGCAGATATTGTCATCACAACCGCCCAACTTTTTGGGAAACCTGCCCCCCAAATAATCACTGAGGAAATGGTTGCAAATATGAACCCCGGCAGTGTAATAGTCGACTTGGCTGCTTCAACAGGTGGTAATGTAGCAGGTAGCAAACCTGATGAAGAGGTAATAGTAAACGGAGTGAAGATTGTAGGACTAACTAATCTACCTACTAGTGTAGCTAAAGATGCTAGTGAAATGTATGCCAACAATGCAGTGAATTTAATTAAACATATCTGGGATAGCCAAACTAAAACAATTAAACTTGATACAGAAGATGAAATTGTAAATAGTGCTTTATTAACCCATGAAGGACAAGTGCGAAATGCAGATGTTCTTGAAAAATGAGGATATACCAAGAATTGGGTTGATTTTGAACATTTTTGCTAGCATATCTTACATTTTGCAAGCTATTCGAACGAAGGACGTAGAGCGTCAAAGAGTTGAATGTCCATTTTCAAAAGGTATATAACAACAAGTACATGAACAATCAAATTGCTATAGAAGACCTTCTTCTAGAGTATAAAGAATTAGAAAGAGACTTAGACAACTTAACTAAGAGGAAAACTGAACTAAGAGAACAGATAAGGTCTTTGCTGCTTAACCTTAAGAGACCTTCTTATGAAAATGAAGCTTTCAATGTCAAAGTGGTTAGTAAAGAAGTAATAAATTATGATGAAGATAAGCTAAGAACTAGGCTTGGAGATAAGTATAGACTTATTTTGCAGCCAGACATTAAAAGAATCAAAGAAAGTCTAGAGGAAATTAAGCCACAAATTATGCCTTATATAGATAAAATTGGTAAGCCCTCACCACAATTAGTTAAAGAGATGATTAAATCAGGTAAGTTAAATGTAGCAGAATTTAAAGATGCTTATGAAAAAGTAGCAACTCATACACTTTATGTAAAAAAAAAGATAAAAAAAGTAGCAACTACTAATATAAGGACTGCTCCCTTTGGAAGGGCAGACACAGTTGTAGTATTTGACTTTGAGACTACAGGACTAACAAATTATGATCGCCCAACTGAGATTGGTGCTGTGCTTATTGAGCAGGGACAAGTGGTAGATCAGTTTCAGCGATTAATGAACCCTAATAGGAGAATTCCTAGTATTGTTGAAAGGAAGACGGGAATTACTAATAGCATGATAAAGAGTGCTCCTCCTTGTGAAGAGGTAATGTGCGAGTTTGCTGATTTTATAAAAGAGCGTAATCTTGTTGCACATAACGCATCTTTTGATCGCCGCTTTCTTGATACAGAGCTAAATAGGATTAAACGGGATTACTCAGGAGAAATTGCTTGCTCTAGGCTTGTGGCTAAAAGGGTCTATCAAAACGTTTCAACCTATAGTTTAGAGGGTCTTGTAAAACATAAGAATATACCTAATAATGGCACTTTTCATAGAGCCTTGGCTGATTCGGAGATGACCGCGAAATTGTGGTTAAAAATGCTAGAAGAAATCAGCGAGCAATATAAACTTTCAGTTTTACCTTTTTCGCTAATGCAACAATTAGAACAAATTCAAATAAGCTCTGTGCATTATTTTCTTAGTAACTGGTCTCACGTTTGCTAATAAAGGCACATGCCAAAGTTAACTTGGCTCTTCATGTTATTGCCAAACGTGTGGATGGTTTTCATGAAGTAGATACCCTTATGGCTCGTATATCATTAGCTGATGAAATTTGGCTCGAGCCCAAAAAAAAACACATTACCTTAGAAATCATTAATGGCAATTTACCAAATGATAACAATAACCTTGCCTATAAAGCAGCAGAAATATATTTGCAAACAGCAGGCATACAACAAGGCCTTCATATAACTTTAAAGAAAAATATTCCTATAGCTGCTGGTTTGGGTGGTGGTTCATCTAATGCTGCAGCAGTCTTGCAAGGCCTCAAACAACTTTACCCTGCCCACATAAATCTCTTGTTGCTAGCACAAAAGCTTGGTGCAGATGTGTCTTTTTTTGTTAAGAACTTGCCAGCTGCAAGAGCTAGAGGTAAAGGCGAAGAGCTAAAAGCTATTAATATTCCAAAGCTTAACTTGGTACTTGTTAACCCCAATTTTGCCGTAAGTGCTAAAGAGGCTTACGAAAACTTACAAAACTTCAGCCCTGAACTAGATTTAAACAATTTACAAAACCTCAAGCCTAGCACAAACTTTGAGTTATTCAATACTTTACAAAAAGGCGTTGTAAGACTTTATCCAGAAATTGAAGATGTGTTAGAGACTTTTCAGCAAAATGGCTTCAATGAAGTGCTTATGTCAGGATCAGGTCCAACTTGCTTCGCATTAGCAAAGAACCCTCAAGATGCTGCAAAACTAGTTAGTAGCTTGAAGGTAAATAAGCCTCAATGGTGGGCATGTGTCAGTGAAACAGTTATTTAAAAGGATTACGGAGCAGATTTTGGAATGCTGCCTTAAAATTTGTGTTGCTACTCTTTTTACGAGTTGTTAGGGCATTAGCAGCAGTATTTTCATCAAAAATAGTAGAAAATTCGTCCACTGGTGTTTTTCTAGTACTATTTCCTGGTGATGAAAGACTAGCTTCTTCATGAAAGGAGACATGTTGAATGACATCTTTATCTTGTAAAGTAGCAAGGGTAATTAGAAACTCATCCCATGATAGCCTTGATTTAACCACTGCCTTTAGCAGGGTTGATGGTTCAGAAAGGGCTGAAAGTACTCGTAGCTCATAATTACCAAAGGTTTGTACATGTATAGGGAGGCCCACTTGATTTTCGCTTACTACAAAAATATCGTCGGGTCCTAAGCTTGTAATGCTTTTGTTATAATGATTTAACTCATCAAGCCTCCTAGTAACCTCTAAGCTCATCGAGTCAGGATCTACTCCTTTTTTAGTAGTTAGAGTAACACGCTTATCCAAGTCTAATTCAAAATGACCATCAGTATAGTGCCATATTGGAACGAGCGACATTAACATTCGTCTTTTGAAAGCTTTGGCTATAAGATCGCTGGATAAAGCCTGACTACCATCATTTAAAGTAATCATCAATTTACTATTGGTGTTGTTGCGTTTTTGTGCACGTAAGTGCTCAATTGCCCCTTCAGGTACACCATAATCTTGCATTACAGCACTGATTTTAGCTGCAAATAAAGTTTGTACTTGACCTGCCATGCCTTTAAAAAAGGTGTAGCTAGTATTATAGCGTGAGTCAGGATACTTTAATTTAAGCACACCCGTTTTTGAACTCGAGCGAATCATTGCAAGAAGCATGCTTAAGTTGGTGTTAATAAGACTACCCTGTATTTTGCTTTCCACAATTATAATCCTAAATACTTATAACTTGATTACTTAATAAAAAAACTTACTCAACATAATTACAAAACGTCTTTGATCTTACTAATGATAGATCTATACTCTATAATATAGCTATCACAATTAGCATGCTACTAAACCATCATAAGCAAGAAGTTAAGGTTCTTTTAAGTTATAATCATAAGAGTTGTTCTGAAATAAATAAATCGGTCAAAATAAAGGAATGTTACTACCAAGAGATGACCGACAAGTAAGAAGTATAACAGGATTGAGCGAAAAGAAAGTAGAGGAACTAGAACCTGCATTTGCTAAAGCTTTAGAAGACCATGAAAAGCAACGTTATGAAAAGGCTCTAGAAGCAGGGAAAGTACATCGTAAGCCAGGAGGAGGAAGAAACAGTAAACTAAGTACAGTCAATATAAAACTGTGCTTTATTCTTTACTACCTTAGACTTTACCCAACGTTTGATGTTCTAGCGGAGAAATTTGATTTATCACGATCTAATGCCCATGCTTGGGTACAACGTCTTACACCAATAATGGCGAAAACTCTAAGTGGTTTGGGATATATGCCAGCTAGAGAGTTTGAAAACATAGAGGATTTCAAAGCAGCTTTTGAGGGACTTGACGAAATACTGATTGATGTTACAGAGCGAGAACATCAACGCCCAAAGGATGATGAAATGCAACAGGAGTTATACAGTGGCAAACAGGGTAACCACACGCAGAAAAACACAGTGATAAGCAGCAAGGAGAAGGTAATTTTGTTTGTGGGACAAACCTTTGGAGGACGGAACCATGACTATGCAATGCTAAAGGAAGAATTTCCACCTGAGGAGGAGTGGTTTGAGGATATTAAAGTGGCAGTAGATTTAGGATATCAAGGAATCGAGAAAGATTATGAAGGAGCAGATGTTGCAATACCTCATAAGAGACCTAGGAAGAGCAAAGCCAACCCTAATCCCAAGCTTAGTAAAGAGCAGAAGGCTCACAACCAAGCAGTGAGCAAGATACGTGTATATGTTGAGAATGCCATTGGAGGAATGAAGCGTTTCAAGATTCTTGTGTATGCTTTTAGGAATCGTATTAAGGGATTTGTTGACGATGTAGTAGGAGTTTGTGCTGGTTTATGGAACTGCCTTATTGCCTAATTCCTTATTTCAGAACAAGTCTATAATTAAGGCTTAAAAATCAGGCAATCAGTAATTGTTAGGTAAGATTACAGTCATAAAGTCTTGACAAATTTGTCACAAGGATTTGCATAAAATCAATCTATCCTCATGCGTTATAAAACCCCCTTAAACTGGGGTTTCTTTTTATTATTCGTTTAACCGTATAATCCTTTTTGATTTTATTTTTAAATAATGAAACTCTTTACCTGGAACCAGGCAAGCAAGGCTATAGCAGGAGAGCTTACTGGCATACAGCTTCAGGCTTTGCCAAGCAAAACTAGTTTTTGGTTTGCTATTGTTGCTGCTGAACCAAACATTGAACTTTATCCTTCACAATAGTTATAAGTATCCATATAAGTTATTACCTTACAAACAAAAAATGTTAGAGTCCTTCTGAGGGTAAAATATGCGAAGGATCTCAGGTATGTTATACCGTTGCAAGTATATAAAAAGTTCATGATAGAATTTTTCATATGGGTGAAGTAAAAACAGTTTTTAAGCTTTTCAGGATACAAACTCTAAATAACTTAACTTTCTCTACTCTTTTGTTGCTGGTTTCACTATTTGTATTTGCCCAAGAAACACCAGATTATAATAAGCCTTATGCTCCTATTTTCTTTGACAAACCCATATATTCTTGGACAGATAAAGTTAAGATCCAAATAATAGCTCCTAGTTGGAATACTGATAAGTACCTTATTGATAGTATTGGAGATGATGAACACAACCCAATAAAAATTTCTACGCGAGGATATTCGCTCGAGCCCTATCGCTTAACAGAAACTGATGTAAATAGTGGCATTTTCACAGGAGAAGTTATTCTAACAGGGTTTGCTCATGATGCAGATGGTGATGGTGTTAGTGACACCACTCCTAGAACCCTTGGAAATGGTCCCACTAGTGGTTTTATAGAAACACAAAGAGATTCGGCAATTACTGTCTCATTTGAATTTGCAGATGGCGTAGTGCTTAGTGAATCTGTACCAATAAGGTGGAACCAAGGAATTATTAGTTTCTCTAAAGAAAATTATCTTTTTGATGAGGGTGTAATAGTTAGAGTAGTTGATTTGGATATGAATCTAAATCCAGAATCTTTAGATCATATTCCTGTAGAAATTTCATCTGATTCTGATACTGCAGGCGTAAAGGTAGAGCTTATAGAAACAGCAGAGGATTCCGGAGCATTTGAAGCAGTTGTTTCTTTGTCACAAAATCCCTCGAGTGGAAACCGCCTATTTGCACTTCTCGGTGATAATATTTATGCCAAATATCAAGACTATACTCTTCCTGAACCACACAGCACTTCTGACAATCTAGCAGTAGAGGTGATAGCTAAAATTATATCTTCTGTACCTATGCTAGGATTAACGAACTCTCAAATTACTTTGACTGATCGACTTGCTAATCCTTTAGAAACATACTCTCTAAATAATCAAATTCAAATTGTTGGTACTTTAATTA
Source organism: Trueperaceae bacterium (assembly GCA_965223045.1). Classification (GTDB taxonomy): domain Bacteria; phylum Deinococcota; class Deinococci; order Deinococcales; family Trueperaceae; genus CBDCVN01. The sequence continues at coordinate 1,892,113 of CBDCVN010000013.1, forward strand.
ATGAACAAGCTTTCAAACAAAAATTCACCTATCTGTTCCAAATAGAAGATGACGAGAATGAGGTTGTTTCAATTTCTTGGGTGCAAGGAGAAATTGGCCCAAAGCAGACTTTAGAAGTTGCTCAATCTTGGCAACCAAAAGAATTGGGTGAATACGAAATCAGTACATTCATTTGGGAGTCTTTAGTTAACCCTGTGCCTATTTCTAAAACACTTTCAAGGTCATTTTCTGTTAGATAGGATAAGGATTTGTAATAAAGATAAGCTACCTCACTTTGTTCAAAATTACCATAGCTAAATACTCTCCTGAAAGGGATGAATATACTGGCTGTGGCAAATTATTACCTAACGAATCCTAAGAAGTAAAATCCTCAAGGTCAAACTGTAAGCAGTGTATAACTATTCAAGACATAAAGATTAAGAATGGCAGAAACCTATCCTAATAACACTTTGGTTGTCTCCATGATTTCAAAGAAGGTGTACAAGTGCAAACTAAATATATTTTTATAACTGGAGGGGTGGTGTCTAGCCTTGGCAAAGGTGTTTCAACTGCTAGCATTGGTGCCCTTTTACATGCCAGAGGTTATAAAGTAACTGCTGTTAAAATTGATCCCTATATAAATTTAGACGCTGGTACCATGCGCCCTTACGAACATGGAGAAGTTTTTGTTACCAAAGATGGTGCCGAGACAGACTTAGATATTGGTACATATGAACGTTTTTTGGATATAGACCTTGCTCGAGCAAACAATATAACTACCGGTCAAGTTTATAAGAGTGTTATTGAAAAAGAAAGACGTGGTGAGTATCTTTCACAAACAATACAAGTAATTCCCCATATTACTGATGAAATTAGAGAACGTATACGTGAAGCAGGCAAGTTAGTTAATGCCGAAATTGTACTAACTGAAGTAGGTGGAACTGTTGGGGATATAGAGTCTTTACCTTTCTTAGAAGCTATTCGTCAAATGCGTTTTAGTGAGGGACCTGAAAATACTCTTTATTTTCATGTTACTCTAGTTCCTTATCTGCACACCAGTGAGGAGTTTAAGACTAAGCCTACTCAGCATTCAGTAGCAACACTCCGTAGTTTAGGAGTTCAGCCAGATGCTATTATAATCCGCTCAACAAACCCGTGCCCTAAAGACATTAAAGGGAAAATAGCTTTATTTTGCAATGTAGCTACTAATGAAGTTTTTAATAGTTTTGACGCCAAGCACATATATGAAGTGCCAGAAATACTAGAGCAACAGGGAATAGGCCATTTTACTGAGAGGAGTTTGAAGCTCGAGAAGGTAACACCTCACCTAAAAAGTTGGCAAGAAGCTGTCAAGATTTTGCACCAGCCTAAAAAAGAAGTAAATATAGGTATTATTGGTAAGTATGTTGCTATGCCCGATGCTTACTTGAGTTTGATGGAAGCTCTTACTCATGCAGGATTAGCCCATAAGACTAGAATAAATACTACATGGGTTAATTCAGAGGATGTGGCTGAGGGTAATTTACAAGAATTAGACAACTTTGATGGCATTTTAGTACCCGGTGGTTTTGGTATGCGTGGTATTGAAGGTAAAGTGCGTGCAGCAGGCTATGCCCGTGAGCAGGACATTCCTTTTCTTGGCATTTGCTTAGGAATGCAAGTAGCAGTTATTGAATATGCTCGCAATGTTGTAGGGTTAGCTGGTGCTAACTCGAGCGAGTTTGATAGCCACACTACTCATCCAGTAATTGACCTTATGCAAGAACAATTAGATATTGAGGGCTTAGGTGGCAGTATGCGCCTAGGTGATTGGCCTATGCTAATTACCAACAACACTACTCTTGCCCAACTTTATAAGCCAAGTACTAGTGGTATAGTGTACGAGCGTCATAGACACCGTTATGAAGTAGCACCAAAGTATGTAGATAGATTTAAAAAAGCAGGCTTAACTATAGCTGGCATAACCCCGGGAATACAAGGTCGTGGTGAAGGTTTAGTAGAAGCTATAGAGCTAAAAGGGCATTCCTTCTTTATGGGATTACAGTCTCATCCTGAACTTTCTTCTCGTTTATCGCGCCCTAGTCCTCCTTTTAAAGGATTCATAGGAGCAGCTCTAAAGTTTCAGGAAAAGCGTAGACAGCTAGTATCGCTTTTTAAAGAAGAAGTCTCATAATCTGATTTCTTACAAATATCTAAATCAGAAGATTTTAGTGAATATTACTAATACTGAGAACTATTAAAAAAGGTACGAATATTATTGATATGAAACTATTTATAAACTATCTAAAACTATGTACAGCAAAGCATCAATGTACCAATATTTAAAAGTTAGGAGGTTAGTATGGCAAATATATTTGTAGTGAATGATGCTTTTTTACTTGACGCAATTACTGACCTTTTAGAAGATCAAGGTCACTTTGTATTTCTTTGTGATAGATGTGATAATATTGAAAATGAGATTTTTAATTTTTCACCTCATTTAATTCTTCTTGATGTAATGTCTGCTGGTTATAAGGTTTTACGTTCAATTAAACATAATGAAGCTATAAAAGACATACCTGTTATTTTAATCAGTTCAAAAGATGGTTACGATAATTTCGAGTGGGGTTTGCGACAGGGTGCGGTTAGTTATGTTTCTCAATTGACTCCTAAGAGTGTTACTTTGGCAATAAAACCTTATCTACCATGATCTCTTAGTACTCTAGGAAAGTGGAAATACTCATTCTGATGAAGTATGGTCAAATCTACTTATTGATGATGTATTTTCTGCTTTAACTCCTTATAATAGAGGTAAGAAGGCACTACCTTCAGATGAAGATATTGATAGAATCAAAGGATGTACCCCTAACGTATTTGCTACAGCTCCAACTAGAATTAAAAAACACAAGTTTAAAGAGCCTATAGTGAATAAATCTGCTAAACGATCCACACGAAGAATATCAAGCATATTAAGTGGTCGGGGGCATATTCAAATGCGTAAAAAGATCAATGATAAAAGTAACACGTGGCAAGTTGAAATATTTGGGGATGCCCATAAACTATGGCATACCAATGTTCAGTATTCGTAAAGTTGCATTGCAAAGCGCTGTGAAATAGAGCCTCTGTTCTTTGTTGATTTAACCTGAGCTTGGGAATACATACCATACCTAGACGCTCTGCGTTCTTATCCATCGTAATTGCCTGAACTGTGATTAACCTGTTTCTCTATAACTGCAACCAACCCAGACCAAGCACGCAGCAGTTTTATGCAGCTTTTACTCTAACTTGGATTTATCATTTCAAGTTTTTTTACTTTCGCTTTTAAGTAATTCTTGCTTGCTATTGTTGATTTTAAAAATCCACAAAAAGCTTTTTTACATTGCTCCAAGTCAACCTTTCCACCTGCATATAATGCTATATCGAGATCTGAGAATAGCTGTTCTACTTTCGGTGTAACAGAATTCGGGTTATGCTTCTTCAATTTGGTAAGGATAGTAACAAAAGAGGCATTATGTGGAGCGTCCCAGTGCTGGTTTGCGAAAACTTGCAGAAAATCTTTAAGCCCTTCCAATGTTTCAACACTTTCTATTACCGAAGCTTGAATTTTGGCCTTATTGGTTGGTTTAATAGGATGCAGAGAACGTTTTTCTGTTTTTTTCTGTTGTATTACTATACGCCAAAGATAAAACACTACCACCAATAACACAGCAATAATGCCTACTGCAACGCTTAAAAGTACGTAGATATAGTTTGGCAAATCGTTTTGTTCTATTATATTTGTCGATACAGTTCCCTGATCGAAGAGTGCAGTTTGTTGAGGTGCCACGGTTTGTGATAGGGTTTCTGGTGTAGCAGTTTCTGAATCAGTATCCTGTATGTCTAACTGTAAAGGTAGACCATCGGAACTAATCTCTATCTGTTGGGGTGCAACAGTAGTGTAAACAACTTTATCTGCGTTAACATCCCACCACGGCACTTTAATTTCTGGTAAGGTGAGTAAGCCACTTTTTTGTGGAATAAGTGCATAGCGTTCCTCACGCCAGCCTGAGACAGTTTTCCCATCATCACTAATACCTTGACCAATTTCTGGTCTATCGGCATAAATCTTGAAACTATCGTCTAATATGATTTGTTTTTCAAGGTTTGGCAGTACTGATCCTACAGCCCCTTCTGCTGTTATTCTTAGGGTAAGTGTAAGCGGCTCACCAACTTTCGCATCTTCAAGACCTTCCAATTTGTCTGAAATTTCCAAACTGCTAAGGGGCAACCATGGATCTATGTTCGTTGCTGGTGGTTTGACATTCAACTCTATTTCTTCACTGGCAATAGTAAAAGGATCGTAGGTGGTAAACCCTCTGAAATTATCAAGCATGCCAAATGGGTCTGACATATCGAAAAATGGATCATTAGACAAACTGTTTGGGTGCTGGTTTTGAACCACAGATTCTACCTGTCCTTGAAAAACATAAGCAGGAATTTTAAGTGCGCCAGATTTTAGTGGTGTAATGAGATAATTTGCTTCCACCACCTTTACGAGCTTCCCTTGATGCTGTGCATCGTAAACTTTGGCATCACCCTGCTTTTCAGCAATTGCATCAGGAACAGTCAATTCAGAGATACCGACATCGGCTATGTTTTTTTTAGCAATCAACCTAACTTTGTAAAGCACAGGCTCATTTTGATAGGGACTTTTCTTGCTGACTTCAGCAGTTACAGAAAGTCTTTCAGGTGAGTTTGTATTGTCTGTTTGTGAAGAAGCCTTGTCAACATTGATTTCAATTGGATTTGATTTCAATTTCCCTTCATCTGTATCAATGCTAATGGACGGGATTGTATAACTCCCTGATTTTGGCGCAACCAAGATTAATTGCCAATTAATGCTAGAAGATATGCGATTGTTGATAATAGATGTTTGTGATGACTGTCTATTTGAAGCAATTGTAAAATCTTTTTCAAGTTGGCTAAAATCAGGTCTTCCCTTGGGTGATGCACCAGATAAAGATAGCTCGAGGCGAAATCTTTCTCCTGCAACCACTGAACTACGATCAGTTCTGGCTTCAAATGAAGCAGCAAAAACCTGCGTGCTCATAACCAGAAAGCACATCAGAACAATCTGTTTTATTGCTTTAAGTGAATTCACCATGGTTTTTCTCCTTCCTCAGCACCTAATAGCTGGGATTCGATATAAAATTTATTTTTTAAAAATTCTTCTGGATTGCTATCTAAACGATTCAACCACTGGTCAGCATTAATATCCAGCTGAGTGCGAGGTGGTGTTTGTATTGGACTACCTTCCACATTGTTATCTATTCTTTGTATGTTGTGTTGCCCCTCAGTTTCTACCCTATTTTGTTGCTCCTCTGGATTTTCCTTATTTTGGCCTTCTTGATAACTACTTTCTTGGGATTCTTCTTTTTCTGATTTATCTTCATCATTTTCATTGCCAGATTTTTCCTGTTCTCCATACTTTTGTTCTTCAGAGTTTTGACTATACCTCTCCCCTTTCTGTTCTTGATCTCCTTCTTTGGCATCAGCTTGCTCTTGATTCTGTCCCTCTTTTTGATTTTGCTTGTCCTGCTCTAAAGCATCTTTATTATTGTTACTAGAGTTCTGTTCTTGGCTCTGTTGATCCTGACTATTCTGCTGCTGTTGATTCTGGTCATTATTTTGCTGCTCAAGCTCTTTTTGTTGCTCGAGCAATTTTCGAGCAATTTCCAGATTATGCCTTGCATCTTCATGATCTGGACTATCCTTCAATAGATTCTCATAAGTTTCAATAGCCTGCTCAATTTGCCCACTCATAAGCTGTGCGTTACCGAGATTATAACTTGCAGCACTTTGAACTTCTGGTCTTTGCACTGCTTCAAAGTATTGAGCTGCATCCTCATAATTCCCAGCTTTGTACTGCGCAACTCCCTTATGGTAAACATCACTGAACTTTTGAGTGGCCTGATCATATTGTTGCTGTTCTAACGCAGCTTTTCCCTGCTGCTGATTATTCAAGAACAAATTACGCCATTCAAAAGCCTGTGTAGGGGTAAGTTGCATCGTACACAAAAGCACTATCACTGCCGGGAATCTAGCGTTGCGCCTAAACCATGGTAAAACCAGAAGAATAATTGGTAATAAGAAAAGATAAAAATGCTCTTCCCAGAATAGTGCTGTTTTCTGCTCTTCTTTTTCTGCTTCAGTCGGTCCTTTTATATGTGATAGCACTGCTCTTGTATCGTCATCTAAGTAAGAAGCATGCTGATATAGGCTGCCTCTATCACTGGTTATGAGTTTTAGTTGGTTTTGCTCGAGCTTTGAGATAAAGGTTTTTCCAGCATCTTGAACAAACCCACCACGACCATCTGGTATTGGTGCACCTTCAACCGTTCCCAATCCTATAGCATGGATTTCTATACCTTTATTACGCAAATCTTGCTGTGTTGTTAATAACGTGGCATCACCATCATCAAATCCACCATCACTTAAAATCAAAATGTACTTGCTGTCCCCTGGCTCATTTATTAGCATATCGGCTGACATGTTCAGTGCAGGGGCAAGGGTACTACCTTGTTTATACACTATATCAGTTGTTAACGAGGGTAAGATTTGTTTTAAAGCTTGTACATCATCAGTTAGTGGTGTAATCATATGGGGCACAGCATCAAAGGCAACAAGGCCAAATTTCATACCCTCACTATTACGTATAAAGTCCTCGATTTCTTGTCTAGCACGGATAAGGCGTGAAGGCTTTATATCCTCTGCATCCATAGAACGTGATATATCTAGTACTATAACAAGATTGTGCGCTGGAGTAAAAGCTTTTACTTCTGTATAATTCCAACGAGGCCCAGCCATAGCAAATAGAGCACAACTCCAGATAAGCGACCAAAGCAATAACGGTTGCCACAAGCTTTGTTTATGGGATTTCTGCTCTTCTTCACCTAACAAATGTGGCAATAAATGTGGGTCAGCAAAGCCTTTAAGTTTTAGTTTTACTTCAGATCTATGATGACCACGGTACAACAGCATATAAAGCAGCCATAATACAGGCAGTGCGATTAAGCCATATAACCAACTTGGCGTGGCAAAATGAAAGCTAGTAGGTAAAACATTATTTAAAAAGTCAGGCAGTGCCATAAATCATCTTTCCCCGCAACAAAGGCAATAGAGCGATTATGAATAGGCAAAGCAATGCTGCGCCAAGTGGATAGCGGTATAAAGGTGTACGGATTAAATATTGCCTTGTTTCAGATTTGCTTTTTTCAAGGCGATTGATTTGCTCATAGACCTTTCTTAGTGCTTCTGGATCGGTTGCTTGAAAATAATTGCCACCTGTTGTATTAGCAATTTCCTCGAGCAACTCTTCATCTAAATTCATTTCTACCATAACAATACGATCATATCGGTTAGGGTAAGGAACACGCCCCTTGCTACCTATACCTATAGTGTAGATTTTAATGCCATAATCTTTAGCCAACTTTGCTGCCTGAGTAGGAGGGATAGAACTTGCTGTATCCTCACCATCAGTCAATAAAATAATGATGCGGGATTTTTCAGGTTGTTGACGTAGGGATTTGACAGCTAGTCCAATAGCATCACCAATTGCTGTGCTATCTCCAGCCATGCTTATAGCTGTATCATTCAGCATTTTAGCAACAGAGTCTGTATCTTGTGTTAGTGGTACATATTGATAGGCATAATCACCAAATAACACCAAACCAACACGATCATTTTTCCTATCATTTACAAAATTGCCGACAACTACCTTGGCTACATCCAGTCGATTAACCCTTTGTCTTTCAGTTGAAAAATCAAGAGCACGCATAGAACGAGACAAATCCACAGCTAATATAATGTCATAGCCCTGATTTTCAATTTCGGTCAACTGATCAACAATTTGTGGACGCATCAATGCTAGGGTCAAAAAAACCCAAAAGAGTGCTAGCAAAAGTGTAAACAGGGAGTTGCTGTATTTTTGCGTAGGAGTATAGCCACCAAAAGCATCTTTTAGTCTATCCATATGTGGAAAACGAATAATTGGCAAAGATACGTTACGTTTGACAGAAGGCGACAACCAGTGCACGAGCAAGGGCAAAATTAGCAGCAAAGCCATCCACAGCCATTCAAAATGTAGACTTTTCAGGGTTGAAAAGAGCATCTATTTCAACCATCTTTCTGCTGCTTTTATAAGGACCTTAAAATCATTATTATTGACGATTTTAGAGCCGCTTGGCATATAGGGTGCTTCAATAAGAACCTTACCTTTTTCTGGCCAATCAAAATTTTGAGGATCATGGTCTTTGAGCCAATTCAACCATTTTCCCCCTTCCAATCCTGCACAGTTTTTGCGTCCATATTTATGAATCGCAAGACGACGCATAATTTCAGACAAAGCAGTAGCTTTTTCTTTATAATCTGAAAGTGTGTGAATTTCTGTGAAAAGTGGTTTTATCTTTTCAATGTGGTTCGTAGCTTTCTTTACCCTCCAATGACGATAAATAACTAGCCCTATACAAAAACATAAAATCAAAGCAGCTAAAATCCACCAACCCAGTGCGAGTGGCCACCAACTCACATCATCAATACCTTGAATGTCTCTAATCTGCGATAGAAGTTGCTGTGCTTGACCTTGTTCCATGCACAGATCTTCCTTTCTGTTTGCCCCGTTTTAACCCACTGATTAGATCCTTGTAAACATCACCATTTGTTTGTAAAGGCACATAGTCAAGTCCAAGTGAAAAAACTATATTTTGCAGCTTTTTTCGGTTGTCTTTCCAATAAGATTCATAATACAAATTACCTTTTTTATCCTTCGTATTCACAATGAGTGTCTCACCTGAATCATTATTGAATGTGGCTGGTCCAATAGTTGGCATAAATTTGTCGGCAACATCATTAACTACAACCAGAATAACATCTGTGTGACGACGCAAATTACTTAAGGCTTTTTTCAAATCTTTGCTAAGCACCAGAAAATCACTGATTATAAAAACCAAAGCACCTGAGGGCAAGGCTTTATTCAAATAATGCAAATGGTCTTCTAGCATGATGGATTCCTTGTGGTAATCTTTCTGATCACAAAGTTGTTTAAGTATATGCCAAAGTGCTTGTCTTGAACGTGCAGGATCAACAAACATCATTCCATTAGGTACATTGCCAAAGAAAGACCCGCCGATGCGATAATTTTCTTGGCTTGCCATCCAACCTAAAAGTGCTGCTGCACGTGCTGCCTGCACAGATTTAAATGTGCCACGTGTTCCAAAACGCATAGTTAGATTTACATCAGTGCAAATAATTATGCTGCGCTTACGCTCTTCTGTAAATAGTTTTAAGTGTGGTGTGCCAGTGCGTGCTGTTACCCGCCAATCTATATTACGCACATCATCACCAGGTACATATTCACGCACCTCTTCAAATTCCAGTCCCTTACCACGAAAAGGGGAACGGTGATCGCCTGAGGCTATCATATGAACTTTTCGCCGTGAGGTCAAATTTATTCTCGAGGTACGGTAACCCAATTGTAACAACTCATCAAAATCAGGGTAGATCATGACGTGCTTCTTTACTTACGGTATAGCAACAACATCGAGCAGAGTCGTTATGATTTGATCGCGTGATACACCTTCAGCCTCAGCCTCAAAAGTCGGTATTATACGGTGACGCATGATGTTGAGTGTAACCTGTTGAATATGGTATGGGGAAACATAAGAGGAACCCTCCAACCAAGCAAGCGCCTTGGCCGCTTGGACGGTGCCAAGTGTGGCACGTGGAGAGGCTCCAAATTGTAACCAGCCTGCAAGTTCTTCACTATATTGTTCGGCTTTGCGTGTGGCACTAACTAGTGACACTACATAATGGCGCAGCTTATCATCAATGTAAATTTCCGCAATTTCTTTACGTGCAGAAAAGATTTCTTCTTGTTTAATCACAGGAATAGCTTGTTTATCTTTGTCCTCTTTGCTTTCAAGTGCTTCATCAAGTTTAAGAATTTCAAGCTCCTCATCGTGATCGGGGTAATCAACGTTGACATGCATCAAAAAACGATCAAGCTGCGCTTCTGGCAAGTTGTAAGTACCTTCTTGCTCTACAGGATTTTGTGTGGCCAGCACCATATAAAGTTTAGGAAGTTTGTAGGTATAATGCCCAACTGAAACTTGTTTTTCCTCCATTGCTTCTAACAGTGCAGATTGCACTTTAGCTGGAGCACGATTAATTTCATCAGCTAGTATGATGTTATTGAACAATGGGCCTTTGCGAAAATCAAATTCACTTTTTTCGTGTAGATAAATTTCCGTACCGATTAAATCAGAAGGAAGCAAATCAGGCGTGAATTGGATACGCATGAAATCACCTTCAAGAGCATCTGCCAATGTTTTAGCTGCCGTGGTTTTAGCTAGGCCCGGCATGCCCTCGATCAACATATGCCCATTGCAAAGGAGCGTTAAGATCATTGAGCGAATCAAATCTTCCTGACCAATAATTCGTGCACTCATAGCTTCTTGTAAAACATTAAGTTTATGGGTTTTGATAGTCATTTCTGCATTGCTACTCATTAGTTCTTCATTATTCTTTCTTGAACATTGAGGATATTTTAAACTAGCTCAAAAAACTTTTTCAATATATTTAATCGGACACTTTGAGTTCATATCTAAAAACATAATATGGGCCAACCTGCCTTTCACTATGTTTTGTAAATCCATTTCTTTCATAAAAGCTACATAGTTTTGGCCTAGGCACAGAATCAAGCCTCAGATAGGTGCGCCCTAATTCTTTGGTTTTTCTTTTGGCCCAGTTAATCATCTCTGCTGACACACCTGATCCAGCTACATTTCTCTTTACTGCTAAACGATGTATGAAAGCAGATTCACCAACAAGAACATCTGGCCAGAATAGAGTATCTTCTAGTTGAAATTTAAAAGTCCCGACGGGGTTTTCATCTTGCCAAGCAATGTAGTATAAGCCACTAAACACATCTTCTCTTATGTTGCTTAGTGCTATCTCATCACCTTGCCAAAGTTGTTGATTTATAGAAGTTAACCACTCAGCAGCCTCAGTTAGTATTGAAGATATGTGATTTATATCGGTTGCTCGAGCTTGCCGCACATCACTTTTAACACCTTTACTTTTTATATCCTCAGCATACATAGCTCTCAAACCTGCTTACGTCCTCTAACAACCTGATAAATTAAAATACCAGCAGCTACAGAAGCGTTAAGAGATTTTACTTGTCCTCCCATAGGTAAATTCACAAGGTCGTCACACTTTTCGCGCACAAGACGGCGCATCCCAGATCCCTCAGATCCAATAACTAAGGCAACGGACCTGTTCCAATCAATCTGTTGTGGCTCGTTTGTTGCTTCAGCAACTGCACCATAGAGCCATACATCTTGTTTTTTAAGTTCATCCATATAGCGGGGTAAATTCTTGACTTGCACAAGGGGTAAATGCATTGCTGCACCAGCACTAACCTTTGCCACTATTGGAGATAGAGAGGTGCTGCGCCTTTCTTCTGTAATAACACCATGAGCCCCTAGAACCTCAGCGCTGCGAATGATGGCCCCATAATTATGGGCGTCAGTCACTTGATCTAAAAGAATAAGTAGTGGCCTTTCCCCTCTGCTATTAGCAAGATTAAAAGGTGCTTCAGGTTCACTATAGTTAAGTTCAGGTATTTCAGCCACAATGCCTTGGTGGTGGGTGGTTCGTAAGGCTTTATCAAGTTCAATGCGTGGCACATACTCTACAATAACTCCTTGCTTGTGCGCTAGCACCTCTAGGCTTTTAGACGTAGATTTCTGCAAGCCTCTTGCCAACATTAAGCGTTCAACTTTCTTTTGTTGTAAAGCCTCTAGTATAGTTTGTTTGCCATAAATTAGCATTTTCAGTGTTTTCCAATCGGCTATTTCTTAGCTAAACGACAATGATGCAAGTAGTTCGCTCAGCTCACTAAGATCATCAATGATACCATCAGCACTTTCTGGTGCAGAATAATATTTATTTCGCCTCCAGATACCTTGTAACCCAAACTGTTGAGCAGCTACAACGTCTTTCTCTGGATGATCGCCAATGTATACAGCTTGGCTTGCCAAAACACCAAGTTGATTAACACAACGCTCAAAAATGACAGGATTCGGCTTTTTTACACCTTCCTCCTCTGAAATTTTGATGACATCAAAGTAGTTACGAATGCCAGCATTATTAATTTTTGCATTTTGCACCTTACTAAACCCATTAGTAATTAATGCCAATTTGTAGTTAGAACTTAGTGTTTTTAGTGCAGCAACTACATTGGTAAATAAAATAGGTTCTTTGCCATATTCTTTTTGGAAATCAGCAAGTAGCTTATCACTAATGCTAAGTGAGTATTTATTACAAACTCGAGCATACAGAACTCCCTTTGCTGTGTAGCCATTATTATCATATTGTTGACAAGTTGAGATAAATTCATTTTTAGAAACAGATTTTAGATCAGTTTGAAACTTTGAATACTGCTTTTCTAGAAAACGCTTAAATGTTGCTGTTCTGTCTAAAAGTGTTTGGTCAAGGTCAAAAATAACTGCTTGGAGCATGGAAATAGTTTAATACTACTAAAGTCTAATTAATTTTCTGATTCTAATGGATTCTGAGTCTGCTAGAAATTACATGCAAGAGATTGATAGTTGATATTAAAAACGATTAGTGGATAAAAGCATTTATCATAAAACACGTGGTGGAAGGGTTCGAGTTTTTTAACCCCTACAATTGATGCCCCGAAAAATTCAGCGGGGATTTTAAGGACTTGAAGATGCAATTTTATGTGCCCAACTCACTATAAATATCCTTATCTTATCACGCTGAAAGGTGCTCTAAGAGCATAAAACACTTAGGCTAGAATGTTAAAGTGAAAATTGATGAAACACTATGACACAAAAAGCTTGCGTCTAAAATTTCATGTTAATGACAAAGTAAGTTTTGAATTTAGTAAGCAAGTACTTTCAGGAATGATTGCTAGGCTTAACCCAAAACGTGCTCATATTATTGGTGAAGATGGCCAGGAATATCAAATCCCTTATGAGATGCTGACATTACTTGCTAAGAATCAGAAGAACCTAGAGAAAAGTCGGGGCAGGTTAGAACTCGAGGCCATAAAAAGGCTAGCTCTAAAATTTATGACAAAACACAATCTGCACGACTGGAGCTTTGAGTTTGATAATGGTAGCACTCGAGCAGGATGTTGCAAATATGGAAAAAAACTGATTACCTTGTCACATGAATATGCAAGGTATACCTCTATCAAAGACATTAAAAATACTATCTTACATGAAATTGCTCATGCTTTAGTTGGAGCAAAGCATCATCATGATGCTGTTTGGAAAGCAAAGGCCATTGAAATTGGCTGTTCAGGGGAACGCTGTCATGATATTCAATTTACACCTCCAAGGTATCTTGTGAAGTGTAAAAACAATTGCTGGGTAGCAGCAGCAGAAAGAAGAAGGCGAAACACAGTTTGTAAGCACTGCAATGGCGAAATAATATACCTAACCTATACTGACGAGCGTTGGGATAGAGAAGCAAAGCAAAGAATCTAATACCAAGTTAAAGTTCAGCATTAATAGAATCACGCATTTCTATAGTTGCATGCCTCGCTTGTTCAGCATAGTTATCTTTTTGGGTTATATAAGTCAGTCCACGACTAGCACTTATAACTGCTCCTAGACCATCTTTATCAAAAGCACTTACAACATCTTTTGCGCTACCTCCCTGTGCACCGTAACCAGGCACTAAGAAAATACTGTGTGGCATGGCATAACGTAGGGCACTTAGCTGTTCAGAGTAGGTTGCACCTATTACTGCACCAATGGGTGAGTAATTATTTGCATCTAGGTAACTTTCACTTAGAAAACTTAATTTATCCGCAATGTAATCAAATACTCTACTACCATCATTAAGCTCGAGTTCCTGAAAATCCCTACTACCCTCATTAGAAGTTTTTACCAATACAAAAAGTCCCCTCTTAGCCTTAACTGCTTGTTCAATAAAAGGAACAAGGCTGTCAAAGCCTAAAAAAGGGTTAATAGTTAGTGCGTCAACTGAGAAAACACTATCTGCTAGGTAAGCTCGAGCATAAACCTCAGCAGTACTAGCAATGTCTCCACGTTTAGCATCTAAAATAACAGGGATTTCTTTGTCTTTTATATCAGCAATAAGCTGAGCCAAAGCAATAAGCCCAGGAATCCCTAATGCTTCAAAAAAAGCAGACTGTAGTTTGTAGCAAGCCACAACATCATTAGTAGTAGCTATAATAGCTTGGAAATAATAAACTAAAGACTTAGCTATCTTTGCAGGGTCATTATCAAAGCGTTCAGGAGCAGTGGCAGGGTGATTCTTAGGGCGTGGGTCTATACCAAGGCAAACTCGTGAATTTACTTGTTTGATACGATCATGTAGTTGCTCGGCAAAGGTTAGAGTGTGATTTTGCATAAGTATCGATTATCTTAACTTATACTTTCTATATCTTCACTAAACGATTAGATGGAAATACTTTCTATTGTCTTGAGTAAGACATCTACCTAGGAAAAATGTAGGGTAAAGATCATTGTACCATTATAATTCCATTTTTGATCAAAAATTCAATTTCTTGCAAAAAGGAAAGATTATCAATTGAGCACTCTGACCACCACTTTACGTTAGTTTTTACCCACTGTGGGATTTCTGCAACTATTTCGATATTGGTGTTCTTGGACATTGAATGTGTGCTTGACCAAACCCATTAATCATCCTTGCCTATGTCCTCTGCATGGGAGCAAAACGTGTTGTTTTCCTCATCTAAAGTATGTTGAGTACTTGGCAACAACTGCAGCTAAGGCATAAGCCTCACCACGAGTCAGGTTTTCTGGGGGAGGGAAATTTTTAAGAGTAACATCAAGTTGTTTAAGCCCTTCCCAAGTTAAATCAGGGCATGGACCTAATTCACAAATTGCATCGTGGGTAATGCTTAAAGCAATTTCAGGTGTGAGCATAGACTTCATGTTAGGGTAATCATTTACAAGCTTTTGCTCTAAGTCTTCATTGTTGTGGAAGCGCTTACCTACATTACTAAGTAAATCAACAAAACCAGTGGTTTCAATTTGCTCATCGAGTTTAGGGTCATTTTTATAACCACCTAGTGCTAAACCATGACTACGCAAAGTACGATAGGCATCAAAAAATTCGTGTTGATAAGGTCCTGTAGGGAGCCTTGGCTTAACTTTAGCTAGATAAGCACCTCGCTGCAACAATCTTTCCCTTAAGGTAGCAATCTTTTCTTGATCCTCAGAAAAACTCTTAGGGCTTATACCTTTAACGCTAGTCATGGCCGCTGCTACCCCTACAGCTTCAGCTAAAGCCATCCCAAAAGGGACAACTCGAGCACTAGCTGCTGCCAAAGGATCGTAGCCTGCTGCTTTTCCAACTACCCAAAGATTTTCTGTCTTTTCAGGAACAGTTATACACAATTTTGCCCCATAAACCTCAGGTACTCCAAAAACAAAGCCTGTGTCATAGGGTGTCAAAGCTTGTACGTCTAAAGGATAACCACCAGCTACAACATCCTCATTTGTTACTATATTGTCTAGTACATCATCTACAGTAAGTTTACAAAGTGTCTCAAGGTGCCGTGACTCACGAATGTAAAGCTTCTGGGCTACTCCACCAAAGGTTGCATTTTCAAAGCCCGGAATTCCTTTATTTTTTAGATAAATTACTATTCTTTTGGCTTCATTTTGGGCTCGAGCAAATCCATCTTGCATACTTTGCTTATCAAAAAGTGTAATCCCATGAATAAGCAAGGCATTCACTAAAACCGAGCCATCATCTTGTAAGCCCAAGTTTAAACCCCTTAAACGAATACCCTTTTCCTGAGCCTGATAACTTTGAATAAGACTCTTACCATCTTCGGGAAAATGTCCCCATGCTACACGGTCATCAACATAAGCGTAATTGCTGCCCCTTTTTTTAATGCCACTTTGCAAAATCTGCCAGTTGATGCCATCAATACGAAAGACTAAAGTATCTACCATACGGGCATTTAGGCCAAGACCTTCAAAGCCTATGGTAAAATCTGCACCTACAGATGCAGATATATCAGCATCTGCTGTAGCATCTATAAAATTCTTCGCTTTATATAGATGCCCTGATGCTGTAATACCAGTTATCATGCCCTCTGAAGCTATAGCAGTAACATCAGTGTTTTTTAGAACCTCTACTCTTGCTTCAGAAAGCATTTCTAAAAAAGTAGACTCAGCTAGCTTTACATCAAAGGAACTTTTTCTGCCTACCCTCTGCCACCAGTTTTCAAATAAGCCTTTTTGTAACAGTATAGGCTTTCGGCGTAAGTCTAAAGAGTTCATTTGCCCTAAAACAAAAAGTCCTCCTAGCCGAGAATCACTTGTGATCAGGGCAACTCTAGCACCCTCTTGTGCTGCCGCTACTGCTGCCATTATACCTTCAGGTTCGCTACCTAGAACCAAAACATCGTATAAAACTTTAGGTGATGGAGTTATTAGTTTTATAAAAGAAGAAGAGTTAAGAGCACGATTACTAAAAAAATGAATGAGTAAAAGTGCTAGGCAGGTTGGCAATAAAACGCGTAAGATAAAAACCAGAAAAGCTTTCATAAGGAGCTACGAATCCACTAAGCCAATCTGGAGATTCCACAGTGCAGCATAAGCACCTTTTTCTTTAAGTAGTATTTCATGGCTACCTTTTTCAATCACTACACCACTTTTCATGACATAAATACAATCGACATGACGCACAGTAGATAAGCGATGTGCAATTATAATTGTTGTGCGATTTTTTGAAATAGTACGAAGTGATTTTTGGATTGCACGCTCGGTTTCATTATCAACAGCTGAGGTTGCTTCATCAAGTACCAAAATTGGTGGATTACGCAAAATTGCCCGTGCAAAAGCAATACGTTGACGCTGCCCACCAGACAAGCGGTGACCACGTTCTCCAACAATCGTTTCATATCCATGCTCCAGTAACATGATGAAGTCATGTATCTCAGCTTTCTTGCAGGCTTCTATAGTCTCAGATTCGGATGCACCTATACTACCATAGGCTACATTTTCGGCAATTGTGCCATGGAAGAGAAAAACATCCTGGGACACAAATCCAATTGAACGACGTAGTGAAAGGACATCCAATACTGACAAACTCTGCCCATCCAATGTAATTTCCCCGTGCGTGGGCTCATAAAAGCGCAGGAGTAGCTTCATAAGTGTACTTTTACCCGAGCCACTCTCCCCTACCAAGCCAATCGTTTTCCCTGACGGAATATCAATGTTGATGTGCTTGAGCACCATATGCTCGCCATAGTGAAAGGTAACATCCTTAAAAGTAACATGACCCCTCACATCATTGGGTTGCATTTTCACCTTCCCACTGCGAATATGAATAGGGATGTGCAACAAATCCAAAACACGCTTAGTGGAAGCCATAGAGCGCTGATATAAAACGGTAAGTTCTGCCAAATCCCGTAGCGGCCACAACAAACGTTGAGTCAAAAAAACCAAAATACTAAATACACCAACCTCCATTGTACCCTCTAATGTCCGCAAGCCACCTAGGAAAAGAGTAAACAAAAACCCAGCCAGCACGGCCACACGAATAACTGGTGTGACTAACGAACTTAAGGTAATGGCTTTTTCATTTGCCTTGCGGTATTCTTCGCTATCTTTTTCGATTTTATACTTTTCAAGATCTTCGTTTGAAAAGCTTTTTATTGTGATAATGCTCGAGAGATTATTAGATAACCGCGCACCCAAAAGCCCAGCTTTTTTGCGCACATTTAAGAATGTTTTCGCTAAACGATTTTGAAAGTAAAAAGTGCCAAAGAAAATAACTGGAATTGGCAAGATTGCAATGACGGTAATTTCTGGTGTGACGGCGAGAAAAATAGCACCGATGGCAATAGTTGAAACAATGATTTGGACAATCTGGTTCACCCCATCTTCTAAAAATCGTTCAATCTGATTTACATCATCATTGAGAATGGACAGCAACGTGCCAGTGCGCTTACTTTCCAAGGTGGCTAGATCCAACCGCTGCACATGGTCATAGGTTTCCGTACGTAACTTGTGCTGTACAATTTGTGCCAAGTTGCGCCATTTTACAGAAGAGAGATATTGCGTGATTGACTCTAAAATCCAGATAATTAGTGTCAGAATAGCAAGAACTGTCAGCTGTTCCTTCGGGTTTGTAAATCCAATCGCACCTAGAAAAGAGCTTTCCCGGCGTACAACTGTATCCACAGCTATACCAATGAGAACTTCCGGCGCAATATCAAGCAATTTACGAAAAGTTGAATAGAGGATGCCCAGAATATAGTCATTACGGTAAGGACGCATATATAACAACAAGCGTAAAAATGACGAGGTGGTTGGTAATGGGCGTTTCATAGTCTTCACTTAACTCGATGAATCTCTGAGCAGAAATTTATTGCTTGGCCTTAACTTAAGTTCCACAAAAGCACTTTTTGAACCTTTTTCTAAAAAATGAAGCCCCCAGCTCTCTTCTCTATTTCTCAACACTAACACACTTTCCAAAAATGGCATTTTTACCTATCCAGCCATTAATAAGTCCACGATTATTACCAATAGGAAAACGATTGCCCTTAATAGCTTTGATTAGGTGTAAGTACTCACGTCCTTTAACTTTGCAAAGAACAATGTCACCTACTTGTAATTCATTTACATCAACAGATTTAACTGTGCAAAGCTGTCCTGAAGATATTTTTCCCTTCATTGAGTGACCTCTTGGACGAAAAGAAACAGTCTGACCTTCTTGAAGTTGTTTTATGTAATGAACAGCCCAGCCCACAAGATTTCTAATCTTGCACATAATTCTGTTGCCTGTATAGCATCAATGCCATGTGCCTGTAAATCTATAGGATACTCTGGAAAGAATGTTACAATGACTGACGTACCTTCATGTACATTATGGGTAAGCTCAGCTGCCAAAGTGAATATTCTGAGGGCGGAAATTCAAAATCTGAAGCATAATTCCAAGCTTTCATTGGACAGTTTAAAAATGCTTCAAATACAACATATGTAATCATTATAGTCACTGAATTTAGTAAATTAATTCCTTACAATCTGCTCTAGTGCTCTGTCAACTCTTAATTTGGGGATACAAAAACTTTGATTTATGTGGAACATTGCCAACCCCAATTCAAAGAATCCCGATTTTTGATTGTGACGGAGCACTAACTACTAATTAAGGGTTTTTAGTGGCAACCTGAAGTTCCCTCACCATCAGGAACAGCTTGACCATCAGTTCTAAAAGAGCTACCGCAACCACAAGCACTTGTGGCTTGGGGGTTATTGACACTAAACCCACCCCCCATTAAATTTTCAATATAGTCAACTTCAGAACCTTGGATTAATGGTAAGCTACGGGGATCAACAACGATTTTTACCCCTTTATCTTCATAAATATTATCCCCTTCTAACTTATTATCATCAATAGCCATACCATAAGAATAGCCACTACAGCCACCTGATTTGACAAAAACACGAATAGCAGCGTCTTTTTTGTTGCTGTTTATGAGAAGTTCATTAGCTTTAGTAGCTGCTGCCTCGGTTAGGGTAAGTGGCTCGAATTTTATTGAGGCAGTAAAGGGATCTTGATTGTTAATTGTTTCTGTTGTCATTCTTATCAATATACCTCTCTCAGATTTATAACCTAAGACATATCATAAGTCTAGCACCTCAAACATAGAATAATAAAGAACTTGATTTTAATCTTTAGTATTTTACTTTGCTTTTTCTCACAAAAACAAAGGTTATATTTTTACATTGCAACTCAAAAAGCCTTTAAGAAATGCTTTTATCGTGTTGTAATGGTAAACTCATAATGAGGAGAGATTTATGAAAACCTTGTCTTTTAAAGCTTTGTTACTTGCCTTGGCTTTTTTATTTTTCGCTAGCCCCGTTGCAGCACAAACCTTTGCTGCTGATCCTGTGCATAGTTATGTGCTTGCTCGAGCCAAACACCTTGATGTAAGTTACAGCTTTGCAAGATTTAATCAACTTATGGCAACTCTTAGTTACGATGCTGCTGACCCTAGTAATAGCAGCATAGTGTTTAGTGTTGCAGCTGAAAGTATTGATACAGGTGTTGAGAATCCTGAAATAGAATTTGATGCTGCAAGGCGTAACGGACACTTGCGTAGCCCTGACTTTTTTGATGCTGCCCAGTTCCCTACCATCGATTTTACTAGTACTAGTGTAAGTGCTGCTGACGAAGAAAATGTGCTCGAGGTAACTGGTAATCTTACTCTACATGGAGTTACAAATCAAATCGCTATACAGGTAGAAAAAACTGGTGAGGGAGTTAACCAGGGTGGCAAAAAACTTATAGGTTTTTATACAGAATTTACTATCAATCGCAGTGACTATAACATGACTGACATTGGCTCTATTAGCGAAGAAGTACTCCTTATGATTAGTTTTGAGGGTATTGAACAGTAGTTTTCTAGAGTTATTGTTGAAAAGTTCTCTCCCTAGCAGAAAAATCCCCAACAATATTCTTGTATTATAATTTCTCGAGTTTGTTAGGCGTTCTTTTAAGGAATTTATGATGAACATCAAACTTATAGTTCCTCTGACATGATTCCTATTGTTATAAATGCTCACAAAATTTGTGGTAAGTGAATTCCTACATTAATGGTAAGTTCTAAAGAATGACTCTAGATATTATAGGACAAATTCTAATAGGTGTGTTTCTACCTGCTTTGGGGTGCGGTGTTATTTTCCTTTGCAGGAAGTTTTCTGGCAATTGGCTATCAGCTGTTGCTATTACTATAGGTTTTTTAGTCGGCTATTTTGTCTATGTACTTATAAAAATGGAACCTAGTGGCGGGCTATGGCCAGAATTAAGCTGGAATCTTAAGGCCTATAATTTCCCACCTATTTCTCTAAAGGATTGGCTGCCTCATGTAGCGATTTTTGCTTTACTATTAGGCCTCCTAGAAAATTTTTGGCGCAAGAATCTTTGGGTGCTTTGGAGTGTACGCCTTGTACTAATAGAGCTTTTGCTATGGAGACTTTTTAAAAGTTTCTTCAAGGTTAACCCTTTTTTCCCTGAGCGTAGCTGGAAAGTAGATGATGCACTAATCAACTTTGGCATTACTACCCTAGTTATTGTGATCTTCTGGTTACTACTAGATATTTTAACAAAACGCTATGAGTTAGAAAGTAGTCGTGAGAAGGCAATTCTACCTAGTGCTCTTGTAATTATTACAGGCGGTTCTGCTTTGAGTATAGTTTTGGGACATTCATTAGTTAATGGGCAAATAAATGGTGCTTTTACAGCTGCACTTGGAGCAGTTATGGTATTGTCTTGGTTGTTTAAAGGTTGGGGCTTGTCAACTGTTGCCACACCTATAATTGCTCTTGCACAAGGTGTGCTCTGGATTGGCGGTTATTACTTTGCCGATTTACCAGTGTTAAGTGTTATTTTGCTGACTATAGCACCATTAGCACTTATAATGCCTTTATCAAAGCTTAAGCCTTGGCAAAGAGCTACCCCACAATTGGTGCTTGTTAGCGTGCTTGTGTTATCTGCTGTTTTCTATACTTTAAAAGTAGCCTAGGTACTCCCAAGCAAGCTTTTTACACTTGCCTCGCAAATCTATTGTTTCCCTGAAGGGTTTTATAGAGATAACTTTGATGCTCTTGTATAACTCCAAGATGTTTACCTACCCTCTCAAAGGCAGCTAATATCTTGTCGATCTGCTCAGGGGTGTGATTAGCATTAATGCTAGTGCGTATGATGCTTTCTCCCGGAGGCACAGCTGGAGAAATAGAAGGAGTAGTGAAAATACCTTCATTCCAAAGGGCTTTCCAAAAAGCAAGTGTTAACTCATCTTCACCAATAAGTACAGGAGTAATAGGGGTTTGAGAATTTAGCGTATTAAATCCTAAGCTTGTCATACCCTCATGCAGATGCTCTACATTTTGCCAAAGCTTTTTAAGGTGCTCAGGTTCACTTTCAATAATATCTAAAGCCTTTAATGCTGCTGCTACTTGCATAGAAGGTAGTGCTGCTGTGAAAATAAAAGGACGAGCTTTATGCTTTATCCAATTAACTACCTTTTTACTACCCACAACATAACCACCTACTGAGGCAAATGACTTAGAAAATGTACCTACTATAAGGTCAATTTTTTCCTCTACACCAAGGTGTTCAGCTGTACCTCGGCCACCTTCTCCAAGTACGCCTGCTGCGTGAGCATCATCAACTACTACTCGAGCACCATACTTATGAGCAATATCAATAATTTCAGGTAACTTAGCAACATGGCCACTCATAGAGAAAATACCGTCAGTAACAACCATTCTACCACCGGGCTTATCAACATCTTTTTGTAGCAAGCGCTCGAGCTCCTCTAAGTTATTATGCTCATACTTACGCAATTTACCAAAAGAAAGCTGAGCCCCATCATAAAGGCTAGCATGGTTCTCACGGTCATAATAAAGGATGTCATGTCTACCGGTTAAA
Source organism: Trueperaceae bacterium (assembly GCA_965223045.1). Lineage (GTDB taxonomy): Bacteria > Deinococcota > Deinococci > Deinococcales > Trueperaceae > CBDCVN01. The sequence goes on from CBDCVN010000013.1 coordinate 1,914,589, forward strand.
CTAGCTACTACTGAAAGACAGCCTAAAAAACCAGCGCTAAAAGTTAGCGCTGCTTCTTTACGAAAAAATTTAGCCAAGCGTGACTCTAGTTCTTCATGAAAAGAAAGTGTACCGGTTAGAAACCTCGATCCTGTGCAACTGGTCCCAAAATTATCTAGGGCATCTCGAGCAGCTTTCTTAAGCCTTGGGTCTTGGGTTAAGCCTAAGTAATCATTAGAGCCAGTAATTATCATTTCACGTCCATCAACAATTACAGTGCCGCCATGTTGTGAAGAAATAGTTTTAAAGAAAGGGTGCATACCTATTTTCTCAGCTTTTTCAGCCCGTGTGAATTGATAGGCTTTCTCAAAAATGTCTTGGCTTTTTTGCTTTGATATTAGAGGCTCAGCAATGTGAGCTTCAGCCAAGGTAGTGGCTTTTATTTGCATGCTGGCAGAGTCTGACAACTTAGTCTCCAAGAAATTTATAATTTGTTCTTACATAGATAAACCTTAAAAACACAATGTTTTAGTTTAGCATGATGCTGGTATACTTAGTGTAGTGAACTACTCCAATCAACTGCAAGACAGTGTTGCTGGCACGAGATCTATTACAACATATTGATAACCTATAAATTTGGTATGTGAAGGAGTTGAGGAAGTAAAATTTATGAGCCATGTGATAGTCACAGATATAGACCATACTTTGTTAAATAACCAAGGAGATCTATTGCCAGAAAATGTTTGTGCTTTACGTGAAGCTATTAGCCAAGGGAATACTGTTCTTCTGGCTACAGCGCGAAGCTATGCTGGTGCGTTACCAGTTTATAAAGCCCTAAGGCTGACCACTCCACTAATTGTTAGCAATGGCACTCTTATCACCACCCCGGAAGGGAGCATTGTTTGTATAAAAAATATTTTACCCCAAAAAGCAGCGCTGACTTTCAACATATTTCGCCAAACTCCCCACCACTGGGTGGTAAGAGTTGCAGATATTGCTTATTTACACCCTGAATTCGATAGATATCATGAGCCTTTTAACAATGAGAGCTTTTATAAGCCTTTAGATTTTGAATACTTGAATGAGGTTTTAGGGGATTTTGATGAAGTGGTTTCCTTAAGCCTATATGGAAATAATGGTGTTAAGTCTTTTTATGAGGAAAATAATTGGGCTAGTTTAGGTTTAAGGCCCTCTTATTACCCGCCAAGCTATTATGATAATCGACATGCTCTTAGTGTAATTTCAAAGCAAGCTAGTAAAGGTGAAGCTTTGACATGGTTGCTTAATGATTTAAAGCTTAGTCACTTGCCTGCTTTAATTATGGGGGATAGTCCTGATGATGTGAGTATGTTTCATATAGGTACAAGTGTAGCTCCTAGTAGTGCCTCAGATGCAGCAAAAGATCATGCCGATTGGGTTGGCCCCTCATGTGATGAAGGACTAGTAGCAGCAGCAATAAAGAAGTTTTTATGATTATTGTGAAAAGCTTATAAAAAAAGGGGATAAAAAGGGTCGCCTCATTATCAATAAAAGGTGAGGATTATTATTTCTAGATCTATATATTAGACGCTTAATTCAATTAAATTTAAAGTGTTATACACCAAAAGTGGTAAAATATTGAACTTAATCCCAATATTGTCCTATTAAAAAAATCAAGGCTCTTTATGGATTTCAAGGGCATAACAAAACTTCCAACAGAGACGGTAATAAGACACGACCTCTAGCACGAGTATTATGAACGAACTCAAAGAAACCTAAATACAAAGGTAGGTTTTCTTGTGAGATACCTCTATGAGGACGTAACCATGACCTAAGCAATGACAAAAACCTTCGATTGTATTCGTGTGTACTTCACAAAATCCGTCTCCATCATCATCTCTAGCAAATTCTCCCCTTGAGTGGCAAACACTTTCGTGCCTGTAGCCCTATTTCTCTAAACGATCATAAATGCAGTACTCATCACTATAAATCAGACTTCCTTTCTTTACATGTACCTCTATGACTGGTTTTATGGTCTCTTGTCTTACATTATCTAGCATTTTTACTATCACTTCACCATTTCTCTTGATAATTCCCAACACGGGAGGCTTATCTGTAGCAGCTGTACCTCGACCACGTGCCCCTTTTAATCCTCGCCTACGTCCTTGCCTTCCCTTAGCTTTCACACTCTTGGGATATCCTTTGTGTCCTGCTACAATGTACACTTCATCTACTTCTACTTTCTCACTCAACCTAGGCCTTTTTTTTGGCAACAACGCTTTCCCTAAGTTGTTTAGTCATGTTTTGCACGTCATCTTTGTTCAGGCCAAGCTCATTAGCAATTTGACGATTGGAAAGGTTAAGGTCCATAAAGTACAAACATAAGACCCACACAGTTAATGGTCGATGATGACCTTCAAAAACAGTTCCCGTAAGATCATCAAATTGACCACAACACTTACCTTGACAAAGATATCTTCTTCTAGCCTTATGGTTGTTGTGAAAGCCTTTCCTGACAATCTCATTAGAATAGCAGTTGGGACAAGTGGTTTTACCATTAGGCCAGCGTAATTCTCTAACTTTTTCATAGCATGCTTCATCATTTAATAAGTTCTGTAAGTGTAAAACCATCCATATATGTTACTTAATATCTCATGCCCTTGGAATCCATCAAGAGCCAAAATCAAAAGACATTAATGTCCTTATATATATTTATGACCCCAAATTAGGGTATATATTTGATTTATTTCCCAAATTGGCCTATTAAATTTGACTTAAAGTCATTTTTGGTGCAATAATCAGCTTGGATTTACGATCACTTATTTTAGGTATGTGAATGTGGTACGGGAGTTTATCAAATATAAAAGTAGTGAAGGGTATCGAATTAGACCTCTATTTAGGTGTTCAATACTAGTTAGGACACTTTAATTGCTAAGTCATTTATGACAGATTCCATTATTGGTTCTATTGTTGCAGGTGCAATAGGTGATGCATGGGGTAGTTGTTTTGAGAACTTGCAACCACCTATTACATTTGAGCTACCCAAACAGTCTTCTTTTACTGATGATACTCAACTTACCCTAGCTACAATTGAGTCAATTCTTGAGTCACAATGTGTCAATCCTGAAAGTATTGCTCAGCACTTCCTTTTTTGGTATAAGCAAAAGCGCATAATAGGGATTGGTTCTAGGGCGTGTGGACACCTAGAGTGTGAAATCAAAAACGCTACTCTTAAATACCTTGGATAATCCTGATGCTGACGCATAAGCTCCTCTGCAATCTGGTAAAGATTATGTGGTTAACAACTAAAGCTTCTCGCAAATATAGGCTATCCTGCAATTTTTTTTGGAATTCACATTTTCTAACAGATAGCTGTCCTGAGACTGGCTAGTTTGGTTTTGATATCTAATGCGTGCAATTTCTGATTTGTCATATCCACATGCCCTAGCACTTTGAAGACACTTCAAGATTTGGATATGGGTGCACACTGGGCTTTGGCAGGTGCTAGAGGAGAACGTGCAGCAGGTAATGGTGCAGCTATGCGTATTGCACCTCTTGCTTTTTTACTTGACCCTGAAAATTCTAGTCAGCGTTTGCTCATTCGTGATGTGAGTCGCATTACTCATCATAATGAGGAAGCCTATGTAGGAGCCCTCGCTGTTATCTATGCAATTCGTTTTGCAAGTGCAAATAAACCTGAGAGATCAAGTGAGCTACTTGAATTAGTTTCTTCTAAGTTACCTGATTCAAAGACTCGTGATAATCTTTATAAGTTATCCATACTTACAGAAGTTACAGACATTACTCAAGCTGTTGAGGTGTCTGGTAATTCAGGCTATGTTGCTGAGTCTGTACCACTAGCTATTTACTGCGCTCAACTAGCATCAAGCTTTTCTCTTAAGACTATTTTTAGCAGTGCTATTCAAGCTGGAGGTGATACTGATACTATTGCCTCTATTACAGGGCAAATTACAGGAGCTTTTATAGGTTTTGATAGTATAAGCAAAGACACTTTTGTAGGTATCCAAAACATTGAGTGTGTTATAGACATGGCAAAACGGTTTGCAAACTATGCCTCCTCAAAACTTAACTAGAAAATGTATTATTAGTGATGTGGAAAGCTCTTTGCACGTTAAACCTAACTCACGCTGCAGTGGGATGCTCACACGAGGGCTCAAATCAAGTCTGGAACTCAGTTAAATTAGGTGTACGCAGAAGTGAGCACCCCTGAGCTTAGTGCCGGTTAGACTCTAGGTGTAGAAATTCGACGTTAACACGGAATCCGTGTTAACATGTTAATGTGATTCGCTCATTTAAGAATCAAGGTACAGAGGATCTTTTCAATGGTGAAAGCACTAAAGTTGCTCGCAAAACTTGTCCTGAAAACTTATGGAACGTGCTAGGACGGAAATTTGACCAACTTGACTCTGTAGAATTGTTAAATGAGTTGAAGGTGCCTCCTGGTAATCACTTGGAAGCACTCAAAGATGATAGAGCAGGACAGCACAGTATTCGTATTAATGACCAGTATCGTATTTGTTTTGTGTGGAAAGATGATGCTCCTGAAGAAGTTGAGGTCACTGATTATCATTAAGAGGAGGTTCTAACTATGGTTCGTGTACCAACACACCGCCAACCTACGCACCCAGGCGAAATGTTACTTGAAGAATTTTTGCACCCTATGAAATTAACTCAACAAGATCTCTCACAAGCAATACAAGTACCTTATCAACGTCTAAACGAAATTGTGAATGGGCGTCGTGGCATCAGTCCAAGTACAGCTTTACGTTTAGGTAAATACTTTGGTATTTCAGCAAGTTTTTGGCTTAACTTGCAAATGAGGTGGGATTTGTATCATGCTAAACAGATTGAAAGTGAAGTCATTGAAACCATTGAGCCTTATCAGCAAGTGCTTGCCTAACTGTCGCTGCAGTGCGATGCTCACACGAGCAGTCAAATCAAGTATGGAACTCAGTTAAATGGGAAATACGTAGAAGTGAGCACCCCTGAGCTTAGTGCCGTTAGACGGCGTTTGTGAGTGCTTAGAGTTTGTTAAGATGGTTTTGTTTGGATTTGCTAGAGCCCAGTCAAAGATGAACATTAAAGCCTGCTTGAACACTAGCCTACTTTAGCTACAAATCAGTTTTGGAGCAGTTTTTGCATGAATATCGTTGGAAAACTTATGGGAGCAAATCTTAAAATGGCAACAGGCTTAGTTGTAATCGAAATGTGTGTTGGTGAAGGCATTGTCTAATACTAGTTCTGGAAAATGGAAATAAAATCCGCGGATCCATTCTATCGTGAAATATGTCAGCCTCTCTGGTATAGCATCAGTGAGACGTGGGACGCTGATGATGGAATGGAAGACGAATATGTTCTGAGTTTGCCGCAAGGAAAGTTTGTCTCCACAGTCTATGAATTAGATCCTGAAATGGTAAACCTACAGAAGTAGTGATGAGCTTAAATGGATAAACTTTTATTGTAGTGGTGAATAAAATACCAAATTGCTCCAATATGGTTTTCCAGATTTCTAGAGAAGGATAAAGCTTTCCTTACTAGACGAGAAACTCGTTGCCTTAAAGTGCAATTGAGACGCTCAATATAACTGGTTTTACCACTCTCTTTACCAACAGCACGATGACGTTTAGATGGAATAACGTTCTCATATGATTCCCAAAAATCTGTGTAGCAAACAGCACATTGCCTGTAAACTGGGGGCAAAGAATCCCATAGTGCCTGAGCACTTTTACGGCTTCTATCTCCAATATATAGACCAATTACCTCACGAGTTTTTGCATCAATGGCAATCCAAATCCATTGTTTATTACCCTTATGATCAACAAATGACCATAATTCATCCATTTGTACAATTAATTTACCCTTCTTCTTTTTTACAACCTTTAGTTTACGTGGGGTTTTAGCATATTTCTTTTTCACATAATTGTATAGCCATGTGAGAGAAACCCCTGTAACACGACTAATGCCAGCTAGAGATATTCTTTCTAGCAACATCTTATCAATGAAAGCTTTTATTGTGTCTGATATTGTCTTTTTAGTAGAGTTTTCGACAAATTGTCTACTACAATCCTTACAAGCATATTTTTGCTTTTTATTATGTATGTGACCATTTTTTACTGTTTTTTCAGAACCACATTCAGGACATTTCATGTTTCTCCTTCAATTTTAAGGAGTATACAACCTCATCACTACATATGTAGGACTACCCCTGAAATTTTGTCTTGGCTAGTGTTTTTTGTCGCTAGACGTGCTTTACCTTGTTGGGAGATAAGTTGCCAAGATGATAGACTTAGAAAGAAAATTAGAAAACTAGGGAAACATTTAGTCTTCGGTCATCCTGTTGACTGGACTCAATTGGAAGTTGCTATTGATAGCCCACATAAAGACTGCAGGTATTCTGACACACAAAGTGCATCAGACGCAATAGCTGAAGCTGCTCGCTATATCAATCGAAAAGACATGATCCAGGCCATATATTGCATTAGCTCAGCAAATGTGGCTTACGAGCATGTGTTGACCAATGACCGATTTAGGGAGTGGCTGATTTCAATTGCTGTGCCGACAGCTTTCGAAAAGAGAGAAATGTCTTTGGGGGAAATGGAATCCTTTAGAGATGCGGTAGTCGTAAAACCAGAGCCAATTGTTGGAGGCAACGGCTAATGCCATGCTTCAACTTAACGTTAGACATGTTCGTCAGTGCTCGAGTTTTGCGAGGTGGTTTGTGCTTGGTTGCTCGAGCCCAGCCAGCGGTGAACATTAGCACCTGCTTGGACACTAGCCTACCGTAGTGAAGAAAAGGTTGTTGAATGAAGATCGTCAGAGAATCAAACAAATCACTCAAACGAGTAGGCGGTTGTTGGTGCACACTGAGGTTTCGGCGGAGTGTAGGGAGTAACTTACACTCGTTTGGAATGTAAATTTTGCTAAGTTGGATGGTTTGGTGCGTGTAATCGAATCAAAACTTGGAAATGGCAGTGGGCTTAGTTGTAATCTGCGTCTCGTTTCAGGAGAGAGTTCATCTAACGGTCGCTACAGCGGGATGCTCACACGAGTGGTCAAATCAAGTATGAAGCTCAGTTAAATGGGAAGTACGCAGAAGTGAGCACCCCTGAGCTCGATTCCGTTAGGTTGTTCCACCTACTTTAAACTCTGCTGGAATTACGCAGGCTCTAATTACTCATCTAGATAAGGGTTTTTGCCGACCACATGCCATAAGATGTGCCTCTGACGCAAAATCGTTTTTTACTATTTCCTGCACAGTAATCTTACCCACCTCAAAATGCCTCTAAAAACTTTTTGGGGTAATTCCACACTTATACTTTTTGTCAGATAATACCTCAACCTGTCTGGAAAAGAGTTTACGCTCTAAGAGAATAAATCATTCCTGCACACATCTTTAGAAAGGTATATGCAGGAATACTTTGTTTGTGAAAGACTTTTTAAGGGGTGCGTAATTCCAGACTCTGTAGTAAAATCGAAATGTGAAGCCAAAGGTTTACATTGAAACAACAGTCATAAACTATCTCACTTCTCGCCCGAGTCGGGATTTGCGCATGGCTGCCCATCAACAATCAACACAAGATTGGTGGCACGACAGAAGGGGAAGTTTTGAACTTTTTGCTTCACAGCTAGTGATTCAAGAAGCCAGTAGAGGTAATAAAGAAGCTGCTAAGTCACGTCTAGGACATTTGATTAAGATAGCATTGCTCGATACAACTGATGAGGCCTCAGCCCTTGCAGAAATGCTTGTTGAAAATAAACTCATTCCACCAAACGTTATTGAAGATGCTGTTCATATTGCTGTTGCAACAACCAACGCAATGGATTATTTGCTTACTTGGAACCTCAAGCATATTGCTAATGCCACACTGCGTGGAAAGATAGAGGCTTTATGTCGTGCAGAGGGTTATGAGCCCCCAGTAATTTGTACACCTGAAGAGTTGATGGAGGAAATATGAAAGATACTATTGTTGAAGAAGTACGTAAGGCTCGAGAAGAACACGCCAAAAAGTTTAATTACAGCCTTAAAGCTATTGTGGCTGATATTCGCAGGCAACAAGAAGAAAGTGGACGTGAGTTTGTCTCCTTTCCTGCTAAACGTATTGAACCTGTAGTTAAAAAGGTTGCTAGTAACTCCCAATACGCAAGTTAATTGCACGCTGTATTGCACTAGGAAGCTATGTGCGTAGTTGCTGCATAAAGGATTTTGAAAGAAAAGAAGTAGATTTAACCAAGTGTCCCACCATTCGTCCTCTCCTAAGATGTTCATCACTGATAGCAGTGTTGTACACAGGTGTATGAAATCTAACTGGCGCTTCACTGTGACAAGAAGTCATGTGTACGGCTGTTAAACAGTAAATTTTGTAGAGAAAGGAAACAGATTTAACTGAATGTCCCACCATTCGTACCCTCCCAAGATGTGCATCACTGGCAACGGTGTTGTGCAAAGCTCTTGGTAGAATGAAACCCATCTTATGAGGAGACTAAGTAGTGATACAAAGTCAACAACGCTAGTACTGTGCGTGAGGGAGATAGGGTTAGGTCATATGGTTAACATAAGTGAAGTGCTGATAAACATCTTCGTCAGTGCTTGAGTTTTGCGAGATGGTTTGTGGTTGGTTGCTCGAGTCCAGCCAGCAGTGAACATATATGAGTGAAACCCAGTCCTATACACAACTTCAAATGATTCTCCCTAAAAAGTCATTAATTGCTCCACCTGTCACTACGTTACCTGAGGGCTACAGTTTGCGTATTTACGCAAAAGGTGATGAACAACGCTTTTATGAAATAATGGAGTTATCTGGTTGGTCGGGATGGAATGACGAAAAGTTAGCGCCTTGGATTGTTAGAATCCCACCTAAATCTTGGTTTATGATTATTCATGAAGCAAGTAACCAAATTGTTGCTTCAGCCATGGGATTACACAACTATACAGATGAACATCCATTTGGAGGTGAATTAGGTTGGCTTGTCTCAGACCCTGTGCATTCAGGTCAGGGACTAGGGCTAGCTGTATCAAGTGCTGTGACTGCACAGGCTAATTGAAGCAGGTTATGAGCATATTCATTTATATACAGAACATTGGCGTTTAGCTGCAATTAAGACTTATTTTAAATTAGGTTATGTTCCTTTTCTTATCTACCTGAAATGTCAGAACGTTGGTGCACCATTTGTGAACAACTCGATGTTCCTTTTACTCCAGAAGCTAGGGGATATTGAGTAGCTCAACCTTTAATACTAGTTAGACGGCGTTGGTCAGTGCTCGGAGTTTGTTAAGATGGTTTTGTTTGGATTTGCTCGAGCCCAACCAAAAGTGAACATTAAGACTTGCTTAGACACTAGCCTACTGTAATTGTAAATGGATTTTGGAGTAGTTGTTGCATAAATACCGTTAGGCCTTCTAACCCTCTTGTGTTAAAATAAGCGTATTGAATTGAGGTGAATGTATGCAAACTACATCTCAGAATCCAGATATTATGAGTGGGGCCTTAGTATTTTCAGGTACTCGAGTCCCCGTTGACACCCTAATCGACTATCTTAAAGCAGGGGAATCACTCGAGCGCTTTTTAGAGGGTTTCCCTAGCGTTTCTCGTGAACAAGCTGAAGCTTTCTTACAAGAAGCACTTGACTCAGTAAAATTGCAGCATGATGCGCGTGCTGCTTGATGAAAATATAGACAAGGCACTTAAAGACTTGTTTGATGATAACTTTGATGTTACTACTGTTACCGAATATGGCTGGCAAGGTACCAAAAACGGTGAATTGCTACACTTAGCTGCCAAAGAGTTTGATGCTTTCGTAACAATGGACAAAAATTTACAGCATCAACAAAATCTTAGTGATTTAGATTTAGCTATTGTTGTCATTCGTGCATACAGTAATGCCTTTTTTGTCGTTTCTAAACTTATGCCAAGTGTTAATGAAACCATCCGTAATGCAGAAATTGGCACTGTTATCCTAGTTACCTAACTCTCGCCCCACTGTGACGCACATACATGAAGCTAAATTAAGTCTGGATTTAGTTGCAAAGGAATGTAACTAGAAATGTGCGCACCTGAGCTTTGCGCCATTAGGATGTGTTCGTCAGTGCTCGAGCTTTGTGAGAGTAGTAGTACTTGGTTACTAGCGTCCAAGTCCAAGCCCAACCAGCGAACATTAACACCTGCTTGTACTCTAGCTACAGAAGAATTTAGGAGGACTTTGACTATTCAACTTATTCTTCCAATTATCTTCATGTTGGCATTTAATGCCCATGCTAATCCAATATCAATTAATAATATAAGCTTAATTGATAGTTCTAGTTCTGCCTATAACTCTACCTATGAATCATTCAAAAATAATGGATTCAAACCCAGAAAGGACGTTGATTTTTGGCCAATTTCATTCCCAATAAATTGGAGCGAAGATCCTTTTAATGACAGAAATTGGATGTTTCAACTTTATTCTTGGAGGTTAATTGATGCTGTTTTGCTTGAATATGACGAAACCAAACACCAATCATTGCTTAAAGAATCTATTGCTATAATCCTAGATTGGTACGAATTCCATGTTGTGAAAGGTAAAAACTCTGTTTGGACTTGGTACGATATGTCAACTGGCCTTCGAGCAATGAAATTGGCATGGATTTGGCAGGAAATTATGCAGGTGAACCTTGAAATTTCTAATGATACTAAAGAGAGGATTTATCATTTAATGGAATTGCATGTAGAAAAACTAATGGATGAATCCTTTTTATCAAGGGGAAATCACGCCTATTTTCAACTAGTTGGCCTTAGATTGATTTGTATTTCAGAGGCATCTTTGAAAGCTTGTGAGGAAGAAGCAGCATATGGTAAAAGAAAAATGGATGCTCTTATTGGAAAGCAATTTACTGAACAAGGTGTACACAGAGAACATTCTCCTAGATATCATTTACTATTGGTCAATGAATTGCAGAATCTCAATATTTATGAACTGTACCCCTTGGAAATTGATGGTTTTGCTAACAAAATAGAGGAAGTAATACCATGGCTAATTTACCCTGATTCAACAGTTGCTAGAATTGGAGATAGCTCTGGTAAAAGTAATATCACTTTCTCTGAAACGCCTAAAATTCATACTGTAAATGACAGGCATATACTAATTGGAGATTTTATTGCATCAGGATACTTTACTGTGAGAACAAACTTAGAGACTTCCTTAAATGAGTCAACTCAAATATTTATTTCTGGTATGTCTAATAAGAACTCTGGTCATAAGCATGCAGATGAGTTGTCATTTGAGCTTTTCCATAAAGGTAAATTAGTAATTGTTGATTCTGGAAAATATTCTTATAACAAAGATGGTTATAGAAATTATATTATATCAGCTAAGGCACATAACACATTGTCAATAGATGGTGTGGAAATAAAACCTTATGACGTGAGTGATTCAGGTAGCAAACTTACCCCTTATACCATACAACACGAAGAAGTGATTGTCTCAGGCAATGTTAATCGCCCTGATTTGTTTAGCCATCACAGGGAGTTTAGAATTACGCCTTTTGAAACAATGGAAATACAGGATGTATTTGATAGCCAAATGCCCAATTTATCGAAGGTATCAGAAGAATCAGATGTAAGAAGTTTTACTAGCAATTTGCATATTAATCCTGAATTAAGTTTGCAAAGGATATCTTCAAATATAGTTAGGATAAATAATTACATAGAAGTGGAATTACTATCTAATGAATGTGAATTGTTTGTTATTTACGGCCAAACTAATCCTTTGCTAGGATGGATTAGCTTTTCTTATAATGAAATCCAACCAACTTCTGTGTTACAAGCAAAATGTCCTCTTGATACTGGTGAATTAACTTGGGATATAACACTATTATAAATTAGGCAGAAAGCATTGTAGAATGACGTACCCTACTCATTTTCTGGCTAGTCCACTACCAGAGGTAGTAGTTTCCACCAATGATTAATGATAAGGGCAAAGTAAAAACATAATGTAATGGTTCAGCTTATACTAATCGAAGAGGTTTCTAGGGCGTGTGGATATGACAAATCAGAAATTGCACGCATTGGATATCAAAACCAAACTAGCCAGTCTCAGGACAGCTATTTGTTAGAAAATGTGAATTCCAAAAAAAATTGCAGGATAGCCTATATTTGCGAGAAGCTTTAGTTGTTAACCACATAATCTTTACCAGATTGCAGAGGAGCTTATGCGTCAGCATCAGGATTATCCAAGGTATTTAAGAGTAGCGTTTTCGATTTCACACTCTAGGTGTCCACACGCCCTAATAGTGAGAATTAAATACTTGTTCAAGGAATTTTTTACACTAAACCAAATTATAATCGCACTAGCACTCCTAAACATTTACCCTTCAGTTTTTTCCCAACCCACATGTGATGAACCGGCAAATGTTGATGTACCACCACCTATTAGCTTAGTTCTAATAGCTAAAGGCTTTACAGCACCAGTGCATGTCACTAATTCAGGAGATGGTTCGGGTCGCCTTTTTGTTGCTAATAAGACAGGAAGCATACAAATACTTAAGCAAGGCGAAATTCTAGAAAAGCCCTTTTTAGACATTTCTCAAAATGTAGCTACAGTTAATGAGCAAGGTTTGTTAAGTGTGGCTTTCCACCCTCAATACTTACAAAATGGACGTTTTTTTGTATTTTATACACGCTGGGAGCCTTTTAGCTCAGTAATTGCTGAGTTTAAAGTGAACCCTGACGATCCGGATAGTGCTTTACCTGAAGAAAATGTGGTGCTCGAGATACCCCAGTCAGAAAATTCTACTATGCACAGAGCAGGTCAGTTGCAATTTGGTCCTGATGGCTATCTTTATGCTGCTTTAGGTGATGCTTTACATCCTAACCAAGCCCAGCAACTGGATAATTTCAATGGTAAGATCATTCGTCTGGATGTTGACAGCTCCGATTCTGAAAATGAATTGGCTTATAGTATTCCTCCAACAAATCCTTTTATAGATCAAGAGGGTGCTAAAGCAGAAATTTGGGCCTATGGTTTTCGCAACCCTTGGCGTTTTGCTATGGACCCTTGTACAGGTGATTTCTTTGTTGGAGATGTAGGTTCAACTTTCTATGAAGAAGTCAATCTAGTTGAGAAAGGTGGTAATTATGGTTGGCCCATTACTGAAGGTAGTCGCTGTGGTGATAATCGTTTTGGTTATAAGTGCGGTGCACATCGTTTTATAGCTCCAATTCACGAGTATGCCCACCCTTATTTAGACCCAGAAGGCGGTTCGGCAGTTATAGGGGGTTATGTTTATAGGGGAATGCGCTATCCTAGTTTGCAAGGGCTTTATTTCTTTGCAGATGTGCAAGGACGTATTTGGACTTTAACACCGAGCACTGCAACCGATATAGTGGGTGATTATAGTTACTGGAAAGTCGATGAAGTTTGGGAAGGCTATGGGGGTATGGTATCTTTTGGTCAAGATGAGGATAATGAGCTTTACATAGTTAAAATTACTAATCAGGCTCTTTTTCAATTGCAGGTAACTCCTTTTGCTGAAAGCGAATCCGATTTAATCGCTACTGCTTTGTTACAAACAGTAGTCTTGGATAACTGGGGAAAGGTAGAGCAATCTGAAGAAGAAAGTTGGCGTTGGAGTTTTGGTGGCAAAAGCGCCTTGGTATTTTACCTAGAAGAACCTAGAGACATATGGCTGAATTTTAGTTTTAGTAATCCTTTTCCCCAACAAAATGTGATTGTTAAATTTAATAATAAAGAGGTAAAAAGCTTTAGTAATCTTTTAGCTGATGATGTTGTGAGTCAATCTATCCCTTTGCAAGCTCGAGTGGGCAGTAACCATTTAAGCTTTACTTACCGTGATTGGAATGGTCGATTAACTACATTGGACACAGATAATCGTCCTATAGCCTTAAAATTCACACTTTTACAATTGCTTACTCAATCCCCTTGAGTTGCAATAAGGATATACAACAACTAATCGCTTTTGGCTAATGCAGAACCTGCTAAATCTTAATTACCGTCCCGATATTGATGGTCTTCGGGCCATTGCTGTCCTCTCAGTCATTCTATTTCACATTAATAAATCACTGATACCAGGTGGCTTTGTAGGTGTGGATATGTTCTTTGTTATTTCTGGCTTCCTTATATCACGTAGAATAATTCGAGACTTAGATAAAGGATCCTTTTCTATACTTGATTTTTACTGTCGCCGTGTCAAACGTATTATACCACCAATGCTATTAGTTGTAACTGTTACTTTCATAACAGCACAGTTATTGTTAATACCAGAAGACTCTAAATCAACGGCAATATCTGCATTGTGGTCTCTACTATCTCTTTCCAATGTATACTTTTGGCTGTATCAAGATACCAGTTATTTTGCTCCAGACAGTAATGAGACACCTTTGCTACACCTTTGGTCACTTGGTGTTGAAGAACAATTCTACATCTTTTGGCCCCTATTTCTGCTCTTTACTTATCACCTACAGAAACTTAGTTTATTTTTAATTGTCACAACACTTGTAACACTTGCCTCATTTCTTTTTGCTGAGCTGATCTTTGAACTTGATGCATCTTTTGCCTACTATATGTTGCCAACTCGAGCAGGTGAGCTTTTACTAGGTGCATTGGTTGCATTCGCAATTCTGAGAAAAGTTGATAACAAGGTTCCAAAAATGCTTATCTTGCCTATGGCTATGCTTGGGTTCTTTTTGATATTATTTTCTATCTTTTTTATATCAGAAGAGAAAATATTTCCAGGTTTCTTAGCTGTTCCACCAACTTTTGGTACAGCACTCTTAATTTTTACTGGACATGGCAATAATAACTTACTTTCACACTTTTTGGCAATCAAACCACTTGTGTGGGTTGGTCTTATCTCTTACTCAGCATATTTGTGGCATTGGCCTCTGTTAGCTTTCTATAGGTATGGCTATGGGGAAGTTAATGTGTTGGTAGGTATAGTAGTATTTGTACTGACATTGCTTCTATCTTGGATTAGTTATCTTTATGTAGAGCAACCAGCACGTTCTTCCAATTTAGGAACAGGAAAAATATTTTTGCGTCAATATATTGTTCCTGCCAGCGTAATAGCACTTTTAGCATTAGGAGCAATTTATATTGAGGGTTATGGATTCCGCTTGCTATCTCCCAATTACAAGATCCGTTCAGAAATCATCAATGAGCAAACACTTCCAGCATATAAATATCACTATGTTTGTCAAACCCAAAAAGTCACTCTAAAACATATAGAGGGTAAGGACTGTGTTGTCGGATTTGAGTCAGAGCACTATCCAAAAGCTATATTGTGGGGTGATTCTAATGCTGCACATTATGTAGGCATGGTTGGTGCCTTTGCTCAAAAAGGAGGTTTTAGTTTTCGCAATATCGCAATTGGTGAGTGTCCACCAATTAATAGTGATGCAAAGAAATTTGTGCCAGCAAAAAGGTGGCCTATCTGTCGTGATTCAGCTGAAATTATGTGGCAAACTGTTAATAGTTTCCAGGTGGTAATAATATCTTCTTCTTGGACTACATATCAAGGACGATCCAATGATTTCTTTGATACATTTTTCGACACTGTGCTTGAGTTAACAAAAGAAAACAAGTTGGTTATATTAATAGGTAAAGCACCTATTATTTCTGGGCATGATCGGCTCTGTAAGGTTAAAGCACTAAGTTACCCCTTTTTGAATTGCTCTAGTACAAATACCCCACCTTTGGAGCATGTTATGAGAGTCAATGAGATACTTCAGAAGTTTGCTACCGAAAATGTAAACGTAGAGTATTTTGGTGTTACACCTTACTTATGTCCCAATAGTGTTTGTTCAGCTTTTAATTTAGAAGGAAAATCACTTTATTATGATAATCGCCACCTTTCTTTGCCAGGGTCATGGGAAATAGGTTATGACATAATAGAGCGTGATGGTGTGCCCTTTCCATTTACCTTAATTAGCAATTGGTCAGACGCTAAAATTCATAAGGCCAATCTGAAAGCTAATTAAAAGAATTTTATAATTTGTTAGTTTGAAATACTCAATATATGCATCTACAATTTGTGAAGATTTTTTGTTATATACGCTCAAAGCAAAATTTAGAACAACAGCAGGCTTAGTTGTAACCTGTGTCTTGTTTTAGGGACAAATTCATCTAACGGTTGCTACAGTGGGATACTCATATGAGGGCTTAAATCAAGTCTGGAACTCAGTTAAATGTGGTGTATGAAGAAGTGAGCATCCCTAAACTTAAGTGCTACATGACAATTCAGATGATCCTACAGAAGTAATGGTGGCCTCAACATAGATAAGCTTTTATTGTAATAAAATACTGAATTGCTCCAGTATGATTTTCTAAGTTCTTGGGACCTGTCCTAATTTTGGACAAATCAAGCTTTCACTCTTTACACTTAAAAAAAGTATAAATCAACTCATCACTTACTTGTGAAGCACTACCGAATTTATAATAAGCTATTCAATTTTTATATACTTAAATTTTAAGGTATAATTAACAAAGGAGCACAAATATGTTGATAGAGAGCAAAGTCTTAGGCCAACGTAAACGTCCTTTTGAACCTTGGGAACTAGATTTATTTGAGTCTAAAACCGAAGTACTAAGCTTAAAACAGTTCTTGCGCCGTGTGGTCTTGCAAGAAGTTGAAGCTTTTAAAATACGCCAAGAAGAGCGTAAATTGTTAAGGGTTTTAAGCAAAGAAGAAATAGCAGCAGGTAAACTTAAAGGCAAAATTGATATGGGTGGACGCGATCTAGAACAAGAGGTCGAACCACAAAAAGCTATAGAAAATGCCTTATTAGCTTTTAAGGACGGTTTTTACTATGTGTTTGTTGATGAGAAGCAAATTGAAAAACTAGAAGAAGAAATTACATTACACCCTAACAGTCACATACTATTTCTACGCCTTGTACCATTAGTCGGAGGTTAATGTGCTTAGCCGTGAACAATCCCAAGAAGAATTAGCAAAGTTTCGTATAGAAAATGCTTTAAAGCGTAGTGAACAACGTTTGAGTAAGTTACCAACTCCTATTAGTGGTTTGGGAAATCAATTATTAACTCATATTGAAGTACAAAAAGATCGTTCTGGTCAAGTTTCTTATTTTTATTCTCGAAGAACTTCTATAGAAGAAAAAGATTTTTTAGCTACTTTTGTTCAGCTCGAGCACCTAAAACCAAAAGAACGCATTAAGCTTTTTGGAGCACTTTTTCCTAAATTTCCTGAAGCAGTCGAGAGTGCTTGGCAATTGCGTAAAAGCATGCCTTATCAAATAGGATATAGTCGCAAGGCATTTCGTGTTCCAGATGCTGAAGTTACTTTGAACGCTCGAGGCACATGGCTCTTTCAACTACTAACTTTTACCCTACCTTACGAAGAAGATATTGCTTGGTTTGCAGCTTGGACACCTTACCTTGGTTATGGTGCAGATACCCTTGGTTACTTGTTTGCTGGAGCTATTAACAATGAGAATAAAGAAGGCCAAGCTGTTTTTGACATACTAATTGCTTCTGCTAATGGCGAGCATGAAATCGGTGCTATGGGTAGGCATGTTACCAGAGCATTACTAACTTGCAGTGATCTAAAAGCGTGGGAGTATATGGAAAAGATGCTCCTAGCAGCCCAACGTCAGGAGGGTTTAAGGCAAGTTATTTTAGAAACAATTGATGAAGCTCATCCTGAAGCTTTTAGGCGGATGCTTAAGCTTATCTATAAAGAAGATTTAAGTCGTTTTGCTGCTGTAATTAGAGCTATAGATGTGTGGTTTAACTTTCAGTTTGAAACAGGTAGTGGCAAGCAAATCAAGCAAGTCTTAGGGCAGGTAATAGAGTTCCTAGAAAGTCCCAAAACTCGCCAAAAAGCCTTAAAAACGGAAGGTGGTCAAGGCACATATTTAGCTTTGTGGGTTACAGCTTTTGAAAATGCTTACGAAGCCATTGAAAAGGCTAAACCGTTACTAGAAGATGCTAACGTTGAGAAGCGCTTTGCAGCAATTTATTTGTTAGGGCAAGTAGGCTTGGTTAACTCTTTAGAACTTTTAGCTGCTGCTTTAGAAGATGTTGATCTAAGGGTGGCTTTTAAAGCATGGCAAGTACTCTGTACTAGTCAGGATTCAGATGAGCATGTCCCTGACCTTTTTGAACGCTTTGAGGCACTAATAGCCCGAATTCCTAAAGAAGAAAAGTTACCCTCACTTATTTGGGACTGGACAGAGATGACTATTAGCAAGGCTCAGACTACTGGTAATTTGTATAGGTTTTTAGGCGATAGAGACCCCACCAGACTATTACCCTATGTTCAGTTTATGGATAGCTATGCTCGAAGCAATCTAGTACGTCTTTTGACTGAAAAAGCTAAAGAGGGTAATGTTGACGCTTTGATTCGAGAAACACTCTTTAGTTTTGTAGCAGACACTACTGCTCATGTACGTCAATCAGCTATAAAAGGTCTAGAAGTTTTCAAAATAAATCCTACTGAAGCTAAGAACCTAGAACCCTTGCTTACACGCAAAGCAGGAGATTTACGTCGAGGTGTAATAGGCTTACTCCTAAAACAAGAAGGTGAATATCCTTTTGAAAGTGTAGAGCGTTTACTTTCAGCTTCTAAGTCTTTAGAACGACAAGCAGGTTTAGAAATGCTGCGTGAGCTTAAAAATGCCAAGCAAAGCCCCAAAGCTGTAGAGGAACTGGCCAAAAGTTATCAAGATCGTCCTAAGATCTCTGATACTGAAAAAGCTTTGCTGACAGAGATACTACAGGCTGAGAGTGAAGTCCACACACTAGATAATGGCTTGGGTCTGTTTGATCCCGCTAAACGTTCTCAACCCATAACAACACAAAATAGACTAAAAGGAAACTCCAAGCAAGCTGGGCGTAAGTTTGTTAGTAAGAAAACTGCAAAACTTATTGAGGCACTTGATGACTTTATTTACCAGTACCGTGAAACGCCAATTCAGCTTGCTACGTGGCAAGGAGACCGTGAGGAACTACTAGGTAATTTAAGATTTTTTCCTTATCCACGTGACCATAAACCCTTAGTAAAACAGCTCGAGCAAATACCTCTATGGGATACATGGCTTACTTGGTGGCAAGATCGTCCTAAACAATTACGTGATGATGATAGTCTAGAAATTGTACGCATTGAAGCTGCTTGGCAAGCTACTGCACTAACTAATCAACTTTCCAATAAAGATATTTTGAATAAATTTAGCCAGAAGCTTTATGGAAGTTGTAATTTTGAAAAACTTAAGCAGCAATTATTAACCCAAAGGCTTATAAAATGGTTTTTTGTTATTGAGCTAAATAGTGAAGCCTTAGACTTTTTACTAGATGGCTTTGAAACTAGCTTGACCTTAACCCCTCAAGATGCCTTTTTACAGTGGCAAAAACTTGTTGAGCAGTCCCAAAAAGATTGGTATCGTGGTGCACCCCGTGGTGATTTAAGGAGTAATACAGTACAATTTTGTTACTTTAATCTCCTGTGCCAAAGCCGCAAGTTGTGTCCACAAATATGGACACCAGAACACTATAAACGCTTGTGGGGTTTACTACGCACTTATGATGAGGGTTTCAAGGGTGCAGAGCGCTATCGTGCTGATTTTTTTGAACTCTTGCAAGCTTATAAAACTAAGGCTGCCAATGAGCATGATGTTTATGATCATCTCATTGGATCTCGCAAGGCTGGTTCTTATTATTCTTTTCGTGAGCTGCGCAAACTTACAAAGCATAAAGAGGCCGAAGAGTTTAAAGAGTATCCAGACTTAAAAGGATATGTGGAACTATGTCGTGAGCGTATTTTGGAAGTTGAGTTAGCTCGAGCAGATTTGCCTACTGCTGCTTCACCAGTTGCTCGAGCCTTGCGTAGTATCTATGGCATAGAACGCCCTCTTGCCATCCTCAATTCGTTAGGCAAACAACCTTTTATACGTGGTTACACTTCCGATAACCTGAGCAAAACTGCTAGTTTTAGTCACTTGCTCAGAGTAAGCTTTCCCAAAGAAGATGAAACCGCTGAAGACTTTATTAAAAGGGCTAAAGACTTAAAAATAAGTGACCAACGTTTGCTCGACTTAGCAGTATTTGCGCCACAATGGGCAAACTATGTAGCAAAAACAATAGGGTGGAAAGATCTAGAAGATGCTATCTACTGGTTGCATGCACATACTAAAGATACTAGTTGGACTGTAGATAGAGAGGTGCGTGAAATATGGGAAGCAGAGGTTCGTGAACGCACACCCTTAACTGGACGAAACTTACTTGATGGTGCAGTAGATGTTACTTGGTTTCAGAAGGTTTATAAAGCTTTAGGCAAGAAGAACTGGGCACAACTGGATAAGTCTGTCAAGTATGCCTCTGGTGGTGGTGGTCACAAACGGGCACAACTTTTTGCTGGGGCGCTTTTGGGTGAACTGGAGGAAAAAGAACTATTAGAACGTATTTGGGAAAAGCGCAATCAAGATACTTTGCGGGCCTTAGGATTATTGCCCTTATCAAGAAGTAAAACCAAGCGTCGCAAACAACTGTTGTCACGTTATAAAGCTATCCAGGAGTTTTTACGTGGCAGTAAGAAGTTTGGTTCTCAGCGGCAAGCTAGCGAAAAACTAGCAACCAGTATAGCAATGGAAAATCTAGCTCGCACAGCAGGTTATCCAGATCCCCAGCGCTTGACTTGGGCTATGGAAGCCGAGGCTATTTCTGACCTTGCTAAAGGCCCTGTGAGCGTAAAAGAAGATGATGTAACAGTCTCACTGTTTATAGATAATGATGGAGGAGCACAGTTTGAAATAACCAAAGCTACTAAAAAAGGTAGTCAGAAACTTAAAAACGTCCCAGCAAAATTGCGTAAACATCCCGAAATTGCCAATTTACGTGAACGTAAGTCTGACATTGCCAAACAAACTTCTAGGATGCGCACATCTTTAGAAGAGGCTATGTGTAAGGGTGATGAGTTCACCACTAGTGAGCTGCAAGAACTCTTTAAACACCCAGTACTTAGACCTATGCTCACAGAATTAGTCTTTATAACTGAGGGTAATGCTTTAGGCTATCCCCAAGAGGAAGGCAAGGTACTGCTTAGTGCAGATGACAGCGAGACTACTTTAGGCGAAACCAAAGTGCGTATAGCCCATGCTTATGACCTACTTGATAGTGGAGACTGGCACACTTATCAACAAAAGTGTTTTACCGAAGAGCGTAAGCAACCTTTTAAACAAGTATTTCGTGAACTTTATGTACTTACCAAAGCAGAAAAAGAGGCTAAAAAACACTCTAAACGTTATGAGGGGCATCAAGTTAACCCTAGGCAAGCTTTGGCTTTGCTGGGTCAGCGAGGCTGGGTTAACGTACCTGAGGAAGGCGTGCGCTGCACTTTCTTTGCCGAAAACATATCAGCATGGCTATATTTTCATGAAGGCTTTTACACTCCTGCAGAGGTAGATGGTCTAACTGTAGATCAAGTTCACTTTTCTGAAAGGGGCAAGTGGCAACCCCTTGAATTAGAAAGTGTTCCCCCTAGACTTTTTAGTGAGGTAATGCGTGACCTTGATTTAGTAGTGAGTATTGCTCATCGTGGTGGAGTTGACCCAGAAACTAGTGCTTCTACAGTAGAAATGCGCACTGCACTTTTAAGAGAAACCTTGAACCAACTAAAAATTGATAATGTTAAATTAGAGCGTAGTCATGCCCTCATAAAAGGAGAATTAGGTAGTTACAGTGTTCATTTAGGTAGTGCTATGGTACATAGGCAACCTGGTGGGGCCTTATTCATTATTCCTGTACCCTCACAGCATAGAGGCAGGCTATTTTTACCCTTTGCTGACGATGACCCCAAAACTGCCGAGGTGATTTCTAAAGTGATTTTGTTAGCTAAGGATAAGGAAATTAAAGATCCTACTGTGCTCGAGCAATTGCTCTAATTTATTCACCCCCAAAGGTTCGCCCCTATAAAGGGGATACAAAAACCAACTGTCTAGAACTACACACCCAATGGTTTTCATGCAATAAGCCATCAACAAACCTCAAAATATAGGCACACCATGTCACTGTGTAGGGGCATATTGCATACGCTCTTACCAGCGTAAATATGCCACCTTGTTTTCATGCGATATACCCCCACCACATTTATAAAACATGCCAAATTGTTCCCAAGCAACATGCTTCTAGCAAATGATTAGAAAATACTGATAGATTCATCTAACGCTCAAATCTTCCAACAGGATTGTTTAAATGCAAGACCTTGCAATATACCTCTAAGCACCTTTAAAATTCATCATGCAAAAGACCTGGACCCATGAACAAATTACTGCTTTAGCTCCTGATGATGCCTCTATCAAAGCTGCTAATAAACTTACTGCTTTAAACAAGTGGGGAAATCTAGGAAAAAATGACAAAGCTCTTTGGGGCGAGTGCAAGGGTAGCGGCAAAAACCCTTATCAGACTTGTGTAGACCTTGACCAAATAGCCTTTAAGTGTTCCTGCCCTAGCCGCAAGTTTCCTTGTAAGCATTCTTTAGCACTTTTATTTTTGCTTGTTGATAAGTCAAAGGAATTCCAACAAGCTATACCACCACAGTGGGTAACTCAGTGGCTTTTAGCTCGAGCAAAACGCGCCGAACAAAAAACTGAGAAAGCGACAGTTAAAACCAATGCTCAAACCACAAAGAAAAGCAGTGAGGAGCGCCAGAAAAAAGTAACAGCGGGCTTGCAAGAATTAGAATTGTGGCTTTATGATCTAGTGCGTCAGGGTATGGCAACTTTGCAGGGTAAGCCCTTCAGCTTTTGGGATAATATGGCCGCTCGCATGGTGGATGCTCAAGCATCTGGATTAGCACGTATGTTACGTGAAATGAGCAGTTTACCTAGCTCAGGGACAAATTGGTCAGAAAGATTGTTAGAGAAAGTAAGCCTACTTTATTTATTAATAGAAAGCTATAAACATTTAGATAATTTGCCAGCAGAAATGGTGGCTGAAATTCGCTCTCTTATAGGTTGGACGCAAAATCAGCAAGAATTATTAACCCAAGCAGGTATCTTTGATACTTGGCTGGTTTTAGGACACTATATAACTGAAGAAGAAAGGCTTAAAACTCAGCATATGTGGTTATGGGGCAAGGGTAGTAACCAATATGCATTAGTTTTGGACTTTGCTTATGGCAACAAACCATTTGGTACTAACTTAAGGCAAGGCATGAGCTATGAAGCAGAACTGGTTCTATTTTCTGGTTTAGCACCTAGACGAGCATTAATTAAAAGCCATAGTAAGGGAAAAAGGTATAAGGACTTTGCAGGATTTGCCGATTTGGATAATGCTACAGCTAGTTATGCTCGAGCCCTAAGTAAAAATCCGTGGATAAGCCGCTTTCCTATGAGCTTAGATAATATAAAGCCTATCTATCATGAAGATTATTTCTGGCTGCAAGATACTGCTAAAAGAACTCTACCCCTCCACAGTGAATTTGATAGGGGCTGGGAAATACTTTCCCTAAGTGGTGGAAATCCTATTAAGGTCTTCGGTCAGTGGGATGGAGAAACTTTCTTACCATTAAGTACTCAGGTTAATAAAAAGGTAGTCAAGCTTTATGGTTAATGTCTATCAAGAAATAATCAAATGTGCTTTGGTTGGTACTGAAAGACTAAGCTTTGATTCAGCCGCTCATTTTCCTGAATTAACTGCAGCAAAGCAAACATCAGAGACAAAGTTTTTGAGTGCTGCAGTAGCAGCAACCATGCAGCAAAAAGCAGGGCGCTTGCCTAAAACATTATCAACAGAAACAACTATTAGCAATAGTGAACAGCACCCTAGTGCTCATTACAGTTCACAACTCAAACAAATGTTAAGTGGTAGCTATAAAGAGGTGTTAGTTGAGTGGCTCGAGCTAGTCAAAAAAGCAGGTAAAATTTTACCAGCAGCAAGCTTGCCGAATTTTCTCGAGCTAGGCAAAACAGAAAAATATCGTGAGGCCATTTTACCTCTGCTAGGAGAGCGTGGGCAGTGGTTAGCTAAACAGAATCCTGAGTGGCACTGGGCAATAGGGGTAGTTGATGAGGATTTGTGGGAAACAGGCACTGCAAAAGAGCGTTTAGAACTGCTTAGGCATCTGCGTAAAGAAAATCCTGAGGCAGCTTTAACCTTACTTAGCTCAACTTGGAAAACTGAATCTGTCAAAGATCGCTTAGCTTTTATCACTGCTTTAGATACAGGCTTAAATCCAAATGATGAGGGATTTTTGGAGAAAGCGCTCAAGGACAAAAGCAAACGGGTTAGCGAAAAAGTAGCAGAACTGCTAGCTACCTTACCTGATTCAAAATTAGCAAAAAACCTAAATACTTATACACAAGAACTGCTTACTTACAGCAAGGGGAAGCTTCATATAAATCCCAAGATAATTAATGAGAATAATTTGAGTCAGTATAAAATTAGCAATGATTTGCAGATAGCTACTAGACAAATTTTAGTAAGGACTCCTCCAAGTAATTGGTGTGATAGGTTTAACCAAGTAGCTGAAAAACTCCTTAATTCTGCTATAAATAACAAAGAGGAAGTACTTCTTTTAGAAGCTTGGGCTGAAGCCTGTGTAAACTTTGATGATAAACTTTGGGCTCGAGCGTTCTTAAAGCTTCCTCTCGATAAGTTATTTCACCTTGCCGATGGAACTTTAGAGCAGTTATTTAATTTACTTGACCCTAGTGAACAAGACAAGATTCTATTAACTCTAAAGTCTGCTCAGTTCATGGATCAGAGAAGACAAAATCAAACGAGTTATGAAGTCATACACATTTTATTATCAAATACTAATCCTTGGGGAAAAGAGCTTACTAAAACTATCCTAGAAAGCACCTTGAAAATAATAACTAGAGCAAAAAAATGGCCTTCTTACGATTGGCACAACCGTCTGAGGGATTATACCCTCAAGATGGAAGTAAACACCGCTAAAACTATATTAGAAAGCTATCTGAAAAAGCCACCGCAAGATAATGCAAAGTGGGTAACAGAAACTCTCGAGAAAATGCTTGCTGTAATAGAATTTCGCTATAAAATTCAGTTAGATATTAGCAATTAATGCATCACCAAATTCACTGCACTTTAAGAGTTTAGCCCTAGCCATCAAACGGTGAAAATCATAGGTAACAGTTTTTTGACTTATAGTTTTGCTCATACTATTAGTTATAAGATCAGCAGCTTCATTCCAACCTAGGTGACGCAACATCATCTCTCCTGAGAGAATAACAGACGAAGGATTTACCTTGTCTTGACCTGCATACTTAGGAGCAGTACCATGAGTGGCTTCAAAAACAGCGTGACCCGTTTGGTAATTAATATTTGCACCGGGAGCTATACCAATGCCACCTACTTGTGCAGCTAAAGCATCTGAGAGGTAATCGCCATTAAGGTTTAGTGTAGCTATAACACTATATTCAGCAGGGCGAGTAAGCACTTGTTGCAACATAGCATCGGCTATAACATCCTTAATAATAATCTCTTTGCCATTATTAGGATTTTTAATAGTACACCAAGGGCCACCATCTAGCTCCTGTGCACCATACTGCTCTTTAACAAGTTCATAACCCCAATCTCTGAAAGCACCTTCAGTAAACTTCATGATATTTCCCTTATGAACAAGTGTCACTGAAGGTAAATCATTAGCTATAGCATAATCTACAGCGCTTTTAACAAGTCTTTGTGTACCTTCTCTAGAAACAGGTTTAATGCTTATACCACTGCTGCTAGGGAAGCGCACTTTAGCATAGGATTCTGGGAAGTTATTTTTAAATAGCTCGAGAAATTTTTTAACTGCTTCAGTACCTTCTTGGTACTCTATACCTGCATAAATATCTTCAGTATTTTCACGAAAAATGACCATATTTACTTTTTCAGGCTCTTTAACAGGGCTAGGTACGCCCTCAAAATACTGTACTGGACGCAAACAAGCATAGAGGTCAAGCCTCTGACGAATAGCCACATTAATAGAGCGAATACCACCACCCACAGGCGTTGTCAAAGGTCCTTTGATACCAATTAGGTATTCATTTAACACTTCAATAGTTTCATCAGGTAACCAGACTACCTCACCATAAACATCATTAGCTTTGTCACCCGCGTAAATTTCCATCCAAGCTATTTTCTTTTGACCATCGTAGGCTTTTTCTACTGCAGCGTCAATAACGCGCTGAGAAGCTGCCCAAATATCTGTGCCAGTACCATCACCTTCTATGAAAGCAACAATGGGTTTATCACTGACCTGCAATGTATCATTTTCTATAAAGACCTTATCCCCTTCAGGGACATTGATTTTTTTATATGACATCAATACTCCTTTGCAAATAGCTTTACTTTATCATGAGGAATCTAATTACTTGCAAAGATCTCTTCCCTGTAAACACCCTTGCGTTGATAAGGCAACTATTTATCTGGACACCTATAGTAAGAAAACTCCCTTTAAAAAGGGGGATTTAGAAGTATCTTTGCAATTAAATGCCCATGTGTGTCCTGGTTATCACACCCCGGCACGCAAAAAACGAAAAATAGTTAATTTTACCTAATTATGTACTTCATTTGTTATTGGTAATGTACTAGCCTAGTTTAATTCAATTTGACAAACAGACATTTCACCCGGAACTGTTGTCGACCATTGTCCAGTCCACGTACCATTGTTCTCTTCAGCTACAGCAGGGCACTTTGTTTCTGCATCAGCTTGATCCCAGATAGGCCCCACTTCAATTTCTTCTGTAGTACTCTCGCTCAATGTGACTTGACAAACAGACATTTCGCCTGGAACTGTTGTCCACCATTGCCCAGTCCACGTGCCATTGTTCTCTTGAGCCACAGCAGGGCACTTTGTTTCTGCATCAGTTTGATCCCAGATAGGCCCTGCTTCAATTGCCACTGTAGGGCTCTCGTTTATTATAAGTTGACAAACAGACATTTCGCCTGGAACTGTTGTCCACCATTGTCCAGTCCACGTGCCATTGTTCTCTTGAGCCACAACAGGGCACTTTGTTTCTGCATCAGCTTGATCCCAGATAGGTCCCGCTTCAATTGCTTCTGTAGTACTCTCGTTCAACGTGACTTGACAAACAGACATTTCGCCTGGAACTGTTGTCCACCATTGCCCAGTCCATGTGCCATTGTTCTCTTGAGCCACAACAGGGCACTTTGTTTCTGCATCAGCTTGATCCCAGATAGGTCCTGCTTCAATTGCTGCTGTAATAAACTTAACTTGACAAACAGACATTTCACCTGGAACTGTTGTCCACCATTGTCCAGTCCATGTACCATTGTTCTCTTGAGCCACAGCAGGGCACTTTGTTTCTGCATCAGCTTGATCCCAGATAGGTCCCGCTTCAATTGCCTCTGTATAATCTTTTGCTAAACCAATCTGAATAAAGGAAATTACTAACATGGTAAAAATAAAGGTTTTTACAAATGCTATAAAAGCTAACCTAGTGACTTCAATATCTTTCATAAAATTTATTCCTTTCAATTCAAGTATAAAATTTTTTTGCTTTTGTTTACAAGCTTGCCAAACGCTAATCAGAATATCAGTGAGGTTTGTGTGGGTTTATATGGTAGGGACAGTACCCAATGATAGAACATGTCTAATTCTGCTACATTTTAAATTAATCTTTGTGACAGCTTTTCAACCTTTGCTAGCTGTTTTTGCAGAAAATCCTTGGCTGACGCAAAATGCACTTTGGGCAAGTCCTTATAAGACCTCATAAGCCCAAATTCATATTTAAATTGATTCCAAATAGTATTTGTACTATTTCCAGCAGCAGTAGCAATCTCTTTAACTATAATGCTTAGTTCTTTACTTTCCTTGGTGTTTATAGGAATCACCTTAGTAAATTCAGTATTAGACTTAACTTTGCCAAGATTTTCCTGAACCTGCTCTCCAACATATTGAAACTGAAGAGTAAGTTGTTCAACTTGCGTTTTAATCTCTGCTATATCAGTGGTAATACTTGTCAAGTCCCCTGAAGGATTATTAGTGAGGTTTTCTAGCTGGGCTTCTAATTTAATTACTCGAGTATCCATGTTATGTATAGCAAATTGCATGGGTTGAATTTGGGATAGCACACCAATAACCTTGTCCAGTTTAGCTATAACTTCACTATTTGTTAGTGTAGGTAATTGATCTGTGGAATAAAAGCCTGTTTTTCTAATAGAGGGTAAGACCACTTCAAACCACCAAATACGAATTTCCTCGGCTATAGGGAGTTTGGAGCTAAAAATTAGACGGTTGATGTCGCCTTCATTGATTAATAGTGTTTGGGGGTGTAGTGTTTGGGGGTGTAAAGAAAAGGGGTGCGTTTCAGACCCCTTAAACAAACTCTTTGCTGAACGAACATTTTTACAATGCCTAGCAATAGCCTTGACTGTATTAGCATATCCTAGCAATACTGCCACATCTTTAGCGACAGCCCAAATCTCACCACC
Source organism: Trueperaceae bacterium (assembly GCA_965223045.1). Taxonomy (GTDB): domain Bacteria; phylum Deinococcota; class Deinococci; order Deinococcales; family Trueperaceae; genus CBDCVN01. The sequence continues at coordinate 1,942,975 of CBDCVN010000013.1, forward strand.
AATAATTACAGTGCGCACTTCTTTACCCTCAAACGAAAAAAGCTGTAAGTTACTCACAAGTAGTCCTTTCTCTTAATTTGATTAAGTTAAAGCTGAAAACGGCTTAGCTTTAGGCATTTACACATGAGATTCTTTAGATGCGCAATAAGTATTATTCATCAAAAATCCCTCTATAAAAAATGTTCGATTTTAACCCATTTTTAGTATATAACTTAATAACTCCTTATAAACTCCAGTTATGATTTTACCCGTAGTCTTTTAGTACATAAAAGAAACTAATTAGACTAATAGATAGTAGGTATATTTATGGATAGAGTCTTAAATGTAATATGGACATTGATTTTGCTAGTTATACTTAGCGCTGCTTTTGTACAAGGACAAGAAGCAATAATTGCAGAAGGTTGTAACCCCGATGAGGTGCAGGTCAAGATTGTTAATGCTGATTCAGTAGTTTGTGTAGACCAAGATACAGCTGAATCATGGATTGAGAGTGATTTTGCAGTTGCATTTGATGGGCCATCTGAGCAAAGGCTCGAGCAACAGGAACTCAAACAACAAGAACCTCAACAACAAGAGGCTGAGCAACAAGAAGTTGAACTATCAAAAACTGAGCAAGAAGCAGAAAGTGAACAAGAAGCAGAAGCTGAGTCAAGTAGTGATGTAACTTCAAGTATAGTAGCAGAAAATTCCTGTGACCCCGGTCAGGTAAAAGTTAGAATCATTAAAGATGATGTTGTGCGTTGTGTAGAAAAGGCTACAGCTGACTTATGGGTTGAAGGTAATTTTGCAGTTGCTATTGATGGAAATTCAGAACAGGAATCAATGCAAGAGGCTAAGCAAGAAAAGCCTGAACAGCAAGAAACTGTGCAAGAAACACAGAATGAATCAATTAGTGAATCAAGTTCAGAAGTGATTGCCGAAGGCCCCTGTGACCCCGATGAGGTTCAAATTAAGCTCATTAAAGATGACAGTGTGCGTTGTGTAGACAAAAATACTGCTGAATCGTGGATAGAAGGTAATTTTGCAGTTGCATTTGATGAGCAATCTGAACAAGAAGCTGAGAGGCAAGAGTCTAATCAGCAAGAAACTGAGGGGCAGGAGTCTGAACAAAGAGATTCTAAGCAAGAAGCAAAAAGTGAATCAGGTAGTGAGGATACTTCAGAAACAGCTGAAGAAATTTCTTGTGATGCAGAGGAAGTAAGAGTCAAAATAATTAATGCTGATTCAGTGGTTTGTGTAGACGAGGATACAGCCAAATCATGGATTGAAAGTGATTTTGCAATCAAGTTTTGACCAAGAGTTTAAGCTGATTTTTAAGAATGGTAAAAATCACTAAGCAAAGCGATTTTACGAGCATTTCCAGTTTACTTCATTACCAAATCAGGTAAACTATTACTCCTTATTTAGTGGTGGACCAACTACCTCCATATTATATTCATCAGACAATTCTTGCATAGTTTCCGGGCTAGGCCAGTCACCAGCTTGTAAGTATTCATCTAATATATAGAAAAATTCTCCTAAGTTATATGCTGGAAGGACAATAAATGATAAACGTCCGGGGGTATCTCCAAGGTTACTGAAGGCGTGTATAGTATTGGGTGGAACAATAACTATATCATCTACACTAGCTTTTATTAAGGAATCCCCTGCCAAAAACTCAAATTCACCCTCAAGAATACGAAAGATTTCAATTTGATCGTTATGAATATGGCGAGGCGGTCCAGAACCAGATTGAGCAATTATTTCAAATAATTCAAACACCCCATCTGTTTCTGTAGAAGTAATTTTCACTATAGAATCAACACCAGCACCTATAGAAATTTGGTCACCTTGTTCACTAGGGACATAAATAGGTGTCTCAGGAAAATTCTCCACAATATTACTACTTGATACTGTGGGTGAAGTCTCCTCAGCTATAATACCCCAACCACGTTTAACAACAGCATCAGCAGTTTCAGGCTTCACACAAGAGGCCTCAGAGGTATTTTCTTTAACTACTAAAACAAATCCTTCTTCACATATTGAAGAAGTAACATCATGAGCTGTAACTAAAGATAGCAAGTTGATAATTATTACCAAGACTGAAAAAGTAGAAAAAATGTACATAGCTTTCTCCTTAAGCTTGCTAGTCAAACATCTAAGGGTTTGAAGTCCAACAGTAAGGACAGTTTAGATATACTAAACTGTCCTTAGCATACATTTTTGTTCCATTGGACTTCAGCCCCCAATTACTACCAAAGCAGAAATAATTTATTCACTAGGTAAAGGAGGTGGCGCTAGTTCTTGTTCCACCATCTCAAACTCTATCTCTACTTTAAAATCATCATCAACAGTAAACACACCAGCCCAGCTTGGTGGATTAAAACCAAAGTCGGTCATGCGTAAATCTGCTGCCATTACTCCTGTAATGCTATCACTGCCTATGGTAGCAGTAACATCAAAAGTTGTAGGCTGAGTTACTTCACGAATAGCAAGATCACCTTGCATGGTGAAGTTGATTTCCTCGCCTAGTTCGTAACTCTCTGGAGCATTTTCAATGGAGGTAGCTGTTAAGGTGGCAAAGGGGTATTTAGAGGATTCGAGCCATTCTTCACGCAAACGCTCATCTCTTTCCTCTTCATCAGAAGTAAGGGACTCTATTTGTACTACAAAACGATTGGGGCCAAGTGGCTCAGAAAGATCATCAGGATTAAAGACCATTTGCCCATAAACATTTGTTGTGCTACCAGACCTCTCGTGGCGACCAACTGTTACACCTAGTTGCTCGAGTGCACCCGGTAGAAACTCTTCTTGGGTAAAATAAGAAGCCTTTGCGCTATCAGGAACTACTACAAATTGACGTACATTCAGCCCTTCTCTTGCTCCCTCTGGAGCTGCTGAAAGCAATTCTTGAGGTATGTCTAGCTTTTCAAGTATGTTTTCAGTGCTGGCAATACTCTCATCCCACGCATCACGCTTACTCATAGTAAACTCTACTTCTATCTGAAAATCATCTTCTACCTCGAAAATGCCTGCCCAAGTTGGAGGGTTAAATCCAAAGTCAGTCATGCGTGCATCTGCCACCATCACACCTTCAAGGGCTTTATCAGTCACAGTCGCAGTTACATCAAAAGTAATAGGCTGAGTAACTTGACGAATAGTGATATCGCCTAACATTTGAAAATTAACTTCTTCACCTTTTTGATAGTTTGCTGGTAAGTTCTCTATAGATGTAGCTGTAAATTCTGCAATGGGATGTTTAGCAGATTCTAAATCTTTTTCACGAATAGTTTCATCACGTCTGGCTAAGTTAGATTGCAAAGATGCAATTACCACCCCAAAGTGACTACGGCCAATTGATAGGTCATCTGCATTAAGCTCGATCTGTCCTATCATCTGCTTAGTACTACCTACCGTTTCATGCTCTCCAGTAGTAAATCCTATTGCTGCAATAGCACCACCAAAGAATTTCTCACGGGTTTTATAAGAAGCCTTTGATTCCCCTGAAATAATAGCAAATGTGGTAAGTTCTCCTACTTCTGCGGTATCCTCACTTACTTCTTCAACAACCTCGGGCACTTCTTCAACGACTTCAGGTATTTCTTCAGTGCTTTCTGTACCTACAGCTTCTTTCTCAATTACACTAGGCGAAACAACCTCTTCAGAGCCTGGCGTAACAATTTCCCAACCAAATGCACTAAATCTTTCAGCTATATCTGGAGTAACACAGGATTTTTCAAGGGTTCTACCATCATCACCTAGTTTAACAATTTGCACTAGGCCCTCACTACAAACACGTTGTTGTTCATCTTGGGATACTATGTAAGAACTAACTGCAATTAAAATAACTATAAAAAAAGTAAAGAAAAGACGCATAATTCTTCCTCGTTTCTACTAAAGTATAATTACGATTTAGCGACCCTGTCAAATTTATAATAAAAGTTTTCCTATTTATTTTAGCAATACACTATATGTCTAATCATCTTGTTAAAAAAGTAGAGGATAGTACTTAACCAGTGAGAAAATCTGGCCAAATGACTATAATTTGTTGGGCAGTCCTTAGTGCATATTCTCTATAAATCCTCAATCGCACCCTTACCAAAGAAATGGAGGTCATAAGCGTTGTGCTCTTTTAGAATTTTCTTGGCTTGTTCCCGAGTCTCTAACTCCTTACCCGGCACAGAAATAGTATAGTAGCCAGCTAGCATGGCTTCTTTAAAACGATCGTAAATTTCACCCTCTCCCCCAAGGTGTTGAAGAGCACGAATGATGCGCCATTTTAGACCGTGATATTCACCGCTGGGATCAATTTGTTTTACGAATTCTTCACCCGTAAATAGATCAATAGCATCTTCAGCAAAACCTGCTTCGTGTAAGGACTTCACAGCATTGTCAACATCTTCTTTAGTATTAATTATTCCAATTATATAATTCATTGGGTATACACGGGGCTCAACTGAGTCGTGCATGGGTGATCTTTGCTCTTTACTAGATTGGTTCATCCTTTAATTCTTTCTTGTAACTTTGATGTTGCAATGTTGACTGTAACGTCACGTAAAACAAGAAATTATGTTGTGATTTTTTGAATGACACTACGTACTCGAAAAGAAGCTACTATTTGAGCAATTCCAGCAAGAAGTGCCCAGATACTCACAAGGGTTAAGAAAGTTACAATTGCCCAAGCAGGGTGTGTTAATAAAAGGACACCGCCAATAATATAAAGGATACCAATTAATAAGCTACTAAATGACCATTCTCTAGCCAGTCCAGCATCTGAGATACCTGTGACACGCCCAGCAAAGATTTGAAAAAAACCATTAGCAATAATTGCTATGGCAATTACTGAAGCTAAGAAGGCTGTAGTTATCTTACCTGCGAGCAGTGGTTGATTAAGTACTACTAATCCTGCCAACGCCATGATAATGCCACCAAAAATAACCCAAGCCTTTGAGTTACCTGTACGTCCTGTGATACCAGCAACAATATCAAGAATGCCATTAATCAACCAAAATATACCTAAAAGTGTGATCAGTACAACTAGAGTTTTATCTGGATGGCCCAAAAGCATAAGTCCTAAAATCAGCATAATTATACCCTGAATAAGTATGATCCACCACGCAGCTTTGGTAGCCTGTTTGAGTTCGTCTATAAAGCTTTTATCTGACATATTTTTCTCCTTATATGTTTTATGCTGCTATAAATTGCAAAGACTCTATATACAGTACTTTTTATTAGGCCATTTGCACCTATAACTATGATTTTCATTCAAATGTTAGCTCAAGTTGTCTCATCATGTCAGCCATGTCATAAATGATCATTTCTTCAGTCAATTTGTCACCTTCAGCCTTAGCAATCGTCACCATTTTCATAGTGTATTTTTTGCCGTTGGGAGGAATAACGGTATCAGTACCGGGTAAATGCCAAGGTTCAGTGAATGTTCCCCCATTTTGGTGAACTGCACAAATATAATCACCCTGCCCGATTAACGCAATATAGGGTTGTTCTATCTTATGATCCGGGAAAGCGTTTACGAAGGCCTGTACAGCAGCTAGGTGAACCTCTTTGTTCTCACTGGGAATTGGTGCGTCGGGTGATGTAATAACAACGTCATCTGAATGTACATGATTGAAACCAACCCAATTTCTGGCATTCATGGAAACATCAGCTTGTGTCATAAGGGATAAATTATACTTAACACGAGTTTCTTCATCTTTATACGCTTGTAATTCAGCAGTTAATACATCAATTTGCTCCTGAAGTGCTGCTTCATTATCTGATTCCGAGAATGATGGAAAAACTACGAGCAAAAACAAACCAAAACCGATAACGGACATCATTAGTGGCAATCTTCTCATGTCCATCTCCTTCACTTTTAAAACCTTGAGCTAACACAAGATTTATAACTAAAGTTATAAAATTACAGGTATGTAAAGTCAACTAGGCACTATGTAGTAACTTGGTTACTTATAGTAGCTAAGCAATGAAAGGATATTTATGGCTAATAGTAAATCATCAAAGTCTTCCCAGCCTTCTTGTCCAATTACTCCTATCTTTGAACTTTTTAGTAGCAAGTGGAAAATTGAAATTTTATGGCATCTAAAGGATAAACCGAAACGCTTTAATGAACTTAAACGCCACATTCCCGGTATTTCTCAAAAAATGCTTACTGAGAAACTTAGACAGCTCGAGCGTGATGGCCTAGTAAACAGACAGCATTATCCCGAAATCCCGCCAAGAGTTGAGTACGTTTGCACAGATATAGCAAAAGCACTCAGGCCTACTTTTCAATCAATTCATGATTGGGGTGAAACCTATAAAGAAAAGGTTTTATAGGTAACAGTTAGGGACATTGTGTAAATTAGGGCTAAAATATGGTTTTTTACCTTTTAGGCAAGACTCAAGCTTTTTAAGGTCTATAGTAATACTTAATCTTTGTATTGTCTGACTGCCTTGTTACCTCAATCACTCCTAAAGAACCAGATTGTACTCGAGAAGGAACATCTTGACTGTAAAGTTTAGGATCTTTCTTATGCGGCATAACTATTTGAAAAGAGGTTTGATTCGGCCAGAGGACAAGAGCTTGTTGCAAAGTATATTCCAAAGTAATAGCAATAGACTCTTCTACCTCATCTTGGTCTAGCATAGACTCATCTAAATCTCCAAAATCATAAGCAGGAACAATTAACTGAGGCTTTGTTTCTGCTATGCTCTGCTGTGTTGTTTTTGTAATGTGTGTAAACAAGGCTAGGGATCTTTCACCATCTGGCCACTCGAGAACAGCTAAAGGTGAACCTTTAAATTCAGCATAACTAAGCCAGTGCTCAGGAGTTTGCTGAACTAATTCTAAACCACTATGTTTTAGATTGACTTGCAATTGTTTGTTGCTATCTAAATAGAAGGCTAAATCAACCCCATCAAGAAAAGAACTTTCTTCTATGTCAGGGTCTACAGAAGAAGAAAGGACACGGATTGAACCTGTTACAGGCAATTCTCGCATCACTGTAGTTGCTTCAAAGACTATATCTGAAAAATTTTTCTTTCTGTCAAAAGATAATATTAAGCTATCAATCTGTATCGGTGCCGAATCTAACAAGAATTTTGTCTCGTTGGGTTGCGCTATTAGATAACCTTGGTTAGGTACATGTACTAGTATCATGTTCCCTCGCCAAGTCTTACGTAAGGATTTAAGAATTTGATTATCTGGACGTGTTTCCCACTGTATCATTTGCTCTATTTGTAACTTGCCCTCTGCTGTAAAAACAGCTTGCCTTTTGCCTGTAGAAGACCAAACCATTACTGTACTACTAGGATCAATTTTGAGTGATTTAGATTGCTCGAGCACCTTCAAAGAAGTAGTACTTAACCAGCCCGAGTTTTCATGTGCCTGATAACTATTTCCCCAAAGATCTGTCCCTGCTAGTTTAGTGACCATTACTGCTAGCCTTTGGGGAGGTTCTCCTATTTTAGAGAAAGTTTCTTTAAGCTTGCGTAAAGAGCCTTCATAAAATTTACCTTGGCTTGACTGCACAATAAGATAAGGTGGGGTATGTGCTTCTTGAAAACTTTGAGCCAACTCTAGAATGCGATCTTTGTTCCACTCGCCAGAAGAAGTTACTACGTCACTTTGGGGTAATTCAAAAACCCCTACACTTTCAGGCAAAGCCCCAGCAGTACTTTCTCTAAGGCCATAAAACGTAATAGTTTGATTTTCTGTAGGTACTGCTACATTAATTTTGTCGTAATCATATTTTGCAACGTGGTTTTCTGGGGGTATACTGGTGTATTTAATCTGCCTCTCTAGTATAGATTCTGGCATCAGTACCTCAAATTCCTTTTGCTTGGGGAAAAATCTAAGGGTTCTGCTAATAGAGTCAGCAATGCTTAGGCTAGTAGCACTTTCCTTTTCCGTAACGTCTAAGTCTTCAAGGTCATAAACTGGCACTAGGGTACTTACTTGTAAATTTTCAATAGAGCTTGGTTCTGTATCAACTAAAAGATTTAGAGGTAGTGCCGAAGCAGGCTTATCTTCAGGGCGAAAGATAACAATAGGTTGATCATCATCTAGTGCTGTTGCAAGTTGAGTTTTCTCACTTGCTTGGGCAAGTTCCCAACCACTGTCTGTTGCTACTAATGAGCATTGTGGCGAATAAGCTAATTCCATACCTCTTGCAGAGAGTACTCGGACCGATTCACAGTCAAGATTTCTGTTTTGTAAGGCTCTTTGCAGCGAAGTTCGTATATCTTTTTGTGCTGACTGTGCTAGAAGTAGAGTATGCACTTGAGGCTCTTCATCAGCACGTGCTTGCAAGTACTCGAGTTCATCAGTGCGAATAGTTAAGTAACCCTGTCTAACTCGCACTAAAAACACATTAGTGTTCCACTGACGGCGCTCATTTAATAACTCTTCATCAGAAGGAAGATCTTTCCAAGTGACCATAGAAGAGATCTTAATTTCTGGTTCAGTGTGCCCCCTACCAAAATGTGCAAATCTATGAGTGGATTGTAGAAAAAGTCTGTCTTGCGTTGTGGGAAGCCAACTAAAAATATCTTGAGCTACCTTGCCAACAATACTTAACCAAGTACTTTGTGATTCTCTAGAAAGAGTAGGAGAATTTTTAGCAGCTAGGTTTCCATAATGAGCAGTACCCTTTAACTTGATCACTACAGTCTTAATAGTGTAATTTTGTCTACTTTCCAATAAGTCCTTTATCTGAGGTAAACCACCAGCTATATAAGGACCATTGTTAATACTCACTACAACATAAGGAGAGTGGACTCTTCTGTGGTGATTAGCCGCATGTTCCATAGTAGCACTATTATCAAGCTCTGCAATCCATAAGAAGTCTCTGTCAGCAAAATATACTAGTTCACCTTGATTATTAATTACTTTACGGTCTTTGACTTTCTGACCTGTAAATACCTTCAAAACAGGTTGATTTTTGGGCAGGTGATTATTAATTATGTTACTCACAACTGTTTCATAGCTTGACTTGTGCTCTGGTTGTCTTCTTGGGGCAAAGCGAGGTAAAGCTGTCACAGCCATAATAAAGTAAGGAGTACTTTGGTCATTAGGATTAAGCAGGTTTCTTTCTGACCAAGGAATTGTCTGGTAGCCTTGTGTGGGCATCCAATATTTAATTAAATTCTTTTTTTGCTTCATAGCTTCTGCTACTAAGCTTTGATCAGGATCTAAGGGAGGATTTGCTGTGGGAGAAGTAGGATTGTTAGCATTGGGGGTTGTATTAGCTTCTGACCAGAAAAATGGCTTGGGACGCAAGCTTACATTCCTAGAATTAGTTTGGTCTTTACTAGTTCTGCTGGCTGCTCCAATTCCTAGAGGAGTAGGTTCTAAAAAGAAAAGAGAAACTATAAAACTGCGTTTTATTTCCTCACTGGCATCACTTAAGAGACTGATGAAAGCATTCAGAAGAGGCTGTTTTTGCACTTCTTCCCAAAAAGGGTCTTGATTAACCCATCCTGTATTTTTAATTTGAGGTGAAGAGAAATCTCCATTAGTAGCGCTTCCTGCTAGCAATGTATTCAAATCAAATGTTTCTAGCACACTTCCTACATACACTTGGTAATCTTTTGCCAGTGGGTTTCCTGCAATTAACCAGGACAACTGAATACTCTGTGGTAAGTGGGCTATCTCAGCGTACTCTGCCACCCAGATTTCAGCAACTTCTGGGGGTGCTCCTAGTTTTTGCAGCATAGTGTTAAGTGACAAATCTATTTCAATAGGTTTGCGATAGACTCGAGCCACCCGCCCATTAACTTCTACTCCATATTTATAGTTAAGTCTATCAAGGTAAGAGACTGACTCAAATACATCTTCAACACTGTCATCGTAACCAGTTAGAGCTGTTTCATAGAGGTACTGATTCTCACTAAACCCTTCAGGCGCACCACTTCTACTAACAGTAATTGGCTGTGCAAAGCCTACTACACCTATGCCTCCGGGGATTACTCCTGTTTGCAAAATGGGAGTGCTCGAGACCATAAAACGCCCCTCAGCTTCAGGTAGTAAACCAATGTCATTAACTGGCTCGAGCCAACTCCCCCAAGTCTCTAATCCTGCTAGTAGATAGAGTAAAGTAGCCTCAAGGACATCATCTTCCTCATTAAGATGCACTGAAACTTCAGAGGTTTTAAAAACCTCCGAGATTGGGGCAATTTCTTCAACCAAAATATAAGCTTGTTGGATTTCTTCGACATTTTTTCCCAAAGCTCTTACATCTGCTTGGATTTGCTTCACATACTGCCTTTGACTATTTATCCAGCCTTCAATCTCATCGGGAGGGGCATTTGCAAAGGCATTAGTATCTAATTGGTTCAAGAGGATATCAAGCCAGTTTGTAGAGGTTTTGGGCTCGAGCCTTTCAATTTGCTGCCAGATTTTATTTAGCTGCTTACTAATGACATCGTTTTGTTCTTCATCTTCAGCATTCTCAGATAAAAACCGAGATTGATAGTTTTTAAACCACTGTTTGTAATTATCAATTTCTAAAGCAAGTTCATCTAGTAATTGCTGAGATAACAGAATCTCTTCACGAAAAGCAACGAGTAAGTCATTTGTATTATCAACTTGTGAAGAAGCTACGCCTAAAATGACCATTATAGGGCAAAAAAAACCTAATATTCTAAGAACAAATTTCTTATACATGATTTACTAATTCCTTATTTTGAACTCCTATCTTGGGTTTTTAATTTTAACAGTTAAGGCACGGAAATTTACTTCCTACACCTCATAAACTTAAAATCATGGTTTTCTACAAACATTCCTTACAAGACACTAGTTATTAAAAAGATCTCCAAACAAATCCTCCAAAGCCTGATACAAATCCCCCCAAGGATCAAACTCAGAACTAGATTCAGTCCCAGAAATCGATAATGCCTCATCAAGCTCACCTTTATCACTAAAGGTCAGACGCAAACCCTCGTTTGAAACTAGCTCTTCTCTGACTACAGCTGGATCGCACTCGGCGGCGGCATTGCCAGCAATGCTACCTACAAAACAAACCAGCCACTCACGATCTATCTGATTATCAGCTCGAGCTAGCTCCCTAGGAAGCGTATCGGCTATTGGGATACCAAACAGTTTTGTATTAAGGACACCACCTATAACCCAGACATCTAGCAGAGTGCACGCCTTATCAATATCATTAATGGTATTTGGATCAATTCCTGATTTTTCTATCAGGTAGGCTTGCTCTTCTGAATTTAATTTGTCAAATAAAGATGCTGTTAGCTTGATAACCACATTGTCTTCAGCGATATCAATACCGCTACATACCTGAGCTATGCCTGATGAAAAAGTAGCAAGAAATAAAACAGAAAAGCCGAGAATAAGCTGCTGAAAAATCTTTAACATACGCATAACTCCCTGTGTACTCAAACACTTATTGTATAGGTCTTCTCCTTTTAAGTATTTTGGTAGTGTTTCTTGTATCCAAAAACACGAGTAATTCGCAGTTCAAAGTCTTATTTAGAGATAATCCTATTCCTGTAAGGTGACGAGACCTACTTTAAGTCAGCTCCCATCAGCACAAATTATGCTGTTCTTTTCTCGAGGCAACTCATCTTCTCCCTTTGCAGACAAATATTTATACAAGAGAGGATATTCTTCCTCATCAATAGTTTGACCTTCTTGCCTCAACCAGTTTTCAGGTACTTCAGCATCTTCTGGGTATTCCATAGTAGAACCTATTTCACACTCAGGATTTTCAGCCATTGCTTTGTATACAGCGTTTTTTAAAGCTTCTTTCTCACTCATTGAAGGGATTTTTCCATGTATGCAAATTACATGAGTTGCTTGGTCTTCATCATCAACTATGCTTGGTACTTTTACACTTCTATACCCATCACCACCATACTCACCATCTGTGGCCCGCAAAAACTCTGCACTTCCTCTAACTGGCAAAGTCCGTCCATCAGTAGGTACCCAATCAGCTGGTTCTTCTTGAGTATTGCCCGAAGGATTAATTTCGCCAACTGTGCATGCTTGTGATAAAGAAGCTAATCCAGCAAGAAGAATAACTATACTTGAACTGATGAAAAGCTTTATTTTGACATCAAAACTCATAAGTAACTCCTTAATTATTTGGGGTTAGTAATAGGTAATACATTTAGACCTTATTATGACAAGCAAGTATAAGACTAGGCCTGATAGGAAAGGTCAAAACAATCATCCACGGTTGTTAGTGACAGTACCTTTCTCTTTGTGTCGCTCATAAAGATTTTTCATAACCTCGAGCAAATCAACCTTACTCTCACGCAGAAGCACAGTCAAGTGAAACAGTAAATCTGCTGCTTCATCTAAAAGCTCTTCTCGCTTGTTCTGCAAGGCTGCTACAATAGTTTCTCCTGCTTCTTCAACAACCTTCTGACAAATGTAACCCAAGCCTTTGCTATGTATTTTGCTAACATATGAACCCTCAGGTAATTCTTGCAAGCGCTTATCAATTACCCGCTGCAAAAGCATCATCACTTCACCTGAAGAAGGCTCTAGCTCAGAAGTTATGGCTTCAGAAGTTATGCTACGGTGAAAGCAAGAGTACTCGCCAATATGGCAGGCTGCTCCTTTTTGTAACACTCTATAAAGTACAGCATCACCATCACAGTCATAGCGGATTTCTTGTAGACTTTGAAAGTGCCCGCTAGTCGCGCCTTTATGCCAAAGCTCTTGACGTGAGCGGCTGTAATAATGTGCCTCGCCTGTTTCTAGAGTTTTATCAAGTGCCTCTCTATTAGCAAAGGCAAACATTAGCACTTGTCCACTTTCAGCATCTTGCGTAATCACAGGAATAAGATCATGCTCATCAAACTTAAGTTCAGATATCATTGCAAGAGAAACTCAGCTACCAAGTAGGTTGATAAGAGCATAACTAACGCAAAAATCAAAATATAAGGTAATGTTGCACGGTAACTAACTAAAATAAGCATGAGGATATCCTTAGTTTTTAATTTATCTTCATCAGATTTTGCTTTAGGCATATTATTTTAATAGCTCAGTGAACATCTTTTCGGTGGCTACTCGAGCTGCTTCATAAATTTCATTGAATAGTTGAGTTACTTTAGTATCTCTAGGTTTCTTACCAGTCAAACGCAACTGACGGACCTTTGCTAGTGTATCGGCCACATCTTTCCAATTTTTGCCTACGTGCTTATCTTTAAAAACAAGCCCTGTAATCTTTGACAAAGCATAAAGCTGAGAGTGAAGGCGATCAAATTCTTCACCTCGTAACTTAGTATCATCACCTTTTAAAATCCTTATATATTCATGATAGATCAAAAGTAACTTCTCTGCCTGTTGCAACTTAATTTCATACTGCTTTGCTCTCCTTTGCCACATAGCAGTTAGCCAAGAAGCTAAAATACTACCTACGACAAGAGTTATTATTGTTATTACAATAGAGCTGTTTGCTATTTCCCATAAATTCATAGTAAGCCTCAATTTATTGTAAGTTGCTAGATTCCAACAAGCTTACAACTAGTCCAATCATACCACCAAAGACCCCTCCCCAAACAACTAACCAACCAAGGTATCTACGGATCATATCTTGCACAATTTCTTTGACCATTTGAGATGTTAACTCGTTTAAGCGGTTGTCTATCATCTGCTCAAGCTTACCAGTAAGCCCTTGAGTAAATTCATCACCGCTTTTTCCTTTTAAAAGATCAGCACCCATTTCATGAATGGTTGCCTTTAGTCTTCCTACAACAGGTTCTTTTAAAGGCTCTAAGGCTCTTTTATCAACTTGTAGCATACTAAGCATATTACCCATAGGTGAAGTAAAAATAGCATCTACAAGATCAGCAAAAACCTTATCAAAATTAATCTTGTCTATTAAATTAGAATAATCCTCTTTTAAATCAGGGTCTTCTTTTGTGTTTTCGTTTAGGAAGAAGTTTTTTATGCTTTGCTCATTAAAAAACTCCTGCACAATAAGCTTTTTAATGCCCATTTTAAACTCTTCAAAGTGATTGGGAATAACACCTGAACCATAAAGCAGTGGTACTTTTTCAAAAAGCATATGCACTGCTAGCCAATTGGTAATAGCACCAGAAAGAGCAAATAAACCTGCTGTTCGGACAATATCTCCATAGAGAGGGGAAATATAACTTAAAATAACCCCTAAAATAGTCATTGCTACAGCAATTAGATTAGTTACCAAACTTTTCACAGTTTTAAAATAACTTTTCTTGAAGTATAGAGCAAAGCCTACTTAATGCCATTTTCAACTTAATTAGTATTGTTTAACTATTCGAAAGCCTGTCCAAGAACTGCACCTGAGCCACTATCACTAAGGTAACCTCTATCTTGCCCATCTATCTTAATATGCACAGCAGCACTATTACCAGCACGTACATAAACAGGTAGATCAAAGGTAAAGCTCTCACCCTGTTGAGCCATGCTATAAACTAGCGTTTCTCCACTATTTCTAGCTGTGCCAGAATAAACCTCAAGCCAAGACGCTTCTTCAATATCAATAGTAATTTTTCCAGTATTAATATTTTCTGGAGCAGTGGTTGATGTTTCATCGTTAACACTTTCTGCTAAGTTGCTAGGAGTTACACCATTTTGCTGGGTTTGCTCAATCTCGACTGCTGAAGTTACTAAGTCTGACGCTTCTGAAATAGTACCTTCTTCTACAGTACCTTCTTCTACAAGAACATAGGAAAGAGTAACGTCATTAGTGAATTCTATCGATTTCTCAATAGTCTCATAACCTTCTAAAGAAATTTGTAAGACTTTTTTATCCACAGGTGTAAGTGGTGCCTCAAAAATGGGTGTAAGGCCTAAATCGTATCTATCTAAGCTAACTCTGGCACCTTCAGGCACTGTAGTTATCGAAAACATAACAAGGTCATTAGCAGGTGCTACAGGTGCTAAATTTTCACCACCATTAATGCCTGCAACATTAGCAGGAGACCCAGTTGCTATAGTTTCTTCTACTAATGGAAATGGGCTAACTACAGGTGCTGGTTCAGGTGCTTGTGAAGTAACAGGTTCTGGAACCCAAGGTAAACTAAAAAGCCAACCACCCTTGCCCTCAGGTAATGCAAAAATCCTCCAAGCTCCTATGAGTAAAACTGCCAAAACAGCAAAGCTAAGTAAAATAGCCCAAAGGCGTGTGTTACTGCTAGTTATTAAGGTTTTTTTACTTCTTGTTAGATGAGGTTTAGATTGTATAGGTTTGGTTGTTTCAGATATTAAAACACCATAGCGTTCTTGACTGTAAAGTTCTAAAATGGGCTTTTCCTCGAGGTCTATGGCTTGAGCATAAAGCCTTAAAAAATTGCGAGTATAGACATTCTCAGGTAAATCCTCATAACGCCCTTCATCTAAAGCAGAAAGATACTCCTTGCGTACATGGGTAAGGCTAGCAACATCACTTAAGTTTAATCCTTTACTCTCACGTGCTTCTTGTAAAAGTTGCCCCAACTGACTTTGAATCTTAGGTTCATCAGTTGTTATAGTAGTTGGAAGAACATTATCATTAATTACTTGGGTTGTATTCATTATTTCATTCATCAGACACCACCTAAATTATTCTATATCTTAAATATTACAGGCTTAACCTTAGAAATTTTCTAAAAAATTAAAATTTGTTGAATTTTATACATAAATGTTACTTTCTTGTGCTTCAAGTGCTAAGGCGATATTTGTTGCTAGTCTAACATTTTCTTTGAGCAAGCGCACGTTAGCTTCTAAGCTACTTCCTTTTGAAAGCTCTGCTAAACGTGCTAGCAGATAAGGTGTTATTCTATTACCAGTTATCTTTTTTTCATCAGCTTCTCTTTGTGCTTGCTCTAACCAAAGTTCTATATCCATAGAGTCTAAACCTTTTGAAACAGGTTTTGCCACCAATAAAGCACTTTGATCTAGTTTACAATGTTTTCTAAAACATTGTGCAATCTCTTCAGGGCTATTAAGTTGTGCTGCTACAGAATAAGTTGTTTCAGATATGTAAAACCCTGCTAGCTTATTTGTTTGATAACCAATTAGGGGTACCCCCAAACTTTCTAGACGTTCTTTAGTAGAATTTACATCCAAAATAGATTTTACCCCTGCACAAACCACCACTATAGGATAGCGTGATAGTGCTATTAAATCAGCGGACTGGTCAGCAGGGTTCTTATGAACACCACCAATGCCACCAGTGGCAAAAACCTTGATGCCTGTTAAAGCTGCTATCTGGCAGGTAACAGCAACAGTAGTGCCAGCATCTTGTTTTTGGGTAACTAAGGCACTCAAGTTCCATAAAGAAGCCTTTCCTGCTTTAGCGTTAGCTAACTGTTTCAGCTCAGGATCGTTTAGTCCTACTACTATCTGACCTGAAATAATTCCAATGGTTGCAGCTACAGCACCAGTTTGATAAATAAGCTTTTCTAAGTTTTTAGCAACTTCCAAGTTTTTAGGTTTTGGTAAACCATGAGTAATAACTGCAGACTCGAGCGCAACCACTGCTTCATCATTATCTATTGCCCTTTGGACTATAGGATTAACACGAATTAGCTCAAGCACTAAATTTTATAATAGCCTAAATATTAGGCATTTAGATATAATTGCTTTTAGATATAATTGCTTTCCTTAAGTGCATTCATAATCTTATCAACGCTTTGTTCTAGGGTTTCTTTGTCAGTTTCGCAAATAACTTCAGGATTAAGAGGTTCTTCATAAGGGTCGTCAATGCCAGTAAAGCCTTTTATTTCACCAGCTCGAGCCTTAGCATAAAGCCCTTTAACATCTCTCTTTTCACATACCTCCAAAGGGGCTTTAGTATAAACTTCCATAAAATTCCTAGTCATATCACGCACTTCTACACGTATATTTCTATAGGGACTAATTGCAGCAGTAATAGCAATGATTCCATTACGGCTTAAAAGGTTAGCCACAAACCCTATACGACGCACATTAATATCCCTATCTTCCTTACTGAAGCCTAAACCTCTAGATAGGTTTTGTCGCACTATGTCGCCATCTAAAATTTCTACCTTACGATTTATGGCCTTTAATCGCCTTTGCGTTTCTCTTGCTATTGTTGTCTTGCCTGAACCACTTAAACCAGTAAACCATAAAGTTACACCATCTTTTTCCATAAATACTCTCCGAAATTAATTGAAAACGTTGCTCGCAGCTAGATTTATGCTGCTATGAATCTCTATGCTAAAAAGTTTAACGTCAAAAACAAAGTAAACTTTAAATTTTTCCAAGACATTACCCCCTAGAAATCTTTCCACTAAACCACCCAGTTGTGCTTGCTCCCATTATTAAGCAAATGATTTCACGCCTAGAAAAATACAAACATCACGCTGCTTCAATATTTTGTGTTCATTAAACTCAAGAGGTTCATCAATTATAATACCATAAATGCCTAGCAGTTCTTTTGCAAGGGGAGTTTACTATACATGTAGAAAAATACAAACATCACGCTGCTTCAATATTTTGTGTTCATTAAACTCAAGAGATTGATCAATTATAATACCATAAATGCCTAGTAGTTCTTTTGCAAGGGGAGTTTACTATACATATGTCCTAAAGGATCTCTCTAATTACCTGCCATCGTGGAGTTGTTCACAGTGGCATAATCCTCGTCTATTTCTCACAAGACTCAGCAACTTTTGGAGGTAGGATAAAGCCATGTCGTTACTTTTAAGCGGTGGTTTCATTCTTCTTATTATTATTGGGGTGTCTATTTTCGCTCTTTATCTATTTTTAGAGCGCCTCTTTTACCTCTTAAAAGAACCCACTGATACAGATGTTCTAATGGATGATGTTAATGCAGCTGTAAATGATCGTGATCTTGATGAGGCTTTGACTATATGTTCTGAGCATGGTGGTCCGGTGGCTCGAGTGCTCGAGTACGCCCTAAGCCGTTTACCATATGGTAGAGCAGCTGTAGAATCTGCTTTTGAAGAAGCTACTTTGGAAGAAGAACAAATACTTACTCGTAATATGCGTACTCTAGCAACTATAGCTCAAATAGCACCACTTCTAGGTCTTCTGGGCACTGTTACAGGTATGATTATTGCCTTTGATGAAATTTCACAGCAAGGCACGGGTAATCCTGCAGCTTTAGCAAGGGGTATTGGCCAAGCACTTGTAACAACAGCAGCAGGGCTTATCGTAGCAATCCCTGTGCTAATGGGACACAATTATCTCACAGGACGTGTTGAAAGGGTTCTTACTGAGATAGAGCGTCGTCGTGAAGAGCTTATGGGACGTGTGGTACAAGTTATAGCTACTAAACGTAGTGATCCTGAAAGCAGCCAACCTCCTTCTAAACCACAAAATCCAAAATCTAATGAGAGTCCACAAAATCCTTTCCAAGCTGGAGTAAAATATGAAACGTTTGATCCGGCGTAATCGCTTGAATGAGCGGATTGTGCTCGAGCTTACTCCTATGGTAGATGTAGTCTTTTTGTTAATTATTTTCTTTATGGTTACAACTACCTTTATTGATTTTGAATCAGGATTACCTATAGATTTACCCCAAGCCCAGAGTGCTGAGCAGCAAAATTCTAATCTTCCTACAGTAACAGTAACAGCAGAGCAAGAAGTTTTTGTAGGAAAAACTGCAGTAACACTTGATAATTTAAAAGATACTTTGGTTCAAACCATGAGTGATAGTGATTTAAATATTGTAATTTTACGTGCTGATGCAGATGTCCCTCATGGTATGACTGTTAAAGTGATGGATGAGATAAAACAATCAGGGGTAAGACGAGTTGCTATAGCAGCTGCAACAGGTAACTAACCACAATTAAATAAAAGGGAGCTATTTTTAAACTATGATAGCCGTACCAACTTTACGTAGACATCCTCAAGATACTGAATCTAGTGAACGCAGGCGTGCCTTTTTGCTTTCACTGACTCTACATTTAGCGTTACTGTATCTTTTTATTTATTTGCAAAGCTTACCCAAGCCCCTCCCTCCAACAGAAACTTACTTGGTTATTGATCTTGGTGTGCCTGCTAAAGGTGAAGAGAACTTAGCCGCTACTGTTTCTGAGCCTGCTCCACAAGGCGAGGAGGTCAAAGTTACTGACAATGCCATAGGTACACCTCAAAGTTCTACTCCAGCACCTGCAGAAGAAGAAACACCGCAAACTTCACCAGAAATTGCATCTTCATCACCTCCACAGACTAATCCAACAACAGAAACAACTAATGCCAGCACTACTGCAACATCTTCACCTCCTACCAGTACACCAGCTAGTTCTAGTGTAGAAGAAACGCCAAATGTAAGAGTTGCAACAGCAGTAAGTGTGCCTGCTCCTGAAGTACAAACTTCTATAGCACAGCCCCAAACCGTGCCTACTCCCCAAGTTGAAGCTGCCTTGACAGAAACACAAGTGGTACCTACCCCCCAAGTTATAACCTCGGCAGTAGCAACATTAAATGTGCCTACCCCCCAAGCCCAAGCTTCTGTAGCAGAAGCTCAAGCTGTGCCTACTCCTCAAGCCCAAGCTTCGGTAGCAGAAGCACAGGCTGTGCCTACTCCTCAAGCCCAAGCTTCGGTAGCAGAAGCACAAGCTGTGCCTACTCCTCAAGCCCAAGCTTCGGTAGCAGAAGCACAAGCTGTGCCTACTCCTCAAGCCCAAGCTTCGGTAGCAGAAGCACAAGCTGTGCCTACTCCTCAAGCCCAAGCTTCGGTAGCAGAAGCGCAAGCTGTACCTACTCCTCAAGCACAGGCCTCAGTTACTGAGTCTCAAGCTGTTCCTACCCCACAAGTAAATGCTTCAGTAGCAACGGCTCAGGCTGCACCAGCTCCACAAGTTAATGTCTCTGTAGCAACAACCCAAGCTGTGCCTACCCCACAAGTAAATGCCTCTGTAACAACTGCTCAAGCTGTGCCATCACCACAAGTACAAGTTGCTGTAAGTGCACCTCAGACAGCTAGTCAAAGCACAGGAGAATCTACTGGGCAAGATACTGAAGCAACTACTGGTAACCCAAATGCCCAAGTTGGCCCAAACAGCCCAGCGACAGCACTTGATAATAATAGAAATACTACAGGATCAAGCCAAGGCAGAAATGATTCCGGCGATTCTAATGCTAGACAATCTGATGGTCCTGAGGGAGGCGACGGACCTACTCCACGTCAAACAGCAGCAGCAGATAATCCCAGTACTGATAATAGAGGTGCAGCAGCACAGCCTAATGGTTCTAATAGGCCTACCGGCGCTCCTAGGCCTCCTGCTGAACCTTTTAGGGAAAGGCTCGAGCGCCCTCTTGCTGTAATGATTGATAATGTAGGTGGCTACCCACAACGTGGCTTTAAGGAAGCTTCTGTTATTTATGAAATGCCTGTTGAAGGTGGCTTTACTCGTTTAATGATGGTTTTTGATAGAAGTAATCCTAGCAGCATAGGGCCTATTCGTAGTGCTCGAGACTACTTTCACACTTTATCTGAAGGTCTAGGTGGCATCCTAGTCCACGATGGGGGATCACCAGCAGCATTACAACAGATTGCAACTAGCAACACGCCAACCTTTAATGCTTACTCAAGTGGTGAGCTTTTCTCCCGTGACTCTTCTCGTAGTGCTCCTTATAATCTTTATAGTACAGGTACAAAATTACGCAGTGCTATAAACCGACTTAGCTTAAACAGTTCACGCATGCTCTCAGGTACAATTTACCGCCCTGCTGAAGACTTACCAGCAGCTACTCAAGAAACCCTATACTCTACTGGAGCTTATAAGAGTGGCTTTAGGTATATACCTGACCTCAATCTTTATCAGTGGCAACGTAATGGCTCAAATGCCAAAGATGCCTATAATGAATCTGTTTTGGTTGATGCTGTTGTTGTAGCTAAAACGTCAGTTCAGAAAATCCCCGGTGATAATGCAGGACGCCTCTATGTTTCACTCAGCGGTGGTAGTGCCACCTTGTATATACATGGCAAAGAAGTCCAAGGCCGCTGGTCACGTAAAAATGGCTTTAGTTTTTCTGATAGTAGTGGTAAGAAAATAGACTTAACCCCTTTTAAACATTGGGTGATTTTTACATCATCTTAGTCAAGATACCACCACCTGAGGTGGTGGCTTGTTTACGTTACCCCTATAAGGGGTGAAAAAACGATGCATCTTGGAATGGCTGGGCTTATCCCCCGCCATAGGCAGGGGCTTTAGAAAACATAGTAACTATAGTGTGCCAGAAAAGTCTTTTCTCAGATCAAAAATCCCCCCTAGACCCTCTTACATAATTAATGAATAAAAGCACTTGTCATAAAACACATGTTGTAGGGGTTCAAAATTTTGAACCCCACAACTAATGCCTAAAAAGCCCCAGCAGGGATTTCAAGGACTTGAAATGCACTCAATTTCTTCCAAATTCTTGGATGAACCAAGAATTCTAGGGTATTACAAATATCTTAATAAGATATTTGTTAATGTTCCAGTGCTAATATCCAACTTTATAGGAGGATCCTAGTAATGATGGTAGATACCAACTCCCCCCCAACCTCTCAAGCCATGCAAGCTTCATCTATTCAACTCGTTCTTACCTCAGCTAGCTCTAGTGTAGCCGAAGTAACAAAGGAGTTTATTGCTGATCTTTTTTACTCTATAAAACAAAGTAACCTTTTTTGGATTGAACCACGTGTTACTATTACCTCTGCTAAAAATGTGAACCTTGAATGGTGGCAAAATGGAAAATTTCTTGCACTAAGCATAAATTCTAATGGAGATATACAATTTGTTAAAGCACATGGATCAAAAAGCCCTAATAAAAAGTGGGAGTCAGAAACTCTCCAAGAATTAGAAACAGGTCAACAACCATCTACGGAAAAATTAGTAAGTATATGGAAATGGTTGGTTGCCAATAGCTTCTAAAAAACACCTTTAACACCAAGCTTTTACACCTACTTCTAGCCTACTCAAAATTCAAATAATTAGCCTAGAGGCTGCTACCAATAATGAAATAAAATCTGACTTATCAGATAACTCGTCTCCTAGTCTATTAATCTTTTGCCTAAAGGTTAGGCTCGAGTCTAAAATGCGTTTTTGCTTTGTTTCATTGGCAATGTATTTTTTTACTAGGTTCTTAAACTCTTTTTCCCCATCTTCTACATTATCTATTATTATTTCAAGTAGTCCTAAAGGTTTCATTTTTAATATTTCTCTGTTAATTCCGTACTCTACATGATGACCAATTCGTTTTATAGCTTCTTCTAGTTCACGTTTTTGCACAGGGTCCTCTAGACCTACTTCTATATAACCATTTTGGAATTCTGGCTTTTTCATTTCTTCAATAAGAGCTTGGATGATGCCAGCCACCACTTCTTTGTGATTGGGTTGAGCATATTTAAGCGAAGCCTCCATTTTTAAGGATTTAATTCTCGTCTCGCTTATGCGCAAAACATTACCAACATGATAATTAGACATGCCACGAATGTCTTCAGAATAAGACAAGAGGTGGAAAATTAAAACATCTATATCTCGCTTTGACATAGACCCAAAGCCATTATCAAGATAGCGCTCTAAGAATTTTTCTGCAAAAAACTTTTTTTGATCATTAGTGAGCTTCATATATACTTTTATTTTAGCATCTCTGCTATACATAGTGAGCTATACATAGTTCTTTTACGAGGTGTTGGCAAATGACTAGATCGCTCAGTAGTTTTTTTAGTGAACCTGCTACAATGTTCTGTGGCTAAAACCAAAAAGGAACACAAAACTGATAACCCACTAAAGCGCCTATTTATGTCCGAAACAAATAGCCTAACCACTTGGCTGCTAGGCAGGTCAATTCAGAGCATACAGCAAAGAAATATAGAGCTACCAGCTAGCACCTTTCGTTCAGATCAAGTATTTGAAGTCACTCTTGCTGACGGTAAGGAAATAATTCTGCACTGCGAGTTTGAAAGCGGTGCTGACACAAAGGTAATGAGCTGGAGAATGCAAGAGTACATGCATAGACTTGCTAATCGATTCAAGAAGGACATTTACAGTGTCGTTATTTATCTGAAAGGCAAGGGTAAAAGTGACACAGGCACACACAAAGTAGGTGGTGTGTCATGGCAATACAGAGTAATCCATTTATGGAATACAAAAGCTAGAAAGTTGCTAGATACACAAAACCCTGCACTAGTGTCATTAGTAGGCTCAGCAAAGCTAGAGGAGCCTGAGAAAGAGCTATTAGAAGCTATAGACATAATAGTTAGAAAAGCAGATAATAAAGTTAAAAGAGAGCTACTATCAATACTAGTAGCCTTAATAGAAGATGAAAGGTTGTCAGGAATGGCAGAGACTAAAATAGAAAGAGATTTTTTCTTAGACTTAGATACACCTTTTATAAGAAGAGTTAAAGGTAGAGGTAGAGAAGAAGGTAGAGAAGAAGGACATCTTCAAATAGTAAAACATATGAGGCAAAAAGGTATGGATGTACAGCAAATATCTGAGTTAACAGGCTTAAGTATTGAGGAAGTTAAGCTACTACAGAACTAAATGCTTTCCACTCAAAGCCTTCGGGGTTTTTAAGAGTGGTTATAGTGTCACCAATAGCAAGTGCCAAGAGACCCTGTTTTGATAATGCTGTAATTAGGCTTTCATCTAAATGCATTGATGACATTGCTCCTATAATTAATAATCCTTTATTCTTGTGTTCTGGAAAGTAAGTATAAAATTCTGTTAGTACAGCTAAGAACTGGGGAATATCTTCAGGTTTTAATGTGCTTTTGGTTTCATTGACCAGCAAGTATTTATCACTTTCTACTATGGCATCAAACTCACGAATTTCCCTAGTAACAGGATGTCTTCTCTATTCTATCAAGGCGGTCTTCTGTTTTAGTAAGGCGAGTTTCTAAGAGGTTTGTTGACATGACTTATCTACTTCCACAAGTACAGCTGTGGGTAGTCTAGCACAGGATAGAAGCAACAGCAACTTGTTGTGTTGTTTATCCATAACGCAGTTAGATCCTTCACGTAGTTTACCCTCGGAAGGGTTCAGGATGACATTCCTCGCTTTGAATAAGGCAATATAGTGCCCCAGAAAAGTTTTTTCCTTAGAGGAAAACTCCATCTGTGAGCATGTCATTCTGAGGAACGTAGTGAGGAAGAATCTCAAATGCGTTACGCTGTCTGATATTCCTCATCACTAAAGCTCTTCTTGATAGATAAGCTCCCACCCTTTATAAACTAGTAATAGTTTCTTGATAGGTACTTTACTAGTGACATCTTGTATACGAGCATCACTAACATACTTTTCTAGTTGTGCTTGGGCGGTAGAAATTACTCCTTGTAACTTATCATCAGTAAATCCCTTACTAGGAATATACTTAAGCTCTATTAAGTACCCATACTGCATATCAGGGTAGCGAGGTAAAAAAGGTTCTAAATATAAATCAGCAAACCCTCCACCCATCTCTTTCTCTGACCACAGTAAGAAAAATTGGGTTACATTTAGGTAGGCTAATAGAAAGCCTTGTATTACCTTTTCACCATTTAGATAATCTCTTATAGAAGTTTGTTTTTTTATCTCTTCACTTAAAAAATCAAAAGCTGCTTTCCACTCACCCCTATAAGCCATACCGCGTATCAGAGCTGAAAACTTCCAAATATCTAGACGGAAAATATCAACATCCTCAAAGCCCCTGCGTATGTAGCTGTACATTAAATCTTTTATAGTTAAATTGGGAATGCGTAGCAAAGGTTCTCCCTCTTTCTCGCCTGCAAAACTAAGTAATCCAAAATAAAACAAGAGAGAAATAAAGTTTTCTCTATGCAATAAATGCTCTAAAGGGAAACTAGGTACTACAGTACTAATAACCTCACCTGTTTCTATGATGCTTTTAAGCTCACTAAAGTTACCATTTAGGCGTTTATCTATAGTGATTAAATGACGGAGCTTACCATAATCAATCCTTACATTTTGGTCTATAAGGTAATCTGGTACACGCTTTTCTCCAGTGGTTTTAAGAATAAAATAAAGCACCATATCAGAGTTAAACATAGGCTGTGCAGCATTTTTACTAAAGTAATAATTATTGTACCACTCCTGCATTAACTCAATACTGTCATCAACAGAAAGGGGCAACTCTCCAGCATCATAGTAATGACTTAGCATGGTACGAACTTCTAATTCAGTAAAACCAACTATTTCATTAAAGCGACTATCAATACTAATATTTGTACCAATATTAAAACCACTACTAACATCATCCATAGTAATAGGAGAAACACCAGTAATAAAAAGCCTTGTTAATCCTGATATCTGTCCTGCAGTAACACCTTTGAGTAGGTTAAAGAAATATCTAAAGAAACCACTACCATGTGTTAAATTGTGGTAAGCTTTCTGTCCTGTTGTGGTGAGAATATTATTGGAGAAGTTATCGTATTCATCAATGATTAGAAAGGTTTTTAGTCCTTTAACACTAGCATATTGAAAGATTTGTCTGAGCTTATCTTCTGTTCTTTCACGAGATAAAATTTTTTGACTTTCTTTATCTGTAAAGTAATGTTGATATCTACTTAAAAAAGCTTCTATTTCTGATAGAGTATTTTCTGCAAAAGACTCTTCTACATAGCGAATATCAGGGTTAACTAGTGAGAAGTTTAAGAACATTACTAGGTAACTATTTCTTTCCTTAGTAGGGTTCTTACCTATATAAGT
Organism: Trueperaceae bacterium; assembly: GCA_965223045.1. GTDB lineage: Bacteria > Deinococcota > Deinococci > Deinococcales > Trueperaceae > CBDCVN01. Next base: position 1,968,572 of record CBDCVN010000013.1, read on the forward strand.
TTCTCCAAATAGCTCTGTAAACTCTTCAGATCTATTTACATCGTAGTAGTGCTGTAAAACAGAAAGCCACAGAGATTTACCAAACCGTCTAGGGCGTATAAAGAATAGAAAGTAAGGTGACGTTTCTATTAAGGGGATAAAGTGAGTTTTATCCACATAGTAGCTGTTATCCCTTCTTATACGTCCATAGTCAGCAACACCGTAGGGTATGCGTTTGGGAATAAAGCTTGGCATAGGTATTTCAGTATACAGCACATGTACAGTTTAGTGCTAGGATGACATTCTTCGTGATTAAGGGTATTATAAGGGAGCAATGGCAAAGCTGATAACGCACAGTATGGAAATTAGGTTTATTTTTCTGTTCTGCTGTTAAGAATGTGGCTAGTCCATATTATATTCATCATGTCAACAAGTACAGCTGTGAGTAGTCTAGCACAGGATAAAAACAGCAGCAACTTGTTGTGTTGTTTATCCGTAACGCAGTGAGATCCTTCGCTTCACTCAGGATGACATTCTTCGTGTTTATGAAGCAAGAGTTTATCTGTATATCTATAGGCATAGAATTTTTTTGCTCAACAAAGTAGTTTTTGAATCTGCTACAGTGTTCTGTGGCTAAAACCAAAAAGGAACACAAAACTGATAACCCACTAAAGCGCCTATTTATGTCCGAAACAAATAGCCTAACCACTTGGCTGCTAGGTAGGGCAATTCAGAGCATACAGCAAAGAAATATAGAGCTACCAGCTAGCACCTTTCGTTCAGATCAAGTATTTGAAATCACTCTTGCTGATGGTAAGGAAATAATTCTACACTGTGAGTTTGAAAGCGGTGCTGACACAAAGGTAATGAGCTGGAGAATGCAAGAGTACATGCATAGACTTGCTAATCGGTTCAAGAAGGACATATACAGTGTCGTTATTTATCTGAAAGGTAAGGGTAAGAGTGATACAGGCACGCACAAAGTAGGTGGTGTATCATGGCAATACAGAGTTATCCATTTGTGGAATACAAAAGCTAGAAAGTTGCTAGATACACAAAACCCTGCACTAGTGTCATTAGTAGGTTCAGCAAAGCTAGAGGAGCCTGAGAAAGAGCTAGTAGAAGCTATAGACATAATAGTTAGAAAAGCAGATAATAAAGTTAAAAGAGAGCTACTATCAATACTAGTAGCCTTAATAGAAGATGAAAGGTTGTCAGGAATGGCAGAGACTAAAATAGAAAGAGATTTTTTCTTAGACTTAGATACACCTTTTATAAGAAGAGTTAAAGGTAGAGGTAGAGAAGAAGGAAGAGAAGAAGGAAGAGAAGAAGGAAGAGAAGAAGGAAGAGAAGAAGGAAGAGAAGAAGGACATCTTCAAATAGTAAAACATATGAGGCAAAAAGGTATGGATGTACAGCAAATATCTGAATTAACAGGTTTAAGTATTGAGGAAATTAAGCTACTACAGAACTAACTGCTCTATTCTATCAAGGCGATCTTCTGTTTTGGTAAGGCAGGTTTCTAAGAGGTTTGTTGACATAGCTACCTACTTTCACAAATACAGCTGTGAGTAGTCTAGCACAGGATAAAAACAGCAGCAACTTGTTGTGTTGTTTATCCGTAATGCAGTGAGATCCTTCGCTGCACTCAGGATGACATTCTTCGTGTTTATGAAGCAAGAGTTTATCTGTATATCTATAGGCATAGAATTCTTTTGCTCAACAAAGTAGTTTTTGAATCTGCTACAATGTTCTGTGGCTAAAACCAAAAAGGAACACAAAACTGATAACCCACTAAAGCGCCTATTTATGTCCGAAACAAATAGCCTAACCACTTGGCTGCTAGGCAGGGCAATTCAGAGCATACAGCAAAGAAATATAGAGCTACCAGCTAGCACCTTTCGTTCAGATCAAGTATTTGAAATCACTCTTGCTGATGGTAAGGAAATAATTCTACACTGTGAGTTTGAAAGCGGTGCTGACACAAAGGTAATGAGCTGGAGAATGCAAGAGTACATGCATAGACTTGCTAATCGGTTCAAGAAGGACATATACAGTGTTGTTATTTATCTGAAAGGCAAGGGTAAGAGTGACACAGGCACGCACAAAGTAGGTGGTGTATCATGGCAATACAGAGTTATCCATTTGTGGAATACAAAAGCTAGAGAGTTACTAGATACACAAAACCCTGCACTAGTGTCATTAGTAGGTTCAGCAAAGCTAGAGGAGCCTGAGAAAGAGCTAGTAGAAGCTATAGACATAATAGTTAGAAAAGCAGATAATAAAGTTAAAAGAGAGCTACTATCAATACTAGTAGCCTTAATAGAAGATGAAAGGTTGTCAGGAATGGCAGAGACTAAAATAGAAAGAGATTTTTTCTTAGACTTAGATACACCTTTTATAAGAAGAGTTAAAGGTAGAGGTAGAGAAGAAGGTAGAGAAGAAGGTAGAGAAGAAGGTAGAGAAGAAGGTAGAGAAGAAGGACATCTTCAAATAGTAAAACATATGAGGCAAAAAGGTATGGATGTACAGCAAATATCTGAATTAACAGGTTTAAGTATTGAGGAAATTAAGCTACTACAGAACTAACTGCTCTATTCTATCAAGGCGATCTTCTGTTTTGGTAAGGCAGGTTTCTAAGAGGTTTGTTGACATAGCTACCTACTTTCACAAATACAGCTGTGAGTAGTCTAGCACAGGATAAAAACAGCAGCAACTTGTTGTGTTGTTTATCCGTAATGCAGTGAGATCCTTCGCTGCACTCAGGATGACATTCTTCGTGTTTATGAAGCAAGAGTTTATCTGTATATCTATAGGCATAGAATTTTTTTGCTCAACAAAGTAGTTTTTGAATCTGCTACAATGTTCTGTGGCTAAAACCAAAAAGGAACACAAAACTGATAACCCACTAAAGCGCCTATTTATGTCCGAAACAAATAGCCTAACCACTTGGCTGCTAGGTAGGGCAATTCAGAGCATACAGCAAAGAAATATAGAGCTACCAGCTAGCACCTTTCGTTCAGATCAAGTATTTGAAATCACTCTTGCTGATGGTAAGGAAATAATTCTACACTGTGAGTTTGAAAGCGGTGCTGACACAAAGGTAATGAGCTGGAGAATGCAAGAGTACATGCATAGACTTGCTAATCTATTCAAGAAGGACATATACAGTGTCGTTATTTATCTGAAAGGTAAGGGTAAGAGTGACACAGGCACGCACAAAGTAGGTGGTGTATCATGGCAATACAGAGTTATCCATTTGTGGAATACAAAAGCTAGAAAGTTGCTAGATACACAAAACCCTGCACTAGTGTCATTAGTAGGCTCAGCAAAGCTAGAGGAGTCTGAGAAAGAGCTAGTAGAAGCTATAGACATAATAGTTAGAAAAGCAGATAATAAAGTTAAAAGAGAGCTACTATCAATACTAGTAGCCTTAATAGAAGATGAAAGGTTGTCAGGAATGGCAGAGACTAAAATAGAAAGAGATTTTTTCTTAGACTTAGATACACCTTTTATAAGAAGAGTTAAAGGTAGAGGTAGAGAAGAAGGTAGAGAAGAAGGTAGAGAAGAAGGAAGAGAAGAAGGAAGAGAAGAAGAGCGTTTTCAAATAGTAAAACATATGAGGCAAAAAGGTATGGATGTACAGCAAATATCTGAGTTAACAGGTTTAAGTATTGAGGAAATTAAGCTACTACAGAACTAACTGCTCTACTCTATCAAGGCGATCTTCTGTTTTGGTAAGGCGAGTTTCTAAGAGGTTTGTTGGCATGGTTTATCTACTTCCACAAGTACAGATGTGAGTAGTTTAGCACAGGATAAAAACAGCAGCAACTTGTTGTGTTGTTTATCCGTAATGCAGTGAGATCCTTCGCTGCACTCAGGATGACATTCTTCGTGTTTATGAAGCAAGAGTTTATCTGTATATCTATAGGCATAGAATTTTTTTGCTCAACAAAGTAGTTTTTGAATCTGCTACAATGTTCTGTGGCTAAAACCAAAAAGGAACACAAAACTGATAACCCACTAAAGCGCCTATTTATGTCCGAAACAAATAGCCTAACCACTTGGCTGCTAGGTAGGGCAATTCAGAGCATACAGCAAAGAAATATAGAGCTACCAGCTAGCACCTTTCGTTCAGATCAAGTATTTGAAATCACTCTTGCTGATGGTAAGGAAATAATTCTACACTGTGAGTTTGAAAGCGGTGCTGACACAAAGGTAATGAGCTGGAGAATGCAAGAGTACATGCATAGACTTGCTAATCGGTTCAAGAAGGACATATACAGTGTCGTTATTTATCTGAAAGGTAAGGGTAAGAGTGACACAGGCACGCACAAAGTAGGTGGTGTATCATGGCAATACAGAGTTATCCATTTGTGGAATACAAAAGCTAGAAAGTTGCTAGATACACAAAACCCTGCACTAGTGTCATTAGTAGGCTCAGCAAAGCTAGAGGAGCCTGAGAAAGAGCTAGTAGAAGCTATAGACATAATAGTTAGAAAAGCAGATAATAAAGTTAAAAGAGAGCTACTATCAATACTAGTAGCCTTAATAGAAGATGAAAGGTTGTCAGGAATGGCAGAGACTAAAATAGAAAGAGATTTTTTCTTAGACTTAGATACACCTTTTATAAGAAGAGTTAAAGGTAGAGGTAGAGAAGAAGGAAGAGAAGAAGAGCGTTTTCAAATAGTAAAACATATGAGGCAAAAAGGTATGGATGTACAACAAATATCTGAGTTAACAGGTTTAAGTATTGAGGAAATTAAGCTACTACAGAACTAACTGCTCTATTCTATCAAGGCGGTCTTCTGTTTTAGGGCGTGTTGACATTTGGAGGATTTAGCCATCTGGAAGCTCTATTTTGAATTTGACACATTTCGTGAGTTTTGTTCTTATCCGACAGTGTTTTCAACATTTTTAAAACGAAATGTCAACAGAACCTAGTAAGGCGGGTTTCTAAGAGGTTTGTTGGCATGGCTTATCTACTTTCACAAGTACAGATGTGAGCAGTTTAGCACAGGATAAAAGCAGCAGCAACTTGTTGTGTTGTTTATCCGTAACGCAGTGAGATCCTTCGCTTCACTCAGGATGACATTCTTCGTGTTTATGAAGCAAGAGTTTATCTGTATATCTATAGGCATAGAATTTTTTTGCTCAACAAAGTAGTTTTTGAATCTGCTACAGTGTTCTGTGGCTAAAACCAAAAAGGAACACAAAACTGATAACCCACTAAAGCGCCTATTTATGTCCGAAACAAATAGCCTAACCACTTGGCTGCTAGGTAGGGCAATTCAGAGCATACAGCAAAGAAATATAGAGCTACCAGCTAGCACCTTTCGTTCAGATCAAGTATTTGAAATCACTCTTGCTGATGGTAAGGAAATAATTCTACACTGTGAGTTTGAAAGCGGTGCTGACACAAAGGTAATGAGCTGGAGAATGCAAGAGTACATGCATAGACTTGCTAATCGGTTCAAGAAGGACATATACAGTGTCGTTATTTATCTGAAAGGTAAGGGTAAGAGTGACACAGGCACGCACAAAGTAGGTGGTGTATCATGGCAATACAGAGTTATCCATTTGTGGAATACAAAAGCTAGAAAGTTGCTAGATACACAAAACCCTGCACTAGTGTCATTAGTAGGCTCAGCAAAGCTAGAGGAGTCTGAGAAAGAGCTAGTAGAAGCTATAGACATAATAGTTAGAAAAGCAGATAATAAAGTTAAAAGAGAGCTACTATCGATACTAGTAGCCTTAATAGAAGATGAAAGGTTGTCAGGAATGGCAGAGACTAAAATAGAAAGAGATTTTTTCTTAGACTTAGATACACCTTTTATAAGAAGAGTTAAAGGTAGAGGTAGAGAAGAAGGTAGAGAGGAAGGTAGAGAAGAAGGACATCTTCAAATAGTAAAACATATGAGGCAAAAAGGTATGGATGTACAGCAAATATCTGAATTAACAGGTTTAAGTATTGAGGAAATTAAGCTACTACAGAACTAACTGCTCTATTCTATCAAGGCGATCTTCTGTTTTGGTAAGGCGAGCTTCTAAGAGGTTTGTTGGCATGGTTTATCTACTTCCACAAGTACAGATGTGAGTAGTTTAGCACAGGATAAAAACAGCAGCAACTTGTTGTGTTGTTTATCCGTAATGCAGTGAGATCCTTCGCTTCACTCAGGATGACATTCTTCGTGTTTATGAAGCAAGAGTTTATCTGTATATCTATAGGCATAGAATTTTTTTGCTCAACAAAGTAGTTTTTGAATCTGCTACAATGTTCTGTGGCTAAAACCAAAAAGGAACACAAAACTGATAACCCACTAAAGCGCCTATTTATGTTCGAAACAAATAGCCTAACCACTTGGCTGCTAGGCAGGTCAATTCAGAGCATACAGCAAAGAAATATAGAGCTACCAGCTAGCACCTTTCGTTCAGATCAAGTATTTGAAATCACTCTTGCTGATGGTAAGGAAATAATTCTACACTGTGAGTTTGAAAGCGGTGCTGACACAAAGGTAATGAGCTGGAGAATGCAAGAGTACATGCATAGACTTGCTAATCTATTCAAGAAGGACATATACAGTGTCGTTATTTATCTGAAAGGCAAGGGTAAGAGTGACACAGGCACGCACAAAGTAGGTGGTGTATCATGGCAATACAGAGTTATCCATTTGTGGAATACAAAAGCTAGAGAGTTACTAGATACACAAAACCCTGCACTAGTGTCATTAGTAGGCTCAGCAAAGCTAGAGGAGCCTGAGAAAGAGCTAGTAGAAGCTATAGACATAATAGTTAGAAAAGCAGATAATAAAGTTAAAAGAGAGCTACTATCAATACTAGTAGCCTTAATAGAAGATGAAAGGTTGTCAGGAATGGCAGAGACTAAAATAGAAAGAGATTTTTTCTTAGACTTAGATACACCTTTTATAAGAAGAGTTAAAAGTAGAGGTAGAGAAGAAGGAAGAGAAGAAGGAAGAGAAGAAGGAAGAGAAGAAGGAAGAGAAGAAGGAAGAGAAGAAGGAAGAGAAGAAGAGCGTTTTCAAATAGTAAAACATATGAGGCAAAAAGGTATGGATGTACAGCAAATATCTGAGTTAACAGGTTTAAGTATTGAGGAAATTAAGCTACTACAGAACTAACTGCTCTACTCTATCAAGGCGATCTTCTGTTTTGGTAAGGCGGGTTTCTAAGAGGTTTGTTGGCATGGTTTATCTACTTCCACAAGTACAGATGTGAGTAGTCTAGCACAGGATAGAAGCAACAGCAACTTGTTGTGTTGTTTATCCGTAATGCAATTAGATCCTTCACGTAGTTTACCCTCGGAAGGGTTCAGGATGACATTCCTCGCTTTGAATAAGGCAATATAGTGCCCCAGAAAAGTTTTTTTCTTAGAGGGAAACTCCATCTGTGAGCATGTCATTCTGAGGAACGTAGTGACGAAGAATCTCTAGGAGCATTAATGCATGGGAGATCCTTCGTTACTCTCAGGATGACATCTTTCGTTTGATAAGGTAAGAATTTATCTGGACATCTATATCTACTTCAATAGGTAAGTTTACTGAGCTATACATAGTTCTTTTACGAGGCGTTGGCAAATGACTAGGTCGCTCATCTGAAAAAGTATTTATAAGTTCATCACTCAAGACATGGGTTGTCCAAAAAGTTTGTTCTTCAATTTCATTTTGGAATTTGGGTACTTGTTGCCAATTGTTAATAATAATCATAGTTAATTCCTTCTATATCTATGTTTCATATTTTAGCATCAAATGCTGTTATAGGACGAATTTTATTTTCTCTACTAGTGTAAAACCATACTTTGCTTGCAAATAATATCAATGCTCTAAAACCTATCGCTAAGCATGCGCTAACTTTTATTTGTTTTTAGGTAATCTATATGTATTCAACTGGTAACACGCCCTCCTTAATCTAGTTTCAGATCAAAGGGTAATACCTACCCTAGAGAGAATCTTAAGGAGAACTTGGATATGGTTATTAACAAAGTTAGTTTTTTCGCTCTTTTCATAGGTCTTTTGTCTTTTTTAGTTAGCTGTGGACAACAAGTGAGTTCACCAAAGGCCCCCACTACATTAGTAGAAACTTTAGTGCACCCAGATGGAGTACCTGCTAACGGTAATAATGACCAGTTTGTTACTGTACCTATGCACCTTCCAGATACAAATGAGGTTGTAGAGGTAAAAGCTAGTGTAGTAGATGATCTTATTGTCTTAGGTGGAGATATTATCTTAGGTCAGGTAGATGAGGGCTTAACAACTCAAGGTACAGCAACTCCCTATTCTTACAGACTTTGGCCAGCAAATGGTGATGGTACTTATAAAGTTCCCTATATCTTTGATAATGCACTGAGCAGTACTAGACAAGGTATGATTAATGAAGCCATTACACATTGGGAAAATTCAACTACTATAGATTTTGTACAGCGCACTAATGAGGTGGATTATGTTGAGTTTATAGGTACTAGTTGTGGTTCTTTTATAGGTAGAATAGGTGGTGTGCAAACTATTTATGCAGGATGTAGTGCTGTGGGAAGCATAATTCATGAGATTGGTCATGCTGTGGGTTTATTTCATGAACACCAACACCCTGATAGAGATCTTTATGTGGATGTTTATATGGAAAATGTACTATCTGGTACAGAGCACAATTTTGATGTTTATCCAAATGCATTAAAGTTAGGATACTACGATTACGACTCAATCATGCATTATCCTGCTTCAGCTTTTTCTAATAATGGTGAAAAAACTATTATGCCTAAAGACTCTAGTGTTCCCTGGTGGCAACTAGGGCAACGTGATGGCTTAAGTCCTCAAGATATACAAACTATAAATGAGCTTTATCCACCCTATATTCCCTCAGAAAATGAAGTACCTACTGTAGATGCTGGCTCTAACCAAGTTATAGAGTTGCCAAATACTGTTAATCTGTCAGGTACTGTTAGTGATGATGGTTTGCCAACAGTAAGTGCTTTACAAACTACCTGGTCAATGGTTTCAGGACCCGGTGTAGTTACTTTTGCAAACCCTGCCTCACCAGCAACTACCGCTACTTTTTCAGCAGCAGGCACTTACACCCTAGAATTACTAGCAGATGACTCTGAAATGTCTAGCTCAGATACAGTAACAGTAACAGTAAATGACCCAAGCCCTACACCTACTGTAGTAACTGACACTTTTTCCTCTAGCCTTAACCGCAAGAATCCTACTCGTAGCTTTTCTATAAATGCAGCCGCTGGTACAGCAGAAGCAGTGCTCACTTTTGATGGTGGCAAAGGTAAGAAGAGTAAAAACCTGACACTAAAAGTTTATGACTCACAAGGTCAATTGGTAAAGCAAGTTTCTGGAGGTAGTCCAGTTAATCTAAATGCTGAGCTAGCTAGTGGGAACTGTGTTTATGAAGTAAGTGGAGATAGGGTTTCTTTCGTCCTTACAGTTACTTACCCCGCACCATAAAACAAGAATTAAAATACAAAAATCAATGAGACCCCTTAACAGGGGTCTCATTTTATTTCTAGTAAACCTGAGGTTGAAGAAGATTACTATAGATGTCCAGATAAATTCTTATAAATTCTTACTGTATCAACGCGAGGAATGTCATCCTGAGTGAAGCGAAGGATCTCAAATGCGTTACGCTGTCTGAGATACTTCGTCACTAAAGCTCTTCTTGATAGATAAGCTCCCACCCTTTATAAACTAGTAATAGTTTCTTGATAGGTACTTTACTAGTGACATCTTGTATACGAGCATCACTAACATACTTTTCTAGTTGTGCTTGGGCGGTAGAAATTACTCCTTGTAACTTATCATCAGTAAATCCCTTACTAGGAATATACTTAAGCTCTATTAAGTACCCATACTGCATATCAGGGTAGCGAGATAAAAAAGGTTCTAAATATAAATCAGCAAACCCTCCACCCATCTCTTTCTCTGACCACAGTAAGAAAAATTGGGTTACATTTAGATAGGCTAATAGAAAACCTTGGATAACCTTTTCACCATTTAGATAATCCCTTATAGAAGTTTGTTTTTTAATTTCTGCTGTTAAAAAGTTAAAAACTGCCTGCCACTCACCTTTGTAAGCCATATCTGCAAGCAAGTTTGATAATTCCCAAATATCGAGACGGAAAATATCAACATCTTTAAAACCCTCACGAATATAGCTGTACATTAAATCTTTGATAGTAAGGTTAGGAATGCGTAATAAGGGTCTACCAGACTTTTCTCCTGCAAAGCTAAGTAAACCAAAGTAAAACAGTAGTGAGATAAAGTTATCTCGTTGTAAGAGTTGCTCTATGGGAAAACTAAGCACTATATCACTAACTACCTCACCTGTTTCTATTATGCTTTTAAGCTCACTGAAGTTACCATTCAGGCGTTTATCTATAGTCATTAAATGACGGAGCTTACCATAATCAATCCTTACATTTTGGTCTATAAGGTAATCTGGTAGACGCTTTTCTCCAGTGGTTTTAAGAATAAAATAAAGCACCATGTCAGAATTAAACATAGGCTGTGCAGCATTTTTACTAAAGTAATAATTATTGTACCACTCCTGCATTAACTCAATACTTTCATTAACTGAGATAGGCAACTCTCCAGCATCATAGTAATGACTTAGCATGGTACGAACTTCTAGTTCAGTAAAACCAACTATTTCATTAAAGCGACTATCAATACTAATATTTGTACCAATATTAAAACCACTACTAACATCATCCATAGTAATTGGTGAAACACCAGTAATAAAAAGCCTTGTTAATCCTGATATCTGCCCAGCAGTAACACCTTTTAGTAGATTAAAGAAGTACCTAAAGAAGCCACTACCATGAGTTAAGTTGTGGTAAGCTTTCTGTCCTGCTGTGGTAAGGATATTATTGGAGAAGTTATCATATTCATCAATGATTAGAAATGTTTTTAGTCCTTTAACACTAGCATATTGAAAGATTTGTCTGAGCTTATCTTCTGTTTTTGTTAGTGATAGGATATCTTGGCGTTCTTCTGCTGTAAAGAAACGTTTATAGCGTCTTAGAAAAGCTCCAATCTCAGACCTGCTATTTTCTGCAAAAGACTCTTCTACATAGCGAATATCAGGGTTAACTAGTGAGAAATTTAAGAACATTACTAGGTAACTATTTCTTTCCTTAGTAGGGTTCTTACCTATATAAGTTTCTCCAAATAGCTCTGTAAATTCTTCAGATCTATTTACATCATAATAGTGCTGTAAAACAGAAAGCCACAAAGATTTACCAAACCGTCTAGGGCGTATAAAGAATAGAAAGTAAGGTGACGTTTCTATTAAGGGGATAAAGTGAGTTTTATCCACATAGTAGCTGTTATCCCTTCTTATACGTCCATAGTCAGCAACACCGTAGGGTATGCGTTTGGGAATAAAGCTTGGCATAGGTATTTCAGTATACAGCACATGTACAGTTTAGTGTTAAGGGGAATATGGTAAGTCCCCCTTAATAAGGGAGCTACCAGCTAGCACCTTTCGTTCAGATCAAGTATTTGAAATCACTCTTGCTGATGGTAAGGAAATAATTCTACACTGTGAGTTTGAAAGCGGTGCTGACACAAAGGTAATGAGCTGGAGAATGCAAGAGTACATGCATAGACTTGCTAATCTATTCAAGAAGGACATATACAGTTACAGTGTTGTTATTTATCTGAAAGGCAAGGGTAAGAGTGACACAGGCACACACAAAGTAGGTGGTGTGTCATGGCAATACAGAGTAATCCATTTATGGAATACAAAAGCTAGAAAGTTGCTAGATACACAAAACCCTGCACTAGTGTCATTAGTAGGCTCAGCAAATATCTGAGTTAACAGGCTTAAGTATTGAGGAAGTTAAGCTACTACAGAACTAAATGCTTTCCACTCAAAGCCTTCAGGGTTTTTAAGAGTGGTTATAGTGTCACCAATAGCAAGTGCCAAGAGACCCTGTTTTGATAGTGCTGTAATTAGGCTTTCATCTAAATGCATTGATGACATTGCTCCTATAATTAATAATCCTTTATTCTTGTGTTCTGGAAAGTAAGTATAAAATTCTGTTAGTACAGCTAAGAACTGGGGAATATCTTCAGGTTTTAATGTGCTTTTGGTTTCATTGACCAGCAAGTATTTATCACTTTCTACTATGGCATCAAACTCACGAATTTCCCTAGTAACAGGATGCCTTCTTTTTATACGTACATTAATAAGTGTTTCACTACCTTCTGGTAAATCAGTGACTTCAAAAAAGATTCTTCCTAAGCTAGGTGCAACCAAGTCTTCAACAATAGTACCTAAGCGACGAGAAAGCTCTCCTAGCTGTTTGTTCAGCTGTTTTTGGCTTTTCCTAAGATCAGCAAAGCCTTCTTCCATGCGAGTATTTGATTCTTGCATGGCAATCCTTAGTTTATTTGTTTCCTGTCTTAGTTTATCTGTTTCCTGTTGGCTTTTAGTGATGTTGATAGATTGCTGTAGAACTAACTGCTCTATTCTATCAAGGCGGTCTTCTGTTTTAGTAAGGCGGGTTTCTAAGAGGTTTGTTGACATGACTATCTACTTCCATAAGTACAGCTGTGAGTAGCTTAGCACAGGATAGAAGCAGCAGCAACTTGTTGTGTTGTTTATCCGTAACGCAGTTAGATCCTTCAGTGCGTTCAAGATGACATTCCTTGTGTTGGTCAGGCAAAGGTTTACCTAGACATCTTTAGCTTTAAAATAGAAATAAAAAGGGTTTTTTAAATAAAAAAGCCAAGGCTTCGCGATCGCGAAGCCTTGGGCAACTTATAACTTAATTGCAACTAGTTGTTACAAATCACGTTTCAACTCACTGGTTATCTATAGTTACAGTAGCTGAATTACTCCAGATATCTATAGGCAATCCAGCTACTACCGAAGTTGCACTTGCAAGTGCTATGTTTTCCACGTTAATCGGCAAGAATACTTCACCGCACTCTTTTGTATTATTTGGATTTGGCTTGTAGCGAATAATCTCGTATTCCGCAATTCGCCAATCAGGGTTATCATCCATATCTGGCCCACCATTCGTTGCCCATCCATCGAAGAAGACTTCAGAACATGAAAGGTGCAGCTCCATAGTATCATAATTAGCCAAACCTTGTATGTCAGGAGGTGGTGTAAAGAATACTGTATTCCCACCATTATCTGCAAACGCAACATCATTGTACACTTCATCAATACCATCACCATCAACATCGCAAGTTAGTACATGAGATCCTGGGGGAGGATCAGTATCACCTTGAAGTATACAGTTAATATCTGCAAATACGAAAAGGTACTCAACACCTTTTCTCTGATTCGGGTCTAATGGCAAACCACTGAATATAGCGTTAGCAGTAAAGTTAACAGTGACAGTCACTGTTTCACCGGGGGCTAAATCATTAATATTATTACATGTCAGTGATTGTGGATTAGTACCAGTTACAGAGCATGCACCCTGAGGAGAAATTAACACACTGTCCACACTTAATTTTTCATTGATATCGTCGGTGATTACGACGTTATTCAATGTCACATTACCTGTGTTTGTATATGTCAAATCAAAGGAGCTCTGGTCATCTACCAGTACTAAACTGCTGGCAAATTCTTTCAGTAGGCTGTGGTCAGGGGCTTGTGGTAATGGCTCATCATGGTCGTCTTCGTTACTAGCACAATCCACTGAACCATCTGGGCAATCACCTGTGGTAGTAGCTAGGTTATGCACAGTTCCAGCATCTATATCTGCTTGGGTTACAGCATAGCTGCCAGTACAGTTTTCCGTTGCTCCAACAGCCAACGTTGGTATTGGATTACCACTAGGACAACTTACAACACCCAACAATGGGTCAGTAACATCAACATTACTCAAGGTCACGTTACCTGTGTTGGTCACGTCTAGAGTATAGCTAATGGTCTCGCCTACATCAGCGTTTCCATCTCCATTCTCATCTTGGAAGGCTCCATCCTTGATGATTTGGATATCTGGATTCTGATCAGCAGGAACATCTTCATCATCACAAACTTCAGCAGCACCATCAGGACCATCGTCAACACAAGCGGTATTGAGATAGTTACCAGCATCTATATCTGCCTGAGTAATTGTATGAGTCGCTGTACAGGTCATAGAATCACTAGGTGCAAGAGTTGAACCATTAGCTGGGTTACAACTGAGACCATCAACACCTGGATCAGTAACTGTCACATTATCAAGTGTCGTATTACCAATATTGGTCGCTACTATTGTGTAGTTAATAATATCGCCAACAGCACTATAGCTTTGCTCTGTTGCTGTCTTGGTAATTGATAATTCTGGATTCTGATCAGCAGGAACATCTTCATCATCACAAACTTCAGCAGCACCATCAGGACCATCGTCAACACAAGCGGTATTGAGATAGTTACCAGCATCTATATCTGCCTGAGTAATTGTATGAGTCGCTGTACAGGTCATAGAATCACTAGGTGCAAGAGTTGAACCATTAGCTGGGTTACAACTGAGACCATCAACACCTGGATCAGTAACTGTCACATTATCAAGTGTCGTATTACCAATATTGGTCGCTACTATTGTGTAGTTAATAATATCGCCAACAGCACTATAGCTTTGCTCTGTTGCTGTCTTGGTAATTGATAATTCTGGATTCTGATCAGCAGGAACATCTTCATCATCACAAACTTCAGCAGCACCATCAGGACCATCGTCAACACAAGCGGTATTGAGATAGTTACCAGCATCTATATCTGCCTGAGTAATTGTATGAGTCGCTGTACAGGTCATAGAATCACTAGGTGCAAGAGTTGAACCATTAGCTGGGTTACAACTGAGACCATCAACACCTGGATCAGTAACTGTCACATTATCAAGTGTCGTATTACCAATATTGGTCGCTACTATTGTGTAGTTAATAATATCGCCAACAGCACTATAGCTTTGCTCTGTTGCTGTCTTGGTAATTGATAATTCTGGATTCTGATCAGCAGGAACATCTTCATCATCACAAACTTCAGCAGCACCATCAGGACCATCGTCAACACAAGCGGTATTGAGATAGTTACCAGCATCTATATCTGCCTGAGTAATTGTATGAGTCGCTGTACAGGTCATAGAATCACTAGGTGCAAGAGTTGAACCATTAGCTGGGTTACAACTGAGACCATCAACACCTGGATCAGTAACTGTCACATTATCAAGTGTCGTATTACCAATATTGGTCGCTACTATTGTGTAGTTAATAATATCGCCAACAGCACTATAGCTTTGCTCTGTTGCTGTCTTGGTAATTGATAATTCTGGATTCTGATCAGCAGGAACATCTTCATCATCACAAACTTCAGCAGCACCATCAGGACCATCGTCAACACAAGCGGTATTGAGATAGTTACCAGCATCTATATCTGCCTGAGTAATTGTATGAGTCGCTGTACAGGTCATAGAATCACTAGGTGCAAGAGTTGAACCATTAGCTGGGTTACAACTGAGACCATCAACACCTGGATCAGTAACTGTCACATTATCAAGTGTCGTATTACCAATATTGGTCGCTACTATTGTGTAGTTAATAATATCGCCAACAGCACTATAGCTTTGCTCTGTTGCTGTCTTGGTAATTGATAATTCTGGATTCTGATCAGCAGGAACATCTTCATCATCACAAACTTCAGCAGCACCATCAGGACCATCGTCAACACAAGCGGTATTGAGATAGTTACCAGCATCTATATCTGCCTGAGTAATTGTATGAGTCGCTGTACAGGTCATAGAATCACTAGGTGCAAGAGTTGAACCATTAGCTGGGTTACAACTGAGACCATCAACACCTGGATCAGTAACTGTCACATTATCAAGTGTCGTATTACCAATATTGGTCGCTACTATTGTGTAGTTAATAATATCGCCAACAGCACTATAGCTTTGCTCTGTTGCTGTCTTGGTAATTGATAATTCTGGATTCTGATCAGCAGGAACATCTTCATCATCACAAACTTCAGCAGCACCATCAGGACCATCGTCAACACAAGCGGTATTGAGATAGTTACCAGCATCTATATCTGCCTGAGTAATTGTATGAGTCGCTGTACAGGTCATAGAATCACTAGGTGCAAGAGTTGAACCATTAGCTGGGTTACAACTGAGACCATCAACACCTGGATCAGTAACTGTCACATTATCAAGTGTCGTATTACCAATATTGGTCGCTACTATTGTGTAGTTAATAATATCGCCAACAGCACTATAGCTTTGCTCTGTTGCTGTCTTGGTAATTGATAATTCTGGATTCTGATCAGCAGGAACATCTTCATCATCACAAACTTCAGCAGCACCATCAGGACCATCGTCAACACAAGCGGTATTGAGATAGTTACCAGCATCTATATCTGCCTGAGTAATTGTATGAGTCGCTGTACAGGTCATAGAATCACTAGGTGCAAGAGTTGAACCATTAGCTGGGTTACAACTGAGACCATCAACACCTGGATCAGTAACTGTCACATTATCAAGTGTCGTATTACCAATATTGGTCGCTACTATTGTGTAGTTAATAATATCGCCAACAGCACTATAGCTTTGCTCTGTTGCTGTCTTGGTAATTGATAATTCTGGATTCTGATCAGCAGGAACATCTTCATCATCACAAACTTCAGCAGCACCATCAGGACCATCGTCAACACAAGCGGTATTGAGATAGTTACCAGCATCTATATCTGCCTGAGTAATTGTATGAGTCGCTGTACAGGTCATAGAATCACTAGGTGCAAGAGTTGAACCATTAGCTGGGTTACAACTGAGACCATCAACACCTGGATCAGTAACTGTCACATTATCAAGTGTCGTATTACCAATATTGGTCGCTACTATTGTGTAGTTAATAATATCGCCAACAGCACTATAGCTTTGCTCTGTTGCTGTCTTGGTAATTGATAATTCTGGATTCTGATCAGCAGGAACATCTTCATCATCACAAACTTCAGCAGCACCATCAGGACCATCGTCAACACAAGCGGTATTGAGATAGTTACCAGCATCTATATCTGCCTGAGTAATTGTATGAGTCGCTGTACAGGTCATAGAATCACTAGGTGCAAGAGTTGAACCATTAGCTGGGTTACAACTGAGACCATCAACACCTGGATCAGTAACTGTCACATTATCAAGTGTCGTATTACCAATATTGGTCGCTACTATTGTGTAGTTAATAATATCGCCAACAGCACTATAGCTTTGCTCTGTTGCTGTCTTGGTAATTGATAATTCTGGATTCTGATCAGCAGGAACATCTTCATCATCACAAACTTCAGCAGCACCATCAGGACCATCGTCAACACAAGCGGTATTGAGATAGTTACCAGCATCTATATCTGCCTGAGTAATTGTATGAGTCGCTGTACAGGTCATAGAATCACCAGGTGCAAGAGTTGAACCATTAGCTGGGTTACAACTGAGGCCATCAACACCTGGATCAGTAACTGTCACATTATCAAGTGTCGTATTACCAATATTGGTCGCTACTATTGTGTAGTTAATAATATCGCCAACAGCACTATAGCTTTGCTCTGTTGCTGTCTTGGTAATTGATAATTCTGGATTCTGATCAGCAGGAACATCTTCATCATCACAAACTTCAGCAGCACCATCAGGACCATCGTCAACACAAGCGGTATTGAGATAGTTACCAGCATCTATATCTGCCTGAGTAATTGTATGAGTCGCTGTACAGGTCATAGAATCACCAGGTGCAAGAGTTGAACCATTAGCTGGGTTACAACTGAGGCCATCAACACCTGGATCAGTAACTGTCACATTATCAAGTGTCGTATTACCAATATTGGTCGCTACTATTGTGTAGTTAATAATATCGCCAACAGCACTATAGCTTTGCTCTGTTGCTGTCTTGGTAATTGATAATTCTGGATCTATTATAAACTTTACAAGTGAAACATCGACACCAAAGGCTGTTTCCCCTACAGGATTACCTTCGCTGTCAACTCTTGTTACTCCAGCTTCAATCTTGTTCAACACACCGTCAAAATCAGCAAGAACAGCAGCATCCTCGTCAAAAGTTATGTTGAATGTGCAAATTATGGATGAGCCTGCAGCTATTGGAAGATTGTGATCAAGGACTCCATCACCATTACCATCAACAGGTATAGGATTACCCTCACTATCAACAAGTATAGGAGTACCATCAGAGTTAGTGCATGTAAGGTCTTCCATAGGTAGAACAGCACCATTAGACTCATTTGTATCCACTAAGCTTACAAGTAGTACCTCATACCCATTATTATTTGCAATTTCAACTTCATAAGGAACTGTTACAGGGTATGAATCAGGATCAACTACTTCAAATGGTTCTTCTAAGCCATCAGTAAATATACCATTACCATTACCATCATTTGTTTTGGTGACTTGTGCTGGATCAGCATTTAATAACTGATTAGTAAAGGTACAAACCACTGTGGTGGCAGACGCAACAGTCAATGAACTAGGTGAATCACCATTGTCACAGGTAGCGTTGGTCAGCTGCCAATCAGCCGGTACCACCTCGGCCAAGTTCAGAAGTGTGTCTCCAGGAACCGCTAGAAATATGGTGGAACCTGTACCACCTACGGTAGTGATCGAGGTAAAAGGGTCTCCATCAATTGTAAAATTAAAAGTCTCATCGCCACCTATAGTGTTCTTCACAATCTGTAGGAAGCCATCACCAGCACCAACCACGCAGTCTTTCGATTCTGAACTGGGATCGGGTGATGTAAATGAACAAGCATTGGAGATGGCAATTCCGCTTGGTATATCGCCATCAAGCTCAACCAGCTCATCAGCGTAGATGATGCAGGTGAGCTGAGTATCGGTAATCGGGTCTTGCTCTCCACTAGTGTTGTGGGTGCCAACCTCATTGAACGGATCTTGTGCTGTGGTGTTCAGCGAACACGTCGTGTCGTACGGGGTCACCAAAAGATTTCCATCACCGTCCGACTCAAAGATACCATCACCATCCAAGTCTTGGGCAATGATGCCATTCGAGCCATCGCCACCACCACCGGTGAAACCACAGCGCTTGCCTTCGTCGTTGTTCGGCTCTGAACCTTTACAGTCATATAAGGCTGCGGACTGCAGCTCCACCACACCAGTGTCGGTATTTTGTATGAATGACCCACAAACGGCAAAGTCAGTGAATCCGCCGGCGTCGTCGGAGTCAAAGAAGATGCAGCCGTCACCGGAGTTACCACCGGGATAGGCAGTGTCATCGAATTGCATCTGAGCAACGTAAAAGCCGGAGTCGAGCAGATGGCTGTCATCGAACCCAAGCTGGCTCACGTCGGTTTGAGCTGGAACATCGTCGGGACCATCAGCATCTACCGTAATCCTTAAATTATGACTCAATACTCTAAGTACTGATGAAGGTGGTTGACTTCTATTTTGTACATCTTGCAAATCATCTGGTGCTTGCTCATTTAAAACTTCTTTTTTACCCCCTGAACAAGCAGCAAGTACAAGCAGCAAGCCCAGCATCACTACCGCAGGCAGCATTAACTGCCAAGACCTTCTTAATTTCTTCATACAACATCCTTTCTTTAGTGTGTATGATAACTATAAATATAAACTTTTAGATTTAGGGGTTTAGCATTATTAAAATATTGATTGTGACTAAGCGTTTAATTTTAGTATCACCGGCAAACAATCACCACAATAGTGTGATGTTTTTTATACATGTTTTATGGCATAGAAACCTACCTGAACACTAACACCACTATAACTGCTTCAAACGCCCAGAGGGTAGGAAACACCCAAACTACTAAACTTTAAAACACATAAAATCTCATCAAAATTAAAATAGCAACCCTAGATCTCCTAATGAAAGGTTAACGTTTTACTGATAAAAAGTTAGCGTCCTACTAACAAAGTTGTAATTGCAAAACTATAAATTGATACTACTATAAACCTTAGAGTGTGTGGTGGTTTGAATCGACTAAAGAACCTCCAACACATGATATTTACAAGATCAACCAACTTCACAACATCCGCCAACTTACCTAGACACCACTCACCTGAAAACTAACCTCCTAAATAACCTATAACACAACCGCAATGCTTGCCTACACTCCGACCGACAACATAGTATCTTATGTCAACTCCTTTCAAAATACACACACCTATAAAAAATTGAAATTAATTCACTAAAAATTATAGGTGGATTAAAATTCTTACAAGCCCTAGTCTATGCTTTCTCAATTAGAGCTTGATGAGTCTATAGTGAAATATCATTCATGTAAAATTTGCACAAAGATGCACAAACACCTCATTATATAATGAGTATCTAAGTTAGACTCTTGTAACTGTTAAGTCTCATATTTCAAATACAATTAAAGCTTACCAACTTCTCGCTTTTCTCAGGGTAAATACTCAAGAACATTGTCTGTGGAGCGAGTATTAACATTGGCCCAAAAAGTTCCATCTAGCTCTGGAATATCAGAATAATCTATGTTTTCATTACGAATTGCAGCAATTTCATTCAAGTGTTTTTTCGATATGCTCATAATACATATAGATGCCCAGATAAATCTTTGCCTGACTTATTGCAGAATCAAATGAGGCTGAGTTCTGGGAGGCAAATCCCCCTAAATCCCCCTTAATAAGGGGGGCTAGGGGGGATTTTCTACTTAGGAAAAAATTTCTGGCTCACTATAAATGCTGCTATCATAAATGTGTACAAATGTGTTCACAAATAATTTGTTTCCCGCCCTGACTCTCCAACGAGTAGTCATATCTGGCAAGGCGTTAATTTCCCAGTAGCCTCTGGGTATATTTCTTTAACTAAGTTTCTAAGGTTGTTTGCAGCATTTATGTCTCTGTCATGAGTTTGGTTACACTCTGGACAAGACCAGCTACGAGTGGATAGTTTTAACTCTTCTAATATGTATCCACATTCTGAACAAGTCTTGCTTGATGGATACCATCTATCTGCTATTACAACCTTGGTCTTGTATCTGTCCGCTTTATATTCTACTTGCCTACGAATCTCAAACATTCCTATGTCTGAAACTGCTTTAGCTAAATTTCTATTCTTTAGCATTCCAGATACATTTAAATCTTCCAACACTACAGCTTGGTTCTCGCTGACTATTTTAGTACTTAGTTTGTGCTGAAAGTCTTTCCTTATATTCCCTACCCTTGCATGTGTCTTTGCTATGGTGGCATATTGCCTCCTTTGTCTATTGCTAACATATTCTCGTCCTTCTTTCTTTTGAGCTTCCCTTTTCCTTGAAGCCTTCCTTTGTCTAAGTTTTAACCTCTTTTGGTATTTTGCTAACGGTTTTGGTGCCTCAAACCTTTCTCCATTTGAGAGTATTGCTGCATCCTTGATTCCTAGATCTATTCCTATAATGCCCTCTGATTTCCTGTCTTGATAATATTGTTCCTCTGGAACATCTACATTAATACTTAAGAACCACCTCGTTCCTTGTTTAGAAACTACTCCAGACACTATGTTTCCTTTGAACCTTACTTCTTCTGTCATTACTACTAAACCTAGCAATGGTATTCGTACTTTGTTCTCTATTATTCCAAATTTATCATTGCTCAGATAGAAACTTTGCTTGTCTTTTACACTCTTAAACTTTGGCGCAAATGCCATCTGTGAATGTTTTATGCCTTTTGATTCAAGGTGTTTCTTATCCTTTTTGTTCCAAACAGGTGTTTTCCCTTTCTTTAACTCTGCCCAGAACCTTTGCCATGCTTTTTGTAGATCACTAAATGGTTGCTGGTTTGCATCTTTTGGTGATTCATATATCCATGGGAATTGTTCTTTCTTAATTGCATTAAATTCCTTTTTGAGCACTGTCAAACTAGGGTTCTTACCTGTTTCCTTCCTTATTTTATGACATTTTTCCAATCCCCAATTATAGGTAAATCTACTTACTCCACAAGCTTTGTTGAAAAATTCTTCTTGTTCTTTTGTTGGTTTTAGTTGGATTTTGTGAGCTAAGTTATTCATCTTCTTCTTTGAGTTTTGTTTGTTTTAAACTCTCTGCCAACTTCTTTTTATAATTCCTTAAACCATATAAGCGACTTGAAAAACAATGCAAAATAGTCATAAGGTCTTGTATCATTTCCTGTTCAGGGGACAAGCTTTCCTGATTTAGTACCATAAGCTCACAACCGTTGTTTTTACAGTAATGTTCAAACCATTCATATCCAAACCTCGCTAGACGGTCTTTGTGAGCTATGACTAATACCTTGACTTCTCGTCTACCTACTGAATCCATTGTTCTAAGAAATTTCCTTCGCTTCATGTTCATGCCACCACCAATTTCTTCTACATACTCAACGTCTGTAAAACCCTTGGCAGCACAAAAAGTTTCTAGTATTTTTCTTTGGTTTTTAAGATCGGGTCTTTGTGAAGGGCTGGACACTCGACAATACACTACAATTCTAGTAGGCACGTCTGCTTTTATGCCTTGTAAAGCTGTTATCTGAGACTCTAGGTACAAACGACGGTTTGTTTCTGTTCTACCCACAGGAACCAATTTGCCTTGACGATCCCACCTCTGTAATGTTTTAGTTGTAACTCCTAAACGCTTTGAGGCTTCTTGTGTTGTAATTGTGTTCCCTTTGGACATGTTAAACACAATTATACACATTAGATGCTATCTAGTCAACCTCCTCATTTTCGATTGCCACAAGTTGACACTCCCGCGGCTAAAGCCGAGGGATTCTTGCTTCAACGACTGCACTTATACATGAGGGATTACTCCACCGTGTACAGAGGTCCATATCTCCACAAGCGTTAAATTCGGGCATGCCCTGCCCTACTGTTTACTACATGAAAAAAGTTTGCGAGGTCATCATGAACTGGCTGACCGTTAGGTCGCTCTACGCACTCTATCTCTGTAGAGTTTTTACGTTGTTCACTTACCCTTGTTGGCATATCTCTAATAATAACACTTTAGGAGGTGTTGTTGCATGACAAAGATTAAATTTTTCTCTGAAAAATTCCTTGAATTCATTCCACGGCTAAAGCACGTGGGCTTTCTTCAATCAGGCGTTCCTGTAAGTGAAGTTAATGCGTGTAATTAAGCGGTAATGGTTGCCTTTGATATTAAAAATCACATAATCAGGCTGTACAAAGTCAGCACTTCCAAAGGTTTCTTTAAGTTCTGCAAAGTTACTAAAGTTAGCTTTTTTCATTAGCTTGTACCAAACTGTTAAAGCATCCTCGCTGTCAGCATGATCTTCCCAAAATGAGCGTAGGGTGTTTACAGTACCAACTTTAAAATACTTTCCACTCAAAGCCTTCAGGGTTTTTAAGAGTGGTTATAGTGTCACCAATAGCAAGTGCCAAGAGACCCTGTTTTGATAGTGCTGTAATTAGGCTTTCATCTAAATGCATTGATGACATTGCTCCTATAATTAATAATCCTTTATTCTTGTGTTCTGGAAAGTAAGTATAAAATTCTGTTAGTACAGCTAAGAACTGGGGAATATCTTCAGGTTTTAATGTGCTTTTGGTTTCATTGACCAGCAAGTATTTATCACTTTCTACTATGGCATCAAACTCACGAATTTCCCTAGTAACAGGATGTCTTCTTTTTATACGTACATTAATAAGTATTTCGCTACCTTCTGGTAGATCAGTGACTTCAAAAAAGATTCTTCCTAAGCTAGGTGCAACCAAGTCTTCAACTACAGTACCTAAGCGACAAGAAAGTTCTCTTAGCTGTTTGTTTAATTGTTGTTGGCTTTTCCTAAGATCAGCAAAGCCTTCTTCCATAGGAGCATTGGATTCTTCCATACTAGCATTGGATTCTTCCATACGAATACTAGATTCTTGCATGGTAATTCTTAGTTTATCTGTTTCCTGTCTTAATTCATCTATTCTTCGACTTAGTCTATCTGTTTGCTGCTGGTTTTTAGTAATGTTGATAGACTGCTGTAGAACTAACTGCTCTATTCTATCAAGGCGATCTTCTGTTTTAGTAAGGCGAGTTTCTAAGAGGTTTGTTGGCATGACTATCTACTTCCACAAGTACAGCTATGAGTAGTCTAGCACAGGATAGAAGCAACAGCAACTTGTTGTGTTGTTTATCCGTAACGCAATTAGATCCTTCACGTAGTTTACCCTCGGAAGGGTTCAGGATGACATTCCTCGCTTTGAATATAGTGCCCTAGAAAAGTTTTTTCCTTAGAGGAAAACTCCATCTGTGAGCATGTCATTCTGAGGAACGTAGTGACGAAGAATCTCTAGGGGCATTAATGCATGGGAGATCCTTCGTTACTCTCAGGATGACATCTTTCGTTTGATAAGGTAAGAATTTATCTGGATATCTATAGTTCTTTTACGAGGTGTTGGCAAATGACTAGGTCGCTCAGTAATCTTTTTAGTGAACCTGTTACAATGTTCTGTGGCTAAAACCAAAAAGGAACACAAAACTGATAACCCACTAAAGCGCCTATTTATGTCCGAAACAAATAGCCTAACCAAGCAGATAATAAAGTTAAAAGAGAGCTACTATCAATACTAGTAGCCTTAGTAGAAGATGAAAGGTTGTCAGGAATGGCAGAGACCAAAATAGAAAGAGATTTTTTCTTAGACTTAGATACACCTTTTATAAGGAGAGTTAAAGGTAGAGGTAGAGAGGAAGGTAGAGAGGAAGGTAGAGAGGAAGAGCGTTTTCAAATAGTAAAACATATGAGGCACAAAGGTATGGATGTACAACAAATATCTGAGTTAACAGGCTTAAGTATTGAGGAAGTTAAGCTACTACAGAAGTAATTTAATTATACTCTTTAACATGCCTAGGTATTTTTACCGTTTTATTCTTACAATCTTTATTCTTACAATCTTTGTTCTCACAATCTTCCTAAGCGCTTGCTCCAATGTCACAGTAGAAGCAGAGGTTAATTTATTACCTTTTGTTGATGAGGAAAAACGTTCCGGCGAGTTTGTTTTTGTTGGTGTCAGTAAAGCTACTATAGTTTTGCCTAGCGCAGATGGCTATCCTAGTAATCAACTAGACATACCAGCTACAGCATTTAAAGTTATTGAGGATATAGACACCTTGAACATAAATGGTAGCTTAGATTTGGTTCCTTCAAAAACAACTACTACTGCCACTGCTACAGTAAACCTTTACCTTGTCCAAGCTGGTCAAGCACCTCTTTCAGGAACACCTTTAACAAAGTCTTTATCGCTTGCTCGAGGTCAAATTTTTAGTTTTGGTATAGAAGACATAAAAAATAACCAGCAAATGATAACAGCATTGGAAACTGGAGACTTTGTTATAGCTGTAGAAATAGCCCTTGAAGTAGGTAAACCAACCTTAGATATTGTGACGTATGAACTTACTACCTTGAGGCTAACTCTTCAAAAATCAGGTTAGATTACTTGCCTTGACAAATCTTTATAATCATGAGTAGAATGACGCTTGCTATGTATGGCCCGGTGGTGTAGTTGGTTAGCATATCTGCCTGTCACGCAGAAGGTCGCGAGTTCAAGTCTCGTCCGGGTCGCCAGAGAGCTAGGACATAAGCCTAGCTTTTTTCTTTGTTTGATAATATAGTGTGCCAGAAAAATCTTTTCCCGGATCGGAAATCCCCCCTAGCCTTCCTTATTAAAGGAACATGGCAAGTCCCCCTTAACAAGGGGGATTTAGGGGGTTTACCCTGCAGAACTCAATCTCATTTGATTTTGCTAATAATAAAGTGCTGTGAGTAAAAAAAACTGTATTGAAAATCAGCTTGAGAAAATAGACGCTATGAGTGGGCTCGATTTCGAAATCTTTGTAGCAAACCTACTTAAGAAACAAGGGTATGTAACAACTAACCTAAAAGGTTCTGGTGATTTTGGAGTAGATGTAATAGCCAAAAAGGGTGGCATAAAATATGCCGTACAAGTTAAGCGCTACA
Source organism: Trueperaceae bacterium (assembly GCA_965223045.1). Lineage (GTDB taxonomy): Bacteria > Deinococcota > Deinococci > Deinococcales > Trueperaceae > CBDCVN01. The sequence continues at coordinate 1,994,454 of CBDCVN010000013.1, forward strand.
AAAGCAGTGTTTCTCGTACAGCGGTAAGTGACGCTGTAGCTGGTAAATTTCATTGGCAGTGTGATGAGTCGTGGGTTTTTACTAGTAGCTATTTTACTGCAGACGCAAAAAAACTTGCTGAGTCAACAGGTTGTAAGCTGACAGATCGTGACGATTTAACTCATATGCTCTATGAGCAAAAGCAATGGAGGCAACAGAGCAATAAAAGACGCAAAAAGGCCTTTGCAAATTTTATTTTTACCTTATTACTTAGTTTAGTAGTTATTTTTTTAATAAGCCAAACTAACCCCAAGGTTTACCAGCAAGTTAAAACACGTTTGTTTGCACCAGTTAAGAACTTAGTGCTCGAGCTACCTGCACAAATAGCTCGAGCTTTTAAACCTAAAGAAGAAACTAAATCTCCTTCTACTACACTTACCCCTGTTAAAGACGTCCCCCTTAAGACCCCTAAACTTGATGATGATGGCGTGCCTATCTTGCAACCTATTGAATAGACTGGTTCTAACGCTTTTCTTAGTTGAAAAACTCTGTTACTAAATATAAATAGTACGCTAGAGAAATTCTTTCCCGTTCGTACAGACCTACTCAAACCTACTCATGGGTAGCTATTGATGCTGTATTCCTGCTTCACAGAGGCGAGTTTCACCTTTTTCAACAATTCTGTTGTTGATAAGGCCAGCGCTTTCCCCTCCACAGGCTGTCACCGTGGAACTCACGGCCATTGCTGCTATTTTCTCTAAATTCTTTGCAGCATTTATATCTCTATCGTGTTTCATATTACACTGAGGGCACGTCCAATGACGCAATCCTAGAGACATTTCTTCTAATTTATGTCCACATCCTGAACATAGTTTACTTGACGGATAGAATCTATCTGCTACTACTATTTCAACTCCATACTGTTCGGCCTTGTATGTAAGTTGTCTTCTAAATTCATGGAATCCCATATCTGCTATTGCTCGTGATAGTTTAGGATTTTTTATCATCCCTTTGACATTTAAGTCTTCTATCACTACAACATCATACTTCTTCGTCAACTCTGTTGTTAGTTTATGCAGTCCATCTTTTCTGATGTTTGCTATTCGGGCATGTAGTTTTGCTACTTCTTGCCTTGCTTTTGCTCTATTCTTTGAACCTTTTTGTTTCCTTGATAGATTCTTTGATTCATGCTTCAAAACGTCTAGATTTTCTCTTAATGCTTTTGGTGCAGTTCTTTTCTCTCCTGTACTTAATGTTGCTAGTGTGGCTATCCCTAAATCTATTCCTACCACCTCTTTAGTTTGGTTTTCGCCCTTTTGAGGTGCTTTGGCTATGTCTACTGTTATTGCTACAAACCATCTATTTGCTACGCGAGAGATTGTGGCACTTATTATTTTTCCTTCGTGACGTAATTCTTCTGTCATTTTTACCCAACCTAGGTTAGGTACTCTTATCAACTTGCCTTTTACCTTGAATTGGTCATTGCTCAACGTGAAACTATCATTTATGCCTCTTTTCTTAAATGCTGGTCTTCCTGCTATCTTTTGAAAGTATCGTTTGTATGCTACTCCTAATTGTTTAATCGCCATCTGTGGCGCACATTTTGTTACTTCTAGCATCCAAGGGTATTGCTCTCGCTTTATTGCGTTTAATTCCCTTCTCAATGCTGCTTCACTAGGTTTTAATCCTGATTTGTATTGCTCTTCCCACTTCCCCAGTGCCCAGTTATATGCAAATCTTGCTACTCCACTTGCTTTTGCAAAGTATGTAACTTGTTTATTGTTTGGCACTAAGGCTATTTTGTGGCTACGCAGCATCTGCTTCCTCTACAGCTTTTTCTATTCCTTCTATTAATTTCTTGTTTTTCCGTGATCGTGAACCATAAAGCCTAGCACTGAATACGGTAATTATTTCTAGTACATCTTTGGCTAACTCTTCTTCAAAACTCGCATCATCACCTTTATTGATGATTAGCACCTCTACTTGCTTTGCTTCACATATGGCAAAAACTAGTTCTGCTCCAAAACGTAGCAGCCTATCCTTATGGGTTATTACTAAACGACCCACTTCTTCATTCAAAATTCCAGTTAGGAGCTTATTCAGGCCACGTTTATGATAGTTCATACCTGAGCCAAGATCACTTACTACTTCGTACACCCAGCCTTTAGAGGCACAATACATTTCTAGTACCTGTTTTTGCCTTTCCAAATCCTTCTTTTGGTCACGGCTTGATACTCGTGCATAGGCTATAGTTTTTCTATCATCTGTTTCAAAATTCCTGAACATATGAGGTTGTATTTTAGCTAAACTATAGCGTCTTTGCCCTCCTAAAGTGCGTTCAGGAACAAGCTTACCTTCTTCTTCCCAACGACGTAATGTCGACACAGACACGCCTAGAGTTTTTGCGGTTTCACCTATCGGCATCAACCTATCCATATTGCTAATATACAGGTAAGTTTAGGTAGATTTCAAGTGAACTGTAAACACCCCTACTTATGCAGTTTTTTGTCTTGTGGCTTTTTCAAGAATCAACTCAGGGTTGTCTATGTTGTCGTCATCAAGATGAAGAGCAATAACATCACTACTTGGAACTATAAACATAAGTTCTAAAAGCACACTTTCCAAAATAGCTCTTAACCCTCTTGCCCCTGTGCCTCTGTCCTTGGCACGCTTGGCAAACTCATAAAGGGCAGCTTCGCTGAAGTTTAGGTCAACTCCCTCGAGTCGAAAAATTTCTTTGTACTCTTTTATTATCGCATTCTTGGGTTTCGTTAATACATCCATAAGAGCATCAATGCTAAGCTCATCTAGAGTAGTAATTACTGGCAAGCGCCCTATAAGCTCGGGTATAAGTCCATATTTCATTAAATCGTCAGGCGTTATTTCCTGATTACTTTCATTTTCTTCAAGACTTATTTTGCTATTAAAGCCCACTTTGGAAACATTAATACGATTGTGCACCAGCTCGGACAAACCTTCAAAAGCACCACCACAAATAAACAAAATGTTACTTGTATCAATAGGAATTAACTCCTGCTGAGGGTGTTTTCGTCCACCTTGCGGGGGTACCTGACAAACTGTGCCTTCAATAATTTTTAAAAGGGCTTGTTGTACACCTTCCCCAGAAACATCACGAGTTATGCTGCGACTTTCACTCTTACGAGCAATCTTATCAATTTCATCAATGTAGATAATACCTTGCTCAGCAGCATCTATGTCATACTCGGCAGTTTGCAATAACCTAACAATTATATTCTCTACATCATCACCTACATAACCGGCCTCTGTTAGGGTAGTAGCATCAGCAATAGCAAAAGGAACTTGCAGCATTTTAGCTAAAGTCTGGGCTAAAAGTGTTTTACCAGTGCCGCTTGGTCCAATCATAAGAATGTTAGCCTTTTGTAAATCGGCATCGGGGTACTGTAAACGTTTATAGTGGTTATATACGGCAACTGAAAGAGCTTTCTTGGCTGTTTCTTGCTCTATTACATATCTATCTAGTTTAGTTTTAATTTCACGTGGGGGTGGCAAACGCCTTAGTTTACTGGTTTTCTTACTTTTGGTTGCACGCTCGAGCATTTCCGAAATGCGTGTTACGCAGTCATCACAAATATGAGTGACGCCATTTTCAGCAGCAACTAGATTTTTGACTTCAAAAGGAGCACGACCGCAAAAACTGCAGTGAGGCTGAGACATATTAGCTTCCTTCAGTAATGCTTAAATCCACTTTATTGCGAGGTTCAACCACACGATCAATTATGCCGTATTCAAGCGCTTCTTGAGCGCTCATATAATTATTACGGTCAACATCTTTTTCGATACTATTGCTAGGCTTACTTGTGTGCCTAGACATAATTTCTATAAATATTTTTTTAGTTCTTACTAATTCCTTAGCTTCTATTTCAATGTCGCTAACTTGTCCTGAAATACCACCACCATAGATCAGTGGTTGATGAATCATTATACGTGAGTGCGGCAAAGCCAAGCGTTTACCCTTGGTACCTGCTAGTAAAAGTAAAGAACCCATTGAGGCAGCTAAGCCCACACAGATAGTATTTATTGGCGAAGAGATAAACTGCATGGTGTCATAAATAGCTAAGCCAGCATCCACTGAACCACCCGGGCTGTTAATATAAAGCTGTATATCTCTTTCTGGGTTTTGTTGCTCGAGAAGTATCATTTGTGCCACTACAACATTAGATACTTCGGAATCAATAGCAGAGCCCAAAAAAATAATACGTTCTTTTAAAAGGCGACTATAAACATCATACATGCGTTCACCACGATTGGTTTGTTCGATAACGTACGGGACTAAGGGCATAGGCAAATTCCTTTGAATTAAACTTAAGGCTGCATTAATTAAGTGCAAGTATACAACTAAATCATAAAAGAACTAATCATAAAAGTATGTAATTTTAAAAAACCCTTTACCGTGAGGAAGCTCACGTGAGAAAGTTAGGAGTTAAGTTGTGTCAAACTTAACCATTACGAGCCTTTTGCCTTTAAAATAGCAGTCAGTATGGGTATGGCCGCGCCTACATGCATTAGCTCGAGCGCCCAAAGCACTACAAAGGTAGAAGCAGCTGTCAAAGGACCAAATATGAAACCTATAAATACAAAAGCTGCAATGATTAGAAATATAAGCCTTGATTTGCTTGTCAAGCGGCTAAGGAAAGCGTAAATTAACCCTGCTACTAGTCCGGGAACAACACTAAAAATTATAACAAAAAATAAGGGTAAGGGTTGTGGTTCTATAGTTTGTGGAAAAGTGACAAGTAAAGGGCCACCATTAAAATTTTGGGCAACAAAATAAATAATAGTATTAATTACAGCAGCAACTAAACCACCAATTATGCCTGCTAGTACAAGTTTATCAAAAGAAACCTTCATTCAATACCTCGTAATAAATAATAACTCATTTTTATAGTGACATACTAAAATCTATCTGTGAACATGTCATTCTAAGGAATATGATGGCGAAGAATCTCAGAGGGCATTAATTTATTCTATATATTCACAAAACATTCACAAAGCATGCACCTATCCTTCACAACTTACGCTTTAGTCTATGACTGTGTTTGAGTACTGACGTTAGACTCGGTGCTCAAAGAAAGGATATAATCATGGTTTACGCATACTCTCACGCAGCAGGTTTTGGCTTAGGTTTTCTTAACCTCCTTGGTAGCATACTTTTCTTCATATTCATCTTTTTTGCTATTAAGGCCATTATTTACCATTTTGCAGGTCATAAAGCAGGGTACAGAGCTTGGGGTTGTCATAGCAGGTATAATAAAGGCACTGAGGATGAAGCGGTTGTGGTTGCTCGAGAACGCTTTGCAAAAGGTGAGGTCACTAGTGAAGAGTTCAATGTGCTTAAAACAGGACTGGGAGCAGAAAGTAATGAAAGTACCTCTAATTCACGTTGGGGCTTTGGTGGACGGGATAAAGCCCTAGGGATTGCTCGCATGAGATTTGCTAAAGGAGAAATTAGCTTAGACGAGTTTGAAGCTGTAAAGAAAGCACTTTAGTCAAACAGTACTACATTATTAATTCTGATAGTCGCCATCTTTATTAATGGCGATTATTACTTTAATCTTCCTGTCCATATAGTGCCCTTGTGTTGATAAGGCAAAGATTTATCTGGATATCTATAACATTTTTAGAGCACAAGTAGCAGTGATATTATTAAGAAGTTTGTTATGCTTTCTTAAGGATAATAAGTATCCTTGGCTTTTAAAGAGCAAAATCAAGAAAGGCTAGTAACAACATGAGTAAGAAAAGTTTTATTTATTCTCTAAGTGCTTTGTTAGTTGCAAATCTTGCTTTAGCCCAGCTCGAGCTAAGGCCTTATCTAGATCATGCAAATAATGTAGTACTAGACTTACCTGTTGGTTGGAAAATAAGTAGGTATCAGGCAGATAATATTTTGGTAGCTAGTCTTGAAAACCGTGAAGATGCTCCTACAATACAAGTAATGGCTTTGCCATACATGCAAAGTCCCGAAAATGAAAATGACCCTGATGTTCAAAAGTCTTCAAAAAGCATTGCTTATGATCTTCTTTTGATGCTTGCTTTTGCAGGCATGGAACAAGATGCTGCCAGTGAACTGAATGTAATAGAGGAAAAAGAAGTTTCTGAGGGCCTTGGGAAGCTAATGATCATTGAAACCTCAGTAGCATCGGATGCAGGTGGGGAAATTCCTGTTCGCCTTGCTTTGCTGCTAGAGGATAGTCCCAAAAGAGAACTAACCATTGTTGCTATGTTTGCTGCCACGCCTGAAGAGTTTGAAGCTTTTGATGGGGAAGATTTTCTTATGAGAATTACTAATAGCATTCAACCTTTGAGTTTAAGAAGTGCTAGTTTATAGGAAGGAAAATCATGCACTACAAATTACTTGGAAAAACAGGAGCTAGACGAGCTATTTTTGATTTTCCACCAGTTAATAAAGAAAAGGCCTTTGATGTTGTTGATGTGATGCGTGAGATTGCGGCTGGTCACAATGTTTCTATAGCAAATATTGCCCTTGCTTGGTTATTACATCAAGAGGTAGTAACTAGTGTCATCATTGGTGCTAAAACTATGGCTCAGCTCGAGGATAACTTAAATGCCCCTAATGTAAAGCTTAGTGATGATGAGCTGAAAAAACTTGATGAAGTTAGTGCTTTGCCGCCAGAGTATCCTGGATGGATGCTCGAGTTTCAAGGGCGTGGTAGGTCAGCAAATGAAACTACTGAGGAAGAGGAAAGTGAAGCTGCACAAGAACCAGCATCATCTCAAAATAAAGAAGACTAACTCTAAAGCATACCCTTGAATAAATCACTAGTGCAAAACCGTGCAGAGGGTTTGTTGCAGTGCTATGGTTGCTCGAGCTAGGCAAATACAAAAGGAAAAACGTAAGATCAAGCTATGCCAGCTACTATCCTCATAGTCGAAGATGAAACCCGTCTAGCAGAAATTCTTGAAGATTATCTTAAACAAGAAGGCTTCTATACAGAAAGAGCCAAAGATGGTAAACGAGCCCTAGAACTGTGGCGGGCTGCCAACCCAGATATGATTTTACTAGACCTCATGCTCCCTGTACTTGATGGTTTAGAAGTAGCTAGGCGAATCCGTGCAGAATCCAATATACCTATTATTATGCTTACTGCTAAGGATCAAGAAATAGATAAGCTTTTAGGCCTAGGGTTAGGTGCAGATGATTATGTAGTTAAGCCCTATAGTCCTCGTGAGGTTGTGGCTCGAGTTAAAGCAGTGCTAAGGCGTGTAAGTGGCAAAACACTTGCAGCCGAAAAATTCCAAGTAGGTAATCTTGAAATAGATGTAGATAAGTATATGGTGCGCTGTCAAGGCAAAGATATTTCTCTTACTGCTAGTGAACTAAGGTTATTGGCAGCTTTAGCCAAAGAACCCGGCACAGTAAAGCAACGTTCAGAACTTTTAGCTGCCTCTGGCGATGCTGAGCGTTTTGCAGATGAGCGCACTGTTGATGCCCATGTCAAAAACATCCGCCGCAAACTAAAAGATTGTGGTATGCAACTTGAAACTGTCCGTGGTGTAGGATATAGATTACGAGATGTTTAAACGCTATAGTCATTACCACTCAAAACATTCTAATTCTAGGGCTAAGTCTTATACATCTTGGCCTTATAAACCCTATTGTTTTAAAGGCTGGCGTGGCAAATCACCAAAGCGTAAGAAGTGTAGAGGCTTGCGAAACCGTTTGACTTTTGCTTTTGTATTTGTTGCTTTGGCTACAGTAACCTTGACTACTTGGATGACTTTAGGAGCAGTTTTTGATGCGCAGCAGAAACTATTAGATGCCGCAGGTTTACCTAGTTATGAAAGTAGACCTTGGCAGTATTATCATACTAATTGGAATGATGAAGCTTTTGCGCCTATACATGAGGCCTTTAAACAAATTAACCGTAGGGCTTTTGGGGCAGCAGTTATAGCATTCTTCCTAGCTTCTATAGCAGCAGCCGCAGTAGCTCGTTTTGTGACTCGTCCCCTTTGGGCTTTAACTGATGGTGCTAGGAGGTTGGCTGAAGGGGAACGTGGGATTAAGCTCGAGCTACCATCAAATAAAGATGAGCTACACACCCTCACTGAAGCCTTTAATAACTTAGTAGAAGGTTTAGAGCGTCAAGAACAGTGGCGGCGCAACATGGTAGCAGACATTGCCCACGATTTGCGCACACCTCTGGCAGTTATGCGCAGTGAGATTGAGGCTATGCAAGATGGTGTAGCAACTCTTGATGAAGCAGGTCTAACACGCTTACATGGCGAAGTAATGATGCTTTCTCGTTTAGTAAACGACTTACGCACTCTTTCCCTAGCTGAAGGGGGTAACTTACCACTTCATTTAGGGACACATCAAGTTGAGCCTTTACTTAAACGTGTAATTGACGCTTTTTGTTTGCAAGCTTCCGAGAAAGGTGCAGAACTTAAACTGCTCCCTGTTGATCCAGCGCTGAGCATTTACTGTGATTGTGAACAGGTTATTAGGTTACTGAGTAATCTAGTAGATAATGCCCTTCTTTACGGGTATAAAGACGATAAGATTAAGGTTGAGCTAGGAGCAAAGGCACTTGAAAATGCAGTGGAAATATGGGTGCGGGATTATGGTGAAGGTTTGACTGAGGAAATGCAAGGACAAATCTTTGAACGTTTCTATAGGGGTGATAGTGCTAGAACTCGTAAAGCCTCACAGCAAGGTGAATCTAGTAGTTCGGGGTTAGGTTTGGCTATTGCTAAAGCTATTGCTAATGCCCACGATGGTGATTTAGAAGCCCGTAATCACTTTGAGGGTGGTGCGGTTTTTAGTCTTTATTTACCCACCTGAAAATTTTTGGGCTCGAGCACTTTTCCTATATTTACTACTTTTTTCAGGATTTTTGTTCTTTTTTGCCATATCTCAACCGTCCTAGTAAGATAAATTAATCTAACGGTAGCGAGATATGTTTAGTTCTTTAGTCTTGTAATTAACATATCAGTGAAGTATCTTGTTTAGAGTTTAGAAACAGGTTTATCACTGTTTTTAGGCTAAGTCCTTAAATCTTAGATCTAAACTTTATGTATATTCCCTATACCGCGCCAATATCCGGAGTAGTACCTAATTCACCTGCTGAAACAGCAGGTATAAGAGAAGGTTGGGAGCTTGTTAGTGTCAATGGTAAACCCATCCCTGACATACTAGCTTATAGGCGAGAACTAGAAAAAGGTTTAGTTACTCTAGTTTGTCGTAATTCCCTTCTAAAAACAACCACTTTCAGTGTTCAGTGGGAAGATCCTGGACTAGAGTTTTCGGAGGTTATCTTTGATGGCATAAAACTTTGTGTTAATAAGTGCGAATTTTGCTATGTGCATCAAATGCCTCAGGGTATGCGCAAAAGCCTTTACATAATGGATGATGATTTCCGTACTAGTTTCCTTTATGGTTCTTTTGTCACACTTACTAATTTAACTGAGGCTGATTTAGAGCGTATTTTGGATGAGAATTTAAGCCCCCTTTATGTTTCCGTACATACAACCAACCAAGACCTCCGTGCTGATATGATGAAATGGTGGAAGCTTAAAGTCAAAACTCCCGAAGCTACCAAAATTCGCACCATGCTAGAAAAGCTTAGGCCCATTGAATTGTATACTCAAATGGTATTGCTCCCGGGTCGCAATGATGGTGAATACCTTGATGAAACACTAAATTACTTAGCTAGCTTACCCAATGTTCTTGCTGTTGCTTGTGTACCTGTTGGCTTGACTGATCATCGTGAGAACTTACCAAATTTGTGCCCTTACAATAAAGTTGAGGCCAAGAATGTTTTAGAGCAAGTACATACTTTTCAAGTACGCATGCTAGCAGAGCGTGGTAGTCGTTTTGTTTTTGCTAGCGATGAATTTTATTTACTAGCAGGTGAACCTATTCCTGCAGAAGAAACTTATGAAGGTTATCAAATGTTGGAAAATGGCGTAGGTATGGTACGTGACTTTCTCTCTGCCCCATTACCACCATTACCAAAGGAGCTTAAGCAACCTAAAAAGGTTATTTTGGCAACTGGGAAACTTTTTGGGCATATTTTAGAGCAAGCTGTAGCTCCTATGAAAGCCATTAAAGGTTTAGAATTAGAAGTTCAAGTACTTAAGAATTATACTTTTGGAGAAGTCACTACAGTTACAGGGCTTTTGGCAGGTGGAGATATCTTAAGGCAAATTAAACCAAGAGAAGCAGATACTCTTTTAGTTTCACCTAATGTGCTCAAGTATGGGACAGAAACACTTCTTGATGGCAAAACATTAACAAATTTACGACAAGAGCTAGCTATGGAGGTACAAGCAGGTGGAACGAATTTAAAAGAACTAGCTGAAACTATTATTACTGGGGAAAACAAAGCATATGAACCACAATTTGGCTTTTCAACTCATGCAATCAAAGAAGCTAGCAAGCAACACTAATAGGTTGCTTTTGCTTACTGAAACCTAATTCATCATGAAAGTATCATATAGTGTGAGTATTATATTTGTAATGTGTTAGTAGTTAAATTTACTAATTGTTAAATGTAAGCTATAGTTAAGTTTCTTCTGAGAAGAAGATGTGTAACTGTACAGAATTTAGTGAACAAGTGTCATTTGCTAAATCTTTGTGATATTTTTTATGGATCAGTGTTTAGTATTGACTTTCAAACAGTTAAAGTTAAAATGTAATCTGACTTTTAGTAGTTGTAGAAGTATTTGGGTGTGTTTTTTATGAACTTACGAGAAAAAGGGAAATTATTAATCAAAATTTTCAAAAACACTAACTGGTTTATTCCCTTGCTAACAAAGAATATAGTTTTATTTCTTAAAATTAAAGTTGTTTTCCAGAATCCAAGCCTTATTAAGGCAAGGCATGTCCTCCTAAGCTTTTTGGGGAGTGGCTTACATGAAGGATCTCAAGTACATCATCAGATATTCCTCAAGTCTACTCTAGGAACAAGGTGAGGCTCCACTAAAATGGTACATGCTTACATAGGGTCTCTTTAGAGGAAAAGCCTTTCAGGAGGTCTATACTCCTAGCATTGCTGAACTTTTACAAACTAAAGAATTAGAAGTTTGAAGTAGGTTGAATAAAATTATTTTTCTTAATTGAGAATGGAGAAATGTTTACTTATGGAGAAAAATGGTGACGTCTAATAAATTTCAATATTCACTAACTCGCTTTTGCTTACGATTAGGGCAAATGACCTTACCTCAGAATATGCTCGAGCTTTTCCCTAAAGAAGGAGTAGTAAAAACTGTTGACACACTAACTAATAAGGAAATAGAGCTTGATTTTAGGCCTCCGCGCACTGTTGTTGGCCTTGGTGATTTTTATAATTGCCATGGGCTTAGTGTGAATGATAAGGTTGAGTTAAAAATTGAAGAAGACAATCGCTACTTGCTCACTCCCCTTAAGATAGGTCGTAAAACTGATTACTCAAGTCCTGAAGCTTTAGGAAAGGTACTTGACGATTTACTAACAAAAGGCAATCCACTATCAGAGTCAGAGATCCGTGAAATCTTCCCAGATATTCCTAAGGCTATAGATTTAAATCTTGTGCTAAAACAAGATAGGCGTTTTGTACGTTATGAAGGGCGTTGGCGTCCTAAAAGAGAGGAACCAGAGGACCTTCCTGAATTTGAACCACGTAGAAAAATTGATAAATCTGTGGTAGAAAATCCCTTTCCTTTTAGCGATACCCCTCAAACTGTAAAAAGCAAGGTTTCTACAAGTAAATCAGATGTGGGCACTCATTCTTCCCAAAATAAAGCTCAACAAAGATTGCCCCAAAAAGAAGAGAAGAGAAATAATAGGGAAATAAAGGAGAAGCCTAATTCATCTAATGCAGCTATTACCTCCAACACCTCCATTAACAGTAGAAATAGAACCAAAGATTCTCAAGTGGTATCTCAGGTAAGTAAAACTGGATCTATAGAAGCTCCAAAAACACTAGAACTAAAAGAAGAGAAGGGGTCTTCTAATGATTTGCCTAAATTTTCATTTGCTATAGAAGGACAAGGGGAAATTAGTGCTTCTTCACACAAAATGACAAGGGAAACCTTTGAGAAGCTTGGTTATAAAATTAAAGTCCTTTCTAATTATCAACTAATTTTGCAAGCTGATCTAGGGCGCTACAACTACAATACCTTTGTATGTCTTTTATCTAGTGGGCAGAGTCTAGATTGGGTCAATCTACTTAATAGTAGAAGAAAATTAGGTACTAAGTATCTTGCAATTTTTGGTGAGCATAATGATTTAGTAAAAATCTACTCATCTACTGATCTTGCTAGAGCTACCCTATGGTCATGGCAAGGTATTGAACGTTTAAAGGATATAACACAAAAAGTACCAATTAGCCCTATTGATTTAGAGTATTACTTTAAGAGTGAAGGTCTTTTTGATGAGGGTATAGCTAGTTTTGAAGAAATGATTTATGCTCGCATAGCAGAACAAGGCATGTTTTCTACTATCCTCTCAACTTTGACAAGTTTAAAACCTCCTTGTGTATTCTTGCTAGATGATATTGCTCTAGATGTCAACTTTCCTCGAGAGCAATTGGCAAAGGTTTTGGATACATTGAGCCAAGCCCCTTTTCAACTTTTAAGCAAGGTAGATGATGGTGAATATAATATGCGTTCTACAGTTAGTGATGCCCTATTAAACTTTTCAGAATATGCCCTTTCAGTAAGAGATCGCTTGCATAAACACCGTAGTACTAGAACACGTACACGCCCACCTATCAATAACTTGATTCCAAGTTAATGGTTTGTTTGATTTTTGATGGTTTAGAGCACATTCTATTCAACTTAGCTTAATACTTTAAATAAAGAAGTGTCTAGTTATGGCTTATAAGCTAACCTTCTGTGCTTTCCTACAGAATTAAGCATTATGACATAGCGCATCATGCTATGCACATCAGTATGACATAGTATTTATATCATGTTGCGTGACAAAAGGGATTTTTACTGTAGAGAAAATTTTATATGCACTATACTAGGAGGTTTTTTGTGAATATTCACAGAGGTTTTTTTATACTTTTAATTTTGTTGATATTTTTGAGTGCCTGCCGTCTTAAGGTTAATGACAATGGAACTCCTGTTTTAAATAGCTTTACTATTAATGGTGTAGATAAACGTCCATTTATTCGTGTTAATAGTAATGACCCTTTAGTTATAAAAATAGCTGTGAGTTCAGAAAATCCTATAACATCTATTTCTATAGTTGCTTTACCTGATAATGCAATAGGGAAAAATCTAGGTTTTTGTGATAAATCTCCTTGTGAAGTTAGTTGGGAAGCTACTTCAAATGATAATGGTAATTATGGAATTAAAGCTGATGTAGAGGATAGCAGGGGTAACAAGGCTATTTTTCAATATAATGGTGATGACAGCATTCCTAATGATGCTAATGAGGTTGACGTGATCATCAACATTCAAAACTAATGTAGTGATTAACAGTAGTAATGTTAGCTTTAAAAGCCTTTCTAGATATTTCCCATCTCTCGGTGATTGAATATCTCGATCTAGAGGAATCCTCCTTTATTAGACACGAGTACATTAAAGGAGAGCTTATAGCTATGGCAGGCTCTACAGATAGTCATAATGATATTGTTGCTAACTTGCTAACAGCTTTACTTCCTAAAGCAAAAATCAAAGGCTGTAAAGTACGTGCTGAAAATTTTAAAGTCCGCACTGCTGCTGATGTATTTTACTATCCTGACATTGTTCTAATTTGTGGGCCTCGAGAACATAGATACTACACAACTAAGCCATGTGTGCTAGTTGAAGTCCTTTCTGAAAGTACAGCCCGCAGTGATATACAGGAAAAAGCTCTTGCTTATAAGCAACTTCAAACTTTACAACTATATCTCATTATAGATTCAAGGCAGGAAAGTGCTTTTGGCTATCGTCGCAAACGTACAGGGTGGGCGCTCGAGCAATACACTAATGTAGCTATAAATATTCCTTGTCTAGATGATAGCATTACTCTCAAAGAAGTATACGATCAAGTAGAATTTTTCTAGGGTGTGTTGACATTTGAAGAATTTCACCGTCAGGGAAATGTATATAGTGTGTGCTTGTGTCGCTTGACAAAACTCTTATTGGCGCTTTCGTGGGTCAAAAGCATCCCTAAGGCCATCACCTACTAGGTTCCAACAAAGTACCGCCATAAAAATGGGTATGCCGGGTATTAAAAGCCAAGGAGTAAAATGAAGTGTTGCTGCACCCCTAGCTGTAGCATCTTTTAAAAGTAACCCCCAACTAGAAGTATCTATTTCACTAGGGCCAAGGCCTATAAAGGAGAGTCCTGTTTCCCCTAAAATGAAGCCGGGAATAGCAAGGGTTAATGCAACAATCACATAACTGGCTGTAGTAGGTAGTAAATGTTGCCAAATAATGCGCCTTTCACTAGCCCCTAAAGCTTTGGCAGCTTGGGCATAATCTAGTTCTCGAGCACTAAGTAATATGCTACGTACAGTACGAGCTAGCCCCCCCCAACCAATAAACCCAAAGACCATAACAATCATCAAGTAAATTTGTGCTGACCCCATTTCTGCACCAAATGAAGTCATGGCTGAACCTAGTCTTTCAAGTGGGGGAAAGTGTGATAGGGCATTGCCTAAGTTGCGCACAAACGAGAAAAGAGAGTTTCTTGGATCACGTAAAAGTGAAGAAAGAACTATCAAGAGATAAAGCCCCGGAATTGCGTCTAAAACCTCGACAAAACGCATAATAAGCTCATCTACCCAGCCACCATAGTAACCAGCAAGACCACCAAAGAAAAGTCCCAAGAAAAGTGCTACCCAGACAGCTAAAATACCAATAGTTAAGCTTACTTGACCACCATAGAGTACTCTAGAGAAAACATCTTTACCTAAGTTATTAGTTCCCCACAGGAAAACCCTTGCTGGCTCATCTACTCCAAAAAGATGTAAGTCACTTTTAAAGAGGCCTAAAATTTTATAAGATGCTTCTGGTCTACGCACAAAAAATTTAATGGGATATTCTTTACTAGTGTCTTCAATATAAACTCGTTGGCGTGTTTTGGGATCACGCTGGCTCTTGGTGATGTAAACAAAAGGGCGAGTTAACTTTCCTGTTTCAGGATTAGTCCAGTGTATCTTTATAGGTGGGTGGTACTGGGTAATAGGAAAGCGCCTATACTCGTTAATGCCATAAGGCGCTAAAAAGCCTGCAAATATAGTGACTATATACATTAGAATAAGGAAACTGCCACCAAAAAGTGCTACTTTATGTTTGCGAAACTGTTGCCAAATAACAGTAGTACGGCTTTGTGAGTGATTTAGGTCATTTAAATCATTAGTGGGTGCCATCAATTATACCTAATTCTGGGATCAACTAGAGCCAAAAGCAAATCAGAAACGAGGTTACCTATCATTAACAGAAAAGTAGATACCACTAAAAACCCAAGTGCTACATAAATATCTTGCTTGCTAATAGCAGAGAGCAATATTGGAGTAATGCCCGGCCAACCATAGACTATTTCTACAAGCCCTGCACCACCAATAAGCCCAGGCAAAAGCCCACCTATGCCGGCTACAAAAGGAATAAGAGCATTACGTAAAGCGTGTTTGTATGTTACAGTTCGTTGCCCTAAACCTTTAGCTCTAGCAGTGCGGATAAAATCACTACTTAAAAACTCCAACATTTGTCCACGCAGTATCCGTGTAAAGCCAGCTATACCAGCTGTAGCAACTACAAAAGAAGGTAGGATAGCGTGCCAAAAGACATCAAGTACTTTTTTAAAGCTAGAAAGCTCCTCATAATTAGAGCTAGTCATTTTGGCAACAGGGAAAAGAAGTTCATTATAACCAAAGATATCTCTTGTAAGACTACGTAGTGTAAAAAGGCCTAATATTAGAATGAGCATAAAGAAAAAATTTGGAATAGCTAGACCAAGGTAGCTTACTACTCCAACAACTTGGTCACCTACAGAGTATTGCCTTACTGCTGCATAAACTCCCAAAGGAATCGCCATTAGCCACAGCATTAAAATAGATAGAACCACTAGAATCATTGAATTCATTACTGGACGACGAATTAAATTAATGACTGGCTGATTACTGTCAAAGGATAAACCTAGATCGCCACGTAACAGATTACCCATCCACAAGAGGTACTGTGCTGGCCATGGCTTGTCTAAACCAAACTGTTTCTCCATACGCTCTATGGTTTCTGGGCGCACATCCTGGTTCATACGCATTTGATTTAGGAAGTCTCCGGGTACTAATTGGGTAATGATAAAAGCCAGTAGTGTTGCCCCTAAAAAGGTGGGAATTAAGTTGATAAAACGTCTAATTATGTAGAAAAACATAGATTATCAAATGTCCTACTGAAAGTTGAACTAGTAAGCTTACACTAAAATTAAACACTATACCTAGTATAACAGCAGCTCATGAACAAGCATACATAACCTAATATTACAAGTTCTAATAGAACTAACACTCTCTAGTACTCACCAAATAAATTCTGATAGTAAAAACTTGTCTTAGTTAAATCCCCCTAGCCCTTAGCAAAAGGGGTTTAGGGGGATTCTCTCAAGAAAAGTTATCTTAGTTAGATAGCTCCTGAAAGCTGTATGTGGTTTGTTCTGTGCTACCTATTTAACAGTAATTCGGATACTATCACTAGCACTACCTCCCTTACCATCAAAAACAGTGACCTTCGCTGTGAATGTACCTGCCTTTTGATAGGCATGAACTTCATTACTACTGTCACCAGTTGTATCTCCATCACCAAAATCCCATGAGTAGGTGAGTTTGTCTCCATCAGGATCACTAGCACTAGCTGTGAACTCAACATTTAAAACAACCTCACCAGATGTAGGTTTCGCACTCAAAGATACAGTAGGTGGTTGGTTCCGTGCTGCCTCTTTAACGGTAATTTGAACACTATCACTAGCACTACCTCCCTTACCATCAAAAACAGTGACCTTAGCTGTGAATGTACCTGCCTTTTGATAGACATGAACTTCATTACTACTGTTACCAGTTGTATCTCCATCACCAAAATCCCATGAGTAGGTGAGTTTGTCTCCATCAGGGTCAGTAGCTTTAGCTGAGAACTCAACGCTTAGAGCGGCTTCACCAGATGTAGGTGTGGCACTCAAAGATACAGTAGGTGGTTGATTCCGTGCCGCCTCTCTAACAGTAATTTGAACACTATCACTAGCACTACCTCCCTTACCATCAAAAACAGTGACCTTCGCTGTGAATGTACCTGCCTTTTGATAGACATGAACTTCATTACTACTGTTACCAGTTGTATCTCCATCACCAAAATCCCATGAGTAGGTGAGTTTGTCTCCGTCAGGGTCAGTAGCTTTAGCTGTGAATTTAACACCTAGGGCGGCTTCACCAGATGTAGGTGTGGCACTCAAAGATACAGTAGGTGGTTTGTTCTGTGCTGCCTCTCTAACAGTAATTTGAACACTATCACTAGCACTACCTCCCTTACCATCAAAAACAGTGACCTTAGCTGTGAATGTACCTGCCTTTTGATAAACATGAGATTCATTACTGCTGTTACCAGTTGTATCTCCATCACCAAAATCCCATGAGTAAGAGAGCGTGTCACCGTCAGGATCAGTAGCTTTAGCTGAGAACTCAACACTTAGAGCGGCTTCACCAGATGTAGGTGTGGCACTTAGAGATACAGTAGGTGGTTGGTTCCGTGCTGCCTCTCTAACAGTAATTTGAACACTATCACTAGCACTGCTTCCCTTATCATCAAAAACAGTGACCTTAGCTGTGAATGTACCTGCCTTTTGATAAACATGAGCTTCATTACTACTGTCACCAGTTGTATCTCCATCACCAAAATCCCATGAGTAAGAGAGCGTATCACCATCAGGATCACTAGCACTAGCTGTGAACTTAACACCTAGGGCAGCTTCACCAGATGTAGGTGTAGCACTTAAAGATACAGTAGGTGGTTGGTTCCGTGCTGCCTCTCTAACAGTAATCTGAACACTATCACTAGCACTGCCTCCCTTACCATCAAAAACAGTGACCTTCGCTGTGAATGTACCAGCTTTCTGATAAACATGAGCTTCGTTACTACTGTTACCAGTTGTATCCCCATCACCAAAATCCCATGAGTAAGAGAGCGTATCACCATCAGGGTCACTAGCACTAGCTATGAACTTAACACCTAGGGCAGCTTCACCAGATGTAGGCGTGGCACTTAAAGATACAGTAGGTGGTTTGTTCTGTGCTGCCTCTCTAACAGTAATCTGAACACTATCACTAGCACTGCCTCCCTTACCATCAAAAACAGTGACCTTAGCTGTGAATGTACCTGCCTTTTGATAAACATGAGCTTCGTTACTACTGTTACCAGTTGTATCTCCATCACCAAAATCCCATGAGTAAGAGAGCGTATCACCATCAGGGTCACTAGCACTAGCTGTGAACTTAACACCTAGGGCAGCTTCACCAGATTTAGGTGTAGCACTTAAAGATACAGTAGGTGGTTTGTTCTGTGCTGCCTCTCTAACAGTAATCTGAACACTATCACTAGCACTGCCTCCCTTACCATCAAAAACAGTGACCTTAGCTGTGAACGCGCCAGCTTTCTGATAAACATGAGCTTCGTTACTACTGTTACCAGTTATATCTCCATCACCAAAATCCCATGAGTAAGAGAGCGTATCACCATCAGGGTCACTAGCACTAGCTGTGAACTTAACACCTAGGGCAGCTTCACCAGATTTAGGTGTAGCACTTAAAGATACAGTAGGTGGTTTATTCTGGGGCACTGACTGTGTAGTGATCTCTATGCTGTCACTAGCACTATTGCCTTTGTCATCAGACACGGTAACTTTGGCGATATAAGTACCAACTTTATTATAGGTGTAGCTTCGCTTTTTCTGCTCCTCTGTAGCTTGGGTACTTAAAGTTTCGCTATCACCAAAATCCCATGAGAAGGTAAGATTATCATTGTCTACATCGGAAGCATCAGCTGTGAAATTTATAGTTAGTGGGACTATACCGCTAGTTTTGTCAGCAGCTAGGGTTACTTCTGGAGCATTATTTTTAGGATTTACAGTTATTTCAATAGTATCGGTTACAGTTCCACCTTTGCCATCAGATACTGTGACCTTTACAGTATAAATATCTGGGCTTTGGTAGGTATGTTTCCTTTCTGTTTGACCTTGCTCTGTTTCACCATCACCAAAATCCCATGAGTAGGTGAGTTTGTCACCATCAGGATCACTTGCTGTTACTTTGAAGGTAACTTCTACAGCAACTTCAGTAGTTGTAGGAGTAGCGGTTAGACTTACAGATGGAGACTTATTATTTTTGCTGTTTGTTATGCAAGCAGTAAAAAATAATAAACAAATTAGTAAGCTTAAGAAAATGTTTTTTGGAGTGTGGTTTAGGGGTTTTTGCATTTTTTACCCTTTCAATTTTGAGTAAAATAAGTTTAGGGTTGAATCTTAACATACTTTAATGAGTGGAAATTTGGGCTTTTATGTGTTTACCTATTTTTAGAATCAAAAACCATCTTGTGCTTGAATACAACTTTTGCTATTGGCTTATCTGGGTCACCAAAAAGGCCTACCCATGCACGACGTAAACGCTCAACTTCTAAAAAACGTTCAGTTGGTGTGCGATTACGCCACTCTTCGCTAGGACTTGGTTCTTTACCTAGTTTATATTTAAGTACAGTTGCCTGCATAATTATTCTAATCCCAGTTGTTCTACATCACTTAAATCTCTAGTCCTACCAACAACTTTCTTATTTTGGATCAGACTTTCTTTATCTATAACAGTAAGTGATAGATCATCAACCTCAAGGTTAAGACATTTAGGATAAGCTTCGGCAAAACTCACACCGGGTAAATCTATTAACAGGTCAATCCGATTGGGTTCATGCCCTAACTGAATAATTATACCAACTTCTAGAAAGTCTTGTGGACTAAGTGTTACTAACCCTTCATCACAATAAGTTTAAACTAATCTTATGAAGCTTTCTCTCGGTTATTCCCCTTGTCCAAACGACTGCTTTATTTTTTATGCTCTAGCACATGGCAAAGTCATGCCTGAAGTTGATTGGCAAATAGTACTAGATGATGTTGAGGCCCTGAACCAATTAGCTAAACAAAGAAAACTAGAGATTAGTAAAATTAGTTATCATGCCTATGCATACCTTTTAGAAGACTATGTAATGCTGCGCAGTGGTGGAGCACTTGGTAAAGGAGTAGGACCACTTATTGTTAGTAAAGATGACTTACCCTCTCTTTCAGGGAAAAAAGTGGCTATTCCCGGTGGCCTCACTACAGCTAATTTACTTTTAAAGCTCTCACAACCAAATGACATTATCACAGTTAACTATCGCTATGATGAAATAATGCCTGCAGTGGCTCGAGCAGAAGTAGACGCCGGACTTATAATTCATGAATCTCGCTTTACCTATAGTAAATATGGCTTAAAAAAATATCTTGACCTTGGTCAGTGGTGGGAAGAAGAAACAGGTTTACTTTTGCCTTTAGGAGGCATTGTTGCAAAACGCAAATTGCACTTACTGTATGAGCTTGAAGAAGCCTTAAAGGAAAGTTTGCACTATAGCTACGAGCACAATCTAGAAGTTGAGCCCTATATAGCTAGACATGCCCAAGAAATGTCAACAGAGGTAAGACAAAAACATATTGATCTTTATGTAAATAACTATTCTTTTGATGTGGGGGATATTGGGGAGCGTTCGGTTATGGAACTTTTTGAGCGTGCTCGAGCATCTGACCTTTTACCAAAAAGTAACAAAGACCTTTTCCTACCTAGGCGCTTAAAAGCTGTTTAATACCCTCAACTTCTTCGCGCATTTGTGCAGCAGATGAATAGCGTTTTTCTGGTTCTCGTGAAAGTGATTTAGAGACAATTTCAAGCAAGGGGCTGTTTTCAAAAGATACAGTACTTAAAGCAATGTCCTGACAACCTACAAGAAAACTTAGTACTTGCCTACCATAAGGAGGGACACCAGTGAGCATGTGATAGAGCACTGCACCTATACTATAAATATCACTACGTGGGTCAGTTCGTTCTCCGTTAAATTGTTCAGGAGCCATATAATTAGGCGTACCTAGCATAGTGCCTTGTAAAGTAATACTTGCTAAATCTAGATCTTTAGCAAAACCAAAATCCGTCAATAATGCTGTATCATTAGGAGCAATGATAATGTTTGAGGGCTTTACATCACAATGAATAACACCATTCTCATGAGCATAAGTCAGTGCACTTAATATATCACTAGTAATTTCTAACGCGCGTTCTGGACTAGGTAAAGACTCATAGATAACTTCATCTAGCGAAATCCCCTTTTCATAAGCATAAATGAGTGCTTTTTCTTGAATAGCTAGCAAAGGAACTATATTTTGATGATTCAGTTTTTTAGCCACTGCCCCTTCACGTAAAAAACGCTCTTCTAATATGTCAGAACCACCTCTTAAACGCTTTACTACTACTAACTGGTTTTGCCACTGTGCTAACTCAATTAATACAGGCCCGTGGTTAGCAAGAATGCGAACGGGTGTCAACATATGTAAGTAATTTAACATAATGTACTATCATAAGATTATGAAATAACTAAAAATACTCACTAAACTCCTAAGATGATCTTATGCAAGTTTAATCATTACAAGCCCATAGCTAACAAGTGTGTATGGAGTGCATTAACTATGTGTAAATAATTTAACAAGATTTATTCTTACAAAATTATTACTTTGACGTACCGCGAGAATTTATCTGGAAATCTATAAATCAGAAATGTATTTCATTGTGATTAAATGCTAAAAAACACTTTACTGCATTCGGAATGACATTACTTGCGTTGTTTAGGTAGGAATTTATTTAGCCTTTAACTTTAATGTAGATTGCACTGTAATAATACGCTATACTTACACCTTATGAAGTTTGCTTTGGTACTAATGATTATAACATAACCCTCCTATATAAACTTTAAGTAGTTTATATGTTGGTAGGGCGCTACCTAGTAGAGTACTAGTAAAGTAATAGCGCCTTATTTTTTTGGTCCTAGAGTAATTGTTTAAAGTACTATTTTGGAGGAAAGAAGTGAGCGAGAATGTTTTTTATGCCACAACACCTATCTTTTATGTTAATGCTGAACCTCACATTGGCCACGCTTACACTACCACCTTGGTTGATGTAGTAGCACGTTTTTATCGTTTGAAAGGTGATGATACTTATTTTCTGACTGGTACAGATGAGCATGGCGAGAAAATTCAAAAAGCTGCTGATGAAGCAGGTTTAAGCCCACAAGCCTATACCGATAGAATTGCAAGCAAATTTCGTCAGACATGGGATAACTTAGGTATTAGCTATGATGATTTCCTTCGCACTACTGAAAAGCGTCACAGAAAAGTAGTGCATGAGATTTTAGAGCAAGTCTATGAAAATGGAGATATTTTCCTAGGTGAGTACCCTGGCCTTTACTGTGTGGGGTGTGAGCGCTATTATACAGAGAAAGAATTAGTTGATGGCAAATGCCCCCAGCATGATATACCACCTGAGTATCGCAGTGAAGAGAACTATTTTTTCCGCATGGAAAAGTATCGTCCTTGGCTTAGAGAATACTTAGAAGATAATCCCAATTTTATACGTCCTGAACGGTATCGTAATGAAGTGCTAGGAATATTACGTGAGCCACTAGGCGACCTTTCTATTAGCCGCCCTAAGGAACGTGTACCTTGGGGGGTTCCTTTACCTTGGGATGAAAATCATGTGACTTATGTATGGTTTGACGCGCTTATTAACTACTATTCAGCTCTCAAAAGTAAAGATTTAGACAAGCATTACTGGTCACACACTCAGCACTTCATAGCCAAAGATATTTTAAAGCCACATGGGGTTTTTTGGCCTACTATGTTAAAAAGCGCTGGCTTGCCCTTGTATAAACATCTGAATGTACATGGCTATTGGCTTACTGATGAAGGCAAAATGAGCAAATCTAAAGGTAATGTAATTAGGCCTCTAGATTTAAAAGATAAGTATGGCAATGATGCTTTTAGATACTTTCTTTTAAGAGACATGAGTTTTGGTGTAGATGCTACTTTTAGCGAGGTGGCACTAGCTCAGCGCATCAATGCCGATCTTGCTAATGATCTAGGTAATCTTTTGCAGCGCACTCTAGGTATGTTAGAGAAATATTGTGATGCTGTAGTGCCTACTGTCGGTGAACAGACTGATGCTGATAAGGACTTGATAGATTCTTTTACTAGTTTACCAAAGATTCTAATTAATCACTTTGACAACCTACATTTTGATAGAGCTATTGAGAGGGTACTCGAGCCCATAAGACAAGTCAACAAATACATAACAGACAACCAACCTTGGCAGCTAGCCAAAGATGAAACTAAGACTGAGCGTTTACACACAGTACTCTATAACTGTGTTGAAGCACTACGCTGCGCTGCTATTGCCTTATCACCCTTTATGCCTAGTAAAACCAAAGAGCTTCTTAATCAACTTGGTTTAGAGAGTAGTTATAACTTAGCTGATGTGGGCAAATGGGGTTTGACACCAGTAGGAACAAAAGTTGCAAAAGGTGAGTCACTTTTCCCTAAGGTAGATTTAGAGGCACTAAGTGCCTCTTTAGAGTTTTCTGAGGAACCTTTAGAACATAAACCAGAGGTTAGTATTGATGATTTTGCTAAGCTCGAGCTGCGTGTTGCTGAAGTAACAAAATGCGAAAACCACCCTAAAGCAGACAAGCTCTTAGTATTAACAGCAAAGCTAGGACCCGAAGAGCGCACTATTGTTTCAGGCATTCGCAAGTGGTACACAGCTGAAGAAATGTTAGGCAAGAAGGTTATTATTGTAGCCAATTTAAAGCCTGTAAAATTACGTGGCATTTTATCACAGGGAATGATATTAGCAGCAGAGGATAAAGATGGTAATTTAGCAATTTCAACTCTTGATCGAGATACTGCTAGCGGTAGTGAGGTTAGGTAGAATGTTATGAGCAAGTCTTTCTATACTCCCGACATTCGGACCCCCCTTTTAAGAATTTTTGAAATAAATCCGAGGATAATTAGGACCAAGCAAAGCCAGTAGGGATTTTAGTTCACTTTTAAGATTCATGGTTAATACCTCTACATCATTGTCAGTGGTGATAAACAAAAGATGTACATCTACAAAAAGCTCAAATACCCATTTGGCAGTAGGTTTATAAGTAGGCTTGCCTTTCTGGTTAGGCACACTTTGATCATGTGTAGAAAGAACTAATCTAATTCGGTGTTCCAAAGCTGAGTAAACCAATAAGCAGCAAGTTATCACCATCAGCAGAGCCATTATCCTTTCTTCTTTCTTCAGATACAACGTTGATGCTAAAAACATGGGATCCTTGAGAAATCTGAAACCTCTTTCAACCTTTGCCTGTCCTTTATAGGTGCTCAAAATTTCCGCATCTCTCAAAGTATCATGGTCCAGCTCATTCGTGGCTAAAATAAATACTGCCCTTTCCTTCTTAACTTTGTTCCCTGCACTTACATCAGCAACTACTTCTCCACTTATGTGATATGTGTATCCTGTTGGTTGAGCGTCTTTAGCAGGACGTCCTGCTTTTTCATAGTGTTCTTTCTCTATGATCTTACTATTGTAAATTTTCAGTACCTTCAGGCTATTTTTAAAATCATCCATTGCTACTTTTGCATCTGCCTCACAATGAAAACTTTGTTTACTTAACTTCTTGAATGCTTTTTCTTCCCCTTGACTAGTCTTTAGCAACTCCCTCTCTGCTCTCTTGTCTCTACTTTTCTTTGACACTTCTGAGTATATTATCAACCATCTTTGTTCTACACCTCCATACTCACTAAGTACACTGCTGTACTTGTATCCCTTAACCAATGATTTCATCTTGCTTATATTTACTTGCGCTACTTGTTCTTTTACCTCCTTCAATATTGCTGGTACTCGCATTATCCATTTTAAACCTACTTCTTGGTGTACTTCTAAACTGTCTTTAGTGTATCCTGCACTGTCTTTTACCAATATACTTATACCAACAGTCTCTAATTGCTTTATGTGCCTGTCGATAGTTTCCTTTAACACTATCTTATCATTGGCATTTCCACTTAGGGGCAGCATTGCTAGTGGTAAACTCGCTTCATTCTCAATTATCAACTCTAGACCTATTTGATTTAGTTCTGGTCTGTTATCTCGGCTGTATCCTTTGGTTATCTTCACTACTTTTGTGTCTGTACCTATTTCACTCTTACTATTGTAATTCCCATCTGTGTGGAAACTAGTTGTATCCTCGTGTCCTACCTTTGGTTTAAGCTCTAGGTGTTTGACTGCTTGACCTGATATCAAACTATACAGCTCTGTCACTCCATACTTGTATAGTTTCTCTAAAGCCTTGCCTAAAGTGTCTTCGTTGAGTTTGCTTGCTGTTACCCCTTTTCCTATTAGTTGTTCCGTGGGCTTGTTTTCAAAGAAGTGTGTTGCTAGGTACAACCTTCTATTTGCAAAACCTAATCCATTCAATATCATTGCCTTCACTGCTTGACCTACTGTTACCTGACGTTGGTCAAAGTCTTGTTTGATCTCTTGATCTATTATCTCAACTATTCTTAATTCATCTATCATTCCTGCTACTAAACCCAAGTGTTCTATTGTTTTTGTTTTGTACTTTTCTTCCATCCCTCAATGATAATTTAATTGTTGATTTTTGAAGGGGGGGGTCGGAATATCGAATACTCTATGCTCTCACCCATATAATTTTTCCACTCTGCCTCAGTTAGGTTTCTGCCTGCAGTAGCACAAGCAACAGCTATAATTTCCTTTACCGATGCACCAGATTCTATTTGGTTAAGTGGTCCTTTTTCTAAATCCCAAAGACGTACAGTTTTATCGGTGCTACCTGTAACTAACCAATGGCTATCGGGGCTTATGTCAAGTGTGGTAACATTGCCTTCGTGTCCTAATGAAAACCAAGGGATTATTTCTTGAGGGGATGTCTCGAGTTCACTCAAAGGCCATAAACGTGTGTATTTTCCATCTGTTGTTGCAAGCCACTGCCCATCAGAACTAAATACCATATTGGAATCTCTAACCTGTTCCAAATCATAAAAATTAGATTTATTAGCACTTTCTAAACCGTTAAGATTGAGTATTTTTGCAATTTTCCCATCTAAAAATAGGAACCATTGATTATTTGAACTAAAAAGAGAGGTAGTTACGTTTTCCGATATAATTCTATGGGCATAATCTTTTTCTTCAAGAAGGAGCTGAAAAACTTCAATTCCTAGCTTGCTAAAATCCCATAATTTTAACGAGTAGCCTAGATTCTGAGGCTGTCCTGGTCCAGGAGACCGAAATGGTTTTCCCTCCAGACGCTTATCAATAGTGACTAACCAATGTTGATCTGGACTAGAATCTAAACGAGTTTCTAAACTGCTGATAGGTTCAGTTTTTGTATCTGCTTGGGAGAGATCCCAAATAATAGCTTTATCCCCGTAATGACCTATAAGACAACAGTTCTCTGGCCCAAAAATAATGTTGTTGATGAGTTCTAAGTTAATATTTCGTCTAGAGTTATTAAGCGCTACTAAGAAGTCATTATTTTCACCAACAGTTATAGGTGGTTTCGGTTGAGCATTTAAAACCGCTTTACGTTCAAAATCAGGCAAGCTCCATAGTTCTATGGTGTTGTCTTCCATACCTAGAACCAAATAGCTATCATCTTTACTAAAAGCCATAGTAATTATTGTTCCTTCAGAATCAGTTAAGGATTCTGGTTTTGCTTGGGGTTCAGAATCACCAATGTACCAAGGTATTACTCTTTCATCATCTATAGTTATAAGCAATTTGGAATTGTGGCTAAACAAAGCCTGCGTAGTTCCTTCAAGTTCTGCTAAGTCTTTAGCCTCTGGCTCTGACTGAGATATATCCCAAAGTTTTACACCTTCCTGACCATTAGTTAAAAGCCATTGACCATCAGGACTAAAAGTTGCCTGCTCAGCAGGAATAATGCTTACTGGTGATTTCTGTGCCAAATCTTCTGACATGAAATCACTAGTAAGCCATAACTGTACAATATCGTCTGAATTATCTGAGTCAGAAACAGTATCATCTGAATCCGAGGTAGATTTTTCACTAGTGATAATTAACCAACTATTATCATGGCTAAATTGAATCTCTTTTACCTCATCATAGCTATCTAAGACTCGTCCACCTGTATTTTGCACAATTTCAAGTGCTGTTTGTTTGGTAGATTCAGTAGGAGTATTGCCCGCATCTTGAGTTACCTTAAGAGCCTCAACCGTTAATAGTAAGGCAAGTTGTGGAGATTCCCATCTAAACCTGCTAGCTTCTGCTAAGAGCTTATCAGCAAGTGCATACCTTGTTTTACGCACTTCCGTTGTTGCCCTTTGCCACTGTATTCCTGCAAATATTGCCAAAATCAGAGCAACTATAGAAAATCCAACTAGGCTTCTTACAAATCTCTTTCGCAAAGCTTTTCTTTTAGCTTCAGCAGCTAAGCGTTCTTGTTTCTTTCTCTCTTTTTCTTCTTCACTTTTTTCAACAAGTCGTTTCTCTATAGTGTCCCACACCCTCATCCCCAATTGCCCTTCTTGGACAAGCGTTAGGTCTTGCTCATCTAGAACTGGACCATCTTCCTTAATAACTACTTCACCATCAATAAGTTTAGGTTTGCCCTCTTGATCTTTCTCTATCCAATCAACTTTACGGCTTTCCAAAATACGCTTTGCACGCTGCCCCGGTAAATCTGATTGTTCAAAATTTTCGCGTATTAGTGGGGCAAGTGTGTCATGGGCCAATTTTGTAAGCTTTTTATCATCTTTCGAGGCAGTAGTAAGCTCTACCAAGAGGTAAAGCTCTTTTGTCTTTTGTAGAAGTGTAGGTAGCTCTTGGTAATGGGTATAGGCTTCTTGTAAGGTAGCAAAGGGCCATGTAGTTGCAGTACCCATTGGTGTTGTGTGGAAGTTTAAGATATCAAGTAGTAGTCCTGTATCTACAGCATCCTCACGCCAGTTTTTTATGTTGGTTATTTGTTGCTCGAGAAAATCATTTAATAAATAACCCTCTCTTTTTAGGTCTTGGTAA
The DNA here is from genome assembly GCA_965223045.1 of Trueperaceae bacterium. Lineage (GTDB taxonomy): Bacteria > Deinococcota > Deinococci > Deinococcales > Trueperaceae > CBDCVN01. The sequence continues at coordinate 2,022,551 of CBDCVN010000013.1, forward strand.
AGGCTTAAATTAAATTGAGGATGACTATAGTTTTCTTTTTTGGCTTCACGCCACATCTTGGTAAGAAGGATTTGTAAAGTGGGTGCTAAGGAAGAGCCAGCATCTTCTAAAAGATCATCGGCGATGACTTCACCCAGCAAATCATCTTGTAAGGTAAGCCCATAATGATCTCTTAAACGAGGAGTTTTGCTAACACCCTCCACAGCCTCAATAATACCCTCGCGGTCCAAAGGCTCTAAAAACATATGATTGTGGCTAATATTTGCTTCTTCTAAGTATTTTTCAATTTCAGCCAGCCACTCTTTACGAAAACTAAGAATAAGCTTACCTTTAGGACGATTTTCTCCTTGGAAAACCTTAGCAATAGTTTCACTAAATTCAGCCATTTCCTGTGCTGAAAGCTTGGGCTGAAACTCACTCCTTATAGGTCTATCTTTTTGGAAGGGGCGAGTATAAATTTCCTCGAGCTGATCTAAAACTACAATAAGTGGTTTACCCTTTTGCTGTTCAGTATTGTTCCAAGCATCTTCAAGGTTTTCTTTTGCCTCTACATCTAAAGCTTGTAAAAGAGTGTTTTGTGCTCCTAGATTTTGCTCACGTCTTAGATAAAGAATATCAAAATTACCTGCTTTTAAACGTGGTAACACACCAGCAGCTAAAAAAGAAGACTTACCCACTCCAGATTGACCATAGAGGCAAGTAACAGGGGCACTATTTTCAGAAGTTATTAAATCAAATAGCTCTCGAGTCTGTTGACCTCTACCAAAAAACACTTCAGAATGGGTAAACCTACAGAAGTAGTGATGAGCTTAAATGGATAAACTTTTATTGTAGTGGTGAATAAAATACCAAATTGCTCCAATATGGTTTTCCAGATTTCTAGAGAAGGATAAAGCTTTCCTTACTAGACGAGAAACTCGTTGCCTTAAAGTGCAATTGAGACGCTCAATATAACTGGTTTTACCACTCTCTTTACCAACAGCACGATGACGTTTAGATGGAATAACGTTCTCATATGATTCCCAAAAATCTGTGTAGCAAACAGCACATTGCCTGTAAACTGGGGGCAAAGAATCCCATAGTGCCTGAGCACTTTTACGGCTTCTATCTCCAATATATAGACCAATTACCTCACGAGTTTTTGCATCAATGGCAATCCAAATCCATTGTTTATTACCCTTATGATCAACAAATGACCATAATTCATCCATTTGTACAATTAATTTACCCTTCTTCTTTTTTACAACCTTTAGTTTACGTGGGGTTTTAGCATATTTCTTTTTCACATAATTGTATAGCCATGTGAGAGAAACCCCTGTAACACGACTAATGCCAGCTAGAGATATTCTTTCTAGCAACATCTTATCAATGAAAGCTTTTATTGTGTCTGATATTGTCTTTTTAGTAGAGTTTTCGACAAATTGTCTACTACAATCCTTACAAGCATATTTTTGCTTTTTATTATGTATGTGACCATTTTTTACTGTTTTTTCAGAACCACATTCAGGACATTTCATGTTTCTCCTTCAATTTTAAGGAGTATACAACCTCATCACTACATATGTAGGACTACCTCAGAATGTTCTTCTGTAAAATAGGTTAGGTCACGAAAAGGACTAGGAGGTAAATCACCTTTAGGTAAGCTAGGCAAGGTAAATAAGGGATCTTTAATAGCATCACTTAAAACCCACCTTGCAGAAGCTTGATGAGTAGAAAAAAGTCCCCATGCCCAACCGGGCTCTGGTTTATCTATGTCAAGAGAACGATAATCCTTGCCTGAAAGGGCTATTACTTTGGCTTTTGCCTCTTCATAGGCTGTCTCGAGGCTTGTTTGCCCTTGCTGACTAATAAGGCTTTCATAGAACTTAAGTGAAAATTGCTGTGCTTGTTGGTCATTTATAGGGCGTGAAGTAGCAATAAGTGCAGGAATGCCAGCTTGGAAAAAATCGGCAACCTGCGCTGAGTTTTGACAACCATTTAGAAAAAGTAGCTGTATGCTACTTTGCTCTTTTAGGAGTTGTGCTAGTCCTTGAGCATAAACCTTACCATCTGCCATTTGCCAAAAGCCACTACTTGAATGTCCTGCAAAATGCAGTATGGCAATACGATTACGGTAAGTACTTAAAGCTTGGAGTAAGTCCTCACGCTCCGTGTAAGGTAGATCAACAACCTCAAAGCCTTCGAAATTATTTAGTAGTTTGTTAAGATAGCTAGTTTCTTCTGGAATACCTTGCAAAAAGGCTTCTTGATCATTGGCAAAAACTAATAGGATGACTGGTTTATTACTAGACATAGCACGTTACCTCCTTGGGCAAAATTAATTAGGCCTGTGGTACAAAGCTGCCCTCAACTTGAATTACATATTTAGGATTGATTTCAAAGAATTCATAAGCTACATTGCCACCATCATAAGATTTATCAGTTTCAAAACCATAAGGGTCATTCACTATCCACATAAGCTCACCGTTATCGTTACGGTAGTAACCACGCACTATTATGAGGTGATCATATGTATCTTGGAAAAAACCGCTAACTATCAAAGGATGACCTTGATCAAGTGAATTCTTCATGCGTGATTCAGCCGTTGCCTTATCCATATAGCGACTACCTTCAGAACGCCTTGGTCTACTGAAGAAATCAGCACTGTTACCTGTTCCTTTAAAGAATTTTTGCAATACAGAAAGAATACCCTTGCCATTAGGACTATCATAGACATGTGCCCCCCAACCATTACCAATTCTGTCAACAATAGCACCATAAAGCCCTGCCCCCTTACCAGTTTTTGTAGGTGAGCTGATTTTAAAAACATGACCATTATAATCAAAGGGCTTAGCCACATAAAAACCATAGTTGCTAGTGTGTTGTGGTGTTTTTGATGTTGCTTGAACCTCTATAGGTTTAGATTCAATAAGACCATAGTAGGCTAACAACATTGCTACAGAGGTAGGTCCACAAGCCCAAGAACCATGGAAATCATTAGGGGTATCCCACAACTGATGTATATAGGGTACGTTGAGATTAACATCAACATTGGCAGGTAGCTTTGCTGTTTCCACTGCACGTGTATTGAAAATATTAAGAATTTCTTTGTCAGTAGGGTGATCAGGATAAGCAATCTCATCTTGCAATTCAGAGATGTCTACGGGTTTGTGAGTTGGGGCAGCAGTGAGTAGACCACGTGCTGCTGGCTGTAAGATTTGGTCTATTTCGTCTTGATTAATACCCATTTCCTCGAGCTGTTCGCTAGGTGATTTAACAAAAAGGTCACTAAGTTTTATATCTTCAGGGTTAATAAGACCTTTCAAGGCTCCTACAATAAGTGGTAGGATTTCACTTACAGCACTGGCAATAAGCTTAACTGTGGTTGAAGTATCGCTCTGCTGTACAAAACTATTGGCTGCTTCAGCCAAGCCATCAACTACACGAATAGCCGAGTCACTATCTTTTTCTTCTTGTAAAGTTTTAACAAGTGAATCGGGTAAGGAAAATTCTTTAATATCAGCCATTTAGCGCAACTCCTTTGGTAGATCCAGCCCTAATTGTTGAGCAAGTTGAACAGCTTGCGTTATAAGGGTAAACATACGATTTTGGTCTTCAAACAGTGAAACACCTTCAGGTTGGTTTCCAGTGCTTTCCCAAATGCTCAAGGCACTCACGTAAGAATTATGAATAGTAGAGTACTCGTCGAGAACATTTTTAGCATCGTTGAGTACAGCTAAACGCTCACGATCCTCTTCTGTGATAGTGCCCTCTCTATTCTTCTCGACGATTGCAGCTATATCATCAACTACTTGGGGGGTAATGGCTTCATAGACCTCAAAGCTAAAATTAGCACTTTGTTTGCCGCGATCTAGCAAGCTAGGTGTACAGGCTGTTAGGGCAAGCATTAAAGCTACCACAACCTTAAAAATACTAAACTTCTCTAACATAAAAAACTCCTTATAATGCACTTTGCTTGTGCAATTAGTGCCGTTTTTATACTAAAAACCTGTAGGGTACTGGGAACAAATTATTTTGTATCGACGGTTTTTACCAATGTGTGTAGCCCATTCTTCCCGAGTAAGATTACGCCCTGTTAACAAGCAAGTCTGTTCTTTGTTTTGGTTTTGATCTTTGTCTTGCAATACTTCCCAATTAGACGTATCCCAAAAGGCCACGCTGCCATCCTCACCAATAGTTACTAGCAACCTACCATTAGCACTGAATTGTATATCTATCACTTTATCTTGATGTATTTGTTGAGACTCAATTTTTCTCCAATTGAGTTCTGATGCATCCCAAATAGCTATATTACCACCAAAGCCACCGGTTATTACTGTTTGAGCATCTTCACTAAATTGCATTGCACTCACCCTACCTCCATGCTCCATTTGAAGATCATCTTTCAATTTGCCTGTTGTTTTATCCCGAATAGTTATTACTCCATTACAGTCAGTTTTCACTGTAATTTGCTCGTTAGGGTTCAAGGGTACTTCTTGTGCCAAGTCAATATGTTCTAATGCAATATCAACTTTCTTCCCAGTGAATATGTCCCAAACAATTCCCCTACCACTGTAATCATGGGTAACTGCAAATCGACCATCAGCACTAAATTGCACTCCACTTACTAAGCTTTGATGACCTTGCTGAACACGTATAATTTGGGGCCTTACTCCTGTAGTTAAATCCCAGAATCTAACACTACCATCAGGAGCACCGATAACCATTCTTTTATTGTCAAGACTAAAAGAAAACTCACTTCCTTGTCGATAAAGACTGGCTTTGTGCTTTGGGCTAGCAAGCATTTTTTTTAGATAGCCCTTTGCCTCTTCTACTTCTTCTTTCTCACTTTTAGGAACAATATCTATAGCATGTACTGCTAGTAAAAACCCTAAGTCCAAGTCATTATTGTAGGAATCATTAGGGTTGTTATTAGACTGTAAAGCAATTGATGTGATCTTTATTCCTAAGAGGCGTGCTAGGGCTATATTTGCATTTCTTTGATTTAGTATCCATTGCCATAGCGCAATTATGGCAAAGATAATTAAGGTAGCTAAAAGCACATACTTTATCCATTTATTGCGTCTTACTATCTTCTTGCTTGCTGTCACTAGCCTTTTTTCCTCATTATTCCAGCTACGCATACCTAAATAACCATCTTGCACTTGCCTTAGATCATATTCATCAAGTACCGGAGGTTTATTTGCTCTTAAATTTTTAGAGAACTTATCAATTACCTTGGATAACTTTAAATATTGACTCTTTTTTCCCATTCTGTCCAAGCTCCTAGTCTATTCTCCAGAATTCTACGTGCCTGCTGCCCAGGTAAATTTGACCGCTCAAAACGTCTTCGGAGAGGCGTTGCAAGTGTGTCATGAGCTAGGCGTGTGATATTCCCCTTGTTTACCTCTGTACTATCGCTAACTACTTCACTTAGAAGATTAAGAGCTTGAGCATTGGCAATAAGTGTATCAATTACCTTTTTGTTATGATGGCTGTAGTATTCATAAATTTCCTGACGTGTTCTTTGAGCTGATTCATCATTATCCTTTATATGAAAAACTAGAAGATCTAAGGCGAAACCTGACTCCACCATATCTTTATGTTTAAAAGATAATTCCTTAAGTCTTCTTTCTAGAAAACTATCTAAACCAAGGTAACCCTCCTTGGCACTTTCATATAGAGCATTATTGAATCTTGGTTTATAAGCGTTTTTTGCTTTTGCTCTTTTATACATTTCTGTTAGCAAAATTTGTAGGATAGGAGCAGTAGGTGAGTCCTTATCAAGTAAAGTGTGGGCTACTGTTGTCGGTAGATTTTTGAGGTTCTCATCATGGTTCTCTTTTCCTTCTTCAGCAAAAATTAGTGAGTATCTAGTTACTCCATTTTTATCTTTTAACTTAGTGGCACCAGTAACAACTTCTTCAATACCTCTTTTATCCAACGGTTTTAGGAATAAGCTATCATCATAGGTTAATTTTGCTTCTTTAAGTATATTTTGTAGGTCAGGCAACCATTCCTTGCGAAGGCTGAGTAAGATTTTCCCCTGAGGCTGCTCATTACCCTCAAAAATACTGGTTAAGATATCAACAAATTCCCTCAATTCCTTATCACCAAGGTTCGTATCACTACTATAGTTTGTATAAATAACTTCAAGCTGATCGAAAACAATAAATAAAGGTTTAACTAATCCTTCTTCTAAGCTTTTCTTTTCATGGGTTAACCAAGCTTCTTTAAATGAGTTTCCATAAGGTCTTAGACAATGTATAAGCATGTCCTTTAAAGAACTAAACTCATCTCTGCGACGGTAATAGGTGTTATAGTCCTGCTCGAGTCTTGGTAAAACCCCAGCCCTAAGCATAGAAGACTTACCTACTCCAGATTGTCCATGGAACAAAATGATTTTAGGAGTAAGTTTGCTTTGAACTCGCCTAATGAGTTTAGAGATATCACAGCTCCTGCCAAAAAAGACTCGAGCCTCATTACGGGTAAAAGGTCTTAAACCCACAAAAGGATCTTGTGGGAAGTTTATGTTTTGGGGTAAGGGAGCTATTCCAAAAAGACAATCCTCAATTGCATCGGTCAGTTTCCAATTGATGGCGTCACCCTTTTGGGGGTGCAAGCCCCATGCCCAGTCCTGTTTTGGTTTATCAATATCCAGAGTTCTAAAATCATTATTAAGAACACGGTAAGTTTCCCCTATAACTGCTTCAACCTTCTCATGTGCTTTTTGGAAGGCTTCTTTTAAGGAAGTGCTTCCTTGCTGGTTGGTGAGGCTTTTATAGAAATGAAGTGCGAATTGTAAAGCTTTACCATCTTTTATAGGCTGAGAGGTGGCGATTAAAGCTGGTACACCTGCCTTAGCAAAGGTTGATACTTGGGCCTCGTTGCTACAACCGTTTAGGAAAAGTAATTGGATACTATGCTGGTGCTCGAGAAACTTAGCAAGCTTGTCAGCATATACTGTACCACCATCAAGTTGCCAAATATTGCTGTTAGAATGTCCAGCAAAGTGTAAAATAGCAATGCGATTCTCATACTCTTCAAGAATATCAAGTAAGGAACTCACGTCATCAAAACCTCGATTAATAATCTCAAGGGCTCCAAATTTTTCAAAAGTTTCAACAATAGCATCAATTTCTTTTAAGATTCCTTTTAAGAAACCCTTTGTACCATCATCAAAATCATTGCCTGTAACAAGTACAATGACAGGTTTCTGATCATCCATAATTTAGCTAAGCTCCTTTCTTTACTACCTTCATTTGTCCAAAGTGTAATTTACCTGATTTTGAGGATTCTCCTAATTTTTCCTAGAATCTTCATTATGGTCTAGCATTGTTAAATCACGACCCATAATTATTATCATATAAATCAAAGTTCAGATATTCTGATTATTCTCGCTCCTTAGCTTTGGAATGCATCCCCCCAAATGCTCTGCTTTGTTTACAAGTTTTACGTAATACAAAGCATTGCAGATAGGAATTCCCAAGCAGGGCTTGGGAATTAGTTAGTTAATTTTTTAGCCTTCTTTAGTTAAGGCCCCTTCTAAAGCCTCGAGCCCATCTCGAGCTGTAAAGTAATCCAAATGATGACAAGCAACATCTACAACCTCAGGACTAGGAGAGCGTTGGAGTGGTACATCCTTAATGCTCTCTACAGACACAGCAATATCATTGGGCTTTTGGAAAAGTTTTTTGGTTAGTAGTTTAAACACAGCAGCTTGAAGACGATTTGCCCAACTTTGCACTAGCTTTTGTAAGGTATTGCCACTTGTTGTATAAGTTATTTTAGCTGTATCCCCAACAATTATGTGATAGGGAATGTTAGGATCTGGGCTCTCTTCTAGTTTAGCTAAAAACTCAGACTCTTTATTCATTTGATCAAGAGAATTGTCGCTAGCATCTAGAAGCTTCATGAGCCCAGCCACAGCAATAGTTTTTACTGGTGAGCGTGTAAGGTTATTAAGAAAAACTGCCAAGGTAGTATCGGCCCAGCCTTTTACTACTGCTGAAGCATTATTTTCGACATCTGACCAAGGTGAACCACCATTAGGGGTACCTAGCATAACTAGCTTTTCAACAATATCTTTACCATCTAACTTTTCAATAAACCAGCGTGAGATCAGTCCTCCCATAGAATGAGCCACTATTGTTAAAGACTTATCTGCACTCTTATTGCTATCAAGACCCACCTCAGCAAGTTTGCGCTTAAGTAATTTAGCATTTTCTTGAATAGTGGTATTGAGGTTTTCATAATCAAAAGTGAGGATGAGATCATATTTGTTAATTTGACCATTACTACTTGGATTTTGACCAAGCGCCTTTATTCTAATAAGGCTGCCCGCCATTGTTCTTGTATCACCAATAATACCATGAATAAATACGACAATATTTTGCGCCTGAGCCACTTGTTGCTTGACATCTTCTGTATTGCGATTATATTTTTTGAGTTCATCAAGCTTATTAGCATTGGTTTTGAACTCTGGAATAGCCAAAAATGCAGTGTTTTTCTTAATATTTAGGGTTTCATAGGTCAATTTTTGGAACATGAGCCATACAGAACCTATAAGATCTCTTTCATCACTTTTAGGAGCGGGTAAACGCTCTATGTGAATTTGGGTTTTGCCGTCATCCAAACGCTTAGCGTGACCAAGAGGCCAATACTCTTTAGTGTCTAAATCAAATGTGTAGGGCAAAATTTGCTCATACTCTGCCAGTGGTTGGTTAACTGTGATTATAAGGGGGTTTTCAGAGGTTACAGTAGTATGATTGCTATTTTCATCGCTACTGTCAACGTCTATCTTAAGTACATTTAAGCCAGAATCGCTACCACGACTAGCAGTAAAGACAAAAGGTTGGCTGACTTCAGCGTCTTGGGTAAGGATAGCAGGAGTTTGCATTCTGCTTGCACCCTCTAAATTTTCTTTCTCTAAACTACGGCTGAGTTGGTTATTACTTTCAAGACTAAGGCTAGCTTTAAGGCTAGGATGAGGTTCAATAGTAACTTGATCAAACACCTCTCTAGCTTCTGTACTTGATAGTTCTACTTGCTCTTGAGGTCTTACCACAGTAAGGGTGATACTTTTACTCATCCAATCGTTGTGTAGTTTAGGTTCAGCTTTTCTACCAATGGTTCGAGTGCTAGCATAGTCAAAATACTGATTAAGAGTTCCTTCAAAGGAAAGTCCTTCATCATCTGCGCTACCTCTTTCTCCTGCCTCTTTTGCTCTAATAGGTGGAGTCCATACTTCAAGCTCATCTTGCTCTAAAGCACTAGCACCAAAGGGTTCAGTACTTATAATTAGCTTGATGATATCTTTAGTTTCTGTAATACCTTGTTCCCAAAGTTCATCATCAACACTTGCAGGTATAAAATCACCTTCATAAACAGGTATTATCTTGACCACAGCACCTGCCTTTTCTTCTTTCTTACCTATAGGATCAAGCCAAGCTCCATAAGACTGTAAGAGATCGCTAGCACCAATATAAAAGCTGCCGTTGCCATTGAAATACAATAAAGAACAATAAAGAGGTTGGCGATAGTCCTCTACTAGCCTTAATTCTAATTTAAACTTGGGTTGTTGCCACTCACCATTTTTTAGCTTTTCATAGACAAAAGGTGGAATCTCGTCACTGTCCATATATTCTTTATCTTCGTAAGTTACCACCATTTGTACAGCATTTTTAGGTATTTTACTTTCAGGATTACTTAAGTCTACTTTTTGTTGCCACCTAGCTATATGTTCAAGATTTCTAATAGCTTTACCTGCATTAACATCTGTGTAGCCCCCTCCAATAGCCTTAAGTAGTGGTCTATCATCACTAGCTCGCATAACTAGATATTGATCATTTTTAGCAATAAGGCGAAATAGTGGATTATCTTCATCCTCTTTTACAAAAGTAGAAGCTTGTCCTTCACCATTTATATTAGCTAATAGCTCACGTGCTTTGTCTTGCCCTACTTGATCACCCTCAAAACGTACAGCTAAACGTGGTAAGGGTAATTTAGTAATTACTGCTTTATACTTAGCCTGTTCATCACTATCTGGCAATGTTATTTCAAGTCCACCTTCAGCAACAATTTGACTTTTGTCAGGTAAAACTTTTGTAACTCGAGCCACAGTTATTTTCTTAGTGAGGTCGTTTAAATCATCTGACTCGGTACTAGACGAGAAAATCGCTAAATGAGTAGTGTTGTCGCCTTCAGGAAGGGTAATTCCATGTACTGCTCCTGCATCAAGCCACCATTCCTCTTCCTCTTGGTAAATTACATAGCCCTTGTGAGGAATGATTTCCCCACCTAAAAAATTCTCGTTTGGGTTGGCGTTAGCAATAGGCTCGAGCTGAGGAGTTTGAGCAGCTACTGTAGCTTCAACTCGCCGCCTTACCCGTGCCCACAGATCTCTATAGCTCATGCTTTCCTGTTGACCACTTAAAGTGGTGCGTAAATAGTGCGAAAATGTACCTCGAGTCTTACCATCAATAGAGATTTCTTTAGCTAATTCACTATCTCGACAAGCACTTAATAAAATGTGCTGCCCTTGGGGAAAGTCAAAAGAAGCAGGGTCAATACCACGCTCCTTAAAATCTTCATAAAAACAGTATTCTTCAACAGGACGTTCATCAGGGTGAATTTCTGTTAAGCGTACCCCTTCTAAATTATCTAGGGGGTCACGTGTACCTGAACTTGAATGACAAGCATCTAGCACAATAGTAATATGCGGGTCTTTTTTGGCAAGACCATGAATAAGATAGCGCAGTTCTTTATCAGCCAAATCCCAACTTCCTTGGGTACGGCTGTCATGGCACACCAAAGTTTCATTGAGATGATCAGGCTCCATGTTCCAGAAAGCTTCAGAAGCAGGCTCTTGAGCACCATGGCCTGCATAGTAAAAAAGTGCCGTATCTCCTTTTTTTGCTTGACTTAGATGGTCTTTAAAACCCTCTATAATATTCTTACGAGTAGCCTCTTTGCTTAAAAGAAGTCTGATATTTTTCTTGTCAGTGCCATAGCGCTCTTGCAATACATCAGAGAAGTCTTGAACATCGTTCTCACAGCCATTTAAATCTCTTACACTACCAGCATAGTCATCAATGCCTACTAACAAAGCATAAATAGTTCCAGTATTTTCTTTTGTTTCATCACTCATAAAGTACCTCCTTGTGTACCTAAATTTAGAGCTAAGCAAGATATATGCTTACCTAAAAACCTTCTTAAAACTACACTTACAACCAACACCCACCTACCCTTATCAAGCAAATCTGCTTGGGGGTATGGGAACCTTAAGACATCTAGGACAATCCTTAAAAGAAGATCATCATTAGTCTAGATTTAGACTATAACAAATATTGAGATGTTTGGCTAGTTTTGCTCGAGCCCTACTTATTACAATGCAGCATTGCTGAGAGTATTTATATGTGTGTGTCAGGGGTACAATAGAAATCTTAAATCCTGGCCACTCAGAATTGCGTACATTTTTAAAGCATTGGGTAGCACCTAAACACCCCGATATGGAACCGTCTATAATTACCATTATTGTAGGTGAATTGCCAACTACATTACCCATAGAATTGACTTTATCGGACAGAATTACAGTTACTGGCAGCATAGTGCGTGAAGGTGAACGCAGTAGCACTGAAATCCTCCTCACCTCTAACAAATTAGCCTCAGAAGTAGTTAGTTCTCTACAGCAACAATTGACCAATCAGGGATTTCGTCAACCTCAAATGATTATGCCTCCTGAAGTTTTTCAATCTACACAAAGCTCGCAGAAATTTTTCTGCAGTGCCGATGACGAGATTAGTGCTAGTATTATAACTGCTGTAATAGAAAAAGGGCTAACTTTGGCACAGCTTTCGCTCTCAATGAACATTGCTGACAGTCTTAACAGTCCATGCAATGAACTACCTCATATGGGTATGCGAAATCAGTTTTTGGAGTTGCTGCCTCAGTTAACAGCACCAGAGAATGCATTTGTGCAAAATCGTGGTTCTAGCTCTAGTGGGGATGAAATAAACGTTGAGGCTCAGATCAAAAGTGAGTTAAGTGCAAGCGAATTGGCTATCCACTACCACGAGCAGCTTGTGAACAATGGGTGGGAATTAGTTGGTGAAGAGCTGGCTACAAACATTACTTGGAGTGCATGGCATTTTACTGATGATCAAGATAAGAGTTGGGAGACCATTTTTTACATAGTGCGTAAATCTAATGTGAGTGATGACTATATTGCAACATTAAGTGCGAAACGGTCATGAAAGCAAAGATTTGAAACCTTACTGTCAAGCTTTCTCCAACTCATCTATACTCGTAGAGATATCAGCACAACTAAAAACAGGTTCATTTGTTAGAGTGCCTATTTGAGCATAAACAGTGCCTTCTATTGCCTTTTCAAATGCAGGAACCTCTCTAACACCCACCTCTACCAACCAACGACTATTACTCTCACTAAATAAAGTAGTAATAGGGTGGGTTATTTCTCCTGAGACTGGCACAACCCCAATATCAAGGCTCATTCCTAAGCCTCCTGCTAAAGACATTTCAGCAGCAGCGACTGCTATCCCCCCCTCACTAATATCGTGACAACTACGCACTAAACCATTTTTAATAGCCCCATGGAGTTTTTGTGCCGTATGCAAAGCATTTCCCTCTAAGCTGGGTACATTATTATTGCCTACCCCAAAGTGTTTAATCAGCAAAGATCCTCCCAATTCATCTTTAGTTTGCCCCACTATATAAATATGATTCCCGGCCTCTTTAACATCCATAGTAACTGCTTTAGCTATATCAGGTACTATACCTATAGCAGAAATGAGCAGCGTGCCAGGAATGGCTTGCCTTTCACCATTGGCTGCTACATACTCATTGTTGAGACTATCTTTACCAGAAATAAAAGGGGCATTGAATATTAGAGCCCCGTCATAACATCCTTGAGCTGCTTTAACTAGACTTCCTAGCCTATCAGGTAAGTTAGGATTACCCCAGCAGAAATTATCTAGAAGGGAAATTGTGTCTGGGTCAGCCCCTACTGCCACAGAATTGCGAATGGCTTCATCTACAGCACTTAGAGCCATATTATAAGGATTAATTTCACCGTATAAGGGGTTAATGCCGTTGCTAATAGATATTCCTTTTACACCTTTACTTCCCAGAGGTTTAATAACAGCACCATCACTAGGCCCACTGTTGTTAATACCAGTAAAGGGTTTAATAACAGTTCCTCCTTGCACTTCGTGATCATAGGTACGTACTATAGCCTCTTTGCTAGCTACATTAGGGTCAGCTAGAAGTTTAAGCAGTACTTCAGTAGAATTAAGGCTTTGGTAGTCCTGGCTTAAGATTTTAGTTTTAGGAAGAAGCCACTCAGCTTTTAGTTTAAGCCTTGGGTGCCCTTCGTGCAAAAGCTTCATGGGCAAATCAACTACGGATTTGCCTTTATAGGTGACTTGCATTTGCCCTTTACCAGTCATTGTACCTACATCATCCCAGTGGACACTGAACTTTTCACAAAGCTTCGCTAGCTGAGGGACATTTTCTGATTGGACAGCTAGCACCATCCTTTCTTGTGCCTCACTAAGCCAGATTTCCCAAGGTTGTAGGCCGCTATACTTAAGCCCTACTTTAGTAAGCTCCACTTCAGCACCCAAACTTTCAGCCATTTCCCCTATAGCCGAAGATAATCCTCCTGCTCCACAATCAGTTATAGCTGTGTAAAGTCCTAGATCCCTAGCAACCATAATAACTTCTAAAACATCTTTTTCAACTATTGGGTCGCCAATTTGTACAGCAGTGCTTGCAAAACTGGCCTCGCTAGTTTGGCTGTCTAAATCTAGCGAAGAAAAAGTGGCACCTCTTAAGCCATCTCTGCCTGTTTTGCCACCAAGAACTATTAATCTGTCACCTATTTGTGGTTTAGTTCTATGGCTATTTTTAGGAGCAAAGCCAACACAACCACAGTAAACTAAGGGATTAGCAACATAACCTTCGTGATAAAGGACAGCACCATTCACAGTTGGTATGCCCATTTTATTGCCGTAATCTCCTATACCTGCTACTACCCCTGTTTGAATACGACTTGGGTGCAGCGAGCCTTTGGGCAAAGATTCATTAGAAAGGTCTTGTGGGCCAAAACAAAGTACATCGGTTAGGGCTATTGGTTTAGCCGATACTCCTATAACATCTCGAATGACACCGCCCACACCAGTATTAGCACCACCAAAAGGCTCTAAAGCTGAGGGGTGATTATGGGTTTCTACCTTAAAAGACATTACATTATCTTCATCAAATTCTACTATGCCAGCGTTGTCTACAAAAACAGAAACCAGCCAATCTTTTTTACAAACTTCAGTTGCTGCTCGAATATAAGTGTTAAGCAGTCCATCAATAATTTTCTGATTCAAGATGTTACCCTCAGCATCTTTTTCTACAAAGTCAATTTCTGCCCTAAAAGTTTTATGGTAACAGTGTTCAGACCAAGTTTGGGCTACCATTTCTAGCTCAGCATCTGTTAAGGGGCGGTTTTGCTCTTTAGCAAAATCACGCAAAACTTGCATTTCACTTAAGCCCAGCGCCAAACGGCGCTCCTGTGAAAGAGCTACTAACTCTTTATCATCTAAAAGTATTAAAGCAACTTGCCCTATTTGTCCTGTGCTAGACACATCAGTAATAAAACTAGGCTCTATAAAGCCTAACTTATAATGTTCAACAACTTCGTTGCATAGCAGGCTCTTTGCTAAGCAATCTAAAGCTTCTTCCTCTAGTTCACCATCAAGTTGGTAGCTATGTCCTGTAACTACAGCAACTTCAGGTAGCCCCAAACGCTTAGCAGCCTGTGAAAGTTCAAATGCTACCCTATCAGTAACACCAGGTAAAAAGCTTACTTCAATACTTAGTGGGGGAAAAGATGGCAAAGCATCCGACCAGTGCCAAGTTACTGTCTGTGTGATAGGGTCTTGTAAGACTTTAGTACACAGCTTTTCTATATGTGCATCTTGCAAACTTCGATGTCTTAGGAAAAAAAGCTGTGTTTGGGTAATTTGGGTGACGTTTTGGAAACCAGCTTGGTGGATTTGCTTTAGTAGGTTGTTTGAGTGCTCGAGCGACTTTAGGGCTATACGGGCAAATCTAGTCATAACTTCCTTAAGTATATACTGCTCACAGGCTAAAAATGGACACAAGCTTTTAGTTACTCATTGCTATGGAGCCATGGACCGTTCGATGTGTTCAACGCTAACTTTGTGTCGTATTACACCACTATTGAATTAGTAACTGTTAACATTTTAATATAGAACTTGATTTTAAGTTAGCCCTAGCCTTAGGACAGGACCTTATAGTCAACATTACTTAAGTATAGTTATTGGAAAATTTAAATAGATCAAAATCAATAACTTTCAAAACCAAAACTATTATGATTAAAGACCTTTATCCTTCTTTAGTAAGGTGGGTAGTGCATTTTAATGTAGGAATAGTGGTGTTAATAATGCCTATTGGGGGAAATCAAAACTATTTGGATAATCTTGTTACTATTAAACTGCTACCTTATAAGCCTAAACAACAACTTATAGGTTATTTTACCTCATGGAGCATTTATAATAAAGAATATCCTTATGATATTAAGTACGTTGTCGATAGTGGTGCTGCTGAAAAACTTACTGTTCTAAACTATGCCTTTTCTAATGTGGTAGATGGTGCTTGTGAGCTAGGCGACCCTTGGGGAGATTATGAAAAGCCTTTTGATGAAGAAAGAAGTGTAGATGGTATTGCTGATGAGGCTACACAAGGACTAAAGGGTAATTTTAATCAGCTTAAGAAGCTAAAGAAACTTTACCCTGACCTAAAATTGGTTATTGCCCTTGGTGGATGGACTTGGTCTAGCCATTTTTCAGATGCTGCTCTTACTGATGAATCTAGGAAGTCTTTTGTGTCTTCTTGTATAGAGCTTTTCATTAAAGGTAATTTACCCAACCAAGCAGAAGGTATAGCAAAGGGTATTTTTGATGGTATAGAAATTGATTGGGAGTATCCTGCTGCAAGGGGGCATCCTAGTAATATTTATCGAGAAGAAGATACTGTTAATTTTACAGCACTCTTACAGGAATTTAGAAAACAGTTAGATGAAATTGATACTGAGTTTATCTTAAGTATAGCTGCACCAGCAGGCGAAAACAGGTATAAGCGTATTGAGCTTGATAAAGCTGTCTCTTATCTAAATTGGGTAAATCTTATGACCTATGACTTTAGGGGAGCTTGGGATAAAACAACTTTTCATACAGCTAATCTTTATGATTCAGAGAGTAGCCCTTCAGCTTTGAACCTTTCTACACACAAAACAGTGCAAGCCTATCTTGATGCTGGAGTACCAGCAGAAAAGTTAGTGGTGGGATTCCCTTTTTATGGTGTGGGTTGGTCAGTTACCAGTAGTGATAGTAATGGCCTTTATCAAGTAGTGAAAGAATCTGTTGGACACAGTTCTTATCGTTTCTTGGCTAATTTACTTGCTGATAGTCATACACGATATTGGGATGATGACTCCAAAGCAGCTTGGCTATTTGATGGGGATACTTTTTGGACTTTTGAGGATGCTGAAGTTGCAAGCCACAAAGTAAGTTATATAAAAGAAAAACAATTAGCAGGGGCAATGGTGTGGTCTCTTAGTGGAGATGATGAAGAGGCAAGTTTGCTTAGAGCAGTTCATGAGGAGCTTTTCACGCATAATACCTATAGATAAGGGTTTAGGGTTGCACACAAGAGTTGATAGGTTTATAGTGCCATTAACACATGAGGGATCTTTCGCGTAACTTTCCCTAGCCTGTTCTAAAATGTTAGTCAAAGCACCACCACCAAAAGTGGTGGTTTGTTTTATTAACCTCTAGAAGGGATGAAAAGCCAACGCATCTTGGAATTACAAAGCTTTTTCCCTGCCAAAGGCTTCAAAAACTATGGTGAGAAAACACAGCTAGGAAACACAGTGAAGGGTTCAGGATGACATTCCTTGCATTGATAAGGTATAGTCGAATAACTTAGGGTTGCGGTTATCCAAAATTTATGAAACGCTTTCTGGTAAGATAAAATAGCAATTAAACCTAAAATACAACTGCAATTTAAACGCATTCGACTATAAATGTTTATCTGGGTATCTATAGCTAGATGTATAGAGGAGATGGGGTTTGCTGTTAATTAAAAAGACAAATGCCCACAACCCAAATTTGAATAGCTGCTTAAAAGTGGTATAGTAAAACCCATAATTACTACCGTTAGGTTAGGTGCACATGAACAAATCCAAACCCATAATCCTACTAGCTTCTGGCAATGACAATAAGAGTTACCTAGAAGGAGTTCCTGATGAAGCAGATGCTATTCTTGAAATCCTGAACAGCTTTGAAGACTGTGAAGTGGTCCATAAACCCTTTACTAAACCTCATACTCTATTAAGAGTTCTTGAAGAATACGAAAACCGCATAGCTATAGTCCACTTTGCAGGACATTCCGATAGCACCGTTTGGAAACTTGATGGAGGCACTGTATACGCTAAAGGGCTAGCTAAGTTTTTAAAGCACCAACACAGTATAAGGCTACTCTTTTTAAATGGTTGCCAAAATAAAGCCCAAGTAGCAGCTTTTGTCAAAGCAGGTGTGCCAGCAATTATTGCCACTTCTAGACCTATAGAAGATAGCATTGCAGGATCATTTGCTTGTCATTTTTACGAAAGTTTATTAAGCAATAAAGGTAATGTTTCTATACAAGAAGCCTATGAAAAAGCTAAAGCCAAGGTTGAAGCAGAAACAGGCAAAGACTTTCTTAGTTTAGAGATTGGGAGTCTTCGTAAAGTTGGCAGTAAGAAAAAGGGTGGAACCCGTGAAAGAGTTAAATCTAGTTCAGCAGAACAGGGCTGGGCATGGGGTTTGTATCCTAAAGAGGGTAGTGCTATCCAATGGAAGCTTACTAGTGTTGCTAGTCCCTTTTATGGTTTACCACCTCTACCTGAACGTGACTTACCAAATAAGCCTTTTCGAGGTCTTGAATGGTTTAGGCAAGAACATGCTGAGCTTTTCTTTGGTCGGGGTGAAGAAATACGCCATATTTACGATCTAGTAACTGAAGCAAATGGACGTACTGCACCTATAATTTTGTTCTATGGTCAGTCTGGCGTGGGTAAATCCTCGCTTTTAGAAGCTGGGTTGTTGCCTCGTCTTTTACCTAGCCATACCTTGAAGTATGTACGCCGTGGTCAGCATGGCCTTTTAGAAACTCTGCGAAAAAGTATTGCAGCAGAAGATAGTTCTTTGAAAGATGCTTGGAAGGCATTAGAAAAAGCAAATGATAAGCCCTTACTGGTAATACTAGATCAAGTTGAAGAAGTTTATACACGTCCAAATAAACAGCAGCCTGAAGAACTTGAACTACTTTTCAAAGAACTTGCTAATCTTTTTGAAGAAAATAGTTGTCCAAAGGGCAAGCTTATATTGGGTTTTCGTAAGGAATGGTTGGCAGAGCTAGAGAAACGCCTTGCTGAGCACAATCTTCCTAATCAAAAGGCTTTTCTCGAACCTTTGAAAAGTGCTGGTGTAATAGAGGCAATTACTGGTCCTAGTAATTCTGATCGTTTACAAGACCATTACCATTTAACTATAGAAGAAGGCCTTGCTAAAGTAATCGCAGATGATCTTTTAGAAGATCCTGATTCTCCTGTTGCGCCTACATTGCAAATTCTACTAACGAAGATGTGGGATGAGGCTATTAGCCTAAATTACTCTGCACCTGTTTTTGATTTCCAGCTTTACAATAAGCTTAAGCGTGAAGGTATTTTGCTTGGTGACTTTTTGGATAACCAGATAAAAGAATTACAGGATTGGCAACCTGAAGTTGTTAACTCAGGCTTTATTCTTGATTTGCTTGCTTACCATACTACTCCTTTGGGTACAGCCGAGAAGCGTAGTTATAAAGAGTTAACACAAGCTTATAAACACCGCCAAAACCTTGATGAGGTTATTCAGAAAAACCAAGACCTTTATTTGTTGGCTGATGATGGGCAGGATGGGCGAGGTAAAGCAGGTAAAGGTTCTACTCGTTTAGCTCATGATACTTTGGCTCCTTTGGTGCGCAAGAGGTTTGAAGAGTCTGATTTGCCCGGGCAGCGGGCGCGGCGGATTTTGGAGAGTCGTAAGGTGGATTGGGTTGAGAGGGTGGATACAGGGGAAGAGGATGAGGAGGGTAACCCTATTTACAAGGAGGTTGTTAAGGGTTCTGGGCCTGTGCTTAGTGAGGGGGATCTCGAACTTGTGGAAAAGGGTAAAAGTGGGATGCGGGGGCAGAGTGAGACTGAAAGGAAGCTTGTTGAAGTAAGTAGGGCAAAAGCTAAGCAGGCAAGGAGAGGGCGACAATGGCTTACAGGTAGCCTTTATGGGACAGGGTTTTTAATACTTACCATTGCTATATTTGCCGTATTTCAGTGGTGGAATGCTGTCAAACAGGCTAACATATCTCTAGCACGCCAATTGGGAACACAAGCTACCATAATTGCTGGAGAACCAAATTCTATTAATGGCGAATTAGACTTAGGACTGCTACTAGCTTTACATTCTACTTCTTTTAATGATCATCCAGAAAGTTATCGTTACCTTACAAGAGTACTGTATAGCCCACATAGGAAAGCTAGTCTTTATAGATTGGGAAGCGCCTACGCTTTTGATCCTGAGGCAAATCTAATGGTTATAGGCATGCCTGATGGTAGTGTAAGATTTAGAAACGTAGCTAATAATGAGTTGTTTTCTCAACAACTTGAGAAAGTGCATGAAGGCAGTGTGCGCAACGTAGAATTCAGTAGCGATGGTCAGGCAGTAGTAACAGGTGGCGTTGATGGTAGTGTGGCTATCTGGGATGCTAAAACTGGGAGCTTGCGAGCTGAGCCTCAGGATGTGCATGAAGGCAGTGTGCGCAACGTAGAATTCAGTAGTGATGGTCAGACAGTAGTAACAGGTGGTATTGATGGTAGCGTAGCTATCTGGGATGCTAAAACTGGGAGCTTGCGAGCTGAGCCTCAGAATGTGCATGAAGGCGTTGCGAACAGCATAGAATTCAGTAGTGATGGCCAGACAGTAGTAACGGTTGGTGATGATAGCGTAGCTTTCTGGGATATTACAAGTGGTCTTCCTCTAACAGATAGTATTTTTATTGTTCCAAATGGTGTAGAAGATATAGCAACAAACCACGATAGTAGTACAATTGTTTTTACAGGAAAAGAAGGCCATGTTTTCTTTTGGGACTTCAGTAGAGACCCCCGCGAGATATGGCGTGAAAAAGCTTGCTTGCTAGCAGGGCGTAACCTTACCCAAGAAGAGTGGCAAGAACATATGGGCGATAGGCCATACCAAAAAGCCTGCCCCGAATACCCAAACGGCCCTTAAACCACCAACCCACCTATCATCCTTGTAGGGTGTGCCTTGCACAGTATCTCAAGCAGAAATACACTTTTGCCCTTTTCAAAAGTACTTTCTATATTCCCCTCTTAATAAGGCTTACCATTTTTTGATTGATTGTGATACATTCAGTGCAATTAGGCCTGCCTTGCATACATCAATAAGTCAAGCTAGAGCATCCAAACCATGCTTTTGTACGATGTTTAGCAAACGCAAGGCAGGCCCGCTAGGCTTTTTAATACCACGCTCCCAATCAGACACAAGATTTTTGGACACATTAAGATACATAGCAAAAACAGGTTGTGATACATGTTCACGGACCCTTAAATCCCTTATTGCACTTGGTTCCATTTTGACAATTGGCTCGAGACATGTTTTATCAAAGTTCCGCATTGTTTTCTTATCAATCACACCCGTTTGATACAGTGAATCCATTGTTTCATGAATAGCTGCAAAAGCTTCCGATTTATATTGTTTAGATTTGCTCATGGCTCAACCTCTATTAATCCTCCAGTTTTAATTAATTTTTGGATTTGTTCATCAGATAATGCTAATAGCTCCTTAGCAGCTTCTTTAAATGCCTCTTTTTCATCTTTACGTATATTGTCACGCTCATTCTTAGCAAATCCATAAACAAAAAAGGCTTTATCAGCTTTCTTGAATATTATAATTGTTCTATAACCACCTGACTTACCTTCATTGGGTCGTGCAATACGTTGCTTGATTACATTGCCGCCAAGATCGGCGTCAATTAGACCTCTTTCTGCTCTATCAATAGTTTCCCTTAAAGTCTCATTACTGATTTCCTCACGCTTAGCAAAACGTTTGAACCAAGCGTTCTTAAAAATCATACTTATAATCTATCACTCTTAGTATTATACTTCAATATAAATAATTGGGTGATTGCCACGATCCAAAAATTTTGCTGCAATATTATGATATTGATAACAAACAAAAGGTAAAAATTTTGCTTACAATGTAGCGGCCAAGTGCACTCTTTCTAATTAAAGAAAACTAAGTACTTTGGTAAACCTAAGTGCACAATATGCCAAAATTAAACATAAATTTACCTACTTTAATAGTCAAAGCAAAGTTCCTGTGTAGCTTTATTATTGTACTAACATTCTTTAGTGCTACCTATGCGCAAAATAGTGCTGCTAAAGAAAAACTCGAGCGTGAAATAACCGCCTATGAAAATCTACTATCATCCCGCACAGAAGAATTAAATGATATAGACAAAACACTAGGAGCCCTAAGCGCACAGCTTGAAACACGCATTCATGAGCGTGATGATCTCAGTAATAAGCTGTCCAAATTGCGCGAAGAACATAAAAGCTTACAAGCTGAGCTTGAGAAGCTAGTACAAGAAATGCAAGTTAATGAGGAACGCTTAGAAACACTTAGCAAGGATTTAGCTAATTTACAATTTCGTTTACAAGAAATGCTAGTTCACTTACATAGACAAAGAGTAGGACGCTATGCTCGAGTACTAGTAGAATCTGAATCATTTTTTGATTTGCGAGTTAAAAGTCATTACCTATCACTACTAGCTACACAAGATGTTGAACTTATTAATGAGATTCAAAGAACAGTTCTGGCTATTGAGAAGGTCCAAAAGGACTTGAGCTTGCAAATAACTAAACGTAATGAAGCTATAGTTAAGCTCGAGCAAACCCAAAAAGATGTAGAAATTGCCCAAGGTAAGTTAAATGAAATCATTGATGAACTAGAAGCTAATAAAGAAGGTAAACTTGCTAAACGCAGGGCGTTGATTAGAGA
Source organism: Trueperaceae bacterium (assembly GCA_965223045.1). GTDB lineage: Bacteria > Deinococcota > Deinococci > Deinococcales > Trueperaceae > CBDCVN01. Next base: position 2,044,720 of record CBDCVN010000013.1, read on the forward strand.
ACAAGAAAAGCTCGAGCAAACTATTACCAATTCGCAACAAGCTTTAAATGCAGAAGTTGCCCGTTTGCAACGTGAAGCAGAAGAAGCGCGGCGACGTGCTGAAAATGCTCGCAGAGAATCCGAAAGGCAGCGATTAAAAGAGCAGGCTGCTCAGGCCGAGCAAAAAATAAAAGTCTTGGATGTGCCAGCCCACGCCCCTGAAAGTGGTTTTTATAGTCCTGTATCAAGTGCTAGATTAGTAATGTCTTATGGCCAAGAAGGACCTTATATCTACCTAAGAACACCACAAGCCGGAGCAGCAGTATATAGCACAATGTCAGGAGTAGTTACTGCTGTAGCTCAGGTATCTGCAAATAGCGGTTACTTGGTAACCATACAGCATAGTCAAGATTTAGTTACCGCTTACTTAAATTTACAAAAGCCCTTTGTAAAAGTAGGAGAGCGAGTTGCCCAGGGCCAAACCTTGGCCTATTTAGGTGGAGGCACACTAATTCCTGCCGACAATTTACAGTTTCGAGTAGGTGTTCCAAATTCAGGTGGTAGGGTAGCATGGGTAGACCCTGCACCTAAATTAGGTGTTCAATAAGTTACTAGTTATCCAACATATTTTACATCCCCCTGCTTGCGTTTACGAGCATTTAAAGCTAAATCATCTACCAACTCATTCTCTGGGTGCCCAGCATGCCCTTGAACCCATTCCCAAGTAATGACATGCTTGTGGCTTAATTTAAGCAAGGTCTGCCACAAGTCTTTATTTTTAACTGATTGTTTAGTTGCAGTGCGCCAACCATTTTGTTGCCATGTCTCCAACCACCCTTCTGTAAAAGCATGCTTAAGGTAATGTGAGTCTGTTACTAGAATTACTTGGCAAGGTTCCTTTAAAGCTTCTAAAGCGCGCACAGCAGCAGTTAATTCCATACGATTATTGGTAGTGTTTGCTTCATAGTCTGAACATAGTTTTTGTACTTTACCTTTGCTAGTCTCAAAACTAAGTAAGTAACCCCAACCACCTTCTTTAGATTTGGTGTTACAAGAACCATCAGTATAGATTTGTACATGTTTTGTCAACATATGCTAATTTATGTATGCTAACATCAAATTTAAATTAATGGAATTCTGTTTGTGGAACCAGTGTTTAATAAAAGGAGGTTGTCTTTATAGAAAAAGTACATGGTAAGCTCTCAGGGCTTAAAAAAAATCAGATTAAACGTTTAAGTAATTTGTATCGTCGTAAATTGCCCCCCGAAACACCAGTAAACTTAGAACTTGCCAGAACAATAGGAGAGATTAGCTTAGAAATCGGTAAAAGCGTCTCTATTTTAATAGACCGTATTGGTCGGGTTGTTACTGTTTCTGTTGGTGATGCACAAGAAACACCTATCCCAGAGTGGCATGGTGAAGCCGAAGCAAGACTGTATGGCCTTAGGTTAATTCATAGCCACCTAAAACCAAATGGGCTTTCGAATGGTGATCTATCAACCCTCTTTCTAAATCGCTTAGATGCTATTTTGGCTATAGAGGTCAAATTAAATGCTAAGCAACACACTGAAATTGGTTATGTGCATATTGCCCAAATAGCTCCTCTTACTGCAAAAGAAGAAGACTGGATTATTCAAAAACCTTTGAGCATAAATGAGGTAGAAAAGTTAAATATTGTAGAGATGACTCGAGCACTCGAGCAAGAATTATCCCGTTCAGCCAACCTTCGTGAGATCAAAAGTAATAGCGAGCGAGCAGTATTGATTGGCCTTAACACTGGTGAATCTTATATTGATAGCGATGCAAGATTATCAGAGCTAGTAGAGCTAGCCCACACTGCTGGAGCAGAGGTGGTATATAAAAGCAAGCAACAACGATTAAAGCCTGACCCCCGTACTTTAATTGGTAGAGGCAAACTTCAGGAGCTCTTGAGCAAAGCTTATCATGAAGATGCTGACTTGCTAATATTTGACCGCGAGTTAAATCCTAATCAACTCAGAGAAATTGAAAAAGAGACTAAATTAAAAGTGCTAGATCGCACAGGGCTTATCCTTGATATTTTTGCTCGACATGCTAAGGGCCGCGAGGCACAGGTTCAAGTTGAGCTAGCCCAGCTTCACTATCAAGCAACACGTCTTGCAGGTAGAGGACAGGCACTAAGTCGTTTAGGTGGTGGCATTGGCACGCTTGGACCAGGTGAAACTAAGTTAGAAGTTGACCGTCGCCGTATTCGCAAGCGCATAGGTATTTTAGAAAAAGAAGTAGATAATATTAGTTCTCACCGTGCTCAAACTCGTAAGAGTCGTAATAAATCTCTTGTACCTATAATTGCCTTAGTTGGCTATACTAATGCTGGTAAGTCTACTTTATTTAACGCCCTCTCAAAAAGTACTGCTCTAAGTGAGAATAAGCTCTTTGCCACTTTAAGACCTACAACTAGAGAAGGCTGGTTGCCCAACTTAGGAGAGTATGGTAAAAAGGTACTTTATACTGACACTGTAGGTTTTATTCGTGATTTGCCCAATGAGTTACTTAATGCTTTCAGGGCTACCCTAGAAGAGCTTCATGACGCTGATATACTTTTACATGTTGTTGACGGTTCAAGTCTAGACGCCAATAGTAAGATTAGCACTGTGGGACGTATATTAGATGAATTGAATATAGAGATACCTTCACTAGTAGTACTTAATAAATGCGATATTGCTTCACTTGACTTAATAGAACAACTGGCAAAACGCCATCAAGCCGTAGTAGTTTCGGCACTAGCAAGTAAGGGCTTAGAAGAGCTTAAGGAATTACTTGCAAAAACTATAGAAAATATAGTTACATACAATACTATCAATAAGTATTCGTTAATCGATTTTGAACAGCATGCTCATCCAAGTAGAGCATAATTTAAATCTACTTTAGTTATAAAAGAAAGTATTATAAGGCAATTCTTACAAAATCCTCATTTTTATGGTTGTGATATTTTATGTTTCTCTAACGTTTAACATATAGATTAATGACCTGATTAGGAGATTTTAAGTATGATAGAATTTTCAAGGGCCATAACTACACCAGCAAAATTTTTTCCAACTTTAGAAGCCCCACTCAGTGTACTTAAAGAGCTAAATAGCCTTCCCCATAGTATCCAAAAAGATTTATTTATACTTGATCCTATTGAACCTAAAACTATCGAGATTGCCAAAAAATGTATCACAAACTTCTCTTACCTAGTAAAAAAGAGTGGTTTTCCTTGGCTAAATCCATATGTTACTACTAAAGGTGATGGTGATGTAAGTTTTAAATGGTGGCAAGATAACGACAAACTATTAACACTAACTATAAAACCTAATGGAAATACAGAGTTTACAAAAATATCGGGATCAAAAATGTCTCAAAAAATGAAGATGGGTTGGCAACCCTCTGATAAAGAATTGATTGAGGCGTGGCAATGGCTAAACTCTAACCAACTTCTAAACTAACGCCTAAACATAAAAACTAATGGGCTTTTATTGGAATTTATCAGTTTTAACAGGCTTCTAGCCTCCTTTACAGAGAATTAAATTCTACAAGGCCTTCCTAAATCCCCTTAGTAAGGGGAAGTTTTATTTTTCCCTATAATCACAATCTTTTGCTATAACCTTCTATGACAAAATTAAGCTAAAATTGCTACAGAAGGATTTGATATGATTTGGTTTTTGGTTATTATTCTTGGCTTTATCCTTTGGGTCATTTATGACCTCACTCAGAAAAAACACGCTATTTTAAGAAATTTTCCTATAATTGGGCATTTTCGCTATTGGCTCGAGGCCATAGGCCCCGAACTTAGACAATACATAGTCACCAGCAACGATGACGAACGGCCTTTTAGCCGTGATCAGCGACGTTGGATTTACTCGAGTGCTAAAAAACAAAACAACTATTTTGGCTTTGGGACCGATAATGATTTAGAGCTTGCCCCTAATTACCTAATTATTAAACACTCTCCCTTTCCACTAAAAGCTAATCACAATAAGAATGCTGTGCCTTGTGCTAAGGTTTTAGGTGCATACCACAAGCGCAAGAAAGCCTTTCGCCCCTCTTCTATAGTTAATGTTTCAGGCATGAGTTTTGGTTCTCTTTCTGGCCCTGCTATAGAAGCTATAAACAAAGGTTGTAAATTGGCAGGTTCTCTGCAAAACACTGGTGAAGGCAGCATATCACACTATCACCAGCATGGTGGAGAGCTTATTTGGCAGCTTGGCACTGCTTATTTTGGCTGCCGTAATAGCGATGGTACATTTAGCTTAGAGCGCTTTTTAGAAGTAGTAGATGCTAATCCAATTCGTGCTATAGAAATTAAACTTAGCCAAGGAGCTAAACCCGGATTGGGCGGTATGCTACCAGCTAGTAAGGTGAATGCCGAAATTGCTGAGGCTCGAGGTATACCTATAGGTGAGACGTGCCATAGCCCTCCTGCCCACTCAGCTTTTAGCGATTTAGATAGTCTACTAGATTTTGTTGAGCTGTTAGCTCAAAGAACTGGTCTGCCTATAGGGGTTAAATCTGCAATAGGTGACCTAAGTGTTTGGCAAGGACTTGCTAAACAAATGTCTGAAACAGGTAGAGGAGTAGATTTTATTAGTATTGATGGAGGGGAAGGTGGTACAGGAGCAGCCCCTTTAACTTTCAGTGATCATGTTTCTTTACCTTTCAAACTGGCTTTTGCCAGAGTTTACAAGGAGTTTGTCAAAGTTGATTACCATCAGAAAATAGTTTTTATTGGTTCTGGTAGGCTTGGTTTTCCGGAGGTAAGTTTTTTTGCTTTTGCCTTGGGCTGCGACCTTATCCATGTAGGGCGCGAGGCTATGCTGGCGATAGGTTGTATACAAGCTCAAAAGTGCCACTCAAATCACTGTCCCACAGGGGTTGCCACTCAAAACAAATGGTTAATACGCGGCCTTGACCCTACTAACAAAGCTGCTCGCTTAGCCAATTACCTAACTATCTTTCGTAAAGAAATCTTGCAACTAAGCAATGCCTGTGGTTTACACCACCCTGCTTTTATTACTGGTCAACATTTAGAAATCCTTAATGATAGCTTCGCTCCTACAACTATTAATAAGCTTTTTGGCTATGAAAACAATTGGAGTTTACCCTCAGAGGAAGATCAATCTGCTATTTGTAAAGTGATGAGTTCTATTGAGAATGCTACAGAAAAAATTTCCCCTTAGAGAGCTCTTGTTCAGTTTACCCTTGTGATTAACAACTGGGTAATCTAGGGACTTGGATTGCATAACCTTCATCAGAAAGTAAAAGGTAAAATAGCCCAAGTACGTGGTCTTGCAGAGGGCACAGCAGCAGTTAGCCCTGCTACTTTTCCTGATGTACATGGTTCTGAGGGATTCAAACGTATTACTGATGAAGTTCGTGAGGCCTCTGGAGGGATTCCTATTGGCTTTAAAATGTCTGCACAACACATAGAAGATGATATAGATTTTCCCTTGCTGTAGGTATAGATTACATAATATTAGATGGCCGTGGGGGTGGCACAGGTGCAGCCCCTAATGTTTTTAAACACAACATTAGTGTACCTACCATTTCTGCTTTAGCTAGATCACGGAGGCATTTAGATAAAAGTGGCCATAACAATGTCACTTTAATTATTACTGGTGGTTTACGCACAGAGTCACATTTTGCTAAGGCCCTAGCTTTAGGAGCAGATGGCATTGCTGTTTCAAATGCTGCTATGCAGGCTATAGGTTGTTTGGGTATGCGTGCTTGCCATACTAACAATTGCCCTGTAGGCATTGCCACACAAAAAGAGCATTTACGTGAACGTTTAGACGTTCAGAAGTCAGCACTACAACTAAAGAGCTACTTTGAGTCTACTGTTCACTTACTCAAAGTGTTAGCAAGGGCATGTGGTCACAACCACTTAAATCAGTTTTGTATAGATGACTTAACGACTTTTGATATAGATATGGCGCATCTAGCAGGAATTTCTTATGGAGGACTCATCAATTAGCAGGTTCTATAAGTCCATAGTTACCATCATAACGTAAGTAAATTACATTAATTGATTCAGTTTCGGAATTGCGAAACATGTAAAAGTCGTGCCCTAGCGCGTCCATTTGCATAGCTGCGTCCTCAGGTGACATAGGTCTAAGTACATGGTTTTTTATACGTACGATTTCAGGACCTGTCTCTTCAGCTTCTTCTTGAGGCAATAGTTCTGGAGTGCTCTCTTGACGTTTAGCTATATAGCGCCCCTTAAAGCGTTTTAGCTGACGCTCGAGCTTATCAACAACCAAATCCACTGCTGCATAAGTATCTACACCATTTTCTTCAGCTCGTACAATACCATGTGGAACATTTAGTTGTACCTCGACTCTGGCAGGAGTACCTCCACCACTATTATGGTTATATGACATTATTACTTTAGTATCTACAATATTTTCAAAAAAGCGATCAAGCTTATCTAGTTTGTCTTCAGCATAGCTTCTCATTGCATCGGTGATTTCAAGGTTTCGTCCAATAAATTTGTAAGTGTCCATATAACTCCTCCTATAAGTATCTAACTTTATTGAGTATGTATATTAAGTCCTGAGTTTATCATTTTGTTGGTGAAGTTTGTTAGGGCATTTTGAGTGTAAAACATAAACCACTTTGATTTTGAGCTTAATTCCTCACCAATATTAATTTTAGCAGGGAGGAGGTTTGAAAGAAAGTGGGAATCTTTTTATTTTTTGGTAGAGTTTGGAGTGGCTCGAGAATCTCTTTTCAATCTAGCAGTGTCCCGTGCTCTAAGCTATGCCAAACATACTGGAGCTATGAAATGCAAGAACACTGCTGCCTTAGAAAAGGCTTTACAACCTTGGTATCTAAAAACACGCTTTGCTTATAGAATACCTTTAACAGAAATAGTAGAGGCTTTACAAAGTCATCTCGAGAGCAACGTATCTGAACATAATAGAAACAAAAGGAGCTCAAAAAATAGTGCAAGCCACTAGGAAACCCATTAGAATCAAGCTTATTTAATTAACTAATAGGCTATGATCTTATTATGACTTGGCAAAATTATCTGGAAGAACATCAATCTAGGTTTTTAGAAGAATTGTTAGAGTTTTTAAGTATTCCTAGTATCTCGAGCTTAACTGAACATCAAAAAGATATCGAAGATGCTGCACAGTGGGTAGCAAACCGTCTTGAATTAGCAGGTTTAGAAAACATCACCACCATACCTGCAGGTAGGCATCCTGTTATATATGGTCAGTGGTTAGGCACTCAGGATAAACCCACAGTACTCATATACGGACACTACGATACCCAACCTGTAGACCCTATAGAGCTTTGGGATTCACCCCCTTTTGAACCAATAGTAAAAGAGGGGCGTGTTTACGCTCGAGGTGCCTCGGATGATAAGGGTAATATGCTAGCGCCTATTTTGGCTATAGAATCACTACTTAAAAGTGAAGGTAAATTACCCATAAATGTCAAGGTTTTATTTGAAGGACAAGAAGAAATAGGTAGCCCAGAATTACCTGACATTGTGCGTGGGCACAAAGATTTATTGGCCTGTGATTTAGTTATTAGTGCTGATGGATGGCAATGGGCAGAAGATCAACCCAGTCTTTTACATGGTCTCAGGGGTTTATGTGCAATGCAAGTAGATGTCAAAGGAGCAAGTACTGATCTGCACTCTGGTAGCTACGGTGGAACAGTACAAAACCCTATTCATGCACTTGTTTCTTCTCTCGCTGCTATGCGAGGACCTGATGGCAAAATTCTTATTGAAGGATTCTATGATGACGTTTTACCTCTTAGTCAAACAGATAGGGAAAATATTGCTGCTATACCCTTTGATGAGGCTTCTTATACAGCAGAATTAGGGTTAGAAGAATTATTTGGCGAACCTGATTATAGTGTTTTAGAGCGTGTGTGGACACGCCCTACCTTAGAAGTAAATGGCATTTGGGGAGGCTTTCAAGGTGAAGGGGTCAAGACCGTATTACCTAATGAGGCTCATGCTAAAATCAGCTGTCGCTTAGTAGCTAATCAAAAATCACAAAAGACCGCTAACCTTGTTAAAAATCATATTGAAGGACATTTTCCTATAGGTGCTAGTGTAACAGTTACTTTAGACAAAAGTGCTGCCGAGCCTTACTTAATGCCCACTAGCCATCCCGCAAACCAAGCGGCAAGCAATGTTTTACAAAATCTTTATGGAAAAACTCCTTTTTATACAAGGACCGGTGGTAGTATTCCTTTTTGTGGGCTTATGCTAGAAATTTTAGATGTTTACACTCTTAATTTTGCCTTTGGTCTAGAGGATGAAGGTTTCCATGCCCCTAATGAATTTTTTAGGCTTAGCAGCTTTAAAAAATCACAGCAAGCTTATGTTATGTTGCTCAATGAGTTGGTAACTTTGCCTAAATAGATTATGGGTAGCAAAAGGGAAGTCAACAATTTCTATAAGCTTAGCCCTTGGAATCTATAAAGAGCCTATATATTAGAGTTGTTCTGAAATAAATAAATCGGTCAAAATAAAGGAATGTTACTACCAAGAGATGACCGACAAGTAAGAAGTATAACAGGATTGAGCGAAAAGAAAGTAGAGGAACTAGAACCTGCATTTGCTAAAGCTTTAGAAGACCATGAAAAGCAACGTTATGAAAAGGCTCTAGAAGCAGGGAAAGTACATCGTAAGCCAGGAGGAGGAAGAAACAGTAAACTAAGTACAGTCAATATAAAACTGTGCTTTATTCTTTACTACCTTAGACTTTACCCAACGTTTGATGTTCTAGCGGAGAAATTTGATTTATCACGATCTAATGCCCATGCTTGGGTACAACGTCTTACACCAATAATGGCGAAAACTCTAAGTGGTTTGGGATATATGCCAGCTAGAGAGTTTGAAAACATAGAGGATTTCAAAGCAGCTTTTGAGGGACTTGACGAAATACTGATTGATGTTACAGAGCGAGAACATCAACGCCCAAAGGATGATGAAATGCAACAGGAGTTATACAGTGGCAAACAGGGTAACCACACGCAGAAAAACACAGTGATAAGCAGCAAGGAGAAGGTAATTTTGTTTGTGGGACAAACCTTTGGAGGACGGAACCATGACTATGCAATGCTAAAGGAAGAATTTCCACCTGAGGAGGAGTGGTTTGAGGATATTAAAGTGGCAGTAGATTTAGGATATCAAGGAATCGAGAAAGATTATGAAGGAGCAGATGTTGCAATACCTCATAAGAGACCTAGGAAGAGCAAAGCCAACCCTAATCCCAAGCTTAGTAAAGAGCAGAAGGCTCACAACCAAGCAGTGAGCAAGATACGTGTATATGTTGAGAATGCCATTGGAGGAATGAAGCGTTTCAAGATTCTTGTGTATGCTTTTAGGAATCGTATTAAGGGATTTGTTGACGATGTAGTAGGAGTTTGTGCTGGTTTATGGAACTGCCTTATTGCCTAATTCCTTATTTCAGAACAAGTCTATTCAATATTCAATTACCCTCATAAATATCAAGTAAGGTAATAGTAATAATTCTTTCAAGGAGATTTTTTATGGAAAATACTTTAGGTGACTTTAGACAAAGCACTTTCTTTTTATTAAGTAGATCATTTCTTTTTATAGCTTTATATCTTTTTATAATAGGAGGAAACTGTATTGGGCAAGACACTAATCAAGGCACTAATACAGAAGGAGCTACTGAAAGCATAGATGAAAGTAGTTCAAGTACTAATAATGCAAGCAATACAGATAAACCTGATGCAAAAGAAGGGGCAGAAACTTCAAGTGGTGATGAAAGTGATGTTGAAGAAGAGCAAGCCACTCAAATAGATTCTGGTCCCTTTGTATGGCCTAACAAGTGGAATACTGATGCTGATGAAATCCAGGACCTTTTGGCCAATGGCAAAAAAGGTCCTATGGTTTTTCGTAGCGCTAACCTTAGTGGTCCACGAACTTTTAATAAATTTGTTTCTAGTGAAGCTAATCCTGTAGTAGACATGGCAGAAAGAAGTGGAGCTGTACTTTTGTTGCTTGATCATACTATAGAAGAATGGGTTCCCTACGCAGCTAGTAGCTATGAGGTAAGTGAAGATGGTCTTATCCACACACTAACTCTTCGCGAGAATCTCAAATGGAGTGATGGCAGTCTTATAACTATAGATCAGTACATTGCCTCCTACGAAATTGAGATAAATGAATTTGTAGAAGCGCCATCTTATGATGGTTGGTTTATAGAGGGCGAACTAATTATTCTAGAAGCTATAGATGACAAGACCTTGCAATTTACTTTTCCTACCCAGGACCGTATTGCACCTACTCTAATAGCTTTTCACGCCCCTACACCTAAACCATTAATAGTAGCTTACCGTACTGGTGGTGAAGAAGCAGTTGAAAAAGCTTTGGCAGAAAATAGTGAACTTTCTGAAGACGAACAAGCCACTGCTTATTTAGAAGGTGCAGCAGAAAGTGTCAGGGCAATGTGGGGCACAGAAGTTAATCCTAGTGAAGTTATTATGTCTAGTCCTTGGGTTATAGATAGTTATACCCCTGATGAACGTCTTATATTTAAAAGCAATCCTTATTTTAGCGAGTGGAACGTCGATGAGGCTGGTAACCCCTTACCTTATATTGACAAGTACACTGTAACCATCGCCGACCAACAAGCTCAACTTAACCTCTATTTGGCTGGTGAAATTGACTCTTATAATCCTGCTAATTTAGATGAAGTAGGTGCCATTGCTGTTGCTAAAGATAATGGTGATATTGATGCTGCACTTCTAGAGAATATAAGTCCTGTACGCAGTAGTTTATTCTTTACCTTTAACTGGAATTATGCTAGCGATCCTTTTAAACAAGAAGTCTTTCGCGATAAGCGTTTCCGCAAAGCCATGAGTCACTTAACAGACCGTGAAGCAATTATAGAGCTTGTTAATGGTGGTGCTGCTATTCCTGCGTACAACACAACCTATGAAGTATTAGAGTTTTTCTTTAACCCTGATGCTGCTAAATATGATTATGATCCTGATAAAGCCTTGATCTTACTAGAAGAGATGGGTTTTATAGAAAAGAATGATGATGGGTTTTTAATAGATAGTAAAGGTAACGAATTAGGTTTTACCCTAGCCACTAATAGTGGCAATGCCAATCGTGAACAGACTATTCAGATCATTGCTGATGTTATGCGTGAAAATGGCATAAATGTTAATCCTATTACCCTAGATTTTAACTTGCTAGTTGATCAATTGCTTACTGAAGGAGATGATAGGCCTTGGGAAGCCATACTTATCTCCCTTAGTGGTGGTAGTCGTGACTGGCCTTATGGCGTTAACACCTTAGTTTGTGAAGGTAATATGCATATGTATAACCGCTCCGGTGAGTGCATGACTGAAGAAGAAGACAAAATAGCTGAGCTGTTCTTAAAAGGTCGCCAGATTTTAGACAATGATGAGGCGCAGAAAATTTCTTATGAAATACAAGATTTATATGCTGAACTACAACCAAACATTTATACAGTGACACCTTTAGCTCATTATAGCTGGCTCGAGAAAGTAAGGGGCAACTTTCCTTTAGAAGATATCAGCACAATTAATGGTACGCGTAATTTGCAGCAAACGTTTATTCGTCAATGATAAAGACCAGTGTAGAGACGCAAGATTTTGCGTCTCTACACGTACCCATGCACCTTTACTTGCTTCTAGGCACCAATCCACAAAAACATTCATAAAACATTTACTTTACCCTAAACATCCAAACGAACTTTAAGTTCTTTTAGTTCTTGCTCGAGAATATTAGCTCTCTGGCGCTCTTGCTTGAGTTCTTGTGCTATTTCTCGAGCCTCTTCGTTACCCCACTTCAACATATGGCCTGTCTTATCCCAAAAACGTAGCCAATGAGTAGTGGTTTCTAAGCGGTTGCCATACCATACTCCTAAATAAAGCTCCAAAGGTGACAACCAGTAACGCTCATTTTCATCAGCGTCTTTGCGAACATAATGACCATTTTCCAAATGGTGCAATTCTAATTCACCTGAACTTGAATTAAAAATTATGTAGTAAGGTACTTGCACAATTCGTTCATAGTAATGCCACTTGCCATAAGGATAGCTCGTTTTTGCCGAGTATTCACCACCATCTGTTTCAGATAAAAACTCCATGACAATGGTAGGTATATCACCTTCGGTATGAGGAGTAAAACTTCGGCGTACTACTCCTTTATTTACAGGTTTCACTCGAGCAACATATAACCAATCTGGTGCCTTGGCAATGTGTTTGTTATCTACCTTGGCACAAAGCGCAAAGTTAGAAGCAATCAACATATTAGGCTTCACTAAACCTGCATTTTCTAGGGCATCATTTAATGCTGCTGCAAGTAGAGGTTGCTCTATATTTTCCACGGGATCATCAGGTAATTCAAAATCTTTAGGCAAGACTTCCCAAGAAATGTTTGATTGGTTAGAAATAGTACTAAACATAGGGAAACCATCTTTCTTTAGCCAATATAAAATATTATTATGATAGCAGAAATGAAACTTGTGTACATAACTACTAGGGATATTGAACAGGCCAAGTACATTGGTAAAATATTGGTAGAGGAGCATTTAGTCGCTTGTGTCAACATTTTACCTCAAATGACCTCTATATACTATTGGCAAGACGAACTCCAAACAGATGAAGAAGCAATACTCATAGCCAAAACGGGAGCTTCTTTAGTAGATAAAGTCACTCAAAAAGTTAAAGCTTTGCATAGCTACGATGTGCCTGCAATTATAGTTTTACCTATTGAGGGTGGTGATTCTGATTACCTAAACTGGCTTGCTTCACAAACAAGTTAGGCTGTAAGATGATTGTAAAAGCAATTCACCACATACAAATTACTATACCTATAGGTCAAGAAAGTGAAGCTAGGGAATTCTATTGTGGGTTTTTGGCTTTGCCTGAAATACCGAAACCCAAATCATTGCAAGCAAGAGGAGGCTTTTGGTTACAGGTAGGGAACCAAGAAGTTCATGTAGGTACTGAAGATGATTTTGACCGCACTCAAACCAAAGCGCATATTGCATATTTAGTTGATGATTTGACTCTATGGCGAAAAAAATTGACTGACGCTGGCTTGCAAGTAGGTAATAGCATTGCTATTCCCGGTTATGATCGTTTTGAGTTTCGTGATCCGTTTGGTAATCGTGTAGAATTCATAGTTATATCTCCATGAGTCCTCTTGGCTTTAGATAATATGCCTTTGCTTAATTCAAGCAATAATTTGTACAATACTGAATAAGTAGCCTTAGGAGACAAGTGTGGCAAACCCAAATCACTTTTTCAAAGACCTCCTTCAGAAAATAATTTACAGGTGCAACTAATTAAAGTTGCTCGAGTATAGCTTTTACACCATCCATAAGCCGCTCTGTCTCTTTTAATCGCTTCTTTTGCTCTGCTATTACCTCAGCAGGAGCATTATTAATGAATTTCTCGTTAGATAGCTTTTTCTCTGCTATTTGCTGTTGCTTTTCTAATTCTCTGAGGCGTTTCTCTTGTTTTGCTTTGTACTCTGCTATGTTTATTACCCCCTCGAGCCCTAAAACAAGTTCCAAATCAGGCACCACTTGTAAGAGTGAAGCACCTCTGATCTCATCAACTAATTTAACCTTGGCTAGATCACTAAAGACCTCAGCATTACTTTTAATAACCTCTACTGCTTTACCTTTAACAAAAGTCGGGATTATTGCTGAGTGTGAGATGTTAGCTTCATTACGCAAATTACGCACGGCTGTGATGGCATCTTGTAAATTTTTAAAGTTATCATCAGCATTTTTATCCAGTAAACTCTCATCAAATTTAGGGTAGTCAGCATAACCAACATCACTAAGATTACTTTCAGGCTCTAGCACTTGATAAAGTTCAGCCGTAATGAAAGGAATCATAGGGTGCAAAAGCTTAATTATGTCAAGGAGCACTTTTTTAAGTACATAGCAACTGCGGGGGTCATTTGCTTTTAATTGTGGCTTGATAGCCTCTAAATACCAATCACAAAACTCACTCCACACGAAGTCATAGGCAACTCTACTAGCAGCCCCTAGGTCATAAGCTTCTAAATGGACAGTTATAGCTCTTATAGCACTTTGCAAACGACTTAGAATCCACCTATCCGCAAGGGTTTCTGATTTTTGTGGGTTTAGATCACCCGATAAATTCATTATTGCAAAACGAGTAGCATTCCAAAGTTTATTGTTAAAGTTACGCCCCATTTCCACTCGGCGATTATCCCAACGAATGTCTTGCCCTCCTGTGCTAGCATAGGTAGTAGCAAATCTAAGGGAGTCAGCACCATACTGATCAATTACCTCTAAAGGATCAATACCATTGCCTTTGGACTTACTCATCTTTTGGCCATGTTCATCAAGCACCAAGCCATGCAAAAATACATGCTTAAAGGGGGCTTGATTTGTAAATTCATAGCCTGCCATTTGCATTCTTGCTACCCAGAAAAATAAGATGTCGTAGCCTGTTACTAATACACTAGTAGGGTAAAACTTTTTATAAAAAGGGTCGTTGGTATCAGGCCAACCTAGTGTAGAAAAGGGCCATAGGTTAGAACTAAACCATGTATCAAAGACATCACTGTCTTGGGTTAGGTCGATATTTGCATATTTGGGATTATTTGGGCAGTCAGTAAAAGGATCATCTAAATCAGGAACATAAATATTACCATTTAAATCATACCAAGCAGGAATTTGATGCCCCCACCACAGCTGGCGTGATACATTCCAGTGGCGTAGGTTCTCGAGCCAATCTCGATTAACTTTTTCATAACGCTGAGGAATAATTGCCATCTCGCCATCATCTAAGCCTTTGAGAATATGCTTGGCAATTTCATCTGTATTAACAAACCACTGCTCAGAAAGAATAGGTTCCACAGGCTCCTTGGTACGTTGTGAAAACCCAAGAGCAATAGTATGATCCTTAGTTTCAACTAGCAAACCTTTTGCTTCCAAGGCCTCTACAATAGGTTTGCGTGCAGCGAAGCGATCTAGGCCTCTAAACTGTTCAGGTACCAGTTCTCCTGTCAGTTTAGCTTCTAAATCAATAACACTGGGCTTATCAAGGTTATGCCTCTGGCCAATTTCAAAATCTAAGGGATCGTGGGCAGGAGTTATTTTAAGTGCCCCAGTGCCAAAACCTATCTCTACTTCGCTATCTGTGATGATAGGAATGTAATGTTGTGTTAAAGGGATACAAGCTTTCTTACCTACTAAAGAACTATAGCGCTCGTCTTCAGGATGTACAGCTATAGCTTGATCAGCAAATATCGTTTCAGGCCGCACAGTAGCTATGCGAATATCGCCATTACCATCTTCTAGTGGATAAGACAGTGTATATAGTTTTCCAGAGCGCTCTTCACGATCAACTTCTAAATCAGATAAAGTGGTTTGGCTTACAGGATCCCAATTAACAATGCGCTTACCTTTATAAGCCTTGCCTTCATTATAAAGTTTGACAAATTGATAGCGGACAGCTTTAGATAAACCTTCATCCATGGTAAAGCGAGTACGTGACCAGTCAGCAGAAATACCTAAGCGCTGCAATTGGCTTAAGATAATGCCACCATACTTTTCTTTCCATGCCCAGACACGTTCCAAGAACTTTTCTCGTCCAAGATCATAGCGACTTAAGCCCTCTTTAGCTTTTAAATCTCTTTCCACTTGCACTTGGGTTGTTATGCCTGCGTGGTCAGTACCCGGCTGATAAAGGGCCTCATAGCCCTGCATACGCTTAAAACGAATCAGTGTATCTATAATAGTATTATCAAAAGCGTGCCCTAGATGTAAATTACCATTTACATTAGGAGGAGGAATTACTATACAAAAAGGAGTTTTTTTTGAGAAAGGATCACTTTTATAAGGTTCTTCGGCCCACTTGGTAACCCACTTTTGCTCAACAGCAAAGGGATCATACTGCTTAGCAAGTGGTTCCACCTCAAGCCTCCTTTAAAGTAGACCTTATCAATAAGCCAATATTTTTAGATCTTACTGTTGCAGTCAAAAAGGGAATACCCTTCACTTTAATTTCTTCACTGTCATCTTTACCTTTAGCTTGTTCCTTTTTACCTTTAGTTTGTTCCTTTGTGTCTTCATTCTCATCTTTAGCTGATTCTTCGCTTTTGCTCTTATCCTTATCTTCTACTTCTTCTTCATCTTTACCCTCGAGCCTATATGACCATTCACCTATACTAAGCACCCCCTGTTCAATTCTCAGAACACCATTGGCAGTTTTTTTACCTTTGTAGGCTTTCTTTTTAGCTATGTATTGTTTAATAGTTTCTAACTCTTCTTCACTAAAATACTTCTTTTGCTTTTCTAGTGACTTCTCATCATCAAAATAGTAATTTATGTAGGCTAAACATTCTTTACCAGCTAAACTATGCAACGGACTATCTTCGTCACTAAACTTACGCTCTATTTCATCAGCATAGCTAGTTTCTTCTATAGTAACCCATAAAGCATCTTCACCATCATCTAAAAAGGCCGTACGTAAAAAGCCACTTGGTTCAGCCTTAGCCTCACGTGGGCCATGCATAATTTGATCAATGAGCTTAACTCTTTGCTTTTTACTAAAATTAACAGGTGCTAATTCATCTCTAGGGGGAATATAAAAGAGATTAGTTCCAAATTCAGAGTGCTTAAAAAGAGTTTTGGATGCCAAAAGGGCATCTTCAAAATTCCTATGTAAACTTTGCACAACACTAAAGTTAAATCGCCAGTTAGGATGCCCCACTATTTTGACACTAAGCTCATCCTCATCAGAACTTTGTTGCTCAGCCTTGGCTTTTTTGTTATAGAACCAGCTTGCTTTTAAAGCAAAGCCTTCTTGTTGTTGCCAAGCCTCATGGTTGACACTCTGTTCTTCATTCATATTTCCTCCATAAAAAATCTTTTTTAATAAAAAAGCCTCTCCGTTTTTCCTTGCCTGTAAATGAGACACTCTTCTTACTGTAATACCACATTAATTGTTCTAGTTCATCTTAAGGGCCTTCTGTTTAATGCTTGCTGAGTATAACAAAGGAATACTGCACTAGCAAGAGGATCAACACAAATTTTTGAAGCCGTTTGTTAACTTATAGCAAATTCTTTGCTATGACTTCAATCTATCAAATCCAGTAAGGCTTTACCCACCGAGGTATTCATTGTTAGTTTTAACTTTATAGCTATCTTGCGTGCTGTAATTCTAAGTTCACTAAGATTCTGACAAGCTTCTAACCTATTAATGTATAGTTGAGCTTTTTCTGAAGCTAGACAGGTACTAAGAGCTTCTTTTAGCTTTTCATACAATCTAGTTAAATCATCATCGCCTTTAATCTCAGGTTCACTATCTTGAGGTTTTTTAGGACTGATTATTATTAAGCCTTTTAAAACCAAGCTATCAAGAGCATTTATTATTTGTCTCTTATCTAAACTTAGCTTTAAGCTATCTAGAATTTCCTCTATGTTAACTAAATCGTTACAAATAGAATAAACCCTCATTTCTTCATTAGAAAGTTGGGTATTAAAAGTTATAGGCTTCTCAGAACGTTTATAGGGCATTAGCTCACTCAATTGCTTTTAGAATTGCTTGAACAAGATGCAATACTAATAAAACAAACACCGCTCCAAATACTAAAATAAAACTTAGAATAAGCATTGCAAGAGTACTTTTTTGATCTAAGATGAGTATTCCAACAACCAAATAACTAACAGCAAAAGCTACAATAAATAGCATAAGCTGCATTAATCTATTACCAATAATTCCCCCCGGAGCTTTCTTGCGTAACCTAACAACAAAGAATAAATTATAAAGCATAAGGGGAAAGCCTGCCAGCAAAACAACTATTGCCATTTTAATCCTTACTTAAAAATAGTTTAATACAATCCCTGTGCCAATTCCTAAAAGCATACCCACAAATACTTGAGGGTATGTATGGCCTAATAAAGTCTTAAGTGTTTGGGGTTGAAAACCTTCATGAAGAAGGTGAGAAAGCTCTTTAACTAAATCATTAATTATTTCGGCATGCATTCCTGCAGCACGGCGAATACCTGAAGCATCATACATAACCAAGTATCCAAAAACAGCAGCAATAGCAAAGTAAGGACTTCTCCATCCCTCCTGTAAACCTATACTAACTACTAATGCACTTACTGCAGCTGTGTGTGCTGAAGGCATCCCTCCTGTGTCTAACAACCTGCTTAAATCAAAACGTCTTTCAGTAAGAAACTCTAAGCCTAGCTTAATAATTTGTGCAAGGGTACTAGCAATTATCGCTGCCCATAGTGGACGGTTTAAGAGAAACTCAAGCACTTTCTCGTCTCCTTATAGCGGCCTTAAAAGTGTTTAGCATAAGCATAGCAACTGTTACTCGACCAGTGCCACCAGGCATAGGGGTTAAATAGCCTGCTACTTCAGCTACTTTAGGATGCACATCACCTACTATCTTATTGTCTATTCTAGTTAAACCTACATCTAGAACTACTGCACCAGCTTTGACCATTTCGGCAGTTATAAAACCAGCTCTACCAACAGCAGAAACTAAAATATCAGCCTCTTTGGTTAGTTCTGCTAGGGCTCGAGTGCGTGAATGAGCCACACTTACAGTAGCATTATTTCGCAAAAAAATCCCTGCAGCAGGTTTACCCACAAGATTTGAACGCCCAACAATTACAGCATGTTTACCTTCAATAGGCAAATTATAATGATTCATAATTTGGATAAGTCCTGCAGGTGTGCAAGGTAAAGATGCCTCTTTACCTGTCCACAAACAACCCACATTAACTGTATGTAACCCATCAACGTCTTTAGCAGGATTAACTGATTCAAGAATGACTTGTTCATCTATATTTTTAGGCAAGGGTAATTGCACCAGAATACCATCTATATCCTCATCAGCATTTAGTTTTTGAATAAGAGCTAAAAGTTCGTTTTGAGTTGTTGTTTCAGACAAGGCATGAGTGTAAGCATTTATACCTATAGACTCTGCCATCTTTTGCTTGCTCTTTACATAAGAAACACTAGCAGGGTCTTCTCCTACACGAACAAATCTAAGTTTGGGAACAAAAGGTAAGTTAGCAATTTTTTCTGTAAGTTCGTTTTTAATAACTTTTGAGACTTCTTTACCTTTTAATAGTTGTGCAGACATAACTTATCAATCCTTAAAAAACATATTTTTTAAAAAATAAATATTATCGATAAATCCTCGCCTTATCATAACTAAAGATGGCTCTTGGTTTGTTTCAAGTATTTGAAGTTGCAAAGTCTTATCATAAACTTTTGATTTGTCCTACTTTAATAGATTGGTAAATTGACTGCTACAAGGGTGTATTAGTGTTCAAGAGGAAGTTTAATACACTAAATAACTTGAATGAGCCTGAGACTTTGTTTTATGGGTTCATAATCACTTTCTTTAAGTGTGCCAAAGCGCCCTATAACTCGAGTCATATCTAAACTTTGCACATTATCAAGCAGCACCACAGACTTTTTAGAAAGTCTACCTGAGCCCTTGGGTAAAATAGGATATAGCTGTGGTGATTTTTGCATCCATTTTAAAATTTGTGAAGTTAAAGGGGCAACTAATAACATGGAATAGCGTGGCACACCTGCTCTATGTGGTTCACCTACTACCAACACAGGACGCTTTCCTTCTTGTTCATGCCCTTTGGGGTTACGAGTAGGTAGCTCCACGTAAAGCACGTCCCTTATTGCAAGAGATCTAATCTGACTGGGCATTGCTTGTCCACTGACCTTCAACAAAATTCAGAAGTTCTATAGCTTCTAGGTCAGCTTCATTAAGCTCATAGCTAGGTATTCGGGCATTTTGCTCTGCCTGTAAATTTTCCCATGCCTGTAACTCAGTTTCCACGTCTAATGGCTCAAAGTTAACTTCATAATAAAGTAAATCATTAGGAATTTATATTAAAGTAAACTTTGCATCAGATTATCAAGGGTTTCAGATGGAGGTTGTAACTGTGTCTCATTCAGTTGTGCTAGAGGTGTGTCTACCAATTCCATAGTTTCAGCAAGATTAGGTCGTTTAGGGTCATAGTAAATTAACCCTGTAATAAACTCATCTTTTTCTTCTGCAGCAATTAAACGTTCTATGGCCTTACTACGGCTCTCAGGATTATAGTCTTCTTCTAACTTTCTAAGTTGTATATGGGAACCATCGTGCATTTCCACTATTTTTAGAGCACCGGGATCATAATTATCAATTATAATTTCTTCGGTAGGAGGTACAAGGTCATGAGGTACAAAGTCAATTTCATGTAGTGGCAGTTCATGTTCTTTACCATAGCTGTAACTCTTAGGTGAATGGGCCTCGTCATTAAAAGTAACACAAGGGCTAATTATATCAAGAAATGCTGTGCCATTATGATGAAAAGCAGCCTTTAGCAACTCACGTACTTGCTTGGGATCACCTGCAAAAGAGCGAGCTACAAATCCACAACCAGCAGCAATAGCCTCTAAGCACATATCAATTTCTGGAAAAGGGTTTGTACCTAATTTTTTAAGGTTTAAACCTTCCTCAGCAGTAGCCGAGAATTGTCCTTTGGTGAGACCATAAACACCATTATTTTCTACTATGTAAATTACACGCACATTCCTACGGACAATATGCTTGAATTGCCCCATGCCAATAGAGGCAGTATCCCCATCACCAGAAACACCTATAGCTGTTAAGTTATGATTTGCTAGGAATGCTCCTGTAGCCACACTTGGCATTCGCCCGTGCAAAGCATTAAATCCATGTGAGTGGCCTAAAAAATAGGTTGGGGATTTACTCGAGCAACCAATACCAGAAAGCTTGATAACTTCATGCGGCTTAATGCCTAACTCAAAAGCCACCTGAATGATTTGACTCGCTATGGAATTGTGGCCACAGCCTTGGCACAAGGTAGTAGGTGCACCACCATAATCGGCTTTTCGTAAACCTAAGTTGTTAACTTTCTTTAGAGGAACAGACACTATTGACTCCTATTGTTGAGAGCGTAGGGGTGTATTGCAAAGCGCCCTACATTCGCATTCCTACTTAAGCAATTTTTGCAAATAGGGGCTTACTTTCTTTTGTTGATTGCTTATCATAAAAACCATGCTCCATTAAATGCCTAGTCATTTTTTCTACTACCCACCCAGCACTAAGTGGTAAACCATCTAGGTGAGCAAGTGAAATAAGCCTATTGGCTAACTTAGGCATTTCATTTTGTAGAATGCCATGTATTTGCCCATCACGGTTAAGCTCTATAACATACACTTGTTCATAGTTTTCTACAAAGTCTTTAACTTCACCATTAATGGGTAAAGCTCTTAAACGCATAAAGTCAGTAGCTATGCCTTCTGCTAAAAGCTTGTCTCTTGCCTCACTAACAGCAAATTTAGTGCTGCCAAAAGCAATAATACCTACCTTTGCTTCTCCTTGCTTTTCCAATATTGGCTTTGGTACAAGCTGGCGAGCTTTTTGAAATTTCTTCTTTAGGCGTAGCATATTGTTTTCCCAGTCAGCAGGGTGCTCGCTGTATTTTGCATTATCATCATGTCCTGTACCCCTAGTAAAGTAGGCTGAATCGGAATGCTCATTACCGGGTAAGGTGCGGTAAGTAATCCCATCACCATCTACATCAAAATAGCGAGCAAATTCACCCTTAGCTTCAATATCCTCAGCAGAAAGAACTTTACCACGCTTGAAGGGCTTATTTGAAGTTTTTAAGGGCTTACTCATCCAATGATTCATTCCTAGATCAAGGTCAGAAAGTACTAGTACAAGAGTTTGTAACTGTTCAGCTAGATCAAAAGCTTCTATAGCAAACTCAAAGCACTCTTCAAGGTCGCTAGGAAAAAGGAGTATATGTTTACTGTCACCATGACCAAGGTAATAGGCAAAGGTAACATCGCACTGGCCAGTGCGGGTAGGCAAGCCTGTGGAAGGTCCAATACGTTGAACATCCCAAATTACTGCAGGAACCTCTGCAAAGTAACTTAGACCTGCAAATTCAGACATTAGACTGATGCCGGGGCCACTAGTAGCGGTCATAGCCCTTGCCCCTGCCCAACCTGCACCTACTACCATACCAATAGCAGCAATTTCGTCTTCGGCTTGTACAACAGCATAGGTTTTATTACCTAGTTCGTTATCAGGGCGAAATTTAGGTAAATAGTCAGAAAGCGCTTCTATAAGACTAGTTGAAGGCGTAATGGGGTACCAAGAAGCCAAAGTTACACCGCCATAGATTGCCCCTAAAGCAGCAGCTTCATTACCAGTTAACAAAATTTGCCCCTCAGTTTTATTCATGGGTTTAACATAATAAGGATCTATCTTTTTAAAGTTTTCCTTCGACCAATCAAAAGCTTTTTTAGCTATGTTGAAATTAGTTTTTACGGCCCTAGTTTTACCCTTTAGATTATAATTAAGTGCCTCTTCAATAAATGATAAGGGAATTTCCAAGAGTTGTGCCAAAGCACCCACATAAACCATATTGGCAATGTAATTACGAAGCTTACCTTTCATACCAGACTCTCTAACAAATTCATTGACAGGTAAAGGATAGTAAAGGCTACCAGTTTCTGTAGCATTTTCTGCTAGAGCTGGTGGTTTTTTGCCTCTCCAATCACCGTTATAAATGCAAACATCATCTGGTGAGAGGTTACTTACATCTTCATCAAAGGTAGCAAGGTTAAAAGCTATAATCACATTAGCTTTTTCAGGTCTAGCCATAGCTACATTATTTTCTTGGGCAACACGTATATGATACCAAGTTGGCAAACCTTGGATATTTGAAGGAAAAATATTTTTGCCATGTGCGGGGATACCCATTTTAAAAAGGGCACGCAAAATAGTTAGGTTAGCAGTTGTGCTACCTGTGCCATTAGCAGTAGCCACCCTAATTGAAAAATCGTTGATAATAGGAGATTTAACAATGTCTTGTGGCCATTTGCTTACCAATTTAGCCATATTAGCTCCTCAAACACTAAACCCCAAAGAGGTTGTTTGATTTTTAAGTGGTTTACCCTTGAAAACTTTCTTAACATAAAACTAGGGTCAAGTTTTAAAAAAAATATAAAGCTAAGCTGTCAAAAAGACGACTTAACTTAAAAATTGTGTAAAATGCCAGTTTTAAATTTTTTAGTTGGAGTTTAAACATAAACTTTGAGTTTAGATATAAATAATGTGGGTAAGTTGCTTAGCAAACATAATTGCCTAGTATAAAAACTTCTTTACGTTTTATGCAACAATTTATAAAATCTAGTTTATAGAAACTAGATTACAGGCTCTGTATGCAAACAGACTCCATAGGTATCTGGACCTGCATGGGAAGCAACTACCGACCCCATTTCATAACTCCCCCTATTTTCATATACTACCCCTGATTCATCTAAGGTACTTTGCAAACTTTCAATATTGCTAAGACCTTGAGCATGAATAAAATAAGCAGCTAATTTGCCTTCATGGTTATCTGCATAGATTTTTATGTGCCTAACTAATTCTTTTAAGGCTTTTTTGGTTCCTCGAGCACGACCTAAAGGCGCAACAACACCTTCTTGGACTTGCAATATAGGCTTAACATTTAACAAGCTACCAACTAATGCTTTTGCTTTTCCTATGCGTCCTCCTTTTTGCAGAAACTCTAAACCACCTACAGTAAAGTAAATAACTCCATTATCACGCATGTGATCAAGTGCACTTAAAATATCAGGTAACTCTGCTTCTGCTCGCATAGTTGCTGCTTTTTCTACCATAGCTCCTAAACCTAGAGAAACAGTGCGACTATCATAAACTGTAACTGGTACATTAACATTTTTCGCAGCTAGACTAGCAGACTGGAAAGTGCCTGACAAACCACTACTAACAGTTAAGCAAAGAATTTCTTCAGCACCTACTTTTATAGCAGCGTTATAGATAGCCTCAAAGTCAGCTGGAGTAGGTTGGCTAGTTTTAGGCAAGGCTTCACCTGCAGTTATCCCTGCTATAATTTCTTTAGGAGTAATTTCTTGCCAATCTTTATAAACTTTACCTCCAAAATTAACATATAGAGGTGCTTCATATACAGATAGTTCTTTACGTCTTGCTTGGTTTAAATCACATGTTGAGTCAGTAACTATTGCTAACTTCATAACCTAGTTTATTCTATTACAGAAATCTCTGTGATAATCATAAGTTCTTTTTAATGATAGCTTAAGCTTACATACATTTAAGGTCTTTTCTTTGATGAAAACTCACAAGTAAACTACACTAATCGTTGAATTGTGTTAGAATTGTTCCTTGAGCCAAAGACCTAGCTAGGAAACAGGTTCTTTTTATGGTAAGAGATATTGAAATTTGCATTGATGCTTACCCAAAAAACCAAAGAAGCTAGAGAAATTAGGCTAAGGAGTTGCAATGAAAAATGTTATTTTTGTCCATGGTATAGGCGTTCGTCAACCTGCTTATGATAATTCTTTTGATAAGGTTAGAAAAAACCTAGTTGACCGTTTAGGTCAAGGTAATGTAAATGTTCACAAGTGTTACTGGGGTGGTATTGAGGGAGCAAAATTGTTTGCTAATGGGGCATCTATACCTGACTATGATACTACTCGAGCAATTGAAGAGAGCGTCCCAGATGAAGAGTATGAACTTACTCTTTGGGAGCTTCTTTACCAAGATCCCTTTTATGAGCTCAGGCTATATGCTGCCCAACAACATACTACTGAAGAAGCCACACCGGGGCAAAAATCACCCGGTGAGACTGTCTTAGAAAAGTTAGAGCAACTTCAAGCAACCAATTTGGAAAAGATTCTTAATGAGGCAGAATTAAAAGAAGTTTTTGATGATGCTAAGCGTTCAGTTATCAGTATGTCTGAAGTAAGAGCTGTTGCTAGTAAAATACCACAAGGAGAGGTTTCCTTTTTTGGTGAAGTTCTAGCTCGAGCCACAGTGGCAAAAGCCATAAGTCTATGTGGGGAAGAGTCTGGTTTGTGTGAAGCTTCTATCAATTCCACTGTGCGGGATGGGTTGGTTGACCAAATCAATCAAGAGATAGGTGAACAAACCAGAGCCTTAGGAATCAATTGGACAAAAAAACAAATTGAGGGCTTGGCTCTAAATAAGGTAACTAACCATATTAAACGCAAACGTGGAGCAATTACAGATTCCTATCATGCAGCACCAGGAGATGTTTTACTTTACCAAGCACGTGGTCAAGCTATCCGTAACTTTATTGCCAGTCAAATTGAGGCTGTTTCTAAGCCCGTGGTAGTTATTGGGCATAGTTTAGGTGGTGTGGCTTCTGTGGACTTACTAATTGAGCGAGACATGAATGTAGATCTACTTATTACAGTTGGTTCGCAAGCTCCTTTGTTTTATGAATTGAACGCTTTACAAAGCCTTCCTTTTAATAAAAATGGACCACAACTACCACCACACTTTCCTAAAAAGTGGTGGAACTTTTATGACAAACGTGATTTTTTAAGTTATGTTGGAAAGAAGATTTTTGGGAATAATATAGTTGATGTAGAAGTAGACAACAAAGAGCCTTTTCCCAAGTCGCACCTTGCTTATTGGTCTAAAGATAACGAGGCAATGTGGAAACCCATTGTTGAAGTGTTGAAAAGACTATAAGGAATTATGCAGGCCAACAATACCTTTGCTGTAATTGTAGGAATTGAAGAATACGCTGCTGGCAGTAGTTGGGATCTTAAGGGGCCTGCTAATGATGCTTGCCGTTTTGCTAATTGGCTACATTTAAAAGGTGTTCCTGTAGAGAATATGGCTGTTTTTGTCTCGAGCGCAGACAAATCCAGCCTTAATTTTCCTGATAGGTTAACCCCTAAAGATGCTACCCTAGACAACATATACAACAGCATAACCCGAGACTTACAAAATCGAAATGAAGAGTTATTTTATCTTTTTTGGGGTGGGCACGGTGTAATTACACTTAATGAAGATAGGCATTTACTCTGTGCTGATGCTACAGAGAATGATAAACGTAATCTCAATCTTAATGCTCTGATGGCATTTTTGCGAACAAATTACTTTCACAAGACAAACGCATTGTCTAAACAAGTCTTTATTGTAGATGCTTGTGCTAACCATGTCAGAGGGCACAAGGATTTACCGGAGCGTACTTTTCCTAATGGTGATCCTCTAACCAAAGGGCGTGAGCAGTATGTGCTTCTTGCTGCTAGTCCTAGTGAATATGCTAAGAATCTTGATACAGAGCAAACAGGTTTGTTTACTAAAGAGCTTATGTCTTTGCTAGAAGCACAGGAGGGTTTACTGCCAGACTATTCAAAGTTTACTGAGCAACTTATGACAACGTTTGATGGGCTTAGGGATAAGGGAAAAACAGAGCAAACGCCTGCTTATCAATGGCATCGTGATTGGAAAGGCAATGCAGTAACAATAGGTTCTTTCAAAAGTAAAAAATCTGCTGAAGAACAAGTTGACAGAAAGTTGATTGTGGTGGAAAAATTAACTATATATGATATAGAGATAATTGCTAACGCTTTAATGGAACTATCTAGTATTAAGGACGATGATAAAGGTATTGCTAGTAAGTTATCTTTTCATTCTTCAATTAACTTATCTTCTGGAAAGTTGTCAGATAGAGTAACCTCAATGATAAGCAGGTGCTCTGAGTACCCACATGGATTTCATGAGCTGGTTTGGCTTCTAAGCAGTGATTATGAAACAAATGCATTTCAGGGTTTTTGTGATACTCTTGATAAGTTTGTGAAACTACACACAATAACTTGGAGTGAGCTGGTAGAGCTTAGGCAAATCTATATCGAAAATAGAATAAGAGTAGATAATTCAGTTCTTGAAAATGGTTTCATAGCAATGAAACCATCTGATGCTTCAAAAAAATGGACATACCCTTCAAAAGCCAATTTACTTCATTTACTTGCATACCACTCTCAAAATCATGTCGATGGTCTTTTAGAGTTTTTAAAGATAGTTTTTCCTGCAAATTCTGAATTTACCCCGATTGAACTTAATGACTGGAAGGAAAAAGTTGCTCAAAGAGCAAACACTACTACTATTACAACCTTTGAAGGAAATAGCAGTGGGCAAGTTTTAAAGCAAAAGCCAAGTTCACCTAACGATTTTAGTAAAGAATCTCTAAAGTTGGATGGGCAACTATATAAAGAACTAACCGAGGCATTTATGGCAGCTTTTCCAACAAAGCCAAAGTTAACTCAAATGCTTAGATTTGGCGTTGGAGAGCATTTGGATACTATTACCCTAGGTGGTAATTTGAAGGACACAGTTTTTGAGCTTATACAGGAGGCAGAGAGACAAGAATGGTTAATAGACCTTATTAAGGTTGCAAGAGAGGATAACCCTCGTAATATTGGTCTAAAAAATATTGAAGCAAAAGTCTTGGCAAGCTACTCTAACAAACCTTCTGAAACCATTATGTCCCAGATTTCAAATGAAGCAAAGACTTTGCTCACAACTGCATCAAAATTCAATAATGGGGAAATAATAGATAAGACAGAGTTAAGTGATTATTATAATAAAATTGGAGTTGGCCCATATACCTTTGGCGAGGAAAGCGCACGTGAAAGCGCCAAGTGGCAACATGCACTTAATGAATTAGTTAGATCAAATTTGGTAACTCCAAAAGGTAATAAGGGGCAAATATTTGAACTTACACACGAGGGGTGGACCTTAGCCGATGTACTTTCAAAATAATTTAAACAACTTGAAAAAACTCAATTGCAATTAACACTCTATGGGAAAATTAGACTTGTTCTGAAATAAGGAATTAGGCAATAAGGCAGTTCCATAAACCAGCACAAACTCCTACTACATCGTCAACAAATCCCTTAATACGATTCCTAAAAGCATACACAAGAATCTTGAAACGCTTCATTCCTCCAATGGCATTCTCAACATATACACGTATCTTGCTCACTGCTTGGTTGTGAGCCTTCTGCTCTTTACTAAGCTTGGGATTAGGGTTGGCTTTGCTCTTCCTAGGTCTCTTATGAGGTATTGCAACATCTGCTCCTTCATAATCTTTCTCGATTCCTTGATATCCTAAATCTACTGCCACTTTAATATCCTCAAACCACTCCTCCTCAGGTGGAAATTCTTCCTTTAGCATTGCATAGTCATGGTTCCGTCCTCCAAAGGTTTGTCCCACAAACAAAATTACCTTCTCCTTGCTGCTTATCACTGTGTTTTTCTGCGTGTGGTTACCCTGTTTGCCACTGTATAACTCCTGTTGCATTTCATCATCCTTTGGGCGTTGATGTTCTCGCTCTGTAACATCAATCAGTATTTCGTCAAGTCCCTCAAAAGCTGCTTTGAAATCCTCTATGTTTTCAAACTCTCTAGCTGGCATATATCCCAAACCACTTAGAGTTTTCGCCATTATTGGTGTAAGACGTTGTACCCAAGCATGGGCATTAGATCGTGATAAATCAAATTTCTCCGCTAGAACATCAAACGTTGGGTAAAGTCTAAGGTAGTAAAGAATAAAGCACAGTTTTATATTGACTGTACTTAGTTTACTGTTTCTTCCTCCTCCTGGCTTACGATGTACTTTCCCTGCTTCTAGAGCCTTTTCATAACGTTGCTTTTCATGGTCTTCTAAAGCTTTAGCAAATGCAGGTTCTAGTTCCTCTACTTTCTTTTCGCTCAATCCTGTTATACTTCTTACTTGTCGGTCATCTCTTGGTAGTAACATTCCTTTATTTTGACCGATTTATTTATTTCAGAACAACTCTTTTGTTTAGCACAATCAAACAATATTTTATCTAACTATATTGGTTCAGTTAAACAAGTGCTTATAGAAGAGGAATTAGATGATTCTGGGCGTAGAATCAAACAAGAACTTCTTTTCAATGAATCAGGTCACCTAAATGAATCAACACTCTACAGCTACAATTACAGAGATGGTTCTTTACGATCTAAAGCAGTTACAACTTATAATCAAAATGAACAGCCTCTCTCTAAACAAATTTTGGACGTTAATGAAGAAACTTTGCAACAAACACTTTACCGATATAATGAAGGTAATCAACTAACTGAAGAAGTTACATATGATGCTGAAGGTAATGTAGTGAGGTGAACCCAATTGATCGGACAAAAAATTAAGGTTAATTAAGACCTACTAAAATGATATCAAATTGAGATTACATTGTTTGTAAGCTTGATAACAACCTATCCTGTTATTATTGATTTAGTTTTCTCCTCTCTGTAAACTAATTCAGGCGTTTTGTACTGCAATGATTGATGCGGACGTTCACTGTTATAAAATTGTAAGTACTTTCCTATTTCTTCCCTTCCTTGCTCTATATTTTTGTATTCCTTTAGATATACTTCTTCATACTTTACCGTTCTCCACAACCTTTCTGTAAATATATTATCCATGTAGCACCCTCTTCCGTCCATGCTGATTGCTATTTCGTTTGCCTTCAATATATCCGTAAACTCATGACGCATTTTGTCATCAAAAAGTAGGGTTTTTGACCCCTAAAATCCCGTGCTATTTGAGGTTTTAGGGTGAAATTATTTTTTATAAAAAATGGCTACATCTCGACCCCCATCAGGTCTAAGATATATTTTTGCTCTTCGTCTGGAACAGTGTTCCGATAAAAAGACATTCCATTTGTTTCAATTCTATTTCTGGTGATTGTTTTCAGTGTTTCTATTACTTGTACAAACGTCCATCTTCTTTCCCATCCTTTTTTGTCCTTCTTGAACAATGGTCCTAATCGTTTTTGCATGTGCCACTGCACATAATACGCTAGCATACATAAAAATACATGTGCTTTGATACGATGATCTAGATTATGATACACAGGTCGCATTTCTAACTGCACTGTTTTTAAATTGCGGAATGCTTTTTCTACTTGCTCTAGTTTCTTGTAGCTAGTCACAACCTCTTCTTTGTCCATCGTTTTTTCATCTACTTTGGTTGTTATTACATAACATCCATCTAGATCCTTAGCTTTTGCTATTGCCCCTTCTTTTTTACTCCATAACAGCTTATGTTTGGTTGATTCCTTTTCTTTATTATCTCCTGTTACTTTCCAACTAATATATTTACCCATTTTGTATTTCTGTAGCACTTTTCCTACTCGTGCTCCCAATACCTCTACAGTTGTTTTTTGCTTGTAGTTTGCTATTTCTTCAAGCTCCTCAGTCGTCAGTTCAATCAGTTTTTCTCTCGTTTTTGCATCTCGTTTTGCTGATTCAGGGTTTTTGCATAAACAGTATCTTCTACTTGGATTTTCAGCGTTTACTACCTCTGTTATCTTCTTTTCATTGAACTCAGATGGCTTTATTATTCCTTTTTCTATTAGTTTATGTATTCCAGCCCTTGTTAGTGCTCCTATTGTCTTTACACCTTTTTCCTCTAATTCTTCTGCTATTGCTTCTGTTACCATTCCTCTATCCCCTACAAATATCGCTTGCTTTATTTCATACGTCTCTTTTAGTTCTCCTATCTTGTTTGAAACTGTTGTCTGATCCTTAGTATTTCCCTTGAAAACTTCTACTCCTACTGGACAACCTTCTCCATTACATATTAATCCTATTACTATTTGTTCATGTTTCTTCTTCCCGTCTCGGTTATATCCATATTTTACCAATTCGCTATTTGTGTATTGGCCTTCCAAATAACTGCTCGTGACATCATATAGTACAAGATTTCCATTCTTGAGATGTTTCTTGGCTAACTTCTTCTGAATTCCTTTTTGTCTTGCTAGCAGTCTATCTAATGCCTCATAACAATGTTTTCTTACATCTGGTCTTCCTTCTACTCCACATTGTTCCCAAAGACTACTATTATTATATTGATTGCATAATGCTAACTTGCTTCCAGCAAATATTATCCTACCTATTATCATCGCGCTTATGTTACTCACCCATGGCTGGGGTTGTGAATACATTGCCTTATCTAATCCTATTTCCTTAATCATTGACAATATCGTATGACTTGCTCCATATTCTTTACTGCCTACTATTTGTACAGCTTTTGGATTACTTTTAGCAATAACCTCATTACGAAAGGTTAGCTGTAACATTTTAAGTTGCTCTAGAGTTTGTCCTGTTATCCTTCCGAATTGTTTGTGTTTTATTTTTCCATCTTCACGATAGCTGCTACGTATTACTCCTACTGGCTTATCTGTATTCGCATACTGGATCTCTAGGTGCATATTGTTTGTAGTAGCCACTATGGCTACACTATAAAAATATATCCCTATTTTGTCAATGATATGCTGTGGCTACTTGAAAAAAGTAGAAAAGTGGTGATACTGGCTTTGGTAACAGTGTTTTTGAAAGTGAAAATGGCGTTTTTTCGATACAACTTGCGTCATGACTTGTGTACTGACTACCTTGATCTGTATTGAATATCTCTGGCTTCTCTCCTTCCAACGCCTCTTCTAATGCTTCTATACAAAACTCTGCTTTCATGCTATTCGAAACTTCCCATGAAACAACATAACGGCTATACCAATCCATTACTACTACCAGATAGCAATATCCTCCTTGCAAACGTATATACGTAATATCACTAGCCCATACCTGATTTGGTTTGTTTATGATTTTGTTTTTCA
Organism: Trueperaceae bacterium; assembly: GCA_965223045.1. Lineage (GTDB taxonomy): Bacteria > Deinococcota > Deinococci > Deinococcales > Trueperaceae > CBDCVN01. The sequence goes on from CBDCVN010000013.1 coordinate 2,076,247, forward strand.
GAAGGTATGGGTAAATTTTATGTCCTTCCTTTGGTTTACTTAGTTTGGGTTTGGCATATATAGCTTGCAAACCCATCAGACACATCAAACGATATACTCTTTTATGATTGACCTTATAGCTTTCTCTATTTAGCATTGCTGTTATCTTGCGATAACCTAGAAAAGGATGATTTGTATATAACTCATCTATCCTTTGCATCAAGCATTCATTGAGATCGCTGATTCTTGTAGGTCGATAGTAATAACTACTACGATTCAGTTTTAGTAACTCACATTGCTTAGTAATGCTCAATTGAGGGTGCCTTGGATCGACTATCAACATACGTTCCTCTTGACTCAGTTTTTGAGCCCTTTGGACAAAAAATCTAGTTCCATTTTCAATTTGCCAATCTGTTCGTACAGTGCAGCCTCTCTACGTTCTTGTAGTCTTGCTTTTCTACCTCTTAGTAATGAAAACCTTTCATGCAATGCTTCTGATCCAGCTTTTTTCCATTCTTTAATTTGAGTGGTGTGTACACCATATTGATTTGCTAATTCTGCAAGATTCTTCTCTCCAACTATGGCTGCTGCTGCAACTTTAGCTTTGAATTCTTTCTTATATGTTTTTCTTATTCCTTTTGTCTGGCTCATTTATATCTCCATATTCTAGATATTTTACATCTTCTATGGACCTTAATTTCGCCGGGGTTTTCTGTCCAGTTTTTGGGGGTAAGCTCATTGATAGAGATATAAACGAGGAGCGAGGTAGCACCTACCAAGCTGATCAAAAAGAGAAAGAGTTGGTGAATGCAGCTCTTTATCTTCGCCGTCCCTTGCTAATTACTGGGAATCCCGGTACAGGCAAGAGTTCATTAGCTTATGCTGTCGCTTATGAGCTTAATTTAGGAAATGTGTTGGTATGGCCTATAACCACTCGTACCACTTTACAAGGTGGCCTCTATAGTTATGATGCCATTGCTCGTTTACAAGATGCTTCTCTCCGAGAGTATAATTTACACAAAAAGCTTGCTGATATGAAAAAACAAGCCTTTGCCCAACAAACAGATAGAAATCTGCCCAAGGAAGTGCCTAAAGAAACTAGTAAGCCAGATAACCCTGATGATTATGACTCTCTTGACATTGGCAAGTACATTCGCCTTGGTCCTTTGGGCACAGCATTTACTCTCTCTAAAAAGAAGCGCCCACGTGTTTTGCTAATAGATGAAATTGATAAAAGTGATATTAACCTCCCAAATGATTTGCTGCATGTTTTTGAAGAGGGGCGTTTTGAAATACCTGAACTATCTCGTTTACCAGAAACAGAAACAAAAGATTTTGATAAGATTGAGGTACAAACCCATCTAGGTGAAGGTAAAGTGGAAATAGAACGTGGTTTGGTAAAGTGCAAGGAGTTTCCTTTTGTTGTTATAACTAGTAATGGTGAAAAAGACCTTCCGCCAGCTTTCTTGAGGCGTTGCCTTAGGTTGGACATTGACTTACCCGATGAGGATAAGCTTGCCAGAATTGTAAAAGAAAAATTAACTGATAGCGATCAGTTTGAAGATGATGTAAAAGAACTACTAGAGAAATTTTTAGATGAGCGTGGAAGGGCTGTGGGTAATAATCTTGCAACTGACCAGCTCTTGAATGCTGTACATTTAGTTATGCAAGGTATTAAACCTCTAGATAGTGAAGAGCTTCGCAAGGCTGTTTATAGACCACTTTCTGAATAAATGCTATGACTGAAGTTCAAACCATCCTTCATGCTCTAAAAGAGTTTGATCTAGAGCCCACTCAGATAGAGTTAATGGATGCCTATTGGCTTGGCGCACAAATTACCAAATACCAACCCAAATCGGAAACAAAGTCATTAAATGAAAAAGCTACAGAACCCTCCCCAAAAAAGGACTTGCTTAAAAAAAATGGCAATAGTAAACACATAGATGTTAGTTCCATAAAAAGTGAGAATGAAGAGGGTAAACTACCTGAACATACTGTTGAAGAGGGTAAACTACCTGAACATACTGTTGAAGAGGGCAAACTACCTGAACATACTGTTGAAAAGGGTGAATTACCTGAACATACTGTTGAAGAGGGTAAATTACCTGAAGATACTATTGAAGTTGATAAAAGAATAGAAGAATCACCTGAGGGGGTTCCCATTTATGCTGAATCATCAGGGTTAAGTGATTTTGATGGTCTAGGTTTACGTATTCAAACTGCCCGTGCTTTACCTAACGCCCTTGATCTTGCTCGAGCTTTAAAACCCTTAATGAAACAAATACCCTCTGCTTCAGAAAAAGAGGTAGATATACCTGCCACTATAACAAACATTGCTGAAATGCGTTTGTGGACGGTAATTCTTAAATCTAAGTTAGAGCAATGGTTAGATATAGCTTTAGTTGTTGACCGTACTCCTTCTATGTTGGCATGGGAGCAAAGTGTATTGGAGTTTAGAAACCTTCTCCAGCGTCAAGGAGGTTTTGGAAATGTTAGCTTATGGCACTTAGATACAAGCTTAGATAAAAACTTAGATGAAACAAGTTTAGATAAAAACTTAAATGAAAGTAAAAAAAGCAAACTTAGACTTTATGATCAGCGTAACCACCTTCATAAACTAGAACATCTTCTTGATGTGCGTGCCAGACGTTTAGTAATTATAATTAGTGACTGTGTTGCTCCTGCATGGCAGGATTCTGCTATGCATAATTTTGTTGCAGATTTAGGAAAAAAGAATCTAGTTACCCTTTTACAAGTACTGCCCCGCAAATACTGGCACAATACACTTCTTGGAAGTGGTCAACCTCTACGTGTTCAAACTAGAGTTACAGTCACAGCAATTACAAAATAAAACCATTACTAAAAAACTTCTACTTGAAAAAGATGAAACCGCATTAAACTCTACTAAATCAACACCGTTACCCCTTCCCATAATTACTTTCGAAGAAGAATATTTACAAGTTTGGTCTAAGCTTATTACTGCCAAGCAAAATATTAGTGCAGCTGCTGTAATCCTTAGTTCTTCTCCAAAAAAGAAATCCTTAGATCAAGAAAATCTAACTGCTGAAGTACTAGTAAACAGATTTAGAGCTACTGCAACCCCTCTATCTTTTGAACTAGTTTGTAATCTTGCAGCATCTCCTTCACTTCGTTTACCTGTCATGCGACTTGTGCAAGAAGCTACTTTGTCTAAATCTACTCAGTTAAATCTTTCAGAAGTCCTTTTAGGTGGCTTACTTAAAATACAATCTGACTCTCAGGAAAATACCATCAATTTGCAAGCTAGATCAAGTAAGTACCTTGCTTCAGACCTTTTAGAGTTTCAGTTTATTGAAGGGGTACGAGAACAACTACTCAACTTTAAGTTAGTGCCTGATGTTGCATATATCTTTCGTCTAGTATCTCGCTTTCTGAAAGCTAAACATATCACAGATTTTGATTTTGAAGTACTTTTGGATTATCCAGAAAGCTATGGAAAGTTCAACATAAATGAGAGGGATGGGTCTTTTGCTTTAGTAGCATTTGAAGTGTTGAGAAGGTTAGGTGGACGCTATAAGCAATTTGCTGATCCACCTATTAGAAGTTCGATTTATGCTTTGTTAGTAGGTATTGATAAGTATGATGGTGGTGTAAGAAACTTAAATGGCTGTGAAAATGATGTTCAAGAATTTTATACCCTATTGAAGGATCGTTACGGTGTTAAAGAAAAGAACATCAAACTTCTTTTAAGTGAAGACGCCAAGCGTGAAAACATTATAAAAGGGTTTACAGACCATTTAAGTCAGGCAGGAGAGGGAGATACAGCACTTTTTTATTATTCAGGTCATGGTGCTCAAGAAACTGCTTCTGAAGCCTTTTGGGGCATGGAACCTGATCATCTCAATGAAACTTTAGTATGTCATGATAGCCGCAGTTTAGGAGGCTGGGATTTAGCAGATAAAGAACTGCGCTATCTTATTCATGGACTTACAAAAGAGAGTAAGCCACATATTGCTGTTATATTAGATTCTTGCCACTCGAGTTCAGGAACACGCGATCCCCTAGATAATTTAGAAGGAATACGTTTAACAGAGATTCACCCTGAAAAACGTCCTATTGAAAAGTATTGCTTCTATGAAGACTTTAAAACACGTGGTATTGACCCAGCTTCTTATAAATTCCCTCAGGGACAACACATTTTATTAAGTGCTTGCCGAGATAGTGAATTAGCTAAAGAAATCTCTATTGATGGTAAGACTCGAGGTACATTTTCGCACTATTTACGCACCACTTTAAGTGGTCAACAGGAAAGCATGAGCTATAGAGACCTGTGGGCACGGGTAAGGCGGCGAGTTGAAGCTACAGTAGCTGCTCAAACTCCTCAGCTCGAGCCTATTGCTAACGCCAACCCAAACGAGAATTTTTTAGGTGGAGAAATCATTCCTCACAAGGGCTATGTAATTTACCAAGAGGAAGAGGAATGGTGGCTTGATGCAGGAGCAGTACATGGAATTACCCTTCCTGAAGGCGACAGCACTACTCATTTAGCGATTTTCTCGTCTAGTACCGAGTCAGATGATTTAAACGACCTCACTAAGAAAATAACTGTGGCTCGAGTTACAAAAGTCTTACCTGACAAAAGTCAAATTGCTGTTGAAGATGAACTCACAACAGTAGCAGAAGACGATGGTGATCAAGCTCAGTATAAAGCAGTAATTACTAAATTATAGCATTTTCCTTTTTAACCCGACCCAAGTATCGGCAAAACGCCCAATTTGAGTAAATTTGGAAAAACTTGAGTAGTTTTCTTCTATACTAAAAGTATCTTTGTAGTTGTACTATAAAGTGTTTATTAGTATTCTTACCAATTTACCCAAAATGCAAATATTCTCATTTTAATTACCCTAAGAGCGCTCTTGGATTCGTAGTAAGAGTCAGTATTGCACAAAAGCAGACTTGATTTTACACTGTGTTGTAAACAACTAGAAACACCGTCTAGTGTTGACGTTAAATTAGAATTTTTTCTAATAAAAACACCCTTTCTAGAAACATTATCTTTTTCTAGTTGTTCTAGTCAATGAATCCACAAAACCATTTCTTATTGTCCTAGTAAGTTAATATGAGTTATCCTCTTTCCATGGCAAGTTACTCCTTAGGTTTGCGACAACGCGTTGTTCAATCTTACCTAGATGGCGAAGGTTCTCAATATGAGCTGGCTAAAAGGTTTTTAGTCAGCCCTACTACAGTTAAAGCCTATCTAAGACTTTATCGAGAAACAGGCGGATTATTGCCTAGGGAACACAATAGGGGTCGTAAACCTGCTGTAAACACAAAACAACTTTCACTAATAAAAAAATTGTTAGAAAAGCAATCAGACATGACCTTGGCTGAACTCTGCACAGCTTTTGAGCAAAAGACTGGCGTTAAAGTCAGTAGCACTAGTATGTATAGGGCAATAGAAAAGATTAACTGGACTTATAAAAAAAGACTTTGCGTGCTAGAGAGCAAGATCGTGAAGACATTGCAGCAAAACGAAAAGCCTTTTTACAGTTAAAGAAAGCTCTTAGAGCAAATAGGCTTGTATTTATTGATGAAACAGGTCTTTATCTAAACATGACTAGGATTTATGCCCGTTCGCAACGAGGAGAAAGAGCTTATTGCTCTATACCAAGCAAGAAACATAAAATTGCAAACTTAATAGGTGCAATGACTCTAGAAGGAGTAATCGCTAGTTTCTGTATTGATGAAACTGTAACAGGAGAAGTATTTGCAGCATTTCTAGAAGAAATACTATGTCCAGTTTTAAAGGTGGGACAAATAGTTTTGATGGATAATTCAACAGCACACATAGTAAAAAGGGTACGTGAATTAATAGAAAGCAGGGGAGCCACATTGATCTATTTGCCACCATACAGCCCTGAGTTCAATCCGATAGAACATTGCTGGTCAAAAGCAAAATCCCACCTACGTGCTTTAGAAACTTGGGACAAAAAGAAATTAAACACCTCTGTCAAAAAAGCTTTAGAAACAGTTAATACCAATGATGCTCAAGCTTGGTTCAAACACTGTGGCTATACCAATCAACCACCTATGGAAAGATGTTACAATAAATATTTATTCAAATACTTGCAACTTTAATTTCTATAAATGTAAGGGTATACTCTTGTTTTTTGATTTAATTACCAGTGAGTAATACTTTTCACTTCTTGTGATTTAATGACATAATTTTATGAGAGGCTAAAATGCTGTGTGATAAACTGATAACTCAATAATGGGTCAGGTTAAAAAGGAAAATGCTATACCCTTACCACGTTTAGCTGTACGTTTTGAGGGTGATCAAGCAGGGCAAGACAAAGCACGTGAGCTATTAGCTAATATAAATGGTGAAGGACAAGCTTCTACTTTTGTAAAAGAGGATGAAGATAATCCACTATTTCGCCTTATTGCTAAAAATGATCAGTATCTAGTTATGCGAGCTAGTGATGACAGACCACTACTTAAGGCTATTGGAGGGGGCTACACAGATGTTAATGCAGGTAAAGCTATTAGGAATCTTGAACATATAGCCGGGTGGCAACAAAAAGTAGACTTAAGTAATCCTGAAAGCAAAATACCTAAAAATGCGGTGCAGATGGTAGCACACTACAAAGACCGAGAATATGTGGATAGCGACTTTACACTTTCCTATGAATATATAGATGGTCAGTGGCAACAACCCAAGTTTAAATTAGAATTAAGGCTAGCAGAGGACTATCGCCAACCTCTTTATTGTTCTTTATTGTATTTTAATGGCAACGGCAGCTTTTATATTGGTGCTAGCGATCTTTTACAGTCTTATGGAGCTTGGCTTGATCCTATAGGTAAGAAAGAAGAAAAGGCAGGTGCTGTGGTCAAGGTAATACCTGCTTATGAAGGTGAGGACATACCTGCAAGTGTTGGTGATGAACTTTGGAAACAAGGTGTTACAGAAACTAAAGATATCATCAAGCTAATTATAAGTACTGAACCCTTTGGCGCTAGTGCTTTAGAGCAAGATGAGCTTGAAATATGGACTCCTCCTATTGGAACAAAAGAGGCAGAAACAAGAGGTAGCACAAATGATAAGGGACTTTCCTTTGAAGGAACTCTGAATCAGTATTTTGACTATGCCAGTACTCGAACCATTGGTAGAAAAGCTGAACCTAAACTACACAACGATTGGATGAGTAAAAGTATTACCCTAACCACTATAAGACCCCAAGAAAGTGTAGAGTTATCAGCTAAAGAGGCTAGACAAGTATTTGAACAAGTTACTGTTGAACCTCATCCTAGCCTTAAAGCTAGTCTTAGCCTTGAGAGCAATAACCAACTCAGTCGTAGCTTAGAGCAAAAAGATTTAGAGGGTGCAAGCAGAATGCAAACTCCTGCTATCCTTACCCAAGATACTGAAGTCAGCCAACCTTTTGTCTTTACTGCTAGTCGTGGTAGCGACGCTGGTTTAAATGTACTTAAGGTAAAAATTAATAGTAGTAGTGAAAATAGCAACCATACTACAGTAACTCCTGAAAACCCCCTTATTATCACAGTTAATCAATCACTGGCAGAGCATGAGCAAATTTTGCCCTACACATTTGATCTAGACACTAAAGAGTATTGGCCTCTTGGTCACGCTAAGCGCTTGGAAGATGGCAGAACTCAAATTCATATAGAGCGCTTGCCTTCTCCTCAAGGTGATGAAAGAGATCTTATAGGTTCTGTATGGCTCATGTTCCAAAAATTGACTTATGAAACCTTAAACATCAAGAAAGGAACTGCATTTTTAGCTATTCCAGAATTCAAAACCAATGTTAATAAGCTTGATGAACTTAAAAAATATAATCACAAGACAGAAGATGTCAAGCAACAAGTTGCTCAGGCGCAGAATATTGTCTTATTTATTCATGGCATCATTGGTGATACAAGAACAATGGCGGGCAGTCTTACTAGAATAAAGGCACTTGGTCAAAATCCAAGTAGTAATGGTCAAATTAACAAATATGATCTCATCCTTACTTTTGATTATGAAAACCTCAATACCACTATTCAAGAAAATGCTAAATTACTTAAGCGCAAACTTGCTGAGGTGGGTCTTGATAGCAATAAGAGTGCAGATAAGTCTTTAACAATAGTGGCTCATTCTATGGGAGGACTGATCTCACGCTGGTTTATTGAAAAGTTAGATGGTAAAGATATTGTTGAAAAGCTAGTTATGCTAGGTACCCCTAATGGTGGTTCACCTTGGTCAGATGTCGAAAATAATGCTTCAGCAGTAGTAAAAGGCTGGGCCGATACTACCTTGGCAGTTTTTCTTAATAACCTTACACGCTCACCAGTAAAAACTATTGCTGTGGCTGGGCTCATGAAGCTTCTAGATGCTAGCGACAATTCTCTTGATCAAATGAATAAAGAGTCTGAGTTTTTAGCTAAACTAGAAGAGAGCCCAGATCCTAACATTCCCTATCACATAATTGTTGGGGATACAGCTAAAATAACTTATACAACAAGTGGCAATACCTTACAAAAGCTAGTGCAAAGTTGGGCAAATCGTCTTCAAGCTGCTGTGTTTAAACTACTAACCAAAAAACTTTTCCAAAAGCCCAATGATATTGCTGTGTCTGTAGAGAGCATTAAGGATGTACCACTCCAACGCTCTCCTAGTCCTGAGGTTGTAGATGTTGCTTGTCATCATTTGGATTACTTTACAGCTCGAGATGGGCTCGAGGCTTTAGAAGAAGTACTAACTAAACAAGGTTAAAGAATAGTAGGTACTTGAAAGGCAAATCCTCTTACTTGATTTTGGTTGGGGTGCTCAAGCCAGCACAAAATAACTACCAGATACATTCTCGACTGGAATTACGCAGGGGGAGAAATAAAGTAAAATAGGGCTCAATCAGAACCAAGGAGCCCTAAGATGAGTCTAACACAAAGAATAGTTAAAGCACTAGAAGCCCTGTTAAAACGCAAGTTGTACCCAAAAAACGCCACTTTTGCCTCTAAAAACCCTGTTACCAAAGTCGATATCATGATTTTTTTGCTTTTTTCAAGTAGCCATAGCATATCCTTGACACAGCAAGGTTTTATTTTTTATAGTATAGCCACTGATGTCTGCTACGATAAATACACATTTTAAAGTCCAGTGTATCCAAACAGGTAAGGCTGTAGGTATAATGCATGGCATCCACCTTCGGGATTATGTCCAAGGACACATACAAAAACGTTCAGGATCATTATTAAAGAAATACAAGAAGAATTGGGGAAAAGGTCAGGCACTTGCGAGGGTAGCTAAAACACTTAACCTGACGGCCAGAAGTGGAATTAGGACTGGTGAAATGTTCATTTGCTGGAACACTGTTCCAAACGGAGGGCAGAAATATGCTCTAGGCCTGATGGGGGTCAGTGTGTAGCCATTTTTTATAAATTTTAATTTTGCCCTAAAACCTCAAACAGCACGAGATTTTGGGGGTCAAAACCCCTACTTTTTGATGACAAAATGCGTTAAAAGCAGTTGAAGCAAATGCTTCTTCAGCTATGGCAGATGGAATGGAGTGTTCACACGACACTATCTATAGAGCGTTGTTAGTAGACTCAATTCTAGCAAAGGTAAGTGAGATAGCTATAGGTTTAAAAATGCTGGTAGGTGAGCTTGAAGGAGGCTACTTGGTTCTTGATGATACAGTAATAGCAAGATCAGGAAGAGGTAAAATGTGGTTACCGAAATTACGAGATGGCAATGGACACTATTGCTATGGTTTCGGAATAGTTCTGCTGATCTGGACAGATGGTAAAGTTCGAATACCCTTAAAGATAAAACTTTACTTTGGAGAGGTAAGCAAGCAAGAACTAGCATTGGAGTTATTAGCATGGGCAAAAGAAAAAGGGCTAAAACCTGATTATGTACTATTTGACTCATGGTACGGTTCAAAGAAGATTCTGAAACAGATACATGCCTACAGTTGGTCGTTTGTGACACGACTAAAGAAGAACAGAGTTCTGCGAGGAAAGCAGTTGAAAAGGCACAGAGGACCCTACTGGACAAAAGTAGGGAAGCTAAGAGGAATGGACTTTGAAGTGAAGATCGTGAGAAGAGGTAATAAATACTATGTAACAAATGATCTAGAGCTAGAAGACAAAGAGATCATAAGCCATTATAAGGTGAGGCAAGCGATAGAAGAAGTAATAAGAGGGTTAAAGCAAGAGCTAGGATGGCAAGGATTCAGATATAGAACAGAACAAACAATAGGAGGGCATTTAGGGTTAGGAGTAATAGCTTATGGCCTTATAGAAGTAGCTCGTAGAGAGAACAAGCAGTCATTTTATAGGTACCGTAGGGGACTCATCTCTGGTCGTATTGACCCACCTCTTGACCTTTTGGACTTGCTCCCTCAAGCTGCGTAATTCCAGTCTCGAGTGAAATCCTATTATTTTGTATAATTATTTGCATGCAACAAATAGAAACACTTATTACTTTGTCTAAAGAAGTTACAGAGGAAATGAATAAATGGGTTTCTCAATATCAAGACCATTCTGCTTTTATTGAAGAGGCTCTCTGGGCTTTTATGAACAAACAACAGGGCACAAAATCAGCTAAAGGAGATTTAGATATTATTAATCAGCACGCTGACACTCTTAATGAGGAGGCAGCTGATGTACTTGAGTATCAGGTAAATTTGTGAGGAGAGGTGACCTTTACCTAGTCAAGAAACCTTCTTCTCTTGATCCTAAAAAGCAACGTGTTTTTGTGGTTGTAAGCCGCCAAACCTTGCTTGAGTAATCAAGAAATCACGGAAACACAGAACTTTGGAGTGATTTATGCCAGCTAAAAATCGCTATCATAATATTGTCAAGAACGCTCTTATCAAAGAAGGATGGATTATTACCCATGACCCTTACACAGTTCATGCAGATGAGGTAAAAATTGACATTGATTTAGGTGCAGAATATTTGCTTGCTGCTGAAAAATCTGAACATAAAATTGCTGTTGAAATCAAGAGCTTTATTAAACCTTCCCGTCTACATGAATTTCATGCTGTGTTGGGGCAATTTATAAACTACCGTAGGCTTTTACGAAAAAAAGAACCTAGGCGAGTACTATATCTAGCTGTCCCTGCTGATGTTTACACTACCTTCTTTCAACTGGCCTTTACAAAAGAAGCTGTTAAGGAAAATAAGCTAAAACTTATAGCTTACAATTTGCTCGAGGAGGCGATTATTTCATGGCAAGAGTAGAAGAATATGGTTCACACATTAAAAAATTGCTTAACAAGTACGCTAAAACTATCCCAAGCAATACAAAAACAATGCAAGAATATGAGATGCAAATTATTGCAGATGAAAAGCATAATCACTATCAGCTTTTAGACGTTGGCTGGGACGGCTATCGGCGCATTTTTAATACTATGCTTCACTTAGATATAAAAGATGGAAAAATATGGATACAGCAAGACAACACAGAAGTTGGTATAGCCAATGAACTTGTTGAAGTAGGAGTGCCCAAAGAAGATATAGTCTTAGCTTTTTATGCTCCTTATAGAAGGCAAGATACTGAGTTTGCTGTTGGTTAGTATCTAGTGTTTACAGCACATTTTTATGGGGTGCTCGAGCCAACTTTATCGAACTTGGTTGGTGTGCTCGAGCCAACTCCTCAAATCCTAAAAACTTCTAAAATCCAATAGGGCTTTGTCTATGGGGTTATCTCACTGCCCATGATTTATGCAAATGGGATGCTCGAGCCAACCTCACCAGACTTGGTTGGGGTGCTCGAGCCACTCCAACAACTCCTCCCAACAACTTTAGAAACTCAATCACACAAGCAACAAATCATTTTGCTGTTAAGGTAAAAGGCCTTCTCGCTTTTCCTCTTCATAAAGCCGTTCACTTGCAAATTGTTTAATAAGTGTTTGATAAGGAATGTCTTTAATTGTTGCTAGTTTATGATAACGTTCCAAATCAGAAGCATAAAACTTGATGTAAACACCTTTCATTTTTTGTTCTGTTCTTATAGGTGGAGCATCAACATCTTCCTTAGCTTTCTGCCTTTGTTCCTCGCTCCATGTATGTGTATCCCAAAACTTTGCTTCCTCAGTTTCATTAGCAAAGTCAGGTATTTGTTCATGGCTATAGATTATTGTAAAGCCATCTACTGTTTTTTCAGGCTTGGTTTTTGTAGTAGCTGTGCTTTTCATCTTGTGTTGCCTTTCGTGCTGTTATAACTCTATACTTCCTTTGACGTAAGGTATAAACAACAAAAAGTATTCTTTTATCTAAAGTTTCACCAACAAATGCTCTACGTTTTTCACCACTTTTGCTATAGGCCTGTTCAGGGAAACGATTTGGATCTTCCAAAGCTTCTTCCGCTTCATAAGGTTCAATATCATGCCTTGCAATGTGCAAAATGTTGGCTTCATCCCATATATAAATGCTTTCTTCTTGAGCTTGGCTATCAATATAACTTGGTGGATTACCATTACTCTGCTCATTATTCATATCAATATAGCAAATTATATCCTTTAACATGAGGGCTGCTGGGAGATGGTTTTTGCTCGAGCCAACAAGCCTTGTCAAATTTAGTTAGTGTACTCGAGCCAACCTTTCAAATCCTCAACAACCCTAAAATCTAATAGAGCTTTACCTAAAGCATCAAGCTGTTTTGTATCCAATTTTTCAATCTGCTCTTTTTGCTCATAAGACAAATCCCCTAACTTATGTGTAAGTTGCCCAATAACCATAACTGCTTGGCCTTGTTGTATCCCTTGTTCTAATCCCTGTTCTAATCCCTGTTCTAATCCCTGTTCCATCCAACTAGTTACAATTTCCATCACATCCTCCTGCTGGTTTGGCTTTAATTCTTCAAGCTGTTCTTGAAAATGCTTTTCTTCCTCTTCATTCAAGCGTAAATATGTGTCTATAAATCCAGATATTAATTGCATTCGTGCAGGGTCAAGCTTCAAAGTAACTAAAAGCCGCAAACACTCTAACTTTACTTTAGCACGTTCTTGTTTAGTCATTCCCATTTTTGACATCAAAGCACTAGCTACAGGATTAGGCTTGTTTACAAAATCTCGCCAGTTTAGAGTATTTAACTGAATAACCCTGTAGCGAAAATCCAGCACTAACCTATCAGGAAAGTTAATTTTATGATTATCAGGTTCAGGACGTTTAGGTAAATTCTGAGAATAGATTACCACGGGGTAAATGGGAAGGTCATACTTTTCATAAAGTCTAGCAAAATAGCGAAACATACGCTTGTCAAAATCTTTCTCTGTTTCAGATTGATGTTCAACATGTACTAGAAAACAAGCTTTTTGCTCGAGAAATTTTGCCTCAACAATAAGATCAGTTTCATAGCGTTTGCCAGCAGTGACATCAGTAAAAACTTCCTTGTCAAGAAAGTTTAAGGAGTTTGTGTCTAGGTAAGGTAAAACTTCAAGTAGAAACAGTTTAACAAAGTCAACAAAGAAAGTAGAGAGTAATTCTTTAAAAAGCCTGTCATGGTCAATCATGATAATTAGGCTTATTGTATACTATTAAAACCAAGTAAGGTAAATCATGAGTGGCCTCGAGCCAACCTAATCGAACTTGGTTGTAGTGCTCGAGCTAACAGGTCTTATCAAATTTAGTGAGTGTGCTCGAGCTTTTAAAAAGTTGACAAATTACAATTTACAGACTAGACTGACTAGTTGTTTACATGTTTAAAAGAATCTAAAACTATGCCAGAGAAATTCATAGTAGAAACCAATATTCCCTTTCTGGAGCAAATACAATGAAAAGTACTTGGAAACTTCAAGATGCTAAAAGTCAATTTAGCAAGGTTGTTGAAGATGCTCTTAATGAAGGGCCTCAGTATGTAACACGTAGAGGGGAAGAAGCAGTAGTAATTATATCTACCCAAAGGTATAAAAACCTGACTAGCAAAACTAACTTTAAAGATTTCTTGCTGAGTTGTCCAAAGATAAAAGATCTTGAACTCGAGCGCCAAAAAGACCTCCCAAGAAATATGGAGCTGTGAATTACCTTTTAGATACGTGTGTTATTTCAGAATTGACCAAACCTGTTTCTGATGCTCGAGTTACAAACTGATTAGAGAATATTCCTACTGAAACAATGTTCTTGAGTGTCATAACTATTGGCGAAGTAAGAAAAGGGTTAACTAAGTTACCTGACTCAAAAAAGAAAACAAGTCTAGAGAGCTGGTTAAGCAGCTTGGTAATGGAATATAGTGATCGTATTCTGCCAATGGATTTGTCTGTGATGGAAAATTGGGGATTTCTGCAAGGAAGAGCAGAAAAAGCAGGAACTCCTATGTCTTCTCTTGATAGTCTAATTGCTACAACAGCTTATACACATAACCTAATTCTAGTAACTAGAAATGAAAAGGACTTTGCTCCTAGCCAAGTTCCCATCATTAATCCTTGGAAATCATAGCTTCTTAAGGCTTGTATACTTTAGGATACCTTGAGCAAATCAACCTAAGTTTGGCTCTGGTGCTCGAGCTAACAAGCTTTATTAAATTTAGTTAATGTGCTCGAGCCACCTCAAATTTTATCTACTAAAAAATATGAAAGCCTAATAGTCTTTAAGGTGTAAAAACCATCGTGCAAAAGCAACACCAAAAAGAAAACCTCCTATATGTGCCCACCATGCCACATTGCTTACACCACCGGGGGTTACTATGCCTGTAACTGCCTCAATAACTTGCATACCAACCCAAATACCTAAATAAAGCCAAGCAGGTAACCATATTATAAAAACAGGAGCTATATATGTTTGTACTTTATGGTGTGGGAAGGTAATAAAATAAGCTCCTAGAACTGCACTAATAGCACCCGATGCCCCTACCATAGGTATAGAAGAACCAGTTGAGAAAATACCGTGGCACAAAGCTGCAAAAACACCACCTAGCAGGTAGAAAATCGCGAACATTGTGTGCCCCATGCGCTCCTCTATGTTATCAGCAAAAATCCATAGAAAAACCATGTTGCCTAAGATGTGCATAAGGCCACCATGCAAAAACATGCTAGTGATAAGGTCAGAAATACTTGGCAGAGGATTGTCAAAGAAAAGTTGAGGTATAAAACCATAGCTGTCAATTACTTGAATCGTTTCTATCTGGGGCAATAACCCAAAAGTGTAGATATAAATTAATATATTTAAGGCTATAAGGAACCACATTACTACTGCAGGTTTATTTTTAGGATTATCATCTCTTAAAGGGAACATAAATTTTCTACCTTAGGGAAATTAACTTTTTACCACTACTTCTAGAGACTGTCTTAATTTAACTACACTATCAGCAGGATATACACCACGTAGCATAGCACAATTATAAACCATAGTGCGTGGGCCTATTATTGTGCCCGGAGCAAGTACAGAGTTACAACCTACAAAAACGCTATCACCAACAGCAGCACTAAATTTG
Source organism: Trueperaceae bacterium (assembly GCA_965223045.1). Classification (GTDB taxonomy): domain Bacteria; phylum Deinococcota; class Deinococci; order Deinococcales; family Trueperaceae; genus CBDCVN01. The sequence continues at coordinate 2,091,638 of CBDCVN010000013.1, forward strand.
CGCAGGCCTGTGTCTTCTCCTGCAACCTTTACATTTTTGCCAAAAGCAGCAAGGTTAGCTAGTTTAACCCCTGCACCCAGATTAGAATTAGAGCCTATAATAGCATCTCCTACATAATTAAAATGGGGAGCCTGAGCAGCATTTAAGAGTAGGGCATGTTTTACCTCGCTACTATGACCAACTTTAGCTTTACTAGCTAGGATTACACCTCCACGAATATAAGCACCATGACCTACCTCTGCCCCTTCGGCAATCCAAGCAGGTCCCTCTACTAAAGCATGAGATTTAATCTTTGCTCCTGCTGCCAGGTAAACTTTACCACTTACTACTGCAGTAGGGTGTATTTCACCCTTTAAGTTATTTTCTACCTTGGATAAAAATTCATCCAAGTTACTAAGGATTTGCCAAGGTTTCTCGACTTTTAAAATAGGGTGTAAAAACTTGTCTACACAAGAAATATCAAAAAGCGCTTGTGTTGTAATATTCATCTTTCAGGAGCTTAACAGGTTGAAATTGGAGAAAGCAAGTTTTCTAAGAAACATAGTTGTATAATAGAGTCGTCTCTAAATAAGACTTTGAGTACGATAGAGACACCTCAAAGGTTGTGAGTTGCTTGTGTTTATAATGATTTCTGTTGTTCATTTAGCAGGTCTAAAGCAATTTGCCTAAATAAGTGACAGGTCTAATGCACAGTTAATCTAAGGATGTGTTTTATAGTGTTAGCAAAAACATTAACAATTAAAATTAAGTTAGGGATATTGTTCATTTTCTCTTTATTTGTTTATCAAGCATCAGCCACGACCTATCGTGCTATGAGCTTAGAGGATATACTTAATAGTACCGAGATAGCTTTTCACGGAGTAGTTAGCAGTGTTGAAGTAGAAGCTCGAGCCAACGAACCATGGACCATTGTAACTTTTGAAGTCAAGCAATCTTTACTAGGAAGTGTAGGAGAAAGCATAGACTTGGCTTTTTATGGTGGAGTGTTGGATGATGTGGTGCTTGATGTAACAGGAATACCTAAATTTGCCTCAGAAGAAGAGGTCATAGTACTTGCTTATAGAGGTGATTATTACTCTCCCATAATAGGTTTTTCACAAGGCCTGTGGAAGTTTGGAAGCAGGGGCTTTGAAAATGATAATAGAGAGCTTCTAGGATTAAATGAAGAGGGTAAACTCATTCTAGGACAGGAAAGTGCAGGTACAGAAGAAATTTTAGCAGCATTTACAGAAGTTTTACAAGAAGGGAGTGCTCAGAATGAGAATTAGAAGTCAAAGACTAGTTAGCCAGTTATTGCCTAGTTTCAATTGCCTGCTTCTCCTACTTACTTTTTTTACCTTTGCTCTCGACTATACTGTCGATTCTAGTGGTGGAGCATCTACGCTCGAGGAAGATATAAAAACCACCTTTGAAAAGTGGACAAGCATTGAGGGAGCCTACTTTCAAGCTAGTCTTGATGAAGATGCTAACACCTTGATTAAATATGGTGATGCAGACCTTTTAGGACCTGACATTGTTTCACTAAGCATCTCAAAGTTTGAAAATAGTAAACGAGAAATAACAATCGCATTCAGTGCTAACAATAGTTTACTTCCTTTTGCCCTCTTACACGAAACAGGTTCTTTAGCAGGGTTAAATATTAGTGAGAGAGGGGTAATGAATCCCGAACTATCCAGCAATTCACCTTTGGAACCTACTGATTTTGATAAACAAACATTAATTAGTTTGGCAGGATCCACTCCAGAAGATATAAATCGTGATGGTGTAGTGGATTTTTATGATCTTTTTGAGTTAAGTAAATCATTTGGTCCACAAGGAATCAATAACTCTGCAGACATTAATAAAGATGGTGAGGTAAATAGTGAGGACGTAAAACTACTAGAAGAAGTATATACTTTCTCAGCTCCATCAAGACATCCCAAGGGACAACGTCCTACTAACGAATCAATTCCTGAAGAGTCCTCGGATGAAACCCCTTATGAATCGTCTGAAGATTTACCAGATGATCTGCCAGATGATCTGCCAGATGAAGCTCCTAGTGAATTAACAGATGGGTTACTTGAAGGTACAACAGACCAATTACCTAATGAATCATCAGAGCAGCCTGCCTCTGACAATAGTACTGCTGGTAACATAACAGAGGGTAATAATGAAAATGAAAACCAAGATGCCGAGAAGGTTGAAGATAAAGAAAACGTGCCTAGTAACCTACCCGATGAATCACCAGAGCAACCCTCTAATGATAGTCAAAGTAATACTACTAATGGTGTAACAGAAGATATTAGTGAAGAGGATAATGGCGAGAACAAAGGTCCCAACACTGAGGGAAATACTGAGGATGAGGAAATAAAGGATGAAGTTTCTGAAGATACTGAAAACGAGGGAACAACAGAAACAGAAGAAGTACAGCTACCTGATGGAGATGATCAAGAGGAGGATTCTGAACCAAAAGTACTAATAGATAATCCTGAAAGTGAGGAAGTGCCTGAGAGTGAAGATGATCCTCCCACAAGTGAAACAGAAGAAGGAATTTCTCAAGACTCTAACGAGTAAGTGATTATTTATGGGCTGGAGTCCATACGAAGCTGTATAATTCTAAAATTAACTCAGGTCAGGCATGTTTAGAATACCTCTTTATGACTCAAGTCCTAGCTTATTTGTGAGTTATAGTTAGAACCCCAGTCCCAGCAACTTCTTTAATCTCTTGTGCTCTACTTCAGGAAACCCCGTCATATCTACCTTCTGTAAAATATTCTTGACTCGCCATTTATACTTAGAACTGCCAAATTCTAAAACAGCTATAGATAACCTAGCTAAGGCTAAAGGAAAATCTATTACCTCTAAATAAGAAAGGGCCTTCTCAAAATTAGCTTCAAGCTGTTCTTTATTGCCTAATTTATGGTTCAGCATAATAACCCTTGCTAAAGCTAGAGCTTGTACTCTATTGCTCGAGCTGTTAACAACTAACCTCTGATAGTATTTCAGGGCTTCCTGATAACGACCTAATTTTCTAAAAGCAGCTGCCAGATTAAGCTGCAAGTCATCACTATTAGGATAATTTTGTTTCACAACATAACTAACAAGCTCTATACCTTCCTCAGCTTTTCCTAAGACAATATAATTGTAAAGCAAGTTTAGTGCAGCATCAACTTGTTGTAAGGGTGCTTGTAATCTTTTAGCTGCTTGTAAGTTTTGTAAGTGTAAATCTTGAGCTTCTTCATGCTTACCAAGGGCGTCATAAAGAGCAGCATGAGTGATCTTTAAGGTTAGGTAATCGGCAGGATGTAAATCCTTAGCTATGTTGATAAGTTCCTCTTTCAATAAATCTATACCTTCTTGATACTTGCTTTGAGCATGTAAAACAGCTATTTCTATTATGACAAGGTGTAGCCTTAAAGTATAATCATTGCTTGGAGCTAAATTTTTGGCCTGTGCTAAACACTCCTTAGCCAAGTTTAGTTTGCCATCAACATGGAGGTGCTCAGTTTTTATACCTAATACCGTTGCTAAAGCCCAAGGATCCGTTAACTGGGGCAAAAGCTTCTCCATAAGTTGTTTTACCTTGTCAGCTTGCTCTACAGATTGTAGCAAGCTTAGCAGCATAGCTTCACAACGCTGATGCCATACCCCTTCAGGAACTCTTACCAATTTGGCTTCTAGTAAAGAAATCCCTTCAAAATAAAGCCCCAAGTTTCGCATTTTTGCAGCTGCCTCAAAATAAGCTTGGGCTGCTTGCTCTACCTCTCCTGCCAAAAACCAATGCTCTGCTATCACAGTTAGCTCCACTTTAGTCAACCTAGTCTTATTGCTAAGGTGCTTTGCTACTTGTTTATGGAGAAAACCACATCTAGTTAGGCTTAAATTTTCATATACACTCTGACGCAATAAGTCATGTACAAAATTAGTCTGACACACTATATTTGCACGTTCTAGCTCATCAAAAGCAACCAGAACTGCTGTAATTGAAAAACCTATAAGATGACTAACATCTTCAGGTTTAAAATTCTCTTGCATAACAGCAGCTACAGACAACACTCTTTGTGCTTGTTCAGACAACGAATCCACTCGCCTACTAATTATGCCTTTTATTGCAAGAGGCAAGTTTGGCTTAAGGTTATCAACCTGCTGAAAATCATTTTCAGCTTGACAATTACCATTTTTTATTTGCAAAATATCTGCCTCGAAAAGACTTTTTAAAGTTTCCAACGTAAAAAAAGGATTGCCACCGGCATATTTATATAACCACTGCGCAAAATCTTGTGGCGATTTACCAACAATGCTAGTAAGCAGCTGCGTGGTATCGTTAAGTTTAAGAGGTTCTAGTAATATCAAATCAGTTAGTTTACTAGAATGCAAGTTAGCCAAGGTAGTTTCTAAAGGCCTGGTGACTTCATTTGAGCGGTAGGTGACGAACAAGCGTAGGTTTCTCTTTTGACTTAGATAAACTATTAGCTCGAGCATCGCACTATCTGCCCACTGCAAATCATCTATTTTTACCTCACCATTATCTGAGACAGCAATTAAATAACGTGCCCAAGCCTCTAATATCTTAACTTTAGTAAACTTGTCAGCAGGAGGTGGCAAAATTTCTGGATTAACTTCGGGAACAAAACGAGATAGCTCATTACGATATTTACCAAGTTCTGGTATGGTTTCCAAGTGTTTATTTAAATGGTTTATCAGAGGATAGTAAGGAACGTTTTCAAGCCCCTCAGGGCATTGTAAATACATAGCATGTGAAGCAAGCTCATGCATAAGCCGGGATTTACCTACACCGGGTTCACCAGCAATCAGTATTACCTTTGCTGTAGTTTGTTTGATGTGCTGGATTATATTATTACGACCAATACATGGTGGATTAAGTAATTTTGGTGGTAATTTACTTGTCTTAAAATGAACACTGTTAACCAACGACTGTGTATTAGTAATAATTGCAGCAAGCTCTTTGGTTTCTGCTAGAGGAGCTAAGTTTAGTTCTTTCTTTAAGCTTTTTACAAATTGCCTATAGGCTTTTAAGGCCTCTTCCCTCTCCCCTATTTGATAACTTAGACGCATAAATCTCTGGACTATATCTTCTGTTAAAGTATCATATTCCAATATTCCCTTAAGTAAATTTTGAGCTGCTTTGAGTTGTTGTTTATTTTCTAGAATTTTAGCTTGTTTTGAAGTGGCTTCGAGCCAGGAGTTGTGTAAATTATTACGCTCTAGCTCGAGCCAATTGCCAAAACTAGGAGCATTGCGTAAGTGGAACCCTTCTAGTAATTGCCCAGTATAAAGGTTTGTAGCCTTATCCCAATTCTGACCTTTAATAGCTTTATAAAAGATCTGCACATCTGTTGGAGGCGAGAAGTAAAGTTGCTCTCCTTCAATTTTCATAAGATTGCCGCAGGGAAGTTGCTTGGCTCTTTGCAATACTTGGCGGAATTTAGTACTTGCTGTAGTAGCAGAAGTTATAGGGGTTAGTAAAGAAATTAATTTTTCTCGAGCTACCCAAGCACCCTGATAAGCCAAGTAGCAAAGCAACGCAGCATGCTTGCTACTAGAAAGTGGCTTTTCTATATTTTGATGATAAATTCTAGGTGGTCCTAGCAGCTTTAGAAGCATAGCTAACAATTAAAATCAGGTATGTTTAAATGATAGCGGGTATGTTTATGTTCACCCATCTTGATAAGCGCCCCTTTAGCAAATAGGTATTGTAGGTTCCTAGTAGTGATAGCTCAAGGCAACACAGTAGAGAAACACCCTGTGTGAGCATGTAATTCTCAGGAGCATGGCGACGAAGAATCTCTGTAATTAACGAATTAGAGATCCTTCGCGTAGTTTACCCTCGCCTGCCCTAAGACGCAGTGAAGGGGAAGGGCTCAGGATGACATTCTTTGCGTTTATAAGGCAAGAATTTATCTGGACACCTATAGCTTATTTGTGAGTTATAGCTTAGGCTCGAATCTCGAAATTTCTAGTCTGGATCCACATTACTAGGCGAACTAGGATCTATACAACCATTAGGGGCACAAGGCTTAACATTTTCATTTTCGCTTGAACCTTCACTTGCTATTGCTATAGCAGTGAGCAACAAAGTACAAGCAAAGAAAATATTGAGAAACCACTTTTTCATAAAAATCTCCTTAAACCTTCATTGTTGAAAAATTTACTCGTCTTGTTAGTTAAATAGATGACTGAAAAAATTAACTGCTTCTTCCAAATCTTACAGCCACGTTACGCTAGCATTACGCCCTATTCCTAAAATAATTAACTGTTATGATAGATAAGCTAAAAACTTTTTCTGTACTTTTTATAGTTTTTTTAGGCATAATATTCGGGTTAATTGCCTGCGGACAGTTATCTGAGACTAGCCCAGCAACTAGCAATTTTGAAATAGAAGCTGCTAGTCTAGGAATAGATGAACAACTTGCCAAGCTACTTGCCCAAGCTGGCGTTACCCAATTTCACCCGGGCCCCAAACAAGACCCTGCTAAAGTTGAGCTAGGTCGTTTTTTAATGTATGACAAAATATTAAGTGGCAATAAAGATATTTCTTGTGCTACTTGCCACCATTCTACCCTGTGGACAGGAGATGCTATTCCATTATCTATAGGTACAGGTGGTAAAGGCCTAGGCCCTGATAGGCAACTTGGTAAAGGTAGAGGCTATATCCCCCGTCATGCTCCTGAAGTATTTAACCGTGGTGCCCCCGGATGGCGCACAATGTTTTGGGATAGTAAAGTAGCCTTTAACCTTAGATTAGGGTTTATTACTCCTGCTGGTGACAAATTACCTAAAGGTCTTGATAATGTAGTTGCTGCACAGGCCATGTTTCCTGTAACTTCACGTAGCGAAATGCGTGGCAATAAAGGAGATGTTGTAGTTAATGGCAACAATGAAGAGTTAAATGAGATTGCCTTAATCAAAGATGGTAACTTTACAGAAATATGGGCAGCTTTAACTAAGCGTGTAGTAGATATTCCTGAGTATAAACGTATGTTCAAAGAAGTTTACCCTAGTGTGCCTACAAGGGAAATTGGCTTTCAACATATCGCTAACTCTATTGCTGCTTTCGAAATAGATGCTTGGACCTTTACCCAAAGTCCTTGGGATCGTTATTTAAGGGGTCAAAAAGATGCTCTTACCTTACAAGAAAAACGTGGTGCAGTGCTCTTTTATGGTGAAGCAAAGTGTTCAGAGTGCCACTCAGGCAATTTAATGACTAATCAAGAGCATCACAATGCTGGTATACCTCAGCTTGGACCTGGTAAAGGTGCTTCTGCTCCACTTGATATGGGGTTTTATCTTCGTACAGGCAAATGGAAGCACCGTTTCGCTTTTCGTACTCCACCTTTGCGAAATGTTGAGCTAACTGCACCTTACATGCATAATGGAGCTCATGCAACTCTAGAAGAAGTAGTGCGCCATTATTCTGATGTTGAATTTGCAATTAGGAACTATGATCCTAATCACTTACCTCCTGACCTTGAGCAAATGATTCACAATGACAGAACAACTATTAATAAAGTTCTAAATACGTTAGATCCTATTGTAGCAGAGCCACTCAATTTAACTGATAGGCAAATAGGGGATCTTGTAGCTTTCTTAGAGGCCCTTACTGACCCTGCTGCTATTGATATGAGTCACATAGTGCCAAATAGTGTGCCTAGTGGGTTGCCAATAAAGGACTAACCAGCTAGCCAAAGCTCAATAAATCTTTTCTCACACATAATTAATAGTGAATCAGATTAATGAAAAAATGAGGTTAACAATGTTAAAATATCTATCTTTTACTTTTAGTGCTTTAGTTTTATTTTTAAGCAATCCTATTAGAGCACAGGTAGATGTATCGAATGATCAAGCCAGCAACAGCACTATAGTAAGTACAGCAGCAGAATTGGTGAGTGAGGCAAGTCAAGGGGGTAGGATAGAGATTGCTGCTGGAAGGTATGTTTTAGATGAGTCTCTAATGCTGAGTAATGATGTTGAACTTATTGGAGCAGGACATGACAAGACTTTTATAGTTTCAACAGTACAGAATTTTGGTGTTGGTTTTGAAGGTAGTGGTAGTTTTAAAGCTCAAGACATAGCCTTTGAGCATGAAGGTGAACTGGCAGCAAATGTAGTTTGGATACGTGGTGGGAAGATAGACATTGATAACTGTGTTTTTGTTGGAGGCACTCAGGGAATTAGATTTGCTGAGCTTGAGTTGACTATAGGTAAAACTGAGTTGATTACAGCTGAGTCTGGAATTGCAAGTGGATCTGGGTTGCTGCTAACCAGTAGTGTTATAGGCGTAGTTAAAAATAGTATTTTTGAAGATAATGATTTACACGGCATAAATGTTCAAGGTGAGGCAAAACCTAGGCTCGAGCAAAACACCCTACAAAATAATACTCAATTTGGAGTTTCCTATTCTGGAAATGCTGAGGGCATGGTTGTAAGTAATACTATTAAGGAAAATGGTTTGTATGGTATAGGTATTGCAGACAACGCACAACCTAGGCTCGAGCAAAACACTATACAAAATAATGCTGACAACGGTATTACTTATATTGGAAGCAAGGGGGGCACAGCTATAGGTAACACCGTTGAGGGAAATGGTTTTCATGGTATCGATGTTAATGGTGAAGCACAACCTAAACTTAAGCAAAACACTATACAAAATAATGTCCAACTTGGAATTTCCTATTCTGAAAAGGCAAGAGGTGTTGTGGAGGGTAATACTATCGTAGGGAATGGTGTGTATGGTATAGGTGTTCAGGGTGAGGCACAACCTAGACTCGAGCAAAACATCGTTCAAAATAATTCTACAGGTGGCATTGCCTATTTTGAAAATGCAAAAGGTGTAGTGAAGGGTAACACTGTTGAGGGAAATGGAACTGGTTTGCATGGTGGCATAATCGTTTCAGGTGAAGCACAACCTAGTCTCGAACAGAACACTTTACAAAATAACACTGGAGTTGGAATTGTTTATTTTGAAAATGCAGGAGGCACAGCTATAGGGAACACCATTGAAGGGAATAATTTGGACGGTATAGCTATTGTAGATAATGCACAACCTAGACTCGAGCAAAACACTATAAAAAATAACATTAGAATTGGAATTGTTTATTTTGAAAATGCAGGAGGCACAGCTATAGGGAACACCATTGAAGGGAATAATTTGGACGGTATAGCTATTGTAGATAATGCACAACCTAGACTCGAGCAAAACACTATAAAAAATAACATTAGAAATGGCCTTGTCTATGAAGGAAGTACAGGAGGGATGGTTGTGGATAACATTATTGAAGGAAATGGGCTTCATGGCATAGCTATTGCGGGTGAAGCACAACCTAAACTTGAAAGTAACATTGTAAGAAATAACACTGAAGTTGGGGTTGCCTATTTTGAAAACGCAAGTGGTACGGCTGTGGATAACACAAGTGATGGGAATGGTTTGCATGGTATACAAGTTGCAGGTAGAGCACAACCTAAGCTCGAGCAAAATACCCTACAAAATAATATTGAGAATGGTATTTTCTATACTGAAAATACGGGAGGCTTAGCTGTAAGTAACATAAGTAAGGAAAATGGTTTACATGGCATATCTGTTGCAGGTGAAGCACAACCTAAGCTCGAGCAAAATACCCTACAAAATAATGTTAAGAATGGTATTTTCTATACTGAAAATGCAGGAGGCGTAGCTGTAAGTAACCTAAGTGAGAGAAGTGGTTTACATGGCATAGCTGTTATAGGTGAAGCACAACCTAAGCTCGAGCAAAATACCCTACAAAATAATGTTGAGAATGGCATTTTCTACGCTGAAAATGCCGGAGGTGTAGCTACAGGTAACACTATTGAGGGAAATGGTAGGTCTGGCATAGGTGTTGAAGACAAGGCACAACCTAGACTTGATGGTAATATCCTGCACAATAATGAAAAGTATGATATTGCTACTTTAGAGCAAGCTAACCCCACTATTGATCACAACACTTCTGATAATAATAAACTTGGTAATATCAATAAATCTCCTAATCAATCTCCTAGTACGGATTCAATCAATCAAAACCAAAATGGACAAAAAGTTAAGGTGCTGGGACTTGGGGATCTTAGTGGTGCCGATCTAAGTCCCGATGGCAAGACGCTTGTAAGTTATGGGGGAAGGGGAGTTATTTTTTGGGATATGGTAACAGGTGAACTTTTAGATGTGCTTGAAACAAGTGCAAGTGTAAACGACGTGGGTTTTAGCCCTGATGGACATTTGTTGGTTAGTGCTGACCAAACTGGTCAAATATCTCTTTATGATGTTTCAACTAGACAAGTTAAACGTACTTTTTTTGATAATGCTTCACAAGTGGTTTCTATAGATTTCAGCTCAAATAGCAAGCTATTAGTGAGTGCGGGTTGGGATTTAAACCTTTGGGACGTTGACACAGGCGAACTTATAGCGAGCCATACTCCTACAAACGCCATCAATGAGGTAGCTTTTTCTCCAGATGACCTAAATATTGCTACAGTAAATACTAACGGTTCAATACTAATTTATCCCTTATCCCAAAATTTAACGAGACCAGCAAATTATATTACGGGACATTTGGATCAAGCGTTTACTTTAGATTATCACCCTAATGGAGAAACAATTGTCAGTGGTGGTTTTGATGGCCGTGTCAAAATATACAAAACGGATCTAACTACTCCATCTCAAACACTTCAGTACGACACTATTATTGCCGATCTAAAATACAGCTCAGATGAGGAAATCTTGGCTGTAGCTTTAGGAAATGGTGATATTCAACTTCTTGATGCTGAAAACCACAATCAAAAGCGTTTACTAAAGGAAAAACATCAGTATGTTTCAACCATAACATTTAGCCCTGATAGCCAAGCACTAATCAGCGCAGGAAAAGATAACCGCATAAAGCTTTGGAATCTTTCTACAGGGGAATTATCACTAACTATCGAAGGGCATAGTGATGAAGTTATATCCCTCGCATTTAGTCCAGATAGTGATTTTCTAGTCAGTAGCAGTATTAATGGTAAGGTTTCCTTATGGAATCTTGCTTCAGGAAAAGCCCAAGTCTTAAAACAGTATGAAGGGATCGCTCGCACAGTAACATTTTCCCCTAATAGCATATCAACCGCACCATATATATTGGCAAGTGGTGCTGATAGTGGCAAGGTGGCATTTCATGATATTACATCTGGTGAGGAGGTTCTCCCCATGCTTGATTATGAGGTGCCAATTGGTGCGCTGTCGTTTGATCCACAAGGTGAGAACCTTATCATTGGCTTTTTTGATGGAGTGGTAAACACTCTAGATATTTCTAAATACCAAACTAACCCTGAAGAGAAAGGGTTAAGTTATCAAACACACCAAGATCGTGTGTTGTCTGTAGTATTCAGCTCTGATGGTAAGTTGCTTGCTAGTGGTAGTAGTAACGGAACAATTAATGTTCATGATCTGCAAACGGAAACTACAAAATATGAGATACAAGGCTTTGATGCTTCACGTTTAATAATTCCCAATAATGGATTTAGTCCATTACCCCTTGTCTTTACACCAGATGATCAACTCTTAATCAGTGGTGGAAGTTCATTTAATGAGTTGGCTAGAACTACACTGAAGGTGTGGGATATGACAACAGGAGAACTTAATCAAGAAGTCTCTGCCCATATAGGTATGATTATGGCTTTGGCAATCACCCCTGATGGAAGTTTACTAGCAACTGGTAGTGCTGATAGAACTATTAAATTATGGTCTTTACCAACATTTGAACCCGTAGCAAACTTTGATGATCATAGTGGAAGCATCTTAGCACTTGCCTTTAGCCCTGATGGACAAGTACTGGCAAGTGGTAGTGCTGATGGTACAATTAGTTTGCGAACTGTTACACCATAGGAGAATAACAATGCTTAATTGTAATCTACGTTTTGCTTCAGGCAAGAGTTCATCTATATTGAGGTGCGCATTTTTACAATCTTAATACACTCTCATGTCATGGTGCTCTCTGTGATTATTAGCAGGCGTTATAGGTGGCGTCCAATCTATTGTGCAAGGTTAATCACAACCACCTTTTAAATATCCTCTAAAAACAAAGGAAACTACTATGAAAAAGCTATTTTATTTAAAAATCATTCTGAGTTTAATAGTTTTAAGTTGCATTGTTTGGGGGCAGATGCCTCAGCTCGAGCCCTACCAACACCAAAACATAACTCTAAATATCCCCCAAGGTTGGCAAGTTACCAAAGATAATCAAACAGGCACAATAACCATAACTCCAGACCCTGAGCGTGAAGATGTCCCTGAATTACAAGTGGCTATCTTACCTTATGCCAAGAGCAATGAACAACTTATGGAAAGTTCAGGGAAAAGTAGATTTTTGCACCTTGTTCTACAGAGTATGGAACAAGAGTCTGGTAATAAGGTACAAATAATAGAGGAAAAAGACCTTGCTCAAGGTAAAGGAAGGCTTGTCCTTGTTGAGACTACTGCTCTTGTAAATGAGGAGCAAATACCTGCTAAGGTTGCTTTGCTACTTGAGTCATCCCCTCAAAACGAAATTTACATTTTTGCGGCTTATGCAGCAAAACCAGAGGATTTTGAAAGACTCGGCGGAGAAAACCTGCTTATAAAAGTTGTTAGAAACACAGGGCTACTTGCAACATCAATGGGAATAGAAAATCCTTTAACATCACCAGAAGCAATGACAAGTATTACATTAGAAAGTAGATTGGCTGGGTTTGATACTTATAGTGATGATACTTTTACCTTACAGATACCACAAGGTTGGCAGGCCACAAGAAATGGTAATACTCTTACTATTTCACAAAATCCCCAAAGCCCTACAGCACCTAACATTCATTTACAAATTGGTCCTTATATTAAAGAATTAAACCTTCAAGACACTACAAATGCTTTGTTAAAAGAATTGGAAGGCTCCTCGCCTAATAAATTTACAGAAGTTGCTACATATGCACTTTCTGAGCGAGAAGGTGAGTTAGTTGTTTTTGATGTTTTAGATGAGACTCCTGTAAAGGTAGCTATTCTTGTTAGCCCTGATCCTAAACATAGTTTTACTGTAGCTGCCTTCGTAGTAGCCACAGCAAATGATTTTAATAGCTTAGATGGAGTAAATTTGCTTACTTCAGTTGCCACTAGTGCCTATCCTACTGGTAGTAACCCTATCCAAACAAGCACTCCCGTTGAACTTCCTTTGGAAAGCACTATTATCATCGATTCAGCTGGTTCAACATCAGCTTTGCGCTCGAGTGTTCGTTCAGCAGATTCAACTCCTATAGCTAGTGGCTCTGGTTCAAGTTCAATAGACCCAGCACAGCTTATTGGCAAATGGAAAATCTCAGAAATGTCTGGAACAGTTGATCAAAGAAACTTTTCTACTAATTCAAATATAGATGGGAGCAGTCTTAATTACACTTTTAATACTGATGGTACTTATAGTTTACTTTACAAAATGAGTTTGTGGACAGGTATGCTTACTAGCGCAATGGAAATAACTGAAGTAGGACGCTACACTCTTACTGGTAACACACTAGACATTTTACCTGATAGCTACAATGGTTGGAATTACTTTGGTTCACCTGCTAACAAGCAAAATATGACTGAAACTAACTTGCCCAATCGTCAGTATCAAGTTGTGACAGTTGAAAACTATATTGTCCTTACAGGAGTGTGTGCAAAGTTTCAAGCTGACCCTTATTGCAAGGATAAAGCGGATAATCTTAATGTGCTCGAGTTTCCCTTAAAACATGTTAATTGATTATGGGTTTAGGTTTTCAGCACCAACAAAATTAAGTTTAATATTGTTGACAAAGGCTATAACAAAGGCAGGAAAGCTTCTCCCGAGTTTCGCGCCAAAATATCAATCCTTTTTGACGCTATTTTACCTCGACGGAATTACTGTGCTGTTCGTGCAACTCTGTAAGTTTGGACAGTTATGAAATTACAGATCCTTAATAAATCTTATTCTTTATTTTCAGGTGGCTGCTTTTTAAGCCAGTCTTGCTTTAAAAAAATTATGCGTTTGATCCCTCTAAGACTCACTCTAATCAATCTTGCCCTATTACCTCTAGATTTCTTCAATCTCTGCTGCAATTCTTCTTTATGGTTTTTCAGTTTTTCAAGTGGAACTCGAGCAAAAAACTCCTCTAAAGGTTCTAAAAAGGACGTAGTAGCAAGGTCACAGTCACAATAGCCACACATCTCTTTAATATCTAATTGACTACGTTTACACAAGGCTAAGCAGTTTGAGCAAATGTGGGTAGGGTGTTTTGGTTTAGGCCAAAACTGCTCCTTTAGTTCAAAAATAAATCCCGAAACATAGAACGCAAGTTGTATCGAAAAAACGCCATTTTCAACTTTAAAAACACTGTTACCAAAGCCAGTATCACCACTTTTCTACTTTTTTCAAGTAGCCACAGCATATCATTGACAAAATAGGGATATATTTTTATAGTGTAGCCATAGTGGCTACTACAAACAATATGCACCTAGAGATCCAGTATGCGAATACAGATAAGCCAGTAGGAGTAATACGTAGCAGCTATCGTGAAGATGGAAAAATAAAACACAAACAATTCGGAAGGATAACAGGACAAACTCTAGAGCAACTTAAAATGTTACAGCTAACCTTTCGTAATGAGGTTATTGCTAAAAGTAATCCAAAAGCTGTACAAATAGTAGGCAGTAAAGAATATGGAGCAAGTCATACGATATTGTCAATGATTAAGGAAATAGGATTAGATAAGGCAATGTATTCACAACCCCAGCCATGGGTGAGTAACATAAGCGCGATGATAAGACTTGTTCTGAAATAAGGAATTAGGCAATAAGGCAGTTCCATAAACCAGCACAAACTCCTACTACATCGTCAACAAATCCCTTAATACGATTCCTAAAAGCATACACAAGAATCTTGAAACGCTTCATTCCTCCAATGGCATTCTCAACATATACACGTATCTTGCTCACTGCTTGGTTGTGAGCCTTCTGCTCTTTACTAAGCTTGGGATTAGGGTTGGCTTTGCTCTTCCTAGGTCTCTTATGAGGTATTGCAACATCTGCTCCTTCATAATCTTTCTCGATTCCTTGATATCCTAAATCTACTGCCACTTTAATATCCTCAAACCACTCCTCCTCAGGTGGAAATTCTTCCTTTAGCATTGCATAGTCATGGTTCCGTCCTCCAAAGGTTTGTCCCACAAACAAAATTACCTTCTCCTTGCTGCTTATCACTGTGTTTTTCTGCGTGTGGTTACCCTGTTTGCCACTGTATAACTCCTGTTGCATTTCATCATCCTTTGGGCGTTGATGTTCTCGCTCTGTAACATCAATCAGTATTTCGTCAAGTCCCTCAAAAGCTGCTTTGAAATCCTCTATGTTTTCAAACTCTCTAGCTGGCATATATCCCAAACCACTTAGAGTTTTCGCCATTATTGGTGTAAGACGTTGTACCCAAGCATGGGCATTAGATCGTGATAAATCAAATTTCTCCGCTAGAACATCAAACGTTGGGTAAAGTCTAAGGTAGTAAAGAATAAAGCACAGTTTTATATTGACTGTACTTAGTTTACTGTTTCTTCCTCCTCCTGGCTTACGATGTACTTTCCCTGCTTCTAGAGCCTTTTCATAACGTTGCTTTTCATGGTCTTCTAAAGCTTTAGCAAATGCAGGTTCTAGTTCCTCTACTTTCTTTTCGCTCAATCCTGTTATACTTCTTACTTGTCGGTCATCTCTTGGTAGTAACATTCCTTTATTTTGACCGATTTATTTATTTCAGAACAACTCTATAATAGGTAGGATAATATTTGCTGGAAGCAAGTTAGCATTATGCAATCAATATAATAATAGTAGTCTTTGGGAACAATGTGGAGTAGAAGGAAGACCAGATGTAAGAAAACATTGTTATGAGGCATTAGATAGACTGCTAGCAAGACAAAAAGGAATTCAGAAGAAGTTAGCCAAGAAACATCTCAAGAATGGAAATCTTGTACTATATGATGTCACGAGCAGTTATTTGGAAGGCCAATACACAAATAGCGAATTGGTAAAATATGGATATAACCGAGACGGGAAGAAGAAACATGAACAAATAGTAATAGGATTAATATGTAATGGAGAAGGTTGTCCAGTAGGAGTAGAAGTTTTCAAGGGAAATACTAAGGATCAGACAACAGTTTCAAACAAGATAGGAGAACTAAAAGAGACGTATGAAATAAAGCAAGCGATATTTGTAGGGGATAGAGGAATGGTAACAGAAGCAATAGCAGAAGAATTAGAGGAAAAAGGTGTAAAGACAATAGGAGCACTAACAAGGGCTGGAATACATAAACTAATAGAAAAAGGAATAATAAAGCCATCTGAGTTCAATGAAAAGAAGATAACAGAGGTAGTAAACGCTGAAAATCCAAGTAGAAGATACTGTTTATGCAAAAACCCTGAATCAGCAAAACGAGATGCAAAAACGAGAGAAAAACTGATTGAACTGACGACTGAGGAGCTTGAAGAAATAGCAAACTACAAGCAAAAAACAACTGTAGAGGTATTGGGAGCACGAGTAGGAAAAGTGCTACAGAAATACAAAATGGGTAAATATATTAGTTGGAAAGTAACAGGAGATAATAAAGAAAAGGAATCAACCAAACATAAGCTGTTATGGAGTAAAAAAGAAGGGGCAATAGCAAAAGCTAAGGATCTAGATGGATGTTATGTAATAACAACCAAAGTAGATGAAAAAACGATGGACAAAGAAGAGGTTGTGACTAGCTACAAGAAACTAGAGCAAGTAGAAAAAGCATTCCGCAATTTAAAAACAGTGCAGTTAGAAATGCGACCTGTGTATCATAATCTAGATCATCGTATCAAAGCACATGTATTTTTATGTATGCTAGCGTATTATGTGCAGTGGCACATGCAAAAACGATTAGGACCATTGTTCAAGAAGGACAAAAAAGGATGGGAAAGAAGATGGACGTTTGTACAAGTAATAGAAACACTGAAAACAATCACCAGAAATAGAATTGAAACAAATGGAATGTCTTTTTATCGGAACACTGTTCCAGACGAAGAGCAAAAATATATCTTAGACCTGATGGGGGTCGAGATGTAGCCATTTTTTATAAAAAATAATTTCACCCTAAAACCCCAAATAGCACGGGATTTTAGGGGTCAAAAACCCTACTTTTTGATGACAAAATGCGATAGAACAGCAATACAAATAATAATATCAATACAGCTATTGCTATTAAGGTATTTAGCAATTCCCCCTCTACAGCTAGTGAATATACATTATAACCTGTAATAAGAATAATAATTCCTATTATTGTATAGGCTAGTGGCTTAGGCATAAAAATTATTAAGGAGTAAAATCTGTTAAAGGTTGAAGTTCCAATCTTCCAAACAACTCTAGGCAAAATTCAGCATTACCTTTAGAAGGAAATTCCTTTTGATCGCGTCCCTCTATTCTGTAAAAAGTGTCAGCAATATTCAATATTCCTTGTAAAATAAAAACGTTTCCCCCACTACCACCTGTTTCATTTTGTGTTAGATAATAGAGTGTATGGTGGTCAGTAAGCTTTATTTGCTTAGTAAATTCTAGAGGAATATCTGCTTTCTTAAAATTATTAAAAACTGCTATAGAACACCTTTCTTCTTGTCGTCCATTAGGGTTAAAATCAAAAATTGCCTCTTGGTATTTAACTTCTAGCTTTACTGCTTCTGATAATGTAACCCTAAGATTTAAAACCTCTACCCTTCTTTCTTCAGAGCAAGGGTTATCAGTTTGGAAAGCAACTTTGGGTTCAAAAATAATTTCCTCCTCAGGCCAAATGGTAGGAAAAGTGTAACCGGGTCCACTAAGTAACTTTTGCTCTTCCAAAAAACGCTCACCTGAAGTATCTAAGTAAATATAGTGTTTCAGGTGTGTGCCATTAACAGCAGCAGCTGTAATAAGGATAAATTGTAACCCGCCGCTCGAGTCATAATAATTCTCTATAATTACAGAAGAATCATCCGACCCTGCCTCATTACGATAATAGCGTACTACATCATTTTTATCTAAAGCCATTTGCCTTAAAGTATCCACATAAGCCTGACAATAGCTAAATTCTCTTTTTGAAGTTATCAAACCATCGCTTTGGAGCAAGCTAGATACCTCATTATAGGTGTCTACAGAATTCCTAATCTCAGGCTGTAATGATTCACCTAAAACCTCAGCTTGATAGGTTTTAGCTGAGTCTTGCAAGTGATTCACGTAATCACTGTTATAGCACGGCTTTTTGGAACTCTCTATCCTATACTGAATAGCCCTTTCGTCATCTTTAGGGACGAAATAAATAGCTTTGGTTTCAATATAGCGTTCAAGTTCTATAGTACCACAATTATCTAAATAAACTTCACTAAAGTCCTCTGCAAAACGCAAAGAACCATATTCTATTTGCACAAGTGTAGCACTTTCTATAATCATGCCTTGACCTGTACCACCTGCAACTAGTAAAAGCTCCTCCAAGCCATCTTCATCAGCATCAATAGTAGTTGCTATAGAGTTAAAGTCAACCCCCTCAGCTAAAATTATGTTGCCACTCTCCTCTATAACTAAAGCTATTTCTTTGTAGAAAGGTATAGTAAAGTTATGCCCTTCATCATTCAAACCAATTAGATGAGCGCGTTGCTCACTTTTTGGTTTTGTAAATGAACCTGCAACAGAAGTAAGGTTAGTAAAGGCTATTTGCGAGGAATCCTCTCCAATAAAAGTTTGTAACTTACTATGTAGAGTCTTAACTTCCTCTTTACTAAGTTGCAATTCTTCTAACCACTGAGATTGATGGAAGTCAAACAGGAGTTTTTCATAGATCTCTTTTCCCCAACTAAAGTTGATTATGCCTACTAGGGCCATAGTCAAGCATATGGAAAACAATCGAAAGATATAGGTGGTTTCTATTTTCATACTTTATAACTTACTCACTTTTACTGAGAAAGGAAAATATGTTGCCTTATCTAATGTGACCAATAGATCGCAACGGTCTTGGAAAAATCACGATTTATCAAATCATCTTCATAAATCATGAATTGTAAAAAGCCATTATCACCCCAGCTCATACCTACGGGATAGTGAGAGCTTAGCTCGAGCAAGAAGTGCCACTTACTAATGTTTATATCATGTTTAGTTTTGTCAGCCTACTGTAATCCTCTTTTGATGCCAAATTAATTTTGGTGCCAAATTGAACAAGTTCAGTTAAGAGATCGTGTTTTTCATCAAGGTAGGGGCTTATATCAGTGTCATATGTTTTTAACTCAGTTATAGCATCTTCAAGTTGATCTACTAGAATAGGGTTTAAGTTTGTCATTACTCTAAGTTTACCTTTTCCCAACCTGCTTTACAATTTTTTTACTGCACTGCTACTAAGACCATTTAATAACCTCCTAGTCTATGCCAACGCTTCAGCATTAATTTTAGGATGTTACGCCTAAGTTACGCCTAGCCTGTAGGCTTTATCTATGAACAATCTCAGATTCATGAGGAGTTTTGTATTATTATTTTCAGTGGGAGTTTTGACCATATGTAAAGAAACTTCTAACCTAATTAATACAAAAAAAGACTTCACTTTTTCTGATTCACACATACTCAGTTTAGCAAATGGGTGGCACCTGTAGAAACACTATATTTTAAGTTGGTGTCAGTCATAAATTAATCATTGCAAAGGACACAACCCCCTATGTGTAAGAAAACCCCATGTTTAGAACAAGTCTCACCAATAATATCTGGAAACAGTTTGTCATCCCATTCTTTCATCTCAACATTTTGGCATTTGTATGATTCTAGTAAATTTCCCAGTTTAGATAAGTACTCACAGGCATAAGGAGGTTCATAGTCTAAGATATGCCAATCCTCTTTTGAATGTGCTCGAGCAAATACTTTAAGTAAAAAACTCTTTTGCCGCTCAAACTCCTCACAGTCAATTGACCAAGCAATATCATCAATATCAAAACCAACCATACCCAAGCCAAACACTCCTTGATCATGAGTAGCTATCCAAGTAATGCACTCCTTTTCCCAATTGCTGTTAGCTAAGCTTGTGCCCGCCAAGGAAAGGACGTCTATAAGCACTGACATTCCACCATTGCTCAGCTGTAAAAAGTTTTCTTGGTTTGCTTTTTTGTTTGATACAACATTTGCCACAAATTATTTTACAAAACCTCAGTTAGGGAAACAAAATGTTTAATTTGCCGTCTAAAACAGAATTTAAGGAAAGTTGGCAATTCCCTCTCAAGCTCTTTAGATTTATTCTGTTTACAATAAATGTGTAGGGAACAGCAATCTTCCACTATGTAGTTTTTCTACTCACCTAGACAATCTATAAAAAACTAAATAATCTTAATTTTGAGGGCTATAACTAATACAAAACACAATGCAAGGAAGTTTATGAAATTAAATGCTCTTCTTAATAATTTTGCTGCCTTACAGTTTTGCTCAATGAAAAGATATTCACAATACAGAAGCTTATGAGCGCCTACTTTCACTAACACATTAAAAATAAAGTACCAAGGAGACCACTATGAAAAAGTTGTTTTATCTACGAGTTATTTTATGTTTACTAGTTTTCAGTTGGATTGCTTGGGGGCAAATGCCCCAGCTCGAGCCCTATCAACACCAAAACATAACCCTAAGCATTCCTCAAAATTGGCAAGTAACTAAGAACGATCAGGCAGGTACAATCAGTATAAGCCCAGATCCTGAACGTGAAGATGCTCCCTCTATAGGTGTTATTGTCTTTGATTACATTGAAAACGCTAATGCCGAACAAATTATGGCAAGCATTTTACCAGAATTACAAAAGCAAGCACTAGAATTCAACATTATTGAAACCTACAACATTGCAGAAGGTGGGCAAGGCAAGATTGTCTTAGCCGACTATGCTGAAGAAATTAATGGTCAAGCTGTGGCTGGTCGTATGGTACTAATGATTGATATCAAAAAACAGGGCAACTTGATTGCCCTAACAAACTTCAGTGCTAGAACTGCCGACTTTGATCGTTTAGATGGTTTAAATCTGACTACTGCTGTAGCTGGTAGCATAAAGCGAGGGGAAACTCTATTGCCTAATGCTAATCAGCCTAGCACTAATCAAAATACCTCTGTTCCACAAGGTAGTCTTCCTACTCTAAATAAACAGCCTCAATTAGTTCCCTATCAAGATAGCAATATAAGCGCCCAAATCCCTGAGGGCTGGTCTGTTAATGTTAATCCTAATGATGGCACCTTAACTCTCAAAGAACACCCTACAAACCCAGATTCACCTATTATTCTACTAGGGGTTACTCAAAGCAATTTAAGCTCTTCTATTAATGGCCCAATCCTTATAGATTGGATAAAGCAAATGCTTGGTAACCAACCCTTACACATTGTTGAAGAAAAACCCCTAACAGCAGGTAAAATTATAGTTGTAGACTTTGATGATTTCCCGATTAGAGTTGCTGCTCTTATTGAGGTTGAGCCACAAGGTAGGTTTACCACTTTGGCGATGTTAGCAGCTAGTCAAGAAGGTTTTAGTAGTTTGGGTGGTACAAGCTTACTTACAAGTATTTCGCAGAGTGCTCGTCCTACTTCTGTAACAAGCACTGCACCTACTACTAGTATTCAAAACGCTTCTTCACCCCCAAATCTAATTCTCTATCAAGATGAACTTTTTAATCTACAAGTACCCCAAGGTTGGCAAGTGAAAAGTAACCTTGAAGAAGCCTCTGTCAAAATTACTAAGGATCCCAGTAATAAAATTACTCCAGTTATCAATATCAAATTTGTACGGTATTACAAAACTTTAGATTCTCTTATAGATACTTTAGGAAGTGAGAGTAATGTTTTAGAAGTCATCAGTGAGCAAGAAATTGTATGTGGAAATACTTTATCAACAATGGAGGGAAACTCCTTGCCTATAAACATGGCCTTACTGGTTGTTGCTAATCCTAAATTTGATCTTTCATTGGTATTCTATTTACAAAGTTTAACTGAAGAATTTGAAGCACTTGGTGGTGCTAGCCTACTAAAAACAATAGCTGAGCACACACAGCTTAAATTCAATGGGCAATACAATAATGTTACAGATGATTTTTCTAAGGAAGATTTTCTAACTGAGAAATGTTCTGTAAGCAATTTAACTCCAAGAAAAGCTAATAACTAAAGAAAGTAGGTTAAATAATGTTTTCTATTGCAAAGCAACAGCCATTTTTGATGTTTAGCATTTTTCTATTATCAACAGTTAGTGTCAATGTTAACGCTGAGCAAGACGTAAGTAGGCAAGAATACCCCTCAAAAGAAATACAACCACTAGAACTCACGGTAGAGTGGACTAACCAGTTTGGTACATCAGATGATGATTTTGCAGAGAGCATAACAACTGATTCTAAGGGGAATGTATATTTAGCAGGTTCAACTCAAGGTAGTTTACAAGGTACTAATAGAAAATCTCGTGACACTTTTGTTCACAAGTATAGTCCCAATGGTGAGATATTGTGGACTAGCCAGCTTAACACCCTAGGCTACGATTTTGTAAAGAGCATAACCACTGACCTTAAAGGAAATGTATATGTGTTAGGTTGGACTCCTGATACCGATTTTCTTTTTTCACCCTATGGAAATCACCCTGCTGAAGGCTTAATTAGCAGCTACAATCCTGCTGAGGGTTTTATTCGCAAATATAACTCTAGTGGTAAGATGCTATGGAATAAACATTTTTCTTTAGGAAGCAACGATAATTTTGCAAGTGTTATGGCAGCTAGCACCAACGAGGGTGTATATATAGCAGGTTGTAAGAAAACAATTAGATTTGATAACACTTTTTGTGCATTTCTTTTCGTCTATAAATACAGCTCTAGTGGTGAAAGATTATGGACTAAACGTGATATAGTTGAAATTGACCATGAATTTGGATCTGGCGGAGTAAGTGCTATAACAGCCGATGCTAATGGGAATGTGTATGTGGCAGGTTATAATCAGACTGTATTGGGTCGTTATCTTTTCCTTTTTAGGTACACTTCTAGTGGTGAGAAATCGTGGTTTTCAACCTCTATAGTAGAAGATACATTTGATTATGTAATGGAAATGATAACTGATTCTAACGGGAATGTATATGCGGCAGGTAGATCTAAATCATTTGATTTTGCTGTTGTTAAATACAGTTCTAATGGTGAATTATTGTGGGTTACACAGTTTGATGCACCAAGAAACTATTCTCACTCTACAATCAATATAGCAACCAATGCTAATAGCAATATATATATAACAGGTGCTACTGCTAGTAGTTTGGAAAACCCTAAATTTGGTGCTTTTGTTTACAAGTATAACCATGAAGGTAATCTACTATGGTTTAAGCAAAGACAGCACGATACACTAGATTATGGTCGAGTAAATACCACGACAACTGATGTGAAAGGGAATATATATGTGGCAGGTCATGTTCGTAGCAATTTACAAGGTACTAACAAAGGTGGTGCAGATGCTTTTATTCGCAAATATGTTCCCTAAAATTCTTATGAAGAAGCTTTATTGTTATTTGAACTTTTTTGGTAATGCTGTTTTACTTTCACTTCTGCCAATTATTTATGCACAATCAAAGTTTTGAGAAAAGACTAAGAGTGTTTCCTTTAATAGATACAACAGAACCTAATAAAAGAATGGAGGAGCTATTTCGTTTTGTTGAGCATTGGTATGGCAAATCTATGGAAGTCTATAAAACCTCTAATCCTCCCCTCACTGATATACAACTCCCCACACCTCTTTATTGTCTTTATGAGTTTTTAGGTAAATGGTCAAAGTCTGAATCAATTCATGGGGATTTACTTTTCTGCCACCAAGATTGTTTGCTTTCTTTAGAAAATTTATCTTATGAGGGTGATAAAGTAATTTTTGCTAGTGAGAATCAAGGTAATTGGCAAATGGCAACCCTTACAACAGGTGAAGATCCTCCAGTTTGGCATAATGGTCAATTAGAAGATGAAAAGGAACCTTGGACAAAGTTTAGTGATTCACTTTCAAACTTTTTAATTTCCTTTTGTTTGCAAGAAGCATTAATGGGAGCAAAATACTACAGTGATCAAGATAGAATAAAAGATTTTCTGCTTTCTACAGGTGAACCTTTAGAGGCTCTATGGTTGGAGGGGGACTATGTGTACTTTTCCCACCAATACGAATTTCATCTTTACAAGAAAACTCTATTAATGGGGTTTGTTTTGGGTAGTTACTGGTTTGGTACAAATGATATTAGTGTTGTTAATACTCTTAAAGCAAATGGTTTCAGGTTTGAGCAACGCTATTGAATAATATGCTAACTACTTAATGGTCTAATACGCATCAAACAAAAATTTATGGAAGAGTCTGCTCTAAATATCCTTTATTACTCATAATTTTGGAGGAATTGATGTTAATTCATGACAATAAAACACTATCTAAATTACTCTATCTCTTTTTTTTAATTACATTGCCTAACTTGCTATTCTCGCAAAGCTTTGCCCAATTGGAAGCTGGTGTTCCATTAAATGCTCGCAATAAAAACGGTGAGACAGCCCTTATTCTCTTAGCACAGCTAGTATCTAAAGAAAAAGAAAATTCCACCTTGTCCAACTGGAGATTCTTATGAAACCATCTTACTTAAGATTTATCATTGGTTTGTTAGTTTTAAGCTGTATTGCTTGGAGGCAAATGCCTCAGCTCGAGCCCTACCAACATCAAAATATAACCCTAAATATCCCCCAAGGCTGGCAAGTCACTAAAGATAATGAAGCAGGTACGATCACTATAAGCCCAGACCCTGAACGTGAAGATGCTCCTTCAATAGGCATTATTGTCTTTGATTACATTGAAAACGCTAATGCTGAACAGATTATGGCAAGCATTTTACCAGAATTACAAAAGCAAGCACTAGAATTCAACATTATTGAAACCTACAACATTGCAGAAGGTGGCCAAGGCAAAATTATCTTAGCTGACTATGCTGAAGAAATTAATGGGCAAGCTGTAGCTGGTCGTATGGTACTAATGATTGATGTTAAACAGCAAGATAATCTAATTGCTTTAACTAGCTTCAGTGCTAAAAATGCTGATTTTAATAGTTTAGATGGCTTAAATCTAACTACTGCTGTTACTGGTAGCATAAAACGAGTGGAAGCAAATCCATTAACTAATGCTAATCAGCCTAGCACTAATCAAAATACCTCTATCCCACAAGGTAGTCTTCCCACTCTAAATAAACAACCTCAATTAGTTCCCTATCAAGATAGCAATATAAGTGCTCAGATCCCTGAGGGCTGGTCTGTTGATGTTAACCCTAATGATGGCACCTTAACCCTTAAAGAACACCCTACAAATCCAGATTCACCTGTTATCCTATTAGGGGTTACTCAAAGCAATTTAAGCTCTTCTATTAATAGCACCATACTTATAGATTGGATAAAGCAAATGCTTGGTAACCAATCCTTACACATTGTTGAAGAAAAACCCCTAACAGCAGGTAAAATTATAGTTGTAGACTTTGATGATTTCCCGATTAGGGTTGCTGCTCTTATTGAGGTTGATCCACAAGGTTTTACCACTTTGGCGATGTTAGCAGCTAGTCAAGAAGGTTTTAGTAGTTTGGGCGGTATAAATTTACTTACAAGTATTTCTCAAAGTGCTCGCCCTACTTCTGTAACAAGCACTGCACCTACTACTAGTACTCAAAACACTTCTTCACCCCCAAATCTAATTCCCTATCAAGATGAGTTTTTCAGCTTACAAGTACCCCAAGGCTGGCAAGTGGCAAGTGATGTTGAAAAAGGCTCTATCAATATTGCTAAAGATCCTAGTAATAAACTTGCTCCCACAATTAGCATACAGTTTGCACCCTATCAAACTCCAGATACTTTATCTAAAGCTTTTATAGACACTTTAGGAAGTGCTGGTAACTCTTTAGAAGTACTTAGTGAACAAGAGATAGCTGGTGGGCAAGGTCGTTTATTAGTTTTAGGCGCAAGTTCCTTGCCTATACGTATAGCTGTATTAGTTATTGCCAATGCTGAACTTGAGTTCTCCCTAGTTGCTTACTTACAAAGTTTGACAGAGGAGTTTGAAGTACTAGGTGGTGCTAGTTTGCTAAAGACTGTAGCTGAGAATACGCAGATTAGATTAGATGAACAAGATAGTAATAGTACAGGTACGGGCAATGTTTCAGAAGGAAAGCTTCTAGCCTCAGTGTGTTGTGCACCATCATTTTCCGGTGATGGCAGTGTACCATCTACAGAATCAAGTGGTAGATTTATAAAAGATACTATTGGTCAAGGTAAGGTAAGCGGTACAGGAGCCCCTGTAAGCAATAATGTGCTAGCAGGTGCTTGGACAGTTAGTGAGTTTGACTATTCTTATGATGCTTCTGATTTTGTTTTTAGTGGTGGAGGTTCAAACAGCAAAGGATTTAAGTATGCCTTTACTGCAGATGGGCGTTACACTTTAGATTATTCTGCTAGTGTAACTTTTGGGGTGCAAAATAGTCGTACACAAGTAACTGAAACAGGGCAATATACTTTAAATGGCAGCAACCTACACCTAAGCCCACAAGGGTTAACAGGCTGGATTTACACAGGTGTATCAACTAACAAAGCTTATTGGGATGGTCGGGAGAATGAGCTCGAGCCTCGCAGTTACCAAGTACGCTACTTTCCTGAACAAGATATGCTGGTATTAAGTGGTCAAGAATGTCAAATGTACCGAGTCGATAGCTACTGTGGGGAAGTGTATGACTTCCCCTTTAAAAGATCTAAATAGTGAACTTTTCCTAACTACTAGGACAAAAGTTAATAGAAAAAGCTCAGCATAGGAATATGCTGGAGTTGGTCAGTTTTTGTAGACACTTAAAGTATAGAATAAGCTATTCATTACTTCAAGTTATTCTGCCGATTAGCTTCAAAGGTTTCAGGGCTTTTGTAACTAATCGAGCTGTGTAAGCGAAAACGGTTGTAAGTGATGTTAATATACTCAAAGATAACAGTTCTAGTTCTTTCCCGAGTGGTGAGGGCAGTCTTATAAATCAATTCTTTCTTGATGCTAGCAAAAAACAATTCAATAAAAGCATTATCAAGACATGCTCCTGTTGCAGTAAAGCTGGCCCTGATATCTTGACTTTTGAGTTCACGCTCAAAAGCATAACTGGTGTACTGAGAACCCCGATCACTGTGGTGGATTAGGCCTCTGATTGAGCCTCGTTGTTTAATCGCCATTCTCAGAGCTTTAATTATTAGATCAGTCTCCATATTATCAGCCATGGCGTAACCTACAACCCTTCTAGAAAAAGCATCTATGATAGCAGCCAAGTATAACCAACCTTCTGTTGTTCTGATTTGCGTAATATCTGAATACCAAACTTGATTAATTCTAGTGATTTGGATTTGCTCCTTGATCAGTAGATTATCTGTTGATTCAATTTCACTTTTAGAAGCTTTTTTACGTCGGTAACTCCTACCCAACTTTGCATAGATATCTTCTTGACGCATGAGGCGTTTAACTTGCCCCAAGGAGCAATGTTTTCCTCTATTCAATAACTCTACATGTATTCTAGGACTACCATAGATTTGCCCACTTTGCTCGTAAATCTCTTGAATGGAGGTTATAAGATCATCACTGGCTTGTTGTCGTTCTGATGGTTCATGCTTGCAGTGAGCATAATAGCCACTTTTAGAAACCTACCCTAAGTACTTAGAGGATGCTACAAAGTAGAGCTTTCATCAACAAGCAAGAGAACTCTTCTGGGAAGTGCTTCTTCAATTTGCATAGCTCCAGTCAATGCACTTCTACAATTGGTAGAAGCTGCGATAAATATAGTTTATAATACCCCCTTGTTCCTTCAATAGCTTTTTCTCTACGCAACTCACCAATTGCTAATGACACACTCGAGCGTGTAGCAGAAACCATAGCAGCAAGCTCATCGTGCGTTAGCTTAGTACTCAGCTCTATGCAATCACTTTTGTATAAGTTGCCATACATTTGCGCTTGTTCTAGCAAAACTTGAGCAACCCGTACCTTTATAGGCGCAGAAGTAAGGCGAAACTTTGATCGGCATTCAAAAAGCTGATTTGTTAACAGCCTACTGTAATTAACAACAAATGCTGGAACTCGGACAGATAACTCGAGGAACTGATCTCGCATTACAGGACAAATCAGAACATTATTTCTAGCAACAGCATTAGCACGATAAACCTCATTTTCATTTAAAAAAGCAACACCAATAAAATCTCTTGGACCAGCAATGGTTAGAATACTCTCTTTACCCAAAGCATTTAGGCTAACTACTTTAACTTGCCCCTCTAAAACAATATAAGAGTTGTTCTGAAATAAATAAATCGGTCAAAATAAAGGAATGTTACTACCAAGAGATGACCGACAAGTAAGAAGTATAACAGGATTGAGCGAAAAGAAAGTAGAGGAACTAGAACCTGCATTTGCTAAAGCTTTAGAAGACCATGAAAAGCAACGTTATGAAAAGGCTCTAGAAGCAGGGAAAGTACATCGTAAGCCAGGAGGAGGAAGAAACAGTAAACTAAGTACAGTCAATATAAAACTGTGCTTTATTCTTTACTACCTTAGACTTTACCCAACGTTTGATGTTCTAGCGGAGAAATTTGATTTATCACGATCTAATGCCCATGCTTGGGTACAACGTCTTACACCAATAATGGCGAAAACTCTAAGTGGTTTGGGATATATGCCAGCTAGAGAGTTTGAAAACATAGAGGATTTCAAAGCAGCTTTTGAGGGACTTGACGAAATACTGATTGATGTTACAGAGCGAGAACATCAACGCCCAAAGGATGATGAAATGCAACAGGAGTTATACAGTGGCAAACAGGGTAACCACACGCAGAAAAACACAGTGATAAGCAGCAAGGAGAAGGTAATTTTGTTTGTGGGACAAACCTTTGGAGGACGGAACCATGACTATGCAATGCTAAAGGAAGAATTTCCACCTGAGGAGGAGTGGTTTGAGGATATTAAAGTGGCAGTAGATTTAGGATATCAAGGAATCGAGAAAGATTATGAAGGAGCAGATGTTGCAATACCTCATAAGAGACCTAGGAAGAGCAAAGCCAACCCTAATCCCAAGCTTAGTAAAGAGCAGAAGGCTCACAACCAAGCAGTGAGCAAGATACGTGTATATGTTGAGAATGCCATTGGAGGAATGAAGCGTTTCAAGATTCTTGTGTATGCTTTTAGGAATCGTATTAAGGGATTTGTTGACGATGTAGTAGGAGTTTGTGCTGGTTTATGGAACTGCCTTATTGCCTAATTCCTTATTTCAGAACAAGTCTATAAAGGGTTGAAGCCTTATCTCCTATGTGAAATATGTAGTCGTCTTTTTTGTAGTGCCTACGCTTACAAATACTATAAAAAGTATCAAGGTCAGATGCTGATAGATTATCTAAGATGCTTACATCACGAAAAAGCATTGAACTCATTCCATAATTCATAACACATTTCGTTTGACATCAAACGGACTATAGCTATTAACATCGCTTTTAATAGGCATCTGATTGATTAGTGCTTCGTCAAATGAATTTTGATGGGTAAAATTCTCTAAATTACCTCATGTCACACACGTTAAGAACTTACTCATCAAAACTTTTATGTCGAGTTTCTAGCAAAAATTATAGGGTTAAGTCTAACATTAAAAACCATTTATGAAGCTTCCTAGTCGATCATAAGGACTTAATTTAGGTGACTACATAACATTATGCAACAAGTTTTTGAAGTTTTGAGGATTGGTTTTGAGTTAAGCACTCGAGCCATGGAGTTGCTAGGTGTTGGCATGCTATTAATCGGTGTGTGAGGTGAACCCAATTGATCGGACAAAAAATTAAGGTTAATTAAGACCTACTAAAATGATATCAAATTGAGATTACATTGTTTGTAAGCTTGATAACAACCTATCCTGTTATTATTGATTTAGTTTTCTCCTCTCTGTAAACTAATTCAGGCGTTTTGTACTGCAATGATTGATGCGGACGTTCACTGTTATAAAATTGTAAGTACTTTCCTATTTCTTCCCTTCCTTGCTCTATATTTTTGTATTCCTTTAGATATACTTCTTCATACTTTACCGTTCTCCACAACCTTTCTGTAAATATATTATCCATGTAGCACCCTCTTCCGTCCATGCTGATTGCTATTTCGTTTGCCTTCAATATATCCGTAAACTCATGACTTGTGTACTGACTACCTTGATCTGTATTGAATATCTCTGGCTTCTCTCCTTCCAACGCCTCTTCTAATGCTTCTATACAAAACTCTGCTTTCATGCTATTCGAAACTTCCCATGAAACAACATAACGGCTATACCAATCCATTACTACTACCAGATAGCAATATCCTCCTTGCAAACGTATATACGTAATATCACTAGCCCATACCTGATTTGGTTTGTTTATGATTTTGTTTTTCAGAAGGTATGGGTAAATTTTATGTCCTTCCTTTGGTTTACTTAGTTTGGGTTTGGCATATATAGCTTGCAAACCCATCAGACACATCAAACGATATACTCTTTTGTGATTGACTTTATAGCCTTCTCCATTGAGCATTGCTGTTATCTTGCGATAACCTAGAAAAGGATGATCTGTATACAACTCATCTATCCTTTGCATCAAGCATTCATTGAGATCGCTGATTCTTGTAGGTCGATAGTAATAACTACTACGATTCAGTCTCAGTAACTCACATTGCTTAGTAATGCTCAATTGAGGGTGCCTTGGATCAACTATCAACATACGTTCCTCTTGACTCAGTTTTTGAGCCCTTTGGACAAAAAATCTAGTTCCATTTTCAATTTGCCAATCTGTTCGTACAGTGCAGCCTCTCTACGTTCTTGTAGTCTTGCTTTTCTACCTCTTAGTAATGAAAACCTTTCATGCAGTGCTTCTGATCCAGCCTTTTTCCATTCTTTAATTTGTGTAGTATGGACACCATACTGACTTGCTAGTTCCGCAAGGTTTTTCTCCCCAACTATAGCTTCAGCAGCAACTTTAGCTTTGAATTCCTTCTTGTAAGTTTTTCTTATTCCTTTTGTCTGGCTCATTTATATCTCCATATTCTAGATATTTTACATCTTCTATGGACCTTAATTTCGCCGGGGTTTTCTGTCCAGTTTTTGGGGGTAAGCTCAGTGTTTGTTGCACTATTCAAACATCTACATCTGTGGTTGACAACCCATAAGGATGAAAAAGTCAGTCATTTCAACCAATTTCGTAAAGATTTAGGTAGAAACATACTCTTATCTTTTGAGTTTTTTGTAGCTGCAGATGTAATTGCACTGGTAGCTGTGGAACAAACATTGTTCAATTTAATTGAACTTAGTCTTCTTATTGTAATTAGAACCTTTTTAAGCACAACCTTAGAGCTCGAGCTTACTGGTAGTTGGCCTTGGCAAAAAAATCTGCTCGAGGAAGCATAAATAATTTGATTTTTGGGAGAACTATGGAAAAAGATACTGAATTAAGAAAGCGTTTAGAAGGTCTAGCTGCTGCTGATCTTGTAGATGCATTAGCTAAAACTTATGAGCACCGCACACATATTATAGATTTGACTAGTCCTGATCCTAACAAAGTATTGTTTGGTCGTGCCTTGACCGTTGGCTTTTTACCTGTACGTAAAGATTTAATGGACCCTCACAAGCACAGCATGGGTCCAATGATCTACAGAGCTGTAGCAGATGATGATTTACAGGGACGTGTTTTGGTAGTGGCAAGTAATGGCTACCCTGAAATTTCTTTAGGTGGTAGTACTAAATTCTCACGACTAGTCAACAACCAAATGGCAGGACTTTTGTGTGATGGTAGCTTGCGAGATTTTGATGATTTCAAGAGTTTGAACTAAAAAAATAACCTTGTTTAGAACATACTTAAGCAACTCAAGGGTGGCAAAGTATCCGGTCAAAGCGACGTTTATGCCCAATTGAATTTACACCCTCGTACAAAGCAATTGCAAGGTGCAAAAAACCATGATAAATTATGCTCCCTCTTCATACTCAAACATTAGTTCTAGCACGCAACCTCTGAAATGCTACCAATTTTATAGAGCTCGAGAAACATCTGTTTCTGAGGGCTTTAATTTGAATTACCTTGCTTTGACCGGATGTTCCCCTGCGTCAACATGTATATTTAAAGCTAGAACGGCCCTTAAAAATCAGTTCAAACTCTTGTGATTTAGCAAATTACCCTGTAGCTATTTATTGTAAAGGTGAAACCACTCGAGCAGGAGGAAATTTAATCCAGCCCTACCTAGCTAATGTACCCATTAAAGTAGATGAGGTAACTGTAGTTCCCGGAGATTATATCTACGCCGATAAAACAGGTGCAGTAGTGATACCAGCTAATGACATTGAAAAGGTGATTGACCTAGCCCACAAGATACTAAATATGGCTAAGGGTATGCTCGAGAAAATAAAGCAAGAAAAGAAGAGGTTCTTAGTCAAGGAAGTATGGAGGCCTAATGACTGCATCTGAACTATTTGTTAAAGCGCTCGAGCAAACTGGTGCTGAGTATATTTTTGGTTTGCCCGGAGATGAGAACTTACATTTTATGGAAGCTGTACGTAAAAGTTCTATAGAGTTTGTGCTAGTTCGGCAAGAACAGGCAGCAGGTTTTATGGCAAATGCTTATGCATTGGCGACAGGCAAATTAGGAATAGCTATGGCAACACTAGGTGCTGGTGCAACTAATCTAGTTACTGCAGTAGCACAAGCCAAGCTTGCTGCACTACCTGTACTTTACATAACAGGTCAGAAAGATATTCATGATAGCCATCAGGGAAGCTATCAGTTGGTGGACATTGTTAAAATGATGACCCCTATTACTAAACTTAGTCAAACAGTGACTTCTGGCAACATGTTACCAGGTATTGTACATGATGCAATCCGTTTAGCACTCGAGGAACGTCGTGGGCCTACACATATAGAACTGCCTGATGATGTGGCTAAGCAAGGATTAAGCCCTGTAAACGGTGGTCACCATCACTATGTAATTCCCTTTAATCCTCCCACAGAGGCTGTAGCATCAGAAGCTGCCCTTAGTAAAGCAGCTGCAATGATAGGGGAAGCAAAGCGTCCTGTTGTATTGATTGGTGGTAGCGCTAACCGTCCGAGCACTGCAGCAACATTACGTGGTTTCATTAAGAAAACAGGTATTCCCTTTACGCCAACAATGCTGGGTAAAGGTGTAATGGATGAACGTTCCCCCCTTTATATTGGCACAGCAACTAAAGCAAGTTTAGATTACGCACACTGTGCTTTTCAGCACGCTGACCTTATTTTAAATGTAGGGCACGATGTCATGGAGATGAATCCCTTTATCATGACACCAAACAGTGCCAAAGTCATCCATTTAAGTCCTTTTCCTGCCAAGGGTGATATCATTTATTTCCCTCAGCATCAAGTAGTAGGTGAGCTGGCCCATAGTCTTCGTGAACTAACAGGGCGAATTTCGCTTTATGCAAGTAACTGGACGGCAAAACTTGCTAACCTAACTAAGCAAAGTGTTGCTAATAAGGCTGACGACCTTACGTTTCCAGTTAAGCCCCAGCACCTTGCTAGAGTTGTTAGAGGGTTTATGGGTGAAAATGATATCTTGAGTGTAGATAACGGTATTCACAAGATGTGGTTTAGCCGCAACTATCCCACTTATCAACCAAACACTCTCATTATTGATAATGCCCTTGGGTCTATGGGGCCAGCTTTGCCAGCAGCAATTGCTCTAAAACTTGTCCATCCAGACCATACAGTTGTTGCCTTAGCAGGGGATGGTGGTTTTGTTATGAATATGCAAGACCTTGAAACTGCTATACGTCTAAAACTTGATCTTATTATCATTATTATGAATGACAATGGCCTAGGAATGATTCGTATGAAGCAGATGAATGATGGCTATGGCAATTTGGGAGTTGATTTTGGCAATCCTGATTTTATCAAGCTGGCTGAGAGTTTTGGGGCAAAAGGTTACAGTATCAGAAATACTGCAGATGTACCTAATATTTTAAATCAAGCTAAAGCTTCAGGTGGCATTCACATCATTGACGTACCCATTGATTACCGTGAAAATAAAGCACTTTTTCAAGAAATTATGATGCCTAAGCCTAAGTGTGAAGCCTTTTTTGAGTAATATTTGTAAAAGATGGCTAATGTCCATTAGTGCACTAGATTCAACAATCTTTCGTGACCTTTTTGGCTCACAAGAAATGCGCAATGTTTTTGAAGAAAGGGCACTAATATCTCGCTATCTTGAGGTTGAGAAGGCTATTGCTAAAGTTCAAGCAGAGTTAGGCATAATTCCAAAAGAAGCTGCAGACGCTATTTGCCAATACACTAAGCTCGAGCACCTAGATTTAGATCGCTATGCAGAAGATGTCAAGCGGATAGGTTTTCCTATTGCACCTCTTATCAAACAGCTTGCAGAGGTTATTCCTGATGGCTGGGGTGAATATAGCCACTGGGGTGCAACCACTCAAGACATTATGGATACTGCTTTAGCATTACAATTGTACGAAGCTATTTCACTTATCCGTAATGATTTAGAAGAACTTATAAATCTCTTAGCTCAGTTAGCCAAGCGCTACCACAATACGCCAATGGTTGGGCGTAGTCAGTTACAGCAAGCATTACCTATTACCTTTGGCTACAAGGTTGCTGTATGGCTTTCTATGATTAAGAGGCACCTAGAAAGGCTTAGGCAACTCAAGCCCCGTCTTTTAGTGGGACAATTCTCGGGTGCGGTGGGCACATTAGCATCCTTAGGTGATCGTGGATTAGAAGTACAGGAAGCCCTTTGTGAAGAGTTAGGACTCGTACAACCTGAGATAAGTTGGCACACGGCAAGAGATTGCCTTGCAGAAGCAGTTTCTTTCTTAGGTTTAATTACTAGCTCGCTGGGCAAGATTGCAAATGACATAATCCTTTTGGCACAAACGGAAGTTGCTGAGCTTAAAGAACCTTTTTTATTAGAGCGTGGTTCGAGCAGTACTATGCCACAGAAACGTAATCCTGTTTCTTCAGAGTTAATTATCGCTGCTACTAAAGCTGTGCAGCACCAAGTAGCTACAATGCTCAATGCCGCTATTCAGGACCATGAGCGTGCTTCAGGAACTTGGATGCTCGAGTGGCTTGTCATACCCGAGGCCTTTGTATTAACCTCAGGGGCATTAAAACACACTAAGCAAATTATGGCTGGGCTCGAGGTAGATGAAGTGCAAATGGAAAAGAATCTTGATCTTACTAAGGGTCTAATTGTTTCTGAAGCTGTAATGATGGCACTAGCTCCCTTTATAGGCAGACAAAAAGCACATGATCTTATGGCAAAAGTTGTGCAACAAGCTACCTATAACAATGAATCTCTTTATGAGATTCTTATAAGTTTACCTGAAGTTACTACGCACTTGCCACGAGAACAGTTAAAATCCTTAGCAAATCCCAAAAGCTATACAGGTTTAGCAGTACAAATGGTTGATCGGGTACTAGGGCGTGTGGACACCTAGAGTGTGAAATCGAAAACGCTACTCTTAAATACCTTGGATAATCCTGATGCTGACGCATAAGCTCCTCTGCAATCTGGTAAAGATTATGTGGTTAACAACTAAAGCTTCTCGCAAATATAGGCTATCCTGCAATTTTTTTTGGAATTCACATTTTCTAACAAATAGCTGTCCTGAGACTGGCTAGTTTGGTTTTGATATCCAATGCGTGCAATTTCTGATTTGTCATATCCACATGCCCTAGCAAATATATAATGATGTGAAACAAAAGAAGAATCTTATTTGATAAGGCAGCTTAGAAATTGTTACTGCTCTTACCAATATTAGGAAGATTTTTGGCTTGCAATCGAAAAGAGGTTCAAAAAGCAAACGGTTTAGTATTGGACTAGGAATCAATTATGAAAGAGGTCTTTCTCTAAATATGATAATTATTTTTGCTATGACCCAAGACTGAGCTTACCCCCAAAAACTGGACAGAAAACCCCGGCGAAATTAAGGTCCATAGAAGATGTAAAATATCTAGAATATGGAGATATAAATGAGCCAGACAAAAGGAATAAGAAAAACATATAAGAAAGAATTCAAAGCTAAAGTTGCAGCAGCAGCCATAGTTGGAGAGAAGAATCTTGCAGAATTAGCAAATCAATATGGTGTACACACCACTCAAATTAAAGAATGGAAAAAAGCTGGATCAGAAGCATTGCATGAAAGGTTTTCATTACTAAGAGGTAGAAAAGCAAGACTACAAGAACGTAGAGAGGCTGCACTGTACGAACAGATTGGCAAATTGAAAATGGAACTAGATTTTTTGTCCAAAGGGCTCAAAAACTGAGTCAAGAGGAACGTATGTTGATAGTCGATCCAAGGCACCCTCAATTGAGCATTACTAAGCAATGTGAGTTACTGAGACTGAATCGTAGTAGTTATTACTATCGACCTACAGGAATTAGTGACCTCAATGAAAAGTTGATGCAAAGGATAGATGAGTTGTATACAGATCATCCTTTTCTAGGTTATCGCAAGATAACAGCAATGCTAAATAGAGAAAGCTATAAGGTCAATCATAAAAGAGTATATCGTTTGATGTGTCTGATGGGTTTGCAAGCTATATATGCCAAACCCAAACTAAGTAAACCAAAGGAAGGACATAAAATTTACCCATACCTTCTGAAAAACAAAATCATAAACAAACCAAATCAGGTATGGGCTAGTGATATTACGTATATACGTTTGCAAGGAGGATATTGCTATCTGGTAGTAGTAATGGATTGGTATAGCCGTTATGTTGTTTCATGGGAAGTTTCGAATAGCATGAAAGCAGAGTTTTGTATAGAAGCATTAGAAGAGGCGTTGGAAGGAGAGAAGCCAGAGATATTCAATACAGATCAAGGTAGTCAGTACACAAGTCATGAGTTTACGGATATATTGAAGGCAAACGAAATAGCAATCAGCATGGACGGAAGAGGGTGCTACATGGATAATATATTTACAGAAAGGTTGTGGAGAACGGTAAAGTATGAAGAAGTATATCTAAAGGAATACAAAAATATAGAGCAAGGAAGGGAAGAAATAGGAAAGTACTTACAATTTTATAACAGTGAACGTCCGCATCAATCATTGCAGTACAAAACGCCTGAATTAGTTTACAGAGAGGAGAAAACTAAATCAATAATAACAGGATAGGTTGTTATCAAGCTTACAAACAATGTAATCTCAATTTGATATCATTTTAGTAGGTCTTAATTAACCTTAATTTTTTGTCCGATCAATTGGGTTCACCTCAGTGGGGGCATTAGTTTGTGCTCGCAGATTACATAACTATGGAGCTAAAGTTAAGGTTTATATCACTAAACCAGCAAGCAATTTCACTGCTATTCCTGCAAATCAGCTTGATATTTTGCAATGTATGAAAGTTTTTGTTGCTCGAGCTGATAGTATTAGCAATGCTGCAGAGTCAGATTTAATCATTGATGGTGTAATTGGTTATAGCTTAAAGGGTACACCCAAAGGTGAAGCTGCTACTTTAATTCGTTGGGCCAATGCATCGACAACTCCTGTGCTAGCGCTTGATGCTCCCTCGGGAATAGATGCTACTACAGGAACAGTTTTTGACCCTGCTATTAAGGCTATTGCTACTATGACATTGGCTTTACCTAAAGAGGGTTTACGTGCTCGAGGTGTAGAGCCTTATGTGGGTGAACTTTATCTTGCTGATATTAGTGTTCCCCCTGAGCTTTATGCCAAATCAGCAATTGGACTAACTATTGACCCAATTTTTGCCCAAAGTGATATCATTAGATTAAATGTTTAGCAAAGATTTTAAGAGTACTATGATACTAAATCTAAAGAGTTTCTAAACTGATAAATAATTATCAAGGAGAGCTATTTTGACATCTAATCAAGACATTAAAAAAATTAAAATTACTAATTGGAGCACTTTACCTGATCGTAAACCACAATATGCATTGGTAGCCAATGTGGACTTAGTAGTCACTCGTTACGATGATAGTGTCTCTGTTCTTTATGGACGCTGCTTGCATCGAGGTGCGCTTTTGGCAGATGGTAGTGTAAATGGGCATAATCTGGTTTGTGGAGTGCATAACTGGGACTACCGTTTAGATAGTGGAGTAAGTGAGTACAAAAATGATGAAGTACTCAAAAAATTTACTGCTTGGATAGACGATGCAGATGATGCTGTTTATGTAAACGAGCTAGAAATTGTTGCTTGGCATGATGAAAACCCTCAAGCTTATAATCGTGAAGCTTATTTAGGCCTTTATGCTGACCATACTGGTACAGTTGACGAACCTTATAACAAATATATTCAAAACCTTGCTAAAAATGGCCTTAAAAGTCATCATGGTGCTGTTAGTTCTATGGGTGTTTCTATGCAGGAATTGCCTAAGTGGGATAATATTCAAATCCTAACTGCGCAACTTGCTCGCCGTCCCCTGCTTGATGATGATGAAGTGAGTACAGAGCTAATTATTGGCCCTAAAGCTAAAAAGCCCTTACGTTTAGAAATACCTATTTTTGTAAGTGATATGAGCTTTGGGGCTTTGAGTGAAGAAGCTAAAGTTGCCTTAGCTATGGGTGCAGAGATGTCTGGTACAGGTATTTGTTCTGGAGAAGGTGGAATGCTATCAGAGGAACAAGCAGAGAATAAGCACTATTTTTATGAACTAGCTTCAGGAAAGTTTGCATGGAGTTTAGATAAAGTAAAGCATGTGCAAGCCTTTCACTTTAAAGCAGGGCAGGGAGCAAAAACAGGCACGGGTGGTCATTTACCTGGTGACAAAGTAAAAGGTAAAATAGCTGAAGTGAGAGGACTTGCTGAGGGTACACCAGCTGTTAGTCCTGCCACTTTCCCTGATGTGCATGGGGTTGAGGAATTTAAACAGATTGCTGATAAAGTTCGTGAAGTTTCTGGAGGAATTCCTATTGGCTTTAAAATGTCTGCACAACACATAGAAGATGATATAGATTTTGCCCTTGCTGTAGGTGTAGATTACATAATATTAGATGGCCGCGGGGGTGGCACAGGTGCAGCCCCTAATGTTTTTAAACACAACATTAGTGTACCTACCATTCCTGCTTTAGCTAGATCACGGAGGCATTTAGATAAAAGTGGCCATAACAATGTCACTTTAATTATTACTGGTGGTTTACGCACAGAGTCACACTTTGCTAAGGCCCTAGCTTTAGGAGCAGATGGCATTGCTGTTTCAAATGCTGCTATGCAGGCTATAGGTTGTTTGGGTATGCGTGCTTGCCATACTAACAATTGCCCTGTAGGCATTGCCACACAAAAAGAGAATTTGCGTGAACGTCTAGATGTTCAAAAGTCAGCCCTACAGCTAAAGAACTATTTGGAGTCCAGTGTACATTTATTGCAAGTCTTAGCAAGAGCGTGTGGTCACAATCATCTAAATCAGTTTTGTGTTGATGATTTAACTACCTTTAATAGAAACATGGCTCATCTGACAGGGATTGCATATGGAGGGCTTACTACTTAGAACAATGAGGGACATTACCAAAAATAATTGGGGCAGACCTTACTTTCAATGCTGAATCATACATTGCACTTGGTGTAGTTGTTGCTCTGTTTACTTGGCGTAAAATTACTTCATTATCTTTTATGAGTTTGTGGGGAAATGTTATATCTGGTTCACTTATAGTGATGGCTCTAAGTGGCTTACTACAATATATCTTTACATTCGACGTGAATACAGTTTCTGTCACGTTTAAAATGCTTAGGGACTTTGTAGCTCTTCCAAATTTCACTGGCTTAACAGAAAACTTCCTAGAAATCATCGTGCAAGGATTTCTTATCACTTTTATCGTACTTGTTACCACCTTGATAACTGCTCGAGCACTTGATCCTAAAGCCTCTTTTGATAATGAGATTAAAAATCAATCAATTGTAAATGCTATTTCCGCACTTCTTGGAGCCTTCCCGACGACCACAGGATTCATAAGAACCATAATCCTTAAGCGGAATAAACGGTCTTCTGATTTTTCTTGTTCTGGGCGCATATACCGCAAGTTGTATCGAAAAAACGCCATTTTCAACTTTAAAAACACTGTTACCAAAGCCAGTATCACCACTTTTCTACTTTTTTCAAGTAGCCACAGCATATCATTGACAAAATAGGGATATATTTTTATAGTGTAGCCATAGTGGCTACTACAAACAATATGCACCTAGAGATCCAGTATGCGAATACAGATAAGCCAGTAGGAGTAATACGTAGCAGCTATCGTGAAGATGGAAAAATAAAACACAAACAATTCGGAAGGATAACAGGACAAACTCTAGAGCAACTTAAAATGTTACAGCTAACCTTTCGTAATGAGGTTATTGCTAAAAGTAATCCAAAAGCTGTACAAATAGTAGGCAGTAAAGAATATGGAGCAAGTCATACGATATTGTCAATGATTAAGGAAATAGGATTAGATAAGGCAATGTATTCACAACCCCAGCCATGGGTGAGTAACATAAGCGCGATGATAATAGGTAGGATAATATTTGCTGGAAGCAAGTTAGCATTATGCAATCAATATAATAATAGTAGTCTTTGGGAACAATGTGGAGTAGAAGGAAGACCAGATGTAAGAAAACATTGTTATGAGGCATTAGATAGACTGCTAGCAAGACAAAAAGGAATTCAGAAGAAGTTAGCCAAGAAACATCTCAAGAATGGAAATCTTGTACTATATGATGTCACGAGCAGTTATTTGGAAGGCCAATACACAAATAGCGAATTGGTAAAATATGGATATAACCGAGACGGGAAGAAGAAACATGAACAAATAGTAATAGGATTAATATGTAATGGAGAAGGTTGTCCAGTAGGAGTAGAAGTTTTCAAGGGAAATACTAAGGATCAGACAACAGTTTCAAACAAGATAGGAGAACTAAAAGAGACGTATGAAATAAAGCAAGCGATATTTGTAGGGGATAGAGGAATGGTAACAGAAGCAATAGCAGAAGAATTAGAGGAAAAAGGTGTAAAGACAATAGGAGCACTAACAAGGGCTGGAATACATAAACTAATAGAAAAAGGAATAATAAAGCCATCTGAGTTCAATGAAAAGAAGATAACAGAGGTAGTAAACGCTGAAAATCCAAGTAGAAGATACTGTTTATGCAAAAACCCTGAATCAGCAAAACGAGATGCAAAAACGAGAGAAAAACTGATTGAACTGACGACTGAGGAGCTTGAAGAAATAGCAAACTACAAGCAAAAAACAACTGTAGAGGTATTGGGAGCACGAGTAGGAAAAGTGCTACAGAAATACAAAATGGGTAAATATATTAGTTGGAAAGTAACAGGAGATAATAAAGAAAAGGAATCAACCAAACATAAGCTGTTATGGAGTAAAAAAGAAGGGGCAATAGCAAAAGCTAAGGATCTAGATGGATGTTATGTAATAACAACCAAAGTAGATGAAAAAACGATGGACAAAGAAGAGGTTGTGACTAGCTACAAGAAACTAGAGCAAGTAGAAAAAGCATTCCGCAATTTAAAAACAGTGCAGTTAGAAATGCGACCTGTGTATCATAATCTAGATCATCGTATCAAAGCACATGTATTTTTATGTATGCTAGCGTATTATGTGCAGTGGCACATGCAAAAACGATTAGGACCATTGTTCAAGAAGGACAAAAAAGGATGGGAAAGAAGATGGACGTTTGTACAAGTAATAGAAACACTGAAAACAATCACCAGAAATAGAATTGAAACAAATGGAATGTCTTTTTATCGGAACACTGTTCCAGACGAAGAGCAAAAATATATCTTAGACCTGATGGGGGTCGAGGTGTAGCCATTTTTTATAAAAAATAATTTCACCCTAAAACCTCAAATAGCACGGGATTTTAGGGGTCAAAAACCCTACTTTTTGATGACAAAATGCGATATACATTCTTACTGAGCAAAAAACCTACCCCTAAGAGCCTACTTAACCCTCTCCACAACACACTCAGCACTACTCCTCAACATCAGTAACTCCCCTGTGTCCTCAGTTTTTTACTTGATTTCGCTTAACCTGACTCCGTTACTTGATGACCTGAGGCTAGGCAGAAGTCAGTGTAGGCGTCGCAAACGTTAGGGGCAACGATGAAACGACAGGCCGAACGGCAACCCCCTGCAACACTTACCCACGCGCCACCCCGCATTACACGACCTCTGCCCGTATCATGACTACGGGGGTCAACAGTTATTTTATTACTTGCTTCATAGCATCTATGCCAATCTTCACACCACTCCCATAGGTTTCCATGCATTTCATATAACCCCCAATTATTACAAAGTAACGAGTGAACAACTATCGTTTTTTCTCGGTATTCACTTTTCTTGCTGTTTAAATAAGGAAAATTACCATTAAAATTGACCTGTTTTGAATTAATTGTTTCTCCAAAAGAAAATGGTGTATCCGTTCTTGCTCTACAGCCATACTCCCATTCTGCTTCTGTTGGTAAACGAAAATCTAGAGTTTTATCTCCACCCAAGCCATTGACTTTCTCAACAAAACTTTGTACATCTTCCCAAGAAACACAATCAACAGGTAACTCATCACCTTTAAAACAGCTTAGGTTATTTCCCATTACTGCTTGCCACAATGCTTGAGTGCAAGCTGTTTCTGCTAGCCAATAGCCTTTGGTAAGAATTACTTCATGTTGGGTTTCATCACTGGATCTATCCTGTTCGTTGTCAGGTGAACCCATTAGGAATTTACCTGACTTTATCCAGCGAAAACGTTGCACTACACCCTTAAAATCCAAATCGGCGTAATGTCCATACTCATCTTCACCTACCTCACTTGCCCATGCCGGCTGAGTTACGACTTGTTTAGACTGTGTGTCGATAGCAAGTACCTCACTCATTGTACAAATATACCACGCACCCAAATTGCATGAGGTAAATCAGCACAAGAAGTAGGGGTGTGACGCTATGGTCAGAAGGAGGGTCGCCCCTCCCACTGCCATTGCAGAACCGTGCGTGAAGTAGAGTAGGTTGCCAGCGAGTTATATTATTAGACACTTTTCCAACAGCCCCTCTCCGAACCCTGCATGACCGGTTTCCGTATCACAGGGCTCTCCAGTCATCTTTTCAGGAAAGTGATCAACCACAATAGCCACCTTTGGGGATGTCCTGATGGCATCTCTGACAAACCCCAAGGGTTTTACGTCTTCAAGCCAGCATTCTAATCATCCATTCAGGCCTTTGAGTATGAATAGACCCTCAGCATTTACAGGCATTGCTTCTTGTTCCGAAGATGTATCCTGCTATGAATTTTGTTCTTGTTCAGCAGCTTTTTCTTGCTTTTTATTTTCATCTTGACTTACACTTGTCATGGGAGT
Source organism: Trueperaceae bacterium (assembly GCA_965223045.1). GTDB lineage: Bacteria > Deinococcota > Deinococci > Deinococcales > Trueperaceae > CBDCVN01. Next base: position 2,135,019 of record CBDCVN010000013.1, read on the forward strand.
ACCTCCTGAATGATTTTGTACTCCCACTATAATTTATCTGATCTAACTTGCTTTTTTTACCCTAGTACCTTATTTATTAGGACAATCTATTTCCGATCAACCGTTTTAGTGTAATTTTAATGAAAAAGCAGCATCCTAATCTTTTTATTAGCCATTTGCCTTTATAAACCTTTTGGTTGTCGTTTCTGTGAAGGGATTCGTAGTCTTGATGTCTGCAAAAACTCTCACGCTTAAGCCATGACTAGGTCTAATAACAAAATTTTTGAATTGAATGTTTCAATTATACACCCATATTCATTATTCGTCAAGAGATTGCATGTAGTTCCCTTATCATCCACCTATTGTCCTATCTCAACTGCCTATTAATTTGATAAAACATTTATTGAAAAGTTACATTAAACTAAGATGATTGAGAACTTTTCGATGAAAACTAAACTATGGATGTGACAGAGTGAACAGTGAATACAATGCAGGCCTAACAGCCTTAGGCGCATACGCCCCTGCAAGGGTTATGGAAAATTCTGAGTTTGAGGAATTCCTAGACACTAGTGATGAATGGATTGTTTCACGCACAGGAATTAAGCGTAGACATGTTGCTGCAGAATCCGAGTTTGCTTCACATATGGCAATTAAAAGTGTTGAGGACCTAGTGTTACGGCATGGAGAGGGGGTGCTCGAGGGCACAGATATGGTAATAGTAGCTACTAATACTCCTGATGCACTTTTCCCTTCTACAGCTGCTCTAGTGCAAAACCACTTTGGCCTTAATGCAGGAGCTTTTGACCTTCTTGCTGCTTGCCCGGGTTGGATGTATGCTCTCTCTGTAGCTCAAGCTTATGTTGAGTCCAAGCAACTAAACAAAATATTAGTGATTGGCTCTGAGGTACTTACTAAACTTATGGATTGGCAAGATCGCTCAACAGCCGTGCTTTTTGGTGACGGTGCTGGTGCAGCTATTGTTGAGAGAGTCCCTAAACCCTTCGGCTTAAAGTCAATGATTCTTGGTGCAGATGGTTCTGGTGGTAAACTTCTTACCATTTCTGCTGTAGCAAAGTGTCTGCCAGATGGTAATCCTCTCAGTGAAAGACTTTATATGAATGGTCGTGAGGTCTTTAAATTTGCTGTTAGGATAATGAATACTGCTACTATTGAAGCTGTTGAAAAAGCAGGCTTGACCCCTGATGACATTTCACTTTTTGTCCCGCATCAAGCGAATTTGCGCATTATAAATGCAGCACGCGAACGATTGGGCTTGCCAGAAGAGCGTGTTGTGGTTACTGTAGATGAGTATGGTAATAATTCTACAGCTAGTATCCCCTTAGCCTTGCGGCATGCCCTCGACTCTGAACGTGTTCAAGAAGGTGATAATTTACTTTTGGTTTCCTTTGGTGCAGGGCTTACTTGGTCTGCTAGTGTTATTACTTGGGGAGGCACATGGCATCAGAGTTAATAGCAGCCCTTTTTCCGGGGCAAGGCTCACAAACTATTGGAATGGCAAGGGATTTCTATGAGAAAAGTCCTGCTGCTAAGGCCGTACTAGATGAGGCTGAACAAGCCCTGCCGGGGCTTTTAGAAATTATGTGGCAAGGCCCTGAAGAAATTTTAAAATTAACTATTAACCAACAACCTGCCCTTGTTGCTGCTGGGGCTGCAGCCTTTGCTGCTTATAAGGAAGCAGACCAACCAAAGCCAGACTACGCTGCTGGTCACAGCCTAGGTGAATTTACTGCCCATGTTGTTGCAGGTTCACTTACAGTCACTCAGGCTGTAAAGCTGGTACGTAAGCGTGGACAATATATGCAAGATGCTGTTCCTGAGGAAGAAGGTGCAATGGCAGCAGTGATGAAGGTAGACAAAGACACTGTTTTAAGGGTTTGTGATAAGGTAGAAGGAATTGTGGAGGTGGCAAACTTTAATAGTGAAGCTCAAACGGTTATTTCTGGTGCTATTAAAGCTGTTAATGAAGCTAGTGGACATTTAAAAGAGTCTGGTGCAAAAGTGGTACCTTTAGCTGTTTCTGCTCCTTTTCACTGTTCTCTTATGCAAGGAGCAGCTGATAAATTGGCACAGGATCTTGCACAGACAGAATTTAAGCCTATAAACATTCCTATAGTAGCTAATGTTAGTGCTGACTTAGTGAATGAAATGGACAAGGTACCTAGCCTTTTAACAACTCAAGTAACTAATAGTGTGCGTTGGACAGAGTCAATACAATTGCTAAACAGGCTAGGTGTTAGACATTTCATAGAATTTGGTTCTGGGAAAGTCTTAACAGGCTTAGTGAAGCGTATTATTAAAGGAGTATCTGCAACTGCTGTTTATGATATGAGTACGCTAAAAACATTGGCCGGAAATGGAGTAAATCAGTGAAGACAGTTTTGGTTACAGGCTCGAGCCGTGGCCTAGGTAAAGCAATGGCTCTAGAATTTGGAAAAAGAGGTTACCAAGTTGCTATCCACTATGGTAATTCTGCTGCTTTGGCAGAGGAAGTGACTCAATCCATTCTTGACTTAGGTGGCAAGGCTAGTCTATTTCAAGCTAATATTGCAAATGCCGAGGCTTGCATAGAGCTTATAAAAAAAGTTAAAACTGACCTTGGTAGCGTTGATATTCTGATAAATAATGCAGGTATTACTAAAGATGGTTTAGCTATGCGCATGAAAAATGAAGATTGGCAAGGAGTTATTGATACTAATCTCTCAAGCTCTTTTTATCTTAGCAAAGCTACCCTAAGAGGTATGGTTTCTAATAAGTGGGGGAGAATTGTTAATATTACCTCGGTAGTAGGTTTAATAGGCAACGTAGGACAGGCAAATTATGTAAGCGCTAAAGCAGGCCTTATAGGTTTGACTAAGGCCTTAGCTAGGGAATATGCTAGCAAAGGTATTACTGTAAATGCAGTAGCCCCCGGCTTTATAGAATCAGACATGACCGCCAATTTACCCACAGACTTAAAAGATAGTTACTTAGAGCAAATTCCTACTAGACGTTTTGGTCAACCCAAGGAAGTTGCTAAAGTAGTAGCCTTTTTAGCTAGTGATGATGCTGCTTATGTAAATGGGCAAACGCTAGCAGTTGATGGTGGCATGAGTATGCACTAGTCAGCAGAGAAAGTATTGTGTCATAAGTTAACTTACGTTGACACAGACTTATCTGGTAAGTATGTTACAATGCCTCATCTTAGGTAGGTACTCTACTAAAATATTTGTTTCGGAGGATTAATTATGGAAACATTAGCAAGAATTAAAGAAGTAGCAGCGGATAAGCTTGATGTAGAAGTTGATGATATTAGCTTAGAGAAGTCTTTTGTTGATGATTTAGGAGCTGACTCTCTTGATGTAGTTGAGCTAATTATGGGTCTAGAAGATGAATTTGGCTTGGAAATTAGTGATGATGAAGCTGAGAAAATTGTTACAGTTGAGGACGCTGTTAAGTTTATAGACTCAAAATAGTTATGAAGCGAGTTGTTGTTACTGGTGTAGGACCTGTCACTAGTATAGGTATAGGTGCTGAGGCTTTTTTAGAAGCCCAAAGAGAAGCTAAAAATGGTATCCGCACTATCCAGAGCTTTGATTCTAAAGCCGAGGATATAGGTGTTCATATAGCTAGTGAAGTTGATATTGATGTATCACATTACATAAACCGTAAAGAGGCTAGACGCCTTGATAGATATGTGCACTTTGCTCTTATAAGTGCAGAGTTAGCTGTGCAAGACGCTGGTTTGTCACCTGAGGAAATTGCTGGTGAGAATGCAGGTGTGTGTGTGGGTAGTGGTATAGGTGGCATTCAAACATGGGAAACACAGTCTAGGATACGCTTTGAACGAGGTATTTCACGAGTAAGCCCTTTCTTTATTCCTATGCTTATTGCTAACATGGCAAGTGGTCATGTAGCCATGCGTTATGGCCTTTTAGGGCCTAACAGCACTGTAGTTACAGCTTGTGCTACAGGTTCTGGAGCTATAGGTGATGCCTTTAGGATTATTCAAAGGGGTGAAGCTCAAATTATGCTAACAGGAGGTAGCGAAGCACCAATAAGCCCTATGGGCATAGGTGGTTTTGCTAATATGAAAGCTCTTTCTACTCGCAATGATAGTCCTGAGACTGCAAGCCGTCCTTTTACAGCTTCACGCAATGGGTTTGTTGCAGGTGAAGGTGCTGGTCTTATAGCTTTAGAAGAACTCGAGCATGCAAAAAAGCGAGGGGCTCGCATATATGCTGAGGTAGTTGGTTATGCCACCAGTGCAGATGCGCATCACATAACGGCTCCAGCCCCCGGAGGGGCAGGAGCTGTGCGCTGTGTAAATTGGGCACTGAAATCTGCTGATATTAGTAAAGATAAGATAGGCTACATTAATGGCCACGGTACTAGCACCCCCGCTAATGATCTAAATGAAACTCTAGCTTACAAAACCATATTTGGAAACAAAGATGCTGTACCACCTCTCTCGAGTACTAAATCTATGATAGGCCATCTATTAGGTGCAGCAGGCGGTGTAGAGGCTATTGCTACTATACAAGCAGTACATTCTGGGATGCTTCCACCTACACGTAATTATATTGACCCTGACCCTGAGCTTGATCTTGACTACATTCCTAATGAGCCCAGAGAAAAACAAGTAGAATATGCCCTTTCAACTAATTTTGCTTTTGGCGGGCAAAATGCTGCACTTATATTTAAGCGCTATGCATGAATGAAAGAATTACTAGAATTTGCAACTGAACGGTCTATTCATTATTTAGAAGGACTAAACTCTCGCAGTGTAGCACCAACAGATAAAGCTGTGGCAGAAATTGTGCAATTTGACAAGAGTATGCCAGATGCCCCTGTAGACCCTAAAGCTGTTTTGCAAATGCTCGATGAGATTGTTTCCCCAGCATCGATGGCTATGGCTGGGCCTAGGTTTTTTGGTTTTGTAATTGGAGGTTCATTACCTGTTGCTTTAGCTGCTAATTGGTTAGCTGCAACATGGGATCAGAACACTGCTTTACATCAAGTAACTCCTTCTACAGCTTTCATAGAACAAGTTGCCTTACGTTGGCTATTAGAGCTTTTCAAATTGCCCTCTGGAAGCGCTGGGGCTTTTGTAACTGGTGCAACTGTTGCAAACTTTACAGCCTTAGCCGCTGCTAGGCATTCTCTTTTAAAAAAAGCTGGTTGGAATGTTGAGGCTGATGGCTTATTTGGTGCCCCAGCTATTACTGTTATAGTTAGCCAAGAAGCACACCCTACTCTTTTTAAATCATTAGGATTGCTAGGTCTTGGTAGAAACAGGGTGGTGAAAGTGCCTGTGGATTCCCAAGGGTGTATGCGCCCGGAGGAGCTTCCAGAAATTTCAGGGCCAACTATAGTATGTACACAAGCTGGAAATATCAATACTGGTTCTTTTGATCCTATAATTGATATTTGCTCTATTGCTCATGATGCTGGTGCTTGGGTACATGTTGATGGTGCTTTTGGTTTGTGGGCAGCAGTTAGCTCTTTAAAAGAGTATCTTACCAATGGCATGGAAAATGCAGATTCCTGGGCTACAGATGCCCACAAATGGCTTAATGTACCCTATGATAGTGGCTTGGCTTTCGTGAGAGATGCCAATGCACTACAGGCAGCCATGTCTATTACAGCAGAATATTTACCTACGGATTCTCCTTACAGAAATCCATCTGATTATACTCCAGAGCTTTCGAGGCGTGCTCGAGGCATAGAGGTATGGGCAACACTACAAAGCTTAGGTAAAAAAGGCTTATCTCAACTTATAGAACGTTGCTGCAACCATGCTAAGCGTTTTGCCGAGGGGCTTAGTGGTGCTGGATATAAAATTCTAAATGAGGTGGTTTTGAATCAGGTTTTGGTGTCTTTTGGAGCACCAGAGAAAACCAATCAGATTATTGCTGATATCCAAAAAGATGGTACATGTTGGTGTGGTGGTACTATTTGGCAAGGGCACACAGCTATGCGAATTAGTATCTCTTCTTGGGCTACAACTGAAAATGATGTTGAGCGCAGCCTAGAGGTAATCTTAAGAATTGCAAAAAAGTATGAATAACAAAATATAGTTTATTCTATATTATAGGTGTCCAGATAAATTATTGCCTCATCATATCATCCTGAGCACAGCTAAGGATCTCTAATGCGTTAATGCCCCCTTATTCCTTATTTCTCAATATTAAAATTAAAAATGTGGATTTAAATTAGTTTAGCCTCAAGGTTAATTTTGGTAGCAGCTAGTGCTTTGGATACCGGGCAACCTACTTTAGCTTCATTTGCATGCTTTTGAAAGGTGGCTTCATCTATATTAGGAACATCTGCTTCTGTACGTAATGTAATTTGGGTAATTACAAAATTGCCATCTACTTGCTCGAGCTGAACTTCAGCTTCTGAGGCAACAGAATTAGGGGTATAACCTGCCCCATCTAAAGTGTGAGCAAATGCCATTGAAAAACAACCTGCATGTGCAGCCGCGATGAGTTCTTCTGGATTAGTGCCTGTACCATTCTCAAATCGAGAGCTAAAGGAATATTGCCCTTCGTAAGCTCCATTACCAAATTTGATGTTACCTGAACCTTCAGCTAAATTACCATTCCACTTAGCTTGTGATTTACGTTTAACCACTTATAACTCCTTTGGTTAGTTTTGCTCTTAAATGTAATTTGATCATACTTTATGAATTAATTTCAACAATTGTTAGGGCAAAACTAAATTTAATAGATTGTTAAGCAATTTAACAACCAAAACAGTTTAACACATATTTAAAACTTTGCATCCTGCATCAAATCCAAAGTCAAACATTAACGTATTCAAGGTATAGTAATTTAGTAGGGTTGGCTTGAATCTGCTAGGCAAGGTTCTTGCTGAAGGTCTGCACACATATCAAAGCTGATTAGATGATAGTAAGTTACAATTTGAAACAGCTGCCTTATCTACTAACCAAAGTAAACTTCCTCTAGCAGGGTTTACTCTCTGTGCAGGTAGCGTTTCATCATTATCAAGCACACGACTTAGTGCACCCACCTTACTTTTGCCAGCCACTAAAAAGATTACATTACTAGCAAGGTTAATGGTTTGCAGGGTCAAAGTTAGGCGTGTCGGTGGCGGCTTTGGGGCATTACTTATTGCTGAAACAAATTTATCTGGTGCTACTTTGAGCTGCGGATGATTGGGGAAAAGTGAAGCAGTATGACCATCAGGCCCCATGCCAAGTAAAATAAGGTCAAACATTGGTATACCTTGAAAGAAACTTTCTAGAGTTTGTTCATACTGCTTAGCTGCTTCTTCAGGTGCGATGTCAACTGTAGGAAAGGGGTAAATATTCTCTGAAACTATTGGCACTTTAGAAAGCAATGTTTCTTTGACCATAAAATAATTACTTTCAGGGTGGTCAGGGCCTAGGAAACGCTCATCTCCAAAAAATATATGTGCTTTGCTCCAATCAACCTCATTTCTTAAAGGTGGTTCAGCAAGTAATTCATACATTTGCTTTGGGGTACTGCCACCAGAAAGTGCTACACTAAATTGCTTATTTTTGTTTATTGCGGCTCGAGCCAAGGTAACAAATCGCTTTGCAGCCTCTCGGGCAAGAGCCTTAGCATCTTCAAGAACAATGACATTATCAGTTTTCATGCCTAACCTCAACAGAGATATTCCTCTTATTTGGAAGCAGAGCTTCAGAATACATGCTCAAACGCTTTGCATTTTTTATTTCTGCAAATTGTTTTAAATGACTTGAAATCCACTAGGATGAGGATTTATCTGAACATATATATTAATTTACACTGCCTGCCACTAGTGTTGTTTTGGCAAAAACTTTGATAGTATCTAACACATCTACAGTTACTTTACCATCAAGTTGATAAGTGGTATAGCTACCTCCAGCAAGAGCAATGGCATCTTGAACAAGAAGTACCCCACTAACTAAAGGAATTGTTATGTCTAAGGGGAAAGTTTTTGTTCTTTGTGATGCTATGCCAAAACCTTGGGAGAAACTACTAGTTATTGCCAAGTTCGAGTTCACAAAAAAATCAAAATCTATACGAGAAACTTCCAAACTCACAGAGTTAGGATTGTAAACATCCATGGGCAAGCGTACTACTAGGTTGCCTGAGCCAATTATAGGTGGAGTAAATGATACTACTTGCAAGCCTTCAGGCCTAAGTCTAAATTCTGGGGCTAGGATAACAGTACCAAGACCAGGTATACAGCCTGAAAGCAAAATTATTAAAAACCCTATTATTAAAAAACTACTAATGCTTTTCTTCATAAAAATATCTCCTTAAAATATTCTAGTGCCACCACACTTTAAATTCAGGGTAATGGGCACTAACAATAGCTTGAAATAAAAAGTAATCCACTATCAAATGTACAATAAGCACCCACAAAAGTACTTTTGAACGCTCATACATAGCTCCTTGAGTAATAGCAAAAGCATATACAAAGAAGAGCCCAAAACCTCTGAAAGCCATATCCCATAATATACTAGTATAAACTACTGCTTGAGCAAAATTAGCAGGCCAAAATCTAAAAAGCTTGCGTATAATGGCGTAGGAAACATTGATAAAAAAGAGTTCGTCCCACACTCCTACACCATTTATACCTATAAAAAGCCTAAAAAGCTGCTCTCCTTCAGGTTTAGAAGGTTGTGTCCAGTTAAAAGGAACATCAGGGCTAAGCACTAGAAAATACAGCATAAATGCTCCCCATGCTAGAGGAATAGATAAAAGGGTATAAAAAATATCTATCTTATCAATTTTATTAATGTGCTTTGGGAAGAAATTAAAAGTGATAATGCCCTTAGAGCGCAAAATAAAAGTTGGTAATACAATAGCAAGGATAAAGCAAGTACTTAATGTTAAAAAATGTATATTGCTTAAGTCTGTATTAATAGGTGCAAGAGTTAGGACAACTACTGAACTGCTTAGTGCAAAATAACTTAAGCGACGTGTAGAATTTTCTTTGCTTACAAAAAATACAAAGCCAATAGCTGGTATTATGCCAAGTAGGTAGCTTTCTAGTGCTACCCAAAGGACTACTACTAATAACAGGCAAATTAAAGGAAGAAACTTACTCAGATTTGGAAATAAAGACATAGTTAGTGCTTAATAATACTATAAGACAAGAGTTTGAACTAAAAAAACAACTTTGTTTGGGAGGTAATTAAGCAATCCAAAGGTATCAGAGTATCCGGTCAAAGCGACGTTTTCAAACCACTATATTAATTTTATTCTACGAAAAATACATAAATTTGAATATAAGCTTAAGCTAGGTCAGGCACAGATTATCTATGAAAGCTGTACTGGCCTTTTCAATAATGAACTATTGACTTAGCTTGCTGGAAAACCCTTTCCTAAACAATAGATGCTTTGTGGGCAAAAGGATTAGCTAATCAATTTCTGATTCAAAGAACATCTTGTCTTGACAAACAAAGATTTATTCGTCAAGACAGGTGTCGTGAATAGTTTAAAAACTCTCTCTACCAAGAGTTTGAACTGAAATTTCAACCCTTATGGAGACAGTATTAAATAATTACAAGGTGCTAGAGTATCCGGTCAAAGCGAGGTTTTTGAGATTTTCACCAACTTCAATTTGAGCTTCTCTGAAAGTTAGCTTAGGGTGTGCAATAAGATGTTCTCTAACCCTTCCAAAAGCACTTATGCATAAATCTAAGTGTTTCATTTGTACAACAAATTTTGGACTTTGGCAGGCCTGTGCCCCAAGATTCTGCTTTAGTAACCTATGCATCACCTCATCTCCCCAGCGAGCTTTATAAGCCCTTATTATCTCCTGTACACCCATTTCTTCAGCACTAAAAACTAAAACTGATAACTCTACTCCTGTTCCTTTACGCCACCAATTAATCATCAACCAAACCTTGCCCACATTTGGTAAATACACCTTTACTTTCTTGGCATAGCATTCTAACTTTGGATACCAATGGGCTTTGCTTGGTGGAAATAATTGCGCCAATTCTTTGATCTTTATTCCTGCCATAGCCTCTATTTCTTTTTCTGTGCCATAGACTTGCTTTTCTGTATACTTTACTAAGTGACTATTGGGTATACGAGCAACAAAGGGAATTCCTAGACAACGTAATTTGTACAGTTGTGAACGCTTAATCATACCACCATCCATTACTACTCCTCTGATAGGGTGTTGCCTAGCAACTTTACGAGTGATGCTTAAAGCTACTTCACTAGGAGTCATACTTGGATAGGTAGAAGTATGCAAATAGGGACGCAAATTAGGCATGAAACCTACAGGGTAGGGTAGAGTTTTTGTATCAGGAGTGATCAAAACAGCTGTAGCAACACTTAAACCCCAATAGTTACCTTGACTAGTGTAGTAAGGGGCAATTCCTTCGATAGAAGAGCCACTATGTCGGAAGAGGGTAATATCAATAGCTAAGAAAAAGTTGTGAGGGGCGTTAGAGAGTCTTGGTTGCAAAGAATCAAGATAAGGATGAGTGTAGGTAGCTAATAATCTAGCTGCATAACTATTAGAGCAAGGTAAAAAACCATGTCTAAACATAGAGTAAAGATTCTTGTGTTCTAGTGTTAACAAGCCAACTTGATAAGCAAGTTCAAGTTGTTCTAGTGTAGAGAGAGTTTTTAAACTATTCACGACACCTGTCTTGACGAATAAATCTTTGTTTGTCAAGACAAGATGTTCTTTGAATCAGAAATTGATTAGCTAATCCTTTTGCCCACAAAGCATCTATTGTTTAGGAAAGGGTTTTCCAGCAAGCTAAGTCAATAGTTCATTATTGAAAAGGCCAGTACAGCTTTCATAGATAATCTGTGCCTGACCTAGCTTAAGCTTATATTCAAATTTATGTATTTTTTCGTAGAATAAAATTAATATAGTGGTTTGAAAACGTCGCTTTGACCAGATACTCTGATACCTTTGGATTGCTTAATTACCTCCCAAACAAAGTTGTTTTTTTAGTTCAAACTCTTGTTCCCAGCTGAAGATCAAGGAACGCGATGGACGGACGAAGCCAACAAGCTTTGGGTACTACCGCCGAACCACAGAACCCGATCGCATTACAACAGCAAGAGTCATCTTAGCTTGGTAACTCGAGGATCCTTCGGTGTAATCGCTATGCACTGGCTGAAGTTTATTTATAAATACTATAGCTAGACCTCTCCCTCACGCCAATAATCCTGTTTTAGGGGTACATCGTTCTGTCTACATTTCTATAGCTTCAAGTAGGTCATATGCTCTTTGCTGTTGCTTATTCGCTATAGTGTCTACTTTTACTAAATTTGCATCCTCCTCTCCTTTGTAATTGCAAGTATTTCTTACTATGCTACTTAGATCCGATAGTAATGTCTGAAAACTGTGAACTTTACTACCATCTTCTAATTTTTTAGTCTTTGTTTTTGCTAATGCCTTCTTTGACCTTGCCGCTCTTTTCACGGGGTTACTTTCCTCTTTTTTACCTTTTTCTTCATCAGCAAATAATATTGACCTCCATGCCTCCATCATATGCCACTTCACGTTGTAAGCTAGCATGCACAAGAATATGTGTCCCCTTACTCGTTGCTCCATATGGTGATATATTGGTCTTAATTCCAAATCTACACTTTTTATTGACCTAAATCCCTGTTCTACATCACTTAATCCTTTGTAATTCCTGATTACTTCTTTTGTATCCACTTTCTCCTTTGTTAGACTTGTTCTTATTACATATATCCCATCTAACTCGCTTTCCTTCTTTACTTTCTCTTCGTCTATCTCAAAATTTAGCCTTGCTGGTGTTATCTTTAACTTAATGTGCTTTGCTACTTTATATTTGTTGACTACTCTTCCTACTCGCACTCCTATTTCCCCTTTCCCTCTTACACTTCCTTTCTTTACCATCTCCTTTATCTTCTCTAACTCTTCTTTTGTTGCTTTTAGCAAATCTTGTCGCTTTTTCCCTTTCCACTCCGCTACTTCTCTATTACAGCACCCTATCAATCTCTCTTTTTCATATTCTTGATCTTTAAACTCTAAATATTCTTCTTTCTTCAATTCTTCTATATTCAAATTCCCACTTTCTATCAGCTTTTTTATACTTGCTGTCTTCAATGCTGCTATCCAACCTACTCCCTCTTCTTTTTTTAACTCTTCTATCTGTTTTTTCCCTATTACTCCTCTGTCTCCTACGATCACTATTTCTTTTATTCCAAATTCCTCTTTTAGCTCTTTTATCATTGGTTTTAGTATCTTTGACTCTGTGTAATTGCCCTCGTACACCCTAGTTACTATTGGACATCCCCTTTTGTCCGTCAGCAATGTGTAATTTACTTGCTTTTTCCCTCTCTTTTTATCTTTATTCTGTCCCCATTTTGCTAATGGACATTCCTCTCCTTCAAAATAACTTGAACTCATGTCATACATTAATACTTTCTCCCCTTTGACATGCCTATTTGTTAATTTCTTTTCTATATATCCTTGCCTTGCTTCCAACCATTCAATTACCTTACACACTTCTTCTTCCCTTGCTTTCCTTACTTCTAGCATTTCTGGTAAAGTTGTTGTTTCCCACCATCTTATTGTTGCTAATTTACTATTTGGTGCTAGTATCCTTGCTGCTATCAATGCTTCTACTAAGTTTCTTTCTTGTGTGGCACGACTTGCTATTAACCTCTTAAACTCTAGTTTCTCCATAGCTTTTATTACTGCTTTTACATGTCCATGATGCTTAGATTCAATCACTTCAAAAGCTTGATCTATAGGTACAAACTGCTTACCCTTTAAACAGCTTCGGATCATTTCTATAATTTCATCACCTAGTGGACTTAGGTTTGCTAGGGTTTCTTTTTTTACCTTGCCATCTTTACGATAAGAACGTCTCAGTAAGTAAGATTTATAAGTTTTTCCTTTATACTGGCGAGTGCTTGTAGCTACATGCATCCCAGAAGACCTATTCCTCATAGCTAAAGTACAGGATAGCAGATTTTGACAATTAATTCAACTTTTAGTGTCTACAGTATTGCACCCTAAATTACCCATTTGCACTGTGTAGAAAGATGCTAACGCCGATTTTGATCAATAAACTTCAGACTGGGATAAACGTGATGACGAATTACCAGAGTTTCGGAATCCCATTCTCCCAATTACTCGGCCACGCTATACCTTGAAGAGCCCTTATCAAACGGTGTCACTGGATCTACCCCTAAGAATCCGTCGCTGGTCACCACCTGTCGTTCAAATGGCGAAAGTATCAGTGCTTACCAACCAGGTGCGTATCACTTTTTATACCCGCCTAGCAGGAAGTGACCGCCGAACAGGTTCTGGCAGCCTAAAATGGTGGTTGGACTACACGAATCTCCGTAGCTTGTCAGGCTATTTGCCACCGGAAGTTGCCAACGGTAATCCGAAAGATTAACGCCGACTTTGAAAACTACCTTAAGAATCGATATAAGGATCCACTACCTACTACGCCGCTAGGGTCAAGTGATGACGTACCTGACGCATTTCTCTGGCGCATCAAGCTCGGTGCTATCATCCAAGGTGTACCTAAAATATTAATCAGCGGCGATTTATACGACGACACCAAGCAAGTATTTCGTTGCTCACGCCGATTTCTATATGTGTATGAGCTATCGCTCCAGATTACACAAAATCGAGATGAACTGATCACCTGTTGTGACCCAAACGAGGCGTTGAACTGAGGTGAACCCAATTGATCGGACAAAAAATTAAGGTTAATTAAGACCTACTAAAATGATATCAAATTGAGATTACATTGTTTGTAAGCTTGATAACAACCTATCCTGTTATTATTGATTTAGTTTTCTCCTCTCTGTAAACTAATTCAGGCGTTTTGTACTGCAATGATTGATGCGGACGTTCACTGTTATAAAATTGTAAGTACTTTCCTATTTCTTCCCTTCCTTGCTCTATATTTTTGTATTCCTTTAGATATACTTCTTCATACTTTACCGTTCTCCACAACCTTTCTGTAAATATATTATCCATGTAGCACCCTCTTCCGTCCATGCTGATTGCTATTTCGTTTGCCTTCAATATATCCGTAAACTCATGACTTGTGTACTGACTACCTTGATCTGTATTGAATATCTCTGGCTTCTCTCCTTCCAACGCCTCTTCTAATGCTTCTATACAAAACTCTGCTTTCATGCTATTCGAAACTTCCCATGAAACAACATAACGGCTATACCAATCCATTACTACTACCAGATAGCAATATCCTCCTTGCAAACGTATATACGTAATATCACTAGCCCATACCTGATTTGGTTTGTTTATGATTTTGTTTTTCAGAAGGTATGGGTAAATTTTATGTCCTTCCTTTGGTTTACTTAGTTTGGGTTTGGCATATATAGCTTGCAAACCCATCAGACACATCAAACGATATACTCTTTTATGATTGACCTTATAGCTTTCTCTATTTAGCATTGCTGTTATCTTGCGATAACCTAGAAAAGGATGATCTGTATACAACTCATCTATCCTTTGCATCAACTTTTCATTGAGGTCACTAATTCCTGTAGGTCGATAGTAATAACTACTACGATTCAGTCTCAGTAACTCACATTGCTTAGTAATGCTCAATTGAGGGTGCCTTGGATCGACTATCAACATACGTTCCTCTTGACTCAGTTTTTGAGCCCTTTGGACAAAAAATCTAGTTCCATTTTCAATTTGCCAATCTGTTCGTACAGTGCAGCCTCTCTACGTTCTTGCAGTTTGGCTTTCCTGCCCCTTAGTAGTGAAAATCTTTCATGCAATGCTTCTGATCCAGCTTTTTTCCATTCTTTAATTTGAGTGGTGTGTACACCATATTGATTTGCTAATTCTGCAAGATTCTTCTCTCCAACTATGGCTGCTGCTGCAACTTTAGCTTTGAATTCTTTCTTATATGTTTTTCTTATTCCTTTTGTCTGGCTCATTTATATCTCCATATTCTAGATATTTTACATCTTCTATGGACCTTAATTTCGCCGGGGTTTTCTGTCCAGTTTTTGGGGGTAAGCTCAAACCTGGCCACTAGCTTATGGTTTGAAGACGTCACTGGCCATAAGGCAACACCAGAGAAATTGGTTTTCCAATCAGAGTAGCAGCGAGATTGATGTGGGATTATACGGGTGTGACGTGAAAAGCCACTTGGATCAGGGGTGTGACGTTGTAACTTTCAACGCTAAATGGTGTAATATCTTCAGAGATAAATGGCGTAATCTATTGGGGGTCGTGCTCCCCTTAACTGCGGATAAATAAAAACTACTTCTGTGACCTGAGCAGTCAATATGTTGACCTACTTGACTTTTGAGTTTCTAGACACGTTCCCGTCAAGTTTCTGGCAACTTAAAATAGACTTGTTCAGAAATAAGCTAGCGTGCATTATAAAATGTACAATTGCTCAATTTAAAGCTCCGGAAATGCAAAATGTGACAGCTAAGTCTTAGCAAGGGTACAAATCTTTTATCTAATGAGTCAACTATTTGGTCCAACATTTTGTTTCCGAACAACTCTAATAATTAACCGCAGTTAAGGGTACCGCGTAATAGTATGCTCGTTCATGTTTAACTATTGAATAGTACTACGGGTCGCCCGTAGTACATCAAGCAAATAACTCGAAGATGGTAGGAAACTAGTTTCTAGGAATAGTAATTTTGAATCCCCATAATTACCAAAAGAAATTATTCTATGCTGGGTCATACTTTATAGGAAAATGCTGTATCATTATTTTGATATTTTTGTTGTGTGGTTAGGAGTCTTGTGAATATAGGAACCAAAATATTCCTTCTTTTTAGTTCACTTATTAGTCTTATTATTAGTGTAGTTTCACTTATTAAACTTAATCTTGGTTTTGCTCCCGTACTACTTATTTTTGGTGTTGGTATTGGCGCATTTATAAATCTGGTAATTTTTATTCTCTGCACACTTTGGATCTTTGGCAGGTTTGGTAAAGCTCTAGATTTATGTGTCTATAAAGGGTTTTTCGTTTGGGGAATGAGTGGTTACATAATTCTTGTTTTGTTTCTAACCTTTGTAAATGTTGGTTGGAGTAGTTGGGGTGCTGCTGATAGTTGTACCAAACAAAGTCCTCATACTTGTTATTGTGAGGCATTTAAATTAGCTGATGTTAATGCAGGTGCAAAAGGAGTGCGCCAACCAACCAATACTTGGTTTAATCTTTATTCAATTATAACTTCATTTATTATTGCTTTGTGGGTCTACTTTGATCGTAAAAAACTTAAATTAACACTTGGCAACAATAGTATTAAAAAACATAGCAAAAAATACAACTATGGTGGTGCACCCAACCTCATGGCTTCTGCTACATGGATACCAGATATTTACATATTTTTGGTGCTTTTCCTTGGTCTTGGTAGTATGTGGTTTCATGCTTCATTAACTTATTGGAGTGGCATCTTAGATGGTGCATCTATGTATGCATATGTAGCCTTTCTTGCATTTTATTCTGCTCATAGAGTTTATCAGCTCGCAAAATCGGCTCTATTTCTCTGGATTGGTTACTTTTCTACTGTAGTGATACTTACATTCTTACCTTGGGTACTAAAAGAACTGAATAATGGGAAAGCAGTAGAGAATTTGCCTGTTATCCTAATTGGGGTTCTGGTTTTGGCTTATCTGGTATTTGAATGGGTCGTAATCCCTATACTTAGTGGTAAATTCTTACAGAGTAGAGTTAAAACTATATTGCTATGGATATTTGCTGCACTGGCTATGATTTTGGCGACTGTTTTTTGGGTTCTTTCACAAACAGGAGGACCTCTTTGTTTTTCAAACAGTTTTTTTCAACCGCATGGATTACTTTGGCACCCTTTAGCAGGTTTAATGGCTACACTGCTATACTTTTACTGGCGTTTAGCTAAGGACCCAGTTGGCAAAAAATAATGCCTTTGGACCAAAACATCTATTACATACAATTTCATTGCCCCAAGGGAAAGCGAATCTATTAACTTCTCTTGTTGCGTATTTCCATTCTGCTTCCGTTGGTAATCTAGCTCAGGCAAATGTTAAAACAGGTGCGAAGTGCTATACCAAAGTGCTATAACACCCTCTTCAAGCAAAGCTGCTCGTTTACCTGACACCTCAAAATAGCTGGCATCAGTAAGCAATTCCGGCTCGAGCTTAGCACCTAGTTCAGTTACCCAAGCAAACGGAGTCTCTAACTCGTCTATCTCGTTCATGCCCTCGAGCCATAAGGGAACATTTTCTGGCTCGAGCCAAATAACGATACGTATGTTCCAATCAGATGGGCCGGGAGGAAAGCTGCTACCATTATCAAAATAAACAATATGATAGTGGGCATCTTTAATGGGGCTAGGAAAATCTAGATATTTATCTAAAAAGTTAATACGCTCTTTGGGACTAGAAAAGCTTGTGCTACTTGTGTCAGTACTACGATCAGGTAATGTCTCTCGTTGAGCATGCGCTAGCGAGCTTAGGTAAAGTGCTAATAATATAAGGCACAAAAAAACTGACCTCATAATGCCTACCTCACTTTCTTATTGCTATATTATATTTTCAACATTAAGCGCATATAATACAGTTTACTTTGGGGTATAGTCTCTACACAGAAAAATTTATCACCACTATTTAGTAACTGTTAGCACTTTATGACGAGTTCATGGAGGATTTAACATCCAACGGCTGATCGGATGGGGGAAAATGATGTTTTTGTTTATTATGACTTAAAGCTCGAGACAATCAACAATGACGATTCTGAGTATAGTACTCCTTCCCCTTTCTTAAAATACTTGAATATCAAATTGACTTCTTTACACTTTCCCTAGGGCATGTGGATATGACAAATCAGAAATTGCGCGCATTGGATATCAAAACCAAACTAGCCAGTCTCAGGACAGCTATTTGTTAGAAAATGTGAATTCCAAAAAAAATTGCAGGATAGCCTATATTTGCGAGAAGCTTTAGTTGTTAACCACATAATCTTTACCAGATTGCAGAGGAGCTTATGCGTCAGCATCAGGATTATCCAAGGTATTTAAGAGTAGCGTTTTCGATTTCACACTCTAGGTGTCCACACGCCCTAGTAACACCTCCCATGCAATACACTATTCGTTGGCAGATGGCACCTTAACCTCAACATAACCATTAGAAACCATATTTTCAACTGCAGCCTGAATTTCTGGCACGACCATTTGAATTCTTGGCCAACTTGTACTGGATAGCACTACAACTCCAATTTTCCGACTAGCAAGATCCTGCTGGTACTTCAAATTTTGGTCAGTTGTTACCAAAACCTCAAAACCTTCCACTTCCGCCTTTGTCATCAATTCGCCATTTTGCAATGTGGCCCAGCCAAGCTCATAAGCAGTAGAAACTTGATGTGCTAAAAGATGCTTGCGAAGTGGAACTGGAGTGCCTTGATCAAATAGTATCTTCACTAAGCAGCTTCTAGGGAACTTGCAACATGTTCAAGTACTTGGCGAGCTTGGGTAAGAGTTACGCCTGGAAACCAGTCAACGAAGTCATCTATCTGAGCACCATCCTCTAGGTTCTCAAAAAGCGCTGAAACGGGCACCCGCGTACCACGGAATACCCATACCCCACCTACAATATTAGAATTTTGCTCTACTGCATCGCAGTTTTGCCAAGTGCTACTCATGATTCAATTCTACACCTTATCCGAACTCAATTCAAACCAGCAACAACAGCAATTTTGAAAACCGATCACACAAACCCAACCTAACCTAACGGTACAGAGCTAAGGTGTGCACATCCTGCAACAAAAACTCCTGAAACTCAAACCACGCCTAACTTCGCCATTCGTATGTGCATCACCTTGAGCGATAGTTAGGCGCAGCAGCAAGGGTAAAGAACACAACAACAACACAACGTAATACACCTAATGTACAATTGCACAACTAATACCTAACATTTGGAATACCTAATTGACTCGATTACTAAACACCCAAACACTCGATTCAATACCAAAAGCTGTCCACAACCAACACATAATAATCAATGCCACAATCATACAATTTCCTGACTTGACTAAACTAATACAGGTTCTCTTTCTTGGGGTACGACATCTTCTTTTGAGTTAATTTCTTGAGGAATACCAGGAAGCGATTGCATATAAGCTACTGCTTCCTCGGGTGACAAGCCTTCTAGGCCAGCACTTATTTCATCTCGAATTTTTCGCAATTCCTTAAGCGAGTCATATCCTTCAATAGGCTCAATCTTCATTATTCATCACCTCTCTAGGATTTCGGATACCGATAGTATTGTATCCTTGCACTAGATTTACACCATTAAAACCTTGCTCTCGTTTATAGCTCACAATGTGCTTGAAGTTCCAACTTACAAGCACGTCTACTTGGGCAATTGTTGCTGTAGCTACGTGCAGAGCTGAGGTGAACCCAATTGATCGGACAAAAAATTAAGGTTAATTAAGACCTACTAAAATGATATCAAATTGAGATTACATTGTTTGTAAGCTTGATAACAACCTATCCTGTTATTATTGATTTAGTTTTCTCCTCTCTGTAAACTAATTCAGGCGTTTTGTACTGCAATGATTGATGCGGACGTTCACTGTTATAAAATTGTAAGTACTTTCCTATTTCTTCCCTTCCTTGCTCTATATTTTTGTATTCCTTTAGATATACTTCTTCATACTTTACCGTTCTCCACAGCCTTTCTGTAAATATATTATCCATGTAGCACCCTCTTCCGTCCATGCTGATTGCTATTTCGTTTGCCTTCAATATATCCGTAAACTCATGACTTGTGTACTGACTACCTTGATCTGTATTGAATATCTCTGGCTTCTCTCCTTCCAACGCCTCTTCTAATGCTTCTATACAAAAGAGTTGTTCTGAAATAAATAAATCGGTCAAAATAAAGGAATGTTACTACCAAGAGATGACCGACAAGTAAGAAGTATAACAGGATTGAGCGAAAAGAAAGTAGAGGAACTAGAACCTGCATTTGCTAAAGCTTTAGAAGACCATGAAAAGCAACGTTATGAAAAGGCTCTAGAAGCAGGGAAAGTACATCGTAAGCCAGGAGGAGGAAGAAACAGTAAACTAAGTACAGTCAATATAAAACTGTGCTTTATTCTTTACTACCTTAGACTTTACCCAACGTTTGATGTTCTAGCGGAGAAATTTGATTTATCACGATCTAATGCCCATGCTTGGGTACAACGTCTTACACCAATAATGGCGAAAACTCTAAGTGGTTTGGGATATATGCCAGCTAGAGAGTTTGAAAACATAGAGGATTTCAAAGCAGCTTTTGAGGGACTTGACGAAATACTGATTGATGTTACAGAGCGAGAACATCAACGCCCAAAGGATGATGAAATGCAACAGGAGTTATACAGTGGCAAACAGGGTAACCACACGCAGAAAAACACAGTGATAAGCAGCAAGGAGAAGGTAATTTTGTTTGTGGGACAAACCTTTGGAGGACGGAACCATGACTATGCAATGCTAAAGGAAGAATTTCCACCTGAGGAGGAGTGGTTTGAGGATATTAAAGTGGCAGTAGATTTAGGATATCAAGGAATCGAGAAAGATTATGAAGGAGCAGATGTTGCAATACCTCATAAGAGACCTAGGAAGAGCAAAGCCAACCCTAATCCCAAGCTTAGTAAAGAGCAGAAGGCTCACAACCAAGCAGTGAGCAAGATACGTGTATATGTTGAGAATGCCATTGGAGGAATGAAGCGTTTCAAGATTCTTGTGTATGCTTTTAGGAATCGTATTAAGGGATTTGTTGACGATGTAGTAGGAGTTTGTGCTGGTTTATGGAACTGCCTTATTGCCTAATTCCTTATTTCAGAACAAGTCTAGTATCTAATTATTGATGATCAGATTACGATATCTTGGGCCTAGGGGAGAACCAGCACCAAGTTATATGCCACCCCAGCAAAACTAATATAAACAGTAAAATTCCCTCCACCACCAGCTTAGCTAGGAAGTGAAAATTCTAATTTTCTAAAGCCTTTCTTACCACCTATTCTTGAGGGGTGCACTACAGAATAGGATAGGCGGTACTTATGAAGAAGATGTTTGTAGGTTTGGTTTTGGTGGTAAGTTTTTTTAGTGTAGGGACCTGATACGGTGTGGGTGTGATAACCATATCTTCATAAATCTCTTGCCTTCTGCCAGTCATAACTAACGGTTTTCTAAACCTTGACGCTCTAACTTGTAAATACGCATTACTCAGAAATGCAATGTTATGAAAAAGGAGATATTAATGACAAGTCTTATATGGAAGAATAAGTATAGCATAGGTGCAAAAGATATTGATGAACAACATAAAAAACTTGTTGAACTCGTTAACCAGTTAGAGGAAGTAATAAGCCAAGAGTTTATAGACTATAGAAAGGTAAAAAGGAAAGCCGTACTTTTAGGTAGTTATGTAAGGGCACACTTTGTCTATGAAGATGAATGGATGCTTAGGAATAAGCACTACCTTGGTAAACAAGATAAATGTGTAGACAGAGAGTTTATTCAGGATTATGAACTTTTCAAAAAGCAGCTATTAGAGGAAATGAATGAAGAGGTTGTAGGAATCATTTGCAAGAGTACGAAACAATGGCTAGTTAGACACCTCAGTATGAACAAAGAAGCTATTGATAGAAGTCAGTATACTCAAGCCCTAGATTCTCCTGATTCATCTTTCACTAGGGCGTGTTGACACTAAAAGTGCTAAATCAAAAATATTACTTGAAGGGATTTTAGCGTAGCCATATAAGTACCGACGCAAACTGGCAAAATGCTAAATAGTTTCGAGACAACTTTTCAAATCTAGAAAAAACTCTTCTATATTGCTTAATTTTGTTGAAAAAATTCTCTATTAAATGCCTTTCCTTGTAAAATTCTTTGTCATACTCCCGCTGCTCTTTCCTATTTGCCTTTGGAGGTATTACTGCTTCTGCTTCCATTTCTGCTACCTTGTCTAGTACAACTTGAGCATCATATCCCTTGTCCCCCATTACTCTTTCAGCCTCCAGATCTTCTAGCAAATCCTCTGCTTGGGTAACATCATTACGTTGCCCTGGAGTCAATATTAACTTGAGAGGATTGCCTAGAGCATCTGTTGTAGCGTGTACTTTGGTGGTGTAACCTCCTTTGCTTCTACCCAATTCTTGTTCTTCGTTTCCCCCTTTTCCTCCTGCTGCACAGGAGTGAGCTCTTACAATGGTGCTATCTATCATTATACTTTCCATATCAGCATCCTCAGCAAAGTGTTCAAACATCGCTTGCCAAATTCCTTGTTTGCCCCAGCGGTCAAAACGCTTAAAAACACTATTCCATTTTCCATATTCTTCTGGCAACAAACGCCACTGTGCACCACTTTTAGTTACCCAAAGGACTCCTTCAATAAACTTCCTGCATTGATCCTCATTGCCAATTCTAAATTTCCTAAACATACACACTATCTTGTAACCCTTGAGAAAATTTAGTATTTTTTGCCATTGCTCGTCTGTTAATTTAACTTTCATATCCTAAGTTTGCAAATTATGACTTACTTTATCAACATGCCCTAATACTTCACCATCTTTTAAATGAATATAAAGTAGCCCCGAAATTTTTCCTTGAAAAAGAGAGTGGTATACTTTTACTGGAGACATAAGTAATTGCCCTTGACTAGTTAGTTCGATTTTAAATGGTAAGTCTTGTAAACTTTTATGCTCACATGCTTCTTGCCAATTCATAAGAAGTTCCTTTTTTAGCCAATCAAAAACTATTCATCTTTTGCATAATAACATCTAAAATTAACACATCAGGTGTAAGTAGCTCCCCTACTTTCTTTTGCAGGATATTCCTTCATACATTTAGCACACATTTTTTTTACTACACTCCGCTACCTAAATCCATAACATGTTAAGCTTAAGCATATGAGCAACACTCTACGCCGGCATGCTGAGCAACAATATGCCGAGGAACTTAGTGCGCTTGCTAAGGTTGATAAACGTAAGCGCCCACCTAATTGGCAACTCTCTCCTTGGGCAGTAACCACTTACCTATTAGGTGGCAATATAAAAAAAGGGCTTGACGCTTCACCTAAATACATTGGCAATAGGCGCATCATTGAAATTGCTGTGGCTACCTTAGCAACAGATAGGGCTTTGCTATTAATAGGTATACCAGGCACAGCTAAAACATGGGTATCTGAACACTTAGCAGCAGCAATCTCAGGAGATTCTACTTTACTTGTCCAAGGCACAGCAGGTATTAGCGAAGAAGCTATTCGTTATGGTTGGAATTATGCTGAACTTTTAGCTAAAGGGCCTTCAGAAAAGGCTTTAGTAGAAAGCCCAATTATGCGGGCTATGAGCAAAGGGAAAATTGCTCGTTTAGAGGAACTGACCCGTGTTCCTAGTGAGGTACAAGATAATCTAATTACTATACTTTCTGAGAAAACTTTACCTATACCTGAGCTCAATACTGAAGTACTAGCCCAAAAAGGCTTTAATCTAATTGCTACTGCAAATGATCGTGACAAGGGCGTAAATGAGCTGTCTAGTGCTCTCAAGCGCCGCTTTAATACAGTGATATTGCCTATACCAAACACTGCTGAAGAAGAGTTAGAAATAGTCAAGCAGCGAGTAGAAAGTTTAGGGAAAGCGCTCGAGCTACCCACAGAAAAACCAGCGCTCGAGCAAATTCGTCGTGTAGTAACAATCTTCCGTGAACTCCGCAAAGGTGTTACAGAAGATGGTAAAACCAAGCTTAAATCACCAAGTGGCGTCATGAGCACTGCAGAGGCCATAGCAGTAGTGAATCAAGGTATGTCACTAGCTGCACACTTTGGTGATGGGGAAATTAAAGCAGATGATCTAGCAGGTGGTCTAGTAGGGGCTATTGTCCAAGACCGTGTGCAAGATTCTGTGATTTGGAAAGAATACTTAGACGCAGTTGCCAAAAAACGTCAAGGCTGGAAAGATCTATATCGTGCTTGCCGTGAAATAAGCTGATGACTAATGATATCGTGCGTCAGAAAACGCTGAGTGCCCCAAACCTTCAGGGTTTCTTTGAGAAGGTTTTATGAACAAAGATAATCTACATATCTTTGGTATCCGCCATCATGGTCCTGGCTCAGCACGGAGCTTAAGGCAAGCGCTCGAGAACCTAAAACCAGATATCATTTTGATAGAAGGACCATCAGATGCTAGTAGAGTCATTGAACTAGCAGCACATAAAGATATAGAACTGCCTATAGCACTTTTGCTGTACACGCCCGATGACTTACAGCAAACTGTTTTTTATCCTTTCGCAGAATTCTCTCCCGAGTGGCAAGCTATACAATATGGTCTTACCAAAGGTATCTCTCTCCATTTTATGGATCTGCCACAAACTCATCTCTTTGCGCTCAAAACTAATTCAGAAGAGGTGATTGAAGAAGGTAATTTAAAAGAAGGTAACTTAGAAGAGGCTGTTAGCGAGGAAAATTTATTGCCCTTAAATGTTGAGGGGGTTCAAGAAAATAACTTGAGGGTATTTGAAGACCCTTTAGGACAATTAGCTAAGGCAGCAGGTTACAGTGATGGGGAAAGATGGTGGGACGAAATGGTGGAATCAAGGCAAGACAGCACTGACCTTTTCCTTGCTATTCAAGAAGCTATGGTGGCCTTGCGTGAAGAGTTTAACCAATCTGTAAAAACTACAGATTCGTCGGTAAAAAAATTGCCTAGTCATGACTACCATTATATAGAGAGTCTGCGAGAAGCCTATATGCGTAAAACCATTCGCAAAACTCAAAAAGCAGGCTATGAAAAGATTGCAGTAGTATGTGGAGCTTGGCATGTACCAGCTTTGCTTAATATACCTAAGGTAAAAGAAGATAATGCCCTATTAAAGGGCTTGCCTAAAAGCAAAGTAGCAGTTACTTGGGTACCTTGGACTTATGGACGCCTTGCTCAAAATAGTGGCTATGGAGCAGGCATTAACTCTCCCGGTTGGTACCATCACTTATGGCACTACCCTAATGATGCTAGTACTCATTGGCTTGCTTTAGCTGCTAGGCTCTTTCGAGAAGAAAATTTAGATGCTTCTTCGGCACATGTTATAGAGGGAGTAAGACTAGCAGAAACTCTAGCAGCAGTACGAAATAAACCTATGCCCGGCCTAGAAGAACTTAATGAGGCTATTCAAGCTATCTTTTGCTTTGGTAATAGTACACCTATGAAGCTTATTGAGGATAAACTGATTATAAATGACCGTCTAGGTAAAGTATCAGATAAAATACCCAAAGTACCTCTGCAAGAAGATTTAGAGCGCTTGCAGAAAAGCCTACGTTTTAAACCTGAAGCTTTCGAGAAAACGCTCGAGTTAGACCTAAGAAAAGAATTGCACCTCAAAAGGAGTCATTTATTACATCGTCTAAATCTCTTAGATATCCCTTGGGGCATACAAGAAAAGGTTAGCGGTAAACGTGGCAGCTTTCACGAAAACTGGTTGATAAAGTGGCAACCAGAATTTGCTGTTAGCTTAATCGAGGCAAGCATTTGGGGAAATAGTGTCTACAGTGCAACTAGTAACTATGTTATTAACCAAGCATCTAAAGCTGAAGACTTAGCTGACTTAACAAAGTTACTCAACCATACCTTGCTAGCAAATGTTCCCAAAGCAGTTAGCAAACTTATGGAGAACTTGCAAAACAAAGCTGCTCTTACCAATAACCTTAACCATTTATTAGTAGCTTTACCACCGTTAGTGCAGGTGTTGCGTTATGGCAATGTGCGTAAAACAGATGCTGGTATGGTCACTGAGGTTATTGATGGTTTAGTTCCTCGCATCTGTATTGGACTATCTAATGCCTGCACTTCTTTAGATGATGAAGCAGCAACAGAAATGTATAAGCACATAGTTTCAGTGCACAGCTCCATTTATCTCTTAGAAAATAAAGAGCACCAAACTATGTGGTGTAATGCTTTAGAGCAAATGGTGGAGCTTAGTAGTGCTCATGGTTTAGTACTAGGACGAGCAACTCGTTTATTACAAGAAGTTAGGCATTTTAGCTCACAAAAGTCAGCTAGAGTTCTAAGCTTGGCTTTATCTAGAGCTAATGAACCTACTCAAGCAGCAAACTGGATTGAGGGATTTTTAAAAGATAGTGGCATTTTGCTTTTGCATGACTATGTTTTCTTTGAAGTTATTGACGATTGGGTAACTAGTTTAGATGGTGATGATTTTACTGCATTAGTACCACTATTACGTCGTACCTTTTCTACCTTTAGTGCTACTGAAAGAAGGCAATTAGGCGAGAAAGTTAAAAGTGGTAAACAAGAATTAAAAGAGGAAGTTGAATTTGATGAGGCTCGAGCAGAAGCAATGATACCCGTAATTAAACAATTACTGGGCATCTAAGCACTACCCTGTCCCACAAAACAAAAGTGTCAATATACTCTAAACAGGTAGGAGTTTTATTTAAACTAAAGCCGTGTTGGTTTGAGTACTTTTTAGCAAAAGCTCACAAACATCCCAAGATAATCTAAAAGCTTCTTTTTTAGTTTTTGCTATACCACTAAACTTATATTCTTTCCCATAGCATAGGGCAAAAAACCAGAGGTTTCTATTTAGTTTTTTAACACTTAGAAACATAACTCTTTCTCCTCCACAATTTAGGTATTTAAGAATAAATACCTCAAAATTTAAGGTATCGTATCATATGTCTTTACAATAAGTCTAGTATATTTTAAGGTATAACTACCAAGTACTTTTTTAAACAGTGTTGTTTACTGTTACCTAATTACAATCTACAGCAGGAGTTTCTAGCATATCTGTGCTTATGCTTCCTATGCTAGCAATATGTTTTTATTTTGTAGCTAATCTACCAAATATTTTCTTAAAGGCTATATCTGTTTTGAGGTCAACAAAATCCACTATTCAACCTCAGTAAATACCTTTACAACTTCTATTTGAAAGCCTTTTAAAAGAATAGAGCTAGCTATATTCCCCTTACTAAACTCTCCATGTATTTCATAAATATCCGTACCTTCTGGCAAGGTAAATATTGTTATAGTTTCATTTATAGGATTAACTATCCAGTATTCAGATATGCCTGCTTTTGCGTACTCAACTCGTTTTACCTCGGTATCTCGCTTAGGGTCATCTGGGCTTACTACTTCCATAACTAAATCTGCACCCTGCCAGAAATTATTGCCACGCTTATGATAATTTTTGCGCAACATAAAAAGCACGTCTGGCTCACGGAATTTGCCCTTCCAAAGTTTTATTTTCATAGGAGCAACAATCACTTTACCCAAATTCTGAGGTTGAATAAATTGCCTAAGTAAATTATAAAGCAAAAGTACAATATCTTGATGTCGTTCACTTGGCATGGGTAGTACCTCTATAAACCCTTGAGAAAATTCTACAAAATGGTTAGTTTTCAAATCGAAGTACTCACCCTCAGCCCATTGACCTTGATTTGGAAACAATTTCACTATATCCCAAGTTGGCTCACCCTCTTGAAAAGGTTTATTGTGAGTAAAAGTAGTAGGTATATCATCCATGATCTAAGTTTAGCATAATAGGGTTAAATCCCCCCTGCACCCTTCAATTAAAAGGGAATTGAAAAAACTCTAATTCCCTAAAAACGCCTCTCTAACACTCCTCTAAGGAAACCTCCATTTCCCCTAATCGAAAGCTGACAACTTGTTAATTCTGATAGGTAATACTTAAAACAGACTTCTCACAATATTCCCTCCTTAAATTATAAGCGCCTGCCCTAGGCGCACCCTCCTTTTATATGCTGAATTAGCTTTAAACATCTACAAGTCCTATATATCTTTTCCAAGAAGCTTTAAAGATTTCCAAAATCTCTAAAAGCAAAGTTCTCCTGGCAAACTATAAACTTAATCATCCTTAGCTCCTAAATCTTCAAGACAATCTTTGTAAAGAGTTAAGGCCAAAAATTGAATTTCATTTATAGCTTTAGTACCTTTTAATTTGCTGTTCACACGCTCATTTGCTATTTTTAGGCAATTACTTAATAAATCACTAAGCATTGGCCAAGCCCCATCAAGCTCTTGATCCCCTTCATCTCCCTCAAATTCTTCTTCTAAAGGCTCTATAATATTTTCCTTGACAGAATATTCTTCTTCTAGATCATCAAATTCATCCTCTATAATATTTTCCTTGACATCGTATAATCCATCTGGCCAAGATTTATCTTCTTCCATACGCGCTAGGGCTTCACTACAAGCATTCTTTTTTGCACTTTGCTTGGTATTTCCACGTCCTGTAGCATAAATCTCCCCCTTGATGATTACATCACAACTAAATGTTGGTTTATGTTTCTCACCCTCCATTTGGTGTTCAAATTGAGGCTTTTTTATAGATAGTGCCTTACAACGCGCTATTAACTTTGATACTGAATCTTTCATTGATTGTATTTTAACCTGTAAAAACCGAAATCAACTATTCAGCCTCAGCAAATACTTCTAAAACTTTCACTTGAAAACCTGCTAAAAGAACAGAATTAGCTATATTCCCTTTACCAAATTCTCCATCTATTTCATAAGCATCATTACCTGCTGGCAAGGTGAATACTGTAATAGTCTCATTTATAGGATTAACTATCCAGTATTCAGATATGCCTGCTTTGGCATACTCAACTCTTTTTACCTCAGTATCTCGCTTAGGATCATCTGGGCTTACTACTTCCATTACTAAATCGGCACCTTGCCAAAATTTCTCACCAAGCTTATATTCGTTTTCTTTCAACATAAAGACAACATCTGGTTCACGATATTTACCTTCCCAGAGTTTTATCTTCAAAGGGGCTGGTAAAACCATCCCCAAACTATGCTTTGATACAAAGTCAAATAATACACGGGCCAAATAAAAAGCTATGAATTGATGACTATGGCTTGGCACGGGTAGCACCTCTATAATTCCCTGAGAAAACTCTACAAAATGATTAGTGTTTAAGTCTAAGTACTCACTCTCAGTCCATTGGCCTTGGCAAGGGAATAAATGAGCTATATCCCAAGTTGGTTCGCCTTCTTGAGTTGGTTGATTTTGAGTAAATGTAGTAGGCATATCAGCAAGTTCCATGATTTAAGTTTACCACGTTAAACTGGTCAATACTCCTACCAGCTTAAAACTTCTACTAGCTTACTTAAGAAAGTTATATGGAAATCCCCCTTATCGAGGCTTCTAGGGGAATTCTATCCAATTTGGCTAAATGAAATCTCTAAGGAATTATCACCCTAAAAATAAGAGTAAGAGATTCATTGTTAGGTAATTCAATGCCGTTAGTAGATGTATTATCAATAACCCTTATAAATCGTGAATTACTATCGCATGCTCCATATGGTCCTCCTACTGCGGTAGCACACTGCACTTGTGGGCTACCTATCGCTCCTCCACTCATTGTTGGCACGTCGTTTGCTTTATATAGCGTTGGAAGTAGTATTTCATCACTTATTGCTACTTCTGTTACTGTTCCCCCTCCTGGGTTTGTTGCTGTTATCCTATACTCCAAGCACTGTCCTGGATCTGCACTCTGTATGTATCCCCAAGGTCTTATCTCTACACTACATGTTGCATTCAATACCCGCACTTCTTTCACGACTTCTAACGTTCCTGACCCACTTGGTGCTACTGGTGCTGGAAAATCTATTGGTGTTGGATCACTATCATTTGTAGGATCTCCATCTCCATCTCCATCTGGAATTCCTCCATTGTGTGATTCATCTGTTATAGTTTCTCCGCTTAGTGTTGCCCCTGATCCTATTGCTTGGTTATTAAATGTCCCAAACGCACTTGCTGGTACTGTGTCAGGATCTATTGTGTTGTAAGTGACTGTCACTGTAAAGCTTATCTTAGCATTCTCGTTTGGGTTCAGTGTCCCTATTCCATCTAGTAAGTTTATATCGCTGTCTCCATCATAACCTGTGTTTGCTACTATGCTCGTGTTTCCACTACTTACTGTCAGTCCTGTTACGCTAAATCCTTGTATCTCTGTTGCTGTAAACACATTTGTTAAATCATCTATTACCTGTACGTTGTTTAACTCTACGCTTCCTGAGTTCTCTACAAGTATTTCAAAATTAACTTCATATATTGGCTCTGTTGGTGTTCCTAAGTTATTGCTTACACTCCGCCTAGCCTTCGCTACTCCTATCTCTGGATTATCTGCAACAGTTACACAAGTAGGCACTTGCTCTGTAGGAAAACCATCATTGTCTGTATCTGGATTATTTCCTTCAGTTGAGGTGTCGTTTATCTCTCCTGTATCTAGGTTATCATCGTTATTTGTGTCTATAAATGCTCGAGCTCTATTACATATCTCGTTCTGGCCACCAGGATCAAAGTTAACTCTGAATTGTACACTGCCGCTCTCCCCTATTCCCAAGCTGTTACTACCTACTAGCAATTCATCATCACTAGGAGTTGTTCCTGCTGGGTCACCATTAAAGTCAGGGTTTACTGTAAAGTCACTACTATTTATGCTTCCTGCCACTACACAGTAACTTGTAGTTGGACTATTTGTACAATCTGGGGCAGCTCCAAATGTTGCTGTTAGATCATCATCTATCTGCACCTTGTCTATCGCTACATTACCCATATTTTCTACTGTTATTGTGTATGTGACATTAAATGTCCCATCTCCTTGAGCTGTTAGATCAGTTGCGACTTTTGCTGTTCCTACTTTTGGTTGTTCCTTGAATTGTATTGGGGTTGGGTCATTGTTACTATCTTCATTTGCTACATTGTTCCCATCTGGGTCTGGATCTGCCCCATTGTGCGAGGGATCAGTTACAGCTCCACCATTGGCTTCACCAAATGCCTGGTTAAAGTATGTTTTATCAGGGTCATCTGGAGTTACTCTTATTACAAACCCTACACTCTTAGTTTCGCCTATTGCCAAGTTATCTGTGCCTAGTAGCAGATTAGTATCTCCACTAGCTCCTCCTCCTGCTGCTGGATCTCCACCATTAAAATCAGGATTAACGCTTAACTCTCCTGCCGTTCCAACTCCTGGGTTTATTGGTGTGGGAGCAATTACTATAGTGTAGCTAGATGAATCAGCAAAAGTTAAGGTCAAATCATCTGTTACCTGCACATTCGTTAACTCTTCAGTTCCTAGGTTCTCTACTTGTATTGTAAATGCTACATTATATGATCCATCTAGGTTATCTGTTACATTTCCTATTGTTTTGGCTACCCCTAGAGAGGTCTCTGTACCTATTGTTATTTGATAGTCTTCTACTTCTCCATCTGGCAATGTGCCTGTTGGCGAGGGAGTTAGGTTTAGACTGCTATCTGTACTTATCCTAAATCTGGCGTAGGTGGTTCCTGCTACTAGTCCACTTAGGTTTAGCCAGTTTAAATCCGCGCTGGTTCCTGTATCTGGTATTACTGCTATGTTTGATTGCTCGCCTATATCTGCATCTGTAAAATCACCATCGCCATTAAAGTCTATCCAACCTACTAAGTATGCTGTTTTTCCTGTGTTATTTACCACTGGTACACTAGATAAGGTGTAGCTTGTAGAAGTTGTGCTTAAGCTTGGGAAAGTAGTGAAGGTATCTTCATCATCTACACCGCCTATTGGATCATCTACTGTATCATCGTCTGTGGCATCGCCGTTTGTGTCTGTTCCGTTTCCGAAAGCATCTGTATCTGCATCAGGGGCCACAGATCCCATATAAATATTACTATCCAGAATGTGACTAGGGCCGCCGTTGGCTCTTAGAGTTTGATAGTCACTTATACCTGTTCCATTTGTGGTATCAGGTGCATCTCCATAGTCAACTGGTTCTATAGTGAGTTCGTAGTCTTCTACCTCTCCATCGTTTGCTATTCCTGTAGGACTATCAACTTCAGTAGCTTTAGTAGCAACTCTTAAACGAACATAAGTTGTGTTAACACTTAAAGATGCTGGGAAGTTACTGCTTGCACTATTCCAAGTAAGTGTTGCATCTGTACCATCACAACTACCAGAGGCTCGTTCATTTGGGCTATTATTAGTAAAGGTTCCTGATAGATCAAAATCTATCCAGCCTGCTACTGTTCCTGTTCCTGTTCCTGCACATGGTACCGTTAGAGAATAGCTAGTGTCTGCTGTTGATAGGTTTGGTAGACTGGTAAAAGCATCTTCGTCATCTGTGCTATCACCGTCATCACCATCTGCTCCTGCTCCAGCATCTCCTCCTAGTAAGGTGTCTGCTTCTTCATCTGGTGGTGTTGTGCCTAAATACACTATTGGCATAGCAGAAATGCTATGGCGAGCACCACCATAGCTGTCTGGGGCATCACCATAATCGTACTTTGTGAGTGCAAATTTATAATCCTCTACCTCACCATTCTCTGCATGCCCTGTATAAGCCACACTAGGAATAAGTGGTGCACTCTCAAACAAACGGAAACGAGCAAAAAGCTGTGCTTCAGTTGTGCCACCTATAGGAATATCAAAACTAATGTTCTGCGTACCTGCACTAACATTTTGACTGATAATGTTTTCATTAAAGCTACTAAAGTCACCATCATTATCAAAGTCTATCCAAGCAACCAAATAACCTGAACCACTAGTAGTTACGCTAACTGTACCTCCATTAGTGCCATCTGTCCAATTCTCAATGTTAACAGCACTTACACCATCTTCATCATCTGTATCATTATTATTATCACCATCTGCATTAGCACTCTCTTGACCATTAGTTTCTTCATCAATGCTACTACCTAAATAAAGACTACCAGCATTGTGGCTAGCACCTGAAGGGCTATCACTAAGCGTGGTTATACTATAGCTGCTTGGCAAATCACCATAATCATAATCTTGGGGCGCAAAGGCAAAATCCACATCGGTTTGGCTACTACCATTTAGGGGTACATTCTGACGTACCCAAAGACCACTCGAGCTTATATCAATGCTACTTGCTGGTGTTACTGCCGCTGTAGTAGTAAAAGTAGCTGTGTCAAATGGTGGTAATATAGTATGTTTAAGTAAACGATAGCTATCATAAGGTGCTGGACCATCTGGTAAATTAGTAAATTCATAAAAACCATTGCTGTCAGTAGTAGCAGTACCTAGTTCATTACCATCATTGTCGTATAAAGTTATAATCAGGTTAGATTGGGCAATATCATCAATGCCACCACAAATACCATCACTAGTACCTGTTTCTAAGCAAACAGTACCACTTAAATTATAGGTACCAATAATGGTATAACCAAAATCTACATTAAGATCACAATCTGTACAGCTGTTGCCACCTATAGAAGTTATCACACCTCCACTAAGGGTAATTTGCACGCTTTCATCGTTATTAGTATCACCATCAAAGTCTACAGTAGGAGTCTTACTAGCCAGGGCCGTCTGTGTAGCTGTATCAGTGGTATCAACTTTAACTATATACATACCATTTGAAATGTTATCAAATGTATAGTAACCATCATTATCTGTTGAAATAGACTTTATAGTGCTAGTATCTGTAGGGTCACGTAATAAAATCTTTACATTGCCTATACCTTGTTCACCACTATCTTGTATACCATCTCCATTAATATCCAGCCAAACATAGTCACCTACAATCCCACTAGGCAAATAACCAAAGTCTGCACCTATAAAATTTGCTCCTAAGTTAACGGTAAGGCCAAAAGCGTCATCGCACACACCTGTTGTAGGGTCGTTATAGTAAGGATCACTAAGTTGTGGCTCTACATGACAAGGCAAACCATCTGCATTAGGATCGGCAGTAAGAGTACTGCTCTCTACAGGTGAACCAGTTCCAGTATCTACCTGAACAACATAGTTTCCTGCAGCCAAACCTGTAAATTTGTAATAACCTATAGGATCTGAACCACTACCATCTGCTGTAATAGTACTAGTTATTTGGCCACCCAAAGAATCAACACCTGCATCATAAGTTTCATTACTATTAGTATCAGTAAAACTATATAACTGCACGGTAACATTAGCTATACCCTCTTCGCTAAAGTCCATATCACCATTACCATTGGCATCCCAATAAATAGTATCTCCTATAGAAACAGGAGGCGCAAAACCAAAGTCAGCGTCTGTATGATTACTACAATCACTTGCTGGAGAAGTGCTGCATGAAATCGTTTTGCTATAGGTAACACTAGTTGTTGCTAAATAGGTGTTGTTTAGAGTGTCTTCAGGTATAGCAGCTTGACTATCATCTACTTTTACTTGGTAATCTCCCGGTGGCAAATTATCAAAAAGATAGCTACCTAAAGTTGCAGTGTTTGTGTCTGTATTAATACTAGCAATTTGGGTATAGCTACCATCCGAACCAAAATCATACTCTAATGTAACTACAACATTACCTATACCCACTTCTGAAGTCCCTGCCTGTGCTTGATCACCATTCATGTCTCGCCAGACCAAATCGCCAATGCTACCATCACCATAAAGGGTATAGCCAAAGTCAACATCTGTCTTGCTACCTGTTAAATTAGCTATGTAAGCAGTGCTATCACAAATACTACATACATCTACTTCGTCTGGGTCTTGTGTTTGTAGAGCATAGGCTACAATATCACCAGTATCTACTACAACTACAAAGTCATCATCAGGTAAGTTTGAAAAGGTATATTCTCCAAGAGTAGCAGTTACTGCACTGGTATCTACTTGTTCACGAAAGGCTCCTAATTCACCTGCTTCAAAAGTGTCATTACCATCATCATTCCAAGCATAAAGACTTACTGTTACATTAGGAATGCCTTCTTCACCATCAGCAGGTTCATAACTACCATCAGCGTCCCAATCATAATAGATTAAATCACCTAAGCTAGCTGTACCTGCTTTGCGGTAGGCAAAATCATGTGAGCCAGAGAAATCACCCGCATTTATAGTAGCAGCATACTGATGATCACAAGTTGTACATACTCCTGCTTCATCAGGGTCCACTGTTTGAGTATAATTAGTTATACCAGCACCATTATTGATAGAGATAGTATAGGTTCCCGCAGCTAAACCATCAAAAATATAATTACCATTGGCATCTGTAGTTGCAGTATCACCATTTGAGAGGTTAACTGTAACACCACTAATGCCTTCTTCATCAACATCTTGCACACCATCACCATCATGGTCTTCCCACACTACACCATATAAACGAGCTGCTGTGCTGTAGCCAAAGTTCACATCCGTTATGTCTTCACCAATTGTATCAATAGGATTGAAATTACTTGAATTCAAGACAGCTGATGAATTACCCCAAGTATTATCACAACTACCGCAAGTCTGACCACCTGCAGTTTGATCATCATTTGCTTCTGCAGCCTGTGTTGCCCCTGATGGCAACCCACTGATGACTTGTACATAGTAATAACCATTATCTAGTCCTGAAAAAACATAGCTACCTTGACTATCTGTTATTGTTGTAGTTATGTTTACCCAACCACTTGTACCTGTTCCCCCTCCTCCACAGGCTTTACTACTTAAAGAACCTGTAAATAGGTTTGTAGTTGTACTGTCAACACTACAAGCAAACAGTTCTAGATTCACACCACTAATGCGCCAATCATTGGCTTCATAGCCTGTAGTACTTACCCAGCCTGTTGTACCACTTGCACTTGATTCCTCACTCCAGAGAACTCCTGAAATACTACCTTTGGGATTAATAGTGACAGTGGCCGTATCACTATCGTCATTGGCTGTTTCACCACTAGCAAATTTGACATTGCTAGTGCTGGCAGTGTTAATTGTGTCTGTAGGAGCTGTAATGTTTGCTGCACCACTAAGTACCTTAATCTCAAAGTTAACGACAATTTCTTTACTAACACCAGCATTGAGAGGTCCCACATTATCCCAAGTAATAGTGCCAGCCGAAACACTTGAAGGTGTGATATCTGCAGAAATAAATTCTAGATAAGTGTCATCAAAAGTGTCCATAAGGGGTACTGGATTGAGTGTGGTATCTAAATCAAAGGTACCACTTCCACCACCGCAATCTGTAGTAATACGAAAACCCACAGCATCAATATAAGCAAATGAGTTATCCCATGAGGAAACTTGGCTAGCTAAAACTTCAAAATATAAAGTGGTATTGGAAAAGGTTGCCCAGTCCAGCGGCAGGAAAGAAGTAACATCCCATGTTAACTCAGTTAAACTTCCTGAAGGGAAAGTGTTGTGACCCGTGGTAGGGCCAGAATAAATCTGCGCTGTGCTAGAACCACTGTAATACAAAGTAAAGGTCACTGTGTCGTTAGACAAAGTACTTGTGGAATAAGCCCTTGTAATTGCTTCAATTTTTGTAATTGTTTCTGTTTGAGGAGCTATGCTAAAAGTATCCACAGTTAGTGTGTTAGCAGCACCTGTAAAATTCGAGGAAGCAGTTGAGCCTTCTGGTTCCCCTG
This sequence comes from Trueperaceae bacterium, assembly GCA_965223045.1. Taxonomy (GTDB): domain Bacteria; phylum Deinococcota; class Deinococci; order Deinococcales; family Trueperaceae; genus CBDCVN01. The sequence goes on from CBDCVN010000013.1 coordinate 2,171,315, forward strand.
TGAGAACTGCATTGCCAGCACTAGTCATATTATTAGTAGCCCCTGATCTTAGGCTCGAGGCATAGACATCATAGGTACAGACACCACCGCCACCACCACCACTAGTATCTTGCAAGTGATTGGTTAATGTAATGGTATAAGCTACAGAGTCACCTTCACTTACACTAGTTGGGTCAGCAGTTTTTTCTATGGTTAAAGGTGGTGCAAAACCAAAGTGGTTATCTGTGCCACTAGCATTAGGTCCAACTAAAGTTACCTGATACTCTGTAACAGTAGTTGCCCCTGCCCCTACAGGCAAATCAGTATCATCTGTTTTAATCTTGACAGTAAAGGTTCCATCAGGCAAATTTGTAAAACTATAGTCTCCTGCACCACTAGTTACTTCATCAGGACTCCATTTAACACCACCAATATAAAGCTCTACCGTGACACTACTTATGCCACCTTCACTACCATCTTGTGTGCCATCACCAAAATTACCACCACCAGCACCATTATCAAGAAAAACCGTACCGCTTATCTCATTTGTGCCTTCAATAAAGGTAGTAGCAGTGTCTTCATCAATATCTGTTGGCTCACCAAAGCCAATTGCTCCTGTATTAGAAACAAAACTATCGGCATAACCACTAGGAATATTAATATCAAAACTGACTGTACCGCTAGCACCTGTAGGCAAAGCTTCTTGCAACCACCAATGAATATCAGTAACACTACTAGCAGATGGTTCGGTGCTTGTCCAAGTAGTACCATTATCCGTTGAATAAAGTACAGTAGCAGCAATATTACCACCGCCAGAAAGAGTAAAACTATTTGTGGCTGTGCTTGCAACATAGGTTGTTCCTGTTGGTATACTGTCATGAATCACTATAGGTATCCCATACTCTGGTAAACCAGCATCTACAGGTCCAGTGTTATTTACTTCTAGGGTATAAGTAATATTAGTATTAGTACTAGTTGAAGCAGGAGCTTGTTTATCAATGGCAATACTGGGGTTGTGGCTGCTTACGCCTACCAAACGACCAAAGTCAGCAGTATATTTTTCAACATCCTTACCAGAAGCAGCCTCTTGAAAAGGTGTAAGATATGTATCACATGCACCATCAATGGCAGCATACTCATAATAGACAAGTCCCACTACACCAGTGTTTTCTGGCAAATTGGTAAAATATAATTGATTTTCAAAAGGAATAAGATACTCTCCACCTGTTTTAAGCTTTACAATTATCAAACCGTAGACACGTATTAAACGAAAGCAACCAGCATCAAACTTGCTAGCATCACCTATAGGTTGCAACCATGCATTATAGTCCCTTACCCCATCACCATCATTGTCAAAACCCATATTAACTACACCCACATCGTACCAAATGCCTTGAAGGTTGATAATATCTCCGGGGTAGGCAGTACCTTCACCCAAAGGAGTACTGGCATCCCAACCTATTGCAGCTTCAATAGCAGCCACATATTCATCGGGTACTTTGTTATCGCCATTAGGCCATATTTTATTAGCAGAGGCTGATAGCTGTGATAAAATTTTGAAAGTATGAGTGGCATCAACAAGATTTGTGGGTGTACCACTAGAAGTTGAGTGTGCCCATACATCAAAGCTAGGAGTAGTGCCAGCAGCAAAAGGATTATAACCCACAACCCAGTACTGCACAATGCATGTGCCTGCTGCAAGAGTAGCCATGAACCTTGTGGCATCATCTGTTCCTGCTGAACCACCCTCATGCGTCAATCCATTGGGATAGATTCCAGGTGTACTGCTTGCTACACTCCCTTGATAATCGCCTATATAGATATAAACTTCATTTAAGTCTGTGCCACCTGTGTTACAAACCTTTGCTCCAACTGTAGCAGAGTCTGGTCCTTCAGCTGGTTTGTTTGAGTCTGATACAAGGTTAGGAGCAGCTATGATTTCTATACTTAGTTGACCGAAAGCAGGGCTTAGAGAAAGCAAGGCAAAAAATATTAGAAAAAATAAAGCAGCAATTTTATTATTGTTGTGAGGTGTGTTAGATTGTTGCATCTTTATTCTCCAAATAAATTTGAGTAGAAATTAAATAGTGTTGTTTTTATAGGCTCACTTAGTATTTTAAATAGCAGTTTCATAGGTTAGAATCCTTTGTGGCAAGTTTTGCCTTATATTTTGTTGTGTGTTGGGGCTCTACCCAAACATAGTTGCAAGGATTTGCAACATTGGTAAATTGATAACGAGGTATAGATGTCCAAATAAGTTCTTGCTTTATCAAAACGAAAGATGCCATCCTGAATGTAGCGAATGATCTTCCAGATGCTACAGGAAGTCATTGCTCTTTTGGAAAAATTTTTCTGGCGCACTACATATATAAAATTAAAAATAACTTGCCCTCATTCTTTTAACTAAATAACTGACAGAGTCAGAGATATTATGCAAGAGTTTTGGATAGCCACAAAAAACTCCTATACTAATAAAAAGATGTAGAAGAATCTCCCCTTTAGTTAGAACAGTTCTTTCCCTTGAGTAAAATTTCATAAAATCCTAACTCTGTAAATATTTAAACTTAATATATTTTTTACAGATAGTATGAAAATATTTATACATTAAAGCAAAGCATTTAAACTCCAAAAAAGGAAGACATCTTGGTCCATCGCTTTAACTAGACGTCTTAAATGTAATTCATAATCCCAAAACTTTATAAGAAAAGAAAATCACTAAATGGTGAGTTTCTATAACTAAACAACTATAAATACTAACGACTTACAAAAGTATTATCTATCACAAAAACAGTCTTAGATGTACTTATTTATGTATAGGAAGTAGAAAACTTTGTTCTCGAAAACTTTATTTAAAGGCTTGTGTATTTGGAATTGGCAAAATCTATTAGTTTCCCCTTTTCAATTTTTATATATCTTCAACACTTAATCCCGCTGACTGAGCAATAATCGTAATATCCATGCCAGCAGTAAGTAAATTTTTAGCCATTTCTAGTTTGCCTTTTTCCATACCTTTTTCCATGCCCTTTTCTAGAAATCTGGAAAACCATATTGGAGTAATTTGGTATTTTATTCACCACTACAATAAAAGTTTATCCATTTAAGATCATCACTACTTCTGTAGGTTTACCTCATAAATTACTTAGTGCGTCATCCAAACATATACACTGACACTTCTGGTGTTAGGCGTTTTGATGTTCTCGAGCAAGCAGTTAAACGAGCAGGCGCGCACAAAGTCTTATTTGGTTCAGATGGACCTTGGTTACATCCAGGTTTAGAGCTAACAAAAATCAAGGCTTTATCCCTATCACATAGGCAAAATAGGCAAATCTTAGCTAGTAATTTTATAAAACTCACTAAGATCTATACAAGATTGTAGTTATGTGAAAGGCATTAGTAGTAAACACTTCTATATATTTATCTATGCCCTTGAAAATCATTCTGAGTTTGGCAAGATATCTATTGAGATTTTTGGGAATATTGAGAAAGGTTTACTGCAAGCAGTTGCTTGTGACTTAATACTAGCTGAACTCATAGTTCAACCATTAAAGCTTGGCCGTAAAGATATAGCTGAGCGCTACATCAAGCAGCTTCGAGAATTTCCAAATTTAAGATTTTTGCCCTTGACCCAAGATGCCATTATAGAAGCTGCGTATCTTCGTGCTAAACAAACTATTGGCTTGGTTGATGCGTTACATATTGCTTGTGTTAATCATGAAGCAAAGATTTTCATCACCAACGATCGTAGGTTAAAAAAAGACAATTTGGGCATTGATGTGCTGCTTTTAGATGACTTAGACTAGCTAGTAGATTTGTGGCTAGTTATGGGGTGAGTGCTCGAGCAAGCCATTACCTCCCTGTAATTGTTTGGATTTTGGGTAGGTGCTCGAGCTAACCACCATCTCCAATTGGTTCTTAGGGATTTTTGTTGGGGTGCTCGCTCAAGAAAAAACAAGTTTTCCGAGTGATAATTTATGGTTTGGGTGTTCGAAGGGAAACAATTTAGTTTTGCAACATAATTTTTTTAGGACTTTACGGAATTAATGTCTATTTTAGCTTGCGTTAACCCCTTCTGATATTCAGTTAATATTGACTCAATAGCAGGTACTAGGGGTACGGGAATACTCATTAGGGTAGAATCACTTTTTTCTGTAAACTCCTTATAAATAGCTACAGCTTCCTCTTCACTTTGATTATCAAAGTAGTCAATAAGACCTTGTACCTTACCTTCATCCCACCCCTGTGGTAATTTTTGACTCATGCTTTTTTCCTCAATCTTCTTTTAAAAGCTGCTAAGTGCTTTCCCTTTAGTTCATAGGCAGTTACAATGAACACACTATTTGGCTCTGGGTCAGGAACGTATATCACTTTGAGATAACGCCCTGACTCTGCTTGTCCTAGTGCAACTCGCGCACCCTTACGCTCTTGATACCTTTCCATCGAGTTAAAGAAAACTTCTTCAACCTCATGCTCTCTATTTGATGTTTGAAAATGTGTGGCATCTCTGTATCAGGGTCAATATAAAAGCGTAGCTGCATGACTACTATTTTAGCAGCTTTGATTGCTATTTGCTTGAGATGGAACTAATCACCATCTTTAAATCCATCAAGAGGTTTGATAGCAATCTTAGGTGGTTGCTCGAGGAAACCATAAGGTCAACTTTCTGCTCGAGAAATATTTTCATCGGTATAGTAGCGTATCTCATTCACGGTGTCTCAAAGATAGCTTTTGTTCTAATACCGAATTGTTTTTCCTCTGCATTTCCCTAACAAAGTCTTCACCTCCCCGAATACTCTTGTTAATCTCACTCTGATGGTCAAAATAATAAGCTAGAGCTGCATGTACTTCCGACAGGGTCAAGCCATATTCTGTACTAATCTCATCTGCACTTTTCCCCATGCGCTCATGCCAAATGACAATGTTTTGTACAGTTATGCGGTGTCCAGCAATACGTGGCTTTCCGCCAACAATATCAGGAGTAGTTTCGATGTACTTGTCCAAAACTGAAATAGTCATAGTTTAGTATAGCAATTTGAAAAAAGGTAAAAATCTTTCTAGGATTTTTGCTTGAGCTAACCACTATTTCCATAGGGATTATGGGAACTCTTGGCTGAGCGCTCGAGTTAACCACCACCTTCAAGAGGTTCTTAGAAATTTTGCTTGGGTGCTCGAGGGGAAACAAATTTTCTAGGGGCTTATGGTTTGGGTGCTCGAGTCAAATACCACCTCCAAATACCCTGAGCTATTGTTGTGCTTGAAAGTCTCCTGTCACAATTGCAGTAGGGTTGGATGCTCGAACAAGGAATCAAAGGAATTAAAATGGCTAAACGTTATATTTTACTAATGCGTCATGGTGCAGTTAACCATGAAGATAACAAGGCTGAAAATGAACAGAGCCTTAAAGATGGCGGTAAGGATGTAAAACAAGTGGCCAATCGTTTTGCTGAAGTTCTTACCACTCAGCAAAAGGGGGACATTATACTAGGCAAGCTTTGGCATGGAAACTATGAGCACGTGCATGAATTGGGTGCTTTTCCAGAACATGATACGTATTTGGACACTTTATCTTTACACCAGCAACTTTCATGACAGTTATAGGAATGCTTATTTTTGCCCATGCAGTGCTAACAACTGCTAGCAATAGCAATACTTTCGCTACAATTGTGTTTATATTAATGCCACTCATACTCGTATATTATTTGTTGGCAAAACTAACACTTGGAACAGAAGATTAATGGTAAATTTGCTGATTTATTGTTGTGACCAACAACTTTTCATAACAATCTTAAATGGTAAGGAACCTACAAATTATCTTTGGGGAACTAAGCCTACTGGAAGTAAACCTATATCTAAAGTGATATCTCCTTTTAGATCTAAGTGATCTGATTTACCTTTAGAGTCAACATCGCTATCAAGTTGGTCATCTTCACCTTGGTTCATAGGGCTGAAACCTTCGTATCCTGCAGGTAAGGTAACTACTAAAGTATAAACGCCACTTCTGAGATCACGTAATTTATAACTACCATCGTGCTTGCTGTGGGTGTCAGCGATTAAATAGTTGCCATTATCATAGATGCCTACTCGCACACGATCAATGCCTTTTTCATTATTATCTTGAACACCATTACCATTATCATCACTAAAGATAAGGCCATTAATTTCTTTAGGAGAATTGCAGCTAAATTGCTCATCAACAGCGATATCCACGCGTAGTTGCAAACCTTGACCACCAAAAACAGGGTCAGATAGAGTGTTCCAGCTGTAACCTGCTACTGCGTAAGTGCCGCAGAAAACACGCTGAGAAACTTCAGCAGTTAGGCCGTAAGCAAAGTCGCCTTGTTGCCAATCATGATAAAGGTTGCCAAATAAACTTATGTTGCCACCTTCCCAAGCTTGGAAACTTCCTCCTACGCTAATCATGTCTTGGAAACCAGTGCTTTCTTGATAGCGATAAACATAACCTAAACTAAGGTCAAAATCTGTAACGGGTAGAGTTACTCGAAAGTCACCATTGATTTGATTTTCACCATCATTGTTGTAAGCACCTAACTCTAAAGTATGTTGAGTAAGAATATCTATTCCATTACCTCTGTAAGCAGCGGAAACATTGAAGCGTAAACCTTCTTTAGTATCAGCACCTTCATCACTTATAAGATCGAGTTTACTGCTTAGGAATAAATCATCAGCTAAGAGAGTATTGAAGCCAGCAGTAGCAACGTGCTTAATGTCTTCAGTCAAGCGCAACTCATAACGGAAGCTAGCATCAGTATTATCGCCGTCGTAGCGTACTCCTGCACCTAGTACATGTAAGTTATTATCACTATTATCAAGGTCAATATCTTGCTCGAGAGAAGCTTCTAAGCTAACTTCATCGCTAACTGGGTAAGAGGTGCTAATGCCTGTGTTGATGTGTCCTGCCAAACCGCTATTGCCTGCAGGAACACTATAATTGGCTTTTACTTGAGTGCTGCCCCAATTAGCTGCTGAACCTAAGAGGTTTGAGTTACTAAATGTAGTGCTTAATCCTAAGTTGGTGTTGCCTTGTTCAGTAAGTTCACCAGTGGCTTCTACAGCAAAGATGCCGAAGAGTGAGTTGTCTTGTAAGGTGTTTAACCCTACTAAGATGCTGTTGCCAACTCCCCAGTTAAGTCTATCAGTTATAGTTAGTTCTAAGATTCCTAAAACACCGTAACCCACGGTAAAGTCGGTGGTGCTACTTTCTCCTTCGTTTAAGCTTTGGCGGTGCAAAACTTTGATGCGGGTATTTTCTACTCCGAAAGGATTATTTACAGACAAGCCAGCGAGTAACCTTGTGGCACTGTTAGTAACTTGCAGTCCAAATTCTACACCAGCATCTTTAGCGAAGCCTATATCACTACGCTGATAGTTAACGAGTCCATCAATGTCATAGTTAAATTTGTCAGCACGGTAGCTAAATTTGGCATCAGTGGTAAAACCAAGGTTTCTAGTTACCAACAGAGCTGCATGAGTGTCTAAACTATGCCCTTCTTGATCATCACTTACTTCATCAGAACGGAAGCCTTCACTGTTATAACGATAGTGGCTAGCAACTTGTAGGTTCTCACTGCTGTAATCAACTTCTGCTACAGCTGCAAGACCACCATTTTGATCATCACTACCGTAGGCTAATTCTGCACTGGCATTTAAATTTTCTGTATTTAAGCTAACTCCAGCGCTAGCTACATTTATATTTCCACGATCTTTATCAACTTCATGATACATACCAGCACGCAAAGCTATGTGATCAACTGAGGGTCCAAGATCAATGTTGTAACCTGCTTGGACACCAAAGCGCCAGTCACGCTCACCATCATTATCATTGGTTACTTTATAACTAACTTTTAAAGAGTAAAGGTTACCTTGAACATCTGTGCGTGGAAGTGAGCGAGTTAGATGGATAAATCCTAGTTCTTCATTAACTCTATAATGGGTAAGCTCTACTAATTCACCTAGCAAAGGATCTTTACCATCATCAATTTCATCATCTATTAGGCTGTTATCAAAACTACTACGTTTAATGATTTCTATTTTTATAGAGCCTTTATCGATGGGCTTAGCAGCAAGACGATAAAAGCTAGTGCCATCACTAAGAATTTCTTCCTGACGCTCTAAGCTAGTGATAGAGTTCACTAAGTAACCACGAACAAAAGCAGGGGTACGACCCAAGCGATATTCACCACTAAAACCAGTGTAATTGCGACTTAAGGAGAAGGATGAATCTTCAAAAAGGGTTGAAAAGTCACCATATTGTAAGTAGCTTAGGTTACTTTCAATTCTAGCAAAAATTCCGTGGCGGCTAGCAGTGTCTTGACTTATTTCGCCACTAGAACCTGTTACAGCAAAGCTATCATAGGGGTTACCATAGACGCCTAGACGGTCTTCTGGATAATTGGCGGCTACGGTAAGTTGATAGCGATTTAAGATAGTGCCTCTTGCAAAGAAACTAGCTTCGTAACCTACACTTAAATCATCATCACCATTTACATCATAATTTACACCTACACTACCTACTCCATTTACAATCCAAGGACGGAAATCTGAACCGATAACAAAATCTTGCTTAAAGCGTAAGCTATCAGCGTCATTACCTAAGCTAGCAATAATGCTAACTTCACCGGGTACAGGTAAGGGGGCAATTTGTAAAGTTGCTTTACCATCAGTATAACGTACTTGGTAACCAAGTTGTTGAGTGTTCTCATCATCCCCACCAAAGTCTGCATTGTTAAGCTCTATTGTTAAAAAACCATCAGCTGGAATGTTACCCCAAGCATCACTTACTTTTAATTCAAAGCTTAGTGGTGTAGCAGAATCAGCAACTAGCTCAGAAAGTGCAGCCATATTTACAACTTCGGGTCTACCTGCTACAAAAACTGTAATTGCATCTGTGAAGGATTCACCATTAGAACCAGTACTTTCTAGGCGTAGTTCATTGGGACCAGTGGCCAAAGATACAGCTATGTAATCTAAGGTTTTACGGTTAATCTCTCTATTAAGGGTTTCTTGACCAATTTGCTCGCTAGGAACAGATTGTCCATTGATAAAAAGAGTCTCACTGTGATCGAGGGGAACATCTGTAGTGATATTGACAGAATTGCCTGAGCGTATAACTAAGCCAGCTTCTGGTGAAGTGATGACTGCATTCACACGTTCCCTAGCTACTGTTGGTTCTGTAACTAGGTCTGCTTCTTGATAAAGGTTTACAGCTTGCTCAAAACCAGATATTTGTACAGGTTCAGGAGTAAGTGCTAGCAGAGCAGTATCCTCTTCTGTAATTAGTACAGTACCACTGTGAGTTACGGCAAAGCTTATTTGGCCGTAAGTGCGTGCTAAAAACTCGAAAACTAAAATACTATTTGTTTGTAAGGGGTCAGCTATTACTTGACCATCTAGTCCGGCACTACCAGGAGTATAGGTAACACCCTCAGGTAGTTTTACTAAAAATACCATGCCCTCTAGGGTTAAGATATTATCTATAAAAGCATTAAAATTTAAAGTGGTGGTTATTTTTACAGGCGGTAAGGTGTGCTCAGTTTGTGAATTAAAAGAATATGTTTCAGGTAATTGATTCTGCGCTAGTGCAGTTGAAAGAATTAAAATTGCTAAAATCGAGTGCTTCATAGCATCAATGATAATGGAAGAGGCTGACAGAACTCATACTAATTCGTTATTCAGAAATTAAATATCGAGTTATCGATAACGTAATTATTAGATTTATACAATCTCTTAGAATAAGCATAACAGCTAGCTAATGCCTATCTATAAAGACCAGTTAGTTTTATGAGAGATTTTCAATGAGGGTCAACGCCGTCTTGGAAGGCATTCTAATCAAGTCGCTTTTGAAACTCAATCAATTTGACTAGCCTTGACTCTTCTAGCATTTAATTGATAAAAATACCTCAGAAAGGGGACATCGCTCGAAATCTATGAAAGCTTCAAGATTTCGTAATTATAATTCAAAAACTAATTATCCCTCCTAATATAATAGAAACGAAAGAGGCCCGTCCCATAATTATTTTAGAGGCTTTCTCTACATGACTAAAGTGAAGTGATTAACTGTTATCTTAACAAGGTGAAAGATGTCACTCCAAACACCTAACCTAAATACAGAAGTCTCTCGAGAATAGGTCTTTTCAAATATGTGTTCAAGAGGGTTCTCTATGCAGATGAGGCCTTACACAATCTCTCCTAAGATCCCTTCAAGAGGGATCTTTGAAGTGTTGCTTATCTTTTTCCATATTCTAAGGTAGCTCCCAAACAGTACTAGGAGTAGTAAATGCTGGCCTTTTTTCATCTATAGTTATTAGGCTATAAACAATTTTGGTGCTGAAACCTGCTGGTACATCACCTAGCTGTAGATTAAGACCATTGGTTTTAACAGGCGCCTCTGTGGCACTATACATAGGTGGAGATGCTAATTCAGCGCCTTGGGGCAAAACATCCTCTATTATTAGGTTACTTAGGGGCTCACTTGAGCTAAGCAACAAAACAACCACAATCATGTCATCTTTAAATACAAAGCTTTTTTCTAAAGTTACTGGACCACGTGTCACAGTTACGTGCTTATCTATAGAAACAGCAGCATTGACAGGCTCAAAAGCTATATCTTGACGAGTAATAACTCCGGGATAAATACGTAAACGCCAGAAACCAGGGGCTTCTTCATTTTTAGTTTGTTTAAAGTACAAGTTAGGTATAGTGATAGGGTCAACTTTTAAAGTGGTAACACCCGCAGCTAAATCTAAAAAGGTATATCTACCAGCTTGATCAGTTAGAACAGAAACTCCATTAGGTAGGTAAATTCGTATGCCCTCAAGGGCACTATCACCTTCACTCAATTTACCATCATCATCATTATCTATAAACGCTGTACCTAGAATTATAGCCTTATTAGCAAACTTCTCTAGGTCTGGTACTACCGCAGCTGAGTCAGCGCTTACTGCTACAGCTACTTGTTGGCTGTTAAATGCTAATGCAGTGGCGTGGTTAGTAAACTCCTCATCAAAGACAGTCTCAATATCTACATCTGTATCAAAACTAATAATGACTGTTTCATCTGGTTTGAGGGTAGGTAGTTGCCAGAAAAGCACTTCTTCACTAATCTCTGCTAGAAAATCCTCAACATCGTTAAGGCCTGCAGCTATAAATTCTGGTGGCACAACTCGAGAAAGATTTTGGAAAGCCTCTGATTCAGGAGCTGCTAAATAATCAATGGGGCGGAGCACTAAATCAGCTAAAGCTATAATAGTTGGTTCACAACTAACCTGTGAGCAATCTTGTAAATTACCATCGGGTAAGGTTATTGTGGCTGTACCAGGTAAATAACTAAGGCCTTTTGGTAAGGGGTCATAAAGCTCTACATCCTCAAGTATAGTTGCCACACCCTCATCACCAACATCTGCTTGTGAAGGGTTTCTGACATCCAAAGTATATTTTAAATCTTCACCCGGAGTAACTTGAACAGGATCAGCTGTTTTTGTAATAGCCAACCCTATAAAATTCCCTAGCCCTTGTTCACTGGTGCTCACGCAGTGGTCACTCTCAATGCCATCAAAAGTCACACAGGCATTATTGTCTATAGTTACGTTGCCATCAGCATCTGGAATCCACTCTGACTCAGGCTTCACGATACTACGCAAACTAAGCACCACTTGACTGCCTGCTGGCAAATTTTCAAAAGACCAGTTAATTGTTCCTGAATGACCAGAATCGGCGGCAACTTCTGCTGAAGAAAAGACTGTGTAATTAATGTTAGGCTGAATATCTAGCATATTACCAGCAGCATCTGTAATTAAGAATTCACTAAACTGTAAAGGTGGCTGGGTATCTATTAAATTAATGTCTAAAAGGTCAGTTACCTCTACACTGGTAAGGTCACGGTCACCTACCCCAAAACGTATTTGGTAAGTTACATCGGCATTTGCAAAAAGTTTAATGTCTTCGCCCAAAGGTTGACACAAATCTGAGGTGGGATCATTGTTAGGACAGCTTGTTACTAACTTCTTATCAAGCTCTTTTATACCACCTTGAGGTATAAATATACGAGAAATATTATTATCATCTTGAGCACTTATGGCCTGAGAGGTACTTTCAGAGCACTGACCTATAAGATTTACAAAAACATTACCACTTAACGACTCTCCACCGTCTGGTAAGTCTGCTACCACAACTAGGTTAACTATCTCACCAGCAGCAACACTTATTTCATCAACGCTTCCACCATCTGGAATACCGTCTATATCAGTATCAAGGTAAATACTTAGATTAGAACTAAAGTCACTTAACTCTTCAAGGGCAGTAGACAAGTCATAAACATTAGTACCATTACCAGTATTTTGTAAGGTGTAGGGTAAAAGTACTTCTGCGCTTGGAGTAGACACTACATCATTAGAAAAATCTGTAGAGGAAGTAGTGTCACCATCTGGTAAAATCAGTAGGTCACATACTTGAGCAACTGGGTTAATTACAGGTTCACTGGTTTCTGAGCTTATGTCATTCCATTGAACTGTGGCACCAGCATTGGTAATATTAGCATCAGCTGGAGTATATACTTTTACAGTTCCTGTTATAACTACTTCTACATGGGTACCTGCAGGTAAAAGGTTAAATACCACTAAGAGTTCACCAGTTAATTCATCGTAATCTAGCACATCAGGGGCCAAAGCCTGGTTATTTATAAAAGTTTCAATTGTAATTTTATCAAGTTCTAAGTGCTCACTTATAACGTCACTAATACGAACATCACTTACAGAAACAGAGTCTATAACATCAAAGCTAATATTGTAACTAAGCTCATCACCGGGTTTAAGAGCAGTACCTGCAGCGGGCTGGGCAGTTTTACTTAGATCTTCTATGCCTGCATGGCTTATCAAATCAACTTCATTATCTTCATTATCACCAGGATTAGGGTCCAGAATACCTTCAGGCAATTCTATTCTGGCTATGTTCTCTAGGTTTTCACCAATCACAGCCTCCTCAGAAAGAATAGCATCTATAGTGTATGTAAGAACACCACCGTTTAAAATGTTTACAGTATCTGTAATGTCATTAGTGCCACTAGCAGTGCAACTCGAGCCCTCACTAGCAACACAACTCCAAGTTACCTCGTTTAACAATTCAGGTAAATCATCTATTACATTTAAATCCTTAACATTGTTAGGGCCATTATTAGTAACAACTATGCGGTAGCTTAAAGGATTATTTGCAACAACTGCCTCAGATTCACTCTCTTTAATGATGTTTATATCTGCTAAATCTTCTAAAGGATGGTTTGTAGCATTACTAGCTTCAGAACCCTGTGACCACACAACAGTAGCACCTTCATTTATAACGTTTTGACCATGAAGATTTTGTCCAACTATATTAGTGTTAATAGTAAGTTCAACATTTGTTTGTGCGGGCAAATTAGCATAGGTTGCTGTTATAGTGCGAGTTGCTTCATCATAAGTAAGGCTGTCGGCCTCTGGAAATATGCTCAAGGTAGGCACTGCTAGAAATTCACTGAGCATATCTGTAATTGTCACTTCAGTCAAAGGTAGTTCCTCGCTGCTAAAACTGATACTATACTCTAGTTCTTGGCCTACAGCTAACTTAGAGCCATCTTGAGGCGTAGCTTGCTTAATGAAATTATTAATGGTTGCCTTAGGTTCTATAATTGCTAGATTGGCTTCATCACTGTTATTCTCTAGCTGAAAGTCTATTATTCCTGTTGGTAGAATTACTTCAGCAATACTTTCAAGAATTAAGCCCACTACAGCATCTTCTGAAACAATTGCTGTTATAGTGTAGACAAGTTTATCGTTTATCTTAAGGCTAATTGTGTCATCTATGTTGCCGCTACCTTCAAGAGAACAGCTCGAGCCATCACCAGCAACACATGTCCAAGTAACCTCCACCAAATCTGTGGGTAAAGTGCTTATTACCCTAGCTCCAGAGACATCTCTAGGTCCATGATTGAAAACTGTGATTGTGTAAGTTACACTCTGCCCCGGTTCTATTTCAGCAAGGTTGGCTTGTTTGGTAAGCTCGAGATCAGTACCTTGACTAAAACCTGCATCATAATCTAATCTTGCATCTGGAGTAATCTCAAAAGTTTCACTACGCCCTAGCAATGAACTAGAATCTGCAGCTGCATTAACATCGCTATCTTTATCTCGCCTTTCTCCCTGCTGAAAAGGACTTAGTCCAGTAAATCCCTCTGGGGCAACAAATTCTAGGTAGTAGTTGCCAGTAGGTACCTCAAACCGGTAATGACCTGTTGCTGTTGTTTGTGTAGTGGTAACCAAGTTACCATTAGCATCATACAAATGTATGGTCGCACCTGCTAAACCAAGCTCATCATCTTCTTGAATGCCGTTACCATTTTTATCATCCCATACAAAACCATCAGTTCGGCCAAGTTTTATAGGGGCATTATAAATTACTTCCACCACATTATCATCATCGGTAAAATTACCAGAACTACATTTAGCTACTAGATTAGGGTATACAAACAAATCCCTAGTAAGTTGAGGAATCTCTAGAGAGAGTTGTAGCTTAACCGTTGAATCTATTGGTAAGCCTCTTAAAGTTCCCTCATCATTTAACAAAGCTTCAAAACTACCATCCCCATCTAAATCAGCAGCTATCAATACTTCTCTTGGTGTAAAATTACTGGCACGATGTATTATTGCTGATACAATTACATCACTAGAAGCATTACCTGTATTTGTAAGTTCATAAGTAAAGCTAACTGTGCCAGCTTCTGTTAATGTTTTTGTAGCTGCTGGTGTAAAAACACTACCATTAGGAGTTATAGAAGCGTAGCAAACCTCGTTAATTGCAGACACAACTTTATTAGAGGTGATAGTTCGAATACCTCCTCCTGCAAATGCAAAGAAATTCCCCTTAGCAATATTTTGTATCTGAGTGCCTGCAGGAGTTATTTGTGCTACTACAATAAAACAATTAGATAAAAACAACACTAGCAAGGTACTCAGTGCTAGTTGGTGGCTTAATTTAATTGTGATTTTCATACTCAACTTCTTTCTTTAAAAACTAAAATCCATATAAAGTCAATAATAATGAAAGGTAATGACAAGATTCACACTAGTTGGTTACCCAGAAATTACTTAGTAGATTTCAGTAATGAAAGGTAAAAAATGAAAAACTTTTCAAAATACTAGACAATTAACTAACAATTTTATAACAGCTATAGTGTGACATAGTAACATGGTTTTTATATTAAAATTATATATAGATGTCCAAGTAAGTTCTTACTTGATTCAACGCAAGGGGTGTCATCCTGAGCCCTTCCGAGGGTAAACTACGTGAAGGATCTCATTGCATTACAGAGGTTCTTCGTCGTTCATACTACTCAGAACGACATGCTCACAGAGGGTATTTCTCTCTAGGGAAAAGATTCTTCTGGGACACTATAGATAGAAAGGAGTAGTAAAGTACAAAGAACTACTAGATCATTGTTCCAATAGTCTTTTATAGGATTTTAGTTTTTAGTCATGGATTTGGGTTTATTACTTAAAATAGTTGAAAAGTACCTGAATCAATTGTAAGTGTTATGTAAGTAGCAAAGGTTCATATTGCTTCTAGGATTTAGATGGCTTGAAAGGAGCTGTTAATTACATTTATGAAATCCCTACACAAAGTTTTTACTCTTTTTTTACTACTCACACTAGGTTTGGCATTTGCTCAAGAGAGCGAAAGCCCTTTAGTAGTGAGTTTAGAATCTTTTATTGTTGAAGAAGTAGTCTTAGAAGATGGCAGCGTTGAAGAGCAATTCACACCTGCCGAGTTTACTGACCCCGGAAACACCATAGAGTACCGTGTGAATCTTTTTAATCAAGGTGACACTGCGCTTGAAGGTGTTCAAGCAGTTGGCCCCATTCCTGAAGACACTTTTTATTTGGATGGCTCTGCTGCTGTCTCTGAAGAGGCTTGGTTAGAGTTTAGTATTGATGGTGGCCAAACCTTTGCAGCTGCACCTATAACCATAACTATTGTTAATGAAGAAGGTGAGGAAGAAGAGGTAACAGTACCACCAGAAAACTATACAACAGTTCGTTGGATTTTGTTAACACCTTTAGAGGTTGAGCAAAGCAAGTCTTTTAGTTATCGTGTGGAGGTAAAATAACCTGATTTAAAATATTTTCTAGTTCTTGGTAAAGGAGAATATAATTTTGAAGTCAAATCCCACATTATATAGGAGTATTATTTTGAAATATCTAGTTAGAGTTTTTAGTACCCTGTTGCTATTAGCAATCCTCGGTGGATTAGCTATGGCACAGCTTACCCCCGGTGGCACAATTATTAGAAACCAAGCTACAGCCTTCTTTGTAGACTCGAATAACGCAACGCAGACTGCCGCTTCTAATGAAGTAACCACCGAAGTAAACACTGTTTATAGTTTCAATGTTGAAAATGATGACACTAACCTTCCCAGTGGTGGTGATTTAACTGGTGATCCAAATGTTAGTGATTTCTCAAGCAGCATTTTTAACAGTAACTTATTTAATGCTAGTGCTGGCGATCAAGTTGTTATTCCTTACACTGTAGAAAACAACACCAATAATCCTGTTGATATTAGTTTAGATTATAATGAAGCAAATACAGGTATCTACGGCATAGCTCCTGATGACAATGTAGATAATTACGACTTCTCAAACATACAAATTTATATAGATGAAAATAATGATGGTTCCCTTGATTCTGGTGATACATTAGTAAGTGCTCCTATTAATTTCCCAGCAACTGATGGCGTATCTGGTAGTGGCACTGACTTTAAGAATGTTCTATTAGTAGTCACTGTTCCTTCTACACAAGTTGGTAATAGCGTTGCCCTTATTGATCTTGTAGCAACCAATCTCACTGCTGTTGGTGATGGTGCAGTTACTGATGGTATTGACAATGATAACCAAACCTATGAAAACAACAACCTTGCTCAAGTAACTGTATACGAAGATGCTCAAATTGGTTTGGCCAAAAATCTGGATGATATCACTAATAATGGTGATGGCACTTATGATCTAACCTTTACTTTTACTGTTGAAAACTTGGGTAACGCCCCACTTGATAATGTACAAATAACTGATGATATAGATGGTCAATTGGCAACCGCTGGCATAACTGTAGTAGCTCCTCCTGCCCCAGGCGGGATTACTGGCATAAGCACTACTGGTGGTTTAACAGCTAATATTAGCCCTTTAGATGGTACTGATGAGGAGTTACTTGATACAGGCAATACTTTGGCTGTTGGAGCTTCTGGCACTTTAACTTTTACTATTAGAGTTGATGCTAGTAGTGCTACTTCATTTTCGCTAACAAATACTGCCACTGCTACTGGTGAGGACCAAACTACTGGTGCCACAGTGACAGACATTTCGGATAACGGCACCGAGCCTGATACAGATGGTGACGGCTTTGCAAACGAAGGTAATGGTGAAATTGATGATGGTGACAATGGTACTCCTAATGATCCTTCTGATGATGAGGGTAATGGTACAACCAATGTTGGTGAGGAAGAAAACGATCCTACACCTATAGTTCTTACAGAAAATGGTGTTCTTGGTGTTGCCAAAGAAATTCAACCTAATACTAATTTTATTACCCCAAATGGTGATGGTAGCTTTAATGTTGCTGTTAATATATATCTAGAAAACACAGGGGATGTGGACTTAAATAATGTTCAAGTAACTGAAGATCTTGCAACAGTCTTTGGTGCCTCCACAATTCATAGCGATGTAGGTCCAGACCTAACCAGTAATAACCCTAATATAGTAGTCAACCCTAACTTTAATGGTACTACTATTGATGAGCTATTAGATTCTACTGCTTCATCATTGCCAAAAGGCGAAACTGCTTTAGTTAGCTTCCGCTTCCGAATTACTCCAGTTGGTGGGCCATTCGAGAACCAAGTAATTGCTACAGGTGATACTCCCACAGGCGTCACCATAACAGACAATTCACATGATGGTACTGACCCTGACCCTGAGGGTAACGGCCCTGGAGATAATGATACCAAGACACCTGTATCATTTACTGAGTCTCCTGTCATTGGTATTGCTAAAGATTTCGTTGGTGCAACAGCCACTGACAATAATGATGGTACTTTTACAGCCACTTATCAAATAGTTGTTAAGAACATGGGTAATGTACCTCTTAATGATGTACAAGTAGTTGAAAACTTCAACAATACTTTCCCAAGTCCTGCTACTTTTAATGTTATTGATAAGCGAAGTCTAAGTGATGGTACTGGTGGACAAAATGTAGTCCTTGCTGTTGCAGATGCTTTTGATGGTAATACTACTACCAACCTTTTAGATGCAAGTCAAACTCTAGGTGTGGGTGAAACCGCAGCCTTCGAAATTACTGTTACCTTTGATCCCAATGACTCTACTGGCCCCTTTAATAACACTGCTATTGCCAGTGGTAGCAGTCCTGGTGGCGTTTCTGTAAATGATACCTCTCAAGATGGCCTAGATCCAGATCCAGAAGACAATGGTCCTTCAGATAATGGTGATCCTACTCCCACACCATTCACTACAAGTTCTGCTATTGGTGCTGCTAAAACAGTATTTGGTGTAAATGATGATAATAGGCCTGAGTATGTAGTAACTTATGATGTAAGAATTGAAAACATTGGTACTACTACATTAAGTAATGTACAAGCAGTTGAAAACTTAAGCGCTACTTTTGGTACTTTCTATGATGGTGCTGGTACTCCAGCTGTTGTTACAGATATTTCACCAGATGGTTCTGCTGCTGACGCCGCTAGCTTAAATGGTTCCTTTAATGGTTCTGGCAACAACAACTTACTTGATGGAACAAATACCTTAGAACCCACAGAATTTTACATTATTCGCATTGAGGTCACTGTTGATCTAACTGACGCCTCAACCTTTGGTCCTTTTGAAAACATTGTTACTGTTAGTGCTCTTGATCCTAGTGATACAGAAGTTACAGACATTTCTGATAATGGTTTAGATGATGATGGTTCAAGCGTTGACCCTAATAATAATGGTAACGCAAACGAATCTGGTGAAAATGACCCTACTCCTATCACCTTCACTGCTCCTAGTGACCTTTCTATAGACAAATGGCAAGCCCCAGTTATAGTAGACACAAGTGGCTCTGGTAGTGGTTACCCAACATTGGCTCAAATTAACACTGCTTGTGATGGTGGCACTTATGTCACAACCAAAGAATTTGTTAATCCTAGCAATGCCACTGACGGCAAATATACCTTTATTTGCTACCGCATTGTTGCGCAGAACATTCATGCCACTGATAGCCTTACGCAACTTCAATTACAAGATGTAGTACCTGTGAATGTTCGTACCAATGGACTTTTAGGTGGTCTAGTTGGTGACACACTTGCTTCAAGTCTTTATCCAAGTGGAGAAACGGTTAATGCCGATGGTACTGTAACTGGTACAGCCTCGGTAACTGCAAGTAAACCTGCTCCTCCAGTTGCCCCTTCTTCTCCACTAGATACAAGTGCCTTAATTTTAGAATGCTCGACAGACGGCTTTAGCAGCCTAACAGCTTGTCCTAGTGGTGCAAGTGCTTCCACAAGTATTAGTGATGTTCGTTCTACTGGATGGACTACTACTGATCCTCTTCCTACAAAACCTAATGGTAGAGCCTTGTTAGCTGGAGAAATATTAACTCTTAGCTTTGCAGTTTGGGTTCCTTAAAAGAATCCTTAGTAGAGTGGGGATGTTTTTATCCCTAAGAATTACTTCTAGCAACCCTACGGGGTTGCTTTTTTTGTGGGCACTTTTTTTGTGGGCACTTTTGATTTTGGTTTAGACTTGAGCTGAGGCATTTGCCCCCAAGCAATAAAACTGACTGAAGTTTATTTATAAATACTATAGCTAGACCTCTCCCTCACGCCAATAATCCTGTTTTAGGGGTACATCGTTCTGTCTACATTTCTATAGCTTCAAGTAGGTCATATGCTCTTTGCTGTTGCTTATTCGCTATAGTGTCTACTTTTACTAAATTTGCATCCTCCTCTCCTTTGTAATTGCAAGTATTTCTTACTATGCTACTTAGATCCGATAGTAATGTCTGAAAACTGTGAACTTTACTACCATCTTCTAATTTTTTAGTCTTTGTTTTTGCTAATGCCTTCTTTGACCTTGCCGCTCTTTTCACGGGGTTACTTTCCTCTTTTTTACCTTTTTCTTCATCAGCAAATAATATTGACCTCCATGCCTCCATCATATGCCACTTCACGTTGTGGTAAACCTACAGAAGTAGTGATGATCTTAAATGGATAAACTTTTATTGTAGTGGTGAATAAAATACCAAATTGCTCCAATATGGTTTTCCAGATTTCTAGAGAAGGATAAAGCTTTCCTTACTAGACGAGAAACTCGTTGCCTTAAAGTGCAATTGAGACGCTCAATATAACTGGTTTTACCACTCTCTTTACCAACAGCACGATGACGTTTAGATGGAATAACGTTCTCATATGATTCCCAAAAATCTGTGTAGCAAACAGCACATTGCCTGTAAACTGGGGGCAAAGAATCCCATAGTGCCTGAGCACTTTTACGGCTTCTATCTCCAATATATAGACCAATTACCTCACGAGTTTTTGCATCAATGGCAATCCAAATCCATTGTTTATTACCCTTATGATCAACAAATGACCATAATTCATCCATTTGTACAATTAATTTACCCTTCTTCTTTTTTACAACCTTTAGTTTACGTGGGGTTTTAGCATATTTCTTTTTCACATAATTGTATAGCCATGTGAGAGAAACCCCTGTAACACGACTAATGCCAGCTAGAGATATTCTTTCTAGGGCATGTGGATATGACAAATCAGAAATTGCACGCATTGGATATCAAAACCAAACTAGCCAGTCTCAGGACAGCTATTTGTTAGAAAATGTGAATTCCAAAAAAAATTGCAGGATAGCCTATATTTGCGAGAAGCTTTAGTTGTTAACCACATAATCTTTACCAGATTGCAGAGGAGCTTATGCGTCAGCATCAGGATTATCCAAGGTATTTAAGAGTAGCGTTTTCGATTTCACACTCTAGGTGTCCACACGCCCTAGCAACATCTTATCAATGAAAGCTTTTATTGTGTCTGATATTGTCTTTTTAGTAGAGTTTTCGACAAATTGTCTACTACAATCCTTACAAGCATATTTTTGCTTTTTATTATGTGCGTGACCATTTTTTACTGTTTTTTCAGAACCACATTCAGGACATTTCATGTTTCTCCTTCAATTTTAAGGAGTATACAACCTCATCACTACATATGTAGGACTACCGCAAAAAGAACTGTTTTATTGATGCCTGCTTGCTCTGCTCGTTGGAGGTAACGCTCTAATGGTGCAGATGTGTCCCATGGACCAGTGAAGCCATCACCTTTACCAGCATGGCAGTGACAATCAATAATCATGGAAGTTCTTTATGATAGTTTCTTATCATTTTCACCAATTCCTTGTTAGTGTTGACCAAGTTTGAGGGCCAACTATGCCATCTGGACTTAGACTTGCAGCTCTCTGGAAAGTAATCACTACAGACTTTGTTCTTCGACCAAAAATACCATCCACTTCCAGCATTTTACGCCCTTGTGAGGCTAACCAGCGATTTAAGCGGATCTGTAAATCAATAACTGCTTGACCTCGAGATCCTAAACGCACTGTGGGCTTACTTCCGGATGCAGGTAGAGGAGCAATACCCGGTGTAGATGGTGGAGCAATACGAGTAGACTGCTGTGTTCCCTTTAAAAAGCCATCCCAAGTTACCCAATTCTCTTCAGAAACTATTTGACCCTTTCTAGAACCATTAGCTTTTACTCTGAGGTTTCCATCAAAAGATACATCACCCCTGCCAACTGGGTCCCAACGACCTTGAATATTGTAAAGAATTTCTGCAACTGGGTGATTTGGAGGACTATAATTAGTAGCTTTAAATCGAATGTTAAAAGTAGAGGCATGAAGGCTGCTAGATTTATTTCTAAGCACCGAGATTGACACATTTCGTAAATCATAGCCATTATACTCAAAGGAAAGTCTAAAATAAAATTGCTGCCTGTCAATAAAATAACGAGGGTGATGAGCAGAAATTTTGAATTCTACACTAGTTCTAGTAAAGGGAATATGGACAGGCGTGTTTTGATGCACATAGCTAGCAACATCTGCTTGTACAGATAGATCACCACTAGTAGCAACAGTTTGGCCCACTTGAAAAACTGCTATACCCAGTGAAGCTGCTTCTACTACTTCAAAAGCAGTTTCAGCTTCTTGCCAAAATTCTGGAGCATACTGTGATGCTGAATAGGCTTCTAATTGTCCAATAGCAGGTGGGTTGTATTCCCAATGCCATGGTTCTCTCTTATATGGATAGAAACCAAATCTTGCTGCATTTTTAACCATCCATTTGTAAGCTATTCCCTTGCGCATCTTACTAGCATTACGTTTACCAATTCCGTAGCCCATCCAAAGGTCTACAGCACGGCCTGAATGATGTGGACTATTCCCGGGAGGGGCTATCCATTTACGTGCTTCTTTGGCCGATCCATGTTTTTTAAGTCCAATCTGCCAGAGCTTTTTCTGACGTGCCACACTACGATAACCAGAAACAGGATCTAACAAGGGGCTGTAAACGCCACTTGCTCGTGCAGCTTGGATCATTGCCTTAAGTGCTTGAGCAGCAAGTCTATGCAGAGGAACTCTGCGACCTTTATAGCCCTTCACCTTTACCATATCCTCTTTTCGAAGCTCAGCTTTATTCTTGATCCGTCCGCCTCCCGGTGATTCAACTGCTGTAAGTGTAAAAGAACCTGAAGGTTCTGGTCTGACTGACGTTGAAGATTGCTCCAAAATTGGTTTAATTAGAGACCGCCAAGCTTTCCACTCTTGACTAAGTCTTTTGAAATTTGGCTCACTTTTTTGCAGGGACTTACCAATCCCATTTGAAAGTCTTTCTCTGTGATGCATAAAGAAAACAATATTAGTAAGGTCATTTAAGTCACGGACACCCCCTTTCATTGCTTCTTGTATAGCTACTGGCCAGAGAATAGCTTCTTTTAAAAACCATTCTCGAGCCTTAGGAGGTAAATCGTCTACACGAAACTCTTCTTCTATCTCAGGATCAAAAAGGAACTCATCTAACTCAAAATCTTTATTGAAAGCTTCCTTTTCCAACTCATCAAACAGCTTAAAAGGGTAGGCTTGTAAGTTAGTTGATAACATCTTTTGCTGCCTACATTTTGTGCAACCACAGCTCGATCTGTGAAACTGCTTTAAAGTATTCATTTTTAACCTCCTAATTGCAAAATCTTCTAGTATAAAAATTAGGGACTACATTGATTGATATAACTATGCTCTACAAACAATTTTTAAAAAGGTAGAAATCTTTATTATTAGAGTTGTTCTGAAATAAATAAATCGGTCAAAATAAAGGAATGTTACTACCAAGAGATGACCGACAAGTAAGAAGTATAACAGGATTGAGCGAAAAGAAAGTAGAGGAACTAGAACCTGCATTTGCTAAAGCTTTAGAAGACCATGAAAAGCAACGTTATGAAAAGGCTCTAGAAGCAGGGAAAGTACATCGTAAGCCAGGAGGAGGAAGAAACAGTAAACTAAGTACAGTCAATATAAAACTGTGCTTTATTCTTTACTACCTTAGACTTTACCCAACGTTTGATGTTCTAGCGGAGAAATTTGATTTATCACGATCTAATGCCCATGCTTGGGTACAACGTCTTACACCAATAATGGCGAAAACTCTAAGTGGTTTGGGATATATGCCAGCTAGAGAGTTTGAAAACATAGAGGATTTCAAAGCAGCTTTTGAGGGACTTGACGAAATACTGATTGATGTTACAGAGCGAGAACATCAACGCCCAAAGGATGATGAAATGCAACAGGAGTTATACAGTGGCAAACAGGGTAACCACACGCAGAAAAACACAGTGATAAGCAGCAAGGAGAAGGTAATTTTGTTTGTGGGACAAACCTTTGGAGGACGGAACCATGACTATGCAATGCTAAAGGAAGAATTTCCACCTGAGGAGGAGTGGTTTGAGGATATTAAAGTGGCAGTAGATTTAGGATATCAAGGAATCGAGAAAGATTATGAAGGAGCAGATGTTGCAATACCTCATAAGAGACCTAGGAAGAGCAAAGCCAACCCTAATCCCAAGCTTAGTAAAGAGCAGAAGGCTCACAACCAAGCAGTGAGCAAGATACGTGTATATGTTGAGAATGCCATTGGAGGAATGAAGCGTTTCAAGATTCTTGTGTATGCTTTTAGGAATCGTATTAAGGGATTTG
Source organism: Trueperaceae bacterium (assembly GCA_965223045.1). Taxonomy (GTDB): domain Bacteria; phylum Deinococcota; class Deinococci; order Deinococcales; family Trueperaceae; genus CBDCVN01. The sequence continues at coordinate 2,195,614 of CBDCVN010000013.1, forward strand.
TTGACGATGTAGTAGGAGTTTGTGCTGGTTTATGGAACTGCCTTATTGCCTAATTCCTTATTTCAGAACAAGTCTATTGCTTATTTTGCATAGTGCTTTGACAAGTGCTTATGTTGCCCTCACCAAAATTTTTACAAGTTCATTCTCCCTATTTTAATGGCTAATCTTACTATTACAGCGCAATGTCATGGAATATAACTCCTAGACAATATAGCAAGAGTACGTTTTCGATGCGAAGCATAAGCAGTATAATTTCTGCGCTGATAGTAACGAATTAGATTTAGTGATTGAGCTATTGTCAATCTAGGTAACGGTATTGCTGCCTTGAGCAGCACTCTTGCCTGTGGCAAAGTTAAAGCTGGAGACTTTTCTCCTAACATTAAACGCATCCTCACCAGAAAATGATGTGCTAGACAAGTTAATAGTATATGGTGATGCCAACCTAAGTAGCTTCTAGTTTCGTAGTGATCAAGCCCCAGTTCTTCTTTTGATTCCTCAAACGATGTTTCTATCGGCCATCTCATTCCACTTAGCCACACTAATGTTTCTAGGCTGACTTCTTCTGAGTCATTGCACAAATAATAGCTTATCTCTCTTTTCTCATTTAGGTTACGCCGAATTACCAACCACAGTTCCACTGGCTCTTCTTCTCCCCTTGTTTCCCATATTCGCTCAAAGGCAAATTCACATACTATTGGCCCTTTACTTCCTTCTTTCACTACATGTTTACTCCATTTTTCTGCTTCTATTTCCTTTGCTAACTCATCTATCCGTATTGATTCAATATTTGCCCTTGCTAGTTTCGGCTTCCTTCCCCTACCTTTATATTCAGGTACCTTGACCTCTGGCTTCTCCTTGTATACCTGCGTATCGCAAGATACTGCTGTAAAGTACTTTTTTCCTAATTCAGCTACTCCATCTCTAAACTCGATATTATTTCCATACAATGCATCTGCTAGCACATATTCAAAGCTCAAACGCCCTCTCTCTTCTGTCTTTTTTATCATTCCTAACGCTATTTCTGGTTTGGTTCTAAATTCTAGATCCTTTGGCACTCCACATTCTTCCCTTTTTTGTTCATGCTCTTTATCAAACCATTGTTCTGGTAAGTACAACTGCCCTTCTGTTAAGGTATGTCCTTTGTTACTGGCATACCCTAGGTATACTCCTACTTGACTGTTCTCCACTTTTCCTACTGATCCACAATATTGCCTTGCTACTCCTACTGAGCTTTTTCCTTGTTTTACATTCCCTGATTCATCAACTATCAGTACTCCATCATTACCTAAACTTTCTGCAATAAGTTTTTGATGCGTGTCAATCACAGGTTCTAACTGCCAAGGGCTTTGTCCTACAAAGTTTTGCATGCTACGGACATTCAGTCCTATTGATAGTGCCATTGCTTCTATATTTTTTCGATCAAGGTTGCTTAACAAACCTTTTAGATAATGTCCTGTCCAGATCAAACTTTCAGGTCGTTTAAATGCTTCTTCAAACTCTGCTACGTATTCTTTGAGTTCTTTTGCTAGCGCTTCTATATCTGCTTCAACTAAGTTGCATTCTGGAGGACTTAAATTTACGGCCTCTTCTAATATTTCATTGTGTGCTTTATAAATGTTTTTCATAGCCTTAATTTATTATTCACACTCGCACTTTTTTCGCACTTCCCCTTACTTAATATGCAACATTGCGCTGTAATATTACGAGAAACTCTTTTTACAAAAAAGGTTTTAAAGATATCCAATTACAAGTAAAAACTTTTATTTCAACAACAACCTATCTACCTACACGAACCACAGCATAGTAACCTGGAGTGGTAATCCGTCCTTTGCTATCTATACGAACCTTTTTTGCTGACACTGAGTTACTAACATTCCCACCAATTTTTGTGAGACTTCCAGATCGTACTTGGGTAACAATGTCACAATGTGATGCTCGAAACCCCTTATCAACATTATCGTAGGTCACTCCACTACCACTACGTTCAACACAAACCAAATCACCTACACGTGGTGCAACTTCACTAATGCGGTAAGCCTTGAACGGATTATTGTTATTGGCTAAACGATTAAGCTTTGCCTTGCCAACATAGGTTGTGTGTCCGCTAGAATACTTAAAGGTATTACCTGCTCCAGCTTTGCGCACTACCCAAGAAATAAATGCTGCACTCCAAGGAGTTGTAGACCACCATCTTGATCGATTAGGTACACGGCCCACACCAGTACGCCAATAGTCTTCGAGGACTGATCGTATATCAGGGTTTGATTCTTTAATGTTACCTTTTCCCCAGCGTTGCCACTCTTGCACTGCAAGCCTTGCAATATTATTGCGCAACGACCTACCTCCTGTATAAGGTTTTGTGGAGGTAGTGGAAGAGCTTGGCGGGCCTCCTACACCTGCAGCTATGAGTACCCGCTCTGTCTGTGGTCCAACTATACCATCTACACTCAAACCTCGCTGGCTTTGAAATGTACGGACAGCACTACGTGTCTTTGGACCAGAAATTCCGTCAACGGCAAGTTTTATTCCTAATATTTTGTTAAGTGATGCTTGCACCCAACGTATATAAGCCTTACTCTTACGATTAATATAAACTTCTTGCTCAAATTCATTATCATCAAGAAACAGCTCGTGCTGAACTGCATCACTAGCACGCCGCAATGCTGCTTCAGTAGGAGGTCCAACAATGCCATCTTCGGGCAACCTTTCACGACGCTGAAAACTGCGGATAGCACTGCGGACATTGGGACTTATAATACCATTTACTGGCAAGCGTAAGCCCATAGTTCGATTCAGGGTACTTTGCACCCAACGCACAAACTCACTAGCTGATTCGACTAGTGGTGGGGCAACTACGGGTGCACATACAGGACAGCGGCAGCCACGGGGGTGATGGAAATGGTGATGGTGCGGGTGTTTTGGATGCTGTTTAGGTCTAGGTCGCCCCAATTTTGCCGATGGCAGTTTTGATCCACCTCGACTTCTAGGTGGTTTGAGTCTTGTTGGAAGTCGCCTTGGCCTAAACCGACTTCTAGGTGGTTTGAAACGTGAGGTTGACCGTCTTGACCTAAATGGGCTTCTGCGTCTCCTCATTTCAGATTCTGGATATTCTAGCTCAGAACTGCTATACATATTTAATCTCCTTGTAGTAAGGCTTCTTTGATCGGAGCCCAATCACATAACTCAGGGTTTCAACTAAATACTCGAGTTCCTCGTAAGTATGTCTAGCACTCAATAGGAAGCTAAGCCTTGGCGTTACCCCATGTCCACCTTGTAAAACAGTATGTATGCCGTGCCGAAGAAGCCGCTGATAAAGAGTAGTAGCAGCTATTCCCTCAACAGGGCTAAGGCTTTGAACAGGGAACATATTACCCTGAAAATGCAATCCTAGTTCTTTAAGGTGTTTGCGAAAATAATTCACTAGTGAACTAAGTTTTTGGCGGAGGCGTTCCCCAATACGTCTATTAAGACTAAGAGCATGTTTTGCTGCTGACAATGCTGCCTGAGAAGGGGGGCTGCAGTGCACTCGAGTATCACTCTTATGCTCAAAAACACTTAGGTTATGTTGACTTCCAGCAAGTACCGCTATAGGAACACCAAAACCTTTGGCTAAAGAAGAAATCAATAAGATATCTGGCCCAGCTAAGTTAGTGTATTTTAGTGAGCCTCCACCACCTTGACCATAAGGGTACTGAGAATTTGACTTTGATCCTAAAATTCCCAAGGCTTGAGTGTCATCAAGAAGCAATAGGCCACCGTAATGCCGCAGCACCTTAAGGTAAGTTGAGATAGGTGCAAACTTACCGCACGCTGGGCAAAAACCGTCTGTTACAATCAGTGGCCTGTAGCTGTGGCTTTGATGCAGTAGTTTGCCTAGAGTTATAGAGTCGTGGTGTGGAAAACTTTGTACAGGCAAACCTCGACTTGCTGCCCTTTCAGCGCCCCAGCGTGCAATAGGATAAGCTTCAGTATCAATAAATACCGCCCATTTCTGTGAGGGCAGTTGTCCAAAAATATCCCAAAAGAGATGGAGGCTCGAGCTTCCTAAAGTAGCTTGCTCAAGCCCAACAAGCCTAGCTAGTGCTGACTTGAGCACTTGAGCTAGGGCAGATTCATAAAGAGCAGCAGGTTTGCCGCAAGTAAAGCTAGGCCAGAAACCTAGTGTGCTACTGGTATGACGAAATCCTAAATAGAGAGCTGACGTAAAGTCAAGCATAATCATTAAGCCTTTTTGACTTATTACCTTTTAACTCGGCTGCGAGCTGGAGATGGTAAGCTTGCTACTGGTTGTGCAGCAGGCGATGGTAAGCTAGCCCTACCTGCAGAGTGTGTGGTCGATGAAGGCAAACCTGCTGCTGAGTATACAGCTGGTGGGGCCTTGCCTTGCTGTAGCTCGAGCTGACGTCGCAGATGTACAGAGGGTGCTAAATAACGATCAGTTATTCGTTGACTGTCAACTATTTCAGCAGTCAAATCTACACCTGTTACAGTTCGGTAGGCATAAGTGTAGCGTTGAATCTCGGGTCGCCAGAAACGTGCCCAGTTAGCTGCTCGCAGAGGATCATTTGTTGCAGACCAATCGTTATAGCGAATAGATAAAAGAATTCGTTCGCCATTCATGGCTAGATCATTGAAATGTATAATTGAAGTATTGGTCCAACCTTGCAGCGATTTCATGGCATCAACTCGGTCCATCCATTCTTCAGGGTAGGCTACCATGATGCGTGTAGGTAAAAACTCTCGTAACTCTGGTCGTGCTAAAAGCCACTGCTCTAGAAGCATTTCTTGACGGGAGGTTGAAGGTAGATCACCAAATTGATTGTGTGCACCTTGGGCCATAACCATATGTACATCACGCAAAGCATTAAGCAATGAAAAAGAGTCTGCTATGACTGTTGTATCATCATCTTGTCTGTAAAAAAGAGTTGCTAAGTAAAGTAGGTTGTGGAAACCCTCAAGAAATTTGCTACGGCTATCGGCTGTTTGTAAATTACCTACTGCATTGCCATGGAGGCTAATACCATAGTGATGGTCATACTCATAAGCTCGACGACGCACAGTGAGGCGGTGCTGCTCATCCTGAACATAGCCCCACAAAAGGCTGCTGAGCGGACGTAAGGGGTCAATATCTAGATTACTAAGTGGATCTCTACCACCGGGTGTACGAACGTTCTGAAAGCGTCTACTAAGTGCCTTCATACTTTGTACTTGCATACCTTCTTCATGCCAATATGACCAGATGAGCTCAACAAATAGTGGCCTACTAAGACGATCTGCAAGGATGCCTTGACACCTATCTAGAATGTTATATCCTTCTTCTTTATAGGTACCTGTAGAAACCATGTTAATAATGCCCTGATCTTTAAGTTTGCGTCTTACTAGGGCAAGATATGGTAAGGTACTAATCTTTTGCTCGCTTCCCTCTACATTAAGTTTTTCAAAATAATCTAAGCTATTTAGCTCATCCTGGCTTAGCACGGGACCTAAACGTTTTACTACTTCATCAAAATATTCTTTATTATCTGTTCCGGCAAAGCTAACACTGCTAAGTGTTTGTACACTGGAAAGAAAAATTGCCTCAGTAGCTACCTTTAGAAGGTGATAAGTGTCAATACCTCTAAAAGGTAAGGATCGTGTAGTTAACAACTCTGCGGCTTTATCTCGAATATTTTCGCTATCTTTATCTTGGTTATCTCCAATATTACAAAGAACACTATCCATTTTCCTACTAAAACTTTCAAATGATAAATCTTTAGTACTTTTAAGTATGGTTGCCCATAAAAAAACATCTTTTGTAGGAACTAGTTGTGAGCGTTGCAGGGTTACCGGCAATGGGGTATTTTCTGTATTATTTTCATCTTCCATTGTTTACTCCATTCTAAGCAAGTGATAATTGCTATACAGGCGTCGCCAACCTAGCAACTTCACATTGAGTTGACTGATTTAATGTCCTTACCAGTGCCCAGTGAGTCAGTAATTTATCCAAATGGCGACTTTCCGCTTGTGGACTTAGTCTCCCATCAGCTTTTGCCTGACCTAGCACAGCAAAAACTAGTGTAGGCCTGTTGCGTCGCATGTACTTAGGAGCTTGTTGCCACTGATCAAAAAGAGCACGTAGGTGTGTGGGTTGTTTTGCTCTAACTGGAAAGGCATCAACTAGAGTACGACCTCTTAGTGCCCGAGAGCGGTGGTTAAGTAGTAAGGACACAAAGCTGGGTATACCACCCTCGAGCTTTTGTAATAAGGCACGTTTCTTCTGCGAAATTTTTGCAGGGGGGTAAAAACTTTCCCATAGCTTTTCAAGCTTACTCCACTGTGGATCAGGATAAAGCGCCCTACCCATAGCACAGCTCAACTTGACACGAATCCATGGAAAAGGGTGAGGATCACTTAAGCTAAAGCGAAAAACGAAAAATCGAGGTAAGCTCATCACGCTTATAAGCCCCTGTGTTGAGGCAACACCAATCTGTGCCACTGACCAGAAATCAGCCAGAATCTCAGAAATCCAACGCTCCCAGCAAGTCCACACTAGCTTTTGGTCAGCACTGCCTCTTTGCATGCCTTTTAACAGTGGTTGCAAGGAAGGAATTAATCCTAAGAGTGCTGCTCCTTGATGACCAACCTCGTGCACTAATGATGAGGCTATGCCACTTCCTACCATGCGTTCTCTGGGTACTCTAATTACAGCTGCTGGATTTTTACCGCCACCGGGCAGGCGTGTGCGTGCCCGCCTGATGGCTGCACCATGACCACGATCTAGATAACAAATCACTGGTGGAGATTGATAGTACTTGCTAAGTTGTAGAGCATCTGCTGCAAAAGCATCTAGTCCTGATAACCAAATGCCTGTGACTCGTTCACTACGTTGCGAGATAGCATCGGCATAAATATCGAACTGAGTTAGTACGGCGTTAAAGCGCAAGCGTAGTAAACTAAATCGGCGCTGGGCCTCAGCGGCAGAAATATGATCAGCTTCCTCACCACGTAGCCAGTGTACATAACCTAAGACCATTTGGTGCAAGGTGCGTCGACCTTTAGCTAAATAATGCTCGATAGCATTTTGAGCTTGATAGGACAACATAGCAGCAGGCACCATGGTCTCGTGTAAGGCAAAAGCTCTCACTCGCTCTAAGCGCGTAAGTAGCGCCTGAGCCTCTTGCTCGAGCAGTGTTAGTGCGCTACTTACACTCATAACCTAAAGCCCGTAGATAACAATCTTGCTGCCGCGTCTTACCCAACGACCACTGCGCTTTTTACCACTGGGCATGTAGCTGGGACGTTTTGATGTTTTACCAACTAAACCGGGGGCATGCTTCTGAGCTGCTTTAACCATAGCAACTTTTGCTGCTGCTTTTGATGGCATATTATTCCTAACAGCAGCCTGTTTGGCAGCCTCACCACCCAAACGTACAATTCGTTTAGCTATTTCAAATTCTTGATCCTCAGGGCTTAGCCCTTCAAGCTCGAGACCTAGTATTTTCCCTGCTTTCGAGCCAAGCTTGCGACCAATTTTGCCACCAATACCTGGCAAGAAATAATTACCTGCTAGTGCTCCTAGTTTTGGCAGTGCCTTTTTAGCAAAACCTTTAACAAAACCACCTAGTTTTCTAAAAATAGGTCGCTTAAATTTCTTTTTAATCTTTCGAGCAGCCCTTTTGAAAAGCTTACCAATAAATTGATCAAGTTCATGCTCTTCAGTAACTTCCAGTAACTCAGCAGCAAGCTCAAGTTCCTCCGCCTCACTAAAAACCTCTCCAGAGTAGTACTCTAGCTCATCTTCATCTTCGTACTCATCTTCAAATTCATCTTCGTACTCATCTTCAAATTCATACTCACCTTCGAGCTCGTAATCGTCTGCCTCAAGTTCATACTCATCTTCGAATTCGTAATCGCCTGCCTCAAACTCAAAGCCACTGTACTCATCATAACTTTCCTCTTGGGTACGATCTAAATCATGCATGGTTAACCTCCTTAAGGTTATGAAAAATGGGTAGGCACATTACTTTAGTGCCTTACCTCCTTCACACATTGCTGCTTACGTCTTGACCAAAACCAAATTCGTCGTTTTTGCTTCACTACAACCCCCTCTTGCTCGAGTGACCTCTCAATAAAATTATTGATCTCACTCAGCTCAGAAAAGGACTTCTGCTCGTTCTGCCTTTGTCCTTTAACTCGAGTGATACGCCCTCGCAGATTATGGGGTGACTCAATGTCAAACCAAAGCCTGATAATGAATGAAAGTGAAGAAAGAACTTTCCGAGTGTTAGGCATAACAGATACCTTCTACCGCAAAATAGCAAAACATATTTTTATAAGCGTCTTTGAAACGTCTTTGGTGCGTCTTTTAAGGCTCTAGCATGTGCTTTATATCTTTCAGCAAACCAAGGGCTTTATCAACCATAGCACTAAGATCATTTTGTGAGCTTGATTTAGGTGTACTTCTAGTACCACCTCGTGCTCGCTGATATACAGCAATGGTGCTTGCAGAAGGTTCAATCCCATATTCCTCTTTTAGTAACTTTGAACACTGGTCAAATTGACGGATTGCAGCTGTGCGGTTTCCTTGTAGGAGATAAACCTCCATGAGTTGACGATGTGTGCACTCACGATCGGGCTCGAGCGCCAGAGCTTGATGAGTGTACAAAAGACCAGCCTGTACCTCTCGATTGAGAATGGAAGTCTCTACCAAAGTATCTAGGATGGCCAAATGTAAAGACCTATAACGCTCACGCTCTATAAGGCACCACTCGTATTGCCAATCCTCTAGTAAATCACCTTTATATGCAGCAGCAGCCTTACGTAAGTTGGTAATATCCTCAGTAGTTAGATTTTTGTGATGATCTAGAAGGTTTCCTACTTCATCTAAAAAGGAAATATCTAACTTAACTGTGGAGCAAAGCTCTAGCTGAGGGAACTCACGATCACAAAGTGTAAGTTCTTTAATGCCTTTATCTTCAAAAAATTTTTTAAACTGCCACAGCACCTGACGAAGTGTTTTTAAGGATTGGGTAGTTGAACGCTCTCCCCATAGTTCATTTGCTAACTTCTCACGCGAGTATTCACGTCCCCGATTGATAAGTAAATAAGAAAGCAGCTCTTTTATTGGCTGCGACCTAATCTGAATTGGTTCTTTACCATAACGAAGAGCAAAATGCCCAAATAGCTGAACTTGCACCATAGATTATAAACCTTCCTTCTAATTCCTTCATAATTATCTACAATTTAATTTTGGACACTTTAACACTAACCACCCCTCACTCCCTATTATGCAATTTAGGTACCCTCAAGGCTCATTCCCAAGAGCCTCCTTCATTTAGCAATAACCTCAAAATATTGGTTGTTATGTTAAGTGTTTTGAAAATGCCCATTCATAACCTCTACCGTTACATAAAAACAATTAACCTACTTTGTAAATGAAAGAAGTTAATATTTCTTTCATCCTTAATCATAGCATAATTTTGTATTAACTCCCATAATTAGTCTAAATAACCCCTTACAAAACTAATGACTGTACATTGGCCATATTTACTCTAAACCCAAGAATGAATTCAACTAGCATAGATGTCACTTTCCACGTCTCTATAAAGTGGTGCCGAAGGTGGGACTTGAACCCACACACCTTTGCAGGCACATGACCCTGACTGAAGTTTATTGATCAAAATCGGCGTTAGCATCTTTCTACACAATGCAAAGGGGTAATTTAGGGTGCAATACTGTAGACACTAAAAGTTGAATTAATTGTCAAAATCTGCTATCCTGTACTTTAGCTATGAGGAATAGGTCTTCTGGGATGCATGTAGCTACAAGCACTCCCCAGTATAAAGGAAAAACTTATAAATCTTACTTACTGAGACGTTCTTATCGTAAAGATGGCAAGGTAAAAAAGAAACCCTAGCAAACCTAAGTCCACTAGGTGATGAAATTATAGAAATGATCCGAAGCTGTTTAAAGGGTAAGCAGTTTGTACCTATAGATCAAGCTTTTGAAGTGATTGAATCTAAGCATCATGGACATGTAAAAGCAGTAATAAAAGCTATGGAGAAACTAGAGTTTAAGAGGTTAATAGCAAGTCGTGCCACACAAGAAAGAAACTTAGTAGAAGCATTGATAGCAGCAAGGATACTAGCACCAAATAGTAAATTAGCAACAATAAGATGGTGGGAAACAACAACTTTACCAGAAATGCTAGGGCATGTGGATATGACAAATCAGAAATTGCACGCATTGGATATCAAAACCAAACTAGCCAGTCTCAGGACAGCTATTTGTTAGAAAATGTGAATTCCAAAAAAAATTGCAGGATAGCCTATATTTGCGAGAAGCTTTAGTTGTTAACCACATAATCTTTACCAGATTGCAGAGGAGCTTATGCGTCAGCATCAGGATTATCCAAGGTATTTAAGAGTAGCGTTTTTGATTTCACACTCTAGGGCGTGTTGACACTAAAAGTGCTAAATCAAAAATATTACTTGAAGGGATTTTAGCGTAGCCATATAAGTACCGACGCAAACTGGCAAAATGCTAAATAGTTTCGAGACAACTTTTCAAATCTAGAAAAAACTCTTCTATATTGCTTAATTTTGTTGAAAAAATTCTCTATTAAATGCCTTTCCTTGTAAAATTCTTTGTCATACTCCCGCTGCTCTTTCCTATTTGCCTTTGGAGGTATTACTGCTTCTGCTTCCATTTCTGCTACCTTGTCTAGTACAACTTGAGCATCATATCCCTTGTCCCCCATTACTCTTTCAGCCTCCAGATCTTCTAGCAAATCCTCTGCTTGGGTAACATCATTACGTTGCCCTGGAGTCAATATTAGAGTTGTTCGGAAATAAATAGTTTAAACAATCAAAAAATTCCAAAGCCCCCCACAGACAGCTATAACGCTATCTGCAAAACCTGTCTTGCGATTCCGAAAGGCATGCACTAGTATATTAAAGCGTTTCATACCTCCTATGGCATGTTCTACATATATCCTTGCTTTGCCCAGCCTTTTATTCCTCTCCTTCTCTGCTTCTGTTAGCTCTGGATTAGGATTCTTTTTACTCTTCCTTGGCTTTTTCTTTGGTATCGCTGCTCCTATCCCATAATCCTTGTTTATACCTTGATAACCTGAGTCTAGATTTGCTCTTTTTCCCTCCTCTTTCAGCCAGCCTTGTTTAGGTGGAAACTCCTCCTTAAACATCCCATAGTCATGTCTCCGCCCAGCAAATGTCCTTCCTACATAGATTATTACCTTTCTTCCTGTTGCTATTATTGTGTTTTTTACCGTGTGCCCCTTCTTTTTTCCACTATATAGCTCCTCCTGCTTTTCTTCTTCACTAGGGCGTCTATGTTTCCTTTCTGTAGCATCAATCAGTATTTTTCTTGCTTCTTCAAGCGCTTCTTTTAACTCCTCAGGTGTATTGAACTCTCTCTTAGGCAACATACCTAATTTTGCCAAGGCTGCTGAGAGAATTGGCAGCAGCTTATGTACCCAATAGTGTGCACTGGAACGAGACATATCAAACTTCTCTGCTAATTCATCCATTGTAGGATAACTTTTCAGGTAGTAGAGAATAAATTCGAGTTTGTGTTTAGTAGAAGGAAGTTTACTTTTTCTTCCTCCTCCCCTAGATCGTTCTCTTTCCCCTTTAGCTTGTTGTTCTTCATAGTCTTTTTGACTTTGCTCCTCATATACCTCTTCAAACACTGTCTCTAACTCATTTATCTTTTCTTCAGGCAAACCTGTCAAGGCTCTTACTTGTCTGTCACTTCTGGTTTTGAAAACTACCATACTAGCTACTATTTTAGCTGATTTGGCTATTTCCGAACAACTCTATTAACTTGAGAGGATTGCCTAGAGCATCTGTTGTAGCGTGTACTTTGGTGGTGTAACCTCCTTTGCTTCTACCCAATTCTTGTTCTTCGTTTCCCCCTTTTCCTCCTGCTGCACAGGAGTGAGCTCTTACAATGGTGCTATCTATCATTATACTTTCCATATCAGCATCCTCAGCAAAGTGGGTAGTCCTACATATGTAGTGATGAGGTTGTATACTCCTTAAAATTGAAGGAGAAACATGAAATGTCCTGAATGTGGTTCTGAAAAAACAGTAAAAAATGGTCACACACATAATAAAAAGCAAAAATATGCTTGTAAGGATTGTAGTAGACAATTTGTCGAAAACTCTACTAAAAAGACAATATCAGACACAATAAAAGCTTTCATTGATAAGATGTTGCTAGAAAGAATATCTCTAGCTGGCATTAGTCGTGTTACAGGGGTTTCTCTCACATGGCTATACAATTATGTGAAAAAGAAATATGCTAAAACCCCACGTAAACTAAAGGTTGTAAAAAAGAAGAAGGGTAAATTAATTGTACAAATGGATGAGCTTACCCCCAAAAACTGGACAGAAAACCCCGGCGAAATTAAGGTCCATAGAAGATGTAAAATATCTAGAATATGGAGATATAAATGAGCCAGACAAAAGGAATAAGAAAAACTTACAAGAAGGAATTCAAAGCTAAAGTTGCTGCTGAAGCTATAGTTGGGGAGAAAAACCTTGCGGAACTAGCAAGTCAGTATGGTGTCCATACTACACAAATTAAAGAATGGAAAAAGGCTGGATCAGAAGCACTGCATGAAAGGTTTTCATTACTAAGAGGTAGAAAAGCAAGACTACAAGAACGTAGAGAGGCTGCACTGTACGAACAGATTGGCAAATTGAAAATGGAACTAGATTTTTTGTCCAAAGGGCTCAAAAACTGAGTCAAGAGGAACGTATGTTGATAGTTGATCCAAGGCACCCTCAATTGAGCATTACTAAGCAATGTGAGTTACTGAGACTGAATCGTAGTAGTTATTACTATCGACCTACAAGAATCAGCGATCTCAATGAATGCTTGATGCAAAGGATAGATGAGTTGTATACAGATCATCCTTTTCTAGGTTATCGCAAGATAACAGCAATGCTCAATGGAGAAGGCTATAAAGTCAATCACAAAAGAGTATATCGTTTGATGTGTCTGATGGGTTTGCAAGCTATATATGCCAAACCCAAACTAAGTAAACCAAAGGAAGGACATAAAATTTACCCATACCTTCTGAAAAACAAAATCATAAACAAACCAAATCAGGTATGGGCTAGTGATATTACGTATATACGTTTGCAAGGAGGATATTGCTATCTGGTAGTAGTAATGGATTGGTATAGCCGTTATGTTGTTTCATGGGAAGTTTCGAATAGCATGAAAGCAGAGTTTTGTATAGAAGCATTAGAAGAGGCGTTGGAAGGAGAGAAGCCAGAGATATTCAATACAGATCAAGGTAGTCAGTACACAAGTCATGAGTTTACGGATATATTGAAGGCAAACGAAATAGCAATCAGCATGGACGGAAGAGGGTGCTACATGGATAATATATTTACAGAAAGGTTGTGGAGAACGGTAAAGTATGAAGAAGTATATCTAAAGGAATACAAAAATATAGAGCAAGGAAGGGAAGAAATAGGAAAGTACTTACAATTTTATAACAGTGAACGTCCGCATCAATCATTGCAGTACAAAACGCCTGAATTAGTTTACAGAGAGGAGAAAACTAAATCAATAATAACAGGATAGGTTGTTATCAAGCTTACAAACAATGTAATCTCAATTTGATATCATTTTAGTAGGTCTTAATTAACCTTAATTTTTTGTCCGATCAATTGGGTTCACCTCAGGATGAATTATGGTCATTTGTTGATCATAAGGGTAATAAACAATGGATTTGGATTGCCATTGATGCAAAAACTCGTGAGGTAATTGGTCTATATATTGGAGATAGAAGCCGTAAAAGTGCTCAGGCACTATGGGATTCTTTGCCCCCAGTTTACAGGCAATGTGCTGTTTGCTACACAGATTTTTGGGAATCATATGAGAACGTTATTCCATCTAAACGTCATCGTGCTGTTGGTAAAGAGAGTGGTAAAACCAGTTATATTGAGCGTCTCAATTGCACTTTAAGGCAACGAGTTTCTCGTCTAGTAAGGAAAGCTTTATCCTTCTCTAGAAATCTGGAAAACCATATTGGAGCAATTTGGTATTTTATTCACCACTACAATAAAAGTTTATCCATTTAAGATCATCACTACTTCTGTAGGTTTACCTCGAAATTTACTGTTTAACAGCCGTACACATGACTTCTTGTCGGCAATGCAGCGCCAGTTAGGTGACATACTCGCTTTGAGAAATTTGCTCTGACTTAAGTATAATACGCTTTGCAGGAAATGATACAAAGCTTCGCTTGCTTCGCTCCTCTTGCTTTTTTATGTCAGCAAAAATTGCTTCTGGATTATAGTCAAACTTCTTGGCATGCTCTTCCCGAATCTGACGGACTTCTTCAACAATGGGGTCAACTTCAATCATATCTTTCCTTTCTGAGTTCCTCTGGTGTACAAATTATAGGAGGCTCGTATCCCTCTGTACGACATAAAGTTTCAATTCTGTTGCGTAAAAAAGCATTAGCTATGTGTTTAAGGTTCCAAGTAAGCAAGTAGTCCATACCATTTACAGCTGCTATAGCTATATGTGCTGCATCCTCGAACACCTTTTGAGGAACAAGACCTTGTTGAACAAACTTCTTAGCGATTGCTAAAGCTTCTTCACTTGTAGGCAAAAGCGGTATATCCTCAAGTACTCTTAAGCGTTCTTGTGCTGCATTTCTATCGCCACCGCTAGCTTCTTGGATAACCAGTTGCGAAACAAGCAATTCAAAATCAGCACTGCTATCAGCCCACCAATCTTGAGTGATTTTCTGGTGTGCAGCAACAATTAAGTCTCTACTGGGGCGGGCAGTAAGGTAACTAATCACAGTGGTTTCTAGGTATACTCTTGGCTTCACACAAATATTTTACGATAATCATTATGCTTGTCACAAATTCATAGATTCATCAAGGGCAAACAATCAATGAAACCTAACGTTACAAAGCTAAGGTGTGCACATCCTACAACAAAAACTCCTGCAACTAAAACCACATTTAAATTCGCCATTCATATGTGCATCACCTTGAGCGATAGTTAGGCACAGTGCTGACACTAGGGCATGTGGATATGACAAATCAGAAATTGCACGCATTGGATATCAAAACCAAACTAGCCAGTCTCAGGACAGCTATTTGTTAGAAAATGTGAATTCCAAAAAAAATTGCAGGATAGCCTATATTTGCGAGAAGCTTTAGTTGTTAACCACATAATCTTTACCAGATTGCAGAGGAGCTTATGCGTCAGCATCAGGATTATCCAAGGTATTTAAGAGTAGCGTTTTCGATTTCACACTCTAGGTGTCCACACGCCCTAGTAACACCTCCCATGCAATACACTATTCGTTGGCAGATGGCACCTTAACCTCAACATAACCATTAGAAACCATATTTTCAACTGCAGCCTGAATTTCTGGCACGACCATTTGAATTCTTGGCCAACTTGTACTGGATAGCACTACAACTCCAATTTTCCGACTAGCAAGATCCTGCTGGTACTTCAAATTTTGGTCAGTTGTTACCAAAACCTCAAAACCTTCCACTTCCGCCTTTGTCATCAATTCGCCATTTTGCAATGTGGCCCAGCCAAGCTCATAAGCAGTAGAAACTTGATGTGCTAAAAGATGCTTGCGAAGTGGAACTGGAGTGCCTTGATCAAATAGTATCTTCACTAAGCAGCTTCTAGGGAACTTGCAACATGTTCAAGTACTTGGCGAGCTTGGGTAAGAGTTACGCCTGGAAACCAGTCAACGAAGTCATCTATCTGAGCACCATCCTCTAGGTTCTCAAAAAGCGCTGAAACGGGCACCCGCGTACCACGGAATACCCATACCCCACCTACAATATTAGAATTTTGCTCTACTGCATCGCAGTTTTGCCAAGTGCTACTCATGATTCAATTCTACACCTTATCCGAACTCAATTCAAACCAGCAACAACAGCAATTTTGAAAACCGATCACACAAACCCAACCTAACCTAACGGTACAGAGCTAAGGTGTGCACATCCTGCAACAAAAACTCCTGAAACTCAAACCACGCCTAACTTCGCCATTCGTATGTGCATCACCTTGAGCGATAGTTAGGCGCAGCAGCAAGGGTAAAGAACACAACAACAACACAACGTAATACACCTAATGTACAATTGCACAACTAATACCTAACATTTGGAATACCTAATTGACTCGATTACTAAACACCCAAACACTCGATTCAATACCAAAAGCTGTCCACAACCAACACATAATAATCAATGCCACAATCATACAATTTCCTGACTTGACTAAACTAATACAGGTTCTCTTTCTTGGGGTACGACATCTTCTTTTGAGTTAATTTCTTGAGGAATACCAGGAAGCGATTGCATATAAGCTACTGCTTCCTCGGGTGACAAGCCTTCTAGGCCAGCACTTATTTCATCTCGAATTTTTCGCAATTCCTTAAGCGAGTCATATCCTTCAATAGGCTCAATCTTCATTATTCATCACCTCTCTAGGATTTCGGATACCGATAGTATTGTATCCTTGCACTAGATTTACACCATTAAAACCTTGCTCTCGTTTATAGCTCACAATGTGCTTGAAGTTCCAACTTACAAGCACGTCTACTTGGGCAATTGTTGCTGTAGCTACGTGCAGAGCTGAGGTGAACCCAATTGATCGGACAAAAAATTAAGGTTAATTAAGACCTACTAAAATGATATCAAATTGAGATTACATTGTTTGTAAGCTTGATAACAACCTATCCTGTTATTATTGATTTAGTTTTCTCCTCTCTGTAAACTAATTCAGGCGTTTTGTACTGCAATGATTGATGCGGACGTTCACTGTTATAAAATTGTAAGTACTTTCCTATTTCTTCCCTTCCTTGCTCTATATTTTTGTATTCCTTTAGATATACTTCTTCATACTTTACCGTTCTCCACAGCCTTTCTGTAAATATATTATCCATGTAGCACCCTCTTCCGTCCATGCTGATTGCTATTTCGTTTGCCTTCAATATATCCGTAAACTCATGACTTGTGTACTGACTACCTTGATCTGTATTGAATATCTCTGGCTTCTCTCCTTCCAACGCCTCTTCTAATGCTTCTATACAAAAGAGTTGTTCTGAAATAAATAAATCGGTCAAAATAAAGGAATGTTACTACCAAGAGATGACCGACAAGTAAGAAGTATAACAGGATTGAGCGAAAAGAAAGTAGAGGAACTAGAACCTGCATTTGCTAAAGCTTTAGAAGACCATGAAAAGCAACGTTATGAAAAGGCTCTAGAAGCAGGGAAAGTACATCGTAAGCCAGGAGGAGGAAGAAACAGTAAACTAAGTACAGTCAATATAAAACTGTGCTTTATTCTTTACTACCTTAGACTTTACCCAACGTTTGATGTTCTAGCGGAGAAATTTGATTTATCACGATCTAATGCCCATGCTTGGGTACAACGTCTTACACCAATAATGGCGAAAACTCTAAGTGGTTTGGGATATATGCCAGCTAGAGAGTTTGAAAACATAGAGGATTTCAAAGCAGCTTTTGAGGGACTTGACGAAATACTGATTGATGTTACAGAGCGAGAACATCAACGCCCAAAGGATGATGAAATGCAACAGGAGTTATACAGTGGCAAACAGGGTAACCACACGCAGAAAAACACAGTGATAAGCAGCAAGGAGAAGGTAATTTTGTTTGTGGGACAAACCTTTGGAGGACGGAACCATGACTATGCAATGCTAAAGGAAGAATTTCCACCTGAGGAGGAGTGGTTTGAGGATATTAAAGTGGCAGTAGATTTAGGATATCAAGGAATCGAGAAAGATTATGAAGGAGCAGATGTTGCAATACCTCATAAGAGACCTAGGAAGAGCAAAGCCAACCCTAATCCCAAGCTTAGTAAAGAGCAGAAGGCTCACAACCAAGCAGTGAGCAAGATACGTGTATATGTTGAGAATGCCATTGGAGGAATGAAGCGTTTCAAGATTCTTGTGTATGCTTTTAGGAATCGTATTAAGGGATTTGTTGACGATGTAGTAGGAGTTTGTGCTGGTTTATGGAACTGCCTTATTGCCTAATTCCTTATTTCAGAACAAGTCTAAAACTCTGCTTTCATGCTATTCGAAACTTCCCATGAAACAACATAACGGCTATACCAATCCATTACTACTACCAGATAGCAATATCCTCCTTGCAAACGTATATACGTAATATCACTAGCCCATACCTGATTTGGTTTGTTTATGATTTTGTTTTTCAGAAGGTATGGGTAAATTTTATGTCCTTCCTTTGGTTTACTTAGTTTGGGTTTGGCATATATAGCTTGCAAACCCATCAGACACATCAAACGATATACTCTTTTATGATTGACCTTATAGCTTTCTCTATTTAGCATTGCTGTTATCTTGCGATAACCTAGAAAAGGATGATCTGTATACAACTCATCTATCCTTTGCATCAACTTTTCATTGAGGTCACTAATTCCTGTAGGTCGATAGTAATAACTGGAATTACGCACCCCTTAAAGAGTCTTTTCCAAACAAGGTATTCCTCAGATACCTTTGTAAAGATGTGTGCAGGAGTGATTTACCCTCTTAAAGTGTAAACACTGTTCCAGACAGATTGAGGTATTATCTGAAGGAAAGCATAAGTGTAAAATTACCTCAAAAAGTTTTAGGAGGCATTTTGAGGTGAGCAAAATCACTGCGCAGGAAGCCATAAAAATGACTTTATGTCAGAGACACATCTTATAGTGCATGACCAACAAAAACCTTTATCTAGACGAATCATTAAAATCTGCGTAATTCCAGTAATAACTACTACGATTCAGTCTCAGTAACTCACATTGCTTAGTAATGCTCAATTGAGGGTGCCTTGGATCGACTATCAACATACGTTCCTCTTGACTCAGTTTTTGAGCCCTTTGGACAAAAAATCTAGTTCCATTTTCAATTTGCCAATCTGTTCGTACAGTGCAGCCTCTCTACGTTCTTGTAGTCTTGCTTTTCTACCTCTTAGTAATGAAAACCTTTCATGCAGTGCTTCTGATCCAGCCTTTTTCCATTCTTTAATTTGTGTAGTATGGACACCATACTGACTTGCTAGTTCCGCAAGGTTTTTCTCCCCAACTATAGCTTCAGCAGCAACTTTAGCTTTGAATTCCTTCTTGTAAGTTTTTCTTATTCCTTTTGTCTGGCTCATTTATATCTCCATATTCTAGATATTTTACATCTTCTATGGACCTTAATTTCGCCGGGGTTTTCTGTCCAGTTTTTGGGGGTAAGCTCAAGCATCATCACGACACTTTTTGGGAACAACTTTTGCTTCCACATAGGCATTAGCTAAAGCAAATGTTTCTGCTGTTGGTATTAGATATTCTGTGCTCTGCTTCTTTATTTTTTCAAAAAGAGCTTGCACTTCCTTGGGTGCTCGAGACAGCTCTTTTTCTAAAGTATCTGATGTGACAGGAATAATTTTGCCAAACCAAACACTCTCTAAAAATTCCTTGGTGTCCCTTGCAAATACCTTGTCAAAAGCACCTCCAATAACTGATGTATCGATGTATACACGTAGTTTTTTAATTTACTTAATCTCCTGTAAAGATTTGGTGCGAAATATACACCACTTTACTTAATTTAGCAAATTTGTCTTTACCTTAGCTTGAGCAAATCCAAACAAAACCATCTTAACTAACTCTAAACACTGACCAACCCTATCTCTAACGACTGTTATCCTTCTCAATTCTACTTGATGCCATTTCTATATACTTCTCATCAGTTAATCCTGGAGTTCGACTTCGTTCATACTCAATTAATCGATCTGTTTTCTTCCGATCTCCAAGTACTTGGCTAAGCAATCGATTATATAGTTCGTCTTGTCGGGACCTTAATGTTTGAGCAGTAGGTTGTTCTGTTCGAAAACTTTTAGAAGATTGGGCAGTGCTTGGTCCCTTCCGAGAAGCCCCACTATGACCTAATGCCCATAGGAAGACTGCAACAAGTCCTAAAATCGCTATAATCAGGATGATATTCATAAATAGGCTCCTAAAAATACCTAACTAGGGCGTGTGGACACCTAGAGTGTGAAATCGAAAACGCTACTCTTAAATACCTTGGATAATCCTGATGCTGACGCATAAGCTCCTCTGCAATCTGGTAAAGATTATGTGGTTAACAACTAAAGCTTCTCGCAAATATAGGCTATCCTGCAATTTTTTTTGGAATTCACATTTTCTAACAAATAGCTGTCCTGAGACTGGCTAGTTTGGTTTTGATATCCAATGCGTGCAATTTCTGATTTGTCATATCCACACGCCCTAGTATTGAACACCTAAATAGGTGCATAACTACCTACGTTTATACACCTATTTAGGTGCATAATAATCCCTCGTTTTTAACCATTAAGTCATTCCCAAACAAAACAAAGCCTTATTAAAACCATTTACAATTACACCTTTTTAGTCCTTATTATTAAATAATTATCCCAATTTAGGTGCATAATCACTTTGAATGTAATCAATGTTTTTCTTGCTACACAGGGGAGTCATGACTGAGACTCCCTCATAATTTAATGCTGATATTTACACCTCTTCAATTAAAACCACCTTTCTTAATGTAGTACATCTCACCTACTATAAATTTTCAAAGCTATGTCAGCAAGCTTAAAATTTAAGGTATATCTGAGTGATTTGACTTGCTGACCTAAAATAATAAGACTTCTAACAAGACTAAAGTGTAATTCAGGCTATTGAAATAAGTGAGTGTTGGCAAACCTTATCCAACTTCTGACACGCTGTTGAAGGACTGTGTTGTGAGAGCTATCTCATAGCTCATATAAAGGTGTTTTGATTTAGGTCTAAAGTATCAAGAGCATTCTCAGAATCCCCTATATCCAAACTCACAGCACAAGTTTTGTAGCATTTAGCTAGCCAAAGAAATTACATTACCTTCTTTGGACTTTCTTAGCTTCCCTACTAACTCACTAAATTGCTTTAGCTCTTCATCACTTAAGTTAGAGTAATCAAATTCTTCCTGTTGCTGTTGCATCCTTGCTAATTTCTCTATGCTACTCTCTCCATTTAATTGCTCGAGCTGGGTAACAAAAGGCATTTCTAAAGCTCTTCTACCAAGTTTGCTATGCTGTTCAATCTTAGCTTGAATGTTTGCAGCTATATCATGAGGCTTGTAAGTAGTTTTGGTTGACTCTAAAACACTACCTTGCTCATCCCTAACGTAAACTTCTTTTACAACAGTTTCTAAAGGTGCTTCATGTGCAGATTCAAAAATCTTGTCTATGTAAGCATTTAGCTTTTTTGTTTTTTCTAATTCTGCTTCTTGATGATCTAATCTACGTTGAATTAATTGATCTTCCCATGCCTTACGTTGTTTTGCTTCTAGATGTAGATCGAACGATTTTACTCTTGCTTGCCAATCGAACTTTACAGACCATACTTTTAACCATTTAATATAGTGCTGATTTTGGCCTAGTTCTAGCCTAGCCTTTTCTAAGCTTCGATAGAAGCCTAAGTCCCTGTAGGTGCAAAAAGCCATATAACTTTTATGGGTTTCCTCAGGTTGTTTTTCCCACAGGTTATTTTCAGTATTCATTCAATCTTACCTAAAGCTCGAGCTATCTCATCTAACTGTCCATTCTCATTTACTACAGGTTGTGCTTCTAAAGGCATATCTAAAGCACGGCGTCCTATCTTGCTAGCAGTCTCAATCATTCGTGAAGCTTTAATTGCTAAATTATATACCATTCATCCTGAGTGTCCCAACCCTGTTGTTCTAGAGAATCTATCATTTTTCGGTAGATGTCATACCTAAGAGGATTGGGAATCTCCGATTCGTTCAAGACTGTTATTAAGTCTTGCATTATTTTTGTGCTGTTAGATTGTTGCATGATAATTACCTTCCTGCTAGATTAAAAACTTGATCCTAATCAGATAACTTCTTTAATTTTGCATGCTTTTTAGCTGTTCCACGAACTACTGGACCATAATCTGGTGGTATATGTTTGATAACAAGTTGAACCGCCTCAAAAGCGTCGCAGCCTTCAGCTAGGATTTGCCTATCAGGATAAATATTTTTAGAATGATTATAAACATTGCATGATCCATCCGTACATACTTCAATATAGGGAAGGTCATCCGTATATGGATACCTTGTGCAACCACTGAAACAAAAATTGAAATGGCTGGTATATGGGTATAATCGTCGTAATTTTTGTTCTTGGGCAGCTGCATAAATAAGCTTTTTGAATTCTGAGCACAACTTGTAGTATGGACTGCTAGGGTCTTTAAATCTTCTGCAGGGACCTGGTGAGCTATCTACTTGCAAATACTCCAACCAATTCTCTTCAACTACTTTTGCTGTTGATTTAGTAAAATACAAGAATAGTGCCCTAAGTATAAATAATAAGATAGCCCCAGAGATAAACCCATAAAAGAAAGTCATTAGGCAAGAATACAAGCACTTTGTTATAAAAGTCCAATTTTAACCGCTTAGCACTTTCCAACCAAAGAGTCCATAACTTAAGGGAGCAATTTTTTGAAGAGCTTAAGTTATATTTTTGCGGTTGCTCGAGGTTTCACCTACACCGTCTATGTCCACTGACTCTAGTGCCGTCTTTGCAACCCTAGAATAACTCTTGTTGTGCAATAAATGGCTTGCTTATAGTTAAAAGATTCCCGCTAGCACAGGATATCTTATTGTTAAGGGTAAGCAGATCAGGATCGTAAGTGTTCAATTCATTAACATTGGCCAGAGCAGCAGTAGCAACATGCACAGCATCCTGATGGCGAAGCTTGTCATCATGAAAACGCCACATTAATTCCCTTGCTAGTTCAGCAGTGCGTCTGTCAACACTCCTCACGATAATAAAGTCATGTTCAAAGAAATCTTTAATTTTCGTCTCTATATCATTTGTCAAACGTTGAAAACCCCTTAAATGCACAACCTCGGTTAGCGTTATAGCAGAAATGACAATCTTAAACTTGCCGTTTTTAGCTTTATTTAACAATTGCTTACAGGTAGCTATCTTGTCAGGTTCTTCCTTAAGGATACCTAGCCAAACTACGGAATCCTAATAACGGTGAGGAATCTTCATGAAGCATTACCAAATAGCCCAACAATGGACTCAATTTGGGGAAGCTCATTTTGAGGTTTAAACACCCTAAACCCATCAACCTTAATACTTATAGCAGTGCCATCTTTACGATAACTAATATCCCCCCATACTGACATTCTTGATTTTCGCTCAAAAGAAAAAGCATTGAGAACCTTTTGAAAAGTGTCTTCACTAGGCTTAAAATAACACCTAACCCCATTATTGGTTAGGTCATCATAAATTGTAAACTCATACCCATTATGCCCAGAAATAGTTTCTAAAGTCCCTTCTATTGTCCCATGATCTATATATCTAGCTTTAAGAATAGCATCAACACTAGCAACGACCTGAGTAGAAAGTTGTTCCCCCTCTACTTTTACTAAGATATCTTCTCCAGTTAAAACCCCTAAGTCCTTTACTCCCTTCATTGCAGCATCATTAAAAAACGGAGGACGCTCTTTTTCCCCAGACTCAAGCAAGTGGAACCCCGCTTTTATGGCTTGGGTTACTGAATATGTTTTCCCCAATGGAACCTT
Organism: Trueperaceae bacterium; assembly: GCA_965223045.1. Lineage (GTDB taxonomy): Bacteria > Deinococcota > Deinococci > Deinococcales > Trueperaceae > CBDCVN01. Next base: position 2,219,243 of record CBDCVN010000013.1, read on the forward strand.
TTTAGGAATAGCCTGAACCATCAAAACTGCACTCCCTTCACGGACTTCTACTTGCCACTCGATAGCTCCTCTTGTTTCGGTAACACTATCTGTAACATTATCTAATATAGCGAAGAAAGCCTTAATAGCCTTTAGAAATTTGTTGGAGGACAAGACACCATCTAGAGTAAGCTCCAATTCGTTAGAGTCTTGCTTCTCGACGTTCATAACTCATCTTAAACATCTTCTTCATAAAATACCACCCATCCCTCACCACACCCCCCAAGAATAGGTGGTAAAAGAGATTTTAGAGGGTTAGAATTTTCACTTCGTTAATTTTTGAAATTAGAATGTGCTAGGCTTTAAGCCTAAATCTATTTCAAAATCCCTCAAAGGAATTGGAAGGGTAGAAAATGCAAAAACCTCTAAACCACACCTCAAGGAATGTTTTCTTAAGTTTACTAGTCTGCTTATTATTCTTTAGTGCTTGCACAACAAGCAGTAAGAAGAATACACCTAACAAGCCTCCAACTGTAAGCCTAACTGCTAATCCTCAAACTGGCGAAGCCGCTTTAGAAGTTACCTTCAAGGCAACAACCAGCGACCCTGATGGCGACAACCTAACTATAAGTTGGGATTTTGGTGATGGTCAAACAGCACAAGACCAAACGGAAAGAAAACATACCTACCAAAATTCAAATGTTTACACAGCAAAAGTCACTGTATCCGATGGTAAGGGCGGTACTGCAAATGATAGTGTTCAAATTACCGTAACTGCTAAAAACAACGATCCAGAAGTAAAATTAACTGCTGATAAAACCAGCGGCGCAATCCCACTGACTGTTAACTTTACAGCTAATGCCTCTGACGTGGATAATGATAACCTCACCTTTTCATGGGATTTTGGCGATGGTAAGACTTTGAGTATCCAAACTACTGAAGAGATGGAGGAAAAACAAAGTCACACCTATGATAAGGTTGGTACATATACCGCCAAAGTTACAGTGTCTGATGACAAAGGGAATAGTGCTAGCGACACTATAGAAATAACTACACAATCAACCCCCCAGAATAAACCACCTACTGTGTCTTTGAACGCCACACCCACTAGTGGGAATGCTCCACTGGGTGTTGAGTTCACAGCTAATGCTTCTGACCCCGATGGTGACCCACTAACATATTCTTGGGATTTTGGAGACGGTGATACTACAGGTAATAAGAATAAGGAAACCCATACTTATCAAAAAGAGGGAATCTATACAGCAAAAATCACTGTTTCTGACGGCAATGGTGGAAGTGATAGTGATAGTGTTGAAATAAAAGTAAATAAACCTACTGTTAATGAGCTAGAAGCTATAAAGGATAGTCAAAATACAGTCTGCAATGTCTTTGATGAGATAATAATCTATGGGGAGGTTATCAACAACTCCTCTAGTACTTATTACAGTTTAGAAGTTAAAGCCACAGTTCGTGATAAATCAGATCAAGTGATTGATCTATCATCAGGATTTGTGACAGGGACCCCTGTCAAATCCAGCTTAGGTACAACCACTTCAGGATTACCACCAAAAACGAAAGGGATATTCCAAATATTAACAGATGCGCCTTGCAAAGACTTTGACACATACTCACTAAATAACTAAGCGGCAAGGGTCAGACAGTGTAAAAGGGGACGTCCAACTTGCTGGCAAGGTTGTACAAAGCATAAGCCTTCTAGATTTTGTAAAGTTGACTGGTGAGGTTGAAAATAAAGGGGCTGCCCTCACTAGGTTTGTCCAAATTTATAGCGTCTTTAAGAACTCTCAAGGCAAAATAGTTGACATAGATTTTACCTTTGTTGATGGTTCAACTTGTCAAACTAGCCTTGGAACTACAACAGATACATGTGTTGGGGTTGGAGCTAAAGAACCTTTTGAAATAAACACAACCTTGGAGCAAAATGAGTTTTACACTATAGAGTACTACTTTGATTGGAATGAGAGTGAAAATGGGGGCAACGTAAACAATAGCCCAACGGTAACATTGAGCGCATCACCTAGTGATGGTAGTACACCTCTTAAAGTTGAATTCGTTGCCAAGGCTAGCGACCCTGATGGCGACCCTCTTACTTATTCATGGGACTTTGGCGATGGAGAAACAGCTCAAGGGTAAGCATCAAGAAGTCATACCTACCAATACCTACCAAAAAGAAGGCACATTTACAGCCAAAGTTACAGTGTCTGATGGTAAAGGTGGAACTGATAGCAGTACAGTTCAAATAAAAGCGATTAGGGCACAAGATGGTGATGCTGAAATACAGTGTATCGTCTATGACCCCATTAGAGTTCCTGATACTGGTAACGAATATGCTGACGTTAAAGCATTAGGGAATGTGGATTTTAGTGGTTGGTATTTAGAAGATTTAATAGGTAATAGAGTTAGCGCCCCAAGGGTTAAAGTAACTTTTGGTGAGGTAGTTAGATTTAAAGGTGACAAGGCTGTTTGGAATAACGATGGGGACACAGCCATGCTCTACAACTCAAATGGAGTATTGAAAGATCAAGTTTCCTATAGTGGGGGAGGAAGTATAGCGTGTAGGTAGTTAGTCCTACAAATTTCGGAATTAATAACAGAAGAATCTACCCTGCTCAGAAGGTAGGGTAGATTTTTTAAACTGTTCTTTTTAATCACGATAACGGCTGACTTGTTCAGCGTTTGATCTAATCCTTTTAACACTATTCTTTTTACCGAAATCCCCTGTCACTCTATTCTGATATACTAGATAAGGATTTGAGAATTGGGGAAGACGGCTTGAGCTATCTTCCCTTCCATATGACATTATCGTATGCCAAGCATATCGAATTCCCCCCTTAATCTTAATCTTAGGGTGCGCATGACCATAACTATGTTGTAAACCAAAATTATGCCCGATTTCGTGGATAAAAGTCAGTTCATCCATACACCCTTGCTGAACAATACTAAAAGCTTTATTACTAGTTCTGCTTGCATCGGCTTTACCAGACGGATATGGGTAACTCCCCACACCACACTCATTATCTCTTAGGCCTTCAATATCCTCGTTGTCAACAATCAACACTACTAGATCAGCTTTATGCTCATCTCTTAGGTCTTTAATATATTTATCTTCTTGCTTCTCAAGAGAATCAAGAATTTCTCCAAGAGCTTCTATACCTGTGTTTTTTAATTGTGTGAAATCATATTCAAATTCCTCATCATGAACAAGCCTTAAGCGATGTACGATATTATTACTTATACACTCTTCATTCTCCCGGCAATAGATTTTACTAAGATCTAAGCACCGTGTAAGATAGCTTTCATCAACATCAATAAGATTAAGGTTACTACAGGTTACAATGTTCAATATGCTGCTGAAACAAAAAGGAAGCCCATTAGTGTTTCCCCGATTCAAACAATTTTCAATTACATCCCTAAGAAAACAATCAGTATTTTTCCCACTACTGGTACAATTGGAAATTATCTCTCCAAAACAGGAAGAAGCTTCAATAATATTAGCGCAACTTATCTTATCCAAGAAGTCACTTCTTAAACAATTCTTAACTTGTTTACTTGCCAAGCAATTTGAAACACTGCTTAGCAAATAGACATCTAAATTTGCATGTGACACATAAAATTTAATATCATCTCGGATTAGCATAGCCTTATCCTTAGAACAAATACTAGGCCAACACATGTTTTTACGCGCATTTGGTGTATAGAGAACCATTACATCTACCATCAGGTTACCAGAAGTGTCTTCATCAAAGGCGTCTTCATCAAAGGCGTCTTCATCAAAGGCATCTTCATCTGATGCTCTATAAAACCGCCTCTCATCAAAAACCTTAAATAAACCTGTTTCTTGAGTCATAGATTGTAACCGATAAATCCCATTGTCTATTCTTAGTCTTGCTTGTACAGAATCATCAATGAGCATAACAAACACCTCACCCCTATCCAATACTTCACCAGTCCAAGCAGATTGTCCTTCTGGCAAAGTTGATGTGTTGCTTGAAATAGGACTTAGGCTAATCGGGACTTTCCACCCTGGCAAAGGGAAGGTTATTTTCACAGATTCCCCACGAATCAACACTCCAGGATTTATTTTAACCTCATAAACACAAATGAGTGCTGATGTATCATCATCAACCCTAGTGTGCTCACCAAGCTTAAACAAAGGCTTTGCAGGTGTAGGCTTTAGATGGCCCCTAGCACCCCCTGTAGTAAAAGGCCCTTCTGAAGAGGGGACATTTAAAGGACCAGTAGGTCTATTAACAACATCTCCAGGATCATCAGGCTTATTTTGCTGACCTGCAATTCCCCTAAACCTATTACTCAATTCAATAACACTCTGGAGTAGAGAGGTATCAGAAATTGATTCTGCTGTTGGAGCTTCAGAATCAATAGTGATAACACAATCATCGTGAGAACCAGACATGCCCACATTCCAAATAACACCTACTACAATAAGTACTAAACTTACAAATGCCCTTAAATACAAATTAACAAAGCACTTCACTAAAGACCTCCTTAAGAATTAACCCTCACCATATAGATTTTTAGCGAGGGTTGCAAGTGTTGATTGTGGAGATGTCTTTAGGAAGGGATAATATGGCTTTAACTAAACTGCCTCCCTATCGCCAAAAAACTTATTGGCAATATGCTCTAGACCTTTGGGAGTAATGAATATCTGGGGATAACTCATATGATCCACTACGATACAGGATCAGTCTGCTTTAAATTTTGTGCTAACTCAATGTTGGTTCGTAATAGCTTATTAATTAAGGTCTTGAATATCCGTGTTTTGTGCTCGAGCTGTTAAATCTTCACCTGCTTCTGCTTCAAACCATAAAATCCTGTCACCACGTATTCCTGCTGTCCTAATGATGTACTTCTTCACTTGATTCTTCCTTTCTGACAAAACTATTTAGCCTAGTATTTCCTTAATTTGATTGAAGATGATGCTCAGAGCTTCTTCTCTACTTCCTGCTGTGCCAGCAATGAGTACAGCCTTGTGATAACTAACAATGAAGCTGTAGCTATGATTTTGTTTGTGTATAGAGAAGTACATTATTTACCCCTTCTGAGAAGCTGATTTAGCAGCTTGAAAGTAAAGTTTGGCTAGTACCACTATGAAGGTTAGTAGCACTAGTAATTCAATAAGGAGCAGCATTTAAGCTACCCCAAAATCTAGGTGAGAGAAGTCATTCATTATTTCTTCGTCTGTAGGGGGTTTTGTGTCTTTTACATGAAACCTTATGCCTTCTACTTCTTTGGTTAGGGCCATTGCATGATTAGATGCCTGTATATAGTTATCGAATGATGCCCATACGCCTTTGCCTTGTGAGCTTATGCCTGTGACTTGGTACTGTGCTGTGGTAGAATCTGCTTGATTCATACTTTAAACCTCTTTAGGGTTTGAATTTCAGAGAGCCTTTAGTTCTTCAGGCCATCGGCTCTTTGATATCTTTATTGTAATGCAATATATTTTATTTGTCAAGTTTTATTTGACAAAAGAATGATAATATATTATATTGATAATATGAACAGTATGACTGATAAAATCCGTGAAGAAGTACGATCATTATTTGCCCGTAAACAACTGAATCAAGGTGAAGTAGCAAAAGAGATAGGCGTGTCACGTGTTTATCTAAATTCTGTAATTAATGGTAAGCATGGTCATGTGCCTGATGTTTGGATATCACTCTTAAAATACTTAGGGCAAGAAATTATAATAGTCCCTGAAGACAAGATTAGCGCTGTAAAAAGAGCTTTGGTGGATTAATGAACAGTCAAAAGCTCGAGCTAGTAAAGCCAAAGGAAGGTGATAATAATTAATGACGCCCTGTGGTTAAATTTAGCGATAGGTAAGCCTATTGCCATTAAGGATGTTTGTAAATCTATTTCTAGAAGCAAACATCAGAAAGGAAGTGTATAAGTTGGCTAGGAAACGTGCGGATGGTGAAGGTTCCATTTATAAGCGTACTGTAAACCGTAAAGACGGCACTACTTATGACCGTTGGGAAGGAATGCTACATCTTGGATATGACCACCAAAGTGGTAAGCGAAAAAGAAAGGTTGTATATGGGCGTACCCAAGCAGAGGTTTTAGAGAAAATAGAAAAAGTTAAACGACAAGTCTCAGACGGTACTTTTTCTGAAACAAAACAGACATTAGGAGGATATTTAGATCAGTACCTAGAAAACAAATCTCATCAAGTCAAAGCAATTACTATTGACACTTATGAAAGGTTATTAAGGTTACACATAAGCCCTCATCTTGGACAATCACAATTGTCAAAAATAAAAGCACAAGACATACGTAGCATGATGTATAGTGTGGCTGATAACACAGGTACACGCACAGCTAATGCTTGTAGAACACTTATTTACAGTGCGCTCGAGCAAGCAGTAAAAGATGGCCTCTTGGCACGTAACATATGTGCGGTAGTTGATAAACTGAAGCATGAAATGAAAAGTATGAATCTTTGGACACTCGAGGAAGCAAATCGTTTTCTTGATGTAGCTAAGGATCATAGACTTTTTGCTGCTTTCTATCTAGCTATGTCTACAGGCATGCGTCGTGGAGAATTGCTTGCCCTACGTTGGGCTGATATAGAAGGAGAAGTTATAAATGTAGAACGCTCTCTAAATTGGGTAAAGGGACAGGCCACATTTACAACACCTAAAACAGTTCAGAGTCAACGTAGAGTAAGTGTTGCTAGTGATGTGATTGACATTCTTGAAAAGCATCGTAATTTACAAAACTCTGAGGCTAAGAAAATGGGTTTTATGTGGCCCAACACAGACCTTATTTTTACCAGCTTTGAAGGAACAGCCATGCATCCCAAATCTCTAACCAATTCTTGGTGGGCCTTACAAGATAAGGCAAAGGTACCTCGCATTCGTTTACATGATTTAAGACATCTGCACATTTCCCTACTAATCAAACAAGGGTTAGATGCTCGTACTGTAGCAGATAGAGTAGGACATACTGACCCCTCTTTCACTTTGCGAACCTACACACATGCCTTTGAAACACAAAGAAAGCGTGCCGCAATTAGCCTAAATAATCTCTTACAAAACTGATGGCTGTATATTGGCCGTATTTGCTTTAAATCCAAGAATGAATTCAAATAGTATAAAAGCTGTTTTTCACGTCTCTATAAGTGGTGCCGAAGGTGGGACTTGAACCCACACACCTTTACAGGCACATGACCCTGAATCATGCGCGTCTACCAATTCCGCCACTTCGGCATGTGTGCTAGTACCTTGCCAGTAAACTGCAAATGTTGATTTGAGTGTGTGGCACTTTCTTTTATAATCAACCATTCACCAAAATAAACTTGACAAGATACTATAAATTTATGCAAGTAGCACAATTTTGACACACAAAAATATTAAGCTAATCTAGTTTGCTATTGCAACTGTAGTACTTAAATTGTTTATGTTAAAATTGAAAGCATGTCTCTGTTAACAAGAGTCAGCAGTTCCATTGATGTGAAAAATCTCACTAAAGAAGAGTTGCATGCATTAGCTGAGGAACTACGCAAGGAAATTATTCGAGCCTGCTCAATAGGTGGAGGACACTTAGCCTCGAGCTTAGGAACAGTAGAACTTACTGTTGCACTACACTCACTTTTTGATAGTAAAGTTGATCGCTTAATTTGGGATGTAGGGCATCAAACCTACGGGCACAAGATTATCACTGGTCGGAGAGATAGGATTGACAGCATACGTAAGCCCGGTGGTTTGGCAGGTTTTGCTTGCTCGAGTGAATCACCTGATGATGCCTTAACAGCTGGGCATGCTAGCACTAGTCTTGCTGCAGCACTTGGCATGGCCCTAGCTCGTGATGGTAGAGGCGATAGCTACGGGATTATAGCTATCATAGGTGATGGGGCTTTAACAGGGGGAATGGCACTAGCAGCTTTAAATCAAATTGGTCATTTAAAACCTAAAATGCTCATTGTTCTAAATGACAACGAAATGTCTATTAGCGAAAATGTAGGTGCTATCAACCACTATATGAATACTTTGCAAGTACAACCTTGGTTTCAAAGAGTTGAAAAAACTGGTCGCAAGCGTTTGTGGCAACCTCTAGCTGAGTTTGGAAGTCGTGCTAAGCAGGCCTTTCGCCGTTTTATCAATCCTGCTAGCGCCAATCCTTTTCATGCTATGGGGGTACGTTATGTAGGCCCTGTCGATGGGCATAATATTGATCAGCTCCGCTATTACCTTAGGCAGATAACTAAGCTTGAAGGCCCCACAATGTTACATATAGCAACCAAAAAGGGTAAAGGTTACGAAATAGCTGAATCTGACCCTATTTACTGGCACGGACCACCTAAATTTAATGCCAGCAGACCTGTTAAAATAGGTAAAGGCTACACATGGTCAAATGCCTTTGGGGAAGCAGTTACACAACTAGCTCAAAAAGATGATCGTATTTGGGTTATTACCCCTGCAATGCGTGAAGGCAGTGGGCTTGTTCAGTACAGCAAAATACACCCTAAACGCTATATAGATGTAGGTATTGCTGAAGATGTAGCAGTAACTACAGCTGTAGGATTAGCCCTCCGTGGCGAGAAACCTATTGTAGCAATTTACAGCACCTTTTTACAGCGTGCTTATGATCAAGTAATTCATGATGTTTGCTTAGAAAATTTAGATGTGATTTTTGCTATTGATCGTGCTGGATTAGTAGGAGGAGACGGTGCTACTCATCAAGGCATTTACGACCTTAGCTACTTACGTACAATTCCTAATATGTCTATAGCAATGCCCAAGAATGCTAAAGAGCAACGAAGTATGCTCAAAAAAGCTATAGAGTTAGGTGGCCCTAAAGCTATTCGTTGGCCTAGAGGCAAAATAGAAGCTACTCCTGAGAGTGAAGTAAAGCAATGGGAAGACATTATCTGGGGCAAGTGGGAAGTTCTTAAAGAGGGTAGTGAAGCTTTTATACTTGCTCTTGGTCCTACTGTTGACTATGCTTTAGAGGCAGTTAGCAATTTTCCCCAAGTTGGTGTAGTCAATGCCCGTTTCATTAAACCTCTAGATATAGAAATGCTGCTAAGTTTAGGTTCTAGTTCTAAAGCACTTATTACTTGTGAGGATCATGTATTAATGGGTGGCTTGGGTTCTGCTGTTAGCGAAATTTTAGAAGAATATAATATAAATGTTACCCTTCGCAGATTAGGCATAGCCGATGTATATGTGCCCCATGGTAACCCTCAAGCCCAACATGAAGAATTAGGATATGGTGCTTCAGGTATTAGGAATACATTGTTAAGACTAGGTTTTCTGCCAAATGTTTTTTCAAAAGAAAAAGAAATGTCTAGATATTCACAGCTAGGCAAGTAATTATCATTAACTTAATAATACCTTGTTAAGGTTGTGCTATGCCTCGAGCATTGTTAATTATAATAATTTTCTTACCTCTAGGTTATGCCAATGGTTTATATGCTAGCTATAAACCTCTTCCTGCTAACTACCTAGAGCAATCTGTTTTTGATCTTAGTAATGATGAGCGTTTAAAAGCAGGTGTACATGCACTAGCTTATGATGAGCAATTAGCTTTAAGTGCTAGGCGACATGCTCACGAAATGGCCCAGCTTAACTATGTATCCCATGAATCTCCTATAGCTGAGAACGCCACTTTGCTGCAGAGAGTTATTCAAGCAGGTTCAGCAGCACAGGAACTAGGTGAAAATGTAGCTAGATTTAGAAGCGATGGCAATGTTGCTGATAAGGTAGTCAAAGGATGGTTAAATAGCCCCGGCCACCGCAAAAATTTACTACACACCCACTTTACCCATATGGGAATAGGTGTTGCCCAAAACGATGAGGGTTTAGTCTATGTTGCCCAAACACTAGCTTATCAACCACTAGTATTACAAAGTAGCCTTGTTGATAGTCAAGTATTAGATATCTATGAAGCTACTATCGAGTTTAGCCTTAAATCTCGTAGTGAAATAGCTATTCTTTATGGCAGCAAAAATACTGAACCAGAATTACTTGATAGTGGAAATCATCGTCAAAATATTGTCTTAAGTAATAACAATCCTGTACAAATTGCCCTTGGTGTACGTTCTAATGGTGAGGATTTTATTTTCCAAGATGATGGCTGGTTAGACCCAACAAATATTTATGGGTGGCGAGCAGGTACCAGTGGCCATAAAACTCACGCCCAGATTGACAATGTCTTCATACAAGCAAGACAGGAAAGAAGCCATCGTGTAACTTTGTATTTTGATAAAGTGCCCATTGTAGACTACGGTGTGTGGGTTAATGACACCTTTCAAGAAGAGGCCCGTTTTAACGGTGCTGCTCTTAGCATAAACGTGCCTGCTCACTTGATAAATCCTATTATCGAATTAGCTTTAGATAAAGGTAACAATCGTTATAATACAATTGTTAGGCTAGCTTTAAGTGTTCGAGGTGCTCAAGTTGTGCTCGAGCCTGCCTCTCGCTAAACAACATTGAATATTATGTAACTAATAAGTTAAACTTAAATTAATGCTAGTAAATTCAGTGCAACTTAGGTTATGTCTAACTAAAGGCATGTTTTTTGTCATATACTTTATTGTCGTCGCGGAAGTGGCTACAACGAGACGTTAAACGCTCATTTAGCATAAACATCTAAATGAGAATTTTTTGTGTGCTAAAATTATAAGTTCTTTATGCATATGAAAAGGTAACAATACATCTTGGCAGGTCACAGTAAATGGTCACAAATAAAGCGCAAAAAAGCAGTCAATGATAATGCTAGAGGTAAGGTTATCACCAAGCACATCCGTGCTATTCAAGCAGCAGTGCGTAATGGCAATAGTGACGACCCTAGTGCTAATCTAGCGCTTAAAAATGCCCTAGCAGCAGCAAAGAGTGATAATGTCCCTCAAGATAATATTGATCGATCTATTGAAAGGGCACTTGGAGGTAGTGAGGGTAATAACTTTGAAGAAGTGATTTACGAGGGGTATGGTCCTGCAGGAGTGGCTTTAGTCGTTGAAGCTCTAACAGACAATCGTAACCGCACCATAGCTTCTGTAAGACATGTCTTTAGTAAGCATGGTGGAAATATGTCTGGTGGTACTGCATGGCAATTTGAAAACAAAGGCCTAATTGTCCTTGCTGACGATAGTGAGGAGCTGCAAGAATTAGCTATAGAACTTGGTGCTGATGACCTAGAAAGTGATGATGAACATTTAAATATTTATACCCCTGCTAGTGAACTTTATAATGTTGTTGAGGGTTTTCAAAATAGAAATATTGAACCAAAGGTAAACAAGCTAATTAAAGTGCCCCAAAATGAAACTTCATTAGATGCAAAAGAAGCTGAAAAGGTTGTTCGTATGATTGAAGCGCTCGAGGATTTAGATGATGTACAAAATGTTTATAGTACAGCTAATCTGGAAAATTTTTCTGCTTAAAGGAGCTTAAATGAGAGATTATCTTTTTAGAGGCCTAGTTTTCTTTTTAATTTTGTGTGCCTCAGCAGTCTTTGCTAAATCTATGGCTAGATATACACTACACCATGACTTTGCTAGTAGTGTTTTTAATCTCGTAGGAGTAGCTAGCGTATCTACTTGTAGCGTTAATGTTGAGCTTGACCCTTCAATAGAATGGCTTTGTGGACACTTCGAGGGCAATTTCGAGGCCTTTAGGACTCGCTGGGAAGAGGTGTTAAACTCACCCAATATAGTTACAAACTATAATGTGCGCCCCACAAGCAATTGGCAAGGCCAAAGTAAGACGTATTCCTTTAATGGCGATCACTTAATAGTCAGGTTTGACTCTAAGGTTGCAGGTCAGGAAGTGTCAATTAGTATAAGAGTTAATTCACAAGCTGCATTCCAATCAGATACCCCCTCTACACCAGCTTTACAATCTCCTATAGGACAGCCAATACTTAGCAATGCCCAAGCAATTATAGAGTCTAGTATGCATGACAATAGTAATACTGAGAGTACTAATATAAATACACCAAGTACCTATGTGAGCAATACCCCTCCTTCAAATTGCATTAATTTGAATACTGCTAGCGTCTACGAATTAAGGCTCATTGCTTTTATAAATGAAGCAAAAGCTAATGAAATAGCAACGCGTAGGTCTATACAAGCTTACCGCTCCATTGATGAATTAATATATGTTACCGGAATGGACGAAGCTCAAATGAATGAGATAAGAACTCAAAACTTAGCTTGTGTACAATAAACATTTTTGAACAATTTCAACACTTCTTTTTTAAAAATCGAAAGCTTTGATAAAGTCTCTTCCACTCAAGACCTCATGCGTCAGCGTCTAAAAAATGGTGAGGAAGTACATGGTTTAGTAATTCGTGCCTCTGTACAAACTGCAGGTAGGGGGCAAAGAACACATAGCTGGCAAAGTAATGTAGGAGGTAGTTATCAAACACTAGCTATAAAAGATAGTAACTTTACACTACAAAAACCATATGTCGCTCTTCCTATGGCTATCGGCTTAGCTACAGTTTTTTCTGACTATGGTATTAAATTAGGTATTAAATGGCCCAACGATCTTTACTACAAAGGCAAAAAAGTCGCTGGAGTTTTATGTGAGTACCTAAAAAAACACCTACTTATAGGTGTTGGGGTCAATGTAAATAATCAAACTCCTGAAGGAGCAGCTTATTTAAAAGGTTTAAATATTGAGGCAGTAAATAGTGCTGTTTTAGAGGGTTTGTTGTATGGATTAGATTTTATAGCTCGAGCCAAGCCCCTACCCAAAGCTTTTGCTCGTTTTGATATGCTATATGAACAAAAAGTCAGTGTTGAATTTCAGGGAGAATTAAAGTTTGGTGTAGCAAAAGGCATTGATGAAAATGGTTTTGTTAAGTTCAAAACGAAAGAGGGGTACATCGATCTACCCCATGGACAATCAAAAATCCACATTAACGAAACAATTAGCCCATAGAGGCACGATCTTGTAGAGACGCGATTAATCGCGTCTCTACAAACGTAATGTTCACCGATAAAGCAAAGACTGCCAAGCATCAATAATATCAAGCCTAAGGACCAACCCACCAGAAAAGTCATCATCAACGCTAGGAATACTAGAATCAGTAAATGTATAACCTAAAGAGATCCAAACAGGCTCGAGGATTTGAACTTTTGCCTCAACAGTAGCACCCCAAGCACTAGAGTCTGTACCAGGCTGCCACCTATAGCTACCATGACCACCTAAACCCACCGTTGGCTTATAGTTATTCAAGTCAAGGTTAAGGTAATAGATAGCACCTAGGCTAAATTGATAGACACTATTGTCATTATCATCAAGATCTATACGATAAGCAAAGCCCGGACGCAACTGTAATGCACTTTGTAAGGCATAGGTGAAAGCTAGCTCCCCCTCAAGCAAGTTCTTCTCACCTACCACTGCGCTGTTTTCCACATGGGTAAGGTTGTGATAAGTAAGAATGCTAAAGGCAGATCCCCTATAAGCATAGCCTATATTGGCACGACCATTAAGCTCAGGTGCAACTTGATAATTAGCACTAACTGACACAATCTGATTATCAGTAAGCTGCCCACTCGCTCCAGCCCGCAAAGTTACCTTGGTATCACTATCTGAAGGTATAGATACCTCACCACCTACGGTGGCATTAAAAGCTGCATCATCATAACGCACAGCGACTCCAAAAGCTGCTTCACTTTCTTCACTATCTATATCTCGCTCATAACCACCACTAAAGTCTGTAGAGATCTCATCTGTTACAGGTAAGGGAACTGCCACTCCAAAACGTGCCCTGTTACCTGTTCCACTAGCTGTTGGTAACTGATAATCTAAAGACAGGTTGGCATCTCCAATACGTTGATTAAGGCCAACAGTTCCTATAACCTCCTCATCCCAAAGGTAACTCAAGGTGGCATCAGCAGAAAGGTTCTCATCAATTTGATAATCCGCTGTTACATCACTACGGGCTTTTTCATCACTATTAAAAGGTTGTGCGTGAGTTATATTTAAAGAAAGGTCATCACTTTTGTATAGGCCTCTTATCACACCATTGATAACTTCATCTTCCCAGTTATAACCTAAACCTGCTCCTACGCCAAAGTTATCAAAGAAGTATTGTTCGTAGGTCAGTGATGTTAGGTTATACTCATCAAAAACAGCGTTATGTTCCAAGGCTATCCAACCATCAGAGAAAATATTATAGGCTAAGCGACCACGTCCTTTAATTTCTTCTTCAAAAACATTATAGCTTAGGCTTATATCGCTCTCTATCCTGCTAATGTTGCGCTGCGCGCTAGCTGCTATGGTAAAAGTACTTTCAAGTTCATCATCAACCAACTTACCTATATAACCTAAGTTAGCAGTAAAGTTCTCATCGCTATAGCCCAGGCGAGCACCAAATTCAAAATCATTATCTTTATTCAAATTAACAGCCCCTATGCCAAAGGTAAAATTGCTATTAGAGTATTCTACTCCTCCACCAAAAGCAAAAGTCTCACGGTCAGCTGTTTCAGGAGCGTAATCTATTTGCAAGCGCAAGGGGTTAAAGTTCTTATCACTAGACCACAATGCTTTTGCCAAGACTATGTTGCCTGTAAGGTAATCTATGGAATAATCTTTGTTGCGTTTAAGTACTATTTCATCTTTACTAGTTAACAGTACTACCCGTTCACTCGAGCGTTTTACCTCTGATTTTAGGCTATAGATACGAGTACCATCTAAATCAAATACCTCACGTTTAAGGTCATCTGCAACCAATGCTCCAAAGCCTTCTATGATCAAACCTTCTGCTAATTCAACTTCAGCATGCAAACCTGTTAAGCTAGGAATACTACTCACTGCAGGCACATTAGGGCTATCATCATAGTAACCAACATGTACGTTTTCAGTGCTATAGCTACCTGCTATACCATCAGCGGAGCGGCGAGCTAACTCAGCTTCGTTACCGCTACCAGTTATAGTAAAGCGTTCAGTGAGTTCTTCATCTTCTATCAAGCCCCTATCAGTATGTACTTCAAAGTCTTCGTCTGGTAGCTTAGAGGCACCAGCGTCAATTGCTAATTGTAAAGTGCCACCTCCTATAGGCCACTCTGCATAGCCTTGAGCAAAACCTTCCATAGCAAATTCGCCGTCTAGCAAACGACCACTTATGCTTAGATGGTATTGGTAGTAACGCTCTGTGGCACCAAGTAGGAGCATGCTACCACTTTCAATAACCTCGCCATAAGCAATTTCTAGCTTAAGCCTTTCTACACTTGGTCTAGGTTCTAATTGCAACAAGGCATAGCCTTCATCATTTACTGGTAGCTGATAGCCACTTATTAGTGGTTCTGCATCTTCTAGAATAGGTTCTAGGTTAGTATCCACGGTGATATAGGTGTGTAGACCTACCTGTTCAACAGGTAATTGAATACCTATTTCTATAGGCTCACTATTACCTACATTTGTTTGTAGCGATATCAGCTGCAATTTATCTAGGTATCTTCTTGGCGCTAGTGCTGCTGCATCTAGATCAAAGTATTCTAAGTCATTAAAAGGAACGTCACCTAGAACTAATATATCTTGTTCTGGAGTGCGTATGGTCAAGGTTGGTTCTGCTAAGGGTGGTAAATTACCTTGGTGTTCTAAGCTATAGGTAATAGACCCTTCGGGCTTAGTGGGGAACAACCAGTAAAGTCTACCTTGTTCATCTACAAAGGGGTCAGAAATGCTTAAACCATTTAAGCTACTCGAGCCTGCCTTATAAGTAGCTCCTTCTGGAGGTATATGTGTTACTAGTGACATAGTCAGGTCTTCTAATGACCTTGCTATATTCTTATTTGAGAAATTAATGTCAACTTCGGAAAAGCGGCTTTGTGGGAAATCAAGTAGTGCTGCAGGGCGAGAAACTCTCACCTTGGCTTCAGCATTTTGTATCCCTGAGTCACTTTCTAGTGTAGCAATGTTAACAATTATCTCTGGGGCATTTTCTTGTACTATTCCAGAAATATTAAACTCACGAGTTTCACCTGCCTTGAGACCAAAAGTAATATCGATATTCTCACCTAGCAAGCTTTCAGGTAGATTATCTGTTAGTGTTGCTTCGCCTAGACTTCCTCCTGTATTAGTTACAGTTATTATAAATTCTGCATTGTCGCCAATATTTACTACTTCTCTTACAGCTTCTTTATGAATGGTGAAAGCAGCAGGTGCCATTGGAGGTTCGATTACAAACAGGGCTGCTGTTGAAGTTGCAGAGTTACCTTCGCTAGTCAGGGTAGCAAAGTTAATAATTTCTTCGGGGGCACCTTCTAATACTTTTGCATTAAAGGTAAATTCTCTTTCCTCACCAGAATTGAGAGTAAATCTTTCAAAGAAGTCCTCACCCTCTAGATGTTCTGGTAAAATATCCTCGAGTGTAAATTCACGGGTTACTTCGCTAGCGTTTCTAGCAGTCAGTATAAAGGTAACGATTTGACCTACCTCAGCCATTACGGGGTCAACTTCTTTAATAAGCACTATTTTAGTAGGGTCAAAGACACTAAGTGTAGCTTTAGCCTGCAAAACGCCTTGACTGTAAGTTAAGGTAGCAAAGTTATCTATTCTTTCTGGTGCGCCTTCTAGGACTTGGGCAGGGATAGTAAAGGTTTGTGTTGCTGCAGGTTCTAATACAATGGTTTCGTTTAAGTTATTACCGCTTAGGCCTTCTGGTAATATATCTTCTAGCACAGCTTGTCCTATACTATCACCTGTGTTAACTACTGTAATAGTGTAATCAACTGTGTCACCAACTCTTGCTATGGTGGGGTTAACCGTCTTACTAATAGCAAAATTCACTTCAGCAATAGTTAGGGTGGCTTGAGCTTGTAGGGTGCCTACTTCAGAACGCAAGATGGCTGTATTAACTACTGTATTAGGAGCATTCTCTAGTACTTGAGCATCTATGGTAAAGGTGCGTTCTTCTGCTGCAGCTAAAACCATGGTTTCATTTAGATTATTACCAGTTAGACCTGTAGGTAGAGTATCTTCAAGGGTTGCTTGACCACTACTGCCACCAGTATTTCTTACCCTAATGGTGTAGCGTACAGTTTCGCCTACTTGGGCTACTGTAGGATTCACTTCTTTAAATATTTCGAACTGTGGTGGTATAGTTACCGTTGCACAGGCTTGCAAGTTATTAACACTGCTACGCAAAATTGCGCAGTTTTCAATGCTACCCAAGGCATTATTTGTTACTCTTGCACTGAGAGCAAAGGTTTGTGTTTGGCCAGGTGACAGAGCAATGCTCTCATCAAGTGATGGACCTTCTAGGCCATTTGGTAGGACATCAACAACATTTGCTACTCCTGAACTTTCTCCTACATTTTGTACGCTAATTGTGTAGTTTACTGTTTCCCCTGCCCTTACAATTGAGCGATCAGCTATTTTATTTATTGTGAATTTAGCTGGTCCTGCACATTGAACATCTACTGTGGCTGAGGCCGAGGCTGTGCCACCTTTACCAGACACCGTTGCTGTATTGGTGATCTGGCTTTGGTTATTAGCATTTTCTAGTACTTGGGCTTGCACCGTAAAGCTACGTGATTCACCAGGATGTAGACCAAATGTTTGTTGTATGTTTTCGCCCGCTAAGGTTGTTGGCCACATTTCTGTTAAGGTTGCTAGGCCCCATGTTCCTCCTGTGTTAGATACAGTTATGTTATAGGTTATTGTATCACCGCTACATACGCTTCCTGCGCTTACTACTCGTTTATCTATTTGGAACCTTGGTGGTGTTACACAGGCAAAAGTACTATTTTCTAGGCGTAAGCGGCAATCTGCTCGCAGACCTATGGTGTTTGTGTATTGATATGCTGTTGTTGGCACCATAAAGGTAAAATCATACTTACCCTGTTGGGTTAGATCGTATTCTAGCCACTGTAGATCACCTGATACGGGTTGTTCGCTTTCTCCACCACTAGGATCACGCAAATTGAACAGTAGTTCGAAGGGTCCGTCCCCATCATAGATACTTACTTTAGCTATCCGACCTGTATTGTTGTTTATGCTAAAGGGGTGTTGCCATTGACCTCTTGCTATATTGTAATTAGTTATGCGTGGGTCTACTATTGGTTGATATGGTTCTATAAAGATTTGTAAAGCATTCGGGTTACTTATTTCAAAAGTATAGACAAATGCGTTTTTACCTAGACCAAAGAAACTTGAACTCAGTACGTATTCCCCCGGTGGCAGGGTTCCATTATACAATACATCGCTACGATGTGATTCTACTCCATAACTCTTATTAGCTAATGCTTGGTTGCTACTATTCAGAGAGAACTCAGCACGAAGTTCTCCCCTTCCTTGGTCATAGCGTTCGTCTCCTAGTTCTCTGCCTAGGTTTCGCCATTCAGCTCGGTAATCGTTGGGATCAAAGCCCGGTGAATATATACCTAGGGTAACCGAACTTATCTCGGTTACCATTAGGGTCATCTTTAGTTCATTACTTTCCCAGCTTAGTTCGTCTCCTACTACTATGCCCGGGAATACTTGTTGGGCATAGCTTAGGGTTAGTATTGTTACTATAAATACTGTTATTAATGTCTTCAAGTTAATTTCAGTTAAGGTCTTTAAGTTTACTAATTTCCTTTTCATTATTGGTTCCCCCATTCAAAGACTGGGTCTGTCATTGGAATCTCTACTGGTACATCATAGGTGAGTGTTTGCTCTTCTATCACTTCTCCAAACTCGAATACTTGTTCCTCTCCTCCAGGCACTGGGTCTCTTAATATAATACTTGCTGGTAGCACATCGCTGCTGCTTACGTGTAGCACTACTCTCACTCCTTCTGGCAATGGTACATGATGTTTCTCTAGAGTGATTGGTCCGAACATCACTGTGGTACGTCTTTGTACACTCACAATACCCTCAGGGACCATCAATGGGAAGTCACTTATTGTTACTCCAAACATGCTTACCTGATGTAAGTACCCTTCATCTATTCCTTCGTGGTTCTCTCTGGGCAAGTATGGAGCTGTTGATTCGTCTAGTTTTACACTTGCTGTGCCTGTTGGTACCGCTCGGAAGGCGTAATTACCTTCAAAATCAGTAATCGTTTGCCAACCATTACTTAAAACTATACGTGCTCCTGGTAGTGGCATATCCCCACCATCATAGCTGCCATCATTATCTACATCTAAGTAAACACGTCCTATAAGCACGTTTTCAGTGAGTCGGAAGCTATTTATATTATCAGCTGCAACAATTACTGTAGGAATAGTTGCATCATCTTCTAAGTCTCTGACTGTAACTATATTGGTAAGACTATCTCTTTCTTCCACAGGTATAGATTCGGCTATCGTCATCTGATAGGTAATGATTACTGTCTTATCTATAGGGAATGAAACATCTCGCCAAATCAGCTGTTGTTCACCTGTTTGATCATTCACTGTCACTATCTCAGGCTCAACTGCAATAAATTCACCACTATCATTAGGATCATCAGTAGTTTTAGTAGTTATAACTGCGCTATCAAACACATAGCTTAAGTAAATAGAAGGTGAGTCTACTACATCAGCTACTACATCTACAGGACCCTCGTTAGTGATAGTCACTATGTAGTTAACCGTGCTGCCAAGCTGGAATGTGCCATTTGAATCAGTATCAACTTCTTTAGTAAGAGTCAATTTAGGCTCTCGTACTACATCTACCGTTTCTGTATCCTCTATCGGATCAGTTTCGTCACTATCTGCTGTGCCAATATTGATAATCTCTAAATCACCATCATCATCACTATCTACAGCATTTCCAGTTCCATCTATATCTGCTTGGGTTATTGTGTAAGTTCCCGTACATACTATCTGTTCTCCCGGAGCCAAAGTGGCTGGTATGGTTGGGTTACAAGTTAGGTTAGCTATCAATGAATCAGCTACTGTGACATTGTTCAGTGTTACATTACCTGTGTTAGTTGTTGTTATCGTATAAGTGAGTGTATCACCTAAGTTTACTGTGCCTGATCCATCCTCGTCAGCATTACTAGTTAGTACCTTATCTACCGTTAAGGCTGGGCCTTGGGGTACATCTGTTATCTCAGTGTCTTCAACTGGATCCGTTTCATTACTATCTGCTGTAGCTGTATTAACTACCTCTCCCGCATTTATATCTGCTTGGGTAAGCACATAAGTACCTGTACAATTTACAACCTCTCCTACTGATAATGTCCCTGCTGGTGTTGTTGCATCTGTACTGTTATCCCAGTCACAAATAACACCATTTACTAATTGTAAAGAGTCTGTTACATCAACATTCGTTAGGGTTACTCCACCTGTGTTGGTTACCTCAAAGGTATATGTGATAGTTTCGCCTACTTGAGCAAACCCATCACCACTCTCGTCTTGGAACTCACCTTCTTTAACAATCCCTAAACCTTCATTGCTTGGCAGTGGCTCTTCATGATTGTCTTCACCTTCTGCACAATCCTCTGTACCACTTGGGCAATCTCCTGTTACTGTTGCTAGATTACTTCGGCTACCAACATCTATATCACTTTGGGTTACCTCATAGGTCCCTATGCAATCTACAACTTCTCCTACTGATAATGTCCCTGCTGGTGTTGTTGCATCTGTACTGTTATCCCAGTCACAAATAACACCATTTACTAATGGCAATGAGTCTGTTACATCAACATTCGTTAGGGTTACTCCACCTGTGTTAGTTACTTCAAAGGTGTATGCGATAGTTTCGCCTACTTGAGCAAGCCCATCACCACTCTCGTCTTGGAACTCACCTTCTTTAACAATCCCTAAACCTTCATTGCTTGGCAGTGGCTCTTCATGATTGTCTTCACCTTCTGCACAATCCTCTGTACCACTTGGGCAATCTCCTGTTACTGTTGCTAGATTACTTCGGCTACCAGCATCTATATCACTTTGGGTTACCTCATAGGTCCCTATGCAATCTACAACTTCTCCTACTGATAATGTCCCTGCTGGTGTTGTTGCATCTGTACTGTTATCCCAGTCACAAATAACACCATTTACTAATGGCAATGAGTCTGTTACATCAACATTCGTTAGGGTTACTCCACCTGTGTTAGTTACTTCAAAGGTGTATGCGATAGTTTCGCCTACTTGAGCAAGCCCATCACCACTCTCGTCTTGGAACTCACCTTCTTTAACAATCCCTAAACCTTCATTGCTTGGCAGTGGCTCTTCATGATTGTCTTCGCCTTCTGCACAATCCTCTGTACCACTTGGGCAATCTCCTGTTACTGTTGCTAGATTACTTCGGCTACCAGCATCTATATCACTTTGGGTTACCTCATAGGTCCCTGTGCAATCTACAACTTCTCCTACTGATAATGTCCCTGCTGGTGTTGTTGCATCTGTACTGTTATCCCAGTCACAAATAACACCATTTACTAATGGCAATGAGTCTGTTACATCAACATTCGTTAGGGTTACTCCACCTGTGTTGGTTACCTCAAAGGTATATGTGATAGTTTCGCCTACTTGAGCAAACCCATCACCACTCTCGTCTTGGAACTCACCTTCTTTAACAATCCCTAAACCTTCATTGCTTGGCAGTGGCTCTTCATGATCATTACTATCATCAGCACAATCTTCTGTACCATCTGGGCAATCTCCTGTCACTGTTGCTAGATTGTATCGACTTCCAGCATTTATATCAGCTGAGGTTACTACATAGCTTCCTTTACATTGGAAGCTTTCACCTGGACCAAGTATTCCATCAAAGCTAGTGCAATCTACGCTCACAATTGGATCTGTGATATTAATATTATTTAAAGTGACATTACCTGTATTCTTTATATCAAATGTGTAGAAAATGGTCTCACCAACTTGGACAATTCCATCACTATTTTCGTCTTGGAATACCCCCAACTTGATAATCTCGATTCCTTCGTTTCTTGGCAACTCTTTCTCATGCGAATCGTCATCACTAGCACAATCCTCTGTGCCATCTGGGCAATCTCCTGTACCTGTGGCTAGATTATTGTGACCACCAGCATCCAGATCTGCTTGGGTAAAAGTATACGTGGCCTGTCCTGTAGCTATGGCACCAATGGCTAGATCATCTAAATCCCCATCAGTGTCTTCATCTGTTAAGCCGCTTGTTAAGGTAATCTCAAAATCATCGCTTGTATCGCCCGGAGTACCAGCATCATCACTCAGGGTAATGTTGAACAAAGTTACATCCCCTGTATTCTCTACGCTATAGTTGTACACCTGCTGATCGCCAGCGTTAAGTTCACCATCTCCATTAGCGTCTATCACATCTCCAGAAGCTGTTTTTAGTACTGTCAGCCCAGATTCCCTTGGAAGAGTTGTAGTTATAGTATCGCAATCTTCTTCTGCACCTACTTGTTGATCAGATACACAAGCCTCATTCAGAATATCTGAACCATCATTAATATCAGATTGAGTCACTTCATAAGAAAATGTGTAATACCATGTTTGACCAACATTCAACTCACCATCAGTCTCAAGAATAGTTCCTGCACTATCAGTGAATGGACCAGCTACTGAACTTGAAACATCTGTTGGTACTCCTGCAGCTGTTAAGGTGTCTATCAGTGATGGATACAGTGTTACATTCCCTGCATTCGCAACAGCAATTAAGTAATTAATGACATCCCCAGCTTCATCTACTGTTGATGTGTTAGTGGGGTCTTGTGAAACTGCTGGATTCGTAATACTGCTAACTGACTTTGTAACATCTAAAAGTGGGTTTCGCTCAAGATCCACCTCTTCTGTATCTTCATCTTCAACAGGTTCACCCTCAGGATCCTCTCCTGTACCTGTGGCTAGATTATTGTGACCACCAGCATCCAGATCTGCTTGGGTAAAAGTATACGTGGCCTGTCCTGTAGCTATGGCACCAATGGCTAGATCATCTAAATCCCCATCAGTGTCTTCATCTGTTAAGCCGCTTGTTAAGGTAATCTCAAAATCATCGCTTGTATCGCCCGGAGTACCAGCATCATCACTCAGGGTAATGTTGAACAAAGTTACATCCCCTGTATTCTCTACGCTATAGTTGTACACCTGCTGATCGCCAGCGTTAAGTTCACCATCTCCATTAGCGTCTATCACATCTCCAGAAGCTGTTTTTAGTACTGTCAGCCCAGATTCCCTTGGAAGAGTTGTAGTTATAGTATCGCAATCTTCTTCTGCACCTACTTGTTGATCAGATACACAAGCCTCATTCAGAATATCTGAACCATCATTAATATCAGATTGAGTCACTTCATAAGAAAATGTGTAATACCATGTTTGACCAACATTCAACTCACCATCAGTCTCAAGAATAGTTCCTGCACTATCAGTGAATGGACCAGCTACTGAACTTGAAACATCTGTTGGTACTCCTGCAGCTGTTAAGGTGTCTATCAGTGATGGATACAGTGTTACATTCCCTGCATTCGCAACAGCAATTAAGTAATTAATGACATCCCCAGCTTCATCTACTGTTGATGTGTTAGTGGGGTCTTGTGAAACTGCTGGATTCGTAATACTGCTAACTGACTTTGTAACATCTAAAAGTGGGTTTCGCTCAAGATCCACCTCTTCTGTATCTTCATCTTCAACAAGTTCACCCTCAGGATCCTCTCCTGTACCTGTGGCTAGATTATTGTGACCACCAGCATCCAGGTCTGCTTGGGTGAAAGTATATGTGGCCTGTCCTGTAGCTATGGCACCAACGGCTAGATCATCTAAATCCCCATCAGTGTCTTCATCTGTTAAGCCGCTTGTTAAGGTAATCTCAAAATCATCGCTTGTATCGCCCGGAGTACCAGCATCATCACTCAGGGTAATGTTGAACAAAGTTACATCCCCTGTATTCTCTACGCTATAGTTGTACACCTGCTGATCGCCAGCGTTAAGTTCACCATCTCCATTAGCGTCTATCACATCTCCAGAAGCTGTTTTTAGTACTGTCAGCCCAGATTCCCTTGGAAGAGTTGTAGTTGTAGTATCGCAATCTTCTTCTGCACCTACTTGTTGATCAGATACACAAGCCTCATTCAGAATATCTGAACCATCATTAATATCAGATTGAGTCACTTCATAAGAAAATGTGTAATACCATGTTTGACCAACATTCAACTCACCATCAGTCTCAAGAATAGTTCCTGCACTATCAGTGAATGGACCAGCTACTGAACTTGAAACATCTGTTGGTACTCCTGCAGCTGTTAAGGTGTCTATCAGTGATGGATACAGTGTTACATTCCCTGCATTCGCAACAGCAATTAAGTAATTAATGACATCCCCAGCTTCATCTACTGTTGATGTGTTAGTGGGGTCTTGTGAAACTGCTGGATTCGTAATACTGCTAACTGACTTTGTAACATCTAAAAGTGGGTTTCGCTCAAGATCCACCTCTTCTGTATCTTCATCTTCAACAAGTTCACCCTCAGGATCCTCTCCTGTACCTGTGGCTAGATTATTGTGACCACCAGCATCCAGGTCTGCTTGGGTGAAAGTATACGTGGCCTGTCCTGTAGCTATGGCACCAACGGCTAGATCATCTAAATCCCCATCAGTGTCTTCATCTGTTAAGCCGCTTGTTAAGGTAATCTCAAAATCATCGCTTGTATCGCCCGGAGTACCAGCATCATCACTCAGGGTAATGTTGAACAAAGTTACATCCCCTGTATTCTCTACGCTATAGTTGTACACCTGCTGATCGCCAGCGTTAAGTTCACCATCTCCATTAGCGTCTATCACATCTCCAGAAGCTGTTTTTAGTACTGTCAGCCCAGATTCCCTTGGAAGAGTTGTAGTTATAGTATCGCAATCTTCTTCTGCACCTACTTGTTGATCAGATACACAAGCCTCATTCAGAATATCTGAACCATCATTAATATCAGATTGAGTCACTTCATAAGAAAATGTGTAATACCATGTTTGACCAACATTCAACTCACCATCAGTCTCAAGAATAGTTCCTGCACTATCAGTGAATGGACCAGCTACTGAACTTGAAACATCTGTTGGTACTCCTGCAGCTGTTAAGGTGTCTATCAGTGATGGATACAGTGTTATGTCCCCTGCATTCGCAACAGTGATTAAATAATTAATGACATCCCCATCTTCATCTACTGTTGATGTGTTAGTGGGGTCTTGTGAAACTGCTGGATTCGTAATACTGCTAACTGACTTTGTAACATCTAAAAGTGGGTTATCTTTTTTGTTTGTGATCGTACAAGTCTCAGTTGCTCCATTTGGTACAACCACATCTGTACAATTGTTATATGTCGTTGTGTATCCATCTACTGCAGGCTCTATTATTGTGTAAGTCCCTGCATCTACACTAATGGTATTGCTTCCTGTCAAAGGGTCTTGATCATTGTCTCCTGTTTCATCAAAAGCTGTTTCTGTTCCTCCATTAATTTGGAAATTGAATTCACCTGCTGTTTTTACCCCACCATTGGCATTTACTACTACTTTATTGACTATTAATGTGCCTGGTTGATCTGTATTAGTAATTGTACAAGTAACATCATCACCTACAGCTAATGTGATTGTGCCACCAAGCACAGTCGGACACCCATCACCTGTGATAGATACAAACTCGTAACCATCTACCAGTGTCTCATTAATCTCTAGTGCTACACCTGCTGTATAGGTGTTTGCTACTCCTGAAGATACACTATTACCACCAACTGTTAGACTAAATGCATCTGGATCAGTTACTGTGCCACCATTATTGTTATTTATCGTCTTAATTACTGTTAATTTAGGTCCTATATCTTGATTAGTAATTGTACAAGTAACATCATCACCTACAGCTAATGTGATTGTGCCACCTAGCGCAGTTGGACACCCATCACCTGTGATAGATACAAATTCATAACCATTTACTAAAGTCTCATTAATCTCTAGTGCTACACCTGCTGTATAGGTGTTTGCTACTCCTGAAGATACACTATTACCACCAACTGTTAGACTAAATGCATCTGGATCAGTTACTGTGCCACCATTATTGTTATTAATGGTTTTAACTATTGTCAACTTTGGTGCAATATCTTGGTTGGTAATTGTACAGGTAACATCGTCACCTACAGCTAATGTGATTGTGCCTCCAAGAACATCTGGACATTTTGCATCACCTGTGATAGATACAAACTCGTAACCATCTACCAGTGTCTCATTAATCTCTAGTGCTACACCTGCTGTATAGGTGTTTGCTACTCCTGAAGATACACTATTACCACCAACTGTTAGACTAAATGCATCTGGATCAGTTACTGTGCCACCATTATTGTTATTGATCGTCTTGATTACTGTTAATTTAGGTCCTATATCTTGATTAGTAATTGTACAGGTAACATCGTCACCTACAGCTAATGTGATTGTGCCACCTAGCGCAGTTGGACACCCATCACCTGTGATAGATACAAATTCATAACCATTTACTAAAGTCTCATTAATCTCTAGTGCTACACCTGCTGTATAGGTGTTTGCTACTCCTGAAGATACACTATTACCACCAACTGTTAGACTAAATGCATCTGGATCAGTTACTGTGCCACCATTATTGTTATTAATGGTTTTAACTATTGTCAACTTTGGTGCAATATCTTGGTTGGTAATTGTACAGGTAACATCGTCACCTACAGCTAATGTGATTGTGCCTCCAAGAACATCTGGACATTTTGCATCACCTGTGATAGATACAAACTCGTAACCATCTACCAGTGTCTCATTAATCTCTAGTGCTACACCTGCTGTATAGGTGTTTGCTACTCCTGAAGATACACTATTACCACCAACTGTTAGACTAAATGCATCTGGATCAGTTACTGTGCCACCATTATTGTTATTTATCGTCTTGATTACTGTTAATTTAGGTCCTATATCTTGATTAGTAATTGTACAAGTAACATCATCACCTACAGCTAATGTGATTGTGCCACCTAGCGCAGTTGGACACCCATCACCTGTGATAGATACAAATTCATAACCATTTACTAAAGTCTCATTAATCTCTAGTGCTACACCTGCTGTATAGGTGTTTGCTACTCCTGAAGATACACTATTACCACCAACTGTTAGACTAAATGCATCTGGATCAGTTACTGTGCCACCATTATTGTTATTAATGGTTTTAACTATTGTCAACTTTGGTGCAATATCTTGGTTGGTAATTGTACAGGTAACATCGTCACCTACAGCTAATGTGATTGTGCCTCCAAGAACATCTGGACATTTTGCATCACCTGTGATAGATACAAACTCGTAACCATCTACCAGTGTCTCATTAATCTCTAGTGCTACACCTGCTGTATAGGTGTTTGCTACTCCTGAAGATACACTATTACCACCAACTGTTAGACTAAATGCATCTGGATCAGTTACTGTGCCACCATTATTGTTATTTATCGTCTTAATTACTGTTAATTTAGGTCCTATATCTTGATTAGTAATTGTACAAGTAACATCATCACCTACAGCTAATGTGATTGTGCCACCTAGCGCAGTTGGACACCCATCACCTGTGATAGATACAAATTCATAACCATTTACTAAAGTCTCATTAATCTCTAGTGCTACACCTGCTGTATAGGTGTTTGCTACTCCTGAAGATACACTATTACCACCAACTGTTAGACTAAATGCATCTGGATCAGTTACTGTGCCACCATTATTGTTATTAATGGTTTTAACTATTGTCAACTTTGGTGCAATATCTTGGTTGGTAATTGTACAGGTAACATCGTCACCTACAGCTAATGTGATTGTGCCTCCAAGAACATCTGGACATTTTGCATCACCTGTGATAGATACAAACTCGTAACCATCTACCAGTGTCTCATTAATCTCTAGTGCTACACCTGCTGTATAGGTGTTTGCTACTCCTGAAGATACACTATTACCACCAACTGTTAGACTAAATGCATCTGGATCAGTTACTGTGCCACCATTATTGTTATTGATCGTCTTGATTACTGTTAATTTAGGTCCTATATCTTGATTAGTAATTGTACAGGTAACATCGTCACCTACAGCTAATGTGATTGTGCCACCTAGAACACTTGGACATCTATTATTACCTGTGATAGATACAAATTCGTAACCATCTACTAATGTCTCATTAATCTCTAGTGCTACACCTGCTGTATAGGTGTTTGCTACTCCTGAAGATACGCTATTACTATCAACTGTTAGACTAAATGCATCTGGATCAGTTACTGTGCCACCATTATTGTTATTTATCGTCTTGATTACTGTTAACTTAGGTCCTATATCTTGATTAGTGATCGTACAAGTCTCAGTCCCTCCATTTGGTACAAACACATCTGTACAATTGTTATATGTCGTTGCATAACCAGATACTGTAGGTTCTGTAATAGTATAGTTCCCTGCATCTACACTAATGGTATTACTTCCTGTCAAAGGATCTTGATCATTATCTCCTGTTTCATCAAATGTTACTGCTGGATCTCCATTAACTTGGAAACTAAAATCACCTGCCGTACTTGTTCCACCATCATCATTTATTACTAGCTTATTGACTATCAGCGTTCCTGCTTGATCATCATTCGTGATTGTACATGTCGCAGTCCCTCCATTTGGTACAAACACATCTGTACAATTGTTATATGTCGTTGCATAACCAGATACTGTAGGTTCTGTAATAGTATAGTTCCCTGCATCTACACTAATGGTATTGCTTCCTGTCAAAGGATCTTGATCATTATCTCCTGTTTCATCAAATGTTACTGCTGGATCTCCATTAACTTGGAAACTAAAATCACCTGCCGTACTTGTTCCACCATCATCATTTATTACTAGCTTATTGACTATCAGCGTTCCTGCTTGATCATCATTCGTGATTGTACATGTCGCAGTCCCTCCATTTGGTACAAACACATCTGTACAATTGTTATATGTCGTTGCATAACCAGATACTGTAGGTTCTGTAATAGTATAGTTCCCTGCATCTACACTAATGGTATTGCTTCCTGTCAAAGGATCTTGATCGTTATCTCCTGTTTCATCAAATGTTACTGCTGGATCTCCATTAACTTGGAAACTAAAATCACCTGCCGTACTTGTTCCACCATCATCATTTATTACTAGCTTATTGACTATCAGCGTTCCTGCTTGATCATCATTCGTGATTGTACATGTCGCAGTCCCTCCATTTGGTACAAACACATCTGTACAATTGTTATATGTCGTTGCATAACCAGATACTGTAGGTTCTGTAATAGTATAGTTCCCTGCATCTACACTAATGGTATTGCTTCCTGTCAAAGGATCTTGATCATTATCTCCTGTTTCATCAAATGTTACTGCTGGATCTCCATTAACTTGGAAACTAAAATCACCTGCTGTACTTGTCCCGCCATCGTCATTTATTACTAGCTTATTGACTATTAATGTACCTGGTTGAACAGTATTAGTAAAAGTGCAGGTAATTATATCATTGGCTGCATCGCCGGGTATAGTGAAATCTCCTGTACGTTCAGTTGCATCGGTTAAATCTGAAGAGCTAAAGATAATAGTTCCATTACCATTAGCATAGCTACAAACTAAAGAGGTGTTATAATCGTCTAAACTAGTAGTGACATTCCCTGCAATTTCAGCAACTGTAATATCAGAACCAATGTCAAATGTAACAGAGGTAGAGCTATCACCATCTACTGCATCATCAAACACAGTATTACCATTAATTAAGAGGTCAAAAGCATCATCACCATCAACTGGAGTTAGCTCCTTAGCCACCACAATTTCTGCAGTTTGGACTTGGTTTTCGAATGTACAAATAACATTCTCATAACCTTGCAAACCAGAAAGTGTAATCACACCATCTACATTCCCATCGTCACCATCTTCAATAGTATTTACTGTTTCAACACGTATTCCCCCTGGAGATACAGAATAGGTTATATAAGTACACTCAGCCTTAGTAAGATTCCAACCAGCTATCTGTGTTTCTTCTACAGTATAATCTCCAGTAACTAAGTCATTAATAACAATATCAGCTGGTGAGGTAACAGTATTTATTGTACCTGATTGATCAAAATTGCCCGGACCGTCAACAGTAAAATCAAAATCTTGATCTATAGCATTTTGTTGACCATTAGAATCAAAAGTATCCTTATGAATGGTCAGACGGCCTTTAACATCAATACCTATTCCTCCTGTTGAAGCATTACATTTAGCTGAAGTTTCAGGTAAAGCATCACATGTGTCTTGGCTTGCACTATTATCCCAAATAGTCACTGTAGCTAAACTTAATTGACCAAGAGCGTCAGGAATGCACGTGACAGTAATAGAATCCATTGGATAGTCAAGAATTTCGCTATTATTGCCACTAATTCCTGTTTTATCACCACAAGACTCAACCACACCCCCATCTAAATTGTCAAACACGTCTGGTGTAACTGTACCTTGTGTAGGTATAGGTGATGCAGTTTCAAATTGCACATAGTCACAGGTTCCAGTAATAGCGTCCACACTCTCTTTAGCAAAGTAAACACCTATATCATAGCGTGTGTTTTGTCCCTGAATATCAACATTAGCTACTAAATCAATTGTAACTAGTTCTCCTGCTACACATTCTGTTACATTAGAGGTTTGGGTAACTGAAGCAAAGTCCACATCATTAGCTGTACAGATATTCCCGCTAATGTGCCCTAGAACATCTCTAACACAATTAGTGCCATCATGATCAGCATAAACCCAATTAACACTTACAAGCAACAAATAACCTACAAAAACTAGCCTCAGGACCATTCCAAGTAGCATATTCTGTCTACTTATCTCAAAGTTATTCATTATCTACCTTTCACCCTCTCCAAAATCAACTATGTGATAAGCCCTTGTACAACATTCAACTAACCTAGGCATTTTTATTCTACCTTTCATCATCACTAGAATTTTGTTTATCGCTTTGTTTGGAAGAATCGTCTACAAGATCCTCCAAAATTGAAGAAAAGTTCTCAGCTTTACGCAAACCACGTAATGCCCTACCCTGTCCATCATGAATTACTATAAAAGTTGGAGTAGTACTCACAGCTCCACTAGCATCATAAATATCTATCAAAACATCCTCCAAAGCTTTTCTGCTGCCTAAACAGCTTGCAAATTTAGCTAAATTTATTTCTTCTAACTGTGCAGAGATTCTTATTAATTCTGCATCTATATCTTCAATTCCTTCTGCTGACCAATCCTCTTGGGTTTCAAACAGAAGATCGTGCAGCTCCCAAAAAAGTCCCTGCTTTGCAGCACACTCTGTAGCTGTGGCAGCTGCAACAGCATATTGGTGACTTCTTAATGGGAAATGTTTAAATACCCACCTTACCTGACCTGTATCAACAAAGGTTTCATCCAAAATAGGCTGTACTTCTAAAGTGTGTTCTGCACAAAAAGGGCACTGAAAATCGGAAAATTCTACTACTGTTAGTGGAGCATCTTCACTGCCCTTATAGGGATCTCCTGCCATAGTAAACCCAGGATTATCAACGTCAGGCAAAAGTCCTTGTTCCTCATTAGCCCAGTAGGGTAATTCTGGGGGCTCTGGCTCCTCTTTTTTTGGTGGTTCTTTACCTTCTAACAAAGCCTCTATCCATTGGCTAAATACTTCATAAGGCTGTGCCCCTACTAACTTATATGTTTTATCTTCTTGGATAAACTGGAAAGAAGGAGTGCCACTAAAATTTAATTCTTTTACATCTGCAAGGCTAGCATTTAACCGCGCCTGTGCTTGTTCACTAGCTATGCAGGTTTCATATGTTTCTATATCGACATTTAAGCTCTCAGCTACTCCACGCAAAAAGTCACTAGGATCTGTCAAAGTATTCCACTCGCGTTGACGGCTAAAAAGCTCATCGTGCATTTCCCAAAATAATCTTGGCCCTTGTTCTCCTACACAACTAGCAGCAATATGGCCGTAGAATGCTGTTGAGTGCAACTGAGCAATAGGAAAGTCTCTAAAAACCATTTTCAACTTGCCTTTAGAAACATAATTCTCAATAAGTTGTGGTTGGGTTTGCTCAAAATGCCTTCCACAAAAGGGGCATAAATAGTCACTATATTCTATGATAGTAACAGGAGCATCTGGTTCGCCCATAAAGGGATATCCCTCTTCAGTAAAACCTACATCAACGCCCTTATACGCTACTTCTGAGCTTTGTTCATCGTTTAAGGCAAAACAAGTTTGTATCAATATGACAAGAGCTAGAATAAAAGCTCGAGAGAAACCAAGCTGCAAAGCTTTTCTTAACAGAATAAGCATTTTAGAACTCCTAAACTTCAAATTAAGATGGTCATGGTATAAACAATATAAAGATTGCAAAACAATTTCTAACACTTTCGATACTTAAATTAAGTTAATCATTGCCAAGTAATTACCAATTAATTTCCGAATAATTACTGTACATAAAAACAACAAAACACCACAAATCACCGGGATGATTTTCCTACACGTATATTGTGTTTTAAAGTAAGCTTAAAAGATTATAAAGTAGCTTTTAACATAATTCCTTCAAGACTTAAATCATTACCAAATAATTGCTAACTAATTTCCGAACGATTACCACACGCAAAGATCATAGAAAATTACAAGTCAACAGTATAACCTTCCCACACACCGCATGGTCGGCTCTAACTATAGCATTATTTTGTGCTTTATTCAAAACTTTATATAGTTATTTTTTATTACTAAATTCTCAATTTACTGCTAGGGGAAGATCAATTTGGCGTTGTTAATTCATCGTTAATGATTTTATCATAACTTTTGATATATCTCCAAAGCTCGTAATTCACGATTATGATAAAGAGTTTTTAGTAAGACATCTGTAATTAAAATTTATAGCAGTTATAAGTGCGTCACACCATTTACACCTATATAGCCCCATATCTCCACCATAAAATCTATGAGCGGCTTAACATAGACATGAATAAACATGATAAACATGCTCTCATTACTAATGCAAAAATTACTGTTACCCTAAGCAAAGTTTATGAAAGCTTTAGTTACTGGCGCTCATGGTTTTATTGGTTCACATTTATGTGAATATTTACTTGCTCAAGGTTGTGAGGTACGAGCTTTAGTAAGTCCTTGGGGAAAACTAAATAATCTGGCAGCATCTCTAGAAAATCCTAAACTTAATATACATAGAGTCGATATAACTAAGCCTGAAGATCTAGACAATATGTGCCAAGATATAGATGTGGTTTTCCACGCTGCAGCAAGAGTAAAAGACTGGGGGCTTTGGGGATCTTTCTATAGGCCTAATGTTGAAGGCACTCAAAACCTTTTAGCAAAGGCACAAGAGCAAAATGTTAAGCGGTTTGTCTTAATCTCAAGCGTAGCTGTGCACCGTTACACAGGCTTTCGGAACGCTGACCCCAGAAAATTACCTACAAATGGGGATATAAACAACTATGCCAAATCTAAAGTAATGGCTGAGGAAATTGTCTTGGATTCTGGGCTCGAGTCCACAATAATACGTCCCGGCCTATGGCCATTTGGTACTAGAGACCCTAACCTAAAAAGGATTATTCACTCACTAAAGCTTGGTTTGTTACCTTTAGTAAATGGTGGCAAATCTGTTATCAACACTGCTTATGTAGGTAATTTAGTTAAAGGGCTTTATCTAGCAGGCATAAGCTCACAAGCCAGTGGCAAAGTATACGTTATTGCTGATGAGGGCATGCCTAGTTGGTATGAAGTGCTTAGTCATTTGGCCAACCTTGTAAATACCTTGAAACCATTCATTCGTTTTCCTGCAAAATTTATGACACCACTTGGTGGGCTCGAGAATGTCTGGGCAGAGGTTCTGCCTGACAAAGAACCACCCATAACCCAGTATCGAATAAAGTTAATGGCAAATGATGTACACTTTTCTACTGCTCATGCTAAAGATGAGCTAGGTTACGAACCAACTATATCTTGGCAAGAGGGTTTAGCATTAAGCTTAGAATAGATAGCTATGGCGAATAGAAGCAAACCACTTATTTTCTTTGCTACTATTAGTGCTGGTGGCGGTCATGTTGCTACTGCTAAGGCTATGATGCAAGCAATAGAAGTGTATTATCCTAATGAGTTTGAACTCGAGCTTTCAGACCTAATGCACGATTTAGGCCAAACTGATAAAAGATTGCTTAAACTTGACCAGAGGCACAAGACAGATTGGCAAAAAATGCTTAAACGTCCTTCAAGCATCCGTTTATATCAACGGGTACTCGATACACTACCTCGTGTGACAGTTCATATAGAACGTTTGCTTCTAAAGCACTTTGCAAAACTAGCTGCAGAAAAGCTTAATCAAAAAGACCCTAAATTAATAGTAGCTAACCATGGTTGGCTCACAATAGGTTTAACACTAGCTCAACACAAATATGGGCTAAGGAGTCCGGTACTAACTTTTGCCACTGAACCATTTGATGCTAGTGCTCTGTGGGCTGACTGGCAAGCTGAGCATTTTGTAGTACCATCCAAACCTGTTAGAAAGGATCTAATTCATTTAGGTGTACCAGAAAGCAAAATTGATATAGTTGGTTATCCTGTCCAGCAAGTCTTTTTTCAAAAATATTCACAAAGAGAAGCTAGAATAAAATTAAAACTAGCTAATCAACATACTTGCCTAGTTTCCCTTGGGGGAGAAGGAATAGGTTGTGAGACCACTACCATAGTTCAAAATCTGCTCAATCACCCTTTAGAACCTCAAGTTGTGGTTATAACAGGCAGGAATACAGATCTTTTACAAGACTTGCAAGCTCTTAAACACTCTAAATTGCACCCAAGAGGTTTTGTAGATAATATGATAGATTACTTAACTGCTTGCGATGTGCTTATAGGTAAAGCTGGACCCGCTTCAGTCATGGAAGCCCTGACTGTAGGGCGTCCTGTGCTAGTTACTTCTTATGCAGGTCTAAATGAACTTAAACTATGTAAATTCTTAGAAAGAGAAGGTTTTGGTCAAAGGATAAGTGCTAAGCAATTACCTAATATTCTTAGTTGGTATCTCGAGCCTCAAGATTCTCTTAGTGCCCCCCCTGTCAAAATGAGGCAAAAGTTCGCTGACCTTGACTTTGCTAAAATGACACAGCAACTTGCAGATTATGTAGTGTCCTATGCACTTAGGGGACCGCCCACAGAACGCTTGGAACAAGGGGGGCTAGCATAAAACGTTCTATAGCTGTACTTTTACTTAGTTTAGGTTTAGGATTCCTAGGGCTTTATTTGGTAAACCGCGAGGCTTTATTGAGTGTTGATAGTTATAAGCTCGAGGCATGGAACTGGCCCCTTTTTATCCTTAGCCTTAGTTGCTTCTTTACTTTATGGCTAACCCCAGCATTTAAATTACAATACCTTGCTAGATTACAAGGGTATTTCCTTAATTGGCATGAAGCCCTCCTAGCCCATATTACTATGGTGTTAGGCTCAGCCGTTACTCCAAGCGGTTCAGGTGGTGGCCCTGCTTTAGTAGGGGCACTAAAACAACTAGATGTCCCTATAGGTAAAGGTCTAGGCATTGCTATTCAGCTTTTTATTTTAGATCTAATATTCTTAGTACTTATCTTGCCGCTAGGGCTGCTCAAAATCTTACTAAGTAACAAATTAGTGCTGACTCCACAACTAGTATTTTTTGCTTTGCTAGCTTGTTTACTATCTATAGTAGCAACTATCTTACTAAGCCGTTATCCTCGTTTGTTAGTCAGCTTTATAATCTGGCTGCGAGAAAAGCCCTTTTTCAGGCGTTTCTATGGTAGACTTTGGCGTATTGCCAAAGATTATTACCAAAGTAGCAAGGCTTTCTCTCGACTACCTTTACACCCTTGGCTCAGCTTACAAGCTATTACCATAATTAGTTGGCTAGGCAATTTTTGGCTTCTTTGGGTTTTAATGAGATTATACGGTCTTAAGTTAGGGATTTTTGACATAACCTCATTACTCAGTGTCATTACACTTATCTCTTTTGCCATACCAACCCCTGGTGCATCTGGCTTTATGGAATTTGCAGTAGGTGTATTGGCTGGCTCACAAATAGGCCACCAAGCTCTAGCAGCACCTATTTTACTTTGGAGAGCAGGATCTTTTTATCTTATTTATTTGCTAGGGCCAATTTCAGGTTGGTTGCTTTGGCAACGTAGGCCTCTTTCGGCAACCTAAAATAATTATCTGCAGTTGTCAAATATTCAATAAGTGCAGAAAGCTGATTTAAAATTATAATTCAAATTCAAAAACTAAACCTCTGCCCACTAAACAAATCTAGACGAAAATAAGGGCCACTAGTTGTCTCTGAAGTAAGTCCAGTGAACCCATGAAAAGTGTAACCAGCAGTTACCCAAATCTGATCAATAAGCTTGGCACTTGCTTCTGCACTTAGTGCCCAGTCAGTACTCTCTGTAACTGGTTGCCACATATAATGTGCTACTCCACCAAAACCAAAAGAAGGTGCAAAAGATTTACTAAGTTGTATGGGATTTGTGTAGTATATGCCGCCCAAAGATGCTTGGTAGGTTTGGGAATCACTATCATCTAAGTTGACCTGGTAAACTAACTTAGGACGTACTTGGAAAACACTTATGGGATGATAATTTGCTGCTACTTGCCCTTCTAGCAATTTCTCGCTACTACCTTCTAAACGATGATATGTTAACAGGCTTAACTGAGACATGCGAAGTGCATATGCTAAAGTATAACGACCTTCTTCATCAGGACTAAATTGGTAATTGGCATCAAAAGATACTACTTGTTCATCGGTTATACTTCCTGCGGCTCCTCCCCTTATTACTGTCTTGGTATCTCCATTAGCTAATAGTGCTACTTCTATGCCTGCTGTAGCACTTAAACCATCTAAGTGATATCTGCCTGCTGCTCCTACTGCTCCTTGATGTTCATCATCTGCAAAGCTGTAGTCATAACCTGCATTTAAATGAACGCTAAAGTCATCAGTGATATCAAAAGGGCTATTTACTCCAAATCTAGCTTCATTACCTTCTCCTGATGCTTCTGGTAAAGCATATCTAAAGGTTAAGTTGGTTTTTCCTAAGCGTTGATTTAACCCTACTGTGCCTTCAAAGTCTTCATCCCATATGTATGAGGCGTTGGCCTCGGCTGAAAGATCACTTGTTATCTCATAGCTGGCTTTTAGGCTGGTATTTGGGTTTTTATCGAAGTCAAATGGTTGAGCATGAGTTAGTTCTATTCTTGAATAATCATTACTATAGCGCCCTCGTAATAAGGCATTTAGTTCTTCATCTTCCCATACATAACCTAAACCTGCTCCTACACTAAAGTTCCCAAAGCTTTGTTCGTATAGCAAACCACTACGATTCTTATCTAAGCTACCTTCATGCTCTAAGGCTATCTTGCCATTATAAATTAGTGGATAGGCTAGCCGTGCTCTACCACGCACACTTAGTTCTTCTCTATACGTTATATCAGCATTGGCTTCTAGTAGGCCTACTGTTCCTCTGCCTGATACACCAAATCTACTACTTTCATCTGCATTATCGTAAGTGTAGTGAGCATTTACCGAAAATTCTGATGTTTGATAAGATACTGCTGCTCCTGCTTGCACATCTTCTACTTTGGCTACTCCTGCACTTAGCTTCCATGGACCATCAATATATTCTGCGCCTACTCCAAAAGCTACTAGTTCTCTAGGTGAGTTTTCAGGAGAGTAGCTTACTTCTAGTCGCACGGGGTTAAAATCATCATCGGTAGGCCATAGTGGTTCTGCTAGGGTTATAATGCCCAAATCATAATCTATTGTGTAATCAATTAGTCTTCTTAGTTGGGTTTCTTTACCTGTCTCAATTAGAGTGATTTTTTCAGTACCCTTAGCAACAGAGTTTTTTACTTTGTATCTACGAGTACCATCAGGGATAATTTCTTCATTGAGGCTATCTTCTGGTAATAAACCTACTGAGCCCTTAATTGTAACTATATCTCTTACTTCTGCCTGCAAAGCAGTAGAGCGTGGTAGGCCTCGTACTCCTGGTAAGGCTAGTGCTCCACTATAGTAACCAACGCTAAACTTTTCATGATCAAAAAGTACTGCCACACCATCATCAGAGCGCAGAGCTGGTCTGGCTTCTCCTCCACTACCAGTTAGGGGAAAGTCGCTAGTTGGGTCCACTTCTGTTTGCAGGTCTCTTTCGGTATCTACCTCATCAAAGTCTGTGGCCACGTCTACTGCTGCTTGCAATTGACCACCTTGTAGGGGTGATTCTAGGAAGCCCCTAGCAAATGCTTCACTTTGCCAATCTCCATCTGTTAGATGTAAGGTAATGCTGGCCTGTACTTGGTAAAAGCCTTCTTCGGTATCCTCTAGGCCTTGGGCTAATCTGTAATCTCTAAAAGAAGTGTCCCCGCTTATTAAATACTCTTTTTTACCTTTGCGGATAGATACACTTGGTGGGGTAACTTCTGCTAGCTCTCTTTCTTGATTGATTAGATAGCTAAGTGTTCCTTCTGCTTGGTAGGGTAATAGCCAGTATAAGTTACCATCTTCTGCTATTAGAGGGTCGGGGATATTTTGATTGTTTAGTTTGCTCGAGCCCTCCCGATAAACCCCTCCTTGTGGTAAGGGGTGAACCAGTAGTACTTCATCGGCTTCTTTATGTTCTACTTCACAGCTTCCCTGATTTGATCTGCTGTTTATTAGCTCTGAATTCAGGGGTAAAGGTTCTACTAAGCCAACTCTCTTTATATCTTTATTAGTAGGATTGTTTATATTTAAAATATATTCATAAGTACTAGAACCTGAGTCTTTAGTAGTACTAGGATCTAAGTCCTTAGTATTAAGAAGCATAAGATCTGAACGAGTTATTACTATCCCTGTTCTTGAAGAGGTAGACTCAAAACTAGAAAAATCAGGAGGCTCGCTAGTCAAAGAACTTATCTGCAAAGTAACACTTAACTCTTCACCAGCTTTTATTTTCCCCAACTGGCAACTTAACACATTACCTGCTCTAAAACTAAGATTAACTTTAGAAAAGCTTGCTACTGATGGTTCTTGTGGTTCTTGTATTTCTTGTGGTTCTTGTGGTTCTTGTATTTCTTGTGGTTCTTGTGGTTCTTGTATTTCTTGTGGTTCTTGTATTTCTAGCACTTCCTGTAATTCTTGTTGTCCCCAAGTCAAGCTAGCAAAAGATAGAACCATTAATAAAATTAGTAATTTGTAACCACTCTTTTTCATTGTTGACTCCAATTAGCATTAGGCTGTGTTAAAGGTACTGTTATTGGTAATTCATAGCTAAGAGTAGTACTTCCCTCAAATAATCCCAGCTCAAACATTCGATCCTGTTCATTTTCTATTGGAACAGGGTCAATCACTACTAAGCCTTCTAAGGCTTCTGTAGTGCTCAAGCTAAGTTCTACTTGTACACCTTCAACTAAAGGAGTTATTTGCTTCTCTATTGTTAAAGAGCCTATGATAAAAACTTTTCCAACACTTGTAGCTACTAGGTTATAGCTTTGGTTTGGTTCCAATACAAAATCACTAACTGCAATACCTTGTACTAGAACTCTGTGCATATAACCATCACCTAGAGCTTCAGGGTGTTCTGCTGGAGTGGTGTTGACTGTATTAGCGTCTAATTGGACCGTCCAGATACCGCTTTCTAAATTACGGAAGGAGTAATTACCAAAAATGTCTGTTTCTACCTGCCAGCCATTGCTCATAATTACCCTAGCGCCAGTTACTACTTTATCTATGTTAGCGTTATAGCTACCATTGCTGTCTTGATCAATATAAACACGTCCTGTCAATAAACCTTTTTCTCTACTAAAGATGCCTTGTCTTACCTCAGCTGCAACCTTGGCACTAGCCTGAGTTGTGCGGCCAAGGTTACTTTCAGCTTCTGCAGTAACACTATTAACTAATTCGCCCTCGGCTCCTGCTATTATTTGTAGTTCATAGCTAATAATCAGTGAAGAATCAGGATCAATCACTATATTGGTCCAGACTAAGTCACCATCTGTAAGGGTTGGCTCTGATGGGCTAGCACTATTTTCAACATAGCTAGTATGTGTTGGAGGAGTATCCTTTATAGTTACTGTTAATGTCTCATTATCATTAGGGTTGGTAACTATAACTCTATACTCCACTTTTTGGCCTATTTCAATATTGTTTTGAGCTACTTCTTTTTGTAAAAGTATTGTCAAAGGACTACTTTGGTCATCATTGCGAATGGTAGCTACGCCTCTTGTCTTAGTAAGTTCTACACTGTTTGCAGGAATATTGCTTGTAGAAACATTGCTTAGATTTACAAAGAAAGACTCATCAGTTTCGTCTTGTTCATCATCAAAGATTTCTATGTTGATAGTTTTAGTTTCACCGTCTGTACCAGCAAAGGTTAGTGTGCCACTATTTGATTTATAGTCACCATCGCCGTTCTCATCCTCGGCTGTTCCATCTTCTGTAGCGTAATCTACTGTAAAACCACCAGCTACCTCTCCGGAGAGGCTTATTGTAAATACTAGTTCTGTAACATCTGTTTGAGTAGAGGATAGTTGGCTATCGCCATTTTCAAATATGCTGACGTCATCTATGCTTAGTTGAGCTGTATCATCGTTGGTTATAGTACCTAGGCCTTGTCCTTTAGCAATTTGAACAGCGTTTGTAGAAATATCTTGTAGGTTTACAAAGAAGTTTTCATTTGCTTCAACTTTATTATCACCAGTAATATTGATTGTGATAATTTGAGTTTCGCCATCTGTGCCAACAAAGTTTAGTGTGCCACTGGTAGATTGATAATCACTATCGCCATTTTCATCTTCGGCAGTATCGTCTTGAGTACTAAAGTCTACGCTAAAGCCACCTATTACTTCACTAATTAGGCTTACTGTAAAGACAGCTTGAGTTGTCTTGCTGCTATTACCCTCTAGCATGGTTACATCATCAATATTAAGAATAGCAACATCATCGTTTATTATCGTGCCTATTCCCTGAGTGTTGGCAAGGTTAATGTTGCGTCCAGAGCCTGTAAGGTTAGTTAGGTTCACCAAGAACTGTTCATCAGGTTCTATGTTTGTATCACCTATTACCTCTACAGTGATTGTTTGTGTTTCGCCTGCAGTGCCTGCAAAGTTAAGGGTATTAGTATTTAAGTTATAATCATTATCCCCTACAGTGCCAGTGTCGTCAGCAGTTGTAAAATCTACTGTAAAGCCAGTATCTACCTCATTATCTAAGCTAACTGTAAATGTAAAGAGGGTAGTGCCTTCATTTCCTTCGTTTAGGCTTATGTCATCTATCGAGATAGTGGCAGTATCATCATTGACAATTATTCCCTGACCTTGGTTATCTACGATGTTGAGGTTAGGATTAGTGCTACTTAGATTAACAAAGAAGGTTTCATCTAATTCTCCTTTGTTATCTCCTACAATATCTATACTTATGGTCTTGGTTTCGCCATTTTCACCAGCAAAGTTTAATATGCCATTGGTAGATTGGTAATCACCATCGCCATCTTCGTCTTCTGCAGTGTTATTTTCAGTGTCAAAATCTACGTTAAAGCCACCTACTAGTTCACCTATTAGACTTACTGTGAAGACTGCTTGTGTTGTATCACCGCTATTACCTTCTAGCAAGCTAACATCATCTATGCTAAGGCTAGCAAAGTCATCATTTTGTATTGTGCCTATTCCTTGATCATCAGTTAGGCTAATATTACGTCCGTTAGTGTTTAGGTTTGTAAGGTTAATTAGGAAATCTTCATCAGGTTCTACCAATTCATCGCCTATTACTTCTACAGTTATAGTTTGTGTTTCTCCTTTATTGCCTGCAAAGTTAAGTTTGCCTGTATTTGCATTATAGTCATTGTTTAGAGCAGTCTTATCTACTGTAGCGAAATCTAGTTCAAAAGCAGTGTCTACTTCTTTATCTAAGCTCACTGTAAAGATAAAGTCTGTTGTTCCTTTGTTTCCTTCAGCTTGGCTTACATCATTTATTGACAGTGTGGCAACATCATCATTTTCTATAGTTACTACACTTTGACTGTTAGCAAGCTTCACTTTATTAGAGGAGACGTTGTTTAGGTTGATCAGCAAGGTTTCATTAGGTTCTACTTTTGTATCACCATTTACTTCTACAATAATGGTCTTAACTTCTCCAGCAGCACCATTAAAGGTGAGTTGACCGCTACCCTGTTGATAATCTCTATCTGCTAGTTTGGCTTCGCCGTCTGTGGTGGCATAATCTATGGTGAAGCCTCCATTTACTGCTATCTGTAAGGTTATATCAATTTTGGCTTGGGTTACACCACTATCGCCTTCTAATACTGTTACATCTTCTATTTCTAAAGTAGCGCTGTCACTATCAATGTTGGTTACTTTTACTTGTTGATTAGGTAAAGAGGCAAAGTTACTATCACTATTTGAACCATTTACCATCAGGGTTATATGTGCTAGTTGGTTTCCATCAATAATATTGTCTTTTATTCCTATAACTGTTACTATTTGTGGTTTATCCCAGTTTGTAGGTGCAAAGGTTAAAACTCCTTTGTCAACGGAAGTTTCACTAGTATCATTATTGGATATATTAATCACTACATTGCTTATAGGTTGGCTATTTAGTACCACTTCAAAGGTATCTGTCATTCCTGCTTCAGATACTGTGGTGCCAGTACCTGTTTCTATAACTGTGAATCCTGCGCTGTCATCATCTATTGTGGTTACTATTACTGTTTGGCCTGCTAATGGGTCAAAGTTATCATCAGAGTTGGTGTCATCTATGCTTAGCGTTATTGTGGTGGTTTGATCTCCATCTTGGGCAGTGTCATCTACTCCTGTAACTGTTACTGTTTGAGTTGTGTTCCAGTTTATTGGGGTAAACGTTAAGGTTGCTTTATCAACTGTTGCCTCTCCTGCATCTCCACTGGTTACTGTTATTACTACATTACTTGCTGGTTGAGTGTTTAGTACTACATCAAAGGTATCTGTCGTTCCTGTTTCGGATACTGTTGTGCCAGTACCTGTTTCTGTAACTGTGAATCCTGCGCTGTCATCATCTATTGTGGTTACTGTTACTGTTTGGTCTGCTAATGGATCAAAGTTATTGTCAGAGTTGGCGTCATCTACACTTAATGTGACTGTGGTGGTTTGATCTCCATCATCAATTGCATCATCTACTCCTGTAACTGTTACTGTTTGAGTTGTGTTCCAGTTTGTTGGGGTAAACGTTAAGGTTGCTTTATCAACTGTTGCCTCTCCTGTATCTCCACTGGTTACTGTTATTACTACGTTACTTGCTGGTTGGGTATTTAGTACTACATCAAAAGTATCTGTCATGCCTGTTTCAGATACTGTGGTATCACCACCACTTTCTGTAGTTTTAAACCCTGCTATGTCATCATCTATTGTAGTTACTGTTACTGTTTGGTCTGCTAGTGGGTCGAAAACATCATTAGAGTTTGCGTCATCTATGCTTATGGTTATAGTTGTAGTTTGGTCACCATCTTGGGCAGTGTCATCTACTCCTGTAACTGTTACTGTTTGAGTTGTGTTCCAGTTTGTTGGGGTAAACGTTAAGGTTGCTTTATCAACTGTTGCCTCTCCTGTATCTTCACTGGTTACTGTTATTACTACGTTACTTGCTGGTTGGGTATTTAGTACTACATCAAAAGTATCTGTCGTGCCTGTTTCGGATACTGTGGTATCACCATTAGTCTCCGTAATCGTAAATCCTGCTGCATCATCATCTGTAACATCTAGTGTGTCTGTACCATTTTGATAGCCCGCAGCTGAGGCAGTAATAGTAACAGTTTGGGTACCATCAATAAGGTTATCATCAACTGCAT
This sequence comes from Trueperaceae bacterium, assembly GCA_965223045.1. GTDB lineage: Bacteria > Deinococcota > Deinococci > Deinococcales > Trueperaceae > CBDCVN01. Next base: position 2,262,942 of record CBDCVN010000013.1, read on the forward strand.
CAATATCAATTTGTGTTGAGGTTTGACCATCTGGAATAGTAGCAGTGGCTAGTACAGTTACCTCGGTAGTATCATCACTGGTAAGGTTTACAGTCAAGTCACCTGTATTTCCGAAGCGGGTTATGGTTGCAGTAGTTGCTGCTGCGCCAGCACTCTCAATTACTGCACTGTCATTTATAGAAACTATCAGGTTAGTAGGTGAGCTAGTAGGTGTAAGTAATACATCATTATTATCTGTACCAGCAGCATAGCTTATAGTAAAGATAGTTCCAGTTATTGTTAAGGTATCTCCTTCATTTAGACCATTGAAGATGCCACTAACACTAGAGCTTGCCTCAACATTATCTATAATTACTATCTCATCACCACTGCTTGGTGTATATCCTCCACCTATACTGGCATTTAAAGTTGAGTTATTTAGAGTTACTATGCGGTTTGCACCTGTTACTTGTATTTGGTCATAGTCTGTACCTGCTGTGGTGGCTCCATTAATTTCTACTGTATAGGTATTGGTGCTATCAAAAGTTAAGCTACCATTTACAACTAGTTGTCCGGGGGAAGCTCCAGGGGTCACTTCTCCTATTAGGGTAGTTAAGTTATCAGGATTATTTATGTGTGGGCTAGTACCTGTTTCTTTTATGATTGTACCTATTATTGTTACAGGATCGGTGAAGCTAGCACTATCTATTTCTACTGCTCCTGCTGTGCTGCTGCCTATAGTTATTAAGTTAAAGCCATCTGTTAGGTTGCCTAGTTCGCTATCTGTTAGGTTAAGGGTACCTGCACCACCACCTATACCAATACTAGTACTAGCAGTTCTAGGTTGTATGGTTAGGTTGCCTGTTGAGGTTATGGGATTTGCAATATCTATGTTATCTGTATTTATTTCTATATTGCCACTAGTACTAGCTACTGGACTAGTTATGTTTACTGCTATTGCATTTGCTGTTAAGTTACCAGTCTTTGTATCAGTACTGTTAGTTTGGAAGTTTATGGTGTCATCATCGTCACCATTTATTATTAAATTGGCGTCAAATGTTGAGTCTAAACCTTTTATATTTATAGTGTCTGCACCACTACCACCGTTTGTGCTGGTATTAATGGTTAACGAGTCTGTTGGGTCAGTAAAGGTAATGCTTTCACCCAGGGTAGAGTCAATAAATGAAACGCTGTCACTAGCTGTTCCATCATCTGAAAGGGTAATGGTTTCTGCACCACCTGTAAAGCTAAACCCTCTATTAGCAACAGTGAAGCTATCAATAACTGGTTCTAAACCTGTGTAGTTTATGATTTGTCCATCAATGTCTACACTGCCATCGCCAGCATTTGTAAAGCTGTGAATTACGCTTGTAGGAGTACCACCAGTTAAGTTTAGGCTATCTCCAGAACCTGTTGTAGGATCGCCACCATTGTAGGTAATGGTTTTACTAAAGTCACCTAAGCTAAAGTCAACGGTCAATGTGTCGTTGCCTGCCAAGGCATTTATAGTTATTTCAGAGCCATTAACTGCACTAAAAGGTATTGTGATAGTGCTAGTTAGATCACCTGTGGCCCCTGCTATGCTGGTGGTAATTACAAGGCCGTTTGTATCAGTAATTATAAATTGACTGTTGGTAGTATCTGACTGAATAGTTAATGTGTCATCACTATTACCACCATTTATGTCAGTAATTATTAAGTTATTGCTGGTGTCTAGAGTAATTTCTGTTTCAGCTATCAGGCCTTCTTCGTAGGCCCCTGCATCTAATAGGCCATCTTTTATTCGTGGGAAGCCAGCGCCCCGCTGGTCAAACCCTGTTGATAGGTCATCTGTTTTATCACCATCACCGTTTAGATCTACACCTACTATTACTTCATCTAGCCATTGTTTGTCTCCACCATTTATAGCAGCACTACTACTGCCCAAGGCTATGGTTTTTGTAGGACCACCGTTATCTTGCAAGCTACCAAGGTCTAAGTTAGCACTTTCAGTGAAGTCTGCATTGGCAAAGACAGTGCAACTTATGTCGTCTGTGAAGTTATTCTGACCACTTACGGTTCCAGTGCCAGAGCAATTAATATCTGTGTTATCTGCTACTATACTGTTGTTAACTGTTATTGTGCCACTACCATTATTGAATCCGCCACTACCACCAGAAGTAGCAGAATTCCCACTAATTGTGCTGTTGGTTACTGTTGTTGTGCCATTAGCGTTGTAGAACCCGCCACCCTCAGAAGCAGCATTACCACTAATGGTGCTGTTGGTTACTATTGTTGTGTCCTCAAAGTTGTAAAATCCGCCACCCTCAGAAGCAGAATTATCACTAATGGTGCTATTGGTTACTGTTGTTGTGCCCCTATCATTGAGGAGCCCACCACCAAAATCAGCAGCATTACCACTAATGGTGCTGTTGATTATTGTTGTTGTACCAAGATCATTGAGGAACCCGCCACCAAGATCAGCAGCAGAGTTACCATTAATGTTGCTGTTGGTTACTGTTGTTGTGCCTGTACTGAAGAACCCACCACCATCATCAAAAGTAGAATTCCCACTAATGGTGCTGTTGGTTACTGTTGTTGTGCCTGTACTAAAGAACCCGCCACCATCACCACCAGCAGAATTACTACTAATGGTGCTGTTGATTACTGTCACCATACCATCATTGTAAAGGCTGCCACCTTGTTCACCTGAAGTGCTAGGTCCATTAGCACATCCATTTTGAATAACAAGATCTTCTAGGATTAGATTTCCACCACTAGCTACATGGAAAATACGGAAATTCTGGTTTAGATTAATATTACAAGCATCTGTTGGGCTAGCTCTTAAACTAGCATCACGTTCTATAATATGTGGTGTGCCTGCTACATTACTTTTAATCGTTATCTCACTGGTTATGCTTGGTAGGGCATTTTGGCCAGCAGTATCAGTAATGAATTTATCTAGATAACTTATGTCTTGGGGTAGCAAAATGGTGTCTGCTGTGCTGTTGGCGTTAGCACAGATTATGGCTTGGCGTAGGTCTGTTGCAAGATCAGTGTTGACTGTACCTACTGTGTAGGGAAAAGTGTAGGGACCACATATAGATGGTGTTTCAACTGCTCCTACATCTAATAGGCCATCTTGTATTCGTGGGAAGCCAGCGCCCCGCTGGTCAAATCCTGTTGATAGGTCATCTGTTTTATCACCGTCACCGTTTAGGTCTACACCTACTATTGCTTCATCTAGCCATTGTTTGTCTCCACCACCTATAGCAACGCTGTTACTGCCCAAGGCTATGGTTTCTGTAGGACCACCGTTATCTTGCAAATTACCAAGGTCTAAGTTAGCACTTTGAATGAAGTCTGCATTGGCAAAGACAGTGCAACTTATGTCGTCTGTGAAGTTATTCTGACCACTTACGGTTCCAGTGTTAGAGCAATCAAAGCCTGTGTTATCTGCTACTATACTGTTGTTAACTGCTGTTGTGCCACTATCATTATTGAATCCGCTACTACCACCACCACCAGTAGCAGAGTTCCCACTAATAGTGCTGTTGGTTACTGTTGTTGTGCCATTAGAATTTAAGAACCCACCACTAAAAGTAGCAGAATTACCACTAATGGTGCTATTGGTTACTGTTGTTGTGCCATTAGAATTTAAGAACCCGCCACCATCATCACCACCAGAGTTATCACTAATGGTGCTGTTGATTACTGTTGTTGTGCCTAAATTGTAGAACCCACCACCCGCATCAGTAGAATTCCCACTAATAGTACTGTTAGTTACTGTTGTTGTGCCTAAATTGTAGAACCCGCCACCACGAATAAAACCAGAATTATCACTAATGGTGCTGTTGGTTACTGTTGTTGTGCCTAAATTGTAGAACCCACCACCAACAAGAGCAGAATTATCACTAATGGTGCTGTTGATTACTGTCACCATACCATCATTGTAAAGGCCGCCACCTTGTTCACCTAAAGCGCTAGGTACATTAGCATTAGCACATCCATTTTGAATAATAAGATCTTCTAGGGTTAAATTTCCACCACTAACTACATGGAAAATACGGAAATTCTTGGTTAGGTCAGTATTACAAGCATTTGTTGTGCTGCGTCTTAGACTAGCATCACGCTCTATAGTGCGTGGTGTGCCTGCTACATTACTTTTAATTGTTATCTCACTGGTTATACTTGATAGGGCGTTTTGGCCATCTGTGCTAGTGTAGAAATCGCTGTAGGTTATATTGTTGGGTAGTGAAATTGTGTCTGCTGTGCTGTTAGCGTTGGCACAGGTTATGGCTCGGCGTAGGTCTGCTGCAAGGTCAGTGTTGACTGTACCTACTGTGTAGGGAAAAGTGTAGGGAACGCATATAGATGTTTGAACTGCTCCTGCATCTAATATACCATCTTGTATTCGTGGGAAGCCAGCGCCTCGCTGGTCAAACCCTGTTGATAGGTCATCTGTTTGATCACCGTCACCGTTTAGGTCTACACCTACTATTGCTTCATCTAGCCATTGTTTGTCTCCACCACCTATAGCAACGCTGTTACTGCCCAAGGCTATGGTTTCTGTGGGACCACCGTTATCTTGCAAACTACCAAGGTCTAAGTTAGCACTTTCAGTGAAGTCTGCATTGGCAAAGACAGTGCAACTTATGTCGTCTGTGAAGTTATTCTGACCACTTACGGTTCCAGTACCAGAGCAATTACTATCTGTGTTATCTGCTACTATACTGTTGTTAACTGTTATTGTACCTGAATTGTGAAACCCATCATGACCATTACCACTAATGGTGCTGTTGGTTACTGTTGTTGTGCCTGAATTGAAAAATCCGCCACTAAAAAAAGCAGAATTACCACTAATGGTGCTGTTGGTTACTGTTGTTGTGCCTAAATTTCTGAACCCACCAAAAGCAGGAGAAGAATTACCACTAATGGTGCTGTTGGTTACTGTTGTTGTGCCACTATCACTAGTGTAGAACCCGCCAGAGTTATCACTAATGGTGCTGTTGGTTACTGTTATTGTGCCTGAATTGTAGAATCCGCCACCACCACCAACAGCACCATCATTACTACTAATGGTGCTGTTGGTTATTGCCACCATGCCCTCATTGTAAAGGCCGCCACCTTGTTCACCTGAAGTGCTAGGTCCATCAGCACATCCATTTTGAATAACAAGATCTTCTAGGGTTAAATCTCCACCACTAGCTACATGGAAAATACGGAAATTCTTGGTTAGGTCAGTATTACAAGCATTTGTTGTGCTGCGTCTTAGACTAGCATCACGCTCTATAGTGCGTGGTGTGCCTGCTACATTACTTTTAATTGTTATCTCACTGGTTATACTTGATAGGGCGTTTTGGCCATCTGTGCTAGTGTAGAAATCGCTGTAGGTTATATTGTTGGGTAGTGAAATTGTGTCTGCTGTGCTGTTAGCGTTGGCACAGGTTATGGCTCGGCGTAGGTCTGCTGCAAGGTCAGTGTTGACTGTACCTACTGTGTAGGGAAAAGTGTAGGGAACGCATATAGATGTTTGAACTGCTCCTGCATCTAATATACCATCTTGTATTCGTGGGAAGCCAGCGCCTCGCTGGTCAAACCCTGTTGATAGGTCATCTGTTTGATCACCGTCACCGTTTAGGTCTACACCTACTATTGCTTCATCTAGCCATTGTTTGTCTCCACCACCTATAGCAACGCTGTTACTGCCCAAGGCTATGGTTTCTGTGGGACCACCGTTATCTTGCAAACTACCAAGGTCTAAGTTAGCACTTTCAGTGAAGTCTGCATTGGCAAAGACAGTGCAACTTATGTCGTCTGTGAAGTTATTCTGACCACTTACGGTTCCAGTACCAGAGCAATTACTATCTGTGTTATCTGCTACTATACTGTTGTTAACTGTTATTGTACCTGAATTGTGAAACCCATCATGACCATTACCACTAATGGTGCTGTTGGTTACTGTTGTTGTGCCTGAATTGAAAAATCCGCCACTAAAAAAAGCAGAATTACCACTAATGGTGCTGTTGGTTACTGTTGTTGTGCCTAAATTTCTGAACCCACCAAAAGCAGGAGAAGAATTACCACTAATGGTGCTGTTGGTTACTGTTGTTGTGCCACTATCACTAGTGTAGAACCCGCCAGAGTTATCACTAATGGTGCTGTTGGTTACTGTTATTGTGCCTGAATTGTAGAATCCGCCACCACCACCAACAGCACCATCATTACTACTAATGGTGCTGTTGGTTATTGCCACCATGCCCTCATTGTAAAGGCCGCCACCTTGTTCACCTGAAGTGCTAGGTCCATCAGCACATCCATTTTGAATAACAAGATCTTCTAGGGTTAAATCTCCACCACTAGCTACATGGAAAATACGGAAATTCTTGGTTAGGTCAGTATTACAAGCATTTGTTGTGCTGCGTCTTAGACTAGCATCACGCTCTATAGTACGTGGTGTGCCTGCTATATCACTTTTAATCGTTATCTCACTGATTATGCTTGGTAAGGCGTTTGGGCCATCTGTGTTAGTGTAAAAATCGCTGTAGGTTATATTATTGGGTAGTGAAATTGTGTCTGTTGTGCTGTTAGCATTGGCACAAATTATAGCTCGACGTAGGTCTGCTGCAAGGTCAGTGTTAGCTGTACCTACGGTGTAGGGAAAAGTGTAGGAACCACATATAGATCTAAATGGTGTTTCAAATGCTCCTACATCTAATAGGCCATCTTGTATTCGTGGGAAGCCAGCGCCTCGCTGGTCAAACCCTGTTGATAGGTCATCTGTTTGATCACCGTCACCGTTTAGGTCTACACCTACTATTGCTTCATCTAGCCATTGTTTGTCTCCACCACCTATAGCAACGCTGTTACTGCCCAAGGCTATGGTTTCTGTGGGACCACCGTTATCTTGCAAACTACCAAGGTCTAAATCTAAGGTAACACTTTGGGTGAAGCCTGCATTGACAAAGGTAATGCAACTCATATCGTCTGTGAAGTTATTCTGACCACTTACGGTTCCAGTACCAGAGCAATTACTATCTGTGTTATCTGCTACTATACTGTTGTTAACTGTTATTGTACCTGAATTGTGAAACCCATCATGACCATTACCACTAATGGTGCTGTTGGTTACTGTTGTTGTGCCTGAATTGAAAAATCCGCCACTAAAAAAAGCAGAATTACCACTAATGGTGCTGTTGGTTACTGTTGTTGTGCCTAAATTTCTGAACCCACCAAAAGCAGGAGAAGAATTACCACTAATGGTGCTGTTGGTTACTGTTGTTGTGCCACTATCACTAGTGTAGAACCCGCCAGAGTTATCACTAATGGTGCTGTTGGTTACTGTTATTGTGCCTGAATTGTAGAATCCGCCACCACCACCAACAGCACCATCATTACTACTAATGGTGCTGTTGGTTATTGCCACCATGCCCTCATTGTAAAGGCCGCCACCTTGTTCACCTGAAGTGCTAGGTCCATCAGCACATCCATTTTGAATAACAAGATCTTCTAGGGTTAAATCTCCACCACTAGCTACATGGAAAATACGGAAATTCTTGGTTAGGTCAGTATTACAAGCATTTGTTGTGCTGCGTCTTAGACTAGCATCACGCTCTATAGTACGTGGTGTGCCTGCTATATCACTTTTAATCGTTATCTCACTGATTATGCTTGGTAGGGCGTTTGGGCCATCAGCGTCAGTACTAAATTTATCTATATAACTTATGTCTTGGGATAGTAAAATGGTGTCTGCTGTGCTGTTATCGTTGGCACAAACTATGGCTCGGCGTAGGTCGTGTGCAACTTCTGCATTTGTTGCACCTTGCACTGTATAACTACCTGTGCTAAAAGCATTATCATAATAATTACAAGTTTTGCCAATAACAATTTGGGCAAAACCAAAAGAGCCAACAAACATTGCAAAAAATAAAAATATGCAAACTAGGATGGTTTTTTTGTAAAGTCTGGCAAGGGATTTTGGGTATGAGTGGTCTTTAAACACTTTATAGTCCTAACTTTTCATGGGGTATGTTTTGTATAATATCTAATCTAAAAAATATGTAATCTAAAAAATTTGCCTTTAAAGGTGTTCAAGGAATAAACATTTTTAAACTATATAAGCATATACTTGGAAATAAGTTGTTGGAAGCAGATTTGTAAAAATTAAGACATTGTAGATGCTAATTTCACCAATCTCATAAATTAATTTATATTAAACCTTAATCTAATCTAGGGTCAATAGTTAACAAGATCTTTTTATCTTATTTATTATTACAGTGCAATGTTGCATATTAAGTAAGGGGAAGTGCGAAAAAAGTGCGAGTGTGAATAATAAATTAAGGCTATGAAAAACATTTATAAAGCACACAATGAAATATTAGAAGAGGCCGTAAATTTAAGTCCTCCAGAATGCAACTTAGTTGAAGCAGATATAGAAGCGCTAGCAAAAGAACTTAAAGAATACGTAGCAGAGTTTGAAGAAGCATTTAAACGACCTGAAAGTTTGATCTGGACAGGACATTATCTAAAAGGTTTGTTAAGCAACCTTGATCGAAAAAATATAGAAGCAATGGCACTATCAATAGGACTGAATGTCCGTAGCATGCAAAACTTTGTAGGACAAAGCCCTTGGAAGTTAGAACCTGTGATTGACACGCATCAAAAACTTATTGCAGAAAGTTTAGGTAATGATGGAGTACTGATAGTTGATGAATCAGGGAATGTAAAACAAGGAAAAAGCTCAGTAGGAGTAGCAAGGCAATATTGTGGATCAGTAGGAAAAGTGGAGAACAGTCAAGTAGGAGTATACCTAGGGTATGCCAGTAACAAAGGACATACCTTAACAGAAGGGCAGTTATACTTACCAGAACAATGGTTTGATAAAGAGCATGAACAAAAAAGGGAAGTAATGTGGAGTGCCAAAGGATCTAGAATTTAGAACCAAACCAGAAATAGCGTTAGGAATGATAAAAAAGACAGAAGAGAGAGGGCATTTGAGCTTTGAATATGTGCTAGCAGATGCATTGTATGGAAATAATATCGAGTTTAGAGATGGAGTAGCTGAATTAGGAAAAAAGTACTTTACAGCAGTATCTTGCGATACGCAGGTATACAAGGAGAAGCCAGAGGTCAAGGTACCTGAATATAAAGGTAGGGGAAGGAAGCCGAAACTAGCAAGGGCAAATATTGAACCAATACGGATAGATGAGTTAGCAAAGGAAATAGAAGCAGAAAAATGGAGTAAACATGTAGTGAAAGGAGGAAGTAAAGGGCCAATAGTATGTGAATTTGCCTTTGAGCGAATATGGGAAACAAGGGGAGAAGAAGAGCCAGTGGAACTGTGGTTGGTAATTCGGCGTAACCTAAATGAGAAAAGAGAGATAAGCTATTATTTGTGCAATGACTCAGAAGAAGTCAGCCTAGAAACATTAGTGTGGCTAAGTGGAATGAGATGGCCGATAGAAACATCGTTTGAGGAATCAAAAGAAGAACTGGGGCTTGATCACTACGAAACTAGAAGCTACTTAGGTTGGCATCACCATATACTATTAACTTGTCTAGCACATCATTTTCTGGTGAGGATGCGTTTAATGTTAGGAGAAAAGTCTCCAGCTTTAACTTTGCCACAGGCAAGAGTGCTGCTCAAGGCAGCAATACCGTTACCTAGATTGACAATAGCTCAATCACTAAATCTAATTCGTTACCCGACATTCGGACCCCCCTTTTAAGAATTTTTGAAATAAATCCGAGGATAATTAGGACCAAGCAAGGCTAGCAAGGATTTTAGCTCACTTTTAAGATTCATGGTTAATACCTCTACATCATTGTCAGTGGTGATAAACAAAAGATGTACATCTACAAAAAGCTCAAATACCCATTTGGCAGTAGGTTTATAAGTAGGCTTGCCTTTCTGGTTGGGCACACTTTGATCATGTGTAGAAAGAACTAATCTAATTCGGTGTTCCAAAGCTGAGTAAACCAATAAGCAGCAAGTCATCACCATCAGCAGAGCCATTATCCTTTCTTCTTTCTTCAGATACAACGTTGATGCTAAAAACATGGGATCCTTGAGAAATCTGAAACCTCTTTCAACCTTTGCCTGTCCTTTATAGGTGCTCAAAATTTCCGCATCTCTCAAAGTATCATGGTCCAGCTCATTCGTGGCTAAAATAAATACTGCCCTTTCCTTCTTAACTTTGTTCCCTGCACTTACATCAGCAACTACTTCTCCACTTATGTGATATGTGTATCCTGTTGGTTGAGCGTCTTTAGCAGGACGTCCTGCTTTTTCATAGTGTTCTTTCTCTATGATCTTACTATTGTAAATTTTCAGTACCTTCAGGCTATTTTCAAAATCATCCATTGCTACTTTTGCATCTGCCTCACAATGAAAACTTTGTTTACTTAACTTTTTGAATGCTTTTTCTTCCCCTTGACTAGTCTTTAGCAACTCCCTCTCTGCTCTCTTGTCTCTACTTTTCTTTGACACTTCTGAGTATATTATCAACCATCTTTGTTCTACACCCCCATACTCACTAAGTACACTGCTGTACTTGTATCCCTTAACCAATGATTTCATTTTGCTTATATTTACTTGCGCTACTTGTTCTTTTACCTCCTTCAATATTGCTGGTACTCGCATTATCCATTTTAAACCTACTTCTTGGTGTGCCTCTAAACTGTCTTTAGTGTATCCTGCACTGTCTTTTACCAATATACTTATACCAACAGTCTCTAATTGCTTTATGTGCCTGTCGATAGTTTCCTTTAACACTATCTTATCATTGGCATTTCCACTTAGGGGCAGCATTGCTAGTGGTAAACTCGCTTCATTCTCAATTATCAACTCTAGACCTATTTGATTTAGTTCTGGTCTGTTATCTCGGCTGTATCCTTTGGTTATCTTCACTACTTTTGTGTCTGTACCTATTTCACTCTTACTATTGTAATTCCCATCTGTGTGGAAACTAGTTGTATCATCGTGTCCTACCTTTGGTTTAAGCTCTAGGTGTTTGACTGCTTGACCTGATATCAAACTATACAGCTCTGTCACTCCATACTTGTATAGTTTCTCTAAAGCCTTGCCTAAAGTGTCTTCGTTGAGTTTGCTTGCTGTTACCCCTTTTCCTATTAGTTGTTCCGTGGGCTTGTTTTCAAAGAAGTGTGTTGCTAGGTACAACCTTCTATTTGCAAAACCTAATCCATTCAATATCATTGCCTTCACTGCTTGACCTACTGTTACCTGACGTTGGTCAAAGTCTTGTTTGATCTCTTGATCTATTATCTCAACTATTCTTAATTCATCTATCATTCCTGCTACTAAACCCAAGTGTTCTATTGTTTTTGTTTTGTACTTTTCTTCCATCCCTCAATGATAATTTAATTGTTGATTTTTGAAGGGGGGGGTCGGAATATAGGGTTACTATCAGCGCAGAAATTATACTGCTTATGCTTCGCATCGAAAACGTACTCTTGCTATATTGTCTAGGAGTTATATTCCATGACATTGCGCTGTAATATTATTTGCTAGGATCAACTTCAGGTTGGTTGCTTTGGCAACGCTAGAAAGGTGAGTATCCAGCATTCAAGGTTTTTGCTAAAGCTTTGTGTGTGATTTTACCTTTATAACAATTCACTCCCCTTAACAATTCTTTATCTAAAAGAGCATCTAGACCACCATTAGCAATCTTTAACATGTAATCAAAGGTCTGGTTACTTAAAGCCTTGGTACTGGTTTTTGGCACTGCTCCCGGTATATTTGCCACTCCATAATGAAGTACTCCATCTACCATATAAACGGGGTTGCCATGAGTTGTTTTCTTGGTTGTTTCAATGCAACCACCTTGATCAACAGCCACATCAATTACTACACTACCTTTTTTCATAGCACTAATCATTTCACGATGAACTAGTTTAGGAGCACGTGCTCCCGGCACTAAAACGGCTCCTACTAATATATCAGCTGTTTTCAAGATTTCTTTGATTGTTAAGAAGTTGCTACGGAGGGTTTGTATCTGGCCACCAAAAATATCATCAATATATTGCATGCGCTCATGGCTAACGTCAAGTACAGTAACTTCTGCCCCTAATCCATGTGCGATCCTTGCAGCATTAACCCCAACTGTACCACCACCTATAACAACAACTTTTCCAGCAGCAACACCAGGTACTCCGGAGAGAAGCAGTCCAGAACCTCCCACAAACTTACTAAGGTAATAGGCACCCATCTGAGCTGCTAGCCTACCTGCAATTTCACTCATAGGCATTAATATTGGTAGTGATCCATCATCTTTTTGTACAGTTTCGTAAGCTACAGCTGTAGTTTTTGACTTTAGTAAGACGTCCAGTAAAGAAGGATTGGCTGCTAAATGTAAGAAGGTAAATAAAATCAAATCTTCCCTTAAATAAGAGTACTCTTGTTCAATAGGATCTTTAACTTTAAAAACACAAGTTTGATTCCAAGCTTGTGCTGCATCATTAACTATAGTGGCACCTTGTGTTTTATAGTCTGAGTCAGTAAATCCACTACCCTCGCCAGCATTCTTTTCAATAAAAACTTTATGGCCACTATTAACCAAAGAAGCAGCTATAGCTGGGGTAACTGCTACACGGTATTCATGGATTTTTACCTCTTTAGGAATGCCTATGTTCATAAATTTAAAATACTAAGTATTGAGTTGATACGTGCTCAGTAAGCCAAACACCATTATCAGATAAATAAAACTTCTTGCCTTCTGCGTACATCTGACTAGACTTTATTTGTAGAACAATTGGCTTGCCATGTCTACTACCTACATTTTTAGCTATTTTTTTATCTGCTGTTAAATGCACATGATTTCTTTCACCCTTGGTTAATCCTTTTTGTTTTATTGAGTCAATAAATCGACTTGCTGTACCATGATAAAGCACTTCTGGCGGTATTTTAGACTCGAGCCCTAAATTAACATCTATGGAATGACCTTGATTAGCCCTTATAAACCCCCCATCTTTAGTTAGGGTAAAACGTTGCTTATCATTAGTAGTTACAACTTTCTCAATAAGCTTTTTGTTTAAGTGAATTCCTGACTTTTTAGCCCCTTTAATCAAATCATCAATATTAGCCCAACCCTCTTTGTCTAGTTTAAGACCTATATTTTCTGGGTGATGTCTTAAAACTAAACTAAGGAATTTACTAACTCTAACTAAGTCCATAAAAAAAGTATTTACAATATAAAAAAACAAAGCAATACAAAACCTTATTAGTATAGCACTTAGAACCGTTGGACAAACAGAATTATCGTAAAAACACCAATTTATAAAAAACATAAATTTGATAGAATTAGAATATGGACAAGGAAAAAGATCAGTCTCTACTACATATAAACCTATTGGGAAACCCCAAGGTAAGTTTTGAAGATGGTTCTCCTTTACAAATACCAAAAAAACTCTTAACCTTATTGGCTTATATAGCTATAGAAAAACAAATGATACAACGCTCTAAGCTAATTCTACTTTTTTGGGGCGATGTATCTGACAATCTTGCCAAGCGTAGCTTACGTACCGGACTGTCAACATTACGAAAAACTTTAGGAGAATATGTAGTTTCCACAAGGCAAGAAGTGGGTCTTGATTGGAGAAAGTCTATTCTAGTAGATGTCTTAGAACTACAAAAGTCTTTAAATAGCAAACCTGTTGATTTAGAAAAGCTAGATATAGCCATTGCCCATTATAGAGGAAGCTTTTTAGCAGACTTTGAACTTAAAGATTCTCCAGAACTTGATGATTGGCACTTAAATCAACAAGAATACTTTCAACAGCTTGCCTTTCAAGCTTTCAATAAGCTTATTGAAAGTGCTGTTAAAAACAAAGAGTATCAACGGGCTCTGAACTATGGACAGCAGATGCTCGAGCTAGATCAGTGGCGAGAAGAATCACATCATCAATTAATTTACCTTTATGGTTTGCAGGGAAACCGTACTGCAGCACTACAACAATACGAGAAGTGTCGACAGGTACTGGCAGAAGCATTAGAAGTAGAACCAAGTGAAGAGGTAGAGAATTTAATTGCACAAATCCGTTCAGGGGAGTTCAGTCAGCTTAATCAAGTTTCACAAGGCAGCTCACAGGCTAAATTGACTAGTAGTGAAACCGTACCGAGCTTGCCTAAAGACATTACTCTTCCTGCATTCTTGACAGAAGAAAAGAGTGTAGCGAGACAAACATTATTTGTAGGACGTAAGAAGGAACTAGATTACTTGCAGGAGGCGCTAGAGAAAGTTTATAAAGGTAAGGGTCAAGTAAGATTAGTGTTGGGGAGTGCAGGACGAGGCAAATCACACTTGCTACAAAAATTTGCTGATGATGCACTAGCAGCCAATCCAAATCTATTGGTATTAACTGGTTATTGTGACCAACAAGCAGGAATAGGTGACCCTTATTTACCCTTTAGACATGTTTTGCTATTAATGTTAGGAGATGTAGAGTCCAGGTGGCGTGGAGGGCTTATTAGTACAGTTCATGCTCGGCGTTTGTGGGAAGCAATGGAACAAACAGTGCCACAAGTAGCAAAACATGCTCCTGACCTAATAACTAGTTTTATGGCTGGCAGGCCATTAATTGAAAGACTTGTGGTAGCAGGATTAGAACAAGAATCTTGGTTTAGAGCTGTTTCGCAGTTAGCAAGTGAAAAGCTTTTAGGAACTTTAGAGCAAACTAGAATCATTTCTCTATATACTAGTGCGCTACAAGCCATTGCAAAAGTTAGGCCTATACTACTTGTTATAGAAGATTTGCACTGGGTAGATGATTCATCATCAGCACTTTTCAATTATTTGAGTAGACACATAACAGAAAGCCCTATTCTACTGATAGGTAGTTATAGATCGAGCAATGTGCTAGCAAATCAGTCACACCCTATGTTAACAATTAATAGGGAATTGCATCGTCTTTATGGTGATATAGCTATTGATCTAGAAGAGCAAAAAGTAGAGGCTGAACGTGAGTTTGTAGATGCCTATCTTGATGTTGAACCAAATGAGCTAGGTGATAGCTTTCGGGAGGTTTTTTTTAGACACACACAGGGACACGCATTATTTGCTGTGGAATTGTTGAACACTTTAAAGGATAGAGAAGATGTTTATAAGCAAGATGGAAAGTGGTTTGCTAAGAAAAACATAGATTGGCATAGATTGCCAGCCAAAGTAGAAGGGGTTATAAAGGTGCGAATTGGTCGTTTACCTAACGAACAGCGTGATTTACTTAGTGTAGCTAGTGTGCAAGGTGAGGCATTTATAGGCGAAGCGGTGGCCCAAGTGCAAAAACAGAACGAGCGTGATGTGATTCGTACTCTCAGTAATGATATAGAAAAAAGACATAAGTTGGTGCAATCAGAGCGAATGGAGCGTTTTGGTCAGCAGCGACTATCTCATTACCGTTTTCGGCATAATCTTTTCCAACAATATGTTTATAGCAGTCTAGCCGAGAATGAACGAGCCTACTTACATGAAGATATTGCCCTAACACTAGAAGTAATGTATGGCAAAAAAGTTCAAAGCATAGCACCACAACTAGCATGGCATTTTGAGCAGGCAGGTAATATGGAGAAGACCTTTGAGTATTTGTTACTAGCTGGTCAACAATCGCAAGTGTTAGGCTCTAACAAAGAAGCCATTACCCATTATGAGCGTGGGTTAGCTCTTATTGATAAATTGCCTGTTACTCCAGAACTCTTACCAGCAGAATTAGGGCTTCAGGCTGGCTTAGGCATGGCACTATTACCTGTTGAAGGTTTTCAATCTGAAAGAGTGCGTATTGCTTTAGAGCGGGCCTTAGAATTATGTCGTCAAATTGAAGGAGCAACCCCCCTATTGATGACTGTTTATGCAGGCCTAACTCATTATGCTTTTGCTAACGATAATTGTTCACTACAAACAGCTTTAGAGTGGTCAAATGAGTCTAAGACAATAGCCAATCAGCAAGAAGATTTAGCTCATCTAGCTACAGCAGAAGTTTTGTTAACAACAACTCACTTCTATCTTGGTCATAATAATAAGTCTATAGAATTAGGACATTCTATTCTTAATTACGTTAATTACGATCAAGCTAGCCATGAAAGCATGATTCGCCATTACACCCATGATTTGCGTGTAGCAATAATGCCAGTACTATCTTGGGGTAAGTAACAGTGTTGAAATATCTATTACTATCTGATAGTATTTTATACTATGTCTGCAAAGTTAATCAAAATAGGTCAAGCTGCTGAATTACTTGGCGTAACAATGCAGACTTTGCGTAAATGGGAAACCACAGGGGAACTAATTCCTGATAGGAAAAGTAAAAGTGGAACACGGTATTATGATGCTAATAAGCTTCAAAATTTAAGCAATGAGGCAGCTCCTACAATTTGCTATGCTCGGGTTAGTAGCCAAGATCAGAAAGCTGATCTAGATAGGCAACAAGCCATGTTAGAAGCTTATTGTGCAGCAAAAGGTTGGAAATCAGAAGTTATAAGAGATCTTGGTAGTGGGATGAACTACCGAAAGAAAGGATTAAATAAATTACTAGAGTTAATAGTTACTAGGGAGATTAAGCGACTGGTCTTAACTCATAAAGATAGATTACTAAGATTTGGTGCTGAATTGGTTTTTACCATATGTGAATTACAAAATATTGAAATTGTAATTATCCATAAAGGAGAACAACCAACATTTGAAGAAGAGTTGGCACAAGACGTACTAGAGATTATAACTGTGTTTAGCGCAAGGTTGTATGGTAGCAGAAGCAAAAAGCATAAAAAGATGATGGAAAAGTTACAGGATGCTGCGAGTACACAAGATTAGGCTAGAACCTACACGTAAACAAGGTGAATATTTGAGTAAAGCTTGTGGTGTTGCAAGATTTGCCTATAATTGGGCTCTAGCAGAATGGCAGCAACGATATAAAGCTAAACAGCAAGTTAACGAAGCCAAGCTAAGAAAAGAACTGAACGCTATTAAGCTTATCCAATTTCCTTGGATGTATGAAGTCACTAAATCTGCACCACAGCAAGCCATTAAGAATTTAGGATTAGCGTATGCACATGCTTTTAGGCGATTCAAGCTTTACCAAGCTGGCAAGATAAAAAAAGCTGAAATAGGATTCCCTAAGTTCCATACTAAAGGGAAGAATGATAGTTTTAGAGCTGATAATGGACCTGAAACCCTAAAAGTAGAAGGTCAAGCAGTTAAACTTCCTAAGATTGGCTGGATAAAAATGTCTGAAGAATTAAGATTCCAAGGCACTATAAAATCTGGCACTGTCTCAAGGACAGCAGACAAATGGTATATAGCTTTAACTGTTGATTGCCCATTTCATGCGAGTGAAAACCAAGCTGGCATGATAGGTGTTGATCTGGGTATAAGCAAGTTAGCCACATTGTCTAATGGTCAAGAAATAGAAGGAGCAAAGGCGTTAAGAGTTTTAACTAAACGCCTAGAACTGGTACAAAAGCGATTAAGCAAAAAGCAAAAAGGTTCTAAGAATAGAACTAATGCTAAAATGGAAGTTGCGAAACTACATGCTGCCATAGCAAATAAGCGACTTGATGTTATACATAAACTAACAACGTATTTAACCAAAAACTTTAAAAAGATTGCCATTGAGGATTTGAATGTAAAAGGCATGCTTAAAAACCACAAGCTAGCCAAATACATTGCTGATGGTGGTTTTGCGGAGTTTAGAAGACAGTTAACTTATAAAGCTGAAATGTATGGCAGTGAAATAGTAGTTGCAGACAGATTTTATCCTTCTACAAAGATGTGTAGTAACTGTAGCGCAATGCATGAAATGCCCTTAAGTAAACGTGTCTTTGAATGCGAATGTGGATTTAAAGCTGATAGAGATTTAAATGCAGCTCTGAATCTTGAGAAATTATGTACCGTGAGTTGCACGGAAACTTAAGCCTGTGGAGCTTGGAGCTCTGGCTATGACCATTAGGACATAGTGAAACTACTTTCTATGAAGCAGGAATTAAAGCAGATATCAGCAGATTTTTGTAGATATCATAAGACTTTTTACAACGGACTTTGCTTTAAAGGTAAACTCAAAGAGGCTAAAATACTAGTAGCTAAAGAACCTCTAGCTAATTTCCAACATGCAGCAAGTAGAGTAGCTTTTCTAGCTGTGCAGTTACCTACTTATCAATTTATGAATGATTTTGCCCAATTAAAGTCCATAACTGAGAAACTTTTAGAGATGGCCGACGAATATGGCTATACTTTTTGGAAGGCATGGGGACTCACCTATCATGGTTGGGCTATAGCAAAACTAGGGCAAGTAGAAGTAGGCTTTGCTGAAATTCAGCAAAGCCTAGCCATTAATAAAATGGCAAGAGGGACACATACTGGTCATACTGGTTTATCTTCACTAACTATGTTCGCTGAAGGTTTATGGCTAATGGGCAAGAGCAATGATGCTTTGGACACATTGGAAGAAGCATTTGCTTACAGTAAAAGAAGGAGTGAGTTCTTTTATCTACCTAAGGTTAATTACCTAAAAGGCGAGTGGTTGCAGAAATTAGGGGCAGAAAATGCTGAGGTTGAGCAGTGTTTTAGGCAAGCCATAAAAGTAGCTCGAGCGCAAGAAGCTCCGTTGCTCGAGTTACGCTCAGCCTTATCGCTAGCAAAGTATTGGCAAATCAATAATAAAAAAGAAGAGACGCATTCCCTACTTACAAAATTATTAGAACGAATCACTCCTATAATAGACTTTGACATTATTCCTGAGTATGCAGAAGCTAAAGAAATACTAACTGCAGTGGTCTAATAGTTCCTTGTATTAACTCTTAATCAAAATAAAACCCTAAAAGTGGATTAATTTTGGAGGGACTGGATACCAAATTAACTTAACAAAGCATTAATCTAATCATTTTTCTCTTCCACACAATACAAAAACCCAATCTAATGATTAACACTGTATTTAAAACAGCGTTGATTGTTTTTTATATTGTCCTAGTTTAGATAAAAACTAAAACTTGGCGATGACTTAACGATAACTTGGCGATAATTTAGCGGTTACTTCTTATTCTTATTTCTAAGAAATAGCAAACGCTATTTCAAACTACAGGAAGGAAATAAGCATTTTTATGTATCCAATCTTAATATTGTCTCCCCTCAGGTTTTTTCGCAAAGATCAAAGTTATCAAAGCTAGCTTTTTTAGTATAGGACACACTAACAAGTACTAACTTAGGAAAGATTGAGCCTACAAATTAATTACTGAAAGAGAGATAACAAAGATCTTTATATTTCCCTCAAGAAAGGAGTAAGCCAATGGTATTAAAACTAATTGTACTTGGACTAATCTGGCTTTAATAATTAGCCAACACTTTGGGAATTTAAATTTAAGGAATAAACAAGTCTTGGATTAACCATAATACGTTGGTTATCTATCGGTTTATAAGCACTTTTCAAAATCATTAGGTTTTTTAAATAAATACAGAAAGGAATAAAACTAATGAAACAATTAACTGTAAATAAAACTCTAACAGCCCCTCTTTTGACCCAATCTTTAAAAGGTCTTGTTATAAAGGTTAGCATTACTGCTGCCATTCTAGTCACCATGTTTGGCATTCAATTAGCTCAGGCACAAGATTCAAATGAGCGTAGAAGTAGTGATAGTAATAATCTATCAGGTTCAGGAAATTTTATTCAGCGTTGTGCTGAAGGAGAAATACTTACATGGTATGAAGAACCAATCTATGACGAGCAAGGATTATTTGTCGTTGATTGGAAAAAGGTTAGGGTTTGTGTTCCAGAAGATCTTACACCAGAAGGTTAAAGATAAACAACAGTAAAACACTTTTTAAATTCAAGCTATATAGAAAGGAAAAAACAATGAAAAATATCGTTAAAACAATAATTCTAATAAGTCTACTTTTAGTTTTCGTAGGGTGTGGAAATACCGCCCAAACTCCACCAGTACAAGAGGAAATTGATTCCCAAAATTTTGTTGCACTTTCTACTGCTAGTATGATTAGTGGTGCCTCATGGGATTTAGATAAATACAAGTCTCCCTATACAACTGTTTTTCCACTAGGGAAAACCTTTGATAATGTTGTAGGTTTTGCCATTGCCTCTAACGATTATGTTTATGTTTGGTATGATGACCAAACTGTAAGTGTTGGTACTTCATGGGATTTAGATAAGTACCTTGCTCCTGTTGGCTATAATTTGCCACCTGGTAAGACACCAGAGCACATTGTAGATATAGCTATATCACCTAGTAATATTGTCTATACTTGGTATCTTAATGGGACCTTTAGCATTGGAACAGTAACTCATTTAGGAGTTTATTTACCTTCTGCACCATACAGTACTCCTAATCCTGAGCTTGGTTACGGACCAAGCGACATCGAGGGTATAGCTATTGCACCAAACAACAAAGTTTATGTGTGGTATAGATTTGGTGACAGGACTATTGGAACTGCTCAAAATCTTTCTGAACACACCAATATTCTCAATCTCAAATACGATTTTCTTTCAGGTAATCAATGTGCCTTTAAAAAAGGTATGGGTATCGCCAAATCTAGCAGCCATGTGTACACAATAATATCGACTCCGCACGAATGCCCACCACCAGTAGGGTAGTTTTAAAACTTAAGGAGTATAGGTAATAAGTTTGGAATTAAGTTAAGAACTAACTTCTCTTCTTCACAGCCTTGGAGGTTTTAAGAGCCTCCAAGGCTAAAGATTATTTTTTATAGTTCTTTTTAAGAAATAGCAATTGCTATTTTAAACAGGTTTTGCAGAAAGCACCTAACTTAAGCAAAAGCCTTAATTGGCTTCCTAAGAAGAATAAGGAATATCCATTAAGATTAAGATATCAAAAGATCTTTTTATCAGGTTTAGTGTTACTACAATTGTAATAGTGGTATTTAGTCAATTGGGTCAAGATAGTAAATCGCTAATAATCATTCTTTGAGGTTATACTCAAAATTAGGAGGAAAATCATGTATCACAAAAACTATACATTCATAAAGCAAAACATTCCACTTAGAAGAGGAGTAATTTTCCTAAGTTTTGTTTTTCTAGTACTAATTATTTTGTCAGGTTCAGCGTTTGCACAAATTGCTAAACTCACCGTTAGTGACAGCGAGCCAGATGATAACTTCGGTTACTCGTTGGCGCTCTCTGATACAACTATTGTTGTTGGTGCGTGGCAAAATGACTCTCTGCTTGCCAACAGTGGAGCAGCCTATGTGTTTGAACGTGTGTCTGGCAGCAATAATTGGAATCAAGTAATTAAACTAATTCCTGATAATGCTGACTTTGCAGGTGATGAATTTGGCAAGGCAGTAGCAATTGATGGCAACTGGCTGATTATCGGTGCACAGTTTGACGATTACGCTGGCAAGGATCGTGGCTCAGCTTATGTATTTGAAAGAACTCCGAATGCTGCCAATGCTTGGAGTCAGGCTGCTAAACTAACTGCTGAAGACAGCGCATTCAGAGATTTTTTTGGTCAAACAGTAGCAATTTCGGGTACCCGTGCAGTAGTTGGTGCACCGGAGGATGACGATTTTGGTAATCAAAGTGGATCAGCCTATGTGTTCGAGCGCAATCCAGCCGATGGTAGCTGGAACCAAGTCGCCAAGCTAACCGCCAACGATGGTGAAGCAAATGACATATTTGGCAGTTCAGTGACAATTTCTGGTGAGACCATTATCGTTGGTGCCAACGAGCATAGTCACCAAGATGTTAACAACAATGGTGCTGCTTATGTGTTTCAGCGTAATCCAAGTGATGGTAGCTGGGACCAAGTTGCCAAACTAACTGCTAGTGATGGTGATGAGCTTGATCGATTTGGTTTTTCAGTAGCACTGATTGGTGATCGGGCGCTGATTGGCGCACCGTTTGATGATGATTCAAATAATGTTGGTGGATCAGCCTATGTTTTCGAGCGCACACCGAGTACTAATACCTGGAGCCAGACTGCTAAATTGACCGCTGCTGTTCCTAAACTGGGCAACCAGTTTGGTCGTTCCGTTGCACTAGCCGGCGAGCAGGCATTAATCGGCGCTCCTGAAGAAGACGATTTCGGTAATGGAAGTGGTTCTGTTTACCTATTTCAACAGTCAGGTAGTAGTTGGAGCCAGCTCAATAAGTTAATCGCTAATGATGGCGCAGCTTTTGACTTGTTCGGTTCTGCTGTTTCACTTAGTGAAGAGCTAATCTTTATTGGTGCTCATGATAGTGACAACCAGGGTAAAGACGATAGCGGCTCAGTATATATTTTCCAACTAGGGTTTTGATATATCCCAAGCAAAAAACAATGCTAAACTAGGCAATTAAATTCAGGCCGTTATTTTACATAAAATTTGGCCTGAAAATTCTACTTATGACAGGGCAACATTATTTGCTAGAATTGGGGTATGGAAAAGGAAGAAGACCAGCCTCTACTGCAAGTAAATTTACTGGGAAACCCTAAAGTAAGCCTTGGAAATGATGCTCCTTTAAAAATACCAAAAAAACTTCTAGCTCTATTGGCTTATATAGCTATTGAAGAGCAAATGGTACAACGGTCTAAGTTAATTCTGTTGTTTTGGAGTGATGTATCCGACGAATCTGCTCGCCGTAGCCTACGTACAGGACTATCAGAGCTAAAAAAGCTTTTAGGAGAATATTTAGAAATTACTAGACAAGAAGTAAGTCTTGATTGGGAAAAATCTATTCTAGTAGATGCTTTAGAGCTACAAGAATCCTTAGGCAATAAATCCATTGATTTAAAAAGATTACAGGCAGCCATTACTCTTTATAGAGGAGATTTCCTAGCAGATGTTGAGCTTAAAGACTCTTTGGAGTTTGATGATTGGCGTTTAAATCAACAAGAGCACTTCCAACAACTCGCTTTTCAAGCTTTTAATAAGCTTATTGAAAATAGTGCTCAGAATAAAGACTTTGACAGTGCCTTGAAATACGGGCAACAAATGCTAAGCCTAGATAAATGGCGAGAAGAATCACATTACCAACTTATATATCTTTATGGTTTGCAAGGAAACCGTAGTGCAGCCTTGCAACAATATGAAAAGTGTAAGCAATTATTAGCAGAAGTTTTAGATGCCGAACCAAGCGAAGAAATAGAGGATTTAATAGAACAAATCCGTTCAGGCCAACTTCAGCAAGATAAAAGTCCACAGGGCAAATTGACTAGTAGTGCAAAAACATCAAATTTACCAAAAGATCTTACTCCTCCTGCCTTTTTAACAGAAGAAAAAGAGCCAGTAAAACAAACATTATTTGTAGGGCGAAAAAAGGAACTAAAGCATTTACAAGAAACATTAGAGAAAGTCTACAAAGGACAGGGACAAGTAAGATTAGTACTAGGAAGTGCCGGTCAAGGTAAATCACACTTAATACAGAAGTTTGCTAATGATGCACTAGCAGACAATCCAGAATTACTGGTGTTAACAGGTTACTGTAATCAACAAGTAGGGGTAGGTGATCCTTATTTACCGTTTAGGCATATATTGCTAATGCTTTTAGGAGATGTAGAGGCTAGATGGAGAGGAGGATTAATAAGCACAGCACATGCAAAGCGCTTATGGGAAGCAATGGGGCAAACTGTTCCACAAGTAGCAAAACACGCTCCTGACCTAATCAGTAGTTTTTTAACTGGCATGCCTTTAATTGAAAGACTAGTAGTAGCAGGGTTAGAAAAAGAGCTTTGGTTTGAAGAGTTATCTCAACTAGCAAACGAGAAACTTTTAGGAACATTGGAGCAAGTAAGAATAATTTCTCTATACACCAGTACCTTACAAGCGATAGCAGAAGTAAGACCAATACTACTAATTCTAGAAGATTTGCAATGGGTAGATGCATCATCAGCAGCACTCTTTAATAATATAAATAGACACATAACGGAAATTCCTATTTTACTGATAGGCAGCTACAGATCAAGTGATGTGCTATCAAATGAAGCACATCCTATACTAGAGACTAGCAGAGAATTACAACGTCTTTATGGTGAGGTAACAATAAACCTAGAAGAGCAAAGAGAAGAAGCAGAGCGTGAGTTTGTAAATGCCTATCTTGATAGTGAGCCAAATGAGCTAAATGATAGTTTTCGAGAAATTTTCCTAAAGCACACACAAGGGCATGCATTATTTACTGCTGAACTACTAAATACTCTAAAGGATAGAAAGGATGTCTATAAGCAAGATGGGAAGTGGTTTGCTAAGGGTAATATAGATTGGCAGAGATTGCCAGCAAAGGTAGAAGGGGTTATACAAGTGAGGGTTGGTAGATTACCCAATGAACAACGTGAACTTCTCAATGTTGCTAGTGTGCAAGGCGAGACATTTATAGGCGAAGCAGTAGCCCAAGTACAGAAGCAAAATGAACGAGATGTAATACGTGCTCTGAGTGGTGAAATAGACAAAAGGCATAGACTAGTAAAGTCAGAGCGAATGGAGCGTTTGGGACAGCAAAGGCTATCACATTATCGTTTTAGGCACAATCTTTTTCAACAGTATGTTTATAGTAACTTAACTGAGACAGAACGCACTTATTTACATGAAGATATTGCCATAGCACTAGAGGCAATGTATGGTGAAGAAGCTAAAAAAATTGCACCACAGCTAGCATGGCATTTTGAGCAAGCGGGTAGTCTTGAGAAGGCCTTTGAGTATTTGTTATTAGCAGGACAACAAGCGCAGGTATTAGGTTCTAATAAAGAAGCTATTACCCATTATGAGCGGGGTTTAGCACTCATGAATCAACTAGCTATTACTCCAAAACTCTTGCTGGTAGAATTAGGCCTTCAGGCTGGTTTAGGAATGGCACTATTATTTGTAGAAGGTTTTCAATCTGAAAGAGTACGCGTCGCTTTAGAGCGTGCTTTAGAGTTATGCCGTCAAATCGGAGGAGCAAACTCTCAATTGATGACTGTTTATGCAGGCCTAGCTTATTATGCTTTTGTCAGCAATAATTGTTCGCTGAAGACAGCTTTAGAGTGGGTAAGTGAGTTCAAAACAATAGCTGAAAAGCAAGAAGATCCAGCACACCTAGCTGCTGCAGAAACTCTATTAGTAGCAACTTATTTTTACCTTGGTCATAATAACAAGGTTATAGAATTAGGGCATTCAGTTCTTAATTACAATAGTTACAATCAAGCTAATCACGAAAACATGATTCATCATTATACCCATGACCTGCGTGTAACACTAGTGCCATTCCTATCTTGGGCACTTTGTTTTAAAGGTAAATTTAAAGAAGCTAAAAAACTAATGACTCAAGAACCAATGCCTAGCTTTGAACATGCAGCAAGCAGAATTACTTTTCTAGGCTTATCTGCTTCTACCTACCAATTTATGCATGATCTTACTAGTTTAAGGCCTATAATCGATGAACTTTTAAAATTAGCAGATGAGTATGGCTATGCTTTTTGGAAATCATGGGGACTTATCTATCATGGCTGGGCCATAGCAAAATTAGGGCAAGTGAAAGCAGGCATTGTTGAAATGCAGCAAGGCCTAGCTGTTAATAAAATGGCAGGAGGGACAAGTACAGGCCATACTGGCCTATCTTCACTAACTATGTTAGCTGAAGTTTTATGGTTAATGGGTAAGTACGATGAAGCTCTAATTACATTGGAAGAAGCGCTTATTTATAGTAAGAAAAAAGGTGAGGTTTTTTACCTGTCTCAGCTTAATTGCCTAAAAGGTAAGTGCCTACAAAAACTAGGAGCAGAAGAGGCTGAGATAGAAAAGTACCTGAAGCAAGCTGTAGCAGTGGCTAAAGAACAAGATATTCCTATGGTAGAGTTACAAACAGCCTTATCATTAGCAAAGTACTGGCTAGCAAACAGTAAAAAAGAAGAGGTGAATTCCTTGCTTACAGAACTGTTAGAACGAATCACTCCTATAATAGACTTTGACATTATTCCTGAATACACCGAGGCAAAAGGAATACTTGCTGAATTGGCTCAGTAGTTCCTTGTGCTAGGTTTTAGCTAACATACCAAAAACCAACTAACCTTTGATAACCTTTTCTCTAAGCTAAATTTAACAAAGCGTTAGTTTTCCAGCTTCCTACACAGCACCAAACAAATCTAAGGTATACTAGCAACACTGTTTAAAGCAATGCTGACTATTTTTTATATTGTTCTAGTTTAGATAAAAACTAAAACTTGGCGATGACTTAACGATGACTTAGCGATAACTTGGCGGTTACTTCTTATGCTTATTCATAAGAAATAGCAAGCACTATTTCGAACTTTAGGAAGGAAATAACAAGAAGATAAACATTTTCTTGAATTCGATTGAAATTAGTCAAGAGGTTACAAGTGCTCGAGAAGAGCAAATTCAATCACAGAAAGGTGATAAATAATGAAAATAAATAGAATTTTTACAATAGTTTTTTTACAAGGTTTACTAGGTTTAGGTCTTTTTTTAGGCGCATGCTCGAGCCTAAACGACACTATTTCTGAAATCAATTTACCCCCAGAAGAAAATCTGGAAGTGGCTGCTACAAGAGATTTAGATATGACTATCGCAATAGAAGAGCGCGGAGAAATTGCCACTTATAACTTAGATACTTTCGCTTCTAGGTACCCTGAGCAATATCAGATGATGATCCCTGCATTGCGCGGGATCGTGACAGACACGGATACAGCACGATCAGGTGCATGTGGCGTTGCTAGTGATTCAGGTGAGTGGGTAATTTTGTGTATAGTTGATGGTAGCTATTGTGCAGTTGGAGGTACTGGTATAATACCTACTGGCCTTGAGTGTGGGACTGTAGAAGATGATGGAGAAACTCCTATGCTTCTTACAGATAAGCAGCTAGATACAGACGTTGCAGAAATACAATTCCCTAATGACTGGTGTAGATGGTGGTTTGTCCCCCCCGGGCCTTATGATAATCCTTTTCCCATACCATTTCCTGACAACCATTGTAAATGGTGGTAGTGATCTACTACTGAAAGTAGAAGTTCTTTAACATTTTTTCTCACAAATTCTGATGGATAGCAACCTCTAAATAATTTTATGCTACAGGAAACTATCCATCAGAACCTTCTTAACAGACTATAAATAAGTTGACTTTATATACTGAAAACAGCTTAGTTTTGGACATTTACTATTGCAAGCTTATTAGGTGTGCAGCACGCAATAAAATGAAGCTAACTATTAATTATTTTCTTTAATCTCCTTACGCACCTGCATAAGTAGTTCACCAAGACGATTCTTACCATCTTTATTTTTACCAATGCCCCAATAACGATCATAAGGAGAGTCTTCATATAGATGTCTTTTTTTGGTGTCTAACAAGGAAGATCTCATTTTAGGGTGAGTAAATTTAAGGCGTAAAGCATGAAGCATTATTTGTTCTTTGACCTTTTCCCAGTCTGATCTAATTGGTATTTTTCTAGTTTGCCCTAATTGCTTAGCTTGCTTGGGAGATTTTGCCAAACGGATTCTTTCACGATAATCAAAATGCTCATCGCCAGAAAATTTCATAGCCTGAAAATAATGCTCTACAGTAGGCCAGTACAAACCATTTTCCTCGAAACCATGAGGGTAAAAATTGGAGAGTTCAAACCAATTGTTTGTTTTGCTGAAAAAGTAGATTGGGTTTGCCACTTACTCATAAAAGTTAGCATGTAGGAGGTTCTTGCACAATCCTTCTAAAGAAGATTATAGCTAGTATGTTAACTAAATACTCCCAGACAAACAAAAAAATTTTAGATAAGATGGTTTTAAATTCAACTTCATAAAATGTAAGTTTCATACAGTTGATTTACTTATATCAAAAAAGGCTCGAGCTTCTCTCCAACCTCTCTCTTCAAAGCCTCTAAGTCACCTTCATTATCAATAACAATATCAGCACGCCTAACTTTTTCCTCCAAAGACATCTGTTTAGAATCTCTTAACTGCGCTTCTTCAATTGTTAAGCTGCTACGTGCAACTACTCGTTTTATGCGCGCCCCTAGACTAGCATAAACTACAATAACTGCATCAAAATCTTTCTCCATACCATTTTCGTAAAGCAAGGGAATATCATGAATTATTATTTTGGGTGGTGTTTTAGAGGCATTTAATTTTTCTACAATTTCCTTACGTTTTTTACCTATCCAAGGGTGGATGATGCTATTAAGCGTCTTTAAAGCACCTTGGTCATTAAAAACTTTTTGTGCTGTAGCAAAGCGGTCAAGTTTATTATCCCTAACAAACTCTTGACCTAATTTAGCCTGGATTTGTTTTAAGACTTGAGGGTCTTTTGTAGCTGCTTTAGCTAATTCATCAGCGTCAATGACAGTTGCCCCCATATCTTTTAGCAAATTAGCTACAGTAGATTTCCCAGAACCTATATTTCCTGTTAGGCCCAATTGTTTGGGTTTCCCTGTTAGAGTTGTCATTTTGATGCCAGCCTTGCTAACTGTTATTAATGGTAGAATAAATTACTATGGCTATGCCACTAACCCCAGAAACTCAGTCCCTTGACACCATTTCAGGCTTCTCTAGACTTGAAGGTATTACAGGAAAAGCAAAAACCTCCTCACAGACAACTATTTATCCGGAAAGTGATAATAAACCTATGGCAGAAAATACCGAGCACTTTAAGTGGATAACCACTATTGTAGGAGGGCTCGAAGCACTTTTTCAAGATGACCTCAAAGTATTTATTGCTGGTGATTTGTTTTGGTATCCTATTGAGGGTGATCCAAAAATTCGTACTGCTCCAGATGTAATGGTAGTATTTGGTCGTCCAAAGGCGCAACGTGGTGCTTATTTACAGTGGCAAGAGGATAATATTGCTCCTCAGATAGTATTTGAGATTCTTTCTCCGGGTAATAGTGCCCAAGAAATGATGAAAAAACTAGACTTCTACGAACGTTATGGTGTAGAGGAATATTATGTATATGCCCCAAATTATGAAGAAAAGCCCTCAATTGAGGGGCATAGTTTAAACATTTACCATAAAACAGATGGGGGATTTAAGCTTGTTGGAAATCCTACCAATTGGCAAAGCCCAAGACTAGGGTTAAGTTTTAAGCTTAATGAAGAAGGGTTGATTATCATTCGTGCAGATGGAAGTTACTTTCAGAGCTATGTGGAGCTAAGCAACTTTGCCCAACAAGAAAAAGAAAGGGCTGATTTATTGGCTGCTAAACTACATTCCTTAGGTGTTAATCCTGAGGAGGTATTATAGTATTACAGTAATAATACGTTTTTCTAATATGGCAGGGTGGTCTCATTAATCTTACTCAGCTTTTTCTAACTCGGGTACAAATTCTGCCAAGTTTGCCATATAGCTGCGGTAGGTAAGGTCTAGTTTTAGAGGTGTTACAGAAGTGTATCCATCGAGCACCGTAACATAATCTGTGTCAGGAGCACAATCTTCCACAGGCTGACCACTAATCCAGTAATAGGATTTACCTTCGGGATCTTCACGCCTTACTACCGTATCATTATAATTGTACTCTGATTGATGAGCTAGGCGAATTCCTTTGCTTGGTCCTTTAGGAAAGTTAACGTTAAGTAATGTGCTTTTGGGCAATCCATTTTTAACAACCTCTGTGACTAGTTTTTTGGCATATTCAGCACCATGGCTAAAATCAAGTTCATCTTCGGGTGTTACTTGTTGTGAAAAAGCAATGGAGGGAATTCCCATAGTAGTTCCTTCTAGAGCTGCTGCTACTGTACCTGAGTGAGTAATATCAAGACCTAAGTTAGAGCCAATATTAATGCCTGAAACTACAATATCTGGTTTACCAGCCTTGTGAACACCTAAAAGCACACAATCAGCAGGTGTACCATCTACACGATAAACTTGAGCATGACCTAAACCTTTAAGTTTAGTGGGTATGCAACGTAAGGGGCGGCGCATAGTAATTGAGTGCCCCGAGGCGGATTGCTCCACGTCTGGTGCCACTATAATAACCTCGCTGGCAATTTCAGTCATTGCTTTAGCTAAAGACCAAATACCCGGAGCAAAAACGCTGTCGTCATTAGTAACTAAAACTCTCATATTAGGTAGCTAGGCTACATCCCGTCTTTTGAAACTCCAAAATAGTAAAATTCCGAAGATTAGTGCATATATTCCCATTACAATAGTAGAGCGGGTCAAATCAATGTCAAACATGTTTGCAAAGGGACCTCCTTCACTCATACCACTAAAAAAATCTAACTCTGCAAATCCTTCAGCAGTATGCACTACTTCCCTAGCAGGAGCACTAAAATTGCTAGTAAGGAAGTATTTAGGTAAGTTTTCTAAGGTATTTCTAAGTTGTAAGGCTTCTAAAAAAGCTGTGAACCTGTTATTAACTTGCCCAACTTCTGCTATTAAAGCGTAAATACTGTAAAACCCTTCAACAATTCTAGGTAGTAAAATAATAGCAACGATGGCTAGGCCATTATTTCTTATCCACCAAACCATCAAAAATCCAAAAAGTAACATTGTCAGACTAAAAAACCACTGCAAACTATAAAGTCTTATAAGTGGTAACCAATTACCACCAAACTCTGTTGGCAAGAACAAAGTACCTAAGAAACCAAAAATAACGCCACTTAGAAGACAACCTAAGAAAAGAAAGAAAAGAAGCAACATTGCTGTGATAACTTTACCTAAGAGCACAACAAAACGATTAGGTTCTGCAACAAGAACTGTTTTCCACATTCTTTGGTTACGCTCTTCACCAATGAAAAGGGTTGATAATAAGGCTATAATTATGATTAGGAAAAAGACAAAATTAATAAGTAGGATTAGATTTACGCGTGCAATGGTAAGGGGAGAAGCTAAAAACTTAATGATTTCTTGTGTAGCACCACCATCATCAAAATCAATGCGAGTATGTGCTACATAAGCTATTAGCAGCAAAATTATAGCTGGCACAACCCAAGCCAAACACGAAAAAACATAGATGCGGCGTTTACGAGTAGCTTTAAAAAGCTCTGCACGAATAACATTAACAAGCCCTGTCATACTGGTCTCCCATCTTCTCTAAGAAGCTTTAAGTAAGCACCTTCTAAATCATCTACTTCTCGGTGGGCTTCAAGTAATGCTATACCATAATGACCTAAGCGTAAAAGAAAATCATTATCACTTTTTGGCACATTAGTACGAATAAATCCAGAATTCAGCTTTTCTATACTTTGCTCTAAATTCTCGAGCACCCCAGCTAACTTTTCTTGATCTGTAGACATAAGCTGATAAGTCACTTGCTCACCACTTAGACGTTGAGTAAGATTTGCAAGAGTATCATCATAAAGTAACTTGCCTCGTTCAATAACAAGCACGCGCTCAACTAGTTTTTCAAGTTCAGCTAAAATGTGACTAGAAATAAGGATTGTCACTCCCCTTTTGGCTATCTTACGTAAGCTCTCTCGCACCTCAGCAATACCTACTGGGTCAAGACCATTAGTAGGTTCGTCTAATAAAAGTATTTTAGGCTCCCATAAAAGTGCTCTTGCTAATCCTAAGCGCTGTCTCATCCCTTGAGAATAAGCCTTTACCTTCTTTTTAGTGGCCTTCTCCATATGCACAAAATGTAGAAGCTCATCAATCCGTTTCTCACTTACGCCACCATGAAGTAAAGAAGAGTGCCTTAAGTTATTTTTACCACTCATATAGGGGTAAAAGCTTGGCTCTTCAATCATAGTACCAACCTCACGTAAACTTGCTCCGGGAGCACGCTCATCTAAAATATAAGACTTGCCCTTAGTAGGACGAACTAGCCCTGCTAGCATACGCAAAGTAGTGGTTTTCCCTGCTCCATTAGGGCCTAAAAAACCTACAATCTCTCCTTTTTCAACTTTAAAACTGACGTTGTTAACAGCTAGGTGTTTACCATAGCGCTTTGTTAAACTTTGTGCTTCAATAGCGGGCATGAAATTCCTTTCAAAATAGTTCAAATTTTAAAATAGTCTTCTTAGAAAGATGTGACATTAAGACTTTATTACCAAATTAGGGAAGTCATTTTGATAGCGTTTTGGATCTAAAGTAATAAGCCTATCTGTTTCCAATAAAGCGTGTGCTCCCACTAGAAAATCTACTAAGAGCCGTTTAGGTTGCCCTCCGCTTGAGTTTCTACATTGTTTTGCGTAATTTGCAAAAGCTTCTCCTGCTTGTTGCCAAACAGCTTGATTAAGGCTAAAGTCTGTTTGTATTCCTGTATTTGTTAGAAAATTTTGCACAAACTGATTTGTCACCTTAGGGTATGCTAATAGCTCTGCATAGACAGGTGCACAGATGACTAATGCACCAACCTGACGAGCTTGCCCTAAAAGAATTGCCATTTGATTTGCTAGGGGTTCTTTTGACCAAAGTGCTGATATGACATTAGTATCTCTAGCACTTAGCAAATCTCTTCCTCATTTCGCAAATTACTTAGCCAAGCATTTATTTCATCAACACCTTCTAAAGCATTGAGTGCACCTGCATATTCTAAAAAAGGGTTTTCCTCATCATGTAAAGGTTGTAAAAACGTAATACCATCTTTGATAACGAATTCTACTCTAGATCCTTGCTTAAGACCTAAACGCTTACATACCTCTAAGGGGACGGTTATTTGTCCTTTACTGCTTACTGTAGCTGCAAAATCCATTCCTTACCTCGCGTCCTTAATGTAAGGATAGCACATTTTAACTTAAAACTAGATGGCAAAATGGCCTTTATTTAGATGCTCATAAGGCACTTTCCATGATTCATTGTCCAATATTATATGTTATAGTTGTTTCCTATGGAAACACCGGAAATAGATGTTTTTGAAGCAAAAAAACGCCTCGAGCAAGGTGGCCTTTTAGTAGACGTACGAGAGCAAGAAGAATTTGATAGTATACGAATTCCGGGCAGTATTTTAGTACCATTATCAGAGTTTAATGAGCGCTATGAAGAGTTGCCTAAAGATAAAAATATAATTATGCAGTGCCGCACGGGTGCAAGAAGCGCCAAAACAACTGACTTTCTCCTAGAAAAGGGCTATCAAGCAATTAATATGGCTGGCGGTATAATTGAATGGGAAGAAGCAGATTTCCCTGTTGAATACGGTGATTAATCAGTTATAGTGCGCTAGAAAAAATCATTTCCAAAAATAGAAACCTAGCTCTGTAGTACATGACCTTAACTAGAAATGAGATATTGCTAATAAGCCAGTGTGTAAGGGTTCAAGTTTTTGAACCCCTACAGTTACGCAAAAGTAAGACTTGTAGGGAAAATACTGTTGTGGATATTTATAAATGCTCCTCTATTTAGGTATAGATAGTGCTACTCCTTATCTTTCTTTGTCGCTTTGCTCAGAAAAAAGTATTTTAGCTAGTTTCTGCGAGCGTTTGGAGCGCAATCATGCTAAGCGCATTATCCCTGAAATTAATGGACTTTTTTCACAAACTGGAGCGACTAAAAGTGATTTGGTAGCAATTGGAGTAGGTTTAGGACCGGGCTCTTACACAGGTTTGCGCATAGGTATAGCAGTGGCTAAGGGGTTGGCTCGAGCCTTAGAAATACCTCTAGTTGGCGCTAGTACTTTAGAAGCTATAGCTGCACCCCATTTAAGCATTGACCAGCCAGAGGTAGTGGTTTTGCTGGAAGCTCATCGTGGCAATGCTTATGTTGGGCATTACAAATGGCATGAAGGTAATGTTGAGCAAAAAGAATTAAAGAAGGTTGCTCGAGACAACTTAAGGGAATACTCTCAACTTCCTCTTATAGAAAATGCCCCTCCTAAAGCAAGTTATCTAGCACAAAAATCTGCAGGGGAAACAAAGTTGTTTTTGGGGCTCGAGCCTTTGTACTTATAAATTTTACTTATTCCTAAATTAATGTTTGGGTGGGCATTATAGCTAGGGTTGCAAATTCGGTTTTCTTATGTTAAATTGTGTGGTGTTCATCACCCTTTAATAAGGGATTAGGTGGTGCATTACAAGCCCTTGGTGTGGTTTTAATGTATTTGTTAAAGGTTCTGTATTTAGTGTCGGATTGCTAATGTGATACGCTGTCCAATTTTATAATTTTAGAATGAAGAGGGTATAATTTATGAAATACTCCATAAGTTTATTAACAAGAAACACCTTGCTGATGTTTCTTATATTGGTCACTAGTGTTAGTTGCACTATAAGACTTATATCTAACTACGATGAGCAAACTGATGAAGCTGTAACTGCTTTGCAACGAAAGCTCTCTACCTTTTTTGTTGAACTAGAGAGTACTGCTGGAACAGATGCAGCCCACATTGATAACCATATTGATTTCTATAAAGAAGTTGATGTAGATATTAGTGCTATTGCTTTACGAGTTGCGGCTCTTCCCAAAAATGAAATTACCCAGCAGCAGATTAAATTACTTCGTGATAATCTTGCAAAATTAAAGGAAATTCATCAGATTGGTATATCCTCTGTAGAGCTCGTTTCAGTAATTAGAGAGGACTTTGATCAGGCGTTGGCAAGTATTCTTAGGTTAGAACTCGCAAAGAAACGTTGAGAGGTTTGAGAAAGTGGATCTTGATAACTTACTAAATAATATGCTCAATGCTGTAAAAGGTGTCTTGTCAGAAAAGTGGCCAGAGGTTAAAGATTATGCCAAAACTGAGTTGAAAGGAATTGCTGAGGGTATAATTCTAATAGAAAAACTAAAGTTAAGTGGCCAGATCTCTGAAGAACAAGCAAGGCTTCTTTTAGACATGAAACGCAATACAGCAAAGATCGTGCTGTTAACCATTGAAGGCTTAGGTCTTTTAGCTGTTGAGGAAGCTATAAATGCAGCTCTTAGTGCCGTAAGAGAAACTGTAAACGGTGCTCTTGATTTTGTATTGTTGTGATTCATAGAGCTTAAGAAACTGTGCTTCCAAAGGTAATGGAGAGACAATGACTTTTGTGCTAATTGGAGGATTATGTGCTTGAGCAACACAAGGTAATTTCAGGTGAAACCCTATCCAAAATTGCAAGTAAAACTCTAGGTTCATCGACTAGATGGCAAAGCATTGCCAAACTAAATGGTATTAATGACCCTAAAGGGGTTGGGTAAATTTTGACTCTACCACTTTATATTGTTCAACTTGGTGACACCTTATCTGCTTTGGCTTTTTTAAGTGTGGTAAATTTCAATAAAAAATTAACGGAGAACTCACTTCAATGAAATGCTGGATACTTTTTCTACTAGTTTTCGGGGTTTTTGCAAATTCGTTTGCACAAAACACAAGTCTTCAAATTAATGTAGAAGGACTACCTTCTGGAAATATTTTTCCTAGCAATCATGTTGTTGTATGGGGAAACGAGCTTCCATTTACATGGGTTAGTGATAATGCAGTCATTAACAACCTTTCTCCCAATACTACTTATTTTGTTGGAGGCTCAGAGGTAACAATCAATGGCACAACTAAGTTTATTCAAAGAGAAGGTCACTCTTTAACTATTCCAAGTATACCTTTGGGACAACAAGAAATTATAGATATTAATTATGTTTCTACAGAACCACCTCCTAACACTAAGCTAGTAATTTGCGAAATTGGCCCAGTAACACATGATAGTAAAAGTTCATGGTTAGAAATCTATAATGCTGGCACAGGGACAGTTAACCTATCAGAATACCAATTAAGGGCACTTTCTGTAGTCCAAACTTCTATCATTGAGGATAATAATGGCCATAGGCGTGTTAAACGTTATGAGCATTTACGAACAGGTTCCCAACAAGATTTTAGCTTACCTGAAATACTTCTCGAGCAAGATAGCTATGTAGTTGTACAAGCAAAAATTCGTGATGTGATGACCAATGGTCCTAAAACAATAGTGCTAGGGATTGAAAACAGCCAAAACAACTCTATAACATATCCATACTGGATTGATAGAGAAGGCCAA
This sequence comes from Trueperaceae bacterium, assembly GCA_965223045.1. Taxonomy (GTDB): domain Bacteria; phylum Deinococcota; class Deinococci; order Deinococcales; family Trueperaceae; genus CBDCVN01. The sequence continues at coordinate 2,298,701 of CBDCVN010000013.1, forward strand.
GTTGAACTGAGGCATAATAGTGGGGAAATAGAAGACTTTGTGGCTTGGGGAACTTCTCCTATAGATTCATCTCTTTTGCAAAATAATGTTTGGGAAGGTGAGCGTGTACCCTTAACAGAAATACTAACAGGTCACTCTTATGCTAGGAGAATGGGCTGTGAAGACCATAACCTTGCTGGAGATTGGCATTTGCAAGCGTTTACAACACCAGGTGGACCTAATGATGTTGTTCTTGGTGCTGCAGACATTGATGATGATGGTATTCCAGATTATGCAGAGAGGGAATTAGGCACGCCAGATAGTGGTCGATATGGCGGCATTAATTACTTTGATTTGGGTGCTGTTGTAGGGGTCAAAGATATATTTGTTGAAGTTGATGTGATGGATGTAAGAGACAGTCAAGGAAACATTGATCTTGCCAAAAAAGAGCAAATACACCCTAGACAAGAAACATTAAATAAAGTTGTTGCAGCTTTTAAAACTAATGGACCCCAAGTTACCGTTGGTGATGAGAGTGTGCCTAAGTTTGCAATTCATTTTGATGTGGGTGATTTTTACTCTGGCTCTAATGTTATAGATACCAACAATTACAATTTAGGTCAGGGAAATTCTATGATTCCCTATAGTCCAAAAATAAATTTAGCCTCCAATAGTGTGGAATTGCTCGAGAATCAAAAAAGCCTATACACCTACAAATTTGAACATTTTGATCCTGTACGCCGCCCAATATTTCATTACATGATTATGGGTAGTACTCAAGAAATACCTGCTGGAAGTTCAGGGTTAGCCGAGGTAGAAGCAAATGACTCAATTATTACGCTCGAGGGTTGGAATATTGGCGAGAATAAGCCAGGTGGTCTAACCAAGCTAATTAACTATCAGGCAGTAATTATTATGCATGAAATAGGTCATAACCTTGGTTTGCATCATGGTGGGCCTTATGTGCTTGAATTTATAGATGATGATGGAGATGGTAATGCTGATAGGTCTGTAGAGAAAAATACCGAGCATATGAAGCCTAACTATAGAAGCATAATGAATTACCTTTTTGCACCCTATGGAACTCCTGGCAATGGAATTTCGGCCCAAACAAGATATCACAACATCTATGTGCAATTTGAAGATCATGTCAACGCCATTGATTTTATTACCGATGAATGCAATTTTGTAAATTCACCCTGCAATGACAATTTCGTTATCGACTACTCTCATGGATTTACCCCTCCTATAAATGAGGATGCTGTCTTTGAAAATGTTGGCGATGGGGTAGGTCCTATTGACTACAATTTTGATGGTCAGATTACTAATGATTTAAAGGCGATAGATCTTAGGCGGGATGCCACAGCTGATGGACAAGGTGGTGCTATAGATATTCCGTCCCCTGGAGAAGTTCTCCATGACTTTGATGATTGGGCCAAGCTAAAAGTAAACTTCAATAAAATAGAAACTAGTTTTCTTTTTGATATACCTTTTGATATGCCAGTTGAAGATGATTTTGTAGATACTACTATTGATATAAATCCCATGGAGGATGATTTTCAGCAAAACATAATAAAAGAAATAGAACCCTTTTGGATTAAATAATCTTGTGAATGAACTATGTTATCAATGCTATAGAACTGAAATTTACAAGAGTTAAGTTAATTCTATACTATGGTAGTTATAAATCTAGTAAGTTACTTGCTACAAGCAAGCAGCTAATTAATTTTGGAGGTTGTTAAGTGAAACGTTTTTTTGGTTTGGTGTTGATGGTTTTTGTTCTTAGTGCTTGTTTTCCAGGTGGTATAAGTTTCCCCCAGCACATATTAAGAGATTGTGTATCTAAGATAGTAACGGAAGGAGCAACTAAAAACGCCTTCTCCAGCTGTATAACTACAGCAGGACTAACATTAACTGAAAGCTTGCTCAAGAAGCTCGAGAAAGATTTACTAAAACTCGATGAGCCTGCTTTTGACAGAGTTACTAATACTCTCTTGGATTCAGAATTCCAGCTAGATGGGCCATTTGAAAAAGAGGAAGTGGCAAGTTTATTAGTTCAGGAAATTAAAGAGATCAGCGGGCAGTAGTGCTAGATAAATAGGAGGATAAAAATTATGAAAAAAATACTTACCCTAATAATAAAGTTTTTACTTTTACCTATAACCATTTTGATTTTATTGGCTGGTTCATGTGTTCCCAAAGCTAAAATAGTAACGATATCAGAAGGCGGCACAGGGACATTTGAATATGCTCTAACAAATGCAAAGATGGAATCTTTATCAATAACAACAGATGCAGATGGAGTAGCAAAGGCTTCCCCAACAATAGAAGTCAAGAGTTCAGATGATGATGTAACAATAAATCAAAGCTCGATGCCCAGTGGTTGGAACTTAGATACAGTTGAATGTAAAAACAAGGATGATGATAATGTAGGTAACCTTAATGGAACAACATATACTATTCCCAAAGAATTACTATCAGATGAAGAAATCTATACTTGTACATTTACTAATGTAAAAGATGAGTGCCCCGAGTACGATTTATCTTTTGCTAATGTTCATGTAAATCAAAGTATACAAAAGAGTGATCCAAGCAGTAGAATTCCTCTTGTTGAAAATCGTAGTGCAGTTTTAAGGGCTTTTGTAGTTGCCAATTGTGAAAAAAGCTTAGCCAATACTCCTCTTATTAAAGCATTAATTACCCTACCTAATGGGAGTAGTTTTACTAGAAATCTTGAAGGTGAGTTTAATCCTGTTCCAACAACTTTTGATGAAAGCCACTCATATCACCTTAACTTGCTCAGTGATTGGATGATTAATGGTACTACAATTGAACTTGAAATTGATCCAGAAAGCGCTATAGAGGGTGAGGTTGCAGGGAACAATATAGAAGAATTAACTGTAGAAACGCAAGAACTTGATCCCTTATTAATAACACTTGTTCCCATAATTTATGACAATGTAAGCAATACTGATCCTAATACTAACTTTACTATTCCAAATTTACCTTTAAATGGTGATTCTTTCTTAAGGCAAGCAGAAAATATGTTGCCATTGCCAACAGGAACTATAAAAACTGTTCGCTCTCCTTTTGGTTTTAGAGGAAATCTGAGCACTGTATCTGGCTGGATAGACTTATTGAACAAAATGGCACAATTAAGACTTAATGAAAATGCAACTGGGAACCAGTATTACTATGCAATTGTTAATCCACAATATGAAGGTGGTTTTATTTCTGGAATTGCACTACTAAATCCTAATTTTGACCCAAATAACAAGGTAGGAGTTATTTGGCATAGGGTTGGATCAACTTTTGCACACGAACTTGGTCATAACTGGAATCGCAATCATGTTAGTGGGTGTGGGAATCCAGCTAGCCCTGACAGTAATTTCCCCCACTCTGGAGGCAAGATAGGTTTCTGGGGGATAGATCCAACAGCAAGTGTTTTAAGCTTGAAAAACCCAGCAGAATTCTCTGACGTTATGACTTATTGTAGCGAACGTTGGATCAGTGATTATACCTATCAAGCCATGTTCGACTATCGCCTTACAGAAAGAACAATCAATAATGAAAGTCCACCTTTACCTGAAATTATAGGTAATGAAATAGCAAGTTTTTTAGTTAGTGGTCAGATTACTTTTGAAGGAGATCAGATTCTTTCAGGAAAGCTCGAGGAAATTGTAAAGCTAGAAGGAGTGCCTGTAAATAATTTCCCCCTTGAAGGTGTTGAAAAGCCTTACACATTAAAGGCCTTTGGGGAAAACGACAATGGTGAGGAGATAGTGTTGTTCGAACACCAATTTGCTGCAACAGAGATTGCTGATCCACAACCTTCTGAGCCAGAAGCTCTTGGTTTAAATGAAAGTGAAATAAGTGGAAAAATGGAGCAATTTACTTTTAATATTACTGTGGAGAGCAATATTATAGAGCAAGTTAAATCCTATGGATTTTTTAGTAATGCAACAAGCGCATTTGCTGAAGTAAGTGAAGAAGTTGCTGCAGAATTTGATGTGGCTGGAGAAATAGAATTAGACAGAGTTCAATCAAGTTTACCTGATGATGTTGCTTTTGATGTAGAATCAGGAGCTTTTGTTAATCCATTAAATAATGGCTTAATCAAATTTACATGGAATAGTGAAATCTATCCCAAAATAATCATTCGTGATGGTCCAGAAGGAGAAGTATTATCAATCACTACAGTTGAAGAAGGTGAGGAAACAGGAGAAATCGTTATTATGCCGACAGCTGATACTCTGGAGGTCACTTATTCTGATGGTATTAATAGCCACACTGAAAACATAGAAGTATCACCTCAATAACTTTCTCTTTAGCCAGCTACATATAGTAAAGATTTTTTCTGAGAAGCACTCCCTGTCAAAATTCATGTCAAAGTGCTTCTTAAATAAGCCCATAAGCAATCTAGATAACTCCTTCTACATAGGATTTCCTTCAAATAGTATGTTCCTTAACTCTTTCTAACATAATCTAATATTATTTTTCTCTATCATATCAAGATGTCTTATGAGGCATCTTTTGTGATTTTGAGAAAGTCAGGTCTGGGTCTCATAGATTTTATTTTATAGGTATTGCATTTGGAAAGAGCTTTATTAAATTCTTTACAAACTCTATAAATCATTAGAATTTCTTAATGTTCCTTGGTTTTAGCAAGGATTTTTTATAGCTTCTTTTTATAGAAAATAGATTGCAATAACCTACTTGCTCACTGGAGGCCAAACTTAACCTAGGAGGTAGTTTGTATGAAACATTTTTTCTTTTTAATTTTAATGATTATTGAGCTTAGTGCTTGTGCCCCAAATGCACAAACTGCAGATCCCTCAATCGACTCAACTGATGATCCTGTTCATTCATCTCCGACCCTCCCCCCTGAAAACGAGGAGGAGCTACGATCTGATTCAAATGAGGAATTGGTTTTTCTAATCAGTGGCCAGATTAATCCTAGAGGGACTAAACTCGAGCCCCTCCTAGAAATAGAAGGAACTCCTAGCCTACCTATTAATGGACCTTATAAATTACAGGCCTTAGGTAATAATGATGAGGTTCTGCTTGAATATCCATTTTCCACAGCAAAGCTCTCTCACACCAATAACGAAGTAGAACAATTTACCTTCAGCATTTCTATTAATAAGAATCTTTTAGAAAAAATCATAGCCTATCGTATTGTTTCAATTGAAAAAGGTGAAGAGACAGAGCTAGCACGGATCGAATCAGCTTTGGCTGATATTTCTACCCCTGAAATAATACCCGTATCAGTTGAACGATTAAGAGGAGATTTAGTAAGATTCACTTGGGATAGCAAATCATATCCAAAGGTAATTATTCGTGATGCTCCAAAAGGAAATATCTTAACAATTGCAGAAGGTGGTGAAGTTGTAGTTTCTACAACCACAGATACTCTTAGTGTTACTTTTTCTGATGGAATTTATAACGAAACTAGAGATATAAAAATACCACCTAGATAATGTATGCATAACAATCATAGTGCATTCTTCACTTGATTCTTACCATAGGTTACATAGATTAGTATCTCCTTTGGGTAATTATTATAGTAAGATTGGTTTGCCTTTTCACCCTTATTTACCTCCTGCTACAGAACTTTTTCTTAAAGCTAATTTACAAGCAAAGCACTTAATTGATGCTACAGAAAGTCTAGGACTTTTAGAAGCTAAACTACCTGCCAAGCAAGTAACTACACTTACCACTTCCAAAGCATTTTGGTACTGTGCTGAGAAAACATGCGAAAACCTGCAAACAAAAGCTATCTGGCAAATGGGAAACGAGATTGCTGATAAAATTTGTTTGATACCTAGCACAAGTAAAGGTAACTTACGTACAGAAAAAGAGATTAAGGGTGCTTATAACAGTTTAGTAAAAGGTGGTGTAGCCTACCTAGCTATGCACAAGGGTTTAGGGGCTAAACGTTATGAAAAGCTAGCTTGCAATACTTTTGGAGACGGCGAAGTAATTGCCAAAGATAAAGGCTGGCGCTTGCTAAGGTGCTTAAAACAAAAAAATACTTTTATAGACATGAAGCCTGTTTATTTTGAAGCTTTAGGACTAAATTTACAAGCTGAAGCAGGTGTTTTTTCTGCTGGTAAAATTGATGAGGGTACAGCTTTGCTGTTAGATAGCTTGGATTTAAGTGATTATTTGGGTAAGGCAGTTCTAGACTTGGGTTGTGGTTATGGTTTGATTTCTTTGGTGGGGGCTCGAGCAAAAGCCAAAGTTACAGCTATAGATGATGATATTCTTGCTATAAACAGTACTAAACAAAATGCCCAAGCCTATAAACTAGATATAAACACTTTGCACTCAGATGTTAACTCGGCCTTAGATAAAGAGCTTTTTGACGTAGTTTTAATGAATCCACCTTTTCATATAGGCAAGAAGAATGTACTTGATGTTCCAAGAGCCTTCTTTGCAGCAGCCCAAAAACATTTAAAGCCTCAAGGAGTACTTACTTTAGTTGCCAACAAGGACCTGCCCTATGAAAAGGAGTTAGGGCACTGGCAGAATGTGCAAGTATTAAATGTAAATAGGAGTTTTAAGGTTATTAGTGCGTGCTCGAGCTAAGAGAAAAATCAAAGAAATATTGACATAATTTATGCTCGAGCATCTTATGATATTGCTCAATACTAAGTTCTGGATAACGCCAAGTAGTATGTAGTAAAGCTGATTGGGGTGTAGCAAGTAGTTCAGGCGGCTCACTAAGATTCATAACAAACATTATAAACTGACATTCACAGGTATGCGCTCGAGCACTCCACCCCTAAAAACTTCATAAAGCTCCAATTCATTCATATGCACATAACCAGTATGACAATCACAAAATTGACGACTACAAGGCTTTGGCTTTAGTACTGTTTTAAAGTTAGCATCATAAATATTACCAAGAGGTTTTTTAATGAAGTGGCAACGGCGTATAGTGCCTGCCCCATCTACACTTATGACTTTATGGCCTGTGTAACAAGCCTTGCCTCGAGAAGAATACTTACCCATATTTAACTGAAATAGTGGGTCAACCACACTTAAACGTTTTATATCCTCTGTGCAGTAATAATCCGTTTCCGCTTTACTGTAAGCATTAATCCAAAGGTAAATGTTTTTGGGAAGTTCAGCACGAAAAGCCTCGATCTCAGGAATATTTTTTCTCAAGCCCACTGTTCCCACACTAAAACGGATGCCATAATTTAATAACTCTTGACATTTCTGCAAAAAGCGTTTTCTAGTAACTTGACTAGAGTGATAAGTTGCCCAGAGAGCTAATTTAGCTTTGTTTGCCTCTGCTACCCAATCCACTTGGCAAGAAAGATTAGTTTGAATAGCAACTTTTTGCACGTGAGGTAAATGGCTTAATTGTACAAGTGCTTGTTGGTAGCGTTTATGAATTAAGGCTTCTCCCCAAGGAGTGAAGAAGACAGAAATTGCCATTTCTTTTTGGGCTCTTACCCAGTTCACAAATTTCTCTAGTGCCCTTTGATCCGCTTCATGCTCTACTCTACTCTCTTGATGCTTAGCAAAGGGGCAGTAAGAGCATGAATAGTTACAGCTTGACAGGGGACCTCGGTACAGTATTGACAATTCCATATTAACAACCTATATTCATTGCCATTCATACGCTTCCATGCACGCTCGCACTTTTGCAGAGTAAAGCCATGGTCCTATTGCATCAGAGCGCTCGAGCCCCAGCTCTGTTAACTGTAAGCAATCAGCTGTTTTTACCATAAAACATTGCTGCAGCAGCTTAAATAATTCTGGATAATCCTCTAATACAGAACTCTTAAAAGTACTTTTGTAAAGCTTTAAATCAAGCCCTTCAACTCTTAAAAGTGATTTAAGAATAAATCTTCGCTTTTGTTCATCATCATCAAGTTCAAAACCATAGGAGGCAAATTCAAAAGCTTCTGTAGGTTGAGAAATATAATCTGTCAGGACACTTTTAATGCCTTTAGTCCCTACAGCATACTCATTAGAATAATGTAGTCCTTTAGTGTAGGACCGTGCTCCACAGCCAAGGCCCACCATGCCATCATTTTGACAGCAATACACGGGTGCAAGGGTACTTTCCTTTGAGGGTTTTCGGAACATGCGCATAGAGATTTGTTCATAACCTTGCTCAAGCAAAAAATCTCTCCCAATACGATACAGTTTTAAACGCCCATCATCCCAATTACAATCTTTTCGACCTAATCCAGTTAGGGGACGTACATATAGAGGGTAAAGATAATATTCTTCTGGCTCAAATGCTAAAGCCGATTTAAGAGAGCTAAGCCATGTTTCGGGTGTTTGTTTGGGTAGACCGTAAATTAAGTCGATGTTAAATGTAGGAAAGTCATATTCCCGAATATATTTAAGAGCTTGGTAAACAGTCTTTGTCTTTTGTGAGCGGCCCACTGCTTTAACTTCAGTTTCTATAAAGCTTTGTAACCCTATACTAACACGATCAACACAGTTATCCTTTAGCACCTCTAAACGTTCAGGGAGTGCTGTAGCAGGTGATGTCTCAACAGAAATAGGAATACGCTTGGTATCAATGTTGTAAAGGTTCTTTGCAATAGTAAAAAGTTCCTGTAAATCGTCTGGTTCTAAATATGTAGGCGTTCCACCACCAATAGCTAAACGTACAAAAGTAGCCTTATCAAGTGCGTTTCTTACACACTTAGCTTGCTGTTTGAGAGTTTTTAGATAATTTTGCTCGAGTGTCTCCCCAGCACCCACTATAGTAAATAGGTTGCAAAAACCACACCTCATTTCACAAAAGGGAACGTGTATGTATAGGAATAGCGAATCACAATTTTCAGTGGCCCAGAGCTTGCTTAAAGGTATAGGTGGCTCTAGTTTGCGATAAGCAGTTTTGTGAGGGTAAGCGTAAGTATATCCCTGATAAGGACTGCTTTGTAACATATTTAATCTCGTTGTCCTGAAAATTCGATTTGGCTTTTCACTTCCTGCAAAGTGCTTCTAACAAGGAGTTGGGTAGTAGGTAGATTTTTATAATGTCGCCAAAAATTCTTGTGTGTGTAATGACGAAATTTCATGGTGAAGTTAGATCAGGATTTAGTCGATCTACCAATTTAGTTGTCTTTCCTGCTTTATGATCTTCAAGAACTTCTTGGATAAGTACATTAAACTTATCTGATAGTGAATCTTCGGCAATTTCTTTATCCCATGCATCCATTTCTTCATCTATGGGTTTGACATGCTCGAGCAAGTTCAAAACACTTTCTAAAACTAATCACCTGTGGTAGAACATCTTTTATACATGGCATGACTTCCTGACAGTTCATAATTAATTAAATCCTATCATGGGTTGATGGAGCAAACGTTTCTGCTAGTCCCTGATGTATTTTAATTCAGCATAGGGAACACTCCAAATAGTAGGATGAGCAATTCGGTGCCCCTCAAAACCACCCTCACCAAAGGTTGTTCCGTGGTCTGAGCAAAGTATGGCCAAACATGGCCCACGATCAGCTAAAGCCTCAAAAAGTAGAGGTAATTGTGAATCTGCATAGGCAAGTGCTGCTATTTGGGTCTCTATAGAATCCTTTTCTGTACCTGCTAAGAAAATACTTGAGGGTTTATGGGTAGCTGAAATATTGATAAACAAAAAGATTAACTTTGAAGAGGGTAATGACTTTAGTATGTTGACAGCACAAGTAACTTGATTTTTAGTTGAGCAATGACTAGTAACACCAAAACTAGGATGCCAGTGTTTTTCTTGAAAGAGATTTGGTAAAACTGAACCCAATTTACTCCTGAGGTTAAAAAAAGCTACTCCACCAATACAAGCAGTATGATAGCCTCTTGCTGCTAGTGCTTCAGGCAAAGTTGCTTCATCAAAAAGGAAAGTTTTTTTTGAGATTGTCTGACTGCCTGCAAATCTCGAGGCAAATAACCTCAAATGACGCTTTGGGCTAATAGGTGTTGGTAAAAAACCAGTAAAAAATGCATGGTGGGCTGGGTAAGTGAAATTTGCAGGTGTGTGCCTAGTTTCCCAGCGTTTGTTTGGTAGGATTTCTGCAAGATTCGGCGTTAATCCTTTTTCTAATGCCAACTGCGCTACATCTAAACGCAAGCTGTCAAAAGTTATGAAAAGGATGTTTGCTTTTCCTATTAATGCTCGAGCATCAATCAAACCAAAACCCCCAACGCCTTTAACTGTGCACCATATGTATCTAGCCCTTCATGTAAAACCCCTTTATGATAATCACCAAAAGCATTCAATTCTAAAATTGCATGTTTAGTAAAGCTTGGAGATACTAGTACATCGACTCCTACATACAAACTATTAGGAAAGCATTTTAAGGCATTTTCACAACTTATTTTAAGAGAGTGCCAAACTTCTTCACCCAAGCGTTTCTTAACAGCATTCCAATCACCACGCTTATTACCTAGGTGTAAATTTGTAATAGGTCCATTGGCTAAGCGTACCAGCACATGTTTAGCCTCTCCTGCAATTACTACCACTCGCAAATCAAAAACATGCCCATTAATACTTGCCTTGGGCAACCAACGTTCAACATGAATGTGATGAGAGCAAAGGATATTAATCAATGTGCGAATGCTATTTAAATCAGTATACTTCTGTAATTTTCTCGAGTTATAGGCAAGCATCCCATTTGGACCTTCAATCATCTTTACAGTAGTAGTGGCCTGCCAGCGCTGACCATTTGTTTCTAAGGCTACCACGCCTGTGGCACTCGATCCATGAACCATCTTCACAAAGACCCTATTCCAACCTTTCGAACTCATTGCCTCTTGCAATTCGTCAAAACTAGTAACTTTATCAAGCTTTGGTGGAACACTAATACCTGCTTGCTCAAGCTTTGTATGAGTAGCACACTTATCAAACATAGTCATAATATCAACGGGACTATTCATAAGCCTGTGGTTTGGGCAAGTTTTAAGTTCCTGTTTGATGTGGTTTAAAGTTTTGCAAAAACCCAAAAACCATTGCCTTGTAGGCATAAGAGCACCCTTGTCTAGTTCTAGTGCCATAATTTGCGCTGGTGATAGGTATTGGCGACTCTCACTCTTAGTGTCATGTGCTAATAGAATGAGCCTTTCTGCTTCAACATCTTCACCCGAAGATTCGATACGAATAATAGTGTCTTGGCGCACTTCATCGTGGAGCGACACTTTACCAAGAAGGTAATCAGTATAGGCAATTAGCCTAGCTGGAGGCAAACTGTACTTAGCTAGACTCTGCTGATAGGCCTTTACCCGACGGCTTTGTGGTGGAGCAAATATTAATATGTCAGGTGTTTTATTCGCCAATGGCGACATAACGCCAGTCATCATCTTCCGCTTCTTGCTGATCACTAACATCAACATTCCCTAAATCTGCTAGTTTTTTGGTCATTTCGTCTGAACACCAATGATAATGCAAATCAAGCTTTTTTAGCTGTTTAACAGCAGGGCTTTCTAAAAATGCCTTAGCTCCTTTGTCTGTAAGAGTGCCTAAGGACAAATCCAATACTTCAATACGGTTTATAATAGGTGAATTTGCTATTGCTAAAGCTATTTCATCAGCTAGCTCACTATCCCGCAAACCTAGATAGGTTAGCTTTGGAAATGCCTTACCTTGTAAAATAGGCTCAAGATCGGACGCTTTGTGATTAGCACCATAGTCCTCTGAGCCTAGATAAAGTTCTAAATGTGTAAGCTGGGGCAAGTCTGCGCTAGCAACTTGTTTAACAACACTGACATCTAGACCACCACTTTGAATAAGTAATGTTTTGAGACCTGCATGCTTTAAATTATCCAAGCTGAGACTATTTCCACCTCTAATTCCCAAATATTCAAGTTTAGGATAAGTCTCTAGTAAAGGGGAAAGATCAGTATTAGTTATCCAAGAGATCTCAGATTCTTCAGAGATTATATCACCAAAAAATAGTGCTTTTAGGTTCTGGAGTGTATCTTTTGCTTTAACTAGTGCCTCTACTATATCGGTAGGTTCTTTTTCACCACCCATATCTTCTGCCTCTTCCCAAGCACCAACTACAAAACCAGTACTTTCACTAGCATGCTCATCTTTTAAAAATTCTTGAAATTTACTTACCCAAGAGATTTCACTATCATAGTCTAGGCTAATACGATAGGTAATATTGCTAGGGGTTTTAACAGCTTGCCCAACTTCCCACTGCTCCACTTTCTTCCCAGCAAGCTCAGTTAGGTGTTCACTTATCATAATATATCTCCTTAAGATACCTTAAATTTAAAGGTATACAATACTATAATTTAACCCTAATTTGATTTGAACATTACTGCTTCTATTGCTTGCCTTGGCAATATTGGCCCCGGCTTGGCTTCAGTAGAACCCATGGGGAATTTTGCTGAACTCCCTGCCATTAGTAGAGAAATACTTATTTTCGATATGTATGCAGGGCGTCTAGAAGTAGTAACTGTCTTTATTATTTCAGTGGTAGTTTCTGGAGTTTTTCAAGGCGAAGAAATGGAACTAAGGAACTACAACGCATAATGTCTATTGTGAACTCTTGTGTTCTAACAAAGCTATTTGGTGACGCCAATTTTAAACCTCTTAACAACTTCAACGTAATTCCAACATTCATTTTCTATAGTAACACTAGCTAAAGAGGTCTCTATGGCGAAAGGAGTTATAATTATGAAGAAAAAAACCTTTATCTATCTAAGTTTATTGCTTTTAGGTTGTTTTACCGTAACAGTAAGCTTGTCACAACCTTTAGAAGCAAGTGATCAAATTACTTGTGTGCCCACACAAGAAGAAACCGTAGTTATTGATGAAGCTAAGTTGTACATAGAATACAACTTTACAGATGATGATATAGGCGTTCATGGTGCTTTTGACAGTGGTGGTTACTCCAAGCTTTGCGTCTATGACCCCAATGGTACACAGATATTGACAGTTAAACCTTTGGGGCAATTTGAGGACCTCGCTATGGGTGGAATTTTCTTCGAGTCAAGAGAGCCACCTAGTTCAGAGTTTTCCTATGAGGACCTCATGACCAATTTTCCTGAGGGGCAGTATGAGGTTAGTGGGTTAACCTTTGAAGGAAAGGGGTTAACTGGCTCTGCCACTTTCTCTCATGATGTTCCAGCAGCCCCTACCATTACATTTCCTTTAGAAGATGATGTAGTTCCCCTGACTAATCTGGTGGTTAGCTGGGAACCAGTTACCCAAACCATAAAAGGTGATCCGGTTACAATTACTGCATATGAAATCATCATCACCAAGGAGGCAGAAGATGATCCGAATGGTTTTTCCCGCCCAACTTTTGATGTGCATGTTCCTGCTGATAGAAGTAATTTAACAATTCCTACTGAGTTTCTTGAGTCAGATACCGAGTATGAGCTTGAAATTTTAGCCTTGGAGGAAAGTGGAAATCAGACTATTACAGTTAGTTTCTTCAAAGTTAGTGAAGACAATGGCGTTAACAACGAGAATGAAGATGAAGACAGCAAAAATGGTGATGCTGAAGATGACGAGGGTGAAGATGAGGATGAAGGCAATGAAACTAATGATGATGAAGATAATGAAGTCAAACAAGGTAATGAAGAGGCCATATTTGTACTCATGCCTAGTCTTGATCCTAACAACTTTGTCACCGAGGTGACTAATCCTTACTTCCCTCTTAAACCTGGTGCTCGCTACATTTATGAAGCTCAGACTGAAGATGGTCTTGAAGCAATTGAGGTGTCTGTAACTCACGAAACTAGAGAGGTCATGGGAGTGATAACTACTGTTGTTCGTGACACAGTGACAGTAGAAGGTAAGCTAGTTGAAGACACCTTTGACTGGTTTGCGCAGGACAAAATGGGGAATGTTTGGTACTTTGGTGAAATAGCCAAAAACTATGAGGATGGCGAATTAATAGACACTGATGGTTCATGGGAAGCAGGTGTTGACGGAGCAGTGCCTGGTATCGTAATGCTGGCAGACCCTCAAATAGGTAATCTATATAGGCAAGAATTCTATAGGGGTGAGGCTGAAGACATGGCAAAAGTGATAGGCTTAGGTGAAGCCCAAACAGTACCCTATGGCACCTTTAATGATTTGCTACTAACGTTTGACTGGAATCCTTTAGAGCCTGATGCACAAGAGCACAAGTACTATGCTAAAGGTATTGGCCCTGTTTTGGAAACATCCCTTGATGGAACAGAACATGTCGAGCTAGTTGAAGTTCTTCAAGAGTAGGGTTTCTTCTTAGTAAAAACTATTCTCAGCCACCACACCTTGTTTATAGTGTGGTGGCACCAATAATAGGAGTGCAGTCATGAAAGAACTATTCTTGTCATTGTTACACAGAGCTATAGCAAGGTCACTAAAATCACTGCTCCACTTGTTTCTAAACCCTGCCTCGGAATGCATGCCTAAACGCTCTGCGTTACTTCTCTTAAAAAACCATCTAACTTGGTGCAGAGTTTCCAAGGTAGGAGTAGTAAGTGGTGTAATGCTAATAGCAACTTTTTTCATAAATATTTCAATTGTGAGTGCTCAAACAGTAGTAGCTGCCTTAGATAGTATAGTTTGCAACTCCACAAATGATATCGAGGCTGAAAATTGTCAGATGGCAACCATTACAAGTTTAATCAAGCTTTACAATGTTGATGCTGTACTGACCTTAGGAAATTATAAAAGGCCCCATGGAGCTCTTTCAGACTCTTATAATAAGGCTTTGGAGGATTTTAAAGGCATTATTTACCCAACACCAAGTTATGTTACTAAAAGTACTGAAGATTACTATGCTTATTCTGGTGAAGTGAAAAGTGGTCTTCAAAAGGGTTACTACAGTTTTGACTTGGGTTCTTGGCACTTTATAGCACTTAATCCTAGCTGTGATGATGTGAAAGGTTGTGGCACTAATTCTTCACAAGTTCGGTGGCTCGAGCAAGACCTTAAAAACAATCAAGATAGATGTACTCTTGCTTACTGGCAAAACTTATCTAGCTCCAATGGGCACAGCATTGCTACACAGCAAAGTATTTGGAAAGTTCTTCAGGACAAAAAGATAGACATTATATTAAATGGAAACGGGCATGACCACACCTATAAACACCTTTCTTTTCAAAGAAAAGCAAATTATCTTAGCTCTGAGCAAGGTTTTCAGGTTTTTATATTTGGTGCAAGTGGTAAGCTCTTTGACCAGTTAGCGCAAGGTAATTTGCTAGCTGATGCCAATACTTCTGGAGTTCTATTTTTGACCTTGTATGAAACTAGTTATGTTTGGTGGTTTGAGCCTGTATCGGGAGTACAATTTAGAGATATAGGGGCAACCATGTGTCATTAAGCTTGCTATTTGATGAAGTGAGTACCTAACGTGCGTATACTTGTTGTTGAAGACGATGTTGATATGGGGGAACTTGTTTGTGAAGACCTAGGTGAGCAAGGTTATGCTGTAGATTGGGCAAAAGATGGCGATGAAGCACTTTCTTTGTTGAAAAGCTTTCCCTATGACCTTTTAGTCTTAGATATAATGATACCGGGTCCCGATGGATTTGAAGTTACTGAAATTTTAAGGGCAAAAGAAAACAATCTGCCTATTCTTATGCTCACTGCTCAAGATGCTGTTGACAGTCGTGTAAAAGGACTAGAAAAGGGGGCTGATGATTATTTAGCAAAGCCTTTTTATTTTAAAGAGCTACGTGCACGGGTACTTGCTCTTTTGAGGCGTGCTCAGGGCAAAGCTAGCAACCGTACTGTGGTAGGAAGGTGTGAACTTAACCTTTCACAAAAACGAGCTTGGTTTAAGGGGCTCGAGGTAAAATTATCAAGTACCGAATACAAGCTTTTAAGATTCTTAATGTCCTACCCTGACAATTACTTTACCCGTGAAGAACTTTTAGAGCATGTTTGGTCTGGTGAAGCTTGTATTGATCCACGCACTGTTGACAGCTATATACATTATCTACGTCGTAAACTTGCAGGCAACACCATTGAAACACGTCGGGGGGCTGGCTATAGATTTCGGGGCTAGCAACATATTGAGAAGCTTGTGAAAAAGTTAGTCGATTCCTTTCTAAATGTAACGCTGCGGCTGCGTCTTACTATTTTTTACACTTTAGTAGTAACACTAGTACTAGCAGTCAGTGGAATAGGGCTTTATTTTTTACTTTCACATAATCTCTATACTGCATTTGATTCGAGATTACAAGAAGCTGCAGACATATTGGTTTCCCTTTTAGAGTATGAGACAGGTCAACCCATGCTGCATGATTATGATGAAGACGACGAAGAAGACTATGGCAGCCAAGTCATTCCTACATTGCGAGCAGACTTAGTAGCAATTACTTTTACTCAAGATGGCAAGCTTATAGACAGTTTAGGGCACGTTCCAGAAGGTCTTGAAGCCATGTCCATTGGTTTTAGCACTCAAAAAGGTTGGCGAGTCTATGCTGTAAATGTTCTAGGGGGCATTTTACTCACTCTACGCCAAGAGGTTACAGTCAAAGAAACCTTGGGGCGATTTGTAATCAGCTACTTCACATTAGTACCGTTTGCTTCCTTATTTGCTTTTGTACTAGGTTATGCTCTGGCAGGCTTAGCACTGACTCCTGTAGATAGGCTTACTAAAGCAACTTATGATCTAGCAAGTCGTCGTGCTTGGCGTGAACGATTGCCTGAACCTAAAAGGCGCGATGAGCTATGGCGCTTGGCACGAGGAACCAATGAACTCCTTGTTGCTTTAGAACAAGTGATAGAAAGTGAGCGTCGCTTTACTGCCGATGCTGCGCATGAATTGCGTACACCTTTGGCAATCTTAAGGGGTAGAGTAGAAAAGGCTTCTGAGAAAACTTCTGATGAGGATATTAACCATGCTCTTAATAAAGCACTTAAAGCCAGTGATGATTTACTAGACCTTATAAAAAAATTGTTAGTACTAGCTCGTACTGAGGCAGGGCAAGGACTTAACTTTGAGGAAATAGCTTTAGATAATGTTGCTTTGAACAGTGCCGAGTCACTTAGATACCTCTTTGAAGATAAAGGACTCAACCTTACTCTTGATTTACCTACTAAATCTGTATGGGTGCAGGGTGATTTTGCTGCGTTAGGCTTGGTAGTTTGTAATTTACTCGAGAACGCCCTAAAATTCACCCCACAGGGTGTTGTAGCATTAAGAGTAAAGGAAGGTGATGGACAAGCCTTTCTTATAGTTGAAGACAGTGGCCCAGGTATCCCTGAAGAATCTCTAGCTAATGTCTTTGAGCGTTTTTATCAAGTAGATGTTAGGCATAGGCGTATGGGTAGTGGGTTAGGACTTACTTTAGTAAAAAGTATAGTAGCTTGGCATGGAGGAGAAATTAAAGTTGAAAACCGACTAGCGGGTGGAAGTAGATTTGTGCTAAAAATACCTCAGCAAACAAAATAAGGTATTGCTCAATACTAAGCTCTGGATAACACCAAAATGTCAATTCCAGCAAGTGTAATTGAGAAGATTGAATCTGTTTTACTGTGAAGTTGGTCGTTTTTAGTGAGCACCCATTTCTATCATCCAGACATCAAAACAGGTGATGTGGTGTTCTACTTCATGATTAGGCTCTAGATAGGGTACCAAGTTGTTTTCTAAGCTCTTCTGTATTTGTTACAGGTAATTGACAAGTATTATTCTCACAAACATAAGCAGTAGCTTTACCTTCTAACTTATCTCTTTGCTGCAAAAAGGGTATTTGCTTTACTAAATCATCCTCGGCACCAGTCGATAATGCCTTTACAATATAGGGTAAGAAATGCTTATTCAGCTCTGTAAAAAGTTCCTTGCTCTCCCCTACTAAAGCAATCTCCTGTGAGGGCTTGAAAAGCTGGTCTAGAGCACAAAGTAAAGTACCAAAGCCATGTGGCTGTTCTTTCATGGCTTCAGACATAGCCTTAATGCTTCCTACTGCTAAATTCTCCCAACCAGAATTACCTGTGTAACGTGATAGAACAAGTAATAGTTCGGCTGCTGCACCATTATCACTAGGTTGTGATGAGTCGAAATAACCTTTAGGACGAACTAAAAGTTTTTCACCATCATCTGGTGTAGAGAAAAAACCATTTCTTTTAATGTCAACAAAGTGTTTAGTAATGATTTCCGTTATTTCAATAGCTAGCAAAAGCCACTTGCTATCAAATGTTGCTTGATAAAGAGAAACTAGTGCTAGACCATAGTAGGCGTAGTCCTCGAGCATCCCCTCAACCTTAACCACGCCATCTTTATAACTGTGCTTAAGCCTACCATCTACAAACATCTTCTTGTGAATAAACTCAGCGTTTTCTATAGCTATATTAATGTAATCTTGCCTAGATAATATACGACCTGCTTCAGCAAAACCTGTTAACATAAGACTATTCCAAGAACACAAAATCTTGTCATCTAAACCTGGCCTTGTGCGTTTTGCTCGAGCTGTAAAAAGAGCTTCTTTAACTTCTCCTACTTTCTGATGTAGCTCTTCTAAAGACAAGCCAAAGCGCTCAACTACTCTTTCATCAGTGTGCTTAAGGTTTAAAATATTGTGTCCCTCAAAATTGCCCATACTGCTTATATCGAAGTAAGCCTTAGCTAATTTGGCATCTGCTCCCAAAAGCTCTTCAATTTCTTGCTCATCCCAAACATAAAACTTGCCTTCTATACCTTCACTATCAGCATCTAAGGCACTATAAAAACCACCTTCTTCACTTAACATTTCTCGTTTTACCCACTCAAGAGTTTCTTCAACAATCTGCTTGTACAAAGGCTTCTTAGTCATTAAGTAAGCTTCGGCATAAAGCTTTACTAATTGGGCGTTGTCAAAAAGCATTTTCTCAAAATGAGGTACCAACCAAGCTTCATCTACACTATAACGAGAAAAACCACCACCAAGCTGATCATAAATACCACCTCGAGCCATTTTATTAAGAGTAAAAAGGGCCATCTGCACAAGATTTTTATCTCCTTGACGCAGAAGTAACTTAAGAATGCTATGGGGTGGAAACTTAGGCTCACGCCCAAAGCCGCCATGTTTAGTATCAAAAGTCTTAGCTAAATTTTCTAGAGCCTGTTTTACCATCTGAGGACTTAGTTCAGCAGCAGTAGTACCAATACCTTCTAAGTTGCTTAGATGATCTGTAACTTTTTCTGCTGACTTATAGACTTCTTGACGTTTCTCTTGCCAAGTTTGTTCTAAACTTAAAAGAACACGTTTAAAGCTAGGCCGACCATAACCATCATTAGGGGGAAAATAAGTACCACTGAAAAAAGGCTTGCCTTCAGGGGTCATTACTACAGTCATAGGCCATCCCCCAGAACCAGTCATTGCCTGCACAGCATTCATGTAAATGGCATCTATGTCTGGACGTTCTTCACGATCAACTTTAATGTTTATAAAGCCACGATTCATCATTTCTGCTACCTCTGCATCTTCAAAAGATTCGTGGGCCATAACATGACACCAATGGCAAGAAGAATAACCTACAGATAAAAGAATGGGCTTATCTTCTTTCTTAGCTACATCAAAAGCTTCTTGACTCCAAGGATACCAATCTACAGGATTGTAAGCATGTTGCAAAAGATAAGGGCTAGTTTCAGAAATAAGACGATTAGGTTGGGTTTGCCTATTATTTTCCATAAAGGTTAACTTACCTTAATTAAGGTAAGTAAGACAAAAAGAATTAATCCACATGCGTAGCACTATTGTTTTGCTGAAGAGAAACAAATTCATTACATATGAATAAGCAATCCTGCAAATGAAAATGATGATCATGCATCACATAAAATTGTTGTCTAACTTAAATTAAAGGCAAACGTTTCTCATACAGCTGATTTTCTGGGCTTACTTCAATTTCCCAAATAGCTAACTCAGGGCAAAGTTCATAGGCACACTCATCAAGCCTAAGTATAAATTCATTGTCCCAAAGATAGCTGTGCCTTACAAGGTGCTCCAGAAAACTTTCAGGTACATCTCCACCTAATGCATAGGTAATAGCATCTTTAAGATCAACTTGCAACATTATTATTACTTGTCTTTAGCAGGCTTAGAGGCTTGTTTTTCCTCTTCTTCATCTTCCTCTTTGTCTAATTTTGACTCATAAGCTTTGCCAGTAACTTCACTCATAACTTTATCTTGGATAGTTTTAAGCACTTTAGGATTACCTTCTAGATAGGCACAGGCTTTTTCTTTACCCTGACCCATAGTTTTATTGTCATACTTATAAAAGGAGCCTGATTTCTTTATTATATCTAAATCACTAGCAATGCTTACCAAATCACCCAATTTGTCAATACCTTTGCCAAACATTATATCTACTTCAGCTTCTTTAAAAGGTGGAGCAACTTTATTTTTAGTTATTTTGACACGGGTACGATTACCTACTTTATCGGCTCCTGATTTAACATCTGCTTTACGGCGCACTTCTACACGTACAGAAGAGTAAAATTTTAAAGCCCTGCCACCAGGAGTGGTTTCGGGGTTACCGTACATTACTCCTATCTTTTCACGAATTTGATTGATAAAAATTGCTGTAGTACGACTTTTTGATAAAATACCAGTCAGCTTACGTAACGCTTGACTCATTAACCTAGCCTGAATGCCAACATGACTATCTCCCATTTCCCCTTCTATTTCTGCTCGAGGTACCAGTGCTGCTACAGAATCAATAACAATAACATCAACAGCACTGCTCCTTATCAAAAGCTCAGCAATATCCAGGGCTTGCTCACCAGTATCAGGTTGTGAAACTAATAGCTCCTCTATATTAACTCCAATAGCTTTAGCATATTGAGGATCTAGTGCATGCTCAGCATCAATAAAAGCTGCTACCCCGCCTTCTTTTTGTGCTTCGGCTACAATGTGTAAAGCCAAAGTAGTCTTACCACCTGATTCAGGACCATAAACTTCTATAATACGCCCCCTAGGCACACCACCTACACCAAGAGCTAGGTCAATAGATAGAGCGCCAGTAGAAATAGCCTCAAGCTCGAGGGCCTTGGCTTCTTCTCCAAGACGCATAATAGCACCCTTACCAAATTGCTTTTCAATGTGACGGATAGTATTGTCAATAGCTTTTAATTTCTCTTTATCAGTTACCATAATAGGTTCCTATCCCTTCTGCAAAGTTTTAGTTTATGAAAGTAGCAAAATAAAAGAAATTTGCTTTAAACAATATACCTTAAAATTTAAGTATTTGCAAGATAACTTGCAAACTTGGAGAAGCAGCGATAATTCTAGCTCCACCAATCAACTTCATGCTCCAAAAAGCTAGGGGAGCAACTTGTTTGGCCTTGTTCAGATCAAATTCTAATAGACTCTGTGGCTATTGAAAAAGCAAAACAAAATGAGGTGCTATATATAAGCTCAAGAAACACCTCAACCTAAGACTAGACAACATCAAAAGGAAAAGCAAATCCCTAGATTGTAAGGGATTATTAAAAAATCCCACCTATACTAGCAATCAAAGTAGCAAAAATTAGTGCTACAGTATTAATCACTTTAATAAGCGGGTTAATAGAAGGTCCAGCAGTATCTTTGTAAGGATCACCGACAGTGTC
This sequence comes from Trueperaceae bacterium, assembly GCA_965223045.1. GTDB lineage: Bacteria > Deinococcota > Deinococci > Deinococcales > Trueperaceae > CBDCVN01. The sequence goes on from CBDCVN010000013.1 coordinate 2,320,180, forward strand.
ACCTACAACTGCTGCAGCATGGGCATCACTCCCTTTACCGCCATGATTGCCATCTTCTATGTATTTCTTGGCATTATCCCAAGCCCCGCCACCATTTGACATCATAAGTGCCATCATAAGACCACTACCAATAACACCAATTAGTAGTCCACCAAGGGCAAGAGGTCCAAAGAGTAATCCCACTATTAAAGGAGCAGCTACCGCAAGAACTCCGGGAATCACTAGTTCACGTAATGCTGAAGCAGTCACAATATCAACAGACTTAGCATAATCTGGTTTGGCTGTGCCTTCCATAATACCGGGTATTTCACGGAACTGACGGCGCACTTCTTCAATGACTGCTCCTGCTGCTTTACCTACTGACTCCATTAGAAAAGAAGAAAATAGGAAAGGTAACATAGCTCCGATAAAGAGACCAATTAGTACAATAGGATCATTGAGTAGAAAGGAAAAATGCTCCAAGCCTCGCTCAGTATTAAAAGCATCTAATCGATGGGTATAATCTGAAAAGAGCACCAGTGCTGCAAGAGCTGCAGAACCAATAGCATAACCTTTGGTAACAGCCTTAGTAGTATTACCTACAGCGTCAAGAGCATCAGTATTTTTACGAGTTTCTTCAGGTAGCTCACTCATCTCAGCAATACCACCAGCATTATCAGTGATTGGTCCATAACTATCCATAGCCACAACAATTCCAGTAATACTTAGCATTGCAACAGCAGCAATAGCAATGCCATAAAGTCCAGCAAGGGAAAAGGATAAAAATGTGGCAATAACTAGGAGGATTACTGGTACAGCAGTACTCTCCATACCTACAGCTAAACCACTAATTATGTTTGTGGCACTACCTGTTTCAGATGATTTTGCTATTTTTCTAACAGGTTTAAAGTTTGTACCTGTGTAGTACTCAGTGATGAACATAATGCCAATAGTAACGGCTATACCTATTAGTGAGCATAAAAAGAGACTAAATACATTGCCACTAGCACCAAGAGCACTAAGATTAACGCCAATAAGGAAAAGCATCGAAACTAAAAAACCTAATGCACTAAGTGTTGCACTAATGAATACTCGAATATAAAGCAAACGCATAATTTTATTGTCTTCATTAGCTTTTACAGTAAAAAGATACTTACTGAAAAAATTCGGTAGCAAAATATAAATTTCGTGGGGCAATAAAACACGTATTCTATTATCTTCGTCAAATTCTATAGGCCATATTACTCCTGCAACACTAGCAGCAATAGCTAAAGAACCTAATAGAAGGGGGTATATTACTAAGCGAGTTATCTCTTCACCACCGGGCAATAAGAAGCCAAGAAAGATTGCACCAATAACAGTAACCGCATAGGTTTCAAAAAGGTCAGCTCCCATGCCTGCACAATCACCTACATTATCACCTACATTATCAGCAATGACGGCAGGGTTGCGTGGATCATCTTCAGGGATACCTGCTTCAACCTTACCAACTAGATCTGCACCTACATCAGCAGCTTTAGTGTAAATGCCGCCACCTACTCGAGCAAACAAACTAATCAAACTAGCCCCAAAAGCAAAGCCTACCAAAGGCTCAACAGGATTATGTAAACCAAACAAAGCATAAAAGAGAAAAAAGAAGCCAGAAACACCCAAAAGTGCCAAACCTGCTACTGCTAAACCTGCTACTGCACCACCATTAAAAGCAAGGTCAAGTGCACTCTTAAGACCTCCTTCTTCAGGCTGAGCAGCATTTGCTACACGCACATTAGCACGCACTGCTATATTCATACCAACATAGCCACTTATAGCTGAGAAGATAGCTCCTACTACAAAACCAACTGTTGTCCACCACCATGTGACTGCTTGTCCACTAGGGTTTCCTAAGGCAGTAAAAATGATTGCCACAATTATAAAAACAATAGTGATAGCAGCAGCTACATAAGCTATGGTTTTATATTGCCTGTTCATATAGGCCATAGCACCTTGTTTTATAGCATCTGCAATTTCTTGCATACGCTCGCTGCCTTCTTCAGCCTTTAAGATTCTTTTTGCTAGCAACCATGCATAGTAAAGGGCTCCAACAGCAATTAGAGGGAAAAGAATAGTTAAAAATTTCACAAAAATCCTCCTGTTACCTAACAATAAGGTAAGAGATAATAAGTCTTGCAATTGCTTGCCTTAGTAATTTTGCGTTGAGGTAATATCAAATAAGGGTAAGCAATCATTCTAGGTGCCAAGATTTTAACATGCTTTTTTACCCTGAGTGAAGGCTAGTTGTCCACAGGCTGCTCCCACATCTTGACCGCGGCTAAAACGTACAGAAACTGAAAATCCCGCTTTCTCTAAAGACTTTTGGAAAGCATAAATTTGTTTAGGGGTGCTCGAAGCAAAATTTGAACTAGGCCAAGGGTTAAAAGGAATAAGATTTATATGAACTTGTAAATGCTCTAATCTTTCTGCAAGCTTTTTGGCTTGCCATAAGTAATCATTAACTCCTTGCAACATAGTATACTCTATAGTTACACGTCTACCTATTTTCTCTTGCCATACCTTTAAAGCATTCATTATGTCAGTAATGCTATGAACATGTGCTGTAGGGATAATTTTATGGCGTGTCTCTTCATCAGGGGCATGTAAGCTTATAGCCAACACTAGAGGTAAATTCTCCTTAGCTAAACGCCTTATCTTCTTAGGTAAACCTACTGTAGATAAAGTAATACGGCGTGGAGACATGTTAAATCCTTCTGGATGCAACATTAAGTGTATGGTTGCCAAAGTATTCTCATAGTTTAAAAGTGCTTCTCCCATACCCATAAAAACAACATTGCGTATATCTGTTGGATCTATATTTTGCACCCTTGCCACAGCGATAATTTGTCCTATAATCTCAGCAGAGGTAAGGTTTCTGGCAAAACCATAAGCTCCTGTAGCACAAAAAGTGCACCCTGCAGGGCAACCTACCATTGTAGATATACATAGAGTTTTGCGGCTCGAATAAGGCATATACACTGCCTCTGTCTTTCTATCATCAGTTAAAGTAAAAAGGTAACGTACAGATTTGTCCTTAGATTCAAAGCCTTCATAATTTACAAATGGGCTAATGACATATTTCTTAGCCAATTCATAGCGCCAATATTTTGGCAGGTCAGTCATACTTTCAAAACTAGAAACCCCTTTCTTATACAGCCAGAAAGCAAGTTGTTTACTCCTATAGTCTTGACCTACTATGCTAGGCAAACTGGAAATATCCAATCCAAGCAAAGATTTCATCAATCTAATATCCCTAAGGTATTTTCAAAAGCTTTGCCAAGTAAATCTAAACGCTTGGGTTCATAAGAGTAGTCAGACTCCACAATAATATCTTTAGTAGGGTAATCTAGTTCAAAATAGTCAGAAAAGGTGTAATTTTTACCCTCTTTTATGATAGATTTAGTTGTTCTAGTCATAATGATAGTTGGTATCCTATTTACTTTAAATCAAAATCAAGCAGCAAAGATGCTAACATATCAAGTATATACTTATGGTTGATTGGTAATTAACCATAAGTACTACAAAACACATCCAAGACTCGTTGGTTTACAATGAACCAATTTTGGTCACACTAAAAACATTTGAATTAATGTAATTGTCTTTAATTGTGCTGCTCACAAGAAAGAAACTAACACATGAAAAAACCTAAAATCCTTGGCATGATTTTAGCAGGTGGTCAAGGCAGACGCCTTTACCCCTTAACAGAAAAACGTACCAAGCCTGCTGTACCCTTTGGTAGTAAATATCGCATCATTGATTTTGCCATTAGTAACATGATTAATTCTGAAATATATGGTGTTTATATATTAACTCAGTTCAAAGCACAATCACTAACTGAACACATTCAACACAACTGGCGTTTTGGAAATTTCTTAAAAGATTACTTTATCACTTTAGCACCAGCACAAATGTATCTTTATGAAAAACTAGGACAGCAGTGGTATAGAGGCACAGCTGATGCTATTTATCAGAATCTTCATCTTGTTAGCAATCGTAAGCCTAGTCTAGTAGCGATCTTTAGTGGTGATCATATTTATAAAATGGACATTCGCCACATGGTGGAAAAACATTTAGACACTAATGCTGCAATAACCATTGCAACTTATCCAACTTCAATTGACAATTGTAAGCGATTTGGTGTTTTACAAGTTAATGAAGGCTACCAAATCACAGATTTTCAGGAAAAACCTAAAAATCCTAAACCCTTACCAAACAACCCTAATTTAGGTCTGGTGTCAATGGGTAATTATATTTTTAACATTGATGCTTTAATTAAGCTATTAGAAGCAGATGCAAAAACAGAAGGTTCTGAACATGATTTCGGCAAAAATGTACTACCAATGGCTCTAGAAAAAAACTACAAACTTCAAGCCTATGATTTCACTAGCAACCCTATCCCCGGTCAGATAGTTCCCAATACCTATTGGCGCGATGTAGGTACTATCGATAGTTATTGGGAAGCCAATATGGACTTAGTCGCTGTTGAGCCCGAGTTTGATATTTTTAATCAGGAATGGCCCTTGTTTACAAGTTCGGAGTTCTCACCACCTACAAAGTTTGTACATGAGGAAGGCTATAGAAGGGGGCAAGCTTTTAATAGCATGATCTCAGGTGGTGTAATTATTTCTGGGGCCACTGTCCGTAATTCAGTTATAGCAAGGCGTGTACGCATAAACAGCTATAGCCTAGTTGAAAACTCAGTTATTTTTGACGACTGTAGTATAGGTCGCCATAGTGTAATCCGAAATGCTATTATTGATAAAGGAGTGAAGGTTCCGCAAGATATGCATATAGGAGTTGATTTAGATAAGGACAGCAAGCAAGGTTTTACAGTGACAGAACGTGGAATAGTAGTCGTGCCTAAAAATTATGCTTTCTAGTAGATGTTTTCGTCCTATGGATTACAGTTGGTTCTCATTAAGCAATGCTAACATTAATTGAGTTTGTCATTTTGAAACAAACTGTTTTATTATCTTTTGGAGACAAAGGTCACTTTAATAATCCTCATTATTTAAAATCTACATTTGGAGACTCTGTTGAAACGTTCATTTAACCCTTGGCTTTTAGTAATTCTTATTATCATAGGCATATTTGTCTTTAATAGATTCAACCAAGGTACACAAAGCCGGGATATTGCCTACTCTACTTTCTTAGATCTTGTTGAAGAAGGCTCTGTCGAATCAGTAATTATAGAAAATGAAAAAGAAGCTCGAGGCAAGCTTAATAAGCCAAGGCAAGTAGTACTAGCTAATGGAAAAGATGCTACCATCGAGAAATTTAAAACAGTATATGTTAAACATGATGACTTAATACACGCTTTACGTTCTAATAACGTGTATGTTGAGGGACGTAATCCCTCGCCTTGGTTAGGGATACTCTTCTCGCTTTTACCTATAGTCATTCTTATAGGGTTTTTTTGGTTTATCTTTATGCGTGCCCAAGGCGGCCCCTCGCAGGTCATGCAGTTTGGGCAATCTAGGGCTAAAACATATGGTCGAGAAAATAAAGTTGATACTAGCTTTACTGATGTTGCTGGTCATGAAGAAGCTAAACAAGAGCTTAAGGAAGTTGTTGATTTTCTAAAGCATCCTAAAAAGTATCATCAAATTGGCGCAGAGATTCCCAAAGGGGTTTTGTTAGTGGGCCCTCCAGGTACAGGCAAAACTCTTTTGGCAAGAGCTGTTGCTGGTGAAGCTGCAGTTCCCTTTTTAATAGTAAGTGCCTCAGAGTTCATGGAGATGTTTGTTGGAGTAGGCGCAAGTCGTGTTCGCAGTCTATTCGAAGAAGCTCGTAAGGCCTCTCCAGCTATTATCTTTATAGACGAGCTTGATTCTATAGGGCGTCGTCGTGGTGCAGGCATTGGTGGCGGACATGATGAGCGTGAACAAACTTTAAATCAAATATTAGGTGAGATGGATGGCTTTGAAAAAGATACTTCTGTTATTGTGGTGGCTGCAACCAATCGCCCTGACATACTAGACCCTGCTCTTTTACGTCCCGGGCGTTTTGACCGCCAAGTTACAGTAGGTTTGCCTACCCAAATCGAACGTAAAGAAATATTAAGAGTCCATACTCGTAAGAAGTCCACCTCTAAAGACGTAGACCTAGATCGTTTAGCTGCAGCTACACCTATGTTCTCAGGTGCTGATCTTAAGAATTTAACAAATGAAGCAGCACTTATTGCTGCTCGAGGGGATAAGAAAATCATCTCTTGGGTTGACTTTAGTGAGGCACTTGACCGTATTGTTCTAGGGCTTCGCCAAGGTGGTTTAGTGCCTAGTGAATCAGAGCGTGAGCTTATGGCTTACCACGAAGCTGGTCATGCAGTAGCTTTTGTTACACAACCTGACTTAGGTAACTTGCGAAAAGTTACTATAATACCAAGGGGTGGTGCAGGTGGGTTTGTAGCTCCTTTAAATAAAGAACAAATGGCGCAAAGTAGGGAATATCTTGTTCAACAACTTATTTTTGCCTTTGGAGGCAGAGTTGCTGAGAAAAAGTTCACTGGCAAAATCTCTACTGGTGCCAGAGCAGACCTTAAGCAAGCCACTGACATTGCTAAGCGCATGGTACTTGACTATGGCATGGGTGAAAATGATTTTGTTGCTTGGGGTAGTGATGACGGCCCAATATTTTTAGGGGGAGAAATAAGTCGCCGTAAAGACTTCAGTGAAGAAACAGCAAGGCGGCTCGAGCAACAAGTTGAAAACATTCTCAAAGATGCCTATCAAACCACCGAAGGTGTTATTCAAGAAAACTGGGTAGTAGTTCAAGGTATATCTGAAGCACTTTTGCAACATGAAACTATTGATGGGAAAATAATTCATGAAGTTCTTGAAAAGGCCAAAGAGGGTTATGGTGCTGAAGAAATAGCAGAGTTTATTATAGAAGGTGTTAAAGCTTCTGAAAAAGCTATGAGAGCGTCTTTACGCAAAGCTGAAAAAGAAGCTGCGGCTAGAGAAGAAGAGGAAGCTCAAAGGGCTGAAGTCGAACGACCTGCCAAGAAAAAGCCGTTTGAGCCCCGAACAGCAGATTAAGATTTGTTTACATGCTGAAGCCCAGTTTCAATCTTTTCGGTAAGATTAGCCTCCACTGCCTGTTTAGCCGTTTTTAAGGCATTATAGACAGCTTTAGCATCCGCTGCCCCATGGCCAATGAAAGTGTAGCCACGCACTCCTAGTAAAGGCTGCGCGCCATATTCAGAAGGATCAAGTTTAGCAGCAACATGCCTAAAAGCTGGTTTAACAAGCGCCGCCGCTAACTTTCTAAAACAACTCATTTGAGATAAGGATTCACGAATCCAAGAGAAAATCACTTTAGCTTCACCTTCAGCAAGTTTGAGCATTACATTGCCAGTAAAACCATCAGTTACTACTACATCTGTAATACCTTTGAATAGATCGCTACCTTCAACATTACCATAGAAATTTATGCCCTGAGTATCTTTTAAAAGCCCATGTACCTCTAACGTTAACTTATTACCTTTCTCTTTTTCCTCACCTATTGACACAAGGCCTACAGTAGGATCTTCCTTGTTATAGAAGTCTCTAGCATAAACAGAACCCATAACTGCAAACTGCTGTAAGTAATTTACCTTACAATCAGCATTAGCCCCCGCATCAATAAGAGCACTAAATCCCTTGCTAGTAGGAATGTTGGTGAGTATGGCTGGCCTATCAACTCCCTTTAAACGCCCCAAAACCAACAGTGCTGCTGCCATAGTTGCTCCTGAATGTCCCATAGAAACACATGCTGAAGTTACCGATTCTTTAGTAATTTGCATGGCCTGCATTATGCTAGACTCTTGCCTTCTTCTAACATCTGAAGCATGCTCTTGCATTCCAATTACATCAGTAGCATTGTGAACAGGTAGAATAGCATCATATTTTTCCAGTTCTTTTTCTAACAAAGTTTTATTTCCAACTAATAGAACAGGTACACCTTCTTGTTGAGCTTTTAATGCTCCTTCAATAGCTGCTTGTGGCATGTTGTCACCACCCATAGAGTCTAGGGCAATTGCTTTCATATAGTTTTAGTATAAGACGAGAAAGGACTTAGAGCAAAAGTCAGTTATCAAATTATTTAGAAAGTGTGTCGTAAAAGTCCAAGAATTTTTATCCAAAAGAATGCTATAAATCAGATATTTAATGAGAGGAATACATGAGAGTTGTTCGGAAATAAATAGTTTAAACAATCAAAAAATTCCAAAGCCCCCCACAGACAGCTATAACGCTATCTGCAAAACCTGTCTTGCGATTCCGAAAGGCATGCACTAGTATATTAAAGCGTTTCATACCTCCTATGGCATGTTCTACATATATCCTTGCTTTGCCCAGCCTTTTATTCCTCTCCTTCTCTGCTTCTGTTAGCTCTGGATTAGGATTCTTTTTACTCTTCCTTGGCTTTTTCTTTGGTATCGCTGCTCCTATCCCATAATCCTTGTTTATACCTTGATAACCTGAGTCTAGATTTGCTCTTTTTCCCTCCTCTTTCAGCCAGCCTTGTTTAGGTGGAAACTCCTCCTTAAACATCCCATAGTCATGTCTCCGCCCAGCAAATGTCCTTCCTACATAGATTATTACCTTTCTTCCTGTTGCTATTATTGTGTTTTTTACCGTGTGACCCTTCTTTTTTCCACTATATAGCTCCTCCTGCTTTTCTTCTTCACTAGGGCGTCTATGTTTCCTTTCTGTAGCATCAATCAGTATTTTTCTTGCTTCTTCAAGCGCTTCTTTTAACTCCTCAGGTGTATTGAACTCTCTCTTAGGCAACATACCTAATTTTGCCAAGGCTGCTGAGAGAATTGGCAGCAGCTTATGTACCCAATAGTGTGCACTGGAACGAGACATATCAAACTTCTCTGCTAATTCATCCATTGTAGGATAACTTTTCAGGTAGTAGAGAATAAATTCGAGTTTGTGTTTAGTAGAAGGAAGTTTACTTTTTCTTCCTCCTCCCCTAGATCGTTCTCTTTCCCCTTTAGCTTGTTGTTCTTCATAGTCTTTTTGACTTTGCTCCTCATATACCTCTTCAAACACTGTCTCTAACTCATTTATCTTTTCTTCAGGCAAACCTGTCAAGGCTCTTACTTGTCTGTCACTTCTGGTTTTGAAAACTACCATACTAGCTACTATTTTAGCTGATTTGGCTATTTCCGAACAACTCTATGGAGTTTAGATACACAATATTGTACGTTGAGAACGTTGAAGAAACACTCATATTCTTTGAGACAGCGTTTGGGTTGGAAAGAGCTATGCTCCACGAAAGTGGTGATTATGGAGAGTTAAATACGGGGCAAACAAAGTTATCTTTCTCTTCACTGAAACTTATGAAGGAAATAGGAAAATCTCCCTGTCATGCTGATCCCAAAAAACCAGTGTTTGAGATTGCCTTTGAGACAGATGATGTACCTAAAGCACTAGCAAGAGCTCTAGATGCAGGGGCTAAACTCATACAAGAAACTCAAGAAATGCCGTGGGGACAAACTACAGCATATGTCTCCGACAAGAATGGTTTCCTAGTTGAAGTTTGTACTCCTATTATGAATTAGGAAAACCTGATTGATCAAGTTGTAACATAATGTCTTGAGATTTTAGTAACTGAAGCGGAGTTATTTTTAACCAATGTTTAAATTGTCTATTCATGTGAGACTGATCGTAGTATCCAGCTTCAATTGCAACATCACACAAGCTTCTACCTGAAGAAATCATCTTTGCTGCTTTACGTACTTGAGCTAGCTTTAACCAGTATGAAGGGGATTTTCCTGTACCTGCTAGACAATTACGTTGTAAAGTTCTGATATTTGTGCCAAGTACTTTGGAGACTTCTTTAACCAAGAGTTTGAACTAAAAAAATAACCTTGTTTAGAACATACTTAAGCAACTCAAGGGTGGCAAAGTATCCGGTCAAAGCGACGTTTATGCCCAATTGAATTTACACCCTCGTACAAAGCAATTGCAAGGTGCAAAAAACCATGATAAATTATGCTCCCTCTTCATACTCAAACATTAGTTCTAGCACGCAACCTCTGAAATGCTACCAATTTTATAGAGCTCGAGAAACATCTGTTTCTGAGGGCTTTAATTTGAATTACCTTGCTTTGACCGGATGTTCCCCTGTGTCAACATGTATATTTAAAGCTAGAACGGCCCTTAAAAATCAGTTCAAACTCTTGTTTAACGGAACAAACATCAGAAGCTAAGCATTTTAGTGTTTCTGATACTGTAGTTGGCAAACAAGTTAATTCGTTAATAGAATGTTTTGCTTTTGATAGGTTGCTACATACTCCTTGCAAGACCTTCAATATTCTGTGGTCAAATTGAGTGCCTGCCTTTAAGCGGTAGCCAACCATGAAACAACCTTTTTTAAGCTCAACTTTCGTTGTTTGGTCAAAGTAGTTAGTAATAAACCAATTCGGTTCTTGATAGGGCAAGGCTTTGAAAACAATGTCTCGACAACCATTTTTTGTTAAGGCTTATATTTTGCTGAATGTTTCTAATATACTAAAGATAGATAAGAAATTAATGTCTTGTTCAAAGAGGCTTATGCCCTGCTCCTCATCTCTCCATCTCCCTCTCAAATCCCATAGTAATTCTAATGAAAATGACAGACAGTTTTTATGCCATTGAAAGTATGTTGTGAAGCACCTTAACTTAATCCTTGGAATTATTCTAGTTAGCTTTGTTATATTTGGAGCAATACTTAGTTTGTTTTGGCTCCCTTATGATCCCAATGCTAGTGATTGGTTGCACCAGCTCAAGGGCCCAAGCAAAACTCATTGGTTTGGTACAAATAACTTAGGGCATGATTTGTTAAGCCAACTTTTAGTAGGAGCAAGAGGAACACTTTATGTGGGCTTTGTTGCTGTTAGCCTTGCTGTAATTATAGGCTCGTTTCTAGGAGCAGTCTCTGCTTTTTTTGGAGGTGTTTTAGATGAGGTTCTCATGCGCTTAGTTGATGTGCTTTTAGCTTTTCCTACAATTTTGCTGGCATTGCTCCTAGCAGCTATTTACGAACCCGGGAGGTTTACTGCTATGATTGCTATAGGAATTGCTACAATTCCTACTTTTGCTAGACTTATGCGAATTTCTGTTTTATCAATAAAAGAAAATGTGTTTGTAGAAGGCGCAAGAGCACTAGGGGCCCAAAACTCACGTATTATCTGGCAACATATTTTGCCCAACGCACTATTCCCTATTATAACACAAGCAAGTTTTAGTCTTGCAGCAGCTACTTTAGCTGAGGCCGCTCTCAGCTTTCTAGGCTTAGGAGCATCACCATTAGTGCCAAGTTGGGGTAATATGTTGCGAGAAGCTCAAGGTTATAGAGAATTAAGTCCTTATGGTACACTAGTTCCCGGCATAGCTATAGTAATTACAGTGTTAGGTTGGAATCTATTGGGTGATGGTTTACGTGACATTTTAGATCTTAAGATGCCAACTAGTATCTGGTAATGAAATATACTGTTATTGCTGTTGGTAAACTTAAGCATAATTTTTACCTCGAGGCTTGCAATCATTTTCAAAAGAGGCTTTCTAGCTATACAAAGTTAGAAATTATTGAGCTAAAAGAAATAAAATCCTCAGATGTTAATCAGGTAAGACGTTCAGAAAGCCTAGCTTTATTGAAAGCTGCCAAAGGACATGTAGTCGCACTTGACGAAAAAGGCAAAGAGTTTAGCTCTAAAGAACTAGCTAGTCAAATCACCAGAATTGAGAATCAAGGTGTTAGTCATATAAGTTTACTTATAGGTGGAGCAGAAGGCCATAGTGAATTTTTAAAAAAGCAAGTAAGTGCTCTTTGGAGCTTATCTAAGTTTACTCTTGCTCACGAATTAGCTCGTTTATTACTGCTAGAGCAGCTTTACCGTGTGGAGACAATTCGGGTAGGACATCCCTATCATCGTAACTAGGCAGCAGCATGAACATTGATTTTTTGTTGATTTTGTTTTAGCCATGCAGCAAACTCAGCACGATACTCCGAAAAGCTTTTATTATAAGATTGTTTAGTATTTCTTTTTAGTAAACCAACTATGGCAATATGGTAAAGGCTACCATAGGCATTTTCGCCAGAGAATTTTAGCCTAGCTTGAATACCACTACGTTTCAGAATATTAATGTGCTGCAAAGCAACACTATAATTAAAACGTTTATCCTGAAGTTGCTCCATATAACTTTCAAGGCCTACATACTTACTATAGCAATCAGGTCCCACCTTACCAATACCACTAATTATTTTATTAGATGTGTTTATAGGCCTATTACACAGAGCGCATAGTTGATATTGTTGCCTTTCTCTCATACCTTAAATTTTAAGGTATTAATCAAATATTTAAAGTAAACTTGATGACATTGCTTAAGCAGTGACCTTGACACGTTTGTGCCACAATTTATCTGTACAATATAAATTGTGAGGAACCCTAACTCATAAGAATTCATAAGGAGTAAGGATTTATAGAATGGAACATACACAGGCAAAAATTATAATGATCATTGCATTAATTGGGATGTTTGCAGTATTAGCTAGCTGTGCCCAAGATAATTTGGCAAATAGTAGTTCTACATTAGAAATGGGAGACAATAATGCAAAGGCGCAAGATAATGCTGCAGAAAGCAATGGTAATGATGTCAAGCGTGAAGGTAATAAACGGGATGGGGATAGGTTTGAGACTGTTGCTAATCTGATTGGTATTGACATAAAAACCTTGTGGGCAGAAATAAAATCTGGCAAATCAATTGCTGAGATTGCTGAGGCTAATAATAGAGTTGTTCGGAAACAAAATGTTGGACCAAATAGTTGACTCATTAGATAAAAGATTTGTACCCTTGCTAAGACTTAGCTGTCACATTTTGCATTTCCGGAGCTTTAAATTGAGCAATTGTACATTTTATAATGCACGCTAGCTTATTTCTGAACAAGTCTAATGTTGATCCCCAAACAACTATTGATGTATGTGTGACTGAAGTAAAAGCAAAAATAGATGCGGCAACATCTACAGGACGTATTTTAGCTGAAGAAGCAGCAAAAAAGTTAACAGCAATAGAGAAGCGTTGTACATATTTTGTCAATGAAACTGCTATAGTTTTAGAAAAAGATGGTAAGGAGCATGGAAATGATAAGCGCAAGGATGACAAACGTAACAACAATAAGACAGGTAAGGGATAACTGTGCAGCGTAAAGATATAGTGAGGCTATATTATGCTTCTAAAAATGTTTCAGAGATTGCTTAATCTTCTGAGACAAACTTTAAGGGTGATCTACGCATTTTTCCCCCAACTTTTAAAGAGCAATGACATTTGGGCTAAAAATTACTTAAGTGATGCAGAGTATAAACTATATCTAGATATGGATGTACGTGACCGTCATCATGGCTATCTTGTAACTAAAAAGCTGTTAAAGAAGCATCCAAATGCCTCAAAGGTACTTATAAAAGCTGCTTTACTACATGATTTAGGTAAAAGTATGGTACCCTATAACCCTTTTGGTCGTATTCTTGCTCACCTATACACTCCTAAAAATATTCCTAAAACACCTTATTACCCAGGAGTTAAAGGAATTTGGCAACGCCATATTTATCATCCTGATTATGGTGCAGAAATGATTAGAAAAATAGTAAGCTGTAAACGTTTAGCAGAAATAATAGAAAGACACCATCACCCACAGGGTGATGAGGAAGCAAAAATTTTGCAAATTATAGATGAAAGATTTTAACTCTCCCTCTTCCAAACCTTCTTTAGAGCTTAGTGAAAACCAGAAGCAAAAAACCAGCCTTTGGCCTAAGGAAATCAAGGATGAAAAGATTCTAGCTTGGCTCTTTAATAGGCAGCGTTTCTTAAATCCTACTCTAGAGCGCACTCTTAAACTCCTAGACTGGTTAGGAAAACCACAGAGCAGCTTTGCAAGCATTCTAGTAGGGGGTACCAATGGCAAAGGCAGTACAACAAGTACCCTTTCTTCCATACTGCACAGCTCTGGTAAAAAGACTGGTAGATTTACTAGCCCTCATCTAAGTTACTTTGCTGAGAGGTTCTGGGTTTCGGGAATGACCTTATCGCAAGAAGAAGTCATTACCTTATTAAAAGAAATCAAGCCTTATGCAAAAGAAATTGGTGCTAGTTTTTTTGAAATTATCACTGCACTAGCTTGCCAGTTATTTGCAGAACATAAAGTCGAAATAGCGGTTATGGAAGTTGGTTTAGGAGGTAGGTTTGATTCAACTAATAGCTTAGAACCTATTTTAAGCATTATTACTAATGTGGCACTCGAGCACACTAAAATTCTAGGTAACACCCTCACAGAAATTGCAGCTGACAAAGCCCATATCATGCGCCCTTTACGTCCGTGCTTTACAGGGGCAAAAGGTCAAGCACTTGCAGCTCTTAAAAAACATGCTAGGAAAACCAAAGCTCAACTTACTACTTTGGAGAAAGTATTCTTTGAAGTAAGTAAAATGACTTGGCAGGGAATGGAATTCTATCTAGAACCTGACCTTAAATTACATACACCCCTTATAGGTAGCCATCAAATTGAGAATATTACTCTAGCAGTGTTAGCTGCAAAAAAACTAGGAGTTGCCAAGAAATCTATCCAAACAGGAGTTCGTTCTACTTGGTGGCCGGGTAGGCTCGAGCCCATTCCCTATAAAGGGCGTATTTTCCTACTAGATTGCGCTCACAATCCCGCTGCAATACAAGCCTTAGCTAAAAGTTTACAAGATTTAAAAGTAAAAGATGTCCTACTTATTTTTGGTGCTTCTATGGACAAAGACGTTGCTAGTATGGTTGCTACGCTTAAACCTTTCATAAAAGAAGTTATTCTCACAGGCATATCCAAAAGCCCGCGTGCTACAGTGGTCAAAAAGCTAAGCGACTTTTGGCCCATAACCAAACACTTATGCTCTAGTCCTTCAGAAGCCTTAGAAAGTGCTCTAAAGAACTCAAAAGAAGGTGATCTTTTGCTTGTAGTGGGGAGTATTTACTTAATAAGCGAGATGAGAGGACATCTCTTAAATGAGCCTTTAGAACCTTGGTTAAGGTGGCAATAAAACAACTAGTACCCTAACAAATTAATTCTGACGGGTAGCAATCCTTAAGATAATCTCATGTCACACATTTCAGGTAACTTTACCCGTCAAATCTTTTTTGGTGAAGTACTAGGAAAGTGGCGTGGCTATCAACCTTTTGCCACTAGCCAAGTTAATTTCTGATTTGTACTAATAACATAGAGTAAAATGGTGCTCGAGCCGTCTTCAAAAATATACTGAGTATGTTTCTCCATACCTACAGCTTTTTCACTTTGTTCAGCAAGAAAATATCCTGCTCCAGCAAAGGAAGTAAAAAGTTGTTGCACAAAAGCTAGTTGTAAAGCTGCCACTACACCTGTAGCAGTATAAACTTCCCAATTACTAAAGTTTTCTGCATTAGGGACTTTAGCAATAATTTGCCCAGTTCCTGCTCCTAAAGCACGATAACTACCTCTAGGTAATCTAATAGCAGGATTCAATTCAGTGGCAATAGCAGTAACAAGCTGGGTTTCTGCAAGGGTTTGCGCACTTATTAAGGGAACAAAACCAAAAAACAATAATATTAAAAGAGTTATTTTATAAAAATAAGCCATACCAAACCGTAGCAAAAAATATGTTAGATAATCGTAAGGGTCATACATTTAACGGTTTATTTACGCACTTGTTGCAAAATAATTTATAGAAATGAGGTGTTTTTAATGATTAACTATGAAACAGCCTATAACTTACTAAAAAATTCCTATGAACAAACTGGAAAAATAGATTATCTCAATAGTGACGATTGCATTTACACCCTTAGTGATGCCTATGACATAACTGCTGTCCCAAACTACAGAGGTCAGCTAGTTTTAACTTCACAGCATATTGAACCAAGACACTATAGCACTTACTACTGGAATTATCGCTTCAATACCCCAACTGCGTAATGAATGGACAAGGATTTTATAACCTTTATCAAAGGCTAAGGCAATGCCATGCATACTTTTTCAGGTAGCTTTTTATAATTTATTTTTATAATTTAATTTTCCCCAAAAAACCCCATCAAAAATTAAGTAAAGCATTCTGTTAAATAGAATGCAAAATAGTAGAAGGCTTTAATATAAAGTTGCTCTGAAAGGCGGTTTTTAGTGTTAAAAACAGCATTCTTTATTTTTCTTCTAGCTTTTACCTTTGCCAGTTCTCAAGAAGATTTTCAGTGGCAGGAACTTGGTAGTGCTACTTTCGTCACATGTGCGGCCTGCCACCAACAAAATGGTGAGGGCCTTCCAAATGTTTTTCCTCCGTTTGCTAAACACTTGCCCTATATTGAAGCTAAAGAAGGAGGTCGCCAATATCTTATCAATGTAGTGCTTTTTGGACTACAAGGTGAAATCCAAGTTTTGGAACAAAGTTATAATGGTGTTATGCCTTCTTGGGGTAACTCTTTAAGTGATGAACAAGTTGCAGCTGTACTTAATCACGAACTTCACTCATGGGGTAATGATGGATTTTTGCGAGAGGATTTTGTTCCAATAACACCTGAGGAAATAGCTTTAGAGCGCGAGCTATTAAAAACAGCTCAAGAGATCTATGAGCTGCGTTCTGGGTTAAATTTAACATCTGAAGAATAAGTAAGTATCTGCTCTACTTTATAATGTATAGGTATATCTATATGCTCAAAGTTTTATGGGCAGCAGTTTAATTATTATAAGTTCTCGTCTAATCAAGCAAGGCTTTAAATTTTAATTATGAGTTGAGATTCTTAGGCGTGAGCGAATTCATTTTAAGAAAGGATATTACTGTAATGTTTGATCAAAAAGTTAGTAGTTTAAGTGGGGTAAGTCTTTTACTTCTCAGGCTCACAATTGTAGTCATCTTCCTCTTCCACGGGCTTCCTAAAGCAATAAATTGGCCTATGGCATCAGAAAAGTTTGTAAATATGGGCTTTGCAGCCTTTTGGGGACCTACAGTGGGAATACTTGAAGTTATAGCTTCTATACTTATTTTCATAGGTCTTTGGACAACATTTGCTAGCTTAATTTTGGGGGTAATTATCACTGTTGCTATCCTAGGGGTACAGATACCCGGTGCTATGAAAGTAGCTGAGCAAGCTGGGCAATTTTTCACTCTTACTGCAAGTCTAGAAAGAGATTTACTTATACTTATGGGAATATTAATTCTTATAGCCTTTGGAGCAGGCATATTATCAATATCAGGAAATTCTAAAGTGAAAGGAAAAGAATAAGGTCTAAAATCTAGATTTATCCTTGAATGTGGTTCAAGATTTTAAGCCTCTACAACTCTAGAAGATCTCAGGAGGCTTTTTAGGAATCTGAGGGCGCTTTCGAATTTCTTTTATATTTTTGAGCAAGCCAAGAAATGAACATCTATGGCAAATTTCAGCCATCGATGTTCAAATTTTAAGGTATAGTAAGCTCTATGGCAAGTGGCCGCACCCACGATATTATCAATTACAGTACTTTAGCAATTATAGCAGGAGGATATGTCTTCCTACAAACCAAAGCTGATCTATCCTTACCTTCTGGAAGTATAATTGGCTTTGTAAGCAGCTATTTAATAGGTACACTTTGGATTACACCTGACTTAGACTTAGCTGAAAGAAAAGAGATAAAAGTTCATGTAAAAAAACGTTGGGGAAAACTAGGGTGGCTGTGGAAGCCTTATGGTAATATATTTAGACACCGTGGTGTCTCGCATACATGGCTCTTAGGACCCATTACAAGGCTCATTTACTTGGCTGTTCTAATCATTATTATTGGATACCCACTTCTATGGTGCCTGAACTATTTTGGCATTCATCTAAATTCAAACTTGCCAAATAGTCGAATTATCTGGGACAAAACAGGTATTGCTACCTTATCTGGTTATTATCTCTCACAGTGGTTGCATCTTATAGCTGATGGTGTACCAATACATCATGACATTACTGTCTGGCACAAGTAATAAAACTAAAGAAACACAGAACCCCTTAGAATCAGGTTAAACTAATATTTATGAGCATAAGACCTGATTGGTGGATTAGAGAGCAAGCGAAAAAAGGTATGATTGAACCCTTTGAAGATAGACTTATTCGCAAAAGTGAGCAGGAAAGAGTAATCAGTTATGGTCTTTCTAGCTTTGGTTATGACTTACGTGCTGCCCCCGAGTGGCGTATTTTTGTTAATGCCTTTAATACAGTAGTTGACCCCAAAAATTTTGATACTAACAGTTTCATAGAGTATGAAGGAGAAATTTGCATTATTCCTCCTAATTCTTTTGTGTTAACCCGTTCTGTTGAATATATGCGCATACCAGATGATGTTATGGTTATTGCACTAGGGAAAAGTACGTATGCAAGAGTAGGTATTGTTGCAAATGTAACTCCCTTGGAACCTTCTTGGGAAGGTCATGTAACTTTAGAGCTATCTAATACTACACCTCTACCAGCCAAAGTTTATGCTAATGAAGGCATTGTACAGCTACTTTTTTTCCAAGGAGATAAGCCAGAAATCACTTACTCTGATCGTCAGGGTAAGTACCAAGGACAAACAGGGGTAACACTACCCAAATTATAACTATTTGTTGGGAAGTACAAAAAATTTACAGTTGGAAATCTACGCTTTCAAAGCTTGACAAAGATTTATTCTTAGAGAGGTGTTTCTATATACTATCTTTGTTCTTGCAAAGTAATGTAAATTTGTGAAATAGTTATAATTATGAACGAAAGCACTTACGAAATTAATTTTTATTTAAATTTTTTGAGGAAAGTAAAATGATCAATACAGCCTTAGCTGAACTCGAGCTTACCCAACAAACCATAATTACCCTAGCACAAGAAGAAGGAATTAAAGTTGAATTTGGCGAGGGCAGGCGCAAAAATGACATTTTGTTGATGAGCTTACATACAGAAAAAAACAATGCTCTTCAATTTTATCTCAAATTATCTAATAAATTTCCTAAACACTTGATTCATGTTTTTCGCCTAAAAGACCCTGAAAAACGTGGACTAACTGCTGCACTTATAGAATCACCCATGGAGCGCCTTAAAGAAACAGACCCTTTTTTTGAAGAGAGACGTCGTAATTTCTTTGCTAATGAAAAGAGTTTGGGCAACTGGGAAAAGTTTCTACAGGAAAAGAATTAAATTTGTGAATCAAGCTTTACTCTAAAAAAAGTTTTTTTCTTACGTAAACACTTAAGATAAGCTTATAATAGTTACTGTTCTATCAAATAGATTTTGATGGGTAAAATCCAACGTACTCACATTAAAAAAATCTATGCCATAAAAAATAAAAACTTTGTAATGCGTTACTAAAATAATTTATTTGGAAAGCAATAGAATCACACTAATTATGATTAGAAACAAGGATATCTATAGCAAGAGACGTCCTATTTATGCCCTTGCAGCTCTAATGGGAGGTTCAGCTGGATTCATTCTTGTGTTTATGGAGCCTTCCTCAGACGCATTCACCCCTGCAACCATATTCCTATCAATTTGTTGGTTTATTCTAGCAATTACCTTATGGTTTACAAAAATCCCTATTAGTAAAATAGAAAACATTTCTTTCTCTATACTTACTTTACAATTTATATCTACAGATCTAATCCCCCTTCATTTTAAAAACAATCTTCAGGAAATTTATCAAGAGGTGCTCAAAGAGGACAGTTTTGTTCTCATTATCTTAATGAGCTTCAGCTTAATTTTTTTTAAAGCAAAAACTGCCATATCATGGAATCTAAGCCTCGTTATCCTTAGCATTATTTACACAACCATTAGAGTTTCACATTTTTATAGTCTGGGAGATACAAGTGTAGCGCCTTATAATTGGTACCATCTTATATTACTTTTTAGTCTCTCCGCTATTTTTGTGCACATACTGGCGTATTTTAAGGAAATAGCAAATAAAGTGCAACTAGAAGCCGAATTAGTAAAACAGCTTGCTTATAAAGATGAGCTAACTAACTTACCTAATCGTCGTGCTATGAGAGAAATGCTCGAGCTAGAATTTAAACAAGCTAAAGAAATACCACATCCTCTTTGTATAGCATTAATTGACATAGATAACTTTAAAAGGATCAATGACACTTATGGACATGTATTTGGTGACAAGATTATCCAGGAATTGGCTGAAATCATAAAAAAACACACACGCCTTAGTGACTATCAAGACAGTCTTTTTGGACGATGGGGTGGTGAAGAGTTTTTGTATATCTTGCCCCGTGTATCTTTGCAATATGCTTATGAAATTTCTGAGCGTTTACGTAAAGCTATATCCAACCATTCCTTTCATGGTAATTTGAATGTCACAATAAGCTTTGGGATTACAGGCCTATCACAACAAGATAATCTTGAAGGGGTTCTTGATCGTGCTGATGAGGCCCTATATATGTCAAAAACTACAGGGCGCAATAGGGTTTCTACTCTTGGGATAGAAAGTGCAATTACGGGCTAAGAGGAACATTATATTTAAATAGCTTTGGCCTCAATACGTCTAGGACGGCGAAAATTAATATTTTCCCACTCTCCCTCCTCAATGACCCTTAATTTAGAATTACGAGCCCTAAAAAACACTACTATTTCCTGCACTAAGTCATCTGGTGTAGAAGCTGCTGAGGTAATACCAACACTCTCAATCCCCTTTAACCACTTCTCTTTTATATCATTAACACTTTCTACTCGTTTGGCATTACCAGTTAACCTATTGGCAAGTTCTAAAAGACGCATGCCATTTGAGCTATAATCACTTGTCACTACTAGAAAAAGGTCTACTTTAGAACCTATGTTCTTTACAGCGTCCTGACGGTTTTTAGTAGCGTAACAAAGATCATCACTAGCAGGAATAACAAGTTTAGGGAAGCGCTGCTTTAAAATTTCAATTGTTTTCATAGTTTCATCTACTGATAGGGTAGTTTGAGTTAGCACGACTACTTTCTCAGGATTAGGTACGCTTACAATATGAGGGTCAACAAGTTTAGGGTCCTTTTTATTATTTCCTAGAGTACTTACGATTGTAGTGCTCTGGGGTGCTTCGCCATAAGTACCTATTACTTCTTGATGTTGGCTCGAGTCCCCAATAAGCAAAATATGATAACCTTTTTGGGAGTACTTTTTAGCTTCACTGTGGACCTTGGTTACCAAAGGGCAAGTGGCGTCAATAGTAGCAAGGCCTAGCTCTGCAGCCTGAGTTTTTACTGCTGGACTAACACCATGTGCAGAAAAAACTACTGTATTGGAAAGGTTTTGAGTTTTCTCTTTTAAGGCATTCACTTCTGCTAAGTTTTCAACGAAATGAGCACTATGTTCCTTTTCTAGGCGTTTAAGCACAGTATTATTGTGGACAATGGCATGATAGACAATTAACTCTCCATTATTTGAATCCTTTATCATTTCAGCAGCATCTTCAACAGCTTTTATCGCCATAACCACGCCAGCGCAAAAACCACGGGGCTTGGCTATATAAAGTTGCTTGATCATAAAACTAATTATAGCCTATAGCTTGCCATGAAAATCTGCGTTGGCCTTATCTTAACTTTTGCACAATTGTTGGGTTGTTGGGTTTCAAAGCGTAAAAGCTTTAAGTTTTTTCCCACACTCTATTGGATGCTTAATTAGTGGTTTTGTTGACCTCTTTTATCGCATTTTGTCATCAAAAAGTAGGGTTTTTGACCCCTAAAATCCCGTGCTATTTGGGGTTTTAGGGTGAAATTATTTTTTATAAAAAATGGCTACATCTCGACCCCCATCAGGTCTAAGATATATTTTTGCTCTTCGTCTGGAACAGTGTTCCGATAAAAAGACATTCCATTTGTTTCAATTCTATTTCTGGTGATTGTTTTCAGTGTTTCTATTACTTGTACAAACGTCCATCTTCTTTCCCATCCTTTTTTGTCCTTCTTGAACAATGGTCCTAATCGTTTTTGCATGTGCCACTGCACATAATACGCTAGCATACATAAAAATACATGTGCTTTGATACGATGATCTAGATTATGATACACAGGTCGCATTTCTAACTGCACTGTTTTTAAATTGCGGAATGCTTTTTCTACTTGCTCTAGTTTCTTGTAGCTAGTCACAACCTCTTCTTTGTCCATCGTTTTTTCATCTACTTTGGTTGTTATTACATAACATCCATCTAGATCCTTAGCTTTTGCTATTGCCCCTTCTTTTTTACTCCATAACAGCTTATGTTTGGTTGATTCCTTTTCTTTATTATCTCCTGTTACTATTACAGCGCAATGTCATGGAATATAACTCCTAGACAATATAGCAAGAGTACGTTTTCGATGCGAAGCATAAGCAGTATAATTTCTGCGCTGATAGTAACGAATTAGATTTAGTGATTGAGCTATTGTCAATCTAGGTAACGGTATTGCTGCCTTGAGCAGCACTCTTGCCTGTGGCAAAGTTAAAGCTGGAGACTTTTCTCCTAACATTAAACGCATCCTCACCAGAAAATGATGTGCTAGACAAGTTAATAGTATATGGTGATGCCAACCTAAGTAGCTTCTAGTTTCGTAGTGATCAAGCCCCAGTTCTTCTTTTGATTCCTCAAACGATGTTTCTATCGGCCATCTCATTCCACTTAGCCACACTAATGTTTCTAGGCTGACTTCTTCTGAGTCATTGCACAAATAATAGCTTATCTCTCTTTTCTCATTTAGGTTACGCCGAATTACCAACCACAGTTCCACTGGCTCTTCTTCTCCCCTTGTTTCCCATATTCGCTCAAAGGCAAATTCACATACTATTGGCCCTTTACTTCCTTCTTTCACTACATGTTTACTCCATTTTTCTGCTTCTATTTCCTTTGCTAACTCATCTATCCGTATTGATTCAATATTTGCCCTTGCTAGTTTCGGCTTCCTTCCCCTACCTTTATATTCAGGTACCTTGACCTCTGGCTTCTCCTTGTATACCTGCGTATCGCAAGATACTGCTGTAAAGTACTTTTTTCCTAATTCAGCTACTCCATCTCTAAACTCGATATTATTTCCATACAATGCATCTGCTAGCACATATTCAAAGCTCAAACGCCCTCTCTCTTCTGTCTTTTTTATCATTCCTAACGCTATTTCTGGTTTGGTTCTAAATTCTAGATCCTTTGGCACTCCACATTCTTCCCTTTTTTGTTCATGCTCTTTATCAAACCATTGTTCTGGTAAGTACAACTGCCCTTCTGTTAAGGTATGTCCTTTGTTACTGGCATACCCTAGGTATACTCCTACTTGACTGTTCTCCACTTTTCCTACTGATCCACAATATTGCCTTGCTACTCCTACTGAGCTTTTTCCTTGTTTTACATTCCCTGATTCATCAACTATCAGTACTCCATCATTACCTAAACTTTCTGCAATAAGTTTTTGATGCGTGTCAATCACAGGTTCTAACTGCCAAGGGCTTTGTCCTACAAAGTTTTGCATGCTACGGACATTCAGTCCTATTGATAGTGCCATTGCTTCTATATTTTTTCGATCAAGGTTGCTTAACAAACCTTTTAGATAATGTCCTGTCCAGATCAAACTTTCAGGTCGTTTAAATGCTTCTTCAAACTCTGCTACGTATTCTTTGAGTTCTTTTGCTAGCGCTTCTATATCTGCTTCAACTAAGTTGCATTCTGGAGGACTTAAATTTACGGCCTCTTCTAATATTTCATTGTGTGCTTTATAAATGTTTTTCATAGCCTTAATTTATTATTCACACTCGCACTTTTTTCGCACTTCCCCTTACTTAATATGCAACATTGCGCTGTAATATTACTTTCCAACTAATATATTTACCCATTTTGTATTTCTGTAGCACTTTTCCTACTCGTGCTCCCAATACCTCTACAGTTGTTTTTTGCTTGTAGTTTGCTATTTCTTCAAGCTCCTCAGTCGTCAGTTCAATCAGTTTTTCTCTCGTTTTTGCATCTCGTTTTGCTGATTCAGGGTTTTTGCATAAACAGTATCTTCTACTTGGATTTTCAGCGTTTACTACCTCTGTTATCTTCTTTTCATTGAACTCAGATGGCTTTATTATTCCTTTTTCTATTAGTTTATGTATTCCAGCCCTTGTTAGTGCTCCTATTGTCTTTACACCTTTTTCCTCTAATTCTTCTGCTATTGCTTCTGTTACCATTCCTCTATCCCCTACAAATATCGCTTGCTTTATTTCATACGTCTCTTTTAGTTCTCCTATCTTGTTTGAAACTGTTGTCTGA
The DNA here is from genome assembly GCA_965223045.1 of Trueperaceae bacterium. Classification (GTDB taxonomy): domain Bacteria; phylum Deinococcota; class Deinococci; order Deinococcales; family Trueperaceae; genus CBDCVN01. Next base: position 2,344,393 of record CBDCVN010000013.1, read on the forward strand.
TCCTTAGTATTTCCCTTGAAAACTTCTACTCCTACTGGACAACCTTCTCCATTACATATTAATCCTATTACTATTTGTTCATGTTTCTTCTTCCCGTCTCGGTTATATCCATATTTTACCAATTCGCTATTTGTGTATTGGCCTTCCAAATAACTGCTCGTGACATCATATAGTACAAGATTTCCATTCTTGAGATGTTTCTTGGCTAACTTCTTCTGAATTCCTTTTTGTCTTGCTAGCAGTCTATCTAATGCCTCATAACAATGTTTTCTTACATCTGGTCTTCCTTCTACTCCACATTGTTCCCAAAGACTACTATTATTATATTGATTGCATAATGCTAACTTGCTTCCAGCAAATATTATCCTACCTATTATCATCGCGCTTATGTTACTCACCCATGGCTGGGGTTGTGAATACATTGCCTTATCTAATCCTATTTCCTTAATCATTGACAATATCGTATGACTTGCTCCATATTCTTTACTGCCTACTATTTGTACAGCTTTTGGATTACTTTTAGCAATAACCTCATTACGAAAGGTTAGCTGTAACATTTTAAGTTGCTCTAGAGTTTGTCCTGTTATCCTTCCGAATTGTTTGTGTTTTATTTTTCCATCTTCACGATAGCTGCTACGTATTACTCCTACTGGCTTATCTGTATTCGCATACTGGATCTCTAGGTGCATATTGTTTGTAGTAGCCACTATGGCTACACTATAAAAATATATCCCTATTTTGTCAATGATATGCTGTGGCTACTTGAAAAAAGTAGAAAAGTGGTGATACTGGCTTTGGTAACAGTGTTTTTGAAAGTGAAAATGGCGTTTTTTCGATACAACTTGCGTTTTATGAGTTTATTGGCATAATTTTATCTATAACCAGAAAACATTTTCTGATTATGGATTTTTTATGGGATCAGCAACAAGTTATAGTGTCAAAGCAATCCTGATTAACAAAGATAAGATGATTTGGAATAGTGGTTGGTCCATAAGCAGGATAGATCAATATCCTGCCTATAGACTGAATAATCCAACTAGTCAATTCGCTGATGTTCAGAAATTTTCCAACAGTGGTCAAAGGTGAAAATGTCCACCCCACCCAAACGGTCTTGCCACTTTGCTGCGACCTCATCTGCACATTGCTGAGCTACAGAGTCAAAGAGTATTTTTATAACTGCCCAAGTGTTGCCTGCCCCCCCTCGAGCTTCTGCCTCACCAAAAGCTGCACCAAAATCCATAGCAGCATTGGCAGCACCTGCAGCTTGAACAACATCTAGAATGTATTCTTTCTGAGTTTCAACATCTTCGCGTGTTCCTAAGCGGGTTAAATGTCCACCAATATAGACTTCAAAATCAAAGTCTAGAATTTGATCATGAGCTGCAATAAAACCGTCAACATCTTCTGCAAGTGCTAAATCTGGAAAAGGTGTCCAACCGGGAAATACCACATCAACAAACATAAGTACCTTTTGATCAGGGGCATAGATAAAAATGTTACCCGGCTCATGATTTACCCCTTGATAACTTAGTTCTAAGGTTTGATTGCCAACTTTTAGAGGTAAAAACTCACTAAATGTGACAGCTGGAATAGGTCGGTTAGGATCAGATTTATCCTCTAAATGGGCAGCTGTATCTTCATGAGCAATGATAGTTGCATTCTCAGGATAAATTCCAGCAGCACCAATGTGGTCTATGTGTGTATGACTGTAAATAACGTGTGTAATTGGCTCATTGGTGACACTGGCGATAGCGTTTAAAATGTTCTCGCCAATGCTTGGCGGTGCATCAACAACAATAACACCTTCACCTGTAACGAGAAACATTATTTGGTAAGTGCCATCGGTGATCCAGTAAAGACCATTGCTAATTTCTGCAACATAGTAACCGTTGGATAGATCTATGCTTGGATCATAGGCTGTTTCTGGTACTGGGGCAAAGTCTTGGGCTGTGGCCAATACACTAATTGTTGCAATTATGACAAAAATAAATTTAACAATACTTCTTTTCATTTTGTTATATCCTCTCATTTTTGACTATTTGTTCCATAATGAAGTAAAAAATTTAACTAAGAACTGAAAGTGTAATAGCAGCAATGTGCTCGAGTCTTGCTCGATCACGTGTTGCTTTGGCAGTAATCCTTAGGCCTTGAATACTATTAAACAAATAGCTACCTAGTGCCTCAGGATCTTCTTTAGAGTTTATTTCTCCTTTCCGTTGTGCCTCTACAAGAGTCTCTTTAAAAGCCTTTTCATACCCTTCAATATTTGTGCAAATTATCTTTGTTACCTCCTTATCACTGGCTGCTAACTCGAGCGTTGCATTGCCCATAAAACAACCTCGATTACAAGGATCATTAAGGGAAGCATCAATAATGGCATGGAAAAGGGCTTGGAATTTTTCCTGAACAGGCTTATTACCTTCAAGAAGCAATAAGTTTTGTAATCCTTTGGTCCTATAGGCTTGGAGGCTTTTTAAAAACAATTGCTTCTTATCACCAAAGGTATCATAGAGGCTTTGCCGATTAACACCAAGGTTTTCTACAAGGTCCTGAATTGAGGTGGCCTCGAAGCCTTTTTCCCAAAATAGATGCATGGCTTTGTCAAGTGCTTCTTCTTCGTTAAATGCTTTGGGTCTTGCCATAATCAACCTTGTCAGATCACACTATAACTATTTTGGAATGAATAGTCAAGAATCCTTAATTTGGGCAAATCTTGTGCTCAATTTTATTTTGAATCCCAACCTTTCTATAAAAGTTAGGATTGGCTGCGCTTCTCCAAAAGTCGTATTGAAGTAGAAGCAAAGGTTAAGGTTTTCCCACTCATTTAATAAAAGGGAAAAGTTGTTTTTGACTTCTTTCTTTCTCTTAAGCGTATTCCTTCTGCTATTCTCTTGTTAAGTGATAGTATATACACAAGAGTTTGACATTAGAAAATAATCGCCTTTAGAACGATAATATCAGAGGGGAGTAGGGCTTTGAGTTCGGTCACCATCGTGTAAAAAAACACCCTGTATTTACTTCGTTGGTGAACTATTTGGCATTTCTTGCAAATGAGTAATCGCTTTTTCAGAAACGAGTATAAGCTGTTGCCGTTTTCGCACAAAAATGAATGCTTGTAGAAAGGTCATATCAAAGAATAATCTGAGTTATTTGCGGTTAGTAAATTGTAAATTTTGGCACTATATACCACTTATAATCTGAAGTTATCCTAGCTAAACTTATAAAACCTTTTCACACAGTTATAATAGTTAGAATGTTACTAAAAGTAAACGTAGCAAATCTACCTTAGAATCTTTTGAAAAAGCTTATCAGATAGGCCTATTTACTCTTAAACATAAAACTTTGCGTGAAATGCATAAGAAGGATCTATTGCCTTGTAGCATTAAACATGCTTGCAGGCTGCTTTCTCAAGATAACCATGCTGATAAGACAGGATTAGAAAAACGCCTTAAAACTGTTCCTAAAAGCACTTACCTTGCTATTGATATTTTTTCTAGTCAAGATACCACCACCTCAGGTGGTGGCTTGTTTACGTTACCCCTATAAAGGGTGAAAAAAATGCATCTTGGAATGGCTGGGCTTATCCCCCGCCCTAGGCAGGGGCTTTAGAAAACATAGTAAACACGAAGGCTGGAAAATTCAAGGCTTAGATAGATACTACAGCACGAGTGATAATGGTATGGTGTGGGGTTTAGGTTTTGCTGATGCAACCTTGATTTGGACAAATCAGGAAAAAGAGCCTTATCCTTTAGGGATAGCAGGATACTTATACGATGAAATGGCTACTGAGGAGTACCCTTCACTAACACCAAGTGAATTGATGTTGAGCCTGACAAGAAAAGTGAATAAAGCTTTAAAAATAAAGGCTGTGACGTTTGATAGAGGTATAACTGCTAGACCTGCCTTAAAGCAACTCAAAGAAGAAGAAATACCTTTTGTAGGTCGAATACGTACTAACAATAATGTTGTTTACCAAGGGAGTGAGATTAGCATAAAGAAGCTTGCACAAAAATTTCCACCAAGAAAGGCTAGGTGGTATAAAAGTTTAGAATGCTATGCAAAACGAGTAAAAGTAGAATTTTCTGATGTGGGAGAAGCTGATCTAATAATTATTTGGTGGAGGAAGGAACAGGGAAATACCTTATCAGTATTAGTGAGTTCAGTCGAATCAGGTGTACAGGAGGTAATAAGGATCCATAAATCAAGGTGGCAGGATGAAATTGGTCACAGATTGTTAAAACAAAGTTTTGGATTTGAGGCATGCCAATGCCAGACATATGCAGCACAATTGAAGCATGCAGACTTGTGTTTAGACGCTTTTCACTTGGTCAGAGCGCAAAAAGAGAAAAGACCAGAACTATCTTGGAGAGAGGCGCAAGAAATATGTTGTCAGGGGCTATCTTAGTGGTTATCAGCTATATGATAGAATTATTTCATTATCTAGGTAAGCAGCGTACCTAAAGGGGAATTGCGGCCACTCCATCCTAATTTGGGAGTTGTATGATATTAGGCTCATTTTTCAACTACTACTAGAACGACCTTAAAAAGCCACGTCTTGTCTTTAGTATGGACTGCAGGGTCAAATCTCCAATGCTCCATTTACCCGATGGTGACCGATATGATCTCCTTGTTACCCCTTAATAATATCGTTTCAAACGGTGTTAAATTTTTATGTCAAACTCTTGATAAATGGGGTAAACGTGGTAAGAGCAATTATTCTCAAATATGTGGGCAAATTCCAAAGGAGTTACACTTAAAGTTTAAAAGCAAAGTTGCCCTCACAGGCAGAGATATGGCTACGGTATTAGAGGAGCTTATAGCAGAATACGTGGAACAATCTGGTTAATGACCTGAGGCTAGGCGGAAACCTGTGACGTCGTCGCGCTCCTCGGGGACATCGTGGTCGCGATAAGCCGAGCGGCAAAACTCTGCATTGTTGAACCACAAGCCGCCCCGCAACACACGGTGAGAACCTGTACTAGGACCACAGGGGTCAATTGTTACTTCATGATTAATTACATACTCTCCATACCAATCTTCGCACCACTCCCACACATTGCCATGCATTTGAAAAAGCCCCCAATCATTCTGATATAAATTCTTTGCTAGTACTGTCCCACGAAAGACTTCACCAAACTCCATTAACTCAGAATTAGCTTCTTTTCCATAAGCAAAAGGTGTTTCTGTTCCTGCTCTACAAGCATATTCCCATTCTGCTTCTGTTGGTAGCCTAAGGTTTAAAGCTTTGGTTAAGCCATTTAGCTTGCTGATGAAATCTTGAATATCGTTCCACGATACTTTTTCAACAGGTAAATCATCGCTTTTAAAATAGCTTGGATTGTCTCCCATCACTATTTGCCACAAGGCTTGTGTGCAGGTTGTATCCGCTAGCCAGAAACCTTGAGTTAAACGCACTTTGTGTAGAATCTCGTTACTGTATCGTCCTTCCTCATCTTCAGGCGAACCCATACAAAACTCTCCTGCTTTTATCCACCTAAAACATTGTCTTACACCTTTTACCTCCAAATCAGCATGAGTACCATAGCTATCACTACCCAAATTACTTGTCCAAACAGGTTTACTAGGCTTTGTTTGTTCAATCATCCTAATCAATTATGCTAACATCAGTTGTTTTATGTCTTGCATCAATAAATCCGCTTGATAATTTCGTCCCTGCAACAAAAAAGCTCGCAAATGCACCTTTTGGAGGGATTGTGCAAAAAACCCCTTTTTTGACTTTTGCAGGGAAATGCCCAAATACCCCCTAATTAGAAAACGTATCTTTGCTATCTTATTTGTTGCAACCCTTTTAACCCTCTAGCGCCCTTTATGGGCGCTATTTTAAATCACCACATTTTCATCTAAAAACTTCCTAACAGCTATTCTGATAGCCTTATTCCTTACTCTAGGTTCTTTAGGTAGCTGATCCAATTAAATCATAAGGCATAGTTATTACTATCTCTTTGCCATTCATAGAAGGGCGAGGCTTTTTAGCAGCCTCACGCCTTTGTCTTAACTGGGCTTCACTCAGTGGTTTTTTCATCTAATCGCTCGAGCGTTTCAGGGTCTACAGGCATAAGCTTTATGTTGTCAGAAGGGTTATGCCCTTGCTCTCTTGTTAATTAGTGGCTACAATGGATAAAGTCGAGTATCCTTAGGTATATCTCCTATAAGTTTCTTGACTTATCAGCAACATGTAAAGCAGAAACAGAAAAGGTCTGGAGTTTATAAGTAGCCTTAGCAAAACCAACTTTATACATAAGTTCAGAAAGTGCTTCTGGGCTAGGGAATTTTAATACAGATTGGGGTAAATATGTATAAGCATCGCGCTTGCCTGAAATTAAACCACCAATAAGTGGAACTACTCTTAAAAAGTAAAATCTAAAGATTTGACCAAAGACACCTTTGGGAGGAGGGGGAAATTCCAGCACAACCAATCGGCCTTGAGGCTTCAAAACCCTATAAAATTCTTTTAAACCCTTTTCATAATCAGCAAAATTTCTAAGCCCATAGGCAATCGTCACCACATCAAAACTTTCATTGGGGTAAGGCAAGTTTAAACCATCAGCTTGTTCTAAGGAAATATCTAAATCAAGTCTAGTTACTTTCTTGCTAGCTATATCAAGCATTGCCTGAACAAAGTCTACTGCAACTACCTCAGCGCTTGGTTTACAGCGCTTTAAACTAATAGCCAAGTCTGCTGTGCCTGTTGCCACATCAAGAATGCGACCAACCTTATCCTCTAGTGCTGCTTTTGCTGCCTCACGCCGCCACAGGTGATCAAGGCCAAAGCTAAGCAAGCTATTAAGTACATCGTAGCGATTTGCTATGGCACTAAACATCTTATGAACTTCTAGGGCTTTATCAATATTCTTATCCAACTTCCAAAAAAATCCCTCAATAGAAACTTAATCCTGCAAATGATACTTCTGGCTGAGTAATAGACTTGTTCTGAAATAAGGAATTAGGCAATAAGGCAGTTCCATAAACCAGCACAAACTCCTACTACATCGTCAACAAATCCCTTAATACGATTCCTAAAAGCATACACAAGAATCTTGAAACGCTTCATTCCTCCAATGGCATTCTCAACATATACACGTATCTTGCTCACTGCTTGGTTGTGAGCCTTCTGCTCTTTACTAAGCTTGGGATTAGGGTTGGCTTTGCTCTTCCTAGGTCTCTTATGAGGTATTGCAACATCTGCTCCTTCATAATCTTTCTCGATTCCTTGATATCCTAAATCTACTGCCACTTTAATATCCTCAAACCACTCCTCCTCAGGTGGAAATTCTTCCTTTAGCATTGCATAGTCATGGTTCCGTCCTCCAAAGGTTTGTCCCACAAACAAAATTACCTTCTCCTTGCTGCTTATCACTGTGTTTTTCTGCGTGTGGTTACCCTGTTTGCCACTGTATAACTCCTGTTGCATTTCATCATCCTTTGGGCGTTGATGTTCTCGCTCTGTAACATCAATCAGTATTTCGTCAAGTCCCTCAAAAGCTGCTTTGAAATCCTCTATGTTTTCAAACTCTCTAGCTGGCATATATCCCAAACCACTTAGAGTTTTCGCCATTATTGGTGTAAGACGTTGTACCCAAGCATGGGCATTAGATCGTGATAAATCAAATTTCTCCGCTAGAACATCAAACGTTGGGTAAAGTCTAAGGTAGTAAAGAATAAAGCACAGTTTTATATTGACTGTACTTAGTTTACTGTTTCTTCCTCCTCCTGGCTTACGATGTACTTTCCCTGCTTCTAGAGCCTTTTCATAACGTTGCTTTTCATGGTCTTCTAAAGCTTTAGCAAATGCAGGTTCTAGTTCCTCTACTTTCTTTTCGCTCAATCCTGTTATACTTCTTACTTGTCGGTCATCTCTTGGTAGTAACATTCCTTTATTTTGACCGATTTATTTATTTCAGAACAACTCTAATAAACAATTTCTAATAATCAATGCGTAGGGGTTCAAAATTTTGAACCCCTACAATCCATATAGGCATTCAAATTAACCTCTTACCTTATCAACTAGAGCAATGTTCATCTTGAGCACAGAGAAGGAAATTAATACATTACGCTGTGAAATACACTCTATAGGAACTTCAAAGTAAAGTATCAATAGCTTTTGCTAGCTCAATATCAAGATTGCTAATACCATTTACATCATGAGTACTTAAGTCAATTACAACTTTCTTATAAACATTAAACCACTCAGGATGATGATTTAACTTTTCTGCATAAATAGCTACCTGCGACATAAAACCAAACGCTGCTATAAAATCCTTAAATATAAACTCGCGATGTATTCTTCCATCTTTTAACTGCCACTTAGTTAGTGAGTTTAAAACTTCTTCTAATTCTTTAGGGGAAAGTTTCTGAGGTTGCATTATTCAGAATAAATAGTGTACAGATTTGAATTCCTCAAGAAAACCTCGAAGGCTTAAAAAACCCTTCGAGGTTCAAGGTAACTCAAGCTCTTACAGCAAGCCTTAATTAAGTTATTAATCACCTATGCTGTAGCATAGTTATCAATTCTAGTCCGATAAACCCCTTTTGGTTGTGCTCCTACCATAGTTTCAACAGGCTCACCATCTTTGAAAAGAATAACTGTAGGTATGCTCATAACACGAAACTGCATAGCAGTTTGTTGGTTGTTGTCTACATTAAGTTTACCAACTTTAACTTTACCTGAATAGTCACCTGATAATTCTTCAATTATAGGACCAACCATCTTACAAGGCCCACACCAAGGGGCCCAAAAATCTACCAAAACCAATCCCTTTTGGGTTTCGGCTTGAAAGTTTTGGTCAGTAAATTCAATTAGGTCTTTGGTCATGGATAACCCTCCAATCAATATTTATTACTTTAAGTTAAGTATCTAGCTAAAGTATGTTATCTATTCTACACAGAAAACCATATACCCCTACCAGATATAAAGTTTATCCGCCCGATCACCCCGTGTAAATCGAGGAGTTTGCAAATCTAGAGCTTTATACCCCCCCTTGACAACTGCACGTACTAAAGCAAGAGGGTTCAATTTTGTGCCGTGAATGTTCCTTGCTGCATCAGCCTCATCACGTATAGAGAGGTTAGGGCTCGAGCCCCTAGAGTCAGTACCCAAGGCCACATCAACTCCATACTTCATGTAAAGTTCCCAAGGAAAGCGTTTGCATCCTAAAGCCTCATTCGATCTTGGGCAGTGAACTACTGTGCAACCAGCACGTTGTATCTCACGTACATCATCTTCATCTACTTCTACACAATGAACTAGAGTAGGGCGTGCTTCCAAAATTCCCAACTCCCTCAAGTACCGCACAGGGCTCAGACCTGAAGGTTGCCAATTTTTCAGAAAGGCCTTCATAAAATCCATAAGCTCACCACAACCAGTTTTATGCATATCTACTTCCATAGCGCTTTCGGCAACGTGGATTTGCAAGGGTAAACTATTTTGCTTAGCAAAAGAACTAAGCTTTATAAGTAAAGGCTCACTCACTGTATGTGGTGAATGTGGTGACAGACCCAATTTAATTCCCCCCTGCTCTACGGATTTAAACTGACGTAATTTTTTTACTGTGCTGTCAAAAATTTCTTCTGCATCTTCAGGGTTAGGGCCAATAACCTCCCAATAAGCAACCCCTCTGAAAGAAGGTTCTTTTAAAAGCCACTTCATGACTTCTTCATCACGTACAATATCGCCAATGGTTCTAACTCCATTGTTATAAATTTCTTTTAGTCCTGCTTGGGCATTTTCCAAAGCTTTATGTTTATTGGCTTGGTCATATTCAATTACTGCACGAACAAAATCGATATAGCCCCTCTTTTCAAAAGGCATTTTTGTAAGATCCAAATGAGTGTGGGCATTTACAGGAGTAGGGGAAATAGCAAAACCAACATCTTTTATAGTTGCTTTTGGGAAATTTTGTCTAGCTTGCTCAAAACTATCTACAGCTATTATTTGATCCATAACATTACCACTACTTTGAACTACTACAGTACCATTTGTCCTAGCTGTACCTATTCCATTGTAGAGAATCTCTGCTTTTAGGAGTGAATTTGTTAACAAGCTAACCCTTCTTCATTAAAGCGATGAAAAATCCATCTAGCTGCTCTAATGGTAAAATATATTGTCCTAAATTAGTTTTGACAGAGGGTACTTGAAGTGTAAAATCTTCTGCTGAAAATTCGCTGTGGTTTTCTAGGAAGTTTTTTATGATGTTTTCACCTTCAGCTCGAGTAAGAGCACACACAGCATAAACTAATATACCACCTCTTTGGGTAAGCGCAGCAGCCGTCTCTAGAAGCTGGCATTGTAAAGAAGCTAGTTGCCCAATACTCTGCTTTGTTACTCGCTTGCGAATCTCTGGATTTCCTCTAAGTGTTCCTGTACCTGAACAAGGAGCATCTAACAGAACTTTTGTTGCTGGAGGTAATGAGGGAACTGTGCATAAATCATGCTGATATAAATCGGCTTCTAAGCCTAAACGTTGAAGGTTTTTCTGAGCACGTTCAATTTTTTTGGAGTTTAATTCTACACCTGTAACCTTTGCCCCAAGTTTAGACAACTGTGCTGTTTTTATACCATTACCACTACAAAGGTCAAGTACATATTCATCTCGTTTAGGGGCTAAAATGTTTACTGGCAAAGTAGCAGCAGGGTTTTGAGGTTGTACCCAACCAGCTTTGTAAGCTTTTAGTGTTTGCAAAGGCATGCTCACTTGTACAGAAAGCATATTAGATAATATATGCTCAGCTAATTTACAGCCTTGTTCTTCTAAACTGATTTTGGCTTTAGGATGATAGCTTTTTAGATTTAGGGTTTGGGGCTCAAGCATAGCCTCAGCCACAAACTTTGCCTTCTCTTGCCCAAACATCTTACACCACTTGTCATATAACCAATCAGGTACACTAAGCCTAGCAATAGAAGTTTTGTCACTATGTTCAAGACGACGCAAAACAGCGTTAACCAAACTTGATAAGCACTTTAAAGATTTATCTTGTAATTTGCAAACTTCAACCCATTCATTGACTGCTGCATAGCGTGGTGTTTTACGAATAAGAATGTCATAGGCACCTAATCTAAGTACTTGAAATATTTCTGGAGGCAATTTTTTAGGATGCTTTAAATAATGCTTCAAACAGATATCTAAGTAAAGTTCATAACGTAAAGTTCCATAAATAAGGTCAGTAATAAGAGCGCGGTCTTGTTTGGGTAAGGAAAATTTATCCAACTCCAATCCTAGCACAACAGAAGAAAAAGCGCCGCTATGAATGCGGCGCAAAATTTTAAGGGCAAGTTGTCTAGCGTTAATAACTAATCACGATTAGCAAAAATTATAAAGGCATAGTAAGCAAGCCATGCAATGGTAGCAGCTAAAGCAGCTACATAAGTCATAGCAGCAGCATTTAGTACTTTTCGTGAACCACCTGCATCACTACTAGTTGCATAACCTAAACGCTGCATTTCACCAAGGGCACGACGACTAGCATCAAATTCTATAGGCAAAGTTACTAATTGAAAAAGGGCTGCAGCTGCAAAAAGGAGTAATCCAATAACAGCTAAATTAAAGAAGTTTAGAAAAACCCCACCTATAACTAGCCAAGGTCCCAAACCGCTACCTATATTAGCCACAGGTAAAATTGCTGTACGCCACGCTAAAGGCTGATAATCCTTGGCGTGCTGAATAGCGTGTCCTACTTCATGAGCAGCGACCGCCATAGCTGCCACGCTAGCCTGTCCATAATTACCTTCGGATAATCTCACTTTGTGTGCTCGAGGGTCGTAGTGGTCAGTAAGTCGCCCCTTTACAGGCTCTACTTCTACATTGTCAATGCCATTAGCGTCCAAAATAGCCCTAGCAACTTCTGCTCCAGTTAAATTAGCGGTGTTACGAACTTTAGACCACTTGCCATAAGTGCCTTTAAGCCACATTTGGATGAGCATAGGTAATGCAATAGTTATAATTACAACAACCCAGAAAGGATCCATTCTTTAATATACCTCCTAAATAATAAGGTTGAATTTACCATTAGATTAAGCTCAAGCTTAATAAAAAATGGTGCTATCTAAAAACAGAATCCCCTATTAAATTATAGGAGACTTGATAAGAGTATACTAAGATTTTATGAAGCAAAAGTGAAATTCTGTTTACGGAATCAACAATTATCACGTGTTGAATTTAGTTTCACCCTTCTCACAAATATCAAACATTCCGGCGATTTTCTACTAGGGTTTAAAATTAAAGCAAACTTGATAATAACACACTCAAATCTCTTGACATTAGGGCATTAGTATTGTTATACTCTCACGCAGAGAATAGTGCCTTGCTACATAAACTTTAGATAAACTTCATAGCAAGGTTAGTTAAATAAGGAGCACAAATTATGGCTAAAGCCGTTGGTATAGATTTAGGAACAACTAATAGTGTTATTGCTGTAATGGAGGGAGGTGAACCTACAGTATTGGTTAATAGTGAAGGCAGTAGAACTACCCCCTCAGTAGTGGCATTTAAAGACGATCAGCGTATGGTTGGTCAGGTAGCTAAACGCCAAGCCGTTCTCAATGCTCAAGGGACTCTTTTTGAAGTCAAGCGCTATATTGGACGAACATGGGAAGAAGTAAGTGAGGAAGCTGAGCGTAGCCCATATGAAGTTGTACGTGGTGATGATGGTGGTGTACGTTTTGTGTCAAATGGCAAGAAGTATACACCTGAAGAAGTGTCTGCAATGGTGCTACAAAAGTTAGTTGAGGACGCAAGCACTAGTTTAGGTGAAAAAATCACCAAAGCAGTTGTTACTGTGCCTGCTTACTTTAATAACTCACAACGTGAAGCTACTCAAAATGCAGGTAAGATTGCTGGCTTAGAGGTATTGCGTATAGTTAACGAACCTACTGCTGCTGCACTTGCTTATGGTCTGGATAAAAAAGGTAACGAAACAGTTTTAGTCTTTGACCTAGGTGGTGGTACTTTTGATGTGTCTGTTCTGGAAGTAGGTGACGGTGTTTTTGAGGTACGCTCAACCTCCGGAGATACCCACTTAGGTGGCTCAGATTTTGATTATGCCATTGTTAACTGGTTAGCTGATGAATTTCAAAAGGAATACAATGTAGATTTACGTAAAGATAAACAGGCCCTACAACGCCTTATTGAAGCATCAGAAAAAGCCAAGATAGAACTTTCAAACCTACCTGAAACAGCAATTAGTCTTCCCTTTATTGCAATGGACCCTGCTAGCAACGCACCACTTTATTTAGATAAAAAACTTAGTCGTGCTAAGTTTGAAGAACTTATTGCCCCACTCTTACAACGTGTACGCAAACCTGTTGAAGACGCCTTAAAAGATGCCAAACTTAGTAAAAATGATATTCATGAAGTTATCTTAGTAGGTGGTTCTACCCGCGTGCCAGCAGTAAAAAACCTTGTTACGGAATTACTTAGTAAAGAACCTAATCAATCAGTTAATCCTGACGAGGTAGTAGCACTTGGCGCTGCTGTACAGGCAGGTGTATTAACAGGCGATGTAGACGACATAGTCTTACTTGATGTTACCCCACTTACTCTTGGTGTAGAAACTAAAGGTGGCGTATTCACACCTTTAATTGAGCGCAATACCACTGTGCCTGTTAAAAAGTCTGATACTTTTACTACTGCTGAAAATAATCAGCCTGGTGTAGAAGTTCATGTACTACAAGGTGAGCGTCCTATGTCTGCTGATAATAAATCTCTTGGTAGGTTTAAATTAGATGGCATTCCCCCTATGCCAGCAGGCATGCCACAAATTGAAATCACTTATGATATAGATGCTAATGGCATTTTAAACGTTACTGCTCAAGAAAAATCTACTTCAAAAGAAGCTTCTATAACCATTCAGAATACAACCACACTAGACGATAATGAGGTTGACCGTTTAATTAAAGAAGCTGAGGCCAATGCTGAGAAAGACCGTGAGAAAAAGGATTATATTGAAGCAAAAAATCAACTTGATAGTTTACGTACCCAAGCCCAAAAATCTTTAGATGAAGCTACTGCTGCACCTGATAATCTTAAAGAAGAAGTAAAAGGGCTTATTAATGAAGCCGAGCAAGCAGTAAATAGTGAAGCCCCTAAGGATAAATTGACTGATTTGAGTAATAAGTTGCAAGAAAAACTAGGTGCACTTATGCAAGCTGGGGCACCAGCAGCCGATTCTAGTGCAGCTAATTCAGATGTAACAACAGAACAACAAGAAAATAAACCTGATGATGATGTGATTGATGCAGATTTTAAACCTGCTAGTTAGCATAAGTGATTATAAACACCAATAGTATAATTAGTGGTGATAGAGACGCAAAATTAATTTTGCGTCTCTACATGCATCAGAGGTGCTCGCAACAATAATCAAAAATGGTAGGTAAGCATCGAGTTTATTCGGGTAATGCAAAACTATACAGCACCAGTTCATTACCCTGCTGGACTAGCAAATAGTCTTCATAGGCCCAGCGTGGCGTTCCTGCTACAACACGCCATGCTTGCCCTGTTTCTTTTAAATGTAGAGTAGTATATTTACCATCAGGAATAGCAGTCCAACCTTTTCCCTGAAGGCTACCATGAATTCTTGGAGTACCAGATTGAAACCCTTCAGAGGCCTGCAAGTCTAGAACTACAGTATTCATACCTTTTGGTATGTCATCAGCGTAAGCACGATCAAACCAAACTAACTCTGGCCCTGTTTCAACTATACGTACCCCATCATTGTCACCTAAAACTGGATATCTTTCAAAAGAGTTATCTTCCAAGCTACGACGTTCAGCCCGTACTAGATAAGGCTTACCAGTACCTGGAGCAAAAAATGTATACTCTTCAGCTTCTTCAGTACGCAATTCCAAATCATTAGCAACCTTAGTTAAGATGCGTGACTGTTCTTTAGTAAGGGCATTAGTACTTAATTCACTAAAATAGTCAGGCCAAAGTGGAACACTATAAACACGTACTATTGAGCTATCTTCACTAGGTGCAGCTCGCCATGCTGAAAAAGAATTACTTACAAGGTCCGGGCTTAAAATTCTATATTCTGCCTCTAACCATTCTCCCTCATAGCTACCCTGAAAACGTAAAGCTCTACCTTCTTGGCCCCATGCCACAATTTTAATACTAGTTATATTAGGAAAGTAGGGATAGCTAACAATAAACTCTGCTAGTAAAGGAATAAAACCTTCAGGTATAGCACTAAGTAGTACTGGGATGGGTGTCGTTTCTGCCTCTTCTGCCATTTCTTTAGAAAAAGCAGCAGCAGCTTCACGGTTAGCAAAAGCCCCCACACGTACACGAAGTAAATTACCTTGATCTGTACTAGCACTAACAATGTATGCAGGGTAACCCTGATTAACAAGATCATTACGAAGTTTTAAAACAGCATCTTGATCAGAAAGTGCAGCAACCTGCACAGTATATGGTTCGGCAAATACAAAAGTTAAGAGGAAGCCAAAATACAAAAGGCTTTTTTTCATAGACGTCACCTTAAGAATACAAAATGGTCCCCTTTAATAGGGTACCTTTTCTTAAAACTTAGTTTAACTCTCCTTCATCTGAGATTTCTGACGGTAGCAACAACTCTGATTCTATATGGATTCTGTGGCTCTTGAAAAAAGGGAGCAAAATACCATAGCTATAGAATTTGCCTTTTTAACCTGACCCAAATATCAGCAAAATACCCAATTTGAATAAGTTTGGGAAAAACTTGGGTAATTCTCTTTATATGCTAAAACTATCTTTGCAATTGTTTAAATTATTTTGCTCTAGCCTACTGATAAACCTTTTCTGAAATCATCTAAGTTTTTGATTGTGACAGTATTTCATATTTAAACACTGCCATTTGTGAAGGCGCACCATATTCATCATTCTCTTCGCCAAGCGGTGAAATACCTACCTCATAGCCATAATTTTCTGCAACTTGTTCAGCCCAAATTTTAAATTCTGCTCTTGTCCACTCAAAACGGTGGTCAGAGTGGCGAAATTTACCTGCCGATAGCTGCTCCCACATGACATTATATTCACTGTTAGGAGTAGTCACTATAACTAGCTTGGGTTTAGCATGAGCGAAGATTACCTGCTCAAATTCAGGTAGTCTAGTAAGGTCTAAATGTTCTATAACCTCTATTAAAACAGCAGCATCGTAACCTGCCAAACGTTGATCCCTATAAAGTAATGAGCCCTGCATTAACTTAAGTCTTTTACCTACACGCTCAGGCAATCTATCAAAACGATCTTTGGCCTTTTCTAAAACCACGCTAGAAATATCTACCCCTACAATCTCAGTAAATTGTTTATTTTTAAGAAGTATTTTTATAAGCTTACCTTCGCCACAACCTAGGTCCAGTACTCGAGTAGCCCCACTGTCTGCTAAAACTTTTGTAACAGCTTCAAGCCTTTGACGATGGAGCCCTATGCGTTCTTCTGTAAGGGTTTCTTTGTCATCTTCTTCCAAAGCTGATTCTGGCTCGAGCTGTCTCAAAGCAACCTTAGCCAAAGAGCCTTTGTGCTTTAGGTAACGCCTAGTAATAAGCTCTCTTTCTGGATGTCCTGCTAACCAACCCTCGCCACGTTTAAGCAACTTTTCAACTTCGTCTTCATCTACCCAGTAGTGTTTGTCATTGTCTAAAACAGGAATAAGTACATAGAGATGTCTGAGTAATTTATAAAGCTGGGTGGTATGCTCTAAGGTTAAGCTAATGTAGCGGCTTTCCCCCCAATCAGGAAACTTAGGGTCTAATGGTTCTGTTTGTAGCTCGAGCTTATAGCCTAAAGGTTCAAAAAGATTTCTAACTATACTTTCTCCACCTCGGCAAGGCAAAGATGCAATAGTTGCTTTCAAAGGCAAAGGGGTTTCTACTAGCTCTTCAAAACCTTTACAATCACCTCTTAAAGCATTTTTGAGTACTTCTACCATAGCCACGCTCAAAAAAGATGAAGCTACATAGGGCCTATCATTCACATAAGGCTGTAAGGCAAAGCTACTTTCTCTACCTCTACGAGTAAGTTTCATAGGGTCAATGTCTAGCAGTAATGCAGCAGTGCAACGTTCTTTAGTAGCCTCAGGGTAAAATACATAAGCTGTTCCAAAGCTTTGCTTAAAGCTCTGCACTTTAGCTGGGTGCTTGTGCAACAAAAATCCCAAGTCAGTTGCAGGTTGATAGGTAGTGCTAAGAGTAAGTAGCATAGGAACATGCTAACTTTTTTTATTATTTTGGTCATCTATCTACTTATGAGCTTATTAACTTTTATGGCCTATGCTGTTGATAAATGGAAAGCAAAGGCAAATGATTGGCGCATCCCAGAAAACACCCTACACACTTTAGAATTATTGGGAGGTTGGCCCGGTGGAATTGTAGCACAAAAACGTTTGAGGCACAAAAATCGCAAATTCGTTTATCAAATGGTGTTTAAAGCCATCATAGGGGCACACTTGTTTTTACTTGGTCTGTGGTTCTTTATTAGTTTGTAGGGAGTGGCGTTTTACAATCTAATAAAAAACCTAAATAACTAGTTCTCGAGAAATACCTAAAGGACAAAGTTCAGGCTTGCGAATTTCAAAAACGCCACACCAATTAGTGTCCTCTTCTAGTTGTGGTAGGGGGATTTCTCCCTTGGCAGGAGTTAAACGAATAATATACTCTACTAGATCGTGATCATCACTATCAACATAATCTTCTTCTAAGTAGGAATCGAGCCATTGTGGATAACCCTGCCCCGGACGAGTCCGTTTCCACCAATTCTCAATGATCTCTTTTTCTTCAGTTAAGTCATCCCAAGCAACATTAATAGTTTCTTGCTGTTTTGTGAAATCATCCCAAGCAAAGTTTACAGTCATGCTCGAGATATAAGCATAGATCTCAACTAGGTATGTGCCCGGATCTAGTTTGGCTTTTTGGAAGAACGTGTAATGAGGATCAGGAGCTTTAAAATGCTCGAGAGCTACCTCGAAATCCTCCTCGATCCCACCACCCATCACCATAAACTCTCCACAGGGGATCTCTAGTCTCGAGCGTATGCACCCTATCCATTCCGACTCTTCTTGCTTGGTAAGTTCACCAATTACTATAATTCCATTATCAAGCGCACAATCACCCGGAAAATAAAGTGGAAGGCAAACTCCATCTTCTAGAAGCTGATTCATAACTCTGCTATTTTTTGTTTGTAACCGCTGAGCAATTTGATCAGGTGATAAGTTACTCCCACCAAGGCTAGTAGAACTCAACACATACCAATAACCATCATTGAAAAAGGATTCTTCTAAGGGGATAATTCTTCTTTTGATTTTTTGGTTGACATTATGTGTTTTCATTGGAAAGCACTCCTAATTACGCCTATTATAAACACAATTTTGAGCAATTTCGTTTTTTAATACTGTTGGGAAAGTGTAGTACAAGCATGTTAAACTTAAGCTTATGTCAAAGGAAGTAGCTAAGCTTATTGATGTGCTTAATGAACAAGGCCAAGAAACAGGCGAACAAAAAGACTTTTCAGCAATTCATCGTGATGGTGATTGGCATAAGAGCTTTCATTTGTGGATTATAAAAGATCAAAACTATGTGCTTTTGCAACGCCGCTCTGAATACAAAGATTTAGAACCTCAGAGGCTAAGTGCAAGTATGACCAGCCACTTTTTAGCTGGCGAAACTTTGCTACATCTTATTGATAAAGTTGAGCAAAAGTTGGGTTTAAAGCTCGAGCTTAAAGAGCTAACCTATTTTGAAACCAACAAAGTTAAAATATCTTACCCCAATGCTATTGACCATGAGTTCCAAGAAGTTTATCTCACCTTTTGCAATAAACCCTTAAGTTCTTACTATCTTAACTATAAAGAGGTTGAGGTACTTTATGAATTACCTATTAATAAAGCCCTAGAACTTTACCATTTGGGATCTTACACGGCTGCAGCAGGATTTGATGCTTACCAGAGGGAAAACAATGCTGTTTTAATCAAAGATGATCTTTCTACGCAAACTAGAGAAAGCATCACTAAAATTTTAGAAAAAATAAAGGCTTCTTTACAGGTTAAACTAGAGTTGTGAACATTTTTGATATCTTTGCTATTTTGATTACCATTACAGCCGTGTTTGGCTATTTTAATGAGCGTTTTATCAAATTACCTACTCCTATAGGTGTAACTTTAGTAGCGTTACTTTTTTCATTAGGACTTTTGCTATTTAATAATGAGGCAGTGAATTTATGGGGGGCTTCCTTTTTAGAAAGTCTTAATTTTAATGAGTTAGTTATGCAAGGGATGCTAAGCTTTCTTCTCTTTGCTGGTTCTCTACATGTAGATATAAACGATTTAAAAAAGCAAAAGTGGATTATCCTTATCCTTGCTAGCATAGGTGTTTTGCTATCTACTTTTATTGTAGGAAGCTCAATTTACCTTATTTTACCCCTTTTAGGACTAGAGTTACCTTATCTCTATGCTTTGCTTTTTGGTGCACTAATTTCTCCAACTGATCCTATAGCAGTCCTAGCACTACTCAAGAAGATAGGTGTGCGCAAAAATATAGAAACACTTTTCACAGGTGAATCACTTTTTAATGATGGTGTAGGTATAGTTGTCTTTACAGTTATTCTTGGTCTTTTAGGTGCAGATGCTCATGGAGCAAGCATTACCTTTGAGGGTACTTTAGTTTTATTTGCCCAAGAAGCCTTAGGTGGTCTGCTTTTTGGTTTAGTAATAGGCCTAATAGCATATTTTATGCTCAAAGATGTTGATGATTATACTATTGAAGTCCTTATTACCTTAGCATTAGTGGCTGGTGGTTATGCACTTGCCAATCAAATACATACATCTGGTCCTCTAGCTATGGTAGTTGCTGGACTCTTTATAGGTAATCGTGGGCGTGACTTTGCTATGAGTGAAAAGACCCGTGAGCACTTAGATACTTTCTGGGAACTACTGGACGAAATTCTAAATGCAGTGCTTTTTGTACTCATTGGTTTAGAACTATTAGCTATTAACTACTCTACACCTTACATTCTAGCAACACTCATTGCCATTCCAGTAGTGCTTATTGCAAGGTTTATCTGTGTGGGTTTACCCATTAGTATTTTTCGTAGGTTTAGAGATTTTCCCCGCTACACTGTGCGAGTAATGGTTTGGGGAGGCTTACGGGGTGGCATTTCGGTAGCTTTAGCACTTTCTCTTATGCAAAGTAATGAACGTGATCTTATTTTAACCATGACCTATGGGGTAGTGGTGTTTGCTATCTTAGTACAAGGACTAACAGTGAAAAGACTTGCCAAACAAATCCCTAAAGAAGTATAAGAATTTCTGGGTAGTTCTGTATAATTAGGAAGGGACTTTCTGAAAGTAACAATCTTGAACACATCAAGCAAATCTCAAGAGAATGTCTGGGAAATAGGTTTATAGTTTGGGTTACCATACCTGAAAAAGTCCCCCCTGAATTTATTCAGGGGGGACTCAGTCACTACTTGTAAACGGGAGTGGGTAGTGAGTGATTACTTACTTTAGTAGGTTAATTAGTTAGTTTTAAGGGCGATAGGTACTAAACACAAAATCATTATCTTCAACTGCTGTATGGCATGCAAAACACGCAGCACCATCAGTTTCTATAGGAGTATGATCCTCATCGGCAGCAAAGATTTGGAAACCCCAACCACCAGTATCTGGGAAGCGTTCTGAATCCCTTTCCATTACTATTACTGCTTTATTAGCACCTTCTACTATCGCTCCTTTGATAAAAGAAGTTTCTAGCAGGTCCAAAACTATAACTGAACCATCTTCAAATCCTACAGAGTCTGTACCTTCAGCTTCATCACTTTTAGCTTCAGCATCTTCAGCCTCATCACCTTCAGCCTCAGCATCCTCAGCTTCGTCACCTTCAGCCTCATCACCCTCGGCTTCTTCATCTTCACCCTCAGACTCTTCACCCTCTTCACTTAAGTAACCCTTTAAAGCTATTTCATTGGCATAAATATGATGAAATCCTTCAACTAGACCAGCCAACTCATGATTTGGTTGAATAATCATGCTCTTAATATGAGTCCAATTACGATAACCTTCAGGGTAAGCAAGTACTTCCTCAACATCTTCATCTGATTCGGCGTCTTCCTCAGCATCTTCATCTGATTCAACGTCTTCCTCAGCATCTTCATCTGATTCGGCGTCTTCCTCAGCATCTTCATCTGATTCGGCGTCTTCCTCAGCATCTTCACTTACTGCTTCCTCCGAAGTCTCTTCAGCAGTTGTAGCTGTCTCATCTGAAGCTTCTCCTTGAGCCAGGACATCAAACACAACAAACAAACCTAAAAGAATTGCAATAAGAGCTATAAAAACTCTATTCATTATTTCTAACCTCCATGTAGAAGTGCTGCCAAAAACAACTTACCCATTTGGGTATATAATCAACCTCCATAATATGTTTGAGGTGTGAGTAAATTACTCTTTAGCAACTCCTAAACTAAAATTACTCAGCCATAATAAAATTTAAAATATTAATTTGTCAAGTTGGAGAACTAACTATAGTTTCTTAAAGTAAAGTAATATGAAACGAATTCTAGTACTATGCACTCATAACTCTGCACGTAGTCAAATGGCAGAAGGTTGGTTGCGACACTATTCTAAAGAGCTAGGGGTAGAGTTAAAGGTATACTCAGCAGGTATAGAACGCAAGTTGTATCGAAAAAACGCCATTTTCACTTTCAAAAACACTGTTACCAAAGCCAGTATCACCACTTTTCTACTTTTTTCAAGTAGCCACAGCATATCATTGACAAAATAGGGATATATTTTTATAGTGTAGCCATAGTGGCTACTACAAACAATATGCACCTAGAGATCCAGTATGCGAATACAGATAAGCCAGTAGGAGTAATACGTAGCAGCTATCGTGAAGATGGAAAAATAAAACACAAACAATTCGGAAGGATAACAGGACAAACTCTAGAGCAACTTAAAATGTTACAGCTAACCTTTCGTAATGAGGTTATTGCTAAAAGTAATCCAAAAGCTGTACAAATAGTAGGCAGTAAAGAATATGGAGCAAGTCATACGATATTGTCAATGATTAAGGAAATAGGATTAGATAAGGCAATGTATTCACAACCCCAGCCATGGGTGAGTAACATAAGCGCGATGATAATAGGTAGGATAATATTTGCTGGAAGCAAGTTAGCATTATGCAATCAATATAATAATAGTAGTCTTTGGGAACAATGTGGAGTAGAAGGAAGACCAGATGTAAGAAAACATTGTTATGAGGCATTAGATAGACTGCTAGCAAGACAAAAAGGAATTCAGAAGAAGTTAGCCAAGAAACATCTCAAGAATGGAAATCTTGTACTATATGATGTCACGAGCAGTTATTTGGAAGGCCAATACACAAATAGCGAATTGGTAAAATATGGATATAACCGAGACGGGAAGAAGAAACATGAACAAATAGTAATAGGATTAATATGTAATGGAGAAGGTTGTCCAGTAGGAGTAGAAGTTTTCAAGGGAAATACTAAGGATCAGACAACAGTTTCAAACAAGATAGGAGAACTAAAAGAGACGTATGAAATAAAGCAAGCGATATTTGTAGGGGATAGAGGAATGGTAACAGAAGCAATAGCAGAAGAATTAGAGGAAAAAGGTGTAAAGACAATAGGAGCACTAACAAGGGCTGGAATACATAAACTAATAGAAAAAGGAATAATAAAGCCATCTGAGTTCAATGAAAAGAAGATAACAGAGGTAGTAAACGCTGAAAATCCAAGTAGAAGATACTGTTTATGCAAAAACCCTGAATCAGCAAAACGAGATGCAAAAACGAGAGAAAAACTGATTGAACTGACGACTGAGGAGCTTGAAGAAATAGCAAACTACAAGCAAAAAACAACTGTAGAGGTATTGGGAGCACGAGTAGGAAAAGTGCTACAGAAATACAAAATGGGTAAATATATTAGTTGGAAAGTAACAGGAGATAATAAAGAAAAGGAATCAACCAAACATAAGCTGTTATGGAGTAAAAAAGAAGGGGCAATAGCAAAAGCTAAGGATCTAGATGGATGTTATGTAATAACAACCAAAGTAGATGAAAAAACGATGGACAAAGAAGAGGTTGTGACTAGCTACAAGAAACTAGAGCAAGTAGAAAAAGCATTCCGCAATTTAAAAACAGTGCAGTTAGAAATGCGACCTGTGTATCATAATCTAGATCATCGTATCAAAGCACATGTATTTTTATGTATGCTAGCGTATTATGTGCAGTGGCACATGCAAAAACGATTAGGACCATTGTTCAAGAAGGACAAAAAAGGATGGGAAAGAAGATGGACGTTTGTACAAGTAATAGAAACACTGAAAACAATCACCAGAAATAGAATTGAAACAAATGGAATGTCTTTTTATCGGAACACTGTTCCAGACGAAGAGCAAAAATATATCTTAGACCTGATGGGGGTCGAGATGTAGCCATTTTTTATAAAAAATAATTTCACCCTAAAACCCCAAATAGCACGGGATTTTAGGGGTCAAAAACCCTACTTTTTGATGACAAAATGCGATAGAAAAAACTAAAGTAAAGCCTGATGCTATTGCTGTTATGCAAGAGGTTGGTATTGATCTAAGTATGCACTCTTCTAAAACAATTCAAGACTTGTCTGATCCTTGGGGTTTTGATGTAGTCATTACTGTGTGCGATAGTACCAATGAGGTTTGTCCTACCCATCCTACTAAAACCACAAGGTTACATATCTCACTTCCTGATCCTTCAGGAGAGTCTTTAGAACATTGGCGTGAAGTGCGGGATGCCCTTAGTGAGATGAGCTATACTGTGGTCCAAAATCTTCAACAAGGGTATCAGTTAACTAAGTATCTGTAATTTTATAACTGTCCAGTTTTACAGAATAGCAGGAACAGCACGACAATTCTTATGGGGTGACTTCATGAAAACCATAGGCATATTTTTTCCAAAAAAAGATAGAACAAGCACAGCAAAGAGCTTAGTCAATTTTCTCCAAAAAATCCGTACAGCAAATACTTCTTTCATCAATTACACTTTTCTTTGCTGAAACCCCTCTAGGTTTTTACATTGATTATCCTGTGCTATAATCCTAATTGTAATCTTCTTTTCCTAATAGTGCTTTTGGAGCATCTTGATAATTTGCCGATGTGTGTTTGTTTTCAATACCCTAATTTTATTGATTTCAAAAGCAACATAACAACATTTCCCTTTGCCTGACAAGCTAAAACAGAAAATCTGTTAATTTTTGCCTCGGAAATCTAATGATTATTACCCCTATTGTGCCCTACTGCACATTGCTTTTGACGATTCTGGACACTTATTTAATTACAGATACTTAGTAAAGTTACGATCAGCAATTTGGCAAAGCCTTTTGACAAGAGTTTGACATATCTTAGTATACTCAGTTGCCAAACAAATCATAGATAGTAATGGTGTTGCCTTGCTCTACCAGTCCCGTACTCACTACCAAATAGCGTCCATCAGGGTTAAAGGTTACTGAGTGAACAGGGTGGATGTAATCTGAGAGCTCGAGCAATTCACTGCCATCACTAATTTGCCACAGCAAAACCCTGTGATCCCTGCCACCTGAAGCCAAAATATTGCTATCTGGACTAAAGGCTAATGATAGAACGTTATCCCATTGTCCTAGAAAGGAGTGTGCATTACTATGATCATCTAGCTTCCATACTTCAGTATGAACATTGTGTCCTGAAGCCAAAAATTTCCCGTCAGGACTAAAAACTACTGGCCAAACCATTCCTCTATATCCTTGCAGTACCCCTAATTCTTGACTATCATTTACTCTATGCAGTTTGACAGTAGTATCCCAACTCCCTGAGGCTAAAAGTTCACTATCAGGACTAAAAGCTACTGAGTGAACTTGATTATACCTTGGAATGAAGCTAACCTCACTTCCATTATCTACTTGCCATAGTCTTACAGAGTGATCCATACTACCAGAAGCCAAAAGAGTACTGTCTGGACTGAAAGCTACAGCATTGACATCATCTTCATGTCCTACAAGAGTACGGACAATGCTGCTGTCACTAAGCTGCCAAATTATTATAGTGTCATCATCACTGCCTGATGCTAAAAGACTACCATCAGTATTGAAAGCTAGTGAATTAACAGCACTTTTGTGCCCAGCTAGAGCATCAATTTCATAGCCACTGTTCATATCCCATAATCTCACCATGCCATCCGTACCAGCAGAAGCTAATAGGTCTCCACTGGGAGTAAAGGCTACTGACTTTACAAAGCTATTGTATGCAGGCAAACTACGCAACTCACTACCATCACTTGCTTGCCACAGCTTGATAGTTCCATTGGCACTACCTGAAGCTAGAGATTGACCATCAGCACTAAAGCTCACTGATTCAACAAAACTATTATGCCCTGAAATAGTATACTCTTCGCTACCAGTACTTACCTGCCATAGCTTGATTGTTTTATCCCAACTTCCTGAAGCTAATAGTGTGCCATCAGGGCTAAAGGCTAGAGACTCTACATCACTCTTATGTCCTGAAAGTGTATGTAACAAGCTACCATCACTCACCTGCCATAGTTTGATAGTTTTATCCCAACTTCCTGAAGCTAATAGTGTGCCATCAGGGCTAAAAGCTAATGTTTCAATCCAGTCACTATGCCCTGATAAAGAGTGTAACAAGCTACCGTCGCTTATTTGCCATAGTTTTACTGCTTTATCTGGGCTACTGGAGGCCACAGTTTGACCATCAGGGCTAAAGGTAACTGGCCAGTGATACTCTGGAAAAGTTTGTAGCAACCTACCATCACTCACTTGCCATAGTTTTATTGTTCTATCACCATCTCCTGAAACTAAAAATTTGCCGTCAGGACTAAATGCCACTGATTTGACAGGTTGGGGTTGGGGATCTTCATTTTCAGAGGATACATCACCTGTTAATATGGTGCTTAGCAAACTACTATCGCTAATTTGCCATAGTTTTATAGTTCCATCGTCACTACCTGAAGCTAGAAGGTTGCCATCAGGACTAAAGGCTAGTGATTGAACTGCCTTTCTATGGCTTGCTAGGGTAAATACTAAATCGCCTGTAGTAGCTTCAAATAGGTAAATGTAATGTGTTGCAGCTGCTAGTAAATCATTATTGGGGCTAAAGGCAATTGCTGATATAGGATCAGTATTGTTATGCCCTTTTAAGGCAAATTTTATGGATAGGTTATCTAAATCAATGAGGGGACTGATTTGCTCTGCTGCTAAAGCCTTATTGCTTTGGGGGCTATTATCTTCTTCAGCAGCCTGTGCTTTGCCTTGCCAAGGCATTATTACTATTATCAACAAAATTAGTAGGATGCTCGAGCACCAAAATCTAAATCTCTGGGTAGTATCATGTAGCATTATTAGCTCCTTATTTCAGCATCTAATTATCTAGACTATTCATTATTCGGTAAGTCACAGGTTTCCTGCACTGCTCGAACAAGGGGTACATTTTCTCCAGTAGCTTGTAGTAACTTTGGCAATCTCCATAAATTAATATCGTCAACGTATTTTTTTAGCTCACGACCACACAAATAATCAGTTTCTGATCTTGCCAAATCCAAAGCAAGAAAAACTGTTACTACTGGAGCAGAAAAGGAGCTGCCAGCATAGACTATTTGCGCATTTTCTTTATAATTTTCTAAAGGGTCAGTAAGAGTGTACCAACCGCCTAGTGCCATGATCTTGCCATCATCAGTAAAATCTGCTTTTTTACCTGTTTCATCACTAGCACTCACACTTATTACCTCTGGCCAAGCAGCTGGGTATAGAGAGTATCCAAGAGAATAGTTGCCCGCTGCAGCCACGAAAATGTTATTTACTCCTGCTTCTTTTTTACGTGCAGAGTGAGCTATAAGATCAAGAACATATTCATTATCACGGGTGGTCTTATAAGTAACAAGTCTACGAATAGACCCTGCTAACTCTTCTTTGGTATAGCCTCCACGTAAGTGTTTATTGGCTTCTGCTACTTCTGCTAGATAACTTTCAAAGTTAGCATAGTCCTTACTCCTAAA
The DNA here is from genome assembly GCA_965223045.1 of Trueperaceae bacterium. Lineage (GTDB taxonomy): Bacteria > Deinococcota > Deinococci > Deinococcales > Trueperaceae > CBDCVN01. The sequence goes on from CBDCVN010000013.1 coordinate 2,371,415, forward strand.
ATCTTTGAAAACACTACAAGGCAACAAAGAATAGCTCATATTCACTACATTGTCCTTAATGTCTTCATCCAAGTATAGCTTGAGTAGTAAATTGTTTAGGTCGTTGGTAATTTTATGAATGTTAGCTCTGTTTACTTTACCAATATCGAACGCTGTTACCACGATACGCTCATTACGTTCTGGGTTCCAGAAAACAACTCTGTTCTCACTAGCTAATTGCGAAGTATCCATTTTAAAATCACTAGCTGCTTTGAGCAGAGCTAAGGTATGATTAAAGACCAAAGCACCGTGGGAAAACTGCCCTTCCCGTTGTAGCTTAAGTATTTCTTGCCTTAAGGCTTTAGAACGTTTTTTAGCATCAATAGGCCAAGTCTTTTGACCTAATTCAAAAAACTCCTCACCTAAAATAGCGTTAGTATCCTCCAAAGTTAACACATGACCCTTAAAATCATCAATTATTATTATTGAAACAGATTCTTCTATATTCGCTATTTTTGCTAGCTCCTTTAGTTCATCTGCTAGATTTTTAGGGTGGGTAGAGGTAATATTAAAGGAACTGTCAGCTACAGCCAAACCACTTGTACCACCAGAGGCATACCAACCTTCACCAGGTAGATCAAAGTCATTAAAACTACAACTACCAGACTCTGAGAAAAGCTTTTTACCAAGTATTCCAGTAACTTGTGAGATAATTTCCTCAAAGTCAAGTTGATTAAATGGATCTGAAGGCTGGTTTGCTAAAGCCGTACTAGAGCAAATCGAGCAAATAAATATAGTAAAATAAAGTCTAAGCATCTTTTTCACCTTTCAAAAAGATATCCTGCTGTTTCCATTAAATCTTTTATCTCCTCTAATTTAGAATAGTGATTGTTTTGTTCATACAAACTTAATGCTTTGAGATAACTCTTTCTAGCTACATCTTTTTGCTCTAGATTGTGGTGAACTTCTGCAATTTCTTGTAAAGCATAGGCCATCCACAATTGATTATCTACACTTTGGGCAAGCTCGAGCGCTTCCTTACGTTTCGCCAAAGCTTGCTCAAGATTTCCTAGTTCCTTTTCAGCTTCTCCTAAATTAAGAAGAGCATAAAAAAGATAATTTGTGCCTCGAGCTTTAGCCACTCCAGCACTTTTCTGCAAACGTTTAGCGGTAATTATTGCTTGTATAGAAAGTTCTCTAGCTTGTTCAAAGTTGCCTTTTACACCAGCCCTATAGCTCATATTTTGCAAGACATGGCTAAATGCTAAATCATCATTTAAAGAGTTAGCAAGATCATAGGCTTTTTGGAAATAATGTTCCGATTTTAAATTGCACTCAAAACTAGTAAGGCCTACTAAAGAAAGTAAGATTGCTTCACGTGGAGTATTGTTAGAAGCTATGGCTAGTTCTAAAGCTTGTTTATAATATTTAAGAGCGCTTTGAGAATCGCCTAGCAGTTCTCGGAAGGCATTGGCTAACTTAGTGCTTAAATAATGCGCTTCTTCAATTCTCTGACTTTGTTTAGCAACTTGTGTGGCCGTCTCTAACAACTCTAATGAGTGAGGACTGTGCCCTCGAGCAGAATAATAAGCATTACCTTCTACAACCAATAAATACATCATGTCAATTAGTAAATTGCTACGGCCTCTTTCTTTAGCGAAATCAAGGCTAGAGAGTAAGTTGCCTAACTCAGCTTCTAGTTCTGCAAAGTTTTTATGATGACATTTAGTGAACTCTAAGCAAGCCTTAACTAAAGTCATCTTACGTAGGCTTTTGTTTGCTTTGGCTAAACTGAAAGCAAGATCGTGTAAACGGTAAGTAATTACATCACTGCCAGCTTCACTCACTCTATCTACTATTGCTTGTTGTGCTAGCTCCATAAGAGCATTTTCTGTGCTATTTATACTACGCCTTAAACACAATGCCAATAGCTCAGGGGTGCAGCTAGGAGTGAAAAGTGCTCCCATAGCAATGAAGGTTTCATAAGCTTCATCACTCAAAGATTCAAGGCTAATTTCTAGCAAGTTAGTTACACTTTCTTTATTTTCTTCTTTAAATTCTGCGGGCATTGTCAAGGTATGGGGGAATTCTTGTAATTCTGTTAAAAGCCTTTGGGGGCAATGCTTATTTAAAGCTAAATTTTTTCCAGCAACTTGCAAGGCAAAGGCGTTATAAGCCATTAGTTCACAAAGTTCAGAAGCGTAGGCATCTTGGCTAAAGTCTTGCTGGGCAACAAAGCTAAGCAAACTTAAGGCATCTTTAGGTTCAAGCTGTGTCAAATAAACTTTTTCAAGTCTAGGATAACGTTGCCTAGAAGTAACTAGTAAAGCAGTGTTTTCAGGAATAACCTCGAGCAATTTACTAAGGGAATAAGCATTCCAAGCATCATCAAAAATTACTAAACGAATCCCATGTTTTTTTAATAGAGCCTTCAAAAATTTTGGCTTGGCAGTTTCTTTGGTTTGTCCTAGTAATTGTTGTGCAGCAAAGGGGCGTGCTAGAGAATCAAACAAACTAGCAGCATTATCATTGCCTAGCTGCAACCACACTACACCTTGTGCTTGATTTACCTTTTGTGCTGCTATTGCAGCAGCAAGTGCAGTTTTACCTACACCAGCAAAACCATGTAGCAAAACTCGTTGATTTTGCTTTAACATCTTTAGTACTTCAGTTAGTAAATTATCTCTACCTATAAGCTTTTCTGGTAGCTGGGGGATGTTGTTAGGTCCCTTGAGCCATAGGGCACTTTTAGTTCGGGTATTACCTCCTTGCTCGAGCTGCCCCAGAAACTTTAGCATTTCTGGCGAGGGCTCTAAATTTAGTTCTACCCTTAGAGTTTGACAGTAGCTTTCAAATTGCTCAAAAGCAACATCTGTGCGGCCTTGCATGTGCTTTAAAAGCATTACTGCTTGATGAGCACTTTCGCTTAAAGGGTCTTCTTTTACCCATTGGTAAGCCAGTTCAAGGGCACTTTCAATGTCATTAGTCTCTTGCAGCTCAGCTAATCTAGCTTGTAGTGCTTCTAGGTACAGTTCTTGTAGGGTGTTGCGTTCTTGCTCGAGCCAGTGTTTAAAGTTATCTGCCCCACGAAATTCCAAGGCCTCAAGAAAATCTGCACCTTCTACACTATGCTGTTGCCAAATGCTAAGAGCTTCAGCATAACGTTTTTTACGCATGGCTCGCTTAAAATTATTTACATCACTTTTAGCCTTTGCTTCTACAAAATTTTTATTCACTAACAACCATTTTTCAGAGTAGGGCATTTTTTTAAGACTATAAAGTGCTGAGCGCACACTTTCAGTTTTGCCGGTTTCCCAAAAAAGTTCGGCTAATTCTGAGCGTGTTACTGGTTTTTCTTGTATTGCTAAATAACAGAGCATTGCTAATAGCTTAGGGGCAGGGTTTTCTAACAAGTTATTTTGCCAATGGATTTCAGGAATTCCCAAAAGCCTTAAGCTTAAGGCTGCTTCAGACATGCTAGGTATATCATAACCTAACTAACACCTATTTAGGATAACTTCTCCTTTCTCGTTCTATATTGAATAACTTTAACTGCAGTTACCCTAAAGAGCCTGAGGTTATTGAGATAGGCATTAGGGGGCTTGAATTTGGTACCCAATTTCTTGTCCTTCTTTGCGTAGGTTAACAATGGTGTTACTATCTATTGAAATTGGGACGTTAGGAATATTAACTTCTTCTTCCTCAGCTTGAACAATGACAGTATATACTCCTTCAGGCACTTCAATGGCATCTCCACCAATAAGCCCAGTAGCAAAAGTTTCTCCAGAAGCATCTAGAACTTTATAGGGCACACCCACTGCTTTGCTAATGGCTTCGAATAATTCGTTTGCACTTTGTGCATCATAAATTTCTCCGCCTGTGCGCTCTGCTGCTGCTTCTAATTCTTGTTTGGTTACTTCATCACTGATAGCAAAGGCAACTATTAAAAGTTGAATATCTAATCCCTTAGCTTCCAGTTCATCTATAGCAGCAGCATAACTCCCATCACATGCTTCTATTCCATCAGTGACTAGTACAACTCTTTTTTCGCCTACAGTATCTTGAAAGTCTTCTGCCACCTGCTCGAGCGCATAGGCAATAGGTGTAGTGCCTAGAGGAGTAATTTCTTGAACAACCTCTTTTAAGCGCTCTTTATCGATTTCTCCAAAGGGAAATACCAACTCGGTATCTTCGCAAGCACCTTCATCTCGAAAAGGGGTGCTATGACCATATAACCTCAGCGCTACTTCTGTTTTATCAGGTAATTCATCAATTACCTGATACATAACGTCTTTTGCAATTGCAATTTTCGCCCTACCATCAATTTGCCCCCACATTGAATTAGAAGCATCAAAAATAAGCTCTGTTTGGGGTGCTGACACAGGAACACTGCCACGAATTTCATTGCCAATTGCTGCAACGCTAAGGGTGCCTTTTCCTTGATCAAGGGTTGTTTTAATAGAGTAGCTAGAGATTTGCCCTAATTCATCAGCGACTTGTTGGTAAATTCCTGTAAGTTCACTACTGGTGTTTGCAAACAGATAACGACCATTTGTCACCATTGCTGCATGGTTCAGTACTTGTTCACCACTAGTAGCGAATTCTGGTTGGTACTGCTTTAAGCTTACCCCAAGCCCAATAGTATAAAGGCGAATGCGTTGCTCATTCAGTATTTGCCAAAAATCAGAATAGCTAAGTTTACTTTGTGTATCAATTCCATCTGTCATTACAATAATTGCCTTATTTCCCTGCACATCTGCTAGCAGGTCTATTCCCTTAGCTATTGCATCATAAAAAGGTGTTCCACCGTCAGCAAAGAATTTTCCTTCTGTGGCAGCTTTTAATTGTGAGATATCGCTAGTAAATTCTGGTAACAACACTTCCGCTTTTGAATCGGAAAAGCGAATTAAATTAAGCTGCACACCTGCTGGTACTTGATCTAAATAGTTCTCTACCGCTACTCTGAGATCTTCTACTCTGCCTTCCATACTTCCACTAGTGTCCCAAATAAGTACTTGTGTAGATACAGGTTCACTAACTTCTAAAAAGTATTCTCCTTCATCTAAAGACCACGAGAATTTTGTTTCCTCAGCTAATAGGTTCCCTGGATCGAATTGTTTAAGTACATTACCAGAATCATCTTGCAAAGCAAGAGAGGTACGAATATTTGGCTGCCCTGTAAGATCTATTGTCAACATAGACTTATTACTAGGTACAGTAAAACTAAAGTAATCCTCTTCTGCCAGTGGATTAATTACGCCCCAGATCTTATCGTCTATTTCTATGGGATTAGCTTCTATAGGTGTATTATTGGGTTCAACTTCTTTTTGACCCTCATTATCACTTATATCTACAGCAACTTCTTCTGTAGATTGTTCAGCTATAGGGTTTTGCGCCTCCAATAAAATTGACTGATAATTTTCTTTAGCTCCCTCAAATATTCTTACTTCACCAAGGCTAGTGTAACTACCGCCATGATTTTCTAGAATACGCAACTTTACAAAGCGAGCCTCCCTATTAATAGGAAAGGACCACTCTTCTTGTTCTGGTGTAGGAGTAAATTCTCCTATCAATTCAAAGTTATCTAAATCTTTTGTAGAAACAAGAATTTCGACCAATTGAGGTTGAGTACTTTTATCATGATTACCAGCAGGGTTCAGAGTTACTTTTTCAATATAGGCAAGTTGGTTATCACGAAAGGCAAGTACAAAGTCTTGAGGGAAACTATCATCACCAGATTTCCATCCAGGTGTGTCTGTTTGACCATCTAAGAGTAGGTGAGCACCGTTATCTTCATCTTTTTGAGAGGTAAACCAAGCAAATGAACCACCAAGGGTAGGATTTGCTAAATTTCTAGGAAAGTCAGCAAGTATGGATGTTTCGGCAGCTTCTATTATCTTGACTTCTCCTACCCTTATAAAATCACCACCATGATTGGTAAGAAAGTGCAGCTTTAGGTATTTAGCAGGTGTGGGTGGGAAATGTATGATCTGTTCAGATGAATTGGCTTCAAGGTTTGCCTCTATGATTTTAGTAAACTCCCCATCAAGGTTAGTAGTTGAAGCCCAAACTTCTACCAAATTGGGAGCGCTATCAAACTTATCTGGCTCTGAAAATGTTGAAAATGTGGTGGTATCTATAATTACTGCTTCTACTAGAGTTTCGCGCTCTTCAAAAAATGAGAATATAACCTCTTGTGGAGATGCATTTCTACTTGACGACCAACCACATGAAACACATTCATACCGTGTGTACTTATAGATTACGGTAAAAGGGACACCATCAATCAAATTCTCAGCTGTCCACTCATCTCTATATTTAGAAGTTGCGTACTCAACCTTTCCACCAAGTTCTGCTAAAGCGATATTAAAGCCTTTAAACTCAATGGGAGCTTCTGCCAAGTTCTCTTCTACTATCTCTTTAGAAGTTTCTTGTAACGCTGATTCTGAGACAGGTTCTTGTGATTCTAGCTCAGGTTGCTCTGCTAATTCTTCTGGCAAATCCTGCTGTGGTTGAGATTCTACATCTGATTCTATTGGTTCATCAGAAGTTTCTTCTAACTCTATTTCCGTTTCAGCTATATCTTCAGAAACTTCCTGTAATGCTGGTTCAAGTTCTGTTTCTAAGGGAGGTTCTTGTTCTGCCAATTCAGATTCAGGTTTTTCTAGAGAATCTTGTTGTGATTCAGCTTGTTCTGGCGCTTCTTCAGGAGTTTCTTCGAGTGCTACTAACTCTGAATCTTCTGAAGTAGTTTGTTGTGTTTCTTGTTCTTCTGAGTCTTCAGAAAAAGGTTGTTTTGCTTCTGTATCTTCTCCTAGCGATAGAAAATGTATAGAATACTCTGAGTCTTCCCCTTCTACACCTAGAAAGTAAGTGCTGGGCTCTAAGGAAAGGTCGCCCACGCTGGCACGCTGTTCGCCAACTGGCATACTTAAACTTACTTTAGGACTAAGGTTTTTATCGTAAAGAGTTATTTTAGATAGTTTTCCGCTGTGGCTAATGGCTCGAATAAGCCACAGCTGTGGTTTACCTACAACATTTAATTTCAAGACATCAGTATCTACACCAGCAAGTGTGCCACTAACTTCTGTTTGTTCATCAGGGCTTATTGTGTTGGTAACTTCATTGGTTTGTGATGATTGTGATTCTGCTGTTTCCACAGTTTCCTGTTGAGGTTGTGATTCTTGCTCTTCTTCACTAGAGATTTGTTCTGACTCTGATTCTTCCTCATTAGAAGCCTGCTCTTCTTCAACCTCCTCCTCACTAGAAACTTGCTCTGATTCTAACTCCTCTGAAGCTACTTCTGGTTTTTCTTCACTAGAAGTTTGCTCTAATTCTTCTTCGTTAGAAGTCTGTTCTGGAAGTTCTTCGGGGGCTTGCTCTGCTTCTGGAGCACTTTCCTCAACTGAGTCTTGTTGAGATGTTGTTTCTGATTCTTGTTGGGGACTACTATCTAGTGCTAAAAGTAGAACCATGTATTCCGTATCTTTGCCTTCTACACCTAGAAAGTATGTGCCGGGTTCTAAAAATATGTTATCTAGCCGTGCAACCTTTTCTTCTGCTGGCACTTTAAGGGTTTCTTGGCTATTTTGATTTTCGTTGTAGAGGGTGATCGTAGAAACCCCTGCTTGGCGAGCTAGTACTTGTACGCGCCAATGTTGCGCTTCACCTACAATACTTAATTTAAATAAGTCTTTGTCTGTTCCAACTAGTTCTCCTTGTATGGTTTTTTCTTCGCCTACATTTAGGGCGTCTGCAAAAGTGTTGTTTGGTTCAGATTCACTGAAAACTATTTGAAATAGACCAAAGCAAGTGAAAGTTAGCCATAAGGTAAACCAATTATATGTCATATTTCCTCCATAAGAATTTCCTGTTTATAAAAAGTGGTGTCTTCCTAATTCGAATTTGTTACTTGGTTTAGAGTCACAATAATATTTTGCTAGCCAAAAGAATGTGTTTGAGGTAAGAAGCAAAATAAACTCACAGTGCGTTGGAGTTAGGTAATGTAGTTTCATTTGATAAATTCACCAAAAGCTATTCGACACTTGTAGAAACGCAAAATCTCTATTCTTGAATGCAATGAAGGATTGCGTCTCTACATTTACCCAAAAAACAATTACCTTGAGTATCTTGGTATAAGAATATATGTCCTAAACACACAATTCCTTAAACTTTTTTATCAAACTCTATTTGGGTACTTGGATACATGTCCTGAACGTGCCTACTCTTGCCTAGCACTGTTGACATTTTACCTTCCAAGTGTCAAGCAGTACTGTCACAGAAGTAAGAAACTCACAAAAGGATTCTGCCAAATATGTTTCTTCTAGGTGGTAAAACTCCTCAAATATCAACATACTTTAGGAATAAGTGTTCATAAAAAAGTAGAACAAAACAACTAAGCTTTATTTACAAACCATAACCCGCTGCACCTGATCCTAAAAGCAAAACTATAACTTGAAGAGTTGTTTCTGCTGGATGGGCATAAGCAGCAAGACCCACGATCCCACATTTAATCGCTGTTTTAGTAACATCCTCGTTAGTAGCGTCTGCACCCTTTATGCATATTATAATCGATAATATTGCTAGATGCATGGTATACTCTGTCCATGTTACTCCCCAACCATTTTCTCCAAAACCTAAAATTTCACCTGTTTGTGGATTAACACGCCACCAAACCATATAATTGGTATTATCAAACTTAATAGGTTGTGTTGGTGCTATCACGGTGTAATGATCATTTACTATATCTTGCCTCATTCTAGCTAGAGCATCTTCTGACCATAGGGTGGTCTTTAAATCTACATCAGAAGTATTTTGCATCATTAACCATTCTATTTCTTGTTGCTGTGATAGCATAAAGGTCTCAGCCACACTATAATTATCTGTGCAGAAAATACTTTGAGTATTATCTTGACAAATTGACATGCCCAGTAAAGATTCGGCATTGGTGTCCAAAATGCCCTGACTTAATTGTGCTGTGAATAGATCTAACAGCTTTGGATTGGCTTCAACTTGGTTTGCTACAATATCAAAGCCTTGTAAAAGAACCATTTTACTGTTTTGATTAAGCTTGACTTGTATATGCTCACTTAGAATGTTTATTTGTCCCAAATGCACTTGATTTGGATGAGGATGCCATTGTGAGCGGACTAAGGCTAAAGTATATAGATTGCTCAACACAGGGGGTAATGGTTGAAAGTTTGCATTAGAGTCTTGAAGTAAGGCAAAAATGTTTTGCTTTTGGGCTAACCAACGTTCAGCTGTCAAATAATCAATAAAATCTGCTGAAAATTGGCTAAATAATGGAAGAATTTCTGTTTTACCCAAAAGACTCAATCTCCAAGTAAGATTCTGTTCGTCAGATGGTGTAAAGCTAATGTTAGCATTTCGTGCCGCTGGGCCAAGTAAATCAAAAATTTGTCGCCGAATGACTTGTTCTGTCTTACCAGGAACATAAATAATATACTCAAGCCATTGAGCTGTGACAGTCTCATTGGTTTGATGTGTACTGCTAAAACTGTCTCCCAAATCACCAAACAAGTCCGTAACCCCCTCAACTACACCACCAATGGTTTTACCTATGGAGGGTGGGGTGGCTGTACCAATTTTACAAGAACTAGTATAGTCATGGGTAAAAATTTGCTGTGAACCAACAGTTAATACAGGAAACCAATTATCTTGATCTAGAATAAGCTCCTTAGCTGCTACCGTGTTTGAAATGTCCAGAACCTGTGGGATATTAACAGGCACGTGTTGCAAAGCTATATACTGCCCTAATAGATCAGCTGGGATAAGTGAAGGACTTTCTAGTAATATGGTTTCTTGTAAACCTTTAGGTGTAATGCACTCAAGCACTATTCTAATCTGTAATCTATGAACCAAGTCTTGTGGTAAATCACTAAGTGAATTTGTGAAAAGTACTTCATTGGCTGCAACTATTTTTTGGCTAACCTCTGCATTAGGAAAAGTTGGATCAAGGTCTATCCATTCTTTATCCTTTTTATATTGCACCCACCAATGATCTTGCAAAGCAGCAACATTTTGGGCTTTTTCTGCAGCTATATCACCTGTAGGTGAACCAAGTGCCTCCATCAAAAATTCTGTTTGTGATTCAACTCTGGTTCTCATTTCTGCTAGCAGGTCTTCACGCTGTTGTTGGGATTGCTCGAGTGTCTGCATAAGCTGTTCTTGGTCAAGGCCATACTCTGTAGCATACTTTTGAAGTTCAGTGTTTATATCTACTTCTGCAGTTTGTGGCAGTGCACCTTCAGCAGGAATAGGACGTGCCTGATCAAGAATGTTTTGTGCTTGACTTTCATTAAGTTGTGCCCTAGCTAACTGCGTATCATAACCTGATAGTTGTAATAGCTCTTGCAGCAAAAGAGCACGGTCTAGACTGTTCCCTAGCCTATCCATTAGAACACCTTGGGACCCACGTAAAGCCCCTTGGTAAGGCACTAAATAAGTGTTGTCACGAACCCAAGTAAATACTCCTTCAGGAGTTGGATCGGCTTGAGTGAATACTACTTCAAATAAATCGAAAGTATCTCGAGGGATTTCTTTAGAGACTGCCTCGAGTGCATTAAAAAGAGATTCTAGCTCTTCAATAACCTCTTGCTGCTGGATTTCTTCGGTTGCTTGAGCAATAACAAACTGCTGCACTCCCGGACTCATTAGCAAAAGCCCAAAAGAAATAACTAGGGCTAAAAACCTTTGAACATTTACTCTAAGTGTATGTAACATATTATTCCTCCTAATATTGTTTATTGAAAGTTCAAAAACTTATGGTTTTGTGCTTATCTAGGCTACTGGTTAACCACAGTAAAGCAACTTTTCTTTACTCCTAAACTAGGAATTTCGCCTAGAATTTCACCTGCTCGAGACACATTAACCATTTTACCCTCACTAGCAACCCACACAGAACCATCGTGCGAAACAGCATCCATATAATTGCCAGAAATATCTTCTGTTAAAAGCGGCTCACCCCAAAAATCAGGCTGGCCTTTAGGACGAAATAGCATTAACTTTTTGCCTAAAACCCAAACATCCCAACGCCCCCTACTGGAAACCAATCTTGTAGGTCTAAAGTCTAGAGCAAACTCATTAATTACCTCTCCTGAAGTGTTAATTCTCAAGAGTCGATTTTTACCTTTTCCCTCGAGGTACTCAGCTTCAGCAACCAACAGAGTACCGTCTGGGGCATAATCAACAGAAACGGCATACCACTGAATAGGATCTATTGTCCAAGCTTCATCAAGCTCTAGATCAAAAAAACTAATAGCTTGACCAGCAACCCACAAATTTTCATTGCGTTCATCTACTACTATATCAAATACCCTGTAAGGAAGCTCTATCTCTTTTTCAACTTCTCCTGTATCAGCATCTATCTTTTGTACTATGTCGTTGCCAGAATCACTACTTTTTATGGCATAAACATAGTTTGTCTTGGCAATATCGACAGCAACATAATTCCCAGCAGCAATACTCCAAACTTTAGTGCCATCAATATTGTAGCGTGCTAATTTGTCAACAACGTCATAAGCACTGGTAGACACCGCAAAAGTACCATCATGTGAAACAGCCATTACTCTATTGCCACCAATAGAAAGGTCAATATTCACAGGGGCAATTTCTTCACGCACTTCTCCATCACTACTAACTACACTTAAATGTTGACTGCGATCAAGTACCCATAGGAAAGGTTTTTCCATATCAGCCTCTATACTGTCAACCTGCACTTCCTCTGCTTGTATAGAGTCAGCCTCATAATTTGGTGGTAATTCACTGAATACCGCCAAGTTGCTTTGTCCTCTGCCTAATTCAGGAAGTTCAGCCAAGATTTCTCCTGCTCGAGAAACATTAAGTATTTTGCCATAGTTAGCAACCCACACGGAATCATTGTGTGGAACAACTTCAACATATTCACCAGCAACTTTTTCTACTATTACAGGCTCACCCCAGAAATCAGAATTCTTTCCAGTATGAAAGAGTTTTAGTTTAGGATTCAAAACCCAGACATCTCCATTCTCCCTGTTGGCCGCAAGTTTTACAGGTCTAGAAGGCAAAGGAAATTCGTTGGTTATTTCTCCTGTAACATCTATCCGCAATAACCTATCTTTACCACCCTCTGCAGCTAACAAAGCACCGTCTGAGGCATAGTCAATGGAAATAATATACCAATTCACAGGATCTATAGTCCATTTTTCATCAAGTTCTAAATCTAAGAGACTTATCGCTTGACCAGCAACCCAAAGATTTTTATTGTTTTCATCTACTACTATATCAAATGCTCTATAGGGAAGCTCTATTTCTTTTTCTATTTTTCCTGTATCAGTAGCTCTTTTTTGTATAGTAGTCTTGCCAGAATTATTATTACCCTTTTTGATGACATAAACGTAATTTGTGTTGGCAATATCAACAGCCCCATATCGTCCAGAAGCAATATTCCAAACTTTAGTTCCATCAATATTATAACGTGCTAACTGGTCTATTACGTTATAGGCACCTGTAGCTATAGCAAAACTACCATCATCTGAAGTAGCCATTACTCGCCTGCCCCCAATAGAAGAGTCCATGGTTACAGGAGCAATTTCTTTACGCATTTCACCATCACTACTAACTACTTTTAAATATTGGCTTCTATCAAGGACCCACAGGAAATGCTTTTGCAAATCAACTTCAGCACTGTCAACTTGGGAATCATCTACTTGTGTATCTGACTCAACATTTGATGAAACATCATTTCCTACCAGAGATTCTTGCTCAGTAAATAAGATAGGCTCTTCATCAATAAGGCTTTGAGCAAGCCTAATAGGAGCTAATAATTCTTCATTGTCTGGAAAAAAGTTTAACCTTCTAGGTGAGCGCCTAACATTAGTCTCTGTTATGAAAGGTACAGTTTGTTGTGGTGGTAACAAAGGAACTATTAATGACATGTCCCTAGCATCTGAAAAGCTGCTGTCATACTTCCCTAAAATTCTTTCATAAAAAAGGTGCTCTGACAAATTTGTGATACAGCCTACTAGATACATAAACTCAGCCCTGTTTTTTCCAAAAGAAACAGGAAGCTCATAAAAAGCAAAGTTACTTATAGAAAGGGGGAAATCTGTATCACTGTTAATTGTTTCTATCTTATTGCAAAGGTTGCTGCTAAGCTGCTCGAGCGAATCATCTAGAATATGACCAACAAACTCAAAGGAGATATCTTCTTCTTGTGTTCCCCTTTCTCCATCATCAGACACCCATCTTAGATCAGTTAGCATAATAGCGCTTGCATCCAAAGTTATAGGCAACCCAGAAGAATTCTCAACCCCCAAAACATGTAAAGAAAAAACTTCTGTAGCCCCAGCTTCTATAGGATCAAAGTCAGCGTATTCAGTAGCCAAATTAAACCTAGAAGGTAAAAAAGCATACTCAATTTTTATATCGTCAATGGTGTGAGGGGTAAAGTTACTAAAACAGCCAAAGATAAACTTCATATCAGTAAAAGTGTTGTAATAGTAATGTAAATTGCTCGTGGTGATGGCATTATCTGTTTCTGGAACGGTTACATCATCACATAAATTTTGCAAACTGCCTTTGTTTTCAGACTCTATAACGGGGATCATTCGCCCCCAGCCAAGAGTTAATACTGTTAAAAAAATTAAGAAAACTAGTTTTTTCATTGTTATACTTCTTTCTACTCTATGCTAGGCCCCTCTGTATAATTTGTAGAGACCGTTATCTTAATACAGGTTTTTGACGGAAACGATTTAATATTGTTCTTGTATTTTCTTGGGGAATAAAGCGATTACCATCGAACTCCCACGTTAGGCTATGAGTTATTGGGGATGGTCCATTTTTTACGAACTCACCACTATAATTTGCTGCTGTAAAACAATTACCATCTGGTGTTAGGATGACTTCACTTAAGTTAAGGGTTAATAAGGGGCTTCCTCCTTCTCCTTTTATAGGAGGACTTAATTGGAAGCTATCAAGATAGCGATCTGCAGGTTCTTCTGTACCACACACGAGGCCGACAATACCACCACCTAAGAGGGTTTTACCACCAGCAGCGCTCCAGTATATAAGTTCGCTGAAGGCTCCCCGTCCATACTCATTCTCATATATCAATGTGGTATCATAAGTACCCCCATAAGAATAAGAACGAGAACAAGCTACTAAATCTCTTCCATCAACAATTTCTTGATAAAGATAACAATTTGGGTTGTAAAAACTGACTAAGCTAAGTTCTTCAATAATTAACATGAAGACCCAATGCCCATCAACATTCCGCAATAAGAAAGATGGTAAATTGGGATTCTCACTTGCATGAACTGCTCCAACGATAACTTCTTGTACACCTGGCTGGAGAAAACTACCAAAAATCCCTTGTTGAGGAGGTTCTAGGTATTTAAAGATGTCTCTGTAAGCCTCGTACATTGCCCAACCCTGAGCTTCTGTTAGTGTCACAACATCATTTTCAGCAGAGCCATTAATATCTTGGGCTACACTAAAAGTAAACACCACAAAACCACTAAATAACCAACTTAATAAACTAAATTTAAACATGTGAATGTGCCTCCTTGATAAGTTAGATTGATCAATTCTGTTAAAACTAAGGTAATTCATAGCAGTTAAAAATCACTATTCTGCTGTTCAATAAATCTTTCATTTTAGAAACTCCTTAGATTCCTCCTCTTTATCTGGTAAGCAGGGTGTGTAAACTATGCTATCTTGCTCAAAATCTTCAGGATAACCAACAGGAAATAAAGTGACTGTCCCGTCAACATTACGAGTGGCTAGGGTACGTTTGTCAAAACTAGTCGTTAAATCAAAAAATTTTTTTTGATGCTTAAAAGGTATTAATTTCCCTAGTGACGACCATCCCACCAAATAAGGATCATATGGAATAGGGTTTTCCCATAAACAAATATTTCCGTTTATATGAAAGGTGACAATACTATTTTCTAGTGTAAAAGCAGCATGGGTAATAGAAGGGAAGTTATTACTGGAATTAGAAAGTTTTTCGATAAAGGTTTGATTTTCAGTATCCATAAGTAATAGACCATCAAAACCAACTGTAATTAGTTGATCTCCCTCTAAACTAAAGTCTACGCTGTTTACGCTTATGTCATGAGGTATCTCGCTGAGCAAATTCCCCTCTTTGTCATATAACCCTACTTTTGCTAGATACTGCTCACTATAATCTTCATAAATATAGTCTGGTTCGCTATCCCATGAAATCCTAAATTTAAACTTATTACTAGGGCTGAAGTTGAAAGCAGACTTATTATCAAAATCATCAATACTTTTACCATTAAAAATCAGTTTACCTGTATCAACTTGCCATACTAAAATCTGCCCATCTTTATCAGCAGTGGTAATAAGGCCACTATCAGCACTAAACTTAGCCTCCCACACTAGCTCAGTTGGAATATCTAAAGTATGTAGGTGTTCACCTGTTTTCACATTCCACAAATCAATAGCTTCCCATCTGGTAGTGGCTATCATATCATTATCAGGGCTAAAGGTTACAGAAGTAATCCAATCAAAATGGTGCCCTAAAGTTCCTAAGGGACTACCATCTTTTGTTAGATCATACAAAACAGCACTTGTATCAAGTGGTAGGTAATCAGCCTTACCACCGGGTGTGTTCCACAACACCCCTAAGGTTTTACCATCTGGACTAAAATGTACACTCATAGGATAACTACTGGCAAACCGAGGAGCAACTTGTGATTCAATAGTGGCTACACTTTCACCTTCTACAGTTTGAATTTTAAGTGTGTAGATAGATGTATAATCATCCCTGTTGTAATCAGATTCTACACTATAAGAATATCCATTGTTGGTAGAGACAACACCATCATTGGGGGCAACACTGTCGGTAGGAACAACATAGAATCTATTATTCGCAGATTCTATAGTTAACCAATCCTCTACATAATCAAAAGTGATAACCGCACCATCGTTAATATTCCATATTTCAATACCATTAGTTATAAAATTGCCGTCTGGAGAAAATTTAATGCATAGTTGATCTTCTTCAGAGTTTCTTCCAGGAATTGTTCTAGGCCACTTGTGAAAAGTGCCATTAGACCATTTATAGGAAGTACTACTATCCCCACAACCATAGTAATAAAAGTAGCTTTGAGAATTCCCAAGAGTTTTCCTGAGATATACCTGCTCTGTACTCGAATAAAGTGTTTTAACTAGGTTAAGTGTTTGCGCATCCCATAGTGTAATACCTAGCGAGCTTGCTGTGGCAATATACCTGCCATCAGGGCTAAAGGCCATGTCCTCTATTGTCCCTAAGCCCAAAGTTATAGGACCGCTGGGTGCTACTAAAAGCTTTTGTGACCATACCGAGCTAAAATTCAAAACAGTAAAAGTTAAAATGCCTAGAAATTTAAATGAGAACTGCATTCTATTACTCCTTTCTTAAATCAATAATACTGAGCTGTAATTCTACTTAGAACTCAAGAAAGTTTTAGAAGATTTCACATTCATCTGAATTCATTCTTGTAGAAGACATTGTGCCATTTCTAGCATCTTGGTAATTTTTCTCACTAGTGAGTGTTGCAATGCTCTCAGCAGAAAAATCACATAGCATTTTCATGCCGGGCATTAGAAATTCAACCTGACAGCTATCTTCTTTTTTGCCAATTATGATATTTTTTCCCTCAAAACCTGCAACAAGCGGATGTGCATATGAAAATGTATGTGGGGTACAAGTCTTAAGATAATCATAATAGGTAATCGTATCCTCATAAAAAGTCTGCTCTGCTGGGGACACGTTTGGTGTATCTTCTTGAGGAATACTAGAAGCACTATCTGCTGAAGGTGTGTTTGGGGTACCTCCTTTAGGAGTACTAGAAACGCTATCTAGACCTGAAGTAGAAATTGAAGCTATTAATGTTTGATCTGTAGGAGAAAACTCAAATCCCACAAAGTCATTTCTTATAACAGCATCAATAAAAAAAGGAGCAGTTTGCTTAGGTAAAAGAGAAGCACTTTTTAAGTCAGTAAAGCCATTGCCAAAACCCTGATTATAGGAAGTAAAGTAATCACCTTCTATACTTCCACTAAAAGAATTAGTTGAAAGGTTAGTAATGCAACCTACTATATACCCAGAATCTACCTTTTCACTAACATAGGCTCGAGGGTTATGGGGAAAAGGGATAGGGTACTGATAAAAAGCAAGCTTACTTACTACAAGCAATTGCCCATTTTCATTTGCTTCAAGCTCTACTTGATCACAGTACTCCTCATCAAGTCCCTCTATTATTTGACCACTGATAGCTAGTTGCAAACTTTCACTTTGAATTCCTGTTTCACCATTTTCTGCTTCCCACTCAAGATCACTAGTTATAAGCGCAGTTATGGTTTCATTTGGGGCTCCTAAGCGAAAAGGCTGTGTAGAATTAGCTTCTATTGGATCAAAGGCTAGTTGAGTAGTTCCCCCCTGAGAACCGCTACCACGACCGGAAGGCCATTGGTATTCTATAGTGTAGTGTAAACTAATGTATTCTATAGTATGAGTTGTCGAATTACTTAGGCAACCAAGAAGGAATCCCTTATCTATGAAAGCGTCCTGATTTAGGAAAGTATTGTAATAGTAGTGTATGTTGCTAATAGTGATTGTATCACCCTCAGCCTGAACACTTACATCATTACACAAACTTTGTAGTTTAGCTCTGTTTTTAGATTCTAATATGGGCAAATCTTGTCCCCAACTAAGTGATAGCACTGTTAAAAAAATTATTAAAGAAAATTTCTTCATAGTTTATATCCTCTCTTTATTTTCTTTCTAGGAATGTTAATTCCCTATTCGCCATATTTGGTATTTGAGGGGCTCGAGCAAACTCTAAGCCTCCTTAATAGCTAAGCGTATTTACAGCTACCTAAGAGGTGCAATCAGTAGCTGATTTTTGTGGACTGTTGTTGTTATAGCAAGTTACATAAACTCTCAATCGTGTACGATAGGGAAACCAGTGGTAAACCTTACAATAATTATTGGTGTCATAAGCCGTAACATGTACTACACCCCCAAAACTATTAAAATTGGGTAATTCCACTCGGTAGCGACCTATGCCAAGCCGCTTAATGCGATTCTTAGTGTTGGGTAATGATTGGGCACATTGTTGTAGTCACTTTGATCAAAACGTTTATTGTATTGGTAACTTTTATTAGCCACATAAGTGCTGCCAAAAGGTCTAGCTTCTTTATCTGCTAAAACCCAAGCAAGTTCATAAGCACCATCTTGAATGTATTGTGGTCTTATGGTTGAAGTTTTTATGTACTCGAGCTGAAGGTTAATCAACTCTTCTGACAATAACTCCATATCTTCTTCATTGATAACATTACCAGCAGATGATTCAACCTTAGGTGCAGATGAACTACTTTGACAAGCTGCAAAAATTAGTGCCAAAAAGATTATGTTTAAAGAATTAATAATCATGTTTTTCATTTGTTTATCCTTTCAATTTATCTTGAGTGCTGTTAAGAGAATGTAAAATCAGAGTCCTAAAAACTCAAGGAAGCAATTAGGGCTAAAAGGGAAAAATTAGAGCTAGAAAGCTAGGCTAACTTTTAAAGGTCTTTATTGTTTAAAAGCCAATTAATTTCTATGTGAGGATAAGAATCTCTAATCAAGATCCACTATGCTTGGAAATTTAAAAAAGTACATACATCAAAATGAGGTACTGTGGTACTTAACTATGGATAAATCAAAATCCTGTCTAGGACGTAATCTATTAGCATTTTCATGGAAATAAATTTCATTGTCCTAGACATACTTATGGTCATTGTCTAGAAGCTCAAAATAATTATCCGCAGTTGTCAACTACAGTACCCAAAATGAACTCATCCTAGCAAACCGTACTAATAAAGATCCTTCTTGGAGCAGATGATGTAACATTTCCATTGCTATCTTCAACAGTTAGGGTAATTCCATGCTGGCTACCAAAGCAAGAATCTGAATATAGGCGAGTAACTAGGTTATTACCTGTACCTAGTGTAGCTGATTGTAAATCAGCACGATCTGTTGTCCAAACAAGTGAATTTCCTGTTAAAGTACCATCTTCTGCATCAGTTGCTGTAGCAATTAGTGTGACATCTTTGTACCACTGGTTTCTACTATCATCAAAACCATCAAATCCACTTATACTGATATCTTCATTGGGAGTTGTAATGATAGCTTCTGGTGGTGTACCCAAACAGTCTTGAATTGTAGCGACAAAAGTATCAGTAAGGCTAGCACTTCCAAAAACACGCACTTCTATTGTATGAGTACCTTGGCTTAAATTAATTGATATAGTTTTACCTGTACCAAGAGTTGTACTTGCACTAAGATTACGCCAAACAATATTTGAAGGGTTGACATTTAAACTTTCGTCTGGATAATTTACAGCTGCACGAAAGGTAATAGCTTGATTTTCACAAAGAGTGGAGCTTAACACCGGTTCAGTAATTTCCACTGTCGGATCAACTAGTGAGGGTGTTCCTAAAGTAACTTTGTAAACGTTGTCATTACCTTCAGATGCTTCAACGGTAAAGGCAAGCTCGCTTCCTGATTCAGCTAAAACCTTATAAATTGCTGTAGTCCCTCGACGGCTAACTAATGAAAAACGTTCACCTCTAATAAAAACGCTGTCATTATTGGGATCAGTAGGAAACTCTAGTGTAACTAGTGCTTCATAAACACGCCCTGAGCTAGTGGGCATAGTAAATTTGTACCAGTCAACATCCTTTGTAGGAATCACATCTCCTTCTGCCTTAAAGCTAAGAATTGTTCCTGTAGCCGTTTCATTATAACTTAGTGTTTGAGCCTGTGCCTGTGTATCATTTGGTGTTATTAACTCACTAAAATTAAGAGATTGGTCATACCCTAAACTAGCCACATCAGGGATATCATTACCAGCAGCAGCTTGAATAACAAGGAGTGGGTTAACAAGTTTGCGACGCTCAACGGGTTGATTTGAAAAACCTAAACTAACCAACTCAGCATTGCTAAAACTATTGGCATCATCTGTTAAGATATCTCTGATTTGTGAAACAATTCTACCACGCTGAGCATTGCTTAAACCTGGAGTACGTGGATTCAAATCAGGATTGACAGCTTGCATATTTGCAATTAACCCTGTAATAAAAGGTGCTGCTGCACTTGTTCCACCAATATCGTCCTTTATTACACTTGAAGATATATCATTAATATCTACAGGGGACATGTAAGCAGACTCAATAGGAGCCCAAATGTCAACTCTATCGCCAAAAAACTGCGCATTATTAAGACTATCGTTGACAGCGCCTACAGTTATAACATTTGGTAAAACAGAAGGGATGAGTCCCCAACTCTCGGTACGTTGATCTGATAAATCAACAATATCTCTAACAACTTCAGGGAGGCCCCCTGATCTTAAAGCGTTTCCAGCAACAGATACAACAGGTACACCTAATTGAGTGGCATAATTAATACTTCTAGCCATGGGACTCCTTACATCCCCTAAAGCTAATGTACTTATACAAGCAGCAGTTACTGATACAGCAGTACCTATTGCAGTTGCACAAGCTACCGCTCCAACAAAAGGAATCCAACCAGTAGTGGCACATACTGTAGCTGCTGCAGCATGGGCTCCTGCTGTCAAGATTGCACAAATACCAGCTCTGCCTCCAGGACTGCAAATGTCAAAAGCCACCCCTACATTGGTAAGTATTCGACAGGGATAACTAGCACTTATATTAATACATGATGCACCATCATTTACCGCTCTTCTAATACCAGCACCAATATCAAAAGCATAGGCTGCTAAGTCATACTTGTAAAGCATTGGAACAACTACCTGACCACCAACACCAGTTGCACCAAAATTGTTGTTAACAACTCCACCAATAGTTGTGACTACACCTGTTCCGTGCCACGATCTACCTCCAAAAAAACTATTTCCAACAGTTGGAGAGCCTTGTGCACGACTTGGCCCGCAAGCAGGTGAGCCACTTCTTGTCATATCACATTCAATCATTGGGCCTGTAGTAGGAGCTCGAAAGTCGTCATTTGCTGCAAACCCCATGTCAAGAACAGCAACATTAATACGTTCAGTGTCTTTGTCCCAAAGTGCATTAAATGCCCACACAGCAGGTACATTTTCTACACAGGGGCGAGTAGGGTCATTGGGTATACAAAATCCTGCTCCGGGCTGACCAACCATTCTCATAGTGTGGTTAATATTTATTGTTTCAATAATTGAAATAGCTGGAGCACCTTGATACTGCATACGGGGGTTAACTGTTACTTTATAGCCCTCGAGCCTTTGATATAAAACAAAATGATACATCTCTAAAGTAGATTGTTGACTAGCAACCAACTCACCCTCCTCCTCATGCAATGAGCGTAGTTGAGCTAGCTGTGCCAGTAAAGATATACCATTTGTAGCACTAGTACTCAATTTACTAGAATCTACTTTTATAAGATAGATATTTTCCTCATCTCCTTGGCCTTCTTGAACACCTATGACTACACCAGATGTTTCCTCTAGAAAGGCTTTCAAGGTTTCATCACTATTTGTATAAAGCATTACTTCTTCAGTAGCAATTTGAACAATGCCATCTTTAGTTGCCAACGTACCCACAGCCCTTGCATCCTTATGGGCATTTATTTCATCATCAGTTAAGGCAATATTAGCATCAACTTTTACTGGAGCCTGATTTAAATTTCCTCCTTCAAATAAGGCAAAGTCAAAAATAACATCTTCTTCAAGTTTACTTAAAGAATTAGCTGTTTTATCTAAGAAGTAAAGAGCATAAAATGCTTCACCTGCTTTAGGAGTAAAGATCCCATCTACTGCCTTTACATCACCAGAAATAGCTTCTACGGCTATGGGTTTTTCGGAAGTATAACGTCCTTGAGCTTCTTTCTTAAGTGCGACTCGCTCAACATCACCTGATTCAGAAGCACTTAGTACAACTTCATGTACATCATCTGGTGGTGTTATGTTGCCAAAATCAAGCACTAATGTTAATAATTGACCACTTTCATAAAAAAGTGAATCTAATTTAAGCTTTATGCCTGAGGGTTTCTCAGCAGGCTTGAATGTGCTAGGGCCTTCCTTAAGCACATTAAGACTAAGGTTTACTTCCTTACTTTGGTTACCAGATGTACCTTTTATAGTAAGTGTGCGTTCACCTGTGCTTGCTGATGCACTAACATTAAGTGTTAATGTGCTGCTGTCATTAGTAGGATTGGGAGAGAAACTTGCTGTGATTCCGTTAGCGTCACCTGTTAACTCGAATTGTACGGGTGCACTAAAACCGTTCTGCTTAGCTATGTTTACAGTAATATTTGCTGTCTTTCCTTGAGTTACTCCAATTGTGTTAGGCTCGAGTTCCAAAGAAAAGTCCTCCATAGAATTAGAAGCTTCCTCAATTGTCAGCGTTATATTAGTTGTTGCCTCTTTCCCACCACCACTACCTTTTACAGTAAGCTTGCGTTCACCTACGCTTGCTGTTGCGCTAACATTAAGCGTTAACGTGCTGCTGGTACTAGTAGAATTAGGAGAGAAACTTGCTGTAATTCCATCAGTGTCACCTGTTAGCTCAAGTTGTACGGGCGCACTAAAACCGTTTTGCTTAACTATGTTTACCGTAATGTTTGCCGTCTTTCCTTGAGTCACTCCAATTGTGGTAGGTTCTAACCCCAGAGAAAAAGACCCTGCATTATTAGAGGCTTTTTCAATAATCAAAGTTATATTAGCTGTTGCCTCTTTCCCACCACCATTACCTTTTACAGTAAGTGTACGTTCACCTAAGTTTGCTAATGCATCAATACTAAGTGCTAATGTGCTGCTGTCACTAGTAGGATTAGGAGAAAAGCCTGCTGTAATTCCGTTGGTATTGCCTGTTAGTTCTAACTGCACAGACGCGTCAAAGCCATTTTGTTTTTCTAGATTGACAACTATATTTGTTGATTCTCCTTGAATCAACTTAACTGTTGACTCTAACAAACTAAGTTTGAAACTTGACTTGTTGTCATCACCACTATCTGAGCAAGCGCTGAGGAGCAGCAAAAAAATCAGTTTCGGTATTATTCTTCTGACTATAAACATAAAATTCTCCTTAAAACATTGTTAAAGAACTTTTTCATCAATTTATTACCCTTTCTTTATTTCTAAGATCTACTGCCTAAACCTTTCTAGACATTGCATTCTTAACACTGGGAATTATAAATATCGAAGCGTGAAGCCAGCGTGAAATTAGGACAAACTCTTCCAGTGAGGAGCTTTCGTTGCCAAACCCTATACTCTTCATGGCGTGTTTTTTATTGTTCCAACATTGAAGTATTAAAAACCCTAATTTTAATTTTTTAATTGGGGTAGTGTCCCTCAACTTCCGCGATGGTTTACCTCAACTAGAAAAGTATTATAGTCAAAAATGTTTGCAGCAATTGTTTAGTTGTACGTGCGTCAGGCACAGGGTTATTTAAGTAAGAAAAGTTAATTTTTAAAGTCATAAAACCACCACTAAAAGTGGTGGCTTGTTTTATTAACTCCTAGAAGGGGTGAAAAGCCAATGCATCTTGGAATTACAGAGCTTCTCCCTTGCCAGAGACAGGGGTTTCAAAAACATAGTGAATTGCAACTTTTACAAAAAAATTAATTTGTCTCAAATATTATTACAGCGCAATGTCATGGAATATAACTCCTAGACAATATAGCAAGAGTACGTTTTCGATGCGAAGCATAAGCAGTATAATTTCTGCGCTGATAGTAACGAATTAGATTTAGTGATTGAGCTATTGTCAATCTAGGTAACGGTATTGCTGCCTTGAGCAGCACTCTTGCCTGTGGCAAAGTTAAAGCTGGAGACTTTTCTCCTAACATTAAACGCATCCTCACCAGAAAATGATGTGCTAGACAAGTTAATAGTATATGGTGATGCCAACCTAAGTAGCTTCTAGTTTCGTAGTGATCAAGCCCCAGTTCTTCTTTTGATTCCTCAAACGATGTTTCTATCGGCCATCTCATTCCACTTAGCCACACTAATGTTTCTAGGCTGACTTCTTCTGAGTCATTGCACAAATAATAGCTTATCTCTCTTTTCTCATTTAGGTTACGCCGAATTACCAACCACAGTTCCACTGGCTCTTCTTCTCCCCTTGTTTCCCATATTCGCTCAAAGGCAAATTCACATACTATTGGCCCTTTACTTCCTTCTTTCACTACATGTTTACTCCATTTTTCTGCTTCTATTTCCTTTGCTAACTCATCTATCCGTATTGATTCAATATTTGCCCTTGCTAGTTTCGGCTTCCTTCCCCTACCTTTATATTCAGGTACCTTGACCTCTGGCTTCTCCTTGTATACCTGCGTATCGCAAGATACTGCTGTAAAGTACTTTTTTCCTAATTCAGCTACTCCATCTCTAAACTCGATATTATTTCCATACAATGCATCTGCTAGCACATATTCAAAGCTCAAATGCCCTCTCTCTTCTGTCTTTTTTATCATTCCTAACGCTATTTCTGGTTTGGTTCTAAATTCTAGATCCTTTGGCACTCCACATTCTTCCCTTTTTTGTTCATGCTCTTTATCAAACCATTGTTCTGGTAAGTACAACTGCCCTTCTGTTAAGGTATGTCCTTTGTTACTGGCATACCCTAGGTATACTCCTACTTGACTGTTCTCCACTTTTCCTACTGATCCACAATATTGCCTTGCTACTCCTACTGAGCTTTTTCCTTGTTTTACATTCCCTGATTCATCAACTATCAGTACTCCATCATTACCTAAACTTTCTGCAATAAGTTTTTGATGCGTGTCAATCACAGGTTCTAACTGCCAAGGGCTTTGTCCTACAAAGTTTTGCATGCTACGGACATTCAGTCCTATTGATAGTGCCATTGCTTCTATATTTTTTCGATCAAGGTTGCTTAACAAACCTTTTAGATAATGTCCTGTCCAGATCAAACTTTCAGGTCGTTTAAATGCTTCTTCAAACTCTGCTACGTATTCTTTGAGTTCTTTTGCTAGCGCTTCTATATCTGCTTCAACTAAGTTGCATTCTGGAGGACTTAAATTTACGGCCTCTTCTAATATTTCATTGTGTGCTTTATAAATGTTTTTCATAGCCTTAATTTATTATTCACACTCGCACTTTTTTCGCACTTCCCCTTACTTAATATGCAACATTGCGCTGTAATAATATACAAATGAGGTATATCTTGACTTGTGCAAGATATTGTACAATTGTATGTGCATGGCAACTAATCTACAAATTGATGAGAATCTTATCCAAGAAGCCCTCAGGCTAGGAGGACTTCAAATCCGTGCTGTTGTTGAAAAAGCTTTACAAGAATACGTTATGCGCTGTAAACAGCTCCAAGTTGTGGGGCTGTTCAGATCTATTGATTATGACGAAGATTATGATTATTTATGAAAATCACCTTGCCAGAGTTTTCATTGGTAGTATTAGTTGGTGTAACTGGTTCAGGCAAATCTACTTTTGCCCGTAAACACTTTAAACCCACTGAAATCCTTTCCTCTGATTATTACCGTGGCCTTGTTTCCGATGATGAAAATGACCAGTCAGCCACTAAAGATGCTTTTGATGTTCTGCATTACATTGCCCGTAAGCGCCTTGCTAATAAACATTTAACTGTTATAGATGCTACTAATGTGCAACCTGAAGCTCGTAAGCCTTTAGTTAGTATCGCTCGAGAATACCACTGCCTACCTGTAGCTATAGTCATCAATATTCCTGAACGTATTTGTCATGAGCGCAATAAAGAACGTCCTGACCGTGATTTTGGCCCCCATGTTATTCGCAATCAAAGCAGTCAACTTAAAAGGGCTCTAAGAGGGCTAAAACGAGAAGGCTTTAGGCAAATTCACATCTTGAATAATCCTGAGGATGTTGAAGTCACTACCATAGAGCGACAACCTTTGTGGAACGACAAGCGAAATGAACATGGTCCCTTTGATATTATTGGTGATATTCATGGCTGTGCTACTGAACTTGAGTTATTGCTAGAGAAGCTTGGCTATACTTATGAAGAACAAGACTGTGAAGCATGCACTTATAACCGCCTTTATTCCCACCCCGAGGGGCGCAAGGTTGTTTTTCTTGGTGATCTAATTGACCGTGGCCCACGTAATTTAGACAGCTATCAATTAGTAAATCACATGGTGGCTGCAGGCAATGCCTTATGTGTACTTGGAAATCATGATGCTAAACTCCTAAAAAAATTAAAGGGTAAAAATGTCCAGTTGCGTCACGGTTTGGAACAGACTGTAAAGGAACTCGAGGCTTTACCAGAAAACATAGCCGAGCCATTCAAAGAAAAGCTAGCAGAATTTATAAGTAGCTTAATTAGTCACTACGTACTTGATGACGGCAAGCTAGTAGTAGCTCACGGTGGATTAAAAGAAGAGTTACAGGGTCGTGCCTCGGGCAGAGTAAGATCGTTTGCCCTATACGGTGAAACTACTGGTGAAACTGATGAATTTGGCTTACCTATTAGATACAATTGGGCAGCAGATTATCGCGGTAGAGCTGTAGTTGTTTATGGGCACACGCCTGTTCCTGAAGCTGTTTGGTTAAATCGCACTATAAACATTGATACTGGCTGTGTTTTTGGTGGTAAGCTTACAGCTTTACGTTACCCTGAAAAAGAGTTGGTAGAAGTCATAGCAGAACGCGAGTATTCCAAGCCTGTTCGTCCTTTAGTAACTCCTAAAAGTAGCAGAGACCCTAATCTACTTGATTTAGAAGATGTTTATGGCAAGCGCATTGTCAGCACTCGCTTACGGGTAAACATATCAGTAAGGGCAGAAAACAGCGTTGCAGCTCTTGAAGTAATGAGTCGTTTTGCTGTTAATAGTCGCTGGCTTATCTATTTGCCTCCTACTATGTCTGCACCAGAAACTAGTAATTTGGAGGGGTGGCTCGAGCACCCCAAAGAAGTCTTTGATTATTACCGTAGTCAAGGAATAGAAGAGGTTATTTGCGAAGAGAAGCATATGGGCTCGAGGGCAGTAATAATTCTCTGTAGAAATAAAGAAGCAACCCTAAAGCACTTTGGGATAGAGGGGGTCCTAGGATGTTGTTACACTCGGACTGGGCGGCCATTTTTTAATGATTCTACTATAGAGAAAGTACTGTTAGAGCAACTGAGTGATGCTTTAAATGAAAGTGGCTTTTGGAAAGACTTTAACACTGATTGGCTTTGTCTTGACTGTGAGCTTATGCCTTGGTCAGCTAAAGCGCAGAGTTTGCTTAAAGATCAATATGCTGCTGTGGGCGCGGCTTCTCGCCTTGCCTTTAAACACACTTTAAAAACTCTAGAGCAAGCGGCTGAAAATGGTGCTGATGTTGGAGAGTTACTTGGTCATTATAGAGAACGGGCTGTAATGGCTGCTAACTATACAAACACCTATAGACACTACTGCTGGCCTGTTAATGGTCTAAGTGATTTAAAACTAGCTCCCTTTCACATAATGGCTACTGAAGGTGCTGCACATGTAGATAAAACGCACTTATGGCATTTAGAAAACCTAAAACATTATTTAGGTGAGGCTCCTTGCTTTTTAGCAACTGACTACCTACAAGTCTCTTTGAATAATAGCAATGGGGTTGCTAAAGCAATAAATTGGTGGGAAGAAATGACTGCCAAAGGTGGTGAGGGAATGGTAGTTAAACCACTAGATTTTATTAGTAAAGGTAAGCATGGTTTAGTGCAACCTGCAGTCAAAGTACGCGGCTTAGAATATTTAAGAATCATCTACGGCCCCGAGTACAATTTACCTGAACATCTAAAACGTTTACGCAGTCGTAATGTCTCTGGTAAACGCTCTCTAGCCTTACGGGAGTTTGCTTTGGGAGTAGAAGCTTTGGAGCGTTTCATTAAAAGGGAACCACACTACCGTGTACATGAGGCGGTATTTGCAGTTTTGGCTTTGGAAAGTGAGCCTATTGATCCAAGGCTTTAATTTAATCCTGTGGTAAAATAGATACATGTTGATTCAGGAAAATTATGGAAAACTAGGCGAAGAGAATAACTTTGATTTGGCTTTCTGGCAAAATCAGAAGCCTGAAGTTTTATTTGAGGCAGCCTTTGATCTTGTAAAAGATTATCTACTTTTAAAGGGAAATTATGTTGGCGAGCCCAGACTTCAAAGAACTATTGAGTCTTTTCAAAAAGTATAATGTCCGCTACCTAATTGTTGGTGGCTATGCTGTTATGCACTACACAGAACCAAGATTCACTAAGGATTTGGATGTACTGATTGCTGTTGAAGAAGAAAATGCTCGAGCCATTTATTCAGCACTTAAAGAGTTTGGTGCACCACTACAAAATCTTTCTCCTCAAGACTTTGCAGAAGAGGGGTACTTTTACCAAATGGGTGTTCCTCCACTACGTGTTGATGTACTCATGTCTATTCCTGGGGTAAATTTTGCAGAGGCATGGCAAAATCACGAAACTGTTATGGTCGCCGAAACAGAAATGTACTTCATCTCAAAGAGTGATCTCATCAAAGCCAAGCGTGCATCGGGAAGACCACAGGATTTGCTTGACTTAGAGAAGCTCGAGCGCAGCTAGCTAGCTAGCTTGATGTTGTTGCCTGAATCACAATTTATCCAATTGCTGTAAAGGCGCGAGGCCTAAATGTAGTTATTTCTCTCAAAGGTTTGAACCAGTTCCATAGCCTCACGCATTTCTAGTTGTTGACGCTCTATTATTGTAGGGTTCTGAGCTTAATTGCCGCTCCAATCAAGCACGGTATTTAAGTGCTTCCATTAATTCTTCAACTATCGTTTCTGTATCTCCCCTTGTAGAAGCTGTAGTCAAGATACCACCACCTGAGGTGGTGGCTTGTTTACGTTACCCCTATAAGGGGTGAAAAAACGATGCATCTTGGAATGGCTGGGCTTATCCCCCGCCATAGGCGGGGGCTTTAGAAAACATAGTAACATGGTCTCGGATATGAGCCTTTAGAACTGCTTCATTCACTTTACTTAAAGCACCCTGTACTGCTTTGATTTGTTTGAGCACATCTACACAGTAAATATCAGGATTTTCAAGCATTCTTAAAATACCCTCGAGATGTCCTTTAGCACTTTTTAACCTAAGTGAGGCATCTTTACGTGTGGCACTATCAAGATGCAGACATTCGTCTGCTTGTATTTTTGCTTCTTTTAAACTAGCCATCAAGATACTGCACTAGCATTGTAGCCTTCCTCTTTCACGGCAGCAATAAGTAGATCAGCTTGTGCTGTACCTTCTACCCAAGCTGAGCCATTATCAAGATCAACATTAACAGCAGTTACACCTTCAACTGCTTCTAAAGCTTTCTGAACAGCAGACTTACAATGTTCACAAGTCATGCCTGTAATGGTTAAAGTCATAATACTTCCTTATAATCGCACCCCTAGGGGGGTGGAGTAAGATAATAATCCACTTATACAAACATGTCAATCCTCTTGGGACTCCACTGTAAACCTACAAAAGTTTCTCAAATCTCCTAAAAATCCTAGTGTGCCTCTTACCGGGTGATAGCGGAGTTACTAAAATTGATTTAGCACCCACTAAATTAGCCCCCAATATGTCAGTGAATATTTGATCACCAATAACAACAGTTTTTATTAGAGGGGTGTCTAGAGACCTTGAAGCCCGGTAAAATGCAAAGGGTAAAGGTTTACCTACAAGAGATAAACCATCTATATCTAAGGCTCGAGCCCATCTTTTTACACGAGAACTAAGTCCGTTGCTTAATATAAATAAGGAAAAATTAGCAGATTTTAGTTCCTCTACCCAAGACTTGTAACGTGGATCTATAGTTTGCTCATTACTAGCAACAAGTGTATCATCTAAATCAATACAAACTGCTTGTACACCAAGTCTAGTTAATAAACTTAGATTTACTTCTAAAACAGTTTGAACTTGTAGAGTAGGCTTCAAAAGAATCATTAAGTAAGTAGGGATGTATTAACAGCCACTAATTTATAGAAGAATTGTACTTAACTACCATTAGCATATAAAAAAGCGTTATCCCAAAGATAATCAATGACTTTTTTAGCATCTTCTAAAGGCATTACTTTACAATGCTCACCATCATAAGTTAGTAAGGGTTCTTGGGGCATATTACTTGTATCTTGGGTATCTACAAGGGATGCTTTAATTCCTTGTAAATTGTTTAAGGGGCCATGAATATCAAAATCTATGTGGGTGTTTAACTTTTCTTCCATCCAAGCTTCAATTCTGTCGTCTAGCTGCTCTGCTGTTAGTGGTTTATCAGAAGTTAACAGGTGATAATAAACTAATATAATCTCCTTACATTCTTCTTCTTCAGCAGCATCAATTAATGATTGGAATACACTGGCATTACTAGCTAAGTTTTTGAAGAATAAAGTTTCAGTCACACTCTTTTGAAACTTTATTTGCTTGTTTTTATAGTTAGTAAATTGCTTAAAAGCAAATCCCCCCAAGGCCATAGCTAATGAAAAAAGTGCTAGCAGAACTGGCATGATATTACGCACTTCGTCTTCAGTGGTGTTTAGATTATCAAGAGCAGAAGGGCCAACTGTCAAAAACAGTACAAGTCCCACTATTATTATTATGCTGGGGAGGGCTTTAATAATTATAGGAATAGCCGCACCAATCATAGGAACACCAAAGAACAGACGATCTTTCCAAGTCATACTAGTTTTTATGTTGGGGAATATAAGCTCGAGGTCAAACTTGGGAATATTTTTATACATATAGATATATACTTTTCCCGGTATGCCCTTAAGGTTTTTACGCTTGGCTTTCCTTTTAGCAAAGTATTCTTCACCTTTATACTTTACTAATAAGACTACCCGCTCGAGCATATTAAAGGTAAAATCCACCTTCTTCAAAAATCTTTTTAAGGTTATCGTTTGGGGAACATCCCCTCTGTAATAACAAACTACCTCATCAAAATCTCCAAAATCTACATCGGTCCTTAGTTTAATTAAAGAAGTCTCTTCAAAAGCTTCCTGCAAGGTTTCTTCTGACAAAAGGTCATAATTAGCTCTTTCTAAAACTGCTTCAAAGTTTTTTACTAAATCAACTTGCTTTTGAGCAAGTTGCTCCTCGGTAGGTTCTATTCTAAATTTAGTATCGGCATCAGGGTTAAAAGGAGCAAAATTTTCTTTTAAACGCTCCTGAGTATGGTGAAGCTCAAAGTGATAGTAAGCTGACAAAATGCTACAAAATTCCCTAAAACTTTCGACTTCTTCAGGAGGCAACTCCCCATCTTCAATACAAATATCCACAATGTCTGCACGACTATAGGGTATAAACGCTCCACGATCTTCATAAACTGCCATACAAACACTCCTTATTTTCTGGTATAAAGTAGTCACACTAATGACCCAACAACATATAAATGTATATTATACACAAAATGTTTATCCTAAACTTTCAAATTTTATTGGAGATATTGCATGTCATCACAGCGACTAAGTTTTCAAAATAAAGCTGGTTTTAAGCTATCTGCAAGCTTAGAATTACCTGAATGCCAACCTATAAAAGCCTATGCTCTTTTTGCACACTGCTTTACTTGTTCAAAAAACCTTAATGCAGTACATCATATTGCCAAAGCTCTTAATGAGCGCAACATTGCGTTACTGCGTTTCGACTTTACTGGTTTAGGGCAAAGTGAGGGTGATTTTGCAAGTACTAACTTTTCTTCTAATGTAGATGATCTTGTACTAGCAGCAAACTTCTTAGCTGATAACTTTTTAGCACCACAAATATTAATAGGCCATTCTCTTGGTGGGGCTGCAATTTTGCAAGCTGCTACGCAAATTGCTTCTGCCAAAGCCCTAGTTACAATTGGAGCACCTTGTAATCCCTCACATGTGACTCATATGCTTAAAAATGAGTTAGCAGCAATTGAGCAAAAAGGGGAAGCAGAAATCGAGCTTGCTGGTAGAAGCCTTATAATTAAGAAGCAGTTTCTAGATGACTTGAATGAAGCAAACATGAAAAGCATAATAGCGGGTTTAGATAAGGCTCTATTAGTAATGCACTCACCATTTGACGATATTGTAGACATTGACAATGCTGCTGACATTTTCAAAACAGCAAAGCATCCTAAAAGTTTCATAAGTTTAGATACTGCTGACCATTTACTCACTAATGAGACCGATGCGAAGTATGTAGGCGAAGTAATTGCAGAATGGGTAAGCCGCTATCTTGAAAAATCATCAATTATGCCTTCTGAGCACATTCCTCAAAGTACAGTGATAGTAAAAACAGGAAAAGGTTACTGTAGTGAGGCTTATACTGCTAATCATTATTTTCTTGTCGATGAGCCAATTCAATCTGGTGGCAGTGATGCAGGACCTAGTCCTTCTGAATATTTATCTGCAGCTTTGGCTGCTTGTAAAACCATTACTGCACGCATGTATGCTGATCGCAAAAGTATGCCTTTAGAAAAAATTACCACTAGAGTGCACATGAAGCAAGAAAACGATGCAAATGGTATGAAAAAAAGTGACTTTTATGTAGATCTTAATTTAGAAGGAGAGTTAACAGAGCAGCAACGTGAGCGTATATTATACATTGCTAATAAATGCCCTGTGCAAAAAGTTTTAGAAGGCGAAGTCAAGATTCACAGTAAACTAAGTACCCTATAGTGTGTCAGATCAAAAAAACCCTACCCTTAAAAACCTTACCAAGGGGGTTCAGGAGGATTTGCCTCGTGGAATTCAGCCTCATTTGACTTCCAATAAGGCAAAGATTTATCTGAAAATCTATGACAATGAATGTCTGTAAGTATATAATGTCTAGAATAATCCCATAACAATATTTTTTGATGTTATGTCTAAGTTAAAAATTATTAAGCATAAAAGCTTAATAAAGCTTTTAATTGAAAATGCAAGGGGTAAAGTAGTTAATTCAATGTTAAGTATAAAAAAGAAGGTATCAGTTGAATAGTAAAGCAAACTTAGCACTGTTTTTAGATTGGGAAGGTTTTTGTAAAGCCCTTAATGAGCATTATAAAGCTGAGCCCGATATCGATGTGCTTTTCGATGCTGTAGCAGAGTATGGCACTTTGAGCGTAGCTCGAGCTTATGCCAACTGGCAACTAGAGGCTTTTAAACCTCAATCTCAAGAACTAAAGAAGCATAACGTCAAAAGTATAAATGTACCCCACGACAACCAAAAGCGTAGTAGTAGCAGTGTAAAACTTGCTTTGGATACCTTATCCTTAGCTTTGAAACAACCTCAAATAAACACCTTTTTGTTACTAAGTGGCGATAACAGCCTTGTACCTTTAGCACACACACTCAAGCACTTAGGGCGTCAAATTGTGCTTGTTGGCCTCGAGCCCGAAATGGACTTGCGTATAAGCCAACAAGTAGCAAATAGTTTATTGCTTTATGATAGAGATATCGCTAGCATTACTAGCTCAGTAGCTGAAGATAGTTTTTCTATAGAAGAAAGTGATTCACCTTTAGAAAAAGCCTTTTCAGGCATAGAAAATCTTTTGCGACAGGCTAAGAGTAAAGGGATGTCACTTAGGCAGTTAGAGTTTGTTATGCAACATCTTTATGACTTCCAAGCTCAACAAACTCTTGATATGACCTTTAAAGACATTATGAGCGAGATGGCTAAAACAGGTAGGGCAAAGCTGTTTAGCAAAGGCAGTGATGTTTTTGCTATTTCACCTAATTTTTCAGAAGACATAGACACTGAAGAATCCCTAGAGCCAAAAGGTGATACTTTAGCTGATGCTAATCAATCTCTTAACCTTCCTGATCAAGAAGGTGTCATGAGCGAGGAAATGCAAATATTCCTAGCAATAATCAAAGATCTAGAAAAACCTAAAAAGCTCACAGAGATTCTTAAAATACTGAAGAGACGCCACAATTTAACTGTAGGTAAATCTTTCCGTGACGAACTTTATAAAGTTCAAAAAGCAGGATATTTAACTTTGCGAAAAAGCAGGCTAGGCAAAGATATGATTGTTTCTCGAGGGCAAAAAGCTCCTTAAAAACTCACCTGAACATTTAGGTAGAGTAAATTTTTGCTTTTTTTGAAGGCGTAACTCCTGTACGTTTGTAGCTAGATATAGGATTTAAAATGTTTCTACACTGGGGGTTTATGCAGCCTGCACAACGTAGGCCATACTGCCTCGAGCAAGGTTCAGTAGATGTCAAATGCTCAGAAACTATTTCAGCAAGTGCGTCTTGGAAAAGCGGTTCACCATTTAGGGCTGGAGCCCTTTTATAATTGGTAACACCATATTCCTTAGCTAATTCACCATATTCAATGTCAAGCTCATGTAAAGTCTCAATATGGTCACTAGTAAAAGCAATTCCTACAACTAATACGTTTTGGCGCTTTTTGTGCCCTAATTCTTTTATTACTTCTTCAGTAGAAGGGCCAAGCCAAGGCACAGGTCCAACTTCAGATTGATAACTTAGCAGATACTCATGGCTGAAGTTTAGTTGCTTCATTACCTCATGAACACTCGCTCCTATTTCTTGTGGGTAAGGGTCACCACGATTAATTACACTCATAGGCAAAGAGTGAGCACTAAAAACAATTAGCACATCACTCTCCAAATCATCAAATTGGGCTAGGCCATCTTTTACAGTTTTTGTCATTGCCTCTATAAACTTAGGATGAATAGGCCAACGATCAATGACACTCCACTTAAACTCTTTATCTAAATCTACCCTACGTGCTGCACGCCAAAGTTCATTGAGTGAAGAACCTGTAGTGGAACAACTAAATTGTGGGTATTGTGTGAAGGCAATAGCTCTTTCCACCCCATCAGCTTTCATTTGTTGAAGAGCATCTTCACTAAAAGGATTTATATAACGAAAGGCCACATAAAATTTGTGAGGTGCTGTCTCTGGTGACATGCTATCCAAGCGCTCACACATACCTTTACCTTGCAGTTCTGTCCACTTCAAGATTGGTGAGCCTCCACCAATATCTTGGTAATTCTTTTGCACACTAGATGTACGTTTTTTGGCAATAAATGGCCCTAACCATTTTTGAAAAGGCAGCTGGATAATCTCTTTATCTGCAAAAAGTTTGAGTAAAAAGGGCTGTACCTCATCTAAGTTTTTAGGGCCACCTAGATTCATCATTACAATACCAGTGGGGTTTTGATTCATAAAAACTATGTTAACTCATTTTAAACAGATTTGATTAATTTCTCTTAGGTCTAGTTGTCCAACTATAGATGTTCAGATAAAATTCCACCCCATCAATTGAGGAATGTCATCCTAAACACAGTTAAAGACCCTAATGCAATTAATACCCCAGAGGTCTTTTTTAGATCAACTCCTCAGAATGAAATGCTCACAGAAAGAGTTTTTCTCTAAAGAAAAAACTTTGCTGGCGAACTATATAAAGAAACTCATTTTGCTGGCAAACACCTTATACGCCAACCTATAGGATAATAATTGTTTAATCTTCCATTTGCAGCCTTTAACCACCCTAAGTTAACACCCTTGTAGCGAGCTAATAACCAACCTTTCTTAATAGGAGAAGCAAGTTCTAAATCACCCTTTTGTAAGTAACAAATGGCGTCTTCGTAATCTAATTCCAAAGCCAATACATCATTACTAATTACTGTGCTCAAGGCTAATTGATGACTAGGCACAAAGTCCCTATACATTTTCCCCAAATATAAACCTCTATTTAAAGTGTTTAGCTTAATTTTTTGGAAGGATTCAGTACTTTTAGGTTGTAAGTAGATTTTACTTTGATGCTGCATAAATTCACATCCTGCCGTATGTTTTAAAAAATCCTGTAACTTTGCAGGAATTTTATTAGTTTTTTTTACTGACTTGTGGGTAATATAGCGCCTTCCCCTACGCTGTAAACGGGTCAAGAAAAGTCCCTCACCTTTAAATTTATGGGGATAACAATGATAAGCTGCATTAGCCACACCAGCAATACTAACAGGAGTTGTACCAAACTCTTCCAGACCCCCTTTAGGGTAAATTTGAAGCTCTGGAAAGGATTTAAGTAACCACAAGACTATTTCTTCATTTTCTTCTTGGGCATAGGTACAAGTACTATAAATAAGCGTTCCACCTACCTTAAGACAAGGTAAAGCATCAGCGATAATCTGTTTTTGTCGTGAAGCACAGACTTGAATATTATTAATTGACCACTGAGCAATGGCCTGATCATCTTTACGAAAAAGCCCTTCACCAGAGCAAGGTGCATCTACGACAAGAACATCTACGCTATCTTTGAGTCTAGCAAAGATTTTAGGAGAATTACTTGTCACAATATGGTTAGGATTACCCCAGCGACTTAAGTTTTCACTTAAGATTTTGGCCCTTTTGAAAACTACTTCGTTAGCTATAAGCAAACTACTTTCAGACATAGCGGCAGCGAGCAAAGTACTTTTACCTCCCGGGGCAGCACAAAGATCAAGTATGGTCAGGTCAGTGCTAAAATCAATGAATTTGTGAAGTAGCATAGAACTACTTTCCTGCACATAGTAACCACCAGCATGAAAGTAAGGGTCAGCAGTAAAAGCAGGCCTCTTACTTAAATAAAAACCATCTGGATGCCAAGGTACTGGTACATAATCCTTAAAAGGAGGACTATCAAGCTTATTGCAATTTAGACGTAGAGATGTAACAGGGGTTTTCTGTAAAGACTGAAGGAAATTAGCAACATCATCTATTTGATTTTGCATTCGGGTTATAAAGGCTTTGGGTAAAGTTCTCAAATAAGTTATCCCAATCAATTCAGATATTATAGTACAAGAATGCCCTATAAAAATTTGAGTAAATCAAACTGTGGGTAGCGTAATCTGTGTATTGCACTGTAACACTACTTAGAATTAAAATGATTTAATGAACATCCTCATCACAGGCACAACTAGTGGTATTGGTTTAGAGTTGGCTAAACTTTATAATTCAGAAGGTAAAAATCTTGTTTTATTAGGGCGTAAAGAATTAAAACAACTCGATAACAGGTCTTTTAATTCCCAGAATTATTGCCAAGTTGATCTTGCAACTAGTGATTGCGCTGATGTAGTACTTGATTTCTTAGAAAGAGCCAAAATAACTCATATAGATTTACTTATTCACAATGCAGGTGTGGGTTATTTTGGTGCTCTTGAGAGCCAAACAGATGCAAGCATCAACGAAGTTCTGCGGGTTAATCTCTATACACCTTTAAGGTTAAGCCATGCCCTTATGCCTTTTGTCAAAAATGCCAAAGGTAAGATTGTTCTAATAAGCTCGGTGGCTGCATACTTACCAACTCCAGATTATGCTGTTTACACAGCTAGCAAAGCTGCACTTGATGCCTTCGCACAAACTCTAAGAGCTGAGAGTAATGTTTGTGTACAAGTCATTCACCCCGGAGCAACAATTACAGAGATGGCTGCTAAGAGTGGTTTACCCCCAGAGAAAGTAAATCACTCAAAATGGCCTAGTGCTTTAAAAGTTGCTAAGAGCATTAAAAGGAATATAGAAATCCATGACTCCAATAGAGTAATTGGCCTAGTAAACAAAACGTTAAGCTTCATAGGCTATTATTTTGCTTGGTTCTTTGATAGTACTTTGTTGTGGCAAAAAAGGAAATCATGAAGCTTCAACTTTGGGGCGTTTAAAAAACCCTTTAATTCGTTCTACTAATGATTCATGCTCTTCGATTTCTTCACCTACTTCTTCTGCAAAAGCTTCTAAGGCTTCTTTAGCTTTAGGGCTTAGATGTTTAGGCACAACAACACTAGCAGTTACTACCAAGTCTCCCATGCCAAAGCGCTGTAATCTTGGCATACCTTTACTACGTAGTCTAAATTGTTTGTTAGGCTGTGTTCCCGCTGGTATAGTTAGGATTTCAGGACCATCCATTGTAGGAATTTCAAAGGCCGAACCTAAGGTGACTTGTGCTAAACCAAGATTAAGTTTATAGTGCAAGTCATCACCATCACGTGTAAAGTGCTCATGAGGCTCTACATTGATAGATGCATACAAATCACCAGAGCCACCACCTTCTAGGCCAACATTACCTTCATTAGGAATTCGTACACGATAACCTGAATCTATACCCTTAGGAAGTTGTACTTCTACATTCTCACGCACTTTATTTCGCCCGCTACCCACACATTTACCGCAGGGGGTAGTAATAATCTCCCCTACACCACGACATTGTGGACAGGTATGTGTAGTTAACATAGTACCTAGAAAAGATTGTGTTTGTTGGCGTACTTGACCAGCACCATTACAACTAGGACAAGTTTGTTTTCCTTCACTGCCGGGTTCAGCACGTGAACCGTTGCAACGGTCACAAGCAGCTAAGCGATTAACTGTTACTTCAACTGTAGAGCCTTCTCTGGCCTGCTCGAGCGTAATGCTCAAATCAACTTGTAAATCCTCACCCTGTAAGCCTTGTCTTCTTTGAGCACCTGAAAATCCACCACCAAAACCTGCTTGCCCCATAACAGAGTTGAAAAGATCAAAAATATCGCCTGTAAAACTAGCACCGGGGTCACTAGTGCCAAAACGGTCATAGCGACTACGTTTTTCAGGGTCAGAGAGGACACCGTAAGCCTCATTAATTTGCTTAAATTTTTCAGCAACTTTAGAATCATTAGCATTTCTATCTGGATGATATTTCATAGCCAGCTTACGATAAGCGGACTTTATTTCCTGTGCAGAAGTGTCTTTAGTTACACCTAAAAGTTGATAATAATCTGTTGCCATAAGATGTATTATAACTAATCAAGCTAGAAAATCTATACTATTCACACTCAGATTTGCAGATGTTAGGCATTGAAGTTTCATAGGGTGTCTATACTCTCAATTCTAGTAAAGATAAAAGTAACTTCTTCTTAACAATGTAAATTGCTTCCTGCCAAATATGCACCACCACTTCCTTACCCCTAGCAAGGATTACCTTAAAGATACTTCATTTTAGGTTTTCGCTAAATTTAGGCAACTTTCTGCGCATTATATATCTTGCTACGCTAAAAGCACTAATATCATTTAAAGTGCCCACAATAGTATATTCAGAGGTAACCCTTTGTATTATAAGGCATTTTTTATCATATTCAACTAGCACGCTTTGAAAAGTGTCCAAAGGCAGTTTTTCACTTATCTCGCTAGCAGCTTTTCTCAAAATTTGAGCTTGTGCACACAATACCTCAGGATTATTTAGAGGGAATTCCCCTACTTTTGTTAGTATTTCCCCTTCACTATTAAGCAGCCATAAAAACTCAAGACCCCCTTCCATTCGCAAGCGCTCGAGCTGTCCCTTAAAAGCTGGGGCATCAAAGTTTATTTTACTTCGAGCAGGTAATTCTTCTTTAGGTTCTTGTGTTGCATCCTCGCTTCCCTGTCTTGTTTTTAGCTTATTGAAAATTAGGTCAATTATATATAGCAAGGTATCTGGCTTGAAAGGTTTTTTGACTATGCCTACTGCCTTATATTCACGAGCTTGAACCTTGGTTTCAGGATTAACTATACCAGAAATAAGAAGTACTGGTATACTTTTTAATTTCGGGTCATTTTTAAGCATCTTACAAAACTCAAACCCATCTATTTCTGGCATAACAACATCAGCTATTATTAGAGTAGGTCTTTGGTTCTCTAAAACACTAAGCCCTGCTTTGGCACTCTCAGCAGGTAACACCTCAACTCCTTTAGGTTTCAAGATACGCTCTAAAGCCTTTCGCACGCTAATGCTATCGTCTACTACTAAAACCTTTGCCATTTAATCGTCTCCTAATAATTTATGACTGCCATCATATCCTTATATGTTAAGGTTCAATTTTGAACATTTTGTCCCAGAAACCCTGTTGCTCATCCCCTTGCTCATTCCATCACAACCCTAACTAAAATAAGAACGCCTATTCCTAATATCCCTTGAGAATACAGTTCATCATGAATTAAAAAGTTAGCTTAGCTTCATCCTTGTCTTCATGATCTAGCTCAACAGCCACAGCTAAAAGTAAACGGCTTATCTCCATATTCATAGTAGATTTTTCTGGATGAGCATCTTTTCTAAAGAAAAACTCAGTGTGTGGACGTCCTTGTACATCATGAAACAAAGCAATCACAGCTTTTACACCAGTCAAGTCACGGTACTCAGCATGAACCAAGACATTGTCCACAAAAGCCAAAAACGCATCACCACCGTCAGTGCGCACAAAGAGCTGGCCTACCTTACAAGCACTAGATACAGTAGTAATAATGTTCGATAGGTCAAAAGATTCAAGGGTACCATGCATTTGTGCCCCCTGAATCTCATACCTTTTTGGCTCACTAGAAATTCCCATGCCTAGGCGCAAACGAATAGCCGTTAACAATTCCCTAGGGCTAACATTATCAGGTAAAGGGAAATAGGGACCAGCAACAGAGTCAGTCACTGGCTTATTGTGATTTTGAAGTAATACAAAAGGAATACTTTTAAATGTCTCATCACTATGCATAATGCCAAGCAAATCAAACCCTTCCATATCTTCTAATTGGTCAACACTAACCATAATATCAGGGGTATGATGCTCGAGCATAGTCAAAGCATAAAGCCCACTCTCAGCTAGAGTGCAGATAAAACCATCATCCTCAAAGTGTCTTTTAAAAGGTCCTCCTACTTTACTAGGCATAACTAGCAACACTTTTGGATGTTGGGGAGGAGTTATCACAAATATTCCTCTAGGCGCTTGATTAGTTTAGTTTCATCAACTGGCTTGGTTAAGTAATCATTAGCCCCTAACTCAAAAGCTAGGTTCATGTGTTCTTGTCTTGCTCTTGTAGTCATAACAATAACAGGTAATTCTGCTGTTTCCCTACGCCTTCTTACAGACTCAACTAATTCATAGCCATTTAAACGGGGCATCTCAAGGTCAGTCAAAACTGCATCAAAATTAGAATCACTTAATAGAACATCAAGGGCTTCTTGTCCATCACTAGCAGTTATTATATCAAAACCTAAGCGACTCAATTTCTTACTGAGTACTTTACGTACACTCAAAGAGTCATCTACTAGTAGAAGTCTACGTTTGGTTTGTACTTGTGGTGCTGCAATTGTAGTGGCTTTTTGTCCAACTAGTTTTAACTGTGTCAAGTTTTGTAAACCAGTAGGATCAAGCATAAGTATTACTTCACCTGTAGTGATAACGGTTGTTCCTGACAAGTAATAAAGTTGCCGCAAAAAGTCATTAAGTGGTTTAATAACCACTTCCTCTAAAGACAAAAATTCATCAATGGCAACAGCAAACAAGTCCTTACCTGTACGCAAGAACAACACTGATACTTCTTTCTTACCCTCAAAAAAGTTTGTGTCTAAAGCTAGTAGCTCGTGAACAGAATAGATAGGAAACTCTTTGCCTTCATAGTTAATATAATAACTATCTCCACGCTTTTCAGGAACAAGGCTTTGTAAAGCATATATCGCTTCTATAGGGAAAGCCATTGTTTCCCTTGCCACTTTGAAAAGTAACACCTCAGAAATAATAAGTGTTAGTGGCAATGTTAAAACAAAGCGTGTTCCCTTATCGATTTCACTCGATAATGAAACGTTACCTTTCAGTTCTCGTACGGTGTTAGCTACTGCATCCATACCAACCCCACGTCCTGCATCAGTAGTAACTTTTTCTGCTGTGCTTAAGCCTGCTAGAAAAATTAATTCCATTGCTTCTTCAGAACTTAATTGCTCTGCTTCCTTAACACTCAAAAGGCCGCGTTCTATAGCCTTTGCTTTAACCGCTCCCACATTAATTCCAGCCCCATCATCCTCTACAGTAATAATCACACTATTACCACGATAAGAAGCTCCCACTGTTAACTTGCCTTGTGGGTCTTTACCTTTGAGTAAGCGTTGTTCCTGGTCTTCTATACCATGAATTAGAGAGTTTCTTACCAAGTGTAAGAGTGGTTCAGCTAGAGCTTCCAGAATAGAGTTATCAATTTCGACATTTTCTCCAGAAACCTCTAAAGAAAAGTCTTTTTTTGTTTCACTATCGCTTTGGCGTAAC
Organism: Trueperaceae bacterium; assembly: GCA_965223045.1. Taxonomy (GTDB): domain Bacteria; phylum Deinococcota; class Deinococci; order Deinococcales; family Trueperaceae; genus CBDCVN01. Next base: position 2,413,363 of record CBDCVN010000013.1, read on the forward strand.
AGGCGGCTCAAACGTGCAAAAAGCTGAGCAATAGGTACCATACGTGCCCGACTTACTTGGGTACGTAAAGAGCGTGAAAGTGTTTGTAAACCTTCTACTTCACTGTCTAGTCCTTGTTTTAGACCATCAATCTGGCGTTGCAATTCACCTATATCATCAGCCATCTCGGAAATACTACGAGTAAGGATGTTTAGGTCATTGTAGGTATCAAATTCTAGTTCAGCAAAACGCTCACCTACCGTTGTCGCAAGTTGACTCTGATTAGGTTTGCTTTCCTCATTTTGGCTTAATGCCTGAGCATCGGTAAGTTGGGGGTTTAAATATTGGCTCTCAAACTCTTGGGTTACACGCTCGAGCCTTTCACGGTTGCTATCTAAACTACCAGTCACCTCAGCAAATTGAGTCATTTGGTAACTCAAACGACCTCTGGCATTAACTAAGTTACCTACTAAGTCTAGAAGTTTATCTAGTTTGTCAACACTCACACGAATGGTGTCTGAACTCCGCTTTTGCACAGTTTTTTGCGAGGATGTTGAGGAAGAAGTTGCTGCTTCCTTTTGGCTTTGCTTTACAACTGCTTGTGCAGCAGGTTCAGGTTTTAGAATTTGTGGAGGTTCATCCAGCAAATCTTCAAGTGATGCTTGGAAGTTACTTAGGTGTAATTTAAACTCACTCTCACTAGTATCTTCACCTTGAAGAAGGTAGAGCATCTCTTTAAGAGTGCTAGCCCCCTCAAACAAGCTTTGTTGCACTTGTTCATCAAAAGACTTACTATCCTCACGTATTCTAGAGGAAAGCTCTTCAAGGCCATGAGCTGCTTCTGCTAAGGGTTCAAGTTCCACCATAGCAGCTGCCCCTTTGAGCGTGTGCGCAGCACGGAAAAGTTTCTCACTATCTTCTGAGAAATCTCCCTGATTAGCAGCTCCTAATGCTAATAAAGCTTCGTCAATATTAGCAATATGCTCGAGAGCCTCAGGTACAAAGTACTCCAAGGTTTCTTTCTCTTCTTGCCCATAAGCTTTTAGATTTTGAACCAAAGTCAAAAAAGCTGATTGTGACTCTTTCGAATCACCAAATGCTGCATCTGGACCTGCTTCAACTGCTTCAGGCACAAAGGGCAATATAGTTGAGTCTCCTAAAACTTCACTCAGCTCAGCTTTTAAACCCTGTAGAGAGGGTACCAGGTCAACATCATCACCTAAAGTGGTATCAAGTAGTAACCCTAGAGTATTTGCGCCATCATCTAAAGTTTGCTTGACACTATCATCAAAGGGCATTCCCTCATCACGAACTCTAACCATAAGCTCTTCTAAAACATGAGAAACATCACCTAAAGGATTAAGCTCAACCATATAAGCTGCACCCTTAAGAGTATGTACTGCCCTAAAAAGCTTGTTTATTGACTCTTTCTCGTCTTCTTCCTGTCCTTGTTTTAAGGCAAATAGTGTAGCTTCAAGGCTTTCTAAGTGTTCTCTAGCTTCAGGTACAAAGTACTCAAGAGTCTCTTTTTCATTTTGGCCGTAAAGTTTTAACTCTTCAACAAATGGCAAGTCACTTGTATCTCGTAAATCCTGTGTTGCCAAATCAAAAGATGTTTGGCCTAAAGTTCCAAGTAAAAGCTCTTTACCACCTAATGCTGTCAGGTTAAGTCCAAGGTTTGCTTCTTTTCCTTCTTTTGATATGTTTTCAAAAGCACTACGCAAACAGGCCATAACTTGCTCTAAAAAACTAAAGAAGCTTTCTTGTCCTCCTTTAGTCAGTGTTGGACTCATATTACTAAAACGTTCCATTAAATTAGCTAAACTTGAGATTTGCTTGAATTGATAGAGGGCTGCTGTACCCTTTATTTTGTGAAAAACACTCCCTAGCTCTTGAAAAACCTCAGTGCTAAAGTTACTTTGCAGCTGTTGGCTTAAATTCTGGACCTGAGATAGTGTTTCCCACATTTCCAGCAAAAAAGTATCTATCAAATCATTGCTATGCAGATTACTGTCGGGGGAAGTAGTTTGTAGGGAAGATGCCATATTTAAGCCGCCTTATCTAATACAAAACGTCCTAAGCGCTCGAGTAAAACCTGAGAACGACCTCTCAAGCTTTCAGCCGATTGTCGGCCTTCTTCAACAATCCCTTGTGATTGCAAACCAGTTGCACTCATGCCTTGCAACCCTTTGTTAATAGCGTTCAAACGTTTAACTTGCTGCTCTATTTGTTCTTCTACCTCTTGAACAAATCCTGCTGAACGCTCTGCAATCTTACCTATATCTTCTAAACGCTCTCCAGTCTCACCAGCAAGTTGGTATCCACTTTCTACTTCACCTTTACCAGTTTCCACCAATTGGTTAACTTCAGAGATGTCTTCTTGTACACCTTTAATGAGCCTAGAAACTCTCTCAGAAAGTTTTGCCGAGTCATCAGCTAATTGGCCTACTTCTTCAGCTACTACCGCAAAGCGCTCTCCAGCCTTACCAGCCCCTGCAGCTTCAAGCGAGGCATGCAAAGCCAATAGGCTTACCTGTGAAGAGATATCATAAATGGCATCTGTAACTTCTGAGATTTCTTTAGAGCGTACATTAAGTTCACCCATACGTGCAGCAATTGTGTCTACCTCTTGACGAATTCTCTCCATGCCCTCTAGAGAATTCTGTACAGCTTGCCCTCCTTGTTGCGAGGCAAGCAAAGTATTTTGAGTAGCTTGTGCTGATTCGGTAACATTGTTGCTAACGGTTTGCATACTGTTAACAATTATCTTTAGACCTTCTGCTAGACGGTTAGCAGTATCAACCCTTGATTCATTGTTTTTAGCAATCAAAGCAGAAGTGTCAATCATATCATTAGCTCCCTTACCTACATCTGCAGCAGTCTCTTGAACCTCCTGAAGTAAAAAGTTAATCTCTTCAACCATAAGATTAGTTGCATCCACAACATTGCCTAAGGCATCTTCAGTAACTTGCCCACGCTTAGTAAGATCCCCTTCTGAAACCTCAATCATAACATCAAGAAAGCCCATAATATTTGCTTGCAGCTGCTCACGGCTTTCCTCAGACTCTTTACTTTGTAGCTCAATTTCCTCTACAGCTGTTCTTAAATTCACAATAGCGTCATTAAAACTATTTGCCAAAATCCCAACTTCATCATTTGTGTTTACATCTGCCAGCTCAGATAAGCTGCCCTGAGCAACTTTTTGCGCTACTTCAGTAAGCTCTGCAAGTGGCGAGACTAGTCTTCTGGTGAATGTGGTCATAGCTAGCAAGGTAATAACAATTGCAGATAGTCCAAAAATAGCACTCCAGAATGTAATGTTACGTATAATACCAAAGGCCTCATTAACCTTTTGTCTAATCACTAGTGTCCAGTTTAGCTTATTAATAGCTTCAACTATTGATGTCAGAAAAGTAGTTTCTTGCTCGGGAATTATATTTAATTGCTTAAAGTTAAAAAATGAGTTATCGCCTTGTTCATCTCTGAAAACAATTGCTCCCTGACCTTCTGCTAAGAAGTCTTGGAGTAGTTCTGGCCTCAGGTCCTTTGAAGACAAATTATCACCTTGTTTAGGGTCAACTATCACAGCAGTGTCTTGATTAAGTAGGATAGCATGACCAGTATCTCCAAAATCAAGAGAAGCAACAATGTCAAACACAGCATCAACATTCAAAGTTGAGCGAATTACACCTATAATTTCATTGTTACTACCTAGAATAGGCAAAGAAATCAGCAAAGCATTAATGCCTGCACTTTCATCAAACTCTGGCTGAGAAATAAAAACTGCCCCTTCACCATCATTCCAAGCAGCTTGCCACCAACCTTCATCAGCTTGATAATAATCTGACAGTTGTGCTGTAGAACCCAGAGTTGCTCCATACAAGTCTGTGACAAACACTTCAGTATGCTCAGGAAAAGCCCTAAGGAAATTATGTAGTTCTGCTGCAGTTATATTAACCTCTGCTTCATTAGAGATAATGCCTTGTATAAATAGGCTACTTTCTGGGTCATTTTCCGCATCATTACGCCATATCTTATCCAGTTCTTCTATCCCAGCAATAATATCCTCTTGTGAGCCAAGATAGCTATCATTACGTTCTTGTAAAGCTTGTTCTATCAAACTTGATAGGCTTGCAACTTTGACCTGATTTGTTTTGTCAGCAAAAAAGCCTGCTATTTGCTCTTCAATACTTTCAGCAGTTAGAGAACGCTCGCTTGCCAATTGATTTTTCAAAGAGTTACGCAAGAGTATGTTAGTAGTTAGAATAGCAAAGCCAAATCCTATAATGAGCAAGGGAACAATGATTAGCAGTAACTTCCTATTAAGGCTTACAAATCCTCTTGCTTCTTTATCTTGATTAAAAGACGCCCGAAGGCTTCTATCTAGGTCTTCATTTCTATCAACGATTATATTACTTTCTTTTGTACTTTCTGGCACGAGGCTACCTCCGAATTAAGAATTCATGTAAAAAACTAAGCCTCTAGGCGGAAATGCTCTAGGTTTTGAATAAGAGATTTTGAACTTTGCTGCAAATTCTCGGCAGATTTACGACCTTGCTCCACAATTTTTAGTGATTCTGTACCCGTAACAGCCATATTTTTTAGATTAGTGTTAATAACACCAATACGATTTACCTGATCTCGAGTTACTTCTGCTATTAAATCAGCAATTTGTGCTGAGTCTTGGGCAGATTCACCAATTTCTTTGAGTCGTTCACCAGCTTCGTTGGCTACCTGATAACCACTTTCCACCTCGCGTATACCATCTTCCACAGTGGTAATCACATCCTGAACTTCCTCTTGGATGTTCTTAATGAGTTCTGACACTCGCTGTGTAGAGTCAGAAGAGTCAATAGCAAGTTTACGCACCTCGTTAGCTACCACCGCAAAACGTTCACCAGCTTCACCTGCACCTGCCGCCTCAATAGCTGCGTTTAGAGATAAGAGGTTTGTTTGCCTAGAAAGGTCACTAATAGTATCGGCAATTTCTGAAATTTCTAATGAGCGGTCACCTAAAGTTTTTATCCTCTTACTGATACTTTGTACCTCACGTCGAATGCCTTGCATACCTATAAGAGTGTTTTCCACCGCTTTACCACCTTGCTGAGAGGCCTGCAAAGTATCTTGAGCTGTTTGGGCTGACTTGTCAGCGCTTTTTGCCATCTCACTTATCGAATCAGACACTTTCGCTACAGCTTGAGCAAGTTGGTTAGCTCGAGTCACACGAGCTTGACTATCTTTGGAAATGGTTTCTGTGGTTTGAATCATATCAGACGCACTTTGACCCACACCTTGAGCTGTGTCTTGCACTTCTTTAAGCAAGTATCCCATTTCCTCAAGCATAACATTAGTAGCATCGACCACATTACCCAACACATCCTCACTAACTTCGCCACGTTTAGTTAGGTCACCACCAGCAACATCCATCATGACATCCAAAAAACCACCAATATTACTTTGCAATTCTTCGCGACGCCTACGCTCGTCATCACGCTCTTGCTCCGTTTGCACAGAGTCACGCAACCTCACTATAGAGTTATTAAATGAACTAGCTAGCACGCCAATTTCATCATTACTACTAACTGGTACTGTTTCAGAAAGGTCACCTTGACCTACTTTCTCAATTATCTCTACCATTTGGGTAACAGGTCTAGTAATTCCTCTAACAAATTGTGTAGTTGCTAAGATAATAATCAAAGTAGCAACACCCAAAAAACCTAAACTGAGGCCCAAAACTGTGCGCCTCAAGTTATCTACAGGGGCCACAATCTCAACTTGATCTTTTTGTGACATTAAACCCCAATTAAGCCCCGGAATATCTAAAGGTGTATAAGCAGAGTACACAGCCACACCACGATAATCTAGGAAAGTATCCGTGCCACTTTCGTTCTCAAAAACAGCTTGAACACCCGGAGTGTTAATAGGCTGACGCCCAGAAACTGTACCCTGAGAAACCATTGAATCTTGTATATTTTGTGGGATACCCAAAATAGCAATAGCGTCAAGATATCTTTCAGAATCTTCCACAAAAAAGCGAGAATTGGAGCGCAAAGTATAATCAAAACCTGCCAATTTAGAAGGCCCTACTAAAAAAGTTTCACCCGTTTCACCAAGACCAAGAGCGCGCCACTCATTATCATTAGTCATAATAGAATCTAGACGCCGTGAAGGGATTTGGAAAATAAGTATACCTAAAATCTCCCCCTCTTCTTCAACCACTTCTTCTTCTAGCTCAAGTAGCTCAAGCTCAATTGCAGAAGCAAATCCTTCCTCTATCCTTTCGTTTGCGAAAACAGGTGTAGCTACAAACATTTCATTAGAGTTATACGAAGGTGCATAAAAATCAGCATCTGCAAAGTAGGCTTGGGGACCGAGACTCACATTTGTAACAGCTTGGCGGAAAGCCTCTCCTATAGGAGTATTGGCATAAGGACCATCAATTAGTGAAGTAGCAAAATCAATCTCTTTTTCAACACTGTAAACAATATGACCATTTTCAGGTTCAACCAAAAAGATGTCATAATACCCAAAAGTTTCCGCAAACTGTTCTAAGCTTTCGTGGAACAGTGCATGTACTTCATCATAGCCTGAACCATCATCAACTTCAGCCAAATTATCCTTATCTCCTAATTCATTAGGATTATCCACAATGTACTGGTATTGCAAGGCAAAAGTAGTATCATTAAATGAGCTTAAAAGAGCTGCGGTATCAATATCTTGTCCACCGTTTTGCCTCTGAAACTCGCTAAGGTATGTTGTGTTATAGTAATCTGTAACAAGTTCTTTACGTCTAGCTATCTCTCCTATGCTTAAAGGCTCCCCCCCATTAGCTTCAAGAATAAAATCCTCAAAGGACTCGGGGGCAAGTTCCATCATTTCAATAACTGCAATTGAGGAAGCAAAATTGATAACCTGTGCAGAAAAAATCTCAAAGTTGTCCTCAATTTGCCTTTTTTTAGCATCGCGAATAGAAACAAGCTGATCCTGAGCACCTTCAATAATAGCTTCTTCTGAACTATTCTGTGCAGTCAGACCTAGAACAGATATACTAATAATTAGGGGAATCAAGGCTGTTAGTATCGCCCCTAGAAGCAGCTTCCTACCAAGGCTGCTCCTTTGTTCCCCTGTCTCTAATTTTGGTGTCGATAGCACCACTGTACTTCTTTGACTTGGTGCTTCTCGTGGTGGTTCTATTTTGCTTTTTTCAGGCTTTTCTATTGACTCAGGTTCTCTAATTGCCTCTTCTTCTACTAAAAGCAGTTCTTTTAAATCTTGGTCAGCCATATAACACACCTTTCTTTGTTTGGTATTAGGTTAAGCAGTTCGAGTTTAGGCTTCATTCAGTACAATTTTGTTTCACTAGTAATCTCATATAATTAAACTATCTCTCTTAGGAACCAGAGAGGGCCTTATTAACTGCCTTTAACATATCCCCTTTTTCAAAAGGTTTAGTGATATAATCCAAAGCTCCTAAACGCATGCCCCAACGAATATCAGTTTCTTCACCTTTAGTGCTCATAAGTATTACAGGGATACTTTTTAGTTTCTCATTACGCTTTAAAGAACGCAAGATATCATAGCCATTACGATCAGGCATAACAATATCTGAAATTATAAGATTAGGTGGACTAGCCTCAATTTTACTTTCTAGGCCCGTACCATTATTATAAGATTCCACTGTGTGGCCATCACTTTCTAACATAGGAGTTAGCATAGCAATCGCTGCTTGTGAATCATCTATAACTATAATTTTAGCCATAAAACACTCTCCATAAAAAAATCTTAAAGGATGAAAACTTACTAAGATATAACACTCATATCTAAAGTATTGATATAAGACTCAAAATTTAATAGGGGTACTTCTTGCTCTTGATAAAAAAGATGCCCCAGATAAGGAATCTGTTCACTGGGATTATGTATTTTAACTTCAATGTTCTCAAGACCAACAACACCATCTATAGCTATAGCTAGTATTCTATCTTGATGTTCAATAATAAGAGCCTGTTCAAAACTACTTTTTGTTCTACCTAAATAAGAACTTATATCAAAAAGAGGTAATATGTTGCCTCTAGCAGAAATTAACCCTAAAAGAGCTTTAGAAACTCTAGGTACATGAGTAATATCTTGAATGAAAATAACTTCCCGAAGGTATGCCTCATCAATAGCAAAAATATTATCTAGCCTGAACACACAAACTCTTTTTGCTTCCCAAATATCCTCTGTTAAGTCAGTATTTTCCATTTAACACCTATCAGTCACAAGAAACTTAGAGCTAGTACACTTCAATCTGGAATTAAATCACCTTAATAAATATATTGAAAACGGCTTAGTTTTAGACATTTACTTTTGGAGACTCATTAAACATACAACATATAGCAACCATGGAAAAATTTCCTATGCAAAATGTTCATTTCTTACCCATTTTTAGCATATATTTTTTATTAAAACTCCTTAATATACATCATAACTTAAACTAATATTATAGACCAACTTTAGGTAAAAAGCATCAGTAATATCCCTCAAAAATTTTACATTTTTTTGTTTCCATTTGATTTCGGAAACAACATCGAAGTTAATTAACTAATAATAATATTAGTAACTTAGTCCCTGTAGTTAACTAAAAAACCTTTTCCATTATTATCTTACTTAGGCAAGTTGCTTTATACAAAGATTTGTTTTGTCTTAAAGGCCTTGCCAAACATTGACAGTGTCCCAAAGCCGTGATATCCTCGCTTTGTCTCATATAGGTTTATATGTGAGATAATGTGGTGCTGTAGCCAAGTGGTAAGGCAGAGGTCTGCAAAACCTTTATTCGTCGGTTCGATTCCGACCAGCACCTCCACATAGGTGCGTAGCTCAGTGGAAGAGCGCTGTCTTGACACGGCAGAGGTCGGCAGTTCAATTCTGCCCGCACCTACCAAAAAATTAAAATTTAATCAGCTTTAGGAGAGGAAGGGGTGTTTCTTTTTGCTAGTTCAAGTGTTTGGTTTTTATATTGGGAAATTTTTTCGGTTATTTCCTCTTGTATGTTGTCAATGCGCCCCTCTATCTTTACCTGCATATCATCAAGTTGACGACGCAAGCGGATTATCTCCTCTACTCCTGCTAGATTCACTCCTAGTTCCTGAGTTAAACGACGAATTTCTTGTAAATGCTCAATGTCACGTTGGGAATAAAGGCGAGTTTTCCCTGAGCTACGACTTGGCTCAATTAAACCTTTGCGCTCATAAAGGCGTAAGGTTTGTGGATGCATATCCACAAGTTCTGCTGCTACACTAATAACATAAAGGGGTCTATCTTTACTTTCAGTCTCTGCCTCAGAGTGCTGTTTTTTTTGCTCCTTAGCCATAAGACCTCCTCAGTTTGCAAACCAGTCTTTTACTTTGCGCCACAAACCTTGCCAAACTCTGACTTTAATTGTGATTAGTAAATCACCACTTGCTATCCCTCCACCTGAAACACGAATCTTCTGACCATCTTGAAGATTTGGTGGTAAGTCTACTTTTAAGCCTAGCAATTTGCTTTTTAAACCATATTTGGCTTCAAGAGGAGTTATAGTTAACTCTGCATGTAAATCCCTGTCACTAAAACTCACTCCTTTAGGTAATCTTAGGTTAAGGGTAACATAAAAATCTCCGGGAGGGTTACCTGCCCCTCCTTGACCTTCTAAGCGTAATTTTTGCCCATTATGTACATCAGCAGGTATAGAAACATCTATGCGTTTCTTACTTTTTGGTAGATTTAAGCGTTTTACCACACCATAGCGAGCTTCATCTAAATTTATATCTAAAACAGCAAAGTAATCTTCACCAGCTATTAAACCTTGCTTGTGCATGAAATCTTTGGCTAAGTTATTAACACCCTTTAAAAGAGCATTGAATATGACATCTCCTAAGTAATGAGATGAATGGGTTGAGTTTTTTTGGTTAATAGTAATACCAACCTCTTTGAAAATATCTTGCCAATCAACATTTATGTAGGGATCATTTTTAGTGGAATTATTCTGTTGATTAAATGACCTTTTAGATTTGGCATTACGTAAAGAAGCATAAGCTTCTGTTACCTCCTTAAAACGTTGTTCTGCATGCTTGTCATCTGGATTACGATCAGGATGATATTGCATTGCCAACTTACGATAGGCAGTTTTAATTTCTTCTGTACTAGCTAAAGGAGTAACTCCTAGTACCTTATAGGGATTATGTAGAGTACTAGTCACAACTTTGATTTTATATTATTTGAGTGTGAGGTTGTCAAGTTTTTATGGTTTAATTATTTTTATTGTGAAATTACATCTTGTAAAATATGTTTTATTTTCATTCTTATTTGTTTTGGCATTGAGTAGTTGTCGCAATGAAACACAAAATCGCCTAAAACGTCAAATCCAAGATTTTACTGGTAGAAAAATGTACATTACCCTTTACTCGCTTGATGGTTCAGCTATATTTACAGGTGATGTTAATGGTAAAGTGACTCGAGCTGACACAAATGGTTCAGGCAACTACATATTCTGGTATGATAGCAAAGGTGAGTATCATCAAACTAATTTATCTTATTTGCTAACATCTTTGCCGTCAGAGTAAAAGAACTAACTACACCTTTACCTTCAAACTCTTGATATGCTAGACTCCTTAGGTTTATTGGTTAGTTTCCTAACTAAACTTTGACAAGGACTTAAAATTCATGAAAACGTATTTTCCTAAAACCATACAAAATGATTGGGTAGTGGTTGATGCAAAAGACCAAAAAGTTGGTAGGCTTGCTACCCAAATAGCTCGAGTTCTTCGAGGCAAACACAAGGTTGACTTTACTCCAAACCAACTCTGTGGCGATTTTGTGATCGTTATTAACGCCAATAAGGTTACCTTTACTGGTGATAAGTTAAACCAGAAAGTTTATACACGCTATAGTGGCTACCAAGGTGGACTAAAGAAAGTTAAGGCTGTAAGTGTACTAGAAAAACACCCTGAACGCATCATTCAACATGCAGTATGGGGAATGTTACCCAAAAATCGTCTTGGGCGCAAGATAATTCGCCGCCTCAAAGTTTACAGTGGAGATACACATCCACACAGTGCTCAAAAACCAAAGGAGATAAGTTTTTAATGGAACAATATTATGGAACTGGTCGTCGAAAAACTGCTGTAGCAAGGGTGTTTTTACGTCCAGGCCAAGGTCATTATACAGTAAATGGTAAAGATTTTCAAAAGTACTTCTTAGGCATTTTAGCAGGGGTTCAGGCACTTGAGCCTCTAAAAATCACTAGCACAGCAGGCCGCTATGATGCCTATATCACTGTAAAAGGTGGTGGGCCTAGTGGTCAAGCAGATGCTATTAAGCTTGGAATAGCTCGTGCACTTTTAAAGGTTAACCCTGACTTCCGTAGTAAGCTTAAAGAAGGTAGTTATTTAACTCGAGATGCCCGAATTGTAGAACGTAAAAAATATGGCCTACGCAAAGCCCGTCGTGCTCCACAATACAGTAAGCGTTAAGTTATACCAATTTGATTTTCGCGTCCGTTAAGGACGCATTGTAATTTTCAAATCATTAAAGGTATATCAGCAATGCTAAAGCAAAATGCCTAATGAGTTATCTTCAAGCAGTAGTGCTAGGTATAGTACAAGGCCTAACAGAATTTTTACCCATATCAAGTACAGGGCACCTAGTTTTAGCTAACTATTATTTTGGTTGGGGGAGTACTTTACCACTTTATGTAGATATTGCAACTAATATAGGTACTTTTCTAGCAGTGCTCCTAGTACTTCACAAAGATATTTGGCAAGTTCTTAGGGGGTTTATAATAGGTCTATCCTCAGCTAAAGGGCGCAAGTCTGAAGGTTGGCATTTAGCAATCTTAATAGCTATAGGAACTATACCCACAGTCTTTATTGGTTTGGGCTTAAAACAAATCTTTGAAGTGCTTAATAGACCATTTTATGTATCACTCGCCCTTATAGTTACAGGCTTTATTTTGTGGTTTGCTCCTAAATCGGGCCCTAAATTAAAGGTCAGTGACTTAAAAATAATAGATGCACTAATAATTGGTGTTGTTCAAGGGTTAGCAGTAATTCCAGGTATATCGCGTTCAGGCAGTACCATCTCTATTATGTTATGGCGCGGTGCATCTGCCCATCTTGCCCCAAAGTTCTCTTTTCTTATGTATGTAGTAGCTTCTTTAGGTGTAACTCTTTTGGGAATAAAAGAATTTAAAGATGTAGACATTGAACTAATCCCCCTTCTTATAATGATACTAACATCGTTCATTACAGGCTATTTAGCCATTTTGTGGCTCTTTTCACTATTACGTCAAGGAAAGTTTAGTTGGTTTGCTCCCTACCTTTGGGTTGCAGCAGCAATAACATTAATCAAGCTCTCCTTGTAAGGCTAAATTAGCTTAATTTTTGTCTAATGTAAAATCACCTTCGAATTCTTTTATACCTTTCTCAAAGTATTCAAAATTCCCTTGGTATTTCATATGTGTAGTACTCCCATACAATTTAAACACTTGAGATTTAAATATATTAATAGCTACACATTCTATTACAAATATTTGCTTACCATAACTACAATGCATAATGGTCTGTTCATTAGCATTTATATTAGTTAAAGTACCCAAGTAGCTCCCAGTCTCATCAGCAACTATATTCAAAGTATAGGGGGAAGTAATATGGTTGCCGTTGGTCATAGTCATACTACCTTGGTACATACCAACAATGTCTTTAACAATGTCTTTAGGAAAGGTGTCACTCAAAGTACATGAAGAAATCATAAAACTTACTAATAATATTCCAACTAGAACTTTCATTAAAAGCACTCCTAGAAAAATCTTTGTTTATCCTATTTCCTCATGCGTTATGTTAATAACCAAACTATAAATTACTCCTATTAATCAATTCTTAATCTTCTGTTACCTTAAATTGTTCTTTGGTCTAATTTTCACTAAGTCATTACTTTATTTTTTTATATTATTACCATATATTCATTTTTCTTAAGGAATAATGACTTTGCACATTACTTTTCCCTAAAGCTCTTTTATATCATCTGCTAATTCCTCTGCCCAGATATCATCTGTTTTATCCTCTATTTCAGTAGATAAAATTTTATCAGAGTTTGTTTGAACAGCTTGTATTTGCTCGGATAGCCTTCTCTCTATTTCCTCTAATAATTTTGGAGAAACAGATACACCAAAGTAATTCTTACTTGGTTGGCTATCTTCCTTAAAGCCTTTTTCATCAGCATGCCAACTTTGAGGTTTATCAATAGCTTTTAAAAGTGAAGGGATAGGTTTTTTAAAGTGCTCAAGCTTACTATCATACCCTCTAAGGAAGGTTTGAAGCTGCTCGACAAAGAGTTGACGCATATAGTCTAAACCAACAATATCGTCTTGTAAAACTTTGAGTTGACTAGCCCCCTTTTCACGAAGGTCTGCTATATCATCAATAGTCTCTTGGCGAATATTCTTTACCTCAAGCTCTACTTGTTTTTTTAAATTCTCAATTATACGTCCTGTACGGCGCTTCTGCACCTCAGCCTCATGCAAGGCTTTTTCTTTAAGTGACTCAGCTTCTTTCAAAGCTCCTTTCTTAATTAGCTCAGCTTCTTCCTTTATGTTGTCCTGTAAAACTTTTGCCTCGCTCAGCAAAGCTTCTTTGTCAGCTTCAGCTTCTTTCATAAGGTCTTCAGCTTGATTTAAGACGTCCCTTTCTTTATCAGAAGCCACTTTCAATATATCTGCACTCTTCGCATTAGCCTCACGTAAAATAAGTTCTGCCTCACGCTCTGCTTGTGCTTTAGCTTCATTACCTATGCGCTCAGCAAGTATAGCTGCTTTTTTAAGCTCTAGTTCAGAAACTTCTAAATCTTTAATCTTCTGGTCACGTTCGGCAAGCTCTATACGCAAATTCTTGATTTCTTCGATTTTTTGCTCGAGCATTTCTGCCACACGCGATAGAAAATCACTTACTTGTGTTTTATTATAGCCATTTAGTGCTTGTTTAAAATCTTGGTGTTTTATATCAATAGGGCTTAGTTTCATTTCACTTCCCAATTCAAGTTCTAAAACAGAGCTGAGCCAACGCGTATATAAGTTGCACCTTCTTCTATAGCTACTTCAAAATCATTGCTCATACCCATAGACAATTCTTTCAATTGTAACTTGTCACCTAGTTGTTTTAAATCTCTAAACACCCATCTCATCGTTTCAGGGTCTTCAGTATAAGGGGCCATTGTCATAAGACCACAAACATCAAGGTTACTAAGTGACTGGGCATAACAAACTAGTGCCTCAGCTTCTCCTAAGGGAATACCTTGTTTACTAGTTTCCCCTGCTACATTAACCTCAACAAAAACCCTAAAAGTATGCTTGAACTTAAGTCCTTGCTTTTGCATTTCGTCAGCCAAACGGGTACTACTCAATGAATGGATAGAATGAAAGTCTTTACAATATTTAACCTTATTAGTTTGCAAATTACCTATCATATGCCATTCTATATTGGCTAGTTTATCTTTTTTATCTCGCCATTCTTGTACACGATTTTCGCCTAGAATCCTATGTCCAAAGTGTAGAATTTTGTTTTCTATCTCAGTAACATCACGATGTTTAGTAACTGCTATTAAGGTTATCTCACTAGGGTTACGCCCCGCACGCTGGCAAGCATTATCTATGCATTCTAATACTTTTTCAAAAGACACTAATGTTACCCATCTACAAACCAATCATTTTGAGACACCAACTGTGCTCAGTAGAATTCTCATTACAAGATCTATCAAAAATATAGGCTTTTCGATAAGCTGATTTTAGTTGGTCGAGTTTAATAAGTAAGCTCTGGATTTCAATCATACTACTTCTGCATAACCAGACTTTCCCAGCTCATCAGCAAGAAGTTCGTATACTTTAGGGTCAAGGTATTTCAAATATTCAATCCTTCGTCTAGAGGTTTGTCTACCTTCTTTATCTAGAAAGGCAACAAATTCACGCAAATTACTAAAGAAAATAATTAAACGGTTCCACTTAGCATCATTCTTATCTCTCTTTAAATTGCTAAATAGCTGTTCTAAGTACCGAAACCAACGCTTAAAATCTGATGACGATTCATATTGCCTTATAAATTCAACAAAATCAAGCACAGATGGCATTTCATCTTCATTCTTAGGGGTTTTAAGCATAAGCTCACCAATAGCAGTCAATGCTAAGCGGGGCACACTTGCCTGCTTTATGTCAGGCATCTCAGAATGGTTTACATCTTTAAAATAATAGAAGCCCGTAAGACCTTTAAAAACACGATTGAATTGAATACTAAATTGTTTAGCTTTTTTATTGGAGAGTTCATATTCTAAGAAGGCCTCATCCTCTAAAACCTTACTCCATCCGAAATAGCAACCTATAAGGTACAGTGTACTTAAACGATAATAATCATCTTCAGAATCATCAAACCATTTTTTATCTACAAATTTAATAAGGTTTTCTAATCTTCTATCAAGAGCATCTGCTGAACGTAAAATAGGATAACGATATTTTTTTATAGCTGCTTTAGAATCCCTAGAAATTTGGAGTTTTGGGGCAATGAGTTGATTAAAAACAAAGTCAATAAGTGAACCAATAAGGCCACCTATACCTGCTGAAATAATAATCCAGATTATGGAGTACTCTTCAAATGAACGTAAAATAAACTCTATCAAAACTATCCTCCTGCATAATATAGCTTAACTTAGGCAAAATAGGCTTTAACTATACTTTCTAAATCCCCCGCTATATTTGGGTAATCCTAAAACTCTCTGACAAACTATACAACTTCCTGCATGGGTTTAATACAAGGTTTAGGTAGTTTTCACCCCTCAGAAATAAAATGTTGAATTACATCTTCAACTGCTTCATATAACTCTTCATGTAGTTTAATTGGATCATCACCATGTATGCCAGTAATTAAATCAGGAGACTTGCCAATGTAAACTTGGTCTTCCACATTCCATTCTATCCACTTATGATACATATCTATTTCTTTCATGGCTTTACCACCTCAATGGCTTGTTGCACCTGTTTTTCTTGGTAACTATTTGCATCAGCTCCCAACTTCCCGCTAAGTGTAACCACACCACAATAATTAGGGTGGGTAAATTTACAAATTTAAATTTATGCTGTGATCCCTTATCACCAGCTATTTCGTAAAAATCTGTCTTTTTCAAATCTGGGACAAGAGATCTAATCTTCCTTAGCATCTTTACTAGTTTAACCTAATTACAATTTAGGCAAAATAACCTTCACTAACCTTCTAAATTTTTCCCCGCTGTGTTTAGCTGTCTCTATTACATCATCACCCGTAGCATGTTTCTCCCCCTCAGGTAAAGCCATATCCGTTACAACAGAGAGTCCTATTACACGCATACCCTGATGCCTAGCTACAGCTATTTCATGAACGCTAGACATACCAATCGCATCAGCTCCCCAAGTACGAAACACTTTTAACTCTGCTCGAGTAGCATAAGTAGGTCCACTAATAGCTAGGTAAACCCCTTCAAAAAGTTCTATAGCTTCTGCTTTTGCTACTTCCCTGGCAATTTCAATATACTGGGGGTCATAGGAGTCAAACATAACAGGGAAACGTGATCCAAAACGCTCATCGTTAGGTCCAATTAAAGCGTTATGAGCAGTAAAGTTAATAAAGTCAAGGTGCAACATAAGATTACCTGCTTGCCAAGAAGAATTTAACCCTCCACAAGCATTGCTCACAATTAAACTTTTAGCTCCCAGAGCCTGTATAACTCTTACTGGAAAGGCCGTTTGTGCAGCACTAATTCCCTCATACAAATGCAAACGGCCTTTCATAGCAACAACATTACAACCTGCTAGCTCGCCTAAAACAAGTTCTCCATCATGCCCGGGAGCTGTAGAAGGAAAAAAATGGGGGATTTCTTTATAGGGCAGTTTTAGTCTTATTACAATTTCATTTGCTAAAGGCCCCAAGCCAGAACCTAAGATAATAGCTACAGAGGGCTTAAAATCACCTTTATTATTTATGTAGTTAATAGCTTCTTGAACCTGATTATAAAGGAGCATAAAACCTTTCTCGCATTATCTATAGATATCCAGATAAATTTTTGCAACTCGAGCGTTAAATTAAATAGTATTTGTTCAGAGGTCAAGCTATCCCTTAAAATCTATTTCATTATGTTGGCCATCACAAAAAGGTTTATTTTTTGACTCCCCACAACGACAAAGGGCAGCTTTTTCCCCATAAACTCTATTACTATTATCAGCGCTGCGCAGGACAAAATTACCTTTTAAAAGCAATGGACCATTAGGATTAGGAGTAATCTCCAATTTACCCAAGGTATTCATAGCTTTAGTTTCTAGGCGACTCTCCCCTATTTTGCCTTCATCTCTAAACTCCACTTTAGCATGGCTACCGTCACAGAAAGGTTTATTTTCTGACTGCCCACAACGACACAAGGCCAAACGCATCTCCTTAGCTATTACATTACCTTGACTGTCAGAAAGTGTTATATCACCACGTACGTAAAGAGCACTATTAGGATGTGGATTAATGCTATTAAGTTCAGGAGCTTCTTGGGGTGCTCCATCTAAGCGTTCATACTTTAAAGCACTTGAAGGGCAGCGTTCTATTACATCAACTAATTGCTCAACGCCTGCTCCATCAGGAGTTATCCATGTTTCTTTACTAAAAACATTCCTTAACCCACTACCTCCACACTCTCCCGCATGCATACAAAGTGAGGGTGTATAGGTAACTTTAATGTTTTTGCCTTTATAAGTCTGAGTATCTGTTTCTAACATAGTAATCAGCATAACACACAAAAATTTAGTAATACCTCCTCACCCTATTGAGGAATAGTAACTTGCAAAGTACTTACGAGTTGCCAAATAAACTATGGGTGTCTAAGTCTCAAAAATTTGAAAAAAGCTCAAAGGTTTCTTATCTCTCCTAATAACTATAATATTGTTTTCAACAAAACAATCTCAGTACTCCACAAAATGGAGAAAACACCGAAAGGTTGACCTTAAATAGACTTTTACAACTCATCAAATTTGCGCATAGGACAAATTTATTATTACTGATAATCTTAGCTATAGGCATCTTATTGAGAATTCTTTATCGCAATTGTGGATTACTGACCTATAGAAGGATGTCCATTCATAGCTAATTGTGAGGCACCACAATAGTGCATAGTTTCTAATTAATTTCTAACCTAATTACACTACTTTACTTAGTACTGTACATATGATAAGCTCTCAAGCTGATTGTTAATTTAGATTAGGAGGCTCTAGTTTGATAGAGGTTCAAAGTTTAAGTAAGC
This sequence comes from Trueperaceae bacterium, assembly GCA_965223045.1. Lineage (GTDB taxonomy): Bacteria > Deinococcota > Deinococci > Deinococcales > Trueperaceae > CBDCVN01. Next base: position 2,431,651 of record CBDCVN010000013.1, read on the forward strand.
ACTACGGAAGTTTTACCGCCCTAAACAAAGTAGACTTTACAATCAAAGCTGGTGAGATTGTGGGCCTTTTAGGCCATAATGGAGCAGGTAAAACTACTACGCTAAAGATTTTAACAGGCTACTTACAACCTGATGAAGGTACCGTAAGTATTGACGGTAAGGATGTGTTAACTCAAACACAAACAGCGCAGGAAATAATTGGTTATTTGCCTGAAAATGCTCCTTTGTATCCTGAGTTAACTGTACAGGACTATTTGCGTATGGTAGCTGATGCTCGCCAAATTCCAGCTAATAAATACAAAGAATTTATTCGCGAGGCAGTTCTAGCTACAGGGCTCTATGAAAAACTAACTAGCCCTATCAGTAATTTAAGTAAGGGTTATAGACAACGTGTTTGCTTGGCACAAGCTATTTTGCACAAGCCACGCTTGCTTATTTTAGACGAGCCAACAGTGGGTTTAGACCCTACTCAACTTATAGAAATTCGCAATCTCATTAAGAATTTAGCAAAGGATAGCACAGTGCTTTTCTCGACACATATACTTACCGAGGTAGAAGCGCTTTGTGATCGTGCCATCATTCTTTTAAATGGTGAAGTGCGTTCGGATGCAAGATTAGATGAGCTCGCTAGTAGCTCTGATGTGGTGCTTGAGCTACAGAAAGACACTCCAAATGCCCTTCAAGCTTTACAAAAGCTAAAAGGGGTTAATAAGGTAAGTAAATTGCCACTTAGCAACAATAGAGTTAGTTACAACATTATAGGTAAAAAGGGTGCTGATCTCACACCTGAAATTTTTGAACTTGCTAAAGAAAATGACTGGCCTGTACGTGAGTTAAAAAGTAGCAGTAGAACACTTGAAACAGTGTTTAGCGAGCTAGCACAAGACCTAATAATTTAAATCCTTAGGAGGACATATCTGTGCGACAAATGTTTGCCATTAGCCGCAAGGAGCTTATAAGCACCTTTGGCTCACCCTTAGCCCTTATTTTTATAGGCACCTTCTTACTTATAACTTTGTTCACTTTTTTTTGGGTAGAAGGCTTTTTTGCTAGGGGTGTTGCTGACATGCGCCCACTTTTTAGATGGATGCCCTTACTTTTAGTTTTTCTAGTTGCAACACTAACTATGCGCCAGTGGAGTGAAGAGCAACGCTCAGGAACGCTAGAAGTGCTAATGACTTGGCCCATAAAGCCCTGGAAGCTAGTTATGGGTAAATTTTGGGCTATTTTGTTTCTAGTAACTCTTGCTCTTGCTCTTACTATTGGTTTGCCCTTAACAGTATCTGCGCTTGGCAACTTGGATTGGGGGCCTGTTATAGGCGGATATCTAGCGGCATTACTACTAGCTGCGGCTTACATTGCCATGGGCCTTTTTGTTTCTTCACGTACCGATAACCAAATAGTAGCATTAATCCTTACAACACTTTTAGGCGGTTTCTTTTATTTGCTAGGACGTAGTAGCCTCTTAGGCTTCGCTGGTCTTGGATTTGATGAAACATTTCGTGCTCTGGGCACTAGCAGCCGTTTTGAAAGCATAGAGCGTGGTGTTATAGATCTACGTGATCTAGTCTATTACCTGTCTCTTACAATTCTTTTTCTAGTTTTGAATATCTTTTCCCTCGATAGGAGTCGTTGGGGCAAAGGTGAAAATACACAAGCTTATCGTTTTGACCGCTCACTAGGCGTACTTCTTGTTGCTGTGAATCTAATTTTACTAAACCTATGGCTTGCCCCTTTGCAAGGTTTGAGAACAGATATTACTCAAAATCGTCAATATAGCCTCTCACAAGCTACTAAAGACTTGCTATCTACCTTGCAAGAGCCTATCTTGGTACGCGGCTATATTAGCGAGAAAACCCATCCCCTACTTGCCCCCTTAATTCCTCAAGTAAGTGACATGCTACGCGAATATGAAATTATAGGTTCAGGACGGGTTACTGCTGAAGTTGTTGACCCACAAAATGACTCAGATTTAGAAGCAGAGGCTAATCAAAGTTATGGCATTCAACCTAGAACCTTTCAAATCTCGAGCCGTTATGAGTCTTCCTTGGTAAATTCTTACTTTGACATACTCATTCGTTATGGTGACCAAAGTGAAGTTCTTTCTTTTGATGAGTTAATAGAGATAGTACCCACCTCTAGTGGTGTTCCTGACGTCAATTTGCGTAACATAGAATATGATCTTACTCGTACCATTAAAAAAGTAGCCTATGGCTTCCAAAGTGTGGACGCTGTTCTGGCCTCACTAAACAAACCTGCTAAATTTACTATTCTAGCTACACCTGAGAATTTACCTGAAGATTTAAGTGCTGGTTTAGAAGCTTTGGAAAAAGTAGGTGAAGAATTTAGTGAAGAGGCAAGTGGTAAATTTATAGTTGAAACGGTTAATCCTGAAAAGAGCAATACTTTAACGCCTAAAAATTTACTAGATGATCATGGTATTAGAGCTCTTACTCCTTTTCTCTCTGATAAAAGCTTTTACTTATATGGCTTACTCGAGGTAGGTGAAGAAACCCAAATACTTTACCCTTCTGATGACATGAGTGAGGCTAATGTGCGCGAGGCTTTAGAAGCAAACTTAAAGCGAGCAGCCCCTGGCTTTCTCAAGGTTGTTGGAGTATGGACACCTCCTAATACCCCTACTCAAAATGCTTTTGGGCAACCTCAGCAACCTCTTTTTGGTGCTGCGAATGCTCGAGAGCAACTTAGCTTTGATTATGAAGTAAAAGATGCTGATTTAAGTGAAGGGCAAGTACCCCTAGATATCGACATTCTGCTAGTCCTATCACCTAAAAATATGACCGATAAGGAACGCTACGCTATAGATCAGTTTCTAATGCGTGGTGGAGCTGTGGTAGTAGCAGCAGGAAATTACAACATTGCTCCTGACCCCTTCGGCAATAATATTGTTCTAGAAACTGCACAAGAGAACCTAAAAGATATGCTTCAGCATTATGGTGTAACAGTAGCTAGTTCTTTGGTGATGGACACTCAAAATGCCCCATTCCCTGTAGTAACAACCCGCCAAAGTGGCCCTTTTCAAGTACAAGAAGTTCAAGCCGTTGACTATCCTTTTTTTGTAAGCATCTCACCTAATGGTATGACCAAGGGGCACCCTACTACTGCTAGCTTGCCAGCAGTTATGATGACCTATGCTTCTCCCTTAGAGTTAAGTGAGAATTGGGGCGAAAATTTAGAAGCTACTGTTCTACTAGAATCGAGTTCTAAATCTTGGTTACGCACCGATACAGATGTCCAACCACAGTTTGAAATTTATCCTGACCTAGGATTTCCCATAGAGGGTGAGCAGCAAAGCTATCCTTTGGCCGTAGTAATGCGTGGTCAGTTTGAAAGCTTTTTTAAAGACAAACCTTCACCACTAGCTGAAACTGAAGAACCTTCAGAAGAAGTATCCGCTGAAAATTTTGATCTAGAAGAGCCTGAAGAGACCACTTTGGATATTGGCACAATTGAGCAATCTTCAGAGGGTGCTCGTTTAGTAGTTATTGGCAGTAGCGAATTTATTAATGATATTGTTCTGCGCCTATCCTCACAGTTAGGACAAGATAGATCACTCAATAACTTGCAGTTTTTACAAAACACTGTAGATTGGTCTGTTGAAGATGCTGACCTTTTGACCATACGCTCTCGTGGCACACATACCCGAGTGCTAAAACCCCTTGAAAAAGAGTTTTGGAGTTTAGGTGGTTATAGTTTCAGCGAGCAACAAATCTGGGAATTTGGCAATTATGCCCTTGCCATACTAGCCCTTATAATTATTGCTACTTTCTGGCAGTTTAGTAAGCGTAGGCAAAAACCATTTTTTGAATTTGATAATTCCAAATTAGGAGGTAAAGCATGAATCTTATTGCAAAAACTTCCTCTGGACAGAGCGCTACTAACACCATTTTAATAATAATTGCCCTTGTACAAATTGTTTTGATTGGCTTTATTTATTTTCCTAGATTTTTCCCTGCTAAAAGTGAAATAGGGAATCTTTTAAACATAAAAGTAAATGACATTATTGGCTTAGAAATCTCTGATGGCGAGGAGCAAATTAATCTAGCTAGAGATGGAGACAATTGGGTTTTGCCTGAAGCAGGTGATTTTCCTGTAGAACTAGATAAACTAGACCCACTTCTAGATAAACTAGTAGATTTAAAGACAGTAGATCTCATTGCTGATAATAAAGTTAGTCATAAGCGTTTGGAAGTAGTCGATGATGAATTTGTACGCAAAGTAACCCTTAGGTTAAAGGGTGGCAAAAATGCTACTTTGCTTATTGGCTCTTCCTCAGCAGCTAACGCTACACATGTACGTTTAAAAAGTAAAAATGCTGTTTATCTAAGCCGTGATTTGCGTAGCCATGATGCTAATGTAGGGGCTAGTAGTTGGATTGATACACAATACTTTGATATAGAAAGTGATGATGTAGTTAGTTTAGAACTAAAAAATGAGCATGGTAACTTCAACTTTGGAAAAATTTCTGATAATTGGGAATTAATAGATTCAGAGGAGGAAGTAGATAAATCAGCTTTAAGCTCTTTGGTAAGAAAAGCTAGTAGCATACGCATGGTGCGTCCTTTGGGCAAAGAGACTAAAGAGGAGTATGGTTTAGATGAGCCTAAGGCTATTGTTAGTATTGTCACTCGAGCAGAGCTCGAGCCCGAAAAACCAGAAGAATCTACCGAAGAAAGTGAACCTGAACCACCCGAACCAGAATTTGAAGAGCAAACTTATACCCTGACAATAGGTAATGAGCTAGATGATGGTTTTGTAGTTAAAACTTCAGAGTCTGAGTACTATGTGGTGGTTTCAAACTTTAATGCCAGTGACTTTGTAGAGAAAAAACAAGAAGATCTTACAGTTGAACCAGAAGAAGAGGCTAATGAGGAAGAAGTTCCAGAAGTAGAATTAGAAGAAGAGGCTGACGAGGAAGAAGCTCCAGAAGCAAAGTTAGAAGAAAAAACCGACGAAGAAGAGGTCCCTGAAGAAGAATCAAACCTAGATGAGCCTTCCGAGGAGGCTTCTGAAGATGATTTTGCCAATCTAGAGGCCAATGAGGAGGAAGTGCCTGATGATGAGGGCGATGGGGATGGCAATGAGTAAACGTTGTTTGTAAATCAGACATGTTGATCAGTAGATTTGTCTTTCCACACCGTAAATATTAAGGTTTAGGAATTAACAAGAATAGTGTTTAAAGTAGGGTATGCAAAACGAAATAAAGGAGTGGGAAGACAGATACAATACACCCAACGGTTTTCATGCAATAGGCCATCAACAAACCTCAAAATGACAGACATGCCATATCACCATGTAGGGGCGTACTGAGGAGTATAACCCTTACGAGGGTAAACTTGAAGAATCTCGAAAGGCGTTAACACACTAGAGATCCTTCACATAGTCTACCCTAGCCTGTCCTCGAACGCAGAGTGAAGGAAGCAAAGCGAAGGGCTCAGGATGACAATTATCGTGTTTATAGGGCAAGAATTTATCTGGACACCTATACCTTGTTCCTGACGGAACTACTTGATCAGTAATAGTGATATGTAGGGAACTATATTAAATACCAATACCAGCACTCTATACATTCCCAAATAACCATAGGCAACTATAGCTACTTCATTTTCTTTGATGCCAAATAATTTCCCATGTATTTTACCCATGACATTCTTTAAGACCATATCTAGTAAAGAGCTCAATATCAAAAGCCCAACATTGATTATCGTCATCCATTTAAAAAATTCAGTTAGTTGATCTAGATTCATGTTTTATTCTATGCTTCATTAATCTGCATGTGTAGACATCCTTTTGCAATGTTGACAAGATTCTAGGAGTCTTGAGTTTTGGTTACAACCATAACTTTAGGTCTAATTGTCCTTTAAGTTTTCCTCCAATAAACGGAATCTCACTAAATCATTTGGCCTAAGCTGGACAGCTTTGGGTAAATCTTGTGGCACAACTAAAGCAGGTTTACTATAACCACCAATGGTGCCTCTGTCATTCAAAAGTAAAAATGGCTGTCCACTTGGTGTAATTTGAATGGCTCCTAAAGGCATGGCTTCAGATATAATTTCCCCACCTTCGATTTTTTCGCCTGCAAACCTTACTCCTATTCTATCAGCTTGCTCCACAATAAATGTTTTAGAGCAAAGTATTTCTAGGGTTTCAGAAGTGACTTGCTCAGTAGCTGAAATCCTTAGGGTAACGTTATTCCTAAAAGGACGGTAAGGTTCAAAGCTTCTGCCTGCTATAGGCGTCTTTATCTCTTCTACCCCTAACACATCACCTGCTGACAAAGCCTGCCCTAGTTTATTCTTTAGGTCTGCAGAGGCACTACCTATGAAGCGCTTGCTTTCTATGCCACCTGCTAGAGCTAGATAAGCAGTGCTACCCTCATTGGTAGGTTCAAAGGTGATAATATCCCCTTGCTTAACACTGAAGCTGGTAAAGGAGGGTATGCTTTTACCATTAAGCTGTGGGCTTAGACTATAACCACTAAAGGCTAGCGTGCCACTGTCTAGTACCTCGAGCTCTGGACCTTGATAGTGCATCTCTAAAAGTGGTGCAAAAGGAGCATTACCTAAAAGGCGATTGCCTATTTGAGCAACATTAGTATCTAGAGCACCCGAACGACTTAGACCAAAGCGGCCTTGTAAAAAACGCCCTTCATCCATTACTAGGTCTAAAAGACCTGCTTTAATAACTCGTAAAAGGGGGTGTTTGGGTCCTTTGGGTAAGAGTTCTAAAACCTCAGGCTCATCAGGTAATTCTCCCTCGCTAGGTACAAATTTAACCCTATCGCCTGGAGCTACCAGAAAAGGATTCTCACGTAGTGGATCATAAAGCTTTAAAAGACTATGCCCCAACACACGCCAACCTCCCGGTGTGCTAGTTGGGTAAATTCCAGTTTGCAAACCTGCCATTGCTACTGAGTGAGTGGGTATAGCAGTCCTAGGATTATCAAGGCGGGGTACACGAATAGCTGAGGGTACTTCACCCAAAAAGGGAAACCCTGCACTAAAACCAAGGGCATAAACCTGATAATCTGCTTGTGAGTGCATTTTGATGACTTCCTCTACACTCAAAGAAGTTTCGTGAGCTATGGCTTGCAAATCTTGGCCATTATAAACAACGGGCACTTCAACATCTTGACCTGCAAAATCTTCTATTAAGTTATTTTGACATTGTGTTAACCATGACCTAACCCGCTTTTCCTCCAAAAGATTACAATTATATTCTAGGTAAAGAGTCGTATAGCTAGGAATTATGTCAGTAATACCTTCAATAAGGTTGGCTAATAAAGTATTGCTTAAGGCATGAATATATCTATTAGTATTTGAGTCTATTTTTTCAGAGAAATGTATGTGGAAACCTTGAGTGAGCATGTTAGAACTAACTTTACATTAAATTAGTGTTAGGTCTCATTAATTGACTCGAGCACACATTAACACGCCTTCAACAATATTTGGTACAATATTAGCATGACTAAGGTAATTAGTTGCGCTATCAATACTTATAGGTGAGTAAGTAAATAGAAAGGATTCAATACTAAGTTGCAAACAGCTTTTAGCATAACTGATAGAAAGTTTATAGTTGAAGTACTCAACTCAGCGGAGTATGGAGTGCTAGCACTGTGCGATACTAAGCCCTATGCAGTGCCTGTCAATTTTGTATATTTAAATGATGCAGTATACTTTCATGGCTCCCCCAAAGGTAAAAAAATGCGGATTCTTGCTCAAAGCAAAGCAGTGTCATTCAATGTAACTGTAGAATCTAACCTTATTCCCTCGTACTTCAGCAGTGATTCTGATTTGGCCTGTCCAGCAAGTGCATTTTTTAAATCAGTCATTATTGATGGTACTGCTGAAATTATTGATAGCCTTGCAGAAAAAAGAAAAGCATTTACTGCTATGATGCAAAAGTTGCAGCCAGAAGGTAAATATAAACCACTTGAAGATAGTGAATATGATAAGCAGCTTTCCGTAGTTGCAATTGTAAAAATACTGGTACAGGAAATGACTGCTAAGTTTAAATTTGGTCAAAATCTGACAAGTGAAAGACTTCAAAAGGTTATTAAACATTTAGAACAAAGAGGCAATACCGAAGATTTGTTAACTATTAAAGCAATCAAGCAGTTCTGTAAAAATAGAATATAAAAAGTAAGGTAAATAGAATATAACAAAGTAAGGTAAGATGCCTTTAGCGTTTTAGTAGTTATGAGGAGAAGTAATGATACGTAAATTAACGCATGTCACTGTCCTAGTTAAAGATCAAGACGAAGCTTTAAAGTGGTATACAGAGGTTCTAGATTTTGAAAAGCGTGATGATAGCAAAATTGGTGAGATGCGTTGGCTTACTGTTGCACCAAAGAAAAGTGAAGTGGAAATTGTTTTGCAAAAGCCTGTTGCAGCTGTTCATGGCGGTGAAAAAGGAGTCAACACACTACTTGGTCGTGTAGGGCAAGGAACTTGGTGGGCTCTAGAGGTAGACGATTGCTATGAAACCTTCGATGAACTTAAAGCTAAAGATGTAAAGTTTATGGAAGATGAACCTCAGCAGATGCCTTGGGGTATTTCTGCAACCTTTTTTGACCTTTATGGCAATCCTTTTAATATTATTGAATTAACCCAATTTCAATCAGTTAACAAAGAAGAGTTCCAAGTTAAGACCCTGCCTGAAAAGCATGTAGCCAGTATTCGTTTAAAAACTGCACCAGATAAACTTAGCCTAACTTTCGCAGAGATATTTCCAGAGGTATTGAGTCACCTTCAAGCTGAGGGAGTAAAACCATCAGGACCTCCCTTTGGACGTTATCACTCTTATGGAGAAGAAGTTGATCTTGAGGCAGGTATGCCTGTTCATAAACCTATTGAACCCAAAGGGAGAGTTAAGGCCAGCACTTTACCCGAATCTCAGGTAGCAACAGCTTGGCATATAGGAGATTTTGATAAACTCGAGCAAAGCTACCACACACTTGAAAAATGGATTAAATCTGAGGGTTACAGCCCTAGCAAGGGTCCTTGGGAAGTTTACTGGACAGATCCTAGACAAGAACCTGACCAATCAAACTGGCGCACGGAAATAATTTGGCCTATCGCTGATGTTGATGCTTCTCATGAATGAATCCAATTTTATTTCTAATACTTAGTTACTTTATAGGTGGCTTCCCTAGTGCTTCTTTAATAGCAAGCCTTAAAGGGAAAAGTGTTTTTAAGGTGGGATCTAGCAATATGGGAGCTATGAACATAGCCCGTAACCTTGGCTATGGTTTAGGTGCATTAGTTTTGTTACTTGATCTTGGCAAAGGTGCGCTAGCCACATATTTAGGTTCATTTTTTTCAAAGGAAGCTGCTTTAAGTGCAGGCCTTGGTGTAGTTCTAGGTCACCTATGGTCACCTTATGTGGGCTTTAAAGGTGGTAAAGCCCTCTCTACTACCTTTGGTGCATCACTTATCCTTTACCCATTTGCATCTCTGATCATATTCACCATTTTAATGTTAAGCATCCTACTTACCAGAAGTGCTGCAAAAGGAACTTTACTAGCTTCACCTTTTTATCCTCTTAGTGTATTTTTCACTAATGAAGGTATTGCAGCCACAATTATTGCTTTTGCTATTGCTCTTTTTATAGTAATTAAGCACTTACTCGAATTCAAAAAACAATAAAGGGCCTTCTGCACTTCCCTACAATTTTTTAAGTTCAGATATTATTCTATCAGCATGTAAAGTATATTCGGAAGGAGCACCTTCAACATACTCAAAACGCACTATGCCTTCTTCATCAATTATAAAAACTGCCCTATTGTTAACACCTTCCTCTTCTATATAAACTCCATACTTCTTAGCAACTTCCCCTTTCATATCAGACATTAAAGGGATATCAATGCCAAATTCTCTAGCCCAAGCTTTGTGAGTATATATGCTATCACGGTTTACACCGATAATTTCAGCACCTAAAGATTCTATATTTGCTTTACGGCTCGAGTACTCAAGTATCTGGCTACTACACATAGGGGAAAAATCAAGTGGGTAAAATACTAAAACAACATTTTTCTTACCTAGATAATCTGAAAGTTTTATCTCAGTGCCTAAATGAGATTTTAAGCTAAAATCAGGGGCTTTTTGGCCAAGTTCAAGCATCTATGTTATGTCATCTCCTCAAAATCTTTTGAAGTACTGTTAAACAATCACCTAAAATCTAGACTTTAATTATACCTTATTCTCCAATTATAATGGATTCTGTTTCAGAATGTAAATGTAGGGACTTGGATAAATGATGAAGTCCATAGTGAAGTTTATAGCCACATTTGTGTGTAGACCGAGAAGTATTGTATTGGTACGATGTTGCAGGGAACAGATATCAAGATGCTGAAGAACAGTTATCTACTTTAGAAAAAGAGATTCTTGAATATAGGAAGCTGTTTGGTGAATTGCCAAAAGATTCTTTGTAGAGAGCAGTAGTTAAGGATGCAGAGAGGCAACTACATTACTCATAGCAGTTTGTAATGAAGGTGCTTCTAAGAAAGAGCCTCTTAAGCTTTTACTAGTATTGTCACTCGAGCTTGAACATATCCTTCAGCCAACCCCTCGCTAGTTTTGAAAGTAAGCCCTACTTGACTAATCTTTAAGTCTAGTAACTGGGCTATCTTTTGTCGAATACTTTTACGAAGCCTCCCTAATTTAGGCTCATCTAGTATAATCACTCCAACTAAATTTACTATTTCGATTTCCCAATGGGCCTTAATAAGTCTAAGCACTTCTTTTAAAATTTCTGCACTATTTATATCTTTAAAAACAGGGTCTGTAGGAGGGAAATAGTGACCAATATCTTCTAAAGCAACACTTGATAGCAAGGCATCAGAAAGGGCGTGTAATAGCACATCGCCATCGCTATGTGCTAGTGCCCCATGTGAACTATTAGGAATAACAACATTGCCAATAATAAGAGGTTTATTGGCAACTAATTTATGAGAATCTTCTCCATAACCAACACGAATGTTTGTCAAGCTACTCCTGCTTCTTTAAGAGTTTCTCGCTCTTTATCAAAACCTTCACGACCCATAAGTGCATAAGTATAAACTTTACCTAACTCAACTCCTGGTTGGTTGTAAGTATTGATATTCATTAACTCACCCATAAGCGCGGTCTGCCATTCCAAATATTGTAAAAGCAAACCTACATGGTAGGTATCAAGCTTATCCAAAGTAATCGTATAATTTGGTCGTCCGTGCGAAACTATAGCAAAAGCAGTTGCTGCTTGCTCAGCATTAATAAGTTTATTGAATGTTTGACCCGATAAATACTGGAGCTTGGTTAGATCTTCACTTACTTTAGGAATGAAAGTTTTATTGTTAAATTCAGCAATACGAATAAAGTTAAAGATTTTGTTATTAGGCCCCTCATTAAACAGCTGCACTTGAGAATGTTGGTCTGTTGCACCAAGTGCTGCCAGAGGAGTACTACCTTCATAAACCAAACTACCCTCACGATTTTCCTTTTTACCAAGAGACTCTGCCCAAAGCTGCACATACCAATTAGATAAATAGCGCAAGCGTGTGCTATAAGGCATTAGTACGCTTATAGCTTTGCCACGCCTGTAAGCCAGGTACTGCACTAAAGCTGATTGCTTAATAGGATTTTCAGTAATATTATTTTCTACAAGAGTGTTGGCCTCTGCTGCACCACGTAAAAGCTCTTTAATATCAATTCCTGCTAAAGCAATTGGTAAAAGACCTACTGCAGAAAGAACACTAAAACGCCCTCCAACCGTGGGAGGTACAGTGAAAGTTTTATAGCCTTCACGTTCAGCCAAAGGACGTAGAATTCCTTGCTCTGGGTCAGTTGTTGCTATTATGTGTCTTTTGTAAGTATCACCAAGATCATCTTGCAACCATTTGTGAAAAGCAAGATAAGCAGACATGGTTTCCGCTGTTGTTCCTGATTTACTAATCACATTTACTAAGGTAGTCTTAGGACTTAAAACTTCCAACAAACCTTTGATAGCATCGGGGTCAACATTATCTACAAAATGTACTCTTAGACCCTTACCATCTTTTTGTAAGTGTCTGTAAGGATGCTGCAAGGCTGTTATTACGGTTAGAGCACCTAGGCTCGAGCCCCCAATACCAAGCACCACTAAATCACTAAATTCTTTGTCTAACTGGTTAATATAGTCTAAAATATCCTCAACAGAAGAGTTAATGTTGGGTAAATCAATCCAACCCAAAAAATCATTAGGGGCTTTCTTTCTATTATTTAGTTCCTCTACAAGCTTATCAAGTTTATTACTATAGGCTTTATACTCACGTGTCAAATCAATGCCATGATCTTGGTCCAAGCGTTCTACAGTTATATTATCTAAATCTAATCTAATCATAACTTCCCACTTTACCAGGCTTTTTTCATGAAGAAGAATTCTCACGAAAAGCCCACTAATTTTTATGAATAAACTGAAGAGGCAAAATTTAGAGTATTTTAGTTCCTTAAGGGATAATTGGGATTTTAAATCAGTTTGTTTTAGACAAGAAAATCTAGCATTCTTATGAAATTGTTGTGCTTCATGAAATCAAAAGAAAAAGAAGAAATGATGTGTAGGTATGAAAAACACAGGAACTACACATCAAGCGAGTATACCAAGTCCAATAGCATATGTTATGAGGGTTAGAGAGGAACGGCAATTAAGCAAATGCCGTTATAGCATGGAAACATTATGGAGGCTTGTGCTAATGGGGATTTGTGCTGGGTCTGAAAATGTTCGAGAGCTACACCAGTGGCTTGAAGATCAAGCAGAGGAATTATATGAGCAGGGGTTTAGAACTCTAAAAGGTGAAAAGTACCTCCCCTCTGAGGTTACATTGTATAGATTTTTCTGGATTCTAGAGAGGTGTATTGTGGAATTAGAACACCAACTTAAAATATGGGCAATAGAAACACTGAATAAAGTAATTCCAGTGAGTGAGATGTTAGTGATTCATGTGGATGGGAAACACCTTAGGGGTAGCACACGTAAGCGTTGTGGGGATAAGGGGTTGCACATGTTGTCACTGTACATTAATCAAGTGGGTATGACTTTAATGCAAGAACAAGTAAAGACAGATGAAGCGAAAACAGCTAGGCAAATGATAGGGATATTAAATGAGGTGTTTGGTAGACCATGGATACTGACAGGGGACGCAGCGTTTACAGAACGAGCAGTTATCGATGCTGTGTTAGAGGCAAATGGAAGGTATTTCTTAGCATTGAAGGATAATCGATCAAGTTTAAAGAAATTTGCTGAGTGGGCATTTAGTCTTGAGTTTTGTGAAGAGGATAGCCAAATTGAGGATGAAGAGCATAGAAGTGGAGAAATATGGTTGCGAGAAATTGAAACAAGACCAGTTGATGAGGTAACCCAAGGACAGTTACCTGAAGCACAGTATTTCGTTCGATGCATTCGTACCGTTGTGTGTAAAACAACAGGTGAAATCAAGTCTCAGGAGACACAATATGCCATTACCAGCGCTCATGGGGATGCAAGGAAGTTTTACCTATGGTGGCGAGGGCATTGGGCTATAGAGAATCGTTCTCATCACAAGAGGGATACGATATGGAGAGAGGATTTTTGTCGTTTAAGGAAAGGAGCTCAAAGCTTTGCTGCTTTACGTAATCTTGTACTGAGTCTGTTTCACCTACGAGGTACTACTTCTGTTCTTAGGCAAACACGTCGTTTCGCTTCGAAACCTTACCTCATACCAGAATTTCTGGGCTTTTGATACCTTCATGAAAAAAGCCTGCCACTTTACCTAAAATGAACAACATTTTGTGTACATGTGTTAACCACTTAACCAGCACTCCTATAGATATAATGATATTTTGCGCTTAAGTCATCTGGTACTCATACTTTAAGCAGTATGCTAATCTGATGAAAAATATGTTAGCCTAATGATTAGGCAAAAAACTGCCCGTATTATTCTTAGAAAGGACGTATTTTAATAGTGAAGTCTTTTTTTAAATTTAATGTTCTATTAATAGTTGTGGCATCACTGCTTATTCTAAGTGGGTGTAGCTCCAGTAATAAAGTAACTTTTACTATCACCATTAAGAATGTTTCAGGCCCAAATACTCTAACAACAAATAACACAGGCGTGGTTATTTCTGGAGGGGTTGTAACTATTCATAAAGAGAACACTAAGGTTATTTTTACAAATGGTGCAGCAGCCAGTGCTGGCCTCGAGAAGTTAGCAGAAGAAGGTGCTGCAACTGATTTAAATGATGAACTTAAAGATAACAGTGATGTAAGCGAAACTAAAACCTTTGGTGCAGTCGAGCCAGGTAAAGAGGTAACAGTTACCATAGATGCTGAGCCTGGTGATGCTTTATCATTAGCAGCTATGTTTGTACAGTCTAATGATTTATTCTTTGCTCCTAATGACACTGGCATAGTACTGTTTAATGGTGAAACTGCCTCAACTATTAATAATGCCAGCATAAAGACGTGGGATGCAGGCACAGAGGACAATGAAGCACTTGGTTCAGGGACTGGCCAACCGCCTGGTGATGCTACTGGTGGTACACCAACAGCAAATGGAACAGTGAGCGAGTTTACTGATGGCAATAATGAAGTTACTGGTACAGTTATAGAAGTTTCTATTGTGCCTGAAAGTACCGAATAGGTTTGGTGGACAGGAAATAACTTAAATTTGCAAAAAACGAACTTTACTTTGTTTGTTTGTCTAAACCTTGAAAGTCTTGAAGACTTTCAAGGTTTTTTAAGCGCTTTGCTAATGCATTAAATTGAAATCACTTTTTAAAGGGAAAATACCTTAAGCAAATTATCAACATTCAATGTTTCTTTGTTTGGTAATGGAAGTTCCAAATTGCCATGGGTATAAGTTTTTGTATTTTGGTAGCTTCCTAACAAGGGGTTATCGTGAACAATGATTTTAGGGTCATTAACATCAATTATCCATACCTGAGCAATACCTGTTTTGGCATAGATAGGAACTTTGATTTGCCTATCATAATCTAATGAATAATCCGCTATTTCTATAAGAAAATAAATGTCTTTGGGAGTAGGGTGTGCTCGAGCATAAAAATCTTCCCTCATTTTCAATAGGGCTATATCTGGTTCGGGTTCTGTTCCATCCCCTAAAACTATAGGGTTTTGAGTTGATATAAGTACTTGTTCGCTAACAATCGAATTGAGAAGCTTATCTACATGTCTTAAACAAGCAGCATGTTTAGCACCAATTGGGGACATTTGAATAAGTTTTCCTTGAATAAGTTCTAAGTGCTCATCTTCATGTAAGATGCCAGCAGCAATCATTTTATGATACTCAGTATTAGTAAGGAGTCTATGATTAACTTGCACATTCATACTACTAAATAACCAGCATAGCTAAATGTTCAATCCATTACAAGCCCAATTATTTATCCAATAAACCCAATAAATACTTCCCATAACTACTTTTGGCTAGAGGTTGTGCTAACATCTCGAGTTGCCCACTTGATATATATCCCTTAAGCCAAGCAATTTCTTCAGGACAAGCAATTTTGAGGCCTTGCCGCTTCTCTAGAATTTCAACAAAGTGTGCTGCTTCTAAAAATGATTCGTGGGTTCCTGTATCGAGCCAAGCATAGCCTCTATCTAAAACTACAACATTGAGCTTGTTTAGATTTAGGTAATGTTTATTTACATCAGTTATCTCTATTTCGCCTCGAGCAGAAGGCTTAATTTCTTTAGCAATTTCAACAACCTCATTATCATAAAAATATAGCCCTGTGACAGCATAATTGGATTTTGGTTGATTTGGTTTTTCCTCTAAACTCACTGCTTGTCCTAAACTATTAAATTCAACAACACCATAGCGGTTGGGGTCATGTACATAGTAGGCAAATACAGTTGCCCCCTCAGTCATTTTTGTAGCTTTTTGCAAGTGCACACTAAAATCGTGGCCATAAAAGATATTGTCACCTAAAATAAGAGCACAGTTATCATTTACTATAAAATCACGACCTATTATAAAGGCTTGAGCTAAACCACCGGGAAAAGGCTGAATAGCATAGCTCAAATTAAGACCCCATTGTTCACCAGTACCAAGCAAATCTTGAAAAAGATTAGTGTCTTTAGGGGTAGAAATAATTAGGATGTCTTGGATGCCAGCAAGCATAAGTGTTGACAAAGGATAGTAAATCATTGGTTTGTCATATATAGGTAGAAGTTGCTTACTAACCACTTTGGTGTTTGGGTAAAGGCGAGTTCCTGAGCCACCAGCTAGGATTATACCTTTCATATTGCTGCTTTTAGACCTTGGCGCTCGAGCTTATACTCTCCACTTAGCACCCGATCACACCATTTTTGATTTTCCAAGTACCAAGTAACAGTTTTCCTAAGTCCTGTTTCAAAACTTTCTAAGGGTTGCCAGTTAAGCTCACTTTTAATTTTGCTAGCGTCAATGGCATAGCGCTTGTCATGCCCCGGCCTGTCTTTAACAAAAGTTATAAGCTCCCTATGTTTCTTGGTCTTGGGTGCTTGTATAAGCTCATCAAGTAAATTACAAATAGCATTTACCATTTCTAAGTTTGTCTTTTCATTACTAGCACCAATATTATAAGTTTCACCTACCTTACCTCTTTCTAAAGCTGTAAGTAGGCCACTTACGTGATCATCTACATAAAGCCAATCACGTACATTTTTACCTTTGCCATAAACAGGTATTGCCTTACCTGTTAAAGCCTTTAGAATAACTGTTGGCACAAGTTTTTCTGGGAATTGATAAGGACCATAGTTATTTGAACAATTTGTTATAAGTATAGGCAAATTATAAGTGTGATGCCAAGCTTTAACTAAATGATCAGAAGAAGCTTTACTAGCTGAGTAAGGTGAACGAGGATCATAAGGCATCTCTTCACTAAATAGTCCTGTAGGCCCTAAAGAACCATAAACTTCATCAGTAGATATGTGCAACAATCTAAACTCTACAGGCTTACCTTTATCCTGCCAATATTTTCTAGCTGCTTCTAGAAGGTTGTAAGTACCTACAATGTTTGTTTGAATAAAAGGGCTAGGACCATCAATGGAGCGATCCACATGTGATTCAGCAGCTAGATGCATTACAGCACTAGGTTGATGCTCGTCAAAGACATGTTGCATAGCATCTAAGTCACAGATATCCTCTTGCACAAATATGTAGTTTCTATGGGTACTTATTTCAACTAGAGAATCAAGGTTACCTGCATAGGTAAGTTTGTCCATATTAATTACTTTATGATTAGTGTTCTTTATCAGATAGCGAATTAAAGCAGAGCCTATAAACCCTGCGCCACCTGTTATTAGAATTTTATTAGCCACGATCTTCCTCCCACAAATCCTTACCAAAATGATCCCAAGGTAAACGACCTTCATTAGGGTCATCAGCATTAAATTGGGCATTCATAGCATAAAGTAAGAGTGCACCTTCACTACCTGCTTTATAACCATGTGCTACACCTGAAGGAATGTAAAGTAAGGCAGGTTCTTCGCCATTTAAAAAGTAAGGACGTTTGACGCCACAAGTCGAAGAATCGTGACGTACATCGGCAAGCCAAACTTTAAGTGACCCTTCAATAACACACCAAATCTCATCTTGGATAGCTTTAGGGTGCAAATGGAAAGCGTTTATGCGGTTTGGTAGAGCCCTAGAAATAGAAAGCTGCTGTAACTCAAAGTCTTTTTCTGAACCTTCAACTAGAGCTTCATTTAACCTTAAACACTCCATAAACCATCCCTCTAAGGATCTATGTTTTTTCAATTTTTTATAGGTTACATCATTAATAGTAGGTTGTGGGGCATAATTTTGATAATAAATTGCCTTACTTATGTTCTCAGATAGCTTTATCATGTTTCACCACTGCTTTTTTAGATTTTGCCAAAGACTTATATCCAATGAAATATCATCAGGTAAATCAACTTTAGCATTTTGTTTAGAACTACGTTCTACATTCTCTGCTCGCCGTTTAGCAAGCTCATAAACAGATTTACGTTCTGTAGCAATGTGTATAGTGTTGTGGGGTATTTTCTGGTGATTTTTAATAGCAAGGGCAATTTCTGGTGCAATCACATCTACATAATCTTGAGAGGTATACATATCATCAAAGGCTTTTGGGTAGGGCCAAACTTTAGGACGGAAGCTAGTACGAATAACTAAATAATTAGGCAGAATACGTACTATTTCCTCTGCCACCAATTTAGAAAGGGAATAATAGTTTCTAACTGGCCCAACAGTATCCTTCTCGCCATAGTTACCCCTATTGCCCAAAAATACATAATCTGTAGAAATATGTATGAGTTTTATAGGTTTGTCTAAAAGGGCCCTTACTATCTTGCGAGTGCCCTCAACATTAACTTGCCAGCAAGCATCTCGTTTGCTTTCAGCACCTGCTACATCTGTAAACGCTGCTGCATGAACTAGTATTTGAGGGTGATATTTATTAATAGCTGCCTCAATAGCATCAGAATCAGTGATATCTAATTCTTGGTGAGTAGGAGCAACTATTGTGGGCATTAGAACAGATAAGGTCTGACCCAAGCGCCCTGAACCTCCTGTTAGCATAACTTTGTTATTTCTTAACATTGCTATATGAACACCTACTTAAGTAATACTAACTTTAGTTACGATGATAATCATCGCTGTAACGCTGTATATCATCCTCATCAAGATAAGCTCCTGACTGCACCTCAATAATCACTAAAGGAATCTTACCTGGGTTCTCAAGGCGATGCACAGCACCAAAAGGAATATAAGTTGATTGATTCTCAAATAGCAAGCTTTCTTTCTCGTCAATGGTAATTTTTGCTGTACCACTTACTACCACCCAATGTTCAGCTCTATGCATATGGCTTTGCAACGAGAGTCGCTTACTAGGAGTTACTTCTAAGCGTTTAACATGATAGCGATCCCCTTTATAGATTGTGCGATAATTGCCCCAAGGTCTATAAACTGTTCTTTGATTTTCTGTTAAGTGATTATAGCCAGACTCATTGAGTTGGTTAACTAGATCCTTTACAAACTGTACCTCATGACGATCACAAACTAGCAAAACATCATCTGTTTGAATGACTATAATATCATTTACCCCATGAATCACTATGGGTATATTTGTTGTTCTAATCAAGTTATTACTAGACTTTGTTGCAATAACAGGACCAGCTATCGCATTGTTATTTTCATCTTTGGGATATTCTTCCCATACAGCATCCCAATTACCTATATCTGACCATGTTAAAGCTAAAGGCATAATAGCACCTTTGGCTGTATGTTCCATAATGGCATAATCGATAGACGTTGCTTCAGGTTGGCTATAAGACTCTTCATCGAAAAAAGTATATTGATATTGCTCATAGGCTTGATTTACTACTTTTTGGCATGACTCAAAAAGCTGCTGTTGATGTTTCTGGGCTTCTTCTAACATGGTTTTTGCTTGAAACATAAACATGCCACTATTCCATACATAGTTGCCTTGTTGTAAATAAGAGGTGGCAGTTTCTAGATCAGGCTTTTCCACAAAACAGTCAACTTTATATAAATTTGTATCACTAATGCCTTGGCCCTGCTTAATATATCCGTAGCCTGTTTCCGGAGCAGTGGGGTGTATACCAAAAGTAATAATATAACCTTGTTCAGCAACCTTTTCCGCCTGTTGAACAGCTTCTATAAATTGCTCTTTGGGTTCTAATAAATGGTCAGAAGGTAATACTAAGAGTAGTATGTCTTCTTCATACTTACTAGCCAATAGCATAGTAGCAGCCAATATAGCAGGTGCTGTATTGTTTGACATAGGCTCTAAAATTATTTGTTGTGGTTTTATGTTTGCTTTTTGTGCTTGTTCAGAAAGTAAAAAGCGATGCTCAGCATTACCTAATATAATTGGATCGGCAAAGAAGGGGTCATTGACTCGATTTAGTGTTTGTTGAAAAGGTGTTAGATCCTTGTGAGAGGGTAGTAATTGGCAAAATTGTTTTGGGAAGGCACTGCGTGAAACAGGCCACAGGCGGGTACCCTTACCACCTACAAGTATGAGTGGGATAATATTCACAAAATAGAAACTTCCTTAATTAGCATTAGGTTATATAATAGCACTGTGAGAAAAAACAAGAGGCAGATATTGAGGAGTACATTTAAGCAAATCGAGAGTTGCTAAAACCTAAAATGGATCTTAAAGCTTAAAGGAAATCTCAAAGTGAGTTGGACTAAGTACCTTCAACAAGGCAAAATTACCCAAGCTTATCAAAGCTATATTGAGCAACCTAATCAGGACAAGGTAACTTTAAAAACACTCATTAGCCTTATGAGTGTACAAAAACACTTAAGGGCCAAATTTTGGCAACAAGCCTGTGATGAATTAATAGACTATCACAACTGGTTTGACTTTTTAGATCTGCAAGTTTTACAAGAAGACCTTGCAACTCTTAAAGAGGTTAGTAACTTACTTGATCACCATAATCCTGAAAAAGCCCTTGAGTCTTTGCAAAAAATTAGGTCAACTTTATATAAGGCTGAGCTAGAAGCTCAGAAAGGCACAGCATATATCTTTTTAAATGAAAAACAAAAAGCTAAAAGTGCTTTTAAAGAGGCATTAGAAATAGACCCCCAACATTATCGTGCTTTAACTAATCTAGGCAATATAGCGCTAGAAGAAAATTATATTGATATTGCTATTGCTAATTATGAAAAAGCTTTGTCTATAAATCGTAACTTTTCTAGTGCCCTACACAATTTAGGTGTTGCATATCGTCGTCAAGGTAAAATTTATAAGAGCATAAAGGCTCTTCGTAGAGCTCAGAGTGCTCGGCAAAATGAGTTAAAAAATTTATCAAAAGCATCGAAAGACCAAGCAAAGCACTGGCAGTATGTTCTTTATTGTTTATTAGTTTTGCTATCATTTCTATGGTTGCTCTTTCACTAATTATACTTTAAACGGCTTAGTTTTGGACATTTACTCTTAAGATTTTTTAGTTGTTCAGCGCGTGATATCTATCAAGAATCCCTCTATACGAAATGTCCAGTTTTAACCCGTTTTTAATATGCCCTATATCGCATCGGTAGTGCCCTTTGAGTAGTCGATTTTTTAGCATACGCACTCAGAATCCAAAAGAGAACGAAGATGCACACAAGAAATTCCTTGCCTTTTATAAGGATATAAGAGAAGAAAGTGAGGAGGTAGGTATCACCAGAGGGCTAGCAAAGAGATTATATGACGCATCAGGAAACTGGTTAATTAACCATATAGGGAAAATTGACGTTCATATACGTGATTGTATGTGAGTTTAATGAACTCGTATCTTACTTGAGCTATTTCGCAAAGTAGGCTGGTGCCTTTTTTAGGATTTCTTTTATCTTTTTCCATTTAAGACTCCTTAAGATGCTTTTCTCTACATTAAGTGTCCACTGCAACCGACCAAGACAACCATAGTTTATCAATTAGGGAGACATCCCTGCTCCATAATCATTGGTGGGGTCACGAAAGATTGAATGAATATGATTTGCTTGACCAACTGTACCCATATCTACTTCATAACCAAACTCTATAAGCAAACTGGGACCTTGGATTCTGTAATAAACAACACCACCATGAATAGCAATGCCACTCCATGCAAAGTAGGTGTTTGCTAGGTTTTCTTGTATTTCAGCCATTTTGTCCACAGCAAATGGGTTCTTAAGATTATTAACCCATTCTCCAATTAAATTAAGTAACATTATTTTTTGTTCAGCTGTTAATTCAGAGGCAGGAATACCTGCTAAATCAGGTACAAAGTTATCTTTACCTGGGCCTGTCAATATATCTCGCACGCTAGGGTCAAGCATAGCTGCCTTTTTCTGTTCTATACTTAACGATTCCATTAATGCAGCTGCTCTATCTTGCTCTCTTCCCAAAGGGCGAAATATCGTAGAGCCTCCTACATACTCAGCAGGTTCAATGCCCATAAAGTTAGGAGTTATGCTTATTTTATTGCCAACAAGAACCACGTTGAGTGATAAATGATGTCCATCAACTTGCCATCCCCAAAGTTTATTTTCTGAGGGAGTGCCAAAAATTGTCATAAAAAATTTACCTGAGCTTCTTTCTAAATCATTTTCTGAGGCGTCCTCTGCAGCGATAATGCTAAGAACCTTTTTATAGCCTCTCTCACTTAAAGCAGTTTTTATTAACCTAAAAGCCAATGATAATTGTATTTTATTCATGTCTCCAAAAAGCATGCCATGGTGCGGATTATCATCTAGAGGGGAACTTGTCCACTGTTGCCATTTAGGGCTATCAAAACTAAGGTTTACTAGAGTACGTGAATCAGAATCAAGTGAATCAAGCAAGGCCTGAGCTATTTCAGCTGGTGTTTTAGTAGATTCTTGAGCTTGACCAATTACTATTAAAAGGCTGACTAGAAATATGCCCAAATACAAAAAAATTTTTGTCATAGCTTTCTCCAAGTTCTCAGACTAATTGTCAATTGAGCTAATTTTAGAAAATAAATCAATGCAACCATTCTATTTATTATTACCTCTTAACTTATCAAGAAGGTTATTTAATTGTTTAGCTTCCTCTACACTTAAAGTTTTATAATGCTGATAGATTGGTTCAATTTCCTTGTTGTAGGTTTCTAGTTGCTCTAGACCTAATGGTGTGAGGGTGACATCTACAGCTCGGCGGTCATATTCACATGCAATACGCTCTAGAAATCCTTTTGATCTAAGCTTTTCAATCAAACGCGAAGTATTAGACATTTTATTAATCATGCGCTCCTGAACATCTTTTACAGCCATCGGCTTGGGGTATGATCCTTTTAAGATACGTAAAACATTAAATTGCTCAGGCGTAATGCTATAACCTTTTAAGGCTTGGGAAAACAAAGTATCAAAGCAGGCTTGAGTATATATCAAATTAACAGCAAGTTTCTGATGTTCATCTTTAAAACTAGCTTGTTTGATTTCATCCTCAATTTGCATGTAATGCTCCTAAGCAACAACTAGTTGCTGTTCACTAATGGTTTGCGAAACATGTTTGATGAACTCAGCAAGCTCTATTTGTTTGTAATCCACTAAAGTACCTTTCTCAGTAATTGCTTGAGGGGCTTGGGGCAAAGAGAACTGTTCTCCAATAACTTTTATGCGCATGTGCTCGAGCCACAAACGAAGTACTTTAAGACCCCTAACGCCACCACCTTTTCCAGGTGTTGCGCTCATAAGCCCAATAGTTTTATTAACAAAGGCTCTGTAATTTACACGTGTTATCCAATCAATAGTGTTTTTAAGTAATGGTGTGAAAGCCCCATTATACTCAGGAGATGCTATAACAATGCCATTATATTTTTTAAGCAATTCTTCAAGAATTTTAGCATTCTCAGGAACACCATGCTCTTGTTCCAAATCGCCATTATAGAGTGGCATTGGATAATCCTTTAGATCTATAAAATATGCCTTTACACCACTATGCTGGGCAGTTTCTGTTGCCTGCTTAGCAAGCCACTTGTTAGTTGAATCATTTCTTGTACTTCCTGAAAAAAGGAGAATGGCTGGATCCATGAATGTTACCTCAAATCTTGGTATAAAACCTCACTAAATGTCTATACATTATATGTATCAACATTAATAGTGTCAACACCCAAAACTTCAAGATGCACCTTGAGGTTTAACTGTGACATATCTTAGATATCTTAACATTTCCTTTTTTCTCATTTAGCTACAGTTAAACTAGTCGCTTGTGGCAGCGATGATAATTAAAAAGGTACTGAGTTATCATGCTTAAGCCAAAAGCCACTCAATTTTTAGAAAGGAAGTGGGTGTGCAGCATATATGTGGATTTATCCTACCCACTACTATACTGTAGTAATGGGCTCTTTGCTCCCACCCCAATATTGTATGAGTAAAATTATTTCTATATTGATAATTGGGTTTTTAATTGTATGTGCTAATGCTCAAAATGATATGAATAACAACTCCGAAATTGACCCTCCTGAAGGCTATAAGTTTGTGTCTTTCTTAAGCGAGGAACAAGTAAGAACCTTTGAAGAAGCAGAAGATGTTATCGAAGAAGGTAAAGACTATGGCGCTATAATTGTCACTAATAAAGGTACTCTACAAATAGATTTCTATGAAGAAGCACCAAAAACAGTTAACAATTTTATCTTTTTAAGTCTTAACCATTACTATGAAGGCATAGTTTTTCATCGTGTTTTAGAGAATTTTATGGCACAAACTGGTGACCCAACAGGAACTGGCAGTGGTGGTCCGGGCTATAAATTTGCAGATGAGTTTGTTGCAGATTTAACACATGAGGGTAAAGGAACATTGTCTATGGCTAACTCCGGCCCTAATACCAATGGCTCGCAGTTTTTTATCACTTTTGCAGCAACACCATGGCTTGATGGTAAGCATAGTGTTTTTGGACAGGTTAAAAAGGGTTTAGAAGTTCTTGATGAAATTCAACTAATCGACCCCTCTAATAATCGACCTACAATTGTTGCTTATGCTAGAGACCCTCTTAATGTATTACAAAATCAAGGACTTAATTTAGCAGGGGGAGGCGATATTATAATAGAAGATTATATTATTGACAAGCTAGGATCACCTCCTCCTATAGGCGAATATTTTGAACTCGAAGGGTTTACAGGAGTCATGGGGAATGTAGAAGGTTTCTTAGCTGTAGGCTTCCATCCTCAACCTGATGTCATAGAAGCTGTTTACATTATTGAAAAAATAGAGGAGTGAGTGAAAGCTAAAATTGGACATTAATTTGTAAAAACTATATTTGCCCTAAAGGGTAAGTTACTCCAGAAAAATTTTTCCCTAGGGAAAAATCTCCTCTTTAAGCATGTCATTTTGAGGAATATTAACAACAAAGAATCTCTGGTGGTGTAATGCAGCGAGATCCTTTGCCGCACTCAGGATGACATTATTTTTGTTATTAGGTAAGTATCTGAACATAATATCTATATCCTCCGAGGAGTTTCTTGCAATAATTCAAGAGGCTTTAAAAAAGCTTTCCAGCGGGGACTGCGTATACTGTATAAAAACAGTCGAGCCGAATTTTAGGGGAGAATATGAATTTTATTTAGTCCCTGCTATGAGAGGAAAAGGCTTTGAGGAGATCACAGGTGATCCCGAATATGGCTGGCCAAGCGACATTGAAGCAGTAGACATTAAAGATATTTATTATCTTATGCCCATGCCACGTAAACACCCTGTAGTCACAGTAAACGGAATTCCCAAAGCTATAGGGCTACAAAGTTCTGAATTCATAGCCATGTATAGAGAATAAAGTGCTCTAGACATTCTTGTAATTAAACTACTTTCCAGCGTGTGCCTTCAGTAGTATCTTCAAGCATAATGCCTAACTCACTTAAACGCTCACGAATAGCATCAGAGCTTTTAAAATCACGCCTTAGGCGAGCTTCTTCTCGTTGCTTATTTACTAAACCAATAAGCCCATCTAAAATATCCATATTTGCCCCCTCGCTCATTTCTTTCGCCTCACCAAGCACACCTAAGATTTCCCCAGCATAATCTTCGTAAAAAGCTTTGGCAGCACTAAGATAATCTTGGCTTGGTTTTTCAGCTAATTTTGCATTTACCTCACGAACAACATCGAAAATAACTGCTACAGCCTGAGGGGTGTTTAAGTCATCATTCATAGCCTCAGCAAAACTCTCACAGTAGAGATTAAAGGTAACATCTCTAGAATTGGGAGTGGCATCTTTAATTTCAAAGTCTTTTCCTAGCAGGCGGAGTACTTCACTATAGCTTTCACGTATACGCTTTAGACCTTGTGCAGAAGCGTGTAAACCTTCAGATGAAAAATCACTTATGCTGCGGTAATGTGAGCTTAATAGATTAAAACGAATAACTATAGGGTCATGCTCAATAAATAGTTGAGCTAAGGTTTTAAAGTGGCCTTTACTCTTAGACATTTTTTCCCCTGAAAGAGTAATAAAATTCCAGTGCATCCAATAACGGGCAAAGGCTTTGCCTGCAGCTTTTGCTTGGGCGATTTCACACTCATGATGAGGAAAGATAAGGTCTATACCACCACCATGAATGTCAAACTCATTACCTAAGTACTTGGTGCTCATAACCGAGCATTCAAGGTGCCAGCCAGGAAACCCTTCTCCCCATGGGCTACTCCAGCGCATAATGTGATTTGGCTCAGCACGTTTCCAAAGAGCAAAATCACGGGGATCATCCTTTTCACTACGCACTTCTACTCGAGCCCCCTCTAAAAGATCGTCAGGATCGCGCCCAGAAAGCTCACCATAGTTTTGCCACTTAGAAACATCAAAATACACGCTACCGTTTACTTCATAAGCTAAGCCATTTTTAATAAGTTGCGAAGTAAGTTCTATTTGCTCACCAATATGCCCAGTAGCCCTCGGTACAATATCAGGCCGTCTAACGCCTAGTTGGCCTATAGCATCAAAATAAGCCCAGAAATATTTCTCGGCTACTTCCATAGGTTCTAGTTGTTCGAGTTTAGCCCGCTTTAAAAGTTTATCTTCACCATCATCAAAATCATCAGTTAGGTGACCTACATCAGTAATATTAGATACTAAACGCACTTTGTAACCACTGAACTGTAACCAACGCTTTAAAATATCAAAAATTATAGGCCCTCTAGCATGTCCCAAGTGCGGTTCTGAGTAAACTGTAGGACCACAAAAATACATGCCTACATAACCTTCAGTTACAGACTTAAAAGTTTCTTTTCGACGGCTTAAGGTATTATAAAGTTGCATGCATTGCAGCATAACTTGTTCAGGAGTTATTATGCTAGACAAGCAAATAGATTAGAGGCAATTTTGCTTCACAAAATTTGTTTTGATGATGAGCTGTTCCCTGTATTAAAATGCTCACTAATGCAACTAAGTTGCAGAGTGGTCTATGACAATTGAGGTGTTGAGTTACATACACAAATCGTTGTATGTGTGGTTTTTTTTGTGTAAATCTTGAGTGTGTGATAGGACATAGCCTCTATCAACTTGTGAGAGGTTTTTCGTTCTAAGCAAAAATCACAGTATGTCAGCATTGAGGGTGCGTAGTTGTCAAGTTCATACAGATTTCTTTAGATGGGAAATATACGTTATGAAATAGACTAAGACATTGCTGTGATATGTTCGAGCAAAAGTGAGGTACTATGTATTTTATAAGGCTAAGATCATCAGTGCCAAAGGAGGAAGTAAGCTTAATTGCTCGTAAGCTTTCATCAACTTTGGATGTGCATCCAGTAAGAATTGAAAGGGTCTTGCTGAAAAGTAGAGGGCGTATGATAGCTCAGGTCAATAGGTTAGAAAAAGCTAAGCGAATAGCTAATGTGTTCCTTAGTGAAGGTGTTGATGTTGTTGTTGAAAAGGGGTCACCTCTTAGTCATTGGTTATCTAAAACTAAAAAGACTACTAGGGAAGTTGTTAGCGTAAAACCCGAAGTTTACAAAAGCTGGGTAGAGACACGAGAATCTTACCTTACAGTGTAAACTTAGGGAACCTGATTTGGAGTGAGCCCCTGCTGTAGATCTTGTGAGATTGTAGGGGCTCAAACTCTCGCTATATTTTTTAAAAAATTTGTTGTTTCAGAGGCTATGGTTTCTTGCTCTTTCCAATGACCATAGGCAAGTCCTTGACCTTGTAGGGACTCGAGCACTCCTCGAGTATCCTCATCAACTACACCGGGGTTAGTTTGTGAAAATGGTGTCCCTACCAAAGGCATAAAAGTGTGGCTGTGTACCCTAGCTCCCATTTGGGTGAGTTGTTTCATAAGACTGATAGTAGCTGTAATATCTTCTTTACTTTCACCAGGCATACCAAAAATAAAATCCACGTTGGCCTTGAATCCAAACTCCAAGATAAGTTTAGTGGCTCGCAAAACCTCAGTCACACCATGCCCTCTATGAATGGCTTTGAGCATACGCTCACTGCCTGATTGAGCCCCAATAATCAGGTTATCATTGGCACAGTAGCGCTTTATTAGTCCTAAAGTCTCAGAGGTAATATTTTCAGGGCGAACTTCTGAAGGGAAAGACCCAAAATAGACATGCTCTTTGCCAAAAAGTTTTTCGGTAGCCTGTAGAAGCTCTTCTAAAATCTTGAGATTAACAGTGCGGCCATCAAAAGAGCCATAGGCGAAAGCTACTGGGGTGATAAAGCGTAGGTCACGGTAGCCATGCTTCTTCGCTAACTCTGCATATTTAATAATGCTCTCAATCGAGCGATAACGCATACGTCCACCCATCAGAAATGGTGTTTGACAAAATTTACAGACCCAAGGACAACCCCTACCAATTTCAATAGGGGCAAAACGTTTGTGCTTGATGGCAAATGGTGGATAATAACTCAAGTCAATTGGTTTAGGCTTACCAGTAAAGCAGTGATTTCCTTTGTCATCAAAAAAAGCTAGACCCTTTATATTATTAAAGGCTTTGTCTGAAAAATACGCTTCCAAGAGGTTAGGTAGCGCCACTTCGCCTTCACCTATTACTACCACATGTGCCCCCATTTTTAATGTGCCTATTGGGTCGCCTGAAGGGTGGGGGCCTCCAGCTATAATTAGGGTGTTGTTTTGTTTGTTTTGCTCGAGCACCTCCCGCAAAGAACCAATAGTATGCCCCATGGCTATAACATTAGGTGTGTGAAACGAAAAAGCTACTACTAGCTGCTTATACTTTCTTGCTAGCTCGAGGGTAGCTTCTTCTAAATCAGTGTTTGCTCCATCATCAAGCGTCTCTTGCCTGCGTGCCTTTACAAAATGAATGTCTAGCTTTCTAAAGCGTTCATCTTCTTCCAATACTCCAGTTAACACTGCTAGGCTGTAACGATTGTAGCTATATTCGACAAAAACAAGGGCATGTTTCATGAGAGCCTAAGCGATACCTCAAACATCCAATGCATAATCTAGTTGAACCTCATCACCATGTAAACTTCGAAAACCCCAATTGTATGTTGGACTTTCCTGCATAGATATTTCTAGGTCTTGATGCTTAATGCCTATTTCTTCTTGGATTTTGTCAAACAACAAGCGAATTAACCGCTTTTTGGTTTCCTTTGTTCTACCTGCCATCATTGAAATCTCAATAATTGTATAGGCAGTTGTCCTGTCTTTAGGATATAGCAGGTTGTCCTTTTCCATAGGAAAGAAGCGGTGTATCCTTTTTTCTTTTGGAAAATGCAGTGCCTCCATTACACATTCATAGATAACCTGCGACAGCTCAGTCTTTATAGGGTTTAGTTTTTCCTTAATTCCAAATACTTTGATTTGTGCCATTATTTTTGTTCCCTACTATGTTTCCAATAACTTGATTATAAACCAAGGTAAGTTGCATAGAGAAGCTCAATTTACCTTAAAAGTTTCTAAGAGCTTGAAATTCTATCTATTGTATGCAAACAAAAGTTGTTGAAATCTCTTACAAACAAATTAGTCAGTTTCTTGTTAACGATTATAATTAAACTAGTAACTTAATAGGAGATATTAATAATGAAAAATATTCTTTCCCCTAACCCCTCGCTAAATAATTCTTCGCTTGAACTATTTTTTACTTCCTCCATAAATAACAAGGTAGCTGAAATTGCCAAACAAGCTGTTAATAATCTTTTCTTGTTGGCAATGAGGAACAACCTCACTTGGATTGATCCTTATATTACTGCTAATAACAATGAAAGTATTGATTTCCAGTGGTGGGAAAAAGGTAAGTACTTTGCCTTATCTATACACTCTGATAAGTCTATACATTTTGTAAGAGCTTATGGTCCAAAAGACCCTAGTAAAAAATGGGAATCAAATACTCTAAGAAGGATAAAACTAGGCCAATCCCCTTCTAGAAAAGAATTATTAGCTATATGGAAGTGGCTATTCGTTGATTAATGTTGAGGTTTGGAAAAGAATTGGACGCAATTAGCAGGTTTTAGCTTACTAAAGCTTCAAGAACCGCTTGACGGGTAATACCACCAATAATTCTATTGTGCTTGTTTACTACAGCTATGGGTAAAGAGCTAGCAGAAGAAAGAGGTAAAATATCTTCTACAGTAGTATCTGTGTTGACTGTAGCAGGTTTACCTTTTTTTAAGGCGTCAGCAAGGTTGGGCTGGTTTTGGGCTAGCTCGAGTGTAACAACCCCTGCACACTGACCACCATTATTAAGTACAAAAGCTATCTCAGTACCCTGTCTTCTCATAGCTTCTAAAGCAGTTTCACTACTATCACTTAAGTAAATGATTGTAGCTTTATGCATGACAGATTGAGTGGTAAGCACCTTAGCACGATTAACATCTCTGACAAAATCAGCAACATAATCATTAGCAGGCTGACGTAAGATTTCTTCTGGCGTGCCTAGTTGGACTAATTGTCCATCTTTCAATATAGCAACTCTATCACCTAAACGCAGTGCCTCATCTAAGTCATGAGTTATAAATACTATTGTTTTGTGTAATTCTTGTTGAAGTTTAATAAGTTCATCTTGCATTTCACGGCGAATAAGTGGATCAAGAGCACTAAAAGCCTCATCCATCAGTAAAATTTCTGGATTAGTACATAGTGCTCTGGCCAAACCTACTCTTTGTTGCATACCACCACTTAACTGACTGGGGCGCGAATTTTCATAGCCCCCTAGTCCTACAGCCTGAGTCCAATAAAGCGCTTGTTTCTTTCGCTGTTCTGCAGAAATGCCCTGAACATTAAGGCCATAGGCCACATTTTGCAACACTTTTTTATGAGGGAATAAGGCAAAGCGTTGAAAGACCATACTCATTTTTTGTCGGCGCAATTGCTGTATTTGTTGCTTGCTAAGAGTTAAAATGTTGTAACCTTCAATAAGCACTTCACCATCTGTTGGCTCAATAAGACGGTTAAGGCAACGAATGAGCGTTGACTTACCACTTCCTGAAAGCCCCATAACTACAAAGGTTTCACCTTTTTTGATATCAAGGCTAATGTTATCGAGGCCAACTGTGTGTTTGGTCTTTTTTAGTACTTCATCTTTAGAGACACCCTCTTTTACCTTTGCCAGTACATTTTGAGGCCTAGCTCCAAATATCTTATAAAGATTTTTAACTTCAATGAGCATTTATAATCACCCTTGTCTAGGTGTGGACTTTAACTTGGTCAAAGCGTTTACCATATGCTGCTGTTACACGATCAAAAATAATAGCTAGTGCTAAAATAGCCAATCCTGCCTCTAGGCCATGTCCCACATTACCATTGTTAAGGCCACGTAATACTTGTGCTCCTAAACCCCTTGCTCCAATCATAGAGGCAATTACAGCCATAGCGATAGCCATCATGATAGTTTGATTAAGCCCGGCCATTAGAGTTGGTAATGCTAAAGGAACTTTGACTCCCCAAAGTACTTGACTAGGAGTGGCACCAAAGGCCTCTGCTGCCTCTACAACTTCAGGATGGACTAAACGGATACCTAGGTTGGTTAAGCGGATAATAGGAGGTAAGGCATAGACACAGATGGCAAATATAGCTGCTACATTGCCCAAACCTAGGAAAAATACTACAGGGATAAGATAAACAAAAGGCGGCATTGTTTGCATAGCATCAAGGAAGGGATTAAGTATTCTCTGCACAAAATTACTGCTAGCCATAATTAAACCTAGGGGTATGCCTATAACAACAGATAAGAAAATAGATATGAACATAATAGCCAAAGTAATCATAGTTTCATCCCACAACCCAAACATAGCCACAGCTAGCAGTGAGAGCATCATAAGTAAAGTTGGGACAGCTTTACGTAGAGCGCTCCAAGCTATAAACCCCACTAACAAAATTACTAACCACCAAGGTAACCACTCGAGCCCCCGTTCAAGCTGACGCAGGACAAAAAGAATCCTATCATTAACTGAGTCGAACACATTACCATATTGCTCTACTAAGTTTTTTAACCAAGGGTTAATCCATTCCTTTAAGGGTACTTGACAAGCCTTTTCAGGAAAATCCCAAAAGGAGTTCCCTTCCATCAATTTGCCCCAACAATTTTGTAACCAATTGTTTAAGTTTTCTATTTTCAAGGTAAACCGCCAATCTAAGAGAGTAAAGAGGTAGGCACATCACTAATGGATACAACTATTGATCTTGTAGGCAATTGACTTAATTTACTTAGAATCAAGTTAGACGTTTATACAGATAATGCGTAACGATTTAGTGTTTCTTGCAATAATTAGCTAAAGGACAATTAAATTAGAACGATTCAAAGATTTTGTGCCAATAGTAAGGTTGTACTTCTCGTAATGGTACAGACAACCATTTTGTTGGGTCGTCAGCTCGAGGTACAGCTACTTGTACATCTCCTCCCCAATAGGCTAAACGCTCTTGACATATGCCACAAGGTGCAAGGATGACGAATGGTTCAGTTTCAACTTCTCGAGACAAGCAAATAGTTCCTGTAATTGCTACACCAAGCTTATGTGCTTCACAAATGCAACCTGTTTCTATGCACAGCTCAGCCTGGTCACTATGGCAAGCAACGTAAACGCTAGTTAGTATATTGCCATCAGTTGTGTACATAGCTGCAGCTGCTCCCCAACCTTTTGGATACCTTGAATTTGCCAGCTCTGCTGCTGCATTGTAAAGCTTTTGATCAATTGTCATGATGCTTTAGTAACTAGCTGGTCCAAGGCCTGAGAATCTGCGCCAAGTAGCTATATTTCCTGCATGTATAGCAATATGTGTAGTGAGAACATGAACGAACCAATCACGCTCAGTAGGTAATTTGTCTTTAAGAAAATCACTGTGACAGGGGTTTGCTAGAAACTCTTCATCCAAAGCTTGAAACGAGCTTAACAACTTTGGAAATACAGAATTTACTGCTGCAACCAAATCTACTTTGCTAGGTAATGCTTGATCTAATTTAAGTGGAGGGGCAGTGTAAAAAAAGAGTGAATACCAATTTTCTGGAACAGAAGAACTGTTGCCTAGATACTTATTGGCATCGTCAGTTTCAACAGCTAAATGACCAAGGCACCAACCCGGCGAGTTGATGCCTTGGTCTTGATGAAGATAAAGTTTACTCTGAGGAATATCTTTTACAAGATTATTGAGATATTCTAGGAGGAAACGATTGAGGTTAGCAATGGAATTCAATGTTAGTTTAGGGAATCTAGGACTTTATCAGCCACCTCATCAGAAACCCAATCTGACCACAATAATTCTGCCCCTTGCAAAAAGCGTACAGCAGCATCTTCAGCTTCTATGCCTTCTTCACGCATAATACCAAGGAGTTTATTAACAATGCCTTGATCAATCTCATAAGCCTTAAGAAAACCTATAACCTCAGCAGGTGCTTCCTCAGAAAACTCTTTACCTATTGTAATATTAATAATACCTGTAGGATAAGCACAACCTTTGTCACTTTCCCAGCACTCATCGCTGTATTCAGGCTCTTCTAAAAGGACCATATCTAGAGTACCTAATAGCCACGTGGGTCCCCAGTAATAGGTTACTATTGGCTCACCTTTGTTATAAATTGCTTCAATTTCACTGTCAAAAGCTGCACCTGAACCGGGGTTAAAGTTGGTAAAGCTATCAGTTAAGCCATAGGTTTCTAACTTTTGGTTATTAACTCCCTCACATTGCCAACCAATAATACAGTTGTAGAAACGACCTTTTTCGGGCTCTTCGGGATCAGTAAATATTTCGGCATACTTAGGTAGGTCAAAGACAGATTCAAGATCGGGGGCCAGCGGGGCAATATCGCGTTCAGGATCGCCTTCTATAACATAGCGAGGTACGAACCAGCCCTCGAGTGCATCAGTACTATGACCTAAATCAACAACATCTCCATCTTCTAGAGCTTCATAATATACCTCCGGAGCATTGTTGGCCCATAATTCCATATATACATCTAGATCACCGCGTGCCAAACCTTGGATCATTGGCACCGTAGCACCCGGAATATCATCTGTACTACAGCCAAAACCTTCTTCTAAAATATAACGAGCTATAGCATTGTGCAGTTGTGCACTATCCCAATTAAGCCCTGCAAAAACAATGTCACGATCTAAATTACCACAATCCTCAACGGCTAGGGTTTTTCCTAAAATACTAAGGGCTAATAAGCTAAAAATGATTATCTTTAACTTTTGCTTCATTAAGTCATTCCTTTCCATAGCATATCAATTATCATTAATTTTGCCTTTTTAGCATATCTACATACAAATACCATGAAACTTCTGCAAAAATCATAGTCTGATAAGTTATCCTCATGATACCTAGCCAATTATAATTATTTGAGTTAGGAATTTCTAAGAAGGCATGGGAAACTGCTTAGCAAGTTCTATAACTTCTAGTTTTATGGTTTCTGTAGCTTCACCTTTTAAAGAGCGGTCTATAAGTTCTGCTATTTTGGGCATTTCGCTTTCTGTTAGACCTCTAGTAGTTACAGCAGGTGTGCCAATGCGTATGCCTGAGGTAACGAAAGGTGATTTAGTATCAAAAGGAATAGTATTTTTATTAATGGTAATGTGCACCTTATCAAGCAAGCTCTGGGCTTTTTTACCACTCATATTTAAAGAGGACATTACATCAACTAGAAAAACGTGATTATCTGTGCCACCCGAGACAATGCGGTAGTTGCGCTCTTGCAAAGCTTTAGCCAAGGCTTTAGCGTTTTTAACAATCTGCTTTGCATAATCTTTAAACTCTGGTTGTAGAGCTTCAAAGAAGGCTACTGCCTTGCCAGCAATCACATGTTCTAAAGGACCACCTTGAGTACCGGGGAACACCATTTTATCAACCTTTTCTCCAACCTCTAGATCATTAGATAGGATTAAACCAGCTCTTGGTCCGCGCAGAGTTTTGTGGGTAGTTGTTGTCACTACGTGAGCGTGTGGTAGTGGGTTAGGGTGCATTCCACCAGCAACTAAACCAGCTATATGAGCCATATCTACCATAAGATAAGCCCCCACTTCATCAGCTATTTGTTTAAAAGTTGCAAAGTCAAGAATACGGCTGTAAGCCGAGGCTCCAGCAATAATCATTCTTGGCTTGTGCTCTTTAGCTATTGCTAGTACAGAGTCATAATCAATATATTCAGTGTCTTTATCTACACCATAAGACACAACATGATAATTTATGCCTGAAAAGTTAACAGGAGAGCCGTGAGTTAAATGTCCTCCTTGGGACAAGTTCATACCCAAAACAGCATCACCTTTTTGCAAAAGCGCATAGTAAGTAGCTAAGTTGGCTGAAGAACCTGAATGGGGTTGTACATTTGCCCACTCAGCACCAAATAGTTCCTTGGCTCTATCAATAGCTAGTTTTTCTACATGATCAACAATCTCACAACCACCATACCAACGCTTGTTAGGATAGCCTTCTGCATATTTATTGGTAAGAACGCTGCCCACAGCCTCCATAACTTGTTTACTAACAAAATTCTCGCTAGCAATAAGTTCTAAACCATCGCGTTGTCGTGCATACTCTTGCTCTATGTACGCAAAGGTATCTTCATCACGTAAGCTTGTGTTAAGAAGTTTGGTTGCTGTTAGGGTGCTCATAAGTGATTTAGTATATATTAGGCTCGAGTTTTTCTCAAATGAACGCCCTGTTACCATACACAAGTTGCCACTACCATTACCACCAAACGTATTGACATAAACAATATGCCCTTTAGGTGTGTAAATGTAAAACAGCAGCCACCCCACACCAGTTTCTAACTAGGCTAGAGACTGCCAATACTTTTGCTGTGTTGAAAAGTTCTTGGTCAACAAGCTTTGAAAAAATTAAACAACTAATCAGACTAAATACTCTTGATAAGGAACAAAAAGATCTGTTTTACCGGCTAATTGTTCAGCTACTCCATTAACTATATGATGAGGCATAAAGGGTTCACCATCATACTTACGGATGTGACCATCAGCTTTTATGCCAGTTTCACTTCTCATGTAACGAGAAAATTGTCCTGAGTAGTTATTTTCTACTATAATAACTCGCTTAGATTTAGAAAGTATGTTGGAAACTTCTTCACCATGAAACGGCACGATCCATTTTATGGCTAATTGATTGGCGGTAACTCCCTGGTCTTTGAGTTGCTCAATAG
Organism: Trueperaceae bacterium; assembly: GCA_965223045.1. Taxonomy (GTDB): domain Bacteria; phylum Deinococcota; class Deinococci; order Deinococcales; family Trueperaceae; genus CBDCVN01. The sequence continues at coordinate 2,467,683 of CBDCVN010000013.1, forward strand.
CTTCTCTTATAACACCATAAGTTGAGCCCCACCCTACTAGTGTCACCTCAGCATCTTCTGGCCCTTCTAGTTCTGGAGGAGTGATGTCTTTAGCTACATGTGCAAACTTACGAGCGCGTTTCTCTACCATTTTACGGCGTATGTGGGGATTGGTGAACTCATCACTTATAAGTACTCCATCCTCATCATGTTCGTCACTAGCAGTAATGTGTGCATAACCTGCTAGGCCGGGTGTAGCTCGAGGAGAAATACCAGTTTCAGTGTTTAAAAAGCGTTTGTAGCCGCTACCTTCTCTAGTGCCAGGGTCAGCGAGTTCACCATCAGCAACGACTTTAGGCTCAGTTATAAGTTCGCCACGGTCAATATTAGGCTGCATATTAATATAATCTGGATCTACACTAAAGGTGCCTTCAGAAATAAGTAAATCAGAGATTACAATGCCAGGGCACTGAGCTTTATCAGTCAGATTAAATATCTCAGGCATAGTACTAAAAGCATCTAAAGCATTTCTTGGAGCTACAATAAAACGCTCAAAATCACCTTGACTAGCTCCTAAAGCTTGCCACAGATCACCTTGCTCTGTTTTAGTAGGCACACCTGTAGAGGGGCCAGCACGTTGTACATTTATAAATACACAAGGCACTTCCATTATTGCTGCCATACCAATGGCTTCAGTCATTAGGGCAAAACCACCACCAGAGGTTGCGCACATGGATCTAGCACCTGTATGACCAGCCCCTATAGTCATATTAGCCACAGCAATTTCACTTTCAGCTTGACGTACCATTATATCAAGCTCTCGAGCATTTTTAGCCATCCAGTGAAGCACCCCTGTAGAAGGACTCATAGGATAAGCACAATAAAACTTAACCCCTGCAGCAGCCCCACCCATTGCTAAAGCCTCATTACCAGTCCAAACTGCCATTGGTTTGGGATTAGTGGGGACTGTAAAAGGAAAAGGCTCAAAGTTTTCTTTGGCAAAATTATAGCCTGCTTGTGCAACGCCAACATTTTCATCAATTACAGCCTGCCCTTTACGCTTAAACTGTAAGGTAAGTGCATCTTCTAAAACTTTGAAATCAAAGCCTAATAAGGCAGTGGTAACTCCTAAAGAAACCGTATTTTGTACTAATTTATTTTTGTTGTTGTCTGTAAGCTCAGCTACCGGCATAGGGCAAAGTATGGCCCCTTCATTAGCTTCTCCAGGCTTTACAGTGTTACTATTATAAATAATTCTTGTTCCTGCACCCATATGCTTTAAATGCCTATTCATAGTGTCTTGGTTTAAGCAAACTAAAAGATCAATTTTATCACCGTGGTTATGTATGGCTTTATCACTACTACGAATAGTAAGAAAGATATGACCACCACGTATAATAGATTGATAAGCATTGTAAGCATAGAAATGAAGGCCACGGCGTACAAATGTACGAGCTATGATATTACCCGGTGTAGCAATACCTTGTCCTGCCGCTCCACCAATACTCATAACAAAGTCGAAATTTTCACTCATTTTTCACACCAATCTGTACAAGGGTTTTTACTTTAATTAATATACCTAAATTCTCCATGCAGTTTTCTACATTTTGTTGTATGAACTTTATACAACAATTATAGGATCTATTCCTAGAGTCATATTTAAAACATTAAAACACAGAAAGGTACTTATTATCAAGACAAATCTTGCTTTACAATTAGTTTAAAGGCCTTAGAGCACACTATAACTATTTTGCTTTTGGCATATGAAGCACTAAAAGTCCTTCACGTAAATGCGCCGTTGCATTTTCACGTTGGGCCTCTGCTGGCAAAGTTATAGTACGCTGCACTATTCCTGTGTTGCGTTCTTGTTTAAGCATGGTGACTTTTTTATCTTCAGGTTCAAAAGATTCACGAATTGCTGCAATAGTAACGTTTCTGCCCTGAACTGCTATCTCAAGATTACCCTGTGAAACTCCGGGCAAATCGATAATAAGTTGAAAAGCGTCTTCGTACTCCAGCAGATCAACTTTGGGGATATCATGCCCAAGCTGCTCACTAAGCTTATTGACATGTTCACGCAAGGCTAGGATTTGCCTTATATCTTTATTAGTCTCAGGATCCTTGCTTGGAGTAACAAAGGTATCAAGTTCCATAAGCTCATTATAATACATCTAAAACAATGTGCTGTACCTTATGGTAAATAGGGCTTAAATTCTAGGAGGCTAGATAGCAGCTTAAAGGTTATTGAAAGGTGCTATTAACAGTTTAGATAAACAAATGAATGAACTTATTATAGGGGATATTTTGCCAGCAGGTAAGCTTTTAAAAATAGCTAATTGGCAATTTATCAATTATAGAAGGTATAACGTGGTGCTAATTATGAAATATTGAGCAGCTTATAAGCTGTGCTTGGCCTCTACATAGTTAAGAACCTTCAATTTTAGCTTTGAGCCAAAGTTAGCTAAAGTGCAAGACTTGCCCTCATTCTATTTTTCGATTTCTTATCCCTCATTACCTTCCTCTTTATTTAACTGCTTCCTCAATACCTTCTTCAGTCATTGAGCTGAAGCATCTTCAACTTCAATCTTTGCAAGCTCCTGATCAGAAGTTACAACATCCCCTTCACTAACATACACTTCAGTAACAGTTCCTGTTAATGGTGAAACAATATCCTGAGCAAAACGCATCCTGAACAACGTTTGCCCCTTTTGTACAGAATCTCCTGCAATTACTAGTGCTTTCCTTACTTTTATTTCAACATATTTATTAGGGGAGAAAAATCTAGAGTTATTTTGGATAGTTAGAGATACTTCACCTTTGGCTTGAACAGCTCTTATTTCTGATTGATCTTTTAGGGAAGCTGTTATTGCATCTATTCCTTTATTAGCAACTGCTTCTATAGCATTATCAATAGGAATACTTACTCGTTCACTAGTAGGAGTTGATTCCTCTTCAGCTAAACCTGATAGGAGAAAAAGTAGCATCTGAGTAACTTGCTCCCCTAAACTAGTATTAGCAGGAGTTTGGTTAATTAAGCTATAAGAGCTACTTAAGGCAATTTCTGCTTCATTAAAATCCTTATTTACCACTGCTGTCATAGCATCCTCTATAGGTATAAGAACTCTATCTACTGTTTTAGCTGGACTAGTAGAATTTAAAAATTCAGTTGCTTCAGCAAGAGTAGTTTGGTACTGTGAAGTATCAGGGTTAGCATATTGTCCACTTTTTCCCCAGCTTGCACTTAATAAAAGAGTAAATAATAAGATACCACCTAAAACTACAGTCACTATAAATCCATTGCGAATTGTACTTGATTCTATTAGATACTGACGGTCAACCTCTAGTTTGGAAGTTTTTGCTCCTGACATTAGTGAACTCCTTACTATCTATACTAAAAACAGGTTAAAACTGAACATTTGAAAAGCTCAGACAGTGGAGAATTAGAAAAACAGGTAGAAGATAGGTCACTATCCTGAGTATGATTAATATATACTAAAAATGGGTTATTTTGAACATTTTATGTTCGCTACACCTTAAATCTTGCAAACTACTCTAGGGCGTGTTGACACTAAAAGTGCTAAATCAAAAATATTACTTGAAGGGATTTTAGCGTAGCCATATAAGTACCGACGCAAACTGGCAAAATGCTAAATAGTTTCGAGACAACTTTTCAAATCTAGAAAAAACTCTTCTATATTGCTTAATTTTGTTGAAAAAATTCTCTATTAAATGCCTTTCCTTGTAAAATTCTTTGTCATACTCCCGCTGCTCTTTCCTATTTGCCTTTGGAGGTATTACTGCTTCTGCTTCCATTTCTGCTACCTTGTCTAGTACAACTTGAGCATCATATCCCTTGTCCCCCATTACTCTTTCAGCCTCCAGATCTTCTAGCAAATCCTCTGCTTGGGTAACATCATTACGTTGCCCTGGAGTCAATATTAACTTGAGAGGATTGCCTAGAGCATCTGTTGTAGCGTGTACTTTGGTGGTGTAACCTCCTTTGCTTCTACCCAATTCTTGTTCTTCGTTTCCCCCTTTTCCTCCTGCTGCACAGGAGTGAGCTCTTACAATGGTGCTATCTATCATTATACTTTCCATATCAGCATCCTCAGCAAAGTGTTCAAACATCGCTTGCCAAATTCCTTGTTTGCCCCAGCGGTCAAAACGCTTAAAAACACTATTCCATTTTCCATATTCTTCTGGCAACAAACGCCACTGTGCACCACTTTTAGTTACCCAAAGGACTCCTTCAATAAACTTCCTGCATTGATCCTCATTGCCAATTCTAAATTTCCTAAACATACACACTATCTTGTAACCCTTGAGAAAATTTAGTATTTTTTGCCATTGCTCGTCTGTTAATTTAACTTTCATATCCTAAGTTTGCAAATTATGACTTACTTTATCAACATGCCCTAATAGCTTACGAACGTTTTAATATAAGCATACAAAGTAATCATCCTGTAATAATTTAGGGTATAGAATGTAAGGGATGTTTTAAAGGATAGAGTTGTTCCAATAGTGACTCAAATGTTTAATGCATCAAACAAGAAATTTGGATACCTAGCTAAGGCTTAACTATTTTACGTGTTCTGCAAACTTTAAGTTGAGCAATTGTATAGCTTCCAATTTAAAGGAACAAATCTCATTAAGGAAAAGCTTTATGTCAACAAAATCTTCTAACAGTAGTCTTACTAAGCAATTTAGTAAAACTCTACTTTGGCTTTATTTTATTAGCATTCTTATTAGTCTACCTCTCACATATTTCTGGGCTCGCAACCAAGTCTATTCACAAGCTCAAAGCGAACTGACCTTACTTGTTGATATGGTAAGATCTGTTCGTAATGTTGTGCGTGAAGATACAAGACCCCATTTTTTACCCAAAGGTGAATTTTTCCCACCAGTTGTCTCCTCAACAGTTATGGCTAAAACAGTGGCTAGTAAGTTTGCGCGTGAGCAACCCGAATACTATATTAAAATAGCTTCTGACAATCCGCTTAATCGAGAAAATCTTCCTGAACCACTTGAAAAAGATTTACTTAGCTTTTTCAGACAAACAAATACAACTGACCCTGTAGTACAAACTGGTATAGTAAAGGACAAGGAATATCTTGTCTCTGCTGCTCCTGCCACAGCAAGAGAAAGTTGTATGCTTTGTCATGGCAATCCTAGTGAGGCTCCCATTGAAATCACTGAAACCTATGGTGTCAATAGTGGATTTGGATGGGAGGCAGGCAGTGTAGTAGGAGCTAGTTTAGTTGGTGTTCCTCTTGGTGATATCAATAGTATTGTACTAAAAAGAGGCTTAATCATTATCTCTATACTTACAGTACTTTTCGGTTTGGTTCTTATAGTAGTAAATTACTTAGTAAGACGTGTTATCATTCAGCCAGTTTTAGAAATTACCTCTAAAGCAAAAGATGTCAGTCATGGTCAATTAGATCAATCTTTTGATTCTGACAGTAACAATGAAATTGGTGAGTTAGCACAATCTTTTGAATTGATGCGTCGTAGCTTGCTAGTGGCTATGAAACGCCTAAAAGGTGAGTAGGCATTTTAGTGGAAAAGGGTAGCACAGCAGAAATATCTCTTCAGGATTTGCTGCGTTTATACAACAGAGAAAAAGTTACTGGTTGCCTTAGGCTTAAAACTAGCAATAATGACCTTGGGTTTATCTACATTCAAGAGGGAAACCTTATACACGCCCTCTGTGCAAAAGAAAGGGGTGAGAAAGCTCTCACCCTCATATTGTCGCTCCCTCCTAGTCAATTTCACTTTCTACCAAAACACCGCACCCACGAGATTACTCTTAATGGTGACCTTGAGGAATTATTAAATCCTAGTTTACGTGAGGAAAGGTTTAAATTAAGCTCTAGCACTATACAGAAGTGGATATCTTTATTAACTGATGAACTTGGACCCTTTGCTAATTCCATAGTTGATGAAGTTTTAAGCAAAGAAAATGTTGAAGAAGGTTCAGTTATTAAGAAATCTCAACTTGATACAATTATTGAAGCTATGTGTACAGATGTTCCTAAAGCACCACGCAAAACTTTACAGAAAGCACTAACTGAAGCTGTGAACTCATAATTGATACAGCATCCTTGTGCTGTTAACAAGAGTTTAATAAAAATCATTTATTCCTAATTTTTGACAAATTGTTGGGGAAGTTTAAATCCTTTTAATAGTAAAGTTCACTTCCAAAGATAATTTGTAAAGCACTTTTTATTTTTTTAAGATACTGCCTCTCAATGTTGCCCTGTTTATTACCAATTCTTGAAACATCCACAGCACGTAATTGTTTAAGGTTAATATGCCTTTCTTTGTCTAAACCATTTGCTCTGCTTGGCACTATATTCACTACAAATGGCCATTCCTTATGACTAGGGAGGATAGGTGCAACAATAACAATAACAATAACAATAACAATAACAGTGTGAGTACCTTTGTTAACCAAGCTAGATTGTACAATTACACAAGGTCAAGGTCTTTTCTTTTATTTTTGGTCTTTTCTTTTGTGTTTCTGCCCCCTTAGTTGGTTCAAGGCCAATCCAATATATGTCTAATTGTTTATACACTATCCATTTAAACCGTCAGACAAAGTTATATCCCAAGCTGATAACTCTCCTTGATATTCTGCATCTTCCACTTCTTCTTTATTAGCTAACAATACTTTTTCTTCTAATACCTTTTGCTTCTCTTTTCTTAAGAGATCGTTGATATAGGCACTTTTATTTGCACCACCTACTCTGTTGAGGAAAGCGAAATTTTCTTCATCTAACGAGAATGTTGCACGTTCTGTCATGGCATAATACTCTTGATTCACACCCTGTTATCATAACAAACCATATGAATCAATACTATCCAAATTACCCCTCAATTTAAACTTGACAAGGTACTAGAAAAGAATAGCCCTAAACATTAAAGCCAAACATACGCATCTGCTTTTTTCCCTCTTCTGTCATCTTATCTGTAGACCAAGGTGGTGTCCAAACAAACTCAACAGCAACCTTCTTTACTCCTTCAACATTCATACAGGCTAACTCAGCATCAGCTTGAATCATATCTTGTACAGGGCAGCCCATACTAGTTAGAGTCATGTCAATTTCCACTTCACCTTCATTATTAACATCAAGCCTATAAATAAGTCCTAGATCAACAACATTCACAGGAATTTCTGGGTCTCGAACAACCTTTAGAGCTTCAAGTACCCCTTCTTTGGTTGGAATTTTCTGCTTTGCACTCATTTTCTGTTTTTACTCATTTTTATGATGGCCCTGACAAGCGCCAAAAACCCTCAATGTTTTGTTTAGGGATATCTGGACCAACTTCCCCATGTTCCCAAAAATGATCATTATAATTATTTAAGCCATTCTCACCCCAGACACCCATAATAGCATATATCTCGCTAGCCCCTTGCACGTCAGTGGCAGTTTGCACCCATGCTTGCCTTAAAGGTAAATTATTGATGAGTGAGTAAGTAGTAAATAATCTTCCTTCATTGCTATTATCAAAAGTTTCATTAGCATAGGCTAATATTAAGTGTAGGCCACCAAAAGCACTTCCCCAGCGTTCCCACCACAACTTGCCTCCAGACCTTTCTTGCAAAGGGCCACAAGCAGCAATAAACATCCACTCAAGATCATCATTACCCCACAAAACTTCATCAAAAAAGAGAAAAGCGGCCTCTTGTTCTGTACTAAAAGCAAAGCCTGAACCTGAAGCATGTCCAGTATAAAAGGCTAGGTCAACATTATCAATATAATTGTCATCTTGACCTCCTTCTATAGGATCAATGAAATCTTTGGCAAAAGCTTGAAGCTCACCATGGTTAAAAGCTACTTTGATATCCGCTTGTTTAAAACCTTGAATTAGTCCTTTTACATTAGCAGCAGATTCTGGTAAACCTTGCGATTCACCTATCCATTCGCTACCAATAGAAATGTTTTGATTGGCTAAGGGTAAATAGTTATTAGTTTGAGTACTAGAACTTACAGCCAGAGTAAAACTTTTAGAGCCTCTTATACCATTGGCGTCTCTTACCAAAACACTTATAGTTTCTTCGCTAATGCTAATAGGTAAGCGAGGTGCTAAAGTGTAGCTTATAGAGTTAGAGTCGTTCGAATTATCTAGGTTTGTGCTCGAGGAACTCCAAGTAAAAACATAAGGTTCTTGACCACCACTAACACTTACCTCAGCTTGTATTTTGTTACTCTGTAAAGTGGCTTTTAGATCAAGTTGCAGTGCTATAGAAGCAGCAGGAATATGTAATTTTCTGGCAAAAAATTCCTTCCCTCCTATAGTTAAAATGGCACGATAAGTATAGTGAGGTAATATTTCACTCACATCAACTAAATCCATAGGAGGTGCATAGTAAACAACCTCTGATTCTAAGCACAAGTTACTTTCCTGCAAAGTACCTAAGCAGCGATTCTGTAGCTGGGGTACTTGCTCAAGAGATATATCAAGTAAAGTTGCCACAGCTAAACGATCAGCCTCGTCAAGGGATAGGACTTCAACATTACGCCCTTGCTTAAGTTTCCGATCAGCATATATAAGTTGTGTAACTACTCCTTTACTATTAAACACCACCTTAACGTCAGCTCCGGGACCATTTATGGGTGTGCCATCAGGTGTAGTCAAAGAATAAACAACCTGTGTGTCTAATTCAACATTGGCAATCTCTTGGCCATTTTTATCTACAGCCTCAAAAATGCTGTGCAAAACTTGTGGTTCATTCTTAGGTAAGAGACCTGCTTTTTCTAGCGCAGCCTTAACACGACTAAGCGCGTCTTGTTCACTGTAAACAGGTAGACTTGAAATACCCTCAAAATTAAAGCCTTCTTTTCTAGTAATTATTCCATCTTCTTCAGGTTCACCAGCACCTAATGGGTTCATGGGTAGTTTCTGAAAAAGATCCTCATCTAAGTAAAATAATTTGCCATCGTTTTGGCGAATATTTTGCTCTATGCCTAGCTCACTAGCAAGTATGTTAGCTGACTCAGAAGAGACACCTGCTGACTCAACTAAGAAACTTGGCAAAAGCCCTGTCTGTACTATAACAATCTTAGCTTCATTCAACACATCACAGCTACTAAGGATTAGTAAAATTCCAATTTGCCAGACAAGAAAAACTTTAATACTTAATGTTTCCCAAAGGTTATTCCTCACCATATCTCTTATGAGTTTACATCAAAACTAATTAGGTGCAAACTAAGGAAATAGGTTAAATTACACCTTTTGTTGAGGGTAGTGTTTTCGAGGTTACTCGAGTTGCTTGATAAAGTGCTCTTGCAAAAGCCTTAAATACAGCTTCACAAACATGATGTGTTTCTGAGCCAGAAAGTATTCTTACATGCATATTTATGCCTGCATGATTACAAAAACCGCGCAATAGTTCCCGTAAGTGATGAGTATTGAAACCATTAGCATCTCCTTCATAGCCACTGGGCTCAAAGTTAATGAAAGGACGCCCAGAAATATCAATCACTACCTGAGCTAAAGTCTCATCCATAGGTATCCAAGCATTAGCGTAACGCTCTATACCTTTACTATCACCTAAGGCCTCTTTAAAAGCCTGCCCCAACGTGATTCCAATATCTTCGGCAAGATGATGCACATCTACATGCAAATCACCTTTGGCCTTAACAGTTAATTGTAATTTGCCATGCTTTATAAGTTGAGAAAGCATGTGATCTAAAAACCCATGTCCAGTGCTAGCATTGCCACCACTAGATTGATCTAAGTCGAGTTCTATATCAATTTGTGTTTCGTTAGTATGCCTTGTAATAGCTGCTTGTCGGTTCATCATTTTTTAGCTTTTTATATTTGAAAAGTTTAAATCTTGATTTATAGTTCCCTAAATTTAAAACTATTATAACACTTGCCTATAATAACACTCTTCCTTAGTAGAATTCCATATAGCATGTGGGAAGTTGTTTTTATGAATACTAGGGCGTGTGGATATGACAAATCAGAAATTGCACGCATTGGATATCAAAACCAAACTAGCCAGTCTCAGGACAGCTATTTGTTAGAAAATGTGAATTCCAAAAAAAATTGCAGGATAGCCTATATTTGCGAGAAGCTTTAGTTGTTAACCACATAATCTTTACCAGATTGCAGAGGAGCTTATGCGTCAGCATCAGGATTATCCAAGGTATTTAAGAGTAGCGTTTTCGATTTCACACTCTAGGTGTCCACACGCCCTAAGTTGTTGCTCTTTTTTGTGCAAGTTTCTCCTCAACTTTTGCAGTGAGGCCTTTGCGATGTCAGGAAAACGAAAATAGGCTAATATCCGATAAAGCAAATTGTTACTAATCTTCACATTATGAATAACACCTCCTAAAATGTATAAACACACCGTGGAGGTGATTATATGGTACCCCTGCTTGATTACCCTGAAGTTGTTAAGCATTATGAACATTTCTTTAAAGATATTTTCTCTGATTCAGCCATGACACAGTTCAAACGTTATATAAGTGGACTTATTGTTTCAGAAAACAAAACCGTTGAGGGGATTAATCGCTTGATTATTTTTGAGAACCGTGATCAAAGCAGCCTTAATCGCTTGTTAAACAAAAGCCCTTTTAGTGAAGAGAAACTAAACCAAAAACGTTTAGACCTTTTAGCAAGTCTGGAAGGTACTCGTTTCAAACCTAAAGGTGTGTTAAGTATAGATGATACTTTGCTTGAGCATTATGGCAAACACTTTAAAGGCATAGCAAAACTTTATGATTCTAGTAAAGGATGCCATGTTTGGGCGCACCATTTGGTAGGGTTACACTATAGTGACGATCAAACTGACTATCCAGTAGAATTTGAATTATGGAAACCCGCTGACCTTGAGAAAATAGAGGAGGGGCTGCCAGAGCTAGGTATTCCCATCAAGGAAAGTAAGCTAGAACTGAAAAAGACTAATGAAGCAAAATGGCGACAGTACTTGATAAGATTATGGAGAAGGCATCAAAACAAAGATGGTGTCACAGATTTGTATGAAAGCAAGTTTCACATTGCAAAAAGATTGCTATCTAAATGGAAGGAAAGTAATCCAAGGATGAAACTGCCTATAGTATTTGATAAATGGTATACAGCAGCTCCTTTTTGTCGTTTCATTGACAAGGAACTTAAACTTCCCTATGTAGGAACACTTTGTGCAGATGATAAAGTAATTGTAAATGGGCAAGAAGAAACAATTAAAGACTTCAGTCAGAGACTTAAAAAAGAGCATTTCGATAATTTAAGTGAGGAGAAGAAGCCAGTTTTCCGTAAAATAACCATTTCCTACAAGGGAAAGAAAGAAAGGTACTACAGTTTTTGTTGCACGATTAAGGTTAAGAATTTTGGGAAGCAAAGATTAGTTATCAATTACAGAGAGGAAGAATTGAAGGGTGAGCCATATGCATTAATTTCAAATTGCTTAAAATGGCAATCAGCAGGAATAACAAGAATCAGACGCCATAGGTGGCCAATTGAAGTATATCATGAAGAAGGTAAGGCAGAAGGTTTGGACCAGTATCAGGTACGGGATATTGAAGCGATATGCAGACATATTAGCTTTGTTGCCGTAGTTTACAGCTTATTGCGAGCCATACCTCATGATCAGGACCTCTTAAAAAAGCTTCAAAATCAACTCAAGGTAGAAATTGAAGGTAGTAACTCCCATTGGTGTCGAGTAGCAAAAGCACAGAGCTTGTGGAGTTTGGCAAGTTTCATAAGTGCTGGATTAGTAAAAGGGCAAACACTTGAAAGTTTGATGGCACCTATTTTAGCTGCTGTCTGCTACTAGAAAGCGTTTATTTAAAAATCCAATTGCTTTTTGAGTCCTTTTTAATTTACTATTTAGGTCTTTTAGGTTTTCTTTGTTCCTTTACTGATGATTTTTCCTTTGAGAATTGCTATAATTAGTTGAGTGAACTAATATTACTAACATACTCACTACTGCCAAAGTTGAGTTTCTCCTGTATTTCATTTAATCTCTTATCAGTAATAGGGTTTCGTGCTATAGCAATAAGGCTAAGTACTAAGAATATAATGGGCACAACTGACGTCAAGATACGCACGGCAAACAGCGCAGAATCAGGCTGTGGGGGTACCACACCATCAACCGCTTGCAAATAACCCGCCCACTCGAGCACCTGCCCCTGCACAAACAAACCTATGGCAATGCCAAGTTTCTGAAAAAAAACAAAGAAACCATAAAACACACCTTCACGCCGTTGCCCTGTTTTTAGCTCATCGTCATCCACAACATCAGGTAGCAAACTCCATGGGATTAAGAACGCTAAACTAACGCCAATACCCGCAAGAATAGCTAAAACTAGAACCAAGGTGGTTTGCCCGGGCTGTACAAAGAAAAGAACAATTTGCACAGCAATCCAGAAAGGCACACCAATAAAGTAAACCTGCTTCCGCCCAATACGCCTGCTCATAATCCCCCAGAAAACAATAAAGACAAAAATAGAGAGCTGTAAGCCCATAATAAGCAGGGTGAAGGGTTGTCCAGGGTTACCACCAATCCAATCTCTGTAGAAAAACAGTAAAAGAGATTGTACGAATTGTACGGCGAGCCACGCAAACATATAAATCATCAAAATGTACAAAAATGGTTTACTGCTCAGCGCAATTTTTATGCCCTTAAAAAAAGGAAGAGGCGTTTCTTGTTTGCTATCATCCACGGCACGTTCGCTAGTTGCAGCAAAAACGACAACATTTGACAAGATAATCAGCACACCAATAATAACACCTTGCACCATATTGCCCTGAATTTTGTCGGCTTCAAACACTTGGTTCACAAGCACGTTATACATGACTGCAGCAATAAGCCCACCCAATACCGAAAAACTAAAGCGATACATATTAAGGTCAGTACGTTCATCAGAATCTTCACTTAGTTCAGCTGTAAGAGCAGAATAAGGCAAGTTTACAGCGGTAAAGCCAATATCTAGCAAAATGGCTATTAAAACATAGTAGAAAAAAAGCGAAATCCCACCCAAATCTGGCACAAAAAACTGCAGAAAATAGGCGATGGCAAAAGGAATTGAACCAATTAATAACCAAGGGCGTCTGCGACCCCACTTGCTATTTGTGCGATCACTCAACCAACCAATCAGCGGGTCATTCACAGCATCCCAAAGCTTACTTATTAAAAGAACAGCACCCGCTCTACTGGGTGATAAGCCTGCAATATTAATCAAAAAATTAAGTAGAAATAAGCCTTTGATCATAGCAACCATTGCCACACCAAAGTCACCAAAACCATATGCTAGCTTTTTACCAAAATTAAGATTTACTACAGGTCTAGTCACAGTCAATTTTTCCTCATTCTTATGAGATTGGTTGCGTATCCTATAGCGGTCCAGATAAGTTCTTTTCCTAGAGGGTTTTTGGGAAATATCTATTGAGCAAATTTGGGGGTTGATTGACTGGTTGAAACCCACTAAATGCTTGACCATACTATCACACATATCCATGTAGATAAAGGCTTCACTTGTGATGGCTAGCACCTCATAATCTTTACTTAAGCATCTATAGTTTCCCAACCATGCAAGATGCTACGTTGATAGGTAGCACTTAATGAGAATATTCTGGATCAAAAGCCTTCTTGTTCTTTAAAATTCCATAAGCAATATGCAAAAACTTCCTCATCACAGCAGCAATAATTACTATAGTGTGTTTGCCCTTAGCCTCAAGTCGCTTCACAATCTCTGTAATTAACTTGTAGGCTGTCTGACGTTAACCTTATACTTGGTTCTTTGTTAAACCTTGGCCAAAACTTGTTACAAGACTACTCATTGAATCCTCATCACATTTGTCAGGCAAGTTAAAGGACTTCACTCTGCTTATTTAGAATAAGATAAACTAGATTTATGTTTCTTGTAATTGTTTTATTTTTAATTTTGGTGTTTGTGGGTGTTGGTTGGTACTATTCTAATCAAATTCTAATACCAAAACCCTACAGCCTAATGCCTGAGTTTAAGATCTTAGAAATAAACAAAGAAACAGTTACTTTGCCAATACTAGATTCAAAGGCACAATTTGCTGATACTCGGCGTTTGGGGAAATATAATTTACTCTGGGAGGGTGGTTATGGCAGTCTTGGTGATATTATAGAGGAAAGCCAAGAGAAAGTGGTGCGTGTTTTTGAGTTGTGCAAGGGTAGTTTACCATCAAAAGGTGCCCCTGCTCGGCTTGATAGCTGGTACTATAGAGAAAATCCTTCTAAAGATCACAATATTGCCTATGAAGAACTGGACTTGACAGGCCCAATAGGAATGATAAAAGCATGGTGGATTCCTAATGAGAATGATTCAAAAGTTGCTGTCATGATGCTACACGGTAGGCGTAGAGGGGAAATTTTAGAAACTCTACGCATTATGCCAACCTTAAACACTATGGGCTATCCTATACTGGCAATGAGTTATAGAAATCATAGTGGTAGCGACCTAAGTCCTGATAGTTATTATCACTATGGGTTTACAGAATGGGAAGATGCTATGATAGGTGTTGATTTTCTAAATAAGAAGGGCATTGAGAAAATAGTTATATATGCTTTTTCTATGGGTAGTGTTGTTGCTTTAGAACTTTTGGAAAACTTAGAGGAGGACAAAGTAATTGCACTTGTCCTTGATTCTCCTATGGTAGATCCTCGTAGTGTAGTTATAAATTCTGGCCAAAAAGTGGGTTTACCTGGTATTGTCACTAGAATGGCCTTACAAGTAGCAAGTTGGCGATCAAGCATTAATTGGCAAAAGCTTGATAAGCGTGAAGTAATATCTCAATATGACATTCCTATTTTACTTATTGCTGGAACTGCTGATAGTACTGTTCCTATAAAAATAATAGATGATTTTGCCAGTAATATTACAGCACCATTAGTGTATAAGCGCATCAAGGGAGTAGAGCATGCTGAGGCTTGGAATAATAATTCTAGACTTTATGAGGCTTGGGTTCGTGAATTTTTGAATAAGCAAGCAAACTTAAGATCGCCTCACTAATCTCTAAGTAGCAGTTAAAAACGCTCATACTAACCTTTGTTAAACTAGTGCATGCAAAAATTCTTAAGCCCCATTCTAATTTTGTTCCTATTAGGTATTTTCATGCTTACAAGCGTACAGGCACAAGTTATACAACCACAAACTCTTAACATTGTTCCTACTCCTGCTAAAGATAACTACTGGTTTGGAGTACGTCTACCCAATCGTAATCTAAGTTATTTTGGTGTAGGCGTTCAGTTTGGTATTGTAGATACTATAGCAAAAAATGTTCATTTACGTTTTAAAACAGATTATTATCCTTTAGGGCCTAATCAAGTTTTTGAACTTGGAGGTAATGTAATAACAACTCTAAGCTCATCCGCTTTGCCAGAAGCTCCAGATTTACTTTTGAATACTTATCTAGGTGGTGGACCAAGAGCTTTGTTTAGCTCTGATGGCGGAGGTATTGTGGGTTTTGGAGGTGTATTGGGTGCTGAGGTACGTAAAAGAGACTTTGCTGGTTTTGCAGAAATAGATTTAACCCCTACTCTTTTTTCAATAGAACCTGATGACAGTGATTTTTTTGAACCTTTGTTTGTTTTACTTTCTGTAGGTGTGAATTTTTACTTTTGAGGCAATAACTTTACTTTTTACCAAAAAGCCAGCCTAAAAAATCATTGCCTTTTTCCTTTTGTTTTTCCTTTTGAGCATTTGTTGTTTTTACATGCCTACCTGAGCGCCCTACTACCTTCGAGGCATTGCTACTTTGGACATCTATTCCTGTACCTGTAGCCTTGTTAAAATTTGTTTTAAACTCTTCAACGGTTTGATGGCGTTTTTTAGGATCTCGAGAAAGCGATTTCATAACAACACTGATAACTTTTTGATCTAAATCTTCACGGTATTTTTTGGGGTTAGTAGGTATTTGCCTTAGGTGAGCAAGCATGATTTCTTCTTGAGTACGCCCTAGAAAAGGACGTATGCCTGCTAGAAGCTCATAACTCAGGACAGCTAGGCTATAAATATCACTTTGTATGGTTGGTTTTCGTCCTTGAAATAACTCTGGAGCCATGTAGAAAGCAGTTCCTACACGCTCCTCTGCTGAGGCTTCTTGAGCATAGATACCTGTACCAAAGTCTGCTAATTTAGCTTCATGTCCAGATGTTAAAAGAACATTAGCAGGTTTAATATCACGATGCAAAATGCCTCTGCTGTGGCTAAAGGCAAGCCCTGAGGAAATTTGTCTTATCAAACGATACAATGATTTTAAATTTGATTTCCCTTCTGCTGCTGTTAAATATTCATCCAATGTTCCACCACCACAATACTCGAGCGCAAGGTAGGCCCCAGGCTCTGTAGGCTTGCCATCAAATGCCCTTATAATGTTAGGGTGTTGTAGACGTCTAGTTAGCTGCACCTCGTTAGTAAACATATTGACTAAGGTGTATTTACCCTTAGCCTCTGGCCTTATCATTTTCAAGGCTATATTGCCTAGTCGTGAATGGCTAGCATAGTAAACATGTGAAGTTTGCCCACTACCTATAAGATGGGAGATAGTGTAGCCAGCAGGAATAATATCAGGAAGCATCTAAGCCTCTAAGCACCTTGTTAAAAGAGGTCATTTTCACTAGAGAAAGAAATTCGCATATAAACAATTTTTCAAAATAACGAAACCCATATAAACTCTTTAGTTATGTTGAAGTCTACTCATATTCATAACTCCTTCATTTTCTTATTACCAAACACAACATCTTAACTTATATCATACCCCTATTCCCTGCCGCGATAATCGTTACAAAAATTTTATTTTCTCAAAGTATTTAGGAATTTGAGGGTCAAAAATCACTCGCAGTCCGTCTCCTAAAAGATTTATCGCCAAAGCTGCATAGATAATTGCTAGACTAGGCAAAATCGGCATCCACCAGTGTATGTTCTCATAACCAAACCCATCAGCTGCCATCGTTCCCCAACTTATAAATTCAGCAGGAAGCCCTAAGCCTAAAAAGGAAAGTGAAGCTTCAAAAATTATTATACTTGATAAAAGAACAGTAGCTATTACAAAAACTAACGGCAATATATTTGGTAGAATGTGGCACCAGAGTATTCTTCTATAACTTGATCCTAGAGCTAAAGTGGCTTTGATGTAATCATATTCATGCAGAGAAAGCATCTTACTACGCACTACACGATAAAAAAGCACCCATGTAGTCAATCCTAAAATAATAACAATACTTAAAAAGCTTTTGCCTAAGATAGCAACAGTAGCCAGAGCTAATATGGGATAGGGAATAGATTGCCATATATCGGCTAAGCGTTCAAAAAATATAGCTGACTTTTGATTAAAATAACTTGATATAACTCCTAGACTAACACCCAAGAACAAAGATAGAGCTACCGAGGAAAAGGCAACTAGTACACTAGTTCTAGCTCCAAAGGCAAGTCGGCTTAACATATCTCTTCCTAATAAATCTGTTCCCAAAGGATGTGTAAAATTTCCATTTGCAAAAGCAGGGGGCAAGGCGCTTGCATATAAATTTGTTTCGAAAGGAGAGTGAGGGGAGAGCCAAGGAGCCAAAAAAGCAACAGTTACGAGCAAAGTTGTCATTACACTGCCAATAAATAAACTTGGAAATTGACTTACATAATACAAGAACTTTAGCATAGATTTTTTATTGTCATCATCATTACGAAAAAATTACAGTCTTCACTAATCTTTCAGACATATATAGAAAGCATTCTCGCACATTCAGGTACGCTAGCTTTTGTAAGCTAATTAAGGTGGCAAAGAGCACTCATTATAAAGAGTGTTTCGAAAATCATTTTACATAAGGACACAAACATTATGTCTACACTTAGCAACGTACAACACCAAACCAACCATAGCAAAAATGAATTTGCTATGCGAGTAAATGGAACTACTTCTTTTCAAGGTCAAGTAAGAAAATGTGCTCAAGTGCTTATAGCTGAAGGTGATTTAAGTAAACGTACCGTGCTCGAGCTAACCCTACAAAGTGAAGGCTATGAAGTGACCGCTTTAGAGACTGGTAAAGAAGTACTCGAATACTTGCAAAAAAATACTCCTGATCTTATGGTGTTAGATACAAATCTACCCCAAGTTAGTGGAGTTGATATCTGTAGCCGTATTAAACGCGTAAAACGCCTTAAAGAGATTCCTGTAATTATTGTTTGCCCTAAGAAAGATGACCGTATTGCTGAAAGTGTTAAAATGGTAGGAGCAAATGAATTCTTCCCTAGACCATTTAAGAATATACAGCTAAAGTCGAAAATCCGTGATTTAATTACTAGATATTCATACAACTAAATTGCCTTGCATGAAAAACTGTTTTACCCATGCAGTATGTAATTGGGAAACTAGAACATAAACCCTATAGGGGAAGTACTTTATCTTACCTCAGGCTAGCTTTTTGGCAATTTTGCTTGTGTAACACAAATAACTGATATTATATATTTATTAAGCTTATTGAGTAATTCTCTACATTAAGGTAACTCTTTATTTTTTCATACTTGCTAGATCTTATTTTGCTGTGTCAATATAAAAATTGCTATGACTTATGAACTCGAGCTAATAGGTGCCTTTTACATAGCCCTATTTGTAATCATTGGTGTTGCTATTGTACTTCTGACTCTAGGTATTTCTAGACTCCTAGCACCACGTAATTTGAAAGAACATAAAAATAAATTGACAATTTATGAGTGCGGACAACCAACTATTGGTGACACTCAAGTCAAATTCAATGTGGGTTATTATTTATTCGCTATTATGTTTGTAATTTTTGATGTGGAGATAGCCTTCTTCTTCCCTTGGGCAGTAGCTTTTGAGGCTTTAGGTATGCAAGGTGTTGTTGCAGTAGCTATTTTTCTTATTTTATTACTTTACGGTCTTAGCTATGCTTGGATGAAAGGGGTACTAAAGTGGGTTTATTAAGTCAAACAAAACGGCCCGAAAATGTTATGCTGGGCAAATTAGATGACTTAATCAATTTAGCTAGGAGCCGTAGTATATGGCCTCTTACTTTTGGCATTGCTTGTTGTGCTATTGAAATGATGAACTCCTCTGCTACCCGTTATGATGCAGACCGCTTTGGTTTTTTCTATCGTAATACTCCTAGGCAAGCAGATGTTATGATTGTTTCGGGAACAGTTAACAAGAAACTTGCTAAAAACTTGCTTGTTTTATACGAGCAAATGGCTGAACCTAAGTGGGTGATTTCTATGGGGGCTTGTGCTAATCAGGGAGGGCCTTTCCGACAAGGTTATAGTGTGGTTGAAGGGGTTGATAAAATAGTACCTGTAGATGTTTATATACCCGGCTGCCCCCCACGTCCGGAAGCCGTTTTACAAGCACTATTGCTCTTGCGTGACAAGATAGCTGACCCTGAACTTCGTTACGTGCCGGGGACCTTGGCTAAAGTGGATTATGATGTTTTAGCTGAACCAGGGAAAGATGGTAGGGGTTCAAAGTCTTAAAACTTTCATCGTATTTGTAACCCATTATGTCAATAAGGTTTACGACAGGATTTTGAGGGGTTGGAGTGCATATTCAACCTCATAATTTTTAAAAGAAGGCTATGAAATAAGATGAGTAACAAATTTTGTATTATAAAACCACTAAAAGTTTTCTTAATTGTCGTTTGCTTTAGTGTTTGCTTTGCACAAAACAGTTTGGAAATATCATATGAAAGTTACTTTACACCGCAAGAGGTTCTAGAATATTTTTCAGTTGATAACGAAACAAAAAGAGTTGTTTTTTCTCTCACTCATCCCTACATTGCTCCTGATTGGTTTCTTACTTTGCGTATGCATTTAAATCACGATTCCTTTGATGATCGTTTAGACAAAGGAGCTAAAAGGGTGAACTTTAAAGAGCCCTTACTAATTCATTCAGCAATTCGCTTGGATGAGTCTTTGCTAGCAGAAGTAATGCCAATAATTGAAGTCAACAGTCGTAAAAGCGCTGAGAATCGCCTAGCAAGATTTAAAATTTCAATGAAGCACCTTGAAGAAAGTAATTATTCTGTTGCAGAATATAATCTTCAAAAAAATCACATTATGGAGCAATATCATAATGGTGACCCTGATACTCTTTATAAAAGAGGTCTTAGCAGCACTATAGCTTCTGTGTATAAGCAATATAGAGACTATTACCTTTTACCCACCTTTTACAGCTGAATGGTTTAATTTTGTTATTCCTGTAAAACTTGAGCTTTTACAAGAGGGACTCTATAATTGGAATACAACATTAAATCCTTTTAATATGCAAGAAATTATTAGTTTTGTGCTTGATTATTCTCTTCCGTTATTAGTATTTTACTTGTTTATCACAATAACATTAATAATAAGGATAGGTATACCCTTAGGGAAAAGGATTAATGGTGGTAAGTGACAGCGAAACAAGTTAGTCAAATCTTAAGAGACTTAGCCGATCCTATCATAGCAGAACATTCACAACGCTTTTTTAAAACAGGAAAAGGTGAGTATGGAGAAGGTGATCAATTTCTTGGTATCCGAGTTCCCATCCTCAGAGAACAAGTCAAGAAACACTCAGGTATTGCATTAGAAGACACTCAACAACTATTAACATCAGCTTTTCATGAGGAACGCTTGTTCGCCCTGTTACTTTTGGTACATAAGTTTAGCCAGAGTAATGAAGAAGGGAAAACAGCTATTTACAAGTTGTATTTGAGCAATACACAGTACATCAATAATTGGGATCTAGTGGATAGCTCAGCCTATCATATAGTTGGCGCTTACCTTGAAGATAGAGACAGACAAATACTTTACAAACTTGCCGAGTCTGATAGCCTTTGGGAAAGACGAATTGCCATCATGTCCACCTTTCAATTTATTTGGAAACATCAATTCGATGACACACTAAAACTATCAAGGCTGCTCATAAATGACAAAGAGGATTTAATACACAAAGCTGTGGGTTGGATGCTTCGAGAAGTTGGGAAACGTGATGCGGCAGTTGAAAAAGCTTTTTTAGAAGTGCATTACCAAAAGATGCCTCGTACTATGCTACGCTATGCAATAGAAAAATTTCCTAAACAGGAACGCAAAAAGTATTTAGATGGTACAATATAGACGTATGACTCTTGCAAATCACCCCAGTCACACCACCATTTTACTTTCCACTCTATGAAAAGCCACATTCCAAAATTAACAAGCAAACTAAATATTTACTTTAGCATTGCTCTACTTGCTCAATTGGCCTACTGGCACTTAGGTAGCCCAGGTCCTAGCCTACTAAACAGCACTGAACGCACATTAAATACTGCATTTATAAATATTACTTGGGCATTACTCTTTTTATTCTTCTTGCCACTACTTACTCTAAAGCTTTTCAAACACCCTCTTAAAGATATCGGCTTTGCTTGGGGGCAATGTCGTTTGGGCACTGTTTTAGTTTTAGTACTATCCCCCATAATTTTACTATTTATGTACATTGGCTCAGCTAATTTAGATGTGCAAAATACTTACCCTTGGGCAGGGCCGTGGGTTGGTTCTTCTTTGACTACTTTACTAATCTGGATAGTGCTTTATGCTTTTTACTACCTATCTTTTGAGTTTTTTTATCGTGGTTTTATCTTAAAAGGTTTTGCTAAAGAAATGAGTTTAACTCAGGCTATGTGGTTACAAGTTATGCTTTCTGTTATGATCCACCTTGGTAAACCTTCTGCTGAAACTATTGCTGCTATACCTGCTGGTTTTGGCTTTGGTTTATTGGCTTTAAAGACTCACTCTTTGCTCTACCCCATACTCTTACACTTAATTATTGGAATAAGCACAGATATTTTCTCATTGCTTAGACAAGGCTTATTTTTATCCTAGATTACAAGTGGTGAATGTCGTTCTATTTGAGCCTGAAATAGCAGGTAACACTGGTAACATAGCCCGCACCTGTTTAGCAACAGGTGCAAAACTACACCTTATTCGTCCTTTAGGATTCCAACTAACTGAAGAATCCTTAAAACGTGCTGGTATGGATTATTGGGATGAAATAGACTTGCAAATACATGCAAGTTTTACTGACTTTCATGAGTTTTTTTCATTAGCCTTTGCTAAAGGCCGTGTTTTTTCCCTAACTACTAAAGCTAAAGATCACTACACTAAAACGCTTTACAACAAAGGTGATGTACTTCTTTTTGGTCCTGAATCACGGGGTTTACCTGAGAGTATAAGGCAAATGACAATGCAATTACGCATTCCTATGAATGAAAAGGTCCGCTCTATTAATCTAGCAGTAAGTGTAGGAATAGTCCTCTACGAGTGTTGGCGGCAATTTGACTTTAATAGAGTTGTTCTGAAATAAATAAATCGGTCAAAATAAAGGAATGTTACTACCAAGAGATGACCGACAAGTAAGAAGTATAACAGGATTGAGCGAAAAGAAAGTAGAGGAACTAGAACCTGCATTTGCTAAAGCTTTAGAAGACCATGAAAAGCAACGTTATGAAAAGGCTCTAGAAGCAGGGAAAGTACATCGTAAGCCAGGAGGAGGAAGAAACAGTAAACTAAGTACAGTCAATATAAAACTGTGCTTTATTCTTTACTACCTTAGACTTTACCCAACGTTTGATGTTCTAGCGGAGAAATTTGATTTATCACGATCTAATGCCCATGCTTGGGTACAACGTCTTACACCAATAATGGCGAAAACTCTAAGTGGTTTGGGATATATGCCAGCTAGAGAGTTTGAAAACATAGAGGATTTCAAAGCAGCTTTTGAGGGACTTGACGAAATACTGATTGATGTTACAGAGCGAGAACATCAACGCCCAAAGGATGATGAAATGCAACAGGAGTTATACAGTGGCAAACAGGGTAACCACACGCAGAAAAACACAGTGATAAGCAGCAAGGAGAAGGTAATTTTGTTTGTGGGACAAACCTTTGGAGGACGGAACCATGACTATGCAATGCTAAAGGAAGAATTTCCACCTGAGGAGGAGTGGTTTGAGGATATTAAAGTGGCAGTAGATTTAGGATATCAAGGAATCGAGAAAGATTATGAAGGAGCAGATGTTGCAATACCTCATAAGAGACCTAGGAAGAGCAAAGCCAACCCTAATCCCAAGCTTAGTAAAGAGCAGAAGGCTCACAACCAAGCAGTGAGCAAGATACGTGTATATGTTGAGAATGCCATTGGAGGAATGAAGCGTTTCAAGATTCTTGTGTATGCTTTTAGGAATCGTATTAAGGGATTTGTTGACGATGTAGTAGGAGTTTGTGCTGGTTTATGGAACTGCCTTATTGCCTAATTCCTTATTTCAGAACAAGTCTAATATATTAAAAAATATGTAATCATTTTCTATAATGAGGATATCAACTTTTCATAATCAACAAGGTTTAGCTCTTTTTTATAGGACTTGGTTACCTAGCAAAGAGTCGAAAGGCAGCTTAGTAATTTCCCATGGCTATGCTGAGCATTCTGGACGCTATAAACATGTTGCTGAATTGCTAGTAGAGCGTGGGTTTGCTGTTTATGCATTAGATCATAGAGGGCACGGTAAAAGTGAAGGCACTAGAGCAAATATTAAGCACTTTGGTGATTTTTCAGCTGACCTTTACCTATTATTAAAGCAAGTTAGAGAAGCCTCTAAAAACAAGCTTTTCTTGCTTGGTCATAGTATGGGAGGTGCTATAGCTTTACAAACAATTCTAGAATCACCTGAATTGATTGATGGTCTTTTATTGAGTGCTGCTTTTTTACAAAGTGCTAATCCACCCTCTCCCATGTTTAGGAAGCTTTTAGAGGTTATCGTTCGTTTACTCCCAAATTTACCGATACAAAGTCTGGACAGTCAGCTTTTGTCCCATGATCCTGAAGCGGTTCAAGCCTATCAAAACGATCCATTGGTTTACAATGGGAAAGTAAGAGCCTCACTAGGCAAAGAACTCTTAGACATTGGCCCCTATGTGCTAGAACAAGTCCTAAACATTCAAGTTCCCACTCTTGTTATGCATGGCAGCGATGACAAAATAGCTAGCCCTAAAGGGAGCGATATGCTTTTTGAACGTCTTGGAACAAGGGATAAAACTCTCAAAACTTACCAAGGTTACTATCACGAAATTTTAAACGAACTTGCAAAAGAAGTAGTTTTAGAAGATATCCTTCAGTGGTTAGAAACACAAATTAATAACTAATTAGTAGTAGCTAAATTATTCAAGTTTTTAGACTTGCTATTGCCCTAAGGCGCGAGGTAATAGGGGGATGGCTATAGTGCATTTTGACATAGAATGGGTGTGGTACAAGATTGGTTAGGTTACTACTAGCAAGTTTTTTAAGGGCGCTTATCATGCTTTCAGGGCTCGAGCTAATAGCTGCAAAAGCATCAGCTTGAAACTCAAATATGCGACTCAGCAAATTACCTAAAAAGCTTAATAGTAGTGAGATTGGTGTAAATAAAAAAGCAAAGGCAATAAGATTTAAATGATAAGAAAGTTCTGATGCCCCTAAAGCAAGTGACATCTCGGGGCTAAATACAATCCTTGAAAGTAAAAACAGAACTATGCCCATTTGTAACACAGAAAGACTTAAACCAATAGGAATATGCCTTTTTTTGTAGTGCCCTACTTCGTGTGCTATTACAGCAACAACTTCTTTGCTAGACATACTATCAACTAGGGTATCAAATAAAACAACTTTCTTGACTTTACCAAGACCAGTAAAAAAAGCATTGGCTTTAGTAGAGCGTTTTGAACCATCCATAACATAAATATCTTTTAGGTTAAAACCTTCTTGTTGAGCATAGGACTTAAGCTCACTTCTAAGCTCGCCTTCTTCGAGTGGAGTAAGTTTGTTAAAAAGTGGTAGTACTAAGGAGCTATAGAAAGTGCCCATAAAGATACTAAAAGCAGAAATTATTACCCAGAAAATGAGCCAAAAATTTTGCCCTGTAGATATAAGCCAAAGCAAAATACCTACTAGGCCACCACCAATAATAGCTCCTAGAAAATAGGCTTTAAGCTTATCTAAGATAAATGTAGTTATAGTGGTTTTATTAAAGCCAAAGCGTGCTTCTATAACAAAAGTTTGGTAAAGAGATAAAGGAATACTTATTAAATCACTAATTAATCCTATAGCCAATAAGAAAGCTATTCCACGTAACCAGTTGGGGTTAATAAATTGCTTTAGCCAATCATCGAAAAATCCTAAAACACCCGTAGCAATAACAACAACTGTGATAACAAGACTAAGAGAGGCACTTATGAATCCAAAATGAGTAGTTGCTTTATGGTAGGCTCGAGATTTTTGGTATTCATCTTCAGTATAAATATCTTCAACTTCTTTAGGTAAAGTCTTAGGCTGATAAAGAAGATTGAGAAGTTCAACAATTTGTGTAAGTAGAAAGTGGGAAGTTATTATAACTATAAGTAAATATAGAATTATTGTTTCATTCATAAAGTTCCTCAGTATACTAATAACATTAAAACTCTGGGTACATTATACTTAAACAGCTTATATTATTTAACAAGCAATAAATCTTATGCGCTATCTTATAATCAGTGATATTCATGCTAATCAAGTTGCACTAGATGCTGTTTTAAAACACTCTAGAAGTCAACACTGGGAAAAAGTTATTTTTTTAGGTGATTGTGTTGGTTACTATACTGAGCCTGAGTCTGTTTTAAATACCTTGCAAAACCTTGAACTTGAGGTGTGTGTCTTAGGCAATCATGATGAATTAGTTTTAAATATTATTGACAAAACTGAGGACCTATCGGAACATAGGGCTCTAGTTGGTGAAATTGCTAGAAAACATAGCAAGCTTATTTCTGCTGAAAGCATTGCTTTCCTAAGAAGTTTCCAACCTCAAGTAATATATGAAACTTGGCAAGCCGTGCATGGCTCTCTTACCGAGCCATGGACCTATTTAAAAAGTATTGCAGAAGCGCAGAGAAACCTTGGTTTACTTAGCTCGAGGGTTTGTTTTGTAGGCCACACACATGTTGCTGTTATTTATTCCTGTATTACTACTCCCAAAGGTGAAATGTGGCGAGCAGTTAGCTCTGAAAGTAATAAGCTTATCTACCGCATTCCGCCTAAAGCACAACTATTTGTTAATCCAGGCTCAGTAGGACAACCTCGTGATGGAAATCCTAATGCTAGCTATGCTATTTTTGATGAAAAAGCAAACCTTATTGAGATACATAGGGTTAAATATGATATTCAGCAAGTACAAAATTTAGTGGTAAGGCAAGGCTACCCCCAAGAGCTTGCTGATCGTTTAGAGCATGGAGTTTAAAACTGTGTCATTAGAACCTATTTATGGACACAGTAATGTTAAAGAAACCCTATGTCAACTGCAGGCCCAAACACTGCTTTTTATAGGACAAGAGCGCGTGGGCAGAAGACTTTTAGCAAAGTGGTATGCTGCTTGGCTTAACTGTCAAAATCCCTCTGAAGAACCATGTGGTAATTGTGTCAGCTGCAAAGCTTTTTTAGCAGATAATCACCCTGATTATCGCGAGATTACTCCCGAGTTAGAAACTAGAACTGGTAAGCTGAGCCGCCAACCTCAGTTTCGTATAGATGATTTAGTATTTCGTGAAGGTGGGCGTTCTGACCCATTAGGAAGTTGGCTAGAAAAACGCCCTCACTTTAGAAAGCGTGTAGGTGTAATTGATCATGCTGAAACTCTAAATGCAAGTGCAGCTAATGCCTTTTTAAAATTTTTAGAAGAGCCACCAAGCTATGTAGTTATTATTCTTGTTGCTCCTAGTTCACAAGCTGTTTTACCCACCATAGCCTCTAGGGCAACTCCTGTGCGTTTTGGTACAGTGGAAGCTGAGACTGCGCTTGATTCTCTAAAACATCCAGCTGCTCGTTTAGGGCGCTATGGTGACATTGCTTTAGCAAAAGATAATGAAGAGGCTTTTCAAGAAACACTTAATTTAATAGAAGATTATCTCAAGTCTTTACCTAAAAGCCTTGAGGAAGCACTTGAATTAGCTGATGGTTTAGAAAAACGTTGGCTTAGTGAAAGCATGTTCTCTGTGCCAGAGCTTTTAAGAGCTAAATTAAGCCAGGAGCCAAATAATATTTATGCTCTTGCTATTTTAGCTTTAGAGAATTGTGAGAGGGCCTTAGCTAGCTACGCTTCGCCCAGTTTGGCCTTGCAGGTACTAACTTTAGAATTACGTGAGGTTATGCAACAAGTCAAATACTAAAGGTTCTTTTTGTTTTGAAAGAAAAATTTTCTGAGCTAAGGTGTCAGTATACTGGCGCAAAGTTTTTTGTTATTCTCATTGTTACTGGCTAAAATATGAGGGTTTTAGGAAAACAGATGATATGCTTGATAAGCGTAGGGAATTGCGCCAGTAATAGAACAGCTTTTGGAAAGATAAATTTGCTGAAAGTTACCTTTGGCTCTATCACATGCATGGTATCCTTAGTTCGTTGTTCTGGTTCGCCGTTGTTGCAGTTATCAATGCTATAATCTTACTTTCTACCACAGTACAATTACCTGCTGGTTAAATTAGGAGGTTGTATTTTATTATGTTACTAAAAGGAAAGCAATATGAAGAATTAGTTGAAGCACTTATAAGTGCCTTCCCTACAAAGGGAAAATTGAACTACTTACTGAGAATTGAGCTTGATAGAAATTTAAACAATATTGTTTCAGAGGGGAACTTGCGAAACATGATCTTCGAACTTATACAAACTGCAGAAGCTGAGGGATGGATAGAAGATCTTGTTATAGGAGCAAGGAGAGCCAACTCTGGTAATCCTAAACTATTAGAAGTGGCTGAAACATTAGGGTCGTCTCCTCTAAAATCAAAAACTAGATCTGTAGTAAGAACGAACAAGTCAGGCCCTGTAACCATTTTGTTTCTTGCTGCCAATCCTAAAAGCATGAACCATTTAGATTTAGATAAGGAAATAAAGGGCATAGATGATGCTTTAAGGCAAACAGATTTTAGAGATGCATTTGAGTTGGAGCAACAATGGGCCGTGAGTGTAGAAGACCTACAGAAGTATTTACTTAGACATAATCCAGATATTGTACATTTTAGTGGTCACGGTAGTAAAACTGGTGAGCTTTATTTTGTTAATGATTCAGGGCAAGGACAAGGGGTAAGAAATGATGCTAGAACACTTGATATTGAGTCTTTAGAAACAAACCTTAACCCCCTTGAAAAAAGTGCTTTGGCAGATTTGTTTGAGATTTTCAAGGATAGTGTTAAATGTGTAGTACTAAATGCTTGTTACTCTGAGCTGCAAGCCCATGCTATTGCTCAGCACATTCCCTGTGTAGTGGGTATGTCTAGAG
Organism: Trueperaceae bacterium; assembly: GCA_965223045.1. Taxonomy (GTDB): domain Bacteria; phylum Deinococcota; class Deinococci; order Deinococcales; family Trueperaceae; genus CBDCVN01. The sequence goes on from CBDCVN010000013.1 coordinate 2,495,935, forward strand.
CCATAGAAGATCCTTCTGCAATAACTTTTGCTAAGTCTTTCTATCAGGGGCTTGGCTATGGTAGAGATGTAGAAACATCTTTCAAGTTAGGTAAAAATCAAATTGACCTAAGAAACTTAACAGGGAAAGATACTCCACAAATTTTAGGAAATTATGATTTTGGAATTGACTTAAACAGCTGGTAGGTTTGCTAGACACTTAATCTCAATTATGCCGAGAGGGACTTGAAACAACCAATAAAACTTATTAGGGGGAAACTTAAAATACTGCAGGAGTCCCCTGCGGGGTCTTTCCTAAATAGACTTTATCATCGTTTTCAAGCATCACATTTACCCCTCCTTACTGCAGCTCTTGCCTACTACGCAGCATTTTCCCTTGGCCCTTTGTTACTTCTTCTTGCTGGTTGGATTAGTGTGGTTTTAACTAGGCGTCCAGAGCTAGCTATGCAGTACCAATTAGCCCTTGCTGATTTGGTAGCACAAATTACGCCTCCACAAAGTAATAGTGAAGAGCTTGTTAGACAAAGTTTTGAAGTTATTTTTAGTCAATTTAGTGAAGGTGCTTTTCTAAGGAGCGCCATCTCGTTTTTAGTGTTAATATGGGCCAGTAGTAATTTTTTCGCTTCTTTGCAGTATGCCCTCGAGATAATCTTTAATGTCTCTCAAGCTCGCAGCTTTTGGCGCAAGCGCTTAGTTGCACTATTTCTAGTTATGATGGTTGCATTAGTAATCAGTGTTGAGGTTATTGGTGGTTTGTTCATTTCAGCATTAAGGCAGTTAGGCGACCTTATAATTAGTGGTTTAGCAAGACTCAGTATAGCTTTGCCTGTTCCTAATTTTGCTTGGGAGCAAGCTCTTTGGACTGAGTTATTACGCATAGTTATAACTACCTTAACGTTCACTCTGTGTTTTCGTTATTTGCCTAAGACAAGCAGCACTTGGGTGGGTGCACTATTTGGGGCCTTGTTTAGTACCTTGAGCATCATATTAATGCAAAGAATCCTGCCAATATTTTTCCAATTCGAGCGCTTTAACTTAATTTATGGTGTGGTTACTAGTTTGCTACTTGTTCTTTTATGGCTTTACTTAACACTATTACTATTTTTACTAGGTGCTTTACTTGTTGCTGAAGTAAGTGTCCAACAAAATGCTCTCAAAATGACTAAGGTTAAATCAAAAGGTTAAATCAAAATGATAAGAAAAACTCGCTGGCTGGGATTACCTGTTATTGCACGTTTAAGTCTTTTTGCTCACCACCAAGGACCAGCTATACTAGTAACTACAAAAGAAAGACTTACTTACTTTGACAATACTGAAGTTTTTGGTCCTCAGAGTACAGTTAATCCTACTTTCAAGGACTGGAACCAAAAGCATAGCAAAATTATTCTAAGCCTAGAACATGCTCTAAAGCCTTTCCCTAGAAACCCTAATGAATTAGTCCTTAATTTAGAACTAGGTAAGAACTACTCTCGTGAAACTTTGCTAGATACTTTAATAAGCTATGGTTTTGAGCGTGATGGCATGCCTGGAGTTGTGGTTAAGGGTGATACTCTAACTATTTATCCTGATAAAGAAGATGAAAATGAAGTAGTGCGCTTGGGTTTCTTTGGTAATGAGCTTGACAGCATTGATCATAAGGAATCTAAGCTAGAGAAATACCTAATAACCCCTTTAGAAGATATTGAGGTTGATGAAAGTGCTTGGGATAGCAAGCTCATAGAGTCTTTAGAAGGCCAGGTTTTTTTAGATGCTCCAGAACTATTTGCTAGTGAGCTAGAGGGTAATCCTGAAGGTATTGCTTGGTTTTGGGAGTATTGTAAAGAGCAAAAAGTATTGTCCTTTGGACGGGATTCGTTGGATTTGGAAGAGGCTAATGGAGAAATCCTACCCCTAAACTATTATCGAGGTAAACTAAGCGAGTTTGCTAATGATGCTGAGCTATGGTTAAAAGATGGCTATAGCATAAACTTAATTTTGCGCTTTGAGCGCACAGGCATATACTTACGCGAGAAAGTCATTGATCACTTAGCAAGTGAGTGGGTTAGCAAAATAAAGCCTAGGGCTGGGATGATTAGATTGGCTGTAGGTGGTAATACCCGTGGTGGCTATCGTGATGATAAAGCCAAAGAAATATTTATCTCAGAGGATTTACTTTATAGCTATCAGGGGTTAAGTAGGTATAAGAAACTATCAGGTAAATCGATACAAAACACCTTACAACTTAGTGTAGATGATTATTTAATACATCCCGAACATGGTATTGGTAGGTTTTTAGGTTTAGAGCCTAGAAAGGTTATGGGTATAACTCGAGATTATCTAATGCTGCAGTATGCAGGCGAGGGCAAGCTTTATTTGCCAGTAGAACAGTTAGCAGTGTTAAGACGCCACCCTGGCACAACAGACAGCCCTCCACAGCTATCTACTATAGGCACTAACGAGTGGGCTAGAACCCGTGAACGGGCTCGAGTCAATGCCCAAGAACTTGCTAGCAAGCTCATTAATATCTACGCCGAGCGTCAGATGAGCAAGGGGGTAGCCCTAGAAGCCTTGCCAGAATGGGGAATTAAAATAGCCAAAAGTTTTCCATATAAACTTACTCCTGATCAAGCAAAAGCTGTTGAAGATGTTTATGCTGATATGGCTAAGCCTATACCTATGGACAGGCTTATCTCGGGTGATGTTGGTTTTGGTAAAACTGAGGTAGCCATACGTGCAGCCCATCATGTTGTAGGCCACAAAAAACAGGTGGCTATGCTAGTACCTACTACAGTGTTAGCAAAGCAGCATTACGAAACTTTCTTTGATCGCTTTAAGGATTTACCTGTAGTAGTGGAAATGCTCTCACGTTTTTCTAGTAGTAGTGAAGTGCGCTCAACCCTACAGGGATTAAAAACGGGTTCTATAGACATTGTAATTGGCACTCACAGACTTCTATCTAGTGACATTGTTTTTAATGATTTAAGCTTGCTGATAATAGATGAAGAACACCGTTTTGGAGTAGCTCAGAAAGAGCGCATAAAAAGTTTAAAAACTAACCTTGATGTACTTTCACTAACTGCTACACCTATTCCGCGCACTCTTTATATGGGATTGATAGGCTTGCGTGATGTCTCACAAATTATGACCCCTCCTAAAGGCCGTAAGCCTATTCAAACGGTGTTGCAAGCTTATAACCCTAATACTATCCGCGATGCTGTTATGTTTGAGTTAGAAAGACATGGGAAAGCCTTTTATATACATGACCGTATAGGTTCTATGGGTTCTAGAGCTATGATGTTAGGTAGACTTGTGCCTGAGGCGCGTATAGGGGTAGCTCATGGACAAATGAGTGGAGAGGAACTTGAAGAGGTAATGCTTAACTTTGCCGAGGGTGCTTATGATTTGCTGCTTTCTACTACAATTGTTGAGTCTGGTCTTGACATTGCTACTGCTAATACTTTAATTATTGAACGTGCTGATAGATTGGGTTTAGCACAACTTTACCAATTAAGAGGACGAGTGGGTAGGCGGGAAACAGAAGCTTGGGCATACTTATTGTATCCGGGTAAGTTAACTGAGCAAGCCCAAAAACGTCTTTTTGCCATTGCTGAGCTAAATGACCTTGGTAGTGGGCATTTACTAGCCGAAAAGGATATGGAGATTCGTGGCATAGGTAATCTTTTGGGTGCTGAGCAGCATGGGCATATTAGTGCGGTATCGTTAGAAGTATATACAGAAATGCTTGCTGAAGAGGTTGCCAAACTAAAAGGTGAAGCTAAAGAATTACCAGATGTAGCTATAATTGATATTTCTATAGACGCTCATTTATCTCCTAGTTATATTGCTGATGATGAGGCAAGGATAGGATTTTATGGTAGGCTTTCTGAAACAGATAGCTTAGTGGAAATTGGCAAGATACGTAATGAGATGCGCTCGAGCTACGGCCCCTTACCAAAAGAGGTCAAAGCCTTTATTGAACTTATAAAAATACGTTTACTGGCCGCACAAAGAAAAGTATCTGCTATAAAAGAGCACATGCTGGATTTTGAGATTATTTTTCAAGAGGATTTGAATTATAATGCTCAAGGGATAGAAAGGTTACCCTATAAAGTTGAGGTAACTAAATACCCCCCCGGTTTTAGTCTTAAAAAGCGTAATTTAGGAGAAGATGCCCTGAAAGCTATTAGTGAAGTTCTTTATCAGTGTACTTAATTTGAAGTAATTAGGTACCTATCAAGAAACAGAGACTGTACTTGTAGTATTTGTTATATCTGCTTCCTTACTTGGCGGCGGCATAAAAGAGTCTTCTTGCGACTCCTCGGGTTTTTCTAAAAGCATGAGCTCTATAACTTCATCAAAATTTTTAACAGTGTTAACTGTCAAATCTGCTAAGATTTCCTCTGGCACGTCTTCTAAATTGGCTTCATTGGCTTGGGGAATAATTACCTGCTTTATACCAGCTTGATGTGCTGCTAGAAGTTTTTGCTTAACACCACCTATAGGTAAAACCCTACCACGCAAACTTATCTCACCAGTCATAGCAATGTCACCACGTACAGGGCGGTTTGTCAAAGCACTTACTACTGCTGTGGCCATAGCAATTCCAGCACTAGGACCATCTTTAGGAGTAGCCCCTTCTAATACATGAACATGTAAATCTCTATTTTCATAAAAGTCATTGGGTATATCAAAATCTGCACTGCGATTGCGCAAATAAGCAATCCCTGCTTGTGCAGACTCTTTCATTACATCACCAAGTTGACCAGTAAGATTTACCTTTCCCTTACCTAAAACAGCAATTGCTTCTATATCTAGAGTGACTCCACCTATAGAAGTCCACGCTAAACCATGAGTTAGGCCTACTTGCTCTTCTTTATCAGCTTGGTTATCACGATAAGGTGGTACCCCAAGAAGTTCACGTGCTTTTTCTTCATCAAGCTTAAGTAAACCTTTCCAAGGCTTATCTAAGTACTCTTTAGAAGATTTACGAGCTACTTTAGCTATAGTACGATCTAGATTACGCACACCTGCCTCGTGCGTATACTCAGTAATAATTTTGCGAATAGCACTTTCGCCAAAAGAAAGTTTTTTCTCTAAGCCATGATCCTTTATCTGCTTAGGGATGCGGTAGCGTTTAGCAATTTCCATCTTTTCATTTAAGGTATAGCCTGGTATTTGAATAACTTCCATACGATCTAACAGGGGCCTTGGGATAGGACTTAAACTATTAGCAGTGGTGATAAACATAACCTTTGATAAGTCATAAGGTATTTCTAAATAATGATCTTGAAAGCCTACATTCTGCTCAGGGTCAAGTACTTCTAAAAGCGCAGCAGATGGATCACCACGAAAATCCATAGTCATTTTGTCAATTTCATCGAGTAAAAAGACAGGGTTTACAGCTCCAGCAGTTTTCATGCCTTGTATAATGCGACCAGGCAAAGAGCCAATGTAAGTGCGGCGATGTCCACGGATTTCTGCTTCATCGCGCACACCACCTAAACTCATACGAACAAATTTACGATTTAAACTTCTTGCTATAGATTTACCTAGTGAAGTTTTTCCAACACCGGGAGGACCTACAAAACACAAAATTGGCGCTTTGTAATCAATATCCTCTTTATCTTTAATAAGTTGTCTAACAGCTAGGAATTCTAATATGCGCTCTTTAGGTTCTTTTAAAGCATGGTGATCTTCGTTTAGCACTTCTTCAGAATGGCCAATGTCAAGTAGTTCGTCATCTAATTCGCTCCAAGGCAACTCTAAAATAACATCTAAGTAAGTGCGAACAACTGTTGCTTCAGGAGAACCACCCGGCATTTTCTCGAGTCTCTCAATTTCTTTGAGCGCCCGCTTGTTAGCTTCTTCAGGTAGGTTTTTTTCCTCTACTCGAGCTTTCAATTCTTCTACTTCACTAATGCTTTCTTCATTGCCTAACTCTTTTTGAATGGCTTTCATCTGCTCACGCAGATAATACTCACGCTGATTAGAATCCATTTGCTCTTTGACTCGAGCGCTTATTTGTTTTTCGGCATCAAAGCGCTCTATGTCACGGTTTATAAAGCCGTAAAGTAGCTCAAGGCGTTTAACAACATTTGCCTCTTCTAAAATAACTTGTTTATCCTTAACGTCCCACGTACTATACTTACTAATAACATCAGCCAAAGAGCCCGGTACACGCAAACCACGCAAATTTTCTATATGAAAAGAGTCTAAACGTAAACTTTTATTTTGCTGAACATACTGTTCAAAAGCAGATTTTACTTGCTCAATAAGGCCACGAACTTGCTCATCATTCCGATCTGCTCCTGTTTCAGGTACTGTACTTACCCTAGCTCTTAAAGAAGAACCAAGATAATAGCGCTCAACTGAAACCCGTTCGCGACCTTCAACTAAAACTTGTAGGGTGTCGTCTGGTAAGCGAATTACTTGCTTAATAATTCCAAGAGTACCTATACTATAAAGATCGTCACCTGTAGGGTCATCTATTTGAGCATCGCGCTGTGCTAAAAGCAAAACACGATTATCACTACTTTGAGCTTCTTGCAAAGCTCGCTTTGACCTAGGCCGACCTACATCCACGTTTTCTAAGGTACGTGGCATAACCACCATAGTTCGCAAAGCAATAACAGGGAGTTCCCATTCCATAATAGTTAAGTAAACAAGAAATTTTCCTTTAAGGCTGTAACATGGCTGACGCCTTATGGTGTGAAAAACCTCCTAAAGTTGTCCAAGCATCTTTAATCTTATAAACTCTCTGAGAGAATCTAAGGTAGAATCACCATATTATTATTTTTAGAATTAATTTAGCTAGGTATAGTTCTATTTTTAAACATTAAGAGTTGCCTAAATTTACATTATCCTTATAGCAGATAGTTCAGATTGTTCTTCGGTATGATCTTCTTACAAGCACTCATTGGGTGCTTAACGGTTAGTCTAGTTCACAGGATTCTGAGTATGCAGGAAATCATTTTAACGAGTATTAGGTCATGAGAAATTAAATTGTTTATAAAGAAAACATTTTCTGATATAAATCTAGCGATCCGCGAGTTAAATTCTTACAAATCAGCTTTTTGTGATACCTGAGCCAGTAAATTTAGAGAGCAATGTCATTACCAAAGGTTGAAAGGTATAGAGAAACCCAGTAATGACATTGCTTATATATGTTTTAGCGTATTCTTAAATCATAAATCTATTAGTATATATACAATGACTGAATTATCTTGAGACTTCCTTGGCTGCTACATTTAATGCCTTGGCAACATCTGATTCAGGACTTTCTAGAATAGTTCTAAGAGCTTTATCCATTGGTCCCCACACATTACCCATTTCTCGAATGTTGGGTATGGGAGTAGCGTTTTCTAAAGCCTCTGCAAAATCTGCAACAACAGGATTGCTTATTCTAACTTCAGACACTGCACTTTGGGAAGCTGGAATTTTGCCACTATATTCAGAAAGTGCAACTTGTGCAATGGGGCGAGTAAGCCACTTAGCAAAATTGGCAGCATCTACTTTATTTTCGCTAAGTTCATTCATAAGTATTCCTTCTACACTCATAAAGCCGTTAAAGGAAACTCCATCTTGAGTAGTTGGCAAGGGCTTTATAGCAACATTTAGATTTGCAAGTTGATAATTGGCAACGGCCCAGGGACCATTATAAGTCATAGCTAAATGACTATCAAGGAAAAGACGATCAGAAACACCATAGTCTATACCCTCGGGAATAAGGCCGTGTTTATGGCGTAAATCTTTTATAATAGTTCCTCCTCTAATAGCTCCCTCATTGGTTAACCCTACATCTTTTGGGTTTAGATTTCCATTTTCATCTTGTGCAAAAATATAACCACCGTAGCCACTTAACCACGCATAGGAGAAATAAAAATTGCCAATATCATATAAAAATCCATAGCTACTACCTGCAGTTAAGGCTTCAGCTGTTTCTATAAAGTCTTCAAAGGTATTAGGCGGTTCAGGCACTAAGTTAGTATTAATTATGAGTGCAGGACCTTCTACATACATAGGCAAGCCAAAGAGATTATCATCAATAACGAAAGCCAGACGTGCTTGCTTACTTAAATCTTCTAGATATTCTTGTGTAGCATAGCTATTCATATTAGCTAGCACACCTGCAGTTGCCATAGCATAAATTTCGCTGTGAGTAATAGGCAAGAAAAGATCAGCAGCTTCAGGTGTTTCTTCTACAAGAAGCTTCTGTTTCATTTCTCCTAAGCTTATTGGAGTTATTTGAACAGGTACTCCTAAAAGGGCTTCAAAAGAAGCTGCCTCATTTTGCAACCATTCTAAGTCAGTTCCTTCAAATTGAGTCCAAACGGTTAAACTTTGTGCTAGAGCCAAGTTTAAAAAGGTAAGGTAGATTAAGATGAATTTTATCATATTTTGCTTTCTATATGTTTAAATTAGTGAGTATCTAACTTCATTAATTTTATCTACTTTTTGAGAAAGTTTTTCAATCTCTTTTTCTGTAGTTTGCCTAGCTATCCACTCGTAAACGTTTTGTCCTACACCCAAAAGTGTCAAACCTGTACCTATCCAATTAAACATAATATTATTTCCTTGTTAAAAATTAAAAAGTACTAAACTAGGGATATGTAACGTCCATTAGGTAACCTTTTTATAATACCTTTTAACTCAAGCAAAGTTAAAGCAGGTAAAATCTCTCCGGCTTCTTTCCCTGTAACACTTACAATATCATCTAATAAAAGTGATTCCGTATTTTTAATTATTAAGGCTATACTCTTATTAGGTTCTTGTAAACCTTCTAAAGGTGAAATGGTGGTCTCTAATACTTGGTCCCAGTTAAATTCATTTAAAATATCTTGAGCACTTTCCACTAAGATGGCACCTTGCTTGAGTAAGTCTAATACTCCTGTTGCACGACTATCTCCAGCGCGACCGGGAACAGCGAATACTGAACGACCTTCTTCTAGTGCATAACTAGCAGTAATCATAGCACCTGACTTTTTATTGCCTTCTACAACTACTATACCTCTTGTTAAACCACATATTATGCGATTACGTCCGGGAAAGTTCTGGGCATGTGGAGGTGTACCAACAGGATACTCACTTACAATTGCTCCATGGTCCTTTACTATATTTTCAGCTAATCCTTTATGTTTATAAGGGTAGATAATATCAACACCTGAGCCCAAAACTGCCACTGTTTTCCCTTCTTTGCTTTTAATTGCACCTTGGTGAGCAGCGCCATCAACACCTAAAGCCAAACCAGAAACAACTACTACACCTGCTTTTGTTAATACCTCACCCAAAGTCCGACTAAAATTTAAGGCATATTCACTAGCATTTCGAGTGCCAACCACGGCTATAGAGCGTACTTTATCAAATCCTTTATATAAAGTTTCTGGCAACTCCCCTTTGATATAGAGTAGGGGTGGTGGATCGTAAATTTGCCTTAAGCATTCGGGGTAATTAGGATCACTTAAAGCCACTATATGGACACCTAGCTTTTCAGCTCGAGCTAGTTCCTTATCAGATTTTTTTGATGCTTTACTTTCCCGTAGAGCCTCTATGATTTTGGGGCCAATGCCCTCAACCTCACTCAGCTCTTTGGGGCTAGCATCTAAAACTTTTTTGGCATCACCAAAGTGTTCAATAAGTAACTTAATTTTGCGAGCCCCTAATCCTGGGGTAAGACCTAAAGTAAGAATGGCTTTTTTCATAAAACCCTCAGATAGATGAGTATTTTCACCGTTAGTTAGTCTCCTTCTCTTAATATGATAATTATATGAAACATATAGACAAAGTTACTGCACTTAACTTGTTTACAGCAAGAAATCAAATAAATAGTAACCCTGATTTACGTTCTTTAGTAGAAGGTATCTTACGCGAGGTCCACACTAAGGGTGATGAGGCTCTAAAGAACTTTGGCAAGCGTTTTGATGGAGTATCACTAGACAATTTTTTGGTACCAAAAGCTGATATAGAAAAAGGTTATGAAACAATTACTAATGAACTTAGAGAAGCTATTAACCTATCTATTGGTAGGGTTTGTGAATTTTATGAACATCAACCCAAAGAAGGGTTTTTACAGCCTAAAGAAAGTTCTCTTTTAGGACAGATAGTAAGACCTTTAGAAAGAGTGGCTTGCTATATACCCGGTGGGACTGCACCACTTTTTAGCACTCTAATTATGACAGCTGTGCCTGCCCAAGTAGCAGGTGTAAAGGAGATTATTGTTGCTACCCCCCCCCAAAAAGGTGGTGGCATTGCCCCAGAAATCTTAGCCTCAGCCCATATGTTAGGTATTGATACCATTTATCGTTTGGGTGGTGCCCAAGCTATTGCTGCACTTGCTTATGGTACAGAGAGTATTCCTAAGGTAGATAAAATTGTTGGTCCGGGTAACATTTATGTAATATTAGCTAAACAGATGCTTTTTGGTGAAGTTGGTATAGAGGCTCTACCCGGCCCTACTGAAACCTTAATTTTAGCTGATGAGTCAGCTAGTATAAAGCATGTAGTTGCTGATCTTTTAGCTCAGGCAGAGCACCTAGCTGCACAACCTATTTTGGTTACTACTAGTCAAGGAATTGCTGATAGCTTAACAAAAGAAGTAGAAAAACAAATTATTGATTTGGCGACAGCCAAACACGCCAAAGAAGCCCTGGAGAAACGTGGTTATGTTGTTAAGGTAGATTCTCTAGAAGAAGGTATGGAAGTGGCTAACACTTATGCTCCTGAGCACCTTTGTTTACTAGTTAAAGACCCTTGGGAACTTCTTCCTTTGGTTAAGCATGCTGGTGGAGTATTTATAGGGGAAAACAGCATGGAAGCTCTAGGGGATTATATAGCAGGCCCAAGCCATGTGATGCCTACCGGTGGTACTGCAAGGTTTTCTAGTGCTATTAATCTACGTGACTTTCAAAAGGTTATTCCTTTAGTAAGTTTTAATCAGGAGGCGTTAACTGACATTGCTCCTGCAGCTGTACATATGGCTCGAGCAGAAGGTTTAGAAGCACATGCTCGAGCCATCGAATCAAGACTGGCTTGAATAAGATTAATTAAAGGCTCAAACTTAGAATATAAAAAATGTGGTTAGAGGCCAGCAGGCACTAACTATCTCCTACTAGATACTAATAAACCTATGTCAGAAAAATTTTTCCCTAGTATTATAGAGATTATCTCTATAAGCATGTCATCCTGAGGAGTATTAACGAGGAGAACATACCACGCTTCCATCTTCGCTTCGTCGCACCTAGGATGATCTTCTCTATGCATCAATCAAACAAGGACTTATATGAACATCTATATAAACTTTAACTCCAATAAAACTATCTTATTTCCCTGCAAAAAGAATCAATGAAGATTATTTTTATTACTGTATTTTTATTACTTTTTGGCCTTGCTTTATCTACTGTAAAAACTGCCATTGGTATCCTGTCTTATCCTATCAAAGCTTATGATTGCCGTGCCGATGTACTTTTGGTAATGGGGGCAGCTCAATATGATGGAGTGCCCTCACCAGCTTTTAAGAGGCGTTTGGATAAAGCTTTAGAGCTTTATAAACAAAACTGCACGAGTAAAATACTTGTTACAGGTGGTAAGCGTGAAGGAGATCGTTTTACTGAAGGAGAAGCAGGAGTTACTTACTTACATCTTTCGGGAATTCCCAAAGAAAATTTGCAACCTGAGATTTATAGTTGTAGTAGTCATGAGAATTTAAGTTTTAGTAGAAGTTTTTTGACTGGTAAAAAAGTGCTAATTGTTACAGATGACATGCATGCTTACCGTACTCAATGGTTAGCCAATAGGCTTGGACTTAATGCTAAAGTGGCACCCGTAATAACTAAATATAAGAGGTGGCGCTATGCTTTGCGGGAACTCACTATTATGACTATCTACAATGTAAAAAGAATTGTATTCCTACCTATGTAGTGATAACCAGTTCATACCACATACCATAAATCAAGTTTGTCACCATCAGTAAGAGTACCTGCATTGTTCGTAGGGGAATAATCTTTCTGGGTAACTATATTCTAAAGCAGGGCCTCAGAACAAGATAAAAAAAATGCGCCTACCTAAGCAGGCGCTAAAAGGGGGTAAAAGGGGGCAATGCTAGATGCACTTATATGTTAACACTTAACCCAGAGGTTGTCTAGTATTATGTTTATTGTGTCTATCACCTTTATTATCTTCATTTAAAAACATTCTGCTGGAGTCATGATTGGTTAGTTTTAGTAAAAGTTTTTAAGCAATCTAATTCCTGAGACTTTGATTTAGACGTAAGTAAGTAATTGCAAAAAAAGAACTAAGCATACTAAGTAGTACCATTGTCACAGCCGCAGTATCTTCAATTGCTCCTTCAGGACTAAAGTCTTGAATATAAGGAAAAGCCAAGCCTGCCAACATTAGTGAGCTAAGGGCACCTATAAGTAACATCTGCTGCCTGTGTCTATGAGTTAGTGTCTTAAAAGCAATTTGTTTTCTAAAGATATCAAGGCTGAGCACTGCATCTGCATTCATGCTGAAAAGTAACATCTGAATCACCAGATAAAAAGTGCTAGGATTTACTGCACCTGCTAGTAAAAAACTTGTGTTCATAAGCATGCCACACAAAAGTGCAGGTTTTGTAAATACTCCCAAAATAAGTGATAAGCCTACTAACATCTGAGCTACAAAAACAACAAAAGCAAAAAATTCAGCTTGTGGTAGAAAAATGTTAGAAGTTAAACTTTGAAAAAAGGGAAATGACATTGTAGGCAGGTGTGAAAGTAAAAACCCCTCAACTCCAGCACCAGTAAACCATGTCCCTGAAACTCCTTTTTCAATAGCGGCACGCAACCAGCCAATACCTATAAAAACACGTACGGGCACAAGAAAAATATTAGGTTTGTAAACTTCAATCATCAAATAGTTTGCACAAAGCTGCAAAAGGTAAATGGTAGAATTTCTTTTATTAATAACTTGACTAAGTTGTGATCTTGCTTCCATTTTTTTCTCCTCTTTAAGCTGCAAGGTTCAGATTGTAATGGCTTCTTATTCCTTGTCTCCTTGCGCTTTAGATAAGTATCCTTGTGCTTTGGTAACGCTATAGTAACGCCTTGTTTGCCATGCAAGGTGGCCTAGGAGGATACTACGTTTAGAGCTAACAAAAGCAAAAAAGAGTACTTGGTGCTACTTGACATTAATTTTTATGCGTGAGAATACACTACACTACTAACTAAGCCAATCAAGCCAAGAGAGTATTGTTGTGGAAACATCATTGGTTTTTAGAGTTGTTCGGAAATAGCCAAATCAGCTAAAATAGTAGCTAGTATGGTAGTTTTCAAAACCAGAAGTGACAGACAAGTAAGAGCCTTGACAGGTTTGCCTGAAGAAAAGATAAATGAGTTAGAGACAGTGTTTGAAGAGGTATATGAGGAGCGAAGTCAAAAAGACTATGAAGAACAACAAGCTAAAGGGGAAAGAGAACGATCTAGGGGAGGAGGAAGAAAAAGTAAACTTCCTTCTACTAAACACAAACTCGAATTTATTCTCTACTACCTGAAAAGTTATCCTACAATGGATGAATTAGCAGAGAAGTTTGATATGTCTCGTTCCAGTGCACACTATTGGGTACATAAGCTGCTGCCAATTCTCTCAGCAGCCTTGGCAAAATTAGGTATGTTGCCTAAGAGAGAGTTCAATACACCTGAGGAGTTAAAAGAAGCGCTTGAAGAAGCAAGAAAAATACTGATTGATGCTACAGAAAGGAAACATAGACGCCCTAGTGAAGAAGAAAAGCAGGAGGAGCTATATAGTGGAAAAAAGAAGGGTCACACGGTAAAAAACACAATAATAGCAACAGGAAGAAAGGTAATAATCTATGTAGGAAGGACATTTGCTGGGCGGAGACATGACTATGGGATGTTTAAGGAGGAGTTTCCACCTAAACAAGGCTGGCTGAAAGAGGAGGGAAAAAGAGCAAATCTAGACTCAGGTTATCAAGGTATAAACAAGGATTATGGGATAGGAGCAGCGATACCAAAGAAAAAGCCAAGGAAGAGTAAAAAGAATCCTAATCCAGAGCTAACAGAAGCAGAGAAGGAGAGGAATAAAAGGCTGGGCAAAGCAAGGATATATGTAGAACATGCCATAGGAGGTATGAAACGCTTTAATATACTAGTGCATGCCTTTCGGAATCGCAAGACAGGTTTTGCAGATAGCGTTATAGCTGTCTGTGGGGGGCTTTGGAATTTTTTGATTGTTTAAACTATTTATTTCCGAACAACTCTTTTGATTGTTTTTGAAGGATTTTCACAGAAATTTTTACATGCCTTCTCAAGTGTTTATAAAGTAAATAACAAACGCCCTGCCATAAAAACAGCATAAACCATAAGGGCAATACTCACACTACCTGCTAACGTATCGATATCTTTTCCTTCTGGCAATCCTTGACGAATGAATCCCCACAGAAGCCCACCAACTATGCCACCCACGTGTCCCCATAAAGACACATTTGGAATCGCCAAGGAAAATATAACTATAATTCCTATCCACTGTAACAGTGCAATGAAAAGACGTGGATCTCTACGTTGTTTGTCTAACCAAGCATCAGCAAGTAAAGCACCACCTATTCCCAAAACCCCTCCAGAAGCCCCGACCAACACTAAAGTATCGCCTGCTTTTGCTATAGAGGTAATATATGCTCCCATAATTGTGCCTGCTACAAAAGCAGCTAGCAAGCTACCCCAGTGCCTTCTAAGTTCATAAATTCTACCGATATCAAAAAGTACCCAACTATTCATACCTATATGCAAAAAACCACCGTGAACAAAAGCATAAGAAATATAGCGCCACAAAGTGTTTGCTTTGGGCACGTTGATGTTAAGGGTAAAACCAGCTATAACAATAGCTACATCACCATTGTAGCGTTGCTCGAGCCAAAGTTGTACCAAAAAAGCCATCAAAATCGCTCCTAAAAGCACATAAGTAGCAAAAGGATGTTTTTCAAAGCGCTTTAACTTAGGAATAGGTTCCCTATAAAAAGTTAGCTTTTGAGCATAAGTGGGTTTTAAACCTTCAGGAGCAGACTTATAAGCCTCTCTATACATTTGTGCAGCTATATCAAAACGGTTTGCCTGTTCAGCAGCCTGAGCCAAAATTTCATAAATTTGCATAGGGTGTACATAGGGTAAAGGTTGTTTTAAGATGTCTTGTACCTTTTCTATTTTTCCTTCAGCAGCTAGTAATCTTGCTTTACTAAGCTCTATAGAACGGTAACCTATAGGCCCTTTCTCTTGTTCAAAACGCACTTGCATCTTTTGTAATTCACCTCTAGCAGATTCAATTTCTCCTAATTGAATAAAAGCCTTGACTCGAGCAGCAAGTGCTAAAAAAGCATTGTCACCACTAGAAGGTGTGGGTATATCAAGAAGTTCTTGCCAACTTCCCTGTAAACTGTAGGCTTGCAACAAGATAAGCTCATTTTGAGGCAACTCCTCAGCTAGGCTAAGTGCTTTTGTAAAATCACCTTTTTGTATAGCTACTTGTGCTAAAAGCCTCCTAATAGTTTGCCTACCTCCCTCCGTCCAATAAAGCACTTTGGCTATATTTTCTACTAGGTTGTATTGTTGGGCTCGAGCCAACAGAGTAAACAAAAAAGGCCCAATTATAAATAATAAGCTAAGCAAAGTACTAAACCACCAAAGAATACTACCCACACTACCTCTAGACCAAAACAAAACTACAACCGTTGCTGCTAGTCCTGTCGCAATCATCATTTTTAAAGGGAATTCATTTTGCCAAGGTGCCACCTTCAAAGCTAAACGACTAGCATATATTCCCGAAAGAGCTAAAACAATCAAAAATAAAATACCTTCACTCATAATCATTAATCCTACCTTGTATTTGTAGCCTAACGTGCTAGGCTGTAAAGTATGTTAAGGTTTTTATCTGCAGGTGAGTCACATGGACCTACTTTAACAGTAATTTTAGATGGAGTACCTGCAGGGTTAGAATTAGTGGCTAGTAAGGATATAAACCCTTGGTTGAAAAGACGTCAGGGTGGTTATGGTAGGGGTCGCCGTATGATTATAGAAAGCGATTCTGCTCAGATTATGGCTGGTGTTAGGGCAGGGCGTACTACTGGTGCTCCTATAGCTATTCACATTGAAAATCGAGATTGGAAGAACTGGACTAATATTATGTCCGCAGAACCGGGTAACGAACCACGTAAGAAAGCCCTTACCAAGGCAAGGCCTGGACATGTGGATTTAGCTGGTGGTATCAAGTACGGTCATAAGGACTTACGTGATGTTTTGGAGCGGGCTAGTGCCCGTGAGACTACTAGCCGTGTTGCTGCTGGTAGTATTGCCTTAAAGATATTAAATGATTGTGGGATTGAGGGGTGTGCTCGAGTAGTAAATCTAGCAGGCATCCCTTGTGAGGGGAGCATGGATTGGGGCAATCTGGCTGCCCTTGATAAAAGCCCTATCCGTAGTTTTGATAAACAGGTTGAAGGCAATATTATTCAGCGAATTGACAAGGCCAAAGAAGATGGTGACACTCTGGGAGGTATAATCGAAGCACGTTTTCGAGGTGTACCTATTGGTCTTGGTAGTCATACACAATGGGATAGAAAACTAGATGGGCGTTTAGCACAAGCAGCTATGAGCATTCAAGCCATGAAAGGCGTAGAAATTGGTGATGGTTGGCAAGGCGCTACTATACCGGGCTCTTCGGTTCACGATGCTATTTATTACAATGATAATCAGGGCTATCATCGCCAAACCAATCGTTCAGGTGGTTTAGAAGCAGGCATTACTACTGGGGAAGAACTAGTTATCCGTGCAGCTATGAAACCTATTGCTACTTTAATGAAACCATTGCCTACTGTAGATGTAGTAAGTAAAGAACCTGCTGATGCTGCTCGAGAACGCTCCGATACCACTGCTGTACCAGCAGCTTCCATAGTGTTACTAACTATGACTGCTTTGGTACTTACTGACGCCTTAATGGAAAAATTTGGAACAGACACTATGAGAGAAATTAAGGCTGGACTCAAAACTCACCAGGAATATGTAAGGGAGTACTAGTGTCAGGGCAAAAAATACAGGAGTTGGCTTTTCATTATCAATATATTTCCCCTAAACGCCCCGTTACATGGGTAGCTCTAATTGGCTTTATGGGAGCGGGTAAGAGTCGTATTGGCTGGGAACTTTCTAGAGAGCTTAGCTTAAATTTTGTAGACACAGATAAAGTTATCGAGCGAGTAGCAGCTATGAGCATACCAACTATTTTTCAACTTTATGGGGAGGCAACTTTTAGGGACTACGAAACTGAAATTATCAGACGTTGTACTAGACTTGATGAAGTGGTGATTTCTACGGGGGGAGGCGCAGTTATTCGCTCTCATAACAGGGACCTTCTTAGAACTAGAGGTCCAGTGGTATTACTTACAGCTAGTCCTGAAACGACCTATAAACGCACTTGTTATAAAAAAGGTCGCCCTTTACTTGATGTTGCTAATCCCATTGAACGTATAGGTGAGTTGATGATACAAAGACAGCAATATTATCGGGATGCAGCTAGCTTTACAGTTTCTACTGATGACCGTGATTCTTATGAGGTTGTTGAGGAAATCATTGATAAATTACAGCAATGGCAAAAAAAGTTTAAGTTTAAGGAAAAATTCTAATAAAGGTTGATTTAGCCTTAGGTAAGAAGGATAAATTAAGTGGCTAAAAAAGACATAACTATCGAAACTCACAAAACTATATTCCAAGCAAGATACAATCCACAACTCAATTTTTACCCTTTACTCTTTTCAGCAGCTCAAGAGCTAGACAACTACAAAGATTGGGAAACTAATAGCCTTTCTATAACAATGATGGATTTTGACAATCATTGCAATGTTCTCATTTCAAACAACTCTTTTAGTTATGAACAAGATTTAGAAAATGATGAATTGGAAGCTAAAAGAATAAATGAAGTAGTGCAAAAACTTCCTTCAGCTCTAAAAATCAGTAATTTTACACGATTTGGCTATAGAAAAAGGTTTTTAATCCCAATAAAAAATATGGACTTTAACTCACTAGTAACTGTTATAGATACAAAATTATTTTCTCGTGATGAAACTTTTAGAGATATTTTACCAAAGGTAAAGGATTTAACATACCGTGTAGATCTATTTGATAATCCATTTGAATATCACTTGACGATTGGCCCTGTAGCAAAATCAGAAATCCCTAATTATGTTGATTTCAATATAAAAAGAAATTTATCACTAAGCAATCAAGCTCAGCAGTATCAAAAAATTATTGATAAATATCCTGACATAGCAATTTTTATAGACATAGACTTTTTTCAACAAGGTGAGTCTATTGGCACAAACTTAATTGATGAGTTTGTAGAAATTGCTAAACAAAGAGTTCATAAACTTGCCTCTAATATAAGTCATTATCTAAATTAAGGAGTAATTAATGGTCTCTATTCCCGAAGTGATTAATAGTGGAACTATAATAGAAGAAAATTTAGCTAGAACCATAGAACAAAATATTAATACCAATCCCACTCAAATTGAACAGTATGAGCCCTCTAATACTTTGATTAGCGAGGTGAATAGAAAACCATTAGATACATTTACATTCTCTAGTCAACTAAATGATAATAGAACTCAAGCAACTGTAGTTAAAGAAACTTACGAGGATACTAAATCAGAAAAATCATCAGCATCATATCCTCAATCATCACTTTCAAGAAAGGATAAATTAGATGTTGAAGCACAATTCAATATCCGTCAGCATTTTGTTAAAGGTATCCTTAAAGATCTTGAAAAAATTCAGCCTCATTGTGGTGAAATGTCAGCTGTAACTTATATAAACAATCTTTTTCATAAAATGCTTGATATGAGAGATACTATTCCATTTGACCTCTATGTTGACATTGTAATGACATTTTATAATGCTTTAGCCTATAAAAATAAATGGATTGATTATAAGGCTGAACAGTACAAAGGAGTAAGTCAGCTTCTAGAAAATTTGCTCCCTAAAAAACATATTAACAGAGGTGATTTAATCAAGGCCTTTAGAAAACTAGAAGAGCTGGGATTTAATACATTTCCTTTTACATCTACTTTTGAAAACCCAGAATAAATTTCTACTATTTTCTATGCCTATATGCCTATATGCCTAAGAAAATAAAGCACTTTTTTGATACTTCTACAGTTCGCTTAGCTTTATTTGGTACAGAGTTTTATAAACAAAACCTTCAATCAAATTTAAGCAGCAATGATTTTCATATTTCAGATTACGTCCTTATGGAATATAGAAGGGGAATGCTTTGTACCGCCATAAGGTATTATGAATACCTTAATCTTCCAACTATTAGCACAGTAAGTGATGCCAACAAACTTTGGAGTAATCGGTTTAGTTCAAGGGATGTAAAAACTGTTCTAGGACTAATAGACGAATTTTTTAGTACTCAACAAATAGATAGTATTAACCCTGCACATAAGAAAAAGGCTTTACTAGAACTAGCAAGATTTATTCGATCAATTGATATAATATTACTTAGCAAGTTCACAAAGGTAGGAACTAATTCAACTAGGTGCACACGCTCTAAGATCTCTTTGAGAATAGATACAAAAACAAACTTTGGAGAAGAAATGCAAAAATTTCTTAGGGCCTTTGCTGATGAAAAAGGATGTCGAAGTAAATGTCAAATTGATAGGTTCTTTCTGGAAAAATTTAAGTTTGAGGTAGCTAAATATATAAATGAAGCTCCCCATTTCTCTAAAACCTCTACTAAAGGGTTTCACGAAATAGTTGATAAGCTTGAGGATCTAAGCTCAAAAGGGCCTGAAGCCTTCACATGCAAAACTTGTTCAAAGGTTGGTGATGCTGTAATTGCCTTAGATGCTCCAAGAGATATGCGCCTAGAGCATGTAGACAGATCGTTTAATGCACTTTGCGAAATAATTGGTCAGCCACACAAATTACATCCTTCAGAGATCGCGATTCACAAAAAGAAAGACTCGTAAAGTTCAGCAACAATGGCTGCTAACATGAGTAATCATCAATAAAATAATGAATAAATTAATTGTTCAAGTAAGTCCACCTTATCCCATATTTCTTTCTTCAGGTCTAATCAATAATTTAATTAAGCATATTACTGAAAAAAATTTAGCCATTATCACAGATAGCAATGTTGGTCCACTTTATGGAGAGAAGCTTAAAACAAACTTAGACAGTGTAAAACAAGTCAAACTTTACACTGTAACAGCAGGAGAAAAAAGTAAGTCACTACAAGCATTTGAAAAACTCTTAAGACAAATGATTTGTGATGGTTTTGATCGTAAAGGTGCTGTCTTGGCACTTGGTGGAGGTGTTATTGGTGATTTGGCAGGTTTTGTAGCAGCAAGCTACTATAGGGGTATAGCTTTTTACCAATGCCCCACAAGCTTACTGGCTATGGTTGATGCTAGTATAGGTGGTAAGACAGGAGTAAATGTTCCTGAAGGTAAAAACTTAGTAGGAGCTTTTTGGCAACCTAAGGGAGTCTTTATTGATGTAGATGTGCTTAGAACTTTGCCTGAGCAAGAATTTAAGCACGGAGCAGTAGAGCTTTTCAAGCATGGGCTTTTAGCAGACGAAAGTATTATAAATGATGTAAATTCTGCTGAATTTCAGTCTACAGGTAACAGTGATTTTCTTATTAATTTGATTGCTCGAGCTGCCAAAGTAAAAGTAGATATAGTAAGCCAAGACGAACGTGAAGCGGGTGTGAGAGCACATCTAAATTTAGGGCATACCTTAGCCCATGCACTCGAGTCTTACACTAAACACGGTATTTCTCATGGCGAGGCAGTAGCTTATGGCCTAGTATTTGCAGCTAAATTATCTGCCTTATATGGTTTTGCTGATGAAACTAAGCGAGTATTGGACTTTTGGCACTGGGTAAAGCCTAGGCCTTTATTAGTCAAAACATTTGCAGAACTAGTACCTCATATTAATAGAGATAAAAAGCATTATGGTGGAAAACAGCATTGGATTTTGCTAGAAAAACTTGGTCAACCAATTATTGTAGATAATGTAAGCTTGCATCAGCTTGAAAGTGCTTGGCAATATCTTACAGAAGTAACGCAGTAAAGGAGCAACACAGGAAAGGAATAGCACAGTAAGGTGCGTACTCACCGCGTTTTCATCAAAGACCTTTCTCAGGGTGAAGTAAAGCTTCTAGGTGATGAGGCGCATCACTTAATTAAAGTACTAAGGGTAAAGTTAGGTAATAAGATCAAAGCCTTTGATGGTAAGGGTTTAGAGGCTGAAGGTGAAATTATAGCCTTAGATTCAGTGGAAGTAACTTTGAAGTTAGAGCAACCTAAGAAAGATGAGCATGAACCTCAATGGAGAATAACTTTAGCAGTGTCTTTGCTAAAGGGTGATAAGCTTGCCAATGTTGTACGCCAAGGCACTGAAATAGGTGTTGCTGGATTTATTCCTTTACTTACAGAGTATTGTGAAGTGCGTACTGTTAGAGAGTCTAGACTTAAGCGTTGGCAAAGTATAGCTCAAGAAGCTGCTAAGCAATCAGGTCGCAGTTTTGTTCCAGTAGTAAGTGAGCCTTGCAACCTTAATGCTATAGCACCAAGAACATTAAACCTAGCGGCTCACCCTTACGGTAAAGCTACACTACATGAAATTATCCAAAATTACCAAACAGATGAAGAGCTTGATATTTTGTGTGTTATAGGACCAGAAGGAGGACTTAGCGAAAATGACATTAATACTCTTGAGAAAAAGAGCTTCCATAGTGTAAAACTAGGAGTAAGAGTACTGCGAGCTGAAACTGCTCCTGTAGCACTTGCAGCAGCACTTTTATTGCCAAGAGGAAAATAATTTTGATGTTACATTTAATCTGGCTTTTACTTTTTTTGACAAGTTGTAGCTACACTTATATACCCCCTATACCTAATAATGTACAGCTTAAGGAAAGTAGGCTCGAGCTACACACCTCCCCTGGGCTCAGTACCGAAAATGAACGCTTGCAACTAGATTTGTTACTATACAATGTCCCCGAAGAAGCTTGGTTAGCTGTCCAATGGCTTGAACCTTTGGGTAAAGAAGTAGCTTCGGAATCTAAGTGGGTAATTCCTGAAGATACTGGTACAGAATTAACTTTTGAGTTGCCAGCAGATATTGAGATGGAATACGGTTTTTGGCGTGCAGTAGTGTCTTCTCAAGGAGAGTTGATTCGGCAGTTTTCGCTCGAGGCAACCCCTCCTTCAAAAAGCCCCCCAAGAGCCGCCGGTGGTTTTCAGGAAGATCAAATAATTGAATAGCTAGCTTAAGGCCTGCTAAAAATCCACAAAATCTCAATACTCTCATACCAAGCAGCAGCAACCAGCAAAACCAAGGCTATAGGAATCATCAAAAAAAGTCTTCTTAAGCCTTCAGGATAGCCTTTTTTCCATCCTTGACGAATAAGAGTAGCTAAAAATATACCGCCACCGGCAGTTATAAGTATATAAGCCAAAAGCTCAATTATAATAACAGGTAAGTGTATAAATAATCCTACAGGTGGTGCATCTGCAAAAGGAATAGCTAGATAAAAGAATCTTGAAAGATTAAGAAGATACGCAGGTACAGCAAAAATACTAGCAGGGAGAAGGGTAGTAACAATAGCGCCCATAGAAAAGTTCCAAAAACTAATTGCTGCAGCAACACGCGCTATATCGCCACTCTCTAAAACTTCAAATATGCCTATATCAGAAATTCCTGCACTTAGTGTCTCTCTTATGTAAGAGAGGCATGCCTCTGGCATATTGGCACCTGCTACCATTCCTAAAATAAAAGTAGAGTAGAGGGCAACAATAGTACCTAGCACTATCCTTTTGTGCTCCTTGATTACTTCTATGCCTTTCATAAGCCAGTTACGAAAGAATGAGGGGCGTAAACAAAGGTAAACCAAATAAAAACTAAAGATTAAAAAAAGCCAACCTGCTATAGGGTGATTAATTTGGCTAAGTGGACTAGGGCTGCCACTGGTAAAATATAAGCGTACACTCTCAGCTTCCCATTCACTCTCACCTGTTTGGCTAAGTTGTACTTTAATTTGCCCCAAGAGGCTTTCGCTTGTTTTAGAAGGATAGGTATAAATGTGAATTGTTTCATTAGTTTCTATAATATTCACATCATCAAAGTTCACTTCTGTATCTTTAATGAGGGTAGGCCAGTGTCCAAAAGTAGAGAGTTCTTCACACACAGCTTCTGGTTCTTTAGTAAGGAACTGTGAGAGTTCAAATTCCTTAGCTCGCTTTAGCCAAGCTTTAACAGCTTCACTAGCAGCAGTTTCTGGAGAAGTCCCTGTAGAAAGTTGGGCACTAGCAAGGTTAGAGAAAATTATAGCTACACAAACCATTTTGAATATTTGATGAAGTACTTTGGTATTCATAAACTCAAGCATACTATGTTACCTCGCCAACTAAGCAGGGGTGTGAAAGTTTTTGCGAGTACCTTTAAAGCCTATGTTCAACAACCACAAAAAAAGTTAGAATTAGGTAAATATGAGCTTTTACGTACAGAAACTTTATTCAGCACTATAAGTTTAAAAATAGATTTTGAGGAGGACATTAAAATGGATATTAATGCTTTACTTACTGGATTTGTCAAAAAGGGTGTTTCTGACATTCACTTACATACAAATATGCCACCTATGGGACGAAGTAGTGGTAAGTTAATAGCTAGCAGTGAAACTAAACTTGCTCCAGAAGAGCTTAATGGGCTTATCGATATAATGTGCAATGAAGACCAAAAGGTAACATTTAGAGAAGAACGTCAGGTTGATGTAGCTTATACTGTCTCTGGTTTAGCTCGTTTCCGTGTCAACCTATTCATGCAGCAAGATACTTTAAGCGCAGTGCTTAGAGTTATTAATTCCGATGAATCACAGCTTCAATTAGTTAATTTGCCAGATAAAATAATTGAGCTATTACGAGATCAAGAAAAAGGCCTTGTCCTTGTTACCGGGCCAACTGGCTCTGGTAAAAGTACTACCATGGCACGCGTTCTAGATGAGATCAATAAAATTCATCAAAAGATGATTGTTACAGTTGAAGATCCTATAGAGTATGTACACACTCCTAAAAAGTCAGTTATTGTTCAAAGAGAACTTAATAAAGATGTGATGAGCTTTAGTAAAGCTCTAAGGGCTGCTATGCGCCAAGATCCTGATGTGATTATGATTGGAGAAATACGCGATTATGCTACTGCTGCTGCTGCTATAGAGGCTGCTCAGACGGGTCATTTGGTTTTAAGTACTCTACATACCTTAGATACTGTTCGGACTGTTAATCGTATATTGGACCTTTTCCCTCCTCATGAGCGTGAAACCGCTCGAGTACTTTTTGCTGAGTCAATGGTAGCTATTATTTCACAAAAACTTTTGCCAAAACCTAAAAAGGGACGAGTGGCTGCAATGGAAATTTTGTTAGGAAATTTGCGTGTGCGTGACCTGATACGCGATGCTGAACGCACCCATGAAATTTATGATGCTATTCGTGACTCGAGGATCTATGGTATGCAACTTTTTGATGATGTCCTAGTGGACTTGTATGCCAAGGGGCTTATTGATTATGAAGTGGGTTTGAGTGCAGCTACTAGTAACCAAAGCTTTAAGATGGCTGCAACACAGGTAGAGGCCAAGCGACAGGAAGAACTAAAAGCTTTAGAAGCTAAGGAACAAACTGCTAGTGAAACTGCTACCAAGGAGGCAAGTACTAATATTAAAGAACAGGATAAAAACACTTCTAAAAAATCATCAATTTTTTCAAGCACTGATGATAATTTTCTTTTGCCAGACTTTGATGAAACAAGGAATAAAACCTAGCAGTGATAATTGAGGTCCTTTGTTGTACTCAGAATAAAATTCCTCGCGTTTGTGAGGCAATAATTTCTCTAGATATCTGTATGCTCACCAACTCACGCATGTAGTTTGTTAAACTTTAAGACAATTCTATGCAACATCTAACACTTATTCGGCATGGTATAACTGCTTGGAATATTGATGGTTATTTTCAAGGGCATAGTGATGTTCCTTTATCATCGAAAGGTAAGGCTCAGGCAGAAGCTCTTGGTGTACGTCTTAGGTATGGCAAAGATTTTGATTTAGTTTATAGTAGCCCACTCGCAAGAGCTGCACAGACTGCTAGCATTGCGTCCAAAACAAAGATTATTTACGAAGATAGGCTCAAAGAATTAAACTTTGGTGTTTTCGAGGGGCGCACCCTTGAGGAAAACAAAAAGCACAAAAGTTGGGATTATTGGTGTGATGATACTTTTAAGCGTTGTGCACCTAATGGAGAATCCTATGAGATGCTGCGCAAACGAGCTACAATGTGGCTTAAAACCTTACCTGAAGGAGATCTTAATATTGCTGCTTTTACTCACTCAGGCACTATACAGATGCTCATAAGTTATTTTTTAGGTGTTGAGCATCCTAAATGGCGAAAGCGTATTTTCTTACAGCACACCAGCCTTAGTTGTGTGCTATTCCAAGATGCTCATGTAGTCATAGAATGTGTAAATGATTTTAAGCACCTTGAAACCAGTCAGGAGCCTAAGGTAGCAAAAACTGATTTAGATAAGGCTTGTAAAAGTGCTTGAATACAACGAAAGCTTAACAATCATTCTCATAAAGAACATAGGTAAATTCACACTTGATTTAAGTGGCTAGAATAAGAGTTAAAATGTTTCTATGGTAGTGCAGATATTTGTCTATTTAATTTTCTAGCATAAAGCAGTACATAAGGCTTTTTAATATCTTAAAGCTTTATTATAGAACCTTATTTTAGCAAGAAACTTTCTAAACTTTAAGAAACGAGGAAAATATGGATCCAATATTAATTCAAATAGGACCCTTGGCTATCCGCTGGTATGGTTTTTTCATAGCTAGTGGTGTGCTTCTAGGAATTTGGTGGGCTACATCTGAAGCAAAAAGAAGGAATCTTGATGTCGATAAGCTCTTAGATATGGTTGTGTATTTAGTAATAGCTGGACTCATTGGGGCTCGCTTAGTTTATGTACTTACTAGTCCTAGCGCCTTTTTTGGTGAAGGTGGAAACTGGGTGAATGCCTTTAAAATTTGGCAAGGGGGCATAAGCATTCATGGTGGTATATTAGGTATTGTTATTGCCACATGGATTTACTGTGCTATTAATAAATTAAATATGTGGGCTTATCTTGACGTTATGACCCCAGCAGGTGCTTTTGGCATAATTGGTGGACGTATAGGTAACTTTATGAATGGTACTGACACTACTGGTCGTCTAACAGGTTGGCCAATTGGATACACATGGCCTGAACCGGGAACAGAAACTTGGGGAGAATTTGGCAAGTTTCTGTTTGGAGAAAACTTATGGTCTTATTATCCTGGAGCTTGCTCATTAGGCTCAGAAGTTAAATGGTACAACTGCCTGTCTCAAAATGGAGAATTGCTTCGTGGTCCTGTTCACCTAACTCAATTGTATGGTGGCTTGGTAGGATTCATACTTATTTTTATACTACTTTGGGCTTTTCAAAATAGCCGTACTCCGGGTTTTGTTTTTTGGCAATTTATTATGTGGTACTCTATATTACGTTCAGTTATAGAAGAACCCTTCCGCGATAATCCACTTTTCTGGGAGGTTTACATTTCTGAAGGTATAGATAAAGCTGGTATTGGCTTTTTTACTTTAACTCAGTTAGTCAGTATTCCTATAATCCTTATAGCACTTTATATACTATTTACCATGAAGCCTGAAGTTGCTAGTAAGCGTGAAAAACTTAGGCGTAGAACGGTGAAAAGGTGAATTTTTCAGTTGTGATACTAGCAGCAGGTCAGGGCACACGTATGTGCTCGAGCTTGCCCAAGGTTTTACACCAAGCAGCTGGAAGACCCATTTTAGAGCATGTAATTCTTGCTGTTAAGTCACTAGAACCAGAAAAAATAATTGTGGTCGTTGGTCATGGGGCAAAGCAAGTTTGCACCTACTTTGCCAATACTGGTGTTACTTTTGTTATGCAACGAGAACAATTGGGTACGGGACATGCACTTATGCAAGCAAGGAAAATGCTGGCTGATAATCAAGACAACATAATGGTTTTAAATGGTGATGCCCCATTGCTCACATCTGATTCTTTAAAAGCTTTAGCGCAAAGGCATACAGAGAGCCAAGCTGGTATGTCTTTGCTGACCTATGAGGTTAATGACCCAGATGGCTTGGGCCGCATAGTTCGTTTTCCTGATGGTGGTGTGGAGCGCATAATAGAACAAAAAGATGCTACTGAAGGAGAGTTGAACATCTGTGAAGTTAATCCCGGTAATTACATGTTTAATAAAGATGTCTTTGAAATGATAGAGAAAGTATCTAATGAAAATGCATCTGGTGAGTATTACATTACAGATTTGCTTAACATTTATCGCCAAGCTGAACGTAAGGTAGAAGCAATTATAGGAGAAGATGAAACTAAACTTTTAGTAGGGGTCAATAACCGCGAGCATTTAGCCATAGCTGACCACATATTGCGTGAGCGCATACGTAAAAAGTGGCTAATGGCAGGTGTAACTATGGTAAGCCCTGAAACTATTTACATAGATGACACTGTGAACTTAGAGCCTGATGTAATTATTAATCCTAATGTATGGTTGAAAGGTAGTGCTATGCTTTATTCTGGTGTGACTGTCCCCCCTAATGTTATCATTGAAGATAAAGAAGTTAGGCCTGAGATGCTTTTAAAGCCTTTTAATGTTTATAGCTAGCTGTCAAATTTATCCCATTAGCATGAGAAAGGACTCGTCCTACATGAAAATAAAGGATTAGCATGCGTTTTTTCAATACTGCTGGACCTGTTAATTGTCAGATGCATTATTGTTTGCCACCTCTGGAACGATTTGACTTAAAAGAAATTTTGCTGTTGCTAGCTCAGCATGAGTATTTTGTCCTACACGCTCCTCGCCAAGTAGGTAAAACTAGCTTTTTACTAGCTCTAATGGAGCACCTAAATAAACAGGAGCAATATACTTGCCTATACATTAATGTCGAAATAGCCCAAACAGCTCGTGAAAATGTTGATGAGGGCATTAGATCTATCTTAGGTGAGTTGGCCTCACAAGCACAGATCCATCTTGGTGATGATTATCTAGAAAGCATTTGGTGGGAAACTTGGCAAAAACGGGGTGGTGGTATAGCTTTAGGTAAAGTTCTAAGCTCTTGGGCAAAACATAATAGCAAACCTATTGTTTTACTAATAGATGAGATACTCAACTTTGGCAGTAGTGAGTATGTTAGTAATATTAGTTCACTCAACTAATTATAGCAATTCTCAAAGGAAAAATCATCAGTAAAGGAACAAAGAAAACCTAAAAGACCTAAATAGTAAATTAAAAAGGACTCAAAAAGCAATTGGATTTTTAAATAAACGCTTTCTAGTAGCAGACAGCAGCTAAAATAGGTGCCATCAAACTTTCAAGTGTTTGCCCTTTTACTAATCCAGCACTTATGAAACTTGCCAAACTCCACAAGCTCTGTGCTTTTGCTACTCGACACCAATGGGAGTTACTACCTTCAATTTCTACCTTGAGTTGATTTTGAAGCTTTTTTAAGAGGTCCTGATCATGAGGTATGGCTCGCAATAAGCTGTAAACTACGGCAACAAAGCTAATATGTCTGCATATCGCTTCAATATCCCGTACCTGATACTGGTCCAAACCTTCTGCCTTACCTTCTTCATGATATACTTCAATTGGCCACCTATGGCGTCTGATTCTTGTTATTCCTGCTGATTGCCATTTTAAGCAATTTGAAATTAATGCATATGGCTCACCCTTCAATTCTTCCTCTCTGTAATTGATAACTAATCTTTGCTTCCCAAAATTCTTAACCTTAATCGTGCAACAAAAACTGTAGTACCTTTCTTTCTTTCCCTTGTAGGAAATGGTTATTTTACGGAAAACTGGCTTCTTCTCCTCACTTAAATTATCGAAATGCTCTTTTTTAAGTCTCTGACTGAAGTCTTTAATTGTTTCTTCTTGCCCATTTACAATTACTTTATCATCTGCACAAAGTGTTCCTACATAGGGAAGTTTAAGTTCCTTGTCAATGAAACGACAAAAAGGAGCTGCTGTATACCATTTATCAAATACTATAGGCAGTTTCATCCTTGGATTACTTTCCTTCCATTTAGATAGCAATCTTTTTGCAATGTGAAACTTGCTTTCATACAAATCTGTGACACCATCTTTGTTTTGATGCCTTCTCCATAATCTTATCAAGTACTGTCGCCATTTTGCTTCATTAGTCTTTTTCAGTTCTAGCTTACTTTCCTTGATGGGAATACCTAGCTCTGGCAGCCCCTCCTCTATTTTCTCAAGGTCAGCGGGTTTCCATAATTCAAATTCTACTGGATAGTCAGTTTGATCGTCACTATAGTGTAACCCTACCAAATGGTGCGCCCAAACATGGCATCCTTTACTAGAATCATAAAGTTTTGCTATGCCTTTAAAGTGTTTGCCATAATGCTCAAGCAAAGTATCATCTATACTTAACACACCTTTAGGTTTGAAACGAGTACCTTCCAGACTTGCTAAAAGGTCTAAACGTTTTTGGTTTAGTTTCTCTTCACTAAAAGGGCTTTTGTTTAACAAGCGATTAAGGCTGCTTTGATCACGGTTCTCAAAAATAATCAAGCGATTAATCCCCTCAACGGTTTTGTTTTCTGAAACAATAAGTCCACTTATATAACGTTTGAACTGTGTCATGGCTGAATCAGAGAAAATATCTTTAAAGAAATGTTCATAATGCTTAACAACTTCAGGGTAATCAAGCAGGGGTACCATATAATCACCTCCACGGTGTGTTTATACATTTTAGGAGGTGTTATTCATAATGTGAAGATTAGTAACAATTTGCTTTATCGGATATTAGCCTATTTTCGTTTTCCTGACATCGCAAAGGCCTCACTGCAAAAGTTGAGGAGATAGATTCCCTTATTGGGGATACCTTGGTGTCTGTGCTGCGCCAATTGCGTGCTGGCTATACCAATAGACCTAAGTCATTTCCACAAAGTATTATTCTTTGCGGTGTACGTGATGTACGTGATTATCGTTTGCAAATAGAGGGTAAATACATGATAGCTGGTGGTAGTTCGTTTAACGTAAAAGCCAAATCGCTACGCTTAGGAGATTTTAATCAAGAAGAAACCCTAGCAGTTTATAATCAGCACACTCAAGAAACAGGACAAAGTTTTACTGATGAAGCATTAATCAAACTATGGAAACTTACTCAAGGGCAACCTTGGTTAGTTAATGCCCTTGGATATGAAGTGTGCTTTGATATGGATATAGGGCGTAATAGAAAGGTCCCTATTACTCTAGGCATGGTACTAGAAGCCAAAGAGAATTTAATTCTGCGACGGGAAACTCATCTTGATCAGCTAATTCATAAATTGAGTCAGCCTCGAGTTAGAAGAGTTATAGAACCTATTTTGGCAGGAGATACAGAGCCTGAAAATATCCCTAGTGATGATGTTGCCTATACTGAAGATCTAGGCCTTATAAAAACCAGAGGTCAATTACGTATAGCTAATCCTATTTATCAAGAAGTTATCCCTAGAGAATTAACTTTTAGTACCCAACTTACTATTAGTCAAGAACCAACTTGGTATATTGCTGAAAATGGTAATTTAGCAATGGATAAACTCTTAAGTGCTTTTCAGCAATTCTTTCGTGAACACTCTGAAAGTTGGGTGGAACGCTTTGATTATAAAGAAGCTGGACCACAGCTACTTTTACAGGCTTTTTTGCAACGTATAATTAATAGTGGTGGTAGGATAGAGCGTGAATATGGTCTGGGCAGAAAACGCACTGACTTACTAATAATTTGGCCCTACCAAGACCAAGTACAAAAAGTAGTTTTAGAACTTAAGCTTTTGCGCAGGTCATTGGCAGATACTCTGAAAGAGGGTTTAAAGCAGACATGGGAATATATGGATAAGTGTGGTAGTCGATATGGCCACTTGATTATATTTGATCGTACTGAGAAAGCTTGGGAAGAGAAGGTTTTTAGGCGCGAGGAAGTTTATAAGGAACAAACTATTATTGTGTGGGGAATGTAATTTATTTGCTATTAATTAACTCGAGCACCTGCTCTAAAAGTACTTCATTACAACTTAGGAGTTCCTGACTATACATAGTCTTTTCCCCTGCCCAATTGCCACAATATCCTCCTGCTTCAGACAAAATCACTAAAAAAGGAGCACAGTCCCAAGAATTCATTATAGGATCTAACATTACTTCACAACGACCTGTTGCTACTAGTGCATGTCCATAAGCATCTGACCAACCTCTGCAGGCATAGGCTGCACGTTGCAAACGTTTCCATGATAGCTCTCTGCCATTAACTTCAAAGCTGTGTGAAGAAGTATAAGCAATAATAGCTTTGTCTAAGCTATCTATAGTAGATACTTGTACTTGCCTACCATTTAAGTAACAACCCATATTAGTAGCAGCATAGAGCATTTCATTAAGGGCAGGGAAATAGGCTGCTCCTACTTCGACTTTTCCTTCTATTTCCAAACCTATTAGCACCGAGTAAAGGGGGACTCCACGCATGAAGGATTTAGTGCCATCAATAGGGTCAATAAACCAGCGAATAGGAACATTGCCCGTTTCGCCAAACTCCTCGCCCACAACGGAGTGATCAGGATAAGTTTTTTCTATACGTAAACGAATAAGTTCTTCAGCTTTTTTATCAGCAAGAGTTACAGGCGAATTGTCAGGTTTAAAATTTACCTCAAGGTTACTTTGAAAATAACCAAGCGTAAGCCTACCAGCATCATATGCTGTTTGCACTGCAAAGTTCATAAGATTATTTAGATTCATTTTATTTCCACCAATGAAGCTTACATTCTGGAAAAGCTTCTGGCGCTACACTTTCGCTTTCGCTAAAAACAGAAATCTGACGATAGCAAGCAAGTGCACTGTCTGGTTGGCGGTGAACTTCTAATCGTACTTGAGATACATCTACCAACCAAAATTCAGGAATATTTACTTGTGCACATAGAGGCAACTTAGTATTTCGGTCAATGTGCAAAGTAGTATCAGATACCTCAATCCATAGGAGTACATCTTTGAAGGTAGGTAAGCGATCAAAATACTGTTGTGCTGGAGGTTTTAGAATGACGATGTCTGGCTCTGGCTCGCTCTCAGGCGGGAACTGCACAGGAGATTGCGTATAAACCTCAGCAGCTCCTTGCAAACAGTTATGTAAACGTTCGGCAATAGCTTTGACTAGATAGACGTGTTTAGGACCAAAGGGCATTACCTCATAGATAATGCCTTGCAAAAGCTCATAGTGTTTTTCAGGGTCAAGGATTGCTTGTTCAAACATCTTATGATACTTTGTAATGTTAAACTTCGTATGTTTCCAGTTCTCTATGGATGAAATTGGTGGAAATGTGGTTGGTGATTCCACATAATGTTTGCCAGAGTTCATTACTTAATATACATTTAAATGGCTAACAATATCTTTGCCAAAGTCAGTCAGTTCAATCAAGTTAGTAAAGCTACTGATTAGTGTCAAAGGCATATAGCATTTTCCTTTTTAACCTGACCCATTATTGAGTTATCAGTTTATCACACAGCATTTTAGCCTCTCATAAAATTATGTCATTAAATCACAAGAAGTGAAAAGTATTACTCACTGGTAATTAAATCAAAAAACAAGAGTATACCCTGTTAAAGCTCACTAAGTCGTGACCCCCTAAAGTCTCATAAAGTCGTGACTATTTTTAGACTCCAAGTAGGTAAAAAAGCTGCATGATATGGATTATGTCAGATTACACCTCCTTAGAAGAAAGAGTAGAAATGCTACAACGAGCTGACAATGGAGAACCAATAAGCAAAATTGCTCTTGAATTAGGGTGGCATCCATCTACAGTCAAAAAATGGGTAAGAAGAGGTCGTGAACAAGGTCGTCAAGGTTTGGAAAGGAAGATGGGACGTCCTCAAAAAGGAGCTCTAAGCAGTTATCCTGCACGTATGGTAGGAGAATTACGTCAAATACGATTACAACATCCTCGTTGGGGTGCTGATACGTTGCGTATAGAGCTAGGTCGTATGCCCCAGTGGGCAGGTAAATTGTTGCCTAGTCGGTCAAGTATTAATCGCTTCTTACAAGAAGAGCAATTGGTCCAAAACTATGAACGTCATGTAGCATTACCATCCACTAAGCACACACGCTTAACCCATGCCCATGAATGTTGGCAAGTAGATGCAATGGGACATGAGCTTGTTCCAAGTGTAGGAGTAGTTAGCCTAGTTGATGTAAGTGATGTTGTTTCCCGTACACGCCTGCTAAGTTATCCTTGCTTTCTAGGTAAGGAGAAAGCAATTCGCCACACCAATACTGAGGACTATCAAATCACTTTGAGGTTAGCATTTTTAGACTGGGGGTTACCTGAAAGTA
Source organism: Trueperaceae bacterium (assembly GCA_965223045.1). Classification (GTDB taxonomy): domain Bacteria; phylum Deinococcota; class Deinococci; order Deinococcales; family Trueperaceae; genus CBDCVN01. Next base: position 2,529,373 of record CBDCVN010000013.1, read on the forward strand.
TTCAAGTTGATCATGACAGTGTTTTCTTTGATGTTAGGAGTAAATCACCCTTTCCTACAAGATTACATCTGTGGTTGTTAGCAATGGGTATCGAACTTCAATTTAGTCGTATTCGTCGCCCTACAGATCAAGCAATTGTAGAGAGATCGCATCAATTGTGGGCTGATCAGGTTCTTGATCGACACTATCCATCTTGGAACGCTTTATATCAAGCTTTACGAGATAGACGCAACATACTTAATGAAGAGCTTCCTTGTCACTCTTTGGGAGGGCAAGCACCGCTACAAGCTTTTCCAGAGGCAGCTCACTCAGGGCGCTGGTATAGACCTGAGTGGGAAGATGAAATGTTTGACCTAAGCGAAGTTGATGCTTATCTAGCAAAGGGAAAATGGTTTAGGCGAATAGGTCAAAACGGCACAATTTCCTTAGGAGGACAGATTTATTACCTAGGGAACAATCATTTACGTGAGCAGTGCGAAATAAATTTCAAGTTACCAGAAAGAGTTTTGTCATTTCTCAATCAGAGAGGTGAGTTGATTAAACAGTTACCCATCCAAGGTATTGATCCACCCACACTCATTGGAAACATTTTTGCTTTTACTCAATCTATCCCTTTTCAGCCTTCTCTTCCTTTTACTTGGCAAGAACAGCAAAGGTTACGACTTTTTGAGACTTAATATGGTCATGACTTAGTGAGACTTAACAACCCTTACATTTATAGAAATTAAAGTTGCAAGTATTTGAATAAATATTTATTGTAACATCTTTCCATAGGTGGTTGATTGGTATAGCCACAGTGTTTGAACCAAGCTTGAGCATCATTGGTATTAACTGTTTCTAAAGCTTTTTTGACAGAGGTGTTTAATTTCTTTTTGTCCCAAGTTTCTAAAGCACGTAGGTGGGATTTTGCTTTTGACCAGCAATGTTCTATCGGATTGAACTCAGGGCTGTATGGTGGCAAATAGATCAATGTGGCTCCCCTGCTTTCTATTAATTCACGTACCCTTTTTACTATGTGTGCTGTTGAATTATCCATCAAAACTATTTGTCCCACCTTTAAAACTGGACATAGTATTTCTTCTAGAAATGCTGCAAATACTTCTCCTGTTACAGTTTCATCAATACAGAAACTAGCGATTACTCCTTCTAGAGTCATTGCACCTATTAAGTTTGCAATTTTATGTTTCTTGCTTGGTATAGAGCAATAAGCTCTTTCTCCTCGTTGCGAACGGGCATAAATCCTAGTCATGTTTAGATAAAGACCTGTTTCATCAATAAATACAAGCCTATTTGCTCTAAGAGCTTTCTTTAACTGTAAAAAGGCTTTTCGTTTTGCTGCAATGTCTTCACGATCTTGCTCTCTAGCACGCAAAGTCTTTTTTTATAAGTCCAGTTAATCTTTTCTATTGCCCTATACATACTAGTGCTACTGACTTTAACGCCAGTCTTTTGCTCAAAAGCTGTGCAGAGTTCAGCCAAGGTCATGTCTGATTGCTTTTCTAACAATTTTTTTATTAGTGAAAGTTGTTTTGTGTTTACAGCAGGTTTACGACCCCTATTGTGTTCCCTAGGCAATAATCCGCCTGTTTCTCGATAAAGTCTTAGATAGGCTTTAACTGTAGTAGGGCTGACTAAAAACCTTTTAGCCAGCTCATATTGAGAACCTTCGCCATCTAGGTAAGATTGAACAACGCGTTGTCGCAAACCTAAGGAGTAACTTGCCATGGAAAGAGGATAACTCATATTAACTTACTAGGACAATAAGAAATGGTTTTGTGGATTCATTGACTAGAACAACTAGAAAAAGATAATGTTTCTAGAAAGGGTGTTTTTATTAGAAAAAATTCTAATTTAACGTCAACACTAGACGGTGTTTCTAGTTGTTTACAACACAGTGTAAAATCAAGTCTGCTTTTGTGCAATACTGACTCTTACTACGAATCCAAGAGCGCTCTTAGGGTAATTAAAATGAGAATATTTGCATTTTGGGTAAATTGGTAAGAATACTAATAAACACTTTATAGTACAACTACAAAGATACTTTTAGTATAGAAGAAAACTACTCAAGTTTTTCCAAATTTACTCAAATTGGGCGTTTTGCCGATACTTGGGTCGGGTTAAAAAGGAAAATGCTATATAAACTTCTAATTATCAAGATTATTTCTAGATAACACCCATCCTAAGACCTTTTTCAGTTGAGTCTTGTTTTTAAGGATAGGTATTTAAAATGAGAAATTTGTGAAGAAGCAGGGTGCATCTACACATGATTGCACGTAAATATTATGCTAGGCTGCTAGCTAAGTTGTATTACTCAATAAACATACTGAGGGATTCTAATTGTAGGAGGTATAAGGGCAAAATTATAAACAACACCACCTAAACAAGCTTCCATATTAAATACGTTTCTACTCTTGGTAATCTAAGGGTACCAAAGCTATTTTCTTGCAAAAAAGGTGATGCGCCCTTTGAGGGTATAGAAAGGACTTAGTTAATGTTATATTTAAAAAGAGTTTTGTATCTTACCGCTTCTTTTTTAGCAATTATCATGATTTTCAGTGCTTGTTTTCAGAGTAGACCCAAGCCACAAAAATCTAACCCTACAACTAATCTAGTTGAGCCAAAGCTACAAAGCCCTCTTTACACTGCAAGTACAGGCACAGGATTTCTATTTATGATGCTACTCTTCAAAAAGTTTTGTTTAAGGAACAGTGCTAACGATTTGGTACCAGCACTTTGCTATTATGGCAGGTCACATGGGATGTATAGAGACAAATTTTGAAGGAAGTATGCGGTGGTTTTATGCTGGCAAGAACTGATGTAGTTCTTAACTGTTTTAAATATAAATTAGCAACTTCTTGCAGAGATATTTCCTGTCTGGATGAAGTTTCTTTGAAATCCATGTAAGAATTGGGCAAGTTTAACTTGTCATTTGGAATTGTATTGGAGAAAAAAATGTTTCAACATTTTCGTTTAACCCTAACTAGTCTTTTTATTTTATTGTTTATTTTACCAGCTTGTGACTATGTTGATGATGGTCCCACTTCTACAGAGCTGAAACGTGTAGTTTATACTTTACCTGTTTTAGATATACAAGGTACTGCATCAAGCGATGGTATTACCATTACTTTTGAAAAAACAGTTGAATGGGATGAGGGTAATGGAGATAGAGGCTTTGCTGCCAAGATAACCATACTCAATGAAACAGGTAATACTTTAAATGATTGGGGTCTTAACTTTGATTTCTTAGCAGAGATCACTAGCATGTGGAATGCTTCTTATACTCAAGCAGAGAATACTTTCGTTATCCTGCCAGCCAACTGGAACAGCTCTATTGATGATGGTACCAGTCGAGATTTTGGCTTTAATGGTGTTTATAGTGGAGTTTTCCAAGAGCCTAGTGTTTACCTATTTAGTAGTACTACCCTTAGTATTCCCGTAGGAGATCAAACTCTACCTAAGCCTATTATTCCTGTTTGTACCTTAAATACAGTTTTCAATGTTACCTCACACTGGTCTACGGGCAGTGATACTTATGGATTTGTAGCTAATATGCACTTGACTAACATAGGAGAAGAACCAGTAAATTGGGAATTGGACTTTGATTTAGCAGCAGACATAGACGGTATGTGGGAAGCTAGTTTTGAAAGAGATGGTAATCATTATGTGGTTACACCTGTCTCTCACAATGTAAGGATTGAGCCTAATCAAACTATATTATTTGGTTTTAGTGGAAGTTATGCAGGCAGTCTTCAACCTGAACCACAGAACACAGTTTGTAATAAAGATGATGTTGTAGAAAATCAGCTGGAAATTGTTAGTCAGCATATTTTGGCTGATGTGGCTGAGTTGGGACAGGTAAATGTTAGTCAGGGTAGTAGAGATCACTGGCATAGTATCACTACTCTGCAAACTTACACTGATCCCGTTGTGATTATGCAACCACTGTCATATAACGACCCTGAGCCTGCTACTGTTAGGCTAAGGCAAGTAGGTCCACAGGGATTCGAGTTCCAGATTCAGGAGTGGGACTACCTAGATGGTGTTCATCCTTTGGAAACTGTTAACTATATGGTTGCTGAAAAAGGATTGTATTACCTAAATGGTTTTATTATGAAAGCTGGTACTGTAGATGTAAATCATGAATTCACAAATGTATTTCTCTTCTACTACCAAAATCACAAGTACGAACAACCGGTAGTATTAAGCCAAGTACAAACCGTAAACGATCCTACAACAGTAACTACAAGGCAAAGATTTACTAATCTTGACACTTTTTCAGAACAGGGTTTTGAAGTTAAGTTACAAACACAAAAAGCCAATGGTCAAGTGCATGGTGAAGAAACGGTTGGTTATGTGATTTTAGAACCAAGCAAAGGAAATATAATTACTACCAGTGATTACACTAACTACTATGTTGTTAGTAAACCTGACGGAGTTGACCACAACTGGCACAATTTTGCTTTTCCTGCTAGTTTGACTACCTTACCAGATATAGAGCCAGTTCCAACAATTGTCTCTCAAACACCATATTTCTTTACTAGCTTGCAAAGTACTAATGAAGATGACACTGCAACTTTGCGCTACAGGCAACTAACCACAGGAGGAGTGGATGTGTTTATTGAGGAAGAGCAGTCTGAAAGTAGTGAACCTGAGCATGCAGCGGAAACTATAGGTGTCGCAGCTTTTGTAGGTATTCAACTAGAGGCTGGACAAGAAACTCCTGTTGCAATAGCACTTCGATATCTTGTTGAAAATGACTTTTTATCTCAAGCTGAGGCTGAAACGCAGGACTTTTTTGTGCGGGAAATTGAATATGTAGACCAAGACATATGGAGAGTGCATTTTGAGATGGGAGGGCAATTTGCTCCCACACAATTTGATGAAGATCATAATATAACTACGTCATTTGTAATTGGTGGTGATGCAGGTGTTTCCATTTCGAAAGCCACGGGTGAAGTCCTAGATGTGGGGATTTTCCAATGAAAAGACTGTTGCCGTCACTTATAAGGAATTCTTGGAAAGCTTTTGTAAACATAGTTTTGGTCTCACTCATGGTAACTTTCTTAAGCCATTGTAAACAAATAGAGCAGAAGCCTTTAAAAATACCACCAGAAGAGCAACTACAAATATTAGTAGAAGAGGAGTTAATGTGTACGCCTGGACAATTTAGCGATAATCAAGATATTCATAATGCAATAGAAGACGCTTACGAAGCATCCAATCCCAATAATCTTGTTCCTGGCCCTTCTGGTTCTCATGAGCGTGGTGGCTGGATACTTGAAAGACCTAATGGAGAGCAACATGCAGTTGCATGGAGAACAAAAGGAACTAACTGCTATGAGAACGAAGGGTGTAGTCTTGAACCTGACTATGAAATTCTTGAAGATTATCCAGAAGACAAATTAGTAGGTTGGTATCACATACACCCTTTATCTGTTGGTACAGTACTAAATCCTGATACTGGTGGACAAAAGAAAGTAGGGGCTGGTCCGTCATTACCTGATATATGGTTTGGTCAAGACGAAACAATCCCTGGATTAATTCGTACTCCAGAGGGAAGATATGGTTTTGGTTGTTGTAGTAGTGATTTTAATACTGAGTGTGATGAGAATTTAAACCCGAAGAATGCGGATCCAAAATCTGAAGAGAATCCAGACGGTATCGATTACCTTCCAGACACACCAGACCCATTAGAAGCAGGTACAGGAGGCGAACCCCACATAAAAACCTTCGATAAATTTGGCTATGACTTTCAGGCCATAGGAGATTACGTTTTAGTAAGGTCAACCCAACCTAATGATGACTTTGAAATACAAGGCCGCATTATTCCTTTTATTCCTTTGCAGCTTGGCGATAATATTTCCGTATATGAAGCTATTGCAATTAAAGTAGCTGGAACAGTTGTTGAATTTTATTCTAGTAGCAGTGGCTCAATAGAAGTAAGAGTTGATGGCACTGTAATTACAGATTTCCCCCACGAACTCCCACTCATAACAGTAGAACGAAATGGGAGTGATGCATCACTTATTACATCATTTGGTCACAAGGTTTCTGTAAGTAATTATGTACGTGATGGATCTGGACTTATTAGTGCCGTTTCATTGGAAATTCCGGGTAGTTACGAAGGTCAAATTGAAGGTTTATTAGGAAATGGGAATAATGACATTTCTGATGAGCTGCAAACCAGATATGGAGTTATTTTACCTACCAATGCAACAGATTCTCTTTACTTTGGGGATAACATAGTTGACTATTTTGCTGGCCCCGGTGGTGACACCTATAGAGATAGCTGGAGCCTTTTCTATGGAGCTTCCCAATCATTGTTTACCCAAGGAACAGACCCTTTCTCTCGTACCTATCCCCGTTCATTCTTCAGCCTAGATGATTTTAATGCCCAGAAAGTAGAAGAAGCACAAGCTGCTTGTGAAGCAGCAGGTATTACAGACTCATGGGCCTTACGTAGTTGTACTTTTGATGTAACATTGACAGAGGATCTTGGTTGGATTGGTGTTTATCAGGGTTTAGAATTCTCAAGTGACTTACTTCGTATCACTCCCACTTTTAGTGTAGTCGATAGTGGCTTGCCAACCACTTTGAATTTCGATGTTACTTCCTTTGAAGGAGGCGTCATCACTGATCCCGGTGATCTTTCATGGGAACTTTATGGCCCTGATTTAGATACAACTGCTTTAAGCATTAATGATGCAACAGCACAGTTTACTACAACCGGTGAGAGAGGCGAATATACCCTAATAGTTAGTCGGATAAGCGATCCTTCACGGACCACCACTGCAACTGTAGTAGTTGCTGATCCACTAGCAGTTTACCCAACAAGAGCATTAATGATGGTTAGAGAGAGCCAAAGTTTTGAAGCAAGCATAGACGATGGTTTATCTGTTGGTTGGTCAACTCAGTTTGGCTCAACTGTCCAAAATGGTCTTTCAGTCACTTACACTGCACCATCCACACCAAATGCCGATACACTAATAGCTTTTGTACAAGAAGATACCAGTAAACAATTCGATGTTCCCATTACTGTTATTAATGACAAGTTAACACCGCCTCAAACTTTAGTCAGTCCCAATGGAAATATCTCTTTCATTTGGGAAGGAGCTGAAGCCTTACCTATTATTTGGACTGCTAGTGCAGGTACGATAACTCCTGATGGTATCTACACTGTACCAAGCACACTTGGAACTTACACTATTACTGCAACTTTGGCACAAGATAGTACTGTCTCACTGTCAGCAACTGTGCAAGTAGTAAATAACCCATTAACTGTTCAACCAACAGAAGCAATTGTTGTGGTTAATGAAAGTGAGACCTTTGAGGCAAGTATAGATGATGGTTTCTCTATAAGCTGGTCAGCTCGATTTGGCTCAACTGTCCCAAATGACCGTTTAGTTACCTACACTGCACCATCGTTCCCAGCGGCCGACACACTGACTGCGTCTGCACAGGGAGATATTAATGAGCAATTTGATGTTCCAATTACAGTTATTGATGACAAGTTAACAGCTGGTCAAACTTTAACTAGTCCCGGTGGGAATATTTCTCTTGTTTGGAGAGGAGCTGGAGCCTTATCCAAAACTTGGACTGCTAGTGCAGGTACAGTTACTACTGATGGTGTTTATACCGCACCAAGCACAACTGGAACTTATACCGTTACAGCAACATTGGTACAAGATAGTACTGTTTCAGCATCAGCGACTGTGCAGGTAGTTGATCCCTTATCTATTGAGCTGGTTACTTTGAGCGCTGATGGTACTCAATCTAACGGTTTCAGTGATGGTCCTTCAATAACAGCTGATGGACGTTATGTGGTTTTTAACTCCTCTGCAAGTACTTTAGTATTAGGAGATGCAAATGGTAAAGGAGATGTTTTCTTAAAGGACCTCAACACTGGGAATATTCAACTAGTTAGTGTAGCTGCTGATGGCACTCAAGGTAATGACTCTAGGGCATGTGGATATGACAAATCAGAAATTGCACGCATTGGATATCAAAACCAAACTAGCCAGTCTCAGGACAGCTATTTGTTAGAAAATGTGAATTCCAAAAAAAATTGCAGGATAGCCTATATTTGCGAGAAGCTTTAGTTGTTAACCACATAATCTTTACCAGATTGCAGAGGAGCTTATGCGTCAGCATCAGGATTATCCAAGGTATTTAAGAGTAGCGTTTTCGATTTCACACTCTAGGTGTCCACACGCCCTAGCTACAACCCATCAATCACGGCTGATGGACACTATGTGACATTTACTTCTAGAGCAAATAACTTGGTATTAGGAGGGGATACAAATGGTAGAGGAGATGTTTTCTTAAAAGATATTACAACTGGAGCTATTCAACTTGTCAGTGTAGCTGCTGATGGCACTCAAGGTGATAGCACTAGCGATTATTCATCAGCCACACCTGACGGACGTTATGTAGTATTTCAATCTTTTGCAAGTAACCTAGTGCCAGATGATACAAATGGTAGGACAGATATTTTCTTAAAAGACGTCACTACTGGAAGCATTCAGAGGCTTAGTGTAGCTGCTGATGGTACTCAGGGTAATAACAGTAGTTCAAGACCATCAATAACAGATGACGGACGTTATGTAGTTTTCTACTCTTCTGCAAGTAACTTAGTACCAGATGACACAAATGGTAGAGGAGATGTTTTCCTAACAGATCTTACTGCTGGAACCATAGAGCGGATTAGCGTAGCTGCTGACAGTACCCAAGGTAATAACAGTAGTTCAGGTGTATCAATAACAACTGACGGACGCTATGTGGTTTTCTACTCTTCTGCAAGTAACTTGGTGCCAGATGACACAAATAGCACAGGAGACATTTTCTTAAAGGACCTCACCACAGGAAGCATTCAACTTGTTAGTGTAGCTGCTGATGGTACTCAAGGTAGTAGTCGTAGTTTTGACCCCTCTATAACAACAGATGGGCGCTATGTTACATTCACCTCTCCTTCAGAAAACTTAGCACCAGAGTACACAGTTTATGGGAATAGTATTTTCCTAAAAGATCTTATTACTGGGACTGTTAGACTTGTCAGTGCAGCGGCTGATCACACTTCCAGTAATGGTGATACTTATGATCCTCTAATTGCTGCTGACGGAAGTCATGTGGTGTTTGTGTCCTTGGGAGACAACTTAGTCCCCAATGATTCTAATGGAGAGTATGATGTGTTCAGAGTTGCCAATCCCCTTTTAGTTCCTTAAGAGGAAAAAGGACATGAAGGTTATTGTGTTATTGTGTATGCTTGTGCAGTGCCAGCAGGGAAATCATTTCCTTGCTGGTCATAACATAGTATCAAACCACGAAAATTAAAGGCTAGCAAAATGCCCATTTTCCGTGTGCTTCATTGAGGTGTCTCTTGACATAGTATTTTCGTATGTTTTGTTTGCGGGGAAAAGTCAAATTGTAGTATATCTGATTTGGAATTTGCTAGTCTAAATCATGCTTTTTACACGTCAAGTGTTGGGAAATAATGAACATGCTACTTTAGCCCCTTATGCTGCTTTTGCTGATGAATCTCGAGGTCGTAAATACCCTGAAAAAGAATCCGAGTACCGTACAGCTTTTCAAAAAGATAGAGACAGAGTAATTCACACCTCAGCTTTTAGAAGGCTTGAATACAAGACTCAAGTTTTTGTGAACTATCAGGGAGATTATTATCGCACTCGGTTAACTCATACGCTCGAGGTAGTACAAGTAGCCAAGGCTATTACTAGGGCACTAGGCCTAAATGAAGATCTGGCCGAGACTATTGCTCTAGCTCATGACTTAGGACATCCTCCTTTTGGACATGCAGGAGAAGAAGCACTAAATAAACTTGCTCAAGGTGCAGGTGGCTTTGATCATAACAAACAAGCAATTCGAATAGTTACCAAAATAGAAAGACGTTACTCAGATTTTTCCGGACTTAACCTAACTTGGGAAACGTTAGAAGGTATTATGAAGCATGAGGTTGACCCAAAAGTTGCTGGAGAGGAGTGGGAACCAAAATTGCAAGCCACCTTAGAAGCACAAATTGTAGATTTGTCTGATGCTATTGCTTATAATGCGCATGACTTAGATGATGGTCTGCGCAGTAATCATTTAGAACCTGAGCAGATAATTCAAGTACCACTTATAAAAGAACTTATGACTACCTTAAACTTAGCAACTTACGATTTACAGATAAGCCAACATCGTCACTTACTTGTTCGTGAGCTTCTAGGCACTATGATTCAAGATGCTATTTGTGCAACAGATTCGGCTTTGACAGAAACATCAGTAAAAACTTTAGAAGATATTCGTCATACCAAAAATAAATTAGCTGGTTTAAGCGCAGACATGAGTCAAAAGACTAAAGAACTCAAAAATTTTTTGTATGAAAACTTATATTTTCACTTCCGCCAAATTCGTATGGCTAAAAAAGCCGAGCACATTTTAGAACGTATATTTCAGGCCTATATAAATAACCCTAATATGTTACCTTTTGAGGTGCAAAACAATGTTAAACAAATAGGCCTAATTCGTGCAGTGACTGATTATCTTGCAGGCATGACTGATAGATTTGCAAGTAATGAATACAATCGCCTGTTTGATCCTAATGAACTAACTTGATTAAAGTATATGCTATCAACAGCTGAAAATTGGATATTTTGAAACAAATACAAAACTCTATTAACTTGTTCCCAAGTTCTGTACCTGTTCCCACCTGTCCTTGTAAGGGTAAGGATGGGGAATACAGGAATACCTTGGATGCTCTACATCCCTTGTTCAAATGATTTACCAAGTACAAGGTACACGAGTGAGCACAAAATGTTCAAATAACCCGTCTTTAGTATAGTAAGATCATTTTATGGAGCTAAAAATATGAACATGCAAAAAATTATGCAAGAAGCACAGAAAGCCCAACTCAAGATTCAAGAGGTAAATGAACGCTTGCTAGATATAAACGTTGAAGGTAGTGCTGGCGGGGGTATGGTAACAGTTACTGCTACTGGTAAAGGGGAAACTACCAAAGTAAAAATTGAACCAAGTTTAGCCTCCCCAGATGAACTCGAGCTTCTAGAGGATTTAATAGTTGCGGCAGTTAACGACGCTCAAGATAAGGTTAAAGTTTTGCAAGACACCGAGATGGGTGCAGTAATGGGCAGTATACCAGGTTTCGGAACATAGAGCGTCTAGGCCTAGATACTTATGACTTTCCTCTTGGAAGTAAGAGTAGTAGCTAGAAGCCAGTAGCTAGTAGTCAGTAGGGATTTATCATGCTGGCTACTAACTACTAGCTACTGACTACCTATAGGCACTAACTACTCTGGAATTATTCACACAAACTTTTATACTCCTACTTATGAAATATCCTCCCTCGCTTATAAAGCTAATCAGAGAGCTAGGTAAGCTACCGGGCATTGGCCCTAAGAGTGCACAAAGGCTTGCTTTTTACCTTTTCAATCAACCTGAAGAAGAGGTAAAAACTTTAGCTAATTCCCTTCTTGAAGCCAAACAAAAACTAAAGCAATGTAAGAAGTGCTTTAACATCGCAGATCAAGAGGAGTGTGCTGTTTGTACTGACCTGCGCCGAGATAAAAAGCTAATCTGTGTTGTTGAACAACCTGCTGACCTTTTAGCTATTGAGCGTTCTGGTGAGTATGATGGGCTTTACCATGTCTTGCATGGTGCTTTGAGTCCTATGAATGGCATAGGCCCTGACCAGCTTACTATTCAACCGCTTATAGCTCGTTTAAAAGAAATAAAAGAGGTTATCCTTGCTACTTCAACTACAGTGGAGGGAGAAGCTACTGCTATGTATTTGGCTAAGGTTGTTGCTGATTTAAAGGTTACCACCTCACGCATAGCTTACGGATTACCTGTAGGCGGTGACCTAGAATATGCTGATGAGGTAACTTTGGGCAGAGCTATTGCTCATAGACGTGAGATTTAGATTTGATCAGCTTCTTCGAAATGTCCCTTTTCTCCCTCACGAACTAAGGGAATGATAAACCCATGTATCGGACTCATAGAGGTTAGCTCGAGCCATTCACCAGTAACAATTTCATCAGATAAGGCTTCAAAGCTACCTACTACCAGCGAAATACCTGCATCAACTACTACTATGTGCTTTCTACGATCAATTATTAAGCCTCTGGCTTGTAACTGACTGGCACTAATTAAATTAATTTCTTTTGTGGTTTCACTTATGAGTTCCAAATGTTCTGCAACGGGATGAACAATAACTTGCTTAGTGCCCAAAGAACTCTCATAAGGATTGGTACGTTCAAAAAGGTAAAATATTTGACCATTAATGAAGCACTCTAGTAAGGGACTACCCTCAACATGGGGATAAACTTGAGCAGTAGTAGCATAAGGTTTCCACTGCAAAATAAAGTTCTCAACAGAATCTTCTAACACAAATTAGTTTATACCTCTACATCTATAAACTGGGTTTTAGCATCCTCTAAACTATCTACCGAAGGAATAATTTTATCAAGTAAGGTATATTGAAGAACAGTGCGCACTGCTGTACTAGGTCGAATAAGGCAAAGATCTCCCCCACGACCCCTTGCTGTCTTAAGAGCTGAAACAATAGCTGCTAAGCCTGAAGAGTCCATAAAGTCAACTTTATCCATTTCCAGATAAGTAAGAACATGGCCCTTCTCCTCAATTTCTTTTAGTGTGCTACGTAAATTTGGTGAACTATGAGCGTCAAGTCTGCCCTCTACAATAATATGGGCTTGTGCTTTGCCAAGGAATGTCCATGTGATCACTATTAACCTCCAGAATTGGTGAGACTATTTCGAAATTTTAAAGTTAGCTTATTATATTTATGGCTGTAGTTATAGCACAAATGGTCTGTTACTTGTTGTACTATAGCAATGCCATAACCTCCTCCACGCAACTCACCTAAGGGTAGAATACTTGACTCTAAAGGGTTAAAGGCTGCTCCATTGTCTTCTACAACTATGTAACAAGTGTCTCTTTTGTCAGTCACCTTTACTGTACAAAAGCTTGCCTCGCCGTGCTTAATAGCATTAACAACTATTTCTGTAACAGCTAGTTCAATAGCCATTAATTTAGGATGCCCTCCACACAAACTCTTTAAGAACTCTCCTAATTTTTCTAGATGGCTAGTATTAGCGGGGAAACTTAAAATCATTGCACAGATTGAATAACTTAACTTAAATCCTAAACTGGGATTATAAGATATTGAGGGATTAATGGGTTGTGGAATTCATTAAACGTTCTGATATTGTGAGAAAAATGGGACATTAGGAAAGAAACCAAGAAACGTCTAGATTTATATAAACCTCCTTATTTATATGACTTTTGCCTATAAAAATAAGTTTACTACTAAATATGAGTTTTTAGTGATTGAATGATGTGTGGGAAATTTTTGAAATATGTTATAGGGCTTATGATACTTTAAATCTTGTGAGTATATAGTTAGTAAAGGGTAGGTGCTTTTGTTTGGTACTTAAAATTTCTGAGAAAGTTGATAGCTTAATGCTTACACCTCCTAATTTATTACATACCCCTGTAATGCTCGAGCAATGTTTAAAAGAACTTAAGCTTAAGCAGGAAAGTTGGTATGTTGATAGTACTTTCGGTGCTGGTGGGCACACAAAAGCAATGCTAGTTGAAGGTGTAAAAGTATTAGCTATTGACCGTGATGAAGTAGCTCAGAGACTAGCCCAAGAAATAGCAAATGACAATTTCCTATTTAGGAAAGCTAATTTTAGTGACTTAGAAGCTATCCTTAATAGTACAAAGATTGATTCAATAATGGGTATCTTGTTTGACCTAGGCCTATCTTCAATGCAACTTTCAAAGGCAGATCGCGGTTTTTCCTTTCGCTCAGAGGGCCCTTTGGATATGCGCATGGCTGGAGTGCATGGTTCTGGCTTATCTGCTGCAGACGTCCTTAATAATTATTCTCAAGAAGAAATAGCTGCCATTTTATTTAAGTATGGTGAAGAACGCTATAGTCGTCGTATTGCTCGAGCCATCGTTGAAGCAAGACCTTTAAAAACAACCTCAGAGTTAACTAAAGTCGTTATTTGTGCTTATCCCAAAGGTACTAGACACAAACACCCCGCCAGACGCACATTTCAAGCACTAAGAATTTACATTAATGATGAACTTAGTGCCCTCGAAAAGGGGCTCAAGGTTGCTGAGAGAGTTTTGGCTGAACAGGGGCGTTTATTAGTTATTAGCTATCATTCCCTTGAAGACCGTATAGTAAAAAGATTTACCAAGCAAAGCGTATCTCTAAAAGCCGTCTACAAAAAACCTTTACAGCCAGATGTAAAAGAAGTTGAACAAAACCCTAGGGCTCGTAGCGCTAAATTACGTGTGGCTGAAAAAGTAATAGGAATTAGTGCATGAGCCAATTAACTTACAAATTAATGATTGTATATATTTTACTTATAATTGCCCTTTCACTTCTGGGAGCACAAAATAGACTACTCTTAAAAAACCAAATAGATCTTTTGAAAGAGCAAGAAAAAATTTTAAATGAAATTGTCGTAGCCAGACAAGCAGCAGATAGTGTAGAAGGCCCCGAGGCTGTTCGGGCTTGGGCTTTAGCACATCAGATGGAGCCTCTAACTCCAGATGAAACAGCACTTTCAGCCTCTTTTCTACAAGCTCCTACAACTACACTAACCCCTAACAAAACCCAATTGGAGATATGGACAAAATGGTACTAAATCGTAAAAAATCTTCTAAATCTGAAAAGCTTTCATTAATCTTACGCAACAAAATTATCTTACGTATATTTTTACTTATACCTCTTATCGTTGCTTTAGCTGGCTTTGGGAGGTTGCAGGCGGTTTTGCCCAAGTGGCCTGAAGGACTAAAAGAAAGTACTCGTAGGGGCAACATTATGGCTAAGGATAGGAATGGGGATATAACTCTCTTTGCTGAAGGTGATGTGGAAAATCGCCGTTATCCGCAGGGTAAGTTAGCTGCCAATCTAATTGGTTTTAGTGGTAAGCGCCAAGAAGATGGCAGTTACGGATTGCAAGGTTTAGAACAAACTTTAGATAATACCTTACAAAAAGGAAAAGACGTGACAATTACTATTGATCCCATTCTACAAGCAGTAGCGCAAGCTTCTTTGCGGAAATCAGCTGAAGATAATTTAGCTGAAAATGGTGCAGTAGTAGTGATAGAAGCTGGTACAGGCCGTATTCTTGCAGCTGCAAGTTATCCTGAGTATGATGCTAATTACTATCAACATTACTTATACTCAAGGCCTGACCCTATGCTTAACCGCCCCTTCTTACAACAAGTTGAGCCAGGCTCAACATTTAAACCGATAGTCATAGCAGCACTTTTACAAAGTGGTAGGCTTAGAGCTAATGAACTACTAGAGGCAGATATGTCTATGAGGGTGGGTTGGCACACTTTCCAGGATGTTATGAAACATGACAAGATCATAAGTGTTGCTGATGTTCTTAAGTACTCAAGCAATGTAGGTATGATTCAAGTTTCTGCTCGTTTTAGCTCCCAAGAATTCTACAATTGGCTAGCCGATTTTGGTTTTGGCCAAGATGTAATTATACCTCATACCTACACTCGTAGTGGGCATATAAACGATTGGTGGGACTGGGTACCACAAGATCATGCTTCTGTTAGCATTGGTCAAAGCTTATCAGTTACAGCTTTGCAGTTGGCTGCTGCCTACAGTGTTTTTGCTAATGATGGCCTTTATATTCCTCCTTACCTTGTTGAAGGAAGCAGGCCTAAGCAACTTACTCAA
Source organism: Trueperaceae bacterium (assembly GCA_965223045.1). Classification (GTDB taxonomy): domain Bacteria; phylum Deinococcota; class Deinococci; order Deinococcales; family Trueperaceae; genus CBDCVN01. The sequence goes on from CBDCVN010000013.1 coordinate 2,545,127, forward strand.
CTTCTGAGCCCTGAAGTGGCTGCTACCATACGTCAAATGTTAGTAGGTGCAGCTGAGTATGGTGGAGCTAGAAATTCACTAGTAAGTGGTGTGAGCATAGCAGGTAAAACTGGCACAGCAGATATTTACGATTATGATGCTGGAGAGTATATAGAAGGGGACTACACTACTAGTTTTGCAGGTATCTTCCCTGCTGATGAACCTAGGGCTATAGTGGCAATTTACTTGCAAAAACCCCGAAGTAAACACCGTTATGGTTCTGCTGTAGCCGCTCCGGTATTTAGAGCCATAGCTAGTGAAGCAGTAGCTATGTGGGGAATGCCACCCAAATCTAGTTACTATGCTTCTCGCTAATTAGAAAAGAATTATCGCAAGAATTAAAGATGAGAGTATGGTAGTTGTAGGCATTGATCCCGGTCTTGCTAATTTGGGTTTGGGGGCAGTGCTCGAGCAAAAACGTGAAGCAACTCATCTTGGTAGTAAGTTAGTTCGTACTAGCAGTAATATTATACAACCTGAAAGATTAAACCATATATTTACCGAGGTTAAAAGTTTTCTGCAACATTATAAACCGAGTGCTTTAGCAATTGAAGGACAATTTTTTAAGCCCCGTGGCAATACAGGTTTTAAGGTTGGGCAAGCTGTTGGAGTATGTTTATTATCGGCTTGTCAATTAGATATTCCTGTTACAGAGTACTCTCCTAAACAAGTTAAGCAAACTTTAGTGGGTACAGGTGCTGCAAGTAAAGAACAAGTTATATATATGGTAAAAGCTATGTTAAAACTTAGTAAGCTAGAAAGCAATCATGTAGGGGATGCATTGGCCTTAGCATTAACTTACCTAAGTAATAAGCGTTTGCAAGCCTCCTAAAATTGGTCTGGTTTCAGTCAAATTAAGGCGTTTACGTGATGAGAATCGTTAATTGGAACTTGAAGCAGAAATCCTAAGCATTGACTTACTTTGTGAAACAGCTTAAATGAGACATAAGTTCATTATATAAATCCTACAAGGATTCTATCTGAATATTACCCAAATGGAAAATCAAGCAAATTGGCAAACACTTTGGAATAAAGCTTTAGAAGCAAGAAATTTTGCTTATGCTCCTTACTCTAACTATAAAGTTGGGGCAGCATTACTTGATAAGAAAGGTAATATTTATAGTGGGTGCAACATCGAAAATATTGCCTACACGCCTACAATTTGTGCTGAACGCACAGCTATATTTAAAGCTATTTCTGACGGTGAGCAGGAATTTGAGGCTATAGCAGTAGTAACAGAAGATGGGGCTACTCCTTGTGGTGTGTGTAGGCAAGTTATGTGCGAGTTTGGGCTCGAGCTAACAATAATTATTGGCAATACCAAAGGTGTTATAAAAACCTACAATCTAAAAGAGCTTTTACCTAATAGTTTTACAACTTCTCAACTTTAATATGTTCACCCACTACCTATAAATTTCTAGGCTAGTTAAGTGAGACAGAGCACTGACATCACTTACTTGAGTGTTCTCAATATGAAGGATTCTCAAATTACCTAAGCTTGCTAAAGGGCTTATGTCACTGATTCTGGTGTTATCTAGATAAAGATATTCCAAATTAGTTAAGGTGGATAAAGCGCTCACATCACTAATTTGAGTATTTCCAAGATGAAGGTTCTCTAAGTTAATCAAATCTGATAGATCACTTATGTCCCTAATAGGGTTTTCCTCGAGATTAAGATAGCGTAACTTAGTAAAAGTTGACAAAGCACTGATGTCATTGATTTGGGTATTTTTGAGTAAAAGGTTCTCCAAGTTAGTTAAGTTTGATAAACTATTTATATCATCGATCAAATTATTATTAAGGTAAAGTATTTCCAAGTTAGTTAAGTTCAGTAGAGCACTTATATCATTAACTTGAGTATCATTAAGACTAAGCACTTGCAAGTTAGTTAAACCTGACAGACTACTTATGTCACTTACTGGAGAATCAATTAGGGAAAAATACTGTAAATTAGTTAGGCCTGATAAACCACTTATATCACTAATTTGGGTTTTATAGAGTCCAAGTTCCTGCAAATTAGGTAAATCTAGTGGAGAACTTATTTTAGTGACCTTAGTGTTATCAAAATGGAGCTCCTGCAAATTAAGTAGGCCTGACAAACTACTTATATCACTGACTTGGGTATTATTGAGGAGAAGCTGCCGCAAGCTAGTTAGGCCTGAAAGACTACTTATATCACTGACTTTAGTATTAGTAAGATAAAGGTACTGTAAATTAGTCAAGCCTGATAGCCCACTTATGTCATTAATTGGTACATTATAAAGAAAAAGTGTTTGCAAGTTAATTAAGTCAGAAAGCCCACTTGCATCTTTGATTAGGGTGTCATTAAGATTGAGGTACTGTAAGTTGGGTAAGTTTAGTGGAGCACTTATTTCACTGATGTTGGTGCCATCAAGATCAAGTTTCTGTAAATTAGTTAAGCCAGAAAGACCGCTTACATCACTGACTGGAGCATTCTCGAGATAAAGCTCTTGCAAGTTAGTTAATTTTAAGGGAGTATTTATTTCACTGATTTTGGTGTTTTTAAGGCTAAGTTCACGCAATTTGGGTAGATCTGATAAACCACTTATATCATTGACTGGAGCATTATCAAGGTTCATATAATCTAAGTTAGGTAAATCAAGTGGAGCACTGATTTTATCAATAAGAGTGTTCCTGAGATCAAGCTCCTGCAAATTAGATAAACCTGACAGGCCACTTATATCACTGACTGGCGTATTATCAAGATCAATATCTTTCAAGTTAGGTAAATCAAACGGAGTACCTATTTTATTAATCTGGGTGGTATCGAGCCTAAGATTTTGCAAGTTAGGTAAACCTGACAAACCACTTATATCACTAATTGGAGTACTACTAAGATTAAGGTACTCCAAGTTAGGTAAATTTAAAGGAGCGCTTATTTTAGTGACTTGGGTATAATCAAGTAGAAGCTTTTGCAAGTTAGGTAAACCTACCAAGCCACTTATATCACTAATTGGAGTACTACTGAGATCAAGATACTCTAAGTTAATTAATTCCAAGGGAGAAGTTATTTCATTGATTTGAGTGTTCTCAAGGTAAAGTTTCTGCAAACTGGTTAAACCTGACAGACCGCTTATATTACTGATTGGAGTATTATTCAGATAAAGTGTTTGCAGACTATCTAATTCCAGTGGAGCACTTATTTTTTCAATCTGGGTGTTCTCGAGGTAAAGAGTTTGCAAGTTAGGTAAATTTGGCAGACCACTTACATCAATAATTGGGGTGCTAGAAAGAGTGAGTTCCTGCAAATTAGGTAAATCTAAGGGAGTACTTATTTTACTGACTTGGGTGTTCCTGAGGGAAAGTATTTGTAAGTTGTTTAAGCCTGACAAACCGCTTATATCACTGATAGGAGTGTTATTCAGGTCGAGTTCTTGTAAATTGGTTAAATCCAATGGTGTATTTATTTTGTGGATTTGGGTATTCTCTAGATAAAGTTTCTGCAAGCTAGACAAGCTTGATAGACTACTTATATCACTAACCTGTGTATTCTTTAGAGAAAGTGTTTGCAAATTAATTAAACCTGACAAACCGCTTATATCACTGACAGGAGCACTCTCTATGGAGAGTGTTTGCAAATTAATTAAATCTGATAAAGCATCTACCTTATGGATTTGAGTGTTTTTGAGAGACAGCCCTTGTAAGTTGTTTAAGTCTGATAGACCACTTATATCAATGACTGGTGTGTTACTGATATTAAGTTTCTGTAAGCTAGGCCAATTCAATGGAAAACTCAAATCACTTATCTGGGTGTTATCAAGGTGAATTTCTCGTAATTTAGGTAAGTTTGATAAACCACTTATATCACTGACTGGTGTGTCATCGAGATCAAGCTCCTGCAGATTAGGCAAATCTAATGGAGAGCTTATATCACTAATTTGAGAATTTCGCATATCAAGGTCTAGCAAATTAGTTAAGCCTGATAGACCACTTATATCATGGAGAGGTGTGTGATAGAGGTAGAGTTTTCGCAGGTTAGGCAAATCCAATGGAGCACTTATTTCACTAACTCGAGTATTTTGTAGATCAAGGTGGTGCAAATTAGTTAAGCCCGATAGGCTACTTATGTCACTGATTTGAGTGCTAGCAAGGTCAAGTTTTTGCAAGTTAGATAGATTTGACAAGCCACTTATATTATTGATTGGAGTGTTTCTAAGGGAGAGGTTTTGTAATTTAGGTAAATTTAAAGAAGAGTTTATTTTACTGATTTGAGTTTCATCAAGGGAAAGGCTCCGCAAATTAGTTAAACCTGATAAACCACTTATATCATTGATTGGGGTATTACTAAGGCCAAGGAAATATAAATTAGGTAATTCCAGTGGGACACTTATTTCACGAATGCTGGTGCCATAAAGGGAAAGTGTTTCCAAGTTGGCTAGGCCCGACAGATCACTTATATCACTAATTGAAGTGTGGTCAAGATCAAGTTCTTCTAAACTATTTAAGCGTGACAAAGCAGTGACATCATTGACTAGAGTACTACTAAGGTCAAGATATCTCAAGTTAGGTAAATCTGACAGGCCATTTATATTACCCACTAGGCTATCCCTAAGATAAAGATAGTGTAAGCTAGCCAATTCTAGGGGAGCACTTATCTCATGGATTTGGGTGTCATTCAGGTAGAGGTACTGTAAGTTATTTAAACCTGACAGGCCATTTATATTGCTGACTGGTGCTTCATTGAGGTAAAGTGTTTGCAAATTGATTAACTTTAAAGGAGAGCTTATTTCACGGATTTGGGTATTCTCGAGATGTAGGTGCTGCAAGTTATCCAAGCCTGACAAACTACTTATATCGCTGACCTTTGTCCCATCAAGGAAAAGGGTTTGCAAATTAATTAAACCTGACAAACCACTTATATTGCTGATTGGAGTGTTAGTAAGGAAAAGTAACTGCAAATTGATTAATTCCAATGGAGCACTTATTTCGTGGATTTGTGTGTGTGAAAGATAAAGTTCCTGTAAGTTACTTAAGCCTGATAAATTAGCTATATCATTTATTTGGGTATTAAATAGATAAAGTTCCTGCAGATTAGTTAATTTTGATAAAACACTTATTTCATGAATCTGAGTACTATCAAGATCAAGCTCTTGCAAATTAGTTAAATTTGCTAGACTACTTATGTCACTGATTTTATTGTGACTGAGGTTGAGTTTTTGCAAGTTAGTTAAACCTGACAAAGCACCTATGCTACTAACTTTAGTGTCACCAAGGCCAAGTTCTTGCAAATTATTTAAGCCTGATAAAGCACTTATGTCACTGATTTGTGTATTATCAAGGTAAAGTTTTTGCAGATTGATTAAATCCGACAAATTATTTATGTTACTAACCTGCGTGTTATTAAGGCGAAGATCTTGCAAGTTAATAAAGCTTGATAAAACACCTATATCTACTTGACTAACTCGTGTATCATCAAGGTGAAGCATTTGCAAATTAACTAAACTTGATAAACCACTTATATTACTGATTGGAGTATCACTAAGATCAAGCTTTTGCAAGCCAATTAAATTCCATGGAGTAACTATCTCGCTAACTTGGGTATTACTAAGATAAAGCTCTTGCAAATTGTTTAGATTTGACAGGCCACTTACATCGCTGACAGGGGTATTTCTGAGATCAAGTTTTCGCAAGCTAGTTAAGTCTGGTGGAGCACTTATTTGACTGATTTGGGTGTGATAGAGATAAAGCTCTTGCAAGTTATTTAAGTTTGATAAGCTACTTATGCTAGTGATTGATGTGTTCTCAAGATCAAGTTTCTGTAAGTTACTTAGACTCGATAAAGCACTTAAGTCACTCACTTCAGTGCTCTCGAGGTTAAGGTAACGCAAACTAGTCAAACCTGACAAAGGACTTATATCGCTGATTGGGGTTTCTTTGAGAGAAAGAATCTGCAAGCTGGGCAAGTTTGACAAGCCACTTATATCACTGACTGGAGTCCCTTTGAGAGAAAGGGTTTGCAAATTAGGCAAGCCTGATAAAGCACTTAGATCACTAATCTCCAAGTAACTAAGATAAAGTGTCTGTAAATTGGTTAAGTTTGACAGAGCGCTTAAATCATGGATTTGGGTATTAAAGATATTAAGGTACTGCAAACTAGTTAAGCCTGACAAAGCAGTTATGTCACTTACTTGAGTACTCCCAATAGAAAGATGCTGTAATTCTTTTAGGCTAGACAAAGCATTTATATCGTTGATCTTTGTAGAATAAAGCTCAAGGTACTGCAAATTAGTCAAATCTGATAAGGCGCTTATATCATCTATTTGTGCTTCAGAGAGGTCAAGGTGTTGCAAACTAGTTAAGTTTTTTAGAGCGATTAAATTACTTATATTGTTATGTGAAGGCCATTTAACACCGAGGTCAAGTTTTCGTAAGTTAGCAAACCATTCTGGAGCCAACCCAAAGAAAAAACTATCAAGCTCCTCTTGTGAGTTTAATTTTAATTTCTCGATTTCTAGCAAGTGTCCAACAGTTAGCAGCTCGTCCTTTTCCATTTTTAAACGCTCGAGGATAAGCTTTCTTTGAAAAGGATTCTTTAAATCAACGACTTGTTGATAGGGGTCAGCTTTACTGATAAGAAAATTACCTAAGTCTTTTATGGTTCTACTAAGCAATTCAAAAGTTGGTTTGGAAATTGTGCTAGGAGCATTCAGAACACAGTTTACTATTTTAGTTAGATTGTCATCTTCATTTGCTAATAAAATAGTTAACGGAGAAATAGCCAAAATAAAAATAGTAAGAAGGGTTTTAGAGGCAAGCTTTTTCATTATTAGGAACCTTCGGGGTATTGGGAACAAGTCTTTTCATAAGGTCTATTTTATAAACTTCTTGTGGTCTATTAACTAGTTTACCAATACTCCCTTGCCAGAAAGCTATAGTTTGATCTTCTACTAATACATCTATTTCAGAAAGGTATTTAAAGGTATCAACTACACCCTCATGAACTTTTTTAGTTATTTTTATAACGCTATCTGTAGTAATATTACAGCGCAATGTTGCATATTAAGTAAGGGGAAGTGCGAAAAAAGTGCGAGTGTGAATAATAAATTAAGGCTATGAAAAACATTTATAAAGCACACAATGAAATATTAGAAGAGGCCGTAAATTTAAGTCCTCCAGAATGCAACTTAGTTGAAGCAGATATAGAAGCGCTAGCAAAAGAACTCAAAGAATACGTAGCAGAGTTTGAAGAAGCATTTAAACGACCTGAAAGTTTGATCTGGACAGGACATTATCTAAAAGGTTTGTTAAGCAACCTTGATCGAAAAAATATAGAAGCAATGGCACTATCAATAGGACTGAATGTCCGTAGCATGCAAAACTTTGTAGGACAAAGCCCTTGGCAGTTAGAACCTGTGATTGACACGCATCAAAAACTTATTGCAGAAAGTTTAGGTAATGATGGAGTACTGATAGTTGATGAATCAGGGAATGTAAAACAAGGAAAAAGCTCAGTAGGAGTAGCAAGGCAATATTGTGGATCAGTAGGAAAAGTGGAGAACAGTCAAGTAGGAGTATACCTAGGGTATGCCAGTAACAAAGGACATACCTTAACAGAAGGGCAGTTGTACTTACCAGAACAATGGTTTGATAAAGAGCATGAACAAAAAAGGGAAGAATGTGGAGTGCCAAAGGATCTAGAATTTAGAACCAAACCAGAAATAGCGTTAGGAATGATAAAAAAGACAGAAGAGAGAGGGCATTTGAGCTTTGAATATGTGCTAGCAGATGCATTGTATGGAAATAATATCGAGTTTAGAGATGGAGTAGCTGAATTAGGAAAAAAGTACTTTACAGCAGTATCTTGCGATACGCAGGTATACAAGGAGAAGCCAGAGGTCAAGGTACCTGAATATAAAGGTAGGGGAAGGAAGCCGAAACTAGCAAGGGCAAATATTGAATCAATACGGATAGATGAGTTAGCAAAGGAAATAGAAGCAGAAAAATGGAGTAAACATGTAGTGAAAGAAGGAAGTAAAGGGCCAATAGTATGTGAATTTGCCTTTGAGCGAATATGGGAAACAAGGGGAGAAGAAGAGCCAGTGGAACTGTGGTTGGTAATTCGGCGTAACCTAAATGAGAAAAGAGAGATAAGCTATTATTTGTGCAATGACTCAGAAGAAGTCAGCCTAGAAACATTAGTGTGGCTAAGTGGAATGAGATGGCCGATAGAAACATCGTTTGAGGAATCAAAAGAAGAACTGGGGCTTGATCACTACGAAACTAGAAGCTACTTAGGTTGGCATCACCATATACTATTAACTTGTCTAGCACATCATTTTCTGGTGAGGATGCGTTTAATGTTAGGAGAAAAGTCTCCAGCTTTAACTTTGCCACAGGCAAGAGTGCTGCTCAAGGCAGCAATACCGTTACCTAGATTGACAATAGCTCAATCACTAAATCTAATTCGTTACTATCAGCGCAGAAATTATACTGCTTATGCTTCGCATCGAAAACGTACTCTTGCTATATTGTCTAGGAGTTATATTCCATGACATTGCGCTGTAATAGTAACATCCCAAAAAGAAAGGCTGCCATCAGGAGAAGCACTGACCATAATATTTCTTTCTGGGATGAATGTGAATGAATTGTCTTTTCTAAAGGTTATTACCCCTGCGTTTTTACTATATAGAGTTGGTACAAGAGATGTCGGATAGCTTTCAGGGGCATCCTTTTTCAATTTAGTTGATCCTAAAGCTAGCAGTAATGCTAAATCCAGATAAGCATTTTCCTTGCTGGGGTCTTTAGTAATGAGGTTGGCTTGTATGGTTAGGGCTCGAGCCAGCAACAAATCCCCCTGTCCCCCCACAAGCCCTTGTCCATTCGATAAAACTCCAATAAATACTAAAGCAATAGAAAATAGAAAGATTTTTAGATTAAAACCTGCATTATGCATTTTACCTGATATTATGCTGTGTGGTTGTATAACTGGCTATTAGGCTCTTTTCGTAGGAAAACCTTTTGCTTTCTTGACCAATCCAACAAATCTTATAAGCCTAGGAAGTCTGTGCCAACGTTTTACATCTAAACCAACCCTATAAGCCCATTCTATTCCCAATTTCCTTGTCCAGATAGGTGTTCTTTTTACCTCCCCAGATAAAATATCAAGTGCTCCTCCTACTCCTATCATCAAAGGAATATTAAGTTTATTGCGATTTTGGTGCAAGAAAAGCTCTTGCCCTTCTCCCAAACCTGCTAAAAGTAAGTGGGCACCACTTTCTCTTATATTTTTTATAATCTTAGCTTCTTCTTCAGGGCGTCTAAAGTAGCCGTCTTGTACTCCTACAATTTGAGTCTTGTAAAGCGCTCGAGCATTAGCAGCAGCTTTCTTAACTACATATGGTCTAGCACCTAGAAAATAAACCTTTAAGTTACTGCCGCCTTCTTTTAAAAGTTGCATCATAAGCTCTACACCCGGAATGCGCTCAGGAAGCTTATGCCCAAATTGCTTAGCTGCCCAGAGCACGCCTACACCATCTGCCACAGTTAAATCAGCTTGTAAAAGAGCTTCTTTAGTATTTGGTAGTTTTTCAGCTTGCATAATTATTTCTGGGTTAAGCGTTACCAGTAACTTTGGATTGGAGCCTTTTATTGCTGCTAGACACCAATTAGTAGCCTCTAAAAGCGTGATATTAGCTATCTTGTAACCCAGAAATTTAATTGTAGGAAAATGATCTGGTTGTGGCACTCAAAAGTTTACCAAAACTTTAAAATTACTTAGATAAACTATCTTTCAAGATCAAGCTTCGTGTATCAAGACAAGTTACAGAAAAGCTCAACACCTCTTTGCTTTTAATCTCATCAATAAACTTTTGATCTTCATTATCCTCAGGGGGCAGTAACAAGCAAAATCCATTCTAGGCAAATGGTTTTTAACAACAGTTCCCAAACTTTAGTCACAAAAAAACCTTGAAGGTTTCAAACACCTTCAAGGTTTGGACAGCCAAAAATTTCTGCTTAATCTTTAATCTATAAGAGCATCAATTAAGTTAGCTAGAGCATTCCAGCCACTATCAGTATAACTTGCTGGTGAACCATGAAAACCCCAGAGGGCATAAAAGTCACTTTGGGTTATTACAGGATAATGATCATCATCGCTTACAGAACGACCAACAAGCTTAATATCACTAGTTGGTTTTGGCATATTGATTTCGACAGCACCCATAGCTACATTTGATACTTTTACCTGACCACGGGTTTCAACAACTGCTCTAGGTCCAACTAAAGAGTCATGTTTAGGTGTTACTACTTCAAAACTTGTTCTAGTAGCGTGCCAGCCATTACCATAACCTATAGGAGACCCAAATTTGCCTAAAAAGGCATAGCCGCCTTCACCTAAACCAAGTACAGGTTTCTCTACATTGAGAATCGCGCTTATTACATCCTCGTTACCTTGCCACTCACTCAAACTGCCACTTAAAGAATCAATAAGTATGGCATCATATTGAGAAAGTAGCTCTTGATTAACATTTGATACATCAAGGTTGTCAACGCTAAAACCTAATTTTTCCAGACCTGTTTTGTACTCGAGCATAACCGAAGTAGCCCTACCATGAACTATGACTATCTTGTGACCATCACAATCCTGCTCAGGAATTTTAACTCTATTAGATGGGTATTCCTTGTTTAATAAACGATCAATGAGCTTGATATGAACAAGCGCAGGAGGGATTTGGCATTTCTCTACAGCAAACCAAAGGTTTTGCAAGTTTTCTGATTTACCCAGAGCACAGAAACCATAGATTCTATCCCCATTTGCAGAGTTGAAAATATCTACCCATGTTCTAGAAGAATTATTATTGTTACCACAAGGTGGTAAGTTAGGTGAGGCAACAAATAAAGCATCAGGATAGTCTTGCCAGTTTTCTACAGCTAGCTTGTATCTTATAAATTGTTTGCCATTAGCACTGTACTCTTCACTACCTACATACTTAAGTATTGGATTTGGTAGTTCTGTTTTTACTACTAAAACCTCTTGGGGTGGAGTAGTATCTGCAGCACCTTCGGCAAAGGTTACATTTTTGGTGAGTCCTACATCTACTATGCAGGCCTCGAGCAAATGAGGATCTGTTACTCCAGCCTGCTGGCAGGCAGCTTCTGCTGCTTGCTTAACTTGGGGATCAAGATCATTACTAGTAGTGTAAGCAACTGGATAATTTGTATTCGCAGGACACTGGAAACCACTATCGAAGAGTGACTCCACAGGTTGAGTACGCCAACTATTGGCATAAGTAGTATAAAGATCAGCAAAACTTAGTGGCTGTGTTAGCACCGTACCATTGCGTAAAGCAATGTCATCACTAGTAATATCGTTGGCGTTACCTAGTAAGCCAGCTACTTTACCTTTGCGACTAGCATCTATATACATATCAATGTTGATATAGCCAGCTCCATAAAGCTTCAAGTGAAGTTCATCGCCACTAGGATAAATGATTTTATAAGTAGTACCACTACGCTGAATTTGACCTGTACCTACTGCTAAAGTACCACCATCAGCAATACTTTGAGTTACTCCATCAACGCTAACAGGAGTGCCTTGAGTGACATCAACATTCACACGCTTACCTGACACAATAGTAGCAACAGCACGGTTAACACTTACACGACCAGAGTTGCCCCAAGGCGTTTCGCATACCTGCACAGTTAAATCTTTACTATTGCTTTCTAGAAAGACAAACTCACCTACTGCTTGGAATTCATAAGCTAAGCCAGCAAAAGTAATTATATGTGGATCACCCCAACTGCGGCCATGATCTTTAGGAGAAGTGCCTTCACACTCAGGGTTCCAAAAAGCATCACTACCTAAAGTGAAGGGGAAAGTTTTAGTTGTTTCAAAAACTATATTATTAGCATTGTCCAAAGCTTCTATGCCAACTAAGTGACCTTTTTTAGCTATAGGAACCGTGTAGACTTGGCGAGGCTGACTGCTATTATGAGTGCGAATTTGCGAAGGTAAATCGTTACCCTCATAAATTATGTAAGAGCGAACACTAGTAACATCAGGGCGGTTAAGGCAATTACGTGGCCAGACCTCAATATCTGCTGAGTTAATTAAGTGGGGTAAGTCACTGGCACTGTAATTGGAGTCATTAAAGATTCTTTGCAAAACTTGTAAGTCTGTTACTGTAGAATTTACTGCTCCCGGAACACGGTTCGTAGCTGTGCGAGAAAGTCTGCCATCACCATTAAAATCACCTTGTGGATAGATATTTTCTGTCGAGGCTGACCCAACAGCACCATTACCATTGACATCCTTTTTAGGGTGATTTGCTGCTCCATCTAAAGAAAGTGCGCTACTATTCTCTACTTGTAAAAGCCAGTCGCGCCAGCGCCTAAAGTCAGACATATTCACATCGCCATCACCAATACCGCCATCACCATCAGCATCTTCGCCAGTGAAATCTGCACCTGTGGGAGGAATAAGTATACGCTGATTACCATCAGGCGTGCCATCATCAATATCTAAGAGTTTCTTTAGGACTAGGGTATTGTTATTAACACGATCTACATCCAATGCTGTAGCAAAGGCATTAATGCGGTTACTAGCACCACCAGCGACAGGAACATCGTTTGCTTGTAACAAACTAAGAATAGGATTGGTAGTTAGTGTGGGTCTTGGCAAACTAGGATCAAGGCTATAAAGATAACTGATTAAGCCAGTGACATGAGGAGCTGCCATAGAAGTGCCACTTTTGGTACCATAATTATTGTTTAAAACAGTACTAAGTACGCTGCTACCGGGAGCAGATATATGGCCATTTATATTGGAAAAGCCTGAACGAGTCGCACCGCCTGTACTACTAGGTGAATTTGCTAAGGACTCTACTACAATAATGTTGGCAATGTTAAAGTTGAGTGCAGCACTTGTAAAAGGACTGCTATAACGAGCATCCTGTGTCCCAAAGCCATCATTAGAATCGTTACCAGCAGCAGCCACTATTACAGGCAATTTGCCACCAAAAATAACGCGAATGATTTCTGCTAGACCAAAGAGTGCACCATGTTGTTTAGCGATGTTTTGGGCCACTAGGCTAGTATCAGAGTCTATATTAGCATTTGAAGCCCAGTTATAACCTAAACTAATATTGACTACTTTTATGTTGGGGTTGCTGTTAAGCAATTTAAAGAAGTCAAAGATCATAACTTGACCAGCGCTCTTGAACCAGCCATTAGGACCGGGTACAGCTGAGATACTGCCCAAGGCACGAACATGAAGGTTAGCAAAGGGTGTTAAACCATCAACCCCTATATGATTACTAAAGTTAGCTCCAATAGTGCCTGCTACGTGGGTGCCGTGACTGTGTTGGATGCTCGAGCTAATGCTAGAATAATTAAGATCATTGTGGCTATTAGCAAATCCTACATCAAGTACACCAGTATCAGTAGTATTACCAACTTTTGCTATAGCACCATTTAGATTCCACATTTGTGGTGCACCAATAAGTTCCATACCCCAGTTACCACCGGAAGGATTAAGCTGCCATGTCCAGCCGCTAGGAGAACCACCATTAGAATCTGGTACCATTTCCCCATTAAGCAGGACATCTTGCACCACATGCTTAACTTGTGAATTATCTTCTAAGGTTTTTATAGCTTCAGCAAGTTCAGTGTGATTTTGAGTAGGCAGTTGTATAAAAAGAATACCTTCAGCCTCATTTTCTGCTCCGGGAAGTCCACCAACAATTTCAGCGCCAACTTCTGCAAGAATAGCGTTAGCTTCAGAAACTTTGGTGCCTAGGTTGAAAGCAATTATCAAGGTATTATGAGAAATGTAAATGCCCTCAAGATCAGGATGATCATCACTATAACTTTCTAAGGTTGGCTCAAAAGGAATATCTGGTATCTTAACCTCAACAGGCTCATTCTTACCGGGGATTTCTATTAATCTTTCTGGTACATTAACAGTAATATCTTTGTTACCATTTTTACCACCAGCACTTGCTGTAATGGTTACAACACCTTTGGTGTTTGTAATGCTAACATTTGCTGTGCCCTCACCATTTTGCAAATCGATAGTGCTTGGTGTAATGGTACCTTGTGAAGCAACTAGTGACACCTTGCCACTAAACTCAGTAAAAGGTGAACTACCTTCACTACCTTCGGCTTTAACAGTGAGTCCAAAGGGTTTATTAACCATAGTTGATCCTGGCAAAGAAAGTGTAAACCCCTTTAAACTTTCTTCTTGTGGTTTTGGTTTGGGACCACTACTAGTACAACTTGTAACTGTCAGGGTCAAAATCAACAAAGTTATTAAGCCAATGATGACTAGAAATTTCTTATTCATAATTAATTCCTTTCTCTATACTTTTAAAAAAATGATCTACTTTATGGCCTGAACTGCACATTAATAAGGGTGGGCAATTTCTAAGTTTCAGCAAGCAACTAGCTTGCTTTCACTTAATGAAGAGTAGAATATTTAGCGTAAATAGGGCGTTAAATCGTTGTTTATAAAAGGGTTAGAATGCTCAAGTAGTTTAGTTCTGCGTTCTTTCAGGTAAGCATATATCAAAGGCATCCTTAAGCTGGTTTTATGCTACTAACTATTTTTAGTGCTAAAGTAGCAAGCAATAATGACTAAACTAATCAGCTTCTTCATTCGTCGTTATGTCTTCTCAATAAGCATTTTCTTAGCCGTAGTCTTTTTTGGATTAGTAAGCTCAATTTCAACAGGGGTTGACCTTTTACCTAACTTTGAGCTTCCTTTTGTAAGCATAAGCACAGTCTACAGTGGTGCAGGTTCGGAAGAAGTAAGCAAACAAGTTTCTGAACCTTTAGAAGAAGCTCTAGCCACTTTACCAGGCATTAGCGCCATTAGCTCCTATAGCTTTGAAGGTCTAAGTGTAGTTTTTATTGAGTTTGTTGCTAGTGTAGATGCTGATCAAGCTGCTGTTGATGTTTCCCAAAGGGTAAATGCTGTCAAAGGCATATTACCTGATGATGCCAACTCCCCTTCAGTTGAAAAGCTTGATCCTAACGACAATCCTATTTTAAATGTTGCTGTATCTGCTCCTGGTGAAGATTTAAGCATTATCCAAACATTTGCCGAAGATGTCCTCACACCACAACTTCGTGTTGAGGGTGTAGCTAGCATTAATGTTATTGGCCCAGTTGAGCGAGAGATCCAAATTCTTTTAGATCCCGGTAAACTAGAGCTTTATAATCTTAGTGCCTCACAAGTGGCAGCTGCAATTGCTGCTGGTAGTTCAGAAGTGCCCTTGGGTAACTTAACTATTGCTGGCGAGCGTATTTTATTTGCTGGACGCAACAAACCTAGCAATGTAAGCCAAGTAGAGGAAATGATTATTGATTCTCAGCGTGGATTACGTGTACTCGATATAGCTGTAGTACGCGATACTAAAGCTGAGGTTACCGCTTACTCGCGCTTAAATAGCGAACCTGTAATTTTACTGGAAATAAAAAAACAATCAGGGTCTAATTCTGTAGCTACTGCTAACAATATTCGTAAAGCTATTAAAAAACTAACCTTACCTAAAGGTTATAAGGTAGAAATAATAAATGATGAGACCACTTTTATTGCTTCAAGTGTGAAAGATACTGGAGCAGAACTCGTACGTTCAGTTTTCATAGTGGCTTTTATAGTATTTCTTTTTGTAGGGCGCTTAGGTTCAGTATTTTCAGTTATTCTAGCTATCCCTATTTCTTTTGCTGGAGCGCTAATTCTCTTTGGTGTTTTTGGTTTTACCTTTAACATCATTACGCTCTTAGCTATAACCATAGCAGTTGGATTAGTAGTTGATGACTCAATAGTCATAGCTGAGAGTGTCGATCGGCATAGAAAGATGGGACTTAGTAAGCTCGAGGCTGTAAGGAAAGGGGCTGGCGAAGTGAGTGTGGCTGTACTAGCTTCAACACTTTCACTTTTAGCAGTCTTTTTACCCATATCTTTTTTACCTGGTATCTTAGGACAATTTTTTGCTGAATTTGGCCTTACTCTTACTGCTGCTATAATCTTTTCTTATCTAGAAGCTCTCTTTTTCTTAACTGTACGCCTAGCTTATATGCCCAATCCTTTGCCAGCTAGCTGGCGTGATGTTCCACCTGCTCTCATTCGCATTGGCAATCTGCGAGGTTTAAGTTGGTACAAGAGCAGGCGTTTTTGGGTTGTTGCTGCAGGAATTGTTGTTACTGCTATAATGCTCATTCTTATTTTTATTTTAGTGAGTGCTAATAGCACTTCCGTAAACTTAGTTTCTTCTATGGGATTTTTAATTATGGGTAACTCCCTAGCTCTCCTTTCTCACATTGGCATCTCATTTGAGGAAAGCCCTTTTTTTGATACACTAATATATCTTCTACCTTTCCTTTGGGGTTTAATGCTAAGCCTTTTCCTTCTTGCCTTACCCATTACTATTGCTTTAATACGCTACTTGTTCCATCTAATACATTATTTGTTTCGTTTAATACTTACACTCATAGGAGCCATTTTGCTACCCTTGTTCCAAATAACTAATTGGTTTGTAAATGGCTTGCGCAAAACCTATGGGAATACTCTTAACTTCCTTTTAGGCGATATAACTTTTGGTAGATCACGATTTAACCGCAGCAATTTTGTACTTATTTTTGCCCTTGGTCTTTTCTTTAGTTTGTTTATGGCTGTTCGCTTAATAAACTTCAGCTTCTCTCCACCTACAGACTCAGGCTATGTGGGCATCACTATGCGCTTGCCTACAGGTACTAGCTTAGATATAACCAATAGTTTGGCTAGCAGAATTGAGGGAGAGTTTAGTAAAATTAAGGGAGAACATAAAATCCACCCTGAAATTAAGACTATGCAGGTAGCTGTAGGGGTTAATAGCAACAGCGATGTAGGCAACATTACTTCTTCAGGCCGTGCTGAGTTCAGCTTTGAACTTATAGATAAGCGCTTGCGTGAAAAAACTAACCGTGAGCTTGCTGTTGAATACGAAGAAAAAGTTAAGAAATTACTAGCAGACTTCCCTGAAGCAAGTATTAGTGCTTATTCTATAGATAACTCAGGGCCTCCTCGAGTAGCAGACTATACTCTTACTCTCGCTTCCAATGACCTTGACCTCTTACGCCAAAGGGATGTAGAAGCTAGGTTACTCCTAGAAACCAGTTCCCACTTAACCAATATACGCTCTAACTTAGCTACCACAATTAGTGAGCGAGTATTTAAGGTTGACCTTGCAAATTTAAGTGGTACTGGCTTAACTGTTAATGATGTCTACCAAACTCTACGTACTTACAATGTTGGCATCGAGACTGCTACTTTTAGTGACAAAGGAAATGAGTACCCTATAACAATTAAAGTTAATCCTACAGATTTGCAAGATGAGCAAGCTCTACTTAGTTTACCAATTATCTCTCCGGTACTAGGCAAAAGTATCCCTTTAGGTGAATTAGGACGCTTTGATATCTTTGAAGCCCCTACAACTATAAGCCGCACATCTCAAACTTACGTAGCAAATATTGAAGCTTCTGTTTTACCCGAAAGCCCTGCAATGTCTAAGTTAAGGCAGGATTTAAAAAAAGAACTTACCAATGCAGGCATTATTGATGAATTTGTAACTGAAGGACAAGGCACAGGACTTGATTTAACAGGTGACCTTATTCTATATACTCCTATTGCCTTTGCCTTAGCTTTTCTTCTGAACTATCTTGTTATTGCTAGTCAATTTAACAGTTTTAAGATTCCTGTTTATTTATTACTTACAGTACCTTTAGCTTTAGTAGGTGCTTTGTGGCTGTTTATTATAACAGGAATTGGCCTTGATGTTAATAGTGTGCTAGGAATTGTTATTCTTACCGGCCTTGTGACTAAAAATGCTATCTTGCTACTTGATATTGTCATCAATAAAAAGCAACGCCAAGAAGGTGAAACTTTAAGAGAAATGTTAGTCAGAGCAGGCAAATTGCGTTTGCGCCCTATTTTGATGACTACCAGCACACTAGTAGCTATCAGTATTCCTTTACTGCTTGGAACAGGTGATGGCAGTGAATTTCGTAGGCCTATTGGTATGGTGATTTTTGGGGGTGTGACGTCGTCTGCGCTATTAACTCTTTTTGTTATACCTAGTGCCTTTTACCGTTTCGAGCGGAAACGTTTTGATGCTAAATCAGAAGCTGCTGAAGGGCAATTAGGAACTCCTACACCCTCTATTAATCGATAAGTTCTACACCTATAGGTACTTAGACAAAGTCAAAACCACTAATCACTCTCTAAATAAGATGCTTAGAGTTAGTCTTACAATTCAATTCAAGGTCCTACTCAAAACTAAGTCTAAGTTAGCCTCATATTGATTTGCCGAACATACTTCAATGGTCCATTATTAATTTCTGTAACTGGTGACCATTTTTCAATAACATATTTTTTACGCTGAGCATAAAGGCTTTGTGGATCAATACCCTTTTCACGCATTATGCGAATAGAAGAGCGAGCATTTCGGTGAAGATAAACCATACCAGTAAAATATTGGTTAAGATAGCCTTTCATTTCCATCTGAAAAGCAAAATCATTGTCTTCAAACCCCCAACCTGGACCACTAAAAGGATTTTTTTCATCAAAGCGAATATTGCTATCAAAAACTTCGCGCCTGAACATACCATATTGTGTCCAAGCTACTAAATTAGTGTTGCTAATTTGACAGTTATTGAGTGTGTATAGACAAGGACTGATCTTATTTCTATGAGGTGTTTGTCCATTAGAATTAGCTCCAATACAACCCAAGTTATGTCCATTATTTTCCATGTAGCGTAACATAGCAAAACTGGAGAAGGGCACAACTTCAATATCCCCATCTATAAATAGTAAGTAATCTGCTTTCCATTGGAGCATTACATCAATAATTTGATTACGTGCAATGGAGTTCCCCAAATTCTCTTTATTGAATATAAAATTGTGAGGTATATCAACCTCTTTCTCAAGTACTTTTAATGCTTCAGCTGTCCCATCAGTTGAACCATTGTCGCATACACAAATAAAAGGTTGGTGACCAAGACGTTTCAGCATATATGCTTCACGCAAATAAGCATTCACCGAGTCTATACTAATATCTTTAGTATTCCAAGTAAGCAAGGCCAAAACAATTTTCTTACTTACTGCAGGTACTATCACCTCTTTGCTAAAAACACCCCCTATACAAGCATGAGGATAGGGTTCTTTATTGAGGTAAAGACCTCTTCCACTTTCACAAGGGTCTTCTTGTGTCATTTCTCCTATTGGCTGCAAATTATTATGTTGACAAATTTCCAGCCATTCTTTGATGTTTACTTTATTCCAACCATTGAAGACCTCTTGCCTATCTGAGTGCATTACACCCATGCTCAAAAGCTCTGAACGTTCCCAAAAAGAGTCAAAGTAGTAATCTGAAGTCAATATTAAACGGCCACCAGTTTTAAGCTTACAGGACAAACTTGCTAATAGCTTTTCGCGTTGGGATTTTAGTAGGTGCTCGAGCGTATTAATACAAATAACACGATCAAAAGAGTTATCTGGTATGCCGAAGGGCAAAATGAATTGTCCATCTTGTATAGGATTCCAATGCCTATAAAGTACATCTGGATAAAGTTCAGTTAGGAGCTTTTGAAAACCAGCAGGATTAATAGTGCAATCCAACACGGCCATAGTATTATTAAGTTGTGCCTTAAAAAGGGCAAAAGGTAATTCCCAACAACGCATTCTTGGTAAGTTTTTCCCTTGATTGAAAGCTACAAATTCAGGTAGGGCTAAATCTTCTTCTCTAGCTACTGTAACCATAGAAATACTCCTTTTAGAAAACTGTGGATTTATTTGTACTACCACGTTACTAGACTGATTGAAATGTTGATTATTACAATAAAAAGACCAGTCATCACCCAACAAATAGCAAATGTCTTCAACATAATATTCTTGCCAATAACTACCTGAAGTCCGTTTAGGACTAACATTATTAGCATGTACGATGCCCACATGAAAATCTGAATTAGGTAAAACCATCATATTTTCTGAGGAGCTGGACCAGATAAAACGAGCATCTTCACCGATGCTGATGTTAGGGAATGGGTGTTTTTCCCAGAAACTATGCCTATAACAAAGACTTGATCCTGATAGCCAGAACCGTTTAACTGATGGGTAAACATAACGCCAAGCACGGTTTTGCTTTGGGGCATAGAACAACAAATTATTAATGCCACAAACATTTTTTCCCTCTTGCAGTAGCGCTCTAACTTGGTAAGAGAGTCTATGCGGTGCATGCCAGTCATCGTCATCCCAGTGAGCAATTATTTCTCCCTTAGCCATTTCACAAGCCATATTGCGTTTTGCACCTATGGTAAGTTTTTTATCAAGATGTATGTACCGGATGTTTTCTTTTTCTGGCACTAAGTCACCAATGGGATCGCCACCATCATCTAAAATGAGTAGTTCCTTATTGGGGTAGTCTTGGCGAAGGAAGTACTCTATTGCTTTAGGAATGAAAGAGCGGCGGTTAGCAGTGGGTGTAATGCAAGAGATTTTCGGATGAAGGGTTGGCATATTTTAACCAGAAATGTACTACAAAAAGTCAAGTTGATTGTTCTTGACCCTTTCAGATTTTCTCAAATATGTTCATGTAACATTGATGTCCCTTAAGTTACTTAATAAGACAAGATCAATAATTATTATACATGGTATACTCAATTAGAGCAATAAACAAGCGTTATGCCTTTAGAGGTAGTATTTACCTTGAACGCCCAACCCATAAAACTATCCAGCAAATTTTGGGTGCTCGAGCACCCAATCAATAAATAGAAGCTTTTTGTAAATTTGTTTACAAGTTGGCAAGTATACTCGTTTATTGGTACCATGTTGACTTACTCATAGCTAATAGGTATATTTGTTTTATGGCTACCACATGGAAATTAAAAGAGTTTTTAGATGCTCATGAAATAACACCTAATGCTCTATCAACACTTACTGCTGGGCAATTAGCTCGAAACACAGTGTATAACCTTGTTCGTAAACAGCCTAAGCGAGTTGAGCTAAAAACTTTCAACGTGCTAATAAAAACTCTTGAGAAAATGACTGGAGAGGAAGTAAGTATCACTGATTTAATAACTTACCAACCTGATCCTAATCCAGCTTTTAGCAAAGAACAGGATTTTCTGCTTGAAAGTGGCCTTGATTATCTTCAAGACAGTATTGATAGTTTAGAGGGTGATTCTCAGCAATATAAAGATTGGCTCGAGAGTTTCACCAAGGATGGCTAAGCAAGGTATTTATCAACGTGGTGACATAGTTATTGTTAATTTAGAACCAGTTCAAGGTAGTGAACAAAAAGGGTTACGTCCCTGTATAGTTGTTTCTAAGTTGGCAGACATCAAGAAGACTCGTTCTAAACCTCTCTATGTAGTTGTGCCTCTGACTCATTCATTAACCCTAAAGGGAAGCTTCGCACCACTTTTGAGAACTCGTGAGGGTGGTTTAGCTAGTGATAGTGTTGTTCTGATTATGCATGTGCGTAGTGTAGATCCAACTCGTATTCTTAAACGAGTTGGTATTCTAAATGGAGAAGAGTTGAAGATTGTAAAACAAGGTTTAAGTGATTTGTTTGATATTTAGGCTAGCTGGTATTAGAGTGGTTGGCTCGAGCACCCAACCCATAAATCTATCCAGCAAATTTTGTTTGCTCGAGCACAACAAACCAATTATTTAATAAGCAAACATTTCCTGTAATGTCTCACAGATTTCTTTCTGAGACTCTACATCAATGTTGCCAAGTTTTTCAACTAGTCGCATTTTATCAACTGCTCTAATGTGATCTAAAAGCACTAGACCTTGTTTACCTTGAAATTTACAAGGAACTCGAGTAACTAACTCAAAACCTTTGCTAGTTAAGGGCGCTACTATAACAGTAGCAAGCATATTAATCTCGTCAGGTGAAATGACTACACAAGGTCTTTTCTTATTCATTTCACTACCTTTTATAGGCTCGAGTGCCACCAAGTAAATATCAAATCGTGCAACATCTTGCATCTGATGCTACGTCCCACTATCTAAATCTGCATCTAACCACTCAAAGTCATAATCAAGTTCTTGCTTGCTTATAGCAGTGTTAATAGCTTCTTGCCAGTTTGCTCGAGGTCGTCTAAAAGGTTTAATTAAAAGTCCTTGTGGAACAACTTCTAGTTCTAAATCAACTTCCTCTAAACCTGCTTGTTTAATAAAGGCTTTAGGAATGCGAACACCTTGTGAGTTACCAATCTGAATAAGCTTGCTCATAAAGTAATTATAATGTAATTACTAATTTCACTCAAGCACTTTTAGATTAGTGGTTGAAAGTAAAATGCCCTCAAGCACAACATTAACTCTAAAATCCCTACAGTCTATGCTAAACTGGATATTAGTATGATTGATCTAAATAGTGTCTTTTTAACTAGTTTCCTGTACAACATTTTCCTTGAATTAACTTCTATTGATAAAGGCTAAATAGTTCTAATGCCACGTTTAGATATTTACCACAATGTTGTTAAGCGTGCTTTGCAAAAAGACAACTGGATAATAACTAATGACCCTCTTATCCTACAAGTAGGTTTAAAGCGACTTTATATTGATCTTGGAGCTAGTAAACTTCTTGGAGCTAAAAAGGATGATCTTGAAATAGCAGTTGAGATAAAAAGCTTTCAGGGTAAGTCTGATATTAACGATTTAGAGCAGGCACTGGGTCAATATAGTTTGTACAAACATGTTCTAGCTGTCAGACAATCTAAAAGGTTTCTTTATTTAGCAGTAAATTCAAGAGTGTACAACTCCATTTTTACTTCAGAGATTGGGCAAATCCTTCTTGATAGCAAGGCCTTGAACTTACTTGTGTTTGACGCAGAAAAGGAGACAATTCTTCAATGGATAAGCTAGGTTATTCTAAAATAGTTAAAGATATTATTGCTAGCTATGCACAGGACAAACCCTACAATATAAAAATACTTTCACGCTGTGCTTTTGATGACGAACACAATAGCTATGCCCTTTTGCAAGCTGGTTGGGATGGAGATAAATACATTCATGGTGCACTTATACATGTTGACATTATTGATGACAAGGTCTGGATTCAGTACGATGGTACAGAAGATGGCATTGCTGATGAAATGATTGAGGCAGGTATACCACAAGATAAAATTGTACTAGGCTTTCGCCCTCCAGAAATACGCCCCTACACTGGTTTTGCTACGCAATAAGTTGTTGCTGAGCAACATGGTCACACAGGTGGAATAGAAAATATTGTGATTTTCTGTCACTTACAGCCTTTTGTAAATTACTCAAACAAATCTGAATGAGTTCCTGTGGCTGCTAAATACACTTCTTCATCAGTCACTTGGTAAATTAACACCCAGTCAGGTTCAATGTGCAAATCCCACAAAGGTTTCCAATTACCTATCAAGGGGTGGGGTTTATGTTTTTCCTCAAGGTCAATGTCTTTAACCAAGCATTCAACAATATCTTCTAGCTTGGTAATGTCTTTGCCGCGTTTCCGCATACGTTTTACGTCCTTGCGGAAAGCAGAGGTGGTGACAACATCACGCAAGGTTAGTTCTCTTGTAAGGATTGTTTAAAACTTTCAAGGGAAGTGTGTCGTACCAAATCACGGTCTTCCTCGATATCCTTAATGGCTTGAAGTGTTTCAGCATTTGGAATACGTACATCAAAGGGAATACCTTGGCTTAATTCAACTTGGTGATAAAACATGCGTACAGCTTCACTAGGTTTGATGCCCAGCTTGGCAAAAATGGCTTCAGCTGCCATCTTTGTTTCAGGGTTAATACGTACCTGTATTTGATCAGTCTTATTCATACTATCCTCTTATTATAATGTAATGCATGTGCACTACATTTGCAAGAGAAACCTATGGCTTCGAATTAAACGCTTCAGCTTGTTGCTTTAAAACAAGTTCTTGCATATGCTCTGCTTTTTCTAATTCCACAGTTTTCTGTGTAGCTTGTTGCAAATTGTGCTCGAGCAACCCAACCCACAAATCTATCCAGCAAACTTTGCTTGCTCGAGCACAACATTAATCCTAAAGTTCTTTATGCATTTTGAGGTGATTGGCTCGAGCATAACAAATTGTCAGACTTTCTGCACAGAAAACATAAGGGTGTCCACAACTAATTTTTAGGTGGATGCCAACCCACTTTGATCCAACGTTTCCTAGCCTGAATAAGCAAGGGTCGATTTAGCTTCAAGGTATTGATAGTAACACGACCTGTTGCTGAATTGCTTTGAATAAGCACTCCTTTTTCCTGCCAAGTAAAATGCTCATCCCAAAGTTGTTTATTTGGATGAAAAAGAGCAACCATCTTGTTTTCTTTAAGGTCATATGCTGCTACACGTTTTCCCTTAATGAGATTGCAGTCCCAACAAGCAAGGCATAAATTCTCAAGTTTAGTTTGA
The DNA here is from genome assembly GCA_965223045.1 of Trueperaceae bacterium. Lineage (GTDB taxonomy): Bacteria > Deinococcota > Deinococci > Deinococcales > Trueperaceae > CBDCVN01. Next base: position 2,569,566 of record CBDCVN010000013.1, read on the forward strand.
CCGCCCAAAGACTCAGGTATTATATGATCAACTGTGAAATGCGTGCCTGCCACAATTTCTTGCGTCTGGCAATATACACAACGGTAAAGTGATTGCTTGGCAACTTGTTGGCGTAATGCCTGTGAAATACTTGCTTTAGACATACATTACGTCAGAGTTTAAGATTTTAAGGAATCTAAGGTAAATTAGAAATATCAATGCCACGTTCTTTAAGCAAGACAGCTGCTTCTGCTTTAATCATCATAATTAAGTTAGCGTAATCTTTGAGGATATTAGCTTCTTGTGTTTCTAGCTCTGTAAGTCCTTCGGCTTGCTGTTTTAAAACAAGTTCTTGCATACGCCTTGCTTTTTCTAACTCTACAGTTTTCTGTGCAGCTTGTTTCAAGGTATCATTATCCAAAAAGTGAAGTTGTTTTAATTGCTCAGTTATATCTACAGGTAAATTTGCTAAATCATCATTTGCATCAAGTGCATTAGCTATAACAGCAATAATTTCATCTTCAACAGAGCGCTCAGTATTGGCAATGCGCTTTTTTATTTGTTTATAGAGTTGTGAGGGCAATTGAAGGCTGACAAGTGACATACATTAAAGCATTATAGCATTGATTACTTGCAAATGGCAGGTGACTCTATTGATATTTTACGCAGTGGAGATTAGCTCGAGCACCCAGTCAAGATTGGTACTACTCGAGCACAACGTTAATCCTAAAGTCTTTTGTACATTTTTTGGTGATGTTTTGCTCGAGCACCTAGTTAAGATTGCTACTAAATCTGACACAACATTAACTATCAAAATACAATTTGTGTGAAGTAACCAATGTTCTACTTATATTTACGTTCCATAAGCAACTTGTTGAAAAGGTTCACCCTCATCATGGGGACTTATCTGAATAGTTACTTTTTGTCCTAACTTTTTAAGAAAGTTGAACAATTTATCGGTGGTGAAACGGCTAAAATGACCATTCATTAAATGTGATACTTCAGCTTGCTTTATCGCTAATAAATCTGCAATCTCACGTTGCTTGAGGTCTTTATCTTTCAAAAGTTGAATAATATGATAGCCAATCATACTACGGGTTTGTAGCTCTTCTGCATCTTTAAGACCAAGGTCAGCAAAAATGTTGCCACTACTTTCTTCAAATTTAATTTTTGTTTGTTTCTTACTCATCTTTTGCTAGCTCCTGTGCTTGTTTATATCGTTGTTTTATCAGGTCAATGTCTGATTTTGGTGTAGCAATGCCTTTCTTTGATTTTTTCTGAAAAGCATGTAGAACATAAATCTTATGTCCTAATTGCACCACTAAAACTGTCCTGTAAGCTTCTTTATCATGTCTAATAGCAATTTCTAGAACACCATTGCCTACTCCCTTAAACTTTTTAGTATCTTTTGGCATTTCACCATACTGGATAAGTTGAAGTTCATCACCAATCAATTTCTGTGCAGTTTCAGGAAACGCTTGGATGTTCTTTTTAGAATTACCAAGCCATACAACAGGGCGTAAGATAGGTGGTTTTGTCACTTGCATAAGGGGTTAATCCACTAATTAAAATATTTTATAGGAGATTTCCTATAATGTCAATTAAACTTTATAATTGTTTTCTCTCGAGCAACCCAACCCACAAATCTATCCAGCAAACTTTGCTTGCTCGAGCACAACATTAATCCTAAAGTTCTTTATGCATTTTGAGGTGATTGGCTCGAGCATAACAAATTGTCAGACTTTCTGCACAGAAAACATAAGGGTGTCCACAACTAATTTTTAGGTGGATGCCAACCCACTTTGATCCAACGTTTCCTAGCCTGAATAAGCAAGGGTCGATTTAGCTTCAAGGTATTGATAGTAACACGACCTGTTGCTGAATTGCTTTGAATAAGCACTCCTTTTTCCTGCCAAGTAAAATGCTCATCCCAAAGTTGTTTATTTGGATGAAAAAGAGCAACCATCTTGTTTTCTTTAAGGTCATATGCTGCTACACGTTTTCCCTTAATGAGATTGCAGTCCCAACAAGCAAGGCATAAATTCTCAAGTTTAGTTTGACCGCCCAAAGACTCAGGTATTATATGATCAACTGTGAAATGCGTGCCTGCCACAATTTCTTGCGTCTGGCAATATACACAACGGTAAAGTGATTGCTTGGCAACTTGTTGGCGTAATGCCTGTGAAATACTTGCTTTAGACATACATTACGTCAGAGTTTAAGATTTTAAGGAATCTAAGGTAAATTAGAAATATCAATGCCACGTTCTTTAAGCAAGACAGCTGCTTCTGCTTTAATCATCATAATTAAGTTAGCGTAATCTTTGAGGATATTAGCTTCTTGTGTTTCTAGCTCTGTAAGTCCTTCGGCTTGCTGTTTTAAAACAAGTTCTTGCATACGCCTTGCTTTTTCTAACTCTACAGTTTTCTGTGCAGCTTGTTTCAAGGTATCATTATCCAAAAAGTGAAGTTGTTTTAATTGCTCAGTTATATCTACAGGTAAATTTGCTAAATCATCATTTGCATCAAGTGCATTAGCTATAACAGCAATAATTTCATCTTCAACAGAGCGCTCAGTATTGGCAATGCGCTTTTTTATTTGTTTATAGAGTTGTGAGGGCAATTGAAGGCTGACAAGTGACATTAAAGCATTATAGCACTGATTACTTGCAAATGGCAGGTGACTCTATCGCCAATGATATTTTACGCAGTGGAGATTAGCTCGAGCACCCAGTCAAGATTGGCACTACTCGAGCACAGCATTAATCATAAAGCCTTTTGTGCATTTTTTGGTATTTGTTTACTCGAGCACCTAACCCATAATCAGTTTACAACTGACATGAAAGCATTATAGAAGTTAAACTAAATCATCTAAAAGCATCACTTCTACGCCCAGATTGTCTTTTTTTAGTCTACGATCGTTGGTAATAAATACTTTTGCTTCACGACTAACACAGGCAATATGTAAAGCATCAACCATACCAACATTATGTTTGGCACGAAGGTAAGCAGCTTCTATAATAACTTCTTGAGTTAGAGATAAGAAACGTAAGTTTGGAAATACTCTTAACTGTTTGATGTAACGTTCAGCTACATCTTTACGACCAAGTTTTAGTGGTTGAACAATTAGTTCAGCAAGTGTTAAATCACAAGCAACTGCTTGTAATAAACCTTGTTCAATATTTTCAAAAACCTCAAGAGATATTTCGCCAAACTCAGGGTGGTTTTCAAGAGCATAGATAAATATAACGCTATCTAAAGCAACTACTTTGTTGTTTAGTAAAGTTAATCGCGCCAAGACAAACGTTGCTCACGAATATAGTCAATAGCATCAACTTTTTCCCAAATATCTTTATCTTGTCCAAAAATTTGCTGGGTTTTTTGTACTTTTGGTTTGACTATAAGAGAATTATTGAGAACTTCAAGGTCTAGCACATCACCAGAGCGAACTCCCAAAGCAGAGCGTATTTCTTTTGATAAAGTAATTTGATAAGTTTCGTCTAGAGTAGTGCGGTAGTGCATAGCACAATTTTACTACATTAATTCAATACATATGCAAGGAGTGTGTAGCAAAGCTTGTTAGATGAGGCTCGAGCAGAAAATTAGCTTGTAGTTGTTTTCGAGAACCCAACCCATAAATCTATACAGCAAATTTTGTTGCTCGAGCACCCAACCCATAATCAATATAATTAGCTTTAGGCAAGCTCTACTTTAAGTTGCTTGTCAAAAACTCAAGCTAACCTTTCCATAGATTCAAGCGTAATGGCTGTATTGTTAGGATCAAGCAAGCGATCCACTTGTGAGCGGCTGGTATTTAATTTTTCTGCTAGCTGTGTTTTGCTCATACTAGTCTCTTTCATGATCTCTTCAATTTGTAAAGCCAAAAGTCTTTTGTGTGCTCGAGCTGAAACTTCTTCGAGAATACCTTCTTCTTTAAGAAAATCGTCAAAGTTACTTCCACTATGCTTATTCATATTATAACCATCCACTTTGCCAAAGATTTTTCCGATTAAGTGCCAATTTTAAATCACTTTGAGGTGTTTTCTTAGACTTTTTGATAAATCCATGTAAAAGAGCCATTTCACTTAAGTGAACACTAAAAAATACTCGTGCAATTTGACCACCACTAAGATAACTACGAATTTCCCACAAATCTGTTTGAGGTAGTTAGTTAGAAAAGTTGTCTAAGTATATCAAGATGTTCATATATTCTTACTTTTTTCAAACTTTCAATGGTACCTGGACCACCTAAAGCAATTGCTGGGAAAAATCCATAACACTCATCATAGGACAAATCCCCAAGGAGTTCTCGTGCCTCTAAAAAGTCTTTACGAAGGATAAGTCCATCCAAAATTTCGTCATCACAAAGAGCTTGATTAAATAGTAAGTCAACAGTATGAAAAAATCGAATCACTTTTCCATTAATCACATTTAAAAGGTAAAATCGTGTGCCATCCCAGTAAATCAAGCAACCAAAAGCCGTACGGAGAACAGTATAAAGTTCTTTTGGACTTTTAATCCATTCTGAGAGAACTTGACTGTAATCAATAGGATTAACGGTCCAAAGTAAACCATCTCCATATCCACACCAGCCAAAGGTTTGCCACTCTATCAATAATTCCTGAGGGAGTTTCTCGCTATAAAATTCTAGGGTACCTTGAGGTACTTCTCGACATTTAGTAGGAGGGTCATGGTTTTTATGATATATATTTAGTTCATTCACAAAATTCTTACTCCTTAGCAAGCATTACGATCCATTCAATGTTAATTTTACATTAATATTTTCTTTCGCCTTGACCTCATCAGGTATACCTTCAATTGCATTTTTTATCTTTTGGACTTTTCCTCCAGTATTCCAAGATGCTCCAATAGAAGAATTGATTCTGCTATCACCAAAACCAAAAAAATCATCATGTTTTCCTCCAGCAACTTGATCAACACGATGCAAGGCTGCAAGTTCTAGGTCTTTGTCCCTTATTTTTTTCTTTAGCTCTTTGAAGTTTCCTGTAAAATTGTGCCTTTCTGCAAAATCACTCAAGAGTTCAGTTTCTTTAGCAAGTTTGTCAGGATCTATACTTTTCTTTTCCTTTTCTTTTTTTACAACATTCTTTAGAACTGTTCTCTGTCTTGCTGCTGCGTTTTTCCCCTCCTTCCTAGCAACCGTTTTATTCTCTTCCCATACTTTTATTGTCATGCTGTTCAAACCAGCTTCCTGTGCTTGTAATTGTCCTCTATACTCAGTCATTTGACTTTCTGGAGATTCAAAGATAAAGTCTCCTTCACGTTCTTTGGGAGTAAATTCAAAATTTATTGTTGTTAGCTCCATTCCTTTTGGTTTTTCAACAACTTCCCCATCTCCAGGAGGACTCATAGAACCACGAATATGCACTAACTCCTTACTTCCAGAAGAGTCTTTAGTAATTACTTCAAGAGTGTGGAGTCTGTAATGCTTGCGAATAGCAGGTAATTTTTTCTTTACAGAGCGTGTAGACAACTTAGGATTTTGTAAAAGACTAGTGCCTTCCTCTATTGCTTTATTAAGATCAGCCTTTTTCTGTTCTTCCGTTCGTTCATCAGGCTTATCATCCTGTCCCTTACTAAATAACTTCTTGACTATCTGAACAACCTTAGCAATTGCTTTATCAATAGCTACGTCTACCACTCCTTGGACCTTCTGAATAAATCCTCTAATTTTGTCACTTATATCACCAAGACCTGCCAAACTAGCAAGAAATCCTATTGCTATATGGATAGCCTGACCTAAAGATTGTTCTACTTTGGCTATTGCGCCACCAATGGCTCCAGTAGCAATAGCATGTACAGAATTGATCAAGGATTGTGCAAAGCTTGCAAGCTGCTGTGCCTTTTGTATAAGAAACATGCCTGTGTTATAGATAGTTATTAGGGCTTGAACAAATGCACCAGCAGGGGTAAACATAGCTGCTAGTTTTCCTGCACCTTTTGTAATAGCAGTCTCAATAAGCCAATTTTGTATGGTGTCTATGACCATAGCTTTAAGATTGGCAAGATCTCCCTTGACCATTTCCCACAATGCCGCAGGACCACCAGAAATTAAAGTGCGTAGGTACTCTACTAGCTTTTCAATTATGCGCACATTGCGCTCACCAATAAGTTTGACTGCCTTTGCTCGCATGCGAGCATAGGTTATGCCTAGTACAGACATAACCAGCTTAAAAATGGAAACTAGTGAGAGGTCACTAGGAATTTCAATACCAGCCTTGGCTAAAGATCCGAAGAGCCACTGCATAAAACCACGTTTTAGGTGGGTCCAAATATTGCTAAGAAAAGCTTGAATACCACCCTTGGCAGCTGCCAAAAGGTTACCTAAAAAGCCAATGGGATTTTCTAGAATTAGCTTAATGGTGGCTTCACCTTTACTAAACACGGCCATCAGCTTATCTCTAAATTCTGTAAGTATCTTTACCGCCTCTTTTATAGAATTTTCAAGACGGTCTAGAGTAGTCCTAGGCTTGTTTTTCTCTTCTTCTAAGGCTTTCTCACCACGTTTTACAGCATCGTGGTACCTTTGAGCAAACTCTTTTACAAGTTCCCTTTTTTGACTGTTAATATTTTGCCTTAATTTATTAAAGCTACCTTTTATATCTTTCTCTGCTTTTAGAGCTACAGCTTTTAGATTACTGGGACGATCCTTCTCAACAAACTTACGAACTGCCTTTTCTCCCCGATCAATTTCTTTTTTGGCTTCATTAAGAGTTGTTTCAACCTCTTTAGCAACTTGCCTAATTAATCCCTTAAGAGCTGTAATGAAATTTCGGTGAGCTGTCTTAAACCAAACCTTTTCAAAAGTTAAGGGTTGATTGAAAAGCTTTTGGATTGAATCCCCTAAATCTCTTATTGTACCAAGGAAGCCACCATAGCGTTCTTTAAAAAGAGCACCTATATAAGATCTCATTTGACTAATAGCCGCATCTACACCCTGATCAAAAATTTTAATGACTTTTGGTCGCAAGCCCTTAAGTATATTTTTAACATTGGTATCAGTCTGTTTATATAAAGTGTTTATTTGATTAACAATACTTTCCCGTGTTTCCGTGTTACTCATCTTAGACTGATTTTGCTTATCATGGACTTCAAGGTTGGCAAGACCACGCCCCTTGGCCAAATTAGCTAGCCCACCTGCTCCAAGGTTAGTGGCTTGAACGGTTGCACCAGACAAAATTTGTTGCTCACGCTCACTATATTGTGCAAGACCACTTTGAGTCTGAGTATGAACCTCATCTCTAGCTTCTAGAACAGAAGTAAATGGTGGTTCATTGGCTTGGCGTAATTGCTTTTCAGTAAGGTCATTGTCTGTAAGGAGTTGATCAGCTTCATTACGGACTTCTGCAAATTCTGCCTCAGTATTAGGGTTTGGAGTGGGCACGGCACCAGTAGAATCAATACTTTTTGCCTTGGGTGAATTATCTACAGGACCTAATGTTCTAGGAGCCTCTGCTACAGAAATAGATTGAGGGGTTTTTTGAGTAGCATCGCGTAAACCTGCTGTAGATTTATTTTCTTGTTCTTTAACATTACTTTTAAGTGTTCCCTTAAGCTGTGTCCGATCACTGCCCTGCATAAAGTTCTGAATTTTCCCAACATTAGGAGGAACAGTTTTTATAATCTCTGCTTCCAATAGAGCTAAGAAACTGCCTTCTTCAGGCTTACTAGTTTCAGCCCCTTGCATCTCTTTTAATTGTTGGGCTTGACCTTCAGATAGTCCCTCATTATCAGGTGCTTTAGCCGCAGCTTGGGCATCTTCTGCTTTTTGTGAAGCAGGATCATGCTGCTTTAAATTGCTAGCACTTTCTTCAAGTTGTGCAATTGTTTCTTGAAAACGAGGGTCTTGCTCAGGAGAACTTAGAGTTACAGCTGGCCCCGCAGCAGCATCTGGTCCTGCTTCGGCAGGTCCACTTTGTGGACCCCCTTGTGCGGGGCCACGTGCTTGAGGTCTAGAGGCAGCATCAGGGCCACCCCCTAATTTAACAGCTGGACCTGCTTTATCTGGTGCTCCGGATTTTCGCTGGGGACCACCGCCTGGTGGAGCGGTGCTCCTCCCACGTGATCTTCCACCGCCTCCACCAGCTGGAGATTGTGTTTTTTGTGCTGGTAATCTTGCAGCCTCAGCCATCTTGGTTTATTTCCTTAATGCGCTTAACTTTGTCTCAAAGGGCACATCTGCCCCAACTTACGATACTCACGCCGCACTGCTGTATCAAGATGCTGCGAAACTACTACGCCACCATCTTGCAAAGCCAGTAGTGAAGCATGCAAAGCAGCATTACGAATTTGCCCACCAGTTAAATTGCAACGGCTAGCCACCTCGGTTAATAGCTTTTGCTCTACAGCATGGTTAGTAGGTAGGTGTAATTGCCAAATAGCCCAACGCTCATTAGGTTCTGGAGCACGAAAATCTATAACAACATCTATTCGCCTTTTAAAGGCACTGTCAATACGCTGGCTGGCATTGGTGGTAATAACTAATATGCCCTCGAAAGATTCTAACCTTTGCAATAAATAATTAGTTTCTAAGTTCGCATAACGGTCATTGGCAGTTTGTACATCTGTACGCTGAGTTAAAAGTGCATCCCCTTCATCTAATAACAAAATAACATCAAGTTCTTCAGCACGGTCAAATAAGCGACTTAGATTTTTTTCGGTTTCACCAATGTATTTGTTTACTACACTAGAAAGGTCAAGCCGATAAAGGTCCCTACTTAGAGAGGAAGCAAGTAGCTGTGCGGCTAAAGTTTTACCCGTACCACTCGGACCACTAAAAAGGGCACGAACTCCGACATTTAAACGATCTTTAAAAGCAGGATTAACTGTTTCTCTAAGCTCTTCACGGTAGCGACAACGATTCTCTAAATTCCTAAGCTCTTCTTGGGTTTCATTATTAACAGCAAGTTGGCCCCAGTTACCTGTAGTACTAATGTGTGTAGCTAATGTCTCTAGTGTTTCTCGGTTTAGATTGCGACTAGCTTGCCAAATATCTTCGAGATTGACACTTTCTCGCCCTGCCAATCTTGCATGAGTACGGGCTAAACTAGCTGTACGTTTTATATTACCGCTAGTTAACCTAAAACGCTCACTAATAGCTGCTAGTCCATTTGCTTCTGTGCCAAGAGCAGCTTGCCAATGTTGTTTACGACTCTGGCTGTCTGGTAAACCTAAATTAAAACTTAATGCCTCTGTTTGACCAGTATGTACTGCTCCTTGCCGACCAAGAACAATACCCAATGGACCTTTGTAGGCAAGTAAAGGCGACAACTCTAAAATCCCCCCTGCTGAAAGCTCACAAGCAGTAACTGGTAAAGCATTTAATGCTGTAGTCAAAGGACCTAATAGCTGCCAATTTTTATCGTCAGATTTTGGCACATTACGAAACTCTAATAAACCAAGTCCTAGCGTTTTTGCTAAAGCTCCTAGCAAAGTTTTACGACCATTATGCTTTGGACCACGTACTACCAAAGTGCTTATTTCTCCATTTTTAATGAGTGCTAAACTAGTTTCTAAGGTGGATTTTAAATCAGCTGGTAATATAAGCTCATCAAAAGATAGCAATTCACTAATACTCTTATAGTGCACCCATGAAACAGAAGTCGTGTAGAACTCGTATTTTAGAGCATCCCAAAGAGCCTCAGGAATCTGTAAAGCCCAGTGCATACGTGGAGCTTCAGGGTTATTTACTGTTACTATACCTTGGGCTTGCAAAACCCTAAGAGCACTACTTACCTCACTTTGTTGTTGCCACCAAGTGTTTAGTAAACTTAAAGTTGGCCTTGCTTGACCAGGTAATCCTTGCATTGCCTCAAAAACACTACCAAAACGTACATCTTCTTCTATAAGGCCAATCATAGCTAGCAAAGTTAGAGTATTGTGATCAAGCTCTAATGCATTTTGCAATGCTAAAAGAGGTAGGTGAAACTCTACCTGTTTTTGCCAGTCAGTTAAAGTTTCTTGCCACCAAGTCTCATTTGAGTAAGTATTCGTTAAATTTTGTGCTTCTAACTCTTGATAGTAACCACTTAAAAAAGGGAAACGTTCTAAAACAGCTTCAAGGCTATCAAGAGAAAAAATAAGTTGTGATAACAGCTTTGAAACTGCTGCATAAAAATAAAGCTTAAAGTGAGTGGCTGGTGTTAGTGGCATATTTGCAAAGGGTTGCTTTGAGGCAAGGGGATTTTTTAATTGCAACATAACAAACCTACTCAAATTTAAAAGCAATAAAACGACCAGCAGCAGGTACCCAACCCGGATTACGGTCAAGACCTGCTAGACGAATTTGTATGGGTAAAGCTTCCAGCGAAAAAATAACTTCTAGATGAGTTTGGGTTACAAAAACTTTGGCACTATGCTGACAAACAAATTTCCCTAAATCTTCTGTAGGGTCAAGATTAAGAGCCTTTTGCAATCTTGCCTGCAAATAAGGCATTAACCAAGCAAGCCAAAGCTCAACAGAAGGTTGATTCTCAGACAATAAATGCCTATCACCCTGCTTAATTTTTTCCCTAGCGATGTTATTCTGAACGGAGTGAAGAATCTCTGATGTCTTATGCTGCCCAAATACTTCATCACCTTGATCTCCAATGTGACCAATCAGGGGTTGTAAAATAGCATGAGATTGCCCATAAGGTTGCAATTCTCTTTCAAGTTGCTCCTCTAGATCACCCACCAAGGGAACATCAAGTATAATAAACCCCTCAGAATGCCAAACCCTAAACCGTTTATTGTCAGTTGAATAAAACCAAGTGGTAGTTTCAGGAAAGGGGTTTAACCATGCTAGTGGCAATCGCCATTGCTCAAGAGATTCAAAATATTCACCTAAGAGGTCATGGTCTTCACGACCACTTAATTCTGCTAGTAAAGTCCAAATGGGATCTTTCTGGACATCTTGACCTACTAAAGCCTTGCTCACCAAAGCTAGAAAATCCCACAAAGGCAAGTTGATGCCGGGTTTAGCTGGCTGGGTAAAATCGCCATAAAGCTCTAAAGCTATACCCACATTAATAAGATAGAAAACCCCACCCATAGTTGTTTTAATAGGAACTGCTTGTAAAGAATCGTTTTCCGTAGTGCCATTAGTTTCTAAATGGGCTAAGGGAACATTATTATATTCTTGAATAGGAGTATCTGATAGAGGTTTTAAGGGGTTTTGCTCAAAATTTGTTACTTGGCTTTCTTGTTTTAAGCTCGAGGCCAAAAATAACTGCTGTTTTTGATGATTGTCTTGCGAATCTGAATCTGATGAAAACTTTGGGCGTTCATTGGAATCTACTTCTACTAAAGGCAGAGGATTGTCAAGGACAGTTTCTATTTGATCTAAAAGTGTTTCTGAAGGTGAGTTTTGCTTTGTTAAAGTTTTAGTTTTGCTCGAGTCCTTACTTAAAACCCTATTATTTCTAACAGCGTTAACCCACTCACTTACAGCCCTAGCAAAAGGATATGATTGTAGAATATTAGGTTTACGTTGCTGTGTTAAGCTAATACCAAGTAAACAAGCTGCCTCAAAATCAAGATTTTCCACAGTAGCTTCTGGAGCCCAGGCTAGCCACGGAACTTGCAGGTATTGGTTGTTTGAAATCTCACTTGTTTGAGATGGCAAAGCTGATGATTGTTGCTTAGAAAGTTCTTTTTTAGTATCTTGTAAATTCTCAGATGGATTAGGCAGTTTTACCTCGGTATTTGGCACTATTAACTTACCTTCTAAAGCCTTTTTGATTTCGTTTAGATTAAAGCATCTTATTACTCTGTGCAGTAGCGCATGCACAGTTTTATTATCAAGTGATTTTATAAAGTTTATAGCTTCTTTCTTTTTAGTTAGTTGTTCTAGAGCTGCTGGAACATATTCAGGAGCTTGTAACCAAGCATTAGTTAGTAGTTGGCTATAATCTATTTTGGGAAATAGACTACGCCACCACCAACGATTAACAACCTCTCCTTTTAAATAATCTCGAGCCAAACAAGCAAGCAGTTCTGCCTTGTCTGCAAAAAGCACAGCTTTGGCATAAGGCGAAACCAAACCAGAAGCAGGACGTGCTGCTTGACGAGTTAATGCTGTTAAAGAGTTTTGTAAGGCCATTTCCCAATCTCGAGGAGGTTTCAAAGAGTTAGTTTTAAGTTGCAACGCTTCTGATATAGAAAGTTTACGTATACAAAGAATTGCTCCTAGAGGCAAGCCCGACGCTCGTATTTCTGTTCCTGAAAGGAGTGAGCTTAAGCGTAGCTTTAGGTTTAGTTTATCGTCTTTAGGACTTAAAATCTTTAATTTGTGAACTCTTGTGCGATTTTCTACAAGCATTTCTTACCGTTGAAAAGTACGCTTACTTATAGCACCAGCAATATTTTTTATTTGAATAGTTTTTATAATGCTAGCATTAGTAACCTCACTATCACCAGCAATACTAGCTTCCAAATCAGTATTCGGCGTATTTGTAATGTCCTCTAGGGCAGAAAAATTATTCCCAACCACTACACGAGTAGCTGTTTCCGAATCAAGGTTTGCCTTAACTTTCAATAAAGCAACTAAAGCATCTGATTTTATAGTCTTGATCTCCTCTTCATTAAATCCAGCTTCTTCTAATTTTTCTACAGATGCAGAAGCTATGCTTGAAACATCATCAAGGTTATTTGCCTTCAAGCGATCAAGTGCTTCAGAATCTACTGATTCTAGACTAGATAAAGATGCCCTTGGGGAATAAATAAGACTATTATCTTGTAGTTGTTCCTTAACTTTAATGCTTAAACTTTCTAAAGAAATGTTGCTTTTAAGATCACTATTTTCAAGAGCATTTTCTAATTCTTCCCGATTAGAATCCAAACCCCTTTCAAGATCACCAAGACTTACTATTTCCTCATCTTCCAGTATCTCTAGTTCTTCTTGATTAAAACCTAAATTTGCATCCTTTACAGCCCAAGCACTGCTGGGTAGATAAGCTCGAGCTTGCTCAATTAACCTAGATGCAAAAGCATTCCTTGCAGAAACATCATTACCAAAAGAATCTCCTAAAGCAATAGCTATTTGATCTACAAGAGCATTAGCTATTCTTACATCATCAAAACCCGCATCACTAAGTGATTTACCCATATCCTCTGATACACCGGGATAGTATGAAAAATTTTCGAGTGCTCTTTCTACTTCCACTTGCATACTACTTATAAAACTTTGCGCCCCTGCAATAGTAGTACCAAGATAGGCTGCTGCAATATCCCCCCAAGCTGCTGCAAACACATCCATGTTTTCAAGTGGGCCTTGTTTAAAATTAGTGCCTTTAAATTCTAGAATATCTGCTTTAGAAATTGACACTTCAGTTCGCAAGGTTTTATCTGATGGTGTCAGTATGATTGGAATAGCCATACCCCCATCCGTTCCTATGAAAGCATAAGGCTCTTGACTAAAATCTCCAGCCTTATAACCGGGTTTTACTATAACTTTGAAACCCTCAGTAGCTAAAGGTAAATAAGGGTTTTTAGCTATTTGATCTTGAACAAAACTAAGAATGCCCTCTTGCCATTCAGAAGGAGGGTCAAAAATGCTAATAGAATCTTCTCCCAACCAAGAAGGTGATTTAGGTAGCCAATATTGGGGAAAGCCAGCCACTTTAATTTTAGAAAGTTCAGTTTGAGAAAGTTTGCTAGTCTCAAAAATCAAAACACCTTTGTCATACTTATCTCCATTAACATCGAACGTAATTCTTGGATCAAAAACAAAATTGTGTTCTATTTCAGGGCCCGGACCAAATTCGAGATCGGGTTTTAATTTATCAGGATCTTCTCCAAAAATAGTATGACTTTTAAGTTTAAGGTTTACAGGGAGGCTTTCACCAGCTTTTAAATTAACATTAGCACTTGCTGACTTTGAAGTCACAGCATTAAATATATTTGATTGGAATGCCTTAACATTATATTGTCCAGCTAAAAGACCTTCTATAATCCACTCTTCTGAGTTTGAAATTGTAGTCACAAACTTATCTAGACCATCTTGTATTACTTGATTAGAACTAGCTTGTAGTACACCAATAGTAGGAGTCTCATCATTTTTCACGCGCTTGGCAGGGTATTTTTTACCTCCTCTATATGCTGATACTTCTAGAAAAGTATAGGGGTCTTTATTTGTTACACGAATGTGTAAACCACCAGTTGTGGGAGCATCCTCTTCTTGTTGAGTATCTTCAGGTTCAGTTTGCTGCGTATCCTCAGTAGGCTCTTCAGGTGTAGGGATAAAAACTTTATCGTATCGCTGAAAAAGGATGTATTGGCTAGTGCCAGCTAATTCATAAACACGTAGGGTAATTGCATCATTAGTAGAAAAGGGATCAAGATATAAAGACTCATGCAAAACTTGGCGTACTAAACTAGTATTTGCTTCTTCCTCTAGTTCCTGAATTGTAAAATTTTTACTACCAAAGAAATTCTTCTCATTAAAATTCCCCTTCCTAGGAAGAAGTCCAGCAGGTGGCAAATAATCAAAGTGGCTAATAGCTCTTACATCAACGGAAGATTCTCTAATTTGTTCTTCAAATTGAAGTAATAAAGCCTCGGCTTCACGCAAACGCCTTGACCCTAATAAAGGTTCCCAATCCTTATTGGCAGCACTTGCTATCAATCCCCGACGTACTGACCACATGTCAATGAATTTAATTTCTTTAGCAGTCCAGTGAATTATAGCTAAAGGAACGTCACAGCCTGTGAGTAACTTTTTTTCTAAATATTTTTCAATTAAGCCATAGCGTGGAGGAGGAAATACAAATGGATTACTACGGTAAGTGCGTAGTTCTTGATCGTTTAAACCAAAGCATTCATAAGCTACACGATTACGAAGCTTTTTATCCTCAAAATTCCAATCTTTAAATTCATCTAGTGGTACAAGGCGGAACTTAACTCCTTCTGCTATATCCCTAATATTACATGCAGCAGGATTGTTACCTAACCCGCTTACTTCTGCTCGACCCACTCCTTTTTCAGTAGGAGTCATTACTAGTAGGTAAATTCCTACACCTCTTGCTTCGACTCCTTGCTTAATAGGATGGCAATTTTTAAAACCTTCAAACTCAGTAGTGCTAGAATTAGCTGATAAAGCCAAAGAAACATCAATACTATTATCAAGCTTTACTATTTGCCCAAAACCATTAATAGCCAACCCTGCTTCAATGCGAACAGCAGACGGCTCTCCCTCACGGGTAGGGGCTTTGGAAACTTCAAGACCATAGACTATACCTGTCCCAATAGCTTGCCCCAAGCGTTCATTCCATGCTCTATTTGCCTGTTGCTCTTGTTTTAAGTCTTCGCCAGAAAGCAGCCTACCATTAAAAAAATTGACAGAGCGGATTTCATCAAGAATGGTTTCATCAAGTTGTTTTGTGCTCATAAACTTACTCCCGAAAAATACCTAAACTGGATTTGCTAAAGGAAAGGGAAACTGGCTAATTTCTATTGCAAAAGATGCACTGTTGAGCAAGTTTTCGTTAGCAGGATTATCACTTACCATAGCTGATAGTAAAATCCCCATATCATTAAAAGATATTAAGCTTATAGTCATATCAAGATCTTCAGGATCCAAATTAAGTATACCTTCTACTAGATCTTCTAAATCTGCAACACTTGTGTCCAGATTAGTTAACTGAAAATTCCTAACTGTAGGCAATACCTTGGGAATGTAAATGTGATTTCCCCTTGGTGGAGTATAGCCATCAAATCTAACTAAAAGAAGGCCTTCACCAATAACATCTATTTCTAAACCATTATGTATAGGTTGGATAGGTTGGGGTTGAGGAGTTGCTTGACTAGGTCTAACTATGCCTGCTGCAACAACACCATATCCTTGTGTATTTGGTAATTGACTAGTAAAATTTCTTTTTTCAGGACGTGAAACTAAATATTCTTGTAGAAGCTGCAAGTGCGTTAAAAAGGGGCGCTCTTCTTCATTAATTTCAATATCAACTGAGCTATCTATTTGCCAATCATTACCAATTGATACAATTGGTAATCCTAGTTCAGCTAAAAGCACCTTGTCTTCATTAGGTGGTTGCCCAGCACAATTTTGCCCTTCTCCTAAACTTGTAGAACGTAACTCTGTAACCCATAAACGAAAGGCAGCTCTTAGATAAATATCAGCTTCCATTTCATTTAGGTTTAAATTATCTGGTGGACTGCCAAAAGTTGAAGGTGGAGATTCCATAGGAGATGAAAGAGGGAAAGCCCATCCCACACCCATATCAAAAGAGTTTTGCAAAGCATCATTGAATGATTCTTTTAGGGCCTCTAAAAAATCTTCTTTATTAGCAAAACTTGTTGCCTCTTCACTTATGGTAAGTTGTTTCAATAGTGCTACAAAAATATGTAGGGCTTCTATCTCTGTTTGTTCTGGTTTTTCAAAGGTTAGCTCTAACCTAAAATCATCTTTTAAACGAGAAGGCGCTGTAACATTATCTTCGCTACGACAAGGTTCTCCGGGTATTGGTAATGGATCTGTAGGACAAGCCTGATAACTTAAAACTACATAAAGTTCTAGAGGCTCCACAGGTGATCCTATGGGCTGTGCTAATTCGCTTTGATGTTGAGATAGCCAATCATTAAGGCTTGCACATTGATCGGCTGTGACTCTTACTATTTGCCCCCGTGGAGTAAGAGCTGTTCCAGCAGTAACCACAACTTGCGCAACTTCCTGTAGATTATTTTGTTCATCGACAATACTATCAATTTGCAAGTCAACTTTGAGTCCACATACAGTACCATAACCTAGCAGGCCTCGAGCTAAGAGTTGGTCACGCCCTGCTAAATAAGTAAATTCCTGTTTAAAATCATCTACTCCTAAAACCATGCCATAGGTGTAATTGACATGTTTACTAGGGTCTAAAGGTTTTTCTCTTGAGTCTTTATTAATAAAATCCATGTAATTCTATACCTCCTTCTCTAGCAGTTATTAATTTGGATTTGACCGATTACTTGGCGGCCAGAAATGTTTTGTGGGTGCCTAGGTGTAAGATGGGCTTCTGACAAATACTCTTGCCCTAATACCATTGGAGGGCTGAGCGCTGGAGTACGTCCTCCTAGTTCAATCACTGTATCTTGACCAAGCCTAGCTTCGCCAACTCGGAACATCGCCCAGAAAAACTTAATATCAAAAGTTGTGTGGGCAGGTTTTTCAACTTCTACTATCCTTTTAATTAGCTCGAGCTTCTCTTGCTGTACAGCCGAATTACCTTCTTCACCGAGATCTAAAGGTAAAAATACTGTAAACTGGTGAGCCTTACTAACATCATTATCTTCACTGTCAGTATTAGAAGTAGGCTGATTTTCAGTACTAGCATTATTAGCTTCACTATCAGCATTAGAAATAGGCTGATTTTCAGCTTTTACTTGATACTTCTCAACAATACGTGCACTAGCTATAGGTTTTTTACTAGAAAGTGGGTCTGTAAAAATATCTTCACTGGCACAAGGTTCTAAAGCAAGCCTTAATAACATCATTAATCCATATGCTGTACCTCTGTATTGAAAGAATTTATAAGCATTTTTTATAAATAAACGCCTCCTAGCTTCATCCCAAGCAGGATCTAAAGCTACACCCCACCAAGCAGCTAACCATTCCAAAGCTTCTACAGGAGTTGTCTGTGGGTCGAACAGTATTTGAACAGCAGCAATTTTATCTTCAATGTTGGTAAAAACCCCTTCTACATTAGCTAAAAAACGTTCTAAGAAAGATGCGGAGCGCTCATCTTTTTGATACACTTTTGGCAAGTAATGTTTAAGATAAGAAAAACGAGGATAGTAAGCTCTTAAAGCACACAAACGAGGTGTACTACGGCCATTACCGTAAAGATCTATTTTAAGTTGTAGATATCTGCCTTGTGCTTGTTGAAATAAAAGTTCCCACGTACCCTCATCTTGTTTGCTAGATTTGGAAGTGTAAGGTAACTCTGAACCAGTAGAGCGTTTATAAGGGGTAGGTTCAGGTTGCCAAGCTAGGACGTCATTTTGCAAATCTTCAATATTATTGCTAGCTCGAGACAAAACACGCACCCCAGTTTCTGGTGGGAAGCACCCATCTAGCATTAACCTATGCCACACACAATTAAACTCGCGACCATCAAATACACCATCCTCTTCTTTATTTGAAGTTCGCAATTCGCCAGTTTCCTTATAGCGCGGTTGGTCCTTTTTAACCAGAGGTACCCATAAATCATCAAAGCTATAGTAAGGCTTCCTAGTTTGTTTATTTATAACCAACCCCTTACCATTAAAACGCCTCATAGGGTAAAAGATTTCTTTTTTAATTTTTAATTTAATGTCTTCATTATCTTTAATAAGCTCAAACTCGTAGGCTTGATTACCCTCTTTAGTAACAAGATAAAGTTGCCCTAACAATAACTCCTGAGAATCTAATTGTTTTTCTTCTGCAATAAAGGATATATCATAGCCCGTTAGATTATTAATAAAGGCTTTATCATCCTCAGGTGGGTCATTTCCTATGTCTATAGAGGTTGGTAGAACTTCTCTCGAACTGCAGTTATAAATCTGGATAATTTTGCTGTTCTTATTATCGCTATTAAGAATAAAAACGTCATTACCAAACCTTTCAATAGCAACAGGGTCACTTATATTGCTACTTAAATCAGTACCTTCAAAAGCAGGCTCTAACATAAGATAGCGGGCTTCTCCTGCCATTTTTGGCTGAAAAGTTGCTAGGGATCTTTCACTTTCATCATCAATGGGACTAGTAATACTGGCTCGTTGAGAACATGGCTGAAATTGCCTGTCTAGTTCCCACAAAAGCTTGTTTTCTCTATCAAGAATCCATAAACCCCCTTTGGCTCTAGCAGTCATATCAAAAGGGGAAAAGGCTACATCTTTAGGCCACAAGAATTGCTGTGGTGATCCCCCAGCATGAAGGTCGAAGACTAAAATACCTGCTGGTTCGCGGGTTCCTACTACTAGAAAGTTATCTTCTGTTATAGCAAGGCCTGAAAAATTTTGAGGCTGTGGCTTAGGTAATATTTCAAGGTTTTGGAAATTACCTTTATTCGTTTCTAAATTATCAGGAGGGCTATCAGTAGGCCAAAACTGCAATTTTTTGTTTGAATTTGCAGGGGTTATATAAATTTCTTTTTCTGAACTACTAATCCAATACCAGTTACCATAAATATCGCTATCTACTCCCCTACGTGATTGACTAGGTTCTAAAGGTTGATCATTGGTAACTTTGGGGAATTTAAAGCTCTTTTGCTCAAGGATAACAGCATTATAATCATCATGCCACTCAAGTTTATCTTGCTGGGAAGTATTGTCAGATGATGGCGAGGTTGGAGATTTTGCCAATAAAGGTTTCCAGTCTCTCTCACCTAAAAGTAAATGGTAGCGTGTGCCATTAACGTCAATCATTTACAGTCCTCTGGAATTATTGGTAAAGGCAAGAAAGGACTTTCTGATGGTTCAGCAACCACAGCATCACGTATCGCTTGAATGGATAAAGGATCACTATTGCCAGTAGAAACAGCTATAGCACCTATACGCGGCAATTCCAACCCTGAAAAGCTTACCTGAGATACCTCATCTCCAGTATCTTCTGCTAGAAGGACCTTATTTACAAATTGTACGCCGGGGGCACGGCTAGCTTCGGCTAGTAGCTCGAGTGCAATAACAGGTCTCTCTAGCTGCCAACCATTTGGCTTTATCTTTGGACTAGTTGTTAAAGGTATAGTCATCTCCTCTAAACTTTGCAAAGACCTACGTTGCGCTGGTGGCAACGGCGAAAGAAATTTTTTAAGCTGTGCTTTAACTGCTTCTCGCACAGTTGCTTGGGCTTGACCAGCTACTACTTTTATGCTTATGCTAATCCAGATACGCTTATAAGTGGGACCACGCAAGTAAACTTCGGTAGTGATAAGCCGCCTTGGTTCTAGGTGTTTACAAACAGCATCTAAGAAAAGCTGGTCTGGTTCAGGAGCATCAGGATGTTTTACATCATATTCGGGTATTACCATAACGGTTACTCCACCACTATGAGGGGTAATTTCACCACCCCTATTAACAAACCTAGAGCTTTGTACAACTTCAACATCAGTAGGCCTAGAACTTGGGATAACCTCAACTCGTCCAACTTCAACACTAGGGGTTTGCATGGTGAGCATTTCAAAATCTGTTTTATTTACCAAGCGATCACGATGCTGCAAATAATGAGTAATTCTTTTTTCACCTTCATGTGTACTCTGAGCATTGGCTCCTCCCCAAGTCCTTACAGGATTACCAACCTCTAAACCACTTGGTAGTGTTGGCCCAGCTTTAATTGCACCAGCAGCAACATTGCCATCACGCCCTACGCTGTAGGTATAATCAGCTCTTATGATACTGCCTCGAGCAGGACGTTGCCCATGAAAACCATCACCGAAGCGTATCTGACCAGATTCAGCATCTAAAATAAAAACTTTGTTTGGCTTAGGCTTTGGAGGGGGAGTGCCGGGAGGGTACTGAGGATCATTAACAGGCACTTCTGGGCCAGCTGCTTGCATATCTTCAATTTGCTGCCATACTTGTACTTGAGATTGTTGATTTGGAGGCGTAACCGTAATACGCACAGACCCTGAAATTACTGGTACTTTTGAGAGCTTGGCTGTTTGATCTGGCTCACCAGTGCCTATAGGCAAAATTTCATTGGTAACCTTAGCTTGTTGCCGCACCACAGCAGCATTAATAAATACGCCAAGCAAAGACATATTTTCTTCAAACCGAATTCTCAGCCAAGTAATAAGCCTTTGTGCAATTACGCTATCTTCTATAGGAGGGGGTAAGTCACCTACGCCTGCTTCAAGAGGATCAAAGCCTTCCCAAGTTCTTAATTGGTCGATATTGGGTGGTAGTTTCACCTCGAGAACTTTTGGTTCACTCCAAGTTTCTACTTGAGAATGTTCTAAGGGGAAATATTCTGGCTTAGGGATACTATTTTCTAAAGGTACACCACTTCCTTGGGCAACTTTAGGCAGCTCAAAACTGAGCTTAACTTGTTGATTGGGCTGTTGATCTGATTGTTGATCTAGTTGCTGGTCTGATTGTTGATCTGGTTGTTGAATCAAAATATCTTTACTGGCTTTACTTGACCACGGCACAAAACCAATATTAAGAATTTTACCAGCAATAGCTTTACGAACAACATCTAGGTTTTTTTTATCTTTGTCATGAGCAAGTAAAGCAATCCAAAGTGAACTATCTACAGTTTCGCCAGTATTTACAGCACTTGTATCAGATAGAGCAGGTGTAGTCTGATATATCTTTACCTGTTCATCATTTGGCTCTTGGCCAAAATAAGAAGCATACAGTTGCTTATAGGCATTTAATAAGTCTTCGTTTGGGTTTTCAGTAGGTTTTTTAAAATAAACTTGAGCTTCTACAGGTAAAACATCTAAACCTTGCGCAGTAAAAAAAGGAGTTTGCCCTGCTTTTAGCTCTAAATCTCTAGGCAAAGTTATTGTTTCCCTTGGCCCGCGAGCATTATTAAAACCAACTATTCCCCGTGCTGGTGTAGCTGGCCTAAGGCCAACCCCTAGTAGAGATAAAAATTTCTTTCTATTACGTTCAGGTATTTGGTTAGCACGATATAAAAGGTTTTCTGTTAAAAAGGCAAAGATTTCAAGCAGCGTAACACCCGGATCGCTCCTATTAAAATTTGTCCACTCAGGATTATGAACAGGAATACGGGCTAAAGCCTCATTTAAAAGGTCTTGATACCTGCGATCATCTAGCATAGGGATTTCAAGTGGCATAGCTCCTCCTAACTTCCAAAAGTAAAGCGTAAATTTAGACGCTCGAGCACCTGTGTAGTAACCAATTTATAAACTATACTCACTATAGCTGTCTGGGGGTCTTCGGTGTCAGCCTTGGCACTAACAGATTCAACAATAATGCGCCTTTCCCACTGCCTAAGAGCATTTTTGATTCGTTCTTCTATTAAGTGACGAGTTGTGGTAGTGTTTGGCTCAAACAAGTAAGTTCCCAACCCTCCTCCAAAATCTGGTAATCTCAAACGCTCACCTAACTCAGTTTGCAAAATTATCTGAATAGACTCTCTAATATTAACTTCACCTTCTGACCAAGCAATACGTCCATCAGACTTTACATGAGGGGGGAAAGCCATACCTCGACCAAGTAATTTACCAATTTCCATAGTTTATTTTGACCTTACAGGAATAGGAAAACAAATTTTAATAAAGGGTAACCACCAAAACATTATGTTAAAAAGTATTATAAATAAGAAAAGCACTATAAAAGCACACAAAGTAATTATAGGAATGGATATGGAACAAATAAAACCAAGATTAAAATCGCTACCTTGAGAAAGCTCTCCATCAAGGGCTTTCTTAGCATCTTTGATAGAATCCATTTGTTTACGAAGTTTATTAGACATTATAAAATTAACGTTCTTTTTGAATTTGCGCAGGCCAGCAATGCTAGTGTCTAGTGGCAAAGAAATATTGATGGGTCTAGCAGGGGCCTCAAAGTCAAAGAAAGAAGCTATAGTGAAATTTTCACTTGCTTCACTAAGAAGTTCGGGTGAACCCACTTTACACTGAGGTCTTTGATAAACACAACGCACTAAAAATTCAGGAGTGTTCCTAGAGCCACCCTCTAATTTAGGAGTGGGTGGTAAGTCTGGAACAAATGGTTCTTTGGGTTTTGGGCCAAGCTGCTTCTTTAGCTCATTTATAAGCCTACTACGGTTGCTGCTTGTCCTCATAGGTGAATAGCGCAAATTATATTCAAAGCCAATATCATTTATTTCCCCTAAGTCAATATTTTCTTTTTTATCCCAGACTTTTTTCAGTGCTGTGAACCAAGTATCTGAGCCACTTTTACTAACTGGATTGTTTTCATCTTTCAGGATATCGAAAAGCTCTGCTTTTGATGTCGGTCTTTTATTTTGTAATATAGCTTGCCAAGTTGTTTGCATGGCCTCAGTTTTTTCTAGCCATTCAGCAAAATCCAATAGAACAAATATAGACGCTTCTATCTCAGCTGCTTGAGTTGTTTCATCAATAGGATCTCCAACTAATGTGCTAAAAGCTTTAAGAGGGTTGAGTACTTTTTCTTCTACTTCCCTCAAGCGTTGATCTGCTTCATTTTCACTTTCTTCACTAGTTGGCAGTAGTGAAAAGCTTCCTGCAGCTTTAAAACTTTCATGGCTCGAGGTAGGAACCAAACCAAGCCAAAGGCAACGTTCTTGTCCTGCGTAACAATAACTTAAAGGAAACATTGGTAGTAACTCTTCCCCCTGAATTAACTGTTCTGTACTGTTAATTGCTTGCCAAGCATTACCATTACTAGATTTCACCCATGCCATTTCCGCATTTGTTGTTGGATCTAACCGCCTCAAGACAAAACCCACCTTTTCCCCTTTTCTAATGTCCACATTCTTTTGTGGCAAGTTTGATTTGCGCTCCACAAGGTTCGCTGCTACTAAGTGGAATTGCCCATGTATAGGTTGAAAAAGCTTAAGGAGGGTATTGCTATTAGGAGGTTCTGCAGTTTCCTGACTTGCTATAAAATCTTTTAATCTATCAACATCATTAGCTAAAAGAGCAACTAATTCTTCCATGAAATTATCAGACTTAAAGCGAAGCAATGTAGGTTTTCTTAAATCTTGATCTGAGCTTTGCTTATGATTTTGCCAAAGTGGTGAAGGCGCAACCCACTGAGTTGCTGAACTAGTAAGTGCATTGTTCAGGGCTGCTTTTAGTGTAAGTGTGCTAATAAGTGCTGTGTTAGGCATAAACAACCTCCTTTACCAGATATTGCCAGCTCCGGGCGTATAAGAGGCACTCACAACGCTATTGGTAATAACAGTATCAGCTTGTACTACCCCACTGAATTTAGACATACCTGCGTTTACTGTTACCATACCAGCAGATACTTCAACGGTGCTAGCGTTGACAGTGACCTTGGCAGCGGTGTTAACTGTTATACCGCTGCTTTCTAAAGTGACAGAATTGCCATTGCTATCAATAATCTCAATTGTGCTGGGTCCATCTTTCAAGGTCACTTCTTGACCACTGGGAGTTTCAAGCTTAAGTGTTTCTTGGCCACTAGTATCATCAAGGCTAACTTTTATGCCATTACGTGAGCGTAAAACTTTTAAATTATTTTCGCCACTGCCATCCATAGTTTCAGGTGGTGCATCAACACCGTTCCAAAGAGCACCTATTACATAGGGCCTAGCAGGATTACCTGCTGCAAATGCTACTAGCACCTCATCATTTACATCTGGAATAAACCAGCTTCCTCTATTGTTGCCAGCCATAAAGGTGGTAAGCCTTGCCCAAGCCTCGTAATTATCACTATTTGTATCAGGCGACCATGGCAACTTAACTTTGACTCTACCTTGGTTAGCAGGGTCTTTTATATTACTTACTAAAGCAGGGAATACTCCATACCAGCAACTGCTAGGGCCTGTAGGTACTCGAGCACCGTTAAAGTTATCAAACTGTGTTATTCCGACCACAAACTTCCTTTCCTAGGCAACTTTTGCCAAACTAGGGCGCTCTGCTGTAAATTCACTACGAAGCCCTAAACGACCATCAAATTTTGTACGTACCTCAGCAACATAGTATTGCCCGTTAAAGAGTTTCCCTAACCCCTGCAAATCAACGCTGACACCAACTCGCAAACGCTCATCGGGTTCAGCTACACCCTTACCAACTACAAAACGGTGAGCGCGCATTTTAAAGCTAGCCTCAGCATAGACTTGTGTTTCCTGACTGTTAAGCGGCAACATATGAGCAATTTGTTCCTTACGCTCACCAAAAGCTTCTTCTAAAATACCAGCACCACTATCACCACCTGCTAGCTCTCCGCCTAATGCATCATCTTTTACTTCATGAGAAAGCTCTGTTTTGCCTTCTGTATCCCAACCACTAACTGTCAAACTTGTGCGTTGATGGGCAAGGTCAGCTAAGACCATGAATTCCCATAATTCTTGCTTGTAAGTGAAAGTTAGTTTTTCTTGACTACGCTTAGTACGAGACACTGCGTTGAGGGTATTATTTTCAATCCAAAGCTCTGCTTCTATGGCTCGAGCTCTATCCCTCAAAAAAGCCAAATCACTTTGATTTATCTGTGCAAGTAGCTTGTGATTAGTTGCAGGAACATCAACATTAGGTGTTAAGTTATGGTCACTTGCAAGTTTACGAAACAAGTCAGCATCACTAATGTCTTCAAAGCTACGAGTCCTACGAGTCATACGCAGATCTTGAAAAGCATCTTCAGCTAGAATAGTAATAGTAGGAGGAGTATTCTGAGGATAAGTAGCTTCAATTCCTGTTATGCGACCTTTAAATATAGGTTCAGCAGCAAGTTTAATAGCAACATCTTTACCGAAATCTAAAGTTTGTTTGTCAAAGTACAAAAAACCAATGCTGTTATTCAAGTTACCCCAGTTTCCAAAGGTGGCCTCGAGCCTATAAAGCCCACTGCAATTTTCTACAATAATCAGCTTCAAAAGACCTGCTGCCAGCGAGGGCATGTCTTCACCAGCTAGGCTTATGATAGGACGAGCAGAGTAGAATGCAGCATTGTCTGGCATAAATAAGATCTCTTTAGGTTATGTTGCTTGAACTCGAGCTAAACGTTCACTTAAATAACAAATAATTTCTTCTAAATCACTAGTAGAAAGTGAGATAGCAACAGGTTCGTCAACCTCAGAAGTGATATTTGCATTATCTGCAACAGGTTCGCTAACTACTTCAAATTCGTCAATAATAACTGCCATTTTGCTCCTTAAGAAAGTCTAGTACTAACATCAATACCAGCACTAATACCAGCATCAACACCTGCATCAATACCTGCATCAATACTGGTAACAACACCTGCATCAATAACAGCATCAATACCAATATTTGCATCAATACCTACATCAACACTAACGCCAAGATCAACACCAGCATTAGCACCAATACCTGCACTAATGCCTGCACCTGCTTTCATATCTATGAGCTGTCCGGGGGTAAGTAATCTGGGGTTTTCTATATTGTTAGCACTAGCAATACTTTGCCAATCATTAGCCCCACCTAATTGATCTGTCATACCTTGCAAAGTATCGCCAGAGCTGGCCTGAGTTAGAGGTCTAGTACCAGCTTGTTCTCCTGTAGGCAAATTATTTTCACCCTTTTCCCCAAAAGAAAACTCTGTAATCCTTTGCTGCGATAAGCTAAGTGACACACTAGCACGCAAGGGCCTACCATCATTAGAGAAGAACTCTATGGATTCCTCCATAGATTCCACAATACCATCAAACTGAAAAGTTCCCCATAGGAAACGCATGGCAGGAGGAATAAACTGGTTTTCATCATTTTTCTTTGGTGTAATAAAATAGGCTACTTCTTGAGTTAATCTACGCACATCATCAATGGGCCCCTCTTTCCCGGAAGTTGTTTGTGCCTTCTTTTTCAAGTTCTCAGGTATTGGAGCTGTTACATCAAACCATAATTGAACTGCCAGTTTAGTTGTGCCTGCACCAACAAACTGCTGAGTAGATTCATCCTTCTGGTCGCCTGTTTTATTAGGAGTAGATATTTGATTAGCAAAATTAACCTTTAGAGTTTCAGGGTTAAATTGTACAGCTATTGGGTTACCTATTTTTTGTTCAAATTTAGCATCGAGCTCTTGAAGTTCGGCCATCTTTAGATTAATTGATTCAGACATTATTATCCCTCACGTTTTAGAGTCAGTGTTTCATAAGCAAGTTGCAGCTCTTCTATAGCCAAAGAACCATCTTTAGCATTTAGAGTAGGCACTTTCAGTTTTATTGGCATACAACGACTCAAAATAAAACTAGCTTTCTCAGTCACTCCATCCTCTGCATATAAAATGATTGTGGCATCGGCACGGAGCTGAGGGCTAAGTTGCATATCAGAAAACCAATCCCAAAGATCAAAATTATCAGTCATACCTCTTTTTAATGTTGCTTGACCGTAACTAACAGGACCAGCTAAACGAATTTGCCTATGATTGTCGCCACCCTGCCGAATTGTCTTAACTTCCATAGTCATTTCTAAACCATCACACTCGGCAAAAGCAGCACTACATAGCAAATCAGGAGTATCTTCTCGCACTATTTCTACCGCAAAGTTAAAAGCGGTAAAAGGGTAAATAACTGTTTCTTTAGCAGGATTAGCCATACTTAATTACCCTAATTCACTACCAAACTATTAGCTGTCTGTACTAAGCGAACTTTCAAAAAGCTTAGTGGCAAAGAAGGAGCTACTCGCAGTTCCACAATAAAACGACCCTGCTCAATGCTTTGCTGTGGGTTAACTGTGTCATCAACTATGACTTGATATGACTCTTCAGCACTATTCCCAGCAAAAGCTCCTTGTTCATGAAGCCTACTAAGAATTCTTTCAAAACCACGTTTGACAGTACGCCGAAATTGCTCGCTATTTGGTTCAAAAACATAAGTGGGACCATATTTCAATGCCAAGCGACGTAACAGCATTAAAAGACGCTTAACATTTATAGGACGTAATGTTGGTTCTACACTTAAAGTATCTGAATTCAAAACCAAAAAACCCTGTGGTTCTTGTCTTACTATATTAACTTGTGCATTTTGGAATAAAGGCCAATAACTAGAAGAAAGAGGTGGTTCCAAAGCTATTACTCTTAGTAAGGGTACATTTGCAGGTGCTTGCCAAGCACCTCTTTGCAAAGCAACATTAGCCAACTTGCCACTTATAGCACCATCGGGTGGCACTTCTCTAATAACTTCTGATAACTCATTTATTCCTGTGGTTACTAACCAAGGATGGTAAAGCACTCCATAATCAAATACCTTTGATTCGCTTGGTAACAGAAAATCCGTCTGCTGAGGGTCCAAATCTTGCCTTTGGGTACTAGCTTTAAGGCTTGTAACATGTGTTAATACTTCATCCTCACGATAGTGCTTAGGCAAATTAAGCACTGCTAACAAATCGCCACGACTAGCACAAAGCCTCAGCAATTCTTGCTGAATTCGTAAAAGATGCTCTGGATTATAACTTTCAGAATTAATTTTATATTGGCCATCAGGCGCAACTTCTTTGATGACAGGGTCTGACCAATCACCTACTGTGCCATCCTCTAATTCTATCCGCACTCTATAGTGATATTCCCCAAAGTTGTGACGAATCAAGGTAAAGCTAGTTGCTTGTCCCTTATAAATAGTGTCAAAACTAAGCTGTCCGGGTTGCAATTCTTCAAGTCTATAAAAATAAGAAGCAGAAACTGCTTCTGCCTGTGACACAGACCACAGCATAGTAAAACTTTTTTGCTCTGTGTTCTCAGATAACTCCAATGCTAGAGATGGTAACTGTAAAGTAGTGCAATTTTCAAACGTCCTATACTCAGCATCAACCTCTTCATCTGCAGGAATTTCTAAAGCTTTTGGTGATTCAATTGCTAATTTATCCCATTGACAATGTACAGCATCAGGCACAGCAATAATAGTGGCCTCTTCTAGCTTTAAGGCTGCATGAATACCGTTCAATGCTTTTTTGGGAGATGGTTTTTGGTATAGAAGGTAATCTGCCTTTTGAATTAAATCAAAAACTTTAGTATCATGAAGATCCTCATCTAAAAATAATTGGGCATTAAACTTGGCTAGGCCATTGCGGCTTAAGTTATCTTCAGAGGAAATAAGCGGTTTAAGGAAAACTCGAGGTGTCAGTAACATACTTATTGGTAAGGTAATTACTTCTTCTGCTTGCACATCGGATTGGATACTTTCAGTTTCCATACCAGCTAAAGGGAAATGGGTACTGACTACTTCTGATAAAACGGATTCACCCATTACAATTTCAGGTGATTGATAAATTGCCTCAGCAGTAGGTAAATTCCCCCAAAAGTTTGGGTGATCCGAGTGAAATCCTAGATTACCTAAACGCTGAATCAATGTTTCGCCTTCTTTAATCCACATTTCTAAATTAAGTTTCTCTAAATGCCATTTAAGGGCCACATCTAACCCAGATTCTATTGGAGATATTGTGACTTGTCGTTGTAACCACTGCCCTGTACCAACCAAACGAGTCACTTCTTCTAATGGCGAGGATTCATTACTTTCCCTAAAAACTTCCTCTACTACAAAAATTAACTGTTTGTCCTGATCATTAACGGTAACTAGTGTGTTAACTGGTATATTCTCTTCAGAAAAATCTATTGTAAGAGAAACCTTCTCGCTATCTTCATTGTCTTTACCACCCTCATTAGCAAATTCCCAATCAATAATCTGTACTGATATGCTTGGCAAATTCAGGTGTGGATCACCTGTAGGACTTGTAACTTGCTCTCGATCTAAGAAAAAAATGTTTGCTGTTAAACCCGTTAAATCCATCTCTATAAAAGGGGATTCAATTTCTATGGGCCTATGGTTAGTAGGCCAAAGTTGGAAAGCTTCACTTGTCTCAACTATTACTCGAGCATCATCCACTAAATCAGGAGGGGAACTAAAATTCTCTAAAGGCTTTATTTCTTTTACAAAAAACAAAAAACTTTCGCTACGCTCATTAACAAGGCGTAGTAAGTCACCTTTGTATAGCTCTTCTTGGGGAGGTAGCTCGAGCACAACCCTAAAAGGTTCAACCTGAATCAAATTAATTGGCTTGCGCATAAGTGCTGTGCCCACCCTTAAACTATCTGACCAACTGCCTCTTGAACGGGCCCTAGCTACTGCTGGCAATAGCAAGGGCTCCTCATTATCATTACTTACCTTTATTAAGTTAGGAATTGGGAATCTATTAGCTTTTGCGCCATCACCCGCTACACGTACAATGTAACAACGTTTACCACCGTTTTGGAAAAACGCTCTTACAGTTGGGGCTAAGTAGGCATAAATTGTTGCTGAGCGTTCAGGGTCATACACTAGCGGTAAATCCCTACCAAAGATAGTTTCAAACTGAGCAATATCTTCAACTGCTACAGGCACATTTAAAGGGCCAGAAGCAGCAAAACCTACAAATACTGCCACATCCATTCGTGGCAGCACCTCATCTTGAGGAGGTGTTTTGACTTCAAAGCCTATGCCGGGTAAGCGGCGAGTTTGGCCTAATTCCAGAAACACATTACTCCGCATCTAAACTTTCACAAGCCAGTACCATTTCTTCCATAGCTATGTCGTTACCCTTAGCATTAAGAGGTCCATAAGTTGCCTTAATTATGCGAGAGTTTTTTAATTTCCAAGTCATTACAACTGCACTATGATCCTCATTTTGTAGTTGCACTGTAACGTTTCGTAAAGCAGCCTGATCACCATCACGTGTTTCTTTAAGCCAGTTAAAAAGATTTAAAGAACCTACTACACCACGCTTCAAGGTAACATCAGTTGCTTTGCTAAGGCCAGTAATCTTGCGGACATTATTTACTTGCTCATTACCATTACGATACTCGGCAACATTGACTTCCATACCAAGACCGCTTACTTCTTGAAAACCTGCCTCAGCTCCTTCGGTATTGCCTGTGCCTAGGTCTACTAGAAAATTAAATTGTACATAAGGTCTTTCACGAAATTCAGCCACTTAAAACAACCCTCCTTAAGCTTTATGATCAGCTGTCCACTGACCTATGCGGAAAATAACGAACTCTGCTGGACGTAGTGCTGCAACGCCAATTTGACAAACTAAGCGACCATTATCAAGATCATTTTGGGTCATAGTGCTACGGTCACAACGAACAAAGAAAGCCTTTTCAGGTTTTTCCCCTAAAAGTGCTCCTGACTGCCATTCATTGAATAAGAAATCTTCTATGGTACGGCGTACATTAGCCCAAAGCTTTTCACCATTAGGTTCAAAAACTACCCATTGGGTACTTTTATCAATGGAACGTTCCAAATAGGCAAAATAGCGGCGCAAGTTAACATATTTCCATTCTGGATCAGAGCTTATAGTACGAGCCCCCCACAATCTAAAGCCACGCCCTTCAAAGAACCTAAAGCAATTAATGCCCTCTGGATTAAGAACATCTTGCTGGCTTTTATTGAGCAATTGTTCAAAACCAATAGCAAGTCTCACTACTTCATTTGCTGGGGCTTTGTAAACTGCCCGCTCGGTATCATTACGAGCATAAATGCCAGCAACAAAGCCACTAGGAGGAAGAACTATTTCTTCGTTAGTAATAGGGTCAAGCACACGTACCCAAGGATAATATAATGCTGCATAAGTTGAATCTAATCTTGCACGCATTGCTCGTACACCACTAATAGGTTGATTATTACCACTGTCTAAAACAGCTATCCTGTACTTCATTTTTTGGCAGTGAGCAATAAGCAGATTTACAATGGTATCTGCAGTAGCTTGATTATCCCCATAATTAAAGGTTGCTCCTGGTGCAGCAACTATAGAAATGTCCTCGAGATCCTCAAATTGCTTTAGGCCAGTTTTAAAGTTCTCGTTATGATTGTCTTCACCTTCATAGCCACCTGCCTCTAGCTGCTGTCCATCATTACCACCCCCA
Organism: Trueperaceae bacterium; assembly: GCA_965223045.1. Lineage (GTDB taxonomy): Bacteria > Deinococcota > Deinococci > Deinococcales > Trueperaceae > CBDCVN01. Next base: position 2,601,026 of record CBDCVN010000013.1, read on the forward strand.
AGTGCTACTGTTACTACTATAGGCTCATCACTATTAGGATCAATGGGACCACTAAAAATCGCGTTTACAATACTTAAGCCATCCCTTAAGCTTTCTCCAGCAAGGATCGATATAGGTAAGGAATTTGCTAGAAGTTGATTTCTAGGATTTTCTGCAAAAGTTGCTGTTAACGAATCTTTTATGCCGTTACGTTCATGATTTGGGTCTAGTGCTAGCTCACTCCAGACTTGTGATTCGCCATTCTGGCTTTGAATGGTAACAGTCAAAGTTATCAAACGTACTTCAGCGCCTTGGTCAAGGGAAAGCTGACTTCGACTAAGATTTCCTATCGAAGCGTCTGAATTTGTAAAGACCCAATCTTCCTCACCTTGATCATTCGTTTGACGTTCAGCAAGGTATAAGTTACCACCTGTAAGCGGGCTATCAATAGGACTTGCTACATCACCTATCCAAACTAAATCATGCTCAGTTAGAGAGCCTAGAGTAGGATTATCATCACTACCGCCTAGTATGTTATTGCCAACCTGAAACTCAAAGCGCACTCGAGCATTACCTGCTGAACCTGCGAATCTTGCGCGCATCAGCAATTGATCTCCCCAATCTACAGGAGGTGATTCATTGGGTGGTTCAGAGTTCCTTGATGAAAGCCAACCCCTTGCTTGACCATCAGAGTAAGCATCATTTACAAATAGGGAAGCTTCTCTTTCCAAAGCGTGTAGGTCTTGTGAGCCTGAAGGATCCTCATTATCAGGTTCACTAATTGGGTTAAATACTCGAGACACATAAAGCCTTTTCCCACCTTCAGTGAAAAATGCTCTTACAGCGTGCCATAAATAATTATGTTGCGGAGTGGAGTCAAAAACAAGCTGCTGACCATCACCATAGATCCTCTCAAACTCCCCCAAGCTAGTAATTAACTGAGGCTCTAATTTAACTGGGCCATAGCGAGCTGGCCCTATAAAACCTGTTGTAGTAGTACTTACCCCCTCTATAGATTTAGAGCGGTAAGAAGTTTCTTCAATGTACACTCCCGGCGCTAGATATTCCGGCATGCTTTTCCTCCTAGGTAATATGAATTGCTTACTGCGTTAAGTAAAGAACAGGTAACTGGTTGTTACCCTGATCATTAGAACGTAAAATTAACTCCTCTCCATATTTAAGTGTTGGATTTACTAATTCTATTTGCTGTTCATGATTGCTCCAAAGCCTTGCAGGATGCATTTCTAAAGCTTGCAATAAATAGCTTAAGTCTGGCATGGTTGGCACAAAATCTCCTTGAAAACTAGGATTCCAGCCAACACTTAAACTTAATTCCCATGATTGCTCAAACAAAGAAGTTTGGTTAGTGTCTATAGGACTTAGAGGTGACGTAAGATCATTAAAGCTAGCTTCTGGACGATCTGGATAAGGAAAAGTTATTATAGCACTTCCCTTAATGTTTGAGACACCAATACCCCTAATATTTTGATCAACAACTTCTACTTGCAACACTGCCCAAGGCACTGGCTCACTATTATTTGGATTGCGTAGATCAGCACGAATCACTGCCATGCCGCTAGGAATTTTCCTAGTTGCATTAGAAAAAAGTGGTAAGAATTGTGCAGAAGGTTCTAGTGGTGAGAAGGGTGGTGGTGAAGAAAGTGGAAAATGAACATCTTGAATCCCAAGTAAACCTTTTTGGGGCAATTCCACACTAAAGCTATAGGGATGAAAACGCTGCAACCCATCTTCAACTTTAATCAAGTAACTTCTTTTAAATGAAGGATCATCCCAAAAAGTAGCTTCGCTTTGGTCATCCGCAGGTTGCTCCAAACCTGAAATTTTAGGAAAAATATAAACTCCTGAGCGATTGGTAATAGCAATTGTGCTTTGCCAAGGCTTATTTTGAGGTGAGGCTATTACCTGTAAATCATTAGTAATATAGCGCCCTGAAACATCATCCCAAAAACGCATGCCTAAAGGTGAAACTATTTGTACCTGTTCTAAAACAGTAATGCTGCTATGAACCACTATGATTATTTACCTTTTTCCCAAATCCTAGAGAACGTGTTTGTACAGGTTCTCCTTCAATTAAAGGTCTTCTTGAGTCAACAGTAATAAGTCGTGCTATATAAGCCATAGATGGTTCCATTTTGTCCTTACTAACTTCCCAAACATTAACTAAATCACTCATAGTTAGGGGTTCGGCAGTGATCTCAACAGTTTCATTTTGATTAAAGGTTTCACTAAAGTTGCTCGAGTTAAGCAAAGCTAGAGGAATTATAGGGATGTCTTCAAGCACACGCATGCTCCAAGTAAGGAGAATTTGCTGCTGTAAAGGATCATTTCCCCAAGCAGTTAGCAAATAGTGCAAGTCTAAAGGTAGCGATGGTCGATAGCGCCTCCCATCTTCACCTAGCTTCGATTGTTGATTACGAGTGGTTGTGCTAAGTGATACTTGATAAAGATATAGGGATACAATTGGAGGACTAGTTTCATCAGAGCGATCTTTTTTAAGGTCTTTGGTTTGAAATAAACTAAAGGAAACATCTAAATTCCCTAATTCTTGAGGATAGTCTTGTCTTGCTACACTAAATTCTTGCTTGAGTAAATTTAGAATTGCGTTACTTGTTGCAGCTACAGCACGAATTGTTGCCATCTAATCACCAACAATGACTAAACTAGATTAAAAAGCTCCTGTAAATTCTTAGCCTTACCTAGGAATCTCTAACATTTAATAACTACGCCTTAAAGCTATCAAATAAACTAAAAAACACATCCAATTTCAAAACCCTAGCCTCCAAAGTCCTAATTACTACTATCTAAGGAAATTACAGGCAATAAATATCAGACCTTGTAAGTTTAACATTATACAGAAATAAATGTCTACCCTATACCTCAACATAAAGTTCTATGAAGTAGTCCTACACCGGGCTACCAATATTCTAAACAGCCAAGAATCGGATATGCTAGTGAATTATTCTTGTAGAAGATGGTAGCCTTATAAGGTAGATCTAAAATATTTACTGTGCCTCAATACAAAAATACCACCACTAAGTTAGTGGTGGTAGAGTAGTAAAAATTCTTAAAGAATAAGTCTATTCACTAAACCTAATAGTAGTAGGCGTTGAATGTAAGTGATCTTCGTGTGACAGGGTCTCAAGGCTTAGAGGTGCGGAGGGTAAAACATATGAGCCTGCAACAGAGAAATCAACACTATAGGTAAGATCTTTTAGGCTAGCTATAGTTAAACGTGAAAGCTGTTGTACAGGGTCGCTAAATCCTGTCATAAGTTCTGTATTGAAGATTGATTCGCGCCAGTGTCCATCTCTAGTACCAGCACCTCCTTGGTTCTCAACAGGTACATTACTGCTACCACCAAGAGTATGCCATTCATTTAGAGCATTTGCACCAATAAATGTAGGGTTATCACTTCCTGCTCCTGAAATTACTTCAAAAGACTCCCACAAAGTACCTATACCTAATACATGCCCCATTTCGTGTAAGATCAGATTTTCTAGTTTACCTTCAGCTTCATAAGCAGCAATGTCAGCAGCATCAAATGCCATTTGGCCATAGAAAGGTAAGCCTTTATCTAGATTAGAACCACGTATTCCACAAGGGCCTGCTTGCCCTAAGATACCTTTAGGACCATCTATGTTGGGAGCACTAGCTACAATTATAATGTCATCTATTTTTCCAGAAAAGCCTGGGTCAGAGCTACCACAACTACCTGCTGGTATGTTTGCTTGAACATCTCTTAAATCAGCTGTAATGACTTGTTGCCAAATGTTAGCAGCATCTAAAAATACTTGTTTTTGACTAGGGGTTATATTCTGGTCAACAAAATTAATAGTGATATTGTATTTTGCATTGGGAGTTGTAACTACTTCTTCTTGTGTTGGCTCGGGCGTCCTATCTTCCTTTTCAGGGGCTGGAGTTACTCTTGGTGGAGCACTTTGAGAGCAAGATGCCAAGAGTAAAGCAAATATAGAAATCGTTAAGAGGATTATTGATGCACTTATGTTTTTCAAGACCTTTTTGTTCATTTCCTTGTTTCCTTTCAAATCTTTCAAACTCAATTGATTTAAGGTTAAATAAGGAAAGTAACTATATTAATACAGTAGCATTACTGAATAAAATTTTTTAATAAGATAAAAATTAGATTAGGATTAATATCATAGTAGATTAATTTTTATAATGGCTATACTTTGAATGAATTTGACCATATTTGCCATAAATATCATCAAAATCTCGAGCCAACAAATCCGTTAGAATCAGAAATAATGATAACGCAATGAAGCAAGATGTAATTCGTTACCTCTGATGCGATAAATAATGCGGTGCTCGTCATTAATACGCCTTGACCACCAGCCTGACAAATTGTGCTTGAGCGCCTCAGGTTTACCAACCCCTTCATAAGGTGAACGCTCAATGTCTTTAATTAGTAAATTAATGCGTTTAACTACTTTTTTATCCTGTTCAATCCAATAGAGATAGTCTTCCCAAGCAGTTTTATGAAAAACCTTATACTTCATTCAGGCAAAGAATCTTTGGTAACAAGGTTTTTGTCCTCATCAAAGTCACGGGTAGCTTGAAGTAAACGCTCAGCATTGGCAGGGCTCCGTAGTAAGTACATCGTTTCTTGCCAAGCATTCCAGTCATCTAAACTCACCATAACGACAGCTTTGTCACTGCCTTTAGTAATAATAAGAGGAGTGTGGTCATCAACGACGTTATCTATAGCAGTTGCTAAGTTTTGTCTTGCTGTTGTGTAATTAAGTGTTCTCACATGTACAGTATAATGTACATACACAAGTTGTGCAAATGGCAATCAATTTGTATTGGAGTCCATAAACCGTCTACCCGTAAGCCAAAAGATTATGTGTTCATTAACATTTTCAATGTGGTCAGCTAAGCGCTCGAGATAACGAACAACCCTTAAAAGCTCAATAGCTCGAGTAATCGTTTTTGGGTTTTCAAGCATGTAGGTTAAAAGTTCACGCTGAACTTGCTCATAAAGGTCATCTACCTTACTATCCATAGAGTGAGCTTCTTTTGCCAATTCTAAGCTAGATTCGGTAAGAGCATTAATGGTTTTCTCTATCATAGAACTAATAATTGAAAACATTTGCTCAGTGTCTGTGTACTTTTTAAGGGGTGCTTCTTTAGCTAGCTCAACAGCGGCTCGAGCTACATGAACAGCATAATCACCTGCACGTTCAATATCAACAAGTGCCCAGTGAGCAGCACCCAAAAAGCGTAAGTTAGTGGCTGCAGGTTGATGGCGGGCGATTACTGAAAGTATAACATGCTCAAGCTCTTCCTGTAAGTCATTAACTTGGCTATCATTATCTATACACTGCTGAGCAGCAGTCATATCTACCTGTACAAGTGCACGCCTAGCCAAATCATTTGCTTCACGGACCAAGCTTAGCATTCTAACTATAGAAGCATTAACTTTAGAAATTTCTTGCTCAAATATACTCATAAAAGGACATGCTAACAGGATATAAACTCATAATCTAGCGTTTTTCTATAAAGTATAATTGTTATTGCCTTTATAGGCTTCACTCAAAGTTTGTGTGAGTGCCTAGCTAATTAATCTGGAAAGGTAAACGCGCAATAAAGCAGCTAGAACTCTGTACTCATTTTCCGCAAAGCGTTTGTGCCCCTAATGCTCTATCTGCACAAAGAACACCTTGACCATACACCTTAGGATTCCAATTTTTATCAAAGTAGGTACTTTCTAAAATGCGAGCTTTTACCTCTGAAGCACCCAAAGTAGGATTGTGTTTCCAGATAAGTGCTGCTACACCAGAAACAAAAGGTGTTGCCATAGAGGTCCCTGAAAGACAAGAGTAATTATTACCTGGGAAGGTGCTCAAAATATGGTTATCATTAGGGGCAGTTCCTTGTGCACAGGTAGGGGTATTGCCTACTAATAAGTGACCACCTGGAGCCATGACATCTACTGTTTTGCCTCCAAAATCATTGTAGTTTGAAAAGCTCGAGTGAGTAAAATTGCTATTAACAGAGCCTACAGCAATAGCATCAGGGGCATTAGCAGGAGTGCGTATAAAGTTGTTAGCATAATCATTACCTGTTGCCACAAAGGTCAAAGTACCTGCTTCAAATGCTGCTTTAACTGCTTCATTAATAGCTTCACTAGCTCCTAAGCTACCTAAGCTTATATTTATAATTTGTGCTGGATAAGGATTTTTAGTAAAGCCTGCAGTATCAAGGCCTGCTGACCAACGAATTGCGTTGGCAAGGCTATCTAGTGTAGCCTTTGTACCTGTATCATCAAAGATTTTTACAGGTAAAATTTTAACACCTAAACCAAAAGCCACACCTACTACACCAGTAGCATTATTTCCTATAGCTGCCGCAATTCCTGCTACATGAGTACCATGCCCATCAAAGCTACGTGGGTCATTATCTCCATCAAAAAAATCACAGCCAGGCACAATTTTATCTCGTAGATCTTCATGATCAACTTGTACGCCGCTATCGAGAATTGCGATAATTACATCATCTTGGCCCGTTTTAGGTGAACCAGTTTCTATTTCCCAAGCATTAGGTAAACCAAACGCATTCATATTCCACTGCTCTATATAAAGAGGGTCATTGGGGATTAATCCTAGAGGCTCAATGTAATAGTTGGGCTCAGCATACAAAATATTGGGATCACTTTCTAAATCTTTAATAATTTCCTCTAAGTCCCTACCATCAAACTGGCCAACAATTATATCAGGACCATTTCCCTGCCCCGATCGTAAAGTTGTGAAACCATACTCCTGCAAAAGAGAATCAACTAAGGCATCACTTGTTCTAAAGCCATCTTTGTAACGCACTAATAGCTGATTAGGTACATAATTAGTTTGTTCAGAATTAGATATGTATGTATTAGCCAAAGTACTTAAACCACTAGAGTTAGCGCAATTTATCACTTCAGCATCAACATTAAATGATTTAAATCCGGTTCCTACTGCACTAACTGTTACATTTGTTTGGTATGAACCAGGGGCTAGACCAGGTCTAAGAGTTAAGCTCACCCAAGTAATCTCCCCTGCCAAAGTAGTTCCTTTATTAGGAGTTATAACAAGCCAATCATTCTGAGCGCTAACTTCCCATCTAAGAAATGAGCCCGCACCACCACTATTACTAATAGGCACCTCAGCCCCCCTAAAATCAATATTTAAGGGGTCTTGTAAGCCGGGTAAACTTAACTTAGCTACATGGGGCGAGGAAGAAGTAGTGCTTGAACTACAAGCTGCACATAAAATTATAAGAAAACAAAAATAGCTAATGTGCAGAAGCTTCACTCCTGTAGTGTACGCTAAAATAGCTTACAAAATTATTAAATTAATTATCTAATACTCTACTAATTCAATTATTGCTTCTTGAGTAGCATCACCTCGACGCAACCCTAACTTATAGATTCGTGTATACCCACCACTACGATCAGTAAATCCGGGGGCAATTTCATCCATAAGCTTGCGTTGAATATCTGCATCATGAATTTCACGAGCGACTTGTCGGCGAGCATGCAAATCTCCACCCTTAGCTATAGTTATAAGTTTTTCAGCATAAGGACCTAAATTCTTAGCTTTTGTTAGGGTAGTTTTGATACGACCGTAGTAGAAAAGCTCACTAGCTTGATTACGCCTTAAAGAGATTCTATGGCTGCTATGGCGATTTAACTTACGGCCATGTGATAGGTGTCGCACAGGTCATTCCTTTCTGAAATATAGTTATGAACTTTTAAGTGCTAAAGCATGCTTGGCTAAATGGGTTTTGATCTCTTCTAAAGATTTTTCCCCTACACCACCAACCTTCTTGAGGTCCTTTTCTGATAATGCCAATAGAGCATCTATAGAATCTATACCTTCTTCTTGCAATGAGTGCAATACACGGCTAGAAAGTTCTAGGTTTTCCAAGCTTATCTCTGTTGCCTCAGGCAACATCTTACTTACCACTTGTTCTTCTTGCTCGAGGGAATCTTCCTGAGTTTCAACTTGCTGAGGCTCCATATCAGAAGCACTAACAAAAACACTGAGCTGGGCTTGCAAAGTTCCCACAGCTTGATTTAATGCCTCTTGAGGAGTAATACTACCATTAGTCCATATACGTAAAACTAGCCTATCAAGATCAGTCTCTTGCCCTACACGAGTATCCTCTATACGATATGCAACGCGTCTTATAGGCGTAAAAACAGCATCTACAGGAATTGAGTTAATGCGATCTTTAGTAGCATGCACCTCTGCTGGTACATAACCCTTGCCCTTTTCAACTCGCACCTCCATTACTAAGGTAGAGTTTTTATTCAAAGTAGCAATGTGCAAATCAGGATTAACTATTTCAACTCCTAGGACAGTTTCTAGGTCTGCAGCAGTAACAATACCCTCTTTTTCTTTGCGTAAAGTCAAAGTAACTGGTTCATCATCAGGCAATTTAACTACTAGTTCTTTGAGGCTAAGAATAATTTGCATGACATCTTCTTTAACCCCCTCAATAATCGAAAATTCATGCAGTACATCTTCTATGTAAACACTAGTCACTGCCGTACCAGGTATAGAGGACAATAAAATACGACGTAAAGGGTTGCCAAGAGTTACCCCATAACCCCGGGGCAAAGGCTCAACCACAAATTCGCCATACTCATTATCTATTTTTCTAGTGGTAAATTCAGGCTGGATTTGCAAGGTTAAAACTCCTAATAGTTCCAACTTTTATTAAAGTAAAAAATTATCTTAAAATTAAGGATTTAATGGCCAAACTACTTATGTCCTAAGCACTTCAGCAATACAAAGCAAGACATACCCATAGGACTTATGGAGATATCGCACTAGGGAAACTGTAAAGTGATAATCCCCTTGCTTTAGCTATGGGGAGTGCCAAATTTAGCGAGAATAATACTCAATCACCATAAGCTCATTTATAGGTAGGGAAATATCTTCACGAGAAGGTATACTTAGAAATTTTCCTTTTAAGTTATCAAAATCAAACTCGAGCCAAGGGCCTAATTTCTGCCTACGCTTAGCTTCCACATTAGCCTTGATAAAGGAATTATTATGGCTACGTTGTGCTACAGAAATCTCGTCTCCCATTTTAATCCTGTAGGAAGGAATATCAACATTTTTGCCGTTAACTAGTATATGTTCATGCGCTACAAACTGCCTAGATTGGCGACGAGTACTAGCAATACCTAAACGAAAAACCACATTATCCAAACGTGATTCTAGAAGTTGCAGAAATACCGTACCTGTTGCTCCTTCATGTTGTACTGCTTCATCAAAAAGTTTACGAAATTGTTTTTCACTTATGTTATAGATAAGCCGCAACTTTTGCTTTTCACGTAAACGAATGCAATAATCACTAGGCTTTCTTTTACGTTTATTGCCATGCTGTCCTGGTGGATAAGGCCGCTTTTCCAAATAGCGCCCTGCTTTAACTGTTTCTACAAGATTGACGCCTTCACGACGACATAGCTTAATCATTGGTCCACGATAACGACCCATATGACTTATAAACCTTTCCGCTTACGGGGACGACAACCATTATGAGGTACAGGAGTATCATCAATGATAGAACGTACATTCACGCCTGTAGCTTGAATTGAGCGAATAGCTTGCTCACGCCCACTGCCTGTACCACGAATTATAATATCAATAGTCTTTACACCCATATTCTGAACTTTACGTGTAGCATCAGCAGCAGCTAGCTGTGCTGCATAGGGAGTGCCTTTTTTTGAACCTTTATAGCCTATTGACCCTGAGCTTGACCATGCCACTGTGTTTCCATCTAGGTCAGTTATGGTAACAATAGTATTATTATAACTAGCATGTATAAATATCTTTGCCTCAGTTAGATTGCGTTTTATCCGCCTTTTTGGTTTAGTGGTTTTAGTTTGCTTGGCCACACGCCTCCTTAAAATTAAAGCTTAGAGTCGAAAGTTGTAGGAGTCTTATACACATATACTTATCTATTTCTTAGGTGCCCTTTTCTTACCTGCTACTGTACGACGTGGTCCTTTACGTGTACGAGCATTCTGCTTAGTAGATTGGCCACGCACAGGTAACTTACGACGATGACGAAGACCACGATAGCAACCTATATCCATAAGCCTTTTGATATTTTGCTTCACTTCACGATCAAGATCACCTTCAACTTTGTAGCTCTTCTCTATAATTTCTCTGAGTTTACTAGCTTCATTATCAGATAGGTCTTTAACTCTTATGTTAGGGTCTACATCAGTTTGAGCAATAATCTTTTGCGATAAAGAAAGTCCTATACCATAAATGTAAGGTAAAGCATATTCTAGACGCTTGTTTCTAGGTAAATCAACACCTGCTATGCGAGCCATTTTAACCCTGCCTTTGTTTATGCTTAGGATTAGAAGAGCATATAACGTAAACTCTGCCACGACGGCGGATGACTTTACATTTATCGCACATAGGTTTAACAGAAGCACGTACTTTCATAATTCAATTCCTTAAGTAAAAATTGCAATATATTACTTTCTATAAACTATTCTTCCTTTTTCAGGATCATAAGTGCTAACCTCTAGCACTACCCTATCACCCGGCAAAATGCGAATGTAGTGACGCCTCATTTTACCTCCAACATGTGCCAAAACATCAGGGCCAGCATCAAGTTTGACTAGGAAAGTGGTGTTGGGGCGTGCCTCAAGCACCACACCCTCAGCACGAATGGTATCTTGAGAAGTTTCTTCAGGACGTTCCTTTTGTGATTTAGCAGGGCGCGACGGACGCTTGCCCTTGCCAGCAGCTTTTTTTGCCATGAACCTCCCCTCTCTCTAAAAATAACTTTTTTAGATCTAGGCTATTACGTGGGGACTGGTCCTCAGCAGTTAAAATACGTGGGCCTTCACAGGTAATAGCAACAGTATGCTCAAAGTGAGCTGATTTACATTTATTCTTAGTTTTTGCTGTCCAACCATCTTCTAGAACAGTAACCTTAGTCTTTGCCTCAGTTACCATTGGCTCAATAGCTAGGACTAAACCTGCGCACAATCTAGGTCCTACACCAGCTTTACCAAAATTAGGCAACTCAGGCTTTTCATGAAAATTAACACCAACACCATGCCCTACAAATTCACGTACCACCCACATGTCATGTCTTTCTACATAGGATTGGATGGCTGCAGAAATATCACCTAAACGATTATCAACTTGGGCAACAGCAATACCAGCATACAATGCTTGTTCTGTAACTTCTAGCAAGCGACGTGATTGCCAAGAAGCATCACCAATAGCATAAGTCTTAGCCATGTCAGCAGCATAACCTTTGTAAAAGGTACCAATATCAACAGATAGAATATCTCCCTTTTTCAAAAGTGTCCTATCAGGAATACCATGTACAACAACATCATTTTTTGATGTACACAAAGTGGCTGGAAAAACATGTTTTTCACGACGATAACCTTTAAAAGCAGGTTTACCTCCACGAGTATAAATAGCCTCTTGGGCTATATCATTAAGCTCTTTAGTAGTTACTCCAGGCTTTATAACCTTTTCTACAGCCTCGAGAGCCTCTCTATTAATCATTGCTGCTTTAGCCATGATTTCTAATTCACAGCTGCGCTTTATAATCAAGATAAGGCTCCTTGGATGCGTGCTGTAACCTCATCAGCGCTACCCATACCATCGATTCTTAACATTTTCTTCTTAGCTTCATAAAAGTTAAACAATGGCTCTGTTTGCCTATGATAAACTTTCATCCTTTTGCGGATGGTTTCTTCGTTATCATCGTCGCGTCCTTCAGCTTTAGCTCGTTTAGATAGTCTTTGTATTAATTCCTCATCCGCTACTTCTAAAAGGATAGCTTTATTAACTGTTAAATCCATGCTACTTAAAAGGTTATCCAGAGCTTCAGCTTGTGCGATGGTACGAGGAAAACCGTCTAGCAACACACGCACTTCATTCATTTTTTCAAGTTCAACACGTACCATGCCCTCCATAATATCATCAGAAACAAGTTCTCCTAAATCCATAATGGCTTTAGCTTTTTTACCAAGTTCTGTACCTTGTTTAACATGAACTCTCAGCATATCACCAGTTGAAAGCTTTTTCAGACTACGTACCTTACAAAGTTTAGTCGCTTGTGTCCCTTTTCCTGCGCCGGGTGGCCCCATAAGTAATAAAACTTCACTCACCCTTAAAACCTACGGCCACGACCACGAATGCGTCCTTTAGTAACAAAACCATCATAATGACGCATTTGTAACTGTGACTCAATCTGCTTTAAAGTATCAAGTGATACACCCACTACTATAAGTAAACCAATACCAGAAAAAACTAAAGCCAATTGCCCTACACCTGTAATCCAGCTTAAAAGCTGCGGTGCAGCATTGACGAAACCTAGAAAAAGCGCTCCCCACAAAGTTATACGAGTAGTTATTTTGCTCAAGTGATCTTGTGTAGGTTGCCCCGGGCGTACACCGGGAACAAAGCCACCGTACTCACGCAAGTTTTCTGCGATGCGGCGTGGGTCAAAAGTTATTTGAGTATAAAAGTAAGTAAAAAGCACTATAAGAATTGTACTGGTAAGTAATCCTTGCCATTGCGAAGGGTTAAACCAAGTTCCTAAAGTTTGTACCCAAATAACACTAGGAAAAGCCGCAATTAAGGTGCTGGGTAAAACCAAAACAGAAGTGGCAAATATGACTGGAATAACCCCAGCTGCATTTAAGCGCAGAGGGATATAAGTAGTTTGTCCACCTACCATACGACGACCCCGCTGTTGACGAGCGTATTGTACAGGAATACGTCTTTCTGCTTGTGTTACTAAAATCATACCGCCTAGCGCAATTATTAACATTGTAAAAAAGATTAGCAAGCCAAAAAGATTAGCTTCGCCATTTCTAATTAGGGTAAATTGCCCAATGATTGCACTAGGATAGCCAGCTACAATGCCAGCATAAATAATAAGCGAAATACCATTACCAACACCAAATTCTGTAATTTTTTCACCTAACCACATAACCATAGATACACCCGCTATTTGGGTAATCATAACCACTATCCAAAAGAAAGGTCCATTACTCCAACCAACTTTGAGGGCACCACTTGGGCCAAGAAGAGCTATGGCCAAAAAGAGCCCTTGCACAGCACCTAAAAGAACTGCACCCCAGCGAGTATATTGGGTTATTTTTTTACGGCCTTCCTCACCCTCTTTAGCCAATTTCTCTAAAGGTGGATAAACCGACGTCAAAAGTTGAATGATAATACTAGCAGTAATATAAGGAATTACACCTAGAGCAAAAATAGAAAAAACTTCAAAATTCCCACCAGTAATAAAACCTAAGAGGTCAAAAATGCCACCCTGTGACTGCAATTGGCTACGCAGGGTTTCAATATCAATACCCGGAGTAGGAATAAAAACTCCTAAGCGATATACCGTAAGTAGCCCAATAGTAATCAGCAACTTTTGCCGCAGATCTGGGATAAGGAGTGCATTACGAAATGCTGCTAGCATTATGTGCTTTCCTCAGCTTTTTCTAAAGAGTTTTTAGTGATTAATGTTCCTTCCATTGTCTCAACAGCTTTAACAGCTGTTTTACTGTAACTATCAAGCTCTATAATAAGTTTCTTTACTTTAAGTTCACCATTGCTCAAGAGCTTCACAGGACAGCTTATATGACTTATAAGGCCTAATGTCTTAAGTGTTTGGGCATTTACAGTACTGCCTTCTGTAAATTTATTTAAGTCAGCCAAATTAATAATTTGGTAATCTTTATTAAACCTCTTGTTGTTAAAACCACGTTTAGGTAAACGTTCAAAAAGCCTCGAGCGCCCACCTTCCCACAAAGGGCCCTTAGAATAACCACTTCGACTCAATTGGCCCTTTTGACCACGCCCAGCTGTCTTGCCACGACCACTACCCAAACCACGACCTACACGACGGCGTTTTTTCTTACTACCTTCTGCAGGTTTAAGCTCATTAAGCTTCATTGACCTTCCTCAATCATTAATAAGTATGCTACTTTGTTAACCATGCCACGCACACTTGGATTATCTTTAATTTCACGACTCTGCCCAGTTTTACGCAAGCCAAGGGCCTGCACCGTAGCACGATGATCTTTTTTAGTGCCTATTAGACTACGTTTTAGAGTAATTTTCACTAGCGCTCCTTACTGTGCAGTCTCCCTCTCACGTTTAGCCTCTGCAAAAGTCTTAAGTTCTTTTAAACCTTTCATAATTGCATAAGCTACATTAGTCTGATTGCGTGAGCCAAACTCTTTAGTAAGTAAATTACTATAGCCTGCTAATTCTGCAATAGCTCGAGGTACAGCGCCAGCAATAACTCCTGTTCCAGCACCTGCTGGCTTTAGCATTACACTGCTACTGCTATGCTCTCCTATTACCCCATGAGGAATTGTACCAGGTTCTTCAATAGGAACTTCTATAAGGTTACGCTTGGCCATATGTTGCCCTTTTTGTACAGCTAAAGGTACTTCTTTAGCCTTACCAAGGCCAAGGCCCACTCGTCCCTTACGATCACCAATGACTATCAAAGCTCCAAAGCGAAAACGGCGACCTCCTTTATATGTCTTAGAGGTGCGACGAATAAAAATTACCCGTTCTTCAAACTCTTTTTCTGCTGCTACTTTATTCACTTTAAAATTCTAATCCTCCTGCTCGAGACGCTTCTGCCAAAGCCTTAACTCTACCATGATACTTATAGGCTCCCCTATCAAAAATGACTTTCTTGACGCCCTTTCCAAGTGCCCTTTCAGCAAGAGTTTCGCCCACAACTTTAGCTTGTTCAGTTTTATTGCCAGTTAAGTTCAAAGCTTTACTATTTGCTGCAACAATTGTGTGTCCTTTATTATCATCTATAACCTGAGCATATATGTGACGACCACTACGAAACACACTCAAACGCAGCCTGTTATTATCTACAATTCTTTTTAAATTTTTTCTTGTACGCAACTTGCGACGTGCTAAAGCTTGTTTATTTTTTGTTGGAGTTGATCTCATGTCTTCCTAGTCTAAAAATTATCAATTTTTCTTCATTCATTAAAGTCTAGCTTGCTGTCTTACCGGGCTTAAGTTTAAGCTGTTCACCTTCATAACGTACTCCCTTTCCATGATAGGAATCAGGAGGGCGAAATTTACGTAAATTAGCACATACTTGACCCACAAGCTGCTTATCGATGCCTGAAACTGTTATTTTAGTTTGCTCAGGAGCAGCTAGGGTTATACCCTCAGGAGGTTCGAAAACAACTGGATGAGAAAATCCCAAATTAAGTTCTAAATTCTTACCTTTCATAGCGCAACGATAACCTACACCATGAATTTCTAAATTGCGAGAATAACCTTTAGTAACACCAATTACCGCATTGTTAATTAAAGAACGGATCAAGCCATGCTGAGCACGATCGAAACGGTTATCGCTTTGCCTTGCTATTTTAATCTCATTACTTTCTTGCTTAATATCCAAAGAAGGGTGAGTAGGCACATCAAGCTCGCCTTTAGGTCCTTTGATTCCAATATTTGTACTTTCTATGCTAACTTCTACTCCTTTTGGAATAGAAACTGGCAACTTGCCTATACGTGACATCACCATACCTCACAAAGCACTTCGCCACCTATATTTCTACGACGAGCTTCGCGATCAACCATCAACCCCTGCGAAGTTGAAACGACAGCCACGCCAAGACCCCCGCGCACTATGGGAATAGCTTTAGCCTTGGCATAAGCGCGACGACCCGGCTTAGAAGTGCGTTGAATAAAATTAATAAGTGATTTGCGCTTAGGCCCATACTTTAAACCAATACGTAACCACTCACGATCATTTAGCATAACATCTTCTATAGATTTCAAATAGCCCTCTTTGACTAGAAGCTCCGCTATAGCCCTTTTAAACTTACTATTAGGAATATCCACTGTAGCTTCAGCAATTTCTTGGGCATTACGAATACGTGTCAGCATATCAGCAATAGGATCAATATACATTTACTTTAGTACTCCTCAGCAAAGTTTCAAAGTTGATAGCTACCAACTTGCTTTGCGCACTCCGGGCAAAAGACCTTGATGTACCATTTCTCTGGTGCAAATACGGCAAAGGCCAAAATCACGCAGATAAGCTCTAGTACGACCGCAACGCTGGCAACGATTAAGCCTACGCACCTTAAACTTAGGCTTACGTTTAGCCTTGGCAATTTGTGCTTTAGTTGCCATGAGTCCTGCTTTCCTTAAAAGGCATACCCAGCAGCTCGAGTAAACTCTTAGCCTCTTCATCTGTTTTAGCAGTGGTTATAATAGATATATCCATGCCTCGAGCTTTATCTACCATATCATAGGTAATCTCCGGGAATATAAGTTGTTCTCGTATACCTAAACTGTAATTACCACGCCCATCAAAACTATTTAATTTTAATCCACGAAAATCGCGTACACGTGGTAAAGCTATATTGATAAGCTTATCTAGGAAAATCCACATCTTCTTACCACGTAAAGTAGCCTTTAAACCTATAGGCATGCCTGTACGCAATTTAAAATTTGAAACGGATTTTTTAGCCTTAGATATTACAGGGCGCTGCAAGGCAATTAAGGCAAGTTCTTTACTAGCACGTTCTATTAACTTGCTATCATCGCGTACCTCGGTACCCAAGCCCATATTCAAAACAACCTTTTTTAGTTTAGGAATAGCCATAACATTTTCATAGTTAAAACTCTCTTTGAGTTTAGGTCTCATATCTTGATATCTACTCTTTAAAGCAATTTCCATAGTTTAACTGTCCAGTTCTGCACCTGACTTTTTGCTGATACGCACTTTAGTGCTGCCATCAAACTTAAAGCCAATACGAGAAGATTCACTTGTCTGTGGATCAATAATTTGCACATTGCTTATATGGATAGGTGCCTCAACTTCATCAAAGCCTATGCGTTGCTGGTCTTTTTGCCTAGTTTTTCTAGCTTTTTTTATAACATTAACATCTTTGATAGTTACACGATGAGTATTAGGGTGAACATCGACAATTTCACCCTCTTCGCCTTTGTTTCTACCAGCAATTACGCGCACTTTATCTCCTCTTTTAAGGCGTATCTTGACAGGTTTTAAATCCTTCTTAGCTTTGGGCATTAGAGCACCTCCGGTGCTAATGACACAATGCGCATAAAGCGTTTATCACGTAACTCTCTTGCCACAGGACCAAAAACCCGAGTGCCACGTGGCTCATTTTGATTATTAATAATTACCGCTGCATTTGAGTCAAAACGAATAGAAGAACCATCTTTACGGTTTATTTCCTTCTTAGTACGTACAATAACTGCTTTTACTACTTCGCCTTTCTTAATGGCTGCATGAGGAATAGCATCTTTAACAGAGGCCACTATCACATCTCCTACTGTACCAACCCACTGCTGACCCGTACCAAGCACGCGGATACACTTAATGTGTCTAGCACCAGAATTATCAGCTACCTCTATCATACTTTCTTGTTGAATCACTTCTTCTGCCTCCTAGCTAATAGCAAGCTAGTTTTCTAAGCTACTCCTAGCTTTCTCAATCAATTGGCTTACCTCAAAACGCTTACACTTTGAATAGGGACGACTTGAAATAATCTCTACCCTATCACCAACATTAAAGGTATTTTCTTCATCATGGGCAAGATAATTTTTAGTTACCGTTACAACTTTACCATAAAGTGGATGTTTAAAACGGCGCTCAACAGTAACCCTCACAGTCTTATCAGCTCTATCACTAGTTACTATACCTTGTAAGGACTTTTTCATAAATTAGACTTCTTCCTGAGCAAGGCGTACTTCATGGGCAATAGTTAAAAACCTAGCCACTTCTCGCTTGGTAGTACGAATTTCTTTAGTATTGCTAAGTTGGCGAACTGAGCTTTGCAAACGTAAGTGCAAAAGTGTTTCTCGATGTTTTTGAAGCTCGGCTTCAATTTCTTCAAGGGTCAAATTACGAATCTCATTGGGCTTCATCATAAACCTCGCGCTCAACCATCTTTGTTTTTATAGGTAACTTGTGTCCGGCTAAGCGAAAAGCTTCTTTAGCTTGCTCTCTAGTCACATTAGCTACTTCAAAGAGTATGCGGCCGGGCTTGACAACACTAACCCAATATTCAACAGCGCCCTTACCTTTTCCCATCCGCACTTCTGCAGGTTTTTTAGTCACTGGCTTGTCTGGAAAGATACGAATGTAAATCTTACCACCACGTTTAAAATAGCGGCTTATGGTTATACGACAAGCTTCTATGTGGTTTGATTTAATCCAACAGGGCTCGAGTGCCACTAAACCATAATCCCCAAATGCTATATAGTCACCACCTTTAGTATCACCTCTCATGCGCCCACGATGTTGTTTACGATACTTAACTTTTTTAGGCAGAAGCATCCTTAGCTTCCTTTCTTCTCATTTCTACCACGACTAGAACCAACACGTTTGCGTTCATTCTGGTTCTGATCTGGGCCACGTCTACGAGCCCTAGCTTTTGGCCTACGTCGTTTGCTCTTTTGCTCTTCATCTTTTGATTTGGGCAGGGCTGCAGCACGGCGCTGCTTTCTACCAATAATCTCACCATTAAAAACCCAAACTTTTACGCCAACCACTCCATACTGAGTGCTTGCTCGTGCTGTGCCATAATCAATGTCTGCCCGCAAAGTTTGTAAAGGCACACGCCCTTCCATATATCCTTCAGCTCGAGCTTGTTCTGCTCCTCCTAAACGACCAGAGCAGCGTACTTTTACTCCTTTAACTCCAGACTCCATGGTACGTTGGACAGCCTGCTTCATAGCACGTCTAAAAGCAAAGCGGCGCTCAAGTTGCTCAGCTATGCGCTGAGCAATCAAAATAGCATTAGTGTTAGGATTGTTGGTTTCTTGCACATTGACTGAAACAACCCCTTGAACTTTAAGGTCTAACTTCTCACGCAAAAGTTTAATTTGCTCTCCACCACGTCCTATAACTACACCCGGCTTAGCAGTATGCACAGTAATATTGACATTGTGGGCTGCACGTTCAATTTCGATCTTAGATATTCCGCTGTGGCCAACATCTTTTGTTACAGACTTACGAATTAAATCGTCTTCGCCAAGCAGTTTGGGGTAGTCCTTTGAACTGGCATACCAACGTACTGAAGGCGTTTTATTAACCCCTAGACGAAAACCTAAGGGATTTACCTTATTACCCATTAGTGCTCCTCCAAAATAATAGTCACATGACAAGTACGTTTGCGCAATAAATCTGCCCGTCCTCTTGCCCTTGGCAAATAACGTTTCATAGTAGGGCCCTCATTTACTAAAATTTGGGCTATAAAAAGACTATCCTCGAGCATATCTTGATTATTAACTGCATTAGCTTTAGCACTACGTAATAATTGCAAAACATGTTTGGCAGAGCGCTTAGGAGTAAAAGCAAGAATATCTTCAGCGGCCCCAACATCCTTACCACGGATCAGATCAGCAACTAATCTCGTTTTGCGTGGTGTTATGCGCAGCCCTCTCAGTTTAGCTCGAGCTTGCAGCTTATCTTCTAATGCTTCTGGCATAACTACTTATCCTTATGGCCTTTGAAAGTGCGAGTAGGTGAAAACTCACCTAGCTTATGTCCCACCATAGTTTCATGAATAAAAACCGGTATGTGTTGCTTACCGTTATATACAGCAAGGGTTTGACCTACCATCTCAGGTACAATAGTTGAGCGTCTACTCCATGTTTTAATTACTTTACGCTCTCCTTTTTCAATAGCCACATCAATCTTTTTCAGAAGGTGCTCATCCACAAAGGGGCCTTTTTTTAAACTGCGCGCCATAGTACTCCTTAACTACCTTTACGACGACGAATGATGAAACGTGAACTAGATTTACGCTTATTCCTAGTTTTTAAACCCTTGGTTTGCCAACCCCAAGGACTAACTGGAGGGCGACCACTGGTAGAGCGACCTTCACCACCACCATGAGGGTGATCTACTGGATTCATGGCTCGGCCACGCTGGTGAGGTTTACGTCCTAGCCAACGTTTACGTCCTGCTTTACCTAAAACAATATTTTTATGTTCAGCATTACCGACCACTCCAATAGTAGCATAGCATTCACCATGAATGCGACGAATTTCACCGCTGGGCAAACGTAAGCTAACATGGTTATGATCACGGCCCTGAATCTGCACGCTTACACCAGCACTTCTAGCTAATTTAGCACCTCTACCAGGAACAAGTTCAACATTGTGTACTATTGCACCAACAGGAATAAATCGCAAAGGCAAAGCATTACCAAGAACAGGCTCTGACTCTGGCCCTGCAACTATAGTTTTACCAACTTGCAAATCATTAGGGGCTAAAATATAGCGTTTCTCGCCATCTAAATAGTTTAGTAGTGCAACATTAGCACTACGATTAGGATCATATTCTATAGAAGCAACCTTAGCAGGAATACCCTTTTTATCATGCCTATAAAAATCAATTTCACGATAGAGGCGCTTATGCCCTCCACCACGAAAACGAGAAGTAACCCGCCCTTTGCTGTTACGTCCGCCCGTACGTTTTTTGTATCTGGTCAAACTCTTTTCAGGATTATTACCCTGAGTTAAATCAGCAAAGTCTGGAGTCGTTATAAAGCGACGAGAAGGAGTGTAAGGACGATACTTTTTAGTAGCCATAGTAAGTAAAAGTAATCTGAATAAAATTTGAGAAAAGAGGTATCATTGTCATTTTAATTTCTATACTATCTTTCTACCTCAATAAGCCCATCTAATTGGGCAATACGTTGCCCAGCTTTCAAGGTCACTATAGCCTTTTTGCGTTGAGGTCTCCTACCACTATAACGACCTAAGCTTTTTATTTTACCCTTAACATTAGCAATGTTGACTTTTACTACATCTACATTAAAAGCTAGTTCTATAGCTCGCTTGGCCTCTATGCGGTTTACCTTGGGGTGAACATAAAAAGCATACTTGTGTTTTCTCTTTCTATTAGTCATGTAAACATGTCTAAAGGCTTTTTCGCTAAGTACCGGGCGTAAAATAATACTTTGAGGATTCATGCGCTCACCTCTTGATTATCATTAGTTATATTCTCTTTTAGAGCTTCAGAGTTATCTCCAATATTCTCTTTAAAGGTTTCAAGAAAATCAGCCTGAGCAATAAGGTGATCGTGCCTCAAAATATCATAGGCATTTAAACCAACGCTCTTTAGCACATTAACCCAAGGCAAATTGCGAGCAGCTCGGCGTACAAGTTCGTCGTCAGCTACAAGTAGAATCCTCTCGTTACCACTAAAACCGTGCTCACTAGCCCAATTCACAAATTCTTTTGTTTTGCCATTTTCAATTTCAAAATCTTCAACTAAAGTTATTTTGCCTTCCTTAGCGCGTGCTGAAATAGCCATACGCAAACCCAGCTTGCGCACTTTCTTAGGTAAAGTGTATCCATAATCACGAGGTTTGGGACCAAAGACTGTACCCCCACCAACAAAAATAGGTGCACTGCGACTGCCATGACGAGCACGTCCAGTACCCTTCTGTGCATAAATCTTATGTTTAGAAGACTTTACTTCTCCTCTAGTTTTAGTAGAAGCGATATCGCGACGTCGTTTTGCAAGCTGCCAATTCACAACTTCATGCAAAATAGAGGTTTTAGGCTCAGGCAAATCAAGAGTTACCTTCTGCTCACTACCAATAACATTTAAAGTAATAGTAGCCATCAGATTTTCCCTCTACTTGACTCCTTGATGATAACCATACCTCCGTTTGGTCCAGGAACAGAACCTTTAATAAGCAATAAGTTATCATCAGGGCGAATTTCTATGAGCTCGAGTCCAATAGTAGTAATTTTCTTATAGCCATAATGCCCCGGCATATGTTTGCCTTTATAAACACGACCTGGAAGCTTACGTTGGCCTATGGAACCAGGTGAGCGGTGCTTTTTCTTAACACCGTGAGTAGCAGGTAAGCCACGAAAGTTCCAACGCTTCATTACCCCTGCTGTACCACGTCCTTTACTAGTGCCCGTAGCATCGACTTTTTGACCTTCTGTAAAGATTTCTACAGTTACAACTTCATTCTCAGGGGAAAAATCACGAAACTCTTTCAAAAAGCGTCTGGGTGACGTTCCTGTTTTCTTAAAATGGCCTAGTTGAGGCTTTGTAGTATTATCTTCTTTTTTCTCTTCCCAACCTAGCTGCACAGCACTGTAACCATCAACCTCAGAAACCTTGCGCTGTGTTACAGGACAAGGCCCAGCTAAAATAACAGTAACTGGCAGCCTTTGATCATCACGCCAAACTTGGGTCATGCCAATTTTGGTGCCTAAAATTCCTTTCATTTCTTTATCCTCATAAAATCCATGGGCCAAGAACAAGTTCTTAGGAGATTTACTTAATCTAAATACCCTTAAAGTACTGAAACATGGCTATTAGTATAGTAAATTGCGCTTAAAACCACCAAGGCTTAAGATAGCATTACTAATACTTATCCCCCCATCACCGTTTTGATTTCGATATCCACACCAGTAGGCAAATCAAGGCGAGTAAGGCTTTCAATAGTGCTTTTTGTTGGAGATTTAATATCAATTAAACGGTTGTGGGTGCGAATTTCAAAATGCTCACGAGAATCCTTATTGACAAAGGGACTTCTTAATACACAAAAACGACGAATATAAGTAGGTAAGGGTACTGGTCCAGCTACTTTTGCTCCTGTACGCCTTACAGTATCAACTATCTTTGATGCAGTAGTATCTAAGTTTCTATGATCAAAGGATTTAAGTTTAATTCTAATGATAGGTCCTGCTGACATAAATTTACTTACTAATGGCGGTGACAACACCCGCACCGACCGTGCGACCACCTTCTCTTATCGCAAACCTTAGTCCTTCCTCCATCGCTATCGGCTTGATTAACTTCACATTTAACTCCACATTATCTCCTGGCATCACCATCTCTACTCCCTCTGTTAATGTTACTACTCCTGTCACATCTGTGGTCCTAAAATAAAACTGTGGTCTATATCCCGTAAAAAACGCACTGTGCCTTCCCCCTTCATCTTTCTTTAATATATATACTGATCCCTTAAACTCTGTGTGTGGCGTTATGCTACTTGGCTTCGCTAGTACCTGCCCCCTCTCTATCTCATCTCTTGCTACTCCCCTTAGTAGCACTCCTACATTATCTCCTGCTAACCCTTCATCTAACGTCTTCCTATGCATCTCTACTCCTGTTACCACTTTTGCTGTTGTTTCTTTTAATCCTACTATTTCTACTTCTTCATTTACCTTCACTTTCCCCCTCTCTACTCTTCCTGTTGCTACTGTTCCCCTTCCTGTTATGCTAAACACATCTTCTATTGGCATCAAAAATGGTTTGTCTACATCTCTCTCTGGTGTTGGTATATAACTATCTACTGCATCCAATAGTTCCCATATCTTATCTACCCATTCATTTTCTCCCCTTTGCATGTTGGCATTCCCTTCCAATGCCTCTAGTGCTTTTAAGGCGCTACCCTTTACTATTGGTATTTCTTCTCCTGGAAATTCATAGCTCTCGAGTAATTCTCTAACTTCCATTTCTACTAACTCTAATATCTCTTCATCATCTACCATATCTACCTTGTTCATGAACACCACTATATAGGGCACCCCTACTTGTCTTGCTAGTAGTATGTGTTCTCTTGTTTGAGGCATTGGTCCATCTGCTGATGAAACTACTAGTATTGCTCCGTCCATTTGGGCTGCTCCTGTTATCATGTTTTTTACATAGTCAGCGTGTCCAGGACAATCTACATGGCTATAATGTCTCTTTTCTGTTTGGTATTCTACATGGCTAGTATTTATAGTTATACCACGTTGCTTCTCTTCTGGGGCTTTATCTATCTGATCGTATGTTTGTGTTTCTATAGTAGGATCTGCTGCTGCTGCTGTAAATGTTACTGCTGCTGTTAATGTCGTTTTTCCATGATCTACATGTCCTACTGTTCCTACATTTACATGTGGCTTTGTTCTTTCAAATACTCCTTTGGCCATCTCTTTATTCTCCTTAAGTCAGCCTAACTTGATCTCTCTGGTCCTCGAGGGAAAGTAATTGCTATATTGAGTGGTAATAGTAAGCTCATCATGCTTACTAACCACACTGAGATACTATTTCTTAAGTAATTCATCTTGTACATTTTTGGGCACTTCAGCATAGTGTTCTAAAAACATAGTAAAAGTAGCACGGCCTTGACTTAAACTACGCAAGTCAGTGGCATAGCCAAACATTTCTGCAAGGGGCACAAAAGCATTTATTACTTGTGCATTACCCCGCATTTCCATACCCTGTACCTGCCCACGACGCTGATTAAGCGAACCAATAACATCACCCATGTAATCTTCAGGAGTGACTGCCTCCACACGCATAATGGGCTCTAGTACTCGTGCACCCCCCTGCTTCATAACTTCAGAAATGGCCATTGAAGCAGCTATTTTAAAGGCTATCTCTGAAGAATCAACTTCGTGATAGCTACCATCATATAAAGTAACTTTTATATCTACAATAGGAAAACCTAAAAGAGGTCCACTTTGTAGAGATTCTTCAACACCTTTTTGTACTGCAGGAATATAGTCTTTAGGAATCGATCCACCCACAATAGCGTTTTTAAATTCAAATCCTTGACCTCGTTCCAAAGGTTCAGCCTTGATCTTGACATGGCCGTACTGACCACGACCACCAGTTTGCCTTACAAATTTACCTTCCACATCAGCGAGCTTACTAATAGTTTCACGATAAGCAACCTGTGGGGCACCTACATTAGCATTAACACTAAACTCACGCCTTAAGCGATCAACAATGATGTCTAAATGAAGTTCTCCCATACCTGAAATTTTAGTCTGTCCAGTTTCCTGATCAGTTTCCACACGAAAAGTAGGATCCTCTTCAGCAAGCTTACCTAGCCCTGTACTTAATCGATCTTGATCAGCCTTTGAAGCAGGCTCTATAGCAACAGTAATAACAGGGTCGGGTATTTCTATGGATTCTAAAATTATTGGTTGGTCAATATCACAAAGAGTATCACCTGTAGTAGTATCTTTAAGGCCAATAACTGCTCCCAAATCCCCAGCTCCTATCATACTCACTTCTTCTCTAGAATTAGCATGCATTTTAAGCAAACGACCTATACGCTCTTTCCTACCCTTAGTGGCATTTTGCAAGTAAGAACCTGACTCTAAAACACCTGAGTACACACGAACAAAGGTCAATCTACCTACATAGGGATCAGTCATTATTTTAAAAGCTAGTGCACTAGTAGGTTCACTTTCATCTGCAGGTCTTTGTCTCTGTTCACCATCAGGAGTAATCCCCTTGATAGATTCAATGTCTAAAGGACTTGGCAAATAAGCTGTTACAGCATCTAGAATGAGCTGCACACCTTTGTTTTTAAGTGCGGAACCGCAAAGTACTGGAAAATGTTCAAGCGCTATAGTACCTTTACGAATAGCAGCATTAATTAGCTCTTCTGAAACTTCTTCACCCTCTAAATAAAGTGTAGCAATTTCATCATCAACATCTGCTAACTTTTCAAGCATTTCAGCGTGCTTTTCCTCAGCAAGTTTGATAAACTCTTGGGGAATCTCACCTTCAACAATATCTTGGCCTAAGTCGTCATTATATGTGTAGGCCTTCATAGCAACAAGATCAATTATGCCTTTAAAAGAGTCTTCTGCACCCATAGGCCATTGAATGGCAACAGCATTAGCGCCAAGACGATCTTGCATAGAGTTTAAAACTAAGTCAAAATCAGCGCCTGTCTTATCCATTTTGTTAGCAAAGGCCATACGCGGTACATAATACTTATCAGCTTGTCGCCACACAGTCTCGCTTTGCGGCTCTACTCCTTGTGAAGCATCAAAAACGGCGACAGCAGCATCAAGCACACGCATGGACCTTTCAACTTCCATGGTAAAATCCACGTGTCCAGGAGTATCAATTATATTAACACGAGTATCTTTCCAAAAGGCTTGGGTTACTGCTGAAGTAATCGTAATGCCTCTTTCTTTCTCCTGATCCATCCAGTCCATTTGCGAAGCCCCATCATGGGTTTCACCAATTTTATGTATACGTCCTGTATAAAAGAGTATTCGTTCTGTCAAAGTAGTTTTGCCAGCATCTATGTGAGCAGCAATACCTATGTTGCGAGTTTTATTTAAATCAATATTGGTTCTTGACATCTTGAGCTAAGAACTTTCTATAATTTCTGTTAAAAATAGCATTAAAACTTACCAACGATAATGTGCATAAGCACGATTAGCTTCAGCCATACGCTCTACATCCTCTTTTTTCTTTACAGCTCCACCTCGCCCTACAGCAGCATCTAAAAGTTCACCTGCTACACGTTGGGCAGCAGTATGCTCTGGGCGGGCATTTGAAGCAGCAGAAAGCCAACGCAAGGCTAGCGATTCAGCACGGCGAGGAGGTACCTCTATAGGTATTTGATAAGTTGCGCCACCTACCCGACGACTTTTTACTTCAATGCGAGGCCTAACATTATCAATAGCTTGCTGGAAAACTTTCAGGGGCTCTTGGCCACTTTGCTCTTGAATTATATGGCAGGCACCATAAAATATACGACTAGACAAATTCTTTTTGCCATCGCGCATAAGCTTATTTACAAAGGCTGCTACAGTAGTATCATTATAAACAAGGTCGGGTTCAAGCTTTCTTACTTCAGCTCTTCTTCTACGTCCCATTAAGAACTCCTTAGGCCTTAGGCTTCTTAGAACCGTATTTACTACGTCCTTGGTTACGACGAACGTAACGCCCTACTTCTAATCCTTCTGTATCAAGGGTGCCACGAATAATGGTATAACGTACGCCCGGTAAATCTTTAACACGACCACCACGAATGAGCACTACCGAGTGCTCCTGCAGCTTATGCTTTTCCCCGGGTATATAGGCTGTAACCTCATAACCTGAGGAAAGCCTAACACGGGCAATCTTACGTAGGGCCGAATTGGGCTTCCTTGGTGTTTGTGTTTTTACTACTGTACACACACCACGCCTTTGAGGACTACCCTTCAAGGCAGGGGTTTTATTCTTTTTGTGAATGACTTTGCGCCCCTTACGCAACAGTTGGTTAACAGTGGGCAGAAAACCACTCCTTTCTCTTTAATAAACCACTAATAGTCTTATGACTTTTACCAAATAAATCAAATTAATATACTAAAAGATGTTTAGTTTTAACTTGTAATTATAATTCATAAACCTCATAAAATTAAGCAAATATTTGAGTAATCAAACTTTAAAGAACATCCCTAAAAATCTAATTTAGGCTTCTTCTGAAAACTGTTTTGAAGTAGTAAGTCAAACAGACACAAAACAAATCCCTTACCTAACTTTGCAGGCCAAGGGATCTCAAACCTTTAAATACTAGAGGTTTATTTAAGAAAAGTCAAGCCATATCTATCAGGTTCTAATACCCTAATACCTTTGCCACTTCTGATCACAAATCAAAAGCGAGCATAAAAACTGAGAATTACTTCAATAATTAGGTACTAATCATTCATAGGGTACATAAAATTCTACATCAGCTTCCCACATGCGATATAATATCTCTTGATTAAATAAAATAAAGGCTTCATATTCCGCACTTTTAGCATCACCTTTTAAAATGGCCTCTTTATATTGCTTCGATTTATCTGCTAGCTCTTGTGTAGATAACGTTCTAGCTTTCTGCATTTCTTTTTTGCGTTTGAGTTCTTCTATTTCCACATTTACTAATATAACCTAGATAAGTTAGAGTGAGCTATGGAGTTTTCACGCGATGCTGCTTTTAAATTAATGACCCAATGGACTACTTCGGAAAGCTTACGCAAGCACATGTTAGCAGTAGAAGCTGCTACCGTAGCATATAGTCGCAAATTTGATAAAGATGAGTCTAAATGGGCTATTACTGCACTATTGCATGATTTTGACTATGAAAAATACCCTAAATATGATGCTCAGAAAAAAACAGGGCACCCCTTTACTGGTGTGGCTTATTTACGCGAACAAGGTTATCCTGAAGATATCCTAGAAGCAATTCTAGGCCATGCAAACTATTCAAATGTACCTAGAGAAAGTTTGTTAGCTAAGACCTTATATGCTTGTGATGAAATTACAGGACTTATAACTGCTGCAGTTCTAGTTCGCCCCGATAAAAACGTTGCTAATCAAACCTTAAAGAGTTTAAAAAAGAAATTTAAAGATAAAGCCTTTGCTAAGGGCGTAAATCGTGAGGATGTAAAGCAGGGAGCAGAAAAGCTAGGTGTTGAACTTTGGGACCATGTCGACTTTGTACTTAGAAGTATGCAGGAAAAAGCAGAATTGCTGAAGCTAGACGGACGTTTAGCAGTGTAAATCCTAAATACCTACCACATGATCCAAAATTACTTCAGCAACCTCGAGCTTAGACATAAGTGGTAATGTCTCTTGCTTACCTTCAGGAGTAACAATAGTAATCTGATTATTATCACTACCAAAGCCACCGCCCTTTTTAGTAGGGTAGTTAAGACAGATAAAATCCATATTTTTACGCCTTGCTTTTTCAACAGCACGTTCTACACCTCTATCAGTCTCCATAGCAAAACCAACTACTATTTGCTTGTCTTTGTTAGCAGTTAAGGTTTGTAAAATATCAGGAGTACGAATTAGTTCTAGGCTTTGCTTTTTGCCCATTTTAGCCTGTTTCTCTAATTTTATTTCTGCTGCTTGCCAATCGGCTACAGCAGCTGTCATAATTACTATATCTGCAACTTGAAAGTAGTGCTCCATTTCTCTAAACATTTCTTTGGCACTTTCTACCTTTATATGCTCTATATCTCCTAGGTAATTAGGTAATTCTAAAGCAGTAGGTCCGCTTACTAGAGTTACCTTTGCGCCTCGAGCCTTGGCAATTTCAGCAACTGCAAATCCCATTTTGCCACTGCTAGGGTTGGAAATGAAGCGTACAGGGTCTAAGTACTCACGAGTAGGACCAGCAGAAACAAGTACATGTTTATCCACTAAATCTTTGTTTTTAAAAAGATAGGGTATTGAAGCTACTATATCTTCAGGCTCGAGCATTCTACCTACCCCCTCTCCTTCAACCTTAGCAGCCAACTTTCCATGTACAGGGTCTAAAACATAGTGTCCAAAATCCTTAAGTTTTGTGATATTAGCTCTTACTGCTTTATTTTGCCACATAGCACTATTCATAGCTGGACACCAAATAATTTTGGGTACACCTGCTAAAATGAGTGCAGATATAACATCATCACCTCTACCCAAAGCAGCACATGCTAGGGAATCAGCAGTGGCAGGAGCAACTATAAGCATATCTGCCCAATTGGCTAGCTCAATATGCCTTACTCGCCCGTCAGCTTTAAACCATTCCTTACGATCGAAAACCTCACTACCAGCAGCAACAGCTAAAGAAAGTTTGGTTACAAAGTGGTAAGAGTCATCAGTAGCTGCAACTTTAACCTTGTAACTAGCTTCTCTTAATCTTCGTAAAAGTGATGGAGTTTTAAGTGCAGCCACACCACCAGAGGCAGCTACAATGACATTGAGCTGTAAGAGGGACTTCCCTAACATTAATTATAAAACCTTCAATTCACAAAGAAATATCGTAGGGGTTCAAAATTTTGAACCCTTCACCACGGAAAAAACACTAACCATAAGCTTATTACTAGGAACAAAGTAAAAAGAGGTCTTATGTTTTTTCGTGCAGCAGCAAAGCATTACTTATAGCAAAAGGAACAAAGGCCAAAAACAAG
Source organism: Trueperaceae bacterium (assembly GCA_965223045.1). Lineage (GTDB taxonomy): Bacteria > Deinococcota > Deinococci > Deinococcales > Trueperaceae > CBDCVN01. The sequence continues at coordinate 2,630,752 of CBDCVN010000013.1, forward strand.
TTCCATATGAGGAAGGTATAGTAAATACTTCCTGAGTACCATACCCTGAATATAATAAGGCTTATGCTAAAGAGCAGAGATGCCATTAGAGGGAGCAAAAGTTTGAATTGGCCAGTAGTTTTAAGTATAAGTGTTTGCATAATGAATTACGTCCAAAGTGCCCACCTTATATTAATAAGCCTAATTAGCATTGAGTTATCTATATCGTATTGATTAGTAGATAAAGGATCAAGATTCTCATCATTTTTGACCCTTTCTTTCCACCAATTGTAAAGCTGACTAAGCTCTTCCTTGGCTTTTCTGTGTTTTTCGTCATGACTCCAATCTACATGACAATTAAGTAAATTTTCCTTTTCAATACAATCTACTAGCAACTGGAAGCATGCGTGCAGCATTACCAAGTCTTTGTCATGCCAAGATTCACCTAAACTGTCAATTTTTAAGATATTCGAAGGTTTCAACCTACTTCTTCTCACTGCTTAAATTTTGATACAAAAACAACAATTTTATTTTGAGTCTTTTGTTTCAAGAGCACTGCTCCTCATCTCCACCTGTTCACTCCACCACAACTTAAGTAAGCGTAATGTCCATTATTATGCTGTCATAGCATAAGTACTAGCTGTCTTAAATCTTACTAACTTGTTAAGCTGAAACTATGAGAATCTATACTAAAACAGGTGATGAGGGAAAGACTAGCTTATATGGTGGTGAACGCCTTAGCAAAGATGACTTGCGAGTGCAAGTTTATGGTTTAGTTGATGAATGTAATGCCGCAATTGGCTTAGCTCGAGCACATCTAGATCATAAAGAGTTAGACGATTATTTGGCAACTATCCAAAGCACTCTTTTTAACTTAGGTGCTGACCTTTCAACTAGGCATGGTTCAAAGTATAGGCAAAAAATTAAGGAGATTGACGAAAGTGATATAAGGTGGCTCGAGCACACTATAGATCACCAAAACGCCAAGCTCCCTGAACTAAAAGCCTTTATTTTACCGGGGGGACACCCCGCAGCAGCGGCACTTCATGTTGCTCGAACCATAGTACGTCATGCCGAGAGGGAATTAGTATCCCTAAATAAACAAGAAGAAATTAACAAACAAGCCTTAGCTTACTTAAACCGCCTATCAGATACCCTTTTCGTTTTGGCAAGGGCAATAAATCTATATAAAGGCATAAATGAAACTAAATGGCAAACTTAATTATTCGCCACCAAGCATAACACCACCACCACCAAAATCACGGCGGGCAACAGCTATACCTATAATCACACTAGTTATTACATCTACAAGGGTCATTAACATAAGGATAAAGAAAGTAGGAGTACCCGCCAACTTAACTCCCATAAACATAATTAGGCAAACTATAAATAGCCCTATAGATAAAGCATGGTCAATAAAAGCAACGTTTTTAAAACGAGTAGATTTAATAATTTCCAAAGAAAGAAAAATTATACCTAATACGGTAATAAAGTCTCCTATACTTAAAGCAAATTCTGCTCCTGAAAATAAGGGGGCTTTAGGGAAAGTTTTCTCAAAAATTTGCCCACCCTGATTAAATAGAGCTATTAGTAAATAAACTATAAAGGGATATACAAGGTTAGGTACAATAGCAAAAATAAACACCAATTTTTTCATAGTTGTTTCCTTCCTAAAACATTATGTAGGAATCCTTTTTGGATTCTTAACTTTGAGCTTCTGCTAAAAAGTAGAGTAGATTTTAACATCAAAATATTCAAGGTTAAAGTCTTTCTAGGATTCCTGAAATTTAGTAAACTAGGGTTTTCGCAACATCAAACCAAGGAACTTGCACTAGGTTATAATTGGAATTGACACATATGGTAAACCCTATAGCACTTAAAGGATTTTAACCTAAGCAAACAATTTTGAGCAAGAGTTATAGAAGAATCTGCAATTATTAATATTAACTCAACTTTGGCAGTAGTGAGTATGTTAGTAATATTAGTTCACTCAACTAATTATAGCAATTCTCAAAGGAAAAATCATCAGTAAAGGAACAAAGAAAACCTAAAAGACCTAAATAGTAAATTAAAAAGGACTCAAAAAGCAATTGGATTTTTAAATAAACGCTTTCTAGTAGCAGACAGCAGCTAAAATAGGTGCCATCAAACTTTCAAGTGTTTGCCCTTTTACTAATCCAGCACTTATGAAACTTGCCAAACTCCACAAGCTCTGTGCTTTTGCTACTCGACACCAATGGGAGTTACTACCTTCAATTTCTACCTTGAGTTGATTTTGAAGCTTTTTTAAGAGGTCCTGATCATGAGGTATGGCTCGCAATAAGCTGTAAACTACGGCAACAAAGCTAATATGTCTGCATATCGCTTCAATATCCCGTACCTGATACTGGTCCAAACCTTCTGCCTTACCTTCTTCATGATATACTTCAATTGGCCACCTATGGCGTCTGATTCTTGTTATTCCTGCTGATTGCCATTTTAAGCAATTTGAAATTAATGCATATGGCTCACCCTTCAATTCTTCCTCTCTGTAATTGATAACTAATCTTTGCTTCCCAAAATTCTTAACCTTAATCGTGCAACAAAAACTGTAGTACCTTTCTTTCTTTCCCTTGTAGGAAATGGTTATTTTACGGAAAACTGGCTTCTTCTCCTCACTTAAATTATCGAAATGCTCTTTTTTAAGTCTCTGACTGAAGTCTTTAATTGTTTCTTCTTGCCCATTTACAATTACTTTATCATCTGCACAAAGTGTTCCTACATAGGGAAGTTTAAGTTCCTTGTCAATGAAACGACAAAAAGGAGCTGCTGTATACCATTTATCAAATACTATAGGCAGTTTCATCCTTGGATTACTTTCCTTCCATTTAGATAGCAATCTTTTTGCAATGTGAAACTTGCTTTCATACAAATCTGTGACACCATCTTTGTTTTGATGCCTTCTCCATAATCTTATCAAGTACTGTCGCCATTTTGCTTCATTAGTCTTTTTCAGTTCTAGCTTACTTTCCTTGATGGGAATACCTAGCTCTGGCAGCCCCTCCTCTATTTTCTCAAGGTCAGCGGGTTTCCATAATTCAAATTCTACTGGATAGTCAGTTTGATCGTCACTATAGTGTAACCCTACCAAATGGTGCGCCCAAACATGGCATCCTTTACTAGAATCATAAAGTTTTGCTATGCCTTTAAAGTGTTTGCCATAATGCTCAAGCAAAGTATCATCTATACTTAACACACCTTTAGGTTTGAAACGAGTACCTTCCAGACTTGCTAAAAGGTCTAAACGTTTTTGGTTTAGTTTCTCTTCACTAAAAGGGCTTTTGTTTAACAAGCGATTAAGGCTGCTTTGATCACGGTTCTCAAAAATAATCAAGCGATTAATCCCCTCAACGGTTTTGTTTTCTGAAACAATAAGTCCACTTATATAACGTTTGAACTGTGTCATGGCTGAATCAGAGAAAATATCTTTAAAGAAATGTTCATAATGCTTAACAACTTCAGGGTAATCAAGCAGGGGTACCATATAATCACCTCCACGGTGTGTTTATACATTTTAGGAGGTGTTATTCATAATGTGAAGATTAGTAACAATTTGCTTTATCGGATATTAGCCTATTTTCGTTTTCCTGACATCGCAAAGGCCTCACTGCAAAAGTTGAGTATTAAGTGTCCAGATAACTTCTTGCCTCATAAAATGTCATCCTGAGCGTAGCCTTACTGCGTTACAGTGTTAGAGATTATTCAAGTTTATCCTCACCTACCCTCGTAAGGGTAAGAATTCTACTCCTCAGAATGAGATGCTCACAGAGAGGGTTTTCTCTAGGGAGAGGGCTTTTCTGAAGCACTATACATTGACCTTAGTGTAGATTTACAGTAGAATTTTAGCGTTATGCAAGCATAACATTTAATGGTTTGCTTGTAGTCTTTAAGGATTACAACCTTGCAAAAGTAAGAAAGCTTGCCAACTTTAGGAGAGAATCATATGGCTTTAGTACCCTTATCTCGAAAGGAGGGTCTATGTGACTTTATATAAACCGAGATTTATAGTCAGTATTGTTGTTGCTAGCATTACTATGCTTGTACTCTTACTAGCATGTACAAGTGATGAAAACGGTGATAGCACTCCTCCAGCAACCCCAACAGGTTTAAGCCCGACTGCTGGTAATGGTCAGGTAGTGCTTAATTGGAACGCTAATACAGAAACTGACCTTGCTAGCTACAAAGTGTACCGAGGAACCACTAGCGGCAATTTGTCTGTTATTACGACGGTTACACAACCTAGTACTAGTCATACAGATACAACAGTTACTAATGGAACTACCTATTTCTATGCTATTACTGCCTTGGACGACTCAAATAATGAGTCGCCAAAATCTTCAGAGGTATCTGCCACTCCTCAAGACACCTCACCACAAACTTGTGTAGTGAATACCTCAGTGGTAGGCAGTTGCGTAGTTGGATAATTTAAATTTAAAAGAAGGAGATTAATCTATGAAAAGAAAAGTTTTACGCACTCTTGCTCTTACAGCTTTACTCGGCTTTGTTCTTTGGGTTGTAGCTATACCACTTAACCTTGCTAATTGGAGTTCTGGTGAAACACTCTCAGCTACTAAACTAAATAGTATAAACCAAGCAATTGAAAATGCTATTGCTAAAGCCTTAGATAAAGGCGGCGATACTATGACAGGTAATTTAAGAGTCAATGGGCGTATAGGAGTTGGTACAAATCCTACACGGTCTGTCGAAGTTGTTGGTAATCGCATTCGCTTAAGAAATAGTAACAGCTCAAAAATTATTGATTTAAGGGCAGATGGTAATGCTGTTGATGTGCATACTACTACTAGTGACCTTTTCTTACGCAGTGAAGGTGCTGGTCATGACATAATTATGAATCCTTTCGGTGTTGATGGTAAAGTAGGTATTGGCACTGAAGCTCCTGCTGCTGATACTCTGCACGTTGTAGGTAGCTCTACTGGTAGTAGTTATGCAAAGCATCTTGTTATTTTAGAAAATAGAGGTACAAACAATGCCGATGTTTTAGCTCTTAGCATAGGAGATAAAACACCTGGTGCAAATAATAACTTTATTAGTTTTTATAAAGATAATGGTAAAGATAATTATGGTCGTATTGAATCTAATGCTGCTGGTACTGGTGTAACCTATAATTCATCAGGAGGAGACTTTGCTGAATACTTACCTAAACTAAATCCTAAAATGGAATTAACTGCTGGACAAATAGTAGGCTTATTTGGCGGACAAGCCTCCCTAAAAACTAAAGGTGCAGAGCGCGTCTCGGTAGTTGCTACAGCACCAGCTTTTTTAGGTAATATGCCTACTGATAAAAATCTAGAAGATACTCTAGCTCAAATTGCATTTATGGGCCAAGTACCGGTAAATATTCGGGGGAAAGTTGAAGCTGGTGACTTGATAATAGCTTCAGGTAAAGAAGATGGTACCGCCTATGCAGTATCCCCTTCAGAAATAGCTCTTGAAGATTATCCTCAACTTGTAGGTCGTGCACTTGAAGACTCAAATGATAAAGGTTTAAAGCAAGTTCTAGTAATGGTTGGAATGCAAGATACTGACACCTTACATACACTACTGGCCAAAAAAGATGAGCAGATAAACGCCCTTGAAGAGCGTCTTGAAAAACTTGAAACACTCTTGTCGCAAACTCAATAATTACTTCTATAGTTCGCCAGAAAGACTTTTTTCAAAGTAAGATAATGTGCTCCTGTAAAGCACATGTCATGCTGAGGTGAGAGCTCTAAATTAGTTCACATGTGTTCAATAGCTGGGTATCGTGATGATGCCCTTTACTGTAAAAGAAAGGGAAAATAATGTATTTGAATGGAAAAAACTGGATTACTAGGCTTACATTTGGCTTAATTGTCCTTCTACTGCTGGCTGCAGAATGCGGTGGTGATGATAGTGATAGCTTTACTCTAAGCCTTGGAAGCACATCAATTAGCATAGAACAGGGTAAAAGTGGTGATATTACTGTCAATATAACACGCTCCGGTAACTTCTCTGAGTCCATCGCTATTTCACTGGACGCTCCACCTACTGGTATAAGTGCCACTCCACTCACGATTCCAGAAAGCGACACAAGTGGAAAACTTACTATAAATGTTGACCCTAACGTTAAAGCAGACGATTATACACTAACAATTAAAGGTGACGCTGCTCCTAAAAGTGCTACCGCAGAACTGAAGCTTACAGTTACTGCAGGTAATGGTGGTGGCACTTTTACTCTAAGTCTTGGAAGCACATCAACTAGCATAGAACAAGGTAAAAGTGATGATATTACTGTTAATGTAACACGTTCTGGTAACTTCTCTGAGTCCATTGCTATTTCGTTGGACACTCCACCTGCCGGTATAAGCGCCGATTCACTCACGATTTCAGAAAGCGATACAAGTGGGCAACTTACTATAAATGTCGCCCCTAACGTTAAAGCAGATGATTATACACTAACAATTAAAGGTGACGCTGCTCCTAAAAGTGCTACCGCAGAACTGAAGCTTACAGTTACTGCAGCACCTGAGCAAGAAGTGCGCGATGCAGTCAAGAAAGCCCTTCCTAAGCTTGAGAACTTTGAACTCGTCAAAGTGGATGATAAAGCTGCTATTGCTACTCTGCGTGATCTGGCTGCCAAGGGTCCCAGCGACACACCCACTTCGATTGGCAAATTGCCAGTTATTGGTGCAGCAGGAGAAATATCGCAGGTTGAGTTTATTGCTTATCCTCACAATGTCTATGCAGATCCTGAAAAACCTGCAGGTAAATTTGAGATCAATGTAGTTCGTTATGACATTCAGGACAATGAACCCAATGATGAAGTAATTCAGGTTATCAACACCCCTAGCCTAACTTTTCAGGGTATGCCCAGCTTTAATGCCTTTGATAACTACCTAGAATTTGGTGAAGCGGTGGAAAATGGCAAGGTTAAACTTGACGACGAATCCAAATATCAAGCCTCAGTGGTTAATGTGATCGAGGGGGCAGGGCTTGAAGCTACCTATTATGGGCTTGAGCCTGAGGGTGCAAACACCAAACAGAGTGCCAGTGTACTGGAAAGTTTGCAGGGAGTGCTCGAGTTAAGCAACGGTGAAGCGGAAGTTAAACGTCTGATGGAGCTGACAGAAAATAACTATGTGCTTTACAATCATAGTAACTTCCAACCTGAGGTCTTGCATGGTGAAGTTGAAGCACCACCTGTAGTTAGACAAGAGGAAATCAACACCCAAGAGCATTTCCTTGAAAACGGCTGGCGTACCTTTAACGCTGTTATGGTGGGTGATGATACCATCTATAATCCTGATACGGGCAGTTTTCTGGTGAGCAACTGGTTCTCGCGCACTGCAGCAGCAGCCAATCGTGCTAATTTCTACTGGGTTTGGGCACAGTGGGGACCCAATATCCCTTCAACTGCTACATCATTGCCAAGCGGTGTACGCAATAATGGGTTGGTGGTTAGGACAAGACTACGTGAATACCGCGTGCTGACCAAGTTTGGTAAGAGTTTGATTACAAAACCTAGCAATAGCTGTGGTGGAAGTGGCAGCTTTGTTGACGTGGTACGCAAATTATCGCTCAACTTTGAACGCTTTCACAATGAAGCTTGGATGTGGTGGACAAGGAGTTATGGTGGTGGCTGTGCTTACATCAGCACCGTGCACCGTGCCCCAGGCGATTATGCAGTTGGTTGGTCAGGCTATGGCAATGCCACCACTGACTGGGTTAGCTTTGTGTTCATGCACGAGTTTGGACATATAATTGGTGGCACACATAGCACCAATGCTCCAGGGAGCCCTGAAACTTTTAACAGCCATCGCTGCAGGCTTCTGGGTTTCTGGTCTTTTGGACCAACAGGACCCTCTTTAATGAGTTATGCTAATGGAACGCGAACCTACTGTTTTGCCACCACGCCTAGCAGTGGCACACCTAAGAAAAATGCAACCAAAGTTGCAGAGTTTTTACATACCCGCTTAGATCCCTAAGTCTTTTAAGGTTTGGTTTGTTTGAGTGGGACACAGTGCCCACTCGCCTTGCTGGAAAATTTATTACTTTGCTAAAGCTTTAGCCATAGCTTTAGCAAAGTATGTCAATATTATGTCTGCTCCTGCACGCTTTATAGCTAAAAGAGATTCTTCCCGACATTTCTCAAGATCTAACCAACCTAGCTGCGCTGCTGCGTGTATTTGTGCATATTCACCAGAAACTTGGTAAGCAGCAACAGGCAAGTTTGTGCTATTACGCAAATCGCAGATTATATCAAGATAAGGGCCAGCAGGCTTAACCATAAGTATATCAGCGTTTTCTTCCTCATCAAGTTGTGTTTCAACAAGGGCCTCACGGCGATTAGCTGGATTCAGTTGGTAACTCTTTTTATCAAGATGGTGTGTTCCTGCAGCACCAGAACTACCTACAGCATCACGAAAAGGGCCATAGTATGCACTGGCAAATTTGGCAGAATAAGCCAATATACCTGTTTGTTCAAAACTTTCTGCATCAAGAGCTTCACGAATAATACCAACGCGCCCATCCATCATGTCAGAAGGTGCTACGAAATCAACGCCTGCTCGAGCACTTAAAACAGCCATACTAGCCAAAATTTCTACTGTGCGGTCATTATCTACATAACTACCATCTTCAGAAAGTACCCCGTCATGACCATGATTAGTATATGGGTCAAGAGCAATGTCATTAAACATAAGTAGAGGTAAATTTGCTTTTTTAATAGCTCTAGTAGCTCTCAAGATTAAAGTATTTTCATTCAAAGCTTCTTGACCATCAGCAGTTTTCAAAGAAGAGTCAAGTTTAGGGAAGAGCGCTATACTTCTAATGCCTAAATCAATTAATTTATAGCACTCATCAATTAAATCTTTTAGATTAAAGCGCTTTACTTCCGGCATAGAGCCAACTGGTTCAGGTGGATTATCACCATCTATAACAAAAAGGGGTTGTATGAAATCATTTACATTTAATTTATTTTCTTGTACTAAATTTCTAATTATTTCACTTTGACGTAATCGGCGTGGCCTGCGGCGTATTTGTAATTTAGTCATAAAATACTATACAATCTGCAAAAAGCCTTCTACTACCCTTCGATCAAATTGGGTACCAGCACAACTCTTTATTTCATGTACGGCTTTTTCTATAGACCAAGCTTCCTTATAAGGCCTTCTGCTGGTTAAGGCATCAAATACATCTGCTACAGCAACTATACGGGCAATTAAAGGTATCTCTTCACCTGTTAGCTGGTGAGGATAGCCTCCGCCATCCCAACGCTCATGGTGTGAAAGCGCTATTTCTTCTGCCATGCGTAGGGTAGGTGTTGAGCTTTGTGCTAGCATTTCAGCCCCTACAAGAGTGTGACGCTTCATAATAGTAAACTCTTTCTTATTAAGCTTACCTGGCTTTAATAAAATACTGTCTGGGACAGCCACCTTGCCTAAATCATGAAGCCTTGCTGCTTGTTTAAGCATAGTTATTTGCTCTTCACCTAAACCCACCCTTACAGCTATTTTTGCTGACATGCTACCTACGCGAAAGGTGTGCTCACCAGTATCATCATCGCGCTTCTCACCTACTATTGATAAGCGCTCGAGCATTTCTTCTTGGTTTTGTTGTATTCTATGCTCGAGTTCCATATTAAAGCTTTTGATTTTTTCCTCGGCAAACTTTCTTTCAGCTATTTCTTTGGCCAGACGCCTATTTTGAGCAAGTAACTTCTCTTGTAAACGTGCAATTGTGAGCTGATGATTAATACGAACTAATAGCTCTTCAGCTTGGAAAGGTTTAGTTAGGTAATCTGCAGCACCCACCTGAAATGCTTTGACTTTGTTGAAGCTTTCTTCTAAAACACTAATAAAGATAATAGGTACATTCTCTGTACTCTTATTAGTTTTTAGCCTCTTACTAAGCTCAAAACCATCCATAAATGGCATACTAGCATCTAAAAGAATTAGATCTGGCAGGTCTTCTTGTACAATATCAAGGGCAAGTCTGCCACTTTGGGCAGTATGAGTAGTAAAATTTTGATTTTCTAAAATTCTTGAAAGTAAGCGCAAGCTGCCAACATTGTCATCAACTATAAGTATAGTTGCTTTGTAATTACTTAGTTCTGTATTCATAGATCCTTCAACACCCTCAAAAACTTGAACTTAGTTCTTTAATTACTTCCAAACTTAAGAAATCTAGAGTTTTAGAACCTTGATGTTTGTATGTCAAGTACTCTGAAAGTATTAGAAACCAACTCCTAACTTATAGTATAGAAGCATGCCCTACCCTAACAGGTTTAGGATACTGGGAAAGAATTTTTAGATTTGATAAAGTAGCTTAAAGTACCTAATTAGTAAGGTACTTTGTAGTTAGTGTAGCAAAACAGGGCTCAGATTTAAAGTCTAGAGTTTAGCTTAACAATTCAAGCAATTTCCTAATAAGATAGGCTTAAATAATGACAAAAGATCAACTTGCATTGGCAATTTATCAAAAATCTTATATAACAGGAAAGTTCTTATTGCGCTCAGGGAATATATCTAATGAATATTTTGATAAATACCTATTTGAAACTGATCCCAATTTATTAAGAGAAATTACTAAGGCCATGCAAGAGTTAATACCTAATAATATTGACATGCTTGCTGGTTTAGAATTAGGTGGAATTCCCCTAGTTACAATGCTTTCACAAACTACAGGATTACCAAGTCTTTTTGTAAGAAAGAAAGCAAAGGAATACGGCACTAAAAAACTTGCTGAAGGCAGCGAGGTAAATGAAAAAAAACTCGTTATAATTGAAGATGTAGTAACTTCGGGAGGACAAATTATCCTTTCAGCACAAGATTTACGTAGTCTTGGAGCTGTAGTTAATAAGGCTGTATGTGTTATAGATCGTGAAGCAGGTGGTAAGGATAAATTAGCTGAGGTTGGTATTGAGCTTAGTTCACTTTTTAGTATTAGTGAAATCAAGGCTACTTTACCTTGACTGCCTTTGAAACTAAGGTAAAATAAAAAGATGAAAAAAAATACACTAGCATGCATGTTTATATATTCTGCAATTAGTACTGTTGTAGCACAAACCTCCCTAACTCCGGATGTTTCTCCAAATACCTATATAGAAACTCCTACATATTCTGCAGAGTATGTTAGTAGTTTACTTGAGCGTATAGTAGAGCTAGAAGTTCATACTGCAAGTCTAGAAACTAGGGTATTGCAATTGGAAAGATACATAAATGCCTATACCTATCCAAGTACAACTGCAGCTACGCAACAAGCTGCTGCTGAGCAAAATACTGTGCAACAAGCTACTAATCCACAAACTACTACTCAGCAGACTACTACACAAGAAGTTCCCACACAACAGACTACTACACAACAAGCTGACTATCAACAAACTACTACCCAGCAAGCTACTACCCAGCAAACAGATACTAACTCGAGCTACTCAACAGACTCTTATTACTTACAAGTAGGGGCATATCAACGTAGTGACCTTGGCTTGCAACAAAAGCAAAGACTCGAGGAGCATGGCTACAATGTTTATGAGCGCACAGACGGAAGCATTTATAGGCTTTATTTAGGGCCTTTTCCCAATAGTGAAGTTGATGGAATCCAAGCACGTTTAAAAGAGTTAGGTATAGATAGTTTCCCAGTACGCTAGAAAAATTTCATTAAATTACAATTAGAAGTGTGTTACACACAATAGATGTCACTTTAGCCTATGGTGACACAATAGTTACTGAAAACTTAAATCTAGAAATTCCTAAAGGACAAATTACAGCTTTAGTAGGTCCTAATGGATCAGGTAAATCAACTATACTTAAGGCTTTGGCTCGAGCCTTAAAGCCAAGAAAAGGGTATGTTTACTTAGATGATGAAGATATCTACCTAAAACCCCCTAAACAAGTAGCACAAAAAATTGCACTTCTATCCCAAAATCCTTATGCACCCAAGGGTTTAAGTGTGAGAGAGTTGGTATCTTATGGTCGCTTTCCTTATCAAAACTATTTTGGTGGCTTAAGTGAAAAAGATAATTCCATAATTAATTGGGCTCTTGAGCAGACAGGGGTAAATGAACTTGCCAATACACCTTTAAGTAGCCTTTCGGGTGGACAAAAGCAAAGTGTATGGTTGGCCATGGCTTTAGCACAAGACACAACTATTTTATTATTAGATGAACCTACAACTTTTCTGGATATAGCAAACGAGTTAACTTTATTAAATTTCTTGAGTGAGTTTAAGCTTGAGAAAGGTTGTACAATTGTCATGGTTTTACATGATCTCAACCAAGCTTCACGCTATGCTGAGCACATCATATTCCTTTTGGAAGGTACAGTGTTAGCTACGGGCACTCCTAACGAAGTCATCACCCCTAAGGTTTTACAAAAAGTTTATGGTGTTAGTGCTGAAGTCATTAAAGACGCTCATACAGGTGCACCTATATATATACCTTACTTACTATAACTTCAACATGGGGCAAATTTTACTGCACAACGAATTTTTCCTTAAGTCTAATATAAGCTTGTGTTAACCTCAAGAAGTGCGTCACCGTAACAACAGTAGGCCACTTGGCAATTTTGAGAATTTTTACTTCGACTTGCGCACAAAGCACAAGCGTGAACTAGAGCACAAGGCTAAGCGTCGTCGTGCACTTGGCACAGCACTGTTAGTATGCTTTCTTGTACTTTTACTTTTAATAAAAGCTTATCCTTCAAAACCTAGTCCTACTCCTAGAATAACTGAGGTTGCGGCTGTTACACGTTCCCCTTTTAAACCACTAGTTAGAAAATCAAAGCCTGTAAAGATAGGAATTCAAATTGGCCACTGGAAAGTTCGAGAACACCCCGAAATTACTGCTTTACACACCCGTACAGGCGGAGAAGCCAATGGGGTTTCCGAGTTAGAGATTAACTTAGCAGTAGGGAATATTATTAAGAAGCAACTCGAGCCTTATGGCATAACTGTAGAGTTATTACCAGCTACTATCCCGCCTAAATATAAGGCAGATCTTTTTATATCTTTACATGCTGATAGTGTTAATAATCCCCAAAGGCGTGGTTATAAATCTGCTTACTTTGAACCCTTGCGCAATGATTTTGATAAACTCTTACAAAAACATATAGATGAAGCCTTTTTAGGTAACTTGCAAATCCCCCATGATCATACAAATATTTCTTCTGATATGCATAAATATTATGCCTTTAACCACCAGCGTTTCCTACATGTAATTTCCCCTAGCACACCAGGGCTTATTTTAGAAATGGGTTATATAAGTAATTTTAAGGACCTAATTTTTCTCAAAGATAGCAAACGTCCTGCTACTGCTATAAGTAAAGGGATTATTTCTTATTTATATGAGCAAGGGTATTTAGCTAAAAAACGCACTTCTATTTTTCGCTAAGGTGTCCAGATAAAAAGGTCCCTTAGCGGGACCTTTAGCTTCATAAGTATAGAGTTGTTGGAGAGATTAAGAAGCTATCTAGAAGTTTAATTTTGCTCAGTTAAGAGAATATAACGAAATTTTTAATGATTTATAGCTGAAGCGTTGCCTAAGTTTTTCGTAATATTTAAGATGGTAAACTGTAACCTACAGCAGTTATTAATAAACCTGTAAACTTTAATACTAAAATCACCCTCCATATATCCTTATTCTCTAAGTATGAAAAGGTTACTATTCTTTTTAGCTTTTACCTTAGCAACTAGTTCACTATCACAACAAGTTGGTGATAGTGCTGCTAATTTTACTCTTATTAACCAAGCAGGTGAAGTAGTTAATCTCAATGATGATCTGTTAGGTACACCCCTTGTTATAAATACATGGGCAACTTGGTGCCCCCCCTGTCGTGAGGAATTACCACTTTTTCAAAAAGTTTTCGAAGAAATTAATCAAGAAGCACAAACCACATTACCTGAGTCTGGTTTTCTTTTAGTAAACAATAACAGTACTACAAATAGCAACCCAAAGCTTAATATTTTTCTACTAAACAATGCTGAAAAAGCAGACCGAGCTATAGCTTATTTAGAAGAAAACAATATTAACTTGCCTTCTGGAGTCAACCCTACCAAAGAGCAGATACAGCATTGGCAGAAGCAGGGAGTTGAGCTCAATGAAACTATAGATGTGGTACGTCTTTACCGTATACGTGGCATGCCTACCACTTTCTACATTGATGCCCAAGGAATTATTCGTGCTGTAAAGACAGGTTTAATAACAGAATCAAGCATGATTAAGGATTTGCATAGTATTGGCATAAAATGGATCCCTCAAAATCAAGAGTAAGGAGCTTTAGATAATGAGCACCCAAGCTTTAACTAATTTACAAGTACGCTGGCAAATTACTGCCCACAGTTTAGCTTTTATACTTGGTATAAGTGCTGTTTTTATTGCCTTAGGCTTTAGTGCAGGTTTAGTTAGCAATTTTCTTTTTGATTATGGCAATATTGTTCGTATAGTTGCTGGTGTCTTTTTAATCTTTTTAGGCATTGTAATGTTAAGAGTATTGCCAATTCCCTTTTTACAGCGCGAATTTCGCCTTCACATGGCGCGTAAACCCGGTGGCTATCTTGGCTCAGCAGTGGTTGGAGTAGCTTTTGGTGCTGGGTGGACGCCTTGCATTGGCCCTATACTTGGTGGCATATTAGCCATTGCTAGCACTAGCGGTAATTCAGCTCAAGGAGGATTACTTTTATCTTTTTATGCCCTAGGCTTTGCACTGCCCTTCCTTTTAGCAGCCCAAACACTTACCGCATGGCGTAAATTAAACAAATATGCAGGTATTATTGAGAAAATTGGTGGCATATTACTCATATTAGTGGGAGTTGTACTTTTGGCTAATTGGATAACTCTTTTCACACCCTATCTTTCTAATTTAGGCTCTTTAGAAAGTGTACTTGGTGAAAGTGTCCAGCCCACCTTTTTTATAGCTTTCTTAGCAGGGGCTTTATCATTCCTTTCACCTTGTGTACTGCCTATCTTACCTTCTTTTTTAGCTTACCTTACGGGCATGAATGCAGAGCAGCTTTTAAGACAATAAGCAAGAAAGCCCACAGCAGTTAAATTAAAGCTGTGGGATGTAAACGTCTTTTTGATATATGCTATTGACAGCAAACTAGTTAAGTTCACCTTAGCTGTGCTATGCTTTTACAGCTTATTTGTACTTTCTTTGCAGCCATTATGAACAGTGCAAATAACAAATCTGGATTATTATACTTAGTAAATTGGATTTTTACTAAGTAGTTAAAATTTCTTGTAAATATTAAACAAAAGAATTGAATTCTTTCTGGAGGAACAAATGAAACGAACTTATCAACCAAATAGACGCAAGCGTGCTAAGACACATGGTTTCCGTAAGCGTATGAGTACACCTTCTGGACGTAGGATTATCAAAAATCGGCGTACCAAAGGCCGTAGTCGCTTAACTGTGTCAGATGAGAAGAAAATCTAAGCATTTATGAGTTACAGATATCCAAGTAAGTCTGTGCCTTAACAAGCACAAAAATTTCACCCTGAGTGAAACGAAAAATCTTAATACATTACTCTGTCAGAGATTTTTCAAGTTTATCCTTAACTACCCTCTTAAGGGCAAGGGTTATAGATTATACTCCTCAGAATGACATGCTCACAGAGGGGAATCTCTTTCTAGGGGAAAATTTTCTGGAAAAATATACTGATTTGCAGAAAACTAACCTTTACTCGCTTAAAGGTGATCGTAACTTTCGTAGGCTTAAGAGGGGTAGCTCGAGCAGCAATAAATACTTCAGTGTTCGTTGGTTAGCACATAGGTATGAACCTTCTCTAAAAGCAAAAAGGGCTGTCTTTGTAGGTATTGTTATTACCAAAAAGATAGGGAAGTCTGTAATCCGTAACTATATAAAGAGACGTCTACGTGAAGCCTTAAGAGCAATTTTAGCTAAAGAGCCTCTTAAAAAGAGTTATATTGATATGATAATTATTGTTAGGCCAGAGGCAACCTCAGCAGACTTTTGGCAACTTAAAGATGCACTTAGCGCTATTCTTAACAAAACTAAATTACTATGACTAATCCTAAACATTCTTTTATACAACAGCTAGTGCTTTTACCCATTTACACATATCGTCGTTTGATATCCCCATTCATGCCCAAGTGCTGTCGTTTTCATCCCAGCTGTAGTGCTTATTCTGCAGAGTCTATAAGCAAACATGGTGTTTTATGGGGCATTTATTTAATGCTAAGGCGTCTAGCCAAGTGCCATCCCTTTCATGAAGGCGGTTTTGACCCTGTACCAGAAGCTTTACCCAAAATCACTTTCAACTTTGCTTTTTTAAAAAAACTCCGCAAAAGGATATAAGATTATTGCCTGCACCTAGTTACTTAGGTTAGCATCTGCCTCGAGCATTGATAAGCACTGTAACAGTTGTGGCTCAGAAATCTCCACATGCCTTCTTTGCTAGTTAGAAAGGCAGGTTGTTATGTGGTGTTCTCCTTGCTAGAGCACCAAAATAGTAATTTTCCATTACCAATTAACTTTTAAGGACCTTGTCTTGCCCCAATCTCTTTCATGAAACTTGCCACGCCCCCAAAACTTGCATTATTGGGGGTAATCCTTGGTGTGGTGGTGTCAGCTTATTTATAACTTCTTCCTAGATCTCTAAGGTAGCATCAGTCAAAGCAAGGTTCTTGGCAACTACTGACCATAACGTTCATGCTGTGCTTATTCTCAAGTTCTGCTTTTAATTCCATTAGCTTATCTTTATCTGCACGTCTGACAACTATGATAAGGTTGCCACCTCGCTTATAAATGTGTGCAAACTCTTTGTCAATACTACTGACGCTAGATGCATCCATAGTGAGGATTACTTTTTTCGTTCTCATACTGTTAAGCTGAAAATTGACGGTTTAACAAAAATGCCACTTCTCATGCTCCCTTCTTGGTCTTTTCCGGTTAGACCAACCGCCCCTAGAAACAAGGTATCACTAAAAGCGCAAAATGTTGCTAACATTTTGCGCCAAGTTACTTGCATAAAACACCCAATGAGATACATATGAGTGGGTAGATCGAGTGCTACCTCTGTGTCTTAATTCTCAATAGGACTCTCTTCTTCCTCACTAGTAACATCCTCTTGTAAAACATCTAAACGACTTTGCACAACATCTCTATACCCTTCAGCGCCAGCAAGACCTTCTATAGAACCCATGTACTCTTCTACTTCAGTAAATGCTTCCTCAAATTCAGCTCGTCTTAAGTCAAAAGCGGCCTGATCAAATGGGTAAAGTAAGCGAAGCCCTTCTTTATCTCCTTCAGATAAATTTTCACCATTACCTATAGGAAAACAAGGGTTGGGGACTGTCTTATAGAAAAATCTCTCAAATCTATAAAGCATAATAGATGCACGATCAACATCTTGGAAATTAATTCCAGCAAGGTTTTTGGGAAATAAATTTGCCTTAACTATATGAGCAGGCCAAAAATTAGGAGCACCAGATAAAAATGTGAATATTCCGGGCCTCCTCCCTAGAGAATCGGGAACAAATCGACCATTTATTTTAGAAGACTTATCATAGCCTGGGTCATCTTCAAATCTAAATTGTTCAAAACATGTGCCAGACGGAATTTGATGCTCGTGTTGAACACTAAGAGCATGCATGAATTCATGTCTGATTATACGCTTGAAATTTGCTGGTCTATTAAAATGAAATCCTTGCAAGTTCAAAGATCTTTGGTTTGGTCTTCCACCTACTGGACCAAATGAAGGCCCAATGTTGGGAGAAATACTATCTGTACCTACAAATGAAAAGAAACCTATTTGATCAAAAGAAACGCGAATTTCAGCTTTGTACTCTGTATCTGTAGTTGACCAAGTCCTGTAACGGCCTGTAGCACTATCAAATCCAAAATCAAGCTTGATATTAGCAGCATCCGTTATTTGCTTGGTGGCTTCCTCAATATCTCTATGTAGATTTGTATCTCCCCCAAGAAAGGCTACCCGAATCGTTTGACCGGGAACCCATTTACGAAAGTTATCAATTACAAAACCAGCAACGTCCTCGTTAAGTGCAGCGTGCAGTTCAGCAAGTCCTTTATCTCTTGTCTCAATAGTTGCAACTACCTCTGAAGGCAAAGCATCTAAAACAACATTCTTGTTATCCTTGAGAGCTTCTATATAATTAGTATCAAGTTCTTGGCTAGTAGCCAAAACATTTAAATTTAAAGTTAGTAATGTAACTAACCCTAACAAAAAGTGCTTTCCATACTTCAAGTTTCTTAACATTGTTTTCCTTTCTGTATATTAGAATTTTGTTTTCTTGTCCTTAATCTTCTACTTTCTCGAATCATGGTTTATAATCCTTTTTCCGAGCCCTAATTTATTAGCTTTTATGCGTGTCCTTGAATCCTCAACAACCATTACCTTCCTTATCTAAAATATTTATTTTCTCCTTCCTAAAAGTATTAAGACCTAGAAACTATTACCCTTTCTTAAAGAAAAGGGATTTGCTTTCAAGGCAAGTTTAGTTTTAAGAAAGAGGTATTATTTTAGTGCGAGTAATAGCATTAAATTAGTGTTAATTGAGTTTTAGGGCAATGTCATCACTACATTTAGATGGAAGTCTTATTATATATCAAAGCAGGGTTAGTAGCATTATTAGTAATACCATTACCACTGTGAAAAGCCATCCTAACTTTGCTTGGAAAGCTTTTTGATTTGACAATTGAACTTGTTAATTGGCTAGGTGATGATGCAGTAAAAAAGATGAGGACCGTGCTACAATTAAGATTGAGGTAATGATAATGTCTCTTAACACCTATCATTTTAATTTAGCTCATTACCAACGCATAATTGAGGCAGGTATATTAACAACTAATGATAAAGTTGAGCTTATTCGTGGAGAAATTGTAACTATGTCACCAATGGGCAATGATCATATTTTTTCTATTCTGAGCTTTACTCAAAAACTCACTGCTACTTATGCTGAGGAAGCACTAGTGTTAGTTCAGTGTCCCATTCAAATTCCACCACACTCAGAACCTGAACCAGACTTTACACTTTTGCGCTTACCCATAGAACGTTACGAAAACCAAAAGCCCCAACCAGAAGATGTGTTGCTTATTATTGAGGTATCAGACTCCACTTTGGCCTATGATCGCAGTACAAAACTAAATTTGTATGCTGAAGCCAATATCCCTGAAGTCTGGATAAAAAATCTATCCGAAAACACTTTGGAAATCTACCGCCAACCTGAAAAAGGAACTTATCGCATTCGTTTGATAAACTTTGCAAGCGATCTAGTGACTCCCCTTTTTTCTGAAAAAGCTTTTAAATGGAGTTAGAGTAATGCTAAAAAACGCAAACAACAAAAACAGGTAACTTGATTATTTCTCATTTTATAGTTGATGTTAATGTGATACTTCCAGTTCTCTCAGGTAGAAAAAAAGGTTATGCGGCTCAACTTTATCAAGCTTTAAGACGACATAAGTGCCGTTTTGTTGTTTCTTTACTTTGAAGAACTTTCTCGAGTTCTTGGCTATGAAAAGGTAGTTAAACAGGGTGTTACACCAACTTTAGCATTCAATGTTGCCATTGACCTAACACGTCTTGGCTATTACATTTCTAAGGTCCCAAAGTTCGATTGGCCCAGTGTTAACGATGTAAAGGACTTGTATCTTTTTGACCTTTTGTTTGCTTCTAATGCAAATGCTCTTACCAGCAGAGATAAGAAGGTGCTTCGAGCAGGCAAATCAAGAGATTTGCCTATAACACACCCTAATGAGTTAAGAAGTTATGGCTACCTATCCTAAAAGTTCAAAGATAGAGCTATAACAAGCTTACTTAGGAAATGCTCAAGGTTAGTCTTAAGTTTGAAAAAGATTATAGTGAGACAGTTTACTTGGGAAGGGTACCAAGATCTCAAATCCTTAATCGCTTTCCAGGACAGGCTATACGAATTTTGCTTTATAAAACAAAACGTGGTAATCAAGCAAATACTGCTACCCCTATACAATATTTGTTCCTTTAAATTAAAGTTGACTTAAAATCTTTTTTAAGTTAGATTCAGGGCAAGTTAGTAGTGCACTAAAAGTTTTGGAAATTGTATTGGTAGGTTAATTTTTTGGCTCGTGATGGATTCCTAGGGCTTAACTTACAAAAACATACGCTTAGTTCCTTGCCAAACAAGGATATTCTCAAGTTAATCTTAAATTTCAACCTATCAATGTTTTGAGCGTACTGTACAAGGTCATTACAAGTATTGGAAATTCAGGCCCTTGAAATACATCAAGAGCCTTTCCTCATTGAGAACCAATATCGCTTTCTTTAGAATCATTTGCAAGGGCTTTCACAATTAACTCAAATACAGATTTATTGCCCTCGTTTATGTGTTTAGCCTCCATTTTTCTTAGTAGTTCTGTTACTGCTATTATTTTGGTTGTGTTAAGAATATCTTCATAGAGTTCAATTATTTTTCCATTATCTTGTACTTTTTTATTAGTGTAAAGCTCACAAAGGCGGTACAATGCCTCTCGTTGAATAAGAAGGGTACTAGAGCGACCCAAAAGCTCAACTAGTTCTTGATTAGCCTTTGCTCCTGTTTCAATAGCCACTTGTGGAGTTTCTAGCTTTGCTAGTAGTTCTAAAGACACTTGCAAAGCAGTATCTGGTGCAGGTTCAGCACATATTTGATCAACTTCATCGGAGTTTATTGCAGCTTTTACATAAGCAACCCTTCTAGTTGAGTCAATGTCTAAAATATGATTCGAATCAACCTCTGAAACATTAGTCGTATTATTTGTTCCCGGAAGACAAGCGTTTAATAACAATCCTAGGATTAATAAAATGATTGTTTGTTTATAGTTCATTTTGGTCCTTTCTAAAAGCATCATTTAACCTATGCATAGATTTACCTTATTTGGAGATATGTTTTACAGGAAACAGATATAAAGTAAATGCCCTTCAAAAAAACTCTAAAAAAGAGACCATTATTTTAGGGTAAGTTTACATTAAATTAGCATTAGTTTTACTATTACAGCGCAATGTCATGGAATATAACTCCTAGACAATATAGCAAGAGTACGTTTTCGATGCGAAGCATAAGCAGTATAATTTCTGCGCTGATAGTAACGAATTAGATTTAGTGATTGAGCTATTGTCAATCTAGGTAACGGTATTGCTGCCTTGAGCAGCACTCTTGCCTGTGGCAAAGTTAAAGCTGGAGACTTTTCTCCTAACATTAAACGCATCCTCACCAGAAAATGATGTGCTAGACAAGTTAATAGTATATGGTGATGCCAACCTAAGTAGCTTCTAGTTTCGTAGTGATCAAGCCCCAGTTCTTCTTTTGATTCCTCAAACGATGTTTCTATCGGCCATCTCATTCCACTTAGCCACACTAATGTTTCTAGGCTGACTTCTTCTGAGTCATTGCACAAATAATAGCTTATCTCTCTTTTCTCATTTAGGTTACGCCGAATTACCAACCACAGTTCCACTGGCTCTTCTTCTCCCCTTGTTTCCCATATTCGCTCAAAGGCAAATTCACATACTATTGGCCCTTTACTTCCTTCTTTCACTACATGTTTACTCCATTTTTCTGCTTCTATTTCCTTTGCTAACTCATCTATCCGTATTGATTCAATATTTGCCCTTGCTAGTTTCGGCTTCCTTCCCCTACCTTTATATTCAGGTACCTTGACCTCTGGCTTCTCCTTGTATACCTGCGTATCGCAAGATACTGCTGTAAAGTACTTTTTTCCTAATTCAGCTACTCCATCTCTAAACTCGATATTATTTCCATACAATGCATCTGCTAGCACATATTCAAAGCTCAAACGCCCTCTCTCTTCTGTCTTTTTTATCATTCCTAACGCTATTTCTGGTTTGGTTCTAAATTCTAGATCCTTTGGCACTCCACATTCTTCCCTTTTTTGTTCATGCTCTTTATCAAACCATTGTTCTGGTAAGTACAACTGCCCTTCTGTTAAGGTATGTCCTTTGTTACTGGCATACCCTAGGTATACTCCTACTTGACTGTTCTCCACTTTTCCTACTGATCCACAATATTGCCTTGCTACTCCTACTGAGCTTTTTCCTTGTTTTACATTCCCTGATTCATCAACTATCAGTACTCCATCATTACCTAAACTTTCTGCAATAAGTTTTTGATGCGTGTCAATCACAGGTTCTAACTGCCAAGGGCTTTGTCCTACAAAGTTTTGCATGCTACGGACATTCAGTCCTATTGATAGTGCCATTGCTTCTATATTTTTTCGATCAAGGTTGCTTAACAAACCTTTTAGATAATGTCCTGTCCAGATCAAACTTTCAGGTCGTTTAAATGCTTCTTCAAACTCTGCTACGTATTCTTTGAGTTCTTTTGCTAGCGCTTCTATATCTGCTTCAACTAAGTTGCATTCTGGAGGACTTAAATTTACGGCCTCTTCTAATATTTCATTGTGTGCTTTATAAATGTTTTTCATAGCCTTAATTTATTATTCACACTCGCACTTTTTTCGCACTTCCCCTTACTTAATATGCAACATTGCGCTGTAATATTACCTAGAAATTTAAATATAGCTAAAGTAGCACCAAAGTAATTTAATTAGCATATAATTTCAGTTGTATCTTAGAAACTAAGATGTGTAAGGAGTTTTAAATTGGCTATTAAGTATACAAAAATTGATGAGCATCCCCATGCACAATATGTACAAGAATTTCTAATTGTTTTGATCTTTAGTCCTAAAGACCCTGCTATTAATATTGATAGTAAATTAATTACAGAAAAGTATGAAGATTGGTTCCTTAAGGCTAGTAACTGGTCTAGGGGCACAAATAATCCATATAAAGGAAAATACAAGGGTTCTCGCTATTACAAAAGAGGTCAAAATCAGCGTAAAATAGAGCCACAACAAATTAGTAGTTTAGGTGATGATCAAAATGAAATTGTGTTTAACCATACATTTTTAGATAAGGATCAGAGGAATAGTTTTCATGAATCTGAAGACTATCAAATTTTAAAGAACGAATTGTCCAGCAACTTTAACATTATTGAGGATCTTGTTGTTGATGGTGTATCTGGACATAATGAAGTTGATGATTAACACAAATGCTACATGAATAAATAACAATAATTATCGGTTATACTGGAGGAATTCTTCCACAAATCCCTTTAAATCTGTGGCATTGGTTTGGGTTTGGTGCTTCACTTCTGCAAGCTCTATTGCTGAATTAACTTCTGCACTTAAAGTATTAAGAAGGTTAATAATGTTTTTCTCAGTCACCTTTACAAGAGGTGACTGTTGTAAAAGCAATTGCAGGAGACTAGTGGCTTTTTTATTTTGCTCCTGAGAAGAGTAGTATTTAGCAATACTGAAGAGTAGGTCATGTATTAGTGAAGGACTCTCTATATCCTTGGCAAGTTGAAGGCCCTGTTTAAGATACTCTTGTCCTTGCAAAAATTGTCTAGTAGCAATTGCAATATCACCAAGAAAATGATAGATTTTTGCACAGTAAGGTTTATTGTTCTGTTCTAGTGATAAAACTAGTGCTTGTTGAGCTAGTTGCCATGCCTTATTATTGTTTCCTTGATGGTTAGCTACTCTAGCAAGCTTAAGCAAAAAGTAAGGTAAATTCTCCTCTTGATTGATCTTCCCAGCAAGGTGAATACCTTCTTTTGAAAGCTCTTCGGCTTCATCAGAGCGTCCTGTATTTAATAAAAAAGTTGCTAGATTGTTGAGGTGTTTAAGGTAATTGCCAATTTCTCCTGATTGTTGCGAAGCATATAGGGCATTACGATAATAAACCTCTGCTTGTTCGTAATTCCCTTCCTGTTCCTCTAAAATAGATAAATTGGACAAGATATTAAACATAAGTATTTTATTATTTTTTTTTGAAAGCTCTAGTGCTTCCTGCCATACTACACGTGCTTGAAGATTGTTCCCTATTCTTCTCTCTGATACACCAAGGCTGTGTAATGAGGTAATCATTCCGTTAATGTTGTTAAGGTACCTTGAAAGTTCCAAACTTCTCTTATCATAAATTATTGACTCTTGTGCATAGCCTAATTTTCCTAAACACCATGCTTTTCTATGAAGCAAACTGGGGAAAAATAAATGTTTTTTTCCTTTATCCTGATTAAAATATTTTTCGGCATAGTTGTAAAGTTCTAAAGCTTCTTGAAAACGCCCCTGATTGATATGGAAACGATGTATAGGAGTCAAGCTAGAATATAGTGTATCAGCATCTAACTTATAAACTGCCCAATACCATGCCTCACGAATGTTATCTAGATCAATTTCAAGTGCTCTTATTGTTTCAATTTGACTAGCTTGAACTTCTTCATTGTTATTGGCAACAAAGTCTAGATAATAGTGAGTGTGTTTAACACGAGCTTCTTGGTATGTATTATCATTTTCTTTCAGCTTTTTCTCTGCTCCCTGCCGAATAACCTCATGCATATCAAAACGTTCTTCTCCTACTTTACGTACAAGTGATTTCTGCTTTAATTGCACAAGAGTTATGTAAGAAGCGTTGGTTATAGCCCTAACAGCCTCCTTATCAAACCCTCCCCTAAAAACAGCCAGCTTGCTTAATACATTCTGCTCTATCTTGCTAAGCAAACGCCAAGAGTATTCAAAAACATGATCTAAGCTGCGGTGCCTCTCGGGAATATCTTTAAGAGTACTTTCAATTATGCCAATATTCTCAGCAAGCATCTGGGCAATTTGCTGACAAGAAAAAGTTTGCACCCAACTTGCCGCAAGTTCCAATCCAAGCGGCATACCCTCTACAATTTGACAAATTTCTAAAACAGCAGGGTAATACTCTGCTTCAAGTTGAAAACGACTATTTACTTGCTGTGCTGTGCGAGTAAATAGACGCACGGCATCATACTGTGCAAAGTCTTTTGTGTTAGCACCTTCAGGATAGCGCAAACCAAGCACCTCAAAAGTATGTTCCCAAGTAAGATTTAAAGGTTCACGGGAAGTGACAAGGAATTTAAGATTCTTAGTCTTTTCCAAAAGCGTGCCTAATAAAGGGGCTCCTTCGAGGAGGTGCTCAAAGTTATCTAAGGCAAGGAGTATTGCTTTGTCTTTTAAATTTTCCAGCAAACTATCCTCAGGGGTTTGTCCAACACTTAAAGATGTCTTCAAAGTGTTTAAAATAGTGGCAGCAAGATTATTGGTAGATTGTAAGGCTGCTAGCAAGATAAAATGGACACCATCAGCAAAGTGTTCCCTTTGGTATTCCGAGATCTGCAACGCTAAACGGGTTTTACCAATGCCGCCCAAGCCTACCAAAGTAAGCAAACGGCAATCAGTTTTGCCTAGTAGAGCAGCTATATCAACTAACTCCATGTCACGACCAATAAAAGTGTTGGATTGTACAGGAAGAGTATGTTGAACAGGTTTATCTTTAACTATAAGAGCTTTTTGTTGGCGTTTGGCTTCAAGTTTTTTGGCAAGCTTTTGAGCTGATTCACTGGCTTCTAAACCATCTTGGGCAAGTTGTTTTTTTATGCTTTGGTAGTGCAGCAAAGCTTCATCATATGCACCACTTTGATCAGCATAGCGAAGTAGATTTAGTAAAGCATCTTCAGCATAGGGATAGGGAGGATCAGGGTCATCTTCTAAGAGGGTTTGCATTAGTGTTCTAGCATCGTCAAAGTGCCCTTTTTCTTCCCAAAGTTTAGCTTGGGTTATTAAAGCTTCACGCCATTGGTTATTTAGGGTTTGGCGTTCAAGCTCTAACCACTCATAAAAATGTGGTGCATTGCGAATATTCACATTATCTAACAGTAAGCCTTGGTACAGGGATTGTATTTTAGCCCATTGTTTCTCGTTATTAGCTTTACTAAAGGCATTTACATCATTATCTAAAAGCAAGCGCAGGCGTGTATTTTCAATCTCAAGAGAGTCTGCCCAATCAAAATCAGCTTCCTTTTTAAGCTTTGTTAGCATCACTCGCAAATTATTACGTGAATTTTTATCATCAAGCTGCCAAAAAAGGTCTGCTATAACTTCGCGGTTTACCCAATCTCCTTGGATAACTAGGTAATAAAGTAAGGCATGCTGTTTGGTGGTTGTGGGCTCGAGTATATTATCGTTATGGTAAATAACTGGTGAGCCTAAAAGCTTAATATAAATAGACATATCATATTATTTATGCTTGTTCTATAGGGTTTACCTAATCCAGAGGATTGAGGATTACTTTCTAATCAATAAATTATTATAAATGATTTTAAGAGCACAAGGGTAGTTGGTATATTCCCTTTTGTGCAATCTATGTGATTTTACCCATGCCTCTTTCCTTTTGTTGTTAGGCTTAATCAAATATAATAACTGTTTCTCTCGCTACATTAAGCCATTACTTAATTAAAGCATCTTGTTTAAAATGGGTATGGTATATTAGCGAGGAAATTATGTTTCAATTCTCTAGATTTTTTATTGTAGTCCTGTTCAGCATATTGTTGGTTGGTATTTTCTCTTTTGGCTTAAGTCAACACAACGATGCCTCAAATAATAGCTCAGATCACCCTCAACACAGTGAGCACAACCAAAAAAGCAATGATCATAAAAGTTACATGAATATGGACGATCATCAACACAAGGGCATGTCAGGAACGCCCATTGAGGATGATGTAGATATAAGATTCACCCTAGCAGCATCTTTTTTTGAAGGCAAACGGATATTTGTTGGGGATAGTAGTAATATTAACGGCCTAATAAATCCAGTGCTCGAGATTCCCAAAAATGCAGTGGTAGAAATAACTCTGCTTAACTACACCATTTGGCAACACAATTTTGTTATTCCTGATTTATCTTTGCATTCTGAGCATATTAATTCTGATGACGCAGTTACTTTTACTTTTCGTGCTGATTTAGAGAGTGGTTCATCATACCCTTATTACTGCACTGTTGATAATCACAATCAGCAAGGTATGGAGGGATTAATAGTTATTAAGTAGAACTCTTGATTTAGAACTATTGCATCGAAAATAAAAACTCCCAGCTTTGGAAGCTAGGGAAAAAAGGAAGGAAAGGAAGGGAATTCAGTAGAAATCAATTTTCTATATATTTACCCAGGGTTGCCAAATACTGCTGCCCATACTCCATCTTCGAAGTAAATACCAACTTCTTCAAAGTTATCTGACATAATTGCATTACAGTGTGATAAGCTAGCTTTCCAGCCTTGGATAGGAATTTCAACAGAGGTACTATTAGAAGATACACGTACTAAAATCTCAGCAACTTCGTCAAACTTGTAACCTTGAGCATCGGCTCTTTCATCAACACGACCACCAGTAGAATCTACATGGGGAGGAGCTTGAGTTGCAAGATTAATTTCACCACTATTAGCACGACTAAGGATATCTTTTACTTGAGTCTTTGCAGCACCAGCAAGCTTTGCATTCCAAGCAACACTAGCAACACTATTACGAGTTACACCATTGCAAGTAGTACCTTGGGTACGAACAGTATTGAGAGCTGATAACATTTCGTTGTGTACGCCAGTTGCAGTTGCATCACCATTTAAGGGTGAAAGACCACCTTGTGGTTGGGTAGATAGGGTGGCAACTTGACCACAAGCTGTTAAGATAGAGACTAGTGTGATTGTGATTAAGATGTTTATATTTTTTAGGGTTTTGTTATTCATTTCCTGATTCCTTCTATTTCGAGTCTTCCTAACTCGTTCGAGGGTTTCAGGTTACATGATCAAAGCTACTGCTATAATACATTAATGTTAGGGAATTAAGTAATTTTTATAAGATAAACATTAGGACTAAGTTTATGTTTTGGAAGCTAGAGGGTTTAAGGGCATTATAATAGCAGATTCTTGGTAAGCCTGAGTCAGATCAGCGAAATCCCACAATAAGCTTAATAACAATATATAATGGGTAGATTTGAGTAAGCTTGGGAAAGCAGACAGATACACAAATGTAGATTTCAGCTCTCTATAGATTCCCCAAGTTACGTTAGGTTAGGAGCAAAATTGGTGTTGCCAAGCATTTGCCTAAATCCCTCTACTAACTTTGATTTTAAGAAGTTACTTCTTCTTGCTATCATTACCCAAATCTCTTTAGCTCAAGAAGAGAATCTTTTTTTTAGATTACCTAGTCAACCTCGCTTGCAAACTACCTACGATTGTGGTGGAGAAGGTGAAAGCCCTTGTGGGATAGACACTGTTTTCTTCTGGGAAAATGGTAACTACTTTTGTGACCGAGGATTAAAACCAACTGATAGTACCTTGGAAGAGATGTATCTTCTAGAAAGAAGAGAGTTTCTTAAAGTACTTGCTGTGTTGCAAATGGAGCAACTGCTTAATCCACAGGGTAACTGCGTCAATCATAGTCGCCGTCAAGACACAGTAGATGATTTCCAAAAAACTTGGCAGTACTGGGCTATTCAAGAACAATTGCGTCTTGCTAAACATGATCCTATTAATACTGTTATGTTGCTAGCAGCCCATAATGCTTATAATAATGCGGCAGATGGTTACTTATTTCCCAATCAACACTACTCCATAACAGATCAGTTGCGCATAGGAATACGAGTTATTATGCTTGATGTCCACTATAGTGATTCATCCTTTTGGACAGGTTCAGCCGCTTCATTGTGCCATGGTTTACAAACTCATGTTGGTTGCTCGAGCACTGACCGTATGTTTTCTAGTGCCCTAAAAGAAATTGCCAATTGGCTTAGTAAAGCAAAAAATCAACAAGAGGTTGTTATTCTCGAGATTCAAGATGCTGTAAATAAAACAGAAAAGAGTGCTAGCCATATAAATGACCCTATAGAAAAGTATTTGGGGCATTTAGTCTTTAAACCTGCTGACAAAAACCCCCATCGCTGGCCAACTATGGCAGAAATGATTGAGATGAATAAGCGGGTCATCATTTTGTGGCAAGGCAATGCCTCGTTTGGCAGTCAGTATTTGTTTAACGCCAAGTGGGGAGGTGATTATAAAGATAGTTTAAAATCTTCTTACGCCAAATTCTTTCGCCCCGAAACCTGTGCAGGAGGCAATAATACGGACCTCACTCAGAGAGTTAATCACTTTGAAAAATTTTCTGAAGTCTATGAAGATAGGGTAAAATTATCACCTAATCCTTATGTTGTTGTGGTAGGTAAAATCACCACCCATAACCTTGCTGGACTAGCAAGTTGCAACATTAACATTATAGGCCTTGATCAGATATTGCATATAGATATAGATGGCTTCAATAGGTTTAAAGGGGCTGTGTGGAGTTGGGAAGAGGGTGATGTAGGGCAGTTTGGGGACGCAGTGGTGCAAACAACCAAGGGAAGGTGGGCTTCAAGGAGTACTTCAGAAATGCATAGATTTGCTTGTTTACCTAAGCGAGCAGGAGTTTCAGGGGATTCTGAACAGCTCGATCCTTTAGACTATGGCAAAACATATGCTTACAAGTTACATCAAGATAGACTTGGTACAAATTGGCAAATCACCTCAAAAAAGGGAACTTGGTTTGAAGGTAATGTTACTTGCTTAGAAGAGTTTGGCAAAGACTATGTTTTCTCAGTACCTACAAATGGCTATCAAAACAGAAGGCTTTTTGAGTCCACTTCTACTAAAGAAGAGTTGTGGCTTAATTATAGTCCTTTCTTTGGTAATTGATAGTTCTAGGTAGATTCAATGAGAAACGATCTAGTGCTTATATAAATCATTTTATTATAGAAAAGGCCTATGTTAGGTTAAGCTTGTTTCAGCATAAACTCTTGCACCACATACTATAACTGCCCACGCTCATAAGCGAGGGCATATTGGGTCAATAGATATTGTTACTGATTAGAGATGTATTTGATCAGAGATCATTGATCATTTTGGAGAGATTTTTTAGTTCTTTTGAAAAGAATCAAAAAGTTGGTTAAAAGAACTTAAGAACTGGTTAGAAGAATCCAAAGGTTTACTAGATAAGCCTACAGTTTGGTTGTAAGTTAATGACTTCCACATATCTACTAATTCTGCATTAGACAGTTGTCTGTTCATTCCTATTTTTTGAATAATTCTTGACTCACATGCTTTTATGAATTTTATGTTTCCACCTTGCTCTACAGTCAGCTCGAGTAAACTATTATTTTGCCACCACTCAAAACACACATCTCCATCACCTTTAGTAGTAATGTGAGGCTCAATCCAAGGGAGATTATTTGTCTTAACCAAGTTAAAAAGATTGCTTATGAACTCCTTAGCAGTTTCAATGGTTGTAGAATTGATGGGAGCAAAATGGAATAGGCTTTCTTCAACAGTTTTTGAAAGGTTGTACAAATCTTTTAGTAAACTAAATGGTGCTTCTGATTTAGAGAGCGACACCTGAGGGGTAATGCTTATAGATTTTGTTGTAAATTCCATCGTTAATTAATACCTCCTATCTAATTATTATGATAAATATAATTGTTAGAGAAACCTTAGATTTATCAGATACAAAAGTAGTAATTTAGTGTGAACTGCTTTTTAGAAAGATATATATAAGAGTTGTTCGGAAATAGCCAAATCAGCTAAAATAGTAGCTAGTATGGTAGTTTTCAAAACCAGAAGTGACAGACAAGTAAGAGCCTTGACAGGTTTGCCTGAAGAAAAGATAAATGAGTTAGAGACAGTGTTTGAAGAGGTATATGAGGAGCAAAGTCAAAAAGACTATGAAGAACAACAAGCTAAAGGGGAAAGAGAACGATCTAGGGGAGGAGGAAGAAAAAGTAAACTTCCTTCTACTAAACACAAACTCGAATTTATTCTCTACTACCTGAAAAGTTATCCTACAATGGATGAATTAGCAGAGAAGTTTGATATGTCTCGTTCCAGTGCACACTATTGGGTACATAAGCTGCTGCCAATTCTCTCAGCAGCCTTGGCAAAATTAGGTATGTTGCCTAAGAGAGAGTTCAATACACCTGAGGAGTTAAAAGAAGCGCTTGAAGAAGCAAGAAAAATACTGATTGATGCTACAGAAAGGAAACATAGACGCCCTAGTGAAGAAGAAAAGCAGGAGGAGCTATATAGTGGAAAAAAGAAGGGTCACACGGTAAAAAACACAATAATAGCAACAGGAAGAAAGGTAATAATCTATGTAGGAAGGACATTTGCTGGGCGGAGACATGACTATGGGATGTTTAAGGAGGAGTTTCCACCTAAACAAGGCTGGCTGAAAGAGGAGGGAAAAAGAGCAAATCTAGACTCAGGTTATCAAGGTATAAACAAGGATTATGGGATAGGAGCAGCGATACCAAAGAAAAAGCCAAGGAAGAGTAAAAAGAATCCTAATCCAGAGCTAACAGAAGCAGAGAAGGAGAGGAATAAAAGGCTGGGCAAAGCAAGGATATATGTAGAACATGCCATAGGAGGTATGAAACGCTTTAATATACTAGTGCATGCCTTTCGGAATCGCAAGACAGGTTTTGCAGATAGCGTTATAGCTGTCTGTGGGGGGCTTTGGAATTTTTTGATTGTTTAAACTATTTATTTCCGAACAACTCTATAGTATTACAGTACGAAGTTAAATGAATCTGAGCTTTGGAAAGTAAATTTCCTTAATATAAAGATGTTAAACTGGTCATTACTTTGAGGCTTGCTATTATCGCTGACATTCATGGTAATATTCATGCCTTAGAGGCAGTATTAGCTGATATTCACAAACAAAGTGTAGATCAGATCATTGCTAATGGTGACTTTGTCAATCGTGCCCCTAATAATGTTGCTGTTTTAGAGCTTTTGAATGAACAAAAGTGCACCTTGCTTTTAGGCAATCATGATGATTTAGTATGCAAATGGGCAGAGAAGCATACTAGCTTACCCCAAGAGTGGTTTGAAGATCCTTTTTGGGCAAGTACTGCTTGGGTTTCAGAAAAACTTTTGGAGTCTGGTTGGCTCGAGCCTTTAAAAAACTTACCCATACAACACACCATTAAACTAAATGGGAAAACTAATCTAAGAATTGCTCACGGTAGCCCTCGTCATTATCGTGAAGGCTATGGGCGGCTTTTAACAAATGAAAATATTGAAGAAATTACAGAAGCTTATCCTGCTAGTGTTTATGTTGGTTCACATACTCACAGACCCATGCATCGCCATTGGAAGGATTACCTTTTCTTGAATACAGGAGCTGTGGGAACACCTTTCAATAGTGACCCTAGGGCTCAGTATCTATTAATGACTTTAGAAAGAAATAAGTGGCAAGCCAATTTCCGAGCTGTGGAATATGATCAAGAGGCTGCACTCAGAAGTTATGAGACAACAGGTTTTTTGCAAGTTGGTGGTTTAAGTGCCCATATATTCTACAAAGAGCTATACTTTGCCAAGGCAATATATTCAAAGTTTTGGACTTGGTCGGAGGATCAAGAAAAGCCAAAAGATTGGCAAACTTGGCAGTTATTTATGAACACTTATCCAGAAATTTTTACAGACCCTAAAAGACCAGTAGATTTTAGAGGTAAGCTGTTAGAAGTGGATCATCTATAGAGGGTGTTTGGGAAATATCTATTAAGCAAAATTGGGAGTGGATTGATGCGCTAAACGCTTGGTCATGATATCACACATAGCCATGTAGATAAAGGCTTCACTTGTTGCTGCTAATACTTCATAATCTTTACTTAAGCGTCTATAGTTTCCTAACCATGCAAATGTCCTCTCCACTACCCATCTTTGTGGGATAACTTGAAAACCTTTTCCTTCTGGTTTCTTTGTTACTTCTAATATCCACCCACATATGTCCAGCACCCACTTCTCTAATCTCGCACTGACATAACCTTGATCTGCTTTTATTACTTTTAATCTTGGCATAGTGCTTTTTATGGCCTTCAACATTTGCTCTAATCCTTTCTTATCTGACCTATTCGCTGTAGTTACAAGTACAACTATCAATAATCCCATGGTATCAACCAATATATGACGTTTACGTCCATTAACCTTTTTTCCTCCATCGTACCCATTCTCTTCATGCACACTACCTTTGACCGATTGACTATCGGCAATACCTACACTGCAATCAGCAAGTTTTCCTTCCTGCTCACGGAGTTTTCTGCGTAAATGTTTGTTTAAAGCCTTCCACAAACCTGATTTACACCATTTATCAAAGTGATAACGCACACTTTGATAGGCAGGAAAATCATGTGGAAGATCACGCCAAGTACAACCATTGCGCAGAAGGTAACGTATAGCATTTACGATTTCACGGAGATCAAGGCTCATGGGATGTCCCCGCTTAGTACTTTTGGTCAAAACTTTAAGTAGAAAGGCTTCAATTATAAGCCACTGTACATCAGTAACGTCAGTAGAGTATGCTTGTCTATGATTTGTTTTCATAGTAGCTATACTGACATATATTGGGTATAGCTACTTCATTTCTGAAATGATATACTTAGTTCAAATTTCAGCCAAAATGCTAGGGCATGTTGATAAAGTAAGTCATAATTTGCAAACTTAGGATATGAAAGTTAAATTAACAGACGAGCAATGGCAAAAAATACTAAATTTTCTCAAGGGTTACAAGATAGTGTGTATGTTTAGGAAATTTAGAATTGGCAATGAGGATCAATGCAGGAAGTTTATTGAAGGAGTCCTTTGGGTAACTAAAAGTGGTGCACAGTGGCGTTTGTTGCCAGAAGAATATGGAAAATGGAATAGTGTTTTTAAGCGTTTTGACCGCTGGGGCAAACAAGGAATTTGGCAAGCGATGTTTGAACACTTTGCTGAGGATGCTGATATGGAAAGTATAATGATAGATAGCACCATTGTAAGAGCTCACTCCTGTGCAGCAGGAGGAAAAGGGGGAAACGAAGAACAAGAATTGGGTAGAAGCAAAGGAGGTTACACCACCAAAGTACACGCTACAACAGATGCTCTAGGCAATCCTCTCAAGTTAATATTGACTCCAGGGCAACGTAATGATGTTACCCAAGCAGAGGATTTGCTAGAAGATCTGGAGGCTGAAAGAGTAATGGGGGACAAGGGATATGATGCTCAAGTTGTACTAGACAAGGTAGCAGAAATGGAAGCAGAAGCAGTAATACCTCCAAAGGCAAATAGGAAAGAGCAGCGGGAGTATGACAAAGAATTTTACAAGGAAAGGCATTTAATAGAGAATTTTTTCAACAAAATTAAGCAATATAGAAGAGTTTTTTCTAGATTTGAAAAGTTGTCTCAAAACTATTTAGCATTTTGCCAGTTTGCGTCGGTACTTATATGGCTACGCTAAAATCCCTTCAAGTAATATTTTTGATTTAGCACTTTTAGTGTCAACACGCCCTAGAGTGTGAAATCGAAAACGCTACTCTTAAATACCTTGGATAATCCTGATGCTGACGCATAAGCTCCTCTGCAATCTGGTAAAGATTATGTGGTTAACAACTAAAGCTTCTCGCAAATATAGGCTATCCTGCAATTTTTTTTGGAATTCACATTTTCTAACAAATAGCTGTCCTGAGACTGGCTAGTTTGGTTTTGATATCCAATGCGTGCAATTTCTGATTTGTCATATCCACATGCCCTAGATCTTTCAAAGGAACACTAATTTCCAAACACCCTCTAGAACTCTAAT
Source organism: Trueperaceae bacterium (assembly GCA_965223045.1). Lineage (GTDB taxonomy): Bacteria > Deinococcota > Deinococci > Deinococcales > Trueperaceae > CBDCVN01. The sequence continues at coordinate 2,665,254 of CBDCVN010000013.1, forward strand.
GAAAAGTATTTTTTTACTTATTACTTTGCTAATTAGCTGGCTTACTATAGCAAAGCTTGAAAGTAGTAACAACCTTGATAGTGATCTAGATGGGTATCCAGATATAGTTGAGATTACCTCAACAGTAGATCGCAAAGCTTTCCTTGATTGGTTTGCTGCTATTGCTGAGGCACAGTATGTAGCAATCTCGCCTGATTGGGATCCTAGATATCAAGATTGCTCAGGTCTTTTACGCTACGCTTTCATAGAGGCCTTAAAACCAAAAACTCCAGAGTGGTATGCTAAATTTAATTACCTACCTGTAAACTTACCTCCTGTAAATAGCATTAGCTATCCCCTACCTAAGCTAAGCCGTAGTGCTTTTCGTATATCTTCAGGTAGTTATCAAATAGATGATATAAAAAATGGACACCTTGTAGGATTAGCCTCTTCTGCTGAACTTATGCACTATGCTACTGTACCTTTAGGGCGCACCTTGGCTCGAGTCGAGCGTGGTGACCTACTTTTTTTTGCTCATCCTTTAGCTGAGGGTTCTGGTTACCACAGCATGATTTACTTAGGTAATAACATGATTGTATATCATACTGGTTTGACCCCTAGTGAAGGAGGTGAGGTACGTTTGTTAAGCTTAGATACTCTTAGTAAGCATCCTGATAGGCATTGGCATCCTAAGTCAGAAAATCCACATTTCCTAGGTTTTTACCGTTGGAAAATTATAGATTGACTCCTCACAATCAGGGTATAAAGTTCAAATGATAAGAGCTAAGAAGATCAATTAAAATTTAGGATTTCGCTGTATCTAGAGGGTTGTTATTGTGCAAAATTTAAAGTGTATAACATTCTGCTACTTTCGTGTTAACATAAGAATGCTTCTTGCACCTTGTGAACATTTTCTTTAGGTGCCTTACTATAAGGATAAACAGTGTACTTATGTTAGTTTATTGAAAAAGTAGGATAACTAAAGGTTTTGTTGATCATTAAGATCAATCAAATTGCCTTTGAACAAACTTAAGCTTGGAGGAATTTTTAGGTGTGATTATGAATTTGATTTCAGAACTACTATACTCATCACTAGCGCAACCTGCAGCATTGACAGATGCAAAACTAATACATCAAATTTATTTGCAAACCCCTTGCTACTTTGATTCCATAGCAATTGAGGTGCCCACTTTTGGTGAAGTTAAAGATGAGTTAGAGATAGCTACCAAAGACCCCTTTCGCTATGTTGAGCTTGTAGTGGGTGAACGGCAAAATAGTCTAAAGACGCATATAATCCATCCAAAGACAGGTAAAGAGGTTTTAGGTTATCTAGATTACAAACTCAATTATCCAGATAAAGGTGATGCCACAGTAAATCTACTAATGATTTCTGCTAAAGTGCAAAGAAACGGGTTAGGTAAAAGTGTGGTAAAAGATTTAGAAAAGCGCTTAAAAGGTCAAGTGAAGCGGGTGCTTGCCAGCATTTATGGAGAGAATCCTTCTGCAGAAGGATTTTGGCGCTCGTTAGACTATCGTTTTGAAATAGATGCTAAACCTATTTTAGATTGGTATGCTAAAGAACTATGAAAAAAGACATTCATCCAGAAATGATACCCACAAAGATTATCTGTGAGGGGCAAGTTGTTATGGAGACTTATAGTACTAAACCTGAAGTAAATGTAGAGGTTTGGTCAGGTAACCACCCATTTTTTACAGGTGAAAAAAGGTTTATAGATACTGAAGGTCGAGTGGAGAAATTCCAAAAGCGTTTTGGAAGTAGCTATCGCAAAAAGAAAAAGAGCTAAATATGAATCTAGCAAATCACTATCTTGAAGTGGCATTGATCTCTTTTAAAAGACAAAAAGCTTTAGCTGAGAAGGCTATGGTGCAGCTTCCTGATGGGGATTTTTATAAGCAGCCTGACGAAGATTCAAATAGCATAGCTATAATCATCAAACACTTAGCGGGGAACATGCGCTCGCGCTGGTTAAATTTCCTAACCACTGATGGTGAGAAATCAGATCGTAATCGAGATAGCGAATTTATTGATCCCCCAAAAAATAGAGAAGAGTTGCTTGACCTTTGGGAAAAAGGTTGGCGCTACACATTTGATGCCATAGAAGGATTAAGCCCTAATGATGTAACTAAACAAGTAATGATTCGTGATGAGCCCCATACCGTAGTAGAAGCTATTGAAAGGCAAGTAGATCATTATGGTCAGCATATAGGACAAATTATTTATCTAGCAAGACATTTTAAAGATAAGGAATTTGCCTCTCTTTCTATACCAAAAGGTCAGTCAGAAAAATTTATTCCAGAGTCTTTAAAGGCTAAGTGGGCTATGGAGTAGTGCTAAGCACATAGACATAAATACTTGTGAGTTTTTTGGAATTCAAATTAGTAGCTAGTAGTCAGTAGGTATTTGCCATGCTGACCACTGGCTACCAACTATGCTATAGGCACTAATTACTCTACAAGTAGCAAAAAAACTTTTACGCCTTTTACTCTTATTCTAAAGGTTTAACAGTTATTGTTAGTGCAGCTAGCCAAGCAGCTATTCCTACTAACTGCACCATAAAACTCTGATACAACAACCATAAAGCCAATATACAACCCATTATAATAATCACATAAGCAAAAAGTGTGGTGTAGAGGTGTCCCCAACCCTTTTGTGCTAGCTTTTGATAATAGTGTTCTTTGTGTGCTATCCAGATTTTTTCCTTGCGTGCAAAGCGCTTAAGTAGTGTTAGGGTGGCATCAAATATAAAAGGACTAAATACCATAAGGGGAAACCACCAAGGCCAAAGATTATTATTATGACCATATAAACCAAAAGCAGCGGCCAGAAATCCTAAAGGAATAGAGCCTGTATCACCCATAAAGACTTTTGCTGGTGGAAAATTGAAGATAAGAAACGCGCAAGTAGCAGTTACTATAACTAGGCCTAGAAAGGCAAAATTTATGTTGCCACCTAAGTAACTTGCCAATGCATAGGTTCCAAAGCCAAGGCAAGTCATACCCCCAGCTAAACCATCTAAACCATCCATAAAATTATATAAGTTGATTAGCCAGACTACAATAATCATAGATATAAAAATAATTAGCCAGTTGTTAAAAGGAGGCTCATTCAAAATCAGTAAGATAGATGCTATTAGATGAGCTAGTAGACGATAAAAAACTGGTAGCTCTTGCTTATCATCTACTAGTGATAAAATTGCCAATGCTATTGCCACAAGAATAATTAACCATGGGATGGTTTTATAAAGCCAAACACTTCCCAAAAGTACCCCCACCATAATTGCTATCCCTCCTATTTTGGGCCTTGGTTTGGTGTGTGAAGAGCGCTCGTTGGGGATATCCAGTAGGGCTTGCGAGATTTGTTTATTAAGTAACCACTTTAAGATAAGAAGTGCTACTAAACCAGATGTAAGAGGAGCTAGGTAAAGAGTAATCATTGTATAACTTATTCAGCTATCTGAACCATGTTGAGAGGACAATTAGCTATAGGAAGCTATTCAGAAAATAGATAAAATTAGCCAGTTTTTTCAACTAAGAAATTTATCATAATTCTCCCACTTTCAACATTTGCTGCACGAGTGGAACATAAATTTTCTCCTTTGTCAAGTCCCGAATAGTTATTAAATTTTTATTTACTCAGGGTAATTAAGTTTGTTCAGGAATAAATTTATGTAAACCTTATAATGTACTATTGCTTAGTTAGAAGCTTATAAAGTGCATGATTGTAACCCCTAAATCTTAACAAGGTCACAAATTTGTTTATGTAGTGAAGTATTTGGCATACTAAATTTCGTTTCCTAATCATACCTTATATTAGACTTGTTCCTGAATAATCTTGTGTATATTGTGAATCATATAATTGCTCGATTTAAAGCTTACAGATACATAATTGGGTAATCAAATCTTAGCAAATGTCTAAATTTCTTGTTTAATGTGCTAAATATTTAGGTCGCTATTTTATTTCGGAACAACTCTATTGATTTAGTGACAAGATTCTAGACTTATCTACTTGATTTTAAAAGATAGTTATATGTTACACTTTTGATGATCTTACAACCATAGTTGGTTATAAGTTGCATTTGGTTTTAGTTCTTTATGGGATATGGATAATTTTCTAAGAACAAAACTAGCCCTAATGATCTTGGAATGACCCAAGGTTAATTTATCATTAAGGAGTTTGTCGATGGCAAAAACAAAAACCTCTAAATTAGAGGCTGACCGTCAATATTTGATTGAGTCAAGCACAGTTCGTAGTGGCTTTATAGCAACTATAGTTTTCGGTGTTATTTTATTATTTGGTCTTTTATTAAGTGCAAGTTGGGGAAAAAGTGGGCAGTATGTTGATCCCGATACTTCACAGTATCAAGCTACTCTTAATGAAGCAACTGAGTTTTTAAATTCTAGTGGCCCTACTGAAGTCGCAGATAGGGTACTTATACCTATAGAAGATGCCATAGTGACAGTGGCGGATAAAGGGCTCAGTGAAATAGAGACTGCTTTGAGTGGCTCACATAGTATAGCTAGCCAAATTCCTGCTAGCCTAGGAGAGCAATTTGTTCAGACAGTACTCTTCCTTCAATCGGGTTTGGCTCAAGCAGAATTAACTCCTAGTGGTAGCGAGCGGGTACGTATTCCTATTGATAGTGCTATGGAATCAACTGTTAATAAGGGTGTAAATGAGATAACAGCTTCTCTAAAAAATCAACCAGAAATGAAGCCTGTCCAAACAGAAGATGTCGAAGCGGAAGTAGAGGATGCTGAGGCTGAAGAGGATGCTGGTGACGCTGAGGTTGAAGAGGAAGAGGCTGAAGAAGAGGATGACGATGCTGAGGCTGAAGAAGAGGATGAAGGAATTGTTGTTGACAATCAAGATCTGGTTGTGCACGGCGCTTCATTTGATTTATTAGGTGAAGGGGCATTCGAGTTCCAAGCAGGCTTCTCTCCTTATCTGTCTGAGGAAGATGCTGAGGATGCTGAGGCTGAAGCTGAAGACGCTGAAGATGCCGAGGCTGAAGGCGAAGAAGACGCTGAAGATGCCGAGGTTGAAGGCGAAGAAGATGCTGAGGGCGCTGAGGCTGAAAGCAAAGAAGACGCTGAGGCTGCTGAGGCTGAAGGCAAAGAAGACGCTGAAGATGCCGAGGCTGAAGGTGAAGAAGATGCTGCGGCAGGTAGCGAGTTAGCATACCTATGGCTTGGTGATGAGGATAGCAATGGCATCTACTTTGGTGTTGATTATTCGACGAGTACCTTATTTCTTGTAAATAATGGTGATGAGGATTCTGGTGCACCAATCTCGCCTCCACATGGAGAAAGTATAGAATTGGTGCCGGGCGTGGGTTTATTCCTGTCCATGAGAGTTGTGTCTGATGGCACTAACTTGTTCCTTTCCCTATCTCCTACGTCTGAGGGTGTAGAGAGGGTGGTATTGGATGCTGAAGCTATTGAGTGGTTAGACACGGAGGCAATCAAAATAGGGGTGGGATCTGGTGCTTCTCCCGAGGTATTCTGTGTTCTTAAAGATGGAATAAATTGCTTCGAGAATGTTGAAGACATTGAGGCTGAGGACGCTGAAGCTGAAGGCGAAGAAGATGCCGAAGGTGAAGAAGATGCCGAGGAAGCTGAAGGTGAAGACGCCGAGGACACTGAGGCTGAAGGTGAAGAAGATACTGAGGACGCTGAAGCTGAAGACGGAGAAGCCGAGGACGCTGAGGCTGAAGACGAGGTAGCTGAGGACGCTGAAGCTGAAGGCGAAGAAGAAGCCGAGGACGCTGAAGCTGAAGGCGAAGAAGAAGCCGAGGAGGCTGAAGGTGAAGAAGATGCTGAGGATGAGGGGGTACCGTCCGAAGAATCGGATGATACGCCTTCAGAAAGCGATGAAGAGAGTAGTGAGGGAGCTTCGGCTCCCTCTTCAAGTTTAGGGGTTAGTGAGGAAGAAGCAGGCGAAGAAGACGCTGAGGAGGGCACTGAAGATGAAGCAGCCGAGGAAAGCGCTGAAGATGAAGTAACCGATGAAGGCGCTGATGAGGAAGGTATTGAAGAAGCAACAGCCGAAGAAGGTGCTGAAGAAGAAGCTGAAGAAGATGAAGCTCAAGAAGAAGTAACCGAAGATGAAGTAGCTGAAGAAGCAACCGAAGAAGGCGCTGAAGAAGCAGCAGCCGAGGAAGGTGCTGAAGAAGAAGCTGAAGAAGAAGGCGCTGAAGAAGCAGCAGCAGCCGAAGAAGGCGCTGAAGAAGAAGTAGCCGAAGAAGGCACTGAAGAAGAAGTAGCCGAAGAAGGCACTGAAGAAGCAGCAGCCGAGGAAGGTGCCGAAGAAGGTGCTAAGGAAGAAACTGAAGAAGAAGTAGCCGAGGAAGGTGCCGAAGAAGAAGCAGCCGAGGAAGGTGCCGAAGAAGGTGCTGAGGAAGAAACTGAAGAAGAAGTAGCCGAAGAAGCAACAGCTGAGGAAGGTGCTGAAGAGGATGCTGAAGAAGGCGCTGAAGAAGGCACTGAAGAAGAAGTAGCTGAAGAAGGCGCTGAAGAAGCAACAGCCGAGGAAGGTGCTGAGGAAGAAGCAACCGAAGAAGGCGCTGAAGAAGAAGTAGCCGAAGAAGGTGCTGAAGAAGCAGCAGCCGAGGAAGGTGCCGAAGAAGGTGCTGAAGAAGCAGCAGCCGAGGAAGGTGCCGAAGAAGGTGCTGAAGAAGCAGCAGCCGAGGAAGGTGCCGAAGAAGGTGCTGAAGAAGCAGCAGCCGAGGAAGGTGCCGAAGAAGGTGCTGAAGAAGCAGCAGCCGAGGAAGGTGCCGAAGAAGGTGCTGAAGAAGAAAAAGCTGAAGAAACTGAAGAAGAAGTAACTGAAGAAGAAGCAGCCAAAGAAGGTGCTGAGGAAGAAACTGAGGAAGAAACTGAAGAAGAAAGCGTTGAAGAAGCAACAGCCAAGGAGGATGCTGAAGAAGGCGCTGAGGAAGAAGGTGCTGCAGAAGAAGCAACCGACGAAGGCGCTGAAGAAGAGGTAGCCGAAGAAGGTGCTGAAGAAGAAGTAGTCGAAGAAGGCACTGAAGAAGCAACCGAAGAAGGTGCTGCAGAAGAAGGCGCAGAAGAAGAAGTAACCGAAGAAGGTGCCGAAGAAGGTGTTGAGGAAGAAACTGAAGAAGAAGCAGTAGCCGAAGAAGGTGCCGAAGAAGAAACTGAAGAAGAAGTAGCCAAAGAAGGCACTGAAGAAGCAGCAGCCGAGGAAGGTACCGAAGAAGGTGCTGAAGAAGAAGGTGCTGAAGAAGAAGAAGCTGAAGAAGAAGGCGCTGAAGCAGCAGCAGCAGCCGAAGAAGGTGCTGCAGAAGAAGCAACCGACGAAGGCGCTGAAGAAGAAGTAGCCGAAGAAGGTGCTGCAGAAGAAGCAGCCGAAGAAGGTGCTGAGGAAGAAACTGAAGAAGAAGCAGCTGAAGAAGAAGCAGCTGAAGAAGAAGCAGTAGCCGAAGAAGAAACTGAAGAAGCAACAGCCGAGGAAGGTGCTGAAGAGGATGCTGCAGAAGAAGCAGTAGCCGACGAAGGTGCTGACGAAGAAGCAGCCGAAGAAGGTGTTGAAGAAGCAGCTGAAGAAGAAGCAGCTGAAGAAGGCACTGCCGAAGAAGCAGCCGAGGAAGGTGCCGAAGAAAAAACTGAAGAAGCAACAGCCGAGGAAGGTGCTGAAGAGGATGCTGCAGAAGAAGCAACCGACGAAGGCGCTGACGAAGAAGTAGCCGACGAAGGTGCTGACGAAGAAGCAACCGACGAAGGCGCTGAAGAAGAAGTAACCGAAGAAGGTGCCGAAGAAGGTGCTGAGGAAGAAACTGAAGAAGCAACAGCCGAGGAAGGTGCTGAAGAGGATGCTGCAGAAGAAGCAGTAGCCGACGAAGGTGCTGACGAAGAAGCAGCCGACGAAGGTGCTGACGAAGAAGCAACCGACGAAGGCGCTGAAGAAGAAGTAACCGAAGAAGGTGCCGAAGAAGGTGCTGAGGAAGAAACTGAAGAAGAAGCAGCTGAAGAAGAAGCTGCTGAAGAAGAAGCTGCTGAGCAAAGTGTTGGAGTCATCACAGCGAAGATTAATTTACTAGCGCACGTTGGTGAAGGTATTGATTCAGCAACTGTTACGAAGTTATTAGTATCTGCAGGAGATTCTGTAGAGGAAGGTCAGCTACTTCTTGAAATTTCTATTAGTGAGGGTGCTTTTGAGATCGCTTCACCACTAACTGCTACAATTGCTGAGGTACATGTTAATGAAGGTGATGAAGTAACTGATAATCAAAAGCTTGTGACCCTTGAGTTTTCTGATGGAGATGTAAGTACTTTCCAAGAAGAGGAAGGGATTACGATTGTTCCTGTAGAAAATACAGAAGAGCCCCATATGGCAACTGCTCAAAATAGTGACTTTTTTCGGAAGTTTCAGGAAAGTAAGTTAGAAAATGATTCTAAGGTTGATGAAGGAGGATGTAGCAGCTAGGTAGAATAAATACCTATCTACTCCCTATAACTTTCATAGCAGGAGTTTTATAGGTACTTATAAAATTTCCCTAAAAAACCCTCCAAGGTTTTGAAAATCTTGGAGGGTTGCTTTATCTAAGGCTTTTCTAAAGTGAAAGCATGTTAGTTTTTGTAGTAGATTGATCCCCTTTTAGCCTGTATTACGCATCCCTGTTGCCACACCAATAAGACTTATCATCACAGCATGCTCGAGTTCTTCTCTCTCAGGATTGTCTTCATCCATATTTCTAAGGAGCTTTAAAAGTTCAATTTGCAAATAAGAAATGGGATCAATGTAAGGATTACGTAACTTAATACCCTCTTTCAAAACAGGATCATCTTCAAGCAGTGCTTTATTGGTAACTTGCTTAACTATTTCAATAGTAAGGGAATGTTCTTGTGAAATTATTTCCCCGAAACGCTTTCGTAAATCCTCAGAAGGTACTAAATTAAGGTAGCTACTAAATATACCCATGTCTGCTTTAGCTAAGCTCATCTGAGCAAAGTCAATAAGAGTTTTAAAGAAAGGCCACTCACTATACATTTCTTTTAAGAGTGGCTTATCTATTTTACCTAATCCTGTCCCTAAACTAAACCAGCCAGGCAGATTAGCGCGGCATTGCGTCCAAGAAAATACCCAAGGAATTGCCCGTAGGTTGCCAAGAGAACGCTCACCCTTACGTCTTGCTGGGCGTGAACCTATGTTTAAGCGGCTAATTTCTTCAATAGGAGTTACTGTGTGGTAAAAATCTAGAAAGCCATCAGCCTCGAGCAAAGTACGGTATTTTGTTTTTGCAATATTAGATGCTTGCTCAAGTGCTTCACGATAGGAAGCAGGTACCTGCGGCAACTCTCTAGCATCCCGCGCTGAGGAAAGAATAACCGCATGAATTACCTGTTCTAAATGACGATGCGCCAAATCTATACTGCTGTAGCGTTCAGATAATGCCTCACCTTGCTCAGTCAAGCGCATTCTACCACCAAGCGAGCCCGGTGGTTGAGCAAGAATAGCTTTACCAGCAGGGCCACCTCCACGACCAATGCTTGTACCACGTCCATGAAAAATACGCAAAGCAATGTTATGTTTTTCGCACACAGCTGCTATACTCTCCTGAGCCTTATAAAGGCCCCAGTTAGCAGCTAAGAAACCAGCATCTTTATTAGAGTCTGAATAGCCAATCATTACCTCTTGTACACCCCGTTTTTCAACGTGTTTTTTATAGCAACTTAATTGAAAGAGTTCATCTAAAACTTTAGGAGCATTTTCTAAATCTTGTAATGTTTCAAACAGAGGTGTTACATCTACACCGTCCTGCACTCCAGCTTCTTTTGCTAGTAGCAAAACTTCTAGAACATCTGACACTCCTTCAGTCATCGAAATAATGTAACTACCAGTTGCCTTTTGGCCATGGCGTTCTTGCATAGATTTAAAGACCTTTAGAAACCCTAGTGCCTTAACTGTTTCGTTGTCAAAATCTGCCTCAGCAGGTGCAAGAGGGCGCTTCGAGCAAATCTCTTGTTCTAAAAACCTAATACGTTCTTGTTCAGAGCAACTTTCATAATCAGTACATACTTCAGCATAGTTAAATAGCTCTGCTACTACATGTTCATGTACGCGTGAGTGCTCACGGATATCTAAAGCAGCTAGATGAAAGTGAAAAGCTTGAGCACGATAAAGGTTAGGGCGTACAAAGGCTTCCGCAGCATGTTTATCTTTGTTCTGAAAAAGACTGTCTTCTAAAATTTTAATGTCTCTTATGTACCCCTTAATGCCTTCAGGGTAATGTGAGGGTCCTTGTTGTGGTAACTCATCATGAGTGGTTTCTCTTTCTCTATCACCAAAAAACTTCACACCCTTTCTAAAAAAGGAATGCTGCCCTCTAAGGGCACGATGCATAAGTGAAAGATATCTACGGTATGGCTCATATTCCCATAGCTTAGCTTTACCAAGTTCATTACTTAGCCCAAGAAAGTTATCTTGCAACCCCTCACTAGGTTGCACACGCTTTTCCCACTGAGAGAGATTTTGTACCATTTCGTCTATATCATGAAGGTACCTTTCTATTACCAATAAGGACTGCCTTAAGTAGGCTTCATTCATCATCTCAGGTGTAACAAAAGGATTACCATCGCGGTCACCACCAATCCACGAACGAAAGTGAATTATAACTGGCAACCTATCTACATAGCTCTCTTCATAACAAGTTTTTAAGGCATACTCTAGATCTAGCATTATGCGCGGTAAGGCTTCCAAAAGGGCATGCTCAAAGTAATGGTGAGCTGACTTCATTTCATCACGCACTGTAGGTTTTTTCGAGAAAAGTTCTTGTGTACGCCATAGCGTAGTAATATGAGCATGAATAGACTCTTCACTGTGACGCTTTTCTGAAGGTGACAAACTTACATCATCTAGCAGTTGTAAATTTTTAGCAATGCGCTCGAGCTTAATCCTAACAGTTTGCCTTTTTACCTCCGTAGGGTGAGCAGTCAGGGTTAATTGAATATCTAAGCTGCCTATAAATTTAAGGACCTCTTCAAAAGACCAGCCCTCATCTCTAAGCTTTTTCACTGCTGCTGCAATAGATTCTCTACGCGACCTTTCTAAAGTAGACTCGCCTTCACGTATTCTGTTTACTCGCACACGATGCAACTCTTCGGCAATATTTACTAGTTGGAAGTAAAGCATAAAGGCACGCAATAGTTTTTGTGATTTGCTTGGGCTTAATTGCTCGAGGTTACTAAGCAATTCTCTACGCTTAACTCCTAACTCTTCTTGAGCATCCTCTTCCTCTAGTTTGCGAATTTGCTTAGTTAATTGCCTGACTTCTTTTTCAACTAAGTGATAGATTTCTTCCCCTTCTAAATCAAGTATTATTTCACCTAGTTTGGTACTTAGATAGCGTACATCGCTGTGCAGCTGTTCACGTGCTTTCTTTTCTAAAATTTCAAGAGTTTCGTTAGTTTCTTTTGTTACTGACATACTTATTTACACTTCCATTAAACACTAGCTAGGGCTTTTAATTCTTTTTTGGTTTTTGCAAATATAGCTTCGGCTTGCGTTAAAGTTTTTGCCGCAATTTCAAGATCTTCTTTATTTCCTAATTGCTCGAGCATCTCACAAATCTCTGCTAAAGGCTTTGCTCCCAAAGTCTCACTATTAACCTTTAAGCTATGGGCATTCCAACAAAGATTCTGGGCACTGCCCTCAGCAATAGCTTGACGCATTAAACTAAGTTGTTCAGGTGTTTCTTCAAGAAAGATATAGATTAGCTCGCCTATTAGGTCAGGGCCTTGGGTACTCTGATAATTACGCAAATCATCAATTGCTCCTATATCAATAAAGGTACTTTTAGGAATCACAGAACTCTGGCTGTGAGTCACAGAAGTTTGACTCACAGGATTTTCAACTAAATATCGATTAACACCAAATTGATTCTTCAAGGGTTTGTTTATTGATTTGTACCCTTGCAAAACTTCTTCAAAAGCAACTATCATCCTTTCAAAAGCCGCCTGAGCTGCACTTACAGCTTCTGGCACATCCTCTAAATTTTGCTGCCTACCCATGTACTCAAGTTTCTGGCAGGTCTCAGCAAACTCTTTTGCTCCTAAAGTAGCACTATTACCCTTTAGAGCATGAGCATTGTTATAAAGTTCTTTACTATTATTGCTAAGTGCTGCCTGTTTAACTTTTTCAAATTGTTGGGGTGCTTCTACTAGGAAAAGTTCTATTAAGTTAACTACTAGACTATTAGAATTACCCTCACTTTCCTTTATGCTATGTGATAACTCTTTTAACATTGAGGTATCAAGAACAGGTGTTAATGAAGTTTGAGAGCTACTATCATCTTGTTTAGAGAGTGGCTCTATATCAACTTGCTCCTCAAAAGACTTTAGGCCTGCAGTACTTAGTTCTTTATCATCAGCTTTATCAATAGTTTTGCTAGCACGCATAATTGCTGTTTTTAACTCTTCAATACGAATAGGCTTAGCTACATAATCATTCATGCCAGCCGCTAAGCAACGTTCGCGATCACCCTGTAAAACGTTAGCAGTCATAGCAACTATATAAGGCTGATAAGTACTTTTGGCACGAATATGCTTTGTAGCAGAAATACCATCCATTTCAGGCATTTGCAAGTCCATCAAAATTATATCGTAGTGCACATTCTTAGCAGCATCAATTGCCTCAAGTCCATTACTTGCTACATCGGCACGATAGCCTAAGCTCTCTAAAAGTTTTAAAGATACTTTCTGATTAATAGTATTATCTTCAACTACTAAGAGGCGCAAAGGCCAAAGTTCAGCAAATTTGTACTTCTTGGAGAGAGCAGCACGACTAACATTCTGGTGAGCAATACCGGTAATTACCTCGAGCAAGGTATCTTGCAGTTGCCTAGCCTTAATTGGCTTAATCAAGCTTGCATGAAATATAGCCTTATCTTCTTCACTTAAATGCATAAGAGAACTCAGTAACACCATGGGTAAGTGTAGGCCTGATTGGCGCACAGCTTTTGCAAAGCCAATCCCATCCATCTCGGGCATCTGCATATCTACCAATAAGAGATCAAACGTATCACTCTCTAAATGTTTAAGCGCTTCTAGTGGGCTAGCTGCTTCTAAGCCTAACATTCCCCACTGTTTAATCTGTGCACAGGTAATCTTTCGATTTGTAGCACTATCATCCACTATAAGTACCCGTTTGCCCTCGAGTTCAGGTGTGTCTAGCCTTAGGATAGAAGGTCCCTCACTCTTTTGTGCTAGAATCGTAAAGTAAAAAGTTGAACCTTTACCTAGTTCGCTTTCTACCCACATATTACCACCCATAGATTCACTAAGCTGCCTACTTATAGCTAATCCTAAACCGGTGCCACCATACTTACGTGTGGTTGAAGCATCTACTTGAGTAAATGCTTGAAAAAGGTTTTCTAAACGATCTGGCAAAATACCAATGCCTGTGTCCTGGACTTTAAAACAAATTTCTACTTGGTCATCTTTATCCAGTTTATTTTTAACAGAAACTATTACCTCACCTTTTTCAGTAAATTTAACTGCATTGCTTAAAAGATTTAAGAGAATTTGACGAGTGCGCGTTATGTCACCAACTATAGTTTCGGGTACATCAGTCGAATAACTATAAGCAAGTTCTAAATCTTTAGTTGCTGCTTTAGTAGCCACTAAATCTAGGGCGCTTTCTACACATTCCCGCAAGTTAAAAGGAGATTGTTCTAGTTCCACCTTGCCAGCCTCAACTTTAGAAAAATCTAATATGCTATTGATAATTCCTAGAAGAGTTTCACTACTGCTCCTTATAGTCTCAACATAATCACGCTGCTCTTTATCAAGTGTTGTTTCTAAAAGCAATCCTGTCATACCAATGACTGCATTCATTGGTGTGCGTATCTCGTGACTCATAGTAGCAAGGAAATTACCCTTAGCTTCACTAGCAGCTTGAGTCTCTTTAATAGCCTCAGCTAGTTCAGCAGTACGTTCTTCAACCTGTTTTTCTAAACTAGAATTAAGGTATATAAGTTCTTTACGCTGTTGCTCAAGTTTCTCCTTTTGAAAAAAGCTACTTGCTGCTTCAGCTACTGTAAGGGCTAAATCTGTAGCATCCCAAGGCTTAGCAATATAGCGGTAAAGTTTGGCCTCATTAACAGCCTGCCCTACAGCTGCACCATCAGCCTGTGCTGTAAGCAGGACTGTACGAGTTAAAGGAGACCTCTTATGGACCTCTTTTAAAAGTTCGTGCCCTTTCATATTAGGCATTATCTGATCAGAAATAACTACAGGTAACTGTATTTTATCTTCTTGCAATTCTTCAAGAAGTTCTAGAGCCTCTTCGCCACTTTCAGCAATTTCAATATCGTACTCATTTATAAATCTATGCTTGAGTTGTTGTTGCAGCCCTACTAGTACCATTTTTTCATCATCTACACAAAGAATAACGGGTTTACTCATGATACTTGACCACTCTAACGCTAAACTAGTCCTGACTCAATAGCTTCAATGAGTTCATTTTCTTCCCAAGGCTTTTTCAAAAGTCGGTGCAAATTTACTTCCTTATGTACACGTTCAATAGAAGCTTCGTTAATTTGCCCTGTCAGAAGCACTTTAGTAATGTTTGGGAACTTTTGATGTATTGCTATTAAAAATTCATCTCCCTTCATATTGGGCATAAGCCAATCAGAAACAATAACTAAAACATCTATATTATCCTCAACAAGTTCTCTTATCACTTCAAAAGCTTCTTCAGAGCTTTGAGCAAGCTCATAAATATAGCAACTGCCAAATTGCTTTTGAATTTGCGCCTTAAGGCTATCAAGAATTATCTTTTCATCATCTACACAAAGGATAGCTTGTTTTAGTTTAAGATCAGACATTATTTGAATATTCCTTAATTCTAAGGCAACACTATATTTCTCTATAAATAATACACTCATCATCAGACTGCTTAGTGAGTAGTTATAGCTTTAACAGAATATTATTACTAATAGAGTTGTTCGGAAACAAAATGTTGGACCAAATAGTTGACTCATTAGATAAAAGATTTGTACCCTTGCTAAGACTTAGCTGTCACATTTTGCATTTCCGGAGCTTTAAATTGAGCAATTGTACATTTTATAATGCACGCTAGCTTATTTCTGAACAAGTCTAATCAATAAATAGCCCAAAATCATCCAAGCCAACACACTTGCTATAAACTAAAGATCTCTCACCAAAAGCAAGAACTTCAAAATCATAGTGACTGAATTGTAGGGGACATTTCAAAACATGAGCTCACTTTATAAACCTTTGAATGATTGAAAAGCCTTGAGCAATAGAAAAAACTAAACACAGCAGCACTTTTTGTGTTAGAATTGATTTGTTTTAATGAAGGGAAATATCATGAAAAAATTTTTTGCTCTTTTTGGGCTACTTCTCCTTAGTGCTTTCTCAATAGTAGTAGCTCGAGACTGGTATGTTTCTGCCGAACGTGGTAAAGGCAAGGAAGGTTCCATTGAAAAGCCTGCTAGTGACTTAGGGAATATTATTAGTCGACTCGAACCCCATGATCGTATTTTTATAGCAGGTGGTATTTACTTAGGCCGTGCAGAAAATGGTGCAGATGATATAGATATACCTATTGAAATCTATGGTGGTTGGAATGAAGAGTTCAATCTTAGAGATCCTTGGGGTGAGTTTAAAACCATCTTTACAGGAGTTCATAATTCACAAAATTTTTCTACTGACTATCGTCTTTCTATTGACGCTTCTAAGTTTGCTACGCCACTTATGGAAGTAAGGGGTGAACCAACAGAACATCGCATTGTAGTAGATGGTATCTGGTTCGACAATGGTCCACGTAACTACTACAGTGATGGCAGCGATGAAAGTTTGCTCATTCGTCAAGGTACAGCAAGTCATACACCAAGTCCTGAAAGTGGTGGGCTAGTTATTTCAACTGGGCTAAATGGTGAAATTGTTGTTAAAAACTGTATAGTTATGAATACTGCCCCTACACAAGGTACCTTTGCTTTCTTCCCTGGGAAAAATGGTAAGGTTACTGTGAACAATAATATGGCAGTAAATAATACTGGCATTGGCTTTCACTTAAGTTCAGGAGTTGCTGGAACAGATCCTAATAGTTTGCCAAAATACAAGTTTGAGAACAACATCAGTGTTTTTAATGAAAAGCATGATCCAATAGCTACTTATGGAGGCTCGAGTGTTGCAATAGAAAGTGCTGTAAAAGTTGTTATAACTGGTAATGTTTTGGGTATGAATGATTACTACGCTGTAGATAATGCCAAGCGCTCACAAGGTGTTATTATGACAAACAATCTTATTTTTGGTAATGCCATAGCAGACTATTTAGAATTTGATACCAAAATTGATTTAGAAGATATTGAAGATTGGTCTGATCTAATAGATGATGCCAGCGATAACCGTAAGGAGCTTGTAAAATTTAATGTTTCTGAAGATTGGGCAGCTAAATATATGGCTCGAGCTGTAATTGACCGTAATGCTGCCGAGGAAGATGTACAAGCTGTGGGCTCCTGGCAAAACGATGTTCGTTCCATATTTGGTTTGAATCTTGTAGGAAATAATCTAAGTGTAGATTCAGCCGTGTGGTTACCTCGGATAAGTATAAATGAGGTGCTTGCAATTGCCGAGCGATATTTTGATCAGTATGGAGTGTTTATTCCTGTTCCATCAACAGAATAGCTATATTACATATTGTAAATATTACATATTGTAAGACTCTGGATTCAAACTCTTTCCACAATGAGGGCAAGTAGCCAGTTTAGTTCCCTCTTCCTCATTGACTTGATTAATCGCCTGAGTAAAGCCTGAAGCAATGATCCCAGCAGGTAAAGCAAAAAGACCTACACATGAGATGGCTGTAAGTGCTCCACAAAACTTACCTAATGGGGTTATTGGGGTTATATCACCGTAACCCACAGTTGTTAAAGTAGCAACCCCCCACCACATTGCATGGGGAATGCTGGCAAAAGCCTCTGGCTGAGCCTCGTGCTCTAAAAAGTACATAAAAGACGACCAGAAAATTAGTAAGCCTAGTCCTAATGAAGAAGCAATTATCAACTCTTCTTGTTTAGTTTTTAAAATGTGCTTTATAATCTTTAGCGCTCTCGAATAACGAGTTAGCTTGAGAACACGTAGCAAGCGAATTAATCTAAGTCCCCTTAGGAAGCGTAGATCGACAGGTAAGAGGAAAGGTAAGTAGAAAGGTAACAGAGCCAAAAGGTCAATTAGAGCTAAGGGGCTAACTATATAAACCAAACGCCTTATGAAGGGATTATCATTTTCATCCTTCTTTGGGACAAATATTAAACGTAGTATATACTCAACTGTAAATATAGCAACAGAAAAGACCTCAAAGCCTACAAAGAAAGTCTCGTAGCGGTCATAGAGTGATTCTAGTGTACCAATAATTACTGCTATAACGTTTAGAATAATAAGTACAATAATTAAAAGCTCGAGCTTTTTAATTAACTCTTTATTTTTGGGCACAACTTAAATCCTATTCACGACTTAACCTCGAGTTCTTACGAGTATTTCGCTTACGATTTAGGAGCTGTTTTTGTTTTTCTAAGGCTCTTTGTCTTGCTTGCTCTTGAAAATACTTCACAGTTTCTCGCATCTCTCGTCTCACTTGTTTTCCCTCATCTTGAACGTGCTTTTGCCTCAAGCGCTCCACTGCTTTCATAACTTCTTCTTCAATAAGCTTGTGCTCTCTACGGTTGCGGCGCAGTTTTCTTTGAAGGCCTTTAAGTTGTGATTCAGGATTAGGGTGCATAATACGCTTGATAGCTTCTGCTAAAACAAAGGCTTGGCGCATTTTAGTCATTACGCCACGTAAGCGATAAAGCCTACCTAGCTGCTGGATTCTTGCTACTCCTTGGAAAGCTCTGACAACTCTTAGGGTACGTAAAAAATATACCAAAGGCAAGAGAATAATAATTAAATCCATCCAATTTTGAGCACAATAAGGAACTTTTTCATCTGTAACAGAAATCATTAACATAAATTCAAGAGCAAAGGCCACCCAAATAAAAGCTTGTCCTATTTCTAAGTATAGCTTGATATTAGGAATAAAAGCTTGTACCTGTTCTTGAAATCTAAAATCAATAAGCACAAGGGGAATAATTAGCAAGGCAATAACAATCATTGGCATGCTAAAGTTCTGCCTTAGCCTATTAAATAAAGCATGATTTTTCTTACTCCAACCTATATAAGGCAGCCACAGCCATTCAGAAGAAGTGAAACGAGGCATCATCATACGTAAAGGGGGTAATGGGATGGTTACTAACCGCATGATAAAGTCACCATAGTAAACGCCTTCGGAACGTCCAAAACGTAAGGATAGAAATAGAATAATCACAAGCTCAAAAACAGGCACTAGCACAAGTAAGCGATAAGTAGATATTAATATATCTATTGTTTGAGAAGGGATAATTTCATTTACCTCTACTGAGGTCATAAACATAATAATTATGCCTAGTAAGCCTAGCATAGCAAGACTAAACCAAAACATAGATCCGGCTATTAAATTTTCAAATTTGATTAAGGGTGAATCTTCAAAAGGTGGTGGTTGATTTACCAGTAATTTTTCCTCTTCTTCAGCAGCTAAAACACTTTCTATAAGCTGCTCGTACTCATCCTTTTCTTCATAATCGCCGTCTAGAACATGAGTGAGTTGGCTAAGCAATATAGGGTCATTGGTTTCTTCTATGCGCTTTAGCAAGTTATTTTTTATTGTAGAAATAGATTTTAAGTCTTCTTCTATAGGGTTATCAATATTTTCATCTGAATTAAAGTTAGACATTGTTTCAAAAGTGCCTTATAGAAATCTTTTCAATTATTAAGCTTTTTCATAAAAGCAATTGTGGGTTTAATTTCATCCCTTGTCAATAATCCTCATGGCCTTGTAAGGTCAAATGCCTAAATTTATATCCAGATTTAACGCTCTAGCCGCTAATTACTCAAATCTAAGCAGCAGCTTCAGCAACTTGACTAGCCTCTACTTGGGCACGAATGGTTTCTAGGGCTTTTAGCTCGAGCACCTTAACATCCTGCTCTTCAGCCGTAGCATCTTCCACACTAGGATGCGGGGCAACTTTCCAAAACTTAGTAAGAACATTTTCCCAATCACTTAGAAGGTTCTTGGCTAACGGGCTACAGGTAACTTGTGCATGACGTTCAATCATACATTTTAAGAGTTGCTCATCAATATCATGCTCAACTAGTTCTAAACCTACCATACCCGGATTGTAACGCTTCTCAAATTGCTTTTCTTCATCAAGAACATAGGCTATCCCACCTGACATACCTGCGCCAAAGTTACGCCCTGTCTTTCCTAAAATCACAGCCACACCACCAGTCATATACTCACAGCCATGGTCTCCACATCCTTCCACTACTGCAAACCCACCTGAGTTACGCACGCACAAGCGTTCACCTGCTTGACCGGAAGCATATAAACTACCCCCTGTAGCCCCATACATTACAGTATTACCTATAATGACATTGTTTTGTGGTAAAAGCTTAGACTCTTGACGTGGCCTGATAATAATTTCACCACCGTACATCCCCTTACCTACATAATCTTGGGCATCACCATTTAAAATAAGTCTGACACCACAGTTATTCCAAACACCAAAACTTTGACCACTGCTACCTGTAAAGTTTAGCTCTACAATGCCCTCAGGTAAACCTTCCTCACCATAAAGTCTAGCAATTTCGCCAGAAAGTCTAGCTCCTACAGAACGCTCTTTATTAGTTATTTGGTAGCTCTTAGCAAAAGAAGTCCCTTCTTCAAGTGCTACTTTAGCATCTTGAGCTATCTGATCATCGAGTAGTGGTAAAGTTTCTAAGCGATCATTACGAGGGATAGCACACAAATGGGCTTTGCTCTCAGCAGGATCAGTTTCTCTAAGGATAATAGAGAGGTCAAGCTTGGTGTCTTTAGGGTACACAATATCTTTTTTAATCTTTAATAGATCTACTCTGCCAACAATTGAATCTAATTTACGGTAACCCATCTCAGCTAGAATCATACGAACTTGTTGTGCCACATAAAACATAAAGTTAACCACATGCTCAGGCTTACCAACGTACTTAGCTCGCAAGTCAGGGCGCTGTGTTGCCACACCAACAGGACAAGTATTCAAGTGGCACTGACGAATCATTGCACAGCCTGCAGCTACTAATGCAGCTGTTCCAAAACCATATTCTTCTGCTCCTAAAAGAGCTGCCACAATCACATCACGACCTGTTTTCAGACCACCATCGACACGCAAGCGTATGCGTCCCCTTAAATCATTATCTACTAACACTTGCTGAGTTTCGGCTAGTCCTATTTCCCAAGGCAGACCAGCATGTTTGATAGAAGACAAAGGTGAAGCCCCAGTACCACCATCATGGCCACTTATTTGAATATTATCAGCATAACCTTTAGCTACTCCTGCTGCTACAGTACCTACTCCATCAGTAGCAACCAGCTTTACGCAAACACGTGCTTCTCTATTTATTCTTTTTAAATCATAAATTAGCTGTGCTAAGTCTTCTATAGAATAAATATCATGATGTGGTGGTGGTGAAATAAGTGTCACTCCGGGCACGCTGCGGCGAACCTGAGCAATTTCATCATTAACCTTATGGCCAGGCAATTGTCCACCCTCACCGGGCTTAGCACCCTGTGCCATTTTTATCTCGATTTCACTAGCGCTCATAAGATATGCAGGAGTTACCCCAAAACGACCTGAAGCCACTTGCTTAATAGCACTGTTGCCCCAATCATTTGCTTTAGGAGCCCAAGTTCCATAGCCATATTCTTCAGGAGGTTTATCCTTAACATAACGGTGAAAACGTTCTGATGCCTCACCGCCTTCACCAGAATTGCTCTTGGCACCAAGACGATTCATAGCCACAGCAATAGTTTCATGAGTTTCTCGAGATACAGAACCATGACTCATTGCCTGAGTAGTAAAGCGCCTCACAACGTCCTCTACAGGCTCTACTTCTTCTAAGGGTACAGGCTTTCTAGCTTGTGAGTAATCTAGTAAATCACGAAGATTACTAGCAGGACGACTGTCAACAGCTTTTATATAATCTTTAAAGACCTCAAAACTTTCTGTACGTACAGCTTTATGAAGTGACTTAAACACCTGAGGATTAAAGGCATGATACTCACCTGCTTTACGAAAGCGGTAAATGCCTAGGTCTTTAAGTTTAGGATCTTCACCAAAGCCATCAGCATGAAAGGCTAATACATCTTGAGCAATTCCTTCTAAAGTCACCCCACCAATAGCGTTAGGTGTTCCAACAAAGTATTTGTCTACTACTTCTTGTGAAAGACCAATAACTTCAAAAACTTGGGCAGCACGGTAACTAGATACTGTAGAGATACCCATCTTAGACATTATCTTAAGCAACCCTTTTTCAACAGCCTTCTTATAATTTTGGGTAGCCTGTTCACTAGATATATCACCCTCTTTAGCTTGCATAGCTGCATTACGAGCAGTAGCTAAAGCAAGGTAAGGATGAATAAGAGCAGCCCCATAACCTATCAGGCAAGCAAAGTGATGATCCTCTCTAGGTTCACCAGTGTCACAAACAATAGCAGCTTTGGTGCGTAAGCCCTCTCTTAAAAGATAGTGATGCACAGCAGCAGTAGCTAGTAACATAGGTATAGGAGCGCTTTTAGAATCTATTTCACGATCAGAAAGAATAATTATGCTAGCTCGGTTGCGCACTGCCCTAACTGCTGCATCACAAAGTGCATCAAGGGCGTTTTGCAAACCAGCTAGGCCTTGTGAAAGTGAAAATGTTGCAGCTAGAGTGCGAGTACGGAGTTTAGTTTTTTCCTCACGTAAATAGGCAAATTCAGCCTCATCTAAGATAAATGACTTAAATCCTATAACATAAGCAGCATCTTCTTCTTCGTTCAAAATGCTTTCCCTTGGCCCTACTATAGTCCTTAGTGACATAACTAGATCTTCCCTTAAGGGATCAATTGGTGGATTTGTAACTTGGGCAAAGCGTTGCTTAAAATAACGATAAAGCTGTTGTGGATATTGAGAAAGCATTGCTAGTGGGGTATCATCACCCATCGAACCAACAGGGACTTTAGCTTCTAGGACCATAGGCTCAAATATGCGACTGTAATCTTCCTTGCTGTAACCAAATACATTTTGATAGCGTATAATAGTATCTGCATCCCAACCCCTCGAGGACACCTCATAATCAGGATGTTTATAGTCAGCTTTTGCTCTTGTTTTAGAGCTTTTTACCCATTTATCATAAGGTTTACGCCTAGCATACTCAGCTTTAATTTCATCATTGTGCATAAAGCGTTTTTCTAAAGTGTCAACGGCTAAAATCTTACCAGGTCCCAAGCGTCCGCGCTCAACTATATCTTCTTCAGGTACATTTACAATACCTGTTTCAGAACCAATGATTACTTTGCCACTTTTAGTAATCAAATAACGCTGTGGGCGCAAACCGTTTCTATCAAGCGAAGCTACTGCAAAACGCCCATCGCTGAAGACCAGTGCAGCAGGACCATCCCAAGGTTCAATAAGGCAAGAATGGTATTCATAAAAACTTTTGACCTCAGGGCTCAATTCTTCATTACCTTCATATGCTTCTGGGACTAACATCATAACAGTATGTAAGGGATCACGCCCTGAAAGCATTAGTAGCTCAAAAGCATTATCTATAGCTGCCGAATCACTTCCCCCCGGCTGAATAATAGGTAGTAGGTCCTTTACATCTTTACCCCAAAGATCACTTTCTAAAACAGGTTCTCGTGAACGCATGAAATTGACATTACCTTGCAAGGTGTTAATTTCACCATTGTGTGCCAGAAATCTAAAAGGCTGTGCCAAAGACCAACTAGGAAAGGTATTAGTTGAGTAGCGCTGATGGAAGAGTGCAATAGCAGTTTCATACTCACTCTGTGCTAAATCAAGATAAAACTCATCAATTTGCTCACCAAGCATAAGCCCTTTGTAAACAATTGTTCTATGGGAAAAAGAAGGAACATAAACATTTCCCAATCCCAACTCACGCATACGGTTTTCTATTCGCTTGCGCTTTAAGTAGAGTCTCCTCTCAAACTCATCATCACTAAACCCTGAAGGACGTTCAACAAAAAGCTGTTTCAAGATAGGAAGTCGACGATGAGCAATACTGCCCAAGGCAAGTTCATTTATAGGAATATCCCGCCAAAGGAGTATGTGAAAGACTTCCTTAACAACTTCATTTATGGCCTCAAGTATTTTTGAAGTGTTTTCTTCATCTTTATATTCAATAAAAAATACACCTACAGCTAAATCCCTATCATTATTAAGCTTTATGTCTTTCCTGTTAAGGATGTGTCTAAAAAATTTATGAGGAAGTTGTGTTAACAGACCCGCTCCATCACCTGTCAAGCCATCAGCACTAACTGCCCCTCTATGCGCTAGATTACGAAGTGCATTAATAGCATCTTGTAGAATTTCATGCGATTTCTGCCCATTCTTATCAGCTATAAAACCAATGCCACAAGCGTCGCGTTCCTGAGGATAAGCAAGTGTACTGAAGTCAGAATAATGGCTCACGGGTTTTTGTCCTTTCTTTACTTTAGCTAGCTGTCAAACTCTCCTTCTGTAAAAACCCAGAAGTCGAATTTTTACTAGCAAAATATTACGTCATATGCCAGTTGCAGTTAGATGCTAATTAGAGACCTGTAAGATTACAATACATAACTTACCATACCTAAATTTAGTGTTGTTTTTAGAATTCCTTATTTTAATTACACACAAATAACCAACACCATAAAACTACATTTGACTGCCTATAATTCCCTAAACAATATCTTTAAAGTTTTTCCCCTAACAAACATACTACCTACCGCTGTTATCAGTTGACATCTAGACTTTGCAATATGTGATTGTAACATATTGCGACAAACATTGTATTAGCATTGTCAGAGACCTTATAAATTGCCAAACAAGGTTATGTCAGGTTCCTTGCGAAACCAAGTTCTTTGACGTTTAGCATACTGCAAAGTAACAAGATTGATAGCACTTTTAGTTTCTTCTAGTGTTTGTTTATTCTCAAGATAGGCCACTACTTCTTTATAACCTATAGCTTGCATGGCAGTAGGATATTTAGAATAGCTCGCTAGTAGGTTCTCTACTTCAGCTACAAGTCCTTTAGCAAACATATTTTCAGTGCGCTTTATAATACATTTTTTAAGATCATCAATGTCCAACATTAGCACGGCTTTCTTATATCTAAAAGCAGGCTTACTAAAAGGGAACTCACAAGGTGACTTGCCTGTACGTTCTATTATTTCCAATGCCCTAATAACTCTCCTGGGGTTGCTTTGCGCACGTTTTGCATCAACAGGACTAAAAGCTATGAGTTCTTTTTCTAAAACAGCTAAGCCTTCCTTTTTAAGTCGTTGCCACAAGACATCTTGCACTTTGCTATCTGCAACAGGAACACTAGGAAGTCCTTGTGAAAGAGCCCTTATGTAAAACCCAGTCCCCCCTACCACCAAGGGTATTTTGCCCTTAGCTAGTACCTCGGCTATGGCTTTTTCAGCAAGCTGTACATAATTTGCTACATTAAAGGCTTCATCAGGTGTTATAACATCAATTAAGTGATGCTTAACCTTTTTCTGTTCTTCTAGAGTGGGTTTGGCTGTGCCTATGTCCATATCTTTATATACCAACATAGCATCAGCAGAGATTATTTCCATATCTGAACTTTGGGCAAGTTCGAGTGCTAAGGAACTTTTCCCGGAAGCTGTAGGACCTGCTAGAACAGGTAAAAAATTAGAGGAGGTCAATGCTTTTTGGAAAAAGGAGCTTAAGAGGGATTTATCCATTTTAGGGAAGTAGAATGCCTTCTATTTGCACCACATACAAATCCCAATGTCACTAATGCATTAGTTTGCTCGAGTTGCTTAATAACCTTATACCAAATAGCTAGAAACCAAGTTATCCAAATTATCAACATAGGTAAAGTCCTTTGTCAATCTGGTCATGAGACAAAAGCTCTCTCATTAACTTTTTTTGTTCCCCAAGGATATGCATTCCCATATCTTTTTCAAAATCCCTTTTTTCTGTTTACGTATTGCATCAAGGAAAATATTCATCTCTGGTAATGGGCCAGGGCCAAGATTACTATTCTTAATACAATCACTCCCTTTGTACAGGACTGAGCGTAGTGTAGTGCCACCACCAAACGGGGCCTGCCCAAGGACGAAATAGGTTACATCATTTGCTTCTAAGTTACTAATTATAGCAGAAAAATGTGGAGCCAAGACTGGGGGATTTGGCGAATCTATTAATTCTTCGGGAGATATGTTGGACATATCCACAGGTGGTGGTACAGGATATTCAAGCAGATAGTATTTATGGGAAGCATCTAGTTGACCATAGTGTGAGCGAAACTTGGATGCATCATCGTCAACTGGCTCCAACTCTTGCATTTGACAAGCCATATTGTAAAAGAATGGACCACCAATAGTAGGTGTTTTCGTCCACATGTCAATGACTTTGTTAATATCCTCAAAAGCATAGCTTGGAAGGATAAAGTACGCTATATTGTAAGACAGCTGGGGCAAACTCATAACTCCCCTTTGTTTGTGAAACACATTAAATAACCCCATAAAGCTTTTGTGAGTCTAGCCATAATTATATGGCTCATGTTCTGACCACTCATCTTGCAGCATGGAATACACAACATTGTTAACAAAATGGTCATTAAGCCACTCTGCATCACGTAGATTACCCTCATATGTAAAACCTAATCTTTCTGGAATTGCACGGCTTTTTATGTTTTTATCTGCTGCTCGGATTTCTACCCTGTTTAACTTTAGGTGTGTAAAAGCATAATCAGTCAAGACCTTGCAGCATTTAGTCATTATGCCTCTACCTTGATAGTTAACTCCTAACCAGTAACCTAATTCGGTGGTTTTGTTGCTCCAATCAATCCGATGATAACCAATAATGCCTGCTACCTTATTTTCATACCTTATGCAGCAATGAAGACCAACATTATCAGCATATTGTTGAAGTGCAAATTTAATAAAATTTCTCGTATCAGCAGAGGAGGTATTAGAATCTACCCAAGGCAACCAATGTCGAAGATAGTTACGGGAGGAATCAACTACAGAAAATATTTCATCAGCATCACCAAGCTCAACCATACTTAAAGTAATTTGTTTATTAATATTATGTTTAAATAAGGCCATATTCTACTGCTTAATTATTGAAAGATATCAAACAGAGAATCCCAAGGCGCTTCATCAAGCTGCCCCCCAGAGCCTATAATTGCTTCTTTGGGTGCTATTCTAAAAATTTTCCCCTTACTAAGAGACACAACATATAAAAACCCGTCAGGTCCAATTTCAATATCTGTGATACAGCCAAATCCTGTGCCTATAACGATTTCTTCTAAGGATTCTCCTTTATTAACTACATTATCTTGTAGGTTGGGATCTGTAAAAATAAAGTTATCCCTTTGAGGATTTAGTTCAAATTTATACAAATTACCACGATTACAATCACCAACAAAAACGCTATTTTTATATTTATCTGTTTCTTTAAAATTAGTAAATGAAATTGCAGTTGGAGCAACTACTTCTTCCCAACTAAATTTAGGATCTCCATAAGTATAATCATCATGTGAAGGCAAATAGGCTAACTCGTCTGGTGTAGCAGGGCCCATAATTACAATCCAGCCACTATTGAAATTTGGAGTCACTAAATTAATCTCATCAAAATTATCATCACCATTTTCAGTTGCCCAAAGATTACCATTAACTGGATCTATAGCTAGACCAAAACTATTCCTTATTCCTATGGCATAGTATGGCCCACTAGGAGCAACCCTTAGGATAGCGCTGGTATTTTCTATGCCACCTTGAGGTTTGTTTTGCAGCACACCATAGTTCCCAGCATCACCAATAACTGCATAAACTTCATCATTTAACCCAGTTACCATCGCTCCACCATTATGGTAAGAGTTTGAGGGAAGTTCTTTTACTAAAACACCATTAACCAACTCTTGCCCATTCCAATCATATTTGTAAATGCGGTTGCCAAGTGGTTCTGCTCCATCACTTACAGCCTCAGTAAAGTAAAGATAAACTGATTTACCTACCTTAGTAATTCCTAACATCCCCCTTTCTCCTGTTGAGTTTATTGCCACATCAAGAACTGGTCTATTTCTTGACAGGTCATCTTTTATAAAGCGGACAACCCCATTTTCTTTTTGCAAGACCAAAATACCTTCATCAACAAAGGTCATAGTAGTTGGTGAACAACAAATAATTGGGCCAAATTGTTCTACAACTAAATTATCATCGTTGAGTTGGGGATCTCCAAATATTAGAGAGGTTGTTATTAGAACGAGAAGTAGTGCTTGTAACATAATTAAGCACTTAAACATAAATCTTTGTGAAATTCTTTTGAATTCAAGTAGCTAGAATCAATTGGCTAGCAGTCAGTAGGGCTTCATCATGCTAGATTCTAACTACCTATAGGTATTAAATGTATTTATCCCCAAAGGTTTTTACTAAATTATTTAGCACTTTCATGTAAGAGTTGGTCAACTTCATGAATCTCTAGATCCTGTTTATCTGCTCTTTTCTTAACTTCTTTTGTTACTTGAATTAGAGTGTCATTATTTAAGTCAAGGCCAAGCTCTTTTGCCCTTTCAGCAATAGCATTCTTACCAGTTAGCCTAGATCCTATTTGCATACGCCTATTAACTCCAAAAACTTCTGGTGGTATTATCTCATAGGATCCGGGGTTTAAGTAAATAGCTTTTAGATGCATACCAGCTTTGTGATTATAGGCAAATTCACCAGTAAGATAGTTGTTAAAAGGAATTTGTAAGCCAGTCATTTTAGCTATCATGTAATCTAGCTCGGGCAACATTTCTAGGTTATATTTTTTCTGCAAGCGACTGGGATTCATAGTGAACATTCGTGCTAAGAAACCACCCAAAGGGGTAATTCCATTACGCTCACCGATACCAAGAATACTTGTATCTATATGAGTTGCACCTGCACGTACTGCTTCGAAAGCATTGGCAATAGCGCATCCTGTATCGTTATGGCCGTGGAACTCAATATCACAGTGAACTACTGCCCTTACATCTGCTACTAATTCACGAACTTGTGAGGGAGTAGCAACACCTACGGTATCAGCTAAACCTACTCGGTTAACCCCTACTTCATCTGCAGCTGCGTAAACATCAAGCAAATCCTTCTTCTCACTACGGAAGGTGTCCTCGCTGGAGAAACGTACATTACAGCCCTGAGACTTAATAAATTCTATAACCTCAGTGCTTTGTTTAATTATCTGGGTAAGATCACGTCCATGACTAAATTGCCTAAGCTCTGAGGAAGTGCCAAAAAGAATATCTACCCCATAGACACCACACTCAACTGCTACCCTAGCATCTTCTAGGTGAGCCCTTGTGTGAGTTAGTATTTTTGCCTTAAGTCCTAAGTTAGCAATATCCTCGCAAGTCTTTCGTGATTCAGGCGAAGCCATAGGAGTAGTAAGTTCAATATACTCAACGCCAAAAGCATCTAGTGCTTTGGCTACTTCAATTTTGTCAGCTAGGGAAAAGTTTGCTAGTGCAAACTGCTCGCCTTCACGCAGGGTAGAATCAATGATGTGCCAACCTTTAGGTTGAGTTTGGGGGTGCTGGGTTTGGGTTTGCGATATAGGCATGTTTAATTCTTCAAGAGTAGTAATTTAACTTAACTACTTTAGCATCAATACCTAGACGTCTGCTACTTGCTGTGGAATTATAGTTTAGTAAACACTACTGCTATGTTATTTACCTCCTAAGCCTTTTAAGCTTAGTGTATATTATCCCTACCCTTCTAGTTTTATTTACCTCCTTAATATTGAAAGATCAAAAGAAATATGGTGAGAGCCTTAAATCTCTCTATAGAAAGCAAAAATTATAAGTATTCTGGGGATGATTTCAATAAAGTTTTCTCTCAACTTTTATAGTACTACAGCGCAATATTGCTCGAAAATGCCCTCTACATCATCCGCTTGCGAAAAATCATTTAGAGAAAATTCTGTGTTTATAGGGCAAAATTCCTACAAATTAATAGCATTGCGCTGTAATAATAGTCAACCTCAGAAAATTATTTGGGTTCGTAGTAGGGGGTACGCCTAGCTATAGATGTCCAGATAAATTCTTTCCCTAAAACAGGAAAAATAATGCCATGATAATTCCAATAATAACCCAAAGGAGACTAATCATGGCAAATAATGATAGCAAACAAAAACTAGAAGAACTACAAAGACTACGCCGTCGCTATAAAAAGGGAAATGATGCAAACGCTTTACTACGGACTCAAGCCCTTATAGCTCTGTATTCCGGCAAAGATATTAAGCTTGTAGCAGAAATGTTCGGTGTCTCAGTAAAAACAGTAAAAAACTGGCGAAAGAAGTTTGAAAAATCGCTTAACTTAGAAGATGAACAAAGAACTGGTAGGCCGCCTAAACTTTCTAAAGAGCAACTAGAGCTAATCAAGAAAATCATTACAGAGTTTAACCAGCAAGTTTGGGTTGCCAGAAGGGTCTTTACTCTCATAGAAAGCCTTTTTGGGGTATGTTTGTCAGTAAAGTATTTACCAGAGCTTTTAAGGAAACTGGGATTAAGTTTCCATAAAGCAATACATTTGCTGTATAGGAAGAATGAAGAGAAGAGGCGAAAGTGGATACAAGAAACACTACCAAAGCTGTACGAGGAGAAGATAAAGGCAGGATGGAGGATATTTTATCAAGATGAAGTAGGGTTCCAAACGCAGGGAACACTAGCGAGCACATGGGGGCTAAGAGGAGAAAAAGTAGAGATCAAGAACTATGGAAGACATGGGAGAGTAAATTTGATAGGGGCATTAGAGTTAGGGACAGGAGAATTCCATGGAGTGCTAACAAAGTTCAAGGTAAATGCTCAGAGGTTTAGAAGGTTTATCTGCCACATGAAAAGGGAGATGAGGGAAGCAAAGATAATGCTTATATGTGACAATGCACCATTTCACAGGGCGAAGTGGTTGCAAGAGTGGGTAAAAGAGAATTCAAAATGGTTGAGGTTAGAATTTCTACCGGGATACTCACCAGATTTCAACCCAATAGAAAGGCTATGGAAGTATTTAAAGAAGGAGTACATACATAATAAATGCTGGGAAACACAAGCAGATTTAAGGAAGCATTTGGAGGTAATGATGGAGGGAATACCAATGAGGGTAGAGGAAATAAAGGGAGTAATGAAAAAAGAGATAAAAAGATTGAGGGAGGCATTTGAGTTTTATAAAACACCAGTACCAAAGGAATTAATGATTTGAGATAGTGTTAAGCGGGGAAAATAAGCAAGTTTTGTATAAGTTTTAGTTGGTTTACAAAAGAAGATTACACTGGGTAGTAGGTGTTCTATTGCCTAAGAAGCAATTATTCTTAGTGATTTTTCCTACCTTATTTCACTCTATGGATAAAAGGAAAAGATTTTTCTGGGTAACTATAACATTCAATTAACATTTTGATGCCATTTTCGACACTTTTTCGACATTTCTTAGGGCAAAATGCTTTCGAGGCTTTTGATGAAGCATGAGGGTTTCATAATTAATCAAAGTTTAAGTCCCAATGGCTTTTGGTAGGACAGAGTGGTTTTACCTTTAAGCTTAAGGTTAGGTATAAATAGTAAGGAGTTTCCTAATGAAGGAAATAGCTTTTACATTAAAAAAAATAGATTTGAAAAGTCTAAATTTACTGCTTCTAATTATGTTAGTTTTACTCTTAGTTAGCTGCACACAATCCCCCTTAAAAAATAACATTACACCTCCAATACCCCCTGATTCTAATCAGCTTGATCCTAGAAGTTCTCCTAAGATGTACTTGCCTCCTCCTGCTTTGCCTATTTTACCTTCAATACCTTTGGAAGAAATAGAAGGAGTGGTTAAACAAACTGCTAGTCTGCAACAAGTGCTGGGCTCGAGCACTAGCCCCTTAGAAATGCGCCTACTACTTATAAGTCCGGTGGATTGGGATTACAGCTTACAAGCACTCAAAGCTTTGTGTGAACAGGTTGGGATACCCTACGAGGTACTTATAGCTACTCAGGAAAGTCTAACTCTAGACAAGCTAGTCACCACCGATGGTGTAGGTCGTTATCAAGGCATATTCTTAACAGATGGTGCTCTCACTTACTATACAGGTAGTGGCTATGCTAGTGCTTTTAGTGATGGTGAATGGAATTTGTTGTGGGAGTATGAGCGTAGCTTTGATGTGCGTCAAGTTGCTATGTACACTTGGCCTGGTACTTATCCTGAAGATTTAGGTATTCGCATAGCAGGTTATATAAGCACAGACACTACACCATTAAACATTAAACTTACTTCAGCCGGGCAGGAAATTTTTTCTTCACTTCGCCAAAACACCGTTATTCCTGTACGTCACGCATATACTTACCTAGCTCAGCTTGACAGTAGTGGTGGAGAGAAAGCTACTCCATTAATTGTTGATACTGATGGCAATGTAGTAGCAGTTATGGGAACTTCTAGTGATGGACGTGAACGAGTTACTTTGACTATGGCCCATAACCCTTATCTTGCCCATTCTTTACTATTAAGCTTTGACCTACTTAATTGGGTTACCCAAGGTATATTTATTGGCGAACGTCGCATGTATTTACATATTGATATTGATGATTGGTATCAAGAAAGTGATTTATGGAATTCTGCTACACAAAGTAACTATCCACCTGATGTCATACAATTTAGAATTTCAGGTAAGGATGCTTTAGCCACACGCACTCACATAAGCAGTCTAGGTAGTAGTTTTCCTGTTTCTCAAATGCTTAATTACGCTATGTTTTTTAATAGTGGTCAAGCCAATTTATCTGCAACTGTAGATTGCTCACAAAAAGCTTCGCTAAGTAGCGCTACTTTATGTTTAAAAAATTATTTCTTTTGGGCAAACCATACTGTCAATGAGTTTCCTATGGATTTTATAAGTTATCAGGACTCTATTTTTGAAATAGGTAATAATATTCTTTTTGCCCAAAAACTAGGCTTGAACTTTAATCAAAATACGTTAGTTACTGGTACACACTCAGGTTTAGGTTATTACCCAAAGAAACTTGATCCTTTAGGCAGGGATTGCTTATATGACCAAGTTCCTGACCCTGAGGGTTTTTGTCAATTTGGCCTAGAAAGCTCTAATAAAGAAATGCTACGCGCTGCTGCCGATTTAGGAGTACGTTATATGGGGTCTAATCGTGGTCTTATTACTCATACTGCCGAATGTGAGACTTGTGGTATTGTCCATCCTTTAGAACCTCGGATCTTACTTGTTCCTCGTTACCCAACTAATGTTTTTTATAATGTTACCAATCCAGATGAGGTTGTGAGTGAGTACAACTACTTCTATGGTCCTAAAGGTGTTGCTCCCCATTGGGATCATGATTTTAATTATGATGAATACTTAGATGCAGAGGCTGCTGTATCGCTTTATCATGTAATTAGCTTTTCACCATACCCCCACTTTTTTCACCAAGCTAACCTTCACGAGTATGCCCCTGGCAAGAGCCTTGTTACTGATTGGACACAAAGGTTACTTACTTACTATAGCTTTTACTATGATTTACCACTTATAACCTTAGATTGGTCTAATCTAGGAGAGCTTGTCCAAAATCGCACATCTTTCCATTACTCTGGTGCAACAGGTATTTGGGATCGTGCTAATAGTACCATTACTTTGAGTGCTCAAAATGGAGGGGCAGTTTATATTACAGGTATAGAGTTAGGTACAAGTATTCAATATGGAGATAAGACTATAAGCAAAACAAACCTTACTGCAGGTGGATCGCAGACTTTTAGCTATTAACTCTAATTAGTTATAACCTTATGAGGCTTAACAATTATTAAATACCAAGTAAAAGTTTTACTTAAACCCTATCCACGTGTGGATAGGGTTTTTTATTCTATTCTTTCTAAGCACCCTAGTAATATCTTTGTGCCTAATTACCTAAAGATTCCCTGAGGTTTCTAAAGAAATTTTCTGGTGGTGGCGTTTCAGATACTATTGATTGAAAATCATTTGATATAGGTGCTAAGGGTTCTTTGGGAGTAATGGTAAAAGGCGTTACTGCAAAAGCTCCTCCAAAATGCCTTTGAAAAGGTAAACTTATAAAGGACCAATCATCAAAATCTTCTAGCACAGTTAGTTTCCCATCTTGATTTAAATCATAACTAATGACACTTTCTTTACCATCATTATTGTAATCTACCCAAGCAGAACCATAGCCAATGCCTGCACCTTCATTTATAGAATTTTCATCAATAGTCTTACCTAAACCACGTGAAAAATCTATAGTATGGGAATTGCTACAAGATGAATTTACCAAATCACATCTACTTATCTTTTTCCAACCCCTGTACTGATAGTAACGGTCTCCTACACTACTGCCATTAGCAGGTCCAACGCCTTCTATAGTGTATAGATAGTTCATAATGCTAAGGTGATTGGGCTGAAGATTAGTGGCATCTTTACCACCATGACCCAAACCCAAATTGTGGCCTAGCTCATGCATTATATTTGCAGCTTGATAATTAATAAGGATATTTGTATTCTTTTCATCTTTGGAATTTAAACCCCAGTTACCAAGAGTAATAAGAATGTCATTGCCATTAAGCTCTGCAGCACCTGCAGAACCTGCCCTACCGTCAGCCATTCTAGAACTGCCCATAAGCAAGTAGTGAAAAACAGAAATGCGTGCAGTATCTATATATTGAGACTTATAGGTGTAGAAACTAGCTCTACCATTTAAATGTGTAGGTTCATAGGCTAATTCAATACTTGGCATATAAGGTACTTTAGGATCACCAGCACCAAGATTATAATCTTCTGGATATAAACCAGCGTTGCTATTATAGAAAGTTCCCACGTCAAAGTGGATAGCTATACCT
Organism: Trueperaceae bacterium; assembly: GCA_965223045.1. GTDB lineage: Bacteria > Deinococcota > Deinococci > Deinococcales > Trueperaceae > CBDCVN01. The sequence continues at coordinate 2,699,218 of CBDCVN010000013.1, forward strand.
TCTTTTGCAAAAGCTGCAACCACTTTGTCTAGAGCTTCACGTCGAGGTAAAGTGCTTTCGTCAGTATGCTCCATTATATCAACTTCTATAAATATGTCTGGTCTATCTGACCTAGCACCCATAGCAAATAAATCTAGCCCAGCAAAACTACCACCTGCCACTTCTGCACTATCAGGTATACCATCTCTGTCTAGGTCAGAGACGGTAGTAGGAACATCATTAGGACCAGCGGGAGTAGCATAGAATTTAAAATACCAATCAGAAGCTTGGTCTGTGTCTCTGCAGTTTATATCTCGAGCCAAAGAACTACCTATTTCACCTGTTTGTGCAGCATTAATATTCTCACCTTGCCAAGCATCAGGATTAGTAGGCATCTCATCATTTGTTCCCCAACGTATGAAGTCAACGGTTTGACTTCCTTGCAATAGCTCTAAAGACCCTCCAAAGGGTTGCCAACGAGGTATGTTTGCGCCATTTTCTAAATAAACTTGTTTCGATCCGTTCCTGAATACTGTACTCGAGCGTGCACGTAAAACAACATACCCCTTTGGAGGCACATTATAATTTGGAAGAGAAAAACTCCTAACTTGTAGAGGGTCACTGGGGTCGTCGAGTTTGCTCGAGGAACTCCGTAGTTGATAACCAGCTAGGTTAACACTTTGATTATTAGGATTATAAAGTTCTACCCATGCTGCATAGTGAGCTGCTATAGGGCCACTAGTTAGTTCACAGATTAGCAGATTAGCAGGGCTTGTAGGATTTGAATCTTCTGAATCTGTAGATCCTGAACCAGTTTCTCCTTGAAGTTTATAGTGAATAGTAACATCGTTGAGTTGATTTTCTACTATTTGTACTGTTTGTGGGTACATTGGGTCAGGTGTAAAACTTTTGTTTCCTAAAGTAACAGGAATACCACCAACTATATATGACCCGGAGTAAAGATTGCCTAATAAGAGACTTTTTGAAAGATAATGAGTTCCTCCACCTAACTGCTGTACAACCACAATAGGAGTTTGTGATTCAGATGGCAAACCCTCAACATTTACTCTTAGCCAACTTGATTGCGCAATGACTAGAGATACTAAACTGCTCAGAGAGATCGTTAACACTTTTATTATTTTTTGCATATTTCGATTCCTCGGCCAGAGTCTAGCAAGTTTTGGATTTTGAGGCTGCTTAAAAATTACGCTAGATCATGTATAGCATGTCAGAAAAGTCTTTTTGCTGATAAGAACTTACTTGGAAATCTGTATAATTGCCAAATGGTTCTTTTACATGTGAGGTTAAGTATATTTCTGAGCAACATTGCTTATTCTAATGAATTCTGTGTAGTGTTCCTCATCCAAGCAACTTAGGGACACTACTCATTAGCTATTAGCGATACTATTACCATGGTAAAAAACCTCTCGACTTTATATAGAAGCCTTCCTATAAACTACAAACTATAAATGTAGCTATTGGAACTTGGTACAAATCACACTTGCAAAATTTGTTGATGTGATAAAGTACAAAGCAGAAATGGCAAGCATAACAGTAATTACAAAAGTTAAAACTAAATATTACCAATTCTAGAAGTTATGGCTACTAGCATTGTTCTAGCTACCACTTGGCATGACTCCTCGAGGCGAAAGCTTGAAGCAATAAGAGCTTGCCATGAACGTGACATCGATGCACTTTTAAGTCTACTAACCACCTACATTGGTTACAGGGGACGCAAAGGAATACAAACTTCAGAAAATACCCTTTCCTACTACACTATTGCTTTACGTGACTGGGTACAACACTGCTGGCCTGAAAATGAGCTGTCCCCTAAAGTACCTTTGCTCAGAGCCACTCGTGACGACATTGAGCGTTATATAGCTATTTTACAACAAGATGGTGGACATCTTGAGGGTTCCCAGCCAAAAGAGCTAGCAGCTGGTAGTGTGGCAGCCTATCTTTCAGGGATACGAGCATTTTACAAAGCTTTAATATGGGCAGGAGCGCTAACCAAATCACCTGCACAAAATGCGCGTAGTCCTAGCGATCCCCGCCCTCGTCATGAAAGGCGGCCTGCTTTACCCACAGAAGAATATCAACGTTTAATTCAATGTGTACAAGGCTCAGAATCTAATAACCTTCGCCTTCATGCTATGCTCCGGCTTATGGGTGACCAAGGATTAAGGATAAGTGAACTAGTCTCACTCAGCTTGAAGGATATTGACATGAATTCAGGGCTCATTTTTATTAAAAATGCTAAAGGTGGTAAAGATCGTACTATACCTATGACCCATTCTACTCATGAAGCACTTGGTAATTGGCTTAAAGAACGTCCTAAACATGCAGATATAAAAGAGGAAGCAGTACTGATAAATATTGGGGGAAAAGTCAAAAAAGCTCGCCAAGGGAAGGCCATGCACCCCAATACAGTACGACTACAACTAGAAAAGCTTTATCAAAAGGTAGGTGTCTCTAAGCGTTATCAAGGGGCTCATATTTTAAGACACACTGCTGGCACACGCCTTTACCGCAAAACCAGAGATTTATACCGTGTAGCCCAAGTCTTAGGTCATAGTGATGTTAATACCAGTAGTATATATGCAAAAATGGATATAGAGGGGCTTCGTGAAGCAATGGCTAGCCTTGATGATAATGAAACTTAAAGTGGCAACTTCACAAAAAAAGTAGTGTCATTAGGCTTACTTACTACACTTATTTCACCACTGTGCTTTTCAATTATCTTTTTGACTATATTTAACCCCAAGCCACTACCTTCTCCCATAGGTTTGTTCGTAAAAAAAGGCTCAAAGATATGAGGTTTTATTTCCTCAGGGATGCCTTTGCCATTATCATGTACACTAATAACAACATTATTAGCTTCTTGTTTTATGCCAAGCTCGAGCTTACCTTTGTAATTCATAGCTTGTAAGGCATTGTGAATTAGATTTGTCCAAACTTGATTCAACTCATCGGGATAACATAAAATAGCTGGCACATCCTGATAATCCTTTACAACTTCAACACCATGTTTTATCTGATTGTTATAAAGCGTTAAAATCATATCTACACCCTCACAAACATTAAATAAAGTTTTTTCATCACTATAGTCATGATGAGCATACTGTTTTAGAGCAAACACTACCTTAGAAGCTCTTTCTGTAGCAATATTAATAGTTTCACTATAGCGTTTTTGACTAGCTAAGCTAAAAGCTGTTTGCAAAATATCTTGATTGAATTCACTTTTTAATAAGGGCATGTAGGGGGATAGTTTTGTTATATCAGTAATTCCCATGCTAACAAGATTATCAGCCAAGCGATCTGCATTATCTATGTTGTAATCTTGTAACTCTTGGTATAACTTTTTCCTTAACTTCCTTTCTTCTCTAGAAGTTAATTGCTCACCTATTTCTAAAGATGTAGTAACTAAATCAAAGAAAAGTTGGGTTTCAATCTCATTAAGAGTCATGAGTAGGTTTGGCAAAGTTTGCATAGTCTCTTTAAAAGCCTGAGTAATGTTCCCTACAGAAGCTCGGATAGCTCCTAAAGGTGTATTTACTTCGTGGGCTATTCCTGCTACCAGTTGCCCTAAAGCAGCCATCTTTTCTGATTGTACCAGCTCATGTTGGGTACTTTTCAAGTGCTCTAAAGCTTGCAGTAACTCATCAGTTCGTTTTTCTACTAACTCTTCAAGATGTTCTTGGTATTTTGCTAATTCATACTCTGCTTGTTGTCTTTCAATAGTGTTAGCAAAAATAGCACCTATAGTTTGCAAAGCCGATATTTCTTGAGCTGACCAATTGTGTTCCCAGACAGATGCTAACACTAAAAATCCAGTAACACCTTTCCCAGAAGAAAACGGCAAACCTAAAAAAGATGTTAGGCCTTTTTCTATCCAGAAGTGTTTGTCAACATCATATTTATCCCTAACTTTCGCAACATCTGGAACATTAACAATTGTCCCTCCCTTAATGCGTTCAATGGATATGGCAGAAAGATTATCTTGCACTTCTAATGAAGGAAACCCTTCTTTAACCCATTCGTAAGTACATCTAAAGGTACTATCTTTGTCAAGTAAAAACAGAAGAGTATGCTCAACACGTATATGTTGACCTACTTCTGCCAAAGCTCGTTTCATACCACTATCTAACTCCTGTGCAGAGAGGTTAATGAGCATTGAGGAAACATTAGTATTAAGCTCAGCATAATGAGCATAAACCCTTAAAGCTCTTTCTTGCTGCTTACGTTCACGTATGTCCACAATACTGCAACGAACTAAACTACGAGAAGAAGAAGAAGGCATATAGTTTAATCGCAACTCACAAGCAATTTGACTTCCTTTAGAGGTATAAAAAGCCCATTCTAAAGAGGGTTTGTCTTTATCCATGGCTTTGGATATTTTCTTAAAATTTGCCGGATTAAATTTATTTTTTGGTGATGAAGAAATGTCAGCTAAAGTAAGTTTTAGTAATTCTTGACGTCTATAACCAAAGAAATGTGCTGCATTTTTATTCAAATCTACTATTTTATATGTTTTAAGGTTAAAAACAACTATAGCCTCAGGAGCATTTTCAACTAGTGCCCTATAACGAGCCTCACTCTCAGCAATAGCGTTCTCAGCTATTTTGTATGTTGTTATGCTTCTTGTCACAAAAATAACTGTATTACTTGTTAGTAGAGATATTTGAGCACTAAACCAAGCAGCCTGTCCTTCTATTGGCAACATATATTCATGAGTGACTATATCCCCTGTATTCAAAGTTTGCTGGATAGCTTTTACAATACCATCAGCTGTCTCTTCACTAGCAAATTCATATATACTCTTACCTATGCGCGATATAGTTGTGTTATAAAATCTGTTTCGCTTACCACTTACCACTCTTAAATAGTTTCCCTCACTATCAAAAACAACAATAAGGTCAGGCATGGCAGAAATAAGTGATTGCAATTCCATTTCCGAGGACCTTAAAGCTTTTTCAGCATATTTACGTTCAGAGATATCAGTAGCTATGGTAGCAATAGCCTTAACTTTTCCTTTATCATCAAAAATAGGGAATTTATTAGCTAAATAGTGTTTATTATCAAATGGGGCAACAAATTCAAAAGGATCAACTACTTTACGACTTTTAACAATCTCTTGGTCAGCAGCAAGAATATGCTCAGCAAAATCTTTTGGGTATAGATCAAAAGGAGTTTTACCAATCACTTCTTTTGAAGAAAGTCCTAGAGTATTTAGGGCGCGAACATTCATCATTAAGTAGCAACCTTTTAAATCACGTAAGAAAATGCTGTTAGGGGCATGATCCATTATGGCTTGTAACTCTATACGGCTCTCATGCAACCTCCGCTGAACTGCTTTATGTTTACTAAGATCACTAATAGTAGCCAGAAACTCACCAGAATCAAGTTTACTAATCTCAAATTCAACAGGAAAAGTATTACCATCTTTATGTTTGTATATATCCTCCTGAGTTAAGGACTGTGCTTTTTTAAATTGCTCGCTTAATTGCAAAAAAGTTTTTAGGTCAACAGATTTACCAATATCAAATATAGAGAGTTTGCATAACTCTTTATAAGTATAGCCAAGACTACGACTAGCTTGTTTGTTAGCATCAATAATCTTTCCTTCTTTATCAAGATAAAAAACCAAGTCTGAGGTCTGATTAAACAAGCAATTATATTTTTCCTTGCTGCTACTATAATTTTTGTGGATACTTTGCAGCTTTTGCTGAATAAATCTATATAAAAGCCTTAAGAAGGTAATTATCAAAAAATTAAGCAGTACCACAAAGCCTATTAACAAACTTTGTAGCCCACGAAGAGTTTGTAATGAGTCATTTAAGGCCTTGCTTAATAAACCTTCTCTATTAAGAAGAAGTTTATCAGAACTTGTTTGAGCAAGCTGGAGTTTTTCAGAAAGTATGCTTAGGTCATTTATATTTCTTTGAATATAGAAAACAAAAGCAGTAGTAATGGCTATACCAATTAAGGTGCTTATACTTAATAATATTTGTAAAGTTTTGAAACGTTTTAGGTTAAGGTCTGGTGGCATTATTTCTAATTTAGAGCAGTTACTAGTGCCACATGCCCTAAAAAAGTAGGACTAACTTTACTATTAATAAGGATATAGGTATCTGTAAGCTGATTGCTCGAGTCAAGGCCGTTACGATTTAAAGTTTCATTAATAGAGTTTAGTAAAGCTTGCTCTTGTCCTGCAGAGATCTGTACCGGATGGTCAAGACCAAAGTTCAAAATAGCTATAGGCCTATCACTAACAAAGCTAGTAACAAACACTTGAGGAGTAAGTAGGGACTTAGGCCATAAGGTTTTTTTCAAGTTACAATCTTCAACTAAGTCTTGGCAAGCTTGATCTATGCTCATAGCTTTGCGTAAAGCTGCAAGAATAGCTTCAAGGCGACGACTATCACTCTCTAATACTTGTAAATTTACAACCTCAATATCTCTCACAAAACTAGGATTAAAAGGCCCTTGTGAATTAGGGTTGAAAATCACTAGCTCTACACGCTCCAATTTCGTGCTCTCAACCTCAAAATCTTCTTGTGAAGTTACAAGGATGTTTTCAAAAGAAGTATTCTGTCTAAGTAAGCTACGAGAGAAACTTGCTATACCCAAAAATAAAATTAGTAAAGCTACTAAATTTGGTAAATTTATAAAGTTTAGCATTTAGGGTTGCTTTGTTAGAGAAATAAGTGCATCGGCTAAGGTTTCAGAGAGGGCCTTAGGTGTTAGTAGATCTTCATAACTAAATTCTAGCAAAATCCCACGTCCTGCAGCACCTGAAAGAATAAATAGGGGTAGTGCTTCAAGATGAGCAAGACGATAGCCACTGCGATCAACAAAAATTCTTTCAAAGTTTCTAGCTAGGCGTTTGCCTAGTTCAACATTTGGAACTAGCTGTAGCAAAATTTGTCTCCTTAATCTATCTGTCTGAGAGCTATTTACTTCTGTTTCAGCATTTTGACGAATAGCAAGATTAAGGCTCTCTAGCCTCTCTGCATCTCCTAAATAATAAAGATTAAATTGTCCTTTTGGTAGATTTTCAGCGTGGAGAGATACAAAAAGTGCAGCACCAACACCTGCATTGTTACGTGTTTCTAAAGATACATTAAAATCACCTTCACGTGTAAGCACGCTATTATATCCTCTTAAATTTAGAGAGTCTCTGAGCTGCTGGGCTAAGTTTAAGGTTAGAGCACTTTCATTGGAGTTACTAGCAAAATAAAAGCCGCTATCTGTTCCCCCATGGCCGGGATCAATGACAATCTGAGTAGCCTTGCTAAAAGGTGTAGCTGTTTCTGCCAATGATTGTGGCTGAAGTTCTTCGTGTCTCTGTGCTTTAGTCTCTGTAGGCAAAACGTCAAGAATGACGCTAAAGCCTTGTCCATCACCAGCAACTGTGTACATGTCTACATCACTACCATTTTTTAAATTAATAAGAACTTCTACTTGGCCTGATAGGGATCTTACTAAAAGCTCTTCAAAGTAGTCTCCTACAAAACGTTGCTCAGCTACTACATCTGTTCGATCAAAACGATATCGTGCTACACCTAGAGCTACATTCTTAACTTCTTCAACAGGCACAGATTCAGTAAGTTTTATAACAAAGCGCTCAAATTGACTACCTGCACTACCTTGTCTTTCAATAGTGAGATTTGCTCGAGATGAAGCTACCACAACAGTTTTTGTTTCTGCTAAATAATCTACATTACTACCTAAAGCTAGAGCAATAGGCTGTACTGGCAGATAAACCATCCCACTACTTAAGATCCCTCCCGTACTATAAAGTGGCTCGTTATTTAGACTTAAGGCATTAGTATTTCCTGCTGCTTGAGCAGCGCTCTCGTAAACTCGAATGCTCAGTAACTTACCAGCAATTTCTAAGTTAGCCACATGCATTTGCTCACTGTAGCTAAAGCGTGCCCCTAAAACACTAGCGTAAAGTTCTGCAGAAATATAAGGAGTGTCTTGAATTAGATTAGTGTTTAAACCTTCAACTAAATAGCCATTAATAATTAAACTTTGTTGAGCTTGCCCCCAAGAGATAAAAACTATGACTAGAAGGTATTTTAAAATTTTTTTAAGATTCTTCACTTAAGCACCTTTTCCATTTCTCGCTTAGCTTCTCGTTTTGCCTCTGCCTGACGTTTATCATATTTTTTCTTACCTCTTGCTAGAGCAATGGTTACCTTGGCCCAGCCATCCTTGAAATAAAGTTTAGTAGGCACCAAAGTTAGACCTTTACGCTCTATGCCTTTACGAATATCCTTTATCTGATGTTTATGTAGCAGCAATTTACGTCTGCGTAAAGGTTCATGGTTATTATAGCTGGCTTGTTGGTATTTGGGAATGTGCATGCCCTCGAGCCAAAGCTCATTATTCCTAATTTGGGCAAAGGCTTCACTAATAGTACTACCTCCCTGCCTTAATGATTTTACTTCACTGCCTGTAAGTACAATACCTGCTTCAAAGCTCTCTAAAAGTTCGTAATTATAAGATGCACGACGATTACTTATCATTTTCTCTGCTCTCTAGTAAATTATAAATTGATTAAATACTCATTAAGTACTTGTTAAACTCTTAAACTTCCTTAGTTTTTGAAAACTGCTTTCATAATTCCCCAAGTAGAAACTACGTCCTCTGACTATATACAATCAGCCTAACTTACCTGAAAAGAATCTTTGCACCCTTATATGTAAGAAGATTATTGTCACATATATGTGGGACAGCCTTTCATTTTCTAAAATTATAGCATTTTTTAGCTCTCCAAAGTAATTTAATATCTTCTAAGTATTTTCACTCTATGAAAGTTAGACTTGCTTTACAACTGGCTGAAGAATATTTAAAAATTTACAGCCAGCTACCTTTGGAGGTTTTTTATGAAAAAATTTTTATTGCCTATCCTTTTTATAAGTTTTGTCATCATTTTAAGTGCTTGTGAAATTCATGTACCCTCGAGCCGCTATGGCTTAAGAACAGGTGAGGTTATTATCCTTTTTGAGCCTGATCGCGGTAGGAATAGTAATTATGTAATAGGTGATAGAATAAGATTTCGCATACGTACAAATCAAACTGGTTATATAACACTTACTGCTATTGACCCCGATGGGAGCATTTATGTCTTGAGCCGTAATGTATATGTGCGCTCTGGTATAACCACTACAATACCAACAGCTGACATGCGAGTACAATTTAGAGCTTCGACCCCTACAGGATTACATCGTGTACGTGCTTCATTCACACCTAGGCCTACAGATGTCAGACACGTTGTTTACCAAGACACCTATGGTGTAGATGTATGGACTAAGAGCATTGTTACCGAAATTGAGCCTTACCCTGAAAATAGTCGTGATATTGTGGAAACAAATCTGTATATTAATCATGGAAGAGGTTATTACTAGGAAACTTTGGCGCGCCAGGAAGGATTCGAACCCTCGACCCACCGCTTAGAAGGCGGTTGCTCTATCCAACTGAGCTACTGGCGCAAAACAACTTACTGATTTGACTAAAACTTAGCTTTACTAATTGGAGCGGGAGACGGGGGTCGAACCCGCGACATACAGCTTGGAAGGCTGTCACTCTACCAACTGAGTTACTCCCGCAAAAGTGGTCGGGGAGACTGGATTCGAACCAGCGGCCCCCTGGTCCCAAACCAGGTGCGCTACCAGACTGCGCCACTCCCCGGAGCAGTTTATATACTTTATAGCTACTTTAGGGTAAAAATCAAGTCATAGTAAAAATATATAGAGCCTCATGAAAGAGTGTTGATGAGTTAACAATTTCCTTGCTTGACATAACAGCTATAAAGCGTTTACAATTCCCCTTGCGCTTAATTGATAAGCGCTTAAATAAAAGCTAAATCGATGGGGTATCGTCTAATAGGTAGGACAGCGGATTTTGGTTCCGTAAGTCGGGGTTCGAGCCCCTGTACCCCAGCCATCAAAAGAACACTCTCTGTTTAATCAAAGTAAAGTTATTTGGACAAATTAAATATCCTTTACTTTATGTTTATAGTAAGCATACGTACTCAACCAAAATCCTTCAGTTTTCTAGGTTCAATTGTTTGTCAAAAAGCACAATGCCTTCACTTATCTGAAGCTTCACACTGCATTACAAATATAACACGACTGTGTGGGGGAATATTTTTCAAAATGTTTGGTCATTAAAAAATCGAAAACCTTCCAGCAAAGGCCCAAGCCATCCTAGAAGATGTACTATTGATTGTTCAGAACTCATGGCTTCCGGATAGTTACGAGCAGATCGAGCCTGCATTTGAAGCTATCGATGTATCAAAGACCTTTGAGAAATTGCGAAGTAAAGACCTCTGTGACCATCGCTGGTAGCACAGATAAAATATGGATTTCCATAAATTAAATATTAAGGCACTTCTTGGTAGAGTCAGGGGAAGTATTAATGAAGAAAAAGAAACAAATACGTGCTTACTTTAGGGAAGCGGTCTTTACAAGGGATGAGTATACTTGTGTTATGTGTGGATTGTCCGGTGTTGATGCCCACCACATCACTGACCGTAATGAAATGCCAAATGGTGGCTATGTCAAAGAAAATGGTATTACCTTATGCGAAGAATGCCATCTTTTAGCTGAACAGTATCACATAAACAATGGTGAGCAGTGGGAAAAGGGTTATCACCCTGATGATCTATATAAGAAAATAAAATCCTCTTACCAACTTGCTTATAAGCAGTCAGAAAAACTTAAATAGCTAAATATCTATGAGGGAATGGCTATCTAGTACTTTATCTATAGCTACTTTATTATTTCTATGACACAAACCTCATTAACGTTGGTTGAATTGCAAAAACTAAACGAGGTAAATATATGGATATTGGCCTAGTTCTAAGCGGTGGGGGTGCCAGAGGCTTAGCACATATTGGTGTACTTAAAGCCCTTGAAGAACGTCATCTTAAACCTGTAGCTATTAGTGGTTGTTCTATGGGTGCTATCATTGGTGCTTTTCATGGTGCTGGCCTGAGCTCAGGCAAAATGCACAAGTTTATAAAAAGCATCAAGTACCGCCATTTTCTTCATCTTGGTGAGCTTGGTGGTCTAGTAGGTGGTGTTGGTATAGAGAAGTTGCTTTCTGAGCACCTACCAAAAAACTTTGAAGATTTAGCTTTACCTCTTAGTGTTACAGCAGTTGATGTCCAAGCAGGTAGTTTGGTCATTTTCCGTTCGGGTGGGCTTGTACCTGCTCTGAGAGCAAGCAGTGCCTTACCAGGCATTATTAGTCCTATAAAACACCAAGGGCGTTATCTAGTTGATGGTGGTTTGCTCAACAATCTACCTGTAGACATCATAAGAAGCATGACCTTGGAACCAATTATTGCTGTAGATGTGGCTGCGCCACCTGATCGGATGCTCGAGTTTGAATCCAATAAACCAAGTATGCTTGAAACATTTAGTGCTATTGTTAAAGGTAAGAAAAGCCCTTTGGATGACTTATTTAAGCGCGGCTTGACTATAGAGCTTTTTATGAAGGCTTTTGATGTGCCACAACGCGTCCTTACAGAAATGCGACTCAGTATGCAACCACCAGAGTTGCTAATTCGTCCTGATTTAAATAAGCAGTTTGGAATTGAGGATTTTCTTCGGGCAGAAGAAGCAATTCAAAAAGGCTATGAGGCAGCTAGCCACAGCCTTGATATTTGGCTTAATCAACTTGATATTACCTTCTGAGAGCCCTTTGACTAAGAAACAGAGTAGTCAAGTAGTCAAAAACCCTAATCTACTTAAACCATATAGACTTAGTCATTATTTAGTTTTTAAAGGAATTATTTTATCATGGGTAACGCCTCTACCAAAGGTATTTCTATCAATCTATTCACTACCCCACATGAATGAGAAAGTAACACAAATTGTAATTTTGATCCATCTACCATGTCTAATCAACAATTGCTTGATTATATCAAACAATTGCTAATACAAACCACTAATGCTGGCACTCCTGAACTCACCATCACTCTTGCTATGATGGTTACTGGCTTATTTTTATCTCAGCATGTACAACTTAATTCCATTGACGGTTGATCGGAAACAGATTGCCCTAATAAATAAGGTATTAGGGTCCGTGGGGCAATTTCTTATGATGATTCTGCTTTTGTTTTAGATGAACTGAGCGAGAAGTTAGAATAAGTATCATTTTCTCGAGCCCAAAGAGCCACTTGCAACCTATCCTTAAGATTCCTGTATTTTGAGAATCATCTTAAACCCTCAATAAACGCTGCCATAGCCTCACTGCTAACTTGAAAGTGATTGTAGCGTACTACACCCTCCTTATCAATAATTACTGTCCAAGGTGTACCTCCACTACGATAACGTTGCATAACTTGTGAACCAAGATTTTGAATGCCCGCATCATGACCAGCAGGAATATCTAGTTGATTTTGACTGACAACTTTTTTGGCTTCCTCTAGAGTATTAGTGTCAAAACCTTCAAAAACTGTTTGGATAGTTACAAAACTTACATCACTATGGTCTTTAAAAGTTTCTATCATATTTTCTAGCAAGGGAAAACCATGAGAATGGCATCCTGGACACCACGATTGAAAACAGTATAGATAAATAACCTTGTCTAGAAAATCCCCAACATCTAGTGAGGTTTGTTCACTAGGGAGATTAAACCATGTAACACCCTGCCATGAAGGGGCGCGTTGGCCCTGAATACCATAAATCATAAATTCCTTTCTGGCAACTATAATTTACAAACCTTGAACGCACTATAATTTCAGGGACAATACCAACCTTTAGAAGTTTTCTTTAAACAAGGTGCTAACATTCCTGAAAAATCTATTAAGCTGTAGGGTAAATCTTTTGTTTGCTCACAAAAACCCTCAAAAGAGTCATGATTATACCAGTTGCCTTGCCAAAACCAAGTGCCTATTTGACCAATCCCCAAATAAATATTGCCTGCTAGACTATTATTTACATTACCACTTTGTGCAGGATTTAGAAAATCATTAATAAGCAAATTAATAGGAATAACAGTGCCCTCAGTAGCCTCAAAAGCAAAGTTGTTAGCATAAAAAGTATTCCCTATAATCTGGCAGTTTCTAACTTTATATTCCATATAAAGTTCCCCTCCCCATGCTGCTGATTCATCATTACTCATAAGGGTATTACCAATAATATAGCAATCTTTCACCTTACCCTTATAAGCATTTTCTGCCCCTAGACTTATTCCTGTACGCCAATTATAGCTAATGAGATTATTTTTTAGAGCAATATTGCTAGCTAAGCCACCCTTGTTTTCACTCGAGACACTAACACCAACTCCAGCACCATACACACTATTGTTAGCTACCAGTACATGTCTCGAGCCATCCAAATAAATCCCTGCTGCTGCATTGACTTCCCTATCAAGGTAAGCAGGGTTAGTACGAGTATCAATATTGTAAACTAAGTTGTTTATAACCCTACCTTTGCGAGCATAGTCTAGATTTTTATCACAAGGTCTATTAGAAAAGTTTTGCCAACACACATGACCATATGCCCCTGCTATATCAATGCCTATATTATTGAGATTGTAAAGAGTATTTTCTTGTACGAGGAAACCTTCAACATTACCTGCTAATGTTAGTGCTTCACTAAAACCTAAAGTAAGGTCATGTATTTCATTTCCTGCTACTAAAACTTTATAGACAGGCTCTTTTTCATCTATGCCATAAATAGCAATCCCCAAAGCACTAGTACCTCTTTCAGGTGTTAATGCCCTTAGGTTATAAATATGATTATTGAGCAGCTCAATATGTTTAGCTTTACCTTTAATTAGGATGCCAGCTATAGTACCATTTGATTTACGGCTTTTGTAGTCTACAAAGTGCAGACCTTCAATCCTAAGATAGTTTTGGCTAGAAATATTTATAAGCCCACCATCAGCACTCTTGCCGGATAACTCCTTACCACTCAAAATAACGGCTTCATTTGGAGTATTGCGAATGGTTAAGTAGTTTTGTCTATCACTAGGGGTGTTAATGTAAATAGGTTCCTTGAGTTTATAGTGTCCTTGGCGAATTAGGATAGTACCCCCAGATCTAGCTTTTTCAAGGGCATCTTTAAATGTACAAGGCCTACTTAGACTACATGGGGCCTTGCTCGTTCCCTCAAAGGACTTGACATAGTAAGTATTATTGTAAGCGTTCCCAATTGAAATAATACTTAGCAAAAATATTAAAATTACCCTTCTCAACAATGTTTTTCCAATTTATTCTAACTCTGATTAGTACTTTTAAAATCCTAAAAGCAAAAATATTAAACGTAGTAAACCTATAATAAAAGAAAGAAAAGTACCCAAGGTACCAAAAAAGAATCTCAAAAATTCAAACTCCATTGGTTCTTCCATAATTCAATCATATACTTAACTGAAAATCTTTATAAATGCTCAACCTTACCTTTTCATAATGAAAGATATCATTCTGAGTTTAACAAAGGACCTGTTTTGCTTGCACCTTAATTGAAGTATGCTGACAGTAATTTTTCCCATTCAGCAACGAACTTTGTATATTCTTCTGAGTTGAACGTTTTGACAAATTCATTGCCTTTTTCACTAATAGCTATGTAGTGATAGGTCACTTCTACATCCGTTTTAGATTCATCTATTTGCGTACATTTAACTGAGATAATTCCCACCTTATAATCAGGTTCTACCTTATAAAACTGTACAAAATGGTTGTCTGGGTCATGACATTTGATAAGCCAAATCGCTTTAGAGGGTGTTTGGGAAATACCTATTAAGCAAAATTGGGAGTGGATTGATGCGCTAAACGCTTGGTCATGATATCACACATAGCCATGTAGATAAAGGCTTCACTTGTTGCTGCTAATACTTCATAATCTTTACTTAAGCGTCTATAGTTTCCTAACCATGCAAATGTCCTCTCCACTACCCATCTTTGTGGGATAACTTGAAAACCTTTTCCTTCTGGTTTCTTTGTTACTTCTAATATCCACCCACATATGTCCAGCACCCACTTCTCTAATCTCGCACTGACATAACCTTGATCTGCTTTTATTACTTTTAATCTTGGCATAGTGCTTTTTATGGCCTTCAACATTTGCTCTAATCCTTTCTTATCTGACCTATTCGCTGTAGTTACAAGTACAACTATCAATAATCCCATGGTATCAACCAATATATGACGTTTACGTCCATTAACCTTTTTTCCTCCATCGTACCCATTCTCTTCATGCACACTACCTTTGACCGATTGACTATCGGCAATACCTACACTGCAATCAGCAAGTTTTCCTTCCTGCTCACGGAGTTTTCTGCGTAAATGTTTGTTTAAAGCCTTCCACAAACCTGATTTACACCATTTATCAAAGTGATAACGCACACTTTGATAGGCAGGAAAATCATGTGGAAGATCACGCCAAGTACAACCATTGCGCAGAAGGTAACGTATAGCATTTACGATTTCACGGAGATCAAGGCTCATGGGACGTCCCCGCTTAGTACTTTTGGTCAAAACTTTAAGTAGAAAGGCTTCAATTATAAGCCACTGTACATCAGTAACGTCAGTAGAGTATGCTTGTCTATGATTTGTTTTCATAGTAGCTATACTGACATATATTGGGTATAGCTACTTCATTTCTGAAATGATATACTTAGTTCAAATTTCAGCCAAAATGCTAGATCTTTCAAAGGAACACTAATTTCCAAACACCCTCTAGCAAAAGCATGATCATGGACTTGGGTTAAAAAGACATAGTCTTCATGTAAATCAGTTGATCCCATGATATTTTCATAATTCCAATTGGGAACCCAAAGTTTTTCGCCTTCGGGACTAAAAAGAGGGAACAAAGCGTCAACGGATTGATTTAGAGTAAATGTTCTCGAGTGTTTGACTGAATTCATGGAGGCATCCTTTCTTTATGTTGCCAAGCATAGAAGTCTATCCTACACACTAAAAACGGATTAATAATTCATAAGCATGCTGAGTAGTGCTAAACGTTTAAGAGTATCATTTAAGTGTATGTGCTCGAGCCGAGCATGCATACCTTCCCCCACCGCACCTAATCCATCTAAAGTAGGAATTCCCAAAGCAGAGCTAAAGTTACCATCCGAACCTCCACCAACAACCTGACCAGTTAAATCAAAGCCTAAATCTTTAGCACAAGCCTTAGCTTTTTCAAAAAGCCTTTTATTGCCTTCTGTAACTTCTAAAGGTGCACGATCCAAGCCACCTGTAATTTTAAATTTAACTCGTTTATCCCTAAGCTCATAATTGTTTATAGACTCTTTAAGGAGCTTAAATTCATCTAAGGTAGGTACACGAAGGTCTACCTTAGCTTTAGCTTGTTCTGCTATTACATTACTAGTGCTGCCTCCACTAGCTACAGTTAAGTTAACACTAGTGCCAAATTTGTTATTTAAACCCTCTACAAAAAAAAGGAAGTGGGCTAGCTCCCGTAGAGCACTAGCACCATCTTTAGGATTATTGCCTGCATGGGTAGCTATGCCCTTAAATTCTGCTAGATAAGTACCACAGCCTTTACGCCCTATTTTTACTATGTTGTTTTGGGGAGTGGGCTCGAGCACAAAAACACGCTCATGCTCCTTTGCAATACTCTCAATTAATTCTCGTGAATGATAACTACCTGTTTCTTCATCTGAAGTAAGTAATAAAGTAAGCTTACCAGTAAGTTGTTTACCTAGTTCCTTAATAAGTGAAGGAGTGTGTAAGGCAAGGGCAATTCCACCTTTCATATCTAAAATACCAGGACCATAAAGATAGTCTCTTTCTTGCTTAAGGGGCATACTTGTTAAAGTACCTACTGGCCACACAGTATCATAATGGCAAAGTAACAGGGTGTCTTGGTAGGCTTTAGCAGGCAAACTAGCTACAAGCTGGTTGCCTACTTCCTCCTTGACAATTCGCTTTACTTGCCAACCATCATTACTTAGCCTCTTTTCTAAAAAATCTGCAAGCTTATCACAAGCAGCTTTATTTTGAGTGGGAGTTTCAAGCTCAACAAGGGCTTGAAGAGTTTTGAAAAAAGACTCTTTTTGCTTAAGAACCTTATTAAAGATCTCCATAAAGATTAGGCTTAACTCCACCAATCAATACTGTGTTCTGGAAAAGCTAAAAGGGCTGCTTTAGAACCTAAATCATAAGTCATAACTTGACGATAAAGATTGTTCTCAGGTTGTCTATAAGTTTCTAGTTGCTTAGCCACAAGGTTAATTATCCACACTTCTTTTACGCCTGCTTGGGCATAAACAGGTAATTTAACCTCTCTATCAAAGTCTAACGTACTTTTAGAAACTTCTACTAACAAAAGGACATCACCAGCTTCAGGTTTACGCTGCCTATAAATTTCTGGTGTTGGCTTTAGTAAAGCTATATCTGGTTCAGGAGCACCATCAGGAGGTATATTAATAGGACTTTGTACTAGCAATTTAACTTTTTTCCCTAAAGCTTCTTTAAGTCTTTCAGAAACTTCCATAACGGTATATATGTGCTCTTGACTCACGGGCATAGTGTTATAAAGCCTTCCTTCTAATAGTTCAACCTTAGTATTTTCATTAATTATACCCACATCAATCATCTGTTCATATTTTTCTAAACTAAATTGGTAAAGATTAGGCTGCTTTTGTGTTAGATTGTCATCTAATGTACGCTCGAGAATTGTCATTAGATTCATTATATCCGAGTAAGGTTTCTTATGTCCTCTTTGCTAAATTCTGCAGCCTTTTTTCGTAATTTAAAGCACGAGCCCATCCTCATTACACATGCAAAAGGAGTTTATCTTTACGATGAAAATGGCAAAGCGTATCTAGACGCTGCTTCAGGAGCAGCCGTAGCTTCACTAGGTCATGGCAATAAGGAAATTGCCGAAGTCCTTTTCGGACAAGCTCAAAAGCTCAGTTTTGCCCATCCTTCTAAATTTGCCACCAAGGTGATGGTGGAATTTGCTGAAAAGTTGGTTGCTAGGTCACCTGAAGGATTGAGTCGTGTTTATTTTACATCAGGTGGCTCAGAAGCTAATGAAACTGCTATGAAACTAGCTAGGCAATATCATTTAGCAAAAGGTTATACCAGTAAATATAAAATTATTACACGTCGCACTTCCTACCATGGTGCAACTTTAGGTGCTCTTTCTTTAAGTGGCCAAATTAGCAGACGCCAATTTTTTATCCCTATGATGCAAGGTGCCCCCATGATTGCACCAACTTCTTGCTACCGTTGCCCCTTTGGACAAGAGTATAGTAGTTGCCATTTTGAGTGTGCTAATGATTTGGAAACGACACTTTTAAGTGAAGGAGCCGAGAACATAGCAGCATTTATTGCTGAACCTATAGTAGGCTCTTCTGCACCGGGGCGTAATCCTCGCAATGGCTATTGGAAACGCATACGTGAAATTTGCGATAAGTATGGAGTACTCTTCATTGCCGATGAGGTAATGAGTGGCAATGGACGCAGTGGTACTTGGTGGATGATGCAACAAACAGAAATTGCACCTGACATGATTACTACAGCCAAAGGTCTAAGTGCAGGATATTCCCCATTAGGTGCAGTGCTAGTTAAAGAAGAAATTTATGAAGAGATGCAGTATGTTAAGGGCTACTTTAGGCATGGGCATACCTATTCAGGCAACCCACTTTCATGTGCCGTAGGTTCTAAAGTTATTGATATCATTGAGCGAGAGGGTCTTCTTAAAAATGTGCAGAAAGTGGGTGTATATCTTAAGAAAAAGTTACATGAAGTCTTTGATAGTCACCCTCATGTAGGAATTGTACGTGGTAAGGGACTATTATTAGGGATTGAGTTTGTCAAAGATAAGGCTAGCAAAAAACCTTTTGAAGTAGAATTAGATATCTGTACGAAAGTTAGCCATGCTTGTTTAAATAAGGGCTTATACATTTATCAGGGTGGTGGCAATGTAGATGGCATACATGGTGATCATGCTTTAATTGCGCCACCTTTTATCATAAACAAAAGCCATGCAGATTTTATAGCAAGTACTATGCATGAAGCACTTAATGAAGTAACACAAAATATAGCAGTAAAGGCAGCTTAAAATGAAAATTGACTTTGACACAGTTAAGGTCACCAAAATTTCAGATAAGGTTACTCGAAAGCGAGTAACAGGAGAGAAATTAGAGATTATTCTTTATACCTATCAGGTAGGAGCAATCTTTGCACGCCACCAGCATGAGGCTGAGCAATTAACAATTGTTCTAGAGGGTGAACTTATTTTCGTATTTGATGATGAAGAGGTAAGCCTAAAAACAGGAGAAGTTATATTAATACCAAGTCTTAAACCACATGGAACATATGTACCTGAGAGTAAAGGGGAAGTGAAGACTTATAATATATTTACGCCTGTATGTAAAGAACTACCATAATTAATATAGGTTTCAAAAGTTACTTTCTGAGGAATTAGATAAAACTTCTTCGCTAGTTATTGGTGACACAAACAACATTTTCAAAACAACTAGTGTAAGGACACCGAAAAATAACAACCCTAACCAACTCGCCAACAGGTCTGTTAGGGACATAGTTCTAGTTGGAACTAAGGCTTGAGAAAGCTCTTCTAGTCCAATAACAACACCCAATAACACCATAATAATAAGCGAGCGGCCTAAATACCAGTGCCCTTGCTTGCATGAGAAGGCCAACATCACAAAAAAGGACAAAATCCCCATAATTAGAAAGTGTCCTAATTTGTCCTTAGCAGGTAGTTGATTTACAAGCTTAAATATTGGAAAGCTTGGTACAGTATTTGCGAGAATAATTATTGCTAGTACAAGTACTATCATCATTAGCGCTAAGAGCTTTATTATTTGCATAATAGACATTAACATTTTGATTCTTGATGTGTCTCAAGGGTTTTAGTTTTCAATATCAGCAATAACTATGTAAAGTACTCTCGAAACATTGATAGGCTTAAACTTAAAATTCACTTGAGGATATGCTTGGTCAGCAAGGAGCTAAATAAATCTAAATTTCTATAAGATAAGCCCTAGGAACCCATAATGAGCCAAGGTTTTAACAATCTCTTTAGCCTCAGCATTGCTATCTTTAGTCTTTATTATTTTCATTAGCTTGAGTTACTTCCACCTTACTAGCAGTCAAAATATTGTCCTTGACATGCCCTTTAACCTCAACAAAAGCACCGTTTTTTAGCTCTCCTTCTACAATTGCACTAGCATAGTCTACAGTTAAGCTATTTAGAACAAAGGTCTTAGTACTGACACTAAAGTTTTTAATAATTCCTTTAACCTCAATATTGCCATCCTTATCATTATCATTTTTGTCTTTACCTGCTCGAGTTACTTCCACCTTACTAGCAGTCAAAATATTGTCTTTGACCTGCCCTTTAACCTCAACAAAAGCACCGTTTTTTAGCTCTCCTTCTACAATTGCATTGGTGTAATCCACAGTCAAATTGTGTAAAACAAATGTTTTTGTACTTGCACTAAAGTTTCTAACAATTCCTTGAATCTCAAAGCTACCATCACGATTATCTCTACCTCGACTATCTTTTTTATCTTTCACATCTATTTCTGTAGCAGTAATTAATTTACCTGCAAGAGTTCCTTCAACCTCAACATAAACACCATTACTAAGCACACCTTCTATTAAACTATTACTGTAATTTACAGTGTAACCTTGCACCTTAAATGTTTTTAAGCTTTCATCTAATTCTTTGAGTTTGCCCTCAACCTCAAATCCTTGTTTAGTATTACTAGAATTTTTTAACTTGACCTCAATAGCAATAAGAATATTCCCTGAAAGGTAACCTTCTACTTCTACACGCTCATTATTGGCAATAACTCCTTTGACTCTAGCTTTGGAATAATCCACAACATAGCTAAGTAACTTAAATGTTTTAGAAGTTGTGTCTAACTCACCCATTACTGCAGTTATTTCTACTCTACCTTCAGGATAAGCATCCCCTTCATTTAAAGTTGTTAGAGCTTGAGCTATGAGAGTATTGTCCTTTAATGTACCAGTAACTTCAATAAAAGCACCTTCAACAAGATCGTTTTCATTTACCTGTAAAGCTAGAGAAGTAGAATTAATGTTTTGATAGCTAATTGAAAAAGGTCCTATAGCAAAACTCTTGGCAGTTTTGTCAAGATTAGTAATTTGCCCGCTTAAAACAACATTTTCTTGTACGATACTATCGTTCTGGCTAGGGTCATTTGTATTGCCACAACTACTTAATGCAACCACTAACATAATAAGCACAGCTATAAAAGTGTTTGTAAATTTTGGGGTAATCATTATATATCTCCTAAAGAATTTTATCATTGAAAGTTTCAATGATTCTAGCCCACTCCCTTAAGCTCAATTTCTACAGCTTTCATAGACAAAGGAGTTTGGCTAATTACTAACCAACCCTCAGCTTTAATAAAATGACCTACTTGTAAAGATTGCCAAACCTCAATTTTAGCTTGACTAATATCAATATTTAAACCCTTAATAGCTAAGAATTTCCCTCCTGCACCATAGCTATCTACAATACCTTTTAACTCAACCCCAATAATGATTTCTCCCAAAAACATGGATTTCTAAGTATCAATCAACTCTAATGATTCCAATGCTTACAAGATACTCAATTCCTTTAAGAAAGTCTCTTTCAGATATCTGTCCATCAGCCCACCACCCTGCATTGTTTTTGACCCAAGCCGGAATTTCACTGGAGCTAGGCCCAGCCTCTGTTTCTGAAATGGTAATTAGGCCTTGTTTTATTAGATTTTGAATCCCCTGGATAAAGGAATCATCATCTATTTGCCCTTCGGCCCACCATTTTGCATTACTTTTAACCCAATCAGGTAATACATCTGCTCCGTTTGCTTCACTTATAGGTTTGGACTCTACACTTGATACTAATGGTGATGGTAACTGTGCTACTGAAAATTCTTCCATATCAAAACTAAAGTCTTGGTACATGTAATTTTCAAAGTCATTACTTCCGGTACCTATTAGCACTAATTTTAGATTATAGTTTCCGTCCGTTGGAGTAGAAATTGTTTGCATATCTGTACCATTAGGAAGTTTTAAGCCAATTTGGCTTTCGTTTCCTCCCATGTTTAAGCTTTCTTTTCCATCAGGATCTTTTATTCCATATGCATACCTTATATCTTCAACAAGGTTTCCAGAGGTGTCAAAGAATGCTACTGAGAAAACCGTGTCTTTACTTTCAGAGTGTCTTTTATCAACTGAAGCAAAAGCAGAATAGCCATTATCGAACTTTAATTCTTTGTGCTCGAGAAACTCTTCAGAATTAGGAGTAATTACCAGTGGAAGATTATTAGGATCAGAAATTTTCTCCTTTAATGACTGTAATTCATCACTTGATACCATAATATGGAGAATATTATCAGTTTTGTCAGATGCTTTATCAAAGTGTAAAGCTTTGGGCAATAAAGGAACTCCATCTACAAATCCAGAGAAACTACTTATTTCATTAAATGGTTCAAAAGTTTTTGGAAAGGCAATTTCATTTTTTATCATTGCTGCGTGAGCTGTATTCTCCTCTGAAAGCGGTATTTCCATTGTGATTGAATTTGACTCTTCGTCAAATTGCAAAGACGATGTTTTTTCGTGATAATCTCTAACCAATATAGGAACTGAGCCAGACGAAACACCTAAAGATAATTGCTGTTCTTGAGCAATCATTATATTTGTTTCAAAATTTATGTCTTGTTCGACTTGTGTTTTGGGATTTGTTGCACCAATTATTGCCACTTTAACTGTATATGTTCCACTTTTGTCAAATACAGGCCCTTTAATTACAGGTGTACTTTTATCAGTTGAGGCAAAGGCGCTTGGAACAATTGGGTCCATTTCCCCTTCATATGTTGTACAGCGCCACAAGTCAATCTCTTCTTCACAGCCAGATCTTGGTTTAATGTGGATATCTAATTCACCATCACTGTCAAAATAAGTTTGATTTGCAAGTAGCTGCCCCCCAGAATATATTTGAACGCGGTAAGTTACATTTGGAATATTGGAACCTGAAAAGGCATCAAAGAATCTAACCTTAAGATTGGTACTAGAGTCTTTGCCGGGAATAAAGTCAGGTGGATAAATACTAGTATTTACAGTAACCTCTCCATCACCAAAAGAAATTGGTGGTGCTTGTGTTCCACCATGATGTTGTGCATATGAATTAGTAACTAAGGTAAAAAATAAAACGACAAATGCAAAAAATGTAATAGATTTCAAGCTTATTGAGTAGCTATTCATTTCATCATACTAAAAACCAATTGGCATTAAAACTATGAGTGGCCTGCTCCTATTCTCATTCTGGAGAGTTTTGGTAAACACATTACTCCTGATTCTACTTTTATGCTAAAGCCAGCAAGGAAGGTGATATCCATATCTATTATCACATCACAATAAAATGAATCCTTCACTCACCATCACACAATTCCCAGCAATCCATACGTCTGTAACTACATCATCTTGTTTTTCAGCTCGAGCATCCAAAACACTAGGACGATTCATTTCTACCCCTTGAGCAATACGCCAACTAAAATTACCATTGGCCAATTTGTTATAGTGCGCTAACATTCCAACCAAAGCACAGTTGGCACTTCCTGTTGCTGGGTCTTCAGTTATCCCACTCAAGGGTGCAAACACCCGTGCCCGCAAGTCAAAGTTATCATTGCTATGAACATACAAGTATAGAAAAGGAGTTATGCCTTCAGCTTCTAGTTTCCTTAGCATATCTATGTCTACTCGAGCTTCTTTTAAAGCAATACGGTCTTTAAGTTCTATAATGATAAATGGAGTTCCTACAGAAGCAACTTGGGGTAAATGCGTTCCAGTAACAATAGCTTCAGGAGCTAAGGAGAGCACAGCTGCAATCAGTTCAGCAGGTGCTGTTTTGCCAAGAGAAAGAGGTTCAGGTGCTTTAAGCTCACAGTAGATAGGCTTTTCAGGATATTTATGGATAGTTATGGGTACAAGCCCTGCCTTTTCTTCAAAGGTTATTTCTGTGAGTGTTTGTATTTCGCCCAACTCGCCAATTGTTGCCAGTGTAAAAGCAGTACCAATGTTGGGATGTCCTGCAAATGGTAACTCTTCTTTAGGTGTAAAAATACGAACCTTTCTGGCATGACCATCCTCAGCAGGAAAAACAAATGTTGTTTCAGAATAGTTAAATTCACGGGCAATTAGTTGCATCTGCTCATATGTAAGACCTTCTGCCTCAGGCAAAACAGCTAGGGGATTACCCCCAAAGCGGGTGCTGGTAAAAACGTCACAAGTATAGAAATGATAACGCATATTGAGTCCTAACAAAAGTTTTTGAAAGAAAGATAAAAATCATGATTATTAATCGCCACTAGGATGAGTCATTGTTTGCCAAGTAACTTCACAAGTCTTACAATCATACACATATTCATCTTGATCATTTACCACTTCAATTTGTGGTGCTCCCAAGCTCTTTGAGCATTTTGGACATCTGTACGTACGCCTTAATATAAACTCGAATACAACAAGAGTTTGAACTAAAAAAATAACCTTGTTTAGAACATACTTAAGCAACTCAAGGGTGGCAAAGTATCCGGTCAAAGCGACGTTTATGCCCAATTGAATTTACACCCTCGTACAAAGCAATTGCAAGGTGCAAAAAACCATGATAAATTATGCTCCCTCTTCATACTCAAACATTAGTTCTAGCACGCAACCTCTGAAATGCTACCAATTTTATAGAGCTCGAGAAACATCTGTTTCTGAGGGCTTTAATTTGAATTACCTTGCTTTGACCGGATGTTCCCCTGTGTCAACATGTATATTTAAAGCTAGAACGGCCCTTAAAAATCAGTTCAAACTCTTGATACAAGCCCTGCTAAAACTAGGGTTGCAGATATGCTTTCACCAACTAAGCTACAAGCCCTTGTGGCGACCCGTAGGGGATTCGAACCCCTGACCTCCGCAGTGACAGTCTGAAGTTTATTGATCAAAATCGGCGTTAGCATCTTTCTACACAATGCAAATGGGTAATTTAGGGTGCAATACTGTAGACACTAAAAGTTGAATTAATTGTCAAAATCTGCTATCCTGTACTTTAGCTATGAGGAATAGGTCTTCTGGGATGCATGTAGCTACAAGCACTCGCCAGTATAAAGGAAAAACTTATAAATCTTACTTACTGAGACGTTCTTATCGTAAAGATGGCAAGGTAAAAAAAGAAACCCTAGCAAACCTAAGTCCACTAGGTGATGAAATTATAGAAATGATCCGAAGCTGTTTAAAGGGTAAGCAGTTTGTACCTATAGATCAAGCTTTTGAAGTGATTGAATCTAAGCATTATGGACATGTAAAAGCAGTAATAAAAGCTATGGAGAAACTAGAGTTTAAGAAGTTAATAGCAAGTCGTGCCACACAAGAAAGAAACTTAGTAGAAGCATTGATAGCAGCAAGGATACTAGCACCAAATAGTAAATTAGCAACAATAAGATGGTGGGAAACAACAACTTTACCAGAAATGCTAGAAGTAAGGAAAGCAAGGGAAGAAGAAGTGTGTAAGGTAATGGAATGGTTGGAAGCAAGGCAAGGATATATAGAAAAGAAATTAACAAATAGGCATGTCAAAGGGGAGAAAGTATTAATCAAGAGTTTGACATAGAAAAATTGTGCTTTGTGGGGCGGGATTATTAATAGGTAATGAAGCGGGAAGCTCGGTCACCATCGGGTATTTTTTAGAGGCAAAATACATCTTTTACATAGAGCAAAACGCCAATTGGGCATCTAAACTCTTCGCTAGACTTGAGGGTGTCAGTGTTTGGCTTGCTCCACGTTGTATTATAAGTGTCATTTGTAAAATGCTTCCCTGACAATGTATCTCCAGAACTGCCTTTCGAGACAATCTTAAACCTTCTTGATTTTTTAGTCGAAATTTGAATCAAGGAATAATTCCTTCCAAGAAAGCAATTTAAAAATTGTGCTGAATAGGACTTGTTAAAGGCGTATAAGAATTGATCTTTGTTTTTACTCCTACGTAACAGACTTACCACACCTCTTACGTCTGCAAATAACTTCTCAGAAACAAATATTTTTCACGGTCTTTCTTTCAAAAATTTTCAAGATAAAATCACCCTAATCTAATTGGTTTATCTTATCCAGTACAGCTATACTCATAAGAATGATTTAAATAATCATATTAATTATACTTTGAGTTCTTTTGAAAAAGGTTACCAGAAAGGCTTACTTACTCTTGAACACAAAACCTTGCATCAAATGCATAAGCGTAACTTACTTCCTTGTAGTATCAAACATGCTTGTAGACTACTTTCTCAAGATAAACATGCTGATAGTACAGGTTTTAAGAAACGCCTTAACACTGCCCCAAACAATGCTTATCTTGCTATTGATATCCTTACTAGTGAACACCAAGGTTGGAATATCGAAGGGCTGAACAAGTACTACAGTGGCAATGCTGTAGCTCTGGGTCTGGGTTTTGCAGATGCAGCCTTAGTATGGACAGACAAGCAAAAATGCCCCTATCCTTTAGGGTTTAAAGGTTACCTATACAATGAAATGGCAAGTAATAGATACAGATCACTAACACCCAGTGAATTAATGCTAGAATTGACTAGGAAAGCAAATAAAGCCCTAAAGATCAAAGCAGTAGTGTTTGATGGAGGAATAACAGCTCGTCCTGCCCTAAAGGAACTCAAAGAAGAAGGAATACCATTTGTAGGAAGGATAAAGACAACTAACAATATTACTTTCCAAGAAAAGGAAACAAGTATAAAAAAGCTAGTGCAGGAGTTCAAACCTGGAATAGCAAGGTGGTACAAGAATTTGAAGTGCTATGCGAAACGAGTGAGGGTAAGATTTTCTGACGTAGGAGAAGCTGATCTGATAATCATATGGTGGAATGAAAGAGAGGGAAACAAATTATCAGTATTAGTCAGCACACTAGAGGTAGGCATACAGGAAGTAATAAAGGCACATAAGGCAAGATGGCAAGATGAAGTTAGTCACAGACTGTTAAAACAAAACTTTGGGTTTGAAGCATGCCAGTGCCAAAATTATGCAGCTCAGTTAAAACATGCAGATTTGTGTCTGGATGCATTTCATCAAGTCAGGATAATAAAAGAAGAATGTCCAGAACTTTCTTGGAGAGAAGTTCAAGAATTATGTTGTCAGAGACTTGTTTAATAGACAACACTCACGATAAGAACCTAAGGTAAGCAAATCATCAATGCTCTCAAGTCCAGTGAAGAGTTTTAGTGTCCAATCTACGTTTTGTCCGATCCAAACAATGTATTCTACCTCTGAAAAATACCCGATGGTGACCGAGCTTCCCGCCCTATTACCCGTCAATAACACCGTTCTGCAAAGCAATATTTTTTCATGTCAAACTCTTGATTAATGTATGACATGAGTTCAAGTTATTTTGAAGGAGAGGAATGTCCATTAGCAAAATGGGGACAGAATAAAGATAAAAAGAGAGGGAAAAAGCAAGTAAATTACACATTGCTGACGGACAAAAGGGGATGTCCAATAGTAACTAGGGTGTACGAGGGCAATTACACAGAGTCAAAGATACTAAAACCAATGATAAAAGAGCTAAAAGAGGAATTTGGAATAAAAGAAATAGTGATCGTAGGAGACAGAGGAGTAATAGGGAAAAAACAGATAGAAGAGTTAAAAAAAGAAGAGGGAGTAGGTTGGATAGCAGCATTGAAGGCAGCAAGTATAAAAAAGCTGATAGAAAGTGGGAATTTGAATATAGAAGAATTGAAGAAAGAAGAATATTTAGAGTTTAAAGATCAAGGATATGAAAAAGAGAGATTGATAGGGTGCTGTAATAGAGAAGTAGCGGAGTGGAAAGGGAAAAAGCGACAAGATTTGCTAAAAGCAACAAAAGAAGAGTTATAGCATTTTCCTTTTTAACCTGACCCATTATTGAGTTATCAGTTTATCACACAGCATTTTAGCCTCTCATAAAATTATGTCATTAAATCACAAGAAGTGAAAAGTATTACTCACTGGTAATTAAATCAAAAAACAAGAGTATACCCTTACATTTATAGAAATTAAAGTTGCAAGTATTTGAATAAATATTTATTGTAACATCTTTCCATAGGTGGTTGATTGGTATAGCCACAGTGTTTGAACCAAGCTTGAGCATCATTGGTATTAACTGTTTCTAAAGCTTTTTTGACAGAGGTGTTTAATTTCTTTTTGTCCCAAGTTTCTAAAGCACGTAGGTGGGATTTTGCTTTTGACCAGCAATGTTCTATCGGATTGAACTCAGGGCTGTATGGTGGCAAATAGATCAATGTGGCTCCCCTGCTTTCTATTAATTCACGTACCCTTTTTACTATGTGTGCTGTTGAATTATCCATCAAAACTATTTGTCCCACCTTTAAAACTGGACATAGTATTTCTTCTAGAAATGCTGCAAATACTTCTCCTGTTACAGTTTCATCAATACAGAAACTAGCGATTACTCCTTCTAGAGTCATTGCACCTATTAAGTTTGCAATTTTATGTTTCTTGCTTGGTATAGAGGGTGTTTGGAAATTAGTGTTCCTTTGAAAGATCTAGCATTTTGGCTGAAATTTGAACTAAGTATATCATTTCAGAAATGAAGTAGCTATACCCAATATATGTCAGTATAGCTACTATGAAAACAAATCATAGACAAGCATACTCTACTGACATTACTGATGTACAGTGGCTTATAATTGAAGCCTTTCTACTTAAAGTTTTGACCAAAAGTACTAAGCGGGGACGTCCCATGAGCCTTGATCTCCGTGAAATCGTAAATGCTATACGTTACCTTCTGCGCAATGGTTGTACTTGGCGTGATCTTCCACATGATTTTCCTGCCTATCAAAGTGTGCGTTATCACTTTGATAAATGGTGTAAATCAGGTTTGTGGAAGGCTTTAAACAAACATTTACGCAGAAAACTCCGTGAGCAGGAAGGAAAACTTGCTGATTGCAGTGTAGGTATTGCCGATAGTCAATCGGTCAAAGGTAGTGTGCATGAAGAGAATGGGTACGATGGAGGAAAAAAGGTTAATGGACGTAAACGTCATATATTGGTTGATACCATGGGATTATTGATAGTTGTACTTGTAACTACAGCGAATAGGTCAGATAAGAAAGGATTAGAGCAAATGTTGAAGGCCATAAAAAGCACTATGCCAAGATTAAAAGTAATAAAAGCAGATCAAGGTTATGTCAGTGCGAGATTAGAGAAGTGGGTGCTGGACATATGTGGGTGGATATTAGAAGTAACAAAGAAACCAGAAGGAAAAGGTTTTCAAGTTATCCCACAAAGATGGGTAGTGGAGAGGACATTTGCATGGTTAGGAAACTATAGACGCTTAAGTAAAGATTATGAAGTATTAGCAGCAACAAGTGAAGCCTTTATCTACATGGCTATGTGTGATATCATGACCAAGCGTTTAGCGCATCAATCCACTCCCAATTTTGCTTAATAGATATTTCCCAAACACCCTCTAGAGCAATAAGCTCTTTCTCCTCGTTGCGAACGGGCATAAATCCTAGTCATGTTTAGATAAAGACCTGTTTCATCAATAAATACAAGCCTATTTGC
Organism: Trueperaceae bacterium; assembly: GCA_965223045.1. Taxonomy (GTDB): domain Bacteria; phylum Deinococcota; class Deinococci; order Deinococcales; family Trueperaceae; genus CBDCVN01. The sequence continues at coordinate 2,728,775 of CBDCVN010000013.1, forward strand.
TCTAAGAGCTTTCTTTAACTGTAAAAAGGCTTTTCGTTTTGCTGCAATAGAGTTGTTCGGAAATAGCCAAATCAGCTAAAATAGTAGCTAGTATGGTAGTTTTCAAAACCAGAAGTGACAGACAAGTAAGAGCCTTGACAGGTTTGCCTGAAGAAAAGATAAATGAGTTAGAGACAGTGTTTGAAGAGGTATATGAGGAGCAAAGTCAAAAAGACTATGAAGAACAACAAGAGAGTTGTTCGGAAATAGCCAAATCAGCTAAAATAGTAGCTAGTATGGTAGTTTTCAAAACCAGAAGTGACAGACAAGTGAGAGCCTTGACAGGTTTGCCTGAAGAAAAGATAAATGAGTTAGAGACAGTGTTTGAAGAGGTATATGAGGAGCGAAGTCAAAAAGACTATGAAGAACAACAAGCTAAAGGGGAAAGAGAACGATCTAGGGGAGGAGGAAGAAAAAGTAAACTTCCTTCTACTAAACACAAACTCGAATTTATTCTCTACTACCTGAAAAGTTATCCTACAATGGATGAATTAGCAGAGAAGTTTGATATGTCTCGTTCCAGTGCACACTATTGGGTACATAAGCTGCTGCCAATTCTCTCAGCAGCCTTGGCAAAATTAGGTATGTTGCCTAAGAGAGAGTTCAATACACCTGAGGAGTTAAAAGAAGCGCTTGAAGAAGCAAGAAAAATACTGATTGATGCTACAGAAAGGAAACATAGACGCCCTAGTGAAGAAGAAAAGCAGGAGGAGCTATATAGTGGAAAAAAGAAGGGTCACACGGTAAAAAACACAATAATAGCAACAGGAAGAAAGGTAATAATCTATGTAGGAAGGACATTTGCTGGGCGGAGACATGACTATGGGATGTTTAAGGAGGAGTTTCCACCTAAACAAGGCTGGCTGAAAGAGGAGGGAAAAAGAGCAAATCTAGACTCAGGTTATCAAGGTATAAACAAGGATTATGGGATAGGAGCAGCGATACCAAAGAAAAAGCCAAGGAAGAGTAAAAAGAATCCTAATCCAGAGCTAACAGAAGCAGAGAAGGAGAGGAATAAAAGGCTGGGCAAAGCAAGGATATATGTAGAACATGCCATAGGAGGTATGAAACGCTTTAATATACTAGTGCATGCCTTTCGGAATCGCAAGACAGGTTTTGCAGATAGCGTTATAGCTGTCTGTGGGGGGCTTTGGAATTTTTTGATTGTTTAAACTATTTATTTCCGAACAACTCTAAGCTAAAGGGGAAAGAGAACGATCTAGGGGAGGAGGAAGAAAAAGTAAACTTCCTTCTACTAAACACAAACTCGAATTTATTCTCTACTACCTGAAAAGTTATCCTACAATGGATGAATTAGCAGAGAAGTTTGATATGTCTCGTTCCAGTGCACACTATTGGGTACATAAGCTGCTGCCAATTCTCTCAGCAGCCTTGGCAAAATTAGGTATGTTGCCTAAGAGAGAGTTCAATACACCTGAGGAGTTAAAAGAAGCGCTTGAAGAAGCAAGAAAAATACTGATTGATGCTACAGAAAGGAAACATAGACGCCCTAGTGAAGAAGAAAAGCAGGAGGAGCTATATAGTGGAAAAAAGAAGGGTCACACGGTAAAAAACACAATAATAGCAACAGGAAGAAAGGTAATAATCTATGTAGGAAGGACATTTGCTGGGCGGAGACATGACTATGGGATGTTTAAGGAGGAGTTTCCACCTAAACAAGGCTGGCTGAAAGAGGAGGGAAAAAGAGCAAATCTAGACTCAGGTTATCAAGGTATAAACAAGGATTATGGGATAGGAGCAGCGATACCAAAGAAAAAGCCAAGGAAGAGTAAAAAGAATCCTAATCCAGAGCTAACAGAAGCAGAGAAGGAGAGGAATAAAAGGCTGGGCAAAGCAAGGATATATGTAGAACATGCCATAGGAGGTATGAAACGCTTTAATATACTAGTGCATGCCTTTCGGAATCGCAAGACAGGTTTTGCAGATAGCGTTATAGCTGTCTGTGGGGGGCTTTGGAATTTTTTGATTGTTTAAACTATTTATTTCCGAACAACTCTAATGTCTTCACGATCTTGCTCTCTAGCACGCAAAGTCTTTTTTTATAAGTCCAGTTAATCTTTTCTATTGCCCTATACATACTAGTGCTACTGACTTTAACGCCAGTCTTTTGCTCAAAAGCTGTGCAGAGTTCAGCCAAGGTCATGTCTGATTGCTTTTCTAACAATTTTTTTATTAGTGAAAGTTGTTTTGTGTTTACAGCAGGTTTACGACCCCTATTGTGTTCCCTAGGCAATAATCCGCCTGTTTCTCGATAAAGTCTTAGATAGGCTTTAACTGTAGTAGGGCTGACTAAAAACCTTTTAGCCAGCTCATATTGAGAACCTTCGCCATCTAGGTAAGATTGAACAACGCGTTGTCGCAAACCTAAGGAGTAACTTGCATGGAAAGAGGATAACTCATATTAACTTACTAGGACAATAAGAAATGGTTTTGTGGATTCATTGACTAGAACAACTAGAAAAAGATAATGTTTCTAGAAAGGGTGTTTTTATTAGAAAAAATTCTAATTTAACGTCAACACTAGACGGTGTTTCTAGTTGTTTACAACACAGTGTAAAATCAAGTCTGCTTTTGTGCAATACTGACTCTTACTACGAATCCAAGAGCGCTCTTAGGGTAATTAAAATGAGAATATTTGCATTTTGGGTAAATTGGTAAGAATACTAATAAACACTTTATAGTACAACTACAAAGATACTTTTAGTATAGAAGAAAACTACTCAAGTTTTTCCAAATTTACTCAAATTGGGCGTTTTGCCGATACTTGGGTCGGGTTAAAAAGGAAAATGCTATAGAGAAGATAAAGGAGATGGTAAAGAAAGGAAGTGTAAGAGGGAAAGGGGAAATAGGAGTGCGAGTAGGAAGAGTAGTCAACAAATATAAAGTAGCAAAGCACATTAAGTTAAAGATAACACCAGCAAGGCTAAATTTTGAGATAGACGAAGAGAAAGTAAAGAAGGAAAGCGAGTTAGATGGGATATATGTAATAAGAACAAGTCTAACAAAGGAGAAAGTGGATACAAAAGAAGTAATCAGGAATTACAAAGGATTAAGTGATGTAGAGCAGGGATTTAGGTCAATAAAAAGTGTAGATTTGGAATTAAGACCAATATATCACCATATGGAGCAACGAGTAAGGGGACACATATTCTTGTGCATGCTAGCTTACAACGTGAAGTGGCATATGATGGAGGCATGGAGGTCAATATTATTATTTGCTGATGAAGAAAAAGGTAAAAAAGAGGAAAGTAACCCCGTGAAAAGAGCGGCAAGGTCAAAGAAGGCATTAGCAAAAACAAAGACTAAAAAATTAGAAGATGGTAGTAAAGTTCACAGTTTTCAGACATTACTATCGGATCTAAGTAGCATAGTAAGAAATACTTGCAATTACAAAGGAGAGGAGGATGCAAATTTAGTAAAAGTAGACACTATAGCGAATAAGCAACAGCAAAGAGCATATGACCTACTTGAAGCTATAGAAATGTAGACAGAACGATGTACCCCTAAAACAGGATTATTGGCGTGAGGGAGGGGTCTAGCTATAGTATTTATAAATAAACTTCAGACAGTGCGACGAGCTAACCGCTGCTCTAACAGGTCTTGTGGCGGACGCTTAAGGATTCGAACCCTAACTAATCATTTTGGAGGCGATTGTGCTACCATTACACCAAACGTCCGTACAAAGAAAAAGAGAAGCTTGTACAAGCTTCTCTTACGTTTACGATAATTAAATTTTAACTGCTACATGATATAAGAGAAACCTCTACAAATTAATGTAGAACCCCACCAACAATCAATGTTAATTGGAGCTACTCTCAAATTCATGCCAAGGAGTTTAGCAAAAGCAATAGTGTTTGTCAATAGCACTGGCTGATTCCTTGAAATCCGCTTGCTAACTTGGTGCAAATGCTAATTTGAAGAGTCCTTGCTCATCTAAAAGCCTACGCACATAACTAAGCTGCCCAACATGATAGGACTCGTGCTGTCCTAAAAAGGCTAAAGCTGCCAAGATACTATTTTCTGTGGTGGGAAAGCGTTGAGGCTGCTCAGCACTCAAATGTTCATCACTTACATTTGGCAAAACAGCTTCTATTTGGCTGTGTAAACCTTGCCAAGCTTCTTTTACCTCAAAAAGTTCAGGAAAGTTAGCTGCATCTAGTTCACTAATACCTTTTGAAAACTGCTCCACCCATTCGGGTGCATTTATTTCTCCACCAAGCAAACGAGCAATGCCAGCTTTTGCCCACACAGCATGACACATAATCCAGATAGCAGGATTTGCCTCATTAAATTGTTTATGGCTTTCCTCTTTTTCCATAGCTTTAAAAGCCTTGAGAAATAGCTTGTTGTTAAGGTCAAAGATTTCTTTCAGTACCACTAGATTACTATTCATAACTTTCCTCCTAAGAAAGATTTTTTGCAAACCACTGTTGTAAAGGGGCAGCTTGCTGACATATTTCAAAACATGTCTCTACAAGGCTAGGTGAAGAGACTTGGGTTTTTGGAATATCTTTTGTTGTGTAGAGTCCCTTGTACTTTAAAAGATCTGCTTGTGGGTGGTCATTGTCGTAGCCTCGAGGAACTCTCTTATAACTTTCGCTGGATAACTTAAGCCCGACCCCTTCAACATCACTTAAAGCTTGGCGTAAGGCATTGGCTTTTTTGATGTCTGCTACTGCCTCACGATAAGGTTCTAATAAATGTTTAGGGAAAATATGCAAACCACCACCAATCCAAACCTCATTTGCTGTCATGTGAAAGTAGTAGCCGGGGCACTCAGTTTTCTTACCTGCACCTTGCCAAAAGATTATGCCTACATTTGTTTTGTAAGGCTTCTTGTCTTTAGAAAAACGCACATCTCTGTAAATACGCATTAGTGAGCCACTACCATTAGTGCGTGTGTCGTAGTTAATCTGTGAAGAGATACTTTGTAAACGATTTCCCAATTCCTCTATAAAAGCGATAGCAGGGGTAACTATTTCCTCTTTATAAACATCTTTTCGCTCATTGAACCATTCACGCTCGTTGTTATTTTTTAATTCCCTCAAAAAGGTCAATGCCTTTTCAGAAAATCCCTTGAATTCAGCCATTAACTTGTCCCTTTCGCTGAAAGTAATGAATATAAATTGATGGCAGTAACCCAATAAGCACAACAATATTAAGGATGATAAACATTGGGTCATGCGAAATGAAGTAAAGATAAATAAAGAAAAGCACTATAACGCTACGCACTTGGATAGTAGCAAGATAGTATTTCCAATCTTGACGTCTTAAAATATTGACCAGCAAGTAACTGAGTGCAAGCATAAATATACCTACTGCACGTGGCATAATAGTGCCATAATCACCATTGGATAGAAAAAGATTAAGTGTAACTGGAATTACGCACCCCTTAAAGAGTCTTTTCCAAACAAGGTATTCCTCAGATACCTTTGTAAAGATGTGTGCAGGAGTGATTTACCCTCTTAAAGTGTAAACACTGTTCCAGACAGATTGAGGTATTATCTGAAGGAAAGCATAAGTGTAAAATTACCTCAAAAAGTTTTAGGAGGCATTTTGAGGTGAGCAAAATCACTGCGCAGGAAGCCATAAAAATGACTTTATGTCAGAGACACATCTTATAGTGCATGACCAACAAAAACCTTTATCTAGACGAATCATTAAAATCTGCGTAATTCCAGGTGTAAGTGTAGGGAAAACTGCAAAACCTAGACCACCAATGGCAAGGTAGGTCACTAAATAACCTAAAGAAAGTTTATGCCCCATGGGTAACCGTTCCAAAATCGTCTTGAAATAGTGTCATAATTTGTTCCTTTTATGATTTACGTTAACCAGCAAATGCTTCCCATTTGTTTACAGCATCAACCAATTCTTCAGAAGCATCTTCTTGCCAAAAGTGGCTTGCCTCCAAAGGTAAAACCTTATGGTTGGGGAAATATTTTTGGAAGCGCTCAAGCTCGGTATCCCTAAAGGCAAAATCTTTTTTACCCCAAGGGAAAAGTACTGGAAGGTCTTGCAGCTTGCTTAAACCTGCTTCAACCTCACTTAGATAGTCAGCAGCCTTTATAAGCTGACGTGGAAAGATAACGGTTTGCTTGCGGTTACTCCTATTTTTAAAGGGAGCAAGATAGAGTTGGTATACCTGAGGATCAAGCTTATTAACTAGACCTTCTTTCAAGAAAAAGCGCACTACACCATTAAAAAGGTAAGCTATAGTGTGGCCAATGGGGCCACCCATTAACGCACTAAACATTTCAAAGCGTCTATTCCCGACTAAAGGCCATGCCCACGTGTTGCCTATAATAAGTCCTTTTACAAGTTCGGGGTGTCTACCTGCCAAGCCTAAGCCTATTGGACCGCCCCAGTCTTGCATTATTAGGGTGAAATCTTTAAGTTTTAGGATATTTACGAATTGCTCGAGCACCTCACTATGCTCCCTAGGAGTAAACCCATAACCTTTAGGGGCTGTTGACAAGCCAAAGCCCGGATAATCAAGTGCAATACAGCGAAAATTATTCCGTAAACCCAAAATCATTTTGCGGTAAAGCAAAGACCAAGTAGGGTTGCCGTGAAGCATTAGTAGCAGAGGTCCTTGACCTTCATCAACATAGTGAATATTGGTGCTATTACCCAAATCGAGAAAATGATACTCGAAAGGATAAATAGTCTTAGGAATGTCAAACGGTAAGTTCATGTTTCAATCACTTGATAAGCTAACTAAATACCCACTTAGGGCACTGGAATTATTTGAGTTGCAACACACTGCCACTTATTATGGCGGTTGACATAAACACGCATGTAACGTTGTTTCAAGGTCAGTTCTTTGCCTACACCATGAAAAAAGCTTGTCACTATAGCTGTCTTGTCAAAAATTTTCACCTTAACATCAGTATAGTTAGCAGAGTCAAAGACATTTTTTCGTGAAGAAAGTGCCTTTAGCAAATCAGCTTTTCCCATGGTCTCTCCAGTTGGAGCAACACATATCCAATCATCGGCTAAGACGTCTGCTACAGTTTCTAAATCTCCTTCAATTGGTGCAGTACTCCAAGTTTTCTCGAGGGCTAGAACTTGCTCCATATCAGTATTATTCATTTACAGTTGCCCCCTATGGATTGAAAGCTCGAGCTAAACTAGGAAGTCCCATTATCTTTTTGCAATAGCAATTTAAAAATCATGACATGAGTTACTAGCAGTGCAGGCACTATGATAGCTGGTATAAAGTAAGCTGCTCCTAACTGAACATCAAAGCGAAGGCCTTGAAACAAGGCGTTAATTAAGTCCAGAAAACCTTCAATGTTGAAGATCCAAACTAATGGTATTGCTATTACCCATTTAAAACGTAATGCTACTAATGCTATTAGGGCAAGCACTGCTGCTAGCAAATCACCATAGGCAGCAGGGTCGGCAAAACGTGGGTCCAAAGTTTCTGCAGCAACACCCGGTACAAGAAATGCTAAACCAATGTACCTAAAAGTGTGCAAGAGCAATAAAGGTTTTAGTGCTTGTGCTCGAGGCAAAGATTTTAAAGCTGGCATAACATACCAACTTGCTATTAAACTATAAGAAATCAGCCCTAAAACTAGACTGAGTGGTAAAAACAAATCTGTTGGCATAATTATAGTGATCCTAACTTACAAAGTATTAAAAACTTTCTACCTGCAGTAATTATTCAGAGGTTTTTGATGATTCGTTCCTAGGTTCTGCCTAAAAACGCAATACCCACACGTTCTGTATTCTGTAAAAATCAGATCTTTCTATGGGCAACTTCACTCAACACTTCTGAAATCCACTGGCTAATGCTTTTGCCACTTTTTTCAGCAGCTGTGGCAACAGCAACGTGAATTTCTGGTGTAACTTGCAAGATTAACTCACCAGAATAAGGTTGTTGGGGGACTTTATTAATCTTTTTGCAGGTTTCTAAATAGTCATCTACCGCTTCTTCAAAAGCAAAGCGGAGCTCGCTAACTGAATCTCCATGAAAACCTACCACATCACTAATATTTGCAACATGGCCTACTAAACATTGATCTTCATTGCTATAAATAATTTGAGCTGTATAACCTTTGTAAGTCATTGTATTCACGGCTTCACTCCTGCTTGCTCTAAGAAAGCTCGAGCATCAATAATTTGGTAGGGCTTAGCCTCCTTAGCGGGATGTGGACGGTGAAAAGTGCCCACAACACCATTAAGAACAAATCTGACTCGAGAACCTCGTCCCTCTATCACTTCTGCACCTGCTGCAATGAACAGCGCTTCAATACGTGCCCAATCTAAAGTTTTCGGTGCAGGCATCATAAATATAGCTGCTAGTGTTTTTAAATAGAGTTGTTCGGAAACAAAATGTTGGACCAAATAGTTGACTCATTAGATAAAAGATTTGTACCCTTGCTAAGACTTAGCTGTCACATTTTGCATTTCCGGAGCTTTAAATTGAGCAATTGTACATTTTATAATGCACGCTAGCTTATTTCTGAACAAGTCTAATGTTTGTTGCTCATTAGTAGGGTGATAGTACTTATGGCAAATACCTATTGCTAGGCAGTAATTATACCAGAAATTCTAATATATATTATTGCTTAATTTCCATACTGATCGTGTCGACGCAACCATGCCATAGTATAAGGCAACCCATTTTCATCACGCCCTTTAGGAACTAAGTCAAGGTAGTGGTAGGCTCCATTTAACATATCTAGTCCTCGTGAGTAACAAGAGTAAGTATGAAATACATCGCCATTTTCATCCTTGTAAAACACACTTATTCCGGGAAGTTCAGTTGACTTGGACTTATTCTCTCTATAATTATAATTAGTTTCCCCTGCTTCTAGGTCTTCTTGGGAAAAGGACACCTCGTAATCGTAATTAAAATCCGAATCAAATGAAGAAATCCACTTAAAACTCCAACCCATACGATCTTTGCATGAATCCAGTTTTTCAAGTGGTGCTCTAGAAATAGCAACCATACTTACATCACGGTGATTTAAATGCACAATAATGCCATTAAAGTTGTCAGCCCAAAAGGAGCAGCTTTTACAACCCTCTTCCCAGCTAGGATCAAACATAAAATGGTAAATTAGTAACTGGCTTTTGCCATCAAAAAGTTCAGCTAAAGTTTCTTTGCCGTTAGGTCCATTAAAAACGTATTCTTTGTCAACCTTTACCCACGGGAGTTTGGACCTTTCTTGACTAAGCTCATCACGCAGGCGAGTAAACTCTTTTTCTTTGGCTAAATATTCTTTACGGGCAACTAGCCATTCTTCTCTTGAAACAACTTTGCGTGCTTGCATAGGATTTCTCCTTAAAATTTGCCTCTATATTAACCATTCTGCTTTAGGTGCTACAGGCCTTATCTTGTCCCAATGTTCAACAACTCTGCCGTTAGTCATTTTTCACAAAATACCTTTACTGCATCCATGTCCTTTGCTATTGCCTTCTTGATAACTCCTTTTACCATTGGATTTATTAATTTTGGCAATAACTTATAGGCTCGAGCATCCATTATCATTGTTAACAATGTTTGCCCGTCTTTTTCCTCAACCGTAAATAAAGTGTCCCAAACAGTTCCATGACTATCAGCCACAATTCTAACTTGGTCATTCTCAGTGTACTCTGTCACTTCTAACTCTGTTGTAGCCTCTTTACCTTTCATAAGACGTGTCTCACGAAAACGAGTACCCACTCCTGATTTAACATCAGATAGAATTTCAACCTTTACAATGTGTGGAATTGCCTGTGAAAACTGGTTGATGTCTGCTACCGTTTTAAAAACTATATCAATAGGCGCATTTATAGTTCTTTTAATAATTGTATGAGCCATATCTTTATTAACCTTCTCTTAGCTTAGTTACTTATGCAAAATAACGAATAAACTCTTCTCAGCAAGATCGCAGGAATCATATAGGGATTAAGCTCTTTTACTCTATCCAACCCTATTTTTTTACTAGCTACCATACCAAGCACTTCATGTGAGCTTTCACTCCACACTGGCGCACCACTAAAACCACTGCTTATAAACTTATTTAGGGAAGTGAATTCTATAGGAACCAAAAGCTCAGAATTGGATTCCAATAATCTAACCTCAATTGTATCTCCATAGTCAAAACCTTTTGAAAAACCGCAAACTTTGAGTCCACTAGTTGCATTATTTTTGCTCGAGGCAAGTTCAAGTGGCCTTGCATTTCTAGGAAAAAATCCTTCTTGGTCAGGATCTGATTCTAATCTCAGTAATGCAATGTCTTCCAGCTCATCAAAAATCATTTGTTTTTTGGCAGGATACCAAGCTTCTACCTTTGCACGGTGCTTGGGGTTACCGGGGAAAAATGGAAAGTTAAGCTGAATTGCTTTGCTAGGGTGATCTTGAGTAATAGCATCTATTCCTAGAGCAACACATACTACATGAGCACAAGTAAGTATATGAGTTTTAGAAACTAAAAAGCCTGTGCCAACAATATTTCTATTTTCGTCAGTGATACACAATAAGCCAGATTCTAACAATTAATTTATCCTTTGACTTCTCAATTTAGCTAATGGAAAATTTCCTTGTGGAAGTGTTTTAGATGAGGGTGCTTTTACAAGAAAACCATTCCTTAGTACGAAAATTACAAGTACACTTATTGATTTACTAAGGCCTCGAGTTCCTCAAATGTACCTACACCAGCATGACCACCAACTATAGTTGTTACCTTGATGTTATTATCTTTTATGGCATTATAGACACTGCTTGGTCCAGAAGGAAAAAGTAAAGGTAAACCGGGGTTATATATGTCAACAACAAAAAGGATTTCCTCATTAGGCAAATGTACCATCACAAGATCATCTGCATGTACGTTGTCCATATGATATATATCTATGGGGTGAGCAGTATCTGAAAGGCTGTAAGGAGCGTTCAGTGGCACAGACTCTATAATTGCTTTTTGGGGATTTTGCTCGAGCTCATCAGGAAGTATAGTAGAAGGAGCTTCAAAAACCTCTGCCATAAAATCTGCACTTATTTCACTTATTACTACTGGGATGCCTCGAGCAACAAATGTCCTAAGTCCTGCGGAATGATCCTCATGAGAGTGACTAGCAATTACATGAGTAATAGGCTTATCTGGAAATTCACTGCTAATCCAATCAAGAACGGCTTTACTACGAGCCTCATAAAGAGGCGCTTCTACTACTACTAGGCCATTTTCTTGCTCAATAAGCATAGAATGGTGACTACCACCAGCTAGATGATAAACACCTGGGGCCAACATTTCTGCACTTACAGTAGAGTTATCGGTTCCACCTTGGGGTATACCAATTGCTGCAAAGCCTAAATAAAATTGAGAACTAATTGCGCCTCGCAAAGCAACATTCTCATCATAAAGAGGCCCATCAACTTCAGGAAAACTAAAGAGATCATCATCTAAACTTATATTTACCTGAATAGAAGCTCGCTTTTCTTCACGGATTATGTGCTCATTTGAAGCAAGATAAACCTCACGAGGGAAAAGTAAGCCACCTTCCATCATTTGCCAATCTAAATAAAAGGCCTCAAGGGAAACATCTCGATGTAGATAGTGATTTTCTAAAGTAGTAACTTTAGCAAGCTGGCCAGTAGCAGCATTTACATAAAGTATGAGAGGGTATATTTCGTCTTCCACTGTTAGTAAATGGTGTATAGAACCATTTAGAAGTTGCACACCACTAACAGAAACGATAGAGGGGTCAGCTAAGATATCTAGTAGAATAAGATGAGGATTTAATAGGCGTTGTTGCTTATGCAAAGCTGCCCAACGATCAGAGCTCATGGGACGTTCAGGAATACCAAATATATTATCTTCACCTGTAATGTAACCAGTTGTGCCAACTATAATATCGCTGTACGCCTGTGGTTCATCAAATCCAAAAAAGGTAATAGTATTTTCGTAATCTAGACGTAAACGGTCTTGAGTAAGGTCATAACTTACATTAGTTGTAAAGGTATTACTTTCCTTAGCAGAATCATAAGGTGTAAGACCCTCATCTTTTATCCAGCGAGTCCCCGAAGCTTCTATTACAAATGAACTTACACCTTCAAGTGCTTGCTGTCCTCCTATACCTGTAAAAGCTTTTTCTAAAGGGCTAAAACTGTCTTGAGCTAGTGTTTGACTACCTAAGATTAGGCTAGCAACTAAAACAAAGTACTTTATAAATTTCATAAGTAAGATCTCCTTTGTAAACAATTTTGAATAGCTTGGATTTAATTTATAGGCCAAACAACAATTGAATTTGTTCCCAAACCCTGCATCTACCTTCACCTGCAATAAAAACTAACTACTTTTTGCTGAAAACTTTCCTACCAAATATATAAGAAACAGCCAATAGTACTATTGCAACTGCTGCTGGAATAAATTCACCATCATTTGCATTTATGTGTGCAGACAGAGCAAGTATAAAATCATAAAAGAATCCTGCATAGGCTAGATTCTTCAAAAATTCAGACTTCCTAGTTAAGATAGCAATTATACCCAAAACTTTAGCTGTTGCTAATGGATAAATTAAATAGGTAGGATATCCCAATCTAGAAAAAACTTCACTTACCATTTCATTGTTAAGAATGTACATTCCTGCTGAGAGTGACATCAGAGCAGACAACAAAATAGTGGCAATCCAATAAATAATTTTGCTACTTTGCTTCATTCTACTTCCTCGTTTTTATTTCGCACACTATAGATATCCAGATAAATCTTTGCCTTATTTTTGCATAAAGTTTCTCCTTAAGATTGTGTGTTATGTGTCTAGGTATTTTTCAAGTCCATTCAATCCGTTTTCTAAAGTCTTCTTCATTTTTCCTTTCATCAGGCCACTTAACCATCCCATTGGTGATTTCATTCTGTACCAGAGCTCTTGAGTTAATTTAGTATTTTCCTTATCTTCTTTGAAGGAAAACTTGCTGCGAAGAATAGCTATTGGAACTGATGACTCTATGAACTTCAATTCGAATGATTCTTTATCCTTCCAGTCAATTATTTCTTCTTTAATGTATCCTTTCTTGGGAAAATCACAATGCCTCTGGGTTCCTACTCCTGATTTTTTATCTGAGTCTAATTGAGAAGTTTTAATTTCAGGATTGTAATTTGAAACATTCCCAAATTCTAATGCAACTGTTTCCCATACTCTTTCTAAAGGTTGGTTAAGTGTTTTTTCAACTTTTAAATAAATTGGCTTTCCCATTTTTCATCCTCTTTTGATTTCCCCTAACCACCAAGCTTATACTTGGCAATTTCCAAGCTAGGGTTAAGAACCCTAGCTTGTTCTAACTTAGCCATAGTGCGACCACAGGCTATAACCTTAGCACCATTCTTTATAAATTCTTTACCTATATGGAGGCCAATGCCTGAACCCCCTCCTGTAATCAAGACTGTCTTTCCTGATACTTGCATAATTTACACTATTTTGTGGGCCATTCGTTTAATTGAATTACAGAGAACACTGCACCTTGAGGGTCTTGTATAACTGCCATTTTACCTACAGGAATATCACAAGGTTCTACTTTAATTGTTCCACCAGCAGCTTTAGCGTCTTCTACAGTCTTAGCACAATCAGCAGTACCAAAATAGGTATGCCAATGTGTGGGCACTTCTTCCATTGGTGGTGGCATGGTACCTGCAACAGTTCTATCACCTGCTTTTAGAGCAGTATAAGGTTCATCGCCCATCTCGAGCACTTCTTTTTCTAAACCAAGTACCTCATTGTAAAAAGCAGTGACTTTATCTGTGTCAGGCGCAAAAATCTCTGCCCAAGTAAAAGCACCCGGTTCATTAACAACTGTAGCCCCAATATGTTTGTTAGCTTGCCATAAACCTAAAGATGCACCAAAAGGATCCATAATAAAAGACATACGTCCTGCGTCCATAATATCCATGGGTGCCATAAGGACTTGTGCACCAGTAGCCTTAGCTTTTTCTGTAGTGGCGTCAACATCGTCTACAGCAGCATAAACATTCCACCAAGCAGGCATTTCTGCTTGCTCTGGAGGTTGCTTCATCAAACCTGCAACCTCACTATCTCCCTTTTTGATCATAATATAAGGTGGACCTTCGTCAGTAGGTGTTTCTTCAAAACTCCAGCCAAATAAACTTGAATAAAAGGTCTTAGCGGCCTCTACATCCTTACAGGATAAATCAACCCATGAAGGTGTACCTTGAGTGTATGTTGTACGCTCTGGCATAGTTATTATGTCTCCTTAATAGATTATACCTTAAAATTTAAGGTATCTTACTATAACATTTAACTCCGAATTGTCAATTGCTACTAGGGCGTTTGAAATAATAGACTCGAGCATTAGGCTCGTTAATCTGTGTCAGTGTAACAAGCTCCCAATCATCTTGACCAAGTTCAACCATTGTTTGGTGAACATTTCCTATTTCTTTGGGGGTCCCTTCTGCAAAGAATTTGAGAAACTTCTTGCCTTTATCAAGATTATCATTAATAGCGCAATATTCCCACTTCACTATATTTGAGTCTCCTTAATACTAGGTTTATGCGATGTGACGCATTATCAAAATCTACTATATAATATTAAAGCTGTCAATTAAATATATTTAGTAAGCAAAAATAAATTTGAATCTTCATAAAGTTTCTACTAAGAAGTATTTTTTATTATCCTAAAAGCAAAGCTTTTGGCTATACAGTGCCCCCAAAAAATCTTTTCTCTAGGCAGTGAAATCCTCCGCGTAGTTTACCCTCGGAAGGGCTCAGGATGACATCCCTTGCGTTAGATCAAAAAACTTACCTGGACACCTATAGTAAGGTTATACTGTAAAAGTACACTTAGGAGGTTTTGTGATTAAACGCTGTACTTGGCTTACAAATGACCCATTATATATCGCTTACCATGACAAGGAGTGGGGTGTCCCTGTTCATGAGGATAAGTTATTGTTTGAGTTTTTGCTTTTAGAGACTTTTCAAGCAGGGCTTAGTTGGTTCACTATACTAAAAAAGCGTGATAATTTTAGGAAAGCATTTGATGAGTTTGAAGTAGAAAAGATTGCCAATTATGGAGAGAAGAAAGTTGCAGAGCTTTTAGATGACAAAGGTATCATTCGTAATAAGCTTAAAGTAAAAGCAGCTGTCACAAATGCTGGTGCGTTTTTAAAAATTCAAGAAGAGCTTGGCTCGTTCGATGCCTATAGTTGGGATTTCGTAGCAGGAAAACCAATTATTAACAGTTGGAAAAAGCTTGAAGACATACCCACAACATCATCCCAATCAGATAAATTCAGTAAGGACCTAAAAAAACGTGGTTTTAAGTTTGTGGGTTCTACAGTTGTTTATGCTCATATGCAGGCTACAGGCATGGTTATGGATCACACAACAGACTGTTTCCGCTATCAGGAATTAGCTAAGCGGTCTATTTCCCCACGCAAAAGTTAGCAAAGATATGCTCTAGAGTTTCTTCAGCAACCTCTCCCCTACCAGTAAGTTCTGCCAAGTTATATAAAGCCTCTTCCAAATCTATGGCAGCTAAGTCATCAGGTGCATTGATAGCACGACTAATTTGCTCTTTAATTGAAGTTAGCACTTCTACATGACGTTCATTTGTTATCCAAAGTTCATTATTAAAGGCTTTACCTAAAAGCTTCTCGCTAATAGCTTCTTTAAGCTGTGCTAAGCCTTCTCCCGTTTTAGCAGATACCTTTATGAAAGGAAGGTTAGGTTCCTGCCAGAGTTGCTTAAGGTCATTTTTACTAGCTATCAAAAGACTCCTAGTAGTATCTAAACCATTTATCAACTCATAATCTTCTTTACTTAGTGGTTGACTTACATCTAAAAGTAACAAACTTAGATCTGCGTTGGCAGCTATTTCTTTTGCCAAAACTACTCCCGAGGCCTCAATATTATCTTTGGCTTCACGAATGCCAGCAGTATCAATAGCAGTGATAGGTATGCTACCTATTTCAAGAGGTGCTTCAAGGTAATCTCTAGTAGTCCCAGGAGATTCACTTACAATTGAACGTTTATAACCCAGTAGAGCATTCAGTAAACTAGATTTGCCTGCATTTGGCCTGCCAATAAGTGCTACTCTGGCCCCTTTTTGAATAGTTGCTCCTCCTCTGGCTGTGCTGAGTAACTTTTTTATGTGCTCGAGCACCCTATTCAAGGGTTTAATAAAATCACTTTCAGACACACCCTCTTCAGGGTAATCAAAAACTGCCTGAAGATTACCATAAACCTTTGTGACCTCGCTCTGAATACTATCAAGCTCTTTAGTTAAAGCTTTACTCAGGCCTAAAGCAGCATTCTTTCTAGCGCTATCACTTTGAGCATTAATTAAATTTAATACCGATTCTGCCTGTAATAAATCTATCTGACCATTAAGATAGGCCCTTAGGGTAAACTCCCCCGGTTTAGCTAGCCGTGCCCCCTGCTTTAAACAAAGATCTAAGGTTTTACGTAAAACTGCTGCTCCACCATGAGTTTGCAACTCTACTACATCTTGAGCAGTATATGAATTTGGGGCACGAAAGTTTAGCAATAAAGCTTCATCAACTAATTCTGTACCATCATAAATACAACCAAAGGTCACACGTTTAGCAGGAATTTGATAAATTTTCTTAGCTGATTTAGCAGCAAATATCTTGTCTGCTATAGTAAAACTCTCAGTCCCTGAAACCCTCACAATACCCACCGCTCCTACACCAGGCGCAGTAGCAATAGCAGCAATAGTGTCGTTTAAAGGTGGTAAAGCCAATTAGTCACGCTCTATTTATTATTTATTCAAGTGTACCTGCCGAAGCATGCCAGCGGTAAAGTAATAGATAGCTAAAGCAGTTAATAGCTAGTAAAAAAATTATCCCTAAAGCTATTGAAAGAATAGTAGCAGCAAAAATATCAGCAGTTCGAAGATAAGTATAAGACACCAAAATAAAGTAGCCTAATCCACTATTCATAGTGCCTATCCCAGCAACATACTCTCCTACAATTGCCCCTATAACACTTAAACCAGCAGCAATACGCAAACCTGAAAAAAAATAGGGCAAAGCATAGGGTAAGCGCAATTTGCTAAAGAGTTGCCAAGATGAAGCACTATAAAGCTCAAAAAGCTGCAAAAACTTAGTTTCAGTAGCCAATAAACCAGTAGTGGTGCTAGCTATAATTGGAAAAACACTGATAGTAGCAGCAATTATTATCATTGAAGGCAACCCAACTCCAAACCAAACAATTATTACAGGAGCAATAGCAATCATAGGCGTGGTCTGTAAAATAATAGTATAGGGAAAGAAAGCACGATATAGATACTTAGAAAGCGCTAAGAGAAACGAGACTGATAAACCTATAAGGGTAGCCAATAAAAGGGCTAGTGCTGCAATTCTAAATGTTACCCATGTAGCAATGAACAAGTCATTATATTTTCTCAAAAATGTTTCTAAAACATCTTTAGGGCTAGGTACCAAATAACGAGGCCACTTAAAAGTAATTATGCTTAGTTGCCACAGTAGAATTATAAGTACCAGAGCTAAAAAAGGTAGTACTAACATGGTAAGCTTTGGGTAAAAAACTTTCTTTTTTTGCAACCTATTCACAACAACTAACTATAATAGTAATGTTCCTCTCTTGCCGCTTCTAGCATAACAAATATCCCTTGGTACAATGCTTTACGTTACTCTCATACCATCTCACGCTATGGTATCAGCAGAATGGAGATTAAACATGAAGCAAATTACTTTTACTATCCTTTTCATATTCCTGTGTAGTTTTACTTTTTCTCAAAGGCTTCCCTCTGCTATGCAGGCAATCGGCACTGATAGTAACCATACTAGCATTCCTTTAGATGAAGTTTTAAGTGGTGGCCCACCACCACAGGGCATACCTGCATTAGGTTTTGGAGGGGACTGGCAAGGTGCAGCAAGAGAATCAAATCAGCCAAAATTTATCTCACAAAAAGAAGCTGCCTCTTGGCTTGGTGAAAAAGAGCCAGTTATAGTTCTAGTTATTAATGGTGAGGCTAAAGCCTACCCGCTCCAAATTCTTACTTGGCACGAAATCACCAACGATACTATAGGTGGTGTGCCTGTAGCTGTGACCTTTTGCCCGCTATGCAACAGTGCCTTAGCTTTTGATAGACGTATTCCCCTTACTACCAAGCAACAAACGGAAGTTTCTAACTTAAATGCTGATGCAAGATTCACAGAGCTTGATGAGGCTTTCTTAAATGCCTATCTGGAGCAAGAAGGTAATATAGCTGAAGACTTAGTAGGTTTAGAGGTAACCTTCGGAGTATCGGGTATGCTTTATAACTCAAATATGCTTATGTTCGATACCCATACCAGTACCCTTTGGTCACAACTCCTTGGTGATGCTGTAGTAGGTACTCTCAATGAAACTTCTCTACTACGAATTCCTGCTCAAATAGTAGGATTTGCTGAATTTCAGGAGGCTTTTCCTGATGCTCAAGTACTCTCAAATGAAACAGGTTTCAGACGTGATTATGGTCGTAATCCTTATGTTGGTTATGATGATGTAGATAGTCCAGCTTTCCTCTTTCGTGGTGCAGTAGATGGACGCTTAGCTCCTAAAGAACGTATCATTAGTATTGACAAGGGTGATGATGTAGCAGCATATCCTTTTGTGGTACTTAGTGAATCAAGGATAGTTAATGATAGTGTTAATGACGAACCTATAGTGCTCTTTTGGTCAGAAGGTACTAATAGTGCGCTTGATGCTAGTCGCATTGCTAGTGGTCAGGATGTGGGTGCAGTAGGGGTCTTTAGCCAAGGGTGATGATGTAGCAGCATATCCTTTTGTGGTACTTAGTGAATCAAGGATAGTTAATGATAGTGTTAATGACGAACCTATAGTGCTCTTTTGGTCAGAAGGTACTAATAGTGCGCTTGATGCTAGTCGCATTGCTAGTGGTCAGGATGTGGGTGCAGTAGGGGTCTTTAGCCGTAAAATTGCAGATAAGACCCTTACTTTTATGTGGAATGGAGAAGCTTTTACAGATGAAGAAACAGGCAGCACATGGGATTTGTTAGGTAATGCAATTTCAGGTGAGCTCTCAGGTCAAAGCCTAAAACCTATAGTTCATGATAATACTCTATGGTTTGCATGGGCAGCTTTTAAACCTGAAACTAGAATTTTTGGAGTGAGTAACTAACAAAATAAACAGGCTTGCTCGAGCCAACCCAAAATGTCTCGAGCACACAAAAAAATCACACGAATCAGCTTAATCACAGTTCAGACAATTAGGTAGGACTCAAGCTATTTACTTACTATCACTCACCAAATCTAGTAGTAGTAGGGGTTGAGTGCAGGTTAGTAGATATGTGTTTTCCATCATCAGATTGTGTTTCTAATGATGCAACCGTAGGCAAAACATAAGAATCTGCAGCATCAAGATCAACACTATAAGTTAAGTCTCTTAAACTAGCTATGGTTAAGCGTGAGAGCTGTTCTACAGGGTCACTATAACCTGTCATAAGCTCCGTATTAAATACTGATTCACGCCAATGGCCATCTCTAGTACCAGAACCCCCTACATTTTCGACAGGTACATTACCACTACCGCCAAGTGCTTGCCACTGTGACAAAGCATGTGATCCTGTAAATCGAGGGTTACTTCCTCCCGCGCCCGAAATTACTCCAAAAGAACCCCATAATGTACCTATGCCCAGTACATGACCCATTTCATGTAGAATAAGATCTTCTAGTTCACCAGCAGCCTCAAAATTGGCAATATCAGCAATATCAAACTCCATTTGTCCATAGAAAGGTAACAGGTAATTTGGATTAGCGTTGCGTAATCCACAAGGTCCTGCTTGTCCCAAAATACCATAAGGTCCGTCTAAACTAGGAGCACTTGCAGTAATAATTATGTCATCTATAATGCCAGAGAAACCAGTGCTACCACAACTACCCGCTGGTATGCTTGTGCTAACATCTCGTAAATCAGCTGTGATAACCTCTTGCCAACGATTAGCAGCATCCATAAATACCTTACGCTGACTTGGTGTCATATTTTGGTCTGAGAAGTGAATGATAATATTATACTTTGAACTGCTTAACACAAATAGCTCGAGCTGTTTTTCACTAGAAGCCCCGAGACTATTTTGAATTTCAAGTGTAGCAGCATAGTTTTTCGAACTGTTATAAGTATATGTTTTACTAGTTGAATTCACACAATCAGGAATATTAAAAGTGTTACCATCACCCGTATTTAAAACACAGCTTAAATTGCCTTGAGAACCTGTAGTAGTCCAAAAAAAAGTAACTTGGGTTCCTTGGTTGGGGGTATTAGAAGACACATTAAAAGTATTAACAACTCTAGGGGCTGTTAATGAGTAGGTAAAATTAAGCTGCCATGACTTAAGCGCACCTGTATCGGCTAGAGCAAGGTCTGTTAACTTAAGCTTCCAATTACCTGCCAAAGACTCATTGGCAAAATCTGCTAGTTTACCAACAGGTTTATATTGTCCATTTGTTGTATAAGCACTACCAGAGTTGCTACAGTCACTTTGAATGTTAGAAGTGGCCTCATCAGTAAAAACAACTTTCATATTGTCACCACCACAATAACCACTATTAGGACGTTGTACCAGTGTTATGATCTTACCACTATCAACATGTTCTAAGGTCAATACCAAGTCACCTACCCATGTGTGACTAATATCAACATTAACAGTTAGGTCAACAACAAACCCTTGCTCATTTATGTTAATGCTATTAGAGGTACCTTGTGAATTGTTATCTGGTATAGAAAGCTGTGGGCTGCTACTGAAACTTTTTTGCTGAGTGCCTGTTGGAGCATCAATGCTTTGGCAGCCTGATTCAAAAGCAATATAACCTACACTTTCTTTAACGTGACTTGTTTCAGAATTTGCTGACCTTTCTTCCTCTACAAAAACTTTTACACTATTTAAAGTTAGGTCCTTATAGCGTAAAGCAGCAGTATCGCCACCTTTATAACTTTGCAAACCTGCTAGAAAAATGGGTTCATTAGTTTTGCAACTTGGTGTAGCTACAGTCTCTAAGCTAGCAGGACTTAAACCTGCAAAGTTAATTGTGTACCACCTGACATGAGTTACTGCAACAGGTGTTACACCTGTTGTATAGGCTAGGCCATTAATATTGCCACTACCTGTTTGTATAGCAATATAGCCTACCGTTTCTAGAACATGAGCACCATTAGCCTCTTCTTCTTGTAGCCTTACTTCAAACCCTAAACCATTAGCAAGATTACGTTGTCTAGTAACTATAGCATCAGAGCCCTTATAAGTCTGGGCTTGAGTAAGAATTACTGGAGCTTGAGGGTAACTATGCTGAAAATTCACTGTTTTAAACACATGGGCTACTTGTATTTTACCAGCCTCAACCTTACTACCATCAGCTAGTTGATGCGTCCCTGTTTCCAGCACCATGTAACTAATATCTTCTACAGTATGTGCACCATCTCTATAATTCCATTCATCAATTTGAAATTGGAAGCTAGTGTTAGTAGCATTCTTAATCCTTACTGTAGCGGGATCGCCACCATTATAGGATAGTGGTTGCATTATGATTATAGGATCTGTATAAGTATTTAATAGGTTGATTGTGTGCCAATCATGCCTACTTGCCTGTCCAACACGTATTTTACCTACCTCACCTATACTAGAAGTAGCTGCTGTACTTAGAAAGCTAGGCATACCATTTTGACTTATAATTTCAACAAAACTTTCGTCTGGGGCTTTATCTAAAGGAGGAACAACTAGCTCCTCTTGGGGTTTATTCGTACCTTCTGTTTTAGGGGGAACGCTTTGAAAACAAGAAGTTAGCAGTAGAAACAACAATATACTAATTGCTAAAAAACTGTATTTATAAATCACCCTCATTGTAAAATCAATCCTCCATTGCTAAAAGTTTCATAAGTACTTGTAAGGTTAGGGCGTGTGGACACCTAGAGTGTGAAATCGAAAACGCTACTCTTAAATACCTTGGATAATCCTGATGCTGACGCATAAGCTCCTCTGCAATCTGGTAAAGATTATGTGGTTAACAACTAAAGCTTCTCGCAAATATAGGCTATCCTGCAATTTTTTTTGGAATTCACATTTTCTAACAAATAGCTGTCCTGAGACTGGCTAGTTTGGTTTTGATATCCAATGCGTGCAATTTCTGATTTGTCATATCCACATGCCCTAAAAACTGTAGACTTAATTTGACACCATAAGACACAAATATCTACATTCCAATTCAAAGTACTTGATAGGCTTAAAAATTCTAATGAATCAAAAAGCAGTTTCAGATTATAGAAGGATGATTAATTAAATGTTATTTCTTCATTTATAAAATGTAAGAAAAGTGAAGCTAAAGTGAGATTTAAATTTCTTAACATTTAGGTAAAATTCTGCATAATTTCCCACAAGTGACTTCCCATATATACCAAAAATAATTAGGTCTGGCATTTTCTTAAGCACTTAGATTTACCCTAAAGACCAATCAGAACATGGATTTCTTGAGAAGACTTGGTATCTAAAAGTTCGAAGTTACCCCGCAAAAAGTATATGTAAAAGTATTTAAATTCTAAGCCTTTCTCACTATAACTTAGTTAAACTAACCCATGCTTCAATGCCGAGAATTTGTTAGTGTAGTAACGGTTTTGTTTCTTATATTAAGCTTAGCCTTAACTCAAGCACAAACTAAAGATGATGATGATGACATAGACACTGGCCTAAAGCTAGTAGGAATACAGGTGCTTGGTACCAGTGATACTATTGCTTCTTTAGTAGAAATAAATCTTAATGCTCGAGAAGGCACACCTATTGATGTTATTGACTTGGAGACTGAGCGCAATAGGGTGCTTTCTATGGGTAGCTTTGCTGAAGTGAGCCTACGCATAGAAAATAGAGACGAAGGTCCCATACTCTTAGTGCGTGTAAAAGAAAATCCACGCATTGGTGAGATAATTATTGAAGGTTCTAGCCAAAACATTGAAGAGTTACTAGGAGTTTTGGAAGAAGTAAATCTTTTGCGTATAGATGGTGTTTACAACACTATACGTGCTAAAGAGGCAATTAAAACTTTACAACAAGCCTATCAACAACTAGGTTGGCCTTTTGATATTCCTATAAATTTACGTAGTGAGCCCTTACTAGCTGAAGAAGATGAAGAATATGAAGATAGTGAAAGCCCTGTTAGACTTATCTATAGTATCACTGAAGAATTACCAATAAACAGTGTGGTTTTTGAAGGAAACACTAAAATTAGCGATGTAAAGCTTGCTAGAGCATTTAAAACCCTAGAAGATCTTGGGATTTTCGATTTTGGCCTATATAACTCTGCAAGGCGTGATGTAAGCGAGCTATATCGTGAGGAAGGTTATTTTGGTAGTGGTGTTAATAATTCTCAAAGCAGTTTAATTGATGGAATTCTCAATATAAATATTCGTGAACTTATTATTTCTAGCATAGACACAACAGCTGTTGGCATTGATCCAAAGGAATTAGGGATGTCATCAGGCGACCTTTTTAATTATGAAGATCTTTTAGCTAAGGTTAAAGAACTATCTAGAGGCCGCACCAGTGATATAAATGTAGGCTATGCAACCACACCACAAGGGGAAGTGCGAGTGCGTCTGACTGTGGGGCCTCCTGCTTCGGCAGGTAAAATTACTAGCTTGGAAATACAGGGAAATACCATTATCTCTACAAGTGAATTGGTTACCCTTATGCAACTGAAAGTGGGAGATACCTTTACCTCCGCACTAGCTCAAGATGATTTCCGCCGTATTCAAGAACATTATAGTGAGAAGGGTCTTGCCATTGTTCCTGAAGCTGACTTCAACTATGAGGAAGGTAAGTATATCCAGAGGATAAAAGAGCTAAAAATTCAGGCTTACGACATAATTTTTGACAGTGAAACATCACGTACTTCATCCCGTGTTGTTACTCGCTACTTACCTACTGAAGGTTCAATTTATAGCCAAGATGAATTACGTAGTGGTTTACTTAATGCCTCACGCCTTGGCATAGTTGAGCCCTTAGATGTACAATTGCAGTTTCCTGACGAAGAAAAACCCGACGAGGCCACGGTGCTAATAGCAGTTGCTGAACGTCCTACCCGTAATTTTTCGCCTAGTCTTAACTACACTACTGCCCAAGGCTTGAGCACTCAGGTAGCTTATACGGATAATAACTTTTTAGGTTTGGCTCATAACTTCACTGTAAGTGTGAGTGGTTTTTCCTCTGACAATGGGCTTTTAATAGGTGGAGAAACTGGTTACAAGGTACCTTGGATAGATATTGATTTACTTGACTTTAAAAAAGTACCTACCTCATTTGGTGTATCTGTTTTCAGTCTTGCCAATGCTAATCAGGCATTGATTTTTGATGGTAAAAGTACAATTGACCATCCTTGTGTTGACGCAGGGACATGCGAGGACATAGACCAAAACAAAGTTAGTATAGGTGAATATAACCGTCGTGACACAGGTTTACGTCTTAGCATAGGTAGACCTATTTTTGATTTTACTAACCTAAACTTTTCAGCTAGAGGAAGTTATACTAATTATGGGCTCGAGCCACCTAGTGAAAGTTGTACTTTTGATAGTGATGGTAATGTAGTGAATAGTGAATGTGCTTTAGAAGAAGTAGACTCACAAGATTTTTTACCAAAAGATGGCTTCTCAAGTTTTCTAGGTATGGGTATAACCTTTGATAACAGGGATAGACTTGAGTTTCCTACAGAAGGATTTAAAGTCAATATAAATGGTGGTGTGGGCTTTGGCAATGATTACAAGAACCCTTCAACAGGCAATCAGCAGGGCTATATCTATGAACAAGTTGAGCTTGGTGCCAGAACTTATGTTGCACTTGGAGAAAAGAATCATGTCTTAGCATTCCGTGTAAATGCAGGACACCAATTTGGCGCAGATTACCCTAGTAGTAAGTTTTTCACTGTGGGTGACAGTGGTAACGAAGTAACACAGATACGTGGCTTTGATCGAGATGACTTCCTCCTTTCAGAAACTTATGCCATAGGTTCTGTAGAGTATCGCTATAATTTTGGTCTCACAACTGCCGTAACTCAAACTGTTATTGGTATCCTTTTTGCTGACCTTGGATATGCCTCTCAAGTAGCTAATCTTGGAGATGATGAAGTTCCTCTTTTTCCTAGTGGTGGTGTAGGTTTGCAAATTAACATTGGTTTTGGCGGTGGTATTCTAGCGCCTATTCGACTCGATTATGGGTTTTCACAAAGACAACCCACAGGGCATCTTAGTTTTAGGATAGGATTTGTTTACTAATCAACAAAACTTACATAATGCAAAATTGCTAATTTCTTGCTTAGATAAGCCAGGAATTGTTGCTGCTGTATCACAGTTTTTATATAGTCATAGAGCTAATATTCTGGACTCGAGCCAACACACCACTAACCCCTACAATGGTAACTTCTTTATGCGGATGGTTTTTAATCTGGAAAGCTTAGATCTAAATCGTTCTGCTTTCGAAAAAGCCTTTGAAACTGTAGCCAAAAAGTTTGATATGGCTTGGCATATGGCTTATGGTGACAGACGCAAACGTATGGCCATTATGGTCTCAAAGTATGATCATTGTTTCTTAGAGTTGCTATGGCGTCATCAACGGGGTGAACTCAAAGTTGACATTCCTTTAGTAGTTTCTAACCATGAATCTTTGCTAGAGTTAAGCAAATCCTTTGGTATCCCCTATTACTACTTGCCTGTTAGCAAAGATGCTAAAGCTGAACAAGAACAGAAGGTAATAGAACTTTTCAAAAAGTATCAAATAGACTTTATTGTTTTAGCACGCTATATGCAAATTCTTTCTGCAAAGTTTGTCGCTCACTACCCCCAAAATATTATTAACATCCACCACTCTTTCCTACCAGCTTTTGTGGGGGCCAACCCTTATAAAAAGGCCTATCAACGAGGTGTAAAGTTAATTGGGGCTACAGCCCACTATGTTACCAATGATTTAGATGAAGGGCCTATAATTGAACAAGATGTGGAAAGGGTCTCACATAGTGATAATGTGCAAGATCTTAAACGCATAGGACGTGATATTGAACGCAAAGCCTTAGTTAAGGCAGTAGCAGCACATATTGAGGATAGAATAATAGTGTTTGAGAATAAGACTATAATTTTCTAAGCTTATTAATTTTCCTCATCAACTTCCATAATCTCACCTAGAGCTTCGAGGCTTCCCTTATAGAGCAGTAAAGTTAAACGGTGAATTTCAGCAATAGCCTTATCTCCTTTAAAGCGATGGTCAACACGGCTATTAGCTACAGTCATGCTAGTAGCTAAAACTTCAGCGAAAATTGGCCAAGGCCCCTCAAAATCTTCTGTAGGTGATTCAGTAAGTTCTAAACCATTACTTTCTACTAAAGACTTAGAATTAGAAAAGGTGTTTCGATTACTTAATAAAGCCAATGCCTCCTCACTCGCGTGCCTCTCAGCATCACGCTTATTACTCCCTTGTCCTGTACCATAAACTTCATTTTGGATAACTACATCTGTAATAAAGGTTGGCTCGTGCTCTGGTCCTGTAAATTTAGTATTAAAGCTAGGTTTACCTAAGCCTAATGATTGACTACGTTCAATAAGAATGCCCTTAGGGTGCTGCATATCACATCTCTTTTCTATAGCAATAAATTAAGGTGCCCTTGGTCACTTTAAAAATTGCCGAAGTTTTGGAATGTAAAAGAAGGCGCGCCAAAGCTTGGCTAGGTTTTATTAAATATTTTTAGTTATAAAAGTACTCTCACACGCCTAACTACACCACTAATTTATAACAAATCATTTTTAATAGCAAGTTTTTGCACAAACCAGATTAGATTTGTGATTTTCCTTTATAAATAGCTGAATGGCTGCTCATATAATATCTTTGCTCGAGCTTGCCACACATCTCGAGCAACTTTAATTTATAACCCCCCCCCTACAAGCTTGTTCACTGCCTCCTAGATAATCAAACCTATCAACTAATTCATCTAAAGCACTATAAAGATAAACTGTATCACCACTATCGCTCCAAAAAGAACTAGAAACAGCTAAACTCATTTGTCCCTCACTTAGAATTTGAGGAGATAAAGCTAGATATTCATTATTATCATTAAGAATATACCAGCCTTGAGTATTAACCTCTTCGGTAGCTTGCAAAAGCACAAGTTCATTGTCATCTTCCGTATTAGGAGCATAAAGCACACAAAGGACTCTTACTCCACTTATGTTTTGCACTAAGGTATCATAAACATCAAAAGGAAGTGCTGGCTTGTAGTTAGCTATGACTCTGTATTCCCCGGTAGGCTTTACTTTAATAAGAATGTTGCCATTTTTGTCTGTACGATATATTCTTGCTCCCACTTCTTCATAGCGGTTTAAAGCCTCGAGATGAGGGTGGTTATATCTATTGTCTTTACCAGCAGAAATAACAACTACCTCTGGGTAAAGCAAATTCATTACTGTATTCACATCACCATTACGAGAACCATGATGAGAAGCACGATGTACATCAATATCCTCAAAGTACTCCCCATAGCCATTCAAAAGCCACCAGTTGAACTCCTCTTCTTCAGCATCACCTGTAAAGCTCATTCTAAAGCCATTATACTCTATAACAAAACCTATAGAGTTATTGTTACTATCAAAATCATAGTTTTGTGGAGGGGGAATTATATACATGTTCGCTTCGCCTAAGCCAATGCGACGCTCTTCAGGTTCAAGATAAGTGCTACCACTGTTTTCTACAGCTTCTAGTAGTCGAACATAAGTTTGTGTAGCATGGGGGATTTGGTTATCCATAAAGAAACGTGGACGATAATTATTTACAATTTCCATTAACCCACCTATATGATCAGCATCTGGGTGTGAAGCTATAACTAAAGAAAGTTCCTCTATGCCTAAATTCTTTAGATACTCCGAAGCACCTCGACCACGCCAACCGCCATCATACATTACAGTTTGTCCACTGGTGCCTTGAATAAAAACAGCATCTCCTTGCCCCACGTCAATGATATGAATTTCAAGAGTTTGTCCCTGAGCAAAAGTAAAGAGACAAAGAATAATCAAATGCTGTCTGACGGTTTTCATAAATCTATGTCACCACCTGTGTCAACATTGCTTTTTTTAATTCTTTTCTTTATTTCCTCTATCTTCTTTAAACGATCTTTAGTTTCTTCTTCATCAGCCTCAAAACGCATAATAATTTCTCGAGCACTAGTATCAACCCTCACAGTAAGTTTAAGCACATCACCTTCTTTTGTATCTTCTGGTAAAAGTTTTTGGGGAAGCTCTATTATATCTTGACCATGGGGTAGCTCAAGCACTACATAATCATCATCTTCAAATCTATCAACTGTATAAAAGCCATCTGTCAATTTTGCTACGTTGGGGGTTTGCATGCTTTTATTATTACAAAGATATACTTTAAACAGCTAAGAATTGGACATTCTCAAAAAGCTGAAATTTGAGATTAAGTAAATTGCAAAGCTTGTTCTTGTGTTTTGTACCAGTTTCAGATAAACAAGTCTCAATAATAGTAATGTTTACATTAATAATCAAGCAATAACATTAGTTCTTTACCTGCCGAAGCATTAACTATTAAAGCGATTTTTTTGGAAATGGCTTGAGCTTTCGCTCTTAGATCTTCTTCACTCGAGCAAAGGTGAAGCTCCTCTATATACCCTTTTGCTTTTTTCTCAGGTAACCTAGCGATCAAAATACTCTCAAGCCTCTCCAACAATTCATCTACTTTGCTTTCTTTATTTATTTTGGATGAAGGCTCTTCAGGCAAATTTTCCACTCTGGGTTTTTTGAGAGATGTTACCTGATCTTCTCCTAGAGAGGTAAATGGTCTTATTAAACCTTCAGTAATAAAGGAATTCATAACCTTTATTACTTGAGTTTGTTCTAGCTTTGTCTTATTAACTATTGTCTCAAGGTCAACCTTATTTCGACAGGCAGTAATAATCCTCAGTTCTTCACGTGTTAAGCGCCTTGTTAAAGGCAGTAAATCAGCCCTTTTATAAAACATACTTTGTACCTCAATTCCTTAGCTCAGTGCTTAAAGAACCTCCTTATCAGCCTAGTCAACAAACCCTTAGGTAATTGAGCTTGAATCTTAAAAAGACTGCTAGCTTTAAACAATAAACTCAAACAATGACACCCTAAAACCTCTAATTAAATTAATTATATTACAACTTTAATGACCAGTTATTCACACGCTACAACTATTGGCATCTCTGTTAAGTCTCACTAAGTCATGACCATATTAAGTCTCAAAAAGTCGTAACCTTTGCTGTTCTTGCCAAGTAAAAGGAAGAGAAGGCTGAAAAGGGATAGATTGAGTAAAAGCAAAAATGTTTCCAATGAGTGTGGGTGGATCAATACCTTGGATGGGTAACTGTTTAATCAACTCACCTCTCTGATTGAGAAATGACAAAACTCTTTCTGGTAACTTGAAATTTATTTCGCACTGCTCACGTAAATGATTGTTCCCTAGGTAATAAATCTGTCCTCCTAAGGAAATTGTGCCGTTTTGACCTATTCGCCTAAACCATTTTCCCTTTGCTAGATAAGCATCAACTTCGCTTAGGTCAAACATTTCATCTTCCCACTCAGGTCTATACCAGCGCCCTGAGTGAGCTGCCTCTGGAAAAGCTTGTAGCGGTGCTTGCCCTCCCAAAGAGTGACAAGGAAGCTCTTCATTAAGTATGTTGCGTCTATCTCGTAAAGCTTGATATAAAGCGTTCCAAGATGGATAGTGTCGATCAAGAACCTGATCAGCCCACAATTGATGCGATCTCTCTACAATTGCTTGATCTGTAGGGCGACGAATACGACTAAATTGAAGTTCGATACCCATTGCTAACAACCACAGATGTAATCTTGTAGGAAAGGGTGATTTACTCCTAACATCAAAGAAAACACTGTCATGATCAACTTGAATACTTTCAGGTAACCCCCAGTCTAAAAATGCTAACCTCAAAGTGATTTGATAGTCCTCAGTATTGGTGTGGCGAATTGCTTTCTCCTTACCTAGAAAGCAAGGATAACTTAGCAGGCGTGTACGGGAAACAACATCACTTACATCAACTAGGCTAACTACTCCTACACTTGGAACAAGCTCATGTCCCATTGCATCTACTTGCCAACATTCATGGGCATGGGTTAAGCGTGTGTGCTTAGTGGATGGTAATGCTACATGACGTTCATAGTTTTGGACCAATTGCTCTTCTTGTAAGAAGCGATTAATACTTGACCGACTAGGCAACAATTTACCTGCCCACTGGGGCATACGACCTAGCTCTATACGCAACGTATCAGCACCCCAACGAGGATGTTGTAATCGTATTTGACGTAATTCTCCTACCATACGTGCAGGATAACTGCTTAGAGCTCCTTTTTGAGGACGTCCCATCTTCCTTTCCAAACCTTGACGACCTTGTTCACGACCTCTTCTTACCCATTTTTTGACTGTAGATGGATGCCACCCTAATTCAAGAGCAATTTTGCTTATTGGTTCTCCATTGTCAGCTCGTTGTAGCATTTCTACTCTTTCTTCTAAGGAGGTGTAATCTGACATAATCCATATCATGCAGCTTTTTTACCTACTTGGAGTCTAAAAATAGTCACGACTTTATGAGACTTTAGGGGGTCACGACTTAGTGAGCTTTAACATCTCTTAGTATTATATGGTTATTATTTCATTAATCTTAGAAAGGATTTATATTCATGGAATTAGCCATACAAGTACTTGATTATGTACTGATAGCTGTAGCTATCTGGGCAATAGTTGTTGCAAGAGGAATGGGTGGCTTAATTGGTAAGGCTTTTGGTTTTATGTTGTGGGGGATGATTTTTCTAGGGATTGCCCATATTTCTGAAACTATCACTTTTGAGTTTCTAAAGTGGGACATAGCTTTAGTAGAACTTGTCCACCGCCTAATAGTACTAGTAGGATTTATCTTGCTTATAGCTGGGTTTGCTCAAATTCCTAAGATTAAAGAGGCATTAGAGTAAATCAATTGCTTATATAAAACCCCAAAAGCTTGGATTATATAGCGCCCATTCAATTTGCCCAAACAAGCCATATTCAACTCAAGCCTTAAGTCCTTCCTTATTTAATTTTAGTTTGTTAGACAAAACCCACTTAAGGCTAAGTATTTTATATCTTTATGTTTTTGAAAAAGGTCTTTCTAAATCTATGATTTCGTGGCCATGCTGCTGCAAAACTTTCTTAAGCTCAGCTATAGAATCTTCAAGAGGTCGATAACAATCAATCTCATATACTTGCTCTACCTTAAGATTTTTCTTAAGCCAAGAAATAACCTTAGCTTCATACCTAAGAAAACGTTTTACTTTAGCCTTATAGAGCTTATTATCTAGTGGTTTACCTCTATTAAGGGCTCGCTTGGCTTGCACTTCTAAAGACCAGTTTTCAAAGTTAGGGGCACTACTATTTACATGCAGAAGAATAATTTGTTCCTTTCTAAAGGCTTTAAAAATTGCTTTTGCTTGCTCAATAGTTCTAGGAAAGCCATCAATCACACAATCTTGCTCTTTGGCATGCCATTTGACAAACTCAAGAAACTCATGGCTAACATTAGGAATAAAACTACCACGCCTTTTTTGCATCTTGAACTTATTCTTACCATTGGTACGCACAAACCACGCCACATGATAGCGCTTTTTTATGCCAAGCCAACGCATAAGGCGTTTACTGTGGGTCGTTTTACCAGAGCCGGGAGGACCCAAAACAAGGTAAACTTTTTGCATTTAGGGTAAAGTTTTTCTCTTTACTTCACTCAGAATAATATTCTACCATTTGATCATTTGATGGTAAGAACTCAATAATTATCAAATCTTAGCTCTAACACAACCTCTCCTGAAGATAAGTTTAGCGCAGCAACATAAGGCTTATACTCTTCAGTCACTACAGTTAAACGGTGTGCACCAGAATTGAGGTTTATAATGCGTTGCTCGCCACTTATAATATCACCATAGTAATACCCATTAATAAACACTTTACCACTCTCTACTTCACTTTTAATAGTGAGATTGCTTTTAGCAACATTTACAGGAGTTGTAACTATTAGCTCCCCAAGATTTATCTTAATTTCTAGAAAGCTATTAGCTTGTAACTCAAAAGTGCTAGCAAATGTATCATAACCTTTAGCTAGAAGCAAAAGATGATGTTGACCTAAAGGTAAATTATAAATTATCAATTCACCATTTGATAGCTTACCGTAATCTTGGCTATCAACAAAAATTTGAGCCTCAGAAACATTACTGAGGATTTTCAATGTCGCTTCTGAGGAGTTTATGACTTGTGCAAAAGTTACGTTAACTAACAAAATCAAACAAAAGAAGAGTTGTTTTTCTAAGCACATATGTTGATTTTAAGATATTGCTAAGTGAGTTACTTATGCGTTGCTAGGTTTATCTTCTACTACCACGCCCAATATTACCGCCTTGCCTATCGCGTTGGGGTATCTGTTGTTGTGGACGGGATGGTCTAGGCTGTGATGGTCTTTGGGTTTGCTGCTGACGACCTGTAGGTTGATCTAGTTGCCCTAACGCACCACCCGAATCAACAAGACGAGCAAATTCTTTCATATCCACCGCACGTTCAATTCCTGTTTCATAAGTGATCTTGCGTTGCAAGTGAAGTTCTGCTAAATTGGCATCCATAGTAACCATGCCATGCTCACCACCCATCTGAATCTGGGAGAGAATTTGATGGGTCTTTGCTTCACGAATAAGATTTCTAACAGCAGGTGTTGCCATCATAAATTCATAGCATAAAATACGCCCTTTACCTTCAGCACGTGGCAATAGCTGTTGAGTTAAAATTGCTTGTAAATTATTTGCTAGCTGTACACGCACCTGTTCTTGCTGAGCCTCGGGGAACACATCAATAATACGATCAACAGCTTCAGGGGCAGAGTTAGTATGCAAAGTGCCCATAACTAAGTGACCTGTCTCAGCAGCTGTGACTGCAGCTCCAATGGTTTCATGGTCACGCATCTCACCCACCAAGATAACATCTGGTGCTTGACGCAACACTGCCCGCAAAGCATTATGAAAATCTTTAGTGTCTTCACCTATTTCACGTTGATTAACTACTGAAGTTTTGTGCTTATGGAAAAACTCTATGGGATCTTCAATAGTAACAATATGCTTTGGAAATTCATTGTTTATCTTATCAATCAGTGCAGCCAAAGTAGTTGACTTTCCTGAACCTGTTGGGCCTGTAACAAGCACCAAACCACGGGGTACCTTAGATAGATCTGCTACTGCTTGTGGTAATCCCATTACATCAAAGCTAAGCACCTCTTCAGGGATTGTTCTTAGCACACCACCTACAGATTGCCTTTGAAAGAAGGCGTTCACACGAAAACGGCCTTGACCCACTAAGCCAAAAGAAAAGTCTTGCTCTCTAGTTTCTTCAAAATCTCTTTGCTTTTTTTCATCCATTATAGAATAAAGCATACGCCGAGTTGCCTCAGGGTTAAGCTTGGCAAACTCTGTTGGACGCCACTCACCATCAATACGTAACATAGGTGGTAAACCCACTGTAACTATAAGGTCAGAAGCCTTACGTTCTACAGTAAGTTTAAGTAGGTCAACAATGTCTATTTGTGAAGCATCTTGATCGTCCATAAATACAGCTCCTTACTAAATATCATAATATAGTCTTATAAATATCCATATGAATTCTTATCATCGGTAGGATGTCTTTCTGAGCGAAGCGAAGAATCTTAATGTGCTACGCTGTGAGATACATTAGTCACTATATGACGTATAAGTTACAGAAACGCACCTTTCACTTTGAGAAAAGTCTTTTTGGCGTGCTATACATAAAAATCTAAAATTGTACACAAAAATTTCTCCAAGTCGAGTTATTAATTAGCTGTTTTCGAAAGTACTTCTTCTAAAGTAGTATTGCCCTCAAAAGCTTTTTGAACACCATCTTGTCTAAGGGTTACCATGCCTTGTTTCATAGCCAGCTCTTTAATTTCATCTGCAGGTAAACCTTTTACAATTCCATTTTGTACATCACCTTGATTGACTAGGAGTTCATGGATGGCCATGCGCCCTCTATAGCCACTACCACTACATTTCTCACAACCTACCCCACGGTAAAGTTTTTTGCCAGCTACTTTTTCTTCTTTAAGGCTGAGACGGCGTAACACATCGGGATCAGGAGTATACTCTATCTTACAATTTTTGCAAATACGTCTAACTAACCTCTGTGCAAGTACACCTAAAAGTGAAGCAGATATATTAAATGGCTCTACCCCCATTTCAGCTAAGCGAGTAGTTGCACCTGGAGCATCATTGGTGTGCAGGGTAGCAATCAATAAGTGGCCTGTAAGGGCAGCTTCTACTGCTATTTCTGCAGTTTCAGTATCACGGATCTCACCAACCATAATAACATCAGGGTCTTGTCGTAAAAAAGATCTCAAGGCTACAGCAAAATTCATACCTGCTTTGTTATTAACCTGAGATTGGTTTATACCCGGAATTTCATATTCAACAGGATCTTCAATAGTAGTAACATTGACTTCAGGCTTAGCAACACGTTTTAATATACTAAATGTGGTAAAAGATTTACCTGAGCCTGTAGGGCCTGTTATTAGAAACATGCCATAAGGTTTGTCAATAACATCAGTAAAACGTTGGTAGTTATAATCAGCAAAGCCAAGATCCTCAACTTCAGGTATGCTATCAGCTTTCTTAAGCACACGCATAACTGCTTTTTCGCCATAGACAGTTGGTAAGGTAGAAAGACGCAAATCAGCATTTGCATTCTTATCTTTAAAACGCACACGTCCATCTTGAGGCACACGTTTTTCAGCAATATTTAGATTGCCAATAATTTTAATCCTAGCAATAAGTGAAGGTCCTGCAGCTTTAGGAAAGCTCATATACTCTGTTAAAATACCATCTTTGCGCACTCTCACTAGGATATTGTTAGGTGTAGGCTCTACATGGATATCTGAAATATCATTGATAATCGCTTCGCGAATTATGTTGTTGACAACTTTAACTAAAACATTATCATCAAGTGAGTCATCAGTAATTTCTTCAGCTTCAGCACTGCCACCAACTTCTTCAACTAGTTCTCTAGCAAGCTCATCAATATCTGCTCCTGACTTATAAAAACGATTTATAAGGGAGTGTAAGTTTTCCTCTGTAGCTACAGCAGGTTGAATATCTTTGCCTGTTAGAAGTTTAAGATCATCAAGGGCAAAAATGTGACGGGGATCTTTCATTGCTACTACTAGAGTGTTATTGTCATCACCTTCTAGGCGAATAGGCATAATTGTGTAACGTCTAACAGTAGTTTCAGGAATAAGGGTGACCACATAGGGATCTACCTGAGCAGTCTCACCTTCTACAAATTCATAGCCTAATTGCATAGCTAGGCTGCGAGCCAACATATCGGGGCTAATTTTGCCTGATTGTACCAAGGTATCCTCGAGCCTACCTCCACCACTTCTTTGGCGATTCAAAGCTACCTCAATATCATCTTGCTCCACGTAACCTAGGTCAATAAGAATTTCTCCTAGGGGCTTAACTCTACCCAGTTTATTTTGTTCATCAAGAGCACGTCTAAGCTGTTCACGTTTAATCTTTTTGCTCTTTAAAAGAGTTTCTCCTAAGCGTCCTTTATCATCAGCATATAGTTTTTCAATAAGCTCTCTGATCTCATGCTCAGGACTACACACAAATTTTACAGAACGCTGTACAATAGATTCAACTTCACTTCTTTGACGAGGGTCTACAGTAGCAATAATTAATTTACCATTTTCCTCTTTATAAGGCACAGAGTTGAACTGCAAAGCATCAAGGCGTAACATCTGGGAAGAAAACTTCTCAGAAATTTCTGCATCAGCCAAGCTTTCTACATAGGGCAAACCATTTTGCTCAGCTAACAGTTGAGCAATCTGTTCTTGAGTTAGAAAGTTTTTACTGACAAGAATACGTCCTAAAAGCCCTCCTGTACGATTCTGCTCTTCAGTAGCCTCCTCGAGTTGCTCTTTGGATAAGAATCCTTTTTCTACAGCAAGTACGCCAAAGCGCTGAGTTGTATCCTTAGCAACGCTATCAGGCGGCTCTAAACCAAGCTCAGGATAGTAAGTGGCTAAGGCCCATTGAAATTCCTTACGAAGTGCCTTATAAGGTTCCACAATACATTGAGTTTCATCTTCTATTTCTTCTATTGACAAAGAGTCTAAAGGATCAGTAAAAGCTACCCTTATACGATTATCATCAAGAGCAAAAGGTAGCGCTTCAATATCTTGAGCAAGATTACTTGGTACTTTAGTAAGGGCTTCAGGCATAATGTTAACTCTAGGTAAGCTAACTAACGGAATACCTATATTTTCTTCAATTGCCCTTGCAATACGATGTTCAGAAATAACCCCCATACCAACTAACACATCAGAAAGCTTACCACCAACTTCTACTTGTTGTCCTATAGCCTCTTGTAAACTTTCATCACTTACATAGCCACTATCTAAAAGAATTGCACCTAAACGTTTATCACCTATAGAGAGAGTTGTCACTATCACTCCTTAAAATTAAGTACTTACATAAAGCCTTCTCAGCTAGCTCTTGTACAAAATTATCAAGTTTTATAAAGATAACGTCTGTCACTATTATCACGTTATAAATTTTATATTAAGGGTTTTAAATTACTTTTCTATTACTTGTGTACTAACATAAAACTTGTATAAAGCTTAACTTAATCTATAGTGTGTGGTAGTCCTGTTTTTCAAGATGAAAATTCTTTTTCTCAAAATAGGATTTTATTTTTAAGAGCTGATAATTACTACAAACACTTCAAAATGGTTTGGTGATTTTATCTTTATAAACTAAGTATTTTGAGCCTCTGCTTTACGTTGTACTAAACTAACTGCTCCTATAATTCCAGTTAGAAGAAGTACTCCTACTAAATGAAAAGATAGAATAAAATCACTAAAAAGTATTTCCCCTACTTGGGCTGCTCCACCA
This sequence comes from Trueperaceae bacterium, assembly GCA_965223045.1. Lineage (GTDB taxonomy): Bacteria > Deinococcota > Deinococci > Deinococcales > Trueperaceae > CBDCVN01. Next base: position 2,765,802 of record CBDCVN010000013.1, read on the forward strand.
CCTGAAAGAGTATTATTTATGACTTCAGTATCTGGTAAAGGAATAGAGTTACGAAACGTTGAAACTACTAAGGCAATAACAGCAATAGTAGCTGTTATATATGTTGCTGTAGGTAACCAATACAATGAAGCTTGAGCCCTGTCTTCATATACATTTAAAAGCATAATCACAAAGAGGAAAAGTACCATTATAGCTCCTGCATAAACAATTACTTGAATAGCAGCTAAAAAGTGAGCTTCTAGAGTCACATAGATAATAGCCAAAGTAAGTAAGGTAAACACTAATGCTAATGCTGCATGGACAGGTTGACTCAAGGTAACAACACCTATGGCCCCAGTTATGGTGAAGAAAGCAAGTAAGCTAAAAGTAATAATTTCCATCTATATTAGTAAACAACTCCTTCTAACTCTATGCGGTGTTTGGGCTTTGAACCAATCTTTACTTCTTTATTAAGCTTTTGAGCCTCACGTCGTTGCCACTTACTACCTTTAGTACCAACTAGCATATCTTCTTTGCCATAGACAAAGTTATCATATTTAAAATCAGCTAACTCAAATTCATGGCCTAGGACAATAGCCCCAGTGGGACATGCCTCCTCACACATGCCACAAAAAATGCACCTCAACATATTAATTTCATAAATTTTGGCGTAGCGCTCACCTGCCGAAGTTGGATTATCGAAATCATTTTCTGCTGCTTCGACATAGATAGCATAAGCTGGACAAGCTGCAGCGCAAAGACTACAGCCAATACACTTTTCCAAATTAGTATCAGGATGGCGAAGCAAGTGGTGCCTACCTCTAAAACGGGGTTGAACATCTACAGGCTCATCCGGATACTGAACTGTAACTGGTTTCTTAAACAAGTGGCTTAAGGTTACACCCATGCCTCCAGCAATGTCAGTGACACTCATAAATAACACTCTCCAAACTGCGTAATTGATAAGCTAAAACATTTGTTATAAAGCACTATAGTAGTTCTCCAAAAAAGTACTTTCCCTAAAGAGTAATCCTCTACATGAGAATGCCCTTCTAAGTAGCATAACCCTTACCCTTACAAGGGCAGGTAAGAATAGGCTTGAAGAAGCTCAGACAGCCTAATGCATTCAGGTTTTTCACGTAGCCTGTCCCAGCCTGTCCTAGAGTGCAGTGAAGGAAGCACTGCGAAGAACTCAGGAAAACATCCCTCGCGTTGGTAAGGTGAGAATTGATCTGGACATCTATTACTGCTAATGTCTGACACATTATAATTTAGTGAAATTTGCTATAAAGACTATTAACCTAACGCTTAAAGAGTTCCACAGGAATATCTTCTGTAGGACGCAAAGTGACATTAACTTTTACTTTTAGAGGGCTGTTTTTAAGCAGCTTAATTTGATAGTGCTGTAGTAAAGTAACTAAAACTATTTTAGCCTCGAGCAAAGCAAACTCTCTACCTATGCAAATATGTTTTCCCCCACCAAAAGGGAAATAAGCAAAACGGGGCAGTGAGTCTGCAAATTCAGGTGTCCAGCGATCAGGTTGAAAAACATCAGGCTCTTTATAATATTGTTCACTACGTTGCGTAACATAAGGTGAAAGCAATATAGTAGTCTTTTTAGGTATAGTAAAACCTTTTATAGTATCATTGTTTTTAGTTATACGACTAAAAACAGCAACAGCAGGATAAAGGCGCAAGGTTTCTTTAATGACTTTTTCTGTATAGGTAAGTTTGCCTAGGTTAGCTAGAGTTACACTCTCTCCATTTAGCACAGTATCAATTTCTGCTAATAATTTAGCTTTAATCTCCGAATGCTTAGCTAGCAAGTACAAAGCACAAGTTAGGGTAAAAGCAGTAGTTTCATGTCCAGCAAGTAGTAAGGTAAGTACTTCATCAAGCAATTGTTTGTCAGTCATACCTTTGCCTTCATCATCTTGTAATGCTATGAGTACACTAAGTAAATCATTATCTTGTTGCTTAGCTTTACGTTTTTCTTGAATAAGTTGTTTAGTAATTTCTTCAAGGGTTGCTTTACCTTGTAAATAATCTTTTTGCATAGAGCTAACCCACCAAGCTGGTATGAGAGGGTTTGCTATCAACCTTTCCAACTGAGGTGCACACAACTCAACACTAAGCCCTACCTTCTCAGCAGCTTCATTTAGCTCGAGCCCAAACAAACACCTAGTAGCAATGCTGAGTGTAAGTTGCCTCATTTCCTCTTGTAGCACTTTAGTTTCACCATCTTGCCAAGAGTTCATTAGCCTCTCACTGTGAGCAACCATTATTTCAGCATAGCTAGCAATACTCTCTTTATGAAAGGCTGGTTGCATCATACGCCTTTGCCTTAACCAAGGCTGACCTTCACTAGTAGCTAAACCCTCACCTAGCAAATCTTTAAGTATTTCAAAAGCCCTACCACGTATGTAATTGTTACCATTCTTTACAAATACTTGTGCAATAGCCTCAGCATCATTAAGAAAAATAAATGGCAAGTTAACAAGCCTAAATCCTATAAAATCTCCTAATTCACTATTTTGCTGTAGAAAAGCTAGGGGATCTTTACGAAAAGTACGAAGGACACCTATAAAAGGTTGGCCTCGAAGTTGGGGTATAGTTTTTGATCTTAGGTTTACCAATAAATTACTCTCTTCACATTTTTGTGAACTTCTAGTTAACCTCTATAACTATACAAAATTATAGTGATCTAAAAGTCCCATATAATCTATTATAGTAAAGTAGTGGCTTTCCCTCTTCTAGAGCAATATGTTCCACTTGACCTATAAAAAGAGTGTGATCTCCAACTTCATGTTTAGCTACAATTTTACAAAGTAGTTGCACAACAGCATTTTCTATCACAGGGTAATTGTTTAGCTCAGAAAAAATGGGCCTGAAATCTTGTGGACCAAATCCTGCAAAGTGGTTACTAACCTCGCTTTGTGAGGCCTCTAAAATACTTACTCCATAAAATTCTGTTTGCATAAGAATTTCATGGGTTTTAGTTCCTTTCGCAACAGATTCTAAAATCAAAGGTGGCTCCAAAGATACTGAAATAAAGGCACTAGCTGTCATACCATGAATCTTCCCCTCATGTTTCATAGTAATAACAGTAACTCCGCTAGCAAATTGACTCATGGCTTGCTTAAATAGTTCTGAGTTAATCTTCATAAATTATTCCTTATAAATTATTCCTTCAAAATCTTAAGTTATATTACCTCATATGCAATCTAAAAAACCTTTTAGCCTTTTAGCTAGTGTTTATGATGAGATTATGTCAGACATTCAATATGAGCAATGGACTGACTTTATGCTAGAAATACTAGGTAAGCTTAATTGGCAGGGGAAAAAAGTTCTAGACTTGGGTTGTGGTACAGGTAATTCTATCTTTCCCTTTTTTACAAGAGGCTTTGAGGTTGTGGGTTTAGATAGCTCTATTGATATGTTAAAAGTGGCTCGTAAAAAATTGCCGCCTGTAAGGTTTTTACAAGCAGACTTTAAAAGTTTTGAGTTTAATGAGGATTTCGACCTAGTCATATCTGTTTTTGATTCTCTTAATAATCTTCTTAGTCCTGGAGATTTCTTAAAAACTTCTAAACAAGTATACAAACACTTAGGCATAGATGGGGTATTTATATTCGATTTCAACACCTCTTTAGGCTTAAAAAACATCTGGGATAATGGCCAAGCAGAGGGGTGGATCAATAACATACATTATTATTGGAAGCACAGTTTTGATGAATCTACCAAACTTGCTAGAATCGAAGCTTACTGCGAAAATAGCCAGCATAGATTTACTGAAATTCACTATGAGCGAGCTTATGAACCTGCTGAGGTAAAAGAACTTTTAAGTAAAGCTGGTTTTCAAAACGCTCGAGTTATTAGTTTTCCCTATGGAAAACCTGCTGGTACAGAAGATAGGCGAGTGTGGGGAGTAGGGCAAAAACTAGCTAAGTAGAAACAGTACAGCGTCTCTGGTCTCGTCCTGCACGTTGACGTTGATATTCATTAAGTGTTACTATTAACATAGCTTTGTAAAACCTTAGGTGGTTGTTGCTAATGAAAAAGAACCAGATTGTAGCAGTTGATGATCAAGAAACCCAACGTAGACTTTTGGCGGTTCTTGCTCCTGTAGAGTGTGAGTTAACCCTTTTAAAAGATGGGAAGGAAGCACTCGAGCATCTAAAAGAAAACACCCCTGACCTTATAATTCTAGATATCAATATGCCTCATATGAACGGGCTTGATGTCTGTGGCCGAATAAAAAGTATAAAACGCTTAAAACATATACCAGTCATTATATTAACAGCAGATCAAGACAAAAAGTCACGGGAGTTAGCTGAGGCTTGTGGTGCTGATGATTTTATAAAAAAACCTTTAAGTGGCAGAGAGTTTTCTAAAAAAATAGAAAGGTTTTTAAAGCCAGCCCCTTAGCTAAAAAACGCTTTTTTTTCAGGCCATATTAGCTGAACCAAAAACTTCAATTCGCTCTGCTACTATGCGTTTCATCTCTTCTCGAGCAGGCCCCAGAATTTTACGTGGATCAATTTGTTTAGGGTTATCCTTTAAAACTTCCCGTACTACAGTAGTAAAAACAAGGCGCAAGTCAGTATCTGTATTAATTTTGGCTATACCTTCTGTCACAGCTTTGCGCACATCATCTTCGTGAATTCCTGTAGCATCCTTAAGCTCACCACCAGCATTATTGAAACGCTCTACAATCTCTTGTGGTACACCGCTAGCACCATGCATAACTAATGGATTAGGAATAAGTCCAGCAATTTCTACTATTCGTTTGTGATCAATAAAGGGGCGTCCTTTACCTTTATTAGGCCCATGTGAAGTGCCAATAGCCACAGCTAGATAATCTGCTTCTGAGTTTTGTACGAAGCGTTGTGCCTCATCAGGCCTAGTTAAGATGGCATCTTCTTCTGCAACCACCACATGCTCTTCAACGCCACCTAAACGACCAATTTCGGCTTCTACAGTAACTCCTACTGCATGAGCGGCCTCGACTACTCGAGCAGTTTCTTTCGTATTGATTTCTTCATCTTCATGGGATTTATCAATCATTACCGAGGTAAAGCCCCAGCGGATACAACGCATGCAAGATTCGTAGCTCGAGCCGTGATCTAAATGTACAGCAACAGGTACAGTAGACTGTTTAGATTCATGAAGTACCATATCAATAAGTTGAGAGCGTCCATACTTAATGGCACCTTCTGAAATTGCTAGGAGGACAGGACTCTTCTTTTCTTCAGCTGCTTCCAAAATGGCCTGGGTGATTTCTAAGTTATTAGTATTAAAAGCACCAACGCCATAGCTATTTTTTCTAGCAGCTGCTAAAAGTTCTAAACCGGTATGTAAAGACATAGAGTTAGTATTATAATATTTTCATCAAACTTTGTGTCTAGTTCTATTCTAATTCCTTGTTCAGAGAAGTAATTGAAAGTGCCATAAGTGAAGCAAAACAATTACAGTATTGAAAATCTAAACTTACAAAACTTACAGCTTATTTATAAAAGCAAACGCAGCCAAGTTTATAAAGGCAATCACAAAGATGAAAGGCCTGTAGTACTGAAGCTAATGGCTCTAGATGCACCAAGTGTTTATGAGCAAGCACAACTTAAACAAGAACATGACATCTTAGTAAGGCTCGACCATGAAGGGATCATTAAGAGTCATGGTATTTCAACTATAGGCCAGCGTTCTGCTTTGGTGCTAGAAGACTTTGGAGGGATATCTCTGGCCCAAATCTTAAGCGAAAAAACGCTAACTTTAGACTTGGCTTTAAACTTAGCTACTAAGATTTGTCAAGCACTAGCAGTTTTACATCAAAACAATATAATTCATAAAGATATAAATCCCAGTAATATTGTTTGGAACGAAATCAGCGGCGAGGTCAAGATAATTGACTTTAATATAGCCACAACTTTAAATCGAGAAATAGTAGAGTTTGAAAGCTTAAGCTTTTTAGAAGGTACTTTACCCTACATTTCTCCTGAGCAAACAGGACGTATGAACCGTGCTGTTGACTATAGAAGTGATCTTTACTCGCTTGGGGCAACACTTTATCATTTATTTACTAATAGATATCCCTTTGAAGCCAAAGATGAAATGGGCTTTATTCACTCCCATATTGCTAAAGAGCCTACTTCTCTTACAGAAATTAACCCGAAACTACCAGCTGTTCTATCTGAGATAGTGTTAAAGCTTATAGCCAAAAATACTGAGGACAGGTACCAATCAGCGCTAGGATTAAAAAAGGATTTAGAAAGATGTTTTAGAGAATGGCAGGAAACAAAAAGCATTAGTCCCTTTGTTATAGCTGAAAATGATGTGCCTAGCAAGTTTCGTCTGCCACAAAAGATATATGGCAGGGAAAAAGAGGTCAGGGAATTACTAAGCTCCTTTGAGCGTGTTAATAAAACTGGTCAAGCTGAGATCTTTCTGATCACAGGTTATGCAGGTGTTGGCAAAACTACTTTAGTACAAGAAGTCCATAAACCCATCACTGCCAGCAGAGGCTATTTTATAGCTGGCAAATTCGATCAGCTGCAGCGTGACATTCCCTACAGAGCCTTAGTACAAGCTTTTGAATCTCTTACTAAACAAATACTAAGTGAAAGTGCCAAAGAACTGGATGACTGGAAGGAAAAGTTGCTCGATGTTTTAGACAGCAATGCAGGTGTCATTACCGAGATAATACCAAGCTTAGAAGGCATTATTGGCAAGCAACCTACAGCACTTAAGTTACCCCCTGAGCAAACAAAGAACCGCTTTAATTTGCTCTTTCAGAATTTTATTAAGGTTATGGCCCAGCCCCAACACCCTCTAACTATATTTTTAGATGACTTGCAGTGGGCAGATGATGCCTCACTATCTCTAATTGAGCAAATCTATTTGCGGAGTGATGATAAATCCTTACTCCTTATAGGAGCTTATCGTGACAATGAAGTAAGCCCTGCACACAGTCTTAATAGTACATTTAAGCAAGTTGAGGAAAACAAAGCCATAATTAATACTGTTGATCTAAAACCTTTAAAAGTTGAAGATTTAGAAGTAATGTTAGTTGATGCTTCTTATGCTGAAGAAAAAAAGGTCAAGCCTTTAGCAAAACTTTTAGAGAAGAAAACCCAAGGTAATCCTTATTTTGTTGGTGAGTTCCTTAAGGAACTTTACTTAAAAGAAATTATTTACTTTGCCAACTATTCTTGGCAGTGGGACATTGATCAAATAGAAAAGTGGGGTTTTACTGACAACATTGTAGAGTTAATGGTTAGCAAAATTGAAGCTTTACCTACAGATACTAAAAATTTGCTCACTCGATCTGCCTGTATAGGCTCCACTTTTAACTTAGCAACCCTAGCTACAGTAACTCAAAAAGATCAAGCAGAAGTCTTAGTAGGCTTACAATCTGCTCTCACACAGGACTTATTACTAAGACGCAAGGAAGTATACACTTTTGCCCATGACCGTGTGCAGGAAGCTGCTTATGCTTTAATTCCTGATGCAGATAAGCAAAGGGTTCATCTAGAAATAGGTAAATACTTGCTAGCAGAGACTTCAGAGGCAAGTCTAGAAAAGAATATCTTCAACATAGTTGACCAAATTAATGCTGGTTTAGCACTAATTACTATAAAGCAAGAAAAAGACCAATTAGCTGAACTTAATTTGCTAGCAGGAAAGCGTGCTAAGGTATCTGCTGCTTACCAGCCTGCACTAAACTACTTACTTATAGCTATAAAGCTTTTAGGTGATAATCCTTGGGATAGGCATTATGCATTGAGTTTGAGCATCCATGAAGAAGCCGCTGAATTTGCTGGTTTTAACCGAAATCATGAGCTTGTAGATAGCTTATTTAAGACTACTGTTCAAAATACTAAAATGGTTCTAGATAAAGTTAATGTATACAAAACATGTATACACACTTACGTTAATCAAAGCAAAACACAGCAAGCTGTTGAATTTAGTCGAGACATATTGGAGCAATTAGGCGTTTATTTACCTGCAAAACCTAATCGTTGGCACTTCATAAAAGCATTTTGCAAAGTTTGGTTTTTGCTTAGAGGTAAGAGTTTAGATAACATAGCTAACTTACCTAAAGCAAGCAATGCTAAGGCAATAGCTGCTATGAGCGTTTGTGATCTCCTATACGCTGCTGCTGGAATAGAAGGGAATCCTGTTATTTGGATAATAGCTGCACAAAAACAAATAGAGTTACAACTAAAATACGGTAATTATTCAGCCTTTTCATATATTGCTTGGGGACTTGTTTTAATAATGGGCAACAGAATCCAAAAGGGTTACCAATTTGCAGAGTTGAGTATAAAACTAGGCCTAAACAGAGGTACAGATCTAACCTATAGTGAGCTAGAGAAATCCTTGAAAACCTTTAAGGATTCTGTAGGGAAGGGCTTTTATGGACAACTATACACTTATTGCGGCATATGTATGCCTTGGAAAAAAGGTGCTAAGGAAGCAGTGGAAAGCTTGCTGCAAGCCTATCAGCTGGCCTTGCAAAATGGTAACTTTGAAGTTGCTAAGCTGTCTATAGGTACACACTATTTGTATAGATTTTTTATGGGGGACAATCTTGCTGAATTAGAACATGGTTGTCAAAGTAACAACCTTATAGGATTGAGATTACAAAATGCATCTCTAGGTGAAAGCTATTTCTACTTAACTTGGCAAGCTAGCTTAAACCTTTTAAAGGAAACAAAGAATCCTTTAGAGTTTACTGGTTCTGTTTGTAATGAAGCAGATCCCTTTTGGGCCAACCTGTCAAAAGCTGATACAGGTGTGGGCAGTTGCTGCTGCCTTATGAAACTGGTACTTGCCTGCATTTTTTGTAAGTACTCTCAGGCCATAGTTTTTGCTAATCATTACGAGGGGTATAGAAACTTTACTTCATTCGGTACAGCTGTCGCAAATTTTTATGCGTCTCTAACAAGGCTTGCTCTCTTTGAAGAAACTAAACAAAGCAAACTACTTGCCAAGGTTGTGAAAAATCAAAAGCAAATGAAGCTTTGGGCCAAACACGCACCCATTAACTTCCTAAACAAGTGGCACTTGGTAGAGGCTGAGAGATGTAGAATCCTTGGTCAAAATAGTAAAGCTCATAAGCACTATCAAAAAGCAATCAAGGAAGCTAGGAAAAGCGGTTTCCTTACTGAAGAAGCCCTAGCACTAGAACTTTTTGCTAAATTCTTTCTTAAAAATGATGAAGGACTTGCTGGATACTATATGCGTGAAGCTTATGCTGCTTATGCTCGTTGGGGTGCTGTAACTAAACTGAAGCACTTAAAAGATAATTATTCCCATTTGCTAATAAGTTCTTTTAGTAACTATGAGGTGCTTTCCAATGATGAAGTTTTAGCAAGCATATATACTACCAGTACTCAAAAAGACAGTAGCACCCTTGATGTTCATAGCCTCATGCAGTCTACTCGAGCACTAACTAGCGAAATTCAAACAGAAAAGTTAATTGGCAAGCTTATGAACATTCTTATTGAAAATGCTGGTGCTAGTCTTGGTGCATTGCTTCTACCAAAAGACCAACCAAATTCTTGGATTATTGCTGCATATGAAGAGGTTGACTCTGAAAATATTCTTAAAGAGGAAGTCTATCTTGAAAATGCCACAAAGCTATTACCAGTAGCACTTATCAATTATGTGATTCGATCTCAGGAAGAAGTAATCTTGTCAGATGCAGCTAAAGATAATGATTATCAACAAGACCCCTATATTCTAGCTAAAGCACCCAAATCAATCATGGGATTACCGCTACTATACCAAGGAAAGTTAGTTGGTGTGGCCTATTTAGAAAATAGCCTTACTAATAACGTGTTTGACTTAAACAAAACAGAAGTTTTAAAGTTGCTCTCGAGTCAAGCAGCTATATCTTTACACAATGCAAGTTTAGTTAAAGAACTTAAGCTCTCTAGACAACGTGTTAATCAAGCAGCAGAGCAAGTAAGACAAAAAATAGCTGAGGACATGCATGGGGGCTTACAAACAAAATTATTTAAAGTTTGGCATAAACTAAGCCAGCTCACTAATAGGGCTGAAAGTGGCAATAACGTAAGAACAGAGCTTGAAGAATCATGCGCAGAGCTTGAAAACATTCGAGAAAAAGAAGTTCGTGGGCTTAGCCATCGTCTACATCCTCTTAACGTGAAAATAGGTCTCATGGTAGCTATTTATTCGTTACTGGATAATTTCCCCAAGAGCATTAAGCTCAACCTAAAAGTTGATGAAGCTATAGAAACTTTAGATGATTTGCAAAGCAACGAGTTTCCTATGGAATTACGGTTGAATATCTACCGCATTTTAGAAGAGGCTTTGCTGAATGTTCAAAAGCATGCTGATGCCTCTTTAGTCAATATTGTCATTGCCCAGAAAGAGAGTAACATTTACTTAAAAGTAAGAGATAATGGTAAGGGTTTCAATGTCTCTACTGTGACTAGAGGGCTTGGCCTTCACAGTATAGAAGACCGTGTAGATCTATTAGAAGGTAAATGGTACCTTGAGAGCTTTTCGGGCAAAGGAACTACTCTAGAAGTATATTTACCGTTGAAGCAAAACGTTTAATATCCTTTCCTTTGACAATTGCCTTTTTGGAACAAAGGCCTTAGCACCTGCTTGCTCAGTTAGCTTAGTGTAGTAGCTATTATCACTACTACTGGTAAGGATTATACTCATGTGTGGCATGTTTTTTAATAGTGCCTTGGTCAAGCTAAAACCGTCCATATTCGGCATCATTACATCAATAATGGCAGCATCTATCTTAAGCCCAGAGAAATCCTTTAGGGCTTGCTCTGCACTAAACGCCTTGCTGATCACATCAAATTGCAAATCTCCATTTAACATATTTTCAACATAATCACAGAAGTCTGGTTGATCATCAACTAGAGCTATTCTTAGGGGGTATATGTCTATAAGGTTTGTTTTATCATTTATAGCAGCCATCAAAGCTTTAAGCCTAGCATAACTAAGCAAGATTAGAAAGAAAAAATCATGGGGGATTTCCCTCTGTTATTGGTAAATCAAAGTAAAGTAAACTGGGCTAACGCCTTTTGGGAAGGCCTTTTTAGAGTGTTAAACATTAGATTGAAGTGTGTAATTACTACACTTAATACAATCCTAGTTCAGCAGGCGCTAAATTAGTGCTTGTTAAATGAGAGTGTTCAAATTACCAGCTAAGAAAGTTTCTGACAAGCAAGTTCATATTCAGCAAAGGAGATATCTATGTTTTACAAATTTATAAAACAACTGTTTTTTTATTGACCATAATTTTTATATCGGCTTGTTCTACTAATACTATACGGTACAGCAATTATGGATAGAGCAGTATCCGTAGTTGTAAACAGCTCCCAAGAAGCAATAATCGCAGGATTTACATGGGATTTTCCCAATAGTAACAATCCTGACAATGCCTTTTTAATAAGGATTACTTGAAGAAGGAGGAAGAAAATGAAGACTCAAACCCTTTTCAACTTGCTTATAGTCTTATTATTTTTGGTTACTGGGTGTGGAGCTAATTCTCCTCAGCAAATTAATGACCCTAAGAAAGTAAACGACAATTTAATCCTTGCATCAGTTCAACAACCTAGTCCCTTTGCCGCTAACTGGGAGCACGTGCTCTTCGTAGATAAAAACAATAATTTATTTGGTTGGGGTTCTAATCAAAGCAATCGTCTTGGCTTAGGAAGTTCTAGTTCTCCCGCAACTGCTTATATTTATACTAATTATCCTAATCCAACATTTTTGCCACATTCAAGTAATGTAAAGGCTGTTGCTACAGGTAATGCTCACTCTTTAATTCTTAAGAATGATAGTACTGTATGGAGTCTTGGCGATAATAGTGTAGGGCAACTTGGTGACGGCACTAAACAAAATCATTTGATTCCTGTACAAGTAGTAGGACTTAGTAATGTTAAAGCTATATCTGCAAGTTGGACTCATTCTTGGGCTGTTAAAAACGATGGCACTTTGTGGTGGTGGGGCGCGCGATTGCGCTCTGAAAGCAGTGTTCCTATACAAGTAACTGCTCTCAGAGATGTGGAAGCTGTAGCTGCTGGCCATGGTTCATCTTTGGTCTTAAAAACGGATGGCTCAGTTTGGAAATGGGATTGGTCTTCTGATCCTTTTAATCCTATCCCTCCCTCCCAAATACCCAATTTAAATAACGTTATCGCTATTGCTGCTAGGGATAGTGAAGAGCCAAGTTATATTGTTGTGCGCTCAGATGGCACAGTGTGGTCATGGGGTGATAACTCTAGTGGCCAGCTTGGTGATGGCACTACTGTTAGTCGCCCAAACCCTGCCCCAATAATTGGCCTAGATAATGTTAAAGCTGTTTCCTTATCCGATCACATATTAGCACTTAAGAATGATGGCACTCTCTGGGCCTGGGGTTGGAACTCCTTTGGCCAGCTTGGTAATGGTACTCAACAAGATCATTTAACTCCCATACAAGTAACAGGACTTAGCAATGTAGCCGCTATGGTAGCAGGCACGGGTTACTCACTGGCACTTCTAGAGGACTGTAGCCTATGGAGTTGGGGTGCGGATCATAATGGTAGGGGAGTACTAGCTGATGGTGTTTCCAGTTCTCATATGCATACAACCCCCCAGAGAGTCTCGAGCTTACCCTGTAATGCAACCAACACAGATTTTGATGATGATGGTATTAGTAATGACATAGAGTACCAACACACTTGTTTAGATCCTTTTGCACCTGATGCCAGTATTGATTTTGATGGCGATGGTTTAACTAATGAAGAGGAGATTGATCTTCATACCAATCCTTGCAAGGCTGATAGTGATAGTGACAGTGTCAATGATGGTAATGATAATTGCCCACTTCAAGCTAATGCTAATCAAAACGACTTTGATCGGGATGGTTTAGGTGATATATGTGATTACGATGCTGATAATGACGGTTGTAACAAAGTGTTTGACACTAATGACTTAGACCCCAATGTTTGGTGTGCAGTAAGACCTCTTGATCCTGCTTTTGATAGAAAAGGACGTTTGCTAACTCTTGATCCTAGATTAGATGATCCTAGAATTCGAGTATTTATTGATAGCACAATACCTGATCTTGATCCTATTTGTGGGCAGCTTGATTGCCCACCACCTTTGCTGACCATTTTTGACCAGGAATTTACTAAGCCTTTGCTAGTTATTGAAGCAGATAGTTATGGTTTTAGTGGAGAAGATGGTTTTGGTTACGCTGCACAAATTTTACCTGATATTGATGGTAATGATATAGGTGAAATAGCTATAGCAGCTCCACTAGCCAATGATAAAGCAGGTATTATAACAATAATTTCTGGAAATACAGGTGAGGAGCTAAATCGCCTTAAAGGAGATACCCTTGATGGAATGTTAGGTGCTAGCTTGGCCTTGTTAGATAAAAATACTTTAGCAGTAGGTGCTTTAGGTAGCAGCACTATTTACTTAGTTAATTTAAATAATTTTGAAGTTGAGCAGAGCTTTAGTAGTGAAAGTAAAGATGGCTTTGGGTTTGCTTTAGCTACGCTAGGAGACCTTGACAAAGATGGTGTTGCAGAATTAGCTGTTGGTGCCCCCTATGCTGAGGATAATAAAGGTAGTGTTTATATCGCTTACAGTGGCGGTGATTTGCAGAGGTTAGCTAATGGTCGTGGTCAAGGCGAACAGTTTGGTTACGCCCTTACATCTACAGATATTAACAATGATGGTCTACCTGATTTACTGATTGGCTCACCTGAAGCAATAGAAGGAAAAGGGGAAGTTAGAGCCATTAGTATTACAGGTAAAGAGTTATGGAACCAACAAGGACAGGAATATGGTGAGCACCTTGGATTTGCCCTTGCCAGTCATATAGATAAATCTGGAGCAAAAATTCTAGTAGGTGCACCAGGCTGGCAAGACAATACGGGTCGTGTGTATGTGCTTGAGTCAAATGGCAATGTTTCAGGTCATACTTCTGCTGGTAAAGAAGGTGCCCAACTAGGCACTAGTGTGGCGTTTACTTCAGATGGTAAGGGTATTACTTACCTTGTAGAATTTGCTCCATATATTGAAGGTAAGAGTAGCTCTTATTTTTATGAAATTCCCTAGTTCTAGATACCTCTAATTGGAACAGTAAATCCCTCTTAATAAGGAGGATTTAGGGGGATACTTTATGAAATTAAGCCTTGTTAGACTTTGTGCTGATCAACGGAATCGGTATAATTTAGGTTAACACATTTCAAATGCTTAAGTAAAGCATAAGTTAAGAAAGGAATAGGTTATGGAAACTGTAAGAGCCTTTCAACAGGTTTTTAATAGGTATCTAGTATTTTTGTTCCTAGCTTTTGGTATTTTAATTTTAAGTTCCTGTAATCAGCAACAGGATCCAACGTCCAAGGAACTTGAACCATCCAATGTAAATATAGGTTCTAACTTTGAGAACTTGATGCTAACAGATGTAACTAAGGGTGAATTAACTGAAGATGATAAAGTCTATGAAAGTAGTTATGCAGACTATTATGATCTAGACTCTAAAGGCCTAAAGGAAGGTACTCAAGTAACCTTGTTGCTTGAGAGCAAGGATTTCCTGCCCCACTTATATTTACTTGATGCAAAAACAGGGAAAGTAATTGCTGAAAGTGAGCAAGAGAAAGACAAGCTAACTAAGACTCAGTTAAGAAGCAGAATTGCCTTGTTGAACTTTAAGCTTAGCAGTAGTTTTAACCACCAGTTAGTAGCAACTAGCTTAACTAAAGCTCTAGGTCGTTATGAGCTGATTTTATGCACAGGTTGGGTAAGCAATAATAACTCTAGTGGTTTTGGTTCTTTGCGAGAAGCAGTTGCTAATGCTATTGGGTTAGGAGCCATATGCTTCGATCGTAGAGTATTCAATAATGATGCGGCTGAGGCTGACAAAACTATTTCCTTAGAAGCTGAAATTACAGTAGGTAGTAATGCTTATATCTATGGTCCCGGTGTAAATGCAGTAACTGTAAGTGGTGAAGGTTCTACTAGAATATTTAGAGTCCTAGCAAACACAATTGTGACAATGAAAGGGCTTACTATTACTAAAGGTTGGGTTAATTTTGATAGTGAACACGGTGGAGCAATTTATAATGAGGGTAATTTGACTTTAAGGGATAGCATTGTTTCAGATAGTTTTGCACTCGTTGGTGGTGGGATTAGCAATTTTAGTGAAATGAGCTTAAAGGATGTCAAAATTAAGAACAATACTGCTAACCTTTTTGGCGGTGGTATTAACAATTCTGCTCTACTCATCCTAGACAGCACTAGCTTAGTTATAGGCAACACAGCTAGTGCTGGTGGGGGAATGAGCAATGGCGGCACAATTACTATACAAGATAGAGGTAGTGTTACGGGTAATACAGCTCGTGTTGGTGGTGGTATCCTTAATGCGGGTAACCTTATTCTCAAAGACTACAGTAGTATTGTCAGTAATGTAGCACATGGTAAAGGTGGAGGTGTCCATAACACCTTTTTTTCTGTAGGACTTACTATGCAGAATCTTGCAGTTATATCAAGCAACAGAGCAACTGATGGAGGCGGTATTTATAATAAGCAAGGAGGTCCCTATTTATATTTAAATGGAGTCAACGTAGGAGTAAATGTTATAGGTAATCAACCTAATAACCTTGCTCCTTAGTAGTTGTTCTTTGTGAATGTTCTAATCTCCGCCCAAATCCAACAAAAGTCATCCTCTTCAATAGTAAAGGATGACTATGAATATAAATGTCCAAGTAAAAATAAAATTTGTCAGAGTGATTCAAACCCAATAACTAATTCTGAATTTATCCTAGAGTTAAGGGGGATTCCCTTTATTTATAAGGGGAAATAGCTTATTTTTTGTGTGGTAATTTATTTTCTTATGAATCCTTAATGATAGCCCCCAAGGTATTCTAGTACTGCTTTCACTCGAGAATGAATTTCATCACCTTTTATCGTAAAAATACCCAGTTTTTGGTAGATAATACCAAGTTGATTTTCTACAGATTTACTACTAATGTCTAGCTTTTTCCCTATACCTATATTGCTATAGCCTTGTGCAACGAGTCCTAAGATTTGTTTTTGTCTAGCAGTTAGAGTGTGTACCGCACTGTTTTCACTTTCAGAGATTTGTTTTACAAGCTGCTCATCTATTACCACTCCCCCTTGGGAAACACTAATTACTGCCCTATACAATGCATCAAAATCACTAACTGATTTTTTAAGTAAGTAACCCCAACTAAGCAACTTTCGGCAGGAAAGCTTTTTGGCAAAATGGGGCTCACTATGATAGGAAAGTAGTACTATGCCTAAGTTTGGTCTGGTTTCGCGTAGCTCGAGCGCCAGTTGAATACCACTGGGTTGACCTTCACCGAGTTCAATATCTACAAAAGCAAGATCTACTTCTTTAGCTAAGATGTTAAGCTTTGCCTCATTAGCACTAGCATAAGCACCTACAAGTTCAAAATCGGCTTGTTTTTTGAGTCTTTCCCCTAGCAAATCACGAAAGAGCGCTTCATCTTCAATGATTGCAATCTTAAGTTTTGAGCTTATGTCACTATTAGTCTTCTCTATCACAACAAATTCCTGTATAAAATCTTTAAAGCCCAACATCAATATGCAACATCAAAAGGAAAAAATCATGGGGGATTTCCCTCTGTTATTGGTTAAGTAAAGCAAAGTAAACTAAGCTCAAAGCGTTCTAGAAAGATATTTTAGAACATTAAATACTAAGATTGAGGTGTGTAAGTGTTAAATTACTATATACCCATATTAAAAACCAATGAATGCAGCAAGGGATTTTTCAATAATGTTGCACTAGAAATAATGAGTGATTGTCAGCTTATTAGCTTTTTCTGAACACAATTTAGAGAGGAATTTATTATGAGATATTGGCTTGGATGTTTAGCTCTATTGAGTTTATTGAGCTTAGTAGCTAGTTGCAAGAACGAAAACTCGCACCATTTTCCTAATCATATACTGAGTTTAGACCCTAAAAACGTAGTTGTGGAAGTAGGTGGTACGCAAACCTTTACTGCTATATATGAGGGTGTTGTTATAGATCCTAATGATTTAACTTGGAGAACTGACAATGATGTAATTGCAGGAATAGACTCCCAGGGAGTGGCCACAGGTTTTTCTGATGGAATAGCAGAAGTAACAGCAACTTCAGATCATTTTCTTGGAAAACGAGGAGAAACCGCTCTTGGTACAGCAATAATAGTAGTGAATAAAGGTGTTAGAAGAGTGGAGGTAGATTTTGTTCAAGCTGTGGCTTTAGGCGGTACTTATCCTTATACTGCTACTGTTCATGGTGTAAACCTTGATCCAGCTGACAGGAGTGTAACTTGGTCAATTGCAAATACTAACATTGCAACAGTAAACTCTCAGGGAGTGGTTACAGGTGTAGCTGAAGGGCACACTACTGTAACTGCCACTTCAGATCTTGATAGATCTAAATCAGGTACTATGCGAGTAATGGTAACTAGAGATAAATTTGTTAACAACGTCCAAGTAATTCCTGACAGAGGTACTGTGACCGTAGGTGGTAAACAAACTTTTACTGCTATTGTTAGTGGTGCGAACCTTGACCTAGCTGATAAGACCGTAACTTGGTCAACTATTCCAATTGGTAACCCTTGGGGATTTAGTGGTGTTGTAAGGGTAAATGCTCAAGGAGTGGTTACAGGTGTAACTGAAGGGGAAACTAGGGTATATGCAACTTCTAACTTTGCTCCACCACGATCAATGGGCAATGAAGGCATTGCAGAAATAATAGTAACTAGTAATAAAACTGTTAATAGTGTGACTGTGACCCCTGCTAATGCTAGTGTAGCCATAGGTGATACACAAACTTTTACTGCCACTGTTAATGGAATAAACCTTGATCCAGCTGATAGGATCGTAACTTGGTCAACTGCAGATACTAGCATTGCAACAGTGAATGCTAATGGAGTAGTCACAGGTGTGGCTGAAGGGCAAACTACTATAACTGCTACCTCTGATTTTGATAATACTCAATCAGGCACTGCAACAATAGTAGTAACCAGTAATAAAATTGTTAGTAGCGTAGTTGTGACCCCTACTAATGCTAGTGTAGGCATAGGCGATACACAAACTCTTACTGCTACTGTTAATGGAATAAACCTTGATCCAGCTGACGAGACTGTAACATGGTCAGTTATAGATAGTAGTATTGCAAAAATAAGTGCTCAGGGAGTGGTTACGGGTATAGCTGTAGGACAAACTAAAGTAACTGCTACCTCAGATCTTGATAGTACTAAATCAGGCACTGCAACAATAGTAGTAACCAGTAATAAAACTGTTAGTGGCGTGACTGTGACTCCTGTTAACGCTAGTTTGTCTGTAGGCGATACACAAACTCTTACTGCTACTGTTAATGGTGCAAACCTTGACCCAGATGACAGGCGTGTAACTTGGTTAGTTGCAGATACTAGCATTGCAACAATAAGTGCTCAGGGTGTACTTACGGGTGTAGCTAAAGGGCAAACTACTGTAACTGCTACCTCTGATTTTGACAGTACTAAATCAGGTACTGCAACAATAGTAGTAACTAGCAATAAAACTGTTACCAGCGTGACTGTGGCACCAATCAATGCTGCTGTGATTATAGGTAACACTCAGGCCTTTACTGCTACTGTGAATGGTATAAACCTTGACCCTGCTGACCAGACTGTAACTTGGTCAATTGCAGACACTAGCATAACAACAGTGAATGTCAACGGAGTAGTCACAGGTGTTGCTGAAGGACAAACTACTGTAATTGCCACTTCTGACTTTGATAACACTAAATCTGGCACTGCAACAATTACTGTAAGTAGCAATAAAAGTGTCACTAGCGTAACTGTAGCCCCAGCAAATGCTGCTGTGACTATAGGTAACACTCAAGCCTTTACTGCTACTGTAAATGGTGCAAATCTTGACCCTGCTGATCAGACTGTGACTTGGTCTATTGCAAATTCTAGCATTGCAACAGTGAACGCTAATGGAGTAGTTACAGGTGTTGCTCAGGGGCAAACCACAGTAACTGCCACTTCTAACTTTGATAGTACTAGGTCAGGTACTGCAACAATTACTGTAAATAGCAATAAAAGTGTCACTAGCGTAACTGTAGCCCCAGCAAATGCTGCTGTGACTATAGGTAACACTCAAGCCTTTACTGCTACTGTAAATGGTGCAAATCTTGACCCTGCTGATCAGACTGTGACTTGGTCTATTGCAAATTCTAGCATTGCAACAGTGAACGCTAACGGAGTAGTTACAGGTGTTGCTGTGGGGCAAACTACAGTAACTGCCACCTCTAATTTTGATAATACTAAGTCAGGTACTGCAACGGTAAAAGTAACAAATAACAGTAAAAGCGTTAGCAGTGTAGTTGTAACTCCTGAAGAGGATGAGTTGCCTGTAGGTGGTAGTACAACCCTTACTGCTACCGTAAATGGTGTAAACCTTGACCCTGCTGACACAACTGTAACTTGGTCTGTTGCAAACTCTAGCATTGCAACAGTGAATGCTAATGGAGTAGTTACAGGTGCTGCTCAGGGACGAACTACAGTAACTGCCACATCTGATTTTGATAATACCAAGTCTGACTCTGCTGTAGCGATAGTTTTGCAGAGGTAGTATAGTGTTCCAAAAGAGGGCCTTCTTCTAGAGAAGGCTCTCTTTTGTGAGCATATCATTCTAATTTAACTTCTGATATTTCATTACTTTCTTGGTTACATTGCCAAGAAATTTGCGTTTCTCCATAATTGTAAATCGTCCCTTCAGGGGAAATCTGCGTGTAAGCCACGTTATAACCTAGACAAGAAGCAATGAAGCTGAGATAGTTTCTTACAGAAGCACTAGCCTGCTCTACTTGATCAAAATCTAAGTTTGCTGCTCCACCTAGCCCAGCAAATAGCTCAAGCTGTGTACTAAGTTGTGTTGCAGCACTCTCCATACTAGCACTGGTGTTACTCAAGCCAAAGCTGCTGGCGTCTTCAGGAGCAAAAGAAGCTAAATATTTATAAGCCTCTGTAGTTTCAAGCTTGTCTTCACTGTCTCTAGCTTCTAGGACAGATTGCATTGCTGTTAAAGAGGTGGCAATGAGCACATACCCCTCAGTTATGGTATAGCTTAGACTCAAGCCGCCTGTAATGTTATAAGTACTTACCTCCGTACCTGCTATGTTTACTTGTTCACTACTAGCATTTCCTGTGCCTCCTTGAGGATCAGCAAAAGCTGCAACACCTTCACTTAGCACTGTAAAAAGCTGTCCTAAACCACGTTCCATAGCTACTTCATCGCTTGTTTCTATAATATAAACAGTTTCACCAAGTAGATTTTCACTAGGTAATCCGGGTTCAGCAGCTTTAGCTACATTGGTTGTTACTGTAGTGACGTTTTTGCCTGCCCAATTTAAAAAGGTATTTTTTACATCTAAACCAAAGAAGGCCAAAAGTAAATCATCTAATCCGCTACCTAGGACTTGAGAGTCTTTGACGAGGTCATCAAGGTAACGCCACCAAGCGTCTAAATTATTATGGCCACTATTAAAGGCAAAAGCTGTAGATGGAACAAAAGCTAGTGTGGTGTCACTAGCAGGTTGTGCTTGGGTGAGCAAGCGGTATAAGTCTTTGTCGCCACCTTTAGCATTAGGTAACTGAATGCTTTCTGTAACCATGCCATCTCCAGTTAAGCGAGTTACTCCTGCACTTACACCCAAAGTAGAAATAGCAGATGTGAGCCTTGAAGTAAGCTTGTTCAAACCTAGGTTTTGAATTAGAGGACCTAGCAATACAGCAAGTTCCCCATAGTCTAAGTAGTTATAGACCTGTCCAAGCTTTAAGTATCCTAAAGTCTGCTGGTAGGCTTTACTAGTAGCAAAACTAGCTTCAGTTTCGCTACCTAAATTTACTAATGCTTCTTGCAAAGTATTCTCATTGCTACTAAAAATAAGGATGTCATCTACTAGAGTATAGGCTACAGCCTCAAAAATGTTACTCCCCTGTTCAAAAGTTATCAAATTATAGCTATAATTATCTGCTTTCTTATTTTCAGCAGTAGGGTTTTTTAGAAAACTGGCAAAATCCTCAGCGTAGTCAGGATGTATTCTAGCTAAGGCAACAAGAACTGGGAATTGTTCAGAAGGCACATTTACCCATGTAAGCCACGCCTCATCACAAACTAGCAACCATAAATTGGCCATATACCTATAGGCATCGTCATTGCTTTGGGGAGAAATCAATGATACCAGAGCTTCTCCTATCTCTAGTTTTTCAAAAACATCTGTAAAGTCAACGACCTCTTTACGCAGCATTTCTAAGTCAGAAATACCTAAAGCAAAAATAGGTTTTTCTGGAAGAAGGGTAGTTAGTTTTTGTGCATGTGTAAAGCTTAAAAGAACCACTAGCCCAGAAAGTAATATGCGTTTTAGCATGTTGTGTCTCCTGTAGTGCTCATAGTGAAGAATTTATAAGGCATGCACTTATAATAAGCTTAGTACTCTATCCCAATACAGTTACATAAATAACCAAATTTTGAGAAACAGATACTTACAGCATTATAGACATCCAGGTAAGTATCTTGCCTGATCCAAAGCAATGGGTGTCATCCTAAGTCCTTTCAAGGGTAAATGCAAAGGATCTCACTGCGTTATGCCATAAGAGATTCTTCATCGTTATACTCCTCAGAATGATATGCTCACAGAGGGTATTCCCCTCTAGGGGGAAATTTTCTGGAGCACTATACTATATTGATCCAAACTTATCCAACACCTTGAGATTGTGCTTGTAAAGTTACTGAGGCTTTTTCTTGTGCATTAGGACTTCCTAGCAAATAGGCACTTAGTGTTGTAAGTAAGGCAAATGCTACTATTGCTGTTGCTAGGTGCAAAATCTGCAGGATTATAGGAGCTAGAGAAACCATATTTATAAAGCCAATAAGAACTTGTAGTAGATATGTGGTTAGTAAAGCTTTGGCTATTACTCGAGCTTCCAAAACAGGTTTAAGCCACCAGCTAAGCCCTAGGCTTAGTAGCAAATAAACCCCTACTACAATAGCAATCAAAGGATGTAATATTCTCAAACGAATAAAAGGGTGTGAATCGGGAGCAAAGTCAGCAGCTATGCCTTCTTGCAAACTACTTGCAGGAAACATAGTATTACCCATAGCTGCTATACCACCTGAAAACATCAAAAAAAGCATGCTTACAAGTCCTATGAGTAAAACAGTAGTAAGGGCCCCTTGTCTTTGCAATCTAAAAGGCCAAGGGTTTTTCGGGTAAGCATAGACAACCGTTAAAGTTAACGCCCCTACTAGAAGCAAAGAATTCACAAGGTGGGAGGCCACCATAATACCCCGTGCTATGCTAATATTTTCATCAGTTAAGCCAAACAGAACTGTTACTGCGCCTAGGAAAGCTTCTATAAACAAAAGAACCAATGAAGCAGTTGCAAAAACAAAAAAGCCTTGCTTTTCTTTACGTTTTCTAAAGGCAACTACAAAAAGCCATATACCTAGTAAAAGCACCACCGTAGACAGCAAACGGTGTGAAAATTCTATAGTAGTTTTTAAGCTATAACCTAAAGGAATAATTTCCCCATTACAAGTAGGCCAATGTCGTCCACAACCAGCTCCTGAACCAGTAGCTCGTACAATTGCTCCTTGTAGAATTACTACGATGTTGCCTATAAGTGCAGCCCATGCAAGATTTAAATGTGAAAATTTCATGTTATCTCTTTAAGTATAACTTTTTTTCTTTACTTTGACAGCTCGAGCCCTCAAAGCCCTGTATTTTGATAGATATCATCTAAGCTTAGTACAGTCCCAGAACAGGTAAATTTCACCTCACCCACACCCTTATCCCACACCCGTTCCTCCCAGGTGTCACCTTGACGGTAATAACCAATAACATGACGTTTTTGACTGTCAATGAGCACGTAGCTTTGTAGACTGGGAATTTTCATGTACAAATCCAATTTTTCCCGTTTGTCAGTGTTTTTGGTAGAGGCCGAAAGCACCTCAATAATAAGACAAGGATTTTCCTTGTAATACTCGTTGGCGGTATCTTTTTCACAAGTAATCATTACATCAGGATAATAAAAAGTTGTTTCGTTGACTCGAAGCTTCATGTCACTCATATAGATAGCACAATCTAAAGGGAGTTTTCCCCAAAGTTGGGCAAATACATTACCTGAAATACGGTTATGGGTCTCACTTGCTCCAGCCATAGCATAGACTTTGCCGTGGATAAATTCATGTTTAAAAGAGGTGTTTTTCTCACCTTCTAAATAATCCTCAACGCTTATAAGCTCAAAGGCTCGAGAAGCATACATAAAAAATATTATGGCACATTTACTTGGTACCTATAAATAACTTACCTGACTGCAAAAAAAGAGTTACTTTACTAAAATGATTTTTTCTCAAAGTGTTGGGCTGTTAAGAATTTCCCTCAACCCAGAAGAGCCTTAGACCTATTATAATACCCTATAGCTAAAACCGACAATCCACTAAAAAGACTATTTGAGAGCTTCCTCAAGGACTTTACAGAATGGCTAGTAGAGAAACCAATACAAAGAGTTGGTGATGGCAACATAGAATTACCTGTTGGTGCTTTAAGAACAGATCAAATATACAGTAACACTAGCCAATGGTGAGGAAATGCTATTCCATATTGAGTTTGAAGCGAAGGACGACACAGAGGTAATGAAGTGGAGGATGCTAAGCTACATATCAAGAATCACTGAGAAAGAGGAAAAGCCTGCACAGAGTGTAGTTTTATACCTGAATAACAAAGGTAAGGACGACACAGGTAGACATAGATTAGGCAACATCACATGGAACTATAAAGTAATAAGACTGGACGAAATAGAGGCTAGGAAATTTTTAGACAGTGATAGCCCAGCTATGTGGGCATTGTCAGCATTGGCAAAACGTGAAGAGCCAGAGAAAGAGGCATTTGAGGCAGTAGACAAGATAAAGAGAAATGCTAATACTAAGGATAAGACAAAGCTTCTAGAGCTATTTCTATAGTTTTGTTGTGTGATGAAAGGTTAGTAGAGATGATACAAGAGCAATTAGAAAACGAAGACTACAATAAGGAGCCCATAATGACTGAAAATACTCGAGAAACCCCAAATCTCAATTGGCATAAAGTTCTAGATGACAAAGAACTACCTGAAGGGCGTGTTAAAGCTGTTACCTGCGAACACATAACTGTGTGCATGACGCATTTTGAAGGTAAATATGCAGCACTCGATAATAAATGCCCTCATCAAGGTGGACCTTTAGGTGAAGGATCTATAGAAAAAGGTTGGTTGCGTTGTCCTTGGCATGGTTGGGATTATCATCCGCTTACAGGAAATTCACCAGGTGGCCATGATGATGGGGTAGAAACCTACCCTACAGAAATACGTGAAGATGGTGTTTATGTAGGGCTTAAACCTGAAGAGCCTCATAGTGCTACAGTCTCAGATGTAATGGCAGAAACTATGGTTAATTGGGGTGTTAAGCACGTTTTTGGTATGGTAGGGCATTCTAATTTGGGTTTGGCTGATGCTATACGTAGGCAAGAAGAAGCGGGTAACTTGCACTATATAGGTATTCGCCATGAAGGGGCTGCCTCTTTTGCTTGCTCTGCTTATGGCAAACTAACAGGTCGCCCAGCAGCATGTCTTTCTATTGCTGGTCCAGGTGCTACTAACCTACTTACTGGCCTTTGGGATGCCAATGTTGACCGTGCCCCTGCTTTGGCTTTAACAGGCCAAGTAGACACACAGGTTCTAGGCCCCGGTGCTTTTCAAGAGGTAGATTTACAAGCTGCTTTTGGTAAGGTAGCCCAATGGTCACAATCTGTTTTGCACAGCAGCAAACACGCTGAACTTATGAATCTAGCCCTAAAAAGTGCCATTTTAAATCGTGGAGTTTCACATCTCATTTTTCCTGATGAAGTACAGGTTCTACCTGCAGCTAATGAACAAGCTAGTAATCCTAAAGGTCGCTTGACTGAGCAGGCTATTACTCCTCCTCAAGAATCTCTCGAGCAAGCTATAAAATTACTTAGTACTGTAGAACATCCTGCAATTATTGTAGGGCATGGTGCTCGCTTTAATATGCCTGAAATTATAGAGCTAGCAGAAATGCTTAATTGCCCAGTAATAACTACCTTCAAGGGTAAAGGGTTGATTTCTGATAGTCATCCGTTAGCTGCTGGTGTTCTGGGACGTAGCGGTACGCCAATTGCTAGCTGGTTTATGAATGAGGCTGATTGCTTATTGGCGTTAGGTGCAAGTTTTAGCAACCATACAGGGATTTCACCTAAAAAGCGTACTATCCAAGTCGATTATGACCCAATGGTTTTGGGTAAATTTCATAGTGTAACAGTTCCTGTTTGGGGAGAGATAGGGATAACAACAAAGCTTTTGAAAGAGGCTCTTTTAAGTAATCATCAAGCCAAAAACCAACATAGTGAAATTGCTGAACGCTGGCAAATTTGGCGTGCAGAGAAAGAAAAGCGCACAAATGATGATAAAGGTAAGGGGATTAATTCTGCTGCTATTTTTGCTGCTATGAATAGGCAAGTGCCCGAGGATGCCATTATAGCTGTAGATGTAGGCAATAATACTTATTCATTTGGGCGTTATTTTGAGTGTAGTAGGCAAAACATCCTTATGTCAGGTTATTTAGGTTCAATTGGTTTTGCTTTACCTGCTGCGCTTGGTGCTTGGGCAGCAACACAGGAAGAGGACCCTAGATTTAAAGGACGTAAAGTTATTTCAGTTTCAGGGGACGGTGGTCTGGGACAGTATTTGGCAGAAGTAACTACTGCTGTAAAGTACAAAATGAATATAACACATGTCCTGTTAAATAACTTTGAGATAGGTAAAATATCAAAAGAGCAGCGCTCGGGTAATTGGGAAGTTTGGCAAACGTCTTTGCATAATCCTAACTTTGCTGAGTATGCCAAGCTTTGCGGGGCGCACGGAATTCGTGTTAGTAATAAAGCAGAACTTGATAAGGCGTTGGATTCAGCGTTTAAACACCAAGGCCCCAGTCTAGTAGAGATTCTTTCTGACTCCGAATTGGTGTAGAGACGCGATTAACTGCGTCTCTACAATAGGCCAACATTAATCCAAGCTTTGCCACTCAAAACTTAGGCTGTGTAATTGCGGCCCAGTATCACGCAAATCTAACAGTGCTGGTAAACGCCTATCATAATGCACCCTCAGGCCTATACAATCTGGCTGATTGGAACTAAACAGATTTGTTTGACCATAATCACACGATGAATTGTGATCAGCGTTGCTATAAATTAGTAAACCTGTTTCATAGGCAATTATGCTGCCATTAATAATTAAACTGCCATGCGTTTCTAAGGCAGTTGGTAGGAAAGCAAAAACAGCATTATTACTGTAGATTAAACCATCTATTCGTAAAGCTTGCCTGTCATCCGAAGATTTTGGCACAGCCCCACTGGGACGACCATTGTGGTTATTCTGTATAAATTCTGCCCAAAGATCACGAATCATATTTTGCGCAGTAGTAGCAGTGATTTTTTCTTGTTCAGGAATACTTAAATCATTAGCATCACGAATTGCTTTAGGGGCAAGCCAGTGTTTATAAGGTGAGAGGGGAATTATAGCATCCCCTCCAGCAGCACTATCAATTTCATCAGTTGTTAGTGGACCTTGCTGCTTAACAATACCACTAGAGTGACCGGGTATATAATAGCCACGGCACTCACCAGCAGTATCTCTACAAACAGGTAAGTTCTCACCATCAGACACGTAACTATCGCGATACTGCCAAGAATAAAAACGAGGAGGCTTTTTACTAAGCTGAGTTTGGTTAAAATTCATTATTTCAGCAAAAACTGCACTATTGGTAAATTCTCCAGGATCTTTAAATGCTCCAGGTAAACCACCATTTACTGGAGAAACATATGAATAATCACCAATAACTACTACACCTGCTGCTGCCATAGCTAAACGAGGTAAGTTACGAGGCTGAGCTAGAGGTTTATCACTATCATAATACACACAATCTCTACCAAAAGAACCACCATTACAATCATAAAGTAAGTCCCCAACAATATAAAGATTGCGACGTACTACCAACACACCATCTTTACCGGGGTCAATGTAACCTGCCATAACCAAATCACCATCAATGTAAACTCTACCCGTAAGCCTTATTGGATTAGTATCAGTGCCTATTAGAATAAGATTGCCCTCGATACCCCTGCTACTTGAGGGAATCAAAGAGGTATAGCTTTTTAAATCATCAATAGGACTTGCTGTTACCTTAGAAAAGGTAAATTGGTCACTCGAGCCGCTTTGCACATTACCATCTGAATCAGTAGGTGATAGTAAGAGACGTGCTGCCCCGTCAATTTTACCTAGAGAAGTACTGCCTACTGCTGCTGACCATTCCTCATTATCAATATACCGATTACCATCCGTATCGAAAACAGGACTGGGAAAAAGTGCAACGTCAGGTACAACACCATCAATAGGTGCTATTTGTCCTTTTTTTGCTTTAGGGTAATTAACATAGCCTCGAGCATTAGCTTTCTCGCAGCCCTTATTCCCATCTTTCTCAGACTTACTGCATACTAAAGTTTCCTCAAAACCCTCAATAGGATGCCTAGGTTTATTGCCAAATTCTTGATAAGGTTCATTGGCAATAATAGGCAACGCCTCACCATCTGAGGTTTGGTAACTAGGACCAAAAACACCATCCTTGCAGCCAAAGCCACCATCACAAGGTGAGATAATGTTTTGCTCACCTCTAGTGTAGATAGTGCCACCAACAAGAGTATTTGCCCGGATCTTTTGACCATCTGCATCACCTGTTACACCCGGTTCAGCCATCAGTTGAGTCAGGGACGCCACACGAACTCGTTCAGTGCCAGTTGCTGCATTTTGGCGGTTTGTTTCATTGGCTATATTTACCATATAGTCTGTACTAGAATCACCATGTTCAAAGCTATATCCTGACTCCATAGAAATGAATGCCGCATGGCAAAAAGTACAATTTACCATGTCAGTAAGTAGTGCAAAATCAAGCTCAAAAGGTGGGAACTCCACACTAAAATTTTGACTTAATCGCCTAGTAGACTCATTTCCCAAATGGCTAGTGGCAACCATACGTAAGGTACTCTTAGCGCCTATATCCTTACGGCTTACTTCTACTTGATAACTAGTGCCATTACCTAAATCACCTGTAATACTAACAGGGTCACCAAAAATAGGTGTTTGGTCTTCATCTTCAGTAACAGCTGCCTTTAGGGGGGGATCTAATGTATCCCAATATCTGCGATAATCTTCAACACTCTTTTGGCCTAACGGTTTGTCAGCTTCAATACTCTTAGAAGCAACGTGCCACAGGGCAAACACTGCTTGATCTATACCTGCCTCTGCGGCAAGTTGTGTTTGAATAGTTTGTATATTATATGCAGTTAGGCGCTTATTTGAGACATTGACAGTTAGCAAAGTACCAATAAAAGCCACAGTAATTATCATAAAGCCAAGAGCCGCAATCATAGCAATGCCTTTTTGAGAGCGCTTTACTATCATGAATCTTACTCCTTAATTAACAATTGAAGGATTAACTAAATTACGAGGGGCTATAGCAAATTCTAGTTTAGTACCTTTAAAAGAACGCCTTTTTTTACGGCCTTGTTCAAAGCTAAAGTTGCCACTTACTACACTTGCATAAACCACTGTTGTGCTCAAACCATTGCAATCAGGTATGTTGTCATTATTGGAGTCGTTTATAAAACCCTTTTCATCATAGCACCGATCAAAAGATACATTGAAGCTATTTTCCAAAATGTATTCTGCTATGATATCACCCTTTTCACCAGCAATCATATTTCCTATAGGAGCAGAACTTAAACCAGAAGCTATATTTGCATAAGGAATATCTAAACGTTTGTGATACTCAAAAAGTATCCAAGTTGTGCTGTTAAGAGTATCTTTTAAGTAAGAATAGGGACCAGTGTCCTTCGTTACTTCACTACGTGCTACAGGATAATAAGCCCTAAAGAAAATACAACCCTGAGGCTCACTATTGCTACAGGGTGCACTAATACTTTCAGGGCGTTCTAGGAAAGCAATGATCGGGTCATTGCCAACTGTCCAGAGACTCGAGCTAGTACCCGGTTTAAGTGTTGTGGGCTCACTAAAGGTGCTTAGCTCTAGCTCTATTCCGGGAGGGTAAACATAAAGAGCCCTAGTTAAATTATCAGCTATCATATTACCCATAGATCTAGCATCTTCAAGCAAATCACTTTCTACTACAATCTGCTGGGTTGTCTGGCCACCGCTTATTAAGCCTTGGGTTATTATCCCTAATAAAAGCAAGAGGATAACACTGACCGTTAATAGCTCTGCTACACTAAAACCATGTTTGTTTTGCACAACATCACACTCCTTTAATTGTTGGGTGGCCTTACAATTTGTGTGCTAAACTTGTACTTGGTACCATCAGCTAAAGTAAGTAAAAGATCAATTTGGCGTATATAGTCAACCGCACTATCTAAATTAGCAAACCCGTTAATGTAATCTTCGGTATAGGTTTTTGTTGTATTTCCTTTGCCATCAATTAGTGTAATTGATAAATTGTAGTTGCTATAGCCACTAGGAGGTGAGAGGTTTAGTAATTCACCAGTGTCATAGGCAATGTTGCTTTGCCAATTACTACGTAAAGTGTCAAAGTATCTACGGGCAAAGCTTGCTGCCACTGTTTCGAGCTTAGATTCCTTTGAAAGCTTTAAAGATGTAGCAAAGTAACTAAAGGAACCTAGAACTATAACTATAATGACTATTGCAACTAGTACTTCAACAAGGGTAATACCTCTTGACACACTGCTTTTTCTTAACACGTACTCTAATCTCCATCTTGAAAACTAATGATTGGAACTTTATTGCTTGAGCTGTAGGTATATATTTTGGCACAATGTTCTTTGGGGTGCTCGAGTAAATGCCTTATTATCCTACGCAATTGTCTTTGTTGCCAACTTTGGTATCTAAAAACTCTAAGGGCAGCTAAAACTCCTAGGGTTGCCAAAATCACCAGGCTTTCAATAAGAGTAAAACCAGATGCGAGATCTTGTTTCATAATACAAACTTTCTCAATAAAACCTTATAAAATAATTTTAATGCCCCTACCCTTAAGCCATAATATCTTAATCTAATACAGAGCAGCTTTCATAAGATCTAAATAAGATCATTCAAATAACTCTAAAGTTAATTCTACTCACTAAGTAAATATAATGTAAAATACTTAGTTTAAGGCAAGAAGGTTGAGTTGTGTATTTTCTGTGAATTGTTAGCGGAATGCTGTAAAATAGTATTAATCTTGATTTATATCCGAACACTCTGCGTTTTTATTTTGGCAAATCATCTTACAGTGCCTGGAGCGTTCAAAACAGGAATTCCCAAGTATAACTTGGAACTGGCATTCTAAGAGCTTTGACTCATTAAAGCTATGGAAACCCCCCTTAACCTATAAAGGTTAAGGGGGGTTGAAAAATAAAAACGTGTAGGTGGATTATCAGGTTAATTAATGAAGCCTTCTTCGTCAAAGCTGCGCTCGAAAAGTTCTTGAGTTACGTAGACCACTCGAGGTGTTAGTGGTGGTAAATTGACAGGATTCTGAAAGCGTGTATCGAAGCCATAGTTACGTATAGGAGGCAAATAATATGGATTAACACCACAACATCTCCATTGTCCAATAGCAAAATTTGGAGTGCCTAAACTAACAAATGAACCTCGGTAGGAAAAAGTTTGTCCACCTCCACAAGCTCCTGACCAGTCCTCGTGAAAACGAGGGTAGTTATGCAATCCACCACTAGCTACACCATTCCAGCCAAGAGGCCCTTGTCTACCTCCTGTTCTATCAGTGCCACTAAGTATTGCTACATTAGCTTCTGTTGTGTTTGCTATTGCTCCACCTTGTGCACAAACTAAAGTGGTAGTAGTATCTTGCCAGCCATTTGAAAGTACATTAAAAGTGTCAGCAAAAATAGCTGCAGGTCGCCAATTATTAACATTGACTGCTCCTGATTGGCCTAAATTGAAATCGCCTTGTAAATAAGCTGGTAAGTTAGTTACTAAAGTAAGTCCTTGTAAACCGGCATTAACGCTTGATAGGCTAGCACCATTATAAAAACGGATTCCAAAATTGTTTAAGTTATTATTAGTTACAGTTATATAAAATACTAGACCACCATTAGTGGCGTCTGTAAGCCCTACATTAGGACCTGCTGGACCAAGGTTTAGTAAGCCATTATTCCCATCAATGCAGGTCAGTAAAGAAATAATATCAACATTAACAAGAGTATAATTGTTCCCTTCACGCCTATCTAGAAATTGATTTGAAACTGTGATGGGTCCAGTATTGCCAGCACCATCATTACCCATATAGAGTACATTTTGGGCACTAAAACTTAATGCAGGGTCTTGCAAAAGTTGACATTGGCTTAAACTTGTTGTAAGGGCATTGTCAAAGTTGTTAAACTCATCTCTCACTTGAATTTGGTTTGCCGCTACATTAAAAGTAATTCTTAAGTCTGAGTCATTCCAATATTCTCCCCCTACTACAAAGGTATTAGGTGGTGGAATTTCTACGAAATCATTATTTACGCTAATAATTTCAGGCCATGTTGTTAATATTTCAGATTCAGCAACTAATCTACGCTGAGCCACGTTATTACAGTTCAGGGGTTGTATGCTATTAACATCTCCTAAAACAGTAACTATATTTACAGTACCAGCACAATCTCCGACACCATTCACAGTGTGCTTAATACCACGATAAAGGTTACCACCATCATAATCGGGAGTAGTTTGATTAGCAGGCAAACCTGGATCTTTCTCACTTACACTTATTCCGCCCAAAAGTTGAAGAGTAGCCCAAGAGTTAAGATATATGTCACCATTAGCATGTATAGGTCCCGTCCCAGACATAAAAGCACCAGGATGAAACTCTAAATCTTTATTGTAGAAAGCCATAAATTGGAACATAGGTATTACGCGGCTCTTAAATTGAAGACCTAAAATAGCCTCAGGTAGATTTTGCTTATCTAAACTTGTTGAGTAAGCAGTATAAGTAAGTTGTTGAGCAGACAAACCTGCAAAACGCTCGCCGGGTGGTATTTTAATAGACAGGGGATTATTCAAAGTTTCATCAATGACATATGTTAATACCTTATGACCAGAAAAGGTTTTTTGCGAACAAGCAAAGTCACCTGAGCCTGAATTACCAGTTAAGCAATCTTTATAGTTAGTTGGACTAGTGCCGCTTGGATTATTAAAACCTTCAA
Source organism: Trueperaceae bacterium (assembly GCA_965223045.1). Classification (GTDB taxonomy): domain Bacteria; phylum Deinococcota; class Deinococci; order Deinococcales; family Trueperaceae; genus CBDCVN01. Next base: position 2,798,113 of record CBDCVN010000013.1, read on the forward strand.
AAACCTCACGAATTTCTTTAGCCCTAAGATTAAGCCCTGCTTCAGCAGCATAAAAGGCAGTAGTGCTATTTCTAGAAGAGCTTTCAGTAGAAACTTCTACAGAAGTTAATGCAAAGTAGCTTGCCACAAGTGCTGCCAAAACTACTAAAAGTAGTAGAGCCGTTATCATAGCAAACCCTTGCTTTTTATCTTTTAACATAGTTTTACCTTATACTTTCTTGCGTCAGTTACCACTAATAACATTACGTGGTAAGATGCGGGATGATACTGTGCGAACGCTACCCTCACCATTAGAGTTTTGACCTGTAAGAGTAACATCAACCCAATCAATTGTTTTCCAATTGTCATTTGCACCAAAGCTATTGGTGGTGCTACCATTTTGTAAACCAACTTGAAGTTGCAAATCTGTGATGCCAAAGGAAACATTAAAAGTATTTTCCTCATTAACAACCATTTCCAATACATCAGCTGCAAGCTGATACTGTCGTTCTTCAATAATGAATATTCTTGCTCCTTGCGGATACCCATTTGTGGTAACGCCATCAAGTCCAAATTGCCCATTTCCTAAATCAAGCTCATTACTAATATTAAAAAACTCTCCTTGATTGTTTGTAGAAGAGAAAATAAACGCTCTTAATGTGTTATTTTTATTAGCTGTACGCAGATTCTGCCATGTAGTATATAAAGGGTCAGAAGGATCAGGAAGCCCATCTTGAGGGTTTTGATCTACAAAGTCGCAGTTGGTATTGGTATTAGCTTGGTTTGCATCATAAATAATTAAGGTGTTTTGTACACAAATGGTAAGGATATTAATTCTGTCTATTAGACCTTCTCGTGTAGTAAGTGTATCTGCACCTGAACCACCATCAGCAACTAGCAAAGCAGGAAAAGTAGAAGGTAAATTTGCACCTGCTTTACGTATGTCTATACTAATTAAATCTAAGTTACCTCGCAGGTTTTGTAAGGTTTGTACCCGAGTATGATCAGCATCATAAAGGCGGCGGCTAGAAAGAGTTAACCCTAAAGCAACACCTAAAATAAGAGCAGTAACGCCAATAGCCATTAATAGCTCAACAGTAGTTAATCCTGCTAATCTGCGGTTATGTTTAGTTGGTTTTATCAAGTCTGGTAAAAACTGTTTCAACATTGTAAAGTTGCTCACTATGGAAGCTCACCTCCACTTTAATATGAGTAGTCTCATTGTCACAGTAACTGCTCGTTTCGCAAAAGAGTGTTTTTGTTTCATAGTCGCGGTCTGCTACAGTGACGGTTTCTGTATGAGTATGCACAGTTGTGGGTAGGGTGTCCCCTATTTCTAAAGTGCGATACCTTTCTAGAAGTAGTTCAGCTGCATCAACTGCACCACTTCGCAATTCACTTTTCTTATTTACATGCGTAAAGCTTACTAAAACAGGTACTAAAGCAACAATTAGTATAGTAACAATGACCATTGCAGCCATTGCTTCCATTAAAGTTAATCCTTTGTTGTTATCCATTTTTCACCTCTATCATTGTTGAGTCACACGCACTGCACCACCCAGAGACATTTCGACGTATAATCTTTTATTTTTCTTGGGATAGTAGAAACTCACCTTACCAGTAAAATTGTTGTCCAAGAAAGTAGCTAGACCTCGGCTGTCAATACACACACCCCAATTGAGAGTTTCAAGAATTATTTCACTAGGTATCTCAAGTGGTCTTTGCTTTATGTCTAATCCCCATAAACTATCTGCAGGAAAACTATTATCATCAGCCATGGTAATGTTACTTGGGGCACAATTAGGAATACGCTGTACAGCAATGGTATGAGGTGTTGCGGTTACCTCAGGATAAAAATAAGAGGCAGAAGTAGTGGCTAAGGCTCGAGCTCTAGCTTGCTTAAAAAAACCCTCTAGTTGTGTGGTAACATCATCAAGTGGATTAACAAAACCTTTTAAGGCCAGAGGTAAACCAAGGGCCAAAACAATCCCCAAAATCCCTAAAACAGCAATCATTTCTGTTGCAGAAAAACCATTTTTATATTTCATAAATCTCCGGATAAGCCATTGTATGAAATAGCTTATCGTAGGGTAACTTACGGTAATATTACAGGCAAATTCGCTAGGTAATTGTTTCCGTAATGATCTTTTGAATACTAGGTAATTAGTTAAAAATTCACTCAACTGATTATCAGCTAAGTAACCTTCGCTGCAAATTATATAGTATTTATCCTAAAAATAGAATTGTTGGGGAGTTTTTCGCTAACTATTTTTCCATGATTAGCAATCAACTGAAAAGTTAATTAAAGTTTGGTTAGATTGTCTCTCAGAAACCATCTTAAAAATAATGAGCGCCAAGTTCGGGATTTTGAGTAAGATTATTTAAAAGACTACATAAGGCCAATTCGCTTTGCTAACCAAGGAGCAAGCAATGTGGCTGTATAACCAATGATAAGGTAGCGGAGAAAACCAAAATTAACATTACTTTTGATGCTTTCAGGTATTAGTAGGCTCGAGCCTACAAGCACACCAAACACCAATACTAAACCTAACAATGCAGTTAGAAATCTTGGCACAATACCACCTTTAGCACGGTGTCTTAAAATAGTAGGACCGGTAATAAAAGCAGCTAGCGACCCCAAAAGTTTTTCTGAGTCTTCTGTGGGTAAAAATAAGTGCAATAAAAAAGGTAGAGTGAGTCCTAGGAGCAGTAGAAGCATCTTATGCATAATAAGATTGCGTGTGTAGTGGTCAAGTACAAGTGCAAGTACAACAATTACAGCTCCTATAAGAAGACCAGCCAAAACATCTATAGGAAAGTGAACTCCTAGATAAATGCGGCTTAAAGCAACAAGGATAATAATAAGTGCACACAGAGGATAAAGCCACTTTCTATTAAAATAAAAAGCAAGGAGCCCCCAAAAGGTCATACTACCTTGTGCATGGCCACTAGGAATGCCTGCACCAATGCCCGTTTCACCTGCTGCTGCACTGCGTAGTACGCTTGAGTCAAGCTCAAAAGGTCTTGGAGTGTCAAACAAACCTTTTAGGTGAAAATTCAGATAATAGCCTAGCAAGGAGTAAATGCCAAGACGTTGACCAATACGACTATCAAAAGCCAGATAAATGGTGATAAGAAGGCAAATAAAAACTTGCTCTGAACCAATATGAGTAACTAAAAGGAAAAACTTGTCCAACCAAGGAGTAGCAAAACTTTGTAAGAAAGATATAATTTCCATGTTTATAGAGAGTATCTTAGCAAGAAAGTTAGCTATAGATGTCTCCTTGGAATCTATCAATAGCCAATAGATTTATAGTGCCCTTAAACCCCATCAAGCTACAATCACAACAATGACTAGAAATCTAAACAAAGCCCAACGCCTTCTTGAAATACTGGAACTACTCAAACGTAAGGAAAGAACTAGCAAGGAACTTGCTGATTGGTTAAGTGTGCCTATAAGAACTATACAACGCGACATAAAGGAGCTTAAGGAGCAACACTCTATAGAATACACTGAGAAAAACACCTATTTTATTCGTGAAGTAGGGTCAAATCTTAATTCAGTAGAGGCGCTTGCTGTTCATGCTGCTGCTCGTCTTCTATATCACCATTCGCCTACTGGCAACCGCTTCTATAAATCAGCCCTTGAGAAGCTTGCTAATATGCTTCCTGAGCCAGTAAAGGCTATTGCCTTAAGGAGTGTTACTGACTTAAGTAATCGTTCAGGTGATGACCGTACTCTTGAAATTTGTGCTCGAGCTTGGTTTGAAGGGCATGTTCTAGCCTTTGAATATCTTTCTACACATGGCTCAGGTAATTGGCGACCAAAGCAACTCGAAGTATACTTCATTGAAATCAACCGTAATAATCTCGCAGCCTACGCTATTGGCTTTGAGCGCTCTTACCACAAACGTATCCAAACGTGGAAGCTGTCAAGAATGCGTAACGCCCAATTACTTAATGATAGATACACGATTCCTAAAGATTTTGATCCACAGCACTATTTATCAACTGCTTGGGGTATAATTGGTACTAGCGGTGGTCCAACAGTCACAGTAAAATTAAAATTCAATAAAGAAGCAACTAGTCGCATCCGTGAAGGTGGTTATACAAATCTTGAAATTAAGGAAACTTATCCTGATTCAGCTATTTTGGTTGAAGTTCTTTGTGGATCAGATAGTAAAGGTTTTCCACTAGAAATTCTTTCATGGGTACAAAGTTGGGGTTCCAAAGTAGAGGTAAAAGAACCGGAAAATCTGAGGCAACGATGGCTAGAAGAGGCTCAGCATGTAGCGTCGCTACTTGACGTCTAACTTTGATATGTTAGATATATGAGTCATTTATCTGAACCAGCAAAAGCTTTATGGGGTAAAAGTGACCGAGAGAAAAATGATGGCTCGTGGCACCCCCTTATCCACCATATGCTTGATGTGGCAGCTTGCGCTGAAGCAATCTTAGAGCGTGAACCTTCAAGTACCCGTAAACTCTATGCTCAAGATTTAGGGTTCTCTAAGTACGAGCAAGCCAAACCTTGGCTATTAAGTTTCATAACTCTACATGATTTAGGTAAGGCTAGCCCTACCTTTCAAACCCTGTGGCCTACAGGTGCAAACCTTGTTAGGCAGCAAGGACTAACTTGGCAAAGAAAGCCAGATTATGTACCACATGGATTTATTAGCCAGTTAGTAATGGGAGAAGAGAATAATCCTTTAAAAACATCATTAGCATACGATTTATTAAAACAAACTGCAGATGCTGTTGGTTGTCATCATGGCTTGCGAGCTTCTCCTTCAGAACTAGATAATGTTGGTAGCTGTGAACTAGGTAGAGAAAAATGGGAAAGCATTCGACTAGAATTAATAGAAGTCACCCTTAAGTTGTTCAAGGCAAACCTCTCAGAAGCCCCCAGCATCTCAGAGCTAAGTAGTGCCGCATTTTATCGGCTAGCTGGCCTGACTAGCTTCGCTGATTGGATTGGTTCAAATCAAGATTTTTTCGACTTTGTTGCTCCTGTAGAAGACATTGGTAATTATTACTCGAGTTCTTTAGAAAAGGCTAGAAAAGCCCTTGATAGAATTGGCTGGCGAGTGCGGAAAGCTCTAAAAGAAGATAGGGTTGCCTTTGAGCAAATCGCCTTCGACAAAGATGGTAAAACTTATAAACCTCGCCCATTGCAGCAAGCAGTTGTAGAATTGCTAGAGAAAAGTAATGAGCCTACACTGCTCTTAATTGAAGCGCCAATGGGTGAAGGCAAAACGGAAGCTGCCTTTTACAGCCATGTTCGTTTACAACAAACACTTAAGCACCGAGGTATGTATGTGGCTTTGCCTACTCGAGCCACTGGTAACGCCATGTTCAAACGCACCAAAGGTTTTCTAGAAGGTATGGGACGCTATGAAACCATCGATCTTCAGCTTTTACATGGTGCAGCACTGCTTAATGACGACTACCAAAACATCAGAGTGCGTCAAATAGATGAAGGTAATTCTACTAATGCTAAAGGAGCAGTAGAGGCTCAAGAGTGGTTTTCCAACAAAAAGCGTGCCCAACTTTCTGAGTATGGGGTAGGTACTGTGGATCAGGCCTTACTCTCTATTTTACCAATTAAGCATAATTTTGTGCGGATGTGGGGATTAGGCAATCGAACCATTGTTATTGACGAAGTACATGCTTATGATACCTATACCAGTAGCCTTATTGAGGTTTTGCTCAGTTGGCTTTATGCGTTGGGTTCTAGCGTTATTGTAATGAGTGCAACCCTGCCCAAGGATAGGCGAGAGGCTTTACTCAAAACTTATGGAGTAAAAGAAGTACCACAAGAAGTTTGCTATCCAAGAGTATATAAGGTTTCAGGTAGTGAACTTGAATTCAAGTCCTTTGAATCTGATCCAGAGCGTAGAATTTGGCTTGAATTGAAGGCTGCTCCTGTTAGCTTTGTTAATCTAGTTCCACAAATCTTTTCTAACGTGAAAGATGGTGGTTGTGTAGCTTGTATAGTCAATACGGTAGAACGTGCCCAACAACTCTACCGAGCACTTGAAGGTGAAGCTAAAACCATAGATGTTGAGTTATTTTTATTCCATGCTCGCTACCCTGCTGAGCAAAGGCAAAAAATAGAAGATGAGATTTTAGACCTGTTTGGTAAACAAGGCAAACGTCCTAGTAAAGCTATCTTAATAGGAACCCAAGTACTAGAACAATCTCTTGACCTAGATTTTGATGTGATGTTTACTGACCTAGCCCCTGTAGACTTGATCTTGCAACGTGCTGGGCGAATTTGGCGACATAAACGTGATAATAGAGCTAAAAGTCAAGTCAAACCCATGTTATATGTGATGGGTCTAGAACAAAACATTGAAGTTCCAGACTTTAAAAATGAGGAATATTTACCTGATAAGAAGGTCTACTGGGAAAGTGTCTATGACCGAACTATTTTGTTACGAACTTATGCCTTGCTTAAGGACAAGCGTGAACTGACATTACCTGATGACATTGATCCTTTTGTAGAGACTATTTATGCAGAAGCTATTCCAAAAAATACACCCCCAGATATTGTTAAGCCTATTCAAGAAGCTGCTTTAAAACTAGACAAAAAGCGTCAGGAGGACTTAGCTGAAGCTGCCAAAGCTGCAATAGGTATGCCATCTGATGGTTCTTGGTTAAATGTACCCAACCTAGAGCAATATGATCCGGAAGAAAACCCAGAAAAGCACAAATCTCTATTGGCTAAAACCCGTTTAGGCGATCCAACTGTAACAATTATACCTATTCATGATCTTGGCGATGGAAATTTCAAGTGTGCAGGTAAAGAGTTTAGGCTTGATGATTCGCTCGAAGGCAAGTGGAAACTAGCAAAAAGCCTTTATCTGCAAAACATAAGTATAAGCTGCAAAGATTTATTGGTGGATTTTTGGAAAACTGAGCGCCCTGAGAGTTGGCAAAAACATCCATTGCTTAGAAATTGCTATCCGCTAATACTTATTGATAGAAAGGCAATACTTAATAATTTGGAGGTGGAATTAAATGATTTGCTCGGAATTTTATATCACAAGTTGCCATCATAAGGGAAAAATATTAAATTAAAGATGTTCCCTATTTATATGGGGATGAACCATTGTTATTCAAACTTAAAGTATGAGTATTCCCCACTCCTGTGGGGAGAAATCCACACTCTAAGTTGTTTTTCAAACTGAAAGTTTGTTTTAGTTCATTGACAAGAATAAAGAGTTACCTTAAACTCAATTAATTACACACTTGGCGACCAACCTTGTGTTATGAAGAGGAGGTAACTCTGAAATCAATTATAAACTAACTATTGAAAAACTGGAAGACGCTTGGGAAATGCTTAAGCAAACATTTCCTTCTGAGAAAAGTAGCTTAGACCTCTATGAAACAACTTTTTTTGATCACATCATATGGTTAAAGTTAGAGGAAAATGAAATTGCAAGTAATAAATCTATAGATTATCCAGATAGTAACAGCTAATTGTAGCTAACTCAAAACTTGATGGGTTATCAAAACTAACTCATCAATTCGTTCAAAGAAAGGTTAGACAAATTTGTTTAATTTCGATTTACAAGTAAAACCATGGATTCCTGCTCGAGATTTAGCAGGTAATTTAGCTGAAGTCAGCTTAAGGGAAGTGCTAAATAATGCTAATAATTACCTTCGCATTGAGAGTGAAAACCCTCTTGAAGTGGCTTCATTATATCGTTTCTTACTAGCTATTTTACATAGGGCACTAAAAGGACCAACTAATGCTAAGGATAACGCTCGTTGGTTTAAAGAAGGTTTTCCAAAAGAGGCTATTGATGAGTACTTAGAGCATTTCAATGACCGCTTTGACCTGTTTCACTTAGAATATCCCTTCTATCAAATCCCTGAAATGCCTCTTGAAGGCTACACCCAACACTGGAGCCGCCTATCAACAGAATTTGGCAGTGGTAACACTACCCCTCTATTTAACTATGCTAAACGAGATAATGCACCCAAAAACCCTGATAGCTGGATAACCCCAGCTCAGGCAGCAAGGTTGCTACTAGAGCATCAAACCTTTTGTTTAGGAGGTCTGATTAAACGTTTTATTACCTCTGCTCCAAGTGGGCCCATCGCCACAGCAGCACAAACACTTGTGCAAGGCGATAATTTACATCAAACATTTTGTTTGAATCTAATTAGTTATTCGCCAACTGAGTATCAACATGATTGGGTGGTGTGGGAAAATGATCCTCCAAAAATTACCTACCTGCAAAGTGATCCTTCAGAAAAGCCTCGTGGTCTAGTGCATCGTTATGCTTGGCTGTCACGATCCATAAAGTTATTCCCTGAAGAGTTTGATGGTCAGGTTGGAACTCGCAATTTTGCTTATGCTTCGGCTGTAAGGCCTAAAGAATTTACCTCTGATGCTTTAACAGCCTACCGAATTCCTAAGAAAGGTAAAGGTGATTTATATGCTTTTAGTTTGAGCAAGGATAAAGGTCTATGGCGTGATTTTACTGCTCTTTTACCAGATAAAAAGAATGTAACAGCAGATATAACTCCTGCTGTAATTGAACAAGCAATAGGAGTTTTTGGTGAAATTGAGCAAACTCGCCGACCCAAAAGAGGTTTAGTAATTGAAGTTTATGGACAAATGAATGATAAAGGCAAGGTGGAATTGTGGCGCTCAGAAGCAAGGCGCTTACCAAAAGCCATCCTCGGGCAACGCGATATTCGCAAAACTATAGAAAATATGTTGCTACAAGCAGATGAAACTTGGGGTTATCTCAATACTGCTTGTCGTATTTTGGCAGGAGCAATTCTAGCACCCGGTGAACGTAAACCTCTCACCGAAGATGTAACTAGGCTAGTACAGACCTTCCCAGCAAAGTTAGTGTATTGGTCAATTTTAGAGCAACGTTTCTATGAGGCTTTAGCTGATTTAGATGAAAACTATGACGAGACTAAGATTGAACAGCAGTGGAATAATTGGCTGCTTGAGGTAGCCAACGAAGCTTGGAATAATACAGTAAAAGGTACAGGTAACATTTCAAGGGCACTCAAAGCTGCAGCACAGGCACAAGGAATGTTCTACTCGCAATTAAAGAAGTTGCGAGAGAAAAGTAAAGCTATCACCATAGGAGGTAATGCGTGAGTAAAGTTGAGAGTTTTGTTAGTTATTTAGAAAAGCTAGTTGAACAAGAAGATAGAGCCACACTGGCAAAATTGCGCCATAGCCTTGCTTTCGAACCCGGAGAGTATGTACACGCTTTCCCATTTGTTGAACGGTTTACCGTTGATGTTGGAATAGAGCGGCGCAAGCTTTATTTCCTCTTGGCAGGCTTATTTGCCACCCACCCTGAAATAAGCCATGATCCTAAAGAGAACTTAGGTCAAACAGTAAAACGCTTGTATCTTGCTCAGGATGAATCACCATCTATAGAGAAGCGATTTTTAGCAGTTTTAGAGGCTGATGATGACCAACTGCCCCAACACCTAAGGCATTTAGTCAACCTATTAAAGGCTAAAAATCTAGCAGTAAACTGGCAGTTGCTTTTGAAAGACCTTATAAACCGTCAGTATAATGCCGATGCTACCAAAAGACGTTGGGCACAGTCATTTTATCGCCCAATTTATAGTGAAGAATCTGAACAAAAACAAAAAACTCAACAAGAAGCACTATCCCAATAGGAGAAATTAATAATGAAAAATTTACTGGAAATCCACATTTTACAAAACTTTGCCCCATCTAACCTCAACCGTGATGATACTGGTAGCCCTAAAGACGCATACTTTGGAGGTTACCGTCGGGGAAGAATCTCCAGCCAATGCCTAAAGCGAGCTGCCCGTGAGTATATTCGTGAAAATAATTTGATTTCAGTTGATAACATGGCTTTGCGTACCAAACGTATCAGCAGTGAGCTTGTCAAATTACTTGTTGTTAAAGGACGTGAGGAACAGGAAAGTTTGCAAAAGGCCATTGCTGCACTTGGTGGTGTAGGTCTTAAAGTTAAAGATATTGAAGAAGGGAAAATAGAGTACTTGGTTTTTCTGGGTCAAGATGAGATCAGTCGTATTGCTGAACTAATTAACCAACACTGGGATGAATTAGCTGTTCCAGCTAAAGAAGAGGGAGAAAAAAAGAAGGGTAAAGCAGCTAAGAAAGAAGCCAAAGCTGCTATCCCTAATGACCTTAAAAAAGCTTTAGCAAAAGTTTTAGACGGTGGTAAGGCCGTGGATGTGGCACTCTTTGGTCGTATGTTAGCCGATCTACCTCAAGCCAATCAAGAAGCTGCTTGTCAAGTAGCTCATGCTATTTCTACTTCTGTGCTCGAGCGTGAGTTTGACTTCTACACTGCTGTTGATGACCTAAAACCTGATGATAATTCAGGTGCTGATATGTTAGGTACTATTGAGTTTGGCTCGAGTTGCTTCTATCGTTATATAGCCCTTGACATTGAAAAACTACTTAACAATCTCCAAAACGATACCGAGTTAATGGAGGCAAGCCTCAAAGAATTTATTAAAGCTATTATTAAAGCAAAACCCTCTGGTAAGCAAAATAGTTTCGCAGCTCACAATGACCCTGAGTATGTAGTAATAACCGCACGCAAAGACGCTGATCCACGCAATCTTGCTAATGCTTTCGAAAAACCTGTCCGTACCAAACGTGATCAGAGTTTGACTGGAGCTTCAGCTGTTCGTCTAGAACAAAAGTGGCGTTGGCTTAATGATGTTTATGGTCAAACTGGTAATACTTATTACTACAACTCACCAGAAATTGATGAGCATGATTTTAAATGTGAAGGTGAGCAGGCAACCAACAGAGTAGGTGAGCCTGTATCTAACCTAGATGAGCTTATCGAAAAGTCGCTTAGTACTATCAAGGTTGATCTTGGAGGCTAAATGTACACATTGCTTTTATGTTTAGCTGGTCCCATGCAATCATGGGGAACTCGATCCCGCTTTGATGAGAGGGATACAGATCTGGAACCTTCTAAAAGTGGTGTTATTGGCTTGCTCTGTGCTGCCATGGGTATTGACCGTAATGAAGAAGAACCAGTACTGAAACTTGCGAAATGCCGTATGGGCATTAGGATTGATCGTGAAGGACTATTAAGAAATGACTATTTAACTGCACAAAAAGACTACCTAGCCCCACTAAGCAAAAAAGGTAATACTAGTGTTTCTAGACGCTACTACCTTGCGGATGCAGCATTTCTTGTAGGGCTCGAGTCTGAGAATAAAGAATTACTTATGTCTGCTCATAAGGCTTTGAAAAACCCTGCTTGGCCCTTAGCCCTTGGTCGAAAATCATATGTGCCTAGTCCCGGTATTTATCTACAAGATGGCTTTATTGAACTAAACTTAGAAGACGCAATCTGCCCAGATAATTACCCTTTACTAGTGGAGCTAAAAAGTCATGAGGAGAAACCCAAACTAAGAGTGGCTATAGAAAGTCAGAATCGTGTTGGTAGCTTACGTATGGATGAACCTCGCTCGAGCTTTGCAGAAAGAAAATTCTCTGCAAGATATGTCGAAACCTACTATGTGGAGGTAAAAAATGTACCTAAGCCAGTTGGTGCTTAATACCTCTAACAGACAAGCTAGAAAAGACCTTTCTAGTCACTATGAGATTCATGCTAGCCTTTGCCGTGGATTTGTTAAAGAGGATGAAGTTCCTCCAAGGTTCTTATGGCGTTTGGAGGAGCCAAAGATTGGTCAATCAAATGTTCTACTTGTACAAAGTGAAGTAAAACCTGACTGGTATAAGCTTGATCAAAGGTTTGAAGGGTACTTTAGAAATACTCAAGTCAAAATCTTGCCACTTGAACAGCTTCAAATAGACCAAATTTTACGCTTTCGTCTAAAAGCTAACCCTACTGTCACTAAAAAGGATTCAAATAATCTCACAAATCGTAAACGTTATGGCTTGAAAGAGGTTAAAGAACAGCTCGAGTGGCTCTCGAGACAAGGTCAAAAAAAGGGATTTACTGTCCTTGACGCAATAATCTCTCGAAGTGAACTCCTAAAAATCTATAAGCATAATAAAAGTTCCCCCATTACTTTACAAGCAGCTTTGTATGATGGACACATAAGAGTTACCAACTTAAAGCTTTTTAAGGAGGCTATCTCTAAAGGTATTGGCAAAGCTAAAGCACTTGGCTTTGGTTTATTGTCTATAGCAAAGGGATAACTAAGTTATGTCTACTCCTACTTCTAATCGTAATCTTCGAGAACTTCCAAAGTTCCGTGATAGTCTCAGCTATCTTTATATTGAACATGGTCGCATAGAGCAAGAGGCTAAGGCTATTGCTTGGTATGGTGAAGATGGCAAAGTCAGCATACCAGTAGCCTCTCTAGGCTTGCTTATGCTCGGTCCCGGCACTAGCATTACTCATGCTGCTATTAATGCTCTTGCTAGCAATGGTTGTCTTGTAAATTGGACTGGAGAGGAAGGTGTAAGGTTTTATGCTAGTGGTACAGGCGAAACTCGAAGCAGTATGAACCTTATGAAACAAGCTGAATTTTGGGCTGACCCTGTAAAACACCTTCAAGTTGTTAGAAAACTCTACCTTATGCGCTTTAAAGAAGCTCTAGCACCTGAATTAACCCTTGAACAAATCCGGGGTCTGGAAGGTGTTAGAGTTCGTACAACCTATGCAAAATTTAGTAAAGAAACTGGTGTTGCTTGGCATGGTCGCAACTATAAACGTGGCAGTTGGAGTCAGGCCGATCCTATAAACCGTGCTATCTCGGCAGGAGCTGCCTGCCTCTATGGGGTTTGCCACTCAGGCATTGTTAGTGCAGGGTACAGTCCAGCCCTTGGTTTTATTCATACTGGTAAACAACTTTCCTTTGTTTACGATGTTGCTGATCTATATAAAATGGACGTGCTAATTCCAGCAGCCTTCCAAACTGTATCTGAATCCAGTGAGGGGGTTGAACGCCATATACGTCAGAAGTTACGAGATACCATGCGTGAAGCCAAGTTGCTCGAACATATTGTCTCAGACTTACACTCCTTATTCCTTAACACTGATTCGGAAGACCCTTATGTTACTGATGCTTCTAAACCGGGAGCACTTTGGGATCCATCAGGAAATGTAGAGGGAGGTGTAGATTATGGTAGTAATGATTTTAGAGAAAGTGCCAACAAGTCTGAGAGGTGAACTAACTCGTTGGCTCCTTGAAATCACAACTGGTGTCTTTGTAGGTACAGTTAGTGCTCTTGTTCGCGATTTGCTTTGGGAAAAGTGCCTTGAAAAGAAAAGAACAGGAAAGTGCTGCCAAGTCTACCGCACCAATAATGAGCAAGGTTTCTTGATACGTTTAGAAGGTGATATAGAACGTTCGATGGTAAATTTAGATGGGGTACAATTAATTGCTGTTAAGAATGCAGCATGGGAAAAGATTTTTGTCGAGAATGCCTCGACAGGGGACATTGACAACTTAACTAGAGACATAAAGGCCTCTAATCAGTAGTTTGACTCGACCTAGTCAAGTGTATTCCCCACACCCGTGGGGATGAACCGAAACATCCATAGGTAGAGTAGGAAGGAAGCACGTATTCCCCACACCCGTGGGGATGAACCGTCGTGTCAATCTCTTCGTTTAGTGTAGTGAAGTATTCCCCACACCCGTGGGGATGAACCGTACATAATGTAGTAAAACAAGAATCAGGGGCAGTATTCCCCACACCCGTGGGGATGAACCGCAGCAAAAGAGGGATTTCTTTAAGAAGTTTCGTATTCCCCACACCCGTGGGGATGAACCGTTTCCAAAGGTATTTTTGACAAACTGCAAGAAGTATTCCCCACACCCGTGGGGATGAACCGTTACACTTTTCGTTACATTACCGAATATGAGAGTATTCCCCACACCCGTGGGGATGAACCGGTTACTGAGATGAAATCTCCTTCTCCTTGATGTATTCCCCACACCCGTGGGGATGAACCGCTCCATACCTACATATACACACATCATCGATAGTATTCCCCACACCCGTGGGGATGAACCGACCGAGTATTTTTGTATCAGCGAAAGTGTATAGTATTCCCCACACCCGTGGGGATGAACCGAACACAGTACTGTGTTCACAGAGAACACAGTCGTATTCCCCACACCCGTGGGGATGAACCGAGCTTCAGGTTTTAACAGAGGCTGATGCTACTGTATTCCCCACACCCGTGGGGATGAACCGAGTCAGCAAGGTTCCTACTAGGAGAAAACACCGTATTCCCCACACCCGTGGGGATGAACCGCACGCCTCATAGTCATATTGGTGAAATAATTCGTATTCCCCACACCCGTGGGGATGAACCGCGCTAACTCAACTTGCAAAACCTCTTGACCGTGTATTCCCCACACCCGTGGGGATGAACCGGCCGTCCAGCAATTTTGATAAGATGCACTTGCGTATTCCCCACACCCGTGGGGATGAACCGGTAGAGGATTTGAAGAAGGCTATTTGGTACTTGTATTCCCCACACCCGTGGGGATGAACCGCACCCTAGCAATCAAGTCGCGGTTAGAGAGTAGTATTCCCCACACCCGTGGGGATGAACCGTCGTGCAAAACTTGTAAATAACTCTCTAATTCGTATTCCCCACACCCGTGGGGATGAACCGTTGGAGAACAAAAAAGGAAATTGCCAGTGAGGGTATTCCCCACACCCGTGGGGATGAACCGTTAAGGCTAAGGGGCTTGGTAGTGAGCCTATAGTATTCCCCACACCCGTGGGGATGAACCGGCTAGAGGAGGCTGGCGAAAATGGTTCAGCAGTATTCCCCACACCCGTGGGGATGAACCTACAACTTAGATATGCTATTACACATCGGTTAGTATTCCCCACACCCGTGGGGATGAACCGCTGATGAAGCTAGAAGAAGACAAAGAACACCTGTATTCCCCACACCCGTGGGGATGAACCGCGCTGCTAAAACTGAACGGGAAAGAAATGCACGTATTCCCCACACCCGTGGGGATGAACCGTCATTTGCAGAAGCTGTGCGAATGGAAGTTGCGTATTCCCCACACCCGTGGGGATGAACCGGAGTAGGACAGATTTTGAAGTAGGGGAACAAGGTATTCCCCACACCCGTGGGGATGAACCGCTCCAAGCCAGAGAAGCCACTGCCAAAACGTCGTATTCCCCACACCCGTGGGGATGAACCGCAGCAACACTTATATTTGCTTTCGTAGGGGCGTATTCCCCACACCCGTGGGGATGAACCGCAAATATGAATATGCTAGAGGCACGGATACACGTATTCCCCACACCCGTGGGGATGAACCGTCGTCCTCTACTATGGCTTTTGCTAGATCGTCGTATTCCCCACACCCGTGGGGATGAACCGCTAATTAGGGCTGCTAGTGGAGACATAAACCGTATTCCCCACACCCGTGGGGATGAACCGACCAAAGCACAAAGAAAGCTTTCTAATGCCCCGTATTCCCCACACCCGTGGGGATGAACCGTCTGCAAGGCACTGTTCAAAGGAATAGCCGTTGGTATTCCCCACACCCGTGGGGATGAACCGGCCCCCACTCATCTTAACATATGCGTACACATGTATTCCCCACACCCGTGGGGATGAACCGAATGAGATCACGGTTAGGGCATTATCACATCCGTATTCCCCACACCCGTGGGGATGAACCGTTCATTGGATGGGTTGTGGGAACATCCAATACGTATTCCCCACACCCGTGGGGATGAACCGTACTATCTAGCAGATCACTTCCCAATTACACGGTATTCCCCACACCCGTGGGGATGAACCATATGCTAGCTGGGGCTGAGGGAGCAGAGGGTCGTATTCCCCACACCCGTGGGGATGAACCGCGACTATACTGGACTAACATACCTAACATAACGTATTCCCCACACCCGTGGGGATGAACCGCCAATGGTGAGGAGCCAGAGGAAGGTAATCAAGTATTCCCCACACCCGTGGGGATGAACCGACCTAAAGAAAAGAAGTATACAAGTCTTTTCTGTATTCCCCACACCCGTGGGGATGAACCGTCTTTGACATTACAACGTTTAATTGTTCTTCGTATTCCCCACACCCGTGGGGATGAACCGAGAGGGCAAAAAAGAGAGAAAAGATTGCCAAAGTATTCCCCACACCCGTGGGGATGAACCGGGAGCTGTTTTGTATTTGTTTATACCTATCAAGTATTCCCCACACCCGTGGGGATGAACCGAATTTGTTCATAGGCACTACGATTTGCGAGTGGTATTCCCCACACCTGTGGGGATGAACCGACAAAAAGGAGGGTAAGCAAGATGATATTGAGGTATTCCCCACACCCGTGGGGATGAACCGTATCCCAAGAGAAAATGCCTATAATGTCATCAGTATTCCCCACACCCGTGGGGATGAACCGGATAGCTGTAAATAGGACTAGATTTATATGGCGTATTCCCCACACCCGTGGGGATGAACCGTTTCTATAGTGCTACTAAATCCTTGATCTACGTATTCCCCACACCCGTGCTTATAAGGGTAGTTTTTTTCAGATGTGGGTTTAGTAAATCATAATTTGCATGGGAGTACGGGAGATAAGGAAAATGTATCCTTCAGAGCATTTTATTTGCCATTTCCTTAGCATATGTGAGCACTTGTAGCACGGCCTCACTCGTTGGTTCTCGAGCACACATACCTTTCCAACCACGCTCAACTAGCTTCTGATAGGTGGTTTTTCCTAAGGCCACTAGAATAGTTTTATCCCCAATATGCTTGGGTAATGCCTCTACAGCTGAGGGACTTGCTAGTATCACTACATCGACCTCACCAACTTGCCAAGTTTTCTGTAAGGTATTGTAAATAACTAGTGATTTGGTAACAATTCCCCTAACCTCTAAAGTTTTCTGTAAGATGTCAAGACCTTTATTACCTTTAGGTAAAGCTACTGAGATAGCATTAGGATAGCTTTTCAAAAAGACCTTTGTTAAGCCAGCAGCATTTTGTGGCTTTCCTATAATCTCTACTTTACCACCAAACCCCTCAATCTTTTGGGCTGTTTTGTTTCCCACAGCACCTAATTTAGGGCATTTTAATATTTCTTTGGTAGAACAAAAGGGTAATCCTAGAGCTTGCCAAGACTCTACAGCAGCAGAACTACTGAATAGTAACCATTGGTAATTAAGTAGTTCTTTCGCTTGCTTACGTACCTCTTTTGTAAGTAGAGGTTGTGTTTCTATTAGAGGATTGTGGACTACTGTGAAACCATTTTTTTCTAGGAGCTTTTTTAGGTGCTCGAGCCTACCCAAAGATTGTGTCAAGGCCACTCTCATTTTACATGTCATTCAGGCTTGCCTAAAGCCTCAAAGGCCAGCATTGCAGCCCCCTCAGAAGAAGGGTTTTGAACTGTAACCTTCTGACCTTCATACCAAGCAGTAAGCTCAATTTGACTATTCTTCAAAACAGCATAAGCCCCTAACGCTAGCTGGCAGCCTCCTTGCAGCATAGCCATTAAACCTCTTTCAGCAGCTACGCATTTATGAGCATTTACATCGTGTATATCAGTAAGGATAGAGGCTAGTTCATAAGCGCCTCGGCGGCATTCTAAAGCTAATACACCCTGAGCAGGAGCAGGTACTATAATGCTAGGTTCTACATAATGAACATGGAAATTAGAGATATCTAAATCTAAGCGTTTTACACCAGCTGCAGCTAGCACAATAGCATCATAGTAGTTATTTTGAAGCTTTTCTACTCTTGTGGGTACATTACCACGTAACTGACTAACCTCTAAATCAGGCTGTAATTGAAGCAGTTGTTTTTGCCTCCTAACAGCACTTGTGCCAACACTAACTTTTTCTTTTAAAGGCAGAGGGGCCCTTCGCTCAAAGCCTTCTTTATTTATAAGTAGCACATCTCTGGGATCAGCTCGTTCACTCATTGCTCCTATTTCAAGGTCTGGGTGAGGTGCACTGGGCAAATCTTTAAAGGAATGTACTGCTAGGTCAGCTTCACCTATCAGGAGTTTATCTTGTACAGCCTTGGTAAAAAAACCTTGGCCCTCTATTTGAGAAAAGTCACGCTTATCCTTATCTCCCTGTGTTTCTACTAATACTAATTCAGAGTTGTGACCTAAATTTTTAAGCCTAGCTTGGGTCCAACGGGCTTGCCAGAGGGCAAGCTGGCTTTTGCGGGTTGCTATGCGTATTGACAACTTTTCAAATCTAGAAAAAACTCTTCTATATTGCTTAATTTTGTTGAAAAAATTCTCTATTAGATGCCTTTCCTTGTAAAATTCTTTGTCATACTCCCGCTGCTCTTTCCTAATTAAATAGGTTTGGTGTGCAAGTCATATCAAAAACATAAATTTTACCTTGCGGTTTAGTACTTTGTAAATGTGCTCGAGACACAATGGTGCTATCTATCTCAGCAAATCCTGTGTGCACCACTTTTATACCCAAAGGACTCCTTCAATAAACTTCCTGCATTGATCCTCTGAGAAAATTTAGTATTTTTTGCCACAATTCTACCTGTAGAACCAGTATTATGAACACCCTGATAAGCAGCAGCAAATGGAATGCTAAGATGTCTTTATGAAATATTTATGCGTTATGATAGCTACTTTGGGAAGTTACACCTTTGCACAGCTACCCTTAAAGGTTTTTATCAACGATGAGATAGCAAAGTGGGAAATGGTCGAATCAGAAGTTGAGTTGGCAAATGCAGAAATTGTAAACGTGCTTTTTGAGGGTGGTAAACTTGAAATTAACCTTGCCGACTATGGCATATGGGATTATGCCCATGTTTTGGGAATAAGGTATCAAAGAACAGCTGAAAATACTTACACCTTTCATACTACAGTACGACATCGTGACGAAGGTTGGGATCATTATGCCAATGTTTGGCGGGTAGTACCTACTGATGATAATGAAGTTAGTAATGGTGAGCGTGTTCTTTTACACCCTCATGACAATGAGCAGCCTTTCACTCGTTCACAAACTAGAGTTGTTGCTCCTAAAGGAACTATACGTATAGAAGCAGCGGATAATGTACATGGTTTAGGAGGTAGTGCTATTTATTTAGATTTAGATAGTGAATTTATTAAGGTTAATGATCAACTCAAGGTCCATTTTGAATTAGGGGATTAGGTAGTAGCTCGAGCTAAAAGGCCCAAAAACTCAAGCACTCAAAAACCAAGAATTAGTTGCTTGAGCAAGGATTAAATGGTTGCTCGAGCAAAAAAACCAGCTTGAATTAGGGAGCTTGAGACCTCACCACCATCATCCAAACATGCTCAAGGTGTTTATTAACTTCACTTTTCTGACTTTATAAACAATTACAAACACAACTAAAAGCACAATAGGTATAGCAATATTCAGCACCCTAAAGGTAATGCCTATGTTAGGTCTAGGTGGGTAGATTCCAAACCCAACATTACCCTTACCTTGGCCAGCAGGACCATTGATGAAGATTGCCATGTCTAGCCAACCATCTTCATGCCAATTCCAAGTTTCCATTGCACTTAAATCGAGCGATTCAATAACAAAATATTTTCCATCATGTACAGGGGTATAGCTTTTATTTATGTTTGGGCCGGGTTGGTAGAGTATGCTGTCAATACTTACTAGTGCATCGGGTGGTAAAGGTTTATTATCATACCTAATGTCCAATTTTAGGTAAGGATCTGGCAAGACGCGTTGGCCATCGGCGCTTAAGGTGTAGGGACCTATATGTTCTATATGTAAAAGATGCTCCTCTGTGTTTGTAATGTTACTGAGCCAACCTTGGAATTTGTTTAGTGGTGATTGTGCATGGTTAACGTTTGCTAATATTAAAGGTACTAGGGTTAAGATATGTCTTATCATTGATCCCTCCTGTTGATACCACAGCGTGGTAAGAAAAGTACAGCTAAACCAACAATGCTAGTCAATAGAATGAGAATGCTGGGCAGGAACTCAAGCAACTGAACCGACAAACCTTGCTGACTTTTTATAAGAAATTCCTTGCTACTCTTACCCAATGGGCCCACAATTGCTAGATCTAATTCATAGATCCCCCTCTCATCTATAGCTGTGCTAAGCACATAGGTACTGTAAAAGGTTTTACCATCATTACTAATGTTGCCTATAAATTTTAGATTGCCTTTATAGATTATTTTACTACCCAAG
Source organism: Trueperaceae bacterium (assembly GCA_965223045.1). GTDB lineage: Bacteria > Deinococcota > Deinococci > Deinococcales > Trueperaceae > CBDCVN01. The sequence continues at coordinate 2,818,211 of CBDCVN010000013.1, forward strand.
TTTAGCTTTACTAAAACTTGGGTCTCCTCTGGCAAAGGCTGAGCTTGACGTGAAACCTGCACAACAAGTTGTGCTTGACCTTCATCAGCTTGGGCTAGGTGAAAATCTTCAAGCACAGTTAGTCGATAAGGCCCTAAACTCTCTTGCCATGCAAGACTATTAAAGCCTTGGTGGGCCATAGCAATTATATAGGAGTTCCAAAGTAGTACTAAGCTAAGTTTGCGCACTTATTATAGATCTTAATCTCTAGGCATCTAATTGTCTGGGCTCGAACCCAGACGTAGACAAAAGTGAAACAAGTAAAGCAGTAACTATGCCTTGAACAATGCTGCCTATCCAAATATAAGGTGTGTACCATACACCACCCCCAAAGTTTGTAGCAAATATAAAGCTATAAAAACTGCCCCAAAGAATAGCTATAATTAACACATTAAAAAGATGAAGCTGTAACTGCCGCGTGGCATTTGGTTTTAAAAGTACGTAAAGAATATCGCAGAAAATACCTGTTACTAAAAAGACTGGAATCAAAGCAAGATCTAGTTTATTTATAGAGTCGTACAAAGCGTAAATCAAGAAGAAGAGTAAAAGACTACCAATTGGTAAAGAGAAGCGAAATGTTAGCCATGTTAAGCAGCCCACTATAATAGCTGTTTGGATGATTACTCCCGTAACTCCTAAAAGATGCCCATAATAGTCAATACTGGGGCGTTCATTAACAAGCATCCACTGCTGTGTAGTGGCAAAGAATTCCATAGAAACAAAAGCAAGAACATTTAAAAAACTTACCCATGAAAGTAATGCGGGTAGCATACCGTTGAGAGGCATAGCCTCTTTTTTCAAGTATAACTTGCGGTAGTAGGTAGCTCGAGCAGGCCCTATACTTATAAATGCCCAACCCAAGAAAAGACCCATGTGGGATGGACTGAATAAGGCTTCTAACTCCACCTCGAAACCAAAAAGTGCGTGGCCTGTTAGGTCTATAACACCTGTAAGGCCAAAAACAATAATGCCCAATGCAGAAAGCTTATAGCCTGCGGGTAAAGCAGCAAACCCATTAAAGCCTTGTCTATAATTTAGAATAGCCGTACCAAACAACCAGAAGCTAATAGCAACTAGGCTGGTATAAAATAGCAAATGATATTCATTAAAAACAGATTGATCAGGACCAAAGGTGCTGTGAGACCAACCATCCAGATAAATACCTGCTGTAACTAAAAACACTAGTATGGCATAGACCCAATCAAAGGCTAGGGTACTTATAGGGGGTTTTTCCGATGTTTGCCTAGCGATACTTAGCCTTACACTTTGTTGCATATTCAAATTATATACTGTTCGGGTTCTCACAAAACAATTTGTGCCAAGACATGTTAAGCTTAGGCTTAAAGCTGGCCCTGAAATTGGTAAGACTTTAACAAGCATTATCAAGGTAAGGGCCGAAAATTTGCATTTATTTGCAAAAGGGCTAGTTTTTCCAAAACTTAAATGACTAGCTTTTTAAAATAATATCTAGGAGAACCGACTCCATGCTTCTAAACATTTCTGGTGATCCAGTAGCATTATTAATTAGCTTTGCAGTGATGGTCTTTGCCCTTATATTTCATAATGTAGCTCAAGCGTTTGTGGCTTCTAAATATGGTGACCAAACACCACGCTACACGGGTTATTTGAGATTTGATTTCAAAAGGCATTTAGATCCTATAGGAGTGTTATTTTTACTCATTTTAGGTTTGGGGTGGAGTAACAATGTACCGGTTAATAGTCGCAACTACCCTCGTAAAGGATATCGTGAAGCAATAGTCTGGTATAGCGGTTCCGGGGCCTTTTTCTTAGTTGCTTTTGTTAGTGCTCTTTTTTCTGAAGCTTTTAGAGGTGCAAATGTCCTTGTCTTAGCTCAAGCATTTTATATAGCTGCACTTTATGCTGTTTTCCATGGCGTTATCCACCTTTTCCCCGTTTGGCCTTTAGATGGAGCTAGAGCTGCTCTAGTATGGGGCAATCGCAGTGTGCGTGACTTTGTTTACAAAATCCAGTCGTTCTACCCTTTTGGATTTATAGTTTTCTTTTTACTTATGAGTTTTCTTGGTGTACTGTCTGTGTTAGAATCTGTAGTCCTTAATTTTATAATGCAAGTTGTCAGAATTATCATATAAATATGGCGTTACAATATTTAACAGAAGCACCTTTAGTATTTTTATTACTAGCTACAGTCTTACTTTACAGCCTTGCTTTACACGAACTAGGTCATGCTTGGGTAGCATCTAAAGTAGGCGATGACACTGCTCGTAATCTAGGGCGAATTACCTTCAATTCTCTTAAACATCTTGATCCCATTGGATCACTACTGATTTTCTTAGTTGGTTTTGGATGGGCCAAACCTGTACCTATACAACCTAGAAACTTTCACAATTACCGTTGGGGCATGTTTTGGGTTTCTATAGCTGGGGTCAGCGTTAATTTTGCCATTGCTATCTTAGCTATTGTAGTACTCCAAGCATTAGGCATCCGCTTCGTTCCCGGTGAAAGTAGGCCTTATCTTGCAATGCCTGACACAATCGCTTCGGGAATGCTAGGCTCAGGAACAGGTGAAAGCATGCTAAATGCACTTATACTAGCTGCACGGATTAACATTATCTTAGTTGTTTTTAACCTTTTACCTATACCACCACTTGATGGCTCAAAGGTTGTTTATGCTTTTGCATCTGATTCACTAAGACAATCTATTCGAGAACTCGAGCGCTTTGGCTTAATACCAATTATCCTTATAATTGTGGTTTTGGGCGACCAGTTTACTGTCTTTATAGATACTATACTCTCAGCAATTATGTCAGTATTTCTTTGACGCTCCTAGAAACATTAATTTCAAACTATACTTGGGGTATGATAAAGCCTTGAAACGGAGGATATAAGTGAATCAACTACCCTTTATGTTGATATTTGTTGCTCTATGGTTGCTTTTTAGTACCGCTGCCTGCGGGCAAAAAGAGCCTTTGGTTTATATACCAGAAGTTATAACCACATATCCACACAATAGTAATGCCTTTACACAGGGCTTGCTTTTTCACGATGATAAGCTTTATGAAAGCACAGGCATTAGAGGGCGCTCAACTTTGAGAGAAGTTGATTTAGAAACGGGGGAAGTACTTAGGCATGTATCTCTAGCAAACAACTATTTTGCTGAGGGTTTGGCTAGAGTAGCTAATAAGTTAATACAAATTACATGGCAAAGTGAGCGTGCTTTTGTTTATGACCTCGCTAGTTTTAAACAAGAAAAACTCTTTAGTTACGAAGGAGAAGGTTGGGGACTTTGCTTTGATGGCAAGAGTCTTTATATGAGTGATGGTAGCTCTGTTATTACAAAACGCGATTCTGAAAGTTTTGAGGTGACAAAGAGCATCAGTGTAACTTTACGCGGTGAGGCTGTTAAACAAATTAATGAACTTGAATGTGTAGGGGAGCACATTTATGCCAATATTTGGCTAACAGATACCATTATTAAAATTAATAAGAAAAGTGGCAAAGTTGTAGCAGAAATAGATGCTAGCAATTTGCTATCAATCCAAGAAAGACAAGATCTGACTTCAGAAGCAGTTTTAAATGGGATAGCTTACAATTCACAAACTGACACCTTTTATGTTACTGGTAAGTATTGGCCTAAACTTTTTGAAGTTCGCTTTGTTGAAAGCAATTAACACCAATACCTCAATAGCGTGCTTCTCCTCGGTCAAGTAATACAGCATTAGGTAAATCTTTAGGTGTATCAAGGCTTTTTCGAAAAGCTAGCAATTTATCTGGCTCGAGCATAGGACGCTGAACAGGTGCAACAATTCTTGCAACAGGCTTACCATTACGGGTAATAACAATTTCTTCCCCTTGCTGTGCTTTATTAATTAACTTAGCAAAATTTTCTCGAGCTTCTCGAATACTGATAGTCACATATTACCTTCTTAAAATTTAAGGGACGCTATGCATGTACGCAAATCAATGCTAACTTGACAATAGTATATGTTTATACCTTGGTCCATACCAGCAGCAACTTTCTTTACCTTAGGCATTATACTTGCAAAATTTGACTTGCCGTGGTGGTCAACTATGGTATGGGTGCTTTGTTTTAGTTTGCCGCTACTTAGGTTTAAATATCTGCATCTTATTGCCCTGCTTAGCTTACTAATTCCTTTAGGTTTTGGTAGATACACTTACTGGCAAAGTCAAACAAATCCTCTAAAGGATAAGATAGGGCAAGAGGTTACCCTCTCAGGAAAAAGTGACGGACGCCATCTGTACATTGATGACCCTAAAACCAAAGTGGTACTTTCTCCATTTGATAAAATAGGGTCAGGAAATGCTACTCTCAAGGGATGGCTTATTAATCCTTCTAGCAAGCGTAATCCCGGAGGATTCGATTACCAAGGTTATTTAAGGCGGCGTAATATCTACGCTCAACTCTTAATAACAGAAGTTGTAAACTATGAACCCAAAATCACTTTTAAGGAGCGTTTGCGGCGTGGTGTAGTAGTAGGTTTAGGCGAACGCAGTGCTGCTTTAATGCAGGCTATGACTTTAGGTATACGTGATGACTTAGGTGACTTACGCGAGATTTTTGCAGCTTCGGGGCTAGCACATATTCTAGCCCTTTCAGGACTCCATGTAGGCATTTTAATAACTGCGTTGGGCTTTGCTTTTATGCCACTAGGGCGCTTACGCTATCCCTTACTTATTTTTCTTGTTTTAGGTTTTATGTTTTTAGTAGGAGCAACTCCTAGTGTAGTTCGTGCTAGCCTAATGGTAACAGCTGCACTCCTATCACTTTGGGTTGGTAGTGGGCGTATTGAGGCTTGGCCTGCTCTTTTCTTAGCAGGTTTACTTACTTTACTCTGGAATCCCTCTTTAGTTTTTGACTTATCTTTTCAGCTTTCTTACCTTGCTGTAGCAGGTATTTTATTATTAGTTAATCCTCTGACACAGTTTTTTTTGGGTGGTGGGGTGCTCGAGCTAAAGTGGTGGCACTGGAAAAACTTTGTAATCATTAGCATGATCGTCAGTAGTTCAGCACAGGCTCTTAGTTTACCTCTGGTGTTAAGTAATTTTGGCAGTTTGCCTCTTCTTAGTCCCTTAGTAAACGTTCTTGCGATACCAATTGCAACTTTATTAGTACCATTAGGCTTCTTAGCTGCCATCTTTGGCTTAATTAGTTTAAATCTAGCAAAAATCATCAATCTCTTCACAGCCTTTTTTGCTTACTTACTTATGCGTATAGCAGAGTTAGGGGCAAGTTTGCCAAGCCTTTCTTGGGGAGAAATTTCTCCTATAGGCTACGCTTTTTATGGCATTGGGGTTATTGGCATTATACTTTGGGCAAATCGCCTGCTTGTACTTTGGCGCACTTTGATAATAGTTTGTGTTGCTATATCTTGCTCTATGATCAGCAACACAGAAACACGCCCTCCTGAATTAATTTATTTGGATGTTGGACAAGGTGATAGTGCTTTAATCCGCTTACCCAAAAGGATAGAGATCTTAATGGATGGTGGTGGGACCCCTTTTTCAAAGTTTGATGTTGGAGCAAGAACCGTAGTACCAGCACTTAGAGCTTTGGGGGTTGATGAATTAGAGCTAGTCATTGCTAGCCATCCAGATACAGATCATATTGAGGGTTTAGTAAGTGTTTTAGAGTTAATCCCAGTACAAAAACTAATTATTGGCATTCCTAAAGAGGGCAAGTTTCTTTTTGATAATCTAATGGCTGCAGCCAAAAAGAATCATGTGCCTGTTTTAGAAGTAAGGCGTGGTGAAAGCTTGCACATTAAAGGGGCTAGGCTAGATTTTTTGAACCCCCCACACCATCCTTATGAAACAGATAATGATAATTCTGTTGCTTTTGTACTTACTATTTATGGTAAACCAAATACCAAAGCGCTTTTTTTAGGCGACTCATCATTTGAGGTAGAAAAAGATGTAGCTTTCCCTGATATAGACATACTTATGGCAGGACACCATGGCTCACCACACTCTACCTCTGAAGAACTGCTACTCGCAGCACAACCTGAAACAGCAATACTTTCTTATGGCCGCAATAACTATGGTCATCCTAGTTCTGAAGTTATAGCAAAATTAAAAGCTCATGGTGTAGATATTTTGTCTACCCACGAGCATGGAGCAGTGCGGATACCACTTAGACCCCAGTAGGGTCTAGGTTGCCCATTGCCGGTATTGTTTTGGAGTTACACCTAAAATACGCTTAAAACAACGGTTTAAATGACTTTGATCAAAGAAACCTGCCTCGAGCGCTACCTGAGCAATAGGTTTACAACTAAGTAGCGCTTTTTTTGCTTCTTGAATGCGTACCTGCATTTGATAAGCGTGTGGTGGTAACCCCACTACTTTACGGAAAGTACGAATAAGATAGTTAGCACTTAACCCCACCATGCTAGCAAGCTCACTAACAGAAACATTCTCTCCATAATTCTCGCGCAAATAGTCTTTTACAGCTTTAATGGTTAGACGTTCTTTGCCCTGTGTTTTAATTTCATCTGGTTTGTAAGTAGTAATTTCTACTAAGCCCTTTAAAAAGCTTAGCGTTTCTCTCTCTCGCACTTCTTGGGGAGTATCTTTAAGAAAATTCTCAAAAGTTTCACTAAAGCTGCTAATCAACTTCTGGTGCTTGAAAAAATCTTTATTAAATAAAGTTTCCTCATCTGCTACACGCTGCATAAGTTTTTTATCTACGTACATCACTCGATATTTCCAAGTATGCCCTTCTAATGCCCAACCTGCATGGACTTCTTCAGGATTAATTAGTATTAAGTGTTCAGCATCTGCTTTTAACATTTTACCCTGACAATAAACTTCTCCAATCCCTTGTTCTGTTACACAAATGGTGTAATTGTCGTGCAGTTGTTTAGGAAATCTGCGTTTGTAAATAAAAGCATCAAAAAGGTCAAGTCCCTCAAAGTCTTTAGGACGCCAAAGATGCGTATATTCAGGATCGTAATTTGTCTCACTCATAAAATACACCTTAGCCTTATGAACTTATAGTAGGGTGAATGTTTTTTTAAATGGGCGAAAACCATACACCACCTCCAAGAGATATTATAATTAAAGTTTTTGTAGAGATCAAAGGAAGTTTTTTTAACCTTACTGTTTACTCTTGAGGTTTGCTCTAAATTAAGAATTCTACCTTTTTTCATATAGTCTCTGTATAAATTAAATTAGTTTGGAGAGTAGTATTGTGAAGTTCGAGATTAATATTTATAAGATCTTAATAGTATCATCTTCATTATTTATAGCAGTTTGCTATGGCAATCCTGAAGTTGAAAGTTTATGCGAAGACTGGGCAAAATCACTGAATGGTGATTATCTCTTTGAAAATAATGTTTGGGGCAAGGGTGACATTACTGATAGTAAACAATGTTTATTGCTACGTGGTGAGGGGGATGAACTCGAGCATGGTTGGCAATGGCAGTGGCCTGAAGAAGAAACAAGAATTAAAGCTTATCCTGAAGTAATGTATGGTTATAAGCCTTGGAGCATGAGTTCTTCTACTCCTAGCTTACCTATTAAACTGGCTGACCTTAAGGAATTACTGGTAACTTATGAAGCAGATACAGAAGCTACTGGCAAGTATAATTTAATGATTGACTTATGGTTAACAGACAGTGACATACCTAACCCTGATGGAATTGTTCATGAAATGACAATCTGGCTGGAAAGTTATGGTATCACCCCTAGAGGAGCACTTATAGGTAAGGCTTCTATCGGTGGCCAGACTTACCTTCGGTACTTAAGTTCAGCAAATAATGTAAAATACACAGCTTTTGTTAGCGAAATAGGGCAACCTAAAGGTACTTTAGATTTAAAATTATTTCTAGATTATCTGGTATTACGGGGCTATATTACCAAAAATCGCTACTTAGCCACTGTTGAATTAGGTAATCAAATAGATAGTGGTGAGGGTATTACATGGTTACGTAACATTGAGATAAATGTCAAGTAACAAGTAATTGGAGATTGATTGTGGCTAAGAAGAAAAAACAAATCATAGTAAGTATCGTTTTCACCTTATTAGTAATTGCTTTGTTATTACTTGGCTATCTTCGAACATCAAATTTAACAACAAAAAAGCCAAGGTATCCTTTTCCTCAACACTTAACCTATGGTGAGGACACCATCTTCCCTGATCAATATACACGCGAACAAATGGATGATGATGTCACAGAGTTTTACGATTATTGGAAAGGTCAATATCTTGCACACGCTGGGGAAAATGAAGAAGGTGATACATTATTGCGTATCGCGTCTGGACAAACAGGAAGTGCTGAATATAATTTAACTGTGTCAGAAGGGCAAGGTTATGGAATGATAATTGTAGCTATAATGGCTGGCTACGATCCAGAAGCTAAAGAAATATTTGATGGGTTATGGCAATTTGCCAAAGAATATCCAAGTAACATTGATCCAATGTTAATGGCATGGCAAACACCAGATCCAGAACACAAAACTAATTCTGCTTTTGATGGTGATGCTGATATTGCTTATGCCTTGTTATTAGCAGATGGTCAGTGGGGTAGTAATCAAGAAATCGATTATGCAAGTGAGGCTAAGGCTCTTATAAGTGCAATCTATAAATCAACTATAGGTCCTCAAAGTAAGCTTCCCATGCTTGGTGATTGGGTAGAGGCCAATGGTTCTGAGTATAATCAATACACAAATCGCACATCTGACTTTATGTTGGCAAACTTTCAAGCATTTTCTAGGTTGATGCCTAATGAAGATTGGAAGCAAGTTATAGACCAATCTGTAGTCGTAGCAGAGTCTTTACAAGAAAAACATAGTTCTAGTACAGGGTTGCTTCCCGATTTCATTATTACATCTACATCAGACTCAAATGATGCCCCGAAACCAGTAGACTCTTATTTTCTGGAAGGGGAAAATGATAGCCATTACTTTTACAATGCTAATCGTGTTCCACTTAGGATTGGTATGGATGCATTGCTAAATAAGAGTGAAGCATCAAGAAGAATTGCCACAAAGATATCAAATTGGGCAGAGCATCATCATAAGGGCAATCCATATAACATTAGTGCAGGCTATATGTTAGATGGTAATGCTTTACCAGACAGTAATTATTTCTCTACTGCATTTGTTGCACCCTTAGGTGTTGCAGCTATGAATGTTCCCTCTCAACAAGCATGGTTAAATAGCATTTATGACGCTATAACAAATCAAGCATACGAATATCAGGATTACTACGATGGTACCTTGAATCTACTATCTTTATTAATAATAACAGGGAACTTTTGGGATTCAGCAAAATAATCCATCTTAAAATGCTTGACCAAATTGATTTGAATATGTAAAGCTTGTTTGAAAGAACTATGACTCAAAGACAAATGATATTTGGAACATTAGTAATGCCTAAGAACCACAAGCACAACTAAAAGTTGAGTTATTAAAAGCTATATTCTATGAAACTAACCAATAATCAAAAAACAGAAAGTGAGTACCAAGAAAGGTTTTTGGTTAAAACATGGGAAAGCAAAAAAGGGGTGTTCTGAGGGATAAAGGATACCCAGAGGCTACTGGGGAATTAACGCCTTGCCAGACACGACTACCTATTGGAGAGTCAGAGCAGGAATCAAATTAAATGTGTGTAGCATCTACACACATTTATACTAGCAACAGAAAGGAATTACTTATGAAGAAGCTTCCTGTCATTCTTATTACTGTTTTTGTACTTGCAGGTTTAGGGGTAGGTTATTATTTTTGGCAAAATAATCAGCAAGGTCAAAATAATGGCAATAATTCAAATGATTCTGTGGAAGGCTCGGTAACTGGCTCTTCTGAACAAACACAGGAAATAGAGGATGTTGAACAAGCTGAGGAAACACCAGAGGAAATAGCTGAAGAGGAATCTGAAGAAGAGTCTACTGATACTACTGATGGAGAGAAGGTTAAGATTTCTATAGGTGTTTATCCTAACCTAAATGAACATATTGAAGCTATGCTGCCACAGTTCAATGAAAAGTACCCCAATATAGAAGTAGAAATGAAAGTTCTTTCCTTTGCAGATCACCACAATGCCCTTATTACGGCACTGGCTGCTGGTTCAGGTGCACCTGATATTACAGCGCTCGAGGTTGGTTTCATAGCCAAATTTGTTGCTGATGGTGGTTTAGTTGACTTTACTGAAGAACCCTATAATGCCTTGGACTTTAAGGACCAGTTTGCTGAGTATGCTTGGCAACAAAGTACTACAACGGATGGTCGTGTCTTGGCTATACCTGTTGATTTAGGCCCCGGAGCAATGTTCTGGCGGCGAGATGTTTTTGATGAAGTTGGAGTAAATATAGATGATATTCTTGAGAGTTGGGATTCTTATATAGAATTTGGCCGTCAAGTAACACGTGATACAAATGGAGACGGTAAAAATGATGTCTTCTTAATAGCAGATGCTGCTGATGTATATCAAGTAATGATTCGTAGCGGGATTGAAGATGGCAATAGCATTTACTTTGGCCCAGATAATGAAGTCCTTGTTTCTTCTGAACGTTTCCACAATGCCTTGCAAGTTGCTAAAACTATTCGTGACGAAGGCTTAGATGCAGAGATAGGCGCTTGGACCAATGAATGGTTCCAAGCTTTTAAAAATGGCGCAGTAGCAACTCAGTTTTCGGGTGCGTGGTTTCAAGACCTGTTAAGAAATAATGCTCCAGATACTTCAGGGCTTTGGGGCGTTTCTAATTTGCCTAATGAAGTTTACTCTACTTGGGGTGGTTCTTTCTATGCAATACCTGAACAATCAGAAAACAAAGAAGCAGCTTGGAAATTACTTACATTCTTAACGACAGAAGAAGAAGTACAGTTAAGTGCCTTTAATAATATTGCAGCTTTCCCCTCAATTAAGTCTGCTTGGGAAAATCCTATATTTGATGAGCCAATAGATTTTCTTGGAGATCAGCAAGCAAATAAGCTTTATATAGAGATTATAGGTAACATTGACGGAGTAACTACGCATGCTGCCAAGGCTTTTGCTGAAGAAACAATGAAGAACGCCATAGCAGACGTGCTAAATGATGATCGTGATATTGGTGAAGCTTTAGCAGACGCCCAAAAGCGGATTGAAAGATTAATAAAATTAAGATTTAGAGATTCTTGATTTATGCATCAATGGTGCTCATAGCAATATAATTAGTTTAAGGTATAAGCACGTGAAATGCAGCATAAAAATAGCGAGCTAAAAGCTCGCTATTAATCTATAATTTCTTCAAAGTTAGTTGACGTTTATTTTTCTAGCCTGAGCTTCCTTAGCTTTAGGAATATCCAAGTTAAGAACGCCATTTTCTATATTAGCTTTTATATTATCAACATCAACTTGGTTAGGTAGTGTTACTGTACGGGTGAATTCGCCTTTTTGAAAACTTCTTACATGATATTGGCGATCTTCATCATCTTTCTTGCTTTCTTCTTTGTAACTACCCTTAACAGTTAAATGTCGCCCTTCAATGCTTATGTCAATGTCATCTTTGCTAATACCGGGCACAGCAAGCTCTAGAACAAAACTCTTGTCTGTTTCATAAAGATTAGCAGGATAGCTATCTACTGCGCTGCCAGTGGCCTGAACAAATGGTGTAAGAAAATCATTAAAGAAGCGGTCAAAATCACCAAAAGGGCTACCTTTGACTACATCTGTATTTGGGGTGCGTCTGCGAACTAAAGTCATCTTAAAATCCTTTCTAGATTCATGTTTGGGCTTATTTCTAAGCCTTTAATGATTAAGAGTATAAAATATGAGTCTATTCTTGTCAAGTTTTTTAATTAGTATGGATAAATAAATATTATTTTTAAAATAGAGATTACATGTATTCTTATGTTGTTAGGGAAATTTTGCTGTGCTTGGGAATGTTGGTAAAGCTCGAGCACCCTTAAAACAATATTAAATGCTCATTTAACTTGTTAGTAAACTAAGGGTGAAAGGAACTTACATTATGCAAACTAAAGTTAGTAAATTTAATCTTTGCTTTCTAGCACTACTTCTATTAGCTCTTGGTTTTCATGCTTTTGCACAAAGCGATTTTAGCTCTCAATCAATAGTAATCAATCCCAATCCATCCTACACAGTAGATGTTTTTGTTGATAAAGACCCTTCTGGCACTAGTGCTCCTAGCTATAATATTGGTGAGGAAATTCGAATTGGCGTGCAGCCAAGTGAAGCTAGTTATATTTACTTATTTAACATACGTTCTAATAGCACCATAACTCAAATTCTGCCAAATAGACTTGATTCCTATGGAGCAGACAATTTTGTGCAAGCAGGTCACACTAGATATTTTCCCAACCATAATTCACGTTATAAATTTACTGTAGATGGCCCAAACGGCCTTGAAAAAGTAGTTGCTGTTGCTAGCAAACAACCACTTGATACTCATACCTTAGCAAACTTTACAAGTAGTGGAGATTTTGCCACAAGTAGCATGGGTGAAACTGGTTTTGCTAATACGCTTTCTATAATTGTTACTCCTTTACCAACTGAAACATGGGTAACTGATACAGCATCATTTTATGTCATAACTACTCATCCTCCAGCCCCTCCTCCAATTTATCCACCCCCTCCTCCAGTTTATCCACCCCCAGCAGCACAATATGGTACATTAGACATTACTTCCCATCCAGCAAGGGCCGCTATTTATGTTGATGGTCAGTTTATGGGTTACACCCCTACTCAACTTTTTAACATTGGTGTAGGTAGCCATACTGTTAGGCTCGAGCTAAATGGTTACATCACCTTTAACACCACTGTTAATTTGCGTGCTAATGAAGCTTATCCCATCAATTCTATATTACAAATTAATCATCACAATAATTACCGAGTGCCCAGCAGCAAGAAAGACTGTAAAAAAGGTGGTTGGCAAAATCTACGTAGGCATGATGGTGCAACTTTTAGAAACCAAGGTGATTGTGTAAGTTATGTTAACCATCGCTATGGTAGTTACGATGATTATGATGATGACGATGATGATTAGTCTTTTAACCTAGAGGATAGCTAGGACAAAGCTCTTTTAGTGTACACTCTTCACAAAGTGGTTTTTTTGCATTACAAACTCTACGACCATGCAAAATGAGTGCGTGGTGCAGAAAAATCCAAGTTTTCTTGGGGAAAATCTTGGTAAGGTCAGATTCTACCTTGTCAGGGTTTTTCTCTTTGGAGAAATCTAACCGTCTTGACAAGCGTCCCACATGAGTATCTACTGCTATAGCAGGGCGGCCATAAGCATTAGCTAAAACTACATTAGCTGTCTTGCGTCCTACACCTGCTAATTTAGTTAGAGCCTCAAAATCATTGGGAACTTCTCCATTATGCTCTTTTACAAGCTGCTGAGCAGATTTGACAATATTTTTGGCCTTATTGCGATACAAGCCAATAGTTTTTATATAAGGTTCCACTTGTTCTGGAGTGGCACTAGCTAGGGTATGGGCATCTGGATAGTGCTTAAAAAGTTTAGGAGTAGCAGCGTTTACACCTTTGTCTGTGGCTTGTGCTGCAAGTATAGTAGCAACAAGTAACTCAAAAGGATTTTTATGATTAAGCTCGGTAGTTGCACTGGGGTAAAGTACCTCTAGCTTTTCTAAAATCTCTAAGGCACGTAACTGTTTTACTTTTTTTGGTTCTTGCTTAGTCAATACGATTTTCCCTCTCTGGGTCCTCTGTTATACTCAACATATAAAACTATTATAAACACTATTCACCAATCTTGTTGAGCACACATATATTTAAGGGAGCCAACCAATTGCTTAAGAGAGCAGTTACATGTTATAGTGAAGCAAATGCTATATGAATTGAATTATGGCTTAAAAAGGCAAGGTCTAGGTTATGCGCATTCAAATAACTTTTTATTCTTCCAAAAAAATCTCTTTACCTCTTGATTGTTATATGCAGAGCCTGCAAGGCTTGATATATAACAACTTAGAACCGAATTTAGCAAACTGGTTGCATGGGGAGGCCTACGCATACGCCAAGCGCACTTTTAAGATGCTTACTTTTTCTCGCTTGAAAGGAGAATATAAACTTGATTTAAAAAACAAACGTATAACTTTTAGTGGTCCTGTTTCTTTTAAGCTAGCTAGCTACAACACAGATGTACTTAGCTCTTTTGCTGAACACCTTTTAAAGAGTCCTAGTGTACGACTTGGCAACCATGAATGTCAGATATCTGGTGTTGAAGTTCTTAAAAAGCCTGAGTTGGATTATAGTAAACCTATTCATGTTAAAGCACTGAGTCCTATAACTGTTTACAGTACGCTTGCTCATGTTGATGGACGAAAGAAAACCTACTATTACAATCCACAGGAAACGGAATGGGGTGAGATGATATTGCAGAATTTGGCTCGTAAGGTTGGGGCGCTCGAGTGGGAAGAAGACTCCAATAAAGCCCTTGAAGGTGCTTATATGCGCCTAGTAAAATCAAATAACAAAGACCGCAAAATAATCAAGTATAAAAATTTTGTGATTTTGGCTTGGATGGGAGTTTATGAAATGAAGTTGCCCCAGCCGTATTTTGAGCTTGCTTATGATGTGGGGGTGGGGGCGAAGAATGCTCAGGGGTTTGGGATGGTTGAAGTTGTCAGCCCTCTTGTGCAGAGGGCTTCATGCGCCTAATGGCGATTTGTGATTGATTCTAGCATACTTCTAAGGAATTGAAGTGGGAATTAAACTGAAAGTACCCAAAACATGATTAGCGAACAATTAATACGTTCAGGGCAAGCATTTATAGATGGTGTAAATTCTGATGATATTCTTCTAAGCATTATTTCTGACTCGACTGATGTTAAAACTAAGAATTATTGGCAACATGTTATTCTTGTTGAAGTTGACCCAAAAAGGGAAAAGGTTATAGCTCATAGTATAGCTAAATGGGGATCGCCTGAAAAAAAAGAGAAGAAAGTAGATTTCAATGTTGATGAGTCAAGAGCTACTGTTTCTCCTGTCTTTTTTCCAACGGGTGGTAACCCCTTACATGCTCAGGGATTTTATGGATTGCCAATTTATTTAGTTTGGGAAAGGCATTGGAATGATTTTGCCGAAAGTTCTACAGGTGTCTCTAATTTTTTAGAACCTCGCCTTAAAAAGACCGATAGTATTGAACTGCCACCTAAAATAAAAGAGGAAATTTACTGCAAAGTACATGAAACCGTCAAAAACTACGCAACACAAGTAAAATCGTTAGCGGTTATGATTCTTGCAATTGATCAAGACAATAGTGCATTTACCTTTTTGCCAACATTTTGCGATGAGCAAATTACCTCGAGCCAACTCAAACCTAATCATTGGATTTGTGCAAATACTAAAATCATGCTCGAGCGCATATGGAAAGCAAAGCAAATAGAAGGAGCTGAAAAAGGTGAATTAAAAGAAGGTGTTTGTGCTTTTACAGGTAAGCGTGGTCATGTTATAAGTGGTGACAACAAAGCTTGGGCTTGGTTCACAACAACATGGAGTGCACCTTTTCCAGAATCGTTTGGTAAAAAAGATCAAGTTAAACGGCTTGCATTTTCGCCAGAGACATACAAGCACCTTACAGTTGGTGCAACACTTTTTAATAAATTAACTAAAACACTTGACTTCAATCTTAACAAGCAACTTTTTGCACCTATAGATTCTGCTGGAGGGCGAGAAACTGCTAACAGAGGTGCGCTTAAAAAAGAAAAAAAGATTTTCGGCACTGCAATAGTTACACCACTTTTGGACTCTGCTCAAATGGATAAGATTGATAAAGAATGTTTTGCCTTTGGTTTACAGCAGCGTTTAGAGGAAGGTAATAAAGGTGCAAGACTATTACTAAACAACTTGCTTGGCTATGATGATTTCCTCCCTGACAAAATGACAGGTGATCAATTTAGATTAACTAGTTTTTATTTTTCTGGTGATCCTTCTCGAGGTGATATACATTTGCATGCAACCATTGAGGATATTGTTCCTTCTGTGCTTAAGCGTATCAATGAGATTGTTAAAGATGGATCTTCTTGGTCAGGGCAATTTTATAGTGATGCACAAGCATGGTTACAGAACCGTATGCAGTCTTTGCCATTTCTTTTAGTTACGGCTTATGGATCTGCTTCAATTTGGCAAAGCCTGTCCTCAACACTTCACAGTGAAAAACTTGCATGGGAACCTTTTGCTAGAGGTGTCGCTCATCGGTGCGACGAGCTTTCACATGATATTTCAAATAATAGTTTGCAATTAAGAAACGAAGCTATCTTTTATGCTATTTTTAGACGTTTTTATCGTCTTTATCATCAAGAGTTCAATTTAGAAAGGAGAAATATGCGTTCTTGGCAAGAATTAGTTAAGAATTTTGGTGAAGCCTCTGTTTCCGAAATGGAATTTAAGGATGTTGAAGAGTTTGGTTTCGCAGCAGGGCATTTAGTTAAAAGATTTTCCAACCAATACTTCAATGCTACTGGAGGTAAAAAACAAGATCGGATAGATGATAATAATACTTCAGGTAATCAGTCACAAAAATCACAAGGGAAAGATTATTTGCAACATCGTGTTATGACCTTTGGGAGCAACTTAACACCCGATGCAGTTTACAAAAAAGCGCTAGGGAAAATGAGAGACTTTGCCTTTCGAGTAGATACCCATCTAAACTCTGATTTTGAAAAAAGGGTAGGAATTTGGTTAGCTACTTATCCCAATATGAGACAAAAAGTTAGAAGGCAATCGGATGATTTTATGGCAGCATTTTGGGCAGGCTATATGCTTGGAAAGGTGAGAAATGATGGAGAATAGTAAGGACTCGCTTCCTAGTGGAGAATTTGTGTTTATCAAGTCAGTTAAAGATGGTATTCCCAACCGTGATCCATTAGCAGAAAGTGATGCTAGGCGTATCTTTGATGAAGCTGATGGTCGTATAAGCCTATCAGATGTAAGTCTGAAACGTGATGTTCGCGATTACTTGTTAGCTAAATTTGCTGAGAAAAAAGAGCACAAAAACTATGTATATGTTCGTGAAGAACGTACAGCAGAAAACAAGCTCCTAGGACGTGCTTCGCTTGCTGACAAACTGCGTAATGATGTTGGTGAAAAAGATAAGGAGCTTTCTTACAGGGACTTACTAACTCAGTACGCAATAGACGTTCGGGCATTTGGTGTAACCTTTTCAGTATCTAAAGAAAAGTTTGATATCACAGGACCTATTCAATTTGCTTGGGCACACTCCATGCACCCTGTGGAAACTCGCTATATACAAGGTACAACAGTTATGCCCTCTAAAGACGCCAAAGATGCTAGTGGCGAAGAAGGTGATAAAGCGAAGGAACAAGGTACAATTTGGTCATCTTATACACTTCCTTTTGCTATGTTTATGGGCGCTGGTGTCATAAATGCATCTATTGCTAAGGAAACTGGTTTAGATAGCAAAGATGTTGATCTTATCCTTGAAGGACTTTGGCGAGGAACACAACACAGACAAGCTAGAGGACGTGGTTTACAGCAACCTCAATTCCTAATTCATATCCAGTATACGAACCCCTTTTTTCGCATTGGTGATTTGACTGAAGATCTTATACTTGAACCTAATGCTGATGTTTGGCGTAGTAGTGATGCACCAAGTAGTATTTCAGATGTAAATCTCAAACTCAATATAAGCAATTTAGCTGAAACTCTTAAAAAGAACGAAAGTAAAATTCAATGCTGCCGTGTCTGGAAACAGGATCGCCTTGAACTTAAAGGAGAGTTATAGATGTCCAGATAAATTCTTTCCCTAAAACAGGAAAAATAATGCCATGATAATTCCAATAATAACCCAAAGGAGACTAATCATGGCAAATAATGATAGCAAACAAAAACTAGAAGAACTACAAAGACTACGCCGTCGCTATAAAAAGGGAAATGATGCAAACGCTTTACTACGGACTCAAGCCCTTATAGCTCTGTATTCCGGCAAAGATATTAAGCTTGTAGCAGAAATGTTCGGTGTCTCAGTAAAAACAGTAAAAAACTGGCGAAAGAAGTTTGAAAAATCGCTTAACTTAGAAGATGAACAAAGAACTGGTAGGCCGCCTAAACTTTCTAAAGAGCAACTAGAGCTAATCAAGAAAATCATTACAGAGTTTAACCAGCAAGTTTGGGTTGCCAGAAGGGTCTTTACTCTCATAGAAAGCCTTTTTGGGGTATGTTTGTCAGTAAAGTATTTACCAGAGCTTTTAAGGAAACTGGGATTAAGTTTCCATAAAGCAATACATTTGCTGTATAGGAAGAATGAAGAGAAGAGGCGAAAGTGGATACAAGAAACACTACCAAAGCTGTACGAGGAGAAGATAAAGGCAGGATGGAGGATATTTTATCAAGATGAAGTAGGGTTCCAAACGCAGGGAACACTAGCGAGCACATGGGGGCTAAGAGGAGAAAAAGTAGAGATCAAGAACTATGGAAGACATGGGAGAGTAAATTTGATAGGGGCATTAGAGTTAGGGACAGGAGAATTCCATGGAGTGCTAACAAAGTTCAAGGTAAATGCTCAGAGGTTTAGAAGGTTTATCTGCCACATGAAAAGGGAGATGAGGGAAGCAAAGATAATGCTTATATGTGACAATGCACCATTTCACAGGGCGAAGTGGTTGCAAGAGTGGGTAAAAGAGAATTCAAAATGGTTGAGGTTAGAATTTCTACCGGGATACTCACCAGATTTCAACCCAATAGAAAGGCTATGGAAGTATTTAAAGAAGGAGTACATACATAATAAATGCTGGGAAACACAAGCAGATTTAAGGAAGCATTTGGAGGTAATGATGGAGGGAATACCAATGAGGGTAGAGGAAATAAAGGGAGTAATGAAAAAAGAGATAAAAAGATTGAGGGAGGCATTTGAGTTTTATAAAACACCAGTACCAAAGGAATTAATGATTTGAGATAGTGTTAAGCGGGGAAAATAAGCAAGTTTTGTATAAGTTTTAGTTGGTTTACAAAAGAAGATTACACTGGGTAGTAGGTGTTCTATTGCCTAAGAAGCAATTATTCTTAGTGATTTTTCCTACCTTATTTCACTCTATGGATAAAAGGAAAAGATTTTTCTGGGTAACTATACCTAACTTTGTTAAGCTATATAGTGACTGGGCCATGTAATGAAAGTGCTGGTCTTTGACCTTAAAGGAGAATTAGGGCACTTCCGTCGACCCGATACAACAGCAACCCATGCAACATATCCCTTTATTACCAGAACTGCTTTACGTGGATTGCTTGGTAGTATTATTGGTTTATCTCATTGGGACGGTGAAGCTTGGACAGGTTTACAACTACTTAATCCCGTTGAAACTCGTACTCAACAACTTTCACTTTTGAGTAAATATTATCTTGGTGCAGGGGGCAGTAAGCCCACACATCCATTAAATCGTCCAACAAGCATTGAGCTTCTAATGAAGCCACACTACCGTATTTACTTTCATGGTGAGCACTTTGAAGAGCTAAAAGAACATATTGAACAAGGTTTTTCTGTGTATCACACATATTTAGGCAGTGTTAAAGCTCACTAAGTCGTGACCCCCTAAAGTCTCATAAAGTCGTGACTATTTTTAGACTCCAAGTAGGTAAAAAAGCTGCATGATATGGATTATGTCAGATTACACCTCCTTAGAAGAAAGAGTAGAAATGCTACAACGAGCTGACAATGGAGAACCAATAAGCAAAATTGCTCTTGAATTAGGGTGGCATCCATCTACAGTCAAAAAATGGGTAAGAAGAGGTCGTGAACAAGGTCGTCAAGGTTTGGAAAGGAAGATGGGACGTCCTCAAAAAGGAGCTCTAAGCAGTTATCCTGCACGTATGGTAGGAGAATTACGTCAAATACGATTACAACATCCTCGTTGGGGTGCTGATACGTTGCGTATAGAGCTAGGTCGTATGCCCCAGTGGGCAGGTAAATTGTTGCCTAGTCGGTCAAGTATTAATCGCTTCTTACAAGAAGAGCAATTGGTCCAAAACTATGAACGTCATGTAGCATTACCATCCACTAAGCACACACGCTTAACCCATGCCCATGAATGTTGGCAAGTAGATGCAATGGGACATGAGCTTGTTCCAAGTGTAGGAGTAGTTAGCCTAGTTGATGTAAGTGATGTTGTTTCCCGTACACGCCTGCTAAGTTATCCTTGCTTTCTAGGTAAGGAGAAAGCAATTCGCCACACCAATACTGAGGACTATCAAATCACTTTGAGGTTAGCATTTTTAGACTGGGGGTTACCTGAAAGTATTCAAGTTGATCATGACAGTGTTTTCTTTGATGTTAGGAGTAAATCACCCTTTCCTACAAGATTACATCTGTGGTTGTTAGCAATGGGTATCGAACTTCAATTTAGTCGTATTCGTCGCCCTACAGATCAAGCAATTGTAGAGAGATCGCATCAATTGTGGGCTGATCAGGTTCTTGATCGACACTATCCATCTTGGAACGCTTTATATCAAGCTTTACGAGATAGACGCAACATACTTAATGAAGAGCTTCCTTGTCACTCTTTGGGAGGGCAAGCACCGCTACAAGCTTTTCCAGAGGCAGCTCACTCAGGGCGCTGGTATAGACCTGAGTGGGAAGATGAAATGTTTGACCTAAGCGAAGTTGATGCTTATCTAGCAAAGGGAAAATGGTTTAGGCGAATAGGTCAAAACGGCACAATTTCCTTAGGAGGACAGATTTATTACCTAGGGAACAATCATTTACGTGAGCAGTGCGAAATAAATTTCAAGTTACCAGAAAGAGTTTTGTCATTTCTCAATCAGAGAGGTGAGTTGATTAAACAGTTACCCATCCAAGGTATTGATCCACCCACACTCATTGGAAACATTTTTGCTTTTACTCAATCTATCCCTTTTCAGCCTTCTCTTCCTTTTACTTGGCAAGAACAGCAAAGGTTACGACTTTTTGAGACTTAATATGGTCATGACTTAGTGAGACTTAACAGCAGTGCTTTTGCATTAACCAAACCAAAATTCATTTATACAATCGATGTAAATGAAGTAAGTCCCAATGAGGTAATTGATTGCTTAACTATTTCACCATCTCATACAGTGACTCAGTTTGATATTGCCCAAGGGCAACAGCTTATGAGAGCAGGTGGTATACCTTATCATTCTTTAGGAGAACATCATTATGAAGGAACTATAAATTTTATTTATGAACGCTCTGGTCAATCTTTCCGTTTTAAGCCAGATAATGAAGCTGAAGGTGCACCTGTTCGCTGGGCAAAACTTTCTGAAGGTTGGGTTAGTCTCTGGTGAGCATACTTGAGGGATACGAGGCTAGACCAGAGCAAAGCCTCGAGGGACATTTAACTCAAGTTGCTTTTGCGGCTGGAGATCTAGAAGGCTCTCTAGCTGAGAGGCTTTTATTTCTAGCAGGCCTGTTACATGATGCAGGTAAGGCTCGTCCAAGCTGGCAAACCTACATGCGTGAAACTGAAACAGGGAATTACAAAATTGAGAAAGTTCCTCATGCTTTTTTGGGTGCAGCGCTGTTTGCACTCTATGCTAGAGACTTAATACAGGTACAAAAAGGATCTCTTGAAGACGAACAGCTTTACTACCTACTCATTCAAGATATTTATGACCATCATGGAAAGCTAAAGGACTGGTACAGCATAAAAAGTCAGTCTGCATCTGTATCTTGGCAACCCATTATGACTCGGCAAACACCTAATGATGCAGACTTTTTTGGTTTGGATGCACTCGTTAAACAATACTTTGATTTGCCAATTTCTATCCTGAATTTTGAAATTTTTGATAAGCATCTATCTTCACTTGAAGGAATATGGGAGAAGCAACTTAAATCACGTCATCACTTCTTTTTATACAAGGCAATTGGCAAACCTGTTAGCGCTTACGCATCGTTCATTTGTCGAAACTCGACAGGTAAACTTGTTGCTGCTGACCGTCTTAACGTGAGTCAATTTAAAACTGATTCAAAATTGACTGTGGATAAGGCAAAAGAAGCTCTCAAAACTTTCAAGATAAAATTAGAAGAAAAATATCAAAAGGCATTGGAAAATGGCAAGAAGGTAATGGCAGATAGGCGTATGAACGTACATGAACAGTCACTTGCTAACTATCAAAGCAATCAAGATGCCCCTTGGTTCACGCTTAATTTACCTGTTGGCTGGGGTAAAACGCTTATCTCACTTCGTGTTGCTTTAGAACATGCTGCTGCTGCAAAAGCCGAGAGAATTATCTACGTTGCTCCTTATATTGCCATTCTTACACAAGCTGCACAAGAGATTAAAGAAGTAACAGGCTTGAACATTCTTGAGCATCACCATATTTCTCTCTTGAATACCTCTGAAGAACGTGAACCTTTAGATGTTTTAACAATGGAATCATGGCAAGCACCAATTGTTGCTACAACGTTCAATCAGCTTTTTAGGGCAATTTTCCCAAGCAGAGCACAACAAAGCATTCGTATACCTGCTATGGAAAAATCCTTCATTATTATTGATGAGCCTCAAATCATTGACTCAACGGTATATAACACCTTTATGCGAGGGCTAGACGTATTAAGGGAAAAATCTCGGGCTCAGATAATGCTTGTCACTGCTACACTGCCACCACCTGATCCAATACTAGAGATAAATCTTTATGGGATTGAGCCAAACCCTAAAGTAGAGAGTGCTAACCGCTATAAGATAATTACACACAAAGGGATATGGGATGAAAATAAACTTACTGAAAAAGCTGCTGAGCGCTTTGATAAGTATGATCAAGTCGCAATTATCCTGAACACTATTGCAGATGCTGTAAGTGTTTATTTAATACTTTCAGAGCTTCTGGGTGAGGATGTTTGCTTAAATCTTTATGGTATGATGACACCACTTCATAAAGCACATCGTCTTCGAGAAATTAAAAAGCGACTTGATGATGGCAAGAGAGTTATTGTAGTGAGTACGCAGGTCCTTGAGGCAGGTGTTGATCTATCATTTCGTTGTATTCTACGTGCTCGTCCGATCCTCTCGAGTATATTCCAAAGTGCAGGGCGAGGTAATAGACACGCCGAGGGTGAATTAGCCCCTGTTGAAGTCTTTAATTTTATTAGAGAAAATGGTAAAGATACTAGAAAACTTATTTATGACAATAAGCAGCAATGTAATCTCACAGATACCTTACTTCCCAAATTATCTGGTCAGTGGAGTGAAGCAGAAGCAGATGAACTTATTACACAGTACTTTGAGGAACTTGGTCGTAGTGATCCTAATACTACTTTTCTAGAACGTTTCAAGGATGCTGCCAAAGGACAGTGGAGCAGCCTTATAGGAATTGCTCCATTTGATAAGCTCGATGATGAAGATGGCAATGAACTTAATGAAATAAATGCTCGAGTTTTTGTTTCAACAGCTGATTCTTACTTAAAATTAGAAGATAAAGAAGGAATGGAAATTGAGCATCCTGTAAAGAAATGGATGAACAAATTTGATATTCAGCGAGTTAGTGACCTCTACCAAAGCTATCAAAACAAGAGTTTTCTAAAATCAATTGAAGACTTTAGTGATCGAAAGCGATTTTTTAGTCTTGTTGGGCAATTCACTGCACCATTGCGTTGGTGGCTTGTTCCCCAAGTTTGTGGAATTAGAAGTGTATCACAGATTGGCAAATCTAATATTTTGCGTTGTCAAAACGATAACCTTTATCATCTAGATACAGGTTTTGGTTACTTACTACTAGGGGATAAGACTGATGAAGACGCTAACTTTGCTAAAAAAGTAGAATCTGCTCTCAGTCGAGAAAACGATGAATCCTTTATTTGAAGATATAAACATAACAGGAACTTTAATCTGGTACTATGCCATTTGCAAACGTGAATGCTGGCTAATTGCCCACCAAATTGAAGCTAACCAAGAAGACGACCTACTCGAGCAAGGTCGCCTAAACACTGAATCCCATTACGAGCGCCTAGAAAAAGAAATAACTCTCCCCGGTGGTGTCAAAGTCGATCAAATGCGCCGTGAAAAAGGCAAGCTCATTATCAGTGAAGTGAAAAAGTCAAGCAAATTCCTTCCAGCAGCAAGATTACAACTAGCATATTATTTGTGGATTTTAGAACAAGAGGGGGTACTAGCAACAGGTGAAGTGCTAGTGCCAGAGGAACGTAAACGGGAAGCGGTTGATTTGGAAGTTGTTAGGGAGGAACTCGAGCAAGCAATAAATAATATTAAAAACCTTGTGAAAGAACTAAAGCCACCTAAAGCTCAATGGGTTCACTACTGCAAAACCTGTGCCTACAGCGAGTTTTGTTGGAGTGGTGAAAGCGAATAAATAATTGAATAAAAGGTAAGGAATATGCTAGTCTATATGTAAGGAGTAAATTTATGGTCAACAAACAAGCAAAGATAACTAGTAAGGGTCAAATTACTATTCCTGTAGAGGTACGACATGCTTTAAAGCTTCAAGAAGGTGATATTATTACTTTTGAAGTAGTTAAAGGGCAAGCCATAATGCAACCTGCTAATCAGGAAAGTGTTTTCGCACGTTATGCTGGAGCACTGTCCGAAAACAAAGAGCTAAGTGCGAAAAATATTGTTGAGGAACTTAGAGAAGAACGTGGATGGTAGTTTCAGCTATTGATACCAATGTACTAGTCACACTTTTTAAAGCCGATAAACTAGCTGATGTAACAACCGCACAAAATGCTCTTGAAACTGCTAGTGAGATGGGGAAACTGATTATTTCACCAGTTGTTTATGCTGAACTACTAGCTGCACCACGCACCGATCAGAGTTTCATTGAGGTTTTTCTAAAAGACACCTCTATTCATGTTGAGTGGCGTGTAAGTCGTGCTATTTGGGAACATGCTGCAAGCGCTTTTAAGGATTATGCTGAACAACGAAGAAAAACAAAAGGAGATTCTGGTCCTAGAAGAATTTTGGCAGACTTTGTAATTGGTGCACATGCTTGTGCTTTTGCCTCAGCCTTTTTAACCTTTGATAGTAGGGTATACAAGAAAGCTTTTCCCAAGCTAAATATTGTAGCCCTCAAAGCAGTATGAAAAAACCTAGTTACATATTTAGTAGTGGTACACTTAAGCGACAACAAAACACTTTACGTTTTGATGGTCCTAAAGGTATGCGTATGCTACCTGTTGAAACCACTAACGAAATCCATATTTTTGGAGAGGTGGACTTAAATACACGCTTGCTTAACTTCCTGACACAGCAAGCTATTCCTTTGCACATTTATAATCATTATGGTTACTATGCAGGATCTTATATGCCTCGAGAGCACTACGTTTCAGGTTATATGACTTTGCAACAAGCCACATGTTATAACGAGTTTGATAAAAGGCTCGAGCTTGCCAAAATGTTTGTCCTAGGTGCACTTAAAAATATTGAAAAAGTGCTGATGTATTACAATCGTAGAGGCAACAAACTAAATAGTAATCTAGAAAGTATTCGAACTACCCTACTTCTAATTGATGATCAACAGAACATTGAGTCTCTGATGGCTCTTGAAGGAAATGCTAGGCAAAGCTATTATCAGGCATGGGATAGTATAATTGGCAATGAAGATTTTAGATTTGAGAGTCGGAGTAGGCGTCCTCCAAAAAATCATGTGAATGCCCTTATTTCCTTTGGCAATAGCCTAATGTATACAACATGCCTCTCGGAAATTTACCGCACACACCTCGATGCACGCATTGGATTTTTGCACACAACTAACTATCGCCGTTATAGTTTAAACCTTGACCTAGCTGAAATATTTAAGCCTATTATTGTAGATAGGGTAATTTTTACATTGATCAACAAAGGAATGCTTAAGGCAAGCAGTTTCAAGAAGGACTCAGGAGGCATTTTTCTTAAGGATGCTGCAAGGCAAACTTTCTTAAAAGCTTATGATGAACGCCTCAAAGACACCATAAAAATTCCTAGGCTTAAACGTCATGTTTCCTACAAGCGCTTAATTCGTATGGAGTGTCACAAGATAGAAAAACACCTTATTAATGATGAGCCTTATAAACCTTACGTAGCGAGGTCTTGAGTGTATGTAATTATGGTTTATGATGTAGGTGTTGAACGAGTGGTTAAGGTGCTTAAAGCAGGCCGTAAATACTTGACCCATGTTCAGAATTCTTTGCTCGAGGGCGAACTAACCCCTGCACAGTTCAAGCGCCTGCATTATGAGGTAGGTAATTTAATTGATGAAAGCCATGATACAGTTTTGTTTTATACGTTGCGTTCAGAGAGCTACTTGGATAAGCACTCTCTTGGAGTTAAAGTAAATGAACCAGATGATTTCTTTTAAAAGTGCGTCGATGTCCAATAGTGTAAAAATACTGGGAGAGCGACACAGGTCAGTAAATCGGGTAATTCCCTGTTCTAGACAGCAGATATGTTGGATTTTATTGAATCTTATTTTGCTTGCTCGAGTAAATATGTTACTATCAACTCATGTCTCTTATGAGGCAACACGGGTTTTTAGCGTACCTATAAGGAATTGAAACCCGGAATAAGCGTAAGGTCCTGTATTATTAAGCACTGTTTTTAGCGTACCTATAAGGAATTGAAACTACAAATGTTGACACCAGACCAGTTCTGGATTTAGCAGTTTTTAGCGTACCTATAAGGAATTGAAACTCACCGATAGCGCTTTGGATCGGCTTTTTACTCCTGTTTTTAGCGTACCTATAAGGAATTGAAACGCTAAGTATTCACTTGACATTGTAAAACAAATACGTTTTTAGCGTACCTATAAGGAATTGAAACTAGTCATACGGGTAGAACAACTCGGCGTTTTGGTCGGTTTTTAGCGTACCTATAAGGAATTGAAACCTTTGAAAGCTTGGTAACACAGGGTCTAATTGGTGGTGTTTTTAGCGTACCTATAAGGAATTGAAACAGATATTGCCAACTACATATGGCGAATCTGAACGGGTTTTTAGCGTACCTATAAGGAATTGAAACTAACCCTAAATTGGCTGGTGACGGCAAATCAACTGGGGTTTTTAGCGTACCTATAAGGAATTGAAACTTGGTTAGAAAACCACCCTGTAATTCTAGAGAAACTTAGTTTTTAGCGTACCTATAAGGAATTGAAACAATTTTTGCAAAAGCGTTTGAGTGCCTTTGAAGGAACGTTTTTAGCGTACCTATAAGGAATTGAAACGGGATTTGGATTAGATTACTATGGCTAGAATAGAGAGTTTTTAGCGTACCTATAAGGAATTGAAACAAAAATACCCTAGACTCAATCACTAAGGCCATCCAGTTTTTAGCGTACCTATAAGGAATTGAAACATAATTTGGTAGGTACGTTTACTGGTGCAGCGTTTAAGTT
Organism: Trueperaceae bacterium; assembly: GCA_965223045.1. Classification (GTDB taxonomy): domain Bacteria; phylum Deinococcota; class Deinococci; order Deinococcales; family Trueperaceae; genus CBDCVN01. The sequence continues at coordinate 2,845,509 of CBDCVN010000013.1, forward strand.
TTTAGCGTACCTATAAGGAATTGAAACCTTCCCTGACAATATCCCTTACGTTGCTATCCATGGTTTTTAGCGTACCTATAAGGAATTGAAACGAACCTACGTTTGGGGAGGTAATTAGGGGGATAAAGTTTTTAGCGTACCTATAAGGAATTGAAACTCAGGATACCTACCCCTCCATCTATTCCAAGATGTCACGTTTTTAGCGTACCTATAAGGAATTGAAACTTAGTATAGATCATTTCTATTTCCTTTCATCAAGTTTCGTTTTTAGCGTACCTATAAGGAATTGAAACGAAGAATTCAAGCCCTTCGAGAATGTGTTGTGTGTGTTTTTAGCGTACCTATAAGGAATTGAAACGACTGCTAATTTCACTATATACGTTTGAGTCATAGGTTTTTAGCGTACCTATAAGGAATTGAAACTATCGATTTTTGATTTGTAAAGTGCAAGGGTGCAAGAGTTTTTAGCGTACCTATAAGGAATTGAAACGAGACCGCAAAATCTTTGGTTGCCAAGAATAGCAATGTTTTTAGCGTACCTATAAGGAATTGAAACTTATTCTGACTGGGAGCTTGGCACACGTTCGAAGAACGTTTTTAGCGTACCTATAAGGAATTGAAACTTATTCTGACTGGGAGCTTGGCACACGTTCGAAGAAGTTTTTAGCGTACCTATAAGGAATTGAAACCTATCAATGACATAGTTACAGATCGTCAAGGTATTGGGTTTTTAGCGTACCTATAAGGAATTGAAACCATTTTTTCATACAAAAGATATCAATTGTAGTTATTGTTTTTAGCGTACCTATAAGGAATTGAAACACTTCATGCCATTGGTGATACTTGGGTGCACATATGGTTTTTAGCGTACCTATAAGGAATTGAAACTATGGATTTTATGTGTGGTGATTAATCACCACACATAGTTTTTAGCGTACCTATAAGGAATTGAAACCTTGCAGCAGTAATAGTATATTCAAAATCCCCCAAGTTTTTAGCGTACCTATAAGGAATTGAAACCCTCTTTGGCTAGACCCTCCATATCCTTGACCATAGAGTTTTTAGCGTACCTATAAGGAATTGAAACATTGTTGATGTCATAGGCGTTGGTGCAGGTGTTAAGTTTTTAGCGTACCTATAAGGAATTGAAACATAGAATAGAAGAGAGTGGCACAGATGCCAGTTCTGTAGTTTTTAGCGTACCTATAAGGAATTGAAACCCAATGAAACTAATGAAGATTTAAGTTTCTACTTTGAGTTTTTAGCGTACCTATAAGGAATTGAAACCATTATCACTCAGAATGGCGACCCCCGCAAAAAGGAAGTTTTTAGCGTACCTATAAGGAATTGAAACTATCATTGATGTCTCCTTTCAAGCTCGAGCATTGAGTTTTTAGCGTACCTATAAGGAATTGAAACAAGCAAGCGCTTCAATTTTATATAGTGCCCACTATGTTTTTAGCGTACCTATAAGGAATTGAAACTATCGTAGTGATAGGGATTGATGCACAACTTATTCCCGGTTTTTAGCGTACCTATAAGGAATTGAAACATTCTTACGTTTTAGTAACTGGTAAGACTACCGAAGGTTTTTAGCGTACCTATAAGGAATTGAAACCTTCACAATTGCAAGAGGCAAACAGAAGAGCTTCACTGTTTTTAGCGTACCTATAAGGAATTGAAACGGCTTAAACTCGCGTCCTAGAGTACGCATAGCGATGGTTTTTAGCGTACCTATAAGGAATTGAAACATTACAAGGGGGCGAGTGAAGGTTTAGGGGTCACAGTTTTTAGCGTACCTATAAGGAATTGAAACTTTATTAGGAAGCCCCCCTTGTATGTGGTGGGAGCACCTAGTTTTTAGCGTACCTATAAGGAATTGAAACATAAACAACTAGATGCCCCCTTGGCCGTCAAAGTTCCAGTTTTTAGCGTACCTATAAGGAATTGAAACAATCTTCATTAGCCTCATTGGTAAATACTTCGGTTTTAGTTTTTAGCGTACCTATAAGGAATTGAAACTGGATAAAGATATCAACATAGACTTAGAAAACCTAGAAGTTTTTAGCGTACCTATAAGGAATTGAAACCCTAGGAGGCCTCATCTTGGAGCCGAATTAAAAGAAAGTTTTTAGCGTACCTATAAGGAATTGAAACAACCCAAATAATTGGCAAGAAGATTACGGCAGCTCGTTTTTAGCGTACCTATAAGGAATTGAAACGGCAATACAACTCACAGACTCAAAGCTGGGAGTGGCGTTTTTAGCGTACCTATAAGGAATTGAAACAAATTAAGGCCTCTAGCTGAGATATTCTCAGAGTTAGGTTTTTAGCGTACCTATAAGGAATTGAAACTTCGTGAGCGAGTTAGTTTCCCAAAGCAAAAAAATCGTTTTTAGCGTACCTATAAGGAATTGAAACTCTATTCCCGCATCTACACCTCAGAGAAATGCACAGTTTTTAGCGTACCTATAAGGAATTGAAACCCGACTGTGTCGGGCGTTTTTGACAATACAATCAAGTTTTTAGCGTACCTATAAGGAATTGAAACATAATGTCTAGTGACCGCTTGAGCTTCGGGGCCGCAGGTTTTTAGCGTACCTATAAGGAATTGAAACTATCAAAGCTGTGTGGTACAGAAGTGGCTAACTGACGTTTTTAGCGTACCTATAAGGAATTGAAACAGGTTATCTTTGAATGAGGCAACCCTTGAAGATGAGCGTTTTTAGCGTACCTATAAGGAATTGAAACACATATAGCTAGATCGTTGAAAACTTCTTTCTTATTGTTTTTAGCGTACCTATAAGGAATTGAAACGAATACTAATTAGTGATGTGGCGCATGGACTTAGAGTTTTTAGCGTACCTATAAGGAATTGAAACCTAGTTTGTACTCTGATTTTTGGCATTCTGTTTTAGAGTTTTTAGCGTACCTATAAGGAATTGAAACTTGGCAGTCACTGCCGTTGCTACCTCCCTGAAGAATGGTTTTTAGCGTACCTATAAGGAATTGAAACTTGCTTAGCTCGAGCTGCGATTGCTCCACTGCTTTTAGTTTTTAGCGTACCTATAAGGAATTGAAACGTTTCCTATATGCTTGCTGATAGTGAACAGGTGCACCAGTTTTTAGCGTACCTATAAGGAATTGAAACATGATAAATTCCAACTAGCTAGCTATAGGGATTTACCACGTTTTTAGCGTACCTATAAGGAATTGAAACTTAAAATGCTCGAGATAAGGAGAAATCCCGTTATGTGTTTTTAGCGTACCTATAAGGAATTGAAACTCCACTAAGGGTAGTCAAGTTGGTTCTATAGGTGCGGTTTTTAGCGTACCTATAAGGAATTGAAACGTGCTAAAAATGGAGAGTTTGAGGCTAAGAGGAAAGGTTTTTAGCGTACCTATAAGGAATTGAAACACTGCTAAAGTCCAAGAGCTAGGCGCAACGACAACCTGTTTTTAGCGTACCTATAAGGAATTGAAACTTTCCTATATGCTTGCTGATAGTGAACAGGTGCACCAGTTTTTAGCGTACCTATAAGGAATTGAAACGCTCTAGCAAATGAACGCCTTGCGCTTCAACAGCAAGGTTTTTAGCGTACCTATAAGGAATTGAAACAAGAATATCTCGAGCGACAAATAGGTGTTTGACACTGTTTTTAGCGTACCTATAAGGAATTGAAACTCTGTAGAGGAAGTTATTGAGGCTAGGGAATTAGCGTTTTTAGCGTACCTATAAGGAATTGAAACTGTGTAGATAAGGCTGCTCTCTAGAAAGGTGAGACAGTTTTTAGCGTACCTATAAGGAATTGAAACCACCTCTTCAAATGCTCGAGCTACTGAAAAAGCGCGTTTTTAGCGTACCTATAAGGAATTGAAACGACTCTTTAAGCGAAGCAACAAAGAAAAGAAACCCAGTTTTTAGCGTACCTATAAGGAATTGAAACAGGAATAAAGTCTATGCATATGCTGCTCAAAAAGGTAGTTTTTAGCGTACCTATAAGGAATTGAAACATTAGAGAATACAATATACCTAGAGAAGTCCTAGCGAGTTTTTAGCGTACCTATAAGGAATTGAAACAGGTTTTAATCGCACCTTCTAAAATGTCTAGTTCATCGTTTTTAGCGTACCTATAAGGAATTGAAACGTAATAGTCGGTAGCAATTGGTGGTTGGAAAGATATGGTTTTTAGCGTACCTATAAGGAATTGAAACGACGCCTTAAAGGGGATTGTAGTAGAGGATGATAGGTTTTTAGCGTACCTATAAGGAATTGAAACTCCGTCACAACAATATGAGCAATATATAGCTAAAGGGAGTTTTTAGCGTACCTATAAGGAATTGAAACAAAAACTCATCTAATGCAATGGCGCATTTCTCTTGAGTTTTTAGCGTACCTATAAGGAATTGAAACTCGTGCTGTTGATAAACAATCGAGGCTCGAAACTAGAGTTTTTAGCGTACCTATAAGGAATTGAAACTCAAAACGGGGGGAGGTTATCAGAATTGCAATTGAGTTTTTAGCGTACCTATAAGGAATTGAAACGAGTATGAGTTTGCGCTGTTCCATATTCAAAAGAGTTTTTAGCGTACCTATAAGGAATTGAAACTGCATAGACGCCCGGGCCATGTTATTAGGTCGTAGTTTTTAGCGTACCTATAAGGAATTGAAACCGTCTAAAAGACGAAATAACAACTTTAGAAAACTATTGTTTTTAGCGTACCTATAAGGAATTGAAACGCTACATTGAGTATCCTAACGAATTGGAAAAATAGTTGTTTTTAGCGTACCTATAAGGAATTGAAACTTGTAGATCTCAGTGCTAGTTAAGGGTTCCCTTGCAGTTTTTAGCGTACCTATAAGGAATTGAAACACTCTACTTCCTTTGGAAGCAGTGTAGTAGAGAACGTGTTTTTAGCGTACCTATAAGGAATTGAAACTTGCTGATGCTCAGTTAGATGTAATAAGTGATGAAATAGTTTTTAGCGTACCTATAAGGAATTGAAACAAGTTCCTAACCTTTTCCTTTCCTCACATCTTTCAAACAATGTATTTAGTTGGTAGTAATGGTGGTGACTTACTTAGCTAGTAGCTTTTTAATCTCAATCTAGCAATGGCAGGCCTAATTGTCTTTAGAGCTTGTGAAACCAATGTACTCTATAAGATGTAAATACATTCTATGTCACTACTCCTTCACATACTTATCGAATACCATAAACTAGTGATAAGAAGCGCTATAAAAACACAAGTAGGATTATTATTTCTTTTGATTTTAGCTTGTTTCCCAACTCAAGCCCGTTCAGACTACACAGGTGACCTTATTATAGAGGTAAGTGGTTTACCTCCCAATATCCCTGCCACAGTAGTTATCACCAAGTCTGAAGGTGGCCCAGCTCGTTATCTAACAGGCAGTGTTACCTTAATTGACTTGCAACCGGGTTATTACACCATTGGTGCTATTGCGGTGCTAAGTAATGAAGGGAATTACACGCCCACAGAAACTTCTTCGCAAATGATTCTTTTAGAGGCTCAAGCTGTACAAATGGTTCAGATTGTTTACCAAGGTGATACTAATCAAAGCCTATCTAACAATCAGCAACCAAATGATAATCAATCTAGACAACAACCAAATCAACAACCTAATTATGATCAACCTAATTATGATCAAACATCAGTTCAGCAACCTAACTACGATCAACCTTACGACAACCAACAAACTGATTACAATTACTCTCAAGACCCCAGCTACAACCAGCAACCTACTCAACAACCTAGCTATGATCAAGCTAGTTACAATCAGACTAATGGCAATCAGCAACCCAACTATGATGCTCCTCAACTAATTAATGTTATCGAGGGTGTAGTTTGGTTCGACCAAAACAATAATCTTAAACAAGATGAATTTGAACCGGGTATTCAAAATATTCGAGTTTTTATTGATAGCAATGATAACAATCTCTATGATCAAAATGAAACTTCGGTTATAAGTGATGCTTCTGGGAATTACAATATTGGGGGTTTAAACACTAATGAACACTACAAAGTCATGCAAGAGTTACCTTTTGGATGGAGTAGCACTTTTGCAGGGACTATTAACCCTTCTCCAGAAGTAGTAGGTGGAGAACCTACCACCATTGAAGAGTTCCCTTTTATAGCTGCTTTAGTTTTGAAACAAAATATTACATTACCTAGTGGCACAAGTTTAGTAGCAGGTCAGCGTTGGTGTGGTGGAACACTTATTGCTAGCCGATGGGTCCTGACAGCAGCACATTGTGTCAACTCAAAAAATGGTGTCTTACCCTTCAAAGCTAGTGTAGATAATGTAGCTGTCCTATTAGGAACAGATACTATTCCCAATCAAATTGCAGATGTTAGTAAAACTGTAGGGGTAAGTAATATTATTATGCATCCTCAATATCACCCTTTTACCCAAGATTATGATGTTGCTTTACTGCAACTTGATCAAGCTGTTAGTCACCATCGTGCTCTTCTACCAATTGAAGAAGCAGCAAAATCTTTAATCACACCAGATACTCTGGCCACAGTAATAGGTTGGGGAGACATTAGCCAGCATGATGTTACTAGTAACAATCAACCAGTTTTCCCTAATCAGTTGCAGCAAGTCAGTGTACCTCTTCTAAGCAATGAACAATGCTATCAATATTTGTATCCTGCCAACATAACTGACAGAATGCTCTGTGCAGGTTATGAAGAAGGGGGTAAAGACTCCTGCCAAGGTGATAGTGGAGGACCTCTGTTAGTACGTGGTGTTAGCAATGAGTGGATTCATGCAGGTGTAGTTAGCTGGGGTATGGGTTGTGCTGGTGCCAATAGCCCCGGTGTTTATGCTCGCACCACTGCTATTCTTGATTTTATTTACAATCATGTAGGTCCAGAAACATCAAAAAGTTATTTGGTAGACTTTACTGGCTCTTCTGGTGGTTTGGTTGCTCGAGTCAACTTTGGGAATTTTAGATAATTTATTGAATACCTAACACTGTGCTTTTCCCCAAAACCTTGGTACACTTGGGGTTATGTCAACCTACGAACCCGTTATTGGTCTAGAAGTACACATAGCTCTAAAAACCAAAACTAAAATTTTTAGCTGGTCCAGTGCAGATGCCTTTGGTGAAGAACCCAATGTTGCTGTAGATCCGGTATGCTTAGGCTTGCCGGGTTGCTTACCGACTATCAATAAAGAAGTAATTGAAAAGGCCATTATGTTTAGCCTAGCCGTTAATTGCAAGGTACCTGAACTTACTCAGTTTCATCGTAAGCACTATTTTTACCCTGACTTGCCTAAAAACTATCAAATTAGTCAATACGATAGACCTATTGGTGAACATGGTTTTATTGATATAAATGAAAAGCGTATTGGTATTACTCGTTGCCATCTAGAAGAAGATGCAGGTAAGTCTATGCACCCTGCCTACGCAGATTATAGTCTAGTGGACTTAAACCGTACTGGCCAACCTCTAATTGAAATGGTTACTGAACCAGATATTACTAACCCCGAAGAAGCAAGGGAATTCCTTTTTAAGGTACGTGCTATTGCTCAAGCCCTAGGTGCATCAGATGCTAACCCTGAAGAAGGTAAAATGCGTGCAGATGTAAATATAAGTGTGCGTGAGCCGGGCCAACCTCTAGGCACTAAAGTAGAGATAAAAAACTTAAACTCTTTTAAGGCAGTGCAAAATTCCTTAGAGTTTGAAATCAAACGTCAAACTCGAGTTCTAGAAGACAATGGTGAGATACGCCAAGAGACGCGTGGTTGGGACGATGGTGGCCAGAAAAGCTATATAATGCGTGTGAAAGAAGGTGAATCTGATTACCGCTATATGCCTGACCCCGATTTGCCTCCTATACGTATTAATGAAGAATGGTTATCAAATGTTCGTGCCAAAACCCCAGAATTACCAGCTTCCAAATATGATCGCTACTTAAGTCTAGATGTGCGTCCTTATGATGCTAATATAATCGCTTTTGATATAGACTTAGCTAACTTTTTTGATGCTGCTCTGAAAGCCTATGATGGTAAAGCTCAAACTATTGCCAACTGGCTCAATAGTGATGTGGTAGGTTGGTTAAAAAGTGAAGGTTTAAGCTTAAAAGATGCTAAGCTTAAACCAGAAGGTTTAGTAGGTATGGTGCAAATGGTTGATAGTGGTGCTATCTCAGGACGTACAGCTAAAGATATTTTAGCTGAAGTAATGAAGGGAGCAAACCCTAAAGAGATAGTTGAGCAACGTGGACTTAAGCAAATTACTGACACTAGTGCCATAGAAGCTCTAGTTGATGAGGTAATTGCTGAAAATGCTAAGATTGTTTCTCAAGTAAAGGAGAACCCCAAAGCAGTAAATGCTCTTTTAGGTCAAGTAATGAAAAGAACTAAAGGTAAAGCTAAGCCTGATATGGTAAGATCTATTCTCAATGAGAAATTAGGAACGGCCTAAAGAGTTCGTGATATTTTGTTTAAACTATTCATAGATAAGAAGGTTATAACTTTTTGCCTAATTTAAGGCAAGATTAAGATTATAGGAAATAATGGAAAAGGTGTTTGCCGTGGAAGGACTACTCCATGCCAGATGAAAATACATCTAGTCAAAGTTCTATAGTTACTCGTATTGCTCCCTCACCCACAGGTGACCCACATGTGGGTACAGCTTATGTAGGTTTATTTAATTACGTTTTTGCAAAACAACAAAATGGCAAGTTTATTTTACGGGTAGAAGATACTGATAGAGACAGGTATAGCCCTGAAAGTGAAAAACGTATAATGGAAATGATGCACTGGTTAGGTTTAGTACCTAGCGAGAGCCCTGAGGTAGGCGGTGAGAATCCTCCCTATAAACAAAGTGAGCGTTTAAAGATTTATCAAAAGTATGCCAAAACACTTTTAGACAAAAAAATTCTTTACCCCTCCTTTATGACTGCTGAAGAGTTAAAAACTTTGCGGGAAGAGCAGCGTCATAAAAAAGCCCCTTTCATTGGTTATGATGGGCGCGAGCGTGATATTCCTTTAAAAGATGCCAAAGCGCGCATGGCAGCAGGTGAGCCTTATGTGCTGCGCTTACGCACACCTGAAACAGGACAAACTAATTATCAAGATGAACTTCGCGGCACTATTAGTGTTCCCAACAACGAAATCCGCGATGGGGTAATGGTTAAACAAGACGGTTACCCTACATACCATTTTGCCAATGTAATAGATGATCATTTAATGGGAGTAACACATGTTATACGTGGTGAGGACTGGCAAACTAGTACACCTATTCATATACTACTTTATGAAGCCTTTAATTGGGAAAAGCCTAAGTTTATTCACTTGCCACTTTTACGTAATGCTGATAAAAGCAAATCAAAAATTAGTAAGCGTAAAGTAGATACCAGTGTAGATTCTTATAAAGCACAAGGTATATTACCTGAAGCACTACTTAATTTTTTAGGCAATATGGGTTGGAGCATGCCTACTGGTGAGGAATTTTTCAGCCTTCAAGACATGGTTGATCATTTTGACTACCAGCGTATCTCTTTAGGTGGACCTGTTTTTGATTTTAAAAAACTGCGTTATGTCAATGCTCACTATTTACGTGAGGTGCTCTCTTTAGAAGAACTTGGGGAGAGAGTAAAGCCTTTTTTAGAAGAGGCTAATCTAAATTGGGATAATGAAGATTATCTTTTAGATGTGCTTGATGTAATGCGTGAGCGTGTCGAGACTTTAAGCGATTTTGTTAGTAAGGCCACTTATTTTTTTAAAGAAGATTTTAGTTTTGATGAGCAGGCTAAAAAGAAATTAAAAAGTGGTCAAGTACATTTAGGTTCATTAGAACGTGAGTTTGCTCTGTTAGATTCTTATGATTATGACAGTGTAGATGACCTTATTCGCAGTTATGTAAAATCTCATAGCATAAAAATGGGTGAAGTTATGCAACCACTTAGATCAGCTCTTACAGGTACAACTTCTTCACCTGATCTTATTGATGTAATTAGTATTCTAGACCGTGGTAGGGTTTTAAGTCGAATTGGTAGGGCTTTAACTTACCTAACCCAAGGTTTACCTGATGACAAACCTGAAAAAAACCAAAAAGAAGAAGCTGAAAATAAAAAGGGACAGGAAGTGGGGAAAGCACAAAACAATCAGTCTAAGAATCCCAAGAGTGAGGTAACTTGATGGGATGGTTTGATCGGTTAAAAGCAGGGTTAAGCAAAACACATGCGATCCTAACAAGTGATGTTCGTGATCTAGGTGCGGTTATCAAATCACAGGAAGTTAGCTGGGAAGATTTAGAATTTGCACTCATTGCTGCTGATGTAGGTGCAAAGTTATCTGCTAAAATAGTGGCTGAAGCAAAAGAAAATAGGGAACGAGGTAAAACTTTTGTTGAGGCGCTCGAGCAATCCCTACTAAATCAACTCACTCAGGATCAGAAAAATTTACCCTCAGAAGACCTTGACCTTACACTAGATACTCCTAATCGCTTGGTTGAAACTAAAGGTAAAGTAATCATGGTAGTAGGTGTAAATGGTGTTGGTAAAACTACCACTATTGCCAAATTAGGGCAGTATTACCAAAAGCATAACAAAAAGATTATTTTTGCAGCTGGAGACACTTTCCGTGCAGCAGCTGCTGCCCAACTAGAAATATGGGGTGAGCGCTTAAAAATCCCCACCATTACTGGCCCCGACGGAGGTGATCCTGGTGCAGTAGCCTTTGATGGTGCTCAATCACGTAAAGCTAAAAATTATGATCTGCTGTTTGTTGACACCGCAGGTAGGCTTCATACTAAACACAACCTTATGGAGGAGCTTAAAAAAGTTAAGCGTGTTATTGGCAAAGCTGATGAAAACGAGCCTAAGGAAGTGTGGCTGGTAATAGACGCTGTCACAGGTCAAAATGGCTTAGAGCAAGCTCGTAAATTTCATAGTGCAGTAGGTGTAACAGGCGCTATTGTAACTAAGTTAGATGGCACTGCCAAGGGAGGAATTATTTTACCAATAGTGTGTGAATTAGGTTTGCCAATTAAGTTTATAGGTGTAGGTGAAAGTGCTGAAGATCTGCAACCTTATAATGCTAAGGCTTATGTAAAGGCATTGCTTGACTTGCCTTATGAAGAAACTTCAGCTTAAATAGCTTGTGTTGACTCTTCTGTACTTTGTTAGAATAAACCTTTTCAAAAGGGAAATGATAGTAGATTATCCTTCTAAAAATATTTCCCCCAAAACGCAGTGATATCTAAAGTTAGGGAAAATCCCTGAGAATCATTTTTGGAGAATGCTTATGACAACAGGATTAACTCGTATAATTATTTTAGCTACATTAGCCGGAGCGCTTTGCTTTTTACAGGCTGCAGCCCAACAAATGTCCTCTGACAACCCCTATTACAACTTTGCCAATTACATGCTCGAAAAGACCCTGAGCACTTTAGTGCCATGTGTAGAAGATCTGGATTCCAATATAACAGCTGATTGGCTTTGTGGTATAGCAAGTGTTGATGAAGATGAGTTTCAAGATCTTTGGGATACCTATATAAATGTGCGCCCCTCAGGTACTGCTTTAAGCTCAATAAGTACTTGGGGAAATATTGTCTTAGTAGACAATTCCTCTATCAAAGGTAAGATTTACAGAACAGATAATGGTTACATTATAGTTTCTTATGACCCCTCTTCCTCAGAAGAAACTGCTGAAGGAAATGTCAAAATTGGTTATACTGCTGAGTTAGATTATGTGGAGTTGCCTTTTTACATACCTCCAAGGCAAGCAGTAGCAGCCACTTCTACAAAACCAGAAGGTGAAGGTGCGTCTGTAGAGACTGATGAAGAGGATTCAGATGGGGAAGATACAGAAACACCTGCTGATGAAGATGGAGGGTCCTTAGATGATGAAGATACCAAAGCACCTGTTAATGATGATATCGAATAGTAGATCATTCGCTCGCGTTTATTAGGCAAAAATTTATATTTATCTGGATATTTATAAAGAGAAAAACACTCTCTGATAAGATCAGAGGGTGTTTTCGTATCAGTTATTGGTTTAACTGTTGACTTTAAGTTAGCAGTTAATTGCTACCTCCACTGTTTCCATCACCAGAGCCTGAACCATCACCCGAATCATTATTGCCATCACCATTGTCCTCGTTACCTTCTTCATAAGCATCGCCGAATTCTTTACCTGCTGCAGCACCAATAGCCGCACCAATAGCTGCACCGGGTGGACCACCAACAATGTAGCCAGCTGCAGCACCTACAACACCACCTACAATGATGCCTAAACCTGCACCAACACTCTTCTCAGCAGACGGTTCTTCTTGATTTCCTAAATAATCAGCAATAACTGAGCCAACTTCAGAGTGATTAGGCAAGGCAACAAAGTCTGACATAGTTTTTGCAGCTGCAGGATAGTTTCTCTTACCTATCAAAGTAATAATATCTACTAGTAACTTGCCTTCTTGCACAGTAATCTGTTGACCGCCAGCTAAACAAGAAGTAAGTTTTTCAATATATTCTGTTCGGTCTCTTGGATTTGTAGCTAATAACTTTAGGCTAGTTGTTTCTAATCTTGGGAAAAACTGAGCTCCTAACCCTTGGTCAACAGCTTGAGTATTCAATAGAGTTGTTCGGAAATAGCCAAATCAGCTAAAATAGTAGCTAGTATGGTAGTTTTCAAAACCAGAAGTGACAGACAAGTAAGAGCCTTGACAGGTTTGCCTGAAGAAAAGATAAATGAGTTAGAGACAGTGTTTGAAGAGGTATATGAGGAGCAAAGTCAAAAAGACTATGAAGAACAACAAGCTAAAGGGGAAAGAGAACGATCTAGGGGAGGAGGAAGAAAAAGTAAACTTCCTTCTACTAAACACAAACTCGAATTTATTCTCTACTACCTGAAAAGTTATCCTACAATGGATGAATTAGCAGAGAAGTTTGATATGTCTCGTTCCAGTGCACACTATTGGGTACATAAGCTGCTGCCAATTCTCTCAGCAGCCTTGGCAAAATTAGGTATGTTGCCTAAGAGAGAGTTCAATACACCTGAGGAGTTAAAAGAAGCGCTTGAAGAAGCAAGAAAAATACTGATTGATGCTACAGAAAGGAAACATAGACGCCCTAGTGAAGAAGAAAAGCAGGAGGAGCTATATAGTGGAAAAAAGAAGGGTCACACGGTAAAAAACACAATAATAGCAACAGGAAGAAAGGTAATAATCTATGTAGGAAGGACATTTGCTGGGCGGAGACATGACTATGGGATGTTTAAGGAGGAGTTTCCACCTAAACAAGGCTGGCTGAAAGAGGAGGGAAAAAGAGCAAATCTAGACTCAGGTTATCAAGGTATAAACAAGGATTATGGGATAGGAGCAGCGATACCAAAGAAAAAGCCAAGGAAGAGTAAAAAGAATCCTAATCCAGAGCTAACAGAAGCAGAGAAGGAGAGGAATAAAAGGCTGGGCAAAGCAAGGATATATGTAGAACATGCCATAGGAGGTATGAAACGCTTTAATATACTAGTGCATGCCTTTCGGAATCGCAAGACAGGTTTTGCAGATAGCGTTATAGCTGTCTGTGGGGGGCTTTGGAATTTTTTGATTGTTTAAACTATTTATTTCCGAACAACTCTAATGACTCTCTACTTACCCTATAATCCTCTAGTTTCTTAAGTATTTCAGTCATACTTATAAAAATATCTTCTTCATGTGTGGGTAATTCGGGTAGGGGTCGTGTGCAACCTTCTTCACTAAATTGGGCAAGGGTTACAGAGCTAAAAACTAAAACTACACTTGTAATTAACAAACTAATAATTTTTTTCATAATATGTTCCTCATTTCTATCGCTATCTTAGCGATAAATAGAGTTTAGAAGCAAGGCTTTAACAAGGTCTTAACAATCCTTTAAAATTGTGTTGGTGACAGGCTATTAGCATGATCCTATATTAATTTTGCTTAGACCATAATTGTATTGCAGAGCAAAATTATAAAAAAATCGCTACTATAACTGCTCTAAAGCCCTGCTTTGGATTATGCACTTAAGATATTCTATAAAAAACTATGCTGAAACCTACCTAGAGGACATCTTAAAACAAATGAGAACAAAAGAAATATACATATGGGGAATATTGCTTAAGGATGGACCCAATGAGATTATCGGCGTAATCGAATATAGATTTGTTGATAATAAGGATGACAACAGAGGTTTTTGGCTTGCCAAACCATATTGGGGGCAAGGGATTATGACTGAAGCAGTAATAGCTACCCAAGATTTTGTTTTTTTCAAACTTGGCAAAGAGAGAGTGGTTGTAAAAAATGCTAAATAGGTTCAAGAGCTGTTAAAGAAAAAAGTGGTGCACAACTAATTGGAACCTCCCAGAGCCAATATCATACTGGAGAAACTGCAGAAGATGTTTGGGAAATTACATGCAATAGCTGGATCACAGCAAGGAAGGGCTCTAAGAATAACATAGTTAGGTGAATGATTTAGGAGCCTTCTAGGTATTTTGGGCAGATTTTTTCGTATGGCCTGTCATGCAAATATACTCTATGCAATAATTGTCAGTAGAATTATCATGAATTCTATAAGCAACAAGCATCACAAAACACTAGAGGTCATTTTCAGTAATCCTATACAAGGAAATATAGAATGGCGTAGGATTGAAGCTTTATTTGTAGCTCTTGGTTGTGATGTGATTGAGGGTAGCGGTTCTCGAGTCACTTTTCTATTGAAAGGTCACCGCCGAGATTTCCATCGGCCACACCCCAGCAAGGAAGCATTGCGATATAGAGTACGTGAGGCAAGAGATTTTTTGATAGAGGCAGGCATTACACCATGAATAAAATGATATATAAGGATTATGCTGCTCGTATTGAGTATGATGCTGAAGATCGTATGTTTGTTGGTTATGTTGTAGGTGTGAGAGAGGCAGGAGCCTTTCATGGAAGCACTGTTGATGAATTAGAAGCAAATTTTCAGGAAACAGTGGACCATTACTTGGAAATCTGCAAAAAACTAGACAAGAAACCCTATAAACCTTACTCTGGTCAGTTGATGCTGCAAATACCACCAGAAACACATGCAGCAGTTGCAGTTGCTGCTGAGGTAAGTGGTAAAAGTATCGACCAATGGGTTTATGAAGTATTGAATAAAGCTGCTTATTCATATAAGCCTAATTAGAATTCCGCAAAGATTCGACCTCCTACAGTGTCTATTCTGACTTTCCTACCATAAGGCATAGGAATTTGTGGGTCAGTGTGCCCAAAATTAAGGTTCTGCACAACAGGGATAATTTCGTTATACTGCCTAACTACTTTAAGCACTGTCTCTCGTTGCAAAGCTCTGTAAGCCGATTTCTCTTCAGCAGACTGTGGTTTATGAAATTCCCATGCCTTCAGTCTTCCCATAAGCACTCCTTTAACTCGTTTTAAAATACCTCGTTCACCAAATGCTCTTATTACACGACTCACATAATCAGCAATGGGAATTTCTTCAGAGGTTTCTAACATAAGAACAATATTTGTGAATTGCTCGAGCGACGGAATAGCACTACCATGACGCAACATCTCATCAACTGACTCAACACACCCTCCCCAAAGCAAACCTTCCCCATTTTGCTCACCATCCCAGTACCAACCATCGCTTGGTTCATACTCTCGGTGAGCTTTAAGCAATTCTGGATCATCCCAGTCAAGACTAATATCGTTGTAAATCTCTGAAGGCGCTAATTCAAACTCTCCTTCATCAAACATAGCATGCTTGATATATTTGATGGTATATTCATCCATCTTTCCCTGAAGGGCAAATTGAGTAAACAAAGCAGCCCCATAAAATGAAGGTACACCATTGAGGAACAAGAAGTTAGCTAGGTGAGAGCTATCACTGTATCCAAAAAATGGTTTGGAATTATTAACAAATGCTTCAGGATTGAGATTTTTTATATATGTAATTTGCACATCACCACCAAGCGTAGAGATAGCAGCTTTTATTTCTGAGTCTGAAAAGGCAGAAATTAAGTCAGCGGCTTTTTCTTCATTGGTAGCATCTAATTTAGATGTAGCAGGATATTCAACTGGCTCTAAACCAAACACATCTCGCAGTCTTTCTAGGCCAAGTTGATGCACATGAGGCCAACATCCTGAAGCTGCCAAACTGGGCGATACTATTGCTATCTTATCACCCTGTTTTAGTTTGGGTAATTTTTTCATAATCTAGCTTATCCTAATGCACTCGAAAAGTCTTTTCTCATGTCCAGAGGCAAAATAAAGAAACTAAATTCTTCTCCTTAGGCGCTAGTGGGATGCAAAACGGTCGTTGAATATACAAATCCCTAGCAACTGGCATGGTACTGTTTAGAAAGTATTAGGTGTTTAATCGCCTAGAGTTCGTATGTAGGAGTTTTAAGTATGTCTAAATCACCAGAGCAAGTAGACGTAGCCATAATTGGAGCCGGTCCTGCAGGCTTGACTGCAGGTATCTATGCAGGTAGAGCACAACTTAGCGCTGTTATTTTAGAAAAGGGCTTGCCCGGTGGGCAAATCGCTCAAACTCAGGAAGTAGAAAATTATCCGGGCTTTCCTGAAGTTATTAGTGGGCCTGAACTTTCAGAGCGTATGGTTAAGCAAGCTGAAAAGTTTGGTGCTACTATCAAAGTAGCAGAAGTTAATGGCCTTGAAAAAAATGGTACTGGCTTTATAGTCAAAGGTAGTGAAGGTGATTATCATGCCAAAGCAGTCATTATAGCTACAGGAGCTAACCCACGCCGCTTGGGTGTTCTTGGAGAAGACCAATTTTATGGTCGAGGGGTAAGTACCTGCGCTACTTGCGATGGTTTTTTCTACCGCGATAAAGAAGTTGTTGTTGTTGGGGGCGGGGATGCAGCTGTCGAAGAGGGTATGTTTTTAACTAAATTTGCCAAGAAAGTTACCATCATACACCGCCGAGATGAGCTTAGGGCCAATAAAGAAGCCCAAAAACGTGCCTTTGCTAACCAGAAGATGGAATGGGTCTGGGACACCGTAGTTGAGGAAGTTGTTGGTGAAAATGATCTAGTGACCGGTGTTAAAACACGTAATGTAAAAACTAGAGAAGAAGGTTTTATTAAAGCTGACGGAGTCTTTATTTATATAGGCCATATACCTAATACTAGCTATTTAAAAGACATAGTCAAATTGCGTGACAGTGGCTATGTAGATGTCAGTGATGAGGTTTACACTGATGTGGAAGGAATATTTGCTGCTGGAGATGTAAGCGATGAAATTTACCGTCAGCTTGGTACTAGTGTGGGAGCAGGTACCAGAGCAGCTATGGCAGCAGAGAAATGGCTAGCTGAAAGCAAACTGTGATTAGTGTATGGCAACCAAGCTACTCCCTATAGCCTTTTTTACAGCACTAAATTTTATTTGGCTAGGCATGGTGCTAGCCATTTCATTTTTAGAGGCACCCGTTAAATTTACTACTCCAAGCCTAACCCGCCCAGTAGCCCTAGATGTAGGTAGAGTGGTATTTACAGCCTTTCACTGGGTACAAGGGGGACTTTTTGTAATTAGTTTGGCTCTACTAGTTATACTAAAAATATCATCTTCAAAGATGATTTTACCCTATATCGCTTTAACAGGGGTGCTATTTCTTCAAAGTTTTTGGTTGTTGCCTGCATTGAGCACTCGAGCAACTGCTGTCTTACAAAATTTAGAACTGGCTCCCTCGCCTATACATCTTGTTTATGTATTGCTCGAGTTAAGCAAAATAATCATCTTATTATGGTTAGGATCCCTTGCATTCATAAAATTCCAAGCTTTAGTAAAATAAAAAATGCGCCTGCTAAAGCGGCGCTAAAAGGGGTAAAAGGGGGGCAATGCTAGATGCCCAACCACGGTAGCATACATTCCATGTCTACCATGCCCGGTGTTATCAGCTAGTTAAGAGCTTGAATCAAAACCTGTAGACTTTAAATACTCAGCAAACTGATGAAAATCCATTTGCTGTTTCTGGTCACTTAAAGCTACCGCAGGATTAGGGTGTACTTCTACCATTATGCCATCTGCCCCTGCTGCTAAAGCAGCTTTAGTTAATGGAATAAGCAGATCACGACGACCTCCACTATGAGTGGCATCTACCACAACAGGTAAATGGGTTTCTATTTTGGCAAGGGCTACTGCAGAAATATCTAAGGTGTTACGAGTGTACTTCTCATAGGTGCGTATGCCACGTTCACACAAAATAACATTATGATTTCCCTCACTCATAACATACTCTGCACTCATTACCCATTCTTCAATAAGTGAACTTAAACCACGTTTTAGCAAAACTGGTTTTTGAGTTTTGCCCACAGCTTTAAGTAAGGTAAAGTTTTGTGAATTGCGAGCTCCGATTTGCAAAACATCAACATACTCCAAACACAAATCTAAATCCTTAGCATCCATAATTTCAGCAATAAACTTAAGTCCATACTTATCACAAGCTGCTCTTGCCCATTTTAAAGCAGTTTCACCCAAGCCTTGGAAAGAGTATGGATTACTACGAGGTTTAAAAGCCCCCCCACGGAAAAGCTTCACACCTTTATTAGCAACATATTCAGCTGTTACTTCTACTTGCTCCTGAGACTCAATAGCACAAGGACCTGCTATGAGTGCTGGTGGATGTCCCTCACCTACAGTGACCTCTCCTATTTTTACTACAGTATTTTCCTTGGCTTCTTTAGAAGTTAAAAACTTAGGTTTCTCTGCTTTCCTACTAGTTTCCATACTAGCTTGAAAAATGCTTTTAAAAAGACTTTTAAGGGTAATGTCGTCAAAGGGACCTTCGTTAGCAGCAGTTAAGACCTCGAGCATTTCCAACTCACGCTTAGGATCATATTGGGGTAAACTTAAATCAGTTTGAATCCCCCCTATTTCTTTGGCTATCTTGCCACGTTCAGAAAGTAGCTTGAGTATATCTAAGTTCAACTTATCAATCTCTTCACGTAATTCGCTAATGCGATTTTCAGGCATAACTTAATTTCCTTTCATTATTAATCCTATCAGCAAGATAAAATATGCTTTTGTAACTAAAGCATATTGAGGCAAAGTACAGCTCAATTGTACAAGGGAATAAGGTTAATTACTAAATCGACAATAAAGAAATAGCATTAGTGTTTTCGGTGCCTTCCTCTAAATTTGTGATACTTTTAGGGTACCACATGTTCATCGCTGACAGGCACACGCCTCTGCGCTAAGCTTACTACAAAAATGCTTACTTCGTAAAGTATGGTTAAAGGCACGGCCACCAAAGCAAAATTAAATGGATCAGCTGTAGGAGTAATTAGTGCTGCCAAAACAGCACCAAAGACTATGGCATAACGACGATACCGTCTTAAGGTGTAAGCATAAAGAAATCCCAACCTTGCTAACAAAAAGCTAAGGATGGGCATTTCAAAGAGTATGCCAAAGACTGCCATATAAAGAAGTACTGTTGAAAAGTAATTGCCTATAGAAATAAATAGCTGAACTTGTGTGCCCAAAAAACCTAAGAGTATAGGTAGAGCAAAAGGCAAAACCACATAGCGTGCAAAAGCAGCACCTAGCGTGAAAGCCACTGTAGTTCCTGCAACAAAAGGTATTGCCCAACGTTTTTCTTCTGGATATAAACCTGGGTTGATAAATGACCACACCTGCCAACCTATGACAGGAGCAGATAATACAAGGCCAAAAAAAGCAGCAATTTGCATAGAGGCCAAGAAGGGCTCGAGCACCCGAAAAGCTCCCAAAGGAGTACCTTCTGGCAAAGGAGCTTGTAACCAAGCTAAAAGTTGCTCAATAAATACAAAAGCAATAATTGTCCCTAACACCCAAGCTATTAAACAGATAAAGAGACGACTGCGGAGTTCCTCAAGGTGCTCCATCAAAGTCATAGAATGCCTAACTCAATCATCTCAAGAAATTCTCGAAAATAAATTTTGTGACCTATTAGCAAGTTACTCAAGGTTTTATCTTACCTATCTATACTACCAACGGCTAAGAATTGGACATTTTGAAATGACAAAACTTTATTAACTATTGTCCCAAGCAGAGCTTGGAATACATATCTTGGATGCTTTGCGTCCCTCATACAGGTACAAAGTGCTAGTGTGTGAGTAATGTTCAAAATTAATCCGTTATTTAATATACTTAAGCTGATTTAGGTTCTTCCTTCACAGCTTTTTCAGTAGTTTTACTTTCTTCCTCTTTTAAATCTACAGTTATATCTTCTTTCATATCACGGATACCTTTACGAAACTCACGTACCGATTGGCCAATACTTTTAGCTAGCTCTGGCAAACGACGTGGGCCAAAAAATAGCAATATTATAAGAAGAATAATAATGATTTCCCATATACCAAAAGGACCAACTCGCATAATTACGACCTCCTACTAGGGTTCCTTAAACTTAACTTAGCTTATCTTTGAGTAATCAAACTAACATCAAAAAATAGCTATCTTTAAGTCTACTCAACCTGTCAAGTTTTTTCATTACCTTTTTGCAACTTCTGGTAACCAAAGTACAACCTGTGGCCATTTAATAATAATGGTTAGGGCAATAAGCTGAATAACAATAAAAGGAATAATACCTCTATAAATGTCTATGGTTTCCACTTCTGGAGGGGCAACACCTTTTAAGTAAAATAAAGCAAAGCCAAAAGGCGGAGTTAGGAAAGAAGCCTGTAAATTCATGGCAATAACAACGCCAAACCATATGGGATCAAGCCCAAAGCTTTTTACCGCAATTGGTGCCAAAAGTGGTACGACTATAAAAGTGATCTCTATAAAATCGATGAAGAAGCCCAACACAAAAATAACTAGCATAGAAAATAATAAAAAGCTAGCAGCAGGAAACTCTTCAGGGCTTACCAAAGGTAGGCTAGGTAAATTAAGTAAGAAATTCTGGACTACTTTATCACCCCTTAAAGCAGTAAAAACCATACTAAAGGTAGTTGCCCCTACTAAAATAATAAAGACCATACTAGTAAGTTTTAGAGTTTGTTCCATTACCTTAAGTAGATTTTTTAATACCAATTTACGATTAATAAGGGCTAGTAAACTAGCACCCAACGCACCCATAGCACCTGCTTCTGTAGGTGTAGCTATACCAAAAAAGATGCTACCTAGAACAAGTAAAATGAGAAACAAAGGAGGGAAAAGGCATTTAAAAACTTTAACACCTAAAGAAACTACTCCTATATTTCTAGCTGCCAATGGCAAAGCAGGAACACTGTTTGGCCTAAATATAGCTAAAACTACAATCCATACTATAAAAAGTCCTGCTAGCAAGAAACCGGGCATAAAAGAGCCTAGAAAAAGATCACCTACAGAAACACCAATTTGGTCACCAAGAATAACCAAAATAATGCTAGGAGGAATAATCTGCCCTAATGTGCCAGAAGCAGAAATTACACCACTTGCTAAACCTTTGTCGTAATTGTATTTGAGCATAACTGGTAGTGCTAACACACCCATTGTCACTACCGAAGCTCCTACTACCCCTGTAGAAGCCGCCAAAAGTGCCCCTACTACAACTACTGAAATAGCAAGCCCCCCACGCAGACGCCCAAAGAGAATACCCATAGTCTCTAAAAGCTCCTCAGCCAAACCTGATTTTTCTAGCATTACACCCATAAACACAAAAAAGGGCACAGCTACTAATGTGTAGGCTGTAGCAGGGTCCATAATATTGCCAAAAATACGCTGGGGTAGTATTTTAAGTTGGGCAAATCTAAATATTGGCTCCCAAGGTAATACATCTAAACCAATAACATTAGGAAGTAGGTCGCTACCTAAAAGTGTAAATAAAAAGGCGGTGCCTCCTAAACTAAAGGCAACAGGATAACCTATAAGCAGGAGTAATATGGCTGAAGCAAACATATACAAAGCTAAAGGTGCACTCAAGAAATATAGCGTCGCAAATAAAGACAATGTAAATAGAAGTAGTACACCAAATCTTAACATTAGTTTTCTCCTTTTTTGTCTAGAGAATGCATACTACGTGAATTAGGGTGTCCACTGATAAAAGCAATATTTTTGATTGTCTCGCTAATAGCCTGTAATAGCAATAATGCAAAAGCAATGATAATTACTGTTTTCATGGGATAGCGTGCTAGGCCACCAGGGTTAGGGCTTTGCTCTAAGTTTGCCCATGACTTAGCTACATATTGTTTAGAGAGAAAAATACTCAAAGAGCAAAAGGGGATTAAAAAGAAAATTGCACCAAAAATATCAATAACAGCCTTTGCCTTTGCTTTTAGTCTAGAATAAAGAATATCTACACGCACATGGCCATTTTGCTGCATTACATAAGCAGCACCAAGTAAAAAAACTAAATCATAGGCGTATGTTTGTAACTCAAAGGAATATCTTTGGAAAGTATAAAAAAGGCTATCAGAATTTATAGCAGAGCCAAGATAACGCCCCAAGTAGCGAGCTATTACATTGTAAGCACCAACTAATACCATAAAAAGTGTTAGCCAAAAGGTAATTTTACCAATGGTAGCAGTTACAGCATCAATGCCTTGAGAAATACTTAAGAAGAATCTTGCTAAATGATGCATAATCAAAGTCCTTAATAGGTTGTAATTCTAATTTATGCTTGCTTATACTAAACAAAGGTTTAAAAGGCCACAAGCTTTGGAGGTATAACTATGAAACGCCGAGAGTTTCTCAAAAAATCTGGGATAGCAGTTGCTGCCAGTGCCGCTTTCTCACCCTATGTATTTTCACAAGGCCGTGACACAATTTATTTTGAAATGGTTACGTCTTGGCCTACATCATTAGACACTATATTTGGTGGGCCTACCAATTTTGCTAAGTACTTAAATGAAATGACCGCTGGTGATGTTGAAGTCGAAGTTCATGAAGCCAGCGCACGAGTTGGTGGATTAGAAGTTTATGATGCTGTCTCAAGCGGTGCGTTTGCTATGGGGCATACAGCATCTTATTACTATGTAGGTAAGAACTCTGCGCAAGGTTTTTTTACTACAGTTCCTTTTGGTCTTAATGTGGGTCAGCACAACGCTTGGATACATTCTGGTGGTGGTCAAGAATTATGGAATGAACTTAATGCAACCGATAACATGATTGCTTTCTTGGCTGGAAATACTGGTGCACAAATGGGTGGATGGTTTCGTAAGGAAATCAACTCTTTAGAAGATTTGCAAGGTCTAAAGATGCGTATCCCCGGTTTGGGTGGAAAGGTTATGTCTCGAGCAGGTGTGAACGTACAAGTCCTCCCTGGAGGTGAAATATTTCTGGCTTTAGAACGTAAGGCTATTGATGCTACTGAATGGGTTGGTCCTTATGATGATGAAAAACTAGGTTTCCATACTGCTGCTGAGTACTATTATTCTCCCGGTTGGCATGAGCCTAGTGCTGCTCTAGGTATATATATAAACTTAGATGAATACAATGCCTTACCTACCGACATACAGGCCATTATTCAGGCGGCAGCAGCACGTGCTAATCAACAAATGCTTGCTGATTATGATGCTAAAAATAGCGAGGCTTTCAAGCGCCTTGCTGATTCTGGCGTACAGATGCGCACTTTCCCTAATGAGGTACTTACAACATTAGAAGGCTTTATGGACGAAATTCACCAGGAAGAAATAGGCACTAACTCTTTGTATGCCAATGTTCATGAAAGCTGGACAAGCTTTCGTGATAATGTGCGCAGCTTCCATAAGGTACAAAAGTATGCTTGGCATAAGTATGTTTATGCTGATGAAAGTTAATCTAGATCAATGTTATAGATAACAAATAAATCCTTACTTAATCTTAATCAAAGTGAGGAGTGTCATTCCAAATCTTTCCCTCTTGCTTTTCTCTAGAGCAGATGAGGGTAAGCTACGTATCTTCATGCACTGTAGTGTAAGATACATTCATTGTTTATTCTAACCTGGCCTCGTAGAACAAAGGCCATGCTCCTCAGTGTGGTCTTTACTTTGAAAACATTTCTTACCTTGAGAAAAGACTTTTTTAGCTAGCTATAGTGCTTCAGAAAAATCTTTTCCCTAGAGGGAAATGCCCTCTGTGAGCATGTCATTCTGAGGAGCTTGGTCCTTACAGGATAAACGACGAAGAGTCTCACAAGGCATTAACGCATGATAGGTCCTTCACTGCGTTCAGGATGACACCCCTTGCGTTAATAAGGCAACTATTTATCTGGACATCTATACATTGACTTTATCCTGACAGATATCATTGTAGGTAACTTATAAAATTGGACCATATGATTCTAATGCACTGTGGGTTTCATTATCTTATTCCAAGCACATTTCTTGGGTCAATCATAAAATTACTTTTGAACCAGGCAATTAACTAGAATTAAAAAGCCAACATTAAATTCCACTTATGCTCTCTGAAAGCAATGTTTTGGAGATAATCTATTTAATGTTATACTGCACGTATATTACAGCGCAAAGTTACCATAAAACCACTAACTTCTTGTCCCAAAACAAAGCTTAGGGATTTATACACAGACACTCCACATTGTTTTATTTCTGCAAATTATTTTATTATGTAGAGCATCCAAGGTAAGAATTTCCAAATAGAACTTGGAGCCAGTTATTAGATGGACATTGTACTGTAATAGTACTTTAGACTAAATCAGAATCGAGATAGACATATTGTTATTTAATCAAAGACAAGTCGTTTTGGATAGGAATTAATTAGTTACTTAGTGCAAAATGAATATCTCTAAAGAAACAATTCAACTGCTAGACTTTGAGAGAATAAGGCTCTTATATAAAAATGGTCTCTATGGCTTGATAGGAGTCCTAGTTAATGGCATCCTTTCTCTACTCTTCTTCTGGGACAAAGTAAACTCAAGCATACTTTTGATATGGATAGCCTTGATTTTTGTTATTGGTATGACTAGGTGGTTCCTAGTCATAGTATTTAATGCGAAGTTAAAAAACCAACAAGTACATCCTGATAATATTCAAGGCTGGGAATTATGGTTTTATGCTGGTTACTCCTTATCTGGAGTGGTTTGGTCTACCACCATACTCTTCCCATTTGAAGATAAGGACCTTCTCAATAGTTTGATTTTTATTACATTAGTTCATGTAGGTATGATTTCTGCAGCCAATACAATCTATTCTACATCGCTTCTATCTATAAGAACCTATCTGACAATAACAATGCTGCCACTTATGTTAAAACTGTTTCTTCTAAAAGAAGAACCTTTTATCATAGTAGGCTTTATGTGTAGTGCCTACTATGTTTTCATGATTCGCCTTACTAAAGTTCTAAACAAAACAATCATAGGCAATATAGAGCTGAAAATAGAGAATGAAAACCTATCTTTAAGAGATTCTCTTACAGGTCTTTGGAACAGGCGAAGGCTTTATTTGTTTATGGAGAAACTGCTCCCACAAATAAAAAGGACTCAAACACCACTAAGTCTTATCCTATTCGATGTTGACTTTTTTAAAAAATATAATGATGCAAATGGACATAATGCTGGCGATAAGCTATTAGTTCAAATATCAGAAATTATGCAAAATTCTATCCGAGATGAAGATCTTGCAGTAAGGTATGGAGGAGAAGAGTTCCTTATAGTATTACCTAATACCAATCTAAATCATGCAAGACAAATAGGGGAAAGAATTCATAAATTGGTAAAGGAAAACACCTCAGTTACCATAAGTGGTGGTTTGGTTTGCCATTCAGAGGAACTAAGCTTTGAGGAACTAGTTCTAAGAGCAGACAAATTATTATATAAGGCAAAAGAAAAAGGGAGGGACCAGATTATTTTTGCTCCTATTTAGGGCTCTTTTTGACTTATGTAAAGAGTGTAAAGGGCTCTTTGATTGGGTTGGTGCATGCCAACATATATGTCATAAGTGCCTGCTGGCATACGTCTATGAGTAAGAACTGGATTGAAGCTTGTAGCATCATCATTGCAGTAACTTCTACTAGTAAGACGGGAAACCATTACTAAAGTTGTGTCCTCTTCGCTTTCTACATAAATCCTCAAGTATTCAAAAAGTCCTGCTAGTTTAATAACATGATCGGGCTTATCAGCAATGTAACCTTTGCAAGTAAATCCGAAATTACTTGCTAAACTCTCTCCTCCTGCTTCAAAAGGAAAGGCGTAAGGATCGGGGCTGAAATCAGGAGCTATAGTAATGAGACTTGCATCTTCATCTAGAGCAGCAAATTCTTCAAGGTAACTCTGAAACTCCGTAACAACAAGTTTAAAATCTGCAGCAGAATTTCTCTGACTGCGTCCCACATAGACACTATAATTCCCTGCAACCCAAGGAGCAAGTCCTATTTCAGGACTAGTACCTATAACATTGTCATTGCAAAATACTTCTCCAGTGCGTTCATTTTTCACTACCAAAGTAGTATCAGCTTTGCTCTCGACATAAACCTTTAGGAATTCCAAATCCTCTATAACTTCTAAATGGGCATTTGCCTGCCTAGAAACAAATCCGCTACAATTATTACCGAAATGCTTATTTGCTTTACGGTTGCCATTAGCAATACCTTCTATAATGGAAGGGTCGTTTAAAAAATAAGGGGCAATAACAATCTTGTTAGGCTTCTCAGCATTTATTGTTGTTAGTACGCTAATTAACAAGCATAGATAGAGAATCTTTAATAGCTTGTTGAATGTGTAGCTAAACCTACTCATAACTTAATAATTGTTTAATTCTTATTTAGAACGTGCTATTCCAATTAGGTCACCTGTTTGGGCATCACGTATCCAAACCACTTCTAGGTTAGATCTAAATATGCGCACCATTACCCAAGGGCTTATGTGGGCTTCATTTCTTATGAGGTTAGATGGTTTCGTTATGTTTACATCAGCGTAAACCTCTCCATCTTCTAAAGTAATACTATCTATATCAACACTATGCCCTAGCTCATTTTTAACACCCAAGAAAACACCTAAGACACTCTCACGTGAAAAATTGACAATTGGTTTTTGAGGCAGGTTAAGCTCACCAGCATGAGCTTCGTTCCACAAACTCCTAAAAGTTGCATCCTTACCAATTAGTACAAAGTTAAGCCCATCTTCTGCTACGGCCTTTTCACCTAAGCCTAGGAAGTCCCAATTTACAGTTTGAATTTGGGAAGAAAAACCTTCCTCTTCAAGGCTTATATCCTCTTGGATGTATAGCACTGTGTGACGGTACTCATTGAATCCACTAAGGCTCTGAGTAGGGAAGTTATCCTTTGGTAAAAGTGCAACAACTACAGACTTATCGAGGCTAGCGAAGTAACGCTCGAGCACATCAGACTCTTTTTGAGTAAGCTCACCTAAACCTGCTAAACCCCCAAGTAGTTCTTGGGGTACTATTTGTGAATTTATATTTAAATTATTATCTTCAATTAAAGTAAACCAAAGTTCACCATCATAATAAAGCACTTTTTCTAGAGGTTCATTAGTTTGTAGTAGAATATCACTTGAATAGCGGTAGCGACGAGCTTCAAAGGGTGCTTTTTCTGGACTTAAGGAACGCTTTAGATAAGGTTTACCATTGGCATATAGTGCATCGGAAACGGCAAGTTTATCTACTTCTTGATTTTGTGAACTCTCCTGCAATTCAACAGGAGCATTTCCAATTTTTACATCATTAGGAGAACCATAAAAGTAGCTATAACGCACGCTATCATTTTGGCTATAAAGACTAATTTCATGCAAGCTAGGCTTACTGTCAGAGCTGGGTAAACAACCCGTTAATAAAACTAAGAGCAAATATACAACAATCAATATTAAAGGCATAAATAGTTCCTAAATTCTTTATATCAACTTATTCTACCACTTTGCTTGGCTGAGAAAAATCTTGTGCCTGGAACACGACAATTACTCAACACAGCTGTATTGTCTTTAATAGTTTTAAGATTGTTATGACTTTCTTTTGCTCCTTGTGTCAAGCAAATTTCTTGATTTTTCATAAAATTACCAAAACCTCGATTCAACAAATTTGTATAGAATCAGAAAAAGTTAAATTATGCTATGTTTCCGTAATATTTTTGATGTTTACTCTATGCTTTCATCTTCCTCTGCTAGTGATTCTATAAGTTCAGGATCGAACTTACCTTTTTCAACAGCATTGTTTAATAACTCTATTCCCAGACGCACTACTTCAGATTTTGACACGAGCCTTTCAGGATTAGAGAGCTGATAAGCTGTTTTGGTTAGTAGTGCATCTTGCTCCTCAGTAATTACCACTTGCAAACGCTTACTTTTTTCACGTTTAGGCACGGCTTATCTCCATAAGCACCCATACTAGCATGTTGTATATTTCCTTGACAATACTAATGAGCAGAATTACCCTACATTTGCGTAAATTGTGTAAGATTTGATGAAATTTATAATCTAAATTACAACAATTATCGAATAATTACAGTTTTGTCAAGGTTTAATCAGGCCTGAATTTAGAAATAAAGAGCAACTCCCACCAAGTTTTGATTACTGTGTTTAATTAAATTCAAGGTTGATTAAACTAAGCCTTAAGTGTTAGGAAAAATATATAAATTATAATGATAACTAATGAACCAAAAACCTTTTATATTACAGGTGGAGTACCTTTAATAGGAAGTATCCATGTTAATAGAGCTAAAAATGCTGCCTTACCTTTAATGTTAGCAGCACTGCTAACAGATGAACCTGTTGTTATTAAAAGCACCCCTCGCCTAAGCGATGTAATTAATTTGGGTGATATGCTTAGTTACTTTGGTGCAGAGGTTGCTTGGCAAAACGATAATTTAAGAATCCAAGCAAAAGAAATTAAAAATTGCACGGCACCTTATCATTTAGTTAACAAGCTTCGCGCCAGTTTTGTAGCGATGGGAGCACTGCTATCACGCTTGGGTGAAGCTCGTATCCCCATGCCCGGTGGTTGTACCTTTGGACCGAGGCCTGTAGATAGACACATCAGTGCCTTCCGTGAGCTTGGAATTACCATAAGCGAAGAAGGTGGCGACTTTTTTGCTAGGTGCAGCTCTCCCCCAAAAGGTAAAGTAGCATTTGCTGTACCCACAGTGGGTGGCACACAAAATGTCATATTAGCAAGTGTTTTAGGGGATACTCATGTTTCTATTGAAAACGCAGCGCTCGAGCCTGAAATAATTGATCTTGTTAACATGTTAAATCTTATGGGTGCTCACATCAAAGGTGCAGGTACCCGCCTTATTGAAATTGAAGGTGTCGAGAAGCTACATGGTGTTGACTACTGCCCTATCCCTGACCGCATCGAGGCTGGCACTCTAATGCTAGCCGCTGCTGCTACAAGAGGTCATATTACTTTACACGACATTAACCCTGAGCACTTACACGCAGTCATTGCGAAACTAAGTGAGAGTGGTGTAAAAATTTCAGTAGATAACCAAACTTTAGTTCTTGATGCCAGAGAACCGCTTAGGCCTGTAAATGTTACTGCTACAGAATACCCTGGCTTACCTACCGATTTACAAGCACCTTTTGGTGCTTATCTCGCCACCATTGAAGGAACTAGCGCTGTCACTGACTGTGTTTACTCTAATCGCTTTACACATGTCAATGAACTCCAAAAGATGGGTGCTATGGTCAGCTTAAATGAGCAAACTCTTTTTGTAAGAGGTAGTAAATTACATGGAGCTTATGTGCATGCTGCTGACATACGTGCAGGAGGGGCTCTAGTAGTGGCAGCCCTAGCTGCTCAAGGTCAATCTATTATTACTGGCATAGAGTATATTCAAAGAGGCTATGAAAACCTACCTGAGCGCTTACAAAAGCTAGGGGCTAAAGCTAGTTTAAGATCAAGTCCGAAAGCTGAACTGACAGGGAATACGTTTGGGAACTTTGTAGCTAGTTAATAGTTTATTCTTTAGTTTTTTATAAGTTTTCCATATAGTGCATATTCCCTTATTGTATGCGCAGATTTATCACTAATAGCCCGAGAAGCATTCTCCTCATGCATTAGGGCATGAATAGCCTGCTTGAATCCATGCTCAGCAGCACGCCTATGTATCTCAAATATAAGATAGTTACCTAAACCTGCATACTTCCTATTAGGGATTCTTGCAATAGTTTTAATAACTAGGGTGTCAATTTTTTCTCCATGCTGTTTTTGCAAATAGTCTGGAATAGCAAAAACAAAGCCAACTAGCTTATCATTGTGCTCTGCCATAAGCGAAAAATTAGGATTCAAGTATGGCATTACTTTTTCATAAAGAGCTAAAAAATTAGGTAGGGAAATATCGGTATAAAGGAAGTTTTTTGCAAAACTTTTTAAAGATAGCTCATAAATAGCCGTTAATTCTTTCCCACTTGCTTCAATGTTAAAAGGCCTGATATTCAATCCTAGTTGCTGCACTTTGTTTGCAAACTTTTTGCTAGATTTGTCTCTGTAAGTCAAATTATCAGTGCTTGCTGAGCTATATTTTGCAATACTACTAAAACCAGCATCTTGGAAAATACTACTCCACTCTTTTGGAGTGTAATACTCTAAGAAAAATGGAGGACTATTTCCATGGTCTGTTACTAGCCTGTAGTTTCGCCAAGTATTCCCATCCATAGGGCCAATAACATATTCAAAACCTTTCTTGGCCAGTAGTTCAATAGAGTACCTTAGTAAGGTATGTCCATATTCCAAACCACTTGCAAAAAAGTGTCCTATCACTGCAGTTTTGTAGCTTTGGTATGAAGGGCTATTTTCCCACCATAAAGAACAAATTGCCTTCAGCTTGTTTTGCCCTATAACTAGCAAAGTTTCTTGGGGATTCCTTTTAGGAAGAGAAGTAATATCTGGCAACAAAGGATGTTTTTCTAGTTGTAAATCACTGAGATTAATATCTTTTATGTTCACTACAGTCATAATTAAAATGCCCCCATAATCCATATTGGCACTAAAACGGAACTCGAGCCAACAAAGGATAGTAGTCCTTGGGCTACCCAACGCTCTGTGCTGAACCTATCAGACTTCATGTATAATCTTAATGTTACACCCCCTGCAAACATCACTAAAATGGCATAACCACACAAGATCAGTACTTTGTTGTTTATGCCATAGAAAAGAAAATAGGTTGCTAGAATAGGGCTAGCAGAAAATAAGCTTGCTAGCAGTACTATTATTGGTTCTGCTCCTTTACCACGATATGCCTTAAGACGAAGTAAAACCATTGTGAGTAAGTGAATAGTTAATGAAATGGTGTAAAGAAAAAAACCATAAGACACAGAAAAGACCTCGTTTACTAACAGCCAAATAAACCCGCTGCTGGTAATGCTAATTACTGCCTCAATGGTATAATACCCTTGATCCTTATGTATTTTTACTAAAATCATATGGCAAATTAATACTATTAGTGGAGCAACAAACCATTCAATTCCCCCTACAACCCAAAAGAAGTAACTAAAAACCACAACAGCTATGAGTGCATGGGTATTTAGTTGTGATATAGAGCTAGATACTAACCCTAGTGCTACAAATCCAATTAAAACAATCAGCTGATAGAAAAGTTGAAACTCTCCTTGATTTAGGAAGGTATTCAGAAATAAGAAACTACCAATAGGAATAAAGAAATTATCTAATCCATACCAAGATATTGCTTCTATAAGAGCACCTAAAATTGCAAATGTGGTAGCAACACATATTAAGGCCAGTAGGGATAAATCTGTTAAGGCATAAAGCAATATGGCTAACGCCAAACCAGTTACTATAAAAAAAGTAAGAGTTCCTTCCCAACTTTTAGTGCCTCCAATAACATAAAATACATGTTTGCCATAAAATGTACCAACAATAGCAGCCACAGCATCTGAGAAGGTAAGTATAGTCATAGGAATTATGTACAGTACCAAGTTGCCTTGACTAGCCCAGAAAAGAAAAATTATTGATAGAGCAAATAATAGTTCTCCTAGTGATGAACGCTTTACATCATATAGGCTTTTTCCTACACTATATCGTAATTGTGGAACATTACGTACAGCTAGCAAAATTGTGATAGCGACAGCACCCACCACAAGTACTTCCCAAGTGTGAATAAATACCCAAGGAAGTACAAGGCTAGTTAAGCCAAGTCCAACATGCAAGGCTTTACGTTGCCATTCAGGATGCCATGCATAGCGCTTGCCCAGCCAGCGTATTGCTACAAGAAAACCAATTAATAATAATAACACTAAGCAAATTTTTATAATGCTTAAATTCATATAGATATCCAGATAAATTCTTGCTTAATAAACTCTAGGAATGTCATCCTGAGCGCAACGAAGAATCTTATGGTGTAACACAATGAGATACATTCGTCGTTATACCCTTGGAAGGGCCTGCACCTCAGTATGACATATGCTTTACAGAAGAGCATTTACCATTTTGGAAAATATTTTCTGGCGAACTATAGCACCTGTTCTATGACTAGCTTATTGTAAAATATGGCTTTGTCTTGAAAATGTAAGTCATCTGCAAGTTCAGTAAGCGGCATGATCTTGTTTTGTAATAATTCTGGGCTACTTCGGGGTGCCATCATATTCCAGTATAATAAACGGCCACCCAACAGGCTGATCTCAATGAGATTGGATAGGGACTTTACATAATACTCTTCAGACATATATTCAAAGATATTGCTGAGGTTGAATTTGTGAATCTTGATGTTTTGAGCTTTGCACCTTTCAACATATTCTTCCATAGAAAGCAAATACCACTCTAGTTTGTCTAGATTATTGCGTATCTGCTCAAAATTTTCTTCCCTTAAGGCAAAAGGGAGGGCTTTCCCATGTGTTCCCGTCAAGATCCAGTGCAAGTAGGGATTTTCAGCAGGGTTAAGCTCGCACATGCCATGCTTGATTTTTCTAGATACATGGCTCGCAAAACCACCTTCAACATAGGTAAAAAAAGCTGGGTCACGCCCTAGCTTTCCCATAATAGTCTGAGAAAAAAACAAGCGGATAAGTAGTCGCCAACGCCATGTGTTCCAATTTTTGTCAAAAAACAGCTGTCTTTCTTCTAAAGGTTTATCGGACAGAAGGCTAGCTATAGTTTTTTTAGAATGTGTAAATGGCAAAACATAGTTTTTGAATATACGGAAATAGCGCTCAAACTTGCCTACTCCACCAATGCCATAGCGGTTAATCTGATTTTGCTTACTATCCCAAAAACTACGGCAGCCATCACTCAAAAGAGGTCTACATTTTTTGTAGAGTTCAAAGCGTTCATTACTAGGGCGTGAGCCCATAAGTTGAAGAAGTTCTAAATGATTAAGGGTTTTATAGGCTGCTACTCTCAATTCTAAGCAAAATAGTTGTACTGGGTTTAGGTCTAGGGCAATTACTTTGGCAGGGTTTTTGGTTAGGAGGGCTAGGGTGTTATCACCAGCGGAAGCTATAGAAAGACAATTTTCGTTGGGTTGTATGTCTAAGCCTGCCAAAAGGGTATCGGCATCTTCCCAGACTTGGGCGTAGCGCACAATGGAGAAGTTAGCTTTGGTTTCAATTTCGCTATGAAAACTTGTCACTATTGATACTTTATACCAATTGCAACAAAATACCTACGAAAAAAATGATTTTGTGCTTCCCTAACCATCATTCATCAGATTTTAGGGGCAAAATAACAGAGATAATTAACTGCAATTGGTATTACCTTTATTTTTTAGGATGTAAACCCAGTGACCGTAAGATTCAAAATAAAGGTCTAGAAGAAATGTTATTTTAATAAGGCCCTACTAGGGCGTCAAACCCTCCAAGTTCCAGCAGGACATTTGATGCTAAGTCTCTACCAACTAATCCACTAAAATCTTTGCTACTCCATCTTTATTCCTAGTTTGAAAGTTGTATTTTACACTGTGCTGAATGCTATATGATGCAAGAATGGGGCCATGGGTTTTCCTACAATGAAAGTGTGTTTTTTCAGTATTATTTTTTCACTGTTAACACTATTATCTGCTCAAAGTTCGCCCCTAGCAGGTCAAAGTATTACAGTATGTGGAGACGGTGGTGAATGGCCACCTTATGCCTACTTTGCTCGAGATTCTTCAGGTAACAAAACTACAAATATTGAGGGTTACACTATAGATGTACTTGAGGCTATTCTTTCAGAAAATAATATTAGTGTAACCTTCGAGCTTCCAGCTTGGGGGCGCTGCTTAGCAAAAGCAGACGAAGGGAAAGAATATCAAATTGCTCTTGATGCTTCTTACTCTGAGGAGCGTAATCAAACGTATTTATTAACAGATTCATACTATGTTATTACTCCTAAGATATTTTATGCAAAGGAAACTTTTCCTAATGGCTTTCCTAGTGTTTCAAATATCGACCAATTGTTTTCTTTAGGTAATATTTGTGGGCTTTTTTCATATAACTATGAAGGTTTTTCTCAAGGAATAGAAAATTCCAATGTAGATAGGGGTGCCAAAGACTTTTCAGCTTTAGCTGGTAAAACTTTGCGTGGACGTTGTGTTGGATTTCTAGCTCGTTATGAAATTCTTGTTGGATTCTCTGCATTAGGTCAAGACTACTTGTTGGGTGGACAAGTTGCTGATACAAACTTACCCGGTGCTAAGCCAGATGATTTCTATATGCTCATTTCAAGAAATTATCAATACTCCAATGAGTTAAAACGTGTTATTGATCAGGGTATACAAAAACTAAAAGAATCTGGTCAATTAGATGAATTTTTGCGGAAGTATGTACCTTAGGTAAAAGGTTTTTCTGATCAAATTAAGTTTTGAGAAATATAATTTAGATGAAAGAAGTGATTTTATGAAAGTAAGGTTAATAAAAGTATGAGTGAGACCTTTGCATCAAATGAAATTAATGAAAAGCTTTTTTTAGCTCAAGAAAAGAAACAAACGGTTGCCATTTCTGTTACAAAAGACACTGGGGGTAAACGAACTTATGGTCTATTACAAGTTATTCAAGGTAAATTAATTGCTGCAACTTTTGGGCCTTCTAAAGGTCTAGATGCCCTTGAAGCAATAAAAGATTTGGAAACACCGATCTTATCAGTTGCAGCTGGAGTTTTGCTTAAAGATAAAGATGCCCTATTAAATCCACAAGATGTACCTCTAATGGCAAAAGTGGAAAGAGCATATTCTCCACCTAGACAAGCAACTGTAAAAGGGATTCGTTGGATTGATAGTATACAAGTTAAAGTTAGTTTTTTTCTAGTACTAATAACCACATTGCTACTCGCAGCTTTTGGGGCTTATAATTTATTCAATTTTAGAACAAGTTTATTTACTGATTTAGAAACCTTAGCCAATTCATCTGCAAAACAACTTTCCATTAATTTAACTTTACCACTTTGGAATTTAGATAAAGAAACAATTGCCAAAGTTATAGAGGCGGAAATGTCAGATGATCGTATTCAGGCTATTATTATTCGTGATGAAGATGGACAAACTATTTTTGTAGGAAAACAGCGTGATGACAGTTGGGACATTACTGAAGCAAATGATGAGATTACTAATGCAAATGAACTTACTCTTGCTCAAGAAGAAGTACTCTCTCCACAAGGGGACAGTTCTATAGGAACAGCTGAAATTTATGTCACACCACGTTTTGTTCAAGCAGAAGTGCAGCGTTCAATTTTAGTTGAGTTGCTACGCACTATCATTCTTAATATTGCCCTAATTCTAGCAGTATCCTTAGTACTTAGAAAACTACTTATTCAGCCAGTTATATCCTTGACACAGTCAGCAGAAGATTTGAGCAAAGGAAAAAGCGCTAAAATTAATATAACATCAAAAGATGAGATTGGTCGTTTAGCACAGGCTTTTGAACGTTTAAGGGTAAGTCTTAAAGTTGCTATGAAGCATTTGCAAGATTAGTTAAGCATTTCGGGAGGTTAGGTCTTGTCAAATGATAGAAATTTTGTTTCTCCAGAACTTTTAGGGCAAGCATTTAAACAAATTTGTAAGGAAGGTCGCACTGGAATCCTACAAATTATAACTCATAGCAATCAAATACTGACCTTAAGCATTCAAAATGGTAATATTGCCTCGATAAAATGTAAAACTAAAAACAATAAAGAAGCTTTACAAGAAGTAGGTGCTATACAGTCAGGTAGGTATACCTTTTTGGAACGTGCAAATGTTAATGAAATTCCCCTTGGGTTACCTACTAACGATGAAGTTTTACAGTACTTAATAGGTAGCTCAATTACTGTTTCTCCACCTTCTGTACAAAATAAAGCTAATGAGCAACAATTATCTGATAGTGAGAAAAAACGTTTAAGAGAAGCTTTGGCTGAGTATATTGGACCTATTGCGAGTGTACTATGCAAAAATATCTTTGCAGAAGAGACAGACCCAGACGCTATTATTGATATGCTAGCAGACTCAATTCCTGATCAAAGTCAGGCTAGAAATTTCAAAATGGAAGCGAAGCATTTAATAGAGCAATAAAGTAGGAATCCAACATGAACCACCAACTCTTATCTGAATACCACCCCAGCCCCCCATCAACACAAATAACCCAAGTTAAGAGTTTGACAACTAGAATACTCATAAACTACATAAAGCAGTGAAGATTCGTGTTTTTACCTTATTGCCGAGATTTTTTCCTCACGAGTCCCTGTTATAGACCTCATGTGGGTGTTTTTAGAACATCAATATCGTGAGTCCTTGGCGTGGCAGCCAAGGCTCAACCCTTTTTACCTTTTTAATTAGCATCACCAACAAAATGCTTATCTACTTGATTTCGTAACAACGCCTGTTGCCCCATTCATCTCAACAACATCTCCATTTTTAAGCCATGACATAACACCATCTAAAGCAACAATAGCTGGTATATCCATTTCTCTAGCAACAATAGCTGAGTGCGATAGCAAACTACCTCTTTCTACAAGAATGCCTGCTGCATTAGCAAATAAAGTAATCCAACCCGGGTCAGTGAACTGAGCGACCATAATCTCTCCAGATTTTAGCTCTGCTTCTCTGGGGTCACTAATGACTCTAACACTTGCTTTGACAATTCCTGGACAACAGCCAATTCCTTTGCGTGTATTCAAGCCATTAGTGCCAGCGTCAGATATTTTGCTGAGAGTACTTACTCCTGATTTGAAAGCGTGGTACACAGCACCTTTTGTTTCAAGCCTATTGGGTGGTGAAGGCAATGACTTAAAATATTCCTGCTGCTCTTTGCGTAAGGCCACTAATTTACTTAGATCATAAGTTGTGAGGGTACCTTCAACAAAACCCGTAACCTCTGGCACTTCTAAAAAGAAAATCTCTCTTGGATCATTAATATAACCCAAATCATGCAAACGTTTACCTATCTCAAGGAAGATTTTCCTGACACGCCCAAATAAACGGGTACGCTCAAAGCGTAGATTTTCCCTATCACGAACTCTTGATTTAGCCCATTTTACAGTGCTACTTATAAAGTACTTTTGAATGGGGTTGACTTTTAAAGAGGCCAACTTTTCTTTTGGATTTGCTTCTTCTATAACTTTTTTAGGATTAGGTCTTCGTGCCATATACCCTATTGCCATTAGTAGGCTCGAGGGATCATCGTGCAAGGTAGGACTTTCTAATTTAAGCTCCTGCAAACAACGATCACCAAATTTCTCAAGATGAGCCTCATATAAATTCTTAAGTTCTAAGTTATCCTCTATTGCTGCAAGCGCATCCTTTGTTTTTCCTGAAATCAAAACCTCCACCAAATCACTATCATCAGAAGCAATTTCTGCCATAGCTTGTATGCGTCTTGCTGGCTCAGCACTAATTATGTCCCCCTGGCCAATCATAATGTCATTATGGAGTGCCAACCCTTCTTCCCCAGCATATTTCTCTAGTAGCTTGCGTGATATGCCAAAGGCCATCATACAGAAAAAGTCATTTACTAGGGGGGCATCCCACTTATTTAGTAGTTTTTGCTCGAGCTTACGATACTCTAAAGCCAATTTATCTAGTGGCAAATCTTGAAGGGTCTCCCCTGTTTCTGCTAAAGCATAATTAAGCCGCCTATAATATAGCCTTATGTTTCTTGGCAGCATCAAATGATTTATGACTAAACCAATTACCGTTTTTCCAAAATTTAAAGTATCAATAATTCTATCAACTAAATTTGGTTTGCTAGGAACAATAGCATTAATCAGTTCTTCTGGCAGGGGCTCTTTTACTCCCATCATCTGTTCCATGAATTTTTGATTCATCTTAAAACCCGGGAACAGTGCTAGAACACGGTACCAGCTTAGTAAATTATAATAAACATGGCCATTTACAAAACCTAGCATATTACGGAAAATATTATTCTCTCGCTTTATCTCCTTACGTGAAACTCCCATTATCTTGCAAAACTGTATGTAAACATGCTCATAAATATAACGAGCAAAAGAAAAGGTAAGTGGTGAGGTAACACCACTGTAACTTTCTACTATGTTACTATTATCCCAAATAATCCTATTATTTCCAGCAAGAGAAGGGTTTTTTAAGCTGGTGATAGGGCGGGCCTGTAAAAGAAATAATTTACCGTCTTGTATGGCCCATTCAATGTCTTGAGGTACCTTGAAATGCTTTTCTACTTTTAGCAACAAACCAACTATTTCCTGAATTACCTCCTCTTTTAGAATGCTAGATTGGCCTATCAAGTCCTGTTTTTTTACAGTGCCATCCCTGCCAGTATAATAGATATCCCCATTAACTTTACCTGACACTAGTTCATCTGCCAAACCTTGTACTGCATTAATTACACATGTATCTTGATCTGCTGAAACAGGATCAACGCTAAATGCAACCCCTGCTACATCTGCCTGTACCATGCGCTGTACAACTACGGCTGGTACCCAATTTTCATCATCTCCATTAGTAACTTGGCGATATTGTCTGACATGTTCTGTGAAGGCCGAGTTCCATACCTCACGAACCTTATTAATTACACCTTCAGAAGGGACGTTCAAAAAGCTCTCGAGCTGACCAGCAAATGACGCACTAGCCCCATCTTCTGATGTTGCAGAGGAGCGCACTGCAAATAGGGATTTTTTTGTTAGCTCGAGCTGTAACAAACTATCTTCAATAACCTTGGCTACAGAATCTTGTATAAGTATTTCCCCTAAAGGCTCATTATTAGACATTTTTTGCTTTTGAAAGCTAGATAGGCAATCAATAAAAGCCTGTGGTGTAACTACAAACCACTTGGGAATAGGGAATTTAACATCAAGTTCAGCCAGTGCAGCGGCCTTACCACCCATCGCCATACGATCTGCTTCATCACCAGGTGTTAGTATATACTTTATCCCAGCCATAACTTATATCCTAAGGGTATAATTCCAAGTATTAAGTAGAGTCCTACAACCCAAATACCCGAAAAATTTTCTAACCTTTTAGCTAGTGTAGGTGTTGGCCCATGTATAAACTTTAAAGCCAAGGAACTTGCTATAAGTGCAAGAACCGCCAGCAAGATAAACACAGGAAAAAAGAACTGTATTTGCTGAGATAATATACAAGCACAAACAAATGATGCAGCTAGCGCTCCAAGCCATGCTAAAATCGCTCTCTGGATACCCCAATCCGAGCTATAGCTTTCTACTCCTTGAATTTCTTGTTCAGGTGCCCAAGTTTTGCGCCCAACCTCTATTACTACACCATTTAAAAAGCTCACTATCAAAAACCAAATTAGGCCATGAGGAGGGGACATACTAAACTGCAACCAATCACATGCTGTAGCAAATAAATCAATTAGTGGCATTATTAGCATATGTGTCCAGAGGTAAGCAAGAGGGTGTTTCTTTAGCCAGTTTGGTACAAAAAATTCAAAACCCATTAACACCATATACAACCAAACCAAAATAAGCAAAAAGGTTAAAGGGGGATATAGTTGATAGGTTAAGAATAGTTGAATAATGACGCAAACAATGCCTAGCCACTTAAGCTCACTAAGACTCACCAAACCCCGTGACACTGGTCTTTCAGGTCTATATTTGGCATCATTTTCATAGTCTTTGAATTCATCAGCGATGCGAAGCTGTAAGAAGAAGAGAAATAAGCACACAAAGGCAGTTATACTTACTTGCCAACCCGGCCATGCAATGCTGCCTCGTAACAGAGAAGAAAGGCAAACTGCACTAAAGCTGAAAGAAGCAATTAGGATGCCATGTTTAAGAACTGGAAATCTTTCACTTTGGTAGGTCCATAGTCTTTTTAGTAAATTATCTGTTTCAGCCACAGACTATTATAACACTAGCCTTTTATTTGCAATTTCATAAGCATCTTTCTTATTACCTTCTTTACAAATACCAATAACAACGACCAGCACTATACTTTCAGTGGTATAAATATCGTAGACAATTCTACAACGTTGTCCAACAACCCTTCTTAGCTCTGTTGCAATTCCTTATAGGTAGACTAAAAACGGAAATCCCCGTTGCATCCCCCAGTCTCCAGTCCATATCGCAATTCCTTATAGGTACGCTAAAAACGCAAGAGCATAGTAGAAATAGAAGAGTGCATAGCAGAGTTTCAATTCCTGATAGGTACGCTAAAAACATCCTCAATCAAATTTGGATGAAAAAAATGAACAGTTTCAATTCCTTATAGGTACGTTAGGAAACCAATGTGGGCGATACTATTTACTAGGATAGTGGAGAAGTTTCAATTCCTTATAGGTAAGCTAAAAACCACTTGCAATAAATCCGCTCTGCTTAAAGCTTGTAGGTTTCAATTCCTTATAGGTACGCTAAAAACACATTTACTCGAGCAAGCAAAATAAAACTCTATAAAATCTGGCATTTACACTGTCTAAAAAAGGCAATCACCTGATTTGTTAACCTGTGTCGCTCTCCCGTAATTTTTACAGTATTGGACATCGACACACTTTGAAAGAAAATCATCTGGTTCATTCACTTTAATCCCTAGAAAAGACTTATGCAAGGCTTTATTTCCTTTTCCTCGAGCGCAAAAACCACTCGAGCACCAAAAATCCCAAGGCACCCGCAAGCAACCAAAATTCTAGAGCAATCTCACTTTCTGTCAAAACAACTTCTTGACTTGCTTCGTTTCTAACTAGGCTTAAATCCATGGGAACTAAACGTGACTCTGACACACTTAGCAAGCTAGTACTATGATTCACACCATCTAGATTGTAAATACCTATATTATAAACCCTGTCATCTTCAATAACTTGATTATTAAATAGCGCAGCCTTTGCTGATAATGCTTCTCCTAAAAGCAAATGCCCATCTTGCTCAAACTGACGCATGATATTAGTTATTAGTATGGGAAAAGCATGGCGATACCTAAGACTACTTTGGCTAGGATGAAAGTTTAAAGCGACTATAGTTGCTTTTGGCGTACTAGCGTAAAAAATAGCTGGGCTTAGGTCCTCTGTACGGGCCAGGACTTGCCAGTTGCTTTCTGGGGTGAGATTGGCAAGGCTAACAGTGATATTGGTTAAATCCACAAAGCGTAATAGGGGGTGAATTCTGTCCCAATCAACTATTTTTTGGGTAGGCTGAAGGCTTTGCTTTGTATAGAGAAAATAATTCCCTTTCTCTAAGCTCGAGCTGTCAAGGGAGTCACTTGAGGTTACTAACACATCATAAACACCACTAATACGCCTAGAAGAACGTACTTTGAGATTAGGAATAGCAGTAATTGCTTTCTCAATAAGATTTTCAGGTGGGCTTATAAGTACCCGCAATTGTTTATGT
The DNA here is from genome assembly GCA_965223045.1 of Trueperaceae bacterium. Lineage (GTDB taxonomy): Bacteria > Deinococcota > Deinococci > Deinococcales > Trueperaceae > CBDCVN01. Next base: position 2,887,064 of record CBDCVN010000013.1, read on the forward strand.
TCTAAGAAAACTTCATCATCAAGGTCAAGCCCATCCCAATTAGGTGCTTCTATATAAGCACGATAAGTACCCTCTTCACCTCCTACAGGCAAAAAAATATGTATTTGATCTTGTGAAGGTACCAAAATCGTACTTTGAGCAATTATTTTATTTTTATGTTGAATACGCAAGGCTAATTCATGAGGGCGAAGACTAGTATTTAATACTGAGATGAGTGCTTGATTACCTTCTAGTTTAAAGTTAGTGATGCCTATGTTTTGTGCATCACCAGTAATTGGATGAAAATTAACCTTTAGGTTCTCAGGAGGTAAGCTATCACTAAAAAGATGTATCTCGGCTTTTGGAGCAATAGACTTAGCTAAATTAATACTCCTGCTGATATCAGCATGTACATCAGCAGGTTTTAAAGCTTGCAAAGCATCTCTCAGATCAGAGCGATTATCAGTAAGCTCTTGTACTACTGTAGAATCTAGCCCTGCCCTTATTAAAGCAATTTGCCCTGCACCTTTAAATAAATCTTCGGCTTGAACTATAGCTCTAGCTAACCTTTGACCTTCGCTATCTCGAGCTGCCATACTAGCTGAAGTATCTATGATTATCACGCGATCTAAAGCTTCTATAGTTAACCTTGGTTGAGCTAGGGCTAAAGCTATGAGTGCTATAAATAATATTTGTAATAGTAGTAACCATGTATTGGCAAAATGTTTTCTCTTGTTTGCTAAACTCTTAGCTCTACGCCACAGAAATATCGCTGAGACTTGTTTTTTTTGACGGCTCGAGCGCACAAAGTGTAGAGCTATTACAATAGGGATACCAAGAAGAAGCCATAGAAAACTAGTAGCTAAGAAGGTCATAAACTCTAATGCTATAATAACTTAGCAAGCTTATTTTAAGCTTGTAGTAATCATGGAAAAGCTTCTTGACATTATGCGGCGTTTACGTGCTCCCAATGGTTGTCCTTGGGATCAAAAACAAACCCATAAGTCACTTAGACCTTATTTAATAGAAGAAGCTTGTGAAGCAGTAGATGCTATTTCTTTTGGTAATAACTTAGAGGTTGTCGAAGAATTAGGAGATGTTCTTTTACAAATAGCCTTTCATACTGTTATAGCCGAAGAAACTAATAGTTTTAACTACGAAGACATTGAAAATAGCATTATAGATAAATTAATTCGTCGCCACCCTCATATATTTGGTGATGTAAATGTTACTAGTGCTGAGGAAGTGGCTATTAATTGGCAATCTATAAAGTCAGCAGAAAAACCAGAAAAAGATAAGTTCCCTGCTGAAAAAGTTCCACGTAGCCTGCCAGCACTTATGCGCACTTTTGAACTGGGCAAAAAACTAGGTTGGCTACTTGGCTCCAAGGAAACAATATTACAATCTTTAGAAGCAGATGATATTGGTATGTTACTCTTAAGTGTTGTAGATTATGCAAGATCTAAAGATGTAAACCCTGAAGTGGCTTTGCGTGAGGCAGCAGAGGTTCGAGCTACCCAAAACATATGAAGCAGCGCAAGTTACATGTAAACTATCAAGGTAAAGAATTGAGCTTTTCTCCCGGGCTATTAGTAGAAAGTTTACAAAGCCTAAACATACCTACAGACGAGGCCATGCTGTTAACAGAGCGTGCCCAAAAGCAATTCAGAAATAAAAAGATCAACTTTGACAAGTTTATGGCTGACTTTGCTGGAATTTTAAAGAAAGAACTAAATAATGATACAGCACAACGTTTTCTAGGACAAACGCCAGTTTTTATACCTATTAAGGTTACTAGTGAAAAGGGGGTAAATACTTTTTCAAAACGTAAGTTAGTGAAGTCTCTAGAGCCCCAACTTTCTTTTAAAGATGCCCATACTATTGCCATAGAAGTAGAGAAGAGCTTACGTGGTCAAGGCACACAAAAAGTTTCCACAGAGCAACTCTTAAAGCAAATTTCTGTACATATAGAAAAGACTTTAGGTAATGGAACACGCTTAAAATTTGATAAAAATCACCCTCACATTTACCATCTACAAATAACTGACAACGCAGGGCGCATCTTTCCCTATTCTCATAGTATTTTGGCTCGCTCGCTAGTAGCTATAGGTTTAGAGCTGGATTTCGCTCACAAATTAGCTCGAGAACTAGAGCAAAAATTATGGCAATTGCAAAGTAAAGAGATTAGCACAACCCTTGTTGAGGAAATGGTTAGCAAGTTGCTTTTTGAGCAGGCAGGGGAAGCTTTTGCAAAGCGCTATGAGTTTATGCATACCCTAAAAAACCCTCAGAAACCATTGTTTATACTTATAGGTGGTGCCACTGGTGTAGGGAAATCTACTTTGGCAGCTGAACTTGCTTACCGTCTAAATATACCGCGTATAGTATCTTCAGATGCCACTCGACAAGCTCTGCGCTCACTTATTAATCCTGCTTTAAGCCCTATGTTGCATAGCTCGAGTTTTTCTGCTTGGCATCTAGAGCGCTTACCCGGTGAGGACAAAAAAGTTAAGCCTAAGCGTGTTCTACGAGCTTTTAATGTACAAACAAAACAAGTGAACAAGGCACTCTTTGCTATTTTAGAGCGCTATAGTAAAGAAGGTCTCTCTGTTGTTATGGAAGGGGTACACTTAGTGCCCGGCTTACTAGGTCTAGACGCCTTAGAGAACGTTAATATTGTTGAGTTGGTTTTAGTACAACCAAATGAAGAGAAGCATCATAAAAACTTTGAAGTGCGTGAGTCACAAACAGAGAACCGTCGTAGCTTCAAGAAGTATGTAGAGCACTTCCAGGAAATTCGCGTTATCCAAGAGTTTATTATTGCCCAAGCTAGAGAACAGCAGGTACCAATTATAGAGTTAAGTGATTTTGACGAGGGGCTTGAGCAGGTGCTCGAGCTTACCATGCAAACTCTTATGGAAAGGTGGCAGGAAGCTCAGTAGGAACTTTTATTGCTTCGCTGAGGTTAAACTAATTATTAGCACTTAACCTAAAGTTATGGAAGAAAAAAGGTTTTCTATTTACTTTATTTGCTGTTTTATTTTTTTTACTAGTGCGCTTTCTCAAAATTACCAAGTCCAACAAGGCGATACTCTTTATGGCATTGCTAGAAAATTTGGAGTAAGTGCTAGTGAGCTTATCTCATTAAACAATTTAGAGAACCCAAATCTTCTCAAAGTTGGGCAAGTATTAATACTTTCTTTAGATGCTTCTTGGCCAGAAAATTTACCTCATCCCTTTATAGACATCACACTCTCACCCAAAGTAGCTACTCAAGGCCAAGCAGTAATGTTAAAGTTATCTGTAGCAGAAAACGTTGGTCTAGTAGTTAGTTTTTTAGGCAATGACTACAAACTTGCTCCCAATATAGAAGAGTGGATAGCAATAATGCCTATCTCTGTTTTGCAAGAAGTAGGAACACTCCCACTTAAGCTAAAAGCTATATTAAATAGTGGTGAAGTAGTAGAGCTAGAGCTACCTATAACTGTTAGAGCGGGCAACTATAGCCGTGAAGCCATAAACTTACCTCCAAGCAGTACAAGTCTCTTAAAACCTGAAATCACTCGAGCAGAGCATAAGCTAATGGAAGAAACTTGTTCACACTATGAACCCATAAAACTTTGGCAGGAGGCCTTCAAGTACCCAACAAAAGAACCGTTCCACACCTCTGCTTTTGGTACCTTGCGTTCCTACAATGGTGGACCTTACCACAGTTTTCATAGAGGCTTAGACCTGCGTGGTAACAGTACTACTGCTATTTATGCTACAGCTAATGGTAAAGTAATATTAGCAGATACCTTGCAGGTTCGTGGTAACACAATTATTTTGTCTCATGGTTTAGGAGTATGTAGTGGTTATATGCACCTAAGCAGTATCCTAGTTGAGAAAGGTCAAGAAGTAACAGCAGGCACACTTCTAGGCTATGCTGGTGATACAGGTTTAGTCACTGCAGCACATTTGCATTGGGAAGTAAGAGTTATGGGTGTTCCTGTTAATCCTTTGCAATGGATAAATGATCCTCCTATGTAGTTAATACTCTGTATAAGCTATCTTGAAAGCAAAAGCTCGAGCAAGAAAAAAACAAAAAGTAAAATTAAGTTTACAGCACCACCAAAAGTTTATCTATCTAAGATAATAACTACTTCTATAGGATCGCCAAAATCATAAAGCCACCACTAAGGGTGGTGACTTACTTGTTTTGTCGTCTCTAAAAAGACAACTTATAAAGACAACTTATTATCTCATACAGAAAAAGATAAAGGCATTACATTCCTGCTTATGCTCCTTGTTCAATAGGAGCACCTACAATATTCCCCCACTCTGTCCAAGAACCATCATAGTTACGAACTTTAGGATAACCAAGTAAGTACTTGAGCACAAACCAGCTGTGACTACTACGCTCAGCAATGCGACAGTAAGCAATAATGTCTTTGTCTCCTGTTACTCCCTTAGAACCATAAAGCTTAGAAAGATCCTCTGCTGACTTAAAAGTGCCATCTTCTTGTACAGCTTGCGCCCAAGGAATACTCTGTGCGCCAGGCACGTGACCACCACGTTGTGCACCCTCTTGAGGATAATCAGGCATATGTAATTTCTCGCCGCTAAATTCTTGAGGGCTACGTACATCTACTAAAGCACCTTGGCCATTTTTTACTTTTATAATGTGATGTAGTACATCGCTATTGTAAGCACGGATACTTTGATCACGGTAGGGTACGCTGTAGCTTCCCTTAGAAGGAATTGGTTTCTCTGTGCTTAGTGGTTTTTCTTCAGCAGTCCACTTTTGACGGCCACCATTCATCAAGCGTACATCTTTGTGACCATTGTATTTAAAGAACCATAATGCATAGGCTGCCCACCAATTAGATTTATCACCATATATTATTACTGTGGTGTCATTAGAAATGCCCTTCTCTTCCATAAGAGCAGCAAAACCAGTCTCGTCAATAAAATCACGAATGTCGCGACGTTGTAAATCAGTATGCCAATCAACTTTAACAGCTCCGGGAATATGACCTTGCTCATAAAGAAGTACATCTTCATCAACTTCCACTACACGCACCCCTTGATCTTGATGATGCTCTAGAACCCAATCTGTAGATACTAAAACACTAGGACTTGCATATTCCATGAATCATCTCCTCACTTTCTAGATATTTTCCTCTTTGCTTATAATGCAAAGCGCTAAGCATTACACTTAATTCATTCTATGGCATAATATGGTAAAACATCAATCTTGAACCCATGGTTGCACAGGTAAGCTGTTTTTGCCTATTTGTTCTTTCCACTCGCGTCTATGTTGGGGAAACTTGCAAGCTCAAATTATAAGGTATTTTTCTAGGTAAAACAACTGCTAAAAGCCTATCATAGAATATTTGTACTACTTGCTCTTTGTCCAAATTATAGTCGTTTGGAGATATATTCCATTTGCAAACTAGTTTTTCTACTAGAAAATCTTGTGTTGCTGCTACTTACCCTATTCTAACCTTGTTCTTGTTGTGGCAAATATTAAGGAAAGCTACTTGACCCTAGAGCTTTCCATAGACCTTTTGCATTAACAAGAAACTCCTCATCACTTGCTACAGGTAATAACTCTTGAATTGAGTTAGTTTATTCACCTAATACCTCTATGGGGCAATATTTACTTGTGCTAACTAGTAGGTAGGCAATAAGATAATTTTAGCTATGTATAGCTAAAACCATAATTTGATCCTTTGAAAGTTATGGGATGTAAGGGCCGTACGGGGCGGCCCATGGTTAGTTTTTGATTAGGAACTGGAATTACGACGCAGCTTTAGAGAAAAGCTGAGCAAACACTCAGACTCATTCAGTCAATGAATTACTAATAACCCTAGAGTGTTCTTATGAAAAAATCTTTAGCTTTATTAACCTTAATCCTAGGATTCGTTTTTGCTTTCAATGTAACCCCAAATCATTCTTCCAGTGCAATGAGCTCAGAGGCAACAGCTAATAAAGCCTGCATTGATCTTAATAATGCCAGCTTTGATGAGCTTCAAAGCATTACCCATGTAGGAATTGATGAAGCCATTGCTATTCTGAGATTTAGAAGACTAGTAAACTTTCGCTTTACAGACGACCTTAGCTATATTAGTGGCATAAGCACGACTGAATTAGCAGAAATAAAAGCCCAAGGCTTAGCTTGTGTATCATCAATATAACTCGTACAGAAAGGTGATTTTACGTTCTCTTAACACCCTATTACTTAAGCTATAAACATGAAAGAGAGGAAACAACGTATTTCAAGGAGTAACAAAGAATGAGTTTCTCAATACACAAACGACATAACAACTATGACTTTTTTATTAGCCATAACAACACCCTTGTGACAGCTGGTTCAACAGGAACTAAGGAACAAGCCTTTAAAATCATCTTCAGCGTCATAAGAGACATACTACAAACTACTTAAATTAAATTGCGGCTTGTTTATAGCCTGCGGGAGTGCACCCCACAGGCTTTTTTTATTGTATGGTGGTTAGCTTGGGGTGAGCAAAAAATTAAAGCCTATCTATTCAAGATGGGAGTGATCTAGCTTGAACAAATCGTAGTATCAAAAGAGAAAATAGAATAATTAGGGGTTTTACCCTTAGATACCTATTCACATGTTTTGCCTAACATGCAAAAAGAGAGTGCTGAAAAACTTGAAAATATCATTTTTGATAGGGTTCGCACACAAACGGCACATGAAATTGAAAGAATAAAGGTTAATTGATGAAGTTTGTTATTCAGTTTATACTTTCTCTGATGAATTTTTTAGTGGAGCCAATGGTCGGAATTGAACCGACGACCTACCGATTACGAATCGGTTGCTCTACCCCTGAGCTACATTGGCCTAATTAATAAGAACACCAACCCAACAGAAGTTTTTGTTAAAACATAATCTAAATTTGGTGGCTAGAGGCGGGATTGAACCGCCGACACTGCGATTTTCAGTCGCATGCTCTACCAACTGAGCTATCTAGCCTCACTTTGTTGAGCAATATAGGGTTAGTTCATTAGCAACACTAAACCTAAACAGCAAGCGAAATAATACCCAAGTTTAGAGACATTGTCAATGGGAGGTGGTATTGTGATAAACAACGCAGTTGCATGGCATCTCATAGAATATAGAATATGAAAAACATATTCCTCCATTTCACCTTTAGTTTTCTTTATTTTACTACATTTACATATGGACATGCTCAAAACCTTTTGTCAAAAACAGAAATTACAAATCTTACTGCTCAAGAAGCAGGAGCCTTGATAGCTACTAATCAACTCAGTAGCGAAACTCTAACTCGAGCACTTTTAGAACAAATTGAGCAAAACCCCCATCTCAATATTTTTATAAGTATTAATAAATCTAGTGCACTACTAGCAGCCAAGGCTGCTGATGAGGCTGTGCAAGCTGGTGAAAATTTGGGTCCATTACATGGTGTGCCTATAGTTGTAAAAAACAACATTGATGTTGCAGGTTTACCAACTACAATGGGACTATCTTCTTTACTGCACAATGTACCAAATGAAGATGCTGCTGTCATAAGCATTTTATTAGATGCTGGAGCAATTATCCTAGGTATAACTAATTTACATGAACTTGGTTTAGGAGTAACTGGCAATAATAATGCTTTTGGTACACTGTCTAATCCTTATAGCCCTAGTACTTTAGCTAGTGACGGTACTTCTGCAGCTGTAGCTGCTCGTATGACACCAGTAGGCTTAGGAACAGATGACAGTGGCTCTATAAGAGTTTCTGCTAGTTTAAATGGTGTAGTAGGCTTTCGTCCCAGTATGGGTAGTTATCCTCAATCAGGTGTGGCCATAGTTTCCAGTACTCGTGATACATTAGCACTTACCGCTCGAGCAGTTGCTGACATTATGTTACTTGATGGAATTATGCGTGATGAAAGTGAGTTGCTCGAGCCCGCAAACTTATCAGGCTTAAAAATTGGTATAGCCCAGAAACTTTTTTATGACAACTTGGACAAAGATACAGAAACACTTACTGCTCCTGCTCTTACAAAAATTATTGAGGCAGGCGTCGAAATAATAGAAGCGGATATTGAAAGCATTAAAACTCTCAATGAAGCTGTAAACCCCTTATTAAACTATGAAGCTTTACAAGTATTATCTGATTACTTAACCAAAGTTACTCCAAAAGCAAATCTGGATGAGATCTTCTCACACCCAAATGTTCAAGCTATACTGGCAAAAGGAAATATAACTGAAGAGGCTTACAAGAATATAATTGATAAGCATCGTCCTGCTCTACAAAAAGCCTATAGTGATTATTTTGCAGAGGTTGAAGTTGAAGCTATTATTTTCCCCACTACTCCTTTACCTGCAAGATTAATAAGAGATAACCTTGAAACAGTTGAGCTAAATCGTAGGCAAGCACCTACTTTCTTAGCCTATACTCAAAATACTCAGCCGGGCAGTAACGCAGGTCTTCCAGCTCTTACTATTCCTATAGGTTTAACTCCTGAAGGTTTGCCTGTAGGTATTGAAATTGATGGTCCCCAAGGAAGCGATAAGCGTCTTTTACAAATAGGTTTGGCTTTAGAGGAAGTTTTGGGTAAATTACCTGTTCCCAATTTACCCTAGTACACTCTAAGCAGTTAGGAGTTAGACATTTACCCAAGATTGATATTCGCTTTGTTTAACATTTACTTTATGACAAAAAAATTACTTGTCCTAGTAGCATTTGTTAAGAATTTCGTCATAAGAACATAGGTAATCTAACTAAGAGTGATTAAAACCTTTCCCCTAATTGCTCCATACCGCAAAAAACCCCATTCTGGGGTTTTTTTGTTTCAAGTTATGCCCCTACTTATCTTATTTTAGAGCTATTTCTTCTGAAACAAACTTTGCAATTTGTTCTATCTCTTTTAGGCTCAAAATCACATCAAACGCTGGCATTAACCCTTTGCCATCACGAATAGTTCTTGTCACCCGAGCTTCTGTCAATCTTGTATTACCCCTTAAACTAATAGCACTACCACCTTCCCCCTGAGCACCATGACAAGCAATGCAATTAGCTTGATAAAGCCTTTGGCCTACACTGGTAAACTCTTCTCCCTCTCTACCTTCTGAGTTGCCAGTTAGCCGTGCTCGAGCTTGAACAATCAAACTAGGTACCCGACCAGCAGAGTCTTCACCGCCTGCTAGTTCAATGTATTCTTCCCAAACAGCTATAGCCTCAGAATAATTCTGCAGACTAAAGTAAGCGTTACCTAAAAAAAGTAAGGTATTTAGATTTCGCACATTTGCCCCTGTGTCATAACCTTTTGCCAAAGAAATTATAGCTTCTTTAGTCTGGCTACTAATAAGCGTAGCTTGATGGCTTTGTAAACTCAAATAAGCATTTTCTAAGAAAAGTGATTTATCTAGGCCTTGTGTACTCTGCCTTTTTTCTAGCTCACGGGCTCTTCTTAGAAGAGTAATAGCTTCTTCAGTGCTACCCCTAATAAACATAACTTGCCCTACACGGCTTAGAGCCAAGGTATTATTAGGATTGTAATCTCTTAGAATTCGTAAATAAGCGTACTGAGCAAGCTGACGTTGTTCTAAATGCCAAAAAGTATCAGCAAATTCCATTAGATTAGCTTCATTAGGATTTTCTTCTATAGCTTCATATTTAGAAGCTAAGCCCCTTACCATAGCTAAACGCTCTTTGGTAGTTTCATCATCTGCACCTTCCGGAGTAGCAATATAAGATCGCCAAAGTTCTATGGCATTTTCTAAATTACCTAAATTAAAGTAAATTTCTGCTAAGGTAATCAGCATTTCAGGATCATCAGGGTTAAGTTGACGTGCCTTGTTAAAGTTAGTTAGTGCTTTATCAGGTTCACTTTGAAACTGGCTTAATCCTAAGCGAAAATATGCTGTTGCCGGTAATTCTGAGTACTCCTTAACAAGGTTTTCATAAGTATCTATTGCTGCACTAACTTGTTCATCATCTTCAAAGCGAAAACCTATTTCCCACTGCGCCTCAGCCAGAGCTAACTTGCTCTCAAGGCTAGGGTCTTTATTAACTGCTTGTTGCAACTTACGCAACCTACGACCTGCTTCTAATTGCTCATCAAAAGCTGTAGTAACACTTGCCCCTGAACCTATTCTAGGTAAGACATATCCTCCCATCACCACTGCACTTATCAACACAAAAGCCAAGAGGCCTAAAGCAACATAAGGAAAGGTATGCCGTTTTTTAGGAGTATATGGCTTAGCACCTTTTATGTCCGCTTGCCTTTCATCTAATGCCCTAAGGACTTGGGCAGCCTTAGCTTCGTATCGTGCTCTTAAAGAATCACGCCGCTCTACAGGTAAATCTTCTCTTGTTTCTAACTCCAAAATTGCCCTAAAGAGAGCTTCTCGCTCTTCCTCTAGCTCTGTGGCAACAGGGTCAGTTTCCTTAGGTAAAGGGTCAGCTTGCTTAGGAAATATAAGTGGAATAGATACATAGAGAAATAGGAGTACCGCTAAGATAGCAACAACTATGAACGTAAGCATTTAGTTTTTCCCTGCATTGTGTAGAGCTTGACGCACACGCTCTAGGTCATCTTCTTGCACTTCCAAAGGCAGCCTTGTTTTCTTGAGCCATTTCTGGAAGAGAAAAACAAGTATCAACAAGGCTGCCAAACCTGCTGCTATGGGTAAGATCCACACTACTAAGTGTAAACCCCTCTTAGGAGGGTTGAGTAGAATCCAATCCCCATAACGCTCCTCAAAAAAGGTTAATATGTCTGCTTTGCTTTTCCCAGCAATAAGTTGTTCTTGAATAATATTGCGGAACTCAACACTAGTAGTAGCATTGGAGTCTGCTGCTGATTCTGCGCGACATACGGGACACCGCAACTCACGGGCTATTTCAAAGACTTTTCGTTCGAGTTCCACATCCTGAGCCCAAGTAAAGCCAAAAATAGCTACTAAAATGCCTATAAAAAAGAGTAATCTATCTTTCAACACAAATAAACAACCTTTTCATTAAAGCAATCTAGCATTATATCCACCATGGGTAATGTAAAGCACAATTCAATAAGTAGCAGTATTCCAATAGAACTCCTAGGGCCAAGTTTTTAGAGTGGAAGTCTTTTGATAAAGAAACGAGGAAATGGAGAAATAATATGTTCCTAAAGGTGTCATTCTCCTCATCTCCCATACTCTTATGGCAAATAAAGCATATCAAGCATACATCTGAAAAAACTGAAACAACCACCTTTGCAAACACAAATAAAGTATTTACCTGTTAGAAAACTCATTCAAAGCTTTAAATAAACTAAATATCTTTAAACTCAGCTATAAGCCTAGAAATTGTGTCTTTAGCGTCACCAAAAAGCATGCGAGTATTGCTCTTATAGAAAAGGGGGTTACTTACACCTGAAAAACCTGCACTCGTAGAACGTTTTAACACAAAGACATTTTTAGCTTTATCTACATCAATAATAGGCATACCATAGATTGGGCTATCTTTTTGTTCTCGAGCAGCAGTGTTAACTACATCATTAGCACCAATAACAATAGCTATATCAACAGAATCGATAATTGGGTTTACGTCCTCAGGTTCAACTAGCTTATCATAAGGCACATTTGCTTCAGCTAAAAGGACATTCATATGTCCGGGCATACGTCCAGCAACAGGGTGAATGACATATTCTACCTCTGTATCGTTTTCCTCTAAAAGTTCCCCCAATTCCCTTACCACGTGCTGTGCTTGGGCTACAGCCATGCCATAGCCGGGAACAATAACAACGCGATCTGCAGCCTCGAGCATAACAAACGCATCTTCCACACTAATATCTTTTATTTCGCCTTGGGCTTGGCTAATTCCACTAGTTTCTGGCTGTGCTCCAAAACCACCTAAAAGTACATTGAAGAGGCTACGATTCATAGCCTTACACATTATTCTAGTTAGAATCAGGCCACTTGCTCCTACTAGTGAACCTGCCACAATGAGTACACTATTACCTATTGCAAAACCTGCTGCACTTGCTGCTAAACCTGAGTAACTATTAAGTAGTGAAATGACTATCGGCATGTCTGCCCCACCAATAGGAATAACTGCCAAAACTCCAAAGATAAAAGCAGCTACAATCAGAGGTATAAGGAAAATATATCCGCCTATTCTAGGTAACAGTGCTACCATTAAAACAAGGACAAATAGTCCACCCAAAATGACAGTGTTATAAAAACGTTGTTTCTCAAATAAAATGGGCTTACCCGAAATATGCCCAGCTAGCTTACCAAAAGCAACTAGAGAACCTGTAAAAGTTACTCCACCTATAAGAATAGCCAAAGCTATAACTAAACCTGTAAAGTTGTCAGCTTTGCCCACAGCATGAAATTGTGACCAACCAACTAGTAAACTGGCAATGCCACCTGAACCATTAAAAAGTGCTACCATTTCTGGCATTTGGGTCATATGTACTTGGCGGGCAGCAACAGCTCCTATAGCACCTCCAATCAGTATTCCAACAAAAACCCACACATAATGAAGTCCACTAGTCAGTAAAACTGTAATGACGGCAAGTAACATGCCAATAGCTGAAATAAGATTGCCACGCCTAGCTGTTTGGGCACGGCCTAGCATTTTTAAGCCATATATAAAAAGTATTGAGGCTATTATGTAAACAAGATTTGTAAATGCATTCATAAAGGCTACCTCGAGCTACTTTTTCCCTACTTTGAACATCTTAAGCATACGGTCCGTTACTAAGTAACCACCTACTACATTAATGGTGGCAAATATAATTGCCAATAAGCCTAAGAAGATACCAAAAGGAGCATCGTTGGCTAAAGCAGCAATAGCGCCAACAAGAGTGATACCCGAAATAGCATTGGTACCTGACATAAGTGGGGTATGAAGTTGTGAGGGAACTTTAGTAATAAGTTCTAGACCTAGAAAGATAGCTAGAATAAAAATGAAGATGAGTAGTGTAGTCATTAAATCCTCCATATAAGCTTTTGGTTTTCATTAGGTTTACCCAAGTTTATGTCCTCAGTATCTTGAGGTATTACTTCCTCTACTATAAACTAATACAAGCCTTTTATGTAGAATAGAAACAGATTAGGAAAGTCAGGTTTTATATCCTTACACTTAAACTCTTTAGAAAGCTGTGTTAGACAGCTAATTCATGCGATGTTAACGCCTTCTTTATATATTAGTATTATGAGAAGTAGAGTAAGTTTTACTTATATATTACAGTACAATATTGTTAAAAATTATATCTGTTGTGGGAAGACGGTCACAGTTATTTTATCACTAGTAGGGTATTTATCACTAATATGTCAAAAGATAGAACTACTATAAAAATAAAGCTTTTAGGAGCTCCTCAAGTCTTTCACAAAAGCTCAGGGCAAAGTCTTGCTTTCCACAAGTTAAATTTGCTCATTTTTTACTTAGTTTACAAAGCTAGTTGGGTCTCTAGGAAAGAGGTTGCCAACCTTCTTTACCCTGACTTGCCACTGGGAAAAGCAAAAGGGAATATACGCAACTTGCTCAAACGGCTACGTAAAACCACTTTCTCTAATGCTTTAGAAACGAATGCTGATAATTTACGCTTGCTAGTAGCTAATGATGTAAGAGATTTTCAAGAAATTTTAAAAAATCAAAATTGGCAAGAAGCAGTAGAAATCTATACTGGAGATTTCTTACACTCATGTCTTGCAAGAAAAAATGTGTTTAGGACATAGAAGACTAAAATGGCTTGAGAGTAAAAATAGCCTAAATTCATGAAGAATTACCAATGAAACTTGCTTAGCAAATTTCCCTAAATGATCTTTAATTAAATTAAAACTCCACTTAATCCTTGTTCTGATAAACGTTCTCGAAAATATATCTTCTCCCTCAGTCTTTCACACTCCTTTTCCTTTGCTGCTAATATCCATTCCCCTATTAATACCTCTGCTATTTGCCTTGCTGCCTGTTCCATTGTTAGTTTGTGTCTTATATCTGTTCTTAACCCCTCTTTCGCTCTTTCTAACATCGCTAAGCTATATGCCAAAAACGTATGATATATCCACATCTTTATTCCTATTTCCGTCCTTAATCTCGTTTCTTTCAATCCAAAATCATACTTTACGCTTTGAAAAAAAGTCTCTATCAACCATCTCATTCGATACCTTTTTCTTAACCACTTCCCTGAAGCTTTAAATGTTGAAACCGTATAATACATCTTGTATTTCCCATCTCTTCTTATTCGCGCACTACTGACTGTTAACTCTATTTCTCTTATGTCATGCAATCTTACTTTTGCTCCCCTTTTAACTTCACACACTTTCTGTCCTGTCACTAGTTTTCTATCTTTCCTTATTCCTACTATTGTCCTATCAAATCCTAGCTTTTTACACCCCCTGATTAATTCTTTTGTTCCAAATCCTGCATCTGCTAGCACTACTGTACGACTTGGCCACATTTCTGGTGGAAAGTCCTTTAGCATTTGTAATGCTAGTTTTACTTGTGTTGTTCTTCCTTTCCCTAAATATATACGAAATGCTAGAGGAAAAGATACATGCCCAACATGGGCATGTAGGACAACTATATGAATGCCAAATATCTTGTTAAACAAAAACACAAAAGGCAATTTAACTCCTGTTTTTTCAATGCTGGTCAGGTCTACCTTAAGAGCAATGTGAGCGCGTCTACCACGACGATTTGCATTACTGTAAAGAAGCCAAAGGATACAAAGCTGCCATTCACTCAGAGTAGAAGAGAATTCTCTGTACATCCTAGTCGTGTGGTTAGCAAAGAAACGACTAGCAGTACTGGGAGAAACTTCTTCAAGGTTTTGAAAAGTAGTTCTACTATTAGTTTTGAGGAAAAGATCGAGTAGGGCGAAAAGACACTTCAATTTGGTTTTAGTGTACAAGGTCTTTATTTTTTCTAGTAGATCACGACTATGTTTATCATGAATTGGTATGCCGTTCATATAAAAACTTATTACACATTAGACTTGTTCAGAAATAAGCTAGCGTGCATTATAAAATGTACAATTGCTCAATTTAAAGCTCCGGAAATGCAAAATGTGACAGCTAAGTCTTAGCAAGGGTACAAATCTTTTATCTAATGAGTCAACTATTTGGTCCAACATTTTGTTTCCGAACAACTCTACTATTTATATCTCTGACAAGGTTATTTATTTAAGATATGAATATCAAACGCTTATCGCATTTCTGCTTCTCTGACAGGATTATTTATGCAAGACATGAGTTACAAGAACTTGATACAAAGAATCCTAGTTTTGAAACATGGTTGGAATTAGAAAGACGAAGCTTACAAGAGGCTTATTCTTTTGCTGTTTTGCAATATGCTAGCTATTTAGAGCAAAAGCAAAGATTTACAGAGGTTACAACTCTACTTTATAGAACTTTACAAGAAAACATCTTGAACGAAGAGCTAGTACAAGTTTATATGCGTTGTGCTCACCTAGCAGGTAAGCGTCAAAAAGCTCTAGAAATTTTTGAACGTTTTAAGCAAGAGTTAAAAAAGGAGTTAGAAATAGCTCCACTAGTTAGTACCCTTAGTTTAGCTGAAACTATTAGACAAAATAATAATTAGTCCTTCTCTAACAATGTAAGCGTTTGAGATGACACGCTAATGACACGCCTTAATAGTAGTCTTTGTTGTAAGAAAGTGATGTACCAATCACCACTTTCTAATTCTTTAAAAATTACTTTTGTAATTGTTTCTAGTAATCTACAAGAAGAGCAGGCTACTAATAGCATTATTGTAGCAGGTGATACTTCTGGTAATTTAGCAACCAATAGCACTGGAGGAAGTGGCGGATTTGTTTGCAGGTATACCTTAAAGTATACCTTATACTTGCCAAGTAAGGTAACTAGTGGCTCAAGCTATAGAGCTTTCTACACATGATTTGATAGTAAGGAGATTTTTATGTTGATTTGGAAAGGTGCAGGCATTTTAGTACCAGTGATTGCAATAGGAATTCTTATGGTAATGCAAACACTTGTTAACAGAATTTTTAGTGATACTACATATTACCGAGATAATGAATGGCCTGGATTATTAGCTATTTTGCTAGCTAGTTCACTTATATGGCTTTTGGGTAGGCTGTTTAATCGCTCAGCTTACCAAAACACAACAATAAAAATACATAAGCAACACACATTTTTCTTTATTGCTTTCGAGCACTGGGCATATATAGTAGCTGCATTAGGTTTATTGCTTTACTTTTTATAGGGGCAGGTGATTGGTTTGCTCGAGCAATCTCTTGCCTATGAAAACGCCCCTGAAATGCGTCAAATTGCTAAAGAGATAATATACGATTAATTTTTAGAAAGATATTTTATGGAAGACCTTGGTGAATTAACTTTCCCTGTCTCGCAAATAAAGTTAGGAGAATTGGCTGGTGAATTATTATAAAAGCCGTGTAGTTACAGTAGTTACGGTAATACTCTGGATAATGGGATGTTCCTACAGTCTTGCAGATGATGCCATGGATATTAGTAACACCTTTTGGGAGTACATAGAGTCTGCAATAAACTCAGATGGGGAAAAGGCTGCAAATATTTTTTCCCAATCAGCACTTGACTATTGGAATCAACGCTTGAATGAAGCAAGCAAAATTCGTAAAAAGGAACTCTTAAAACTCCCTACCTATCAAATGTGTAACATCATAATTATTAGACAAAGAATAAAAGAAAACGACAAAATTTTGCAGATGAGTGGTCAAGAATGGCTAGAGCATAGTTATTCAATGGGTTGGAATTCTAGTAGGGGACTAAATTTGATTCATTCTGACAAGGCTAATTTCGAATTAATACCAGAAGTTTCTGGAAATTTAGCTACATTAGCACTTAAATATGCAGGTCAGGTTTTACCTACTACATTTCCATTTATTAAAGAAGAAGGAATGTGGAAAATAGATGGAGAGAAGCAGTTTTTGGCTCTCGAGGACAATGCCGAGACAGGAAGAACACTACTAGAACAATCAAAGAAAACCTATTGTAACACCCTTTTCCAAGCATTGTTTGGATATGCAATTCCAAAGGATTTATGGTTGCCGACAGAAGTCTGGTAAGGTCTAAATACTTGAAGTATGTTTTGCACACCATTTTGCCTAAGCTACTTGCTAAAAGTAGTGCACGTAGGAAAGGTGAATTTGAGAGGGATTTAATTTTTAGGAAATCAGCTTAGCATAGTTTGCATGTTTTAGCCTACTACCAAGGAATTTTTATGACATCAAAAAAATTTGTTTCAATTATTGCTGGCGTACTGATTTTATGTTCAGTAGTAACAAAGATTATTGTTTATATCCTACAAACAGGCGATGTAAACATGCTTTTCCAAAGTATTCGTTTTGTACTCACTTGCTTGTTAGCCTATTCTCTTATCAGAGGATCAAATCTAGGTAGATGGTTTAGCATTATTTTTGCAGGATACAATTCAGTTATTTATGTTGTTGTTTCTTTTATTGCTGGGATTGCTTTAATGACAAAGTCAATTGAAGAGATTAATGTTACAACGCAATTAATCGTCGCAATAATTGGATTGCTTCTAGGAATAGCTTACGGAGCATGTGTAATAGGGCTTCTGACACCCATTGCAAGAAAACATTTTGCCCAGAAAGGAGATTTGACAATAGAGAAAAGAAGAATATTCAAAGTGCCCTTAGCTGGTTGGATACTTCTAGGAATTTGGCTTGTAATTAATTTGGTAGCTATATTTATAGTGTCAAGAGAAGTAGATACTCAAGTTTCAGGATATGTTTTAGGACGCTTCATAGGAATAATTATTACCCCTTTTATTCTTGCTTGGATTTTAACGGTTCCGATTTGGCTAGCTGGTCATCGTTCCCAAAAAGTTGCTAGTATTTCTTTTGTCGTTTTTTGTTGTTTTTTTATTTTAGGACTTACTTTTCAAAATATTCCCAGATAGGTAAGTAAAATATTAGAGTTGTTCTGAAATAAATAAATCGGTCAAAATAAAGGAATGTTACTACCAAGAGATGACCGACAAGTAAGAAGTATAACAGGATTGAGCGAAAAGAAAGTAGAGGAACTAGAACCTGCATTTGCTAAAGCTTTAGAAGACCATGAAAAGCAACGTTATGAAAAGGCTCTAGAAGCAGGGAAAGTACATCGTAAGCCAGGAGGAGGAAGAAACAGTAAACTAAGTACAGTCAATATAAAACTGTGCTTTATTCTTTACTACCTTAGACTTTACCCAACGTTTGATGTTCTAGCGGAGAAATTTGATTTATCACGATCTAATGCCCATGCTTGGGTACAACGTCTTACACCAATAATGGCGAAAACTCTAAGTGGTTTGGGATATATGCCAGCTAGAGAGTTTGAAAACATAGAGGATTTCAAAGCAGCTTTTGAGGGACTTGACGAAATACTGATTGATGTTACAGAGCGAGAACATCAACGCCCAAAGGATGATGAAATGCAACGGGAGTTATACAGTGGCAAACAGGGTAACCACACGCAGAAAAACACAGTGATAAGCAGCAAGGAGAAGGTAATTTTGTTTGTGGGACAAACCTTTGGAGGACGGAACCATGACTATGCAATGCTAAAGGAAGAATTTCCACCTGAGGAGGAGTGGTTTGAGGATATTAAAGTGGCAGTAGATTTAGGATATCAAGGAATCGAGAAAGATTATGAAGGAGCAGATGTTGCAATACCTCATAAGAGACCTAGGAAGAGCAAAGCCAACCCTAATCCCAAGCTTAGTAAAGAGCAGAAGGCTCACAACCAAGCAGTGAGCAAGATACGTGTATATGTTGAGAATGCCATTGGAGGAATGAAGCGTTTCAAGATTCTTGTGTATGCTTTTAGGAATCGTATTAAGGGATTTGTTGACGATGTAGTAGGAGTTTGTGCTGGTTTATGGAACTGCCTTATTGCCTAATTCCTTATTTCAGAACAAGTCTATTATAGTGCCCCAGAAAAATTTTTCCCAAAAGCAACAATAGGTTCTTATAGCATCTGGGAGATTCTTCGCTGCGCTCAGAATGGGGCATCTTACGACTTGAAACAAGAACTTATTTGGACACCTATATAGTCTTACTGGAGGCAGAATTATATTATGTTAGTACTTTCTGACTGGATTCAAAGATTTAAGCCTTTAACTGTCAATAAACAAAAACAAGTTATTGAATTTATCAAACAAGGCGAGAAATATACACCAAATATTTGCGATTACCTTAAAGATGGAGATTGGTACTATCACTCAGGTGATTTAGTAATTCCAGAAAATGTTGATATGAATATAGGGTTAGTAGTTGAGGGCAATTTAATTGTACATGGTTTTTATGACGACTATGTATCAAATATTGGCATAGTAGTTGTACTTGGTGATTTTGTTGCTGAGAATATTGTGTCTTGGGGAAGTATTTTTACTAAGGGAGACATTTATGCTCAGGGAATGATTTATGGTTATTATAATGATTTTACTTTTGAGGTTAGTGGTCATGTATTTGCTCGAGCATTAGTGCTTTATGATAAATCTAGTAGTTATAATGTAGGATTTTTAGAGGTTGAAATTGATCCTTATGATCCAGAAGTTGAGCAACTACGTCGTGCCCACAGCCTGTTTGTACCAGAAATTTTTGAGGAGGTTGAAGATGATGATTTTGAAGATGAAGATGAGATCTATCCTCCACACCCTGACTATGAAAAAGTTCGTTCTAATTTGGTACAAGGCTTAACTCTTTTTAAAAGTTATAAGCCATTAGAACCTTATAGTTCTCCTACATCAAAGGGTATTGCTGAAAAGCTGCTAGAAGAAAAGAAACTGAAACAGGAAGTGTTTACCTTAAGTACATCAGTTCAAAGGCTAAAGGAACTTGCAGCAAAAAATTCTTCATTAGAAAAGTTTGTTGCCCAACGTATTAATCTTTCTCCTGAACTTATAGATATATTAGCAAGTAGTAAAAATATAGAAACTCTAAAAGTATCGGCTAAACATCCACAAATTACTGCTGAAAAACTTGAGGTTTTAGCAAAGCATTCTGATATAGGTATTAAATGTGCAGTAGCGCTAAATCGTAATACTAAGGAAGTAGTGCTTAAAAAACTCCATTCAGAAAATGAGGATGTGCGTCAAGCTTTAGCTGCTCGAGAAATGTTAAGTGATAGCTTAATAAAAGAACTAGTAAAGGATTCTTCTGCAAAGGTACGTCTTACCCTAGTACATCGTAAAGATATCAAAGATGAATACCTTGAACAATTTTCTCGTGATGAAGATGCTGAGATAAGAAGAATAGCGGCTCTTAAAGGTTTTAACACTAATTTATTAGCAGATCCTGATCCTAAAGTAAGAGCAATGGCTGTGAGAAAAGCTGATTACAACACTTTGAAACCTTATATTGAACAGCTAGCTCGAGATAGCAATGCTGCTGTAAGAGAAGTTGTGGCTTGGTACAGGAATTATCATAGTCCAGAAATACTTATTCAATTGGCACAAGATAGTGATGTCAAGGTAAGAAAAGCTGTGGCAAGAAACCCTTTAACACCTGATAGTGCTTTATATAAACTAGCACAAGATAATGACATCAAGGTTTTAGAGTCTCTAAGTCAACACTTATTTGTATCAAAAGATGTACTTGATAAGTTAGTTCAGAAGGTTCCTAAAAATTTTCGATACGATCCAATTTCTGATTATAAAAAAGAGTTTGAAAGTAAAATGTTTGCAACCATAAATAATTTACTCAAGCATCCTTCTATAGATCCTGAAACACTACGCAATCTTTATAAAAAAAATCCCCCTCATTTTCACGAAGGAGATGCATTAAGTCAGAATAATTGGCCAGCAGATCTAGTTATTAAATTTGCTGTAGGTGATACACCAGATACTTATGATACACCTGAGGAACAAGCTGATTACCAACATGTTTACGAAACTTATGAAACCAAACCTCTAGCAGAAGTGCTACGTTTTATGCTTCAAAGTCGTGTATATTATTTTCGGAGGGCTGCTGCTGCGAGTCGTTTTACACCTGTAGATGCACTAGAAAATTATTGGCATACTGCTAATAAAGAAGAGGAGCGCTATAATCTTGATGACTTTGCTCATAATCCCTCAATACCGCTTAATATCCTTGAAGAAATTTTGATTGAAGGCAATTATGTTTATGACATGCTGAAAAACCCTTATCTGCCTACAAGTATTTTGCAGAAAATTATTACCCATCCTAATGAAGAGGTTCAATCTTATAAGGAACAGGCTCAACAAATGCTTAGAGTTAGACAACTTAGACAAGAACTATCAATAAAATAGACTTAATCAACAGGTGTGATCTTTCACTCGATGTTTTTAGATTTTTTAGGGAGAATAAATGAAAAAAATACCTACAATTTTTAAGAGAAATCCAGAAAATATGCGTGAACTTTTAGATGAACCGCATGATGATTGCCTTTGGGTTTTTCAAGGTGAAGGTGTTGCTACTCGTAAATATGATGGCACAAGTGTAAAGATTGAAGATAGCAAGTATTACAAGCGTCGTGAGGTTGCTAAGGGTAAGCAACCCCCAACTGATTTCATAGAAGAGACCTTTGATCCCAATACTGGAAAGAGAGTTGGCTGGGTCGAAGTGCAGCCCCAAGAAAAGGAAAATAAGTGGCATATGGAAGCATTTGATGCTTCTTTACCAAATGGCACATATGAATTAATTGGGCCTAAGATCCAAGGAAATCTAGAAAAGCAAGAAAAACATGTCTTGGTAGAACATGCAAAGGCCGAGCAGTATGCAAATGTGCCAAGAACTTTTACGGGATTACGTGATTGGCTTCTTGATAAAGACATTGAAGGTTTAGTATTCCACCATTTGGATGGTAGGATGGGCAAAATCAAGAAGCGTGATTTTAGTCAAAAGAGGTAAACATATTACTAATGTGTGGTGACTTTTACCTTCCTGATTTAACAGTTATTACCCAAAAGGTTGGTATGGATATTTGGGGTGAATCTGTGCGAGCAATCGCTTGGCTTGATCCTGAAAAAGAATTCTCTAGAGGTAAAGTAGCTCAAGAAATTCTTTTAGAAATACTCAAACACGTTGATAAGCCATTTACTTTGCCATTGGATTACATGTGTGGTGGTAGACAGTGCCAGCTATGCAAAGGTAAACATGATAAACGAAAACGCTCGAGTTCTCCTTTTTCTAAACACCTTTACATGATTGTACCTACTTTGCGTTATGCCTATGTTGCCTCACCTTTAGTTGGGCATTATATTGAAGCACATAACTACAAACCACCCCAGAGCTTTATTGATGCTGTACTTTCTGCTCCTGAGCCTAACTCATCAGAATTTACTGTCAGGCTTAATAAATTAGTTGCCCAGAACCTTGCATATGTAAGGAATTGGTCATAACCTAGTTCAGATTTCGCTAAGGTAATTTTATTTGGATTTACTTGAGTGAGTAGGTGGTTATTGTTGCACAATTGCAAAGCGCAAAAGGAGTTAATAAGAATATCTTGCCAAAGTGGTAAGTAAAGCAGAGGAATTGAATGCGTCTATTCACATGCCACGAATTGATTGTGGTCTTGCTGGTGGCAAGTGGGAAAAAATAGAACCAATTATTGAAGACACTGTGCTAAAAGCAGATATTGATGTTTTTGTTTATGATTATTAACCTGCTTGTTGAAAATAGAGAATTGTTAACAGGGATTATTTATCAAGCTAGTTTAGCTTTGCTTGCTTGAGCAAGCAGTATTGTGAGGTGATTAAGGAATGATTATTCGTTTTTTTATAATTGTTACAGTTATTTTGACTTTTGCACAAACCAATGCTCAGAATTCAAATGATTTGGGAGGTGCTTCTAATGCTATTAAACCTGAAAAAGAAATTCTAAATGGTAAAATTCCAATAAGCAAAAATATTGATTGGAAACCAATAAAGAAAGATTTTAATGGTACGACAATGGTATTAGTACCTGCAGGCAGTTTTATGATGGGAAGTGAGGAGGGAGATGTTAATGAAAGACCTGCACATAAACAAAGATTAACGATCCCATTTTGGATAGATGAAACAGAGGTGACTCGAGCATCGTATAAAAAGTGTGGATTAGTAGGAGTATGTACATCTCATTTTGATAATTGGTTTTCTGATAGTGAAAATCAACCTTTGAACTATGTAAATTGGGATGAAGCTGTAACATATTGTGAGTGGCGTGGCGCAAGATTACCAACAGAAGTAGAGTGGGAATATGCAGCTAGAGGACCAGACAGTTTGCTATATCCTTGGGGTAACAAATTTTATAGGGATAAGGTGCATTACTCTAGGAATTCAGATATAAAAACAATAAGAGTGGGCAATTATCTTGATGGTGCTTCATGGGTGGGGGCATTGGACATGTCAGGAAATGTAGGAGAGCTTACTAGGAGTTTGTTTAGAGATTACCCATATATTAATAGTGATGGTAGAGAGCTTATTGGAAAGGAAAATAGTATTAGTGAGCATATTGTGATTCGAGGTAGTTCATTCAATGGCACTCCTATTGAATTACGGACCACTAGCCGAAACAGGTACTTTTTTAATAGTGTTGTTAATGATATTGGTTTCCGCTGTGTCCGTTCTTTTAATGATTCTGATTAGCTTTGATATAACATATCAACTTGCTTAATGAGTAACAAGTCTAGCAAGCTCTAAAGTGGTGGCGACGGCGAACTCTCAAAGCCTGGAAAGATAGTGAAGTGTAATGAAGATTAAGTGTGAGTGTGGTAGTACCATTATTGATCAAACAGATTTTCTGCCAAATAAAGGACTCAACTTTTGCAGTGAGGCCTTTGCGATGTCAGGAAAACGAAAATAGGCTAATATCCGATAAAGCAAATTGTTACTAATCTTCACATTATGAATAACACCTCCTAAAATGTATAAACACACCGTGGAGGTGATTATATGGTACCCCTGCTTGATTACCCTGAAGTTGTTAAGCATTATGAACATTTCTTTAAAGATATTTTCTCTGATTCAGCCATGACACAGTTCAAACGTTATATAAGTGGACTTATTGTTTCAGAAAACAAAACCGTTGAGGGGATTAATCGCTTGATTATTTTTGAGAACCGTGATCAAAGCAGCCTTAATCGCTTGTTAAACAAAAGCCCTTTTAGTGAAGAGAAACTAAACCAAAAACGTTTAGACCTTTTAGCAAGTCTGGAAGGTACTCGTTTCAAACCTAAAGGTGTGTTAAGTATAGATGATACTTTGCTTGAGCATTATGGCAAACACTTTAAAGGCATAGCAAAACTTTATGATTCTAGTAAAGGATGCCATGTTTGGGCGCACCATTTGGTAGGGTTACACTATAGTGACGATCAAACTGACTATCCAGTAGAATTTGAATTATGGAAACCCGCTGACCTTGAGAAAATAGAGGAGGGGCTGCCAGAGCTAGGTATTCCCATCAAGGAAAGTAAGCTAGAACTGAAAAAGACTAATGAAGCAAAATGGCGACAGTACTTGATAAGATTATGGAGAAGGCATCAAAACAAAGATGGTGTCACAGATTTGTATGAAAGCAAGTTTCACATTGCAAAAAGATTGCTATCTAAATGGAAGGAAAGTAATCCAAGGATGAAACTGCCTATAGTATTTGATAAATGGTATACAGCAGCTCCTTTTTGTCGTTTCATTGACAAGGAACTTAAACTTCCCTATGTAGGAACACTTTGTGCAGATGATAAAGTAATTGTAAATGGGCAAGAAGAAACAATTAAAGACTTCAGTCAGAGACTTAAAAAAGAGCATTTCGATAATTTAAGTGAGGAGAAGAAGCCAGTTTTCCGTAAAATAACCATTTCCTACAAGGGAAAGAAAGAAAGGTACTACAGTTTTTGTTGCACGATTAAGGTTAAGAATTTTGGGAAGCAAAGATTAGTTATCAATTACAGAGAGGAAGAATTGAAGGGTGAGCCATATGCATTAATTTCAAATTGCTTAAAATGGCAATCAGCAGGAATAACAAGAATCAGACGCCATAGGTGGCCAATTGAAGTATATCATGAAGAAGGTAAGGCAGAAGGTTTGGACCAGTATCAGGTACGGGATATTGAAGCGATATGCAGACATATTAGCTTTGTTGCCGTAGTTTACAGCTTATTGCGAGCCATACCTCATGATCAGGACCTCTTAAAAAAGCTTCAAAATCAACTCAAGGTAGAAATTGAAGGTAGTAACTCCCATTGGTGTCGAGTAGCAAAAGCACAGAGCTTGTGGAGTTTGGCAAGTTTCATAAGTGCTGGATTAGTAAAAGGGCAAACACTTGAAAGTTTGATGGCACCTATTTTAGCTGCTGTCTGCTACTAGAAAGCGTTTATTTAAAAATCCAATTGCTTTTTGAGTCCTTTTTAATTTACTATTTAGGTCTTTTAGGTTTTCTTTGTTCCTTTACTGATGATTTTTCCTTTGAGAATTGCTATAATTAGTTGAGTGAACTAATATTACTAACATACTCACTACTGCCAAAGTTGAGTAAAGGACATATAATTCCTGACCAAGATTTGTTTACATTTCTTGATGCAATTGACGATGCAGTTATGTTTTCAGGTACGAAGCTCAGTGAAAAAGAGAAAGTGCTTATGGAGGTATACAAATTAAAGAGTAAGCTGTCAAAATTAGTGTGGCAGTGCTCGAGTTGTGGCACAATCTTTATTGATAAAGGTGGTCCTTATTTAGCCAGTTTCAAACCAAGCAAAGAGGAAGACAAGGCCCCAATCTTAATGAGTAAAAAATCCTTTGGTGGAAATGTATAGCTGGTTATTGCGAGGAATAATAAATCATCCTATTAGAGCTTATTGGTGCTGTATATTTTGAAATGAATAAAATTCAAAGCATTAATGATTTACCACATGAAGAATACGATTTTGAATTTAAGTTTGGTAAAGCTTACAAGGAAAATATCCTTAGTGAGCTAGAAAGCAACTCAGTAGATTTTAAATTTGAAAATAGCAATTCTGCTGCATTTAGCTTAGTGTTACCACCAGATCCATATTTAGCTCAATGGGTTGGTAATCGCTCAGAAGTTATTATGGATAACGGGTTTTATAGTATAGGTTACTTTTTCTCTGGAATTACGCAGATTTTAATGATTCGTCTAGATAAAGGTTTTTGTTGGTCATGCACTATAAGATGTGTCTCTGACACAAAGTCATTTTTATGGCTTCCTGCGCAGTGATTTTGCTCACCTCAAAATGCCTCCTAAAACTTTTTGAGGTAATTTTACACTTATGCTTTCCTTCAGATAATACCTCAATCTGTCTGGAACAGTGTTTACACTTTAAGAGGGTAAATCACTCCTGCACACATCTTTACAAAGGTATCTGAGGAATACCTTGTTTGGAAAAGACTCTTTAAGGGGTGCGTAATTCCAGTTTTTCTTAAATATTACAAGCTCGAGCCCATACTTTTGTTTTTGTGTATGGTGTGCTACGAAACAAATGTCTCGAGCATGTAGACTTTCAACCTCATTTAATGAGTACTGGTTTAAAATTTTTAGTAAGTTTAATGGTACTGAGGCGTTTTACAATACATGTTTAGGTAGCATTGACTGCGAAATTTGGCCAGCTAGAGTACCTGAGTCTGAACCATCTAAATAACTCTTAGTTGTTGGCACGTTGTCTTTTGCTAAAATTAGGCGTCGGATCAGGAGTATGATCTACCGGGTAGGTGGCAACAGGATTTTAAGCTAGAAATTAGCAATGGCAAAATCATTTCATAGTAAATAAAGTAAGTTGTTTCAGTCAACTTCAAAACTCAATTTAAGGATAGGAACAAGTGCGCAGAAAAAAACAAAAACCTAGAAAATTAACCCTAGAGAATAATAAGTTTGTTTGGTCACGTAGGCATGTACATTTAAAAGAATATAAAAGGTCACCATGTTCTGAAGTATTAACAATTTATCTTGAAGGAAATAAAAGGTGTTTCCTTAGGCTTTACTTTATTGAAGACAATAACCCTGATTTAAGGGCAGGTTACCCTGAGGATGGTGTAGTTTGGGGAAAAGGGAACTATTCAGAATTTGTGGTAAATTTGAACCGCCCTGGGATTGTGGCTGCAATTATAAGGTTTGCTATGCCTGATGTATGGAATCCTGTGATCGGAAAGAAACCTGTTTTGATTCAAGATGGCATGGTATGGATGGTAAAAAATATAAAAGTCCCTGATGAAAAGGGAGTAAGGCCTAGTGAATATACTTCAAACGACCTAAAAAAAATGGACATCCTTTGGAAGTAGGGTGATAATAAGTATAAAATTCTTGAATTGTCAATATAGATTTCTCTGAAGAAGAGTTAGAAGAACTAGATCGAGAAAGATTTGACTATGTCTGATTTTAGCATGAAGGGCACTACCTACATTATGGATAAACCGCTCTACATTTATGTTGATGTTGATGAAGCACTTGTTAGAAACTATGGAACAAAACAAATACCTATGCCAAATGTTATTGAGCATGTTAAACAACTTCACGAGGAAGGAGCTATTTTATATTGTTGGAGTTCTGGTGGAGTTAAATATGCAAGAGAGTCTGCCCAAAAACTTAGTATAGAATACTGTTTTGAAGCTTTCCTTCCTAAACCACAAATTCTGATTGATGACATTAAGCTAGCAAATTGGCGTACCCTTGCAGAAATACATCCCAATTCGTGTAATAGATATTCACTTGAAGATTATAGAAATCTGCTTTGCAAAGTAACTTAATAAATATGCAAGTCCCATCTCAGCTTTTTGACCTCAGCGAAAAGCATTTAAATAATCCCTTACCTATGAAAATAATTTTGGAATTCGTCAATGTATTAAAGGTAGTATAGAATTAGTTTCTAGAAAGGTGTTTTTATGCAAGATTTTGGTAAAGTAACTCTCCCTAAAAGTTTATTGGTCATAGTATTGGTAACACTTATCATTACAGTTACTGTTTTTATTTCACAAGATACTTCCGCACAAAATGCACCTCAGGAGGCAAACATGTTATCACACTACCAAGAGCTACTTAACTTAAGCCAGAACGAAAATAAAGGCTTAACATTTTATGTCAATGGTCAAACCATTCCCGGTCTTGTAACTAAAATTGTTGGTGATGAGGCAGTTGAAGTACGCAATCAAATGCATGATCGTTTGATTATACGTGTTGATCGTATTGATGCCATAGCCTTGAATTAATGGAAAATGAAATAAGCTTAGAATTCAGTGCAGTGCATGAAAAACTTTTGCGCTGTGCAAGATTATATTGGGTAGGTGTTGAGAGAGGTGCGCCGGGCATTTCATTTGGGAGTATTGACTCAGCACTAGAAGAAGAGCTGTGTGATTTTGAAGTGGGTGAGGATGAAGACTTAGATGAGGAAGTGTTAGAAGCTACAAGATCAGCTATAGAAAAATCTCGCGAACAAGTACTAACAAAAGACTTGAATAGTGCTGTTGGCTCACTAGCACAAGCCTTGGAAATAATGCTTGGTCACGGAGAAATAAAACCGGGTATTTACCATTGTCAAGAAAGTGAAATTGATTCCTTCCCAATAAAAATGCTAGGGCGTGTTGACACTAAAAGTGCTAAATCAAAAATATTACTTGAAGGGATTTTAGCGTAGCCATATAAGTACCGACGCAAACTGGCAAAATGCTAAATAGTTTCGAGACAACTTTTCAAATCTAGAAAAAACTCTTCTATATTGCTTAATTTTGTTGAAAAAATTCTCTATTAAATGCCTTTCCTTGTAAAATTCTTTGTCATACTCCCGCTGCTCTTTCCTATTTGCCTTTGGAGGTATTACTGCTTCTGCTTCCATTTCTGCTACCTTGTCTAGTACAACTTGAGCATCATATCCCTTGTCCCCCATTACTCTTTCAGCCTCCAGGTCTTCTAGCAAATCCTCTGCTTGGGTAACATCATTACGTTGCCCTGGAGTCAATATTAACTTGAGAGGATTGCCTAGAGCATCTGTTGTAGCGTGTACTTTGGTGGTGTAACCTCCTTTGCTTCTACCCAATTCTTGTTCTTCGTTTCCCCCTTTTCCTCCTGCTGCACAGGAGTGAGCTCTTACAATGGTGCTATCTATCATTATACTTTCCATATCAGCATCCTCAGCAAAGTGTTCAAACATCGCTTGCCAAATTCCTTGTTTGCCCCAGCGGTCAAAACGCTTAAAAACACTATTCCATTTTCCATATTCTTCTGGCAACAAACGCCACTGTGCACCACTTTTAGTTACCCAAAGGACTCCTTCAATAAACTTCCTGCATTGATCCTCATTGCCAATTCTAAATTTCCTAAACATACACACTATCTTGTAACCCTTGAGAAAATTTAGTATTTTTTGCCATTGCTCGTCTGTTAATTTAACTTTCATATCCTAAGTTTGCAAATTATGACTTACTTTATCAACATGCCCTAGATCGTTTTTATTTGTGATTTTGTGGGTAATAGTTCATATTGCTGTTGGCCTTATGGCATTTTTGGTTTGGGGATTTAGGGATACTTCGAGCTCTCTTATTATAATTGTGATAGGGAGCATCATATTTGTGGCAATGCAATGGGCTGTTTTACGCCTGATAATCCCAAAATTCGCTTGGTATTGGCTTATGTTGGGCCATTTTAGATTCCTATAACTCTACTGATAGAGCTTGGAGTTCTCTTATTATCATTGTTACAGGGAGCATAATACTTGGGACAATGCAATGGGTTGTTTTACGCCCGCAAGTCCCAAAATCTGCTTGGTTATGGGCATTAGGGAGTCTACTTGGCATTGGCTTATATTGGCTTATTTTATACTCCCTTTTCATCAACTTTGATCATATAACTTTGCTGATCATTAGTGTTTTTATTGTGATAGGTATTCTTGTATTTTTGCGAAGCCTTTCCCAGCAAAATGGCCTCTACCTTGATGCGTGGATAGTAATAAATTGTGTGGGTGCACTTTTAGTAGTATACTTTATTGGGACATCTGATAGCCTTTTTCTTAGTTTGGTAGTGGGTGGAACAATATTTGGAATTTTTACAGGAGGGTTTCTAGTATTGCCTTTATATTTTTCACCTGATAGGCGCAATATTTTTATTCTTTATATCATCAATTCCATAATCTCGGCCAGTTCGTTATATGTAGTTTTATTATTTGTCTTTCCATTAATAATTTACTATGTCGTGATTGGCATACCAGTACTTTTGATTCTTGTCATACCAATAGGACTTGGCATACTAATAGGAGTACCAGGATTGCTTATTAGGCGACTGCTAATCTGGGGTTTCAAAAAGAAGATTGCTCCACCAACCACGTTTAACAAGCTATCTTATGAAAGCGTAGTTGTATTAAATTGTCTTTTGCTCTTAAATGTTGTTTTCTGGATAGTGTTTAAAGTTGTTGTTGGGGTTTGTTGTGATACAAGTAGAGTTGAAACCGTTATGGTGCCCACGATGGTTATAAATATAATTGGTATTTGTATAATTATGTCTATTGTTGAAATTCGAGATTTTTTGCTGCACAAGAGTAAAAATCATACTTAAGCTTTAGGAGATTAAATTATGAATCTTGATGACTACCCTTTTCCTTACTTTGGTCATGGCAATACTAAACCTTGGGATTGGATGATGTTAGTTGTGTGGTTTAGAGATGTTGTTCCTGAAGAGAAACACAAAGCTATTAAAAGAGGTATTCCCAAACCACTTTGCCCCGGTTCCTTAGCTGAACACCTTAGTCGTTTAGGAATGACCATTCACTGGGGTAAAGATTTTTTTGAACTTTCTAATACTGTTGAGATAATGCATGCTGTGATCGGGCGCTACTACCGAGGAAACTGGACAAAATTCCAAAACCGTTTAGATAATTGGCTTACAAAATTACATCAAAAATACCCTATACGGTTTGCTCTTCGGGAGTGGGCAGAAGGAGAGCCAAGTTCATGGCATAAGTGGAGTGTTACGCAATTAGGGAAAGAGGTATTTCCAGTTTTGCTCGAGTACTATAAAAATTTTGAATCATCTAAAAACCAGCCTAACAAATATGATCCGATTCAAGATTTAATTCAATACCAACTTTTATCATATTTTGAAGAGCAGCTTGATTATTTTGGCTCGAGCCCCAAACTTGCTCGAGACTTAATAGATTTACTTCAGTGGTTGCCCAATCATCCTGAGAATAGTGACCAAATGAACCAAAAAGTACATTTGATTGAGCAGCTGCATAACTTCTAAAGAAGTTACTAATGACCTTGAAGGAGAATTTATTCAAAAAGTTGCTCCCTTTCTAAATCTAAAAAGTACATAAGTATGGATAAACTAGGTCGCATATATCAAGGCAATAGAGTTGTTCGGAAATAAATAGTTTAAACAATCAAAAAATTCCAAAGCCCCCCACAGACAGCTATAACGCTATCTGCAAAACCTGTCTTGCGATTCCGAAAGGCATGCACTAGTATATTAAAGCGTTTCATACCTCCTATGGCATGTTCTACATATATCCTTGCTTTGCCCAGCCTTTTATTCCTCTCCTTCTCTGCTTCTGTTAGCTCTGGATTAGGATTCTTTTTACTCTTCCTTGGCTTTTTCTTTGGTATCGCTGCTCCTATCCCATAATCCTTGTTTATACCTTGATAACCTGAGTCTAGATTTGCTCTTTTTCCCTCCTCTTTCAGCCAGCCTTGTTTAGGTGGAAACTCCTCCTTAAACATCCCATAGTCATGTCTCCGCCCAGCAAATGTCCTTCCTACATAGATTATTACCTTTCTTCCTGTTGCTATTATTGTGTTTTTTACCGTGTGACCCTTCTTTTTTCCACTATATAGCTCCTCCTGCTTTTCTTCTTCACTAGGGCGTCTATGTTTCCTTTCTGTAGCATCAATCAGTATTTTTCTTGCTTCTTCAAGCGCTTCTTTTAACTCCTCAGGTGTATTGAACTCTCTCTTAGGCAACATACCTAATTTTGCCAAGGCTGCTGAGAGAATTGGCAGCAGCTTATGTACCCAATAGTGTGCACTGGAACGAGACATATCAAACTTCTCTGCTAATTCATCCATTGTAGGATAACTTTTCAGGTAGTAGAGAATAAATTCGAGTTTGTGTTTAGTAGAAGGAAGTTTACTTTTTCTTCCTCCTCCCCTAGATCGTTCTCTTTCCCCTTTAGCTTGTTGTTCTTCATAGTCTTTTTGACTTTGCTCCTCATATACCTCTTCAAACACTGTCTCTAACTCATTTATCTTTTCTTCAGGCAAACCTGTCAAGGCTCTTACTTGTCTGTCACTTCTGGTTTTGAAAACTACCATACTAGCTACTATTTTAGCTGATTTGGCTATTTCCGAACAACTCTAATAATTTCGATGTTGTTGGATTTGATGGTTTGCCCATTGAAAAATTGCTCGGTGTCGTTGCCCTAGAAGAAGAAGATAATAATCCTATTGTAGTGAACTTAAAGGTAGAGGGGAAAAGTTGGCAAAGGTTTTTTCTTGACGCTTGGATTGGTTGTTGGGAAGATTGGGGGAAGCTTGTTGATGAAGAGGATGGTGAAACAAGGTTTGTTGATTATGCTGAGAAGTATAGTTTTAAAGGTTCAAAGATCAAGTTGATAAAATGTCAAGATTGCAGGGTCCTAATTAAGTTAGAAAGTAATCAACTATTCACACTTAAGTTGGTTGATCCTGAGCAATCTGATACCTATAGTGAAGTAGTTTTTAGTAAATTAAGTGCTTAATAGCACCTTAAAGACACCTGTAATTTAGAGTTGATTGTAGAAATAGCAAATGTAACTATGAGTTTACCAAATAATGACAATGTTTATGGGTACTTTTACTATGATGGTGCAATTGAGCAGTTTAGTAACTTAGCTAAGATGCTTAAAGTAAAATTAGCTTTGTCTACAGAAGAAGTAACTGTTCGGAGGTCCCAATTTTCAGGAGAATTGATACTTAAACTAAATTCTGAAAAAGCTGACTTTTGTTCTGGTAAAATGGATGAGAGTATGTATTTGTTTAATGGTGGTGTAGCTGGCACTATTGAAGAAGTATGCTTATTTGTAGAATCTCTTCACAAAATTTTTACAGATAATAATTTTCAGGCAGGCTTTGAAGTTTATGATAAAAATTCAAACTTTGTAAAAGAGTTTGGGCATAGATTATTATTGCGTTGTGAGAAAGAGTCAAGCGCATTTAATAAAGTTTAAGTCTACTAAATTTTATCATTAATGAATAATGAATTGCCAAAAGCAAAATTTAAAGTTGGTAATTACGTTCGTGTGATTATTAATGAAACACTGTTCCAGACAGATTAGGGTATGGTTTGAAGGAAAGTATAAGTGTAAAATAATCTCAAAAAGTTTTAGGAGGCATTTTGCGGTGAGTAAAATTACTGCGCAGGAAGGCACAAAAATGACTTTGTGTCAGAGACACATCTTCTGACACGTGATTGGCAGAAATCTTTATCTAGACGAATAATTAGAGCCTGCGTAATTCCAGTTTACCTTCTAAAAGAGTAAATCACTCCTGCACACATCTTTACAGAAGCATATGAGAAATATTTTGTTTGCAAAGGGCTTCTTAAGGAGTGCGTAATTCTAGTATTCTTTATTAGTGGGTTGTTGTTTTTACCCACCGGGTATTATAGTAGGGTAAGAAAAATTGTAGTAGCTGGCTTGATAATAAGTAAAGATGAATATACCAACTACTACAACTCCTTTATAAAATAACCTAGCAGATCGTTCCTGCTAACAACCTTATTGCTAAGCTGCCTTTATTATATCATTTAACATCACCAGTGTTTCACCAGGGGATTTGTTGTGTGCAGTGGCACATATCCACATTTTAGATCTTTGGGAGGTAGCAGTAGCAATTAGCTATCTAATCTCCCCTAACAGGTGCATGTCTTGATAAAGTTTTTAAGGAGCTAGAACCGATATCTTTAAGTACATCAACATTACCTACAATCGTTTTCGTTTACACAGCTCGATTGATTACAAAAGTCCTGAAACCTTTGAAGCTAATCAGCAAAATAATTTGGAGCTATTAGCTGTTTAGTCTATACTTTGAGTGTCCACAAAAAGAGGCCAACTCCACAAAATAGGCTATTAATATCTACCATCAACTTACTTCCCTAGAATACTGTGGATTTTGTGTAACCTCCTATTAACCATCTAAAGGTAAGGTATTTTTTTTGCATATTTCTCTATTAGTACGCGAATTTGATTTATTAGAGCAACAATTTCTTTGCTATCTTTAATTTCACCACCCCAAATTCCCGCAGTATAGGTCTGTGTTTTGTCTATAAGTCTAAATGTATATACAGGCTCATCAGGCACACCATTACGGGTAGAAGATCGCATCTCTTCAATATTCATTTCACTAATAAGTTTCCATAAATATGAGTTTTCCTTTTCTGTTAACAGGAAGTTCCCGTAATCCTTCACTACACCACATACATTATGAGTAATGAAGAATTTATTGTCAGAATTCAAGACAATTATCCACTCACCAAATCCTTGAAAGTGATTGGCGTTGCCACTAGAGAATTTAAATGTTCGCATTCCCACTACTCCACATCTTTATCTTTGTCTAGAACAGAGTTATCCCACAAAAATATTATTTTAAGTAGAGAATTTAGTTCTCCCATAAGATACTACAATTTCATTCCTGAAACTCACTTACCAAGCAAGCAAAGGAACATAACCAAAAAATATTTTTAACTGCTATTAGATTTTGGCCAAATTTATGAAAATACATACACTTCTAAATACATACACTTCTAAAACTGCTCAGGAAAACATATTCTATTGACTTAGCATTTTTAAATGCTATCAGAATGTGTATTCTGATGGTTCTAAAGTCACAGTAAAAAGCTTGTCAAAGGGCTTAGTTGCTAAAATCTCCAAACCATTTTCCAGCTTAGCTGCCATAACCTTATTAATGACCTCTTGCACAGAAGCATAGCTATGATTGTACTGATGATGAGTACCTAATGGCATAAGTCGTCCAAAAGAAGTTTCGCCACGCAGGGTTGCGGTAGTAGCAAATTTACGTTGTTCCCGTTGCCACTCATTTTGCTCTAGGCCTTTTTCTTGCACCTCTAAAAGTATATCTTTAAATATTCCAACAACCTTTTGAGCTTGTTTTAAATCTGTAGATAGGTAACCTAGAAAAGTTCCTAGACCATCAGCACCATCATGCCAAAAACTAGCACTATCAACTACACCTTTATCTACTAATGCCCAATAAAGGCGACTACCTACGCTACCTCCTATACAACTTGCCAAAATAGTAGCAGCATAACGCTCTTCACTTTGAGCGCTAAATCCCGGAGCATAAATAGCAGCATGAAAACGCTTCACTTTTTCATCGGATATCTGATGATGGCCTTGTGTAGGAATTAGTTTGGGATGACTGCGTTTGGCAGATTTAGGTTGCCAGCTCTGGTTTAGCTTACTTATTTGAGAAACAACTTCCGCCCAGTCATAATTGCCTGCTAGGCACAAGCAAAGATTATCAGGAGTGTAACGGCTTTCAAAGTAATCAAGCATTTGCTTACGACTAAGGTTACTAATAGATTCGTTAGTGCCAAGGATAGAGTTTCCCAAAGGATGACCGTTATAGTAATGCTGATTGCCTTTATCAAAGATCTTTACATTGGGGCGATCTTCATACATAGCAATTTCTTCTAAGATGACATTCTTTTCAACATCAAAGTCTTCTTGCCTCAGAGCAGGTCTCATCATATCAGTTAGTAAATCTAATAGTTTTCCAGATCGCTCGGGCAAAACTGCTCCATAGTAGACAGTGCGCTCTTCACTAGTAAAAGCATTATAGTTCGCTCCTAGCTCATCAAATTCACGATTTATATCTTCAGCGCTGCGTTTAGGAGTACCTTTGAACATCATGTGCTCTAAAAAGTGTGAAACACCCGATACTTCTGGGCTTTCGTCACGAGCACCAGTTGTAACAAAATAACCTGCTGCAAAGGATTGTGCTTTTGGGTTATGTTCGCCAATAATAGTAAGTTTATTATCTAAAGTAGTTTTATGAAATTCCATTTAAGCTACCTTTTTCAATTCTTTAGGTCCCAAGGTCATAACTGTAAAATCAGGCTTTGGCTTAGCATGAAGAAAATCATTAATATCCGTTAAAGTCTTGTTTTCAATTTCAGCTTTAACAGCGTCTAATGAACGGGGTTTGCCTCTTAAAAAAGTGTCTCGAGCTAAGCTATTTGCCCTAGCAGCACTTGATTCGCCTTGCATTATGAGACTAGAAAGAATGCCTGTTCTTGCACGATCAAGCTCATCCAGAGTAACCCCTTTATAAATACCTTCAAGCTCTGCTAGCAATACCTGCAAAGTCTCTTCAGCTCGTTCAGGTGTGGTACCTGCATAAGCTAGGGTATAGCCAAAATCTTTTAGAGTATAATTACTAGCAAACACACTATAAACTAAGCCCCTTTTTTCACGTACTTCTTTAAAAAGCCTTGAACTCATTCCACCGCTCAAAACCTCTATAGCCAAGGTATTTTCATACCAGTAATCTGAATTAGGGCTTTCTGCTTTAAAGGCTACACCTATTTGTGTTTGAGCATTATCAGATTGAATATGCTCTATTTTATTTTCAGATAAATTTACCTCTGGGGATTCTAGTTCTTCACCTTGCCAACTTCCAAAATGCTGCTCAATATCTAGCAAGATTTCTTCAGTTTTAATGCCTCCTGCAAGACTTAAAATTGTGCCTCTAGGAGATACTCTATTGCTATAGTCTGTCCGCACACTCTCAGCAGTTAAGGCCTTAAGCCCTTGCTCAGTACCATAACTGCTTCTTCTATGTGGAGAAGAAAAATAATTTCTAGTTAGAGCTATAAACATACGTCGAGCAGGTTCATCATCAAGAGAAGCCAATTCCTGTAACGCTACTGTACGTGCAGATTCAAACTCTTTTTCTATAAGAGTAGGGCACTGCACAATATCAGCATAGAGTTCTAAGGCTTGTGGTAAAACATCAGCTAACATAGAAGCTTGAAAAGTAGCTGTTTCTTTACCCGAGCTTCCACCCTGACGAATGCCGAGGTCGTTTATTGCATCAGTCAATTCTCTTGAAGAACGATTTCCAGCACCTCTATCTAGCCACTCATGCAAAACTATTGAACTACCTTCTAAGCCTTCAGGATCACCTATAGTGCCTATAGGCAAGCTTAAGTTAAAACTTACTGAGGGTAACCAAGGCATTTCTTCTACAACAACTTTCATGCCATTATTTAAAGTAATTAGGCTAATGTCATCAATTTTCTCAATCATCTATATTAAGGTATAGCATAATCTGGGATGCTCGAGCATTTGCTAAGTTATAGTGTCAGGAAGATTTTTCTCAAAGCAAAAATGAATTACTAAAAGGTATGTGCTATACTAAGTGACATAGTAGCGAACACACCTAACGGCGTTAATGTATGGGGAATTTTTCGCGGCACTTAAAAATTCTGAAAGAGAGGGTTTTAGGATGAACAAATACCAGCCTCGTAATATCGACCAAGCCAAAACTTATGATGATGATTTAGGCCCATTAAAGCTACTACCAGGAAAATGGAAAAGCCTACCTGAGCAAGGGTGGAACATGATTGCATTACCTTTTGCTGCAGGAGAATTTAATTATCGTGTAATGGTCAATGCATTTAAGGAAGAACTAGCATTTTCAATAGTGGATAAGGCAATACCAAATCGAGGTCTTGGATATAATGATTGTGGTGCAGTCACATCGGAAGCAGATCAGTTTCTTAGCTCGCTTAATTATGAACAAACAATTGAACAAACTGATAGTGCTGATTTTCCTGAGAGTGGTTTGGTAGGAACTTCTGGGCTTACAATTCACCATGAGCCCGGCCTTTGGTTGCATATGTCAAATGAAACCACAGATGGCTTTGATATTGCGCGCTTAGCACTAATCCCTCATGGCAATTCTGTGCTGGCTTTAGGTAAAAGTACTAAAGATTTAGGATCACCTAACATTTCGATGTTTAAGATTAGAGGCTTACCTATGGGTGCAGAGCTGGCAGACCTCGATATAAACCCTTATTTAGAACCCTATAAACACTTCCATGACAACCCATTTAAAGGTGTGTTTGATCCAACCCAACCAACAGCCCTGCTATCAAAAGCCAATGAATCTGTAACCGTGGTAAGAACAACTACTCTCGAGGTTGATACAGAAAACAAAACGGGTGGCATCAAAAACATACCCTTTATTACTAAACAAGCAAATGCTGATGCTATGAAATCAACCTTCTGGATTCAGGAGCTTGCCAAAAAAGATAAGCACGGCAAGCCAAAGCTGCGCTTGCAATATGCACAGGTAGTCATATTAGAATTCTTCCCCCGTCCTGATAGGCTACCCGGACTTGCCAAATGGCCCCATGTGAGCATTAACACCTTAGAAAAGGTTGACGATGATTAAAAATCCCTTACCTCATAAGCAACGTCGTGCACGCTACCCAAACATTAACAAGCAACTAAAAAGAGATAGTAGCAATTACCTTTTAGCAGGGGTGCTTAGTGGCATTGCAAACTATATAGACGCAAACCCATTTTGGGTACGCTTTGTCTTTTTGCTTATTTTATTAGCTAGCATAGGCATAGCAGCCATAGCTTACGCGCTACTATGGCTGCTGCTACCGGCATCATAATCATAGCAAATTAAAGTTAGTTAAACTACAAGCCTTATAGGTTCGCTAAGAAGTTCAGTAACACGTTCTAAAAAGGCAAGACTTTGATCTGGTAAAACATTACCAGATAGTGACAAGGTGCTATTTCCTTCAGAAGAAATGCTACCCAACGATAGAACAGGTACATCCTCTTTGCTAAGCATCACTTCATCAAGTTTATTATCTGATAAGTCAGCTACTAACAGTGAAGCATTAGAAACATCAACCTCACTTTGTTTAGCTTCATTCAGAATGTTTATCACTGCTTCAATATCTTTGTTAAGAGGACTCTGCATAGAATGTAGGCTAAATTTTTGACCAGCTACATTCATAAGCACAAGGTCACTTCCTGTACCTAAAGGATGACTTTCTAAGGCTTTAGCAACAGCCTTTGTTAAAAATACTGTTAGACTGAGCCCTGCAATATTTAACTCTTTGGCTATACTTTCTTGTGCTGCTAGTAAATCTCCCACCTGTATATGGCGGCGTAATACTTTACCTTGCAACAACACAGGCAGATCAGTAATAGGTGGTGGGGTTGCACTTACTACGGGAGGTGCATATTGAGTAGTGAGTCCTATACTTTCATCTGCAGCCTCGAGCACATCACCAAAACCACTTGATATCTCCTCACTAATCATATCATCAACAACAGCCTCTACTGGAGTTTCAACTACATCAGTGCTCTCAGCGCTAACATCAAATAATCCTGATTCATCATCTAAGGTTTTAAATAAGTCATCATCAACATTAGTAGTAGAAGCTTCATCTGCACCAGCTAATAAACTACTTCCATCATCAAGTTCATCATCAAATAAGAAAATGTCTTCATCAATATCAGAAGGTTGACTTGCTTGTGCTTGTACAGTTTCCCCACTAGTGAGTGGTTCTTCATCTTCAAAAGTAAAGCCCTCATCTAAGAGAATATCATCACTGCCAGATTCATCTGAACCACCTGCAGTAACTTGTTCTGTTGAAAAATCTGCCATATCTTCTTCTGGCCAAGCTTCCATACCTTCTGGGACAGGTTCTGCAGTAGGATTAGTAGCTTCTTCACCACTCATAACTCGAGCCAAATACTCAAGAACATCACGTTCAACAACTTTGCCACCATCCCCACTACCCTTGAGTCCACGCCAGTTTACATTGTTCTCTTCAGCTAACCTTTTAGCAAGTGGAGAAATTCCAGATTCACTCACTTATATGCTCCTTAACTTTAACATTGTTCTGACTTTGGTGTCCTACCAAGAAACCATTTTGCAGCTTTTAGGGATAAAAAGCTGACCCTTGCACCTAAATAATAAAAGTGCCATGTTTTAATTATTATCATACTTCAATTCTAGCACTGACATGAAAAACCACATACAAAAATTATTACGCCCTAATTTGACCATTACCATCAACTATATATTTATAGGTCACCACTTCTGCTAGGCCCATTGGCCCTCTGGCATGTAGTTTTTGCGTACTTATACCAATCTCGGCTCCAAAGCCAAAGGCAAAACCATCAGTAAATCTAGTACTGGCATTAACAAACACTGCTGCAGCATCCACTTCTTCTTGAAAACGTTTAGCACTTCCTATACTTTGAGTCACTATGCTCTCACTATGCATAGTGCCATAGTGATTAATGTGATCTATTGCCTCAGTCAAACTATCAACAACTTTAACTGCTAGTTTATAATCAAGGTACTCTGTTTGCCAATCTTCTTCTGTTGCAGTTTTCGCTTGGGGATAATATTGCTTAGTGTGCTCACAAACCATCAAATCTACTTGTTCAGCTAAGATACTTAGAGTATTAGGAATAAATTCGGCTGCGATATTTTTGTGTACTAATAAGGTTTCAGCGCTGTTACACACTCCCGGACGCTGAACTTTTGCATTGATTATAATGTTTCTGGCCTGCTCTAAATCGGCGCTGGCATCAACAAAAACATGACAGTTACCCACGCCTGTTTCTATAACAGGAACTTTAGCATTATCAACCACATGATTGATAAGGTTGGTACCTCCACGAGGAATTACTAGATCAACTTTGCCACGTGCTTCTAAAAGGGCTGTAACATATATCCTATCAGGAGAATCAATAAGTCCAATAGCATCTCTAGGTAAGTCTGCATCAACAATAGCTTCACGCATCACCTCAACTAAAATCCTGTTACTGTTCAGAGCATTAGCTGAACCACGCAAAATGGCACTACTACCTGCCTTTAAAGCCAGTGCTGCAGCATCTACAGTAACATTAGGGCGTGATTCATAAATCATGCCAATGACACCAAAAGGTACAGTTATCTTCTTAACCTCTAAACCATTTTCTAAGCGCCATCCTGAAAGGACTCTGTTTATAGGATCAGGTAAACTAGCAATTTGCTCGAGTGAAGCAGCAATATCTTCAAGGCGAGCTTCTGTTAAGGTAAGACGATCAATAAGCGATTTGATTGTGCCCTTATTTCTTTCGCTAGCAACATCTAAAGCATTCTTAGAAAGAATTCTATTGCTGTGCTTACGTATAGCTGCTGCAATACTACATAGAGCAGAATTGCGATCAGCTCTGATGAGTTTGCGACTAGCCTCTCTAGATTTCTTAAAGAGTTCATCAAGGTTTATCTCTAAATCTGTGGCCACCATATGAATATACTTTAACATAGTGACTAGTCACTATGTTAGCTTTAAGGTTTTAAAGTAAACTATTAATCTATCAAGAAGGTTTTATTAGTTGGCTTCTTGTAATTTATGAGTATATTTAGAATGCTCTATGAGGAGAAAAGGATGAATTTGAACAAGGAGGAACGCCTCAAAGAAGTACGCAATATTCTCATTGGCTCGCAAATTAGTGGTTTAGATAAAAGGATAAAGTACCTTGAAACTGCTGAAAGTGGGGCTTTAGAAAATCAGCTTAAAAGCTATATAAATAATACTAAGGACTTTATTAAAGAGGAGCTTGGTTTGCTCAAGCAAAGTTTCGAACATGAACAAAATAACTATAGTGAAAAAATCAATTTACTCGCTCAGCATTTTGAATCCGAGCAAATTAAACATAAAGAAGCTCACCAACAAGTGCAAGATAATGTTAAAGAGCTAAATTATAAATTTAGTGAGTTAGAAAGTAAGCTAGGGAAGAATCAAGGTTTATCAGAGAGTTCGTTTAATGATTTAGAAGAGGTTAATTCAAGACTTAACTCCTTAAGGCAAGACTTAAACTATCAGGATATAGAGCATAAAAATGCTTATGAGCACTTAACTAAAAGTTTGCAAGAATTTAGTAGGGGGTGGATTGGCAAGCTAACGAAACTCGAGCAAGAAATGCTTAAGCGTAATCAAGCTTTACAAGAACAGTTACTAACTTCTTCTAGCCAATTATCCAATGATTTACAAAAGCTTAAAGAAACTTTTGAAGAAAGTAACCTAAAACCCCAGCTACTCACACAACTTAATCAGGTCGCCCATGAAATAAAGAGCCTCGAGCACAAAGCACTGCAACGTGAAAAAAATTTAGAAATAGAATTACTTAGTTATATAAAAAAACTTTCCAATGAGCTTAGATATTATCGCGAAGATTTAGATAAGAAATTAGCAAGCCGATACTCACCTAATTTTTTATTAAAGCGTTTATGGCTGTGGCCTTGGTCAATAATTCTTAGAATATGGCGATTGTTAAATGGCAGAAAAAGAAAATAAAACTCCTTATAAATCACAGCCTTATAGTGAGCAGTCACAACCTGAGGATGGTTTGCTTGCTAGGGCTTTGTATCA
This sequence comes from Trueperaceae bacterium, assembly GCA_965223045.1. GTDB lineage: Bacteria > Deinococcota > Deinococci > Deinococcales > Trueperaceae > CBDCVN01. Next base: position 2,929,399 of record CBDCVN010000013.1, read on the forward strand.
AAGTGACATAAACTCCGCAGAGTTTGATAAGCTAATTTCTCTTTTAACTAGTGAACAAAAAAAAGAAATAGAGAAACTTAGTGAGCAATTTAGTGATCCTGAACTTTTCATTGAGCGAGTCAAAAATATTTTACCTGAAGCTATAGCAAGGCGTGGCAAGCAAGATAAGGTCCTGACACAACTTCTAACACCAACTGTTGAAGAGGTGCTTGAGTCATCTACTAAGCAAGATCCCGAGGCCTTAGCCATAAAGATGCTACCTACAATTCGCAGCAGTATTAAGCTTGTTGTACGTGAAACCTTTAATGACTTAATAACTAACCTAAATAGCACTCTTGACCATAGCCTGAATCTAAACTGGCGTTTAGAAGCGTGGCGTACAGGAAGACCCTTTAGTGAAGTAGTTCTTTCTAAAACCCTTGTGTACCGTGTTGAGCAAATTTTTCTTATCCACGCTGAAACAGGTATTTTGCTAAATCAGGCAATAATTGCTAGTGAACAAGCTCGTGACGGGGACATAATTTCCGGAATGCTTACTGCTATACAGGATTTTGTACGTGACTCTTTTAAAGTAGATAAAAGTGAAACTCTAAACAATTTCCAAGTAGGAGAATTATCAGTTTTAATAGAACAAGATGAAGCAGTTTTTATTGCAGCCGTTGTACGCGGCATTGTGCCTGCTGAATTAGATGATAACTTGCAACGCACAGTTTCACTTTTACAGATGCGCTTTCGGCAAGAACTTAAAAGCTTTACAGGTGACACTGACCTTTTTGAAGATGCTGAAGGTGCCTTAAAAACTTGCTTGACCTCAAATTTTGTTAAGCCATCTGCTCGTCCTAATCCGATGTTGTGGGTAATGCTTACTTTTATAAGTATATTTTTATTAGTACTTGCTATTGGTGAGGCTATGCGTAGCTATAACTGGTCACAGGCTTTAAACACTCTTGAAAGTGAACCAGGGATTATAATCACCAAAGCCAAAAGAGCTTGGAATAGATATCAACTGAAGGGCCTACTTGACCCTTTAGCCAAGGAGCCTAGTAAAATTTTGCAAACTCATGGCATTTCTCTAAAAGATGTTAAAACTTTTTGGGAACCTTACTATTCATTGGATGAGGCTATGATACTTAAACGTGCCCAAAAAGTCCTTATGCCACCTCATAGTGTGTCTTTATCCTTACAAGAGGGCACACTTAAATTAGTAGGGAGTGCATCTGCTTCTTGGAAAGAATCTGCTTTAATAACAGTCAAAGAAATAATAGGAATTGAACAGGTTGATACTTTGAGGTTGTATACAAAAGTATTAGACTTTGATGCACTTGTTACAAGCTTAGAGGCAAAGCAGCTCTACTTTGAAAGCAATAGTGAAACTTTGTTGGCTGGGCAAGAAAGTATCTTTGAGTTAATTAAGCAAGATTTAGTTATTTTACATAGCCAAAGTTTACCTTTAGGATATAAGGTGAAAATACTTATTATTGGCTATAGTAATGATACCAACTGTAAATACAAAGCCCCTAAGCTTGCTGAAGCTAGGGCTCAAAATACGTTAGAGAACCTAACAGAAAGCCTACCTGATGAACTAAGCATGAGTACTTTAACTCTAGAAACAGTACGAGGACCCAACCAAGAAAAACCACATGAGGTTGGCAAAGTATCGTTTAAGGTAGTGTTCTAGCATTATGATACAGAAAAAGATATGCATGCTAGGTGCATTTGCGGTGGGAAAGACAAGTTTAGTGGCTCGTTATATACGTAGTATTTTCTCCGAAAAGTATCACTCAACTATAGGTGTCAAAATAGATAGAAAGACTCTTGACTTAAACGGGAAGACTCTTAATCTTATCCTTTGGGACCTCTATGGAGAAGATCAGTTTCAACAAATGCAGACCTCATACTTACGCGGTACTTCAGGATATTTACTAGTTGCGGACGGGACGCGTGCTAGTACCCTAGAAACTGCCATAAGCCTGCAAGAACGTGTTGAGACTGCTATTGGTAGCTTACCTTTTATTTTGCTAATAAATAAAGCAGACATCAAGGAACAATGGGAAATAAGTGATGACGCAATCACTTCTCTTGCTGAAAAAGGCTGGACCATTTTAGAAACAAGTGCTAAAACTAATCAAAATGTTGAAGAGGCTTTCCAAAAGCTGGCTGAAGGAATTTTAGAGTAAACTCATAGGAAGTCTGTGGCTACCTCGCTTTTGATCACAGCAACAAAACTAGAGGCTAATCCCCTACATAAATATGCTCAATGCAAGCAGCTTGACTTTCCCTTAGGAAGCCTTTACCAATGTAACTACACTAACAAAGACTTTTACCTAATTCATAGTGGTGTAGGTAAGGTTAATGCTGCAGCAGCTCTTACACTAGCTATCAATAAAATAAAACCTAAAAATGTGATCCTGTTTGGCATAGGAGGTGCTTTTGTAGGCTCGTCCTTGGCAGTTGGTTATGTGGCAGTAGCTACCTGCGAGATTCATCTTGACTCAGGTATACGTTTAAAAGATAGTTGGCAAAGCATGGAGTCACTTGGATTTCCATTAATTGAAGGTCAGAAAAACTTCTATAACAAAATACCTACAGATACTAATTTAGCAACAAAGCTCGAGTTAATAGGAGCTATACCTTGTACTTTTGGTACTAGTGAAGCACTCACTGGTAGTTTTGAGGAGGCTAAGATACTACAGCAACGCTTCAATGTTAGTGTTGAATCTATGGAAGGTGCTGCTGCTGCCCAAGTATGTACAATATTAGATGTACCTTTCGCTGAGCTAAGGGGTGTTAGCAATATTGTTGGCCAAAGAGATAAATTGGCTTGGAATATACCAAGTGCAGTTAGAGAAGTAAACAAAGTGGTTCAAAAATTTTTAGAGTGCTGATGCAAGGTTTTCGAGAGAAGGTTCTAGCTGTAGTCAAGGAAATTCCTAAGGGCAAAGTAGCTACCTATGGTCAAATTGCTCTCTTGGCAGGGCATCCTAGTGCAGCTAGACAAGTGGGCATGATTATGTATGGTTTAAAAGAAAGTGATTTACCTTGGCACCGAGTAATTAACGCCAAAGGAGGTATTTCTACATATCGAGTAGGGTTTGGTGACTTGCAGCAAAAACTCTTAGAGGTTGAAGGGATTGAGTTTGATGCAAAAGGGGCTTGTGACTTGAAAATATATCAATGGTAACAAGCTGACTTGGTTTTGTACCTGTCTCACAAACTAAAAACCCACACTTTATTATCTACTAGATAAGGTAAACTCCAGCAAAATCCATGAAATTTTTATGCCTAGAGGCTTATAATATCTTCTACTTAGGAGTTGAAATAGTTGCAGTTTTTTCTAATGGGTTTTCTTAGCTTAACAATAGGTGTTGCTTTATACTCCACTGCTCGTCCACCCCAGAGCACTTACTTTCTACCAGAGCAACTAAGCTTTTATCAGTACCTTCCTAGCTATCTTAAGCTTTTAGTGGGCAACTTACCTTCCTTTATTCATGTTTTTGCTTTTTCCCTTTTAACCCTAGCAGTAATCAAATCTTCCTCAAAGCATGTAATTATTGTCTGTTTGTCTTGGATAGGTATTAACTTTCTATTTGAAGCAAGTCAACACCCCCAAATTTCTAGCAAATTAAGTAATCAGCTTGATAATATCCATCTACACCCAGTCACTCTCATACAACGCTATGCTGAGCATGGTACTTTTGATGTAGGTGATTTTATTTTTGCTTCTTTTGGTGGTTTTGCTGCGTATGCATTTGCTAAGTTTACAACTAAGGAATAAGTTATGCAAAAACTTCATTTACATGCTTTCCAGTTTGTTCTGTTAGCTATAATCTTCCTAGCAGGGATTTTTAGTATAGTTGCTACTTCAATTCCTCCACCTGATCTTAGAGCTTTAGAGGCTCATCCCCGCACAGTATGTAAAAACGATGAGGCTACACTAATTTGGATTGCAGAAAAAGCTTCAAAAGTTACCCTCAGTGCTTCCCCACTAGGGAACCTAATCCCTAAGCTTGATGAAAAAGAGGTTGAAAATAAGGGCAGGCTAAGAGTAAATGTTTTAGGTGAAACTAAGATTGATATGCTTATCACTGATAAGAGTGATGTACCAGATCTCTCCATTAGTGCTCATTTAGAACTCGTTCCCGAAAATATTTGTGCTTCACTTATATTTAATCCCATAGGCTTCTATGAAGGTGAAATACAATTTACTTCCCCTAATCAACAAACTCTTGAAAAATGGCTTGATATAGGTTGGTCAAAAACACTGAATCAATTTTTGGCAGAGCTAAAACCTAAAGAGGGGTACTATGACTTTCGGCAACAGTTTACTTGTGGCAAGCTTACAGCTAATAAAGAACTTAGGTGCATAGCAAACGAGAGTAATTCTCTTAAAGAGTGGCGTGTTATTTTAGAAGGAAAGTTCACTGGTAATGATTTTAAGGGTACTTATAAGCGTGAGGGACAAAATCCTGAAGAAGGTACCTTCAGCTTCACTCGGTTATGACCTGTAGTTTATGAATGATTTTATCCCCTTCTTGGCCATTCGACACATTCGCCGCCGCCCTCTACAAAGCACACTTACAGTCTTAGGTGTAGCTGTAGGGGTAATGGTGTTGGTAACAGCACTGTCATTAACAAATGGTTTCATTGATGAGCTTATAAGCAGCACTTTAAGAGCTACACCACATGTTACTTTAAGCTCTTTTAATGCAAGGCCTATTCCCAACGATGAATCTGAACGTGAGATACTACTAAATCATCCAAAAGTAGTGGCAGTAAGTCCTTTCTTAGAAACTCAAGGTCTAATAGCAAGGCGAGCTGATAAAGAACGTAATATAAGTGGGAGGCGTAGTTTTGTTCAACTAGTAGGCATTGACCCTGATCTTGGTCAAGATATTTTTGACTTAGAGATTTTACAAGAGCAAAAAGAGGCTTTGCTAAATAGTAATAGTATAGTGCTGGGAGCTACTTTAGCTAGAAGTCTCGGTGCTTTTGAAGGGGATGAGGTTCTTATAGCCGACATAGACCGCAGTAGACGTAGCTACACCGTAGTAGGCACCTTTAGAGTAGGTAATGAGTTAATAGATAGTGTAGTAGCTTACGTATCTATTCCTAGTCTGCAGAATTATTTAAAGGCTGAAGGTGAGATTAGTGGCTATCATGTGCGGCTAAAAAATCCTGAAGATGCAAAAGTGGTGTCTGTAGAGCTATCTAGAACAAGTGGCCTATTTACATCTTCATGGCAGGACTTATTTGGTTTGCTTATTGAGCAGCTGCGTTTACAAAAGGCTTTAATTGCAGTAGTTGTGTTCTTAATTGTTATTGTTGCAGTTATGGGCATTGCTAATATACTTATTTTAACAGTTGCCGAAAAAACTGAAGAAATAGCTATTTTAAGAGCACTGGGCACTTCTCAAAGACGTATAGTAACTCTTTTTACCTTAGAAGGCTTCTTTTTAGGTGGTTTGGGCACTCTTCTAGGAGTTTTGTTGGGTCTAGGGCTTAGCCTTTATTTTAAATTCCAACCCTATCCTTTGCCAGGAGATTTGTACTTTATTACCCAACTTCCTGTTGAGCTTCAAGCTTGGGATTTTATTTGGGTGTGTGTATTTTCTGTAGTAACAAGCATAATTGCTGGAATTATGCCTGCTAAAAGAGCCAGTGGGCTTAGGCCAGCAGAAATTTTGAGGTGATATAGGTGTTTTTGATTCTAATACTTCGTTTGGCTGAGCAAATTATGTATTTGGGAAGTGATATTCTCGAATTATAATGTTCAAGTTCGCTAACTGTTCGTTAATGCGTGTAGAGACGCAAAACCTTGCATCTCTACGAGTATTGGATTGCCTTTGGTGAGTTCGCCAAAGAAAATCAGACTATGTGTGCTAATGCATAGATTTAATGTGCTGTCATAGCAATCTTTCTACCATTAAAGGTAGCATTGTAGTTATCACAACCGTTAAAGACAATTCGTAAACTGTTTTTGCCTAGACTGTAAATAACTGCCCCATCAATAGGCGTTTCTTTGCAACTGCTGCTAATAACCAAATTAGGATCAGTTTTTGCCTTCAATGTAAAGCTTTCCGTGCCATCTTGGTAAGATAAAGTACCATCAAATGTTAATGTGCCATTACCAAGTGGGTCGTTAGTACTGCTTGAAACAAAAGTAGCATTTTTTAATATGTAACTAGATGTAAAGGCTTCATCGCCTGCTGAAGTAAGTTTATAATCTACATCAAGCTTATAAGTGTTACCTAATTGGGTAAATTTTATATCAAAATCAAAAGTTAGATCGACATTTTCACTATCATTTGAAGCAGTCCATCTGAGATTAGGTCGAGTAAATGTACGATAGCCGCCAAGGAGCTTTTCAGTAACTACAATCCCTACTAAGCTAAAATTTAGTTTCCCTAAGGTTATTTTGCAATTAAATTCAGCAGTTGTGGTGTCACCTTCTTTAGCAATATTTATACACTTATCGTCTTGCTGTAGCTCGAGTAGACCCAAGCCCGAAAATGCACTCAGAAAACTGCTTGGTTCACCAAGGCTTTTTGTTATGAACGATACATTGTCAAGAAGTTTAGGTGCTAGCCTTTCTGCTTGAGCTTCTGTTAAACCTGCTTGATTGCTATCGTTAACAACCATCGTGGTAGTACCTGATTTACTGCTATCAAAAGTAGAGGTTGCAGTAATTATAGTAGAACCTGTATCTACTCCTGTAACAACACCATTTTGATCAACATTAGCAATACTAGTATCATCACTTTTCCAAGTAACATTTTGATCAGCTGCTTCAAGGTTTTCACCCTTAACATCAACTTGTAATGAGGTAGAGCCTCCCTTTTGAACACTAGCTGAAGAAGGCGTAACTGTCACCGAGGTAACCTTTTTATCCCCATTATTACTGTCATTGGTACATGAAGCTAAAAACAAAAAAATAACTAGGAAGGTTATATGTTTACAAAAACTTTTCATGATTTCATCCTTTCTGCTACATAAAACTAAATCCTAAAAACAGTGCTTACTTCTTTCAAAGAAGGCCTAAAACACTTTACAAGCTTACTCTTTTTAAAGTGAGAAGTCGAAAGCAGTATAGTCATATAGAAAGCCTCTCTAAAGAAAAACTTTGCCAGAGAACTATAACTCTAAGGCATTTTTAACTTCACTAACTTCATCCCACTGTAAGGTTTCATCTTGCTGCTCTAAAGTTGTTTCATGTCCTTTGCCACATAAAAGCACAGTATCACCTGCTTTTGCTAACTGTATAGCTATTCTAATAGCTTTACGTCTATCAGGTTCTAGAAAAAATTGCTCACCTTCTTTGGCTCCAGCTTCTATGGCTCCTTTAACAATATGGGATAAGATTTCATGGATATTTTCAGAACGAGAATCTTCTTCTGTAAAAATTGCAATATCAGCTTTCTCCACAGAAATATTTCCAATAGGATAGCGTTTACCAGCATCACGCTCACCTGCTGCCCCTATAACCACAATAATTTTTCCCTTGGTTAAAGGTCTAATAGCTTTAAGCGCTTTCTCTAAAGCTGGGGCGGTGTGGGCAAAATCAACTATAGCCATAAAAGGCTCACTCTGCACCATTTGCATCCTACCAGGTACACCAATAAAACTAGCTAATCTTGTTAATAGGTAGTGAATATCTAAGCCCATGTGATTAGCAGCAGCTAAAGCAGCAAGGGCATTGTAAACATTGTAACTGCCTATCATAGGTAAAATTGCGGCTCCCTCAAAATTGTTGTCACCTAAATTGACTTTAAGTTTAAAGTGCTGCACTCCCCTCTCTTCTCTAAGTTCAGAGGCTTGCCAATTTACATTAGTAGTTTTAATTCCATAGCTAATAACTTCACTAGCTGCTTGCACAAAACTAGAAAAAGAGGGATCGTCTGCATTCAAGATGCTACAACGAGCGCGCTTTGCCAAGGTCAACTTAGCTTCAAGATAGGCAACAAAGTTTTTATGATAGTCAAGGTGTTCTGGCGTAAGATTTGTCCAAATCCCTAGATCATAATCCACTTCATCAAGCCTATGCATAGCAAAACCATGGCTACTTGATTCAATAATGGCGTGGCCACAACCTGCTTTATAAAATTGTTCTAAGCGACTCTGAATCTCAGTTGCCTCAGGAGTAGTGAAGTGTCCTATTAACTCTAAAGATTCTGAAGCTATCTTTATACCTGCAGTTGACATTAAACCCGTTTTGTACTTTTCCAAAAGCAAATGGTGAAGTAAATAGCTAGTAGAGGTTTTGCCATCGGTGCCTGTGACTCCTATTGTAAACATTTTCTTAGCTGGGTAGTCATAAAATCTAGCAGCAAGTTTAGCAAGGGCAATCTTATCGTTTTCTACTTTAATGTAAGGTACATCTAAATTAAACTTACTTGGCCCGTAAGTACCTACAATTGCTACAGCACCTTTTTGGACAGCCATTGGAATAAAACTGTGGCCATCTATAACCTCACCTATACGTGCTACAAAAATATAGCCTTTCTCGAGCTTCCTAGAGTCCTGTGCAATGCCTGTAACCTCCACTTCTGGCAGGTGTACTTTTATCTCTAAGGCTTCTTGAATAAGTTTATTAAGGGTCATCAAATAGCTACAGTATATAATACCCCATAGATCTTTGCTTAAAGCTACTAGGTGTCCTAAGAATGGTTTTGTTAAGACCTTGTTAAGACCTTGTTAAGGTCTTAGATTCAAAATATATTTCACTTCGGTTCACAATCAATGTAGACCGAAGAATATTTGAAAGGAAGTTTCGAAATGAGATATTCTCTAATTCTATTGGTTACCTTTTTAAGCCTTCTAGCATTTGCTCAAAACAATGAGCCCAGAGGTGATGAGCAAAGACAACCTGCTACTTCTCAAGAAAGTGAGTCTAAGGAAGTTGAGCAGGATAACCAAGTAGGCGCTCTTCTTTGCCTAGGCTTAGTCCCTGACATTGTTGGTAATAATGGGGCTAATGTGCTTGTAGGTAACGCTGGGAATAATGTAATTATGGGCCTTGGTGGTAACGATACCATTGATGGCGGTGGTGGTGATGATGTCATTTGTGCTGGAGACGGTAATGACCGGGTTACAGGTGGAGAAGGTAATGATATCATCCTAGGGGAAGGTGGTCGTGATAGGCTTCGCGGTGATAGCGGGGATGACCGCTTGCATGGAGGTAGTGATGACGACTATCTAAATGGTGGAGCTGGCAATAACATTAACAATGGTGGTGCTCACAATGAAGGTGATACTTGTATTAATCCCAATACAGGTGCAGCTAATGCTATAAATTGTGAGTTTTAACTATACCTTAAATCGGTAAGAATCGGGATTTATAAAATATTGCTCCAAAAAGCCTTGCAGATCTTTAAGACCTGCAAGGCTTAAATTAAAATTCCGTTTGCATAGTTTGCCCTAGAGCACAGTGAGCAGTGCAGGATGACATTCTTCACGCTTATAGAGGTCAAGTCATCTGGCATTGATAAATCCCTGTTAATTAGGTGGTTATCAAATAGCCACATTCATATAATAAAATAGCCTATGGACTTTCGCCTAAAACTGTTAGGTGTCCCAAAAATAGATCTAAAGAGTGGAGTTTCTGATCTTCCTTTAGATAAGCCTACTTCACTGCTTTACTACTTAGCACAAAGAGGAGATTGGGTAAGTCGCAGTGAACTGGCTTTTTTGTATCGTCCAGACTCTCCTGAAAAAATAGCCCTGAGCAATGTAAGACTATATATTCACCGAGTTAAAAAATACCCTTGGACTGAGGCACTTGAAGTTGAGAAGTCTCGCATAAGATACCAAATTAAGACCGATGTACAAGACTTTAATAAAACTATAAAGCAAGAAGATTGGACTAAAGCCCTTGAGCTTTACCAAGGAACTTTTCTAGAAGGTATTAATTTACACAAAAGTGCTGCTTATGAAACTTGGCTCGAGCTAGAAAGGCAAGATCTAAACAGGAAATGGCGCTTGGCTACACTAAAACAAGCAAAACTGTTTGAAGATAAGCAAAAGTATGCCCCTGCAGAAAAATTAATCGAGCCGCTCATAAAAACCAACCTGCTCGATGAAGAAGCATTACAAAATTACCTCCGTATTCTTATTGCAATGGGTCAACACAGTCAAGCTCTAGAAATTTACGAGACTTTTCAAGAGAACTTAAAACGAGAACTCGGCGTTAAACCATTAGAAACCACCCGAGCACTGCTAGACAATATTGAGCACAGTAAATCTATACAAAGCCAGATAGTGCTAAAACACTATCTGCACAATCTACCTGCTCAAGCCACACGCTTTGTGGGACGTAAAAATGAGCTTATACAGCTTTCTGAATACCTTGTTAATCCTGATTGTCGTTTGCTCACAATAGCTGGTTTTGGTGGTATTGGTAAGACACGTTTAGCACTGGCACTAGCTGAACAAGAACTAAAGTCTTTTCCTGATGGTGTTTGGTTTATTCCTTTGGCTGGGCTTAGTTCAGCAGATTTGCTAATTTCAAGTATTGTTGGAGGTTTAGACCTTACTCTTTTAGGCTCTACTGACCCCAAAAAACAGCTTATGGAATTTTTGCAAAACAAAAAATGTCTGTTCCTACTAGATAATTTCGAGCACTTAACCCAAGGTGTAGACTTGCTGCAAGAATTTCTTGATGGTGCACCGAAACTCAAAATTCTGGTTACCTCGAGGGTTGTACTCGAGCTAAAAGGTGAATGGATTTTTGATCTTGACGGACTTTCTTATCCTCCTGAAGGCACTAAAGAAGCTTTAGAGGAATTCGATGCTGTTAGGTGCTTTACCCAGTATGCCAAGCAAGTCTCAAAAATATTTACAGTAAATGAAGATACTTCTGAGGCTATTGCTGTACTTTGCCGTAAAGTTGAGGGGCTGCCTTTAGCACTCGAGCTAGCTGCTACGTGGACTCGTGGTTTAAGCATGAAAGAAATGTTGAGCAGGCTTGATAAAAACTTTAGTTTGCTGTCAAGTACATTGCATGATCTGCCCCAAAGGCATAGCAGCTTGCGTACGGTTTTTGATTACTCATGGCAACTACTTACTAAGGAAGAACAAAAGGCTCTAACGAAACTTTCAGTGTTTCAAGGAGGTTTTAACTTAGAGGCTGCTGAAAAAGTTGCCCAAGCACACCTAGCTTTACTGCTTAGCTTGATAAACCGTTCACTTATAAAACGTAATATAGAAGATCGCTATTCAATACATGAGCTAATTAGGCAACTTGTTGCCCGAAATGCTAAGGGAAAAGCTAATGTACGAAACAAAAACCTACACAGTACTTACTACCTTAATTTACTTAGCCGTATAATAGAAGAAGATAAGTCACCACTTACTCTTCTTATGCCAGATTTGGACAACCTTCGTAGTGCTTGGTATTGGGCTGTAGAGCAGCAAAATATCGATGTACTTGCTAAAAGTGTAGAACCAATGAGAATTCTTTATGAGGCAAATGGTCAATTTCATGAGGGCATTGAGCTATTTGGCAAAGTGACCCAAAACTTACCAACAGAACAGCTCCAACAACAAGCAGTGGTAGGACATGCTCTTATTTCTCGAGCTTGGCTGCAAGGTTGGCTAGGACTTTTTGAGCAGGCTAGTGAAGAGGCAACACGTGGTTTAGCACTCATTGAATCATTAGGTGGAAACTCTTTAGGTGAAAACCCTGCTATTATCTTAGGGTTACGTACCTTGGGGCATGCTGCTTTCCGTTCAGGGAACTTTATCTTGGCTAAACCCCCTTTGGAAAAGGCGCTTTTGCTCGTGAAAAAGAGTAACAATCCTTTAAATACTATGGGAATTCTAGCAACATTGGGACTTGTCTATACTTGGCTAAATCAACTTCCCAAAGCTGGTGCTGTCTTGGAAGAAGCCCTTAACTTAAGCCAACAATTTAATAAGCATGAAGTAATTGTTGAAAGTTTGATGGCTTTGGGTGTATTAGATCATATAAATGCTTCTTATAAAGCATCTTGTACACGTTTAGAAGAGGCACTAGAAATTGCCCAGTTATATGGTTTACAGGGCCACCAACCTCATTTACTCTTTAATTTAGGTCATACACTTCATGGACTAGCAGAATATGACGAGGCAAAAACCTGTTGCAAACAGGCTCTAGTTCTCGCAGAGCAAACCAAAGACCCACTTGCCCAGATATGGTCGTGGGTGATTCAGGGTCGTATAGCTACTGCTGAAGGTGATCTTAAACGTTCTGAAGAATACTTTGCTCGAGGCTTTAGTATAGCTTGGCAAACAAATCAAATTAGCGCCGTGTTTATTTCCCTAACCTTCTTAGCTGAACTGCGTTTAAAGCAAGGTAAGGTAACTAAGGCAGCTGAACTTCTGGGTTTGGTACTTCATAACACTCGAACAGTTCCCCTAATGAAAAAAATAGCCCAGCCTGCTTTGGATAATCTTCAGCAGCAACTTGCCCCTGAGATTTTAGAAGATGCTTTGAAACGTGGTCAGGTGATTTCGCTCGAGGCGCTGATGAATGATCTTTTTCAGCAATCTATTAAATAACCGTAAAAGTCTTTAACTAAGTTTTGTAGGGGATGTTCACCAATTTTTTGGTTGAAACGTTGTTGAAACGTTAGTCTGAAAAACTTCTTCTGTGAACTGTAATTGTAGTTTATTAAAAAGGCAACAAAATAACTTAAAACGTAACATAGCAAAGTTTTATAGACTATAAATCGCTCACTGACTATGAATCACAGAAACTTCTTAGGAGATTAGGTATGTCAAACCCCTACAACCAACTTAATGTTTTCCTACACTATTGGTTAGTAATGCTAATCGTTTTTTGGACCCTTGTTTCTTGCATTGGGGGAGATAACAAGAATCCTCCAAATCCTAAACCTCCAACAGGAGGCCCCTCATTTGTTATTAATAGTCCGAAAGATGGTAGCAGTATTTCTGGAACTATTTTCTTCGCTGCACAGCCATCTAATAGTAGTGAAGTAAAGAGTGTCAATTTTAAGGCAGGAAGCACTGACCTAGGAACCGATACTACTGCAAATGATGGCTTTAAGGTGTTTCTAAACGCTAAAGACTTTCCTCAGGGTACTTTGGAGTTAACTGCCCTATTAACAGGTAAAAATGGTAAGACCACTACCAAGAAAATTAATGTTACGAATGTACCAGCACCACCATCAAATGCAAAGACTACTGCCAAAGGGGCAGTACTTGGTACAACTGAGGCCAATGGTGCACTAAGCACACTAACTATTCCAGCAGGTGCTACCGAAGGGGCAAATGTCACCTTTAAAGCAAAAACCAAGGCAGATGTGAAAGCTGCAACAGGTGTAGATTACGACTCGCTTGGAGTAACATTTCTAGGAGCCCAAGAAATCACCGCTAGTAAACCTCTAGATTCAGCCTTAGCAATTACTTCTGGTGGTTTTGGACCAATGGTACAACCAAATCAAGCAGTGGTGAATTACATGATTGCTCCTGATGGTGATGGAGACGGCGTTGGTGAATTAGTAGTAGTCAACACCGCTAGTGTTACTCCAAATGGGGATATTATCTCTGATCCAATACAGGGGCTTCAAATCGGTAGTGCCGAAGTCACCATCTTAGGGAATACCTCAACGCTTACCACATTACAAAACGGACTAAGCGGGCCTACAGGGACACGTATTCGTGTTGAGACACAGGGGCTTAATCCCACATCAATTTATGGCAATTTAGCCATCTGGTCTTCAAAGGTAAATAACCAAGTCTTTGTTATTCCTGGTGCAGTTTTGCTCAATCCTGAAGATAAATTAAAACAAACATTTACAACCTTTATTCCACCTCTAGAACCTGGTTTAGCTGAACTGACTATTACCAACAATAGCAATAAAAGTGAAACTATCACTGTTAGGATTGAACCCTCACAACCTTTATCAAAAGACTATAAAGAAGTCATTCGAGAACTCCTAACACAGGTAGAAAATAGTATTTTGACCTTATCACCAACTTCCCCTGAGGATGAGGCAAAGATTAGTGAGATAGCTGCCAAATTTGCAGAGGCAAAGACACAATTTAACTTGCTAGTTACCTCTGAGCTGCCCCCTGAGGTAACTGATGAGATTGAAGTAGAACTAGTAAATATGGCAACCATGATTGAAAATTCAGGCGTATTTACCTTGTTACAGTCATCAACAGCACTAAATCCCTTGTATGATAGAGTAGATGATCTTGTTATGGATTTACTTGCTCTTATGGGTGCAATTGCTACTATTGCAGCTGGCATTGTTGCCTTGGTTGCGTCAACTCCCTTTGCCGCAGCTTTTGCTCTAGCTTTAGTTGGAGGTGTGGCTTTACTAGGCATAGCATTTCTTCTCTGTAAAATTCTTGGTGGTGGTTATTGCTTCGATGAGCCACCCTGCATTGTTCCTGGTACACCCGGTGTACCCTCTTTAGAAGATGCCCTTACCCCACCTGGAGAACCAGGGTTGCAGCAAACGAATCCGAACAGCGGTATGACTGGCATGGGGTCAGTGGTTCCACCTGGAGGTGATGGTTGCGGTACAACAATGGGCGATAATCCAGCAAACAGTAGTAGTTTACAAAGTCAAAATACGGGCTTGGAAACACTTTACGGTGACTTAGCTGGACGATTTATAGTAAAGGTTTTTTACGGATCTGGTAATACTGTACCTTTCACAGGAGTTAGTGACTCTGGTGGTTATTTTTACATCCCCACGATTCCAGCAGGACAACCTTTTGAAGCAATTGCTTTTGACACACTTACAAATGAAACTCGTTCGTTTGAAGGTACTGGACCAGAGATTGGCAGCTCTACTTACATGTTATTTGATTTTTTTGAAGAAGGAACAGGTGGTAATGGAACAGTCATTGACTATAATACCAATACCCAAGGCACCTATGGCGGTACAGATATTTACTTGTTTGAAGGAGAAGTTAATGACCTTATCAAACTATCGGTTTTCAGCGAGGATGGTAACACAAGCATGGATTTCCAACTTAGTGATGCTAATGGGCGGTCTCTTATAAATGGAGTTACTACTGGTGGCTCCTTACTTGAAACAGCAATTGTTGAGCTTGAGCTAAATGGTCTCTACACATTCACCATAAACGGCAGCCAAAATAGTGGAGATTACACCTTGGGTCTTGCCAAGATTGATCCTCCAGTAGCCTTAGATATGAGTACACCACTATTAGGTAATCTTGAGACTCTTGGTGAGCAGCAGTACTATAGTTTTAGTGGTAACCTAGATGAAATACTTAATATTGACTTAAGTCATGATCCTGCTTCTAGTCTAAATGCAGAGCTTAATGTACTTCAATTAATTAATGGGCTCGAGTTTTATCAGGGAGCAAGTATAGTTATTCGTTTAAGAACAGATGATAATAACCGAAGCAAAAGTGGCTCACGTACACTTACTGCTGATGGTGAATACATTATTGAAATGGGTTTGAATCAAGATAATATCTTTGCTAATGACTTAACCAAACATCTAGGGAGTTATCAAGTTGATATTAGTTTAGACCAACCTTAGCCTGAAGAAGCAATAGCACAATAGCTTTTGTGAAACCTACAGACGTCCATAAAAAAGTTGTTTCTGCGAAACCTTAGAGGTTTTCAAAACCTCTAAGGTTTGGGGGTGATTCCTTCATTACTAATAATCCATAAATCTTTGCTTAAAGCTACTAGGTGCTCTAAAAATGGCTTTGTTAAGACCTTGTTAAGACCTTGTTAAGACCTGGGGTTCAAAATATATTTCACTTCGGTTCAAGATCAATGTAGACCGAAGGATATTTGAAAGGAAGTTTCGAAATGAGATATTCTCTAACCCTATTGGTTACCCTTTTAAGCCTTCTAGCATTTGCTCAAAACAATGAGCCCAGAGGTGACGAGCAAAGGCAACCCGTTACTACCGAGGAAAATGAGCCTAGAGAATTTGAAGAAGGTCAGCCTCCCTTAGTGCTTTATGGTGATAAAGAGAAGGACATACTCGAAGTGACTGCTGTCTCAGGTGCTGAGCGTAAGCTTATAACACTAGGCCTCCTTACTAACCCCACAGACAAGCCTATTCGTTGGAAACTCGAGATAAAAGATGGAGATGAAAAACCGTTTATACAAGTGCCAAGTAATCCCCAGCGGACCACTGTTCAACCCGGCGAAACTAAACCTATTGCCCTAGCTTTGTTAGCTAGAGATGTACCTGTAGGTAATTACCGAATTCAAACACGTATAAATGTTTCTGGAACAGCAATTACTCTAGATATAAATGAACTTTTTGAGCTAATCTTTGATATTCTTCCTGATGAAGAAGAAACTTGCCTTGCTGAAGTTGGTATGGAGAATGTAAAAGTAACAGATGGTCAAGGAATAGGTGAAGGTAAACTTGAACTTCGCATAACCGGCCATGCTGATACAGATGAAGCTACTTGGCCAAGCAGTGCAGGTAGTGTACAAGTAAGTGAAGGGGATACCATGCCTATAAACATGCCTATAACCACCATCGAGATCCCCGAAGGTGAAACTCGTACTGTTTCAATCCAAGCTGATGTGCTCGAGATAGATACAGGCCTTGCTGGAAGTGATGATTTTGGTACAGCAAGTGGTACTATGGAACTAAGTTGTGAAAACCTTCCTCAAAATAAGACATTGACTGTTACAATCAATGGCTCAAATGATGGTGAGGTTAAAGTTAAATTTGAAGCTGTAAGAGCAGACTGATAAAATACAGCACTGATCTAATTTCTTCTGGGACGTTGCCAAAATATCAACGTCCCTTTAAACACAGAATCTTAAGGAGATCAATTATGCAAGTAAGAAACCACAAGTCACTTTTTAACTATTCCCTAGCTCTACTTATCTTAATAGGCATAACCACCTTGCTTAGTGCCTGTAGCGCTAGTTCAAATAATGAACCTACACCAAGAAATGAAGCAGGTCTTTTTTCTGGACCATACTCAGCAGATAATATAGTTGAAGAAACAGTGAGGCTAGAAGCAGTTGGTGTGCGCACATTTAGTGTGCAAAAATCAGACACAGTCCCACCCATTGTTGAATTCAATGGTGTTTATAAGGGTAAGCCCTTCAAAGGAATTGGTATTAGTAAGGAAACAGATATCAAACTCTGGGAACAAGCCACTGAATTTAAGGTTAGAGGGTTCAGGGTAGAAATTAGTGGCATACCTATGATTCTTGGGCAGGTTGCTATTAAAGGTATTTCAGAAACAGGTATTAATACTCAAGGGTT
The DNA here is from genome assembly GCA_965223045.1 of Trueperaceae bacterium. GTDB lineage: Bacteria > Deinococcota > Deinococci > Deinococcales > Trueperaceae > CBDCVN01. The sequence continues at coordinate 2,946,630 of CBDCVN010000013.1, forward strand.
ACTATCTTCACCTATGGGTGTAGTTCTTGTTCCTGCAAAAGCCGAATTGTCAAGCAGTTTGAACGTGGGTTCCCTTGTTGAAGTTATGGACGCTGCTGATTATAAGGCTACACAATCAAGAGATACGGAAGTTATCTTGAGAATAACTGCTGAAGATGATTGGGAAACACCAATTGTAGGTGTTATTTCCCCACGTGATGCAGCCTCTGGCTTACCAACAGGTAAACGGCAAGCCAAAGGTACAGGCAAACTAGATGTATCTGGACAGGTTATAGAAACACATATTGGCTCTGTTGCTGTTGTAAAAGGTAATTGGTTTTGGGATGGTGAAACGAATGAAGAGAATGCCCAAAACATTATCGCTATACTTATAGGCTTATGATAAGTTTTATGCTTCTAACACAGCTTTTAGGAGGTTTATGTCAAAACCCTACAATCAATTCAAAATTTTTCTACATTACTGGCTAGTAATGCTAATCGTCTTTTGGGTTCTTGTCTCCTGTACAGGAGGAGATAATAAGAATCCTCCAAACCCTAAACCTTCCACTGGAGGACCCTCATTTGTTATCAACAGTCCCAAAGATGGTAGTAGCATTGCTGGAACTATCTACTTTTCTGCTCAACCATTTGATGCTACTGAAGTAGCAAGTGTCAACTTCAAAGCAGGTAACACTGATCTTGGAACTGACACAACAGCAAGTGATGGCTTTAAAGTTTTTCTAGACTCTAAAGACTTTCCTGAAGGTACACTTAATTTAACTGCGGCGCTAAAGGGTAAAAACGGTAAAAGCTCTACTCAGAACATTTCTGTTACAAATAAACCATCACCTCCATCACAAGCAACAGTAACTAATGAAGGTGCAGCACTTGGTACAACTGAAGCTAGCGGGGCACTTAGTACACTCTCTATTCCCTCAGGTGCAACAGTAGGGAGTAATGTCAAGTTTGAAGCAAAAACGAAAGAGGAGGTAAAAGCCGCTACTGGTGTAGATTATGATGCTCTGGGGGTAACTTTCTTAGGAGCCCAAGAAATCAGTGCTAGTAAGCCTCTAGAGACACCTGTTGCAGTTACTTCTGGTGGTTTTGGTCCGATGGTTCAACCAGACCAAGTAGTAGTGAATTACATGATTGCTCCAGATGCAGATGATGATGGTGTGGGTGAGTTGATGGTTATTAACACAGCCAGCGTTTCACCAAGTGGTGATGTTATTTCTGATCCTGTGCCACCAATTCAGCTTGGTGCAGCCAAAGTCACTACTAGTTCAGGAACAGATACCCTACGCACCCTGCAAGCTGGAACTATTAGTGGTCCACCTGGTACATTTATTGAAATTGAGGCACCCACAGGATTTAATCCCTTGTCCGTACTTGGGAATACTGCCACATTTGAGTCTTTGGTTGATGGCAAAATAATCGAATTGCCTACGCTGCTCAATGGTCACTTTGAAGACCAAAATGGTGTGCCTACAATTGGTATTTATATTCCCGTTTTGCCTGCAGGTCCTGCAACCTTAACTTTGACAAGTGTCAGTTCAAATGAGATATCTTCACCTATTGATATTAACATAGAAACTGCTCCAGACCTTATAAAAGGACCTGCAGTAATCATTGATGAAACTCTTGCTAAAATGGTAGCGGTCCTAGAGACAGAACCAGATGTAAAAGAAGCTGTCGATAATTTGAAAGATATGCGTGCAAGTTTTACAGAACTAAGTAACAGTTCTATGCCTGATGTAGAGAAGGCTTTAAAAGACATTGCTGTTTTCCTTTCAAACTCAAATATAGATGACATCCTTAACAAAATCTCCACAAGTAGTAACTTAAATACGTTGCAATGTTCTATTCCCTTATTACTAAATTATTCTTATTTGGCTCAGGCAGGTTATATGGCAATGGCTTTAGCAACGCTAATGGGAATAATTGCTCTTGCTCTTACTGGACCTTTGTTTCTCCTTACTGCTGCCATAACAGGTCTTGCCTTTGGGACTGGCTTTACACTCTTTGCTGGAGGTATAGCTGGTTCAGCTTTGGAGGTTTATCGATGTGTACCCCAACCCCCTCCCGGCTCAACTTGCCTCCCTCCTTATAAATCGACTGATCTTGCACCATTTCTCCCACCGTCCACACCTGTTCCGTCTCCGGAGAGCATATTTACCCAACAAACCTCATCATCTGGAATGACTGGTATGGGTTCAGCTTCCCCACAGGGTGGCGATGGGTGCGGGTCAGCAGTAGGAGGCAGCGGAGGCAGTACAGGTAATAGCCTGCAGGCACAGCAAACAGGTATAGATATCTTTACAGGTGATCTAACAGGAAGGTTTGTTGTCAAAGTCTTTTATGGTAATGGTAATTCTGTACCGTTTACAGGCATAAGTGATTCTAGTGGTTACTTTTACATCCCTCTAATTCCTGCAGATCAACCCTATGAGGCTATTGCTATTGATCAACTTACAGGCGAAACTCGCTCATTTAAAGGTACTGGTCCACAAGTAGGATTCTCCACCTTTATGTCCTTTGATTTCTTAAATGATGAAGATAGTGGGGCTAACACAATTAGTTACAACACTAATACAGAGAATAGCTTTGGTGATGTGGATCTCTATTTCTTTGAAGGTAAAGTTGGTGATTTAGTAAAAATCTCCATTTTTATTAAGGGAAGTTCTTCAGGAAGCGTACGTTATGAAATCGCTGATCCTAGTGGGCAAATCCTTGCATCAATTCTATCTTCTGGTGGGAATGTGAATATCCCTCTTCTTGAACCCCAGGCAGATGGTTTCCATAGCCTTACTATATACAGCAATGAAGCGAGTGGTGATTATACCTTGGGCCTTGCCGAAATTGAAGCTCCTGTTACGATAAACGCAGGCACATCAGTCATGGGTAACATTGAAACATTTGGTGATAGGCAATACTATAAAATTAGTGGTAGTCAAGGTCAGACACTTAATGTATCACTTAGCCACGACGCTACCTCTACTCTAAATGCAGAGCTTAACATACGCCGTCCAGCACAACCGGGGCGTAAATTTTATGAGGGTTCGATTTTTATACGTTTGGTAACAGATGATGCAAAGCGAAGCAGAACTGGTTCACGGGTCCTTACTGAAGATTATGATTTTATTGTTGAGGTGCTTCCGGGCGATAGGACTGCCACTGAACTGAACAAGCACTTAGGTTCCTACAGCATTGATTTGTCTCTTGATACACCTTAGCCAGAATAAGCAGCAACATAGCAACAAACATAACAACAGTTTTTTGCGAAACCTGCTGTAGATACCTTATGAGGATAGGCGAGTATAAACTTGAAGAATCTCTAGAAGCCTATATTCCGACCCCCCCCTTCAAAAATTAACAATTAAATTATCATTGTGGAATGGAGAAAAAGTACAAAACAAAAACAATAGAACACTTGGGTTTAGTAGCAGGAATGATAGATGAATTAAGAATAGTTGAGATAATAGATCAAGAGATCAAACAAGACTTTGACCAACGTCAGGTAACAGTAGGTCAAGCAGTGAAGGCAATGATATTGAATGGATTAGGTTTTGCAAATAGAAGGTTGTACCTAGCAACACACTTCTTTGAAAACAAGCCCACGGAACAACTAATAGGAAAAGGGGTAACAGCAAGCAAACTCAACGAAGACACTTTAGGCAAGGCTTTAGAGAAACTATACAAGTATGGAGTGACAGAGCTGTATAGTTTGATATCAGGTCAAGCAGTCAAACACCTAGAGCTTAAACCAAAGGTAGGACACGAGGATACAACTAGTTTCCACACAGATGGGAATTACAATAGTAAGAGTGAAATAGGTACAGACACAAAAGTAGTGAAGATAACCAAAGGATACAGCCGAGATAACAGACCAGAACTAAATCAAATAGGTCTAGAGTTGATAATTGAGAATGAAGCGAGTTTACCACTAGCAATGCTGCCCCTAAGTGGAAATGCCAATGATAAGATAGTGTTAAAGGAAACTATCGACAGGCACATAAAGCAATTAGAGACTGTTGGTATAAGTATATTGGTAAAAGACAGTGCAGGATACACTAAAGACAGTTTAGAGGCACACCAAGAAGTAGGTTTAAAATGGATAATGCGAGTACCAGCAATATTGAAGGAGGTAAAAGAACAAGTAGCGCAAGTAAATATAAGCAAGATGAAATCATTGGTTAAGGGATACAAGTACAGCAGTGTACTTAGTGAGTATGGGGGTGTAGAACAAAGATGGTTGATAATATACTCAGAAGTGTCAAAGAAAAGTAGAGACAAGAGAGCAGAGAGGGAGTTGCTAAAGACTAGTCAAGGGGAAGAAAAAGCATTCAAGAAGTTAAGTAAACAAAGTTTTCATTGTGAGGCAGATGCAAAAGTAGCAATGGATGATTTTGAAAATAGCCTGAAGGTACTGAACATTTACAATAGTAAGATCATAGAGAAAGAACACTATGAAAAAGCAGGACGTCCTGCTAAAGACGCTCAACCAACAGGATACACATATCACATAAGTGGAGAAGTAGTTGCTGATGTAAGTGCAGGGAACAAAGTTAAGAAGGAAAGGGCAGTATTTATTTTAGCCACGAATGAGCTGGACCATGATACTTTGAGAGATGCGGAAATTTTGAGCACCTATAAAGGACAGGTAAAGGTTGAAAGAGGTTTCAGATTTCTCAAGGATCCCATGTTTTTAGCATCAACGTTGTATCTGAAGAAAGAAGAAAGGATAATGGCTCTGCTGATGGTGATGACTTGCTGCTTATTGGTTTACTCAGCTTTGGAACACCGAATTAGATTAGTTCTTTCTACACATGATCAAAGTGTGCCCAACCAGAAAGGCAAGCCTACTTATAAACCTACTGCCAAATGGGTATTTGAGCTTTTTGTAGATGTACATCTTTTGTTTATCACCACTGACAATGATGTAGAGGTATTAACCATGAATCTTAAAAGTGAACTAAAATCCCTACTGGCTTTGCTTGGTCCTAATTATCCTCGGATTTATTTCAAAAATTCTTAAAAGGGGGGTCGGAAAGTCGGAGAAGCGTAATGCACCTGAGATTCTTCAGCCTTCCCTAGGTTGTCCTAGAACTATAGTGAAGGAAGCGCAGCAAAAGGCTAAGGATAATATTCCTCACGTTTATGAGGCAAGAATTTATCTAGCATTGATAGATCCCGTTAGTTAGGGGTTATCAAATAGCCACATTTATATAATAAAATAGCCTATGGATTTTCGCCTAAAGCTGTTAGGTGTCCCAAAAGTAGACCTAAAGAGTAGGACCTCTGATCTCCCTCTAGATAAGCCTACTTCACTTCTCTATTACTTGGCACAAAGAGGTGATTGGGTAAACCGCAGTGAGCTAGCTTTTTTGTACCGCCCAGATTCCCCTCAGAAAATAGCACTTAGTAATATAAGGTTATACATCCACCGAGCTAACTACGGGGACAAAACATGGAGGCAAAAACTGAAAGAGTATTTAGCCTCGCCCAGAACAGCAACAATAACACTTTGAAGAAATTCAAAACCACGTCTAAATATGCTTTTAGGAGCATAACCATGCTTCTTAAGTTTCAGAGGCCTTTGCTCATGAAGCCATATGCCCAATAAGTATGCCCAAGTAAATGCTAATGTTAGTAGAGCTAGCAATGTGTCCAAACGTGATGTGATGCTCACATGTGTATCCTCAAGATTGAAACCCCTCCTTTTTAAAGCCCCAAACAACGTTTCTATTCCCCACCTCTTAGCATATCTCTCTAAAGCCTTTTTAACCTTTGATGTAGTGGCAACTACCACTAGCTCTCCATCAGGAGCTCTGGTAACTGCTATGTATAAGCGATTGCCAAGTACTCTACAACGCTTTGAATGTACATACACCTCACCCTCCTTGAGATGCTTGTATCTTTCACTAGCTGGTCTATTCCTTCCCTTGCAACCTATTAAAGTGTTATTCCTAAGGCGCATAACAAAACTGATTCGTCTTTCTTTAAGCCCTTCAAACCAGTCTTTTCCAGTGAACTCACGATCAGCCACCAGTGCTTCAATATCTTCATGACCTAATATTTCTAGCAATCTATCAATGAGTGCTAGACGCTCTGTGGTGTTACTGTTACCGGCATGTGGTAAAACTGTCCACAGCAAAGGGAAAGCCATGCCTTTATATACAACTCCTAACATCAGAATGTTGATGTCTATGCTGCCCAGTTTCCAGTTAGTCCGATCTAAACTGAGTAAGTAAGGTCCTTTAGGTAACCAAGTTAGCACACATTTAGCTAACCACTCTCCTTCAATTTCTACTTCTGAGAAGAAGCGTTTGATACGTTTTTCGTTTGATGCAATCTCTACTGCACCGTTGAGCACACTTGCTACTCTTGATAGACTTACTGTTCTAACTGCCATCATCGCCATTATGAAACGAGACATGAAGTTTAGTCTTGCTCCATGTAGTTTTATATTTGCTTCTTTTAGTTTGTCCTTTAGTTGATCTGCCTTTGCTTTTTCCATTTCAGCTCAGCATATTTCTATGCTGAATCTTCTTCTCTTAACTTTTGTCCCGGTAGTTAGTCCACCGAGTTAAAAAATACCCTTGGACTGATCCTCTTGAAGTTGAAAAGCTTCGCTTAAGATACCAAATTAAAACTGATGTACAAGACTTTAATAAAGCCATAGAAGAAAAAGATTGGACCAAAGCCATTGAGCTTTACCGTGGACCTTTTCTACAAGGTATAAATTTGCAAGAAACCTTTGCTTATGAATCTTGGCTCGAGCTAGAAAGACAAGATTTAAGCGAGAAATGGCGTTTGGCTACACTAAAACAAGTCAAAATACTTGAAGACAAGCAAGACTATACTCTTGCTAAGAAATTAATTGAGTCATTCCTAAAAACTGATTTTCTTGATGAAGAGGCATTACAAAGCTATCTAAATATTCTGATTGCAATGGGTAAGCATAAACAGGCTTTCGAGGCCTACAAGGCTTTTCAGAAAGATCTAAAACATGAACTTGATGTTGAGCCATTAGAAGCAACTCGAGCATTGATAGATAACATTGAGTGTAGTGGACCTATACAGTTAGCGTCAAAACCTAACCTACACCTACACAATTTGCCTGTTCAAACTACACGCTTTGTAGGACGTAAACAGGAACTTAAGCAACTTACTGAATACTTAGCTAATCCTGATTGTCATTTGCTTACAATAGTTGGTTTTGGTGGTGTTGGTAAGACACGTTTGGCACTAGCAGTAGCTGAGCAAGGGTTAAAATCTTTTTCTGATGGTGTTTGGTTAATTTCTTTGGCAGGGCTTAGTTCAGCAGACTTATTGGTTTCAAGTATTGCTGGCGGTGTAGGCCTTGCTCTTTTAGGCTCAAGTGAACCAAAGAAACAACTTATTGAATTTTTGCAAAATAAAGAATGCTTGCTTGTATTAGATAACTTTGAGCATTTAATTGAAGGTGTAGATTTACTACAAGAATTACTGGGCAGAGCACCAAAACTAAAAATCTTAGCTACTTCAAGAGTTGTGCTCGAGCTAAAAGGCGAGTGGATTTTTGACCTTGATGGACTTTCATATCCTCCTGAAAACACTAAGGAACCCTTAGAAAGATTTGATGCAGTAAAGTGTTTTACCCAATATGCAAAGCAATTCTCAAAGACATTTGAAGTAAGTGAAGATAACCTTGAGGCTATTGCTAGACTCTGCCGTAAGGTGGAGGGGTTGCCTTTAGCGCTAGAACTAGCTGCCACTTGGATTCGTGGTTTGAGCGTACTGGAAATGCTTAGTAGGCTTAATGAAAGCTTTGATTTATTATCGAGCAAATTATATGATTTGCCCAAAAGGCATCATAGCTTACGCACAGTTTTTGATTACTCTTGGCAATTACTTACAGAGGAAGAGCAAAAAGTACTAACAAAGCTCTCAGTGTTTCAAGGGGGGTTTAGCTTAGAGGCTGCTGAAGAGGTTGCTAAAACACACTTAGCTTTGTTACTTAGTTTGATAAACCGTTCACTTATAAAACGTGGTCAAGAGAATCGCTATTCTATGCATGAGCTTATTAGGCAATTTGCTACAGAGAAAGCAGAAAAAAAGGTTAAGGTACAAACAAAAGATTTACACAGTTTCTACTACCTTAATTTGCTCAATAGTCTAGTACAACAAGATAAATCATCACCTACTCTTCTGATGCCAGATTTGGATAATCTTCGTAATGCTTGGCAATGGTCTGCTGAACAGCAAAATGTAGAAGTGCTTAGTACAAGTGTAGAGCCAATGAGAATTTTTTATGAGGCAAATGGTCAATTTCACGAAGGTATTGAACTGTTTGGCAAAGTGGTTCAGCACGTACCAACAAAGCAATCTAAGCAAAAAGCATTGGTAGGGAATGTTCTTATTTCTCGAGCTTGCTTACAAAATTGGCTTGGGCTTTATGAGCAAGCCAGTGAAGAAACAAAGCGTGGTTTAGCGCTTGTTGAATCATTAGATGAAAACACCACTCTTGTTTTAGGGCTACACACATTGGGACACATTGCTTTTCGTACAGGCAAGTTTGCCTCAGGTAAACCTCCTTTGGAAAAGGCCCTCTTGCTAGCAAGAAAGAATAGCAATCCCTTATATACTATGAAAATTCTAGCAACATTGGGGCTTGTTTATACTTGGCTGGATCAATTTCCTGAAGCTAATACAGTCTTAGAAGAGGCCTTTAACTTAAGCCAGCAACTTAACCAGAATGACGTAGTTTTTGAAAGCTTAATAGCCCTAGCTATTTTAGATATTATGAGTGGTTCTTATGAATCAGCTTGTACACGTTTAGAAAAAGGATTAGAAATCACTCATTTACAAGGCTTCCACACTTATAAAAGTCATCTACTTTATAATCTTGGTCGAGCGCTTGCTGGGCTAAAAAAATATGAAGAAGCAAAAGCCTGTTGCAAGCAGGCACTAGCTATTGGAAAAGAAACCAAAGACCCACTTGCCCAGATGTGGCCATGGGTGTTTCAAGGTAGTATAGCAACTGCTGAAGGTGATTTTAAATCTGCTGAGGAGTACTTTGCTCGAGGGTTTAATATAGCTTGGCAAGCAAATCAAACTGATTTTTTATTGCCTTCCCTAGTCTATCTAGCTGAATTACGCTTAGAGGAAGGTAAAACATCTGAGGCAGCCGAGCTTTTAGGTTTAGCTCTTCAAAGCGCTCCAGCAATTCCCTTAGTAAAGAGATGGGTTCAACCTGCTTTGAGTAAACTTCAACAGCAACTTCCTCCTGATGTGCTAGAAGATGCCTTGAAACGCGGTCAAATGCTTTCGCTCGAGACTCTGATGAATGACCTTTTTCAAGAACTTTCTACCTAAACACTCTCATTCCCAAACATTGTTGCTATGTTCCTAGCAAGATTAATTTAACAACTTCTACAAAGCCATTCTTAGGCCTATAAAAGATGAGGTGAAACCTTAAAGTTGCTCACAAGAGTTTAACAAGAGATAACTTTACTCAGTATCTTTAAGCTGCTGTCTTGAATTGCCAGTCAGGTCGTGGTGTGTCAAAGCAATCTTCAACTTTAAACTACAGAAGGGACTCGAGCGAACTCGAGCCCTTAAATCTCTACGTTTTATTCAGGCCACTCTTTTGAGGGCCTAAAACGTTTCCATCAAATCTGGGTCGACATCTTCATCTAACCAATTAACAGCCTCATAAACGTCACCTCGACCAGAACCAGATGCTGTATCGCGCAAGAAGGTCACCAAGTCAGCACGACCATCTCCATTAAAGTCACCCACTTGGCATACTTCTTGATTGATACAGAACCAATCATGCATTTTGAAGGAGGGGCGGAAGTAAGACCGTGCAGGATCAGAGAAACCTATGTAAACATCGCCTCTAGCTGTACCTGAACGTGATTCACGTACAAACTCAATTAGGTCATCTGCACCATCATCGTTGACATCAGCAAGGTGGCACACAGACCCACGGCGGCAAACAAAGTCAGCCCACTTTTCCCAGCCGCCCATGCTGGTGCCTCGCGAACGCTTGACCCACACATCATTGAGGTAGGTGCTGAAGACATCATGATAATAAGAGATAAAGTCATCTTTGCCGTCCCCATCAACATCACCAATGTCACAGGTCATATTGGTACGATAGCAGAATGAACCTGAACCACTTATCTTGGTGGCAGGTCCAAAACTACTGCCATTAGAGTAAGCCACCCAAACTTCGCCATTTGTCTTCACAAAAGCAATAATGTCGTCTCGACCGTCCCCGTTAATATCCCCAATATGGCAGTCTTGTGAAAGGATGCAGAAATGATCATGCCACTTTTCCCAACCGCCTACACTCGAACCATTGGAGCGCTTGATCCAAACATCACGATGATACGCACCTGACGCCCATGTCTCGCGGTAAAAAGAAATCAAATCGTCCTTGCCATCCCCATCAACATCACCTACATCACACGTCATGCCCGCAAGATAGCAAAAGTATCCATCGAGCAGCTGACCATTGTGAAAGCCACTGTTGCCAGCGCCACTCGAGTAAGCTACATAAACATCACCACGACCACTAGTCGACGTTTCTTTAACGAAAGTAACAAGGTCATCTTTATTATCACCATTAATGTCACCAACAACACACTTTTCTTGCCGAATACAGAACCAATCAAGTTGATTAAAGGTCTTAAAGCCATACAGACGATTAATAGCAGCAATATCACCTTCACTCAAAGCAGTGCGTTGACCAATGGCATTGCCATTTGCATTGATGGTATTCCCCTGGCAATTACCTGTCACAGCATTTCTGATGCAAAAAAAAGTAGCTCCATAGTGCATGATTGAACCATAGTCATAAGGTCCAACTTCTTCATGAGAGCTATTATCAATGGTTCCTGAGCATTGCCATTGACCGCTTATGAAGTTAACCGTCTCACCTGGTCTACAAAAATTGAACATACTATTCAATTGAATGTTACCCCAGTTAATTGTCACAAACGAATTTCTATCTGGACGGGATTGCTCATGCCACAAACCCATAGCATGACCAATTTCGTGAATGATATTTCCCTGTGAACAGGTGAAATTATCACCATCAATATCATCAAAATCGAGAGTGATTACCTGTTCACCTCCTTGTCGGCCAATACTTGAAGAACAACCATTACCTTCGACAAACCTAATATAATCACTGTGGTGAGCAAGCTTGGGTATGAAATTGATGGGTGTATTTTGTTGCCAGTGCACAATGGCAGCATTAATGACACTAACACTTGTAGTTGTGATACTTGAATCAATTTCATAAGGTACAGTGCCGTTAGGCCAAAGCGAATTAAAGCTTTCAACTGTAATACTCTGTCCTGTTAAGTTTTGATCGTCTTGGATGAGTTCGCCTTCGGCATCGATCTTGCCAAGGATGATGTCACCTTGGAAAATAGCTTCACCATCTACAACTTCGTAGGTTACGAGTTGTGGCTCACTATAAAAGGGCAACTGCACAATGTCCTCACGGATATTGTCTAGTACGGACGTATCAGGCTGTTCAGTGCCTTCAGGATTGTCCGTTTCACTAATAGGGGTTTTAGCCTGATTACAGGCTGACAAAAATAAGACCGTAAATGTGCCTACTAAGATTAGTAGGTGTAAAACTTTGAATTTGTTTTTCATAAAAAAATCTCCTTAAGAATTTGAGAAAAACTAACAAGATGGTTTTAATCATTTTGTTAACTTGTTTCTCGCAAGTGCACCGCACGATGCTGATTAGCAGGATGTCAGAAGCACAACTAACAAATCTCTAAATAGAACTAACAACCCCTAACAACCCCTAACAAAAGTCCATAAAATCTACCCCTAGGTGGTTAGCAAATTTGATAAACTATTTTCATGCTTTTCTGTTACAGGCAAGCCTGTTAGCTCGAGTCTCCACTCAACTTGTAAGTTAAGGGTGTTCCCAAGAGGTAACCAATAGGGACAAGCCAGACGTTATTCTTAACACTAGACAAGCAACACAGCATAGCAGCGCTTAGAAGCCGCTCAAAATTATTAAGCAAGATAAGGATATCTTTTTCTCAAAGGTAGTTAAGCGGTTGCTCTTTGTATCAAAGCGTTTAATGAAAAAGCAGGTGGCAACAAATAGCCACCTGCTTAGGCAAATTTAGTAGGTTTTAAGTGTCAGCGTTTCAGCGAAGGACGTAAACCTGCCCTTGTCGTTTTCGCCATTCACGATTGCAGCACTGGCAGGGCTCGAGCCCTGCCTAGGCTAAAATGATTGCTGTATCAGTAAAGTGAGGAGGTGAAGAGACAAGACAAGGTATAGGGTGAGCCTTTACCTCACCTTATGACGATTGTTTGTGGGCTTTTAGAGGTTTATCGAATATTCACCATCTTTAGTAGAGCAGGTCAAACCAATTTTATCCACCAAGCTACCACCTTTACCGCGTAACCCTTTCATAGCAGGGTACTCTGGCGGACAAAAGTAATAACGAATACTACCACCGTTGCCACCATATTGAGGTGACCAACCACCTGACCAGTTGCTTATGCCACCATTGGTACAATAGAATTGGAAAGAATCTACAAGCCCGCCTGTGCGAAGCTTCACACCGTGGACGTACTCACCATAACCACAGTAATGATAGTTGTAACTGCCACCACTTCCCCCAAATTTCACAGTTGGTGAGCCAGCAGTGTAAGTTCCATCAGGAAAGGTTCGACAGCGAATTTCTAAAGCGTCAATCTTCGAGCCTGAACGTACTCTAATGCCACCAACGATTTTGTCACTAGAACACTCTGAAGTAGCTAAAGAACCACCATTGCCACCATACATATCTAGGTAATCGTTGCTGTTACAATTGGAGAAAGTACGGCAGTAATTATACTTGATCCCTCTAAGATCATCAGCAGTGAGATCCACTACGGCATTGTCATCACACATAACAGACTGTGTGTACTGCCCTGCCTGACAGGTCCATATACCTTCAATATAGGCGTCTCCAAGGCCAAACGCGTGACCAAATTCGTGCAGATACCTCATATAGCTATCATTACGATTTGCATGCATCACAATCTCTTTATTAACAGGACTATAGAAAGAGTTACCGTTTTTGTCTGAGAATCTGACGGTTAAGTCTACAGAGTTTGAGCTGTTTGTCACGTCATAGATGAGAATGCTGTTTGTGATCAATCCCCCACCATACATACTACGGAGGGGATTTAGCCAAGCCCTAATTGCATTACGAATATGCTCCTTAAACTTATTCTTTTGAGTGTTGGTGAATCTTCCTGGATCTTCATAATCTACCCCAATCCTAAGGCTAGTGTCCCTAATATGGGACATGAGTATACCTGTGGCGGTGGTGAATTGAGGCTGTAAGCCCTCGTCCTCGTCTTGGGCTGCAAGCTCCTGCTCTGCTGTTGCTAAGGCTTCTTCCAAACTCATTTCGACCGCAACCGGACTGCCTGTGCGCATCTCAATTGCTTCTCTCGATTCGCCTGTTGGTATCGTCTCTTCTGGTATTTCAGTGGAACTACAGGCTGCTAATAGAATGCCGAGCAGTAATACACCCAACAAATAGATGATTGACTTATTCATTTCTTCTCCTTAAACTTATCTTTTGTTGACACCGACTGTTTGATAAACAGCCGTCTTGAATTTTGTTTTCTTGCTTTTTCATATTTTTAACTCCTTCATTATTTTTGTTTTTAATTTCCTACTAGAGGGGCAGCAAAGTGTTACCCTTCTAGCTGGTCTAGACTCAGTCAGCATAGACTGCATCTTGATTTGTATTACCGTTCACATCGGCGTTATGAGGGTCTACATACAAGTTATCACTCGAGGTTGGCAATGGTAATATAGGTAATGGTAATATAGGTGCCAAATATTCTTCCTCTTCGGCATCCTCTTGACGAGACTCATCTTCTAGATCGATGATTGTGAATCTTGTGATATGGGTATCGATATACTGTGCTGACACTATACCAAGCATTAGGAAAAAAATCCCCAAAAAAATAGGGTTTATAAGGTGTTTTTTAAGTTTCATGATTTTCCTTAAATATGTGTATTTATGAATCATTTTTTATTGTCTCCTTTGTATTTGTTGTGTTAAAACCATTGGTATTTATACTTTACTAAATAGTTGAGGAACCAAGGGTGTCATCCTGCAATAAGGTTATTTATGGCAGCATCTATTACGATGCTGCCGCCGAGTCTTTCAAAAAGGGTTATGCTGTTCATTCCTTTTTGCTCGAGCCTTTAAAAGGCAAACTGATACTTCCACCAAGGTGATGTGAGAGCGTAAAAAATAGCTGTCACCAAAGTACCTTAGGGCAAATCACCTTCATCGAAAATGGCGTTGCTGGTGCCGTCTTGTAACCCGATGATGTTATCAGTGATGATGCTGGCCTCAGTGCTATCCTCGTTAACCATTGGTTCATCTGCACTTAGCTCAGCATCTTGTTCCGTGGCCATGATGCCCTGTGCTTGCATTTCATTGTCCGACAACGGGACAACCTCACCTCTGGTGATGTGGGTGTCAATATACTGTGCCAAAGCTAGCCCAGAGGCTATGACACAAAGGGTCATGAGAACAGCTTTTATAATGTGTTTCTGTTGTTTATATTTCATTTTTATTCTCCTTAAAGTTTAAATAGCTCTATTGAAGTAATGCGTGGACATTACCTTGATTAAGACCTTGGCTACCTGGGGCATTAGGTGCACCCACTAATAGTTGAGGTGATACGTAAGCTAAGGAATTACCAAATTGGGTTCCGGGCAGCGAGTTAATAAGGACTGTGCCTGAAGGCAAAAGTGTCCCATTTGATGCCATCTTATAGCGGAAAACGTGACTTGCAACACCCGTGATGCCGGGTGCACCCACAAACAGCTTGGTGCCACTGCCATCAAGAGCAAGTGCACTCCCGAAGCGTCTAGCTGTGCCGGGTGCTGGATTCAAGGGTGGTTGTGATTGATTCCAAGCAGTCCCCGCGGAACCTTGACGCTTAAAGATATACACCGTACCATCATTTTGGCCTAGATTAGGTCCAGGAGCACCAATAGCTACAAACTTGGCTTTATGATCAGCAGAAATTGCGCTGCCAAAGAAGTCATCTGCGGCACCCGTTGGTACATAAATTTTTTGCACATGATTCCAACCAGTTGGAGTCTCAACAAAGGCGTGAACAATTCCTTGATGACTGTTGGTACCCACAGTATTGTCAGGGGCACCAACAAAAATGACATCTTCACTTAAGGCAACGGCTTTGCCAAAACCCTCTGAATTTTTGTAGGTCAGTGGGTTTGGCGTCTGAAGCCAGTTACTGCCGTTAAACTCATAAACAAAGACGACTTCTTTACCACTTGCAGCTACCAATAAGCGTGGTATTGTTCCTGTGGTGTTTAAGGCGAGGTCGCTACCAAAGAAGTCGCCTGCAACACCATTATTATCCATCAGTGTATCAACATGTTGCCAGTTGCCTAGTGCGACCCTTCGGTAGACAAAAACAGCACCTTGAGCACTGTTCAAACCTGTTGCCGAAACAAAGGCGTAACCGTTATTCAGTGCAACAGTTGAGGGGGTAATGGCGACTTGATCTCCAAAATGCTCACCAGGTTGAGGTGATGGTGGCAACAGGTCATCCTCAAACACCCAGAGGTCTGTTGGGGAGGTCTTACGGTAGATAGTGGCGCTACCCACAGGATTTGTCGGATTTGTTGGTAAACCTGTCCTTGGTGCTCCCACAATGGCAAGGTCAGCACTTGGGTCAGCAATATCTACGCTGTGACCAAACAGTGCACCAGGACCACCATTGACATTATCTACCAGCACTTGTGTAGAGGGTAATGCCAAACTGTCTAGCGTTGTTTTGTCTTGGATTTGTGATTGCTGCCCACAAGCTGACAAAAACAAGACTGTAAATGTGCCTACTAAGATTAGTAGGAATAAAACTTTGAACTTACTTTTCATAAAAAATCTCCTTAAAAAATTTGAGAAAAACTAACAAGATGGGTTTGAAGCATTTTGTTAACTTGTTTCTCGCAAGAGCACCGCGCGATGCTGATTAGCAGGATGTCAGAAGCACAACTAACAAATCTCTAAATAGAACTAACAACCCCTAACAACCCCTAACAAAAATCTGCAAAGACCTATTCCTAGGTAGTTAGTAAATTTGATAAACTATTTTTATGCTTTTGCGCACTTTGGGTAAACTCGAGCTTAAAGAAACAACCTTTAACCGCCCTAAGCCTTTGCTCTTACTGTGCTACTTAGCACTTGAAGGTCCTCAAGAAAGGCGTCATGTAGCTGAATTTTTCTGGCCAGAAGCCTCTGACCATATGAAAAGCCTAGGTGTGGCTTTGACTCAGCTAAGGCGTGAAGTACCTGAAGTAATTGAAGCTAGTGCAATGCAACTAAATGCCCTTGTTGATACTGATATTAAGTCTCTAATGACTGCTATTAAGCAAGAAGATATTGAAAGTGTCTGTAAACTGTATAAGGGAGCATTTTTAGAGGGATTTTACCTTAGTAACTGGAGTGCAGAGTTAGAGGAGTGGATGTATAGCAAACGTGAGTATTTAGCCCAGTCAACTCGCCAAGCCATTTTGAAATTTGCTGAGAAAAAAACAAGTGAGGGGGAATATGCCATTGCTGTTAAATATGCAGAACTGGCTTATAATCTTACAGGAGCACCCAATTTAGAAATCGAAGATTTGGAACGTTGCTACAATCTGCTTTCAGCAAGTAGCAGCCCAGAACTTCACCAGATCAAAAAAGAACTTCGAGAATATGGCATTACTCCTGCTACGCCTCCTCAAGAAATTAAGCCAGCAATTAGCAAAGAGCAAAAAAGACCTAAAAATAATTTGCCTCTTTTATCTTCTTTATTTATGGGTCGTCAAGAGGAATTAGTAGAAGTTCAAGACTTATTAAGTCAAGAAGATTGTCGACTTTTGACTGTAGTTGGTACAGGAGGGGTAGGAAAAACCTCTTTAGTTTTACAGGCTGCTAAACGTTTGCTGGAGAAGGAATACTTTAAAGATGGATTATACTTTGTTTCTTTAGAAGCTATTAATGACCCTGATCTAGTGGCCTCAAGTATAGCTCAAAGTTTAGATGTGGCTGAAAATCCTACTAGGCCTGTCATTGATAGTATTAGGTCTTTTTTAAAAGATAAGCAAATTTTACTAGTACTTGATAACTTTGAGCATGTTACAGTAGCTTCCTCAATACTCAGTGAACTTTTACAAAGTTGTCATAATATAAAATTACTAGTAACTAGCCGTGTTCCATTGCATCTAAGTTTAGAACAAGAATATCCCCTTGAACCTCTAAGCTTGCCTGATTTACACAATTTACCTGCTGTTAATGATTTATTAAATTATATTGCTATTGCCTTATTTGTTGAAAATGCCAGAATTATTAAGCCTAATTTTTTTCTTAATGAAGAAAATGCCAGAGTAATTGCTGAAATATGCTGTGCTTTAGATGGTTTACCTCTTGCTATTTACTTAGCCTCTGCAAGGATTAAAACGTTAAGTCCTAAAGCACTGCTAAAACGTCTAGATAGCCGTCTGGAGATTCTTAAAGGTGGGGCTAAAGATATCCCTAGCCGCCATCAGACATTACAGGGGACTATTGATTGGAGCTATAGTCTTTTAGTAGAGGCCGAGCAAGTACTTTTTAGACAGCTTGCTATCTTTGTAGGAGGGTTTAGCCTAGAGGCAGCTGAAAGTGTTTGTCAGGAATTAGGTTTAGATGGTAGCGCTTTAGATATTTTAGATGGTGTAGCAGGATTAGTTGATAAAAGCCTAATACGTTCTGAAGAACAGAGTTCAGGTGAGATGCGTTTCTTTATGCTCGAGACCATACGTGAGTATGCTCTAAGTTGCTTAAAGCAATCAGGAGAATTTGAAGAACTACAAAAGATTCATGCTAGCTATTACCTTTCCCTAGTTGAGCAAGCAGAACCAGAGCTTACTAAAGCTAAGCAAATTGAGTGGTTTATTAGACTAGCTGAAGAGCATGATAATATTCGTGCTGTTATTTCTTGGGCAGAAACCACAGGTGAAGTTGAGCTAGGCTTAAGATTGACTAATGCTGTTTGGCGTTTTTGGATGGTGCGTGGTCATATGCGTGAAGGCTGTTTGCGCCTAGAAAGTTTACTAAATCATCCTAAATCTCAAGCTCAAACGATAACTCGAGCCAAAGCCCTAAGTGGTTTAGGCACTTTAATGTTTACTATAGGCAACTTTGACAAAGCTAAAGTGGTTCTTGAAGAAAGTTTAGCAATTACTCGAGGTTTTGATGATGAGTTAGTTCTAGCCAATATTTTAAACAATTTAAGTTGGGTTATTTTTCGTTGTGGAGATACTGCCAAAGGAAAAGAGCTTTCTGAAGAGGCTCTAGAAAAACACAAAAACTTAGACAACAAACGAGGAGTAGCACTGTCTTTAAACAATTTGGCTTGGATAGCTCTTCTCAAAGGGGAGCCACTTAAGGCTAAACCATTTTTTCAAGAAAGTTTAAGAGTTAGGCAAGAAGTAGAAGACAAGCGTGGAAGGGCCTTTGCTTTTGCTAATTTAGCTTGGGTAGAAAATACTTTAGGTAATTATAGTAAAGGTAAGCGGTTATTTTTAGAAGCTTTTGAGATACTAGAGCCTTTTGAAAGAGAGCCAGTTGCTGGCTGGACTAAATATTTGCAGGGAAGAAGTTTTCTTGAGCAAGGTAATTTGGTAAAGGCTAGTGAATGTGCTCAAGAAAGTTTAGAAATATTTCATGAGTCTACTAGCCAAGAAATCCCCGCTCTAGCAGCAACATTATTGGCTGATGTAAAATGTGAACAGGGGGATTTGACAGCTGCGGAAGCCTGCCTTAATAAGGCTAAGGATTATTGGCAAATTATAGATGGCTATAAGTGGGGTATAGCCCATACAGATTTAATCCAAGGTAAGTTAGGCTATCTTCAGGGAGATTATGATCTGGCTTTAGAATTTATAAGTAGCAGTCTAAACTTACGTGAAGAGATTGAGGACAAACTAGGTTTAGCTCAATGTTATGAAGCCTTAGCATATCTAAAAATTGCTACAGAAGAGCTTAAGTTAGCTGCTGAGGAATTGGCAAAAGCTGAGAGTTTGCGTAGAGAGATTGCTGCACCTTTATCTCCTATGGCTCAAGAGGCTTATCAAGCAGCATTACTAAAGTTAAACAATTGATCTGTAGGTTCAAATAGCCCCTAAAATAGAACTACCAATCCCTAACAACTATCTACAAAGACTTATTCCTAGGTAACTAGTAAATTTGATAAACTATTTTCATGCTTTTGCGCACTTTGGGTAAACTCGAGCTTAAAGAAACAGGCTTCAGTCGCCCTAAGCCTTTGATCTTACTGTGCTACTTAGCCCTCGAAGGCCCTCAAGAAAGACGTCATGTAAAAGTTAAACAATTGATCTGTAGGTTCAAATAGCCCCTAAAATAGAACTACCAATCCCTAACAACTATCTACAAAGACTTATTCCTAGGTAACTAGTAAATTTGATAAACTATTTTCATGCTTTTGCGCACTTTGGGTAAACTCGAGCTTAAAGAAACAGACTTCAGTCGCCCTAAGCCTTTGATCTTACTGTGCTACTTAGCACTTGAAGGTCCTCAAGAAAGACGTCATGTAGCTGAGCTTTTTTGGCCAGAAGCCTCTGACCATATGAAAAGCCTAGGTGTAGCTTTGGCTCAACTAAGGCGTGAGATACCTGAAGTAATTAAAGCTAGTGCAATGCAACTATGTTCCCTTGTTGATACTGATATTAAGTCTCTAATGACTGCTATTGAGCAAGAAGATATTGAAAGTGTCTGTAAACTGTATAAGGGAGCATTTTTAGAGGGATTTTACTTTAGTAACTGGAGTGCAGAGTTAGAGGAGTGGGTGCATAACAAACGTGAGTATTTAGCCCAGTCAACTCGCCAAGCCATTTTGAAATTTGCTGAGAAAAAAGCAAATGAGGGTGAATATGCCATTGCTATTAAATATGCAGAACTGGCTTATAATCTTACAGGAGCACCCAATTTAGAAATCGAAGATTTGGAACGTTGCTACAATCTGCTTTCAGCAAGTAGCAGCCCAGAACTTCACCAGATCAAAAAAGAACTCCAAGAATATGGTATTACTCCTGCTGCTCAAGAAAGTAAGTCAGCAATTAGCAAAGATCAAAGAAGACCTAAAAATAATTTGCCTCCTTTGTCTTCTTTATTTGTGGGTCGCCAAAAGGAATTAGTAGAAATACAAGACTTACTACAAAAAGATTGTCGACTTTTAACTGTAGTTGGTACTGGAGGGGTAGGAAAAACCTCTTTAGTTTTACAGGCTGCTAAACGTTTGCTGGAGAAGGAATACTTTAAAGATGGATTATACTTTGTTTCTTTAGAAGCTATTAATGACCCTGATCTAGTGGCCTCAAGTATAGCTCAAAGTTTAGATGTGGCTGAAAATCCTACTAGGCCTGTCATTGATAGTATTAGGTCTTTTTTAAAAGATAAGCAAATTTTACTAGTACTTGATAACTTTGAGCATGTTACAGTAGCTTCCTCAATACTCAGTGAACTTTTACAAAGTTGTCATAATATAAAATTACTAGTAACTAGCCGTGTTCCATTGCATCTAAGTTTAGAACAAGAATATCCCCTTGAACCTCTAAGCTTGCCTGATTTACACAATTTACCTGCTGTTAATGATTTATTAAATTATATTGCTATTGCTTTATTTGTTGAAAACGCTAAAAACATAAAGCCTAATTTTTTTCTTAATGAAGAAAATGCTAGAACAGTTGCTGAAATATGCTGTGCTTTAGATGGTTTACCTTTAGCTATTTACTTAGCATCTGCACGAATCAAAATGTTGAGTCCTAAAGCACTGCTAAAACGCTTAGATAGTCGGCTTGAGATTCTTAAAAATCAAACTAAAGATATCCCTAGCCGCCATCAGACACTGCAGGCAGCTATTGATTGGAGCTATAGCCTTTTAGCAGAAACTGAGCAAGTACTTTTTAGAAGGTTGGCTATTTTTGTAGGAGGGTTTAGCTTAGAAGCAGCTGAAGTTGTTTGTCAAGGATTAGAGGTTCTAGATGGTGTAGCAGGATTAGTTGATAAAAGTCTAATACGCTCTGAAGAGCAAAATTCTGGTGAGATGCGTTTTTTTATGCTAGAGACCATACGCGAATATGCTCTAAGTTGCTTAAAACAATCAGGAGAATTTGAAAACTTACAAAAAGCTCATGCTAATTATTACCTCTCTCTAGTTGAGCAAGCAGAGCCAGAACTTACTGGAGCTAAGCAAACTGAATGGTTTACTAGGTTGGCTGCAGAACATGATAATATTCGTGCAGTGATTTCTTGGATAGAAGTTACAGGCGAAGTTGAGTTAGGTTTAAAGTTAGCTAATTCTGTTTGGCGTTTTTGGATGGTGCGTGGTCACATGCGTGAAGGCTGTTTGCGCTTAGAAGGTTTACTAAATCATCCTAAAGCCCAAGTAAAAACAATAAATCGAGCTAAAGCCCTAAATGGTTTGGGTACTTTAATGTTTTCTATAGGAAATTTTGACAAAGCAAGACCCGTTCTTGAAGAAAGCTTAATTATCACTCGAGGCTTTGACAATAAACTAGTTTTAGTCAATATTCTAAACAATTTGAGTTGGGTTAGTTTTCACTGTGGCTATATTACCAAGGGGCAAGAACTTTCTGAAGAAGCCCTAGAGAAAAGTAAGAACTCAAATAACAAACGAGGTGTGGCACTGTCTTTAAATAACTTAGCTTGGTTAGCTCTTTTCAAAGGAGAGCCCCTTAAAGCTAAACCATTTTTTCAAGAGAGCTTAAAAATGAGGCAAAAGGTCAATGATAGGCGTGGAATAGCTTTCGCTTTTGCTAACTTGGCATGGGCAGAAAACACTTTAGGTAACTACAATAAAGGTACACAGTTGCTTTTAGAGGCCTTTAGTATACTCGAGCATATAGAAAGTGGACCAGTTACTGGCTGGGCTAAATATTTGCAGGGCAGAAGCTTTTTTGAACAAGGCAATCTAGTAAAAGCTATTGAATACGCCCAAGAAAGTTTGAAGCTATTTCATGAGTCTAGTAACCAAGAAGTCCCAGCTTTAGCGGCAACATTACTAGCTGATATAAGGTGTGAGCAAGGGAATTTAACATCTGCTGAAAGCTGCCTTAATGAAGCTAAAGAGTATTGGCGAGTTATAGATGGCTACAAGTGGGGTATAGCCCATACACATTTAGTCCAAGGTAAGCTAGCCTATATTCAGAAAGATTACAGTCTGGCCTTAGAATTTATAAACAGAAGTCTAAACTTACGTGACGAGATTGATGACAAGCTGGGTTTAGCTCAATGCTATGAAGCTTTAGCATATCTAAAAATTGCTACAGAAGAGCCTAAATTAGTTGCTGAAATGCTAGCAAAAGCTGAGAGTTTGCGCAAAGAGGTTGCTACACCTTTGCCTCCAATAACCCAAGAAGCTCATCAAGCAACATTACAAAAGTTAAACATAAACAATTGATTTGTGGACTCAACCCTTCTAAATTAGAGTCTAACTTGCTGTAAGACCTATAAAAAATTTGCTAGACTACTTTTAATGCTCTTACGCACTTTAGGCAAACTTGAGCTACAACAAACAAATTTTAGTCGCCCTAAACCTTTGCTGCTATTGTGTTATTTGGCTCTAGAAGGGCCTCAGGAAAGACGCCACATGGCTGAGCTTTTCTGGCCAGAGGCCTCTGACCACATGAAAAGCTTAGGTGTAGCTTTAGCTCAATTGCGACGTAATGCACCTGAAGCAATCGAAGCTGACTCTACGCAATTGCGTGCCCTTGTCAATACTGATGTTAAGGCCCTAGAAACTGCTATTGCTCAAGAAGATATTGAAAATGCTAACAAGCTTTATCAAGGAGCGTTTCTCGAAGGTTTTTACCTTAGCAATTGGAGTACTGAACTTGAAGAATGGGTATATGCAAAACGAGAACATTTAGCCCACTTAACTCGCCAAGCTATTTTAAAGTTTGCAGAGAAAAAAGCAAGTGAGGGTGGGTATGCTATTGCTGCTAAGTATACCGAGTTGGCTTATAATCTTGCTGGAGCACCCAATTTAGAAATTGAAGATTTGGAACGTTGCTATAATTTGCTACTAGCAAGCAACAATCCAGAAATCCATAAGGTAAAAAAAGAACTACAAGAATATGGCATTACTCTCGCAACTTCTCAAAAGGTCAAATCAATTGGTAACCAAGAGCAGAAAAAGTCTAGCAATAACTTACCTCCTTTATCTCCTTTATTTATGGGTCGTCAAAGAGAATTAGCAGAAGTACTAGATTTTCTGACTCAAAAAGATTGTCAACTTTTAACCGTAGTTGGTACAGGAGGAGTGGGAAAAACTTCTTTAGTTTTACAAGTTACTAAACAGCTACAGGAAAAGGAATATTTTAAAGATGGGCTCTATTTTGTTCCCCTAGCAGCTATTAATGATCCTGACTTGGTGGCCTCGAGCATAACCCAAAGCTTAGAAATTGCTGAAAATCCGAATAAACCCGTTATTGATAATGCTAAGTCTTTTTTAAAAGATAAGCAAATCTTACTAGTACTTGATAATTTTGAGCAGGTCACAGCAGCTACTTCAATACTGGGCGAACTTTTGCAAAGCTGCCCTAATCTAAAATTGTTGGTCACTAGTCGTGTTCCTTTACATCTAAGCTTAGAAAAAGAATACCCCCTTGAACCTCTAGACTTGCCTGATCTGCACAAATTACCCGCTACTAATGATTTATTAAATTATCCTGCTATTGCTTTATTTGTTGAGAATGCTAAAAACACTAGGCCTAGTTTTACTGTTGATGAAGAGAATGCTAAAACAATTGCTGAAATATGTTGTGCCTTAGATGGTTTACCTCTTGCTATTTACCTAGCCTCTGCACGGGTTAGAATGTTGAGCCCTAAAGCACTATTGAAACGCTTAGATAAAAAGCTTGAGATCCTTAAAGGTGGAGCAAGAGATTTACCTAGCCGTCATAAAACACTACAAGCAACAATTGATTGGAGTCATAGTCTTTTAACTGAAACTGAGCAAACACTTTTTAGACGCTTAGCTATTTTTGTAGGGGGGTTCAGTTTAGAAACAGCTGAAAGCATTTGTCAAGGATTAGATCTTCTTGATGGCGTCACAGAGTTAGTTAACAAAAGTTTAGTATATTCTGAGGAACAAGCATCTGGTGAGATGCGTTTCTTTATGCTCGAAACTATACGTGAACACGCCTTAAATTGCTTAAAAGAAGCAAGAGAACTAGAGGCTTTACAAGAGGCTCATTTTCATTATTATCTTGCTCTTGCTGAGCAAGCAGAGCCAGAGCTTATAGGAGCCAAGCAAATTGAATGGTTTACTAAATTAGCCGAGGAGCATGACAATTTACGGGCAGCAATTGTTTGGGCAAAAGATAAGGGTAAAGTTGAGTTAGATTTAAAGTTAGCAGCTGCTATTTGGCGTTTTTGGATGGTACGTGGTCATATACGTGAAGGTAGTTTTCACCTAGAGAGTTTACTAAACCATCCTAAAGCCCAAGTCAAAACAATGACTCGAGCCAAAGCTCTTAATGGATTAGGTACTTTAATGTTTACTATAGGTAACTTTGACAGAGCAAGGCCTGTTTTTGAAGAAAGCTTAGCTATTGCTCGAGATTTTGATGATGAGCTAGTTTTAGCCAACACTCTAAATAATTTGAGCTGGGTTAGTTTTCATTGTGGCTATACCATAAAAGGACAAGAGCTTTCTGAAGAGGCTTTAGAAAAGCATAAATTTTTAGAAAACAAACGAGGTGAAGCACTATCTTTAAATAACTTAGCTTGGGGGGCTCTCTTTAAAGGAGAGTTACTTAAAGCTAAACCATTTTTTAAAGAAAGTCTAAAAATTAGACAAGAAATAGAAGACAAGCGTGGGATAATCCTTACTGCTATTAATTTGGCTTGGATAGAAAATACTTTAGGTAACTATAAAGAAGGTGTTAAGTTACTTACAAGGGCTTTTGAGACACTCGAGCACTTTGAAGACAAATTAGTCACTAGCTGGGCTAAGTTTATACAAGGAGAAGGCTTTTTTGAACAAGGTAATCTAGCACAAGCTGCTGAGAATGCCTGTGGAAGTTTAGAGGTGTTTTACAAGTCTAGCAACCAAGAAGTTCCTGCTTTAGCAGCAACTTTACTAGCTGATATAAGACGTGAGCAAGGAGATTTGGTAGCTGCTGAAACTTGCCTTAATGAAGCTACAAATCATTGGCAAGCTATAGATGGTTACAAGTGGGGCATAGCCCGTACATATTTAAGCCAAAGTAAATTAGCTTATGTCCATAAAGATTATGATCTGACTTTAGAGTTTATCAATAGCAGCTTAAATCTGCGTGAAGAGATTGGTGATAAGCTAGGTTTAGCTCAATGCTACGAAGCTTTAGCCTATCTAAAAATTGCTACAGAAGAGCTTGAATTAGCTACTGAGTTGTTAGTAAAAGCTAAAGACTTACGAGTAGAAATTGCTGTGCCTTTGCCTCCTATAAGCCAAGAAGCTTATCAAGCAGCATTACAAAAGTTAAAAGTTGAGTTGAAAACTTAAGTGTTACAAAATAGGGATAAATAAAGCAAAGTTAATGAGGTTTATAGGATTTTTCTCCAAGACCTGCAAATAGATCTGTCTCTACTTCCCTACCACCATTAACTAAGCTATAAGCACGGTAAAAACTTTGCTGACCAAAAATCTTCTGCCACTTTACTTCAGGCAGATTTATCAGTTTTTCATAATTATGCAACTGTGATTTATGGTAGGTAATAGCTTTCTTTACTATGTCAATATAGTCAGAAACATCAATTTTTGTAGTAATAGCCCATTCTTCCCAACCTAAAAATTGCCTTTTTACATCATCAACTTGCATAGTAAGTCCACCAAAAACCTTTTTATATTCGTGAACAAGGCCTTTAGTGTCAGCAAGATAGTAAAGCTTGCTAATGCACTGTGGTGCTAGGGAATTTGTCTGATACTGAGAATTTGCTGCTTGTAAAACTGCTGCACAGGCAAACTGAGAAATGGCGATGTGATCTGGATGCCCATAGTTCCCCTCTGGTCCAAAGGTTAAAATCACTTGAGGTTTTATACTACGTATCTGCCAAGCAATCTTTCTAATTACTTCTTGTGGCTCAACTTGGTCTAGTTCTCCGTCCATATGATCTAAGAAGTGGATTTGCTTTATGCCTAAAATGTGACTGGCAGCTTGTAACTCTTTAGTACGAATATCTCCTAAAGCTTCTGGACCGGGGTAATCTTCTTTTTTACCTTTCCAACCTTTTTGGCCTCGAGTAGCCATAATAAGAGAAACATCAATGCCTTGGGCAGCATATTTAGCTATCACCCCACCAAAGCCTAAAGATTCATCATCTGGGTGGGCTAAAACACACATAAGCTTGTTTGTGGAATTCATTGACTTTCCCTAACTTCCTTAGAAAAATTGTGCCTTTTTGAAACAGGCCAAGCAGCAAGTCCAAAAATTAGTAATCCTATACAACTACATAGTTTTTCAATAAGAGTGTAATATTTCTGTGATGCAGTTCTAAGTTTTTCTCTTGATTGAAGCTGTGTTAGGGTTTTGTCACTTAACATTTAGTTCTCCTATTACAAATAAAACTCAGTGGGTAAAGAAAGAGAGTCTCTACCCACTAGAATGTAAGTTTTATTTTGAGACCATCATCTCAAAACGTAAGTTGACACCTTCACTACCATTAAAACCTAAAAAGGCTTGAGCAACTTCACCTCGAGCTTGAACATATTCACCAGTACCACCTGTTATAGCGCGTTTAATGTTGACATTTACATCTGCAATTTCATAGCCTTCTGTCACAAGTGTGTTTTGACCGAGTTCACTGCCAAAATTGTAAAGTTGAGTGGTAATTACCCAAGCTCCTGTTTCAGTATGTGCACCAGCACCAACAAACACACCACGACATGTCCACTCACCAATAACTTTATCGGGGAATTCAGGGCTGCCATCAGCAAGTACACCGTTGCCACCCTCAAGCGTGCCATATTCGTAAATATAGCCTTGAGTGACAAAAGTATTACCATGAGCTGGCATACCATCTTCAAATACTGGAGCCTCGTCGAAGACAAACTTAGACATATTCTCAGCTACATCAAAACGAACAATGTTTGTGCTTTCACTTGAATTGCTCCCTTGAGCAATACACGCAGCTGTAAAAACCACTAATAAAACTAAAATACCTAAACCTACTAACTTTTTCATTTCTTAGCCTCCAAGCTAATTTCCGCTACGCTCGAGCGCAACGTTAGTTAGTAAGATGCCAAAGGGATAGCTAACAAACCCCTAACAACGCCCCTAACAACGCCCCTAACAACGCCCCCAACAACGCTATAGGGTTGCCCACAGCACTCTTAGGCATTGTTTTTATCATTGTTTTTATAGGACTGTATGTATGCAGATGCACATTATAATACCCGTTGATTAGAAATAGCCAATAGGGTTGCACCTTTTCGCTGTTTAGCTAATAAAATTGTTTCTTGGGCTATATTTCTAGATCCTAAGTGGGTTGACTAATTGTTTTCACTATGCCTCACTTACTTTACAACTTCTCGCTTAATTACTTAAGCGATTTTTGTGCGTTGCCCCTGTTTCCTCAATGCTTTGTATTGGTTCTTCTATTAACCATTCTGCAAAGGCTTTGGGAAAACCTTTGAATAGCCTCTTTAATAGATTATATGTTTTAGACACAGGGTATTATAACAATTTTGAAATGATTTTATCTTGCTCAAGGTAACTAAGAATAACCTATTCTTGAAATGAGCCCACTTTATGGGGATTATGTGGGCACAACTATGTTTTTAGCTGAAACGTTGGTGAAACGCTGGTTTGAAATAATAGTGCCATAAGCACTGTAGTTTACTTCTACAAAGGTGCAGAATAATTTCAAAATATAGCAGAATTTTATAGGAGGAATGTAATGAAGCTTTGCCCTAGCGCTATTCTTTTTCGCCACACTTTAAGTCTTACAATTGTTTTTTGGACTATTATTTCTTGTACAGGAGGAGGTAACAAGAACCCTCCAAATCCTAAACCTTCTACTGGAGGACCCCCATTTGTTATCAACAGTCCAAAAGATGGTAGTAGCATTGCTGGAACTATCTACTTTTCTGCTCAACCATTTGATGCTACTGAAGTAGCAAGTGTCAACTTCAAAGCAGGTAACACTGATCTTGGAACTGACACAACAGCAAGTGATGGCTTTAAAGTTTTTCTAGACTCTAAAGACTTTCCTGAAGGTACACTTAATTTAACTGCGGCGCTAAAGGGTAAAAACGGTAAAAGCTCTACTCAGAACATTTCTGTTACAAATAAACCATCACCTCCATCACAAGCAACAGTAACTAATGAAGGTGCAGCACTTGGTACAACTGAAGCTAGCGGGGCACTTAGTACACTCTCTATTCCCTCAGGTGCAACAGTAGGGAGTAATGTCAAGTTTGAAGCAAAAACGAAAGAAGAGGTAAAAGCTGCTACTGGTGTAGATTATGATGCTCTGGGGGTAACGTTCTTAGGAGCACAGGAAATCAGTGCTAGTAAACCTCTAGAGACACCTGTTGCAGTCACCTCTGGCGGGTTTGGTCCTATGGTGCAGCCAAATCAAATTGTAGTGAATTATATGATTGCTCCAGATGCAGATGATGATGGTGTGGGTGAGTTGATGGTTGCTAACACTGCTAGTGTTACTCCAAATGGAGATATTATATCTGACCCTATCCCCAAAATTCAGCTTGGTGCAACCAAAGTTACAACTAGCTCTGGAACAAAGACCCTACGTACACTGCAAAATGGAACTATTAGTGGTCCACCGGGTACATTCATTGAAATTGAAGCACCAACAGGATTTAATCCCTTTTCAGCACTTGGGAATACTGCCACTTTTCAATCTAAAGTAGATGATACCCTGATTCAACTACCTGCCTTGTTAAACAGTCATTATGAAGATCAGAATGCTATTCCCACAATTGGTGTTTATATTCCTGTATTGCCTGTAGGGTTAGCCACACTGACTCTAACAAATGTTGGTTCGGGTGAAATATCTTCTCCTGTGGATGTTGTGGTAGAAACTATGCCAGCTCTCACAAAAGAGCCTGCAGTCATTATTGATGAGGCTATAGCTCAATTGATAACTGCTTTAGAAGAAGAGCCAGATATAGTAGATGCTTTAAGACAACTCAAAGATGTGAGGTGAACCCAATTGATCGGACAAAAAATTAAGGTTAATTAAGACCTACTAAAATGATATCAAATTGAGATTACATTGTTTGTAAGCTTGATAACAACCTATCCTGTTATTATTGATTTAGTTTTCTCCTCTCTGTAAACTAATTCAGGCGTTTTGTACTGCAATGATTGATGCGGACGTTCACTGTTATAAAATTGTAAGTACTTTCCTATTTCTTCCCTTCCTTGCTCTATATTTTTGTATTCCTTTAGATATACTTCTTCATACTTTACCGTTCTCCACAACCTTTCTGTAAATATATTATCCATGTAGCACCCTCTTCCGTCCATGCTGATTGCTATTTCGTTTACCTTCAATATATCCGTAAACTCATGACTTGTGTACTGACTACCTTGATCTGTATTGAATATCTCTGGCTTCTCTCCTTCCAGCGCCTCTTCTAATGCTTCTATACAAAACTCTGCTTTCATGCTATTCGAAACTTCCCATGAAACAACATAACGGCTATACCAATCCATTACTACTACCAGATAGCAATATCCTCCTTGCAAACGTATATACGTAATATCACTAGCCCATACCTGATTTGGTTTGTTTATGATTTTGTTTTTCAGAAGGTATGGGTAAATTTTATGTCCTTCCTTTGGTTTACTTAGTTTGGGTTTGGCATATATAGCTTGCAAACCCATCAGACACATCAAACGATATACTCTTTTATGATTGACCTTATAGCTTTCTCTATTTAGCATTGCTGTTATCTTGCGATAACCTAGAAAAGGATGATCTGTATACAACTCATCTATCCTTTGCATCAACTTTTCATTGAGGTCACTAATTCCTGTAGGTCGATAGTAATAACTACTACGATTCAGTCTCAGTAACTCACATTGCTTAGTAATGCTCAATTGAGGGTGCCTTGGATCGACTATCAACATACGTTCCTCTTGACTCAGTTTTTGAGCCCTTTGGACAAAAAATCTAGTTCCATTTTCAATTTGCCAATCTGTTCGTACAGTGCAGCCTCTCTACGTTCTTGTAGTCTGGCTTTTCTACCTCTTAGTAATGAAAACCTTTCATGCAATGCTTCTGATCCAGCTTTTTTCCATTCTTTAATTTGAGTGGTGTGTACACCATATTGATTTGCTAATTCTGCAAGATTCTTCTCTCCAACTATGGCTGCTGCTGCAACTTTAGCTTTGAATTCTTTCTTATATGTTTTTCTTATTCCTTTTGTCTGGCTCATTTATATCTCCATATTCTAGATATTTTACATCTTCTATGGACCTTAATTTCGCCGGGGTTTTCTGTCCAGTTTTTGGGGGTAAGCTCAATGCGCAAGAAAAATTTGCAGAGGCAAGTAAAAACCTCACAACTGATGAGGAAAAAGTTTTACATGATATTGCCAGCTTCATTACCAACTCAAACATAAATGACCTTCTTAATCAATTTAATGCGCGCAACACTGATTTAGTTTTGTTACAATGTAATATTCCGATACTTAAAAATCTTTTTTCACTTACTCTTATAGGTGGTTACTCAGCAATTTTAGGAAC
Source organism: Trueperaceae bacterium (assembly GCA_965223045.1). GTDB lineage: Bacteria > Deinococcota > Deinococci > Deinococcales > Trueperaceae > CBDCVN01. Next base: position 2,977,447 of record CBDCVN010000013.1, read on the forward strand.
TATAGTACTTGTGACACTTTCTACTGTTTCTCTTCCCCTTAGTGGAACTGCTATTTTGTTGGTTGGAGCGGGAGGTGTTCTTATTGGTGGTGGCCTAGGAATAGCAGGTGGAGCATTTGGTTTAATGTTACTCGAGGTTTATAATTGCTTCACTCAACCTCCTCCCAGTTCAACCTGTCTTCCTCCCTACACACCAGAGACACTGCCACCGGGTGGATTATCACCTGCAAGCCTACGCACCCAACAAACATCATCATCTAGCATGACTGGTATGGGCTCTATCTTTCCACCGGGCGGTGACGGCTGCGGATCAGCGATAGGTGGCGAAGACAGCACAAGTAGTAATAGTTTACGAACACAGCAAACAGGCATAGATGGTCTTACAGGTGATCTGGCGGGAAGATTTGTCGTTAAGGTATTCTTTGCTGGTGGAAACTCTGTGCCATTTACAGGCATTAGTGATTCAAGTGGCTACTTCTATATTCCTACAATTCCTGAAAACCAACCTTTCCAAGCTATTGCTATAGATAGACTTACAGGTAAGACACGTATCTTTGAAGGCACTGGGCCAGAGGTGGGCCGCTCCGTTTTTATGTACTTTGACTTTCTTAGTGGAGAGGATAGCGGAGTCCCTACAATTAGCTACAATAGCAACACCCAAGATAGCTTGGGGGATGTGGATATATATCTATTTGAAGGTAAAGCAGATGACCTTATCAAACTTGCTATTTTTAGTGAGGAAACTTCTTTAGAAGCCATAAATTATAAGCTAGTGGATCCCAATGGGCAAACTTTTGGAGGTTCATCGTTTGGTGCAGGAGGTTTACATGACACCATAGTTTTTGAGCTCGAGCTTGATGGCCTTTATAGCATTAGCATAGATGGTAGCAATGCTAGTGGCAGTTACACCTTAGGTCTTTTTGAGATTGACTCACCAACACCCATTGCTTCTGGTGCAACAGTATCAGATACTCTAGATACATTGGGAGAACGTCACTACTACAGTATTTTCGGTGCTGCAGATGACAAACTTGAATTTGCAATTAGCCATGAACAAAACTCTGATTTATTTGCAGAACTTACGGTCCGCGAATTAAAAAGTGGGTTTGAGTTCTACAATGCACCTCGTCGTAGTAGCATTCGAACAGGCGTAAAAAATAGATCCAGATCGTTTACCTATAAGTTGCCAGAAACTGGTGAGTATATCCTAGAGGTACTTTTAGGTGACCAATTTGCCACCAATATAGATAGACACTTGGGGTCCTATCAGGTTAATGTGACACTAAATCCTTAATTGAAAAGAACCCCTACTTAAAGTAGGGGTTCTTTTTGTTTTTGGTTGCGAGGACAGGATTTGAACCTGTGACCTTCGGGTTATGAGCCCGACGAGCTACCAGACTGCTCCACCTCGCGCTGAAGCAAAGAGAATACTAGCGCACTTGTGATAAAATTGTCAAGTGCTCCCGCTACCAAATAAGGGTGTATATATGGCTTCATAACCTATGTCAGTAAGTGTTTTACAACCTGTTAAACGCATAGCGTACTCGAGTTCATTCTTTATATTTAATAGTAGCCTATCTGAATTTATAACCACTGCTTCAGCCCCCACAGCCAAATAGCGAAAAACATCAATGCCATTTCTAGTTGGTCCACCAGCATATATTGCCAACATTCCTGCTACAGCATCAAAAATTTCTGGGAATACTTCTATTGTAGGTGGGGCACTTAGTAAAGTAAAGGAATCAGAATCTACAACGATGGCCTCTAGCCCAGCTTCAGCAGCTACCTCGGCATCTTGTGGGCTAGCAACACCGTAAAGCCATAGAGGACAAGGAACAGCAGCCCTTAACTCAGCTAAATCCTCACGAGTTTTAAAGTGGTAATCATTATCAAAGGCTGTTGCTTGAGCAAATTTAGTAATGTCTAAAGCCAGAGCAGGCACTTTTTTAGCAGTTAGGGCTTTTACCTTAGGCATTAAAACCCCCATTCTTTCAGGAGCAAGCAAGGGAATGGTTTGCTCAGCCCCTTTTTCTAAAGTAAGTGTTCTATCTGTATCTAAAAAACAAAATTTTTGGTACATGTGTTTATAACTATGGTGAGCTTTTATTACGGATAATAAAGGATAAGGCAACGAATGCCCTAGCACAGTACAACTACAATCCACTTCTTCAATATCGTGCAGGACATGGGGTAAAAGGTGATAGTTGTCTAGAGCTTCAATCATATTTTAATCATACCTTTAACCTGTTAGTTATAATGGATTTTTGCCTCTGTTATCACATTTCTTGGGGAGCAGAAATACCAAGTAAATCAAGAGTGTAAGCCAAGGTCTTTTTTACCTTACTTACCAAAATAAGACGGGCTTCTTTTAAACCTTCTTCTGCTGTTAGAACCTGTGTGTCATAGTTACCTTTATCATCTTTATGGTTATAGTAACTATTCCATGTGGTAGCTAGCTCTAGGGCGTATTGTGCTATCTGGTGTGGAGCAACATTTTTAGCAGCATTCAAAATAACTTCGGGAGCTTTAGCAATTTCTTGGGCTAATTTCAGCTCGAGCTTACCAAGTTTACCCCAATCAGCTCTAGTAACATTAAATCCACTCGCCTTGCGTAAAATGCTACTAGCCCTAGCATGAGCATATTGCACATAAGGAGCTGAGTCACCTTGTAAACTAAGAGCTTGTTCCCATCTAAAATCAATAACTTTCCTAGCCTCGCTTTTAAGCATTCCAAATCTAAGGGCTCCAATACCTACTTGTCGAGCCACCTCATTAATGCTTGGCAAGTCAGGATTTTTCTCAAGCACTACCTTCTTAGCTCGCTCTATAGCTTCATCAATAACTGCATCTATTGCTAAAGTAATACCTTTACGCCCACTCATAGCCTGGCCTTCAAGTGTTACTACTTCATAGGCAAGGTGATGTGAGTCCTCAGAAGCCAATTTACCCTCAGAAGTGCCAGAAAGTGCAAGGGCTGTTTTAACAATGGTTTGAGGGTGAGATTGACGCACATCTATGACATTCACATATTGCCCCTTTGCAAATTGCTTGCCATCAGGAGTAATTTCTCCATCAGGGAAACTGCTGTAGAGCTGCTTGCCAGAGGGTTGGGTATCAAAATGCTTAAACTTAAGGCCTTGGAAAAGGCCTACTTTCCAAAAATGATAGCCAATATCTTTAGCTACATACACAGCATTGCCATCACTGCGGACTAGAACTACATTGGACTCTTCTAAGCCAGGTATAAACTCAGATACATCCATAATAGTTGCTCCAGCATACTTTCCCTCATCAGGTTCCAATATATAGGGACTGTCTTTTAAAATGTTAAGCCCCTGCTCTAAGAAACCAGCTGCTACCACATCAGATTCCCACACTAACAAGTCGTACTCTGTGCCCAAAGCATAGTAAGTTTGCAACTGTGCTTTTACAATCTCTACAATTTCTGTACGTAGTTTTCCTTGCTCGAGTTCCCTCATAACATCAGAAACACCTTTTTCTATAATCTCACCATCAGCTTCTTTGGCTTGACCTAGGCGTACATAAAGCTCACCTAGCCAATGATCATACTTCTTAGTGCCCTCATAAACTTCACCAAAATAATCTATGGCAAAAAGTGATTCTGCAGCTTGTCTACCTGTGTCATCTATATAATTTTGTACTTCTACCTCGTAACCAGCAGCTTTCAAAACACGCGCGCAAGCATCCCCTAAAACGATGTTACGCAGGTGTCCCACATGAGCCTCTTTATTAGGATTAACAGAAGTATGCTCAACTATTACTTTTTTATTTTTTAGTGGTAAACTCAAATCACTTTCAACCACTTGTTTTATGAATTGTGCTCTATCAACATGAAAGTTAATATAAGGCCCTACAGCATTAACTTGGCTTATGCCTTTGGGTAACTCGAGCTGTGCAATAAGTTCTTTTGCAATCATAGCAGGGTTCTTGCGCAAGCTTTTCGCCAAACTAAAAGCAATAGGACTACCATAATCCCCCGGCTTATCTTCAGGAACTTCTTGAATGATTACTTCAACCTTAGCACTAATGGCACTAACAGCATTTTCAAGGGCTAATCTTAAAGTGTCTTTGAGGCTTTGCATTGTAATAAACTAACACACAGCTTTTAGTGTAGGCGAGAAAGTTTTGTATGATAGTTCTATGGAAACACTTATTCGCCTTTTTAGTTATAGGAATTGGTTTTACTACCTTTCTAGGTTTGTATTACTCTTTTTTGTACGCCTTAGGTATGGTCTTACTATAAGTGGCACAAACAATGTTCCCAAAAGTGGCGGGGCAATTATAGCTGCCAATCACATTTCTAACTTTGACCCACCTATTTTAGGAGTTTGCATTAATAGAAAAATAAATTATATGGCTAAAAAGGAACTTTTTGGAAACCCTTTTGGTTACTGGCTTATGAATAGCCTTTCCACTTTCCCTGTTGATCGTAGCCGCAATGACATAACAGCTGTTAAAGAAGCTTTGCGCCTATTAAAGAAGGGGGAAGTCGTAGGTATTTTTATTCAAGGAACACGTAATAAAGGTGATGCTGAGGCTATGAATGGGGCAGCGTTTTTGGCCCAGCGGGCAGAAGTGCCAATATTACCTGCTGCTATATGGCGGGAGGGACGAAGGTTCAGTGTTGAGTGTGGTAAGGCTATTTTTCCAAAAGGTAAAGATAAAGCTGAAATGGAACATTTGACTGAAGAGACTATGGAGAAGATAAGAACACTCTTGCCTAAAACATCTCCCAGCAGTGTTGTGCTGTAATGCTAGCTCAGTTTCAGATGTTAGGGTCAGTGTTTTAAATCATGCTCAGGTCTGCTCTATGTATTGCCTAAATAGTATTTATCATATATTGAAATGGCAAAATACTTTTACAAGATGGATTAATAGTGCGCCGAGCTATTTATTGTAAAGTTGCAATAGTAGAGGCTAAATCTCGTGAAATCACTTCCTTGTTTTTAAGGTCTTTAAGTATTAAGTTTGAATTAATAATGCTAACAAGCCATCTAGGCTTCATAGCGTCAATTAGCTTAGAGAGACGTTTCCCCGGAACATCAATGAGGGTATTTGTTTTTTTATTGATTGCTGAACAGAGTCTTAATGCTACTAATATGCTTTCTTTTTTATCATCAAGCACTGAAATAAAGACAAGCTCATCATCAAACAATAGAGAGGCTTCTGATGTTTGCCTAAGTTTTAGAATCTGAGCAATTCTAGAAATCCCAATACTAGCTCCAACTCCAGGTATTGTGTCACTAGACTGCACAAGGTTATCATACCTACCCCCAGAAAAAACACTACCAAACCCTTCATTGCCATCAACAAAAGATTCAACTACAAAACCAGTGTAGTACCCAAGCCCACGAACAATGGTTAAGTCTAGTTGAGCATTAATACCAAGCTTGAAGTAATATTCAATAGCCTTTAGTGGTTCAGAGTCAACCAAACCTGAAAATAAAGACATCTCCTTTAACCTTTCAAAACTCTCTAAAGAATCAACTTTACTTTCAAGGCAAGCTAATAAGTCATCACTAAACTCTCTCAATCCTAACTTTTCTAACTCTTGACTAAAATCCCTACGATCTATTTTATAGAAGGAGTCAAGTAGTTTATAAACTAAGTCCTGAAGGTCATTTTCAATCCCATAATTTTTAAGTAAGTCATTTACTAATCCACGATGATTAAAACGAATGTCAAATGTGTTCTCACCAAGTAATGCATTCATTACCTCATAGATTACTTGAACTACTTCAAAATCATAATAAAGTGGCAAATCTCCTCTATTAACAACATCAAAATCACATTGATAAAACTGGCGTAGCCTACCTTTTTGAGGTTTTTCACCACGATAAACTCTACCATAGTCCCACCGTTTAAAAGGAAAAGGGAGGGAGTGATTGTTTTCAGAAATATGTCGAGCAAAAGGTTTGGTTAAATCAAATCGAAGGCCCATTTTTGCCTTAGAGCTATCTTCTTGATGACGACTTACTTTATAAATCTCCTTAGTAAGTGAACCTTCCTCGGTTAAATAACCAAGATCTTGAAGAGAACTAGAATCAAGATGCCTATACGCAAACCTTTCATAAACTTCTATCGTAGTTGATAATATTTTGTCTATTAACTCTTGATCCTCAGCATTGTATTCTAGGCAACCTTTTGGTAGTTTTTGCGCCATAATTCCTCTCTATAAAATTAGCAGGCATAAATTCCATGACTCTATTAGAATCACTTAAGTATGATACATCTTACTACTAAAGATAAAAGTCTTGTCCGAATCGCTTAATCTTGTTAGCTAAGGAGCAGAACTTGTAAACTGTGTTTACTTCCCTAGGAAGTTTTTTCAGCACCTCCAATGCCCTTACAAAAGTAGGTTTTTTAGATATGTATTCACAGAGAGGCTTTATGCAGATGGTGCACCATGCACAACCCACTTCTAGGATAGAATTTAAATAGTGCAGCCTATCTTTTAGTTTCTAGTAGCTTAAAATAATTATTCACAGTTGTTGGGAACATGACCTAGTTCTTGACAATTCAATTAAAGAGTGCTAAATTTTTAGCATTGAAGTGCTATTTTTTTAGCACTATTTTTAGATAAAGCTATGAAATTAGAACAGCTAAAGCGCTTATCACAACTGATAGAGAATGTTAGGAAAGAGGGAAGATAATGAATTTTCTTGGAGAAACTACGTCTTTGGTATGGCTTGCTAGCATGGTTTTAAAATCAACATTATGGTTATTTGTTTTATTGGGCTTAAGTTTTACTTTATGTAGCGTGCCTACATTCAAACATCGTTTTTTATTGGGCGGACTTTTAGGTATTGGGTTACTACCCCTCTCTAAAACGTGCTTACCACTTTCACAGCATGCAGTTTTTGAATTAGCCTTGATTTCATCCTTTATTCATAGTACCATGTGCTTGTTTGAGGAATTAGCAACATTCCGCAATTGTGAAAGAGGGTTTTTGGTAAGATGTATATAACTAAGATTCATAGTAATAAGCCCATTCCAAACAAAAATTTGACAAGCGATCAAGATCTACTTGTAGTCAATGCTTTGGTTTTTTCTCCATTTTGTGGAATATTGATTAAATTGAGCAGACACTGTCATCTTATGACTAAAGCTGCGGGTTTACCCATTGCATTGTCATAAAATTTTATTTTTAAGGGAGTAAGCATGAATAGAAAATACATTTGGATTATTGGCATATTGATTCTTGTTATTCTGCTAGTTAGTTGTAGCAAAGAGGATACTAGTTTAGACGATAAATTGCGTCCACTTTTGGCCAAAGCGAACGTAACTCAGTTAGACTCAGGGCCTATCCCTGATCCTAATAAGGTTGAATTAGGTAGGTTGTTAATGTATGACAAAATTTTAAGTGGCAATAAGGACATTTCTTGCTCTACTTGTCACCGTGATACCTTAGTTACAAGTGATGAACTGTCTTTATCTATTGGTACAGGTGGTTTAGGCTCGGGGCAAAATCGTGTTTTAGGACATGGGAGATCAAGAATTCCTAGAAATGCTCCTGAAGTCTTTAATCGTGGTTCACTTGAGTGGAATACTATGTTCTGGGATAGCAGAGTTTCTGGCAATCTAACAGATGGTTTTGTCACACCAGCAGGTGATTCATTACCAAATGGTGTAGAAAATGTAGTAGCTGCACAAGCTATGTTTCCTTTAACTTCTCGAGGAGAGATGCGAGGTAATAAGGGTGATTTAGATGTAAATGGTGCAGTTAATGAAATTGCCTTGATTGATGACATGGATTTTGTGTCTATATGGGAGTCTCTGGCACAAAGGGTTTTTGCTATAGATGAATACAAAAGACGTTTTGTTGAAGTTTACCCTAATGTTCCTCAAGAAGAATTAGGTATTCAACATATTGCCAATGCCATAGCAGCTTTTGAGATAGATGCTTGGACATTTTTGGAAAGCCCTTGGGACCTTTACCTTGCAGGTGACAAAAATGCTTTATCAGATGCAGCTAAGAGAGGTGCCATAATTTTCTACGATGAAAACAAATCAAAATGCTCTGTGTGTCATACAGGTAACCTGATGACAGATCAAGAACATCATAACATAGGTATTCCCCAACTGGGTCCCGGTAAAGGAGACTCTGCTCCTTTAGACCAAGGACTTTTTCTAATAACAGGTAAAGAAGAAGACAAGTTTGCTTTTAGGACACCACCTTTAAGAAATGTGTCAGAAACCAATCCTTTTATGCATAATGGAGCATACCTAACTTTAGAAGAAGTTGTTGAACATTATGATGATGTTGAAAAAGCTTTAAGGAACTACGATCCTAGTGGACTCGAACCCTCTTTACAAACTACTGTTAAAAATGATTCTGGCACACTTAATGCTTTGCTTGATAATTTAGACCAAGACGTTAAGGACCCACTTGACCTTACTGAACGAGAAAAGCAAGATTTGATAACCTTCCTAGAAGCTCTAAAGGATCCCAAAATAGATGACTTACCTAGTGAAGTGCCTGAAAGTGTGCCTAGTGGTTTGCCTGTGAAAGATTAAGAACAGCGAGGGATAGTTTAATAGTGTTTTAGGCAAGTAAATTCTGTCAGGTACTAAGCACTAATTTGAATTTACTTGAAAAATTACAAAAACTAGACATTTTTGTGAAGCTAAAGCATTATTACTTTTCTGAATAGGATAAATTATCAGGTCCTCACTTTAATTTTGAATACTCCTCTGAATTTTATTTCTAGGTAGGGTTACCAATTCATCATTACATGAAAGGCACCGCTGAAATTTCAAAAAGGGCAAAGGGAAATACCTTTTTGTGCGCTGCTAGGTTTAGAAAATTTCTAGATTTAGGAAGTAATGTGTGAGTTAAACTTACACAGAAAGGAAATAGTTATGGAGTTATTTAAATTGCAGGTGCTGTTTAGCACATTAGTTGTTAGTATGGTCCTTAGTTTGGCACAAGCGCAAATAATGATTGCTGAGGGTTTTTTTGATCATCCTGAGCTATCCTATTCAGCAGATATGAGCTTTCTAGATGGGGAAGATGTTTTTACTGGCAAGGTTTATCGTGCCCCTAATATGGAAAGAATTGAGCTAAATGTAGAGAACTTACCAATAACCACTATAGCAAGGCAAGATCGCAATTTGGCGTGGGTTTTACTTCCTACATTGGGGATCTATGTAACTACAACATTTGACCATCCCTTAATAAGTGAATTTATTCCTTTACCTGATGACTATCCCATTATTGCCCAAGAAGGGCAAGAGAGTATAAATAATACTCCTACTACGCGCTACAGGGCTATTGGCCTCACTCGAGCAGGAACACCCTATGAAGCTAAGGTGTGGATATCTGATGATGGTGTGGCTATGCAAGTGATAGAGTATGTCGATGGTCAACCAACGGGTGCTAAGCTTGAGCTTAGTAACGTTCAAATTGATCTCCAAGAACTTGCTTTATTTGAAGTGCCTGCAAGTTATACTTTAGGAAAAATTGACCTAGCTGTTAATCTAGGGGGTATTGCTGGGCTCATAAGCATTAGCAATAGACTGGATGGTCCACTTAACACAATTTTAGATAGTTTAGATTTTACAAGAAATACTTCAAAAAGAGTAGAAGGTACAGGAGAAAGTACAGTAATTGTTGGATCTGGAGCTGTAATCAATTGCCCTCAAGGAGATTGCAATCAGGTCTGTGAGGAGGGCTCATCATGTACTGTAAACTGCACTGGGGGTGATTGCCATCTAGTTGTTAAGCCTTTTGCTGTAGGTAATATGAATTGTTCTGGGGGTGATTGTCATCTAGCTTGTGAAGAGAATAGTACCTGTACTTCAAATTGCTCTGGGGGTGATTGTCATCTAACTTGTGAGCAGGGTGCTACTTGTGACTCTAATTGTTTGGGTGGAGACTGTCAGTTAACTTGTGAAGTTAACTCGAGCTGTAACTCAACTTGTCTAGGTGATGATTGTATTTGTACAGGACCAAATTGTCCATGAAGCAATTACCTATATTGTCTAAAGTCCCTTGCCTATGGCAGGGCTAATACTAGTAATTCCAAGATACATATAGATGTCCAGATAAATCTTTGCTTGACTTTTTGTAGAATCAAACGAGGCTGAGTTCTGTATGGCAAATCCCCCTCCTTATTAAGGGGGACTTTCTTTGTCCCCCAGTATTTCTTAAAGCAAAATCTTCAAAATCAAACTCTTGCTAGTATACTTAACTATGAATCTTCAAGGCGATCTTTTTACTAAAACTGAAGAAGCAACTCTTGAAAATGAGGCTAAAAATATAAATAAAATAGTAGTTATTGATGGACACAACCTTGCTTTTCGTAGCTATTATGCTGTTAAAGGTTTGAGCACTAGCAAAGGCCAACCAACCAATGCCATCTTTGGCTTTATGCGTTCAATAATAGCCATTCTCAAAGAAGAAGGTGAAAATGATGCCACAGTTGTCACCTTTGACGCTCCAGCCAAAACCTTTCGTCATGAGCAGTTTGCCGATTATAAAGCTGAAAGAGCGCCAACGCCCAAAGAATTAATTAGCCAAATTGATGTTATTAAAGAATTAGTAGACTTAATGGGTCTGCATCAAATTGAAGTAGCTGGCTTAGAAGCAGATGATCTTTTTGGGACTATTGCCAAAAGCTGTGCTGACAAGGGCTATAAAGTGGAAATCATTAGTACAGATAGAGATGCTTTCCAATTAATAAGTAAGCACGTTACCGTTTATAATCCTGTAAAAAACATTCACTATGATGCTCAGAAGGTCTTCGAGGAATTTGGGATCAGTACCAAGCAATGGATTGATTATCGCGCCCTAACAGGTGACAGTTCAGATAACATTCCTGGCGCTAAAGGTATTGGTGCAAAAACAGCAGCCAAGTTAATACAGTCCTATGGTAGCCTTGATTATATCTTTGATAACCTAGCAGAAATCAAACCTGCTAGTGCAGCTAAAAAAATTGCTGATAGCCTAGAAGATGTACGTTTTTCAAGGGAACTTTCCATAATCGTTACCGATGCAGATATTGCTATAGATCCCAAGAATTGGGCTAACCGAGAAATGCAAAAGGAAGCCCTAGCAAAAAAATTAAAAGAATTTGAGTTAGTCACAATTTTGCGTGATTTGGGACTAAGCGGAACAAAAACCACCTACATAGAGGTAGATTGGTCAGCAGGATCATTTGCAGGTAGCTTGGGCTATGTACTTTCTAGCACTAATCCCTTAAGTGCTTCACTAAAAGACTTAGCGGTTGCTCGAGACAACAAAGTAATCAAAATACCCCATGAGAAATTTCAAGAGTACTTAAAAACTGTTTCTGACATCAATAGTTGCGATGCTAAGGCCTTGGCTGTTTATGCTCGAGCTTTAAATCTCAGACCTCGAGTAGGAGACGACCCTCTATTAATGGCCTATGTTATTGACGCTACAGTAAGCGATGCTGAGGGACTAGCAAATCAATATGGTTTAGCACAGTGGGTAAATTCTGCAACTAGCCGAGCAATAGTAGCAGCAGAGCTACTAAAAGTTTTACCAGAAGAGTTTTCAGACAAACAAAGAACCCTCTATGAAGACATGGAAAAGCCCCTAGCTAATGTGTTAGTGGATATGGAAGTTACAGGCATTAGCTTAGATGTAAATGTTTTGGAAAGTTTATCTGAAAAGCTAGCAGGGCAAATCGCAGAATTAGAAACTCGTGTGCGTGATGTTGCTGGCAACTCCCTATTAAACCTAAACTCACGTGATCAGTTAGCTACACTTTTATTTGACAAGTTAGGTCTACAATCTGGTAAAAAGACTACTACTGGGAAACGATCTACTGCTGTGGGGGTTCTAGAGCAACTAAAAGACAAACATGAAGTAGTAGGAGTTATCCTAGAATATCGTGAACTTGCCAAGCTAAAAAGCACTTATCTTGATCCTTTGCCAAAACTTATTAACCCTTCAACAGGTAGAATCCATACCACTTTTAGTCAAACTACAGCTGTAACTGGTAGGCTAGCTAGCATTAATCCCAATTTACAAAATATTCCTATACGTACGGAGGTAGGTCGTCAAATACGCAAAGGGTTTGTTGCCAAGGAAGGCAGTAAACTACTAGTAGCTGATTACTCCCAAATAGAATTGCGCATACTAGCTCATATTTCCGAAGAAGCTGCCCTAATCGAAGCTTTTCAGCAAGGTGAAGACATCCATGCTCGCACAGCAGCGCAGCTTTATAACTTAGACATTAATAGTGTGTCACCAGATATGCGTCGCTTGGCTAAAACTATTAATTTTGGTGTGCTTTATGGCATGAGTGCTCATAGGCTTAGCCGTGAGTTTGAAATTCCTTTTGGAGAAGCTAGCGGTTTTATAAAAAGCTACTTCTCAGGCTATTCACAAGTAAAAAGCTACATTGATAATACTCTAGATAAAGCTAGGCAGCAAGGTTATGTTGAAACCCTCTTAGGTCGCAGGCGCTTTATACCAGACATAAACCATAAAAATCGCAATCTGCGTGAATATGCTGAGCGCACTGCTTATAATATGCCTATTCAAGGTGCTGCTGCAGACATAATGAAAATTGCTATGGTGAGGTTAGCTCCGGAACTAAAAGCTTTTGAAGCCCCTATACTCTTGCAAGTTCATGACGAGCTTGTTATTGAGGTACCTGAAGATAAAGTAGAGGGAACTACTAAAGTTGTTAAAGATGTTATGCAAGAAGCCTATGAACTAAAAGTACCTTTACTTGTTGATGTTGGTGTTGGTAATAATTGGCTCGAGGCGAAGTAGAAAATGTAGTCAAAGGTTGTCTAAAGGGCTATGAACTGCCGTACCACCTTTATTTAAGACATGTGTATAAATCATAGTTGTTTCAACACTTTTGTGCCCCAGTAGTTCCTGAATAGTGCGGATATCATAACCAGCTTCTAGCAAGTGAGTTGCAAAAGAATGTCTGAGAGTGTGACAACTGCCTTGTTTATTAATTCCTGCTTTTTGGATAGCTTTTTTAACAGCTCTCTGCAAAGCCTTTTCATTGTAATGATGTCGCCTTTGCTTTTTAGAGCGGGGGTCAGTAGAAATTCTGTTTGCAGGGAAGATGTATTGCCAGAGAAATTCTTTATTTGCATTAGGATATTTGTGCTCTAGAGAATTAGGCAAATATACTTCTCCAAAACCATTTGCTAAATCTTGCTTGTGCAAAATTTGTGCTTTCTCAACTTGTTGATGCAGTTGCTCAATCAGCTTTTCTGGCAACATAGTAAGTCTATCCTTTTGTCCTTTACCATTACGAACAGTAATTTGCTTGTATTCAAAATCTATATCCTTGATGCGTAGGCGCAAACACTCTATCAAACGTAAACCTGAACCGTATAATAGCCCTGCCATTACTCTTTTTTCGCCATCTAGTAGTGTTAATATTTTTTGCACTTCATTAGGAGTAAAGACAACTGGCAATCTTGAAGGTCGTTTTGCAGGTTTAATATTGTCTATCCAAGGCATCTTTATTTGTAGGACTTCTTTATATAAAAATAGCAAGGCACTGAGTGCTTGGTTTTGAGTAGAGGCAGCTACATTCTTCTCAGCTGCTAGGGCATGTGGATATGACAAATCAGAAATTGCACGCATTAGATATCAAAACCAAACTAGCCAGTCTCAGGACAGCTATCTGTTAGAAAATGTGAATTCCAAAAAAAATTGCAGGATAGCCTATATTTGCGAGAAGCTTTAGTTGTTAACCACATAATCTTTACCAGATTGCAGAGGAGCTTATGCGTCAGCATCAGGATTATCCAAGGTATTTAAGAGTAGCGTTTTTGATTTCACACTCTAGGTGTCCACACGCCCTAGGTGTGACAGGAAACTTTCGATTTCTTTGGCACCCATTTCTTGAGGGTGACGTTTACTGTGAAAGAAAATATAGCGCTTAGTCCAATAGATATAAGCTTGCTCAGTACGGATACTATATTGCTTATAGCGAATCTTTGTCCTAATTTGATCTAAGAGTCTTGGTTTTGACATTTGTGTTTCCACTTTCAATTTAATTTAGGTGTGATTGCTCATTATTAATAATGATTTAAGGTAATAATTATTGTTTCTAGATCTATATATTAAGCATTAAATCCAATTAGATTTAAAGTATTATACACCAAAAGTGGCGAAATATTGAACTTAATCCCAATATTGTCCTATTAAAAAAATTAAAAGTCATTAATGTCCTTAGAGTTGTTCGGAAATAAATAGTTTAAACAATCAAAAAATTCCAAAGCCCCCCACAGACAGCTATAACGCTATCTGCAAAACCTGCCTTGCGATTCCGAAAGGCATGCACTAGTATATTAAAGCGTTTCATACCTCCTATGGCATGTTCTACATATATCCTTGCTTTGCCCAGCCTTTTATTCCTCTCCTTCTCTGCTTCTGTTAGCTCTGGATTAGGATTCTTTTTACTCTTCCTTGGCTTTTTCTTTGGTATCGCTGCTCCTATCCCATAATCCTTGTTTATACCTTGATAACCTGAGTCTAGATTTGCTCTTTTTCCCTCCTCTTTCAGCCAGCCTTGTTTAGGTGGAAACTCCTCCTTAAACATCCCATAGTCATGTCTCCGCCCAGCAAATGTCCTTCCTACATAGATTATTACCTTTCTTCCTGTTGCTATTATTGTGTTTTTTACCGTGTGCCCCTTCTTTTTTCCACTATATAGCTCCTCCTGCTTTTCTTCTTCACTAGGGCGTCTATGTTTCCTTTCTGTAGCATCAATCAGTATTTTTCTTGCTTCTTCAAGCGCTTCTTTTAACTCCTCAGGTGTATTGAACTCTCTCTTAGGCAACATACCTAATTTTGCCAAGGCTGCTGAGAGAATTGGCAGCAGCTTATGTACCCAATAGTGTGCACTGGAACGAGACATATCAAACTTCTCTGCTAATTCATCCATTGTAGGATAACTTTTCAGGTAGTAGAGAATAAATTCGAGTTTGTGTTTAGTAGAAGGAAGTTTACTTTTTCTTCCTCCTCCCCTAGATCGTTCTCTTTCCCCTTTAGCTTGTTGTTCTTCATAGTCTTTTTGACTTCGCTCCTCATATACCTCTTCAAACACTGTCTCTAACTCATTTATCTTTTCTTCAGGCAAACCTGTCAAGGCTCTTACTTGTCTGTCACTTCTGGTTTTGAAAACTACCATACTAGCTACTATTTTAGCTGATTTGGCTATTTCCGAACAACTCTCTTATATATATTTTATGACCCCAAATTAGGGTATATATTTGGTTTATTTCCCAAATTGGCCTATTAAATTTGACTTAAAGTCATTTTTGGTGCAATAATCGGCTTGGATTTAGGATTATTTATTTTAGGTATGTGAATGTGGTACGGGAGTTTATCAAATATAAAAGTAGTGAAGGGTATCGAATTAGACCCCTATTTAGGTGTTCAATACTAGTTAGGATCTAAGTTTAGAGGAAATTATGGATATTAAATTAATAGTTGCACTAATAGGTTTCACTGGTGTTGCAGCAAGTGCTCTTATCCAATATTATCTTGGTAGGAAATCAGAAAAGGATAAAAAAGCTGTTGAGATTCGGTCTCAAGCATACCTTGATTTTATTAATGTTGTTTCTGAAATTGCCAGTTCTGCTAAGCATTCTGAGCAACGTAATCTTGAGCAACTACAAAAATTAAATCAGGCCAAGTCAAGAGTAATCCTTATAGGTAGTAATGATGTAGTAAAAGAAGTGTATGTATTTTTTACAAAATATGGGGTTCTCAATTCAAATGAAGCATATAGTGCTTTCAGTAACATTGTTTCAGCTATGCGCTCCGATTTATCGGGTGTAAAATCATTGGCCAATAACATTATTTATGAGTCATTATTTGGAAAGTATGAATAGGCATAGCACATATGAGGTGCTTTATTTCTTTAAGAGAGTTGTTCTGAAATAAATAAATCGGTCAAAATAAAGGAATGTTACTACCAAGAGATGACCGACAAGTAAGAAGTATAACAGGATTGAGCGAAAAGAAAGTAGAGGAACTAGAACCTGCATTTGCTAAAGCTTTAGAAGACCATGAAAAGCAACGTTATGAAAAGGCTCTAGAAGCAGGGAAAGTACATCGTAAGCCAGGAGGAGGAAGAAACAGTAAACTAAGTACAGTCAATATAAAACTGTGCTTTATTCTTTACTACCTTAGACTTTACCCAACGTTTGATGTTCTAGCGGAGAAATTTGATTTATCACGATCTAATGCCCATGCTTGGGTACAACGTCTTACACCAATAATGGCGAAAACTCTAAGTGGTTTGGGATATATGCCAGCTAGAGAGTTTGAAAACATAGAGGATTTCAAAGCAGCTTTTGAGGGACTTGACGAAATACTGATTGATGTTACAGAGCGAGAACATCAACGCCCAAAGGATGATGAAATGCAACAGGAGTTATACAGTGGCAAACAGGGTAACCACACGCAGAAAAACACAGTGATAAGCAGCAAGGAGAAGGTAATTTTGTTTGTGGGACAAACCTTTGGAGGACGGAACCATGACTATGCAATGCTAAAGGAAGAATTTCCACCTGAGGAGGAGTGGTTTGAGGATATTAAAGTGGCAGTAGATTTAGGATATCAAGGAATCGAGAAAGATTATGAAGGAGCAGATGTTGCAATACCTCATAAGAGACCTAGGAAGAGCAAAGCCAACCCTAATCCCAAGCTTAGTAAAGAGCAGAAGGCTCACAACCAAGCAGTGAGCAAGATACGTGTATATGTTGAGAATGCCATTGGAGGAATGAAGCGTTTCAAGATTCTTGTGTATGCTTTTAGGAATCGTATTAAGGGATTTGTTGACGATGTAGTAGGAGTTTGTGCTGGTTTATGGAACTGCCTTATTGCCTAATTCCTTA
Organism: Trueperaceae bacterium; assembly: GCA_965223045.1. Taxonomy (GTDB): domain Bacteria; phylum Deinococcota; class Deinococci; order Deinococcales; family Trueperaceae; genus CBDCVN01. The sequence continues at coordinate 2,994,322 of CBDCVN010000013.1, forward strand.
TTTCAGAACAAGTCTATTGATGAAACAGGTCTTTATCTAAACATGACTAGGATTTATGCCCGTTCGCAACGAGGAGAAAGAGCTTATTGCTCTATACCAAGCAAGAAACATAAAATTGCAAACTTAATAGGTGCAATGACTCTAGAAGGAGTAATCGCTAGTTTCTGTATTGATGAAACTGTAACAGGAGAAGTATTTGCAGCATTTCTAGAAGAAATACTATGTCCAGTTTTAAAGGTGGGACAAATAGTTTTGATGGATAATTCAACAGCACACATAGTAAAAAGGGTACGTGAATTAATAGAAAGCAGGGGAGCCACATTGATCTATTTGCCACCATACAGCCCTGAGTTCAATCCGATAGAACATTGCTGGTCAAAAGCAAAATCCCACCTACGTGCTTTAGAAACTTGGGACAAAAAGAAATTAAACACCTCTGTCAAAAAAGCTTTAGAAACAGTTAATACCAATGATGCTCAAGCTTGGTTCAAACACTGTGGCTATACCAATCAACCACCTATGGAAAGATGTTACAATAAATATTTATTCAAATACTTGCAACTTTAATTTCTATAAATGTAAGGGTATACTCTTGTTTTTTGATTTAATTACCAGTGAGTAATACTTTTCACTTCTTGTGATTTAATGACATAATTTTATGAGAGGCTAAAATGCTGTGTGATAAACTGATAACTCAATAATGGGTCAGGTTAAAAAGGAAAATGCTATAAAGGTATGAAAGAAGAAATTCATCGTGCAGCAACAATTGTTGCTGATAGGCTTTGCGGTGCTGTAGCCGATCCCATTATTCGAAATGCCCAAGAGCAACGACAGCTTGCTGCCATAAAAGAATGGCTTGAGGCCCGTGATTATCGAGAGCTTATACAAGGTGAAGCTGAAGACTTCCTTTCAATGCCAGCAGGTACATTCTCATTTCGTTTTAATGTTCCAATCACTTTGGATGGTGGAAAGCAAGTTAATATTCCTATTGATGCAGTAATAATGCGAAAAGGTTCAGAATTAGGGGATTTCCCCGTATTATTTGAAGCTAAGTCAGCAGGTGACTTCACAAATACAAACAAACGTCGAAAAGAAGAAGCTGTAAAAATTCAACAACTTCGTAAAACATATGGAAACAAGATTACCTTTGATCTTTTCTTGTGTGGTTACTTTGATTCTGGGTACTTAGGATATGAAGCTGCTGAAGGTATTGATTGGGTTTGGGAACATCGTATCGATGATTTGGGTAAATTTGGACTATAACGAATGGCAAAACTTACTGAACTTGAACATCATCGTCAAACTATTCAGGTTGAACTTGATAATTTGAAGACACAAAAAGAGCGCAATATCATGGGGCAATTCTCAACACCGATATCTCTTGCAAATGACATTCTTAAACACGCATTAAAGATTATGCCTAAAGGTGAAAAAGTTCGATTTCTTGATCCTGCTCTTGGGACAGGGGCATTCTTCAGTGCATTAAATAAGACTTTTCCATCATCACGGATTGATGCCGCCAGTGGATTTGAGATTGATGAACATTATGGTAAACCAGCAAGTGAACTTTGGTCTGAAACAATTCTTGACTACCGATTGAGCGACTTCACAAAGGCCATTCCACCATCAAACGAAAAAGAAAAATTTAATTTGATTGTTTGTAATCCACCCTATGTACGTCATCATCACATTAATGTACAAAAAAAACGATTACAGTCTGAGGCGCTTAGTGCAGCCAATATGAGATTATCTGGTTTAGCTGGCCTATATTGTTATTTTATAGCACTGTCGCACCGCTGGATAATGTTAAATGGTATTGCTGGTTGGTTAATACCAAGTGAATTTATGGATGTAAATTACGGTCAGGTTATAAAGGACTACCTATTAAATGAAGTTACCTTGTTACAGATTCACCGGTTTGATCCTAGTGATGTTCAATCTGATAATGCTTTAGTATCTTCAGCCGTTGTGTGGTTTAAGAACAAAAAGTCAAGTGTAAGCAATAAGGTTAAATTTACATATGGTGGTACCATTGATAAACCAGCACATGAAAAAGAAGTTAGCGCTAAGATATTGGCTAAAGAAAAAAAATGGACGCGATTCCCACTTTCCAATGAGCGTGTTGAAAGCAAAGTACCAAAATTAAGTGATTTTTTTGCTATTAAACGAGGCATAGCAACAGGTGACAATTCATTTTTTGTCATGCGACGAGAAGATATAGAAAAGCGAAACTTACCAATTGAACAGTTCCGCCCAATTTTGCCAAGTCCACGCTATCTTCCTGAAACTGAAGTGTACACAGATGAAGGTGGAAATCCAGTTATAAAAAATCAGTTATTTGTTCTTGATTGCAAACTACCAATAGAAAAAATAGAGTGCCTTTACCCTAATTTATTTATATATCTTAAGGAAGGTATTGAAAATGGTGTTTCTAGTAGGTACTTGTGCAGAAATCGCAAGATTTGGTACATTCAAGAAAGCCGTCCAGAAAGTCGCTTCTATTGCACGTACATTGGTCGATCAAATAATAAGAGCAAAAAAACATTCCGATTTATCCTAAACTATTCAAAAGCCATTGTTACCAATTCATACTTAATACTTTACCCGAAGCCACAATTAGAAAGAGAAATAAGCGAAAATCCAATGCTTGAGAAACATTTGTTCAAAGCCTTAAATCAAATTACAGACAAAGACATGCTTGATGAAGGGCGTGTGTACGGCGGTGGTATGTACAAACTCGAGCCAAAAGAACTTAGTAATGTTCCTGTAGTAGAACTAGCTAATATATTGGCAAAAGGCCCTAGCAATGTATAGCACCAGAGTGAATCACTACAGATGTTACTTACCAAATGTCCAACCTAACTCTCGCTGCAGAGGGATGCTCACATGGGTGGCCAAATTAAATGTAGGATTACTTGTAAGGGAGTGTATTTAGAAGTGAGCACCCCTGAGCTTAGTAACGTTAGGCCACAAATGATCGTATTTTTCAATATGCCATTTTGTATGGTTGTTTAGCTCGCTCCAGACCTTTATAAGATCATTTCACTCGAATCACAATTTTCCCCTTAGTCCTTCCAGTTTGAATATAATCATAAGCCTCTTGAGTTTGATCGATTGGGTAAGTACGATCAATGACAGGTTTAAGCACGCCATCACTAATTAACTGGGCAAGTTGTGAGAGCATTTCTCCACTGGACCACATAAAAAAAGTCTCAAAATGAACTCCGTATTGTTCAGCAAGCTTCTGAGTATCTTGGCCTTTAATAGAAACCAAACGTCCTCCTTTTTTGAGAACCTTAAAGGATTTGTCCAATGTTTTTCCACCCATCATGTCAAAGACTAAATCATAACCACTGAGTTCTTCTTCAAATTTTTGGGTTTTATAATCAATCACAACATCAGCGCCAAGATTCTTGACCAGTTCAAAGTTTCTTGCACTTGTTGTGGTTGCAACTTCTGCCCCCAGGTGCTTTGCCATTTGAATAGCTAAGGTTCCAACACCTCCAGATCCCGCATGAATCAAAACCTTTTGCCCTTTTTGAAGATTTCCTTTCGTGACTATCGCTTGCCATGCTGTCAACCCAACCAGAGGAATCGAAGCAGCTTCTTGATGACTGATGTTTGAAGGTTTAATAGCTAGTTCTTCCGCTTTGATCATAGCGTACTCAGCAATTGTTCCAGCCTGCATTCCGTTAGGACGAGAAAAAACTTCGTCTCCTTTCTTAAATTTGCTCACTTGTTCACCGACTTCTACAACAACGCCAGAAACATCAAAACCCATCGTGAAAGGAAAGGTGATGGGCATCATTTCTTTCAAATACCCTGCTTGGACAAAACCATCAACGGGATTCACGCTTGCGGCATGAACTTCTATCAATACACTATCTGCTAATAATGCAGGTTGAGGAATATCAGCAATCTCAATTGGTGCTTCATATCCTTTAATTATGGCTGCTTTCATCTTTGTGACCTCTTTAATGATTTGTTTTATAGTAAGTAACCGAGAAAAACTTCCTGAAAGTTTGAACCTACCTCGATTTTATGGGGCAGATTCAGTTGCGAAATACTGATTTTCCAGAGTCTTTCCTCCACTTAATCGAAGTATCTGAATTTATTTCGATGCTTGAATTTTCTATTCAAATTTGCTCGCTTCTGCTAATTTAATGCGCCTAATAGAGTATTGGCTGCCAGCTTTCCTAATTCATTAGCAGCCTGAGGACTTGCTCCTGTTATCAACTTTCGATCAACGTGCGTCGTTTTATCAGCCTTCTTATTAACAAGGATTGCACCTAACTCTGCAAGTCTTGCCCCCATTTCCCAAGGCATGTGGCCAGGCAAGTATCCAATCATAGGTGACTGTTTATCAACAGAATCTGGGAATACTGACATTTTATAGCCTTTGTAAATAAATTCTTGATTATTTAGTGTCGTTGCTAATAGCGAACTAGGCCCGTGGCAGATAGTGATAGTGAACAAATCATTTTCATGAGCCCAATGCAATATTTTTCCTACGTTTTGATCCTCTGGAATGCCTAACATGGCGCCATGCCCACCAGGTACAAAAACAGCTGCATAAGATTCTGTACTGGTTAATGAGTTGTCTACAAATTCCTGTAATTTTATTGGTTTTTCAAAATTTGATTTGTATTCATTGTAGATGTCTTTAACATGCTCATCTTTACCTGGCATTGCCCACATTTCAAAAACTACAGGTTTGCCGGTTAACGTTGCAATTTCAAAATCGAAGCCGGCATTTTTGAGGTGTAGCATGGGAAGTAAACTTTCTAGTGGGTGATTACCTGTAGAAAATAATTTGCCATTTTTCATTTCCATGTTTTTTTGTTCGGTAAAAATCACTAGGGCATGTGGATATGACAAATCAGAAATTGCACGCATTGGATATCAAAACCAAACTAGCCAGTCTCAGGACAGCTATTTGTTAGAAAATGTGAATTCCAAAAAAAATTGCAGGATAGCCTATATTTGCGAGAAGCTTTAGTTGTTAACCACATAATCTTTACCAGATTGCAGAGGAGCTTATGCGTCAGCATCAGGATTATCCAAGGTATTTAAGAGTAGCGTTTTCGATTTCACACTCTAGGTGTCCACACGCCCTAATACTTTTGATTTATTCCCTTTGTATTCGGTGTATGAAATATTTTCAAAATCAGTTTTATCAACAGTTGCTAACCTTAAAGCTAATTTTGAGGGACTATAAGACCCATCCGATTCCACTTGTGGAGCAAGTCCTAATACTTTTTTTAACATATCGATATTTTCCTTAATAATGAAGACTTACGAATAAAACTTTTATAGCAGGCTATTTCGTAATTATAATTAGTTTATGATATAAAATCGAAGAAATAAATACATATACCTCCGTAAAACTTGCACAATCCTACGGAAATATGAAGGTTTGGTTACTTTGTAAATCGGGTCTTACTGTAATATTGGGTATGGGATGAAAGAAAGTAAGCTAAAGAAAATGACCTATCAACAGAATAAATTCAAGCAGCTTGTTAACCTTATGGAACAGTACTCTCCCCAAGAGGGTCTGAACTTTATAGGTATTGAAAGCTTTGGCACCATCAAGTCATCCACAACCAAAAGCAGAAGCTGTACCGTTGACCAACCTGTACTTTTAATTGCGGGACAAGGAAAAAAAGCTATTTTGTGGGAGATCGAAAATATGATTTCTCTGTCGGAGATGTGCTGGTTTTATTTTACCCAATGGCTATGGAAACAGAGATTGTTGAAGCCAGTGCCGATAAGCCTTTTCTGGCTGCTGGCGTAGCCATGGATCTGAGTCGGATAACTAATATTTTGATGCGGATAGACCAGATTGATAGCGTGCCTATTAAACCCACTTCTAGAGGGTGTTTGGGAAATATCTATTAAGCAAAATTGGGAGTGGATTGATGCGCTAAACGCTTGGTCATGATATCACACATAGCCATGTAGATAAAGGCTTCACTTGTTGCTGCTAATACTTCATAATCTTTACTTAAGCGTCTATAGTTTCCTAACCATGCAAATGTCCTCTCCACTACCCATCTTTGTGGGATAACTTGAAAACCTTTTCCTTCTGGTTTCTTTGTTACTTCTAATATCCACCCACATATGTCCAGCACCCACTTCTCTAATCTCGCACTGACATAACCTTGATCTGCTTTTATTACTTTTAATCTTGGCATAGTGCTTTTTATGGCCTTCAACATTTGCTCTAATCCTTTCTTATCTGACCTATTCGCTGTAGTTACAACGCAAGTTGTACCCAAAAAACGCCACTTTTGCCTCTAAAAACCCTGTTACCAAAGTCGATATCATGATTTTTTTGCTTTTTTCAAGTAGCCATAGCATATCCTTGACACAGCAAGGTTTTATTTTTTATAGTATAGCCACTGATGTCTGCTACGATAAATACACATTTTAAAGTCCAGTGTATCCAAACAGGTAAGGCTGTAGGTATAATGCATGGCATCCACCTTCGGGATTATGTCCAAGGACACATACAAAAACGTTCAGGATCATTATTAAAGAAATACAAGAAGAATTGGGGAAAAGGTCAGGCACTTGCGAGGGTAGCTAAAACACTTAACCTGACGGCCAGAAGTGGAATTAGGACTGGTGAAATGTTCATTTGCTGGAACACTGTTCCAAACGGAGGGCAGAAATATGCTCTAGGCCTGATGGGGGTCAGTGTGTAGCCATTTTTTATAAATTTTAATTTTGCCCTAAAACCTCAAACAGCACGAGATTTTGGGGGTCAAAACCCCTACTTTTTGATGACAAAATGCGTTACAAGTACAACTATCAATAATCCCATGGTATCAACCAATATATGACGTTTACGTCCATTAACCTTTTTTCCTCCATCGTACCCATTCTCTTCATGCACACTACCTTTGACCGATTGACTATCGGCAATACCTACACTGCAATCAGCAAGTTTTCCTTCCTGCTCACGGAGTTTTCTGCGTAAATGTTTGTTTAAAGCCTTCCACAAACCTGATTTACACCATTTATCAAAGTGATAACGCACACTTTGATAGGCAGGAAAATCATGTGGAAGATCACGCCAAGTACAACCATTGCGCAGAAGGTAACGTATAGCATTTACGATTTCACGGAGATCAAGGCTCATGGGATGTCCCCGCTTAGTACTTTTGGTCAAAACTTTAAGTAGAAAGGCTTCAATTATAAGCCACTGTACATCAGTAACGTCAGTAGAGTATGCTTGTCTATGATTTGTTTTCATAGTAGCTATACTGACATATATTGGGTATAGCTACTTCATTTCTGAAATGATATACTTAGTTCAAATTTCAGCCAAAATGCTAGATCTTTCAAAGGAACACTAATTTCCAAACACCCTCTATTAATCCATCCAGTTTCTTCTCTACTCGATTGAACGACAATTTACTCGATCCATTCATTCGACTTTTCAAATTGCTGTCAGATACTAGAGATGTGGCCATGTTGGCAGATTCGATTGTGGATGAAATTTACTATCGCCTTCTATGCGATGAGCGAGGTAGCGAGTTGCGTCATTTTTTACAACATAGAGATGAAATTCAGCGTATATCAAAAGCAGTGGAATACATTCACCAGAACCTGAATAAAGCTATATCTGTAGAATACTTGGCTGAAATGGTTCATATGGGCCAAACAACTTTTTACCAAAACTTTAAAAATGTAATGTACCTATCGCCCTTGCAATACACCAAGTCTGTAAAGCTATATGAGGCTCAAAAGCTCATCAAAGCAGGCAAAAATGTTAGTGAAGCGGGGTATTTGGTCGGTTACAACAGCTCGGCTCAATTCAGCCGTGAGTACAAACGGCACTTTGGTTTTGTGCCCTCGGCAACCTGAAAGATTTGCTTTATTATATCCAGAAGCATTAGCCAGAAAATCAGTTTTTATAAAGTCCTAACTTGGACGAAACGAATAAGGCATTATTTTGAAAGTGCACTCTAACAAGGATTGCATAGGATATATTCCTAGTGTCAGCAATGTGCCTAACTATCGCTTAAGGTGATGCACATATGAATGGCGAAGTTAAGCGTGGTTTAAGTTGCAGGGGACTTTGGTGTAGAATGTGCACACCTTAGCTCTGTACCGTTAGGCATGACAAGGTAAAATAATTGTTACTTCAGCCCCTTTTGTATGATTGCTTGCTTGTACTTGGCCACCATGTAAACTTACTAATGTTTTGACAATAGCAAGTCCCAAACCACTCCCTATTTTCCCCTGTATGTCTCGGTGTTTACCTTGAACAAAACGTTGGAATAAGGTTTCTATATCCTCTTCATTAAAGCCGGGGCCACTATCACGTACACTTAGTTGCACATTCTTACCAAGAGTTGAAAGCTCCACCTCAATGTTGCCACCATAGGGTGTTACCTTAAAGGCATTACTCAGTATATTGTTCAAGACTTGCAGAATTCGGCCAGTGTCAACTTTAATTTGCACAGGGTTCCGAAGTGGAATTAACTTAAGATTTATACCTACCTTAGTAGCGTGTTCTTGAAAAGCTGGGATAAGATTTTCAATAAGCTCACCAAAATCTAAGGGAAGCAGATTCAATGAGAGCTGGTTAGCATCGGCTAAGGAGAAAGTTCGCAAATCTTCAATTAAGCGTTCTAAGAGGTCAACTTGCTGGTTGAGTAATTCTAATTCGTGCTCATTAAAACTTAACAAGCCTTCTTTTAGGGCATCAAAGCGGATTTTTATTGTTCCTAAAGGAGTGCGGAGTTCATGAGCAATATCGGCAATCATAGCTTTACGCTCCCCCTCGTAGCACTCCAAAGAATTTGCCATCTCATTAAAGTCATTGGCAAGTTTTACAACTTCTGAGGCTGGATGACTCAAACTATGAACAAAAGGTTTAAGTTCTATACGATTGCTCAAATCACCTTGTGCTAATGACGAAGCAGCTCGAGAAACAGCTAGTATAGGCCTAGCAATACCACGCCCTAAAAAAATAGCCAAGGTAACACTAAATAACATTGTTACAAGGATGGTTAAAACCTTAGCCTGGCGTTCTGCATTAGTATAAGTACTATAAAAATCAAGGATCTGTAATTTCTTTTGAGTTAGGGCTTCCTTATATTCTAGTTCCCAAGCACTATAAACAGCCTTTTTATCATCTGGCTGATTAGCATCAAGATCTATTTTCTCTTTTTGTTGTACACCATTGGCATAAATTTCGTAAAAATCAAGAGCTAGTTTTTTTTGCTTTATGTTATCTAACAGATCGGTGTCAAGAGTGATTTTTCCTGTCTCTTTGAATAAGATAACTTGCTTAAGAAACTCAGGGCTCACACTATTTCTTAAAAGAAGTTTTGTAAAGTTTTTGTGGACTAAAGGAGAAGTAAACATAAACATTGCCACTAACACTACAAAAATCATGGTAAGAGTAAGGCGTACCTCTAAACGCTTCATATTACGAGATAATCAGGCGATAACCCACACCCCGCACAGTTTTAATGCTATCACAAAGCCCAGCCTCAGCTAGTTTTTTCCTGAGCCTCATTATATAAACATCAACCGCACGTTCATAAGCATCACTTTCTAACATAGCAGCTTCGTAGAGCTCTTGGCGTGCAATAGCACGCTCTGGTGTATTAGCAAGATATTGAAGCAAACGAAACTCTGTTGGGGTTAAGCTGATAGCTTTGTCATCAATACTTACCTGCATGGCATAAGTGTCAATTTTTAAACGCCCTAGCCGTATTAATGTTTCCTGAATCATTGATTGACTACGTCTTAAAACTGTTTTAACGTGTGCCACTAACTTTCGGCCACTTACAGGCTTAGTCAGATAGGCATCAGCACCTAATCCTAATCCTAAAAGCTCATCTACCTCTTCTCGCCTTGCAGTAAGAATAATTACTGGTACATCTGATTCACGGCGAATATTTTTCAAAACTTCTAGCCCATCTAACTTGGGTAAACCCAAATCTAAAAGAACAATATCTGGTTTGCTGGTTTGAAATAGCTCGAGCGCTCTTAAGCCATTACTTGCACGTTCAGTTTGGTAACCTTCCTGTCTAAGGAATAGCTCAAAACCTTCAGCCATAGCTAATTCATCTTCAATAACTAGGGCATGTGGATATGACAAATCAGAAATTGCACGCATTGGATATCAAAACCAAACTAGCCAGTCTCAGGACAGCTATTTGTTAGAAAATGTGAATTCCAAAAAAAATTGCAGGATAGCCTATATTTGCGAGAAGCTTTAGTTGTTAACCACATAATCTTTACCAGATTGCAGAGGAGCTTATGCGTCAGCATCAGGATTATCCAAGGTATTTAAGAGTAGCGTTTTCGATTTCACACTCTAGGTGTCCACACGCCCTAAAACCAAGGCCATTGTAAAAACTTTACCACTTGACCTTGGCGTATTCCTAGTATTTACTTAAGGGGGTAAACTCAAACCCCAAAAATTTCTAGCCTATTTATTAAGTGGTTTTGTATAACTTTGAGACTCAGTGTTAATAGTAACAAATGATGCATTTTCTGCTGCTGCCTTGAAAGCAATTAAATAATCTTTTTGTGTGTCCACAGCAGTCTTTGCGCCTGCAGTATAACTCAAGCTTTCAAGTACTGTACCACCAGATTCAGGATCACCATCATAAAAAGTGGCAGTAGTAGAACTACCTTCTAAGAAGGGTAAACCCAGTCTAAAACTTTTATCTAAGTTTGCAAGGTCATAGACTATGCTTTGCTCACCAACATTAACCTCTATAAAAACTGCTGCTTTAAAACCTTCTTCCTTTCCTACAAGGTAAATTACATCTTTCTCCTCCTCTTGACCCATAATGTAATTGACTATAGCTAAAGCATTTGCGCCTTCTGCTGGATTGCCATCGTAGAAAGTGGCTTGCATTGTTGTGCCTAAGATAATATCTGGCTGTTTGCCTTTTTTGTTATTTCTAGCACTTTTATCTTTGCCGTTATCCTTACTCTCAGAAGTATCCTTGCTATTATTCTTACTTTCAGAAGAATCTTTGCTATCGTCCTTACTCTCGAAAGTATCCTCGCTTTGAGGTGCGTTTTCCTCAAATAAAGAATCAATCGAAGCTTCAGGGGCTTCCTCGGAAGGAGCTGCAATAACCTCGTTACCACATGCACTTATCAAGCTAACTGTAAAAAATAAAGTACAGCCAAAAAACAAAGAACGAATCCATTTTAGCAACATGAAATTTCCTTTCAATGACACCTAAGGATTTGATTATAGGTATCAATAAAATATAGTTTGGCAGAAAGGTATATCAATTCTATAGAAGAAATATGTCAAAATTGTTAAAAACAAAAATTAGGTTTTTGACATAGCGTTTGAGGCCTTTTGGTAAAATTTTTTGTCTTTTTCGTTATAATGTGAGTAGAATAATCTCATGAGCGAAAGTTTGGGTAATCTTCTTAAGCGAATTACGATTAATCCTGAGCAGTGTGGAGGACGCCCTTGTATTAGAGGGATGCGTATTCGTGTTATTGACATTCTCGATTTGCTTGCTGCTGGTCTTTCGCATGAACAAATTATTGACGAATTACCTGATTTAGAACCTGAAGACATCACTGCCGCCCTTATGTTTGCTTCCCGCAGGTTAAACCACCCTGTACTTACTGCATGACGTTTTGGGTTGATGCACAATTATCACCTGCTTTAGCTCCTTGGCTTACCAAAATTTTTGGAGTTGAAGCGTACTCAGTCAAGTATTTAGGTTACAGAGATGCTACGGATAAGGTAATATTTGAAGCTGCAAGCAAAGCATCAGCAATTGTAATCACCAAGGATAGTGATTTTGTTAGTTTACTAGAACAGTATGGTCCACCCCCTCAGGTTATTTGGATAACTTTGGGAAACACCACAAATGCACAAATCAAATTGGTGTTCACTGAGACTTTTGAAAATGCATTATCCTTGTTGGAAGCTGGTGAGGTGCTTGTAGAAATTGGGGATTTGCCTTGAGATATAATTTGAAGAGTTCTAGTAGGAAGTCAAGGAAAGCTCTTTACACGTTAAACCTAACTTTCGCTGCATTGCGACAAGAAGTCATGTGTACGGCTGTTAAACAGTAAGTTTCGTAGAGAAAGGAAACAGATTTAACCGAATGTCCCACCATTCGTACCCTCCCAAGATGTGCATCACTGGCAACGGCGTTGTGCAAAGCTCTTGGTAGAATGAAACCCATCATATGAGGAGACTAAGTAGCGATACAAAGTCAACAACGCTAGTACCGTGCGCGAGGGAGCTAGGGTTAGGTCATATGGTTAACATAAGTGAAGTGCTGATAAACATCGTTAAGAGTGAGCAGCCAAAGGTACTGATAGGCTGTGACCAAAAGGTGGAGGGACAAGTTTACACTTTTGCAGCTGGTGTAACGTGGGTGTTGTGAACTCGGTGAACAGGCACAACCTAAGTGATCTAGGCGTACACATGGAACTTGATAAGCCTGTACATTCTCCCTCTGGGAAAGCCAACCGTAAGGAAAGCCTATGGATGTGCAGGTAAAAGATGCTGGAAAAAGCGAATGCTCATTTGTAATGAGTGAGATAGGGCTGGTGAAAATCAGAGATACCCAACTCGAAAGAGTGCAGACTTCCTACCAATACTGGAGTTATCTGGTATTGGGTAGCAGGTGTCAAATGACGAAAAAGCTTGGTGCGCCGTGCAACGGCGGAATGAATAGTCTAAAGAGACTATAGGAAGGAATTAATGAAAAACCTATAAGCCAAACTTGGTTAGCATGGAGAGAAATCGAAGTGTAAACATAGCATCCAAGTAAAGCGAATTGAGAAGGGCCATAAACCTTCAAGATGATTACGCAATGGCTGATCATTATGGTGAGGGCTAGACTGCCCGAAGTCCAGTTTCCAGAGATGTAATCTCGAATCTATGGGAAAAATGGCTGATACTCATATCCCTGTTGATAGAGAAGATCGACATGCTGCTTCTAAAATAATTCCCAACAAGGATCATCCTCTAAGGAAGAGGATCAAGGAAACGAAAAGAACACCTAAGATGGTCTATAGTTTATTCCGCACCGTATCACGGGATTGCCTAAGTGCTGAGAAGCATAAGGTAACGGAGTCTTAATAGTAGTCGTGAGAGTAATGACTCACCAAAGGAAAACGGGAAAGCCGTTCACAAGGCGAAGTAAGACAGGATAATCGAGTATCAATAGAATGGAGATGACTGGAATGGTCAAAAATCACAAATTCATAGATACAGTTCACAAGTGAAATGAAGATTAACTGGAGAGCCGTGTGCGGTGAAAATCGCAAGCACGGTTCGGAGAGAGGTAGTTGGAAAAGTACTCCTAGTGAGGAACTCGCTGGCTACCTACTCTACTCAGAAGTCAGAGGATAGTAGCTAGTGATGGCGCTTAGTGAAGGAATGCCCCAACTGAGAAGAGCTGACGCGCTATCCCCTGCGAAGCGATTATCAAATCTGTTATGGCATGAAGTGGAATGGCAGAGAAGTAGCGAAGTGGAGCGACAACTTCAAGCCAGTATCGTCAAGGTCATGAAATGGCTGGGTGTAACCAGAACAGGTTATGCCTTGGGGACGGGGAGCCAGTAATGGCTCCTTGTTACCCTGTGTGGAATGCTCACACGGGTGGCCAAATCAAGTATGGAACTCAGTTAAATTGGGTGTACGCAGAAGTGAGCATCCCTGAGCTTAGTGCTGTTAGACATGCTGGTTAGTGCTCAGAGTTTGTTGAGATGGTTTTGTTTGGATTTGCTCGAGCCCAGCCAAAGATGAACATTAAGATTTGTTTGGACGCTAGTTTACTGTAGTTACAAATACTCATGTCTTGCAAGAAAAAATGTGTTTAGGACATAGAAGACTAAAATGGCTTGAGAGTAAAAATAGCCTAAATTCATGAAGAATTACCAATGAAACTTGCTTAGCAAATTTCCCTAAATGATCTTTAATTAAATTAAAACTCCACTTAATCCTTGTTCTGATAAACGTTCTCGAAAATATATCTTCTCCCTCAGTCTTTCACACTCCTTTTCCTTTGCTGCTAATATCCATTCCCCTATTAATACCTCTGCTATTTGCCTTGCTGCCTGTTCCATTGTTAGTTTGTGTCTTATATCTGTTCTTAACCCCTCTTTCGCTCTTTCTAACATCGCTAAGCTATATGCCAAAAACGTATGATATATCCACATCTTTATTCCTATTTCCGTCCTTAATCTCGTTTCTTTCAATCCAAAATCATACTTTACGCTTTGAAAAAAAGTCTCTATCAACCATCTCATTCGATACCTTTTTCTTAACCACTTCCCTGAAGCTTTAAATGTTGAAACCGTATAATACATCTTGTATTTCCCATCTCTTCTTATTCGCGCACTACTGACTGTTAACTCTATTTCTCTTATGTCATGCAATCTTACTTTTGCTCCCCTTTTAACTTCACACACTTTCTGTCCTGTCACTAGTTTTCTATCTTTCCTTATTCCTACTATTGTCCTATCAAATCCTAGCTTTTTACACCCCCTGATTAATTCTTTTGTTCCAAATCCTGCATCTGCTAGCACTACTGTACGACTTGGCCACATTTCTGGTGGAAAGTCCTTTAGCATTTGTAATGCTAGTTTTACTTGTGTTGTTCTTCCTTTCCCTAAATATATACGAAATGCTAGAGGAAAAGATACATGCCCAACATGGGCATGTAGGACAACTATATGAATGCCAAATATCTTGTTAAACAAAAACACAAAAGGCAATTTAACTCCTGTTTTTTCAATGCTGGTCAGGTCTACCTTAAGAGCAATGTGAGCGCGTCTACCACGACGATTTGCATTACTGTAAAGAAGCCAAAGGATACAAAGCTGCCATTCACTCAGAGTAGAAGAGAATTCTCTGTACATCCTAGTCGTGTGGTTAGCAAAGAAACGACTAGCAGTACTGGGAGAAACTTCTTCAAGGTTTTGAAAAGTAGTTCTACTATTAGTTTTGAGGAAAAGATCGAGTAGGGCGAAAAGACACTTCAATTTGGTTTTAGTGTACAAGGTCTTTATTTTTTCTAGTAGATCACGACTATGTTTATCATGAATTGGTATGCCGTTCATATAAAAACTTATTACACATTAGACTTGTTCAGAAATAAGCTAGCGTGCATTATAAAATGTACAATTGCTCAATTTAAAGCTCCGGAAATGCAAAATGTGACAGCTAAGTCTTAGCAAGGGTACAAATCTTTTATCTAATGAGTCAACTATTTGGTCCAACATTTTGTTTCCGAACAACTCTACTATTTATATCTCTGACAAGGTTATTTATTTAAGATATGAATATCAAACGCTTATCGCATTTCTGCTTCTCTGACAGGATTATTTATGCAAGACATGAGAAATAAGTTTTGGAGTTGTTGTTGCATGAATATCGTTGGAGAAAGTTTATTGGGGTTGCTCGAGTGGGTAGGCAGTTATTTTTTGGGTTGCTCGAGCCCAATTAGCTGTGAACATTGCATTTAGTGTTAAGCTTGTGTAGTGACTGAGGAAATACCTGACGAAGCATTAGTGGTTAGAGGTGGACGTAATCATCCTGAAGATATTGCTCGAGGTACGGGCACACATCCAAGTGGTGTAACTGGCATTTCAGTTGAGTGTGGGGTTAATATTTCTGTTAGTGAGTTGGCTAAAAGCATTCCTCACAAACAAGTTGGAGTAGCAACCGTTGGTGAGGTGCGTGAGCTTGGTGGAAATGTAGTTCGTACTTCGGGTAGAAGTCCTTATCACGCAACACTAACAGGTATTACTCCTGAGCAAACTAGTAACCTGCTTATGCCTACTACACCTAATCCAAACCAAGAGAAAAAGTGATAGGCTATAGGAATGAATATGCCACATGTTTATGCTGATTTTCATAATGCTGATGAACAAGGTCGATTGCGCTTAAATTGTGTTGGCACAGTACAGGACTTATCAAAACAGTGCATAGCTCTACAAGAAAACCTCGAATTAGTTTTTTACAGTGAAGACCTAGAAGTTAACGGGCAAGTACAATTTTCGAGTGAGGAAAACATTTGGGTTGGAGTTATTGATTGGGATGCTATTCGTGAAGTAGAAGTGCCCAAACCTACCGAGCCAAATTCGCTTACTCCTTTTCTCAAAAGTGCTTAGCAAGAACTTGGTTAGCTTTGGTAACTTGCCTTTTGCATTGTTCCTGCCTAACTATCGCTCAAGGTGATGCACATATGAATGGCGAAATTAAGTGTGATTTGAGTTGCAGGAGATTTTGGTGTGGGATGTGCACACCTTAGCTTATTGCTGTTAGGAGACACTTTTGCTAGCTAACCGAAATTTATCTTGGCAATTTTTTTTAACTTTCTGGGTAACAGCCAATATTATTGCTCTCTTTTTGACATTTGCTTGTAGAGCAGCATTAGCGGATCTGATAGTTCTTCCATATTCTGAAAGTTTTTATAAACAACCTTACTTGAGTTTGTTAGGTGCTGTCTTAATTATAATCATGATAGGCATCATATTTGGAACAATGCAATGGATTGTTTTGCGCCTAAAAATTCCGAAAGTTAATTGGTGGCGGTGGGTACTAGTGACTACTTGTGGCATTACCTTGGGACTACTTTTTTTTTCTATAGCACTCTTACCAATTATGTTTGCTGTAGGAGGTATTTTTGATGCAATAAACGTAAGGAACGAAGAAATTGTAAATGAAATTGCTGTTTGGACAGGATGGCTGGTTGGGGCACTATTTCTTGGCACTACTGTTGGCATGATGCAGTCATTGATCTTGCGGCAAAAAGTAACCCATCCGAGTTTGTGGGTAGTAGCTAATATAGTAGGAATGGCTTTAGTAGCTGCGATATGCATACTTGTGGTGATGCCTGTGTGGACAGGGTTCGTGGAAAACATAGCAGTATCCATAGAAGATTTAGAATCTAGGATAAGCATTATTAGGAGAAACATTATATTCAAAGGTGTAATTATGGGGGGAATCATAGGTGCAGCGTTTGGTATTCCTACAGGAGTAGTGTTGTTAAGGCTTTTATATTTCTCGCCATCTCAAAAAAATGCATAATATATCGAAGGCTTCATTCGCAAGCTTTTTATATGGCAGGAAATGGAGTATCTTAGCAATCATTAATCACACACCTAACCCTCGCTGCAGTGGGATGCTCACACGAGTGGCCAAATCAAGTCTGGAACTCAGTTCAGTGGAATGTATGCAGAAGTGAGCACCCCTGAGCTTTGTGCCGTTAGATGTTTTCTGCTAGAGGGTGTTTGGTAAATATATTTGGTCCCCCCTGCTGATTTGGGAAATAAAAAGCCCTATTGTTTTACAACAGGGTTATGTTCATCTCAACATTAACAAATAGAGGAAAAGTATACACTAGCGATGTAAAAGATGATGAGTGGAAAATTATTAAAGACCTCTTAGATAAAATGTTAGCCAAATCATCTCCTCGTGGTCGTCCTTCAAAAATTGACCTGAGAGAAATCTATAACGCCATTTGCTATGTCTTGCGTAATGGTTGCAGTTGGCGGAACCTTCCTAAAGATTTTCCTAAATGGGAAAGTGTTTACTACCACTTTGACAAGTGGCGTAAGTTGGGCATCTGGCGAAAGATCAATAAGATTTTGAGGCGGTGGTTGCGCAAGCGTAATCAGCGTCAAGAAAGCCCTAGCATTGCCATAGTGGATACCCAATCAGTAAAGGGAACAGTACATGCTGGTAACGGCTATGATGGGGGTAAGAAGGCCAATGGGCGCAAGAAGCACTTGCTAGTGGACACTATGGGGTTCATATTAATGGTGTTAGTAACCCCTGCAAATATCTCAGATAGGAAGGGCTTAAAGGAAATAATGAGAGAAATAGCGGGAGAGTATGAGAGGCTAGAGAAAATATTAGCAGATCAAGGATACAGTGGAGAGGGAATGAGGAAATTAATAGAAGAGGTATATGGTGTAGTAATGGAGATCAGGAGTAAATCGGGGAAAGGTTTCGAGGTAATACCTCAGAGATGGGTAGTAGAGAGGACATTTGCTTGGTTGGGAAATTACCGTCGTCTAAGCAAGGACTATGAGACGCTAATAGAAACCAGTGAAATGCTCATATACATGGCTATGAGTGATGTTATGGTGAGGCGTTTAGCAGGTACCTCTACCCCTGCTTTTAACTAAGTGGATATTTACTAAACACCCTCTAGACCCTCTCTCATAATGTAAAATATGCTGATGGTCCAGTGGAACAGTTTTATACCTTCAGATTTTGAGTATGATTTCGAGAATGATATAGATGTCCAGATAAATTCTTTCCCTAAAACAGGAAAAATAATGCCATGATAATTCCAATAATAACCCAAAGGAGACTAATCATGGCAAATAATGATAGCAAACAAAAACTAGAAGAACTACAAAGACTACGCCGTCGCTATAAAAAGGGAAATGATGCAAACGCTTTACTACGGACTCAAGCCCTTATAGCTCTGTATTCCGGCAAAGATATTAAGCTTGTAGCAGAAATGTTCGGTGTCTCAGTAAAAACAGTAAAAAACTGGCGAAAGAAGTTTGAAAAATCGCTTAACTTAGAAGATGAACAAAGAACTGGTAGGCCGCCTAAACTTTCTAAAGAGCAACTAGAGCTAATCAAGAAAATCATTACAGAGTTTAACCAGCAAGTTTGGGTTGCCAGAAGGGTCTTTACTCTCATAGAAAGCCTTTTTGGGGTATGTTTGTCAGTAAAGTATTTACCAGAGCTTTTAAGGAAACTGGGATTAAGTTTCCATAAAGCAATACATTTGCTGTATAGGAAGAATGAAGAGAAGAGGCGAAAGTGGATACAAGAAACACTACCAAAGCTGTACGAGGAGAAGATAAAGGCAGGATGGAGGATATTTTATCAAGATGAAGTAGGGTTCCAAACGCAGGGAACACTAGCGAGCACATGGGGGCTAAGAGGAGAAAAAGTAGAGATCAAGAACTATGGAAGACATGGGAGAGTAAATTTGATAGGGGCATTAGAGTTAGGGACAGGAGAATTCCATGGAGTGCTAACAAAGTTCAAGGTAAATGCTCAGAGGTTTAGAAGGTTTATCTGCCACATGAAAAGGGAGATGAGGGAAGCAAAGATAATGCTTATATGTGACAATGCACCATTTCACAGGGCGAAGTGGTTGCAAGAGTGGGTAAAAGAGAATTCAAAATGGTTGAGGTTAGAATTTCTACCGGGATACTCACCAGATTTCAACCCAATAGAAAGGCTATGGAAGTATTTAAAGAAGGAGTACATACATAATAAATGCTGGGAAACACAAGCAGATTTAAGGAAGCATTTGGAGGTAATGATGGAGGGAATACCAATGAGGGTAGAGGAAATAAAGGGAGTAATGAAAAAAGAGATAAAAAGATTGAGGGAGGCATTTGAGTTTTATAAAACACCAGTACCAAAGGAATTAATGATTTGAGATAGTGTTAAGCGGGGAAAATAAGCAAGTTTTGTATAAGTTTTAGTTGGTTTACAAAAGAAGATTACACTGGGTAGTAGGTGTTCTATTGCCTAAGAAGCAATTATTCTTAGTGATTTTTCCTACCTTATTTCACTCTATGGATAAAAGGAAAAGATTTTTCTGGGTAACTATATAGCATTTTCCTTTTTAACCCGACCCAAGTATCGGCAAAACGCCCAATTTGAGTAAATTTGGAAAAACTTGAGTAGTTTTCTTCTATACTAAAAGTATCTTTGTAGTTGTACTATAAAGTGTTTATTAGTATTCTTACCAATTTACCCAAAATGCAAATATTCTCATTTTAATTACCCTAAGAGCGCTCTTGGATTCGTAGTAAGAGTCAGTATTGCACAAAAGCAGACTTGATTTTACACTGTGTTGTAAACAACTAGAAACACCGTCTAGTGTTGACGTTAAATTAGAATTTTTTCTAATAAAAACACCCTTTCTAGAAACATTATCTTTTTCTAGTTGTTCTAGTCAATGAATCCACAAAACCATTTCTTATTGTCCTAGTAAGTTAATATGAGTTATCCTCTTTCCATGGCAAGTTACTCCTTAGGTTTGCGACAACGCGTTGTTCAATCTTACCTAGATGGCGAAGGTTCTCAATATGAGCTGGCTAAAAGGTTTTTAGTCAGCCCTACTACAGTTAAAGCCTATCTAAGACTTTATCGAGAAACAGGCGGATTATTGCCTAGGGAACACAATAGGGGTCGTAAACCTGCTGTAAACACAAAACAACTTTCACTAATAAAAAAATTGTTAGAAAAGCAATCAGACATGACCTTGGCTGAACTCTGCACAGCTTTTGAGCAAAAGACTGGCGTTAAAGTCAGTAGCACTAGTATGTATAGGGCAATAGAAAAGATTAACTGGACTTATAAAAAAAGACTTTGCGTGCTAGAGAGCAAGATCGTGAAGACATTGCAGCAAAACGAAAAGCCTTTTTACAGTTAAAGAAAGCTCTTAGAGCAAATAGGCTTGTATTTATTGATGAAACAGGTCTTTATCTAAACATGACTAGGATTTATGCCCGTTCGCAACGAGGAGAAAGAGCTTATTGCTCTATACCAAGCAAGAAACATAAAATTGCAAACTTAATAGGTGCAATGACTCTAGAAGGAGTAATCGCTAGTTTCTGTATTGATGGAACTGTAACAGGAGAAGTATTTGCAGCATTTCTAGAAGAAATACTATGTCCAGTTTTAAAGGTGGGACAAATAGTTTTGATGGATAATTCAACAGCACACATAGTAAAAAGGGTACGTGAATTAATAGAAAGCAGGGGAGCCACATTGATCTATTTGCCACCATACAGCCCTGAGTTCAATCCGATAGAACATTGCTGGTCAAAAGCAAAATCCCACCTACGTGCTTTAGAAACTTGGGACAAAAAGAAATTAAACACCTCTGTCAAAAAAGCTTTAGAAACAGTTAATCCCAATGATGCTCAAGCTTGGTTCAAACACTGTGGCTATACCAATCAACCACCTATGGAAAGATGTTACAATAAATATTTATTCAAATACTTGCAACTTTAATTTCTATAAATGTAAGGGTATACTCTTGTTTTTTGATTTAATTACCAGTGAGTAATACTTTTCACTTCTTGTGATTTAATGACATAATTTTATGAGAGGCTAAAATGCTGTGTGATAAACTGATAACTCAATAATGGGTCAGGTTAAAAAGGAAAATGCTATAAACTTGCAGCTCACGCTGTTACCTTTGATGAAGCTGTCGAATGTTTCTTTTCGGACTTCCAAATCCGTAGAAACAAGAAGTTCAAAGATCGGTATCAACTTATGGGAAGGACTCTCGGTGGACGTGAACTAAAGATCATTTTTCAACTCAAGGCGGACAATGTTGTCCGAATAATCACAGGATGGCCATTATGAAATCTACAAAGAAACAAACCAAGAAGCAACTTACTGAGAAGGAGGTTGATAGTATTGTGGAATCGCAAGCAGATGATGATTCAGCTTGGGAGACACCGATTAAAGTACACATAGTAAAGCCAGCATCATTGTCCATCTCAGCTGAACTAGGGCATGTTGATAAAGTAAGTCATAATTTGCAAACTTAGGATATGAAAGTTAAATTAACAGACGAGCAATGGCAAAAAATACTAAATTTTCTCAAGGGTTACAAGATAGTGTGTATGTTTAGGAAATTTAGAATTGGCAATGAGGATCAATGCAGGAAGTTTATTGAAGGAGTCCTTTGGGTAACTAAAAGTGGTGCACAGTGGCGTTTGTTGCCAGAAGAATATGGAAAATGGAATAGTGTTTTTAAGCGTTTTGACCGCTGGGGCAAACAAGGAATTTGGCAAGCGATGTTTGAACACTTTGCTGAGGATGCTGATATGGAAAGTATAATGATAGATAGCACCATTGTAAGAGCTCACTCCTGTGCAGCAGGAGGAAAAGGGGGAAACGAAGAACAAGAATTGGGTAGAAGCAAAGGAGGTTACACCACCAAAGTACACGCTACAACAGATGCTCTAGGCAATCCTCTCAAGTTAATATTGACTCCAGGGCAACGTAATGATGTTACCCAAGCAGAGGATTTGCTAGAAGATCTGGAGGCTGAAAGAGTAATGGGGGACAAGGGATATGATGCTCAAGTTGTACTAGGGCATGTGGATATGACAAATCAGAAATTGCACGCATTGGATATCAAAACCAAACTAGCCAGTCTCAGGACAGCTATTTGTTAGAAAATGTGAATTCCAAAAAAAATTGCAGGATAGCCTATATTTGCGAGAAGCTTTAGTTGTTAACCACATAATCTTTACCAGATTGCAGAGGAGCTTATGCGTCAGCATCAGGATTATCCAAGGTATTTAAGAGTAGCGTTTTCGATTTCACACTCTAGGTGTCCACACGCCCTAGACAAGGTAGCAGAAATGGAAGCAGAAGCAGTAATACCTCCAAAGGCAAATAGGAAAGAGCAGCGGGAGTATGACAAAGAATTTTACAAGGAAAGGCATTTAATAGAGAATTTTTTCAACAAAATTAAGCAATATAGAAGAGTTTTTTCTAGATTTGAAAAGTTGTCTCGAAACTATTTAGCATTTTGCCAGTTTGCGTCGGTACTTATATGGCTACGCTAAAATCCCTTCAAGTAATATTTTTGATTTAGCACTTTTAGTGTCAACACGCCCTAGCATCACGCGCAGCTTTTTTGGCAAAACTGCATAGAGAGAATAATCTTGAGGACTGGCTGACAAAGATTATCAAAGAGCGAGTGGAATTAGAGGAAGTAGCCTTTAACGAAGCCAAACGAGAAATGTTGTTGAGAAACAGTGTTTAATTATTGCTGTGTAACACAAGTATGTTCAAAGTGAATCTGTTCAGTATGGACTTAAAGCTATTTAGGGAACTTTTATTGCATTTTTTCGGAGCAAAGCTTAGAAATGGTAATAGACTTAGTTGTGATCTGAATTGGTGTTGGTGAAGACACTTTCTAACTACCTCTGCAGCGGATGCTCACATGAGTGGCCGAATTAAGTCTAGAACTCAGTTAAATGGGGAGTACGCAGAAGTGAGCACCCCTGAGTTTTGTAAGTTAGGCGGCGTTGGTAAGTGCTCAGAGATTTGTTAAGATGGTTTTGTTTGGATTTGCTCGAGCCCAGTAAAAAGTTGATGAAAAGTATAAACCAGCATTCCTTGATGAGTAAAAATATCTTTGTTGCACACAATAACCGCTAATTTTAATGTGATTGAGTAAACGCGTAGTAGATTAGGTTTGCTATAATTTTCCTGGAGGAAGTGAACCGTGCATTGGCCTGAAATATGTAAAATTTACTCCAATCAATGGCTTATTGTTGAAGCTTTGGAAGCACACACCACACCTGATAATCAAAGATTACTTGATCGACTTGCAGTTGTTGAAGTGTGTTCTGACGGAGGTGCAGCAATGCAACGCTATCGTCAATTACATCAAGAGTATCCTCAAAGAGAGTTCTATTTTTTGCATACAAGTCGTAAAGAACTAGACATACGTGAACGTAGATGGCATGGCATTAGGAAAAACAATGCAGTTATTGCTGAAAAATAATCTGCCATTTACAACTGTAATTGTTGCTTACCAGAAGCAGGAAGTTAGAATAGAAAATGTACTTGTAGATACTGGATCAGCCAGCACAATTTTTGCTGTTGATGTTGTAGAAACTATTAAGATTTACCCCTTGCCAGAAGATACATTACATACTATTCATGGAGTAGGTGGTAGTGAAACTGTATTTAGCCGTGTTGTTGATTACGTGCAGTTAGGAGAACAAAAGTTGGCAAATTTAGAGATTGAGGTGGGTGGAATGGATTACGGATTTGAGATTAACGGCATATTGGGAATGGATTTTCTTACAAAGGTTGGGGCGATAATCAATTTACGTGATATGTATATAGGATTTGAGTAAGTGAATGATATGCTAACTGATTTAAAAAGATACCTTATTGTGCACATTTTCCAAAGATGTACACCGCTGGTAAACAGTGTTGTGCAAAGTTTTTGCTGCAAATCTAACTCTCGCTTCAGTGTGACGCACACATGTGGGGCGCAATTAACTTTGAATTTAGCTTAGAGCAATTTAACTAAAAGTGTGCGCACCTGAGCTTTATGCCGTTAGGCCAAGTTGATTTGTGCTTGGAATTTGTTAAGATAAATTTGGCTAGCAAGCGTCACTGAATTGAGTCAAAATGAAAACATTTACTGCCATAATAGAAAAGTGCCCTGATACAGGCTTATTTGTTGGTTTTGTACCAGGTTTTCCAGGTGCTCATTCCCAAGGTGAAACTTTAGAAGATCTAAATAGGAATTTGAAAGAAGTTATTGAAATGTTGTTAGAAGACGGAGAGCCACAATTAGAAAGTGAGTTTATTGGTACACAGAATGTTATGATTGCTTGACTATGAGTTCAATCCCAGTGCTAAAGCCAAGGGAAGTAGTTTCGTTGCTTGAACACTTGGGCTTTCAGCAAGTGCGTCAGAAGGGATCCCACAAGCAATTTAGTCATCCTGATGGTCGTTTCACAACTGTACCCTTTCATAAAGGCAAGGATATTTCTCCTATCTTGCTTCGTAAAATAGCGAAGGATATTGGGTTAAGCATTAATGAATTCCTATCACATCGATAAGCTTAAGAAAAGTTGCGTGATTTTGTGTCAGTGTGTTGCTTATTGTGTGTTGTGCTGTTACTTTTAGATATGCATTGCTGTTTTTTAGCTTGTCTCCTCCTAACTTGGCGCTCCAGTGGGATGCTCACACGAGTGGTCAAATCAAGTATGGAGCTCAGTTAAATGGGAAGTACGTAGAAATGAGCGCCCCTGAGCTTAGTGCCGTTAGACGGCTTATGAAAATTTCTCGTTTATCAAGAATTCAAGCAGAAAAGTTGGCTTTAAATTTAGCGCAATGATTCATCAAATCTGAGTTTGAACTACCTGAAACATATGAGGTTTTTAGTATTCAACCAGATAGTCAAAAATTAGACAATACTTCTCGGAAAGCAAGTCGTTTTTGGGTAGCAATTATCAAATATAAGCCATCTAATTTGAGTGCGCTTGATGGTGGTGAAAGCTTCTTGGAAATTGATCTAGAATCCGAGTTAGTTGTACACAAAAAGTATGGATGAGCGATTTGCATCACAGTGCGTTGTTTAACTAAGATTTGACTCATCCCATAAAAAGTCCAAAAAAGTTGGATATGTCAAACTTAACCGTCTTTCCGCACCTTATTATTTAAGGTTTTGGTATTTATAGTCGATAGTCCGTCCCACAGCTATAAAATTACTGTTTTGTCCTTTGTTATTCTCTCAAATAAATTCAAGCATTTATAACTTAAAGTTAATCTTTCTAATCATAAATACATATTACTAATCATATTCTTATCATCCAAATTTCCCTTCATTTGTTTTTTGCACAATCTAAACGCCATAATTCCCTCAAAATGATGAGAGGGGTGCGGAAAGACGGCTTAACCATAGTTACATTAAAACCCCTGAACTTGAGCCATTAGACGATATTGGTTAGTATTTAGAGTGCTTTGTTTGGGTTTGCTCGAGCCTAATCAACGATGAACATTAAAATCTGCTTGGACACTAGCCTACTGTAACTACAAATGAGTTTTGGGGTGAATATCATTGGAGAATTTATGGGTTGCTCGAGCTTTTTTGAAGTGGTTTTGTTTGGTTGCTTGTTTTCTTGTACAATAACAAATAAGAGGTAATTCTATGAAGACAATTTCTGTGTCTGCCCATTTTAATGGTAAGGACATTCTTTTAGACGAATCACTAGAACTCGAGCCAAATGCCCAACTTATTGTGACTGTTTTGCCAAAGCAGGATTCTGAAAGACAAATGTGGAGCAACTTAGCCATTCAGAGTCTTGCTAATGCTTATGGTGAAAATGAAGAAGAATACTCATTAGATTCAGTGAAAGTTTTTAACCCTGAACATGAAGGAAAGTGAGATTGTCTTAACCCCAATCCCACAGTCTGATGGAACAGTAAAAAATCGGCCAGCTATTGTTCTACGTCAAATGCCACCTTACAACGACTTTCTAGTATGTGGTGTAACGACACAATTGCATCAAGAAGTGAAGGATTTTGATGATGTTATTGCCATCTCTGATAAAGACTTTACTACCAGTGGCTTGAGGACAGAATCTCTAATAAGGTTGGGTTTCTTAGCAGTTTTACCAAGTAAGAATATTATTGGAGCTATTGGTTCTATAGATACAGAGCGCCATAAGAAATTATTGAAAAGATTAAGTGATTATCTTGTACAGTAACTGCCTAACTTTGCGCTTCAGTGTGATGCACACATGTGGGACACAATTAAATGTAAAAATCGTTTTAGGGGAGTGTACCTAGAAGTGTGCGCATCTGAGCTCTGTAACGTTAGGCCCGTTAATTAGTGCTCAGACTTTGTTAAAGTGTTTGTGGTTAGTTGCTCGAGTTGAGCCAGCGGTGAACATTAAGATCTGCTTGGACGCTAGCCGACCCAGCAAAGAAGAAACTTAGGAGTAGTTGTTGCATGAATATTGTCAGAGAATCAAAAAGTCCACTCAAGCAAGTAGGTGATTATTGGTGCACATTGACAAATCTAGACGGAGTTAAAGGATGAATCAGTTTGTTACGGACTCCGAACTATGTAGGGAACCTTTGTTGCATGTCCTAGGAGCAAAGCTTGGGAGTAGCAACAGGCTTAGTTGTAATCCGAGTTGTTGTTGGAGAAGGAATGGCCGAACTACCGCTGCAGCGGGATGCTCACACAAGGGCTCAAATCAAGTCTAGAGCTCAGTTAAATGGGAAGTACTTAGAAGTGAGCACCCCTGAGCTTAGTAGCGTTAGATGTGTTCGTCAGTGCCCAGAGATTTGTTAAGATGGGTTTATTTGGAATGCTTGATGCCAATTATAAAAGTTTGAGAGTTTTGATGAGAGTCCAAATCCTGCCTATTTTTGCCTTCCTTATGCTAAACTAACTGTAAGTTGTAGGCAGGAACACTCAAGATGTTGAAGATTACTAACTTTATATGGCTTGAAGACATTGTTGAGAAACTATGGTACAAACACCAAACTACTCAATCTGAAGTTGAGGAAGTCTTTGCTAATGAACCCTACTTTCGTTTTGTTGAAAAAGGCTATCGTAACAAGAGTCATAGTTAAGTTCCTATAGAAGTAAATTATAGTGATCTATTCGGACCTACCTTGTAAGTACAAGTTGAAAGCTTTCTTATGCTACACAGCCTCTAATGAACAGATCTTTTGGTTTGCTATAGTCCTTATCTTTTTTCCAGCCTCTAAGGGTATAAGTTTTCTTTACGGACTTTAAGCCTTTAGATTTTAACCTTCTTACCTAACTACGGGGACAAAACATGGAGGCAAAAACTGAAAGAGTATTTAGCCTCGCCCAGAACAGCAACAATAACACTTTGAAGAAATTCAAAACCACGTCTAAATATGCTTTTAGGAGCATAACCATGCTTCTTAAGTTTCAGAGGCCTTTGCTCATGAAGCCATATGCCCAATAAGTATGCCCAAGTAAATGCTAATGTTAGTAGAGCTAGCAATGTGTCCAAACGTGATGTGATGCTCACATGTGTATCCTCAAGATTGAAACCCCTCCTTTTTAAAGCCCCAAACAACGTTTCTATTCCCCACCTCTTAGCATATCTCTCTAAAGCCTTTTTAACCTTTGATGTAGTGGCAACTACCACTAGCTCTCCATCAGGAGCTCTGGTAACTGCTATGTATAAGCGATTGCCAAGTACTCTACAACGCTTTGAATGTACATACACCTCACCCTCCTTGAGATGCTTGTATCTTTCACTAGCTGGTCTATTCCTTCCCTTGCAACCTATTAAAGTGTTATTCCTAAGGCGCATAACAAAACTGATTCGTCTTTCTTTAAGCCCTTCAAACCAGTCTTTTCCAGTGAACTCACGATCAGCCACCAGTGCTTCAATATCTTCATGACCTAATATTTCTAGCAATCTATCAATGAGTGCTAGACGCTCTGTGGTGTTACTGTTACCGGCATGTGGTAAAACTGTCCACAGCAAAGGGAAAGCCATGCCTTTATATACAACTCCTAACATCAGAATGTTGATGTCTATGCTGCCCAGTTTCCAGTTAGTCCGATCTAAACTGAGTAAGTAAGGTCCTTTAGGTAACCAAGTTAGCACACATTTAGCTAACCACTCTCCTTCAATTTCTACTTCTGAGAAGAAGCGTTTGATACGTTTTTCGTTTGATGCAATCTCTACTGCACCGTTGAGCACACTTGCTACTCTTGATAGACTTACTGTTCTAACTGCCATCATCGCCATTATGAAACGAGACATGAAGTTTAGTCTTGCTCCATGTAGTTTTATATTTGCTTCTTTTAGTTTGTCCTTTAGTTGATCTGCCTTTGCTTTTTCCATTTCAGCTCAGCATATTTCTATGCTGAATCTTCTTCTCTTAACTTTTGTCCCGGTAGTTAGCCTTCTTACTATTTCTTTGTTAAATTCTGAGTCGATTTGGCACTCACCCAATACTAATCCCATTCTCATGGCATTTGATACACAAGGTTTTTGAGAGGCTCGAGAGAAGCAATGTATCTGTGGTAGTTGACCTAGCTTGTGGTACAGGTCAGAACTTCCCTCATCTTATTGAGACCTTTGGTCAAGACACTCGTGTGATTGCCACAGACTGTTCAGAAGGTATGTTAGAAAAAGCAAAACGCCGTGCGCGTAAAAACGGTTGGCAGAACATTTACTTTTTAGCAGCAGACGCAAGAGTCCTTTCGCAGCAGCAACTTGATAATACTTTAGGCTATTCAAGCAAGCCTGATTGTATCGTGTCTACTTTAGCGCTTGCAACCCTACCTGAGTGGAAAAACGTTTTCAACAATCTTTTTGATTTACTTAAGCCAGGAGGACAATATGTGATGCTTGGGGTTTGGGCAGAATATAGAGTCCCTCAAACGTATTGGACTGAGATGATAGCTAGAGCAGACCTGAGCCGTAAAACATGGGAACCGCTTGAACAAGTCTCTGAACGCTACACATTTGACTATCTTAAAGGCTCACCCCATATTCACGGTGGTCGGCTGTTCGTTGCCTCAGGCTTCAAACAAAAGTGAGTGAATAGTGGTAATAGTGGTTGCACAAACATACCTCACAATTACACCTTATTACACCTTCTTCTACCTTTGACATTAAAGAGGTAGCCACACTTGCTGGAACAATATAATTTAAGAATATGTTTTAAATCATACTAGATTACTCAGGTATTGACAATACCAATTAAAGCTGACATTATAATTTAAATCTGAGTTTCTTACTTGGATTAGTGTTTAATTGAACAGGATAACCATGTCAAATTACTTATTTTGTATATTTTTTGCTATGTGGAGCGGCGTTGTCCTTGCCCAAGAGGTTAATGTTTACTCTGCTCGTCACTATGAGAGCGACATTGCTATTTTCCAGAAATTTACTGAAATTACAGGTATAAAGGTAAACATTATTGAGGGTGGTGCCAGTGAGCTTATCGAACGAATCCTTTCAGAAAGGGGAAATAGCCCTGCTGATTTACTCATTACAGCTGATGCTGGTCGCTTGTGGAGAGCCGAGCAACTAGGACTTTTTCAAAGTATTGACTCACCTATTTTAAATGCTCTACCAGAAAATCTAAGACATCCTGAAGGTTTGTGGTTTGGTCTTAGTAAAAGGACAAGGGTTGTTTTTTATAATCCTAAAGTTGTTTCAGGAGATGAACTTTCTAGCTATGAAGACCTAGCCAATAAAAAATGGAAGGGGCGCATTTGTGTGCGTTCCTCAAATCATATCTATAATCAATCTCTTATGTCAGCTATGATTGAGCATATAGGTGCTGAAGAGGCTGAAAAGTGGGCAGCAGGCATGGTTAGTAACTTTGCTCGTAGGCCCCAAGGTGGCGACCGCGATCAAATTAAAGCTGTGGCTGCTGGCGAATGTGATATTGCTATTGCCAACAGCTATTATTATGGAGCTATGCTTAACTCTAGTGATCCTAATGAGTATCAAAGTGCACGCAAAGTAGCTATTTTCTTTCCTAATCAAGCCGATTATGGTGTACACGTTAATATTAGTGGCGCAGGTGTATTAAAACATGCACCTAACCCTGAAAATGCTAGTCAGCTTATTGAGTATCTCGTGAGCCCTGAAGCACAACAGATTTTTTCTGAGGTCAACAATGAGTATCCTGTAGTAGATGGAGTACCTATAGCAGCAGTCTTACAAAGTTGGGGACAGTTTAAAAGTGATGGCATCAGTGTCTATATTTATGGGCAGAATAACACTGAGGCGGTACGTATTTTTGATCGTGTTAATTGGCCCTAGGCCCTAGCTGATCTGGATCTACCCTTACTATCTTTAGCTTTGCTACGCTCGAGTTTTTTCTGACGTCGCCTTTGTGCTCTATTAGTAGGCTGTTGTTGCTTACCTGCTTGCTGCGCTCTAGCCTGAGCAACAGCACTCTTCTGAGCAATCTCGCTAATATCATCACTTGTTGAATATTTGTTTCTGCGCCTATCTCTAGGGCCACGAGTTAAAGCTTCTCTAGTGCTTACTTCAACTTGGAATAAAGCCCTTACCACATCTGAACGAATAGCATCTTTCATCTCTTCAAAAAGATTAAAACCTTCAGCTGCATATTCTTGTAGAGGATTACGCTGACCATAACCACGTAAGCCAATACCCTGACGCAACACATCCATGTTATGTAGGTGCTCTTTCCAATGCTTGTCTACTACCTGCAGTACTATAAAACGTTCAACATCACGCATGCTGATGGTGCTGTTACTTTCCTTAACTACTTTTACCTCTTGGGCTTCATAGGCAGCTTCCATATCAGGCAGTAATTTTTGAGTGGCTTCATCGGGATCTTGACCGCGTAAAGCTTCATAGTCCACTTCACTCATAGTAGAAATGGAGTCGACTATAGATGTTTGTAAGGCGCTTATATCATGTTCCTCTGGCTCGAGCTGTGGATTTAGATGCATTTGCACACGTGCATCAATGTACTCGGCAATCATGTCAAGGACGTCTTCTCTAATATCGTGTCCTAACAGAATATCTCGCCTTTGTGCATAAATAACCTCACGCTGCTTGCTCATAACATTGTCATACTCTAAAAGTTGCTTGCGAATACCAAAATTACGATCTTCTACACGTTTCTGTGCCCTTTCAATAGCTCCGGTAACCATTCCGGCTTCTATGGGTTGGCTATCATCCATGCCTAACCTATCCATCATTTTAACTACTCTATCACTAGCAAAAAGGCGCATAAGGTCATCTTCAAAAGAAATATAAAAACGGCTGCTACCGGGGTCACCTTGTCTACCACTACGCCCCCTTAACTGGTTGTCAATACGTCTAGACTCGTGCCGCTCAGTACCAATTATATGAAGTCCACCAACTTCTAGCACCTTTTTTTGATCGTTTTTAGCTTCATCACGAATTTTTTCTAGTTGAGGTATTATGTCTTCTGGCAAACCCTCTATTTGCCTTGCTATTTTTTTGGCTTCATCAGTGCGTTGAAGCATTATAGATTTAATGAAAAGCTCTGTTTGGCGGTCGTAGCGCTCGAGGCCAAGAGTTTCTAAGCGTTGCCTAGCCAAAGCCTCAGGGTTGCCACCTAATACTATATCGGTACCTCGCCCTGCCATGTTTGTTGAGATAGTAACAGCACTACTACGCCCAGCTTGAGATATAATCTCTGCTTCTTTTTCATGATACTTAGCATTTAGCACTTTATGAAGGATTTTTTTACGCTGTAGCATCTTTGCCAAGTGTTCTGAAGCTTCTATTGTTACAGTACCTACCAAAATAGGTTGTCCTGTTTTATGAATCTCTTCTACCTCTGTTACTACTGCATCATACTTACCTTTGATAGAACGATAAATAACATCATTATGATCTTTACGGATAGTAGGCTTATTAGTTGGTATTACTAATACTGATGTACCATAGACTTCTTGGAACTCTTTTTCTTCTGTTTTAGCTGTCCCCGTCATCCCTGCTATTTTGTTATATAGCTTAAAAAAGTTCTGGTAGGTTACTGTGGCTAGGGTCTGGTTCTCACGTTCAATCTTGACTCCCTCTTTAGCCTCTATAGCTTGATGTAACCCTTCACCAAAACGCCTACCAGGCATCTGGCGGCCTGTAAACTCATCAACTATTACCACTTGCCCACCTTCATCAATTACATACTGCTGATCACGATGGTAATGTTCTTTTGCTCTTAAAGCTTGTCTAAGCATGTGAGCATTTTCCATATTCTGAGGACTAAATAGGTCAGGAATACTTAAAGCTTCTTCAGCTTTAGCAATACCTTGCTCAGTTAGGTGTACATCTTTAGTCTTTTCGTCAGCGCTATAGTCTCCTGTAGCGGGCTTTTCCTCGCCTTCAGCTGGTTCGCCACGCTCGAGCCTCTTAACCATTTTAGCCATGGTGTAATACATGTCAGTTGCTAGTTCAGCAGGCCCTGAAATTATAAGTGGAGTTCTAGCCTCATCAATTAGAATAGAGTCAACTTCATCAATAATAGCGTAATTTAAAGGGGTATCGGCACGAAGCACCAAACCTTCTGGTAGAAAGGCCATGTTGTCACGCAAGTAGTCAAAGCCTAACTCAGAGTTAGTGATGTAGGTCACATCATTACTGTAGGCAGCACGACGCTCATTAGGCTGGCTTGAATTTTTAATAACTGCTACCGAGAGTCCTAAGCCACGGTAGACAGGCCCCATCCACTCTGCACCAGTTTCTGCTAAATAATCATTAGTGGTAACAAGATGACAACCCTTACCTGATAGTGCGTTATAAGCAAGCGCCAGGGTTGCAACTAACGTTTTACCCTCACCAGTTTTCATCTCTGCCATTTTACCCCCGTGCAAAGCTGCACCGCCTATAAGCTGGACATCATAATGACGCATTCCTAGATTACGTTTTGCCGACTCGCGTATTAAAGCAAAGGCTTCTGGCATTAGGCTATCTAAGTTTTCATTACCTTCAAGATGACGGGTTTTTAGTTTGGCAAAAGCCTCAGCTAAATTTTCTATTTTTTCAATTTCTTCTTCTAGGCCATTGACAGGGCCAACCACTTGTTTCTCAAGGCTTCGCACCTCTCGGTCATTGTTGTCAAAAAGTTTATTAAAAAAGTCAAGCATAATTCTCCTTATGCAAATAGCCTACTTTAGCACGATTTAATGAATATAACGGAGTGTCTCACTATAAGGTTGACGTTATGTAGTCTAATGAATGTCTCTATGGTTATTTTTTCGCCTTCAGTCTTACTTTTTTTGCTGCTGATCTCATTTGTTGGTTGGCGATTATTGCGAAAAGCTTCTAATGACCGCAATTGGAAACCTGATGTTGCACATGTTGCATATGCTGATGTAAAGGGTGACACTGTTCATATAAAAAACATTTGTAACAATCGCTATGGTAAACCCAGAAACCCTTATAATGTGATCTGGGAGGAGAGAACCTTTAGTCTTAGCAAACTCAAGCGGTTGTGGTTTCTTATTGAACCTTTCCATCCTACTGTTAATGCTATTGCTCACACCTTCTTGAGTTTTGAATTTGAAGATGACTTTCTGGCTGTTTCTATCGAAGCCCGCATTGAAACGGGTAAAAGCTATTCTATTGTTAAGGGTTTGTTTGGTGAGTTTGAAATTATATACAGATACGGTGATGAGCGTGACTTTATTGTGCGGCGCACAAACTATATGCAGCATGATGTCTATTTGTACCCACTCATAACACCACCTCATGAGATAAAAACACTATTTCTAAGCATGCTTGCTGTTACTAATAAACTTGTGGACAAGCCCCGCTTTTACAACAGCATCTTCGAAAATTGTACTAGCAGTTTGAAAGCACACGGCAATAGGGTACGCCCCAGCAGTTTTCTGCCTTTTATTTGGGCACAAGTTTTTCCCGGACATTCAGATAAAATCCTTTTTGAGAAAGGCTGGATTGCCACTGATGTACCCTTTACGCAGCTACGAAAACACTATAATATTTCCCAGAAAGCCCATAAATATGCCAATGACCCTGACTTCTCAAGAAAGATAAGAGATTTAAATGGCTGAGCTGTTTGACATAATTGGTCAAAGCCTTGCTTTAAAAAAAGATTTGTGGCACAATCTTATGGCAAACACTGACTCAGTAGGCTTTCGCTATGCCCTTTGGATTGTTGCTCTTGCAGGCCTCGCTGAAGCCTTTGTCCAAAGTGTTGTACTTTTCCTCAATCAAGTCAAGCCTCATCGCTTTATCCTTAGTTTGGGCTTAGGCAGCGTTATTTTTGTCTTTGGTTACTTCTTTTATGTTATCAGCATTGAGGTTATTGCCCTAAATCTCTTCCAAGCTAACTATACACCTGTTATCTTTAAGAGTATCTCTCTAGCATATGCACCCCTTGTCCTAAACTTCTTAACTATGATGCCTTGCTTTGGACGGGCTATTTATACCTATTTGCATGTCTATCATTTTCTAGCACTTATTGTAGCGGTGAGCATGACTTATGCGCTTGAACCAAAACAAGCTCTTATTTGTGTAGTAGGGGGCTGGTTCTTGTTAACAATACTTAAGGCCACCATAGGACGTCCTCTTATTTGGCTAGCTCACTTTAGCCGTAATCGTGTAGCAGGTACACAATTGGCAACTAGTCAGAAAGATCTCGAGCAAAAACTAAACCAGCTTAAGGAAGATAAATGATTACAACACTTATTCTTACTGCTGTGGTGGGGCTTATTTTTATGGGTGTTATGGCACCTTATGAAACTCTAGGGTGGTGGGGTGGTTGGTATGGTGATAAGCCTGATGAGACAGCGTTAGCTACTAATGAAAAAAATACACCAATCTCAGATGCTAATCAATTTGTAGTTTACCTGACAGGTGTTGGTGGTACATCTCCTACTGAATACAGCGAGTTGGAGCAAAATCTTTTAACAAAACTTAAGGAGCAGCTGCCCGATGTAGAATTGGTAGCTGATGTTTTTCCTTACTCGAGCGGCAACCGTGCTTTAACTGGTGAACGCTTCTTTAGCTGGTTTTGGCGAGCACTCAAACATATTAAAGGGCGTAGTAAATTAGGAGTAATTGCCTTTTTAATTAATATTCGCAATATTTGGCAGGTACTAGTCTCTTCGGACAGTCGCTTTGGTCCACTCTATAATTATGCGAGTGCACAAATGGTTTTAGAAAGGCTACTTAAACATGGTTATAAAGTAGGCTCTGGTATTCCAATAACTTTAATTGGCTACAGTGGTGGTGGGCAAATTTCTACAGGAGCAGCACCTCTTTTGAAGGAAGCTATCAAGGCTCCTGTTCATATTATCTCCTTAGGCGGGGTGATAAGTTCTAATGAGAATATTTTAAAATTAAACAGTTTAACTTATCTTTATGGCAGTAAAGATAACACTGAGCGTTTTGGTTACTTTTTTTTCCCTAGTCGCTGGCCATTTTTACCTTGGACAGCTTGGAATCGTGCTAGGAAAGGGAATCTAATTCAACATGTGCTGCTAGGACCTATGGAACACACAGGTACTAATGGATATTTGGATGATGCAGCAAAGCTTAAAAATGGCCAAAGCTATTTAGCTATTACGGTAGCTACCATCACAGATATAGTCTCTAAGCAATTAAATAGTTAGGGATCAAATATTATGACTGAAACATCAGCAGCACAGAAATTTCGCTTGCTAAGCACAACATTTTCTCCAAGCATATTTTCTACAAGACCAACGTGTGAAGGGTATTTCAACGAAATTGCTGTAATATTACTTATAAGGATAGAATGCTAATAATTAGAGATAGATATATTTTCATTGCATTAGTAATAGTTTTACTTGTAGGTACTGGCATAGTTTTATGGTTTATAGGTAGAGAACTAGAGGAACAAATTGAGACAATAGCTATTCATAATGCTAATGCTTATATAGAAGCCTTAGTAGCATTTAGAGAACTATATACATCTGAAGTAGTCAGTAAAGTTCAAAACTATACGCCTATTGTACATAACTATGATGAAATATATCGCTCAATTCCATTACCAGCTACTTTGAGCATTTTGTTAGGTGATCATATAGGTAATAAGGGTAGTGGCATTAAAGTTCGCTTATATAGTCCTTATCCTTTCCCTTGGCGTAAGGACTCTGGTGGTTTACAAGACAACTTCTCTCATCAGGCATGGGCTACTTTAGTACAAAACCCAAAAGACCCTTACTTTGAGTTTGAGAAATTGGGTGGGCAACGCAATCTTCGCTATGCTGTAGCTGACATTATGCAGAAGGATTGTGTTCAGTGCCATAACTCTCATTTACAGACTCCAAAATCTGATTGGGAAGTTGGAAATGTTAGAGGAGTTTTAGAAGTTATTTTTCCTATAAGTGCCCAATCATCAAATACTAGTAGCTTCCATAAGCTTCGTGCTTTATGTTTTGCCATTCTTATTACAAGTTTGTTTGGCCTTACGTTTATGTTTTTAAGACTTAAAAAGAAGCAAGTGGAAATTTCAAGCTTAACGCGTATTGACCCACTTACAAACCTTTATAATCGTAGGCAACTTGATATTATTTTAGATAGTGAGTGGAAAAGATCTCAGCGAGAAGGCTTGCCACTTTCCCTAATGATAATTGATGTTGACTTTTTTAAATCACTAAATGATACTTATGGTCACCAGCATGGTGATATGTTCTTGAGAGCAATAGCTAACATTATTAAGCAAACACTAGGTCGCTCTTCCGATTTTGCAATACGTTATGGTGGTGATGAGTTTGTTGGAATACTTGCTAATACTGACTTGAGTGGAGGTACGCAACTTGCCCAAACCATAATAACTAAAGTTACTAATCTTGAGATAGAGCATATCCCAAAAGCAAAAGGATCTCAACCAATAACTGTTAGCATCGGGCTAGCTACTATGATACCAAATGATAATTATAAACCAGAAGACTTATTAACTAAGGCAGATAAAATGCTGTATGAAGCTAAAAAAGCTGGCCGCAATCAGTTGAAGTCAGCTTTCATTACAAAGTGAGCAAAGACCTAAACTAATAGAGAAAAAATGATTGAACAGTTGCAAAGTACGCTAGGATAAGATTTATCAAGGTACTAGACATTTGGTCATATAAGTGCTATTATTTTAGGGCATCTAGCATTGCCCCCTTTTACCCCCTTTAGCGCCTGTTAAGTCAGGCGCATTTTTTATTTGCTTCATAAGCCCCTAGTATCTCCACTCAAAAAAGTCATTCACAAAAACCTCTACTACCTGCTTAGTAGACATTGACTATATCCCCATGGGGTATTAAACTAAATCTATTAGAAAGACTATTTCCTAACTAGAATGGAGTAAGCATGTTATTCAGACAATTTTATGATGAGGATTTGGCACAAGGCAGTTACTTGATTGGTTGTCAAGCTACTGGTGAAGCTATTGTAGTTGACCCTCGTCGTGATATTCAGATTTATTTAGACGAAGCAGAGCACAATAATATGAAAATAGTTATTGTTACAGAAACCCACATCCATGCTGATTACCTCTCAGGCAGTCGTGAACTTGCCAATGCTACAGGAGCAAGACTTTGCCTTTCAGATGAAGGTAATCAAGATTGGAAATACACTTTCGACGCTAACAAGCTTTATGATTATGATGAGATTAAGGTTGGCAATATAATGCTCAGAGCAGTGCATACCCCGGGTCATACACCTGAACACTTGTCTTTTTTAGTCACTGATGGTGCTTTAACTAATAAGGCTGGTTTTTATCTTACAGGGGATTTTGTCTTTGTTGGTGATGTTGGCCGTCCTGACTTGCTTGATGAAGCCGCAGGCGGAACAGATACTCGTTATGTTGGTGCTAAGCAGATGTTTGCTAGTCTAAGAGATAGATTTTTAGATTTACCTGACTACATACAGGTTTGGCCTGGTCATGGGGCTGGTAGTGCCTGCGGGAAGTCCTTAGGAGCAGTTGCTAGTACAACAATTGGTTATGAGCGGCTTTTTTCTTGGTGGGCACCTTTTATTGAAAGAGACAATATTGCAGGCTTTACTAAGACCTTGCTAGAGGGACAGCCTGATGCACCACTATATTTTGGACGCATGAAACGTCAGAATAAAGTAGGCCCTAAAATATTGGGCGAAAGACGAACACTTAAACAATATGCTTTTGAAGAACTTAAAAATAAGGTAAATAAAGAATTCATTTTTGTAGACACCCGTGGGCAAGAGGCTTATCTTAAAGGAGCTGTTAAAGGTTCATTACATATTCCAGCAGGCAAGAGTTTTGCAACATATGCCTCTTATATTATTGACCCAGAGAGAGATAAGAGACCTATTGTTACACTTGCAGAAGATGAGCTACAAGCCCATAATCTGCGTGACAAACTGAGCTATGTTGGCATTGATAATGTGGTGGGGTATGTTACTAGCCTCGAGGGATTAAAGCTCGAGCCTCCTCCTACCATCTCTTTTGAAACCTTTAAAGCAATAGATACCCCTTTTGTGTTAGATGTACGAACAGCAAATGAATACAGTAAGGGGCACATTGAAAGTGCTAAGCAAATACATACAGGCCGCATTATTTACTCCTTAGATAGTTTGCCAAAAAACAAACCTATAATTGCTTATTGCCAAAGTGGTGCTCGAGCCACGGTAGCAGTAAGTGCCCTATCTGCAGCAGGTTTTGATAATGCCAAGGGACTTGAAGGTAGTTATGCTGATTGGCAGAAATCTCAAAATGAAATTTTAGCAACTTAATGAATAATATAAGGCGATTTATTCCTGCTTTTGCTTGGCTAAGGCAGTACAAACGTGCTGACTTACCCTTTGATTTAATGGCAGGTTTAATCGTAACCGTTATGCTAGTGCCACAAGGAATGGCCTATGCTTTACTAGCAGGTCTACCACCTGTTATAGGCCTTTATGCCTCGACAATTCCACTAATCGTTTACTCATTCTTTGGTTCGTCAAGACAGCTAGCAATTGGCCCTGTTGCCATTGTGTCATTATTAACCTTTTCAGGAGTATCTTTATTAGCTGAGTCTGGCACATCTGAATTTATAGCTTATGCAACACTACTAGCACTTATAGTTGGTTTAGTTCAATTGATTTTAGGCCTTGTGCGCGCTGGTTTTATAGTAAACTTCCTTTCACATGCAGTAATTAGTGGCTTTACTTCAGCAGCAGCTATTGTGATTGGCCTAAGTCAGCTTAAACATCTTTTGGGTATTGAGCTTAGACACACCCATACAATCTTTGAGTTGCTCTGGCAAGCTAAGGAACGTTTTTCTGAAACAAGCTTTGTAACACTAACTATCGGCGTTTTGAGTATCTTGGTTTTGCTAGCTTTTAGGCACTTTGTACCTAATTTTCCAGCACCACTATTAGTGGTCATACTGAGCAGTATCACTGTCTACTTCCTAAGTTTGCAAGATATTGGTGTTAGCATAGTAGGTCAGGTACCTCGAGGATTACCAAGCTTTTCTTTACCTACTTTTAGCCTTGACTCTATCCAAACGCTGCTACCAATAGCCTTAACTATATCCTTTGTTGGTTTTATGGAATCTATAGCAATTGCCAAATCCATTGCTGCTAAAGAAAAGTATAAGGTAGATGCTAACCAAGAACTTATAGGTTTAGGTTTGGCCAATATTATCGGATCCTTATTCAAGACTTATCCTGTTACAGGTGGATTTTCTCGTTCAGCAGTAAACTACCAAGCCGGCGCTAAGACACCATTAGCTTCGCTTATTACTGCTTTGCTAATAGTATTAACCCTACTTTTTTTCACTCCACTTTTTTACTACTTACCTAAAGCTGTACTAGCAGCTATTGTTATGGTTGCTGTATTTGGTCTTATTGATACTCGAGAACCTGTGCGTCTCTTTAAGCTCAAAACTATTGATGGTTGGACATTGATCATTACTTTTGTTGCAACATTGGTAATTGGTATTGAACAAGGCATTCTCATTGGTACAGGGTTTTCTCTACTTGTTTTTGTTTGGCGCAGTGCTTATCCACACACGGCTGAACTGGGATATTTAGCTCAAGAGGATGTATTTCGTAACATACATCGCTATCCTGCGGCTGAAACATTTGAAGGCATAATAATCCTACGAATTGATGCTTCGCTTTACTTTGCCAATATGGCCTTTCTAGAAAATCTTTTAAATACTATTTTTATTAACCATTATAATTTACACACCATAATTTTAGATTTTGCAGCAGTGAATGATATGGATGCTGTAGCACTTGAAGCTTTAGAAAAGCATATGGAAGAATTTCATAATCAAGGTGTAAATGTGCATATTGCAAGTATGAAAGGTCCTATCCGTGATCTTGTTGCAAAGGCTGGTTGGTCTAAAAAGTTTGGATCTAGGATTGCTCATTTGTCTGTTAAGCGGGCGCTTGAGGTGCTTAAGGTACAACCAAGTAATTTATCTAAAGATGGAATATCGTCCTCTTGATGCATAGCCCTCCAGAAAGATCCTTCCCTAGAGGGAAACCCCTTCTATGACTATGTTATTCTGAAGAGTATGAACAATGAAGAATCTCAACCAGCATAATGCTTTAGGAATGAGTGCTTCTTGCTTTACACACGGAGTATCTCTATACCCGGTAAAGATTTACCTTCAAGGAACTCTAAAGATGCCCCACCACCTGTAGAAATATGATCTATTTTCTGGGCTACCCCAGCAACATTTACAGCTGCTACTGAATCTCCACCACCTACCACAGTAAACCCCTCAACATTTGCAACATGTTCTGCAATAGCTCTTGTTCCCTTATCAAAGGGGGACACTTCAAAAACACCCATAGGACCATTCCAAAGAATAGTTTTAGCATTACTAAGGACTGTTTGATAAGTTTTAATAGACTCAGGGCCAATATCTAAACCCATAAGCCCATCAGGAATTGATCCTGATGGATGTACACTAGATTTTATATCTATTTTTATTTCGCTAGCACAACAAGAATCTTGGGGTAAGTGAAAGTTGACCCCTTGAACTTTAGCTTTTTCTAAAAGCTTTCTTGCAAGTTCTAATTTATCATCTTCAACTAAAGACTTGCCTACACCCCCACCTTTAGCCTTAAAGAAGGTATAGGCCATAGCCCCACCTATAAGAATTTCATCTACCACACCCAACAAATTTTCAATAACACCAATTTTGTCACTAACTTTAGCTCCACCTATAATAACCTTAAAGGGTTTTTGGGGATTACTTAATAAACCAGAAAGTACTTTAACTTCTTTCTCAATCAAAAAACCAGCAACGCTTGTAATATGATGCGCAATGCCTTCAGTGCTAGCATGTGCACGATGAGCAACCCCAAAAGCATCGTTTACATAAATATCGCCATAACTTGCTAAAGCTTTAGCAAAATCAGGGTCATTTTGGGTTTCCCTTTTGTCAAAGCGTAAATTTTCAAGCAAGGTAATACTTTTTACGCTAGCATCTGCTACAAATTTTGCCTGAGCTTCACTCACAGCACTATCTGTTTTTAAATAACGCACTTCCTTATATAAGAGTTCAGCAAGGCACTTAGCAATAGGTTCCAAGCGATATTTATCCTCTGCTCCTTTAGGCCTTCCTAAATGACTCATCAAAACTATAGTGCTACCTTGTTCTATAATATACTTAATAGTTGGTAAAGAAGCGCGGATACGAGTGTCATCAGTTACCAACCCATTTTTAATGGGCACATTAAAATCTACTCTTACTAAAATTTTTTTGTCTGAAACATTAATCTGTTCAAGTGTTTTAAGCATAGCTTTTCCTTTGCAAAAAAGTTTTGGTTGGCATTTGTGTAGTTATCTTACTTTTATATTAGGTGTATAGCAATAACTCCAAATAAACATCTAAGCATATGGTATAATTAGTTCTTTATTTATAACAACTCATTTCACGTAATTGCTAACTAAAAATTGACGTTTTGGTAATCTTGCTAGGTAATACTTTAAGAAAGGCTTTGCAATATTGAACCTTTCCTAAATCCAAAGCGTCTTAGTAGGGTAGGCGCTTTACTTTTTTTTAGACTAGATGAAGAGTCTTGAAAAAAGTTCTGTCGAATTGCTGGCTTTAACTTTACTTAAGAATAATGGTAAAAGTACCTAGGTGATAGATCGTACAAGAAAACCTGCCCACAGTATCCAGAAAGCCCCTAAACTAAAAAGTTTACTAAGATAGGCTATAGCACTTATTATGATTAAGATTTTTCAGAGCTAACTCGTCCGACCTTAGAAAACATTGTTCAACTAAGCGACGAGATTATGTCACCTGAGATCTGGGAAAGTATATCTGTATAACTAAAGCAGAAGTAGAAATGGCTCACCTTGAAAACATAAAGTCATATTTACTAAATGTGTAGCTGTTAACCTTATTTATAATGACCAAGCACTTCAACAATTAAATTCCTACCCTATGAGATACCCTTCAAAAGCACTTAAGAAACCTTCTTAATGAATAAGAGCCATAGTAAATCTATACCTCCCCTTGCTGAATTCATAGCACTTATGGCATTGATGATTTCCCTTGTTGCCCTATCTATTGATGCAATGCTCCCAGCACTACCTGAGATTGGCAAGGATTTGGGTGTACAGCAAGAAAACAATAACCAACTAATCATATCTTTATTGTTTTTTGGAATGGCAATTGGTCAAATGATCTATGGCCCATTGTCAGACAGCATAGGTCGGAAACCTGCAATTTATATAGGGATAGGCTTATTTATAATGGGTTGCTTACTTTCTGTTTCTGCAACCAACTTTACAATAATGCTCGTAGGAAGATTTTTGCAAGGCATAGGTGCTGCAGGACCGCGCATAGTAGCAGTTGCTTTAATAAGAGATAAATACGAGGGTTCTGCTATGGCTCGAGTAATGTCATTCGTAATGACCATCTTCATATTAGTTCCTGCTATTGCCCCGGCATTGGGACAAGGATTGCTTATAGTTGCGCACTGGCGTGCTATATTTGGCACATTTATGTTACTAGCATTGATTATATTAACTTGGTTTGCAATCCGGCAACCAGAAACCCTAGCAATAAGCCAAAGAATGAAATTTTCATTGCAACGAATTCTAATAGCCGTTAGGGAGGTTTGCGTTAATCGTATTGCACTTGGCTATACCATTGCAGCAGGATTAATTTTCGGAATACTCCTTGGTTACTTGAACTCTGCACAACAGATTTTTCAAGAGCAATATGCTCTGGGCACACAGTTCCCGCTCTACTTTGCAATTATTGCCCTCTCTATTGGTAGTGCATCATATGTGAATGCTCAATTAGTTATGCGGTATGGTATGCAATTGCTAACCAAATGGGCTCTGTGGAAACTTAGTGGGCTTTCTATGATTTTTTTTGTAGTTGCTTACGTGTTAGAAGGCAACCCGCCTCTGTTGGTATTAATGATTTATTTTGTGGTTTCGTTTTTCTGCCTTGGTATATTGTTTGGGAATCTAAATTCTTTAGCTATGGAACCCCTTGGACATATTGCTGGTGTGGGTGCAGGAGTAGTTGGATCGCTTTCAACATTTATCTCAGTGCTGTTAGGTATATTGATTGGTCAAAGTTATAATGGTACTGTTTTACCTTTGGTTAGTGGGTTTGTCATACTTGGTGTCTTATCAGTGATGGTTATGCATTGGACAGAACACGGAAAACAAATGCTATAACCTTGAAAATGCCTTGCCCTGTTGATATAGTATGCTAGAAAAATTCTTTCCCAAAATAGAAATCTAATGCTATAAGCTATAACCTTAGCTAGGAATAAGATATTGCCAATAACCAGATAGGGTTCAAGTTTTTTAATCCTTACTATACACACAGAACGCATTTTGTCATCAAAAAGCAGGGGTTTTGACCCCCAAAATCTCGTGCTGTTTGAGGTTTTAGGGCAAAATTAAAATTTATAAAAAATGGCTACACACTGACCCCCATCAGGCCTAGAGCATATTTCTGCCCTCCGTTTGGAACAGTGTTCCAGCAAATGAACATTTCACCAGTCCTAATTCCACTTCTGGCCGTCAGGTTAAGTGTTTTAGCTACCCTCGCAAGTGCCTGACCTTTTCCCCAATTCTTCTTGTATTTCTTTAATAATGATCCTGAACGT
Source organism: Trueperaceae bacterium (assembly GCA_965223045.1). GTDB lineage: Bacteria > Deinococcota > Deinococci > Deinococcales > Trueperaceae > CBDCVN01. Next base: position 3,038,449 of record CBDCVN010000013.1, read on the forward strand.
TTTTGTATGTGTCCTTGGACATAATCCCGAAGGTGGATGCCATGCATTATACCTACAGCCTTACCTGTTTGGATACACTGGACTTTAAAATGTGTATTTATCGTAGCAGACATCAGTGGCTATACTATAAAAAATAAAACCTTGCTGTGTCAAGGATATGCTATGGCTACTTGAAAAAAGCAAAAAAATCATGATATCGACTTTGGTAACAGGGTTTTTAGAGGCAAAAGTGGCGTTTTTTGGGTACAACTTGCGACAGAAGTAAAATTTGTAGGGGACTTTTATGAATTATGTTTATCCTCTAACCTCCTCACGAACTGTGGGAGCGACTTTTGTACCAAGCAACTCAATAGCATGCATAACTTTTTGATGTGGTAGGGTACCAACACCAAGCTGAATTAGGAACCGTTGATGCTGGAATATCTTGTGTTGGTAGAGAATCTTTTCAATAATTTCTTCGGGAGTACCAACAAAATTTGCACCCCGCAATGATATTGATGATTCAAATTGCTGCCTAGTTACACCTGGCCAGCCACGTTCTCGGCCTATTCTACCCATTACATCTGCATAGGATGGGAAAAAATCATCAGCTGCTTGCTGGGAGTCATCTGCTATATAGCCGTGTGAGTTTATGCTTAGCTCGAGCCCAGGTAAATCATGTCCAGCTTGGTGTGCTGTTTCCCAGTAAAGCTCAGCCAAAGGTGCAAAGCGCTCGGGTAGACCACCAATTATGGCTAGTGCCATAGGCAAGCCCAAAGTACCAGCACGTACTACTGACTCAGGAGTACCGCCGACTGCAATCCACAGTGGGATTCTCTCTTGTAGTGGGCGAGGGTAAACACCTAAACTATCTATTGGAGGACGGTGTTTCCCTGACCAAGTAATATGCTCTGATTCACGCAGCTTTAAAAGTAAATCAAGCTTCTCAGCAAAAAGTTCATTATAGTCGTTTAGGTCATACCCAAAGAGTGGGAACGATTCAATAAAAGACCCACGCCCAGCCATTATTTCTGCTCGACCATTGGAAAGTAGGTCAAGGGTAGCAAAATCCTGAAAGACCCTAACTGGGTCATCAGAACTAAGTACAGTAACTGCACTAGTTAGGCGAATAGATTTAGTTCTGGCAGCAGCAGCTGCTAGAACAATAACAGGAGAAGAGGCTAGAAAGTCTGGACGGTGATGCTCACCAAGTCCAAAGACATCTAAGCCAACTTGGTCAGCTAGTTCAATGGTTTCGATTAGATTTCTAAACCGCTGGGCTGGGCTAATCACTTTTCCAGTTAGTGGGTCAGCAGTTAGCTCGGCAAATGAGTAGATACCTATTTCAAAAGCTTTTTTTGCTGCTATGGGATTGATTTTGGCTGCTTTTTGAAAAGAAATAATGTCCTCCTTATTGTAGATAAACTTTAGTCAGTATTCTTGGTGTCCTGCCCTTTTACTCCAATGTAGAATTCATGTAGGGCCTTTGTTTTAGCTTTTATTCTTTTTATAGCTTTTGGAGCAGGAGTCCTTCCTTGCAGATAGCAACGTCTAATCTCATCATCGATTTCTAGGCGTAAGTCTGTTGCAAAAGTTATTAATTTGCTTGTTATTGAGTCATCTCCTCGAGTAAACTCTGCCCACCGAGGCAGCAAGACCATATGATGAATACCATCATCTAAACCCCAAAGGGTGTACCTCACTTGTGTTTTAAGCTTGTCAAGCTGACGGGCTGATTCAGTAGCTCGTTCTTTATTTTCCTTGTACCTTTCATCATCTTTTGCAAGACCTAACCTCTTACTCATTGCTACAACAGAGTATAAAAGACTCCCTAGCTCAATCACTACTGGCTCTAAAGATGCTCGTTGGGCTTCGCGCAATTCTACACGTCTTTTTACAAAAATATTAGACTTGTTCTGAAATAATTTTGCGTACATCACAAGATGTACAATCGCTCAACTCCTAGCTAACAGGATGTATAATATTGTCATCAAATTTTGGTAAACGTCCAAGTTCCTGATTCAATGTGTTAAGTATTTGGAACACTATTTTATTTCGGAACAGCCCTATTAATAATTAGAGAAGAAAAGGATGCAAGAGCTGCCACTAAAGCTGCAATTAAAGTTGTTGATTCAGTCATACTTTTATTTAATCACAAAACTTTTATAATGCCCAATAAGAAGTATAGAGGGAAGCAGGGCCTCAAAGGCTGAATTGATGTTCTTTGTAAAAGTGTGATGACTACCTTCGCTACGATCTTCTTTCCAATTATTCCACTCTAAGGTGAACCCAATTGATCGGACAAAAAATTAAGGTTAATTAAGACCTACTAAAATGATGTCAACTTGAGATTACATTGTTTGTAAGCTTGATAACAACCTATCCTGTTATTATTGATTTAGTTTTCTCCTCTCTGTAAACTAATTCAGGCGTTTTGTACTGCAATGATTGATGCGGACGTTCACTGTTATAAAATTGTAAGTACTTTCCTATTTCTTCCCTTCCTTGCTCTATATTTTTGTATTCCTTTAGATATACTTCTTCATACTTTACCGTTCTCCACAACCTTTCTGTAAATATATTATCCATGTAGCACCCTCTTCCGTCCATGCTGATTGCTATTTCGTTTGCCTTCAATATATCCGTAAACTCATGACTTGTGTACTGACTACCTTGATCTGTATTGAATATCTCTGGCTTCTCTCCTTCCAACGCCTCTTCTAATGCTTCTATACAAAACTCTGCTTTCATGCTATTCGAAACTTCCCATGAAACAACATAACGGCTATACCAATCCATTACTACTACCAGATAGCAATATCCTCCTTGCAAACGTATATACGTAATATCACTAGCCCATACCTGATTTGGTTTGTTTATGATTTTGTTTTTCAGAAGGTATGGGTAAATTTTATGTCCTTCCTTTGGTTTACTTAGTTTGGGTTTGGCATATATAGCTTGCAAACCCATCAGACACATCAAACGATATACTCTTTTGTGATTGACTTTATAGCCTTCTCCATTGAGCATTGCTGTTATCTTGCGATAACCTAGAAAAGGATGATCTGTATACAACTCATCTATCCTTTGCATCAAGCATTCATTGAGATCGCTGATTCTTGTAGGTCGATAGTAATAACTACTACGATTCAGTCTCAGTAACTCACATTGCTTAGTAATGCTCAATTGAGGGTGCCTTGGATCGACTATCAACATACGTTCCTCTTGACTCAGTTTTTGAGCCCTTTGGACAAAAAATCTAGTTCCATTTTCAATTTGCCAATCTGTTCGTACAGTGCAGCCTCTCTACGTTCTTGTAGTCTGGCTTTTCTACCTCTTAGTAATGAAAACCTTTCATGCAATGCTTCTGATCCAGCTTTTTTCCATTCTTTAATTTGAGTGGTGTGTACACCATATTGATTTGCTAATTCTGCAAGATTCTTCTCTCCAACTATGGCTGCTGCTGCAACTTTAGCTTTGAATTCTTTCTTATATGTTTTTCTTATTCCTTTTGTCTGGCTCATTTATATCTCCATATTCTAGATATTTTACATCTTCTATGGACCTTAATTTCGCCGGGGTTTTCTGTCCAGTTTTTGGGGGTAAGCTCACTTTCTTAACATCCTCAAAGAGCATATCAGACGGGAGTCTAAGCAACTTCTTAATGAGCTTATCCTTTATGTGGCTATGGCTAATAGGTTAAGAAAACAAATAAATGTCCGATTGCATTTGCACTAGATATCTTTGGAGATAAGTGGAGTCTTATTATCATCCGAGATTTGCTATTCAAAGAAAAAATATTATAGTCAGTTTTTAAATTCAGTCGAGAAAATTTCCGCTAATATATTAGCAGATCGCCTAGCCAAATTAGGATCTGAAGGGCTAATATCTAACTGAAGTTTATTGATCAAAATCGGCGTTAGCATCTTTCTACACAATGCAAATGGGTAATTTAGGGTGCAATACTGTAGACACTAAAAGTTGAATTAATTGTCAAAATCTGCTATCCTGTACTTTAGCTATGAGGAATAGGTCTTCTGGGATGCATGTAGCTACAAGCACTCGCCAGTATAAAGGAAAAACTTATAAATCTTACTTACTGAGACGTTCTTATCGTAAAGATGGCAAGGTAAAAAAAGAAACCCTAGCAAACCTAAGTCCACTAGGTGATGAAATTATAGAAATGATCCGAAGCTGTTTAAAGGGTAAGCAGTTTGTACCTATAGATCAAGCTTTTGAAGTGATTGAATCTAAGCATCATGGACATGTAAAAGCAGTAATAAAAGCTATGGAGAAACTAGAGTTTAAGAGGTTAATAGCAAGTCGTGCCACACAAGAAAGAAACTTAGTAGAAGCATTGATAGCAGCAAGGATACTAGCACCAAATAGTAAATTAGCAACAATAAGATGGTGGGAAACAACAACTTTACCAGAAATGCTAGAAGTAAGGAAAGCAAGGGAAGAAGAAGTGTGTAAGGTAATTGAATGGTTGGAAGCAAGGCAAGGATATATAGAAAAGAAATTAACAAATAGGCATGTCAAAGGGGAGAAAGTATTAATGTATGACATGAGTTCAAGTTATTTTGAAGGAGAGGAATGTCCATTAGCAAAATGGGGACAGAATAAAGATAAAAAGAGAGGGAAAAAGCAAGTAAATTACACATTGCTGACGGACAAAAGGGGATGTCCAATAGTAACTAGGGTGTACGAGGGCAATTACACAGAGTCAAAGATACTAAAACCAATGATAAAAGAGCTAAAAGAGGAATTTGGAATAAAAGAAATAGTGATCGTAGGAGACAGAGGAGTAATAGGGAAAAAACAGATAGAAGAGTTAAAAAAAGAAGAGGGAGTAGGTTGGATAGCAGTATTGAAGGCAGCAAGTATAAAAAAGCTGATAGAAAGTGGGAATTTGAATATAGAAGAATTGAAGAAAGAAGAATATTTAGAGTTTAAAGATCAAGAATATGAAAAAGAGAGATTGATAGGGTGCTGTAATAGAGAAGTAGCGGAGTGGAAAGGGAAAAAGCGACAAGATTTGCTAAAAGCAACAAAAGAAGAGTTAGAGAAGATAAAGGAGATGGTAAAGAAAGGAAGTGTAAGAGGGAAAGGGGAAATAGGAGTGCGAGTAGGAAGAGTAGTCAACAAATATAAAGTAGCAAAGCACATTAAGTTAAAGATAACACCAGCAAGGCTAAATTTTGAGATAGACGAAGAGAAAGTAAAGAAGGAAAGCGAGTTAGATGGGATATATGTAATAAGAACAAGTCTAACAAAGGAGAAAGTGGATACAAAAGAAGTAATCAGGAATTACAAAGGATTAAGTGATGTAGAACAGGGATTTAGGTCAATAAAAAGTGTAGATTTGGAATTAAGACCAATATATCACCATATGGAGCAACGAGTAAGGGGACACATATTCTTGTGCATGCTAGCTTACAACGTGAAGTGGCATATGATGGAGGCATGGAGGTCAATATTATTTGCTGATGAAGAAAAAGGTAAAAAAGAGGAAAGTAACCCCGTGAAAAGAGCGGCAAGGTCAAAGAAGGCATTAGCAAAAACAAAGACTAAAAAATTAGAAGATGGTAGTAAAGTTCACAGTTTTCAGACATTACTATCGGATCTAAGTAGCATAGTAAGAAATACTTGCAATTACAAAGGAGAGGAGGATGCAAATTTAGTAAAAGTAGACACTATAGCGAATAAGCAACAGCAAAGAGCATATGACCTACTTGAAGCTATAGAAATGTAGACAGAACGATGTACCCCTAAAACAGGATTATTGGCGTGAGGGAGAGGTCTAGCTATAGTATTTATAAATAAACTTCAGTCTAAAATCGGGACTAAGGAGAGTTTATCGAAATTTGTTTATTGCCTTATAAAAAAGGGTACTTCCTTTAATGCTCGAGATAACCGAGTGGAGTACAAAATACAATCCTCAACCAAATGTACCTGATAATGTTATTGATGGAGCACCAGCTAATCTACTTAGAAGGCTACACGAAGACAGAAAAGGGCTTATAGCCGAAATTTTATCCAAGTTGGAATAGAAAAAAAAGCATGTTAGCATATTTTGTGTTACCTCTTAGCGTTTTTGCTGGCTTTATTTTAGCCCTTCTAGCTCCTTTTATTCATAACTACACTAAGAAGCTAACAGGTTGGTTGTTAGCACTCTTGCCCATAGGTTTGTTTATTTTCTTTGCTAGTTACCTCTCTAAGGTTATTCATGGCAAGACTATAGCAACAAGCTTTGCTTGGCTAGCAGACTTTGGTGTCTATTTGTCATTTTATATTGATGGCCTAAGCTTGCTTTTTGCCCTGCTTATTAGTGGCTTTGGTGTACTAATAATTATTTATGCTGGTGGTTACCTTAAAGGTGATGAGCACTTAGGACGCTTCTATCTCTATCTGCTGGTGTTTATGGCATCCATGCTTGGCTTAGTCTTAGCTAGTAACTTAATTACCCTATTTGTTTTTTGGGAGCTAACTAGCTTAAGTTCTTACTTTCTAATTGGTTACAAGCACAATAATGAAAGCTCTCGTAAGGCTGCCCTGCAAGCTCTATTAGTAACAGGTTTAGGTGGTCTAGCTATGCTAGCAGGCTTTATCATAATAGGTCTGGTAGCAAATACTTTTGAAGTTACAGAGCTTTTGAACAATCCTACAATAATTAAAGATAGCGGTTTTTACATTCCCATATTTATTCTGCTAATACTAGCTGCTTTTACTAAATCAGCCCAATGGCCCTTTCACTACTGGTTACCTAATGCCATGGAAGCACCTACTCCTGTTTCGGCTTACTTGCACTCAGCAACTATGGTAAAAGCAGGCGTTTACTTACTTGCACGTTTTAGTCCTTTAATGTCTGGAACTATGCCATGGGCATATGTGCTAGGGATTTTTGGGGCACTCACAGCAGTTACTGCTGCTTTCCTAGCACTTAAAAGTAATGACTTAAAACGGATACTTGCTTACTCAACAGTATTAGCATTAGGCACTCTAACTATGCTTTTGGGGGTAAATGCTGCAGTTGCTGCTATGGTTTTTTTGTTAGCTCACTCTCTTTATAAAGGTGCTTTGTTTATGGCAGCAGGTTCCATAGATCATGAAGCTGGCAGCCGTGATATAAAAAAGCTTTCAGGTTTGATGAAGTATATGCCCATAACTTTTGTAGCAGTACTACTTGCAGGTATATCTATGGCAGGCTTGCCTCTGGCTCTAGGTTTTGTGGGCAAGGAACTTCTCTATAAATCTGTACTTGATTGGCCTTTGTTGCTAGCTGGTATGTTAATTGCTAACATAGGGCTTTTTACTGTTTCTGGAGTGGTGATTACTAAACCATTTTTAGGGAAACTAAGGACTTTTAAAAAGAAAGTTCATGAAGCACCATTTAATATGTTATTAGGCCCTGCTCTCTTAGCTATGTTAGGGATTACCTTTGGGGTTTTTCCTCAGCTACTCAACCACTTTATAAGCGTTGCTGCTTCAGCAGTTTTAGGCAAGGAATATGAATCACACTTACATGTTTTCCCTGAAGCTTTCAACGCTCCCTTATTATTAAGCATCATTACTATTGGCTTGGGCATAGTTGCTTATTTTCTGTGGTCACTTATTTATAAAGGGCTTAATAAACTAAATAACCTTTTAGATGTTGGCCCTGCTCGTTGGTATGAGTGGACCTTAAATGCATTAAATTTTGTGGCTAAAACTACTACTAGGCACTTACAAACTGGCAATTTGCGTCGTGACCTTTTGTTTGTTTTTGTTTTTATCACAGCACTTTTACTAATCACTATTTTTAGGTATGGCATTGTTATTCCCCAAGAGCTTAATGCCATAAAGTATTATGATTGGATTTTGCCGCTGCTCATGATATTTGGTGCACTAAATGCTGTACGTGCCAAGACTCGTCTTACTGCCATTACTTCTTTAGGAGTTGTAGGTTTTAGTGTAGCACTTACTTTCATTGTTTTCGCAGCCCCTGACTTAGCTATTACTCAATTCATGATTGAAACTTTAATAGTTATAATAATGGCCTTGGTAATGGTGCATTTACCTGTTTTCCAACCTGAAGAGGCTAGCCAAAGATTATCGCGACTGCGTGATGCTACTATAGCAACTTTGGGCGGCCTTGCCATGACCTTACTTATGTTAGCTGTTTTAAACGAACCTTTTAATAACCAACTAAATAAATACTTTGAACAAGAAAGTGTGCCCAAAGGAGAAGGTCACAATATTGTGAATGTTATCTTGGTAGACTTTAGAGGCATTGACACTATGGGAGAAATTACTGTATTAGCGATAGCTGCTGTTGGAGTTTATGCTTTACTAAAATTTAGGCGAACCCGAAAAAAGGATAGTTAATGGACTCTGTTATCTTACGCACTGCTACTAGGGCATTAATAACGTTATTAATGTTGCTTTCAATATGGCTTTTCTTAAGGGGACATAATGCGCCCGGAGGTGGTTTTATAGGTGGCTTGGTAGGAGCTAGTGCTTTTGCATTATATGCTATTGCCTATGGTGTAGAAAGTGCCCGCAAGGCCTTACCCTTTAAACCAAATTACATACTAGGCCTAGGACTTTTCACAGCTGTTTTAAGTGGTTGGTTCTCACTGCCTTTTTTTCAAAACTTTCTAACAGGACTGTGGCTCAAATTTAAGTTCTTTGGTGAAACTATCAAGTTAGGTACACCTATCTTGTTTGACTTTGGAGTTTATTTAGTAGTTATTGGTGTAGTGCTTACTCTAATCTTGAGCTTAGAGGAAATTAAAGATTAACATGGAAATCTTTCTTTCTATAACTGTAGGTATGCTCTTTGCCACAGGCATTTATTTAATGCTTAGGCGTAACTTAATCAAGTTTATTTTTGGCTTTAGCTTAATGAGTAATGGTATTAATTTACTTATCTTTACTATGGGACGGTTGGCTCGAGGCAACCCCCCAATAATTCCTGAACACTTAGAACATTTAGAAACTACTGTAGCTAATCCTTTACCACAAGCACTTATCCTTACAGCCATTGTAATAAGTTTTGGTTTTACAGCTTTTGCATTGGTTTTGCTTTATAGTGCTTATAGAAAAACTAATACTCTAGATACAGACATGCTAGCAGAAATATAAAGTTAAGACACTTTCACACTTCTACTGCCTTTTTAGTTCTAATAATGAGTGGAGGACAATTAAACAATGAACAGTGGCTACACAAAGACCCAGCAAAAGGTAAACTTGAAGCAGGTTTGCAATTGGGCTGCTGAAAATACAGTTTATGTTACTGAACAAAAATTACACTGTAGATACTTTAAACGGCTAAGAATTGGATATTTTGAATTCATTCAAACCTATCAACTAGTTCCCAAGCTCCGCTTGGGAATACATACCTTGAACGCTCTGCGTTAAGTTCTTGTTTGGGTAGTTTGTAAGGTGCAAGGTGTGCGTAAATAAAACGTCTAGAATTAACCTGTTTTTGTTATAAAAAAGAATATTTTCACTAAGGAAAGTTAAAATTTTCTAAGGAAGCAGTACTAATGAGAACCTTATTTGAAAGAGAGTTTATTAATTTGATTGCTACATCCCCTTTGCAAAAGCACCCTAGTTTGGTAAGTATCTATAAATTTTTGAGAGTAGGTAACCCCAAATGGACTTTTTAAATCCCTATGTAATAGCAGATATACCACTTTTAGAACTTCTTAGAAATCTGACGCTAGGTATCATTATTGCTATTGTATGGTCATTTGTAATTAGTAAAACAACAAGACTAATTGTTGATCTCAGGCAATACCTTCCCATATTTCTATTACTGGTAATTAGTATGATTTTAATTATCACTACTATTAAAACATCAATTGCCCTTTCTTTGGGTCTTGTAGGTGCTTTATCTATAGTAAGATTTAGAACCCCTATTAAAGAACCTGAAGAATTGCTTTATATTTTTGTTGCTATTGCAATGGGTTTAGGCTTAGGTGCTAATCAAGTTTTATCTACACTGCTTGGTTTTTTAGTTATTGTACTTTCAATGTTACCATTTGCATTTTTCAGAAAAAGTAGTTTACAAGCTCAAAATAACTTTATTGATTTGATACTTTATCCTAAGCAGGGCAGTCAAATTAATGTAAAAGATATTGAAGATATTATCAAGAACTTAAGATTTAAATACAAAATAAGAAGGATTTTTGAGACTCGTCAGCAAACAGAAATGCTGTTTGAAACTACTAAAGTAGATCTAGAAAAATTTGAGCACTTCAAGTATAAGTTAAAAGATCATTGTGAAAACTATGAAATCTCTATTACTAGTAATGCTAGAGTCATTACCTAATGATAAAGCACCATCTATATTAGTGACTACTCAAAGAAGTACTTTATGAAAAGAGTGTACGTAACAATAATATGTTTGGCCTTGCTATTAAGTTTATCTATACCTTTGCTTTACCAACATGCTAATAAGCTGAACTCTTGGATTACATCTTTAAGTGAAAACTGCCCTTTTTCAGATAAGGTGTGTCTGACACTACTGTCACCAACAAAACAAGTGATAGATGTGTCTTTACAAACTCTACGTCAACACATAACTAAAGAAGATCTTCCCGTTATAAACATTTATATGAGCGATGCTGCACTTAAAAAGTTAAGTGAAAAACGCTTAGCAGCACTAAATAAAAAGGTAGGTATCCTTTTAACAGAGGAAGATGATTGGGTAAGTGCATCGATTGTTGTTGACAATGGAGAAGCGGTAAAAGTAAAAGCAGAACTCCGTTTGAAAGGTGATTGGACTGACCACCTAGAGCACCCCACCAAATGGTCTTTTCGTATCAAAGTCAAAAATGACTATATTCTAGGCATGAAAAGATTATCGCTTCAACACCCTATGACTCGCAATTACCACTATGAAGTAATGTTCCTAGCACAAATGCGGCAGTTAGGAGTACTGACCCCTAGATACTCTTTTGTTGATGTTTATATAAACGATTACAAACTTGGCGTTATGGCTTTAGAGGAACATTTCTCAAAGGAATTAGTGGAATCACAAAATAGAAGAGAAGGTCCTATTCTTGCTTATAATGAAGATATTATTTGGCAACAACGTGATCTAAATAATAATGTTAGTCACCTATCACTCGCTGATGGTATACCTCCTAATATCACTCACTACAGGAAGCAAGATTTTGCTATCAAAGAGTTCAAACAGCCTGATTTAGAACTGGGTACTATTGAAACCAATAATACTGTTCGCGGACAGAGTTTATTGAGAGATTACATTGATGGGAAATTGCCAGCTGACCAAGTATTTGATATGGCACTAGTAAGTAAGTGGTGGGTGCTTACTAATCTTTGGGGGGCGTGTCATGGAGCCATATTTCACAATCGATATTATTACTACAATCCTGTCACAGACTTGTTGGAACCCATTTCTTTTGATAATACACCAATACCCACAAACTTCAAGTATTGCAAAAACCCCATAATAAATGTGGACCCTGCAATAAATAGTTTGTTAGCTAGTAAAGAATTTGTTAATTATGTTATCGAAGATGTCCAATTCTTTTCTCAAATTTTGTTTGATGCCACATATGAAAATGAATTTTATCAGCACCAACAAGAACTACAACAACTCCTTGCTGCTGATTTTGAGTTGTCTAGAGCGCAGGAAAGTATAATTGCTCCGCTAGATATAAACCAACTTAGGAAAAACCTTTCTGCTTTTCTTGGCATGCTAGTAGAGCAATATGACCAATTTAGTAATGCCTCGTTATTTACACCTTCAAATGATACTATTGGCCATACCTCATTCTTAGAGCTTAATAGCGCCTTGTACTCACACCTTCGTGCCTTTACATTTTTTGATGAAGGTCAACTTAGGCTTGAGTTAAAAAACCTAACCCTAAAGCCTATAAGCATAAATAATATTGCCTTTGCTGATACGAATAATAGAGAAACTTTAGCAATTAATGAAAATTTTGTCTTGCCACAATATACTAGAGGTAAGGACATACACATAAAAACATTGAATATTGACCACCAAGGGATATACCCCAAACAACAATTGCTAATTCACTATACATACCAAGATAAACCCTTTACCCAAGTTGCCACTTTGCAATTTAGGAACCATCCAGATGGTTTTGAACATGACTTTTTCACAGATGCCCCACAAATTTCTGAAAACATACTTATTGATGAGCGCCGTAAAAGAATTATTTTCCCCAAAGGAGACTATGTAGTTGAGAAAAGTTATATGTTACCTAGACATTGGTCTGTAACCATAATGGCTGGTGCAAAAATTAACTTTAAGGAAGGAGCCTTACTCAAACTTCAAGGCCCCTTGTTTGCTCTAGGTTTGCCTACAGAACCTATTTTTATAAATGTTAGTAGCAATAACGATTTTCATAGCATGGGGGCTTGGGGTGGAATCCTTGTAATAAAATCACAAACTAAATCTCTCATTAAACACACTTTCTTTGAGGGTGACAGTGCGATAGAGCTTACCAATCGTCAAGATTTTTATGGTTTAACAGGGTGTATTTCTTTTTATGAAAGCGATGTAGATGTTTTAAATACGAGTTTTAATGCTATGCAATGTGAAGATGCTATAAATATTATTAACTCAAACTTCTTACTCAATCACCTTACCATTACTAATTCTAAAGCAGATGCTTTTGACAGCGATTTTTCAAAGGGAAGCATTATTGATTCCAGTTTTACTTATATAAATAATGATGCAATAGATGTTTCTGGTACAAACATTTATGTGAACAATGTTAACTTTAATTATATTGGGGACAAAGCTATTTCAGTAGGAGAAAAGTCTAATCTCAAGGCTTCTAGGCTTGATGTAAATCATGCATTTACGGGTATTGCCAGTAAGGATTTGTCTTCTGTTGTGGTGGATAACGCTATTTTTAAAGAGGTTACTGGTACTGGTTTGATAACTTATATAAAGAAAACAGAGTATGGACCTGCTAGTATTCAATGTGATGAATGTACATTTGAAAATGTAACTGCTGTAGCAGCAAGTCAGTATAAAAGTAATATCATTTTAAATGGTGAAGTAATGTTGGATACAAGCTTTACGCCAATACAAATGGATGAGGCCGATTATACTACAAATTGATTTATGAGCACTCAAAATTTACGCTACGAATTTAAAATTCCTTTGCAACATATACAATTTTCTGAATTAAAATCCTATCTTTATCAGTTAGGGCTTTATCCTCGCCAAGCTTTTCCTGATCGTGTTGTTCATTCTATTTACTTAGATACGGTAGATTTTGATGATTATTTAGATAATGTAACTGGATCAAGTAAGCGCAAAAAAATACGTATTCGTTGGTATGACGACCAGAAAGAGAAACTAACTCTAGAAATCAAGCTAAAAACTAATAGAATTTCTAGAAAACTTGTTTACCCGCTTGACAACACTAACGGCTTCTTACCTGTAACGAGAGCAGGCTTACAAAAACTTCTTTATAAAAATAGTCTAAAATCACCAGATTTCTTACAAGTCTATCCTATTTTAGAAGTTAAATATGCTAGAAAATACTATGAGTTTGCTCCAGAAATACGCATGACAATAGACCAGGGCATTGAATATAGAAGGCTTTATCCTATAGAGCACCATTCATATGTTCACTCAATAGTTGATGCAGTAGTTGAGTTTAAATGTACTGTGAAGCATCAAAAAACTATGAGTCAGCTTCTTACGGGTATGCCTGCTAGGATTTTTCGACACTCAAAGTATGTTATTGGAGTTGATTCTGTATGCAACTTATAAAAGCTCTTACAATTGTAATTATCAGCATTTTCTCTTTAGTTGAAGCACAAAGTATAAATAATATTGAAGCTATACAGACAGCTATAAAAGGAAAGGAGGAGTTTTCTTTTTTTTATGCAGGTCATTCTTATGGTCATCATAATTCACAAAAGTATTGGCAAGAACATACTATTGACTACCCAGCTCTTTCACTGCTGAAAAATATAGAGTTGCTTAATAAATTCGATTTTGCAGTTTTTGGGGGCGATATTGTTCAAAGATGCAATCAAGCAAACATTGAAGCTCTACAAGAAAGTTTGTTGCAGCCAATTGGTTTGCCAACTCTAAATTCGACAGGAAACCATGATAGGTGTTTAAGTTCTTTATACAACTATGATAATCAAATAGAAGTAACACTCCAGCATTCTGTTTTTTATGTAATCAGTTCTGCTGAGAGAGATTTAGAGCAGGACCATTTAGAATGGCTCGAGGCTAAGCTTACTGAAGTGTTAGAAGATCAAACTATTCAAAATATTTTTGTCTTTACACATCGCCCTATCTTCTTACTAGCCTCCAGCGATTTACAAGAAGCAGGGCAACTTGCTAACATGCCTGTTAATTTAGAATACAAAAATGAATTTATGGCACTTTTTGGGGCTATATTTAGTAACATGGAAAAACAAAATAAGCACTTTTATTGGTTTGCTGGTGACGTAGGTGTAAAGTATCCTTTAATTTACCATAGCTACTCTTCTAATGTTCACATGATTGCCTCTGGATTGTATGAAACTGCTTATGATAATATAATTTCAGTAACTGTTTCAGCAACCAAAGTAGAGGTAGCTGTTTTAGGGTTAGAGGAAGTAGAATTTGGTGTGGCTGATCAGTATGATTATAACTGGCTTTCACAATTTTGGCAAAAGAAAAACAATTCGTATAACTACCAATCAAACAATTTTAAAGGACAATTTGAGAGCATAAAAAGATTACACCAAGAATTTGAGGCATTGCTTATGAATTTTGAGATTCAAGAAGGAAAGGAATTGCAGGTCACCCATAACAAAAATACTCTAGCACCAGAAGAAAAGTACACTATTTACCTCAAGGATAATCACTTACTGTACTTGAAAGAAAGTTGTGATCCTGAAAGTGAAGGCAAGTTTTTTTTGCACTTTTACCCCATTGATGCAAATAGTTTAAAAGACCAAGAACACCCTTTCAATAATCATGATGGGAGCGTGAAATTCATAGCAAATGTGCAAGATGTTTGTTTATTTGTAAGCGAACTGCCTCTTTATGAACTAGATCACCTTGTTACAGGGCAGTATATTCCCCAAGTAGGCAGAATTTGGTCTATTAATATTGAGGGCTCTGACTTGTAAGCAAATCCTTTTAAGTTAGGTGAAAGATTCCAAAATTTTTGCCATGTTGTTCACATTCAGAAAAAATGAAGGGTTTTGAGTTCTAATGAAGCAAAATGCTTTAACTTGGTTATTCAATGTTCCTGAGCTTTATCTAGGAACACATGTCCTAGATGTTCTGTGTCCTTTGCTCAGATTATCTAAAGAATGTATAGTGTTCGATCATATCATTTCTAGTTTTCGCCTAGGAACGAACAGAAATGTTCAAAATTAAGCCATGGGTTGCATATGAACTGGTTTGTGATTCTGCCTCTTTTGATTCCCTTTACAGCAGCAGCTATTCTTTTGATTATTCGTTCTAATCTTTTCTGGCAACGTTTCATTAGCCTGCTTAGCTCAATTTTCTTATTACTAAGCGCTCTTTTTTTACTTTTTATTGTTTTCAACAATGGCATTCAAGTAGTGCAAATTGGCAACTGGCCCGCACCCTTTGGCATTAGTTTTACAGCTGATCTTTTAAGTGCAATTATGGTAGTAATTACTGGAGTAGTTGCTTTAGCAGTAGGAGTTTATGCTCAAGCCAATATAGATGAGGCTAGGGAACACTATGGTTACCATCCTCTTTACCAAATTCTTTGTGCAGCACTTTGTGGAGCTTTTCTAACTGGCGATCTTTTTAATCTATATGTTTGGTTCGAGGTGCTTTTAATTGCTTCTTTCGTACTGTTAGCACTTGGCTCAGGGGAAAAACAGCTAAAAGGTGCTCTTAACTATGTGCTAATTAATTTAATTGCCTCATCTTTTTTCCTAAGTGCTACAGGATTGCTCTATGGTTTAACAGGGGCGCTTAATATGGCTGATTTAGCTCTGCAAATTCCCAACGCACCTCAGCATTTAGTCACAGCAGTAGCCATACTCTTCTTAGTAGCTTTTGGCATGAAAGCAGCAATCTTTCCCCTATTTTTCTGGTTGCCTGCCTCTTATCCTGCTCCACCAGTTGCTATATCAGCTTTTTTCGCTGGGATGCTTACCAAAGTAGGTGTTTATGCTTTAGTAAGGGTTTTTACTATGCTCTTTGTGCATGACACTGCCTATAGCCACACTATTTTGCTATACTTGGCTGCCATAACCATCTTAGTAGGTGTTCTTGGAGCCATAATTCAAGATAATGTACTCGAGATTCTATCCTTCCACATCATTGCTCAAGTAGGCTATATGCTTGTTGGTCTAGCATTACTAAGCTACTCTGGCTTGCAGGCAACAGTGTTTTACTTTTTAGAAGACATAATTGTAGTAACTAGCTTGTTTTTAATAGGTGGCATTACTTATAAGTTTATGGGGAGTTTTTCAATTACACACTTGGGAGGATTTTATAAGCACAAACCCCTTTTATCAGTACTGTTCTTGATTTGTGGTTTATCTATAGCAGGATTCCCACCTTTTTCTGGTTTTTGGGCTAAGCTCTTTATAATAAAAGCAAGTTTGGAGTCAGAAGCTTACTTCATAACTTTTGTTTTGATAGTAGGTGCTTTAATTACTATTTTTTCAATAACTCGCATTTGGCAAGCAGTCTTTTGGACACCAGCAGAAGATGAAGAGCCTTTACAAAAAAAGCTATCCTTGAAAAGATTTTATCTACCTGTTGTAGCTTTAGCAATCTTGACCCTTACAATCAGTCTATGGCCTAGTCCCTTTTACAACCTAGCTGGACGCACTGCCGAGCAACTCTTACAACCTGAACGATATATTGGCACCGTATTGAAGTGAAACATTTGTCAGAAATTATAGATAAGGCTAGGCATCGTTATAATATTCCAGCCATCACTGTTACAGTGATGGCTTCAAATAAGATATTATTCCAAGATATACAGGGAGTAAGAGTAAATGGCAGACCAGATCAGGCTACACTCGATGACTACTTTCATATTGGTTCCTGCTCAAAGTCTGTGCTTGCAATGATGGCAGCAAAACTTATAGAGCAAAACAAGATAAGTTGGAGAACTAAATTCTTTGATGTTTTCCCTGAACTCAAAAGTGAAGCCAATAGTGCCTATCTTGATATTACCTTGGAAGATTTGTTTCTTAGTAAGGCTGGCATTAAGGCTTATACAGACTTAGAAGTTGATCCACTTCCTGTGTATGATCTGCCAGTTAATGATCAAAGATTAGAATTTATAAAATACCTAGTCTCACAAATGCCATCCTCCAAAAAAAAGGATAGTAGCTTTCAACACCTTTACTCCAACGCTAGCTATACAATGGCTTCTGAGATGTTGGAAAGGGTTGCAAGCAAATCATATGAGGACCTTGCTAAGCAAACACTAACAAGTGATTTAGGCCTATCAGTACACATTGGTTGGCCAAATAGTCTTAGTTCAGATCAACCTTGGGGGCACATCATTACCAAGAAAAAGATTGAGGTCTTCCCACCTGAGCATGAATACGAATTGCCTCATTTACTCACTCCTGCGGGGGATTTAAGTATGACTCCGAAGGATTATGCAACTTACACGCAATTGCAGTTACAAGGATTGAGAGGTAAAGGCAGCTACCTTTCTAGTGAGGCCTACAATTATATTCATTTTAGCCATAAAGGTTTCTCAATTGGTGTTGCAAACGGTATTTGGGGAGGCAAAAGGTTTTCAGGGTTTGATGGTTCTGCTGGAACATTTTTCTGTCGCTCTATAATTGTTCCCGAATCGGATTTGGCTTTTGCTATTATGACAAACGCTGGTTCTGGCTCGAGTTCAATGAAAGTAGTGGATTGGCTAACCATACAAATTGTCAAAAAGTATTTCAATTGGTGGTGGAAATTCTGGCTATAGTTATAGAAAAGAAATTTTATAGATGCTTTTGTTATTGAAGCCCCTTCAGAAAAAGAAGTTAACTTAGCTGCTAAGCAGGGAATTATCCTTAGCCAGCTCAGTCTTATATGAGAATTATGGCAATTATGAGCGTTTGCCCTGTTACTTGCTAAGTTAGTGAATCTGTGTTTTAATTGATTCAGATAAACCTTTTGGAGGTATACATATAATGGCCGATTGGAGAAAAGTAGCTAAGGCTTTCGCGCTTCGTGATGGTCACATAAGTGAAAAAGAAGTTGCACTCATGCGGGAAACCTTTTTTGATGACGATTATATTTCCCAGCGGGAGCTAGACTTTCTATATGAAGTTAAGAAGGAAGCTAGAAGCGCAGTGCTCGAGCTTGATAAGCTAATTGAAGAGTGTGAAAAAGCTAAAAAATAGTAGCTGGTCATAACTTTATAGTTATAAACTGAGCCCACCTAAAAATTGAAGTGGGCTCAATTCAATTGATTTTATTGATTCTCTTCAATCATAATTTCTTTTATTATAGCGTTTGTTAGTCTTAGTGATAGCTTTTCAAGACTGTCTAGGTCATATTCATCACTATTTTGAACGCCTTTTGCAAGCAGAGCTAACATACCTCCATTTATATAAGTTTGAGCGAGTTCAAGCTGTTCTTTGTGCTTCTCTAGCAAATTAAGGGATTTTCCAAACTGCTTAACTAAGGGTGTTAGACATTCTTCAAGCTTCCCATGTAAGCCAATACCTAAATGGCTAAGGGCTAATTGCATTAGAAGGGGTTGGCGTTTTGTAAGCTGAAAAAGAGTTTCAAAGTGTGGATAATTGACTAAATATTCACTCAAACTTACTTTATTTGCTTGCATAAGCTTGGCAAAGTGCCTTATATCAAGTTGTTGAGTACTATCTTCTACAAACTTTCCAATAATACTGGCTAAGAGTTCTTCTTTATTTTTGTAATGTAGATAGAAGGTATTGCGGGATAAGTTGGCACGTTCTGTAATGTCAGTAATGGAAACCTCATCATAAGGTTTTTCTTGAATTAAACTGACAAATGCATCATGCAAGCATTGTCTAGTGCGGCGGATGCGCAAATCAACTTTTTCATTTTTTGATAATGTGCTCATGTAATTTATCCTTTTCCTTATAATAAATATAGCAAAATAATGAACACTTGACAAATATTGAACATTTGACTATTATTTCACTTGTTAATGTGCAAATCGAATATAAGTCACATTTGTACTAGAAAAAGCAAGGATTTTGAAATATAGCGATCTGCAACGTAAAGTAACCTGTAAATAATTTCTAAATACTTTCTGAATAATATGCATTTAGTGCTTTTAATCAATCTTTTTATTCTTACCTATATAAAATTATTGCGTCATAACCTAACTCTGATATTGATAAAGGAGGTATTGTCTTGAATAACAGAAGCAAACCCCGATTGCGTTTACTTGGGCTTATATTATTTTTAGCTATAGCAAATGCCCAAAATACCCCAGAAAACTCTTTGGTGATTTTTCTAGAGGCAATTCAAGATCATCCAGGGATAAGAGCTGCTAAGGCAAGTCTAAGTGCTGCCGAGGTTAATTTGCGTCAAGCTTTTGATCCTATAGCTTTAGAAACTAGTGGAGGCTATGGACGTCTATTTATAGATGATACTCACCCTAACTCTGATAATTTAGAAGAAAATGTTGCTCAATTCTCTGCTAACTTATCTTTCAAGCCTTTTCCTTATGGGGATGTTGCTGATTTAACTAATCAGCGCAAGTTAGACATGGAAAAAGTCTATCTAGATTATCGTGGAGCACTAACCGACTTGGAAGTACAAGCATTAGAAGCTGCCTCGGGTGTGCAGCTAGCTCGAGAATCCCTAACTCTGGCTGAACAGGGTTTTGAAGTTTCTGAAACAGCCTTAAAAAATACTAAAATACGTTTTAAAAAAGGAGCAGCTAATGCTCGAGAACTAAGAGAAGCTGAAAAAGGTTTGATAGAGGCACAAAAATTCCTTGATGATGCTGAAGCTAATCTAGCATTAGCTTTACTCTCTTTGAGAAGCTTAGTGGGTGATATTGAAATCCCTAACCTACCAGAATTTCCTGAACCTTTTGGAGAACCACTTGAAGTTCTAAAGGCAAGAATAAATGTGGATTTAGCAAGTGTTAGTATCGATAGTGCTAATCGCGATTTATACCCCACAGCTCAGGCTGGCTATGATTGGAATGTCAGTGAAAAGAGTAAAGTTTCAACTTCTATAGACTCACGTACCTTACAGCCTAAAGTGGGCTTTAGTTATGATGGGGTTCGTTCTAGTAACGGTATAGATAGCCAATTTACAGTTACTGTCTCTATGAACATTTCACCTGCTACGTTTGATAATATTTCCTTTGCCAAGGAGCAAAAGGAAGCAGCAGAAGAGGCTTTGTCTGCTGCCATAATAAGTGCTGAAATTGAACAAGCTACCCTTATCCGTGATTTAGAACAAGCTGAGAGACTATTACGCTTATCTGAAGTAGAGTTTAATCATTCTAAGAAGGTCTTAGAGGAAACCCAAACTCGTCAAGAGTTGGGTTTAAGCATTCCTTTAGAAACTCAACAAGCATCTGTAGAGCTTACCGAAGATAGCCTTAACTTACAGTCTGCTAAACAAGAAAAATTGAGTACCCAATTGGCTTTTTACAAGTTTTATGCTATTCCCCCTTCGGAGGTTTTAAAGTTTCAATGAATAAATTTGTTTTTTTGTTTATCTTGCTAATTATATCTTTTGCTGAGGCTCTTAGCTTTGAGGAAGCTTTAATTTATGCCTCACAGCGTCCCGACGTTATAAATGCTAGAATAGAGCTCCAAGACGCTGAATCTAATTTTCACCGTGCTAGTATTGACCCTTTAGCAGTTAGGCCTGATAAGTTGGCAGCTGAGCAAAGGCTTGAGCTAGCAAGAGCAGACCTTACTGAGAAAGATTATGCAGCTACTAAAGAAATAGCTGAAGCTTACACTGATGTGCTTAATACAAGGGATCAAGTAAACTTAGCACAAAAAGCAGTAGTATTAAGCCAACAGTCTTTAAATATTGCTGAAATTCGAGTAGCAAATGGTAGCATTCCTCGCCTAGATTTAGAAGATGCTCAAGTAGATTTGAGTGATTCTCAAAAGGACTTACAAGCTGCCCAAGGTGGCTTAGAGGTGGCTGAACAAAATTTGAAAGGTATTTTAGGTGGTGGGGTAGACATTAGTGTACTTAGTCCTATAGTCGATAGCTATTTGGTGTTACCTACCTTAGAACAAGCTCTAGCAGCTTATACTGGTCACCCTGATCTTATAGAGGCAAGGCATGGTTTGGAATCGGCTGAAATGCAAGTAGATATTCTTGACCCTTCTTATACTCCCCGCTCACAAATTGATGATGCTAGAAGTCAACTTGATAATGCTCGAGAAAGTGTTCAAGAAGCTCAGAGAGGTTATGATGTACAAGTACGTAACTTCCACTCTCAAGCTGATAATGCTCGCACTGCCTACGATGTAGCCCGATCCAATCTTACTAATGAAACAGAACGCTTGAGCACTCAGCGCCAACGTTTAGATGGTGGCATAATCTCTGAAATAGATTTTTCTCAAGCAGAACTAAACTTTCAAAGCGCTCAAAATGACCTTAATAAAGCACGTAATGATTACTTAGTTGCCTTACTTGATTTACAAGAGGGAGCTATGTTGAGTATAACAGGAACTGTAACAGCAAACATACCCCAACAAACTACTCTCACCCCCAATCAATGAGTTTGCGAGTACTATCAAAGCACGATTATTCTTTTGAAAGAGAGAACAAGTTTATGAAAATCCATAAAGTCTTTACACGTTCCTTACAGTGTTTGTTTTACATATCTCTTATTTTCTTTGTAGTTGCCCAAGAATATTCCAAGCCAGCAAATAACAGTATTGACAATCCAAATAGTGCTGATAGTTGTGGTGGTGATTTAGTATTAGTCATCCAAAAAGGAAGTTTAAAACCTGCTTGCTTGGAACCTTCAGTAGCTAAAAAGTTATTGGGTGTTAGTTGGGGTAATTTACCTCCCCAGCCTAGTGCAGATATTCTGCGAGTTGGTCAAACACTTCAAACAAATTGTGCTGAGGGACTAGTATTAATTATAAAGAATACAAACTCTAAGCTTGCTTGTGTTACACCAGAAACAGCTTTACAATTAGTTTCCCGTGGCTGGGGCATTATACCAAACAGTTGATAAAAACTGTTTTACCATTTGTACTTCCTAATTTGTTTACAAATTGTAATAGGTGGGGAAATGTTTGTACAAGGAGATAAAGAAGTGAGGAAACAAGGAGATAAAGTTTGTATATGAGGGTAACTTTCCTCTATCTTCTTTTGCTCCCACACTCCCACACAATTTCTTAGAGTTAAGGAGCAAAAATATGTCAAAACCAAGTACTAAAGTGCAATACTTACTGCTTCCCTTTTTTATTTTATTATTTGCATATGCTCAAGATGGAATCCCTAATGATATACGGGATTTCGAAGGTGAAGCTACCCGTCGTGTTCGTGCTATATTAGCAGAAAAAGGCGTTCTCTCCACTACTCGTAATACTTCTGTAACTATTGAGCCAGCTCAAGAAAGCATAGTAGGAGTGGGCTCGGCTGGTTTTGTAGCCGATATACTCTACCGTGAAGGTGCTCATATAGAAGAAGACACAATAGTAGTACAAATTGATGACAAGGACTTAAAGTTAGCTTTGGAAGACGCTCATATAGCTCTTGAAAGTGCTCGAGTTGATCTGTTATCTGCTGAACGCTCGAGCAAAGAGAATCAAAATCAAACTAACACTCAAACACGGCTTACTCAAACTAATTTGCAGCTAGCACAAAATGAATATAGAGAAGGACAAGTACTTTATGAGGCTGGGGGCATAGCTGCGAATGAATTATCTAGACTTAAAGCAGCTTTAGAAGATGCAGAGCTGAGTCACCAACAAGCCCAAGATAATGCTGCTCAAGCTGGTAGAGTTGGTAGTGAAGATCTTGCCTTGTTGCGCTTACAAGTACAATCAGCACAAAATAGTCTAGCCCAAGCACAAAAGGATTTAGATGATGCTAAAGTAATAGCTCCTTTTACTGGCGAAATTGCTGAAATGTTTGTTGAGCAAGGTGAATATTTAGGGGTAGGAGATCAAGTATTTCGTTTAGTAAGTAGCGAAAATCAACTTGCTAAGTTTAGTGTTCCTCCAGAAGATGCTGATAATCTAGTAGAGCAAGGACTTATCTGGATTGATTATGAGGATCTTGACTATAGTGCTCAAATTCAACGCTTTAATTCGGTTCCCGGTGCCTCACGCTTAGTTGAGATAACTGCCCAACTTTATAAATCAAAGGAACGTATACCCACAGGAACGATAACGCTATTGAAGTATGACTTGATCTTGGGTGAGGGAATAAGTTTACCTAATGGCGCTGTACAAACTAGTGAAGGTCAAGATTTTGTTTTTGTAGTAGAAAATGATATAGCTAAAAAACAAATAGTGACTACCATTGCTGAAGCTGCAGGTGAAGTAATAGTTGAGGGTATAGAAGAAGATACTTTAATAGTTTTCCCTGTCCCTTCTGATTTAGCTGACGAGACCCCTCTAGAAATCGTTGGAATAGGTATTCCTGAGTGAAAGGTCTAATTAGATTTTTTATTCGCCGTTATGTTTTTTCCATAGCTGTTTTTGGTGCTCTAGTCATTTTTGGAATAATAGGAGCCTTTGGCTTAGGCCTAGACTTATTCCCAGAAATAGATGTCCCCATAGTTTCAGTAACCACGGTATTGCCCGGTGGCAGTCCTGAACAAATGGCCCAAGATGTCTCTAAAATCCTTGAAGACGAGATAGCTACCCTAGCAGGGATTTCCACTTTAACTTCAACAAATGTTGAGGGTGCAAGCATAATAGTAGCAGAATTTGAATTTGGTATTAATCTCGACCAAGCTGCTAACGACATTAATCAAAAAGTAAGTGCTGTTGCTGCTAATCTACCAGAAGATGCTCTTGCTTCATCTGTTGAAAAAGTAGACATAGGTGGCACTTCTATGTTGAATATAGCCATCTCTGCACCTGGTGAAGACCTTTTTAAGGTGCAAGAATATGCTGACAATGAAATAAAACCAGTTATTCAAGCTATTAGGGGTGTTGCTAAAGTATCTATTGCAGGTGAAATAGAGCGTGAAATACATGTACTTTTAGATCCTTCGCTCTTGCAAGTTTACAATTTATCTCCTAATCAAATCGCAAGCACGATAGGTAGTGCTGCAACAGATGTTTCAGCAGGTTCTTTAGATTTTGATGTTAACCGAGTGCTAATAGCTGGTCGTAATCAACCCCAATCTTTAAGAGAAGTTGAAGAGATAGTTATTGATGATGAACGTGGTTTGCATGTTAGTGATGTAGGTGTAGTAAGGGATACCTCAGCTGAATCAGAGTCTTTTGTAAGACTTAATGGTGAACCAGTGGTGCTTTTAGAAATACAAAAGCTAACTGGCAGTAATACTGTAGCGGTAGCTGCAGAAGTAAGAAAAAGACTTAAAGATATTGAAGTTCCTGATGGCTATGAGGTAAAAGTAGTAGCTGATACCACTAAATATATTCGTGGTACTGCACTAGGAGCTGTGCAAGCTATCATAGTTGCCATTTTTGCTGTAGGTCTAGTGGTTTTCTTATTTGTAGGACGCTTAGGATCAGTTTTCTCAGTAATAGTTGCTATACCTATTACCTTAACAGGCACTATAGTAGTCCTTTTGCTTTTTGGCTTTACCTTTAATATGATGACCCTGCTAGCCATTACTGTGGCAGTGGGCATGGTGGTAGATGACTCTATAGTTATTGCTGAAAATACGGAAACCAAACGTGAACAGGGCTTAGAAAAAGCAGCAGCAGCTACGCAAGGAGCGGGCGAAGTAAGTGTGGCAGTATTAGCTTCAGCACTAGCCTTACTATCTGTGTTCATACCAATCTCGCTTTTGCCAGGCATTGTAGGTCAATTTTTTGCTGCCTTTGGCATTTCTATGGCTGGCACTGTTGTATTTTCCTATTTTGAGGCTATGTTCTTTTTACCTGTTCGCTCAGCTTACTTACCTAATCCTTATCCTCCTTCTTGGAAAGACTTTATCTTTTCTTTTATAAGAATTTGGCGTGACACAAAGTGGGGTATTTCTCTACTAAGACGCTTCTTGTTTTGGGTAATTTTTCTAATTGTGGGATTTGTTCTATACCGTAGGTTAGGTTTAATTGGTCTAGCTTTTTTGCCAGCTTTACCTGTTCTTGCTATTATAATGCGTTATCTATTACGCATTATTTTTTCTTTTGTTGGTGCTATTGCTTATACCTGTCATAGAATAGCTGATGTTACTGTCAAATTTTTAAGGAGGGGTTATGTTAACAGTCTAAAAGTGGCTTTGAGGGTGCCTGTTGTAGTACTCTTTTTAGCAGTGCTTGCTTTTGGCAGCATTTTTTTGGCCGAAGTAGGTTTTACTTTTACCCCAAACACAGATGAGGGCATGCTGAGTGCTAGTGTAGAACTACCAGTAGGCATAAACATGGAAACAACTAATTATGTCTCACAGCTTTTTGAACAGGCAATCTTAGACTTTCCTGAAGTATCTTTAGTACAAACTACTGTGGGAACAGGTTCAGAAGGCAATGCTCAACCTGAAAGAGCAGAATTTTTATTAGAGCTTACCCCTAAAGCTGGACGTGAAATAACAGCTCATGACTTAGCTTTTGAAATAGAAAAGGAATTACGTAGGTTAACTTCTGAGTTTCCATCTGTGAAAATTAATGTTGAGGCAGCTGATTCTTCTGGTACAAGCAGTAGTGATTTTAATCAACAAATTCGTAGTAATGATTTAGCACTTTTTCGTGAGCGGGAGTTAGCTATTCGGTCTTTTTTAGATAAGACTCCTTATTTTCGTAGCTTGACAACTGAAGCAAGTGATCCTATAGATGAGCAAGCCTTTTTAATTAGCCAAGGTCAGCTTACTGGGACTGGTTTAAGTGTTAGTGATGTCTTTAATGCTATCCGCACTTATAATGTTGGCCTTGAAGATGGTGAGATGCTTGATGGTGGCGATAAAATTCCTATAGTTACTAAGATAAATCCTCTTTTTATTGAAGATGAGCAAGCATTCCTTAGTTTGCCTATGTATGCGCCCAGCTTGCAAAGCAGCTTGCCTCTAAGCCAATTAGGTGATTTTGACCTACGTAAATCTGACGCTACTATAAGGCGTGCTAGTCAATCCTATGCAAATATCTTCGAAGGTACTTTCGGAGGAGAGTTTGACAGTCAAGAAGTAACACAAATTCTTAAAGATCAACTTAAAGATCGAGGGCTTTTGGATGAGCGGTTAACAATGGGTCCTCCCGGAGGGTTTGATCCCGAGGCTGATCTAGCTGCTTCTGCTCCTATTGCCTTTGGCATAGCCTTATTCTTGGTTTATATAGTTATTGCTGTTCAGTTTAACTCTTTTCGTTTTCCACTTTATCTTATGCTCACCGTTCCATTGGCTTTAGTAGGTGCTTTATGGCTGCTTGATATTTTGAACATCCCTCTAGATGTTTTTGGCGTTTTAGGAGTTATTATGCTTATAGCTTTGGTGGTTAAAAATGCCATCTTGCTTCTAGAGGTAGTGGTCACGAGTATGGACACGGGTAAAATGAGCTTAAAAGAAGCACTTTTGGAAGCTGGAGGCTCGAGGTTAAGACCTATAATTATGACAGCTCTCACTGTAGTGGTAATCAGTATACCTTTGCTAATTAGTCAAGGCGATGGTGCAGAATTACAAAAAGCTTTAGGAGCAGTTATCTTAGGTGGAGTAGTTTTTTCAACTCTACTAACTCTTTATGTAGTCCCTACAGCTTTTTATCTGTTTGAACATAGAAATTATAGTAGGTAATTTTGGTAATTGCTTAGAAGCAGTTTCTCTGTGGTTATTCTCTAAAAATGCCCTAATTCCCTAACAAACTGCTCTAAGAACATCTTCTTTAACATCTACAGTTATGAAAATGCTTAGAGCATTAGGGTGAGTTATTTTCGATCACTCATTAAAGATATAATTAAAATAGGTATATAATAGAGTTGTTCGGAAATAAATAGTTTAAACAATCAAAAAATTCCAAAGCCCCCCACAGACAGCTATAACGCTATCTGCAAAACCTGCCTTGCGATTCCGAAAGGCATGCACTAGTATATTAAAGCGTTTCATACCTCCTATGGCATGTTCTACATATATCCTTGCTTTGCCCAGCCTTTTATTCCTCTCCTTCTCTGCTTCTGTTAGCTCTGGATTAGGATTCTTTTTACTCTTCCTTGGCTTTTTCTTTGGTATCGCTGCTCCTATCCCATAATCCTTGTTTATACCTTGATAACCTGAGTCTAGATTTGCTCTTTTTCCCTCCTCTTTCAGCCAGCCTTGTTTAGGTGGAAACTCCTCCTTAAACATCCCATAGTCATGTCTCCGCCCAGCAAATGTCCTTCCTACATAGATTATTACCTTTCTTCCTGTTGCTATTATTGTGTTTTTTACCGTGTGCCCCTTCTTTTTTCCACTATATAGCTCCTCCTGCTTTTCTTCTTCACTAGGGCGTCTATGTTTCCTTTCTGTAGCATCAATCAGTATTTTTCTTGCTTCTTCAAGCGCTTCTTTTAACTCCTCAGGTGTATTGAACTCTCTCTTAGGCAACATACCTAATTTTGCCAAGGCTGCTGAGAGAATTGGCAGCAGCTTATGTACCCAATAGTGTGCACTGGAACGAGACATATCAAACTTCTCTGCTAATTCATCCATTGTAGGATAACTTTTCAGGTAGTAGAGAATAAATTCGAGTTTGTGTTTAGTAGAAGGAAGTTTACTTTTTCTTCTTCCTCCCCTAGATCGTTCTCTTTCCCCTTTAGCTTGTTGTTCTTCATAGTCTTTTTGACTTTGCTCCTCATATACCTCTTCAAACACTGTCTCTAACTCATTTATCTTTTCTTCAGGCAAACCTGTCAAGGCTCTTACTTGTCTGTCACTCCTGGTTTTGAAAACTACCATACTAGCTACTATTTTAGCTGATTTGGCTATTTCCGAACAACTCTAATTTATGTTAAGTCTCACTAAGTCATGACCATATTAAGTCTCAAAAAGTCGTAACCTTTGCTGTTCTTGCCAAGTAAAAGGAAGAGAAGGCTGAAAAGGGATAGATTGAGTAAAAGCAAAAATGTTTCCAATGAGTGTGGGTGGATCAATACCTTGGATGGGTAACTGTTTAATCAACTCACCTCTCTGATTGAGAAATGACAAAACTCTTTCTGGTAACTTGAAATTTATTTCGCACTGCTCACGTAAATGATTGTTCCCTAGGTAATAAATCTGTCCTCCTAAGGAAATTGTGCCGTTTTGACCTATTCGCCTAAACCATTTTCCCTTTGCTAGATAAGCATCAACTTCGCTTAGGTCAAACATTTCATCTTCCCACTCAGGTCTATACCAGCGCCCTGAGTGAGCTGCCTCTGGAAAAGCTTGTAGCGGTGCTTGCCCTCCCAAAGAGTGACAAGGAAGCTCTTCATTAAGTATGTTGCGTCTATCTCGTAAAGCTTGATATAAAGCGTTCCAAGATGGATAGTGTCGATCAAGAACCTGATCAGCCCACAATTGATGCGATCTCTCTACAATTGCTTGATCTGTAGGGCGACGAATACGACTAAATTGAAGTTCGATACCCATTGCTAACAACCACAGATGTAATCTTGTAGGAAAGGGTGATTTACTCCTAACATCAAAGAAAACACTGTCATGATCAACTTGAATACTTTCAGGTAACCCCCAGTCTAAAAATGCTAACCTCAAAGTGATTTGATAGTCCTCAGTATTGGTGTGGCGAATTGCTTTCTCCTTACCTAGAAAGCAAGGATAACTTAGCAGGCGTGTACGGGAAACAACATCACTTATAGATGTCCAGATAAATTCTTTCCCTAAAACAGGAAAAATAATGCCATGATAATTCCAATAATAACCCAAAGGAGACTAATCATGGCAAATAATGATAGCAAACAAAAACTAGAAGAACTACAAAGACTACGCCGTCGCTATAAAAAGGGAAATGATGCAAACGCTTTACTACGGACTCAAGCCCTTATAGCTCTGTATTCCGGCAAAGATATTAAGCTTGTAGCAGAAATGTTCGGTGTCTCAGTAAAAACAGTAAAAAACTGGCGAAAGAAGTTTGAAAAATCGCTTAACTTAGAAGATGAACAAAGAACTGGTAGGCCGCCTAAACTTTCTAAAGAGCAACTAGAGCTAATCAAGAAAATCATTACAGAGTTTAACCAGCAAGTTTGGGTTGCCAGAAGGGTCTTTACTCTCATAGAAAGCCTTTTTGGGGTATGTTTGTCAGTAAAGTATTTACCAGAGCTTTTAAGGAAACTGGGATTAAGTTTCCATAAAGCAATACATTTGCTGTATAGGAAGAATGAAGAGAAGAGGCGAAAGTGGATACAAGAAACACTACCAAAGCTGTACGAGGAGAAGATAAAGGCAGGATGGAGGATATTTTATCAAGATGAAGTAGGGTTCCAAACGCAGGGAACACTAGCGAGCACATGGGGGCTAAGAGGAGAAAAAGTAGAGATCAAGAACTATGGAAGACATGGGAGAGTAAATTTGATAGGGGCATTAGAGTTAGGGACAGGAGAATTCCATGGAGTGCTAACAAAGTTCAAGGTAAATGCTCAGAGGTTTAGAAGGTTTATCTGCCACATGAAAAGGGAGATGAGGGAAGCAAAGATAATGCTTATATGTGACAATGCACCATTTCACAGGGCGAAGTGGTTGCAAGAGTGGGTAAAAGAGAATTCAAAATGGTTGAGGTTAGAATTTCTACCGGGATACTCACCAGATTTCAACCCAATAGAAAGGCTATGGAAGTATTTAAAGAAGGAGTACATACATAATAAATGCTGGGAAACACAAGCAGATTTAAGGAAGCATTTGGAGGTAATGATGGAGGGAATACCAATGAGGGTAGAGGAAATAAAGGGAGTAATGAAAAAAGAGATAAAAAGATTGAGGGAGGCATTTGAGTTTTATAAAACACCAGTACCAAAGGAATTAATGATTTGAGATAGTGTTAAGCGGGGAAAATAAGCAAGTTTTGTATAAGTTTTAGTTGGTTTACAAAAGAAGATTACACTGGGTAGTAGGTGTTCTATTGCCTAAGAAGCAATTATTCTTAGTGATTTTTCCTACCTTATTTCACTCTATGGATAAAAGGAAAAGATTTTTCTGGGTAACTATACATCAACTAGGCTAACTACTCCTACACTTGGAACAAGCTCATGTCCCATTGCATCTACTTGCCAACATTCATGGGCATGGGTTAAGCGTGTGTGCTTAGTGGATGGTAATGCTACATGACGTTCATAGTTTTGGACCAATTGCTCTTCTTGTAAGAAGCGATTAATACTTGACCGACTAGGCAACAATTTACCTGCCCACTGGGGCATACGACCTAGCTCTATACGCAACGTATCAGCACCCCAACGAGGATGTTGTAATCGTATTTGACGTAATTCTCCTACCATACGTGCAGGATAACTGCTTAGAGCTCCTTTTTGAGGACGTCCCATCTTCCTTTCCAAACCTTGACGACCTTGTTCACGACCTCTTCTTACCCATTTTTTGACTGTAGATGGATGCCACCCTAATTCAAGAGCAATTTTGCTTATTGGTTCTCCATTGTCAGCTCGTTGTAGCATTTCTACTCTTTCTTCTAAGGAGGTGTAATCTGACATAATCCATATCATGCAGCTTTTTTACCTACTTGGAGTCTAAAAATAGTCACGACTTTATGAGACTTTAGGGGGTCACGACTTAGTGAGCTTTAACATTTACCAGAATTTAGTTTTGATTTTCGCCAAACTAGAGTAGGTAAAAACGTAAATAGGTCATAACTAAATTGTAGCTTAATTGCTAGCATTAATAAGGTGTTGAGGTCATTTTGTGATTAAAATCATTGCCATAGGAGACGTCCACGGTATGTGGGCAGAGGTTTGGCGTGCTCTTAAAGCTGCTAATGTTGCTAACAATATGTTTGAACCCACTCAACCTGTTATTGAAGGTAGGTATCAAGTAATTTTCATGGGTGATTTAGTCCATTATAAAGACTTCGATACTTACGCAAAAATAGTAGGTGTAGAATATTACAATATAGAAAATGAGACACACTTAAAACGTGCTGCTAAAGCCCAAATTCGTGATCTTTATCGTTTTAAAGATTTTGTAGATAAGTCTCATGGTAATACCACAGTAATACTAGGTAATCATGATGAGGATGCGCTTACTCATGAATATGAGTTAACCACACGTGGAGGGCTTAAGCACAATGAGTTTAATCCTAAGTATGGAGGAATTGCCATTCCTGATGACCTAGCTGAGTGGATTTGTAGCTTCCCTCGAGAGAAGCGTTTTTATGGGGTACAGTTTGCCCATGCAGGACCTCTACCCGGCATGCAATACTTTGACGATTTCTTTTATAACGACAGAGACTCAAAGCATTGGTGGCGAGAAAAGCCTGATCTTGTAAAACAAGCTCGCCATCGTTTTGGTGTTTATGGCCATACTGTAATGGAAGATGGCATTTATCTAGATAGAGAAAACGCTTTTGCCATGGTAGATTCACTGGCACAGCATCAATATTTTGAGATAATCTTAAGTGAAGAACGTCTTGATTATAGAGTTGTACAGTTCCAGTAGAGAAAATTACACTATACAGGCACCTTATATTATCAGTACTCCGCAAAATGAAGAAAAAACTGAAAAATCGCCCTCAAATAGCTTTTGCTTATTTATCAAATT
Organism: Trueperaceae bacterium; assembly: GCA_965223045.1. Classification (GTDB taxonomy): domain Bacteria; phylum Deinococcota; class Deinococci; order Deinococcales; family Trueperaceae; genus CBDCVN01. The sequence continues at coordinate 3,070,233 of CBDCVN010000013.1, forward strand.
TGCGTGTAGGACAATTTGATATTATCATGAATCCTAACTATAAGTATCTTATTGAGAATCCTTTATCGCGATTGCGGGCTACTGATCATGGTGGGCCTGCAGGGGCTCGAACCCTGAACCCACTGATTAAGAGTCAGTTGCTCTACCAATTGAGCTACAGGCCCTAAATTAACTAGAATTAAACTAGGTTCAGGGTAAATTATAAGGATATGGTTATGGTGTCTTATTCTTGGATTAACACATTATAATTTAACAGTTAGGGTTTATTAAAAAGGTATTGAAATGATTATCTAAACCTTCTCAAAACATTCTACTAATAAAGAACCTTATCATGCAATGCTTTAGCAAACTCAGTAAGAACGCCCAAATTATTAAACTACATACAATAAAACTACTAAGATCCAAAACTTTAAATTGGGGGGTTGACACCACTTGTTTTATATGTGTAAACTTTCCTTTGCTGCCTTTTAAGAGGCAGTGTGTTCTTTGACAAGCAAATAGAAGTGACTAAAAAATCTGAAAGTAATTTTGGATTTATTTAAGCAGTATTTATGTGGTTTTGTGTAAACAAAATTCATGTTGTATTGTGTCAATAAAATTCATCCTTAAAAATATCATGGTTAAGTTATTAAGGGTGTATGGTGAATGCCTTGGCAGTCGAACCGAAGAAGGACGTGGCTACCTGCGATAAGCCTCGGTGAGCTGGAAGCAAGCTTTGATCCGGGGATTTCCGAATGGGGAAACCCGACAGAGAAAACCTCTGTCACCCCTAGCTGAATACATAGGCTAGAGGGAGGGAACTCAGCAAACTGAAACATCTAAGTAGCTGAAGGAAAAGAAAGAAACCTCGATTTCCTTAGTAGTGGCGAACGAACAGGAAATAGCCTAAACCGAATCCTTTGGGATTCGGGGTTGTAGGACTGGCATATGTGGATTCTGAGCATCTAGTTGAAATAGTTTGGAAAACTATACCAAAGTAGGTGATAGTCCTGTAGACGAAAGATGCAAAGACCTAGCTTGTTCCTGAGTAGCTTAGGTCACGTGGAACCCTGAGTGAATCAGCGGGGACCACCCCGTAAGGCTAAATATTCCGACTGACCGATAGTGAACCAGTACCGTGAGGGAAAGGTGAAAAGCACCCCGACGAGGGGAGTGAAATAGTACCTGAAACCATACACTTACAAGCAGTCACAGCCCTTTATTTATAAAGGGTGGTGGCGTGCCTCTTGAAGCATGATCCTGTGACTTACTGGTTGTGTCAAGTTTAAGCCGTTAGGCGAAGGCGAAGCGAAAGCGAGTCTTAATAGGGCGTCAAAGGCGCTGCCAGTAGACCCGAAACCAGATGAGCTAGCCATGGCTAGGTTGAAGCTTCCGTAACAGGAAGTGGAGGACCGAACCCGTTGAGGTTAAAAACTCTTGGGATAAGTTGTGGTTAGGAGTGAAAAGCTAACCGAATCTGGAGATAGCTGGTTCTCCCCGAAATAGCTTTAGGGCTAGCCTTAAGGATAACCAATGGTTGTAAAGCACTGATTGGGCTAGGGGGCCTACCAGCTTACCAAACCCTGTCAAACTCTGAAAGCCATTGGTGATAACCTTGAGAGTCAGTCTACGTGAGCTAACTTTCGTAGACAAGAGGGAAACAACCCAGACCGCCAGTTAAGGTCCCCAAATGATGGTTAAGTGGAGAAGGATGTGAAGATGCTCAGACAGCTAGGAGGTTGGCTTAGAAGCAGCCATTCCTTTAAAGAGTGCGTAATAGCTCACTAGTCGAGCGTTTTTGCGCCGAAGATGATCGGGGCTAAACCATCTACCGAAACTGCGGCAGTCTAGATTTTTCGAAATTTAGACTGGGTAGGGGAGCGTTCCGTAAGCTGTTGAAGCGTTGCTGTAAAGGAGCGTGGAGGTATCGGAAGTGCGAATGCAGGAATGAGTAACGATAAGAATAGTGAGAATCTATTCCGCCGAAAGCCTAAGGTTTCCTCAGGGCAAGGGTCGTCCTCCCAGGGTTAGGCGGGACCTAAGGCGAGGCCGAAAGGCGTAGTCGATGGATAGCAGGTTAATATTCCTGCCCCGCTTTTGTGGAGTGATGGGGTGACGCATTAGGATAAGCCAACCGGAGCTATGGATATGCCCGGCGGTGTACGAAGCTTGCAGGGATAGGAAAATCCGCCCTCATACGAAGTGACGTGCATCGGGAAGCCGCTTCAGGTGATAAGTGGCCGAATCCACGGTGCCAAGAAAAACCTCTAAACTTTGAAGCAAAAGTGCCCGTACCAAAACCGACACAGGTAGGCGAGTGTAAGAACACTAAGGCGCGCGAGAGAACTCTCTCTAAGGAACTCTGCAAAATTGCCCCGTAACTTCGGAAGAAGGGGTCCCATGTGTAGCGTCTCCGGGCGCGAGATGGGCACAGTTAATTGGCTCTAGCGACTGTTTATCACAATCATAGCACTCTGCAAACCCGCAAGGGGAAGTATAGGGTGTGACACCTGCCCGGTGCCGGAAGGTTAAGAGGAGCGGTGAAAGCTGCGAATTGAAGCCCCGGTGAACGGCGGCGGTAACTATAACCGTCCTAAGGTAGCGAAATTCCTTGTCAGGTAAGTTCTGACCTGCACGAATGGTGTAACGACTGGAGCGCTGTCTCAGAGAGAGACTCGGTGAAATTGAATTGGCCGTATAGATGCGGCCTACCCGCAGCAGGACGAAAAGACCCCGTGGAGCTTTACTACAGCTTGATACTGATGTTTGGATTAATATGTGTAGGATAGGTGGGAGACTGTGAAGTCGGGCCGCTAGGCTCGATGGAGTCAATAGTGAAATACCACCCTTATTGATTTGGCCATCTAATCTTTACCCGTTATCCGGGTGAGAGACAGTGTTAGGTGGGTAGTTTGACTGGGGCGGTCGCCTCCCAAAATGTAACGGAGGCGCACAAAGGTTCCCTCAGCACGGTCGGAAATCGTGCGTAGAGCGTAAGAGTATAAGGGAGCTTGACTGTGAGACCTACAAGTCGAGCAGGGACGAAAGTCGGTTCTAGTGAACCGGTGGTTCCGAGTGGAAGGGCCATCGATCAACGGATAAAAGTTACCCCGGGGATAACAGGCTGATACCGCCCGAGAGTTCACATCGGCGGCGGTGTTTGGCACCTCGATGTCGGCTCGTCATATCCTGGGGCTGGAGAAGGTCCCAAGGGTCGGGCTGTTCGCCCGTTAAAATGGCACGCGAGCTGGGTTCAGAACGTCGTGAGACAGTTCGGTCTCTATCCGCTGTGGGCGTAGGATATTTGAGGAGAGCTGTTCCTAGTACGAGAGGACCGGAATGGACGCACCTCTAGTTTCTCAGCTGTCGACCAACGGCATATGTTGAGTAGCTATGTGCGGAACGGATAACCGCTGAAAGCATCTAAGCGGGAAGCCGACTCCAAGATTAGATATCCCACCTTTAATTAGGTTAAGACCCCCGAAAGACCATCGGGTATATAGGCTGGAAGTGTAAGTGCGGTAACGTATTTAGCTGACCAGTCCTAATTGGTCGAGGACTTAACCATATATGGACTTATAACTTAGTCACTTCTTACTTTGCTTGCCAAATAATTATTGTATTTGTTTGTTATTTTGCTCCCTTCGTGCCTTTAGCGGTGTGGACCCACCCGAAACCATCCCGAACTCGGAAGTTAAGCACACCAGCGCCGATGATACTTAGTGGGAAGCTGCTTGGGAAAGTAGGACGGTGCGAGGGATATATTTTTTGTAGCAATAACAAGCAACGAATACAATGAAGCTACTTTTCTTGCGGGAGTAGCTCAGCTGGTAGAGCGCAACCTTGCCAAGGTTGATGTCGCGGGTTCGAATCCCGTCTCCCGCTCCATAACTAATTCATACATATAAAATACAATCCTGAGTGGTGAGGGCAGTCCTATAAATCAATACTAGACGCACTGCATCAAGTTTGAACTCCACCTTAGTACTGTCGTCGCTTTGGTCTATTTTCCATTTTGGACTCCTTAAGATATTTTCTTTACATTAAGTGTCCACTACAATAGACCAACTCCATTTTATCGATGAGTTCTTTTGTTGTATCTGATATGGTCTTTTTGGTAGGGTTTTCAATAAATTGCCTGCCACAATATTTACAGGCAAACTTTTGCTTTTTATTATGTGTGTAACCATTTTTTGTAGTGTTTTCAGAACCGCATTTTGGACAAGTTTTATTTTCCTCTTTACACATTTCAAAAGTATATTCCCATTCATCACTATTTGTGAAGCACTACCAAACAACTCACAATTCAATGAAAATAATATAGATTAAATGTTTCTAACGAGTATTGGTGAAATTTTAAACTAATGATACTTAAGTGGGTTACTTTTTTTGTTTTGTTAACAGGCGTTTCTTATGCTCAACAATCAGTGCCAATCAGAGTTGGCTTAAAGGAATCTCCTCCATTTACCTTTAAAAACGAACAGGGTCAATGGGAAGGAGTTACTATTTCCTTGTGGGAAAAGATTGCTAGCGATTTGAAATTAGAATACACTTTTGAAGAAAGAGATCTAAAGGGCTTGTTGGGCGGGGTTATTGATGGCACTCTTGATGCATCTATAGGAGCACTTACTATTACTTCTGCTCGAGAAGAAAGCTTTGATTTCAGCCATACATTCTATAATACTGGATTAGGTGTTGCTACAAGAAAGGGTGAAGGAGCATGGATAGGGACCACCATAGCCCAACTTCTGGAGCGTGGTGTTGTAAAACTTTTAGGTATTATTTTAATTATTTTAATCAGTATAAGTGCCCTAGTTTGGTTTTTTGAGTGGCTTTATGTACAAACACGGCCACAAGAGATGGAAAGGGCTAGGGATCGTTGGGGAGAAACCCTTTGGTGGTCACTAGTCATTATGATGGGTTATGACGATCGGCATCCTGTTAGTTTAGGTGGACGAATTGTAGCTCTTATTTGGATGGGAGCCTCTCTTTTTATAGTTTCGGGTGTTACTGCTGTAATTACTTCAGCGTTAACTGTAAATGAATTGCAAAGTAGCATTACAGATCCTAAGGAATTGCGTCGCACCCGTGTTGGAACTGTACCAGTATCGTCGAGTGCGGAGTATCTCACTAGAGAAGGTATTAAATATCATCCTACCCAAGATATTCACACTGGCCTTAAAGCACTTAATGAAGGGGAATTTGATGCTCTTGTTTATGATCGTCCCCTTTTACTTTATTTTGTTGCCCAAGATTATAAAGATAGTTTAGAAGTGCTCAGCTTTAGCTTCGAGGCTCAAAATTATGGATTAGCCTTTCCAAATGACAGCCCACTTTTAGAAACGGTTAATCAAAGTTTATTGAACATCATCTATGAGCCTCAGTGGAAAGAAGTGTTAGATTTTTATATAGGAGATTAGAGGCAAGGTTTGATGGTAGACTCAAAAGGAGTATACTTTATGAGCGAATTTTTTGCCCTTAATTTTTTATTGGCCCTTGTTTGGTCAGCTATATCTGGAAAGTTTACTGGCTTAAACCTAATGGTAGGTTTTGCATTAGGTAGTTTTGTACTATTACTAGCAAAAAAAGCCCTTGGCAGTGGAGGTTACCTTACTCGACTTTGGCGTAGCTTTAGTTTTGTCTTGTTTTTTTTAAAAGAACTTTTACTATCTAGTTTTAGAGTAGCTTGGGAAGTACTAACTCCTGATGACAAGATCAAGCCCGGTGTGGTGGGTGTTGAGTTAGATGAAGACATTACTGATTTTCAGGCCACCTTGCTAGCTAACACCATTACCCTTACTCCCGGAACCCTAAGTCTTGATATTATTAGTGATAAAGAAAACCCTAATAAGCGCATACTTTATATTCATGCTATGTACATAGCCAATGCCAAACAATTGCGTAAAGATATAAAGGAAAAATTTGAGGTTCGAGCTAAGGAGGTTTTAGACAGTGCTTGAAAAAATATTATCAGTAGTGATTGTTTTTGGTTTTATTGCTCTTTCTTTAGCGTTTTTGTTAACCTTCATACGTTTAGTACGTGGACCTAGTTTACCTGATAGGGTAGTGGCACTTGATGTAATTAGTATTTTAGCTATTGCTTTTATTGCACTTTATAGTTTTGCTAATGACGAGGCAGTTTATCTAGATGCAGCTATAGCCTTAGCTTTAGTCTCTTTCTTAGGTACTGTAGCTTTTGCTCGGTATACCTTGTGGAGTGCAGAGCGTCAATTTAGTGGTGAACCCACCGATACTAGTATTTCTGAAGAAGTAGCAGAAGTGTCATGAATGCTGTACTAGAAGCACTTTTCGTATTTCTAGGAGTTTCTTTTATGTTAATAGCTAGCCTAGGAATATTACGTATGCCCGATGTGATGCTACGCATGCACGCAGCTACTAAAGCAGGCACTGTGGGTATAGGTTTCTTCATGTTAGCATTAGCAAATCATTTTGATGATCTTAGTGTAACTATTAAGGCTATTGCTATTAGTTTGTTTGTAATTGCTACAGCGCCAGTGGCTGCACACCTGATAGCTCGGGCTGCCTATGTAGCAGGAGTACCGCTATGGAATCGCACTAAAATAGATGATTTACGCAAACATTATGAAAGGGAAAAAAGACAATTAGAAAAAACGACAGGAGACTTATATGACCCTATTAGGTTTAGGCCTAGACGCAAGAGGGAAACACAATCTAGCAAGTAAAGATTTGTCTAGTTGTTTATGACTGGACAGGAAGGTTAGCAACCAAGCGCATGCTGTCTCCTTGTTGCTCTATTTGAACGTCTATAACGTCTTTCTCAAAAGGGAAATAACTCTGCACCACTGCCAAAAGTTCTTTTTTCAACTCCTCCATTTTGCCGGGAGAAATTTGGGCACGATCATAGGTAAGAACAAGCTTAAGGCGATCTTTGAGAGTGTCTTTACTCTTTCTACCACCAAATATGTTATTAAACATTTATCTTCCCCCAAAGAGTCTTTTAAGACCTACAATTAAACCGCTATTATTTTCTAGTGTCATAAAGGGCACATCTTCTCCATGCAGTCTTCTAGCAATATTTCTAAAGCCAGATCCAGCTTTGCTTTGACCATCAAGACTAGAAATGCTACCTATATTAGTTGAAACTAGAACATTTTCGTCTTCGGGGACAATGCCTATGAGTTTTACTCCTAAAATTTCTAGGACATCTTCAATCTCGAGCATATCACCACGCTTAATCATCTCAGGGCGAATCCTATTGACAATAAGCCTTACTTCATAAATACCCTTTGCTTCAAGAAGACCAATTATACGATCAGCATCTCTAACACTAGATATCTCAGGATTAACTACTACTAAAGCACCATCAGCAGCACTAGAAGCAGTTTGAAAACCCGTTTCAATACCTGCAGGGCTATCTATAAGAACACGATCAAAACCTTGCTCTAAAAGATTCTGTGCTAATTTTTGCATCTTTTCTTCATCAAGAACACTTTTGTCATGAGTTTGTGAAGCAGCTAGTAAGAAAAGGTTAGAAATACGTTTATCCCTAATTAGTGCTTGCCTAAGTTTACATCGCCCCTCAAAAACATCAATTAGATCAAAGACTACACGCCCTTCTAGACCCATAACCACATCTAGGTTCCTCAAACCTACATCAACATCAATCACGACAACTTTTTCACCAATTCTAGCGAGTGCTGTACCCACATTAGCTGTAGTTGTAGTTTTACCAACTCCACCTTTGCCTGAAGTAACAACTATTACTTTTGCATTCACACTTAACTTACCTCTCTATAAAAACAAATACTTAATGCATTAAATATAAAGCTAAAGCTTGATTACCTGTTGAGAAAACAATACTTAAAATAATTTCACGTCTAAACAGGGCTTAGGTAATGTTGTTAAGACTTCATTCCCTGCCCTTTTAAGATTTTCTTTAATAAACAACTGCCTTATACTTAACCCTCAACATTAGTAATATATACTACCTTGTTTGGATAAGTCAAAACAATTATTAAATGGTATAATGCACGGTATCAATTTTGAGTGCATGGCGCGTCACCATCGCAATGAGCAGACCTAATACCCTCTATCCCTTCCACAAACACCTTGGAGAATACTTGCAAACTCCAATCGCAAAATCTTTTTTGATCAAAGCAACCTCAATAAACAAATTAAGGTCATAAAAAGCCATAATATGCTATGTTTTCGTAATACTAGTAAACAACACTTAAAACTTATGTCCACAATAGAAAACTTAAAACTTATGGATTTAGAAATAAAAGAAGCTATCAACATTCTTAAAAATGCTGGTCTTGTAGCTTTTCCTACAGAAACAGTTTATGGTTTAGGAGCAGATGCTAATAATCCTATAGCAGTTAAAAAGATCTTCCTTGTGAAAGGACGTCCAGTTAATCATCCTGTTATAGTTCATATTTTTTCAGTACAAGACTTGGATAAATGGGCTCGAGCAATTCCCAAATCTGCTATCAAACTCGCTAAAACTTTCTGGCCCGGTCCCCTAACACTAATTTTAAAGAAGCAATCTTGGGTGCTAGATGAAGTAACTGGTAAACAAGATACGGTGGGTTTGCGTATACCAAACCACCCTGTAGCCTTAGCCTTGCTCAAAACTTTTAGCAGTGGTATTGCCGCACCATCAGCCAATAAGTTTGGCTATGTTAGCCCTACTGCTGCTGAGCATGTAAAGTCTGAATTAGGTGCAGCAGTAGACATGGTTTTAAACGGTGGTGAATGTCAAGTTGGCCTAGAGTCCACCATTTTGGATTTAAGTTCTCCTAAGCCTAGATTACTTCGTCCTGGTAGCATTTCATTACAGGAACTAGAAGATTGTATAGGTCAAAAGATAATTCAGGAGAAGCACGAGCAAAGAGTTTCTGGCACGCTAAAAAGCCACTATACGCCCAAGACCCCAACTTATCTAGTTGATAAGGCACCTCTAGATATTGGGGGAATAGCAGTGCTTTCCTATCGAGTGCCCCCTGTAAGCATAGAAAATATTATTTGGAAAAGATTACCTGATGATCCTAAGGGCTATGCTCAAAAGCTTTATGCTGTTTTGCGTGAACTTGATAATGCAGGTGTTACAAGTATTTTTATTGAAAAAGTGCCTAGTACACCAGTTTGGTGGGCTATAAGAGATAGATTGCAACGTGCTACAGCATAAGGTATCTTGTTTGGTTGCTTATACTGCTGATGATGCAGCAATAATGCTATGGTAAAGTGCCTTGTAAGCATAAATTAGGTAGATATTAGCAAACATGGCAGGCACCAAAAGTACTAGGAGTGGTGGGCCAGTGAACATCCATGCTAAACAAGTGCAGGGTAAACTTGCAATAGCTACTAAAGCTCTAAAACGTGGAATGAGCAAAAGAATACCTATTGTAATGAAAAAGAGTCCGCTTAAAACCCATGAAGCTGCCCCAGACGAAAAAACGTAGATAGAATTGTCTCTAGGTTCAAACAAAAGAACTAAGAGAAAAATCAAACTGCTACTGATAAAGATTAGCAAAACACCGAGAAAAATACTAACGATTTGCGTGAGTCTTTTGTTTTTTGGTTCATAAGTCATTTTACTTACCTCTTTTTTTTAGATAGAAGAATATTTGCGTGGTGCTTCCAATGCTAATAAAGGGAGAAGTTCTTCTACGCTGTAAAGCACAGCAAATGTACCAATCAGAAAACCCAATACCTCCAGATCAAACCCCTTCTTTGCAATAAGAACCCCAGTCCCAATCCACATACCTACTATCACTAACCACACAAAAATTCGTAATGCCCATTTTGTAATATAAGCAGGGAATGAACCTTCAATGATAGTATATTTATGAGAGGTATTTTGTTTAATTGCTTTTACAAACTTATCTACTTGTCCTCCCTCTATAAACTTTTCTCCTTTGATCCAATTAATACCATGTATTACAATTTTAGAAGTATTGGACCTAACTATTGCCTTATAATTCAAACCAAAAAGAAAAAAAATTGTTTGAAGAGACTCTATTCTTTCTAGAGGTATTTTTGTACCATTATCAATCGACAAAACCCCTTCTACTAATCGATAAGTTATTTTTCTTGATCCTTTAAAAGGCTTACAAATATATTCCATGTTTATAACCTTTCTGATAGCGTTAGTTATTACTGTGAGGTCAATTTATATAGGAGCTCAGAAAAATCTTAGATACCTGAAACCTTGGAGGTTTTCAGAACCTCCAAGGTTTCGTATCAAACAACTGATATGGGCACCTAATACTAAGGGAATGCGTTGCGGAAGTAACTGATAATACTCATTTCTTGTGGCCCTAAGCGCCTCGCACCGGCAGGATAAGAGCTTCCTGCATTACACTGCCAACAATCTGAGTATCCATGTATCGCTGTGACTACTGGTACATACTGATTGTTGTCAAGAATGTAAAAGTATAATGGAGCGCCACTATGACCATCACTGACATCACAAGAGTGTTTAATAAAATCACTCCAATTGTCACCACCTTGGTACATAAATGAACCTAACTGACAAGTATTTGAATCACCATAAAGCCTAGCAGTTTGACAATTTGCAGGCTCGTCTGGGTCAGCATCAGGGCACTGGGCATAGCCACGATTGTAAATGTTCTGATTCTTTAAACTATTGCCAGCCATAGCATAATAACCCATCCAACCCGTTTGATTACCAAGCTTCTCAGGGATGATGAGTAAACCCCAGTCCCAGCGACGACAGGCTGCTAAGCCTTGTTTACATTCATTACTATTACGCCATTGAGATGGAGTAAAGTACCATACTGTTTGACCTGCTGGAGGGTTTACAGACACTGTGGTAGAGCCATAAGGTGATACACCAACACCATTACGAGCAGGGGTGATTTTTACAGTATACCAGTTGTTAGTACCACGTTGATTAATGCAATGAGCAGCAGTAATAATATGTCTAGGCCCAACAAGCGTGCCTGTGCAACCTGAATTATTGCTATTACCATAGGTGAACTGTGAAATTGTACGCCATGGCCATGTAGTAGTAGGTGACTTTATGGTACGAGAATCTACACCATTGCTCCATGCTTGGGTTTTTATATTGTCAGAAGGGGCTCTTAACTTAGGACTTTCGATTTCATCGGGAGATCTTTTGACTTCATTGGGGTCATTACCAAAATTCCGACCACGTATGGTAATTAAATCACTAAATTCATCAAGTAAAGATGCTTCTAAAGTAAGGTTAAACTCTTCCTTTGTAGCTGCATTGAAAAGTATGTATTGTCCTTTGCTGCTTCCTCTCTTTTCATCTTCTTGAGGTGTATCAGTTCCTCTTTCCTTATCCGGTTTATATGTGGGAACCTCTGGTGCACTTTGAACCAAACGGCCCTGACCAATATTTTCAACTACAAAACGTCCACCTACTTCAACTTTTTCTCTGTTAGGTGTTTTTCTACCAACAAAATCAACAACTCTTTCTGATAAGAATTCATCAGCAATGGTTAGTTTCAAAGATGCTTTTGCTACACTGCGACCTGATGTTCCTGCAATACTAAGACTAAGCGTGCCGGGGGCAGCTTCTTCAGAAGCCACTACCTCTAAGGTATAGCTGTTAGATTCTACCTCTGTAAAATTAAATGAAAGCTGATCTGCAGGTGGAACGTCACTAGTTTTAAGCACATCAGCACTAAACTCAACCTCACCTGAGAAGCTTCCAATGGGCTTTACATTGATTTCTAGTTTGGCAGAAGAACCTTGCATTACCGTAAGGGTTTGCTTTTCAAGCTCTATATCAAAACTAGGGATGCCTCGGCTTATATTATTGCCTCCACCGCTGCTGCCACAACCTACAATGATTAAACTTGTTAACAAAGCTACGAGAGATAAACAAAAGATTTTTTTAATTAACATGATTTTTTCCTTTCTATAAGCTAATTTCTTAAATTACTAACTCACAATTGAGATAGTTAGGTCCTGTGGTGCAAGAATCAAAATTGAGACCACCATCTAGGGTGTCTACACCAGCTTGCCCTTGTAAACTGTCAAAACCATTTCCACCAAAGAGATGGTCGTTATTGCTTCCACCATAAAGGCGATCATTGCCATTACCACCTAGAAGGTTGTCACTACCACTATGCCCTCTTAAAGTATCATTACCTTCGTTTCCATAGAGACGATCATTACCTATACCTCCAAGGACAACATCATTACCATCATTCCCAAAAACTCTATCTGCTCCATTACCTCCCAAAAGCCTATCATCACCATCACCGCCGCAAATAACATCATTACCACCGTTACCTGAGACAACGTCATGCCCACCTAAAGCAACTATTACATCATTACCTGCAGAACCATTAATCACATCAGGTCCATCTGTACCCACATGTGTAGCAAGCAAACCACCACAACGATAGTTAGCGACTAAATCATCCAAACCTCGAGTGTCAAGATTGGTTCCTTGTGGTGCTTTTGTAGTGCTCGAGCACCCAACAAAAATTAACCATAAACTCATTAGTAGGGTAGCTTTAAAAAAGTGTTTCATTACTGTTCTCCTTATCTGATTAATTTAGAAGTGGGCGTCAAAGAAATCCAGCATAACTTCACTTGCATCAATGTCTTGGTTGACTGGTTCATCATCAAGATTGGAGCTTCCCGGCCATGAATGACCACCATCGTGCAGCAACCAATACTCAATGTCATGGCCCATCAGTGATGGCATCGTATAGTGGGTGGCATTGCCGATAACGTCTTCGGTAATGCTTAACGTGTCACACTGATTGACATCAAAGAAGGGTCCTATGCTTTCAGCTTGGCTGAAAAAATTAGTGCCACTAGGACCATCTCCAAGGCCACCCCAGAAGGATATGTTCTGGTCCAAGAAACCGTGAAAGGCTATGACTGGAACGGGCACGCTAGGTACACCATCCAAACCAACAGCACCAGCGACAGGAGCAATGGCTGCCAACTGATCGGAGGCTTCCAGTGCCAGCCTATATGACATCATCGCGCCATTGGATATGCCCGTGGCGTAAACACGGGCAGTATCAACATTGAATTCCAAGGACAGGTCATCGAGAAGATCGCGAAAGAACTGCACGTCGTCAACGTTATTCTCCATAGCAATGCCACAGCAATTGCCACCATTCCAGAATCGTTGATTCGGGCTGGGCAATGGGCGACGAGTACCCTCTGGAAACACAGCCAAGTAGCCTCTCTCAGCGCTAGCTTGCGCTAGAGAGTTCGATTCGGCGAAATGCTGGGCATTACCAAATCCGCCATGGAAACCCACCACCACTGGAGTAGCCTCGGTAGGTGAGTAGTCTGGTGGGACCTGCACCCAGTAGCGACGCCAAGTTTTCGAACTGAGCACCCATCGCGATTCAAGTTGGGTAACAGCTTGGGTGGTGACCGCGTCTTCAGCTAGTGCGGGTGAGAGAGAAACAGCTGATGCTAATAACAACATGGTGACCAAAGTTAAGTACACTGCATAGTTAAGAGGGTTAATTTTTTTCATCGATAACCTCCTTGGAAGCTTAGTTAAAGCTCACAATTTATAGCCCCACCAGCTATGTTAGGGTTAATACAGGTATCAACGTTAGGGCCACCATCATTAACGTTCACACCAGCTCCACCATCTAAGCGATCGTTACCATCTTCACCACGAAGAATATCATCACCACCTCTGCCATATAGACGGTCACCATGACTTCCACCATAAAGTAAGTCGGCATCTCTGCCACCATCTAACCAATCACCATCAACCTGACCAAAAATTCTATCTGACCCACGTTGGCCATAAATTCTATCATTGCCATCCATGCCATAGATAATGTCGTTGCCTCTACCACCACAAATTAGGTCATTACCTTCAAGACCGTAAATAATGTCGTTTCCACCTAAACCAATTATTACATCATTACCAGCTGTGCCAACTATAAGATCATTGCCATTAGTACCAAGATGAGTAGGTAGTTGGCCTGCACATGTAGGAATTGCTTGGGTATCAAGACTAGCTTCTTGGGAAGGAGTGGGAGTGCTCGAGCACCCAACAAAAACCAACAACAAACTTCCTAAGAGTATAGTTCTAATCGACTTATTCATAATTTCTTTTTTTATTTTTATTTGTCTCATTATTTTACTCCTTTCTAAGATTTATTTAGAGACTTAAAAACTTATCTATGAGTGGTTAGAGGAAGATAATTAGCCAGAGTATTACAGTTACTGAAACCATTTGTTTTCTCCTTCCTATGAACTACTGAAAAAAAATTCGCTTAATGTCTTTGATAAAAACTCCTTTCTTAAGTTGAATTTGCTGTTGATCTTGAGCTTCGATAACTCGAGCGTTTTGATCTGCTGCTGTTATTATTTGATAGTTGGAACTTTTTGATTTTTTTGCTCGAGTACCTAGTAAATTAAGCATTTGAAACTCTTTCTAGAACAAGAATCTGTAAGGAACGTATTTTCAAGATTCTATAAAATTGATTACGGTAAAAACTTTGTTTTGGGCTCGAGCCTAAGCTTTGTAAGCTCGAGTACCCAAAACATAGAACTAATGTTGTTTTAAGCCTTAACCTGCTGGTTCAAGACCTGCTGGAATACACATCCAAACTGTCTTCCAACCAATAACAAACAATCCTTCATCATCGTAGATTGGTACTTCAACAGCGGTTAGTACTTCATCACTAGCGCATTTATTAACGATGTCTCCCGGACCACCCCAGCCACCATCAGCTCTACGCTGAAATTCGAGTTGGGAATCCTTAAGTCTGCGAGTGTCCTCTGCGTTACCAAAACTTACGAGTAAAACTATTCCTAAAAATAAAGCTAAATTTTTCATTTAATTCACCTTCCTGTGATTGAGTTTGGTTTTGTTTGGCTAATTGCCGTTTTCAAAACCTAATAAAGAATTTAAAAGCTCACCCTTAACTCACCCTTAATTGATTAAGGGCTTTTATGCTAAAGTTATGCAAATGCAACTTGTTACCTTTGGACAACTGCATATAGCAAATAGTGAGTTTGCTAAAACTAAGCATCTTTTACTGCTAACTTACTTAGCTGTAGAGGGAACCAAAAAACGCTTTGAACTAGCGGAGCTTTTCTGGGAAGGTATGCGTGAGGAACTGACTAGCAAAGGTGAGCGTAAGGACCTACAAAATTTATCGGTAACCCTATCTCAAATTCGTAAGCAAGTGGGCAAAGAGTTTATTGAAAATGGTCAGCACAAAGGTGAACTGCAAACTTCTATCCCTTGTGATGCCAAAGAGTTTTTAAAAGCTTTCAAAGAAAATGACTATAAGCAAGTTTGGGAGCTTTATAAGGGTCCTTTCTTACACGATGTAGAGCACATCATGAAATTTCACGCTTTTGACAACCTTTATCTATGGATAATGAGCATGCGTGAGCACTTCGCTAAAATGGCTCAGAAAACCCTGCTGGAACTGGCAAAGCAGGCTTTAGCATTAGAAAGCTTTGAGGAAGTGGGGCACTTTGCAGAGCTTGCCCACAACTTGCCAGCAGCACCACCTTTAGAACCAGATATGCTTTCTGAAATTAATCAATTACTTTTGGCTGGTGGTAGTCGCCTAGCTGCTAAAACTAGTAAGGCGGTAGATAAATTTCTAGAAGATGCTGAATTATCCGAGGAGGCTCTTAGATTATTTTTAGCACTATCTTTGCAAGATAAGGCTGACTTTGGAGTGGCTCGAGCTGCCCTAAAAATTTCTGCTAAAGTAGCCTCAAGGGCCTTAGAAGAGTTACTTCTAGCAGGCCTAGTGGGTGGAGGCTCGGAAATACGTGCTCCAGACATTGCCCAAAATTATCTTGATGAGCATCCTGCTCTACGCTTACCATTATTACTAGACCTAGCTTCAACGACGCCAAAGGAACAAGCTCTTGGTATTTATCAAAAAATATACCATTATGACAATACCTTTGGGGGTTTGGGGTATTTACAAAAGGCTAAAGCCGCATACCTTGCTAAAGCTTGGCAAGTCGCTGACCAACAGGAATTTCAAGAGGTTACAAAGTTACTTAAAGACATTCGTGAGGCCGAAGCACGACTTGATGTAGATCCTGACCCAGAAGTGCGCTTTCTAGAAGCGTATGCATTAGAGCGAATGGCTCACCATAATGAAGTACTTAGTCTGCTTATTGATTCTAACTTAAAAGTTGTTCCAAGGCTCTTGGCAATAAAGGCAACTTCACTAATGCGTTTGGGTAATCAAGAAGAGGCAGAGCAACATGCCCAAACAGCTTTAGAACAAGCTGACGATAGTAAAGAAGGTCGTTGGGCTAAGGCTTTAGCTCTTAACTGTCTTGGTAATGTTGCTTATAATATAGGTAATTCTGAAGAGGCCATCTCTTTTTGGAAACAAGCAGGTACTTATTGGCATTTGATAGGAGAAAAACATCGTCAGGTAGGAACGCTTAATAATGTAGCCAATGTTCTTTATAGGGTAGGTTCGTCTTTTGAGGAAATCTGCACTGTTTATAATGAGGCATTAGAGCTACTTGATGAGTGTGAAAACACCACTTTTCAAAAGGCACATGTGTTTATCAATCTCGGTGCTACTTCTATAGAGTGGAATAAACTAAGTGAAGCCGAAAATTACTACTTAGAAGCACTTAATGTGTTGAAGGATGAAGAACTCTTAGGTAGTGCGCTTTCTCAGGTAGCAATACTCTACTTTAATTTAGGTGAGTATTATGCTTCTCAAAATAGTCTTGACAATGCTAAAGCTTATTTGCAACAGGCTATGGATGCCTCTCTAAAATCAGGGGATACTATTACACAAGCCTATGTTTTAGCAGAAATAGCTAGGCTTAAGCAAAGTCCTGAGCTTATGTACACATCACTAGAAATTTTTATAGCTAATGATGCTCAACCAGAGCTGGAAACATATAAACCAATATATGAAACTATACTAAAAGATCAACTCTTTAATAAGCTTTCTCAGAATCAATTTTCTGCGGTTAGAAGTCATGCTGCACAGTTAAAGTCATTCTATAGTAAGCAAAACCATAAAGGTGAAAGCAAGGTCAAAAGGTTTTTGGATAGTACAGATAAAATGTTGCAAGCTTTGCATACGAATATAGAAAGCGAGTTGAATTCATTAGTTGAGACAAAATGAGCCTATCAGAATCACACATGAATTACTTGTCTGTGCACTTTTATTAATTAAGGGTCTGTTAAGGGTTATTTGCTTATTCTACAAACTGGTTTTGTTAAGAAACCAAAATCAATTAATTGGAGGACATTTAAGATATGTTGAGATATTTAGTAATTTTGATAATTTGTGTTTTGGGTATTTCTTGTACAAGTGAGTCAAGTAAAAACCCTTCTCCCAGA
This sequence comes from Trueperaceae bacterium, assembly GCA_965223045.1. Lineage (GTDB taxonomy): Bacteria > Deinococcota > Deinococci > Deinococcales > Trueperaceae > CBDCVN01. Next base: position 3,087,532 of record CBDCVN010000013.1, read on the forward strand.
GGATCTTTGCCTCTACCAGCAATAGATGATGAAGAAATAATTGTTTTATTACCTTGTAGAAATCCCGGACAGGGCAATAGCTTTCTTATTTATGATAATAATGGCCTTAACCCTGAAGCTCTAAAAATACAGCTTGAAACTCAAACTTCTTTAACACCTCTTAATATTGCAGATTTCTATGGTAACGCAGACACTGTAGGTGGACAGTCAACTAACTTCTTACTTTGTGAAGTCGTTTTTGACACCCCACTAGTAAAAAATCTTCATAATGACGTTGTTGTTAAATTTGAAAATGCACTTTGTTCAATTTTTGGAATTACTGCCTGCAATCCTTTTACTAGGCAGGCCGTGCCTATTGTAGTAGGTCCTAACATAGTTTATGGTACAGATCCGCGTAAAAGCAACGATCCTACCTGTACAAAAGAAACCTTTGAAAGGTTAATGGCAGATGCCAACACTGCCCAAAATATTTCTGAAACAGGTTTACGAAATTTACTTGGGGTAAGTGGTTCCCCATTTAAAGGTAATGGTGTCAATATAGTTATCTTTGATACTGGTGGTCCTGCTGATAATTTAAACCACTCTCGTAATCTAACGATAGACCATTGGCCTATAGACCAAATTGACCGTGTAGCAGAGGCTAACTTTGCTGATGACTATAAATGTGAAATAGTAGGTGCTCCAAATGGTCATGGCTCAATAGTCTCTAAAATAATTAATGTGGTTGCCCCTAAAGTTGAAAGAACCATGATAAAAACTTGCAATTTTGAAGGTGATTGCTTAGGTGCAGATATTGTGAAGGGCTTGCTTGGCCCCCTTAACGGCTTTTTTTCAGCACCTGCAGCCATAAATATGAGCTTTGGTACAGCAGAACTACCACCTGAAATTAGCCCTACAGGTGATGACCCTGTTCTAAGGTATTTGCTAGAGGAAATGCAAAGTTCTATGCCAAACACTATTGTTGGAGCTTCAGCAGGTAACAATGCTACAAAAAAAGGCATACCTCATTATCCAGCTAGTCATGAAGCTGATCTAAATAATGTGTTAGCCGTGGGCGCTTCTAAGCTACCTATAGCTGCAAGAGCCAGAACTAATAGCCTAGTAGCAGCAGGTTTTACTAGCCCAGTAACCAACTTCTTAGCACCGGCTGTCAACCATTTAAAAAGCAAAGGTAATACAGGTACATCTTTTGCAGCTCCTGGTGTTGTAGGTTTAGTTGCCTTATACACTGAGGCAAACGGCCCAACACCTGCTAGCAACGTGCGTGCTGCTCTCAAAGGAGCCTGTGTGCCATCAGGTCCATACTGTTTGGCAGTTTTGCCGTAGAGACGCAATTAATTGCGTTTCTATTTGCTTTTCTTGTTTGCATTTTGTTAGCCTGTGGTTAGGTGTTCAAAAACACCTCAATGATGCCCCTTGATGTTAGATCTGTAGCAATGGTTCAAACATAACATTGACACGGGGTTAATTAAATTTAGGAGGTTATTGTGCGTTGGTTTTTTATAGTTTTATTTCTAAGTTTGTTAGTAAGTTGTGGCACATCCATTGAAAAAGGTCCTATAGAACAAGAGATAGAAGTTTCACTTCCCAATTCTTCTGACAGTCTTTATGCTGATGATAAAAAGTTTGTTCTTGAAGTACAAGGCCAGAAGAGTAACGACTAAACTGGATACTGGTAAGCTTTAGCTTTAAGTATAGATATCCAAGTCTTTGCCTTTTATCATTGCAAAGTCAAACTAGGTTGAAGCCTGTAGGGCAAATCCCCCTAAATCCCCCTTATTAAGGGGGACTTGCTACGTTCCCTTAACAAGGAGGGTTAGGGGGGATTTTCGATATCATGCATTTTAAATAGACTATGATCCCTTGCCACCTTAGAGGTAGGATAGAAGCGCGGCTATTGCGCCTCTATCCATCAAAAATCACCTTCTGTATCTATTAGGGCCCCTAGTGCGAGTTTGTTCTGCAAACACGTCCTCGGTATCTGAGGCCTCGAGCACTACACCTAACTGCTCTAGTAAATCTATTTGATCATACTCCTTAACTTCTTTGACTATCTTATTCTCCGCAAGGGTATAAACACTAGTACCTCGCAATTTAATTACATTCCAAGTTGGTGCAATGCCTAGAATTTCACCATCATGGGTGCCTTTTAAAATCCACCCAACTTCCACTCCATTATCATTTATAGATATCTTATCAATAACAAAGCTCAAATCAGAAAAGGCCTCTGTATAGTTATTGTGCAGTGATTTTATAGCCTCTAAACCTTCAAAAATCCCATCAGGCGAAAGTAGAGTTGCTTCAGAAACCAACAATTTGTCAGCTGCTTCAACATTGCCTCTATTCCAAAACTCAACTATATATTGCCTTACTATAGACTCGTGGGAAACAGAGCCTTGGGCAAAACCAAGCGAACTAATAGTTGCAAAAAGTATTAAACTTATAGATATAAATAATTTATTGTTTTTCATGATTGTACTTCCCTTTCTATATGGTGCTCTCATCTTAAAGCCGTTATGGATTTGCTTTGAGAACAAATAATTCCTAAAAAAGTCCAGTAATCTCTTCCCAAAAGTTATTTTCTTTTTGAAAGATGTAAAGACAGCTCTTATCTTCACTATTAAGATGGGCTCCTACAACTGCTTTGTTGGCGCTTATACCACCGAGCCAAAAGAAACTGTTGAAGCATAGCTGCCCTCGAGCCCACTAAAGGTCAAGTACTCATCACCTTGTGAATAAGACAAGACCCCCAAAAGCAAGAAACTTAAACAAATAGCAACCCGTATCATTATGCACTCCTATCTAATAATTGATTTTCGAGGTTTTTAATAACCAAAAAACCTCTTTTCCTATTAAAAATGTCACCGGTATTTTTAATAAGTTTTTATGCCTATATTTGCTAGCTAGCAAATTAATCAAAGCTTAGAGTGATTTAATTAATCATTAGCACTCTCTAGCAAGTCCTTCTCTCTTAAAACACATCCTCATGTTTCTCGAGCAAACCTTAACAACCATTACCTCCTTTATCCTGTTGCATTATCTCTCCCCTGATATGAAGTTCAATTTTGAATCTTGGAGACTATAGGCATCATAGCATTGTCTTACTTAATCCTATAGTGTTTCACCTTCTTGAAATAAACTCTAAAACCTCAAATCTTATTAAGAATTGCCTTCTTGATCCCGTAGTAGTGGTTGGTCCCGCTTTGAAAGTAAACCTGAGCCTTAAAACTGAATAACATTGCCTTTATCTTTATCCCGTAGGGGTAGTCCCGCCTTGAAAGTAAACCTAAACCTTAAAACTGAATAGCATTGCCTTTATCTTTATCCCGTAGGGGTAGTCCCGCCTTGAAAGTAAACCTAAAACCTCGTGACTGAATAGCATTGCCTTTATCTTTATCCCGTAGGGGTAGTCCCGCCTTGAAAGTAAACCTAAAACCTCGTGACTGAATAGCATTGCCTTTATCTTTATCCCGTAGGGGTAGTCCCGCCTTGAAAGTAAACCTAAAACCTCGTGACTGAGTAGCATTGCCTTTATCTTTATCCCATTGTGGTAGCCCCATTCTGAAAGGTCGAAAGCCTTGTAGCTGAATAGCATTGCCTTTGCTCTATCTTCTAGTGAGACCCTTCCTATCAGAAACCTTGTTGCCCCTATTACTCTTAGCATTAACCCTTTAACCTAAACCCAATAGCGCCTTCTGTGTAGTTAGTGCTGATCCCACTTTGAAAGTAGACCTGAGCCTTGAAACTGAATAATATGGTCTTCGTTGATCCCATTGTATTACCTCTACTTTCTTGCAAATTAAACATTAAACCTCAAAACTTATAAATATTGCTCTGTTCATCCTATAATATGACTTAACCTTCTCTATATACAGGGTGAACTCTAAAGTAACATCCTCACTTCCATTTCCTTGCTCAATCAAATACCTCCTTCCTTCACAATAGTAGTAAGAATAAAAAATCAACCGTGAATAAAGCGTGAAATAGCCAAATTAGTAAACTAAGATACCTTCCTATAAAGGATTTTTCGGTTTCACGTTTATTTCACGTCTCGTCTTTTAAGATGTTTTAGTAAATTCAAGGAGGTAAATCTTATGGAAACATGATCTACTAACAAACTGTAAATAAGTTGTTTCTAAATTAAATTCTTAGGTATGTAAAGTTAGGCATCAATGTAGAGTATAGATAGTCCCATAATTTACTAAAGCCCTTCAGGAAACAACTTTGGCAATTGACGGTTGATGATGTTACTTGTAAATGTTAAAACTATAAGTACTAACTCATGTTTGGGGTAACATCAAATCTTCAACTTAAGCTCTTAGGTATTCCCAAGCTTTATTGGGAAGGAAGTTTGTTGGCAACACCCACTCCCAGACTATTAGCAATGCTTTGTTACTTAGCAGTTCACGAAGATCCTATAACACGCCAAGAATTGGCTGAGCTCTTTTGGGAAGCAGGTAAAGCAGAAAGTGTTCGTAGAGCACTATCTGATTTAAGAAGAATGCCTTATTCTGAAGCATGGCTAAGATCTGATAGGCATTTTGTAAGCATACAAGCTCAAAGTGATGTCAAGAGTTTTAAGCAGGCTATGCAGAGAAAAGATTATGTTGAGGCCTTAAGTATTTGGCAAAAACGTTCTGAGGAGGATAGAACTTTCCTAAAAGCGCTGGAATTACGTGGTGCTAACAATTTTAAGCTCTGGCTCGAGCAAGAGCGTCAAAACTTACAGGACATGTACTTAGAAGCACTTCAAGCTAGGCTTGCCGAGTTGCAAGAAGCCAATGATGTAGAGAGTGCGCTTAACATAGCTCACCAACTACTAAAAGAAGATGCTTTGAGCGAAGATGCCCATAAAGCAATTATGCTTTTAGAGCACTTTCGCGGCAATACTGATGCTGCTATAGAGCAGTTTGAAGTTTATCGCCAAACCTTGAGAGCAGAGTTTGAACTCGAGCCTTCAGAAGGAATGCTCGAGCTTCTAGAGCAGTTAGGAAAAGGCGGCAATGTACAAGCTAAAAGTGCCCTGTGGTTAAAGCAGCCCAAAGATGTACAAGATGTACCAAGTTTACCCCAGAAGCTAATTGGGCGAGATGCTTTACTAGCTGAGGTGCTAACACTCTTGCCAGATAAACAGGTTTTACTGCATGGTTTTGCAGGTACGGGCAAAACGGCACTAGCTGCTACTGTAGCAGCGCAGCATTTGCAAAAAGATAAGTCCATAGTGTGGCTAAGAGTGGGTAGTGATGATCTAGGTAGCCTCCTTGATGCCTTAGCACGTCCCTTTGGGGCACAGCAAGAGCTAAGCCAGAGTTCAGAAGCTACTAAACCAAGTACTCTCAAAAAGTTTTTTCAAAGGCACGATATTAGTTTATTAGTACTAGACGATGTTTGGAATGCTTATGCTCTGAGTAAGTTGCTTGAAACTGTGCCTGAAAGTACTGCTTTGCTAGTAACTTCAAGGCAGCGTTATCCTCGGCTTAAACGGGTGGATATAGGGCAGTTAAAACGTGAAGACTCGCTAGCATTGCTTGGTTTTTTTGCCCAGCAAGAGTTTAGTAGCAATGCCTATGCTAATGAGCTTTGCGAGCATCTTGCAGATCATGCTTTTGCTTTACACATAGCTGGTGTTCACTTAGTATCAGAAACTCCTGAGAAGCTCTTAAAAGATATTCGTGAGTTTCCACATATTTTAAAGATGCCTGCTGAGTTTGCAGAGACTAATCGAGAGAGTGTTGCTAATTTGCTCGAAGTAAGCCTAGAAAATCTCAGTGACAGGGCTTATGAAGCATTTTTGGCTATGGGAACACTTTTCACTCCTAGCTGTACTCCTGAATTACTAAATCTTTGTTTAGAACGTGAAATTGGTGTAGTAGAAGATGCTCTTATGGAATTAGCGCAAAGAGCACTAGCAGAGAGGGTAACTGAAGCAGGCAGTGATGTTATTACTTACCGACTACACGATCTTGCTTTTAGTTTTGCTAAAGCTAATAAAAACTTAAGGCGTGCTACTTTATTGAAAGCTTGTTTTGAGTTTATTAGAGAACATTATGAACATTTTGAAGAAATGGAGGCGGAAATTGGTAATGTATTAGGTGGTTTAGAAACTCTTAGGGATCAGGGGCAGGATGAGGTGCTTGTTGATTTAATGTATTTGCTTACTACAGAGGGGAATGCGTACTATGCAGCTAGGGGACATACTCCCAGATCTTTAAAACTTTTAGAGATTACTGTGGAAATTGCCCAGCAAGAAGGGCAACTGGACAAGGCACACTATCTTAGTACTAAGTTAGGGAATGCTTTTCGAGAGTTGCTTGGTGATTTTAAGCGTGCTTTGGAGTTTTATGAGTTGGCTTTGGAGTTAGCTAGAAAAACTAGCAATTCTTCACGTGAAGCAGTTTTACTTGCACTTATAGGCGTAGTTCATTTTGATGGTGGTTTAGGAGAGGAAGATGATTACTTTAACCAAGCCTATAATCTTGCAAATTCTTTAAAAGATGATCTTGCTCTTGCACATGTTTTACAGAATATGAGCCATATTGCTTTGGAAAAAGGTAACTATGCTCAAGTAAAACCATTTTGTGTAAAAGCAGTAGAAGTCACTGAGCGTTTGAGAGGGAGTTCTGGTACAGCAAAGGCACGCGCTGATAACTACCTTTTCTACTCACTACTAAATTTAGGTATTGCTATGGGTAAATTAAGTGATTTTGAAAGTGCTATTGAAAAACTTCAACAAGCACTTCAACTTGCCCAGAAATCAGATAATCAACTTTGGGAAGCTTATGCCCTACAAGAAATTGCAGGAGTACATCATAACTCTGGACAAAGAGATATGGCTAAAGAGTATCACCTCAAAGCAATAGAACTTTATGAAAGGAATAATGCTTATGCAGACTTAGAAGTGGTGAGGCATTTTATGAAAACCGAAGGATATTTTGAATAGGGTTTTACAACTTTAGCTAGCCTGAATTGGATTTCTTTACATTATTTAGCTTTCGATTTACTTTGGCAGCAGCTATCAGCTTAATGTGTAGAGAAAACAAGTATTAGGAAAATTTATTAACTCAAATTTTTAAGGAGAAAAAATTATGAATAAATGTTGCCACTGGGTGATTATTATTTTAATTGTTTTAGCAATTGCTTTAGCTGCTTGTTTTTGGTACATTGGCAAGAAAATCAATAACATTGACGAGAAAATCAATAACATTGACGAGAAAATCACTCCTGGAGTTAGTGTACGAGAATCTGCTCCTAAACTCCAGGATTTAGCTCTTAAACTCAAAGGCTTAAGCGAAAAACAACTAGTTGATGTAAAAGCTGGAAGTTGTGCTGCCAGCGACCATGATATTTCAGGAGAGCGAGCTTCTGGAGGTACAGGGGGCTTTGCTCTAGTTGGCGAACGAGCTTCTGGAGGTACTAGTGGGATTATTGCAATTGCGGCAGAAAGTGTTATTTCTCCTGCAAATGTTATCTCTAAACTTGATCCTCACAGTCTTGCAGGGTTAACCAACCTTAATGAATCTGTGGCTATACTTATAGTTGATATTTTTGGCGTTGAATTTAGTGATGGTAAAAAAATCAAAGACAGCAAGTATACTCTGGATAACGAATTATTCACCCTAGATCCAACACCTTTATTAGAAGACCCCAACACTACTCGTGCACAAGAATTGAAAGATAAGCTAGGTAGTGCTTCTCATGGTGCTCTAGTTTTAAACCACACTATAGCTTTAATACAAGCTACTGGCAAATACGAAATGGATGCTTCAGAATTAGTAACTAAAGGAAGAGTCAAATTTACAGAGATTATAGGGCAACCTCAGCAGCAAGCTGGCCCTGTAGGTCCTCAGCAAGACACAGACACTGCACTTGTAGGTCCTCAACAAGACGCTTATGCTGTGGAACAGTACACAGAAACACCAGCAGAACCCAAAGAAATTTTGGTTTGGTCGCTAGATATTGGGCACTTAAGTACTACAGAAGAACTAGACTACTTTACTCCTTCTATAAAGACTATCTTTGATGAGTTAGCTGCTTATGAACAAAAAGGAATTAACGAAATTGTCTTAAATATGAGCTTTTCTTTATTACCTTGTAACACTCTGGATGATTTTTTAGCCAATAAAGATAGTTTCCCTACTTTAGAAGAATATGCAGTAGCTGTTGCTGAGAAAAACAGGCACCTTAGAAGAGATTTTTCTAATTTAAGTGATGAGCAATGGGTAATAGCAATAACTGAGTTACTACTTGCTGCACCTAGTCAAGATGTGTTTTACCTCTTTAATTTCATTGGTAATAAAGCGCGTGAAGAAAACGAAGGAACTAATATTATCTATGCAGCAGCAGCAGGAAACTATTCTCTTCCTTACTCAATGTATCCAGCTGCTTGGGAAGAAGTAATTAGTGTTAGTGCTAATAGAATAAAAGATAATAGCCAAGTGGGCTTCTCTAATGAAGGTAAAATTTCAGCCCACGGTGATTGGTATTTCCTCCCAGATCCTGTAGGAAGTGGCAATGATAATCAAAACATAGCCTATGCTGGTACTTCTTTTGCAGCACCTGTTGTTGCAGTATTTACAGCACTAGATTTAGCAAGAGGTGGAGACAACAATGACTATAAGTGTGCTAGGGATCACGTAAGCCCAAATAATGACTTTTACAGGTTACCCAAGCTACTCCAAGCTAATGGAGGCGCTATTAATGATACTAATAGTGGTAATGTTCCTTTGGCAACAGCTGTAGGAGAAGTGTGTAATTAACCTTGTTTAATCCTGTGCCCAAAAACAACTTGGGCACGTTTATCTTTACCTTGAACGCTTTGCAACAGAAGAAAGGTGCAAAGCGTTTAAGTGTCAGATTTTGCATCACAGCTCAATTTTGAGCAACTTCTATTCGAACACGCTTGCTTCCTTGCTTGCATTTTGTTAGCATTTGATTAGGTGATAAAACACCTAACGATGCCCCTAATGCTAAATATGCAAGTAATTTAGGCATGGCATTGATGCAGGGGTTAATTAAATTCAGGAGGTTTTTAATGCGTTACCTTTTCTTAGTTCTATTTCTAAGTTCGGTGGGGTTGTTGGTCGGTTGTGGTGACTCTATTATTCCAAAACCCGTGGAGCAAGGGTCAGAGGCATTACCTACTAATCCCGATTACCCCGAGGATAACAAGTTTTCCGTTGAAACACAACGTGCTGGTGGGGGTTAATTCAAATTAGCACTGATAGAGACGCGATTAATCGCGTCTCTACTTATCTATAGCTGCTCAATCTCCTCTATACTCAATCCTGTTGCATCAGCTATTACTTGCACATCTACGCCTGCTCGCTTAAAGTTCTTTGCTATTTCACAGGAGCGTTCTTCACGCCCTTCTTCACGCCCTTCTTCACGCCCCTCACTTCTAATGTCCTGCAAAAAAGGACTACGATTCATCAAATAGTCTTCTTTTTCTAGTTGTTCTCTTATCATTCTTACTACCTTCTTATCTTGCAATAAAATCAGGAACAGCTCCAATAGCTTTGTCCTATCTTCATTATCAGCATTTTTCTTAATCTTGTCTACTACCTCAAATGCCTCCCTTTCCGCTTCCTTATGCTTTGCTAGTGCTGACAACGCCCACATAGCTGGACTATCACTTTTCAAAAACTCACTTGCCTCTACTTCTTCAAGCCTTATGGCTTTGTAGCTCCACCTAACATCACCAACTCTATGTTCGCCGGTATCGTCTTTACCCATGTTGTTTAGGTACAAGACTACACTTTTTATCGGCTTCTTGAGGCTACCACCTATTCTGGACATATAATCTAGCATTCGCCATTTCATAACCTCTGTATCATCCCCTGCTTCAAACTCAACATGAAAGATTATTTCTTCTCCACTGGCTAGTATTGCTGTAAATACTTGATCTGACCTGATTGCACTAGCAGGTAACTCTATATCACTTTGTTCTATGCTATTTACAGGTTCTGCTATTAACCATTCTGCAAAGGCTTGCGGGAAACTTTTGAATAGTCTTTTGAGTGGATTGTCCGTTGCAGCCACAGGAGTATTATATCTGTAAAATCATAGTCCATCAACAAAATCACACGGATCAGAATCCATTCTGGATTAAACTTGCTTTTCTTGCTTGCATTTTGTTAGCATTTAGCTAGGTGCTAAAACACCTAAAGATGCCCTAATGCTAAATATGCAAGTAATTTAGGCATAGCATTGATGCAGGGGTTAATTAAATTCAGGAGGTTCTTAATGCGTTACCTTTTCTTAGTTCTATTTCTAAGTTCGGCGGGGTTGTTGGTCAGTTGTGGTACATCTGTTGTTCCGCAACCTGTGGAGCAAGGGTCAGAAGCATTACCTACTAATCCCGACTACCCCGAGGACAACAAGTTTTTCCTTGAAACACAGCATGCTAGTGGGGGCTAACCAAAATTAACGTTAGGTAGAGACGTGATTAATCGCGTCCCTACTTATCTATAACTGCTCAATCTCCTCTATACTCAATCCTGTTGCATCAGCTATTACTTGTACATCTACGCCTGCTCGCTTAAGGCTTTTAGCTATTTCATAAGAACGTTCATCACGCCCTTCTTCATGCCCCTCACCCCTAATGTCCTGCAAAAAAGGACTATTCATCATCAAATAATCTTCTTTTTCTAGTTGTTCTCTTATCATTCTTACTACCTTCTTATCTTGCAATAAAATCAGGAACAGCTCCAATAGCTTTGTCCTATCTTCATTATCAGCATTTTTCTTAATCTTGTCTACTACCTCAAACTAGTGCTGACAACGCCCACATAGCTGGACTATCACTTTTCAAAAACTCACTTGCCTCTACTTCTTCAAGCCTTATGGCTTTGTAGCTCCACCTAACATCACCAACTCTACGGTATCGCATGTTGTTTAGGTACAAGACTACACTTTTTATCGGCTTCTTGAGGCTACCACCTATTCTGGACATATAATCTAGCATTCGCCATTTCATAACCTCTGTATCATCCCCTGCTTCAAACTCAACATGAAAGATTATTTCTTCTCCACTGGCTAGTATTGCTGTTACTTGATCTGACCTGATTGCACTAGCAGGTAACTCTATATCACTTTGTTCTATGCTATTTACAGGTTCTGCTATTAACCATTCTGCAAAGGCTTGCGGGAAACTTTTGAATAGTCTTTTGAGTGGATTGTCCGTTGCAGCCACAGGAGTATTATATCTGCAAAATCATAATCCATATCACACGGATCAGAATCCATTCTGGATTAAACTTGCTTTTCTTGCTTGCATTTTGTTATTTAGCTTTCTAAAGATGCCCTAATGCTAAATATGCAAGTAATTTAGGCATAGCAAGAGGGGTTAATTAAATTCAGGAGGTTCTTAATGCGTTACCTTTTCTTAGTTCTATTTCTAAGTTCGGCGGGGTTGTTGGTCAGTTGTGGTACATCTGTTGTTCCGCAACCTGTGGAGCAATCAGAAGCACCTACTAATCCCGACTACCCCGAGGACAACAAGTTTTCCCTTGAAACACAACGTGCCTAATTCAAATTAGCACTGATAGAGACGCGATTAATCGCGTCTCTAAGTGCAACAAAAAACCCAACGGCAATCGTCAAAATAAAATCAATCAAAAACACCAACATGGTGCATTACACGCTGGTAGGGGCGTATTGCAATACGCCCCTCGGTGATATGGTGTACCTGTATTTTTCGATTTGTTAAAGAGGTATTGCATGGAATTGGCTTGCTCTTAATATAGAGCATCAGAAAAACTCTTTCCTACAAGAATAAATCCTTATCTATATTGCTTAATTCTACGCTCAACCCTGTTGCTCAGCATTTACACCTGCTCGCTTAAAATTCCTTGCTATTACATGTCGCTCTTCCTCACGCCCTTCTTCACGCTCTTCGGCCCTAATCTTTCGCAAAAAAGGACTGTTCATCAAGTAGTCCTCTTTTTCTAACTGTTCCTGTATCATGTTTACTAACCTCTCATCATGCAACAAGACTAGAAATAATTCTAAAAGCCTTGTTCTATCTTTATTATCAGCATTCTGCTTTATTTTGTCTACTGCCTCAAATGCCTCTTCCTCTGGCTCCTTACGTTTTGCTAGTGCTGACAATGCCCACATAGCTGGACTACCACTCTTCAAAAACTCACTTGCCTCTACTTCTTCAAGCCTTATGGCTTTGTAGCTCCACCTAACGTCACCAACTCTATGTTCGCCGGTATCGTCCTTACCCATGTTGTTTAGGTACAAGACTACACTTTTTATCGGCTTCTTGAGGCTACCACCTATTCTAGACATATAATCTAGCATTCGCCATTTCATAACCTCTGTATCATCCCCTGCTTCAAACTCAACATGAAAGATTATTTCTTCTCCACTGGCTAGTATTGCTGTAAATACTTGATCTGACCTTATTGCACTAGCAGGCAATTCTATAATCACTTTGTTCTATGCTATTTACAGGTTCTGCTATTAACCATTCTGCAAAGGCTTTCGGGAAACTTTTGAATAGTCTTTTGAGTGGATTGTCCGTTGCAGCCACAGGAGTATTATATCTGTAAAATCATAGTCCATCAACAAAATCACACGGATCAGAATCCATTCTGGATTAAACTTGCTTTTCTTGCTTGCATTTTGTTAGCATTTAGCTAGGTGCTAAAACACCTAACGATGCCCCCTCAATCACTAACATAATACTTACCCTTGATTATAAAGCTTTCAACAGGCTAAAATAGTCATAAGACTTTTGAAGTCTTCGGAATAACCGTTGTTTAGCTTCCTTAGAACTTACACAATAAAGCTCTGTGTATAAAACCTAGTAAGTTAAAACAAACCTATATTAAGTGGAACTGAACAAAGACAAGTAATTTGTAGCTGAAGATAGTTTAATTTGGATAGTATATTTAAGATTATTTAGTAAAAGTCCTGTGTGAAGTAAGAAAATTATTCATAGTTTTGGTACAAAATATAATCAGATCACTAAAGTTTACATAGTTAAAATTTGTAAGTAGTGTGCGTGATTCAAGTAAATACTTAAATTAATTCCTAAAATACATAGCAAATAACTCTTCGCATTAACTAGAAAACAAGTAATTAAGAAGCATCTCGCAATCTGCATCATTTTAGTACAGCTATTGACAAACATTAAAATAGTACCTGCATAAAATGTAGATTATGAGCAGTAAGGTAGCAAAATAAGCTCAGCATAAGTCTTTACTCTATAGCTTTAACCTCTGTGAAAGGAGGACCTTAATGATTAGCTTCGGCCGAGAAATATGTAGCAACCTAGCAGAATCTGCTGCTAGAGAGTGGTTAGTTACTAATGGCATTGGGGGCTATGCGTCAGGTACTATCTCAGGGCAGCTTAGACGTCGTTATCATGGCCTGCTTATAGCAGCACTTAAACCCCCTTTAGAAAATAAACTATTGCTGAGTAAAGTAGATGAAACTGTAGAGTATGATCAAAAAAGTTATCCTTTGCATACCAATCACTGGGTAGGGGGTGTAGGAGAACCTTATGGTTTCCAGAACTTAGAGCACTTTCGCCTTGAAGGTACTACACCTGTATGGACTTTTACTTTTGCTGACGCCCTTTTAGAAAAACGAGTGTGGCTGAAACAAGGACAAAACACGGTCTATATACGCTATGACTTTCTTCGTGGCAGCCTGCCTTTGATCTTTTCAAGCAAACTACTAATCAACTATCGTCAACATGACAGCAATACCCATGCAAACAACTGGCAAATGGATATTCAGGCTATTGATAAAGGTCTAAAAGTACAAGCCTTTGAAGAAGCTACTCCCTTTTATCTTCTCTCAGAAGATGCTAAGCTCGAGGCTCGCCATATTTGGTATAGAGATTTTTATCTTAGTCTCGAGGGTCGCTTTGGCTTTGATGATATGGATGATCATCTTTATGCAGGGCAGCTCGAGAAAGTGCTAGAACCTGGCCAATCCTTAACAATTGTAGCCACTACAGAACCTTTGACTCACTTTGATCTTGATGGCATATCAGCTTATGAAAATAGACGTATATACGAAGAAGAATTGTTATATCATCAAAATTTTACCTCACCTAGCTGGATAAAACAACTCATGCTTTCAGCAGATCAATTTATTGTTCGAGGTAATTCACAAGCAGGAAATGAAATTTGTTCTGTTATGACAGGCTACCCATGGTTTGGAGATAGAGGTCACAGTTCAATTATGGCCTTACCAGGACTCACCTTAGCTACAGGGCATTTTGAAGAAACTGCTAGTATGCTTAGAACTTTTGGAGAATATCTAAAGCAACCAGAAGATGTAGAGTCAAAAAACACCTTTAGTGCTAGTAATAGCAGTGCTAAAGCCAAACTTTTTTATATAGAGTCTCTACGTGCTTATCTAGAAATGACCAAAGATGAAAAGTTATTGATAGAGCTCTTCCCTATTGCCGAAAGCATTATCCAACACCATAACTCTGATGTACAAAATTGTGCCTATGTAGATCAAGATAGCCTTTTATATGTCGAAAAAACCGATCAAGGTAAAACATATCTAAGCAAATTCGTAGACTTAAATGCTTTATGGTTTAATGCTGTTCTAAGCGTAGCTGACTTTGCATCTCAACTAGGTAAACCTGCAGAAACTTATCTCGAGCTAGCAAATAAAATTAAACAAAGCTTTCAACGTTTTTGGCAAGATGATCAAGCCTTTTGCTTTGATTCTCTAGATGGCCCAAATGGCCATGATACTAGATTACGTCCTTACCAAATTTTAGCTGTTTCATTAAATTACAGCCCTCTTTCAAAAGAACAACAAAAAGCAGTGGTAGATATATCTGCTCGTAAACTACTTACATCCTATGGCTTGCGCAGCCTAGCTGACTATGAGCCTAATTATGTAGGGTGTTATGAAGGTGATCAGCAGAAACGTGCTGTGGCTTATTATCAAGGTACTATTTGGAGTTGGCTGATTGGACCTTTTGCAATAGCTCATTATCGTGTTTATAAAAATGCAAAGCTTGCCCGTTCATTCCTAACACCTTTTGAGGACCATCTATATAATCAGTGCCTAGGTAACATTAGCGAGATCTCTGATGGAGACGTCCCCTTTAAACCACGTGGTGCTATAGCTCATGCTCTAGGAGTTGCAGAAATTTTGAGAGTTTGGCAAGCAACTGATAGCCTACCTTCTTCGATTAGTAAATTTCCTAGCAAAGGCCTTAGAGACCTGACAGAATCATCTTTATATATACCTGAAAGTTTTCCTAATCCTTACCAGCAAAACAATGTTAAAGGAACAGATTTACACACTCTTTAAGCTTTGCACTTCTCCTACGTGATAAGCAATGTAGCGCTTAAGTAGCAACCAGTGCTTATCTCGTTCAGCAAAATCTAATTTTAATGCCTGCCGTACTGTTTTTTGGTGCAGGGCGATAAATTCATTGGTGATTTGCGAAGATAATTTTATGCCCTTTTCACATTCTTGACAGCTCAGTCCTCCAGAACTCACATCAAAAGCGCTATAAAAATCCTTATCAGTTAGCTTTTTACTGCAATAGGCACAACGAGTTAAACGGGGGGCCAATCCTGCTTGCCCCAAAAATTTCCAGCTAAAAACAATAGCAACTTTCTCAGGATCAGCATTTTGGTTTAAGCCACGCAAACTACTAGCTAAATACTCATAAGTCTTGCCAGAATGTACATCTGTAGTAAGTTTATCGGTAAGCTCTGCTAGAAAATGGGCATAGGGGTAGACTTCTGGCTTGGTTAATTTAGGTAAAGCACCATTTAGCTCTACTTGAGTTATTAACATGAGGTTTTCAGCAGATTTTTGATAGTACTGCAAATTAACATCATGGAAAAGGCTAAGTTTACCAAGATTGCCACCCAGAAATTTATTCTTAAGGGCTATACCATTGAACTTAGCACTAGGGCTTAGAAGTGTTACTATGACATCACCATTAGTCATGGCTTTTCGGCGGATTATTATACCTTCTATGAGCTTGTAGCGTTTCATGCAGTACCTTTATGCCTAAAATTAACTAATCTGTGACCTCCACACCACGCCAAAAAGCAACATAATCTGTAATATTTTTGGCCGCATCTTTTGGCTTAGGATAGTACCAAGCAGCATCTTTATTAGCCTTGTCTTCAACAACTACATCGTAATAGCTAGCAACACCTTTCCAAGGACAAGTTGTATGGGTGTTGCTTTCTTTCAAAAACTCACTTTTGACAGAAGAAGCAGGAAAGTAATGGTTTCCTTCAACTACTATAGTGGCATCACTTTCTGCTATTATTTGGTCTTGCCATATTGCTTTCATTTCTTGTTTCCTCTCAAAAAGTATATCTTATATGCCTCACTACCGCACATGAATGAGAAAGATTAAGATAAACAAGTAACGTACAAGCCAAATAGTTTGTGTCAGAGAATAAGGATTGTATACTTTAATTGTATACTTTAGCTGTTAGTGGGCAAAATAGCTAAAAAGGCCAGAGTTTCAAATTTAGTTGCCATACCCGAATTATGAGATTTCAGCTACTAGGAGCATGAATAGTGATTCAAAAACATGAGAGCTAAGAGCCAATAACATTAAGTTCTTTAAACTCGAGCTACTGATTGAAAGGAAGAAATGAATACCAAAATTGTTCTAGAAGAAAAAGACATTCCTGAAAAGTGGTACAACATAGTGGCAGACATGCCTAACAAGCCTTTGCCACCTCTGCATCCAGCGACAAACGAGCCCATAGGACCTGATGCACTAGCACCATTGTTCCCTATGGCCTTGATTGAGCAAGAAGTTAGTGCAGAAAAGTGGATAGAGATTCCTGAACAGGTACGAGAAATTTATCAAAAATGGCGTCCTACACCACTGTACAGAGCACATAGCCTAGAAAAAGCTTTAGATACACCTGCTAAAATTTACTATAAATATGAAGGTGTTAGTCCTGCTGGTTCTCATAAGCCTAACACTGCTGTAGCCCAAGCTTATTACAACAAGCAAGAAGGTGTTAAACGTATCACAACTGAGACAGGAGCAGGGCAATGGGGTAGTGCTTTAAGCTTTGCCTGCAAAATTTTTGACTTGGGTTGCGAAGTCTATATGGTCAAGATAAGTTATGAACAAAAACCCTACCGCAAGTTGATGATGAATACATGGGGTGCTAAAGTCATTGCATCACCCAGTGAATTAACTGATGCAGGCCGCAAAATTTTAGCTGAAGACCCTAATTCGCCCGGTAGCTTAGGTATTGCAATTTCTGAGGCTGTAGAAGTAGCCGCTAAAAATGATGATGCTAAGTATTCTTTGGGTAGTGTACTCAATCATGTGCTTATGCACCAAACTATTATAGGTTTAGAAGCCCTTAAACAATTAGAAATTGCTGGAGATTTACCAGACGTAGTTATAGCGCCTTTCGGAGGTGGCTCTAACTTTGCGGGTCTAGCCTTTCCATTTTTAAGACTAAACCTCACTGAAGGTAAAACTATTCGCTGTTTAGCAAGCGAGCCAACCTCTTGTCCCAAATTAACCAAAGGCGTTTTTAGATACGATTTTGGTGATACCGTAGGCATGACACCGCTGCTACCTATGTACACACTAGGACATACCTTTGTACCTGCTAAAATACATGCTGGTGGTTTGCGTTATCATGGTGCAGGAGTAGTAGTTAGCCAACTACTTAAAGATAGACTTATTGAAGCAGAGGCTATTGACCAAATTGAAAGTTTTGAAGCAGGCTTAGTTTTTGCTCAAACAGAAGGAATTATTCCTGCTCCAGAAGCAAATCATGGTATAGCTAGTGCTATACGTGAAGCAAATAAAGCAAAAGAAACTGGAGAAAGCAAGGTTATTCTTTTTAATCTCTGTGGACACGGCAATTTTGATATGTCAGCTTATGAAGCATATTTTGCAGGGGAACTTAAACCACATAGCTTAAGTCAAGAGGAAATAGATGCTGCTGTTGCTAAGATTGACACTCCTATTATCAATTAAACTTAAAATAGCTTACAGCATTAAACTTAGCAAAGAATCAAACACATTATATGTTTAAGCTAGTTTTCAGATTCAAAGACAAAATGTTTACTTTAGGGCAAATTTGTGTATGATCCTGTAATTTTGTTATCTGTGCGTAATTCAGATGCTAATGAGTTTCTTAAGCAAGCTTTAAACGAGGGTAATTATGTAGTTGTCCCTCTGCGTAATGGTCGAATGGCCTTAGACTACTTACAACAAACAACACCTGACATTGCTATTTTAGATACCGAGTTAGCTAATATGAGTGGACTTGATATTGCTAATCGCATGCGTTGTCTAAATAGGCTAAAAGACATACCTATAATTATCTTTAGTCCTAAAGTAACTCCATTTATTAAATCGCAGGGAGCCCTTCTTAAAATTGATGGCTATTTCAATAATTATCTTAGTAAAGAAGTGGTCCTTAAAACTGTAGACTTGTTGCTACGCAAAAAGGCAAGAAAAATTAATACATATATTTTTGAAGAGGCCATTACTATTGATCCTATGCTCTTTGAAGTGCTTGGAAACAAAGCCAAGGAAACAATTCTTTTCATCGAAGATAGTTTAGCTATGCGTACACTACTTGATCATTTTTTGAGACACGAAGGGTATGGTTTTAAAGCTCTATCCGATATTCCTGAAGCACAAGAGCTAATAAAAACAAGTTTGGTTTTATTTGATATAATTATCCTCGATTTACATTTGCCTAGTGGTTCAGGTCTTACACTATTAAAACAAATCAGGGATCTATCTAGGAGTGTGCCTGTTATTGTCCTATCCGCATTTGATGATGAGACAATTAAGCAGAAAGCATTGCAGTTTGGTGCCAACCGCTACATTAAAAAACCCTTTTCGCCACATGAACTTCTAACAATTATTAGAAGTATGAGTGATTGAAAATAGCCCTCCCAAATTAATTATCAATCACCCGTAATGACAATAACGTTGGACAACATTCTATGTATCTTGAAAACAACCTAGGATACAAATCTAACTTGCCTCTTTTCAAATTTGACCCACTGATTAGGGCTATTAGAGTATATGATAACCTATGTTATATTTGTGTAGCACTTAGCATTACTATGTGCTTATGAAGCAATACTTTAAGATGAAGGAGAATGGGTATGTACTTAAAACGTGCACTTAGAAATTGTTCTTCTCTTCTAGCAAAAGCTAGAAGCATTCAAACTTTTCTATACCCCTAACTTGTTATGAAAATAATTCGCATTGTCTTTAGCATTTTGTTCTATATAACTGCTGGAATCTCTATTTATATGATAAGCTTGCTATCGTTCATTAATCAACCATCTTGGGTTGCAAAGTACAATAGTTTAAACCTTTTTGTTGTTGTTGCCATACTAGCACTAGTTCTTGGAGCAACAGTTGCATTTTGGGGTTGGAAATCAACTACTGCGGGAATTACGCTCATATCAAGCACTGGGTTTGCCCTTTTAGTTATAGTCACTATTTTTTATCTGTCACTATCACCAAAGTTCAAAGAGACCTTTCCAAATAACAACTTTGATACTTTTAGTGATTATAAAACTGGCTGCATTACTGCACTTGTTTTACTAATTGCAGGTAGTACTTTAACCGAGCTAGGCAGGCAAAAGAAGACTGAGTAAGGTACTGGACATCTAATAAAACTGTTTTTATTACAGTTACTGCACTATTAACAGATCTAGCTTTTGATGAAAGTGGGCATTTGTGGACAGCATATAGTCAGGGTAAGCTTGGTAGATTAAGTCCTGCACAGTTAAGTGCTTCTGGTACCAAAACACCTGAAGTGGTTATTACCAGCTCGAGCCTCAATCTTATGAGTCATGCAGAGGGTTTAGCATTCTATCCAGATCCAGCAAATTTACCACTTTATCATGATATCCCCTAGGGTAAACCCTATGTAAAGGAGGGGCTAGTAGCGGTAAAATGCGTTAGAACTAGTAAAATATTCCCAGCCTCGAGCCCCTAAAAGCTCAAGACTACCTTACAAAATTTTCGATTACCCAGACCTTGAAGGCCTTCAAGGTTTTTCCAAGCACTGTTTTATAAATGTATATTACCCATTTAGAATACAGTAAATAATACCCTTACTTAAAATCAAATATTGTCAGGTTAACATCAAAGCTTTACACTATAAAAATTGTGTGTGATTTTTTGAAGTTAAAAGACTTAGCATTTCAAACATACAATATAGTAAAGAAATTTTAGTTCTGGAGGCTGTAAACATATGCCCACTTATGTTTATAAGGATCTTGAAACTGGTGAAACATTTGAAGTAATACAAAGCATGACTGATACCGCTTTGAAGCAAAACCCTGAAACAGGAGCACCTGTAAAACGTATCATTCAACCAGTAGGAATTGCATTCAAAGGCTCAGGATTCTATGTGACAGATTCACGTAAGAAAACAAGCAGTGATACTAGTGATACAAAAGATTCCAAAAAAACAGAAGGTCAAAAGGTAGAGGGCTCGAGCAAAGAAGCAAAAGAGAGCAACTCAAGCACAAAAACTGACAGCAAAACTGACAGCAAAGCAGACAATAAAAATAAAGCAAAAGTAAAAAAGGCAAATAAATGAACGCTTTTCTATACTGCTTTTGGGATAAATATGGAAGGATTTAACTATGAAAACTGAGTTTAAACTTCCTGAAGTTGGTGAAGGTATTGAATCAGGAACAGTTGTTGGCTTACTAGTTTCTGTAGGAGATAAAGTGGAAGTAGATACGCCACTTTTAGAGCTCGAGACCGACAAAGCAGTAGTTGAAGTACCTTCTAATGTGGAAGGAGTGATTACTGATATCTACATTAAAGAAGGTGCTGAGGCAAGAATAGGTCAATTAGTTTTAGCTATTGATGTTAGTGTAGATGAAAACAAACCTACTAAATCAACCTCTAGCAAAGCTGTAAAAGAAATTCCTGAAACTACTACCTCATCACCCTCTACTTCTTTTGACTCAAATGTTGTTGGCATTAAAGTAGGGAATGAAACTACTATTGCTGCTGCTCCTTCGGTAAGGCGTATGGCAAGAGAAGCAGATGTAGATTTAAGTCAAGTTACAGGCTCAGGTATCTTAGGCCGTATTTCTGCTGCTGATATCCAGCTGGTAGCTACAGGTGGTTCTATAGATAGAATTGCCACTAAAGAAGCTAGTAAATTACCTAATTTTAGCAAATGGGGTGAGATAGATACTCAGCCCATGAGTAGTATTCGTAAAGCCACAGCTAAACAAATGCAATTAGCATGGAGTGAAATCCCGCATGTTACACATTTTGACAAGTGTGATATTACCGAACTTGAAAAACTGCGCAAGACCTATGCTAAACGTGTTGACAAAGCAGGGGGTGGCAAACTGACACCTACAGCTATAATCGCTAAAGTTGTAGCTGCTGCTCTAACCCTAGAAAACTTCCGTGATTTTAATGCTAGTATCGATATCAGCAAGCAAGAAATTATTTATAAAAATTATGTTCACTTAGGTATTGCTGTGGATACACCACGTGGTTTGATAGTGCCTAAAATACGTGATGCTGATAAGAAAGGTATAATTCAGCTATCTAAGGATTTAAATGAACTTGCTCAGAGGGCTCGAGCTGGTAAGGTTAACCTAGAAGAAATGCAAGGTGGTAGCTTCACCATAACAAATCTAGGTGGCATTGGCGGGCATGGTTTTACGCCCATAGTTAACCATCCAGAAGTAGCCATACTAGGTGTTTCGCGTGCAGCTTGGGAGCCTAGATTGCAAGAAAACCAAGAGTTTGCTCCAAGGCTTATGATGCCTTTATCACTTTCATATGATCATAGGCTCATTGATGGTGCAGCAGCGGCAAGGTTCACACGCTGGCTTTGTGAAGCCTTAGAACAATCTTTTTTAGTGTTACTAGAAGGGTGAATCCCCTGCTTGATAATCAAAAGTGGTACTTACTTTTTGCCCCATCGTACCTATAAAAATCAATGTATAATCTCCTGTTTTTAAATCTGAGGTATTAACCCTAACATAACGAGCATAAGGTGTCAGGGCGTCACCACAAGCTACATCAGGAGGAATACGCTCCTCAGCTTTAAGGGTAATGGTAAAATTACTAGCATCAACAGATTGGGAAATATCAATAAACTCGGTGCAGGTATCCCTGTGAGTACTACGTAAACAAGCAGCTACTTGAATAGGAAAACTTTCCATAATAACAAGCTCAATAGTGTTAGCAGCATTTTGATATTCTTTTGAGTCATAGCTATAAGGCTTACAATCACCATTGTCAGGTATAGTTTGATAATAGAAACGAGTACTTACCTCTTGTCTCATTGTGCCTAGAAAACGAAGTATGTAGTCTCCTGTTGTTAGGCTCGAGGTGTCAACCTTAATAAAACGAGCATAAGGCGTCAAGGCGTCACCGCAACCTACAGTAGGTGGAGTACTATCAACTGCTCTTAATGTAATGACATTGGCACTTCTAGATTGGATAATATCTATGTAATTTATACAAGTATCACTATGGGTACTGCGTAAGCAGGCGCTTATCTGAGGAGGAATACTTTTAGTCATAAAAAGCTCTATAGTATTAGCATAGTTTTGATATTCCTCTGATTCAAAATCATAGGGCTGACAATGTGGGGGAGTACAACCATCTAAGCGACAAGCCTCACTAAAATCAGTAAGGCTAATGAAAACCTCTTCATCAGCTATTCTGCGATCATAGTCAATGAATAGCTCTTGGGGAAAGCCATACTGGGAATCGTAACTTACCTTAATAATTTCAGCCTCTTGCTCGATGGCCTCAGATAGTAATTTAAAGATTTCCTCAATAGTTAAAAAGCTATCTAAGTACTCTGTAGGAACAGGTCTACCACTTTGAATATAGTTAACTTGAACCTTTTTGCCTTTTTCTACTACTATACGTGCTGGTAAAGTGACATCGGGAATACAAAAACAGCCACGTTGGAAAGTTACACCATAGCTTTCAATATTGTGCTTAAGCCAAAGGTCATAATTGCGTTTAAAGGTTTCTTCAACGTCATTATCTAGGAAAGGTTTAAAATCTGAGATTTTAATAGATAACTCGTCATCGGCGACAATAGTGCTATAATCTATGAGTAGCTCTGTAGGAAAACCGTACTGAGCATCATAATTTACCTTTATAACCTCAGGTTCTTCACCTATAGCCTCAGCAATTAACTCGAAGGTTGCCTCAATACTTAAAAAACTATCTAAGTACTCTGGAGGAACAGGCTTGCCACTTTCTAGGTATTTAGCTCGAGTAATTTGTATATCTCCGCTTTGCTCAACTTCAACCTGAGCAGGAAGAGTAATTTCACGAGGGCAAAAACAACCACGCTTGAAAATTATATTGTAGCTCTCTATTCTGTGCTCACGCCAAAGAGCATAGTTTTTTTCAAAGACTGCCTTAATATCACCATCAACAGGGTGCAATGTAATATTAACACTAATAGGATTAGTAAGACTAATTTCTACTTTTTTCTCACCGATAGTAAAGGGATTACCCTCACTGCCAAAACAGGTAATCTTAAAGCTATAAATTCCCTCAGATAAATGTCTAAGGGCTAACTTGTAATTGAGATTAGCAGGTATATGAAACTGAGTACAAGTGGTGTCAACAGCACGGCTTGCATTGAAATTTAGCTCAAGCCTCTCACCTGTTACATTAAGTATTGCTTTATTACGCCTCTGAGTAGCTGTGTTTGCTTCTCTAGCAGAAAGTTGGGGTAACACTTCCTCATCAGCTTCATGAATGCTATTACAAGCTAATAAACTTAGCAACAATGAAAAGGTTAGAAGAAAGCTTGAAAAAATAGTTTTGAGCATAATTAACCTCTGCAAGGACCTGAGGTGTGCTTAAGATCAACCATCAACGCTGTGACTCAACTCAGACTTGAGTAATATTAAGGGAGCACTCATACAACAAGTGTTAAATAAGAACAATCCTAGAATCAAGTCATTGACTAAACACCACCTCAAATAATAGCAAAAGTATATACATAAGGTGTTATGTTAGTGTTAAAAGTCGTTGGCCAAGGGTTTCAAGAGCTTTGCTGTCTAATAGAGCTAGATTTTATTCCATCTCTACCCCAGCAAGCTCATAGTTTTTCTGGATGAAACTAGTCCATTCTTCAGGCATATCTTCTTCTGTAAAAATAGCTTCTACAGGGCAAGCAGGCACACAAGCACCACAATCAATACACTCTTCGGGGTGAATATAAAGTTGATCCTCAGCTTCATAAATGCACTCAACAGGGCAAACATCTACACAAGCTTTATCTTTAGTACCTATACATGGTTCAGCTATAATATGTGACATAATTATTTTCCTTATAAAATTGGAACTTTACCTTTCAAACTTTATTTTTAAAGAAAACTTTTTAGTTTGTCAAGTTCTTTAGGGCATAAAGCTATATCTAGTGAATTATAGTTATATCAGAAAACGATTTTACTCCAATTTAGTTCGTCTAGTGGGTGAAAAACATCAACATATTCTAGTAGTGCACCTGCTGACTGGCTTTTAAACATTGCCACCTCAACATGCTTGCCTTTACGTTTTAAGGCCTCAACTAACTCTATATAATCACCATCACCACTAATTAGCAAAGCCACATCATAAACATCCTCATAAGCTAGACATAACGATTCAACTGCTATAGATACATCAATTCCTTTTTCGACTAATAGACCATCATTACGACGATGCAAGCGACCTAATCGCACAGTAACATAAGGTATGCGTCTTAACGACTCAAAAAAGCGTTGTTGTCCTTCACGCAGCTCATCATCATAATCCTCAGTTAGGGGTGCATTGTAATAATATGACCTAATGATGCTTCTTTCAGCTTTCAGTTGTCTAATTAACTCCTGCAAGTTAACTCTAGTGCTATCAAGGTTTTCACGCATACCATTATAAAGATTGCTGCCGTCAATGAAAATAGCTAATCTGTTTTGCAAAATAATCTCCTTTTTTAACCATTATAATCTCCTTAGCAGTGTAAGTTTAAGATATGCGACAATTTATTATCTATATTTCACTACTTTCTTCCTTAAGTGCTTGCTCAGGCACTATGGAGCCCGAGTCCAGCACTTTACTAATCATAGGTTTTGATAATAAAGTTGGTCTTTTAGATACATGTTTACTGGCTGATACTAACCCTGATAACATAAGTGGAAATTGTCCTTCAAAAACAAACGTTACTGAAGAAAACCCAAGGCCTTTATTATTAGAACATAACTTACCAGAGAATAGTGAGGCTCTTGACTTTGATTTAACTGATCGTGACAATAAGCGCGATGAATTAGTGGTTCTAAGCGTTAAAAGTGCAAATAATGTAAGAACAACCTATTTAAGCTTCTTTATTATTACAAATATTGACCCTAATCCCCAAAACACTCAACTTCCTGAAAGTAGGGCTTCTATAACTTTGGAAGTGGCAAACATAGTTATTGATGATGATGTCAATCCAAAGCCAGCCAGTTTTTGTCCTACAGATGTACAAATTAGTGAGGAGGGCCATTATGTGGCTCTTTTCAGTGACCAAGATGCTTGTAATGCTAGTTTTGTAGACGCTATAGACATTCTTGACCTACAAGAAAATCCGCCTAGGTTAGTTCGACATATTGAGCTAGGGGAAAGCTTTCCTAAAGGATTTTATTTAGATCAAGTAGTTGAAAAACTTTACTACTTACAAGGCAGTGGTAGTAATATAGCCTTAACTAGCCTTGTTTTAGATGATGATATTATAGATAATGATGAGCAGGAAGTTACTAGCTTTGATAGTGATGAAACTGTAGTGGACATGCGCGCTATTGATGATGTGCTGGCTATACTCAATGAGGAAAATTTTATAATTATAAGTAATTTTCGCAACGAGGCTCAGGTTAATTCAGCTATAGAAACTGATTTTAGCACAAATAAACAATTTATTGTTGATGATTTTTTTGATAATAAAGATTTTTATCTACTAAGTAGTAATAAGTTTGTGCCGTACAGCACGCTAACCCCCGATACAGAACCAGAAAGTGGAAGTGTCTCTGCCACTAGTGGCACTTATGAGTCAATAAATGATTTTATATATTTGCTCTCGAGCAAAGCAGTCCGCAAGTTTGATGCTCAGACTTATGATTTTGAAACTACACCAAGATTAAGTAACTTTACAATTGATGTCTTAGATAACGCCAAATTTATAACTTGGGTACAACCTAGAATTTCAGAATAATTCATAATTTAATTGGTCAATAGCCAATCAATATCAGCTCTAGTAATTTGGTAAGATTGAGAGGATAAACATTTAAGTTCAAAGTTTGAAATAAGTTCTTTAGCCCCCAAATTTCGTTTTTTATTAACCAGTCCCAAACTATAAGCTAAAAACCCTACTATGGACTCTGGCTTAGCACCATGATCTTTTAGGGCTGTAAGGGTTAGTGAGCCTTTACGTTTAGCCATCCTCTTACCTTCTAGGTCTAACAGCAAAGGTACATGGATATATTTGGGAGGGGTTTTCCCTAAAGCTTCATAAAGGGCAAGCTGTGCCCCTGTACTAGTAAGCAAATCATCACCTCTCAATACATTGTTTATGTCCATAGCAATATCATCAACTACCACAGCTAAGTGATAGGCCCACATTCCATCAGCACGCCTTAAAGCAAAATCACCTACCTGCTCTTTTAAATTAATTTGTTGCTCTCCTGCAAATAAATCATTAAAGTACACCATTTTGTCAGGTACAAAAAAGCGTAAGCTAGGAGTTTTATTTAGGGTTTGCTTTTTTTTGATGTTTTCGTTATGTTTTCGCTCGAGTTCTCCATAAACAACCAATTGACCATGAGGGGCAGAAGATACTGCTCTTAAATCTTTGCGCGAGAGATAACAAGTAAAAATTTGATTCTTTGTCTCGAGCTGCTCCAAAGCCAAAAGATACTGCTCTTGACGCCCACTTTGCAAGTAAGGTCTAAACTTACCCCCTATGTCAGGACCTTCATCCCAATCAAGACCAAGCCAGCGTAATTCCTTGATATTTGCAGCTATCATGTTAGGGTTGCTACGTTGCTCATCAATATCTTCAATGCGCAAGACAAAGGTACCCCCTTGGCTTCTCACAAACAACCATGCTAAAAGAGCAGTACGAGCATTGCCCAAATGCAAATAGCCCGTTGGTGAAGGGGCATAGCGTCCACGTATATTATCAATCATGCTACCTTAAAAGTCTTATCCCTTTATTGCACTAGAAAACAAGTGGTCAGTGCTCGAGCGTGAGTACGCAAACCATGACACAAAGAAGTAACTGAACCTGTCCAAAAAGACGAATAACTATAATGAACATTGAGCATAATAACTCGCATTCCTATTCGCAGATGGTCTGTTATTATGGAGTAGTTTTGATTGGGAAAATAACTATCTGCCGCATTATTATAAGCATTATGAGTTGCTAGCAGCATAGCAGTATTAATAGGATCATGTCTAACAAGGTGCAATTGTTCTTGAGCAACCCAATACTGCCAAGTTTTCTGGAAATCATCTACTGTGTCTTGACAACGACTATAATTTACACAAATACCCTCTGGGTCAAGTAGCTGCTCCATCTTCAACACAGCAAGAGCCTTAAGAAATTCTCCCCTTTCTAAAAAATATAGTTCTTTTAAGGTGTTATCAGTTGGTCTTAGTCCTTGATCACAAAAGTAGGTACCATTTTCCCAGAAGAAAGTAGTGTCTATCCCACAAGGCTTCTCACCTTTTCCACCACAATCGTAGGTGGTTTGTAAAAGAGGTTTATTAGATAGTCTAAAAAGAAGATTATCTTCCTGAGCTAAAGAAGTTTGGGTGATTATGACAAGAAGGAAGAGTTTCTTAAAATCAAACTTAGTAAAGAGTTTTAAGCAAGTGCTTAGCAACAGCAATGTCACTCCTAACATAATTTTAGTGTTTGCGTCATTAGCCTTGGTAGTAATAGTGCTCTAGGATAGAGGCCCATTTATCGCACAAAAAACTGGCTCATTTATCAGGCAAAGTGACACCCTATGTAGGCAAAAGATCATCAGATATTATGATAATTTATGGATCGACGAAAAGACTAGTAATGCAATCCTGCATCCTTCTTCTGGTACTCGAGTCAATTAGCAAAAGTGCTCGAGTTCAATGACAATAAATACTATACTCTTAGCTTTTAAGAAAACCATCTTCAATCTCTACTGTAGCATCTGCCTCAGTCATAAACTTGTGATCATGTGTTACTACAATAACAGTCTGTCCCTTACTAGCAACTTCTTTAAGAGCATTAATTACTAGGCGGCCACTTTTACTATCTAAGTTTCCAGTAGGTTCATCGGCAAAAATAACTTGGGGGTCATTGGCTAATGACCTAGCAATGCTAACTCGCTGACGTTCGCCTCCTGAAAGTTTATGGGGTAAATGTTTCAAGCGTTTCTCTAAACCAAAACCCTTGAGGATATCTCGAGCCTTTTGCTTACGCTGAGCAGGAGGTACTTTGGCTAAAGCCATAGGGAATGCCACATTTTGCTGGGCATTTAACACACTTATTAGATTATAGGATTGAAAAACAAAGCCAAATTCGTTTAAGCGCAAATCTGCTCGCTCATCATCAGGTAAATTGCTCACACACTTATCATCTAACCACACTTCCCCACTAGTAGGTACATCAAAACCAGCCATTAGATTTAATAGTGTTGATTTTCCAGAACCACTGGGGCCAACTATAGCTGTAATTTTACCTTCAGGGAAATCATAATTGGCTTTAGCAAGGGCAACTATTTCCCCTGCAACGCTACGGTAGGTTTTACTTAAGTTAGCAATACGCAACATGATAATTACCTTATTCTCGAGACATAGCCACAGCTATAGGTAACCTTGCGGCTCTTAAAGCAGGTAAAAGCCCAGCAGTCAAGCCCATAAATAACGCTATAACTATTGCAAAAGCAGTTAAGCGTAGTGTCAAAACTGCTACCTCGAGCCCAATTAAATCCAAAGAAATAATATTGACAATCCCAATACCACCACGACCCAGTAATACTCCAAAAGTAGCTCCAACAAGACTTAGTAAAACTGACTCAGTTAGTACCAAACGAAACAAGAAATGGGCTTTGGCTCCTACAGCTCTTACTACACCAAATTCTCGAGTACGCTCAAAAACACTCATCAACATAGTATTGGCCACAGCAATAGCTCCTACAATTAAAGCAATGATGCTAATGCCAAGACGAATTACATCACTAATGCGAATGCCCTGCTCTATTACACTTAGAACATCAGCCCTAGTTTGAAAGTCAAGGTCAGGAAAAACCTCTGCCAAATCTTTGGCAACTTCAGCAGCTTTGGCAGGGTTTGTTAGCTCGAGCGCAAAAAAACTCACTTGGTCTTCTACCCCTATTGCTTTAGTAAGAGTTTCCAAAGGTACCATTGCCATATTATCAACAAAGCCACCTTGTGAATGGGCTATACCGATAACCTTAAAGCTAGCTCGAGGGTTAAGCTTCAAAGTATCGCCAATCCTAAGGTTATTGCGTTTTGCCAGTTGTTCACCAACTATAGCTACTAGTTTATCTGTGGCTTTAAAGGCACGACCTTTGGCAACTTCAAAACCAAGGTAAATTTCGGCTATATCTTGTTTAGGAGGCAAACCCATATAAGCATAACCACCAACTGGACTAAGTCCAGCACGCACAAAAAATGCTAAGGGAATAATTTTTTGAATGTTGTATTCATCAGCAACTTGCTCAAGTTCCGTCATAAACTGAGTAGGCAATTGCGGCAGGGTTGAAAAAGAATTAACATTAAAAGGCCCATAGCTTA
This sequence comes from Trueperaceae bacterium, assembly GCA_965223045.1. Lineage (GTDB taxonomy): Bacteria > Deinococcota > Deinococci > Deinococcales > Trueperaceae > CBDCVN01. Next base: position 3,117,332 of record CBDCVN010000013.1, read on the forward strand.
CTTGAATATCTGGTCCTACTCCACCAAGATGATTGGCAAAAGCCTGACGCAAACCCTCACCTAATGATAAGAAAATAATAGTTGAACCCACCGCTACAGCAATTCCTAGTGCTGTTAAAAAAGTGCGTAAGGGTCTAAATCCTAAAGAATGTAGGGCAAAAGTTAGGAGCATAAGCTTCAAAATGTTAACATGCATTTTTACTAAATTTTTGGTTGTAATCTAAGGAACGATTATATGGAAGTAGAAAGAATTTTAGAGGAATTACAATACAGTAAGGGAGTTTTCCCACGTAAAGCACTAAAAGAAGCAATGAATAATCATGAGTCAATTACTCCTGAACTATTGAAGATAATTGAACACTCAACGCAAAATATTGATGAGTTGCTTGAGAAGGAAAAGTATTTCGCTTACTTGTTTGCTACATACCTTTTAGCTCAATTTAGAGAAAAAAAAGCCTATAAATTACTTATTGACTTCTTTTCAATTCCTAGTAACAAACCCTTGAAGGTAACTGGAGATTTGGTGACTGAAGATCTTGGTAGAATACTTGCTTCAGTCTATGATGGCGATATTAGTTTACTGAAATCATTAATAGAAAAAGAAAACGCCAATGAATACGTGCGATCTGCTGCTCTTGAAACTTTGTTAGTCCTTGTTGTTGAGGGAATAAAAACTAGAGAAGAAATAATAAACTATTTCAAAGAGCTATTTGAGAGCAAACTTGTTAGAGAAGCCTCGATGGTTTGGAATGCTTTAGTTGCTAGAAGCGTTGTACTATACTCTGAGGAAGTATATGAGGATATTAAGAAAGCATACGACGATGAGCTGGTAGAGGAATTTTTTATTAGCTTTGAAGATGTGGAAAATGCGTTAAAAGTAGGAAAAGAAGAAACAACCAACAAATTAAAAGCTGATGCAAGATATAGCTTAATAAAAGATGTAATTAGTGAGTTGGGAAACTGGGCGTGTTTTCGGTGAAGTTTAAAAGTAAATGTTTTTCAAACGTAAACACATAGAACATATTGATGTAAATCAATTAGAACCTCTACCAAATAAGGGATATGCTGTTGGAGGAGCAATTCGTGATTTGCTTCTAGACAGGTCTTTCACTGATGTAGATTGGCTTGTTCCTGACCCTTATTTTGAAGCAAGAAAAACTGCTGATAGTCTGAAAGGAAGTCTAGTCTCTCTTGACGAGCAAAGAAATTTCTGGCGAGTAGTGCTATCAGAGCAAGTAATTGATTATACGCCACTGACAAGTAATATAGAATATGACTTAGCTACACGTGATTTTACTATAAATGCAATTGCTGCTGATTTAAAAGGTGGGTTAATTGATCCTACAAGAGGTTTGCAAGACCTTAAAAGTAAGTGTATACGTATGGTGCATGAAGACAACTTTCGTGCTGACTCCTTAAGACCTTTGCGAGGTGTGCGTTTTGCTGTACAACTTGGCTTTAATATTGAGGCTAAAACCAAAAGGGCGATTAAAAATACTAGCAACCTTCCTTCTCCAAAAGCCGAGCGCATAAATGAAGAGCTAAATAAAGTTCTATTGAGTAGTTATCCAGCACAGGGAATAAAGCTTATGGATGAGTTAGGCCTTTTAAGTACTTATTTACCTGAACTTGCTAAGACTAAGGGTGTTGAACAGGGGGGCTTTCATCATCTTGATGTATTTAACCACTCACTTGAAGCCTTAAATCAATTAATACAAGGGTTTTCTGAATCTGACCTTAGTTTGCGTTGGGCAACGCTTTTACATGATGTAGCTAAGCCAAACACTAAAAGTGTCGATAAAGAAAAAGGCCATTATCATTTTTATGGGCATGCTAAACAGGGTTCAGTAATAGCAAAAGATATTCTTAAACGTTTAAGGTCACCTAAAACACTAATAGAGCGTGTTAGTAGTTTGGTACATTATCATATGTTACCACTGCCTAAAAACCACAAGGAAGCTCGCCGTTTTGTTCACCGCCGCCGTGAACTTTTACCAGACTTACTCAAACTTATGATTGCTGATAGGGAAGCAGCATGTGGTAAGCTTTCTAGTGAAGCTTCTAGGCAAGCTTATAAATTAGCGCTTGCTCGAGTATTAGAAATCTTAGCAGAGCAACCACCTACAAAGCCCCTTTTAAACGGCCTTGAGGTTATAGAAATCCTAAATTTAAAGCCTAGTGCTAAAGTAGGCAAGGCGTTAGAATTCCTAAAAGAAGCAGAGGCTGTAGGAGATATTTCTAATAAAGAAGAAGCTATAAAAGCACTAAAGCGCTATGCTAAACAAAAAGGTTGGTTCTAATGTTTAGAAACCTTTTAATGCTTCTTAAAAAAACTGATCTTACTCGAGCAGAAACCACTTGGATATTACGCACTGTTTTTAAAATCAGCTTCTGGTTTCAGACTTCTTTAGCAATAATAATTTTCCCTATAGCACTAATAATAATAATACAAATTCCAAACAAAGTAAATTCCATAATAGGACCAACATTGCTCATAACAGATCTCTTACTTTTGCCAATAGCACTATTGACAACTAGCTTTTTTAATGTAAAGACGGAAATAAAAGGAGTACTAGCTAGCGTTATTTGTTTCGCTACACTTCTAGCTACTTCTGTTTGGCTCCTGTTATTTGCTTACCTTATAGGTGTTAATGGTATTTTCTTAATAAGCCTGCTACTTATTTCATTTGGGTATTATGCACTTGGCCTTAAACTTGCTGGACATTATGATGTCATTGCAAAGCTTGTCCTGATATATCTTTCCTACTTCATAGATTTGTTTAGGCAGCTTCTGTTGAGATGTAGACTATTTTTGCGAAAAAAACTTGATAGGATCATTAAGATTTTTTCCAAGTAAAGGAGAAGTAGACATCTAGGTCTACCCCTACAGAATTGATTTTTGTATGACATTGTAGGAGCAAATCTGTGTTTTTGCCCCTCTCCTCGTTGAAATAATCTTTTTGTATTGCTCACATGTGTTGATATGATAAGGTACAAAGTAGAAATGTTAAGCATAAAGGTGGAAATATTTCAAGTCTTATAAGGAGTTAACGGTTATGAGTATAACTAAAAATAAATTTTCTGGAGGAAAATTCTTAAAAATTCCTTCAATTGTTAAAATTTGTTGGCTTCCTTTTTAAACCCATTATGAATACTTTATTCTTAGATGCAGCTTGGGGTAAGCAAACTAAGCAAGCTCCTATTTGGATAATGCGTCAAGCTGGTAGGTATTTACCTGAGTATAGGGCAATCAAAGAGAAATCCAGTTTTTGGGAGATGTGTCGCACTCCCCAATTGGCTTGTGAAATCACTTTGCAACCTATTAGGCGTTTAGGTTTAGACGCTGCTATTCTTTTTCAGGACATTATGACACCACTGCCTTATATGGGCATAAAAATAGATTTTTGTCCAGGGCCTGTTATTGCTGAACCATTGCGTTCTGAAGAAAGCATTAATAAACTTACCCTCCCTGCAAAAGAAGAAATTGCTCCTTTTGTAAGTGAAGCTATTAAGCTTGTTAGAAATGAATTGAATGTACCCTTAATAGGCTTTGGTGGTGCCCCTTTGACTCTAGCAACTTACCTAATTCAAGGCAGTGGTAGTAAAGAGTACGCTGAATTTAGGCAGTTCTTATATTATGCACCTAATGCTGCTCATAAACTCCTTGATAAACTTACTGAAGTATCTATTCTCTACCTAACAAAGCAAATTGAAGCAGGAGCACAAGCCATTCAGCTTTTTGATTCTTGGGCTGGTCTACATAATGCGCAGATGTATGCTACTTTTGCCAAACCATATAATCAGCGTATCTTTGAAGCCCTAGTTTCCTATAAAGTCCCTCGTCTTTATATAGCAGTAGATGCCCTGCACCTTTACAATGAAATAAAAGAGTTGTCCTGTGAAGTTGTTAGTGTAGATTGGCGAACACCTCTGAGTCAGGTACGTCCTATGCTAGGCAATAAAACCTTACAGGGTAATCTAGACCCTGCTGCATTGCTAGCTTCTCGAGAGGTGTTAGCTCGAGAAACCAATAAAGTACTTCAAGAAGGACTAGGAGGAGCACACATTTTTAATCTTGGCCATGGCATTATGCCACAAACAAACCCTGACTCTGTCCAATATCTTGTTGATAGGATCAAATCCTTTGATAGAAGAAAATAAATGCAGTGCGTTAAAATTCATGCCATGTTAAAGGGATAAACTTCTTCGTTCAAAGACGTTAAGTATGGCAACAGCAAATTTTGCCCACGCAAAGTTAGTATCGGAAATGTGTTGAGACTTAGGCTCCTATGCTTCGACTAAAGTGATAACTAACTATGTCAAAACCTTGGTTTAAATAAAACTTATGGGCTTTATGCCTGTGAGTACCTGAATCTAGATGAATAGCTTGACAATCATGCTCTTTGGCTAATTGGATTAACCAATCCACCATTACTTTTCCATAACCTTTGGAACGGGTTCCCTCTGCAGTAACCAAATCATCGACATATAAATTTTTACCAAGAAATAAGTTGGTATAGATTCTAAAGCCAGCAACAACTACAGGAACACCTTCTGCTTTTATATATGCAAGCTGATAGCCTTCTTTTTCCATGCTACGAATCAAAGGTACCAGCTCTTCTACCGTTAGGTGCGGCCTAAGCTGAGACAAAGCTGGAAAACAAGCTGCTATTTCTTCATCTGTTTTAGCTATTTGAGACAAGGGATTTTCCTATCTGACAAATGACGAATGATTTGATTAGTATTTAAGTACCTTACACCCAACAATATCAAAATAAAGGTAGTCAGGCAAGCGCATTTCACTCCTTTGGCAATAAGTCGCTTGCGTCTTGCACATACTTTAAAGTAATATAACCTTGAATAGCTCATACCCTACGCTAATCACATTTCAGACGGGTTTCAATGCCCCTGGAAAAAGTGTAGGGGATTGAATTTGATGGATAATAGGCTACTGTCATTCCATTAAATATTGGTGACCTATCAATATCTATACTATTCATAGGAGAAAATTGTATGCAACCTAAGTTACTTTTGACAGTTTCAGCAATTTATTTAGGGCTAGCTGGCTTTGGTGTTTTAATATCGCCTCCTCTAGTTTTAGGAGATGTCCTTGGTGCAGACACATCTGCTTCATTGATTGCTACATTGCGTGGTTTTGCGGCCTCGTTTATGGGCATAGCTGTACTGAATTGGACAGCCCGCAATGCAGGCCCTTCTAAAGCCCGTAATGCTATCCTTCTTGGCAATACTGTAGGCTTTGGTCTATCGGCTATTTTGGAAGTTATTGCCGCATTAAGTGGTGGGCCAGCTTTAAGTTGGTTATTTGCTGGTCTAGGTCTTCTCTTTGCAGTGGGGTTTTTCTTGGCAGTTCGTGAGGATATGTTTTCCTAGAGTTACCCTAATTTTTATCCTATGACTGATTTCATCAAAGCTTGCTTAAGTTCCCATAAGTTGTGGGTCAGAGAAACATGATAGATGTGGGGGTTGACTATACGTTTTACTCCCGAATCAAGCTTTTTCAGGTCATTTAGGCGTTGTTGACGCATGTCTTCTATGCTTGGCACTTCATAAACTCTGGTGCCTTGTTTAAAGATACTTACCAAAAGTGACTCTATTGTACTTAGGGAATCTGGCTGTAAATTGCGTTCTTTGCTTAAATCAACTGAGTGAATGGGTTGGTCAAAAACACCTTCTAGAGGGTTCTCATTAGCTAGGCCTATCAGATCTGCTGTAGCATAACCTCGCTTATCATAAAGCCTCCACAGCAATTTATTACCAGGATTAGGAACTTTTTCTGCTGAGTTAGAGATTTTTAGGGCAGGTTGCCAGTTGCCATCATGGTGCATACCTACTAATTTGTAAACGCCCCCTAAAGCACTATCTCCTTGTGAAGTAATCAGTCTTGTACCCACACCATAAGCTAGGCGTTTAATAAGCCTATCAGGATCAATATTATAGTTAGGTGCTTCTTGTTTAATTTGGGTAACTATTTGCAAAATAACAAGTTCATCTAGATTATTACTGAGTACTATAGTAGTGTCTTCAAAACCTGCTTTATTAAGCATTTTGGCAGTTTGAATACTAAGATAAGCAAGATCACCAGAGTCTAAACGCACCCCTAGAGGTTTATGTCCTTTTTGTTTTAGTTCCTCAAAAATCTTAATAGCGTTAGGAATGCCGCTTTCCAAAGTATCAATGGTATCTACTAGTAACAAACAATCATCGGGGTAAGTTTCAGCGTATGCTCTAAAGGCGTCTAGTTCTGTTAAACCTAAGGCCATAAAAGCTTGGACCATTGAGTGGGCATGTGTGCCTTTGGAGGGATAACCAAGAACATGGGATATGCCTACATTAGAAGTGAAATCTGCTCCACCTATTAAAGCAGCTCGAGCCCCAGCATTAGCCCCCTTATCATGTGCTCGCCTTGCCCCAAATTCCAGCACTAAACTATCACCAGCAATTTCTTTTATGCGTGCGGCTTTGCTAGCAATAAGGATTTGATAATTTAGGTGGGAAAGTAAAGAGGTTTCTAAAATTTGAGCTAACGCTAAAGGACCTTCTACAACTGTCAAAGGTGTGTGTGGATGGACTACCCTACCCTCAGGAACAGCGCTTATATTTAAGGATTCATAGCTACCATTTTTACGCAACCACTCAAGAAAATCTTCAGTAAAAAGTTGTTTGCCTTTGCTATCCTTATGTGCTCTTATTACTGCTATATCTTCATCACTTATATAAACTTCTTCCATCCAATCTAAAAACCAACCTAAGCCTGCATTTATGCAGTAACCTGCCTTGTGATTACCATAGTCAGGGTAGTTGCGAAAAAAGTGATTGAATTGTGCAGTCTTTTCATGTATGCCTTGCCGAAAGTAAAGCTGTGCCATAGTTAGTTGATACATATCGGTAAAGAGAAAACCCTCGGCTAAACGTTGATTCTGATTCATCTATTACTTTCCTACAATTCCTGACAAGCAGGACAAAAATGTGTTCCTCTACTTGCTAAAAATATCTTTGCTATCAATGTTTGGCAATTAGGGCAAGGTTTCCCTTGTTGAGAATAAACATTAAGGAACTCACTATAATTACCAGTGTGACCATTTACAGTACGATAGTCATTGAGAGTAGTCCCTTTTGCTTCAAGACTAGCTAAAAGAGTTGTTAGGATGGCTTTGCGCAAAAGAGGAATTTTGCCCCTAGGCAGTAGGTTAGCAGGTGTTAAAGGGTGAATTTTTGCTTTCCACAAAGCTTCATCTGCATAGATATTTCCCAAGCCAGCCACAGGCTTCTGACTAAGTAGGTAAGTTTTTATAGCGGTGCTCGAGCGCTCTAAAGCAAGAGCAAACTGCCTATCATTAAAATCTCTAGTCAAGGGTTCAGGCCCCATACTATAAAGAGTGGGTAGATCCTTATATTTGCCTTTAGGAACTACTAGAAAGCGTCCGAAACGGCGCACATCTTGAAAATAAAGAGATGATTTTGTTTGCTCGGAAAGTTTAAGCATGACCCGCACATGCTTTTTGGGGTCTTTATGAGTGATAACACCTGTCATACCTAAATGAATCACTAGCTCGAGGTCATCATCAAGCTCTAAAAGCAAGAACTTACCACGTCTATTTACTGCTGAAATATGCTTTCCCTCAGCCTTAGCTAGATTGGCATATTTCTTATTAGGAGTGGCCTCAACAAGTTCGGCACTTATTATAGTACAGCCTTTTAACCAAGAGCCTAGTTCTTGGCGAATAGTTTCTACTTCAGGTAACTCGGGGATAACTAATGACCCCTTCGTAGAGTGCTCTACCTACAACTGCCCCTTCTAAACCAAGGTCTTCGTATAACTTTAAATCTTTATCACTAGCTACTCCGCCACCTGCCATAAGGGTATGAGGAAAAGCTTCTCGCATAGCTTTAATAGGTTCTGGATCTACTCCACGCATAGTGCCATCTCGACTAATATCGGTATATATAAGGCGACGTAAGCCTTGTACCTCACAACGTTTGGCTAACTCAACAGCATCAACCTCGCTTATTTCTTTCCAGCCTTTGAGAGCTACCTTGCCATCTTTAGCGTCAATAGAAACTATTAAACTAGAAGGGCCAAATTCACCTAAGATTGTATCAATTAACTCAGGCTGCTTTACTGCAGCTGTACCAATTACAACACGATCAAGAACATTTAGGTAAGTCCTAGCCACCTCTAAATTCCTAACTCCTCCACCTATTTCTAAGTCACATTCAAGGTTTTTAGCGATTTCATAAATAATCTCACGGTTATCTCCTTCTCCCAAAGCAGCATCTAGATCGACTAGATGCAAGCACTTTGCTCCTAGCTTTACCCAATGCTCAGCTGCTTTGATTGGGCTTTCAAAGTATATGGTTTCTTTTTCTGGGTTTCCTTCAAAGAGTCTTACAGCACGACCCTTTTGGATATCTACACAAGGTATTATTTCAAACACAAACTAGTTTATCCTTAATGCTAGGTAACGACCTAGTAAAATAGCTGCAAAGCCCAATAAAAGATTGCCTAACACGTAAATTGCTGCATAAAAGTAGTTATGTTTATGTAAAAGTGCATAAGCTTCTAACTCAAAGGTAGAAAAAGTGGTGAAGGCCCCTAAGAAGCCTGTGCCTATAGCAAGCCTTAAAGTGTGGGAAAGCTGGGATGTATTTAAGTGGAATAACATTGAAAGCAAGAAAGAGCCTACTACATTTACTGTAAGTGTAGCTAAAGGAAAGCTAGTTGCCTTCATAATATTTTGTAACATTGCTCCTGTTAAATACCTACACAATGCCCCCAAAGCACCGCCTGACATCACTGCAATTATTATTGATAAACGCATGATTGTTTAGCTTAACAAAACCTTCCCACTCAAGTACCTTTCTAATTTTTACCAAACTGTTTTTACAGAGTATTTTTGAATATATTTGTCTTTTGTTAGGAGCGTCATGTTTTCATATTTAGCTTGAGCTACAAGTAATCTATCAAAAGGATCTCTGTGAATAAAGGGTAAATTGATTGTGGTTTGACAATGGGCCTTGCTAATGGGTAGCCATGTGATTTTGTTTGCTGCAACTTCTTGATCAAAAAGATTTATCCAATTGTTACCTAATGATACTTTATCCAAACTTTTTTTGATGCAGATTTCCCAGTAGCTTGCTGCACTTAAGTAGAGGTCATTTCCCTCATCAAGAAAAGTTATTTTGGCAAGATCGCTTAACTTTTCAGGTTCACTAATACTCCAAAGAAAGGTATGTGTGTCTAACAGCACCTTCACTACATGTAATCCTTCATATCTTCTAAAGGATCATCAAAATCATCTGCCATATTTGTAACTATACCCCTTGCTCCTCCTAATCTACGTTGTTTATGCGCTTGAGATAACACCTCTAGTCGAACTAAAGGTTTGGTTCCCTTAGCGATTACTATATCTTCGCCTTCTATTGCTTCCCGTATTAGTCGTGATAAGTGAGTTTTTGCTTCGTGTATAGTTACTTGTTTCACATGCAAATTTTAACTAAGTCATATGACTTAGTCAAGTATTCATAATCATAAGGCTTTTGGCTAAATTTATATTTCCCAGAAGCTGAGCTCTTTAGGTTTAAAGTTAGTAAAACTTCTTTCTGCAAAAGCAATAAGTCCATCTCTGTCAGGTAGCTCGAGATAATAGCGAAAATTGCTCAAATAACGCTGTACTTTTTCAAGGGGTATTTTCAGGCGCTCTGCTTCAAACCTGCTTACTTCTGCTAGCTGTCCCAAACCTCTTTCTCGAGCTTTTCTTAATTGGGTAACAAGCATTTCTGAAGGAGGGTCATCCTTATGCGAGGCCCACACAGCAAATGTGAAAGGTAGTTTAGTTGCTTGATACCATTTTGCACCTAAATCTGTGATAAATGTTTGCTGACCTTTTATACTACGCTTTTTTATTGCTTCCACAAGAGCCCTATCGCCAATTAATAGTGCGCCATCACACTCGCTTAACATGGCATCTAAATTAGGCTCCATAAATACAAATTCAGTATCAAGTTTTTCATCTGCTAAAAGCAGTTTAAGAAGTTGTACACTGGTAGCAGAATGGCTACTTAAAGCTATATGCTTACCATTCAAGTTCTCCCAAGGGTGCAAATGGAACAGCATGACACTATACACAGGACCTAATGTAGAAATTGAAAAGTCTGGTAAGGCCTTAAGTTTATGTCTATGTTGTAAAAACTCAATGCTAGAAATAAGTGCTAGCTTAACTTCACCTGCCAAGAGCAAGGAGTTAAGCTTTGTTGGAACTCCATAAACAAATTCGCAGCCTGCCCAAGGAGTTAGCCCAAAGTGTAAAGGTGCAACATTCGCATATTGAACTAGGCCTAGGCGCTCGAGCATTCAATTTGTTCCGAAAACTTTAAGTTCATTGTATAAAGCATCTCGCTTAACAGCTACTCTATTAGTAGCTTGGATAAGTTTTACAAGCTCATTTTCAGTTAAGCCTTGTTCTGTAATAGCTCCTGAAGCATGAGCAATACGCTCATCTTTGATAGTGCCATCAATATCACTAACTCCACTAGATAGTGCTATTTGGGTTAGCTCTGGGGTTATCATCACCCAATAGCCCTTAATATGTGGGAAGTTATCTAGCATGACTCGAGCAATTGCCAAATTACGCAGGTCATCTAAACCAGTAGTGAACTCTGTTCTATTAAGTTCTTTAGCCAAAGGATTATTATCCGGTTGGAAAGCCAGAGGAATAAAAGAGAAAAAGCCCCCAGTCTCATCTTGCAAAGCACGCAAGCGTAGCATATGATCCATGCGGTCTTCTAAACTTTCTATGTGACCATAAAGCATGGTGGCATTGGTAGGAATACCCAATTCATGAGCAATGCGATGAATCTCTAACCATCCTTCAGCCGTTACTTTGGCCTTGGCAATTCTTACTCTTACCTGCTCAGCAAATATTTCTGCTCCACCACCAGGCATGGCTACTAATCCAGCCTCTTTAAGTTCGGAAAGCACTTCATAATAATTCTTCTTAGGACGGGTTATTTTAGTAAAGTGGTGTATTTCTGCTGCTGTCCACGCTTTAACTTGTACCCTTGGATAGCGTGTAGTAAGCCCCTTAACAAGATCAAGATAGTATTGCCACTCTCTTTTTGGATGGTGCCCTGAAGCAATATGGATCTCTGTTAAGTCTGGATGATAGTGTTTATCTACAAAATCCCACACATCCTCAAGATCATAATCCCATACACCTGCCTCGCCAAATTTGCGCTGAAAGCCACAAAAAGTGCAGCCAACATAGCAAATATTAGTTTGTGAGAGTCTAAGTGAGTGTACAAAATAAGCCTTGTTACCAACCTTGCGTTCACGGACTACATCAGCTAGTCTTGCTAAAGTAGGAAAATCATGCGTTTTAAAAAGAGTCATGCCCTCATCAAAATTAAGCCTTTTACCCTCTAAAACTTTTTCAGCCAAGGGTTCTAGCTGCAAGTCACGAATTTTCAAATCCTGCAAAGATGTTATCTCTTTAGGATAGACATCACTAATCATTGTATAATTATAGCAAGAGTATTTGAGTACCGATTAACTTCAGTAATGGTACCAGAATAAAATTAGACTATACATCTGGTTGCCATTGCATTCCTCCTGTGAGTATAATTTGGACCAAAGCGCAGATAATACATTTTTAAAAACGTTCGCGCTGCAATACATTTGTACTATAAACAAATCATAAAAAAGGCACCTACTATGAAGAAAGTACACACCCCCAACTGGACTAAACATGCTATTTTCTATCAAATATTTCCTGATAGATTTGCAAAGAGTAGGAAGACAAAAAAACCTAGTCGTTTAGAAGCGTGGGATAGCCCTCCTACTGTACACGGTTATAAAGGTGGTGACTTGTATGGTGTTATTGAAAAGCTTGATTATTTGCAAGATCTAGGTATAACTGCTTTGTACTTTAACCCTATTTTCCAATCTGCTTCTAATCATCGCTATCACACTTATGATTATTACAAGGTTGATCCTTTGTTAGGGGGTAATGAGGCTTTAAAAGCTTTACTTGACCAGTGCCATAAAAGAAAGATGAAAGTTGTTCTTGACGGTGTTTTTAATCACTCCAGTCGAGGTTTCTTTCAATTCCACGATGTTTTGGAAAACAAAAAACACAGCCCCTATCATGATTGGTTTCATATCCATAAATTCCCTCTAAATGCTTATTTAGAAAAAGAGATTGGCTATGAGGCTTGGTGGGGGTTAGCAGCCTTGCCAAAGTTTAATACTGCTAATCCAGAAGTACGTGAATTCTTGTTTTCTGTAGCAGAATTCTGGCTCCGTTTTGGCATTGATGGTTGGCGTCTAGATGTGCCTAATGAAATAAACGATGATGCTTTTTGGCAAGAGTTTCGTCGTCGCTGTCGTAAGATTAATCCTGAGTGCTACATAGTAGGTGAAATGTGGAATGATGCTGAGCGCTATTTAAAAGGAGATCAGTTTGATGCTGTAATGAATTACCCACTTACCAGAGCAATTTTCGGCGTGGTAGGCCAAAAGTTAAATCATGAGCAAATTAGTAAGTGTGGTTATGTAAGTATTCCTAAACTAAGCATTCAAGAATTTGCTGATCAAATAGAGTTTTTGCTGCAAAAGCACCACCCTGCTATAACAAACGTGCAGCTCAATTTGTTAGGTAGTCATGATACCCCTAGAGCACTTACAGTCTTAAATGGAGATGAAAATGCCTTGCGCATAGCTTATATGTTCCTTTTCAGTTTTGTAGGTGTTCCCTGCCTTTACTATGGTGATGAATTAGGACTTTTTGGTGATCATGATCCTCATTGCCGTCAGAGTATGTCTTGGGATAGAGAATTTACTTGGAATCATAGTTTGCGTGATTACATCAAAACCCTTATACAGCTTAGACATAGACACCACTCATTACAAGAGGGCAATTTTAAAACTTTATATGCTAAAGATAGTGTATATATTTATGCTCGTCAGCTTAGGAAAGAAAGTGTTCTAGGTGTTTTAAATTTAGGGGAAAATGTGGATTGTAATTTTGAAATCTCTAATAGTGAAGGTTTAGAAGGGCAGTATGTGGATTTGTTGGGGGTGGAGGTGGGGCTCGAGCTAAAAAACACTACTCTCTCTGGCTCTATCTTACCTGCTCAAAGTAGCTTCCTTTTAATTAGAGGTAGTTAGTATATGTGCATTTGGATTGTTATAGTTTCCCTATGTTAGATTTACGTTTTATTCGTGAGAACCCAAATGTAATCCGCAAAGCCATGAAAGACAAGCAGTTAGGGGAAGATGTAAAAAAATTAGATGAGCTTCTATTAGTAGATGAGGAGTTTAGGCTTTTACGTAACGATTTAGAGCAGAAACAAGCTAAACGAAATGCCAAAAGCAAGAAAATTGGTCAATTAAAACGACAAGGCGAGCCTGCTGAAGAATTAATCCGTGAAATGGGCAATCTGAGTGATGAAGTTAAACGTTTAGAGGAAAAAAGCCGTAGCTTAGAAACTAAGCTACAGAATTTAATGTTAGAAATCCCCAATCTCCCTCATAAAAGCGTGCCCTATGGTGAAAGTGAGCACGATAATGTCATTGTAAAAGAATGGGGTGAAAAGCCAGCTTTTGATTTTGAGCCTAAACCTCATTGGGAAATTGCTGATAGTAAGGGTTGGATTGACTTTGAGGCTGGAGTAAGAACAACTGGAGCAGGTTTTCCTATTTTTAAAGGCTATGGTGCTAAACTACTAAGGTCACTTATCCAATACTGTTTGAATAGCTTAACAGATAAGGGCTACCTAGAGCACAGTGGGCCACTGTTAATAAACACAGAAAGTGCTACTGCAACAGGGCAATTGCCTGATAAAGAAGGGCAAATGTATAGGCTTACTGATGATTTTTACTTAATTCCTACCTCAGAAGTAATACTTGCAGGTATTCACCGCGATGAAATATTAGATGCTAATAAGCTGCCCTTAAAATACACTACCTACAGCCCATGCTTCCGCCGAGAAGCTGGTAGTTATGGGGCACATGTAAGAGGTATTAACAGAGTACACCAGTTTGATAAAGTAGAGATGGTGCAGTTTGTACACCCCGAGCAAAGTTATGAGATGCTCGAGCAAATGACCAGAACTTCAGAAGGTTTACTAGAAGAGCTTAATTTACCTTATCGTCGCTTGCTAATGTGCAGTGGTGATATGGGCTTTACTCAGGCCAAAAAATATGACCTTGAACTATGGAGTGCTGGGCAAAAACGTTGGTTAGAGGTTTCAAGTTGTAGTAACATCACTGATTTTCAAGCTAGGCGGTTACACACTCGCTTTAGAGAAAGGGGTAAGCAAGGTAAAGGGAAACTCGAGTTGGTACATACTCTAAATGGTAGTGCCTTTGGCATGGTACGGGTTGTTGCAGCAATAATGGAGAATTATCAAAATGAAGATGGTACCGTGAACGTGCCTAATGTACTTAGTAGTTATATTGGAGCAAATTTGCTAAGTTGACAAGGTGTTTTTAATCTAAGACTTTAGAAAGAAGGTCAAATACAGTAATGAAAGGCTATATTATTTTTCAAGAAGAAATTTTCGACAAGGAAGCTTTTGAAGAATATAAGAAGATGTCACCAGAATCCATAAAAAAATATGGTGGTGAATTTGTTGTAAGAGGTGGAAATGTAGAGATTTTAGAGGGAGACTTCGATTTTGAGCGAGTTGCTGTTCTTGCATTTCCTTCTGTTGAGCAAGCACGTGCTTGGTATAACTCCGAAGAATATGCAGAGGCTAAAGAATTTCGGCTTAAGATATCTAAATGTCAAGCAATTTTAGTTCAGGGCAAGTAACAAATTGGAATTGCAGTATGTTTAAAATCTGTAAGAAATTAGTTGGCCTTTTTTTGCTTTCATTCTCCTTGATAGGTGAGTCAAGCACTGATTTTTGCTTAAGAGTGCTAAATTCAGATGTTGATTTGGGTGGTGATTATGGCAAATCTAGCTACAGGAATTATTGGATTCGAGTAGATGAATTTAAGTGTCTAGATACATCTGAATAGATAAATTATGGAACATGGTATACTTAGAGTAAGTGAAACAGCAGAAACTGAAATAGAAGCTAAAAAAGCCTTTGTGGTTATTAATGTCACAAGTGAAAAGCTTTTGTTTGGCAATGCAGCAATAACTGCTTCAGATGACCTAAAAACAGTTATAGATAAAACAAAAGCAATCAGTGAAACTGTGGAGGTAGAAACAGAGTCTGTTGCTATTGAAACTAACTCGAACATATTTGGTAAAAATTCAGCAGCAACCTACACAGTTAAGTTAATAGTCAATGAATTAGACAAGCTTGGATCAATACTTGGAATTTGCTCTGAAGGAAAAAGGATAAAAATCAGGTCAGTTATTTGGGACTATGATGACGAAGAAGAAAAGCTTAGCCTAATCAAAGAAGCCGTAAAGAAAGCGAAAAATAAAGCTGATCAAATGATGGAGACAATAGGTTACTCTGTAACTGGCATCAGGTCTTGTAGTGACAGCTACAAAATGCCCAATATTGGCGAGGTGGTTTTAAACGAGCTAAGTGCTAAAGCTGAAAGTAGGGCAACTTTAAGAGCAAAGAATGTAGGGAACCCTGTTGTTAATATTGGTACAGAATTTAAAAGTAAAAAGCAGATTGCTGCTACTTGTACTGTAGAGTTTTTAATCCAGGAAAAGTCTTAAAGACTTTATATCTTAGATTCGAGGATGTTCTGGGCAACTAAATCTTCTTAAAGGCATTAAGACATGATATGTTCATTATTTACTCCTGTCTATCTTTGCCTCTTGCCTTTGTGAGGGTAAGGACTAAGTTATAACATGTGTTTTACAGGGATACCTTTGCTTTAAAAAAGCTTTTTTGGAGGACTAATGTTTTTATCAAAACATGCTAGCTATCATGCTAAAGCCTATTTGTGGATAACAACATTGTTATGTGTAACGCTTATGGCTCTTGTATTGCTTGCAAGTTTGTGGCCGCAGCGCTTTAGTGTCCTGAATCCTATTAAAATTGATACTGACCCTGAGAATATGCTCGAGGCCAGTGAGCCTGTACGCGTATTTCACAATGAAATGAAGCGTGAATTTAGCCTTTACGACATGATTGTCGTTGGCATCACTAATGATGAGCATCCACAAGGTGTTTTCAACGCGCAATCACTCAGTAACATCTTTGAGCTTACCAACTTTGCTAAAACCATTGGCTGGGAGGAAAATGGCGAATATAAAGGCGTAGTGGATGTAGAAATTCTAAGCCCCTCAACTGTTGATAACATAGAACAAGGTGGCTTAGGTGCGGTAAAGTTTGAATGGTTGATGGAAAGTCCGCCTAAAAACGAGGCTGAGGCACTTGCTATTGCTGGAAAAGCACAGCACATACCGCTGTTAGATAATACTTTGGTATCACAAAATGGGCAAGCACTGGCGCTTTATATTCCTATTACCTCAAAGAATATTAGTTACCGTGTAGCAAGTGAGTTGCGTCAAAAGATTGCCACACTAGAAGGTAGCGAAAACTACTACATTACTGGGCAAGCTGTGGCCCAAGATCAATTTGGCGTGGAAATGTTTAAACAGATGGCATTGTCAGCCCCACTGGCTATGCTGCTTATTTTCTTATTGATGTGGCTTTTCTTTAGGCATCTAACACTAATTATTGCCCCCATGATTGTTGCCATGATGTCGGTGATTATCACAATGGCCTTGCTAATCCTCTCAGGCAGCACCATCCACATCATGAGTTCGATGATTCCCATTTTTATCATGCCTATTGCTGTACTTGACGCAGTGCATATTTTGTCTGACTTTTTTGACCGCTACCCAAGTAGTCGTGACCGTGCCGCTTGTTTAGAAGAAGTGATGCATGAACTTTTCAAACCAATGCTCTTTACCACTTTAACAACTTGTGCAGGCTTCGGTTCACTTGCCTTTACACCTATACCTCCAGTGCAGGTTTTCGGTATTTTTGTTGCTATTGGCGTATTTGTAGCATGGTTTTTGACAGTAACCTTGGTGCCTGCTTATATTATGTTGCTGCCCGAAAACTCGCTTAAAAACTTTGGCCTGAAATCCGAAGGTAAAACCCAAAAGCTATCTCTACTCTCTCACTTATTGCTTGGCATGGGCCAACTAAGTTACCGTCATGCAAAGCTTATTGTCATTATTGCCTTGTTTTTAGGTGCGGGTGCTTACTATGGCATTCGCCAAATTAACATCAACGATAACCCCGTGAAGTGGTTTGTGCCAAGTCATGATATTCGTGTAGCCGATAGGGTGCTGAATGAACACTTTGGGGGAACGTATATGGCTTACCTAACCCTAGAGGCACAAGAGCAGAATTTTGTTGCAACAACTTTTATAGAAGAGCTTAAACAAGAGCTTAGTGGGAAGGACGCAACAGTAGTTGCAATTATGAGTAACATGTTAGATGAAGCTGCCACTGCTGATACAGATAAAGAGACCTTACTTTCCACAGTAATTGATAAAGCGCTTGCCATACAAGATGCTAGTGAAAGCGATGCTCTTTGGGATGCTTGGGATGAGGTGATTGTGTTATTAGAGAATCAACCTCTTACCAACGATCCTTTCAAACAACCTGAAATGCTGGCTTACCTCGAGGCTTTACAAGCGAACTTACTAAATACTGAAATGGTTGGCAAAATCAATGCCTTGCCCGACATTGTGAAAACCGTTCACCGTGAACTCTTTCTAGGTGAACAAGAAGCCTACCGCATCCCCGATTCACAAGCTGCTGTTGCCCAAACACTTATAACTTACCAAAATAGTCACCGTCCTCAAGATTTATGGCATTTTGTTACTCCCGATTATCATAAGGTAAACCTGTGGTTACAACTTACTAGCGGTGACAACCGTGATATGAAGCAGGTGGTTGATGCTACCTCACAATTTTTAACAGATAACACTCCCCCTACTGAGCTAACACACAATTGGTTTGGCCTTACCTATATCAATGTTGTCTGGCAAGAACGTATGGTTGCAGGGATGCTTAAAGCTTTTCTAAGTAGCTTTATTATAGTACTTATTCTAATGACATTTCTTTTCCGCTCTTTTTGGTGGGGTCTACTCAGTATGATTCCACTAACTGTTGCAATCGCTTCTATTTACGGTATTATTGGCCTAATTGGCAAAGATTACGATATGCCTGTGGCTGTTTTATCATCACTCAGCCTTGGTTTAGCCATTGATTATGCTATTCACTTTACAGCACGGAGCAAGTATTTGTATCAGCAACACAATAACTGGCAAGAGACCATTAACGCTGTTTTTGCTGAACCTGCAAGGGCAATTACTCGCAATATGATTGTAGTTGGTTGTGGGTTTTTACCTCTACTTGCTGCTCCACTAATTCCTTACCAAACTGTAGGCGTATTAATTTCTGCCATTTTGCTCTTAGCAGGTGCTACTACTTTGCTCTTGTTACCTGCGTTAA
Organism: Trueperaceae bacterium; assembly: GCA_965223045.1. GTDB lineage: Bacteria > Deinococcota > Deinococci > Deinococcales > Trueperaceae > CBDCVN01. The sequence continues at coordinate 3,135,803 of CBDCVN010000013.1, forward strand.
TTACTCTGTTTCAACCGTTACTTTTTAAACGTAAAGCCTAACTCTCAGTTTGTTTAGATGTATTTCTAGTTGAAGATCACCAAAGAAATTTTCCAGACACACAAATTGATGTATCCAATTATCCTCACGCTGCCTATACAACACCATTTGATGAATGAAAGCACCTGTTATCAAACACGTATTGTAGGGGCCTGCCCTTGAACTTGGTGAAGGGTTTAAAATCTTAAATCCTATGATTGATACTTAAAATTGCTTCCTCTCATTCCGAAGCCCTGCTTCAGAATGCATACCTAAACGTTCTGCGCTCTTTACTTCCGAGAGTTGTTCCATGTGACATAGAGTATCCAAGGTAGAAGTTTCAAGCAGAACTTGGGAACTAGTAGGTAGGCAAGTGGACAATACACTGTAATATTAGTTTTGAAAGGAAAAACCTATGAGAAAACAGTATTTAGTAACAAACATTCAATGGTCAATGTTACTAACTAGCTTAGTGATCTTCATTGCATTTTGGGGGTCATATGCTCGAGCAATAGATGTCACTGAAATTATCAATAAGGCCAATGAAAGCTCTTACTATCAAGGCTTTGATGGTAAAGCTAAAGTTCACATGTCAATTATTGATAGCCAAGGGCGAGAGCGGGAGAGAGAGTTTGTTATTCTGCGTCATGACCTAAGTGAATATCTTGCTGAGCAGAAATTCTATGTTTATTTTAACCGTCCTGCTGATGTCAACAAAACAGCCTTTATGGTATGGAAAAACATAGGAAGGGACGACGACCGCTGGCTTTACTTGCCTGCACTTGATTTAGTAAAACGCATTGCTGCTAGCGATAAACGTACTAGCTTTGTTGGCTCTCATTTCTTTTATGAAGATGTCTCAGGCCGTAATCCTGCAGAAGATAACCATGAACTTATAGAAGAAACTGATAACTTTTATGTAGTTCAGAGCACACCCAAAAATCCTAATTCAGTAGAGTTTAGCTATTACAAACTCTGGATACACAAAACAAGTTTTATTCCTGTCAAAATTGAGTACTTTGATGCTGAAGATAATATCTACCGCACCTATGAAGCGCTCAAAGTTGAAACCATACAGAACTTTATTACTGTTATTGAGTCTCGCATGACTGATACACGTCTAGGAGGGTACACCACACTCACCTATAGTGATGTGAGCTATGACTTAGGGATTGGCGAAGATATTTTTAGTGAGCGTTATTTACGCGAACCACCAAGGCGCTTATTGCGGTAAATGTACAAACTTCATGCCTAAAAAATTCCTTTTTACCCTTATTCTCACTTTGATTTTTAGCGTGTGGGCTGATGAGTCTGCTCCACCTAAAGATTCAGAAAATGAAGAACCTACTTTGCCACAAGGACTCGAGTCATCCGATGAACCTGTTTTACCTTGCTTGCCACAAAAGCTTGAACCATCTAATGAACCTGCTTTGCCTCTTGGTCTTCCTAACACAAGCGAATCTGCTTTACCTAGCTTACCGCAGGGGCTCGAGTCATCCCACGAACCAGCCTTACCCTTTGGCCTTTCTAACACAGATGAATCCACTTTACATTGCTTACCACCAAAGCCTGCATCATCTGAAGAGCCTACTTTGCCCCTTGGCCTTCCTGATACAGATAATGCAGATGAGCCTGATTTACCTTTAGGCTTAGGTAATGAGGCAACTCAAAAAATACCAAAAAGCAGTGCTAAATCTTGGTTAGACAGCTTACCCTTTGCTGTTACAGGCTTCGCTGAAGCACGTTTAGGTGTTCGTGTATTTGATGATAAAGATCAAAAAAGATTTTCCCTTGCCGAGGCCCGTTTTCGTGTAAATGCTGAAAAGGCGTGGGATTGGGGTATTGCTGATTTAGGGCTAGACTTGCAACTTGATCCTGTTTTAGCTCATTATGGTGTTAACTTAACTAATGGCAAGGGTCTACTTGATTTGCGTCGTGCCAACGTCTTGTTGCGTCCCCTTGACTATCTAGATATCAAGATAGGTCGCCAAATCCTTACTTGGGGAACTGGCGATTTTGTTTTCATCAATGATTTATTCCCTAAAGATTGGCGTGCGTTTTTGATTGGTCGTGATGATGCCTATCTCAAAGCCCCTACAGATGCCATAAAACTATCTTTCTTTCTCGATGAGGTTAATCTCGATATCATCTACAGTCCTCGTTTTAACAGCGATTGGTTCATTAATGGCGAACGCCTATCTTACTTTAATTCTGCTGTAGGCGATGTTGTTGGACAAGATAACATTATAAGTGTGGATGCTCGAGAAGATTGGTTTAGTGAATTCGATATGTATGCTAGAGCCTACCGCACCCTTGGCCCTTTTGAAATTGCGCTTTATGGTTACTATGGTTACTGGAAAAGCCCTGCAGGGCAAAACGTTGATACAGGAGATTTTACTTTTCCCAGTTTATCTGTCTACGGAGCAAGTGGGCGTGGCCCAATAGCTAAGGGGATTGGTTATGTAGAAGCTGGTTACTATGACAGTCGTGATGATCGTGCAGGGGATAGTCCGCTTGTCCGCAATAGTGAGTTTCGCTTTTTAGTAGGCTACGAGCAAGAAATTGTACCTAATCTTACGGGAGGCGGACAGTATTATTTAGAAGCCATGATGAATCATGGAGCTTACAAAGTAAACTTACCTGCTGATGCAAAAGCCCAAGATCAGTTTCGCCATACACTTACATTACGCCTCACCCAAATGCTACTCAATCAAGACTTAACACTATCGCTCTTCACTTTCTTTAGCCCTTCAGATTTAGATGGGCACTTACGCTTTAAGTCTAGCTACCGCTATGATGACGTATGGCGTTTTGAAAGTGGATTTAACCTCTTTTATGGGATTGATAACGATAGTTTCTTTGGACAGTTTCAAGACAATAGCAATGTTTTTGTAGGAGTACAGTATAGCTTCTGAACAACACAAAACTATGGTGCTTAGTTTAATAACAAACCAACACCTCAGCAAACTTCTCTTATTCTTAATAATATGTTGAGAAAGACTTATCTAACTAAAAGCTAAAACCTAGCAGCACACTTGACTATAAGAAAGGAAACAGCATGACAACGCATACATAGTTTTGATCACATTATTGTTGAGACAGGACAAGCTACTGGAACCCTAAGTAGGTGGATTACCTAAAGGTGAATCCCTTGCCATTATTGAAGGGGGTAAGATTGGTGGCACTTGCGTTAACGTTGGCTGCACTCCCACCAAAACCCTTGTGGCAAGTGCCAAGGTTGGCCTATATGGCAAAGCGTGCTGCTGAGTACAGTGTAATGACAGGTGATGTTCATATTGACTTTGATAAGATTATGGCACGAATGAATAAAATTCGTGGGAATAGCAGTAGTGGTATGGAAAAGTGGTTTAACTCCCTCGAGCAAGTCACCCTATTCCAATGTTGGGCAAAGTTTGAAGATACTAAACACTGCGTGTAAATGACGAGCTTATTAAAGTAAAGAACATCTATATATAGTCAAATGATTTTGAGTTGCGGTAGTTTTCAACATAATTTTGCTTTCCTAAAAGCACTTTATGATTTGGAATGGAACCGCTGTTTAAACGCATTCGACTATACTTGAATTTTCAGAATGATCGATTTACATAATATTGACCAAGTGATTCTCAATTTGAGTTTTGATATTTGCATATGAGGCAAATTTTAGTTGATTAGGTCAAATTCTTGGGGATCGTAAGTTTTTTGTGACCTTATATTGTCAAATATTAAGTATTATGTTACGTAATATCAAAACAAAATTTCTTCTTAGAAATTTATTACCTAAATCAATATCTTCTACCATTTATAGGTTATTCAAAAATTTACCTACGAAAATTAGGAGTAAAAAAGGTACACAAGAATCTTCAAATTCTCCACCAACTGATATTAAAGAAATCATCAACACAAGTATTTTTCTAACCAATCTTGACGAGGTTTTCTCTAAACCAAAAAACCACAAAGCAAAATCTTCTAATAAAAATCTGCCAATCAAAGCAATAAACTCCACTTATCCCTATCTTAAAAGGCAATTTCTAGCCTTACTCTCAAAATACTTAGCAATTCACAAATTTTTCAAAAATCTAATACTAAAAACCAAAGGTCTTAAGAGAACCTTAAAAAACTTACTAATTGATACTAAAACCCCTACAGTCACAAACATCTTCTTAGCCCACTTAAGAAAAACTCTTCTTGGTCCTATAAATGTTTTTACAACCTATGTAGAAAGATCTCTAAGCCCTAAAGAACACATATATCTTATTTCTTGCATTGTGGTTAAAGCCCTTACAATAGGAATCACTTCATTTGTTTTGATTTTAGTACTTTTAGGGCTCATTCTTCTGCTATAGCTAGATTTTATGCAGAAAGAGGTGTGTAAGGTTGATTGGAAATAGGTTGATTGGAAATAGGTTGATTGGAAATAGGTTGATTGGAAATAGGTTGATTGGAAATAGGTTGATTGGAAATAGGTTGATCGGAAATAGATTGCCCTAATAAATAGGGTATTAGGATGAAAAAAAGCAGGTTAGATCAGATAAATCATAGTGGGAGTACAAACTTAGGTAAACTTACAGAAGTAGTGATGATCTTAAATTGATAAACTTTATATTGTAATGATGACAAATCACTCCAATATGGTTTTCCAGATTCCTAGAGGAGAATAAAGCTTTCGCTTTCCTTACTAGACAAGAAACTCGTTGCCCCAAAGTGCAATTGGGGTGCTCAGTATAACTGGTTTTACAACTCTCTTTACCAACATTACAATAACATTTAGATTGAATAACGTTTTTATATGAGTGTCCTCAAAACCTGTGTAGCAAACAGTATATTGCCTACAAACTGTTAGTCAAGAATCCCATAGTGCCTGAGCACTTTTACAGCTTAGTAGGGGTTTCAATAAATTGCCTACCATAATCTTTACAAGCATATTTCTGCTTTTGATTATGTGTGTGACAATTTTTTACAGTATTCTCAGAATTACACTTTGGACAAATCATATTTTATTTCTTAACTCTTTAAAAAAGTTTATGTCAACATCAATACTTGTGAATCACTACCTTTTAATTGCTGTTCTAACTATTGGTGAAGTTGTCTTTGAATTTAGGGAATAACATTTATCAGTAATTTAGAGACTGGCGATATCTAACTAAGTTGCTCTAGCCTTTTAGCTGTGTTAGAGTTAAAAATAACCAAGCACTGAAAGTAGTTTGGTTTTGAAAATGCTGGTGGTTGTACAGATGCTTATTAAACTACTCAAATTTCAACTTAAGTTTCAACAAAAGCTAAAGTCTGCTTGGCCTGACTGTTATAAGTAGTGACCTAGACTAGTTAGATAAAATAAAGTAATAGGCAAGAGGTGTTTACTTCAAAAGGAGGAATATTTATGGCAAGCAAAACAAATTCTTTTTTCCAGCCCATAGATTGGGGTCTAGCAATTGAGCACTTTTCATTTATTTGGGAAGACAAAGCAACTTTTCAAAAAGACTATCTAAACATTAAAGTCAAACCACTTAAAGAGTCTGAAAAAGTTATAGTAAGGGAAGATAAAGAAAATCTGAACCCCATAGAATACCTAAAACAATTAATAGCATTTGCTACTGCTGCTGAACATATATATAATTGGGATTTCGTCGACTCAGATGATGGCATTAAGGCAGACGAGTCTCTGGAAACCTTTGTAGACATTGGTCTGAGTGTTTTAACTGTAGTGCCGAGCATTGGTGCTGCCCTTTCTATAGCCCAAGTAGGTAGTCTTAATCCAAAGATAAAAGTTGCTGAGGCTATTAAGCAAGCTATGCAATTCCCCTCTAGCACAAATAAAGAGATTCCCCAAGAAGTAATAAAGCTTGTTAGTAGAGGCTTAGCGAAAATTGCCAAAAAGCTTATAAATAAAGAAGCGTTAATCAAAACAGACACTGAGGAAAAAAGATCTATAATAAACCTTCTCAACACTATAGCAACAGGAAAAGAGCTAACTTGGAAAACAATCTTTGAAGAGATGATTTTGACAGCTCCAGAAAATATCTTAGGGCCAAATATTGCTAAGACCCGCCAAGAGTTACTTGGTGAACTTGCAAAAATACCTACAGCTAGTATTGACAATATACCTAGTAATTTTAAAGATATCTCGGCATCAGTAGTTAGAAACAATAGTCTACTCGAGCCCCTAAAAAAAGTAATATCCAAGCTATTTAATGGAGCATTACTAGACCCTCAGAAAGTTACGGAGCTTTTGCATCTAGGAGCCACAGGAAAATCACAAGTAAGTGTTTTATACCGAGTATTTGATGAAGTAGTTTCAAAAGCTTCTCAAGGTTTAATAAAGACACGTTTAGGCCTTGAGTCTATCGTTAGCACCTTTGCTGAACACGCTTCTTATCAAGGGGTGTTGCAAAAAATGCAGGTATCTTTAGATGAGCTCGAGATAATCAGCTCGGCCCTTAAAAGTGAAATAGCTATATTAGACCAAATGGAAGATTTTGCAGCAGACTTACTAACCTATTATGAAGTCTCTGATAACAAAGAAGAGTTTATCCGGGAACGAAACCTATTACATAAACAAAAATTGAGTTTAAAAGAAAAAATAGAGGCTATTAATAATTTTTGGACTAGTGACACTACATTTACAAAAAGGAAGCGTAAACGTGAAGACTTAAAAGCAGAGCTAGCTGCTGTAGAAAAAAAATCACAAGCTGTTAGGGATGAGTTACAGATTCATAGCAACATTGCTTCTCAGCTAGATACTTTCGAGGCAACAGTGAAAACTTATTTGCAGGAAATAGCTAGTCAGGCAAGTTATCATTGGCTTGCTAATTCTGTGAAAGAGGTTCTTGGTAAGGGCACTGTGCGTGAAGCACTAAGTGAATTGAGCACTTTAAGGTCTCGTTTGGGTGTTACGCTCGAGCTAACTAAAAAACAGTGCCAAAGTGTTAGAGAACAAAGAGGTAATTATCTTGCTGCACAATTGCTAAATAAAGCAGTTGATACTGCACTAAAGCAAATACCAGTAAATGAAAAAGCACCTAGAAAAGTTGATAATATAGAATTTGATACACAACTTGGACAAGCATTTGCTGATTACTTCAAAGGAGTACAGCTTTTCTCAGACGCTAATAATGGGGAAATTGATAATGCAGCTGAAAAATACAGGCAGGTACAGGAAAAATTAGTGATGCAAATTGAAGAAGGCTCTTTAGAGAAAGCTGAAAAACTAACCACAGCTCAAAGAGCTATTTTAAGTGGTAAGGATGTTAGAGGAATTGCTCAGAAAGTTGCTAGTAAACATATTACTAATCAAAAATTACACCGAGAAAAATTAATTTACCAAAGGGGTTATCAAAAACTGCTTAGAGCTAAAGCAAAAGCTGATGATGTGTTGCTAAAAATAAGGCAAGTCCTTGGAAATTCTGAGGCCTTAAAAAACCTAGGATTGCAGAAATACCAATACCAAATAGCTGCTTTAGAAAAATCTATAGATTATGGAATTAAATTGATAGCAGCAGCAAAGGCATCTTTGCATAATCAGCAAGATCAACATTTTCTAGGTCGTATCAAGCGTATATTTCCCTTAGCACGAGATAGCTGGGGAAATACAAATTCGTTCATATTACAACAGTTGCAAGAAGAAATAAATGAGCTTGAAAAGCATAAGAAAGAGGTTGATAAAACTATAGAGAAAGCTGCTCCTTACTCTGAACAAAGACTAGCCAATATGCAACGGGCTGCAGATGAGGCATGGTCAAAAGCAAGAGATAAAAGCAATCCCCGCAAGAGAAAAATGAATTACCGTGCTTACGAAGAGAGGCTCGAGCTAGCAAATAGGGCCAAGCATTTTAAACAAACAGAACTAGGAGAAATTCCTTTAAGATTGGAGAAATTAAAGGGGCTAAAAGACTCACTATCTAATATTAGCCTTGCTAATTTAATTGAGCAGCTAGAAAATAGTGTTGACAATTGGCTATTGGGGTATTCTCAAGTCAAACAAGAGTATGTCTCTATACTAGAGTCAAATGCTGAGAAGGAGTTGCTGGGGGTCAAAAATAGACAAATTCTTACTAACGAAGCATTGAACACATGTAAGCAGCGTTTAGAACCCATAATGAACTTAGGAAATAGTAAGTTGTTTGATAAAGATGAATTTAATGTGCTTGACACTGTATATAAAGGTTTTTTTTTAGAAGAAGAGATTATTTCCCTAGAATCTGCTGTTACAAATGACCAAGAAAGATTACACTTCTTGAGAAATTATGATGCTCGAGTAACAGGTTATCCTGTTGAACAAAGGTCTCTAAGCAAAGACATAGCTAAAACAGAAGCAAAACTTAGTAAGACGCTAGATGAATTGAGCAATTTTAGAGAGGAGCGTATTCTAGAACCAGTGCTTAAGGAGGATATCCCAAATGGCAATCTCTTAACCGAATTAAGAGAGTTATATGCTGTGCTACGCAAGCCAAAATTCATGTCGCAAGCTGCTAATCTAGCAAGAAACAATTTAAAAGACATTAAAGAGGACTTGGGAAAATTAGCTGCTGAATTGTCTTTAGAGCAAAAAAGGCTAGTAGAGCATAATGGCAAATTGTCTCAAAGTATTCCCAAGATAGAAAAAAGCCTTATAAATGCCCAGATTGTAGTGGAGAGGTTTCAAGAAGTTTTAAATGTCTACCATCAAGTTTATTTGCCTGTAGCTAATAGTGAGTCTTTAGCTACAGTTTTTGCCAATTTGCTAAGAAATAAATTTGAAAACCAAGACCCTAAAGAGGTTCAGGTTCGTTATCAACCAAGAGCAGTAGTAGAGCATGCTCTAAGGCAATTAATTGATGGTAAACGTGACAAATCAGCAGGTTTAATTCTTAAGGGTTATTTAGAAGGCTTTACTGGTTATAGAGGAGTAGGATACAAAGGTTTTGAAAGTTACCAAGGGTTAAAAGCTGCTATTTTGAATTATATTTTTGATCCTTGGCTAGAAGAAACTAGAGTAGATGTACTCTCTTCTGAGATTTATAAGGACGAGGGAAACATTGATGGTGGTTTTCAAAATACCCTACATCAACTATTTAGCTATGGTGAACCTGTTGACGCTGAAAAAATCTCAGCGGGGCTAGGAGCTACTTTGCTTAAACTATTTGGCGATGCTGAGTATTTTACTGTCCAAAGGATACCTAACCAAAATCATCCGTATGTAAAGCAAATTAATGAAATTGACAAGCAGCTTAATGAAATAGTGGAGGGTGAATTTTGGAAAGAGTCTTTTGGTGCTAAGCTTTCTAGTGATCAAATTGCTGATGGTGCAGAGTCAATTGCTACTTTGACTCGAGTAATTAACATATCCGATTTAGCAGGAGACAACATAAAGCTTTCCTTTGATTGGTTTGTTAAAGGAGAAAGAACCTCGAAAGCCCTTACACTAAAAGTGCGAAATTCGGTCACTGGTAGTCACATACACACTGAATATTTACGCTCTAAAGGAACAAATGAATGGCAAAATTATGAAGAATTTTTGGGAAATGCTCGTGTTTTTAGAGGCTTTGATGAGGAAGAAGTGGAGCAATTGGAAATTTTCTTTGAAATAAAAGCTGGTTATACAGGTTATTTGGATAACCTAGTTTTATCTGGCACTACAAAAGTTACAAAATCTTTAGAACGCCTGAAGCTTCAGCAGAAAAGAGAAAACTTGCTAGCAAGTAGCAACGAACAAAGTTGGTATATACAGTACAATGCCGCACTGAATGATGAGGAACGTAAATGGGTTACACAACTCTTTGCTGATGTTGGTTTTCAAGAAGGAAGCAATCCTGTTAAGGATCTTGTGCCTAATGGAGTACTAAACATTTTAGACCCAGAACTTTTCTACTTAGATAATTTACCCTATCGAATAAGCGATGACCGCACTGCTAAAGCAAAATATGCGTCTATTATTGCAGCAATAGAAAAAGCATCAGGTGAATTTGGATTGGCATACCAAGCAGAGTCAATGCTTATTAAAATGGGTAAGACTGAAGATAAAAATAAAACAGATTATAGTGATTTCTGGCATTGGTTGAAGGCTCTTAACCCAGTAGAGGACTTGAATGAAGAGTTTTATAAAGCAAAAATGGATTTTGCTGCTGTTTTGGATGATTTTTCAATACAGTTTCAGCCACTTTTTGAAGCTATAAGTAGAAAACAAGGCAAAGTAGCTTTTGAACTTAGTCACAATCACGATCTGGTTTTATAGGAGTAAGGGATTATACGTAAGCCCTAAATTATAGCTCTTTGGTTTATCTATATAGCATTGTGAGAATCATATAATCATTAATCCGCAATTGTGATAGAGCATTCTCAATAAGGTGCCTATAGCTAATAAAATTCGTGGTAACAATAAGCTTGGCCTATATGTAAACTTAATAGGTTATCTACATTCTATTTATCAACTTATCAGTTTTGCTCCATTTTGCAGAGTACTGGTAATATGTTTAGTTAGGAAAGTAATGAAAGAATTTATTTTAGAAGGCCACCCTAATATTGCGTTACATCACTTGCTAAAGCTTGAAGGTTGGTGTGAAAGTGGAGCAGTTGCCAAACACACAATTGCCGCAGGTCAGGTGTTAGTCGATGGGCAGGCTGAGTTACGCAAACGCTGCAAAATAATAGCTGGTCAAGTAGTTGAATTTAAGGGTCGGTCAATCAAGGTTGTGTCCACAGTTGTCAGAGATGTAACCAACTGAACAAAGCTAAATTCCAATTGATTGGAACTGTTTTCAGGCGTGCTATCTTGGTAAGTAAGATAGCGGTAAAGCATCATAAAAGACAATAGAGTTTTGTATGACAAAGATTGGGAGAAATGAGCCCTGCCCATGTGGAAGTGGAAAAAAGTACAAAATGTGTATGCGCATGCTATTAACAATTATTTTATTAAAACTGATCATAAATGAGCTAAGGAGATATATGAGCTTGCATTGGATAAAGAAATAGAAGATAGACCTATACTTCTAGACAGAATAGCAGATCTCCATGTTTAAAAAATTTCCAAGGAATAAGTTAATAATAAGTTCCCTCAAAATCTGTAGGGTATTTATTGTTTGCCTTTGCAGTCTAAACTTTGTTTGGGCAGCAGGGGAAACACCTCACTTTTTTACCGAACTGGCTGCTCTTATTATTGCTAGCGCTGTTATTGCCTATTTAAGCTTGCTAGTTGGGTTAATACCGATTGTTGGCTTTTTGATAGCAGGTGTTATTATTGGTCCTAACGCTTTAGGATTAGTACAAGATAAAGAGCTTATTGATGCTGCTGCAGAAATTGGGGTGGTTATATTACTTTTTACCATTGGCATTGAATTTAGCTTAGAAACACTAGCGAGAATAAGCCGCCTTATATTTGTTGGAGGGGGCTTGCAAGTTGGCGGTACTACTCTTGTGGTTACTTTACTACTACTACCTTTTGGGGTTTCTTGGCAAGCCGCTGTATTCACAGGTTGCCTAGTGGCGCTATCCTCTACCACTATCGTTATGAAATTACTTGCTGATAGGGCAGAGACAAACACGGCATCGGGGCAAGCATCATTAGGAATACTTATTTTTCAAGACCTTGCAGTAGTTGCCATGGTGTTAGTAATTCCTTTACTAGGCGAGGGTAGTGGCTCGACGCTAGGTTTGTTTTGGGCACTACTCAAGGCTGGGGGAATCATTGCTGCGGTGCTAATTCTAGCTAGAAAAGGTATGCCTAGGGTGCTCGAGGCAGTAGCTAGAACCTGCTCGCCAGAAATATTTTTACTTACTATTATTGCTATTTGCTTTGGTACCGCTTACTTAACTAGTCTGGTAGGAGTTAGCCTTTCACTAGGGGCATTTTTAGCAGGCCTGTTAGTTAGTGAAAGTCGCTTTGGTCAACAAGCCTTAAGCGAAATCCTGCCTTTGCAGATCCTTTTTAGTGCGGCCTTTTTCGTCTCAGTAGGGCTTTTACTTGATCTTAAATTTTTAATGACTAACCTACCCCTAGTACTAGCTGTGATTTTGGCTGTGGTACTCATAAAAGTTATTATTACTGCATTAAGTGTTAAAGCTTTAAATTATCCCTTAGGAGTTGCAGCAGCAGCTAGTTTGCTACTTTCCCAAATAGGAGAATTTTCTTTTGTTCTAGAGCGTTCTGGGCAGAGTGTTGGTTTGAGCCCTGTTGGACTAGGTGAACAAGGCTCACAGACTTTTGTTGCCTGTACCGTTATCCTTATGGGGATAACCCCTTTTCTTGCTGATTTGGGGCGTAGGCTCGAGCTAAAACTAAATAAAAAAATGCTGCCTAAATCCCCAGCAAAAGATGAAATTCCACAGGTGCTCGAGGAAAACTTTGCAACCCTTAACGATCACATTATTATTGCTGGTTATGGCTTAGGGGCACAAAAACTAGCTACTATACTAGACGAAGCAGATCTTCCTTATGTAATTGCCACGCTTAGTCCTACTGGTGCTTCAGAGGCTGAGTCTAAGGATAGAAAAGTTGTTAGAGGAGATTATAGTAAAAACCATATTTTAGAACTTATGGGGATAAAGAGAGCTAGGATGTTAGTTATTCCCGATGATCAACCAGCTATGGCTCATCGTGTTACTAGCGTAGCTAGAGCCACAAGTCTAGGCTTGACTATTATTACTTGTACTCCTTACCAAGCTGCAGCTCATGAACTTAAAGAAGCAGGGGCATCTGTGGTGGTTTCTGCCGAGCATGCTGCGCTTAAGCTGGTTACTGTAGATGTGTTAAGCCATTTTGAGGTTGAACCTAATAGCATTGATAAATATCTCGAGGAGCTATCAGAAGCTCCGGCTGGTGTTGCAGGAAAAAATATGCTTTATTTATCAAAGGACCAAATTAGCTCAAAGAATTGTCAGCACACTAACATGGTGACAGCGGTCAAGGCCCCTAAAGACTTAGTTTGTCCTGAATGTATAGAATCAAATGATAATTGGGTACATCTGCGTATATGTATGACTTGTGGTCATGTTGGCTGTTGTGACTCATCAAAGAATAAACATGCACGCAAGCATTATCAAACAACAGGGCATTCTATTATTAAGTCTTTAGAAAAGGGCGAGAGCTGGGCTTGGTGCTTTGTTGAGAAGGCTGAGCTTAGTTAAGATATTATTTACAGAACCATATGGGCTCATTAGAAAAGGCTAATATACTCCTATGAGTAACACATCAATTCCTAACCAGAATGCTAAGTTATGGCGAATAATTAAGGAAAGCTACAGAATGCTAAAGAAGTTGCCACGCTAGGTGGTGGTTGTTTTTGGTGTCTAGAAACCGTTTACGATATTATGCAAGGCATTGAAAAGGTTGAATCTGGATATACTGGTGGTGCAGAGGAAAGTCCAAGCTACGAGCAAATTTGCTCAGGTAACACAGGACATGCCGAAGTCGTACAAGTAACCTATGACCCCAATGTGATTAGTTATAATGACATCCTAGGAGTATTTTTTAGCATTCATGATCCTACTACTTTAAATCGCCAAGACAACGATGTAGGTACTCAATATCGCTCTGCAGTTTTTTATCACGATGAAATGCAGAAACAGGTAGCAGAAGACATGATTACAGAGCTTAATAAACAAGATATTTGGAATCAACCAATTGTTACAGAAGTAGTACCCCTAAGCAAGTTTCATCCAGCAAAAGCTTACCACCAAAGCTATTTTAAGCAAAATGCCAATCAACCTTATTGCCAATTTGTAGTTGCTCCCAAGGTTGCTAAGTTTCGTCAGCAGTTTGCTAGTAAGTTGAAAAAAATTTAACTCTAACTTTTGTACTTCCCCTGAATCCCCTTGTTAAGATTGTCGGCGAAAATGGAAACAGTCGTGACCATTATTTTCCCATGAATAAGCTGAGGGGTTTCTTTTAAGTAGGCTAAATTGTAGGTTTTTATCTGCTATAGTATTACACAATGGCTGCCTTGCTACAACTGCTAGGATTACCACGCTTTTATACAGGAAAAGAATGGTTAGATATACCTCTAAAACAACCTTTACTATTTTGTGCTTATCTTGCTTGCTACGAGGACTGGGTTAGCCGTGATGAAATTATCAACCTCTTTTGGCCTGAAGAAGCAGAGTCTAAGGGAAGGCATAATCTAAGCCAGCTGCTTTACTACTGTAAAAAACAAGTATGGGCTGAGGGGTTAGAAACGGAACGAATGCGCGTGCGCTGGTTGGTAAACAGTGACATACAACAATTGCGCGAGGCTTTGGCTAGTGGAAATTGGACTAGGGCTATAGAACTTTACAGTGGCCAATTGCTTGAAAAAGTGCCTACAGGAGACATGTATAACTATGAAGAGTGGTTGAGTAGTGAGCGTGAAACCCTTTACCAGGCTTGGCGAGATGCTATCCTTAAAGAGATTGGTAACTTAGAAGCAAGCAAGCAATACCAAGAGGCCACTCATCTTTTAAATCAAGTACTGCACAGAGATTTTCTTGATGAAAGTGTCTTACAAGCTTATATGAAAAATATGGCTTTGGCTGGTCAGCGACAACAAGCTCTTAAGGCTTTTGAGGTATTTGAGGAACAACTTTTGCAAGAGCTTGACATGCAACCGCTCGAGCAAACCAAGCAACTAGCCCAAACCATAAGAAATAGTGATCTAGAAGAGCCTAGCACAAATCTAGTTGAATTAACAGATAAACCAAGCAAACCAGTAAACTCTTTACCCAAAAACGACTATCAAAGTGTAAATAATCTACCCCAACAACTTACTCCATTTATAGGCCGAGATTTAGAGCTTGCTGAGCTTAGCGATTTACTTGCAAATCCTGAAGTAAGACTTTTAACCTTACTTGGTCCGGGGGGCATTGGTAAAACAAGTCTAGCAATTAAATTATCTTTGCTATCAGTAAAAAACTTTGCTGATGATGCTTGTTTTGTAGGTTTAGACACACTTAATTCAATTGAGTTAATAGCTTCTACTATAGCTGACTCTTTAGGGCTTGTGCTATCAGCTAAAACTACAGCTAAAGCTCAATTACTGGAATTTTTGAGTGAAAAAGAAATATTACTTATTCTAGATAATTTCGAGCATCTTATTGAAGGTGCAAATATAGTCTTGGAAATATTTGAGGCAGCACCACAATGTAGAATTTTAGTTACTTCTCGAGCACCCCTAGGTTTTCGTAGTGAGCACCTTTATGAGCTATCGGGGCTTAATTATCCCCAAAACATTGACAACTTAATTGAAGATTATGATGCTATAAAACTTTTTATCCGTTCAGCGAGGCGCGTTAAGCCTAGCTTTACCCTGACAACAGATACCAAAGCGTCGGTCGCAAAAATTTGCAAATTGCTGCAGGGCCTCCCATTAGGAATAGAACTAGCTGCTGGTTGGTTAAGGCTATTATCACCCGAGGAAATAGCTACAGAGATTACTAGCAACATTGATTTGCTCGAGGCTAATCACAAAGACTTACCTAAGCGGCATCAAAGCTTAAGAGCAGTTTTTGAACATTCTTGGGAAATGCTTACTAACAAGGAGAAAATAGCGTTGAAGCAACTGGCTGTTTTTCGAGGGGGTTTTAATAAAGATACAGCTAAAGCTGTGACGAACGCTAGCATACCATCACTTTTGACACTTGCCAACAAATCTTTGCTCAGACGAACACCTTCTGGACGTTTTATAACTTTAATGGGAGTACAACAATTTGCGGAAGAGAAATTAATAGAGGATGCTAGTCAGCAAACGGTTTTCCAAAAGCACTGTGAATATTTCTTAGCCCTAGCTGAAAAAGCTGAAGTGGAATTGACAGGAAAAAATCAAGAAACATGGCTCAAGCAACTTGCTATTGAACAAGATAACTTACGCTCGGCACTTTCTTGGTCAATTACTAACCAAGAAGCAGAGATGGGTTTAAGGCTTGGGGGAGCTTTGTGGCGCTTTTGGTACATGCGCGGACACTTTGCCGAAGGGGAAAAGTTCTTGATGCAGCTTTTAGACTTATCTGAAAAGACCTCTATTGAAATAAGAGCAAAAGTACTTAGAGGAGCAGGGGTTTTGAGTGAATATCAAAATGACTTGATAAAAGCACACAGTTTTTACAGTGAAAGCCTCGAGCTAAGCCGCAAAGCAAAAAATAAAAAAGCTGTTGCTCGAGCCCTAAATAACCTTGCTAATGTAGCTTATAGACAAAGGAACTACCCAGAAGCACGGACTCTTTATGAAGAATGCTTGAGTACTTTTAGAGAATTAGCAGAACCTTGGCAAATAGCAGTTACATTAAGTAATTTAGGCTTGCTTAGCTACAAGCAAAGTGATTATAAATCTTCTGAAGAGTTTTTAGAAGAATCATTAAAGTTATCTAGGCAAGTAGGTAATAAGTGGATGGTTGCTTCAAGCTTAAATAATCTGGGAAATGTTGCTCAGGCACAGGGTAATTACTCCAAGGCTCTAACACTTTATAATGACAGTTTAACTATAGCTGAAGAGTTAGAAGATCAGATGGGTATTGCTACCTTGTTAACAGATTTAGGAACTGTTGCCCATAACCAAAAAGAGTTTGAGAAGGCACAAGAACTATTTAATAAGAGTCTTAAATTACGGCGTGAGATAGCCGATAATTCGGGTATTGCTAGTACTTTACTAGAACTGGGTCGTCTAGCACAAGATAGGCAGAATTATATAGAAGCACACAATTTTTACAGTGAGAGTTTGGCTATTTTAGAAAATTTGGGCGATAAGCATATACTAACTCAAGTTTTGGAAGGTTACTCGACATTAATGACCTTGCGAGGCCAAGCAGTTTTGGCCTTGCGCTTAGCTGGAGCTGCTGATACTGCTCGTAAAGAAATGGGGGCTCCTCTCTGTGCCATAGAGAAAATTTATTTGGAGACCTATTTGGAGAGGGCTCGAGCAAACCTAGGGGTCAAAGCAAAGGCTGAATTTATCAAGGGACAATCTATGAGTTTGGAGGAAGCTTTGAGTTTGAATGGCTTAATTGTAAAGGGCAACCTCAACAGTAATCATGAGTGACTCTAGCATGAGACACGATTTTGAAGGAATCATTGCTGATTCCCTCTATCTTCTAAGACTCATTACACACCTAGAATTAGTCCACACTGTGCAGCTCATTGTAGTGTATAGTTTAAGTTTGACACAGTTTTGCTTGTTGTTCAACTGTATAAAGTACGTATAGTTGGTATAAACTCTATGGTGATTTCCATGCTTTAAATTCAAATAGTATTGATTACCTAAGCAAATCTAACTAATGGCTTGGTTTAATTTCTACTAAAGAACCCTTAAAGATTTCACCATTGGTACCACGCACGTCAGCAATAAAGATTAGTTCACCATTCTTGCCAAATTCTATGCGATAGTAGCCAAAATTAAACTTACCAGACAATCCAAACATAGGTTTAGGGTTTAAAGTGGGATCAAATTTGAACTTTGCTGGTATAAACATAATTGCTGGTGTTGCCATAATGGCATTAATAGGACCAGTGATAAATTCATATATTACTAAGTTATCACCATCTTCATCAGCATCAAATTCATAACGAATGCTTTGGGCAAAATGTACATCCATAGCTAAAAATATGATGTTGTCAACGTTGTTTTCGTCTAAGAAGCTCATTAAATTCATAAGCTCACGTTCAAAACCAGTCTTAGCTGAAAAGTCTTTACTGATACCATTAGCCCAGCTATCACGGCCAAATTCACTAGCTGCTGAACCTGTTGGTATGGAAAGTGGTACATCAGAACTGATTATTTTCCAAGTGGCTTTGGAATTGACTAGGCCATTTTTAAGCCACTCGAGCTGCTCACTACCAAGAAGAGTCTTGGCGTTTTCCTTAGTATCTTCTAGATCATTACGACTGCGATAAGAACGAGCATCTATTATAAATAAGTCCATAGCGCTACCTCGATTAAATTGACGGTAAATACGATTAGGCTCTTCTTTATTAGGAGCAATAGGGGAATAGTGAAAAAAAGCATCGCGTCCAGCAATTACTAAGTTGGTAAAACCTTCTCTCTCTTTATTATTTTTATTCCAATAATCCCAAGAAGCACCAAAATCATTTATTACTTCATGATCATCCCATTGCGAGTACATAGGCACTTTGCTGAGGAAATTTCTATAGTTTTTGTCGCCAAAATTATAGCGGTAATGCCCCCAATACACCTCTCGCAAACTTTCTAAGTCTGTCCAATCAACATCCTCACTAGAAACATTCGGAAAATCCCCCTCTATATTTTCCCATTTACCTCTTGGGGTAAAAAGAATTCTATCTTGTGACCAGTCAATATTAGGAGTAATAGGACAATCACTATCAGCATAAATCATGTCACCGTTTCCAACAGCAAAATCAGGCTTAAGTTCATTTATAGCAGCTATAATAGGATATCCCCCATTTACATGGCGGCAAAATTGCTGACCAGCTATGTCACCTAATAGTATAAAGCTTACTGATCCTTTTTGATTGGCTGCTAGGGCAGTTTTAAATGAACCTTGAACACTTTCTGAGGAGTCAGCACCATTGATAAAAGTTACTTGGTAGTAGTAGATAGTATCAGCTTCTAAGTTTTCTAACAGCACCTTAGCAGTGAAGTCTGTTTCAGCAACAGCTTCGCTTTCAACAATGCTGCTATCTTCTAATTCAACATTAACAGAGTAAACGACTTGCATAGTAGCAGGAGCACTAGCACGTGACCACACTACCGCAGAGTTGCTAGTAACATCACCACTCATTACACCACTAGTTACCGTTAAATCACCACTGATGCTTGTTCCACCTTGACTAAAACTCCACACTCCAGCAATTGAATTGACCACAATTAACAAGAACAACCTTATGTATTGCATAAACACCTTTCAATTCACTTAGGCCTGCTTTTTCTCTAGCTTGTGCTGTTGCATAGGACTGCGTTGTGAAGTGGCTACCAATCTTATCGAACTTAATATTAATTCCCTCTAGGATTTCCTGATCAAGGTCACAACTTGCTCCCCAACTTTTTAGAGATTTTTATTCACTCATTTTCAATAGCCTCCTTTTCTAGAGTGCTAAAAGCATCCTCTATAGCAGAAGTAACTGAGGAAAAAGAAGGATCGCTATTACCATTAGCATCTTCTACCCGTTCACCATTTACAAATACTGATGGTGTGGAAGTGACCCCATTCTCCTCGCCTATAGCTCGATCACTATTTACACTATCAATGAAACTTTCTTTTTCTATGCAGGCTACAAGCTTTTTATAATTAATCATATTAATAGACTTTGCTACAAATTTTGCTAGATTCTGGGCAGTATAATCAATTTGCCTTTGAGAACGCATCAATAAAGTTTTAAAGTCCCAAAAAGCATCATTATTCTGTTCATAAACACACTCTCCAGCCAATGCTACTAACATAGAGGGAGGACCAAAGGCTCCTAAAGGAAAGTTAAAAAAGAAAAGGCAACCTCTTCATTATATTTATATGTTTGTATCAGTTGTGGTTGGATATCTTCTGTAAATACAGCACAATGAGGACACATGAAGTCTTGAAAAAATGCTATTTTTACTGAAGCTTGTGGGTTACCCCAAACAGGTTGATTCTTATAATCGGTTTCAGAAATTGTAACTTCTTCAGCATGTATTGGTATCGGACTATTTCTAAATATATCTGACCAAAGACCAGCACTCTGTCCAACAGTGGTCATAATAAAGGAAGATCCTATGGTAATTACTAAATTTAAAAAAATTTTCAAAGTCTCTTCTCCTGAAAGTCTAACTTATTCAGCGGTGCGACATAGCTAGCGTCCATTAGAATGATTTGTTATGTACACCCATACTCATTAACATTTTTGTAAAACCGCCAGCAGACTAGCTATTAGAAATCCATAATGAGCCATTTTGATTTTACCACTTTTCCAGCTGCGGTAAGCTCTAATATTCAAAACTCTTAGCCACATTTTAAGGCATGTACAACAAACAAGACCTTAGCGCTTCCTACCCGGAATATCAACAATATTTAACTCCTTACCTCCTAATTTGGCCTCGAGCTCCCGAATATGATCACGAATAGCAGAAGCCTTTTCAAACTCCAGAGCCTCACTAGCTTGCCACATTTCAATTTCAAGCTGGGCAACTTCTTGTTGTAGGTCATCTTGGGCAATTTCACGCTCCCAAGGTGCTAGTTTCTCAACATTGGCACTATCTTCATCACCACGGATAACATCATAAATGCGCTTCTGCACACTTTCTGGAGTAATATTATTGTCTTCATTATAAGCTAATTGCTTCTCACGGCGGCGATTGGTTTCATCAATAGCAGCTTGCATAGCTTCACTAATAGTATCAGCATATAAAAACACTTCACCATTAACATTGCGAGCAGCACGACCAATAGTTTGAATGAGGCTCCGCTCACTCCTTAAGAAACCTGTTTTATCTGCATCCAAAATAGCTACTAAAGAAACTTCTGGTAAATCTAAGCCCTCGCGTAAGAGGTTAATACCTACTAAAACATCAAAGTGCCCTAATCTTAGATCACGGATTATAATTTGGCGCTCAACTGCATCAATGCCACTGTGCATATAACGTACCCGAAGAGCCTTTTCTGCAAAGTATTCGGTAAGGTCTTCAGACATTTTCTTAGTGAGGGTAGTAACAAGAACCCGCTCTTTATTTTTGGCACGCTCTCTAATGGCAAAAACCAAGTCATCAATCTGTCCAAGGCTAGGCTTCACTGTTACTTTAGGATCAACTAAACCAGTAGGCCGAATAACTAGCTCTACAATATTGTCACTCATTTCTCTTTCAGTAACATTAGGAGTAGCAGAAACATAGACAACCTGACCTACTTTTGCTATAAATTCCTCTTGTTTTAAAGGGCGATTATCAAGTGCAGCAGGCAAACGAAAACCATAATCTACTAGGGTCTGTTTACGTGACCTATCACCATTATACATGCCCCTGATTTGTGGTAGCATCACATGAGATTCATCTAGAAAAGTAATAAAGTCATCAGAAAAGTAATCTAGTAAGGTATAAGGTTGCTCTCCAACTTGGCGACCATCAAGATAGCGTGAATAGTTCTCGACACCTGAACAATAGCCCATGGTTTTAAGCATCTCGAGATCATAAAAAGTACGCTCTTTCAAACGTTGCTGCTCTAAGTGCTTGCCTAGCTTTTCAAAGTACTTAAGGCGTTCTTTCAAATCCTGTTCTATTAACTTAATAGCAGGCTCAAGCTGGTCAGAAGTTGTCACATAGTGCTTAGCTGGGAAAATGGTGGTTGAGTTTAGCTCGAGCAAACGATCACCAGTCAAATGATCAGTAATAGCAAGTTGCTCAATCTCATCACCCCACATTTCAATCCTTACAGGATTCTCGTCGTAAGCAGGCCATATTTCTATGGTGTCACCCTTAACTCGAAAACGCCCAGCAGATATTTCAACATCATTGCGTTCGTACTGCTGCATCACCAACTGTCTTAAAATGTCATCACGGTTTATTGTTTGGCCCTTTTGCAAAATCATATTGAGTTGCTGGTAAGCTTCAGGTGCACCAAGTCCATATATAGCACTTACCGAGGCCACTACAATAACATCATTGCGAGTTAGTAAACTGCGCGTAGTAGAGTGGCGCAATCTCTCAAGCTCCATGTTAATGGCTGCATCTTTTTCTATAAAGAGGTCTCGAGCCGGTACATAAGCTTCGGGCTGATAGTAATCATAATAAGAAATGAAGAACTCCACCGCTGCATCAGGGAAAAGCTCTCTAAACTCTGCTGCTAATTGAGCAGTTAAAATTTTATTGGGCGCTAAAATAAGAGCAGGCCTTTGGGCAGCCTCAATAATTTTAGACATCACATAGGTTTTACCTGTACCTGTTGCACCTAACAGTGTCTGAAAGCGCAATCCATCGTTTAAGCCCTCAAGGACCGCTTCAATTGCTTGGGGTTGGTCACCTTTGGGAGTAAAAGGTGATTTGACTTCAAGTGGCATGAAAATATTGTACCCTAAATATAAATTATTTAAGGTATGCTGATAATTCACTCAAGGAACAGGCATGCCTATCCACATCACCACTTCTAGAATAGGGTTCTTAGAGATTTTGCGCAAAAATCTATTCCTAAGAGGTATTTTCAATCTGGAAAAAGACTTTCCTGACACACTATAAGAAAGGTAAATTCTTTTTATGTTAGCTTAAAAGACTCCAAAACTTTAATCAGCACAGGTAGAAGCTGGTCGTAGGTAGTAGCTCCACAACTATAAGTAACAGTATAAAGTCCGTTTTTGTTTTTCATGGCGTTAATATAGATTACGTAGTTTTCTTGCCGAAAATCACTATAACCTTGAGCAGTGATAGCATGTAAAACCATATTTTTGACTTTTAAAAGAGCGCATATTTTGTGCATAAGATAGTGATGCAAAGATGATAATGATAGTAATTATAATTTTGCTCATAGTGCTATTTTAACCCCCTCTAGCATCATTCACTTCATCAATTTCTTTTTCTAAAGGCTCTTTATCTTTTTTTGGTCTAGTTTCATCTTTATCCCCATCTTCATCTTCATCCTCTTTATCCTCACCATCTTCTCTCTCTAAAATATCTACTGTAAGATCCTCTGAACCCATAATAAGATAAGGGAAACTCTCTCGAGCTAAACGCTCATCATCATCATCAACCTTTCCCTCTACTACCAATTCACTAGCTTGCACCTGCTCACGTAAAGCTACTAGAAGCTCCGTGAAACTTAAAACTTTCTCAATATCTTCATCCTCTTCCTCAGGAGGGTCAGGATCAGGCTCTAAACCACCTCGAAAAGTTAAATCAAAAGACCCTGTCACACCTTCAGGTAAAGGTACTAGCATAGTAATTACCTCGGGGTCTTCTCTATAACGTTGCAAGCGTACATAGGTAGTAAGAGTGTCCCCCTCATAAAGTTCTTGCTCTTTATCAGCAACTACCTCGACAACCTCAGCAAAGCGTTCTTTGGGTTCAAACTTTAAACTAATATTAACCTCAGTAACTTCAGGATCTTCAAAAATATTATCTGCTAGTATATCCAGCGGAGCAGCAATAAGCTCACTAGCAATACTTGATACATCATTGGGATGGCTAACTTGCTCGAGTACTCTAAGCGTTTGCCCTTCTCGCACACCAATTTCCCAAGCTATGTCAACAGTGCCCTTGCTACGCTGGGCTAAGAGTTCATCTAAAATCAATAAACTGCCTACTTGTACAAGAGCTGCGTAAAAACGCTCGTCATTACTTACCTCAAAATGCTTTTTAACTGTTTTATCCCCAGAAGAAATGTTTAAGTTTATAGGAATAAATCTAGGGGTTGTATTTAAAATTCCTGCTATAGTGTAGTCGTTATCTTGAGTTACCGTTCCTAAAATTCGCTGGCCATTATTGCTAAGTTTAAAAGGGGTCACATCACTAGGAACTATATGAGTAACAAAAGCTGGTGAGAGCACAAAAGATGCTGTGCCCCGTCCCACTAAAGGGTGCCCAAAAGCCCAAAATTTGTTTCCTTCAATAAGGGTTAGTGTTCCTACTGCTGCTAGAGTTACATCTCCACGAAGTAGTTGTACGCTAACAGGGCTACCCGGTTGTAAAAAGAAATTATCTTCATTAACTTTGCCCATAGAGGTACTCTGTACTGGCATAAGCTTAAAAGAGCTTCCTTCAAAAAGCTTCGATAAAATATTAACAGTACGCTCACTACCCCCAGAAAGCAAAAGTGGCGTGGCTACTGGTTGAGGTTTGTCTAAATTGGGAAAATATTCAGCACCAAAAGCAGGTACTTTTTTTAAAGGGGCAGAACCTTTCATAACCTCTATAGGTGTAACTAAAGCTAAAGAATGATCACTATTGGGAAAGGTATAACCAATAGCCCCCAAAAGATAAGGCTCGTTTTCTAGGTTAATATATACAGGACTACCACTCATCCCTGCAGCCACTCCCCCCGCTTTGTCAATAAAATCACCTTGGGCACGAATAAGTATTAAAGGAGCACCTGTAAGAAGATCATACTGGAGCGCAAGCACAGTAACAGGAAAATTTACTAATTCATTACCTTCTGCTGCAGTAATGGCAAAACCTTCTTGTCCCTTGGCAAGTGACTCCAAAGGATAGCTAGGAGTTTGAGCCCAAGCTATATTTATAGCGAAAAGACAAAAAACAACACATATATACTTTATTAAATTAAAATTACTTAT
This sequence comes from Trueperaceae bacterium, assembly GCA_965223045.1. Classification (GTDB taxonomy): domain Bacteria; phylum Deinococcota; class Deinococci; order Deinococcales; family Trueperaceae; genus CBDCVN01. The sequence goes on from CBDCVN010000013.1 coordinate 3,159,975, forward strand.
CACAAAGAATTATTCTAATAAAAAAAGATGAATACTTTGCTAAATAGGCAATCAATGTTTTCTTGAACTAACTCTAAATTTTTTCATCTCAGTTGTACCCACATTCACCCGCACACCTTGCAGGTGTGCCATATTATGTAATATTTTTAATTCTGCCATTATTACTGTCAGCACAGTTAATGCACGTAGAAATGCAAAGTTTTACGTCTCTACCACAGTTAATCATACTCTTGGTTTTATTCATCGCCTATTTTCAACTACCAACGTTGATTCCTGTCAGTGACAAGAGCATCTTGTAAAACTTTGATCATATCAAGGGCCTTACCTGTGCCTTCGACCACACAGTCTACAGCATTTTCAGCTATAGCAACAGGTATGCCAGTTGCTTGTCTCAAAAGTTCATCAAGATTTCTTAAAAGTGATCCACCGCCTGTCATAATAATGCCTCGATCAATAATATCAGCTATGAGTTCGGGTGGGGAATCCTCTAAAACACGGCGCACACCATCAGCAATTTTCTGAACAGGTTCTTTTAATGCTTCGACCGTATCCTCTGTACTCACAGTAATAGTTTTAGGTAAACCATTTATTAAATCACGACCACGTACTTCTATTTGGTGTACTTCATCAGGCTGCTTGATAAGTGTTGCGCCTACTTTTACTTTTATCTCCTCAGCAGTACGCTCACCAATTAATAGGTTTTCCTTTTGGCGTATATAACGAACTATAGATTCATCAAATTCATTACCAGCAATGCGCAAAGATTCAGAAACTACAATTCCCCCCAAGCTAATAATGGCAATATCTGTAGTACCCCCACCAACATCTACAATCATAGAACCTGTAGGTTCAGCGATATTCACACCTACACCAATTGCTGCAGCTAAAGGCTCTTCTATAAGAAAGGCCTTACCTGCACCAACTTCACGAGTGGCTTGCAACACTGCACGGCGCTCAACTTCAGTTACTCCAGAAGGCACACAAACCATAATGTGTGGTTTGAAAAATCTTCCCATACCTGTAACCACTTTGCGCACAAAGGCTTTAAGCATCTTTTCAGTTAAATTATAATCAGCTATTACTCCATCACGCATGGGGCGAACCGCTACAATAGTACCGGGAGTGCGTCCAAGCATATGATAAGCTGCATTACCTACTGCTTTAACTTCACTTGTTTGGCGACTCATCGCTATCACCGAAGGCTCACATAACATAATTCCCTTACCTTTGACATAGATAAGAACAGTAGCAGTCCCTAAATCAACACCTATTTCTTGTTGCCAAGGTTTCAACACAGCTTCATCTCCTGCTAGGCCTATTACAAATAAATACTTTCATTTATATATGCTAAGGCTAAAAGATCAAATAATGATGAGCACAATAATAAATATAATAGTAACTCATTGGGTATTTATTGCACAAAAAATTATAAAGCCCCTTGATGGAGCGTTTAGAGGCAAAAACATGCTAGTGACAATACTAATCATAGCTTACGAAACTGTCCCAGTCAAAGTAAATACCTCTTGAGTTAAAACCTGCCCCACATCAGAAGCTTTCATTGGCTTGGAAAATAAATAGCCCTGAACATGACCGCAACCCAAGGCTGTAAGATTGTTGAGTTGTGCTGTAGTTTCTACACCCTCTGCAACAACTCTAATACCTAGATTTTTAGCCATGAGAATAATGGTTTTTACCAGCTCATTACTTTCATAGTTTTCAGTAATTCTTTGAATAAAGGAACGATCAATTTTTAAAGCATCAACAGGAAAGCTCTGTAAGTAACTGAGTGAAGAATAGCCTGTTCCAAAATCATCAATATGAAGTTGGATACCTCTTTGCTTCAAAGCTTCTATAGAATTTTTTACTATATCAGATTGGCTTACAAGCACACTTTCCGTAATCTCGATTCTAAGGTTGTGAGGAGCAAAGCTAGTTTCCTTAATAACTTTGTCAACATAATCGACAAAACCACAATGTGTAAACTGACTACTTGATACATTGACATTAAGTTGTAGGGGTAGTTCTATAGCATATTTCTCTTGCCACATGTTCATTTGCTGACAAGCTTTATAAAGCACCCAACGGTCAATCTCAGCAATAAGGTTAGTCTCTTCTGCTAGGGAAATGAAGTCCCTAGGCAACACAATACCATATTGTGGATGATGCCAACGAATCAAAGCTTCAAAACCGGTAAGCTGCCTAGTTTTTGCTGTCATTATGGGTTGATAGAAAACCTCAAACTCTTCTCGCTCTAGCGCTCCACGTAAATCATTTTCAAGAGTCATTTGTGCAATAGCGCGCTCACGCATACTCTCATCAAAAATCGCATAGCGCGACCTACCTAATTCTTTAGCACAATACATGGCAATATCTGCATCACGCAACATGTCTTCAGGGTTTATATAATCATCTCTATATACAACGATACCTATACTAGCTGAAGTTTGTATTTTATCATCACCCAAACGAAAAGGATGCGAGAACATTTTTTGAATGCGATTAACAATATTAATAACACCCTTAACATCATAGACATTTTCTAGAATTATAGTAAATTCATCCCCACCCAAGCGAGCTACAATATCATAAGGTCTTAAGCAAGTCGATAAACGTTTACTAATAGCAATGAGTAACTTGTCTCCTACAGGATGACCTAAGCTATCATTGACTAGTTTAAAGCGATCAAAGTCCAGAAAGAGTACTGCAAAGCTTTTACCAGTACTACCCTTATAACGTGATAGAGTTCGTGAAAGCTGCTCCATAAAGAACTTACGATTGGGGATATTTGTAAGAGCGTCATGTGAGCTATCGTGTGCAAGCCTTTTATTCGCAATTTCTAGTTTAGCCTTAGCGCTTTCTAATTCTCGAGTTCGTTCTTTTACCCGTTCTTCTAAACCATTCCTTGCCTCATAAAGAGCTTTCTCCATATGTTTTTGCTGAGTCATATCATAGGTAAAAACATAAACTCCTACAACTTTTCCATCTCTATATTCAGGAAAGGTAGCTACATCTAGATAGGTAACAGGAAAAAATCTAGTTCTAATGGTACGAATCTCAAGCCGCCCCTTCTCCCCTGCTAAAACATTCTCAAAAGCATGTTTAGCAAGATTGCGATCATGAGGATGAATAAAAGATAAAAAACTTTTTTCCTGCCAATTTAAATCACCTATGGCTTGTTTTAAAACAGGATTAACGTATTTAAAAGTCCCATCCGGTGCGAGTTGACAAATGCCATCCAAAGAATTTTCTATAACTGCTCTGAACCTTGCCTCACTTGTACGCAACTTCTTTTCTGATTCTTTATGCTCAGAAATATCACGAAAAACTAGCACTGCACCATAATCAACAAGAGGGTTCAGGGTAAAAGAAGCAGCGAAGTGTGTGCCATCTTTTCGCAATATATAAGTGTTATCATTGTAGTAACGCTTACCCTCACATATATAATCAAGAATGGATTTTATTGGTAAATTCCCTGTTGTTGTACAAACTATATTTATTTGTGTTGTTTCAAAAAATGATTTACCCTGAAGTTCATCTGCTTGCCAGCCTAAAAGCCTCTCACCTTGGGGATTTATAAATAGCAAGTTACCCTTTTCATCTAGGGCACAAAGCCCTTCACCAAGCGAGTTTATTACGGACTCGAGCTTATTCTTCTCTTGAGAAATACGTGATTCAGAAGATTTCTGCAATTCTCTAAAAAGTTCCTGTGTTTCCTGAGATGAAATTGTCAAAGAATGCTCGAGCAAGTTCCGGTCCTTATCTGCTTCCTGATAAATTAAATTAGCTTGAGTCAAAAAATTTTGCCAAACCTCTCTATTAGGAGGAGTTGAGGCATCCAAGCCAAGCCTCTTAAGTTGGCGTTTTAAAGTGCTATGAAAGTTTTTATCTAGTTTAGCATTCATAAATAACAGTTAGTGTCATTGTCTGATTATGTAAATCACAATGTCCAGAGGCATAGGGTGAAATCTCCCCGTAAGAGTAAAAACCTATCTGCTTGGTATTTTTAGGCAGAACATCTAAAGTTACCTCAAGTTCTTCCTCAACACGTTGCCCTAAGACAAGGCGTCTTCCTACACAGCTAATGGCAATACAAAGACGTTCACCTGTAAATTTATCTTCCTTAAGCGACATGATAGCTGCCTCAGTAGCTCCATCAATCAACCTGTCAAAATTTGCCTTCATAAGCTGAACCATTGCCCCTTTGGGAATATCACCTGCAAAAGTCATAGAATTCTCTTCTTCATTTATACCTAATACAGTACGTACTACCTGCTTTTCATCCTTGGGGTTAAGTTTTACAGACAAAGGGAAAAGCAAAGCTGAGGCTGGCAAATCTGCTACCCTGTCACCTAAGTATTTTTTATAAAGCTCCAAAGCAGGTTTGTGGTCTAGCTCATACAATGTATTGGCCTTTGAAGAGGTAACACATCTTTCTATGCCAAACATATCCCATCCACCTTTTGAACCATGATGAAATTTAATGTGCTCACCATAAAACCCCACCGCTGAAATAACACCAAGCTGAGGAGTTTTCTCTTTTAAAACCCAAGTTCTCTCAAAACGATCACCATCTCCAGCAAGCCCGCCAGTAACAACTACAGAACTAGGCAAAACAGAATTAAGCCCACGAATTAACTCACTACCATTAACATTAGAACCATCAGAAAGAATCATTACTCCACGTAAAATAGAGCTAGAAGATTGCATCAACCTTTCAGCAACGCTTTTGCCTGACTCGTAAGAATCGCTAGCTGATTTCGCGCAGGCATAAACTGTTTTTAAATGTGTACGATTAAAGCGCATAACCGCTACAGAAAGAGTTTTATCTGCTACAGTACAATCAAAAATCTCACCAGCTGTAGAACAACCAAGAATTTGTGATTTGGGGAAGGCTCTAATAACTTCTAAAATAGCCTCGGGAGAATCAATAAACTCAGTAGCACCAAAGATAAGTACCAAAGTATTATCTGAGTCTAAGTCTGGGAAGTCAACACAAGACCACCCAAAATCTGTTTGGTATTTGAAGGTTTCTAAATTTATATGTGGTTTCGAACTCATAACAAGTTACTCATCCTGAATTAATCACTATCTTAAAATTTAGGAAATAAGCTATGACATAATCATTACAGTTGCTAATACAATGGCATAATATACTGAAAATGGGTTTAAAACATTTTATGCCTTCACGCCTTACGTCTTGCAAACTACTCGAAAGATGTAGAATCTTCAGGGTATGTTCTCTTCGCTAGAACAGGCACAAAGCTTGAGAACAAGTTGATAGAGTGTTGGATTCATTTCAGAATGTTCAATTCTTCACTGTCTAAAATTCTGAACAGGTTATGCAAAATCAAGCTAAGAAAAATTTATCTTTCCCCTTAAAAGTTGTCCAACTAGCCTTTGGTGTTATTATCATTTTTGTGCTAGCACAAATGTTGTGGTGGATAATTTTTCAACAAAACTATGTTCGCTCTATAACAGCATTAATGCTTGATCAATGGCAATTAGAGGCTGAACTGGCAAATATTGCTACTACATCTTTAAATGACAAGGAAAAACTCCTAACAGAAAAGGGATTATCCCACTTATTAATTTACAAGGGCAATATAATTGTTAATCCACATGCTATTAGCAATTTTGAAAACCAGCAACAAAAGTATATTCGTATGTTTAAGTATGAAGGCCCTGTCTTTGTAGCAGTTGTTCTTTTTGGCTTGCTTATTATTTATCAAAGCCTGCAAGCCGAGCGTGAACTTAAGCGCCGTCAAGAAAATTTTTTAGACGCTATTAGTCACGAATTTAACACCCCCATAGCCACTTTAAAATTGCTTGTACAAACCTTACAGCGACAAAGTCCAAGTCCTGAAAAAAGAAAAGACTATCTTATAAAGATGGCCCTAGAGTTACAACGATTAGAGTTTACTAGTGAACAAGTACTCGCCAGTGCACGGCTCAAGCACTCCCTAGAAACCCCTAAACTCACAGCTCATGACCTAAATGAGGTAGTCAAAAATATAGTCAATGAAGCTAGCGCAAGTTTAGAGACTAGAGGAGCAAGCTTAAATATTCATTATGCTGACTATCCTCTACCAGTATCTATTGACCCTCAGGCCTTTAGCGTAGTCTTGACTAATCTATTAGAAAATGCTTTAAAGTATAGCACTAATGCTCATAAACCTATTACAGTTAGTCTAGAAGACGATAATTATCTTGTTAAGGTTCATGTTGAAGATAAAGGTATTGGCATTAATCCTCAAGATGCAAAGCATATCTTTAAGAAATTTTACCGTGCTGGTAACGAACTTACTCGTGAGTTTAAAGGTGTTGGTTTAGGGCTTTATTTAGTAAAATCTATTAGTGAGGCTATGAATGGTTGGGTAAAATGTGAACCTTTACCACAAGGAACACGCTTTACAATAATCTTTCCTAAAAGAATTATAACTAAAGAAATCTAATCATGAAACCTTTAATACTAATTGTTGAAGACGAAGAAATAATATCTGAATTGTTAGCAGATAACCTTATAGAGGAAGGTTATACCGTACAAATAGCTCGAGATGGTCAAGAAGGGTTAGAGAAGTGGCAAGGGCTCGAGCCGAACTTGGTAGTGCTTGATGTTATGCTTGCTCACTTAAATGGCTTTGAACTCTGTGAGCAAATGCGTAAGTCTGGCAATAATGCCCCAGTACTGTTTCTAAGTGCTAAGGGTGAAACACAAAATCGCATAAAAGGCTTAAGTGTGGGAGGAGATGACTATTTGCCCAAACCTTTTGATTTAAATGAATTCTTACTGCGGGTAAAAAACATGCTTAAGCGCCAAGGCTTAGTTGAAAAAAGTAGCGAGGCAACTTTTAGTTTCGCAGGGCACACAGTCAATTTTCGCAATCACACAGTAAAGTTAGCAGGTGGTAAAGAAGAAATACTTAGCGAGCGTCAGCTAAAGATTTTCAAACTACTTTCTGAGCGGGCAGAGGAAGTAATTAGTCGCGATGAGATTTTGGATAATGTTTGGGGCGAGGAAGCTTTTCCTAGTAGTCGCACAGTGGACAACTTTATAATGAAGCTCCGCAAAATTTTTGAGCCCCACCCTACTGAACCTATTTACTTTCATACAGTTTGGGGAGTGGGCTATAGGTTTACACCAAAAGGCCAATAGCTATTTCTTAGGGCTGCGCTTTGCTGTTCTGTTATGTTTTGTTTCTCGGATCCTCTTTCTCGAGGGTTTTTTTCTTCCAGAATTCGATGTTGATGAAGAAGGCGGCTTCTTGACAAGATTTTTCTTAAGATGATTTTCCTCTTCTGATACCTTAATTAAGGAACTTTCAACAAATTGATGTTGCAACTTTTGCGTAAGTTTAAGAATATAGTTAGGAGGGCTAACATCAACATATACATAGCTACCACCGGGATGTAATATGTATACTCGTGCATCATATTTACCTAAGGTTGTTGAAAGCTTGCTAGTTTTTATTAAGTTAACAAATACACTTTTGCCTAGCATAGGCACCTGCACAGGTAAATCATCTTTCAATTTACGAATCTGATAGAGTAAACCTAGCGGATCTTGAAAAGGTAAAATATAGGGTATAGAAACCACATCATTTTTATTGCGGGAAGCAGTAACCAAACCACTACTTGCATCAAAAGACACATTCCAGCTACTGTGTTGGTTGCGATCCAAAGTCTCCTCTTTAAAAGATAAGCTATGTAAACCACTAGGGTGAAGATAGCTATGTTGTGTAACTACTTGTCTGCCTAAATTACCTTGTAATACCAAGTGAGAGTCTAAAAAAATGCCTTTTTTAGACTTATGTGTACGCACCACATAACTACCAACAGAAGAACCTTGCAGGCTTAAAGAGTACTGACATTTTTCAACCATAGAGTTTAGTTTCAACAATAGCTTTATATTGTCCGGGGCATAGTTTCGTCAAAGAAAAGCCCTCTCATAACAAGCCTATATTGTTTTGGAGTTGCTTCTATAATAAGATAAGTATATTCCTCATTATGACCATTAGTATCAAGTAGAATGGCCCTACCCTGCGAAGCTATGTTAACCCCACCTCGTACAGGAGTATGTCCATAAACACCAAGGCGGTAAGAAGCTGAAGCTAGAAAATCTTTATCTTCATAAATCCAACGACGGCGATTTTCTAGGTAAAAACCTTCATCATAACTATTATGCTCAGGCAATGGCCCGACATGTGCAAAGTGAATATCTTCAACAATAATCTCATAAGGCCAACTTCTTACCCATTGGCACAATTCATTGTCAAGTTCCCCTCCATAACCTTCTTTCCATTCTAGATGGCAAATATCATCAGTACGCAACGGACCCTGATTAAAAGTTACTGCATTAAAGTCATGATTTCCCATAAGAATAACCATTTGCCCTGCAGCTAAATCATCGTAAAAAAACTTGACATCCTTAAGAAACTCCTCTTGGGCCTTCTCAGCTTTAGTTAGGTGACTAGGATTATACTCATCATAACGTTCAACTCTAGCAAGCTCTCTATAGCGCTCACGACTTTTGGCATGAAAGAGATCACCAAGTAAAATAAGTTTAACTTCTGGATCATGCATACGTTTGGTAGGTCGTTTTTCGGCATCAGCTAAGCCTGCCTCTCTTAGCATGCGCCAAAACTTCTCAGCTTGGGTATGAATGTCTCCTATAACTACTAAACGCATGTTGTCAACTCTCCATATTATCTGCTAGGTTAAACATAACCTATTCTAGACTACATTTATGTGCAGTAAATTTCATACACGCATAATCTCAACATAGTTAAAAATAAACTAAGGGTGATTTCTTCTCCAACTCATTGATCTACAACTTACCAATTCAACTTTCTATTATAACATCTGAGCAAATCCAGCATGAGGAATTTGCACAAAGTCTTGATTATACTTAAGGTCATTTTATAATTTTAAATTAGTTTTTCTCTACAGAAGTATCTGCTAGGCTTCCTTCAGAAGGTTTCAGTGGCTTTGTCAAAGGCATAACTCCAACAGCATACCCAAAAGGTATTGGCTGTGCAGCAAGATCAAGGCTAGGATCTATAATAGCTTGGGTGTCTCTACCATTAAGTGAAACTTCGGAAAGGGCTTGCACATTATAGATATAAACATTAGGAAGACTTTCTCTTTCAAACCTTTGTGCTAAATAATGAGAAAATTGATGAATCATATAAGGTCGTGTAGACATTTTATCTAGCTGGCGTAGGGTAAGTAGTTTACTTTTTATTAAATCCTTTGAAGTAAGCTGCAAGTATTGCTGCGTGTTTCCTATGTTTTCAGTTACTAAGAAACGCACATCACCTTGCTTATCACGTAACATCATATGCCATGCAAAACGATGCCCCTCTTCTGACCAATGAACATTACTTGGATAAAGATAATGACGTAAGGGCAATAAAGTTTGTATAAGACACCATAAGGTCAAACCTGTTACAACAATTCTCATTCTCCAAACTGGCAAGTTCCCCTTTTTTACCTTTTGATTGATCTTAATCTTAGAGTCTAGTCGGCCTGCCAAAGCCCATATAAGTAACATTCCTGCGCTAGCAGCGACAAGTATGGGTACAACTTGTATATCTATCTTTAGTCTTTCTACAAGCTCTCCTCCAACAACAGCTTTTTCTGTATCCAATTCACAAAAGATTGAGACTATTCCTAATGTAATAGCACTAAAAACACTTAAGATTTTTAGGTGTCTAGCCTTACTTGCCATATTTTTCCAAAGAAGCTTAGGCCAAGCTGGATCAAAGTAAAGTGTAGTAGCGGCAATCATTAACCAAGGAAAAATACCTATGCTAAACATATAGGCATTGTTAAAATGAAAAAGGATAAATGCAAAAAATGTTAGAAGGCGTGTTCGTCGCCATAAAAGTAGTGGTATAGCTAAAAGATCAATTAAAAGCCCTCCATAAGTGTAAAAATACACCATCCACTCTTTATCAAAAAACTGACCTATTAACGGGAAATCCATACGCCGAGCAAGGCGCATACGCATAGGCTCACCTTGAAACCAATCCATATTTAGTTTGGCTACACCACCAAAAAAATAAGGTACACCTATTTGAAAGCGCAGTAACCACAGCACCCAAGCAGGTGCAGTATCACTTTCTAGTTTGGGCCAGATAAGTGCATCTAGTGACCACTTACGATTTAGGGGTAAGAATATTAACAAAAAACTAAGCAAAACTACTAAGTAAAAGTGATTGAGGTAGTGTGTTTCATCCAGTAAAAAAATATAACTAAAACCTAAGAAAAAGAAAACAGTGGAGAAACGATAAAAAAAACCTATAGTTATAAAAAAAGCTAATACTCCTAAAACAGCTAAATGTATATACATACCATTGCCTGGCCAAGGCTTTAGCCATTCAAATAAGGGGTAAGAAAAGTAAAACTCAGGCGCTATCCAATAAGCATTTATCCAACCTTTTTCAAAGTATTTGACTACTTCCCACATCATAGTTAAACCAAAAGCAATACGGAAGTAAATGAGGCTGCTTATATCAACAGGATTAAAGAGCTTAAGCCACCAAGAGTTTTTCATAACAAGTACTCTACCACAAACTTTCTTATGATAATGTACCTTCTTTCTTAATAGTGATTGTAAGCGTTTGGCCTTCTAGCTGAGTACTTTCTAAATAACTTTCTCTTAATTCTCCTATTTGCAATTCTTTTGCTAGGACTTCATGGGTAATTGTATCTTTATGAGTAGCTATAGCCTTTTTCAGTTTACCATCAGTGTTTAAGCCAAGTTTAATATGATCAGAGACTTCTAAGCCAGCATTTTTTCGAGCATTTTGTACTACACGAATAACATCTCTTGCTAAGCCTTCTTCTATAAGCTCTGGTGTGAGTGCTATGTTTAGAGCAGCTAAGTAACCACCTTCTTCAGCAGCAATGTAACCTTCTGGGCTTTTGGCCTCGAGCAAAAAAGCTTCAGGCTCAAAATCATACCTCTCCCCTACTAGCTCTATAGTTGTTTCCTTACCTTCGCGTACGTTAGCAGCAATCATTTTTCCATCTATCTTGGCAAGCTCGCTCTTTAAAATAGGAATAAGCTTGCCTAAACGTTTACCTACTAGTGGTAGATTAGGTTTGATGTTGTAATCAACAAAATCAGCAGTTATGTCTAGGTATTTTACTTGTTTAACGTTTAGCTCTTCTTTTATTTGTTGCTCGAGGCGCTTTAAACCTGTTAATTCCTCTTGCGTACTTACACGCACTAAAACTTCTGGTAAAGGTTGACGCACTTTAACTTTAGAAATTGCCCTCGCACTACGGCCTAGTTCTACTACTTGAATAAGTGCATTCATGTCCCTAAGCAAATTTTTGTCAATTAAGCTCTCATCATATTCAGGCCACTGGGTTAAGTGAATTGACTCAGGAACAGTAAAATCAAGGTTACATACTAAGTTCTGATAGATGCTCTCACTTATAAAAGGGGCCATAGGTGCTATAAGCTTAGTGACTCCTACTAAGACTTCGTAAAGGGTTTTATAAGCAGCTAGCTTATCTATATCACTACCAGATTTCCAAAAACGGCGGCGATTACGGCGTATATACCAGTTAGAAAGATCGTTTGTCACAAAATCTTGAACGTTGCGGCTCACAGAAGTGGGATCATAATTTTCCAATCCTAAAGTCACCTCTTTAATAAGCTTATTTAGTTTAGCAATAAGCCAGCGATCAATTTCAGGACGCTCACTAACAACTAAAACTTGTTTGAGTTCAGGCTTATCCAAGTTAGCGTACAAGACAAAAAACTTATAGCTTTCCCAAAATGTATTAAAAAAATCTCTAATAGTTTCGTCAACTAGATTTTGGCTAAAGCGCCGCGAGTTTCCCGGTGGTGCAGAGCTATAAAGATACCACCTGAGCGCATCAGCTCCTTGTTTATTGAGTACCATTTCGGGGTCAACAACGTTACCCTTAGACTTACTCATCTTTTCGCCTTTTTCATCAAGAATGTGCCCTAGACAAATAACATTCTTAAAAGAACTTTGATTGGGTGCTAGATTCGCTAAAGGACCAGCAGAAATTTCCTTGTTGCCCTCATAAGTTAAAAGGGTTGCAAGAGCATGAAGACTATAAAACCAACCCCTAGTTTGGTCAATTGCTTCACAAATATAGTCGGCAGGGAAATTGGCTTCAAAATGACTTTTTTCTTCAGCAGTAGACTCTTCGCCCATATAATGATATTGAGCATAAGGCATAGCTCCTGATTCAAACCATACATCTACTGTATAGGGTAAGCGTTTAAACAGCTTGCCATCTTTTTCAAAGGTGACTTCATCTACATAAGGTCTGTGCAGTTCTAAATCAGTAAGGTCTTGCCCACTCAGTTCTGCTAATTCCTTGATACTACCTATGCAGTGTTGCTCTGAACCATCTTCACTCACCCAGATAGGCAAAGGACAACCCCAATAGCGCTCACGGCTCAACGCCCAATCAATATTATTTTCTAGCCACTTACCAAAACGTCCATCACGAATGTGCTCAGGAACCCAGTTAATAGCATTATTATTACTAACTAGCTTATCTCTAAGCTTACTGGTGCGGATATACCAACTCTTTTTAGCATAGTTAATAAGGGGTGTACCATCACGCCAGTTAAAGGGGTAAGTGTGATAAATAGTGCCTTGGCGGTACAGTAGACCACGATCAATTAAGTCTTTAGCAATAGGTTTATCTGCATCTTTAAAAAATTGTTTAGTATAAGGGCCTTCACAACCTACTGGAATATCAACAGGACAAACTTCTGGATATACTTCTCCTAATAAATCTACTGAAAAGATAGTAGGTAGATCGTGTGTCTTGCCAATTTCTAAATCACCATAGGCTGGTGCAACGTGCAAAACACCAGTACCATTATCAGTGGTCACATGCTCATCTGCAATAACCCTATAACCTTTATCTAAATCTTCGCCCTCAGGTATATGTGCACGTAAGATTGGTTGGTATTTAATTCCTACTAATTCTTTGCCCTTAAAAGTTTTTATTAGCTTATATTTACCCTCACCAAAAGCGCTATCTGCTAAGGAAACAAGCATGACATAAAGGTCTTTATTATCTTCACTAGTTGTGTGTGGAGCTTCAAAAAGACCATAATCGGCTTCAGAACTTATAGCCAAAGCTGTATTAGCAGCTAAAGTCCAAGGAGTTGTCGTCCAAGCTAATAAGTACACTTGTTCATCTGCATTAGCAACTATGTCCTTTGCAACCAAATCAGCCATTACAGCAGGGAATTTAGGGTAAATAGAAGGGTCAGGGACATTTTCCTTGTAGCCTAAAGAAACTTCGTGGCTTGCTAGACTAGTATTATTTCTAGGACAATGCCAAGTGGTTTTATAATCTTCACCTAGTAATCCCCGTTTCCAAAGCTCCTTCATAACCCACCAGCAGCTTTCAATATACTCGTTGTTATAGGTGATATAAGGATCATCTAAATCAATCCAGTAACCCATGCGCTCAGTCATGTAGTTCCAGTCTTGAATATTTTCAAAAACCCATTCTTTAGCTAAAGCATTAAATTTATCTATGCCATATTCATCAATTTGAGTTTTTTTAGTAAAGCCAAGTCTTTTTTCTATAGCTATTTCGACAGGCAAGCCATGGGTATCCCATCCACCTTTGCGAACAACCCTATAACCTTGCATAGTCTTAAAGCGTGGAAAGAGGTCTTTAAAAGCTCTTGCTAGTACATGGTGAATACCGGGTTTTCCATTTGCAGTAGGAGGACCTTCATAAAAAACATAATTGCCCTTGGGAGCATCTTTTGCTATAGACTTTTTGAAAACTTCTTTTTCTTGCCAAAATCTTAAGACTTCTTCTTCTAGTTTGACAAAATTTGCTGGGGTTATTTCTTTGAACATTAAAACCTCTCTGGTTAGGTAGTATAACAAGATGGCTAATTGCACTTATGCTAAACTTACTTTATGAATGGGTAGTCCTATACATGTGGTGATACTCTGTTTTGCGTTATTTTTTGCTTATAGGACATAGTAACTTCACCTAGAGTATAGCCATAGTTACTTTGAAGTATCGGATAGAAATCTTATAAAAAGACTACCTTGATTAACAGGAAATACAGAAAATCCCTTTGGAGCTACTCTATACTTCACCTATCGCTACAATTGAAATACTTTCCTGCAAGGAAAATTAGCATCACTACTTCTGTATGTTTATCACATCATTATCTTTTACCTTCCTGAAGGCCTTACTCACAGAAACCTTGAAGGTCTTGAAAACCTTCAAGGTTTGAGCCTCAATTCACTGTATTTAAGAGCGAACCCCAAATCTTTTGGCACACCATATCAAATTTTTTACGCTTAATACGTTGTCAAACTACCTAATTCATACTCAATATTTATCATTGCACTAAAGATAAATTGGTCACCATTATCATCTCTGCTACCCCAGAGGATTCCATAAAGAACAATGTCGTTGCCTAGCCACTTAAAAACAGGAGAACCACTATCACCCTTTGAAGAAATTGGTCTAGTGGTACTTAACCAAGAAGGCTTACTCACAATATCTTGACATAAAAGGGTAATATCTTGACTGACTCTTACATCAACACAGGTTTCTGTTACTATACCAAAGGTCCAACCTGTTGTTATACCTACCTTATCTAAATATTCTCCACTTACGGGAAAGGTTCGCTTACTAGTAATTCTAAAAGTGGGACTAGAATGGTTAATCTGCTTGGAATTATTCCACCAACTAGTGGCTTGAGCAATGCTGCCTAAATTGAAAGAGGTTGATGATGTAAGCTTTACCAGCGTTGCATCACTCCAGCGACATTTTTGTCCAGCTGGACACCTACCACCAGTAAAATGATTGGGATCAACAGCTTCTTCACCAATGTAATAAGAGTTGTTGATAGTAGGCTGATAGTACTTAGTACCATCAGGACCATCACCTCTTCTATTACTACAATGTGAAGGTAGCACCATTACAGAACCACGACTATGCCTAGCCAGAAACCCCAAGGTACAAACAGCTCTATTTCGAATAGGAGAACCACTATAATTTACTCCTAGACCTCCAACAGCAGGCGTAACTCTGCTATTTAAAGAATGATTAGAAAGGCTAAATGGATTAGTCTTTTCAACCACAATTGCTTCCAGTGGAATGCCTAATTTCTTTAACTCTACCTCTATTTTGCTTCGTAGAGCTTCAGTTTTGACACCAACTTTTATTTGATTCCTTGCCTCATCAAGATCAATGAGCACAACATCAGCTATGTCTAACAAGTTTACCATATCTCGCCGCCACTGTGCGAGCTGGGCAATGTCATACTTGCTTTGGAGTAACTTTATTTTTGGAACGTTATGAGATAGAGGTTGGGCATTGTGAGAGTTATCTACTAAACTCGATAGAAAACCCTCACCAAAAACACTTTCAATGTCGTCTTGGATTTTGATCTGTAATGTCTCTAAAGCTTGTGTGCTTAGGTTATTTACGTCTTGCTTTATGTAAACTCTAATATTACCCTGCTCGTCTAGAGAAAATCCATCAATATTAGGATGCTTTTGATTTAACCGTTCGAAGTAGCTATCTAAACTAGGTGGGGGTATTATGTTTGGTTTTGGAGGCTGTTTATTGCTACCAGTACTATTAGTAGAGCAACTTATGCTTATAATTGCTAATGCTAATAGAATGATAATTGATTGAAGTTTGCTCATATTTTAAGCTCCTTATCAATTAATATCTAATATGGAATTGCTCTGTATCTGTTATCCAATCATGCTGAGGGGTGGGCTCTACAATAATTGATAGGCTTCTAGCAAAACTTTCTTGGTTACTATGTTCCCCTGCAGCAAAGAAGTCTCGCTCGCTTCTAAAGTTTGCTAGTGTAGAAGTGTCCAATGAGGATTTACTAGCAAGTGCAATCACCTTATCAAGGCCTGTTGGGCCAGCGACTCTGAAAGTGAACTCACTTCCTGTACCAAAATACCTAGGCTGATTAGCATGTAAGAAATTACCATTATCAAAACGATTAGGAAAGATTTGATCAACCGTACCATCTGCATGAAGGCTAAAGATGTAAACATAAGCACTTTGATTAACCTTCACACCTAAAGAAATTTTTTCCCCAATACGGTATGTTACAGGTAATCCATTTGAACTACGTTTATTCAACCATAAATCTACTACATAACTTGGATTTGGATTAACCACAATGCTTTCAGGGGACTCAACTACTATGGATTGTGGCCGTGCAAAGGTAGGATCTTCAGCTAAAGCGACACTAACGACTAAAAACAGTAAAAAGAACAAGGGTTTCCTCATATGCTTCTCCAATTAAGTTTGAATTTCTACTAAATTTAGATCAAAGTAAACTAAAGTAGGATTGAATTGTATATGTGAAGCATTTAATTCTACCTGAATGAAGCTGAGAATTCCTTCAGCTTGTTCTTTTCTAGCTTTCTGTTCAAATACTCCCGCTGATCTACCTAGACAGCCTCAAGCTCTTTCTCCAACTGTTGCCTCTGATCCATATCCGCATAAAAATCATTCAAATCAATAAGCTCTTCATGAGTTCCCTGCTCAACAACTTTACCTTGCTCTAAAACTATTATTTTATCACTGTGCTTAAAACCCGAAATCCTGTGACCAATGACAACAGTGGTACAATCTTTAGAAACCTTAGCTAGGCCTTCTAGAATACGAGCCTCTGTCTGAGTATCTACTGCACTTAAAGCATCATCTAGAATTAGAATGTCTGGATCACGAATAATTGCCCTTGCCATTGCTGTGCGTTGCCTCTGCCCCCCTGAAAGAGTTACTCCTCGCTCCCCTAAAGGGGTCTCATATTGCTGGGGGAAGTCCTCTACATCTTTTGCTAGCTGTACCAATTCTGCTACTTCTTTAACTTGCTCAAGCACAACATCAGGGTTATCTTTAGGAATACCAAAAGCAATATTTTCAGTAATAGTATCCGAAAACAAAAAAGGCTCTTGAGGTACTAAGCCAATGTGGCGGCGCAAGATCTCTATAGGATACTTCTTTATATCTATACCATCAACAAAAATATGTCCATCTGTAGGTTCTATTACCCTAGCAATCAAATTAGCTAGCATAGTTTTACCTGAACCTGTTCGTCCAGTTATACCCAAGTTTTCACCTGCTGCCACTTTAAAAGAGACATTGTCCAAAGCGATTACTTCACCAAACTTAAGGCTGACATTTTGAAATTCTATGGCACCTTTAACTTTAGTTAGGTTGTAATCGGTATTTTCATTATCAGTTATGTCTGTTGTGACTTCTAAAAGCTCTTTTAAACGTCCCCAAGAGGTGTACCCCCGTTGCAGAACACTAGCAATCCAACCTATGCCAATCATGGGCCACTGTATGTTTTCAAAAAGGATTACAAAATCTATAAACTCACCAATAGTTAAATTGCCACCTAAGCCCATAACATAGCGCCCACCTATTAAAAGCAATAGCGAAATAGTTACACCAAAGAAAAGTTCCATCAAAGGGAAAAGTGGTCCCTCAGCCCTAGTGAGAGAAAGATTACGCCGTATAAATTCGTCATTTAGACCTTTGAATGATGCTAGTTCCCTATTCTCAATGCCAAAGCCTTTTACAACCCGCACACCACTAAAATTTTCCTGTGCCATAGCCGAGACATTAGAAAATTGTTCTTGTACTTTTTGATACCGTTTATGTACAGTCCGCAGGAGTGCAAAAAAAGTGAGGCCTATCGCTGGAATTATTAGTAGGGTAAGTAAACTCAGAATTAGATTAAGCTGAAACATCCTATATAATGTAAAAATAAGGAACAGTAGGATGTTCGTGCCCATAAAAGAACCCACTCCTACCATCATGCGCACAGCACTTAAATCGGCAGTTAAGCGTGCCATCATGTCTCCTATACGATGGTTATCATAGTAACTAGAATCTAACTTAGTGAAGTTCTTGAAAATATCACGACGAATATCAAACTGAATTTCCCAGCTGGCATTCAAAATAGTACGCCTTACTACCACCAACCCAAAAGCAGATATTGTCACTACTGCTAGTAAAGCTAGTATAAGAGGTAATATAGTTGCTAAATTGGTATTGCCTTGACTAATTGCATCTACAGTTTTACCAATAAAAAGTGGTGGCAGGGTGGCTGTATAGGTTGAGATTATCAAAGCAATAAAGCCAATAATGAACTTACTTGGATAGTGTTTGCTGTAATTATAAAGGTCTTTTATCGTGTTAAACATGTCTTCTTCCTACTTTGCATAGATGTTTAAATAAGTTCTTGCTATCAAATCTTCGAATATTTCAAGGCGGGAAAGGGTATTTGTAGTCTTACTCTAAAAATATAGTGGCTCATCTTGTTTAGATTTTCTAATCTGACGTCCTTTTTCTGTATTGTGTGAGAAGGTGTGTTTGAGTTGATGTAGGGCATCAAAGTTTGTGCCTTGAGTATCATGGGTAAAATCTTCTACTGGTTCTCCAAATGCTGCTAGGCCTTGCTCTTTTTCACAGGCACGAAGGTAATAGCGAATAATTCCAAAGTGAATATTATGGTGTTGGTTAAAGTAGTGTAGGTCTTGCAATAGTTCTTTATTAATTGGTTCTTTTTCTAGAGCATATAAAAGCAGTTTTAGAAGTTGCTCATTTCCATGCCTGAAGTATTTTCTGACTAGTGGGTAGTTGATCATGAAAACGTTTAGGATCATCTCGAGGCATACAAAATCACATCTCCCCATATACAAGATTATTCTAGATATTTTGTAAACACCTGCCCTAAACGTGTAATACCTGCATCAACTTGCTCTTTTGTTGCTATAGAATAGCTCAAGCGAAAGGTGTTTTTACCACCACCATTAGCATGAAAAGGTTCACCAGGCACATAAGCTACCTTTTGATCTACAGCTTTATCTAGTAGCGCTGTAGCATCATTACCTTCAGGTAAGGTTACCCATAGGAACATACCTCCTTGGGGATGTGTCCAGTGAATCTCATTATAAAAGTGCTCTTGCATAGCTGCTAACATAAAATCACGCTGCTTGCGATAATAAGCTTGCACCTGTTTAATATGGTCAGTCATAAAACCATTTTTAGTGATCTCATGGGCAATGTATTGTGTGATGGTAGGAGTGTGTAAATCGCTTGCTTGTTTTGTTCTTATTAATAACTCTAATACCTCAGGTTCAGCAACCACCCATCCCAAACGAAATCCCGGTACCATTGTTTTAGAAAAAGTACCTGCATGGATAACCTGTTGTGGAGCAAGCTTAAAGAGGCTTGGTAGTTCCTCACCTTCAAAGCGTAATTTTCCGTAAGGATCATCTTCAAAAATGGCTACATTATATTCCTGGGCTAAATTAACTAAAGCTTGGCGACGTACTAGGCTCATGGTTATACCAGTAGGGTTATCAAAATTTGGTGTAACATAAATGAGCTTGGGTTTTTGTGATAAGGCCTCCTCTAATGATTGAGGTTGCATTCCTTCTTCATCACAAGAAACAGAAATATAGCTTATTTCATAGGCGTCAAAAGCCCTTAAGGCGCCCATGTAAGTGGGCGAGGCCACTACTATTTTATCTTTAGGGTCAAGCAGAATTTTGCCTACTAGATCTAGGGCTTGTTGTGAGCCAGAAACAATTTGAATTTGCTTAGGACTCACATTTAATTGACTAGCAATCCACTCCCGTAAAGGTGGATAGCCTTCAGTAGTGCTGTATTGCAAGGCTTGTGTAGCATTTTCTTGAAAAATCTTATTAGTGGCTTCTTGCAAATGTTCTACAGGAAAAAGGTTGGGGGCAGGTAAACCGCCTGCAAAGGAAATGACTTCTGGTTTTTGGGTAAGCTTTAAAATCTCACGAATTGTTGAAGGTTTCATTCCATGAGTGCGCTTAGAAAAATGTTTAGACCAATTCATAATTACCTTACCTTAATCATATTTCTTTTCTTAATTGTTGAATTACTTGGTTAAAAATCTGGAGTAATTTTAAGATCAAGGTTAGAAAACTTGACAGGCACGAGATTAAGTATGATTTTACTTTACCTGTCACTATCAAGTAATTCTAGCACTTCTATGGGCAACCACTGTATTGCTAATTTTGGGAAGGCTGTGAGAGCAAAACTCTGAGAGAAAGTGTATCTGCTCCGACTTAAGTAATCTCCACCTCGAGGTTCTGTATAAATCTCAATGTATTTATCAACTAAATTAATAATCTGGTACTCAAAAATTCTGTGCTGTGCATAAAGAGGCTTTTTTCTATTGCGATCATAGTTTAGGCTTGAGTCAGCAACCTCAACAACCAAGTAAGTATCTTCAGGATAAGGATGCTCAAAGTAAGCTTTTCTTCTGAGAACAGTAATATCAGGCAAGGGTAAATTTTTGTCCTCTAAATTATGTGACAATTGTAGGGGGTTTTGCACACTGATTTTTGCATATGCATATAAGGTCTGACTCAATCTTTCGGCAAGTTCCGTAATTACAATTGCATGCGGGGCATTGGGAGGGCTTACAAGGGTAGATTTTTTAGAACTGCTGTCACAGACGGAGTTCAAAAAATAAACGGTCTTCTGATTTTTCTTGTTCTGGGCGCATATACATTCTTACTGAGCAAAAAACCTACCCCTAAGAGCATTGGGAGGGGGCATAGGGATAACATCTCCATCTATAAGTTCCACACGTTCTTTTATTATGCCTGCTTTGTCCATTGCCAGCAATTGAGAGTAACTTATTTTTAGAGTAGGTCTTATATCACTTTGTGACAGTGTAATTAGTTGATCTTGTCTTTTAGAAGGCAAAGTTTCTTCTTGTAACAAAGGATTTTCTTTTCTTGCATTTCCTCTGCAGTGTTGCTATTAGAAAGAACTTCTATGCAAACATCTGGAGCTATAGAGCATTCAACTTCATCTTTGATAACTCCATATGTTTCCTGAGATACCCAAGCTACATCAGCAACTTTAGTCCCTTTTTGGGTTTTTATAGCACATTCAGTAAGAATCTTGCCCTCTGCTCTGTTTAGACGTAGTAATGCAGCAATTTCCCCTTGTAGTATAGAGTGGTAAACTTTAACTGGTGACATTATTACCTTACCTTGTTTGTCTAGCTCTATTTTAAACGGCAAATTCTGTAAGTCTGGACGATTGCATAATTCTAGCCAGTTCATAATAATGATGATAGCATTGTTAAGTGTTTAATCTTTATTTAATACGCCATGCCAAGGCTGAAGAGCGTGGGACAACTTATCTTGATGATAGTCTAAGGCCACTTACCAATAAAGGACACATGCAAGCTGAAGCCTTAAAAGAAGCATTAGTAACTTTAGGGATAGGTTTTGACAAACTTTTTTCTAGCCCCTATACTCGAGCCCTCCAAACTGCCAAACCTTTAAACAGTTGTTTGAAAGAAGGGCAACAAGCCATACTTGAAAATCTAGCAAGTGCAAATTATCCTAATCTATTATCTGACTTGCATAATTATACACAAGAAAGTGATGAAAGTTTAGCCTTGGTAGGACATGAACCTTATTTAAGTGAGTTTGCTGCTTATATGCTTACAAAAGATGTTCAAGGGGTAAATTTAACCTTTAAAAAAGGTACTATGGCTCAGCTTTATGGCGAAATGAGTGCAGGCAGTATGACGCTAGAAGCAATGCTCACAGCTAAAATGGCTAAAGCCATAGCAAAAAGTAATCTAAAGGAGATATTAGTTAAATGGCCAAAGCAGAAAGGCTTTTAGAAATCAATGACCTTAAAACTTACTTTAGTACTGATGAAGGCACAGTCAAAGCAGTTGATGGGGTAAGTTTCCATATAGATCGTGGCGAGACGTTAGCTGTAGTTGGTGAATCAGGCTCTGGCAAATCGGTAACTAGCCTTTCTATTATGCAGCTTATTCCCATGCCCCCCGGATATTTTGCTGGGGGAGAAATTATTTTTGAACAGAATAATATTTTAGAGTTTAGAGAACATGACATGCGCAGGATTCGTGGTAATGATATTTCTATGATCTTTCAAGAGCCTATGACTAGTTTAAACCCTGTTTATACTGTGGGTAATCAAATTTCTGAAGCTATTGTACTTCATCAAGGCAAAAACCAACGTCAAGCCATGAAATTGGCTACGGAAATGCTCGAGCTAGTGGGTATACCCGAACCCGCAAAACGTGTAAAAAATTATCCTCATCAAATGTCAGGAGGTATGCGTCAAAGGGTTATGATTGCAATGGCTTTGTCTTGTGGCCCCAAACTTTTAATAGCTGATGAGCCCACCACCGCTTTAGATGTTACTATCCAAGCTCAAATATTAGATCTTATGCGTAAGTTACAGCGTGAAATTGGCATGAGTATTCTTTTTATTACCCATGACCTCGGAGTAGTAGCAGAAATTGCTGACCGAGTAGTTGTCATGTATGCTGGACGTGCTGTTGAAGAGGGTAAGGTAGAAACTATTTTTCATGCTCCTAAAATGCCTTATACTCTAGGATTACTAAACTCTCTGCCTCACATCGATAAAGCAGCAAAAAAACAAGAACGTTTAGTAGCAATTCCTGGCAATGTTCCTAACCCTTTATTGCTGCCTGATGGCTGTGCTTTTCATCCACGTTGCAAATATGTTAAAGAAGTATGTAAGACTGATGTGCCTAAGCTCGAGGCTATAGGTGATGGTCACATGGTCCGCTGCTTTCGCTGGCAAGAGGTACAAGAAATGGTTACTGTATGACTACTACTTTAACCACAAATTCTCAAGGAACTGAGCATCTTCTTGAGGTTAGGAATTTGCAAAAGTATTTTCCTATCCGCAAAGGGATGTTTTCTAGAGTGGTCGCTAATGTTAAGGCTGTACAAG
The DNA here is from genome assembly GCA_965223045.1 of Trueperaceae bacterium. Classification (GTDB taxonomy): domain Bacteria; phylum Deinococcota; class Deinococci; order Deinococcales; family Trueperaceae; genus CBDCVN01. The sequence goes on from CBDCVN010000013.1 coordinate 3,182,799, forward strand.
ACATTTCTTTTAACATTGCCCATGGTGAGGTTGTAGGTCTAGTAGGTGAATCAGGCTCAGGTAAAACCACAGCAGGACGCTCCATTTTACGCCTTATTGAACCTAGTTCAGGTGTAGTAAAGTTTGCTGGAGTTGATGTCACCAAGCTTAGCAAAGGAAAGATGCGAGAATATCGCAAGAAAATGCAAATTATCTTTCAAGACCCTTTTGCTAGCTTAAATCCTCGTATGACAGTTGGCGACATTGTTGGTGAAGCCTTGCTAATTCATAGGTTAGCTAGGGGTAGAACCAAAAGAGAAAAGGTAGCTAGCTTATTAGAGAAAGTAGGCCTATCACCAGCACACATGAGGCGCTACCCACACGAGTTTAGTGGTGGTCAACGCCAACGTATTGGCATTGCTCGAGCCTTAGCAGTCAATCCACAATTTATTGTAGCCGATGAACCTGTTTCAGCACTTGATGTTTCTATTCAAGCGCAGGTTGTAAATTTGCTACAAGATTTAAAAGAAGAGCTAGGGCTCACTTTACTATTTATTGCCCATGATCTTGCAGTAGTAGAGTATATAAGTGATACGGTGATTGTAATGTACTTAGGTAGAATCATGGAAATTGCCCCTGCTAAAGAGTTGTATAGTAATCCTATTCATCCCTATACCGAAGCCCTGCTTTCTGCTATTCCAATTCCCAACCCAACTTTAAAGCGAGAGCGTATTCTCTTAGAAGGTGATATTCCTAGTCCTATTAATCCACCTAGTGGTTGTGTCTTTCGCACACGTTGTCCTATAGCTGTAAAAGAATGTGCCACAGTTGTACCTCAACTTGAGGAGGTTTCCCAAGGACATTATAAGGCCTGTATTAAGAAACCTTAAAGAAAAGACCAGTGATTAATGATAAAGGCCAATGGTACAATTGATAGTGGTAGAGACGTACAATTTTGTATCTCTATGCGCATCAGTGGTGTTTAGAGCAATAATTAAAACAATGACGCTCTTTGAGTCTAAACCCACAATGCCTACAACCTAATTTTGAGCAAATACACTATGAACAAACAAGGTATACTCTTCGTAATGACTGGTGCTTCTGGAGTTGGTAAAGATACCATTCGCCAAGCAGCTTTACCTAACCTTGATAATCTCTTTTATTCTATTTCTGCTACCACCAGAAAGAAGCGCCCCGGAGAGGTTCAAGGGAAACACTATCATTTTTATGAAGAGGACACTTTTCAAAAAATGATTGAGGATGATGGTCTTTTAGAGTATGCTGAGTATGTGGGAGATCACTATGGCACTCCTAGTAAACCAGTAAAAGAAGCCCTAGAAAAAGGTCAAGATGTCCTTCTAGAAGTTGAACTTTTAGGAGCAAGAAAAGTTAAGATAAAAATGCCCGAGGCAATTATGCTCTTTATTGCCCCACCAAGCCTAAGTGAGCTAGAAAGGCGCTTGAGAAGTCGGGGTACTGATTCTGAAGAGAAAATTCAGAAGCGTTTGGCTCGAGCTCGAGAAGAGATCAAGGCAGTTAAAGAATTTGACTATATAATTATAAATAATGTACTTGCAAAAGCCGTGCAAAATTTCTGTGGCATTATCCATGCTGAGAGAGCCAAAACTAAGCATTTGCAAGATAAAGATATTGCTCTTTTGCTACAAGAGCTTTAATGATTAGGAGATTAATCATGGCACAAGAAGGTTTTGATGATCTAATGGCACTTACGGATTCGCGCTATCGACTTTCCATAATCGTCGCTCGCCGTGCTGCACAGCTAAAAATGGGTTTACCACCACTACTTGACAAAAACGAGACACCTAAAACACGTAACACTGTTTCATTGGCAATGAAGGAACTTGAATTAGGCAAACCCATTCGATTTGGCAATAAGAAAGACCTACCCACACCTGAAGAGGTTAAGAAAATAATTGATAAAGAGCGTCGTGAGGCTAAGGAAAAAGCAACTAGTAACTATACAGTTTCTGTCAAAAAGTAAATGACCTACCCATTAAATAACAGAATACAATCATGGGCGAATTTTAACACTCTCATAACAGTCTGTTTATAAACTCCTATAAGTTATATGGCTCTAAATTTTACAATAGAGCATAAGCTATAGCTTACTTAGCAGAATGTGCAACATATAATCTACAGAATAGGAACCTTCTAACATTGCAGGGTTTTCTTATGTTTTTGGCTTGTATTTGTTAAGTAACAATAGTATAACTATAAGGAAATTTTTTCAGGAAGGATGTTCTTTTATGCAAAATTGGCATAGTCGTTTAAGTTTGTTAGTTGCAGGATTACTTTTGTTAGTAATGGTTTCATGTGGCAGCAGTGTAAAAATAAAATCTGTAGCCATAGATGGAGGAGACCAAACCATCGAGGTTAATGAGGAAGTTACACTCACTGCAACTGTTAAAGATGAGGATGATGTAACCCTTACAGATGATAACGCCAAAGTTAAATGGTCAACTAGTGATAGTGAGACTGTTACTGTAAATGAGGATAGTGGCGAGATAAAAGGCATCAAAGTTGGCACAGCTACAATAACTGCAACCTCTAACAAGGACAGTGACAAAAAAGGTACTGCAGAAATTACTGTAGAAGCAGAGGCAGTGCAGTAAACTAACTATCAAGACTAACTAATAAGGTAAAATTAAACTAATAATGTAGTTAGGCCAAAGCAGCCCGAAAATTGCTTTGGCCTTAAATTTTATGTATTAATTCTGAGAGTCCAAGCCAAAAATATTGTGCACAGCCCCCACTACTTCCTTAGATTTTTCTAAAGGAATAACTACAGATATGCGCACTTCACTAGTGGCAATCATTTCTATGTTAACACCCACTGATGCTACAGCTTCAAACATTTTGCTAGCAATACCGGGGGTCGAGCCAATAGCAATTCCCACAATAGAAACCTTAGCAATGTCTTTGTCTAGTTCAGCTTGACCACCTATATCAGATAGCACTAAATTAACTGCATCAAGGGCATCTTCAGCTACATCTTGGTTAAGGGTAAATGCCATTTGTTGACTGTTACCATTGCTACCGGGAACACCTTGAATTATCATATCCACACTAATGCCTGCCACAGCTAGAGCTTTAAAAATTTTTGCAGCTACTCCGGGAGCATCTGGAATCCCTAATACATTTATCCTCACGTGATTTTTGTCTAAGGCAACACCTGTTACAGGCTTATCAGTTGTCAAAGAAGTCTCCTTAAGTTTAGCAACTACTGTGCCTTTATTATAAGAAAAAGACGAGCGTACATGAATTTTAACATTATAACGGCGAGCATACCATACACTACGAGAGTGTAAGACTTTAGCACCTAAAGAAGCAAGTTCTAACATTTCATCATAGTCAATTAGCTCGAGCTTTCTAGCTTTAGGAATAAGGTGTGGGTCTGTAGTGTAAACACCTTCTGTATCCGTATAAATCTCACATTCCTTTGCTTTTAAAGCTGCTGCTATAGCTACTGCAGTAGTATCTGAACCTCCCCGGCCAAGAGTATTAATGTTACCTTCTCTATCTACTCCTTGAAAACCTGCTACCACACAAACATCTTTTGTTTGAAAAGCCTTTAATAAACCTTGAGGGTTAACTTCTACAATGCGAGCACTGCCAAATAACCCATTAGTTAAAAACCCTGCTTGCCGACCAGTAAAAGAGCTTGCAGATATTCCTATATTGTGAAGAGCCATAGATAGTAATGCTATAGACTGCTGTTCACCCGTGCTTAGCAAGACATCTAACTCTCTTTTGTTTGGGCGTGGGGCAAACTCCTTAGCAAAATTTATTAGTCTATCTGTTGTTCTTCCCATGGCTGAAACAGTAACAGCTACTTTGTTCCCTTGTTCAACCGTGCGAGCTATACGATTTGCTACTTTATTAATCCGCTCTAGATCCCCTAAAGAGGTGCCTCCATATTTCTGAACAATAACTTGCGACATAAAACTTTCTCCAATATTTAGTATAATGCGTCAGAAAAATCTTTACCCAAAAGGAATCCAAAACTCCATCAAATTGTCTCCAAAACCTGCACAAATACTTTAGTAGAGGCGATACTTTGAATACTTAGCTAACCAGTGGGAGCACTCCCCAATCGGTATGGCTTGGGTAACCGAAAATTTATATGTCCATACTTTAACCCATAAGCAGTATAGTAGCTATTGGTTCTTCAATACCTGCCTTCATTCAGGCCTGCTAATAAATTTAGCCCTGAACCAAAACTACTACCTAAGCAAAATGCTTGAAGATAAACTGCTTAAGTTCTATTGCTAGGGGCTGAGCGCTAATAACCCTATCTTCATTAAGAATCCAAACATTACCCCAAGTCCAAACTGTACCATCTGCTTTAACTACTAAATATTCCTCGCTATATCCTCCTTCTAATGCAATATCAACAACATTGCTTAAAATCTCCCCTGAAGCTTCAATTACTTGCCCAGCAGAACCCCCTAAACTATATACTGAAAATGGCTTAGTTTTGGACATTTACCATTAAAAGCTTATTGAGTATATAGCACACAATAATCATGAAAGATATTTCTATGCAAAATGTTCAGTTTTAACCCATTTTTAATATATCGCATTTTGTATCCCAAAAATACATTAGAACAAAGGAAATCTACATTCTCAACTTTTGCAGTGAGGCCTTTGCGATGTCAGGAAAACGAAAATAGGCTAATATCCGATAAAGCAAATTGTTACTAATCTTCACATTATGAATAACACCTCCTAAAATGTATAAACACACCGTGGAGGTGATTATATGGTACCCCTGCTTGATTACCCTGAAGTTGTTAAGCATTATGAACATTTCTTTAAAGATATTTTCTCTGATTCAGCCATGACACAGTTCAAACGTTATATAAGTGGACTTATTGTTTCAGAAAACAAAACCGTTGAGGGGATTAATCGCTTGATTATTTTTGAGAACCGTGATCAAAGCAGCCTTAATCGCTTGTTAAACAAAAGCCCTTTTAGTGAAGAGAAACTAAACCAAAAACGTTTAGACCTTTTAGCAAGTCTGGAAGGTACTCGTTTCAAACCTAAAGGTGTGTTAAGTATAGATGATACTTTGCTTGAGCATTATGGCAAACACTTTAAAGGCATAGCAAAACTTTATGATTCTAGTAAAGGATGCCATGTTTGGGCGCACCATTTGGTAGGGTTACACTATAGTGACGATCAAACTGACTATCCAGTAGAATTTGAATTATGGAAACCCGCTGACCTTGAGAAAATAGAGGAGGGGCTGCCAGAGCTAGGTATTCCCATCAAGGAAAGTAAGCTAGAACTGAAAAAGACTAATGAAGCAAAATGGCGACAGTACTTGATAAGATTATGGAGAAGGCATCAAAACAAAGATGGTGTCACAGATTTGTATGAAAGCAAGTTTCACATTGCAAAAAGATTGCTATCTAAATGGAAGGAAAGTAATCCAAGGATGAAACTGCCTATAGTATTTGATAAATGGTATACAGCAGCTCCTTTTTGTCGTTTCATTGACAAGGAACTTAAACTTCCCTATGTAGGAACACTTTGTGCAGATGATAAAGTAATTGTAAATGGGCAAGAAGAAACAATTAAAGACTTCAGTCAGAGACTTAAAAAAGAGCATTTCGATAATTTAAGTGAGGAGAAGAAGCCAGTTTTCCGTAAAATAACCATTTCCTACAAGGGAAAGAAAGAAAGGTACTACAGTTTTTGTTGCACGATTAAGGTTAAGAATTTTGGGAAGCAAAGATTAGTTATCAATTACAGAGAGGAAGAATTGAAGGGTGAGCCATATGCATTAATTTCAAATTGCTTAAAATGGCAATCAGCAGGAATAACAAGAATCAGACGCCATAGGTGGCCAATTGAAGTATATCATGAAGAAGGTAAGGCAGAAGGTTTGGACCAGTATCAGGTACGGGATATTGAAGCGATATGCAGACATATTAGCTTTGTTGCCGTAGTTTACAGCTTATTGCGAGCCATACCTCATGATCAGGACCTCTTAAAAAAGCTTCAAAATCAACTCAAGGTAGAAATTGAAGGTAGTAACTCCCATTGGTGTCGAGTAGCAAAAGCACAGAGCTTGTGGAGTTTGGCAAGTTTCATAAGTGCTGGATTAGTAAAAGGGCAAACACTTGAAAGTTTGATGGCACCTATTTTAGCTGCTGTCTGCTACTAGAAAGCGTTTATTTAAAAATCCAATTGCTTTTTGAGTCCTTTTTAATTTACTATTTAGGTCTTTTAGGTTTTCTTTGTTCCTTTACTGATGATTTTTCCTTTGAGAATTGCTATAATTAGTTGAGTGAACTAATATTACTAACATACTCACTACTGCCAAAGTTGAGTACATTTAGAATCGTTAAATACACCTTCACAGTTTTGCCAATCAGATGAAAGGTGGGGAAATAAATTCATACTATCGCCTTTACTTTCAGCTGCTTCAATACAATCATCGCTAACACTACTGCCATCATCTGTGTAATAAAGGTATTTTTGTGCACCATAAGTATTTACATCTCTATAATTTGGAAGGCCAGAGGGTAGAGCCCTACCTATATAACTACCACTGAAAGAGCATCTTTGACGCCACTCTACTGGTACCTGACCAAATGAACTGACACGAACAGGGTCACCACTTAAATGCGCTGAGTAGGAGACAAGAGCAATTGTTTTGTTCACATTACAACCATCTGAAGGAGAGCGTTCATCGAGAAGTACAGTGAAGCTTTTACTCTGTGTTTCTGTACTACCATCACTGTATGTAGCTGTAACAGTAATAATATATTCTCCTGCACTTAGTTGTTCTGCCACATCACTGAATGTCCACGTGTCACCTGGCTTTGTAGCACTGCCACTAATTACTCCTGAAATATCTACACTTGCAATTAAATCATCACTGTCTGCAACACTAACACTGATAGGTACATCAGGTTTGATTTCTGTAAGTTGTTCACAACCAAGCTGAATAATGTGTGCCCCGGGATTAGCAGGAACATTTATTATTATTTTGCCATAGTTACCACAATCAGGGCTATCTTTGGCTTCTATTATAAAACTACCTTGAGCTGCTATTGAGTTTGTTGTGTTTGTGTCTGTGTCCATTATAGTAGCGTTGCCTATCAAAGTGTAATTCCCTGCTTCAAGACCAATGCTTGCACTTACTTTACTTGCATTGTTAGCAGTATTATTTACTACCCCACTCAAACTAATAGTATCCGCTAGTGTCTCTGATAATAATTCCCCTACAAGATTTACATTCATGGTTCTCGTTCCTGCTGGGCAGTCTGTAGAACCTACTCTACCAATAACAGGAGTATTATCCGGTAGTAATCTTGTATTATTGGCTGTCAATTTCAGTTCTTCCTCATAGACAACCCTAATTTTTATTGTTGGAGCTTCAAATGTATTTAGCCCAGATTGATAACCTAGTTCTTCATTTAGGTTAGCCCTTAGTATTACAGCGCAATGTTGCATATTAAGTAAGGGGAAGTGCGAAAAAAGTGCGAGTGTGAATAATAAATTAAGGCTATGAAAAACATTTATAAAGCACACAATGAAATATTAGAAGAGGCCGTAAATTTAAGTCCTCCAGAATGCAACTTAGTTGAAGCAGATATAGAAGCGCTAGCAAAAGAACTCAAAGAATACGTAGCAGAGTTTGAAGAAGCATTTAAACGACCTGAAAGTTTGATCTGGACAGGACATTATCTAAAAGGTTTGTTAAGCAACCTTGATCGAAAAAATATAGAAGCAATGGCACTATCAATAGGACTGAATGTCCGTAGCATGCAAAACTTTGTAGGACAAAGCCCTTGGCAGTTAGAACCTGTGATTGACACGCATCAAAAACTTATTGCAGAAAGTTTAGGTAATGATGGAGTACTGATAGTTGATGAATCAGGGAATGTAAAACAAGGAAAAAGCTCAGTAGGAGTAGCAAGGCAATATTGTGGATCAGTAGGAAAAGTGGAGAACAGTCAAGTAGGAGTATACCTAGGGTATGCCAGTAACAAAGGACATACCTTAACAGAAGGGCAGTTGTACTTACCAGAACAATGGTTTGATAAAGAGCATGAACAAAAAAGGGAAGAATGTGGAGTGCCAAAGGATCTAGAATTTAGAACCAAACCAGAAATAGCGTTAGGAATGATAAAAAAGACAGAAGAGAGAGGGCATTTGAGCTTTGAATATGTGCTAGCAGATGCATTGTATGGAAATAATATCGAGTTTAGAGATGGAGTAGCTGAATTAGGAAAAAAGTACTTTACAGCAGTATCTTGCGATACGCAGGTATACAAGGAGAAGCCAGAGGTCAAGGTACCTGAATATAAAGGTAGGGGAAGGAAGCCGAAACTAGCAAGGGCAAATATTGAATCAATACGGATAGATGAGTTAGCAAAGGAAATAGAAGCAGAAAAATGGAGTAAACATGTAGTGAAAGAAGGAAGTAAAGGGCCAATAGTATGTGAATTTGCCTTTGAGCGAATATGGGAAACAAGGGGAGAAGAAGAGCCAGTGGAACTGTGGTTGGTAATTCGGCGTAACCTAAATGAGAAAAGAGAGATAAGCTATTATTTGTGCAATGACTCAGAAGAAGTCAGCCTAGAAACATTAGTGTGGCTAAGTGGAATGAGATGGCCGATAGAAACATCGTTTGAGGAATCAAAAGAAGAACTGGGGCTTGATCACTACGAAACTAGAAGCTACTTAGGTTGGCATCACCATATACTATTAACTTGTCTAGCACATCATTTTCTGGTGAGGATGCGTTTAATGTTAGGAGAAAAGTCTCCAGCTTTAACTTTGCCACAGGCAAGAGTGCTGCTCAAGGCAGCAATACCGTTACCTAGATTGACAATAGCTCAATCACTAAATCTAATTCGTTACTATCAGCGCAGAAATTATACTGCTTATGCTTCGCATCGAAAACGTACTCTTGCTATATTGTCTAGGAGTTATATTCCATGACATTGCGCTGTAATATTAGGTTACTATCTAATTCATATTCACCGGGTACGCTTACCAGTCGTTTGCTTTGTATTTCTTGTGGTAATGATAAGGGCAAGCTATCAAGTCTAGTTTCATGGCCTACAAGTATTGTAGCAAAGTTAGCACCATCTTTGGTTAATGTCCAGAGGGGTTCTACAGTTATATTTTTGGCCTTAGTAATAAAATTTAAGCAGGTAACATTGTCGCTAGTGTTATATGTTTGGGAGTAGCCATGAGAGTCTTCACAAACTGCTGCTGTTCCAGAATCACTGGGGCGAGGTACTTTTATTACGTAGTAACCTTCTGAGTTTAGCTTGCTTTCATCAATCACACTATTTTCCATTAGGAGTGTACCTTTTACTGTTGTGTCGAATACTGGTGGGGCTGGGTCCCATATATCATCGCTACCTAGTTTTACTTCGAAATCCCTCTCAAAGTTAAACACTGTTTCTCCTGTGCAATCTTCTGTTTCATAAGCATATGCTTTTAGGGTGTAGTTGCCTACAGGTAGAGTGTAGACTTGTCTTTCGTAATCAGCTATGTGGGGATCTCTTTCTAAGTCTCTTTTGTGGGTGCGGGTTTGGCTTTCTCCTACTACTTCGCTTTTTACACAGCCTACTGATGGGGTGTTGAGGTTGTTGTTTTGGGGATAGTTGGCAAATAGGTAGTGTGGCCAGACTTCTATGTCTCCTGAGTCAATGAGATTTCCTAGGTCATCGGGAGTATAATTTTCATCGTCCCAAAGTGCACCACCCCAAAGTTCTCCTTTAGCAGCTTCCACAAAAACTTGTAAGTCTGTTTTTGCTGAGCATCTTGGATCATCAGTGTTTTGGCAGGGGAAAAGTATAGTTACATCTCGGCTTATTATACCATCACCGTTAAAATCTGCTCTTGGGTAAACATTTTCTGTAGGTGCATCTTGTGAACCATCAACATTTACCGCACTATCAAGGTTTAAGTCTTTTTTAGAGTTTTCGTTTGAACCATTTAGGTTTGTGGTTTGACCTTCAGCTTGTAGTAGTGCATCACGGAAACGGCGGAAGTCTGACATGTCAATTCTGTCATCGCCTATAGGACCATATTCATTTGCTTGTGGTTCTCCATAAGCTTCTAGAAAATTGCCCTCAGGGTCTTTGCATATTTGACCATAGTCGCTATCTGTTTTTAGCTTTAATACTTTGTTGTTTTCTAACTCGTCATAAATGCCATTGTTGTCAGCATCATCTGCTGGATTTGTGCACCAGTCTGCTATAGAGGGAGAATCTGAATGTCCTATAAGTACCCTTTGGTTTCCGTCTATGGTGTTATCATCAATATCGAGTAAAGCTGTAAGGAAACGTCTGTTTTCCCTAAATTCGTCTATTGCCAATACTGAGGCAAAAGCATCCATGCGAGGTTTAACATCAATAGTGACACCATCAACTTCAGCACTACCACTGACATCATTAACAGTGTTGTCCAAGATAAGTTGCCTAACCTCTGAAGCGGTTAAATCAGGGTCAAGGGAAAACATGTAGCTGGCTAATCCTGAAACATGGGGTGTAGCCATAGAGGTGCCTGTCATGCTTCCGTAACCTGTAGCTAATGTTGATTTAATATTTGTGCCAGGAGCAGAAATATCTCCTCCTATACTAGAACCGCTATAAAAGATCCCAGAATCATCGACTACTCCACCAGTGAATAAATCCTTGTTTATATCAATATTTTCAACTACTATTATATTATTTTCAACATTAATTCCTGTCTGTGCAGTATATGCAGGAATTTGAACTAGAGCAGCATTTGCATACTGAGATATTCGTGAAGCCAATACTCCATAATCATTACCAGCACCAGCAACAAATAGAGGTGGGGGGAAATTAATTTTTACTGCTTCTCTAGTGATATAAATTTTTACAGTTGCCCAATCCTCTGGGTTTGAGCTTAATTTAGGTCCCCAAAGTTTCTGCATAAATCCCAAGGCAATTTTTCCTTTTTCATTCACGTCCTCTTCTGAATAGCTAGAATGTAGGGCAAAGCTGTTATTTACAACTCTAGTAAATTGAGGAGAATCAACTATTGAAAATTCATAAAAGTGAATATCAGTTCCAAAAATACCTTGTCTTAAAAAGGCTAAGGAAGCAAATGGATTTGCACCAGAGACACCTATTCCATTTCCATATGTTGCACCTATAACCCCTAAAACATGATTACCATGATCTTTTTTTGAAAACGCGCCCATTGGAACTGGTGTCAGATCACGCACAGGAAGGTCTGGATGTGAATTGAATCCTTTTTCTGCAGCTACAGTGAGGGTGTTTCTACCCCCACTGTAAACTAAAGCATTGAGGTTCCACATAGTAGGTACCCTTGAAATCTCCATTCCCCAGTTTCCTCCCGTTTCGGGTACTGTCCAAGTACTATCAGTGGTAGGCTTAGGGATAGAATTCAAAGGGCCATCAATATCTAATGTGGTCGCAGCAAAAATGCTTGGTAAGACGCTTAATTCACGAGTTAACTGTAGTAATTCTTCAAATCTCTTTTCAGGTACACGCAAGTATAGCTTCAAGCCACCAAGTTGGTACTGTTCAGCATCAGGATGACCTGGCGTAGCACCTATGATTTCTGCTTCTAACTCAGCTATTAATGTATTGACTTCGCTAATTATTAGAGTTGTTCTGAAATAAATAAATCGGTCAAAATAAAGGAATGTTACTACCAAGAGATGACCGACAAGTAAGAAGTATAACAGGATTGAGCGAAAAGAAAGTAGAGGAACTAGAACCTGCATTTGCTAAAGCTTTAGAAGACCATGAAAAGCAACGTTATGAAAAGGCTCTAGAAGCAGGGAAAGTACATCGTAAGCCAGGAGGAGGAAGAAACAGTAAACTAAGTACAGTCAATATAAAACTGTGCTTTATTCTTTACTACCTTAGACTTTACCCAACGTTTGATGTTCTAGCGGAGAAATTTGATTTATCACGATCTAATGCCCATGCTTGGGTACAACGTCTTACACCAATAATGGCGAAAACTCTAAGTGGTTTGGGATATATGCCAGCTAGAGAGTTTGAAAACATAGAGGATTTCAAAGCAGCTTTTGAGGGACTTGACGAAATACTGATTGATGTTACAGAGCGAGAACATCAACGCCCAAAGGATGATGAAATGCAACAGGAGTTATACAGTGGCAAACAGGGTAACCACACGCAGAAAAACACAGTGATAAGCAGCAAGGAGAAGGTAATTTTGTTTGTGGGACAAACCTTTGGAGGACGGAACCATGACTATGCAATGCTAAAGGAAGAATTTCCACCTGAGGAGGAGTGGTTTGAGGATATTAAAGTGGCAGTAGATTTAGGATATCAAGGAATCGAGAAAGATTATGAAGGAGCAGATGTTGCAATACCTCATAAGAGACCTAGGAAGAGCAAAGCCAACCCTAATCCCAAGCTTAGTAAAGAGCAGAAGGCTCACAACCAAGCAGTGAGCAAGATACGTGTATATGTTGAGAATGCCATTGGAGGAATGAAGCGTTTCAAGATTCTTGTGTATGCTTTTAGGAATCGTATTAAGGGATTTGTTGACGATGTAGTAGGAGTTTGTGCTGGTTTATGGAACTGCCTTATTGCCTAATTCCTTATTTCAGAACAAGTCTATTACATTAGGCATAAAAACGACAACAATTAACCTTGTTGGCAAATAGTAATCATCTATGATCATAAAATCCGCATTTAGATCCCAACCATTAAAAAACATAGGGAGCACTTGTAATGCAAGATCGTTAGGGTCACCCTCTATTTGTGTCATTGCATCCTCAGAAAACACTACCACTACTTGACTAGCAGTATCTTGATCACTAGTATTTTCAACAGTCAAAGTAACATTGTATTGCTGAGCTTCAGTAAAGATGTGACTAACCTGCTGTCCTGTAGCTACTTCTCCATTACCAAAATCCCACATATAAGTTAGATTATCACCCTCTGAAGGGCTAGCATCAAACTCCACTGTCAAAGGCACTCTTCCGCTAGTAGGAGTAGCAGTAAAAGCTGCTTGTATACCACCGGGCGGTGCTTGCGCCTCCACTACAACATCATCAACAACAGCCTGCACTTCATGTTCAGAAGCACAAACAGCCAAACCTATGTTAACTGGATCAACCAAACTTAACATTATGGTTGTAACTAAAACCCAATTCAAACCATCATCAGATTCATATACACGAACACTGTTCTCCTCTCTTTCGAGCTTGTAGCACACTGGAGTGCTGCTCTGCTGCCCCTGTACCGTTTGCACAGTGCCTGTATCGTCTACATATTCCACCTCCGTTCCTGTTGACATTAGTCCTATATAAACATACTTCGATGAATCGGTGTTATCTTGTCTTAACATTAACCCTGCTTTGGCTTCGGGGTCGTCGCTGGTTAGGCCTTGTATACAGCCTTGGGCAGTAAAGTTGTTATTACGTTCTTGGTAAACGTAGTGCGTGTTCTTACCGCTCAATGCTTTAGTTCTTAAGTTGAAAGTACCTGTGTTAGCATCATAGGTAGATATACCTTCTCCCTCTAAGTTAACCCGCTCCCAAGGCTCTGGCAAAGGTTCACTACCTACTGTGGATACCACCAGTGCTTCATAATCTAAATCTGCATTGTCTACATTGTTATTGGAAGCAATCTGGATTCTTATTTCTCTGTCCTCAGCAGCATATTCACTTAGGTTCCCAGCTGCTTCATAGCTAAACTCTTTCCAGCCACCTTCCCAACTTGCTTCCTCATTGTTCCCTAGATTTACCCATTCTGCTGTTGCAGGTTGATATATACTCCAAATCCATTCTTGTTCTTCCGTACCCGGGCCTAGAAAGTTAGCCTTTAAGGTTATACTAGTTAGTTGACTTACATCCATATGATTAGGTAGGATGTAGGTTCTGTAACCAGAATAGACATCTTCTTGAGAAGATTGCAGTTCCAGATAACGATTCCAATCATTCTCACTATTTTGCTGGTCTTGGATGTATAAATTGCTCACAGGCTGCTGTCCATCATTACCACTGATAGTTGTGTATGATATAGGTTTAAGAGTTGCTTCATTAGCAGCAGGAGGATCATCTCCCATTACTGTTATTGCTTGGTAGTCTATATCTGCATTATCTTTAGCGTTAGTAGAAACTAGTTGGATACGAATCTCTCGGTCAGGACCTATGTAATCATCTAGAGTACCTTGTATGCCAAAAGAAAGCTCTGTCCAACCATTATCCCAGCTGGCTCCCGCATTATTTCCCAAGCTTAGCCAAGTATTATTGCTCCAGTTATGTATTTTCCATAGCCATGTTTGCCAACCCAGGTCAGGGCCGAGAAAATTGACTGTTATTATTAAAGAGGTTATATCTGTAACTACTATATCCTCTGGCAGGAAGTAACTTTGATAGCCTTCGTAATTATTCGCGCTGAGAGTAGTAAATTCAACATAAGAGTTGTTCGGAAATAGCCAAATCAGCTAAAATAGTAGCTAGTATGGTAGTTTTCAAAACCAGAAGTGACAGACAAGTAAGAGCCTTGACAGGTTTGCCTGAAGAAAAGATAAATGAGTTAGAGACAGTGTTTGAAGAGGTATATGAGGAGCAAAGTCAAAAAGACTATGAAGAACAACAAGCTAAAGGGGAAAGAGAACGATCTAGGGGAGGAGGAAGAAAAAGTAAACTTCCTTCTACTAAACACAAACTCGAATTTATTCTCTACTACCTGAAAAGTTATCCTACAATGGATGAATTAGCAGAGAAGTTTGATATGTCTCGTTCCAGTGCACACTATTGGGTACATAAGCTGCTGCCAATTCTCTCAGCAGCCTTGGCAAAATTAGGTATGTTGCCTAAGAGAGAGTTCAATACACCTGAGGAGTTAAAAGAAGCGCTTGAAGAAGCAAGAAAAATACTGATTGATGCTACAGAAAGGAAACATAGACGCCCTAGTGAAGAAGAAAAGCAGGAGGAGCTATATAGTGGAAAAAAGAAGGGTCACACGGTAAAAAACACAATAATAGCAACAGGAAGAAAGGTAATAATCTATGTAGGAAGGACATTTGCTGGGCGGAGACATGACTATGGGATGTTTAAGGAGGAGTTTCCACCTAAACAAGGCTGGCTGAAAGAGGAGGGAAAAAGAGCAAATCTAGACTCAGGTTATCAAGGTATAAACAAGGATTATGGGATAGGAGCAGCGATACCAAAGAAAAAGCCAAGGAAGAGTAAAAAGAATCCTAATCCAGAGCTAACAGAAGCAGAGAAGGAGAGGAATAAAAGGCTGGGCAAAGCAAGGATATATGTAGAACATGCCATAGGAGGTATGAAACGCTTTAATATACTAGTGCATGCCTTTCGGAATCGCAAGGCAGGTTTTGTAGATAGCGTTATAGCTGTCTGTGGGGGGCTTTGGAATTTTTTGATTGTTTAAACTATTTATTTCCGAACAACTCTATATTCGTCCCAGTCATTCATATCTCCACTCTGACTTCTAGTATGGAGGTTTAGGACAGGCTGACCACCGTCTCCTCCATTAGTAGTCGTGTAGGAATCTGGTAGCAGTGTGGTAATTACAGATTGTGTTGATAAGATACTTTCTACATCTTGAATTACCTCAACATTGGAGGTTTCATCGATAGTAGTAGGGGGTTGTTTTGATGAGCTTTTCTTTACACAAGAACTAACAATTAAGCTCAGTACAATAAAGACAATTAATATATAGAGGGTGTTTGGAAATTAGTGTTCCTTTGAAAGATCTAGCATTTTGGCTGAAATTTGAACTAAGTATATCATTTCAGAAATGAAGTAGCTATACCCAATATATGTCAGTATAGCTACTATGAAAACAAATCATAGACAAGCATACTCTACTGACGTTACTGATGTACAGTGGCTTATAATTGAAGCCTTTCTACTTAAAGTTTTGACCAAAAGTACTAAGCGGGGACGTCCCATGAGCCTTGATCTCCGTGAAATCGTAAATGCTATACGTTACCTTCTGCGCAATGGTTGTACTTGGCGTGATCTTCCACATGATTTTCCTGCCTATCAAAGTGTGCGTTATCACTTTGATAAATGGTGTAAATCAGGTTTGTGGAAGGCTTTAAACAAACATTTACGCAGACAACTCCGTGAGCAGGAAGGTAAACTTGCTGATTGCAGTGTAGGTATTGCCGATAGTCAATCGGTCAAAGGTAGTGTGCATGAAGAGAATGGGTACGATGGAGGAAAAAAGGTTAATGGACGTAAACGTCATATATTGGTTGATACCATGGGATTATTGATAGTTGTACTTGTAACTACAGCGAATAGGTCAGATAAGAAAGGATTAGAGCAAATGTTGAAGGCCATAAAAAGCACTATGCCAAGATTAAAAGTAATAAAAGCAGATCAAGGTTATGTCAGTGCGAGATTAGAGAAGTGGGTGCTGGACATATGTGGGTGGATATTAGAAGTAACAAAGAAACCAGAAGGAAAAGGTTTTCAAGTTATCCCACAAAGATGGGTAGTGGAGAGGACATTTGCATGGTTAGGAAACTATAGACGCTTAAGTAAAGATTATGAAGTATTAGCAGCAACAAGTGAAGCCTTTATCTACATGGCTATGTGTGATATCATGACCAAGCGTTTAGCGCATCAATCCACTCCCAATTTTGCTTAATAGATATTTCCCAAACACCCTCTAGAAAGCCTTTTTAAAATATTTCAACATTGGTTACCTCTTCATTCCTTCTAAAATATCCAAGCAAAACGCCTCCACTAACCCTATTCATCTAGGTATAGTGGGATGGGGTAAGATACTTAACTCGATTTTTATCGTAGTATTTCACTATCCCACATATAGCATTTTCCTTTTTAACCCGACCCAAGTATCGGCAAAACGCCCAATTTGAGTAAATTTGGAAAAACTTGAGTAGTTTTCTTCTATACTAAAAGTATCTTTGTAGTTGTACTATAAAGTGTTTATTAGGGCATGTGGATATGACAAATCAGAAATTGCACGCATTAGATATCAAAACCAAACTAGCCAGTCTCAGGACAGCTATCTGTTAGAAAATGTGAATTCCAAAAAAAATTGCAGGATAGCCTATATTTGCGAGAAGCTTTAGTTGTTAACCACATAATCTTTACCAGATTGCAGAGGAGCTTATGCGTCAGCATCAGGATTATCCAAGGTATTTAAGAGTAGCGTTTTTGATTTCACACTCTAGGTGTCCACACGCCCTAGTATTCTTACCAATTTACCCAAAATGCAAATATTCTCATTTTAATTACCCTAAGAGCGCTCTTGGATTCGTAGTAAGAGTCAGTATTGCACAAAAGCAGACTTGATTTTACACTGTGTTGTAAACAACTAGAAACACCGTCTAGTGTTGACGTTAAATTAGAATTTTTTCTAATAAAAACACCCTTTCTAGAAACATTATCTTTTTCTAGTTGTTCTAGTCAATGAATCCACAAAACCATTTCTTATTGTCCTAGTAAGTTAATATGAGTTATCCTCTTTCCATGGCAAGTTACTCCTTAGGTTTGCGACAACGCGTTGTTCAATCTTACCTAGATGGCGAAGGTTCTCAATATGAGCTGGCTAAAAGGTTTTTAGTCAGCCCTACTACAGTTAAAGCCTATCTAAGACTTTATCGAGAAACAGGCGGATTATTGCCTAGGGAACACAATAGGGGTCGTAAACCTGCTGTAAACACAAAACAACTTTCACTAATAAAAAAATTGTTAGAAAAGCAATCAGACATGACCTTGGCTGAACTCTGCACAGCTTTTGAGCAAAAGACTGGCGTTAAAGTCAGTAGCACTAGTATGTATAGGGCAATAGAAAAGATTAACTGGACTTATAAAAAAAGACTTTGCGTGCTAGAGAGCAAGATCGTGAAGACATTGCAGCAAAACGAAAAGCCTTTTTACAGTTAAAGAAAGCTCTTAGAGCAAATAGGCTTGTATTTATTGATGAAACAGGTCTTTATCTAAACATGACTAGGATTTATGCCCGTTCGCAACGAGGAGAAAGAGCTTATTGCTCTATACCAAGCAAGAAACATAAAATTGCAAACTTAATAGGTGCAATGACTCTAGAAGGAGTAATCGCTAGTTTCTGTATTGATGAAACTGTAACAGGAGAAGTATTTGCAGCATTTCTAGAAGAAATACTATGTCCAGTTTTAAAGGTGGGACAAATAGTTTTGATGGATAATTCAACAGCACACATAGTAAAAAGGGTACGTGAATTAATAGAAAGCAGGGGAGCCACATTGATCTATTTGCCACCATACAGCCCTGAGTTCAATCCGATAGAACATTGCTGGTCAAAAGCAAAATCCCACCTACGTGCTTTAGAAACTTGGGACAAAAAGAAATTAAACACCTCTGTCAAAAAAGCTTTAGAAACAGTTAATACCAATGATGCTCAAGCTTGGTTCAAACACTGTGGCTATACCAATCAACCACCTATGGAAAGATGTTACAATAAATATTTATTCAAATACTTGCAACTTTAATTTCTATAAATGTAAGGGTATACTCTTGTTTTTTGATTTAATTACCAGTGAGTAATACTTTTCACTTCTTGTGATTTAATGACATAATTTTATGAGAGGCTAAAATGCTGTGTGATAAACTGATAACTCAATAATGGGTCAGGTTAAAAAGGAAAATGCTATAGCAATTAAAGCTCTTCATGAAAAAATTACATAGTACTCATAGGGCAAATAATCAGAGGTTGATAAATTAGAGGATTCATGTTAGAGTCTGTGCAGCAAGCGTCAAGGATGAGATAGTTATGATAAATTTCTTAAATTCGTTAAATTCAGGAAAATTTGCCCATTATTAGCCAAATATCTAGATGCTCGAGAAAGATTAAGACGCTAACCAAGCAAAACGGTAGAATCAGGATATGTTAAACTGCTAATGGGTGACTTGTGGAACGTTTACAAAAGTACATAGCTCGAGCTGGCATATCTAGCCGTCGAAAAGCTGAAAAGCTTATAGAAAAAGGACGTGTAACGGTTAATGGTCAAAAAGCTACCTTGGGCATGAAGGTATCAGGCCAAGAGATTATCTGTTTGCAAAACGAGCGCATTATAGCAAAACCTGAACACATAACCTATGCTATTTATAAACCAAGAGGAGTAATAAGTACTGTTACAGATACCCATGAGCGTAAAACAGTAATGGAATTGGCACCCAAAGTTAAGGGTCTCCATCCTGTAGGTCGCTTAGATGCCGATTCAGAGGGACTATTGCTCTTAACTAATGATGGTGAATTAACTCTCAAGCTTACCCACCCTCGCTACGGTCACGAGAAAGAATATCAAGTTTGGTGTGCTGAGGGTAAAGTTCACCCCAAAGACTTACAAGCTTTATGTAAAGGTATAGTACTAAATGATGGCTTGGCCAAAGCTGTAAAAAACAGAGCAGCTTCTCAAGGCTGTTATCTTACAATTACTGAAGGCCGCAAGCATCAAGTAAGGCGTATGTTAGCTAAATTAGGCTACAAAGTCACACGCCTAAAACGCATTCGTATCAATAAACTTACCCTTGGCAATTTGCAAGCGGGACAACATCGGATTCTTGGTCCAGAGGATTTTATCAAGATAGACTACTCTACTTCTTAGATGTGTTACACTTTTTTTTGTAAGCATTTTTATTGGATTAAGAGTAAAGGGATCCTAAATACAATAAGGTGCTTTTTTAGTGTGTTCTAGGGTTTTTGGTTAGAGTTTTTCTTTTACAAACTTGCAAAGGTAAGCTGTCTTAAAAGCCTTTCAGGCCATACAAGTTTTTACCCCTCAGCAAGTTAATCTTTATAGAAAGGAGGTGAAAATAGAATATGCCTGAAGATAAGTTATTGTCCTATCGCAAAAACGAGGAAGGAGTGGCACTATTTATTGATTGGGAAAATTTAAAAATTGGTCTGTTTGAAAACAATAAAACATCGCCAGATATAGATTTACTTTTAGAAGCCGTTGACAAATATGGGCAGCGTGGAGCTTCAAAAGCGTATGCCAACTGGCAACATCATTCACATTTGCACGATGACCAAAGTCGCTTTTTAATGCGCTCAGTAGAAACAGTACAAATATTGGGACGCAATCCTAATAGTGGTAGGGTAATCAAAAATAGTGCTGATGTAGCAATGGCTGTTGAGGCAGTAAGGCTTTGCTATACCCAGCCTGACCTTACTACTTTCGTTTTGGTCACTGGGGATGGTGATTTGATACACCTAGTCAACGAGTTAAAAAGAAACCGTAACAAGGTGGTTATTATTGGTGTCGGTACTAGTGTTAGTAAAGTGCTTAGTGAAGCTGCTGATGAAGTTCTTTTTTATGAGCGAGATCTTATTTCTAAAACCCTCGAAAATGAAAAAGATGCCCTCAATGACGTTGAAATCTCTACTGTTTATAATTGGATTGAAGCTATTTTGCGTGACAAAGGACAAGACATGCCTTTGCCTGCTTTGGGACAGCAGTTATGGCGCAAGTACGGCTTTGCTGCTAAACAACTTAATATGAGTTTAAGTGATCTGGCCGAAGAAATGGTAACGGCAGGACGTGTTGATATTATCAATGAGAAAGTTTCTATAGCAAAAAGTACAACTAAGCAACCACTGACACAAATTAATGACAATGTTTCCTTACAAGTAGAAAATCCATCTCTTTGGCAACGTTTAAAAGAACATCAAATTCGTAAAGATGTTTTAAAGGTTAAGATTAGCGAAGCTCTTGAAACGGGTTTAAAAGGTCAATTAGAAGCTATTAATGTTGAAGCTTTTTTACCTAATAATCAACTTGGTTTGAGACGTGCTGAAACACCTTCAATGTATGTAGGGCAAATTATAGATGCTCGAGTAATAGGAGTGAATAGCACTCAAAAGCATGTCTTGCTTTCACGTCTGAGCATTCAAACTCAAGAACTTGCTAAAGTACGCCAAGAAGTATTAGCTAGCCTTAAAGTAAACGATATTGTAAAAGGTAAGGTAGTAGATTTAACAGATTTTGGTGCATTTGTAGATCTTGGTGGTTTAGACGGCTTAGTGCATAGAAGTGAACTTAGCTACACACGGGTTCAACACCCACAGCAAGTAGTTAGTATAGGTGATGAAATTGAAGCAAAAGTTGTAAGTATTGATAGCTATAAAGGTCGTGTTAGTTTGTCAATTAAAAGTCTTCAAGATGACCCTTGGTATGATGTAGTAAAACTATACCCCATAGGCAAGCAAGTAATAGCTACAGTGACTAACGTTGTTTCTTACGGTGTTTTTGTGGAGTTGGAAAAGGGTTTATCTGCACTTATACACATAAGTGAATTAGGCCAAAAGGTTAATCATCCAAGTGAGATGTTGCAAAAAGGTCAAGAGGTAAAAACGACAGTTATCTCGATTGATGAAACTAAGAAACGTTTAGCCTTAAGACTCAAGCAAGAGACTCCTTCTTTAGAGACTAGTTCTAAGCTCAATAACAATTCCAATTTACCTATAGAAGCTAATGAACCTTCAAAGAGTAATACCAAACAACACTTGGTTTTCGAGTCAAAAAAGATTCCCAAATTGAGCGCTAAGCGTAATAACCTTAAGATAGAAAGTTCACTCCAAGAAGATCGTACAGTACAAAGAGCGAAAAATACTTCAGAGGCTCTTGTAAATAATGCTTCTCCTGAAAATGGGGAAATGATTGAATCAAACTTTGAAGTTGCTACTAATTTAGAAGCCACTACTAATTTAATGGTATCAACTCATGATAGTGATGTTGGTAAAGCGATTAAAGGAAGTTTGGAGGACTCTCAAGAAATACGTTGGTTAGTAAATTTCTTGAGTAAATACTCACACCCTCACCCTCTGCAAGAAATTCTCAAAGGCCTAAATGAAGAGTATGGGCTTAAGCAACCTGCCTTTAAAGCAAGCATCAAGAAAGCTCACAAGGATGGCTTGATTAAGCTAGTACGCCATACAAAAAGCAAGAAGCTTTATGCCACTTTAACTGAAAAGTTTAAGCTAGAAAGGTAGGTTTTAGTTTCTGTGATTCTAACTTTTTTGTGGTTGGCAAACATAGGTTGTCAACCTGGGTTTAATAAACCTTAATTAACCCCTCTTAATGAGAAAAAAATCCCCCTTAATAAGGGGGACCTAAGGAGGTTTCCCTCTAGGGCTTAACCTTAAATGGCTTTCCTGATATAATTAACCATCTTATAAGATGATTGTGTTCTTGTGTCCCGTTTTGAAATTAACTTACCAATTATTACCCTACTTATAATCGCAGTAGGATTTATAACTTTAAGTAGTGCTGCCCCTAACAAAGAGGTTTTTAGGCAACTTATTTTTCTTGGTGTAGCAATACTTGGCTGTTTTATAGTTCTTTGGCTAGGACAAAGGCGTATTAGGCGCTTCTCCTTATATACTTATTATATAACTATTGCCCTCTTAATCCTGAATCACTTTTTTGGCACAGTGGTTAATGGAGCAAAGTCTTGGCTTTACTTAAAGCCTATACCAATAGGTTTCCAACCTTCAGAATTAGCTAAGATAGCTCTAATACTTGCACTAGCAGCTATATTTCATGAAAAACCAATTAGAAATTTCTTGCACTATATAAAACCTTTTTTCTTAGTTGCTATTCCTTGTATACTTGTGCTTCTTCAGCCAGACCTTGGTAGTGCTTTAGTAATAGCAGCAATTGGTGGTGGTGTAATCTTAGTGCGTGGAATTCCTCGTTGGCACATGCTATTTTTCCTTTTAGTCATATTAATTGCTATCCCTACTATAGTTTGGCCTAATTTAAAACCACATCAGCAGGAAAGAATTGTTGCTTTTATGAATCCAGATGCCTATCCTAAAGATGGAGGGTACCAAGTCATTCAATCACGTATAGCTATTGGTTCAGGTGGTATGTTAGGTAAAGGATATAAGCAAGGTACACAAGGTCAACTAGGATTTATACCCTATCAACACACAGATTTTATATATTCCGTACTTGCTGAAGAAGGTGGATTTGTAGCAGCAATAGGCCTATTAGTGCTTTATGGATTACTTTTTTGGCGTTTGACAGTTATATCTGCTGAGTGTCCTAAAGAACACAATCAGCTTGTTATTGCTGGGGTACTTTCCTTTATAGGCTTCCAAGTAATAGTAAACATAGGCGTAACCTTAGGTTTAGCGCCAGTGACTGGCATTACCTTACCACTAGTCTCTTATGGAGGAACTAGTCTATTATCTACAATTCTAGCACTCACCCTAGCATACATAGCACATAGAGATAGATACGAGGAATGGTAATAAATTAACAGATGCCTAAAATTAACACCTTGCTAGCTGTGAATATTTGTAGAGGTCAGGATAGGAGATAAATTGTCTGCGTATACATTTGTACATAAACTAGGTAGCAAAAAAATGTCTTTGACCATTTTTAGAGATCTTATAGATGGCTAGAGGAAAAGCTAGAGAACTTGCTTTCCAAGCCCTTTTTCAATCTGAGCAAGGAAAACTACCTTTAGAAGAAGTTTGGCTTGATAAGAGGCGTGAACTTACCCTAAAAAATAATATCACTCAAAATAATCAAGATGACTTGAATTATCAAGACAATCAAGAGGTCTATAATCCTCCAGTTACAGCCGAAACCTTAAACTTTGCTGAAGATCAGTTATTTACCTTTCACAAGCATCGTGAAGAAATTGATAATCACTTGCAAAAGACAATAAAAGGTTGGAGCTTTAATCAAATGGCACAAACAGACCTTAATATTTTGCGCCTTGCCCTTAGTGAACTACTTTTTGAAGCAGGAATCCCTAAAGAGGTTACTATTGAGATGGCAATTAGGCTCGCAAAAAGGTACGGTGGTGAAGAGTCTGGACGTTTTGTAAATGGTGTGCTTTCTAAATTTCCTAGCTAACTTATATAAAAAAACACTAAACTATTTTACATGAAATCTGTTGCACTTATTGCCCATGATAATAAAAAGTTAGATTTGGCTATCTTTGCTAAAGACAATGCTGAAATTCTAAAAAACTTCCCAATTATTGCTACAAGTAGTACTGGCAAAATTCTTCAAGAAAAGACTAACTTACAGGTAGAACCCTTAAAATCAGGGCCCTTAGGTGGCGATCTACAAGTCGGTGCTCGCATTGCCGAAGACAAAGTGTTAGCAGTGATTTTCTTTCGCGACCCTCTAACTGCCCAACCACATGAACCAGATGTTTCCGCCCTAATGCGCGCTTGCGATGTGCATAAAGTTCCTCTTGCTACTAACCTCGCTACTGCTGAAGCTATGATGACTTGGCTTAGAAGCAAAAGCTATGCATAATATGCATAATATGCATAAGTGTTCAATTTATCCTTCTTTATAAAGCAGTTCTGTAAGTTTTCCTCGTAAAAGTCCTTGATAAACTCCATCTACTTCTAGTTCTTGGCTAGAGATTTTTCTAGTTGGGTATTCAGGGTTGTGCGGCCTTAGAGTAACTGCCTGACTGTTTTTTTCCTTCCACTCAAGATATTTTAAAGTAGTCTCTCCACCAATTCTCACAGCACAGATTTCGCCAGAGCGTCTTGGTTGATTGGCTTTGAAAATGACAACATCACCATCTTGAATTATGTCTGCCATGGAATCACCCTCAACTTGTAAGGCAAATGTATCTATACCAGTATAACCCTGCAAAGCAAGATATCCCTCAGGAGATTCAAATCGTTCCTCTAGCGAACCAGCAGTTATATTACCTAAAAGAGGAACACCCAACCTTTTTAGGCTTACTTGGGGTGAGCGCCCTCTGCCCCGACTCTCATAGGAAAGATAGCCCTTTTTGTCCAGCGCCTTTAAATGTTGCTTAAGCGTTACAAAAGTAACGCCAAAATAGCGTGCTACATCTGAAAGATTAGGAATTGCGTGCTCTTTTGTAAATCTTTGACAAAGATATCGATAAACCTTGTTTTGCATTTCAGAGGGTTTATTCATTTTTATCACCTCACTGTACCTTAAAGTTTAAGCCTTAAAAAATAAGCTCTTGCCCTAAAGTATAAATAGATACCTTAATAATTGTCAAATTAGACTAGCTATCCTATAGCAATTCAAATCCAAAAGTGTTTTTCTAACAAAAAAATCCCAAACAAAGCTAGCTCCCCACTTAGTCCTGTCAGCGCAGACTGACTATTCATACATCAAGCAAATGCATCTTTAGATTTCCCTCTAATCTTAACCCTGCGATTAATATTTTTCTGTGTTCCTGAACTTTCTCTACCAGAGCGAATCCAAGCAATATCATTATCTGAATCAATAGTCATCTGCTCATCACGTGCCCCATCACTTTGAAATCCTCCAAGAGTTGTGAATCCTGCATTATTCCGAGGGCTAGTGAACATGTGATAAACAATTACTGCAGTGGTCTTTCCAAAAAGGTAATTCTGGGCTAGGGTGTCAGCCCCTCGAGCATCACCTACCAAAAACGATTCCCCTCGTTTAAGTGCCTCATCAATAGCAGGTTTGTAATGCTCCTCAAACTCTTTTTTACTTAAATCAAGATGACCACTTATGAAATTGGTGATTACCTTTGACATACTTGCTGATTCACTCTAAAAAATCACGCAGTTTGCGTGTGCGACTTTCATGGTATTTTAGTTTCCTCAAAGCCTTATTCTCAATTTGACGAATACGTTCACGAGTAACCCCAAAATGAGCACCCACCTCTTCCAAAGTATGCTCACGCCCATCAACAAGTCCCTTACGAAGCTTTAAAACTATAGCCTCCCGTTCAGTTAGTTTATCCAGAGCTTCTTCTAGCTGCTCAGAAAGTAAGGTGCGGCTGGCTTGGTCTACAGGTGACTCTACATTTTCATCGGGAATAAAGTCTCCATAAAAAGAATCCTTTTCATCTCCTATAGGTGTTTCAAGCGACACGGGTTCTTGAGAAACTTTAAAGACTTCTTCAACTTTATCTGCCGACCAACCAGGACCCATTTGCTCAGCAATCTCTTCATAGCTAGGTTCTCTAGAGAGTTCTTGTTGAAGTTGCCTAGCTGCTCGCGTTAACTTATTAATAGTTTCCACCATATGCACAGGTATTCGAATGGTGCGCGCTTGATCAGCAATTGCTCGATTTATAGCTTGGCGAATCCACCACGTAGCATAGGTAGAAAATTTATACCTGCGGCGATACTCAAATTTTTCTACTGCGCGAATCAGCCCTTGATTACCTTCTTGAATTAGGTCTAAAAAACTTAGTCCTCGTCCTGTATATTTCTTAGCTATAGAAACAACCAAGCGCAAATTAGCCTCAATTAGGTGCTGTCTTGCCATTTCACCATCTTCAACAATGCGTTTAAGAGCCCTTTCCTCACGGTTAGAAAGCTCTTCATTTCCTTCATCTAGACTAATTTTAGCTGCTTCACCCTCTTCAATACGACGAGCAAGAGAGATTTCTTCCTCGAGTGTTAACAAATTAACTCGCCCAATTTCATGCAAATATTGCCTAACAGGATCATTAGTAGAAAGTTTTGTGCTAGCCATTAACTCTGCACGTGCTTCTATTTCTTCATGATCTACTTCGTCACGTTCTCTAGCAAGCGCAGATAAATCATCAAAGCTTTCTAATTCATCTTCTACAATAATTTCATCTTCAGCAAGATCTGCAATTTCTACACCCTTTACCTCTAAAAGCTTCATGATATCCTCAAAGTTACCTTTTGGTAAGTTTTCAGGCAAACTTTCATTGGCTTGATTTAGGGCATGGCTAATTTCCTCAGTATCTATAACACCTTGAGTTTGACCACTTTCAATTAGCTTGACTATAAAAGGAGACTCCTCCCAGCTTTTTATTTCACTGTTTGAGGTAATCTCTCTTTCCTTTTTGTTTTTGGTTTTACTTTTAGTTGTACTAGAAATACCACTAGTGCCTTTTCTACTGGCTTTAGCTTTGCTCACAGCTGTTTTAGTTTTCTTCTCCGTTGATTTCTTGGTAGCTGCAGTTCTTTTACTAGATTTTTCAGTAGTCTTGCTTTTATCAGTAGTCTTGCTTTTAGTTGTAGTTTTGTCTTTAATTATAGTACCTTTACTTGGTCTGGCCATAAACTCTCCTTACTTACGTTCTTCTATAGGTTGAAAAATTTTACCCTTAGGACCTTCATATACAAGTCTTGGGCGCATAATACGGTTGTTGCTGTACTGCTCTATTAAATGAGCCATCCAACCACTAATTCGAGCAACAGCAAAAAGTGGTGTATACATATCAGATGAAAAACCAAGCATGCGGTAAACACTAGCACTAAAAAAATCTACATTAGGCTTAATTTGCTTGACACGTTTAGTCATTTCTCTATCCATTACCCTTTCCATTTCAAGGCTCATATCAAACCACTTACTTTCACCTGACTCCTTAGCAAGTTTACGGGCTACCTCTCGTAATATATTTGCTCGAGGGTCAGTAACGCGATAAACCCTATGCCCAAAACCCATTACTCGACCACCCTTTTGGGAAAGGATTTTAAGTAAATAAGGTTCTACACCTTCAACATTACCAATTTCTTCTAGTGCCTTCATAACTGCTGTATTAGCCCCACCATGAAGTGGGCCTTTCAAACTAGCCATTGCAGCTGTAACAGCACTATAAACATCTGTTAGAGAAGACGCTGCTGCTCTTGCAGTAAAAGCACTAGCATTAGAACCATGCTCAGCATGTAAAACCAATGCTACATCCATTACTTGCACAGCAGCTTCACTAGGTTCTTCACCATTACGCATATATAGGAAGTTACTAGGGATATTTAAGTTAGGGTTAGGGGTAATAGGCTCTAACCCCTTACGTATACGAGAAAAAGCAGCAGTAATAGTTGTAAATTTAGCTAGGAGTTTGAAGCCTATTTCACGTACATTAGCTATGCTGGTATCACCTGCATTAGAATCAAAGGCCGGAAGTAAGGAAATAGCAGTGCGGATAGCATGCATAGGATGCACTGTTTTTGGCACGCTTCTTAAAACATTAATAACCTCTTCATTAACTGTGAAATGGGGCTTTAGTTGTTGGTGAAATGCTTTAAACTGTCCAGCATTAGGTAATTCACCATTCCAAAGCAAATAAGTTACTTCCTCAAAGCTTGCCTTATTGGCAAGTTCTCTAATGTCATAGCCGCTATAGATAAGCTCCCCTTTTTCACCATCAATACTACAAATTTTTGAGCTATCAATATTTATGCCAACAAGGCCACGGTAAATTTCCTGATCCATAAGACCTCCCGATCTATACTGCTTGACTGTATGGTTTTAAATGTATTATTTTGGTTTACTGTTTAACACTTTCTTAGGTTGTTATTAAATTAAGCATGGCAACAGGTAAAATTCTTATTTATGCTTCCAACACTGTATTATCATTAATTTAGTTATTGAAAGAGATATTTATACTAAACTTACTCTGATTTTTCTTAACGTTAACATAGAACAACAAACTCACCCTCTTCAGCAATCCTTGCTGTTAAAACTAATAAATGATTTTGCTCGCTAACACTACACATAATTAGGGTGTTTGGTACATATGCCATTACAATAGGATAGCATAAACAGTAGGATAGCATAAACAGCTTTATTAGGAAAAATTTTTAAGTTGCATACTAAAAATGGGTAAGAAATGAACATTTTTCTTCAAGGAATTCTAACCTACCCCTCATCCCCCTTGCTCATTCCACCACAATTCCAAGCAAGAGAGTTCGCCTTTATGCTGTTGTAGACATGTTCCTTACCTTGTGATTTGCCAGCTAAAATAATAAAACTGCATGCTTAGCTCTCTGACTAATCCTGTTAAAATTAGGGGATCATTGGGAAATTCCTGTGTTTGTAAACTGCTAGAAGATGGCTGTTGGTTTAGCGGAATACTTGCATTAGAAGGAGTGGAAAGATCAATTTTTACTTGTGCTATACCCTGTCTTGTCATACCGATATAATCGGCAGCAGATTGCGAAAGGTCAATCACACGGCCATTAATAAAAGGGCCACGGTCATTTATGCGCACGACAATACTCTTATCATTATGCAAATTGGTTACACGTACAAAAGTCCCAAAAGGTAATGTGCGGTGAGCTGCCGTAAGCTTAGTAGGAACATAAGCCTCACCACTAGCGGTCCTAGCACCTGCCAGAGAAGGAGAATACCAAGATGCTAAGCCTTTTTGAAACATTATATTTTCCTCTTGTGCAAGCACTGTGCTAGTAATAATCAGCATTATAAGGGTAGATGCACCCATAAACAAATTTCTATTCATTAGTTATATATTTTATATATTTTAGTGTTGTTCTTAACTTACTCCTTTGAAAAACTCCCTTCCAGAAGTTTATACATGGAAACATTATGAATATAATTGTACTATACTTTTAGTATGATTAATGTTGAATCCTTCAATCTCGACCACACCAAAGTACGTGCTCCTTATATACGTTTAGCAGGTAGTTATAAGGGAAGACATGGCGATGAAGTGCGCAAATTTGACCTGCGTCTTGTACAACCAAATAAAGAAGCAGTGCCCATAGCTGCACTTCATACCATGGAGCATCTTATAGCTAGTTATTTACGTGAGGCAATGGATCATGATGTTATTGATGCAAGTCCCATGGGGTGTCGAACAGGGTTTTACCTCACAGTCATGGGAGAAGCTAGTGAAGAAGAAGTCAAAAAAGCTTTTCAGTTTGCCTTGCAAGCTATTGCTGATTATAAAGATGAAATACCTGGAGTAAGTGAACTCGAGTGTGGTAACTATCGTGATCACTCGCTCAAAGATGCTAGAATCTGGGCAGCCAAAGTGCTGGAAACTCCTATAATAGTTCAGCCCACAATAACTATAGATAAAAAAACTTAGAGCGCAACATTAGAGTTTTATCATATTTCTAATCTTTATTAGACTTGAGTTCTCCAAATTACTCCATAGTTTTCAAAGATTTGATAGTTCTAATACATTAAGGTGTACTAATGGCTGTAGCTCTAGTAACAGGTTCCGCTAAAGGCATTGGCAAAGCTCTTTTATTAGCTTTAGCAAAAGATGGCTATGATGTTGCAGTAAATTATCTATCAAGCCCCTTGGCTGCTGAAAAAGTAGTCCATGAAGCTCGAGCACAAGGGGTAAGAGCTATTAGCTTGCAAGCCAATGTTAATTTGCCCCAAGAAGCTACTATGCTTGTTCAAAACACCTATAGTAAGTTGGGTAGGCTTGATGTTCTTATTAACAATGTTGGCAATTACTATCGGGGTTCATTAGAAAGCTTTACTCCTAAACAATGGCAAGATGCTTTTAATAATAATTTGCATAGTACTTTCTATACTTGCCAAGCAGCTTTAGCTTTAATGCGTGCTAATAATTATGGGCGTATTATTAATATTGGCTTTGCAGGAGCTGGAAAGATAGAAGCAAAGCCTAATGATACTGCTTACAGCATTGCTAAAGCAGGGATCATTATTTATAGCAAAACCCTAGCTAAAAGCGTGGCTAAATACAACATTACCGTGAATGTAATTAGTCCGGGAATAATTGAGAACAGTGTTTTAAAACCTATTAATGCTATTCCCATGAAACGCCTAGGTTCATTTGATGAAATGGTGGGGGCTATGCATTACTTCTTGTCAGCTGAAGCTGATTACATTACAGGTGCTGTGCTCGAGATAGCAGGAGGATGGAGTCTATAAAATGCTTTTAATACTAACCTTAAGGAGACCAAAATGAAAAAAGTTCTTTACATTGGCATATTAGCTTTCATAATTAGTGTTCTAGCATCTTGTGAAATTATAATTACTGATGGTGATATACATCATAGATCTACTACCTTAAGAGTACAAAGTACCTCATTCTCGAGCAACTATCGTGATTCAAAAGGCAGAAGTTACATTTGTGATAGCCATAACACTTTACTCACTTATAAGTTCCGTTATGTGGGACAGCTCGATTCATGGCGCTCTTATTTGCGTGGCGCAAACAGTGGACATGTAAATGGTGAGAAAAATTTCTATCCCTATAGCCAAGGGGTCAGTGCAATTGGTAGTGATAGCTTTGAAGTTACTTATGTAATTCATCGAGGTGCTGCACCTCTTACTATAAGTTCAAATGAAATAGCTCCCCAAAGCATAATAACTGTTCCATCACCTCAGGTCATTGGCCACACTTATTTACACTTAGATATTTATGGCCGCGGCCAAACTCATAGCTTTAGGACAGAGCCTCCTTTGCCTGTTATAGCATCTTGTTAATTGTGACACTCCCATGGCTAAAGCACGTAGGCTTTCTTTTTAAGAAAGTTCATCATAATATTTTAGATCTTACCAAGAAAAGCACTAAAAATTTCGTAGGAAGCTTTACGGCATTTTTAAGCTGAAGGTGGCTATGATTAGTATAATTATGGAGGTATCATGAAATATAAGTATCTACTTATAGCTGTCTTACTAGGTTTTTCGCTAGCCTTGGTAAATGCTCAATTTTCCTCACGTTTCTCTGAGGAATTTCAAAATAGTGCGGTGGGACGAGCCTTTATGCAAACCTATGGAGCACTAAAATCTGGTTACTTAGAAGATGTAGACGATGATATAGTTATTCAAGGTGCAATAGATGGCATGCTCGAGTCATTAGAAGATCCATATACTGCCTATATTAAACCTAATAATGCGGCAAAAGACAACCAAGACCGTACCGGATCTTTTGAAGGTATTGGGGCAGTTCTTTCTGCCCGTGACCGCACTGAGAATAAGATTGTAGAAATTATCAATGTTTATCGTAGTGGCCCTGCTTGGCAAGCAGGCATTCAACGCGGTGATGTTTTCTATGAAGTTGATGGGGAGAACGTAGAGGATTCTACAGTTAGTGAAGTTGTAGACAAAGTGCGTGGGCCTAAAGGCACTATTGTACAAATAGGAATGCGTCGTCCGGGGGTAGAAGAGATTGTTTACTTTGATATTGTACGTGACAAAATTGATATCATAAGCGTTGAATCTACACTTTTGCCTGATGGTGTAGGCTATGTGCGCATCGTTACCTTTGCAAATCAGCTAGTACATGAACAGCTAGTTGAACAAATCGAAGGTTTAGCCGATCAAGGCATTAATTCTCTGATTCTGGATTTACGTGATAATGGTGGAGGACTACTAACCCAAGCTATCTTAGTGGCTGATGAGTTCTTAGATGATGGTGACATTGTTTTCCAAAGGGCTCGAGGTATAACCCAACGTCTGGCTGCAGCAGATAGTGCAGCTTTTGAGTTTCCCATGGCAGTGTTAGTCAATAATAACTCAGCCTCAGCCTCAGAGATTGTGGCAGGAGCCCTACAAGACCATGGCAGAGCAGTCGTTATAGGCGAAGAGACCTTTGGTAAGGGTGTAGGTCAAAGCGTAATTTCACTAGCTAATGGAGGGCAGCTTCAGTACCTGTCTTTTGAATGGCTTACCCCTGATCGTCGTAACATAAACCAGCAAGGTATTGTCCCTAACATCCCAGCAGAGGACAGTCGCTTTAGTAATGTTATAGCTTTGGAAGGTGTAGGAGCAGAGCCCGGAGAGGAAATAGAGTTTATGGTAAAGGGTGAAGTAATTGGTAAAGCTACAGCTGATGAAGAAGGTGAATTTAGATTTATTCAGCTAACCCCTCGTGTAATTGAGTATAGTGATGTGCAAGGCCAAGCTTTGGTTGATCTAGAAAATGATAATGCTTTACAGATAGCTCACAACACTTTGCTTGACAGGTTTAATCACATAGAGCAAGCTCAAAATTAAAGAATTATCTAAGCACCTGTACATCATCAAATAAACTTTTACATAGTTACAAATGCCTATAAAAACCCTCAAGATTTGGGGGTTTAGTTTTTACCTATTTACAGCATACTTCAGCAGTAAGGTATTTTGAGATAAGTGCTCTACAGAAATCAAGTTAAAATTAAATTCTACTTGGCCTGTAAACATCCTTTTGCCATTACCAAGGCCAAGTGGCTCTATTGTTACCCATAACTCATCCATGATTTTTCTTTCAATGCATTCAGTATAAACACGTGTTCCACCTAATACAACGCACCTTGTCAAGCCTCTTTTCTGCAACTCATCAAATATCGTACTAATATCTCCTGATTTAAATTCCAAAATCCCCTCCTGAACATATTGAGAAAAGGCCTTAGGCCTACTAGTTAATACTACTCTTAGTCTATTTGGGGTCAAAGAATTTAGAATGCTATCTTTACCTGCTTCAAAAGTGCTCGAGCCACAAAGACTGCAATCAAATGTTTTCAAGGCAACGTCAAAATATTTTCTATCTTCTTTCGATAGAAATGAAATTCCCTCACTTTCATGTTTAGTCATACATCCATCTAAAGATGTGGCAACAATTCCAATAACTTTCATAGTATATGTCTCAAAATGGTCTTCCTAAATTAACCTATCCTTGTAAATCATTATGTGTGAAGATAATTGCCACCTTTATCACTTAGCACTTGAATTTAACGTTCACAAGCACTAGTATGTCAATATGCAAAATAAGTCAGCATATTGCTATGAGCAATTTATAAGCCTTGGAATAATTGGCACTGAATTCATAAAATGGTAATTTATCAGTAAGAATAACGTGGAAGTAAGCTCCTTAATCTTTTACATCATCTCAGCAGTCATTATTGCATTTGCTATTTTAGTGGTTACCACTGCTAATTTGGTGCGGTCAGCTTTAGCCTTAGCTTTTTGTTTTTTTGCTATAGCAGGTATTTTCTGGATATTAGGCTCTCCCTTTTTAGCTGTTTTACAACTAGTAGTTAATGTTGGCGCAATTCCTATTGTCACTATTTTTATTGTTATGATGACACGTTCTAATAATTCTAAAACTAAGCTCTCAACTGTGCTTTGGGTAATGCCTATTACTATTTTATTAGCCTTAGTGGCTCTAAATCTTTTCTTATCCCCTGAGAACATAAAAATTCAAGCAACCCCCTTAAGCACTGAGCAACTTGGGATAGAACTATTGAGTGTTAGAGGTAAAGAAGTTACATTAAAGTCAGGAGAATTGTTTATGGTGCGTGGCGGTAGTGTTGTGGTTTTCGAGGTTACTGCTATCTTACTATTGGTAACTTTTGTAGGAACCATAATCCTAGCTAAAGATCCTAACCAAAAGTACTCAAGAGAATAATATGCTGACACTGAATCATTTTATTGGTCTTTCTGCTATCTTATTTGCCATAGGCTTATATGGTGTATTGGCAAGACGTAATCTAGTAATTATTCTAATGTCAATAGAAATTCTTTTAAATGCTGTGCTTATTAATTTTGTTGCTATTGCTCGTTTTACTAATAATGTCCAAGGTGATTTGTTGGCTATCTTCATAATAGCTATTGCTGCTGCAGAAGTTGGCTTAGGTCTAGCTATCTTCTTAAGCATTTTCAAGCAAAACAATTCTATTAATGTAGAAGTCTTAAGTGAACTAAAGCACTAACTAAAAAGTTATGAGATGATGGCTAGCCAAACTATTACTTTTCTGCTAGAATGAGCAGCGTGATAGCCCTAACTAATAACTTAACATCAGTCCAAATTACTATACATGTAATTTATATGGTCATTTAGTCACATCATACAATTAAATTCTTTTAAAACCTTGACTATATAAGTTGACTAGTAAATTTTTTTGGTGCTTGTTGTTGTTTGGAAGGAGAAAACTTTGAGTGAAGTAGCCGATTATAAAGATGGTGATCAAGTTGTATTGCCACCTTATGGTGTAGGTGTAGTTATAGGCACAACTATGCGCACTGTTTCTGGAAGTGATATGCATTATTATGAGGTTGGATTCCCTAATGGTACTTCTAAAGCTTATGTACCAGTAGACTCACCACAAAGAGCAGGCTTGCGCCCTGCCCTAAGTGAAAACGAAGTGGAAGAAGTTCTAGATAGGCTTAACAACGGGCGTATGAATCTACCTAAGCAATGGGCTGCCCGCCATCGTCGTGTCACTGAAATTTTATCGAGTGGTGATCCTTACCAGATTGCTGTACTAGCCAGTGAGCTGCGCCGTTGGGATATAGAAAGGGGCCTACCTGACCTTGACAGGCAAGCTTATAGTCGAGCTTTACGACTCCTTTCTGGTGAAATTAGTGCTGTTTTAGACGTCACCCAAAAAGAAGCTAGGGCTATGATGAACGTTGAAGACGATAATAAACTAAATTAATAAAAGAGGGCTAAGGGGGTAAGTTGTTTTCAAAAATAGGGTTTTATTTAATAAAAGTTCATGCGTGCCCAAAGCTAGCAGGCTATCTATTTATAAACTTCATTGATAGCAGAAATTCGAGAAAATCTGCCTTTCCAAGGGGGTAGATTGAGGGCAAACTGCTTGCATAGCTTCCTAGAATTGCAATTCTCTACCAACCATACCCTACAAATACAATACACTGCTTAAAAAGTCTAAAAGTCTTTAGTGGCAAAGGATACTTCACCTATATTCTCCCCATCTATTATTAAATCACCTTTGAATTTCATTACTACTTCTGGTGCCAACCAAAGACCTTGCCAAGAGTAACCATCAACAGAACTTAAGGTAATACGGTCTCCTTCTGGTAAGACTATCTCGCCTGTACTAGCTTTAAAGAGGGTAATTATTTCAAATTCATATTCTTCATTAATTTCAGCTGTAAGCAAATCATTTTTAAACAGTTTACCTTGTGTCACGTTAACAAACGTCTGCTGTACTACTGAATCTTCACCTCTAGTAGCAGTTACGGGTAAAATAAGTGTCCCACTAGGTGTTTCTAGAGGTATACGTACTTTTGCTTTCCAGCTACCTCCTTCTTCTATAAAATCAACTTCTTGATTTGCAACAACTATACTTATCTTATCAGCTTCACCAGTTAGCAGTGCTTCAAATACTACTTCTGCACCAGCTGGCATGCTAGAGGGAATGGCTGTAACAAATAATGCCAGTTTGCTGCTATCAAAAGTACTCACCACTTTGCGCTCTGGTAAAGCTGCACCAAAACTAATAGGGGGATGTTTATTACCTACTGAAAGTGATATTTGCTTTTCATCTGTGGTAACTTTAAAACGTTCTGGCAAGAACTCGCTTTCAATAGCTACTTTATAATCACCTGTGGGCAAACCTGATATAACTGCATAACCTTTGCTATTAGTGCGAATATGTTTCTCTATAGGTCCTTTAACGTGTATTCCACCATAAGGTATTCCAGCTTCTGCTTCATCCATTGTACCATTACGATTAGTGTCATTGAAAACATTTACCTCAAGAGAGGTTACCGGAGCAAAAGGTAGGTTGTGATCAAGAGAATCATTGACTGACAGAATAATCTTATCATCCATCAATAAATCAATTGTGGCAGGTAAGCCATCAGGAAATCTAAAAGAATAAGCTCCACCAGATAAGCGGAATCTATATTCACCATTATCATTACTAATAACTTCTTTTTCACCCAGAGCAATTTTAATATTTGGAAGAGGGTCTTCTTCAGGGTCTTTGATGTTATTGAAGTTAGTATCTACAAAGGCTACTCCTTTTATTTCACCACTCTTTCTACCCCCAAATAAACCTGTTATCGCTGAGGGGGTTTGCACTTCAAGTAGATTTGTGAGGCTTAGACTAACTTTAAGGTCATGCTCAAAAGGGGCACTAAAGTCTAAGAAGTCTGATGAAGTTAAGGTGTAACCCACACTCAAAACTAAATGGTCTGATAGAAACTTATTTACCTGTAAAAAAGCACTAAACTGTCCTGCTGTGCTAGAAGCAGAATTACTATTGTAAGTAAGTAAGCTTGTTATATCTTCTGTCCAAATTTGCCCCCAAGAAGCTCCATATCTATATAAAGAACTAGAGTTGCTATTCTCACTCTTAAGATTGTGTTTATACTTATATGCAAAATAGCCCTTAAGTAAAGTATCTTTGATAAAATATTCGGCTTCTAACTCTGCACCTAATGCGCTAGAAGAAGCTATATCTCCATCTTCTTGAATATCCTCATAGAAAAAATGGCTATTTAGTACAATGTTACCAATAGAATACTCAACATCTAATTCTGCGCCCAATGTTGTAGAAGAGGCTTCATCTTGTGGGTAAAGGAAACTATAAGTTCCCTCAGCAAAAATCTTTAACTGATCGTAATTTACACTAACATTAAACTGATAATTATCTTCACTATCTCCATCTCCTGCTAAAATATCTTTGTGGAAATAGCTAGCACTAATTATACTGGTTAAGGGGTTAATAGTAAAATGATAAGATGCTGTAGGGGTTATACTCCAATCTTCCCCTGAACGATCTTCTTCACCTTTAGTATAGGCACCATTTAATGAAAGGTTAAGATCATTAATAGGTTGGCTACGCAAAGTTACAGAGCTTCCTAATAATGATTCTTCATCACTTAAAGCTAGGCTACTTTGAGCACGAATTTCAAAAGGGTCTAGGTTATTTATACCCCCACTTAAGCTCATCCTATGAAAATTAAGTAAAGGTGAAGTACTATAAGATTGGAATAGGTCAAAGTTTTGGGTTTGCCAACTTAAACTTTCTTCCAAATAAATACTAATGTCACCACCATTAGATTGAGTAAATCGTCCAATGTTTGTACCTATATTCAATGCTAATTCATTAGTGAGGGACCTTTGATAAAAGGCTCCTAGAAAAGTATTATTATTACTGCCTTGACCAAAAGTCTCCAAATTTATTTGTAGATCTAAATCAGGATTGTTACTAGTAGCTCCAATCCTAACATTATATTGAAATTCTTGATCATTTTGAGGAAATATATAACTGCCAGATAGGGCAAAATTCCAAGGCGCGAAATCAATCTCTCCTCCCAAACTAAGGCTCTGTCTACCCAACTCCAATGCACCCTTCCACCCTTGCCCCCTAAGATTAACCCCAAAGCTGGTTGGGTAACTTTCAAAAGGATCAGCTATTTCCCCATCCAAGCTTAAAGGGGAAACTCCAAAATCCAATAAATCAGATAGTCTTCCTGAAGCATTGGAAGTTGCACCATAAAATAACTTTGACTCAGTGCTATCTTCATCTATACTTAATTTAGCACCCAAATTTGCCTGTATACCTATGGTAATTGTAGGTTTGTTCTCATCGTCCTTTTTACTGTTATTTGCCAAGCTTCTATATGTAGAAGAAACACTAGCCCTGGCCTTGATAGCAGAATCTGTTTGGGATTGGGCTTCAACAATAAAAAAGTGATTATAACCATTACCCACGCTAGTTGTAGGTATTAAAGTTACTTCAACTCCTTGACTTTCATAGGGTGCCAAAGTCACTTCATTTTTCAGATCCACTTTCCATATAGTTGCACTTGTACTTAATTTTACAGTGTCAGTAATATTACCAAGGTTGTTAAGAGTTATAGTAAACTTGTGAGGTTCATCTAATCTACCTTCAAGCTCTTTAGGTATATTGAAACTTAAGCCTGTCTTTGGCTGGACTTGTACATGGTTACTGTAGGAGTTTACTAATTGATTGTCTTGAAATAGTTTTAGGGTGACTTCTACTTTTTCATTTGCTAAAGCGTTTAGGGGAACTCGTAAGGTTGTTGAAATTACGCCATTATCCGCTAAGTTAACCTCACCTGAACGAGTAATTGGTTCCCAGCCCTCAGGAGTTAGGACTTCAAAATTAAACTTGCCAGTAGCATTTATAGGAAAAGGTAAAGTAACATAACTCCCAGGTTTAGCTGACTTCACAACAGAAGAACTGGTTTCGAAGTTTTCTGCTTGACTTATAGGCAATTCTAGAGGGTTGGTTTCTAATTTGGTTGCTTGGCCTATAGACAATGTTAGACAAACAAATAGACTGAAAGCGTAGTTGTAGATTGACATTTGAAGTTTCATCTAATTTATAATTCTTAAGAAGTTACTTGGGGGAAATTAGCAAGGGCCCAACCAAAGAGGTGATGTAGTATTTTATTGAAGGTTGAGGTGAACCCAATTGATCGGACAAAAAATTAAGGTTAATTAAGACCTACTAAAATGATATCAAATTGAGATTACATTGTTTGTAAGCTTGATAACAACCTATCCTGTTATTATTGATTTAGTTTTCTCCTCTCTGTAAACTAATTCAGGCGTTTTGTACTGCAATGATTGATGCGGACGTTCACTGTTATAAAATTGTAAGTACTTTCCTATTTCTTCCCTTCCTTGCTCTATATTTTTGTATTCCTTTAGATATACTTCTTCATACTTTACCGTTCTCCACAACCTTTCTGTAAATATATTATCCATGTAGCACCCTCTTCCGTCCATGCTGATTGCTATTTCGTTTGCCTTCAATATATCCGTAAACTCATGACTTGTGTACTGACTACCTTGATCTGTATTGAATATCTCTGGCTTCTCTCCTTCCAACGCCTCTTCTAATGCTTCTATACAAAACTCTGCTTTCATGCTATTCGAAACTTCCCATGAAACAACATAACGGCTATACCAATCCATTACTACTACCAGATAGCAATATCCTCCTTGCAAACGTATATACGTAATATCACTAGCCCATACCTGATTTGGTTTGTTTATGATTTTGTTTTTCAGAAGGTATGGGTAAATTTTATGTCCTTCCTTTGGTTTACTTAGTTTGGGTTTGGCATATATAGCTTGCAAACCCATCAGACACATCAAACGATATACTCTTTTATGATTGACCTTATAGCTCTCAACTTTTGCAGTGAGGCCTTTGCGATGTCAGGAAAACGAAAATAGGCTAATATCCGATAAAGCAAATTGTTACTAATCTTCACATTATGAATAACACCTCCTAAAATGTATAAACACACCGTGGAGGTGATTATATGGTACCCCTGCTTGATTACCCTGAAGTTGTTAAGCATTATGAACATTTCTTTAAAGATATTTTCTCTGATTCAGCCATGACACAGTTCAAACGTTATATAAGTGGACTTATTGTTTCAGAAAACAAAACCGTTGAGGGGATTAATCGCTTGATTATTTTTGAGAACCGTGATCAAAGCAGCCTTAATCGCTTGTTAAACAAAAGCCCTTTTAGTGAAGAGAAACTAAACCAAAAACGTTTAGACCTTTTAGCAAGTCTGGAAGGTACTCGTTTCAAACCTAAAGGTGTGTTAAGTATAGATGATACTTTGCTTGAGCATTATGGCAAACACTTTAAAGGCATAGCAAAACTTTATGATTCTAGTAAAGGATGCCATGTTTGGGCGCACCATTTGGTAGGGTTACACTATAGTGACGATCAAACTGACTATCCAGTAGAATTTGAATTATGGAAACCCGCTGACCTTGAGAAAATAGAGGAGGGGCTGCCAGAGCTAGGTATTCCCATCAAGGAAAGTAAGCTAGAACTGAAAAAGACTAATGAAGCAAAATGGCGACAGTACTTGATAAGATTATGGAGAAGGCATCAAAACAAAGATGGTGTCACAGATTTGTATGAAAGCAAGTTTCACATTGCAAAAAGATTGCTATCTAAATGGAAGGAAAGTAATCCAAGGATGAAACTGCCTATAGTATTTGATAAATGGTATACAGCAGCTCCTTTTTGTCGTTTCATTGACAAGGAACTTAAACTTCCCTATGTAGGAACACTTTGTGCAGATGATAAAGTAATTGTAAATGGGCAAGAAGAAACAATTAAAGACTTCAGTCAGAGACTTAAAAAAGAGCATTTCGATAATTTAAGTGAGGAGAAGAAGCCAGTTTTCCGTAAAATAACCATTTCCTACAAGGGAAAGAAAGAAAGGTACTACAGTTTTTGTTGCACGATTAAGGTTAAGAATTTTGGGAAGCAAAGATTAGTTATCAATTACAGAGAGGAAGAATTGAAGGGTGAGCCATATGCATTAATTTCAAATTGCTTAAAATGGCAATCAGCAGGAATAACAAGAATCAGACGCCATAGGTGGCCAATTGAAGTATATCATGAAGAAGGTAAGGCAGAAGGTTTGGACCAGTATCAGGTACGGGATATTGAAGCGATATGCAGACATATTAGCTTTGTTGCCGTAGTTTACAGCTTATTGCGAGCCATACCTCATGATCAGGACCTCTTAAAAAAGCTTCAAAATCAACTCAAGGTAGAAATTGAAGGTAGTAACTCCCATTGGTGTCGAGTAGCAAAAGCACAGAGCTTGTGGAGTTTGGCAAGTTTCATAAGTGCTGGATTAGTAAAAGGGCAAACACTTGAAAGTTTGATGGCACCTATTTTAGCTGCTGTCTGCTACTAGAAAGCGTTTATTTAAAAATCCAATTGCTTTTTGAGTCCTTTTTAATTTACTATTTAGGTCTTTTAGGTTTTCTTTGTTCCTTTACTGATGATTTTTCCTTTGAGAATTGCTATAATTAGTTGAGTGAACTAATATTACTAACATACTCACTACTGCCAAAGTTGAGATAGCTTTCTCTATTTAGCATTGCTGTTATCTTGCGATAACCTAGAAAAGGATGATTCTGTATACAACTCATCTATCCTTTGCATCAACTTTTCATTGAGGTCACTAATTCCTGTAGGTCGATAGTAATAACTACTACGATTCAGTTTTAGTAACTCACATTGCTTAGTAATGCTCAATTGAGGGTGCCTTGGATCGACTATCAACATACGTTCCTCTTGACTCAGTTTTTGAGCCCTTTGGACAAAAAATCTAGTTCCATTTTCAATTTGCCAATCTGTTCGTACAGTGCAGCCTCTCTACGTTCTTGTAGTCTTGCTTTTCTACCTCTTAGTAATGAAAACCTTTCATGCAGTGCTTCTGATCCAGCTTTTTTCCATTCTTTAATTTGAGTGGTGTGTACACCATATTGATTTGCTAATTCTGCAAGATTCTTCTCTCCAACTATGGCTGCTGCTGCAACTTTAGCTTTGAATTCTTTCTTATATGTTTTTCTTATTCCTTTTGTCTGGCTCATTTATATCTCCATATTCTAGATATTTTACATCTTCTATGGACCTTAATTTCGCCGGGGTTTTCTGTCCAGTTTTTGGGGGTAAGCTCATTCTTTCTTGTGTGGCACGACTTGCTATTAACCTCTTAAACTCTAGTTTCTCCATAGCTTTTATTACTGCTTTTACATGTCCATGATGCTTAGATTCAATCACTTCAAAAGCTTGATCTATAGGTACAAACTGCTTACCCTTTAAACAGCTTCGGATCATTTCTATAATTTCATCACCTAGTGGACTTAGGTTTGCTAGGGTTTCTTTTTTTACCTTGCCATCTTTACGATAAGAACGTCTCAGTAAGTAAGATTTATAAGTTTTTCCTTTATACTGGCGAGTGCTTGTAGCTACATGCATCCCAGAAGACCTATTCCTCATAGCTAAAGTACAGGATAGCAGATTTTGACAATTAATTCAACTTTTAGTGTCTACAGTATTGCACCCTGAATTACCCATTTGCATTGTGTAGAAAGATGCTAACGCCGATTTTGATCAATAAACTTCAGTCAAAGAGAAAATGGCAATATCCAAAACACCTCTTTGTAAAGCATCATTGTAGTTTTGTTTAAATCCTAATGATGTTTGCTTAGGATGCCCCCTCCAAGGAGCTATAGAAGCGTAAAAGATATGCTTGGTAGTATTTGTATTTGGGTTAATTTCATTGTATGGATGTAGCGAGTTTAAATCTAAGGCTAATTGAGTAAGCTCATAACCCATTCCTATCTTATTTAACTTTGTAAGTAGAGTCGCTCCCATGATCATGTATGGAAGAGTTGAGTAATGACCATGTTTTAGCTGTGTAATGATTTGTACTCGTGTTAATAGTGTTGTCAGAAATATATTCCCTTCTTCAGAAGCAGGCATATATAAAGCATCGCAGGTTTTCAGTATAGCTATAACTTTGGGATCACTCGCTGGAGGTAAATCTAGTAACTTAGGTATATTCTTACCCTTAAGAAAAAGATAAGTTCTCGAAAGAGCTATTAGGGCATGGAAACGATTGGGCTGTGCAGGTAAGTTACAGCCTAATTGTTTTAATATGCCTAGGATATTATAAATGGCTTTTTGAGGCTTACCTTGTTTGGTCAAAGTCGATACTTGTGTTATGTAAATATTAACCTTGTCCAAGGTTTTTTTGGCATTCCTAACTGTGGCATCAAATAAAGAGTCAAAGAGTTTATAATTTTCATCTACATTAGCAGCCTCAGCAGCCTCCTCATAAGTAGCTAGGCTCAAGTCATAGCACCTGTCCCAAGCATCTTCTCCTAAAAGTCCTATGGCTGTGTTGAAGTA
This sequence comes from Trueperaceae bacterium, assembly GCA_965223045.1. Taxonomy (GTDB): domain Bacteria; phylum Deinococcota; class Deinococci; order Deinococcales; family Trueperaceae; genus CBDCVN01. The sequence goes on from CBDCVN010000013.1 coordinate 3,225,947, forward strand.
AGTTAAAGCTAACTTGTAAGCAGCAGAAACCTTAGCTCGCTTGCCAGCTATTAAATTAAGCTCTGCTAAGCTGTCCTTTTCCTGCTGGGAAGTTAACAGTGCTAGACCAGCATTCATCTGGTCAACAATGATAAAGATACTGACTTGTAGTTCTTCTTCTGATGTTGCTGCTAGTAAGTGCTTGCCTATATCTAAATGTATGGCTGGTTTTAGGCCTTTGGGAATGAGGTTGTAAGCAGCTTGCTGCACTCGATCATGGGCAAATGTGTACTGTCCCTTGCGCCTTAATAATAGGTCTTGCTCTAATGCAGGCTGTAGGTCTTCTAGGATTATCTCTTGACTTTGTTCTGTAACTATGGTCAGTGTGAGTAGGTCAAAAGTAGATCCTATACAAGCAGCTTTTGTTAAGACTGGAATTACGCAGCTTGAGGGAGCAAGTCCAAAAGGTCAAGAGGTGGGTCAATACGACCAGAGATGAGTCCCCTACGGTACCTATAAAATGACTGCTTGTTCTCTCTACGAGCTACTTCTATAAGGCCATAAGCTATTACTCCTAACCCTAAATGCCCTCCTATTGTTTGTTCTGTTCTATATCTGAATCCTTGCCATCCTAGCTCTTGCTTTAACCCTCTTATTACTTCTTCTATCGCTTGCCTCACCTTATAATGGCTTATGATCTCTTTGTCTTCTAGCTCTAGATCATTTGTTACATAGTATTTATTACCTCTTCTCACGATCTTCACTTCAAAGTCCATTCCTCTTAGCTTCCCTACTTTTGTCCAGTAGGGTCCTCTGTGCCTTTTCAACTGCTTTCCTCGCAGAACTCTGTTCTTCTTTAGTCGTGTCACAAACGACCAACTGTAGGCATGTATCTGTTTCAGAATCTTCTTTGAACCGTACCATGAGTCAAATAGTACATAATCAGGTTTTAGCCCTTTTTCTTTTGCCCATGCTAATAACTCCAATGCTAGTTCTTGCTTGCTTACCTCTCCAAAGTAAAGTTTTATCTTTAAGGGTATTCGAACTTTACCATCTGTCCAGATCAGCAGAACTATTCCGAAACCATAGCAATAGTGTCCATTGCCATCTCGTAATTTCGGTAACCACATTTTACCTCTTCCTGATCTTGCTATTACTGTATCATCAAGAACCAAGTAGCCTCCTTCAAGCTCACCTACCAGCATTTTTAAACCTATAGCTATCTCACTTACCTTTGCTAGAATTGAGTCTACTAACAACGCTCTATAGATAGTGTCGTGTGAACACTCCATTCCATCTGCCATAGCTGAAGAAGCATTTGCTTCAACTGCTTTTAACAGGGCTTCTAGTGCTTTAACTATTCTTTGTGTTAGACTCATCTTAGGGCTCCTTGGTTCTGATTGAGCCCTATTTTACTTTATTTCTCCCCCTGCGTAATTCCAGTTAAGAGATCTTTAGCGGCCTTGGGTAAGGCCTCTACCTTACCTAGCATTAGTTCTACTATGTTATCTGTAAACCCCTGTGACTCTATTTGCTCAACATCCCATTGCCATTCCCCATCATTGAAATAGAGAGATTCTTTTATATAAAGCTCCTTTAAAAACTCACCTATAAAATAAGGGTTCCCTTGTGTGTATTTATCTAGTAGTTTAGCTAGTGGTTTAACTTCTTTTGTGTAGAGAGCATTTGCTAGCATTTCCTCTAAATCTTTGTGTTCTAAGGGAGCTAAATCAACAACATTAATTGTGGCCCCATTTTCTTTTAGTAGTTTTAAGGTGTCATTTAACTTGTGTATGGCACTAACTTCATTATCCCTATAAGCCCCTATAAGTAGTAAAGCCTTATCATCACTTCTTAAGTAAATTTGCTCTATTAACTCTAGAGAAGCATAGTCTGCCCACTGTAAATCATCTAAAAATATCGTTAGTGGATGTTCCGGTTTGGCTAATACACTAACAAAGTTTTGAAAAATTAAATTAAAGCGATTCTTTGTTTGTTCAGGTGGTAACTTTATTGTCTCAGGTTGCTTACCTATAACCTTTTCCAAGCTTGGTATTATCTCAATAATAACTCCTGTATTGCTACCTAATACTCCTAGTAACTTTTCTTTCCAGTTAGCTAATTCTTCTGCACTTTCACTTAGAAGCTGTTTAAAAAGTTCTTCAAAGGCCTGTACAAAAGCACTATAGGGAATATCCCTTTGCAACTGGTCAAATTTACCACTTATAAAATATCCTTTACTTTCTGTTATCGGTTTATGTACCTCTTATACTAAAGTTGTTTTCCCTACTCCTGCATAGCCTACTACTAGTAGTACTTCTGCTTGTCCTGTTTTGTTTACTCTTTCAAATAACTCGAGTAGTTTTTGGATCTCTTTTTCTCTGCCATATAGCTTTTGTGGTAAGCGGAATTTGTCTGGCACATCATTTTCTGCTATGGCAAATTCAGTTATATTCTTTGTTGTTTTCCACTCTTGGTAGCATCTTTCTAAATCCCTCTTTAGTCCTAGAAAAGATTGATATCTATCTTCTGCATTTTTTGCTAGCAGTTTTAACACTATCTTAGATAGTACAAGTGGTAAGTTTGTATTAACCTTGTGTGGTGGCGAAGATTCCTTGGCAATGTGGGCATGTACAAAGCCTATTTCTCCCTCTGCTTCAAAAGGAAGTTTACCTGTAAATAGGTGATAGAGTGTTGCCCCAAAGGAATAAAGGTCACTGCGGTAATCAACTGCTCTGTTCATCCTCCCTGTTTGTTCTGGGGCTATGTAAGGCAAAGTGCCTTCTAGCACATTTAGGCTTTTAAACTCTACTACCTCTCGACTTAACGTTGTTGACATATTAAAGTCGATTATCTTTACTTCGCCACTTATCCCGTTCCTGACAATGTTACTAGGATTTATGTCTTTATGGATTATGTTGTTTTGATGCAACTCTGCTAAGGCTTCACAGACTTTTATAGCTATATCTAAAGCAGTATCCAAAGTTAAGGTTTTCTTTGCTAGTACCTGTGCTAAAGATGTTCCTCCGAAATCCTCTAAGGTTAGTGCTGTTCGTCCTGTTACTATTGAGATGCCATAGCTTTTTATTATCCCTTTATGATCTAGTTTAGTTAATATGTTGTGTTCTTGTTTTAGTTGGGCTAATTCATGGACACTTGGTTCATCTAGTGCCATTAGTTTTAGTACTACTGGTTTTCCATCTTCTTGTTTCCCTCTGTATACCCTGCTGCGACTGCTTTCGTAGATTTACTCGAGTTTCTGTAAATCCAATTTTTCCATGTTTTAAAGCACCTATCTTTTCTATGCGATTAGCCATTACTTTGTAGGGTGCTCCCACACAAAAACCAAACGATAACGTGTTTTAACAATGGCCTTGTTATTCATACTTAATACAATTTATAGTGGCTCGAGCTTTCCGTAGTGAAACTGTACCGAGCCAGCTTCTTCTTAGTAGAACATACTCCAGCAACACTATTTAATCATAGCGATCAATTATCAAATTATCAGTAGGTAAGATATGCTGCTGGGGCAGGAAGCGGAAAAGGGAAACTAATTTATCAAACTAGCTTAAACCATATAGGCTTTCTCATTCTATAGAGGGTGAATAAGGGAATTGTCAACCTTAAAACTCGCAAGATGCGTTAATTATCAGCAAACTCGAGCAAAAGATATAATACTCACTCCTCAAAACAGTTAAATGTTAAACTACAAAACGTGGTAAGCATTGCAACTTCTGAAAACCTTCATGAGCACTTTAGTATTGATATCCCTGTTTTTTCAGGCACACTTAGTGAACTCAACTACGCTTTAAGAAATGGGCGTGTCTTAGCCTCTGAAATCAATGTTTTAGAATTAGTACTTAGCTATTTGCAGTACTATAAACGCTTAGCTAACCATGATATTAATTTAGCTACCGAAACTCTACCACAACTTGCTAGAGTCATAGAACTTAAAGCTCGTTTTTTACTTCCTAAACCACCCCAAGAAACTAGTGAAGAAGAGCTTTTAGAAGAAACCATAGAAGCTGTCGAAAGCTTAGAAGCTTTAGAAGAGGCTATTCACTTTTTACGTCGTCGCCGTGATGATAGAAGAGTTATTGTAACTGCCAAAGCCCCAAAACCAAGCTATCCGCGACCTGAAAAATCTCTTAACATTAGCATTAGCAAACTCACTGAACTAGCTTCTCGTTATCAAGCAACAAACTACTTTGAGCTTGCTAAAGAGCGCTTGAGCATGAGAGGGGCTATTGAGAACTTAAGTGCTCTTCTGCTTAAAGTAAAGCGGGGACTCTTAAAGGAATTAGTACCAACAGATTGGCCTACTCTCATTGTGTACTTTGGAGGAATGCTCGAGCTAGTAAAAGAAAGTGCTCTAAAAGCGCAGCAAGATGAAGCTTATGGAGAAATTGCTCTTTTTTTAGAAGAGGTTTAACCTTAGCTCAAGCATATCAACTTGCCCCCAACTACGATGCCAAAGTCCTTTCAGCTACAGCCAACCTAGCAGCAGCTGAATGTGAAGTAACTAGGGTTGAAAGTGACGCTTTAGCACTAAGGCTAGAAAAATTGCAGGCTACCCAAGCGCTTAAAAGCGCTCAAACCACCTATGCAATAGCAAACTCAAATGTGAAGTTCAAAGTCAGTGAGGCTTACTTTAACGCTTTAGAAGTTGATGAAGCACTATAGAATTGCCCAGTTGCAGCTTGATATTGCCACCACTACTTTAGAAACTGCACAAATCAAATATAGTGCTGGCGCAGCTACTAATATTGACCTAGAAAGAGCCAAGAATGATCTTGCAGCTAACCAGCGTGAAATGACTGATGCACAACAAACTAAAGAACTTGCCTACCGTGAAATAAGTACTTTCCTAAACCTAAATGTTAATAGCCTTCCTGCTACTGATTTTAACAGTTCAGAAGTGCCACAACTCGATCAAGCCACTGCCAAGGCTCTAACTAGCAACTCACAACTATTAGAAGCTGAGCAAGCTGTAGAATTGGCCCAAGTGCAACTCGAGGCCATAGATAATGCTTTTAGTGCTCGAGTAAACATAGATCATGCCAGAGACAAACTAATGGATGCTCAAACTAAACTTACTGATATACACTGCAGCTTAGAAATCACTGTACAGCAAAGCTACAATACTCTACTTGCTGCACTAGGGGCATTATGAAGGAGCTTTAGAAAGTTACCAAACCTCATTAGATGACTTAGCAGCTCAAAAAACCCGCCTCGATGGAGGTAGTATTTCACCCCTTGCTTACAAGCAATCTGAATTAAGCCATGCTCAAACAGAAGCTGATTTAAGCAGTGCTAGGTACGAGCTTGAACTTGCCAAGTTGCAACTCGAACAAGCAGTTGCAGGAAACTAACAAGCTTTTTTGAAAAATCTAAGATTTGTCTAGCGTACCATAGCACATTAAATTCACCTACTTGATACAATCCCGTAAGTGAGTGTCAATCTTACCTATGTGGTTAACCAACCAGTTCTCTGCCGTATCATGTAATTTTTTTAGCAAACCCCTACTAACACCCTCTTCATCGCTTTCTTTTTTTACATCTTTATAAAAATTAAGGAATTTTGTGTGTGCATCCTTATTTTTTCCGTACAGAGGACACTGATGCCTAAACATACAATCTTCCTCATAACCAAAATGACTTTTGGTATATATCCCCAAAAAAGTGATTATTCTCTTAACTCTTCTTTCCTCTAATTCAGCTCGGCCCAACTCATCTTCTATTTGATTAATTAACTCGAACAACTTCTTGTGCTGATTATCAATATCTTCTACTCCAGTAGCGTACTGATCACTCCAAGCAAACGGCATAACTTCCTCCTTAGTTCAAACTAAACTATGCCTAACTTAATTGGTAATTATCATAGATAACTCTGCTGAGATCACTAGCAGAATTTTTATTCCTTACCATCAAAACAACTTAGAACAAACCTATAATTTTGTCATATATAGTTTGCCAGAAAAGTCTCAAACAGTTAAAACCTCCTAAGCTTAGAAGTCTTAAAAATTTCTAAAAAACATTTTGAACACCCAAAAATCACTACTCTTAACTTTATAAATGATCAACTACAGAAATTAAAAGTAATTAAGTCACGTACAATAATTTTACAAGAAAAGAGGTGATCTGAATGTTTAAGAGCTTTGTTACTTCTGCTTAAATTTAAGTAACATTATTTAAAGCCTTTACTTTAAATAAAGAAAATTGTAAAACCAAAAAGGTAATAAGGTTAGTTTTTAACCTACAACTACTGTTCTTGTTCTAACCCAAGATGCTTTATTATCTTATCAACTTTTAATTTTAGCTGCTCGAGCTCCTCTTTAAGCTCACTAAGTTCGCTAGGCTTGCTAGTTAATGTTGTAGGTGATGTAGATGATATAGGTGGGGTAGCTCGAGCCCTAGGCTTTTGCTTTTCTGGATCAATACCTAATGTATGCCCCCAACGATCTTGGCTCTGGCCAGGACCACGCCCATGGTTTTTAACTAGTGGAGGTTTATGCTCTGCAAGTCTCTCTAGGGTGTCATCAACCTCTGAAAGACTGTTAAATCTAACATATCTCTCTGTACGAGTTCGCAACTCCCCTGCAGTTTGTAAGCCACGAAGCATAAGAACTGCTAGAATAGCAAACCCTTTGTCACTAACCTGAAAAAAGTTTTCATTAAGCTTGTGTTTGTGCTTAAAAGCACGCTCACCTGCACCTCGTATGGTATTAGTCAAACCTTTATCACGAAGCAAGCGCAGGGTTTCTTCAATCTCTAACAAGCCATAGTTTGTTACAGGATTGCGACTAGATTTTTGGTTACAAGCAAGGACTAATGAATTAGTAGAAAGTGGATATCCCTCAGGTGTAGTGCGTTCCTTTTCAACTAAGGCACCTAATATCCTTACTTCTATATCACTTAGATTCATAATCAAACATTACCAAAATCTAGCACCATTTCTCAAAAAGAAATCTTATTTTATTCCCACATAGGCAGCAAAGCACGAGTTTTTGTGCAAAATATCAATCTGTTTAAATCCAACCTTCCTTAAAAGTTCTATCTGGAAAGTTACACTTTGGGGTGAATCTTCTTTATCTATGTACTTAAAAACTTCTTGGGAGTAGTCTTTGCCACCTATTGACTCGAGGTACTTCCCATAGAGAGACCACATTACTTCATGAACAGCTTCACACTCATGAAATACCATATCACTAACAAAGAAAACTCCTTGAGGGGAAAGGATTTTATAAATCTTCTTAAAGACATATTCCCAATCCGCTTCTTCACGAAGATGGTGCAAAACAGCTGCAGCTACAATAATATCGTAGTGATTTTCTTGTAAATCTAATTGGCGAAAATCTCCATGAAAAATGTGAACATCTCCTGTATTTTCACTCTCGAGCCTTAATTTTGCTCTTTCTAGCATTGGCATACTAAGATCATTGAGATCACAATTGAGCCCCCCAAACTCTCGCAGGATTTTTATGGTATTATTTCCCGCACCACAACCAATATCAAGCAGGTTTCTAGCTTCTGGGCAAAGTTTTGGTGTTAGCTTTGCTATTAACTCCATCATAAGAGGAGCGTCAATTACAGCTGCCTGTGCTATTTCAAGATTAGAAAAACGTTCTACATCTGCATCAAAGCGTTGTTGTATTTCTACTACTGTTGATTTTTGTTCAAGTTTTGTTTTCATTTTTGTGATCTTGCATGCCTTGTACCTTGCAAATTACCCGCGTGAAGAACACAGAGCGTCCAAGGTATGGCATTCCCAAGCAGAGCTTAGAACAAGTTAATAGGATTGTTAATGAATCCAAAATGTCCTTATAAATTTTTGCCTCATCAAAGGAAGGCCATACTGAACATAGCGAAAAGTCTTGCTGCGTTTATAGCACTGAATCTTATTGCTGTATCATGGATTCATAGACCAACTCTATCCACTGATCTGGTTGGAGCATACCATTACCCCAAGCAGCATCAAAATCCCTGGTAAGTCCAGCAGCAATGATGCTTTCTTTGCTTTTTCCTCTACTAATCTGGTTTTGTACGCTATCCTGTACAGTAACCAACATATCATAATAGGCTTGTAAATCTTCTTTAGTTGCCATAGGCCCATGCCCCGGTATAACTTGGGTATCTTCATCAATCATTTCTAAAACTCGAGCCACTCCAGCAATCATGCCAACTATACTTCCCTTAGCATCTACATCAATAAAAGGATACATACCATTAAAAAATAGGTCCCCCATATGCACCACATTTGCTTTTGGAAAGTAAACAATGCTATCGCCATCTGTGTGTGCAATTTCAGCATGGAAAACATTAATGTCATCATCATTCCAGTGAAAAGTCATCTCGTCTGTAAAGGTAATAACTGGTAGTGCAGCTTCAGGGGCAGGCGGAATAGTTTTATCAAAGAAACTGATCACTTGTTCAGTAGACATCCGTTCATAAACGTTTTCATGCGCCACAATCATTGTGCCTGCCTTGCCAAAGTTCTCGTTACCACCTGTGTGATCAAAATGATAATGAGTATTTAGCAAAAAGCTAATAGGTTCATCGGTTACAGTAGCAACTGCTGCAGTAATTTTTTCGGAGAGTGGCGCAAACTGATCATCAATTAAAAAAGCTCCATCTTCACCTACGGATAAGCCAATGTTGCCCCCAGCGCCAAAAAGCACATAAATATTGTCAGTTAGTTGGGTGACTCGGATTTGAACATAAGACATATCATCTTGTTGTGCATAACCTATAGTCGTACAAAAAACTACTGCACTAATAAGTAAAAAGAACTTTCTCATATAATCTCCTATAGTCCAAGTTGGACATTTACAATTTTGCCACAACATATGACTATAGAGAAGACGATTAGCATTAATAAACTTTATAGGCATAAACTATAGCCATGGAATTACTTGATTTTAAAGTTTTGCTTGCAGTAGCACGATCAGGGAGTTTCTCACGTGCTGCTGCTGAACTTTCTTTAACTCAACCATCGGTGAGTGCTCGCATTGCTGCGCTTGAGCAAAAACTGAACACTAAGCTCTTCACACGTTCCTCTCAAGGTGTTTACTTAACTGAAGCTGGAAAGCGTTTGCTACCTTACGCTGAACGTTGCTTAGAACTCATTAACGAGGCACAAGAGGTTGTACATTATGCAGCTGCAGTGCCTCGAGTAGTCATAGGGTTTACTGCTACCTTAGCCGATTTATTTATAAGACCACTAATCTTGGCTTTAAAAGGTAAATCATTAGAGATTAATTTTCTAGTTGGTTACTCGTGGGAACTTAGACAAAAATTGCTTGATGGAGTTATTGATGTTGTTGTTGGGCAAACAGGTGGAACCCAAAATGGGATAAAGTCAGATTTTCTTTTCTATGACCCTATAGTATGTGTTACAGCAGCAAAGCACTATCTAGCAAGAAACAAAGTTTTACATCTAGCTGATGTAGCTTCTGCGCAGCTAGTACCTCTTGGTTGGGAAGCAGGCCCTAATGCAGATAGGTTGCTTGAGCATTTAGCATCTTATCGTCAAGCTGGAACAGCTTGGCACACAGTAAAATCGACTAGGATAATTAGGCGGCTAGTACTTGAAGATAATTTTGTTTCTTTTTTACCTTATTCAGTGGTTAAAAATGATGTTAAAGAGGGGCGAATTGTTCAGCTAGAGCTTAAAGACCTACCCAACTGGGAGCTAAAGATTGCAGTTTCCTACCGTAATCGCAAGCACTATCCTGAGCACTTTAAGTTATTGCTCAACACTATAGAAGAAGTGTCTAAAAGTTTTGCCTCAGATCTTTAGGAAATCTTTGGCAATTTTAATGCCACGATAGTCTATAGAATGAGGAAGGTTGGGCAATATATGAGATTCTACAAATATTCCTTTTGCTCTTATTTTTTCTGTAGCTAATCTAGTAGCTTTTGCTGGAACTCTGTCATCATTACTTCCATGTATCAGGCAAAATTTAGTTTTAGTGTTATTTAAATCCTCAGCAATTAATGCACCACTATAACCCACAACTGCTCTGCACTTTAACTTTAGTTCTTTGGCTAATGTAGAGTGTAGTGCAACCATTGTTCCTTGCGAAAAACCTATTAATATCAGATTTTCATGCGACAATTTGTGCTCGAGCGCTATACTATCAACAAATTGCTTTAGAACATCAGCAGCTTTATCCAGCCTTGCAAGCATCTTTTCAGCATCTCTTGAGAAAAAATCACTTCCTAACACTATATCCTTAAGGCTAAACCATTGGTAATTGTCGCTATAAAAGTTTTCCATACCAAAAGGGACAGCATCAAATTTTTCTGGTGCATCCACAGAAATAAACCACGCATTGGGAAACACATCCATAAATTCTGGTGCAAGTGCTATCAGATCACTACTATTACTTCCCACTCCATGCAGAAAAAGTATTATAGTATCTGGGTTGTTATTATTACCTATTTCTTTATAATTTAACATGCTATTTAATGACTTAATGCTTGGTCTATATCTACTTTTAAATCATCTAAGGCCTCTAAACCTACACTAACTCGTATTAAATCTGGTGTTACTCCTGCTAAATAACGCGCTTCCTCTGGCAAACTAGAGTGCGTTGTATCCCAAGGACAAATTACTACTGTCTTGGCATCACCAATATTAGCAAGGTGCGAAGCAATCTTGACTTTGTTTAAAAAGCTCTGGGCTGTTTCTCTATCAGTAGTCTCAAAACTAAGTACTGCTCCAAAACCATTCTTAAGGTTTTTCCTTGCTGTTTGATGACAGCTATTGGAAGGTAAACCTGCATAGTAAACACGCTTAACTTTGGGGTGGTGCTCGAGCCACTGAGCTAAAGCTAACGCCGAATCACAAGAGCGTTGTACTCTTAGGGAAAGTGTTTCCAATCCTTGTAAAGCCAGAAAGGCTTCAAAAGGTGATGAGGTCATACCCATAACAAAAAGTCCTAAATCCCATGCCCTTAAGCTAAACGCACTCTCCCCTGCCCTACTTATATAAGTACGTCCGCGACTATCTTTGGCTGTAAAAACAGGAAATTTAGGTAGTGTCCAATCAAAGCGTCCTGCTTCAACAATAGCTCCTCCAATAAAGGTTCCGTGCCCCCCTATCCACTTAGTGGATGAGTGAATTACAATATCAGCACCTAGCACAAGGGGTTGGCAAAGGTAGCCTGCACAACCCCAAGTATTATCCACTACTAAAGGAACTTGTTGCTCCCGACATAATTCAGCAATAGCAGCAATATCTGGCACACTACAGCTAGGATTAGCAATGGTCTCGCACCAAACTGCTACTGTCTTTTCTTCAATAGCATCCGCTATAGCAGCAACATTGGGTTCTACAATACTAAAACGGCATCCCCAAGGTTTAAGAATCTTATTGGCTACAGAAAATGTGCCTCCAAAAAGCTGATTAGAAAAAACAATATGAGCATCTGGATAAGCTAGGGTTAAAAGGGTTGTGGTAGTGGCGGCTTGTCCAGAACATAAACCCACTCCAGCTTTCGCCTTTTCTAAGGCTATCAATCTTTCTACAAAAGCTTGCACAGTAGGGTTGTGCATACGACCATACTGGTTTTGATGACTGCCTGTAATCTTGCCTGCAAAATTGTTGGCTGCATGCTCTGCACTATCAAATACAAAACTGCTAGTGGCATAGATAGGAAGGGCTCGAGCACCAGAAGCAGCATCTGGTTTCTCTTGACCAGCATGCAGCTGTAAAGTATCAAAATCTAAATTGTCTATGTTATCCATTCTCACTCATCAATTCCTTGCAATAATTCCTTGAGTAAAGGGGTGTAAATTTCCTTACCTCTCAAACCATTTTTCCAACGCTGAGGAATTCCCTCAACACCAAACACTAATCCAGCTACGCCTCCAGCTACGCAAGCAGTAGTATCTGTGTCATTACCAAACTTAATGGCTCTTTTAACAACTTTTTCAAAACTATCTGCTTCAAGTGAAGCTTTTGCTGAATGCAAACAATCAACGACATAGCCAGACCCTTTAGGTGTATATGGACCAAGTGGGCGAATAGAGAAATCTAACTCTTCCCTACGAGCATCGTCTTCTCTAAGGGCACTTTTTAAAGCACTGACAGCTTTTTCCCAAGGGTTAGTGGTCTCATACAAGATGTTACGTGCCCATAAACAGTATAAAGCACAACAAACTTGACTCCTCAAATGCCTGTGGGTTACACAAGATTGGAGCTGGGAATCACGAATTAATTCCTCATCACTGCCTTTGTGCCACAATACCAGTGGTAGTACCCGCATAAGTGAACCATTACCATTTGAATATTGGTCCTCAATGCCAGCTTTATCAGCTTTATAACCCGCTTTCAAATTAAGAATAGCTTTGCTAGTTGTTACGCCTACATCAAATACTTGAAAGTCAACAGCCATATAACCTAAGTCGTACCAATTTATTAGACGGTGAGCAAAATCATCAAGATCAAGACTTCCTTTATAAAGTAATGAGGCTAGCAAGCAAAGAGCTTGTGCCCCATCATCTGACCAAGTTCCAGGAGGTGTATCTTCATGTGCTCTTTCAAAATTTTTTGGTGGAACATACTCAATACCTTCTAATGAAGGAATATCTTCTGGTAAATGAAACTCATAAGGTACGCCAAGTGCATCACCAATTAATAAGCCTAACAATGCACCTTCAATACGATTTTTTAAATGTAGTGTAGCCACTACATATAGAATAACACTTGCTATCTTGAGTTTCTCATCTTTATAATTTTCTAATCAAAAATATAAGTTATGGGTCTTATAAGCAGGTATGCAAAATTTGTTGTGAAAAATATGCAAGCATTAGCTCTATAATCTCTGTGAAAGCAGGGCTATAGCAAATTTTAAAGACTCATACTTTCTTTTGCATAGGTGCTTAATAGCCTTCTGCTTGCAAAGTCTTTATCAAGAATTATTTTTGGCTCGAGCAAATGTTATAGTATCAAACTGATGACAGCCAAAAGGCTAAAATAGCTTTACAGTCATCATAAAAATTTGTAGGAGGTTTATTATGTCCGTAGCCAAAGTTACAGAAATTATAGCAGGTTCCCCAGAAAGCTTCGAAGAAGCAGTCAGAAATGGAATAAATCGTGCCAGTAAAACCCTCAAAAATGTTCAAGGTGCTTGGGTAAAAGAACAACAAGTAGTTATTAATGACGGCCAAGTAGTTGAATTTCGTGTGACAATGAAAGTTACTTTTATTTTAGAAGGCTAATACCCGTAGAGACACGAATAATCGTGTCTCTGCAGATTTCTTTGTTCATTTATTCAATTTCGTGAAGGATATATCCCCACCAAGGCTATGCAATAACGCATTGTAAGGTAAGGTTGTCGATTATCTTCGCTGTTATCTCCCAGTTGCCCAATCGCTGTAACACCATCTTCTCCAGCAGGCTTAACATTAACTGTAACTGAAGAAGGGGGTGGAATTTTCTCTACACCACCGCTTTGCCCCAGCTGATAATTTGATAAGCCAGCACCTTGACCTTGAGATATAGGTACACGACCGCGTAAATCTGGAAGAGCAAAGGTAGTACGCCCATCTCCTCCATATGTAGTCCCTAAAAGGGAAAACAAAGTTACATATTGATCAATAGACAATATCTGTCCATTGGCCTCTGTCCAATCACGAGGGCAAAAACTAGTGCCAAACATCCTAATTTCCCCAACAAAATATTCTTGAGCTGTTGCAGGGTAGTTAAGTAGATTTAAGCTAAAAATAATCCCTACAAAAGCAATTAACTTAGGGAAAGTAAAATTGTACATAAAATTCCTCCTTAACGATTTTGTGTTACTTGCCACTGCTAAAACCAACTTCAAGTTGTGAGTTGCCTTGAGGCTGCTAGAGATTGAGCAACATCTTCAATAATATCATCAATATGCTCTAAGCCTACAGAAACTCTGACCATGCTAGCTCCCACACCCGAAGCCTTTAAACCTTCTTCATCAAGCTGGGAGTGGGTAGTACTTGCTGGATGAGTCACACTTGTTTTAGCATCACCCAAATTAACTAAGCGTGAAGCTAGCTTGACGTTATTTAAGAAAGCTTTGCCTGCATCACGGCCACCCTCTACTTCAAAAGTAAGTATACTGCCAGCACCTTTAGGAAAGTCTTTCTTCGCACGTTCATGGTAAGGACTAGAAGACAAGCTAGGATGGTGTACATTAAAAACCCCTTGTTGCTCAGTAAGCCACTGAGCTAACTTTTCAGTATTTTCTATATACCTATCTGCTCTTAAAGAAAGTGTCTCTAAACCCTGCAGGAACAAAAAGGCGTTCTGTGGAGACATGGAAGGGCCAAGGTCTCTTAGGCCTTCTACTCGAGCCCGAATAATAAAAGCAATATTTCCAAAAGGACCACCCTTACCAAAGGTATCTGTAAGCACTACGCCATGATAGCTAGGGTTAGGCTTACTCAAACCGGGATAACGGCCATTGGCCCAATCAAAATTCCCTGAATCCACAATAAGACCACCAATACCAGTACCATGACCATTAATCCATTTAGTAGCTGAATGAACAACTATATCTGCACCATGTTCAAAAGGGCGGTATAAATAACCTGCCATAGCTGAGGTATTATCTACAATCACTGCTACGCCATGCTCATGAGCAACTTTAGCAATAGCATCAACATCAGGCAGTGCTAGTGAAGGGTTGGGAATAGATTCTAAAAATATAGCCTTAGTCTTATCATCTATTAAGTCGGCAAATTCTCTGGGATCATCTGCTGGAGAGGTAAACTTGACTTTTACTCCCAAGCGAGGCAAGGTAACTTTAAACATATTGAGGCTGCCACCATAAAGATTAGGTGAAGACACAATATTATCGCCAGCATCAGCTAAATTAGTAATAGTCAAAAACTCTGCTGCGTGACCAGAAGCTACAGCTAAAGCAGCCACTCCTCCTTCTAAAGCAGCAATGCGCTTTTCTAACACATCACAAGTAGGATTCATAATGCGGCTATAAATATTGCCAAATTCTTGTAAAGCAAATAATCTAGCAGCATGATCAGCATCATCAAAGTTAAAAGCAGTAGTTTGATAAATAGGCACTGCCCGAGATTTAGTAGTTGCCTCCACCTCTTCTTGACCAGCATGAATCTGCAAAGTTTCAAAACGGTAACTCATAAAGTTCCATCCTTTCTACATATTAATTGCATTGCTTATAATTATTTTCCCAAATTCTTTACCTAAAGGCAATAGTTAGAAAAGCTATTCACTAAGTCTACCCTTTTTGAAATTCCTGCTAAAATTATTATGTGAGTCCAGAGGAACTTATTATTAAATAGAAAGGTATCAAGCTTTTAGGAAAGCTTTTAGCTCTTAATTTAGAATAGGTAGAACAAGAAAAAATCTAAGTTATTATGGATAGAACACTTATGCACGAAACATGGGGTGACCATAGCGCCTTAATTGCTCGCAGTAAGAATCAAGGAAACCATTCTGGCAGCGTGGGTAAAGTGCACTCAGAAAATATTGATGTTGCCACCCCTACAACCCCTCTACGTCTGCAATATGGCGAAGAACTATTACATGTAACTATAGCTTATCAAGCTTATGGTGAACTTAACAAAGCAGGTGATAATGCTATTCTTATTTGCCATGCGCTTACCGGTTCAGCTCATGCCGCTGGTTTTTATGAACCTAATGGTGTCCCAGGTTGGTGGGATCCACTTATTGGCCCCGGCAAAGCTATTGACACCAACAAGCATTTTGTTGTTTGTAGCAATGTGCTAGGTGGTTGTTACGGCAGTACTGGTCCAAGCAGTATTAATCCTAGAACAGGCCAACCCTACCACTTGAGTTTCCCGCGCTATACTATTCGGGATATGGTTACAGTACAACACCATTTAGCTGAAACACTAGGTATATCTTCTTGGAAATCAGCAATTGGTGGAAGTATGGGTGGTATGCAAGCTTTAGAATGGGCGGCTACCTATCCTGAGCAGGTACGCTCTGTCATACCTATTGGCATTGGGGCACGTCATTCTGCTTGGGCTATAGGTCTAAATGAAGTAGCTAGACGTGCCATCACTAGTGATCCCATGTGGCAAGAGGGTAATTATGCATCAGATAAGCAACCTGAAGCAGGTCTTGGTTTAGCTCGAGCTATTGCTATGCTTTCTTATCGCTCAATGGACTCATTAGAAGCTAAGTTTGGAAGAGAAAGAGTAAATGACACCCGTAATTTGTTAGGGGTAAGTTTTCAAATAGAATCTTATTTGAAATATCAGGGTGTAAAGCTTGTTAAACGTTTTGACGCAAATACCTACCTCTACATTACCCGTGCTATGGATGATTACGACTTAAGTGAGGGTAGAGGCCGTATACGTGAAGTACTGCGTAATATGAAAATTCCTGCCTTATGCATTGGTATAAGTAGTGACGTGCTTTACTTTGAGTCTGAAATTGAGGAATTAGTCAAGTACATGCAAAACGCTCGCTACTTCACACTAAACAGTCCTCATGGGCATGATGCTTTTTTAATTGAATTTCCACAATTGGCAGTACAACTCAGAAGATTTTTAGCTGAGGTAAAATAGTTAAGAACCTCCCTTAGGATTGTGAATACGTATTTGTGTAGGATCTTGAGGTCCTTGCTCTTGTGAAGCAGGCATCCTACCTAGTTGTATTGCTTCAGCAATAACTTCTGGTAAATCCCAAGCCAGTATGTCAAAAGCAACTGCTGCATAGTCATATTCAACCTTGTCCATAGTGATTTCAACTTTGCCACCCTCAACTCTAATTAATGCATAATCTGCTCCTGGTTCGCCATTAAGAGATAAGCCTACAGAGCCTGGGTTAATTATCCACCCTGTCCCCAAACTCTTGACCACAGGCACATGCGTTTTACCCGTAGCAAGTATGTTGCAGCGATGTTCTCTCAAAACCCCCTGTAATCCCTCAGGATCTAGATCTAGGTCAATCCTTTCACTAGGTGAGTACATAGAACTATGAAAGTAGCGTAACCTACCTGCTGAAGTTTTTAAACGTGCTTGAACAGGTAAGTAACGTAAAAAACTTAGGTTTTGAGGTTCAAGAACAGTGCTTGTCCACTCAAGTGTAGCATCCGCTACTCCCTCTCGTTTACGATGATGCCCTGTAAAGCGGTATGCTATACGTTCATCAGCTTCTCCAAGAGTGCACATAACTCGTTCAGATCGAATACGTTCAATGACTTCATTTGGTGATGGGCCGTAACCTACCAAATCACCTAAACATAGGACTTGATCAACTTTGTGTTTTTTAAAACATTCAAAAACTGCATCAAGCGCTACTATATTGGCATGAACGTCACTAATAATGCCTAAAAGCACTGTTCTAATTTAGCACTCAAAAAAGTAGTGTATCTATAATTTATCATGCAAGAACTAAAGGCAAGGAAAAAAGTTTTATAATTTAACTCCTACTCAGGCAGAGAATTTAGCGCATAGGTGGAGCATATAGAAGGCCACCTTCTTGTGTATAAAGCTTGTTTAAATCACGGGGAATGTTGAAGGTATCTTGTCCCCAATTCCGTTCATAAATTTCTGCATAGTTACCTACTTGAGCAATAACATTATAAAAAGCATCAGGCTCAAGATTAAGTTGTACAAGGTATTCGGGGTCTAAGCCTAGCAAACGGCGCACATTTGCATCGGTGCTTCCTTGACTAACTTGGGCAACATTGCTCGAGCTAACCCCATGTTCCTCAGCCAAGAAGGTAGCAAAAATTGTCCACTTAACTATATCAAACCAAACATCATCACCTTGACGCACTGCTGGAGCTAGGGGTTCCTTGGCAATTTTCTCAGGCAAAACTTCATGTTGGTTAGGGTCTGCTAGGGCCTGACGGTAAACTATAAGACTAGTTCTATCAGCAGACCAAGCGTCACATTGACCTTCTTGATAGGCTGCTATAACCTCATTCATCTCATCAAATGCTAAGGGGGTGTAACTCAAGTTATTAGCTACCATAACATCAGCCAAATTAATTTCTGTAGTTGTACCGCTTAGAAAACAAATGCTGCGACCATTTAATCCTGCTAGTGAAGTCACTCCAAGTTGCCGAGACACAATAATACCTTGAGCATCATAAAAAATAATTGGAGCAAAATTTATTTCATGTTGACTGTCTCTAGCACTCGTCCATGTAGTATTGCGAATCAGTATATCAACTTCACCCCTAGTTAAAGCCTCAAAACGTTCTTGAGCTGATAAAGGTTTATAAGTTACTGCACTAGCATCACCTAAGGTAGCAGCAGCTACAGCACGACAAAAGTCAACATCAAAACCACTAAAGCCCCCATTAGCATCTTGATTGCTAAATCCGGGTAAGTTGATATTAGTGCCACAAACTAGTTGACCTCGAGCTTTTATTTGCTCGAGCGTACCTTGAGCATTAACTGCAAAACCCAAAGCCAATATTAAAAAGATAAACTTATACATATTGAATTATATTTTAAAGGATTTGAGAGCAAATTATAAGGTTTTATGATAGTTATTCAAAACTTAACATAAATTACTCATAGGCCTTTAGTTCTCTACGTGTTCATCAAAAGATTCATCAGAAATAACTTTCCCTAAAAGGACTAATATTCCTGAAAGGACAGTAAGTACTGCAAAAACTAAGCTACTATTAACCATAATATTTATAAATGTACTCACTACTACCACACTCCTAGCAAATTATTACTATCTAGTAAACTACTCACAATTTAATTCTATGTCACAATATACCATAAAATCAATTTTGATTGACAGCAACTCGCCCAGCAGTTCTAGCTCTTTCATGCTATGCTAAAAGCTGTGAGTAAATGTACATTCGTGAAACAAAGCCTCATAAAGAAGGTGGAAAATTAGTGATATGGGCAGCAATCTAGAACCTGTATTTGCTAGACCTCTTCAGCTTGATGATGTTAAGGAACTCAAACCTATTGACGAAGCTTATGCTCACCACTTTGCTATTGAACCTAACCTTACTCAAGGCAGCCTAAATTTTTACATTCGTACAGGACACGCCTTTACCGCTATACGTAAAAGTAAGATAGTTGGTTTTATTCTTGCTCAGACTGTGTGGAATGGAACTAGGCCTATATTATTTGCAAACTATATGGCTGTTGCAGAAATAAAAGATTTACTAGCAAGATCAGCTATGCTCGAGGCAGTAACCAAAAGTGCCTATGATGCTGCTGTCTATAATATTCAAGTGCAAATTCCTACAAAAGATACTATAGCTATACAATCATTAATAGAAAAACAGTATGATGAAAAAGATTTATGTATCTACGGACGCATTCTTGGTTCCAAGAGTGCAAAAGTAGGAGGTTTTTAAATGACTCGAGTCCTCTTAGGTGTCAAAGGTATGAACTCACCAGATCGCGCTGAAAAAGTCAAAGAGGTCCTTCTTACCATAGAAGGGGTACAAAAAGTTGAAGCTGATAAAAGCGAGCAAGCTGCTGTCACTTATGACGAAGCTGCAGTTACTGTTATGGATTTAGTTGGCAAACTACGGCGGCTTGGCATTCGTGCAGGCATGGAGTAAATCACCTATCTACCTCCCCTAGGACAATGTCAATAGAACCTAAGATAGCAATAACATCACTAAACTTCTGCCCTACAAAAAGATCAGGGATCATTTGCAAGTGCGTAAAACTGGGGCTACGATGTTTAGAGCGGTAAGGTCTTTTACTACCGTCGCTGACCAAGTAAACTCCAAGCTGCCCGCGACTAGCCTCTACAGCACGGTAGTGTTGCTGACCAGCAGGAATCTTTATACGCCCCTTACCTTTAATTGGCCCAGTACGCAACGCCTTATAAGCACACTGACGAATTAAGTTAAGGCTTTGGGTAAACTCTTCAAAACGTACTTTTGAACGAGAGTAAGCATCACCATCTTCTGCAGTTATAATTTCAAAAGTTAGTTCAGGGTAGGCATCATAAGGTTGGTCTTTACGAAGATCAAGGTCAATTCCACAGGCACGTAAATTAGGCCCACTTATACCATAGTTTATAGCTGCTTCTTTAGAAACTTTGCCTATTCCTTTGGTGCGTGCTTGGAAAATAGGAGCTTCTATAGTTAAAGCAGCATATTCAGGCAAAACATTTTCAAAGTAGGCACAAAACTCTACCAAGTCTTGCCAAAAATCTGGGTGCACATCACGCTTTATACCACCAAAAGTAAAGTAGTTTGGTAGCATCCTAGCCCCACAAGTACGCTCAACTATATCAAGTGCCATTTCACGGTCGCGAAAAGCATATAAAAAAGGAGTAATAGCACCTAAGTCAAGCATGTAAGTGCCTATCCATACTAAGTGGCTAATTATACGATTAAGTTCAAAAAAAGCAGTTCGAATATACCTAGCACGTTCAGGAACCTCTATATTGGTGAGTTCCTCTACAGCTAAACAGTAAGGAAGCTCATTTTGCAAACCTGAAACATAATCCATACGGTCAAGATAAGGAATAACTTGCTCATAAGAACGCGATTCCTCAATTTTTTCGTGATTACGATGTAAAAACCCTATATGAGGTATCGCATCAGTTACCCTTTCACCATCTATACTTAGAGTAATTTGCAAAACACCATGCGTAGCAGGATGCTGTGGACCAAGGTTGAGCACCATCTCATCAGTTTTGCCTATAGAAGGCATAAGCTTAGTAGGTCCTGTCATATTGATGTTACTAGCCATCTTGATCTTTAGTAACCTTTGATGATTTTTGTGGTTCTTCTACCTGAGTAGCTAATTCTGGTTCATGTTCGTCAGACTCTTCTAAATCAGGCCAAGGCTTAGCTTGCCAACCTTCTATAAGGTAACCACCTGTATCATAGCAACGTTTTAGAGGGTGAATACTCCAATGATCTTCTGTAAGAATACGTCTTAGATCAGGATGATCTGTGTAGTGAATTCCTAGAAGATCATAGGACTCACGTTCATACCATTCAATACCTCTCCACAAATCAGTTACAGAAGGAATGAAAGGATTATCATAAGTAACATCACAGCAAATAGTAATTTCAGCTTGGTCACTTAAACGACGCAAGTGTAATACACTACGTAGACCATACTCCATATCAACACCGCTCAGACATTGAGGGAAATCAAAGCCTACTTCAAAAACGCGTTCACAAAACACTCTATAGGCACTAGTGTCTTCAAAGTAAAAGACCTGTTCTCCACCAACCTCTTCAGGGTTTGGTTGCTTGAGAGAGGGTAAGTTATCTAAAAGAGAAGATTCCATAAGAAATTAGTAGGAGAAATTAAAAGATCTAAGTGTTCCTAATAAAGCTTTCCTAAAACAGTGGTAGTTGGTTATCAATTGGTGGATAAAAAACACCAATTATAACGAAGGGGTTTTTTGCTGTAAAGTGGTGTTGACGCGTTGTTCCTAAAAACAAATACAAGTCTTTTTTAGAAAATTCTTCCATATATTTTTTTTCAACAAGTTTTACAGCTTCACTCTCATCGCCATTTGATTGTTTGAGACAATTCCAATACAAAGCACCAATCTCCCAATCTTCAATCATCAAAGTACTTTCTTTACCCTTACCATCAACAAACTTATAAGAAAACTTATAAGGTAATTTATCTACAATCAGAAATTGTTTTTTTAACTCTTCTTCAGATTCAAAAAGGGAAAGTTGTTTAGCCTTTGCTTTAAGTATTTTTAAACTATCCTGACTCCATTCTCGCTCTACCTCTTTTACCACAAATTTTAATATTTTTGTTGGTTTAAATATAGCAATTGACAGCTTATTTTCTTTAGCACTCCTTATAAGAACATCCAAATCTTTATAAGTATCATTCTTCTCAAAAATAATTCGCTTCCGTTCAGCCCATCCTTTTTGAGTACCTATAGGCTCACCAATTAATGTGACTTCGGAAATGTCTGCGACTTTATAGCTCTCAGGTCTAGGATCACTTTCATTTTTTGTCAGAGGTAATTCCATCCACTGAAACTTCTTGTATCTATCTTGATAATTTAGTTTTCTAAAAGGTAATGGATAAATTCGAACCCAACTTCCATCATCCAAAATTCCAGCTGTGCATACCAATTCATCATATTTTTTTGAAAGAGTTGGATAGGTTTTTACAGTAATAAACACTTTTCGCATCTTGCTCATAAGTGTGAAATCCTTATACTATTTTTACTTTCCAAATAATCACTTATACAATGTCGATGACAAAAATTATGTTGCTTTTCAAAACAGGTCAGCGCTATTCTTTTGTGCTCCCCCAGCAAAGTCATTACTATTTGTAAGACATCTTCTTTCTGTACAAGAGTTTTACGGTACATTTCAAACAACTTGAAATAGTCAGCCTCTGTATTTAGTGTCTTACGGTCCTCGGATTTGATACCTAAATCTGGAATGTGTAAATAATTAATGCCCAGTTTTGGCAAAAGGTAGCTCAAAGCTTTTTTGGAAAAACCAAACTTCCGACTTAATGGATTTCTACGCACATCACACAACAAACGCACATCATTAAGGATCAATTGATTAGCATATGTCTCAAAGGAAAGTCCCTCATAGCCTATAGTAAAAACTAACTTGGCACTACTTTGTAGTTTTCGCTTTTCTTCTATAATTTTTTTGTATGCCAACTCATCAAGGAGACTCTCAGCTACTTTACTTTTTATAGCGTAATAAGGATATTTTTTATAGGTATAAACTATTAGTTCTTGCCCATTCAATTCCTTAAATTTATCAAAAAACCGACGAATTATAGATAGCTTTTCATCTTTGAAATAAACAATTGGTTTACTAACCAACTCAACACATTTCTTACTAATTCTCAACCAACCTGATTTTTCTAATAATTCAATATCTGATTGAGCTTGAAAGGAATAACAACCATAATAATAAGGTACAAAGTCATAGTAGGAAAATTCAGCTTCCTGCTGCAATAAAAATATCAGCTTCTGAAAATCCATTTTTGACAAACGACCACCAGATACTTCTAGCAAAGATAGTAAAAATCGCTGTCTATAAAACTTTGGGGTTTCTGGTTCTATCACAGTATCACCACAATAATTTTTATGCTATCATCCTGATTGAAGTAAACAAATATTAAGTTACACTACCAAGTTCTTTAATTATCTAAACTAGGCCTATAGTAATACTTGATTTTTGTATTGTCTGATTGCCTTGTTAGCTCAATCATTCCCAAAGGCCCTGACTCTATTTTAGCAGGAGGGGTTTGGCTATAGTGTCTAGGATTTTCCTCGTGGGGCATAACTATTTGATAAGATGCTTGATCTGGCCAAAAAGCAAGCGCTCTTTGCAAGGTATCTTGCAGGGTAATAGCAATAGATTCTTCTATTTCCTCTTTATCTGACACAGATTCATCCAAATCCTCGAAACTATAAGCAGGAATAATGAACAAGGGTTCTATTTCTTCTAAGTTTTGCTTGGCTTCTTGAACATGCTTGAACCAAGCAATTGATTTTTTGCCATCTGACCACTGGAAAACAGCTAGAGGGGTACTTTTAACTTCAGCATAACTAAGCCACTGTTCAGGAGTTTGTTCGGCTAACTCCAAACCGGTATGTTGTAAATCAACTTCCATATCCCTTTGATTACCTGAAGAGAAAGCTAAATCAACTCCATCATAAAAGGATACTTCCTCATAAGTTGGATTCACCGAAGCAATAGTACGAATTGAATCTTGTGTAGGTAGAGTTTTAATTACTATGCCTGCATGATCTTTGATGTCTGAAAATTGCCTTTCCATATCAAAAGACATTATTAAAGTGTCAACTTGGGCTTTTGCTGAACTCATCAAAAATTCCATGTCATTAGGCTGGGCTAATAAATATCCTTGATTAGGTATATATGCTAACACCATGTTGCCTCGCCAAGTTTGACGCAAAGATTTTAGTGTTAAATTATCAGGACGGACAGACCACTGAATCATTTGTTCTGCCTGTAGAGTACCATCTGCTGTAAAAATAGCTTTTCTTTTGCCTGCAGAAGACCATACTGTTACAGTGCTATTGGGGTCGATTTTTAGTGACTTAGAGTGCTCGAGCACTTTCAAAGAAGTAGCTTTTAACCAACCCAAGTTTTCACGCCCTTGATAAGTAGACCCCCAAAGGTCTGTCCCTGCTAGTTGAGTAACCATTACTACAAGTTTTTCTGGCGTTTCTCCTGCTGGAAGAGCACTTTTGATTTTACCTAGAGAGCTGCCGTAAAATTTACCTTGACTAGTTTGCACAATGTTATAAGGTGAAGTACTGACTTTATGAAAACTTTTAGCTAGCTCCATAATGTTGTCTTTATTCCACTCACCAGAAGAAGTCATTACATCCTCTTTGGATAACTCTATTCCTCCAGCACCTTTAGCTGAAATTGGGGCTATATCTTCTCTAAGGCTATAAAATGTAATTGGTTGTTCTTCTGTAGGCACTACTACACTAATTTTATCGTAATCGTACTTGGTCTTAAAATTTTTTGGAGGAGTGCTAGTGTATTTAACTCGCTGATCTACAATTGACTCTTGTTCTGGCATTAGCACTTCAAACTCTTTTTGCTCAGGAAAAAATTGTAGTGCTCTTGCTATAGCATCAGTTATGCTTGTTTGAATAAAACCCTCTTCTTCCTCAGCATCAATATCTTCAAAGTTATAAACGGGCACTAAAGTATTTACTTGTAAGTTTGCCAGAGAGCTTTGCTCTGCATCCATTAGAAAATTTAAATGTAGTGCTGAAGCTGATTTATCTTCGGGACGAAAAATAACAATAGGTTGATTACTTTCTTGGGCTTTAGCAATTAGGTTGTTCTCGTCTGCTTGGGCAAGTTCCCAGCCGCTTTCTGTCACCACTACTGAGCACTGTGGTGAATAAGCTAACTCTACACCACTTTTGGCAACTACTCGAACCGATTCACAATTAAGATTGTTACTTTGTAAAACCTTTTGAATTGAAGTTCGAATATTTGGCATGGTATTTTTTGTTAGCAGCAGACTATGCACTTGGAAACTTTCATCAGCATGTTTCTGAAAGTACTCTAATTCTTGAACAGGAACAAGTAAATACCCTTGCCTGACTCGCAGTAAAAATAAATCACTATTCCACTCACTGCGAGATTCTAGCAATTCTTTATTGGAGGGAAGACTCTTCCAAGTAATCATAGAAGAGATCCTCATCTCTGGTTTTGAACTAGCTCCTTTTTCAAATAGTACTGACCTATGACTAGACTGAATGAAAAGCTTATCTTGTTTTGGAAAAGACCAGCTGAACATATCTTGAGCAAGCCTATCAACATCATATATCCAAGCTTTTTGTACGCTAGCAGTTGATTTTATTTTTTTAGCATAATTGGTATTACCCTTTGCCCTAATTACCACGGTTTCAACGGTATAATCTTGCCTATTTTTGAACATTTGCTCAATTTGGTGTAAAGGACCAGCCAAATTAGGACCATTTTCAATACTAATTACTGTGTAAGGGGACATCATAGTTTGATGGTAATTGGCTGCTAGTTGCAAAAGTGTATCATTATTAAGCTCTTCGGTAGTCCATAGGAAGCTTTTATCCGCAAAGTAGATAGAAAGACCTTCATTGTCAACTACTCTACGATCATTTATTTCTGAGTCTACAAATATCTGCAACACAGGCTGAGTTTTAGGGAGGTGATTATTAACTATATTACTTACAATAGTTTCATAGTTTGATTTATGCTCTGGTTGTTTCCTAGGCGCAAATCGATTTAGAGCTGTAACTGCCATAATAAAATAAGGAGCACCTTGGTCATTAGGGTTAAGTAAACTTCTCTCTGACCAAGGAATTATCTGGTGACCTTGTCCGGGTATCCAATATTTAATTAGATTCTTTTTTTGCTTTATAGCTTCTGCCACTAGATCTTGGTCTGGGCTTATAGCTGGATCTGCTGTGGGCGCTACAGGATTATTACTGGGGGCTGTATTAGTATCTGACCAGAAAAATGGTTTGGAGCGAAGAGATACGTTTTCACTGTTATCAGTCGGTTTATTGCTAGTTTTGCTGGTTGCCCCAACTGTAAGAGGATTGGCTTCTAAAAAGAAAAGAGAAATTATAAAGCTACGCTTAATTTCTTCGCTGGCATCACTCAGTAAAGTAATAAAAACGTTAAGCAGAGGTTGTTTCTGAACTTCCTCCCAGAAAGGGTCTTGATTAACCCACTGGGCACTTGGAGTTTGAGGTGAAGAAAAATTTTCATCAGAAGCACTTTGGACTAATAGAGTATTCAAATCAAATGTTTCTAGTGTGTTTCTTATGTGCAACTGATAATCTTTTGCGAGGGGATTTCCTGCAATCAACCATGACAATTGAATAGTTTGTGATGAATGGGCTATTTCAGCGTACTCTGCCACCCAAATTTTGGCAACTTCTGGGGATGCTCCTAGTTTTTGCAGCATAGTATTAAGCGACAAATCTATTTCAATGGGTTTACGATAAACTTGTGCTGTGCGCCCATCTACTTTAATTCCAAACTGATAATTCAATCTATCAAGATAAGAAACTTGCTCGAGCACATCTCCAATATGGTCATCATAGCTAGCTAAAGCTATTTCATAAAGGTGTTGATCTTCACTAAATCCTTCAGGTGCACCGTTTCTACTAATAGTGATTGGTTGTGCAAACCCTACTACACCTATGCCTCCGGGGATTACACCTGTTTGTAAGATGGGTGTGCTCGAGACCATGAAGCGCCCCTCAGCTTCAGGTAGCAGGCCAATTTCGTTGGTGGGCTCAAGCCAAGAACCCCAAACCTCTAGCCCTGCTAGCAAGTAGAGCAAGGTAGCTTCAAGCACATCATCTTTCTCAGTAGGATAGTGTGAAATCTCGAGGGGCTTGGAGGCTTCTGAGGTTTGGGCAGGTTCTGCTATCAAGATATAAGTTTGTTGAATTTGCTCAACATTATTTTTTAAGGTTATTACATCTTCTACAATCTGGTTTATGTACTGATTTTGGCTATCTATCCAACTTTCAATTTCGCTTGGAGGAGCATTTCTGAAGGTAGTAGAGTCTAATTGGCTTATGAGAGCATCAAGCCAGCCAGTGTTGGTTAGGGGCTCGAGCCTTTCTATTTCTAGATTAATTTCATCTAGCTGCCTGTTTAGCACATTCTCTGATTCTTTAGCTTCTTCAGACAAAAGCTTAGACTGATAGCTTTCTATCCACTGTTTGTGGGCAGCAACCTCTAAGGCAAGCTGACCTAGCACTTGTTTATACAACAAAATTTCTTTACTAAAATCAACAAGTAAATCACTTGTATTGTCAATTTGTGAAGAAGCTATATTTAAAATAATTGTTAAAGACCAAAGCACGCCTAATACTCTAAAAACCAATTTCCTATGCATTAAAAATAATTGTAAGGCGATCTAAGCTGTTTTTGCAATGTATCAAACAAAAAATTGGAGTTAGTAGCTTTTGGTGGGCACTCGAAGTATCGACTAAGCAGTTAACAACTCCAAATTTTCAAAGGTTTCAGGGTTTTTGTAACTAAGCTGTGTAAGCAAAAATGATTGTAAATGATGTTAATGTACTCTAAAAATAGCAGTTCTAGCTCCTTCCCAAGTAATGAAAGCAGTCCTATAAATCAGTTTTTTTGAGACTAGCAAAAAACGATTCAGTATTTGTAATTAAATAAGTGTCCAGAATCATCAGAAACGATGTGCAGCAGGGGTGAAGATTAGGTAGGATAAGGTAAAAAATCAAGGGTAATTATGATTAAACATTCAGAAAACATCGAAACAGAAATGAAGAAGCTATACAGTACCTTATCGGAAAAAGACCGACGTCGCTATGCCAGTCTTGAAGCAATAAAACTAGGACATGGAGGGCAAATCTACATCAGTAAATTATTAGGATGCTCAATAAAAACAATCCAAAGAGGAATAGTAGAGCTCAAGGCCTTACCAGACAATGGTGAGCATGAAAAGCGTGTAAGGCGCTTAGGTGGTGGACGGAAACCCTACCATAAAAAAACTAGTGTAGAAGAGGTGTTTCTCAAAGTAGTCAAAGAACAAATGGCAGGAGATCCTATGCGTGAAGGTGTATTTTGGACTAATTTAAGCCAAAGGGAAATAGCTAGACGTATCAAGAGTTTGAACTGATTTTTAAGGGCCGTTCTAGCTTTAAATATACATGTTGACACAGGGGAACATCCGGTCAAAGCAAGGCAATTCAAATTAAAGCCCTCAGAAACAGATGTTTCTCAAGCTCTATAAAATTGGTAGCATTTCAGAGGTTGCGTGCTAGAACTAATGTTTGAGTATGAAGAGGGAGCATAATTTATCATGGTTTTTTGCACCTTGCAATTGCTTTGTACGAGGGTGTAAATTCAATTGGGCATAAACATCGCTTTGACCGGATACTTTGCCACCCTTGAGTTGCTTAAGTATGTTTTAAACAAGGTTATTTTTTTAGTTCAAACTCTTGACGTATGGAGGAAAAAGGAATGAAAGTTAGCACCTTTGTGGTAAAACAACTACTAAAAAAACATTACTTTGGGAAGCGCAAGATCAAAAAACAAACCACAATGAAGAACGTAGCTGAAAGGAATAAGCAGTTTAAGAAAATTACCCAACTCAAGAAAAAATACCAAAGACAAGGAAACCCTGTTATCAGCGTGGATACAAAGAAGAAAGAGCTTATAGGCATATTTTATAGAGAAGGGAAGGTTTACACTCAAGAAACACTAGAAAGCTATGATCATGATTTCCAAAGCTTTGCTGAGGGAGTGGTAATTCCTTATGGAATATATGACCTAAAATTCAATCATGGTTACCTATATTTAGGTACCAGCCGAGATACCAGTGAGTTTGCCTGCGAAAATATAGCTTCTTGGTGGGAAGACTATGGCAAAGAACTGTATCCTAAAGCAACTTCCATACTATGGCTATGCGATGGAGGGGGTAGTAACAACAGTCGTCATTATATTTTTAAAGAAGACCTTCAGAAGCTAGTTAATAAATTAGGTATTGAAATACGCATAGCTCACTATCCATCTTATTGTTCAAAATACAATCCTATAGAGCATTGTTTATTTTCCCATGTTACCAGAGCTATGCAAGGAGTAATGCTAACTGACATTGAACTTGCCAAACGCTTAATCTCAAACACTAGTACTAGTAAATGCCTTACTGTAACCGTAGACATCATTGGTAAAGTCTATAACAAAGGCAGGAAGGCTTCTCCCGAGTTTCGAGTCAACATATCAATCCTTTTTGATGCCATTTTACCTCGATGGAATTACCGTGCTGTTCCTGCGATTCTGTAAAACTGGACAGTTATAAAATTACAGACACTCAATAAAAGCGTTATCAAAACATGCACCTGTCGCAGTAAAACTGGTCCTAGTATTTTGACTTTTGAGTTTGCAGCACTTCAAAACAAGGCATGTTGTTTAGGTATACTTTTTATTCTATTACATTATCAACAAGCCAAGCATCGGCGTTAAGCGAATAAATCGAGCAAGTTACTTTTTTAGAGGGAAGTGTTTTCTGAAAACTACAACTCAAGTACAGCAAGAATCTTACTTGCTTGTGCATACTCGGGAATTTCATCTATATCTACTATAGGAGTAATGCGATCCAATAGTTCTGTTAGTAACGAGCGTGCCTCTTCTTGCTTACTCGCTTGCCAATATTTTGCTAGGGATAAGGCTGCTTGCAATTCCAACACAGGAGTCTCTTGCTCTTTAGCTACAGCTATCGCTTGCCTAAAGTAATGTTCAATTTCCGTAGCTTCTGCTCCCAATTCCTGCAACCACTCACCTTTTAGACAATTAAGTTGAGACAGAAAAAAACAGTCCTTCTTTTTCTCTCTATAAGCAAATGTTTCTTCCAGTGCTCTTAGAGCTTCATCTCGCTTGCCCATTAACCACAAACCTTCCGCTAGCATAGCTAATGTGTAAGAGCCCATAAGTAAACCTCTTGCCATTCTAGTAATAGCTATACCTTGCTGCATTTCAGCAACACCTTCTTCTGCTCGCCCTTGTTGTGCTATCAACCAACCGTGATTGATAAGCCCCCATGTTTTGTAAAAAGTATAACCATATTCATCTGCTATCTTTAAAAGCTCTTCTATTCTAGATTTTAAGTGAGTAAAGTCTTTTAGAAAGTGGTAGGCACTAAAGCACGAACCTACAAAAACTGCTCTGCTTTCTGCATGTCGAAAATTAGGTATAGGTTCTTTAGAAATTAACTCCTTGACTTCCTTTACTTTACCCTTAAAACAAAGTGCCAAAGATAGCATTGGTATTACTATCACACGTTGGTCATAACCGTAGTGTTGAATCATATGCTCATGGCTGGCCTGATCAAAACTGAGATCATTAAGAACTGAACGCCCTAACTCTATAGCTTTATCATTATGACCAAGGAAAAAATGGGCTGCTGTTAACAATGCCCCCGCTGCAACTGAATGTGCCACATCCTCTTGCTGATCTGCTAAAGCTTTAAATTCACTAGCCCACTCTAAAAGAATTTGCATGGACAAGTTACTGTTAGCATAAGCGTAATGAGCTAAACCTGAGTAAATAGTCATCAATTTAGGGTCAGCTCCTCCAATCTGACGACAAAGTTCTAAAGCTCTCTCTAAAGCAATCCTCACCCGTTCAGATTGAAAACCTTCAACAGATAAAAGGCTCATTCCTAAACCAGCCTGAAAACTTAACTCTATTATCGTAAACTCTGATTCAAAAGGCAGTTTATCTATAATACTTAAGCCTCTTTCATAATGAGCTATAGCCTCTTGATTAGAACCTAACGCCTGTGCTTGCTGTCCTGCAACTAGCAAATACTCAAATGTCTTCTCAATATTACCAGCTTCCTCAAAGTGCCATGCTAATTGTGGTGCTATTCTCTTGGCTTTCTTACCATACATTTCCTCTAATGCTAATGCTATGTCTTCATGTAAATAAGTACGTTCATTTTCTGCTAAGTGGTTATACACATATTGCTGAAATAGGTTATGTCTAAAACGGTAATGTGATAATCTTTGTTTCCCTAGACGCTCCATCCTCTCCGACTGTACTAACCTATGTCTTTTGTCTATGTCATTACTAAAGGCACGAATAACCTCAAGCTCATCCTGTTTTTGTACTTGTGCTACTGCTTCTCCTACAAATACCTCCCCTTGTACACTCGCCACACTTAATAATTCACGTTGCGCCTCAGGTAAACGACCTATCCGCAACTCTATAACCCCTTCTACTTTTGCTGGCAAAGTTCGCCAATCTATCCTGTCTTTGGCAAACCATTTATTTTCTTGTTGATAGAGGTCACCTCTATCTTTCATAGTACTTAGCAGTTCTGCTGTGAATAATGCGTGTCCTTGTGTATGTTTGAAAAAAATCTCTCTAAAATTGTTGTTTAGTTTGTTTGGTTCGCTGTCAAGATACGCATTGACAAACTCACGCCCTTCCTCTATATTCTGTTCTTCTAAATTGATTTCTATATCCCCATAAAGGCGATGTAGCTCTCTCCTTATCTCTAGTATAGGGTGCTCTGACTCATTTGACTCATTTGCTAGCACATCACTTGATCTGTAACTCCCTACCAGTAAAATATGACTTTCTGACACATGTCTGCTCAAATGGTTAAATAGTGTTGCTGAAGAAACATCTACCCAATGTAAGTCTTCTAGGATGAGTAGGACTGGTCTGATTTTTGCTATTGCTTGTAAGGCCTTTGCATATAGAGATATTATTCTGCTTTGCTCTAATGTTCCTAAAGGCTTTTCGCTTGCTAGGCGTGAAACCTCTTTGAACCAAGGCTCTTTGTCTAACTTTGCTGCCACTAACCTCTCAATTAATGGAGCACCTGTCACAAAACTACTTATTAGATCAGGAGCATGCTTTGCTACTTGCGGTACTGTTTCCCCCATCGCTTCCCACAAGTGCTTTGCATGAGCTGTGCTGATTAATCCTCCTTGCCACTCAGCTTCTACGTCTCCTAAAAGCAGTAGCAATATATGTCTAAAGGGTAGGTAGGGGTCTCCTATTCCTGATTGTTGGTCACAGTAACCAGGGTAGTCCTATACATGTAATGATGAGTTATAGTGATGAACAAAATACCAAATGGCTCCAATGTGATTAGTCAATTTCTTTGAAAAAGAAAGAGTTTTCCTTACTAAACGACCAATTCGTTGACGTAGAGTGCAGTTTAATCTCTCAATTCTATTAGTTTTCCCACTTCGTTTATCCACTGCTCTGTGCCTTTTCCTAGGAATTACTTCTTCATATGATGCCCAGAAATCACTGTAGCACACTGCACATTGCCTATATACTGCTGGTAAAGAATCCCATAACCCTTGAGCCCCTCTTTTATCACGACTGCCTATATAAACCCCTACTATTTCGCCAGTAGCTTGATCAATAGCTAGCCATATCCATACCTTATTACCTTTATGGCCTACAAAAGACCACATCTCATCACACTCTATTCTAAGAAACCCTTTATCTTTTTTCTCAACTTCTACTTCCTGCTCTATATTCTCAAACTTGTCATTGACGTATTTTTGCAACCAAGATTCTGAAACACCAGTGACACGAGCAATAGCAGCAAGTGCTAATCTTTCCAGTAAGAGTTTATCTATCAAATCCTTTTTTCCCTCACTGATAGGAATATTTTGAGGATCTTCAACAAATTGCCTACCACAATCTTTACAAATATGATTTTGCTTACCATTGTGAATATGACCATTCTTAACAAAATTATCTGAGGTGCAATTTGGGCATTTTAAGAAATCTAAAGTCATCGCGCATTTTAAGGCAGCAGGGTTCATCATTACATGAAGGGCACTACCTATGGCAATTATATAGGACTAAGTAATCGCTTAAGTACTGGAGATAAGAGTGCTGTTAACTGGCTTTATTCCAAAGGCTGGATGGCCTCATACTCTAATGTTAATGGCAACATGTCTCTAGAGCCTTTAGAATCACTTCTTGGTTCTAGTCGCAAATTACCTGACCTTGCCTTAGGTGATTTCAATGGTGATGGTAAAACTGATATCTTTCAAGCTCGGCAAAATGACTGGCTAGTATCTTACAGTGGTACTGATAGCTGGGAAGTATTAAATCGCTCAGGCATTGGGCTTGATAATCTTCGTTTTGGTGATTTCAATGGTGATGGTAAAACTGATGTCTTTCGTGCTGACACTGGGCAAAATAAGTGGTATGTATCTTATGGCGGTACTGATAGCTGGGAAGAATTAAACCGATCAGGCATTGGACTTGATCATCTTCGTTTTGGTGATTTTGATGGAGATGGTAAAACTGATGTCTTTAGAACATCAGGTGGAGTCTGGTATATGTCTTCTGGTGGTAGTGGCCGCTGGGAGGTACTAGGCTATTCAGGTATTGCTCTTGAAGATCTTGCTTTTGGAGACTTTGATGGAGATGGTAAAACTGATGTTTTTAGAACATCAGGTGGAGTTTGGTATATATCTTCTGGTGGTCAAGGTCAATGGAAAAATATAAATAGAGTTGTTCGGAAACAAAATGTTGGACCAAATAGTTGACTCATTAGATAAAAGATTTGTACCCTTGCTAAGACTTAGCTGTCACATTTTGCATTTCCGGAGCTTTAAATTGAGCAATTGTACATTTTATAATGCACGCTAGCTTATTTCTGAACAAGTCTAATCATTTCTACTATGATGATAACCCTTAATAAACTTTTCCCCATTGTCAACCATAAGATATGCTTGCAAACTAGGTATGGTAAGGTAGGCTTGTAGTTTTACTTATTCACTAGCAGGAGACCCAAAATCAAGCTCACGCTCAGCCATCTCAAACTCTATTTCCACCTTAAAATCATCATCAACACTATAAATCCCTGCCCAGCTTGGTGGGTCAAAACCAAAGTCTGTCATACGTAAATTTGCTGCCATAACCCCTTCAATAGATTCACTACCAATGGCAGCAGTAACATCAAAAGTAGTAGGTTGGGTAACTTCACGAATAGTAAGGTCACCTTGCATAGTGAAATTTATTTCCTCGCCCAAATCATAACTTTCAGGAGCATCTTCAAGAGCAGTAACTATAAGGGTAGCAAAAGGGTATTTAGAAGATTCTAACCACTCTTCACGCAAAGTTTCATCTCGCTCTTCTTCATCAGAGGTTAAAGATTCTATTTGCACGGTAAAATGATTAGGTCCAAGGGGAGCAGATAAATTGGCAGTATCAAGAATTATTTGGCCAGCAACTTGTGTAGTGCTGCCAGTTCTTTCATGACGACCCACAGTCATACCCAGCTCTTCTAGAGCACCAGCAAAAAACTCTTCCTGCACGAAGTAAGATGCTTTTGCACTTTCAGGAATAATCTCAAAACGGCGTATGCTTGCAGCAACCTCTAATTCTTCGGGTACTTCTGTTATCAGTAATTCTTGGGGTATACCTAGCTTCTCAACTATATTAGCACTACTGGCAATGCTTTCATCCCAAGCATCGCGCTTATTCATAACAAATGCTACTTCTACTTGAAAATCATCTTCAACCTCAAAAATGCCTGCCCAGTTTGGTGGATTAAAACCAAAATCGGTCATAAGTAAATCTGCTACCATCACACCTTCGAGGGCATCATCTGTTACTATTGCTGTGACATCAAAGGTAACTGGCTTAGTAACTTCTCTGATAGTAATATCACCAAGTAGCTGAAAGTTAACCTCCTCGTCTTTTAGGTAGTTTGCTGGCAGGTTTTCTATAGACTTAGCAGTGAATTCTGCTACAGGGTAGCTCGAGCTTTCCAAATCATTTTCCCTAAGAAACTCATCCCGTCTTTTCAAGTTTGATTGCAATGATGAAATGAGTACAGCAAAGTAACTACGACCAATTGATAAGTCATCTGGATTAAGCTCAATTTGCCCTAACATTGTTTGGGTACTACCTACTGTTTCATGCCCTCCAGTAGTAAAACCTATCTCTTGAATAGCTCCGCCAAAGAACCTTTCACGACTAAGATAAGAAGCCGTTGAATCAGCTGAGATAATAGTAAAGGTAACTAGTTCAGAAGTGATTTCCGGCTCAATTGCGTCGGTAATAGTGATTCCGGGAATACCAGTTTCAGCAACTTCAGGGCCTTCTGCTGACTCCTCTACCCAAATTTCTTCAGCAAAGTTTTCTTCGCTAGCTTCCTCTACCATCTTAAACTCAACCTCTATGATGAAATCATTTTCAACAGTACGAATGCCTGCCCAGTCTGGTGGGTCAAAGCCGAAATCTGTCATTTGTACATCTGTAGACATTTTACCTGCAATAGTATCATCGGTTAGAGTGGCAGTAACATCAAAAGTAACAGGTACAGAGATTTCTCGAGCAGTAAGATAACCTAGCAATTGAAAACTAATTTCTTCACCTTTAGCATATTCTGCTGGTGCACCATCAATAGCAGTGGCAGTAAAAGTAGCAAGAGGATAAATAGACGACTCCAAATTGTGTTCTTTGATGCGATCATCACGTCTATCATCATCAGAAGTTAGAGACTCTATATTTACTGTGAAACTATTGGGACCAAGAACTTGTGGATCAGTTAAATCATTTGCATTAAGCTGCAAGTGCCCCTCAACTTGTTGGGTAGTTCCCACAGCAGTGACAGGACCCGGTAGAATCTCTAGTTTGTCCAAAGCACCATCAAGAAACTCTTCGTCAACTATATAAGAAGCCTTCGACTCTTCTGGCACAATGACAAAGGTGCGTGCATCAGCTGGTTCTGTGTCAGATTCCTCAGCCACAGCAGGGGGTGCAATAGGGTACTGAGCCATGCCACGCTCAATTAACTTTTGGGCTGTTTCAGGTTTTACACAAGCAGGGTCACCACCTGATCTTATTATTAGCTTGAGCCCCTCTTTACACTCCACCTCTTCAGGTGCTTTACCTTCTTCAACTTGCTTGCTCGGACTAGTACCTTTAGCATTAATTGCCGGATACGAAGTAATAATAAAGAGTGTTAGAAAGAGTGCTAGACTAACTAACTTTGTTAAAAGAGTAGTAGCTTTCTTCATAAGATTTCTCCTTGGAATGTTTAGTAAAGTTTCTGACCAATAACCTTCAACTTATCAAATCCACCATACATGCTTAAGCTATCAACCTTTCCTTGGCTATTGCGGTGAAACTCTAAAGCTGTGCCTAGGGCAGGGAAATTAAAGGTGGCACCTTCAACATGAATAATCTCTGCTTTCGGTTGCATAGTTGATTCAGCAAATAATTGATCACCTTCTCTAGTTATAGTTAAAACTATAGGTTCCAACATATCCATTGTAAACAAAGTATCCATGCCTAGCCGATACTTACCTATATAATCATCAAGAATATAAGCAGCAACTGCTCCTCTTTGTACTTCCTTAAGAACAATATCAAACTCAAAAACATCTATCTGCTTTTCAGGAATAGTTTGTGGTGCTACAGTAACTCTTGATAACTCTTCTGGAGAAAGCAGTTGGGTAAGTATATCAGTTTGATTCAAAGGCTCGTTTGCAAAGTACATTTGGGTAATAAGTTCGTGAAAGCCTTGACGAGTCACCTTAAAGTGAATGTGAGGAGTGCGTTGCTCATCTAATTCTGGATTTAGAGCGTCTAAAGGGTAGGGGGCAGGCTTAATAGTCCTAAAAGCATAAATCCCTTCCTGGTCGGTTATGTCTTTGCCCCAACCTTGAAAATTGGGATCTAAAGGTGCTGGATTGAAATCACGCTCATGGATGTACTTCCCTTTACTATTCGTTTGCCATATTTCCACAGTGGCACCAAATATAGGCTGACAGCGCTCATCTAAAATTTGTCCTTTAACATAAATAATTTCACCTTCAGCAACATCTCCTTGACCAGTTATGTGAGTAGGGCTAGTGTCTTTTATACGAGTAAGGTTAACATCATTGTCCTGTTTCTGTGTGGGGTAAAAAGGACCCATCACTTGCTCTGGGGACACGTCACAGCTAGTCCTTTGAGAGTTGGGAGCCTGCTCTTGTTGTGCTGGTGTTACTTGCAAAATGACTATTAAGGTTAGTACCACATAAGTAACATATCTGTTTAATATTTGCTTCTGCAAAGGAAACTCCTATTTTGCATTGAATTTGCTCAAGACCTGAGCTTTAATATTTTAATAAAAATTTGTTTGGAAGCTTCCCATTCTACAACCCATCAATAATACTATCCTACAAAGAAGTATTTTCTATGCCAAACTCTTGTGAAAACCACGCATTGTAGATTGCCTTGCAATTAATAATGCCTGTGCAAAATCTTGGGTAATATCATCAATATGTTCTAAGCCTACAGAGACTCGTACAGTACTAACATCTACACCAGCAGCTTTTAATTGCTCATCATCAAGCTGGGAATGAGTAGTACTTGCAGGGTGAGTCACACTTGTTTTGGCGTCACCTAAATTGACTAAGCGTGAAGCAAGTTTGACATTGTTTAAAAGAGCTTTACCCGCATTTCGGCCACCTTCTATTTCAAAAGTAAGCATGCTGCCAGCACCTTTAGGAAAGTCTTTCTTCGCACGTTCATGGTAAGGGTTGGAAGGTAAGCTAGGATGGTGGACATTAGGGCTGTTCCGAAATAAAATAGTGTTCCAAATACTTAACACATTGAATCAGAAACTTGGACGTTTACCAAAATTTGATGACAATATTATACATCCTGTTAGCTAGGAGTTGAGCGATTGTACATCTTGTGATGTACGCAAAATTATTTCAGAACAAGTCTATTAAAAACCCCTTGTTGCTCAGTAAGCCACCGGGCTAACTTTTCAGTATTCTCTACGTGTCTATCTGCTCTTAAAGAAAGTGTCTCTAAACCTTGCAAGAATAAAAAAGCATTTTGTGGGGACATTGCAGGACCAAGGTCTCTTAAGCCTTCTACTCGAGCCCGAATAATAAAAGCAATATTACCAAAAGGTCCATCTTTACCAAATACATCTGTAAGTACTACACCATGGTAACTAGGATTAGGCTCACTTAAACCGGGGTAACGCCCATTTGCCCAATCAAAATTCCCTGAGTCCACAACAAGTCCACCAATACCAGTACCATGACCATTAATCCACTTAGTAGCTGAGTGGACAACTATATCTGCACCATGCTTAAAAGGATGGTAGAGATAGCCTGCCATAGCCGAGGTATTATCCACTATCACTGCTACACCACGCTCATGAGCAACTTTGACAATAGCATCAAGATCAGGCAACGCTAATGATGGATTAGGGATGGATTCTAAAAATATAGCTCAACTTTGGCAGTAGTGAGTATGTTAGTAATATTAGTTCACTCAACTAATTATAGCAATTCTCAAAGGAAAAATCATCAGTAAAGGAACAAAGAAAACCTAAAAGACCTAAATAGTAAATTAAAAAGGACTCAAAAAGCAATTGGATTTTTAAATAAACGCTTTCTAGTAGCAGACAGCAGCTAAAATAGGTGCCATCAAACTTTCAAGTGTTTGCCCTTTTACTAATCCAGCACTTATGAAACTTGCCAAACTCCACAAGCTCTGTGCTTTTGCTACTCGACACCAATGGGAGTTACTACCTTCAATTTCTACCTTGAGTTGATTTTGAAGCTTTTTTAAGAGGTCCTGATCATGAGGTATGGCTCGCAATAAGCTGTAAACTACGGCAACAAAGCTAATATGTCTGCATATCGCTTCAATATCCCGTACCTGATACTGGTCCAAACCTTCTGCCTTACCTTCTTCATGATATACTTCAATTGGCCACCTATGGCGTCTGATTCTTGTTATTCCTGCTGATTGCCATTTTAAGCAATTTGAAATTAATGCATATGGCTCACCCTTCAATTCTTCCTCTCTGTAATTGATAACTAATCTTTGCTTCCCAAAATTCTTAACCTTAATCGTGCAACAAAAACTGTAGTACCTTTCTTTCTTTCCCTTGTAGGAAATGGTTATTTTACGGAAAACTGGCTTCTTCTCCTCACTTAAATTATCGAAATGCTCTTTTTTAAGTCTCTGACTGAAGTCTTTAATTGTTTCTTCTTGCCCATTTACAATTACTTTATCATCTGCACAAAGTGTTCCTACATAGGGAAGTTTAAGTTCCTTGTCAATGAAACGACAAAAAGGAGCTGCTGTATACCATTTATCAAATACTATAGGCAGTTTCATCCTTGGATTACTTTCCTTCCATTTAGATAGCAATCTTTTTGCAATGTGAAACTTGCTTTCATACAAATCTGTGACACCATCTTTGTTTTGATGCCTTCTCCATAATCTTATCAAGTACTGTCGCCATTTTGCTTCATTAGTCTTTTTCAGTTCTAGCTTACTTTCCTTGATGGGAATACCTAGCTCTGGCAGCCCCTCCTCTATTTTCTCAAGGTCAGCGGGTTTCCATAATTCAAATTCTACTGGATAGTCAGTTTGATCGTCACTATAGTGTAACCCTACCAAATGGTGCGCCCAAACATGGCATCCTTTACTAGAATCATAAAGTTTTGCTATGCCTTTAAAGTGTTTGCCATAATGCTCAAGCAAAGTATCATCTATACTTAACACACCTTTAGGTTTGAAACGAGTACCTTCCAGACTTGCTAAAAGGTCTAAACGTTTTTGGTTTAGTTTCTCTTCACTAAAAGGGCTTTTGTTTAACAAGCGATTAAGGCTGCTTTGATCACGGTTCTCAAAAATAATCAAGCGATTAATCCCCTCAACGGTTTTGTTTTCTGAAACAATAAGTCCACTTATATAACGTTTGAACTGTGTCATGGCTGAATCAGAGAAAATATCTTTAAAGAAATGTTCATAATGCTTAACAACTTCAGGGTAATCAAGCAGGGGTACCATATAATCACCTCCACGGTGTGTTTATACATTTTAGGAGGTGTTATTCATAATGTGAAGATTAGTAACAATTTGCTTTATCGGATATTAGCCTATTTTCGTTTTCCTGACATCGCAAAGGCCTCACTGCAAAAGTTGAGATATAGCTCTAGTTTTATCATCTATTAAATCAGCAAATTCTTGAGGGTTATCTTCTGGGGAAGTAAACTTAACTTCTATACCCAAACGAGGCAAGGTAACCTTGAACATATTGAGGCTGCCACCATAAAGATTAGGTGAGGACACAATGTTATCACCAGAGTTAGCTAAAGTAGTAATAGTTAAAAACTCTGCTGCGTGACCAGAAGCTACAGCTAAAGCAGCCACTCCTCCTTCTAAAGCAGCAATGCGTTTTTCTAACACATCACAAGTAGGATTCATAATGCGGCTATAAATATTGCCAAATTCTTGTAAAGCAAATAATCTAGCAGCATGATCAGCATCATCAAAGTTAAAAGCAGTAGTTTGATAAATAGGCACTGCCCGAGATTTAGTAGTTGCCTCCACCTCTTCTTGACCAGCATGAATCTGCAAAGTTTCAAAACGGTAACTCATA
Organism: Trueperaceae bacterium; assembly: GCA_965223045.1. GTDB lineage: Bacteria > Deinococcota > Deinococci > Deinococcales > Trueperaceae > CBDCVN01. The sequence continues at coordinate 3,266,294 of CBDCVN010000013.1, forward strand.
AAATTTCCCATCCTCTCTAAAGGTTAACTGCATTGCTATGCTCATTTTCACAAATTCTGTGTGTAAAGACAATGGTTAAACAACTTGTAGAGAACATTAGAGATTCCTCTGAATTCTAGGTGCATCAAAAGTTTATTTTGATTGACTAGTCAAGATTAGTCACGTTCAAACCGTTGAAAGCAGCAAGAAACCCAACCTTTATACCCTTTCGATACCTTCACTAATGTTGCGCAAACTCCTCATTGTCCCAGATAATAAAAAGTCTATAATCGTGAATTTCCCCACATTGATTTCTAATTATCACTCATGTCAGAGAAGCATTTGTAAAATTTGAGAGGGACTTCACTTTCTGATTTCAAAGTCTTGTGTTAAAGAAATCCCATCTAGAAAGGTCTTAATTTTGCGCAAAAAAGGTGAGGATATCATTTTATCCTCCATTGAGTTGACCTTCTATTTTTTAGGCTTAAGATAAATGAAAATTACTTCTTCGTATACTTCACCCCCCACCTTAAAGCTCTTGGGATCACTACATTGCCCTGTAATAATAAACCTACAATTACTTAGTCTCTCCTCTGCATCATAGACATCTGTTTCTTCGGTACAAACTCTATCTTGCAAAATAGGGTCAGCATTTTCCTCTGCCGTACGATTTCCAAGACAGTATGAGGTGAACCCAATTGATCGGACAAAAAATTAAGGTTAATTAAGACCTACTAAAATGATATCAAATTGAGATTACATTGTTTGTAAGCTTGATAACAACCTATCCTGTTATTATTGATTTAGTTTTCTCCTCTCTGTAAACTAATTCAGGCGTTTTGTACTGCAATGATTGATGCGGACGTTCACTGTTATAAAATTGTAAGTACTTTCCTATTTCTTCCCTTCCTTGCTCTATATTTTTGTATTCCTTTAGATATACTTCTTCATACTTTACCGTTCTCCACAACCTTTCTGTAAATATATTATCCATGTAGCACCCTCTTCCGTCCATGCTGATTGCTATTTCGTTTGCCTTCAATATATCCGTAAACTCATGACTTGTGTACTGACTACCTTGATCTGTATTGAATATCTCTGGCTTCTCTCCTTCCAACGCCTCTTCTAATGCTTCTATACAAAACTCTGCTTTCATGCTATTCGAAACTTCCCATGAAACAACATAACGGCTATACCAATCCATTACTACTACCAGATAGCAATATCCTCCTTGCAAACGTATATACGTAATATCACTAGCCCATACCTGATTTGGTTTGTTTATGATTTTGTTTTTCAGAAGGTATGGGTAAATTTTATGTCCTTCCTTTGGTTTACTTAGTTTGGGTTTGGCATATATAGCTTGCAAACCCATCAGACACATCAAACGATATACTCTTTTGTGATTGACTTTATAGCCTTCTCCATTGAGCATTGCTGTTATCTTGCGATAACCTAGAAAAGGATGATCTGTATACAACTCATCTATCCTTTGCATCAAGCATTCATTGAGATCGCTGATTCTTGTAGGTCGATAGTAATAACTACTACGATTCAGTCTCAGTAACTCACATTGCTTAGTAATGCTCAATTGAGGGTGCCTTGGATCGACTATCAACATACGTTCCTCTTGACTCAGTTTTTGAGCCCTTTGGACAAAAAATCTAGTTCCATTTTCAATTTGCCAATCTGTTCGTACAGTGCAGCCTCTCTACGTTCTTGCAGTTTGGCTTTCCTGCCCCTTAGTAGTGAAAATCTTTCATGCAATGCTTCTGATCCAGCTTTTTTCCATTCTTTAATTTGAGTGGTGTGTACACCATATTGATTTGCTAATTCTGCAAGATTCTTCTCTCCAACTATGGCTGCTGCTGCAACTTTAGCTTTGAATTCTTTCTTATATGTTTTTCTTATTCCTTTTGTCTGGCTCATTTATATCTCCATATTCTAGATATTTTACATCTTCTATGGACCTTAATTTCGCCGGGGTTTTCTGTCCAGTTTTTGGGGGTAAGCTCATTGGCATGCCATTTGCACTCAAAGCATTTGCACTCAAAGCATTAGAAGCATGGCCATTAGTGGATCTTATTGCTGTTGCTGTTGAAGCAAACAAACTAACGAATAAAATACTACCAATAATAACGAATCTCTTAAATAATTTCATAATTATTTATCCTTTCTCAACTTGCTTTCCGCAAGCTTGAAGTAAGAAATAAAGGGTGCTATTTCTTATGTTAGTTAGTATAGAAAGTGATCGGCAATTTATCGGTAATTTATCGCTAAAAAAGCAATAATTTCTTTGTTTAGCTTTATAAACAAACTAGTTTGCAAAACCATAAATTTGCTAGAATTAAATGATGGAGAAGAAAACAAGCCAACTTCCACTGCACATAAATTTATTAGGAAGCCCTAAGATGAGCTTTGAAAATGGTAATCCTTTACGAGTACAGAAAAAGGTGCTAGCACTATTGGCTTATATAGCCATCGAAAAACAGTCTGTGCAACGCTCTAAGCTAATATTGTTGCTTTGGAGCAATGTAACTGATGAATTAGCTCGTAATAGCTTACGTACAGGACTCTCAGAATTAAAGAAAGTACTAGGGGAGTATATACAATCTACCAGACAAACAGTAAGCCTTAACTGGGAACAACCAATCCTAGTAGATGCACTAGAGCTAGAAGAGGCTAATACTGACGAGTCACTTAATTTAGAGAGGCTAGCAAAAGCCACATCTTTATATAGAGGGGATTTCCTAGCAGATTTGGAAATAAAAGATGTGCCAGAATTTGATGATTGGCTCCTAAGCCAACAAGAACATTACCAACAAATTGCTTTTGAGGCCTTTAATAAATTAATAAAAAGTGCTGAAGATAAAGAAGACTATGATAGTGCTCTAACCTATGCACAGAACATGCTTAATCTTGATCAGTTACAAGAAGAGTCACACTATAAGCTTATATACCTATATGCCAAACAAGGTAACCGTGCAACAGCCTTACAACAATACGAAAAGTGTAAACAAATACTAGCAGAGGCCTTAGGGATAGAGCCAAGTGAGGCAATAGAAAGTTTAATAAAGCAAATAAAATCAGGAGAGATAGGTCAACGAAACAAAGCTTCAGAGACTAGCTTAGCAAATGAGGTTATTTCAAGGCTAAAGTTGCCTACAAACCTTACACCTCCTACTTTTTTAACAGAGGAGGAAAGTGGCGCAAGGGAAACATTATTTGTAGGTAGAGTAGAAGAGTTAAATCAGCTACAAAAAGCACTAGACTCTATAGCTGAAAATAAAGGACAAGCAAGACTGGTCTTAGGCAATGCAGGACAGGGTAAATCGTATCTATTGCAAAAGTTTGCTGAGCAAGCGCTAGAAGCAAAAGGAGATCTATTAGTACTAACAGGTTACTGCAACCAACAATCAGGGATAGGAGATCCTTATTTACCCTTTAGGCATATACTACTACTCCTTTTAGGAGACGTGGAAGCTCAATGGCAAGGGGGATTGATTAGTACAGCCCATGCAAAACTTTTGTGGGATGCTATGGGCGAAACAGTGCCAGAAGTGGCAAAACATGCTCCAGACCTAATCAGTAGTTTTTTAACTGGAATGCCCTTAATTGAAAGGTTAATGGTAGCAGGCTTAGATAAAGAACCTTGGTTTGAAGAAGTTGTGCACCTTGTCAGTGAAAAGCCTTTGGGGATGATCGAGCAAACCCGAATAATCTCTTTATATGCCAGTGTTTTAGAATCTATAGCAAAAATTAGACCAATTTTACTCATCCTAGAAGATACTCACTGGATAGATTCTTCCTCGGCAACCCTTTTTAACTATTTGAGCAGGCGCGTAGCCACTAACCGTATTTGCCTTATAGGAAGCTATAGACCTAGTGATGTATTAGTAAATGAGAGTCATCCTATTCTAGCCATTAGCAAGGAATTACAACGTCTTTATGGTGATATCTCAATAAACTTAAATGAGCAAAAAGCAGAAGCTGAACTTAGTTTTGTAAATGCATATCTTGATAGTGAACCTAATGAGCTAAATAATAGTTTCCGTGAAGACTTTTTTAAGCGTACCCAAGGGCATCCACTATTTACTACCGAGCTATTACAAACTATGAAAGAAAGGGGTGATGTCTATAAGCAAGATGGTAAATGGTTTGCAAGGGATAATATAGATTGGCAAACTCTACCAGCTAAAGTAGAAGGGGTCATAGAGGTGCGCATTAGCCGTTTACCTAATGAACAGCGTGAATTACTAGGTATTGCAAGCGTACAAGGTGAAACATTTATAGGAGAAGCAGTTGCACAAGTACAAAAACAAAATGAGCGTGAAGTTATTCGGGCTTTAAGTAGTGAAATAGATAAGCAACATCAACTAGTGCAATCAGAGAAAATGGAACGGCTTGGTAAACAAAGGCTATCTCACTATCGTTTTCGCCATAATCTTTTTCAGCAATATGTTTATAACAATCTAGCAGAAACTGAACGTATTTATTTACATGAAGATATAGCACTGGCGCTCGAGGAAATGTACGGTGAAAAAGCCCAGAAAATAGCACCACAATTAGCTTGGCACTTTGAACAAGCCGGCAATCTTGAAAAGACTTTTGAGTATTTGCTCTTGGCTGGACAACAAGCGCAGGCATTGGGTTCTAATAAAGAAGCTATTATTCACTATGAACGTGGGCTGAGTCTTATGGGTCAGCTAACTGTTACCCAAGCAATTATATCTACCGAGTTAGGTTTTCAAGCTGGTTTAGGCATGGCACTATTACCTGTTGAAGGTTTTCAATCTAAGCGAGTCTCGACTGCTTTAGAGCGTGCCTTGGAGCTATGTCGTCAAGTTGGAGGAACAAATTCCCAATTGATGACCATTTACGCAGGCTTGGCCCATTATGCTCTTGCCAATAATAATTTATCAATGGAGACTTTTTTAGAATTGTCAAGTGAATATAAGACTATAGCTGACCAGCAAGAAGATTTAGGACACAGAGCTACAGCAATAGCTCTAACAATGTCAGCTTATTTCTTTCTTGGAAATATAACGCAAGTTGTACCCAAAAAACGCCACTTTTGCCTCTAAAAACCCTGTTACCAAAGTCGATATCATGATTTTTTTGCTTTTTTCAAGTAGCCATAGCATATCCTTGACACAGCAAGGTTTTATTTTTTATAGTATAGCCACTGATGTCTGCTACGATAAATACACATTTTAAAGTCCAGTGTATCCAAACAGGTAAGGCTGTAGGTATAATGCATGGCATCCACCTTCGGGATTATGTCCAAGGACACATACAAAAACGTTCAGGATCATTATTAAAGAAATACAAGAAGAATTGGGGAAAAGGTCAGGCACTTGCGAGGGTAGCTAAAACACTTAACCTGACGGCCAGAAGTGGAATTAGGACTGGTGAAATGTTCATTTGCTGGAACACTGTTCCAAACGGAGGGCAGAAATATGCTCTAGGCCTGATGGGGGTCAGTGTGTAGCCATTTTTTATAAATTTTAATTTTGCCCTAAAACCTCAAACAGCACGAGATTTTGGGGGTCAAAACCCCTACTTTTTGATGACAAAATGCGATATAAACAAGACCATAGAGCTAGGTCGTTTGGTACTTAGCTATCTTAATTTCGATCAGGCAAGCCATGAAAACATGGTTCGTCATTATACTCAAGACCACCGTGTAGTATTAGCCTCAATGCTTTCTTGGGCACTTTTCTACAAAGGCCAGTTAAAAGAAGCTAAAGAATTAATGGCTAACCAACCAGTACCCCACTTGAAACATGCAGCAAGTAGGGCCTTTTTCCTAGGTGCGGCTGTGCCTATTTATCAGTGTATGAATAATTTTACTCACTTAAAGCCTTTAAGTGAAGAGCTTTTAAAAATAGCAGATGAATATGGCTACTTCTTCTGGACAACTTTTGGTCTTGCCTATCATGGTTGGGCTTTAGCCAAACTAGGAGAAACAGAAAGAGGCATTGCTGAAATAAAGCAAGGTATAAACGGTGCTAAAATAGCAGGAGGGCTTACTTTGGGCTCGTGTGCTTTAACAATGTTAGCTGAAGCTTTATGGTTAGGAGGTAAGTACAAAGAAGCCCTGGACGCTTTAGAAGATGTATTTACCTACAGCAAGCAAAAGGGCGAGTCTTTTTTTACATCTCAAATAAACCGCCTAAAAGGTGAGTGGACTCAAAAATTAGGGGCAAAAGCTGCTGAAGTTGAGCAATGTTTTAGGAAAGCTATAGAGGTGGCTAAAGAGCAAGAAGCTCCTATGTTGGAGTTGCAAGCAGCTCTGTCTCTAGCAAAGTACTGGCAAGCTAATAGTAAACAAGAGGAGGCGTGTTCCCTACTAAAAGAACTTTTAGGGCGAATAACTCCTATAGTAGATGTAGAAGAAATTCCTGAATATACAGAAGCAACTGGAATACTTGCTGCATTAGTTTAGTAGAATGAAATAGATATCAGCAAGCAGCCTAATTGCTTAATTACTCACTTTGATTGACGAATCACAGTTCAGGCTGTTGAAGGTGGCAAGCAACCCAACCTTTATGCCCTTGCTCACCAGTTATCTGATTTTCTATAGGTTTTGTGCCAAGTACGCTGTCCACACTTTGAGCAGCGCATTAGCCTTTTTGGATTACCTTTAGCTTTCCACCTAATACCACCCATTTCCCAAATTGATTGCTCAAAACCACAAGTACACTGCATCATCCAACTAAGTGATTCAGCTCGCATGCTTTCTGCCCAAGAGCGAGGCAGGATTGCTGTAAAAAATCTTTGTATTAAAGTCATTATCGGTTACTCCTTACTGGAATTACGCAGGCTCTAATTACTCATCTAGATAAGGGTTTTTGCCGACCACATGCCATAAGATGTGCCTCTGACGCAAAATCGTTTTTTACTATTTCCTGCACAGTAATCTTACCCACCTCAAAATGCCTCTAAAAACTTTTTGGGGTAATTCCACACTTATACTTTTTGTCAGATAATACCTCAACCTGTCTGGAAAAGAGTTTACGCTCTAAGAGAATAAATCATTCCTGCACACATCTTTAGAAAGGTATATGCAGGAATACTTTGTTTGTGAAAGACTTTTTAAGGGGTGCGTAATTCCAGTCCTTACTAAAAATGCAATTTGCTTTGACATTGGATTTTCTTGCAAGCAACTATATTAAGTGCTGCCAGCTCAATAACGGGCAGCACTATTGCTTAAAAACGGTGTGTTTTTCTACTTAGAAACAAGGCTAGTAGTCTGAACTCCATTCTAAAGTGGTAAATACATCATCTGTACCATCACCATTAAAGTCTCCGAAAGCAAACCCTGTGGTTCTAGTGTAAGGCGGTATTTGGATATAAGAGTTGTTCGGAAATAGCCAAATCAGCTAAAATAGTAGCTAGTATGGTAGTTTTCAAAACCAGAAGTGACAGACAAGTAAGAGCCTTGACAGGTTTGCCTGAAGAAAAGATAAATGAGTTAGAGACAGTGTTTGAAGAGGTATATGAGGAGCGAAGTCAAAAAGACTATGAAGAACAACAAGCTAAAGGGGAAAGAGAACGATCTAGGGGAGGAGGAAGAAAAAGTAAACTTCCTTCTACTAAACACAAACTCGAATTTATTCTCTACTACCTGAAAAGTTATCCTACAATGGATGAATTAGCAGAGAAGTTTGATATGTCTCGTTCCAGTGCACACTATTGGGTACATAAGCTGCTGCCAATTCTCTCAGCAGCCTTGGCAAAATTAGGTATGTTGCCTAAGAGAGAGTTCAATACACCTGAGGAGTTAAAAGAAGCGCTTGAAGAAGCAAGAAAAATACTGATTGATGCTACAGAAAGGAAACATAGACGCCCTAGTGAAGAAGAAAAGCAGGAGGAGCTATATAGTGGAAAAAAGAAGGGGCACACGGTAAAAAACACAATAATAGCAACAGGAAGAAAGGTAATAATCTATGTAGGAAGGACATTTGCTGGGCGGAGACATGACTATGGGATGTTTAAGGAGGAGTTTCCACCTAAACAAGGCTGGCTGAAAGAGGAGGGAAAAAGAGCAAATCTAGACTCAGGTTATCAAGGTATAAACAAGGATTATGGGATAGGAGCAGCGATACCAAAGAAAAAGCCAAGGAAGAGTAAAAAGAATCCTAATCCAGAGCTAACAGAAGCAGAGAAGGAGAGGAATAAAAGGCTGGGCAAAGCAAGGATATATGTAGAACATGCCATAGGAGGTATGAAACGCTTTAATATACTAGTGCATGCCTTTCGGAATCGCAAGACAGGTTTTGCAGATAGCGTTATAGCTGTCTGTGGGGGGCTTTGGAATTTTTTGATTGTTTAAACTATTTATTTCCGAACAACTCTATTGGGAAGAATGTACTTATCAAGAACAGGATGAGGTTAGTATAGATTATTTAGGAATGACACTCGGTGTTGAAGAAGTTTATTTTGGGCTCGAGCTATAAGTAGTTAGTTCTGCTTTAATTTCTACCTTGACAACCAAGGTCTCAGCAAGTTTGTTGGGGCGATTAAGTCCTAAGCATACTGATTAGCTTCATCTATCTCGCTGGACTTGTTTTTCAGAAATACCTAGTTTCTCAGCTAAAGCTTTATGGGTTCTCCTTGTTGTTTCCTAAACTGTGATTCGTCTGACTTGTTTGATTTCTCTGATTTCTTCAAACTCATTACAGATTTGTTATTCACCATTGTGAAAGCAATAGTGGTTAGTGGTGATAAAAACTAATAGCAAGCCTAACGGTGGTAGAGACGCAAAATTTTACGTCTCTACGTGTGTTGATAGTGCCAGTAGCAATTAATCACAGATTAACATAAGACTATTTATATTTACACCTACCATGCTAAAGTTTTAAGTGTTAACGTAAAGATAGCATATGAAAAACTCAGAACGTTTTCTTAATGCATTTATAACCATCGAGGATTTTCTGCGTGAAGAAATTGACGCAAACAACTATGTTACTTTCTATCAGCTTATAGACAAAGCAACTAGATCTAATAGTGCAGTCAGGTCTTATAAGGACGACTTAAAAGAATATGCTGACCTTAGAAACGCTATTGTTCATGAGCGTTCGGGTGGCAACATAATTGCTGAACCAAATGACTATGTGGTGGATAGGATTGAACGCATAGTTACTATGCTTGAAAGACCACCCAAGGTAATTCCTGAGTTTCAAATGAAAGTAACTACTATAAAAAATTCAGATTCCATTGCTAAGGCATTAAAGTTGATACTCGAGCAATCCTTCTCCCAAGTACCAGTGCTTAAAGAAAGTAAATTTATTGCCTTGCTTACAGCCAACACAATCACCCGCTGGCTTGGGGCAAGTGTTGCTGAGGATGTTTTTAACCTTAGTGAAACTACGGTTGAAAAAGTATTGACCTTTGCTGAAGATGAAAAGAATTATTTGTTTATTAGACGAGATACTACTATGTTTGAGGCGCTCGAGCTTTTTGGAAAATCAGAAGAGCAAGGCAAGCATCTAGACGCATTACTAATAACTCAAAGAGGTAAACCTACTGAGAAAATTATTGGCATAATTACTGTTTCAGATTTGCCCACAATCTTTCAAGCTTTGGGATGAATTATCTGCCTTAATGAATTGTAAAGGGGCCAGCAGGCATTGTCTGTCTCGCTAAATTATCTCCCATCCAATTTGCAGGATTACTAATTGCTGTAAGCAGTGTAGTGCGTGTTCCTGAAGTAGTGCCTACATAAACTGCATTATCTACTTCAGTTAAAGCAATTGCTGTTGTTCCATTGCTAAGCCCTGTTGGCAAGGCAGAGGTATTAGAGCTGCTAGAGTCTATTTGCCAGCTCGAGCCCTCATTGTTAAAACCATAAATAAAATTAGGGTTGCCTATATCGCCTTGATAGGCTAAAACTTGATCACCACTTGCAGAAAGGGACATACCACTAATAGCTGGAGTAATCACAGTACCTGCGCTAATATCAGTAGGTGTGCTCCAGATAAAGCTACCTTCCCTAGATCTAAAATTACCGCTAGCAGTCCAACCATTATCGGTAAAAGTAATCTCTGTACCTGCTAACATATCACAAAGCACTACAAAGGCTATTTCATCAGCACCATCAGCATTGTAACCTACAATAGCAACATCACCAGAATTTAGATTTGGTCCACAACTTGTACTTCCCATTCCTAAAGGCGTAACTGTTATTAACAGATTTATTGAATGGCTCAGGTTACCATCAGTACCTTCTATATGAAGGGTGTAATCTCCTACAGTAGCTGTAGAGTCCACAGCTATTTCTAAGTCTACACTGCCCTCTCCTAAAAGGATATCTACACTACTAGGATTAGTAATACCGATAACATTATCACTAGGCCCTGATTCAGTAACACTGAAATCTACAGTGCCACCGAAGCCATTTATGGGTGTTACAGTAACAGTAATACTTTCATCACTAGCTCCTTGTAGTAATGAGAGTGTTGGTTGTGAAAGGCTCAGCTCAAACCTTGGTGCGTTGTCCACTTCAAACTGTAGTACAAAGGGATCGTGGTCACTAATTTGTTCACGAAAACGCCCAATGGCAGTTTCTACATGCACTTTGTCAATTATAGCACTATCAGGATTTACCGCTGCACTAATCATAGCTTGGTCTAAAGTTTGGGCATTACCATTAAAGATATATGACCAAGCATCATTTGGATTGGTGGGCTCAAGTAGTGTCAAAATTCTATTGGCAGGACTCACCTCAGTGCTATCGTCGGGATTGGCTCCAGCTAAAAAGTTAACAGTCTCTGACCAACCAAAGGTATTGAAATCACCAAGCACTACAATCTTCGCGTCACTATCCGTGTCCAAAACGTCTTGGACATGTTCTTTGACAATAGCAGCTTGATTAACTCGCTTCCTCTCATTGACAGCAGGTGGTTGAGCCAAACCTTGTATAGGATCGCTACCCCTACGTGAGCTAAAGTGAACATTGATAAGGTAAAAAATATCGCCGCTAGCGTTGTGCTGGAAAGTAGCAGCAAGTGGCTTGCGTGAACCATCAAAAGCATCGTTGGCATCAAGCCCATTGTAACCTATATAAGCATCAACTGCCGTACTATCTGTTTCTACATTACTATCATTATCAATCAATCTTCCTGTAAAGGGGTTGTTCTCGAGTAAAGTTACCTGACTAGGATCATATAAATAGCCTACACGAATATTACCGCCTGGGGCTCCACCATCTTTATTATTAACAGGATCAATTTGATAGAAAGTGTATGCTGGTCCTCCAGCTTCACTGATGGCATTAATTAGAGCATTAAAACTGTCACTAGCATCAGTAAAACCGTCATCTCCTTCTCCATTACCATCTTGCACTTCTTGCAAGGCAATAATATTAGGAGACTGCAAATGATTAGTAATAACATCAGCATGGGCAGCAATTCGATTGGAACCAAAGGGGCTAAGGTTAAATTCGTCATTATGGTCGCTAGGGTCAAGGTTTTCAACATTAAAATTACCGATGGTAATGACATTATCACCAGTGTCTATAAGGTTGGTAATCTCAGGAGTAAAATTGAACTCTGTGTCTACTGTAAGGTTATGCTGAGTGGTAAAATTCCCTGTTGAAGTCTCTTTTCGAATAGGATAGAACTCATAGCCCTCAATATCAAAGCCCAAGAAAGAGTCTTTGCTATAAAACAAAATACCTTGGTAACTACCAATTTGATCACCAGAATCAAAGGCTATAGGGTCAGCAGTATCAGTTAGCTCATTGATATCAATCATGATTTTCTCGGGGTTCAAATCATCATCGTCCTCACGGCTATGATCACCATCACCCTCAGAAATCTGGATAATACCGTACTGATCATTATAACCTGTGGCCCAAGAGCCATTATCAGGTACTGCCCACAGTGTACCGTAGGGACCAACAGGGGTGTCAACCACTACAAGGTCATTAAACTGTACTAGCATGCCCTCAAGGCTTTCCCAAAAGTCCATGCCATCACGCTCTATATCGTAATTTGAAAGTCCTACTGCGCCATCAAGAAAGCTATCAGCATTTGTATAATGTACAGGAGGGCGGCGTTCACCTGCATCTATACCAATCACTACAGGATCAACAAAGCCTGTACCTACACTGTCTACAATAATCTCGCCTTGCCTAACATCTATTTCAGTAAAACCCTTGAACTCTTTGACATCACCTCTTACTGTAACTTCATCACCAACACCCACAACTTGTGTGCCTTGAGCTGTATAAATAAAAATACCATCTGAAGTTTCGTTGTCATTATCACCTATAGAGTCTTGTAAGAAAAATCCCTTTATAGAGTTATTACCTACAGCTGTTACAACACCTGAGGTAGTTATATCTCTCTCATTAGCTAGAGGTGATATATGGCCTTTACCCTGAATTTCATAAATACATTTAGAGGGTGCAGGCAAACTACAGGCAAAATTTACAATTTCAATAGGGGGGAATTCAGCTAAACCACGGTCAACTAAAATTTTCGCTGTTTGAGGCATTACACAGGCAGGTTTGTTATTAGAGCGAATAATTAATTCTAGACCTTCTTTGCAAATCACCTCAGCAGGACTCTTACCTTCTTCTATTTGCTGGCGGGGACTGCTTATATCCTCTTCAGAGTTCCCGTAGGTTGATATAACAGCAATTAAAACTAACATTCCCACTATCAAGTTACCAATCCTTTTCATTTTTTCTCCTCATTTTTCATTCCCCATTTATATTTAGCCTGCTAAAGCAGGCCTATTAATTCACAAGCACAACTCAATTGCTTATTCTCATTTCTTCTTTACAGTTATAGAAACTGACTCTGTACCTACAAAAATAGGTTCATCTCCATCTAAAAGGAAAGTACTTGTTTTATAATTTATAGGCACATTATCTTCGGTTTTCTCGTAATTATCTACTACAACTAACGATTGTGATGATGGGGTGTAGAATCCTTTTAACTTATCTGTACCACTGCTAACTACCGGGACAAAAGTTAAGAGAAGAAGATTCAGCATAGAAATATGCTGAGCTGAAATGGAAAAAGCAAAGGCAGATCAACTAAAGGACAAACTAAAAGAAGCAAATATAAAACTACATGGAGCAAGACTAAACTTCATGTCTCGTTTCATAATGGCGATGATGGCAGTTAGAACAGTAAGTCTATCAAGAGTAGCAAGTGTGCTCAACGGTGCAGTAGAGATTGCATCAAACGAAAAACGTATCAAACGCTTCTTCTCAGAAGTAGAAATTGAAGGAGAGTGGTTAGCTAAATGTGTGCTAACTTGGTTACCTAAAGGACCTTACTTACTCAGTTTAGATCGGACTAACTGGAAACTGGGCAGCATAGACATCAACATTCTGATGTTAGGAGTTGTATATAAAGGCATGGCTTTCCCTTTGCTGTGGACAGTTTTACCACATGCCGGTAACAGTAACACCACAGAGCGTCTAGCACTCATTGATAGATTGCTAGAAATATTAGGTCATGAAGATATTGAAGCACTGGTGGCTGATCGTGAGTTCACTGGAAAAGACTGGTTTGAAGGGCTTAAAGAAAGACGAATCAGTTTTGTTATGCGCCTTAGGAATAACACTTTAATAGGTTGCAAGGGAAGGAATAGACCAGCTAGTGAAAGATACAAGCATCTCAAGGAGGGTGAGGTGTATGTACATTCAAAGCGTTGTAGAGTACTTGGCAATCGCTTATACATAGCAGTTACCAGAGCTCCTGATGGAGAGCTAGTGGTAGTTGCCACTACATCAAAGGTTAAAAAGGCTTTAGAGAGATATGCTAAGAGGTGGGGAATAGAAACGTTGTTTGGGGCTTTAAAAAGGAGGGGTTTCAATCTTGAGGATACACATGTGAGCATCACATCACGTTTGGACACATTGCTAGCTCTACTAACATTAGCATTTACTTGGGCATACTTATTGGGCATATGGCTTCATGAGCAAAGGCCTCTGAAACTTAAGAAGCATGGTTATGCTCCTAAAAGCATATTTAGACGTGGTTTTGAATTTCTTCAAAGTGTTATTGTTGCTGTTCTGGGCGAGGCTAAATACTCTTTCAGTTTTTGCCTCCATGTTTTGTCCCCGTAGTTAGGTACCACTGTCAAAAATGACGCGTGCTTCTTCTGTTTCCCCAGGTGTGAAACTCACGGTAATCCTTTCTTCTTTACCTTCTAGCTTTCCAACATAGGATTGGAAATCATTGCAGGTTACCTCGTTATCTTCAGGTTTGGGTAAAAGCCATTGCTGATCTAAAGACTGTTTGAGCACGTCCTCTATTTCTGATGGTACACTAGAGCCTTGTATAACGCTACCTTCAGCATCTAATTCACTAAATACCTCTCCTTCCATCCTGTATCTTGAAATTTCATTATTCCTCTTCCCTAAATTTGTTATAGTTAGGTCAATTTTTCTGTCAGGCAAGTGAATTATTCTTTCTATTTCAAATTTCAATAGCTCACCTAAAAGAAAACTTTCCGATAAAGACTTTATACTCACCTTTTCTATTTGACCAACATAATTTTCGGATGGGTAGAGATTTTTTACAAGCTCCTTACAATGTTCCTCAGCTACCCCATTTTGAAAAATGAATATTAGTAAAAGAAAAATGATTGTAATGAATTTTTTAAACATAGTTTCACCTCTAGTATTTGAATTTGCTCTGTAAAGAAACTTTAAAAGTTGATAAAGGAATTCCCTTTTCATCAGGGCTTAGTACTTTCTATTTTACTAACCCGATTTACCATTAACTTGTTTGCTATCTCTTTCATGCTAAGGAGTATTTTCCTTAGTCTCCGTTGGAATATGCGTTGTAACAACTCTACCACCAATAATCATTCTACTTTCTTTAGTTGAGGGGTCTGTAGCTTTAGCTGAGGGGTCTATAGCTTTAGACTCTTTAAGCATAGACTCATATACAATCCTAAATAACTCAGGGTCAGCATCAATTCCCCAGTAAATACCCTCACCTTTTACCGAGGTTGAATTCTCATTTTCTTGTAGATATTTAGTATCCACAGCTACATTTGTAATTTCTCCTAAAAGGGCTTTAACTTCAGCTTTAGCAGCTATGCTTGCATCAAAATTCAAATCAATATCAGAAACTACAGTAGCTTGGATAACTGATCTAATGATAGTTAATCTGGTAAACCTACAGAAGTAGTGATGAGCTTAAATGGATAAACTTTTATTGTAGTGGTGAATAAAATACCAAATTGCTCCAATATGGTTTTCCAGATTTCTAGAGAAGGATAAAGCTTTCCTTACTAGACGAGAAACTCGTTGCCTTAAAGTGCAATTGAGACGCTCAATATAACTGGTTTTACCACTCTCTTTACCAACAGCACGATGACGTTTAGATGGAATAACGTTCTCATATGATTCCCAAAAATCTGTGTAGCAAACAGCACATTGCCTGTAAACTGGGGGCAAAGAATCCCATAGTGCCTGAGCACTTTTACGGCTTCTATCTCCAATATATAGACCAATTACCTCACGAGTTTTTGCATCAATGGCAATCCAAATCCATTGTTTATTACCCTTATGATCAACAAATGACCATAATTCATCCATTTGTACAATTAATTTACCCTTCTTCTTTTTTACAACCTTTAGTTTACGTGGGGTTTTAGCATATTTCTTTTTCACATAATTGTATAGCCATGTGAGAGAAACCCCTGTAACACGACTAATGCCAGCTAGAGATATTCTTTCTAGCAACATCTTATCAATGAAAGCTTTTATTGTGTCTGATATTGTCTTTTTAGTAGAGTTTTCGACAAATTGTCTACTACAATCCTTACAAGCATATTTTTGCTTTTTATTATGTATGTGACCATTTTTTACTGTTTTTTCAGAACCACATTCAGGACATTTCATGTTTCTCCTTCAATTTTAAGGAGTATACAACCTCATCACTACATATGTAGGACTACCGTTAATCTTTGTTTACCTTCACCCTTATATCTATCATTAATGGCAGCTTTACACTCTTCTGTAAGAAGAGTGTCTTTAATATGTACTCTGTGTAGGTCTGCATCTGCTAGAGTTAATATGTGTGCGTCTCTAAAAGATAGTGTAAAACTATCCAAGTTTTTCAATTTACCATCTATATTCAAGTCTGCAAAACCAATCACTTTAGCCCTCAAAGCTGCATCTAAGGAGATTTTGGCTTGTACATTTTGAACATTGCTAAGTGTGGGGGAGGTTATTGGTTTAAATCTACTCCCTAAAACCTGTTCTGA
The DNA here is from genome assembly GCA_965223045.1 of Trueperaceae bacterium. Taxonomy (GTDB): domain Bacteria; phylum Deinococcota; class Deinococci; order Deinococcales; family Trueperaceae; genus CBDCVN01. The sequence continues at coordinate 3,282,518 of CBDCVN010000013.1, forward strand.
CCTACAAACTACCTCAAATTTCCTTCCAGTATTTGGGGTATCGGTCACGTAAATAATTGTACCAGGAGGAGTTAACTTACTAGGAAGATCAATAGGGCTGTGCCCATATTTCTCAAGCACAATGCGGTCAATTTTACTTCTATTTGCCTCACGAGTGGAAATAACCTCACGACAAGCAACACTAGATGAGTCTGGTTTACAAGGATCTTCTGCATCAGGATCAGAATCATTTTTGAAGTCATCGTTATCCCAATCATCGCATACACTAACAAAACTATTGGGTATGCAAGGGTCTTCAGGATTGAGATCAGAATCATTTTTGAGACCGTCACCATCCAAATCAAAAGTACATTTTGCGTCATCAGGATAAAAAAAACAGGTTACTGGATCACCTTGAGCAAAAGTGCCCTGAAAACCTATTAGAAGAAAAAGTAAAACTACTGATGGTAAAAAAGTTAGAACTGTTTTGGTCATAGAATATACCTCCTAAAATTACTCCCAATTGCTTTATCTAAGCCTTTAGTTGTGCTGTTAGACACAAACATAATATTGCAACTCCTTTCTCGTCCCAAATAATGCTCATTGCTTTTAGTGTATTTTAAAAATTATTATCTTACATAAAGCAATTACCCACTAAAATTAGTATAACAGCTATAAGAATTCCTAAGCAAATCTAAAGATTTATTATTGTTGAGTAAAACTACCTGTTTGTGCGTTCTTGTATGGTATACTGTAAACTTTTAAGAACCAAACATTTTGAAATTAACCCAAAACTTTATATACTTGTGCAAGCAGAGCTTGGGAATACATACCTTGGGCGCTCTGCATCCTTTGTTCGGGTAACCTACAGTATGCAAGATATGCCGTAAAATGCCTAAAACTAATCCTTATTTTAGTATAGAATAATGTGTAAGTCATCACCCGCCACTAAAGTGCACTTGCCCTCCCAACACCTATCAAAAATGATGGGTGGAGTGAATTACATTTGGAGTAAAGTGTTTTTAAATGAATCCCTTTCCAGTAATTATAAAATTAGCTAAAAGCAAGTTTTATCTTATCAAGACAGATCAAAAAATACTATCAAGGATAAAAATTTTATGAAAACAAAAATTTTACCTATAAGCACTCTTTTATTCTTAGTTGCCTGCTCTCTAATTCCTCCTGTTGAAAAAGGAGAAAATACTCTAGGGATTGAGGATAAAGAAGTATACCTTTATATAATAGGTAATATTCCTTTACAACAAATTAACAAAGTCTGCATTGGAGACTTGTTACCTGAATGTATAGTAAAAGCTGAAGGGTCACTACGAGTTTTCCCTTCTGATATTAATGATCCACTTTTAACCCCTAACTCTATAACTAGTAAAATAGGTTTTAAGACTGCTCGGATTGACTTCTCAAAAGCAGTACCAAATACTGATGTACCTGATAGTTTTACCTTGAAAGAACTTGTGATAGATATTTTAGCTCAAGATGGTACTGTTAATGAAATTCCTAGTAGGAACCAAAATGTTAAGCTAAATGTGGTTTTGAGTGAAAATGATTTGGTAGAGCTTGTTTTTAATCAAAGATCCTGCAGCAAGGGGGAAATCTGCAATTACATTGTGGGAGGACCCAAGGCTATTATAGATATCAGAATTACTGAAGTAGGTGACTTTCTAAACATTTTTACTAAAGGCAATAGTCAAAACACGGTTGAGATAAATATAAAAACTTTAATAAAAGGCAATGTCCCGAAAGATTCTATTCTTATACTTACTCTTACTAATCCAGAAAACATAATTACGCTATTTTAGAGTTAAAAATCGCTAAAACTGCCTAGAGTCATTTTCTGAATTAATCCTCGGAAATTCAGCCTAGTTTAACTTTCACTTGCTTTATAGTCTGGAATTACGCAGGGGGAGAAATAAAGTAAAATAGGGCTCAATCAGAACCAAGGAGCCCTAAGATGAGTCTAACACAAAGAATAGTTAAAGCACTAGAAGCCCTGTTAAAAGCAGTTGAAGCAAATGCTTCTTCAGCTATGGCAGATGGAATGGAGTGTTCACACGACACTATCTATAGAGCGTTGTTAGTAGACTCAATTCTAGCAAAGGTAAGTGAGATAGCTATAGGTTTAAAAATGCTGGTAGGTGAGCTTGAAGGAGGCTACTTGGTTCTTGATGATACAGTAATAGCAAGATCAGGAAGAGGTAAAATGTGGTTACCGAAATTACGAGATGGCAATGGACACTATTGCTATGGTTTCGGAATAGTTCTGCTGATCTGGACAGATGGTAAAGTTCGAATACCCTTAAAGATAAAACTTTACTTTGGAGAGGTAAGCAAGCAAGAACTAGCATTGGAGTTATTAGCATGGGCAAAAGAAAAAGGGCTAAAACCTGATTATGTACTATTTGACTCATGGTACGGTTCAAAGAAGATTCTGAAACAGATACATGCCTACAGTTGGTCGTTTGTGACACGACTAAAGAAGAACAGAGTTCTGCGAGGAAAGCAGTTGAAAAGGCACAGAGGACCCTACTGGACAAAAGTAGGGAAGCTAAGAGGAATGGACTTTGAAGTGAAGATCGTGAGAAGAGGTAATAAATACTATGTAACAAATGATCTAGAGCTAGAAGACAAAGAGATCATAAGCCATTATAAGGTGAGGCAAGCGATAGAAGAAGTAATAAGAGGGTTAAAGCAAGAGCTAGGATGGCAAGGATTCAGATATAGAACAGAACAAACAATAGGAGGGCATTTAGGGTTAGGAGTAATAGCTTATGGCCTTATAGAAGTAGCTCGTAGAGAGAACAAGCAGTCATTTTATAGGTACCGTAGGGGACTCATCTCTGGTCGTATTGACCCACCTCTTGACCTTTTGGACTTGCTCCCTCAAGCTGCGTAATTCCAGTATAGTCTAAAACTTAGAGTACTCACAAAAATTTATATGGTAAGATTTATTTTGAGGCATAGTTCTCAAGTCTAAATTTTTTTATGAGGAAGTAAATATGCAGGTAAAATTAAATGTTAGTTTCATATTGATAATGCTATGTGTAGCATGGTTATCAGCTTGTTCAAAAAAATCTGATCCTGTACCTATAGCACCAGAAGATGTTGAAGGGGCTACTAGTGACATGTCCAATGATGTGAAAGCTTTGCTGGATAGTGCTGAGAATAATGAAGGCTTACAAGCTATTAATGAACTATTATCTCTAGGTATAAGTTTTGATGATTTTCAAAGACAAAACTCTACCCCACAAGCTATTGAGGTAGAAGAGGGTAAATTGCCTCGAGGTAATTATGATTTTAACTCTTCAACTGATGAATTTGATAAAAAAAGCAACTCTAATAATCTTGTTCTAAATTGGACTTACGGCGATAATAATAAACCTGCTGTAGCAACAACCAATTGGGGTAATAATATAAAAATAGTAGAGGGTGAAGAAGGAGAACAAGAGGTTCCCACTAATGCTAGTTTCACTATGCAAGCAAATAGCATTCAAGTAGCTAATCTGAATTTGCAAGCTTCTTGGTATAATGCTAATAATTGTGGTACTGCAGATGGCATATTAGAACCTACTAATGCAACCTTAAATGGTAACATTGCTATTATTAACTTACAAAATATAGGCTTTAGGATTAGTGATACCAATGCTAGTACCCAAGGGAAAATAGAGGTGAGTTCTGGTGGAGAAACCGCCTCTTTTTCATGGAATGTTAGTTTGAATGGTCAAATTCAGCGTAGTGCAACAACATGTTTTTTAGAGGACTTTGACATAAATAGTGGTAATGTGTCATTAGTTCTAACTAGTAACAGTCACAGTTTTGCTTTTAAGTTTGATTTTAATGATGTTGTTATGGATGCAGATGGAGTAATTACATCAGTTAAGTTAAGTAATGGTGAAATAAGGCTTGACAATGAAATCGCATTAACCTTTGCTGGAACATTGGATAACAATGATGAAGACGATGTATTTGGCGAAAATGTTGTTGTGACATTCTCCAACGGTGAAACTAGTACCCTTGAAGACGTGATTATAGATAATAGGGATATTTTCACAAGTATAAACAGTTTAGGTAACCTTTCTTTATTAGATGCACAACAAGCTTGGCTTCTCCAAGGATTAGATGTGCTCTCTGTTGGCAATTGGTAGTTGCTAGGAAAGGAAAGCGCTGAAGTCGAGATAGTCCTGAATTTAACCCTATAGAACAAGACCACTGTTGGTCAAAGGTGAAATCGCACTTGCGTAAATTAGAGCCTTGTAACAGCAGGCAATTGAGAAGGTCTATGGTAAAAGCTTTGAATAACATTACTGCTAGTGATGCTCAAGGTTGGTTCAGGCACTGTGGTTACTAGAATCACACTTCATAGAAAATGTTTTATACTAACAGATTTTGTGGTTAGTTAATGACAGGTACACCCCAAAATGAGAGGAGTGCTTATAGGAAGGACTTTAGATATGCATTCAAGTACGACACTACTTAGATTAGTTGCAAAATGTAGGCTAAAAGAACAAAAACGCGGTTTATACTTAGGCTATGATTAATCGAGTTGTCATCCCTGGTGGAAGTGGTTTTTTAGGATCTTCACTAGCCAATTACCTTGTTACTAAAGGTTATGAGGTAATTATCCTTACTCGCAAACCAAGCAAAACAGAGGGGCCAATTCAATATATTTATTGGGATGGTAAAAACCTTGGAGAGTGGGCTCGAGCATTCGAAAATGCCAAGGCCATAATCAACTTAACAGGTCGCAGTGTTAATTGCTTCCCTACAGCAAAAAACAAGCATGAAATCATTGAATCAAGAGTTAATTCAGTAAATGCTGTCACACAAACTATCAGTCAAGCTAGTTCCCCACCAAGTGTTTTAATTCAGGCTAGCTCTTTGGCTATTTATGGCGATACTCAGGAGGCCTGTACTGAGAAAGCCCCATATGGAGAAGGGGTTTCTGTAAGTGTATGTGAACGTTGGGAGGGGGTGCTCGAGCAAACAAATCTACCAAGTACTAGAAAGGTGGTGCTTCGGATAGGTTTTGTTCTGGGTAAAGGTGGGGGAGCACTAGAGCCATTAACAAATTTAACAAAATGTTTCTTAGGTGGGCAAATTGCTGGTGGTCAACAGTATATCAGTTGGCTCCATATTGAAGACTTAAACAGAATGATATTGTGGGCAATAGAATCAGATAAAGTCCAAGGCGCCTTTAATGCTACAAATCCAAACCCTGTAACTAATGCCCAATTCATGCGCACTCTTCGCTCGGTTCTAGGTCGCCCTTGGAGTCCACCAATACCTGCATGGGCTGTACATATTGGTGCGGTTTTTATGCGAACAGATGCTAGTCTTGCTTTAACAGGTAGAAAATGTATACCTGAAAGAGCACAAGCAATGGGGTTTAATTTTAACTATTTAGATCTTCAAAAAACGCTAGAAGGCATTGTATAACTTAATATAACTTATGAGTATAGCTTATGAAAATTTCTGAACAAGACGCCACCCTCTTTTTTGAGCTTACTTGGTCACTACAATTTTTTGTAAATCAGAAGCTCAATATTCTCTCAGATATTAATTACTTGCAAACCTACATTAACTGTCCAATAGAGCAAAAGATGCGGGTGCGTGACGCACTTTACGAAAACATAGACTTGATAGACCAGTTTACTCAAAAGAATCCTGATAAATTCTCAGAAGATAAGCTAGCAATAGTTACTCAGTGGAAAAATTTCTTATCTGGCGATTTTTATATTGAACGTTTGCTAAAGAAACATGCAATTTTTATTTCTCGTAAAGATGATAAAGTATATGCTGTTCTAGCACTCCAAAGTTCATTTGATGAGATGATTAACCCAAAACTGCTTCCTACTTTAGTAAAAACAGTTCTGCTACCCTTTAAGGACAAAATTATTTATGATGGTCTCCTTCAAAGCAGCAATTTTATTTTTGGGCGTGGCATTTCCTCAGATTTAAAAGAAATTTACCTGACTGCTAAGCAAAATAAGCGAATCATTGATAGCTTTTCTGCTAATTTAGAGTCACCTGAAACTGACAAGTACTTAGGGAGCATTAAAGATTTGTATCCAGAAGTAGCTCAGATAGTTGCAAAAACAAAGAAATTACGAGCAAAAGCGGATTTGCCAGCAATTATTAGTCCTACATTCTCTCTTGCAAAAGCAAGCTTAGAACTCACTCAGTCCGCTACTTCAAATCCTGATGACTTAGACTTACTATGGAAAATCTTGAAAAAAGTACAACGTGCTCTTAACAAAGTTGAAGATACTTTACATAGGTCAGAACATTAGCAAGGAATGGTATACCATTGAGCTATAAAACTATAGATTTCAAGGAAAAGCTAGCTAAATTTAGTGAGAGATGGTCACCAAAGGTCATTGCCGAAATGAATAACTATCAATTTAAGTTAGTTAAAATTCAAGGTGATTTTGTCTGGCACAACCATGAAGACGCTGATGAAACCTTTATAGTGCTTGATGGTGAAATAGGTATTGAGTTTTGCGATAGTAAGATTAAGCTGTCTGCTGGGGAAATGTTTGTAGTGCCTAAGGGAGCAAATATAGATTTCTAACGAAACAAAGTTTGTTATGATAAATATCCACTATTTACAACACGTACCTTTTGAAGGGCCTGCTAAAATTGGTGAGTGGGCACTAGCCAATGAGCATAAGCTCACCAGCACAAAGCTTTATGAAGATGTTACCTTGCCCTCAGTAAACAGCATAGACTGGCTTGTAGTTATGGGTGGACCTATGAATATTTATGAAGAAAAGGAATATCCATGGCTAGTGCCAGAAAAGAAATTTATTAGCGAAGCTATAGAAGCTGACAAGACAGTACTAGGTGTTTGTTTGGGTGCACAATTAATTGCTGATGTATTAGGGGCAAAGGTTTATAAAGGCCAGCATAAGGAAATTGGTTGGTTTCCTCTAGAGCTTACCTTTGAAGCTAAGGCTTCAAAATTATTTGGTGGTTTACCAGAACAATTTACAGTTTTTCACTGGCATGGCGATACATTTGATTTGCCAGCAGGGGCAATTCAACTAGCCAGAAGCAAAGGGTGTGAGCAGCAGGCTTTCTTATACAATAATCGTGTGCTTGGTCTACAGTTTCATCTTGAGTCTACTGTAGAAAGTGTGCATAAGCTTGTTCAACACTGCAAAAGTGACATTTCTGAGGGTGAGTATGTTCAAGAGGCTGAATTAATGCTGTCTGAAAGCCAAGGTTATACTCTAGATTTACATCAGATTTTGGAGAGCTTGCTCGAGCAACTACTCAAGTAATAACAACTTGTACTCAATCTCCACTTGGGAATAATATCTTGATTGACATATTTAATTATCCACAAAACATAATCAATGCTGAAAACACCTGTCATAAAACACGTGTTGGCAGGGTTCAACATTTTGAAACCCTACGTATTGATGTCCAAAAAGTCTCATTAGGAATTTCAAGGGCTTGAAAATGCATTCGAATTTCTTCCAAACTTTGGGGTTCCAACTGGGAATCAAAAGATTTTAGCACAATGTACGAATTTAATAGAGTGGTAGTCATTGGCACCAGCTGTTCTGGTAAAACAACTTTTGCTAAAAGTTTATCTAAGCAACTTAATGCTAGTCATATTGAACTAGATGCCCTTCATTGGAAACCTAATTGGGTACCACAAAATATTGATACTTTCCGTGTTGCTGTTGAGAATGCTACCAATAATCAAAAATGGGTTGCTGATGGGAACTATAGTAAAGTTCGTGATATTGTTTGGAGCAAGGCTGAAGCAATAATCTGGCTAAATTACTCTTTCCCCATTGTGTTTAAAAGAGCTATATTTTGTACAGTAAGACGGGTTTTTACAAGAGAGGAGCTTTACTCAGGTAATAAGGAAAGCTTTGCTAGAGCATTTTTTAGTACTGATTCAATTCTTTTGTGGGTGATTAGAACACATCATCGTAGATACAGAGAGTATCCTTTACTGCTCCAAAACCCAAAGTTTGCACATTTGCACATTTTTCAGCTATTTTCTCCAAAAGAGGCAACAAATTTTTTAAAAGAATTATGAAGCGTATATTTTTAACTGCCCAATGGAAAAACCTTATCTTGCTTAACTATGAAGTTGAGCCAGAAGTACTTTTACCCTATGTGCCCCAAGGAACAGAATTAGATTTTTTTGAGGGCAAAACATATGTAAGTTTGGTAGGGTTCTTGTTTCAAAATATCAAAGTAAAGGGCCTTAAAATTCCTTTTCATGTCAATTTTGAAGAGGTAAATCTAAGATTTTATGTAAAACGCAACCAAGGGAATGAAGTTAAAAGGGGTGTATGTTTCATCAAAGAGATTGTACCTAGAAGGGCAATTGTTTTTATAGCTAATATCATCTATAAAGAAAACTATGTTTGCTTAAAGATGCAACACCTTATAAACGAAGAGCAAGTGCTGTACAGGTGGTACTTTAACAAACAGTGGCATTATATTACTGTTGCTTTAGAAGATACTCTTGCACTGCCTGAAAAAGACTCACTAGCAGAGTTTATAACTGAACATTATTGGGGGTATAGTTCTGGAGGTAAACAAACTATTGAATACCAGGTTGGACACCCAACTTGGGAAGTTGCTAGCTTAAATAATTTTGATATTAAAGTTAATTATGAGCATTTATATGGATCTAAATTAAGCAAGGCCCTGCTAACAGGGCCAGCTAGTGTTATTTTTGCAAAAGGTTCTGAAGTTATTGTTTATGAGGGAAGTCGTTTAATCTGAGCTTGCAGTTGAAGCAGGAATGTTAGACCAAATGACATGCTCACAGAAAGAAAGCTCTCTAGGGGAAAAATTTTCTGGAGCACTCTATCAATAGACAGTGCTGTTATCTACAAAGCATATAAGGTAACCTAAACTAACTATGAAACAATACGACTATAAGATTGATCAAAACGGCAACCCCTACCTAGAAACTGACTTGCCGGGGTTAATGCTTACACGCTTGCCTTTACTAAATAAAAGTACTGCTTTTAGCCTTGAAGAGCGTCAGGCTTTTGGACTTAGTGGTATCTTTCCACCGCACATATCTACTTTAAAACAGCAAGTTGGAAGAGCCTATAGTAACTTTAGCCGTTTTCAAAATGATTTAGATAGGCACATTTTCCTGCGTGTGCTACAGGATCGTAATGAAGTGCTCTTTTATGCATTATTAGAAGAACATCTTGAAGAAGTTATGCCCATTATCTATACCCCTACAGTGGCTCAGGCAGTGGAGCAATTTAGTCAAATTTACCGCTTTCCTAGAGGTTTAGTAGTTAGTACAGGTAACATTGATCATATTGATGAGGTACTTAAACATACTCCTTACCCTTACGTCAAACTCATTGTTGCAACTGACTCAGAAGGGATTTTAGGCATTGGTGACCAAGGTTTTGGCGGTATGGCCATTTGTATAGGTAAGCTTTCTATTTATACTGCTGCTGCTGGCGTTGATCCAGCTTTGACCTTACCAGTAGAGTTAGACGTAGGCACAAACCGTCAAGACCTTTTAGATGATCCCCTTTATCTTGGTATGCGTCATGAGCGTTTAAAGGGTACTGAATATGATGACTTTATCCATCGTTTTGTAGTTGCACTAAAAAAACGTTTTCCTAATGTCCTTTTGCAATGGGAAGACTTTAGTAAGCAAAAATCTTTTGATGTACTAGAACGCTACTACGAAAAATTACCTTCTTTTAATGATGATATACAAGGTACTGGAGCAGTAGTTCTTGCTGGGCTTTTGGCAACATCACGCAAGAACCATAGATCTCTGAAAGAGGAAACTTTTCTTATTTACGGCGCTGGTGCTGCTGGCGTGGGCGTAGCTAAACAAATTGTCACAGGTTTACAACGTGAAGGTTTAAGCTTTGCAGAAGCTAAAGCACGTGTTTTTATGCTGGACTCTAAAGGGCTTTTGTTAGATGGTAGGCTGGGGCTCGAGCCCTATAAAAAAACTTTCACTCAAGACCCAGCTAGATTATCTAGTTGGCAATTCACTGGCAATATCCCTAATTTATTAGACACTATAAAAAATGCTAGAATAACCACACTAATAGGTCTTTCCGGTCAGCGTGAGGCCTTTAATCAGGAGGTAATAAAGGCACTAGATACCAATACTCCCTACCCTATAGTTTTTGCCCTTTCAAACCCAACTGCCAATTGTGAAGCTATACCTGCTAATGTTTATGCTTGGACAGAAGGACGTGCTACAGTAGCAACAGGTAGTCCCTTTGAGGATGTAGCCTTTCAAGGCCTTAGACACTCTATAGGCCAAGGGAATAATGCATTTATCTTTCCCGGTTTAGGTTTGGGAATAATGCTTAGTGGTGCCAGAAGAGTGACTGAAGAAATGTTGACTGAAGCAGCAGTAGCTCTATCTAATTATGTAGATGCTGGACGTTTGGATCGAGGAGGTGTTTACCCACAAATTGACAAACTACGCAGTGTAAGTAAACACGTAGCTATCGCTGTAGTGAAGTACGCAGTCAACACAGGTTTGGCACGTGTTGATATATCTGAAAATGTAGAGGACTTTGTTGAAAGTCGTATGTGGAAACCTGTTTACTTGCCAATTCGCAGACCTCAAAGCTATTAAGGTTTTTAGGGTTTCACAGTAACAGTAACGGTCTCGGAAACAACTCCTTCGCTATTACCTGCTGTCAGCGTATAAGTAGTAGTTTTTGTTGGTGTTACTATTCTCCTCACACTTTCAATAACATTGCCAACATCATTGTCTATAGTAAGTTCTTCAGGAGTATTACTAACCCACCAATACAAGGTAACCTTATTTCCTTGTTTAATCTCCGAGGGTACTGCCTCAAAATTTATAACCTTAGGAGCACTACTTACAGAACTTGGTGGTTCAAAAAGAGTTACTGCATCAGAAGGTTCAAAAGTAGCACGTACAATACACAAGATATTTTGAATGCTCAGCAAAGCATTTTCTTGAACTGTTACCCTACCATCTTTAAGGGTAACTCTGAGAAAAGCAGTGTAATTGCTTTCAGAAACAGGAGAAAAACTACCCCCAGGGATTTGCTTAAAGTTTTCAACATTTACAAAGTTGTAAATGTTTTCTGAAACCTGATCAGTAGCAATGTCCCATGTAAAATCAGGATTTGTTCCTTCAGCTATTAAACCCGGATTATTCTTATGTGTAGGCTCTGCTTTAGCAACCCACATCTCAAAGCTAGCTCTTAAGTTAGGATAATTAATTTGCCTAGTTTTTAAGAGATTCGAGCTACTAGGCGGAAAAATTAAAGTACCATCATCAATACTTATGTCGGTAAGTTCTATTTGACCACTACCTACAGGTGGTAAATCACCTTGTCCTGCCTCCAGACCACCAGACACTGCTTGCAAGTCTATTACATCTCCTGTACCGCGATTACCTCCAGCAGGGAAGTTCGTACTCATAAAAGGATTATTCCCACCAGTAGAACAATCTACTAGAGGCAAACAAACTATTAGAATAAATAGTATTTTTAAAAGAGTAGCTCTGTTCATTACAATTCTTTTCACTTTTAACAACCTTAATTTTCCTATGATAGCACAACTGTTGATTTAATAAGATTGATAAGGTGCTCTTGGTCTTGCACAGCAAGTTTACTTTCCTGCTGGAGAATTTCTTGCTCATCTTTGTTATTAAGTGCTTCTAAATATTTAATATGACTTTCCCACAATGGATCATCAAAATCATTTGCTATCTGTGTTGCTTTGTCCAGGCTATGTTTACATGCCTCATGCTTATGCAAAGCAAGTTGATTTTCTGCAAGTAACATATGAGCTTCCAGTAGTTCTTGCTGACAGTGTAATTGCTTGAATTGTTTTATAGCTTGTGCTAAAAGAGTAATAGACTCTTGAAAATGGTGATCCCTCAGTTCAACTTCACCTACAGTCAAATCAAAAAGGGCGTGTAAATAAGGCACGTCTAGTTTTTCAAGGTTAGTTTTAATGTTTTGGCAATGTGCTCTTGCATCAGCTATCTTGTCACATCTAGCTGCTACTACCACTACATTCAGATGGTACTGCAGAGCTGTAGAGGTAAAGCCTTGCTTGGCAAGAAGTGTATAAGCCTCCTCTAATAATTCTAGAGCTTCTTGATAATTACCTTGTCTTTGTAATGCCCAACCTAAAGTAGCTGAGGCACTAGCTTGCAACTTAGTGTTACCAAAACGCTTTGCTTGTTGAGATACCTTGTTTAGTGCCTCAGTGGCCTTGTGCAACTCTCCTCTTGAAAGATATACCCCTCCTACTTGATGAAGTGAACTTGCAGCCTTACCTAAATCGCCTATTTGTTGATATGTGTTATAAGCTTCATTTAATAATGTTAAGGCATTAGCGGTATTGCCTAAACGTAAATGAACAGCGCCCTTGAGAAAATTAAGGCGTGCGTACTCTAGAGGCTGCTGTTGTTTACTAATCAAATTTTTAACACTCTTAAACCACTCGAGTGCTGTATCCCAGTTACTTTTTCTATATTCTAAATACCCTAGGTCTAATTGTACCCTAGCAATAAATTGAGGATTCTTTGCCTCTATAGCAAGACTTAGTGCTGATAGCAAAACTTCTTTAGCCTCAGAAAAATTATCACTAGTGCCTAGAACACTACCTAAATCACGATAAATATCTACATCTTTAGGGGATATTTCTATAGCTTTACGCAAGTACATCACACTTTGAGATAAATTACTTTGATTATGGTGTAGTTTGCCTAGTTGCCACAGTGCTTTATTATTTAGAGGGTTATTCTCTAAAGTTGTTTCATATAGACTTCTAGCATTGTCCCACTTGCCGATACGCTCGAGTATCTTACCTAGCTCGAGTTGAATCTGCACCTTTTCACTAGTATATTCACTTGATTCACCAAATTTTCCTATACATTTTAAAGCTAATCTAAAGTAGCGCTCAGCCACATCATTAGCAAAAACCTTCTCTGCTAGGTAAGCAGCCTCTAAAGCATAAGGTACTGCCTTCTCAGGAGTCTTTGTCTCTGCATAATGATCTGCCATGGTTTCTGGTGGCGTTTCCTTGCGCTCACTTAGCACTCTTGCTATCTTCTGATGATAGTTTTGTCTCCGCCTCATCATCATTCGCTCATGCAATATCTCTCGCAATACTAAGTGACTAAATCGATAATTATCCTCATCTACCTCCTCTATTACTTTTGCTCGCAATAGCTCGTCTAAATCATCTAGCAACTCATCTTCTTCTACTTGTAGCAGCTCCTGCAACATCTCAAAGTCAAAACTCCTCCCTATTGTACTTGCTACACTTATTACTCGCTGTGCCCTCTCACTTAACCGCTTTAGATTCTGCATTAGTATATCTTCTATACTTGCTGGTATTGCTGTTACTTCCCTTGCCCATTCCCAAAACCCTGCTCGCCTTCTTATGTGTTTATCTTTTAGTAATGCTGTTAAGATTTCTTTCGCAAAAAATGGATTCCCCGCTGCTCTTTCTATTACATACGAAACTAGCAGCTCCTCTACTTCCCCTCCTAACAACCCTCTGATTAACTCCTGCATCGATTCCCTGCTTAAAGCTTGCAGTACTATCTTTTCTGCTTCTATTGTCTTTAAACTGTCCAGAGTCTTTGTTGGTGTTTGATTACTATGCAGTGCTAAGACTATAAGTAGCTTCTCACTACTAACCCCTCTTGCTAGATAACTTAACAATCCTAAGGCTGCCTCATCTGCTAGGTGTAAATTATCAGCTAGTAACACTAGTGTGTCCTCTTCTGCTAAGGAAGCTAGTAGCTTATCTACTGCATTGTATAAACGAAGTTGGATTATGTCAGCAGGAAAATCATAAGATATATCTTGTTTTAGTTCTGGCAATAGTGTTGCTAGATCAACTTCCAGTCCCTTTGTAGCTTGTCTAAAACTACTTTTGTGTTGCTCTTGAAACTTCCCTAGAGCTATTTTCCAAGCTTGATATGGAGCATTTATCCCTTGTTGATGTTGTAGTTGTAATACCCTGTGCCCATGTGACCGTACCTCACGACGAAGTTCGCTTAGAAGATAACTTACACCCATACCCATCTCGCCCTCTACTATATAAATGTTGCCTTTTCCCTTTACCAGCCTTTGGCTAGCTTGACTAAGTGTTTGCCAGATATCATCTCTACCTATCAAAGGTACATTGAAAAGTTGAGCTATCGTTACATCCTCAAAAGCCTTTTCTCTCGTCAGAGAAAGATTTTTTTTGCTTATAAGCTCTTCTTGGGGATCTAGCTCTTTATTAAGCTCAGCTTGTACATTCTGCAAATCTGTAATGATGTCTGTAGCAGTGCTGTAGCGGCCAGAAGGATCCTTTGCTAGTAACTTTAATACTATGGCATCTAAGGTATAAGGTAAAAAATCCTTATGCAGTGATGGTGGCTCAGCAAAGTTGCGCATCTTCTTCAGTAGTGTTTCTACAAAAGTATTCCCTATTAATGGTGGTTCTCCTACCAACATCCAATAAAGCACACAACCCAATGAATAAAGATCACTACGTGCATCAACACTTGCTCCTTGAGCCTGTTCCGGGCTCATGTATGCGATTGTACCCATTACTGCTCCCTCTTGTGTTAATGCCATTGTCTCTTGTGATGTTCGCTTGGCTAACCCAAAGTCCATCAAGAATACTCGCTCATCACCATTCTGATTAGACCCAAGCATAATATTCTCAGGCTTTAAGTCCCTGTGCATAATCCCTTGGCTATGAATATAAGCCAAGGCATCACACACCTGAATAATTAGATCTAAGCGATTTATAGTGTCTTTTACATCTTTACTGCCACCCCCATAGCGCTGATCTAAAGAGCCTCCTGAGAGATAGGCCATTACCAGAAAGGGTTTGTTATTATGCTGACCTGATTCAACTGTGCGTACTACATGGGGGTGCTCGAGCCTCGACATAAGTCGAAATTCACGTTTAAATCTTAAATAACTATCACTTGGACCTAAGTGTATGAACTTAATAGCCACTTTTTGCTGTGTTGTTTTATCCTTAGCAAGGTACACTCTACCCATACCACCCTGCCCAAGCAGCTTTTTTACTTGGTAGCGATCACCTATGACCTCTTGTGGCTTTAGCATAACTATATATTACTAGTTCTAATGGATTATGTGTCTTCTTTGTATAAAGCTGGTACCCCTAAATCTGTTTATCTGCTTTCTCAAAGAGTGGTATCAGCTACTCCCTCTCTATTTGAAAAAATATAGCTAAGAGCAGACCAAGGCAAGTATAACCTAAGCTATAACTATAGAAAAAGCTTATAATCAGAATATTTGAAGCAATAACCTAATCCTAAAAACTAATCGTGGACAGCTGCTAAAGTATCTGCAGGAAGCACAGTTATACTAGTTGATACTCTAGCTTTCACTCCATCTTTACTTGTAGCATTAAGAGTGTAGGTAGTGGATTTCTTTGGTTTATCAGTTATCTGAACAAAGCTTGTGACATTCTTTACAAAGTTGGGAGTATTTCCAGTACCGTTATTGAGAAGGAGAGATTTTAAATTGCCTATGGCCACAATATATAAAGTTACAGTTTCCCCTTCTTGAATTGTTTTAGGTATTGCTACAAGATTTACCTCTATAACTTCAGAAGATGGTTCAGTAAGCTTAACACTTTTGGGAAAACCAAAAGCATTAACGTTTAGGCTAAGATTTTTTATGCTTAATACGCTTTTTTCTGCAACTAACTCATCACTATCTTTAAGGGTAGCTTTAACAAAAGTAGTATAGTTACTCTTAGTAAGATTAGAAAGAGTATCATTAGTAAATAAAAGATTTTCTATTTCTTGATTAAAATTATATACCTCTTTTACCTCATTTTCATCAATTCTCTCGCCTACTTTGTGAACTGTAGCTTTCCAGGTTAAGTTAGGTTCACCTACAGCAATTAAACTTGGGTTATCCTCATGTATAGCTTCTCCAGCAGCAATCCACATCTCAAAGTTGACTTTTAGATCTTCGCTAGTTTGTTGGGAAGTCAGACTTTCTCGAGTATCTGATTTTAAAATAAGTACACCCTCATCCACACTTATACCTTCTATACTTTCGATTATTGCATTCCCATGACCAATAGGAGGCAAATTACCCTGACCAAATTCAGTCTTACCAGATATCGCTTGAAGGTCTACTATATCAGTATCAGCCCTGGTGCTTGCCATTATCAAATCTACAGGCTCTGGTATGCCAGATGGGGTTCGACCTTTACAAGAGGTAAATAAAATAAACAGGGCAATAGCAAAAATACTAATTAATTTTAAACCTCTATTTAACATTAATAACTCCAAAATTACTAAATTCTATTTATTCCTTGCAAAGAGCTTATCTTTGTATTATAGCTAATATCATTCTTGACTAGATTCCTTTTTGAAAGGGTTTTCTGTAATACTTACAGTGAGAGTTTGGGTATATAGAGTTTGCTAAGCAATTTTATCTTCCCTAGCTAAAATCATAGCTTCAGTCAAGAACTTGAGAATAATTTGGTTAATCATATTTCATAAAGATAACTGAGAGACAGCATCAATAATTATAGAATGATAAATGCTAAGTAATCACAAATCACTTACAAATCAATAATTACTTAATGATAAACGCTAAGTAATCACAAGCCACCTTGCAAATGAATTATATAGACATATGCTCACAGATAGATAAATTATCTTTACATTAGATTTAAGGTATCGAAATGTGGGGGTGAGACAAAGAATCTTTAGTTATTTGTTCTTACGAACAACTATCGGAATGTGTGTTCAGAACAAGTTTATTCTACTTTTAGAAATTTAGAAATCAATAGTGTTACTAATCAGGTCAATTAGGTATTTTTGCCCATACATTTTTAGCTGTTCTTCTACCTTATTAATTTCTTCCTTACCTTGATTATTAAGTGCATCAAGATAATTTAAATGTAGTTTCCATAAAGGGTCATTAATCTGAGTAATTAATGGTTTAGCCGCCTCTAAAGAGCTTGCACAACCCTCGTGTTGATTTAAGGCTAACTGTGTTTCAGACAATAACAAATAAGCCTCTAGCAATTCTTGATTGCAATGCAACTTATCAAGTTGTTTAATTGCATTCTCTAGTAAAGTTAAAGCATTTTCTATGCAATGGTCACGCAATTCTACCTCCCCTTTAGTTAAATTTAGCAAAGCCAATAAATAAGAAGATGCGGTTATATTTTTTAATAAACTATCTGCTTCATGACTATATTGGCGAGCATCTCTAATCTTTCCACCTCTAGCAGCTATCACTGCCATATTCATGCGATTCAAAATTGCTTCAGACTTATTTCCTTCATTAAGAAGGGGAAGATAAGATTCTTCTAAAATTTCTAAAGCTTGTTCAAAATGTCCTTGTCGTTGTAATGTCCATCCTAGTGTAGTCATAGCATTTAACCGCACATTTTTCCTACCCAAGCGATCTGCCTGCTGATTTACTTTCTTTAAAATCGTAATGGCTTTATCCAATTCTCCTTTTTCTTGGTAAACGATCCCTATTTGAAGAAGTGAGTTTATAGCTTTCCCCAAATCACCAACCCGTTGATATATTACATGAACTTCCTCGTATAGCCTAAGTGCTTCTGCTGGCTTGCCTAACCTTGTATATACATTACCTTCAAAATAGATTATCCGAGCATATAGTAAAGGTTGAGAGTTCTTATCAGTATATTCTTTAGCACTCGTTAGCCACTCAAGAGCTGTTTCCCAATTATTACGACTATACTCCAAATAACCTAAATTGCTTTGTACTAGAGCTATGGTACTGGCATTTTTGGTTTTAATGGCAACAGATAAACCTAAATGTAGGATTTTTTCAGCTTCCTGAAAATCGTTTTTAGAAAGGAGCACATTACTCAAGTTGCAATAAAGTTCAGCATCATTTGGTAAAAACTTAAGAGCTTCGCGCAAATATACTTCACTTTGTGTAAAGTTGCCTTTTATTTGACTTAAACTTCCTAAAGATGATAGCGCTTGAGGATAAAAATTTTCATTCCCTTCTGCTTTTCTGTACAGGCTTTCTGCCTCATCTAATCTACCAATACGTTTTAAAACTTGTCCTAGTTCAAGCTGAATTTGTACTCTTTTGTCACTATCTTTGTGTTTCTGCTTTAACTTTTCATCTTTATCTATACACTCTAAAGCCAATCGAAAATACTTTTCCGCTACATCATTAGCAAATACCTTTGTAGCATTACGGGCAGCTTCTAAAGCATAGGGCACAGCTAGGTAAGGGGTTTTTGTTTCAGCATAGTGATCACCTAGTACAGAAGGCTTTATGTCTTTTTGTTTCTTTAACTTTTCAGCTAATCTTCTATGGTAGTGGCTACGACGATCACTACGTAGCCTCTCATGCACAACTTCACGCAACATCATATGGGTAAATCGATACCTATCTTTAGTAAGTTCTTCTATAAGCTCTGCTTGCAAAAGCTCGTCTATATCATCTAGCAAACTTTCCTCATCAACTTCTAGTAACTCATAAAGAAGATCAAATTTAAAATAGTTACCTATAGTACTAGCTACACTTAAGGTCCTCTTGGGACTATCTTTTAAGACATCTAAACGAGCTGCAAATACTTCCTCTACACGTTCAGGTAAACCTGTGTGTTCTCTGGTCCATTCCCACAAGCCTTTACGTAGTTTTATGTGCTTTTCTTTTAATAGTAATGATAGTAGCTCTTCTATAAACAAAGGATTGCCCTCCACACGTTCTAAAACGTATGATTCTAAGCGTTTTTCAATATCACCGCCTAAAAAAGCCTTTAGTAACTTAATAGTCATAATTTCATCAAAAGGTTCCAATTCTAAATTATGGGTTAATAAATCACTGAAGCACTTTTGAATGTAAACGTTGGAAGCGTGGTTCTTATGATTAGGGTGCCATGCTATCACCATAAACATAGCTTTGAACTTGCTACGAGCAAGGTAGGCCAATAAACCTAAACTACCCTCATCAACTAAATGCACATCATCAACTAGAATGACTAAATACTCATCTCTCAAAAATCGACTTAAGAACTGCTCAACAGCCTGAAACAACCGCATTTGTGCTACTTCTGCAGGTATTTCATAGTCTTCGTTGATTCCAAATTCTGGTATAAGTGGAGAAAGAGCCAACTCTAGACCACTAGCAGCTTGGTTAAAAGCCTCTTCCTTATTCCTATGCAGGTTTTTCAAAACACTTTGCCAAGGTTGATAAGGTAAATTATGGCTTTGATTATTATTAAACTTCAAAAGTACAAACTCTGTTCCTCGTACTTTATGCTCAAGTTCTTCCAAAAAACGACTTAATCCCAACCCAAAACTACTTTGCAGAAGAACAATGTTACTCTTGCCAACTGCTAGCTCTTCTAAAGCTAACTTACATACTTCCAATTGCTTGGAACGACCAATAAAAGGAGGTACAAATAATCGAACAGGGGTAACATCACTTTCTCTTAAGGGTTCAAAGGTTGAGATAGCTTCAAACTTGTCCAGTGATTTCGTTTCCTTCGGTCTTAAGTCCTCTATAATTTTATGTAGCAAATTAACAACTTCAGCAGCATCATTATACCTGTCAGCTGGGCTTTTTTGTAATAAAGTTAAAACAACTTCATCAAGGGAATTCGGCAAGAAGTCAATGTGTTTTGCAAGAGATTCCACAGGCTTGTCCATATGCCCTCTCAACACTGTAGAAACCTCCCCAATAAATGGCGATTGACCAATAATAATCCAATAAAGAACACAACCTAAAGAATATAGATCACTACGAGTATCTAATTCTCTACTGGTTATTTGTTCAGGGCTAGCATAGTAAATGCTACCTACAAATTTATTTATTTCATCTTGAAAAGCTATTAATGCGTTTTCTTGGACTTGCCCTCTAGCTAGACCAAAATCCATCAGTAGAGCAAACTCCTTATTATTTTCATCAAAGTTAAGCATTATATTTTCAGGCTTCAAGTCACGGTGAATAATACCTTCTTGATGGATGTAATGTAATGCCTCAGTCACTTCTACAATGCGAGTTAAGCGGTTAATAAGGTCAATTCTATCCTTAGTACCATTAGCATAGCGCTTTGAAAGAGTTCCTCCTGAAAGAAAGGGCATAATAATGTAGGGGGCCTGCCTTTGGTAAGTACCTGATTGATAAACATTGACAATGTGTGGATGTTCAAGTCTAGACATAATAAAAAATTCGCGTAGGGTGCGACGTCTAGTATGTCCAATATTTGGGCGAATAAGTTTTAGAGCTACTTCTTTTTGCTTTTCTTGATCCCTTGCTAAGTAAACTACTCCCATACCACCCTTACCAAGCTCTTTTATTATTTGATAGCGACTATCTACTAGAGTGTTTTCTTTAAGCATTTTTCCCTATCCAAATATTACAGTACAATGTCATGAAATACAACTCCTAGACAATGTAGCAAGAGTGCGTTTTCTATGCGAAGCGTAAACAGTATAATTTTGGCGCTGATAGCCAGGACCGACTTTTTCTAAAACATTGCAGTAACAGTAGTTGATCTCTCCGTTTTCACTTAGGTTACAGCGGATTACCAACCACAATTCCGCCACTTCTCCTTTTTTTTTAGATAATGCTCTGTCCAGATTAAACTTTCAGGTCGTTTGAATGATTCTTCAAATTCCGCACACTGTAATATTAAAGCCAAAAACAAAAAATTTCTATCAAAAATATTCAAAAAGTGCCACAAAATCTAGCTTAACAGTTGCTAGCTTAATTTTATTGACTTTCAGCTTGATTTTACATACGCTATACTAATGAAATGTCTTTTGTTCAAGCTGTGTTCTTTCCTCATCTTATGGATACAACTCACAATGGTCCTTGGGCAAATAGACTATACTGAGTCTTTTGATACAGCATGGCGATTGGTTAACGAGCGTTATTGGAATGAGCAAAGAATAGCAGAAGTTTGGGATAAGGCGCGACAGAAATATGAGCCACAAGCACTAGCTACTACTAATGACGAGGATTTTTACAGTGTTCTAGAAGCAATGTACGAAGAACTCGGAGATAATCATTCAGTTTTTGTGCCACCTGATAGAGTTGAAGAAATTCGTAGGCGCTATGGTGACTTACCTTGCTTTGGAGTCTTTTCACAAAGTGACTTAGACAATAATCTAGATAATCAGATTGTTCACTCTGAGCACCTTATAAGTCTAGAAAACATAAGCTATAGTGTTTTAGAAGGGAATATTGGTTATATTCAATTACCAGATTTGGCTACCGCCTTCACTCCAGCTAACGTCCGCAGCTCTGTAAAGAATCTTGAAGATCAGGGTGTTAGCAGTTTGATTTTAGACCTACGTGGTAACCCCGGAGGTAGACTTATAGAGATGATGCAAGTAGCAGGCATATTTTCCAGTGGGTTTTTGTGGCGCATACTTACCCGTTGGACATTACCTTTACCTTATCCTGCTGTGGGTGTAGTAGAAACAGAATTACCTTTAGCTATACTTATTGATGGAGAAGTTAACAGTGCTGCCGAAGGTCTAGCAGGTGCCTTACAAGCCTCAGGACGAGCAGTTTTGTTTGGGGAAACTACAGCTGGTAATGTAGAAGCTGTTTTACCTTTTTGTTTGCGTGATGGATCACAAGCCTGGATTGCCACAGGCATACTTGCACCGCTTCGTGGTGCAACTTGGGAAGAGCGTGGTGTAGTACCCGATGTAAAAGTGGCAACCGAAAAAGCTCTTGAAGCAGCAGTATCTCATTTTATTTTGCAGCAAAATTAGTGGAGGATAGGCGTGTTTGAAAAAAGATATCGTTTGGTAACCCGTAGTGATATGGATGGCTTAGTAAGTGCCGTTTTATTCAAAGAAATAGATATTGTCAAAGAAATTAAATTTGTACATCCAAAAGATGTTCAAGATGGTAAAGTTAAACTTACAACCAATGACATAACTACTAATCTTCCTTATGACCCTAATGTCCATCTCGCTTTTGATCATCACTCTAGCGAGGAGTTGCGGTTAAGTGAGAAAGCAGATAACCTTATCCTAGACTCCAGTGCGCCCTCAGCCTCACGTGTAGTTTATAACTATTATGATGGCAAGGGGTATTTTGACAATATTTCACCAGAGATGCTCGAGGCTGTTGATAAAGCCGATTCAGGGCAGTTTAGCCTTGAAGACGTGCTCGAGCCCAAAAACTGGGAACTCCTAAGCTTTTTAATGGATGCCCGCACAGGTTTAGGGCGTTTTCGGGATTTTCGCATCTCAAACTACACACTTATGATGAACTTGATAGATTATTGCCGTTACCATCCCATAGAAGAAATTTTGGAGCTTTACGATGTCCAAGAAAGGGTTGAGATTTATATGAAACATAAGCCCTTACATCGTGAGCAACTTACTCGTTTGGGCGAGGTTTATAACAACCTTGTAGTGGTGGATTTCCATAAAGAAGACATCATTTATTCTGGTAACCGTTTTGTGATCTATGCAGCTTATCCTGATTGCAATGTTTCTATGCATGTGTTACCAGGAAAAAAGGAGCAAAACATTGTTTTTGCAGTGGGTAAGTCAATCTTTAAGCGCGATTCTAAAATTAACATAGGTGAATTAATGCTTAAGTATGGTGGTGGTGGACATAATGCCGCAGGAACCTGTCAGACTGAAATTGATCAAGCAGAAAAGATGAAACAAGAGCTTATAGAGCAAATTACAGCAGGTGGTTAATATTACGACACAAAGTTATTTATAAGCACCTATGCATAAATACTTGTGAATTTTCTTGTGAAGCTGAAAATAGTAGCTAGAAACCAGTAGCTAGTAGTCAGTAGGGCTTAGCTATGCTGACTACTAACTACCTATAGACACTAAATTACTCCTAAGTGATTCACAAAAACTTTTACACCTCTGCTTATAAAAACCACTAACCTCTTGTTCTAAAGCCTCGCTTCGGAATGCATACCCAAACGCTCTGCGTTTTTATTTTTGCGAGTCGTTTTATACGACTTGAAATACCCAAGATAAAAATCCTCAAGTAGAATTAAGAGGCGCTTTGCAAATCTAACTAAACTATAACTATAAAATTGTTTAGTAATGAGTTTAACAATTTGGAGTTAGACTATTAAACAATGATAAAGAAGTTAGAAACCTTAAAGCAAGAATTTGAGAGCTTGGAACTCTCACTAGGTGACCCTGAGTTGCTTAATGATCAAACACGCTACCGAAAGGCCATGCAGCGCTATAGTGAATTAAGTAACATAGTGAAGGTTTACAAAAGCTATTCAGATGTTCTAGACAGCATCGAAAATGCTAATGAGGCTTTAAAAGATGCTGATTTAATTGAGATGGCTAAAGAAGAGTTAGCATCTTTAGAACCACAAAAACTTAGCTTGGAAAAAGAGCTAGAAAAACTGCTACTGCCCAAAGATCCTTTTGATAGCAAAAGTGTCATAATTGAGATCCGTGCTGCTGCAGGTGGAGAAGAAGCAGCCCTATTTGCAGCTGAAGTTTTTGGTATGTATAAACGCTATGCTGAACAACTAAATTATACTGTAGAGGTGTTAGACTCACATCCTACTGATATAGGTGGCTTCAGCAAGGTTGGCTTTGAAGTTCTTGGAAAAGGAGCATACAGTAAATTCAAGTTTGAGTCAGGTGTGCATAGAGTACAACGGGTTCCAGAAACCGAAACCCAAGGAAGAATACATACCTCAACTGTTACTGTAGCCGTTTTACCTGAAGCTGATGATGTTGATGTAAATCTTTCAGTTAATGATTATCGTGTAGATGTGTACCGCTCTTCAGGTCCCGGTGGTCAATCAGTCAATACTACGGATTCAGCTGTGCGCATTACTTACAAACCAAGCACACCTGAAGAGATTATTGTAACTTGTCAAGATGGTAAATCCCAAATAAAGAATAAAGAAAAGGCACTCACAGTATTAAGAGCAAGGTTGCTTGAGAGAGAGATGGCTAAGGCACAAGCTGAAGCTCGAGAAGCACGTCTAGTACAAATTGGCTCAGGTGGGCGCAGTGAGAAAATACGAACTTATAACTTTCCACAATCACGCATTACCGACCATCGTATTGGTTATACAACTCATAATCTAAATGGGGTACTTATGGGTGAGCTTAATGAGCTGAATCAAGCTCTAAGTGAAGCTGAACAAGCACAGCGTCTAGACGAAATTGCCCGTAAGAGTTCTAGTATTATTGAATTAGAGACTAAAGGTGGCACGGCGTGAGTTTGTCGTTGCCGCCGCAATCTTACTCGATTCAAGAGGGCGAGTATTATTGGTAGGCAACGACTGGCAAGGCTTTGGCACAATTCGCTATACATTACCCGGTGGTATTGTGGAGCGAGGCGAATCAAGTATAGCAGCAATGGTTCGTGAAGTAAAAGAGGAAACAGGTTTAAGAATAACTCATATAAAGCATCTTGCTTATGCTGTACATGTTGAAGATAGACAACGTAATGACAGAGCTGTATCTTTTGCTTTTGAAGCAGAGTATGACGGTTTATTAAACCCTCGTGATCCCGACGGTTTTATTGTAGAAGCAAGATTTTTCCCTGTTGATGAGGTTGCAGAGCTCATTCCTATAGCTCCTCTTGTTGAACCCCTAGTGACTTATTTACAAGAGCGTAAATCTGGACGTTTTTACTCCTATGAAAGTTGGGATGGAAAAGGAAAGGTGATTGTATAAACTGTAGGGTCTAAGCCTCTGGTTTTGGAAAAATGCTAGCGAAAAGGCTTGCAAGGAAACCTAGCATCAAATAGCTAAATAACATTTCAGTTAGTAGAACATAGTATCCAAAAGCATCTTTTCCTTTATCAAGCACAAAATCTAAAGTGATAAATATTCCAAAACTATTACGTAAGTGATCGACAAAACTAGGGTTTTGTAAGCCAAAGTCAAAAGATTTTGGTGAAATTGCCATTAAGCTAGCAAAAATTATAATAGTTAATACGGCCCATACAATAAGAAGGTAACTTCTTTTGCCACAACCTAAGAAAAGCCACCAGAAAAACCCTAGTACAGGGTGGCTTCTACGAAAGTGCTTAATTGTTATTTCATGAGCACATTCAGAAACCCTTTGTTTTAGTGCCCAGTTACCAGCAAAGTCAAGTCCTACAGTTTTAGTGGCATAAAATGTTGTTGATTTATCTACTTGAGAACCAGTTACATCTGCTGGGGTGAATTCAGCACTGTTGAAGTTAGCACCATTTAGTTTGGTGTAGCTTAGATTAGCTCGAGCAAAATTAGCAGCCTTAAAATTAGCAGCTGTTAAATCAGCGTTGCTTAAGTTAGCTCCTTTAAAATCAGCATATGCAAAGTAGTTTCCTTTTAGCTTAGAGCCTGAAAAATTAGCTAGCTTAAGATCAGTTTGTCTAAAATATGTTTTAGAAAGTTCAGCTTCTTTAAAGTTAGCTGAGGGTAACAAGGCATGATCAAAGCGGACTTGCTGCAAGTTGCTTTTAATGAATAGAGCATTGCTGAGCTTTGCTTCTTCAAAATCAGCTTTTTCTAAGATAGCATTAGAGAAATCAGCATCTGGGAAACTGGCGTTCTTTAGCTTACAGCCAGATAAAATAGCAGAGGTAAAATTACATTCCTTGAAAAAGGTTCCATAAGCACGGCAAAATTCAAGTAAAGCCTTGGAAAAATCCACATCTATTAAAAGGGCACTACTAAATTGGCAATCTGAAAGTTTTGCTCCTATAAACCGAACTTTCTCAAACTTAGAAAACTTAACGTCAGTATTTTTCCATTCTACACCTTCCATTCTACAATCATTAAAATGGGCACGCCTTATAGTAGCATCATTAAAGTTTGTTTCAGCTAAAAATAGACCTTCTAGATTTGTCTCATTTAGGGTTGCCCCTTCTAAATTAGTCTCAAAAAGCTTTGTTTTATAAAACTTGGCTTTAGTAAAATTAACTTCTCTCAAATTGCATCGAGAAAGATCTAAATAGCTCAGATCAACACCCTCGAAATTACGCCGCCCCTCAGAGTATTCATTTTGTATTTGCTCGCTGGTTAGTTTTTCGTTATCTTCTATATTGCTCATAGTTTAACACCAATCCTGAGGTCGCTCAGTTAAATTAAAGCGCCATGCTACAGCTCGAGCAACCCTCTGACCAGCATTGCCATCACCATAAGGATTTTCCTTAGCATACATTTGTTGCCTAGCAGCTCTATTGGTCAGCAAATCATCGGTCACATTTAGAACCTTTTCAGGGTCATTGCCAGCTAATTTAAGAGTGCCTGCAGCCAAACCTTCAGGCCTTTCAGTAACATTACGTAAAACTACCACTGGCTTATTTAAAGCTGTACCTTCTTCTTGAATACCCCCAGAGTCAGTAATAATCAGTTCAGAGTTTTTAAGAAGAGCTAGCATAGCAGTATAATCATAAGGTTCATCCAGAATAATATTATTAACTCCAAACATAGCAGGATAAACGGCTTCCCGTACAGCAGGATTAAGGTGAACAGGGTAGACAAAAGTAAACTCAGGATGCATTTTGGCCAAGCTAACAAGGGTCTTTGCTAGTTTTGTCATAACTGGTAAGTTCTCACGACGATGCATAGTAATGGCCACAAGGTTCTTTTTGGGCAAGTGTTTAGGTAACACAGCCTTCTTAGCAGCATAATGTATTGCATCCACAACCGTATTGCCTGTTATTACCATATTGCCTTCACATTTCCCTTCACGCAAAAGATTTTGCTTAGCCAAAGGTGTTGGAGGTAAGTCAAGATCAGTTATAACATCAGTCAAA
This sequence comes from Trueperaceae bacterium, assembly GCA_965223045.1. GTDB lineage: Bacteria > Deinococcota > Deinococci > Deinococcales > Trueperaceae > CBDCVN01. The sequence continues at coordinate 3,309,254 of CBDCVN010000013.1, forward strand.
CACCTACTAGCTTCTTCTGGAAAAGGTTCCTTTAAATTAAAGGACCGCAGACCTGCCTCAACATGGGCTACAGGAATGTTCTCGAAGTAGCTTGCTAGAGCAACTGCAAAGGTACTTAGTGTATCACCATGCACAAGAACATAGTCTACCTTTAGTTCTTTAAGAGTTTTAGAGGCTTTTGGCACTATATTGGCTAATAATTCAGATAAACCTTGGCGTTCACGCATTACTTGGAGGTCAGCATCTGGTTTTAGTTGAAATAGCTCGAGCATACTATCAAGTTGTTCTCTATGCTGGCCTGTAACTAATAAAACTGGCTTGAGGCCTTCTTGCTTATTAAGAGCGTAAACCACAGGGGCCATTTTAGAGGCCTCAGGGCGTGTGCCAAAAGCAACACAAACACGCTTCATTGAAAACCTATAATTGCTTCTATTTGGCTGTTTTCCAAGTTTTTAAACAACTGCAAACAAGTTTGTGCTTTTTGCTCATCCTCTCGGGTTAAAAGGCGAAGGAAAATGCTGGTATCAATAAAATCCATGCTAGCGTTGGTGTTTTTTGGCTAGGTTACTTTTAGCCTGCCCGATATACTCATAAAACGGTTCAGGTTTTTTTATAGGTGGTATAGAACCAAAAGCAAACTCGAGTATAAATGGTGCAAATCTGAGACGCACTTCATCACTATCAATCTCAAAAACCACCTTGCTATTAGTATGTAGGTCCAGCTTTCGGCATATCTCAGCAGGAACAGTTACATGATTATGTTGGGTAGGAGTGGTTATGATTTCCTTCATTGTAAACTTACTATATCATTTTTAATAAGACTATCTTGATTACAGTAAAAGTTTTTATGAGCGGTTTAAAGGCAAAATAAGGTCGTCTGTCACATAAATCGTGTGTTGTAGTGATTCAAAAACCCTAGCCCCACTTGTTAGGATAAGTTTCTGCGAGTCAATGAGGCTATAATGCTAACCTGAAAATTTAAAAATGCCAGCTATATCCTGCTTCTAAAGCAAGTTCTGGCAAGGAACTTTTATTGTTTGGGGCAGCTAAAACCCTAAATTGTAGTTCGCCTAGTTCAAGTTCCACAGTTAAAAGAATATTGGCACCATAATCAAAGCCATTAAAACGATAAGGTTCAGCAAATAATTCTATTTCATAGCGCAAAGGTTGTTTTTTAATCTTGTGCTTAAGGCTAAGAACACCTCCCGGAAAAGTACCCTTTGTACCTGTAGCTAACCATGCGGTAGCTTGTACAAGGGGCCAATTACGCCTACTTAAGCGATACTCAAAACCAATTGCTCCATAAGCATTATCAGTGGTAGGTTCTTTCTCAATTTTTAGTTTGATAATGCCATCATCACGTTCTACCAAATGACGAAAGTGTAAAGCTGCACTACCATACCCTCCCAAATTATTTTCTGTTACAATTATTGTTGGCTTAATTTCTAAAATCAAGGTACGCTCTAAACGATATTTACCTCCTAAACCAACACCAAACACTAAATCATCTGTGTTGTAGCGAGGCCTAGCTTGAGAACTATAGGCTGACTCGAGAGCAAAATGACCTTTGTCAGCATTAAATAGCATAAGATTAGCCTCAAACGCTACCAAAGAAGCTAAAACTCCTTCGGCAGAAGCATTGATATCTATTAACCCGTCACTATCTGCTTGAGTAGAGCTTTTTAAAAGTACATTACCTAAAGGTCCCCAAGAAAAGTTGTATTGAGTGTCTAGGCCCAGCTCTATTGGGGTAGCGAGGTTTGAAGCAATGCGAAAAGAAAGTTTAGAGCCTTCATAATTTATATTATTAAGCTGGACAAAAATTTCACCTTGTAAATCAGCAATATCTTTATTTTGTGAAGTAGCACTAACTCCAAATTGTAGAGTTTGTGCAAAAGCATTAATTAGACCACTAAAGATTATTATAGTAAAAATATATTTCAAATTTAGCATAAGCGCCTGATTCTAACTTTTTCTAGATTAGTATTACAGCGCAACAGTGGTGAAACATCTAGAAAAAAACCAAGAAATTATTGAACCTGCTACAATATCTTGTGCCCTCAACAGATAATCCTCTAAAAATCCTCTTCAAAGGCTTTCCTAAAGACCTAACAGAATGGTTGTTAGGTAAATCCATAAAGAGCATAGAAAAAGACAACATAGAACTGCCAGCCAGTGCAATACGTTCCGACCAACTATACGCAGTAACACTAACTGGTGATGAAAAAATAATGCTACATGTTGAATTTGAAGCAAAGGACAACACAGAAGTGATGAAATGGCGAATGCTAGATTACATGTCCAGAATGACAAACGAATCTAAAAAGCTAATCCAAAGTGTGGTACTGTACCTAGAATTTGCATCTGGAGTACAGTAGATGAACATTATTGAGTTGCTGAAGGAAAAAGCATCATCACAACCCGATAAAATTGCTCTTATCTATGGCAATAAGCAAATTTCATTTTTAGGGCTCGAGCAAAAATCAAGAGCAGTAGCAACCTTTTTTAAGAGTAAAGGTCTTCATAAGGGTGAAAGTGCTTTGTTGTTTGTGCCTATGAGTCTTGAACTCTACATCATTTTTCTTGGGCTAGTGCGTATTGGCATTACGGTTATCTTTATAGATCTTTCTGTAGGTAAAAAACATCTCAAACAATATTGCTCTCTAGCAAAACCAGATGTTTTTATTGGTTTGCCAAAAGCACATCTACTTAGATTTTTAGAACCTATTGGAAGTATAAAACACAAATTCTCTACTAAACTTTGGTTGCCAAATAGTAAACAAATTAATTATTCAAGCACTAAAGACACAGAATTCTTAGACATTGATAGCTCGCCAACTGACCCTGCACTAATCACATTTACAAGTGGTTCTACTGGTTTACCAAAGGGCATATGTAGAACTCATGGTTTTTTGATAAGTCAGCACAATGCCATTAGCAGTGCACTTCCCTCTCAAAAAGAGGATGTAGAATTAACCACCCTACCTGTTTTTATTCTTTCTAATTTAGCAAGTGGTATTACAACAGTTATTCCAAACTGTGACTTGCGAAATCCAGCAAGTGTTGATGCTAAGAAGGTTATCGAGCAAATGCTAAAGCATAATGTTAATCGAGTACTTGCATCGCCAGCCTTTTGTAAACAAATTGCTGACCGTCTTATCAAAAAACGTCAATTATTAACAAATATCCAAAAGTTGCACACCGGTGGTGGGCCTGTATTTCCCAGTCTTTTACAGCAACTTTCAAATACTATGCCTAATGCAGAAATAATAACCGTTTATGGCTCTACAGAGGCAGAGCCTATTGCTCATATTAGTATGCAAGAAATTACTACGAAAGACTACGCTTATATGCGTTCTGGGAAAGGGCTATTGGCTGGTGAATCTGCACCAGAAATAAAACTTGCCATTATTCCAGATACTTACGGAAATCCCATTAATCCACTTTCCCCAGAGGAATTTGACACCCTTAAGCTATCACTTAATGGTATTGGTGAGATTGTAGTAACAGGAGATCACGTGCAGAAATCTTATATTGGAGAAGATAATCAAAAAATCAAATTCAGAGTAGGTCATGTTATTTGGCACCGCACAGGAGATGCAGGATACTTGGATGAACAGGGGAAACTCTGGTTACTTGGTCGCTGTGCTGCAAAAGTAATAAGTAATGGTAAGGCAATTTATCCTTTTAGCATTGAAGCTGCTGCCATGTCTTATCTTGAAGTAAGTAGGGCTGCTTTTGTTGAGGTAAATGGACAAAATATACTTGCTATTCAATTACATAAAAAAGAGGATAAAGCATTGGCTCAAAAAATACTTTGTCAGAAAATACAAGAAGAACTACCAAATATAGATTTAGTTTATCCCATAGAAAAAATTCCTGTTGACAAACGACACAATTCTAAGGTGTTGTATAAGGAGCTTAAGTCAATTTTAAGCAAATAAACCTAGAGTCAATCCTGTTTTGCAGCACTAACAAGCTGTCTAACTAGTATTATTTGGTGCAGTTTGGATGCAAAGGAAAAGAACCATGAATATTGCTAATCAACACTACATTTATAAACCTAAAGTTTTGCTTATTATCCTTTTGATTTTTCTGGGGGGCTCGAGCACCCAAAGCCAAGAAAGCCCCAGCTACTACCAATGGCTCAGTAGCCAGTTACAAAACGAGCATGAACTTAATGGGGAGTATTTTATTTCCCCAGCAAATGAAGATGAAATCGTAGACACCTTCTTAGCTTCTCATAAATGGGTAAGTGATATCCATAAGTACCAAATAGATGATTTTCCATTTGATAAAGTCTTAAAAATCAAAGTTGATAAAGGCATTCCTCAACTATGGGAAATAAACACTAAGCTTCCTACAAGCTACGTTAATAAAAATGATGCAATTCTTATTACTTTTTGGCTGCGCAACATCTGGGCGCAAGCTGAAAAAGGACTTGTAGTTATTGACTTTGCAGGTAATAAAGTGCCTGTAGCACCAAGGCATAATGATTGGCAACAATATTTTATTCGCATTAAAGCTAACATTGAAGGTGCCCAACAACTCTCTTTAGAATTGGGTGCACAAGCACAAGAATTAGAAATAGCAGGCTTTGCTGTTTTAAATTATGGCAATGAAAACTTAGATAACCTGCCTCAAACTGATATAATTAGTTATAGAAAACCTAGTTCGGAATGGTATCAAGCAACAAACGAACGTATAGCATGGTATCGCCAAGGCAAGTTGCAAGTTCATGTAGTAGATGCTTATGGCAATCCTGTGCCTAATGCAAATGTAGAGCTAAAGATGCTAAAGCATTCTTTTGGTTTTGGGACAGCTGTAGCAGCATGGCGACTAGCTGATGATAATTTTTTAGAAAGCAACGAAACTTACCGCCAGAAGATAATTGACCTTGATGGTAAGGGGCATGGTTTTAATTTAGCAGTGCTTGAAAATTGCTTAAAGTGGGGACTTTGGGAAGTTAATGCAAGTTGCCCTAACAATTCTAAAGAGGCTATTGATTGGCTATTAAAACAAGGTATTCGTACTAGAGGACATGCTATTCTTTGGGAAGATTGGCAAAATGAAAATAGTGGGGTTGTTCCTAAAGGAGTATGGCAAGCTGTCCAAGATAAAAATGGTAATTATCTGCACGCTGCTAGCCTAGAACGTATAAATAGCATTTTAGGTGAACCCGGCATACAGGGTAAGATTAAAGATTGGGATGTTTTAAATGAGTCGGTACTAGACAATGCCTTTGCAGCTACAGTAGGCGAAAGTATTCATAAGGAATGGTTTACTCTGGTTAAATCAGTTGCCCCAGAAGTAAGGCGTGTAATTAGTGATACTAACATTTTGGCTTGTGGAGGGCTATGCATAGGTGCACAAGAAAGATTTTATGGAATCATCTTTAATATAGGCAGTGATAACTTTGAGGGCATTGGTATGCAAAGTCATATTAATTATCCTTTAGGTTCCTTAGAGCACATATATGGTGTTTTAGATGGCTTTTCGCAAACTTTTCCCGAAAAAGATATTATAATTACTGAATTTGACATTAGTATAGGCAACGAACAATTAGCTGCTGAATACTTTAGAGATTTTCTTATTACTGCTTTTAGCCATCCAGCAGTAAGTGACTTTCTTATCTGGGGTTTTTGGGATTTAGCTCATTGGTTAGGGGATGCACCACTTTTCCGTCAGGATTGGTCATTAAAACCAGCAGGAGAGGCATTCATAGATCTTGTATTTAATCATTGGTGGACAAATGAGTGGGGCACCACAAACGAAAATGGTGATTTTTTTGTTAACGGTTACTTAGGTGATTACGAAATAGTAGTAAGTTACAATGACTTAGTAAAAACTCAAAGGATTACCTTACATCAAGCATCATCAACAGGAACCACTACTACAGTGACCATTCAACTAAGAAATTGATTTTCAGTGAGACTTTACTTTAAGCCCCTAAATGTCCAGCTGCAAATTTTGTGAAGTTGTAGGGGTTCAAAATTTTGAACTCTTAAGCAATAAACCTCCATAGGATAATTTCCCACAAAACAACTATACATAAGCTAATCTCAACATCAAAGGCATTCTCAAAAATCAACGACACCTCTAACTAACTTATACTTAAAGGTAATAGTAGTACCTTTAGGAAGTGCAGGTATGCTGAAGGTTTCAACTTGTATAGTAGCTTCTGTTGTATTTGTACCATTTTTACTAATTATGTCGACTAAGGTATCTAAATCATTGCCATCAATAACTCCACCAATCATAGCCCCTTCTGTAACAATGCGATATTCGGTATCACTTATAGGATTTAGTTTAAGTCGTTTGTTTAAACTAAAAGGAGGCAAAGTAATGCTGGACTGTCCGTCAGCAACAACAACTATTAACTTCAAATCAGTTACTTCAAAACTACAATTTGGGTGATCAGGAGCGTTAACAATAACTTCATCTGCTAATTCAATGTTCACATAAAATTTATTAAAACCAACATCCACACTTATATCCGTAAATGAGGTGTTGATTTCACCTTGTCCCATAATAGTAAGAGCAGCTGGACTAAGTCCTTGAGTAACTTCTTGCCCTAGAACAACATTAGTAGTTAAGGTTTCCAAGCCAAAAAGGTCACTTACTTCTTGGTCAGGAATTACAGATGTACAAGACCCTATAAGCAAGCTAATAAAAATACCAGAAAGTAGCAAACCAATACGCAAGATCATAGCAACATATTAAATGGTGGTGCTATTTTGAGCAACCGTAGGATTTGGGTTTAAATACAAAAAATAATGGCACAGATTCTATTCTGTGCCATTTGGGGCATAATTTTATGCTTAAATGAGATGTTTTCTTTAACTTTTAATGTCCAAAAATTATCTCAAAGCAATCAGTTTACACTTTGCCATTCAAAGCTTACACTATGCAATTCAGGTTCAGTGTCACGTATCTCTAAAAGTGAAGGTAAACGTTTGTCATAGTTTACCTGTAAACCTACACAAGATGGTTCTTGCTCTAAAAAAAGGCTTGCCGATTGATTAAAAGCACATCCCGTATGGGCATTTGGATTGCCACTACCACTAGCATTACCATAAGTTAGTATGCCCACCTCATAGGCAATAATGCTACCGTTAATAGTCAAGCTACCATGTGTTGCCAAACTTGTTTGAAAGAAGGAAAATATAGCATTATTGCTATACAAGAGGCCATCAATGCGTAAAGCCCTTCTACCTGAACTAAGGTATTCAGGTGCTGCACCTTGGGGACGGTTAGGATTATTCAGTACAAATTCTGCCCAAAAGTCGCGAATTACGTTCTGTGCAGCTAAACCTGCATTTACATCATTATTCGCAATGCTACGTACAGCACTTGGAGCAAGCCAGTGCATGAAGGGTGAAAGAGGAATTATAGCAGCACTATTAATTTGAGTAGTGGTTAAAGCAGCCATTGAAGTATTAAAGTAGCCACGACACTCACCACCATTAGCTGTACAAACTGGCAAGTTGCTATAGTTTTGAGTGTAAGCATTACGATATTGCCAAGCATAAAACCGAGGAGGACTTACTGAAACTTGAGTTTGGTTGAAGTTCATAACTTCGGCAAAAATGGCACTATTGGTGAATCCACCGGGAGCGTTCAAAAATGTATTATTATCAGCAGCTCTACGAGCAAAAGTGTAATCTCCAATAATCATTACCCCTGCTGAAGCCATGGCCAAACGTGGCAAGCTACTGGGGTCATAATAGGTACAACCTCTACCACTACTAGAACCATTACAGTCATACAATAAGTCACCCACAATATAAATATTTCGTCTTGCTACTAGCACTCCTTCATTGCCAGGGGCAATATAACCAGCAATGACTATGTCACCATCAACATAGACTTTGCCGTTAAGTTGTATAGGATTAGTATCAGTACCTATTAAAATAAGATTACCTGCGATGCCTCTACTGTTTGAAGGAGTCAGAGAAGTATAACTCACTAAATCATCAATGACAGGAGCTGGTGATACATTATTAAAAGTAAAAGTATCGGTACCGCCAGCTTGTATATTCCCATTTACATCTGTAGGTGATAGCAACAAAGTTGCTGCCCCATTAATTTGGCCTTGAGTTGTATTACTAATAGCATCTGACCATTCATTATTATCAATAAGACGATTACCATCTGTATCAGGAATAGGGCTAGGGAAAAACTGTGCATCAGGAACAACGCCATCAATGGGTGCTATTTGTCCTTTCTTTGCTTTGGGATAGTTGGTGTAGCCTCGAGCATTAGTTTGTGCACAACCGTTATTACCATTACCTGTGCAATGCAAAGTTTCTTCTGATTGGTTAAAAGGGTTTTGGGGATCATTTCTAAATTCTTGATAAGGTTCAGCAGCAATAAGAGGTAATACTTTGTTGTCATTTGATACTTGGTAGCTCGGGCCAAATACATTTGGTTTACAATTGGGTTCCCCGCCTGTACAAATAATATTTTGTGAACCACGAGTGTAAACAGTGCCACCAATAAGAGTATTAGCTCGCCAACCACCTGGCTCAGCTAGTAACTGCTTCAAAGCTGCCAGACGGATTCGCTCAGTGCCTAACGCTGCATTTTGACGATCAGTTGCATTGGTAATATCAACAAGAAAATCAGAGTTAGAGTCACCATGGGTATCGTCATAGGCTGCTTCTATTGAAGTAAAAGCTGCATGACACAAAGTGCAATTTATCACATCAGTAAGTAATGCAAAATCAAGTTCAAAGGGTGGGAAATCCACACTAAATTCTTGTTGCAGGCGTTTGGTAGTTTCGTTGCCTAGATTACTAGTAGAGACCATTTGCAAAGTACTTTTAGAACCTATATCTTTACGACTTACTTCTACTTGATAAGTAGCACCATTAACTAAAGTACCTGTTAAAGTAACAGGAGTGCCAAAAATAGGCACCTGATTAGCATCGACTGCAGATTCTAAAGGAGTGCTTAAATTATCCCAGTAATCACGATAATCTTCAACACTCTTTTTATAACCTACACCCTTAGCTGTATCAATACTGCTTGAAGCCGTATGCCAAAAAGTAAGTATAGCTTGATCTACCCCTGCTTCTGCTGCAAATTGTGCTTGGATACTTTGTTTGTTATAAGCAGTGAGTCGTTTATTGGAAACGTTCATAACTAATAGAGTGCCAATAAGAGCTGTGACAATCACCATAAAACCAAGTGCGGCAACCATAGCAATGCCTTTTTGAGAATATCTTTTTATCATTAACTAAGCTCCTTAATTTGAGACTGCAGGATTAAATAAATTTCGAGGGGCTATGACGAATTCTAAGTTTATACCTTTAAAAGAACCTCTTTGTTTACGGGCCTGTTCAAATTTAAAACTACCATTTACCACACTCGCATAAATCATTGATGCAGTGTCTAGGCCGTTACAATCGGGTACACTATCGTTATTAGAGTCATTTACAAACCCTTGCTCATCATTACAGCGATCAAAAGATACAATAAAACTATCTTTAACAAGATAGTCTGCCATAATATTGCCTACCTCACCAACAAGAGCATTTCCCACTGGTGCAGAGGCTGAATTAGAAGCTAGCCCTATGTAAGTAATGTCTAGGCGTTTACGGTACTCAAAAAGCACCCAAGCTGTAGTGTTACTACCATCTGCTAGGTAGGGGTAAGGAGCTGTAGTTTGTGTTACAAGACTTCTTTCTACAGGATAATAGGCGCTAAAGAAAACACAACCTTCAGGTTGACTGCTGCTGCATGGAGCATTAATATCTGTAGGCCTTTCCAAGAAGGCAATGATAGGGTCAGTGCCAACAGTCCAAAGGCTCGAGCTACTACCCGGTCTAAGTGTAGTGACCTCACCAGAGGTACTAAGTTCTAGCTGTACTCCGGGAGGGTAGACATAGAGGGCTTGAGTTATTTGATCAGTAACCATATTACCCATAGCCCTAGCATCTTCTACCAAATCACTTTCTATAGCAATCCTATTAGTTGCCTGTCCACCACTTATTAGACTTTGCGATACTATTCCTAATGCAAGTAAAAAAATAGAACTTGCTACCAACATTTCAACTACGGTAAAACCTATTACTTTATTGTACATTACAGTATTCCCTCATTGTGGTGGCCTTACAATTTGTGTGCTGAACTGATATAAACCACCCTGTTGCATTGTTAACAACAAATTAATTTGACGCATATTGTCTGCTGAACTATTTAGACTAGAGAAGCCATTACTATAATCCTCTGTGTAAGTGCTAGTAGTGTTCCCTGCATTGTCAAGCAGAACGATTGTTAGCTTGTAATCATCATAACCACTTGGTGGTGACAGATTTGGTAATACACCAGCATCATAATCAAAATTGCTTTGCCAATTACTGCGTAGGGTATTAATGTATCTATGAGCAAAGCTTGCTGCTGATGTTTCATGCTTGGATTCTGTTGAAAGGCTTAGAGACTTAACAAAATAGCCAAATAAGCCCATGGTAATAGAGATAACTCCTAAGGCAACGAGCACTTCAACTAGTGTGAAGCCTTTTGGTAAAAATTTAGTTTTTAACATGTGTTAGTGTTCCCTTCTTTACAACTAGTTAGGGCTACTTTTCCGCTGGAACCATAAATATATATCTTGGCAAAGCTTCCCCTTTTGCTCTCGAGCAACATAATAATAGTGTCACTAATCGATTTACGGCCAAAAGGGGCCAAATAACTAAACTCTGTAAAATTAGTAGGGCTAATAACTTCTAAAGAAGCTCCATAAAATAAATTAATATCTTTATCTGATACATTAATAACTGTTATTTTGCCAGAACCCCAACTAATCTTTTGATCTTGCGAGGTACGTCTAGCAACGCTCCTAGCCTGATTCAAAGAGCTTGTAATATTACGCTGGACTTCCCTAAATTGCTCTTTTTGTTGCCACTTGCCGTACGCAACACTTCCTAGGGCAACCAAAACTCCTAAGATAGCCACAGCAACCATTAATTCTACGGGGGTAAAACCTGATCTAAAATCTTGTTTCATTGCAATTACCTTTTTAAATCTAAATGTTACTTATGTGATTAGTCCTTTCTATAATGCCTATGCTTTTCCATCTAGACCTTTCATATCTACCCTTTGTAATAAAGCTTAGCTTTAAACTTCTAACCAAAAAATTACTAAGGTTGCTTGCTAGTTGACATAACACAAGTCACCCAAATCCCTAACGTTTACTATTCAACATTAGGATTACTAGTCTGTGCATCAAATATTTCTTAACTGTTAATAAATTGAAAACGATATTATTCTAGCTGCCCTACTATTACAGCGCAACATTGCTCGAAAATGCCTTCCCAATCATTCACTGGTGAAAAATCACTTAAAGAAAATGCTGTGTTTATCGGGCAAAATTCCTACAGACTAATAACATTGCGCTGTAATACTACAGTGCCCCAGAAAAATCTTCCCCTAGAAAGAAATGTCCTCTGTGAGCATGTTATTCTGAGGAGAATAGCGACGAAGAATCTCTGGTGGTGTAACGCAGTGAGATCCTTCGCGTAGTTTACCCTCACCTGCCCTAGAGCACAGTGAAGGGCTCAGGATGACATCCCTTGTGTTGGATCAGGCAAGAACTTACCTGGATATCTATAATATTTAAAAGTAAATATGGTTCCTAGAGGGTGTTTGGAAATTAGTGCTCCTTTGAAAGATCTAGCATTTTGGCTGAAATTTGAACTAAGCATAGCATTTCAGAAATAAAGTAGCTATACCCAATATATGTCAGTATAGCTACTATGAAAACAAATCATAGACAAGCATACTCTACTGACATTACTGATGTACAGTGGCTTATAATTGAAGCCTTTCTACTTAAAGTTTTGACCAAAAGTACTAAGCGGGGACGTCCCATGAGCCTTGATCTCCGTGAAATTGTAAATGCTATACGTTACCTTCTGCGCAATGGTTGTACTTGGCGTGATCTTCCACATGATTTTCCTGCCTATCAAAGTGTGCGTTATCACTTTGATAAATGGTGTAAATCAGGTTTGTGGAAGGCTTTAAACAAACATTTACGCAGAAAACTCCGTGAGCAGGAAGGAAAACTTGCTGATCGCAGTGTAGGTATTGCCGATAGTCAATCAGTCAAAGGTAGTGTGCATAAAGAGAATAGGTATGATGGAGGAAAAAAGGTTAATGGACGAAAACGGCATATATTGGTTGATACCATGGGATTATTGATAGTTGTACTTGTAACTACAGCTAGAGGGTGTTTGGAAATTAGTGTTCCTTTGAAAGATCTAGCATTTTGGCTGAAATTTGAACTAAGTATATCATTTCAGAAATGAAGTAGCTATACCCAATATATGTCAGTATAGCTACTATGAAAACAAATCATAGACAAGCATACTCTACTGACATTACTGATGTACAGTGGCTTATAATTGAAGCCTTTCTACTTAAAGTTTTGACCAAAAGTACTAAGCGGGGACGTCCCATGAGCCTTGATCTCCGTGAAATTGTAAATGCTATACGTTACCTTCTGCGCAATGGTTGTACTTGGCGTGATCTTCCACATGATTTTCCTGCCTATCAAAGTGTGCGTTATCACTTTGATAAATGGTGTAAATCAGGTTTGTGGAAGGCTTTAAACAAACATTTACGCAGAAAACTCCGTGAGCAGGAAGGAAAACTTGCTGATCGCAGTGTAGGTATTGCCGATAGTCAATCAGTCAAAGGTAGTGTGCATAAAGAGAATAGGTATGATGGAGGAAAAAAGGTTAATGGACGAAAACGGCATATATTGGTTGATACCATGGGATTATTGATAGTTGTACTTGTAACTACAGCTAATAGGTCAGACAAGAAAGGATTAGAGCAAATGTTGAAGGCTATAAAAAGCACTATGCCAAGATTGAAAGTAATAAAAGCAGATCAAGGTTATGTCAGTGCGAGATTAGAGAAGTGGGTGCTGGACATATGTGGGTGGATATTAGAAGTAACAAAGAAACCAGAAGGAAAAGGTTTTCAAGTTATCCCACAAAGATGGGTAGTGGAGAGGACATTTGCATGGTTAGGAAACTATAGACGCTTAAGTAAAGATTATGAAGTATTAGCAGCAACAAGTGAAGCCTTTATCTACATGGCTATGTGTGATATCATGACCAAGCGTTTAGCGCATCAATCCACTCCCAATTTTGCTTAATAGGTATTTCCCAAACACCCTCTAAGGGGGACAATTATGCCCCAATCAATAAAATCTACAGCATTTATGACCGCTTTGGTAGTCAGATATTATGGGAATGCGTTTCCCAACCTTGTGAAGATGGTGTGACAATTCTAGAATTGTTGAAGCAAAATATTGGTACTCACGGGCGTGACGAACTTGACATGATTAATCAGCTCTTAGGCAAGTCTAAATGATTGATAAGCAAGTCTTTTTTGAGAAACTCAGCTTGCAGTATTTAAGAAATGGTAGTTTGGACATTAGCAAAAATTATTGTGGTAGGAGCTTAATATGAAATTTGCAAAAGCCATGCTTGATAAGCCTCGTCCAGATAGCATTAGAAATGTTTTTTTACCTAGGCGTCAAAACTACTTTCCTTCTCCAAGTGATTGGCGTGATGAAGTACTTTATTTTCTACTAGTAGATCGTTTTAGTGATGGTGAAGAAGCTTCTCGTCCACTGCTCAATAGGCAAGACCCTGCTGCTACCCGTCCTAAATCTTGGCAATGGATTAGCTGGGCTCATTCTGGGGCTCATCGTTGGCAGGGAGGTAACCTTGTTGGGGTAAAGTCCAAGCTTAGTTATCTTAAAACCCTTGGAATTACCACTATTTGGTTAAGTCCTGTATTTAAACAGCGTGGGCACTTAGGAACCTACCATGGCTACGGTATCCAAGATTTCTTGGAAATTGATCCTCGCTTTGGTACTAGGCAAGATTTGGTTGATTTGGTAAGTGCTGCACATGATGAGGGGTTGCGCATTGTCCTTGACATTATCTTTAATCATTCAGGATCTAACTGGGTTTATGAAAACAGCGAAAGAACCCCTCCTTTTAAACAGTGGCCAGATCACTATGAAAATATTATTTGGCTTGATAGTGAAGGGCAAGAAATAGTTGGAATTCAAGGAGGGGATGATGGCGTTTGGCCAGTGGAACTACAAGATAAAGAACGCTATACCCGAGCCGGAAGTGGTGGACTTGGTTCTGGCAATATAGATGATCCCATAGCCGAGCATAAACGCAGTGACTTTTTTGATTTGCGAGATTTTAGATTTGATGATGGAATTACCTTAAATAACTTAGTGCTATGTTATAAATACTGGATAGCTTTAACAGATTGCGATGGCTTTCGTATAGATACACTTAAACACGTATCTCTTGAAGAAGCTCGTAATTTCTGTGGTGCAATTAAGGAATTTGCTGTTAATTTAGGCAAACATGACTTTTTCTTGCTTGGTGAGGTAGCTGGTGGGGATTTTGAGCAGGATCGTTACCTAGATGTTCTCCAGAGTAATTTAAACGCTGCTCTTGATATAGGAGGTATGCGAATTACTCTAAATAAGGTGACTAAAGGCCTCGAGCACCCAAGGGCTTACTTTGATGGCTTTAATGCTGGAAACGCAATTATGGGTTCACACCGTAACCTTGGGGAACGACATGTGTCAATCCTAGATGACCATGATCATGTTGTTGGTGAAAAAATCCGTTTCTCTAGTGAGGCAGCTTCTGAACATCAAGTAGTAGCAGGCGTAGCTTTGCAACTTTTTAGCCTTGGCATTACTTGTATCTACTACGGGACAGAGCAAGCTTTAGCTGGACCTGAACCTTCTGAGCGAAAGTGGTTACCTGCTTGGAAAGACAAAGAAAATTTTGCTGACCGTTACTTACGTGAAGCAATGTTTGGTCCTAAACATCCTAAAAAAGAGGGTACAAGCAGTTTGCTGTCAGGAATTGATGGACAAGATCAAAATCTCCCCGGTTTTGGTCCTTTTGGCACTGCTGGACATCACTGCTTCGACTCTAAGCATCCTACTTACCTTCGTATTGCAGCTATGACAGAGCTACGCAAACAATACCCAGCTTTGCGCTATGGCCGCCAGTACCTGCGCCAAACTTCTTTTTTAGGGAAACCTTTTGATTTCCATGGTCTGGGAGAGCTTATAGCTTGGTCACGGATTTTAGCTGACGAGGAATTTGTTTGTGTTCTTAACACTCATGGTACTGATAGTCGTGGTGGAGATATTTTAGTTGACGTTAACCTTAACCCGTCTGGAAGTGCTATGGTTGTTGTTTTGAATACTATAGAATCTGTGCAAGCTTCTACCAGTATTCACCCAGTAGGTTCAAAGTTGCCCATTAAGAGGAAAAGTGATGGAACGGCATATATAGAGGTTAGAAACCTTGGGCCTTCGGAAGTTTTGGTTATGTTGGGTGAAGCAAATATTTAGGACTTGGAGATACCTATGCAGCAGTTGGGTCTTGGACAACGCCGAGTACCTTTATCTTAGATTATGAGCTTATTGGATACTCAACTAAGGGCAAATGGGCATTAGCTTTTGATAATGAGGGCCTTACTATTGAAGAAGTGGGTGTAACTGGAACGTATTCTTATAAGGGCACAGAAGATAATTAAGTCATGTTATGCAGATATACAGTTTCACCCTATTTTGTACAGTTAATATCATCTTTTTGTATAAGGTGGTATTATAAGTCTATTCTTCTAAAAAGATAGCCATTTGGAGTTTTAGTGTATCCAATACCACGTTGCGTTTTTTCCAAGTGTTCTTTTGTTGTTACTATACCTGATTTTTGGGGAATAAAGTATGCATCAAGATTTTCTGTGCTGATCAGATACTTTGTATCACTTCTTCTATTATATACACCTATGAATTCATAATCAGGGTCTAGCATAGCCATACTAGCATCACCATGACTATTATTGACAACAAGTATACCACCTAGTTTTAGGTACTTTTTGCCTGCTCGAGAAACAAAACCTGCATATTGAGAAATAAGCAAATCAAACGATCTCTCCTGTTCTCCAAAACCCCTATTATAATCTGCCTTGTGAAACACTACTTGTGCTTGTTCAGTATATTGCTTCTTTTCCTGAACATACCTCAAAACATTAGGGTTTTTAAAAAAGTTTTCTGCTTTCTTATAAGAATCAACATAGACAACCTTTGGAAATATAAATGAGGGCGTAATGTGAACAAAGCTTCCTAGATATAGAGCGCTTTGTATCTTAAATTTTTCTGCAAGAGCAGTAAATAAGCCAATACGCTCATTGTCTTGATCAAGGTGATATTGTTTATAGGGCCCTAAATAATTCAAGGACTCATTGCTTCGCTTTTATCTGTATTAGCAAACCCGGAAGCAATAGCAGATGGATTAAATCCCTTCACTATCAACCATACCGCCATAACCATTTCCTGCACAGCGATTGGCGAAGCTATTAAGATCTCTATTGCTGGATGGATGTCAATAAATGTAAATAACATAGCACCTATTAGCAAAAATATAGCAGCAATAAAACCCCAAGCCGATATAAATCGTGGAATGAGTTTTGATTCGTATAGTACAGAATAAAGCATCAAGGCTCCTATAGCAAAAATGATATTGTAAATCAGTCCTGCTGTATCACCCCAATAATTTTCTGCCTGAATTGAGTTGCCTATGTATTGAAAATAAGCAGCATCTACCCCTTCGTTATTTAAGTAATCCTGACTTATACTAATCAGTGACAGCTTATTGATTTCGGCAACACTTATTAAGACCACAGCCTCGAGCGATCTGAAAACAATATAACCAAGAGCCAAGGCTTCATTGTATTTTTTTAAGACAGGAAAAAAGAATACTGGAATTAAAGGCATTGCAAGAACGATTACGAACTCGAGCAGTACCCCAATTATCACAATTGTTCTGTTTGGATAAGTAATATCTAGGTAATCTGGAGAACTCAGAATTGGCTTGTAAAAAGCTTCCCCAATAAAAAGAAAAGCAGTTGCAATTATAAACAATGCGCCTACAATTATTGCCGTTTTTCTGTATGTATTCATTATTAACTCCTTTTTTTGTATTATTTTTTTCAGTTGCTCAGTTTGGCTTTATTGCTATGTCTCACAGTTAGGACAACATTTCCCTTTTTGTGCCCTTTTTCAACATACCTGTGAGCTTCAACTATTTCCTCCAAGGGATAACGTCTATCTATGAATGCTTTTATCTTCCCTGCCTCGATAAGCTCTCTGAGGAAAATTAAGTCTTTAGCACTTTCCTTGTACCCTTGTGTAATTGACACGAATTTCCCGTTTGGGGCTAGTGCTTTCTTGCACTTTGATTTTGAGGTTTTCCAAACAGCATCAAAGATTAAGTCATAAAACTCTCCACTTGCTGTAAAATCCTCTTTAGTGTAATCAATTACCTTATCAGCTCCCAAAGATTTCACCAACTCTAGATTTGTGGTACTGCATACCCCGGTAACCTGTGCTCCAAAGTATTTGGCAAGCTGTACAGCAAACGTGCCTACACTTCCAGAAGCGCCATAAATATAGATGTCCAGATAAATTCTTTCCCTAAAACAGGAAAAATAATGCCATGATAATTCCAATAATAACCCAAAGGAGACTAATCATGGCAAATAATGATAGCAAACAAAAACTAGAAGAACTACAAAGACTACGCCGTCGCTATAAAAAGGGAAATGATGCAAACGCTTTACTACGGACTCAAGCCCTTATAGCTCTGTATTCCGGCAAAGATATTAAGCTTGTAGCAGAAATGTTCGGTGTCTCAGTAAAAACAGTAAAAAACTGGCGAAAGAAGTTTGAAAAATCGCTTAACTTAGAAGATGAACAAAGAACTGGTAGGCCGCCTAAACTTTCTAAAGAGCAACTAGAGCTAATCAAGAAAATCATTACAGAGTTTAACCAGCAAGTTTGGGTTGCCAGAAGGGTCTTTACTCTCATAGAAAGCCTTTTTGGGGTATGTTTGTCAGTAAAGTATTTACCAGAGCTTTTAAGGAAACTGGGATTAAGTTTCCATAAAGCAATACATTTGCTGTATAGGAAGAATGAAGAGAAGAGGCGAAAGTGGATACAAGAAACACTACCAAAGCTGTACGAGGAGAAGATAAAGGCAGGATGGAGGATATTTTATCAAGATGAAGTAGGGTTCCAAACGCAGGGAACACTAGCGAGCACATGGGGGCTAAGAGGAGAAAAAGTAGAGATCAAGAACTATGGAAGACATGGGAGAGTAAATTTGATAGGGGCATTAGAGTTAGGGACAGGAGAATTCCATGGAGTGCTAACAAAGTTCAAGGTAAATGCTCAGAGGTTTAGAAGGTTTATCTGCCACATGAAAAGGGAGATGAGGGAAGCAAAGATAATGCTTATATGTGACAATGCACCATTTCACAGGGCGAAGTGGTTGCAAGAGTGGGTAAAAGAGAATTCAAAATGGTTGAGGTTAGAATTTCTACCGGGATACTCACCAGATTTCAACCCAATAGAAAGGCTATGGAAGTATTTAAAGAAGGAGTACATACATAATAAATGCTGGGAAACACAAGCAGATTTAAGGAAGCATTTGGAGGTAATGATGGAGGGAATACCAATGAGGGTAGAGGAAATAAAGGGAGTAATGAAAAAAGAGATAAAAAGATTGAGGGAGGCATTTGAGTTTTATAAAACACCAGTACCAAAGGAATTAATGATTTGAGATAGTGTTAAGCGGGGAAAATAAGCAAGTTTTGTATAAGTTTTAGTTGGTTTACAAAAGAAGATTACACTGGGTAGTAGGTGTTCTATTGCCTAAGAAGCAATTATTCTTAGTGATTTTTCCTACCTTATTTCACTCTATGGATAAAAGGAAAAGATTTTTCTGGGTAACTATAAGAACTTTTTGCCCACTTTGAATATTCCCCTTATCTCTAAGGAGAGCAAGTGCCGCCAATGCCCCAGAAGGAACAGCAGCAGCTTCCTCATAGGTCATATTGGATGGTTTTATTGTCAGCACTGCATTTTCAGATAGGCATTTGTACTCAGCATGAGCCCCAAAATCCAAACCGCAAGTTGCAAAAACTTGGTCACCTTTCTCAAATCGTTTTACGTCTTTGCCTACTTCCTCAATTTCCCCTGCTAACTCAAACCCTAGGGCATGTGGATATGACAAATCAGAAATTGCACGCATTAGATATCAAAACCAAACTAGCCAGTCTCAGGACAGCTATCTGTTAGAAAATGTGAATTCCAAAAAAAATTGCAGGATAGCCTATATTTGCGAGAAGCTTTAGTTGTTAACCACATAATCTTTACCAGATTGCAGAGGAGCTTATGCGTCAGCATCAGGATTATCCAAGGTATTTAAGAGTAGCGTTTTTGATTTCACACTCTAGGTGTCCACACGCCCTAGTATCTTTCTTTTTGGCCTAAAGAGACCATTGTAAATTCTTGCAGCAAATGGGTCAGCCTTTCGCATACGCCAGTCCCCTGTTCTTACCGTTGTTGCATGTATCTTTATCAGTACTTCATTGTCCTTGAGTATAGGTTTTTCCACCTCCACCAACTGAAGAACCTCTGGTGGTCCGTATTTTGAGTATATAATTGCTTTCATAAGAATTCCTCCTTAGAAATCCCTAACCCCTTGGCATGAGTTATATTCAGGCAGATTCAAGAACACGTTTTTCCCACTGTTCGACATTTACACCTCTAATCAAAAGCCATAAGGGCAATAACACTTCTCCGATAAATGTAAACTGGGCTATAGTCACACCAAATTTGGGAAAAAGAAAAGCTGTAAAAGAATCTATCAGGTAGCCAAAGCATCCAATCATCAACAAGATGCCTATAATTTTAGGAATGTAGCCCGACTTGAAAACTAAATAGCCCATGGGAAATAGCCAAAGACCCCAAAATATCCCAGCGATAAGAATTCCATGTTCGTGCAAGTCAAGAAATAGGGGCACCAGAGCTTGCAACTGATCTGTTGTGAATACTGTCAAGTAGTTAGCACCGCTCAATAGTAGTAGGGCAGCAAATTGGTTGAGCTCATTGAGCATTGTGATAGGGACACTGACCAAAAAGAATATAACCATAAGCACAGCATGGTTTTTGTTAACGGGTTTGAGTAGCTTGTATAAAACTAGAACCAACAATAAATTGACTAGCTGGGTGACTAAAGCGCTTACAATACTGAGACGGAATAGTCCCTCAGAAGCAATGATATTACTGGCTGTTGTTGCAGCATCTCCGGGCGCAATAAGAGTGGAGGGAACGTAAAGTATGCCGAAAACACCGAGTGGGGCCAACATTAGATACAAAACCCCTGCGACTCTTGCATAAACAAGTGGTGATGTTTTGGTGGTATGGTTTGTTATTTCAATTCCTCCTAATTTGTCAGGTTTTGTTGTTATTGGCAACAGTTATGACTACTTTGCCTCGAGCATGCCCTTCTTCAAGATATCCAATAGCCTCAGCCGTCTCACTTAATGGGTAACATCTATCAATAACTGGTACAACTTTGCCAGCTTCAAGAAGCTCTTTCATAAAGATGAGGTCTTCTTTATTAGATTTGGCCGAACCCATAGTGCCAATTTTCTTATGCCCAGTCATTGATATCCATGATCCTAGGAGCAAAACTTGGGACAACAAATGAAATATGGTTGTAAACCCAGCAATAACACAAATTCCGTTGGGGCTTAATGCGCGCTTATAATCCGAAGCCGAGCGATTTCCCACAGCATCAAAAATCAGGTCATAATGCTGCCTATTTTGAGTGAAATCTTCTTTCGTGTAATCAATTACATGGTCTGCCCCAATTGAGCGCACCATGTCCAAGTTGCCTGTACTGCACACACCAGTAACTTCAGCCTCGAATGTCTTGGCAATCTGCACCGCAAACGTCCCCACACCGCCAGAGGCACCGTTGATCAAGACCTTTTGCCTAGGCTGAATATGCCCGTGATCACGCAGGCCCTGCAGGGCAGTGAGAGCCACGGTCGGGACAGCTGCTGCTGCTTCAAACGATAGATTGGCTGGCTTCAACACTAGTGCTACATTTTCAGGAACAGCAACATACTCGGCAAAACCGCCAAAACCAACTGCGTATATTTCCCCGAACACCTCATCACCGGGCTGAAACTGTGTGACGTTTCTGCCAACCGTTTCAACCCACCCTGCAATGTCACCACCAAGTATCGTGTTTTTGGGTTTTAGAAGCCCAGTGTCAAAGCGGATAAAGAACGGGTCACATCTCATACAACGCCAGTCAACAGCATTTGTGGCTACCGCATGAATTTTGATCAAGACTTCATTGTCCTTGGGCGCAGGTTTCTCTACCTCTTTAAGTTGAAGAACCTCTGGTGGTCCATATTTTTCATATACAATTGCTTTCATTTGGATTTCCTTCCTTTTCTTAAGATATTCTCTCTGGAGCATTTAGAATAGAGCTCAAAATAAATTCATAACCCAGAATAGCCGTAACCGTTGCAGTAATAAACAATATTCATACAATTATTGCCGTTTTTCTTTACATACTCATTATTACTTCCTTTGTTTGGTATTTAAATCGTTTTTTGATTTGCTCAGTTCGGTTTTATCATTATGTTCCACAGTAATGACTACATTTCCCTTTTTGTGCCCTCTTTCAGCATGCCTATAAGCCTCGGCAATTTGCTCCAATGGATAGCTTCTATCAATAACCGTTTTAATCTTTCCTGCCTCAATAAGCTTTTTAAGCTCTTTGAGAAAGATTAGGCGCTCTGGAACTGGCCGAAGACCTGTAGCTGAAAAAATTGTTTTCTTACTGCCGATCTTTGAAGTCCATAACATTTGAAGAAGAATTGGTAGCGTAGGGAAGGTTTTAAGATAGGCACCTTTTTGCGTTAGCGAACCTTTACAGCGTAAAAATGAACTTTTGTTTTCTGTGTCAAAAATAATGTCATAGGTTTCACCCCTCTTAGTAAAATCCTCTTTGGTGTAATTAATTACCTTATCGACTCCCAGAGATTTCACCAGTTCTAAATTTGTGGTGCTGCATACCCCGGTGACTTCTGCCCCAAAGTATTTGGCGAGCTGCACTGCAGCTGTACCTATACTTCCAGAAGCGCCACTGATAAAGGCTTTTTGCCCGCTCTGAATATTTGCCTTATCTACAAGAAAATTCCATGCTGCTAATGCCCCACAGACAGGAGCAACTTCCTCATAAGTCATATTGGACGGTTTTATTGCTAGAAACCCCTCTTCAGGCATACATACAAACTCGGCATAACAACTAAAACTGGACCCAGTAGATCCAAAAACTTTATCACCTTCTTTAAATTGCTTTACATCTTTGCCTATTGCTTCAATCTCTCCAGCAAACTCAGACCCTTGTATAGTCCTTTTTGGTTTTATAAGACCAGTAAAAAATCTTCCAATAAACGGCTCACCCTTTCGCATCATACTGTCCGATAGTGTTACTGCTGCCGCACGTATTCTTATCAGTACTTCATTATCCTTGGGGGTAGGTTTTTCTACCTCTCTCAGTTGAAGAAGATCCAGTGATCCATATTTGTACTGGACGGCCGCTTTCATGAGTTACCTCCAAGCTTATTTTGATCTAGCCATGTTCAGGACGGTTTATTTATGCTTAGCAACTTTATCTGTATGCGATTTATTTGGTTACTCGAGCTATTCTTATGCCCTAGGGTTCTCATTGATTTGCTTTGATCTATTTTTCCAGACTAGGAGTTGATTGCAAATAGATTAAAGCCTTTAACGATCAGCCATACCGCTAGAAACATTTCATTCAAGGCTATTGGAAGAACCAAAAAGATGAAGATCATTGATGTAGGGCTAAGGCCAAAAATCGCCAACATGTCTGCGGCAAACAACAATATGCCTCCAATGAAACCCCAGACAGATATAAATCGTGAAACAAGTTTTGATTGATACAATAAATAATTCAAAATCAGAGCAGTTATGCTAAAAGCGATTCCAGGTCCAAGCAAATAAGTCCAGTCACTTACTGCCAGTAATAAAGTGCCTAAAGCTTGAAAATTTGCAGCATCCGGAGCTGCTATTTGTACAAATTCCTGACTTATTGTCACTAGTGATAGTAGGCTAATTGCACCAACAATAAGGATAACAGACTCAATAATCCTAGAAGCAAGGTAGCCAAGGGTTAAGGCTTCATTATGCTTTTTAAAGATTGGAAACAGCATAACTGGAATGACAATAACTGCAATGGAATTAATTGAATCAATGAGCACCCCTATTATCATTAGGGTTGAATTTGCAGAAACATTAACAAGAAAATCTGGAGCACTTAGAATAGGGCTTAGAATAACTTAATAACCTATTATAGACGTAGCTGTCGCAGTTATAAATAATACTCCCACGATTATTGCGGTCTTTCTGTATGTATTCACTTCTTTCTCCTTATTCAAAGCCCTACGGGCACCACCAGCTAAAGACTGGTGGATTGTCTTAAGTACTGAAAGTACATTTCCCGACTAAGAGTCGGCTAAAGATGACTTGTCCAACTCCTCCAGAACACATCATTTGGACTATACCTACTATTTGCTGACTCCTTTGTCAGAATCACTTATGGCTTCGTTTTTCATGTGCTTCCCTAAAAAAGTATTCTAGGCTTTTTTATCTACCAAAGATTATGCTAAAAGCAACCAACTAAAGTTGGGGGTTTTAACCCTCCCATATTGGGACAATAAACTTTCGTGCTCTGATCTTGCTGATGCCAAGTGTTACTTTGTTTCTGAACCATCCCTTATTCCCTTGACCATAAGCCATACTCCAATGGTTAATTCAAATGGCAAGTTTGGAAGGAATACAAACAGCGGAACATCATAGCCTAATAGCACAAAAAGCTCTCCTATGAACGCCATAGTGACTGCTATGAGGCCCCAGAGAGACAAAAGCCGTGGGATATATCCTGACTTGAAGAATAGGTAATAGAACATTGTTGCCCCAAAGGCAAAGACCAACGTATGTAGTGAGTATCCAAAACTCTGGGATTCATAGAACAGATTCCCCAGAGTCTGCAAGTAGGTGGGGTGTCCCTCTATCACAGATTCTTGACTTATACGCAAGAGAGAAAAAACTGATATTTCCCTGACAGCAAGGAGTGCTGCTTCTATAAGATACAGTCCCAAGGCCACAAGGGCTATCTTCCCGTTCTGTTTTTTTAAGGTCACAAAGAGCAGGCTGCCTAGGAGGACTATTCCAATAGTAGTGATCATCTCACCCACAATGCTTACTCGCATCTGCAAGGCGTTATTTGCAATGTTGGTCATGATATCGGATATGTTAGGCACAGATAATTTTAGTAGATCAACAGGTGCAAGAAAGAGTCCACTGATCGCAGATGCAACTGCTTGAAGAAGGAATGCTGCGCCTAAGAGTCTGGGAGTATTTTTATCTAAATTCATTTTCTTTCCTAACCATTTTTTACCTGTTGTTCTAATTCTGTTATATGCAAAGTTTGAGTCGGGAAAGCTATTTCAGCATTATGTTCAGTAATGATATCTGCAATTTTTAACAGTACGTCCTGCTTGATTTCATGAAATTTAATCCAATTAATAGTACGGGTAAAAGCACAAACAAAGAAATCACAAGAAGAGGCATTAAGAGCATTAAAGTGTACAACCGTATCCTGTAAATTATCGATTTCCTCATGGGCGATGAGCATGTTACGCACAGTGTCTGTAATAGATTTCATTTGGGCAATGTCATCATAACGAATACCAATAGTCTCATAAATCCGTCGATGGCTCATGCGTGAAGGATTCTCCACTGCTACTTGGGTAAATACTGAATTAGGAATATAAAGAGGTCGTTTGTCAAAGGTACGAATCGTTGTCATCCGCCAGCCAATTTTTTCAACTGTGCCTTCAATATCACGATCTGGTGAACAAACCCAGTCACCTATATTAAATGGGCGATCCCAATAAATCATCATCGCACCAAAGAAATTAGCGAGTAAGTCCTTGGCAGCAAAACCCACTATTATACCGCTAATGCCACCAAATGTTAGTACAGCATTAATCGAATAGCCCAACGCCTGCAGTACAATCAAACTGGTAGTGATAAATATTGATGCCTTAAGCAAGTTAGTAATAGCACCAATTGTGGTGAAGTCAATATCTTCATTTTTTTGCTTACGGTGCTCAACTATAGCTCCTGCACCATTCTTTATAAATCTCAGTAGTGTCCAACCAACAATAATAATGAACAAAACTTCGCAGATTTTAGGGATGGAGGTGAGTATCGGGGACTCAATTTGCTGGCTAATAACCTCTCCTACAATACTGATACCAACTAACCAAATTGTTACACGAATTGGACGGTAAATAGCTACCATAAATGCATCATCAAACAAATTCTGAGTTTTATGCAGCTTATACTTCAGTAGATTGAGTAATATGCGTGAGAAATAACTAAGTACAAACGTTAAAAAGATTGTAACAAGCACATACAATATCCAGATATTCTCACTAGTTAGAAATTCATCCATATCATATATTCTAAATTATTTTGCATATGTGTTCCTATTAGGAATTATGGGGGCAGGTTTTGCGCAAAAATACCAACATGCTAAAAATGTGCCTCGAGTTAGGTTTTCAGATTGAGCCTGACCCTGATGATACGGCTCTGGTTATTGTAACTTTGCCATTGACACGTCAAAAAACAGCTTAGACAAAAGGACGTAAATAAGCCACGACACTGGCGGCAAGGGCTTCATGATTATAGCCACCTTCCAGCAGGGAAATGATATTGCCATTACAGAAATTCTGTGCGAAATTGGATAATTGCATTCCTATCCAATGATAATCCTCTTCAGTTAAATTCATTTCTGCTAAAGGATCATCTTTGTGACCGTCAAACCCAGCAGAAACAAGAAGCAATTCCGGCTTAAAACTTTCCAGTTTAGGAAGAACTTTTTGGCTGAATGCTTCCCTGTATGCTTTGCCATTTGTCCCGGCGAGCAGCTCCACATTAACAATATTGCCCACCGAGCCATGTTCATCCTCTTTACCAGTACCGGGGTAGAATGGGCTTTGATGGGTGGAGATATAAAGGATGCGCTTGTCTTGCCAAACAATATTTTGTGTGCCATTGCCATGATGCACATCGAAATCGACAATTGCCACGTGTTGCAAATTTTTATGTTTCAGGGCATAAAGTGCGGCAATAGCGATATTGTTGAAAAGACAAAATCCCATGGCTCTATTCCTCTCAGCATGATGACCGGGCGGGCGCACGGCGCAAAACGCACTGGTGTAATCACTACTAAAAATCAAATCGACAACAGCGCAGGATGCACCCACTGCCCTGTAGGCCGCATCAAGGCTGCCTGCTGACATCACTGTGTCACCGCCATCCAGATAAATAGAACCTGACACAGGCGCACTGTTTTTAATTTCATTCAAGTAATCTTGTGTATGCGCCAACAGGATATTGTCATCTGTGCCCAGAGGCGCATCTATAAATTCCAATTGATCTTTATAATTACAGTTTTTGAGTGCTTTCAGGATGGCAGAGAGCCGCCCAGCATTTTCCGGATGCATCGACCCTGTATCGTGCTTCAAGCAGTCAGGGTGGCTATAAATCGCTATGGTCATGTTTAACAATATAACCGTCTGTGATCATCACTATCATATTTTATTTACGCTGCCTTTTTCTCTTCTGCTTTAGCAGCGGTTTCGCAAGTTGGTTATTCCATATGGAAGTGGCCAGCTTGCAGCTTTTAGCCCTACCTGCTTTCGGCATCTCAATAGTCAGGACGCTCAGATTTAAGCCTTTAAAGTAATGGAAAACAGCACCTTTTCACTTAAATGCTCCTGCTGGTCCTATTATCAAATAAATTAGCCTTATGTCAGAAAAAGTCCTACATAGTACGTCAAATTTTTACTGATTATTTAGGGGGAGGGGGTCGCTTAGAATAGGATAACTTAGAGTAGTAAATGCTTTTAAGTATGTTACCTGCTCGAGAAAGGAATAACATATATAGAGTTGTTCGGAAACAAAATGTTGGACCAAATAGTTGACTCATTAGATAAAAGATTTGTACCCTTGCTAAGACTTAGCTGTCACATTTTGCATTTCCGGAGCTTTAAATTGAGCAATTGTACATTTTATAATGCACGCTAGCTTATTTCTGAACAAGTCTAATGTCGCCATCACTCCCTTACCTGACCTCAACAACACGTCGATAAAGTGAAATAAGAATATTGCTAACTACAAATGTTGATACTGCTAGAATGAGGTATTTGAGTAACGATGGCAAGGCTGTGTTGAGTAAGAGCAACGCAATTAATCCCAACATAATTACATGAATAATGTAAACATCGTAAGAATTTTGGTTCAGTTCATTTAAAATTCGATTGGGTTTATTTGCATAGCGCCAGCAGGCTTTTTTCATGAAGGTATCAAAAGCCCAGAAATTCTGGTATGAGGTAAGGTTTCGAAGCGAAACGACGTGTTTGCCTAAGAACAGAAGTAGTACCTCGTAGGTGAAACAGACTCAGTACAAGATTACGTAAAGCAGCAAAGCTTTGAGCTCCTTTCCTTAAACGACAAAAATCCTCTCTCCATATCGTATCCCTCTTGTGATGAGAACGATTCTCTATAGCCCAATGCCCTCGCCACCATAGGTAAAACTTCCTTGCATCCCCATGAGCGCTGGTAATGGCATATTGTGTCTCCTGAGACTTGATTTCACCTGTTGTTTTACACACAACGGTACGAATGCATCGAACGAAATACTGTGCTTCAGGTAACTGTCCTTGGGTTACCTCATCAACTGGTCTTGTTTCAATTTCTCGCAACCATATTTCTCCACTTCTATGCTCTTCATCCTCAATTTGGCTATCCTCTTCACAAAACTCAAGACTAAATGCCCACTCAGCAAATTTCTTTAAACTTGATCGATTATCCTTCAATGCTAAGAAATACCTTCCATTTGCCTCTAACACAGCATCGATAACTGCTCGTTCTGTAAACGCTGCGTCCCCTGTCAGTATCCATGGTCTACCAAACACCTCATTTAATATCCCTATCATTTGCCTAGCTGTTTTCGCTTCATCTGTCTTTACTTGTTCTTGCATTAAAGTCATACCCACTTGATTAATGTACAGTGACAACATGTGCAACCCCTTATCCCCACAACGCTTACGTGTGCTACCCCTAAGGTGTTTCCCATCCACATGAATCACTAACATCTCACTCACTGGAATTACTTTATTCAGTGTTTCTATTGCCCATATTTTAAGTTGGTGTTCTAATTCCACAATACACCTCTCTAGAATCCAGAAAAATCTATACAATGTAACCTCAGAGGGGAGGTACTTTTCACCTTTTAGAGTTCTAAACCCCTGCTCATATAATTCCTCTGCTTGATCTTCAAGCCACTGGTGTAGCTCTCGAACATTTTCAGACCCAGCACAAATCCCCATTAGCACAAGCCTCCATAATGTTTCCATGCTATAACGGCATTTGCTTAATTGCCGTTCCTCTCTAACCCTCATAACATATGCTATTGGACTTGGTATACTCGCTTGATGTGTAGTTCCTGTGTTTTTCATACCTACACATCATTTCTTCTTTTTCTTTTGATTTCATGAAGCACAACAATTTCATAAGAATGCTAGATTTTCTTGTCTAAAACAAACTGATTTAAAATCCCAATTATCCCTTAAGGAACTAAAATACTCTAAATTTTGCCTCTTCAGTTTATTCATAAAAATTAGTGGGCTTTTCGTGAGAATTCTTCTTCATGAAAAAAGCCTGTAGCGCCAGAAGGTTTCCATCATCAGGTACAACAAACAAAGTAAGGTTAGGTAAAAACTAAGCCACACAATAAGTCTGTCTGCAAACCAAGAAAAAATAGAGTCTCCCGAGGAAAGTATGTCGATTTGTGAATTTGTTGTGGGGTGGCACATTCAATTTCCCTAAAGATTCTATCTAGTAAGATAGTCCTGGTGTTTTATGTAGGTAGGTATTACTTGTAAGTTGTTTAAGCATGAAGTCAGCTACATCGGCTCGAGAAATTTTGAGTTTAATGTTCTCGTTAGCATCAAACCCATGCTTGTAAATACCTATCCGTTCACCATTCGTTAAGTTTACGGGGCGCACAAATGCTGTAACTGTATGTCCTTGCTCGAGTGCTTGCTTGACTAGTTCTTGACCTGTACCACCTGTTGCTCCAAAAATTATAATGTTCATTTTATTTCTCCTTGCTTTGTGTCTAGCAGTCAGCTCGTAAGAGATATCAAGCAGCCGATCTAGGCCACTTCCATGCAGTCCAGATGATGAGCGCGAGGAATAAGGCTTCTAGTAGCTCATAGAACCTCCAATAAAACCAAGTCTCGCCCTTGCCCACAAACTGCGTGCCGACCAGGACGAAGATGTGGAGAACGCCTACAATGATGTTCACCAAGCGATTCGTTCTGGCCTTCAACGTAAGAGATAGTAAGACCATGAAGCTCGGAAAAGCCATAAGCACGGCTCCACTGAACAGGATTGTTTGAGTGAACTGTATGCCTTCCAACTGTCCTTCTACCAGTTCCGCCACGTGTCCTGGCTGATAGAATGAGAATATATCGTTATAAATATAGAAGAACACCAAGGCTACCCATAGGAAAGCGAGCTTGGTCTTGACATTTACCTTCCTGTCCTCCAACATGCTTGCGGTCTCTTTCGTATTCATTATTCAATCCTCCTAGGTTCAAGTGACTACCAAACTGCGATCGGATAGAGGCTAGTGTTCTACCCTGCTTCGTCAGGCCAACTAGTATTGAACACCCAATCAAATACATAGTTACCCACATTAACAACATAGTTGTATTTTATCCAGCTTCGGAGGTCACCCAGTTAGCACAATTGGCAATTGTGTTAACTGGCAGCTAGAATAGCAAGCACAATAAGAGCAATTCTCATTTCAGGTCACTGTCTGAATCGGGAATGACCTCGGATACCGCATAGGCTCGAGTGAACATAGTGGCACGGTTCAGCCACACCACCGAAATTGCAATGAGCACGAAGAAGTAGGTGTCATATGGCTGCGCATCCGGCCAAAGTGGATTGATGAGTTGAAAGTGAAACAGAGCGGGTAACAGGATGCTGCCGCGTGATGTGTTAAACAGGGGAGTAACGATCACAGCGAGGGCTAAATTGCCGATGAAGAAAGGCATAAAGCTCCAATCGCTTTGCACAGTCCCTGCTAGATAGAATGCTGGAAGATGCCAAGCCCCCCAAGTCGCCCCGATCAATAGCCCCGCCCAGATTGGTGCCATGTGCCGCTGCAGGATAGGCTGTGCCACGCCACGCCAGCCAAACTCTTCCACTGGGCCAAGGAACAACCTGAAAACCATTAGTCCGAGTAGAGGACTGAGGTTGTCGAAGGGTAAAGGGTCCATCAAAGTCCCCTTCACCAACGCACCCGCAGCAAAAGTCAACGGAATGCCGATCAGCAGGAACGCTGCCCACCCCAAGGAACATCTCCAGAGTGCAAGGCGAGAGAGAAATGATCTAATCCCAGAAAATCCGCCATAGATCAGTGTCACGATGAATGCGGCAAATGCGGGCCCCCAAGTGGCTAAGATGAAAAACGGGTGGGTGCTGCTGATCTCTCCGAACCATTCAACGGATTGGTCCGGATAAAAGATGTAGATACCGATCAGACCCCAAGTTATTGCGAAGGTAATGAGAACGAATGGAAGGATCGCAATCGACGGCATCTTCCATTGGCTACGCGAGTAAGAAATCTCTGTCATTGGTTCCATCCACAAAGCGCAACAACTGATGTTGCAAACACTAACATCACGTTTACCATCATAAATGTTTGCTAACAGTAGTATGTCAGAAAAAGTCCTACATGGCTTGTAAGACTTTCACCTGTTACTAGAGATAAAGTAACCATCTAGAATAAGGTGATTTTTTTGCTTTAGTTGAGAGGAGTAACATGTCGAAAGCTTATGAGCGTGGGAAGTTTGTTGTTAGATTAGTCAGCAAGCAGCTTGTCTCAATCGTTAGGCAGCCTCAAGTGAGTGCCGTCTCACTGGGGCAACTCGTACTGTGTCTGTTTGAATGGAGGCAGTCCCGATGATGAGGAAGAGTTTGTTCAATGGGTTGGGAGTTCTACAAGCGTTTATCGGCGTTGGTGCAGTGGCAGGCGGTCTGGGGCTAGCGCTGAACCCAAGTGGCGAGAGTCTTGGAATACCGCTCGAGCTGCTCGAGGAAACGCCTTTCGTAACTTATCTAATTCCGGGCATCGTTCTCTTCACTGTAAACGGCTTGGGCAATCTCCTCGGAGCAGTCTTATCCTTCGCACGACATTGGTACGCTGGCGAGACAGCGATAGCTCTCGGGACCTTCCTCGTTGCATGGATCCTAGTTCAAGGCTACTGGATGTCGGGGTTCCACTGGCTCCATTGGCTGTATCTCGGTCTGGGGGTAGTTGAGACACTTCTGGGATGGTCAGTCCGAAGGACGGCAAGACGGTTGGCTGCTTAACAGTGAATTCTTTTCCATCATTGTCGTTCCACAAGATTCTCTAGCATTTCAGCTAAATGCTCAAAGATCCAAAAATGTCCCGCACCCTTAATAAATTCTGCTTCACAATTAGGAACCTTCTCAGCTATATATTGACCCATGGATAGGGGTAAGTAACAGTGTTGAAATATCTATTACTATCTGATAGTATTTTATACTATGTCTGCAAAGTTAATCAAAATAGGTCAAGCTGCTGAATTACTTGGCGTAACAATGCAGACTTTGCGTAAATGGGAAACCACAGGGGAACTAATTCCTGATAGGAAAAGTAAAAGTGGAACACGGTATTATGATGCTAATAAGCTTCAAAATTTAAGCAATGAGGCAGCTCCTACAATTTGCTATGCTCGGGTTAGTAGCCAAGATCAGAAAGCTGATCTAGATAGGCAACAAGCCATGTTAGAAGCTTATTGTGCAGCAAAAGGTTGGAAATCAGAAGTTATAAGAGATCTTGGTAGTGGGATGAACTACCGAAAGAAAGGATTAAATAAATTACTAGAGTTAATAGTTACTAGGGAGATTAAGCGACTGGTCTTAACTCATAAAGATAGATTACTAAGATTTGGTGCTGAATTGGTTTTTACCATATGTGAATTACAAAATATTGAAATTGTAATTATCCATAAAGGAGAACAACCAACATTTGAAGAAGAGTTGGCACAAGACGTACTAGAGATTATAACTGTGTTTAGCGCAAGGTTGTATGGTAGCAGAAGCAAAAAGCATAAAAAGATGATGGAAAAGTTACAGGATGCTGCGAGTACACAAGATTAGGCTAGAACCTACACGTAAACAAGGTGAATATTTGAGTAAAGCTTGTGGTGTTGCAAGATTTGCCTATAATTGGGCTCTAGCAGAATGGCAGCAACGATATAAAGCTAAACAGCAAGTTAACGAAGCCAAGCTAAGAAAAGAACTGAACGCTATTAAGCTTATCCAATTTCCTTGGATGTATGAAGTCACTAAATCTGCACCACAGCAAGCCATTAAGAATTTAGGATTAGCGTATGCACATGCTTTTAGGCGATTCAAGCTTTACCAAGCTGGCAAGATAAAAAAAGCTGAAATAGGATTCCCTAAGTTCCATACTAAAGGGAAGAATGATAGTTTTAGAGCTGATAATGGACCTGAAACCCTAAAAGTAGAAGGTCAAGCAGTTAAACTTCCTAAGATTGGCTGGATAAAAATGTCTGAAGAATTAAGATTCCAAGGCACTATAAAATCTGGCACTGTCTCAAGGACAGCAGACAAATGGTATATAGCTTTAACTGTTGATTGCCCATTTCATGCGAGTGAAAACCAAGCTGGCATGATAGGTGTTGATCTGGGTATAAGCAAGTTAGCCACATTGTCTAATGGTCAAGAAATAGAAGGAGCAAAGGCGTTAAGAGTTTTAACTAAACGCCTAGAACTGGTACAAAAGCGATTAAGCAAAAAGCAAAAAGGTTCTAAGAATAGAACTAATGCTAAAATGGAAGTTGCGAAACTACATGCTGCCATAGCAAATAAGCGACTTGATGTTATACATAAACTAACAACGTATTTAACCAAAAACTTTAAAAAGATTGCCATTGAGGATTTGAATGTAAAAGGCATGCTTAAAAACCACAAGCTAGCCAAATACATTGCTGATGGTGGTTTTGCGGAGTTTAGAAGACAGTTAACTTATAAAGCTGAAATGTATGGCAGTGAAATAGTAGTTGCAGACAGATTTTATCCTTCTACAAAGATGTGTAGTAACTGTAGCGCAATGCATGAAATGCCCTTAAGTAAACGTGTCTTTGAATGCGAATGTGGATTTAAAGCTGATAGAGATTTAAATGCAGCTCTGAATCTTGAGAAATTATGTACCGTGAGTTGCACGGAAACTTAAGCCTGTGGAGCTTGGAGCTCTGGCTATGACCATTAGGACATAGTGAAACTACT
This sequence comes from Trueperaceae bacterium, assembly GCA_965223045.1. Lineage (GTDB taxonomy): Bacteria > Deinococcota > Deinococci > Deinococcales > Trueperaceae > CBDCVN01. Next base: position 3,342,699 of record CBDCVN010000013.1, read on the forward strand.
TTCTATGAAGCAGGAATTAAAGCAGATATCAGCAGATTTTTGTAGATATCATAAGACTTTTTACAACGGAACACTGATATCTTCTTCACCTTGCCAGAGATAGAGTTTGGTCTTGATCTCGTCCAGCGGTATTGGCCAATTACTAGGGATCATTGCGTCATACCAGCTGCCGATGCCCCCTTGACGGTAACCCTCATTGCGATCAGCTCGGATCAACTCAGCGATGTTAAGATGCTCATAAACTTTTCTGTCGGTTTCGCTAAACTCTGTGAGGATCATTTTAATATAAATCTTAGGGAATTTTCTTGCTAGCCAAGCAAATATCCTCATTTGCAACTTGAACAGTTTTGACAATTTAGGTGCTTTGGCCCACATCATACGAACAGGAGCAGCTATGTTCTTATCTGTCTCTGCGATAAAAGGTCCAACACTGGCAAAGATTGAGCTTACCCCCAAAAACTGGACAGAAAACCCCGGCGAAATTAAGGTCCATAGAAGATGTAAAATATCTAGAATATGGAGATATAAATGAGCCAGACAAAAGGAATAAGAAAAACATATAAGAAAGAATTCAAAGCTAAAGTTGCAGCAGCAGCCATAGTTGGAGAGAAGAATCTTGCAGAATTAGCAAATCAATATGGTGTACACACCACTCAAATTAAAGAATGGAAAAAAGCTGGATCAGAAGCATTGCATGAAAGATTTTCACTACTAAGGGGCAGGAAAGCCAAACTGCAAGAACGTAGAGAGGCTGCACTGTACGAACAGATTGGCAAATTGAAAATGGAACTAGATTTTTTGTCCAAAGGGCTCAAAAACTGAGTCAAGAGGAACGTATGTTGATAGTCGATCCAAGGCACCCTCAATTGAGCATTACTAAGCAATGTGAGTTACTGAGACTGAATCGTAGTAGTTATTACTATCGACCTACAGGAATTAGTGACCTCAATGAAAAGTTGATGCAAAGGATAGATGAGTTGTATACAGATCATCCTTTTCTAGGTTATCGCAAGATAACAGCAATGCTAAATAGAGAAAGCTATAAGGTCAATCATAAAAGAGTATATCGTTTGATGTGTCTGATGGGTTTGCAAGCTATATATGCCAAACCCAAACTAAGTAAACCAAAGGAAGGACATAAAATTTACCCATACCTTCTGAAAAACAAAATCATAAACAAACCAAATCAGGTATGGGCTAGTGATATTACGTATATACGTTTGCAAGGAGGATATTGCTATCTGGTAGTAGTAATGGATTGGTATAGCCGTTATGTTGTTTCATGGGAAGTTTCGAATAGCATGAAAGCAGAGTTTTGTATAGAAGCATTAGAAGAGGCGCTGGAAGGAGAGAAGCCAGAGATATTCAATACAGATCAAGGTAGTCAGTACACAAGTCATGAGTTTACGGATATATTGAAGGTAAACGAAATAGCAATCAGCATGGACGGAAGAGGGTGCTACATGGATAATATATTTACAGAAAGGTTGTGGAGAACGGTAAAGTATGAAGAAGTATATCTAAAGGAATACAAAAATATAGAGCAAGGAAGGGAAGAAATAGGAAAGTACTTACAATTTTATAACAGTGAACGTCCGCATCAATCATTGCAGTACAAAACGCCTGAATTAGTTTACAGAGAGGAGAAAACTAAATCAATAATAACAGGATAGGTTGTTATCAAGCTTACAAACAATGTAATCTCAATTTGTTATCCTTTTAGTAGGTCTTAATTAACCTTAATTTTTTGTCCGATCAATTGGGTTCACCTCAATACCAACTGAAGTTAAACGCTCAGGAATTTTCCAAGCACAGGCTAAGGCATACGGTCCGCCACCGGATGGTCCAAAGACAGCGAAATTTTTTATTCTTAGTGAATCAGCCAGAGCTACAATGTCATTGGGCCAATTCTCGAGCGTAGTTACACCCTCTCTAAAATCAGTTCGACCAAAGCCGGGCCTATCTGGCGCAATTAAACGGACATTAGATAAAAAAGGCGACCCCGGTATCAAACCCCAGAGCAGCCGTGAATTGGGATTGCCATGAAAAACAAAAATAGGCTGACCTTTTGGGTCTCCATACTCCGCGTAGCAAAGCTGACGACCATCAGGAAGTTTAAGGTAATTTTCAGTATTTTTATTATGCGACATTCTTTTCCCTTACATGCTTTCAGGGTAGTGCCCTTCATGTAATGATGAAGCAATGGTTCCAACAGGATCAGAATTCAACATATCATTACTTGTATAGGACTACCGAAAAATGTTGAGGCAATAACCCAATTCCAGATTGCTCCTACAAGAAAAAGACCTTTGTAATATTTATTTTTTGTCATCATATCTTCCTTTTAAATTCCTGAATTACTATTACAGCGCAATGTCATGGAATATAACTCCTAGACAATATAGCAAGAGTACGTTTTCGATGCGAAGCATAAGCAGTATAATTTCTGCGCTGATAGTAACGAATTAGATTTAGTGATTGAGCTATTGTCAATCTAGGTAACGGTATTGCTGCCTTGAGCAGCACTCTTGCCTGTGGCAAAGTTAAAGCTGGAGACTTTTCTCCTAACATTAAACGCATCCTCACCAGAAAATGATGTGCTAGACAAGTTAATAGTATATGGTGATGCCAACCTAAGTAGCTTCTAGTTTCGTAGTGATCAAGCCCCAGTTCTTCTTTTGATTCCTCAAACGATGTTTCTATCGGCCATCTCATTCCACTTAGCCACACTAATGTTTCTAGGCTGACTTCTTCTGAGTCATTGCACAAATAATAGCTTATCTCTCTTTTCTCATTTAGGTTACGCCGAATTACCAACCACAGTTCCACTGGCTCTTCTTCTCCCCTTGTTTCCCATATTCGCTCAAAGGCAAATTCACATACTATTGGCCCTTTACTTCCTTCTTTCACTACATGTTTACTCCATTTTTCTGCTTCTATTTCCTTTGCTAACTCATCTATCCGTATTGATTCAATATTTGCCCTTGCTAGTTTCGGCTTCCTTCCCCTACCTTTATATTCAGGTACCTTGACCTCTGGCTTCTCCTTGTATACCTGCGTATCGCAAGATACTGCTGTAAAGTACTTTTTTCCTAATTCAGCTACTCCATCTCTAAACTCGATATTATTTCCATACAATGCATCTGCTAGCACATATTCAAAGCTCAAACGCCCTCTCTCTTCTGTCTTTTTTATCATTCCTAACGCTATTTCTGGTTTGGTTCTAAATTCTAGATCCTTTGGCACTCCACATTCTTCCCTTTTTTGTTCATGCTCTTTATCAAACCATTGTTCTGGTAAGTACAACTGCCCTTCTGTTAAGGTATGTCCTTTGTTACTGGCATACCCTAGGTATACTCCTACTTGACTGTTCTCCACTTTTCCTACTGATCCACAATATTGCCTTGCTACTCCTACTGAGCTTTTTCCTTGTTTTACATTCCCTGATTCATCAACTATCAGTACTCCATCATTACCTAAACTTTCTGCAATAAGTTTTTGATGCGTGTCAATCACAGGTTCTAACTGCCAAGGGCTTTGTCCTACAAAGTTTTGCATGCTACGGACATTCAGTCCTATTGATAGTGCCATTGCTTCTATATTTTTTCGATCAAGGTTGCTTAACAAACCTTTTAGATAATGTCCTGTCCAGATCAAACTTTCAGGTCGTTTAAATGCTTCTTCAAACTCTGCTACGTATTCTTTGAGTTCTTTTGCTAGCGCTTCTATATCTGCTTCAACTAAGTTGCATTCTGGAGGACTTAAATTTACGGCCTCTTCTAATATTTCATTGTGTGCTTTATAAATGTTTTTCATAGCCTTAATTTATTATTCACACTCGCACTTTTTTCGCACTTCCCCTTACTTAATATGCAACATTGCGCTGTAATATTACCTCCTTTTGAAAAAGTAATATGCTTAAAAGCATCTGATACTCAGAGTTATTCTAGGCGATTACTTTTGCCTGATTAATCGGTAATATTCTGACGCGCTATGTAGGACTTTTTCTGACATGCTGTTATTAGCTAATAGTAAGGCAGGTTAAAAATTCGCCAAAAGATCTACTAAACCCGCAACACCAGCGCCAAGAATGATAATCCAAGAAAAAGTTGAGTTAAATTCATTTTTAGGATGCCTGAGAAATAGCAAATGGAGAACCACATGGATGATAAAGAAGATGTCTAGCCCTCGGATTAAACCTTTATTTAATCCATTTGGAGTGTAAAGGTTCCATAAAAGGAGTACATATAGTGGCACGTGGAGACCCATAAAGATAAAGAAGCTGGTTTTTTCTTTTAGCCAAGAAGTTAATGGAAACATTCGCCATTCATGTTGTTGAACAGCGTCCATTTCATGAACGAAAAAGAAGGCTAAGGCAATAAAGAAATAGAAATGAGAATCCATAGAAAGTTTTCGCCTAACTTAATTGGCTTGGGCATCCAAATTTCCCTAACTGCTGACAACGCTCGAGCCACTTTAAACGCTGTTGATCAGAAGAAGTATTAATAGGGCCGAAAACAGTTCTTCGGGTAGGTTTAAAACCACAGTGTCGTAAGATTGGGTGATTGATGGAGCGCCAGAAGTTGTCTCCTCGAGCAACTTTCCCCAAACCCCAAGGTGCATTCTGGGTATAGATGACATGGGCTGAACGTCCTGTGAGCAATGGAATAACATATGGGTAGCTTTCTTTGTAATTCATAGCAAAATCTGGAACAAATACCCTGTCAATAAAACCTTTGAGAAGCGCTGGTAAGTTCCACCACCAATTAGGGGAAACGATAACAAAATGCTGACACCAATGAATGTTAGCCTGTTGCTGAAGCAAGTCACTCTCGAGTTTATTTTGCTGGTAACCACCTCAAAGGATGGGGTCAAAGGAAAGCTCTCTTAAATGCACTAAACGAATCTCAAATCCTGATTGAAGTGCACCTTTATAGTAAGCTTTTGCTAGATCTTCGACAAAACTACCTTCGTCAGGATGTGCATTAAATACAAATTTGCGCAATGTTGGTTTCATAATTTAAATTTATTAAAAGTGACGACTTCTTAATCTCATGCCATGCTGACTCAGGTTTACAAGCTAAGTGAGTTTGGAGATAGAGTTTCATAAATTACCTTTATTGTATTCTTAGCTTTGCTCTGTATATCCAATTTAATAGGAAAAGGACACCCAGCAAAATCAAAGGACCAGAAATTGCCAAATAAGCACTCCAATGTAGTCTTTCCCAGCTCAAAACTATGTAGAGCAATGCTAAAGCAATAAACAGAACCGCACCAAACCATTCCCAACGCCATGCTATAACTAATGCAATTACAACAATGTACAATGGAACTAGATGGATTAGTAGAGCAAGAATTGTTTCCCAAAAGCCATAACCTTCGTTGCACAGCATTTCTCTTAACTCTGTGGTTTACTAGTAATGATGAAGAGCCTCAACATACTTGCACATCTCCACACTTTCCCAAAGAATCTATTGTTATTATGAAAGACAAGATGAATTCAAAAAAATTGATTGTTTTTAGCCCATGAACAAGAAAAAGATTTCTTCTCAAGACCCCCTAGCAGCTATCAGTATTAATAACTTAAGCAAGTATTATGGAAAGCGGCCTGTACTTAGTAAACTAACTTTTAATGTTAAAGCAGGAGAAGTTTATGCATTAGTTGGCCCTAATGGGGCAGGTAAAACCACAGTCATACGCCTTATAACTGGTTTAGCTTTCCCAACTTCGGGTAGTGTGCGCTTGTTAGGAAAAGATCCTATTTTAAACTCTCAAACTAAGCGAGATCTAGGAGCTGTAGTGGAAGCACCTGCTGCTTTTTACCCTTATTTAAGTGGACGAGAAAACTTACGCTTGCATGCTAGGTTGGCGGGTCGTGTAGATAGGAAACGTATAGATGAGGTTTTGGACATAATGGAATTAAGTAATGCTGCTGAACGTAAAGTAGGTGTTTATAGCCTTGGTATGCGTCAAAGATTAGGTGTTGCTGCAGCAATACTAACTAAACCTGCTGTACTTATTTTAGATGAGCCTGCTAGTGGTATGGACCCTTTGAGTTTACATTTGGTGCACCGTGTATTACAAGAAGCTGCTGAACGTGGAGCAGCTGTTTTACTATCTACCCATCATCTAGATGAAGTGGTGGCTTACTGTACTAAAGTAGGTATTCTGGAGGAAGGAGAATTAATAGATGAAGTGCTCTTATCAAATTTGCGAGGACGTTACCGTATAAAAGTGGATAAAACTGCCGAGGCTATTGTGGCTTTGCAAAGCCAACCTTTTGTAGAGCATGCACAAGCTCGAGCCGCAGATATAGTCTTTAGATTAAACGATGAAAGTAGCTTAGGTAAGCTAACAAAGGCACTTAGTAATGGCAACATTCAAATCCTTGAACTTAGGCCTGACTTTTTTGACCTAAAGAACTACTATGCTGAAAGGGTAACAGATTACACTGATGCCAAGAACTCACCGGTAACAGAAGGGGTATCTAATGTGGCAACTTCTTAACATTGAATGGGGCAAGTTGTGGCGTCTAGCAAGTGTACGCTTAAGTCTTATCTTATTTATCTTTTTCCCGATAGTTTGGGCCTATGCTCCTGGTGTTATAGATATTTATGGATTTTATGTTATTTCAGCTTATCAAGTACCTGCCCTTTCATTACTGTCTTCAATGGAGTTTTTGCTGCCACTACTAGTGGCAATTGTTAGTGCTTCTCTTTTAGGGGTAGAGGTGAGTCACCATACCTTGCCCACAGTACTTTTACGCCCAGTATCGCGTTCCAAATGGTTCTTGGCTAAACTAACCATAGCAGTGCTTTTTCCTTTTATATTGCTAGCTTTTCTACTAGGTGCATCTTTACTAATTGCTTTCCCTTACGGCTATAGCGCTTTTATTGGTGGTACAGGCTTAGGAGCAGGTGAGTTAGTGGGTGTAGGAGAAATGTTTCCCTTAACAGCTCTAAAAGAGCTAGGTGTTGCCTACACTTTAGCTGCCACTAGTCTTGTACCTATTAGTTGTTTAGCTATGTTTTTTACAGTGGTTTTTGGTCAAGGAGTAAGTGGAGCCTTAGCTACAATTGCCCTACTCATTTTTATGAGGCTTTTAGTGGTATGGCCACAGCTCGAGCGCTACCTATTAACCACTCACCTCAACGCCTATATTCATCCTACAGAAAGCCTAGGTTGGACGCTTGCATGGCTAGGCATTTATGGCTCCATTTTTGCAGCTTGGGCAATGTTTATTTTTGAGCGGAAAGACTTTTAGTAACCGCAGCTACCGCTTCATCTACAGTATCAACGCACTGCACTAGGCCTTTAGGAGCAGAAATCTCTTGCTCGATCACTAGAATAATTTTTCGCCACACCCCTCCTACTGTAACTAGTGGCTTAGCTACGCCATTATTTAAAGGAGCAAGAAAAGCTAAATTCCAAGCTATAATAAGTTCAGTCAAAGTACCAATTGATCCGGGTAAGGCAATAGCAGCTAGGCTTTTTGAAGTTAGTTGATGGATGCGCTCGAGCAAATGTTCAGCAGCAATCTCTTTGGCAACAAACTCATTTACCCCTCTCCTTTTAGGAAAAACATTAGGTGCACTTATACCAATTACAGGGGCCCCTGCTTCATGCGCCCCCTTGCTAACAGCCTTCATGGTACCGTCGTAACCACCTGTAGCTACGCCAAAACCAGCTTCTGCTAAAAACCTACCTAATCTCTCTGCTTGTATCCATTCAGGTTCAAGCGGCTCAGTTTTAGAGGAGCCAAAAACACTAATAATCCTATCCATATCCCCAATTTTAACTTTATCTTTGCTTGTTTATACTGTGCTTAGCTTGTGATCATTCTAAGCTATAAGTTAAACTTTAGCTGTGCAAGTAAGTATCAATAATCCAACATTATGTGAGCAAATCACAGCACTAGAGTCAGAAAACACTAGAAAGTATTAATAGTACGCATGATTGTAATTAAAGTTGGTGGTTCTTTAGGTATTGATTATGGTGCCCTGTGTGCTGATGTGGCAGAGCTTTACAAGCAAGATAGAAAACTTATTTTGGTTCATGGTGGTAGCGCCGAGACTAATAGTGTTGCTAAAGCATTAGGACATCCCCCTAAATTTATTACTAGTCCTAGTGGTTACACTAGTAGGTTTACTGACCAAAAAACCTTAGAGATTTTTGAAATGGTTTACTGCGGGAAAATGAATAAAGGTATAGTTGAACGCCTGCAAAAGTTAGCAGTAAATGCAGTAGGCTTATCGGGGCTTGATGGCAGGATTTTTGAAGGCAAGCATAAAGATAAAGTCAGAAGTGTTGAAAATGGCAAGACTAAAATTCTGCGTGGTGATAGAACAGGCACTGTAGAGAAGGTTAATGTTGAACTTATTAACTTACTTTTAGAAAATGGTTATTTACCAGTGTTAACACCTCCAGCTATAAGCTATCAGGGCACAGCCATTAATGTTGACGGCGACCGTGCAGCAGCAGCACTAGCTAAGGCTTTAAAAGCAGAAGCTTTACTTTTGTTATCTAATGTACCTGGTTTGCTTAGAGATTTTCCTGATGAAACTAGTTTAATTCAGCAAATTCCAGCCAATGATGTAGAAAGTTATCTTAAATTTGCTCAGGATCGTATGAAGAAAAAGGTTTTGGGCGCTAAAGAGGCGGTGGTAGGAGGGGTTGAGCGAGTTGTTTTTGGAGATGCTCGAGTAGAAAAACCTGTACAAAATGCCCTTGCTGGTAATGGTACAGTTATTATTTAAAAAAGTTACTATTTACAAAGAGTAGGTATAAAAATTGGAACGTCCCTTTATAGTTTTTTTGATTTTGTTAACAACCCGTTTTTTAGACAGGGTTTCTGCACAATATATTTACTTTCTATCTCTCAAATCTGAACTAATTAGTGTTAATAACATAACAAGTTTAGAAAATAATATTGGACGATTTTATATCCTAAAAGGATTTTGGAATTTCTTTTGGTGGGTTTTTGTAGTTATAAGCTTTTTTGTCATTGTAATTAACTTTTTTTTCACGGTTATTGAGAAGCGCTCCTCAGTACTTGATGAAGATGAAGGTAATGAAGAGGAAAATGAAGATAATGGTGGCAAAACTTCTAAACCCCGTGCCCGCAAACGCCCCCGTCGCCCTAGCCATCGTTATAAAAGTAAGCGCTTTAAGGCTTAATGCTTTTTAGGATTTAATATGCATTTGTTTCTTGCTACTTTATTATTAATGCGTGTTATTCACGAGGTTATGGCGCGAGTGATTTTCCTCAAAGCATTTGAGGCAGGAATGTTTCCTGATAGTAATATTGAAAATCTTTTGAATAATAACTTTGGATTTTTATTAGGTTTTTGGAATGTTGTTTGGTGGATACTTTTTATTGCTACACTTATATGGTGGATTGCTACTTGGACTGTATTTTTTAAAGGTGTGCGTGGCATAAGTGAATTAAGATCTTAGGTGGGAGTTATATATGTCAAAAAGTCAAGATATTCTTAAACGAGATGCTGAGTATAATTCGGGCTTGTGGAAGCCTAACCTGGTACTTACTCATGGTAAAGGGGTAAAAGTCTATGATATTGATGGCAATGAGTATATTGATTGTTTAGCAGGTATAGCCGTTGCTAGTATAGGACATGCTAATGAACGCTTAGCAAATGCCCTAGCTGACCAAGCCAAGCGCCTTATTGTTTGTTCACAAATGCATGCTAACGATACGCGGGTGGCTTTCTATGAAAAGCTTATGGGTTTTTTGCCTAACACTGGCTTAAAACGGATTTTTATGGCCAATTCAGGTTCAGAAGTTAATGAGGCTGCTTTGAAATGGGCTCGAGCTATAACGGGACGAAGTAAGTTTGTAGCAGCAAAACGGGGTTTCTCAGGTAGAACAATGGGGGCATTGTCAATTACTTGGGAAAAGAAATATAGAGAGCCTTTTGAACCTTTAAGATATGAAGCTGATTTTATCAAATTTGATAATATAGAAGAACTTGATAAAGCTGTAACAGCAGAAACAGCAGCTGTTTTTCTAGAAGTAGTGCAAGGTGAAGGGGGAATACATGTAGCCGAAGAAGCCTTTGTAAAAGCAGTAAGGGAAATAACTCGAGAACGTGGAGCTTTACTAATAATAGACGAAATACAATCGGGGGTAGGTCGTACGGGAAAATTCTTGGCTTGTGAGCACTTTGATATAAACCCAGATATGGTAACCCTTGCTAAGGGACTAGGTGGTGGTTTCCCTATAGGAGTACTGCTTATGACTGAAGATGTGGCTTTAAAAATGCCAAAAGGTGGGCATGGAACTACTTTTGGTGGTAATGCTTTAGCCTCGGCAGCAGCTTTGGCTGTATTAGAAGAAATAGAAACGAAAAACCTAATAAAAAATGCTTGGGAAATGGGCAATTATTTCAAAGAACAATTAACTAAGCTTAACTCACCAAAAATCCGCAAGATACGGGGGCTTGGTTTAATGATAGGAGTCGAATTTAAGGAAAAGGTAGCTACTTATATAAATGCACTTAGGGCAAAAGGGGTACTAACAATAAATGCTGGAGCAACAGTTATTCGTTTTTTGCCCCCTTTAGTTATTAACAGAAACGAAGTTGATAAGGTAATCACTTCTTTAAGTGAGGTAATTTCGATGAATAATATAATGAATAAACCTTAATGATTTTCTAATAAAACTAATGTTCGAAATTTAAAAAACAGCTTGCTTATTTCTTTGGGTATTGCCTTTTCAAGAGAGTAAAATTTTCACAAATGGAAGCTATGTGCAAAACATAAAGGTTTTTTTAAGTTTGTCTTAAAAAACATAGTATCAATATTTGTTAGCATACACGCGGTATGGAGAAATATCTTAGAGGTATAAAAGTTACCTTGAAGATATAAATGATTGTAGGAGAGAGGATGATGAAAGCATTAAAGCATGTGCTTAAATTTTTATTTTTGACAGTTGTGCTTTTCACAGTCTTTAATATTGCATGGTCACAAACACCTATTATAGAAGCACAGACACCTACCGTAGAAGCACAAACACCTACTATAGAAGATGGGCATGAGTTTAGGCTTTTTGCTCCTGATTTGCTTACTCCTAAAGGTATGGCACGAGTTAGGGCAAATCAGTTGATTTTTGATGTGCCTCTTCAAAGTGGTGAACAACTAAGCCTTATTATTAATCACCCAGATACCGGTGAACTACTTAGCTACAATGTTCTAGTAGGGATTGACGCCAACGATTTATTAGTTGATATCCCCGGTCATGGCTTTGTTTCACTCAAAACTACGCTATTAGAGCAAAATGTTAGGTTAGCATTACCGGGCACTCCCTAAAGGTTACCTTTTATAAATGTTTAAGATAAAAGCTACAATTAGCAAGTCTTAAGGAGATATTATGGATATTACAGTAAGTCAAATTATTTCATGGATTATAGTAGGTTTTTTAGCAGGATCACTTATAGGAATGATTTTAAAGGGGGGCAAGAGAGGATTTGGGCTTTGGGGTAATTTAGTAATAGGCCTTGTTGGAGCTATTATTGGTGGTGTTATATTTTCTTTTCTAAAAATTGATTTTGGTCTTTCAGATATAGCTATTTCAGCTGCTGATGTTGTACATGCTCTCATTGGGGCTTTCATTTTTGTTATAATACTTAGCCTTATCAAAAGACGTAAATGATTAGGGTTTTGCTGTTAAGGTGTATAGCAGAAGGTTTATGTAGTACGCTAGAAAATCCCCAAAGTAGATATCTAATCCTGTAAGACATAATCTTAGTTAGGAATGAGATATTGCCAATAATCAGTGTGTAAGGGTTCAAAAACTTGAACCTCTACGATAATGCAGAAGTAGAATTTACTTTTATGGATGCCTATAGCAGCATTTGATGCCATATTTTACAATATTATGCCATTGAATTAGTAACTGTTTTTGTTAGGTTTAGTATAAAATTGCTAAAATTTAGGGCCAAGCAATCAGTTAGAATCAATTATGAACGAACCTCCATGTGTAGCTTACCAAGGTATTTCTGGTGCCTATAGTGAGCAGGCTAGCCTACAGTTTGACCCCAATTGCAAGCCCGTTGGTTATCCTAGCTTTAAATTAGCCTTCGAAGCAGTACTTAAAGGTGAATGTGACTATGCTTGCCTAGCCATAGAGAATAGTTTAGCAGGCTCTATTAATGCTACTTATGACTTGCTTTCTGACGCGACTTTACATGTTATAGGAGAGCAAATTGTCCATGTACATCATAATCTTATGGTTCAAAAAGGAGTAGCTTTTGAAGCAATCAAGCGCGTTCATAGCCACTACCAAGCCTTAGAGCAATGCCAAGGTTTCATAGCAGAGCATAACTTTGAAGTGATTACTGAATTTGACACTGCTGGAGCAGCCAAAATTATTTCTGAAAAGGATAGCAAGGTCGAAGCTGCTATTGCTAGTGACCGTGCAGCAGAGATTTATAATCTAGACATTTTAGAAAGTCATATTGAGGATGAAAAATTTAACTACACGCGATTTTTTATCCTTGGCGAAAAAGAAGCAAATTATGTTGAAGGAACAAAGTATAAAAGTAGCCTAATCTTAACTACACGTCATCATCCAGGTGCTTTAATAGATTGTTTAGAGCTTTTTCGTAAAAATAATATTAATATGACTAAGCTAGAGTCACGTCCAAGGCGGGACAGGCCATGGAGCTATCTTTTTTATATAGATATCGAAGGCCATATAGATGATGGGAATGTATCTGAAGCCCTTACAGGGCTTATGCGGCGTGCGGCCTTTATTAAATTTTTAGGCTCTTACCCTGCAGCACCTCAGCCTTTTGAAAATTAAATAATATCATGTTGGTTTTTTAGATCGAGATTCTTCAGGTTTACCACTTGAAAGTACCAACACCGTTACTACAATCGCTGCTACTATTGGTAAGCCTATAACCCAAACAAGCCAAACCCAAAGGTTATTTGAGCTTACTTGTGTAGGTGGAAATATAAATTCTATGGTTTCAGGATTTTCCGTGCCTACATTTATATTGACTCTAGCAGTAGCTTCTTCTCTTTTAAAAGTTTGATCACGGAAAAAAAGCTCCCATGTACCTTCTTGTGTTAAGTTAATAGAAGATTGATAGGTACCTGCAGAGGTCTCGAGCAAACTAACTGTAATAGGCTCAAAGTTAACAGTTCCTTCTAAAGACGCCTCCACTAAAATAATGGCGTCTTCAATAGGTGTTTGCAAAGGATCTTCAAGGTAAAGTTCAATCTGAAAATCTTGATTAGCTTTAGGGGATGTGGGGGTTATAGTTAAAGTTACTATTACTATAGAGGCGTGAGAGCATACAATGCTAAAGAAACTAAGTAGTAAGAGACTAATTAACCGCTTCATCAACTTATTATATACTTTAAACAGTGAGTGCGTTCCTCATAGCAATTGGAGCATTGACGAATTAGGCAATAAACTACGTTTGTGATGGCAAGAATCGATGGACACTTAAGTGTTTAATTTAACAAACAGCCTGTAAGGATTTATCGTGTAATATTGTGAGAGACAATCTGCTTGCAAACCTACTAGGAGTTTTAGCAATAGTTTTCCTAGGGGTATTTTTTTTCTACCCCCTACTTGTTATTTTGGTACGTAGTTTCTGTGACGCAGATAGCATTTTTACACTTATCAAATTAAATACTTGCAATTTCTATGCTATAACTGACATTTTCCAAAATACTTATTATCACCAAAGACTATGGTTTACTTTTTACCAAGCTTGCTTATCAACCTTTTTAACCTTACTTTTTGCTCTACCAAATGCTTTTCTATTTGCCTTCTTTGACTTTAAAGGCAAGCGTTTGTTGCGCAGTCTTTTTACTATTCCTTTTGTTATACCTACAGTAGTAGCAGGTATTGGTTTCCTAGCCCTTTTAGGGCCAAGAGGTTTACTAGCTTGGGATTTGCGGAACAGTTTAATTATTATTTTACTAGCACATATTTTTTACAACTACGTTTTGGTTGTGCGTATAGTTAGTGCTTATCTAGAAAACATAACTTCCCAATTTATTGAGGTTGCTGCTGTTCTAGGAGCTTCGTCCCTACAGAAGTTTTTAAAAGTTATATTACCTCTTTCTACTCCTGCTATATTTGCTTCAGCAAGCTTAGTTTTTATTTTTTGCTTTACTAGTTTTGGTGTTATTCTTATTCTAGCACCAGAAGTGCGCTTTTCTACACTAGAAGTAGAGATTTATCGTTTGGGTGCTAAATATTTACAATTAGATAAAGCAGCAGTTTTAGTTTTATTACAGCTTTTAGTTGTCGGTGTTTTTACAGGTTTATACACTTTCTTGCAAAGATATTTGGCTCTGCAGGTAGATAGAACTCCTAATTTGCGAAAAGCAAAGGGGGTTTGGGTTTTGCTTATAGGGTTAAACATATCTCTTGCTATATGCTTAACTCTTGTTCCCCTTTTAATTTTATGGATAAAAGCATTTTGGATAGAAGGTAAGTTAAGCCTTCAATATTTTAGCTATCTTTTAAAAGCCAGTAGCTCCATAGGCTTTGTAGGCTTAGGTCCAGCCCTTTTTAATTCACTAAGGTTTGCTTTTTTAGCCACAATCCTTTCCACTTTAGTTGGTTTTGCTTTTACCTATAGCATTGTCCGAGCAAAATGGCATTGGCTAGATAACCTAAGCCTTTTTCCCCTAATTATCAGTGCAGTAACCTTAGGCTTTGGTTATTTGCTTGCCTTCCCTAGACTCACTAGCAGTGTATGGGGCATTGTTCTTGCACATAGTTTAATAGCTTTTCCTTTTGTGGTACGGAGCTTATTACCAACTATGCGAGCTTTACCAGAGCAGTTACTAGAAGCAGCAAGAGTTTTAGGAGCAAATCCACTTAGAGTAGTTTTACAAATAGAACTTCCGCTTTTAGTGCCTGCATTTATTGCTGCAGCTAGTTTTGCTTTTACGGTATCTTTAGGGGAATTTGGTGCTTCACTAATTATTTTGCGCCCAGAATATGCCACTTTACCTGTAGCTATCTTTGACCGCCTTTCCAAACCGGGAATGAGCAACTATGGCTCTGCGCTTGCTTTGGCAGTTATTTTAATGATGTTAACAACTTTTATAATATTACTTGTAGAGCATCTGGGAAAATCTAAACTAAGAGAATTAGGGTAATGAAAAAAGCGTTGGGTAAACCCAACGCCAAGGTTGTTTGTTGTAAGTACTTGTAACTTATCTACGCTCGTAAGCCTCGACACGTAAGTAAGGTCTAATAAGGCTTTCTGCTCCCGGTGCTCCTACTGGTAAATTATCTATAAGGCGGTTTTCATAAGCTATCCCAGGTACCTGATTACTGGCCTGAATAGCATTGGCAACAATAGACCCTATTACCAAGGTTTGAAAGTTTAGAATTACATCTCCTTGAGCAAAAAGAACTGCTGCTATTTCTACTTGAGCGGATGTACCAACATCCATATCACCACTAGATACAAGGCTTAGGATACTTCCTTCAAGACCTTTATCAGGAATTGCTGCAGGAAAGACGCTATCATGTGGTAGCAAGTCTGAGTCAATCTCTATATTAGCTGTTGTGTCACCTATATTAGCACCTGCCCTTATAGTCCCCTTTCCTTTATAGAAAACATCATCATAAAAGAGTATGTCTGCCCCTTTAGAATTAGCAATAGGGTTATGGCCCGCTATGCATAAATAACCGTCGCTGGCAGTAGAAGTAGGAGGGGTTAAAGCATTACCTATATTGCAATCAACGTCTGTACCAAGCCATGCTATAGCAGCTTCTCCTGATGTTGAAGAGCAGGTTGCTCCAAAAGGAGTAGCATCATTTTGACCTCGAGAACTATTTGCAAAAACTATAGTGTCTTTACCCTGTAAAGTTTGTGTAAACTGTCCACAAGCTGAAAGGTCAATCATGTTTACCGTTATATAATTTCCAGATTCATCTTTTCCAAAATAATGAGGATTTGTATCCGTTTCGCTTGGGTATTCACTATCAAGTGTTGGGGCAACAACCTGCAAGTTGTTATCATAAGGGTCTATCTCATTGCTTTCAGTCCAAACTTCACCACCACCAGTAACAGTGCCACCTA
Organism: Trueperaceae bacterium; assembly: GCA_965223045.1. GTDB lineage: Bacteria > Deinococcota > Deinococci > Deinococcales > Trueperaceae > CBDCVN01. The sequence goes on from CBDCVN010000013.1 coordinate 3,358,778, forward strand.
GCTCCACACTTTGTAAAGGGTTAGCCGCAGTACCTGCGGTGGAAGATCCACTAGCAACATCTAGGTTCCCTTCTCTAATCCTAATACGAGCACAGATATCTAAATCATTACTGCCTGTAACTGTTGCCATTGTAGTAGAGATATCGCTATTGCTACCTTCGCCTAGATAGCTACGATAGACACCTGCTGTGCCACTGAGTGCTAAAGCAGTCACGCCATCAGCAGGTGTTCCCACTAAATGCACCGAACCATAAATAGCAACCTTACCATTAATTTGCCCATTGCCCTCTTTTATTCCCTCAGCAAAAACAGCATTTTCCCAAGCGCTAGCAGTAGTTTCAAGTTTAATAGCAGCAAGAGAAGTAGAAATTGCCTTGGCGTCATCTATATTATCACCTAGATAACCTCGCGATTGTATAATGCTCCTATCTCCATCTATAGTAAGAGTAGTTTCAAAGCCACCCTTTACCCCATCTGCCAAAGTAACAGGTGTAAACACTGGTACACCTACAGGAACGTCATTAGTTGTACCGACTGTACGATAGTATTGATTATTAGCATCTTGCTGATTACTGTCACGTAATCTATCTAAATCTAAACCGATAGAGAGGTAGTTATCACAAATTGCTTGAGAAGTTTGTTCATAAGTAAGCTCATAATCTTGCCAATTCCCCTCTGAATAGAAACTATAGCTTTGATAAGCAGCTGTTTGCATCTTGTTTAAGCCAGTTTCAGCCAGAGTTTTGGCATAGGCAGATCTTAAATCGTTGCTATTTACTTGTAAGCTAATAGTAGAGTTAAATAGTAGGCCAGTAAGTAGTGCGCCCGCTACAGCCATGACTATTACTGCAAACATTAGTGCAAAACCTTGGTTTCCAAATTTCATAGTTTCTTTATCTCCTTAAAAACTAGTTCCAAATAAATTTACAGGGCGAACTGTCTGTTGAGCATAATCGTAAAGGTACCCATCTGTGGCATCTATTGGGTTTGTATTGTCTAGACTAAAGTAGTATGTTTCTTGATCAGCCTCTTTAGCTTTAGAGGTGGTTTGGGCAGCTATTTTAACCGTAATAGCTAAAATATTTTTATAGTCACCACCACTTATAGGGTTACAGTCTGCATCTGTAGTAGAAAACTTACACTCAAATTCAAGCTCTAACCCCACAATACCCGGAACCATAGGTACATAGCTATTGGTCTCAAAGCTACCATTAACTAACTTGTTCTTACTACGTTTAAGTGTTAGTAAATTACCATTGTCACTATCTGCTTCTATCTTGTAAGAAACTTCTAGAGCTACTCTCTGGTCACCAACTTTGTCATAAGGGTCACAGTATCTAACAGTAAATTCATAAAGCCTTGCTGTAGCCGATTCCAAAGAGAAAGCTGGATAAGTAGCACTGTTAACATACTCAATATCACAAGTTTCTTCAATACCATCTGCAGATACGCCAATTGAGCCGGCACTATAAAGCTCGGTAGTAAGAAGCTCCATTGCTAAGCTAATATTGCTGCGTAACTCACCGCGTGCAACATTTAACTCATTTAACTTTAGTGAAGAGGATAGAAAGGAAGCAATTATAGTTGTTATAACTGCTATAATAGCAGTGGAGACCATAAGCTCAGCCACTGTGAAACCTGCTTGGGCACTCTTGTTAAAAACTTTGCTTGTACTTTTCATTATACTGGATCCCTTGGGGTAGGGCAAATGTTGCTATTATTTGTAACTACATAAACACAGCTTAAATAATTTGTTAAGCTAAAAGAGTGTGCTTCACCATTATCTGTCCAATCAACCTTTATTTCTAAAAGAACTATACCTTCTAAGTCTATAGGAATCTCACCATTATCTAGTTCGTTGTACAATCGCCATTTCACATCGTAGTCTTTATATGTGTCAATGCCATAGCACCCTTTTTCGGTATCATTACCCTGAATAGCAGCAAAATCTTTCTTCACACATGCTATGTATTTATCAAATTCACTTTGGCGTGTCTCACCTACGCCTGGATTTAAAACATTATAGACAAGATCTTGATACTTATTTTCTAAAATACGGGTAGCAAAGGTCTTGGCATTCTTTATCTCTACTGATTTATCTAGACTAGTAAAGCTAGACATCTGCCCTGCAGATATAGCCAAAAAACTTATTACAATAACTACAAGAGCTATAAGTAACTCTACTAATGTCATGCCTTTTTGATCACCAAGGCCTAAGTTAGCTTGGGAAAAATTTGTGATAGTTGATTTTTCTTTCATGTCAAACACCTTTCCTTCAAAATTTAGTTGAGCTTAACTTGTCCTTGTAGACCAATGATTGCGTCTATAGTAGTGCTACTCTTAGAGCTACTAAAGACGATTGTTTGATTAATTGCTCCCCAAACAAAACCTCTTGGTTCAAAAACTATTTGGTTGCCACTATTTTTTGTTATAGATACACTAGGATATTCTGTTGCAAGGTTAATCTTAGAAATAATTGTGTCTCCATCAGTGTAAGTTCTACTTTGATCTTCATCGACAAAAACACTAAAGACACTATTTGTAGGAACAACTATACCTGCAAACTTGTTGTTACGTATAGCTTCACTACGGGCCTTTTGCACACTAAGGGAAAACCCTCGTGCTGCTTGTTCTAACTCAATATCACCACGTGGAATAATAAGAACGCCACCACTTACTAAAATACCTATAATAGCTAAAACTACTAATAGCTCTGCAGCACTAAAACCTTTGTTTTTATTCATACTCTCTCTCCTAAGCTCCTACGAAACACTTTATTATTAGTTAAGAGTAAATTTCCTGTTCTATGCTTTTGTAATAAGCAGCAAAAGTTAGATTTAGATGAAAAACTTATAGGGTTCATAATATAACTCTTAAAATACTGTTTTTTACCTTGCAAAAAACTTAAATTTACATACCTAGAAAAATCTAGGATACTTAGGCTTAGATTAACCAAAGAATATTACTTTTTAGCTAAATTAATTTAGCTAAAACAATTCTGATAGTTACTAAAAAGTTATGTTAAGATTTCTGTAATAGGGTTTAAACTATTAGACTTGTTCAGAAATAAGCTAGCGTGCATTATAAAATGTACAATTGCTCAATTTAAAGCTCCGGAAATGCAAAATGTGACAGCTAAGTCTTAGCAAGGGTACAAATCTTTTATCTAATGAGTCAACTATTTGGTCCAACATTTTGTTTCCGAACAACTCTATTAGTCAAAATCAGAAATCACTAGATGTGAGAAAATCAAATTGGGTCAAATAATAGCATCCTTAACAGGGTTTTATTAACAGTCAAGAAATGTTCAACATGCAAAATATTGATTCCCATAAAACACTTATTCTAAAAACTAGGGTAATTCGTCATGTTAGCAAATGACTTTAGGACTCTTTTAGAACTTGGACTCAAGCTCTATTTTAAGAATGGAAATAAGTTAGAGTTATAGCACAGAAAAAGGACTTGTAATATAAATCACACTTGTAACTATTTAAGAAAGTGAAAGATAATGAAGCAAAATTTCAAATCAGGTTTTACCCCAATAGAATTAATAGTTGCCTTGGCTATATTAGGAGTTTTGGTTACCCTTGGAAGTGTTGAGTATAGAAAGTGGCAACAAAGAGAGCAATTTAGAGAAGTACAGCGTAGTATAATTAGCTCTTTGAATCAGGCTAGAAGTGTCGCTAGGCGTACTTCTCGAGATCAAATAGTTAGTTGGAATTCAGGCAAAGTAGCCTCTATTAATGTATCAGGAGAGAATATTAATTTGTCTTATGGCATTTCTTTAGAAGTCATTGATCCTACTAGTTTTACAGAGTTTAGCTATTTAGCACCCTTTGGTCGTAAATCTGTTAACGATACTATTACTATGTTGCTCGAGGATAAAAAGGGAAACTTTGCCAAGATTTATATTTATGGCTCGAGTGGCAAGGTAGCATTAACTAGTTGTAAAAAAGGAGATACTAGCACATGCTAGAGGGTGTTTGGGGAATATCTATTAAGCAAAATTGGGAGTGGATTGATGCGCTAAACGCTTGGTCATGATATCACACATAGCCATGTAGATAAAGGCTTCACTTGTTGCTGCTAATACTTCATAATCTTTACTTAAGCGTCTATAGTTTCCTAACCATGCAAATGTCCTCTCTACCACCCATCTTTGTGGGATAACTTGAAAACCTTTTCCTTCTGGTTTCTTTGTTACTTCTAATATCCACCCACATATGTCCAGCACCCACTTCTCTAATCTCGCACTGACATAACCTTGATCTGCTTTTATTACTTTCAATCTTGGCATAGTGCTTTTTATAGCCTTCAACATTTGCTCTAATCCTTTCTTATCTGACCTATTCGCTGTAGTTACAAGTACAACTATCAATAATCCCATGGTATCAACCAATATATGACGTTTACGTCCATTAACCTTTTTTCCTCCATCGTACCCATTCTCTTCATGCACACTACCTTTGACCGATTGACTATCGGCAATACCTACACTGCAATCAGCAAGTTTTCCTTCCTGCTCACGGAGTTTTCTGCGTAAATGTTTGTTTAAAGCCTTCCACAAACCTGATTTACACCATTTATCAAAGTGATAACGCACACTTTGATAGGCAGGAAAATCATGTGGAAGATCACGCCAAGTACAACCATTGCGCAGAAGGTAACGTATAGCATTTACAATTTCACGGAGATCAAGGCTCATGGGACGTCCCCGCTTAGTACTTTTGGTCAAAACTTTAAGTAGAAAGGCTTCAATTATAAGCCACTGTACATCAGTAATGTCAGTAGAGTATGCTTGTCTATGATTTGTTTTCATAGTAGCTATACTGACATTTATTGGGTATAGCTACTTTATTTCTGAAATGATATACTTAGTTCAAATTTCAGCCAAAATGCTAGGGCGTGTGGACACCTAGAGTGTGAAATCGAAAACGCTACTCTTAAATACCTTGGATAATCCTGATGCTGACGCATAAGCTCCTCTGCAATCTGGTAAAGATTATGTGGTTAACAACTAAAGCTTCTCGCAAATATAGGCTATCCTGCAATTTTTTTTGGAATTCACATTTTCTAACAAATAGCTGTCCTGAGACTGGCTAGTTTGGTTTTGATATCCAATGCGTGCAATTTCTGATTTGTCATATCCACATGCCCTAGATCTTTCAAAGGAACACTAATTTCCAAACACCCTCTACCCTGAAGTACCATTATTTGCCAACCCCAAATGATCAGGGTAAGTAGACCCATCAGTGTTAGTAGCACGTATAGGCTGATTTGTGAAAATAGTGATAGTTCTTGTATCTTGATCTCCTTTTGTCTTGAACTCGAGCCTTCGATGATTTAATACCCTTTAAATCCTTAACCTTCTCTTCTTCATTGGGGACTTAAATTGTACCAAGCCCTTTGTAGTTTTGAAGATTTATTTAGCATAAGATGTATTAGCAAATCTTTTTTTGTACCAACCAACAACAAGAGGAAGAATAAAAGTCAAAGCATAATATAGATATACATCCAGCTTGTAATATCCGTCTTCTGGTTGGAAAACCTTAACAAGGAAAAAATAATCAAAAACAATAGCTATTAGCACCCAAACTACTGCGAGTAGAGCAAAATACTGAAACGAATCTCCTTTTACTTTCTTAGACTTGTTCTGAAATAAGGAATTAGGCAATAAGGCAGTTCCATAAACCAGCACAAACTCCTACTACATCGTCAACAAATCCCTTAATACGATTCCTAAAAGCATACACAAGAATCTTGAAACGCTTCATTCCTCCAATGGCATTCTCAACATATACACGTATCTTGCTCACTGCTTGGTTGTGAGCCTTCTGCTCTTTACTAAGCTTGGGATTAGGGTTGGCTTTGCTCTTCCTAGGTCTCTTATGAGGTATTGCAACATCTGCTCCTTCATAATCTTTCTCGATTCCTTGATATCCTAAATCTACTGCCACTTTAATATCCTCAAACCACTCCTCCTCAGGTGGAAATTCTTCCTTTAGCATTGCATAGTCATGGTTCCGTCCTCCAAAGGTTTGTCCCACAAACAAAATTACCTTCTCCTTGCTGCTTATCACTGTGTTTTTCTGCGTGTGGTTACCCTGTTTGCCACTGTATAACTCCTGTTGCATTTCATCATCCTTTGGGCGTTGATGTTCTCGCTCTGTAACATCAATCAGTATTTCGTCAAGTCCCTCAAAAGCTGCTTTGAAATCCTCTATGTTTTCAAACTCTCTAGCTGGCATATATCCCAAACCACTTAGAGTTTTCGCCATTATTGGTGTAAGACGTTGTACCCAAGCATGGGCATTAGATCGTGATAAATCAAATTTCTCCGCTAGAACATCAAACGTTGGGTAAAGTCTAAGGTAGTAAAGAATAAAGCACAGTTTTATATTGACTGTACTTAGTTTACTGTTTCTTCCTCCTCCTGGCTTACGATGTACTTTCCCTGCTTCTAGAGCCTTTTCATAACGTTGCTTTTCATGGTCTTCTAAAGCTTTAGCAAATGCAGGTTCTAGTTCCTCTACTTTCTTTTCGCTCAATCCTGTTATACTTCTTACTTGTCGGTCATCTCTTGGTAGTAACATTCCTTTATTTTGACCGATTTATTTATTTCAGAACAACTCTCTTAAATAGTACCCAAAGCGTTATAGCTACTCCAACCGGCATAATGATCCATCCAATTAAGGGAATTGGCACAATTGGGAAAAGAATAATGCCAAGACCGTAGCCGATGAGCCAGAGAATAAAACCCCAGCCCAGAGAGTCTTTAAGAGATTGTTTAGTTTTACCACTTAACTTATTCATGGATTACTCCTTTTGAAGAGAGTAGTGTGCTTAGAAGCATTTGCTACCTAGAACTATTCTATTCTAGATTATTACTTCTTCCTGACTAATCGGTAAAACTCTGACACGCTATGTAGGACTTTTTCTGACATACGGTAGTATTATTTACGCCCTGCTGAAGCTGATCATTGCTTGATTGCCCTCTGTATGAAGCGAAGCTATACCGCAGCGACAGCAGCTGGAGCCTTAGACCAACTTTTTATAACCTCGTCAGCCGTTTTGAATTGCCGCTCAGGCTCAGTTGCGTACCATGTTTTGTAGTAGTCTAAACCACTCTTATGCGCTTCGTCTGTAAAAGCCTGTAGAGCGTCTGTAACCCACACCAGATCAAAACCTTTTTGAAAGGCATCTCCCGACGTGTGCCGGCAACAACAATCGGTATGAAGCCCAGTTATATAAAGGGATTCAATTCCATATGCTCTAAGCTGTGCCTCTATGTCCGAGCTTTGGAAGCCGCTGTATGTCGTTTTTGATAAATCAAGGTCACCCGGTTGGGGCTTTAGCTCAGTTACGATTTCAGACCATTTGGTTCCTTCCATTGAATGTGGCGGCCATTTTTTGAGTTCAGAATCCTCAGGTGTGTGTCGATCTGTCGAATAAACCACCGTAACACCAACCTCTCGAGCCACATCCAGCAGTTGTGCTAGAGGCCCAATTATTGCCTTCGCTCTGGTTTGATAGTCTACACCTCCAGCATCAGCAATGAATCCACCTGGTTCAATAAAATCTCGAGCCATATCCACTACAATTACTGCACATTTCTCTGGTTGTATTTCTGTCATGACTTCACTCCTAATGTTAATTTGTGATAGTTAATTTTCCTTATCAGGTGCCCTAACATGGGTAGGGCTTAGCATTGATAGATGTCCTGTCCTTGCCTAAGACGTTTGGGCACGGCACTAATAACATTTTAACACTTTCCTAGGGAGTCATTTGCTTTTAGCCTAACAACTAAGATTAGCCACTATAAAAAATGTGGTAATCCTACCTATGGTGATGCTTTGTTTCATACCGTTTCTTTTCTATATATTGCTTTACTTAGTATTACAGCGCAATGTTGCATATTAAGTAAGGGGAAGTGCGAAAAAAGTGCGAGTGTGAATAATAAATTAAGGCTATGAAAAACATTTATAAAGCACACAATGAAATATTAGAAGAGGCCGTAAATTTAAGTCCTCCAGAATGCAACTTAGTTGAAGCAGATATAGAAGCGCTAGCAAAAGAACTCAAAGAATACGTAGCAGAGTTTGAAGAAGCATTTAAACGACCTGAAAGTTTGATCTGGACAGGACATTATCTAAAAGGTTTGTTAAGCAACCTTGATCGAAAAAATATAGAAGCAATGGCACTATCAATAGGACTGAATGTCCGTAGCATGCAAAACTTTGTAGGACAAAGCCCTTGGCAGTTAGAACCTGTGATTGACACGCATCAAAAACTTATTGCAGAAAGTTTAGGTAATGATGGAGTACTGATAGTTGATGAATCAGGGAATGTAAAACAAGGAAAAAGCTCAGTAGGAGTAGCAAGGCAATATTGTGGATCAGTAGGAAAAGTGGAGAACAGTCAAGTAGGAGTATACCTAGGGTATGCCAGTAACAAAGGACATACCTTAACAGAAGGGCAGTTGTACTTACCAGAACAATGGTTTGATAAAGAGCATGAACAAAAAAGGGAAGAATGTGGAGTGCCAAAGGATCTAGAATTTAGAACCAAACCAGAAATAGCGTTAGGAATGATAAAAAAGACAGAAGAGAGAGGGCATTTGAGCTTTGAATATGTGCTAGCAGATGCATTGTATGGAAATAATATCGAGTTTAGAGATGGAGTAGCTGAATTAGGAAAAAAGTACTTTACAGCAGTATCTTGCGATACGCAGGTATACAAGGAGAAGCCAGAGGTCAAGGTACCTGAATATAAAGGTAGGGGAAGGAAGCCGAAACTAGCAAGGGCAAATATTGAATCAATACGGATAGATGAGTTAGCAAAGGAAATAGAAGCAGAAAAATGGAGTAAACATGTAGTGAAAGAAGGAAGTAAAGGGCCAATAGTATGTGAATTTGCCTTTGAGCGAATATGGGAAACAAGGGGAGAAGAAGAGCCAGTGGAACTGTGGTTGGTAATTCGGCGTAACCTAAATGAGAAAAGAGAGATAAGCTATTATTTGTGCAATGACTCAGAAGAAGTCAGCCTAGAAACATTAGTGTGGCTAAGTGGAATGAGATGGCCGATAGAAACATCGTTTGAGGAATCAAAAGAAGAACTGGGGCTTGATCACTACGAAACTAGAAGCTACTTAGGTTGGCATCACCATATACTATTAACTTGTCTAGCACATCATTTTCTGGTGAGGATGCGTTTAATGTTAGGAGAAAAGTCTCCAGCTTTAACTTTGCCACAGGCAAGAGTGCTGCTCAAGGCAGCAATACCGTTACCTAGATTGACAATAGCTCAATCACTAAATCTAATTCGTTACTATCAGCGCAGAAATTATACTGCTTATGCTTCGCATCGAAAACGTACTCTTGCTATATTGTCTAGGAGTTATATTCCATGACATTGCGCTGTAATAATAATATTACAGCGCAATGTTGCATATTAAGTAAGGGGAAGTGCGAAAAAAGTGCGAGTGTGAATAATAAATTAAGGCTATGAAAAACATTTATAAAGCACACAATGAAATATTAGAAGAGGCCGTAAATTTAAGTCCTCCAGAATGCAACTTAGTTGAAGCAGATATAGAAGCGCTAGCAAAAGAACTCAAAGAATACGTAGCAGAGTTTGAAGAAGCATTTAAACGACCTGAAAGTTTGATCTGGACAGGACATTATCTAAAAGGTTTGTTAAGCAACCTTGATCGAAAAAATATAGAAGCAATGGCACTATCAATAGGACTGAATGTCCGTAGCATGCAAAACTTTGTAGGACAAAGCCCTTGGCAGTTAGAACCTGTGATTGACACGCATCAAAAACTTATTGCAGAAAGTTTAGGTAATGATGGAGTACTGATAGTTGATGAATCAGGGAATGTAAAACAAGGAAAAAGCTCAGTAGGAGTAGCAAGGCAATATTGTGGATCAGTAGGAAAAGTGGAGAACAGTCAAGTAGGAGTATACCTAGGGTATGCCAGTAACAAAGGACATACCTTAACAGAAGGGCAGTTGTACTTACCAGAACAATGGTTTGATAAAGAGCATGAACAAAAAAGGGAAGAATGTGGAGTGCCAAAGGATCTAGAATTTAGAACCAAACCAGAAATAGCGTTAGGAATGATAAAAAAGACAGAAGAGAGAGGGCGTTTGAGCTTTGAATATGTGCTAGCAGATGCATTGTATGGAAATAATATCGAGTTTAGAGATGGAGTAGCTGAATTAGGAAAAAAGTACTTTACAGCAGTATCTTGCGATACGCAGGTATACAAGGAGAAGCCAGAGGTCAAGGTACCTGAATATAAAGGTAGGGGAAGGAAGCCGAAACTAGCAAGGGCAAATATTGAATCAATACGGATAGATGAGTTAGCAAAGGAAATAGAAGCAGAAAAATGGAGTAAACATGTAGTGAAAGAAGGAAGTAAAGGGCCAATAGTATGTGAATTTGCCTTTGAGCGAATATGGGAAACAAGGGGAGAAGAAGAGCCAGTGGAACTGTGGTTGGTAATTCGGCGTAACCTAAATGAGAAAAGAGAGATAAGCTATTATTTGTGCAATGACTCAGAAGAAGTCAGCCTAGAAACATTAGTGTGGCTAAGTGGAATGAGATGGCCGATAGAAACATCGTTTGAGGAATCAAAAGAAGAACTGGGGCTTGATCACTACGAAACTAGAAGCTACTTAGGTTGGCATCACCATATACTATTAACTTGTCTAGCACATCATTTTCTGGTGAGGATGCGTTTAATGTTAGGAGAAAAGTCTCCAGCTTTAACTTTGCCACAGGCAAGAGTGCTGCTCAAGGCAGCAATACCGTTACCTAGATTGACAATAGCTCAATCACTAAATCTAATTCGTTACTATCAGCGCAGAAATTATACTGCTTATGCTTCGCATCGAAAACGTACTCTTGCTATATTGTCTAGGAGTTATATTCCATGACATTGCGCTGTAATATTAGAGCAGGACCATAATTATGTTTTCGACTAGTTACAGCCACAGTGAAGTTTTGTAACAAACCAAAGATGCTCTTTAGCATAAAAATATCCTTTCTATATCAGGTGACAAGGGGTGTTTTCTGCTCTACAACCCTGCCATCTTCTAATTTGACGATACGTTTAACATGTTCCAACAAGCGTGGATCATGAGTTGAAAAGACAAAGGTCACCCCTTTTTCCTCATTGAGTTGTTTCATCAATTTAATAAGTTGACTGCCTGTCTCACTATCTAAGTTAGCAGTTGGTTCATCAGCAAGAATGATTTTTGGGTCAGCAGCAAAGGCTAGAGGGCTGCTGTTGTGCTGCTCATCGCAACTCTAGCATTTTCAACTCTCACGTTTGCACCACCCAAGTGGTTTCTATTCAAAGAACCTATAGGAAGAAACGATCTGACAGTACTAGAGGCCACTACCTGAACTCAAGATTACTCCTACAAAACTACCAAAGTTTCCACCGTATAAAATCACATCAATCTTGGAATACAAATTATAAAGCTGGTAATTTCTCCTAGCTCTGATGAGGCCGAAATACTCCAACCATGAGCCTCAATGATATACTTCGCTGAGGCAAGACCCAAACCAGTTCCGGGTTCATTTCTGCCTGAGGATTCTCGGAAAAAAGGCTCAAAAACTAGATCCAGATGTTCTTTTGCTATACCTAGACCATAATTTTGAATCTGTATTTGTAATTCTGCTTCATTTGTCTGTACTAAACTAAAAACAATATGCTTTCTCTCACCTGAGAATTTCATTGCATTGCTTAGAATATTTTCCAGAGCACGAGATATTAGTTGCTCATCTATAGGGAATTCAACTTCTTTTGGAATTGATATTTTTCTATCGATTTGGAAGCCCTGCATTTCTGCTTCGGTAGTGTATAGATCTATAAAATCTTCTATAAACTCCTTCAGGGAAGTAGATTCCAATTTTAAATTCCACTCAGAAGTTGTAAGTTTGGCAAAATCTATAAGAGATGAAATCCGCTTATTAAGAGTTGCAGATTTTTCCTTCATAATTTTAAGGAATTTATCTCGCTTACTTTCACTATCTCCAAAACCTTCTAATAGAGCATCAATATATCCATCAATTGATGCTAAAGGAGTTTTAAGATCATGTGAAATGCTCATTAGAAACCGAGACCTTCGCACATATTCATCTTTCAATTGTTTACGCATTTCATCAAGGGAATGAGCAAGTGAAGCAAATTGGTCACTTCCTTTGCTTTGGATTTCAAACTCGAGGTTTCCAGACGAGATCTGAGTAGTGGCATATTCCAAGTTCCTTATTTTATTATTGATACTCTTAATGATAAGCAGTGAAAAAACAATAGCTAGAAAAAGCATTATGATAAAGGGAAGGGTAGTAAAAATGGCTAAAATATATGCTTGAGGATGAATGTTGGTAGAACCTTTAAAAACTCTAGGATAGCTAATTAAATATTGAAATTGCTTCTGGTCAGTTGAAATATTAAACAAGCTAAAATCTTCTAGTCCATCTGCCAATGCTCGAGATAGCAAGTACTCTTCCTCACTTAACAAAGTATCAGATGTGGCTTGGGTTGAAAAAATTATAGTATTGTTTGTTTTATCTACTACTGTTAGCTCCATACTTTCCGGTACAGACAACGCATCAAATTTGCCATTTAGAAAATCTTCAGGAGAAGTATTTTTAATCATTTGAATGATTGTTGGAAACACACGAAAACCATTACCTGAATTCCTTATAGACCAAAACTGAAAAGCCATAATTCCTGATGCAACTAATAGAGGAATTATGAAAATCCCTACTATTAAAAGTGTGAATTGTGTTTTTAGGTTCACTCTTACCTATTCAATCCTCTGAAGAAGGTCTTCATTAAATCTGTAACCTTTTCCAAAAACTGTTTCAATAGACTTGTTCTGAAATAAGGAATTAGGCAATAAGGCAGTTCCATAAACCAGCACAAACTCCTACTACATCGTCAACAAATCCCTTAATACGATTCCTAAAAGCATACACAAGAATCTTGAAACGCTTCATTCCTCCAATGGCATTCTCAACATATACACGTATCTTGCTCACTGCTTGGTTGTGAGCCTTCTGCTCTTTACTAAGCTTGGGATTAGGGTTGGCTTTGCTCTTCCTAGGTCTCTTATGAGGTATTGCAACATCTGCTCCTTCATAATCTTTCTCGATTCCTTGATATCCTAAATCTACTGCCACTTTAATATCCTCAAACCACTCCTCCTCAGGTGGAAATTCTTCCTTTAGCATTGCATAGTCATGGTTCCGTCCTCCAAAGGTTTGTCCCACAAACAAAATTACCTTCTCCTTGCTGCTTATCACTGTGTTTTTCTGCGTGTGGTTACCCTGTTTGCCACTGTATAACTCCTGTTGCATTTCATCATCCTTTGGGCGTTGATGTTCTCGCTCTGTAACATCAATCAGTATTTCGTCAAGTCCCTCAAAAGCTGCTTTGAAATCCTCTATGTTTTCAAACTCTCTAGCTGGCATATATCCCAAACCACTTAGAGTTTTCGCCATTATTGGTGTAAGACGTTGTACCCAAGCATGGGCATTAGATCGTGATAAATCAAATTTCTCCGCTAGAACATCAAACGTTGGGTAAAGTCTAAGGTAGTAAAGAATAAAGCACAGTTTTATATTGACTGTACTTAGTTTACTGTTTCTTCCTCCTCCTGGCTTACGATGTACTTTCCCTGCTTCTAGAGCCTTTTCATAACGTTGCTTTTCATGGTCTTCTAAAGCTTTAGCAAATGCAGGTTCTAGTTCCTCTACTTTCTTTTCGCTCAATCCTGTTATACTTCTTACTTGTCGGTCATCTCTTGGTAGTAACATTCCTTTATTTTGACCGATTTATTTATTTCAGAACAACTCTAATAACTGTGGGATGTTTTGGGTTAGGCTCTATTTTTTTTCGAAGACGCTGAATATATACACCAACAGCGGTTAAGTCACCATAACTGTTACCCCAGGCTGCCTCGTAAATCTCATCACTACTAAAGGTGCGACCAGCATGTTGAGCAAGATAACTTAGTACCTCAAACTCCTTGCCAGAGAGAGTGATTCTTTCATCATCTTTCTTGAAAAGAAAAGCATCTACATCTAAAGTGTAGCTAAGGAACTTTATCATGCTTCTTTTGTTGGCAGGTTGTTTATGCCGCCTAAGCATAGCTCTTATTCTGGCAACTAGGACTCGAGGTGCAAAAGGTTTACTTACAAATTCATCCGCACCAATTCCTAAACCCAAAATGATGTCTTCATCTGCTTCTCGAGCAGAGATAATCATTACTGGCAAATGGTGCTCACGACGAAAGTTTTGTAGGAATTCGAACCCATCCTTACCCGGTAAGTTTATGTCTAATGTTATAAGGTCAAACTCGGCAAATGAAAGTAATTCTTCAGCTTCTTCAGCACTAGTACAGGTACGCACCTCTATACCTTCTTTTTCTAAATACATAGCGATGAGGTCACCCAACTCAACCTCATCTTCTATGACTAGAACGTTGGCTTTCATGTTTTTATATTCACCTTAAAAAACTGCATTTATGGCAAGACCCGCAGTTAGGCTGTGTCCAGAACCACTATTACTGTATTCTGCTCCTTCTACACCATAGTTATATTTATAGCTAATACTTGGAGTTAGGTTATCTATACCACTGTATCGCAAACTAATATCAACTATGCCTGATCCATCGTTCAAATTGCCTATCCAAAGTAATGAAGGGGTCAAATCTGTGTCTAAAATATTGTTAAAACTTACTCTTGCAGCACCGTAATGCTGGCCTCGCTCTCGAAGATCACTAAAACTTAAAGCGCCCTGTCCTATAAGTGTGGTTAAGGCAGCTGGATTTTTAGTATAGAGACTGGAATCAGAGTATCCTAAGCCATTGTAAAAGTATTGAGCAGTGAGTGCGACTGAAAACATATCGTCATCTGTAGTATAGCTATAGTTAGCACCAATTGTACCAGATAGGAACAAGTCATCGTGTCTAGTTTCTGTACCTATTCCTGAAGGCTTGCTCGTGTCTTCAACCAGAAAAACTTTATCACTATTCCCTTCAAGTACAGCTTCAGCAAAAAAGCCAATATCCTAACTACCGGGACAAAAGTTAAGAGAAGAAGATTCAGCATAGAAATATGCTGAGCTGAAATGGAAAAAGCAAAGGCAGATCAACTAAAGGACAAACTAAAAGAAGCAAATATAAAACTACATGGAGCAAGACTAAACTTCATGTCTCGTTTCATAATGGCGATGATGGCAGTTAGAACAGTAAGTCTATCAAGAGTAGCAAGTGTGCTCAACGGTGCAGTAGAGATTGCATCAAACGAAAAACGTATCAAACGCTTCTTCTCAGAAGTAGAAATTGAAGGAGAGTGGTTAGCTAAATGTGTGCTAACTTGGTTACCTAAAGGACCTTACTTACTCAGTTTAGATCGGACTAACTGGAAACTGGGCAGCATAGACATCAACATTCTGATGTTAGGAGTTGTATATAAAGGCATGGCTTTCCCTTTGCTGTGGACAGTTTTACCACATGCCGGTAACAGTAACACCACAGAGCGTCTAGCACTCATTGATAGATTGCTAGAAATATTAGGTCATGAAGATATTGAAGCACTGGTGGCTGATCGTGAGTTCACTGGAAAAGACTGGTTTGAAGGGCTTAAAGAAAGACGAATCAGTTTTGTTATGCGCCTTAGGAATAACACTTTAATAGGTTGCAAGGGAAGGAATAGACCAGCTAGTGAAAGATACAAGCATCTCAAGGAGGGTGAGGTGTATGTACATTCAAAGCGTTGTAGAGTACTTGGCAATCGCTTATACATAGCAGTTACCAGAGCTCCTGATGGAGAGCTAGTGGTAGTTGCCACTACATCAAAGGTTAAAAAGGCTTTAGAGAGATATGCTAAGAGGTGGGGAATAGAAACGTTGTTTGGGGCTTTAAAAAGGAGGGGTTTCAATCTTGAGGATACACATGTGAGCATCACATCACGTTTGGACACATTGCTAGCTCTACTAACATTAGCATTTACTTGGGCATACTTATTGGGCATATGGCTTCATGAGCAAAGGCCTCTGAAACTTAAGAAGCATGGTTATGCTCCTAAAAGCATATTTAGACGTGGTTTTGAATTTCTTCAAAGTGTTATTGTTGCTGTTCTGGGCGAGGCTAAATACTCTTTCAGTTTTTGCCTCCATGTTTTGTCCCCGTAGTTAGGCCAATATCACCAAAATTACGTGTGCCAGTCACCATAACTGACCAAGGATTATCATATTGATAAACTCCTCCTACAGTAATTTCCATTGAATCCAGCAAAAACTCATAACGTGATGCAAATGCAACAGGATTATCCTCTTCAATTTCATCTAAAAGTAGATAACCCGATAAATTACTAGTTCCTAAAGGTAGTTGTGCCTTCAAAGCAACTGGGCCTGCTAATTCCTCTTCAGGGTCTTCAGGATCTATGTTTTCTAGATTAATAATGTTAGCAGGGCTAAAAAAGAATCCCACCCCCCAATTGATGGTTTGCTTACCTGCTCTCAAGAAAACAGTATCGCTAATACCTACATCAGCAAACATTTCTCTTAGGTCAAATGATACTCCATCTGAAGTGTCATAAACAATATCACCTTTAACAAATGCTCTCAGGTCACTGTCTGGCCTAGCATCAAGATACAAACGAGCTTTGAAGTCTGTGAACCCACTCGAAAGGGAATCTTCATCAGAGTCAGTATCAAGGTCGAGGCTAGCCTCACCATCTATAGTAAGTGTGCCACCAATAGCTATTTTCTCGCTTGCCAAAAGCTCATCGGCAAGATTAGATTCAGGGTTGTTTTCCACTTCAGAAACTATAGACTCGTCCTCTCCCGTTGAATCTCCTCCACCAAAAAGCTCATCGTCTAAACTTTCCTGTGCCCCCACAAAAACAGAAAGCAAGATAATCATTAAAAAAATGGCCTTCATAAAAGATTCCACTATCTATTGACACGTTCTACATACGTTTTACTAAATACGGAATCTGGGATTTCTGCGGTGGAAATGTTAGATAGAGTAACGCTAGTAGATTTATTTTCCACTAAGGCATCAACAAATATCATTTGCTCTGCAATGTAATTATCACCTGCTTTTGCGTAGCTTGGATAATAAGATGTTCTTAGCAAACGTTTCGTCAGACTATAATCTTCACTTTTTAAGAGAAGACTGTCATCTTTAGTGACATAAATTGTTCTGAAAGGATAAGTTACCTCTGAATGCACTGCTTCTAGTTCGAGCACCCAAACATCAAAATTGCCCAATTTTCCTTCTGTTCCTGAAGTTACATCATAATCTTCAGCTAGAGTAGAACTGCTAAAATCAGAATTTCGAGCATCACTATCTTCAAAGCTCTCATTCAGAGATGTATGAGTGAATTGACGACTTTCAGGATCATAGAACCACAAGCTATCATCTACTTGCAAATACCCTTGTCCCAATTCGACAGCAGGTTTCTGAATAAGTATAAGAAAAGTATCTTCTGAATCTCTGCGAAACATCTGTGCTGTTCTTGAATCATCTCCTTCATCTGGATCTTTTATATCTAGAGAAACAGTTGTAGCAAGGTCACCTTGAAAATTACTGCGAGTATCAATAAGTTGTAGAAGTTGTTCAAAATCTTGATCTTGTGCATTGACCAAGCCCAAAAAACACCCAATAACTATAAGTGTAATAATAATTTGTTTCATTGTTAACTCCTTAAAAATTAGTAACTTGTTCGAAGGGCCTCTGCTGGTTTGAGATTTGCAGCAGCTCGTGCAGGTAGATATACTGAGGCAATGCTTGTTAAACAAATTGCAAGGATATTGCCTACTGTTTCAGAAGTTGTTATGGCAAATTGTAAGTGTCCTTGGTTTAGGAAGAGTGTGAAATAACTCGAGTCAAATTCATATAGACTGACTCCAGCCATGAAGAGAAAGGCTAGCACTAAACCAACAATTGCCCCTCCTAAAGCGATGAAGAAGGCTTCACCAATGAATATATTGCGAACCCCTTCCTTTTGTATGCCCATAGCTCGCATAGTTCCGATTTCTGCTGTTCTTTCCAGCATAACCATCCGATAGGAATTCATGACACCCACCATGATGATGCTAAGTATGACAAAGAAGATAACTAGACCAATAATGTCCATGATGCTTATCAGTGCCATGATGTTATCCATCCTGTCATTGAGGGTAGATAAACTAAATTTAGTCCCAGACCACCTTTCAGACTCATCCACGCTGTTAAGTTGGCTAAAACCCATCATACGCATCATGTTGTTTTGCATGCCATTTTCTTCATCACTATCTCTTGGTTCAGTTTCTGCAAAAGATGAAATCTCCTTATGTAAGGCATCTGTAACGGTCTCAATAGCGCTAATATCTTTTAGATATATATTAAGTGTTTGGAACTGATCTGCAGTCATATCCAGTAAGTTGTTAAGCGTAGCAATATGGATATAACCTGCCGAGGTTCCAAAACTTTCTTCGCTTACAATGCTGCCAACAACTATTCCATCTCCAATATTTTGTTGACCGTTGATAGTAGTTGTTTTAATAATTACGCTTTCGCCTATTTCAATGCCAAGGTCCTCAAAGGTATCTTCTGGCAAGAGTATGCCTAATTCATTAGCTAGAAAATCACTGGCACTGCCTTCAACAAAGCTAAGATTATCTAAAAACTCTTTCTCCCGATTAAAATCAACACCAATCAGGCCTTGATTTTCTTCGGTATTTCCAAAAATTAGGCTGGTGTTTGCAGATGATCGTGTGTTGTAGGAAAGAATTTGATCTTCTATTACAGGTAAGGCGTTATATATAGCCTGAGGGTCTCTAATTATAGGTATTTCATTTCCTCTATCACTTACTTCTGTGCCAGACACATAAATGTGTCCTCCAAAGGTATTGGAAAAATTGTCTTCAACCGTTTGTATCAAACCATTAGTAAAACCATTTACAATTGTGAATACAAAAAAACCAAAAGCAATTGCTCCTCCTAGAAGCAGTGTTCTATTCATTTGCCCCAAAACATTTTTAAGGGCAATTCTTATTGATTGCATATAAATCTTCTCCTTACTTCTTTTGCATAGCTTGCACTGGTGTAATGCCTAATGCAACAGAAACTGGATAAAGGCTTGCCAAAATGCCGATGAAAACTACTATGAATAGTGAGCTTATAAGTGAAGTAACTGATAAAATGGGTTTTAGAACAGAACTACCAAACAGTATCTGGAAGAATATATTTGATGCTGTGATCCCTATGGCATTAAGTATTCCGATTATGGTAATGCCAATTGCAATGCCAACAAGCCCAAAAACTATGGTAATCATGAGCACTTCAAGAGTAATCATTGCCCTTACAAAAAAGCGTTGTCCTCCTATTGCTCTTACAGTGCCTATCTCAGGAATTCTTTCTGTCACTGAAATTACCAGTGTATTCATGATGATAATAACTGCAACTATGGCAATGACCAATATCGCACCATATAAGATATTTCGAATGTTATAGGCTATCTCTGCTGGAAATCCAGCTCCCCAACGCCAATCTTCTACCAATAATTCATCACCCAAATTTTCTTTGTTTGACAATAATTGATTACTTAAATCAGCTGTGGAATAACCTTCATCAACTTTTAGCAAAATAAAATGCCATGCATCGTTATCTAAAACCAAATACTTATCTCTTACTGAGGTGTCACCAAGAATATTTTCAAAATCAATTGAAGAGTCTATATTGTTAGCTACATTTTTGTTTGTGTCAGCAACCAAAGAATTTCCACCAAAGAGTGAATCTTCGGTAAAGGAAATATCTGAAGCTGTTTCATTACCACCAGTTTTTTTAACAGCGGTTAGACCATAAAGGTTACGTAAGGTGCTTATATCTACAAATGAAATCCTATCTAATAATCCTGCACCGTTCTTAAAATAACCAATTCCTCTAATGGTAACTTCTCGTATTTTCGTTCCAGTGGTGTCATTTCGACCTGAAAGTAAAACTGTGTCTCCGGGCTTAAGCTGCTGCTCAGTATCTTTAAAAATATCATCTACCATTTGTTGCGAGAGTACAATGCCTTCTTCACCATCTTTCAGGTCTTCACCAGAAATTATAGTGAAAGCGTCTGAGAACATTTCACGGTAATCTGTTGGTTCTATTCCCCACAACAAGGCAAACGAAAGAGTTTCTTCTTTGCTATTAATAGAGGCAGATCCTGTCAAAATTGGAGTAAAATCTTCCACAGAATCCTGCTGCTCTAAATGAGCAACAATTTCAGCATAGTTTTCTAGTGGTGGTGTAGTCCCTCCAAACCCACCTATAAAAAAAACATCTTCATCAGTAGTATTTCTTAGAATAAAATCACCTGTGAAGCTTTCGCTGTAGGTATCCCTCATTCCTTTTGTAATAGTCTCCATAACAGAACTTCCCACTACAAGAAAAGTGATCCCCAAAGCTATTAAGGTTCCAATAATGAGTGTTTTGGTCCTATGCTCACGCAAGTTACGAAAAGCAATTTTTAGAAGAATCATGCGACTACCTCTTGTAGTGCTATGTTTGCCTTATAGTTTTCTACAACCAGACCATCCTGTAATTTAATGACTTGATCTGCGATTTTGACAATTTCAGGGTCATGAGTACTGAAGATAAATGTTGTTTCAAGCTCCCGATTCATCTTCTTCATCAAATTAATAATGGCTTCGCCTGTAGTGGAGTCAAGATTTGCAGTAGGTTCATCAGCCATAACAATGCTTGGTTTTGTTGCTAGAGCTCTTGCAATAGCCACTCGCTGTCTCTGTCCACCTGATAACTCATTAGGTTTATGGCTTTTCCATTTAGTTAAACCAACTTCTTCAATAAGATAATTAATCCAACTATTTTTATCTTTCTTAGACAGGTTACTTTTGCCGAGTAGTAAAGGGAACTCTATGTTTTCAAAGACATTTAGTACAGGTATTAAATTAAATGATTGAAATATAAATCCCAAAACTTGGTGCCTTAGACTGGTAATTTCTCTATCAGACAGGTTTGTAGTTTCAACACCATTTATATGAACGGTTCCTAATGTAGGCGTGTCTATGCAACCTATCATATTTAGGATTGTTGATTTACCAGACCCTGACGGGCCTGCAATAGAGGCAAAGTCACCTTTTTCGATTTCAAAGGACACACCTTTGACAGCCTGTACTTCTGTTTTTCCTAATGGGTAAGTTTTTTTAACATCTTTAAGTTTTACAATTGACATTGGTGTTCTCCTAAAGTGAAAGTGAATACTGTTTTAATTTTGTGAAGATCAGAAATATCTCACTGTGATTTGAACAGTTTTTTGTGGAGTTGCAAATTCAAAAGTTGCATCTTCCCACTTTGGTGGACCAAACTGACGTTCTGCATTTCCAGATAAGCCAAGACCTTCTCTTGGCATACCCATGAAGTTTTTATCCGTCTTGCCATTGCCATTTTCGTCATGAAGCATATTGTCCATATGGAACGTTTTCAAAGCCACCTGAGGCAGAACCATTAGAAAGTTCAATAACTGTTCGCTGAAAGGATGCTTCTGGGTTACTTGGGAACCCAACTGCGCTCGAGTATAGTGAGGCAGAAATTTTCCCCTCATCGGATTTGGCACCAAGCACCTCAAAGGAAATTGTTCCAAAACCAGTGCTCGGTTGGGCTTTCGTATCAACATTGTTTGCATCATTGCTGTTATAAACATCGTATTCATAAAAGTCCTCGCCCCAAAGCTCATCCTCGGTATAGTTACCTTCTACATAACCATCTTCAGAGTTCTTTTGAGCAGCAACTAAGTTAGCAAGACCAAAACTAATAATTAAAATAAAAAAAATGTTTTTCATAAAATCTCCTTGGAGTAAATACTACGCCAGAGAAGTGCTAAATTGAATAAACAGGTAATTAAACTTTTATAACAAGATGTTATTGAGAGTATTTTTACGCTCGAGTCTACTATCTAGACGAAGATATGCTCGAGTCGAACATATTGACCCTGATAAATTTAAAGCATAGGTCTCCTAATACTTACTGTTAATAAATAGAGTTGTCTCTAAATAAGAATTTGAGTATGGTAGAGCCAATTCAAAGCTTGCAAATTACTCGTATTTATCGTGATCTTGATACCATTTACTAGTGCTTACCACATCAATTTGTCTAAATGGTGACAGCTCTAATGTCACTTTATACGCTAAATGGGCTTATTTTTTGCTTAGTAAATGGCCCTCATTTAAACATTATCAGTACTCCGTAAAATGGAGTAAAAACCGAAAAGTTGATCTTAAATGGATTTTGATTGATTGTTAAATTTGCGTGTGTAATGAGCTAATTATCATTCAGGAGGTTGCTTGTACCAACTACTTGCTTGATAATAATCTTGGTACAATAGTTGTAAAAATGCAGTTGTTGGAATTGCTAACAATATTCCCCAAAAACCAAATAATGCACCTCCAACAATTAATGCAGAAAGAATCAATACAGGGTGCACTTTTACAGTTTTAGAAAGCAATAGTGGTCCCATTACACTGCCATCAATTTGTTCAATGATGAACATAACTATTAGAACAATAAGCGCAAGTTGCCAACTTACAGTCAGGGCAACCAAAGACTCAATTATTGTGGCTAGAAAGGGGCCAGCGTAAGGAAGGGGGTTCAAGAGAGCATTTATTAAGCCAAGTGCTAGAGCATTTGGCACACCTAACAGCCCTAAAACAGTTGAAGAAACAAAGAACATTATAAAGGCCTCGAGAATCTTGGCTCGAACATATCCACCTACAGCAAAATCAAGCTTTTGTGCTAAATCTTTGGCAAAGGGTTTATGCCTTTCTGGAAAAACATCAATAAGTGCCTTCCCAATGATTGGATAACTTCCCATAGTGAAAGCAATGAAAACCAATAGAATAAAAAAACTCAAGAAACCTTGGAAGAAACCTGCCGTACCTGTCAGGATTCTATTAATTACGCCACTGATATTGCCTTGAAGCCAAGCTAAAAAATTTGCCCAAGTTGAAGCAAGAAGGCTATCAAGCTCCTCTTGATTATCAGTTATACGATTGATGAACCAATCAGGCGCACTGTTTTCGTACCAACTAGGTAAGCTTGTAAGGACTTGACTAAGCTTAATAGGTAATTCTACTAAGGCAATTAGTACGCTACTTAAAAGTAATATGGCTAGGAAGCTAAGAAAAATAATGGCAACCATTATCAAAACAATGCCTAAACTTCTTGGAATCCGCTTATGCTTGAGCCATAGCAGGAACGGATTAACTAAATAAGCTACAAGAAAAGCAATCAAGAAACTAGACCATGCCAGTTGGGTTTTCCCAAGCACCCAAGATAAAGCAATTATGCCTAAAACAACTATTATAGCTCTTAGATAAATATTATCCCAGAAGTTTTTAGAATTATCAGCCATAGAAAGATGTTTTCTTACTCTGCCATTTTTCCGCAGGTCTAAGCTGGATTATAAGGATGTAAATCATGTTGATACGCCTTTGGTTAAAATTTCCAACTACTCATGCCCTAGAGCAGTTTCTAAGTATTTTTCCTTCAAAAAATGTTCATTTCTTACCAGTATAACAAACTTTACATCTTGAACG
Organism: Trueperaceae bacterium; assembly: GCA_965223045.1. GTDB lineage: Bacteria > Deinococcota > Deinococci > Deinococcales > Trueperaceae > CBDCVN01. Next base: position 3,382,392 of record CBDCVN010000013.1, read on the forward strand.
AGGCCGAGATAGCAATGCCATAAGTCGTTCCTGTACTAAAAGATGAAGGGTAGGCATGTAGGGCACTATCGAGCCAGACCCAGTCCCAATTAACACCAACCCCAATGCCTCCTTTTAAGCCATATTCGTAGCCCACCCCTGCACGTAGCGCTAAATTGTCTGCCCAGCGGGGTTTGATAATACCTTCAATGCCCAATTCTGAATATATGGTATTTCCAAGACCATTAAAGCCAACATCAGCTGCAACAGTCAGGTTATTATTTTGGTTAAAGTAGTGTTTATAACTTCCATGAAACAGGGTATTAATGTAGGGTGCAAAGACAAAACGGTTCTCAGTAATTGCCTTAAAGTCAAGTGGGACATTATCTGAATTATTGCTTGAGCCCGTGCCCTCAAGACTATAACCCTTACCTGTCCAATAAGACAAACCAATGTGTTTCACACTAAAGCCAATGGTGATTTCACTGGGTAATCTAGGGTTACCTAAAAGTCGCAGAGGAATAACAGCAGCTGCGCCTATATTCGTGTCAAGGCCCAGTCCCCAGCCATTTTCAAACAGAAGACTTGAGAAAGCAGCTGCGTCCAAAACATATGAAGCTTCCGTATCATTCCTATCAAGTCTTAGATTTGCCTGATTAATAAAGGTATCAACATATCCTATACCAATAAATGGGGCAACTCTTATACCAGCATAATACTGAATGCTGTTGTCAGCAGAGCTGAGCCACTCTGAAAGATTAAGGGCATAAAACCAATCTGCGCTGATACCTCCTATAAGTTTTAACTGCATATTTTCAAGATCAACACTGGCATTGTCTTCTTTAAAGTTGCCTTGCGGCGCAATTTTAACATGGCCATGAAGGAAAGGGTTAATGGCAAAGGTTTGTCCTGCAATGTTAAATGCTATGGGGACTTCTAAACTATTATTGATTCCTTGTTCTAATCGTTTCAAAAATTCGACAGCATCATTCCCCTCAAGATTTAGCTTAAGGTTTGGCATACCATTGCCATCAAGGTTTGCCTCAAATTCAAAATCAAAAACGTTTGAAGTAGGATTGAATAACAAGGAATCATATTGAAATACTGCATCTAGCAATAAAAGAAGATCAAGATTACCACTATCATCCGTGAGTGCATTGATTATATCAATAAACCCTAAGGGTACAGGAACTATTAAATTAAAATTGCCAAAATCTTGATGAGAAAAGGCGGGATTTTCAAACATGGAGCGTTCATCTGGCATGACAACACCAGCAAGAGCCAATTTCCGAGCAGATTGTGCAGACACAGGTAAAGAAATGAGTAAAAGGCTCAATATATATAACGCACATAGGATCTTTTTCATAAATTTCCTCTAAGCAGGTATGCAAAATTTGTTGTGAAAAATATGCAAGTATTAAACCTATACTTTTGCCGAAGTGGAGCTATAGTAGATTTTAAAAACTCATACTTTCTTTTGCATAGGTGCTTATATATTACTTATAGTGCAATGTCATAAAATAGATTTCCTATACAGCGTAGCAAGAATACGTTTTCGATCTGAAACATAAGCAGTATAATTTCTACGCTGATAGTAACGAACTAGACTTATTGATTGAGCCATTGTGAACTCAGGCAATGGTATTGCTGTCTTAATTAGTAATTTTGCCTGTGGCAAAGTTAAATCTGGAGCCTTTTCTCCTAACATTAATCGCACCCTCACCAGAAAATGATGTGCTAAACAAGTTAATACTATTATAGCTTAAATCTAAAAACGCTAAGCATTTTGTCATTTAAGCATTTGAGAAAGCAGGCAGAGGCAAGTATCTAGTTGAGAGCACCTCGTACTCTAAAAGCGAGAAAACAAATCACAATACCAAAAACAATCATGTAAATGGCAAGGATACGGAGGAGAAGGAGTCCCATGAAGAAGGGTGCAGAAAGTAGCACAATGCCAAAAACGATGCTGAGAACACCGCCTAAAACTACTAGCCATGCTCTTTCTATAATCCTACGGTAGCGAATAGCTTCAACGCTTTCAAAAATCCCTTGAATCAGTGAGGATATTCCTAACAACACTACACCAAAAGTAGCTAAACCCAAAGCTGAACTTAAGGGGTTAAACATGATTATAGCACCTACTGCTATGCCAATAATGCCACGAATGATGGTCCAAGCTCGAGCATCAGTGCGGTTCATAATGCCTGCAATAAGTGCAACTATACCGTCAATCAAAAAGTAAATACCCAAAACCTGTGTCAGCACAATCAGTGTGATATCAGGACGTGAAAAAACTAGAACCCCTAGAACTATCAAGGCAATGCCACGAATAACAGTGAGCCACCACACAGCATTAAAAAAATCTTTAAGTTCTTGCTTTGCTTGTATACTTACATCTGTTGTCATTATTTTTCTCCAATCTTTGTATATATGAAAGCTTATCTAAGCTCTTCAAGTCATTTTACTAGTACCTCGACAAATTAATGTAACTGTTTGGGTCAAGTGCTCGAGTGCCCTTTATCAGGTAAAGTGACCCCAAGTGCCATTCACGAATTCTTGAATGCCTTAAAATGCATATGCTAGACCAAACTTAATCTCACTATTATCAATGAAAGAGCCATAGGCCGTAGCTTCATCACCATAAAAAATAGAAGCAGAAACTTCACCTGTTACACCATCTGCAAATGTATAAGTCAAACTCGGTGAAATTACCCCACTACCATCACTAAAATTTTGCAACCACAAGGTTTCTAGTTTTGTGCGATTATCAACCTCGTACATTAAGTTTAGAGCCATGCTAAATGCCCACATTGCATCACTACCTTGATCAGCAGCAAGATAATCTATAATGCCTTGTAAACCTAGTGTAGGACCGTCTGAAAAATTATACTCTGAACCAAATACCCCTTGAAAAGAATGGTTTGCCACAGTGGGGTCAGTGCCCTTTGAGTCTCCTGTAAAGGTGTAGGCAGCTTCGCCACGAAAGACAGTTCCTAGTGCTGCTACCGAGAAATCAAAACCTATAAGATCATACTTATTATAGTTATAGTTACCCAGAAAAATCTTTTCCTTTTATCCATAGAGTGAAATAAGGTAGGAAAAATCACTAAGAATAATTGCTTCTTAGGCAATAGAACACCTACTACCCAGTGTAATCTTCTTTTGTAAACCAACTAAAACTTATACAAAACTTGCTTATTTTCCCCGCTTAACACTATCTCAAATCATTAATTCCTTTGGTACTGGTGTTTTATAAAACTCAAATGCCTCCCTCAATCTTTTTATCTCTTTTTTCATTACTCCCTTTATTTCCTCTACCCTCATTGGTATTCCCTCCATCATTACCTCCAAATGCTTCCTTAAATCTGCTTGTGTTTCCCAGCATTTATTATGTATGTACTCCTTCTTTAAATACTTCCATAGCCTTTCTATTGGGTTGAAATCTGGTGAGTATCCCGGTAGAAATTCTAACCTCAACCATTTTGAATTCTCTTTTACCCACTCTTGCAACCACTTCGCCCTGTGAAATGGTGCATTGTCACATATAAGCATTATCTTTGCTTCCCTCATCTCCCTTTTCATGTGGCAGATAAACCTTCTAAACCTCTGAGCATTTACCTTGAACTTTGTTAGCACTCCATGGAATTCTCCTGTCCCTAACTCTAATGCCCCTATCAAATTTACTCTCCCATGTCTTCCATAGTTCTTGATCTCTACTTTTTCTCCTCTTAGCCCCCATGTGCTCGCTAGTGTTCCCTGCGTTTGGAACCCTACTTCATCTTGATAAAATATCCTCCATCCTGCCTTTATCTTCTCCTCGTACAGCTTTGGTAGTGTTTCTTGTATCCACTTTCGCCTCTTCTCTTCATTCTTCCTATACAGCAAATGTATTGCTTTATGGAAACTTAATCCCAGTTTCCTTAAAAGCTCTGGTAAATACTTTACTGACAAACATACCCCAAAAAGGCTTTCTATGAGAGTAAAGACCCTTCTGGCAACCCAAACTTGCTGGTTAAACTCTGTAATGATTTTCTTGATTAGCTCTAGTTGCTCTTTAGAAAGTTTAGGCGGCCTACCAGTTCTTTGTTCATCTTCTAAGTTAAGCGATTTTTCAAACTTCTTTCGCCAGTTTTTTACTGTTTTTACTGAGACACCGAACATTTCTGCTACAAGCTTAATATCTTTGCCGGAATACAGAGCTATAAGGGCTTGAGTCCGTAGTAAAGCGTTTGCATCATTTCCCTTTTTATAGCGACGGCGTAGTCTTTGTAGTTCTTCTAGTTTTTGTTTGCTATCATTATTTGCCATGATTAGTCTCCTTTGGGTTATTATTGGAATTATCATGGCATTATTTTTCCTGTTTTAGGGAAAGAATTTATCTGGACATCTATAAGTACAGGTTGCACCATAAAATTATCTGGTTTGTCAGAAACAGAGTTTAGATTAACCGTTACAGTAGGCCTAGTAAGAATGCCATGAAAGTAGCTAAAGCTGGCATCTGCACCATCAAAAAGATCAAGGTTAAAGGTGGTTCTCAGGCCAAATTGGACATTTTCTAACTTTGCTTCGGGCAGGTTTTCTTGGGGAGCGTCTTGTCCAACTATGTTTACATCCGATGGTAGCATATCTGTTGGTAGTGCTGGGGATGTGGTGGGTGAGCTCGAGGCACGAAACACCGGAACAATAACCCCATCGACTTTAACATCTGAAGATGCATTATAAGTGGCCCGTAGCATTGGTACAGGCAATTTTTCGCTATCTACTAGGCCACTAGCTAAATCTCTAGGATTCACTACATCCACTGGATTAATACCATCAGTGGATCCCCAAGCAATGGTTTGATTGCCTATACTTAAATCGACATCATCTAAGAAAAGTAAAGCGTAGGCATCTAGTAGTTCAATACTGACATCATTTTCTGCTGCATCATATTTGGTGCGCAGAGTTACCTCAAAACTTGCATCAGGGAAAAACCCCGATCCTACCTCACTGCTAGCTTTGAGGTCAAATTTTGTCACACTGCCCAGAGGGGCATCTTCCGTGAGTCCCACACTGAAATCTGTGCTAAGCTCACCACCTAAATCAAAGCTTACCTGAGCAAATGTAAAATCAAGTAAGGTCAAGCAAAAAGCAAGGAATATAGATGTCCGGATAAATCTTTGCTTTATCATTGCAAATTTAGGTGGGGCTGAATTTTGCTTGGCATCCCCTCCTCCTAACTTCTCATTCACACCTCGTTCCCAACAAGACGTTGAGGGTGTAGTTCTTGGATGCCCTAGCAGGAGCAAGGAGGCTAAAGGGGATTCGCCACTTAAAGGACAGCTTTGTTTTACACTAAAACTTGAAAAACCTGCCCTAAAAAGGGCTAGGGCGGATTTGTTATTTGAGAAAAAACTTTTCTGCTGCACTGCAGTTTTTATCGCTTTAAGAAGCGTTCGCTAAAGGCTTCATCGGGGATTTCTTCGTCTACTTTGATATCTCCTTGTTCAATAGTAGTAAAAGAACCCGAGGTAACAGTTTCCATCTTCATTTTCACTGGTATTAGGTAATCACCAACCTCGAGCAATTCATTAAGGGTCAAAATTTTGAATAACTTGCCATCTTTGTAGTACTCATTGCGAATAGAAATAAAGCTTTCTTCTGGTACTTCTAAAATAATTCGCTCATAGGCAGTGTTAATGCCCTCTTTAGGAAAGGCCTCAATAATATAAACTGGGCCATCACGAATTTCTAAGAGGTTGTATTCCCACTCATCAACCTCGATTCTGTCTAAGTCTTCATAGGTAAAGTCTGAACCAAAGAACGAGCCTTGTTCATCATCACTGTTACTGGCAATGCGCCTTACCCGCCCCAATGCAGGTAACCACAAAAAATTCTCCTCATTGTTACCATCGTCAAGAGTTAAAAAACCAGAACCTTCGATATTGGCAGGGTCGGTGAACTTAATAATATTATTGTCCCCTGATGCCCAAGACTGCATTTTACGACTTAAGCTTTGCCCTGAACCGCTAGTGATTACCATAGCCATGCTGGAAATACTGGTGTCAGGTTCAGGACGTTCGTCTACTGCAACCATAACGTCGTCGGCATTATCAAATTGCTGCGCAAATGTAAATGCGAATGCAAGAGATACTAAAACAAGAATAACTAAACTTTTCATACAAACTCCTTCGATTCAAACTTTCTTGATTCAGGCCTCCGCTGAGGATTTCGGAGAAAAATAAGACAAGCAGCTGGTAAAAGCGTTAGTGAGGCTATACCAACAGCTACAACCGTAACAACCATAAAACTGCCCAAGCGCTGTACTGGTAAGACACTGCCAAATACTAAGGGTAAAAACCCTCCACCAAGAGTTAAAGCAGTAAAGAAAATAGCACGCCCTGAGGAAAAGATACTTTCATCCATAGCTGCTTCAGGTGCTAAACCTTTACGCCGCTCCTCCATATAACGCACTGTAAGATGAATTGCATAGTCACCCACTCCAATAGCTAACGCTCCAAGTAGCATGGTAGCCATATCAAGATTAACACCAAGATAGCCAAGAAACCCGTACTGTAAAGCTATGGTGATCAGTAGAGCCAAAATTGTAACCAAGGCTGCCCGAAGCGAGCGTACAAAACTGTCAATTATGATCACTAGGATAATAGCCAATGTTAGACTTACGATGAAATCTCTTAAAAGAGCATCTTCAGAGGCTATGTTGTCAATTAATTGGCCTATGTAATCAAGTTCAACATCGTTGCTAAAAGTATTCCCAGCCAGAAGTTGAAATTCCTCAATAACACCTCTAGTTTGCTGGGAGGACATCAGCTTGGCCGTCACCGTCATGAGAGCTTGGGTATTGTCTAGTGTAATAAGCTCAGTAATATCACTGGGGTCATCAGCAGAAATTTGCCACAAGAGAAGTTCCTGAGCAACCGCTTCTTGGCTAGCAGGCATAGTGGCTTCACCAGCTAAGACTTCATTAATTTCACGCAAAATGCTAGCTATAGAAGTTGACTGACCAATTCCATCAATGTCTCTAGCCTGTTCCTGAAAGCTTAGCATTTGCCGAAGTACTTCTGGATCACTTAAATCACTAGTAACACGAACTTTCACTTGACTAGCCCCACCAAAATTATCCTCAACAACGTCTGTACTCTTACGTATAGTAGAGTTCTCAGCAAAGAAATCCATAACGTTGGAGTTAACCTCTATTTTCAGTGCCCCGAAAACAGAGATAGCGACGATGACAAGAGCTATACCCATCATTACATAACGAGCTCTAGATACATTTTTTGAAAGTGCACGCAGAAAATTCCCAATGATACCGGGGTTTTCGGGGTCCATGAGTTTTTTAGGAGTAGGCAATAATACTAGAATTGATGGTAATAGCAAGACGGAAGAAAAGAGAGTAGATAGTACTCCCAGTGAGGTTTGCAAGCCCAAGCTCCGTACTGCAGGGATTTCAGATAGTAAGAAAGTAGACATAGCTGCAGAAATAGCTATACCCGAAATCAATACTCCTAAGCCTGTTTCTATAAGCATGAAACGAATTGCTTGGGTTTTCTCCACCCCTCTAGCCAGTTCATAATAATAACGCCCCAATAATATTACAGCGCAACATTGCTCGAAAATGCCTTCCCAATCATTCACTGGTGAAAAATCACTTAAAGAAAATGCTGTGTTTATCGGGCAAAATTCCTACAGACTAATAACATTGCGCTGTAATATTATTCCGGGTGATGTACCCACACCCTTTGGCGCAAACACTGTTGATCCAGCAACGAATAACTTGATTCATAGCATTGTTGCCCGTGAAAGTGACATTCTAAATAACAAGGTCACTGTTGATGTGCCCGTTTATGCTGTAGATGGAAACGATGATTTAATGACAAATGCTACTGGTTACTTTGGTGCAGTGTTTGATTATGAAGGCAGTCATTGTGGGGACTGTGTGATGATCAACGGTCAGGCATCTATAACTGTAGATATACCCGTCAACGGTAACGAAGCTATAGACTTATCCACTGTACTCTTTGGACACTATGGCAATGGAACAGGAGGCTTTAACTCACCGCCTGCCAAAACTGTAACCTGCCACAGCAATCCCAGTCACCGTATTGAATATCCAGTTCATGTTGAATTTGATAATTATGGTTCTCATTCTCCTGATGATTACGATGGGCGCTGTATCACGTTTACCACCACTAGTGAAGTTCCCGGGGGGCTGATTGATACTGATGGTGGCAGTGATGGTGATGGGGGATCCATTGGTCTTGACAGTCTTAGTGGGGACGGTTTTCAAAACTCAGCGACTTTCAACTTTAACAATCAAGGAATGTTTGATTTTCCCACTATAAAAGTGCTTAGTGCTAAAGGCGAAGTTATTGGTACGGCCTCCTTGGACACGGCTCAATTATTTAGGTGTATTGTCCCTTGCGCACATGTACGGCAATTTTATACCGATCAAAGTATTCTCATTTATGAATTTTGGGAAGATGCTTGGGAAGAATCCTCAATGGCAGTGCAGATTCCTCTATCTGTAGTCCCTTTTCTTGTTGATAGTGTAGACATCTACTTTTATCTTGATGATTGCATAGTTATAAATATTCCCCAAAACGCAGAGGCACCTTTTAGTTGCGTTATTGTCGGAGCTGCTACTATTGCCTTAGCTGCTGACGCAATTCCCGCAGTGGGAACAGCAGTGGGAGCAGCTATGAGTATTGCCAATCGATTCTTAGTTAAAAGTCTTCAGCTACTAAAAAAAGGAGTAGGAGGTGCCTTTATTAAGGCTGCTGCTGCTATCCATCAAAAATATGCTGAAGATGGCAAATGGTTGACCCCAGGCGGAGTAGGTTTTCCAAACTGGATAGGATACTTCAATGATATGAGTGCCTATATGGGTACGTTTATCAACTTGGTAAGGATCAATAGTGTTCGCAACATTGGGAAGTTTATTGAGAAAGCGGACATTGTTGCGACTAAGATTATGAATGGACTAGGCATTGAGCCTGATGTGGCTATTAAACAGTTGGATGATTCTGTTAAGGATGCGGTTGATCAAGGGGCTGATCCACTCACGCATTTAAAGCTCACAGAGTTTTTTATGGACAGTCCTTGTTTGGTATTTGAGGGTCTTAGTGTCCAAACTAAGTGCGACCCAGACAGGGTTTTAGATAGCCTCAAGAGCTTATATTCTGGTGTTAATAAAATGCCTGCTAGTTTTCAAGCGCGCTTCTCTGTTGACAAGGTGTCGGAGATAATGGACAAATTTTGCTGTGACGGAAAAGAAATTGTACCGGGTTCGGAAAGGCTTTTCACAAAAATTTTTGAAGTAGCTCGAAGCAATAGCCCAGACCAAAATAGTCTAAAAGGTTACCTAGTTCAACTCGAATATTCTGCACACTTAAAGGCTCGTTCATATGTTGAACTTGACAGTATTGAAACTAAGGTTCCATTTGCTGGTAAAGATGTGGATTATGATGCGTTGTGGACACACTCCCGTACACAAGTTAAATATATAGAAGAAGTTGCTTCAACAGCAGAGCGCGTAGTGAAAAAACTTAATGAACCACAAATCACTCGACTACTTACCTATGCTGCCGAGAAAAACTACATACCTCGAATTGTTGTTGATGACCCCACAGGTCTTTCCACAGCGACACTAAATCAAGCTCGTTCGATGGGATTAGAAGTTGTTGATAGGCTTGGTAATGCCCTTAGATAGTGCCCTTAATTAATTGGAGTTGAATGTCTGTAGACTATACATTAAATATTCTTGCCCCCTTAAATGGGTTGGCGAATCGGCTTGCAAACTTGGCTGCCATCACTAATTTTAGTGATGGTGGTCATACATTCTCAGATTGGGAATTCGCAATTGACACCAATGATCAACAAGGATTAGAAACGGCAACCGACTTTGCAAATTTTATTCACTCAAGAATGATAGGTGGTTGGTTTCAACGTGATGACAGTCGTGATGATGTCCTTTGTGAAATTCGCTTTAAGTTAGATAACCAACCAGAGGTTCAAAATTTCATGTTTTGGTGTATTGACAATGTACAGGATTACTATACATCAAAAGACTATGTCATTTTTTCACTACGCACTGCACAACATAGTGTAACTGAAGACGGAGCTAAAGATTTATTTCTTGCTAATCGGCGCGGAGCACTCTTTGAAGTTTTAAAAACTCTTGATGTGCTCTATGGCTACGAAAGCTCCTATGACAGTATGGGAGGCTGGCGTGAATATGACGAGAGTAAAGATCATCTTGCAATCTATGATCCTTTAGTGATTGGATCTGGTTTGGTTAGTCATTTTGGAATAGAAAACCTTAGAAGAGCGCGTCCCTTTGCTCGGTGGGAGTTAAATAATTTAATTTTTGTGTATACCCATCCAATGTACTACCACACTTTCGTGGGTTCTGGATATGTGGTTCTAGATGAACATGGAATAGCAGCTCCTGAACTCCAACCCAAGGACGGAGAGGTGCGTCCAAATAAACATGAACTAGCAGATCATGAGCTCTGGTCCGAGCAAAAGGTGTTTACAGATTATGACGATCTTATCAAGGCTTGGGATTTAAGCCGTGACCGATTAACGAAGGCATTGGGTTTACCAAAAATAATTCCCTTTACAGAAATTGAGTAGCTAGTAGAGGCAGTAAAAAGATTGACATGATTTTGACAGTAAACTTCTACATTCGTGAGCATTTTTTCTTTAATCAAGGGGTTCCTGAAAAAGGATTGCGTAAAGAGTTGGTGATTGATGGTTCCTTTAGGGTTTTAAAGGAATTTGCCGATTTTGGAGCGCATAAAGAGTATACTGGCTCCTTTAAGGTTTTAGAGGAATTTATCGATTATCAGATGCGTACTGAGCGTGCCCTTAATAAAATATCCAAAATTATGGTAGTGCCCTTCATGTAATGATGAACCCTGCTGCCTTAAAATGCGCGATGACTTTAGATTTCTTAAAATGCCCAAATTGCACCTCAGATAATTTTGTTAAGAATGGTCATATTCACAATGGTAAGCAAAATCATATTTGTAAAGATTGTGGTAGGCAATTTGTTGAAGATCCTCAAAATATTCCTATCAGTGAGGGAAAAAAGGATTTGATAGATAAACTCTTACTGGAAAGATTAGCACTTGCTGCTATTGCTCGTGTCACTGGTGTTTCAGAATCTTGGTTGCAAAAATACGTCAATGACAAGTTTGAGAATATAGAGCAGGAAGTAGAAGTTGAGAAAAAAGATAAAGGGTTTCTTAGAATAGAGTGTGATGAGATGTGGTCTTTTGTAGGCCATAAAGGTAATAAGGTATGGATATGGCTAGCTATTGATCAAGCTACTGGCGAAATAGTAGGGGTTTATATAGGCAGTCGTGATAAAAGAGGGGCTCAAGGGTTATGGGATTCTTTACCAGCAGTATATAGGCAATGTGCAGTGTGCTACAGTGATTTCTGGGCATCATATGAAGAAGTAATTCCTAGGAAAAGGCACAGAGCAGTGGATAAACGAAGTGGGAAAACTAATAGAATTGAGAGATTAAACTGCACTCTACGTCAACGAATTGGTCGTTTAGTAAGGAAAACTCTTTCTTTTTCAAAGAAATTGACTAATCACATTGGAGCCATTTGGTATTTTGTTCATCACTATAACTCATGGTAGTGCCCTTCATGTAATGATGAACCCTGCTGCCTTAAAATGCGCGATGACTTTAGATTTCTTAAAATGCCCAAATTGCACCTCAGATAATTTTGTTAAGAATGGTCATATTCACAATGGTAAGCAAAATCATATTTGTAAAGATTGTGGTAGGCAATTTGTTGAAGATCCTCAAAATATTCCTATCAGTGAGGGAAAAAAGGATTTGATAGATAAACTCTTACTGGAAAGATTAGCACTTGCTGCTATTGCTCGTGTCACTGGTGTTTCAGAATCTTGGTTGCAAAAATACGTCAATGACAAGTTTGAGAATATAGAGCAGGAAGTAGAAGTTGAGAAAAAAGATAAAGGGTTTCTTAGAATAGAGTGTGATGAGATGTGGTCTTTTGTAGGCCATAAAGGTAATAAGGTATGGATATGGCTAGCTATTGATCAAGCTACTGGCGAAATAGTAGGGGTTTATATAGGCAGTCGTGATAAAAGAGGGGCTCAAGGGTTATGGGATTCTTTACCAGCAGTATATAGGCAATGTGCAGTGTGCTACAGTGATTTCTGGGCATCATATGAAGAAGTAATTCCTAGGAAAAGGCACAGAGCAGTGGATAAACGAAGTGGGAAAACTAATAGAATTGAGAGATTAAACTGCACTCTACGTCAACGAATTGGTCGTTTAGTAAGGAAAACTCTTTCTTTTTCAAAGAAATTGACTAATCACATTGGAGCCATTTGGTATTTTGTTCATCACTATAACTCATCATTACATGTATAGGACTACCTACTATACATCAAAGGAATACGTTATTTTTTCACTACAAACCGTACAACATAGCATAGCTGAAGATGGAGCTAAGGATCTATTTCTTGCTAATCGGCGCGGAGCACTCTTTAAAGTTTTAAAAACCCTTGATGTGCTCTATGGTTACCAAAGCTCCCATGAAGATATGGAAGGTTGGCGTGAATATGACGAGAGTAAAGATCATCTTGAAATCTATGATCCTATAGTGATTGGATCTGGCCTAGTTAGCTATTTTGGAATAGAAAACCTTAGAAAGGTACGTCCCTTTGCTCGATGGGAGTTAGGTAATTTAATTTTTGTGTATACCCATCCAATTCACTACCATACTTATGTGGGTTCTGAAGATGTGCGTCCAAATAAACATGAACTAGCAGATCATGAGCTCTGGTCCGAGCAAAAGGTGTTTACAGATTATGATGACCTTGTCAAGGCTTGGGATTTAAGCCGTGACCGATTAACGAAGGCATTGGGTTTACCAAAAATAATTCCCTTTGCAGAAATTGAGTAGCTAGTAGAGGCAGTGAGGCAGCTTCGGCTTTTCCTGTTGAGTCGTTGGGTTTTTGCAAAAGTATAGTATGGTGATGACTACTATATTAATTATTACAAATATTTGGATGCTCGAGTTGTTGAGCTTAGCTCGAGTAAACACCTAACTCGCTATAGAAATTGATAAGCTAGACTCATGATTACTGTTAAGCGTCATCAAGGTCGCGTACAAAAGAAACTCGAGCTTAACTTACCAATCCTTACAGACTTCCTCGTAGAGTTTTTACAAAACGAGGTAAAGGATTACAAAGGCTTTAATAATGTTTTAGTTTGCCTATCTGGTGGCATTGATAGCTCTGTTGCTGCCTACCTTTGCGCTAAGGCTTTTAATCCAAAAAATATTTATGCTCTTAAACTACCTTATAAAACCTCTCACCCTGACTCATTACAGCATGCTCAGTTAGTTATAAACAACTTAGGTATAAACTCTGAAGCTATCGATATAAGTGCAGCAGTAGATGGTTATGCAGAAAATGTAAGCAAAATGAATCCCCAACGGAAGGGAAATATAATGGCAAGAGTGCGTATGTCAATCATGTTTGACAAGGCCTTTGAATATAACGCCTTACCTATTGGCACTAGTAATAAAACTGAAAGACTTTTTGGTTATTACACATGGCATGATGCTGCTGATGCTGCACCCATAAATCCTTTGGGGGACCTCTTTAAGACTCAAGTCGGGTCTCTAGCACGCTATCTAGAAGTGCCTCAAGAAATTATTGATAAAACTCCTAGCGCCGATTTAATACCCGGTCAATCTGATGAAGCTGATATGGGCATAAGTTATGAAAAAGCTGATGCTATTTTAGTACATCACTTAGCTGGTTACGATGATACTTATATTGCTAGCTTGGGTTTTACCAAAGCTGAAATTAGCCTAGTTAAAAATAAGGTTGCTCAAACACACTGGAAAAGAAAATTACCAATTAGTGCAGTGATCTCAGAAACAGCTATTAATGAGTTTTATTTACGGCCTGTAGACTATTGATTTATTATAGACTACTGATTTATTGTAGGCTATTAGTTTATTGATGTAAAACTAAGCGGTAACCACGACCTCGAACATTGACTATATACTCATGGTCAGGCTTTAAGCCACTATAAAGGTCTTTATTAATGTAACTTTCTAAATCTTTCTTAATGCGTGAAACGGCAATTTCAACTTTGTTTTTGTAACGTTCTTTTTCTTTAGTAACTCTAGACCAACCTGCTAGGTAAAGCTCTTCATAGCTACAAACATGATTTGGACGCCCTATTAAACTCCTAAAAACATGATACTCTGTACCACTTAAGGTGTTCAGAAAGTTTCTTAGGCTTTCTTTATAATCCTCAGCATGAACTACCCTAATGTAATCATCAAACAGGCTCGAGAACAACTCACCTTTAAAAACTAAGTGCTCCTTAGAGGCTTTACCTCTGTTATTTTGAATTTCAAAAACCATGCTCCCCTTCACTAGGCCCATATTTTGCAATTGCTGCGCAGCATCAATATAGCTACTGGTATTTTTAGCTACTATTTTTAGTAAAACATCTTGCTCAGGTTTAGTAAGACTAGACCAAATCTCAGCAAAAATCTCTTTACACATTTCATCTGCCAGCAAAGCCTTATGCAATTCCTTAGTATGTTCTTGCAACCTTTGCTTATCTAGATGAATTTTACTAGCAGATTGGAAATTAGCATAACCTTTATACGCAGCTTTAAGTAAACCGATATGACCCCCTGTTGCATTTAAGAGAAAATCATTTTCATCTGGGGTTAGTTCTATTTTAAGATGCGTCGTTATATCTTTGGTTATTGCTCTCGCATCCTCTTCAGGTAAAAGGCTTATATTATAACTCTTAAGATGTTTAGGAAGCTGGCTTTTATGCCCATGTCCAAAAGTCTTAACTAATTCTGCAAAGCTACGTTTAGTAGCAGTAATTATAGCATGGTAATTTTCATTTTGCTTATCCATTAAGCCAAAAAGAAACTCTTCATTCTCTAAGGTCAAATTGTTAAAAGCATGGTCACAATCATCTAGAAGCAAAAGTAAATGAATTTTACTTTTTCTATAGGCTGCTAAAATACTTTGTAGCTGTTTTTCAGTACTACTTTTGATATCTAAATTTAGTCCTTTGGGTGAGTCGTGCTTTACTATATAGCGCAGTTCATAGGCCAAGGCTTCTATTATGCTAGTGTGCCTATCAAAATAGGGAGTACCATCTTGCCTAAAATATCCATAGAGATTAATATATTTAAACGCTAATCTTGCACCACGTTGTTTAATTACTGCTTCTTCTGAGAAAAGTGATCGTTTTTCATTGGCAAGATACTTAAATACTTTGGTTTTACCAATAGTGCTAATGCCCACTACACTTAATGAAGAAAGAGTGTCTAGGTCTTTGCCCACAACCTTTTTGATTAGTGCTCGAGCTACCTTATCACAATTTATACAAGTTAAATCTTCAGGCATTAAAAAACTTCCAATACAACATATTGAAATAAAAGATACAGTAAATTGCAATATGAAGCAACTTATGATTTGGGAGTGAGATGTTGCCAATGAGTTATTGCATAAGGATTTAAGCTTTAAATCCTTACTACTAAGTGAAGCAAAGTCTGTAGGAGGAAATATTTTTGTCAGCATCTGCAGCACATGCCCTGTTTTAGCAAATCCCTCCCCACAAACAATATTGAGGATTTCTATACAATTCTTTCATTTTTCTGTATAAAGATTATTTTTGTCCCTTTAAAAAATTGTATGATTCCTGTAATATTTCTATAGTTGAACTCATAAAGTTAGTTTGAGAGCTTTATGAGTTTTACTAGTTTAGTTGACTTTTGGATTTGCTATAAGCACCGAAGCAAATTTCAATTTTACTAAAGAGTGGTGCTCTTTCAAGAAAGGTTAGGTAAAACCATAGTGTCAGAATCTTATGAAGTATATGTACAATTACAAGGCAACAAAAAGCGTTATGGGCAGATCCTAAATGAAGGAGAGCACGTATTGCTAGTAATGCGCCCTCAATTTATGATCCCAAATGTACTTTTATTTATGCTTTTAGGGTTACTGTTTTTGCTACCTTCTTTTGTAAATAAAAATAATTCTTCTAATAATTCGATGATGTTATTTGTAATAATTACAGCAGCCACTATTGTACTAATTAATCGCTGGATTAGAATGCAACGTTATTGGGTACTTACCAATCAACGTTTGTTTTCTCGTGAAGGCATTTTAAAGTGTAAAAGTTGTTTGATTGATTTAGGTTGCATAACACACATAAGCACTAATGGCGGATTTTTATCATTACTAATGGCTGATGGTAAGGTATTCGTTTATACTGCTGGCCATTCAGGTGTAGCTTTAATTATTGATTCACAGCGTAACCCTCAACAAACCGCTAGCTTTGTGAGAGCTGCTATGAGTCCCCTTAAAAGATCAACCAGCAAGGATAATGATGTGCTAATAGATTATCCTACAGAATCAACTGTGTCAGAGGGACAAACAGTACCTATCAATTGATTTCTTATTTCAGTTAGGGGGGGTTTTTAATGTTTTGGGTAGCCAGAATGCAAAAGTGCTTCCTTGTCCCTTCTTACTTTCCACCCATACCTTACCACCATGCAATTCAACAAGACGCTTACTAAGTGATAAACCTAAACCTGCGCCTTCGTAAACACGATTAATGGCATTATCTAGTTGTGAAAAGGGTTGAAAAAGCTGAGGAATATCTTCTTGGGCAATACCAATTCCTGTATCTACTACTTCTACTTGCACACCATCATCGGCATCTTCAGCAATTATTTTAACTACACCACCTTGTGGTGTGAATTTAACAGCATTTGAAAGATAGTTATAAAACACTTGTTTTATTCTTACAGGATCAACAAAAAGTAAATTATTAGCATGGTTACTACTCTCTAAAGTAATTCCTTTAGCATCGGCTTGAGCACGAATTATTACGAGTGCACTTTGTATAAGGCTATCAACATTAATATTTTGCATGTGTAGAGTAACTTTGTCAGCATCTAACTTAGAAAGGTCAAAGATGCGATTTATAAGCTCCATAAGTTGTATGCCTGCATCATATACATCATTAGCATATTGTTTTTGGTCTTCATTAAGAGGACCAAAGTCTTGATTTAAGAGAACTTCTGCATAGCCTGTAATAGCAGTTAAGGGTGTACGAAGCTCGTGAGACATATTAGCCAAAAAGGCATTCTTCAGTTTATTGGCACGTGCTAGCTCTGTGTTCTGTTGTTCAAGTTTTTGTTGGTATGCAATAAGCTTAGCTTCACTTTCTTTACGTATGGTAATATCTTTTACCGAGGCAATGTGTATTACCCCCCCCTCATAAGGTAAATCATATGTTATTACTTCTATTGGAAAAATAGTTCCATTGCTTTTTTTTGCAAAGACTTCAAAAACTTCGTTACGCCCCTCTTGTAACTTCTCTTGAACTATTTGAACAGACTTACTATCGAAAAAATCCAAGAAACTTATGCCAATAGTTTTAGCTACCTCAACATCAAAAAGTTTACCAAAACTATCATTGGTATCTAAAATTTTATTTTGGTCATGAATAACAATTCCTTCAAAACTGGCATTGGCTAAGCGACGAAAACGTTCTTGGCTTTGAGTAATATCCTTCATCATAGTTTCTAGGTAAGTGCTTTGTTTATTTAAATTAGCTTGTAAATCAACCAAACTTCTAGATAAGTTGTTATGCAAATAATGAGTTATTGTGGCAATTATTGAGGCAAAGAACAAAGTAAAGCCAAAATGAAGTAAATTATTTACATCATTAGCCATAAAAACAACTACTGCGCCCCACCCAAGCCATGATAGGGTTATAAGTATTAAAATCCAAGGAGTAGAGAGTAATAAACCTCCTAAAGTCATTACTACAAGTAAAACACTTGCACTTTGGGTAATGTCTTTAAGTATCCACATATGAAAAAGACTATTAGCAAGACCAATACCTATAACTAAAGCCATAACTGCTTGTAAATAAATTAAGGGCAATAACTTAAATTTAAGAAGAAGATATAAACAAAGCACAATAATGCTCGAGGTTAGTGCTGCTAAAGCAACGGTAATCCTACCTTCACTAGATAAGAAAAATATATCTAATAAGGCTAAAAGCAAAAGGAATATGCTAAAGGTTGCAGTAATAAAGCAAGCAGAAGGTAATACTTCTTTAGCAAGGGCTTTGCCAAAATTTTGCTGAGAATCTAAACTACTTTGAGAGGTAGCTACAGTAGTTGAACTCATAACTTGATTAATTTAGTAAACTTAGGCACAATAAAAAATTCTTTGTTAAATGCTTTGGCAAGGGCGTATACAATTAAGCCCTACATGCTTCCATCTTATAGGTATAGGGGGGGTACAAATCAAGGCTTTATAATGTATTATCAAATGTTGAATTCTTTCATTGAAAACATATCACTAAGTTTAATTATGCAGCAGTTGTTTACAGTATAAAATCTAGCTAAAAACCCTTACCTTATTATTGCAAAGCTTCTATTTCTTGTCTCAGCATTTGCAAACTTTCTTTAACCTTACTAAGCTCACTCTTAAGCTCTTCTAAATGTCCTAATTCACTGTGTACAAAGCGAGTGTAAGGACTTATGGCATTTCTTAACTTTTCACTTGAATTACTTAGCTCAAGTTCAAACTGCTTACCCAAATTATCTTCCAAGCCATCACGAAGCTCTTGCATTTTATGATGCAAGTCTTTTTTTGCTTTGCGACGTTGATTGGGTAAAACTAAAAACCCCATGCCTACAACAGCTAAACCTGCCACCACTCCCGTAACATCTAGTGCTAAACCTGATAGCATCGCGGCTAAGGCAGCTCCTAAACCAAGGCCACCTAGCTGCATAAGACCACCACGTAACACAGCTCCTTGTAGATTACTAGCTAACTTAGCAGACTCTGTTTTTTCATCATACCCTTCCAAAACTTCTCCAGCACTTTCTTCTAAGTTGTGGATAAGGTTTCCCCTGTTATATTGAAAACGTCCGCCAACTTCACCTATCACTTGATCATTGCCAGCTTTACGCCGCTCTTTTACAAAGATCATGACATCTTCCCAAAGCTGCATATTACGCTGAATAAACCAATCAACCAAATTACTTATGCTCTTATCAATTTTTTGGTCAGCACCTCGAATAACCTCAGCTTCAAAGCCATTTTTAATTTTTTCAGGCTTTATGAGTTTAAGTACGCGCCCTAAACGCACTGTATCATCGAAAAAGACCTCTCCCCGCCTTTCAACTTCTAGAAGCACATCCTTAATACGTGCTAGATGCCCTTGAAAATCACGCTTCATGTCATGGTCAAATTGCTTATGTTGTCGTTCCACCTCTTCAAGAGTGCGTTTATCGTTTTCCAAAAGTTTTAAACGCTCATAAATTACGTCTCCATACTGACCAGCTAATTTAAGGCCAACTCCCAGAGGAGTCTTCATTTTTAGTACTAGACGAGCAGTACCAACTACATTTTCTTGTATATACCTTTCAATGTTAACTATACCTGAATCATCTAGAGCCTGTTGATCTTTTGATATTTTGGCTTGATAAGCTTTTTTAGCAGCAAGGCCAAAAATTAGGGGAGCTGTAATGTCAAGAGCTTTTTTAGCCTGCTCTTCTACAAACTCGAGCACCTTAGCCTGCTCTTCATCACTTTCTAAGATATCTATTTTATTAACAATAATAATAATCTTTTTACCCCAAGAGCGAATAAGATCTAGGAATCTGCGTTCACTTTCAGTAAAGGGTCTATCGGTACTAGTTACAAAAAGAATAAGGTCAGCACGGGGAATGAAGTTTTCTGTTAATTCTTGATGTTGTGTGATAACTGCGTTTGTACCAGGGGTGTCTACAAGAGCAAGTTCACGCAAAGCTTCAGCAGGGTGCTGACGCCTTAGAATAAATCTATCTTCTTCACTAGTACGCTCAGTTTCGCCGTGGGTGACAATGGCAATGCGATCTGTGGTCGGAGTAACCCCTTCCAACATTACTTTTTCGCCTAACAAAGCATTTAGAAAAGTAGACTTACCAGCATTATATTCACCACAAACTACTAGCATAAACACACCTTCTAAATCACGTAAAGCGTGTTTAAGTTTTTTGAGATCTTCCCGATCGGCATTTAAACGACCTAGGAGAACATTAAGCTCATTAATGACTTCACGTTCGCGCTCGAGTAGTGCCTTGGTTGTTTCGTCTATCCCGAGGTCCATAGTCATATAGAGTAACATAAGTAGGAATTAAAAGTTTTTTGTGAGTTATTTAGGAGTAATCAGTGCCTATAGGTAGTTAGTAGTTAGAAGCTAGTAGTCAGCATAGCAAACTACTGATAGCTACTGGTTTCTAGTTACTATTGTTAACTTGTTTAACTTGTTCCCAAGCTCTGCTTGAGAATAAAATGTTCAAAGTTAACCCATTTTCAGTATAGATATCCATAAAAGCATTTACCCTACAAATTTTACTTCTGCGTGGTCGTAGGGGCTCAAAAACTTGAGTCCTTACAAGCTGGTTATTGGCAATATCACATTTCTAATCAAGATCGTGTTCTACAGGAGGATATTACTATATTTGGGAAATAATATTTTTGGTTTACTATATAGGTGCTTCTTAAGCCATATTATTGGGGGAATTGTACTCGAGCTGCAAAGCATCTAACAACTTCATATGTAAATATCCATTAGAAGTAACTATCACAGGGTCATTTAAGTTGTATGGTCCACCAGAAGGGTTAGTAATACTACCCCCTGCTTCTTGAATAATTAATACCCCAGCAGCGACGTCCCAAGGGTTTAACTTTGTTTCCCAAAAACCATCTAAGCGTCCACAAGCAACATAGCAAAGATCAAGAGCTGCAGCTCCCGGACGACGTATACTACGACACTTCAGGAAAACTCTTTTAAAAAGCTCTAGGCTTTCATCTATAGCTTCAGGATTATAATTAAAGCCTGTAGCTAAAAGTGATTTATTTAGTTTACTCTCTTTACTTACAGCAATTGGAACACCATTACAATAAGCCCCCTCGTTACTCACAGCGCTAAATAGTTCATCGTTGTGTGAGTCAAGGACTACTCCGACTTTAAGATGACCTTCTATTTCTAAAGCAATGCTCACACAGTAAAAGGGAAAACCATGTGCATAATTGGTAGTACCATCGAGAGGATCTACTATCCAGCGATGTGTACTTTGGGCACTTTGTCCTTCCTCTTCACCTAAAACAACATGATTAGGATAAACGCCATTTATAATTTCGCGTATTCTTGCTTCGCTTTCTTTATCCACTTGAGTGACTAGATCAGTATGAGTGCTCTTAGTTTCTATTTGCAACTCCCTACCTAAACCACTTTTATGAATGCGTGATGCTGCTTTGGCAGCAAAAATAGCTGTTTTTAAATAACTGCTTAACTCATGCATACTTTTTGAATTTATGACTTTGGGTCAGCAAATTTTACAGCACAACTACCATCTTCACAATCTATCTGCTTACCAAAAAAACGATAGCGGTTCTTAGCAATAAAAGCATAAACCTTATCGGTAACAAAGCGGATTCCCGGAAGATAGTAAAGCAAAGCTATATATCCCAAAACAGGATAGCTGCACTTAAATAATTGAACAAAAGCCTCAGCACCACCATAAACCTTGTTTTTGTTTACTAGTTTCATTTCCTGCATGGCTTCTTGATAACTTATTTGGGGGAAGTATTGTAGACCTTCTTGTAAAGGAATAAACTTTATGCCATGAGAAATACGTTTCCAGAATTTCACCTGTTCACGACAAAGGTTACAAGTACCATCATATAGGATAGTGGGTGCTTCAGGAAAGCTGCTCATAACACAGATTATACATAACTATATCTAGTTATTTTGTATAGATGCTTACTAGTACCGCTAAGCCATTCACCCACCAAGAAAGTAAACATTGTCCCTCATCAGCAAAAGCTAAAGGATAATTGTGATCAAATATGTTACTAGTAGGGTACTGCCCTGTAAAGTGTGCTTTTAGGAAAGGGGTAGGGGACTCAGCTCGAGCCTGTAAAAATAAAATGATTAAAATAATATAGTATCTCTCTTTTATCGGGCATATTACAATTATTGACCTTAACATTCATTCCCTCACCTTTAAAAGTAAAATATATACGCTATAGTAGATAACAATGAATCGATTATCTTGGCTAAGCCTTATATGCTTACCCCTTTGCTTTTTGCTCAGTGGTTGTCCATCAGGAAGTGAAGGTATAAATACCATTACCCCTAACATTGCACAAGGGCGTTGGCCAGAACCACTCACTGCTCAAAATGAACAAATAGGCCCCCCAATAAATAAAGTCTTTGTTATTGATGAGCTCAACTTTGGCAGTAGTGAGTATGTTAGTAATATTAGTTCACTCAACTAATTATAGCAATTCTCAAAGGAAAAATCATCAGTAAAGGAACAAAGAAAACCTAAAAGACCTAAATAGTAAATTAAAAAGGACTCAAAAAGCAATTGGATTTTTAAATAAACGCTTTCTAGTAGCAGACAGCAGCTAAAATAGGTGCCATCAAACTTTCAAGTGTTTGCCCTTTTACTAATCCAGCACTTATGAAACTTGCCAAACTCCACAAGCTCTGTGCTTTTGCTACTCGACACCAATGGGAGTTACTACCTTCAATTTCTACCTTGAGTTGATTTTGAAGCTTTTTTAAGAGGTCCTGATCATGAGGTATGGCTCGCAATAAGCTGTAAACTACGGCAACAAAGCTAATATGTCTGCATATCGCTTCAATATCCCGTACCTGATACTGGTCCAAACCTTCTGCCTTACCTTCTTCATGATATACTTCAATTGGCCACCTATGGCGTCTGATTCTTGTTATTCCTGCTGATTGCCATTTTAAGCAATTTGAAATTAATGCATATGGCTCACCCTTCAATTCTTCCTCTCTGTAATTGATAACTAATCTTTGCTTCCCAAAATTCTTAACCTTAATCGTGCAACAAAAACTGTAGTACCTTTCTTTCTTTCCCTTGTAGGAAATGGTTATTTTACGGAAAACTGGCTTCTTCTCCTCACTTAAATTATCGAAATGCTCTTTTTTAAGTCTCTGACTGAAGTCTTTAATTGTTTCTTCTTGCCCATTTACAATTACTTTATCATCTGCACAAAGTGTTCCTACATAGGGAAGTTTAAGTTCCTTGTCAATGAAACGACAAAAAGGAGCTGCTGTATACCATTTATCAAATACTATAGGCAGTTTCATCCTTGGATTACTTTCCTTCCATTTAGATAGCAATCTTTTTGCAATGTGAAACTTGCTTTCATACAAATCTGTGACACCATCTTTGTTTTGATGCCTTCTCCATAATCTTATCAAGTACTGTCGCCATTTTGCTTCATTAGTCTTTTTCAGTTCTAGCTTACTTTCCTTGATGGGAATACCTAGCTCTGGCAGCCCCTCCTCTATTTTCTCAAGGTCAGCGGGTTTCCATAATTCAAATTCTACTGGATAGTCAGTTTGATCGTCACTATAGTGTAACCCTACCAAATGGTGCGCCCAAACATGGCATCCTTTACTAGAATCATAAAGTTTTGCTATGCCTTTAAAGTGTTTGCCATAATGCTCAAGCAAAGTATCATCTATACTTAACACACCTTTAGGTTTGAAACGAGTACCTTCCAGACTTGCTAAAAGGTCTAAACGTTTTTGGTTTAGTTTCTCTTCACTAAAAGGGCTTTTGTTTAACAAGCGATTAAGGCTGCTTTGATCACGGTTCTCAAAAATAATCAAGCGATTAATCCCCTCAACGGTTTTGTTTTCTGAAACAATAAGTCCACTTATATAACGTTTGAACTGTGTCATGGCTGAATCAGAGAAAATATCTTTAAAGAAATGTTCATAATGCTTAACAACTTCAGGGTAATCAAGCAGGGGTACCATATAATCACCTCCACGGTGTGTTTATACATTTTAGGAGGTGTTATTCATAATGTGAAGATTAGTAACAATTTGCTTTATCGGATATTAGCCTATTTTCGTTTTCCTGACATCGCAAAGGCCTCACTGCAAAAGTTGAGGATGAGGTGGCCTACACTTGCACATTCACTCCTTTTGAGCTTATCTCCACGCCACTAGATTTAGTAACCTTTCAACCAGATAGCTCACTATTTTGGGCTGGTAATTTATTGCAAGGTAAAAGCATTAGGCAAGGGCTAACTGCTTTTGCTGAAGTTCCTATAGAAATTAGCAAACGTTCACCATTGGTTGTTTCTATAAATTTATTGACAAAGGATAATATTCAAAGGGTAGATAATCCTAGCCAGTCAAATATAAACAATGCCATTGGCACACTCATTGAGAGGGCCACTAAAGCAGGACTAGTTTCAGGGAGTTCAATTAGTTTTAAATTTGCAGAACGTTATGGCAACCAGCAGGTTGCTCTTGATATTGGCTTAGCTTTAGAAAACCTTAGTGCTCAAGCACAGAATAGTTTAAATGCAACACCTCAAGCTAATGAAATTACCCTAACTGCTTATGTAATCCAAAAAGCCTTTACTGTTTCTGTGGATTTTGAGGGTCGTAGTGGTAGTAAGGCTTTTATTAACGATAGTTTTACAAAAGATGATCTTTCACAGCTTGAAAACGCAGGTATGATAGGAGAAGATAACCCACCTGTTTATGTTTCTTCGGTTACCTATGGGCGTATTTTAATTTTCTCAGTGACTAGTGAGGGGGAATTGCTCGAGGCAGCAATAAGAGATTTAGAAAGCACTATACTTGGTGGTGAGCTAACAGAGGAACAAAAACAAGTACTGCTAAATAGTAAAATTGAGGTCTTTGGTGTTGGTGGCCCTGCTGAGGCCATCCTCAGTGCTATAAAAAATGGGGATTTAAGTGACTACTTTGAAATAGGTGCACCACTAACTAGTATGGTGCCTATTTCTTTTGAACTAAAAACAATAAATGGCAGCTCAGCTGCTTTGGTAAGTTATAAAACTAGATATGATCTAAGGCAATGTGAAGTTAATTCTCTGCCTAGTATTAACACCTTTGAAATAATTACTGATAAGTTAAAAGTTACTCTAAAGGCCAGCATAAGTGATCCCGATGGTGACTCTGATCTTAAAGAAGTGATTATTAATTGGGGTGATGGTCAAAGCACCAACATCCAAAATGGCTTTGCAACTAATGACTTTGAGACTAATAACCTTGAAACTAATGATCTCGAGGCCATTGAAGCTGAGCATAATTATGCTGAGGCTGGCAAATACACAATTTCGCTTCAAGCTACAGACAATGCAGGCAACAGTGTTAACAAAAATGAAGAGGTCATTGCCGATCTATGGTACCAACCAATGGTAAGTTCTACTTGGCACTGGCAATTGGCAGGAAATATAAATACCAGTTACAATGTGGATGTTTATATTCTCAATCTTTTTGATACTTCCAAGCCTCTTATTAACCAATTTCATAGTGAAAAACGCAAAGTTATTTGTCGTTTTTCTGTGGGAAAGTATGCACCCTCATTACCTGATGCCAATGACTTTTCTTCTGATGATTTGGGTAATGCTCGCAAGGGCTCCCCTGAGGAGTTTTGGATTGATATCCACTCAGAAAATGTAAAAAAGATTATGCAAGGGCGACTTGATCTAGCTGCACAAAAAAACTGTGATGGTGTTCAACTGGATAATATTGATTCTTATAGAAGAGATACAGGCTTCCTAATTTCACTAGAAGATCAGATTAGCTACAATAAATTTTTAGCAGATCAAGCACATGAGCGTGGGCTTGGTGCAGGTCTTACAAATGATATAGATCAAGCATCAAAACAAGCTGATAATTTTGACTTTGTTATCAATGAACAATGCCATGAATTCGATGAGTGTCAAAAGCTCATAGATTTTATTAGCATGGGCAAACCTGTATTTAATGCTGAGTATCTGCAAAGTTATAAAGATAATCCTGACTTGCTTTGTCCTGTTGCTTTAAGAAGTAAATTAAGCACCTTAATTTTGGATGAAGAGCTTGATGACTCATTTCGCTTTAGCTGTAATGAGGATTATTCAAATGTAAAGGAGTAGCATTTCTCAATGTCCTTACCAGAAATAAGAGAAGCCACTACCTCCGATACTAAGATAATCTCTAGTCTTGCTAAGAAGATATGGCCAATTTGTTTTCAGCAAATCCTCACCCAAGACCAAATTGATAATATGCTTCAAAAAATATATGGAATTTTGAGCTTACCCCCAAAAACTGGACAGAAAACCCCGGCGAAATTAAGGTCCATAGAAGATGTAAAATATCTAGAATATGGAGATATAAATGAGCCAGACAAAAGGAATAAGAAAAACATATAAGAAAGAATTCAAAGCTAAAGTTGCAGCAGCAGCCATAGTTGGAGAGAAGAATCTTGCAGAATTAGCAAATCAATATGGTGTACACACCACTCAAATTAAAGAATGGAAAAAAGCTGGATCAGAAGCATTGCATGAAAGGTTTTCATTACTAAGAGGTAGAAAAGCCAGACTACAAGAACGTAGAGAGGCTGCACTGTACGAACAGATTGGCAAATTGAAAATGGAACTAGATTTTTTGTCCAAAGGGCTCAAAAACTGAGTCAAGAGGAACGTATGTTGATAGTCGATCCAAGGCACCCTCAATTGAGCATTACTAAGCAATGTGAGTTACTGAGACTGAATCGTAGTAGTTATTACTATCGACCTACAGGAATTAGTGACCTCAATGAAAAGTTGATGCAAAGGATAGATGAGTTGTATACAGATCATCCTTTTCTAGGTTATCGCAAGATAACAGCAATGCTAAATAGAGAAAGCTATAAGGTCAATCATAAAAGAGTATATCGTTTGATGTGTCTGATGGGTTTGCAAGCTATATATGCCAAACCCAAACTAAGTAAACCAAAGGAAGGACATAAAATTTACCCATACCTTCTGAAAAACAAAATCATAAACAAACCAAATCAGGTATGGGCTAGTGATATTACGTATATACGTTTGCAAGGAGGATATTGCTATCTGGTAGTAGTAATGGATTGGTATAGCCGTTATGTTGTTTCATGGGAAGTTTCGAATAGCATGAAAGCAGAGTTTTGTATAGAAGCATTAGAAGAGGCGTTGGAAGGAGAGAAGCCAGAGATATTCAATACAGATCAAGGTAGTCAGTACACAAGTCATGAGTTTACGGATATATTGAAGGCAAACGAAATAGCAATCAGCATGGACGGAAGAGGGTGCTACATGGATAATATATTTACAGAAAGGTTGTGGAGAACGGTAAAGTATGAAGAAGTATATCTAAAGGAATACAAAAATATAGAGCAAGGAAGGGAAGAAATAGGAAAGTACTTACAATTTTATAACAGTGAACGTCCGCATCAATCATTGCAGTACAAAACGCCTGAATTAGTTTACAGAGAGGAGAAAACTAAATCAATAATAACAGGATAGGTTGTTATCAAGCTTACAAACAATGTAATCTCAATTTGATATCATTTTAGTAGGTCTTAATTAACCTTAATTTTTTGTCCGATCAATTGGGTTCACCTCATTTCTTCTCTCATTAAACAAATAGAAGAAGGTCAAAAGTTTTGGATTGTAAGCTTAGATGGGAAAGACATAGGCTACGGATCTGCCTTTGCAAAAGAGGATGTGATTTGGCTAAAGAAATTATACATTTCACCCAATATGCAAGGAAAGGGCTGCGGCAAGCTAGTAATACAAACAGTGATCAATAACTACTCAAAGCTTACTAAAATGTCTCTATTTGTCCACAGGGACAACATTCTTGCCCAAAAGTTTTATAAACACCTAGATTTCAAAATAGAACGAGAAGAGCCTGTTCAAATGGGTGATTATCATTTTATTGACTTAGTACGCAAGTTGTATCGAAAAAACGCCATTTTCACTTTCAAAAACACTGTTACCAAAGCCAGTATCACCACTTTTCTACTTTTTTCAAGTAGCCACAGCATATCATTGACAAAATAGGGATATATTTTTATAGTGTAGCCATAGTGGCTACTACAAACAATATGCACCTAGAGATCCAGTATGCGAATACAGATAAGCCAGTAGGAGTAATACGTAGCAGCTATCGTGAAGATGGAAAAATAAAACACAAACAATTCGGAAGGATAACAGGACAAACTCTAGAGCAACTTAAAATGTTACAGCTAACCTTTCGTAATGAGGTTATTGCTAAAAGTAATCCAAAAGCTGTACAAATAGTAGGCAGTAAAGAATATGGAGCAAGTCATACGATATTGTCAATGATTAAGGAAATAGGATTAGATAAGGCAATGTATTCACAACCCCAGCCATGGGTGAGTAACATAAGCGCGATGATAATAGGTAGGATAATATTTGCTGGAAGCAAGTTAGCATTATGCAATCAATATAATAATAGTAGTCTTTGGGAACAATGTGGAGTAGAAGGAAGACCAGATGTAAGAAAACATTGTTATGAGGCATTAGATAGACTGCTAGCAAGACAAAAAGGAATTCAGAAGAAGTTAGCCAAGAAACATCTCAAGAATGGAAATCTTGTACTATATGATGTCACGAGCAGTTATTTGGAAGGCCAATACACAAATAGCGAATTGGTAAAATATGGATATAACCGAGACGGGAAGAAGAAACATGAACAAATAGTAATAGGATTAATATGTAATGGAGAAGGTTGTCCAGTAGGAGTAGAAGTTTTCAAGGGAAATACTAAGGATCAGACAACAGTTTCAAACAAGATAGGAGAACTAAAAGAGACGTATGAAATAAAGCAAGCGATATTTGTAGGGGATAGAGGAATGGTAACAGAAGCAATAGCAGAAGAATTAGAGGAAAAAGGTGTAAAGACAATAGGAGCACTAACAAGGGCTGGAATACATAAACTAATAGAAAAAGGAATAATAAAGCCATCTGAGTTCAATGAAAAGAAGATAACAGAGGTAGTAAACGCTGAAAATCCAAGTAGAAGATACTGTTTATGCAAAAACCCTGAATCAGCAAAACGAGATGCAAAAACGAGAGAAAAACTGATTGAACTGACGACTGAGGAGCTTGAAGAAATAGCAAACTACAAGCAAAAAACAACTGTAGAGGTATTGGGAGCACGAGTAGGAAAAGTGCTACAGAAATACAAAATGGGTAAATATATTAGTTGGAAAGTAACAGGTGTTAAGTCTCACTAAGTCATGACCATATTAAGTCTCAAAAAGTCGTAACCTTTGCTGTTCTTGCCAAGTAAAAGGAAGAGAAGGCTGAAAAGGGATAGATTGAGTAAAAGCAAAAATGTTTCCAATGAGTGTGGGTGGATCAATACCTTGGATGGGTAACTGTTTAATCAACTCACCTCTCTGATTGAGAAATGACAAAACTCTTTCTGGTAACTTGAAATTTATTTCGCACTGCTCACGTAAATGATTGTTCCCTAGGTAATAAATCTGTCCTCCTAAGGAAATTGTGCCGTTTTGACCTATTCGCCTAAACCATTTTCCCTTTGCTAGATAAGCATCAACTTCGCTTAGGTCAAACATTTCATCTTCCCACTCAGGTCTATACCAGCGCCCTGAGTGAGCTGCCTCTGGAAAAGCTTGTAGCGGTGCTTGCCCTCCCAAAGAGTGACAAGGAAGCTCTTCATTAAGTATGTTGCGTCTATCTCGTAAAGCTTGATATAAAGCGTTCCAAGATGGATAGTGTCGATCAAGAACCTGATCAGCCCACAATTGATGCGATCTCTCTACAATTGCTTGATCTGTAGGGCGACGAATACGACTAAATTGAAGTTCGATACCCATTGCTAACAACCACAGATGTAATCTTGTAGGAAAGGGTGATTTACTCCTAACATCAAAGAAAACACTGTCATGATCAACTTGAATACTTTCAGGTAACCCCCAGTCTAAAAATGCTAACCTCAAAGTGATTTGATAGTCCTCAGTATTGGTGTGGCGAATTGCTTTCTCCTTACCTAGAAAGCAAGGATAACTTAGCAGGCGTGTACGGGAAACAACATCACTTATAGATGTCCAGATAAATTCTTTCCCTAAAACAGGAAAAATAATGCCATGATAATTCCAATAATAACCCAAAGGAGACTAATCATGGCAAATAATGATAGCAAACAAAAACTAGAAGAACTACAAAGACTACGCCGTCGCTATAAAAAGGGAAATGATGCAAACGCTTTACTACGGACTCAAGCCCTTATAGCTCTGTATTCCGGCAAAGATATTAAGCTTGTAGCAGAAATGTTCGGTGTCTCAGTAAAAACAGTAAAAAACTGGCGAAAGAAGTTTGAAAAATCGCTTAACTTAGAAGATGAACAAAGAACTGGTAGGCCGCCTAAACTTTCTAAAGAGCAACTAGAGCTAATCAAGAAAATCATTACAGAGTTTAACCAGCAAGTTTGGGTTGCCAGAAGGGTCTTTACTCTCATAGAAAGCCTTTTTGGGGTATGTTTGTCAGTAAAGTATTTACCAGAGCTTTTAAGGAAACTGGGATTAAGTTTCCATAAAGCAATACATTTGCTGTATAGGAAGAATGAAGAGAAGAGGCGAAAGTGGATACAAGAAACACTACCAAAGCTGTACGAGGAGAAGATAAAGGCAGGATGGAGGATATTTTATCAAGATGAAGTAGGGTTCCAAACGCAGGGAACACTAGCGAGCACATGGGGGCTAAGAGGAGAAAAAGTAGAGATCAAGAACTATGGAAGACATGGGAGAGTAAATTTGATAGGGGCATTAGAGTTAGGGACAGGAGAATTCCATGGAGTGCTAACAAAGTTCAAGGTAAATGCTCAGAGGTTTAGAAGGTTTATCTGCCACATGAAAAGGGAGATGAGGGAAGCAAAGATAATGCTTATATGTGACAATGCACCATTTCACAGGGCGAAGTGGTTGCAAGAGTGGGTAAAAGAGAATTCAAAATGGTTGAGGTTAGAATTTCTACCGGGATACTCACCAGATTTCAACCCAATAGAAAGGCTATGGAAGTATTTAAAGAAGGAGTACATACATAATAAATGCTGGGAAACACAAGCAGATTTAAGGAAGCATTTGGAGGTAATGATGGAGGGAATACCAATGAGGGTAGAGGAAATAAAGGGAGTAATGAAAAAAGAGATAAAAAGATTGAGGGAGGCATTTGAGTTTTATAAAACACCAGTACCAAAGGAATTAATGATTTGAGATAGTGTTAAGCGGGGAAAATAAGCAAGTTTTGTATAAGTTTTAGTTGGTTTACAAAAGAAGATTACACTGGGTAGTAGGTGTTCTATTGCCTAAGAAGCAATTATTCTTAGTGATTTTTCCTACCTTATTTCACTCTATGGATAAAAGGAAAAGATTTTTCTGGGTAACTATACATCAACTAGGCTAACTACTCCTACACTTGGAACAAGCTCATGTCCCATTGCATCTACTTGCCAACATTCATGGGCATGGGTTAAGCGTGTGTGCTTAGTGGATGGTAATGCTACATGACGTTCATAGTTTTGGACCAATTGCTCTTCTTGTAAGAAGCGATTAATACTTGACCGACTAGGCAACAATTTACCTGCCCACTGGGGCATACGACCTAGCTCTATACGCAACGTATCAGCACCCCAACGAGGATGTTGTAATCGTATTTGACGTAATTCTCCTACCATACGTGCAGGATAACTGCTTAGAGCTCCTTTTTGAGGACGTCCCATCTTCCTTTCCAAACCTTGACGACCTTGTTCACGACCTCTTCTTACCCATTTTTTGACTGTAGATGGATGCCACCCTAATTCAAGAGCAATTTTGCTTATTGGTTCTCCATTGTCAGCTCGTTGTAGCATTTCTACTCTTTCTTCTAAGGAGGTGTAATCTGACATAATCCATATCATGCAGCTTTTTTACCTACTTGGAGTCTAAAAATAGTCACGACTTTATGAGACTTTAGGGGGTCACGACTTAGTGAGCTTTAACACAGGAGATAATAAAGAAAAGGAATCAACCAAACATAAGCTGTTATGGAGTAAAAAAGAAGGGGCAATAGCAAAAGCTAAGGATCTAGATGGATGTTATGTAATAACAACCAAAGTAGATGAAAAAACGATGGACAAAGAAGAGGTTGTGACTAGCTACAAGAAACTAGAGCAAGTAGAAAAAGCATTCCGCAATTTAAAAACAGTGCAGTTAGAAATGCGACCTGTGTATCATAATCTAGATCATCGTATCAAAGCACATGTATTTTTATGTATGCTAGCGTATTATGTGCAGTGGCACATGCAAAAACGATTAGGACCATTGTTCAAGAAGGACAAAAAAGGATGGGAAAGAAGATGGACGTTTGTACAAGTAATAGAAACACTGAAAACAATCACCAGAAATAGAATTGAAACAAATGGAATGTCTTTTTATCGGAACACTGTTCCAGACGAAGAGCAAAAATATATCTTAGACCTGATGGGGGTCGAGATGTAGCCATTTTTTATAAAAAATAATTTCACCCTAAAACCTCAAATAGCACGGGATTTTAGGGGTCAAAAACCCTACTTTTTGATGACAAAATGCGTTAGTAATGAGTAAATCACTTGCTTAATCAAATACAACCCAAACACTAAGGCAGGGGAAATTAATTACCGATCACCCATAATGTAGATATACAATAGCTTTTGATTATTCTATGTAGGGTAATACTACACTCTAATGTTTAAGCTACGTTCTTATAGCTATTAGAAACATTTAAAGCCCAGTTTTAGGACAATAGGCTTGTTATGCTTGTCCCTGTTACAATAAACACGACTGCATTTACCTTCATAAGTTTTAACCTTTGTGACAAATCAGACACTTGAAACACGTCAAGGGTTGATTATTATACCTGTAGCTGTGAAATCTATGCGTTCTGGCTTTACACCTACTAATCCCTCAAGCACCCCCCCAGCAACTTCACGAAAAATAGCTAGACCTTCAGTTTCATTGTGTTGGACCATCAGATCTGTGCCAACAAGTAGCAAGCCCCCTAAGCTAGCAGCAAATTCATAGAGGACTTGCTTGTCTTGGTCAGTTAGCAATAAAAAATCTGAACTACTAGCAAAGAAGCTATGTAGATTTTGCCTTACAGCATTATACTCTGCCTGACCTAAGCCATCATAATTGTTATAATATATGCTATAGCTAGCATTTACTAAGAAGGAAAAAGCCCTTTCAACATCATAAACCTCACCACCAAATTCGCTAGCTCTATTTTCAAAGAATGCCAAGCCATTATAAAGTAATTCTTCAAAGAAGGCTTGTTCATCGGGACTCGAGGCAAAAGCTTGAGCAAGCAGTGGTGGTACTAACCGATCTGACACAGGTGTAAAACTAGTTATAGCAGTTTCTAGCTCGAGTGTAGTTGGATTTATACTAGTTTCTAGCTGTGGCTGGATAGAGTTCTC
The DNA here is from genome assembly GCA_965223045.1 of Trueperaceae bacterium. Lineage (GTDB taxonomy): Bacteria > Deinococcota > Deinococci > Deinococcales > Trueperaceae > CBDCVN01. Next base: position 3,415,778 of record CBDCVN010000013.1, read on the forward strand.
TATGGCCTGATCAGCTAGCATTTGTGCACCTAGCATGTTAGAAGTCAACATACTAGTAAGTTGCATAGATTGCAAGTTATTCATAATGGTGGTGTCAAGCGTAGCTGAAATCATATTATTCCAAGTGTAGCCTGTATAGGGGTTAGTAAACTGTGCTTGAACAATTATTTTACAAGCACACAAAAGTGTAATGGGAAAAGTTTTCTTATAGCGTTTTGTAAACATTGTTAAATCCCATCTAATAGTGTTTAAGTTTAAGAGAAATCTCACCTTAATTGGCAAGGTCAATGCTTGCAAGTATAAAAGCAGCAATGAGACCTAAAGCAACACTATAAGGGGCCAGTGTTACTGTGACACCTAACCCAAGACAAGTCATCAACTTGTCTTTACCTTTACCAAAAGCAGCCGCAATGGCTTCACAGTGGGCAAAAGTGATAAGCCCCAAGAGAACTGCTGCGGTGGCTTTCCAAAGAGCTGCATATTCGGTAAAAGCGCCACCTAAACCATCAAGCATTCCTAGAGTTTCACCTGTTTGAGGATTGATGCGCCACCAAGCCCCTGCTAGACTGCCCTCAGGCATTGTTTCAGGAACAATTACTACAAAACCCTCGTCTAAATCTTGCTGGATGTAATATTTGGTATTCTCTGAAAGGGTAAGGTTGTTTAAGGTCTCTCCATTGCTTGGTAAGATAGTTTTTAAAGGAATTTTCTCAGCTCGAGCCTGCTCAAAAACAGTAGTAGTACTTACCACATCAGATAAAGCTATAGCTTGACTTTCAACATAACTTTCCCAAACACCTGTTTCTACTAGGGATTCTGCACTTAAAGTAAAGCTGCGACGGACATTATTAATAACATCTAATTGAATGCTATTAGGATTTACCAAACCCTGCCTAAAAGATATCAGTGACGGTTCTGCTCGGTAAGTATTTGCACTTAAGCTACCTGCATCAAAAGCTTGATACAGCTGTAAATGACCAAGCCAAGCACGATCAACATTTTGCATATCATCTTGAAAAACCACTTCTTGTTCATGGGCTTTAGCAATAAGTCCTGCTAAAATAGGTTTATAGTTGATGAAACGCTCGATCACACGATCAAGAACATAATTATTGTTATACTTACCAGCAGCAAACATAAAGGTGTAGTGCTGACTAAGGGCTTGAGTAACCTCGAGATCACTTAATTCATCGGTAATAGTGCTATTTCCCAAAGAACGTTGAGTGTTACCTATACGGTCAAGTACTGTGCGGCGGTAGGTTCTCTCTTGACCATTTGGGGCAATAAGAGTGTACTCGAGCCATTGTCGAGTCAAAACCAGTGCCGCTTCATCTTGCTCTTCTGCTGGTTCTCCCAAAGTATTTAGTGCTGAAAAAGCATCACCGAAAGTATTACCTAATGTCTGAAAAAGCTCAGCAACACCACCAACATTTTCTGCTGCAATAGCTGAGTCTAGCAAACGGCCCTTGTTATCGAAAAGCTGAGTCCCTTCAAAAAGATTACCATTTAACATAGGTAAAAAATAGTTGGTTTCTTCAAGGGCACTAACTAAATCTTCGGTTGCTGAAGCATGTTGCAAAGTGTTTGCAACATTGCTGTAGGTTAGGGCAACCCCATTAAGATTTGCGACAGGTCTTTCCCATGCAGGAGCCAAATTTTCCACTATAAGTTTATCGCCTGATTTTTGCTCAATAAAAACTTGGAAGCGTAAGCGATGCTGCAAGGCTTCTGGAATAGTTTCAGTGAAAGTATCCAAAGCCTCAAGGTTTTCTGGAGCCCTCTCTTTAAAAGCAGGGTGAACTTCTTGCCAATCTTCATCAGAGCTTAGACGGTACTCGAGCCAAAAGTAATCCTGCGCTTCAGCTATAAGATTTTGCTCCAGTGAGTCACCAAGCCTAACGTTAGCATCATCAAGAATTTGCAAAAGCATTTGTGATTCATTCTTGGCCTGTTCAGTTAAGGGGCTATTTTCATTAGAAAGCTTACCCTCTAATTCTTCAATAGCTTGTTTTATGTCTTGTTCTGGTACTTCACCTAGTTCTACTATTTGTGTCAGGATTTTTTCTATTTGCTCAAGGTCACCAATAGGTGTTTCTATCTGACGATCAGGTATCATATTTGCAAGTAAATCTTTTGCTTGTGCCTCAGAAAGTTGTCCCTGTTTAATTTGCACCTCATAACCAGCATCTCTTAATAGAGTTGCTAAAAGCACTGTTTGATCAAGGGCATTCCCAGCACGGCTCATTAATGTACCTTCTGCACCTCTTAAAAGCCCTAAGTACTGTTCAAAATAAATATTCTCGCGTACCCAATCAACAATCACTTCGGGTTCTTCAAAGGCTAGCTCAAAGCTAAGAGCTTCTACATCAAACTGAGTGCGGTCAATTCCATCACGCAACTCTTGTAAAAGCTCCATAAATTTATTAAGCTTTTCAATAGCTAGTTCATACTCACTAGGTTGGGTTTGAGCAATAACAAATTGCTGTGCTCCCGGACTGAGAAGCAAAAGCCCTAAAGAAATTAAGACAACCAAAAATTGTTTACCACTAAAGCTAATTATAGATGGCATATTACTCCTTCAATTATTTAAATCCTAACCATAAAACAGTATAACTCTTTGAATAAGCCAAGTCATTCATGCTAAAAATTACCTTATGCTAAAAAGAACTCTTCCAAATTTCTTGTTAAGGAAATTCTCTTCAAATCCCCCTTCTAAATGGGGATTTAGAAAGATAAAGTATAGTTTGCCTTGCAGAAAAGAACTGTGCGAAACATCCATCTCTGACCCGTTTTCAATATAGCTGTGGAAGGTTTACTCATAGCAGAGGAACTAGCTAAGATAATTCCTCTTCTACCCTCTGAAAGATTAGGATGGCGTTTCCCAGACAGCTATACTTTTGTTTTACCTCTAACAAAAGGAGCGATTTGGTTTTATAATCGTCCACCCAATTCTAGAATTGCTTATCAATACAATTTCCCTAGCACAGAAAAAGCTCATAGCGGTTTTCAGGACTTACTAGTTGCCAAGGCCTTAGGGTATTTGGAAGCTGTAGAGCAAATAAAGCTTGATAGAGTTGTAAAACTCTATTTCGCTGCACAAGAAGGATTTGTGAAGACAGATCCTGTAGTTCTTATAGCTGAACTTACTGGGCGTAATTGTAATTTGATTTTGACAGATACAAACAGAATAATTCTTGGCGCTGCTAGGTCTATAAGCTCTGAAATAAATCGCCATAGGCAAATACATTCAGGACTAACTTACACCCTACCCCCACCCTATGAGAAACTTGATCCTAGAGTTGCAACTGATGCAGAGCTGCGAAAAGCTCTTCTTGGTAAAGAATTTAATAGCCTACGCAAATTAGTTGATGGCATTGGTTCTAATTTGACACTTACTTTAGCGACAAAACTTAGTTTAAATAGCAAACACAAATTGAAAGAAGAGGACATTACTAGACTTATTCCTGTCTTAAGAGAGTTAAACAGCCACCCTAGTCAAATGATGGAACAAATCCTAGGCTTATGTGATATCAAAACCTTACGGGAGCAAGAAACTAAAGCATTAAAGCTAAATAATCTCAAGGAAGCCCTCAATAAAAAACAAACTCTCTTAGAAAAACGACTTAAAGATATAGAACGTAGTCGTCAGGCTGCTAAAGAAACTGATAATTTACGTAATCAAGCAACTTTACTCCTAGCACATCAAAAGCAGGTACCTGATAAAGTCAGTACTGTCCAACTCAAAGACTTTACAGGAGAACCAATCACACTGAAACTCAATCCTAAGTTTAGTGCTGTAGAAAATGCTGAGGCAATTTATAATCGTGCTAGGAAACTAGAGCAGCGCAAAGTTCAAGCTGAAACCAGAGAAAGTGCTCTCTTTACAGAGTTAGCAGATCTTGAAAAAGCTATTACCTCACTAGATAAACTTAATTTTAAAGAGATTGAAGAGCTTAGTAAAGTTTATGCTAACAAGCCCAAAGAACAATTTCGTGCTGAACCTTTTATGCATTACCAGAGTCCTCAAGGATATAGTGTTTTAGTAGGACGCAATTCAAAGGGGAATGATTATATAACTTTTAGACTGGCCAAAAGCCAAGATCTATGGTTACATGTCCAAGGCTATACAGGCTCACATGTTATTATCCAAGCTCAGAAAAAGGAAGTGCCTTTTGAAGCCATTCTATTTGCTGCACAGTTAGCAGCAGCTTACTCAAAAGCAAAGAACTCTGATAATGTTGCTGTAGATTACACCTTGAAAAAAAATGTTTGGAAAGTCAAAGGTATGCCTTTAGGAGCTGTTCACTTCTCGCAACAAAAGACTGTTTATGTTACTCCAAACCGCTATTCAGACAAGATTAAGTGATTTTATGAGTGACTCTTGATGGATTCCAAAGGTCTAGAAATTATAGAGCACTTATTCAAATTGTTGGTATCTTTCCACCCAGTAATTTGAGAGACTCTATCTAAAACTGTTAAAATATCTCATGGACACCTTAACTAGCAATCCTCAAAATGAAAAAAGTGATGAGTGGTTAAACTATTTGCTTGGAATGGGTGCACAACTCACAAATAAAGGCAATATCCATAGCTTTGATTACATTGAGGAAGAGTATAATGCCCTTACAGAAAGTGCTGTACTTGTACCTCTCTTAAGCACAACTCCCCTTAGAATTACAGGTAAAGATAGGCTTGATTTTTTACATGGTCAAGTTAGTAATGACGTCAGAAACTTAAACGAAGGAGAACACAACACTTCATTAATGTTAAATGTCAAGGGGCATGTGCTAGCACAAATGCAAATTTTCAGGCGTGCTGAAGATTTCTTTATAGCTGTGGAGGATGGTGCAGGTGAATTAGTTAAAAGTCAGTTTCAAGCCCATATTATATTTGATCAAGTTGAAATTAGTGATTTAAATAATACTTTGGTGAGTATGACGCTATTAGGAAATAAAGCTATACCACTTTTACAAGAAATTTTTTGCTCTGTGCCTGAAAAAAATACTTTTATTTATGCTACCTTAGCTAGTAAAATATTAATAAACATTAGCCAGCGTAGTCTCTTTCCTGCATTTGACCTACACATACTAAAAAAAGACGCTACTATTCTATTTGATTGTTTGATTAAAGCAGGCGCATTACCTGCAGGGGAAACACTACTTAATATAGCCAGAGTAGAAGCAGGTATTTCTAGTGCTGCTTATGAAGGTGGCAAAGGTATACTACCTCAAGAAATAGGTCTAGAAGAAGCTATTTCCTATAAAAAAGGTTGCTATTTAGGTCAAGAAATTATGGCAAGGATTGAAGCTCGAGGTAATTTAAAAAGAGAGCTAATTACCCTACTAATTGAAAAGAAGCCTTATAGCAATGAGAAAGTAGTAATGGCTAACAACAAAACTGTGGGGAAAATTGGCACCTTAGTTAATCATCCTAAACAGGGGTATTTAGCACTAGCAAGTTTACGCAAGGATGTTGAGGGTCAATTAACTATAGCAGGTATAAATGCCCAAAAGGTTCTAAGTAGAATTTCATATTAGTATGATCTTGATGTGCTAAAGTTCCCTAGTGCTGCTATGAAACTTTTTTCTACCCCAATATACTTTCTAACTCTGTGCTTAAACTACTTTCTTACTTTTGGTTTAGCACAAACTGGAGCAGAAATTTCTTTAGCCCCTGATTTCCAGCCTGATCCTATGATTTTTGGATACATTTCTGGTGGTCCTACAAATGCTGAGGAAAGTTATGGTAGTGACTGCAAGGGGTACATTGCTATAGAACCAGATCATGTACTTACCTTGGAAGCTGATTTTAGTTATTTACGTATTTATGTGAGCAGCTCTTCTGACACCACTATGATTGTTATCCCTACTGCGGGTAGTCAAATTATGTGCAATGATGACATGGCTAGTGGTAACCATAATCCACAGGTTACATCTTCGTTTGCTGCTGGGGTATATCATATTTATGTTGGTAGTTTTGATGAGGATGGTTTAGCTAATTACAATATTTATTTTTCAGCAAATAGTCCCTAACGAAGCACTACTAGTGTTACAAAGTAATAAGTAACAGGCACAGCAAAGAGTGCACTATCTATACGGTCAAGGACACCCCCATGTCCGGGAATAATACGACCACTATCTTTGACTCCCGCCCAACGTTTCATCATAGATTCAAATAAATCACCTAATTGAGCGCTGCTAGCAACAAGAATAGCAAAAAGAATACTATCATAAAGGTCAACATAAAGACCTAAAGAAAGCTCTAAAAAGTAAGTTGCGGATGATACTACTAATATAGCTAAACCTAAACCTCCAAAGGCTCCTTCGAGCGTTTTATGAGGGCTCAAACTTGGTGCTAATTTGTTCTTTCCAAATAGGTTCCCAAAAATGTATGCCCCTACATCGCTAGCTACAATTGCTAGTACTGGCAATATTAAATACCATAATCCTAAGTAACCATTAGGAGTATAACGTAAAGTAATGCCATAGCCTAAAAGCCAAGATATGTAAAAGTAACCAAACAGAGTATATAGCACTGCTTGCATAGAGTTTTCGTTAGGCCGGATTACTTCTAACCCTATAAGATAAAGCGTAAAGAGTCCTAATAGTGCCTCACGCCAGCTTACTCCTTCAAAAAGTGGTTGCATATCTAAAAAACGCCCTTTGTAAGTAACTGGTAAAGAAGCTGGCAAAGTGAGAATTGTTGCTACCCATGCGCTACGCTTACGTATAGGTATGCCAAGCTTGTTTACCATGTCTGTATATTCATTTAAAGCAACAATACACAAAGATAGATAAGCAGGAATTATAAGGGGCAAGCCTACCCATATAACAAACACAATCAGCATAAAAGCAAACAGGGCTGAGATAATGCGTGGCTGTGTAGGAAGTTTTTTATAAAAGGTTTTAGGCATACTATTTAGCCAAATTTTAAACTGCCAAAATATCAGCTTCCTTAGCTTTTAAGCGTTTATCAATAACACCAATGAATTCATCTGTTACTTTTTGTACATCAGTTTCACCTTGACGAAGATCATCCTCAGTCAATAGGTTTTCTTTTTTCATCTCCTTAAGCTCATCATTAGCGTCGCGCCTAATGTTACGAATAGCAATGCGAGCTTCCTCTGACATACTTTTAGTAGTTTTAACAAGCTCTTTGCGACGCTCATCATTTAAAGCAGGTACATTGATAAAAATGGTATCCCCTTTATTATTAGGATTAAAACCAAGATCACTATCTCGTATGGCCTTTTCAATATTATCTATGGCTCCTTTATCAAAAGGAGAAATTACTAAGGTGCGTGGATCAGGGCTAGAAACTGTTGCCAATTGATTTAAGGGAGTCATGGTTCCATAATAATCTACAGTCACACGATTTAAAATGGCGGGATTAGCTCTACCTGTACGAATCATACTTAAATTACTATCAAATGCCTCTAATGACTTTTGCATTCTTTCTTGAGTTTCTTTTAAGATGCTATCCATCTTTACCTCCAAGGCTAGTTTAGCTAAATTAACTTAGGCTTAACGCTATAAGTTTAGATTTTCTCCATAAAATATAAACAAGGTGTTTGCTAGAAAGGGTTTATGAAAGAGTCATAAACTATAATATAGCACTAAAGTTAACATACTCAAAGATATAGTTTATTAAACTCTTGGTTCGCCCCAAAATTTGGAAGAATCTCGAATGCATTTCAAATCCCTAGAATCCATACTGAGACTTTCTGGGCACCAATGGTAAGGGAGGTTAAATTTTGAATCCTTCACTGAGTTCTAAAGTAGGCCCTTCCATCACGCGTTTTATGGTGGGCACTGGATCATCAATCATTATCTTTCCAATTATGCTTTTATTTGGGCTCATTTTGCCTTGGTACTATACTAAAAATGGGTTAAATCGAACTTTATAGGGGGATTTTTGATGAATAATACTTATTGCGCATCCAAAGAACCTCATGGGTAAATGTCTAAAGCTAAGCCGTTTTGAGTATATTGCGTGGTTTGAACTACCTCCAATAACTCAAAGCCTAACGCAACAGATGAATTTGGCTGTTAGACTAGTTTATCAGTGCTCGAGCTTTGAGTAGTTTTTTTGTTGCTCGAGTTAAGAAGCTAATCAATCACAATTTAGTTATTTTATATAACTTTCTGGATTTGACATTAGATTATTTGAGTGCTAATATATTAAAGCATCTAGCATTGCCCCCTTTTACCCCCTTTAGCGCCTGATTCGTCAGGCGCATTTTTAGATAGACCATCTTAGGTTCTTATACATAAGGTCAGGTTTATTAATATGTTAAAGTACAAAGCTGAGATGGTAAGCATAGACATTATAACAAAGTGAAACTAAGGTTATAAATTTCCATGAAGGTTTTTTCCTAAGAAACCTCTTTAGGATCACCTAAGATTTTTCTGGCTAAACTATATAACTTATAGTTCACGTCTTACTAAACCTCATAACATCAGATTCATGAATGCAATTGAAACTTCTAGCCTCAGCAAAACTTTTCGTCAAGGTAAATATGGTGTTACGGCAGTTGATCAACTCACTCTCACTATACCTTCAGGGATTGTGTTTGGCTATGTAGGGCCCAACGGTTCAGGTAAAACCACAACTATTCGAATGCTATGTGGCATTCTTGCACCCACAAGTGGTACGGCAATGGTTGCTGGAATTGAACTTGATCAACCTGATAAAGTTAAGGCACATATTGGCTATGCAGGTCAAGGGGTAAGTATTTATACTGACCTAAGTGTTGAAGAAAACCTCCTTTTTATTGCTGAACTTTACTTTAAAGCTAAGCGTGCAAAAGCAGCTGTTGAGCAGGTTTTAGAGCGTCTTAATTTAATAACATTGCGAAAGGTTCCAGCAAAACAACTTTCAGGCGGTTGGCGGCAGCGACTTCTAATAGCTACTGCTGTTGTACACGAACCAACCATTATCTTTTTAGATGAACCAACAGCTAATCTTGATCCTGTTGGCAGAATGGAACTATGGGACTTGATTTATTCACTTAATGCCGAAGGTATTACCGTTTTTGTAAGTACACATTATATGGCAGAGGCTGAATATTGTCATTATGTGGGTATGCTTTCTGCAGGTAAGTTGCTGGCATATGGTACCCCTAAAACTCTTATAGAAAGTACAGCAGGCTATTTTTACTTATTTGAGCCCAAAGATCCTTTGGCTGGATTTCATGCCGCTAAGCAATTACCAAACGTCCGAGATGTGTGGCTACGCGGTAACAGCGTGAAGCTTGCTACGAAACAACCATTAAATGTTGGAAAAATTCTTGACGCTTCTTTAAAGGCTGTTTCACCTGATTTAGAAGATGCCTTTATTATGTTCACCCAGAAGGAAAATCAAGAGTGAGTAGTAAGCAAAAGGAGGCAGTTGAAGTAACAAAAAACAGTACTGTTTTTTGGCAACAGATGCGTGCAGTGACACGTAAAGAGTTTTGGCATTTAAAGCACGATCCTATTCTATTGAGTATTTCTCTAATTTTCCCTTTAGTAATTCTTTTCTTAGTTGGTTTTGTACTAGATAAACCTGCGCAGAGTTTGCCTCTGGTAGTCTATGATGCATCAAATGATCGAATTAGTGAAGCTTTTATTAACGAGCTAAAGGAAACGTCAATATTTAGGGTTCTTCCAGTAATGACTTTTGAGGAAGCTCTAAGCTTAGTGCAGACTGGACAGGTGCATGCAGCCTTGAGCATTCCTGCAGGAGCCTTAGAACAAGCAAGGGGAAATAAAACTATAGAAATTGCTTTGCATTTAGATGGATCTGATCCAAGTCTTGGCAGTAGAATCCGTAGGGGTGTTTTGACAGCCGCAGAAAAGATTGGCATTAGATTACTAGCAGGTCGTTCTTTAGTGGGTTCTCATTTTGATGTGCCTGTACCTCTGAAAGTTAACCTTAATGTACTTTATAATCCTAATATTAGAGAGGTTGTTTATTTTATCCCCGGATTTATTGGGCTTATTATTACAACGCTTGCTTGTATGCTTACAACCTTAGCAATTGTCCGTGAGCGAGAATCTGGCACACTAGAAATGCTTATCGCCACACCTGTTAAACCTCTTGCTGTAGTGTTAGGCAAAGTTATTCCTTATTTTCTGTTAGGGCTTATAGTTGCTGCTGCTATCATTATCGTTGCTATACCGGTTTTTAACTTACCATTTGATGGTGAGATTTGGTTATTAGCATTGTCTACCTTACTTTTTGTACTTGTTTCATTAGGTATTGGCATTGTTATTTCTGCGTTTACTTACACCCAACTTCAAGCAATGTTTGGCACAATTGCCTATCTTTTTCCAAGCATATTTCTTTCTGGGTTAATTTTTTCTATTGACGGTATGAACTTGTTTTTTAAAGTGCTGTCTTATGCAGTGCCTTTGCGATACTTTATAAAGGTTGCACGTGGTGTCATGCTTCGTGGTGAGGGTTTTGTCAGCCTACAAGTTGATTTAATAGCGCTTGGTATCCTTGTAATTGTGATGTTCTTGATTGCCACTTTACGCTTTCGTAAAACGCTATAGTTTTTTATGTTTTTTATTGCCCTAACTAGAAATGACCTGTTCAATTCTAGAGATTTGAATTACCCGCAAAAGATCTGTTTTTGTTATTACACCAACCATTTGCTCTTGGTTATCTACCACAACCAGCATGTCTATACCCGGCTGACTTAGACGCTTTAGCGCCTCGAGCGCACCAGCATTAATAGAAATAGTGCTAGGGGGTAGCATAGCTTCAACTATTTTACCTTCCTCATCAAGGTTTTGAACTTGTCGTAAGGTTATTATACCTAACAGTTGATTGTTATCTACCACAGGATAGGCTATGTGCTTTTTGGCTAGCATAAACTTGAGTAATCCCTCTATAGACATATTTGGAGCGACAGAGTTTACCTCTGAGGTCATTAGTTTACTAACTGAAGAATTTTCTAAAGTCTGCGATAAAACAGCATAGGTAGCCTCGCTTTGGACAGCTATGAAGATAAAAAAGGCTATAGCTAATAGCAACAGATTAAATGATAAAAGGCCATAAACACCTAAGAGGATTGCAATTAGGCGACTGATATTGGCACTAATTTGCGTTGCCTGAAGATAGGATAAACGTAGTGCTAGAAGTGAGCGTAAAACACGCCCGCCATCAAGTGGTAAAGCAGGTAAAAGATTAAAAACTGCTAAGACAACGTTTGTAACAGCTAGATAACTAAGAACAAAAAGTGGTGCAGCACCCCAAGCTAATCCTTGCCGAAGTAATTCAAAAAGACCTGCTAAGAGCAGGCTAGTGATAGGTCCAACTATAGCTATAATTGCTTCTACCCCACGCTTACGAGGTATTTCTTCAAGCTGTGCCACACCTCCTAGGAACCACAAGGTGATATCTTTAGTTTTAACTTTGAAGGCTTTTGCAGTAACAGCATGGCCTAATTCATGAATCACTACACTAATAAAAAGTCCTAGAGCAGCTATGAGGCCTAGAAGATAAGGAAAAAAACCTTTTTGAAAGTTTGCTGGATCAATCTCTAAGTTCAACAGATTGATATAAGCAGGAATTTGCGAGCCTATAAGCCAAGCGAAAAGCGGTAGAACAAACAAGAATGATATATCAAGCTTTAATGGAATACCCAAGAGTTTGAAAGGTAAATTAATAGTATTACGAAACATACTTTAAGTCAGTTAACCACATATTAGAACTATTGACAATTCTCTAAAGAAACCTTAATAATGTTAAAAGTTTTTGCCAGCAAACTTATTAAGTTGCTGTACTCTACTAGGAAGTGAGGTTTGTAAATGAATAAAGAAAATATGCTAAACTTTTGTGTGAGCAAGCCCGCTCCAAAGAAGTATACTAACAAAGGTCCTATTTAAGGCCTTTCTTCACCATCAAAGTATCTTAATGTACAGATAACCTTGCTTTGCCAACACAAAGTAATGTTTTCCTGAGCCCTTACCTTTACAAGGGTAGGCAAGGGTAGTGCGTAAAGGACCTCAGGTCTCAGTGGGCTACATTGTACATTATCAGAGATTCCTAGTCACTATACTCCTCAGAATGGCATGCTCATAGGAGGGATTTCTCTGGAAAAAATTTTCTGGAGAACTATAAATTTCAAAGATTAAGCCAGAGGAATAGTTAATAGCATTATGTTTGATTTTGTCTAACAAATATAGATAAAATCTTTTTCAAATAAACTTAGAGAGAGAAAATGTTTGATTTTTTTCAAAATGCCTTAGGGCAAATTAGGCAAGATTTTGAAAATATAGAAATAGTTAAAGCCGCCCTTTATGCTAGTTCACTTGGGACAATCCTTTATATATTGCGCTCTTTTCCTGCTAGAGTAATAGCACTAATTAATCGTGCAGCAATTTATTCTGTGGAGGTTAGTAATAATGACTCTGCTTATATTTGGGTGCAAAAGTGGCTTTCTAGACACACCTTTAGTAAACGTGCTCGACACTTAGTGGTAAGCACTAATCAATATCGAGAGGTTGATGATGATGGTTATGAATCTCATTTGCAAAGTGTAGATGAAATAAACATTGCTTACAAGCCAGATGTGGGTAGATATCTTATGTTCTACAAAGGCTTTCCTTTGCTACTTAGCATTGATCGTGAACGCATTGAAGAACGTAACATGTATGCTGAAAGCTTAAGGTTCACAGTCTTTTTTCGTAAGAGGCTCCTAAAAAAGCTTGTTAGTGAAGCCTCACAATATGCTGCTTCTAGCGACAGAAAAACTATTGGCATTTACATTGCAAGCCATGATTATTGGTCTAATGCAAGTGAAAAACCATTTAGACCTTTATCCTCGTTGGTGTATTCAAAAACCTTAGGAGAAAGCTTGCTTAATGATGCTAAGAAATTTATTGATAAGAAAAATTGGTATCAGGAAATGGGTATTCCTTGGCGTAGAGGTTATCTTCTCTATGGCCCACCGGGAAATGGTAAAACTTCTTTGGCTTTCGCATTAGCTTCTGAGCTAAAGTTTGATATATATTGCCTTAATTTTGCTGGTGGTGGTATAAACGATGATAGGTTATTAAATTTGCTTAATGAAGTTCCAGAAAAGAGTATTTTGCTTATAGAAGAAATTGATGAGGCTTTTAAGAAAAAGAATAAAAAGGCAGACAAGTTTCAACAAGTTACCCATACAGGTTTACTAAATGCCCTAGACGGTGTTACCTCACGTGAGGGACGTATAACTATAATGACCACTAATTACAAAGAATGCATCTCTCCAGCACTTATCCGTCCCGGACGAGCTGATTTGCACATTTGTGTAGGTAATGCTGCCAAGGAACAAGCTAGAGCTATGTATGAACGTTTTTACCCAACACAAGATGCTACACTTGCTCATCAATTTGCAACTAACATAGCTAGTTTAAGTCGTGAAGTATCTATGGCTGAGTTGCAAAATCTTTTACTAAGCTATCAGGGAAAGCCTTTGTTAACCATTGATAAGGTATTTGAATGCCTAGATTATGAAAATTTGGAAGTAAGCAAAGGCCATTTGGATAAAGCTGCTTGAGGTAAATATAACTATGCCATTTGATCATTTTAGAGGAGGTTGGCTCGAGATAATAACAGGTGCTATGTTTTCAGGGAAATCTGAAGAGCTTATTAGGCGTGCTACCAGAGCACTTATTGCTAAACAAGAGGTACAAGTCTTTAAGCCTGCTATTGATAAGCGCTACCAAGAATTGGCTGTTGCTTCACACGCGGGGCGCACACTTAAAGCTGTTAGTGTAAAAGATGTTTTGCGAATGCATAACTTGATACAGCCAGCAACTCAAGTTATTGCTATTGATGAAGCACAATTTTTTTCCCATGACCTAGTTGAGTTAACTAAAAATCTTGCTGATCAAGGGAAACGAAGTATAGTAGCAGGACTTGATTTAGACTTTCGTGCTGAACCATTTGGTTGCATGCCAGAGCTTTTGGCTCGAGCTGAATACGTGCACAAGCTAACTGCTATTTGTGTTGTGTGCGGCAATTCTGCTACCAGAACCCAACGTATTATAAATGGTAAACCAGCACACTACGATGACCCGCTAGTTCTAGTAAGTGGCTCTGAAAGCTACGAGCCACGCTGCCGTAGCTGCCATGAAATTCCTAAGCGGTAAGTAACAAATTAGGGTCGCTCTACTTTTTGATATAAAGTAGTTTATCAACTTGAAGTTAAGAGTTCTTCAAATTCATTAAGCAGTTCTTTAGCCTCGTCTTTACTTCTACTAACCACTAAAATAGTATTTTGCCCTGCTATGGTACCGACGACTTCATCTCGCTCAAGCTTATCAATAATATAAGCCACTCCACTAGCATGACCCTCGTCGGTACTTATCACTACAATATTCTCTCCTATATCAATATCTCTAACAAAAAGTCTGATGCGCTCTTTTAGCTCAGCTATAACATCTGATTTTTCAGCAATGGGAATTAAACTGTAGCGATGCTGTTTGTTACCAGCAGGCAAGCGTATTAGTTGCAATTCTTTTATATCTCGACTAATGGTTGACTGACCTACTTTTATGCCTTGTTTTTCTAAATGTTCAGCAATTTCTACTTGAGTAGAGATAAATTCCTCTTGAATTAACTTTTCTATTAGGTGTTGGCGATACTCTTTACTTGGCATGCAAATGTTATTATATTATTACCGAGTGCTGTACTATTACAGTCTGAAGTTTATTTATAAATACTATAGCTAGACCCCTCCCTCACGCCAATAATCCTGTTTTAGGGGTACATCGTTCTGTCTACATTTCTATAGCTTCAAGTAGGTCATATGCTCTTTGCTGTTGCTTATTCGCTATAGTGTCTACTTTTACTAAATTTGCATCCTCCTCTCCTTTGTAATTGCAAGTATTTCTTACTATGCTACTTAGATCCGATAGTAATGTCTGAAAACTGTGAACTTTACTACCATCTTCTAATTTTTTAGTCTTTGTTTTTGCTAATGCCTTCTTTGACCTTGCCGCTCTTTTCACGGGGTTACTTTCCTCTTTTTTACCTTTTTCTTCATCAGCAAATAATATTGACCTCCATGCCTCCATCATATGCCACTTCACGTTGTAAGCTAGCATGCACAAGAATATGTGTCCCCTTACTCGTTGCTCCATATGGTGATATATTGGTCTTAATTCCAAATCTACACTTTTTATCGACCTAAATCCCTGTTCTACATCACTTAATCCTTTGTAATTCCTGATTACTTCTTTTGTATCCACTTTCTCCTTTGTTAGACTTGTTCTTATTACATATATCCCATCTAACTCGCTTTCCTTCTTTACTTTCTCTTCGTCTATCTCAAAATTTAGCCTTGCTGGTGTTATCTTTAACTTAATGTGCTTTGCTACTTTATATTTGTTGACTACTCTTCCTACTCGCACTCCTATTTCCCCTTTCCCTCTTACACTTCCTTTCTTTACCATCTCCTTTATCTTCTCTAACTCTTCTTTTGTTGCTTTTAGCAAATCTTGTCGCTTTTTCCCTTTCCACTCCGCTACTTCTCTATTACAGCACCCTATCAATCTCTCTTTTTCATATTCTTGATCTTTAAACTCTAAATATTCTTCTTTCTTCAATTCTTCTATATTCAAATTCCCACTTTCTATCAGCTTTTTTATACTTGCTGCCTTCAATACTGCTATCCAACCTACTCCCTCTTCTTTTTTTAACTCTTCTATCTGTTTTTTCCCTATTACTCCTCTGTCTCCTACGATCACTATTTCTTTTATTCCAAATTCCTCTTTTAGCTCTTTTATCATTGGTTTTAGTATCTTTGACTCTGTGTAATTGCCCTCGTACACCCTAGTTACTATTGGACATCCCCTTTTGTCCGTCAGCAATGTGTAATTTACTTGCTTTTTCCCTCTCTTTTTATCTTTATTCTGTCCCCATTTTGCTAATGGACATTCCTCTCCTTCAAAATAACTTGAACTCATGTCATACATTAATACTTTCTCCCCTTTGACATGCCTATTTGTTAATTTCTTTTCTATATATCCTTGCCTTGCTTCCAACCATTCCATTACCTTACACACTTCTTCTTCCCTTGCTTTCCTTACTTCTAGCATTTCTGGTAAAGTTGTTGTTTCCCACCATCTTATTGTTGCTAATTTACTATTTGGTGCTAGTATCCTTGCTGCTATCAATGCTTCTACTAAGTTTCTTTCTTGTGTGGCACGACTTGCTATTAACTTCTTAAACTCTAGTTTCTCCATAGCTTTTATTACTGCTTTTACATGTCCATGATGCTTAGATTCAATCACTTCAAAAGCTTGATCTATAGGTACAAACTGCTTACCCTTTAAACAGCTTCGGATCATTTCTATAATTTCATCACCTAGTGGACTTAGGTTTGCTAGGGTTTCTTTTTTTACCTTGCCATCTTTACGATAAGAACGTCTCAGTAAGTAAGATTTATAAGTTTTTCCTTTATACTGGCGAGTGCTTGTAGCTACATGCATCCCAGAAGACCTATTCCTCATAGCTAAAGTACAGGATAGCAGATTTTGACAATTAATTCAACTTTTAGTGTCTACAGTATTGCACCCTAAATTACCCATTTGCATTGTGTAGAAAGATGCTAACGCCGATTTTGATCAATAAACTTCAGACTGACATATATTGGGTATAGCTACTTCATTTCTGAAATGATATACTTAGTTCAAATTTCAGCCAAAATGCTAGATCTTTCAAAGGAACACTAATTTCCAAACACCCTCTAGTGGACTTAGGTTTGCTAGGGTTTCTTTTTTTACCTTGCCATCTTTACGATAAGAACGTCTCAGTAAGTAAGATTTATAAGTTTTTCCTTTATACTGGCGAGTGCTTGTAGCTACATGCATCCCAGAAGACCTATTCCTCATAGCTAAAGTACAGGATAGCAGATTTTGACAATTAATTCAACTTTTAGTGTCTACAGTATTGCACCCTAAATTACCCCTTTGCATTGTGTAGAAAGATGCTAACGCCGATTTTGATCAATAAACTTCAGACAGTGCAATATCCATATACTAACTAGTTCCCAATTTCGGTAGTCCTATACATGTAATGATGAGTTATAGTGATGAACAAAATACCAAATGGCTCCAATGTGATTAGTCAATTTCTTTGAAAAAGAAAGAGTTTTCCTTACTAAACGACCAATTCGTTGACGTAGAGTGCAGTTTAATCTCTCAATTCTATTAGTTTTCCCACTTCGTTTATCCACTGCTCTGTGCCTTTTCCTAGGAATTACTTCTTCATATGATGCCCAGAAATCACTGTAGCACACTGCACATTGCCTATATACTGCTGGTAAAGAATCCCATAACCCTTGAGCCCCTCTTTTATCACGACTGCCTATATAAACCCCTACTATTTCGCCAGTAGCTTGATCAATAGCTAGCCATATCCATACCTTATTACCTTTATGGCCTACAAAAGACCACATCTCATCACACTCTATTCTAAGAAACCCTTTATCTTTTTTCTCAACTTCTACTTCCTGCTCTATATTCTCAAACTCGTCATTGACGTATTTTTGCAACCAAGATTCTGAAACACCAGTGACACGAGCAATAGCAGCAAGTGCTAATCTTTCCAGTAAGAGTTTATCTATCAAATCCTTTTTTCCCTCACTGATAGGAATATTTTGAGGATCTTCAACAAATTGCCTACCACAATCTTTACAAATATGATTTTGCTTACCATTGTGAATATGACCATTCTTAACAAAATTATCTGAGGTGCAATTTGGGCATTTTAAGAAATCTAAAGTCATCGCGCATTTTAATGCAGCAGGGTTCATCATTACATGAAGGGCACTACCTCTATAATATTACCTTATACTTCTATAAAATTGTTATAGTAAGAACTTATGAAACGTTCTTTTCGAGAAATTATTGAACTTGCCGTTGTTGGGGTTTTTGCTATTACTGCTGCTAACGGTTTGCTTTGGGTGTTAGGTCATGTTCTTCGCGTTACAGGTTTTCTAGGGAAACTAGTAATTATTGCTACTGGTTGGCTTTGGAGTCATATAATTCTTTATCTTTTGGTTGCAACTATACTTATTATTTTGGTCTACTTTTTGATCAAAAATATTTTAAGCCGTAGATCAAAAACCACAGTAGAATCTACTAGCTCAGTTAAAACGGTTAGTAGTGTGGCAAGTTCAGATTCTGAAGAAAGCACTAGCTCGAGTAAACCAACTCCAATAACCAATGAAGCAAGGACTGAAGACACCACACCTGCTTCTAAAACTTCATCTTCTGCCTCTAGTAATAACATTGACCTATAGAACTCCACATAATGACAACGATTAATTCGCAACAGCTTTTTGAACGTGCAAAAAAAATCATTCCCGGTGGTGTAAATTCACCTGTGCGTGCCTTTGGCAGTGTGGGTGGCGTGCCGCGTTTCATCAAAAAGGCCAAAGGTTGTCACTTATGGGATGCTGATGGTAATGAGTATATAGATGCTGTGGGCTCATGGGGCCCTATGATTTTGGGGCACGCACATCCTCAGGTTCTAGCAGATATTAATGAAACGGCAATTAATGGAACTAGCTTTGGTGCACCTACAGAACTAGAAATCAAATTGGCAGAGTTGGTTCTAGAGCGTTATAACTCTTGTGAGCAAGTTAGATTTGTTAACTCTGGGACAGAAGCTACTATGAGTGCTCTTAGGCTGGCTCGAGGGGCAACAAAGCGTGACTACGTTGTAAAATTTTCTGGCAACTATCATGGCCATGGCGATAGCTTGTTGGTAGCAGCAGGTTCAGGGGCACTAACTACTGGCGTACCTTCAAGTGCTGGTGTCCCTGAAAGTACTGCTAAAACTACACTAGTAGCACAATACAACAATCTTGAATCGGTAGAAAATCTTTTTGCCCAGAAACCTAATGATATTGCGGCAGTGATCTTAGAGCCTGTAGTAGGTAATATGGGTGTGGTAATACCTGACCTAGAGTTTTTGCGAGGACTGAGCAAATTAACAAAGCGCTATGGGGCACTACTAATAGTAGATGAGATAATGACTGGTTTCCGTCTAGCCAGAGCTGGAGCTATAGAACGTTTTAACATAGAGGCTGACATAATTTGCTGGGGTAAGATTATAGGCGGTGGTTTGCCAGTAGGGGCTTATGGTAGTAGTGCTGAGATCATGAGTAATGTTTCCCCACTTGGTGCAGTTTATCAAGCAGGCACCCTCTCAGGTAACCCCCTAGCGATGGTTGCAGGCATTGCTACTCTTAGGCTTATTGATAAAACTCCTGATTTGTATGATGTATTAGAAATACGTGCTGCTCAACTTGAAGAAGGCTTATATGCTGGAGCTAAAGCTGCAAACATTAATATTACTATTAACCGCATAGGATCAATGATTACAGTTTTCTTTACAGATAAAGAAGTGACAGATTTTGAAAGTGCTAGCAGCACTAATACCGAAATGTTTAGCAAGTGGTTCCATGGACTTTTAGAACGTGGTGTGTATTGGCCTATGAGTAACTATGAGGCCGCTTTTTTATCCTATAGTCATAGTGAGGCAGATGTTGAGACTATGATACAAGCTGCTAGTGAAGCTTTTAAACAGTTAAGTTAAACAGTTAAAATAAATCTTGGTTTAAACCTCAGGGCATCTGCAGCAACAAAGTGAACAGCAATATTGTCTAAATTGTTAATTACCTGAGTTACATCTTTACCATGCAAATGACCAAAAGCAAGAGCATCGGGGGCAGCATCTTGTATTATTTTCGTTAGTTTGGAGGGCTCGAGCAAAGAATTAGTAGGTGGGTAGTGCAACATAACAATCAGCTTATCGCCTGCTAGCCTAAGCTTTTTGGCAGCCTGCAAAGAAAGCTTCAACCTTTCTATCTCACGCAGATAAATCTTTTTGTCTTGTTCAGTAAATTCAAAATCATTAGGGCAAACCCAGCCACGTGTACCTGCAATAATTACACCTGCTTCTTTACCAACAAAACGTAAGGCATCATTTTGTATAGCGTACATTCTATTAGGTAAAGCTTTGCGCACTTTACCAATGGAGTTCCACCAGTAATCATGGTTACCACGCAATAGTACTTTTTTACCTTTAAGGGCAGCTATATCTTGCAAATCTAAAAGTGCTTCGTTTAAGTTCATAGCCCAAGAAATATCCCCCGGAATAAGTACTAGATCATCCTCTTGTACTATTTCTTGCCATTTGGTAAAAAATATTTCAGGGTGTCCTTCCCAGTTGCCTCCAAAAATTCCCATTGGTTTTGGAGACGCCCTAGAAAGGTGAGGATCTGCTATGGCAAAAACGCGCACAATTAATTAATGATTGTTTAATTTTTGTAAATGTCTACGCAGATCACGAAGAATAATACGCTCTTCATCAGTGTCTAAACGCTTAATAATTTCTGTTATATACTTAGAGCTTAAAGCAGGAAATGTAAGGCTGTTTTCGACTTTGAGGTACTGTTTATTTATAAGATGATGAATGCAGAGTTCTTCACCATCATAAATCCAGAGTTCTGGTATTCCTAGAGCAGCGTAAATAGGTAACTTACTTGTTGAAGGATGAGTAATATCGACTTCGATTGCTAAATCAGGAGGTGGCTGTTTTTCTAAATCAATGTGTCTACCACGCACCTTATAGGCATTTTTAAAGTAATAACTTGCATCTGGCTCAGCCCCTCGTTCTAAATCCTTTCGATCTAGTGTTACTGAGCCCGTTGCCTTAAAATCTATGTCAAGCTCAAATATAATTGCTGAGATTATTGTTTCCAAAAAGGCTTTGGTAATTTCGTGAACTTCTGAAGGCATTTGGATTTCTAGTTTACCTTGATTATAAGCAAGGCGAGATTTGCGCTCATCTCCCCAGTCCTTGAGTATTGACTGATAAGTTTGCCAGCTGATGTTACTTAGCACAAGGTGTTTAACTTGAGTCTGAGTAGGTGTTTTTACATATTCCATATTAAATTCTCTAAACTTATTCAAACTTTAAAGATATGTACATTATAATGGAATGTATATGGTTCATCACCTCCCCAAAAATTCCTTCAATGCTAAAACCAAGCTAGTTTTAGGTAATGTTGAAGTTGACTACTATAGTTTAAACAAGCTCCAAGAAAATGACTTTGACAATATTGATAAAATGCCCTTTTCAATTAAGGTGCTCTTAGAATCAGTGCTACGTAATGAAAATGGCTACGATATTACTGCTGAGGATGTAAGAACCTTAGCAACCTATAATCCCAAATCGCCAAAGGCACAAGAAGTCCCTTTTAAACCTGCTAGGGTGATTTTGCAAGATTTTACAGGCGTACCTGCTGTAGTTGACTTAGCAGCTTTGCGTAGTGCTATGCACCGCTTGGGTGGCGACCCCAAACTTATAAACCCACAAATACCAGTTGATTTAGTTATTGACCACAGTGTACAAGTAGATGAATATGATAGTCCCTTAGCCCTAGCAAATAATGCAACCATAGAATTTGAGCGCAACCGGGAACGTTATGAATTTTTGCGTTGGGGACAACAGGCCTTTGATAACTTTAGTGTAGTGCCACCAGCTAGTGGTATTGTGCATCAAGTAAACTTAGAATATATAGCAAAAGGAGTACAGGTAAATAAAGCAGGAGAGATTTATCCTGATTCGTTAGTAGGAACTGATAGCCATACCACTATGATTAATGGCTTAGGTGTAGTTGGTTGGGGAGTAGGTGGTATAGAAGCTGAAGCTGTAATGCTAGGACAACCCATTTACATGCTAACTCCTGAAGTAGTGGGTTTTAAGCTTACAGGTAAATTACTAGAAGGAGTAACTGCTACAGATCTTACCTTACGAGTCACACAAATGCTGCGTCAGAAAGGTGTGGTGGGTAAATTTGTAGAGTTTTATGGTGTAGGGCTTTCTAGTATGACCCTGCCTGATCGCGCTACTATTGCCAATATGGCTCCTGAGTATGGTGCTACCATGGGATTTTTTCCTGTTGATAATGAAACTCTACGTTATTTAGAGCAAACAGGCCGCTTACCTGATGAAGTAGCTGTTGTTGAAAGTTATTGTAAGGCCCAAGGCATCTTTAGAACAGATGACGTTCCTGACCCTGAATTTGCTGATACTTTGGAGCTTGAGTTAAGTACAGTAGAACCTTCATTAGCAGGGCCAAAGCGCCCGCAAGACCGAATTAATTTACGGGATATGAAAATCCAGTGGCATGAAGATTTGCAAAAACCATTAGAACAGCGTGGCTTTGCTCTAAATGATGAACAGCTTGCTAATAACATCAGTAGTGACATAGAAAGGCATGGACAAACACATGACTTCACTCTTAGACATGGTGATGTTGTCCTAGCAGCGATTACTAGTTGCACTAATACCAGCAATCCTAGTGTACTTATAGCTGCTGGCATTGTAGCTAAGAAGGCTGTAGAAAAGGGCCTAAAGCAAAAACCCTATGTAAAAACCAGCCTTGCTCCAGGTTCTAAAGTAGTCACTGAATACCTTACTGATACAGGATTGCTACCTTATTTAGAAAAAATAGGATTTGGTATAGTTGGTTACGGTTGCACTACTTGTATAGGTAACTCTGGTCCTTTACCTGAAAGTGTAGCTAAGGCTATTATTGAGGGTGACATTATTGCTGCTAGTGTATCTTCGGGTAATCGTAATTTTGAAGGCCGTATCAATCCGTATACTAAAGCTAACTATTTAGCTTCACCACCTTTAGTAGTAGCATATGCCCTAGCAGGCACTGTAGACATTGACTTTGAGACAGAGCCTTTAGTAAAAGGTGATGGGGACCAAGATGTTTTCTTACGTGACATTTGGCCTAACTATGAAGATATAGCTGAGCGTTTAAGTTCAGCTATGAAGCCAGAAGTATTTAGAAAAATCTATGATGGCATAGAAAAATCTAATGAGGTTTGGAATGCTATTCCTGTAAAAGGTGGAGAATTATTTGATTGGGATGAAGTTTCTACTTATATTCAAGAACCACCTTTCTTTATGGATATGAGCTCGGAACCTGTCCCAATTGGATTTATTGAGGGGGCTCGAGTACTAGTAAAAGTAGGAGACTCAATAACTACCGATCACATTTCCCCTGCTGGTAACATTGCAGCTAACAGTCCTGCTGGTCAGTATCTACAGGAAAACAGTGTCACACCAGCTAACTTTAATTCTTATGGCAGTCGGCGTGGTAATGACCGCGTAATGACAAGGGGCACTTTTGCCAATATACGCTTGCGTAACCAATTAGCTCCCGGCACAGAAGGTGGCTGGACAACTTATTTGCCCACAGATGAGCAAATGAGCATTTATGAAGCTTCACTCAAATATAAAGCAGCAAACACGCCTACTATAGTATTAGCAGGTAAGGATTATGGTATGGGTAGTAGTCGTGATTGGGCTGCCAAAGGAACCTTTCTTTTAGGAGCTAAAGCTGTAATTGCCGAGTCTTTTGAACGTATTCACCGCTCCAACTTAGTAGGTATGGGTGTATTACCCTTGCAGTTTAAAGAAGGGGAAAATGCAGCAAGCCTTGGTTTAACAGGTAAGGAATACTTTACTATTCATGTCAGTGACAATCTTAAACCGCTTCAAGATATTATTGTAGATGTCACTAAAGAAGATGGTAGTTCTACACAGTTAACAGTAAAGTGCCGTATCGATACTCCTGTTGAGATTGATTATTATCGTAATGGAGGTATTCTCCATACAGTATTGCGTAACATTTGGCAGGGGGAAAAGACTGTTGTCTGAACTGTGATCCAGTTGATTCTTGGATTTCTCTGATTTTTTGGCATCTATTAAACTGAAAATGGGACAGCTGCATTATCTCTTTGATTGGGGGGTACATTGATGGTGGACATGCCTAATTTTTCAGGGCCAATGTGTGATTGGCCAGAGGTGCGCACTGCCCCATATGCAAAGGAGATGCTGCAGTGCTTGAGTTAGAACGCATTTTGTCATCAAAAAGTAGGGGTTTTGACCCCCAAAATCTCGTGCTGTTTGAGGTTTTAGGGCAAAATTAAAATTTATAAAAAATGGCTACACACTGACCCCCATCAGGCCTAGAGCATATTTCTGCCCTCCGTTTGGAACAGTGTTCCAGCAAATGAACATTTCACCAGTCCTAATTCCACTTCTGGCCGTCAGGTTAAGTGTTTTAGCTACCCTCGCAAGTGCCTGACCTTTTCCCCAATTCTTCTTGTATTTCTTTAATAATGATCCTGAACGTTTTTGTATGTGTCCTTGGACATAATCCCGAAGGTGGATGCCATGCATTATACCTACAGCCTTACCTGTTTGGATACACTGGACTTTAAAATGTGTATTTATCGTAGCAGACATCAGTGGCTATACTATAAAAAATAAAACCTTGCTGTGTCAAGGATATGCTATGGCTACTTGAAAAAAGCAAAAAAATCATGATATCGACTTTGGTAACAGGGTTTTTAGAGGCAAAAGTGGCGTTTTTTGGGTACAACTTGCGTTAGAAATCGGTATGTCATCTGGCTACGAATGCAAAGGATTCCAGCCCTGACCAAATTAGGGCAGCTTTGGCCCGAGCTAATCTAGATTTATATATCAAAAATATCTACTGTTTTCGTACAGTTGGTTATTCCAAACCGTCAGTCCGCTTTTTTGATTATATAGTGCATGATTTGAATGTCACCAAATCATCTCTTATCATGATTGGTGATGACTTGACAAACGATATTCTGGGCGCAGAACGGTATGGGTTGAAAGCGGTATGGTACAATCCAAATAACTTGCCTGTGCCCAACGGAGCCCAGTCCATTAACAGTTTGCTAGGGATTGTATCTGCCCAATAAGATTGGGTTAATTTTAAAACTATATGCTCGCTGATTTAGAGCGTTGCAAACTGCCTGAAAGGATATAGAGTGTCCAAAACAGAGTTTGGGAAAGTTAAATTCTTTGACCATTTAGCGTATATTTAGGCGCACTTTGAGTCCATTGTGTGGGAAAAGGCTAATGGCAACTTTTCTAGTTACAGGATCTTTTTCCATCAATTCAAATTTTACATTTTGTGCTATAAGGGCTAAAAGTAGTTTGGATTCTAGCATAGCTAAGTGCTTACCAAGACAGTACCTTTGTCCCATTCCAAAAGGCATATAGGCCTTCTTAGGGAAATTCCCCTTGTCCAGAAAACGTTCAGGTTGAAAGTTATTAGGCTCAGACCAGAATTTTTTATGGTGGTGAATATTATAGATACTTACTAAAACTCTCGAGCCCCTAGGGATATCATAGCCTGCTAACTTGGTATCTTCTTTAGTAACTCGAGGACAAGAAGGAATGGTGGGATAAAGCCTCAAACTCTCTTTAATTACGGCCAAGGTGTAAGGTAATTTTTCTAGATCTTTGTCACAAGGCACACAATCATCTAAAACCTTATCTAGTTCTTGTTTTAAAATAGCAAGTTTCTCAGGGTACTTAATAAGGCAACACCAACTCCATGTAAGTGCAGCAGCTGTGGTTTCATGGCCTGCTGAAAACATCGTCAAAATTTCATCACGAAGTTGTTTAGTGCTCATTGCCTCGCCAGTATCCATGTCCCTTGCAGCTAATAGCATATCAAGTAAGTCACCATTAACTAGAGCATTTAAGCGATGTTCCTCAATATAGCCATAAACCTTAGCATCAAGCCTTGCTAATTCTTGACGTACCCGATTAGCTCTTGCAGTTGCTAAACTTAAGGGCACAACTATAGGTTCTCTAGGTAAAGGCTTACTAAATACTAGATCATAAATAATATCCAAAGTAACGGCTAACATCTCTTGATAAAGGTCAATAACTTGCCCATCCTTTGCCTGCCAACTTTCAAGCAGCCTCTCCCCTGCCTCAAGTATTTTGTTTTCCATCTTTACAACAGACTTATGGCTAAATAGTGGCTGAAGTAATTTGCGTTGGCTAAGCCAAGAAGAATGATTTGTATTAGTAAGTAGACCTTGACCTAGTATGGGCTGTAGGCTCGAGCGCCGACCATAACCACCAAGTTTGACAAAAAGTTCCTTTTTATGAATCAAAATTTCTTCAGCTAACTCGGGACTACTGGCCAAAATGGTGTTTTTGCCCAAGGGTATACTTACCAGATCACCATAATGATGGTGAGCGTAAGCTATTATTTTTAGAAAATCTTTGCCCAAAGCAGTTATTTCATCTTTAGGCACTAAGGGAGGTAACTTCATGAGTGGTCTTGTCTTATATCTCTTTTTGCTGTAGCATATCATGTCATTAGCACTTGTGGTTACAAGTTGTTAATGTTTGCACGAGGCGATGTAGCTCAGCTGGTAAGAGCGCACGACTCATAATCGTGAGGTCGAGAGTTCAAGTCTCTCCATCGCTACCATAAGAAACGTCATCAGGAATAGTGTAACTTAAGAGAACTTCAATTTGAAGTTCTCTTTTATTTTTGGAAATTACAGCTAAGTTACAGCTATGAGATTTTATTGGGCTCTTTTGGGAATTAAGCATCTAAAAGATCAGACATGCCCACTGCGGAATCTTTACGCTTTTCAGCAAACATATGAGAGTAAACATCTAAAGTAAAACTAGGATTTTTATGTCCTACACGATCAGCTATGGCTCGAAGGTCTAAACCTTTAGACACTAATAAAGAAACATGTAAATGTCTTAAACCATGAAGATTTATACTACTAACACCTGCTTGCTTGATAAGCTGCTTAAAAGCCCTCTCAAAATTCCTAGGGTGAACTGGCGTACCCACTTGTGATGTGAAAACGAGGTCCGTTTCTGGCAAAGATTCACCAAGGTAAACGGCTTCACTTTTCTGAAGTTGTTGGTGTTCAGTTAAGATTTTAACTACATTTTCTGACACAGTTAAAGAGCGCTGTCCTTTAGATGTTTTAGGAGTAGTTAAATGGGGCTTGCCTGATAATATAGTTAGTGATTGCTTAACACGAATTACATCATCATCGATGTCTTGCCATCGTAAGCCCAATATCTCACCACGCCTAAGGCCTGTGAAAATAGCAAGGTAGAAAGCAGCAAAAAGCCTATGTGAGTGAGCTGTTTCAATAAAAGCTAAAGTTTCATCTGGTGTCCAAATGATCATTTCCTTGGTTTCTTCTTTTAACTTAGCTACTGCTTCACAGGGATTACGAGGAATTAGTTGCCATAAAACAGCCTGCTTAAGGGCATTGAATAACAAAGTACGCACTTTATTCGCTGTGTTTGCGCCAATGTTATCTGCTAACTTGCTAATTAAAGTCTGGATATGAAGTGGTGTAAGTTTTGTGAGGTGAACTTGGCCGATATGTGGATAAACATAGCGTTGGGCTTGCTCACGGTAAAGTTCAGCAGTACGAGGTTTGACAGAGCGAGCTTTTTCTTTTAACCAGTGCTCAAGGTAAGTTCTAACAGTGTGCTTACTATCACTATAAACACCATCAGCAACCTGACGTTTAACCTCTTCCATCTTTTTTCTAGCTTCTGCTTGAGTTTTGCCATAAATAGTTTTGCGTTTTTGTTTACCTTCATCATCATAACCAACAGTAACAGCACCTTGCCAACGTCCATCCTTGCGTTTTAAGATACTACCTTCACCATGAGCACGCTTTTTAGGCATTGGTTATGCTAATTTCCTTTGTGAAAAGTTGATTACATCAACCTCTTGCTGGTTCATCGTTTCTGAGTCACCACTTCTTTTAAAACTACAGAAGGCACATCATCACCAACAATTGGTGATACTGCTTCAGCAACATCGGCAGCTTTACTATTAGGAATAACTAGTAAAGTATGGTCAAATGAGTCAAGCAAAGCTAACCAAACATCAGGCATACCACCAGTATTACCTTTCAAGACTTGGCTTATATATTGTCTTGTAGGGTGCCTTTCTTCACCTCCAGAATCTACAGTAATACGATTAGCCAAATCTTGTTGATTTAGTTTGTTCTTATACATTTGATACTGAAGCCATTCTCTTAAGTGGTTAGTCATATTGGTTTTCATATTAACCAATGTAAAGTATTTTATTAAAAAATGCAAATTTTTTATTGACAAAAATAACTTATTGCTTTAAAGTGCAAATGCTAGAAAGGGAAGTCCTTCTTCAAAAACAATTTCCTCACTTGGCAACTCACCTAGGAGTAGATCAAGTGTATGATGCTGTATTTCTAACTATCCTTCCCCAAAATACCCATACTTTGTAACAGAGCTGGATTTTAAGATTTATCACTTAAATGATATTTTTTCACAATGCCTTTAGAGACAAATATCTAACTTTTAATTCTTCTTTGTAGGAAGGGTGTTGGGAAGCTTCTCGGTTTCCCAACAAAGGTTCTGAGCTTTGGCTTTAGCTCTATTATACTCATTTCTTAGGTTATTACTTGCTTTTTTCTTATTAGTAATTGTGCTGTCTGGCATTAATTTGGCATTATATGTAGGCATGTCCTTAGCCCTAGAAGACGATTTGTGCCACTCGAGCCAAAGTTTTAGGCGATCAGTCCAAGTATAGGGCTTGATAGGCATTACACTAACTAAAAGTAGTAACATTGCATGAGCATAGCTTAGTTTTTTCAGCTTTGGCTTTATATTAAAATCGTCTAAAGCATCTCTGTAGGCACTTACGAGTTCCTCTTCAGAAATTGGAGCAAGAATTTTCATTTCTATACTTGTTAAGCTTGGGTTATTAAAAGTTTTTACTCTACTAAGAATTTTCTTTACTTGTATACCTGCATATGGAATCTTGTTACATAGAATAAACCTGAGAGCTTGATTAAGGTTCCACCATTCTGTTTCTCTAACTACCTCTTCACACTTTTTATAAAGTTTTTCAATTTGTCCACCTAAAGGTATTAGAAAATTATGTAACTTATCATTAGAAGAATAAACCTTGAACTCAAGGAACTTTTCATAAAATTCATACCCATTAATTTCTCCTCTTATTAACCTATCTTCAAATAAATTGAACCAAGCTTTGATATCTTTTGATTTAGAGTCTTTTAACTCTGAAAGTTTTTCATAGAATTCCTCATTTGTATTATTCATGTGAATAGGTAGATTTAGTGTAAAAGTAAGACTACCTCTTTCCCATTTTCCATACAGAGCTTCTTCTTTCTCTTGGAGTTTCTGAAGCCAATCTATTGCCTTATCTATATCTACAAATGGAGCATTAGGTTTTCCCCAAAACTCTTGACGAAATTTTTCAGCTATAGGTTGTACCTTTTGTGCTATTTCAAGACTCTGCTTCATTCCTGAGAGAAATTTTTCCCCTTCAAGATTATCAATTTTCAAATCGTTATGCTCATCGCTGTGCTTTTTGGAAGCTTCCTCCTTCCAATCATCCACAATATCCTCAATTACTGCAGTATTGCTAGAGCTGTTCCAAGCATCCTTATATTCTTTAATTTTGGTTAAAATCCAGTTTTCAGAAGGGATTGATAGTCCTTTCTCGCTTATCCTATTTTTAATGGATCCCACCACTTTTTCTATTTCCTTGTTTAGTTCTTTTTCTTCTTCTTGCAAGTTTTCACGTTTTTTTAATTTATCCGCTATATTCATGGAGTGCATTATGACATAAAAATGCACTCCCACTATACTATAATTAGGTAGAGAAAAGTACCCCATAAAATTGTGAAGTACTTTTTCAAATTCCAAACCTATATTTAGGAGTATAATATGTTAAATAACTCACTACTTTCTGTTGATGAATTCCGCTCGGCTTTAGGTCATAAAGTAGGGCGTAATTTTGTCTATAGAGCCCTTTGTAAAGAAGAAGGAGGGATAAAGCATATTCGTACAGGAAGGAAGATATTGATCTTGGCAAGTGAAGTAAACGACTGGCCCCTGCGTGAATCGAAAAAGCTTGCTGATAAAAAATTGGAAGGAGAAGTTTAGTTGAATATAAATCTGTATTTAAAGATAAGCCTGAGCACTCTCAATAGTTTTGACGGACTGACAGAGAATGCTCGAGCTTCTCAACACATTCCTTCTTACAGAAGTAAAGAAAGGACATGTCAATGAGTAGCTTACAAAGTTCCCATAGTTTGAATGATGAATTACCTCAAAGGAGGTACAAGTGAAGCATGAACAGAAACGGCCCCATAAAAGGGGCCAATCAAAATGTGCTCATTTAAAACCACTAGGGAGTAGTGCTTTTGTACAGTATAGCACAGGCAAAGGGGGTGTTTCAAGATGAGGAGGAGTTTTACTGAAGCAAAAACTTTTTTAGAGGCTTTGGCGAAAAATAGGAATGTTACCTTTCAAACTTTTAATGATAAGAAAGGCTCACAGGTAGGACATCAATCTAGAATTTTGCATGGCACATTAGGAGAATATAGCGAAAGGTTAACAGCACTAAATGAATCAGGTGCTGGTGTTTATCTAATGGTTAATGAAGGTAATTTGAAAGGTCGTAGTGCAAAGAATGTTGTAAGAGTTAGAGCATTATTTGCTGATTTTGATGGCATACCACTACCCTGTGAATGGCCTTTAGAACCAAGTATTACTGTGGAATCTAGCCAAGGGAAATACCATACCTACTGGTTATTAGCCGACACCTTACTACTTGATGACTTCAAGCCCTTACAAAAAGCTATAGCTAAGGTTTTCGGTAGTGATGAAAAGGTTTGTGACTTGCCAAGGGTTATGCGTTTACCAAGCTTCTATCATCAAAAAAGCGAACCGTTTTTGACAAGGGTAGTCAAATGTGAC
The DNA here is from genome assembly GCA_965223045.1 of Trueperaceae bacterium. Classification (GTDB taxonomy): domain Bacteria; phylum Deinococcota; class Deinococci; order Deinococcales; family Trueperaceae; genus CBDCVN01. Next base: position 3,446,447 of record CBDCVN010000013.1, read on the forward strand.
TCAAATCTACGCTATACAGCAAACCAGCTTAAGCACACATTCCCTGTTAAAGAGGTAAAACCTCAAAAGCCTAATCTAATTACTTTTGAAAGTGATCCTAGTGACAATGCTAGGAAGTATGCTCAAAAGGCTTTAGAAAGTGAATACGACCTTGTGGTTAGTGCATGTGAAGGGAGCAGAAATCACACTCTTAATAAAGCTGCCTACTCACTAGGACAATTAGTAGCCAGTGGACTTTTAGAGTTAATGGAAGTTGAAAATGCCTTGCTGAATGCAGGTTTAACCTGTGGCTTACCACAAGGTGAAATTCAGACAACTCTGAATAGTGGATTAAAAGCAGGCGCACTTAATCCACGATACCCAAAGCCTTTAGAGGATGACTACTCAAATCTATTAGAACTTACCAACAAAAGATACAAAACCTATTCTCAAAGACGCTACGCACGCTTGAGGGGTTGGATATGAGTAAGTCAAATAACAAACAGGATAACAACATGAGTGATAATAGCACAAATAGTAATCAGGAACAAGCTAACACTGAAGTAATGAGTGAGAGTGTTAAACATTGCAATGAACTATGTGACAAACTTCAGATATTAATTGATAGTGATAAGCTTACGCAGCCCTTATTAGAAGGTATAAAAAGGGACTATATAGCTTATATAGCAAATAATCCTTTTGAAGATTCAGAACTCGAGTATGTATTAAATCGTTTCTCTAGGGTTTCCAAAACCAATAAAGCATTTTCTGGTATAGGTGTCCAGTCATTAAAGAATGCTCTAAAGAAACTTAAGGAGGAAAAAGAAAAAGCTAATGCCTATACAGGATATCCAGATGATGTAATCAAAGTTTTGCAAAGGTGTGATGAAGAGCTGCCATTACTTAATGGAAATGAGCAACAGGAATTTAAACAAGGAATATGGAAGTCTATTTTTGATGGTGGTTTCCTAGATTCGCATGTTGAAGCCATAGTAAATGCAGTTGCTAAAAACGTTAATGCAAACTATAAACCCATAAAAGCTGAGTGGACTAATGCAAAAAAGCGCTTAATTGCTGAAATGCTCGAAGAAGAGCGAAAAGCACGACAAAAGGAACTAAAAATAGATTTAGGGCCTTATCACATTTTAGATGGTAGTTTTTGCAAAATGAAGCGTACTGAAGAGGGTGAAGAGCCCATACCTTTATGCAACTTCACAGCGAAGATTATTGGAGAGATTAACTATGATGATGGTGCTGAAAAGAAAGATGTATACCGAATAGAAGGTGAACTTAATACAGGTAGAAAACTACCACCAATAGAGGTTCTTAAAGAGAAGTACAAAATGATGAATTGGGTTAGCCAATGGAGATTTGGACCTCTAGTGTATGCAGGTCAAACCAAATCTGATGACGTGCGTACCGTCACCCACATGTATAGCAATAATGTAGAGTACAGCACCGTTTACACCCACACAGGTTGGCGTAAGATTGATGGCCATTGGTATTACTTACATGAAGGTGGTGCTATTGGCATTAATGAACCTAGTGAACCCATAGAAGTTGACTTAGGTAATGTGGCAGGCTCGAGCACAAGTCAAAATCTTAGACTTAGGGATTATAATTTAAGTCTAAAAAGCAATGGTGAGCCCTTAGAAAGTACTGAGACAAAGGAAGCTATAAAAGCCAGTCTTAATCTCTTGGAGTTAGAAAACATAGAAGGGACAAAAAAGGAGGTTATGTTCGCTTTACTTTCAGCTATTTATAGGGCTCCTCTCAATGAGTCACTAACAGTTGATTTTGGTGTGTTTATTTCAGGGCTCACAGGCACATTTAAGTCGCAAGTAACAGCATTGGCACAAGCGCATTTTGGAGCCAAATGGAATGGAAAACGCTTTCCAGAGAACTGGACAAGCACTGCTAATAGTCTTGAGAAACAAGCCTTTTGGATTAAGGATGCCCTGTTCACAATTGATGACTACAATCCTACAGGAAGCCAGAATCAAATAAATGCTTATGCAGCTAAAGCAGAAAAGGTATTTAGAGGGCAAGCAAATCAATCAGGTACTGGCAGATTGAGAGTAGACACCAGTGCAAGAGGCTCTTACTATCCAAGGGGATTGATTTTGTCTACTGGCGAAGATATTCCACAGGGACATAGCTTGAGAGCCAGAATAGTTTTCCTCGAGCTAAAAAAAGGAGATATTGATAAGGAAACACTTAGTAAAGCCCAAAAGCAAGCTAAAGACGGCTTATTCACATTAGCTATGTGCGAATACCTAAAGTGGCTAGCACCTCAGATTGATGAGCTTAGAGCAAAGCTAGAAGATAGGCTCTTTGATCTAAGAGAAGAAGCTTATAAAGCCACAGATGATGATACCCATAAAAGACTATTAGAGCAGTTAGCTAACCTTCACATAGGCTTTGAGATGTTTGTTAAGTTTGCACTCGAGCATAAAGCAGTAAATCAGTTTGATCATGACCAATATCTAAATGATTGTTGGCAAACATTAATAGAGCTAGGTAAGAAGCAATCAGATTTACAGAAGGATGCTGATCCCATTTATAGGTTTATTGATTTATTAAAGGCAGCTTTGTCCTCAGGCCAAGCGCATTTAGAAAGTACTAAACAAGACGATGAAGGTAGCGTACAGCCAATAGATCCTGACAAGCATGGCTGGCATATCAATAAAGAAGAAACAGGAAGAGCTTACTACCAACCAAAAGGTGACTGTATAGGTTGGGTAGGGGAAGAAGGGCAAATATATCTACAAGGTGATGCTACTTATAAAGTTGTGCAAACTTTTGCTAGGTCACAAGGTAGCAACATAGCTATGTCTAACAACATTCTTTATAAACGAATGAAAGAAAAAGGGATACTAGCAAGCTATGAAACTGACAAAACCACAAAGCGAGTGATGATTCATGGAAGAAGAGAGATAGTTGTAAATAGACTTGTTCTGAAATAAGGAATTAGGCAATAAGGCAGTTCCATAAACCAGCACAAACTCCTACTACATCGTCAACAAATCCCTTAATACGATTCCTAAAAGCATACACAAGAATCTTGAAACGCTTCATTCCTCCAATGGCATTCTCAACATATACACGTATCTTGCTCACTGCTTGGTTGTGAGCCTTCTGCTCTTTACTAAGCTTGGGATTAGGGTTGGCTTTGCTCTTCCTAGGTCTCTTATGAGGTATTGCAACATCTGCTCCTTCATAATCTTTCTCGATTCCTTGATATCCTAAATCTACTGCCACTTTAATATCCTCAAACCACTCCTCCTCAGGTGGAAATTCTTCCTTTAGCATTGCATAGTCATGGTTCCGTCCTCCAAAGGTTTGTCCCACAAACAAAATTACCTTCTCCTTGCTGCTTATCACTGTGTTTTTCTGCGTGTGGTTACCCTGTTTGCCACTGTATAACTCCTGTTGCATTTCATCATCCTTTGGGCGTTGATGTTCTCGCTCTGTAACATCAATCAGTATTTCGTCAAGTCCCTCAAAAGCTGCTTTGAAATCCTCTATGTTTTCAAACTCTCTAGCTGGCATATATCCCAAACCACTTAGAGTTTTCGCCATTATTGGTGTAAGACGTTGTACCCAAGCATGGGCATTAGATCGTGATAAATCAAATTTCTCCGCTAGAACATCAAACGTTGGGTAAAGTCTAAGGTAGTAAAGAATAAAGCACAGTTTTATATTGACTGTACTTAGTTTACTGTTTCTTCCTCCTCCTGGCTTACGATGTACTTTCCCTGCTTCTAGAGCCTTTTCATAACGTTGCTTTTCATGGTCTTCTAAAGCTTTAGCAAATGCAGGTTCTAGTTCCTCTACTTTCTTTTCGCTCAATCCTGTTATACTTCTTACTTGTCGGTCATCTCTTGGTAGTAACATTCCTTTATTTTGACCGATTTATTTATTTCAGAACAACTCTAATATAAAAAAGTTTGAAGAAATCATAGAGGGTCTCTCTACTGTAAAAACAGGGGGAACAGGGGGAACAGGGGCAAACCCCGTTCCTGACGAAGCTAATCCTGCCCCTGTTGAAGATAGAAACAGGGGCAGCTCAGATAAAAACAGGGGCAGTAAGAAAACAGAATCAACCGCTGCCCCTGTTTTTGATAAAGCTACCCCTGTTGAAAACACAAACAGGGGCAAAGATTTAGCGTCAGAAGCGAACCATACCCCCGTTACCCCTGTTACCCCTGTTTCTGGAGAACAAGACCCCCCTATGAAAGAAGGCTTCTTTATCTTTAAGGATTCCAAAATAATTTCTAAAAAATCACAAAGAGAGTATCCCCTAAATCTAAGTAGTGGAGAAAGTGGTTTAAGTAATGATGAGCTTTACAAGCTCGAGTCAGCAGTAAGCAAAGACTTCTACCTAGATTCAATCCTTGATGACTATGTTAAGAACCCCAATAAGCACATAGGAGAGCTAAGGGAAAAACTAGGGAGGTTAGCATGAAAGGCAAACCTGCTAGCTTCACATACGATTTCGTAAAGCCCATACCCATACCAAAGCTTCAATCTAAAGCAAATATCATTGTTGACACTCCACCAAAGTTAGGGCTACCAAAGCCCTTAAAACAAATAACCTTTGAGCCATACCCACATCAAGAAGAAGCTTTGCAAGCTCATTTCACTGCACTTGAGCAAGGGGTAACTACTCAAGTACTCCATATGGCAACTGGTACAGGCAAAACCAAGACTTTTTGTTATATCTCAGCACACTATGGGAATGGAAAATGTTTATTTCTAGTTCATACATTAGACCTATTAGAGCAAGCAAAAGCAGCTATTGAAGAATCAATTATTGGTGCTGAGGTAGGAATTATTCAAGGTAACAACTTTGACATTGACGCTCCTTATGTTGTAGCTACAGTACAGACTCTAACCAATAGGCTAGATAACATCCCACAAGACACTTTTAATCTAGTTTGTATGGACGAGTGCCATCATGCTGCCAGTAAAACTTTTAAGAAGGTACTGGAGCACTTTAGCGCTACTAAAATTGGACTAACTGCAACCCCAGAAAGATTTGATGGTGCTAGCCTAGCATACATATTCGATAAGGTTGTCTATACCTTTGACATAGAAGATGCCATTAAGGTAGGTGCATTAGTTAAGCCTATAAACCAAAAGATTCATACCCATACTGACATTGATGAGGTTAAATCTAGTGGTGGTGATTTGAACCAAGAACAACTTGCTCGAGTCTTAAACACCGATGATAGAAATTGTGTCGTGGTAGATGGCTACAAAAGACATGGTGAAGGTAGAAAAGCAATTTTCTTCTGTGTAGATATTCAGCACGCCAAGGATTTAGCTCAGGCTTTTATTGATAACGGAGTAAGAGCTAATTACGTTTCAGGTGCGTGTGTAGATAGATTTGAAAAGATAGCAGCATTCAAAGCTAATAAGTTTGATGTCATTTGTAATGCTCAGCTTTTGACTGAGGGTGTGGATATTCCTGAAGTTAGTTTAATAGGGCTTGCTAAACCTACTAAATCTAGAACATCTTTCATTCAAATGGCTGGTAGAGGTTTAAGGTTAGCTCCTGATAAGTCAGACTGTATCCTCTTACATTACACAGACATCACCACAAAACATGTACTAATAGGTGATTTTAACTTTGATGGTAATGGCAAAGTACCTGAAAGTACTTCCAAAAGAAAACGTCAGGAAAAAGAAGAGGGTAGGGACTTACTCAGTTGGCTCGAGGAATTATTAGACACTGAATTTGATGCTACCTACTCTTATGAAATTGACCAATTGAGACCAGCACCAGCAGTCAGTTTCTCTTGGAGTAGTGCATCATGGCAAAAAGATGAAGCTACAGAAGCTCAATTAACAGTTTTAGTTAGAAATGGATTTGATGTTATTGAGCAAAATTGGACAAAAGGAGATGCTGCCAAAGTTATAGGTGACTTACCTGCTACAGAGAAGCAAGTAAAAGCACTTGTAGCTCGTGGCTTTGATGCTTTGAGTAAACCCATAAGTAGAAATATGGCAAATATGATGTTTGAAGAAGCTGAAGAGGAAGGCCTAAAACCTTCTTGGGAATTGGTGAATGAACTACAAAGGAAAGGTGCTTTTAGGAGAGTGGCAAATGATTAGTAAAGCTAAAACAATGAGTAGAACACAAATTATGAGCAAAGTTGCAAGGGATCAAGAATGGCAAAGCTTAAGATGCCTTCAATGCAGCGATATTTTCGTTACAAACGATGCTTCTAGAATGTGGTGCTCAAAGTGCCAAGGGAAACCAAACCATTTTGAGCAACTAACGTCCTCAGAGGTTGAAATTATAGATTTGATGGGAGAAAGCTACAATGACTGATTTGTTTTTAGAAATATATTACTGTATTGGTTACTACACAGGCTTACCTCCAAGAAAAGTTGGCAATGATTAATTATGATGGTTTAGAACTCGAGCCCTTTCTAAAAACCATTACTAATTTTACTGATGGTGATATTCAAGGCTGTGCTTTAGACTTGTTCTGAAATAAGGAATTAGGCAATAAGGCAGTTCCATAAACCAGCACAAACTCCTACTACATCGTCAACAAATCCCTTAATACGATTCCTAAAAGCATACACAAGAATCTTGAAACGCTTCATTCCTCCAATGGCATTCTCAACATATACACGTATCTTGCTCACTGCTTGGTTGTGAGCCTTCTGCTCTTTACTAAGCTTGGGATTAGGGTTGGCTTTGCTCTTCCTAGGTCTCTTATGAGGTATTGCAACATCTGCTCCTTCATAATCTTTCTCGATTCCTTGATATCCTAAATCTACTGCCACTTTAATATCCTCAAACCACTCCTCCTCAGGTGGAAATTCTTCCTTTAGCATTGCATAGTCATGGTTCCGTCCTCCAAAGGTTTGTCCCACAAACAAAATTACCTTCTCCTTGCTGCTTATCACTGTGTTTTTCTGCGTGTGGTTACCCTGTTTGCCACTGTATAACTCCTGTTGCATTTCATCATCCTTTGGGCGTTGATGTTCTCGCTCTGTAACATCAATCAGTATTTCGTCAAGTCCCTCAAAAGCTGCTTTGAAATCCTCTATGTTTTCAAACTCTCTAGCTGGCATATATCCCAAACCACTTAGAGTTTTCGCCATTATTGGTGTAAGACGTTGTACCCAAGCATGGGCATTAGATCGTGATAAATCAAATTTCTCCGCTAGAACATCAAACGTTGGGTAAAGTCTAAGGTAGTAAAGAATAAAGCACAGTTTTATATTGACTGTACTTAGTTTACTGTTTCTTCCTCCTCCTGGCTTACGATGTACTTTCCCTGCTTCTAGAGCCTTTTCATAACGTTGCTTTTCATGGTCTTCTAAAGCTTTAGCAAATGCAGGTTCTAGTTCCTCTACTTTCTTTTCGCTCAATCCTGTTATACTTCTTACTTGTCGGTCATCTCTTGGTAGTAACATTCCTTTATTTTGACCGATTTATTTATTTCAGAACAACTCTTTTTGCTCTAAGCCATTTAAGCACACAATCCTCGGTCTTTTGGGAAGAATCTGGAGAGGCATTTAATTTTGAGAAGGTAAAACAACAATGGGCAGAAAATATTAGGCTTCTCAAGTTGTCAACTAATTGTTTCTAGAGGAGAAAATTAATGCTTAATCAAGAAAAAGACACAATTAGGTTTTCAAGAGTTTGATATGAGAAAATAATTACCTCTAGCGCATTTTGTCCTCAAAAATCATGGTTTTTTGTCCCTAAAACCCTGTGCTAATCAAGATCTTAGAGGTAATTCCCTTCTTCCGTTAGGATACATTTATCTCCTGTTTAGTTCTAAATATCAACATTTAAAGTGTGGAAAGATGGTTTATAGGTATGGATAATAGATAAAGTCCCCAACGTTCAACAATTTTTCCTCTAGCAATACGGTACATATCCACACCAGAAATGGTTGCGTATTCATCAGTTCCTGTAACAATACTGTACTTAGTAGCAACAACATCCCCCTCAGAAATAATTTTTTCTAAGGAGAATTTATAATTTGGAAATGTATCACAAAAGTTCTTAAAACCATTTTTCCACCCTTTAAAATCTTGCACAGAACCTTGCCAAGAGTTGTGATCTACAAAGTCACTAGAAAGGTAATTGTCTATACTGGCAATATCTCGAGTTTTCCAGACATCTTTAATAAACTTACCAACACAAGATTTATGTTGCGTTTTAAATAGGTTTGAGCGGAACCTTGACTTTGTAGAACTATTGGCTTGCTCATCTGAGTCATGCTTTATTTCACTCATCAGGGACTCTTTTCCTAGCCCTTAGAATCAAGTATAAGGCCAGCATTTCAATACTGCCTAGCAAGGTGTTGAAAAAACGTTGAAATTTAGAGCTAGAGTTTAGTTAATAAGGTTTGCTACCACTTTGTTTCTCGCTTCAGCAACGCTTTCATTAAGCTTTGGACGAAACTCGAGTTTTTCAGAGGCATAACGTCTAATCGTCTCAACAATTTGATAGTTTTTAGAAGTATAGCGTTTAATCAATGAAGCTTCTACTAGGTTAGTAAGTGTAGCAAAGTTAGTTCCTACAGTTTCTAGCGCTTCATCTCGAGTGAATCTCCCTTTTAATATTGAAAGGCCACAGAGTACTCTTTGTTCCTCTGGTGCAAGCTTAGACCAAGCTTGTTCAAAAATTAATTTTAAACTCTTTTGCTTTGCTTTTTTACTTTGTGCTTGATCCAAAAACTCAAAATCATGCTCTAGTTCATCTGCTATATCTTTACAGCTTAAGCTGCGCAATCTTGCTGCTGCTAGTTCTATAGCTAAAGGAAGCCCGTCAAGTATTTGGCAAATCCTGAGTACATCATCTCTATTGCTTTCTGTGTTAAGTCTCACTAAGTCATGACCATATTAAGTCTCAAAAAGTCGTAACCTTTGCTGTTCTTGCCAAGTAAAAGGAAGAGAAGGCTGAAAAGGGATAGATTGAGTAAAAGCAAAAATGTTTCCAATGAGTGTGGGTGGATCAATACCTTGGATGGGTAACTGTTTAATCAACTCACCTCTCTGATTGAGAAATGACAAAACTCTTTCTGGTAACTTGAAATTTATTTCGCACTGCTCACGTAAATGATTGTTCCCTAGGTAATAAATCTGTCCTCCTAAGGAAATTGTGCCGTTTTGACCTATTCGCCTAAACCATTTTCCCTTTGCTAGATAAGCATCAACTTCGCTTAGGTCAAACATTTCATCTTCCCACTCAGGTCTATACCAGCGCCCTGAGTGAGCTGCCTCTGGAAAAGCTTGTAGCGGTGCTTGCCCTCCCAAAGAGTGACAAGGAAGCTCTTCATTAAGTATGTTGCGTCTATCTCGTAAAGCTTGATATAAAGCGTTCCAAGATGGATAGTGTCGATCAAGAACCTGATCAGCCCACAATTGATGCGATCTCTCTACAATTGCTTGATCTGTAGGGCGACGAATACGACTAAATTGAAGTTCGATACCCATTGCTAACAACCACAGATGTAATCTTGTAGGAAAGGGTGATTTACTCCTAACATCAAAGAAAACACTGTCATGATCAACTTGAATACTTTCAGGTAACCCCCAGTCTAAAAATGCTAACCTCAAAGTGATTTGATAGTCCTCAGTATTGGTGTGGCGAATTGCTTTCTCCTTACCTAGAAAGCAAGGATAACTTAGCAGGCGTGTACGGGAAACAACATCACTTATAGATGTCCAGATAAATTCTTTCCCTAAAACAGGAAAAATAATGCCATGATAATTCCAATAATAACCCAAAGGAGACTAATCATGGCAAATAATGATAGCAAACAAAAACTAGAAGAACTACAAAGACTACGCCGTCGCTATAAAAAGGGAAATGATGCAAACGCTTTACTACGGACTCAAGCCCTTATAGCTCTGTATTCCGGCAAAGATATTAAGCTTGTAGCAGAAATGTTCGGTGTCTCAGTAAAAACAGTAAAAAACTGGCGAAAGAAGTTTGAAAAATCGCTTAACTTAGAAGATGAACAAAGAACTGGTAGGCCGCCTAAACTTTCTAAAGAGCAACTAGAGCTAATCAAGAAAATCATTACAGAGTTTAACCAGCAAGTTTGGGTTGCCAGAAGGGTCTTTACTCTCATAGAAAGCCTTTTTGGGGTATGTTTGTCAGTAAAGTATTTACCAGAGCTTTTAAGGAAACTGGGATTAAGTTTCCATAAAGCAATACATTTGCTGTATAGGAAGAATGAAGAGAAGAGGCGAAAGTGGATACAAGAAACACTACCAAAGCTGTACGAGGAGAAGATAAAGGCAGGATGGAGGATATTTTATCAAGATGAAGTAGGGTTCCAAACGCAGGGAACACTAGCGAGCACATGGGGGCTAAGAGGAGAAAAAGTAGAGATCAAGAACTATGGAAGACATGGGAGAGTAAATTTGATAGGGGCATTAGAGTTAGGGACAGGAGAATTCCATGGAGTGCTAACAAAGTTCAAGGTAAATGCTCAGAGGTTTAGAAGGTTTATCTGCCACATGAAAAGGGAGATGAGGGAAGCAAAGATAATGCTTATATGTGACAATGCACCATTTCACAGGGCGAAGTGGTTGCAAGAGTGGGTAAAAGAGAATTCAAAATGGTTGAGGTTAGAATTTCTACCGGGATACTCACCAGATTTCAACCCAATAGAAAGGCTATGGAAGTATTTAAAGAAGGAGTACATACATAATAAATGCTGGGAAACACAAGCAGATTTAAGGAAGCATTTGGAGGTAATGATGGAGGGAATACCAATGAGGGTAGAGGAAATAAAGGGAGTAATGAAAAAAGAGATAAAAAGATTGAGGGAGGCATTTGAGTTTTATAAAACACCAGTACCAAAGGAATTAATGATTTGAGATAGTGTTAAGCGGGGAAAATAAGCAAGTTTTGTATAAGTTTTAGTTGGTTTACAAAAGAAGATTACACTGGGTAGTAGGTGTTCTATTGCCTAAGAAGCAATTATTCTTAGTGATTTTTCCTACCTTATTTCACTCTATGGATAAAAGGAAAAGATTTTTCTGGGTAACTATACATCAACTAGGCTAACTACTCCTACACTTGGAACAAGCTCATGTCCCATTGCATCTACTTGCCAACATTCATGGGCATGGGTTAAGCGTGTGTGCTTAGTGGATGGTAATGCTACATGACGTTCATAGTTTTGGACCAATTGCTCTTCTTGTAAGAAGCGATTAATACTTGACCGACTAGGCAACAATTTACCTGCCCACTGGGGCATACGACCTAGCTCTATACGCAACGTATCAGCACCCCAACGAGGATGTTGTAATCGTATTTGACGTAATTCTCCTACCATACGTGCAGGATAACTGCTTAGAGCTCCTTTTTGAGGACGTCCCATCTTCCTTTCCAAACCTTGACGACCTTGTTCACGACCTCTTCTTACCCATTTTTTGACTGTAGATGGATGCCACCCTAATTCAAGAGCAATTTTGCTTATTGGTTCTCCATTGTCAGCTCGTTGTAGCATTTCTACTCTTTCTTCTAAGGAGGTGTAATCTGACATAATCCATATCATGCAGCTTTTTTACCTACTTGGAGTCTAAAAATAGTCACGACTTTATGAGACTTTAGGGGGTCACGACTTAGTGAGCTTTAACATCTGTTAGTTCAAAGTCGTGGTTAGCTCGTTTAGCTGCATAACAAAAAATCTTGATAGCAGGGTTGTCTTGATCATTTTCTTTTAAGTGTTCCTCTTCAGGCACGGAGAAACTAGAAATATCAAAAAGGTATTCCTCATCAATGTTTAAAGGTTGTCTCGAGGTGATGAGTAACTTTAATTGCTTAGCTTTACTTAAAAGAACTTTAATTGGCTCTAGATCATCATCAAGAAGGTGCTCGAAATTATCTAACACTATTAAAAGGTTTTTATCTGAAATCTTGTTTAAGAGCTGTGTTTCTACACTGCTATTTTCATCTAATTCCAAGGATAAAGCTGTAGCAACAGCAAAGTAAATAGAATCAGTAGTAGTTATAGCTGCAAGAGGAACCCACCAAACCCCTGCTGAGAATTCGCCAGATTCTAGAGCTTGCTTGGAAACTTCATGAGCTAACCTTGTTTTACCTGCACCACCTAATCCCACTATAGTAAGTAAACGGCATTGCTCTAAGGATAATCGTTTACTGATGGTAGAGAGTTCTTTTTCACGACCAAAAAAGGGTAGCATTGTAACTGGTATGTTATGTGCTATTTCTAGGTCATTTATTGTTGACAGTGACTCAGGTTCCTCAATACTAGTGTCAACAATAGGCTGGACATTTTCAAAGCTTTCTTTTAAATTTTCAGCTAATAATTGTGCCTCTTGGCTGGGCTCAACACTAAATTCTTTAGCAAGCATGTGCTCAAGCTCTTGATAAAGATTTAACCCACCTATACGATCATTAATGATGACTGCATAGCGAATCGCTGCTAGATAGGCATCTTCGTTTAAAGGGTCAAGTTTGATAATATCTTTACTGTATTTAAATGCCTCAGCAAACTGCTGTTCATTTTCAGATTGCTTTACTGCATTTTCAAGGGTTCTTATAATAGAAGTTTGTAAGCTTTCTCTGGCCTCCTCGAGCCAAGACTCAAAAACCTCAGAATCTTTAAGATAAAAACCTTCTAGTAAATCGCCTTCATAAAGTTCAGTAAGCCTAGCGGTGTCACTTTGTTGTAGGGCTTCATTAAGTTGCCACAAATCAACCTCAATTTCAGCAGTATTAATTTTAAGTGCCTGTAACTCGTTTAAAACAATATTATTGCCTAGTGAACGATGAATTCTAGCAAGCTCACTTCGCAAATTTCGCCTTGCTTTTTCACTATCTAATTCAGGCCAAAGTAAATTATCCAGAATATCACGTTGGGCAGCAGATTTTTTTGTTGCTAAATAAGCAATAAGTGCTAAAGACTTTCTTGTGCCTAAGTTGACAGATTTTCCCTCTTGTAAAACCTGTGGTGATCCCAACAATTTGAGAAATAGAGATTTTTCTCTATAAATCATTAACTCTAAGAATTACAAATTTTATGCCAGCAATCAAGGTTGTAGGAAAGATATGTAGTTTTCTTTGATGAAATTAAATTTGAATAGCTATTAAGTACTTTAGTGCACTGTGAGCCTATCAAATTCAAGTGTAGAGATAAGTTTTTAATCTTCAACACTCTTTCAACACTTATGTTTATACACTTCATTTAGTTTTGCACTTGTGTGTGGAACCATTAGAGTTGTTACTAAACTAGATTTGGTTTATAACCTTTGTCCCTATAAAGTCATCCCCTCCTTATCTAGTCATAGATTTTTTAAAAGAACAACTCTAATTCTGTTTTTAGGAGTCTTTTATGAAAGCACTTTTCCTACAAGCAATAGGTTTCTTATTTTTAGCAACAACTGCAATTGTGCTAATACTTCATCCCCTGCTCCTAAAGGGTTATTAAGAGCTATCACATTGTAATAGCAAGGAGAAAAACATGCGTTTGTTTCTTGTTTCTATCAAAATAAGCCTGATTTTGCTTGTCTTTCCTGTTATATCTCAAGACCTACATAACTCATGTGAAGGAAACTTAGTAAAAATTACTAGATCAAACGATAATGATAAAAATATCCTTACATCCTGTGTTACTCAAAGTATAGCTGAAAGATTTGTTGAATTAGGTTGGCAAGTTGTTCTACCTGAATCAAATGCTCGAGTTGTTACTCTCAGCCAAGAGAAAGCTAAAGAAATTGCTGAGAGTCTTAGGAAAATCTTTGAAGAAGCAAAAGAAGTAGCTATTGAGGAAGATTAAAAAGTTTACAGTTTTAGGCCAAGCCAGAGGAACAAGTGGTACTTTCTAATACAGGACGATGTTTCGCCCAACTAGTTACTGTAAGAGGTTTCTATAAGAATGGATTAGTTATCTTGATAAGAACAGTCTTTTTTTACTGTGTGGTAGTTATTTTAGGGGTTGCTTTTTCACAGATATACAATAAAGATGGCTCACTCATTGATTTTGAGAATGTACCTTATACACTCGAGCAAATCCCCAACCCCCAAGAATATGATGCCCTTGAGGCTACCTTGCTCTACTTGCTGGGGGGACTAGAAACTTGGGGCTCTTGGCTTGACCCAGCCAACAATGTAGGTTTACTCCCTGAAGCTGAGGGACGCTTTATGACTTCTAGTACACCTATCTTACAAATAGGAACAAATCCTAGCAGTATAGATAGGTGTATTAGGTTTTGCTGGGCCAATTACTATTAGCCGCAATGGTATACCTGATGGTTTCAGTGAGCGTGAATTCTACAAGTCATCTCTAGTTAGTCATGATGACTATATTGAAGATGTTTTCGAGGAAGTATCTTATCTTGATAGATTGAATTATCAATATGGTGTTGAGATAGCTGGGCTCAGGGCTAGAATTTATCGTAAGCCTATCGAAGCAGAGCTAACACTTGCTAGCATGCTAAGAAAAATAGGAGCACCTCCTGAAATTGCTGAAATTTGGGTAGAAGAGTACGCAGAAATAGCAAGCTTGCCACAAACTATCCAGCTCTCTTGGTTGATTACTGGTAATCCACTAGCTAAAGATTATCAGTTGCACATCGAAAAGGTACTGGGAACACTCAACTTAAATGTGTTGCTGGCACAAGGTGCTGCTAATCAGAGCTTTTCTTCATCTTCAAATGTTCAGTGGATTAACCAAGACCCCTTTTGGGCAGAAGTACAAAAACAGCCTCTTCTTAATGCTTTTATCAACTTATTAAGTGATGCCAGCGAAGAAATTCAGCGTAGCTTTATAGTTTCTCTTTTCTTCTTAGAACCTATTCCTTATGGAATTGGGGCAGTTGGAAAAAGCAATAATGACCAAACTAATAATAGCGAAGGTGCAAAGATCCGTTCAAAACCATTCTTTTGGTCAGATAGCACTAAAACTACTAGCACTAATAACTATTCTTTAGCATCTACAGCAGGCTCAATTATAGACCCAGATCAAAGTCTAGTAGTAGAAGCTATGAAACAAGAAGCAAATCTAATCAAGTATTGGACGCCTGAGAAAGGTTATCAGACAATCCCTTGGTCACAGGTTATGCAGCTTGACCCTAATAAACAAGGTGCTAATTATTTCATTATGGCAGTGACAACTCTGACTCAGTTTGGACCGAGGGCAAACAAAAAGCAATACAGAACAAACTACGAGGTAATCGTAAAAGACATAATCAACAATCGCCTTCCTAAGAATCAGCCTGTCTTTAAGGTCTTTTTAGGACCCGAGGAAAATGACCGCAAGATAATTGATAGCAAAGGTTCAGTAGTTGGTCTTTCTGGAAGTACTTTCTTATGGAGCGCTGAAAAGCTAGATAATGACACTATCTTGCAACTAGCAAGCCAGCATCACTCATTTAGAAGCACTCCTTACGTAGTAGCTCACATAGACGATGGCCCATACATAGCTAGCTCTTTATCACGCATCAAAAGTTTTTTTGCAGGGGGGTCAGATTATGTAGTTGAGGCAGTGGTGCCAAAATCAAAAGGTATTTCCACAGGGTCTCATTCAGCAAACACTTTCGCTACTAAAACCCACTGGCTAGGTAAATCTAGCAATATTGCCTTAGATATTTTTAATTGGTCTCCAAAGCAAGATAAAGTACTTGTTCAATCCACTCATCGAAAAGTTCAGTTTGAAAGAACTTCTAGCTCAAACCCAGAAATCAAAATTTCTTCTATGATTACTTGGGAAAGCCTCCCCTCCAATGAAGAGTTATTAAAACAGCGTGAACAATGGACTGTTAACTTATTTCTAGTTCAAACTCAAAAGGGATACTTCTTTATTCCCATTAATGAGCTAGAGTACTTGCTTGAAAGTGCTGATGAAGAAGTTCAAGTTCATACTTTACTTTTATCTCGAGCAGCAAGTCTACATCTGGAGAATCTTTATGTAGCCCGCAGGATTCTATCAAATAGAAATCTCAATTGCGAGTCAATTCGAGTCCTTGCTGACGAGGGGTTGGAGTTAGCTTATTCTCCTCAATGCTCATTAATTGTAACGGACAGTGGTTGGGAGCTTGCCCAAGCAGATGAGCAAAAGCAACTTGCCATAGCAAGAAAAATTAATCAGCCTATCCTTATTTTTCACCCTGAAGGCAAACCAGCTTCAGCAATATACCTAAAAGCTTTATCAGACGCAGAGCAAAGCTCTATCAATAACTTGCGAGTAAGTACTGTAGTGCCAATCTATAGACTCGAGGACTTAGACGCTGAAGAAATAGAAAGTGATATCAGTGTAAGTGTTGCGGATGCTCTTCAGAGAACCTTACATTTTTTCCCTGAGCAAAGGGAATTTGAAGTTCTAATGCCAGAAGGAAAACACATTAAATACACTAGTGCTATACCAAAAAATTTTCATGCTAGGCATGATTATGCTGCCATCAATTTAACAGAACCTATAAAAGGAGATTCAATCACGTTTTATAGTTTGGGAGAAAGGTAATGTTATTAGAGTTAGCGAATGTTTTTGAAAGAAGAATAGTTTTATGGTAAGGAGAGAGGTATGAAAAATATGCTTATGGTTCTTATTTTTATGATAACAATTCTGGCTTCAACTATCTTTCCTGTAATGTCGCAAGGCACACAAGACTCGTGTAAAGAAGGTCTTGTAAAAATTGCCAAGCCAAGTGGAAATGACGAAGCTCCTCTAACCTTTTGTGTTAATCCAAATCTAATTGAGAGGTTTAGTGAATTAGGTTGGGAAGCCGTTCCAGCAAACTCGAGCGTACTAGCCATAATATCTGCAAAAGTTACTTCAATTGCTGAGGAAGTAAAGAAGGATGCTCAAATAGCAATTGGGATATTAGATGAGGCAACTGAAGAAACTAGGGAAAAAATTGTTGACGAGGCTAAGGAATTTGTAGCACCATAGGAATAACCATTCTAGTCTAATTTTTAGGAATATCGAAGCTTATCTGAGAAGTAGAGTTTTACTACTATGAAAGGACAGCCTTGAAAATAGCAATTTATCTTTTATTAGTAATTTGGAGTGTAGGAGTTGCACAAACTTATACTTATGAGTACGCTCAACTCACTGAGGACTCTAGAAGCGATTTAGAAAAGGGTGTAATTATTTGGGAAACCACTAATGAGAAGTTATCAAGCAACTTCGATGACCCAATCAGATTATTGACTCCTTTTGGCAGCCCTAAAAATGCAAACATAAATAAGGCCTATGGTGAACTACTTAAGAAAATGGGTGCTGAAGACGATCCTAATATAACAAACAATAGGCTCGAGTTTTTAGATTACTTAGGCTCTCTTGGTTGGGAACTCATGTTTTTTCAACAACTATCTGAGCAAGCAACAACATATCAGTTCAAGAAATTGACAATTAACTGGTGAGGGTAAAACTTTGCCTTTATGAAAGGATAACCTTGAGAATAGCAACTTTTCTTTTACTAGTAATATGGGGCACAATAACTGCACAGGAATATACTTACCAATATGGTCAGGTCTTGGAGGACCTCAGAGGCGGATTAGGAAGTGTTACTGTTACTTGGAAATTTTCCGATAAAGAGTTTTCAGTCGATGTTCTAGATTCTGGAGAGTTTCTAGATACGTTTAGCAACACCAGAATTGAAAATTTGAATAAAGCTTACGGTAAATTACTTATAGAACTAGGTCTTGAAGATAATCCTAATATAAAAAGTAATAAGATCGAATTTCTAGATTATATAGGTTCTTTGGGTTGGGAAATTATATGGATTCAGGAATTGAGTAGCAGAACACTATATTACTTTAAGAGAGCTATTTTACAATAGCTCTGTCCCCTCACTGATCAAAGTAAAAGGTTACTGACAAAACTTTGGGAATAAAAATAGTATTTTAACTTCAACACTTATTCAACCTTCGTATTTTTACACTGTAATTTAGTTTTGCACTTTACTTCAGAATTAGTAGTAAATCAATTCAATCTTTTAGGAGTCAGATATGAATCAAAAAATGACTTTCTTCCGTATAGTTATCCTATTAGCATTATTTACATTCTTAGGTAGTTCTTTTGCTCAAAATTCTTCATGTGAGTTAAACGGGTACATTGAAGTCATAATTATTCATAGTGGCTCAATCGAATGCGTCCCAGAAGAAACAGCTAGGTATTGGGTAGCAAATGGAGCAGCTGTACTAACTCAAGACTTAATTATAGACTCTGAAACAGCATCAGATATTGAAGGAGTTATGGCACAAGAGAGTTGTAAAGTGGGACATATAAAAGTCACCTTAATTAATAGTAAACAATCTTTTTGTGCTGCCAAACATATAGCTGAAAGATGGATAGCAGATAAACTTGCTGTAGAAATAGATGGCGAAGAGAAATTGGTAGCAATAAATACACCACAGGGAGTTCCAGAACACTTATGCGAAGAAGGCCTAATTCAAGCAATCCTTAGCCAAAGCGGACAAATTGTGTGTACTTCAAGAGACATGGCAGAAAGATGGTTACTAACAGGCTTTGTCAATGAAATTAGAATTCATCCTCCGTCCGTTAGTTACCCTTGTAAATCAGATCGTCATATCCAAGCAGTAATGATCCATGATGGAACACGTGTATGTGCTTTAGAATTAACAGTTCGTTCTTGGGAAAGGCAAGGACTTGCTATAAGAGCATCGACAATAGCCATCCCTCTTGAAATGGAACCGAGCACTGTAGAACTTAAAGAGTGTGAGGGGAAGGATGTAAGAGTCAAATTAGTTTGGGGTACACCAGCTTTTTGTGTCAGCAGAAATATAGCTAACAGATGGATAAATGAGAAGCTTGCTTTTGAAGTAGATGGAGAAGGAAAACCAACTGTAATAAGCTCACCATAAGCCATTTTAGGATGGATTTATACTGTTAGTCCTATTTTTGTTTTCATGCCAGAGTACAGGCAAACTCCCACTTTTAAGTTTCAACGCTTACCCCAACATTTATTCAACACCTAACTCCATAAACTCCACTTAGTTTTGCGCTTCCTTAAAAGTTAGTAGCAAATCAGTTCAAGTTTTTAGGAGTTAATCATGAACCCAAAAATACTTTCCTTCCAAGTGATTGCCTTATTGGTATTCTTCACATTTTTTGGCAGTGCTTTTGCTCAAGATCCTTGTACATCAGAAGGATATGTTCAAGTTACTATGATTCGCAGTGGAGCAATTTTGTGTGTTCAAGAGCAAACAGCTGAAACCTTTGTTGCAGATGGAAGGGCTTTTTTAGCCCAGAACTTAACAGTAGACCCTGAAATATCAATAGCTGTCAAAGAGACCATAGCGTTAGAAGATTGCCAAACGGAACATGTAGAAGTCATGCTAATCAATGGCGTAAAGTCCTTTTGCATTACCCAAGATATTGCTAAAAAGTGGCTAAAAGAGTGGCTTGCTGTTGAAGTAGATGAGGATGAAGGCGTAAGCATTATAAGGGCACCACAGCTATTCCCAGAGAGTCTGTGTAAAGGGGATCAAGTCAAAGTAATTGTAGCTGACGGTGATAGGAGCATATGTACCCCAAAAATCGTTGCTAAAAAGTGGCTTTCAGAAGGTTTTGCTATAAGAGCAGATAATTAAATAGGTCAGACAAGTTAGTTCAGGCAGCAGAATTTTGTAGTGGGCCTTGTGCGATGCTAACTAAAATTCCCATTTAAGGAAGTGAACTGTGTTTCACGATAAAACACCCCTTGTTAAGCATTACATCAAAATTTGTATGCTCTTTTCCTTTATAATTTACTTGCTCTCTTTAAATTCTGTTTTTGGACAACACGATCTCCCCCCACTAGCTGTCGAGCTTAGTGTTGGTTGGGATTCTAATAGTGATATAACAGCAGCTTACCCTTTCAATGACGTTATCCCAGTTAGTGCCCAGTTAAATCGCAATAGCTATATTTACTTTTTTGTTGTGCAATCTAATGGTCAGGTAGAACTCGATTATCCTTTACCTTTTCTTGAAAGCATTAGTGACAATATTATCTGGGGTAGTGAAGGGCAAACCTTTTTACGCTTTGTCAATTCAGGAAACGTTACTGGTGTAATAAGGTTTTTTCTTATAGCTAGTCTTGAACCACTTAATAGATATGATATTGAGCAACTTACTACTGTTGAATCATTTCAAGTGGCTAGTCTTAGTACGCCTTGGTACGTTATTGCTAGCAATCAAGCACAAGTTATTGATGGCGCTAACATTACTCAAGATAATAAAGAAGCAAGCCCTTTGTGGCCTTTTTACCTTTACATACTTCAAAATTAAATTTAACCAGAAAAAACTGATCTATCTGAAAAGCCTGTTAGGACGCAAGTTGTACCCAAAAAACGCCACTTTTGCCTCTAAAAACCCTGTTACCAAAGTCGATATCATGATTTTTTTGCTTTTTTCAAGTAGCCATAGCATATCCTTGACACAGCAAGGTTTTATTTTTTATAGTATAGCCACTGATGTCTGCTACGATAAATACACATTTTAAAGTCCAGTGTATCCAAACAGGTAAGGCTGTAGGTATAATGCATGGCATCCACCTTCGGGATTATGTCCAAGGACACATACAAAAACGTTCAGGATCATTATTAAAGAAATACAAGAAGAATTGGGGAAAAGGTCAGGCACTTGCGAGGGTAGCTAAAACACTTAACCTGACGGCCAGAAGTGGAATTAGGACTGGCGAAATGTTCATTTGCTGGAACACTGTTCCAAACGGAGGGCAGAAATATGCTCTAGGCCTGATGGGGGTCAGTGTGTAGCCATTTTTTATAAATTTTAATTTTGCCCTAAAACCTCAAACAGCACGAGATTTTGGGGGTCAAAACCCCTACTTTTTGATGACAAAATGCGTTAGGAACACAAAGTTTCTCATAAGATTTTGTAAAACTAAAAGATTTTTTTGTTGAAAACACTTTAGACAAGGGGTGAACTTTAGCAGTGTATCCAAGAAAGCAATTTCATACAAAAAAGTAAAACCATTGATTAGGTAATTGACTTACCACCTAAGTTCAAAAAAAGGGTGGCAGGCTTAGTGTTTTGAAATTCAACACTTATTCAACACATAGGGCAATAAACTTTACCAGATTTGTAAATTCCTAGTTAATTGCAAATCAATAAACAAGAGTTTGATCAGAAGGTAAACCCTATGTATAAGAAGCTTATTTCTAGAAAAGTAGTTTTGTTTTGGTTTTTCCTGACCATCTTGGGCATAGCTTCTTCGCAAACTAACCCTACAAACGATTTACTTGTTACTTTTCGTAAAGAGGTTTCTTCATATAAACAAATACTGAACCAATATGCTTCCAAGATAGTTACTTACAAACAATGGTTTAAAAACTATCAGTCTGAACTTTTATCTGGAGAGATAGGGGAAGAATCAAAAGCTTTACTCAATGGGCAACTTAGCGAAATCTGGCAAGAGATTGAAAAGCTCGAGCCCCTAACCACTACTGGTTGGCTTGATGCTCTTGAAAGTCAGTTAGACTCTAATACTTTTGCTGATGCACCTCCTGAAGAAATAAAAAGCTGGATGGAAGTCCAAAGCCAGTACATAAATAAAATCCAAACAGATGTGCGAACTTTAGAAGACACTATTGAGCAAATACAACAAACTCATGCTTTGTTAACAGAAAATGACCAAACTTCTGACTCTGA
The DNA here is from genome assembly GCA_965223045.1 of Trueperaceae bacterium. Classification (GTDB taxonomy): domain Bacteria; phylum Deinococcota; class Deinococci; order Deinococcales; family Trueperaceae; genus CBDCVN01. The sequence goes on from CBDCVN010000013.1 coordinate 3,468,058, forward strand.
GAATCTAGAAATCTCTGAAGTTCCAATACAAATTATTGAAGAAGATGATGTTCTTGAAGCTACCTTGCTCTACTTGTTAGGAGGATTAGAGTTTTGGGGTACTTGGCTCGAGACCACCAATGAAACTGGTTTACTACCTGAAGCCGAGGGGCGTTTTATGGTCTCGAGCACACCAATCTTACAAACAGGAGTAGTCCCCGGAGGTATAGGTGTAGTAGGTTTTGCCCAGCCAATTGCTATTAGCAGAGGTGGTGTACCTGAAGGGTTTAGTGAGAATCAATATCTCTACGAAACAGACTTAGTTGGCTACGATGACAGTGTTGAAGATGTATTTGAGCAAGTATCTTATCTTGATAGGTTGAATTATCAATATGGTGTGGAAGTTAATGGACGGGTGGCTCGAGTCTATCGTAAACTCATTGAAATAGAGTTAACCCTTTCTACTATGTTGCAAAAGCTAGGAGCACCTCCTGAAGTTGCTGAAATTTGGGTGGCAGAATACGCTGAGATATCCTATCTACCACAAAGCATCCAATTATCTTGGCTTATTGCTGGAAATCCTCTGGCTAAAGATTATCAAGTGTACCTAAAAGGTGTACTAGAAACATTTGATTTGAATACGCTATTAGCAGGAAGTAGTACTAAAGGAGCTTTTTCCTCACCTCAAACTCCAAGTACAGAATGGGTTAGCCAAGACCCTTTTTGGGCAGAAGTGCAAAAACAACCCTTTTTGAACACTTTCGCTAAACTTCTAAGCGATGCTAGCGAAGAAATAAAACGCAGCTTTATAGTTTCCCTTTTCTTTTTAGAACCTACTCCTTTTAGGATTGGAGCAACCAGCAAAGTTAATGAAGATCAAACTAGCGGTAAGAATGTAAGTTTGCGTCCCAAACCATTTTTCTGGTCAGAAGTTAGTACGACTACTAATATTAATAATCCTGCTGCTTCAACAGTAAATCCGATTATAGATCCAGACCAAAATTTGGTGGCAGAAGCTATAGAGCAGAAAAGGAACTTGATTAAATACTGGATGCCCGGACAAGGTTACCAAGTAATTCCTTGGGCAGAGAGAAATTTACTTAACCCTAATGACCAAGGTACACCTTATTTCATTATGGCAGTAACAGCACTACCTAGATTTGCACCAAGGAAGCCACCAGAACACAAATCAAATTACGAAACGGTTGTTGGTAGCATAATTGTTGAACATCTTCCCAAAAATCAACCACTCTTAAAGGTGTTTGTAGGTCAAGGTGCTAAAGATCGTAGAGTTCTCAATAGTCAAGGTAAACCAATATATTTTGCTGACAGTGATTTCTTATGGTCTACAGAGCAGCTTGATAATGACGCTGTTATGGAGCACGCAATTAGTCACCATAGAACTATAAACTCTCCTTATGTAGTAATTAGTATTAATAACGGTCCTTATGTAGCTGGTGGTCTAACCCAGATTAAAGAAATATTTGAAAATAGGCATGATTACACTATTAAGACTGTAGTGCTTAAATCAAGGGGTGTTACTCATCGAGGAAAAGTAAATTCTCGAGGCATTTCCTATACTCCTAGAGAATTACGCAGTACTTGGCTCAGAGACTCTAGCAAGGTAGCTCAAAACATTTTTGACTGGTCTCCAACAAAGCAAAATTCACTTTCTATACAATCTACTCATAGATTTGCTCATTTTGAAAAGAGAGATGGTTTAGAACCAGAAGTCAAGATTTCTTCTATGGTCACTTGGAAAGATCTTCCTTCTAATGGAGAATTATTGAACGAGCGTAGTAAGTGGGGTTCCGACATATTTTTAGTGCGGGTTAGAGAAGGCTACTTACTCATTCGTGCCGATGAATTAGAGTACCTACAAGCCTATGCTGATGAAAAACCTCAAGCCCACACTTTACTTTTAGCAAAGTCAGCTCAAAAAGATATTCGTACTTCAATAGGAAGCCACTTAAAAAATAGAAATCTTGACTGTGCATCGGTTCGAGTACTTGCTGCAAAAGGTTTAGAATTAGCTTATTCTCCACAATGTTCACTAATGGTAACAGAAAGTGGTTGGGAGGTTGCTCAAGCAGATGAAGAAACTCAGCTTGCAACAGCATTAGATAGAGAGCAACCTATTGCCATTTTCCGCCCCGAAGATAAGCCTCCTTCAGCATTACCTATAAATCTTTTAGTTGATGCAGAACCACGCTCTATTGAAAATTTAAAAGTAAGCACCCTAGTACCCATCTATGACCTTGAAGATTTAGAAATTGAGGAAAAGGAAGAAGCTATTAGCCAGAGTATAGCTGATTCTATTAGCAGAACCCTACAATTTTTCCCTAACCAAAAGGAATTTGAAGTGTTAATGCCAGAATTTGTAGTAGGGAGGCGAATCAAATATGTCAGCACACCTCCAGAAAATCCCATTTTAGAGTATGAATACGACAAAATTGATGTGCCATTAACTGCAGAGAGTAAGTCGATTACATTTTACAGCCTTAGAGAAAATGCCGTTGAAGCATTACCTAAAAGCTCAACATCAAGTTTAGAACTGGCTCGAGCTGATGTAATAACTCCTACTGGTGAGTGGAATAAAGACCGTATTATAGAGTTGGCTCAAAACTACCACCAGACACACAACCTGTCCTATCTTATTGTGGAAAGCACTCAAGGTAAATTTTATGGGGGATCTTTAAGAAATATCAAAAGTATTTTCAAAGCAGAAGAACCTCCGCAGAGACTAGCAGTATTGGTTACTGCGCTAATAGGAACAGAGTTTTGGGGAAGTACTTATCACGACCGTGAAAATCTAGGTTGGTTGAACACAGCATCTGCAAAAGTGATCGAGCAATCCCAATCATTAAGAATTGATCCCAACTCTACAGTAGCAGTGTGGTCTTCTAATGGTAAAAGACAAGCTGTTTTTAAAGCAGATGGCACATTGCAAATAGGGCAAACTGTGCAGTGGCAAACTCGTCCAGATAATCAGACCATAAAAAATTTACGCAGAACTTGGCGAGGAAACATGATATTAGTACATGTACCTAACCAAGGTTATTTATTAGCTCAACCCAATGAGGCAAAGTTTTTGTTAGCTTCAACACAAATACAGATTGATAGCCTAATTTTATCTTTCGATAAACAAAGAAGGCTTTCAGACATAATATATGAAGTAGACCCAGCAATAAAAGAGTTACCTATAACAGGTTCAGTCCGTGTAATTTCTCCTTCTACACCTCCCGACTTAGAAGAAACTAGATTTTACGATGGAGTTGACGTAGCTTTTTATTTAGATGACCACAAACACCTCCAAATTGATTGGAAACGTAGTGGTTTAGAGTTAGTTCAGAAAAATCCTAAAGAGTGGCTTAATTATGCTGAAGTTAAGAATTCACCCTTAGCTATTCTAAAGTGGCTAGATGGCGAAAGATCACTAGCGCTGCTTACACACATTCTAAAAGGAAGGGCACAAGACATAGCAGAAATGGAGCCTCAGTTCATTGTTCCTGCTTATGAACTCGAGGATTTAAATAAATCAGTGCTAGACAATGAAGAGGTAGAAGAATCCATTGCCTCTACCTTGCAAGATACCTTACAGAAAGCATCAGCTCTTTGGCCCAATCAAAGTTCTTTTCAAATAATTATGCCCTATGAAGAAAATCCTAGGCTTTATAGTCAGGAGCTTCCTTCTAAAATAAAATCAGGTCCTTTAGGAATTATTGAAATAACTATGCAGCCAGACAATACGAAGGTCAAATACTACTATGTATCCAATTAATTTTAGCCTAGCTAAGGAGAAAAAATTGAAGATAACCATTTTTACTCTATTAGTAATGTGGGGTGCAGGAATTGCACAAGGACTCACTTATGAATATGGTCAGCTCACAGAAGATCTTAGAGGTGGACTAGGAAAGACTTCTCTTATATGGAAACCTAATGATAACGAGTTTGTTAGCCATGTTCAAACTGATTTAAAATTTTTAGATATTTTTACCTTTACTAGGTTTGAAAACATTGACCTAGCTTATGGGGGATTACTTAAAGAAGTAGGCGTTGGAGATGATCCCGACATAGCAAATAACAAAGTTGAATTTCTAAATTACTTAGGTTCTCTGGGTTGGGAGCTTATATCCTTCCAAGAAAGACAGAGTCAGACGTTTTATTACTTTAAGAGACCTATTGTAGAGTAGGTTTTCTGTCAAGCAATAGCATTAAGGGGTGTCAGTAGTGTCCGTGTAGTGCTCTACGGGTATTAGGTAAGTCATGGTGGTTGCAAACCTCGCAAAAAACTAACATTTAGGAGACGATTTTGAATATTTTCTTTTTAATGTACCCGTGGGCAGAAATTAATCCTGAAACTGATTCATCGCTCAGATTAATTCATGAGTGTGCCATCAGAGGGCACAAGGTGGTTTTAGCTACCCCAAATAACTTAACTATGCGAGATACAGTCGCTAGTGTTTTTTGCAGCATCCTTGTAAATGATGGGGAGTTCTCTAGTAACATAAGCACTTTTTACAAGAAAGCTTCGTTCAAAAAAGCCAATTTACCCTTAGCTGGTTTTGATGTTATTTTCATGCGCTCTGAACCACCTTTAAATACTATCGCCTTAAATTTCCTAGATTCAGTGCGTGAGCAGGCATTCATTATCAATGACATAGATGGCCTGCGTGTGGCTAATAACAAGCTTTATACCTCTTCTTTTGATGATCCCGAGAATAAGTTTATTCCTGTAACACATGTTTCAAAAACTACTGAGTATCTCGAGAAAGTCTTCAAAGAATCAGAAGCAGACAAAATGATAATGAAGCCACTAGTAGGTTACGGTGGGCAGGGAATAATCCTAATTGAAAAGAAAGCACAACAGAATTTCCGCTCACTGCTAGATTTTTATATTAGCAACAGTAAAGAGGGCAGTTATGTCATTTTGCAAGAGTATGTGGAGGGAGCTGATGAGGGTGACGTAAGAATATTAATGCTCGATGGAGAGCCAATTGGTGCTATGCGTAGAGTCCCAGCATCAGATGATATTAGGTCAAATGTTCATGCTGGTGGAGAGGTAAAAAAACATACCCTTACCAAAGTAGAAAAAGCACTGTGCAAACACATCGGTCCTAAATTGGTACGTGATGGGCTTTTCTTTGTTGGCATTGATGTTATAGGTGGCAAGCTCATAGAAGTTAATGTGCTAAGTCCCGGGGGAATTGTAAACATCAACCGCTTGAACCGCACCAAACTACAAAAGCAAGTTATTGATTTTGTAGAAAGTGTTGTTAACACTAAAGAAGCCATAGCTACTAGGAAAAGTGAGTTTAGGAAGATAATAGAAGATGCTCACTCTGTCTGAAGAACAATGCATAAATGCTATTAAAGAGGGTAAGTACTTTCAAGCTACTGTAGAGGGAGCATTCTCCATAAAAATTGATGAATACAGCTTTTTTGTTTGTGCAGCCATTCATGATGGACACAATTTGCGTTCAGAGCTTGCTGAAAAATGCGCCCTAACTAAAGCAGAAAGGCTTTATGAAGAAGACCCCTATACAGGAGAGCTTATTTCATCTATGCCCATTACCATAGTGGGATATGATTCTCGCTATGAATATGACTTAAACAGGTCACCCGAAAGCTGTGTCTATGAAGAAGCTTGGGGTAAATCAGTTTGGCAAACTCCTTTGGGTGAAGAGGACAAGTCAATTAGCTTAGAAAAACATCGTAGTTTTTATAGGGTGTTTAAAGCATTAATGGAAAAACTGCAAGACCAATTTGGCAACTGCTTGGTTTATGATATTCACTCTTACAATCATGAACGCTGGGATACCGATACTCCATTATTTAACCTTGGCACTGAGCAAATTTGTAAAGAAAGGTGGCAAAAGGTTATCAAGTACTGGGAAAAAACCCTAGCAGCTTGCTCAGTAACTAATGTCGAAGTAAGAGCAGCAAGTGACGAAGTATTTTGGGGACGGGGTTATCTAGCTACCTTTATTAGCAAAAACTTTACTAACACCTTAATACTGCCAACAGAAGTCAAAAAGGTCTTTATGAATGAGCAAACTGGGGATCTTTATCCTTTAGTTTTTGCTGAACTTAAAGAAGGGTTTAAACAAGCCATACTGAGCAATGCTCTTTATTTTTCAAAGTACTACACAGAAAAAGACCACGCTAAGAAAGCAGTTTTACTACCTACAGGTATTGAGCCTGCAGTAATAGCGCTTGATAAAAAGCTTTACCAGTTGTGTAGGGGAATTGAAACTTTATTTTATATCAACCCTAAGAACCTAGTAGGGGAAAGAAAACGCTTTTATTCTAAAAATTACAATTACACACCTGCTTTTACTTATAGGCATCTCGACATCAACCCTTTTGAGTTTCGTGAAAAGCTTTATCGCTTACCAGTTGAGGATATCAGTGATGTTAGTATCCAACAGCTTTATAGAGATGTTATTGATGCCTATGCTACTAAAATTGATCTGATTGCTTCTGTTGGTACTGAAAAGTTCCTCTACAACTCACTGAGGTATTATGGTGAACCTAGAGATAGTGATGTAGAAACAGCTAACTTTTTACTGTTTGCTAAAGAGTTTGAAACAGAAACAGAAAAAACCCTTGATGCTACTGCTGTTAAAAATGCTTTCATTAAGACTGCTAGTGAATATGGTTTTCATTATAAGGTTGAGCTGAATGACAGAATAGTCGCTTCAGCAATGGTAGACAACATTAGGAAGTCTATCTTAATTAAAAGAGATATCAAACTAAATCAAGTAGAGCTTAAGGCTTTAATTAATCATGAGCTAGGCGTACATATGGTTACTACGGTCAACAGCGAGTTACAAAAACTTAAAGTCTTCAAATTAGGCTTACCCAATAACACCTATACTCAAGAGGGGTTGGCTATATTAGGTGAGTACCTATCAGGCAATTTAAGCTTGTCCCGTTTAAAAAAGCTAGCTTTGCGAGTACTAGCCATAAGAATGATGCTTAATAACTATGACTTTGCTAAAACTTTTAAGGTTCTGATGAATGATTATGGACTTAAGGATAATGATGCTTTTAAGTTGACTACTCGAGTATACCGAGGTGGTGGTTTTACTAAAGACTTTCTGTATTTAAAAGGTTTGCGAGATGTACTCAAGATTTATAGGGAAAAAGACATCAACACTTTGTTCATAGGTAAAACTTCGTTTAAGTACCTCAATGTCATTGATGAGCTAATTGAGCGCCAGATAGCAACTAAGCCAGCTTACTTGCCTACTTTTATGCAGAAAAATGTTGCTTACAAATCAAATGCCATTTTGGATTATTTAATCACTTCAATACGTTAATGTCTCAAACAGTAAGGCCTAAAATACTCATTATTTCTGCTTCTATTGGGGAAAGGCATGTTGCAGCGGCAGCATAGACTTTCGAGTGATTAATCAACCCCTAAAACCAAAATCATTGTATGGTAGCCTTATAGCATTGGGCTTAAGTTTTAGTTTGGGGTTCCTTGCCTTACGTTGGTTTGTTGGGCCAGCTCTATTTTCTGTTGAGACCTATCATTTAAACAATCCTAAACCTAACATTATTGCCTTTTGTTTTATAACGCTGTTAGCTCACTGGATTTTCCCTGTGTTGCGCTTTAAGCTACTTTGTAGTTTCCAAGACCTTCATCTCACCTTTTTTACAAGTCTTACGGTTCACCTTTCAACTATATTTGGAGCTTTAACAATGCCGGGCAATGCAGGTGGTACTCCTGTACTTATTTTCGCCTTGCGAAGATTAGGTCTGCCTTTTGGAGCTGGATTTGCTATTGTAGCACAACTTATTTTGCTTGATTTGGCTTATTTTGCACTACTAGTACCTCTAAGTGTTTTTTATGCTTTTCACACAGAATTACTAAGTCTACCAACAACTATTTTATCTCTAGTACTTGCATTAAGCACCTTATTTTTTCTTGTAGGCGTGCTACTAAGCTTTTTCCCTCAGTTAGGTAAGCAATTATTATCATGTTTTGGTAAGCTAAAGTGGGTTCAAGCCTTGACAAAACGTATTAATCAAAATTATCGGCAGAGCATATCACGCTTTGGTGCTATATCTATAGCTCAACGTTTTAACCTTCACTTACTTACAATGCTGAGCTGGCTAACACGCTCAGCTTTCCTTTGGGGCTTGCTTATTCTTTTTGATGTTCACACCCTGCTAATCAATATTCTCACCTCTCTCAACATAATCAATCTATTAAGTAATTTCATGCCTACTCCCGGTGGCTCAGGCTTTGTTGAAATAGCTATTGGTTGGAGTCTGAAAGCAGAAGAAGTTGAGACAACACTAATAGCAGGCCCCATACTTTTATGGAGATTACTAACCTACTACATAAACTTTTTATTTGGACCACTAGCTATTTTGCTACTTTATAAACATTTAAAGAAAGCCAGATAGAACTAACGAAACCAAGAATTTATATGAGGAGGTATGGTAGCTGGCAAATACTAGCAAATCCAGTAAATAAGGATATTACGAGCAGAAATGAATAATAACCTAAAATCTATCACTTCACTTACTGATGGCAAAATACATAAGCCTGTATTTACCTTTAGGCCTAAGGCATTGCAAAGAGCAAGCACTTTCTTTGCAAATAACTTTAGCGGGACTGTTCTTTATTCAGTAAAAGCCAATCCTGACAACTATGTTTTGGAGGCTCTTTACAATCAGGGTATAACCTCTTTTGATGTCGCATCTCTTGAAGAGGTTAATCACCTTTACCACCTTTTTCCCAATGCAACACTTTACTTCATGCACCCTGTGAAACCTCGTTATGCCATCCGAGAAGCCTATCACTGCTATGGTGTGCGTAACTTTTCCCTTGACAGCGAAGAAGAACTCCAAAAAATTTTGGAAGAAACAAAAGGAAAAGATCTTTGCTTGCATGTTCGCTTGTCTATCCCAAATACTTATGCAGAGCTTAACCTAGGAGAAAAGTTTGGTGTAAATTTGCAAGCTGCTCCTGACTTGCTGAAGAACGTAGCTAAGCATGCTAAAAAAATAGGCGTTTGTTTTCATGTTGGGTCACAATGTATGCACCCAGATGCTTATCGCATTGCTATTCGCATGACCAAAGAGGTAATTGAGAAAACTGGAATTGTAATTGATTATTTCAATGTTGGTGGTGGATTTCCTTCTATTTATCCCGGTATGATTCCGCCAAACCTCAAAGAATATTTCGATGCCATTCATGGTGAGTTTGCCAAAATTAGTGGCTATAAATCTATGCAATTACTAGCAGAGCCGGGTCGGGCGTTAGTAGCGGAGAGCATGTCTTTGATAGTGAAGGTTGAGTTACGAAAAAATAACCTGCTTTACATTAATGACGGTACTTATGGTAGTTTATTTGATGCAGGAATGCTAGGTTTTATTTTTCCAGTACAACTAATTTGTTCACAAGGATCAAATGCTTCTAACCTAATGCCATTTAGTTTTTACGGACCTACTTGTGATTCACTTGATTTTATGAAAGGGCCATTTTACTTATCTAATGACATAAAAGAAGGGGATTATATTGAGATCGGTCAGCTAGGTGCTTATGGACGTACAATGGCAACTAATTTTAATGGCTTTAAACCCCAGCAAGAGGTGGTTTATGTAGGTGATGAACCACTTATGACTATGTATGATGATTTGCATATAAGCAACGAACCATTAGAAATTATAGCTGCATAATAAGGAAAACCTATGGAACAACCTATTCAGGCACCAACTCATTTAAAGCAATCTCTTCTGAGTCGTGAAATAAAGCATATTGACATCACTTCCTTTGATGCCCGACCTATTATTGAAAGTATGGAGGGTATGTCGTTTACTTCACGGGATTTGGCTCGAGCCACAAAAATATTCAACCAAATGCTGCAAGACAAGAGTTGCTCTATCATTCTTACCATTGCAGGCTCCACTTCTGCTGCTGGATGTATGAAGCTCTATGCCGACCTTGTAAAATACAATATGGTGGATGCAATTGTGGCTACTGGTGCGAGTATTGTAGACATGGATTTTTTTGAAGCATTGGGGTTTAAGCATTATCAGGGCAGTCAATTTGCTGATGATAGACAGCTGCGTGAACTATATATTGATAGGATTTATGACACTTATATTGATGAAGAAGACCTGCAGAATTGTGATAATACAGTTTTTGAGATCGCAAATAGTTTAGAAGCACGCCCTTACAGCTCACGTGAATTTATATGGGAAATGGGTAAATGGCTAGCTAAGGGCAATGCCAAAAAACCTGACTCATTGGTACAGCTTGCTTATGAGAAGGATATCCCGATTTTCTGTCCCGCTTTTACTGATTCATCTGCTGGTTTTGGTTTAGTGAAACACCAAATAGAACGTCCAAATAACCACTTAACCCTTGATTCCGTTCGTGATTTCCGTGAGCTAACTGATATTAAAATCAAGGCTGGAACCACGGGTCTACTGATGATAGGTGGTGGAGTACCCAAGAACTTTGTGCAAGATACAGTTGTTTGTGCTGAGATTTTGGGCAAGGAAACAGAAATGCACAAATATGCTGTTCAGATAACTGTTGCCGATGCTCGTGACGGTGCTTGCTCGAGTTCAACACTAAAAGAAGCTTGTTCTTGGGGCAAAGTTGACACAGTCCATGAGCAAATGGTTTACGCTGAAGCTAGCTCAGTTTTACCGTTACTAGCAAGCGATGCCTATCATCGTTGTTATTGGGAAAATCGAACAGCTAAGCAGTACAATACACTATTATCTAGTTAATACTTTTTTCCAACTTATAAAGAAAATCCAGTGAAAAAAACTAAATGCACTATGAAACCCAAAAGAGCTTTTCTGGGCTTAAATAAAGAAGATGTTGTTTCCTATAAAGAGGCAAAGGCAGTAATTATCCCATTTGGTTTAGAGGCATCTGTAAGTTATGGCAAGGGTACAGCTAAGGGGCCAAAAGCTATGATAAAAGCTAGTCATGAGGTGGAATTATTCGATGAACAACTTTGGTGCGAGCCATTTCGTGATATTGGTATAGTTACTTTAAAAGAACAAAAAATTAAAAAGAAGTTGCCAGAAGCATTGGATCAGCTCGAGCAACTAGTTACAAATGTGCTAACAGATGGTAAATTTCCTTTTGTATTTGGTGGAGAGCATTCTATTACTGCTGGAGCCATACGCCCGTTTGCAAAAAAATAGAGTTGTTCTGAAATAAATAAATCGGTCAAAATAAAGGAATGTTACTACCAAGAGATGACCGACAAGTAAGAAGTATAACAGGATTGAGCGAAAAGAAAGTAGAGGAACTAGAACCTGCATTTGCTAAAGCTTTAGAAGACCATGAAAAGCAACGTTATGAAAAGGCTCTAGAAGCAGGGAAAGTACATCGTAAGCCAGGAGGAGGAAGAAACAGTAAACTAAGTACAGTCAATATAAAACTGTGCTTTATTCTTTACTACCTTAGACTTTACCCAACGTTTGATGTTCTAGCGGAGAAATTTGATTTATCACGATCTAATGCCCATGCTTGGGTACAACGTCTTACACCAATAATGGCGAAAACTCTAAGTGGTTTGGGATATATGCCAGCTAGAGAGTTTGAAAACATAGAGGATTTCAAAGCAGCTTTTGAGGGACTTGACGAAATACTGATTGATGTTACAGAGCGAGAACATCAACGCCCAAAGGATGATGAAATGCAACAGGAGTTATACAGTGGCAAACAGGGTAACCACACGCAGAAAAACACAGTGATAAGCAGCAAGGAGAAGGTAATTTTGTTTGTGGGACAAACCTTTGGAGGACGGAACCATGACTATGCAATGCTAAAGGAAGAATTTCCACCTGAGGAGGAGTGGTTTGAGGATATTAAAGTGGCAGTAGATTTAGGATATCAAGGAATCGAGAAAGATTATGAAGGAGCAGATGTTGCAATACCTCATAAGAGACCTAGGAAGAGCAAAGCCAACCCTAATCCCAAGCTTAGTAAAGAGCAGAAGGCTCACAACCAAGCAGTGAGCAAGATACGTGTATATGTTGAGAATGCCATTGGAGGAATGAAGCGTTTCAAGATTCTTGTGTATGCTTTTAGGAATCGTATTAAGGGATTTGTTGACGATGTAGTAGGAGTTTGTGCTGGTTTATGGAACTGCCTTATTGCCTAATTCCTTATTTCAGAACAAGTCTAATATTCAAATCTAACTATTCTACATTTTGATGCCCATGCTGACTTGCGTGATAGCTATGAGGGAGGACATTATAGTCATGCATCAGCACTCAGGCGTTGTCTAGATTTTGAAAATGTAGAGCTTGTTAGTTGTGGCATACGTAATATTTCTGCAGAGGAGATCCCTTTTCTAGAGATGAATCGTGGTCGTATTCATGTCTATTGGGCGAAGGATAAAGAAAAGTGGGATATAAGTGAAATTACCTCACACTTAAAAGGAAAAACGGTCTATTTAACATTTGACTTAGATGGATTTGATGCAAGCCTTATGGCAGCAACAGGAACCCCTGAACCGGGTGGTTTGTTTTGGAGTGATGTTATAGAAATTATAACTGGGGCTGTAAAGGTATGTAACATAGTTGGTGCGGATATAAATGAACTTGCTCCTGTAAAATACCTACATAGTTGTGATTTTTTGGCTGCCAAATTAGCCTATAAAATCTTAGCGCTGTCATTCTTAAGTAATGCTTCTAGCTAGGTAATTCTTTGCGTATAGGGGTAAATATATTATAAGTTTTTGTTTCTCCCTTACCCTCAGGCACATATGCGCTATGCGATTTAAAGCTAGGTATCAATATGATCTCATTTGCCTTTAAATTGACTTCCTGATCATCAAATACAAAGACAAGTTCCCCTTCTAAAACAATTGTAAGTTGTTCAGCTTCATGCTGATGCCGTGCAAAAACAGCTCCTGCTTGATAGGTATAAAGAATAATCTCTAACTTATTTCCCACTAGGCGCTTCCTATCAACTTTATCTGAGATCTTGGTGGCCTTAATGGTGTTAAAATCAATCTTCATTTCCTAGGTTGCCTCTAAAGTTATTTTGCTTGTAACCTCATCAAGCGCTTCACGCATGGTACTGGCTATAAAATCTGCATGGTCTTTGGTGATAGTAAAAGGTGGTGCAATCAAAGCATGATCACCACGTATACCATCTACATTGCCACCACCCTGATAAATATACAAACCTTTATCTAAACAAGCATGACTGAACTTGGTAGAGACATTGAGTTCTGCTTCAAAAGGTTCTTTCCTTGCTTTGTCTTTTACAAATTCAATCCCTAGTAACAAACCTTTACCACGTATAATGCCTACATGAGGGTGCTCAGCGAAAGCTTCACGAAGTTTTTGTTTAAGGTACGCACCCATTGCCTGCACATTTTCAAGCAGTTTTTCTCTTTCGATAATATCAATGACCTTTGAACCTACAGCACATGAAAGGGGATTACCTGCATAGGTGTGACCATGCCTGAAGTAACCTTTAACATAAGGCATCTCCCCATAAACTTCCTCTTTAATTAACACTGCACCCAATGGGGTATATCCAGCACTCATACCTTTAGCAGTAGTAATCATGTCAGGTACAACTTCTGTCTGTTGCATCATCCACCAAGTACCACTACGTCCATTACCACTCATTACTTCATCGGCAATAAAGAGCACATCGTACTTATCACAAATTTCCCGAATGCGTTTCCAATATTCTTTACGAGGACTACGCCCCGGTGCAGAAGAACCTACAATAGGTTCAGCAATAAAAGCAGCTATGTTTTCAGGACCTTCATTAAGCAAAGTAGTTTCCAGATCATTAGCACACTCAAAATGGCAGCTATCGTACTTTTGTCCAAAAGGACAACGGAAGCAAGAAGTTGGTGCAATCATAGGAGCACCTTGCATCATAGGGGTAAAAAACTGCCTCCTACTAACTTGACCGCTTAAAGAAAGAGCACCTAAAGTTGCACCGTGGTAGGAAGTGCGTCTTGTAACTACTTTATACTTATTAGTATTACCCTTAGCCAAATGATATTGTCTTGCTAACTTTATAGCAGTTTCATTAGCTTCTGAACCACCTGATGTGAAGTAAACTCGAGTCAAACCTTCAGGTGCTCGAGCAACCACCTTTTCAGCAAGCTCCACCATTGCATTAGTTGCAAATTTAGAGGGATGGGCAAAGCAAAGTCTCTGAGCTTGTTCAAACAATACCTTAGCAATTTCTTGACGACCATGACCAAGAGAAGCTACAGCTGCTCCTGAAGCAGCGTCTAGATATGCTTTGTAATTTTCATCGTAAAGATAAACCCCTTTTGCGTGGACTATAAGGATGGGCTCGTGTTTTAGGTCACGGAAGAAAGCTGCTGAATTTAATAATAAGGACACTGTAATTCTTCTGCCATTTCATTGGCTTTGCAACCAACTTAAAACAAGTGCAAAGTTGAGGGGCAGCATACAGCCACGGGCGTTGAATAAGTGTTGAAATTTAAAACCTTCAATTGTCCTTAGTCATGCCTCAAAGCTCTAATATTCAACATTTACTCAACAGCTGCATTTATAAGCTGCACTTTAATTTTGGGGCTTTATCGACTAAGTTGCAAGTCAATTCCTGTTTTGAAGTTTTGGTATAAGGTGTAAAATTTGGTTAAAGGAGTTCTAATATGAAAAGTAAGAGTTTACTAGGATTTTTTAGCATCTTAGAACATGTCTATCTTATAAAAGTAGGTACAGCATTCCCCCTAACTCGTTTGTTTTTCTTTGTAATCTCAATATTTATGTTAACAGCTCAGCTAGCGTACAGCCACCATCTTGTTGCAAGGATTCCTGTTATTGATAGTCCAATGGAAATAGCCCTTGAAGGTGATATTCTATACGTTTCAAACCTTAATGAACGAGAAATTTCCATAATTGAAACAATAGGTAATAGCTATTTAGGTAGCTTTGAAGCTTCTAGTGGAGTGGTTGCAGTTCAACCTATCAAGGAGAAAAACAAAATCTACATAGCTAAATTTGAAGGTGGCATAGATGTACATGATCTTACTACAAGGCTCTATCAAAAAACCATAGAATTTCCTGATTCTGACATCGCTCGTTCAAATGTTTACCTTTATCCTCAAAAGCTTGTAGATAGACTAACTGAAGGGGCGACTTTGGTATCAGATGGTGTTTCGTTTGCTTATGATGCTAAAAATGGTTTTTTATACGTTACAAACTATAGTGCGAATAATGTGGTGGTAATTGATACAGACACGGATACAGTCAAAAAGGTTATACCTGTAGCTAGACACCCAATAGAACTAAAAGTAGATTCTGTAAGCAATAAACTACTAGTCATAAGTTTGGCTGGAAACACAGTAACTTTTATTTCATTAGATAATCACGAAGTAATTAAAGAAACTTCATCTGGCAATGGGCCTTGGGGTGTAGACATTGATGAGACTGATCAAAGGGCATATGTAACACATAGAGCCTCAAACAGTATTGGAATTCTAGACATGGTTACAAATGAATTGTTAGGTGAAATACCAATTTTTGAAAGTGCACATGCCATTGCAGTTGATGATGAACGAAACATTTTATATGTATCTTTGCTGTTCAGAGACAAAATTTTACAAATTGATGCAGATGAAAAAAAGATACTTCAGGTAATAGATACAGAAATCAGGGCTTGGAACATGGTACATGACCCTAAAACGGATAGGCTTTATTCTACAATGAGAACAGCTGACAAAGTATTTGTGTTTGGCCCAGATTCCATTTCTATTGAGCTTCCTGTTGTAATTGAAGACACAACAGCAATTATAGGCAAAGTTATAGCCCACTCACAAAGTACAAGGGCGACTTCAGCATCACTCAATTTAGATGAAAATAAACTTGTTCTTGATTTGATAGAAGGTCAGGGAAACGATCTTGCTGTGAGGATTCCTCGAGCAATCTTGGATCACAAGGAAGGTTCACAGTATAAAGTATTTGTTGATGGCAATGAGATTAAGACGTTCGTTGATGATTGTGATTGCCTTGGGCCGCTAACAGATGAATTCAGGCAGATAACATTTGAAGTTGCATTGGGTGCAAAGACTGTAGAAATAGTAGGAATTGAATCATTAAGTTCAGAAAAACAAGATTTAACAGGAAAATCTGAGCTGGATTTGATTTGTAAAGATAAAGTTTGGGTTGAAAATAAAGCTGGAAAGGTAGCTTGCGTTACTCCTTCAACTGCCCAACAGCTTATTGAGCGTGGGTGGGGTCGTATCTTAGAATAAATCTATTGCAAGGTAACAAAGAATTATTTCAATTACTCTACACCTTAATTGCTACCTTCCATAGAAGTTACGTCTTCAAAAGATAATGATGTTCCATTTGTGTGGAAAGTGACTTGAGGATAAGGGATGTTTATATTTGCTTTCTCAAAGGCTTCTTTAATTTCCATAAGTAGACTACTCTTAAGTTCTAAAAAATTTGCATGAATTGTCCAAATTGAAAATTGCAACTCAACAGCTGAGTCCCCAAAATTCTTAACCAAAAATAGAGGTCTTGGTTCTTCTAAAGCTAGGGAGTTATTATCTGCTAACTCAAACAGTATTTCCCTCACCTGCTTCAAATTATCTTGGTAATCCACTCCAATTTCCAAATCTATTCTCCTGATAGGGAAACGAGTGATGTTGACAATCTTGGTTTTCACCATTGTTTCGTTTGGTACACGAACGAGTAAGTTGTCAAAGGTGCGTATTTTAGTGGAGAGCAAATCTACTGAGAGCACTTCTCCTATAGTACCTTCTACTTCAATGATTTCACCTATTTCAATAGCTCTTTCACCTATTAGAAAAAGTCCACTAATCAGGTTAGATACTGAAGTTTGAGAAGCAAAACCAATAGCTATGGTAATTAATCCTGCTGCCCCTAACAACCATGTGCCAGCATTAAGGTCTTGTAAAGCTGAGAAAAGGAAGATGCTAAAAACTCCGTAGGCAATAGACCTACGTAGGAGCATCAAGTGTTGGGGATGGGTACGCCTTGCAAAACCTCTAATAATTAAGCTATGAATAATTCTTGCTAGAACTAAACCAACAACTAACTTAAGTGCTACGCCTAAATAAAGTGAACCCTGCTCACCACTTAACCTCTGGCCTAGACTATTCCAAAATTGCTCGAGGCTCAACGTCTCAACAATAAATTGAAAGACTTTTACTAAACCATCTATTAAGGACATGATAGCTTCTCTACTTTACTCTTCAGTAATCTTTTTGCCCCTGAAACGCTCAAAAGCACGTATAACAAGATTATTTTTAAGTTTTTGCCTAGGGCCACTAATTTTTTCTCCTATTTCTACATCTAAAGGATTTTTATCAAGCTTAAGTCTGGTCTGATCTTTCTCTTTTGTTAAGACAACAGTTTGTGTCCACAGTAAGCTATCTTTAGAGTTATAGATAGAAAGGTATTGCAAAGGAAGCTTAACTCTTTCTATTAAAAGAGGTTCTAGACTACGGTTACGTACACGTAGGGGTGAGATTACCCTATAGGGAAGTTTATGTACATCCTCAAGAGAAAGCCGTCCTGCTAGTTTGCCAGCATAGCAAAGTTCACCACTGAGGGTGTCATTCCCAAACCATGTGTCTGAAAGGCGAAGTGTGGGAATGTCACGTAGTGGGAACTTCATTCCTTCGACTTCTACTCTTACCCAAAATGGAGTAGTGATGTATAAGGTAACCTCTTGTCCTTCTCTTATAGAAAAGGGGGTTGTTGGACGTACCAACACAGAGCGATCTACCAAGACAGGAGTCAAAGTCAAGTTACTGTGTGTGCTTTGAAACATATAACGACGTAATGAGGTAGCTGTACCATCTTCATCGGAAGGTAAAGGGATATTGACAACGAGTTCATTGAAGAAAGGATCAGTCCCTTCAGTATGAACAATACGCCACTCCTGTTTTAAACGATGAATAGAGAAACTACTTGGCCCTATTTGCCAGAAACCCATTTGTCCTATTTCTAATTGGAAGTTTCCCCACCATTTAGGAGTTTGTTCATCAATAAGTTTATTTTGGTTGCTTTGCTCTATCTCCATCAAAAACAACTTTCACATGCCAAAACGACAGCTCCTGCTCGAGTATATAAATTAAGCTAATTGCATAAGTACTAATGTAGTTGTGAATAGTTTGCCCTGAAAGGTTTAGCTCTCGAGCAATACTGACTGTCACTTTACGCAATAATATGGTACTATTTCTTACTCAACAGTTAAAGTGATAATATAAAGTAAAGAATGGTTGCCTGCTCCCCAATTCAGTGCCAGAAAATTGTAGTTATACTGAAACTACTTTAGTTTATTCTAGAGGTACTTTTCAAGCCAATCTAAAGTATCAAGCCAAGCTTGAGTAGCTTGCTCCTCAACATAGCGACTGCCTGTATCATTGTGAAAAGCATGAGCAACCCCAGGATAAACATTGAATTGATAGGTAGTACCAGCTTCAATTAATGCTTGCTCGAGTGAATCTTTGCTGGCATTAATACGCTCATCGAGTTCAGCATAAACACCGAGTACAGCAGCTTTAATGTCGGGAACCTGTTCTAGCTCGGGTGCACGACCATAAAAAGGTACTGCAGCTTTAAGGGTAGGCAGAGAAGCTGCAACTTGCCAAGTCATGCCACCACCAAAACAGTAGCCAGTCATACCAATACGTTCACTATCAACAACCTCCAAGTTTTGTAAATAGCCAAAACCTGCAAGAAAATCACCCACATGACGCTCTATACCAGCGGAACCTAAGAGTCCGGGTACTTCATCACGATCAAATTTAGCAGTGCCACCTTCACGAGAGAGTAAGTCAATTGCTAATGCTACATAGCCCACTTTTGCAAAGCGACGTGCTACATCCTCAATATGTGGGTTAAGGCCTCTATTTTCATGACAAACTAGAACTCCTGGGTATGCACCACCCTCTGCTGGTTGTGCCAAGTACGCTGTAATTTCGTCACCTTGGCTACTAAAGGTAACATAGCCTGCATTAACAGTGGGGTCACCCTCAGGTACAGAAAAAGGACTTTTAGCCTGATTTACAGGTGCTGTCTGCGTTGCATAGAGGGTAGGTTCAGGAATAGGATCATTGGGTGAGGGTAATTCACCTGCCTCAAAACCTAATGCCTTCATCAAAACATTGGTGGCAGCCATACTACCTGTTATGAAAGCTAGACGCCTAACAAAGGTGCGTCTAGTAATGGAGCCTTCTTGGTAATCATCAAAAAATTCATTGATGAAGTATTGTTGAAAACCATTATAATCTTTCAGCTTATTATTCTTAGTTTCTTCTGCCATGGTACTGTTTATTACCTTTCTCAAATGTCCTCTAGTATTCCCTTAAGTTGTTACGAGAGAAAAATAGCACTTATTTTTCTGAGAAAACAAACTACTGTGGTTTTCCACAGAACCAAAGCGCTCAAACTTTTCTTAAACGCCAATATCTTTACTAGAGTTGTTCTGAAATAAATAAATCGGTCAAAATAAAGGAATGTTACTACCAAGAGATGACCGACAAGTAAGAAGTATAACAGGATTGAGCGAAAAGAAAGTAGAGGAACTAGAACCTGCATTTGCTAAAGCTTTAGAAGACCATGAAAAGCAACGTTATGAAAAGGCTCTAGAAGCAGGGAAAGTACATCGTAAGCCAGGAGGAGGAAGAAACAGTAAACTAAGTACAGTCAATATAAAACTGTGCTTTATTCTTTACTACCTTAGACTTTACCCAACGTTTGATGTTCTAGCGGAGAAATTTGATTTATCACGATCTAATGCCCATGCTTGGGTACAACGTCTTACACCAATAATGGCGAAAACTCTAAGTGGTTTGGGATATATGCCAGCTAGAGAGTTTGAAAACATAGAGGATTTCAAAGCAGCTTTTGAGGGACTTGACGAAATACTGATTGATGTTACAGAGCGAGAACATCAACGCCCAAAGGATGATGAAATGCAACAGGAGTTATACAGTGGCAAACAGGGTAACCACACGCAGAAAAACACAGTGATAAGCAGCAAGGAGAAGGTAATTTTGTTTGTGGGACAAACCTTTGGAGGACGGAACCATGACTATGCAATGCTAAAGGAAGAATTTCCACCTGAGGAGGAGTGGTTTGAGGATATTAAAGTGGCAGTAGATTTAGGATATCAAGGAATCGAGAAAGATTATGAAGGAGCAGATGTTGCAATACCTCATAAGAGACCTAGGAAGAGCAAAGCCAACCCTAATCCCAAGCTTAGTAAAGAGCAGAAGGCTCACAACCAAGCAGTGAGCAAGATACGTGTATATGTTGAGAATGCCATTGGAGGAATGAAGCGTTTCAAGATTCTTGTTTATGCTTTTAGGAATCGTATTAAGGGATTTGTTGACGATGTAGTAGGAGTTTGTGCTGGTTTATGGAACTGCCTTATTGCCTAATTCCTTATTTCAGAACAAGTCTACTATAGAGGGTGTTTGGAAATTAGTGTTCCTTTGAAAGATCTAGCATTTTGGCTGAAGTTTGAACTAAGTGTAACATTTTAGAAATGAAGTAGCTATACCCAATATATGTCAGTATAGCTACTATGAAAACAAATCATAGACAAGCATACTCTACGGACGTTACTGATGTACAGTGGCTTATAATTGAAGCCTTTCTACTAAAAATTTTGACCAAAAGTACTAAGCGGGGACGTCCCATGAGCCTTGATCTCCGTGAAATTGTAAATGCTATACGTTACCTTCTGCGCAATGGTTGTACTTGGCGTGATCTTCCACATGATTTCCCAGCCTATCAGAGTGTTCGTTATCACTTTGATAAATGGTGCAAGTTAGGTTTGTGGAAGGCTTTAAACAAACATTTACGCAGAAAACTCCGTGAGCAGGAAGGAAAACTTGCTGATTGCAGTGTAGGTATTGCCGATAGTCAATCGGTCAAAGGTAGTGTGCATGAAGAGAATGGGTACGATGGAGGAAAAAAGGTTAATGGACGTAAACGTCATATATTGGTTGATACCATGGGATTATTGATAGTTGTACTTGTAACTACAGCGAATAGGTCAGATAAGAAAGGATTAGAGCAAATGTTGAAGGCTATAAAAAGCACTATGCCAAGATTGAAAGTAATAAAAGCAGATCAAGGTTATGTCAGTGCGAGATTAGAGAAGTGGGTGCTGGACATATGTGGGTGGATATTAGAAGTAACAAAGAAACCAGAAGGAAAAGGTTTTCAAGTTATCCCACAAAGATGGGTAGTGGAGAGGACATTTGCATGGTTAGGAAACTATAGACGCTTAAGTAAAGATTATGAAGTATTAGCAGCAACAAGTGAAGCCTTTATCTACATGGCTATGTGTGATATCATGACCAAGCGTTTAGCGCATCAATCCACTTCCAATTTTGCTTAATAGGTATTTCCCAAACACCCTCTAGGGCGTGTGGATATGACAAATCAGAAATTGCACGCATTGGATATCAAAACCAAACTAGCCAGTCTCAGGACAGCTATTTGTTAGAAAATGTGAATTCCAAAAAAAATTGCAGGATAGCCTATATTTGCGAGAAGCTTTAGTTGTTAACCACATAATCTTTACCAGATTGCAGAGGAGCTTATGCGTCAGCATCAGGATTATCCAAGGTATTTAAGAGTAGCGTTTTCGATTTCACACTCTAGGTGTCCACACGCCCTAGTATGTCACTTTATTTACTACTGGAATTACGCACCCCTTAAGAAATCCTTTACAAACAGAATATTTCTTACATGCCTTTGTAAAAAATGTGTGCAGGAGCAACTTACCCTTTTTAGATTGTAAAAACTGTTCCAAACTGATTAAGGTATTATTTGATGGAAATTACTAAATGTGAAATTACCTCAAAAAGTTTTAAGAGACATTTAGAAGTGAGTAAGATTACTGCGCAGGGAGTTGCAAAAAATAATCGTGTACCAGAAACATATTTTTTAATGCATAATTGGCAGAAAATTTTATCTAGACAAGTTATTAGAACCTGCACAATTTCATTAGAAAGTAAGGATTAAGGTGTAGAGGAATGGAATAGCTCCTTAAAATTGGGACTAGGAATTATTCTGCTACAAGGTACATTTGAATGTGAGCTTATTCATCTAGTAATTTCAGTTTAATTTAAGCAAGAAATATTAGCCTAATTGTATAAAATCTATTATAATAGTGGCTAAGGAACTACTTTTGCTAGGCAGAAGTGTTAGTATTATGTCACAAACAGTAATTATCAAAACAATCAATTCAGATAAGAGAATTTTTAAATTAACAGATAAGGGGGGGTGCACATATGAATGAAGTAACCACAGCTAAAGCTAGAAGGGGTAAAAAGGAAAAGAATAGACCTAAAGCAGGTACTATAAAAGAATTGACTCAAGTTCTATGGACTGCTATTTCTACAATTGAGACCCATATTATTAAGACAGCAGCCAATGAAGAAGTCGATACAGCCGAACTTTGCAAACTCACCCACGCACTTTCTCAATCTGCTTCAACATACCTCAAAGCCATTGAAGTAGGAGAGTTCGAAAAGCGTCTCGAGCTTCTAGGCACAGAATTCACTGAGTTCAAGAAATCTCTTAATTAGGTATTGAGTTGAAAGCTTGCTATCTAAAAGAGCTAACTAGGCTCGAGCAACAAGCAAAAACCCTAAAACAGCAAAAGAATAATAATATTGATGATCCAGTGACATTTGCTAAAAAATTGGGCTTTAATCTTGACCCTTGGCAAGTTAGGCTAGTTACATCAAGATCAAAACGCATTATCCTAAACTGCTCGAGACAATCAGGTAAATCAACAGCCTGCGCCTTACTAGCCCTATACTACCTAATTAATAAGCAAAACTCTGTAGTGATAGCACTCAGTCCTAGTTTAAGACAGAGTTTGTTGCTTAGCTCTAAAGTGCTCGAGCTGAGGCAAAAACTAATTAATCCTCCTACCTTGCTCGAGGACAATAAAACGAATGCATGGTTTGAAAAGACTAATGCTAGATTTTTTAGTTTACCTTCAAAAGAAGAAACCATTAGAGGAATCAGTGCTGTTACTCTAGCCATAGTAGATGAAGCAGCTTTCTGTGATGCTGATCTAATACGTGCAGTACTGCCAATGTTAGCAACCACTAATGGACAATTGATTCTTCTTAGCACACCTCGAGGACGAACAGGGTTCTTTTATGAAGCATGGGAGTCTACTGGCTGGGAGAAGATTCAGGTTACTGCTTTGGATTGTTCTCGTATCAGCAAAGAGTTCTTAGAAGGTGAACGTAAAACCCTACCAGACCATTGGTTTAGACAAGAATATCTATGTGAATTTACAGATAGTGAATTTGCAGTCTTTAGAACTGAAGATATTGATAGAGCCTTCGAAGCAGATTTTGAACCATTCAACTTCTTATAGGAGATATTATGAAGAAACATTATCTAATCGGTGTAGACATAGGACAATCACAAGACCATACCGCAATAGTTATTGCTGAAAAGATTGATGAGTCTTTAAATGTTGGAGAAATAATAAGAATAGAGCTAGGTACATCTTATCCAAAGCAAGTTGAGATGATTAAGCAAGTTGTTGAAAGTATAGAAGAGCAGAATGCAACAAAGAAACTTCTAATTGATGCTACAGGTGTAGGAACTAGTGTTTGTGATCTATTAGAAAGCCTGTGGCCTGTTAAAGTGATAATACATGGTGGACATGAAGAAAGAAAAGAAGGAAACAGCAAATACTATGTCCCCAAAAAAGACCTTGTTTCTAGTGCTCAATTAGCATTACAGAACGGTGAGTTAAAGATTCATCCTAAGCTACCATTAGCAGTAATTCTAAGGAAAGAACTCGAGGCCTTCAGAGCTTTTACAAATGCTCGAGGCCATGAGAGCTATGCCAACAATCCTAGAGAGAATCCACATGATGACTTAGTCCTTGCTACTGCTCTAATCTGTTGGTGGAGTAAGAAAGGATCAGTAAATGAGCCAGTTGCTGGTTCATTAGGAATTGTGGTTACTGGGGGTAACAAACCAAGTGTTGATGTTGATGGTGTTTTTTGTATGCTCGAGCGTGATTTTTACGGTAGATGATATATAGTAATGACATTACCCTTTCCTTTACTATTCCACAGACTGCAACATTTCCAGTAGTTTGCTTCTAATGTAATCACTCCAATCCTCCTTTGATTGACTAGTTATTTCTGAGCTGAACTTAATTGAATCTATGCTGAATGATACAGAACTATTAGATGTAGGTCTATCTGTTGGTATGTCTGAAATCTTAGACATTCCAAATCCTATAAGTGATGAGTTGCCTGAGTTAAAAAACCATGATCCTAAACCTATAAAGGAAAGTTTGCCATCTAGGTTTTCTAATTTGTTGTCCTTGTCAATTGATAGCATCTGAATATTTAAGCTCGAGTTAGAGAAGCTGGTAAACAGGTTATAGGTATCCTTTTTTGAGTCTTTAGTCTCACCAATCAGCATCACACCACTGTTTGCACACAAAGAAGTACACCTTCTCCAAACACCACCTTCAGTGTTACGCATGGTATCTGTGTCAGCTAAAGCAGTACTGATACTCAAGGTTCCTGCAATTTCTATACCTGATGCAGTAAAAACGACTAACCAAACCCATTCTCCTCTATATTGAGCTTGTTGAGGAGTAACTTTAATAGTCACTGTATCACTAGCACTACCGCCCTTACCATCAGACACAACAGCTTTGGCAATATAGGTACCTGCTTTTTGATAGGTATGCTTTGGTTGCTTTTGATTTTTTATCATTTGCCCATCACCAAAGTCTAAGTTTACAGTTAGATTGTCACCATCAGGATCACTGGTTGTAATAGTAAAAGTAATCTCTAAGGGGGCTGTTCCTGTTTTAGAGGTGGCAGTTAGGCTCACTGATGGTTCTTTATTAGGTTTTGCTTTCTTCTTACTACTTGAACAGGAGGGGACAAGTACTAGCAAGCAAATCAGGGCGATTACTAAAATAAGAGTGTTTCCTAGAGTGTTCCCTAGAACGTTTCTTAGAGCATTCACTTGAGTGTTGGGATAAAGTTTCATGTTTTCCCCTTTCTATTGAATGGGATTTTGCTTGAATAGAGATTTGCTTGATTAGGGACAAAGATGCTACACGCATGCAATCCCATTGACAAGCTTTAGAATGCTTTTAGCTAATTGTTTAATTTGTGAAGTGGAAAAACCTGTTACACTGACTTATCTGGAGGTTTTTCAACTTTCAGGTCGCACTTGTGGTGTGACGTTTGCGACGTTCACCAAAACAAACAAACGTCACACTGTCCAGTGCGTTAATTCGGTACAGGCCTATAGCCGTTCGTTTTCCACCATATAATCTCCAAGGGTAAACCCAAAAATAAGTTGAGCTAAGTTTAGCATATAATTTGGGTACTTTTGTTGATTTTGTTGAATCTGTTAACATTAATGCTACACCAACTTACTTTCTGCACCTAGCATTGCCAAATACAACCCAACTATCTAGGTTTAGAACGGCAGTGTCCTTTTACTCGAGTACCATCTCTCCTAGTGTAGGGGCTAACATAGGTCTTACCAGAGCCACAACGGGAACTACCACCACTATAGGGAGGACTTCTTTTAGGTGGATTTGGTTTAGGAATAGGTTTAGTGTAATGCTTCATGGCTTGGAGGCCGACACCCCATTCACATGCTTCACCATCGTTATCACCATCAAGGTTGTGAGGGTCACCATTGGCTGAAGCTGTTTGTGCTGCTTCTTTAGTAGTGAAATCAGCACAGTCTAAATCTGTAGAATTTACTAGTTTGCGTGATCTACCAGAGTAGGCATACTTCTTCACTGTAGGAGAAGTTCCCAGTTTTACTTTGATATAGGTAGCCTGTTTAGCAGGTATGTTAAGCAAGGAAAAGTAGTTTTCAATTTCTTGAGGAGTTACTTTATCTGAGTAGATTACACAGTCTTTGTTTTCTTTATCAAAATAGCCTAGTACGTACTCGGTATCAATTCCTGCAGGTAAATTTGCTGATAGGTTTCTACAGTAGGTTGGTGTGTGTATCTCTTTTGGTTTAGGGGAGGCAGAAGTTCCACAGGATATTAAGGTTCCTGCTAATAAGAAACCTATGAGCAATCTTTCTATGTTTTCTCTTAGAGTAGTGTGTAGCATTTAGGCCACCCCGAAATCTAAGTGAGCAAATTCTTGGATAATTTCTTCGTCTGTGGGTGGTTTGTTGTCTTTTACAAAAAAGCTGAGGTTATCGAATTGGTTTGCTAGGGCTCGAGCGTGGTTGCTGGCCTCTATAGAATTGTTGAATGATGCCCATGTTGTTGATTTGGAGGGTTGCACTTCACTTTGTTCTAGTGGAGCCTCGAGGTACTCAATGCCTATTACTTGATATTGTGCTGTGGTAGAATCTCTCTGATTCATTTTTACACCTGTAAAACTTGGATTTCAAAGAAGCTTGTTAGTTGGAAGCTGTAAGCTTCTTTGATGTTTTTATTTTAGTACATCAATATTATCTTGTCAAGGGTGTACAGCTTTGATATCTCTTGCATTGACATCAAAGGCTACGCACCAACAAATATTTGCACTTCTTTTCAATTTCGACGAAACTTGTCTAGGGTGTACAGCCATGCTATATTGAAATAATGAAAATAGAAGAGGTAAAGCGTGATAGTTTAGGTCGTAAGAGAACTAAAGAGCAAGAAGTAGCTTTTGCCAAGATTAGAGAAAAAGCTTTGCCTGAAGGTTTAGTCACAAAAGCTTTTAGAATTGTACTTGATAAGGAATTACTAGAGCTATTCTCAAAACTTAACTCTAGAGAACGTGGTGAGATTGTTAAGCTAGGCTTTCTTAACAAGGATGTACATAAGGTTGAAATCCCTAAACCTGAGCCCACTAAGATCAAAGCTGAAGGAAGTCCCAAGCTTCTTAATCAAACAGCATTTGCAAAGGCTGTAGGCACGCCTAGAAGCACTATAAGAGATGCCATTGCTCGAGGTGATATAGAAACTATGGAAACTACTCATAATGGCAAAACTGTTAACTGGATACCCGAAACCGAGGTTCAAAAGTATCTGGCTAAAAAGAAAAGTTAATGGGCGCTCGAGCTAATGAGTTAATTTCGTTTACTTAGCTACTACATTTGTATAGGATCATCTTCAGGACTACCAACTTTCAAAAATGCTGGAACGTGCCACAAGTAATGGCTATGCTTTGCTTATATTTCTTACAAGGTGGTTAAGATAACTAAGATAGTCATCAACAGCTTCATAATGATCAAGCTCTTCAGTTTCAGCTTTATTTAGTCCCAAGCTTTGTTCTTTGTCAAGCAGCTTCTGTATACGATCTTTTACACAAGATGAAGCTTGAAAAATAGGTATACCTTCCTCCAAACCCATACTGATAGCACCATCACAAAGCATGCTTTCTGGCAAGTGTTGAAGTTTTGGAAGATGGGGAAGGGTCTGTTGCATAGTGTTATTTTAAAGGTGATTAGTGGTGTATTACAAGCAAACTAATGTGAGGTGGTATAGTGGAAAGTAAAGTGCATGTAAATGGCTAACATAACTCCAGCATCAGAACTTGCAAAATGGATGGAGGCAAGGGAGTAACGAGCATCTCAAGTTTAAAGAAGCAAAGAAAAACTTCCATTTTGAGAAACTTGTAAAAGGAGCTACTAAAGCTGCTCACTGGTTTTCGAGAAACAATTCCTAAAGAATTACACCTTTAATCTAAAATGTAATTAGATGTAATTATTGATTTAATCAACTATTATATATGTCAGCAAACATCTTCCCACAAATGATTTTCTACTAGCAATTTAGATGTAATAATTGCTTGTTTACAGTTATTTTTATTGTCCCAATATGGGAGGGTTAAAACCCCCAGCTTTAGTTGGTTGCTTTTAGCATAATCTTTGGTAGATAAAAAAGCCTAGAATACTTTTTTAGGGAAGCACATGAAAAACAAAGCCATAAGTGATTCTGACAAAGGAGTCAGCAAATAGTAGGTATAGTCCAAGTGATGTGTTCTGGAGGAGTTGGACAAATCATCTTTAGCCGACTCTTAGTCGGGAAATGTACTTTCAGTACTTAAGACAATCCACCAGTCTTTAGCTGGTGGTGCCCGTAGGGCTTTGAATCAGCACCTTATCAAATTAGCTGATAAAATGCTAAATTATAACAATGACCCTACTAGAAAAAGCTCGGGAAATGCTGCTTGGTATGACAACTGAAGAAAAAGCGCAACTGCTGCAGTGGATTACCCATGATATTAGCGGCACCTTCCCCGGAATCGAAACTACACCTAATGTATTGGGAGGAGAAGCTTGTATTGTCAGGACTCGTATTCCTGTATGGTTAATAATCCAAGCTAGGAAACTAGGCAGCACTGATGCAGATATCCTAAGAGCATATCCTAACCTAAGTGCTGAGGATTTAATCAATGCTTGGGCTTATTATCGTGCAAACAAAGATGAAATAAAAATGCAAATTACTGAAAACGAAGAAGCTTAGATTGTGGCTAAGCTCCTTGCAGATGAAAACTTCCCTTTCCCTGTAGTAGAAAAACTTCGTGAGCTTGGTCATGATGTAACAACTCTTCTTGAATTGGGAAAGGCTAGCCAGAAGTATCCTGATGATAAGGTACTACTCACAGCTAGTGAAGATAACTGTGCTGTGCTAACTTCGAATCGCAAACATTTTAAAAAGCTGCATCAAGAAGTTAAAAACCACAGTGGAATTATCTCATGTACTTACAACCCAGACTTTGAAAACCAAGCACAACTTATACATGAAACTATTGAGGAAGAAGAGGTTCTAGAGGGGAAACTTGTCAAAGTTAATAGACCAGCTTAGGTAAGCTTTTTATGACTCATCTATCACCCCTTAGTAACACAGTTCCAATGGTGTCATTTTTTCATATTAAAACATCTAGAAGGTGAATTACTAAAATCAAAAAGTACAGCTATCTTTACAGCTAAGGGAATAAGATAAGATAAAATGAAAAGGCATGAAATAAAAAGTAGCAATCAAAAAACCCTTATCTAGTACCATTATTAGCATGAAATAAAATTTTATAAAATGACATAAAACGTGTCCTCTACGACTCATAATCGTGAGGTCGAGAGTTCAAGTCTCTCCATCGCTACCACAAAAAAGTTCGTTAGAAACAATGTAAAGAAGTTAAGCAATTAGACTTAGCTTCTTCTTTTTTGATGAATATACAACCACAATACAACCACAAAGTTTAATTGACTGCATTCATAGGTGGAAGATAATCAAGAATTGACACTTCTTCTTCCTCTTGATGTTCTCTAAAAATATGACCGTAGGTGTCAACAGTAAACGAAGGGTTTGTATGGCCTAATCGTTCTGCCACTTCCACAGATGACTTTCCAATCTGAATTAGCATAGAAGCATGTAAATGCCTAAGATCATGAAGCCTTATTTTAGGGAACAGCTCACCATTATCAAGTCTTTTAAGGTCTGCCTCATTTCCTGTAGCAATTAGTTCTTCACGCCACTTATCACGGGTAATTTTTTGTAGTTTGTACCATTCACGCTCAAGGTTACGAGGATTCATAGCAGTACCAACACTAGAAGGGAATACTAAATTGCTGCTTTGCCATATTGCACAATTATTAATTTCAATACCTTGCTTTATTTCATGCTCTTTCAGAACCGCTACTATATCCTTTGCCAGCTTAATAGTACGTTCACCCTTCCTAGTTTTTGAAGTAACAACTCAACTTTGGCAGTAGTGAGTATGTTAGTAATATTAGTTCACTCAACTAATTATAGCAATTCTCAAAGGAAAAATCATCAGTAAAGGAACAAAGAAAACCTAAAAGACCTAAATAGTAAATTAAAAAGGACTCAAAAAGCAATTGGATTTTTAAATAAACGCTTTCTAGTAGCAGACAGCAGCTAAAATAGGTGCCATCAAACTTTCAAGTGTTTGCCCTTTTACTAATCCAGCACTTATGAAACTTGCCAAACTCCACAAGCTCTGTGCTTTTGCTACTCGACACCAATGGGAGTTACTACCTTCAATTTCTACCTTGAGTTGATTTTGAAGCTTTTTTAAGAGGTCCTGATCATGAGGTATGGCTCGCAATAAGCTGTAAACTACGGCAACAAAGCTAATATGTCTGCATATCGCTTCAATATCCCGTACCTGATACTGGTCCAAACCTTCTGCCTTACCTTCTTCATGATATACTTCAATTGGCCACCTATGGCGTCTGATTCTTGTTATTCCTGCTGATTGCCATTTTAAGCAATTTGAAATTAATGCATATGGCTCACCCTTCAATTCTTCCTCTCTGTAATTGATAACTAATCTTTGCTTCCCAAAATTCTTAACCTTAATCGTGCAACAAAAACTGTAGTACCTTTCTTTCTTTCCCTTGTAGGAAATGGTTATTTTACGGAAAACTGGCTTCTTCTCCTCACTTAAATTATCGAAATGCTCTTTTTTAAGTCTCTGACTGAAGTCTTTAATTGTTTCTTCTTGCCCATTTACAATTACTTTATCATCTGCACAAAGTGTTCCTACATAGGGAAGTTTAAGTTCCTTGTCAATGAAACGACAAAAAGGAGCTGCTGTATACCATTTATCAAATACTATAGGCAGTTTCATCCTTGGATTACTTTCCTTCCATTTAGATAGCAATCTTTTTGCAATGTGAAACTTGCTTTCATACAAATCTGTGACACCATCTTTGTTTTGATGCCTTCTCCATAATCTTATCAAGTACTGTCGCCATTTTGCTTCATTAGTCTTTTTCAGTTCTAGCTTACTTTCCTTGATGGGAATACCTAGCTCTGGCAGCCCCTCCTCTATTTTCTCAAGGTCAGCGGGTTTCCATAATTCAAATTCTACTGGATAGTCAGTTTGATCGTCACTATAGTGTAACCCTACCAAATGGTGCGCCCAAACATGGCATCCTTTACTAGAATCATAAAGTTTTGCTATGCCTTTAAAGTGTTTGCCATAATGCTCAAGCAAAGTATCATCTATACTTAACACACCTTTAGGTTTGAAACGAGTACCTTCCAGACTTGCTAAAAGGTCTAAACGTTTTTGGTTTAGTTTCTCTTCACTAAAAGGGCTTTTGTTTAACAAGCGATTAAGGCTGCTTTGATCACGGTTCTCAAAAATAATCAAGCGATTAATCCCCTCAACGGTTTTGTTTTCTGAAACAATAAGTCCACTTATATAACGTTTGAACTGTGTCATGGCTGAATCAGAGAAAATATCTTTAAAGAAATGTTCATAATGCTTAACAACTTCAGGGTAATCAAGCAGGGGTACCATATAATCACCTCCACGGTGTGTTTATACATTTTAGGAGGTGTTATTCATAATGTGAAGATTAGTAACAATTTGCTTTATCGGATATTAGCCTATTTTCGTTTTCCTGACATCGCAAAGGCCTCACTGCAAAAGTTGAGTAACAACACGTAAACGGTTATCAGTGATGTGTGACCATTCTAGAGCTAGCAATTCACCACGCCTTAATCCTGTAGCCATAGCCAAATAAAAGAGAGCGTAAAGTCTGTGTGTTCGTGCGGTATCTAAAAATCGTACAGCTTCCGAGGGAGTCCAAATGTTTACAGACTTTTTTTCTACTTTCAATGGAGTGATAGCCTCAGCAGGGTTTTTAGGTAAAATTTGCCACCTAACAGCTTGTTTAAAAGCCCCATGAAGTTGTACTCTTATAAGTTCTGCTGTACGTTTACCAACATTATTAGCAATGTCACTACATAGATTTTGAAGGTGCATAGGAGAAAGCTTGGCTAGTTTTAGCCTACCGATCTTTGGAAGTATGTGCAATTCTGCTTGCTTACGGTAAATTTCGACTGTTCTAGGTTTTACACTTTGTGCTTTTTCAGTATGCCAACGTTCAAGAAGCTGCTCAACAGTTAACTCAGAATCTACATAAGTGCCCATTGCTAACTGTCTTTTGATCTCTTCAAGTTTTTCTCTTACTTCTGCTTGAGTCTTACCGTAAAGGGTTTTACGTTTACGTTTACGATTACCCTCAGCATCATAACCTATCGAAAGAACACCACGCCATCTTTCATATGTACTACCATTTGCTCGAGTCTTTATTTCCTTAATAATAGAACCTTCACCATCTGCTCGAGTCCTAGTTTTACGTCGCTTAGGCATCGTTAGGATTCCATTCTAGCAAGTCACAAATAGATAAGTCTTGCTCTGTAAGGTCTCGCAAAGTTCTAATAGCAACATCTAAAGTATCAGTGTTTAGATTATGTGTTTCGCCATTAACCAAGCGGTATACAGTCCTTTTAGCTAACCCTGATGCTTTCCAAAATTGGTAAGTTGTTACCCCTTTCTTTTCTAAGTGCTCTTTAATTTTCCATTGAATAGGCATGTTTGTCATATTATCACCTTATAGATATAGTAGCACAATTGACCCCTAAGCGCAATATGTGCTACTATAGAAATCTAAGAGAGCAAACTAACAAGCCAAACCTCTTAGAAATTACTGTGAGAGTAAGGAGAATTTATTAACACATATAATCTCATAAAGATTAAAGTAATGGTACATCTATCTCAATTTTTGTAATGAAGTTCGCTTCCAAGAAAAACATTGCATTAATTGGAGGAACTTGTTTTTTACAAACACTACATTTTCTACTTTTTGTTATTTTGATTAAATGGGTATTCTTAGTAGTTATATCTTTAATAGATCAGAAAAAGATAACGATAAATCTGCTGTTGAATCTCGCTATTGTAGATGGTGTTATTTCGAATTTTTCTTGAAAGATAAAAATAACAAAAATATTATAACTGATCTTTTTAATAGTTGTTTACCTCTTTTTAACTTGAATGAAGCTTCATCATGGCGTCATTTGAAAATGATTTCAGATGGAAGTCTAGATGAATTTAAAGAATTTATAAGAAATAGGTTTTCAGACAGGCAAAATGAGCATGATTGGAAAGATTGAGAAGATTGGATGATTGATGATTTTCTTAAGGATAAAATTTCACAAGACAGAAGCAGAAAATTAAAAGCCGCACTTACTAGTTGGGTAGCAAAAGCAGATCTCAAAGGTCAAGGTACCAATGATTGGATTTATGATGTAGCTTTAGCAACTTTAGGTTATTGGCAAATGGCTCCAATTAAAGAACCGTGTATACCAAATAGAACTTCTATTACTTCCAGCTATATCACAAGTGGATACCGCTCTGATATTGAAGAGGTATTAATTATTTGCCCCCCTCAGCTATATCATCTATTTTCAGATAAGGCTTTTGGGAAAATTTCTCATATAAGTGGTTTTG
This sequence comes from Trueperaceae bacterium, assembly GCA_965223045.1. Classification (GTDB taxonomy): domain Bacteria; phylum Deinococcota; class Deinococci; order Deinococcales; family Trueperaceae; genus CBDCVN01. The sequence goes on from CBDCVN010000013.1 coordinate 3,501,324, forward strand.
AACCTAGTTCAGAATTTAGGAAACAGGCGCGTAAACGAATTCTTAAAGAGGTAAATAAATACCTTGATAGTGTTGAAAAAACTCATAAGGATTTTTCACTTTGGACAGGTAAAAGAGTTAAAAAGCTTAGTATTGAAGATAAGGTTAATTTTGTTTATCTGAGAGTTCAAAAGGGCAAGACACAAGAAGAAATTGTCAAAGAGGAGCCATACTTATCTAAAGAACTATCTCTGAGAACAATTTCAAAAGCACAACAAGAAATGGCGGAAATGCTAGGAATAAAAATATGAACTTAAAAACTTAATAAGACACTTCTTAAGTTCATGGACTTACTGAATCTAGTACGTCATTATGAGTCTATGTGCACAGATTCTACCTTATGGAGATTTTATGAAAAGATTGGGAACTGCTGAAGAAGTAGCAGAACGTTTAAATATTAAGAGAAGTCGACCATATGAAATGGCGAATGCAGGTCTCCTAGATGGCATTGTTGTGCGTTTAGGTAGACAGGTACGTTTCGATATGGATGCACTAGAGGAATGGATTGGTAATGGCGGAAAATCGTTAGAACATGGTTGGAGAAAGGAGGCTACTCAATGAAACAAAAAAATGACCAACTTGCATTTAATGTTCGTGAAGCCGCTGCCATGCTTGGAATTTCAGCACCAACAATGCTTAAGTTATTGCCAAGAATCACTCACCAACGTGTTGGTAAGCGAGTTCTTATATCTCGAGCAGCGCTCGAAAGATTTCTTGAGTCAAGTGAAGGAGAAAAAGCCTATTAGAGGTTTAGTAAACGAAAACCAGAAGTTAGATTGCGATTTAATTAGGGTTTTTAAGTTAGTTAGCTCGAGTACACCCAAGAGTTTTGACAGACTAACTGGACACACTCGAGCTCTGACAAATACATTCCATCTGAAGAATAAGGAAGGCATTTAGTTGATTTTAACAACATTCAAATATTAAGGTATCAAAGAATTTTTAATTTTTCAATTGTGAATTTGTGTCTACTAAGAGTTTGAATTAAAGATCTAGCCTTGTAGACACATTTGGGCAATTACAAGGTGGTGAAGTTTTCTTGTACTCGCATATACCGAAATTAGAAGAATTTCTTAAAGTCAGTTCAACCTCTTGGCCTATACAGATTAGGATAAGTGATTTAATGGAAATTAAAAATAAAGATGGCCCCTTCACGGAGTTTAATCAAAATATTGAATTTCAGGGAAACATGGGAAGTGCTATTTGCATTCTAACACGTAGAAAAAGGGGGAAACAAGTACTTAAGGGAACATGTTATGGGTGAGATTTTGCGTGCTGCTCAAAGCTATTGGCGAAAGGGTTTTTCAATTATACCAGTAAAGACTGACAAAAAGCCCGCCATTAGTAATTGGAAGCAATATCAGACTAAAGGACCAACAGCAGAACAGCTAGATAGCTTGTTTAAAGAAGCTAAAGGTATAGCTTTGGTTTGTGGTTATAAAGAAATTGTTTGCTTTGATTTTGATGCTCAAAACTTGGACAAATTTGAGCATGAACCCTATGAAATTGTTGAAGACTTCTTTGAGCCTTTTATAGATACTGCTACACAATGGCTAAACGACAATCAATATGTAATTGCTAAGTCTAAGAGCGGTGGTAGACATCTGTACATCTGTATAGAAGGTGTGGAGTATAAAGAAATTGATGGCAATTTAAAACTAGCTCACATACCAGCAATTAGCAAAGCTAATGGTAAAGAAACGAATAAGACATTTATTGAGACTCGAGGTTTTGGTGGCTATGTTGTTTGTCCACCTACAGAAGGTTATGAATACTTACATGGTGATTTAAAAGCAGAAGAGCTTCAACCTATTCCCCTAGAGGTTTATCACCTTCTTATAAAGCTTGCTAGAAACTTCTCACAGGTAGCTCAAGAAGAAGAAAGCTTTACTCAAGAAAGGCCTAAAGAGAGAAATACACCTCATAGATTGACTGTTATTGACGCCTTTAATGATAAGTATCATCCTAGTAAGTTTTTAGATAAGCATGGTTATAAACTCAAACTTAAAGGACTATTTGTAAACACCTACCTTGCTCCTGATTCCATATCTAAAAATGCGGGAGTTAGGCTATTTCATAACCAAGAAAAGCCTATGGTGTTTTCACATCATGCCAGCGATCCTCTTGGTGATGGTAAAGGACATGATGCTTTTGACTGTTTCGTGATACTCGAGCATGGAAGTAACTTTGACAGTGCTTTTAGAGTTGCTCGAGATGAGTTTGGGAGCAATAGTAGAGATTATAGTTTTAGTAGTAATAACAAAGCTGATTTTGACAGAACACCTAGTGAACCTGAAAAGCCTTGGGGTGAACTAAGTGACTTGCCAGAAATAAGACCATCAGCTGAACCTCTTGATTCTAGACTAATTCCTGAATCATTTAAACCTTGGCTCGAGGATATATCAGAACGTGCAGCTATCCCCATTGAAATGCCTACTCTTGCTGCACTTGTGGCAGCAGGTGCTGCTGTAGGTAGACGCATAGGTATTTACCCTAAACGTTTTGATGATTGGGTAGTTGTTCCTAATTTATGGGGAGGGGTAGTGTGTCGTGCAGGAATGTTAAAAAGCCCAATACTGCAAGAAGCTATGAAGCCTCTAAATAGGATTGCTGCAAAAGCATATGACGATTTTGAAGCAGAACAAGAGGACAATGAACACAAACAGGAGATGATTGATCTCGAGATTAAGAGTTTAAAAAAAGCACTTACTAAAATTTTAGATGACAGGAAAAGTGCTACACGGGTAGATATAGAGAATCTTCAAGATGACATTGCTAAAAAACAGAAGGAGATTAATAAGCTTAAGGATAAAACAGCTGTACGTTACATTACCCAAGACAGCACTGTTGAAAAACTTGGAGAGTTGTTTAAGGAAAACCCATTTGGGCTATTTCTATTAAGAGATGAGTTAGCAGGATGGTTTAGAGGTCTAGATAAAACAGGACAAGAAGGTGCTCGTGAGTTTTTCCTTGAAACTTGGAATGGCACAGGAGACTACACCTCTGATCGTATAGGTCGGGGTACAGTACGCGTAAAGACATGCTGCTTAAGCGTTTTTGGTGGTATCCAACCAGGTAAGCTAAAGAAATATATCAATGAAGCTTTAACAGAGGGTGATGGAGCAGATGGGTTACTGCAAAGATTCCAGATAGTGATATGGCCTGAAGAGTTACCCGAGTGGAAAAATATAGACCGATACCCTAACAAAGATGCTAGAAACAGAGTTTACAAAGTATTTGAGAACCTAGTTAAGCTTTCTGCAGAAAGCTTTGGTTTGGAACTAGAAGAGGATGAGATACCAGCGCTACACTTTTCTGATGATGCTCAAGAACTATTTGATGAATGGAGGGACAAATTAGAAATACGTTTACGTGGTGAAGAGCTTAAGAAATCCCCTGCTTTCGCATCTCACTTAAGTAAATACCGCTCACTTATGCCTACTCTAGCTTTACTTTTCCACCTAATAGATTTTGCTGACTATTGCGTAGACTCTGATAAAAGAATAACTGACTCTGAGAAAGTAAGTTTAGCAGCTGCTAAAAAAGCAGCTGCATTGTGCGATTATTTAGAGGAACACTCAAAACGTATTTATGCAACAGAATTAGGTAAAGCTTTAGTTGTTGCTGAAGCTTTGATTTATAGAATTGAGAATGACTTTATTCAAGATAATTGTACTGTTAGAGATATATATCGTTGTGGTTGGACAGGGTTAAAAGATAAGGATGCTGTTTTAGAGGGTTTAGAAAAACTAGCAGAGTATAACTATGTGCGTTTAGAAGATAGAGATATAAAAGGCCGTACTTCATTTGCTGTTAGGTTGCACCCTGATTTTAGAAAGAAAGAAGAGAAGGAAGGTGAAGGGAAGTAATGTCTAGTCCTTGGTTAAATTGGACTCCTAAAGATCAGGATGCCAATAAAAATTTAAGTGAAAAAGATGCAAAATTTTCTGAAACGTCTAAAAGTTCAACTGACATCACTGACAATAAGATTGAAGGAAATCATTTGATGTCAGTGGTGTCAGTAGGTAATGAGGGCATATTTGAAAAAAATACTAAAGAAAATAGTAGGATTTTTTTTCAAACGTCTAAAAAGTCAACTGACATCACTGACAATAAGATAAAAGAAGATGATTTGATGTCAGCGATGTCAGTAGGTAATGAGGGCATATTTGAAAAAAAAGAAAGCTTTGTTAACGACATAAGTCTTTTCTATGAACACAACGGCATTGAACAGCTAATACTTAACCCTAAGAAAGAACATTTTAACAAGGCAAAGCTTGCTGCCTACTTCACCCTATGGAATGTAACAACAGGTGAAGTAATAGAACAAAAGGGTAGCTTTCCAGTAGCTCCAACAAAAAAGCTACAGCCAACAGATGACTGGCTAAACGTTCTTAAAGAGTTATTTGACTCTCATAGCCTGAATCCTAAACATGACCATAAGCTTATGGCTACTTGGCAAGCTTTAGATGTTGGTGTTATCGATCAACAGAAGGCTATAGAAAACTATAAGGAGGTTGCTGAGGAATTAGGTCTTATATCAACAGAACTTGTTTCTAAGACCAAAGAAGTTGCTAAGTCTGATCAAATACCCACAACCACAAGTAATTTAGGAGAAAGCTAAAAAAAGCTATGCAAAGAATACAGACAAACACTCGAGCAAGTAGAAGATAGGAAGTAATGCATGAAAAACACAAAACCAACAACAGGCCCCAATCCATTTTTAGAAATAGACTATTGTTGCCAATTCCATAGGAGTGTTAACCCTTCAGAAGCACCCTTTAACACTACTTCAGAACAAAGAAATATTAGAGCTAAGGAAATGCTTCATCTAATGCTCGAGCTAGCTGAACAGACAGAGATTAGTGAAGATTTAGGGCTTAGTCATTACTCCTCAGTGCTATTCCACATGCATAAGGACTTTAAGAATGCTATAGCTGCCTATGGTCCAGAGGTAGCTTTCAGAGCGTTTGGACACTATGCCCTAGCAAGCTTTGCTTTCCTGTGCAGAGAAGCATTGGACATGAAAGACTATGACGGTGTAGACCTTGAACCGTTCTTAGCTGAAGTAGTAAAGGTTAAGGAACCATCTCTAATAGGTGAGTTATTCTGCTTGTCTCATGTTAATACCCAAATCAGTGCAGCACTAAATGAATTACAGGAAACATGGGACATTGCTAAGGTTAAGACTTCTTGGCAAAGTACTCTCTACTTCATGAAACGAAATACTGATTTTGCTGAGGGTAAGGGGGTTATTGATGCTTAGAACAGAGTTACAACAGGTTGAACAAATACCAATAGACAGGTTAGTTTTGCACAGACTCGAGCCCCGTAAAGTAAGAGAACCTGAACACATACAAGAAATCCTTGAGAGCATAAAAGAGAATGGTTTTGATCACAGTAGAGCTTTAAAAGTTGTACCTGAGAATGGACACTTTGCTATCTTTGCAGGTGGTACAAGATACAGTGCAATTCTAGGGCATGTGGATATGACAAATCAGAAATTGCACGCATTGGATATCAAAACCAAACTAGCCAGTCTCAGGACAGCTATTTGTTAGAAAATGTGAATTCCAAAAAAAATTGCAGGATAGCCTATATTTGCGAGAAGCTTTAGTTGTTAACCACATAATCTTTACCAGATTGCAGAGGAGCTTATGCGTCAGCATCAGGATTATCCAAGGTATTTAAGAGTAGCGTTTTCGATTTCGCACTCTAGGTGTCCACACGCCCTAGAATTAAATAAAGAAGCTGAAGAAAGTGAGAAGCTATTAGAAATACCTTGCTGGGTTTACAATGACCTCAAAGACTTTGATTTAGTTAGGTTAGCAACTGAGGACAATGACTTAAACTCTCTAGCTAGACCTGTTTCTATAACTAGAGTTTGGTGTGAGTACCATAGCCTTACTACAGAGCAACCTAGTCCTAACCCCAACAAAGCAACTAAAGGGAAATATTGGAGTCAGCTCGAGATAGCTGAAGCAAAAAACATTTCTCAAGGTAAGGTTAGTGAAAGACTAAAGTTTTATAGATGCCTGCCTAGAGGGTATTGGTCAAAGGTAGGCATTGAAGAAGAAGTAAGGAAAGCATTTAATGAAGGTGAACCACTTAAAAAGTGCTTAACTGAGGAGCATCTGAAGCACATTTATGCAAATTATCTGTCGACAGATAATTTTGAGGCTTGGTTGACTGAAAAAAGAGTATGGAGTGAACTTTTAGAGGGAGCTATTGAACAAATTAAGAAGTCAGGTAGAAAGTCAGTAAGAGCTATTAGGCAAGATGGTGACAGTATTAGGGAAACTATTGCCAAAGCTGAAGAGGTTTATGAAGGCTTACCACTCGAGTTAAGAGAGCAGTTTATACAAGTCTTAGCCAAGAGAAAGGCTAGAAGTGTCGTAGCAGTAGAAGAGTGTGAAAGTAACTTGCTAAATGGCTTGCCAGATGTAAAGGAGTCTAAGGAAACTCTACAACAGGCTGTTAATGAGATGTTGGCATCCTTACCTCACGATTTAGAACAAGACTTTTTAGAGTGTGCTGAAGGTGCTAAGAGCTTTGAAGATCTCGAAATTTGTAGGACTAGGGTTTTGGAAGCTGAGAGTGAAGCTACTACTAGTGTTGAGGAAAAGACTGAAGACCTTGACCCAAATTTGGGTCAAGGTAAATTAGAGAGTAGAAACCTTCCGCTGAATTTGGCGGAAGGTTCAGGTGCTTTAGATGAAAATCCTAGTCCGAATTCAGACGAAGGTATTAGTAGCAAAGAGAATAAGGGAAAACCTGTGCCGAATTCAGCACAGGTTTCAGATGATGAGCATAAAAAGGTTATAAAGCAATTAACCCTCGAGCAAAAGACAAAGGTATTCAACAATTACCGACTAGGTGATTTTAGAGAAGTTATAGAAGAATGCAAGGATTCAGGCACTCTTAAACCTAAGTCAGTCAAGTTGATATGCTGTGATCCTCCATACGGCAAAGATTATCAATCTAATAGGAGGTATCAAAGTTCAAAGCTTTCTAAGATAGAAGGTGATTCTGATTTAATCAGTGCTCAAGAGGCTTTAGGTTCTATGCTCGAGCTAACCAATGACCTGATGCTAGATAACTCTCACCTACTGGTAAAATCTAGCTTCAAGAGTTTTTGTTGGATGCAAGAGTTAATTCAGGCTTGTGACTGGAAGGTTCAAGAACCTGTAGTGTGGTCAAAGATAGGTCATGGCGCTGGCAATGTTGTTAGTAGTTTTGCTCCATGTTGTGAGATTGTTATTCACGCTACTAGAGGTAATGCACTTGTCAGACCACGGATTAGAGCATTAGTTGAAACTACAAACAAGAAAGAAACTAATCATCCTATGGAGACACACTTTAGCTTATGGCAACAATTAATTGAAAGTACTACCCTCTTTGGTGATTTGATATTAGATTCTTTTGCTGGCACTGGCAGCGTTCCTATTGCAGCACAGACGCTTAATAGACAATGGTTTGCAGTAGAAATAAATGAAGGATATAGAGAAGAAGGTATACAACGGATTCTAGACCTACAGGAGGCCCTCTAAGTGCTTAAAGAAATGCTTGATGGTAATTTAAAGCCAGAATTACGCTTTGATGACTTGCTCGAGACAATCCAAATAACTCATAACACCCAAAGTCTTTTGGAGTTGATGAAAACAACGCCACAAGAACGGGCAAGAAGAGCACCTTTAATTAGAAGTTTGTTAAGGCAAGTGGGTATGCTGTCTTTGAATGTTGCACCTGATTCTCAGCACCTCGTAGCTGAATTTGGTAATACCTTAATGCAATTGCACAGTCTTTTTAGCAAAGCTATTAATATTACAGCGCAATGTTGCATATTAAGTAAGGGGAAGTGCGAAAAAAGTGCGAGTGTGAATAATAAATTAAGGCTATGAAAAACATTTATAAAGCACACAATGAAATATTAGAAGAGGCCGTAAATTTAAGTCCTCCAGAATGCAACTTAGTTGAAGCAGATATAGAAGCGCTAGCAAAAGAACTCAAAGAATACGTAGCAGAGTTTGAAGAAGCATTTAAACGACCTGAAAGTTTGATCTGGACAGGACATTATCTAAAAGGTTTGTTAAGCAACCTTGATCGAAAAAATATAGAAGCAATGGCACTATCAATAGGACTGAATGTCCGTAGCATGCAAAACTTTGTAGGACAAAGCCCTTGGCAGTTAGAACCTGTGATTGACACGCATCAAAAACTTATTGCAGAAAGTTTAGGTAATGATGGAGTACTGATAGTTGATGAATCAGGGAATGTAAAACAAGGAAAAAGCTCAGTAGGAGTAGCAAGGCAATATTGTGGATCAGTAGGAAAAGTGGAGAACAGTCAAGTAGGAGTATACCTAGGGTATGCCAGTAACAAAGGACATACCTTAACAGAAGGGCAGTTGTACTTACCAGAACAATGGTTTGATAAAGAGCATGAACAAAAAAGGGAAGAATGTGGAGTGCCAAAGGATCTAGAATTTAGAACCAAACCAGAAATAGCGTTAGGAATGATAAAAAAGACAGAAGAGAGAGGGCGTTTGAGCTTTGAATATGTGCTAGCAGATGCATTGTATGGAAATAATATCGAGTTTAGAGATGGAGTAGCTGAATTAGGAAAAAAGTACTTTACAGCAGTATCTTGCGATACGCAGGTATACAAGGAGAAGCCAGAGGTCAAGGTACCTGAATATAAAGGTAGGGGAAGGAAGCCGAAACTAGCAAGGGCAAATATTGAATCAATACGGATAGATGAGTTAGCAAAGGAAATAGAAGCAGAAAAATGGAGTAAACATGTAGTGAAAGAAGGAAGTAAAGGGCCAATAGTATGTGAATTTGCCTTTGAGCGAATATGGGAAACAAGGGGAGAAGAAGAGCCAGTGGAACTGTGGTTGGTAATTCGGCGTAACCTAAATGAGAAAAGAGAGATAAGCTATTATTTGTGCAATGACTCAGAAGAAGTCAGCCTAGAAACATTAGTGTGGCTAAGTGGAATGAGATGGCCGATAGAAACATCGTTTGAGGAATCAAAAGAAGAACTGGGGCTTGATCACTACGAAACTAGAAGCTACTTAGGTTGGCATCACCATATACTATTAACTTGTCTAGCACATCATTTTCTGGTGAGGATGCGTTTAATGTTAGGAGAAAAGTCTCCAGCTTTAACTTTGCCACAGGCAAGAGTGCTGCTCAAGGCAGCAATACCGTTACCTAGATTGACAATAGCTCAATCACTAAATCTAATTCGTTACTATCAGCGCAGAAATTATACTGCTTATGCTTCGCATCGAAAACGTACTCTTGCTATATTGTCTAGGAGTTATATTCCATGACATTGCGCTGTAATATTAATAGACCTGAAGTATCTTCAGATATGGCTTTAAAAGGGTTAACTAGCTATGTGTCAATGATTGATGTTTGTCATTACAAATATATGGGCTTTGGTGATGGAACTGAAGAAGAGCCAGATTTTAGCAACATAAATACAAAACGCATGGATGAAATGGAGTTAGGGCAAGTACTAGGCATCAAGATACTTGATAATATGTTGTGTGAGTGCATTATTAATAAGGAGTGGGATTATAAAGAGGTGCTCGAGACATGGCTAGATAAACCCCTAACGCTCAAAGATTCCGTGATGATAATGGGTAAAGATGGACAGCTTAGGCCCTACCCTAAAAGCAAAAGTGCTGCTTTTAAGGCATAAATCCAGATCATTACTTTTCAGGGTCAATACTGAAAAGTGATGGTTTTAAGGCATCAATAGGGAAAGGGGCATTGCTTAATTCCCCAAATTCCAAAATTCTAAATTTACGCTTGATGTGAGCTAACTTTTTCTTTGCAGCTTTTTTACTCTCTTCTTCTGAGGGGAGTAAATGTTCCATGCCAGCTTCTATAAGGAATTGGCGAATGGTTTCTATAGATTCTTGGCAAGTGGTTTGCCAATCTTCTTTAGTTTCCACTAACTGCACCAATTGCATTGAAGTCTTCGTGTAGAATATTGAGTTGTCCTATTCTTGCAGACATGAGTTTCTCTGTTGCTCTGATATCAGCAGAGATTTTTAATGCTCCCACAACAGAATGTATCATTTCAGGAGTCATTTCATCTGATTGTGCTGCCCTTTCAATAAAATCTAGGCAACTGTTGCATGCTTTTGTTAATCGTATAGATAATTCTTCATCATATCTATTCTTCTTTTCAGTGTAGAGGTAAGCTAAGTATGGATCTTCAGAAAGCCTTACTTTATAGTTTGATACTGTTCGTTCACTAATTCCAAAGTCTTTTGCTGCTTGTTTAACACCATTCAACAAACAACTAAGCAATACATTTGCAGCACGTTCATAGTCGAAGTTTTTCCCTGCTTTTCTTTCTAATTCTAGTGTCTCAGTAGGGGTGTTCATATATTTATTATGGCATAGCTTTTTTAGTAGGAAAAGTGCTGTAAGTGTTTTTTAGTTAAAGATTGAAAAATAAGTGCTGAAAAGGATACTTGTTTTTCATGTTGGCTAAGTAGGTAAATTGATAGCTCGAGTACCTCGAACAACCAACTACCAAACACTTTAGCAAAGTCTGAACGCTAATTAACGGGCCTAACGGTATTAAACTCAGGGGCAACCACTTCTGTATGCATCCTCTGTAACTGAATTCTAGACTTAATTGGGCTACTGGTGTGAGCGTCCCACTGCAGTAATAGTTAGATTGATTTCCTTACTATGACGCTTTGTCCCTAACGGCCCAACCAATACTAGGAGTTAGCGCTTTTGTTTGATGATCCTGTTTAATACCAACAAATCCAGAATAAAATTCCATAGGATATGAACTACCAAGGTATTCCCAAGTAAAATCTACTTTCACCAGTCCAGAAGGCAGATGATTGAATTCACAGCCATATCTATTGCTTGGGCGACGACCTAAAAATGGATTTCTCCAAAGAAGCACTTCTCCAACATCTTCATTGTAATCTTCAAAATCTTCATCATATTCTATGTCAACTAGATAAGGAAAAAATTGAATACACCACCCATTAATTTTTTCCACTGAACCACTATCCTCATTTTCAGGAATATACTTAAAGATTCCACGCCAAAATTTGTAATCAACCTTTCCGTCCATTGTTTGTATGATTTTTTTCAGAATGGGAGATAATTTCCTCACCCACCAATCTAAACCATAGGAAGACAAATTTTGAAATTTATCTAGAATTTCTACCCAATCTTTTTTGTTCCCAATTATAGTTATTTCAGGTATACCGCACAAAGTTCCACATACATATTCAAAATATTTTTTAACAGCACTCATTGTAGTAATCTGAAACGCAATTTTTTCTACTTCTCCAGTTGTTGAAAACTCAGCATCAATGGAATTAAAAAACGATTCTGTTGTATTTTCTTGAACTTTTTTGGAAAACTCTTTAATTACATCACCCCAAGGGTTTGTACTGCTTCCCTTAACAAGGGTATCGTTTCGAATTGTAATACGCTTTCTTCCTGCATGAGGAACAATCATACTGCGATATTCCTCTGCATTTTCATTTATATGCTCAGAGACTCCTTGACATATGACTAACCAAACAATATCTGGAGATAAAATCAATGGGCGATGTTCTGAAAAAGCGCGATATATAGCATAAATAAATGGATGTACTTCTGAAGAGACTATTTTTTCTGTACAGTTATTGGAAGCTTCTATTTTAAACTCAATTCTTGTTTCAACAGCTTCTTGGAAAGATGTCTCATCCAACAAGTTTGAAGCGATATCAATATTATCAAATCTAATTTTCATGTTTCCTTCTACAATATTTCAAAGATATAACGGCGTAAAGCTTAGGTGTGCACACTTTTATTTACACTCCTCTGAAACAGCTTCTACACTTAATTGCGCCTCACATGTGTGCGTCACACTGAAGCGACAGTTAGACCAAACGTTTGATAAGTAATCCCTGTAGTAATTCATGTTTTAATTTATTTTGAGCTTCCAAGTTCCGACAAATTACTAATTATTTTTCTTAATTTAGTCTACCACACGAAACCTAAAAACCTTTGTGCCAAGAGTTTAATATTCCATATCCCAACTATTGTGATTATGGATGATATTGAGTAACACCATTACTGTCTTGTATCCAACCACGACGTGTAGTACTTTGCCCTTCAACACCACCAGCAAATTGCATCATAAAAGAAGTGGCAGGACCTTCATCCCATATAATAAAGTCCCCCAAGTGATTACCTGAAATTAGACTCTTACTACCTTGCTCTCCTATATATATAGCATAACCTGCTTCTGGATCATGGTTACCATCCTTGATTTTGAAGCCATTCTCAGGACTAAAAAAATTTCCTGTTATAGTGTTTGATTGTGACAGTACTGTACCCTTAATCATAATTCCATGTGGGAAACCCTCTGCACATTTAGTACGTCCAATGCGGTTACCCAAACACTCAAAGTAGTTCCCCTCAACTTTATTGGAAATGACTTCTTCAAGACAGATAGCTGCCCTATTTTCATCAGAAGAATAGAATGGTATATCTACTATATTAGCTACAATTGTATTATTTATTGCTAGCGTTGATAAACCTGGATTTGGATGTTGCGTATTTCCTTCAATTTGGATTCCATTACTAGTCCAATGTCTAACCCAATTACTGCGAATTTCTCCTCCAATACCTCTATCCCAGTAAATACCTTTTTTAGTATTGAAAATTCTATTTCCAATTATCCTTGCAGAATAAGGCAAAGACATTTTTATACCATAACCTGTGCTAAAATGGTGAATAAAAAGATTCTCTATGGTGACTTGGTGAAGAGCCTCACGAGGGGGAACTCCATTAGCAGGACTTTCTTCAGCAAAATCTATGGCAGCTGCTGCCTTATCATTTCCTGTGAGCTTAAAATCCTGTAACTTTAAACCATGTATATCACCTTCCTTTTTAATAGCAGACTCATCACCCACATACTTTAATTCGCTTCGCCATCCACTACCTCTAATTCGGTGAATTTTACTTATATTGTCAAGAGTACTTGTAATATTGAGCGACTCATTAAACTCCCAAACACCTGGTGGGAAATACAACTCACCACCATCTTGCAATGCTGCTGATAGTGCTTCTTGAATTGGTGCAGTATTATCAATACCGTCACCCGATATAGCACCGTATGCTGCCACATTGTAAACTCGATTGACTATATTTGTAGGAACCATTGTTCATCATCCCTTTCATAAATGTCTAACTAGTATTGAACACCTAAATAGGTGCATAACTACCTACTTTAATACACCTCAATAGGCACATAATAATCCTTATTTTTAACCATTAAACCACTCCCAAACAAAACAAAGTCTTATTAAAACCATTTACAATTACACCTTTTTCGTCCATATATTCAATAATAAACCCAATTTGGGTGTATAATCACTTTGAACTTAATCAATGTTTTTCTTGTTACACAGGGGGAGTAATGACCGAGATCCCCTCATAATTTAATGCTGACATTTACACCTCTTCAATTAAAACCACCTTTCTTAATGTAGTACATCTCACCTACTATAAATTTTCAAAGCTATGTCAGCAAGCTTAAATTTTAAGGTGTATCTGAGTGATTTGACTTGCTGACCTAAAATAATAAGACTTCTAGCAAGACTAAAGTGTAATTCAGGCCATTGAACTAATTGACAAGCCTTATCCGCCTCTGACACGTTGTTAGAGGGTGCGTTGTGAGAGTCATCTCATGGCTCATATGAAGGTGTTTTGACTGAAGCTGTAAATACTATGAACACTTGCAAAATCCTATAGATTAAAGCTCACAGCACAAGTCTTTTAGCATTTAGCTAGCCAAAGAAATTATGTTACCTTCTTTGGGCTTTTTAAGTTTCTCCATCAATTCTTTAAGCTGTTTTAGCTCTTTAGTACTTAAGTTTGAATAGTCTAGTTCCTCTTGTTGCTGCATCCTTGCTAATTTCTCTATGCTACTTTCTCCATTTAGGTAGTGCTCGAGCTTAGAATCCAAAGGCATTCCCAAGGCTCTTCTACCAAGTTTGGAAAATTCTTCTATTTTGGTGTGAATGCTAGACAGTATTTCGTGTGGTTTTTGTGTTACCTTCACTGTTTTTGATATGTTGCCTTGCTCATCTCTAATATAGACTTCTTTAACTACTGTTTCTAAAGGGGTATTAAGTGCGCTCTTAAAGAGTCTATCTATGTAGGTTTTTAGTTTTTTTGCTTCTTCTAGTTCTGCTTTTTGGTGCTCGAGTCTATTCCTTATTAATTGATCCTCAAAGACCTTTCGTTCTTTCTCTTCTAGGTATAGGTCGTATGCTTTTGCCCTTTCTGAGTAGTTAAACTTAATAGACCACTTTTCAAGCCATTTCTTATAGTGTTTATTTTGCCCTAGTTTTACCCTAGTTTTCTCAAGGCTTCTGTATGGTCCTAAGTCTCTGTAGGTGCAAAAAGCCATGTAGGCTTTGTGAGATTCTTGAGGGAGTTTATCCCAGGGGTTATTAGTTATCATTAAGCAATCCCTAAAGCCTTGGCAATTTCGTCTAATTGTCCTTTTTCTCCTTGTGAGGGTTGTGGTTCTAGTGTCATATCTAAAGCTCTTCTGCCTATTTTACTAGCAGACTCGAGCATTCGTGGTACTTTAACTGTTAGGTTGTACAGGAAAGTGCTGGAAACATTTTCACCATCGATTGGTGTTTTGGTTGCTTCTAGTAGAATTTTGTTAGCTTGAGTGAAGAGTTGTTTTGATACTTGTAGTTCGTTTTGTTTTAGCTCGAGTCGTCTCTTAACTAATTTATCTTCAAAGGTTTGTCTTTCCTTTTCTACTAGGTAGAAGTCGTAAGCTTCGACCCTTTCAGGCCAATAGTGTTTCTTTGACCAGTCAGCTAATTGCCTTAGATATGTTGGTGTTTTGTTGAGGGTTTGTACTAGTTTTCTTAGGCTTCTTGCAGGTCCTAAGTCTCTGTAGCGGCAGAATATCAGGTAGGCTTTGTTTGTTTCTGTAGGTAATTTATCCCATAAATCCCTATTCATAGTTTTATTTTAGACCCAGTTCTTGAAATTGGCAAAGCCTACTTTAATTTAGCGTAAAACCCCCTAATAACGTGGCTTTGGGTGTCTCCCAAAATTTACAGTGAGCCAGAAATCATAAATCAAAATCAGATAAACTGAAGGTAATGAGCAAAGAATGGAAAGAAGAGATTATAACACAAGTAAAGCAACGTCTAAATGAACTTGAAAAAGAAGGTCAAAAACCAAAAGATGTAGCAGAGCTAGAGGCAATGGTGATGAATTTTACCAAAGGCGTAGGAAGCGTGACTTGGGAAAAGTTAGTGGAAGGACGAGCAAAAGAAAAAATTTCCCCCCGCTTGCCCAACTTGTCACAAGCGAATGCAAAAACAACGTCTAAGACACAGAAATGTTAAGAGCATTTGGGGGATAGTAAAAATGCCTTTGCAAGACAATCTTTGTGTTTCTTGCAACAAGTATCATAGTAGTTACACAGAAGCCAACATGGACAGTAGCGGCTTTTTACCAAATGCCTTGGAAAAAGGGATTGACTTGGCTACTAGAATGGGATTTGAAGAAGCAGCACTAGTGGCTAACAAATGGGGATTACCCATTAGCAGTAGTGGTCTGGGACGTATTGTAGGGACATATGGAGCAATAGCTTATGAGGAAGGAAAAAAAGCGTACAAGAAATTAGCAAACCAACCTCTTGAAAGTATTAGGGGAACCAAAACCCAAGCGAGGCGGTGGATAATTCAAACAGATGGAACAATAGTGCTAGAGAGAGGAAAAGGGGAGAAAGGTAGATTAGAAGGCAGAGAGGTAAAAAGTGTAGTAGCTTATCCATTAGAAACACCAAGCGAACGAGTAAGTGTGAGTGCTGCCATTCCAATAGGTGAATTTCGTCCTTTAGCACATGGGTTGCTAAGACAAGCAGGAATTAAGCAAGAGGATATATGTTCGGGATTAGGAGATGGGGCTATATGGGTAGTAGACTTGCTAGCTGAATTGGGGTGCGAACAAGTGTTACTAGATGTTTATCATGCTACAAATTACCTAGAGAAGGTGTTAAAAAAGCTAGGATTTTGTGAGCAGGAGAGAGAAAAAGAACGCAAAGCATGGTTGAGAGGGGATGTAGATGGTAAAGAGTGGTTGTCCAAAATAAAGCAACAATACTCAATAACAGAAGAAAAATATAAGAGCTGGGCAAAGGAAGAACGACAAGCTTGGGAGTATTTAAAGAAAAGTGCAGAAAGGGGAAGAATGGCGTACCCAGAGTGTAAAGAAGAAGGATGGGATATAGGCAGTGGACAAATAGAAGGTTATAACAAGTGGGCCATAGGGAAACGTATGAAATGTTCAGGAATGCATTGGGGTAAAGAGGGGTTGGAGCGAATGGCATTTCTGCGCTCTGAACTTGCTTCAGCTAAGCCCATCACCAACTTCCATTTCATTAGACTGAAGGCTTTTCCTGCTTTATCGCTTCCACTTTCTCAATAAGCTTAACTGTAAAAAATGGGAGACACCCCGTGGCTTTAGACTCCTTGCAAAATTTCTTAAGGTTTGTTATCTTTAACATGATTTGAAGCTTATTACTAAATTTACTTTATAAAGCCTTTGCTACACTTTAAAGCTTTTAGGAGTAAATTAGGAAAAGCGGGTGCTGTATTTTAGGAGTCTTCATTTGTCTATTGTCTCTAACATCCCTTTATAATCCAGATTACCACTATTTTTTGTTATTTCGGAACAACTCTAGTTTTTAAAATGAAATGCTAACAGAATCTAAAAATATTAAACTTATTTCGCCTAAATTTTTAACAAAATAATTTAGTTGAATTTTTAAAGTAAAATTTACTGGACCTGTAGAAGCTAAAAATTTAAAAGCTTAACAAACGGAGGAGGAAAAAATGGTTCAAACAAGTTATCCGGGTGTCTACATTCAAGAAGTGCCTAGCGGTGTTAATACCATTACTGGAGTTTCAACATCTATAGCTGCATTCTTTGGGCGTACTGCTAGGGGGCCACTCAATAAGGCTGTTAGGTGCCTTAGTCTAGCAGATTTTAATAGAGCTTTTGGTGGCCCACACCCTGAAAGTGATTTGGCTCAGAGTGTCAAAATGTTCTTTGATAATGGTGGTAATGATTGCTATGTGGTTCGTCTTGCAGCTAATGCTCAAACAGCAAGCCTTACTCTAACTGATATAACAAGAAGCTCCAATGTTCTTATCATTTCTGCAAAAACAGCAGGAGTCTGGGGCAATGGTATCCGTTTAGAGATAGATTACAATACACCTAATCCTGACGAGAGTTTTAACTTAACTGTTATTCAAGAAGAGGCTGGTGTTGAGGTGGCACAAGAACAACACCTTGCCCTTACTATGGACCCACAGTCACCACGTTTTGCTCCTACCTTTGTTTCACAGAGTTCTAGTTTTATTGATGTAGATCTTCATAGTGATGTTAGGCTGGGTGGACCTCGAGATTTAAGGAGTACTGGTGCTGCTGGTTTTAGTCAAAGCCTTGCTTTCCAAGTTTCTGATGCAGATTTTCGCCAAGATTTTGAAGATATGTTGAATAACAACCCAAGCTTTGAAATGAGCGTTGATGAAGAACAGTATGTGCCTATTAGTTTAGCTAATGTATTCGATTCTGCATCAGACATTGCACCTAGTGCTTGGACACTAACAGAAATGGCAACGCGATTGCAGCAGGTAATTAATTTGCAGCTTAATGCTCTTGTGCCGGGGGCTAGCGTACTAGTTACTTGGGTAAGGATAAATGAAGAGATAGTTGATGCTGATGTAGATGCAATTCGGATCACAGCTAACTCAGGTGATAGTCGCAGTGTGCGAATCCGCCGTACTGGCAGCAACGACTTTGCTGTCCTAGCTGGTTTAGGTGTTGAACAGGGTGGCATAGAGGTGACACGTCACAGTGCTTTTCGCCCTGTTCCAACAGCATCATTTTTCCATGACCCCAATAGTGTACTAGGTATGGCTTCACTTGCTCGAGATGTGATTACAGCTATAACTATCGATGGTGGGGTTGCTATTCCACTAGATTTTTCTGATATGCCAGCAGAGCCAGGTAAAGATTTCTGGCTAAACAATAATGCTGATACACGCAACGGTGTACGTGAAAAACTGCGTCGAATTGCACAAACTGTTAACGATGATGCAAATATACCTTGGAGGGCTGAAGTCTGGGGTTATCACCTTGCTTTTGTTGCTCAAGAAGGATCAATTAATAGTATGTCCTCTGGGATTGTGTTTAGTGGAGACTCAGACCCAGAGCCATTGCTAGGAAGTGCTAATTTCACTCATAACGTACGTCGTTATACTTTAGGTAATACTGGCACAAGTAATTTCCAGCGACCTATTACCCCCGGTACTCTTGAAAATGTTGGTACTGATGGGAGTGCTCCAACTCTAAATGAATTTATAGGTGACATAGATAGACAAATTGGATTTCATGCCCTAGATTCAGTTGATCTTTTTAATCTTATGATTATCCCTAGTGATGAAGGTGTACCTGATAATGTACACCAAACACTTTGGGGGCATGCTAGCACCTATTGCGAGCAACATAGAGCTTTCTTGCTTATTGACCCTCCTACAGGTTGGACATCCGGTAATGATCGACCTAACGTAATCCAAAACACTGATTTGGTAAACGATTTACGTGCAGTAGTAGTCAAAGATCACTCAGCGGTTTTTTATCCTAATTTGAGTTATAGGGGGCTTGATGGCTTAATTAGGTCTATAGGCCCTTCTGGAGCAATAGCTGGGCTTATGGCCCGTATTGATTCTACTCGTGGTGTTTGGAAAGCTCCTGCTGGAACCGAGGCGGACATTAGAGGTATTAATGGTTTAGAGGTTAAGCTTACAGATCGGGAAAACGGTGTTCTAAACAAGCTTGGTGTGAACTGCTTACGGGTTTTCCCTAGTGGTTTTGTAAATTGGGGTGCGAGAACTCTTGATGGCTCAGATGATATTGGTTCAGAGTGGAAGTATATTCCTATCCGCCGTTTAGCTTTATTTTTAGAAGAATCACTTTTTCGCGGTACTAAGTGGGTAGTTTTTGAACCTAATGATGAACCACTTTGGGCTAAAATAAGATTAAACCTAAATGCCTTTATGATGGGCCTTTTTCGTCAAGGTGCTTTTCAGGGTAGCACTCCTAACGAAGCTTTTTATGTTAAATGCGATTCAGAAACAACTACCCAAAATGATCGTAATCTAGGCATTGTCAATATAGAAGTAGGTTTTGCTCCTCTAAAACCTGCAGAGTTCGTAATAATAAAGATTCAGCAAATTATTGGGGACCTTTAGTAAAGTTAAGGAGGAAAAGTTATGGCTCATGGTTTTGTGAAAAACGCACACCGCTTCGATCCCTATAAGAATTATAAATTTAGGATTTTGTGGGATGGTCGTCAGGTTCTAGGTATTAGTAAAGTCAGTGCTTTAAAACGCTCTACAGAAGTAGTTACCCATCGTGAGGGTGGTGATCCAAGTATAGACCATAAATCACCTGGACGCACTAGCTATGAGGGCATTACCTTAGAACGTGGTATTACCCATGATACCCGATTCGAGGAGTGGGCAAATAAGGTTCATTCCCATGCAGGGGATACCTCTATGGATTTAGTAGACTACAAAAAAGATTTAATACTTGAAGTCATGAATGAGAAAGGTCATACTGTCCTTCGTTACGCTCTAAGAAAGTGTTGGGTAAGTGAATTCACTGCTACGCCTGACCTTGATGCTAATGCCAATGCAGTAGCAATTGAAAGTATTAAAATTGAACTAGAAAGCTGGGAACGTGAGATTGGTACTCAAGAGCCAGATGAAGCTTCCTCTGTCCCCACTCCAGAAAATTAAAACTAAGATTTATAAACAATAATTTAGTCTACCATGATGGAAACAACGCTAGGTTTGCTTAAGCAAAGTAACAGCTATATCAATATTGATTTCAGTCAGATTTCTAGCCCACAACTCGTCACGGAGGTTTTAGAAGCCCATAATTTACCTGAAGCTAGAGTGTGGGAGCTAACAGTAGGACAACGTATTGTTAACTTGCTAAATCTTGCCACAGAAGGTGGTAAACTAGAAATTAGTGTACAATTAACTTGCCTTAATGCAGATTGTAACGAGCTATTGGAGTTAGAATTTACTTTAGAAGAATTTTTAGAGGTTCATAGCAAAACTAAGGAACAAGAGCAGCTTGATATTGTGCTAAACAATAAAGAGCTATCCTTAAGAAGACCAACAGGTTTTGACCAGCAGAGCTGGCAACAATTATGTTTTGAAGATAAAAATGTTACTAAAAGCACTTTAATTCATACTCTACTGATTGAACCTAAAGAGCTTAATCTTAACTCTTTAACACCTGAAGACCTTGAATATATTGATGAAGCTATGCAAGCATTTGATCCTTTAGTGCACTTTTCTTTTGAGACTAGTTGCCCTGAATGTAGTAAGTCATTTAGTTATGAACTTGATTTACAGGAGCTTGCTTTACAACACTTAAAGCAGGCTCAAGCCAAATTCTTAGAGGATATTCATAGACTAGCATTTAACTACCACTGGACTGAAAGCCAAATTCTAGAGTTGCCACAATGGCGGCGCAGAAGCTATCTTGACCTACTTGATCGTGAGATTGCCTAATGAGCTACTTTAATCAATTACTAAAACATTCAGGGATAAAGTTAGGAGCTGAGACTGGGACAAGTGGGCCGATTAACAATTTGCCAGTGTCCATGCTCGAGCAAGATGAAAGAGTAGTTGCCCCGCCTTTTGAAGATCCTAATGTGACAAGCCCTAGGCTTGAACAGGCACCAATAATCAGCTCAGTAAACTCTGAACTATTCCCTTCTAAAGAAGTAAGCAAGGAGGTTAACTCTGCTCAGAATATTGAACAAGATCACAAATCTCTAAGCCCTAAAGAACAAGGAAAAAATTTGACTGCCTCGTTAGATAATTCAAGGCAAGTTACAAATATTTCTCCTGCTGCTCTAGCTTCTAAAGAAATAGCTCTACCAAATACTTATGTACAAAGAGAAGAAATTATCCAAAGAAAGGCTGAAAACACTGAAACTCTTACTCAAAAAATACCTGCTCCTGTAAAAAGTAGGATAGAGAATTTTAAAAGCCGCTTAGCAGGACAAACTAATGCGCCTCAAAAGATTCTAGATGTCTCTAAAGGCAAATCCAACCAATTAACTGAAAGGGGTAGTCAGAGCCAAACTTGGCAGGGTGCGTTGGCTCAAGCTCGAGCTTGGGTTTCCACCCCAACACCTATCAGTGAGGCTCAAGAAAAGACAACCGTATTACCTCCTTCTTACAGTGCTGCGCAAAAGGAGTCTAGTCATACTCAAAAAACTGTTAGGACTACACCTCCACAAGAGAATCTCCATCATCAAGAGTTACAGCTATCAATTGGCACAATAAGTCTAACGGTCGAAGCACCGCCTGAAAAACAACTACCTAAACCCAAGCAACCAAAGCAAACCAAACCTATTACCAATAAGCAAACTCGCTTGCGTTTAAGCCGCTATTATCTAAGGGAAAGGTAAGTACTTCATATGGCATTAGAAGATACAGGCAGGGCCATAGGCAAAGTTACTAAGTTACTTAGTGAACATTTAAGCTCTCGTACTAGTAACACTATTGCAGTCGGTAGGCCTGAAGATGTTGTAAAGAGTGATGACAACACCGATTATTGCTTTAACCTTTTTCTTTATGAAGCACTGTTTGATGCTAGCCTAAAAAACGTTAGTTTGGATGAGGGTAGACCACCTCCTTTGTGGTTAGTACTTAAATACTTAATAACATCATTTGATTCAGATGGTAATAGTGATTCTATAGAGGCTCAAGAACGTTTAGGGGAAGGTATTAGAGCATTGCAGGAATTAAGTTATATTCCCTTAAATGGCATTACTTTATCTCCAGACATTGCACCAGCACTTATAGATAGTCCTGAAGTTTTAAAAATCACATTTGATGAAGCCCCGTCTGATTTGCTCGCCAAACTTATGCAAGGACCTGAAGAAAAGTACCATTTTTCCTTGGGATTTCAAGTAAGACCAGTAATGATTGCCACGGCTGAACCACCTTCTTATTCTTTGTTGGTTGGGGTCAATTACGAAGCAGATCCAGCTAATATAGTTGGTGAAGAAGGTATCCAAATACCTGTACTACCATCCATGGGACCATCAATTAGTGAAGTGAGTCCGCTAAAATTTGAAGCTGGTGAGACAGTAGCTATTATTGGTACGAATCTTCATCTTTCAGGTTTATCAGTATGTTTGAGTGCAGCAGAATTTGCTGTTACTGCCCAAAGGCCTGATCGACTCGAGTTTAGAATTGATGAAAGTATTAGTGAAGATGCAACAATTTCTGCAGGAAATCATCCTCTGTCAGTAGTGCAAACTTTGCCAGTGGGGCGACAGCGCTCGAGCAACCTTCTTGTAGCTTCTTTATTACCGGTAGTCAGCGAAGTTAGCATCAGTGCTCAACGTACAATAGCAACAGCTCGAGTGGTGGCTACTATAACTTTAACAGGGAACTTATTAGGACGCAGCAACGAGGATGATGAAGTTGTAGATGATATTTTACTAGCTTTATACCAAGATGGTCGTGTAGTGGAGGTGTTTGATTCTCCTTTTAGGTTAGCTGAAGATCAAACTAGGCTAATTTTACAGATCCCTGATGATAAAGCGATTCCACTAGGGAATTATCGCATAATTCTTAGGGTAAATGGTCAACAAGCTAAAAATAGTCCAGAGGTAAGGTTAACTGGATGATTTTCAGTGAGCCTGTCACTCTTTCTCCAAACATCTCTGTTGATGACTTGTGCGCTGCCTATTGGCTTAAGCAAGTTACGCTTAGGTTAAGACGCGAGGTTTGCTGGTTGAGGTATGAACGCAGTGAGGGAACAGGACAGTTGTATTTTGCTGATCCAGTACAGGCATCTTTGGACTTACACAGGTTCTGGGAAGAAAAAGTTGCTTTCTTTCAAAAAGATGCTACTGCTAACTATTTAACTGAGCAGTTAAACAAGCCATACTCTAAAAATATCCAATTTGCTCGAGGTTCGTTTGGTTGGGTGGCAGATACTTTAGAACTTGATAATTTGTCTAAGTTTGTGTTGGCACTAGCACTTGCTACTGTTAGTGATAATGCTATGGGTAGTGTAATAGCATTTTGCCTTAATGATCTTAACAAAGTCCAACCCACACTAGCTTTAGCGCAAAAACTGTGGGATGAGCCAGAACAAGTACTGGCGCTGGTTAATCCTCATCATCCACTTTTTCGCTATGGTCTTTTGCAACTTGGGCACCCTGCTACAAGCCTAAATGAAATGGATTGGCAAAGTCCGCTTATAGTACCCCCTATGGTATTGCAGCAGCTCCTCTTTCCTGATCCTTGTATCCCTTTGGGATTTAGGATGTTAGAACATGATATGTTAAGCTCGAGCCCAGCCAAAACTAACTCTAATGCAACGATTCAGTTAGTGGCAAGCAGACTTACTACAAAATTAACAGCGGATTTCTACATTGTTCCTGTGTTAGGGTCAAAAAGTGCTGAGCGTACTGAGGTAGTAACTGCTCTAGCACACCAAGTTCATAAGCCAGCAGTAAGTCTTAGTACTAGTCCACATCTACTTAACAATCAAGCTTACCTCAATGTAGTAGCAACAACATGCTGGCTTAAAGGTTTTGATCTTTTTATTGATCAGGGTGACTTTCCAATTTCTGAAAGTAAATCACAACCTATTCCTTTACCTACACACTCTATCCCTCTTACTATTTACTTAGGGATAAGTGAACGTCGTCAGCTCACTGGTTTACCTACTTCACAATTATTACCCACCATTACCACCCCTAGCTTTTCTTATCAAGAAAGAGTAGCTTATTGGAAATTTTGCTTGGGGGAAAATGTGTTGGGGCTCGAGCCCACCATTGCTGATATTTCTAGAAGGTTTCGCTATGACAAAGCAGCTATTAACACTATTTGCGAGTCACTAAAAGCAATACCTGAACCAATATCAGCTAGTAAGCTTATTGCTGCTTGCCGCGCTGAGATAGATTTTAATGTTGGTGAACTAGCCCAGCGTGTAAATCCCCGCTTTCATGATGAGGAACTTATCTTACCACCAAAGCAAGCACAGCAATTTAAAGAAGTGCTAAAAGCTATGCATTCACTTATAGAAGTGCATTATCGCTGGGGCACAGCTACAGCTTGGAATGAAGGGGGTATTACTGCACTGTTTGCTGGAGCACCAGGCACTGGGAAGACTATGGCTGCCGAGGTTCTGGCTATTAAGCTAGATTTGCCTATGTACCGCATAGATTTATCACAGGTGGTAAATAAATATATTGGTGAAACTGAAAAAAACTTAAAGAAACTCTTCGACGCTGCCGATGACTCTGACATGATTTTATTCTTCGATGAGGCTGACTCAATATTTGGTAAACGTACTGAAGTAAAAGACGCTCATGACCGCTACGCCAATCTAGAAATTAGCTATTTGCTCGAGCGCATGGAACGTTTCAAAGGACTAGCTATTCTAGCTACTAATCGTAAAAGAGACTTGGATGAAGCTTTTTTAAGAAGATTACACTTTATTATAGATTTTCCCTTGCCAGAAGAAGCACAGCGTAAGCAAATTTGGAGTCAGGTAATTCCAGATACTGTAGACATTTCGGAAGTGAACATTGATTTTCTAGCAAAACAGTTTCGTTTAACAGGAGGGCACATTCGTTCTATTGCTTTTAGCGCTTGTTTGCAAAGTGCTAATGGTCAGCAAAAGCCACCTTTCAAGCTTGATATGGATCATCTTGTCTTGGCAGTAAAACGTGAGTATGACAAATTAAATCGTAATGTAAGCCTCGAGCACTTTGGCCCTTACGCCAAATTTATTGCTGAGCAGGAGGTTAATTAATGAAAATTCATATAGATCGTTTGCAACTTCATTTAAAGGGGATTTCACCAAGCTTAGCCCGCAGTGCAATTAATGGTTTGGGGCAGGAAGTATTAAAGCAACTTTCTGAGGGAAAGCTAAAAACACAAAACAATAATATAAACATAGATACTGTACAAGCAGGTAGGGTTAAGCTCAAGCAAAATACCAGCACAACAAACTTAACACAACAGATGGCAAAGGCAGTTGCTGGTGCAGTTAAGTCTAGCAGCGAAGGAAGTTAGTAGAATGTCTTACTTATTAAAAGGAGCCCTTGTTGAATATGGTACGGACTTTCTTGGTATTATTCCTAATGTAGTTATTTTTCAATTTAACCCTGAGAGTCTTACTCGAAATATAGAAATTCCACAGCGCCCTACAGGCACGGGAAATCGTGAGACAAGCCAAGCAGGTGAAGTGCCTGTTGAGAATATTACTCTAACTGCCCACTTTAGTGCTGCTGATGATTTAGGCAACAATAATCCTCTAGCTTTTATTTTTGGTATAGGACCACGTTTAGCAGCGCTTGAGAAAATGTCTCGCCCTGTAAAAGCTGATAATCATTCAAGTGAACCAATTGATCCCATTGGGAATAGTATTTCTGGAGCTGGTAATGAAAATCCAACTCAGCCTATTCCTCGTGAGATTTATCCACGCATTTTATTCATTTGGGGGCTTACTCGAGTGCTACCTGTAATCATATCTTCCCTAAGTATTAATGAACAAGAATATGATAATATACTTAACCCTGTCCGTGCAGAAGTCTCTTTAGGTTTGTCAGTTATTACTATAGACAAGTGCTCAGATGATGAGATTGCTAAGGGTGCAGCAGCTTACTCAACCCTAGCTAAGGATGCACAGGCTTTTGAAAACCTAGCTAATACAGCCTCACAAGTAATTGACCTTATTCCTTTTTAGGAGTCCATTATGTTTTTAGAAAGCTCGAGATATCACAAGGTTGCTCAAACTAATGTAATTACTAAAGATAGGCAAACGGTCAAGGCTATAAAATTGCGGCGTTTACCAGCAGTTAGTGACACTAATAATATTGTAGTAAAACAACACGATCGACTTGACATTATAGCGCAACATAACTTTGATAATTCCACCCAGTTCTGGCGCATTGCTGATGCTAATACCGAATTACAAGCAAATGACTTGGTTAAAGATCCCGGTCACATTATTGAAATACCGGGGTCTTAAAATGCCTGCTAGCCAATACCGCCTTTTTCTTAATAACGATTCTGCCACACGTGAGCAGCTCGATAGTATAGAAGAAATTACTGTCGAGCAAGAAGTAGATAGGGCTTGGGAATCACATCTAAAAATACACACTTCTGTAGATGAAAATGGCAATTGGGAAGGTGAGAGTGAAGCTTTTATGGAGCCCTTTTCACGTATACGTGTTGAGATAAAGGTAGGGCAAGGGTCTTTTGTGGCTCTAATAGATGGGCCAATTGTTGGTTACGACACTGTGAAAAGTTCTGAGCCGGGGCAAAGTTCAATTACTCTTATAGTACAAGATGATAGTGTTTATTTAAACCGAGAGGAAACACTTGAACATTTTAGTGGTCAACTTGACCATGAAATTGCTGGAGAGTTATTTGGCAGGATTGAGCAGATCACCATAACCAACCTTCCTCAAGAAGGCCAAGTAGCTTCTGCAGCAGATAGTTTACCTCTAGAAGTAGTTCAGCGCGGTACTGCTATGCAGCTCTTACGAACTCTAGCTAGGCGTCAAGGTTTCCATGTTTATGTTTTACCCGGTGATGAGCCGGGAGAAAGTGTAGGGTATTTTGGCGATTTTCCTACAGAGCCTTCAGATTTACCCCCATTAGTACTTTTAGGTCTAGAACGCAATATTGAGAGTTTTAATATTAGTAGTGATGAGCAACGCCCAGTACAAACTCAAACTTTTAGTCTAAATTTTACTGATAGAGCAGTTGTTAGTAGTCGCTCGAGTTTTAGAGATCTAGACCTTCTTGGCGAAGAACATACATTTACTAATGAAGATAATACTAGCATTCAACTTGCTAGACCAAGTACAGGCGGGGTGATTGACGCTGATCGACTTGCAGATGCTGATACTAAGCGTAGCAGCTATTCTTTTGAGGCCAGTGGTAGTGTCATAGCTGATTGCTATCCAGGAGTACTAAGACCCTATCAAACAATTTTAGTTAAAGGAGTTAATAGTCCTCTTAGTGGTAACTATTCAATCTATAAGGTAACCCACACATTAACACGCTCTTCCTATGAGCAATCTTTTGTGGTCAAACGCAACGCTCGCTCGTCTGAGGCTAATGAGTTCAATAATCTAAAGAAGGGCGTTTTCTGATGACTGATGCAAGCATGGACAACCTAGTAGTTGAAGCAACTGAATTTATTCGTAATCGTTATTTTGGCAAATACCGTGGTGTAGTGAAAGACATTGATGATCCCGAAAACTCAGGTCGTATTATTGCCCAAGTACCAGAGGTATATGGTGAGCGTAAGTTACCTTGGGCAATGCCTTCCGTCCCTTTTGCTGGTCCAGATCATGGCTTGGTAGTTTTGCCAGAAGTAGACACTGGTGTGTGGATTGAGTTTGAAGCAGGTGACATTTCACGGCCTATTTGGAGTGGTTGCTGGTGGGCAAGTGATGAAATGCCTTCTTCTAGTGGTCCACAAACTCGAGTGTTAGTAACTTCTGGTGGGCACAAGTTTGTACTAGATGATGAGGAAAACAAGTTGCAACTTATTCATTCTGGGGGTGCTGAATTTACTATGACTGATGATGAGATTACTATAAAAATTGGCTCGAGCCAAATAAAGCTTTCCTCGAGCGGTGTAAGCATCAACGACGGTGCTCTGGAGGTACGCTAATGCCCGGCAATGCTTTAACCACTGCTAGCACTATTATGTGTACCCATGGTGGACAAGCCACATTAACCACTGCTAATACGCGGGTTAAGGCGGGCGCACAAATTCTTTTAGAGACTGACATTCATACAGTGACTGGTTGCCCTTTTACCATAGGGAACAAATACTCACCTTGCGTGCGCATTGAATGGAGTGCAGGAACCAGTAACGTCAATGTGAATAACACGCCAGCATTGGTACAAAGTAGCATGGGGACTTGCTACAATGCTGAAAACGCTGTGCAAGGAGTGGCTACGGTGGTAAACACTCAAATGAAGGTGACTGCACAATGAGTGGGCATTTATCATTTCCCTTTAGAATTAGCTCAAATGGACGCACAGCACAAGTTGCTTCACTAAAGGAGCATGTTCACGATGAACTTATACAGCTTTTACTTACCAACCCAGGCGAGCGTGCCTTTTTACCAGAGTTTGGTGGTGGTTTAAGGCGTCTAGTTTTTGAGCCTGCAGACCCAGCTACTAAAGGTATTACTAAGGCACAAGTCACTCAAGCTATAGAAACTTGGCTTGGTCAACGTATCACGCTCGAGCATCTAACCGTAGAGTTTGATAACAGCACTATTTCAGTAGATATAAAATACCGCATTGCTGGTACTGAAGATAGTCGTGTAATGCGTTTCCAACGTAGGGGGGATGAGCTATGAAAATTATTGACCAAGAAGCTTTGGATAAACGAATCGATAATTTGGGTAGCTTTAATGGCATAGAGCTAGTTCTAGTGGATTTACATCCTGCTGTGAACCCAGTAGAAGCTATCTTAACAGTACATTTTTTCAATGGCAATGAACTTGAGAATCTTATTGATACATTTAGTGATGATTCCACCCAAATTAAAAGTATTTTCCCTATAACAGGAGGTCATCGTGTTTTAGCTGGACAACTGGCAGATCAAGTAAAGGTTATCAGTGTTGAAAGAGAGGGTGAAGCTAATATTCTTAAGTTAAGAGTTAGTCCAATAGGGGATTATTCAACCTACACCCTTAATATTTCTTACCAAAATATAGATCCTATCTTGAGTGATATAGATTTTAAGTTTCGCCCGGGTTGCTTTAACAACTGCCCTCCTGATTGGCAAGCACCACTAGCAGCACGTCAAGATCCTGCTATAGATTATTTAGCTAAAGATTATGACTCTTTTCGTCACACTTTAATAGCTTGGATGACGCAACGGGTGCCTAATTGGCAACCAACTAGTGAAGCAGACCTTGATCAGGTTTTACTCGAGCTTTTTAGTGTTGCTGGTGATGAACTAAGCGATTACCAAGATAGGGTAATGAATGAAGCATATCTTGCCACTGCCCACAAGCGAGTTTCGTTAGCAAGACACGCTAGACTTGTGGATTATCATATTCATCAAGGTAACCAAGCCAGTACCTACTTAGTTTTAAAGGTAAATGAAGATACTACTCTAAGTAAAGGTTTTCAAGTAGCAGCAAATGATACTAGTGAATCTAGTACAACCGTTTTTGTCACTCGTGAAGATCAAAACCTAAAGCTGTTACTTAATGAAATAAGCCTTTACACTTGGAGTGATGCTATTCCTGCCTTAGCAGCAGGTAGCACTAGTGCTGATCTGCAACTCAAGATCCCTGTTGATGACTCTGCACTCTTAATGGAAAAGGAAGAAGCGGCAAAACTCATACGTGATCATATTACTGATGGCACTATTAGCCATTTGATTATTCAAGAGCACATAAACCCCTTGACTGGTGAGACAAGAGGATTTAACCCTGAAAAAAGGCAGGTATTAACCCTCCTTTCAGGGGCTGAAGGGGCTGAAGCAAAAGAAGATCTAGTAACAGGTGACTGGTTTGTGCGTGTTAATTGGCGAGAAGAAGATAAGCTTAGAACTAACTACTGCTTCACAGTAAATTGCCCTACTGGCAAGGTTGAAGACATCTCTTTATTTCATGGGAATGTGGTCAAAGTTTATCATGGATTTCCACAGGAAATAAACTTTAAAGATCCAAGTGAAATTCTTGATCCTAGCGCAGAAATTCCAGAATTTCACTATGAAAAAGTTAAACGGCGAGTTGGAGGGGAAGTTGAGCAAGAAGTGGCAACTTTGTGCCACTTACCAAGTGGGCCACTTGCTTATAAAGACACCCCTGCTGGTGGAGAGGTACCTCCCCTGTCAACATTAGAAGTAGCGGTTAATAGTGATTCTTGGAATGAGGTTATTAACTTAGTACATAGTGATGATAGTGCTGAAAGGGGTGACCATTTTGTAGTTGAAACTGATGAACAAAGAAACAGCTTATTACGTTTTGGTAATGGTATCAATGGTCAACAACTTCCTGAAGGGGCAGTAATTAATTGCAAGTACCAAGTAGGTGCAGGAACCGAGGGAAATATAGGGGCCAATGTGCTTACAGGTTTCGATGCTGGGGATTTTCCTGCAATAGATGAGGTTTGGAACCCTTTTGATGTTACTAACGGCAGAGAACCTGAACCTGCAACTGAAATTATCCGCCGTGCCCCAGAAGCTTACCGCTTCCGTCAGTTAAGAGCAGTAACTTTAAAAGATTATCGAGAACGAGCTGAAGAGTTGCCTGAAATTTCCAGAGCAGCAGCTAAATATATGTGGACAGGCAGTTGGCGCACTGTAAGAATCACCGTTGACCCTGTGGGAACTTCTAATTTGAGCGAGGGACTTCGAGAAAAAGTTGTCCAGCACTTAGAGGCCGTGCGCTTGCTTGGTGAAGATTTAGAAGTACGCCCACCGCATTTTGTGCCTTTAAATATAAAGGTTTCCCTCTGTCTAAAACCCGGTTACTGGGTTGAGGATGTTAAGTTTTTGCTCGAGCAAGAATTCTCAGAAGGATATGCCCCTAGTGGGCAACAAGCCTTTTTCCATCCAGACCGCTGGACTTTTGGGCAGGCACTTAAAAAAAGTCAAATTTTAGGGCGATTACAGGCAATTCAGGGTGTAGATCATATACGCGAAA
Organism: Trueperaceae bacterium; assembly: GCA_965223045.1. Lineage (GTDB taxonomy): Bacteria > Deinococcota > Deinococci > Deinococcales > Trueperaceae > CBDCVN01. Next base: position 3,532,200 of record CBDCVN010000013.1, read on the forward strand.
TTACTATAAAACGCTTCAACGAGGTAACACCGGGTACACCTGATCTTATAACAGTAGGACCAAGTGAGATTATCCAAGTAAGAAACAATCCTGACCATATGGAACAGGGTTCAATTCATTTTGATGTGAAAGGAGGTCGCCAGTGAAGCCTGAATGTCGTAATGACTGTGTTGATCCTCTCGAGTTTCCTAAAAATATTTACAACAGGTCTGGTCTAGAGCATATTGATTACCGCATTGGTACTTACTCAGATTTTTTAGAGTCCATGCTAAGAAAGCTAAATCAAAATGCAGTACTTGCAAATTGGACTTATAGAGAGCCTGATGACCCGGGCATTGCTTTGTTAGAAGGGGCTGCGGTTATTGGTGACATACTAACTTTTTATCAAGAGCATTATGCCAATGAAGCTTATTTACGTACTGCCAATTGGCGTGAAAGCATAAGTGATCTAGTTAGGCTTCTGGGTTACCGTCTTTCACCAGGAGTAGGTGGTAAGGCTACCTTTGCTTTTGAGGTAAAGGGTAATAAGCCTGTAATTATTCCCAAGGGGTTTCCTGTTAAGGCGCAGCTCGAGCACGTAAAACAACCAGCAGAATTTGAAACCACTCAAGAAGCAATTACCTATCCTGAACTAAGTAAATTTCATTTGTATAGGCCAAGCCATTTCCCAGAGTTTAATAAGAAAGTATCTGTTTTTTCTGTAGAAACTAGGGAGCTTGAAAAAGTTGGTGTAGAAATTAATGTAAAAGATAAGCTTATGCTTCTAGATACAATTGAAAACCCTATTGAAAGCCCTATTAAAAATGCTCAAGTTGCAGTGGTTAAAAAAGTAGAAACACAGTTTGATCGCACTAATATTACTATTGAGGGCAGTTGGAGGAAAGACCGTGGTTTAAGTATCTCAGCATTTAAATTAGACCGAACCTTTCGTCATTTTGGTCACAATGCACCATATAAAGTTATTACAGTTACCGATGGAGAACCCTCACAAACCGATATTTATTACAAACGTAATCTTGGTAAAGTTACTAAGAGTATAGACAATGCTACAACTCCCACCAAAATTGATCCTTCATTCAAAGCCCATCAAATTCCACTTGATAGTGAAATAGATGATCTATCTATAGGAAATAGCTTAATTATTCAAGGTTTAACTAAAGGAGTTATTGTACGTATAATCCTTGCTAACAAACCGGCCTCTATGACTTGGGGGGCTTTAACAGGCGCAACTACATTGGTAACACTTGACAGAAAAATTGACAGAAAAATTGACAGTAACAATGACTCCAATGTAGATATTCGGAATCTGGTAATTTATGAAGCAGTAGGCAATAATTTTCCTTTACAAAGAGAACGACAAGCTAATGACAAGGCAGATGGGTCGGGACTTTGTTTCTTTGGCCCACTGGAAAGTTATACCAAGCTTAATCAAAGACGTTTAGCACTTCAAAAAGAAGATGGTATCAGCACAGAAGTACAGGTGACCACTAATACAGAAGACCTTTCTATTTCTGATCCAGACATCAAGTTTAGGTATTTAAATGTTAGCCCTAACATTAGTGGGTTAGAAAGTAAGTTCACATTAGAGGACTTTGATCTCGAGTCCCCCAAAGTCATCGCTTATGGCAACTTAGTTGAAGCTAACCAAGGTAAAACAGAAAAAGAAGCTGTACTTGGTAATGGTGATAATAGGCAGACTTTCCAGAGTTTCAAACTACCTAAAAATCCTTTGACTTACCATATTGCTGCAAATGAAGTACCGCCAGAGGCCCCTGAATTACAGATTTATGTCAATAATCTTTTATGGACACGTGTGTCGAGCTTCTTTAACCGTAATCCTAAAGAAGAAATTTACATCGTACGCGAAGATGCCAAGGGTGATAGTTGGGTGCAGTTTGGAGATGGCAAAACTGGCAAACGTTTGCCTTCTGGGCTTAAGAATGTGGTGGCTAAATACCGCAGTGGTGTGGGGGCTTATGGTCCTCCTAAACCAGAAACGACTGTTCAAGCTGGTACTAGGCTTAGTAATCTTAAGAAAATTCAGCTTCCAGGAATAGTTACAGGTGGTGATGGTCCAGAGTCGGGTGATGTTGCTCGAGCAGCAGCCCCCAGCAAAATTCAAAGCCTAGATCGTTTAGTAAGCCTAAGTGATTTCGAAAACGAAGTTCTAGCAATGTCAGGTGTTTCTAAAGCACTAGCAGCATGGAATTTGGTTAATAATGTCCCTTCTGTAGTAATTATTGTGCTTATGGAAACAGGTAGAGGAAAAGAGATTGAAGAAGTTCGGCAAGTGTTGAACAATTATAATCATTGCCGTGGGCCACAACGTTTTCCTATTAAGGTAGATAAGGGCGAAAGATTATATCTTTACCTAACTGTAAAAGTAGCCTATAATCCAAATTACCGTCAAGAACTTGTTGAGAGAAATATTAAAGAAGCTTTAGGTGTTTCTGGGATCAAAGAAGATGGTTTTGATAGCTCGCAGGGGCTTTTTGCTCTTGGAAAACGCCGTTTTGGTCAAAGTGAGTACGCTAGTAGAATAGAAGGTACTATTCAAAATGTGGCTGGGGTGCGTTGGGCTGAGGTAATAGGCCTTGACTCACTAGATGAAAGTGAAAATCCTCGAGATTTAAGCCTCCCTTCTGCTCAAAACCTTCATCCTGTAATCTCTTGTGATAATAAGCAGAATAATAAACAGAGTAATAAGCAAATTCTTAGTCTTTATAAAAATCACTTAACACTACTTCCAGTATCTGTTCCTGCTCAGGAGGCGTGTTAAAATGGGTGAAAGCCGTGTATCACTTTACCAGAGGCTACCAGAGATTTACCGCATTAAAGACGAGGAACAAAACCCTCCTTATCAATTAAAGAACTACCTATCACTAGTTGAAGATGCTTTTAGTGCTATACACGAAAACATAGAAAATCTTTATAGTGACCTCTTTATAGAAACTTGTGATGACTGGGTAATTCCTTATATAGGTGACTTACTAGGTGTTAGCCATTTAAAAGGTGACCCTTGGACTTTACGTGCCGATGTAGCCAACACTATTGCTTTAAGGCGACGCAAGGGAACCAAAGCAAGTATAGAAAGGCTTACTTTTAACTTAACCAAGTGGGGAGTACATTGTGTAGAACTACGCGAGAATCTAGTATGGAACCAGCAGCTTAACCATCAGCGTCCTGATATTGGTGGTGACCCTCCTTATGCTGCTGTAGACCGTTTTGATCCTATTCGTGGTGGTACGGTAACTTTACGTGATCCAGCAATGCTTAGTTTGCTAAATACACCTTTTGATCCCTTTGGGCACATAGCTGACCTAAAACCTCCTAACTTTGGCAGTACCCGTTACAACTTGCCCAACTTGGCTATCTTTCTATGGAGACTAGAAGACTATCGTATACAAGCAATAAAACCTATGTTTATAGAACCAGACATGGACACCGTAGATATGGATCCCCTAGATATCGACCCCATAGATATAGACGGTGCTTCAGATGAAAGTACTGAGGTGGCTACTCATGTTCTTCGCTTTGATGTACAACCCTTAGGTTACCCTGTCAGAATCTTTAATACCTATCAGTTTAACCCTGACAGAGAACCACCAGTAGTTACAGAACTAGATAGAACTCCTAACCCAATTCCTAGGGTAAGGCTCAATGAAGGTGCAAAAGCAGGAAATCCTGAAGCTTATGTGGTTATTAATAGCTACGACTCTACAGATTTTGATTCTATGTCAGTTTCACTTGATATTGCCGATGTAGGTTTGCAAATACACTTACCTGAATCAGAGTTTGCTGATAAAACTTGGCCAGATGCAAAACCTAAGATTTGGTCAATCCGTGGAGCTAATCTTTATGCTTGGGAAGATGGCGTACAACCAATCCTTAAAAATCATGAAGTTATTATTGATCCTGAACTTGGTAGGTTTCTCATAGGAGTAAATTCTAGTACCGAGGTAGAGGCACTAAAAGAAGAAATGCTACTGACTTACACCTATGGTGCAGTAGGACCAGTTGGTGCACACCCTATTTCTCGCAAAGCTCTACCAGAAAGGTGGGAGGGCGAGGAAATCATAGTTAAAGAGGTTAATTTCCACAGTGATCCTAATGGTCTAAACAATGCTCTTAATAATATAGACCAAGAGAATTCACCTATTGCTATCGAGATTCAAGACAGCATGGTGCATGTGCTTGATCTTAGTACTGTTGATGGCACCACTACTGAAGATGGTGAACCAAACTTGCAGCTTAACAAAACACTAATTATTCGTGTTGCAGATGGTCAGCGCCCAATTATTAAGCTAAAACAGCCACTAAGATTCCGACCCAAAAATGTCAGAAGTACTTTAACAGGTGAGGAGGAAAGAGCAGTTGAGCAACAACAATTTGATGCTGCTATGGATGATCTAACCGTACGTTTAGAAGGGCTTTATATAGCTCGAGATTCTTCGCTATCAGAAGAGGAGCCACTCATTGCACGTACAGCACTACATAGCCTTGAGATTATAGGTTGCACTCTTGATCCGGGTGGTCATAGGTTATGGGACTGTACTAATAAAGATAGCCGTGAGGTTATTAAACCTTCTCTGCACTTGAGTAATTCCTATGGTTTTGCTGCTGAAGATGAAAAGGCTGCTTTTAATCAAACACCTGAAATTATCTTGCAGCGCACTATTGCAGGCCCGTTAGAAATTGACGATAATTATAGACTCTTTCTCACAGATTGTATTTTAGATGCTGGCAAAGGTGTTAGTGACAATCCTGAAGAGGATTTCGGAGTTACAAATGCTAGTGATTTAAGCGATTGGGGACCACCAACAGAAGTTAGTGGTCTTACTGTTTTTGGACGAATGCGTGTAAGTAGTATAAATGGTCGTGGAGGTATATGGGTACATGCTTTAGAGGTACTCAATAATCAAAAAGGCTGCATTAAGTTTAGTTATTTTTCGGGTACAGGTGACCGTTTGCCACAAAATCTTGGCTGTGTAAAGGGAACAGAGGCAAAGCTACATTTTACCAGTGAAATCTTTGGTGAGCCTGCTTATGGGCAACTTGCCCACAGTAGTGATTTTCGTATTCGGGAACGCGGTCCCAATGATGATGCTATGGGAGCATTTGGCTTTTTGCTGGAGGCTCACAAATGGCGTAATTTGCAAATTCGTTACCGTGAGTTTATGCCGGTTGGAGTTAGGCCACTTTTAGTGCCGGTAACTTAGGAGAGGATGATTTATGAAGGGCGACTTTTCAAAATGGTGTTTTGATCCAAAGGAGAATTTTACTGGAACTCTCTACCAGCAAGGTAGAGTATTACTAGATACTGATGGCAACGCCCAAACACAAATTATTAACCATTGGCAAGACCAGGCAGCAAGAGACGCCTTTGGATCAGGTGTAGCTGCTGTTCCTGCAAGCATACCTAATAGCTTTAAAATTAACAGTGCTGCTATTAGTGAAGCTGGTGTAGGACTTCAAATTACTCACGGTAAATTATGGGCTGATGGTATATTGGCTTATCTATCTGAAAACGTAGATGATCCAACCGCAGATATTTTGCGTGTAGCAGCTTACTTACAACCACCAATACAAGATGAACCCTCTATTGTAGATGGTGCACGTGATGCAGTTATTTTGGAGCTTTGGCGCGAAGCTTTTAATGGTTTCCAAGATCCTAATAATCTTATTGAGTCTGCACTTGGTGGCCCCGATACTACTGAGCGTGCTCACACGGCTATGCGCTTTAGACTTTATCGCTTAGAGCAAAATGAAAATTGCAGCAACATAAGAGGAAAAATCCAAGATGACTTTACTCTAAAAGGTAAACTAAGAGCTACTTTATTACCAACTACTGAAGTTGATAGAGATTGTCCAGTGGTTGAGGGAGGTGGCTATGTTGGTTTTGAACACCAACTTTATAGAATAGAAATTGCCAAAGTAAACAATACTGATAATCCCCCAGTCATGTTTAAGTGGTCGCAAATGAATGGTGGCTTGGTTGGACGGGGTGAGTGTGATTTAGCTGACTCTGATAAGAAAATTATTCTGGAAGCTAATGATCAAGCTATAAAGATGTCAGGTTTAAGTGACTTCTATCTTGAAGTTATAGAAGAGGATTTACTTCAAGGATATTGGCGAGTCACTTATGGTGCAGAAGTTATTTTAGATGGTGATAATCTAGAAGTAGTAACTGAACGCTATATTGAAACACGGCCTACAGGGCAAGTTTTCTTTCGGCTGTGGAATGGTATTTTACCTATTACAGACTTTCCTAAACTGGGTTCAGACGAGTCAAATGAGCTACGTGACGGTATAAGACTAGCATTTGATGATTCTACCTCTACTAACTATACCCCTGGTGATTACTGGACGTTTGAGGTGCGTGCTGGGGGAATGGTTAATGCTGATACTGATAGTCATACACTGATTGATGACAAGCCTCCTGAAGGAATTATTTATCACCGTGTACCTTTAGCTACTATTGAGTGGGAAACTACTAGTAATCAACAAATAAGAGCAAAAGTTGTCGAGGATTGTCGTAAGATTTCCAGACCGCTTACTAATCAAGGTATATGTTGCTCTTTTACTGTTGGTGATAGGGGTGATTATAACTCTATACAAGCTGCCCTAGATAACTTGCCCGATGCAAATGAGGATGAAGATAATTTAACTGATACAGGTGGTGAAATTTGCTTGCTCCCCGGTATCCATAAAGCCAACGTACACATAAAAGGTAAGAAAAATATAAAAATTAAAGGTTGTGACAAAAAAACCAAAGTTGTTCCTAGAGAATCAGACGCTCCTATTTTTTTGGTAGAAGATTCTAGTAATATAACCTTAGAGCATATGGACATAGCTACTTTGGGTGGCCCGGCCATGGTGCTTAAAGCTAGTGAGCCTGGTGGGCTAGATGAAATTAATATAAGGCATAACCGTATTCTAGCTTGTCAACAGGCTATTAATGTTTATAACGGTAAAAACGTTTACATTCAGCACAATAAAATTCGTACGTTGGATAAAGAAGGTGCTGATGTAGCCATATTTATGCTAGCCGAGAATAGTCTTATTGAGCGTAATGATATTGGCGTGGTGCCTGCTGGAGAAACACCTACATTTCCTCAACCAGATGATGATACAAATTTAGTAGATCCTTGCATAAATCCAGAAGAGATTTATAGAAAACTATACCTTGTTAATAGCATAGTAAATATAATCTTCAAAATAGACCTTACTAAAATTTTTATAAACTTCATCATACCCTTTAAAGCTTTAGGGGGCATAAAGCTTGCTGGTGGCTCGGAACGCGTGAAAGTTATTGAAAACACTATACAAGGTGGAGCTGGTAATGGTGTTACCTTGGGCAGTGATGTACTTTTTGAAGGCAGTGATGAGGATGAAGAAGTCCACACCATTGAAAGTAATGACAAAACAATTTGGGGATATGTTGAAACTGAAGATGGTGAAGAGCTAAAAGGGGTTGTCATTACTCTCCATAATAATACTCAAGTATTTAATTATACTACTGAGGGATTAGGCTATTTCATTTTTAATGATGTTGAACCCGGTGTATACACTGTTACCTTTCCGGGTACTGACTATGCAATTAAAGAAATTATTGTTGAAAATGCAAATGAGTTTGAAAACTTATACCGCATCAGGGTAGTTGAGCGCGAGATTGATCTTGGTGACATGATTGCTTTTCTTTATGACATAAAAATTGAAGGCAATACTATTAACAACATGGGTTTATGTGGCATTGGGATCCCGATACCAACTCTGGAAGCTAATGCCAGACCAATTAGCTCCCGTCTTGCAGCACTGAAGCGGTTTCTAACTCGCTTAGGGACTCCTGTCATCTCACTACAAATTATTGCTAATAAGATCCATAACTGCTTGCGCAATCCTTTTAATGACACTTTAAGAAGGGTTGTACAACAAAGAGGATTAGGTGGTGTTTCCCTTGGTTTATGTGGTGATGTAGAGGTGCACCGTAACCGCATAGAAAATAACGGTGTTAACCACCTTACACCTGTGTGTGGCCTTTATATAATTTATGGTGAAGAGGTTAGCATAACTCACAACTACATTGTCAACAATGGCCCACTAGTAGACAATAGCAATGTAGAGCCTACACCTGGCAAAAGAGGGGGCATTGTATTAAGGGCAACAGCACTATCTATACTAAGTTTTCTTAAGAGTGAGCGTACAGGTCTAACTACACCTAAACCAGCAGTGCGTGTTCACGACAATGTTGTTGATCAACCTGCTGGACAAGCTCTTACAATATTTGGCTTGGGGCCTTTTTCTATACTCAATAATCAATTCAACAGTGAACTTTCAGGAGTAGGTACTTCGACTCTAGAACACCTTATTGGTGGAGTACTTATTGTAAGTATAAGTGGGCTTAGCACAAACCACAGACTTAGAAAGGCTATGTATTCGAATTCTAATTCAATAGTTAATGCAAAAGCCCTACCTTCTACTCCAAACTTTTCTTTCTCCTTACCTGATGGAAACACGATGTTTAGTAATAATCAAACATATCTTGGCAAGGATAGTGAAAGTATAGCTGTTCAACTAATCATTACCTCAGATGATTTAAGTTTTGAAGGTAACCAATCGGACATGCTTTCATCGGGGTTCCAACTCAATGCTAATGAACGTTTTGCTTTCAACACTTTGTTAGATGCTCTCACACTAAGAGCTAGAGGAAACGGTTTTAAGGAACCTTTTGATTCTATGCTCAAGCTTTCTCTTTATTCAAAAACAACTGTGCTGAATAATACTAGTGATAACCAAGGCTATCACTGTATTGTTGCTGTAAACAAAGAATCAAGTCGCCCTGTTTTTGATTTTAATAATCAAGTTATTGATAACACTTTTTGTGAACAGGCTCCTAAACTTAGTCAGAGTCTTATTAGCCAAATAAATAACCTTTTTAGAGATGCTGAAAGTTTGCAGGCTGGAATCCTTAGGGATATTACTAGCCTTCAAACTACTATACGCACCTTATTACAATATGAAAGTAAGCGCATCGAGCGCAATTTTAGTAGAGAACATCCCCGTGTAAAGAGGGCATATGCTGGTTTAGCCCGCAACTTTGAAACTATTCGTCACCTTAATAGTGAACGTGAAGTTGCTCGCATTCGTGTTCCAGAAGTACAGAGAGATGGTGCACTTATTCATGGGCGCATTGTAAATAAGCAAAACAAAGGTCTTTTAAACCTTGTTGCCTTTGTTGAAGATTCAAAAGGAAAATCTGTACGTTCTCTTGGTACTACAACTACAGATACTTCAGGTTACTACAGTATTTCCATTGATTCTAAAACTCTAAAACGCCTACAAAACCAAGAGTTATTTCTTACAATACGTGGTCGTGATGATGATAAAGTCCTTCACCCTGAATCCAGGGCTCTAGAACTTACCCCAAACAATAAGCAGTTTATAGACATTGTTTTAGACAGAGGGTTTCAGCCAAGTAGGTTTGTTAGAATTAATGACGGCATTGTCAAACCTAAGATTGAGGTAAAGCTAGAGGACTTAAAAGGTGTTAGCCCCGATGTTGCCAAGAAATTAAGAAAAGAAGGTATAGAAGACGTTTTAACTTTTGTTAGAACAGATGACAGAACTCTCCAAAAAATTATGGGTAATGTTTTTTACAAAGTTAAGAAAGATAATGCAGATTTGCTAGATAGAGTTATTAAAGCAGATAAAGAGGAGTAGGTTATGTCCCACGCCCTTGCTCAAAAACCTGCTGCTAAGGATGCACTATCCAAGAATTACAGTGGTAAGTATAGTGCTTCCCCAAAAGTTACGCCTGCTTTTACTTCTGTTCCTTTTCCAGTGATTCAGCGTTGTGCTTGTGGTGGTGGGTGTCCTAGTTGTCAGGCGGAGAAAGAAGAAAACAAAGTATTGCCCATACAAGCTAAGTTGCGTATTGGTGCTACTAATGACAAGTATGAGCAAGAGGCGGATCGTGTGGCGGAGCAGGTGATGCGTATACCAGAGCCTAGTTTGCAGCGTCAGGTGGGTGAGGAAGAAGAGGAGGGATTTTTGCAGACTAAGCCCCTTTTACAACGCCGAGCTGCTGATAATAGTAGTGGTAGTGAGGTTTCGCCTATTGTGCATGAGGTATTGCGCTCATCAGGTCAGCCACTGGATACAAGCACACGTGGTTTTATGGAATCTCGTTTTGGTCATGACTTTAGTCAAGTGCGCATACATACGAATGATCATGCTGATCTATCAACACGTGTTGTAAATGCGCTTGCTTATACGGTTGGCAATCATATAGTATTTCGGAAAGGTTTCTATGCACCTCAAACTAGCCTAGGGCATAGATTACTAATTCATGAATTAGTTCATGTCATGCAAGCTCGAACTCAGACTGCTGATACTAAATCAACTATAGTTAGCCCTATCAACAATGCTGTTGAATATAAAGCAGAACCTGCTCGAGGACGTTTAGCAAAAGGTATTGCCACTTTGAAACGCGCACCTATAAATATGCTGTTAAGGCAATTAGATGAAGAGTTATCCCCTGAAAATATGTATGTCAGGCTAACTGCTGAGGTTGGATTTCGTCAAGGGGTAAGAGGTGAGGATGGAAGATTATTGCGCCGCTCTAGCAATACACATGCCATTATCCAATTGATTGATGGAGAAGGGCGTCGTATACAGGTCACATTTGGTCAGCAAGTGAGGGGCTTACATGCTGAAGAACATGCTCTTCGACGACTTAGGTCATTACTTGGTCCTGCTGCTCAGTCAACAGGAGCTCAGCGACGTGCAGCAGAACGTCTCATTGGACGCCAGCGGCGTCGATTTGGAGAGCAAGCAGCTGAAACCTTGCGTCAGCAGTTTACAGAAATCCGTGAGCGCTTAGTGGGTGGTCGACTAGTTGTTGTGGTTAATCAGTATGTTTGTGAAGATCGTTGTCAACGTGCTTTACGGGATTTTGCTGATGAATATAGATTGGAAACAGTTACAGCACATGTTTTTGAAAGTGAAGGGCGGAGACCAAGAACAACATTCCATACCCAAACGCACCCATCAGCAAGAGCTGGAACAGTTCAGCGCCGAGATGCTGTTATCTATCACCAACCCAGAAGGAGGCGTATGCAAAGGATCATTCGAGGAGTTGGAGGAATTACCACTTTATTAGGTATTGTATTTGCTGGAAGTACTTCGCTCGCTCATGCTCAAGTAGCAGACAGGATTAGGGCTTCCCGACGTCAAGAGCGTGCAAGAAGAAGAGTCCAAATTGAACGCAACGGAATAGACCTCTACAACCTTCAATACCATTTGCCAAATATATTTGAACACCCGCCGTTAGAAGTCAATTCCAATTCACGAAATGAATTCCATCTCGCAGTTCTTAACTGGATAAGGCGTGATTATCAAGAAGGTGGTAATGGTCATTGGCAACGCTATTTTGAAACAGAGCTTGCTAGGGGTATTAGAGAAAATGATACTGATTTGCTTGGTGTCACTCTTGTCAATTTTTTAGATGGTTCTGGTATTGATTTGGGACGTTTGTTTGGTGTACGCTTAGGAATCACAGAGCGTGGGAATAGACAGTATATTGAAGATAATCTTGAACTAGTGAATCGTTTTTTAGAGAATGAAACTAATTATCTTGAATCTGCTGCTGCTGCTGCTGAATTAGCAGCAGCTTCAAGAAATCTAATTCAGGAAGCTCTTGAATCATATCAAATTAGCATACTAGATAGTTCTACAATCATTAACAACCTTCGTCATATGGGTAACCAATATCGTAATTATGTTCACACTTTACGGATAACACGAAATGCATTAAATCAAGCCTATCGTGTCAATCGTGAAAGGTGGCATCGACTTGATGAGGCAATAGCACAAACATATGAGCGTCTTGGTGAATAGCATATCTCCCACACCTTCAGCATTAAGGTTTTGGTATTTATGAGAATAACGGCTACAATAGGGAATTAGCAGCCAGTATGTATAATTAACCTCATCCCATTCATGAACGTCCTGAGCCTAAGAAAGCGCTAAGGTAATGCAATGGGAAACATCCTTACTCAAACCCTTGGGAAAGTAGGAAAATGATGCAGTCTACAATTCACACACGGATACAGCATTTTAAGGTGACACCTAAGCAGGGAAGGCAAGCCTCTAAATTACCTAGTGTAATCCAAGCACACAACTCCCCCTTTATCAAACCTAGCTGTTTAATCCAGCGCAAGGCTAATTGTGTTTGTGGTGGTGGTTGTCCTAATTGTCAGGCAGAAAAAGAAGAAAACGAAGTATTACCTATACAAGCTAAGTTGCGTATTGGTGCTACTAATGACAAGTATGAGCAAGAGGCAGATCGTGTAGCGGAGCAGGTGATGCGTATGCCGGAGCCTAGTGCGCAACGTCAGGTGGGTGAGGAAGAAGAGGGATTCTTGCAGGCTAAGCCACTTTTACAACGTCGAGCTGCTGATAATAGTAGCGGTGGCGAGGTTTCGCCTATTGTAAATGAGGTATTGCGTTCACCAGGGTGGCCATTGGATACAAACACACGTAGTTTTATGGAGTCTCGTTTTGGCCATGACTTTAGTCACGTGCGGGTGCATACTGATGCACGTGCAGTAAGGTCAGCACAGGCAATGAATGCACTAGCCTACACAGTAGGGCAAGAAATTATTTTTGGGACAGGACAGTATAAGCCAAGTACAGCAATAGGAAAACGATTATTGGCACACGAATTAGTTCACGTAATACAGCAAAATTATTCTATGAATGCTCCCAGAATTCAAAAACGAAGGATCCACAGGGAGTATTCGACTGCTATACTTGAGACTGGTCCTATATGGGATATAACTCTTATTATTAGAGGAGCTCCTGAAGAGAGTACAGAACACTTACAGGATTTCGTTTTAGCATGTGAAAATGGCATTCGCAGTGCTGCCCGCTATTTAAGAACTCATAGCAACAGACAAATACAGGTTAACATGCGTTATCGGAGAACAAGTCAATTCTCAGATATTTCACAAGAAGCCTACAATCTAGCCCTTCAATCAGTTCTTGGGTCGGAAGAAGAAGCACCTACTACACCAGAGTCAACTTTACCAGAATCGGTAGAAGAAACACTTAACACGCCAGAATCAACTTTATCAGAATCAGAAACATTGCCTTCCATCGAGCAACCGAGTAGCCAGTTAAGAGAACCTGTTTGCGGTCCTGATATAACAGAGGAACTTATAGGTGTACTTAGGAGCATTCGTAGTTGGTATAATGATTTGACGCCAGATCAACAGGAAAACGCATGTAATTCTATTCATAGCTTTAGCGATAGCAATTTTAGTTTTGTTGATGCTTGGGACATTAGTGAATTGTTCTATTTTGATTGGCTTGCATCTCCACCCTATTACCCTTTCTGTGGTAGTTCTCCTAACTCATTCCAAGAGTGCCTTGGAACAGTTGAGGTGTTAGGTCAATGCTACTTGGCTGGAACAGTGAATTATGCAATGCTTGGGGTAATGGCAAGCTTGTGTGACTGGATTATGCCTGAATGGGTGTTGAGAGGATTAATCTATGCATGGAAAGGTCTAAATACTAGCTTAGGTGGTTTTGACGATCCCATTCCTCCTACCGAATGGGCAATTGCTGCATATAGAGGTTTTCCATCCTTTCATCCAACCCAAGGTAATAGACCACATTGCAGGACTACTTGCCCTGTTGAGTATAGAGGACCATCCTTTGATTGGATTTGGGAGCCTTACAAACCTCGCAGGAATTAGTGCACTAAGTCTAATGATGAAGTCGAATCTAAACGAATCTAATCGTTTTAAGGTTTCAATACCCTATTCATTTCAATCATAAATCAAAAGCGTAAATACGAATTGGGAATCACTGCAATAATTAGGTTCTAAGGACTCCAGTTCTATAAAAACACAACTCCAAGAAAATTCACCTTGCTATTCATGACCCGACTTTCGGACCCCCCTTTTAAGAATTTTTGAAATAAATTCGAGAATAATTAGGACCAAGCAAAGCTAGTAGGGATTTTAGTTCACTTTTAAGATTCATGGTTAATACCTCTACATCATTTACATCATTGTCAGTGGTGATAAACAAAAGGTGTACATCTATAATCATTAATCACTAAACAAATTCCTAAATATAGTTTTTGAGCCTCTTTCTTAGAAAAGAAATTATGTCACCAACGGAAAAATATAGAGATATTTCCTTTACACGATGGTGACCGAGTTAGAAGCTTTACTACCCCTTGCTGTCACCGTTTTGAAGGCAATTATTTTTTCATGTCAAACCCTTGTGTTAAAAAGGTTGGCAAATTGCTGCGTTGGGTTCAGGAAAACCTCCGAGGTTTTTAAAACCTCGGAGGTTTGGGCGACCCCAAGTTTTTCTGACATACTGCGCAAGGACCCACCATAACTAAACAAAATCCAAGAAATCAGCAAGAGCATGGCTACATTCCTTGTCTTTACAAAACGTGTGCAAAGCATCAAATTTCCTCTTGCTGCCAAACCAAGACAACATTTCTGCTGTTTTAACTTTACTTTGACCTTGTGTACAGATCAAGTATCTTAGAACAGACAAGGGGCAGAAAGTATGGGATTTCAGTAGAGTGTCTCAAGCAACCTTTCCCAAAATAACTGGAATACAGTAAAACAGCTGGATGTTTTGACGGAAATACAATATGCTGTAAGAATGGAAAACTACTTTATAAAAACCTGTGCTAGGATTGTTAAATGAACTTAACCCAACTTACTGATCTAGTAGAGCAACTACCCACACATTTACAAGAAGAGGTGCTAGGCTTCACTTACAAGCTAGTTGAATCACAAAAAAAACAGCAACCAAGCTATCTCAGCCTTGATTGGGCAGGGGGTCTTAGTGAATTTGCCCAGCAATACACCTCGTTACAATTAGAAGCTAAAGTCCTTAACTGGTGGAATAGTTAATTTGTGTATTTAGTAGATACTAATGTTTGGCTCGAGGTACTGTTAAAACAACAGCAAGCCAAAGTGGCTAGTGACTTCTTAACCAAAACACCTGCTAATAAACTTTACCTCAGTGAGTTTAGCCTTTATTCAATAGGTGTGATTACTTCACGGCTCAACAAGTCAATTCTGTTTGATGCTTTCGTGAATGATGTGCTAGTTAAATCCCCTGTAAATCGAGTGAAACTTAGTGCGGGTGACTTAATGCAAATGGGAAAACTAAAAACACAACACCAACTTGATTTTGATGATGCTTACCAATACCTAATTGCCGTGCAGTACAAGTTAACCATAGTAAGTTTTGATGCTGACTTTGATCAAACACCCCTAGGGAGAACTGAGCCTAGTAAACTGATTTAAAAGCTTAGCTCGAGCGCATACTTTTTAATGGGTGGGTGCTCGAGCCAACCTAATACTCCCTTTCATCGTTGCCTTAGTGATAGTAAAATATCAAGAATGTTTTTTAGCATTCACTTAAGCGAGATGGCTCTGTTGCATGGATTTATCAAAAAATCTAAAAAGACACCACAAAGTGATCTAAAATTGGCACGTAGCCGAAAAAATCTTTGGCAAAGTGGGTGATTAATGATATGAATAAATACAGTGGAAGTAACTTTGACAATTTTCTTGAAGAAGAAGGTATTCTAGAAGAAGTCTCGGCTCGAGCACACAAACGACTTTTAGCCTTGCAAATTCAAGAGATCATGAAAGAAACTAATATAAACAAAACCTAGCTAGCAGAAAAGTTAAATACCAGTCGTTCACAAGTAGATCGCTTACTTGACCCTAGTAACACAACTATTACACTTGAATCTCTGGAGAGGATAGCTCGAGCTTTTGACAAGCAACTTAAAGTAGAGCTTGCCTAAACAAACTTCAGCCCTACACTTAATTGGCCCACCCAAAGAAACTATCCAAGCAGAAGTAGTTAATGCTATCATTCATGTCAGCTCTTAACCTTCAATTAACAGCACAACTTTATCAAAAAGTACACAAGCGTGCTGCTACTACTAATCGCTCTGTTGAATTGTATCAAGGCTATAAATACTCTGTAAAGATTATAGGTAATGTTTCAATTCTTTGTGATAGTACGTTTCCATTTGTTGCATTGGGTTCAGGAAAACCTCCGAGGTTTTTTGGATAGACGTCTATAAAACCTCTAGAAAAATCCCAAAATCAGCGTAATCACAGTTCAGACAATTGAAGGTAGAAAATGGTTATGGCTATGATAGGTTGGATTGCTTTTACCAACTATTATTTCTAGACTTATACAGTAACCTACTAAACCCTAAAAAGCTGAAGGAATTTAGAGCTGCTCTATTTCTGCAATACTTAACTTCGTCAACTTAACTATCGCATTTACATCCATTCCTGCTTGCTTCATTTCCTTAGCAATAGCTTGGCGCTCCTTTTCCATTCCCTTCTCCATTCCTTCTTCTATACCAATCTCTTTACCCTCAAGAAAAGAAGTATCAATTACATTCTTAAGATCCCTGTAGTGTTTTAAACTTTCTTCATATGCTTCCCTCTCTTCAGGCTTAAACTTCGCTATTTCTGCTGCTAAAAATAATCTGTCAAATACTCTCTCTTGCAGTGCCCTTGGGCGATCTTTCAAATTCTCTAAGTGCTTTAGTACATAAAGCCACTTATCAAACAGCGTTTCTAGTTCTGCTTCTGTCTTTTGGAATTTAGGCAGCTCTATGTAAATGTAAGTCAGTTTATCAAAAAAAACTTTGTTGAGTTGATTCTTTAGCTTGACTTTATGAACCACATCAGGACAATCTTTATCCTCTTCAAAAACAAAATCTAATATCCCTACAGTGTAAATAGCTTGTAACTTATAATCCCAATCTCCTTTTTGAGCTTGCTCTTGTATAGGAAAGGTAGAGTAGTAAACACTCCTATCTTTAAAGTAATTTTGCTTGGCTTTTTGTAGCTCAACTATAAACTTCTGACCTTTTTCGTTTTCACAGTAAAGGTCAAATATAGCTTTCCTGTCCACCTCGGTAATTCCTAAGTGCTCATTCTTTTTGTAAGTAAGCTTTTCTATCTTGTGCGGTTCTGGTAAAAGTTGATTCAGAAAGTCAATCAGTAACTCTTTGTTAGGTTCTGAGCCAAAGAGTTTTTTAAACCCAAAATCTGTTAGGGGATTTAGGTAGCGGTCAGGAAGCATAAAGTTATTTTAGCACTCTTAAACTTGTTTGGGAAACTAGGGGTTGTGAGTTTGGTGCTCGAGCCAACCATCTACTCTTATCCCATGTATCCAATAACAAAATTTCTAATTGGAACTCAAAGTTCATTTCAATAATCACCACCACCACTTAGCTGAAGCATCAGTGCTACCTTCTGTCTTTTGTCCTTGCTTATTCTCAATGAGATTCTTCCACTTAATTACAGCCTTCTTAAGATCTGCACTTCTTGAATATCTATGCTTTGAAAGCCGTTTAAGATAGTGCAACCATTGATCAGGTTGATCATTCTCATATGCTGACCAAAGTTGTGTTATCCAATAAACAAACTTTGGATCTAACTCTAGGAGGAATTCCCTGTTCTCACTGGGTTCCTGAATAATCTTACGGTGGACAAAGTCTTTCCCAAGGTAACTTTTCCACGACTGTTGTGGACCTTTATTCTCAGGACCTATCTCCTCTAATTCTTTTCGAACAAGTTTCCTAAACCTTCTACGGCGATGATTGGCCTGAATAACAGGCCAACGTAATCCTAATAAAGAAATCACGACTGGCATTACAAAAATCTCAAAGAAACCCTTGTGCTGCTCGACAAAGTCAAGTAAGTGAACTAAATATTGTTGCCAAACAATATCAAAGAAATCCTTGACAATATTTGGTATGCTTTCCATTAGAGTTTCCTAACAGTTAAGCTAGGGTTAGATAAATGGATTTTCATAATTAACCTCCTATAACTATATAAACAAACTTTTGTGGTAAGCCATATTTATTGGATTATGCCTTGAGTTGCTCGAGCCTCTAAATCTTAAAGCAATAAGCAAAAACTCTGCAATCCTAAAGCTTCAACTATATATTATCTTTTTGCCTTACCACTAGCTCGAGATCAAATTCATCAAGCAACTTTTCCCAAGTCTTAGGGATTTTCCCAATTTGACCTAGCATAATTCTATTAAGGTACTGCTTTGACATACCCATTTTCTCAGCTAGCTCAGCTTGTTTCATATTGCGTTTGGCTAGTTCAATCCTAATTGCTTGTCTTATATGGTCATTCACAGTAACTATCATAAATACCATAATAGCATTAAATGTTTATTTGATCAATGATAATTATTGACTGAATAGCCTATTTATGCTAAAATACAAATAATCAGAAAGGCGGCTTTACTCGCCAAAGTTAGAACGCCTTTTCTGAAATCTCTAATAAGGAGACTAGTATGCACAATAGCATAGTCGCCCTTGATCCTGAAGTATTAACCCACAATGCTTTCAGTGACTACATAAGAAACCGCCTTACAGACGTAGATCTAACCAAAGGTCAAGTAATAGAACGTTACCCGAACCCTCAAATGGTTGGTGTAAAATTCCCTGTTAAACCAGAAGAAGCTTGGAGAGCATCAGACCTCTGTATTGACCTTGCTGTAGCTGACCTTTTGCCTACAATAGAAATAGACTGCGATGAGTGTAGTGGAGAAGATAAAGTAAAAGTAGAGTTTTATGGAGATTATAAAGTAGGTCTAGCAAAGTGTGAAAGCTGTGGTGGTGCTGGTATTGTCTTTACGCCAGTCAAAAATATCTCTATTGATGAGTTGATAGCTAAAGATCATCAAGTCTTAATGGAAACAAATATTGATTGTTCTAACCTATTAGCCTCTGATTCCCTGTTACCCTTTTAAAGCTTAGTTAAGATCATTCTGAATAGAATTTTTGCGCCTTCTTTGAAGATGTGTGCTCCTTGACAATTAAATACCCTTGCCTAAAGGGCTTGTAGCCTTTAGAGTTGTTCGGAAATAGCCAAATCAGCTAAAATAGTAGCTAGTATGGTAGTTTTCAAAACCAGAAGTGACAGACAAGTAAGAGCCTTGACAGGTTTGCCTGAAGAAAAGATAAATGAGTTAGAGACAGTGTTTGAAGAGGTATATGAGGAGCAAAGTCAAAAAGACTATGAAGAACAACAAGCTAAAGGGGAAAGAGAACGATCTAGGGGAGGAGGAAGAAAAAGTAAACTTCCTTCTACTAAACACAAACTCGAATTTATTCTCTACTACCTGAAAAGTTATCCTACAATGGATGAATTAGCAGAGAAGTTTGATATGTCTCGTTCCAGTGCACACTATTGGGTACATAAGCTGCTGCCAATTCTCTCAGCAGCCTTGGCAAAATTAGGTATGTTGCCTAAGAGAGAGTTCAATACACCTGAGGAGTTAAAAGAAGCGCTTGAAGAAGCAAGAAAAATACTGATTGATGCTACAGAAAGGAAACATAGACGCCCTAGTGAAGAAGAAAAGCAGGAGGAGCTATATAGTGGAAAAAAGAAGGGGCACACGGTAAAAAACACAATAATAGCAACAGGAAGAAAGGTAATAATCTATGTAGGAAGGACATTTGCTGGGCGGAGACATGACTATGGGATGTTTAAGGAGGAGTTTCCACCTAAACAAGGCTGGCTGAAAGAGGAGGGAAAAAGAGCAAATCTAGACTCAGGTTATCAAGGTATAAACAAGGATTATGGGATAGGAGCAGCGATACCAAAGAAAAAGCCAAGGAAGAGTAAAAAGAATCCTAATCCAGAGCTAACAGAAGCAGAGAAGGAGAGGAATAAAAGGCTGGGCAAAGCAAGGATATATGTAGAACATGCCATAGGAGGTATGAAACGCTTTAATATACTAGTGCATGCCTTTCGGAATCGCAAGACAGGTTTTGCAGATAGCGTTATAGCTGTCTGTGGGGGGCTTTGGAATTTTTTGATTGTTTAAACTATTTATTTCCGAACAACTCTTTTATAGAAATATTTGAGTTGCTCGAGCCTAAAACAATGGCAATACCAAAAGACAAATAAGAAATTATTTGATGATTTAATGGCTTAGTAACTCATTAGCTTTTTGCAGGTAAGTTAAATACTAAATACAACCACAATACAACCACAAAACATCTTTAAACATATTTTATCAAGATTTAGGATAATTGTATTTTTAAACTCCGTTCTAGAACACAAGTTTTTATCAGGGTTTAACATAATTTATCTTAATTTTGCCCACCCACAGCTCATAATCGTGAGGTCGAGAGTTCAAGTCTCTCCATCGCTACCACAGAAAAAGCCGTTAGGAACAGTCTAAAATAGAAATGAGGTTTCTTAATTGAGCCTCATTTCTTTGCTTTCATGTGCCGTTTGTGTGCCAACCCTTTCAAAGATAATATTTTCAAGCTTTTCTGCACTCTCTTGTTGCATGTTAGGTAAAACGTGTGAGTAAGTATCTAGAGTAAGCTGAATACTCGAGTGCCCTAATCTCTCACTGACAATCTTTGGATGTACACCAGCTTGTAAAAGTAATGTAGCTTGAGTATGGCGTAAATCATAAAGCCTAATGTCTGGAAGTCCTGCCTTTTTAAGTATGGGCTTGAAATGCCTAGTAGTAACATTGCGCTCATTAAGAGGAGTATCATTTTGACTTGGAAAAATAAGTTCACTTTCCCAAGGCTGTGATTCCTTATGCTCTAGAAGCATCTTAGTAAGACTTGTGGGAATAGTAATGTTCCTAAAACCACGTTGAGTTTTCGGTGGTTTGAAACCATGACCTTTTTTCAAACGTCCCCAACTACGTTGCACCGTAATGATGTCTTTTGTAGGGTCAAAATCTGTCCATTTTAAAGCTAATACTTCACCTATTCTCATTCCTGTACTTACCATAACTGTAAAAAGCACATAATGAGGATCAAGCTTTGCATGCTCAAGAAAACGTTGTACCTCCTTTTCTGAAAGACATTTCATCTCTGTCTTACGTTGTTTAGGTAAATCAACATATTGAGCAGGGTTTTGAGTTAACATGCGCCACTTCACTCCTTGAGTAAGGGCATTAGAAAAAACAGTATGTGTACTCAACTTTTGCAGTGAGGCCTTTGCGATGTCAGGAAAACGAAAATAGGCTAATATCCGATAAAGCAAATTGTTACTAATCTTCACATTATGAATAACACCTCCTAAAATGTATAAACACACCGTGGAGGTGATTATATGGTACCCCTGCTTGATTACCCTGAAGTTGTTAAGCATTATGAACATTTCTTTAAAGATATTTTCTCTGATTCAGCCATGACACAGTTCAAACGTTATATAAGTGGACTTATTGTTTCAGAAAACAAAACCGTTGAGGGGATTAATCGCTTGATTATTTTTGAGAACCGTGATCAAAGCAGCCTTAATCGCTTGTTAAACAAAAGCCCTTTTAGTGAAGAGAAACTAAACCAAAAACGTTTAGACCTTTTAGCAAGTCTGGAAGGTACTCGTTTCAAACCTAAAGGTGTGTTAAGTATAGATGATACTTTGCTTGAGCATTATGGCAAACACTTTAAAGGCATAGCAAAACTTTATGATTCTAGTAAAGGATGCCATGTTTGGGCGCACCATTTGGTAGGGTTACACTATAGTGACGATCAAACTGACTATCCAGTAGAATTTGAATTATGGAAACCCGCTGACCTTGAGAAAATAGAGGAGGGGCTGCCAGAGCTAGGTATTCCCATCAAGGAAAGTAAGCTAGAACTGAAAAAGACTAATGAAGCAAAATGGCGACAGTACTTGATAAGATTATGGAGAAGGCATCAAAACAAAGATGGTGTCACAGATTTGTATGAAAGCAAGTTTCACATTGCAAAAAGATTGCTATCTAAATGGAAGGAAAGTAATCCAAGGATGAAACTGCCTATAGTATTTGATAAATGGTATACAGCAGCTCCTTTTTGTCGTTTCATTGACAAGGAACTTAAACTTCCCTATGTAGGAACACTTTGTGCAGATGATAAAGTAATTGTAAATGGGCAAGAAGAAACAATTAAAGACTTCAGTCAGAGACTTAAAAAAGAGCATTTCGATAATTTAAGTGAGGAGAAGAAGCCAGTTTTCCGTAAAATAACCATTTCCTACAAGGGAAAGAAAGAAAGGTACTACAGTTTTTGTTGCACGATTAAGGTTAAGAATTTTGGGAAGCAAAGATTAGTTATCAATTACAGAGAGGAAGAATTGAAGGGTGAGCCATATGCATTAATTTCAAATTGCTTAAAATGGCAATCAGCAGGAATAACAAGAATCAGACGCCATAGGTGGCCAATTGAAGTATATCATGAAGAAGGTAAGGCAGAAGGTTTGGACCAGTATCAGGTACGGGATATTGAAGCGATATGCAGACATATTAGCTTTGTTGCCGTAGTTTACAGCTTATTGCGAGCCATACCTCATGATCAGGACCTCTTAAAAAAGCTTCAAAATCAACTCAAGGTAGAAATTGAAGGTAGTAACTCCCATTGGTGTCGAGTAGCAAAAGCACAGAGCTTGTGGAGTTTGGCAAGTTTCATAAGTGCTGGATTAGTAAAAGGGCAAACACTTGAAAGTTTGATGGCACCTATTTTAGCTGCTGTCTGCTACTAGAAAGCGTTTATTTAAAAATCCAATTGCTTTTTGAGTCCTTTTTAATTTACTATTTAGGTCTTTTAGGTTTTCTTTGTTCCTTTACTGATGATTTTTCCTTTGAGAATTGCTATAATTAGTTGAGTGAACTAATATTACTAACATACTCACTACTGCCAAAGTTGAGATACTTGTTTCCTTTTCTTGGAAAGTAATATTGTTAGTTGTCTTTATCCTTCCTACAAATGGTATTCCTTCTTCTTTGAGTTCCTTTAGGGCAGGACGAGCTGTTATTCCTCCATCAAACACTACTGCTTTGATCTTTAGGGCTTTATTTGCTTTCCTAGTCAATTCTAGCATTAATTCACTGGGTGTTAGTGATCTGTATCTATTACTTGCCATTTCATTGTATAGGTAACCTTTAAACCCTAAAGGATAGGGGCATTTTTGCTTGTCTGTCCATACTAAGGCTGCATCTGCAAAACCCAGACCCAGAGCTACAGTATTGCCACTGTAGTACTTGTTCAACCCTTCAATATTCCAACCTTGGTGTTCACTAGTAAGGATATCAATGGCAAGATAAGCATTGTTTGGGGCAGTGTTAAGGCGTTTCTTAAAGCCTGTACTATCAGCATGTTTGTCTTGAGAAAGCAGTCTACAAGCATGTTTAATACTACAAGGAAGTAAATCATGCTTATACATTTGACGTAACGTTTTATGCTTAAGGGTAAGTAAGCCTTTCTGATAACCTTTTTCGAAAGAATTACAGGTATCATTGACATGACTTTTTAAATCATTCTTTTGAGTATAACTGTGCTGGATGTAGTAAACAAGTTAAAGAAAGATGATTTTATCTTGAAGATATTTGAAAGAAAAGTCGTGAAAATTATTCGTTTTTGAGAAATGGTTTATAGATGCAAAGAGGTTATAAATATGTTACCCACAAGAAAAAGTAAAGATTGATTCTTATGCGCTTTTACCAAGTCCTATTCAGTATATTTTTTTAGATTGTTGTTTTGAAAGTAATTACTCCTTGGTTTAAATTTCAACCAAAAAATCAAGAAAGCTTAAGATTGTCTCAAAAGGTGATTATGGAGACACATTGTCAGGGAAGCATATCAAAAATTGCCTTTAAAATACAATGTGAGGTAAGCCAATCTCTAATATCCTCAAGCCCAGTGAAGAGTTTTAGTGTCTAATCCGAGTTTTAGTCAACTTGGACAGTGTATTCTATCTCTAAAAAATACCCGATGGTGACCGAACTTCCTGCTCTATTGTCTATTGATAATACCGTTCTGCAAAGTAATATTTTTTCATGTCAAACTCTTGAATAAACCTGCCCAATGGGTGAAGGAGAAATACTTTCACAGCATAGGCTGAAGTTTATTTATAAATACTATAGCTAGACCTCTCCCTCACGCCAATAATCCTGTTTTAGGGGTACATCGTTCTGTCTACATTTCTATAGCTTCAAGTAGGTCATATGCTCTTTGCTGTTGCTTATTCGCTATAGTGTCTACTTTTACTAAATTTGCATCCTCCTCTCCTTTGTAATTGCAAGTATTTCTTACTATGCTACTTAGATCCGATAGTAATGTCTGAAAACTGTGAACTTTACTACCATCTTCTAATTTTTTAGTCTTTGTTTTTGCTAATGCCTTCTTTGACCTTGCCGCTCTTTTCACGGGGTTACTTTCCTCTTTTTTACCTTTTTCTTCATCAGCAAATAATATTGACCTCCATGCCTCCATCATATGCCACTTCACGTTGTAAGCTAGCATGCACAAGAATATGTGTCCCCTTACTCGTTGCTCCATATGGTGATATATTGGTCTTAATTCCAAATCTACACTTTTTATCGACCTAAATCCCTGTTCTACATCACTTAATCCTTTGTAATTCCTGATTACTTCTTTTGTATCCACTTTCTCCTTTGTTAGACTTGTTCTTATTACATATATCCCATCTAACTCGCTTTCCTTCTTTACTTTCTCTTCGTCTATCTCAAAATTTAGCCTTGCTGGTGTTATCTTTAACTTAATGTGCTTTGCTACTTTATATTTGTTGACTACTCTTCCTACTCGCACTCCTATTTCCCCTTTCCCTCTTACACTTCCTTTCTTTACCATCTCCTTTATCTTCTCTAACTCTTCTTTTGTTGCTTTTAGCAAATCTTGTCGCTTTTTCCCTTTCCACTCCGCTACTTCTCTATTACAGCACCCTATCAATCTCTCTTTTTCATATTCTTGATCTTTAAACTCTAAATATTCTTCTTTCTTCAATTCTTCTATATTCAAATTCCCACTTTCTATCAGCTTTTTTATACTTGCTGCCTTCAATACTGCTATCCAACCTACTCCCTCTTCTTTTTTTAACTCTTCTATCTGTTTTTTCCCTATTACTCCTCTGTCTCCTACGATCACTATTTCTTTTATTCCAAATTCCTCTTTTAGCTCTTTTATCATTGGTTTTAGTATCTTTGACTCTGTGTAATTGCCCTCGTACACCCTAGTTACTATTGGACATCCCCTTTTGTCCGTCAGCAATGTGTAATTTACTTGCTTTTTCCCTCTCTTTTTATCTTTATTCTGTCCCCATTTTGCTAATGGACATTCCTCTCCTTCAAAATAACTTGAACTCATGTCATACATTAATACTTTCTCCCCTTTGACATGCCTATTTGTTAATTTCTTTTCTATATATCCTTGCCTTGCTTCCAACCATTCAATTACCTTACACACTTCTTCTTCCCTTGCTTTCCTTACTTCTAGCATTTCTGGTAAAGTTGTTGTTTCCCACCATCTTATTGTTGCTAATTTACTATTTGGTGCTAGTATCCTTGCTGCTATCAATGCTTCTACTAAGTTTCTTTCTTGTGTGGCACGACTTGCTATTAACTTCTTAAACTCTAGTTTCTCCATAGCTTTTATTACTGCTTTTACATGTCCATGATGCTTAGATTCAATCACTTCAAAAGCTTGATCTATAGGTACAAACTGCTTACCCTTTAAACAGCTTCGGATCATTTCTATAATTTCATCACCTAGTGGACTTAGGTTTGCTAGGGTTTCTTTTTTTACCTTGCCATCTTTACGATAAGAACGTCTCAGTAAGTAAGATTTATAAGTTTTTCCTTTATACTGGCGAGTGCTTGTAGCTACATGCATCCCAGAAGACCTATTCCTCATAGCTAAAGTACAGGATAGCAGATTTTGACAATTAATTCAACTTTTAGTGTCTACAGTATTGCACCCTAAATTACCCATTTGCATTGTGTAGAAAGATGCTAACGCCGATTTTGATCAATAAACTTCAGATAGGAACAGAGAATTGGATATTTGCCACCTATGAAACAACTAAAGAAGGAAAACCAAGGCTAACACGCCTTTGTAAAGCAAGCAAAACACCTATCAAAAGACATACCAAAATAAAGGGTGAGGCAAATCCTTATGATCCTGCTTGGGAAACCTACTTTGAGGCACGCCTTAAAAGAAAGTTAAGCGATAGTTGGCAAGGACGAAAGATGCTGCTAAACCTCTGGCGTAACCAAGAGGGAAAGTGTTTGGTATGTAGACAAGCTATTTCTAAGAGAACTGGTTGGCATGTTCACCATATCTTAGAGAAAGCTAATGGTGGGAGTGACGCTGCTTCTAATTTAGTTATGTTACATCCCAATTGTCATATGCAAGTACATAACCGAGGTTTAATTGTTGTAAAACCGATTCCTACTGTGCAAGCTAGGGATTTTAAGAGGCTTGAGCCAATCTGCGGTGAAAGTCGCTCGGATGGTTCTTAGGGGACGGGGTGCTGGTAACAGCACCTTGTTACCCGACGGGACTCCCCTAATTTTTTGTTAGCTCAGGTTATCCAGCTCGAGTACCTATAAGACTTTGATTGCCATGTTTCTAATTTCTCTGCGCGTTCTCAGGAGTTTCCATGTCTATAGCTAGTTGACGCTTTTTGACTGCTATAAGCAATACCTCTCCTATAACTTCATCATCCATAACCAATTGTGCTGTTTGCTCTTTTGGTTGTGACCCAACCTGCCAATTACCCTGCCAAGTATAACCATCTTCTGATGTAAGAGAAATACTCTCTCCACTCTCTAAAGTTAACAAGCCCTGATCTGCTTTAAAAAGAGTAGTTATCTCTATATTAAAAACTTCTAGTACATTAGCAACAAAGCGTACATTTTCAAAAGGTCTTTTTCTTACAACATTAACAAAAACTTTTTGCTCTTTAACTTTTTCATTGCCTCTGTAGGCTGTTATAGGGAAAAGTAATGGGCCAATAGATGTATTTAATGGAATACGTAACATAGTAAACCAGCTTTGATCATTCTTTTGGAAATCTATAGTCTTGTCAAAAAAATCTATTTTTAGATTATCCACCTGACCACTAACCGATACTGTAAAACTCACTTCAGCACCTGCTGAAACAGCGTTAGGAGATGCTGTTGGAATTATAGCAACATCATCACTATCAAAGGTAACAACATCTAACTTACGCTCTGGTACTGCTGCCCCCAAAGTTACTAAAGGTCTTGGTTGATCTATTGAGAGTGTAAGTTCTTGGACAGCCTTAGTAGGTTGATACTTGCCAGGCAACGAATCACTATCTATTTCTACCAAGTAATCTCCTGCAGGTAGACCTGCTATTGTTACTCTCCCATAGGCGTCTGTATAAGTAGATTTTTTAATGTGCCCTTGTAAATTAACTCGAGCATAGGAAAGTCCCCCTTCATCAGCATCAAACTTGGCATTACTATTAGCATCATCAAAAATTAGGATGTCTAGTGAAGCAACTGGTGCAAAAGGTAGATTGCGCTCAAGTTTATTATTAACCTCTACAATAACTCCCTTATCAGTTAATAGATCAACTTTGGCAGGTAAACCATCTAGAAATTGAAATTGATAGCTCCCAGCAGGCAACTTTATGCTATAAGAGCCATCTTCAGATGTTCGAATGCTTTTGCCCCCCAAAGCCATTTTGATATTTTTTAAAGGAGGTTCATCTTCATCTTGCTGATTGTTAAAGTTTTTGTCCATAAAAGCAACCCCTCTTACTTCACCTACTTTAAGTCCTCCAAAAAGATTAATAATAGGTGGAGGAGTATCAAAGCTAAATGTCTGATTAAGGCTAAAAATTAATCCTGCTCTTATAGAGTGTTCATAGTCACCATCAAAATCAAAGAGGCTACTTCTACTACCTAAATTATAGCCTAAACCTAAGCCTACTCCATCAGTAAAAAGGTTTTCCATATTCAGGTCAAGCTTAGCTCTTTCAAAAGTACTTGTTAAATCAGTTATAGTAATCTCACGTTGATAGCCAAATTTTGTATTAATATTTTTAGTCCATTTTTGTGACCAAGCCAGACCATAGGTGTATTGAGCCGAATTTATCCCTTTTTCATTAGAATTTTTTGATTTAAAAAAAGCCTCTATATTAGCAGGACGTGCTATGTAGCGTACTTTTATCTCACCTTCCAACTCATTAAAACTTGGATCTTCATCAGGATAAAACAGCCCATAAAAACCATTTGCTTGTACAAAGAGATTACCTCTATACTGAAAATTAAAATTGACTTCATAGTTGTGACTAATATCTTGCTCACCAATCAACGATTGAGCATAAGTGTACCTAGCTGATACAAAAGCCAAGTTTCTAAAACCTACATTAAACTGAAAGTTGATCCTTGGACTTAATCTAATACCTAAGCTTGACTGCTCTGCAAGGTCATTACCATTTAAACTACCTGCTAAAGAAAAATTTACATTTGATAAAGGTTTAGTATGTAAAGTAGCTTCTGTATCCCAAGAGCGATTGTTTTCTGCAAGTCTTAATTCTGCCTTTGCCCTTACTCCTAAAGGGTTTATTTGACTAGTCCCCCCACCCAAGCTAAGTATGTGGCCATTTAAGTGAGGGAAGAATGTATAACTTTGAGCAATGTCAAATGCTCCTTCATACCAGTTAAGAGATTCCACAAAAGTTAAATTGGCATCACCAATAAACTCACCATCAGCGATATGAATAGCTGACAAAACAAACGCCAGATCAAGTCCTTCTGCTATAGAAGGTGTTTGGTATCTAGCATTAAAGTTATCTCTACGATTCCCATCATTAACCTCTGTACTTAAATTAGCTTGCAAATTTAAACTGGGTAAAAGACTACTGGCTGCTACACTTAGCCTATAGGTATTAGAGTTATTGTCTCCAAGTTTATCAAAGCGAGGAAAGTGAGATGAGATTGCCATCCTTACTGGGTTTAGAGCAAAATTAGAGCTTAAACCTATACTTGAGTTTCTAACTGTTGCACCCGCACCCCAGCTTTGACCTTGTAAGCCTACAGATAAGTAAGAAGGTGGATCACCAAAAATGTCATCCGTAGCACCTTCAAGTTCTGAACTTTGTACAGATACATCTACAAAATCTGACAAGTTTCCAGAAAGCTCTGGCTCAAAAGCATAAAACAGTTCTGGGTTAATTTTATCATCTTCGAGGTTAGCTCTAGTGCCCAAAGTCCCACTAACTTTAAGGTGCAGTTGAGGGTTATCGCTTGCTAGGAGACTAGTTTCACTATTACCTGTGTTCCAGTAGGTTGTTACAGTAGAAAGTTGAGTTTTAACACTAGGGTCATTCTTAGAAGATGCTTCTAAAATAACTGTTCTTCTATAACCATTTCCAGACACAGTAGTAGGCACAACTATAACACTGACAACAGCTTTTTCTTGAGGGGCTAACTGCAGCTCAGAAGGTTCAACTGCCACATCCCAATTTATTTTTTTGGTACTTAAAACTACTGAGTCCATAGCATTACCTTCATTTACAACTGTAGCTTGGTAAGTTTGGGTAGCACCAAGTTTACCTTCACGGTACTCAGGTGCTATTAAGCTAAGTTTAGCCTGTGTTTTAACTGTTATCTCTTCTGTAAAAGTAGCTAGCAAAGTGTCATCTTGTGAAAGGTTTAAAATGATTTTTACAGATTGACCTGCTAGTACTTTATCAGGAATTTGAGTAGTTAAAGTTATTACCTTTTCTCCAGCCACCTGCACAATACCTGAAGGTGTTAAAGCTTGCCAACCAGTTGGCATTTCAAAGAAGTAGTCATAATGTCCTTCAGCATAAATAGTAAAAGGTACAGTTATATATTCTCCGGGAACACCTTCTTTGGGTTTAGAGGAAACTTTTAATTGAGTAACCTCTTGCGCTATTGATAACATCAATAAGGCTATTATAATAGC
The DNA here is from genome assembly GCA_965223045.1 of Trueperaceae bacterium. Classification (GTDB taxonomy): domain Bacteria; phylum Deinococcota; class Deinococci; order Deinococcales; family Trueperaceae; genus CBDCVN01. The sequence goes on from CBDCVN010000013.1 coordinate 3,562,012, forward strand.
TAAAAAAAGGCTTAAAAAAACTTGCCTAAACATAATGAAAACCCCTTTCAAATTAAAAATAAAATCTCTACTATACTTAACTATTATTGCGCAACATTGCTGAAAACTCTGTGTTTTACTAGGAAAAATCTTAGCCTTGGGCATTTATTAAATACCTATTAGCACGCAGCACACAGCAACTATAAAATTTCTATCCGAAACGTCCTCTATCTTTACCCATTTTTAGCATAAGATTACAAAGAATTATTCAGAGAACGCAGAAAGCTTCTATATTCCTTTCAGAAATTAATTATATTGTGCTGTATATAATACAAAATTAGCCTGCTGATTCGGTGTAAATCTATAAACTCTTCTCTCGAACAGCACTAATAAAAACTTCTACTTGATACTCACCAGCAAGTTCTTTGCCTGTAAGTTCAACTTCAAAATCTATATTAATTTCTAACCAATCAGAAACACCAAAGCTGCTATAAATCATTTGTGGATGATCACTTGCAGGTAACCATAGTCCATTATTTACTTTAAAAAACACTTGGCTAGCTGGAAGAATAGTCTGCCCTGAAACATTTACTAAGTCTGGTACAGAAAGAAAAATTTCCCAGCGATCCTCTGTGTTTGAGAAAATCTGTATAGGTAGTTCACCCTCAGGCAAGCTATCAGAATAGCGAACAGGGAAATTTTCTGGAGGGTAATTACTATTGTTTAAATCAAAGGTTATTTTTGTGGTAGGCACACGTATAGATATTACTTCAGGGATTAGAGTTTGCAAATCCCAAGTAACCTGTGCCTTTGCTAACCCCACAGTAGCACAGGCTAGAAAGATAATGACTAACCTAAGCAACGGGGAAGAATATTTTAGCACTTGTGTTTCTGACAACATAAAACTCCTTCTTTTAGTTATTAAAATTCGACTCAAGATTTACTAACGTATAAGTAATATTAGTAAAGCTACTGCCATGGGTATTTGCTATCACCTTTGTAGCCAATACCACAAAATGTTCACAACTACGCTCTTCTCCGAAAGCAAGCAATAAAGATTGATGATTTTCAAAAGGGAAAAGCCCTTTTTTTCTATTCAAAGGTTCTTCACAGCTACTACTTTGAATATAAAGTTTGTCAATGCCTTCACCAGCTATAGGATCCTCACGTGTTGCAGTAAGAGACCAAGAGTTTGAATTAACAAAACCCTTCAATAAAAAAGTTGCATAGCACATAAAGTAATTTTTACTATTTGCTATAACTTCATTATCTAAATCAAAATCAATAGGTGGGTATACTTCAATAATGCCTCCACTGTCTATAGTAATCCCATACTCACTATTATTAGCATTTACTGTATAGGAGGTGTTAAGGGGGTATACCTCTGGTATATTATTATATTGTATTCCCGTTTCTTCATCTCTTGCCCCCTTACCATAAACACAGGTTATAGTTTCACCATTAGAGTCCAAGTTTTTAAGGTCAAAGTTTATTTCCTTAGCAAACAATTTTAGCGAAACTACGGGGTTAATTATCAGGCTAGTTTGGGTAACAATCGATGCCTCAATTTGTCCAGCATCTTTATAAAAATTACCTTGTGCTAAAGCATTCATAGCCAAAGTCAGAATTATTAACAGGAAAAGAGTTAGACTTATATGCCTATAATTAAGCAGCAAGCTAATGCTATTCATAACCCTCCTCTAATGAACTTAGCTCTTGATTTTCCTGAGAACCTAAAATGGGGCTATCAAGCGTAAAACTATAATCAACTGCTAGGTCAGTAGTTTCGTCACCATAATTTACAATAATGAGAGCAGTATATTGACCTTCTTCTATAGGTGCTCCAAGGTCAAAACTAAAAACCCTCTGTGATTGCGGTAGAACTAGACCCCGTTCTTTAGGTTCACTAGAGATCACAGTTTCCCCAGAAGTATCTCGCAAATCAAAATAAGCTTCAATCATCTGACCAGAATTGCCAATATTGGTATATTGTACTGTTAGACGATAAATACCTTCTTCATCTATACGCTCACCAAAAACCCCATTAATAGCTCCCTTTTGTTCTATAGGGGGAACACTAACATAAATAGTATGCCCCACACGCGTATTAAAACCAACCATGGTTCTTGGATCCCTTTCAGGGTGGTGGGTATGTATAAAAAGCATACTCCAGTGCGTGCCGGGTTCTGCATCGCTAGGTACATCAACACTATAACGTACAGTACTCTTTTGGTGTGGTTCTAGCACCAATTCGCTGGGATTAAAAGTGATCCAAGGGCTAGCACTATGGGGTAAATTACCTAATTCTTGCACAAAGGTAGGATTACCTTGGGGATCAAGAGTCCAATCAGAGAGGTATAATCGTAAATGGACAGTATTGTTAGACGGATTACCTATAGTAATTGTTTGGTTGCTAGTTTCACCAGCTTCAACAACAATATTATTATGAGGTGGGTCAGCAAGCACTCCTATTTGGCCATAAGCCCCTCCCAACAAAAAAAAATCTACTAAAAATAAAAACTTGCCTAAAAAAACAAACCTAGCTTTGGGTAAAAGAGTTAACATCAAAATCCTCCTCGTTCTAGAACACAAAAAACTAATTAGCCTATCCAATAAATGGATTAAAATTCTATAAAGATGGGCTCAACCGTTAGAGTTAATACAGTTAAGCCCTTTAATCTTTAGTAACACAGAGCTTTCTAGTAAAATTAGATTGAAGTTAGTTAGTATATATAGCGAGTAAGTTAACTGTGTAGTTAAACAAGTAAATTTAGTTGGTAGCTACTAACTTAGGATCATCATCCTTAGGGCAGTCTCCTTCACAAGTTGGCTTATCCCAATCGAATGAAGTAAGGGTATAGGTTAAGTTAGCTTCACTAGAACCATGCTTATCACTATTAATCTTAATTGCCACCACTACTAAATCATCTAGCCAACTCTTATAGCCACAAAGATCATTACCAGCATTTATAACTGCATCACCTGTTGTGCCTATACTCCCTCCAAAAATACTCTCTTCACTATCAAGTAGCACATGACCTTCACCGGGTTTTAAGGGAGCTAAATGATGGGAAGGGCCAGTGGTTCCTCCACAAGGATTATCTTGGATATAAATATGCTCTATACCTTGAATGTTTGCATCCTCAACAGCACGATCCACTCTAAGTACCCAGTGATCAAAATTACTAAATTTTTGTAATAGGAATGCCCTGTAACAAATAAAGTAGTTTTTTGAGCCAGGCTCGAGTTCACCAGTTTTCTTATTAATTATCAAATTTGGATATGCAATCACTTCATCTAATTCTGTACCATCCCACGCCTGTACTTTAATTGTTGGATCCCAATTGCCATCTGGTGTATCATCAACAGGGATTGAATAGCTAGTACCTAAGGGGTACACTTCACCAGGAAAAGGACCAACAGCTCGATCCTTAGGCTCATAACCTTCAGCACAGTAGATGGTTTTAGGCCTATTTGGATCATAAACAGGGCCATTTTCTGGCCAATCGTCAGTATCAAGTGAAGTTAGATCAAATAGCAATTCTGGTACATCTAAGTGTAAAGCAGTTGCTTTGGGTAAATACAAGTGTACTTTCTGTTCAACTGAAGCTTCCTTTGGACCTTTATCAGTACGATCCTTCGTTTCTATACTAGTTATATCTGGATTATCTGGATCAATCACTGTGGTCTCACTTGTGGTGGGACCAATTACTTGGGCTAGGGCAAAGCCTACAATGAGAAACAAAAAAACAACAATCTTCTTCATAACAATTTATTCCTTTCTAAAAAAACTATTGAATTGAAGTGAACTTAAAATCAACTAACTAACAACTAGCATAGCCCACATAACTCACTCACTAATTAATTAAGAAGCACTAGCAGCCCTCTATTAAGCTGCTAAAAAATGATAATGCAGAAGGCGTATAGTCTTAGTTACCTTTGATTTTCTTGTTTGGTAAGGGAGATAGAAAATATTGTAATTTAATACTTAATGTTTTAAAAAGATTTAATGAAAAATTAACAGCTATATATCAAAACAGGTAATTACATGAGTGTCAAATTAGAAAAGAATTAAGTAAGTCATTATCATCTGAGTGAATTCTGTAGCCAAGCTCTTAATTTTAAAGTCTACGTACTTGTATGACTAAGAAATCTAGAATTTATGTGAGAATAATAGAGTTGTTCGGAAATAAATAGTTTAAACAATCAAAAAATTCCAAAGCCCCCCACAGACAGCTATAACGCTATCTGCAAAACCTGTCTTGCGATTCCGAAAGGCATGCACTAGTATATTAAAGCGTTTCATACCTCCTATGGCATGTTCTACATATATCCTTGCTTTGCCCAGCCTTTTATTCCTCTCCTTCTCTGCTTCTGTTAGCTCTGGATTAGGATTCTTTTTACTCTTCCTTGGCTTTTTCTTTGGTATCGCTGCTCCTATCCCATAATCCTTGTTTATACCTTGATAACCTGAGTCTAGATTTGCTCTTTTTCCCTCCTCTTTCAGCCAGCCTTGTTTAGGTGGAAACTCCTCCTTAAACATCCCATAGTCATGTCTCCGCCCAGCAAATGTCCTTCCTACATAGATTATTACCTTTCTTCCTGTTGCTATTATTGTGTTTTTTACCGTGTGACCCTTCTTTTTTCCACTATATAGCTCCTCCTGCTTTTCTTCTTCACTAGGGCGTCTATGTTTCCTTTCTGTAGCATCAATCAGTATTTTTCTTGCTTCTTCAAGCGCTTCTTTTAACTCCTCAGGTGTATTGAACTCTCTCTTACTCATGTCTTGCATAAATAATCCTGTCAGAGAAGCAGAAATGCGATAAGCGTTTGATATTCATATCTTAAATAAATAACCTTGTCAGAGATATAAATAGTAGAGTTGTTCGGAAACAAAATGTTGGACCAAATAGTTGACTCGTTAGATAAAAGATTTGTACCCTTGCTAAGACTTAGCTGTCACATTTTGCATTTCCGGAGCTTTAAATTGAGCAATTGTACATTTTATAATGCACGCTAGCTTATTTCTGAACAAGTCTAATGTGTAATAAGTTTTTATATGAACGGCATACCAATTCATGATAAACATAGTCGTGATCTACTAGAAAAAATAAAGACCTTGTACACTAAAACCAAATTGAAGTGTCTTTTCGCCCTACTCGATCTTTTCCTCAAAACTAATAGTAGAACTACTTTTCAAAACCTTGAAGAAGTTTCTCCCAGTACTGCTAGTCGTTTCTTTGCTAACCACACGACTAGGATGTACAGAGAATTCTCTTCTACTCTGAGTGAATGGCAGCTTTGTATCCTTTGGCTTCTTTACAGTAATGCAAATCGTCGTGGTAGACGCGCTCACATTGCTCTTAAGGTAGACCTGACCAGCATTGAAAAAACAGGAGTTAAATTGCCTTTTGTGTTTTTGTTTAACAAGATATTTGGCATTCATATAGTTGTCCTACATGCCCATGTTGGGCATGTATCTTTTCCTCTAGCATTTCGTATATATTTAGGGAAAGGAAGAACAACACAAGTAAAACTAGCATTACAAATGCTAAAGGACTTTCCACCAGAAATGTGGCCAAGTCGTACAGTAGTGCTAGCAGATGCAGGATTTGGAACAAAAGAATTAATCAGGGGGTGTAAAAAGCTAGGATTTGATAGGACAATAGTAGGAATAAGGAAAGATAGAAAACTAGTGACAGGACAGAAAGTGTGTGAAGTTAAAAGGGGAGCAAAAGTAAGATTGCATGACATAAGAGAAATAGAGTTAACAGTCAGTAGTGCGCGAATAAGAAGAGATGGGAAATACAAGATGTATTATACGGTTTCAACATTTAAAGCTTCAGGGAAGTGGTTAAGAAAAAGGTATCGAATGAGATGGTTGATAGAGACTTTTTTTCAAAGCGTAAAGTATGATTTTGGATTGAAAGAAACGAGATTAAGGACGGAAATAGGAATAAAGATGTGGATATATCATACGTTTTTGGCATATAGCTTAGCGATGTTAGAAAGAGCGAAAGAGGGGTTAAGAACAGATATAAGACACAAACTAACAATGGAACAGGCAGCAAGGCAAATAGCAGAGGTATTAATAGGGGAATGGATATTAGCAGCAAAGGAAAAGGAGTGTGAAAGACTGAGGGAGAAGATATATTTTCGAGAACGTTTATCAGAACAAGGATTAAGTGGAGTTTTAATTTAATTAAAGATCATTTAGGGAAATTTGCTAAGCAAGTTTCATTGGTAATTCTTCATGAATTTAGGCTATTTTTACTCTCAAGCCATTTTAGTCTTCTATGTCCTAAACACATTTTTTCTTGCAAGACATGAGTCTTAGGCAACATACCTAATTTTGCCAAGGCTGCTGAGAGAATTGGCAGCAGCTTATGTACCCAATAGTGTGCACTGGAACGAGACATATCAAACTTCTCTGCTAATTCATCCATTGTAGGATAACTTTTCAGGTAGTAGAGAATAAATTCGAGTTTGTGTTTAGTAGAAGGAAGTTTACTTTTTCTTCCTCCTCCCCTAGATCGTTCTCTTTCCCCTTTAGCTTGTTGTTCTTCATAGTCTTTTTGACTTTGCTCCTCATATACCTCTTCAAACACTGTCTCTAACTCATTTATCTTTTCTTCAGGCAAACCTGTCAAGGCTCTTACTTGTCTGTCACTTCTGGTTTTGAAAACTACCATACTAGCTACTATTTTAGCTGATTTGGCTATTTCCGAACAACTCTAATATAGTTACCCTGGAATTACGCAGGCTCTAATTACTCATCTAGATAAGGGTTTTTGCCGACCACATGCCATAAGATGTGCCTCTGACGCAAAATCGTTTTTTACTATTTCCTGCACAGTAATCTTACCCACCTCAAAATGCCTCTAAAAACTTTTTGGGGTAATTCCACACTTATACTTTTTGTCAGATAATACCTCAACCTGTCTGGAAAAGAGTTTACGCTCTAAGAGAATAAATCATTCCTGCACACATCTTTAGAAAGGTATATGCAGGAATACTTTGTTTGTGAAAGACTTTTTAAGGGGTGCGTAATTCCAGTTACCCAGAAAAATCTTTTCCTTTTATCCATAGAGTGAAATAAGGTAGGAAAAATCACTAAGAATAATTGCTTCTTAGGCAATAGAACACCTACTACCCAGTGTAATCTTCTTTTGTAAACCAACTAAAACTTATACAAAACTTGCTTATTTTCCCCGCTTAACACTATCTCAAATCATTAATTCCTTTGGTACTGGTGTTTTATAAAACTCAAATGCCTCCCTCAATCTTTTTATCTCTTTTTTCATTACTCCCTTTATTTCCTCTACCCTCATTGGTATTCCCTCCATCATTACCTCCAAATGCTTCCTTAAATCTGCTTGTGTTTCCCAGCATTTATTATGTATGTACTCCTTCTTTAAATACTTCCATAGCCTTTCTATTGGGTTGAAATCTGGTGAGTATCCCGGTAGAAATTCTAACCTCAACCATTTTGAATTCTCTTTTACCCACTCTTGCAACCACTTCGCCCTGTGAAATGGTGCATTGTCACATATAAGCATTATCTTTGCTTCCCTCATCTCCCTTTTCATGTGGCAGATAAACCTTCTAAACCTCTGAGCATTTACCTTGAACTTTGTTAGCACTCCATGGAATTCTCCTGTCCCTAACTCTAATGCCCCTATCAAATTTACTCTCCCATGTCTTCCATAGTTCTTGATCTCTACTTTTTCTCCTCTTAGCCCCCATGTGCTCGCTAGTGTTCCCTGCGTTTGGAACCCTACTTCATCTTGATAAAATATCCTCCATCCTGCCTTTATCTTCTCCTCGTACAGCTTTGGTAGTGTTTCTTGTATCCACTTTCGCCTCTTCTCTTCATTCTTCCTATACAGCAAATGTATTGCTTTATGGAAACTTAATCCCAGTTTCCTTAAAAGCTCTGGTAAATACTTTACTGACAAACATACCCCAAAAAGGCTTTCTATGAGAGTAAAGACCCTTCTGGCAACCCAAACTTGCTGGTTAAACTCTGTAATGATTTTCTTGATTAGCTCTAGTTGCTCTTTAGAAAGTTTAGGCGGCCTACCAGTTCTTTGTTCATCTTCTAAGTTAAGCGATTTTTCAAACTTCTTTCGCCAGTTTTTTACTGTTTTTACTGAGACACCGAACATTTCTGCTACAAGCTTAATATCTTTGCCGGAATACAGAGCTATAAGGGCTTGAGTCCGTAGTAAAGCGTTTGCATCATTTCCCTTTTTATAGCGACGGCGTAGTCTTTGTAGTTCTTCTAGTTTTTGTTTGCTATCATTATTTGCCATGATTAGTCTCCTTTGGGTTATTATTGGAATTATCATGGCATTATTTTTCCTGTTTTAGGGAAAGAATTTATCTGGACATCTATATATAAAACTCAAAAAATAAGTTCTTTTTAGAAATGCTTAACTATAGGATTCTTTCAAGAGTGGGTCACAAGCATAATTCTAGCCTCAGCAAAAATTGCTTGTCTCTAAGTTATCTTTCACAAACTAGGAATCCTCAATTTTTTATATAGACCCCCATTAGGGGTGATCAGTAATTAATTTAAGCTTCTATAGGACATACTCAGGACTTGACAACTTTCCATTTTAAAGTTTAATTTCCTGCTGTAACCATTTTAAAAATGCCTTTTGTGACACATATAGTGACAAAAACACCTTAAACATTAGAGCAAGTCATTTCCAATCAACCATCTCCATTTAAATCTACTCTTTACAATATTGCTGGCAATATGTAAAATAAGATTTAGGGTCCAGTCTATTGCTATTTGAAGGTAAAGTAGTTTGGGTGTAAGCATTTTAGATTGGGCGATTTTGAAATCTAAAGGTGATAAGGAATAGGCTATGCAAATGAACATTCAAGGTCAAAAAACTGTTTTGTTGCATCTATGCGGCCCTGCTAGGTTAGAATATCAAGGCTCTATCATTAAGTTGCAGCGTAAAGGTTTAGGGGTTTTGTACTACCTCGCACTTGAGGGGGTTACTCGACGTGAGTATCTGGTTGATCTCCTTTGGGAAGGAGTAAAAGGAGGGGGTAACAATTTAAGAGTTGAGCTTACAAAGCTGCGTCAGCAACTGTCCCAGTTAGGTTTTCGGGATGTATTTAATTATCAAGACCCAATTGCACTTCCTCATTTTATAAAAACAATAGCCAATGAAGAAGGGGAATTTTTAGAAGGTATAGACGATTTAAGTGTTAGCTATCAATCTTGGTTAGAGGTTACACGAAATCGCTTGAAAGCAGATCATAAAGAATCAAATTTGCACACAAAACTGTTAGGGGATTTAGTGAAGCATGTTTCTATACCTCATTTACTGTTTATTGAAGGTATGCCTGGTTCAGGACGCAAGGAATTTGTAAGCAATTTGGCTAGAAATTTAGGGCTTCCTCTTATAGAGAATCTAAATGTTACTCCAAGCACCAGTATAAAAACTGTTAGACTACTTTCATCAGAAGAAGTGCTTGATCAAGATAAACTAAACCTTATATTACAAAGTAAGAATACCCTTTGGGTATTTTTATGTTCTAGTTTTGGAGAAGACTCGAGCACCATATTGAAGTTGCGTAAGTATTATCCTAGGGAATATACTAGATACATCAAATTTCCTCTATTATCTTGGCAGGAAGGTCGTCAAAAGCTTTTAAAAGACTTGTCTTTTGAAAAAGCAGCTGATATTTACCTATCTACCCAAGGTAATACTGCTTTTATAAAAGAAGCATTAAGCATAAGTAAAATAAAAATCCCATCAGATAAATTGCAAAATTTACGAGTCCAGCAAGCAACCCTTCAATTGGAGTTACGTAATTTAAGCGAGGGGGCCCGTCATGCTCTAGAAAAACTCTCTATTCACCCTAACCATTTACCTGAAGACTTTATTAAGATTTTTGAAGCTGATGCTTATTTTGATGAATTAGAGCGTCAAGGTTGGTTAAGCTTCAATAATAGTTGGCAAGGTTGGCAAGTGAGTCAAGAATATCTACGCAAATTCTTATATAACAATCTAATGTCTGGGCAACGTGTACGCTACCATAGTCTAGCAAGCAAATTTTTTGCTGACAGAGAAAATTTTTTTGCTGAAGCTTATCACTCTAGTAGAGCAAAAAAAGAAATAGACTGGTCCAAACTTGTAAAAGAATTAGAAGATTGGCAATTCCTTGTTTTAAAAGGCAAACTTAATAAGACATCCTTTGCTAGTTTTATGCCTTATTTAGAAGGGATAATTCCAGCAAATTATACTGTCGGTCGCAGAATAGACTCTATAGAATTTACTTCTAGAAATATAGCATTTAACACCTATCAATCTTCTTATGGAAAGAGTTATTGTAAGAGTAATTATTATACTTATATAAGTGTATTTCGCCAACCTTTACAAGATATAGGAAGTAGTACTTTAGCTTGTGGATTACCTTCCAACCCCTTATTATTGAATTTGCAAGGTAATAACAAAGTCAGTAATCCTTTAGATATAGGACTATCAAAAGATAGCTACCCCCTAAAACTTACTTTTAGTTGCAAAGGTGGTGAGGTGTTTAACTTTTACCTAATACCTTGTGATAATAGCTATCAACTTTCTAGTGAGGATTTTGCATTACCTCTAGAAAGTTGCTTTGATTACTGGTTTTATCTTGAAAATATAGTTGAGTTTGAACTTAGTAGTCAAGCTCACACCGCAATTATGGAACTTCAACTAGCTTTTTTTGAGAGTGATATTGGCAACTCTTCTTTATACACTAAAAATAGTGTTCTTGCTTTCCCAGTTCCTACTAAACTTAATTCAAGAAATTTACACCTACCTACACACACAACCTCCATAAGGCAAGCTTCCTTATGAGTTGCGTATCCTAATGAATTCAAATATAGTTTGTGCTCTATGAAGCAAGTTTTTATAGTGACAACTTATATAAATATTCTTTCTATATTAGTATTTGTATTTCTATCACTACACATCATCCCTAAAGCTCGAGAAAGCACACCCCAAATCCAAGAAGACGCACCTCAAACTCAAGAAAATACATCTACAACCCTAGAAAATGTACCTCAAGACACATCTCAAACTCAAGAAAACACACCCACAACTCAAGAAAACATACCAGTGCCTGAAAAAGTTGCTTGGCGCACAACAATACAAAACCATTGTGGAACTTGGCAACTAGAGGCAGACATTGATTTTATACCCAGAAACAAAACAACGTTAACAACTGCACTACTTGACCTTGATAAGTATTTTATCCCCTTATCTGTACCAGTTCATGGTGGTGGTCTTGATTCATGTGGGCGTAATCTTGTTATTCTTTCAGGTGACACAGGTAAACTTCTAAAACTTGATATGGCTAACATGCAATTACAAGAATTGCCAGCGATTCTTCCCGATAATGGCAAAGATGAACTTACTATCTTTGCAGAAAGTTTTGAAAAGGAAATTGAGAAAGAAATTCAAGTGCTATTGCACAGATATAATGATATTGCCTTCTGGGTAGATAACAAGGGAAATCTTTTTCTGCTAATATCATATAGCTATTGGAATAATCAAGATGAGTGCTTTACATCTAGACTTGCAAAAACAAAAGTAACTAGAGAATTAAGCGAACTTGACTCTCCAAATGTCGACTGGATCATTCTTTTTGAAACATCGCCTTGTTTCCCTCCTAAAAAGCTCAAAGGAACTACTTATGCTGGCAATCAAGCAGGAGGAGGGATTTACGCATTAAACTCAGAGGAAATAGTTCTTACTGTAGGTGACTATGACTTTGATGGTCGCAACACCGATCCTATGTACTCTCAATCTTTAGATACACACTATGGTAAAACCTTTAAAGTAAAAGTTGAAGATGGTACTACTGAACTTTTAAGTATAGGGCATAGAAACCATCAAGGTATTACAGTTGATGATTTTGGGCAAATTTGGTCTGTAGAACATGGCCCAGAAGGAGGTGACGAGCTTAATCTAGTAAAAGCTGGCCTTAATTATGGTTGGCCTTATGTAACCAATGGTACCAATTATGGTAAGTTTGAATGGCCTTTTTCCAAAGCACAAGGGCGACATAACGGATATGAAAAACCTATATATGCATGGACTCCCTCTATAGGTATTTCAAATATAGATGTAGTCCGCGATTTTATAGATTTATGGGACCAAGATCTTCTTATTACTTCTTTAAAAGGGAAAACCCTGTATCGTGTAAGAACTCATAATGAAAGAATCATTTTTGCAGAGCCTATAGAATTAGATACTCGATTGCGATACGCACATTCTGCAGGCAACAAAACTATAGCAATACTTGCAGATGGTAATGAAAACAATGCCAGTATATTGGTTTTAAGACCATCTATTGAGGCTATCGATAAAGAAGCTGAAAGAGTAGCAGGGGAAACTAAAGAGATTTCAGATCAAGATGATACAGAAATAGGATCAGTATTTATAAAGTGCCTTGAATGTCATAGTAGTCATGCTAGCAGTGCTGCCCCAAGCTTAAAAGGGATCTATGGTCGGAAGGCTGGGGTAGGTGATTTTGATGACTACTCAGAGGCGCTAATTGAATCTGACATTCACTGGAACGAAGGGGAATTGCTTGAGTACTTAAAAGATCCGAATAGTTTTATTGCAGGAACATTGATGCCAAATTTAGGGTTATCAAATGAGCAAACCCTTAAAGAAATAGTAGAAATACTAAAAACCTATTAAGCCAACCTCTTTAGACAAACAGGCCTTGAATCTCCATCTTTTACCTCTCTATCTTTAAAAGTCTCTTAGACTCTTTGACAAAGAAGAGGAAATTATCATTGTTAGGATCAAGCTTGAGGGCTTTATTGTAATAATTTATAGCTTCATCATATTCACCTTGCTCAAAGTGTATGCGCCCTAGCCATCCCCAAGCTTCACTATGATTAGGTTCCTCTTTCGTAGCAAGTAGAAAATATTCTTTGGCAGAGTTGAAATCAGCTATTTGATAGCTTTGCACTCCTCTATCAAATGGATTATTAACTTGAAATGTTTGCAAACCATGGTTGGCTCTAGAGTCAACCACAGAAACACCCCAAGTCAGTTGGTCAGTAGAAACTTGCAAGAAATATTTTGCTCCATCATCATTAGGGTCAAGTTCAGTTACTCTGCGCCACGCTTGCTGAGCAAGTCGAGGTTGTTGCAATTCTAAGCTTGTGCGCCCCAGCCATGCCCAAGCCTCTTTAAAATCGGTGTTTGCCTGCTTAGCCTTATTAAATTCTTCTTGGGCAGCTACAAGGTTACCCTTTTCATAAAACCCCATACCTTCATAAAAAGCATTGCTTGCTGCTACTCCATGAGTAATTTGTTGCTTAGTGCGCTCTAAAAAATAATCTGCACCTTCAGAAAGCTTTCTTTTGGCTGCAACTTGCCAGAAAGGTAATGCTTTTCTAGGCTGGCCTTGTTCAAAATAAATCCTAGCCAGCCCTAATATAGCTTCAGAGTTATTACGGTCTTTACTCAAAATTTCTTTATAGTAATCAAGCGCACCTTGCATATCTCCTGATTGGTAACGGGAGTAACCTAGTTCTGTAGCAGATTCGCCTACTTTTGCAGCTAGTTTTTGATCCCTCTCCCCCCCTGCTTCTAGGTAGCGCTCCCAGTAAAGCCAAGCACGGCTGTGCCAGCCAAGCTCAGTATAAACTTCTACAGCAAAACGTAATACCTCTAGGTTAGTAGGCTCAGCATTAATGGCAAGATCAAGATAGTGTAGGGTACTACGCCAAAGTGGTTGGTCTATGCTAAAAGCAACTCCTGCATAGGTTTTGCGAGCTTCTTTGGCTAAAGCTCGAGCTTCCTTAAGTGCTTCTTGAGCCCCTAAGGATGATTGTTGTGAAAGGATTTGACTTTCTTCAATCTCTTCTTCATCTAGAACAGCTTCTGCATTGGCTTCTCCATCTTTAGTTGCGTTAACAACTTCAGCATCAGCCTCTTCATCTTTAGGCACACTAACAGCTTCAGAGTCAATTTCTTTGTCCTTCTCTTCATCTAAAAAAGTAACCTCTATAGCTTGAACAAGGCATAAAGAAAGTAGTAATAAGATAGTAAGTATTTTTTTCATAGCAAGGTGATTTTCACACCCTTACTCCGTTCCTAAGAAATTTCGAACCTATATTAGAGGCGACTTTATAGTTTACATAGAATAGTCGCTTATCTCACCCGATTCTAGAACATTAAGTGAGAAACTCGCTTAAAAATTTATTAAAAATGTATGATTATTTGCAATGTTAAACATTACCTATCCAGAAAAAATAACTATTCAACCCAAAGGGAAAATAAATACTACTTTTAAAATCATTGGCTCTAAAAGTCTTAGCAACCGTGCTCTTATAATCACTGCTTTAGCTAAAGGTGCTTCCACACTCAAAAACACCCTTGTTGCTGAAGATACCGAGGTAATGGTCAATGCCCTAAACACTCTGGGCATACATGTCGAAGTGAACGGTACTACTTTTGAGGTACATGGTAAGGGTGGTGAAATTCCTGCTAGAGAAGCTCTATTAAACCTTCAACTATCAGGTACCTCTATACGATTTCTAGCAGGTTTAGTTGCTTTAGGCAATGGAGACTACCAATTAGATGGCAATGAAAGAATGCGTCAGCGTCCTATACAGGATTTACTTACTGCTTTAAAGCACCTAGGTGTCGAAACTAAAACAATTAATGATTCAGGTTGTCCACCCTTTGTAGTAAAAGCAAAAGGAATAAAAGGAGGCAAAACAAATATTGCAGGAAACAAATCTTCGCAATATTTATCAGCATTGCTTATGGTTTCTCCTTATGCAAAGGAACCAATTACTATTGAAGTAATAGGAGAACTTCAGTCCAAACCCTTTATAGACATGACTATAAAAATCATGAGTGATTTTGGTGTGACTATAGACCGTCAAAACTATGAAAGTTTTAATATTTTTCCTAGTAAGTACGGTCCTCGAGATTATCAAATTGAGGGTGATGCTATGGCAGCAGGATACTTCTGGGCAGCAGCAGCTATTACTGGTGGTAGGGTAAAAATTGAGAATGTAGGCAGTGCTTCTTATCAAGGAGATAAACGTTTAGCAAGTGTTTTAGAGAAAATGGGTTGCAAGGTTAATTGGACTGAAGATAGTTGTGAAGTTATTGCCCCAACAAGTGGTTTAAAGGGTGGCACTTTTGATTTAAATGATATGCCTGACCAAGCCCAAACTCTAGCAGTAGTAGCCCTATTTGCTAACAGCCCAATTCGTATAGAAAATGTTTGGAATATGCGTATTAAAGAAACAGATAGGCTTCATGCCTTAAATATAGAGCTTAGTAAATTAGGTGCAGAAGTTGAAGAAGGCAGAGATTATATTGTTATTAATCCTTTAAAAAAGGTAACCGCTGCTGAAATTGACACTTATGGTGATCATCGTATGGCTATGGCCTTTTCTTTAGCGGGTTTACGCTTAAAAGGTGTCACTATCAAAGATCCTAAATGTGTGGCCAAAACATTCCCAAGCTTTTTTGAGGTTCTGGAAAAACTTTGAATGTATGGATTATAAATTATTGCCTTATCAAGGCAAGGAATATCATCCTGAACCCTTCCGATTGAGAGTCCTTTATCACGATTGTAAGCTAATGATAATCTATATTTGATTTATTTGAAAAACCTCTTTGATCCAATTGCGGAATAATAATTTTGTCACTTGATGTACTTATGATAATTAATGAAAGAAGGTGACACCCATAGCACCCAAGCAAATCAATGTTAAATTAATTCACCTACCTAACATTAGTATTGATAGGCAACAAGTAGACGAGCTTGCTAATGTTATATCTAGTAGTACAGCTCCTCTTAAATTAACTGTAAAATCTGTACAGCTTGAAGATGGAAGTACCGTTTATCAACTTTATCCCCCTGACACAGAGCAAATTGCCCTCTTGGCTGCTACTAAGCAAATTAGCAATGGTCATGATTATTACGCTACATGTCAAATTAAGTCTTGCAAATCCATCCCTACAAACTTTCCCCCTGATAATCTATAGAAAGACTGTAAGTTAAGATAGTTCATTTTTAAATGTGAATTAGTTACTAAGTTCATAAACATGATTGATTTTTGGCAAGCCAAGATCTGCTCAAGCTCTCCTTATAAAGGGAGCCTTTCTACTTCACTTTTAATTATAATTTGGCCAGAAAGTTACCTCTGCCACGTCGAATATGGCTTGATGCACTTCCCACAGAGCCTCAAAGGCCAATTCCCTTACATCTTCCGTATGGGCATCATTAACAACATCTTCTAAAACTAAGCTTAGTTGTTTGAGTAAGGTAAAGTCATGTTGAGCATCTTGTGTGTTTAAAGAAGAAGCAATTGAAACCATCATAATCCTCCTAAGAATTAAAGCAATGACCTTAAGTCATACATATAACTATTAAACAGTAGTGGAAGTAAGAATTTCATAAGCGAAATATTATAAATCGTTATATATAAATTAAACAACGGTAGAGAAGATCGATTATTAACTAAAATTATGTTGTGAGAGAAAATCCCCATATGAATTTACCACACAAGTAACATGATCTTTGTTAAACTTACCAAGTGATGCAAGACCTTGATAAAACTTTAGCTACCTTAGTAGAAAACATTGACGGAGCACTCGTAGCAGCAGTAGGTGGTATGGATGGTCTCATTATCGACCAATATCCTCAACAAGAGCAGGACCTATCTGGTATTACTGCTGAACAAACAAACATACTAACTACTGCTAAAAGCATTTATGTAGATGGACTTAAAGGTGGCAACTTACAAGAGTTCATCGTCACTACTGAAAACTTAATTGCTTATACAAGGATTTTAAGCAGTGAGCTTTTCTGCTTAATTGTTATGAATCCTTCAGGGAATATTGGTAAGGTACGACTTTATAGTGAGCAGGCCCGCGCACGTATCTTAGAGGCCTTGACATGAGTTTAGCAAAAATTCTTCGTCCCTTATTAACCTTTGATGGCCTCACTGCTGTTATGATTATGACTCGTGATGGCTTGCCTGTTGAAACAATAGGTCATAATTTTGAAGGTAATGAGCTTGCTGCTGAAATGACCACTATTGCAGAAGCAAGTCGTAATTGCTTTACTAACTTACATATGGGATCAGTTAAACATGTTAGGATTTCTTTAGAACAATACGAAATTAGTATATTTAGCCTTGATATTCATTACTTGGTTGTTATTTATAGACCAAATATTGACTTTGCGTTAGTGAAAGAAGTAGTGGACAACAATAAAGATAAAATATATGAGGAGTTAGGAGGTTAACCTTGAGTTTGTTAGACTTGTTAAATCAAACAAAACAAATTAAAGGAGTTACCAGTGCAGCAGTGGTAAACGATGAAGGATTTATCGTTGAAGGTGTTGCTAGTAACAAAATGGATTTGGGGTTTGTGGGCAGTTTAATAGCTAGTGGCCTAGCTTCTAGTCAAGTTATGGCTAACCTTATGGGTGAGGGAAAAATTCTACAGACTATGATAGAATATAAAAGTGGTCCAGTACTTTTAACCCCACTACAAGAAGAAACTGTAGAATCTGAGGGTGGCTATGTTGCGGTAATAACCCTTGACTCAAATAGCAACTTGGGCAGGGCCCGTTTTCAATTGCGCAAGCTCCTGCCACAAATTGCTGAGGTGGTTGCAAAGATTTAAGGCCTATGCAGGCATTTTTTAGGCTGAGCCGCTGTCCTATTTGCAAAAACAAAGCTAGTAGCACATTTGGTTGCTGTGAGATTTGTGCTAAAACACTCTTTGAACCATTTGTTTCTGGGGATGCACTTGTGCTAGGGAAATATAAGGGTAAGCTTGAACAAGCAGTGCGTGCTCTCAAATACTACCATATCACTCGCTTAGCCAATCTATTTGGACAAGGTTTCGCCAAAGAACTTCAAACACGCAACTGGCAAGTAGATAGTGTAACTGCAGTACCGCTACACTGGAAAAGACGTTTTATAAGAGGTTATAATCAATCAGCACTAGTTGGTAAGGTACTAGCAAGAACACTCAATAAGCCTTATGAAACATTACTTACTAGAACAAGAGCAACTGAACAACAAGCTCAACTATCTAAGGAGCAACGTCTTAGCAATGTTGTAGGGGCATTTAGTGCCAAATCAATCAAGAGCAAACGTATTTTCTTGATTGATGATGTTATAACTACTGGGGCAACCATTGGTGCTTGTCGGGAAGCACTTTTAAAATCTGGAGCAAAGCAAGTATACCTTTTAGCAATAGCAAAAGCATAACACAAATTAAGTCTGAGGCAATAAGCTATACTGCCATAGTATGGCTCACTCACTTCAACAAATAATTGCTCAAGAACTTGAAATAGCCCTTAAGCAAGTTTCTGCCAGCCTTTCATTATTAGCTGAAGGTGCTACAATCCCTTTTATTGCACGTTATCGTAAAGAAGTAACAGGGAGTTTAGATGAAGTGCAACTGACTACTATTCGTGATAGAGCAGAGCAACTCGAGCAACTAGAACAGCGTCGCAAAAGCATCGTAAACTCTCTTGCAGAGCGTAATCTACTGACTACCAAATTACACAATAGTTTGATCACAGCTAATACACTTGCAAAGCTCGAAGATATATACCTTCCCTACAAACCCAAACGACGCACTAGAGCTACAATAGCTCGAGAACAAGGTTTAGAGCTTTTAGCAAAGCAACTTATGGAATTAAAAATGCAAGTTGTCCCTGAAACAGAAGCTAGGAGGTATATAAGTGAAACCAAAGGTGTACCTGATGCAAAAACAGCCCTACAAGGTGCACGGGACATTATTGCTGAGCAAATCAATGAAAATAAAGAAGCTCGTGAAGAAATCCGCGAGCTTTTCTTACGTAGGGGTGTCCTTTTTGCTAAGGTAATTAAAGGTAAAGAATTAGAAGGCAATAAGTATAGCGACTATTTTGCTTGGCAGGAATTAATCGGCACAATACCCTCACATCGCTTGCTGGCAATACTAAGAGCTGAAAAAGAGGGGATACTTTCTGTCTCTATTAGGCCTGAAGAAGAGGTGGCTCTCTACCGTTTAGAACAGCGTTTTATAAAGGGAGCTAGTCCAAGTGCTGAACAGGTAAAGCTGGCTTTACGTGATAGCTACAAACGTCTTTTAGCACCTTCTATGGAAACAGAAGCACGAAAGATTAGTAAAGAAAAAGCTGACCTTGAAGCAATTAGAGTATTTGCTGATAATTTGCGTCAATTACTGCTAGAACCCCCTCTAGGGGAAAGGAGAGTTTTGGCAATAGACCCGGGCTTTAGGACAGGTTGTAAGCTAGTGTGCCTTGATGAGCAAGGTAAACTCTTAGAGCACTCAACCATCTTTCCACACCCTCCTCAAAAACAAAAGGTAGGGGCTCGAGCTGCTATTGAAAAATTAGTTAAACAACACAACATTGAAGTTATTGCTATTGGCAATGGTACTGCTAGTCGTGAAACAGAGCGTTTTGTAAAATCTCTAGAACTATCTATAGAAATTGTAGTGGTTAATGAAAGTGGTGCATCTATTTATTCTGCTTCTGAGGTGGCTCGAGCAGAGTTTCCAAATCATGATGTAACTGTTCGTGGAGCAATTTCTATTGGCCGTCGCCTCACAGACCCCTTAGCAGAACTCGTAAAAATTGAACCAAAATCTATAGGTGTCGGTCAATATCAACATGATGTTGATCAAAACAAATTAAAGCAGAGTTTAGATGATACTGTAATAAGTTGCGTTAATGCTGTAGGTGTGGATATCAACACAGCTAGTAAGGAGCTTCTAACATATGTATCTGGGCTTGGGCCAGCCTTAGCACAAAACATAGTGGATTATCGTAATCAACAAGGCCCTTTTAAAATGAGAAAGCAATTCATGGAGGTTTCTAGGCTAGGAACAAAAGCCTTTGAACAAGCAGCTGGTTTTCTTCGCATTCGTGATGGGGAACATCCACTTGATGCTAGTAGCGTGCACCCGGAAAGTTATTCTGTAGTAGAAAAAATGGCTATTGATCTAGATGTAAAGATAGCAGAACTTATGCAAGATGAAAACTTACGTAAGCGTATAAGCCTTGAAGCATACACTACATCTACAGTAGGAATACCAACCTTAACGGACATAATGCAAGAACTAGAAAAGCCAGGACGTGACCCAAGAGAAACCTTTGAACGATTTGATTTTTCAGAAGCAGTTAATTCGCTTGAGGATTTACATGAAGGCATGATTCTACCTGGAATAATCACAAACATTACAAATTTTGGAGCTTTTGTGGATGTAGGGGTACACCAAGATGGACTAATACATGTTAGCCAACTTGCTGATAATTACATCAAACACCCTAGTGAAGTGGTAAGCGTTCATCAAAAAGTACAAGTGCAAGTGTTGTCCGTAGACAGTGAGCGTAAACGTATTGGTTTATCAATGAGAAAAAAGCAGTAACTACCGTAGTTTCGATTTACTCTAAGAAATCTTTTTGACTATTTCACTCATAAAATAATAATCTTGTGAGTCGATATATTTAAAAATAATTAATGAAAGAAGGTAACATCTATGAAATATGAGCAAATCAATGTAAAATTAATCTGCCTACCTAAAATTAGTATTGACAGTCAGAAAGTAGATGAGCTTGCAAGCATCATATCTAGCAGTAAAACTCCTTTTAAACTAGCTGTAAAATTGGTAAAATTTGAAGATCAAGATACTGTTTATCAACTTTACCCTCCTGACACAAGTCAAATTACTCTTCTGGCTATTACAAAAAAAGTTAGCAATAGCTATAACTCTATATGCCAAATTAGGCCTTGTAAATCTAGCTCTGCAAATTCCTTCTCTGATAGCTTAGGGGAAAATTGGAAATGGTTAGTTTAAAACACTAGTTAGTTATCTAATCAAAGAATATCAGTGACTTTATCTAACTAAAGTCACCTCATAAATCACATCTCTTTTAAAAGTCTTTCTTAATATTTTATTTTGAAAACTCTGCTTAAGCTTCTTTGGTAAAGGGTTTTTCTACTTTATTTTTAGTTGTAATTTGGCAAGAAAGTTACCTCTGCCACCTCACACACAGCTTGATGCACTTCCCATAAAGCCTCAAAGGCCAATTCCCTTACATCTTCTGTATGGGCACCATTAACAACATCTTCTAAAGCTAAGCTTAGTTGCTCGAGTAGGGCAAAGTCACTTGCAGTTTGTGTATTTAAGGCAGAGGCAATTGAAATCATAATAATTCTCCTAGAGTTAAAGTAATGACCTAAGGTCATATGTACACATTAAACAATAGTGGGAATAAGAATTTCGTAAGTGTAGTGTCATAAATCATTAAATAAAAATTTGAGTAAGAATAGAGAATCGAAGCGTTAATTTGCCACGAATGAAAAATATCGTCTTTTGAAGGTTATGGCTCAAGCAAAGTAACACTCTTGAAGTTAAGCTTAGCAAATAATTCTAATAACAAGCCATTAAACTAGGATTATGGGTACTATTTTCAAACTAGCTTGGCGAAACGTCTGGCGACAAAAACGCCGCACCACTTTGCTTATAGTTGTAGTAGCATACGCCTCTTTATCCACAGTCTTTTTTTGGGGCATGACCGATGGACAAAATGAGTCTTTGATAACTAATCAAGCCCGTTTTATTCAAGCGCCCGCTTTGATTACTACCCCTGCTTACCAAGATGACCCTGATCCTGAGAATGCTCTGCCCGCACTGGATTTTGTAAGTGAAGTAAAAGCAGTCAATGGTGTTAGGGAAGTGGCTCCCCGGCTCGAGCTTTTTGGCCTATTACGCTCTGCCTACACTTCCGAGAATGTTATGGTGCGTGGCATATTACCTAACTTAGAAGCTAATGTAAGCAATATTCCTAAAAAACTAATCACTGGACGTATGTTAGCAACTCAAGGTGAAGTAATTTTAGGAGAAGGTCTAGCAAAAAACCTAGACGTGCGTTTAGGTGAACGAGTAGCTCTTGATGTATCCTCCCTAGCAGGCGCACAAGCAGCAGGCCTAATTTTGGTAGGAACAGTAGATGTCAATGTAGGAGATTTAGATAAAACTACTGTACTAATTCATATAGATGATGCTAGAAAGCTAACAGGTGTAGAAACTGCCACAGCAGTAGCGCTAGATATTGCTCGAGGTAAGGAAGACCTTATAGCCACAAAAGTTGCTCCTACCCTTACAGATTATGCAGATATAGAAATTTATGGCATAACAGCACTTATGGGTGAAATGAATCAGATGCTTGATGCTAACCGGGTACAAATGGTTCCTATTGGCATTCTTTTTGCTATCTTTGCAGCACTAGCTGTAACTAGTACACTTTTTGTCAGCGTTTTAGAAAGGTCGCGAGAATTTGGCATGATGGGAGCCATTGGAGTTTCTCCACCTAAATTAGCTGGAATGGTTATGTTAGAAGCTGTTATTGCTACTTTAGTAGGCTGGTTAATTGGCTTAATATTTGGCTATAGTCTTACATGGCTCTTTAGTGTCAAAAATATATTTGGAGCATTATTTGCTGCAACTGTAGAAACCTTTGCAGATTTTGGCTTTGGTGATGAGATGTACACTACTAATAGACCTATTTATATCCTTTATGCCGCTGCTACCATTGTATTTGCTGCTATTTTTGCACTTTTAGCACCTGCAAGAAAAGTAGCAAGAATGAATCCTGCTAAGGCTATGCGAGCAGAATAGCTATTGACAAGCATTTCATTAAGGTTTAAGCTATATGCAAGCAAGTACTTGCTTGCATATAAAGTACTTACTATTTAAGCACAAATTAAATACCTATGTTTAGTTTAGGCAACTTACGTTATAAAAAAATTATTTGGAGGTATTGATGAAAAAGTTCTTGAGCCTAGTCTTATTGGTGATTACTTTTACATTTGCCCAAGAAACTGCTGAAGAAATTTTGGATATTATTGTTGATTCACAACGTGGAGGGCAAACAGTCAGCATGGAAGTTACTATGACTGTTATTCGTCCTGATAAAGACCCAAAAGAATTTGCCATAGAGTCTGTGGGAGATGGTGAAGAGCGTGGTCTTATTCATGTAATTGCCCCCTCACGTGACGCAGGAACAGCTTTCTTACAAGATGGTGATAATCTTTATCTATTTAATCCTCGTTTAAAACGTGTGCTTCGCTTGCCACCAAGTGGTCGTAACGACAGTTTCTTAGGGTCAGATTTGTCTTATAATGACATTAGCGGACGTGATCTTGAGGAAGACTACACTGCTGAAATCACTGCTGAAAGTGAAGAGACTATTGAACTTACTCTTATCCCAGCAGAACTAGCCCCCACCCCCTATGGTAAGGTAATTCTCACAGCAGATAAGCAAAATGGCTATCGTCCTTTAGAATACCTTTATTATGATCAACGTGATCAAGCCGTAAGGAGCATGATCTTTTCCAACTACACTGAGTCAGGTGATCTTTTTATGCCTACCCATATTGAGATCGTCAACTTGCTCAAAGAAGGTGAAGAAACGATAGTAATTATGGAAGAGGTAAAATTTGGAGTAGATGTTGATGAAGATTGTTTTAGTCAGCGAGCATTAGAGCGTGGTTGTAACTAAATGTTGATTGTTACCATGATTTCTTAATAGTTTTTGTTACCTCGTTAACGTCTTACAATAAGTTATCCCATCTATTATTTTTAATGAAGTAATTTTACTAAGGAGTTTTTATGATTATTAGGTCTATACTTACCATTTTATGTTTTTCTCTAGGTTTTTTAACTTTTGCTGAAGGTGATCTTACTTCTTGGCAAAATACAGAACTCATAAATGCTAAAACAGGTGAGAACTTTACTCTTGCAGATTTTGAGGGCAAAACAGTCTTTGTTGAGCCCATGGCCACTTGGTGCTCAAATTGTCGCCGTCAACTTAACAATGTAGTTGCAGCTAAGTCAGAACTGAATAATGCAGAGCTTAGTGAAGAAGAGCAAGATTATGTCTTTATTGCCCTAAGTGTTGAAGGTAATATTCCAAATGAGGACTTAGCTCAATATGCTGAGCGTGAAGGTTTTGATCTCATATTTGCTGTCGCTAGTCAAGATTTGATCCGTCAGTTAGTGGATGAATTTGGTCGCCCTATTACTAATCCACCAGTCACTCCTCATTTCATTATAAAATCAGATGGCAGTACTACAGAATTGCAAACAGGCTTAGAATCTACTGATGAACTAGTGACTGAACTTACTGCAGCGCAAGGTGAGGTTAGTGACCCAATTAATCGTAATTGAGGCTTTTGTGCTTGGTAATGGGGCAATTTTAACCAACGTTTGTCTTTTGCCCCTTTATCCGGGGCTTATTGCTTTTTTAGCTGGCAATGCCCACAATGAGAAATTTAAAAAGGCAACAAGTTGGTTAGGGCTGTTAGTTTTAGCAGGTGTGCTCACACTAATGACTTTTGTGGGATTACTCGTCTATCTCTTAAAAAGTTCTTTTGGAACAGTTTTGCCTTGGCTTTTACCAGTTATTTATGGTGTGGTTATACTCTTAGGTGCTCTAATGTTAATAGGCTTTAATCCTTTTTATCGATTAAGTGGTTTAAAAGCACCTATATGGAAAAACCCTTATCTTACTGCCTATTTTTATGGCTTGTTACTTGGACCAATGACCTTGCCTTGCACTGGTCCAATTATTTTAAGCGCTTTTGTGCTTAGTGCCAGCAATGTAGGTGTCTTGGCCAATGAGCTTTTATACTTCTTGTTTTTTGGTTTAGGTTTTGGATGGCCTTTAGTAGTTTTACCTCTTATAGCTGCACCTTTACAGCGCAACTTTTTATCTTGGTTTACAAAACATAACAAGTTGCTTACACGCTTCTCAGGTCTTTTACTCCTAGCTATAGGAACTTATGGTGTGTGGGTAGAAATTATTCCACGCTATAGACTCTAACACTTTTCTTGGCTGAGCATATCATATTGTAACATTTGGGGTGTGTTGAAATTGGGAGGATTTAGCTGCTTAGGAAATGCATTTTGAATTTGATATATTTCGTGGACTTTACCCTTATAAAAAACACTTCTTTATAATTCTTAAAGTTAAATGTCAACAAAACCTAGAACTTTAAATCAAAAATAAGGCATAATGATTAAGTTATGTCTCTTGACCCTTTGGTCGCTATTATTCTACTTGCCTACTTTGCAGCAGTCATACTAATCCTAATTGTTTGGCTTATTATAACATTAGATTCGAATATTTCATGGCCCTTACCTAAAATAAAAAACTTATCTGTTTCCAAAACAACAAATGATTTTCAATCTCTGAAAGAAGCAAGACACTCAGCCCCGAGAGCAAAACAAAGTAGGACTCAAGGCCTTCATGGTCTTGATAGCTACAGACACAGAAAAAAACAATTCTCTGCTAAAGCAGGAAACTCTAGGGTCTTTGCTAGAAAAGTGCCTCAGTTTGAACCTGATGCCTTTAATTCTTCACCTAGACAAGAGTCAATTTATACCGATAGAAAAGGACAGAAGAATCTTACTAATAGGCTTATTGATACTGAAAAAAATCCCCATACTAAGTCCTCATTAGAAAACAAGTTTAATAATGACAATTTTCGTGGAGCAAACGCTAAAAAGCAAAGTTCTTCTCTAGATGTTAATTCCTTTGAAAATCTTTTTGAAAATTTTGCTAAAAATAAAAAACCATAGGCTTCTTTGGCGGAGAGAGAGGGATTCGAACCCTCGGTAGAGGAAAAACCCTACAGCGGTTTTCGAGACCGCCCCATTCAACCACTCTGGCATCTCTCCATACATTTTCACTAATGGGGTGCAAAATATCCTCCGTCAGAAATTAAGTCTAAACATTCATCCATAGATAACCCTCGGTAAATTTCCCACCACTGGTCTGTATGTCTCATGTAAGAAAGATTAAATTTATTGTCACCTATATACTCCATCCTTGCAAACTTAGTTTCAAATGATGGAGATATCGCATTTGGACTGGGGCAATTGTACTTTGCGCAAAAGTGAAAGTAGTGCCGATACCATTTAGAGTATATGTCAACTAAATAATTATAGTCATTGTCTGTAGGGGGTAACTTTATGTTTTTGGACTTGATTTCATTTTCAATTATTTCATCTGCTTGTTTTTTTAACTCTGTCTTAACTAACTCAGGAACTTTAGGAGCTACTTTTTTAGGAGGAACAGGTAGCCACATTTTTTGTCTTTTACTTGCCATATTTATCTTATCCTACTCAATTGCTATCAACAGCTTGTTTTTTACAACCTTAACTAAGGCCTTTCCACCACCTTGCAACTTTCCAAAGAGGACTTCCTCAGCAAGAGGTTTTTTGATATTTTCTTGAATAACTCTAGACAAAGGTCTTGCCCCTTGTAAAGGATCATAACCTTCCTTAGCTAACCATTGACGTGCTTCATCATGTAAGTTTAGAGTAACTTTTTGCTCAGCAAGCTGATCTTGAAGCTCATTAATGAACTTGTCTACAATATTCAGCATAATTTCAGGTTGCAAAGGTGCAAATTGTACAGTAGCATCTAAGCGATTACGAAATTCGGGGCTAAACATATTTTTTATGGCCTCTAAGCTTACCTCTGCCTTGGTACCACCTGTAAAGCCCATTACTTCTTGAGAAGCTTCTGCTGCACCTGCATTAGTGGTCATTATCAAAATGACACTGCGAAAATCTACCTTACGCCCATTGTGGTCTGTTAGTTTACCATAGTCCATTACTTGCAAGAGCAAGCTAAAAAGGTCTGGGTGAGCCTTTTCAATTTCATCTAAAAGCAAAACACAGTGTGGCCTTTGAATTATGGCATCAGTAAGTAAGCCGCCTTGATCAAAACCCACATATCCCGGTGGAGCACCAATTAATCTAGAAACAGAGTGCTTTTCCATGTACTCTGACATATCAAAGCGTACTAGCTCTATACTAAGGTGATCAGCAAGCTGTTTAGACAATTCTGTTTTGCCAACACCAGTGGGGCCTGCAAAAAGAAAGCTACCAATTGGTTTTTGGGGGTCGCGTAAACCTGAGCGAGCTAGCTTAATAGCGCTGACAACTTCACTAACTGCCTTGGCTTGTCCAAATACGGCTTTTGACAAGTGTTCTTCTAGTGTAGCTAGGCGCTCTTTGTCATTTGAGGAAACTGACTTTTCAGGAATCCGAGCCATTTTGGCAATAGTGCTTTCAATATCAGGTACATCAATAACTTTTTTACGATCTTCTTTAGGAAACAGTGCTTGTGCTGCTCCTGATTCATCTAAAACATCTATAGCAGAATCTGGTAGAAAGCGTTCATTTAGGTGTCTATCTGCTAGATTAACAGCTGTTTCCAGTGCTTCTGGTGTGTAGGTGAGATGATGATGGGTTTCAAAATGTGGCTTGAGGCCATGTAAAATTTCTAGGCTTTCTTCTTGGCTTGGAGCAAAGATATCAATCTTCTGAAAACGTCTTGACAAAGCCCGATCTTTTTCAATAGCCTTGTGCTCTTGGTAGGTAGTTGCACCAATACAGCGTAAACCTAAAGTAAGAGCAGGTTTAAGCAAGTTTGAAGCATCCATACTACTACCAGTAGTTGCTCCAGCACCTACTACTGTATGCATCTCATCAATGAAAAGGACACTATTGTCTGCCTCGAGCTCTTTAAGCACAGCTTTGAAACGCTCTTCAAAATCACCTCTATAGCGTGTACCTGCAAGCAAACTGCCCATATCAAGAGCATATAGTTTAGATCCTTGTAGTGATTCAGGTACATTATTTGCGACCATTTGCTGTGCAAGACCATTTACAATAGCAGTTTTCCCCACGCCAGGATCACCAACCAACAAAGGATTATTTTTATTCCGCCTCGATAGAACCTGTAGTATACGATTCAGTTCTACCTTACGACCAATTAAGGGATCAAGTTTCTCTTCTTGTGCAAGCGCAGTGAGGTCTAGACAATAAGCCTCTAATGGGTTTTGAGCTACCTCGACAGCATCACCAGCAATATCACCAGTTTCTTCTTGCTTTGAACCTCGAGCCAAATTAGTATCTACAGCCAAACCATTAGTCAAGGCAGTAGTTAAGGCAAGGCGATTAACACCATGCTTCTCTAAGAGTAAGGTAGCTTGTGCTTCAGGTTCATCAAAAAAAGCTACTAATATATTACCTCCATGAGTGTTGTTCCGCCCAGCTGCTTGCATAGCATATTGAGAATTCTGTACTACTCTTTCAAAAGCAATAGTTGGAGTTGTCTCAATGTCAAAAAGTTCTATTAGCTCATCAGGTACAGCTTTAACAGCATCTAAGATATCTTGTAGTTCAAGTTTAAGTTGTTTTAGCTTAATACCGCAACTCTTTAGTATAGGAGCAGCATCAGGGTCATCGCATAGTGCATGAAGTAGATGCTCGAGTGTTGCATACTCATGCTGATTTTCTTGAGCTAAACTTAAGGCACGAACCAAAGTTTTGCGAAGATTGTCAGTTATCATATTGAAACTAGTTTAGCATGCTAAGCACCTAGACATAAATACTTTCGAGTCCTTAGTAAAGGACAAATTAGTAGATAGTTATTATTACAGCGCAATGTTATTAGTCTGTAGGAATTTTGCCCGATAAACACAGCATTTTCTTTAAGTGATTTTTCACCAGTGAATGATTGGGAAGGCATTTTCGAGCAATGTTGCGCTGTAATATTATAGACATCCATAAAAATATCTTCTCCTATAAATTTTCCTTCTACACTATTGTATAGGCGTCCAGATAAGTTCTTGCGATCAATACAAGAGATGTCATCCTGAGCGCAGCGAAGGATCTCACTGCGTTACGCCACCAGAGATTCTTCGTTGTTATACTCCTCAGAATGACATGCTTACAGAAGGAATTTCTCTCTAGAGGAGTCACTTCTTTAGAAAAGTTACACTTGACCTTGACGCTTTTAATATCTTTAAAAAGGACTACTTCATTTGATTTGCTGTTTACACGCTCTAATCTTGCTTGACTAAGAATGACACGCTGTAATCTAGTTTGCGATTTAATTTGTTTTGACGAATGTCTGACAAGTAATAATAGGACAGCTAAAATAACAACAGGACATAGAGGCATTCCAAACATTATTAAAAAATCAAAAAATCCCATAGGAAGGTTAAATTCTTTTATAAAGTACCATTGGCTCATAAAAAATAGAGTGAGGCCAAACATAGGCAATAAGAAAAATACTCATAAGTATTATAAAGACTCAACTTTTATGTTTTTGGGATTTAAGTATTTGAGATGATAAACCAAATTCAATAGGCATTGACACATTGCTTATGATAGTAGGCATAGATTTTGTTATAGCAAAATCTTGCTAATAAGATGTTAGGCAACCATAAAAGACTTCCTTCTATGGTTAATTGATTTTAACAGGAAGCCTTTTCATATCCTTGTATTGCTAACTTTCTTCAAGTTGTATAGCTTGAATGTTCTTAGTTATTCAAAAGCGATTTACTAAGATTCATTAGGTCATCAGTTATGTCTCCATCACCATCTAAGTCAAGCATTCCTATTAGTCCACTGGCATTTTTAGGAGAGGCTTTTTGCTCGAGTTCAGCTACTTCTTTTTGCAATAACCTGCTTAATCCTTGGGCATCAAGACCTTGCTCACCTTGCAACTTACCAAGAGAGCCCATTAGCAAAGGAGCTAGTTTCTTGGCTAGCTCACTTACCTGATCTAAATTTAAATCACTAATTTTGCTAATAGCTTTTTCAATTAACTGGCGTTTATCACCAAGTATGTGCTCTAAAATACCCTCTCCATTAAGAGTACGACGGCTAAACTCTCGGCTACCACCAGCTTGCCTTTGGCTGCCACCAAAGATGCTCATAAAAAACTTGATTATCATTTGTAAAATCCCACCTTGGGAACCATTACCAGTAATTTGTTTTGATATCATACCTGTTAGGTCATCTAATATACTGCCATCATGGTCTCTCTTTATGGCATTAAAGAGAGAATCAGCACCATTGGGCTGCTGAGTATTACGAGTTAAACCTGCTATCAACATTGGTAATAAAGATGAAGTAGCAGAGGTTAGTTTGCTCGAGTCAAAGCCAAATTGCTTGCTCGCGGCATCAAGCACTTCAGGATCGGTAAGTTGCTCCATTAGTAAGGATGTAATGTCAGGCATTTGCTGCCTCCTTAAAGTATTTTATAAAATCACTAATTAACAAAGGTTGTAGTGACCAAAACCTTAACAATAATTCTAATCACTTTACCAATTAAAATTCTACCATAGAATATGTTCTTGTCTGAGCCAATAGTGTTAAAATAAGTTATGAGTAAGGCATACATTAGGATAAATCATGAGAAAAGCTAGAAGTTTAGGAGAGCTACGCGGTACTTCTTGGGAGACCAATGCCGGACGCAGTATAAAGCAGGAGTTGCGTGATTGTCTAATCAAGCGCTTAAAATCAAGTCAGAAAATTTTCTCAGGTATTGTAGGTTATGAAAAAACTGTTGTACCACAAGTGATTAATGCTATACTTAGCAAACATAACTTTATTCTTTTAGGGTTACGTGGCCAAGCCAAAACACGTATTTTGCGACAGCTCACCGATCTTTTAGAAGATGAAATACCTACTATTGCAGATAGCGAGCTTAATGATGATCCTTTTAAACCCATAAGTTTAGAAGGTAAGAAGATTGTAGCTGAGTGTGGTGATGCTACACCAATAGCATGGTTACCTAAAGAAGCCCGTTATATAGAAAAGCTTGCTACCCCTGATGTTACAGTGGCCGATATTATAGGTGATATTGACCCTATAAAGGCAGCTAAGCTAGGCACTAAGTTGGGTGACGAGCGCTCAGTTCATTATGGGCTTTTGCCTCGAGCAAATCGTGGCATTTTCTCTATGAATGAGTTACCTGACCTTTCAGGTAAAGTACAAGTGGCACTTTTTAACATTATGCAAGAGGGTGATGTCCAGATAAAAGGTTACCCTATACGCTTACCTTTAGATGTCATGCTAGTTTTCAGTG
This sequence comes from Trueperaceae bacterium, assembly GCA_965223045.1. Lineage (GTDB taxonomy): Bacteria > Deinococcota > Deinococci > Deinococcales > Trueperaceae > CBDCVN01. The sequence goes on from CBDCVN010000013.1 coordinate 3,592,975, forward strand.
CTAACCCAGAAGACTATACTGCTCGTGGTAAAATCATTACTCCTCTTAAGGACCGTATTGGTTCAGAGATTCGTACCCACTATCCCCATACTATTCAAGAAAGTATGCAAATTACTGCACAGGAAGCTTGGATAGAACGTGATAGTAACATAAAATTACCTTCATTTATAGCAGAAACTGTAGACGAAATCGCTTTTCAGGCAAGAGAAGATATTCGGGTAGATAAGCACTCAGGTGTCTCGCAACGATTACCTATAAGCTTGCTTGAAAATGTACTTAGTAATGCAGAACAACGGGCACTTTTCTTAGAGGAAAAGCCTATTGCAAGGGTAGCAGACATTTATAATTCACTAGCTGCTATCACAGGTAAACTAGAACTAGAATATGAAGGTGAACTTAAAGGTGGAGAAGCAATTGCTAAAGAAATAGTACGTCGTGCAGTAGGGCAAACCTTTAGCCGTCAAGCCTTTAATCTAAAAGTTGATCCTATAGTTGAGTATTTTGAAGCTAATAACTCTTTAAAGCTCCCTGATAGTTTAAAAACGGGTGAGCTTCTAAAGCTAATGAACAAAGTGCCTCAACTCATAGAGTCTGCTCAAAAAATAGCTGAAGGTAATGACTCTGCTAGTGTAGCTACAGCAGCAGAATTTATCCTCGAGGGACTTTATGCTCGTAAGAGAATTGCTTGTAGTGAGGAGCAAGGGTATTCAGCAACAGATGTTGATGTAGAGGCGACACCACGTAGGAAATGGAATTAAACCTACTAAGCCTTTTGAACATTGCTATATAGAGTCACTATGGTATGTAAAAGCACTACCAACAACTTTTGTGCAAAAATAATGGATATCATCATCATACTAAATTATGAAGCTTAAAAATCTAGTTACATGGCTTGATAATTATTTAAGGGTTCATGAGTATGCTGATGTTTCCTTAAATGGTTTACAAGTTGAAGGTTCTGAAGATGTTCGCAAAGTTGCCGTGGCAGTGGACAGCTCACTGACAACTTTTGAAAAGGCAGCTGAAATGGGTGCGGACATACTCATTGTGCACCATGGGCTTTTTTGGGGTAAACAGTTAGCAATTCGGGGAGCACATGCTAAGAGGGTACGTTATCTTCTAGAAAAGAATATTTCTTTGTACGCTTCTCATATTCCTTTAGATGCTCACAAAGAAGTAGGTAACAACTGGGGTCTAGCACATATTCTTGGCTTACTAGAGCTTAAAGACTTTGGAAAATGGAAAGGTCAATATATTGGCGTTAAAGGTATTTTTCCTAATAAATTGAGCTTACATGACTTAGCAGATACTATAGAAAAGCACCTTGGTGAAGCAGTGCTTGTTCACGCAGGTGGACCAGCAGAAGTGAGTAGTTTAGGCATAATATCAGGTGGTGCAGCTAGGGATGTGGTAACTGCTGCTGAAATGGGCTTAGATGCTTTTTTAACTGGAGAGCCTTTACACGCGGTGTTTCATGAGGCATTTGAAAGAGGTATTAATGCTATGTATGCTGGGCACTATATGACTGAAACAATAGGAGTAAAACTGCTGGCTAAAAAACTTAAAGAGGAATTTGGACTAGATTATGAGTTCGTACTGTTGCCAACAGGGCTATAGCTATCATGTTTATAGTCTTTGAAGGTCCTGAGGGAGCAGGAAAATCAACACAAGCTCGTTATTTAGCAAAGAAGTTGCAAAAAGAGGGTTATAATGTGCTTGCTACCAAAGAGCCTGGCGGCACTCAAGTGGGTGATGCTGTACGGGAAATTTTACTTGATCCAAAGTTTACTATTAATTCACTTAGTGAGTTTTTGCTTTATTCAGCAAGTCGAGCACAGTTAGTCCGCGAGGTCATCAACCCAGCCTTGGCACAAAATAAAATAGTAGTCTGTGATAGATTTTTGGCTTCTTCCATAGCCTATCAAGGCTATGGGCGTGGATTAGACCTTGACTTACTTTATAATTTTAGTAAAGAAGTAACTACTGGATTAGAGCCTAGATTGACTTTTCTTTTAGACATTGCTATTGAGAAAGGCTTACAAAGAGTGGTGATGCGGGGCGGGATTGATCGGCTCGAGCAAAGTAACCTAAGTTTCCACCATAGAGTAAGGCAAGGGTTTCTAAAGCTAGCTCGAGCAAATAGTAGTTGGCGCATTCTTAATGCAGAAGAAGCAGAAGAAGTGCTTGCTGAACACATTTGGCAAGCAGTAGACTCAATATTATAATTTATCAAGCCTAAAAAGGCTACCTTCAACATTATTTTGTAAAAGTGGTCCTTTAGCCATGATTTTTACCCCCTTAATCATTCAAGGTAGTCTTGAAAACGTTCATCATAGTAAGATTATGCTTTACGGAAATATAGCGTGAATGAAAATCAGCAAAATTTACTCACTATAGGGTTAATATTTCTAAGTATTTTTTTAGCTACTGGCAATTTATGGCCAAGGCTTACTGTAAGGCACACACCTATAAAAGTAGAGACACCCCATATCACCGTTTCTATTTCTGGAGCGGTGCAGGAACCCGGAGTCTACGAGCTACCTTGGGGTTCACGTCTCGCAGATTTAATTGAATTAGCTGGAGGCCTCAGCTACGATGCAGAATCGACTTTGATAAACCCTGCAGAGCTTTTGGATGCTAATAGTAACGTTTTTATACCCTACATCACTATTTATAAAGGAGAAGGTTTAATAAGTCTAAACTCTGCTACACAAACAGAGCTAGAAACCCTACCGGGCATAGGACCAAGCACAGCTAATAAAATCATTCTCAATCGTCCCTACCACAACTTAGAGGACCTACTTCGTGTTTCAGGTATTGGTGAAAAAACTTTAGAGCGTCTGCGTCCTTTGATAAAGCCTTGATGGAGCAAGAATCTATTCCTATTTGACATGTTTTCCGCAATGACATATTCTCAATTACTATGAAATGCCACCATCATGTTCATGTGATATGTCCCCATACTTTTCATTTACAGGACTGACAAAAACCCACCCATAAAATAAACATTTAATCTTGTTCTTCTGCCTCTAATAGTAAATCAGCTAAATCATCACTACCTTGTTCCACACCTTCTTGGTCACCCTCTTTAGCTGCTTGACGTATATCGGCCATGACCCCGGCTATTGAGCTAGCAAGGTCACTTGTTAAATCAGCACTATCAAGTGCTTCTTTAGCTCTTTCGATGAGTGCTACAGTTTCTTCATCAAGAACAATACTTTGTTGATCTGCACTTAGGGCCTCGAGCTTATTCCGGCTTTGGTTAAGTTCATCTGTACTCATACGCTGACGAGTAGCTTGTAAAGTCTGAGTCGTCTTTTTCTTGTCTCCATACTGCTGCACAGTCACTTCTAAAATACCGCTAACATCTAAATTAAAATCAATGGTCACATCAGTTAAACCATCACGGCGATTAGGAGTAAGGTTCTCCACCATAAACTCGCCTAGCAAAGTGTTCTTAGAAGCAACACGTTCTTCACCCTGATAAACCTTGGTATGTATTTTGTCCTGCCCAGGGAACAAAGTTGTATAAGTATTACTCTTTTTAATAGGTATGGTGCTATTGCGATTAATAAGCGGATCAAAATTATCTCTACGCAACTTTCCCCTAACTACGTGTGCAGTTTCTATTCCTAAAGAAAGAGGGGTAACATCAACTAAAATAGCATCAACATCATCACCAGCAATAATTCCTCCCTGAACTGCAGCTCCTAAAGCTACTACTGCATCAGGATCAATTTCCAGGCGAGGATTTTGCTTTAACTTCTCTTTAGTTGCCTCCCAAATAATAGGCATACGTGTAGAACCACCCACTAGAAGCACATGATCAATATCATTAACCTCAAGTTCAGCATCTTTTAAAGCCTTATCTACAAGAGTTAAAGTGCGTTTTAGGATTTCTTCAGAAAGTTCCTCAAGCTCACCACGACTCAATTCACGGTTTAAATTCAATGGAGTTCCATCTTTTTCAGCCAAAAATTCTAAGATTACTTTGGTATAAGGTTCATTGGAAAGGGCTATTTTAGCTTCTTCAGAAGCTCGTATAAGTCTTGCCCAAGCTTGAGTTTGCTTTTTTAAGTCAATACCGTGCTCCTCAGAAAATTCTTCTGCTAGCATTTCAGCTAGTAGAAGATCAATATCATCACCACCCAAATGATTATCACCAGAGGTAGCACGTACATCTACTACTCCATCGCTAAGATCAATAACAGAAACATCAAAAGTCCCACCGCCAAAGTCGTAAGCTAGCACTTTCAAATCTTCGACCTTATCCATACCATAGGCCAAAGCAGCAGCGGTAGGCTCATTAATTATACGCTCAACTTTAAAGCCTGCGATCTCCCCTGCTTCTAAAGTTGCTTGACGCTGCACTTCATTAAAGTAAGCAGGTACAGTTATTACTACCCTATCAAACTTTTCACCTCTATTAGATTCTGCTGCTTCCTTAAGCTTTTTTAGAATAAAAGCAGAAATTTCTTGTGGTGTATACTTTTTTCCACCCATTTCTACTTTTTCTCTAGTACCCATCTTACGTTTAATAGATTGAATAGTACTTTCAGGAGCCACTACCCATTGGTTGCGTGCGGGCATACCTACTAAAAGTTCCCCATTAGAAACTCCTACCACTGAGGGCATGGTAGGCTTATCATCAACAGGAATAAGTGTAGGTTTACCATCTTCAATAACTGCTACAGCAGAATTAGTAGTTCCTAAATCAATACCTAATATTTTCTCAGACATAATTAAGACTGATCTCCTTAAAATTTAGTGGCTTTACTTAGAATCATTACTAGTGTTATTGGGCTGATCATTTTCCTTTAACTCGTCTCTTTTTTCTAGAACTTCTACCGATTTTGTGGTAGCATCTTCTTTAGATCTATGCTCTACTTTTTCTAAAGATGTCTTTAGTTTACTTTACTGTAGAATCTTCTTTGCTCGAAGCTTGTTCACCTTCAAAATCAGCACTATCTGGAATAGTTTCCTTCTCTTGGCCTGCGGCCTCCTCAGCTGAAGCTTCTAAAGGATCGCTGTCTACATTTTCGTTAGGGCTTCCCACAGGCAAATCAGACTGAAGATCTAAAGTTTCTGAGCTATACTCGAGCATATTCTGATTTTCTTCATCAAGTTCTGCATGAGGCTTATCTCCCATCATAACAGAATCTTTTGCCAAATCATTTTCTAAAGCAAGTTCCGAAGTCTCAACAACCTCATCTCCTGTAGGCAAAATTTCTAGTGCAGGTGTCTTTGATTCTTCTACTAAGTCAGTAAGCTCTTCTGAACTGTAGACAAGCTTCGCATCAACTGCTGAAGTTTCAACAGGTTCAGTAGTAGTAGTATCTTTTTGCTGATCAAGGCCTTCCAATAAGACATCTGCCGTATCGAATGGGTCTTTTTCTGTACCTTCTTTAGGAAAGGTTAAATTTGAAATGGGAAGTTCTGATGGCTCTATTGCTTCATCTTGATCTTCACTATCAAGTTCTGTAGGTAGAATTTTTACAGAGTCTTCTTCCAGTAAGTCAGGATCTAAGAGCTTTTCCTCAATATTTTCTTCTATTCCTGTACCTACATGTATATCTTGAGTAACTTCTACAGGCTCTGATTCTACTTCACCTAACTGAGGTTCTTCTGCTGGTGCCACAATTTTTTTGGCTCGAGCAACCACAACCTCAGCAAAGCGTAAAATCCTTTCACCTTGTTTATATCCCTTGCGAATCACCTGAGTAACTGTATCAGAAGTTAAATCATCACGCTCTACTGCTTCAAAAGCATAATGTAAACGTGGATCAAACTTTTCCCCCAAAGGCTCAATAGGTACAATTTCTTCTTCACTTAAGAGCCTAACAAAACGCTCACGTACAAGGTTCAAACCTTCAAGCCAACCTGAAAGTGCTTTTTTATTATTTTCGTGTTCATCGCTTAACAAAGAGGTGAAACTTTGAGTGTATAAAGATTCTAAGTCATCGCGCAATTTTAAAAGACGTTTGAATACCTTATCTTCCTCTTTATACTTTTGGTACTCTCGCTGATAGGCTTCATCACTACGGCGTGCAAAAAAGCCTCGAGTCTTTTCAGCAGACTCTGGTTCTTTAGGAGAATCTGGCATTAAAGCATCAACTTTATCCTTAGGCACATCAAAAGAAACTTCTTGTTCCTTAAAAAACCTCTCAACACTACCTAAAGCAGCTTCTAAACCATCTAAAACTGGTAAAAGAGTAGCGGCAAATTCCCCTCTAGCTTCTTGATAAATTTGTTTGTTTTCTTGACGAACTTCCTCAAAGAAATTTTGCTCGCGGGCATCACGGCGAGTAGCAACATCTTGCAAAGTCTCTAGTGTTTTCTCAAAGTGCTTGCCTTGACTCTCGGTCAGGTTGTTAGTTTTAAATTGAGTACGTGTCAATTTATTTAATCGTTTATCCAGATCCTTAAGAGACTCTTCAAAATGACTTTTCTGCACTAAACCTGTAACCTTGCTTTTTAAATTCTCAACTTGTTCAGCAGAGCTTAAACTCTGCATGTGATTACTAAGAAAGCTTATTTGCTCAGCTACATTGTCTACTCCGCCCTCTAAAGTTCTTAAGTGTTCACCAAAGCTTTCTTTTAATTCAGCAAGTTGGTCTTCATTGTGCTCGAGCCGCTCACTGAGCTCAATATGCCACTCACTAAGCTCATTCTCAAGCTGAGGTTTCTGGCTGGCTGTAAAGTGCTTTAGCAGGCTCTCTAACATATCCCGACTAGTTTGCATATCTTGAGTAAGTGCCTGCATGTATTCCTGGTGTTTAGTAACTTGCTGACTTACTTGGAGTAAGTGGGCTTGCAATTGCTCTAAAGAAATACTCACAATTTAGGCTCTTCAAATTCTTTTGACCAAGATAAGTTAGCTGCGCCTAGTTCAAAAGCAATAGAAATTATATCCTCATCTTTGACCTCGAGATCAAAACTTTTTTGATGACGTTTAGGCAATGGCATTGGTGCTTGTAGTAGAAAAAGATCTGTCTCAGAACGCCTTTCAGGGCTTCGCAAAGTTTCATAAGCAATTCTAATTTCTTGAAACTTCTCTTGCTGTGTTTCAGGAGGATATTGGCGAACCAATTTAAAGTAGGCTTTCTTAATATCACTCTGACTACTGTTACGATCTAACTCCAAAACTTTATAAGGGTTTTGGGGTTTTTCTTTTAAAGCTTTAGGACGCTTCACAATACACCAACCAGTAATTTAGCTCTACTCTTACAACTAAAAATAGCTCTAATCAAGTTCCATCTCCTCTAAAAATCTTTCAATTTCCTTAGGTATGCCTACGGACCTCACAGGATTTTGCAATTTACTCCTTAAAAGTTTAACTGCTTCTATCAACTCTTTAGTATTGCTCTTCTTAGCCTTGCGTTGAGCAACTAGTAACAGCTCTTGTACTTCTTGCTTGGTAACTTGAATACCTATGTTGTCAAAAAGAGTAAAGGCCTCTACATATTCTAAAAGACCAATATCTTTAAACTCATTCTCTATACGCTCTTTATAATAATTAATAAGCTCTTCATTTTGGGTAGCATCAACACTCTCATAAGCAAAAAGGAAAGCATCGACTTTACTTTTTATAGGACCATCACCTAAACTTTGTTTGGCTAACTCACGCTTTTCAGCTAAGGAAATACCTTCGTCAAGAAAAGTTTTCATCCACAGTAAGGCATACTCCTCCAAATCCTCATCAACAGATGCCTGCCTATCACCAAAAAATTTTACCAAGCGATTAGCAGGCATATCCTGCTGACTGATAGATTGTTCATAAACATCATCTGCTAAGCGAATCCAAAATATAGGTGAAAGACTAGGAATTTCGCGTACTTCTGATAAAAGGGCATTAAGGTTTTCCTCAGCCTTTAACACAACCAATTTGCTTAAAATTATGGGGATAATTTTTTTATCCTCAGGAGCCACTTTATAAACTTGCTCTAAAAGCCCTATAGCATTCTTAAAATCTTTTTTATAATAAAATTCCTCTGCTTGCAAAATAAGTAACTGAGGGTGATTAGGCAAAATTTCTAAAGCCTCAGCTAGAATCTTCCCTATTTCTTTAAGCGAAGTACGTCCTAGCTTGTTAACATAGGCTTTGGCAAGCCCATCTTTGGCTTCCTGATTCTGAGGATCAAGTTGGTAAGCGCGTTTCCAAAAAGTTAACGGATTATTTTTCCACCAGTTATTTTTCTCTTCATAAAAGTTAGCTAATTTTAAAAGTGCCTGCATATTTTCTGGGTCTAGCTCTAAAATACGTTTTAGTTCATTTTCGCTGGCTTCGTAACGCCCATCTTCTTGCAAGATATCCACAATTTCTTGACGAATTCCCAACTCACTTTTTGCATCTGCATATTGCAATGCTTTCTTTAAACAATGAATTGACTCATCATAATCATCCTCTGGATCACGCAAATGGCACTCTGCAGCATGTCTCCATAAAGCCATGACTTGCCTATTTGTAAGATAATCAGGATTACTTTCTTTGCGAGGGCGTCTCCTTAAGAGATCCCGCCAAGCCAAAGCCGCCTCACCCCAATTTTTTAGTGCTTCTTCTGCCAAAGCAAGATTTTGAGCTGTATGGCGATGGGCATTGTAGGACATTACTTTTTGCCACTGCTGCTTAGCCTGAGACCAATTACCAGCTTGTGCTGCTTCATAAGCCATATTATCGTGAGCATAAGCCAGAGTCTCTAAAATCAATTTGCGCATTTTAGCATCAAGTTGCTCATCATTTGCAAAAGGCAATAAGAGTTTGATAACCTGTTGCCATTTACCCTCATCAATAACCCTAAAAGCCTGCTCTATTTGTCCCTGCCCTAAGTTATAATTTAAATGTGCAGAATTATAAGTCAACCTTTTAGATTCAAGCCATATGGTTGAAGCTCGAGCCAAGTTACCTAACCTAGCTTCAGAAACACCTAAGTAGTAATTAACAATTCCTCGAATGCGTTGAGTTATGCTCCCAACCTTACGTAGGCTTTGGGTAAATCTTTGCAAGTCTTGTGTAGGAGAGGCTTCATTATTAAACTTCATGTTAGTAAGCAACTTCCACAATTCACCAGAGAAAGCCCCATTGTCAATGTAAGGCCCCTCATTAACTTCCTCAAGGAATCTTTTAGCGTTTGTTAGAATAGCCCGCTCATCTTCATTTAAAGCTTCATCCTCTAACTCTAACTCGCCTCCTTCTAAAATTAATCTAACTAGCTTTTGTAGGTACGCAATTCCTCCACGTTTAGGCTCAAGTTCATAGGCAAGGTTTAGGTTGGCTAACATTTCTGTAAGTGTTTCTTGCAAAGATTTAGTTTTATTTTCCAAATAATCTCGCCACAAAACTAGGGCGCGATAATGATGTACCTTTGCTACCTTAGAATCAATGCTAATAGCTTCATCTAAATATTTAAGTCTTTCTTGAGGGTTATTCACCGCTGCCCTAAAGTAAACTTCAACTAGAATAGACTTGGCGCTGACTTGTTCTTGTAAGTTCGGGTTTAACTCGAGTGCTCTAGCAACAAGTTTAGCTACTTGTTCAACATTACCACGTCTAAGAAAAATTAGACTTTGTTTAAGAGTTTCAGCAGCATTTTGTGGTGCTTTGCTCTGCTGAGTTTGTTTACGTTGTTTTCTGGCTTTACGCTTTGCCATAAAATACAAATTTCCCTAAATTTTGACTTCTTAAATAAAACTTAACAAAAGAGTAGTATAACATTGCATTTCTATAATTTTAAGATGTTTTAAAGTACAAGAAAGACCCTTACAGCACAAAGAACTCTGCACAAAAATTAAAATTCAGCAAAAAGCTGCCTAAATCAATCATTGCTTCTCTAATTAGAAACAACCCTAAAGTATATATTGTCAATTAACTTATGTAAAGATTTCCACTAAGACCTTACTGAAATAAGCTCTGTAATTAAATACGCTCACAAACAGCTTATAGGATGTCAATAAGGCTTTCCTTGAATTATTTCAATTTTTATAGTCTTGTTAGCTTTTTGTTATCAACATTTTACGGTTATGTCAAAATAATCAAGATGTCAACAGATAAGCATTTGAAACGTAATTTGGAGCTTAAACAAAAAGAGTTTTGTGACATAGGTTTAGTTGTCACTTTAGGTGAGCCTTGCCAGCTTTGCCATAGGAAGCTCGTTCACGCTGATTGTGAAGCATGGTTGAGAAAAAGTAGATACACACCTTATCCTGCTGCTTTACATGTGTTAGTCATTCTTTTATTTGTGGTTATGGGTATGCTAAGCATTTTGTGGCTTGAGCGCCTCCTAGCTGCCATACCTCAGCTTAACTATTTAGCCACTATTGTTTTAGGTAAAACTCCTACCGGCAACGGTTTTAATGTTGAAATGCTAAGCCTATCATTGCCTAGTTACCCTTATACTATACAGAACTTAACAATACTTATTTTCTTTGCTGGCTTAGGAGAGGCATTTTTTCGTTGGTTATCTACAGAAAAGGAAAAGCTACTACTTCATGGCAACTATTTGCCCAACGATAAACGTAGTGTCCTAGACAGTTTTAATCTAGCTAAGGTAAGGCGTGGTATTGGTCAGGTAAAATCTCAAGAGCAAGGTTTTGTATTGGTGCTTATTGATTTATGTGTTAAGCGTTTCTTAAATAGCCAATCTATTGAACAAACACTATCTGCATTAAAAGGGCAAATTGATTTCTTGGCGCACAAACTTGATATACGCTACACTTTCTTGCGCTACCTTATCTGGGTTATTCCAACCATTGGTTTTATTGGTACAGTATTAGGCATCTCCTTTGCTATAATGGGAATAAATCCTACTGACGTTAATCTGGAACAGGTTATAGCCTCTTTGGGAATAGCATTCAATACCACTTTAGTAGCTCTAGTGCTAAGTGCTTTGCTAAATCTATTCTATAACCTTGTATTATCTTCTGAAGAAGATGCTCTGAATAAAGCAGGGAATTATGTGCTTAGCAATATGGTTAACCGTCTTGACCCCTTGCTTGATAAAGACGGTATAGGGCAAGTTGGTGCTGCGGCATGAAAGCAAGGCTTCGCAACCGTGAAGTAAACTTCTTCAGTGTCGCTATGTTAGATGTAGTAACAGGTGCCTTAGGAGCATTTTTGATCATTACTGCTATTGTCAGTCCCTACTACAACAATCAAAATGAGCCTCAAAAAGCAATAGATACTATAAATCTAGACTTAAATGACATCCAATCTGAGCTTGAAAAGTTAATGATTGATTTAACTGAGCTACTTACTCAAAATCAGACCTTGAATAAAAAAGTCTCAGAACTAGAAACACAAAAAGTTAGCTTAAATACCGAAGTCAAAGTTATTGAGGTTCAAAAAAGTGAATTAAACAATCAACTTAAGCGAGCTAGTCAGGAAAGTGAGCTAAGTAAAACTAAACTAGCCGAGCTTGAAGACAAACTTCAAGCAGCTTTAACCCAAAATGAGGAACTACAAAAGCAAACTAACGAGCTAAAAACACAAAGTGCCCAATTACGAGAACAACTTGAACAAACCTTGCCAGATGCTGAAGCAAGTGAAGCTACCTTACAAGAGGCAAAATTAGCTAATAAAGATTTAAGGGTGCAGGTAAATAATTTACAAGCTGATGTTCTAAATCTAGAAAACCAAGTAGTAAGTTTAACAACTGAGCTTAGTGAAACTAAAAATCTTGCTCAAATACAAGAAGTACAAACAGATCTTGCAGAATTACAAAAGTCATTTGAAGAGCTTGAAACACAAAAACATAAATTGGAAAATGAAGTACTAGCACTTGATCAACAAAGCGATAGCCTTGAAAAACAGAAGCTTGAATTAACTGCTGAGGTAGATAACTTAAAAGCAAAGAGTGTAGAGCTAAATGTAGAACTAGAAGGTGCTCTGGCAGAATTAGAAATTGCTAGAGCAAATAAAGACAAAGAAATGCAGCAAGAGCTTACTCTGCTTAGTAATAGAGAAGCTCTAACAGAAATTAAAACAGCCTTTGAGACCGAATATAAAGAAACAAAAACAATTTTAGAGCAACAAATTAGTGGCCTAGAGGAGCATAAACTTAATTTACAAGACGAAATAAGCAATCTAGGGAAAAATTACCAAGGCTTGCAAACAAAACTCGAGGAAGTCCAAAACAATCTTGAGTTAACCCAAGTCGAATATACTAATGTACGTAGTTCTTTAGAGGTCGCAGCAGGTCAAAGTGAAACTTTAGAAGGGGAACTTAAAAATCTAGAACAGCAAAAAACTAGCCTAGTTAGAGAGCTTGAGCAAGCCCAAAATCAGCTTAGCTCACAAACAGAGCAAACTTCTAGTTTGCAAGTTGAATTAAGAGAAGCCCAAGCACAAAACAAAGAACTTCAAGCAGGAATCACCCAGCTAAGGGAGCAAAAACTTGACTTAGAAGCTCAGTTTGCACAAAGAAATAGTCAACTAGAAGATTTTGATAATTTAGAAAATGTACTAACTCAGTCCCAAAATCAAAATCAACAACTTCAAAACCAAGTAACTGCTTTACAAGAAGAAATTGCTAAGTTAACACAACAAAGACATGAAGTAGAAAGTAGGCTTAGCCAAGTTTCGCAAGAGGCAGAAAATAATAGAGCCAAATTAGTAAACTTAACTAATGAACTAGAGGAATCTAGGCCAGATCCGACAAGGGTAACACAATTGGAAAGTGAAATGGCTAAATTACAAAGTGAGTATAGCCTAGCTACTCAACAAACACAGAATACCCAAAATAATTTAGATGAGTTAAAGAATAATTTTTCTGCCTTACAAGCTCAAAGTAACCAACTTGAAGCAGAATTAGCGGAAGTGTCTAGGCAAAAACTTGAGTTAGAAACAAGGCTAGCACAATTAGACACCACTCCAAACAATGAAATCCAATTGGCTAGTTTACAGCAGCAACTCACGGAAACTCAAAGCTTATTATCTCGTAGTCAACAATATATAAGTGAGCTAGAAGTAAAACTTGGCAAATCAACCCTAAATCCATTACTAATAGTAGCAGCTTGGGAACATCCAGCAGATATTGACCTTATAGTTATTGATCCTTCTGGAAATCGTTATGGTGCTCCTTTAGGAGGTCATGCTCGAAGTTATGATGGCAAACCCGGTGAGCTTGTTCAAGATACTCAAATTGGGCCGGGTTCAGAAATATGGTTTTCACCTATTAGTGACCCAGGAACCTACACAGTTCGTGTGAATGTTTATGCCCCTAGAATGGTTAATGAAGGTGTCTACACTCCTGTGAATGTGCGTGTTATTTCAAGCAGTCAAAACAACACTACTATTGAAAATCTACAAGCAGAACTAGAATTTGAGACTAAAAACTGTGTAGAAGTTGCTCATATATCCGTAGCAAGTAGTGGAGTACGTGTGCAAAGAATAGATAATGACTGTGAGGCCGAGCCCGCACAATACCTTAAGCCTTATGAGTAGCCATTCTAACTAACCTAAGAATAATTGCTAAGGTGCAAGAGTTTTTATGAATAATTTTTGGTGTAATTAGTAGCCTGTATGTGGTTAGTAGTCAGGAATCAATCAACATAATAAAGCCCTACTGACTCCTATCTACTTCTCTTTGTGCTAAAGCTATTAGGACCTCTTTAGCTTCTGATTCAGGGAAAATTCCTAAAGCTTCTATCGCTAGGTTAACTTCCTGTCTTATCTTATCTTGTGTAGTTTTATCAATTTCATAAGCTAGTATCAGCTTTTGCATCTTTTCAATGTCATCTTCACCAGAAGCGTGATGACGCAAAATAACTCGAGCCTCTTCTACTTTCTCATCAAGAATCAGCTTTAACACAGTAAAAGTAGCCTTGCCTTCACGTAAATCCCCCCCTACAGGCTTACCTAATTTCTGAGCACTACCCAACAAATCAAGGTAATCATCCTGCATTTGAAAAGCACGTCCATAGCAAAGACCAAAGCAACGTAAGGCTTCACGCTCTTCTTTATTAGCCCTATGCAAAATAGCAACACCCTCCAAAGCAGCTGCTAAAAGCACAGCTGTTTTACCATTTATAATCTTCTGGTAGTTTTCAAAAGAATAAGTTTCTAAACTTGCCATTTGAAACTGTAAAACTTCTGCCTCACAAATATCAGCAGCAGTTTGTGACATAAGCATAGTAAATTCAGGACTTTTGGACTCTGCCAAAATTACTAAAACTTTAGCCAGCATAAAATCGCCTGACATAACACTAACAACGTTGCCATAGCGCCGAAAAGCAGCTTCATGCCCACGCCTAGTATCAGCATTATCAATAAGGTCATCATGTAATAGAGAAGCTGAGTGTAGAAGCTCTACCGCTAATGCCACTTGCATAGTTATTTCAGGTAAGGCATTAAGCATCTTACCTGCCAAAAATGCTAGGCTAGGCCGCAACCTTTTGCCTCCAGCACTCACTAGGTCTTCCCCTATAGCATCTATAAAAGCTACTGATGAATGTAATTTTTCAGCTAAGTGATTCTCAAACAGGCTTAGCTCTTCTTTTAGAATTTCAAACACAAATTTTATATTACTACACAAGTAAAAAGCCTCCTAATTAAAGGAGGCTTTTAGGCTTTAACTTTTTTTATCTAAGTTTAGTCAATAACTGAAACAACTTCTGAGTTTGTTGTGTATATATCACCACTCGCTGTAATTACCTGCGTGATAAAAGAATAACTTCCTTTATCACTGAAACCTATGCTATAGCCAGAACTAGTAGTCCCTGTAGCATTTGACAAAGGGCGAAGTATTGCTTCTGTAGGTAACTTAAGTAGGTGATCAAAGGTATCTCCTGCTTCTACTGGTTTACTTACTTGAGGTATAGGACTTATATTTGTCTGTCCTGCACCCTTACAAGTATCTGTCAGTAAATCAAAGTCAAGGGCTGTAACTAGTGTAAAGCTATTATCTTTGGGCACAGGAGAAACTAGCTGTAAACAAGGTTCAGCAACACCTGTATTGGTAATTGGTCCAATCTGTCGAAGCTGATAACCAGCATCTACTGATCTTTCCAAGTTAATTGTGATGTCTTGGAAAGTGCGGTTACCATCTACATCTTGAGCCACTATACGCACAGTATAGTGGCTACCATCTAATATGTAAGGATCAGCATTGTAATTAATGGGCAAAGCCACAGTAGTAAATACCTCTCCACTAGAAGCATAAATGAAGCGAGATGGTGTAGTGTCATCATCCTCTTTGCCTGTAAAAACCCTTAGTTCAATAAAAGCTAATCCAGTATTGTCAGTTGCTTGTACTGAAACATAGGCATTATCAGGATCTCTAATAGTTCTAACTACTCCTACAGGATTAGTAGGACTAAGAATAAGTAAAGAAGGTGGGACACGACTGCTGTTATCTGTATCTATTTGAATTGTTCTAATCAGCTCAACATCAATCTGCCCATTGGGGGCATTACGCAAGCGTGCTTTTACAGTAACACGCAAAGTGTAAGTGTCATTAGCAAGCTCGTTAGTATCAAAGCCTTCTCTGGTTTCATAACTACCACCTCTTGTAGGGGTAATATTACTATTTGTTGTGGCATCAGATAGACGCTGCTCATCTATTATTTCGCCTGTAAAGTCTATTAGCTCGAGATGTATACCTTCTTGCTCAGCACCAGCAATGCTAGCATCAACCAACCCATCCCCATTTAAGTCCAGGGTATATTCACTACTAGTAAGTTGGCCAATAGTCACACTGACAGGTAAAATACCACTTATCTGATCTCCAGAAGCTGGGGAGTTAATGGAAAGCACTGGTGGTGGTGCCTCATTAAAAACTTCTATTGTTACTGGTGTAGAATCATCGCCTTCCCCTGCCTCACTAGTAACTTGAGCAACAAGGGTAAGTTTATCATTGTTAGGGTAATCTAATGTGTTGAGAACAACTACATAAGGGAAACTATTCATCTTTGCTACAGGAGATTTGCCTAGAGCCTCGCTTTCAACAATCAAAGTTACTTCAGCTGTACCTGTTTCATCCTCTACACGCATAGGAACACTAATAGTTCCCTCATAACAAGCAGGAAGACTACAACTAGAACTATCAATAGCCCCTGGTTCAATGTTAGCAATGTCAATACTTACTGTTGGCAACTCAAGGTCAGGTCCATCAGTACGATCTTTAACAGTAAAAGAGAAATTTACAGGATCACTTTCATTACCAGCAGCATCAATAGCTTTTAAACTTACATCTATAACACTGACATTGTTAAAATCAACAATATTATCTAATTGATAAACCTGCCTACCTAAATTGCTTGGGTCAGCTACAACTTGCCCCTCAACCGTAAGTTCAACAGTAGTATCATTCACACCTGAAGATTCATCATTAGGGGTTGCTATTATTGCTACTTCATCATCTGTATCAACAGCAGGCAAAGGTGGTTGGGAAACATCTACACTTGTAGAGTTTACCAGCAAATTTACATTGAGGCTTGGCTTTTGATTATCTACAGTAACCTTTTGAGTAACCTCACCTTTATTTCCATCATTATCTACTGCTTCAGCCTTAAGAGTAACTTCACCAGCACTAGGAAAGCCAACATTAAAGTTATAAGGTGACTTGCTTATGCGACCTACTTCTGTACCACCAATAAAAAGGATTACTTCTTTTACAGCAATATCATCAGAGGCTTTTACTTCAATATCAACGTCCTGTGCAGTAACAAAAATAGTGTTAGTTTGACTAGTGCTAAGATTACTTAAATCAAACTTGCCAATTTTAACAAAACCTACAGAAGGTGAATCATCTAACGCCAAATCCGCTTCGTTCTGATCATCACAAGCAAAAAGCAAAGGCAACACCAAAATTAGCACAATAAATGCTCTTATTAAGATTGTTGGTCTAATTTTTTCAAAAGTCATTACTTTACCCTCCCTTTACAGGAAACTGTATAGCTATGGGATCAGTATCTATTTCAATTTCTTGGTTAAGGTCTGTGGTTGCTCTGAAATGGAAAATGGCTCGAGCACCTACATAACGATTTCGCAAAACCTCGATAGCAACATCAGCAGGCAAAGTAAAAAAGTTACTTATTGGATCACTATCTACATTAGCCCATTCAACTCCTGGTGTATTTATTGTACAGACAGTGGCATCTTCTGGGCAAACAATGCCCGGTGGAACACTAGCATTTAAAGAACCACTACTAAATAGAGTTCCATCTCCAGGAAGGATAACATTTCCTGCAGGATCAAAATACTCTACATCATAACCGTTAATACGTGCACCAATAGAACCTGCTCTAGCAGTAAAAGTTACCACATGAGAAGTAATAACTATTGTGCCATCATCTTGAGCTTCAAAACCAAGAACAGTAGGTTGAAAACCTGCAGTAATGTCAACAATAGGAACTAGAGAAAAATTATCGCAAGCTGAAAGTGTCAAAATGACCACTGTCGAAAAGAGTGCAAAAAAACTGCGCATAACTAAATTCATGCCGTTAGCTCCTCCTTGAGCTGTGGATTTAAGATATAAAATGAAAGACGTTTTAAGCCAACTAAAAAGTCTACGTGTTCGACATGAACATCACTAGGTACTTCTATAATGGTAGGGGCAAAGTTTAAAATGCCTTTAATACCTGCTTTTACTAAAGTGTCAGCTACCCCTTGAGCAGCTCCTTTAGGAACAGTAATGAATCCTATATCAATACCTTTTTCTTTTACTATACTTGGCAAGTTATCAGGAGGATCAATAGTAACCCCTGCTAGTTCTTGGCCAACTTTTGCGAAGTCTATGTCAAAACAAGCTTTTAATTTAAATTCGTATTCATCAAAATTAGGGTAGTAAGCCAAGGCTTGCCCCAAGCGCCCTGTGCCTACAATAGCAGCGTTCCAAACTCTATTTAAGCCTAAAATACGGCGTAACTCACGCTGCAATGTTGGTACTGTATATCCAGTTCCTCGTGTACCAAAACGCCCAAAATAAGCAAGATCTTTGCGCACTTGAAAAGCAGAAACCTGTGCTTCATCAGCAAGGTGTTCAGAGGAGGTTTTTTTTATACCCTGAGTCTCGAGCTGAGTCAAAATGCGCAAATAAATCACTAGGCGACTAATTGTTGCTGTAGGAATAGTGGACATCTACAGTAAAAAACCTCAACTAAAACACACAGTGCTATTGCAATACTATACTACGAGGAAAACTATCAATGCCTTGTGCAGCTAGTTGTGTTTTAATGTTTACTACTTCACTTGAGCTATAGGGGCCTAACATCAGTTTCACAAAACCATTCTCACGATACTCCATAACTTTAAAGCCAAGACTTGCAAGCTGGTTACTTTGAGGAATGGAAAGTTCACCTGACCTATAAGCACCGACTTGCAAATAAGAGTTCTCTGAAATATTGGCGCTAGGCGTTGAGTTAGTTGTGGCAGTAATTTGATTTACAGGCGTGGTTTGGTTTGTAGTTGCAATTGGAGTTGCCACTGGTTGGCTAGTGTCTTCTGAGTATATACTGGCTTCATAATTTGAAGCTTTAAGCTGCTTAGCTACAACATCAGCTTGCTGCCTACTTGAGAAAGGGCCTACATAAACCACTGAAAAATTACCACTCTTATCAAGTCCTGATTTATAACCCATATTGCCTACTTCAGCAACAAGTTTTCTAGCATTATCAAGATTACCAAATGCTCCCACAGAAATCTTATAAATTTTTGTAGCTGAATCAGCATTGGCTAAGTTGACAACTTCTAAATCTGTAGAATCAGGTGCAGTGGCAATTGTATTAGTAGGGGTTGCTCTAGGTTCTGCAACCGGAGTCAGATCGCTTGAATTTACACTACTAGAAACCAAGTTATCACTTGTTAGAGAAGTACCTCTAGTAGAATTATCCGAATTAATTGGTTTTTGATTTGGCTGTAGTACAGTTATATTGTTATTCCCTGTACTAACTGGAGTTACGTCTGAGTTTCTAAATGATGCATTGGTAGGTTCATCTACCGTAGCTACTGAACTTAGGTAAGACGGGCTAGGTTGAGCATTAAAATCATTATTCACATCAGAGCTAGAGCTTGTAGGTAGAATAGTACCTCCGCTTAACAGTGTAGCGACAATCCCTGTAATTACTGAGAAAAGGGCAATGCCAATAAGTAAGTCCGGCCAATTACGTCTTATCCAATCCATAAATATCTTCTCACTATCTTTTAAAAATATTCACTAAGCGCAACTTGCGCTGGTTGATAACCTAACTCAAAAGACCTTTGCCATGCCTCTTGAGCTTCCTCAAATTTACTTTGTAGTAAAAGCGCCCAACCAAGATTGTAATGTGCCTCATAATCATTCTCGTTTTCTTTAATAAGCACCTGGTAAACTATTTCAGCATCAGCATAACGTTGTGCCGCTAAGTAAGCAGCACCCAAATTAACCTGTGCTTCAAGGCTTTCACCTAAACGAATTGATTGCTCATAATGGGCTGTAGCTTCATCATAATTCCCCAGTTGGTATTCTGTTAACCCTAACCAAAGTTGCAATTCAGGATCGCCGCTTTCAGAAAGTGCCCCAAGGACTTCTTGAGCAGCCAGATAATCACCTAACCTGTAAAGGTTACGTCCTTGAACAAATTTTGACTCAAAGACAAATCTAGAATTTTCTGGCAAGTACTGCAAAGCTAAATCAGCATGGCGACCTGCTTCTGTTATGCGATTAAGCTGTTCATAAACTGTAGCTAAAGCAAAGTGAAGTTCGCCACTTTTATTCTCTAAAGACAATGCGCTTAGAAATGAATTTAAGGCATTTTCTGACTGGGTATTTTCTAAATAGCCAAGTCCTAGCTGATAAAAAGCTCGCCAAGATGAGGGGTCAATGGTTGCAGCTGTTTGGAAAGCTCGAGCAGCTTCCTGTTCTTGCCCTAAGGTACGCTCGAGTAAACCCTGCTTTATAAGTATTTCAGCTTCTGCTTCTCTATCAGCTACCTCGCTAGCTTTACGGCGCGCCCTCTCTAAAGAACGCTTGGCATAATCAAATTGTTCTGCCTGTACATATATATCAGCTATAAGGGTGCTGTAAGTATAATCTTCATAAGTACTTTCAAGATCAGCTAGGTCAGCTAGAGCTACTAAACCCCTTCCTGCTAAGTAAAGTGCCTCACTACGCAAAAAAAGCAATTCTGGATCATTCTCGTTAAGCCCTAATGCACTATCATAAGCCTCAACTACAGCGTCATAGTCCTGTAAAATTTTCAGCTGCCCTGCCAAGCCGAGGTAAGCCCCAATCTTTTCTAAATCACTTGCCTCAGGATCAGCTTCAGCAATAGCTACACGAAAAGACTCAACAGCCTCTTCTGGTGAACGTAAACGAGCTAGAGTAACACCTTTATTAAAATGTCCATCAAAGCGGTCAGGGTATATTTCTGTAAGTTGGTTAAAGGCAAAAAGTGCAGCTTGATAATCACCTCTTTCAAACTCTACTAAGCCCAATCCAAAATGCCCTTCAAAAAGGCGATAATCAATCCTAACCGCTTCCCAAAAACTATCATAGGCTAAATTTAGATAATCCTTGCGGGTTGGATCTAAACTATAGCCTTCAAGGTAAACTTGGCCTAGGTTTGCCCAAGCACCTGCATCATAAGGAGCTTGCACTACCACTTGACGTAACCGTTCCACCTCCTGAGGTGAAAAAGTTTGCGCTGACACACAGGATAAAACAAATCCCCAAATAATTAAACTAATGACTTTTTCTTTAATCATGCACACCTCCTGATGCTAAACTAAGGTGCTTGTGTATAGCAATAAATTAAGCCTCAAAGGGCTCCACACATTGGCATCTCATAATCTTAATATTAGTATGAGCACCTCTTAAGACCTGTGAAAAGTGCCACGGGATAATTGTTCACTCTCATACTTATGCAAAGAAAGTACGTGTAATAGTCCTTTTGATCGCACTATCTTTAGGCATCACTAAGCTAATTAGAAAATCATTTGACTCCAGCTCGAGCCAACCTTCACTAACCACTAAAATCTTTTTATCCTTAATTATAAACATAGGTAAATAATCATCTCCATGCTTCTTCTCAAAATCATCAAGAGTAAAATTTTCAGTGATTTGCGTTTTCTTTAATTCGCCTCCACGCCTAAAAAGACTGCGCAAGTCAGCATAAGTTATCCCTTCATAAAAAATGGAGCGTCCTCTAGTTCCCTCACTAAGGCCTGCCCGCCCACCATCTGCATGGCTAGGTTTAAGTTGATAAACCTGTTCAGAACCAAATTCTTTTGCATATTTTAGGGCAGTTAACGCATTAGCTTCATCATTAGAGGTAAGCGCTAAAAGCTTACCAATTCCAGAGAGCCTTAACTCATCTTCACTTTGATCAGAAAGAGGATTTCCGTAATAAGTTTCTAGTCCCTCTACTCGAGCTGAAGCAATGTTTGACCAGTTAGTATCAGCTAGTAAAACTCGAAACTCCTCATCTTTTAAGAAATGGGCTATTTGCCTAGCCACACTATGAGAACCTAGAATAAGAAATCCTTGTGGGTCTGGCTCTACCACTCCTAACATCCAACCAACTGGTTTAGCTGTAAGGCTGTTGATAACTACTGTGCATACAATAACTAGAAAAACTAAGGGAACTAAAAGTTCAGCATCTACAATACCTTTACTAGCTAATTGAGAAGCAAATAGCGAAGTAACAGCAGCAGCTACTATGCCGCGTGGAGCAAGCCAAGATAGAAAAATTTTTTCGTTTAGAGATAATTTTGATCCAATAGTGCTAGCAAAAATATTCAGAGGGCGAACTACAAGCATAAGTGCTGCTATAAGTAGAAAACTTTTAAATGTCAATACTTGATTTAGAGCACTTATCTCAATCCTAGCAGCCAAAATTATAAATAATAGCGATATAGCTAAAATAGTTAAGTCTTCCTTAAAGCTCAATATCCCTTCTATCATAGGTGACCTTACATTGGCCATAAATAATCCCATAACTGTAGTAGCTAATAAACCTGACTCATCAGCCAAGGTATTTGACAAAGCAAAAACAGCAAAAACCGTAGCCAAAGCCATAAAGTTAGTAAGATAATCAGGAATAAGTCGCTTACGCAAAAGATAGGTTAAAAAACCTCCTCCTATTATACCTACTAATGTACCTACTAGTAGAAAAGAACTGAAAAGCCAAATAGTTTGTTGAAGTGGCTCTTGATGATGAATAAGAAGTATAAATTCAAACACTATAACTGCTACTAACGCACCTATAGGATCAATAAGGATACCTTCCCACTTTAAAATATTGGCCACAGTAGCTTTAGGGCGCACATTCCTTAATAGTGGTCCAATAACTGTTGGTCCAGTAACAATAACTAAAGCACCAAAGAGAAAGGCTAATTCCCAAGACATATTTGCAATATAGTGGGCTGCTGCTGTTGCTCCCATCCAAGTAATAATTGCCCCAACAGTCACTAGGTTCAATACTACTCTACGTATTTCTTTAACTTCAGGAAAGCGTAAGGTAAGACCACCTTCAAAAAGAATTAATCCCACCGCTAATGATACTGCTGGAAAGAGAAGGTCTCCCCCCAAACTTTCAGGCTGGATAATTTGGAAAACTGGGCCTAACAAAAAGCCAACCGCTAGTAGAGGTAAAATTGAGGGAATATTTACTCGCCATGCTAGCCACTGTGCCCCTACACCCACAGCTATAATAAAAGCAATGGCAAGAAGGGGATCTAGAGTAGGAGACGAAGATTGTTCTGCTACTAAACTTAAAAGTAAACTCATATAATCATTCCTTAATCTCCAAAAAATTCTATGTGGTTTTAATAGGCAGTGTAGATTCTTTAACGTTTTGAATAGCAAAAAGGCTTTTAGGAATAAAAGTGTTAGCATTTATGCGTTCAGGCAAATTAAACACACCACCTTGTTTAACTATTTTATCAAAAGACCTTTTTGGAGAAATAGTTTCTATGCCAAGGACGTATCTTCTAGCATCTACATCAATATAGGTTTCTAGGTTTACCTCTATCGTTTCGCTAATTTCACCTGTTCTCAAAGATATATAAGCTGCGTCTGATTTGCCACTATAGGTAATTTTCATAAATTACTCCTTTTAGGGAATTTAACAGCAGTAATAACAAAAGCGTGATCTGGAGAAAGCTCAACATAAATTACTCTTGTCACTGAACCACTAAGGTTATACCCTTCAGCAACAAGTCTATCGGGATAAACAATACTTGGGTTTTGCAAAACATTTTCGACCATTTTTGGAGTAATTTCACAAGCTATCATTTGCTGTATTGACTAAATCGGCCACCACAACAACAACGCAATTCCACCGGCAAAAGCGGCACCATAAAACAACATCAACCATGCAAAAAGATGGCGTGAACCTAGCAGGCCAGCAACTGCCAATTTGACAACTAGATTAGACAGGGCTGCTGTAAGAATGATGCGCCAACCGATAAGTGGCTCTAATTGCCCCTTATCCACTAACTGGGCCGTAGAGAGAGTGATAGCATCTAGATCATGTGCACCTGATAGTATAGCAACCCCATAAAGCCCACTAGCTCCAAATAGATCCTTGGCCGCAGTAATTGCTAGGGTGACTAGTGCATACAGGCCACCGAAAAGGAGTGCCGATCGCAGTTCGGCTGGGTTGCTTTGGGGTGGCATCTCAGTTAACTCTTGGCGACCCCATAAATACATTCCAATTGACAATAGCCCCATCCACGCCCCCATAACTGCTAGAGGTGGTAACATTTGCTGCAGGGTACTTGGAGCTACCACAGCTATCTCAACCATTATCCTCACAAGAGCAATTGTCGAAGCAATCAGAATAATAGTTGTCACCAGCATGGCACTACTCGGGGCAGTACGAACCCGACGGGAGTAACTCACTGTGGTAGCTGTGCTAGAAATCAATCCACCCAACACCCCACTCAGCAGCGCCCCAGTAAACTGACCAAATAGCTTGTAAGCCACATAACCCCCTAGACTAATGCCAACTATGAGCACTACCATCAACCAACTCTGATAGGGATTAAATGCTTCATAGAAACCATAAGTTTGATTAGGTAAAACGGGAAGGATAACTAATGTGATAAGCACGAACTGCATAATGGCCTTGATATCGGTTGGGCCAATTCTCTGAACAAAACTGTGTAGTGGCTCCTTCCATGAAAGCAATACCGCCAAGCCGCCACCAATAGCTACTGCCACAGGGGCAGATCCAACAACTAGGTAAGCACCCAAGCCGTACATAAGTAGAGCCGCTATCTCAGTGGTTAATCCGGGATCACTAGCTCCTGCTCGCATCTTCGCTACATTGCCAACCACTAACAAAGTAGCTAGGGCCACAACACCTAGGCCAATAATCCATCCACCAAACTGTTGGTCCAGCAAAGCACAGACCGTACCAAACACGGTGATCACGGGAAAAGTGCGAATACCTGCTAACTGCGAGACAGCATACTCGCGCTGTAAGCCCACCAGCAATCCCAGCCCCAGAGCAATTCCCACTTTCTGGAAAGTGACGAGTAAGTCTATCTTAACTCCTTGCTAGACATAATTAATTTATGTTGAAGTTATTTTTTGCAAAAAACTGATACTCATACTCAAGTACTTGCTTTTAACAGGTGCTCGAGACAATAATGATAGTTAATTTCTTGATTAAAATCCTTAGCAAGATCAGCAACAGTCACCTCTTCTAAAACCGCTAACACAGCATCACGTACTCTCTCCCAAAGACTTTCTCTAGCATGGCAACGGCTTTCTTCTATACAATCTTCATGCCAATTTAAGCTAACGCAAGAAAGGGGGGCAACAGGCCCATCAATTATCCGCATTACTTCCTTTAAGTTAATTTCTTCAGCAGGTCTAGCTAAAGCATAGCCTCCACCAGTACCTTTCTTAGAGGCAATGATATTTTTATGTGAAAGAGTTGCTAAAATTCGCACTAAATAAGGGCGGGCAACATTAGTTGCACCACTAATATCATCACTACTAACCCACTTGTCTATAGGTTGCATGCCTAAATATCCTAAGGCTTGAAAAGTATAGATATCTGTGGTGGAAAGTCTCATATTGAACTAAGTAAGCACCTAGACATTTTTCCATTTGAAGCTTAACAGAGTAGATAGAAGCCAGTAGCTAGTAGCTAGTAGCTAGTAGGGCTTCATCATGCTGACTACTAACTACTAGATTCTGACTACCTCTAAGCATTAATTATTCCAAAACTATCCACAAAAACCTTTATCCTCCCTACATTTCTTCTTGTAAGTATTGTGCTACCGATATAGTACTACCTATAAACCCTACTACAAGGGCAAGGCAAAAGAGCAATAATCCTATTTGGGTTAACACTTTAGGATCACGCAAAAAGGGAATAAGAGGAATATACTCAGAAACACGTACTACGCTAAAGTAGTAGCTAAGAAACATCAGAAATATGCTTACTATAGCACTGATAAAACCTAGAAATAAACCCTCTATTAAGAACGGGGCCCTAATAAAAGAACGGGTTGCTCCCACTAAACGCATAACTTCAATTTCATCTTTACGGGTATTGATTGCTACACGAATAGTATTCACCATGGCAAACAATGCAGCTGTTAAAAGAACAATAATTATAATCCATCCTATCCAACGAAAAGCATCACGAATAGCTATAAAAGTAGCAGCAGCCTCAGAACCATCTTCAACACCAACAACATCAGGTAATTGCCGCAGGCGTGAGGCTACGACAGATGTATCTACTGGATCATGAAGACGCATTTCTATAGTCGGAGGTAAAGGATTAGTTACTAAATTTACCACTTGTTTTAGATAACTCACATCACCCATAAGTGCATTTAGAGCAGCATCTGGTAGAATAAGTTCACTATAAGCAACCTCTGGCCAAGAATTAACCTGTGCTAAAGTGTTATGGGAATTGGCTTCAGGGGTAAGATAGGCAGCAAGCTCGAGTTCATTTTTAAGCTCCCCTAAAAGAAGGTTTAAATTTAAACCCAAAAGGCTAAAGCCAGCTAGTATAGTCAAAGATAAAATCATGGTGGTTATAGTAGACATACTAGCAATCCAGTTATAGCGAATAGCACGGAAAGCCTGTTTAAAAGTGTACACTTTAATCCTATCTTCAGAAAAATCTTGGATTTACCCTTGCCATTCCTAGAGCAAGGTGAAGGGAATGCAATGAAGGGCCACAAAAACCTTCGAAGTTCTCAAAACTTCTGAGGTTTCCTGAAAAAGAACTTTCATGGACAGTGATATATTTAATGTGGGGAACAATTGTCAGCATAAAATATGAGTTTACAGAATTATTATGATAATGCTGCAATTACAGCATTAGTTAATTCCTCTGTGTTAGCTTTGCCTCCCAAATCTGGGGTTAGTGGCCCATTTTGTAAAACAGTGTTAATAGCCTTATCTAGGCATCTTGCCGCGCTAGCTTCACCTAAGTACTCGAGCATCATAGCTGCTGTTAAAATAGTAGCTGTAGGATTCGCGATACCTTGACCTGCTATATCTGGAGCACTGCCATGCACAGGCTCAAAAATAGCATACTTAGTGCCAATATTAGCGCTTGGGGCCAAACCTAAGCCACCTACTAAGCCAGCCATTAAATCACTTAAAATGTCACCAAAAAGATTAGTTGTCACCAAAACATCAAAGCTTTCAGGTGAGCGTACCAGTTTCATAGCAGCTGCATCTACAATAATATCAGTTGTGCTTACACTTTCATATTCTTTAGCTACTTCAAGCGCAGTCTCTAAGAAAAGCCCTGAGGTAAGTGGTAAAACATTAGCCTTGTGTACAATAGCAAGTTTTTGATGACGCTTTTTAGCATATTCAAAAGCTACCCTAGCAATTCGTTCACTAGCAGGACGAGTAATTACTGAATCAGCAATAGCTACATCACCATAACTACGCTCATTAGCTACATAGAGCCCTTCAGTGTTCTCACGTACCATGAGCAAATCTACATTGTCAAAAGAGTCTTCAACGGGGCGTGTTTTGGCAGGGCGTATATTAGCAAAGAGGTCAAGTTCACGTCTCAAGAAACGAATAGCTCCAAAGTGTCCCTCTACATATTTTTTAGGGCTGGTAAAAGCACCTGCTAAGGTAGCATCTGCTGCTTTTACTGCTGCAATAGTTTCCTCAGGAACACTAGTACCTACCTTTTGAAATGTTTCCCAACCTGCTTCTGCTTGTTTGAAAGTAAAACTTAAGCCTATAGCCTCAAGTACTTTTTGCGTAGCAGGTATAACCTCTAAACCTATACCATCTCCCGGGAGTAAACAAATATGGTACACTTAAAATATATCCTTTCTGTATAACACTTATGGCTAACGCAATCTCTAAATCATACTCAAGCATTCATTAGCATCACTATATCCTTACATTACAATAAGATGAGTATAGGTTTCTTCCTAAAGCTTTTGAAAATAAGTTGTGTTATTATGCTCTTCCAAACAATTTAGTGACATTATGTTCACTAAAATGGGTTTACGTCCATAGGAGGACAAATTTGTGACATTTAAAGTTGGTGACACCATTGTCTATCCATCACAAGGTGGGGGCCGTATCGATGAGATAACAACAAGAGAAATCTTAGGAAAAACTCATGAGTACCTTAAGCTCAGCTTCATTCGTGGTGATCTAGATGTTTTGGTCCCTTTAGGTAAAAGTGATGAGGTTAATTTACGCCACACTATAAACAAAGATGAGATAGAAAAGCTTTTTAGTATAATACTCTCTCCTAAAATGGATTTGCCTGCTCAGTGGCCACCGCGTCACCGCTTAGAGCTAGAAATTCTATCGCGAGGTGAGGCTTTTGAACTTGCAGATTTACTAGGCACACTTACAAAGCGTGATACTGAGAAAGGACTAGCAGACACTGAGCGGGAAATTATGGAGCGTGCCAAAGACATGCTAGCTAGTGAACTTGCTGTAATACAGGCTATAACGCTTAAAGAAGCTACAGAAAAAATTAACGAAAGGCTTGCAAACATACAACCTTAATTTGTTAAGACTTTCTTCTGTAAAGCAAGTTAAAGCTTTACTAAATCATCACGACTTAAAGACGAATAAGTCTCTAGGTCAAAATTTTTTAATTGATGCTTATATTCTTAAATCGATCATAGACGCCACTGACATCTTGTCAGATGATCATATACTTGAAGTTGGTGCTGGTTTAGGTGTGCTTACCCAAGCCCTAGCAAAAAAAGCTAGTAAAGTAACAAGTATCGAAATTGATCAGCAATTGCTGCCTATACTTAAAGAAACTCTAGAAAAGTTCAATAATATAGAACTAATACATGCCGATGCACTACAATTCCACTTGCACAGCTTTCCTCACAAAAGCTTGTTTGTTGCCAACTTACCTTACAATATAGCTACGGCTATCATCTTAAAAGTTTTAGAATCTGGACGTTTTAAAAGATTAGTTTGTTTAGTGCAAAAAGAAGTAGCTGAGAAACTTTGTGCTAAACCAAGTGAAGAGGCTTTTGGTTCATTTAGCCTTATAGTCCAACACTTTGCTAAAGTTAGTATTATTTGTCATGTTAAACCCTCAAGTTTTTTCCCTCAGCCCAAAGTAACTAGTAGTCTAGTGCGCCTAGACACTATTCCTGAAGCTAAGGCAGAAGCATCTCTTTTTAAACTTATTTATACTGCTTTTAAGCATAGGCGTAAAACTTTAAAGAAAAATTTGCTTATGGCAAAGTATGAATCTACTGTTGTTAAAGATGCTTTAGGAAAATTAGGTGTTGATCAAATGGCTCGAGCTGAGACTCTAAATTTAGAGAAGTTCAAAGAACTAGCCAAGCTATTACCAAATGTCAATTAAGTATTGGGTTGCCCAAAACTTGAGAGTCTTAAAGGCCTTCAAAAGTTTTCTAAGCACTATTTCGTATAACATTTTATATAGAAAATGTTATGTGTAGCCACACAAATTAAACCAACTTTTTAGAGTATGAAATTATAAATTTTGACAACTTCGTGACACTTTGCCTCAAACAAAACCACTAAACTAAACTTCTAGTGGAAGATTTAGTTCTTATAGGTGTATCTCATAAGCGTGGTGGTGCACAAGCACTCGAGCAATATCAAAAAGCTTTTCCTTATGAGTCTATAGCAGCGTTGGGCTCTAAAGAATATGTGCTTATCTCTACCTGTAATCGCTGGGATGTGGTAATAGCTTTACCTCAAGGTATGGAACTTACACAAGCTCGCCAGCATTTGACTATTAACTCACAAATCTATAAACCTTATGCCTATTTTGCAGATGGTGCCTTAGAGCAGCTTACTCGCATTGCCACTTCACTAGATTCACTTAATCCGGGTGAAGATCAAATAATGAGACAAGTACGTGAGGCTTTTAAAACAGCTAAAACTTTAGGTACAGTAGGTAGTACCCTATCTTTTACTTTTGATACGGCCCTGCGTATAGCCAAAAAAGTTCGCCATGAAGTAGCTATTGCTCCTATGGACACTTCACTTTTCAGTCTAGCAAGACCTATTTTAGAAAGAAATTTATCAAAAGATGCTCCAGTAGCAATTTTAGGTGCAGGAGAGATGGGTAAATTGGCTGCTAAAACATTGGCTTCTCTAGAAAAAGTGGGGTTAATAATTGTTAATCGCTCCCTAGAAAAAGCTCAAAGGCTTGCTGGGCAACTTAGAAGCAAAGCTATGTCGCTTGATGCTTTTTTAGCCGCCCCTCCTAATATTCAAGCTTTAATATGTGCTACCCCTGCCAAGGATCTCATAACCCTTCCTTTTGTAAAGCAAATTAAAGATATACACACTCTTGTCGATTTGGGTATTCCTCGCAATGTTGAACAAAGTGTTAGTGACGATGTTAATAATTACACTGTACTTGATGTAGATACTCTACAAGAAGCTGGTGAAAAACGTCGTCGAGAACTCAAGCTTAAGCTTGCTGAGGCTGAAAGGGTTTTGCTTAATCAACTAGACCTCGCCCTAATTGAGTGGACCGAACGTCAACTTGGTCCCTCTATAAAAAAATTGCGAGAATTATATCTTCACACTATAGGTAGCAGCCTACCTCCCGAAGAAGCAAAGAAGCTAGCTCATAAATTTGTGCATGTACCTATCAAAGGAGTAAGAGCAGTAGCAAGGGAACATGGTTTAGCTGCAGCTAGAACTTTTTTAAATGAGATAAACCTGTAAAGCATTCTCATAGGCGCATATGTATACAATAGCTTACAAATGCTATTAGGTAGCTCAAATATAATCAATCATCCCTATTTTGAGGTGTTAGTGTGAAAAAGAGTTTTTACACTAGTTTTTCTTTAATTTTGTTGGGACTAATTTTGCTAGGCTTTAGCCAAGCCCAACAATGTCTTAACTTTATCACTGTTAATGGTCGTTCATTAGCAGGACAAGCTGCTTGCTACTTTGTAAACTATGGTGATAGCCAAAATGCTTTTGTCAATGCTGATACTATTGCTCGCGAGCTAGGCATCTTGGTAACATTTGATGCAGAACGTCAAGTACTACTTTTTAGCCGAGGCTCTGACCTCACAGAATTGCAAGTAACAACTGATATTTCTACAGGTTTAGTGAAACGTTCTGGGGTAATGACTGTCAACGGGGAAAATCTAGACAGTCCCATGGGCATTATTGCAGGGGGAATCAGTTATGTAGCAGTAACTCCTATTGTAGCAGCTTTTCATGGCGAAAGCATCTGGGATGCTCCTTCACAAACCATACTTGTATATACTGCTAAATCAACACAAGTTAGTACAGCTAGTGTTAATGAAATACAAACAATCCCTAGTGAGTCAAGTCAACAGATTATTGCTAATAATGCTACTTATTCTATAGGAGAGCCACGTGTTGGCAAGCACGAAAACTATACTAGAGTAGCTGTAGATTTGCCTGTAGGAACTAGTTATCTTGTCTCTGTAGAAGGTGCTAAATTAATTATTAGTTTACCTAATTTGAAAGCAAATCACTTTACCTACATTGGTGATGGACCTTATATAACAAATATAAGCTATGAACTTATTGATAGTACTCTGGCTTTAGTCATAAGTACTCGTTATGCTTTAAGTGCCGAAGGTTATGGTTACAAAGTAGGTTTAGTGCCTGCTAATGCTAACAAACCCCATGAGGTTCTTTATATTGATTTTAGCACTACAATTTATGGGCAAGGGCAGGTAAGTGAAATTGCTAGCACACCACAAACCCAAACACAGACTAACTTACCTATACAGGCTCGAGCTGTAGTTATTGACCCTGGCCACGGTGGTAGCGACCCCGGTGCTCAGGGTGTAGTTAGCGAAGAAGAGGTAGTACTAGATGTTGCACTTAAGCTTAAAGCACTACTCGAGCGTCAAGGTATAACCGTTGTCATGACCCGCTCTGGCGATTACAGTTTAAAAGATACTAAACGTGCTGATTTAGCAGCTCGAGCTGCTATGGCTACTAGAGATCGCAATCTTTTTATTTCTATTCATGCCAATGCTGCCCATTCTAGGAGTGCTAATGGTATAGAAACATGGGTTTTTGGTAAACCTGTAGATGCTTCACTGCTTGATATAGCCATTGACGAGAATGGTGGTGGAGAGCTTGGAGAAGCTCTAACTTTAGAATCTAAAGAAATGTTTGAGAGCATAGTAAGTGACATAGTGCGTGAAGAGCAATTACGCCTAAGTATGACACTAGCAAAAATGGTACAAACAGGTATGGTTTCAGAAACAAGTGCTAGAGATCGAGGTATTCACGAAAATTACTTTTATGTTATTCGCAATGCTCAAACACCAGCAGTTTTAGTTGAGCTTGGTTTTGTAAATAACCCTACAGAAGGGGAAAAACTTTCTACTAGTGCTTATCGCCAAAAACTTGCTGACGGCCTTTATCAAGGTATAATGAGCTTTTTTGGCCAAGGTAGTGTGCTTTCTAACATTGGCAATTAAGTTCTCTAAGTCTTTACTTTATGATTGAGGATAGCATATAAGCTTGCAGTTATATTAAAGCTTATATTAGGTAGTAGAGTTTTATCCAGCACAAAACCTTTTGCTAGAGCTATAGTACCTGTGTAAACTTCTAAGTAAACCAATGTGGTTATAATGCCTAACAAAACTAGAAGCCTAATAGCAATGTTCTGGTTTTTTCTTAGGGTAGTGACAAACCACCATGCCATTAATGTAGCAAATAGGCTCGAGCCCAAAATAGAAGCAGCCACTTGCCAAACCTTATCGGAAGTTACTGCAGAAACAACGAACTCAGCAGGTGAGAAATCTAAAATTCGTAAACAAAGCAAAACTAGCAACCCACAATTTAAAGCTGTGAAGCGTAAGGCCCTTTCTGATACAGTAGAAGCATTCCAAGCAATAAAAGAAAGTAATGCTATTTTACCAAGGAAACCTACTATTACGGAAAAATGGGAGAATATTATAAAGAAGCTCTCCATATATTATTACTTTAGCGACTATAAGCTTGAGCATTGTAAAAACCTCTTATCTAAGTTTTAATAGCACAAGGAGATTATATTTTTCTTATGACATTCACAACCAAAGTAGACCTTTGGGCAAAAGCCCTACTCATTTTTTGCTTACTTTATATTGTTGCCTGTTTTGGTTTAGGGGTTTACTATATATCCTATAACTTAATAGTTGCACTTACTTTCATTGGCTCAGGTGTGGTGGTGCTAGTTTTGTTTATTACATTATTGTGGCCAATTAGTTACACTTTAAGGGAAAAGGATTTACTAATAAAATTTGGCTTGGTGAGTAAAAAAATAGCTTATGAGGATATAAATGAGGTAAATACAACAAAAAGTTGGTTGGCAGGACCAGCATTGTCAATAGATCGATTAGCTATAAAGCACAAAAACTTTGCTACTCTTATCTCTCCAAACAACAAAGATAAGTTTCTTGAGGAGCTAAGTAAAAAAGTTAATCTAAAATGAAGTTCCTACCCTATAGTTTAGTTAGAGCTTCAAAAAATTATAGATGCCTAATAGCTTTCTAGTGTTTCTACACTATATCCCTGAAGAATGTGCTCATTTAATATGTCCAGATTTGGCATCAATTTTTCTTCAATAAAGTTATTTGGATCTTTTTAGTACTCGAGCAGCTTATCTTCATTCCAATAAACTTCAGATTGACCTAGCATATCTAAATAATTATCAAAATCATTTGATAGAACTTTTCAACCATAAACCTCTCTTAGGTTTGGAGCAGCTCTACTAGCCTAATTACCATAACATTCAAGGCGCTACACAAACACCCTCTCTATTCCACTGTTATCCTGCTTTAGTTTCCCTAGGTGGCTTTGTTACAACTAACCCCTATTGCTAACTTTAGTTCCAATAGCCTCAATAGGGTGCTTCCTTAGTACAACACTTAACTAAATTATAAATGCAAACCTCTTAGCATTAGCACTATTGCATGAACTTTATAGAGCCATGCAATTTCAAAAATTAAGGTTCTTATGGTTGATAAACATTTACGCACCCCCAAAGATATTGTGCTAAACAGAGCAGCGAAAAGCCTCCGTAGGGTTCATCCAAATTTTGTAACCCTATTTGCTTTTGGGTTAGGTCTTATTGCTATTTTAAGTACTGCAATGGGCAGCTATGGTTGGGGGCTTTTCTTTTGGCTTTCCAATCGCTTTTTTGATGGTTTAGATGGCAACATTGCTCGCCTATGGGGTAAGCAAAGTGATTTAGGTGGCTATATAGATATAATGCTTGACTTAGTAATTTACGCCCTAATACCACTTAGTCTTGTTATAGCTACTCCTTCAACAATTGCTTATTTAAGCCTAAGCCTCCTTTTAGCTAGTTTTTATATTAATGCAGGTTCTTGGATGTTCTTATCAGCCATTTTAGAAAAGCAGGGTCTTGGTGTAAAAGAAAAAACTAGCATCACTATGCCAAGTGGTCTTATAGAAGGAACAGAAACTATTATCTTTTACTGCCTTTTTTTAATCTTCCCCCAGAAATTAGTATTTCTTTTTACCCTTATGGCTTTTTTTGTCATACTTACCACTACACAAAGAATGGTTTGGGCTATAAGACATCTTTAAGGAGATTTGATGACCATTAACACAACACTTCAACAAACTAGTTTTTTTAAAAAGAACTTTTCAAAAATAATCGCGATTATGTTTTGGTTACTACTTATAGGTGGGTATATTTGGTACACAGTTAGTCAACAAGCTTCACCACTAGAAACATTAACCAAACTTGTTGTATTTATGAAAGAAAATGCGTGGGGACCAGCCATTTTTGTCCTTATTTATACATTAAGGCCCATAGTCTTTTTCTCTGCTTTAGCTTTAAGTATTGCTGGTGGCTTCCTCTTTGGTCCCTTACTAGGTGTTTTCTTCACAGTAGTTGGCTCTAATTCAGGTGCAAGCTTAGCTTATGTTATTGGACGTTTCTTAAGCAATGACAAGCTAGAACATCAAGAACAAGGTATTGTTCAGCGTTATACTAAAAGATTGCGAGCAAACAGTTTTGAAACAATACTGATAATGCGTTTTATATTCTTGCCCTATGACTTAGTTAACTACCTAGCAGGCTTCTTAAAAGTCAAATACCCGCCTTTTCTTTTAGCTACTATCTTGGGCTCGATTCCTGGCA
This sequence comes from Trueperaceae bacterium, assembly GCA_965223045.1. Classification (GTDB taxonomy): domain Bacteria; phylum Deinococcota; class Deinococci; order Deinococcales; family Trueperaceae; genus CBDCVN01. The sequence continues at coordinate 3,627,508 of CBDCVN010000013.1, forward strand.
CTCTAGCTTTTGTTTTTATAGGAGCTTCCTTTGAAGATTTTGATCTCTCGGGAGGATTCCCAAACCCAAAACCTTGGGTACTTATAGCTTCAGTAATTATTTTTGTTGCTAGCATAGGACTATCTCAACTTTTCAAAAGAAGAGAAAGAAAGGTTGCCAAAGATGAGTGATTACCACACCATAATTATTGGAGCAGGCTCAGGTGGCCTAACGGTTGCAGTGGGTTTAACAGGTTTTGGCAAATCGGTGGCACTAATTGAAAAAAATCATGTTGGTGGTGATTGCACCAATGTTGGATGTGTACCTTCTAAAATACTTATAAATGAAGTAAATAACCTTCACAGCTCTGGATTATCCCCTCAGGAGATCTTGTCCAAGGTACGAGAAAAACGTGATCATTTACGTGATGAAGAAACTGATTGGGTAAACGGGATAGAAAAAGTTGAGTTGATTGAAGGGGCAGCAGAGTTTATAACTAGTCATCAACTTAGAATCAAACTAAATGCAGGTGGCAAACAAGAAATTAATGCTAAAAATATAGTTATAGCTACAGGTTCCTCACCTATCAAAATACCCATTGAGGGTTTGAGTGAAGAAAGAACTCTTACTAATGAAAATATTTTTGAACTAGAAAGTCCTCCTGAACATTTGGCTATTATCGGTGCAGGCGTGATTGGTACTGAGCTAGCTTTTGCCTTTAGAAAACTTGGTAGTAAGGTATCCCTAATTGATCTTGCGCCTAGAGTCATGAGTGTAGTAAGTGAAAAAGCTAGCCAAGTGATTCATGAGTCACTTATAGCTAAAGAAATAGATGTTTATGTGGGTACAAAGGCCACTCATTATAATGAAACCACTCAAAATCTCTACCTTGAAAGTGGCCTTTTGGAAGGTGTTGACAAAGTGCTTCTAGCTATTGGACGTGCTCCTAATATTAATAACCTTGGTCTAACAAGTACAGGTGTAAACTATAGCAAACGTGGTATTTCCACAAATGCTTATGGTGCCACTAATATAAAAGGGCTTTATGCCATTGGTGATGTAACTCCTCAATCAAACTTTACTCACTCAGCCAATGCTCAAGGCCGCCGCTTGGTAACTCGTATAGCTTTACCTATCTTGCCACATTTTAAAGCAGAACCACCTTATCCTAGCGCTACTTTTAGTGAGCCTGAAATATCTCAAGTAGGTCCTAACCTAGCACAATTACAAGAAAAGTATCATCCTAAACTTATTAGGAGTTTTGAAATCGAGCTTAAAAATACAGACAAAGGCTACACAGAAAGCTTAACCGCAGGGTTTGTGACTATACATGCTATGCACCTAACAGGTCGGGTGCTTTCAGCGGAAATAGTTGCTCCTAAAGCTTCAGAGATGATTTCTCTTTTAACCCTAGCAGTTTATCAAGGTATTTCTCTCTATAAACTTTCAGGGCTTATTTATCCCTACCCTACTTTTTCTGAGGGCATTAAGAAATTAGCTGATAAGTTTACTTTAGAAACTTTACCTAAATTACCCAAAGAACTAATAAAATACTTGCGATATCGTCCAATAAGTTTTTTACGAAAATCAGCCACATCACAGTAGCCCTAATGCATACTAGGTAACAAGCTACTCATCAAAACTTAAAACATGTCACAATGCTAAGAATATTGAAGTTTGGAGGTTTACTATGCAAAATATCGAAACAAGGGCAATAAATGCCATACGTGCTTTAGTTATAGATGCCACCACTGCTGCAGGCTCTGGTCATCCAGGTATGCCCCTAGGAACTGCTACCATGGCTTATGTTCTGTGGCAAAAGTTCTTAAACCACAACCCTAAAAATCCAAAATGGTTTAATCGTGATCGCTTTGTACAGTCAGCTGGACACGGTTCTATGCTTAGCTATAGCCTTTTGCACTTGACAGGCTATAACCTTCCCATGGAAGAAATTAAGAACCATCGCCAATATGGCAGTCTTACTCCAGGGCATCCCGAAGTTAATCACACACCTGGCGTAGAAACCACTACAGGCCCTTTAGGGCAGGGGGTAAGTACAGCAGTAGGTATGGCCCTAGCTGAAGCACATCTAGCAGCTACTTATAACAGGTCTGGCTTTAAGCTTGTTGATCATTATACTTACGTTATTGCTTCTGATGGTGACTTAATGGAAGGGGTTTCAAACGAAGCCAGCTCTTTAGCAGGACATTTAGGATTAAGTAAGTTAATTGTACTTTATGATGACAACAAAATTACTATAGATGGCTCAACTGATGTTGCTTTTACAGAAGATGTGCTCAAACGTTATGAAGCTTACGGTTGGCATACACAAAAAGTAGCAAATGGGAATGATATTAATGCTATTGAAGAAGCCTTGCAAGCGGCTAAAGCTGAAACTAGTAAGCCTAGTTTAATTTCAGTACAGACTATAATTGGTTATGGCTCACCACTTGAAGGCACCTCAGCAATTCATGGAAAAGCCCTAAAAAGTGAACAGGTTGCACAAACTAAAGCAAAGCTTGGCATTGATTGGCCTGAGTTTACTGTTCCTGAAGATGTGCGCTTGCACTATTATAAAATCCTAGCTAGTGGTGAGGAAGTTGAAGCAGTTTGGCTTCAACAATTGGAAAACTACCAGCAAAGTTACCCTGAGTCTGCTGCACAATTTAAGCGTGTCTTAAATTGTGAAATATCCAATGTTGAAAAGATTCTACCTAATTATGAAGTAGGTAGTTCCCATTCTAGTCGCAACATTTCAGGAGAAGTAATTAATGCCCTTGCTCCACACTTACCTGAGCTGATAGGAGGCTCTGCTGATTTAGCAGGCTCAAACATAACCACCATGAAAGATGTTCCTTTTATAGAAAAAGACAGCTTTATAGGACGCAATATTCACTTTGGTGTACGCGAGCATGGCATGGCTGCTATTGCTAATGGCTTAGCGCTTCATGGTGGCTTGCGCCCATACATAGCAACTTTTCTAATATTTGCTGATTATTTGCGACCAAGCTTGCGCCTAGCTGCTTTAATGAAGCAATCAGTTATTTATGTCTTTACTCATGACAGCATTGGTTTAGGTGGAGATGGCCCTACCCATCAGCCAGTTTCCCAACTTATGTCTTTACGTGCAATTCCTAACTTAATAGTTATTCGTCCTGCTGATGCCAATGAAACTACCCAAGCATGGAGCTATGCTTTATCCCAAAGAGAAACTCCTATAGCTTTAGCTCTTAGCCGTCAGAACCTACCTACATTACAAGTGCCTGAAGGTTCTGTTAGCAAAGGTGCCTATATATTAGCTGATTGTGAAGGTCAGGCTGAAGTAATACTTATTGCTACAGGCTCAGAGGTCGCCCCCTCATTAGTAGCCAAGGATTTGCTAGCTAAAGAGGGTATTAGAGCAAGGGTAGTGAGCATGCCAAGTTTTGAAATCTTTGAAGCACAAGATGAAACTTATAAACAAAAAGTCTTGCCAACCAAAGTCAGAGCTAGGGTTGCTGTAGAAGCAGGATCTTCTCTTGGTTGGCAAAAGCACATTGGTTTAGATGGTGCTGTTATTACCTTGGATAATTTTGGAGCTTCCGGAGATGGCAATAAGCTTATGGAGGTTTATGGCTTTACTGCTGAGAACATAGCTAAGGTTGCTAAGTCTTTGGTATAGCACTTACCTTTATCAATCAGATAAAATATCCATAGAATCCATCATTTCTTTTGTTTCTTGAGCCAGCCTTTCCTTTTCCTTCAAGAGCCTTCTATTTTTTCCTAGGACTCCAAAAAGCATACCAACACTAGACAAGCCAATAAACATAACTGCTAAGCTCATAATTTGGAGGTTTCGAAAACCACTAAGTGTACCCTGATCATCTCCACTTTCCAAATAGGTATTTACCTCCAAAATCCCACGAACATCTCCTACTTCCCAATCTGCTTTTGGAGTTTGTGGATGAGTGTTGTGGCAATCCACACAAGCTTGTTGCATTACATCAGCCACTGCATAGCGTATTCTCTCACGCTTATCTAAATTACCAACAGACTCAAACTCAAAGTAAGGTTCCTCTGGGTCTTTCTGCAAGGCTTCCCAAGCTCTTCTAGAAAAGTCATTTCGCAAACCACCAGATGATTCACGCCAAGGAAAAGGAAGGGGGCTATATAACTTCACTCCAATCCCAGCATTTTTACCAATCTGCTCACCAAGTAAAATAGTCAGAGTTGCTGGCAAGGGTATGGTATTGTCTATCCCCTTGTGGAAAGGGCTTATATTCATACCACTATCTCTTGCTTTGCTAACTATTTCTGTTGTATATACATTTCTAACTTCTTTTAGGGTTTCAACATAGCCCTTTGCATCATGTATAGCAGATGACTCAATTTGTGCCCTTGCTGTTTTCTCAACAAACAATAAAATAACCCCCAAAGACAAAACTACTACTAGCATTAGTATTAGTAAAATATTTTCTGCTACCGCTCCTAAATTTTTAGACATAGGTTTCCTCACTTTAATAGAAATGGTTTTAGGCATATTTAGAACCCCTAACTCAGTCTACATAGCAAACTATGTGCGAGTATTCACTTGGCTTCAGCTCTCGAGCCTTCTTAGCTACAGCTAAAGACAAAGCATCTTTTTTCCTTACTGGAGAAGCAAGCTCATAAACAGGATTCCAGCTATTATACCCCACTGTAACTACTTTTAATGGATTAAGGTGCCTACCATTAAAAATTTCCTGAACGAATTTATCAACTAGTTGCTCATCAATAGCGATTTTAGGTGAACGTATGTGTTTAACACTAATGCTCTTTTCAGTATGTTTCTTATCAATACTCATACTATCCATCCTTACTCATACTATCTATCCTTAAAAAATCAATTTCTAAAAGTGAGTTAAGTTTATAACTTCTTTCAAAGCATTCGCAGTTACATTTTAAAAAGTTTCTAAAATAAAATAGACACTTAAGATATGTCCCTTACGTATCTTTATAGTGCACATTGCCAACTCTGACCTTAGCAGCTGGCTAGGGGTTACTTTAACAAGTCATTACCCAATTAGACGTGAGGTAAATAACAAGTTCTACAAAGCATCTATTAAACTCAATAAGAGCCTTAGTTTACTTAAAAAAGTAAGTTGACTATAAATTTTAAATCAAAATTCCACAATACCCAAATTAATATGCTTACTGTTTTTAGGGCTATGTCTAAAATGCTAAATTTTCTAAAAATATTGATTTAATCTAGTTAAACATTGAGTAATTTCTAACAAACTAATCTTGAGTAGATTTTAACAAATTGTTACTCTCTAATCGTGTTTATTTTTTCCAAAATAGTTGCTGGACTTTTACAACCAAGTAATTTACTAATTTTCTTTAGTTTGCTAGGAACAATCTTGCTCTACACCCCTAGAAAAGGTTTAGGCCGCCTCTTTCTAGCTATAATTATCATTATTTGGCTAACTATAATCATCTTTCCTGTACATGTGCTCATTGCAACCCCTTTAGAATCCCGCTTTCCCCAAGTAACTACATTACCTAAAAAAGTTGATGGTATAGTAGTTCTGGGTGGTGCTGTGGATGAAATGCTTACTGCTATGCATAAGCAAGTCTCTTTAAATCAAGCTGCTGAACGAATGACTGTAGCAGCAACTTTATCTAAAAAATATCCCAATGCCAGATTGATTTTTACTGGAGGTAGTGGTCTTACTTCTAAAGGTAATTTAGAGCTTAATGAAGCAACTGTGGCTGAACTTTTTTTTGCTAGTCTTGGAATTTCTGAATCACAACTTATCTTGGAAAATAATTCGCGTAATACTTATGAAAATGCGCTTTACTCTAAACAGCTAGCACAATCAAAACTGAGTGAGACTTGGCTACTAGTAACTTCTGCTTATCATATGCCCAGAGCTATAGGTACCTTTCGCAAACAAGGCTGGCAAGTTATTCCTTATCCTGTTGATTATAGAACTACTGGGAATGTAACAAAACGCCATTTAGTATTACTATTAGGAGATAAGTTAAGCATTATTGACACTGCAGCTAAAGAATGGGTAGGCCTTGTAGCTTACTGGTTACTGGGTCGTAGTGAGGAAATTTTCCCCAGCCCGTAACATACACCTTGCATTTCACTAGTTCCGTTACTTACTATTATTCACCCTGAATTCTACTTGGCAACTTCTACCTTATACGCCCTAAGCCATGTAAAAGAACAACTATACCCAGTTCCTTGACTGTAAATACCCGAGCATTTTTCCCTCTTCACTACCTTTCTGGGGTTTATAATCAAACTTCCAGTGAGCTACTGCAGGTAAAGACATAAGTATAGCTTCAATGTTACCACCTGTTTGTAAACCAAAAAGAGTTCCTCTATCATAAATTAGATTAAATTCCACATAGCGTCCACGTCTGTAGAGTTGCCATGAACGTTCTCTATCTCCAAAAGAAGTATCTTTACGACTCTTAACTATGGGTAAATAAGCTTTTGCAATTGTATCTATACCATCACTGGCAAAAGCAAAGTTCCGCTCGAAGTTAGCTTGGTTGGGAGGCTCGAGCTCATCAAAAAATATACCGCCAATCCCACGCATTTCACCACGGTGTTTTATAAAAAAGTATTCATCACAAAGTTTTTTAAATTCAGGATAATAGTGCTGACCATGACGATCGCATTGGGCCTTTAAAGTCTTATGAAAATGGATTATGTCTTCTTCAAAAGGATAATTAGGGGTCAAGTCCGCACCACCACCAAACCAAAATATATTGTCAGGATTACCTTCGTCGCCCACTTCAAAATAGCGATAATTAGCATGAAAAGTAGGCACATAAGGATTTTGCGCATGTAAAACCATAGATATACCAGTTGCAAAGAAGGGTTTTCCTTCTATACCTTTATGTTTTTGGGCAAGACTTGGAGGCACATGTTTACCATAAACAGCTGAAGTATTTATACCTGCCTTTTCAAAAACAGTGCCGTTTTCCATAACTCGAGCCCTCCCTCCTCCTCCTGCTTTATGTTGCCAATTATGTTCTTGGAATCTAGCTTGACCATCAATTTCTTCAAAAGCCTCTACAAGCTTTATTTGTCCTTGCTGCATAAGATCAATAACTTGTTCTTGTCTGCTCATAAATTAACCTCACAAAAAATCATGACTTTATGTTCTAAAATATAATAATTATATGTCTTAAAATAATCGAGTGAGTAATTGGATATAATAATTTAAGGAGTCAATCTTGAAAGAAAATTCTCAACGCCTAGTTATTGTTACTGCTGTTTCTCTTATTACAATAATTGTAGCAATTATGATCTACGCACGTTTTTTTAGTGGTGGTGATAATGGCATTATTAACAGTGGCTCTGGTTCTACCAACATTGATTATAGTGTTCAACCAGTCCTTGGGGATAACAATGCTCCTGTAAAAGTAGTACTTTTTGAAGATTTTTTGTGCCCTCACTGTGCTAGTTTTACAGAAAGCATTTTACCCCAGCTTAAGAGAGAGTATAGTGACAATGAAAATGTAGCCTTCTTCTTTATCAACTTTCCATTAGGTAGCTTTGGTCCTCCCTCTATAGCCTCTGCTTTAGCAGGTGAATGTGTTTATGAGCAAAGCAACGAAGCTTTTTGGGAGTTCAAGACAGTGCTCATGCGTTCACAAAGGAATGTTAATTATACTGCCAAAGGTTTGGCAGAGCTTGCTGATCAATATGTTTCTGGTTTGAATGTTGAAGAGCTCGAGACATGTATAGAAGAAAATCGTCACAGTGAGAAAGTAAGTAATGATCGTGAAATAGCCAGCTCTGCTGCTAGCTCTACTCCTGCAATCTTAGTCAATGGTGAACTTGTTACTGATGCACACGGTGATAGCGACCCTTCACTTTCAAGCATTAGTGCAGCAATTGAGCAAGCACTTAGTGACTTATGATTCGTAAGCAAGGGCTTTACCTAGCTTGGTTAGTTGCCATTGTAGCTACTGCTGGTAGTCTTTACTTTAGTGAGGTACGTCATTTCATACCCTGTACTTACTGCTGGTATCAACGCATTTTGATGTATCCGTTAGTAATTATCCTTGGGATTGCTAGCTACAGGCAAGATAAAGACATTGCAATTTACACTTTGCCTCTCAGCATCCTTGGCGCAGGAATCGCGTTTTACCATTATCTAGGACAGAAAGTACCTGACATCTTTTCTAGTGGTGGTTGCAGCACAGCTGTACCCTGTAGTTATATGTACATTAATTGGTGGGGGTTTGTAACTATTCCCTTTTTATCTTTGGTAGCTTTCATTCTTATTAGTGTTTTTATGGTGGCTTTAGTTCAAACTAGAAATTGGAAGGAGTGATGGGATTCGAGCCCATAACCTCTTGATCCAAAATCAAGTGCTCTGCCAGTTGAGCCACACTCCTATGGTGACCTAGACGGGACTCGAACCCGCTAGTTACCATCTTGAAAGGATGGCGACTCGACCACTTCGTCTTCTAGGCCATGTGGTAATGAATAAAAAACTAAAAATCAAGGAATCTTTACTAATTGCTTTCTACATACAATAAAATCTGCATACAATAAAAAAAGGGAAGCTTTTCGCTTCCCTTGCGTCATCCATTTAAACCTAGTAGGAAAGTTACAAATAAACCTCACTAACTACATAGGTAAAGCAAACACAAGGGTTTAAGCTACTCTCTCGCAAGTAGAGCCAACTCTGATTAAGTTGTGAAGAAAGCCTTACATCAACCATAGCGTAGAAGTTTAGCAGGTAACTGATCTCAAGTCAAGTCTCACTTAAGATTTTTGATGAGAACATTACAGAGTAATGAGAATTGAGAATAACGTTTGGCTAGGATTATAAGCTTATTAGTTTGAATCACACATTTGCTTAAGCCCCTGTTTAATTAGTTCAAACTCGCTATTTGATAATGATCCTAAGTACTGCCCTAAGCAAGTTATATCAATACTTCTGAGCTAGTCTAACAAAACTATAGAATCAACATGTAATCCACCCATACCTGCTTTTAGCAAAGAGTAAATGTTTTTGTTTTGCTGCTGCCATTTTCCACCTTGTGTGGTCATTGGGGCGACTTGTATAGTCAAATGATTTTGAGTTGCGGTAGTTTTCAACATAATTTTGCCTTCCTAAAACACTTTATGATTCTGAATGGAACCGCTGTTTAAACGCATTCAACTATAAAACAGGATAACGTACATTGTTAGGAACATAGATTACGACAGCAGGGTGTATTCCTTCTTGTTCATGTCCTTGTAGAGTATGGTAGGGAAATGATACTAGAGCAATATCACCAAGATCGAGCAAACTACTCATCTTTTCCCTCCACTACAGACCAACTCCTTTTATGTATTTAATGGGTTTGCCTAAGGTGCTGAGGTCAACGTTTCCCCAGCTGTATTCGTCTATTGGAGGTGCTAAATCTGCCTCGAGCCAAGACTTTGATTCTCTATCTATATTAGGTTGATACTTAAATTCTATAAGATCACTGACTGTGACTGGTGATTTTGCAAGATTTGTTAATGCTGCAAGTATGGCTTCGAGACTACCTTTATTGATATTAGTTGGTCCAGCACCTGTAAAACGATAGATAGTTTTCGCGCCAAATTCATAGCCAAGACGCATAATTTCACGTTCAACTTGGGCAGGTTTCAGATGATACTTACAGTTGATCGGAAATGGCTTGCCCTAATATTTAGGGTATCCCTGTTGCTATATGCGTCACAAGAAGTATTTTTAACAATGACTACAGTAAGAAAACAATCTTTAAAATGGAAAATTGCCAAATTTTGAGTATGTCCTGTAGAGGCTTAACCGATCACCCATACTTTTGTAGGTATTGATCAAATTTCCAAATAATCATAATTGGTAATCATACACTAATGTAGCTACAGAAATGACTAAGCAAATTAACCTTATTTGACAAATTCCCTCTAAACAAAACTTTAGAGGGCAAGTAACAGTAAACAACACTATATTTCTATAACTAAAGTTAAAGACTTGCTTGAATATAGCGTGACCTTGAGAAATTACTGCCTAAAACAGTCAAAATCAAAACAAAGCCAATTAACTCAATCCAGATACTTGGCCAGAAGATACAAACTGTACCCACTATAAGTACAAATCTTGAAGGCAAGCCCACACGGGTAAACAAAAACCCTTCTAAAGCCACTGCAAACGCTCCCATTGCTGCCAAAGCAGTGAGAATACTCCAGCTAACCAACCAAAAGGGGCCACCTGTAATCATTTCGGGATTATATATAAAAAATAGTGGTATTAGATATAGTCCCTTGGCAAATTTCCAAGCTTCAACTGCGGCTCTCATGGGGCTCGAGCCAGCAATACCTGCCCCCGCAAAAGCAGCCAAAGCCACTGGGGGCGTAACATTTGAGTCCTGTGAATACCAAAAAATAATCAAGTGGGCTATAATTAAAGCAATCCCAAATTCGTGCGTTAGTGCTGGAGCAGCCAGTACTGCAAGAACTATATAACTAGCTGTTACAGGTAACCCCATTCCTAATACCAAACTAGCCAGTATTAGCAGTAAAAGAGCAAGTAGTAAATTGCCGCCAGAAAAGCTGATCATTAGTGCTGAAAACTTAAGTCCCAATCCAGTTAAACCAATAATACCTACAACTACACCAGAAATTGCACAAGCTACAGTAACAGGTAAGGCATTTCTAGCACCAAGCTCTAATGCCCTAAAAAAGACAACAACACCCCTACCAGTTGCTTTCAGAATAGTTTGATTTTCTATACCAAAGGCATATTTCCTTATCAAAAAGCGGATTATCGAAATAACAAGCAAAGCGACAACAGCAATAAATCCAACCCGACTAGGAGATATGTTGCGCAGCAAGAAAAATACAAGGATAATTAGTGGCACAAGATAGTACCACCCTGCACGAAGTACCTGTATAGGCCTAGGAAGCTCTTCATTAGTCATGCCACGCATACCACGTTTAGCAGCAATAATATCAACAAACAAATACACTATGGTAAAATAAAGAATAGCAGGCAAAACACTTAGCTTAACGATCTCTATGTAAGGTAATTTGGTATATTCGGCTATCAAGAATGCTCCCGCCCCCATAATTGGTGGCATAATTTGTCCACCTGTGCTTGCAGCAGCTTCAATACCAGCAGCCTCTTCAGGTTTATAGCCAAGCTTTTTCATTAGGGGTATAGTAAATGCACCGCTTGTTACTACATTTGCAATGGCACTACCAGAAATCGAACCCATAAAACCCGAGGCTACTACTGCTGCCTTGGCAGGTCCACCTCGCTGTCGTCCTGCCAAACTGTAAGCTAGGTCAATGAAGAATTTGCCTGCACCGCTCACTTCTAAAAAAGCGCCAAACAAAACAAATATGAACACCACTGTTGCTGCTACGCCAAGTGGAATTCCAAAAATGCCTTCCAGCCCCATATAAAGATGTGATACTACACGCTCTATTTCTTTACCACGATGCTCGAGAATACCTGGCAAAAAATCTCCAAGCCAAGGCAGCTCCCCTCGTGGACCTGCTAAAGCATACAGAATAAAGACTACAGCAATAATGGTAATAGTCGGCCCAATAACTCGGCGACTGGCCTCGAGCAAAGCAAAAATAAGGACTATACCTGCAACTATATCGCTTCTATTAGCAAAACCCACTCGATTTGAGAAAGCATTGAGATCATTTAACATATGCCAACCAGCAAAGATACTACCTGCTATAAAAGCACCATCAATTAACCAACCAATAATGCCCCTTTTGTGCTTCCTACCAAAAACGGGAAAGAGAAGATATACCAACACTAGGATTAATGTTAAATGTATGCCACGCTGATAATAAGCACCAACTATGCGAATTCCTGAGGTGTAAAGTTGAAATAGGGAAAGTGCTATTGCTATAAGTGTGAAAGTGATTAGAGTTGCTCGAGTTAAACCAGGAGTCTTATCTTTCAACAAAGGTCACCTCCACACTCACTCGTTTGCCTGCTGCAACAGCACTGAGAGAATAAATCTTGCCCTTATAATTAATACGGTGATTAACACTTCTTGAGCCCACTCTAAGAAAGTACTTGTTGTCAAGCACAGGTTCATTAATGTCTTTAATCCAATAACCATGGTTGTTGTCTGACTCGAGCCTACCCCTACCCGGAATATGTCCTAATCCTGCATCAAAAGCAGGGGTATGGCTATCTGTTAATATCATCATGCCACTTTCCAAGCGGTAGAAGTCACTGACTAAAATACCTGTTACTGAGTGGTTCCATTGCACTACCCAAACTGCTTCTTGTGATAAGCCCGAAGAAAATACAACTGTACCATCATCTAAACTAACAAGCAGCTTAGGAAAAGCTGGTGCTACAGAACTTGTTGTAGACAGGGCTAAGATTAAAAAAACAGTGAGTTTTGCCCCCCCCAGTTTTTGTTTACTAAGCAGTTTATTCTTCTATTAGATGTTCAGGAAGTTCTTCTACTATCTCTTGATAGTATCTAAGCGCACCAGAATGTAAGGGAATAGGAGTAGCAGAAAGACTAAAATCAACGGTGGTGCTATTTGCTGATGGGTGCACTGCAATTACCTCATCAACATGCTTAAAAAGTACCTTGGTAAAATTATAAGCAATGTCTTCTTCTAACTCGGTTGACACCACTATGATATTTGGTGTGCCTATGGTAGTTACATCCCCTTCTTGGCCACCATAGGTACCTCCAGTAATAGTGAAGGCTGTGAATACTGGGTTTGTCTCGAGCGCATTATTAATTTCTTCTTCTGTTAAGGAGATTATGTGAATGTCTCGAGTCTCTGCTAAGCTTAATATAGAGCTAGTAGGTGGCCCCACACTCCAAAAGCCAGCATCAACTTGACCATCACGCAAAGCATCTGCTGTTTCGTTGAAATTTAGGCGTTGCTCAGCAATGTCTTCGTAGCTAATACCATTGGCTTCTAAAATTGTTTGAGCAGATACCTCAGTCCCACTTCCTGATGCACCTACAGAAACACGCTTATCCTTAAGGTCTTGCAAAGAGGTAATTCCTGAGTTCTTAAGGGTCACTAAATGAATAGCATTTGGATATGCTGAACCCAACGCTCGTAAATTAGCAAGCTTACTTGGACGACCTTCTTGTCCATCAAAGCGACCTGTGCCTGTAAATGCTTGGTAAACAGTATCTGCTAATGCTAGGGCAATATCTGAATCACCACGGGAAATTAGCCCCACGTTTTCTACAGAAGCACCAGTGACCTCTGCTACAGCAGTGTAACCATCTAGGTACTTATTGATGAGTTCAGCGTATGCTCCACCTGTAGGGAAATACACTCCACCTGTTCCACCCGTTGCAATTGACAAGCTGGTTTGTGCAGAAGCAGCTGAAGCTATTATTATTAAGGTGCTAAAAAAACATATAAAAGTTATCTTCATACCTTACCTCCAACATTTTGTAACTATATAGCTTAACATGAACCTACTGTTTGTAACCTAGTATAGATAGTATTTGCCTAACGAAATTCTATTCCTGCGTTATCGTAGGGGTTCAAAAACTTGAATCCTTACACACTAGTTATTGGCAATATCTCATTTCTAACTAAGGTAGCGGTTAACTCAATCCTGTTCACCGTTGAGGATTGTGTTCTCTGCTGGTGATGATGTTGGAGCTGGGAAGAAATCTTCCTTTAAGTTGTTTCTATACTGAAAATGGCTTAGTTTTGAACATTTACCATTAAAAGCTTATTGCAACTAAGGTATAATATCCTGCACAGCTGGGAAGAAATAATCATGAAAGAGTTTTATTTACCATTAAAAGCTATAGCACACAAAATGAAAGTTCAGTTTTAACCCATTTTTAATATTAATTCTACTTTATTATGCTTTCAATGAGCTATTATCTACTCTTTTTAGCTGTGACTTTTTTTGTAAATATTGTGTCATTAGGTCAAGAAGCAACTTCTCTTGCTGAACAAGAAGCTTTGTTATCTTATATGCAAAACACTGTAGAAGTTGCTAAGCGTTTTGGACCAAGTGTGGTAGCGATTAGTGTTGAGGGAAATTTGGAAGAAAATATTGAAGGCTTTGAGATTGAAGTTGAACTAGATAACCTTGATTTCGAAATATCAATACCTTTTCTAAAAGAAGACTCTCAAGGCAACAGCCATTTTTCATTACCTTGGGATAAGGAAGAAGAGAAGGATGTTGCTTTAGCCTTGCCAGAAAATTTGGAAAAGGATTTGCGTGAACACCTTCCAGAAGATTTCTCATTAAAAGTACCTGAAGGGACAAACGGTGTAATAGACTTTGTTGAAAGTATAGTGTTATTACCCAAGCAGTTAGGCAGTGGTTTTTTAGTTGATGAAATACATATTATTACAAATTATCATTTAGTGCGACCAGCTTTGGTAAAAGGTGAATTAAAATTTAAAGAGTATGCCAATATAACGGTGCGTTTTCCTAACAGTGATGCTAATTTAGAAATAGAAGTAGTTGGTTTCCATAGCAATTATGATTTAGCTTTACTAAAAATTAAAAACCCTGAGGAAATTCCTCAAGGCACTATTCCTCTTGAGCTAGGTAACTCAGATGCCTTACAAGTAGGGCAAAAAGCTATTGTTTTTGGTAATCCTTTAAATCCTAGCTCGAGCATTACCACTGGCATAATTTCTGCTCTTGATGCAGAAATGCCTTCAAAAACTAAAATAAACAAACCTATGATTCAAATTGATGCTGATATTAGTGTAGATAGTTCTGGAGGGCCTTTGTTAAATTTTCAAGGTAAAGTTATAGGAATTAATACTGCTGTAGGAGAAGGTTATATACCAGTTTTGGGCAATACTTCTTCAAAAATGGGCCTTGTGATACCTAGTAATTTGATAATGGAGGTGCTCGAGTTACTCAAAAATGGATTAGACACCTAATTACATTTACACAAATTTGGCGTTATATTTAGATGCTGTGAATAAAAGTAGCTATATCCATAAAACAGACCAAGAAATAGAAGCTGCATTTAAAGCAGATGGTTTTAAGGTTAGCAAAAAAGTTACCTTTGAGGGTCAGAGAGGTTTCATTGCTGAAAGTTTAACAGCTATAAACACTGTAACTAAAAACCCTAAGAGGGCCTACTATGTAGAGGGTAATAGCTATCAAATGGGGTACTTAATAGGGCTTATGACTCCTGATGAAACTGAAGAAATGGCTACCACATTTTTGACTTTAATTTTGCCAGAAACCATTCCTAGTCACCCATTAATTAATTTTAAATGGTTTTGGCAAGGCATCACATTCATTCTTTCTTTGTTAGTTCGCTGGCTTATGACAAAAGATGTGCCCGAAGCACTTATGCAAGAGATGCAAGGCATTGAAGATGGTTGTAGAAAAGCCAACCATAGCAGCAAAGTAAATGTAAGGCGTTTGCTGACACTAAATGCAGGGTTTGATTTTATACTATCGTTTTTCTACGATCCACGCTCTATTTTTTATAAAACTGGTATAAAACCTGAATCACTTTCATTGCCAGCCTTTTGCAATGGTTTTGCAGCTTTTGGTCAAGCTACTATTGATAGCAAGCATTATCTAGGTAGAGACTTTATGTTTGCCACAGCAGATATTTTTCAAGATGTGGCTTGCATGATTATTTATAATCCTATCGATAGTTTCACTATTAATAACCATACCAAGAAACGGTTGCCTATTCTAGCAATGACAGCTCCAGGTTTTGTTGGTTGTATTGCTGCTCTGAATACACAAGGAATTGGTTTAGGAGTAGATGTTTTACCCAGTGCTAGTAACAACCCTAGACGTCCTGGGCTCAACTCTCTTATGTTGGTAAGGTATGCAGCCGATTTTAGTACTAGCACTGAAGATGCCACTAAAATAATAGTAAACGCCCAACGTGGAGTGTCTTGGATATACATTGCTGCTGATGCTAATAGTGGTCGTGCTGCTGTCATTGAAGCAGGTATGAAAACGAATGACCTTGATCCTTTCCAATATCCTGACCCTGAACTTTTTATTAGCGGTCTTTTACCAAATAGAAAATTCTTTGAAGAGTATGGCCAGAAAGATACAACAGGTCTTTGGATACGTTGGAATGATTATCAGTACCCTAATAAATTTCTTGATTTCAATGAGGGGCTTTTTGAGCACTTTGGCAAGCAATATACTCCTGATATGATGATCGAGAAGGGGTTTATCAATACATCTTTTGGAATAGGGGACTGCAAAGGCAAAGGTTCAGATAACAACCCATCAGCATACTATTTTGCCCCACAACGCGAAAACAAATCAGATTTGGTACTAGCTACAAATATGGCTATAACTCCAAGCATGCGCCTTTGTGGCATGGATTCTTTTGTTATTAAGGTAGTGGGTGACGATCTAATTAATGACTCCCAGTGGCGCTATGATGAGTTAAATTATCAACTCTTAGAGGCTTATGGAAATATTGATGCTAATAAAGCTTGGGAGTTAGTAGATTTTTTAAATCCTTATAGAAAGTTCCCTAATTACTATGGTTGTGGAAAAACAAAGGAGCAATTTAAAGATTTAGAGGTTCAGGGAAGTACTTCTTTACTGAATCTAACAGATAAAACCATGAAAAGTCTTTATGGTTATTTTGGAGATGAAGCAGTTAAATTAAGCCTGCTACCCTATCTTTAAGTTATATATACTACCAACAGCCAAAAATTAGATATTTTGGAATTAATACAAAACACCATATAACTTGTTCCCAAGCTCTGGGCCTGCCCTGATGAGGGTGGGAATACATAAATAAATACTCTGCATTCTTCTACAGGACACAGAGCGTCCGAGTCTTGCGTTCCCAAACAGAACCTAAGAACGAGCTGTTGAATGTTCATTTTTAACCCGTCGTGAGTATACTTGTTAATATAGTATGTTTGTCTAGGTGCTTGGTCCAAGTGTGCTTTTGTTAAATGCCTTTTTAAAATTTGTTAACCACTGAGTAAAATTAAATACCCAGCAATCTGTGCCTAGCATCAAGTAAGCCCAAGCAGCACTTAGGAAACCTAATTCACGTTTGGCACCTTCAAGCCCCCACCACAAACCTTTAGCAGCTATACTACTACCTACCAGAAAAAGCATCCAACCGACTACTACTAAATTAACCCAGCGAGGGAAAAATCCTAATGCTAGTAGTGCACCCATTACCAAAACAAGAGGTAGTGGCAAAGTAGTGTTAAGAACGTTATTTAACTTGCCTCCAGTAAACATAGCTGAGGCCAGCAAAGTATAAGCTAAACTGAGCCTAACTATGAGCAAAAAAATGTTTTCTCGAGAAATATTACTAGCAGCTTTCTGACGCAAATTGGCATCAATACTCCATGCACCCGGTCCAGCAATTGCAAAAGCAAAGGATAAGCCCATAAGCGCTAAATCACGACTCAAGCGTAAATCACCAGCAACAGGGTTTGCTGTTGTAAAAGACCAGTACATAAGCCCCATAATCACAGCTATAACAGGTGTAGCTACTCCAAAAATTAGCAAAATACCCAAGGTCATCTCAATTAGTCCTTGTATTTGTAAAAATGTACCAATGTCTATTCCTAAACTAGTAATCTTTTCAACAAATATAGGTGAAATCCAGCCTGAACTTGGGTCAATATAACTGTTGGTGAGCGCCTCTACATTGGCGGGAAAAGCTATTTTTTGACCCGCCATTATAAAGATAAAACCAAGAGTGACTCGTAATACTGTAAGAAGGCGTGCAAGAGACCAGAACGCTATGAATGACTGCATAATTTCTCCATCTGAACAATCTTTGTGATACAAACACGTGTTCGAAACGTGTTCTAGTAACACTTATGTTCATGCTATAAATTTGTATACACTAATGTGTAAGGGCAAGACGATACAGCGCTGAATCTTTAGCCAATTTAAGCTTAAGCAGAAGATGTTAAGAAAGAATAAAGCTAAGGAGGGGTTATAAATTTTTGTGAATACTGTTAGAGTAAATGGTGCCCATAGGAAGTTAGAATTTAGTAGTTAGTAGATAGCATAATGAATCCCTACTAACTTCTAACTACTGCCTACTAACTACTTTTCTTTCTTTAATTTTGCTTAATACTTTTCTGGCAAGATATTGATGTGGCAAATCTTAATCCAAAGAAAGTTCTAATAGTAGAGGATGATCCTGATATCACTTGGGTTGTGCAAACATATCTCGAGCAATCAGGTTACCTAGTTGATAAGGCAGAAGATGGACTTTCTGGACTTGAGTATGCCTTGAACACCCCTCTTACATTAATAGTTTTGGACTGGATGTTGCCTCAACTTGAAGGTAGTGAATTCATAAGCAGGTTGCGTGAGCATAAATCAACCCCAGTTATTATGCTTACTGCCAAACGGCAGGAGCAAGATAAGATAATGGGGCTCGAGCTAGGTGCAGATGACTACATAACAAAACCATTTAGTCCTAGAGAACTTTTGGCACGTATTCAGGCTGTATTACGCCGTACAAACTTACAAGTTACTCCCAAGCTACACTACAATGAAATGTTAATAGATCTCGAGTGTAAAACACTAAAGATTGGGAAAGTTATGGTAACGCTCACGGGACTAGAATTTGAGCTACTTTCAACCTTGGCAAAGCAACCAAGGCGAATCTTTAGCCGTGGGGAACTACTTGATAAAGTATGGGGTAATGATTACATTGGTGTAGATCGTGTAGTAGACGTTCATATTTCCAACCTAAGGCGTAAACTAATGCAAATTGATCCCACTTATGCAGCTATGTTACAAACTGCTTGGGGCATTGGTTATAAGTTTGTTGAGGCAAAATGAAACACCAAAGCATACTTTTCAGATTACTTAGTTCCCACTTACTTATAGTAGGATTAACAGCCCTCACACTGTATCTTGCTAGCACAGTGATAGCACCTTGGTTACATAGTGCTGGGTTCTTTGCTGTTCTAGGTGATGTTTTTATTGCTTGTCAAGAAACAGTACGTCGCACATTGTTATGGGGGCTAGGTGCAGCAATATTAATAGCATGTTTGGTAAGTTGGATTATTGCTAGGCACATGGTCAAGCCCCTAAAACGTATGCAATGTGTTAGTGAATTTATTGCTCAAGGAAACTACAACAAGCGACTTGAAGAAAATGGCCCTGACGAAATCAACAAGCTCGCTAAAAGCTTTAATATTATGGCTAAGTCCCTTGAGCAAACAGAAAAACAACGTGTGGAACTCATTGGTACTGTAGCCCACGAGTTAAGTACCCCTTTATCTAGCTTGAAAGGTTTTATTGAGGGAATGGAGGACGGGCATTTTACAGCTACAGAAAATACTTTTAGAGCTTGTAAACGTCAACTTGAAAGACTTGAGCATTTAGTAGATGATCTTGCATTACTCTCACAAGCAGAAGCAGAAACTATTAAACTAAACCTAACTGAGATTAATGCAGTAACTTTGCTTGAACAAGCTGCACTTGCATTTGATCCACAACGTTGTCAAGCAAAGGTGAATCTACTCTTAGATTACCCTGAAGCTAAACCTCATATCTTAGCCGATGGTGAGCGTTTAGCACAGGTGCTAGCCAATTTAATTAATAATGCTATTCGGCATACACCAAAAGAAGGCACTATTACTCTTTCTTTAAGCACAATTAGCAAGAAGATGCTACGCTTTGCAGTTAGTGATACGGGTGAGGGAATTCCTAACGAAGCCCTACCACATCTTTTTACTCGCTTCTTTAGAGTTGATTCGGCACGAAAAAGTCGTGGAGACAGTGGAAGCGGTATTGGGCTGACTATAGCCAAATACTACGTTGAAGCACATGGTGGTTCTATAGGTGTAGAAAGTGAGCTTGGTGTTGGAAGCTGTTTTTGGTTTTCCTTGCCTAAAATGAGGTCTTTGCATTAGACTTGTTCTGAAATAAGGAATTAGGCAATAAGGCAGTTCCATAAACCAGCACAAACTCCTACTACATCGTCAACAAATCCCTTAATACGATTCCTAAAAGCATACACAAGAATCTTGAAACGCTTCATTCCTCCAATGGCATTCTCAACATATACACGTATCTTGCTCACTGCTTGGTTGTGAGCCTTCTGCTCTTTACTAAGCTTGGGATTAGGGTTGGCTTTGCTCTTCCTAGGTCTCTTATGAGGTATTGCAACATCTGCTCCTTCATAATCTTTCTCGATTCCTTGATATCCTAAATCTACTGCCACTTTAATATCCTCAAACCACTCCTCCTCAGGTGGAAATTCTTCCTTTAGCATTGCATAGTCATGGTTCCGTCCTCCAAAGGTTTGTCCCACAAACAAAATTACCTTCTCCTTGCTGCTTATCACTGTGTTTTTCTGCGTGTGGTTACCCTGTTTGCCACTGTATAACTCCTGTTGCATTTCATCATCCTTTGGGCGTTGATGTTCTCGCTCTGTAACATCAATCAGTATTTCGTCAAGTCCCTCAAAAGCTGCTTTGAAATCCTCTATGTTTTCAAACTCTCTAGCTGGCATATATCCCAAACCACTTAGAGTTTTCGCCATTATTGGTGTAAGACGTTGTACCCAAGCATGGGCATTAGATCGTGATAAATCAAATTTCTCCGCTAGAACATCAAACGTTGGGTAAAGTCTAAGGTAGTAAAGAATAAAGCACAGTTTTATATTGACTGTACTTAGTTTACTGTTTCTTCCTCCTCCTGGCTTACGATGTACTTTCCCTGCTTCTAGAGCCTTTTCATAACGTTGCTTTTCATGGTCTTCTAAAGCTTTAGCAAATGCAGGTTCTAGTTCCTCTACTTTCTTTTCGCTCAATCCTGTTATACTTCTTACTTGTCGGTCATCTCTTGGTAGTAACATTCCTTTATTTTGACCGATTTATTTATTTCAGAACAACTCTATTATAGAATGTTATCTTGAGCCTTCTTTGCATTGCGGGAAGGGGTTATAATTTAAGAGCAAACTTTTCTGGAGTCATATGAATCCCATACATTATGCTTGGTTTATTCCTTTATTACCTGTACTAGGTTTTTTAATCAATATTATTCTAGGTTACAAATTAGGCAAGAAGTTAAGTGCTTATCTGAGTGTAAGCTTGATGTTACTCTCAACGATTTTGGCAGCTACTTTATTAGTTCAAACTTGGCAAGCTGCTCCTTCATGGGATAGAGCTAAATTACATACAATAATAGAAACAGAAAAAGACATTGCTCACCTTCAAAAAGCTGAGCAAAAGGCTGAACTAGCTGGCACTCCCTCAAAAGTTGCTGAAATTCAAGCTAACCTCAAACAAAAAGAGTATAGCTTACACATTCTCAAAGAAGAAGCCCACATTCGCCACAGCGCTGAAAACTTTCCTTTTACTTCAAATCATGCTTGGTTAACTATAACAGGGGAAGAGGGTTTTCCACTTGGTCTTTTTATTGACCCTTTTGCAGCGGTAATGATTTTTATGGTGGCCTTTGTATGCTTGCTCATACATCTTTTTTCTGTTGAGTACATGAAAAATGAAGAGCGTTATCCTACTTTTTTTGCTTACATCAGTGTCTTTAGTGCTGCTATGCTTGCTATGGTACTGAGCCGTAATCTTTTCCATGTACTACTATTTTGGGAAGTTATGGGGGTAATGAGTTATCTATTAATAGGTTTTTTCTACAAGAAAATTGCTGCCCAGCAAGCTATGAAGAAAGCTTTTTTAGTAACTAAAGTAGCAGATATTGGCTTAATGATTGGGCTTTTTTGGATTTACCGTGTCTTTGGCACTTTAGATTTAGTTAGCTTGCAAAAACTAGCCCCGGAAGTGCTTATTGCCTTACCAAGTGTAGCGACAGGTATAGGATTACTGCTGTTTATAGGTGCTATGGGCAAATCAGCACAATTCCCTTTGCATGTATGGCTTCTAGATGCTATGGAAGGCCCCACACCCGTTTCTGCTATGATTCATGCGGCAACAATGGTAGCAGCTGGAGTTTATTTGTTGGCAAGGACTTACCCTATTTTAATAGCAGGTAACTCCTTAGAAGTCATAGCTATAGTTGGTGCTGTTACTGCCCTTTTTGCTGCTACCTTAGCACCTTTCTTTACAGACATTAAAAAAATCCTAGCATGGTCAACTGTTTCACAGCTTGGCTTTATGTTTATTGGTTTAGGTGCTTTTGGTTGGGTGGCTGCCGTGTTTCATTTGCTGACCCACGCATTTTTTAAGGCCCTGTTATTTCTCTGTGCTGGCTCAATGATTCATGGCAGTGGTACCCAAGATATTTTCAAAATGGACAGATTGGCCAAATATATGCCCTCAACTAGGTTGACTTTTATTATAGGAGGGTTGTCTCTAGCAGGTATATTTCCCCTAGCAGGCTTTTGGTCTAAAGATGAGATTTTACTGGCTGTGCAAAATGCTACTAGTCAACACACAATCTACGGAATTATTTTAGTAATGGCTTATTTAGCATCTTTCTTAACTGCTTTTTATATAAGTAGGGCTTACCTAATTGCTTTTGAGCAGCCAAAACAAACTTCATCTTGGCAAGAAGAATCAACCTTCCCAGAGCTTAACATGAATGCTGAAGATGTTAAGCACGATAAGAAGTTTAATAAAGAGCATTTGCATGACCCACCACATGCAGCAGGCTGGCACATGAGCACTGCTTTATGGGTTCTAGCAGGCAGTGCTACCTTAGTAGGTTTACTGGGCAGCCCTATCTTAGGTAATGTCTTACAACTCTTTATTTATGAGGGTAAAATACCCCATGTAGAACCGCTTAAAACTCAACTTTTAGGCTTTTTCTTAAGTACTATTATTGCTGTAGCAGGTATAGGTTTTGCTGTTCGCTTGGGTGCTCGAGCACCCAAAATACCAAACTGGCTTATAAATTCGTTACAAAGACGTTTCTACATAGACAAAATCTACTATGTCATCTTTGCTAATCCTCTCACCAGGCTTACCAAACCACTAGCATGGTTCGATAGGAAAATTCTAGATAGGTCTATTGATTTTATGGCTTGGTTTGTTGGGGTTATAGGTGGAGCGCTTAGAAATGTTCAGACTGGTCGGCTCGAGCACTACACCTACACAATAGCAGCAGCTGCAATTATTCTTATAGTAGCTTTGTCAATAAGCCTCTTCTGATTATCTTTTAACACTATCATAACACCTTGTCTATAAGTTTTTTATAGGAGGGCTTGGCTTTATAAAATTTCATGCTTGATCAATCCTAATAAGGAAAGGAGTAAATGCACCTTCACAACCCTAGAGTGTATTCACCACTCTAGGGCACACTAAATTACAAATACCCCTTCCTTTGATTTTAGGAGGTATTATTCGCAATATGAAAATTATTAGTAGCTTATTTTGTTCTCTATTACCCCCTTTTCACTTCCTTGACATTATTAAAGCTCTACTGCAAAAGTTGAGTAAGTAGTAACACCTTGTAAATAATTCTATATCAAGTATGCTTTTCAAAGCTTTTGGTAAGATTAAAGAAGCTTTGCTATTCTCTCATAAATATTGCAGTGTAGTTCTATTAAGAGCATATTTTATGTGTGTAGCAAGTATATAATGCATTGCACTATTGATGCTAGTATAATCATTAAAATATGTCTAACAAAATAGGTTTTGTGAGCCTAGGTTGCCCAAAAGCCCTAGTAGATAGCGAGCGCATTCTAACTCAACTCCGTGCTGAGGGCTATAATGTTGTGCCCAGCTATGGTGAAGCAGGTGTGGTTATTGTCAACACATGCGGGTTCATTACTCCAGCAGTCGAAGAGTCTTTAGAAGCAATTGGGGAGGCCTTAGAACAAAATGGCAAAGTTATAGTTACAGGTTGTTTGGGTGAACGCCCAGAAGAAATCAGAACTCGCCATCCAAAAGTGCTTGCTGTAACTGGTCAAGCCGATGTTAAAGGGGTTATGACTGCTGTACATGATGTATTACCTCCTGATGATAATCCTTTTACTTCTCTAATACCACCTCAGGGCATCAAATTAACCCCTCGCCATTACGCTTATTTAAAAATTGCGGAAGGCTGTAACCATACTTGCTCTTTTTGCATTATTCCGCAAATGCGTGGTTTGCAAATATCGAGAGATGCCTCTGAAATCCTCTATGAGGCGTATCGTTTAGTAGCTGCGGGTACAAAAGAACTAATCATTATTGCTCAAGATAGTAGCGCCTATGGTACTGACTTAAAGCATCGTGAAAGTGATTTTCAAGATGGTCAAGTCAAAGCCCATCTCGTCCCCTTAGTAACTGAACTTGCTAAACTAGGTGCTTGGATTAGATTACACTATGTTTACCCCTATCCACACGTCAAAGAACTAATCCCTTTGATGTTAGAAGGAAACCTTTTACCTTACTTAGATGTACCTTTGCAACATGCTAGTCCTAAAATATTAAAAGCTATGCGCCGGCCCGGTGGAGCAGACTCGCATCTCAAAACCATTTCTCACTGGCGGAATATATGTCCTGAACTTACTTTACGCTCTACTTTTATAGTTGGTTTCCCCGGAGAAACTGAAGAGGATTTTGAGCTTCTTTTAGACTTCTTGGCAGAAGCAAAAATTGAGCGTGTGGGCGCTTTTAAGTATAGCCAAGTAAAAGGTGCAGCTGCTAATAAATTGCCTAACCAAATTCCCCAAGAAGTAAAAGAAGAGCGCTATGCTCGTTTAATGGAATTGCAGCAGAATATTAGCCTTGGCGTACAAAAAGAAAAAGTAGGTAAGGAAATAGAAGTCATAATTGATGACTATAATGAAGATTCCAAGGAGCTTATTGGTCGTAGTAAAGCTGATGCTCCTGATATTGATGGTAATGTCTTTATAAAGAGTAATGGCAATATTAAAATAGGCGATATTGTAAAGGTGAAGGTTGTTGCTGCTGAAGCTTATGATCTTGTAGGCATGCTCTAGAGCCTTAATGCTTATCAACTAACTCACGAAATGTTGTAAGTAACCTTTTAGGAATTTCTCTACCTTTTTCTTCTTGGTAAAACTGTGCATAAGCTTCACTTAGCTCAATTTCACTAGGGTCTGGCTCATCATCTTTAGTAATTTCAATAGTGCGTTCAGGTAGCTTAATTTCAATATCTAGTACATTTTGCAGGTTACGCATTATCTTATCTTTTAAACCTGCTATAGGTTCATCAAGTGAAAGAGAAAGTTTTAACCAACCATCAAAACTTTTTAGATCATCAAGTTTGGATTCTAGCTCGTCACCTTTAATTTTTACCTGTTTTAATATCTTGCCTGCTTGAATTTCATGCTGTTTTATAAGCTTAGTAGGTTTGCTTGCTTGTGCCTCAACTATGAAAACATATTTTTTGTTGCCTGCTTCGGCAAAATTAAGTTGTATAAGGCTGCCAGCATATCTTGCTTTATTACCTTGAATATAGGAGATTGTTTGTGCTTTATGTACATGGCCTAGTGCTATGTAGTTGGCGTTTTCAGGAAGCGAGTCGGGGTGTAGAGAATAATCTTGGGTGCAGTGAAATTTGTACTCGGAGTTGGATAAGCTAGCACCATCAATCATGGTGTGTAAAAGCAAGAGGTTTACAGTATCAGAGCTAAAATCTTGGGTTAGATTTGCTATTAGTTTTCGCATTCCTTCACGATAGGCCTCGAGCCATGTACCTATATCACTCTCTAAAAGTTCAGCATATTTCACAATGCGTCTTTCTGAAATAAAAGGTAAAGAAGCTATTTGTGCTACTTCATTGTTTATAGGTAGCTTAAAAGTACCACCTTGGCCTTTTAAACGCACATCACCAAAGACATATGCCCCTGTCAACTTAAGTATTTCTGCTATAGCTTCAAACCTTGAAGTTGCATCATGATTGCCTGCAATAACCACGCTGGGAATGTTAGCCTTGGCAATATTTAAGAAGAATTCATAAACACAAGCTTCAGCATCTGCACTAGGATTTTTCTTGTCAAATAAATCCCCTGCTATAAGCACTAAATCAATGTTTTCTTCAATGGCAAGCTGTGCTACTTCTTGTAAAGCCTTGCGAATCTCAGGAGTTCTATTTACTCCTTTTAAAACACACCCTGCGTGCCAGTCAGTAGTATGGAGGATCTTCACAAGATTATTTTATCTTAATTTGATTATTTAATATAATTTGGTTCTTGGTTTATCGTATTAACCTGAAATTGAAGAAAGGCAAATCATGTCTTTAGAGGCCTATATTGCTGTTGGTACAATCATAGTAACAATTTCTTTACTTATCTTTACTCGTTATGCCGTAGACATTGTTTTTATGTCAGGCTTAAGTTTATTGATTATTTTAGGCATTTTGCCCGCCCACGAAGCTCTTATAGGTTTTAGTAATGAGGGGATGCTCACAGTAGGGGTGCTTTATGTAGTAGCGGCAGGTTTAAAAGAAACAGGAGCCGTGCAGTGGTTAGTACGGAGTTTCTTAGGGTCACCTAAGAATTTCTTTAGAGCACAACTCAAATTGATGTTGCCAGTTATGTTTTTTAGTGCCTTTTTGAACAATACACCTGTAGTAGCTATGCTTATTCCTGCTGTAAGTGATTGGTGTAAGAGGTTACAGCTATCACCTTCTAAACTTATGCTACCTGTGAGCTATGCTGCAATTTTAGGGGGCACTTGTACAATTATTGGTACTAGTACAAATCTAGTTATCAATGGCCTTTTAATTGATCAGGTAGGCCTAGGTTTAGGGGTTTTTGATATTTTGTGGATAGGTTTACCTACAGCACTTTTGGGCATGGGGTTTATCTTACTATTTAGCCGCTGGCTTTTACCAGAACGCATACCTGTTGCTGAAAAGTTAAATAATCCTCGAGAATACACTATTGAAATGGTAGTTGACCCTAATGGTCCATTGGTTGGTAAAAGCATAGAGGCAGCAGGGTTAAGGCATTTACCTAATGTTTTTTTGGCTGATATTGAGCGCTCAGATAGGTTACTTACAGCAGTGTCTCCTAGAGAAATCCTAGTTCCTAACGATCATTTGCTCTTTGTAGGTGTTATTGAGTCACTGGTTGACTTGCACAAGACTCGAGGGCTGATGCCTGCTGGGGAACAGGTTTTTAAGCTAAACACACCCCGTCCAGAAAGGACTTTAATAGAAGCAGTAGTTTCTGATAGCTGTCCAGTTGTAGGACGCACAGTAAGTGCTGCTCGCTTTCGTAGCGTTTATAACGCTGTAGTTATTGCTGTAGCTCGTAATGGTGAGCGCATTGGTAGAAAAATAGGTGATATTATCTTGCGAGCAGGCGATACTTTACTTCTTGAAGCCCCTCCCTCTTTTGCTGAACAGTATCGCAACTCACGTGATTTTTTGTTAATTCATCAACTTGACAATGCTAACCCACCTAGACACGATAGAGCCCTTCTAGCTGTTGCTATCTTAGCATTTATGGTTATTTTGGCAAGTTTTGGGGTATTGAGTATGTTTGCTGCTGCTTTGTTAGCAGCGGGCCTTATGATTGGTTTAGGGTGTATAACTGGTCGTTTGGCAAAGCGTCATATTGATTGGCAAGTATTAATTGTTATAGCTGCTTCGTTTGGTCTAGGTAAGGCGTTAGAAGTGACTGGGGCATCAATCATTATTGCCCAAAACCTTATTAACCTTGCAGGGGGAGATCCTTGGTTGAGTCTAGTGCTTATTTATTTTATAACCACACTTTTTACAGCGGTTATCACCAATAACGGTGCAGCAGTACTACTTTTTCCTATTTGTCTAGCAACAGCAGAAAATCTAGGTGTTAATTTTATGCCATTTATTATCACATTAATGATGGCAGCTTCTGCAAGCTTTGCTACTCCTATAAGTTACCAAACTAACCTTATGGTTTATGGCCCTGGTGGTTACCATTTCAGTGACTATTTACGTATAGGTATATTGCTTAATGTGATTTTAGGATTATTGGCTGTTTTTCTTATTCCTATTATCTGGCGTTTTTAATGAGCTATTTGTCTAGCATGCTCATATACAGCAACATCTAGAGGGTGTTTGGGAAATATCTATTAAGCAAAATTGGGAGTGGATTGATGCGCTAAACGCTTGGTCATGATATCACACATAGCCATGTAGATAAAAGAGTTGTTCGGAAATAGCCAAATCAGCTAAAATAGTAGCTAGTATGGTAGTTTTCAAAACCAGAAGTGACAGACAAGTAAGAGCCTTGACAGGTTTGCCTGAAGAAAAGATAAATGAGTTAGAGACAGTGTTTGAAGAGGTATATGAGGAGCAAAGTCAAAAAGACTATGAAGAACAACAAGCTAAAGGGGAAAGAGAACGATCTAGGGGAGGAGGAAGAAAAAGTAAACTTCCTTCTACTAAACACAAACTCGAATTTATTCTCTACTACCTGAAAAGTTATCCTAGAGGGTGTTTGGGAAATATCTATTAAGCAAAATTGGGAGTGGATTGATGCGCTAAACGCTTGGTCATGATATCACACATAGCCATGTAGATAAAGGCTTCACTTGTTGCTGCTAATACTTCATAATCTTTACTTAAGCGTCTATAGTTTCCTAACCATGCAAATGTCCTCTCCACTACCCATCTTTGTGGGATAACTTGAAAACCTTTTCCTTCTGGTTTCTTTGTTACTTCTAATATCCACCCACATATGTCCAGCACCCACTTCTCTAATCTCGCACTGACATAACCTTGATCTGCTTTTATTACTTTCAATCTTGGCATAGTGCTTTTTATGGCCTTCAACATTTGCTCTAATCCTTTCTTATCTGACCTATTCGCTGTAGTTACAAGTACAACTATCAATAATCCCATGGTATCAACCAATATATGACGTTTACGTCCATTAACCTTTTTTCCTCCATCGTACCCATTCTCTTCATGCACACTACCTTTGACCGATTGACTATCGGCAATACCTACACTGCAATCAGCAAGTTTTCCTTCCTGCTCACGGAGTTTTCTGCGTAAATGTTTGTTTAAAGCCTTCCACAAACCTGACTTGCACCATTTATCAAAGTGATAACGAACACTCTGATAGGCTAGGAAATCATGTGGAAGATCACGCCAAGTACAACCATTGCGCAGAAGGTAACGTATAGCATTTACAATTTCACGGAGATCAAGGCTCATGGGACGTCCCCGCTTAGTACTTTTGGTCAAAACTTTAAGTAGAAAGGCTTCAATTATAAGCCACTGTACATCAGTAACGTCAGTAGAGTATGCTTGTCTATGATTTGTTTTCATAGTAGCTATACTGACATATATTGGGTATAGCTACTATTACAGCGCAATGTCATGGAATATAACTCCTAGACAATATAGCAAGAGTACGTTTTCGATGCGAAGCATAAGCAGTATAATTTCTGCGCTGATAGTAACGAATTAGATTTAGTGATTGAGCTATTGTCAATCTAGGTAACGGTATTGCTGCCTTGAGCAGCACTCTTGCCTGTGGCAAAGTTAAAGCTGGAGACTTTTCTCCTAACATTAAACGCATCCTCACCAGAAAATGATGTGCTAGACAAGTTAATAGTATATGGTGATGCCAACCTAAGTAGCTTCTAGTTTCGTAGTGATCAAGCCCCAGTTCTTCTTTTGATTCCTCAAACGATGTTTCTATCGGCCATCTCATTCCACTTAGCCACACTAATGTTTCTAGGCTGACTTCTTCTGAGTCATTGCACAAATAATAGCTTATCTCTCTTTTCTCATTTAGGTTACGCCGAATTACCAACCACAGTTCCACTGGCTCTTCTTCTCCCCTTGTTTCCCATATTCGCTCAAAGGCAAATTCACATACTATTGGCCCTTTACTTCCTTCTTTCACTACATGTTTACTCCATTTTTCTGCTTCTATTTCCTTTGCTAACTCATCTATCCGTATTGATTCAATATTTGCCCTTGCTAGTTTCGGCTTCCTTCCCCTACCTTTATATTCAGGTACCTTGACCTCTGGCTTCTCCTTGTATACCTGCGTATCGCAAGATACTGCTGTAAAGTACTTTTTTCCTAATTCAGCTACTCCATCTCTAAACTCGATATTATTTCCATACAATGCATCTGCTAGCACATATTCAAAGCTCAAATGCCCTCTCTCTTCTGTCTTTTTTATCATTCCTAACGCTATTTCTGGTTTGGTTCTAAATTCTAGATCCTTTGGCACTCCACATTCTTCCCTTTTTTGTTCATGCTCTTTATCAAACCATTGTTCTGGTAAGTACAACTGCCCTTCTGTTAAGGTATGTCCTTTGTTACTGGCATACCCTAGGTATACTCCTACTTGACTGTTCTCCACTTTTCCTACTGATCCACAATATTGCCTTGCTACTCCTACTGAGCTTTTTCCTTGTTTTACATTCCCTGATTCATCAACTATCAGTACTCCATCATTACCTAAACTTTCTGCAATAAGTTTTTGATGCGTGTCAATCACAGGTTCTAACTGCCAAGGGCTTTGTCCTACAAAGTTTTGCATGCTACGGACATTCAGTCCTATTGATAGTGCCATTGCTTCTATATTTTTTCGATCAAGGTTGCTTAACAAACCTTTTAGATAATGTCCTGTCCAGATCAAACTTTCAGGTCGTTTAAATGCTTCTTCAAACTCTGCTACGTATTCTTTGAGTTCTTTTGCTAGCGCTTCTATATCTGCTTCAACTAAGTTGCATTCTGGAGGACTTAAATTTACGGCCTCTTCTAATATTTCATTGTGTGCTTTATAAATGTTTTTCATAGCCTTAATTTATTATTCACACTCGCACTTTTTTCGCACTTCCCCTTACTTAATATGCAACATTGCGCTGTAATACTACTTCATTTCTGAAATGATATACTTAGTTCAAATTTCAGCCAAAATGCTAGATCTTTCAAAGGAACACTAATTTCCAAACACCCTCTACAATGGATGAATTAGCAGAGAAGTTTGATATGTCTCGTTCCAGTGCACACTATTGGGTACATAAGCTGCTGCCAATTCTCTCAGCAGCCTTGGCAAAATTAGGTATGTTGCCTAAGAGAGAGTTCAATACACCTGAGGAGTTAAAAGAAGCGCTTGAAGAAGCAAGAAAAATACTGATTGATGCTACAGAAAGGAAACATAGACGCCCTAGTGAAGAAGAAAAGCAGGAGGAGCTATATAGTGGAAAAAAGAAGGGTCACACGGTAAAAAACACAATAATAGCAACAGGAAGAAAGGTAATAATCTATGTAGGAAGGACATTTGCTGGGCGGAGACATGACTATGGGATGTTTAAGGAGGAGTTTCCACCTAAACAAGGCTGGCTGAAAGAGGAGGGAAAAAGAGCAAATCTAGACTCAGGTTATCAAGGTATAAACAAGGATTATGGGATAGGAGCAGCGATACCAAAGAAAAAGCCAAGGAAGAGTAAAAAGAATCCTAATCCAGAGCTAACAGAAGCAGAGAAGGAGAGGAATAAAAGGCTGGGCAAAGCAAGGATATATGTAGAACATGCCATAGGAGGTATGAAACGCTTTAATATACTAGTGCATGCCTTTCGGAATCGCAAGACAGGTTTTGCAGATAGCGTTATAGCTGTCTGTGGGGGGCTTTGGAATTTTTTGATTGTTTAAACTATTTATTTCCGAACAACTCTAAAGGCTTCACTTGTTGCTGCTAATACTTCATAATCTTTACTTAAGCGTCTATAGTTTCCTAACCATTAACCATGCAAATGTCCTCTCCACTACCCATCTTTGTGGGATAACTTGAAAACCTTTTCCTTCTGGTTTCTTTGTTACTTCTAATATCCACCCACATATGTCCAGCACCCACTTCTCTAATCTCGCACTGACATAACCTTGATCTGCTTTTATTACTTTCAATCTTGGCATAGTGCTTTTTATGGCCTTCAACATTTGCTCTAATCCTTTCTTATCTGACCTATTCGCTGTAGTTACAAGTACAACTATCAATAATCCCATGGTATCAACCAATATATGACGTTTACGTCCATTAACCTTTTTTCCTCCATCGTACCCATTCTCTTCATGCACACTACCTTTGACCGATTGACTATCGGCAATACCTACACTGCAATCAGCAAGTTTTCCTTCCTGCTCACGGAGTTTTCTGCGTAAATGTTTGTTTAAAGCCTTCCACAAACCTGATTTACACCATTTATCAAAGTGATAACGCACACTTTGATAGGCAGGAAAATCATGTGGAAGATCACGCCAAGTACAACCATTGCGCAGAAGGTAACGTATAGCATTTACGATTTCACGGAGATCAAGGCTCATGGGACGTCCCCGCTTAGTACTTTTGGTCAAAACTTTAAGTAGAAAGGCTTCAATTATAAGCCACTGTACATCAGTAACGTCAGTAGAGTATGCTTGTCTATGATTTGTTTTCATAGTAGCTATACTGACATTTATTGGGTATAGCTACTTCATTTCTGAAATGATATATAGCATTTTCCTTTTTAACCCGACCCAAGTATCGGCAAAACGCCCAATTTGAGTAAATTTGGAAAAACTTGAGTAGTTTTCTTCTATACTAAAAGTATCTTTGTAGTTGTACTATAAAGTGTTTATTAGTATTCTTACCAATTTACCCAAAATGCAAATATTCTCATTTTAATTACCCTAAGAGCGCTCTTGGATTCGTAGTAAGAGTCAGTATTGCACAAAAGCAGACTTGATTTTACACTGTGTTGTAAACAACTAGAAACACCGTCTAGTGTTGACGTTAAATTAGAATTTTTTCTAATAAAAACACCCTTTCTAGAAACATTATCTTTTTCTAGTTGTTCTAGTCAATGAATCCACAAAACCATTTCTTATTGTCCTAGTAAGTTAATATGAGTTATCCTCTTTCCATGGCAAGTTACTCCTTAGGTTTGCGACAACGCGTTGTTCAATCTTACCTAGATGGCGAAGGTTCTCAATATGAGCTGGCTAAAAGGTTTTTAGTCAGCCCTACTACAGTTAAAGCCTATCTAAGACTTTATCGAGAAACAGGCGGATTATTGCCTAGGGAACACAATAGGGGTCGTAAACCTGCTGTAAACACAAAACAACTTTCACTAATAAAAAAATTGTTAGAAAAGCAATCAGACATGACCTTGGCTGAACTCTGCACAGCTTTTGAGCAAAAGACTGGCGTTAAAGTCAGTAGCACTAGGGCGTGTGGACACCTAGAGTGTGAAATCGAAAACGCTACTCTTAAATACCTTGGATAATCCTTATGCTGACGCATAAGCTCCTCTGCAATCTGGTAAAGATTATGTGGTTAACAACTAAAGCTTCTCGCAAATATAGGCTATCCTGCAATTTTTTTTGGAATTCACATTTTCTAACAAATAGCTGTCCTGAGACTGGCTAGTTTGGTTTTGATATCCAATGCGTGCAATTTCTGATTTGTCATATCCACATGCCCTAGAGTTTGTCCTGTTATCCTTCCGAATTGTTTGTGTTTTATTTTTCCATCTTCACGATAGCTGCTACGTATTACTCCTACTGGCTTATCTGTATTCGCATACTGGATCTCTAGGTGCATATTGTTTGTAGTAGCCACTATGGCTACACTATAAAAATATATCCCTATTTTGTCAATGATATGCTGTGGCTACTTGAAAAAAGCAGAAAAGTGGTGATACTGGCTTTGGTAACAGTGTTTTTGAAAGTGAAAATGGCGTTTTTTCGATACAACTTGCGAGCTAACTCTAAACCACTATTCTGCAAATCAACTCTAAAGGTAAAGTTCTTAAGTGCGTTCCCAGCTAGCAATAGTTCCCTCTATAACAGTGAATAGTGGGTTTGTATCTGGCATAGCAATTGACTCAACTTCCTTTAAGTTTTCAGGCGAACGTCTTTCTAGTTTCCCCACCATTTAGGAGTTTGTTCATCAATAAGTTTATTTTGGTTGCTTTGCTCTATCTCCATCAAAAACAACTTTCACATGCCAAAACGACAGCTCCTGCTCGAGTATATAAATTAAGCTAATTGCATAAGTACTAATGTAGTTGTGAATAGTTTGCCCTGAAAGGTTTAGCTCTCGAGCAATACTGACTGTCACTTTACGCAATAATATGGTACTATTTCTTACTCAACAGTTAAAGTGATAATATAAAGTAAAGGGTAGTCCTATACATGTAATGATGAGTTATAGTGATGAACAAAATACCAAATGGCTCCAATGTGATTAGTCAATTTCTTTGAAAAACTGGAATTACGCAGGGGGAGAAATAAAGTAAAATAGGGCTCAATCAGAACCAAGGAGCCCTAAGATGAGTCTAACACAAAGAATAGTTAAAGCACTAGAAGCCCTGTTAAAAGCAGTTGAAGCAAATGCTTCTTCAGCTATGGCAGATGGAATGGAGTGTTCACACGACACTATCTATAGAGCGTTGTTAGTAGACTCAATTCTAGCAAAGGTAAGTGAGATAGCTATAGGTTTAAAAATGCTGGTAGGTGAGCTTGAAGGAGGCTACTTGGTTCTTGATGATACAGTAATAGCAAGATCAGGAAGAGGTAAAATGTGGTTACCGAAATTACGAGATGGCAATGGACACTATTGCTATGGTTTCGGAATAGTTCTGCTGATCTGGACAGATGGTAAAGTTCGAATACCCTTAAAGATAAAACTTTACTTTGGAGAGGTAAGCAAGCAAGAACTAGCATTGGAGTTATTAGCATGGGCAAAAGAAAAAGGGCTAAAACCTGATTATGTACTATTTGACTCATGGTACGGTTCAAAGAAGATTCTGAAACAGATACATGCCTACAGTTGGTCGTTTGTGACACGACTAAAGAAGAACAGAGTTCTGCGAGGAAAGCAGTTGAAAAGGCACAGAGGACCCTACTGGACAAAAGTAGGGAAGCTAAGAGGAATGGACTTTGAAGTGAAGATCGTGAGAAGAGGTAATAAATACTATGTAACAAATGATCTAGAGCTAGAAGACAAAGAGATCATAAGCCATTATAAGGTGAGGCAAGCGATAGAAGAAGTAATAAGAGGGTTAAAGCAAGAGCTAGGATGGCAAGGATTCAGATATAGAACAGAACAAACAATAGGAGGGCATTTAGGGTTAGGAGTAATAGCTTATGGCCTTATAGAAGTAGCTCGTAGAGAGAACAAGCAGTCATTTTATAGGTACCGTAGGGGACTCATCTCTGGTCGTATTGACCCACCTCTTGACCTTTTGGACTTGCTCCCTCAAGCTGCGTAATTCCAGAAAATGAGCTTACCCCCAAAAACTGGACAGAAAACCCCGGCGAAATTAAGGTCCATAGAAGATGTAAAATATCTAGAATATGGAGATATAAATGAGCCAGACAAAAGGAATAAGAAAAACATATAAGAAAGAATTCAAAGCTAAAGTTGCAGCAGCAGCCATAGTTGGAGAGAAGAATCTTGCAGAATTAGCAAATCAATATGGTGTACACACCACTCAAATTAAAGAATGGAAAAAAGCTGGATCAGAAGCATTGCATGAAAGGTTTTCATTACTAAGAGGTAGAAAAGCCAGACTACAAGAACGTAGAGAGGCTGCACTGTACGAACAGATTGGCAAATTGAAAATGGAACTAGATTTTTTGTCCAAAGGGCTCAAAAACTGAGTCAAGAGGAACGTATGTTGATAGTCGATCCAAGGCACCCTCAATTGAGCATTACTAAGCAATGTGAGTTACTGAGACTGAATCGTAGTAGTTATTACTATCGACCTACAGGAATTAGTGACCTCAATGAAAAGTTGATGCAAAGGATAGATGAGTTGTATACAGATCATCCTTTTCTAGGTTATCGCAAGATAACAGCAATGCTAAATAGAGAAAGCTATAAGGTCAATCATAAAAGAGTATATCGTTTGATGTGTCTGATGGGTTTGCAAGCTATATATGCCAAACCCAAACTAAGTAAACCAAAGGAAGGACATAAAATTTACCCATACCTTCTGAAAAACAAAATCATAAACAAACCAAATCAGGTATGGGCTAGTGATATTACGTATATACGTTTGCAAGGAGGATATTGCTATCTGGTAGTAGTAATGGATTGGTATAGCCGTTATGTTGTTTCATGGGAAGTTTCGAATAGCATGAAAGCAGAGTTTTGTATAGAAGCATTAGAAGAGGCGTTGGAAGGAGAGAAGCCAGAGATATTCAATACAGATCAAGGTAGTCAGTACACAAGTCATGAGTTTACGGATATATTGAAGGCAAACGAAATAGCAATCAGCATGGACGGAAGAGGGTGCTACATGGATAATATATTTACAGAAAGGTTGTGGAGAACGGTAAAGTATGAAGAAGTATATCTAAAGGAATACAAAAATATAGAGCAAGGAAGGGAAGAAATAGGAAAGTACTTACAATTTTATAACAGTGAACGTCCGCATCAATCATTGCAGTACAAAACGCCTGAATGTTAAAGCTCACTAAGTCGTGACCCCCTAAAGTCTCATAAAGTCGTGACTATTTTTAGACTCCAAGTAGGTAAAAAAGCTGCATGATATGGATTATGTCAGATTACACCTCCTTAGAAGAAAGAGTAGAAATGCTACAACGAGCTGACAATGGAGAACCAATAAGCAAAATTGCTCTTGAATTAGGGTGGCATCCATCTACAGTCAAAAAATGGGTAAGAAGAGGTCGTGAACAAGGTCGTCAAGGTTTGGAAAGGAAGATGGGACGTCCTCAAAAAGGAGCTCTAAGCAGTTATCCTGCACGTATGGTAGGAGAATTACGTCAAATACGATTACAACATCCTCGTTGGGGTGCTGATACGTTGCGTATAGAGCTAGGTCGTATGCCCCAGTGGGCAGGTAAATTGTTGCCTAGTCGGTCAAGTATTAATCGCTTCTTACAAGAAGAGCAATTGGTCCAAAACTATGAACGTCATGTAGCATTACCATCCACTAAGCACACACGCTTAACCCATGCCCATGAATGTTGGCAAGTAGATGCAATGGGACATGAGCTTGTTCCAAGTGTAGGAGTAGTTAGCCTAGTTGATGTATAGTTACCCAGAAAAATCTTTTCCTTTTATCCATAGAGTGAAATAAGGTAGGAAAAATCACTAAGAATAATTGCTTCTTAGGCAATAGAACACCTACTACCCAGTGTAATCTTCTTTTGTAAACCAACTAAAACTTATACAAAACTTGCTTATTTTCCCCGCTTAACACTATCTCAAATCATTAATTCCTTTGGTACTGGTGTTTTATAAAACTCAAATGCCTCCCTCAATCTTTTTATCTCTTTTTTCATTACTCCCTTTATTTCCTCTACCCTCATTGGTATTCCCTCCATCATTACCTCCAAATGCTTCCTTAAATCTGCTTGTGTTTCCCAGCATTTATTATGTATGTACTCCTTCTTTAAATACTTCCATAGCCTTTCTATTGGGTTGAAATCTGGTGAGTATCCCGGTAGAAATTCTAACCTCAACCATTTTGAATTCTCTTTTACCCACTCTTGCAACCACTTCGCCCTGTGAAATGGTGCATTGTCACATATAAGCATTATCTTTGCTTCCCTCATCTCCCTTTTCATGTGGCAGATAAACCTTCTAAACCTCTGAGCATTTACCTTGAACTTTGTTAGCACTCCATGGAATTCTCCTGTCCCTAACTCTAATGCCCCTATCAAATTTACTCTCCCATGTCTTCCATAGTTCTTGATCTCTACTTTTTCTCCTCTTAGCCCCCATGTGCTCGCTAGTGTTCCCTGCGTTTGGAACCCTACTTCATCTTGATAAAATATCCTCCATCCTGCCTTTATCTTCTCCTCGTACAGCTTTGGTAGTGTTTCTTGTATCCACTTTCGCCTCTTCTCTTCATTCTTCCTATACAGCAAATGTATTGCTTTATGGAAACTTAATCCCAGTTTCCTTAAAAGCTCTGGTAAATACTTTACTGACAAACATACCCCAAAAAGGCTTTCTATGAGAGTAAAGACCCTTCTGGCAACCCAAACTTGCTGGTTAAACTCTGTAATGATTTTCTTGATTAGCTCTAGTTGCTCTTTAGAAAGTTTAGGCGGCCTACCAGTTCTTTGTTCATCTTCTAAGTTAAGCGATTTTTCAAACTTCTTTCGCCAGTTTTTTACTGTTTTTACTGAGACACCGAACATTTCTGCTACAAGCTTAATATCTTTGCCGGAATACAGAGCTATAAGGGCTTGAGTCCGTAGTAAAGCGTTTGCATCATTTCCCTTTTTATAGCGACGGCGTAGTCTTTGTAGTTCTTCTAGTTTTTGTTTGCTATCATTATTTGCCATGATTAGTCTCCTTTGGGTTATTATTGGAATTATCATGGCATTATTTTTCCTGTTTTAGGGAAAGAATTTATCTGGACATCTATAAGTGATGTTGTTTCCCGTACACGCCTGCTAAGTTATCCTTGCTTTCTAGGTAAGGAGAAAGCAATTCGCCACACCAATACTGAGGACTATCAAATCACTTTGAGGTTAGCATTTTTAGACTGGGGGTTACCTGAAAGTATTCAAGTTGATCATGACAGTGTTTTCTTTGATGTTAGGAGTAAATCACCCTTTCCTACAAGATTACATCTGTGGTTGTTAGCAATGGGTATCGAACTTCAATTTAGTCGTATTCGTCGCCCTACAGATCAAGCAATTGTAGAGAGATCGCATCAATTGTGGGCTGATCAGGTTCTTGATCGACACTATCCATCTTGGAACGCTTTATATCAAGCTTTACGAGATAGACGCAACATACTTAATGAAGAGCTTCCTTGTCACTCTTTGGGAGGGCAAGCACCGCTACAAGCTTTTCCAGAGGCAGCTCACTCAGGGCGCTGGTATAGACCTGAGTGGGAAGATGAAATGTTTGACCTAAGCGAAGTTGATGCTTATCTAGCAAAGGGAAAATGGTTTAGGCGAATAGGTCAAAACGGCACAATTTCCTTAGGAGGACAGATTTATTACCTAGGGAACAATCATTTACGTGAGCAGTGCGAAATAAATTTCAAGTTACCAGAAAGAGTTTTGTCATTTCTCAATCAGAGAGGTGAGTTGATTAAACAGTTACCCATCCAAGGTATTGATCCACCCACACTCATTGGAAACATTTTTGCTTTTACTCAATCTATCCCTTTTCAGCCTTCTCTTCCTTTTACTTGGCAAGAACAGCAAAGGTTACGACTTTTTGAGACTTAATATGGTCATGACTTAGTGAGACTTAACATGAATTAGTTTACAGAGAGGAGAAAACTAAATCAATAATAACAGGATAGGTTGTTATCAAGCTTACAAACAATGTAATCTCAATTTGATATCATTTTAGTAGGTCTTAATTAACCTTAATTTTTTGTCCGATCAATTGGGTTCACCTCAAAAAGAAAGAGTTTTCCTTACTAAACGACCAATTCGTTGACGTAGAGTGCAGTTTAATCTCTCAATTCTATTAGTTTTCCCACTTCGTTTATCCACTGCTCTGTGCCTTTTCCTAGGAATTACTTCTTCATATGATGCCCAGAAATCACTGTAGCACACTGCACATTGCCTATATACTGCTGGTAAAGAATCCCATAACCCTTGAGCCCCTCTTTTATCACGACTGCCTATATAAACCCCTACTATTTCGCCAGTAGCTTGATCAATAGCTAGCCATATCCATACCTTATTACCTTTGTGGCCTACAAAAGACCACATCTCATCACACTCTATTCTAAGAAACCCTTTATCTTTTTTCTCAACTTCTACTTCCTGCTCTATATTCTCAAACTTGTCATTGACGTATTTTTGCAACCAAGATTCTGAAACACCAGTGACACGAGCAATAGCAGCAAGTGCTAATCTTTCCAGTAAGAGTTTATCTATCAAATCCTTTTTCCCCTCACTGATAGGAATATTTTGAGGATCTTCAACAAATTGCCTACCACAATCTTTACAAATATGATTTTGCTTACCATTGTGAATATGACCATTCTTAACAAAATTATCTGAGGTGCAATTTGGGCATTTTAAGAAATCTAAAGTCATCGCGCATTTTAAGGCAGCAGGGTTCATCATTACATGAAGGGCACTACCGTAATGTGCTTAATCGTTACTTTAAACCTTGTCTTTTAGAGTGTAATTTGGCTGAGGAAGTAAAAACTAAGAATGGTACTACTATTAAAGCTAAATTTCGATTATATGACTTGAGGCACACACATGCTACTATGCTCCTTAAGGCTAATGTACATCCTAAAATTGTTTCTGAGCGTTTAGGTCATGCCTCAGTAGCTCTTACGCTTGATGTTTACTCTCATATCCTACCAACAATCCAAGAAGCTGCTGTTGATGCAATTGGTACAACTCTTTATCAAGATAAATCAGTGCAAAATTTTTCTGCTCTAAATTAGTTGGCACACAAGAGGCACACAAAAACAAACTTGACATGACAAGCTTTCAATCTATTACACTAAATTTATTTGTCTCTGACGGAGTTTTGAATGGTGGGCCCTGCAGGACTCGAACCTGCGACCAATCGATTATGAGTCGACTGCTCTAACCAACTGAGCTAAGGGCCCAAAACTAAGGTTTATTTTAACAACCTAAATTCGAAGGTGCAAGGTATCGTCACAGTTTTTTTGGCTTAAAACCTCAAAGGCTTCAAAAAAACCTTTGAGGGAAAGGACCGTTTAATTTCACTAAAGCTTAAGCAAGCTGTTACTTGCCTTAGTACTTTTATGGAATGTTTATCCTCACTTCACGAATATTACTTTCAGCAAACTTATTATTATTTAAAGACTCATATACTTTTAGAAAGTACTTAGAGCTACCATTGTTACTAGGGCGTGTTGACACTAAAAGTGCTAAATCAAAAATATTACTTGAAGGTATTTTAGCGTAGCCATATAAGTACCGACGCAAACTGGCAAAATGCTAAATAGTTTCGAGACAACTTTTCAAATCTAGAAAAAACTCTTCTATATTGCTTAATTTTTTGTCCGATCAATTGGGTTCACCTCAATTTAATTAAATGCCTTTCCTTGTAAAATTCTTTGTCATACTCCCGCTGCTCTTTCCTATTTGCCTTTGGAGGTATTACTGCTTCTGCTTCCATTTCTGCTACCTTGTCTAGTACAACTTGAGGATCAATGCAGGAAGTTTATTGAAGGAGTCCTTTGGGTAACTAAAAGTGGTGCACAGTGGCGTTTGTTGCCAGAAGAATATGGAAAATGGAATAGTGTTTTTAAGCGTTTTGACCGCTGGGGCAAACAAGGAATTTGGCAAGCGATGTTTGAACACTTTGCTGAGGATGCTGATATGGAAAGTATAATGATAGATAGCACCATTGTAAGAGCTCACTCCTGTGCAGCAGGAGGAAAAGGGGGAAACGAAGAACAAGAATTGGGTAGAAGCAAAGGAGGTTACACCACCAAAGTACACGCTACAACAGATGCTCTAGGCAATCCTCTCAAGTTAATATTGACTCCAGGGCAACGTAATGATGTTACCCAAGCAGAGGATTTGCTAGAAGATCTGGAGGCTGAAAGAGTAATGGGGGACAAGGGATATGATGCTCAAGTTGTACTAGACAAGGTAGCAGAAATGGAAGCAGAAGCAGTAATACCTCCAAAGGCAAATAGGAAAGAGCAGCGGGAGTATGACAAAGAATTTTACAAGGAAAGGCATTTAATAGAGAATTTTTTCAACAAAATTAAGCAATATAGAAGAGTTTTTTCTAGGGCATGTTGATAAAGTAAGTCATAATTTGCAAACTTAGGATATGAAAGTTAAATTAACAGACGAGCAATGGCAAAAAATACTAAATTTTCTCAAGGGTTACAAGATAGTGTGTATGTTTAGGAAATTTAGAATTGGCAATGAGGATCAATGCAGGAAGTTTATTGAAGGAGTCCTTTGGGTAACTAAAAGTGGTGCACAGTGGCGTTTGTTGCCAGAAGAATATGGAAAATGGAATAGTGTTTTTAAGCGTTTTGACCGCTGGGGCAAACAAGGAATTTGGCAAGCGATGTTTGAACACTTTGCTGAGGATGCTGATATGGAAAGTATAATGATAGATAGCACCATTGTAAGAGCTCACTCCTGTGCAGCAGGAGGAAAAGGGGGAAACGAAGAACAAGAATTGGGTAGAAGCAAAGGAGGTTACACCACCAAAGTACACGCTACAACAGATGCTCTAGGCAATCCTCTCAAGTTAATATTGACTCCAGGGCAACGTAATGATGTTACCCAAGCAGAGGATTTGCTAGAAGATCTGGAGGCTGAAAGAGTAATGGGGGACAAGGGATATGATGCTCAAGTTGTACTAGACAAGGTAGCAGAAATGGAAGCAGAAGCAGTAATACCTCCAAAGGCAAATAGGAAAGAGCAGCGGGAGTATGACAAAGAATTTTACAAGGAAAGGCATTTAATAGAGAATTTTTTCAACAAAATTAAGCAATATAGAAGAGTTTTTTCTAGATTTGAAAAGTTGTCTCGAAACTATTTAGCATTTTGCCAGTTTGCGTCGGTACTTATATGGCTACGCTAAAATCCCTTCAAGTAATATTTTTGATTTAGCACTTTTAGTGTCAACACGCCCTAGAGTGTGAAATCGAAAACGCTACTCTTAAATACCTTGGATAATCCTGATGCTGACGCATAAGCTCCTCTGCAATCTGGTAAAGATTATGTGGTTAACAACTAAAGCTTCTCGCAAATATAGGCTATCCTGCAATTTTTTTTGGAATTCACATTTTCTAACAAATAGCTGTCCTGAGACTGGCTAGTTTGGTTTTGATATCCAATGCGTGCAATTTCTGATTTGTCATATCCACATGCCCTAGATTTGAAAAGTTGTCTCGAAACTATTTAGCATTTTGCCAGTTTGCGTCGGTACTTATATGGCTACGCTAAAATACCTTCAAGTAATATTTTTGATTTAGCACTTTTAGTGTCAACACGCCCTAATTAATATAAGCTTCGAGCCTAGTTTTGAACATCTCACTCCTCAATTTTTATGCCTCTTAA
The DNA here is from genome assembly GCA_965223045.1 of Trueperaceae bacterium. Classification (GTDB taxonomy): domain Bacteria; phylum Deinococcota; class Deinococci; order Deinococcales; family Trueperaceae; genus CBDCVN01. The sequence continues at coordinate 3,670,314 of CBDCVN010000013.1, forward strand.
TAGAGAATCTTTTTAAAAGAGGGCTTTATGCTTTACTTTATATTTACAAATGGGAAATCTCTTTAAATCACCTTAGAGGAGTTAGAAGGTAAAGTATCTTTTGCCTTGCAAGCAAGCACCGTAAAAAATGTTCATTGCTTCACCTGTTCTCAGTACATCACAAAAAAGTAGAGGGTGTTTGGAAATTAGTGTTCCTTTGAAAGATCTAGCATTTTGGCTGAAATTTGAACTAAGTCTGAAGTTTATTTATAAATACTATAGCTAGACCTCTCCCTCACGCCAATAATCCTGTTTTAGGGGTACATCGTTCTGTCTACATTTCTATAGCTTCAAGTAGGTCATATGCTCTTTGCTGTTGCTTATTCGCTATAGTGTCTACTTTTACTAAATTTGCATCCTCCTCTCCTTTGTAATTGCAAGTATTTCTTACTATGCTACTTAGATCCGATAGTAATGTCTGAAAACTGTGAACTTTACTACCATCTTCTAATTTTTTAGTCTTTGTTTTTGCTAATGCCTTCTTTGACCTTGCCGCTCTTTTCACGGGGTTACTTTCCTCTTTTTTACCTTTTTCTTCATCAGCAAATAATATTGACCTCCATGCCTCCATCATATGCCACTTCACGTTGTAAGCTAGCATGCACAAGAATATGTGTCCCCTTACTCGTTGCTCCATATGGTGATATATTGGTCTTAATTCCAAATCTACACTTTTTATTGACCTAAATCCCTGTTCTACATCACTTAATCCTTTGTAATTCCTGATTACTTCTTTTGTATCCACTTTCTCCTTTGTTAGACTTGTTCTTATTACATATATCCCATCTAACTCGCTTTCCTTCTTTACTTTCTCTTCGTCTATCTCAAAATTTAGCCTTGCTGGTGTTATCTTTAACTTAATGTGCTTTGCTACTTTATATTTGTTGACTACTCTTCCTACTCGCACTCCTATTTCCCCTTTCCCTCTTACACCTCAACTTTTGCAGTGAGGCCTTTGCGATGTCAGGAAAACGAAAATAGGCTAATATCCGATAAAGCAAATTGTTACTAATCTTCACATTATGAATAACACCTCCTAAAATGTATAAACACACCGTGGAGGTGATTATATGGTACCCCTGCTTGATTACCCTGAAGTTGTTAAGCATTATGAACATTTCTTTAAAGATATTTTCTCTGATTCAGCCATGACACAGTTCAAACGTTATATAAGTGGACTTATTGTTTCAGAAAACAAAACCGTTGAGGGGATTAATCGCTTGATTATTTTTGAGAACCGTGATCAAAGCAGCCTTAATCGCTTGTTAAACAAAAGCCCTTTTAGTGAAGAGAAACTAAACCAAAAACGTTTAGACCTTTTAGCAAGTCTGGAAGGTACTCGTTTCAAACCTAAAGGTGTGTTAAGTATAGATGATACTTTGCTTGAGCATTATGGCAAACACTTTAAAGGCATAGCAAAACTTTATGATTCTAGTAAAGGATGCCATGTTTGGGCGCACCATTTGGTAGGGTTACACTATAGTGACGATCAAACTGACTATCCAGTAGAATTTGAATTATGGAAACCCGCTGACCTTGAGAAAATAGAGGAGGGGCTGCCAGAGCTAGGTATTCCCATCAAGGAAAGTAAGCTAGAACTGAAAAAGACTAATGAAGCAAAATGGCGACAGTACTTGATAAGATTATGGAGAAGGCATCAAAACAAAGATGGTGTCACAGATTTGTATGAAAGCAAGTTTCACATTGCAAAAAGATTGCTATCTAAATGGAAGGAAAGTAATCCAAGGATGAAACTGCCTATAGTATTTGATAAATGGTATACAGCAGCTCCTTTTTGTCGTTTCATTGACAAGGAACTTAAACTTCCCTATGTAGGAACACTTTGTGCAGATGATAAAGTAATTGTAAATGGGCAAGAAGAAACAATTAAAGACTTCAGTCAGAGACTTAAAAAAGAGCATTTCGATAATTTAAGTGAGGAGAAGAAGCCAGTTTTCCGTAAAATAACCATTTCCTACAAGGGAAAGAAAGAAAGGTACTACAGTTTTTGTTGCACGATTAAGGTTAAGAATTTTGGGAAGCAAAGATTAGTTATCAATTACAGAGAGGAAGAATTGAAGGGTGAGCCATATGCATTAATTTCAAATTGCTTAAAATGGCAATCAGCAGGAATAACAAGAATCAGACGCCATAGGTGGCCAATTGAAGTATATCATGAAGAAGGTAAGGCAGAAGGTTTGGACCAGTATCAGGTACGGGATATTGAAGCGATATGCAGACATATTAGCTTTGTTGCCGTAGTTTACAGCTTATTGCGAGCCATACCTCATGATCAGGACCTCTTAAAAAAGCTTCAAAATCAACTCAAGGTAGAAATTGAAGGTAGTAACTCCCATTGGTGTCGAGTAGCAAAAGCACAGAGCTTGTGGAGTTTGGCAAGTTTCATAAGTGCTGGATTAGTAAAAGGGCAAACACTTGAAAGTTTGATGGCACCTATTTTAGCTGCTGTCTGCTACTAGAAAGCGTTTATTTAAAAATCCAATTGCTTTTTGAGTCCTTTTTAATTTACTATTTAGGTCTTTTAGGTTTTCTTTGTTCCTTTACTGATGATTTTTCCTTTGAGAATTGCTATAATTAGTTGAGTGAACTAATATTACTAACATACTCACTACTGCCAAAGTTGAGTTACACTTCCTTTCTTTACCATCTCCTTTATCTTCTCTAACTCTTCTTTTGTTGCTTTTAGCAAATCTTGTCGCTTTTTCCCTTTCCACTCCGCTACTTCTCTATTACAGCACCCTATCAATCTCTCTTTTTCATATTCTTGATCTTTAAACTCTAAATATTCTTCTTTCTTCAATTCTTCTATATTCAAATTCCCACTTTCTATCAGCTTTTTTATACTTGCTGTCTTCAATGCTGCTATCCAACCTACTCCCTCTTCTTTTTTTAACTCTTCTATCTGTTTTTTCCCTATTACTCCTCTGTCTCCTACGATCACTATTTCTTTTATTCCAAATTCCTCTTTTAGCTCTTTTATCATTGGTTTTAGTATCTTTGACTCTGTGTAATTGCCCTCGTACACCCTAGTTACTATTGGACATCCCCTTTTGTCCGTCAGCAATGTGTAATTTACTTGCTTTTTCCCTCTCTTTTTATCTTTATTCTGTCCCCATTTTGCTAATGGACATTCCTCTCCTTCAAAATAACTTGAACTCATGTCATACATTAATACTTTCTCCCCTTTGACATGCCTATTTGTTAATTTCTTTTCTATATATCCTTGCCTTGCTTCCAACCATTCCATTACCTTACACACTTCTTCTTCCCTTGCTTTCCTTACTTCTAGCATTTCTGGTAAAGTTGTTGTTTCCCACCATCTTATTGTTGCTAATTTACTATTTGGTGCTAGTATCCTTGCTGCTATAGCATTTTCTTTTTAACCTGACCCATTATTGAGTTATCAGTTTATCACACAGCATTTTAGCCTCTCATAAAATTATGTCATTAAATCACAAGAAGTGAAAAGTATTACTCACTGGTAATTAAATCAAAAAACAAGAGTATACCCTTACATTTATAGAAATTAAAGTTGCAAGTATTTGAATAAATATTTATTGTAACATCTTTCCATAGGTGGTTGATTGGTATAGCCACAGTGTTTGAACCAAGCTTGAGCATCATTGGTATTAACTGTTTCTAAAGCTTTTTTGACAGAGGTGTTTAATTTCTTTTTGTCCCAAGTTTCTAAAGCACGTAGGTGGGATTTTGCTTTTGACCAGCAATGTTCTATCGGATTGAACTCAGGGCTGTATGGTGGCAAATAGATCAATGTGGCTCCCCTGCTTTCTATTAATTCACGTACCCTTTTTACTATGTGTGCTGTTGAATTATCCATCAAAACTATTTGTCCCACCTTTAAAACTGGACATAGTATTTCTTCTAGAAATGCTGCAAATACTTCTCCTGTTACAGTTTCATCAATACAGAAACTAGCGATTACTCCTTCTAGAGTCATTGCACCTATTAAGTTTGCAATTTTATGTTTCTTGCTTGGTATAGAGCAATAAGCTCTTTCTCCTCGTTGCGAACGGGCATAAATCCTAGTCATGTTTAGATAAAGACCTGTTTCATCAATAAATACAAGCCTATTTGCTCTAAGAGCTTTCTTTAACTGTAAAAAGGCTTTTCGTTTTGCTGCAATGTCTTCACGATCTTGCTCTCTAGCACGCAAAGTCTTTTTTTATAAGTCCAGTTAATCTTTTCTATTGCCCTATACATACTAGGGCGTGTTGACACTAAAAGTGCTAAATCAAAAATATTACTTGAAGGGATTTTAGCGTAGCCATATAAGTACCGACGCAAACTGGCAAAATGCTAAATAGTTTCGAGACAACTTTTCAAATCTAGAAAAAACTCTTCTATATTGCTTAATTTTGTTGAAAAAATTCTCTATTAAATGCCTTTCCTTGTAAAATTCTTTGTCATACTCCCGCTGCTCTTTCCTATTTGCCTTTGGAGGTATTACTGCTTCTGCTTCCATTTCTGCTACCTTGTCTAGGGCATGTGGATATGACAAATCAGAAATTGCACGCATTGGATATCAAAACCAAACTAGCCAGTCTCAGGACAGCTATTTGTTAGAAAATGTGAATTCCAAAAAAAATTGCAGGATAGCCTATATTTGCGAGAAGCTTTAGTTGTTAACCACATAATCTTTACCAGATTGCAGAGGAGCTTATGCGTCAGCATCAGGATTATCCAAGGTATTTAAGAGTAGCGTTTTCGATTTCACACTCTAGGTGTCCACACGCCCTAGTACAACTTGAGCATCATATCCCTTGTCCCCCATTACTCTTTCAGCCTCCAGATCTTCTAGCAAATCCTCTGCTTGGGTAACATCATTACGTTGCCCTGGAGTCAATATTAACTTGAGAGGATTGCCTAGAGCATCTGTTGTAGCGTGTACTTTGGTGGTGTAACCTCCTTTGCTTCTACCCAATTCTTGTTCTTCGTTTCCCCCTTTTCCTCCTGCTGCACAGGAGTGAGCTCTTACAATGGTGCTATCTATCATTATACTTTCCATATCAGCATCCTCAGCAAAGTGTTCAAACATCGCTTGCCAAATTCCTTGTTTGCCCCAGCGGTCAAAACGCTTAAAAACACTATTCCATTTTCCATATTCTTCTGGCAACAAACGCCACTGTGCACCACTTTTAGTTACCCAAAGGACTCCTTCAATAAACTTCCTGCATTGATCCTCATTGCCAATTCTAAATTTCCTAAATATACACACTATCTTGTAACCCTTGAGAAAATTTAGTATTTTTTGCCATTGCTCGTCTGTTAATTTAACTTTCATATCCTAAGTTTGCAAATTATGACTTACTTTATCAACATGCCCTAGTAACAGTCATCTATCTAAAATAACGGAGAATATTATGAAGCGAGAGAAATGTTGGAAATGTAATGGTAGAGGGAAGGAAAATTGCTACTGCTGTGATGGAAAAGGTGGGGCTAAAGATCATGAAGGTATATGGCAGCAATGCTCTACTTGCTGGGGTTCTGGTAAAGTAATTTGTTCCGAATGCTCAGGTAAAGGCTATATTGAAACCCCTTAGCTCCAAAGTCGAAAAATAAGGAGGAAACTCAAAAATAAGTTAAATTGTAAAGCTAAGATCTTAAGCCCGCTGAAAATCTGATAAATATTAAGTCATGAAAACAACATCGCACAAAATTTTTGTATTGAATGCACATCCTGATGAAGGTAGCTTTGTCGAAGCTATAGCAAAAGCTTACTACACAGGTGCACTTCAATCAGGATTAGAGATTCGTTTAGTGTATTTAAGAGAGCTTTCCTTTGATCCATCCTTAGATTTGGTTACCAACAAAATAAACTCGAGAGTGACTTGCTTCAGCAACAGGCTAACATTCAGCGGGATGCTCACACGAGTGGCCGAATTAAGTCTAAAACTCAGTTAAATGGGATGTACACAGAAGTGAGCACTCCTGAGCTTAGTAGCTTACCACTGATGATTATGGTGGGGAGATAGTTTTAGGAAAACTTTAAGGAATGGCTACACTTTGAGTTGTGGCAGGAGCAAAAATCCACCCTGCTCAACACAACCTAATTTTGAGCAACTTCAACTTTTACACCCCTACTTAAAAAGTGATTTCTAAAAACTTATCTTTGTCGAGTAGCTTCAAGATGTCCTTGCCAATGGAGTCATCAACAAGAAGTGCAATCCTTTGTCCTGCAGCTTTTAGGTCAGCCTCGTTTGAATAACTATTTATCTCTTTAATAAAGGGAAGTGCCTCTTTCGGTGGTAACTTGCCTGCAAGAGAAGCCTCTAGGCACTGACGTAAGTGATAAAACCTACGGGTCTTGGTGTTTTCTGGCTCTGCTTTCTCCAAACACTCTTGTGATTCAGAGCTATTCCTTAGCAAGTGTAGCTCAGTATTTTTTTTTGATATGCGGGTAAACCAAAGCTTCATGTTAGCATTATAGCTAGTGAACATAAGCTAATAATTATTGAATCGTGACTTTATTTCGCTAATATGTTCACCTTATATTCATCTTCAATAACATTTATGAAAAATAGAAGTAGTTGCTTAAAATTAGATTGTGGGTATTGCAGGTTTAGACTTAAGAATCATAATTTGTTTATGCTGTGAGCACTATCGATTTACATAGAGGCGCAAGATTTTGCGTCTCTACCACCGTTAATTGTACAATTGGTTTTTATCATTGCTAATTGTGAATAATTCCCAACTCCTACCTCCTCCACAAGCCCTCTACTTACACATTCCCTTTTGCCCTACAGTTTGCCCTTATTGTGATTTTCATAAAATGCGCCGCCATGAAGGCTTGGTATCAGCTTACTTGAAGCGTTTTAGGGAAGAAGCTTATGCCCTACATTCTGAATTTCCTACTAAACTTAAAACTATTTATTTTGGTGGCGGTACCCCCTCACATTTAACAAATGATGAGCTAGACTTTATTGTAGGCATATTGAATCAGACATGGGGATTTACAGCAGAAGAAATTACACTCGAGGCAGACCCCTTAACTTTTGACGCTGCTAGGCTACAGTATTTTAAAGAACTAGGTTTTAATAGGCTATCTATAGGCTTGCAATCTACTCAGGATAAGGTACTAAGCTTTTTAGGAAGAGCCCATAATGCTGGCGAAGGTTTACAAGCAGTAAATATGGCTTTGACTACTGGTTTTAATGTTTCTGCTGACCTTATTACTGCTGTACAAAAGCAAGACACTGCCAAGGACTTACATAACCTTGCTCAAACAGGTCTTAGGCATATAAGTGCTTATAATCTCAGCATTGAGCCCTATACTCCTTTTGCCATGCGCGGCCTTGTTACAGATGAAAACAAGGAATTTAAGGACTATCTTTTAACCAATGAAATTTTATCTAGCTATGGTTTTGAAAGATATGAGGTCTCGAGCCATGCCAAAAGAGGTTTTGAGTCCAAGCACAACCAAGTTTATTGGCAAGGTGATTACTTCTTGGCCTTGGGTCCCTCAGCAGCGGGATTTGTGTTCAGGGGTAGAGGCGTAGGAGAGCGCTATACTAATAAACCTATTAAGGCTTGGCTTAAAGATGATGCTCCTGAAGTTTTGCCTGTTAGCAAGCATGATTATGTTTTGGAGCTTATTATGACTGGTTTGAGAGTTTCTCGAGGCATAGACCTAGAACTCATCAAAACTAGGACAGGGGTAGATATTCTTGCTAGCTTTGCTAAACTAATAGAGCAACTCACATCTGAAGAGCTTCTAGATATCACTGCCAATCATTTAAAAGCAACTCCTAAGGGACTCTTACAGCTTAATAGCATTATAAGATACTTTTACAAGAATCACTCTTCCCTAAGAACATAGCCTACTCCACGCACAGTGTGAATTAATCTACGCTCGCCTTCTCCTTCTAGTTTTCTACGCAAGTAGCCTACATATACATCTACAACATTACTGCCACCAGTATATTCAGGCCAAACTTTCTCTTCTATTTCAAAGCGATTAAAAACCTTGCCGGGATTGCGAGCAAAGAGTTCTAGTAGCTCAAATTCTTTAGCAGATAAGTCTACCCTACGCCCATCACGAAATACTTCACGCCCATCCAAATTCATTACCAAATCAGCAACACGTACCTCACCTGTAACTGCTGGATTCACACGACGTAAGTGAGCGCGTACACGTGCTAAAAGCTCTTCTATCGAGAAAGGTTTAACCAAATAGTCATCTGCACCCGCATCTAAACCTACTACCTTATCGTCTATATTATCTTTTGCTGTAAGGATAATAATAGGAGTATTACTAGTTTTGCGAATACGTCTTGCTACTTCTAAACCATCGAGTACTGGTAACATAAGGTCAAGAATAACAAGATCAGGATTAAGCTCACGAAATTTTGAGAGACCTGTTACTCCATCATAGGTCACCATTGTTTCGTAATTTTCTGCTTGTAACTCTAGATCTATGAACTTAGCAATTTCTTTTTCATCTTCTACAATAAGAACAAGGGGTTTTCTATCCATAACTTAATTATGAGAGAAAAAAGATGAGAGACTTGATGAGAACATGGCTTTTTATGTAGAATTTTATCATTTTATTCTAATAGTACTTTGTGGTTCTTCTTTTAGTCGAATACGATTGCCTTTTAGGAAAGAGATACATGACTCATAAAAGATTTTACACTTTGAGAATTTCTGATTCGGACTTTTTCTGTGGTCGGAGGTATATAAATGACGACAATGAGATTCAGTTGTATATGCCATACAAAAAAGTGCTTGGGTACTATTAAAACGGACTAAGCAATTTAATAAATGGTTAAGACTGCTCAACCAAGGTTCCAGTTGCAAAGACATCTTTATCAACAAAGAGTAAATTACCTTATTTTGTCTAAGATAAAAGGAACAGAACTGTAAACTTAGTCTATGGAAACTATAGCTATAGAGCAAAACCTAAATACCTTATTTCAAGAACCTGTTAAGCACCTTACTCCTTTACATGGTGGACAAATGGCTAAAGTTTATGCCATAGAGTTGGCCTCTAAGCAAAAGTTTGTAGTTAAGATAGGAAATAAGCTCGAGCTTGAAGCTCAAATGCTAAAATACCTTAAGAAGCACACCTCTTTACCTGTTCCAGAAGTGATCCACAATGAGGGCAAACTTTTAGTTATGAATTTCCTTGAGGGTAGTTCTTGTTTTACCAAAGTTAGTGAAAGACATGCTGCTGAGCTTTTAGCTGAACTTCATAGCATAAAGGCTAAGCAATATGGTTTTGAGAAAGATACCTTAATTGGTAACTTGCACCAACCCAATAAACAAAGTAGTAGCTGGATTGACTTTTTCTGCGAGCAGCGTTTGCTATACATTTCTAAAGTGGCTTTTGAGGCACAGAGGCTACCTTTAAAATTTTTAAAACAGATTGAAGCTTTAGCAAATCATCTGGAAGACTACTTAGAAGAAGCGCCTTATCCATCTTTAATTCATGGTGATTTATGGCCTGGAAATATACTTAGTGATGGCAGGAACATAACAGGAATTATAGACCCTGCTATTTACTATGCTGATGCTGAAATGGAGCTGGCTTTTATTAGCCTATTTAATACTTTTGGGGAAGGCTTTTTTGTACATTATAGGGAACTTCGGGGTGCTCGAACTGATTTTGAAATACGCAAAAATATCTATAACCTTTATCCGCTGCTAGTACATGTTTACTTTTTTGGTGGACATTATGTGTCTTCAGTGGAGAATATTCTCAAAGGCAATAGTTTAAAAGTTGGTTAAATAACTAGCGTTCACTTCAAAGTGAACTAATGTTGAACTATTTACTCTCAAGACACATTGTATTTATGGCTAACCCCTAATAAAAGAGGAAATTTTCTCAATGATGCTAAATATAGTTTTCACACCCATTAATTTTGAATGACGTAAAATTTTGGGTACTAGACATACTTCAATCCATGTGTTACTATCTTAGTGCATCTAGCATTGCCCCCCCTTTTACCCCCTTTAGCGCCTGTCGAAACAGGCGCTATATTTTCTTTAAAAGTAGTGTGTTCAAAAAGGGAGATGTTCTCTAAGGGGGAATTTTTAGTATTCTTGCATGCATCAAAGCTAATTTTCACCGTGCTATAATAAGTACTATGTCAGAGATACCTTCCCAACCAGAAATAAGCTCTTCTAAAACTTCTAAGACTCCTTTAGCAGGACTAGTGATTTGGATGACATTACTATTTACACTTACTTTAGGAGCGTTGTTTTATGGTTACTTTCAGCTTGAAGCAAGGCTAGTGAATCTAGAAAAAAATCTAAATACGCTAGCAGGAATTGTCCCCAAGTCTGGAGGTACTGATGTTTTAGAAAACCACCAAGGGGAACAAGTAACAGAACAAGCATCACAAGAAGAAGTGGCCCAACAATCCCAAACACAGCTTGACAACTATAAGCAGATTGAAGCAAAGCTAGCAAGCCTAGAAAAAAGTCTAAATACGCTAGAAGCTACTGTACCCAACTTACCTAGGGCTACAATTGACGCCATAGTAAGTTATCAAAATGAACAGGTAGCCGAGCAAAGGGCAGAGCAGGAAGAGGCAGCGCTTGATCAAGCCAAAACTGAAGCCAGTAATACTAAAACTTTACAAGTAGGTATTGATAATGATGCCTTTATAGGCGATACAGATGCTCCTATTGTCCTTATTGAATTTAGTGATTTAAATTGTGGTTTCTGTGGACGTTTTCATCAAGACACTTTTTCTCAGCTCCTAGAAGATTATATAGAAACTGGCAAAGTTCGTTATGTTTATCGTGATTACATTGGTGTAGGAGGCCAAGTATCACAGCAAACTGCTGCTGCTGCTGAGTGTGCTAGGGAGCAATTGGGAGACAATGACTATGTCCATTTTGTTCATGATATGTATCTGCGTTCTGGGCGGAAGAATGTTGATCTGCTTAGAGAAGTAGCTGCCGAATATAATTTAGTATCTGAAGACCTTGAAACCTGTATAGCTGAAGAGCGTTATGTGGAAGAGGTTAGGCAAGATACTAGAGATGGCCAACAGGTAGGCATTCGTGGCACTCCAGGTTTCATAGTAGGCAGTTTAAATGAAGATGGTACTATTCAAGGAGCTAATCTACAAGGAGCACAGCCTTATAGAGTTTTTGATCTTTACTTAAAAACTTTACTGGGCGAAAGTTAAATAACTCAGCAACTACCTTCTTACTACATTCAGTATATATATTATCATTTGTTCTTAATATTACAGTGCAATGTTCATCTACTAGCTAGTTCCAAGTTTTATGGGGCAATTCCTACTTTGGACATGTTGCATCATGTAGAGCAATTCACAGAAATGAAAAATATAGAGCATTTGGGCATGCATTCCAAAGCTCTTCTTCGGAACGGGGTAAAAGGTGCCCCTTAGATCCTTAAAACTTAACAAAGAACTAGAGATCCTTTTAACCTCAAATCATCCTTGGATTTACCGTAATAACTTGCCTAGGCATAGATTTGCTAATTCCGAATGGCTTAAGGTTGAGGCAGGCAAAGCTAGTACTATTGGCCTTTACGATGCTACAAGTCCTATAGCCATAAGGTTATTTGATTGTAAACAGGTGCCAGACCGTAATTTTGTGCATAAACGAGTTAAACAGGCGCTCGAGCTACGCCAAAAAATCCCTGCTAGCACCACTGCTTACCGGCTAGTTTATGGTGAAGGAGATTTCCTGCCAGGCATTACAGTTGATAGGTATGAACGCTATGCAGTGCTCAAGACTTATTGCTCAAGTGTTGAAGCACTAGTGCCAGATGTAGTTTGGTCACTCAAAAAGGAACTAAAGTTAAAAGGCATAATTAGCAAGATAAATGAGAAACTTAAAGCCCTGTGGGGAGAGCTGCCTCCGCCAGAGGTTACTGTTAGCGAAAATTATATAAAGATGCTTGCTAATCTTCATAAGGGACAAAAAACAGGTCTTTTTCTTGATCAGCGTGAGAATCATGCTTTTTTAGAAAAGCACTGTGGTGGTAAAATAGTCCTTGATTTGTTTAGTTATACAGGGGCCTTTTCTCTGTATGCCGCTAGAGGTGGTGCGAAACACATCATTAGCGTTGATAGCACACCAGCAGCAAATGAAGATGCTAGAAAAAACTTTGCTTTAAATGGCTTTAATTCTAAAATACATGAAGTTATAACTGCAGATTGTTTTAAGTTACTAGAGGAATATGTTAAGCAAGGGAAAACTTTTGATGTAGTTGTGCTTGATCCACCTTCTTTGGCTCGAGCAAAAAAGAGTAAGTATGCAGCAATGCGTGCCTATCAAAAACTAAATACTATGGCTTTGCAGTGCGTAAGTAATGGTGGCCTACTTGCTACAGCAAGCTGTACTTCACAAGTTTCTCTTACTGATTTTAAAACTATGCTAGCTGAAGCAGCACTTACAGCAAATACTAATGCTCAGATTATTCATGAGGCAGGACATGCGCTAGACCATCCTGTACCCATTAGCTTCCCTGAGGGGAGATATCTTAAGTTTTTGGTTACTCGAGTTTTACATAGATTCTCTAAATAAATCCTTACCTTATCAGCACTAGTATACTAAAAACGGGTCAGTTTTGTTCCTTAGTTTTGATAATGTATATATTATGGGCTATGAGAATTGTAATGCTTTCTATAAACCCCCTTTTTAAAAACAAAGTCAACGGTGGTTCAGCCAAACAGCTAAAAAATATCGCTAAATACCTAGGGGAAATGGGACACAATGTAATTATCCTAGCTACTAAACGCTCTGATACTAAAGAATCCTTTTATTGGCAAGAGAATGTTATCGTCAAACCATCCTTAGAGTTCAAGCAACCCTTTCCAGAGCCTTATAATATTCCTGCTTATAAGATGGTGAATAACATTTACACTGTGCTCGAGCACCTAAAAAGTGCCGATCGCCTATACATACACGATGGCGAATTCCTTTTTCCTCCTATATGCGATTATCTTCCCACAGTTATTTCTTTGAGAGACAATGCTTATCCAGAAACCATGCTAGGATCACTTATTTTAAGAAGCGATTCTCTTATCACCATTTCAGATTACTCACACAAGATAGTTCTTGCCACAGCTGGTCGTTTTTATCCAGATTTATACAAACGCACAATCACTATTCCTAATGGTATTGACTTTCAATTATTTAGACCTAAAGAAATCTCGCTAAAATTAAAAGAGATAATCCCTGTTGATACAACAAAACATACTATCGTTTTGCATCCACATCGTCCAGAAAAAAACAAAGGACTTATGCAAACTGTTGATGTGGTAGACAAGCTTGTGCATGATTACAAAATCTCAAATATATTGGCTTTAGTCCCAAATTGGTTTGACACTAAAATATCACCAGATGTACAAACATACTTAGCAGAAGTTCATCAATATATTAAGAATAGAGGCCTAAAAGAAAACTTTTTCTTTCATGAATGGTTACCCCAAAGTTTAATGCCCGACTATTACAATCTTGGTGATGTGATGTTAGCTTTAGGGAGTTTTGTGGAGGCCTTTGGTAACACTGTGCATGAGTCCCTTGCTTGTGGCACACCTGCGATAGTGGCACAAGTTGGCCCTTATCGTGATTTACTGCCTGAGAGTTTATTACCGAAGGTAAACTACAATGATGCAGAAACTGCCGCAAAATTGGCTGCCCAGATACTTCAGTCTGATCAAAAATCTTTTGAGGGGGCTCGAGCTTTCCTGCAAGAAAACTATAACATTGACTCACAAGTTTCAAACTACGCAAAATGTATATTATCAGCACAAAAATTACCTACTTTAGATTTCCAATCACAGGCTCTTGCTTTTTCAAGCAATACTCTATTTAACCTTGCCCCATGGTGTTATATATGGGAAAACAGCATTTACCATGATTTTTTGGCAAAGCGTACTAAAATTAGTGACCTTGCCTCTCTTTTAAAAGAAAGGCCTTTGGGATTTAGTGTTGAAAATGCACAGCATGTAGGTATTAGTCAAGCAGAAGTTACTCAGTGGCTTTATGATGGCTATATTGTTCCGTTATGAGGTAAATAATAGGTATTATGAGTTATAACTACTTAGTTCCATATAGAAAGGTGATTACAAGTTTGTAGCAGCGTAAAAGCAATACGCCCTTACCAAAGTGTTGAGCAAAAAATTTATTTTTATTGTGCATAAAATGAAGGAGCTATTTAGTGCCTAATAACCAAGCAGCATTGGTAACAGGAGGTGCAATACGCCTTGGTAAGGCTATAAGCTTAGCCCTAGCAAAACAAGGTTATGATATTGCGCTGCACTACAATACATCACGTGAATCAGTTCAAAAAACTCGTGAAGAAATTAAGTCTTTAGGTGTGGCTTGTGAAGTTTTTCAGAGTGACCTCAGCAAAGCTGAGAACTTAGAATTTTTTTTGGAGAGTGTGCAAAGGACCTTTACTAATCTGAGCATACTGGTAAACAGTGCTTCAGGATATACCCAAGCTACTGTTAAAGAAACTTCAGTAACTAACTTTGATGCCCAGTTTGCAGTTAATTTACGTGCTCCTTTCTTTTTGTCAAAGGCATTTGCGCAAGTATGTAAATCTGGGGTCATTATCAATATTTGTGATAACAAAATTGGCTTTAATCAGTTTGAATATGCTGCATATCTTCTTACTAAAAAAGGCCTAGCTGAATTTACTAGGCTTGCAGCGCTCGAGTTTGCTCCAAACATAAGAGTAAATGCTATTGCTCCCGGTGTAGTTATGCCCATGAGTAGTAGAAGTGACGAATATATTAATTGGCGCGTTCAGGGCATTCCCCTAAATAAGCAGGGTAAGACTCAACATATAAGCGACGCCTTACTATTCCTTATTAACAATGATTTTATTACTGGACAACTTATTTTTGTTGATGGTGGCGAGGCACTTGCAGGGCAGGGTCGCAATGCAGCACAATTCAACCCTGAAAAGATTTAGGGCAATTATGTTACAGCAACTCTTTCCTAAGTACTTGCCATATCACTTTCTTATAGGTGTTGGCAGTAATATTAAACCTTATAAGAATATAGAGTTAGCTCTTAAAGAACTTTTATTGCTTTCAAATACCTTTGTGTTAAGTCCTATGATGCAAACAGAGCCTGTCGGAATGCAGAGTAAGCATAAGTTTCTTAATTTTGTTATTTACTTCCCTAGTGATTTGAAGTCTAGTGAACTTAAAGAGTACTTTAACACGATAGAAACAAAGCTTGGACGCGATCGAAGCGACCCTTTATGTAAAATAAAAGATCGTCCTATTGACCTCGATATTATAATTGAAGTTAGCGATAAAACTGACTGGTTAGGGGTAATTAAAAAAAGTGAGAATTACTATCAGGCGCCTATGCAAGCTTTGCTCCAAAGTTTAAAGCTAATTCCCCAAAGCACTCTTATAAAGGCAGGTTTTAACAAAGACTTACTTACTAGTATGTTGTTATTTACCAAAGAAAAGGAGTGTGGGAATATAATTGAACTAGATCAGAGATCTGTACTTTTAGTGGGCAAATAAGCATTAACTTTGGCAATAAGGTTTTTGGTTATAAAAGGTTTGGTAATGTAGTCAACTGCTCCCAATTGTAACCCCTGCTTAATATCACTGATTTCAGATTTAGCACTAAGTAAAATAACAGGGATATCCTTTGTAGCTTCTATACCTTTGAGTGAACGTAAAACGTCATAGCCACTGCGGGGCATCATTATATCAAGGATAATTAAATCAGGTGAAAACTGGAATATTTTATTCTCTATATTATCTGCTTTTGCACAAGGCCATACAGAATATCCTTCCCTTTCGAAAATAGCTACAAGTAAACTAAGCATGGTTATGGAATCATCAACTACAACAATTTTTGCCATAAACTAGTTTCCTATGAGTGTTTATAAAGGTCTTTCTCTGGAACTCTCTAGCACTTCCAAACCTTAAAGTAGTTTAGTTGGCTCAAAATTTTTCTAACACACTTATACTATGGGACTATGGGGGATAGGTTTGCATAATCTTTCCTCCTAAAAAATTTTCTATAACTTTTGTGACATGAAAGAGCTTCTCGTCTTTCATAGCAGGCACTAACATTTGCATTCCACAAGGCATATCATTTTCGGCCATTCCTATAGGAATGCTAATGCCAGCAATACCAACAAGGTTAGCCAGCACAGTATTAATATCATTAAGATACATAGCAAGTGGGTCATTAACTTGTTCACCAATAAGAGTAGTGGGGTAAGGAGTGGTGGGAGTTAAAAGCACATCAAATTTAGCAAAGGCTTTGTCAAAATCATTGGCTATAAGACGACGCACTTTTAGAGCCTTACCATAATAGGCATCGTAGTAGCCTGCCGAAAGTGCATAAGTGCCAATTAGTATGCGGCGGCGCACTTCTGCCCCAAAGTTTGCTCCTCTAGACTGACTCATGGACTCAGCTTGTCCTAAGGAGTTTTCGCCTACTCGAGTGCTATAAATCATGCCATCATAACGAGCAAGATTGCTACTTGCTTCAGCAGGTGCTACTAGATAGTAAGTAGCTATGCCATAGGGAGCATGAGGAATTGATACCTCACCTATTTTGGCACCAAGATCTTTAAGAACAGATTTTGTTTTTTCCAAAACAGCTAGTACTGCATCACTATTACCTTTACCACAAAGCTCACTCACAACGCCTACACGTAAATTGTCTAAGTCCTTGGCTTCATTTACAGCTTCACCAAAGCTAGGAGGATTTTCTACAATGCTAGTTGAGTCATAATTATCATGGCCACCCATAACATCCATTGCTAAAGCAAGATCTTGAACACTTTGGGTCATAATACCTACTTGATCAAGTGAACTTGCAAAGGCAATTACCCCATAGCGAGAAAGACGACCATAAGTTGGTTTAAAACCAATAACACCATTTAAACTCGCTGGTTGACGTACAGAACCACCTGTGTCTGTACCTAGAGAAATAGGAACAACTCCTGTACTTACAGCAATAGCAGAACCGCCAGAAGAGCCTCCAGGAACCCTTTTAGGATCCCAAGGGTTACGAGCAACTCCGAAAGCTGAGTATTCATTGCTGCTGCCCATACCAAATTCATCAAGATTGCTTTTCGCAATTATTATAGCATCTTCTTGCTCGAGTCTACTAACTACAGTAGCACTATAGGGAGGCACAAACCTCTTTAAAATCTTTGAGGCTGCTGTAGTAGGTATTCCTTTAGTGCAAATATTGTCCTTGATGACTACAGGTACACCAGCAAGAGCCCCAAGTTTTTTACCTTCTGCACGCTTGGCATCAATTTCTCTAGCACGTTTTAAAGCGTGATTATCAGCAATAGTAATAAAGGCATTTAAACTTTCTTGTACCTTTTTAGCACTGCTCAAAGCGTTTTGTGTTACAAACTCAGCAGTTGTATTACCAGTACTTACTTCTTTAGCTATCTCAAAAGCAAATTTCATCCTCGTTTGGATTATAGAGGCTAAGAGTGACCTATAGTTTGATTCTTATCACAAGCCCCTAAGCGCCTCGAAAAAGCGCTAGTCCACTCCTTAAGTGTATTTTACTATAATTTATTGTCTGCTTAATGAACCTATTCCCTAACATTTGTACACTTTAATGAGAAGTTTTGCTTAACAAACATAAGGTAAACTTTAATATGATGGGTTAACACTCTCTTAACATTCATCTAGAAACTAGTGTTTACATGTTAACCTACTGCACAGAGACAATAATGAGTACAAAACTGGCTATTACTTCAAAAATAATTCAACAAGCTGGTACAAATATACATTTTGCTGGTTCAACAGACGCTGGCTTGGTGCGCAGTAATAACCAAGACACATATTTTATTGATGAACTTCCCCAAGGTATCTTAGCAATTGTTGCTGATGGAATGGGAGGACATAAAGATGGTGAGATTGCTAGTGGGATAGCTACTGAAGTAATCTTAGAATCATTTAAAGATGATGGTAAACACCCCCCCATAACTATAGGACAGGCTATTCAAACTGCAAATTTAGATATTTATGACTACTCTAATGAGGTAGCAGGTTCTCAAGGCATGGGGACTACTCTGACTACTCTTTTTCTAGATGATCAAGTAGGATTTATTGGTCATGTAGGTGATTCAAGAGCTTATCTTATTCGAGATGGGGAAATAAGGCAACTTACCCGTGATCATAGTTGGGTAGCAGACAGGGTACGTCAAGGAATTTTAACTGAATTTGAAGCAAAAAATCATCACTGGCGCAATGTTATTACTAATGCTTTAGGAGCAACTCAGGAAGTTGAGCTGGATCTTCTTCATTTTCTTGTAAAAGATGACGACAAAATACTTTTGTGTAGTGATGGTATAAGTACTCTATTTAATGATGAAGAGATAGCTGAAATAGTTATTAACAATGATCCTAAAGAAGGTGTTGAAAAGCTAATAACACAAGCCAATGAGTTAGGTAGTCCTGATAATATAACTGCTTTAGTAATTCATGTAAAGACTGTAAGCGTTAAGAATAAAGACTATCACTTACCTCAAGCAGAATGTGAACCTAAAGTTATTAAAATAGATGAAACCCAGAAAGGCATTCTTGAAATTGCAGAAATGTACCCTTTAAGGGGATTTTTTGCTGCTTTGCAAAATCAATTTTGGTACCCTTTTAGATATTGGCTTTTGGCTTGTTTAGGGCTTTTTATGTTATTTATTTTGTTTAGTATTAGATAATCAATTCAAAAGTAAAAGCAGCTCGAGCTTAAGCTCGAGCTGCTTTCTTTTAGCTCACTATACTATATTGTTTATATATTGTTTAGGGAGTCAAAACAATATGCAAATACTCTGCTAATAAGGTTGTATTTTTCTTAGGGCTGCCACTACTATTTGTTCTTGCAAAGCAAAACGTTTCAGTGCCACTAGCATAACTCATAAGTGAAGGTCCAGTAGGTCCAATAGACCATATGCCCAAGAAGGTACAACGATGACTGCTCCAAGATTGTCCTGTATTGCCAAAAGCATCATTGTCATGACGACCATTAAGAGCATGGCCTGTTTCATGCATACCCACTGCTGAAATGCTGTCTTGGGTAAGACTATTACTCAATCTTATATAACCAACAGCACCACAATTACTATAGTTTCTATTATCAATGTAGCCACAATTGCTGGTACCACGTGGTGTTAGACCGAGAACCTGGGTATAAGAGCAGCCACCATTACCAGTACTACGACGGGTAGACCAAAGCCAGTATTCATTGTGAAAGTTCTTTGTAGAATTAGAAAGCCTACGAATAGAGTCACGATAGCTGCCGTTACCACCACAAAAACTAGTAAAGCCACTACCCTCGAAGTCTTCCATCAGATCCTTACCAAACTGTGTGAGTACACGCATTTGGGGAATACGAGTACGGAAAATGACACGGTTATTTCTTGAAGAAAGTGAACTTGAGCCAGAGGGAATATCAGGGCCTATATTAGTTAACATATAATAAGCATTCATCTTATTGCCCATAGCTTCCATACGGGCAATCCAGTTACTGTAAAGCCACGTATTGGTATCTGGGTTATAAACTGTATCGTCAGCTACAGGAATAACATTGAGTGTTCTCCAGCCATTCTCTAACGAATGATCCTGTGCTCCTAAGCGCTTTTCGCCAACAGGGGCAACAGGAGGTTCACCTTTACCAGGCCTCTCAACAAATTCATCCACATGCTCTAAATCAAAATCGTAAAATTCTTGATTGTAAAGCAAGTAGTTATTATCAGTTAAAGCTAATAGTTCTTTAACTTCTGATTCAGAAAAACTGGGCTCGAGCAAACTACGCAAACCTTGTAAAACACTGTGCCCTCCACCTGTATTAGGCCCAAAGTAGCTACCTTCTAATTCTTCACCAATAACACTTAAGACAACAGGTTGATAACGAGATTCATCATACCTCAACTTTTGGGCTTCCTCAAATATTTTTTCAAATTCTTCTGCTTCTACTTGTGGAAAACCTGCAAAGGTAAGACTAGGTCCTGTAGGTTCATCAATTATCTCTTCTTTTTCTGTTTCAGGATTAAAAGCAATAATAGGCAAGCTGTCACCAACACGTAAATTATGTGGATAAAGTGTCCAATTATAGTCCTTCATAAGCTCTCCTTTAGCTGAAACAATAGGTAAATTCAACTTTAAGGGCTGTCCTACAAAGGCTCCAGGATCTTTAGCAGCTCTTTGAGCAGTATCCTTGAGCTTCTCTACAATATCCTGATCATTTATTTGCATAAGCTCAAAATCCCTGAGTTCAGGTAGAACTTTTTGAATGGCTTCTTTAAGGCGCTCCTCATTTGTCCGAGTGTTGCCACCAGAATCAGAACTAGTACAAGAGAACAAAAGCAACATAAAACTTAGAAGTAATAAAGTAAGACCTAAAAATGTTAACTTATATTTCATAACTCACCTTCCTTAAGGTAATTAATGATAGTTTAACATAAGCTATACCTCTAAACCACACTTAGATTTCTAGAAAACATAAAAAAAGCAATTTGCACATTTACAGTCCTTTCTATAGTAATTTCTTAATTAGAAATAGCTTTCAGCGAACTGAAAGAAAGGTTAATCTAGAAAAACCCTATCACATCCAAACCAACACTAATTACTATTACCCTATTACTCAATTGGCTATTGAAACGCACAGTAGTACTTACATCATCTTTAGGGAAAACTAAATCGAAGCCTATTGAACCTACAACACCCTCCTCAAGAAACCCCAAGCGGCTTGTAACAGTAATAGCATCTAACTCATCACCAAAGGGTACTTGGATTTGTCCTGCAAGTTGGGGGTGAGGTTCTATAGAAGCAATGCTGGGCATATAAGCACCCTCAACTGTCCAAAGGGCATCACCCCAGTAGCTAGTTGCGCCCAGTGTTGCACGTACAGTAGTTTCGTCTTCAGCAGGATTGCTAGCTTTAGGTACATTTAGCAAGAGCCACGACTCACCATAGACCACAATATCATCAATAAGCCCACTACCACTTAAACCAAAACTGAAGTTTTCGCTATAAACTCCATGTGCTTCAACCTCAAACTCATCAAAGTTTCTCCTAATACTTATCACCGAGTTTAAGCGTTCATTTTTATAGTAAAGAGCTGGGCGTATACGATAATCTCCTGGGTACCATGCAGCCCTTGCTCCCCAAATGCCTTTAAAAAATCCTTTAGGGTCATTTTGGGGATTTTGCTCTTCTTGGGTCGCAATGCTAAAAGGAACATTTAAGCGAGCTGTTTCTAGGGGCAAACGTTCTAAGCCCGCAGTGATGTCTACTTCATCTAGACGGTACAATACATAGATTTCTGTAAGACCTTCTTCAAAAGTTAATTTATCAGTAATGCCATCAGTACTAACAGTAGGGTCAAGTACCAAGAAGGTG
Source organism: Trueperaceae bacterium (assembly GCA_965223045.1). Taxonomy (GTDB): domain Bacteria; phylum Deinococcota; class Deinococci; order Deinococcales; family Trueperaceae; genus CBDCVN01. The sequence continues at coordinate 3,691,733 of CBDCVN010000013.1, forward strand.
CTCAAATCATTATTAAACTCATATTCTGCCTCGAGATGCCCTCGTAAAGCTAGCTGAAATTGAGTGTTATGGGTACGAGTTTTATTTCCATTCTCCTCAATTTCAATAAAGCTGTCAATAAAATTAGCGCTTACGCCAAATTCACCACGATAGGCGAACTCACCAGCAAAGGCTTTGGGAAAAGCAAGTAAAGCTACACAACATAGTAAGCCAAACTGTAGCTGCTTGTTATAATTTTTCAGAAAAGTTTTTCCCCTAGAGAGAAATCCCCCTTTTTGTAAGTATGTCATTCTAAGGAGAATAATGACGAAGAATCTTAAGCAACGTAACACCTTGAGATCCTTCGCGTAGCCTGTCCTAGCCTGTCCCAAAACGTGGCGAAGGAAGTACAACGAAGGGCACAGGATGACATTTCCCACGTTGATAAAGCAAGAACACATCTGGACATCTATAACATTTTCCAATTTTAGACCGAGGTTTCTTATCATGTTGCTTCTTCAACAGTTTTATCTTCAGCAACAGAGCCATCTTCTATATTAATAATCCTATTAACATAGTTTAGCAAACGAGGATCATGTGTACTAAACAGAAAAGTAACTCCATTTTCTTCATTGAGCTTTTTCATGTGTTCTATCAAAGAGATGCTAGTGTCTTTATCTAGATTAGCAGTAGGCTCGTCAGCAAGGATAATTTTAGGATTGGCAGCAAGGGCTCTTGCTACTGCTACTCTTTGTTGCTGACCGCCTGAAAGCTGATTGGGACGACGTCTAGCATATTCATCAATACCCAATATTTGTAAAGCATCCATGGCTTTTGCTTCACGCTTTTTCTTGCTTATGCCTTGAAGCTCGAGCACAAAAGCTGCATTTTCCAAAGCAGTCAATACAGGTATTAAATTATAAGCTTGAAAGACAAAGCCAAACTGCTTTAAGCGCAAGTTAGCTAGCTTAGCAAAACTTAAAGTATCTATACGACTTCCATCTAACCAAACCTCACCACTAGTAGGCTTATCTAAACCAGCTAGCAGGTGTAGCATAGTGCTTTTGCCACTACCAGAAGGCCCTGCCAATGCAGTAAACTCACCCTCATTGATTTGTAGACTAGCACCTCGTAAAGCATGGGTTTCTACTTCACCAGTCCTGTAAGTTTTTTCTAAATTTTTTGCTTCTAATAATGCAGCCATTGTGTTTTGTCCTTTCAGGTAAAGTAAGAGATATGATTTAGTTTCTTATATACATTAAATTAGGTAGTGTTAAAGCTCACTAAGTCGTGACCCCCTAAAGTCTCATAAAGTCGTGACTATTTTTAGACTCCAAGTAGGTAAAAAAGCTGCATGATATGGATTATGTCAGATTACACCTCCTTAGAAGAAAGAGTAGAAATGCTACAACGAGCTGACAATGGAGAACCAATAAGCAAAATTGCTCTTGAATTAGGGTGGCATCCATCTACAGTCAAAAAATGGGTAAGAAGAGGTCGTGAACAAGGTCGTCAAGGTTTGGAAAGGAAGATGGGACGTCCTCAAAAAGGAGCTCTAAGCAGTTATCCTGCACGTATGGTAGGAGAATTACGTCAAATACGATTACAACATCCTCGTTGGGGTGCTGATACGTTGCGTATAGAGCTAGGTCGTATGCCCCAGTGGGCAGGTAAATTGTTGCCTAGTCGGTCAAGTATTAATCGCTTCTTACAAGAAGAGCAATTGGTCCAAAACTATGAACGTCATGTAGCATTACCATCCACTAAGCACACACGCTTAACCCATGCCCATGAATGTTGGCAAGTAGATGCAATGGGACATGAGCTTGTTCCAAGTGTAGGAGTAGTTAGCCTAGTTGATGTATAGTTACCCAGAAAAATCTTTTCCTTTTATCCATAGAGTGAAATAAGGTAGGAAAAATCACTAAGAATAATTGCTTCTTAGGCAATAGAACACCTACTACCCAGTGTAATCTTCTTTTGTAAACCAACTAAAACTTATACAAAACTTGCTTATTTTCCCCGCTTAACACTATCTCAAATCATTAATTCCTTTGGTACTGGTGTTTTATAAAACTCAAATGCCTCCCTCAATCTTTTTATCTCTTTTTTCATTACTCCCTTTATTTCCTCTACCCTCATTGGTATTCCCTCCATCATTACCTCCAAATGCTTCCTTAAATCTGCTTGTGTTTCCCAGCATTTATTATGTATGTACTCCTTCTTTAAATACTTCCATAGCCTTTCTATTGGGTTGAAATCTGGTGAGTATCCCGGTAGAAATTCTAACCTCAACCATTTTGAATTCTCTTTTACCCACTCTTGCAACCACTTCGCCCTGTGAAATGGTGCATTGTCACATATAAGCATTATCTTTGCTTCCCTCATCTCCCTTTTCATGTGGCAGATAAACCTTCTAAACCTCTGAGCATTTACCTTGAACTTTGTTAGCACTCCATGGAATTCTCCTGTCCCTAACTCTAATGCCCCTATCAAATTTACTCTCCCATGTCTTCCATAGTTCTTGATCTCTACTTTTTCTCCTCTTAGCCCCCATGTGCTCGCTAGTGTTCCCTGCGTTTGGAACCCTACTTCATCTTGATAAAATATCCTCCATCCTGCCTTTATCTTCTCCTCGTACAGCTTTGGTAGTGTTTCTTGTATCCACTTTCGCCTCTTCTCTTCATTCTTCCTATACAGCAAATGTATTGCTTTATGGAAACTTAATCCCAGTTTCCTTAAAAGCTCTGGTAAATACTTTACTGACAAACATACCCCAAAAAGGCTTTCTATGAGAGTAAAGACCCTTCTGGCAACCCAAACTTGCTGGTTAAACTCTGTAATGATTTTCTTGATTAGCTCTAGTTGCTCTTTAGAAAGTTTAGGCGGCCTACCAGTTCTTTGTTCATCTTCTAAGTTAAGCGATTTTTCAAACTTCTTTCGCCAGTTTTTTACTGTTTTTACTGAGACACCGAACATTTCTGCTACAAGCTTAATATCTTTGCCGGAATACAGAGCTATAAGGGCTTGAGTCCGTAGTAAAGCGTTTGCATCATTTCCCTTTTTATAGCGACGGCGTAGTCTTTGTAGTTCTTCTAGTTTTTGTTTGCTATCATTATTTGCCATGATTAGTCTCCTTTGGGTTATTATTGGAATTATCATGGCATTATTTTTCCTGTTTTAGGGAAAGAATTTATCTGGACATCTATAAGTGATGTTGTTTCCCGTACACGCCTGCTAAGTTATCCTTGCTTTCTAGGTAAGGAGAAAGCAATTCGCCACACCAATACTGAGGACTATCAAATCACTTTGAGGTTAGCATTTTTAGACTGGGGGTTACCTGAAAGTATTCAAGTTGATCATGACAGTGTTTTCTTTGATGTTAGGAGTAAATCACCCTTTCCTACAAGATTACATCTGTGGTTGTTAGCAATGGGTATCGAACTTCAATTTAGTCGTATTCGTCGCCCTACAGATCAAGCAATTGTAGAGAGATCGCATCAATTGTGGGCTGATCAGGTTCTTGATCGACACTATCCATCTTGGAACGCTTTATATCAAGCTTTACGAGATAGACGCAACATACTTAATGAAGAGCTTCCTTGTCACTCTTTGGGAGGGCAAGCACCGCTACAAGCTTTTCCAGAGGCAGCTCACTCAGGGCGCTGGTATAGACCTGAGTGGGAAGATGAAATGTTTGACCTAAGCGAAGTTGATGCTTATCTAGCAAAGGGAAAATGGTTTAGGCGAATAGGTCAAAACGGCACAATTTCCTTAGGAGGACAGATTTATTACCTAGGGAACAATCATTTACGTGAGCAGTGCGAAATAAATTTCAAGTTACCAGAAAGAGTTTTGTCATTTCTCAATCAGAGAGGTGAGTTGATTAAACAGTTACCCATCCAAGGTATTGATCCACCCACACTCATTGGAAACATTTTTGCTTTTACTCAATCTATCCCTTTTCAGCCTTCTCTTCCTTTTACTTGGCAAGAACAGCAAAGGTTACGACTTTTTGAGACTTAATATGGTCATGACTTAGTGAGACTTAACAGTAGTTAGAATTTAGTAGGGATTCAGTGTATTTGTTAAGTAAACGGGCAACCTCCATAAGTTTTTCAAGTAGGGTTTTGTTTTGGCCAAAACCTAAATCATTGGCAAGAATAAGATAGTAGTGGCACTCTTTTATGGAACCTTGAGCAATGTTATAAAAGCGTGCTTTGTCCGCTTTACCCCTTTTAGCAAAGCCCTCAGCGATATTAGCAGGTACAGATATTGCTGCCTTACGTAATTGTGAGGTAAGACCATAAGTTTCAGTTTTTGGAAAACCATTACTATATTTATAGGTTAGTAAAACAAACTCATGTGCCTTTTGCCATACAGGCAAATCAGTGAAATCTTTAGAAGCAACCATTTCTGATCTTAATCAAGATACTACTAACTAAACACTTGTGCAAAAGAACAATGTAAAGGAATTTAAAAATATTCCCCAGATTTTTAATCAACACTAGAATAATTCGTCCATAATATCAACACTTTATGGCCTTTCAAAAAACTTCAACCCAACTACTAACTACTAATTTAATCTTACGCCGAAAAGCGCATAGCCTCCACTGGCTCTAATTTCCCAGCACTAAAAGCTGGCAGTAAAGCTGATATAGTTGCTGTTAGTAGGGTAAATCCGACAGTTAAAACTACTTGCTTTAAACCCACACTGCCATAAAACACCTCAGGTAAACCTTGTTCAACCAAAAACTGCGCAACTTCTGGAGGAAAGCGCATACCTTGACCCATTTTCATAACTATTAATGAGCCTATAATAAGTCCTATAACTGCACCGCTAACACAGAGTAGTACACTTTCTGCTAGCACCATATTCATAACTCTATATTGCCTTAAACCCAATGCTCTTAGAACTCCAAACTCACGAACACGTTCCATAACGCTTAGATATATAGTGTTAGCTACTAGAAGTCCAGTAAGAATAAAAAAGATAAAGGCAATGAAAAGTGAAACTCTATTAAAGTAACCTATAAAACCTGCTAATTCTGGAATGATCTCTGACCAAGTTTCAACTATATAAGCTTCACCCAAAGCACTCTGGGCTTGCATTTTTAAATCTGTTAGAGCAGCGTCATCTGTTCCACGGTTAAAATCAGGGAAAGTTATTTCTACTCGATTTATTGATTCAGGAGCAGCTAATTCTTGGGCAGCTAATAGTGAGCTAAAGGCAAAATTTTCAGAGTTTGGAATGGTTACTATGCCTGTAACAGTATATGCTGCTGCTCCATAGCCATCAGTGCCGGGAGCGTACATATAAACAGTGTCATCAATATCTACTTTCAAGTTAAGGGCTAATTTTTCGCCAAGGGCAATTCCTTCTACATCTATAATTTCTGGTAATGAGCCTTTTTGAATATATTCAGTGTGAAAGCGCTCACGAACATTTTCAGGTTGCTCTAAACCTTGCATCATAATGCCAAAAGACCTTCCATCACTCTCTATTAATCCTGGTACTGCTAAAGCAGAAACTATATCAGCTTTTACATTTGCCTTAATAAAGACTTCTTCTAAGGTTGAAGTTAGATTTGAAACATCTTCTATTAACAAATCCTGCATATTGCGAGTTTTAAGATAGTCTTTTACATGAACTTGTAAATGGCCTGCGACTCGAGTAGCGTTATAGTAAATACCATTTTGGGCAGCACCAGTAAACCCAAAGAAAGATAAGGTAATAATCACGACAACTGCTACAGCTCCTGCTGTCATTAGACTACGGCCTTTCTTGCGCCAGATGTTGCGCCAAGCTAAATTAATCATTGCTAGACCTCACTCTCAGTTTTCTCGCATAGCGTCAACCGGGTTAAGGCGACTTACACGACGAGCAGGAAATAATATTGCAAATATTGCGGCTAATAGTACCGTCACAGTAGCATATAGGGCATAATTTATTGATACATTGGTGTAGATTTCTTCACCTATACCAAAATCACCTAAGCTTTTTGCAGCTGAAGCAAACACAGGGCCAAGAACGTTTTGTATGCTTAAGAAAAATACTACACCATAGCCAACCAGCAAACCTAAAAGCCAGCCAAAGAACGTTGTTAACATAGTCTCGAGCACTACCATAACAGCTAATTTAGGGGGCGCTAGCCCAATTGCTGCTACCATTCCAAACTCCTTACCACGTTCCATAACACTAACCAGAAGTGTGCTGGTTACTGCCAATGCTGCAAAAATAGCGAACAGTAAACCTATTGGTAACATCATAAGGCGGCTTACCTTTACACGCATTGCAACAGCACCCAATAGTGAAAGCAAATCATAAGCCTTAATTTTTTCAGGTAATACAGCTTGGACATTAGTCTGTATTGTTGCTTCTTGACTCTTATCAATATCTAAAGCCAGACCAGTAGCAGTACTTACCCCGGTAAGAAACCGTGCATCATCTATGTGAATAAACACCATATTGTTATCTACTGCTGCTAAACCAGTTTCGATAAATCCTACTACATTTAGGCCCAAACCTTGAGTACCTGCTAATGCAGAGGCGTCTATGGCAAGGCGCTCGTCAAGGCGTACATCTAGGCGCTCGGCAACATTAATTCCCAAAACTACTTCGCCTGTCTGAGTTAACATTCTGCCCTTAGCAATGTTTTCTGGGATGGCGCTTACTTTGGACTCGAGCGCAGGATCAATTCCTCGTAACCTAGCTCCCTCGGAAGTATAAGGGGAACGTAACAACCCAGGAAATTCTAAGCGAGGTGCTACAGCACTCACACCTGAAACTTTAGCAATATCGCTAATAATATCTAAGGTGGGCAAAGCATTCTCAGCGCTAGGATCACGGTTATAATCTTCACTCATCACCATCATTGGAGCCACTAGATAACGGGCTTGCCCAGTTAGGATAGAGCTGTTAAAACCATCATTAAAGCCCCAAAAGAAAATAGTTGCTAGTACAGCATAAGCTACTACTACTATAAGCAAAGTAGTACGTCTCTTTTGCCGCCAGATATTACGCCATGCCAATTTAAACAAACTAGCTAAATGGCTTTTTGGTTTTGCGGTAAGTGGTTCTTTCATCAGAAACTAAATACCTCCTTGATAGGTATTACAACAAAAAGTGTTTTAATTATGTATTCCAAGGCAAAGATTTGGAACGAGAGTGAACTAATTGGTTGCAAAAAAGTTATTGCGATTTTCTTGTAACTGTATATAGTTACTATGTGAGTAAACGTGATAAATTGTTGGAGAAAGCGAAGGCTAACCCAAAAGGATTGCGTCTTGCAGAGTTTGAAACGCTTATGAATCAACGAGGTTGGATGTTTGATCACCAAACAGGGAGTCATCGCATATGGTACTCCCCTGAAGGGAAAAGATTGCCCGTACAGGAAGCTAAGAGTGGGAAAGCAAAAGGCTATCAAGTAAAGCAGTTCCTAGTTATTTACGAGGAGGAAAACGAATGAAACAACAAGACTTTGATGGATTTACCGTAAATGTATTCCTTGATGATGAAGGAGAATGGGTAGCGCATTTCGTTGAGATGCCGAATATTTCTGCCTTTGCAAGTACGCCAGATGAGGCAGTAAAGGAACTTAGGATTTCATGGAAAGGGGTTAAGGAAAGCTATCGCAAGCATGATGAGAAAATTCCTGTTGCTCCTGCTAACAAAAACTATAGTGGGCAGTTTAATGTAAGGCTTGATAAACGAATACATAGAGCATTGGTTATGGAAGCTACACAAGCAGGTATTAGCTTGAATGCTTTGGTTGCACAGAAACTTACTAAGGGTATTCATTTTGACGATTAGGGGAATGTTTGCTTGTTTCTAAATTATATATTCTTAATTATTAGCTTAGAACTTTCCTTGCAAAACGATTACTCAGAACAATTGCAAGTTCATCAATAAACTTTTGTATAAGATGTGATAATCCCAATATGCTTGCCATAGTAATAATAAAGGTTGTCCAGAAAGCATAATGGTATTCCATATAGCTACTTAAACTTAAAAAACTTCTTGCTCCTAAAGAATTTATCAACAGGAAATGAATAAGGTAAACAGCAAAAGATATTTTGCCCAGATAAAGCATTATTTTGCTCGAGAAAAAATCTTGTAAAGACCTAACTAGCAAAGTTCCGACTATCAACATAAAAGCTCCCACAACATGGTAAAAAATAAAGTAATCGGAAAAACTAAACTGCTTGCCAAAAATCATTAGGTGTTTATAAAAAGAATTATCAACCAAGTAATAGGGAAAAGAACCTAACAACAAACCTATTCCTAAAATGACTATTCCAACAACATAAAACCTCCTTTTTATTTCATGCCACTTTTGAACATAAGCATCACATAGGAAAACACCAAGAATGAAAGCTAGATAGTAGGTTTTTATAAAAATAAGGCTAGTAACTATGTATATGATGTAGCGAAATGTGCTCCTACCAAAGAGAGCTAGTAGGGCAAATACAATATACGATCCGTATAATTCATATTGCATGGTCCACACCACAGGATTTAGAGTATAGGTCTTAAAATTAAAGAAAGATTCAATAGCTCCCTGATAAAAAGTCTTAAATATACTTATTGGTTCGCTATAAAAATCGGGAATGGTTGCTAGGGTCAACTTTTGCAACTGGCTGTATGAATAAGCATCTAGTGCTAATAAGGCAAATGCCAATAAGTGAACGCTAAGAACAGGAATACCTAACCTTAGGTAACGCTTGGTTGCTGCCTTACTCAATACAGTGGGGTCTTTAGTACTAAAAAACTTGAAGCTCAATACATACCCACTTAGCACAAAAAAAACGCATACAGCAAAGTTGCCATTAACTAACAAGTTTATAGGTGTAGTAGCTATTATTGACTCATAAGAAAAGTGACTTATAGCTGGGTCATTTTTAAACACCTGAGGGTAGAAAACCTGAGCAAAATGTGCAAATACCACTACTAAAGCAGCAATTCCTCTGATACCTTCTAGAAAGAGTAACTTTTTCTTTTCTTCCAGTTTATTCACAATGACTAGCCAAGAATCGCTCCACATGAGTTTTAGGATCTATGCTTGGTAGGTGCTCGAGCCTAGCAACATGCTTAACCAAGCCCAAAGCTATAATTGGCCCTAAAAGCTCAGCCATCATAAGAACAGGATTGCCTTGAGGTAACTTTCCTTCAGTTTGGTAGTGATTTAACAGCTCCATAGCTTTTTTCATAATAAGTTCAGGTGGATTTGCTTCTTCAAGTAACTCAGGGCGGCGAATGATTTCAGAAAGCACATTTACTACAAAACCTCCACGTTTAAGCCACATGTCTTGATATACAGTGACAAGACTTATAAGATCAACTGCAAGGTCACCACTATAACTAAAGGCTTCTTCAGCAAGCTTACTAGCTTGATGTTGCATCGCAGCATTTAAAAGCTTGTTTTTATTGCCAAAACGGCGAAAAAGAGTTACTTCGTTTACACTAGCCGCTTCAGCAATTGATTTAGTTGTAGTCCGAGTAAGCCCCTGCTTTGCTATAAGCTCAATCACTGCTTCTAAAATTTTCTTTTGTGTAGTATCTGTCATAATACATGCAAGCAAGTACTTGCTTGCATGTAAAGTTTAATATTTCGCAAAGGAAATGTCAAACCTTTATTGAAATGTCTAATTTATAGGCCACTTCGATCGCATGCCTTACAATTTGTAAACTGCTCAAACAAAGATACTTAGAACGCTTATCCAAAGCAAAGCTTGGAACAAGTCAATAAAGTTTTAGATTAATGTCAAAATGTCCAATTCTTAGTTGGTTCCTTGAGCTTACCCCCAAAAACTGGACAGAAAACCCCGGCGAAATTAAGGTCCATAGAAGATGTAAAATATCTAGAATATGGAGATATAAATGAGCCAGACAAAAGGAATAAGAAAAACTTACAAGAAGGAATTCAAAGCTAAAGTTGCTGCTGAAGCTATAGTTGGGGAGAAAAACCTTGCGGAACTAGCAAGTCAGTATGGTGTCCATACTACACAAATTAAAGAATGGAAAAAGGCTGGATCAGAAGCACTGCATGAAAGGTTTTCATTACTAAGAGGTAGAAAAGCAAGACTACAAGAACGTAGAGAGGCTGCACTGTACGAACAGATTGGCAAATTGAAAATGGAACTAGATTTTTTGTCCAAAGGGCTCAAAAACTGAGTCAAGAGGAACGTATGTTGATAGTTGATCCAAGGCACCCTCAATTGAGCATTACTAAGCAATGTGAGTTACTGAGACTGAATCGTAGTAGTTATTACTATCGACCTACAAGAATCAGCGATCTCAATGAATGCTTGATGCAAAGGATAGATGAGTTGTATACAGATCATCCTTTTCTAGGTTATCGCAAGATAACAGCAATGCTCAATGGAGAAGGCTATAAAGTCAATCACAAAAGAGTATATCGTTTGATGTGTCTGATGGGTTTGCAAGCTATATATGCCAAACCCAAACTAAGTAAACCAAAGGAAGGACATAAAATTTACCCATACCTTCTGAAAAACAAAATCATAAACAAACCAAATCAGGTATGGGCTAGTGATATTACGTATATACGTTTGCAAGGAGGATATTGCTATCTGGTAGTAGTAATGGATTGGTATAGCCGTTATGTTGTTTCATGGGAAGTTTCGAATAGCATGAAAGCAGAGTTTTGTATAGAAGCATTAGAAGAGGCGTTGGAAGGAGAGAAGCCAGAGATATTCAATACAGATCAAGGTAGTCAGTACACAAGTCATGAGTTTACGGATATATTGAAGGCAAACGAAATAGCAATCAGCATGGACGGAAGAGGGTGCTACATGGATAATATATTTACAGAAAGGTTGTGGAGAACGGTAAAGTATGAAGAAGTATATCTAAAGGAATACAAAAATATAGAGCAAGGAAGGGAAGAAATAGGAAAGTACTTACAATTTTATAACAGTGAACGTCCGCATCAATCATTGCAGTACAAAACGCCTGAATTAGTTTACAGAGAGGAGAAAACTAAATCAATAATAACAGGATAGGTTGTTATCAAGCTTACAAACAATGTAATCTCAATTTGATATCATTTTAGTAGGTCTTAATTAACCTTAATTTTTTGTCCGATCAATTGGGTTCACCTCACCTTAAGTAAGTCTGCTGCATATGAAAAAAGTGCTGGTGTACCACCAGTATGCCAAAATAGCACAGTTTCCTCATGCGAGAATTCGCCTGCTTTGATCATTGCAATTAATCCCGCCATTGCTCTTCCTGTATAAACTGGGTCAAGCAATATTCCCTCACTCATAGCAGTTTGATAAATTGCACTACGCTCGGCCTCACCCAAAACACCATATCCACCTCCAAGAAACTCTTCACGGATAATAAAATCTGAAAGCTCGAATTTGTGATCAAACTCAAGATGCTTTGCAGTTTGATTAGTAAGATCAACCACATATTGTTGTAAGGAACTATCACCAACTTCTTCTTTGTCAATGCCAATTCCAATAAGCTTGATCTGCTCACCAATAATTGTTTTCCCGAGTGTAAGGCCTGCTTGAGTCCCCCCAGAACTAGACGGGAAGACAATATGAGTAACCTTAGCTTCCATAGAAGCCAACTGTTCTTTAAGTTCTTTCATTGCCTCAATAAAGGCAGCAGCACCTATAGTATTAGAACCACCATAAGGAACAATATAAGGGGTTTTTCCTTTATTTTTTAATTCTTGAGCAATCTCAGGGATTTTTTCACCCTTCCTAAATTCACCAGTCCAGTGAACCTCAGCACCAAAGAAGTAATCTAACAGCAGGTTACCAGAAGGTAAATCAGGTGGTTGCCCACCAAGCACTAAATGGCATGACAAACTGCACTTGGCTGCAGCTGCAGCCGTTTGTCTACAGTGATTAGATTGTTCTGCACCACCAGTTATAAGTGTATCGCAACCACGTTCTAGTGCATCTGCCACTAGAAATTCTAGTTTACGTGTCTTGTTCCCTCCAAAGCCCAAGCCAGTTTGGTCATCGCGTTTCATAAAAAGCTGACAGGCATCTAGATGCATAGAAAGACGTGGCAGCTCTATTATGGGTGTTGGAAGAAACCCAAGTGGGCACCTTGGCAATTTTTTATAATTCATTGATTTTTAAGATTTATTTACAAGGCTTTCCCATAACTGCTGTAGGTTGCTTGTCTTTAAAATCAGGGTTAGCACGTACTTTATCTTTGGATTGGTAGTTTCTAGCATCTACCTCTAAATCAAGGAAATCAGGATCTCCAAAGCGACATTTGAAAAGGCGAGGCTTAGCAGGAATACCTAAACCCACAGCATATGGAGCAAGATTTCTATTGGCAAGTCCAAAAGAACCCACCATACTGTCATCACTCAGAATGGTACCTGCTAAAACAGTAGAGTGATAGGTTAAACGTACACCCTTACCAATAACTGTTTCTTTTAAAGTCACATCTGATATCTCATGGACATCGTGGGTGTGGCTATAAACATTCACATAGTCACTTAAACTAGCATTATCATGAATCTTGACTCCACCTATATCATCAATAAAAACGTGACGATGAATAGTTACATTGTCGCCTACCTCAAGGTTGTAGCCTACCGAAACTTCTACATTTTGAAAAATTTTGATGTTTTTGCCTACCTGCTTAAAAATACGTTCAGCTAACATTCTGCGAATGGGAATACCACTATTAATTGCTTGTCCTAAAGGGGTTTGATCAAGGCACTTCCAAAACCACAAGAGAGGCTTCACTAGCTTAAATTTATTTTGATTAGTAACTATGTAATACTCAGCTTCAAAAGTTGTATTGTGTGGATCCAGAGCAAAAGCTGCCATAGGACTTCTCTCACTTAACTCAGTGTAGGACCGCCCATACATAATATCAGCTAGGGTTTCACGCACCAATTCATAGCGGTCCACACTTGGATCATCAAATTTTTCTGCCAAAGCACCGATAAATTTAGTGAGCTGGTCATTTGTTTCCGCAGGCATAGATTGAGGTACTAACCAAGGCATGGTTTAGCATAACACATTTGTAAAGTAGTCAGTGGTTAGTGCACTTTAACATAACGTAGAGTTGATAGGAAATGACTTCCCTAATATTAAATGACTTCCCTAATATTAAAGGTGTTTTTGTTGCTATATGCGTCACAAGAAATATTTTGACAATGACTACAGTAAGAAAACAAGCTTTAAAACGGAAAATTGCCAAATTTTGAGTATGTCCTGTAAAAGCTTAAATTAATTACCGATCACCCATAAGTATTTTATTAATGTGATTTAAATACATATTTGTACGTGAGTTTTTTTGCTGTGAAACTTCTAAGATTTAAGTTTTACTAAACTCATAAATAATTTGCAAACTGGAATATATTATGAAAACAGAAAAAACTACTGAAATTAATTTAAAAGCAACACCAGAAGAGTCTTCACCTTGGCTCGAGGTAGAAACATGGGATAAGAGTTCCCTATGGCAAACTGGTTTTCGCACTGAAGAGTCCCTTTGGAATGCCACCCAAGAGGTTGTCATTCAATCAGATACTTCAAAAACACAAAACTCACTTTCAGAAGATACACCAACAAATATATTGGCAGACCACTCATCTAAGAATTCTCAATTAGCTGAAGTTGTAAAAGAAGAACTTCTATTGACAGATACTCCTAATAATAAAGGCCTTATTACAAATGAAACAGTTAATTTTAAAGAAGATTCTTTTGAAGTTGATAACCAAACTAGTTTGCAAGGATTGCATAGTGAGCTAGCAGATGAATTAGAGGGAAATGATACTTTTTTTGATGATCTTCCACTTAGTACTGATATAAATTTAGAATCATCATTACGCTTTGAGGATTTGCCTGCTGTAAACAAACTCGAGCATAAAGATGTTCCAAATAAGAATTTACCCAATGAAGAAGTTGAACCTTCAGTCAAACAAGAAATATTAGAGGTAATAACTGAGGTTAACTCCAGTAACCTCAAATTGGAAGAAGCTAAAGACAAAGAAATTAACTATAACGAAAGAACAGTTGCACTAGATGTTCCTATTCACCTTGCCCCTGTCATAAGGGAGTTAATTAGCTTGTTTGAAAAACAAGCTACCATTGAGACAATAGAAGATTCTACTTTTAAAAACACATTTAGATATAAAAAACTTTTATAAAGCAAAATGTCAGATTGTATTTTTAAAGTTTTGCCAGCTTCATCCTTAATTATTCTATTTTCCAAAGCTTTATAGTTTTATCACCACTACCCGAAGCTAGCATATTGCCCTCAGGATTAAAAGCTACAGAATAGACAAAACTAGTATGCCCTGAAAGTGTGCTTAAATTCTTACCATCTCTAATTCGCCACAACTTAATAGTCTTGTCTTCACTTCCTGAAGCTAACATGTTGCCACTTGAGTTAAAGTCAACTGACCAAACCCAACTCTCATGCCCTAAGAATGTACGTAGTAGGGTACCATCTTGTACCCTCCATATTTTCACAGTGCCATCCATGCTTCCCGAAGCTAACAAGTCACCGCTAGGACCAAAAGCTACAGAGAACACATAATCACTGTGACCTGATAAAGTAGTAAGTAGAGTACCATCACCATCACTTACTCGCCACAGCTTTATGGTGTTATCTCCACTACCAGAAGCTAGAACGTTGCCTTTAGGACTTATGGCGACTGAGAAGACGCTATCGCTATGGCCTAAAAGGGTATTTGAATTTTTGCTGTCATTTACTTGCCACAATTTAATACTATGATCATTGCTACCAGAGGCTACTAAAGTGCTATCGGCACTAAAAGTGATCGAGTAAATTATATTATCATGTCCGGATAGTGTTTTTATATTTTTACTATCACTTATTCGCCTTACCCTTATCCTATTATCAAAACTTGTTGAAGCTAGCATGTCACCCTCAGCGCTAAAGGCAATTGAGGAAACTGGACCATTACGGCGCGAGAAGGTTTTTAGGCTTTTACCTTCACTTGCATGCCATAGCTTAACAGTAGCATCAGAACTTCCTGAAGCAAGTAGATCTCCCTTAGGGCTAAACACTACACTATTGACATAATCACTATGTCCTTTAAGTGTGTATAACTCTTGAGGGGCAACTTTAACTATAGGACTTTTGATTGGTGGTTTTGATATAGTGTTAGCAGACCTGTTAAGTAAGGCTATAAAGGCTAAGCTATTAGTTGGTCTAGAATTTATTTTTATAGCCATACTTGCAGTAATGGCTTGACGTAAATTGTTAGGAATAGTGGAGGGTAAAGGAGGAAGGGTGTCATTTAATGCCCTACTAGGTGCATCTAGTGGTACTTGTCCACTGAGAGCGTGATACAAAGTTGCTCCTAAAGCATAAATGTCTGTATAGGGCCCAAATTTTGCCTTAGAAACATATTGCTCGTAAGGGGCATATCCGGGAGTTACTAGTCTTGTGTGACTTGAGGTTTTGTGTAGGGTAAATTGCCTTGCTGACCCAAAATCTATGAGTACCGCACGTTTATCTTTTGTTAAGAAAATGTTTTCGGGTTTAATGTCACGATGTAACAAGCCTGCTTCATGCACTATTTGCAAGGCACTTGCTGCTTTATTAGCTATTGGTAATGTTTCTTCTGAATTCAATTTGCTTTTTTTATCTATAAGTTGAGCTAGTGTTTGTCCTTCTAGAAACTCCATTATTAAGTAAGTTGTTTCATTATCCTCTATTACATCAAATACATGCACAATACCCTCATGGTCAAATTGGCTTAAGCAACTAGCTTCCTTCTTAAAACTAGCTCTGCTTTCAGTAAACCCTTGTAAACCCAAAGAACGTGGTGGGATAACCTTTTTCCCTAAACGTGTGGCCCCCTCAGGGAAAAGCTCTTTAATGGCAACGGGGCGGCCTAAAATATTATCGACACCTTTATAAGTTACTCCAAATCCTCCTTCACCAAGCACTCTGTCAATGGTGTAACGTTCATTTGCTAATTTATTACCACTAAGCAGGTGTTGTGAAAAGACTGCATTGCACTTTATACAAGTCGTCCTACTAGCCTTGTTTTTTGTTTTACAAGCTGGACAAAGCATTGCTTATTTGTAAAGGTCCCATAACTTAACTGTTGAATCCCCTCCTGCCGAGGCTAATATTTTACCATTAGGGCTAAAGGCAACCCCCTTTACCCAATCAGTATGCCCTACTAGGGTCTCAAGAAGTTTACCTGTTGCAGCTTCCCATATTTTTATAGTTCTATCAGCACTTCCTGAAACAAGGAGTTGGCCATTAGGGCTAAAGGTAACTGCACGTACCCAGTGTGTGTGACCTTCAAGGGTATACATCGTTTCACCAGTGCTTATTTCCCATATTTTTATAGTATCATCTTCGCTGCCTGAAGCCAATATATTACCCTGAGGATTAAAAGCTAATGCTAAAACTGAGCCTGTGTGACCTATTATATTTACTGTAAATCTACCACGCTTAATATCCCACAGCTTAATTGTGAAGTCATCGCTACCGGAGGCTAGTGTCTTTCCATCAGGATTAAAAGCTAACGAGCGTACAGCATGACGATGTCCTTCCAGTACATGTGTTAAGTTGTTACTAGGTAATTGCCACAAGCGAATCGTGTTATCACCCGCACCTGAAGCAAGGATTCGATTATTTACATTATAAGCAAGTGTGAGCACTCCACCAGTGTGCCCTTTTAAAGTTTCATATCGTCTTCCTAGGGCAACTTTCCACAGCGATACATCTGTGTCACCACTACCAGAAACAACCTCTTCACCATCAAGAATAAAGCCAACTGTAAAGACAGTATCACGATGTCCTGCTAAAGTACCAAGTAAACTACCACTAGCAACTTCCCAAACTCTTAAGGTTTTATCATTGCTGCCCGAGACCAATTTCCTCCCATCAGGACTAAAAGCAACCGCAGAGACATGAGCCCTGTGTGCTTTTAGAGTTAACCTTTCTTGAGGGGAAAAGTCTAAGTCTTGCACCTCTTCTATATCTTCTTCTTGGGCTTGTTCAAGAATTCGAGTAAACTCCTGTATGCTCTGAGGCCTAGAAACTACTTTAATGACCAAAGCCTGTTCTATGGCATTGTTTAGTGACTTAGGAGTGCCTGGAGGCAAAGGGGCTAGTTGTCTTCCCATAATACGATCATTAGCATTAGGAGGAGCATGCCCTTTTAAAGCATGATAAAGAGTTGCCCCTAAGGCATAAATATCTGTATATGGCCCAAACTTTGCCTCTGAGGCATATTGCTCTAAGGGAGCGTAGCCTGGGGTGATGAATTGAGTGTGCTTTGAAGTTTTGTCATCAACAAATTGTCTAGCTGAACCAAAGTCTATAAGTAAGATACGCCCATCTTCAGTAAAGAAAATATTGTCAGGTTTAATATCTCTATGTAAAAGTCCTGCATCATGCACAATTTGCAAGGCTGAGCAAAGCTTCTTAGCAATTTCTAAAACTTCTTCTCCACCAAGCACTCCCCACTTACTTATACGTTCAGCAAAGGTTTCACCCTTTAAAAACTCCATAATTAAGTAAGCTGTTTCATTATCCTCAAAGGTGTCATAGACACGTACTATTCCTTCATGGCTAAATTTGGCTAGCATATTAACTTCTTTAAGAAAAGAAGCTTTGTAAGCAGCAAAGCCTTTTGAGCCTAGAGACAAAGGTGGTACAACATTATCTTCATTACGTGTTGAGCCATCAGGAAATAGTTCCTTGATGGCCACTATGCGTTTCATGGTGGTATCTGCACCTTGATAGGTAATTCCAAAACCACCTTGGCCTAGCACCTTTCCTATAGAATAACGCCCTTTTGCTAATCTTGTTCCAGCAGGCAAGTGCGATGAGAAAGGCAAGTTAAGTGCAGAACCACACATCGAGCAATTTTTTTCATCATTCTGATTTTCAGAACCACAATTTGGACAAAGCATAAGAAAATCCTCAAGTTTAATATTTAATATTATACCCTACTTCTAATTTTCCCAATGTTGTTACTTAGTACTTTTCATTAAAGAATGGAATTCTTGTTAAAAGAAGGAGTAGCTTTGATAGATAGCACTTAGGCAGTTTGAGAAGGGTTTATTATGCAAATAACAGAAAAGTTAAGTATTTTGTTAATCATTTGCTGGTTAATTAGCCTTATTATAGTAGCTCAACAGGAAAGTTTCTCGAGAAGTGAAGAAGTTAGGCTTGTAAAGGTAGCAGTGGCAGCTCCAGAAATAAATGCAGAGCCTCATAACCAAGATAACATTCTAGAGATGAAAAATGAGTTTCCTAGGCTTGGAGTTTCAGTAGAAGAGGTAAATGAGCGCTACACAGAAGAAGTTTTACTAAGCAATCAGATTAATCAACCTGAACTTGAGCAACTACTAGAGAAGACACAAAAGGCAAACTTTATTCTTAGGCAGAACCTAGAAAATTTAGAGATGACTTTACAACAACAAAAAGAGATTAACCATAACCTACTAAGTGCCAAATCTGAAAGTGATGCTCGTATCTCTAGTTTAGAAACAGAGTTAGAAAATCTAAAAACTCACAATATTTCTGCTTGCCTAACAAAAGAGAATTCTAAGCTTATAGAAGATCTTGAATTTGAAAAGCAAAGACTAGAAGAAGAACTGTCACAGTTAAAACAAGCAAGAGACAAAAATCGAGAAATTTCTGAAAGTGATGTAGCTATCCTAAGAGATCAGGTACAATCTCTAAAGGAACTTCTTGTAAATTCAGAGCAAGGTATTAATTCTTTGAGTCAGCAAGATAGTCAAGCCTTAAAGCAAGAGCAGGTTACCAACAACCTTAATGAAGAGATCACCAACAATATTGACAATGATTTAAGACAGCATTCTATATATCGCCTTAGTGAATTGCAAAATATTCAGCAAGAAATAAATGCTTCTTCTGAAGTGACAGTAGAGCAACTAGAGCGTTTAGAGAAGGCTCGTTTGGCCTTTGAAGAAGCTCAGCAAAACGTTTCTGAATCTATAGGGGCATTAGGAGTACATATTGTTACTAAGGGAGACACCTTATCTGAAATTGCTGTTAATTACTACAATGATTTAACACGTTGGCCTGAGATTTTAAATGTTAATAATTTTCTTGTAGGTGATCCAGACAACATTTTCCCCGGATTTGTACTTATTCTACCTAATTAATTTTATGTTAGACTACAAATTGTGAAAAAGAACACCTAATAATTTCAGGTTGAAAAGGCCTGAATCGTGTTTACTAAACAAAAATTTTCTTAAAGTCTGTAAGGAGAATGATTTTATGCAAGCAAATTTTCCAAACCTTTTGAAGATACTCGCAGTTATATTGCTAAGTTTTTTAGCAATAACTTTGGCTCAAGAAGAAGCAGAAGTTGCTAGCGATGAATCTGCTCAGATAGCTGCACTAGAAGCTGAACTTGAGAGCGTAAAAGTAGAACTCGAGCAGTTAAAAGCTTGGCAAGAGGGGATGCTAGCAGGACTTAAAGACTCTAATCCAGAGGCTAATGTTGTAAAATCTGTTGAAGGCGACAAAGTTACAGTAGATGAAAGCTCAGAGGCTTCTGAAAGTGAAAGTACTGCTTTGACAAAAGAGCTTGAAGCTGCTAATTCTAAGATAGCTGAACTTGAAGCCCAACTTGTTGCAGCTGAGGAAAGTCTAGCTGAAGCTGAAGCTGTAAGAGAAGAACTCGAGCAACTAAAAGCATGGCGTGAAGGAATGCAAGCAGGCCTTAAAGACATGAGTGCTAAGAGTGAAACAACTGAAGAGTCAGTTGAGGAAACAAGTGAAACCCCTGAAGAGGCTGATGTTTCAGATATTAGCAACGAAGAAACTAGTGAAGTTAGAGTTACTGATGAATCCTCTGGTGAAACTGATGCTTCAGAGGTTAGCGAGATTGAAGAAGCTTCTGCTGAAGAAGATACTGAAGTTGAGGTTAATACTGAAGAAATCTCTGAAGATGCTGACGCAGTAAGTGATGAAGCCTCTGAAGTAACTGAGACTGAAGAAGTAACTGAAGAGGAAACTGATGCTTCAGAAATTAGTGAAATCGAAGAAGCTGGGTCTGGGGTTGAAGAGGTTTCTGAAAAAGCTGAAGGTTCAGAAATTGAAGAAGCTGATATAGTAAGCGATGAATTCTCTGAAGAAGCCAAGACTGAAGAAGTAGCTGAGGAGGAAGCTGAGGTTTCAGAGGCTAGTGGGCTTGAAGCGGAAGCTGCAACTGAAGAGATTGATGTTGAGGAAGTTACTGAAGAAACCGAGATTATAGAAGCTAGTGAGGCTGAAGTAGTTGAAAGCGCGGATGAAGAAACCCCTGAAGAAACAGGAGCTGCAGAAACTAGCGAAGCTGAAGGTAGTGAAATAGCAACAAGTGAGATCTCTGAAGATGATGAGATTGCTGAAATAAGTGAGAGCTTAGGAATTGAAGCTAGTGAAAGTGAAAGTTTGGTGGAGGTTGCTGACAGTATGGCTGAAATTGCTGCTGAGGCAGAAGCTGCTAATACTAGTGAAGATTCTGCTGCTATGACTATTGAGGATGCTACAGCACTTGCTCAGCAACGTTATGCTGAACTTCAAGTTACAGAAGATCGTCCTGCAGGCATTGAAGCTTTAGCTCTAGCTCAACAGGAACTTGCTAGCCTCATGGGTTTAGGGACTTATACTGTACAGGTTGGTGAATCTCTTTCAACCATTGCTCGTAGCGAGCTTAATGACGTTAATTTGTGGGCTAGTATTTTAGAGGCAAATGGTCACATAATAGATAATCCAAATATTATATTTCCTGGTTTAGAGTTAATCATTCCAAAGCCATAAACTTTTGTTAAAGTGATTCTATGCGTACTTGGATAGTTAAAGATACAGATTTTACTAGCTTAGTCAGTACTGAGGATATGGCTATTTTTAAAAGGGTTTGCCCTGACAAACCTTTTGAAAAAGGTGATGTGATTTTCCATGCAGGTGACCCTGCAACAGATTTACATATCATTGCTAAAGGACAAGTTAAGCTTATTGTACCTACGCCTAGTGGGAGTGAGCGTATCTTGGCTATTTGTGGTCCAAACGATTTTATTGGTGAGGCATTCTTACAAGATACTTCTGCTTATCGTGTTGATGCAGTTGCCCTGACTGATACTACAACATGCCCTGTAAGTCGCAAGCAATTTTTAGAAATGGCACAAAAGGCTCCTAGCTTTGCTCTTACCTTCACTCAGATTATGGCTGGCCACCTTTTTCACTGTCGTGAACAGCTTTCTAGTTCTTATGCTCCAGTCAAAATTCGTTTGGCCAAAGTACTTCTAGAGCAGGTTGAGCGTTTTGGGGAACCCAAAGATGAAATGTGGTCAGATTTAAGCACTAATTTAAAACATGAGGAGCTTGCTGCTATGATTACAGCAACTCGAGTTAGTGTTTCTATGGCCATGGCAGAACTTAGAGAAGAAGGTGTTCTAAAAGGTACAAGAGGTCAGTACACTATCAATGTACCTGCCCTTGCTGGTGTATCGGAATCATAGAAAAACAACAAAAACAAACATTTATTTTGTAAAGAAGGGCGAACACACAGTTTTGCCCTTCCTGTGATTAATCTGTAGGGTCAAAATCTTCAAGGTCATCAATTTCTTTAGTATCTATAAGCTCATCAAAGTCATTATCGTTAACAATTTCAAGATCATCATAATTTATATCTTCATAATCAACATGTTCATAATTACTTTTTAAATTATGCGAGGGATTATATTCAGATGTTAAGGTGCGGACATCTTTAGCGGGGAATTCTAAAATGCTATGCTCTGTTTGCAGTTCTACAGTTTGCTTAAAAGGATTCACCTTAACGACACGCCCACAATGTCCACTTTTATCATGACACGCATTAGTATATTTACGTGGCATACCTTTTAAGAGTTCTTTATACATTTCATGTTCATACTGCAAGCAACACATTAATCTTCCACAAGGTCCACTAATTTTCTCTGGGTTAAGAGGTAATTGCTGATCACGAGCCATACGAACACCTATGGCACTAAATCCTTGTAGCCAAGTAGAACTGCATGAACCTTGACCACAAACACCAATAGTACCAAGCACACGGGCTTGCCCTCTGGGGCCAACATTATGGAACTCTATGCGTGCTTTAGTATATTGCAATAAATCCTGAATAAATGGGCGTAGATCTTGCATCTCTTTGGCACTATAATGAACTATCAAAGTAGTTTCTTCTAGATTAAATTCTAGGTGTATTACCTTTACATTAAGTCCTTTTTGTCTAATGCGGGCACGTAGGAACCATTTAAGATCTTCTGCTTTTTCCTTAAGTTGGTAATAAGTTTTTAAATCTTCTTCAAAAGCTTTGCGTACAAAATGTCCATTGGGTGCAGGATACTCTTTTAGTTGAGTACGTACCACCCCTATTTCCAAACCTCGCTTAGTGTTTACTACACAATGAGAACCTATTTTGGGTACATTTTGAGGGGCTTCAACATAATGTATTTTGGGGCCATTATCAAATTTTATACCAATGCACTCAATCAAGACACACCCACTAAAGAACCTAGAATCTCAGGCAGTTTTTCCAAAGCAGGAGGTAGTTTGTTCAGATCTTTAATTCCTGCTTGGGCTATGTCCGCGCGACCACCACCACCACCACCAGCTAGCTCTGCTAACTTACGTACGATTTTACCAGCATGTATACCATTTTCTAGAGCCTCTTTACTAACTTTAGTTACTAGCAATTTGCCACTAGTTAAAACGACAAAGTCGGCTCCAGATTTCTTTAGGAGATCATCAGCAGCACTACGTAAGGCAGTAGGGTCAAGGTCTTTCAAAATAGCAGTATTGTAGCTAAAACCAGCAGCTTTTTTCAGATTGTTTAAATTCAGTTCACTAGTTTGTGCTCTGGCTAACTTGTCACGCAATTGTGAAGCTTCTCGCTGATATTTTTTAAGCTCACCTTGTAATTTTTCTATGCGATCAACTACCTCGCTGTGTTGAACATTCAATTGCTGGGCTATGGTTTGATCCATAAAACGAGCACTTTGCATTTGCCTAACAGCCATTTCACCCACCACTGCTTCGATACGCCGCATACCAGCAGAAACAGCCTCTTCTGAAATTATAATGAAGCTGCCAATATTACCTGTGTGTTTAACGTGAGTGCCTCCACAAAACTCTGTTGAGACTATGTTTTCACTATCACCTATGCTGACTACTCTTACAATGCTACCGTACTTTTCACCAAAAAGCATCATTGCTCCCGTTTGACGAGCCTCGTCAATGGGCATGTTCTGCCATGAGACTTGAAAATTGGCCTGAATCCAGCGATTTACTAAAATTTCTATGTGTTCTATATTCTCCCTAGTAAGTGCAGAGCCGTGACTAAAATCAAAGCGTAATCTTTCGGGCTCTACTAGTGAGCCTGCTTGAGCGACATGATTGCCTAAGATTATTCTAAGAGCAGCATGCAAAAGGTGTGTAGCAGAGTGGTGTTTCTCTGTTTCAAACCGATTTAAACCCACTACTGCTTTAGCTCTAGTACTTGCTAATAAGTTACCTTTTATAACCTTTGCTTTATGAGAATACATACCCTCTTTACTCTTTTGGGTGTCTAGGATTTTAGCATGTCCACCTTGCCAATAAATAGTACCCTTATCAGCTACTTGACCACCACTTTCAGCATAAAAAGGGGTTTGATCCAAAATGATATTGACTTCTTCCCCTTCCTTAACATTTTCAACAAAATTTTCCTTTTTCAGCAGAGCTAATATAGAAGCCTCAACTTCCATTTGCTTATAGCCTACAAAAATCGTTTCTCCATTTGCTTTAGCAATTAGTCCTAAATTATCTTTTTGACTAGTAAAAATTGTGCCACTCTTTTCTTCACCTCGAGAAATTTGCTCAGCTTTTTCTCGAGCTATTCTATAACCTTCCTTGTCAACTTTCACACCGCGTTCAGTAGCCATTTCTTCGGTTAAATCTAGAGGGAAGCCATAAGTTTCCCATAAATCAAAAGCTAAGTCACCGGGGAGAATCTCTATGTTTAAATTGTCCAGTATAGTGTTAACACGGTTTATACCTTGCTTGAGTGTGCGTAAAAACTGCTTTTCTTCTGTATGAATAATGCCTTGTACTTGTTCTTTAGCTGGTTCTAACTCAGGGTAAGCTGTACCCATAACCTCTACAACTTGCTCAACTAGATCATAAAGCACAGGCTCTTTAAATCCTAAAAGATAAGCATGTCTCGCAGCGCGTCGCAAAAGCATCTTAACTACATATCCCTCGCCGACATTAGCAGGCAAAATACCATCAGCAATAATAAAAGTTACTGCTCTTATGTGATCAGCTATTACTCTATGAGAAACACTTTTTTTACCTTCATAAGGCTTATTGGAAAGCTCTACTACCTTACGGATAGTAGGTTGAAAAAGTTCCGTAGCATAGGCATCTTCTTGACCACTTATTACAGCTACTAAACGCTCAAAACCTAAGCCTGTGTCAATATTTTTTTGAGGCAGAGGCTCTAAGTGTCCATTATCTTGTCTGTCAAACTGAGTAAAAACTAGGTTCCAGATTTCTATAAATCTATCTCCTGAGCCTGTGTTAGGACCAATTTCATCACTAGTACCAAATTCTGGTCCGCGATCAAAAAATATTTCTGAACAAGGACCGCAAGGACCATTAGGACCTTTAGAAACTGCATTGGCAGGCCAAAAATTTTCGTCTTCACCCCAGCGGGAAATTCTTTCACTAGATACACCTACGTGTTGTTCCCACACATCAAAAGCTTCATCATCATCTTGATAAACAGTTACATAAAGCTTTTCAGGAGCAAAGCCTAATTGCTTTGTTAATAATTCCCAAGCCCATTCAGCAGCTTCTTTTTTAAAATAGTTGCCAAAAGAAAAATTACCCATCATCTCAAA
The DNA here is from genome assembly GCA_965223045.1 of Trueperaceae bacterium. Taxonomy (GTDB): domain Bacteria; phylum Deinococcota; class Deinococci; order Deinococcales; family Trueperaceae; genus CBDCVN01. Next base: position 3,716,591 of record CBDCVN010000013.1, read on the forward strand.
AAATGAGTGGTGGCGTAGTGTGCGGCCTACATTTTCAATATCATTAATACGCAAGCATTTCTGTGCAGTGGCAACACGGTGCCATATACCTTCAACACCTGCAAATTTGGGTGTTACACCCAAGAAATAAGGTTTAAACTGTACCATACCTGCACTAGTAAAGAGCAAAGTTGGGTCTTCGCTTTTTAAAGAGGCAGAGGGGTAAACAAGGTGGTTTTTATCTTTAAAGAAATCTAAATACTTTTGTCTAAGTTCGTTAATGCTTTCAATGTTAAAAGTGTCTTGCACAAGCGTCTCCAAAAATAATAATATGCTAGTTAGCAAAAAAAATAACCCTACCCTAGGATAGGCAATGCTGTAAGAATTTTTGAAAAATTCTGTATAATTAGCGTCTAGAAAGAGGTACGAATAATCTAAGGTCTTGACTAATCCTCCTTGGCTTTTTTCATACGAGAAAGCAAAATTGGCCAGCCAAAGAGAATAGCTGCAACTATTAGCAAAAGAACCAATGAAAACCATTTGTTAACTAGAGTAATTAGTGTCCCTGCTGCAACACCCCCTAAAAATATAGCAAGGTTCTTCTGGAGATTTTTTAACATGTTCATAATTATACATTCTGACGTACCACCCATAACTAAATCAAGTGATTCTACACACCTAAAGATCATTACACAATGTTTGTGACCTCAAATTTCAAATTACCCTTGTGTTATAATTTTTAGCCTACATGAAAGATTCACGCCTCAAAAAACTATTGTCTTCAAAAGGAGAGTATCTAGAGGAAAATAATGGTATAGGAGTTTTTCATGTTCGTAGTCCCCATGTGCTAACCCAAGCTGCTGGTTACCTAAAGTATGTGTTGGCTAAAGAGAAACCTGTAGGGGTATTTTTTAGGGGGCAAAGAACTTTATATGAAGGCCTTGTACCAACTTTGTACAGGGGAATAAGTTCTCAAGTTAGTAAAAAGACCCGTGATGATGCCATAAAGAATTATCTCCAAACTATTAAAGATGGGAACAAAGTACTTCGCAATGTTCATGATTATGCTCGAGAACCACTAATGCAACACTACGGTATCAGAACACGTTGGATAGATGTTGTTGACAATGTTTGGGTAGCACTTTGGTTTGCTTGTCATAAAGCCCAAACTACAGGTGATTTTGAAGAGTACTTACATTTTGAAAAAAGAGAACACTTAAACGACGAAGATAAGTATGCTTATATTTTACTAATAGCTATAGAGGTGGCCGGCATAAACACCACCAAACCAGGATTGCATGAAGGTTTTGATACAGAACTAATTGACCTAAGAATTGCTGCTCCTTCAATTTATTTACGTCCCCATGCCCAACACGGACTTCTGTTTCGTCGGATTAGACAAGCTGATCATAATAATATGGACTGTGCAGATTTTACTGCTGGAATTATCAGAGTTAACTTAGTAGATGCTTTATCTTGGCTAGGGGGAGGAAAGCTTCTAGGTGTTCATGCATTATTCCCACCCCCTTTATATGATTTTGGTTATAGAGATTTGTTAGCCAAAGCACCTAGAAAAGAGAAGTTTCTTGGTGCTGTTCATCACATAGGGGCTTAGTGCATGGTAGCAACTCATCATTTCTCAAAACGTAAAACCCATACCGTATGGGTAGGTAATGTTCCTATAGGTAACGAGCATCCTATAGTTGTGCAGTCAATGACCAATACTGACACAGCCAATGCTAAGGTAACATCTGAACAAATAATAGAGTTAGTCAACGCAGGCAGCGAGCTTGTGCGTATTACTGTGAATAGTAAAAAAGCTGCTGAAGCTGTGCCTGAAATATATAATAGGCTCAGGGATATGGGAATTAATGTCCCTTTAGTTGGTGATTTTCACTACAATGGGCATATACTTTTAAGTGAATTTCCCAAAGTTGCAGAGATTTTAGATAAATACCGAATTAATCCCGGTAATGTAGGTGCAGGCAAGTACTATGATAAAAACTTTCGCACTATTATTAAAATAGCCTCAGAGCTTGATAAACCTGTTCGCATAGGGGTTAACTGGGGCTCGCTTGATCAGCAACTGCTTACTAAGCTAATGGATGAAAATGCTAAACGTTCAGAGCCTTTAGAAGCTAGAGCCATACTAATAGAAGCTATACTACAGTCAGCTTTGCTTTCTGCTGAAGCAGCAGAATCTTATGGCTTAGCTAGCAATAAAATTATTCTTAGTGCAAAGGTTTCAAAAGTTCGTGATTTGTGGGACGTTTACCATGAACTAGCCAACCGTTGCAGTTATCCCTTGCATTTGGGTCTGACTGAGGCTGGTATGGGTACAAAGGGTATTGTTAGTAGTACCGCTGGACTAACTCCACTATTAACTGAGGGCATAGGTGATACTATCCGTGTTTCACTGACACCCGAAGTAGGAGCAGCCCGCAGTAAAGAGGTAGAAGTTGCCCAAGAAATTTTACAAGCACTATCCCTACGTAGCTTTTCTCCTACCGTTACTGCTTGTCCAGGGTGTGGAAGGACTACTAGTACACTTTTCCAAGAAATGGCTAAAGATATTCAAGCCTACTTAAAAAAGCAAATGCCTGTTTGGAAAGAATGCTATGTTGGTGTAGAAAATCTTAATGTTGCTGTTATGGGTTGTATAGTAAATGGTCCCGGTGAATCAAAGCATGCTAACATAGGTATTTCCTTACCTGGTACAGGCGAAGATCCTAAGGCTCCTGTTTATAGTGATGGGAAATTAGTGACTACTTTACAGGGTCCTAATATTGCTGCTGATTTTAATAAAATTTTAGATAAGTACATAAAGGCTCATTTTAGTCCTTCTACTAGGTGAATTTGGAGATACTAGGTCAATGTATTATAAAAAGGCAAGTTGGCTGGTAAGTATAGCTATGGGTTTATTGTTATTGGGGTTTGGTATGGCACAATCATCTTTTGACAACTATTTTTCCTCTCTATATATACTTCTTAGCATATTAGGTTATGCCTATTCTTCTCTTTGTGTACAAATAATAGCAAATAAAACGGGTACACCAAATAGTTGGTTAGCATGGATTCCTTTTGTTAACCTGTTCTTACTAATGCAGATTGCGAGAAGGCCTACCTGGTAGGTATTATTGATGTTTGTTCCTGTAGCTAATGCTTTTATATGGGCCATTGTTTGGATGTACATTTCTAAAGCACGAAATAAATCTTTTTGGCTTGGACTCCTTATGTTTGTGCCTCTAGTCAATATATTTTGGTTGGGGCATTTAGCTTTTTATAAAGATAATTCATCTAGTCTTTTAGCAACCAATGCACCAGCACATTGGCCAAAGATCATTATTGATAATTCTATAGCTAACGAAGATCCAAAAGTTCAGGCAATGGATTCATTGTTTTTTATAGATGCTTTTAGTAAGGTGCTTTTACCTTCTCAACAACTTCTTGAGGTATCTGGTAACCGTCTTACTGAGCTAGGGTTAATTTATGTTTCGGCACGAATTTTAGAGAATGACAAGATTTACGATATCTTTTTTTACCCAAAGGGTAGTAAAGAAGATGCTGCTGCATTTACTGCTTTACAGGTTTTGTATCGGCTCGAGCAACTACCCACCCCCATTTACTTCAGTACTAAAACATTAACTAGAGCAAAGGTAAAACCACTCTCGCCACAACAATTAGCAAGTTTTGAAGACCTTGGTGTGAGTAAGCTCGAGCAAAACGAAGAAGTACCTAACGGTAATTATGGAATGTGGTGGCCAACCCCACAAGAACCAACTTTCTCGGACTCGTTAGCATAACATATCTTGAGCGTATTTACAAAGCACTTGATGGTATCGAGAGCTATTTTGCTGCACACTTGGCTAAACTCGTTGGCATTATCCATGAACATTCTACTACAGAACGTTTACCTCTACCTGAAGAGTTAAAGCGTGTTCCTGTACTTGGTCCAGAGTGGCAAGTACTTATATTATCACTTAGCAAAGACAAAGGTATTCGTTTCCACTTGCATGTTGAGCATACCACTCCTCTTTATAGAGACCGTTTTCTCAGGCTATTAGCTGAACACGCAGAACTTTGGCATCGGGACCATATTGAGTATAACCTTCCTTTTGATGACAAGGCTGAAGAGCGAGGGTTTACTTGGTGGCAAGCACTTCAGAAACACGCCTATAACATGGAATCAGAAGGTGGAAAGATTGATATTATTGCTCCAGTAACTGTGGGTGAGCGTAAACTGCCATAACAAAGTCATATTCCCTATTTTTAAATGTTAGTAAACAACATTTCATTATTTTGCTCTCTTTTGCAATAGTCACACAATTAATTAGAATCAGTTATGGAAAAGTTAAATCAAAATTGCCTTGGGAAAAGATTGTTACTTGTGACCTTTTTGTGGTTCTATATTGTGCAGGGGTTAGCCTTAGCACAAACTCCAGATTTAGTAGAGTACAAAGATGAATACATTCAGCAATTTAGTAATGTTGTAAGTTTTGTTATAGATCGCTCCTTAACTTCTGACGAAATTAATCGTTTGCAAGAAGCTAGTACGTTGGTGAGAAACCTATATTAATTACAGCCCTGAAGGAAAGGCTTTTTATAAAGAGACTTTAAAAGAAATCGCCCAGCAGATGACAATTGTTCAGGGACAAGCTTCTGAAGCTATCTTTAGAGAATTATTGCGTAGCCTAGTTAATGTGTTAACTATACAGCTTACTGACTCTGAATCAGTGGTGATTCAAGATTTACTAACTACTTCTCCTGCTCGAGCCGAATTATTAGCCCAAACGATGCATGATAAACATGAATTGTCTTTCAAGCAAGCCTTACCGCAAGAGCTATTAACTTTTTCTTTACACAACTCTACTGAAGTATTGACCCTTAATGTTAAAAAGCTAAGGCAGACCCTAAGCTCACCTGCGCTTTTAGAGAGCTTAAGTAGTATGGCCGTTTTTTTTGGTGAGGATCTTGACAGTGTACTTTATACCTTTGCTGAAGGTAGCGTAGCTATTTCAGCTAGTGGGCAAGTATCTGAAGCTAAGGTGCTCGATGGCTTTGCTGAAGACGATATAGTCTTTCAAAAAGTTCCTTCAAATGAAGTTAGTCTTTATCTTGGGAAATCAGAAGACGGTACTGAACAGTTAGCACTAGCAGTTGAAAATGATAGACTAGTAGTTGGTGCAGAAGTTGATGTTCGCACACTACTTGTTGATGAGGGCTTATCTGAGGCTGACCTAAGTGCTCCAAATACCCCTTTGTTGCAGATTGCTGTTCAAGATGTCAATAAATTTTTTGCACCCTCAGGCAAACATGTTCAAACTTTGTTTAAGCAAGCCTCGAGCTTTTACCTAAACGTTGATGCAAAGGAGGTTCTCTCACTCAAACTACGTGTTGGTTTAGCAAACCCTGATGTTGCTGAGGCTGCTGCTGCCTATGCCAGAGTTATAACAGCGCTTTCTGCTGTAGATGATAGTCAAACACAAACACAATTATGGAGGGCTCTTAATTGGACAACTCAAGATAATTGGGTTTTGGGGGAAGCGAAAGTGCCGCTTGAGTTAAGTGAGTGGTTGGTTAAAAGTATTCAAGAAAATGTTGTTGCCAACATACTAACCAAGCGCCTTAGCGACAAAGCTATTCGTGATTATATGGCAGAAAGCTTCATTATGACTAATACCGTTAGTATGCTAATGTATTCTAACCAGCAACTTTTTAACTACAACATGAACCTATTGCAACAGTATAGCTCGCCATCTATGTATACTTGGCCTTAAGGAATAGTGGTGATCAAGAAAACCTTATGTACAAGGGGCATAGGTTATGAAGAAGATAATACTCTTTCTACTCATTATTTGTAAAACATTGCAGCTAACTTCTCGAGCAACCTCTCACTTTCTTCAACACGTTCTTTAAAGCGAGCAGTCTGATTCCGTTGGTCAAAGCTTTTTGCTAAAATTTGAAGTTCCTGATCAAAGTGTGCTGCTAGGAGTTGCACTTTATACCTGCCCTCAAGTTCAAAGAGCTGAAAATTTGGGGGTAAGCGTAAGTTGATGTGTTCATGCTCTTTAACTAATTGCTTAAAGAGTAAATTTGTTGCTAAATAAAAGTTAAACCGTGAGCCTATCTGAGCAGTTTTTAACGCCCAAGGTAAGTGTCTCTCAAAAAGGGAAATGGCTTCAGCTAGCTTCTCTACAACAACCAAATAAGCAAAGTGCTTGCCAAGGTCTTCTAATCCTTCTTGAGTGCTTTGGTAAAGTGGTATACCTTGTTGATGATAACGCTCTGCTTCATCAAAACGTCCTAAGTGCACTAGTGGTAAGAGCACTTGTGCATAGGTAGACCTAGGAATATCTGCACAGCTAAGCTTACCTTCCAAAATAGGTTTGGCAACCCCGAGCGCTTTTTCATCTTCCCTAGCAAAAATATGATAGATGACAGCCTGATTTGTTTCACAGGCATAACAATCAGAAAAGGGATCTCGCTTTAGTTTCTGCCACGCTTCATAGTGCTCTTTAGCTTCTTTGGTCAAACCTCTGTGTCTAGCAAAACGCATGTAGTAGTAATGTACAGTACGCTCACTATAACCTGCAGCACGATAACGTTTAGCAAAGTCTTTATGCAGTTCCAAGGCTTTTTCTAAAGGTATGCTGGGAAAATCCTCTATGTGCCCCAGCACCCATTTATAATTCCAGTAAAGAGAGTTCTCTTGCCACCAGCTAAAATTGTCAGGTGATTCATCATAGCGTGCTAAACACCACGCAAATGCTACTAATGTTTTTTCAGAGTGTCCAAAATATGTAGCCGCATCCATGAGTTCAAAACGAGCACCAACTCCCAACTTTATGTCTACCAAATTATCTGCCTCTGCTATTGCACGCTCGAGTAAAGCAAGTTTAGCTTCACTATTAGGCATATCCTCAGCCTGTTTAATGAGGTTTTCTATACTCTCATTAGTTAGCTCCATACAAGTCTCCTGCCTGATTTACTGACATTTTAAGGCTTTTATCAATTAGATCAAGAATACCCTTGTTTAGTAACTGCATTTCAGCAGCACTTAAACTGTGGTGCCCTAGTAACAAAGCTTGAGCATAAAGTACTTCCATCACACGATGTATTAAACCTGTTTCACGCAAGAGGGTTAGGTGGCGAATAAGATCATTGCCCATATTAAGGTAAAGATGGGCTTTGCTTGTTTGCTGATTAGATAGTCCTTCAAGCACACCAAACCATAGTGTATCCGAAATACCCTGCTGGGTTTGTTGTACTGAACGTAGAAAGCGTTGCTCTTCACTTAAGACATATAGAGTAGGTAGTTCAGAAGGCTTAAAGTGTGCCAACTCAACTTGGCAATTAAAAGGTTTGAGTGCTTCATCTGCTGAGTGTAGGAAGGGTGTGCAAAGTTCACGTTCTTCAAGAGGTAATGGCTGAAAACTAGTGGTTATGCTCATACTGTCCATGTGCTCGAGCTGCACATCAGGATTAACTTGGGCATATTTCTGCAAAATTTCACTAATATATACATAAGACCCATTGATAACAATTATCCCCTGTGCTGCTGCTACACGTACTAACTGCCTAAATTGACTTAAATCAGTGCAATAACGAATTACACCTGATTTATGATCTTCTAATAATTTTACCTTTCCTATAGAACTTTCAAAAGTTAACCACGGAATTATAATTTCAAAAAGCTCATCATCTTGAAGAGCCAAAGATTTAAGAGCTAGATCGTGTAAAGTAATGAAATCATGAAGTTTCTGGGGTTGCTGCTGGGCTAGATTTTTAAGATAGTCTTTTAGTTGCTGGCCTAGATCACTGCGACAAGCTTCAAATGCCCCATCAACTACAAAAGCCTCCCGTGAGGCAGTAGGATGTAAGCTTTCAGCGTTCATGACACACTGTACAAAAAAAGCCCAGTCTGGCAAGAGATTATCCACTGCATCAGAAATAAGCATATTTTTAAGATAAGCTTTATGCTTAGGCTTAGTAGCAAGATTTGGTGCCCAAGGTAAGATAAAAGCTAATCCAGTAACATCACCTGCTTCTGAGTGTAAATCCAGCACATCAAAAGGTCTCACTCCCAAAATCTCTTGACCATAATCAAAAAAGGCTTCTGCACGCTCAGATTCAGTAGAGAAAGTTTTTTGCCAAGGTGCAAGTTCATCATTTATATGCTTTTTACCTTCAGGAGTACTTAGGAATATTGGATAAGATAAATAAGCAGCAAAATACTTTACTAATTCTTCTATCCGCTTATGCTCATAAAATACTTGAAAATCTTTATTAGGGCGCAAGATTACCTGGCTACCTATAGGAATATCTTTAGAGGTTGGCTCGAGGCTATAAGTGCCTTGTGCTTGGGCATGCCAGCAAAGAGCAGGTGAGCCTTGTATAATAGAACGGCTAAGGACTGTGATCTTATCTGCTACTAAAAAGGCTGAAAGCAAACCAATGCCAAACTGGCCTATAAAATCGCGAGCATCTTCGCCTCGTTTAGAAGATTGCCCAATAGTTGCTAGAAAACGATGAACCTCATCCTCAGTAAGTCCTATACCATTATCTTGAAAGCTCAGAAATATCCCTTGCTCATCAGTAGCGATGTTAATGTGGATAGCTCCTTCATAGTTTGATTCTTGCTTTTCTCGAGCACGAATAGCATCAACTGCATTTTGTAAAAGTTCACGTACAAAGACCTCAGGACCACTGTAAAGATTTTTGGAAAGAATACTAATAATTCCACGTAAGTCAACTTGAAAGGTATGTTCCATAAATATGTTCTTCTTAGGTAATTTTTTTCTAAAATGCTCTATAAAAAACTTCCTCTACAAAAATTCTTTTTATAGGCTAGATAAATCCTTAGTCTTATAATAACTAAAGATGTCAGTCTAAAGGTATAAATTGTTTAGATAAGTCCTTACTGGTACGAGGGGTACCATCTAGCAATCTAGTAATATCCATTTTTATACCACTAAAAGTATAATAAACAAACCAAGAACATTGTATTTACTGGCTTAGATTTCCAAAAACTAATGACTTTATGCTGTAATAATACAATAGCTGAAATTCTTAATGGAGATACTATGAGGAAAAAAATAAAAATAATTATTGGATTAGTAGCCCTTGCTGCTGTACTAGCCATTGGTTGGTATCTTGCATCACCAATATTTATCAATCGAATTGTTGATGAAGATTTCCCTATAAATTTACCTTCCATGGCAGAAGCAAGCGAAATGTCTGCCGAAGAGGTTGAAAATACGCTTGTAGGAGCAATGCAAGAATTAGAGGATTTAAGTGATGTTGAAAAAACGAAAGTAGAAAAGCAACTGCAAGAATTAGCAACACTTATGCCTGATAAGACTATTGATGATAATATGCCTAGTGAAGAGCCTATTATTTTAAAAGCAGGTCAATTTACAGATGCTGATAGCTTCCATAAAGGTTCAGGAAAAGCAACTATTTACGAATTGCCTACTAATAACCGTATTTTACGATTTGAGGATTTCAGATCTACCAATGGCCCTGATTTACATGTGATTTTATCAAGTAATCCTAACCCAACTAACCGCTCAAATATTGGCGATGATTATATAGACCTAGGTTCGCTCAAAGGTAATTTAGGTAATCAAAACTATGATATTCCTGCCGATGTTGATTTAAGTGGGTATGAAAGTGTAGTAATTTACTGCAAGCCTTTTCATGTCGTATTTTCAACAGCAAGCCTTTTAGAGCAAGAGTTTTTTCTAAATTAACTTTACAATGTTGAAAATAAAAATACTTTTCATCTTAGCATGCCTAGTGATTGGTAACGTGTTTGCACACAAGGCCACATCTGAAACAGGTTATTTAGAAGGTAGCATTAAAAGTGTTGATATGGCTAATGAGAGTGCTCGAGTAGCCCTTAACGACGGCCACATCGTCGAAGCAAACATTGGACTACTTGTACCTGACAAGCTAAGCCAACATGAGTCCTTAACCTTGAAAGTTGGACAACGTGTTGAATTGTATTACTCTCCTGCTCCTAATGGAGCAATTACTTATGTGATAATAGATTGGGTAAGACGTCCTATAATTTTTTATCTAACAGGCTTGTTTTTATTAGTTTCCATTATGGTAGCAAGATTCAAGGGGCTTCGTGCCTTTGTAGCCACTACACTCAGCCTTATTATAGTGATTTTTTATATAGTACCCCAAATTTTAGCTGGGCAGCCTCCTATGCTCGTTTCTCTGTTAGGGGTAGGAGGGATTCTTATTCTAGCCATTTATTTTGTACATGGTTTGAATTGGAGTACCACTGCAGCATTATTGGGCACTTCCATAGCTGTAGTAATAACTATGTTTTTAGGCATCCTTTTTAGTAATTTGGCACATTTAACTGGTTTTGGCTCTGAGGAAGCTATGTATATCACTATTAGTGCCGAAACAATTAACCTTAAAGGTCTTATGCTAGCTGGACTTCTTATAGGAGCTCTGGGAGCACTTACTGATATTACTATCGTGCAAGCTAGTGTGATACGCGAACTTGCCCATGCAAACCCAAGTTTTAGTTGGGTAAGCCTTTATAAAAGGGGAATGAATGTGGGGCTTGATCACATAGGTTCTTTGGTAAATACTTTAGTGCTTGCATACACAGGTGCTGCCTTGCCTATGCTAATTTTACTAAGTCTAAATGATTTTACTTGGCAACGTGCTTTAAATATAGAGCTTGTTGCTGCCGAAATGGTACAAACTTTGGTAGGGTCTATTGGCCTTATTCTTGCTGTGCCTATAACTACTTTTGTAGCAGCTTCTATGTTTAGAGGGGATAAACTACCTCTGCGCAAAAGGGAATTAGCTTTGCATAATCACGGTACCTCACATGATTAAGGTTATTCTATGAAAAATATCGAACCAGAGGAGCGTATGTGGGGTGGGCGTTTCTCTGAAGAGACAAACAAATTAGTACAAGATTTCAATGCTTCAATAAATGTAGATAGGCGTCTTGCTGTGCAAGATATTCAAGGCTCCATAGCCCATGCAACTATGCTAGCAGAGCAAAGTATCTTAACTAAAGAAGAGGCTAATCAGATTATTGAAGGCCTCAAAGGTATCTTAAGAGATATTAAAGCCCAAAATTTTACTTGGCTAATTGAGTTTGAAGATGTTCATATGAACATTGAAAAAGAGCTTACCAATAGAATTGGACCAGTAGCAGGTAAATTGCATACTGCTCGCAGCCGTAATGATCAAGTCGTAACAGATTTTAGATTGTGGCTTAGACAAGAAACACAAGAACTTATAACTCTACTTAAAGAGTTGAATAAGGTTTTGGTAAACTTAGCTGAGGAGCATCTCGAGATAATATTACCTGGTTACACTCACTTGCAGGTAGCTCAACCAGTTCTCTTTTCTCATCATGTGTTAGCATACTTTGAAATGTTTAGTCGTGATGGGCAGCGCTTTCAAGATATCCTTAAGCGAATTAATGCTTCTCCTTTGGGTGCAGGAGCACTAGCTGGTACAGGTTTTCCTATTAACCGTGAACGTACAGCAGAACTTTTAGATTTTAGTTATCCCACTCAAAACTCACTGGATAGTGTATCTGACCGTGATTTTGCGCTAGAGTTTCTAGCGAACTGCTCCATAGCTATGATGCACTTTTCCCGCCTTAGTGAAGAGCTTATTTTATGGTCTAGTCAAGAATTTGGCTTTGTTACTTTGCCAGATAGCCATACAACTGGTAGTTCTATAATGCCCCAAAAGAAAAATCCTGATGTCTGTGAGTTGGCTCGAGGTAAAACAGGCAGGGTTTATGGCAACTTAATGAGCTTACTTACTGTTATGAAAGGCTTACCCTTAGCTTATAACAAAGACATGCAAGAAGATAAAGAGGGTGTTTTTGACAGTGCTGATACGCTTAAAGTGATCCTAAAATTACACATTGATATGCTACCTAAGATAGAACTGCATGCTGAGCGCAGTTATTATAGTGCAGGACGTGCTTTTAGTAATGCCACTGATTTGGCAGATTATTTGGCAAAAAAAGGTCTTCCTTTTCGTAAAGCCCATGAAGTTGTGGGAAAGTTAGTTGCCCTAGCTATAAAAGAAGGTAAAGATTTACAAGAGCTTGAGCTCGAGCAACTACAAAACTTTTCAAATCTTATTGATAAAGACATTTATGATGTGCTTAAGTTAGAAAGTGTTGTAAATACCCGTACTAGTTATGGAGGTACTGCTAAAAGTGAAGTTGAAAAGCAAATTGGCATAGCCAAACTCAGATTAAAAGATAACAAATAAAAAAACCTCCACTTTGTAGTGGAGGTTGAGTCTGTTTAAACAGTTATGTGTGGCTAAAATAAGTCAAATGTAAAAACCCTACTCAAAAATTAAATGTTATGCTGACCGCAAGCAAAACCTAACTTCTTGAGTAGGGAGTGAAAAAGCAAACTAGCAAAAAATAGAAAATGGCTTGAGCTATTTTTTGCTTAGTAGGGGTTATTCAGTAGGGGTTAGGGCACCACCCTCTGCTAATTGATCAGGAGTAATTTGCAAGCAAAAGGTTGCACCAGCGTCACCTATTGGTGCACATGCAAACTGGGCATCAGCTTCATAAGAGGGCCAATAAGAAGCAACATTACCTACAAACAAACCACCACTGGCAACAGAGCCTGCATAAGCTTCGCCAAGTCCAGATTCAGCAAAGCTACCATTAACAAGATTAGTTGCTAGATCAGTTTCTTTATATACTGTGTAAGCAATATTACCACTTGTGTCAATAATAAAGTAGTCATAGGAACCATCATCACCAAGTGCTGTAGAGAGGCTGACATCTTCAGGATCTTCGGGATCGTCAGCATGACAACTTGCATGTTCACCTGACCAAGCAGATCCATCTTCAGCATCAGCAAGTGTATCTTTAGCGCCTAATGCTGCCTCATTATTTGCTAAATAATGGTACTGGAGGTAAACACCTTTGTCATCTAGAAGAGCAAGTTTAGATGCTACATCGGGGTCTGCGTCTTCACCATTTGCATCTGCATAAGCTTCTGCAAACTCATTTTCATAGTAACTAGTAACAACTGCTCTCATATCATCAGTGACACCGCTAGCATCTAGACTATCGTAGTAAGCTACCAGTTGGTCAGAGCACGCAACAACATCTGCATTACCTACAAGAGCTTCTAGATCAGCTTCACTTGTAGCAAAAACTGGCTGAATAAGTAGAGCAAAAATTCCTACCACCAAACTAATGAACTTTTTCATGGTTCTCCTTCATAAAAGTGTTTTAGAGTGCGAAGTACAATTCTTAATCACAAGGCTGTGAAGCCTGAGAGCTTTGCGGCCATGTTGCTTTTGGACTAATATGCCCTGTAATTGCTACCCATCTTACTAGGGACATATGAATGTCATATGAAAAAGTTATGTGCACTCACTTTATTACTAGCACAAGTATTTAAAACTTGTATTTTTTTACTCAGTGCTTGTGAAAATGTTCTCTATTGTCAAATTTTATGCTGACAGCACCTCTTTTGATACAAGAGGTAGTTTAATGGTAAAGCATGCTCCACCATCTTTATTAGAAGTAACATCTATGCTGCCACTTTGAAGGTCAATTAGGCGCTTTGCATACCAAAGACCTATGCCTCTACCTCCTTTTTTACGCTCTACTTTTATTTCCCCCTTAAAAAGAAGAGGCTTAACATCTTCAGGAATACCCGGACCTTTATCTGATACCTGTAGGCAAGCTCCTTGTTCACTAGTACTTAGTGCAATATTTATATCACTATTGCTACTTACTACTCGACGAGCATTGTATAAAAGGTTATGCAGTACTCGCCGAATGAAAAACTCACTGCCTTGAACAAAAGCTGAATCTGCTAATAAGTTAAGTTTAACTCCTGGATAAAGCTTGACCACAGCTAGGCACACCTCTTTTAAGTCAAAAACTTTAGGATTATCAATAGTTAAATCACTAAGTCCTAAATAGTTGGCTAGAGCACTCAAGATAAAGCTAGTTTCTTCTAGGCAGCTTTGTAGTACAACGGTATCCTCACTAGGCAAGGGTGTATTAGGTAAGGCAAGTTGTAATGTACCTACTGCTAAAGCATTGGGTTGAGTTAATTCATGATGAAACCATTTATAACGCTCCCTTTCTCTTTCATGTTGTTCTTCTATAGATTCTTGGTACTTTTTGATAGTTATAAGCGCTTGGCGTAAACTCAAACTAAGTTGACGGATTTCAAAAGGCCCTTTTGCATCTAAAAGTTCTGGCTTAGGTGCCTTAGGATTAATACTTTGCGCTTGCTTTATTAGTTTATGTAAAGGGGTTGTAGTGTACCATAAGGTTAGCCATGATAATAAAAGGCTAAAAATAATGAAGGGCATCAAGGATAACGTTACTTGACGTAGTGGCACTGGGTAAGTAATACGTATGGTACCTTGTTCATTAGCACCTATAGTAATAGGAATTGACCTGAGCCAGCGAGCTTGCAAGAAGTCATACCACTCTATGTAAGTCTTTTTAGCAAGGGGTATGTGCTCTATTGTGCCTAAGGCTTGTCCATTTGGGAAAAAATATCCTGCTTTAGCTTTTGTATATTGAGAATCCACATGATTTTTCTCTTTACCAAACTGCTCGGAAAAATCACGGAAGTCTTTATATTGTCCTGCAAAACTTTGCAAGACTTTATTTATTGATATATATGAACTGGTTATGATGACTAAGTAGGATATGCCAAGAGTTAACATAGAGATGCTGAAAACTATAAAGACAGTATAAATACTATCTAAACGTAGGCGTGAACGCATTACCTTACGTCTCTTTAGCGGATAGCTTATAACCTAGTCCACGAACTGTTTCTATACTGGTTGTACTTAGCTTTTTTCTTAGAGAAGAAATATAAGTTTCTACGATACTTAAAGGAGGTGTAACATCAGGGTTAGGATTGGGGTATAGCGCTAAGTGTAAATCTTCTTTGGAAACAACTTGTTGACATTTTTTAATAAGAGCTACAAGCATTTTTACTTCCATAGGAGACATGTCTATAAGTTCATCACGTTCCACAACTCTATGGTTATAAAGATAAACTGTTAGCTGACCACAACTTAAAGTACTAGTTGCTTGTGAACGTTTTAAGTCTAGTAAAGCTGCAATGGTGTTTTTTAGCATAGGTATAAAGTCATAATCAGACTTTTGTATGTACCCTTTGGCACCTAAAGCATAACTTTGATCTCCATACTCATTATAGGCAAAAGCTGTAAGCATGATGCTAATGGCATCTGTTTGATAATAAACAGCTCGAGCAACGTCTAATCCATCTAATTCCCCTCCTGCTAGGCTTAAATCAATATCAAGAACTGCAACATCAATAGTTGGATTAACCCTTAACTTTTCTAGGGCAGCTTCACCGCTATTAACTCCAATTACTTCATAACCTGCTCGAGACAAATGAGTTTGTATCATGCTATTAAGTTGGGTATCATCCTCAACAATTAAAATAAGGCCTTTCATGAGTCAAACCTTTGGTAGCTTTGCATTGAGTCATTATATACTATACTTTATGGCAGAAGAAACTATTTTCAGCAAGATAATCAGCAAAGAAATACCTGCGGACATTGTTTATCAAGATGAACAGGTGACTGCTTTTAGAGATATAAACCCTCAAGCTCCTACACATATACTTATCATTCCTAACAAAGTTATTCCCACTGTAGATGACATTGAAGGCAAGGATGAAGTTATGGTAGGACATATGTTCAGTGTTGCTAAGGAGATAGCAAAACAAGAAGGTTTAACCAAAGGCTATAGACTAATTGTTAATTGTAAAGAGCATGGTCACCAAGAGGTTTTTCATCTTCATATGCACTTGCTAGGTGGGCAATTTTTAGGGAAAATGGTACAGCTTCCACGTTAGTGCAAGGTTTATGGTTGAAAGCAGGAAACACCTACTTACCTATTTACCTTTATATTTTAGGTTGCATTATGTTACAAACAGATTCTGACTCTGCTCAACTTTTTTTGATAGTGGGGTGTGATCTTAAAAATGACCTCAAGTCAGGAACACCTTTTTTAACCTGTGAAATTCAAAAGACCTGCTCTTTTTAAGATTATTTAACAGTAGGGAGGGATTAAGTGAATCACAAACAATGATTCTAGCCTTAGCAAGAATTGTTTGTCTCTAGGTTGTTTTCCACAGATGAGAAACCTCTAATCCTATTTTTATCTAGGTCTCATTTAAGATCACACTATTGATAATGTAAAATGCTTTGGCTGAAGACCATAAACATTTCAAGTGGTCTAAATCTATGAGGTTTTTAGTAATTTATTTTATGAATAGCCTATCTCAACACTAGTTTAGGAAAAGATTTCTATGTCTGATTATAGAACCCAACAGCTCTTGGTAGATTATAACGCAAATATTGATGCTGATCCTCCCCCTTCATACAAAACCAAACCACTTTCTACAAATGAGATTAAGATCTTATTCAGCACTTCTTCCAGTCAACACAGGGAAAAAGAACTTCAATTGCGCAAAGCTCTAGCCCTGCGTAGAAAGGTCTTTGGTCTTAAGCACTCTATTGTAGCTAAAAATCTTCATGACCTTGCATTACTATTAAAGATTCAAGGTAAGTATACTGAAGCTGAGTCTTTGTATCGCAAATCTTTAGCTATACGTGAGGAAATACTTGGTCCTGAACATCCTGATACTTCACAAAACCTAAATAATCTCGCAGGCCTCCTATACAATCAAGGTAACTACGATGAAGCTGAAACTATGTGCCGTAGAGCGCTAGCCATACGCAAAAAAGTATTTGGTCTTCAAAACCTTTATTCCATTACCAGCCTTAATAATCTTGCAGGAGTATTAAGAGCACAAGGTAGGTACTCTGAGGCTGAGTCTTTATATTATAAGGCTTTAATCATACATAAAAAATTACTTGGACCTGAGCATCCTGATGTAATTAAAAGCCTTAATAGGCTTGCAGGTCTCTTCTACGTTCAAAACAAGCATGCTGAAGCTGAGGCATTATATGCTAAAGTACTAGTTTTCCATGAACAATCATTTAACTCTGAACATCCTAATACATTACATTTAAGCAGTTTTACCAACTTACTAAAAAGTAAGCACCTTAAGAATAAACTTTCGCGGCGTAAGGTTCTCAATAAAAAATCACTTAAACTTGAGGCTGAAAACACTCAAAAAACGTCTGTCCCAGACAAGTTAAAGCAATTCAAAAATTACACTAGCATGTTAAACTCTTTGCCACCTCAGCACAAATACTTCTTCTTACTTATAATATTTTATCCTTTAGTGTTGTTGCTTCTAGCAAGAATGCTTACCAAGTAGTTATCTTCAAAACTTTATAAGAAAAACGGGTGATCGGAAATTAAAATTTAAGCAAATTTGGTAGTCCTATGCATGTAAGGATGAGTTATAATGATGGACAAAATACCAAATTGCTCTAATGTGATTAGTCAATTTCTTTGAACCTGTCCTAGACGCAGTGAAGGAAAAGAAAGAATTTTCCTAACTAAGTCTGAAGTTTATTGATCAAAATCGGCGTTAGCATCTTTCTACACAATGCAAATGGGTAATTTAGGGTGCAATACTGTAGACACTAAAAGTTGAATTAATTGTCAAAATCTGCTATCCTGTACTTTAGCTATGAGGAATAGGTCTTCTGGGATGCATGTAGTGAGGTGAACCCAATTGATCGGACAAAAAATTAAGGTTAATTAAGACCTACTAAAAGGATAACAAATTGAGATTACATTGTTTGTAAGCTTGATAACAACCTATCCTGTTATTATTGATTTAGTTTTCTCCTCTCTGTAAACTAATTCAGGCGTTTTGTACTGCAATGATTGATGCGGACGTTCACTGTTATAAAATTGTAAGTACTTTCCTATTTCTTCCCTTCCTTGCTCTATATTTTTGTATTCCTTTAGATATACTTCTTCATACTTTACCGTTCTCCACAACCTTTCTGTAAATATATTATCCATGTAGCACCCTCTTCCGTCCATGCTGATTGCTATTTCGTTTGCCTTCAATATATCCGTAAACTCATGACTTGTGTACTGACTACCTTGATCTGTATTGAATATCTCTGGCTTCTCTCCTTCCAACGCCTCTTCTAATGCTTCTATACAAAACTCTGCTTTCATGCTATTCGAAACTTCCCATGAAACAACATAACGGCTATACCAATCCATTACTACTACCAGATAGCAATATCCTCCTTGCAAACGTATATACGTAATATCACTAGCCCATACCTGATTTGGTTTGTTTATGATTTTGTTTTTCAGAAGGTATGGGTAAATTTTATGTCCTTCCTTTGGTTTACTTAGTTTGGGTTTGGCATATATAGCTTGCAAACCCATCAGACACATCAAACGATATACTCTTTTGTGATTGACTTTATAGCCTTCTCCATTGAGCATTGCTGTTATCTTGCGATAACCTAGAAAAGGATGATCTGTATACAACTCATCTATCCTTTGCATCAAGCATTCATTGAGATCGCTGATTCTTGTAGGTCGATAGTAATAACTACTACGATTCAGTCTCAGTAACTCACATTGCTTAGTAATGCTCAATTGAGGGTGCCTTGGATCGACTATCAACATACGTTCCTCTTGACTCAGTTTTTGAGCCCTTTGGACAAAAAATCTAGTTCCATTTTCAATTTGCCAATCTGTTCGTACAGTGCAGCCTCTCTACGTTCTTGCAGTTTGGCTTTCCTGCCCCTTAGTAGTGAAAATCTTTCATGCAATGCTTCTGATCCAGCTTTTTTCCATTCTTTAATTTGAGTGGTGTGTACACCATATTGATTTGCTAATTCTGCAAGATTCTTCTCTCCAACTATGGCTGCTGCTGCAACTTTAGCTTTGAATTCTTTCTTATATGTTTTTCTTATTCCTTTTGTCTGGCTCATTTATATCTCCATATTCTAGATATTTTACATCTTCTATGGACCTTAATTTCGCCGGGGTTTTCTGTCCAGTTTTTGGGGGTAAGCTCACTTATGCGTCAGCATCAGGATTATCCAAGGTATTTAAGAGTAGCGTTTTTGATTTCACACTCTAGGTGTCCACACGCCCTAATGTTAAGTTTTATAGCAGCTCTTGGAGTAATTGGATAAGCTACAAAAAATCCTAGTAGTTAAGTCATGCAAATTCCAAAATTTCTCTTAAATCTTTATTAAAAATGCAATGATCTGCTGCTTGCCTAAGTATTTCTTTAGCACAAAAGGCGATTTTTTTATTGCTATATTGAAACATAGAAAGATCATTTGCACCATCACCTACAACCATAGTTTCCTCTTTACTGATTCCTAGCAGTTTTTGTAGACGCTTAAGCAAATCACCTTTGGCACCGCTAGTCATCATTTCCCCCCCTACTTGCCCTGTGAGTATGCCATTTTTAGTATGCAAAAAATTAGCAAAGTCAGCATCGGCATCTAAAGCTTCACGAAAATGTGTTGTAGCTTCACGAAAGCCTCCTGAAAAAATAATTATTGTATAATCTTTTTGTTTTAGAGCTGGCACAATTTCCTTTGCACCGGGCATAAGAGGAAGAGTCTTACATATATGGATAGCCTTGTCATGAGATAAGCCTTTCAAGAGTTCAACACGCTTGATTAAAGACTCAAAAAAATCGAGCTTCCCTACCATAGCTTGCTGTGTTATTTCTTTGACTTCTTTACCTTTATCATGAGCATCAGCAAGAGCATCTATAGTCTCGCCATTTATAATGGTTGAATCAAAATCCAAAATACAAAGCTTCATTATTTATTAGTGGGGTTCCTGACTATGAATAAGTGTAATAAGCTTAGAAACTTCCTAATCATTTACTCCTGCTATTATAGAGCACCAGCAAAAATTTTCCCAAGGCAAAAAACTTATCTGGACATATGATGTTAACATGAAGCGCCAAAATTTTTTTTCAGGTGTCCCTTGGGAATCCATTGCTAGTTATTCTAGGGTTGTTAAGATAGGTCAACATATTTTTGTTGCAGGCACAACAGCAACAGATACTAAAGGTAATATCATTGGTTTAGGAGATGCTTATGCACAAAGTGTGCAAAGTTTAGAAAATATAAAGTGGGCTTTGGGAAAGGCTGGTGCAACTCTTGCAAATGTTGTGCGTTCTCGTATCTACATAACAAAAGTGGAAGATAGTACTTTGGTAATGAAAGCACACGGTGAGGCTTTCAATAACATTTATCCTACTGCAACCTTAGTAGTAGTAAATGGCCTAGTTCATGAAGATATGCTGGTTGAAATTGAGGTAGATGCATTTCTAGAAGCTTGATGAAATTTATGAAGATTTTCCTGTGAAAGTTCACACAGGACAAAAGCTTGGCATCCCATATTGTTCTAAAAGGTGCGAAGGCTAATGAATAAGGTGAGTAATAATTCATAAATAGCTACCGTACATCTAAGGAAAGGTGGTTTAGGAGATAAGTTTGTGGACATATTATTTGTAAGGCACGGTGAAACTGATTGGCAAAGCCTCGAGGAGCGTGGCGTGCGAGGCTGGGCTCGTTCTTTTGCCCCGCTAACTTCAATAGGTCGTGTACAAATTGACACTATTGCCAATGATTACCGTTTAAGAGAGGCTGAGGCTATTCTTTGCAGTAGTTATGCTCGAGCCCTAGAATCAGCAGCCTTACTCAACCGCAAGCTTAACAAACATATTTATGTAGAGTATGACCTACACGAATGGCTGCCTAATAAAGACTCTTTAGCAGATATGAGTGAGCAAGCTTTTCAACAAGCCTGTGAGGAATTTGCTCAACATACAGGGGTTATTCCCTTTGATGAACGTATTAAGGCTAATGGCAAAACAATAGCCACAATAAACTCTCCTATTCAGTATCAACAACCACTACCAGACAAGCGTACTTGGGAAAGTTTAGAGGAGGTACGTGAACGGGCTTTAAGGGCACTTAAGCGCTATAAGCACTTTCCCACAGTAATTGTGGTGTCACACGCTGTATTGATTGCTAGCATTATTGGTGTGCAACGCTACATTAAACATGCCGAAATTGTACCCTTTGCTCTAGACTTTGATAACCTTGATAATTTTGCAAAGCCTACAATATTAGCAAAACCTGTAGTACCAAGTAGGCCTTAATACGTCACTTCCCAAAACGTCTTTCTCTAGCCTGAAAATCACGCAGGGCACGTAGAAAGTCTAATCTGCGGAAGCTTGGCCAAAAAACATCACAAAAATAATATTCGCTATAAGCTGCTTGCCATAATAAAAAGCCACTTAAACGGATCTCACCACTAGTGCGTATAACAAAATCGGGGTCTGGAACCCCAGCAGTGTATAAGTGCCTTGCTATTTCTTGACTAGTTAGTGTTTCAGCTAACTCCTCTAAGTTTTCACCCGCATTTATTTTTTCTTTTAGAAGTTTACGTACAGCGTGAGTAATTTCTTCACGTCCACCATAACCTACAGCAATGTTAAGCCAAGACTTATTATAATCTTTAGTTATATGTTCTAGGTTATAAAATGCTTTTTGCACATTATTTGGAAAGCTCCTAATGTCACCAATAATTTTTACTTTTATTTTATTTTGATGCAAACGTGGGCTTTTAGCCATACGCACTGCTTGTTCTTCAAAAATTTCAAAAAGATTGCTTACTTCTTGAGAAGAGCGATTTTTGTTTTCACTACTAAAAATCCACATAGTCACATGACTTATGTTTAGTTCTAAGCACCAATCCAAAACTTCCTCCGCCTTACTAGCACCTAACTCATGTCCCTTGCTTATAGGCAAGCCAGACTGCTTAGCAAAACGTCTATTACCATCTAGGATCATACCAAGATGCTTAGGTAAAGGTGCGCTTTTTACAGCTTTTAAAAGACGTTTTTCATAGAACCAATAAAGTGGGACATTCCAAAAGTTCCAGAGTTGCTTTTTACTTATTTTCATAATCTTTACATAAAAGTTTAAGATCAGCCTTAAACCATCTAAGTTAACATTAATATAAGGTTTATGTATGTTACTTTGGCAGGCCTCATTAACTTTAAAGAAGAGATTAAAGGATCTCGCTTCATTGCTTATGTTGATAGGGCTGAGAGTGTAGAAGTGGCTATGGGAATGCTCGAGTCCATCCAAAAAGAACATCCTAATGCTACACACTACTGTTGGGCATACCACATAGCTGATCAGTACCGTTTTTCTGACGATGGTGAGCCTAGTGGTACAGCAGGAAGACCTATTTTAGAAGTTATTAATCACCAAGGTCTTGATAGAGTTATGGCAATAGTAGTGCGATACTTTGGTGGGACTAAGCTGGGTGTTGGTGGATTAGCGCGAGCTTACAGTGGTACTCTTGCTAAAGCCTTTAACAAGGCCAGCCTTATTGAAGTTAAACCCTGTGTAAATCTAACATTATTAATACCCTTTAGAGCGGTAGATACTGTGTATCGTCTTCTAAAAGATTTGAATGTTCATATAGCAAAAACTGAGTACAGTGAGGTGGGAGTACAACTTAACATTACAACTGTTTTGAGTGAGGAGGAAACATTAATTAAGAATCTTACTGAAGCAACTCGTGGAGAAGTGAAGATTAGAAGTTAGAACTGGATTTTAGGAAACATATTATTGCTGTAGGGGCGTATTGCAATACGCCCCTACAGCCTCACTTACGATAAGGTGTCTTTATACACTTTGACATAAGCCTTTGCTGATTGTTGCCATGAAAAATCCTGTGCCATACCTTGAAGCATCATAGTTTGCCAGTGGCTTGTGCCATAAGTTTCATATGCTAGTGAGGTAGCCCACAAAATACCTTCTACTGTGGCATTCTCAAATAAAAAACCTGTTTGATTGTGTAAAATAGTATCGCGCAAGCCACCTGTAGACCTAGCAATAGGAATTGCACCATAGCGCATAGCAATCATTTGCGTTAAACCACAAGGTTCAAAACGACTAGGTATTATAAAAGCGTCACTGCCTGCATAAATCAAGTGTGCTAAAGACTCTTTATAACCTATGTAACCACCTACATTGTTTGAGTAAATAGCTATGGTTTCTTCAACAGCATTCTCTAATTTACCATCCCCCGAACCTACTATCACGAAATTCCACCCTTGCTCTATAAGCCTAACTACTGCTTTAAGCAATAAATCAATGCCCTTTTGCTCAGCGAAGCGTGAAACTAAACCTAAAAGAGGCAATTGGATATCTAAATTAAACTTTTCACAAAGCTTCTGCTTAGCTTTTAGCTTACCCAAAAGATTATTTGCATCATAAGGTTCGGGTAAAAATTTATTTGTAGCTGGATTCCACACCTCAGTATCAAGGCCATTTAAAATACCTGTAAATTTGTCAGCAATGTGTCTAAATGTACCATCCAAACCATAGCCATACTCAGGGGTCATGAGTTCTTTGGCATGGTTTGGACTTACGGTAGTCACTTTGTGTGCAAAGCCAAGAGCTGCTTGCATGGCGCTAGCATTTCCAAAATGATTTATATAGCTGTTACGCAAAGCGCCAGGCAAACGCAGCCAATAAATAGCTGCATCCAAATCAGAACTGCCTTGATGCTTAGCATTGTGAACTGTAAAAACACTAGGTTTTCTTATCAAGCTTGGAGGTAAATGCCAACCATCTTGTAAAATAGCAGGTAGATAACCTGTGTGCCAATCGTTAGCATGTACAATATCAGGTACAAACTCTACCCTTGTAGCTACTTGAGGTATGGCTCTAGTGAAACGTGCAAAACGATAAGGGTCATCACTAAATCCATAAATATAGTCGCGTTGAAAGTCTGCATGACCTACAAATGCATACCTTACCCCTTTGTATTTAAGCTCACCTATACCAACTTGGCAAAAATCACCGTCAAAAGGTATCTTTATGTTACCTATCCACAAAGGTTTTAATTTACCTTCTAGCATTTTATACCATGGTGAAACAATTAGCACCTCATGCCCTAACCTGACTAAGCTCTCAGAGAGTGCAGCTGTCACATCAGCTAACCCTCCTGTTTTGCTAAAAGGATAAACTTCACTACTAGCAAATAGGATATGCACTTGTTAAACCTGCTTTATTGAATATAGTATTGTCTTAGGTTTTCTGGTGATACATGTCGCCACTCAACATGTTGAGGAGGGGTATTGATATCAGCACGTTTGTTTGTTTGGGTATTTATAGGGATCATAATACTAATGTTTCTAGGAGCAGCTAAGCTATTGCCCGGCGTAGTCCCACTAACAAACGCTGCCTTGACACCGCTCGAGCTTCTCCGGCCACTCACTAAATCAATATTATAAAACTCAATACCTTCAGGGGCAGCATAATCTTCCTTAGTAAGAGCACCACGAAGGGCACCTGCTACAAACTCACGCCAAATATAAATTGGCTGACGTGAACTAGTAACTCTTTCCACCTCACCTGTTGGGTTAGTCATGCGCTTAGGGATACTACGATTATCATCGTAACCTATCCATATAGCAGCTACTATACCGGGTGTCATCCCCACAAACCATATATCACGCTCATCATTAGTTGTCCCTGTTTTACCTGCCACATAGCGTCCCTCAAGTCCTGTCATTGCTCGGCGGCTAAATGCTCCAGGATCCTCAACATTACCATGTAACATATCAAGAATTATATAGGCTGTTTGAGGTGACCAGACCTGTTTCTTTTGAGGGTTTGCTTCGAAAAGAATGTTGCCCTCAGAGTCTTCTACTCTTGTGATAAGGTGAGGCTCAACATGCACTCCTCCATTAGCAAAAGCACCCATACCACTAGCATGTTGTAAAAGAGTGACCTCAAAGGCACCCAAAGACAGCGAAAGGTAAGGTTGTACATTTACATAGCCTAACTCATGTGCTCGTTCTGTAACTACTTCTGGAGTAAGTGCCTCTACTAACTTAGCTACAGGAATGTTACGCGAAATATCAAGATGACCTCGTAAAGAACGCAAGCCTACAAAAGTATTATCATGATTAGCAGGACGCCAATCTTGTGTGCCTGAACGAAAAACTGTAGCTTCATCAGCTATGACATCACTTTGAGTATAGCCACCTTGTTCTATTGCTGTTGCATAAATAATGGGTTTAAAAGAACTACCTGGTTGACGCTCAGCATCAAGGGCACGATTAAATTCCTCAATCGGTTTACCATTTTGCAATCTTTCACCTACAATTGCTAAAATTTCACCAGTTGTGGGATCTAGGCCAACAATAGCAACCTGCGCTTCTTCAGGCACTAGAGCATTGCGTGAGGCTTCATTAGCTGCACGTTGCATTTGAGGATTGATGGTAGTATAGACTCTAAGCCCTCCTTTGCCAAAAAGGCGTTCGTTACCAAAGCGTTCACCCAATTCATTGCGCACAGCCCAAGTAATATGTGGAGCTAAATTTGAGCTTACTGTTGTTGCTAGCTCGAGCGTTTCACCAGTCCTTACTGGGTCACCTATAATCTCTCCCTGCTCATTATAAGCCACCTTCCATCCTTTAGGTTCTAGAGGTGTTAGCCATGCACTATCTGCTGTTTGTTGGCTAATAACACCTTGTTCAACCATATTTTTAAGCACTATTTTCATTGCTTCACGAGTACCCACAAAGTCATTATAGTTAGCACTGGGCAAAGGAATAAGGCGAGCCAAATAAAGACCCTCAATAAGACTAAGCTCTATAGGATCTTTATCAAAATAAGCTTTAGAAGCAGCACGTATGCCATATAAATTCCCTCCCCAATAAGCAACATTTATATAGCGTTGTAATATTTCAGGTTTAGTTAAGCGCCTTTCTAGTTCTACAGCTAGCATAACTTCTTTGGCTTTACGTTCAACAGATTGTTCGGTAGCTATATCACTTAACAAAGTATTTTTAACTACCTGAGTAGTGATGGTTGATCCTCCCCTGCCTCCTTCTCCTGTAATAAGAAGGTAGGTGGCTTTTAAAATTGCGGGAACATCAAAGCCAAAATGCCTAAAAAACTGGTCATCTTCAGAGGCTACAATAGCAGCCAAAGCAGCAGGAGAAACCTCATTTAAACTTACAGGAATGCGATTGGTAGTAGCATCATTACCTCCACCAGCAACAGGCAAGATCTCACCAATAAGTTCGCCGTTACGAGCAAAAATTTGTGAGGTAGCAGTAAATTCTAAAGCATCCAATTTACTTAAATCAGGTAGCTCTTGCAACCAAATAAATGCAGCTGCACTAAGAAGTGATCCTATTGAGAGAATACCTGTAAAAACTAGCAAAAAAAGGCCTTGTAAGACTTTTTGCAACATACTCATGTTTTTATTTTACAGCAACTTCCTATTAGAATTGCGGTAGGTGTTTTTAAAAGTTCTTTCTGATGAACTTTGGTATACTATTGCGTTGTAGCTGCTGTAGCAAGATTTTGTAAAGCACCACTAATATTATTCAAACGTTGGTCTTGATCTTCAATATCATGCCTCGTTTTTAAGTACATAGGATCATTATAAGATACAAAGACACGCCCTTGGTTATCTTCCCAAATAAGCATTTTCTGGGGTAGATCAATAGCAACTGTTTGAGCATCTTGCATAAGAGGCGTTCCTACATTGGGGTTACCAAATAAAACGAGGCGTGTAGGGCGCAAGTCTAATCCCACATTACTAGCATTTTCAGCATGATTTAGTACTAGGACAATCTTTAGTCCAGCATTCTCAATAGCTACTTCAAGTTTAGCTTGGGTTTCATCAATTGTATAGGCACTTTCAAAGGTGACTAGTCCTGAATCAACTTGGGCAAATCCAAGAAACCCCAAAGTCATAAGAAAACATGTACTAACTGTTTGTGACAAGATTCTTTTCACAATATCTCTCCTACCTAATTCTAACCTTTGTTATATGAGGTAGAGCTAAGTTTACTCAAGCACTTTGCCCTTATAGATCACTGAGATATAGCTTTGGTTTAGAATACATTTGCCCATAAAAGTTTTTCCACAAAAACCTTCAAGGTTTGGGTCCCTAAAAATATTTCGGGTACAACTATACTCGAAATGTAGTCTTATTTCTTCATAAAAGCAAGCAGCACTAACAGATGATTTTTCTAGAAAATAAATGCTATAGCTATACCTGTAACAAGGGCACTTGCTAAGGCAATTTCAAAAAGCCACACCCAACCAAAACGCATTAGCTGATCATAGCGTAAACGAGGTAATGTACCACGTAGCCAAATAAACAGAAACATAAAGATTGCCATTTTGAGAATAAGCCAAACAAAAGGTAAATTGGCAATTGTCTCACCAAGTATAGCAGGTCCTCGCCAACCACCTAGGAAAAGAGTGCTCATAAAAGCAGCAGCAGTCATCATATTGACATATTCTGCCATTTGAAAAAGTGCCCACTTTATAGAAGAGTACTCCGTTAAGTAGCCAGCTACTATTTCTTGTTCAGCTTCTGGCAAGTCAAAAGGGGTGCGATTTACTTCAGCTATAGCAGAAATTAAGTAGGTCATAAAAGCAATTGGCTGTAGTAAAATAAGTGGCTTCCACCAAGCACTGGCCTGAAATTCTACGATCTCACGTAGGTTAAGTGTGCCAGTAATCATTATTATCCCTAAAACCGATAAACCTAAACCTAGTTCATAACTAATCATCTGAGCCGAAGAGCGCAATCCCCCTAACAGTGAATACTTGCTATTAGAGGCCCAACCTGCTAAGAAAATACCATAAACACCTATGCTAGTAACAGCAAAAACATAAAGTAACCCTATGTCTAAATCCATAATCCAAGGATTAAAACCAAAGAGGCTACCTTCTGGACCAGCAGGAATAATACCAAAAGCACTTAGAGCAAATACAATACTAATAAAAGGGGCTAGGAAGTAAACAAATTTATCTGCTTGGCTAACCACCACATCTTCTTTAAAAATAGATTTAATCGCATCAGCAATGGGTTGCAGTAAACCAAAGGGCCCTACACGATTGGGACCATAGCGGTGTTGCATACGTGCTAGCAATTTGCGCTCAATCACTGTCATATAAGCAAAAGCACCCAGTAAAACTAAGCAAAGAATTAAGGCTTTGACAAAGGTAATTATTAAAGAGTCCATTTAGGCTACCTCAAGTTCTTGTTGACTCATCTTAGTACTAATTTCTAGAGACTCGAGCACATAAAATCCTGAGGGTTGTTCAGGTAAAACAGGTAGAAGCATGAGCCCCTCAGGTACTTTCTCTGAAATCTCAACTATTGCACATCTTTTGTAACCGCTAACTTGTAAAGTAACTTTATCACCAACTGAGAGATTATGATTTAAAGCTTCATTAGGATGGAGACATAATGCAGGTGGGCCAAAAGCATCTCGCAAATGCATATTGTGGTAAACATACTTAGCTTTTACCATTGAAGGAACTAAAAGAACATTACCTTTAGTTGTGCCACCTTGAAGTTTATTTAAGGATTTAGCTACTAATTCAGGTAAATGCCCTTCTGATCCTATTTTTTCAAGGTCTACACCAAAACTTTCCTTAAAGGTATGCTGTGCACTAGATAAGCTGTGACCAGCTAATTCTTGCCCCCAAGCTTTACCTAAATGCCTTACCACTCCCATAAAGTCTTCAGATTCACCGTCATATGTAGGAACAGGGGAAACTTTTAAGTAGCGCCCTTCAACATTACGTACGGTTCCTTGCTTTTCAAAAGCTGTTTTGGCTGGTAACACTACATGGGCCTGCTCTGTAGTAGAATTCAAAAAACTATTGTGAGTTACTAGGAAATCCACTTCTTCTAAGGCTTTAGTCTCTTGTGCAGGGTTTAAACCTGAGACTATTAGTGCTTTAGCTCCACCATGCATTATATGCTGATAATCACTATTAGTTAACCCCATAGCGTCTAAGCCATAACTATTGGCCATAGGGCCAATAGACATAACTTTGGCTCCTACCTTATTAGCCAAGATGTAAAGTCTACTAGTAGCTTCAGGGTGAGCTAATATGAAACCTCCCATTATAACTACAGCATTATCAGCATCATGTAACTGCCCTAATAGTTCAGTAGGCAAGTTATCAACAAACTCATTTTCCTGACCTACCTGATATTTAAGTGATCTACCTGCATATTTCATTAAATTTACCTGGTAAGGTGCAGCCACACTCAATATTCCTTTTTTTAGTTGCATGCGTTCTTTTAAACGCATGTCTGCAATAGGCACTCCATGGGGCATAATCTCTGGTGGAGAAACCCCCTTGAGAGCATCTTTGATGCGCAGGTCCAATATAGGAAGTTCTTCTGTTAAATCAGCAATTACAAAAATGGCATCACTAGTGGCTATATCATTGTAAGTAGCTTGCTGACCTTGAGGAATTACTGAAGTTGGGGGGCGGGGGTAGTGCTCGAGTTGCTCAATACCAAGATGCTGTGCTAAAGTCCTAGCAGCAATAGCCTCTTCAAGGGTAGTGTCTGCTCTTATTACTATGCCAATTTCACTACTTGAAAATCCTGCTAGATTTTCTTTTATATAAGCACTAGCTTCTGCCCATGTAGCAGGTATAAGTTTATCTCCTCTGCGGATTAATGGTGTTCTAATTCGATCCTTAGAGTTAGCGTACTCGTATCCAAAACGGGTGCCATCATCAATCCATATTTTGTTAACCTGAGTGTTCAGATCAGCTTTAACTCTTTCTATACGCCCAGTACGCGAGTCAATTATAATCCCTGCACCACTAGCATCATTCATAGTAATTGAGTGAGTATGGCTATATTCCCAGTTACGCCCTCTAAAACGCGCACTGGCATCAAGTAGAGCCCCTACTGGGCAAATATCAGTTATATTGCCACTAAAGTTACTAGGTAAACCTTGCTCAAGGTTACCTATGTAAGTGTGTCCACCACGCTCTATAAAATCTAAGACTTCGTCACCGGGAACTTCTTCAAAGTAGCGCACACAACGCTTGCAATGAATACAACGCTCACGATCAAGAGTAACCAAATCACTTAGTGCATGATGTTTTTCTTGGTGTCGTTTGTCAAAGATAAAACGGCTTAAGCCATCACCATATTCATAGGCACGGTCTTGGAGTTCGCAGGCTCCTCCCTTATCACAGGTAGGGCAATCAAGGGGGTGATTAATTAAATGTAACTCCATCATACCTGCTTGAGCCTTCTTGGCTTCATCACACAGAGTATCAATCACCATACCTTCCATAACAGCAGTGGTGCAGGTTGCCATAGGATTAGGAAACCAGAATATTTTAGGCTCTTGGGTGGTTTTGTCTAAAATCCATTCGTTTGTGGTACGGTCTTTTCGGGGCGCACCTACCTTAGCTAAGCACATGCGACAAGCTCCAATAGGTGACATATACTCATGCGAGCAAAAGTAAGGTATGTCATAGCCTGCTGCAAATATTGCATCAATGGCCGAGGTATTTGGGGGTAAATCTAGCTCAATTTCATTAACTTTAACTTTCATTAACTAGTGTCCTTAAATAAGTAACTTAGAAACCTTAAATCTACCTAATTATAAACACTTTGCTAATAAATACTTCAGCCTTTTAAGTAGGCAAAATGTTTAAATAATTATATTGGTTAGCTAGACATCTGTGAGTCTAAGGTTTATAGGTGTCCATGTAGGGCTTTTGCTATTAAATCATAAGATACTACCATGTATAAGGAAAGATCTTAATACAGTAATGTTATGAGATACATTTATCGTTTGTCCTAGCCTTGCTAGGGTAGAGAATATACTTCCCCGCATGACAGAAATACACTTCCTACTTGTGCACTCAAGGGCCTTAAATTTCCCAATTAAACTAACCAATTTTTAGGAGTTAAATTTAATGAGAAGCTTAACTATTATTTTACTCATTTCACTTGCAGGTTTACTTTCTTCTTGCATTATTGTTAATGATGATAGATACACCTTAAGTGGCTCTTCTAACAGAAACGCTAGTTTTAGACTAGATGATGAGCTAGATATTTTTGTAAATGGTAGTAGGGTTAGAACACATGAATCAAACTCAGATGAGATTGCCTTGCCTGTTACTGTACCTAACATAGGTTTTGGAGATACTATTAGGCTTGAAGTTCGTAATACTCAAATCTTTTCTGCTTGCGAAATAAGTCGTGTTTTTTTGCGTAGAGGTGACTTTTTTGTAGAAATCACAGATGGTTTTTTTAACAATGTACACGAAGGTTTAGGGGTTTGTTTTACTACTTCTACTATTAGGGTTAACTTTTAGGAACTAGGAAGTTTTTATAAGAATTCTTACCTTATTACTAGCAATTTTTTGGATATAGCTATTTAGCCCCACCATACAGAGCGTTTATGCATAGATTCCCCATTTACTATAAGGTACTCATATTCATCGCGAAAGTGTTTTATAGATGCCTGCACAGGCATAATGCAAGCATCAGCAAATACACAAAACGAACGACCAATTATATTGCCACAAACATCTTCTAAAAGTTCAAGGTCACCCTGTTCACCCAGACCTTGACAAAGCTTTTGATACATTTTGGGTAACCATGTAGCCACACCCTCACGACAGGGAGTGCACTTCCCACAAGATTCATGAGCATAAAAGCGTACGATGTTCCACATAGCATTAACAAGGCACTTTTCTTTAGGAATTAGAATAATCCCACCAGTACCTAACATAGAGCCTTTTTTAGTCACACTAGCATACTCCATAGGGATATCTAAGTATTCATCTGTAAAGGGGAAGAGGGGGCAGCTCGAGCCCCCCGGAATAAAAGCCTTAGCTTCCATAGTAGGCCCTCCACCCAAATCGAAAATCACCTCTCTATAACTTATACCCATAGGAACTTCGTACACCCCTGGGTTCTTAAAAGGCCCACTAAGTTGCACATGATGAAAACCCTTAGAATCTTCTGTGCCCATGTTAGCAAACCATGTAGCTCCCTTATTTAGGATGTGAACTGTGCTAGCAATAGAAGTAACATTATTAATGGTTGTGGGTAGGCCATAAACTCCTGCTTGAGCAGGAAAAGGTGGTTTCATTCGGGGGTTAGCACGCAAACCCTCAAAGGAATTCATTAAAGCTGTTTCTTCACCACAAATATATGCTCCTGCCCCACGGTGCAGGATAATGTCAAAATCAAAATCACTATCAAAAATATTCTTACCTATTATATTTACTGCTTTAGCTTCTTCTATGGCTGTTAGCAAACGCTCATAGGCAAGATAGTACTCACCACGTATATAGATAATGCCAAGTGTCGCTCCAATTGCATAGCCTGAAATAATCAAGCCTTCAATTAGTTGATGAGGGTCATCCTCCATAACATAGCGGTCTTTACATGACCCCGGCTCAGATTCATCGGCATTACAGACTATAAAACGTTGTCTACCATCATCAGGGGGCATAAACGACCACTTAACACCAGTAGGAAAACCTGCACCTCCACGTCCCCGCAAGCCTGAAGCTTTTACCTCTTCAATAACTTCACTAGGTTGCATTTGTGTAACAGCTTTTTTAGCTATCTCATAGCCACCATGCTGCTGATAATAGTTTAGTTTCCATGCTCCATTTACACCTATATATTTGTACATAGTAACTTCAAAATTTGGGTCTTTACAGCTAGTTATTTGCTCACTCATTATCGCCTCCGCGTTCTCGCCAAGGCTCGAGCAACTCATCCCGGCGCATAGCCTCTAAAAGAGCCTGACAGCGAGATCTTGTAACTCTTTCATAATAGGAATCATTAATTTGTAAAACAGGTGCAGTAGTACAAGAGCCTAGACATTCCACTTTCTGTACACTAAAGATTTTTTCTTCATCAGTTTCTCCATTTACTAATCCTGTCTCTTCGCAAATAAAGTCATACATTTCATCTGCACCAGCTAGAGAGCAAGAAAGCGTAGCACACACCTGCAAGTGATATTTTCCTATAGGTTCAGCATGATAAGTAGAATAAAAACTCATGACTCCTTTGACTTCTGTAGCAGTAGTACCAATGATTTCAGCAATTTCGCGAATGTGATCTTCAGTAATGTGTTTCTCGGCTCGTTGCACTTCCCAAAGTAAAGGCATAACAGCACTACGTTTGCCATATTCAGGATAGCGACCAAGGATTTCCTTGATTAGCTCCTGCTTATCAGCAAAAAAGGGTTTTATGTTTTCTATAGCTTGATTCATAGTTAGTATTTAAATAGGTTACTATATCTACTCAAACTATTCACTACTAGCTTTACTCAAAGAACCCTTCCATAGCTCTTAACCTATAGCCTGCTGTTGGTTCAAAAGTGTCAGAGGCAAAATCCCTTTCTGTTATAGACTTAAGGGCAAATTCATTATTAAATACTCCTCCTTCAAAAGATTTACCAAATATAGGAAAGCCACCAATTTGCTCCATAGCTTCAAAAAAGTTTAAGCTATCACCACCAAACCCAAACCCCATTTCGTTATAGGTATTACTCATCTCAGCAAAGAAGTTAAAGTAACTTTCAAATACCTCTTGGGCTACAGCTCCTGCTCCTAGGTTTCCCCAACTAGCAATCCATAGTTCCTGTGTTTTTTGACTTCCACTAAGAACTTCATAACGAACTGTAGGATAATTGTTAACCATACTTTGCTCGCCAGTGCTGATTATTTCAAGAGATACTGGACCACTTGCAGCAGGTAAATTTGCTACCCCAAAGGTATTTCTTAGCATTTGTTCTGTAGCTGCACGTTCTTGGGGTGATAAATCTTGTGAATCAAGTTGTGCTAACGCAGCCTCATAAGCTTGTTGCATCATAGCGTTCATTTCACCCATTTGTTCAGCTACATCACCAAAATTTTCCTTGATTGTTGCTAGAAAAGCCTCATCTATAACAAAGTATTCTTTACTTTGGTGATCAATTACAATCATTTCTTTACGATCTGCACGGTAAATCATCTCACCACTATTAGCATTGTCAATGTCGCTAGCACTAGCACTAGTGCTAGTAGTAACACTAGAAGGATCTAATGCACTATTGGGTTCATCGGCAATAATTATTTCTGGGTCATTCTCTATAGCTCTGGTCACTTCTACACGTTGATCCCCACTATCTAGGAATATCATTTTGAGTAAAGTTCCCTCGACTAAGATTTCTGTTGAGCTTACTTCACCAGTTTGTTGATCTGTATTAGCAATTTCAAAAACCACCCCAGCTAAACCTAGACTTTGTATGAAAATTATTGCAGCAATACTACAAAATTTTAACAAAAACTTTTTCATAGAATCCTCCAAATTTTTTAATCTTTTCCCTGCTTCTCCCCTAAACACTTTACCTTAAAATTTTACTTCTTGATGAAAGCTCATAAATTCTTTAAAGTTATCCCAATCCTTTAGCAAAAACCTCTTCTTTTATAAAGTTTTCTGTAATTATAAGCAAGATAATTCCTGGGATAGATCCTAATAAAGCAATAGCTGCGCCCACGGGATCAAGAGCACCACTACTGCTTAGCTTTGCAAATAACAGTGTAGACAAGGTGTCAATGCTACCACGTCCTACGAAGAAAGTTAGTAAGAAAACATTTGCAGAAACAAGGAAGGTAAAGAGACTTCCTGCAATGATGCCAGGTAAAATCATAGGTAAAGTTATTTGCCACAAAACTCTTAGGGGGCTTGCACCTAGGGCTCGAGCTTGCTCTTCATAATCTCTATTTAATCCCTGAAACACAGAGGTCAAAACTCTTATCATATAAGGCATGGTAGGAATTAAATGAGCTATAATAATTCCAAGATAACTCCCTACTAAATTAATCTGAATAAAAGTAATTAAAATCCCTAAACCTACTGCTATCTCTGGCACAATTAAGGGGGTTAGCAAAAAAAACTCTAAAAAACTTTTACCCCAAAACTTTTCTCTAGCAATTACCCTTGCTGCAGGCAAGCTAACAGCAATACAAATCAATGTCACTGCAGCAGCAATGATAACAGTGTTTACAGTGGCTTTTAATACTTGTGATTGGGGTGAAAATACATAGTCCCAAGCTAATGGTAGTCGGGCTGTTGCTCGAGCTTGCCACCACCATTCACTAGGCCATACATGTGGCCAGTACCAACGAAAAGCAAAAGAAGCAATGACCAAAGGTAGAAAAGGACCTATTACTGCAATGCTTACACAGATTAGATAAAAGCGTTCAAAGGGTGATAGATTTTTGATTTTCAGGCTCTCGCTATTGTTTTCCTCTTAAAAGCTCAAAACGTCTATAAAAACTTAGATAAGTTATTAATATTATGCTCGAAATTAAACTTATAAATACTACTATAGCCATAGCTCGCAAACGCTTGCTATAATCAGCATCATCAAAAGCTCGCCAAGCTTCTACAGCTAGTGTATTAGGAAATCCCCCACCAAGTATAAAAGGTACATCGAATGAGCTAAAGTTAAAGGCAAAAACTATAGTTGTAGCTGAGACGATGCCAGGGGTTAACAGAGGTAAAGTAACACGCCAAAATGTTTGCCAGCGATTTGCCCCCAATGTCATCGCTGCTTCTTTATTTTCAGGTCCTATGCCTATTAAAACTGAATGAATAATAAGAGTACTAAAAGGAATTTGTTTCCACAAATAAACCAACATAATACCCCAACCACCATGTGAGTAAAGAATTCGCGGAAATTGCCTAGTATTTTCAATGATGCCCATCAAGTGCAAAAAGCGCGCTATTAAACCTCCATTAGCAAATAAAATGATAGTAAGGGATACACCCACTAAATAGGGAATCATTAGGGGTAATTTGTAAAGGTAAGAAAAAAAATTTTTGCCCCGAAATTTCCTACATAAAAGCAAAGCCAGATAAATGCTTAAAGCTGTACCAATAATTGCTGGTACTAAAGCATAATAGAAAGTATAAAAAACCGAGTGCCAGAAACTTGGCAAAGCAAAGAGTTCACGATAATACTGTAGGGTGGGGAAATTATTAATACCATAAATAGGTGTGTAACCAAAGCTTTGCAGAAGAACTACTAACAGAGAACCTAAAAAAAGGCTTAGCAAAATAGCTGTAGCTGGTGTGAGCATTAGTATTATGTAAAGCCTATGTTGCCATGTCATTATAAATGTCCATACTATACTGAAAATAGGTTAGAAATGGACATTTTTTACTTCTACTGCACCCTGTTTATCACCCTCCTTTCATAAATTTTTTAGCTTGTTCGCTATAGTAACAAGGGGGTGTGATTTTTCACTTTTGAAATGCTGCGTTAGTTTGTTCTCAGGGAGATTAACTATGGAAAAATTCTTACCTTTAAAATTGCTTTTTACATTCATTTTAATATTGCCAGTACCCATAGCTTTTGGTTTTGATGTGAATTCACCAATAACTTTATATATTGACTCTTTTAGGCAACCTTGTCCTGAAAACGCAAATCAATATTGCTTGCGATTTAGAGAAAATGAAAATAGCCCATGGTTACCCCTAACATTACCCATCGAAAACTTTGGTCATGAAGAAGGGGTAAGTTATGAACTATTGGTTTATGAAGATTTGCTAAACGAAACATTAGTGCTTATAGAAATATTAAGCCAAGAAATCATACCTACTTTAAAGCCACAAAAAAATTTAGTCAGTGAGGTAAAAATTGAACCTATCCAAGTCAATGATGAGTCAGAAAACATTAGTGGCAAAACTATAGCAGAAAAGCCTGAGGGTAACTCTTCAGCTAATGAAGATGATGTTGAAGCAACTCGCCAAGTAACATCATCAGCAACCAGCATACTTTCTGATGAAGGTTTTGTACTTACTGGTGCCCAGTGGCAGCTTAGCAATATAGATTTAGAAGGCAAATTAGTAAGCCCTATAGAAAAAAGTAAATATACTCTTAATCTAAAACCAGACGGCTCTTTAACAGTGGTAGCAGATTGTTACAGGGGTTCAGGTAATTATGCTTTTAATAGTGAGAAGATCACTTTTAATATAAATTACAGTAATGACCCCTGTGATGCGGAGTCTATTGCTGAAGCTTATAGAGCAGGGCTCGAGCAATCTTCCTCATATCTAATTGAGGACAACAAGCTTCATTTTTATGGTGAAAGTAATTTAATCACCTTTACCGCAATACCTATATCGGAAACACCTATTGCAGAAATACCTGAAAATCTAGGAGAATCAAGCCCTAACCTTGAACCTACCTTAGAAAATAACTTGTGGTTACTTAGCAATATTGATAAGGGTGATAGGATACAAGGTGTGCAAGGGATATATAGTATAAGGCTAAGTCAAGATGGCTCACTAGAAGTAAATACAGACTGCTATCAAGGCAAGGGTACTTACTCTCTAGAGGGGAGTGTTATTAGCTTTGAATTTCCCATTGAACATAAAACTTGTACCCCAGAACTTTTTGTAACAGAGGAATTTGCTGAAGGCCTCAAGGATGCCGAAGTATATAGCTTACAAGGGGGCAAACTATATGTCCGTATAGCAAGTAGTGGCGATGTAATGGTATTTACACAATCTGATGAGATTGAAGAAACTATCCCAACATCTACAGAGCCTCCAATTAAAGGAAATAAGTTGAAAACTATAAAAATTGAGGCCCTTGCTATAAGAAGCAGTGTACCTATTGATTGGCCCATAGTTAATAGACATCCCTTTTTTAATAACATCTGGGCTAAGGGGCCTTTTAACTATGTAAGTTTTGTTGTTTCTAAAGGAGCTAATGATTTAGAGGCTCTTAAACAAAACTTAGAGTTATCTGCTACCGTTTTAGCTGAAAAGGCATCAATAGAAACTTTTGGTCAGTATAGATGGCGCTTGTACTTAGATGAGGGGCCTATTGTTAATCTTGCTGTAGCAACAACTATTGAAGGTGATAGTGTTTACACAATTATTATAACAGGGACAAAGGATAACTTTTCAGAGATCTTGAGGGGGGCGCTCGAGAGCTTTGAAGTTTTGGAGTAATACAGCTAAGGAAAACGCTGTCATTCTTAAGTAGTGCTTCTAACTAGTTGACACTCCCCGAGGTATCACTTTGCAAATAATTAAACCTCAAGCTCTTTGGAACCCTTCTAAAACACGTATAGCCTCAGCAAATTTGACTTCTTTCCAAAAAGCTGTTTCTAAACATTTAAACAAAAATATTAGTGGCTATGCTGAATTACACCACTGGTCGGTTGAATCATTAGCTGATTTCTGGGAGTTCTATGCAAATTATTCTGAATTGCCGTTTAAAACTTTACCAAGGGAAATAGTTAGTAGTAAGCCAATGCCTTACACTCATTGGTTTAAAGGGGCAACTATTAATTATGCTGAAGCAATGTTATTTCCCAAAGGGTTAAGTGAAGCACAAACAGCAATCATTGCTTTGAATGAAAGAGGGGAGAAGCTCGAGCTAACTTACCGAGAACTAAAACAACAAGTTGCTAGTTGTGTAAATGCTTTAAAATCAAGTGGCGTGTCAAAAGGTGATAGAGTTGCTGCTTACATATGCAACGTTCCTGAAGCTGTGGTGCTCTTACTAGCTTGTTCTGCTATTGGTGCAGTATTTAGCAGTTGTTCACCAGATTTCGGTTATGAAGTTGCTCTTAGTCGTTTTGGTCAAATTGAACCAAAGCTCTTAGTTGCCTCGGATAGTTACTGGTACAATGGTAAGGAGTACTCTACCAAGGCTGTTATTAGTCAATTACAACAAGCCATCCCCAACGTGCGAGAGGTGATTTATGTTGCCTATGGCACTTCAAGTCAAAAACAAGCTGATGGACTTTACTGGCAAG
Source organism: Trueperaceae bacterium (assembly GCA_965223045.1). Lineage (GTDB taxonomy): Bacteria > Deinococcota > Deinococci > Deinococcales > Trueperaceae > CBDCVN01. The sequence continues at coordinate 3,755,210 of CBDCVN010000013.1, forward strand.
ATTGGCTCAGTAATAAAGTTGAGGAATTAAATTTTACTCCTCTTGAGTTTGACCATCCTCTCTATATTCTTTATTCTTCTGGTACAACGGGCTTGCCAAAAGCAATGGTACATCGTGCAGGTGGTGTGTTACTTAAACATCATGTTGAACACAAACTCCATTTAGATGTCCAATCAGGGGATGTGGTTTTCTATTTTACAACTTGTGGCTGGATGATGTGGAACTGGCTTGTTTCAGCTTTAGGGCAAGGTGCTAGTATTGTGCTATTTGAAGGTTCGCCCAGCTATCCAAGCCTCACCCAGCTTTGGAAGCTTGTAGCAAACCATGAAGTAAGCTTTTTTGGTACGGGAGCAAGTTTTATTCATAGCTGTAAAACAACTATCTCACCTAAAGAGTTATACGATTTTACTAATCTAAGAACCATTGCTTCAACAGGTTCACCACTTTCAGCTGAGGGCTTTCGTTGGATATACGAAGCTGTTAAAGAAGATGTGCACCTTGCTAGTATTTCTGGTGGCACAGATATTGTTGGTTGTTTTATGCTTGGTTGTCCAACCTTGCCTGTTTTTGCTGGGCAGATCCAAGTGCCTGCTTTAGGTGTTGATCTTGCTGTTTATGACAGCAATGCAGAACCAGTTGTTGGTGAGGTTGGTGAACTGGTTTGCCGCCAGCCATTACCCTCAATGCCTTTATATTTTTGGAAGGATAGAAATTTTGAGCGCTATCAAAATGCTTATTTTAAACACTTTGAAGGTGTCTGGCGACATGGTGATTTAATTGAGATAACCCCTCAAGGTGGGATTATTGCTTATGGGCGTAGTGATGCTACACTCAACCCTGGTGGCATACGTATTGGCACAGCTGAAATCTATCGCCCGTTAGAAAGTTTGCCTGAAGTGCTCGAGGCACTAGCAGTAGGCAAACGCAAAAATGAAGATGAAGTCATCTGGCTCTTTGTAGTCTTGCAAAAAGGTATACAACTTGATGAAAATCTTGAAAAGCAAATAAAAGAACAAATCCTTTTAGGAGCTAGTCCAAGGCATGTACCCAAGCGCATTTTACAAGTCTCACAACTGCCTCATACTCGCAGTGGAAAGGTTACCGAAATAGCTGTGTCGCATTTGATTAATGGTCGTGACGTTCCTAATCGTGATGTACTAGCAAATCCTGAAGCTTTGGATGAAATTACTGCCTTAATTAACACACAACTCTAATCCCATAGCCAAAGCTTCACCCCCACCAATACAAATACTTGCTACTCCTCTTTTTTTGCCATGTTTTTGTAAGGCATTAAGCAAAGTTACCACAATGCGTGCACCTGATGTACCAATAGGATGACCCAAGGCAACAGCTCCTCCAAACACATTTACCTTTTCATGGGGTAAGTTAAATTCTTCCATAACTGCCATAGGTACTAACGAAAAAGCTTCATTTATTTCATAAAGATCAACATCACAAGCATTCCAATTTAGTTTGTCATAGAGCTTTTGCATTGCACCAATAGGAGCCATAGTAAATAGCTCTGGTTCTTTTGCATGAGCAGTGTAACCTTCAATGCTTGCTAAGATGCTCATACTATTCTCTTTAGCTACTTCTTCACTAGTAATAACCAAAGCAGCTGCACCATCATTAATGGTTGAAGCATTTGCCGCAGTCACAGTACCACTTTCTTCAAAAGCAGGTTTTAAATTTGGCAATTTATCAAACTTTACTTGATAAGGCCCTTCATCATTTACTACTATTACATCACTTTTACACCCCTTAACTTCAACAGGTACAATTTCTTGTTTAAAGATGCCATTTTCTATAGCCGTTTGCGATCTTTGATAGGAAGCTACAGCAAAAGCATCTTGAGCTTCACGACTAAAACTGTATTTGGTGGCACATAACTCAGCACATGATCCCATATGTTTGTCGTTATAAACATTCCAAAGCCCATCATGAACCATAGAATCAACTATTGTTTTATCACCCATACGCAAGCCACCTCTAGCACTAGGTAATAAATAAGGTGCATTTGTCATGGACTCCATACCACCAGCTACAATGATCTTTGCATCACCCAATGCTACTGCTCGAGCTGCTTGGATAATACTTTCTAAACCACTACCACATACCTTGTTGAGGGTAACTGTAGGTGTTGTTTGACTTAAACCAGCATAAAGTGCTGCCTGGCGAGCTGGAGCTTGTCCCATACCTGCTGCTAAAACATTGCCCATAATTACAAGGTCAACCTCATGAGCACTCACATTTGCTTTTTCAATAGCTGCCTTAATAGCAGTTGCCCCAAGCTCTGAAGCTTTCAATGAACTAAACGAACCTTGAAATGCAGCAATTGGGGTACGAATAGCAGACGCAATAACTACTTTCATTATTTAGCTGGGTAGCTCCTTACGTATAGGGGTGAATATATTATAAGTTTTTGTCTTTCCTTTATTCTTACTTACATATGCACTATGTGGTTTCAGGCTAGGTATCAATATCACTTCTCCCGCTTTTAAATTAACTTCTTGATCATCAAACACAAAAGTAAGTTCCCCTTCTAAAACAATTGTTAATTGTTCAGCCTCATGTTGATGGCGCGCAAAAACAGCTCCTGCCCTATAAGTATAAAAACCTATAAGTATAAAAAATAATCTCTAACTTATCCCCCACTAAGCGTTTTCGAGTGACTTTATCTGAAATCCTAATAGAGTTGATAATATCAAAGTCAATCTTCATTTTCTAAGTTGCCTCTAAGGTGATTTTGCTTATTACTTCATCAAGTGCTTCACACATAGTACTCGCTATAAAATCTGCATGATCTTTGGTAATAGTAAAAGGTGGCGCAATTAAAGCATGATCACCACGTATACCATCTACCAAGAGTTTGACATGAGAAAATAATTACCTTTAAAACGATAATATCAAAGAGTAATAGGGCTTCGAACTCGGTCACCATCGTGTAAAAAAATATCCTATATTTACTTTGTTTGTGATTCATTTGGTATTTTTTGCAAGTGAGCAATTACCTTTTTAGAAACGAATATATGCTGTCGCCGTTTTCGCACAAAAGTGAATGTTTATAGAAAGACTATATCAAAGAACAATCTGAGATATCTACGGTCAGAACGATGTGGATTTTGGCGACTTCTGTTGTTTGAGTACAAACTATCCTAACTCAACTCATTAACCTTATGCAGTACAGTTAATACTCAAAAGAATGACTTTAAAAATAAGCATGCCAATTCTACCTTAGACTCTTTCGAAATAGCTTAGCAGAAAGGTTTACTCACACTTAAACACAAGACTCTGAGTGAGATGTATAAGAAAGGTTTACTACCTTGTAGAGGGTGTTTGGAAATTAGTGTTCCTTTGAAAGATCTAGGGCGTGTTGACACTAAAAGTGCTAAATCAAAAATATTACTTGAAGGGATTTTAGCGTAGCCATATAAGTACCGACGCAAACTGGCAAAATGCTAAATAGTTTCGAGACAACTTTTCAAATCTAGAAAAAACTCTTCTATATTGCTTAATTTTGTTGAAAAAATTCTCTATTAAATGCCTTTCCTTGTAAAATTCTTTGTCATACTCCCGCTGCTCTTTCCTATTTGCCTTTGGAGGTATTACTGCTTCTGCTTCCATTTCTGCTACCTTGTCTAGTACAACTTGAGCATCATATCCCTTGTCCCCCATTACTCTTTCAGCCTCCAGATCTTCTAGCAAATCCTCTGCTTGGGTAACATCATTACGTTGCCCTGGAGTCAATATTAACTTGAGAGGATTGCCTAGAGCATCTGTTGTAGCGTGTACTTTGGTGGTGTAACCTCCTTTGCTTCTACCCAATTCTTGTTCTTCGTTTCCCCCTTTTCCTCCTGCTGCACAGGAGTGAGCTCTTACAATGGTGCTATCTATCATTATACTTTCCATATCAGCATCCTCAGCAAAGTGTTCAAACATCGCTTGCCAAATTCCTTGTTTGCCCCAGCGGTCAAAACGCTTAAAAACACTATTCCATTTTCCATATTCTTCTGGCAACAAACGCCACTGTGCACCACTTTTAGTTACCCAAAGGACTCCTTCAATAAACTTCCTGCATTGATCCTCATTGCCAATTCTAAATTTCCTAAACATACACACTATCTTGTAACCCTTGAGAAAATTTAGTATTTTTTGCCATTGCTCGTCTGTTAATTTAACTTTCATATCCTAAGTTTGCAAATTATGACTTACTTTATCAACATGCCCTAATGTTTATTGGGAAGACCTTGCTGTATTCCTAAATTCCAAAGGTTACACTGTTAGCGTTGTTAACCCAGCTCGAACCAAAGGTTTTGCTAAGAGCCAACTACGTAGTAACAAAACTGACAAGCAAGATAGTGAAGTCATTGCTGATTTTTGTGCTGCTATGAATCCTGAGGCATGGACGCCTTTGAGTGAAAACCAACGCAAGCTCAGATCTTTGGTACGTCATCTTGAAGGATTAAAGAAAACACTTACCCAACAAAAAATCGATTGGCTAGTTGTAAAGACGAGGATGTAAAACGCTCTTTAGAAACACTTGTAGCTGCTTTAGAAAAAGAGATATCTGCTATAGAGCAACAATTGAAAGATTTGGTGAAAAACACTCCTGAACTTAAAGAGAAACATGATTTACTGACTTCCATCAAGGGATTTGGTGCACAAACAGCCTATAAACTCATAGCAGAAATGCATGATCTTGGGAATTATGAATCAGCATCAGCAGCGGCAGCCGATGCTGGTTTGAATCCTGCACATTATGAGTCAGGATCATCGGTGAAAGGTAAACCAAGGTTTGAGCTTACCCCCAAAAACTGGACAGAAAACCCCGGCGAAATTAAGGTCCATAGAAGATGTAAAATATCTAGAATATGGAGATATAAATGAGCCAGACAAAAGGAATAAGAAAAACATATAAGAAAGAATTCAAAGCTAAAGTTGCAGCAGCAGCCATAGTTGGAGAGAAGAATCTTGCAGAATTAGCAAATCAATATGGTGTACACACCACTCAAATTAAAGAATGGAAAAAAGCTGGATCAGAAGCATTGCATGAAAGGTTTTCATTACTAAGAGGTAGAAAAGCCAGACTACAAGAACGTAGAGAGGCTGCACTGTACGAACAGATCGGCAAATTGAAGATGGAACTAGATTTTTTATCCAAAGGGCTCAAAAACTGAGTCAAGAGGAACGTATGTTGATAGTTGATCCAAGGCACCCTCAATTGAGCATTACTAAGCAATGTGAGTTACTAAAACTGAATCGTAGTAGTTATTACTATCGACCTACAGGAATTAGTGACCTCAATGAAAAGTTGATGCAAAGGATAGATGAGTTGTATACAGATCATCCTTTTCTAGGTTATCGCAAGATAACAGCAATGCTAAATAGAGAAAGCTATAAGGTCAATCATAAAAGAGTATATCGTTTGATGTGTCTGATGGGTTTGCAAGCTATATATGCCAAACCCAAACTAAGTAAACCAAAGGAAGGACATAAAATTTACCCATACCTTCTGAAAAACAAAATCATAAACAAACCAAATCAGGTATGGGCTAGTGATATTACGTATATACGTTTGCAAGGAGGATATTGCTATCTGGTAGTAGTAATGGATTGGTATAGCCGTTATGTTGTTTCATGGGAAGTTTCGAATAGCATGAAAGCAGAGTTTTGTATAGAAGCATTAGAAGAGGCGTTGGAAGGAGAGAAGCCAGAGATATTCAATACAGATCAAGGTAGTCAGTACACAAGTCATGAGTTTACGGATATATTGAAGGCAAACGAAATAGCAATCAGCATGGACGGAAGAGGGTGCTACATGGATAATATATTTACAGAAAGGTTGTGGAGAACGGTAAAGTATGAAGAAGTATATCTAAAGGAATACAAAAATATAGAGCAAGGAAGGGAAGAAATAGGAAAGTACTTACAATTTTATAACAGTGAACGTCCGCATCAATCATTGCAGTACAAAACGCCTGAATTAGTTTACAGAGAGGAGAAAACTAAATCAATAATAACAGGATAGGTTGTTATCAAGCTTACAAACAATGTAATCTCAATTTGATATCATTTTAGTAGGTCTTAATTAACTGGAATTACGCAGCTTGAGGGAGCAAGTCCAAAAGGTCAAGAGGTGGGTCAATACGACCAGAGATGAGTCCCCTACGGTACCTATAAAATGACTGCTTGTTCTCTCTACGAGCTACTTCTATAAGGCCATAAGCTATTACTCCTAACCCTAAATGCCCTCCTATTGTTTGCTCTGTTCTATATCTGAATCCTTGCCATCCTAGCTCTTGCTTTAACCCTCTTATTACTTCTTCTATCGCTTGCCTCACCTTATAATGGCTTATGATCTCTTTGTCTTCTAGCTCTAGATCATTTGTTACATAGTATTTATTACCTCTTCTCACGATCTTCACTTCAAAGTCCATTCCTCTTAGCTTCCCTACTTTTGTCCAGTAGGGTCCTCTGTGCCTTTTCAACTGCTTTCCTCGCAGAACTCTGTTCTTCTTTAGTCGTGTCACAAACGACCAACTGTAGGCATGTATCTGTTTCAGAATCTTCTTTGAACCGTACCATGAGTCAAATAGTACATAATCAGGTTTTAGCCCTTTTTCTTTTGCCCATGCTAATAACTCCAATGCTAGTTCTTGCTTGCTTACCTCTCCAAAGTAAAGTTTTATCTTTAAGGGTATTCGAACTTTACCATCTGTCCAGATCAGCAGAACTATTCCGAAACCATAGCAATAGTGTCCATTGCCATCTCGTAATTTCGGTAACCACATTTTACCTCTTCCTGATCTTGCTATTACTGTATCATCAAGAACCAAGTAGCCTCCTTCAAGCTCACCTACCAGCATTTTTAAACCTATAGCTATCTCACTTACCTTTGCTAGAATTGAGTCTACTAACAACGCTCTATAGATAGTGTCGTGTGAACACTCCATTCCATCTGCCATAGCTGAAGAAGCATTTGCTTCAACTGCTTTTAACAGGGCTTCTAGTGCTTTAACTATTCTTTGTGTTAGACTCATCTTAGGGCTCCTTGGTTCTGATTGAGCCCTATTTTACTTTATTTCTCCCCCTGCGTAATTCCAGAATTAACCTTAATTTTTTGTCCGATCAATTGGGTTCACCTCAGTTATCAAAGGTGGGGAAAGCATCAGTGAGGACAGCACTATACTTTCCTGCTTTAACAGCCATGAGGCACAACCCTGTGATTATTAAGTTTGTAGAACGACTTAAAGCTCGTGGTAAACAAAGTATGGTTATTGTTGCTGCAGTAATGAGAAAGCTTTTGCATATTGCTTACGGTGTTTTGAAAAACAAGACTGCTTTTGATCCCGAATATGCTCATTAAATCCTACTAATTAACTCAATCTCATTTAACCTTGAATACCCTCACCCAGCCCTTAGTATACTCACTAAATCCTATCGGTTAACGTAGCATCTTTTTTGTTATGGTACTAGTATAAGAATGCTGTGAGGTAATAAATTGATCTGCAGCTTTAAGATCGAGTGGTTTAGCAAAGAAATAGCCTTGTCCAAGTTCACAACGAAGCTCCTTTAAAAGCTCTAATTCTTTTTCTGTTTCTATACCTTCAGCAACTATATTCATGCCAAGAGTATGTGCCAAGGCAATAACCATCTGTACTATTGCTTTATGATTACTACCTAGGGGCATCTTTTGAGTAAAGGAGCGGTCTATTTTCAAAGTGTCTATGGGGAATTCATGTAAGCGACTTAGAGAGGAATAACCTGTGCCAAAATCATCTACACATAGTTTAATGCCTACATTTTTAAGTTGCAGTAATTGTTTAAGTTGAGCTGGACTTTGCTCGAGCAAACAGCTCTCGGTAATCTCTAGTTTAATTTGCTCATTTGTAAGCCCAAAATTCTTTAGCAATTTTTCAAGACTGTTGGTAAAACCCTCTTCTTTTAGCTGGATAGCTGAAATATTTATGTTCAAAACTATTGGTATTTGGGGAAACTGTTTTTGCCAAATGCGAAGTTGGTGACAAGCTTCTTTGAAAACTTCCCAGCCTATAGGATTAACGAGTAGAGTTTCTTCTGCTAGGGGAATAAATTTTGCAGGAGATAACCAACCTTGTTTTGGGTGCTTCCATCGCATCAGAACTTCAAAGCCAACTAAAGCTCCAGTAGAAAGAGAAACAATAGGCTGGTAGTAATTGCAAAACTGGTGCTTATTTAACCCCTCTCGCAAATCAAGCTCTAGTTGCAATCGATCTATAATGCTTGATTGCATACTAGGTTGAAAAATAGCATATCTTTCTCGTCTGTCTCTTTTGGCACGATACATAGCTACATCAGCGTCTCTAATTATATCTTCTGCTTTTTGATAACCAAATTCGCTGGTGGTAATCCCAATACTTGCCCCCAAGTAAATAGTGTGTGGTCCATAAACCCAAGGTAACTCGAGCGTACTTTGAATACGCTTAGTTACCTTCATAACCTCATGAAATTCTTTAATAGGCTCTACCAAGATAGCAAATTCATCCCCTCCTATACGAGCTATGGTATCAGAGGATCGAGAGCTAGATCTTAGTATTTTAGCAATGTGCTGTAAAACTTTGTCACCCATCTGATGGCCTAAACTATCATTAATGGGTTTAAATCTATCTAAATCAATAAACAAAAGAGCATATTTGTAATCTTTATGCCGTTGGCTAAATTTGATAGCACGCTTTAAATGATGCATAAGCCAAACTCTATTGTGAAGCTTCGTCAGTGGGTCATGCAAGGCAAGGAATTCAATTTCCTTTTGTGCCTTCCTTAATTTCTGGTGTTGAAGCTTGAGTTTTTTTACATGATTAAGAGTTTTGTTAATAGTAATTTCTAAATCTTGTAAATCAACAGGCTTAGTTAAGAAGTCAAAAGCTCCACGATTCATAGCCGCCCGAATATTTTTTATGTCCCCATAAGCTGAAACCACTACAGCTTTAACTTCTTCATCAACTTTTTGGAGTGCTTCTAGAAGTTCTAAACCATCCATCTTTGGCATTTTAAGATCAGTTAATATCATATCCACTAAGCTATCAGCTTTAAGTTCTTCTAAAGCCTGAATGCCATTTGTTGCAAAAATAAAGTTAAACTTTCCTTCGCTAATCTCTTTTCTAAACCTTTGTTGGATAACATACTCTAAAAGTGGCTCGTCATCAACTACTAAAATATTTTTGGCAGACATGGGCTTAACCTTCGTAATTAAAATTGAATGTTTCGTAGCTACTTTTAGGTAAATACGAAGTAACTTTAGTATACCCTAATTTATTTAAGTTAATATTCCTTTGATGTTCTTTAGCAAAAGTATCTTGGAAAAGCGATAAATTCAGATTAGTACCTTCAACAAGATCGTTAGTGAGAAAGGGTTGAAGTACTTTATCAACATAGTTCATAGTAACAGTTTAATCGACTAAACTAACGAAAAACTTATTTCCTCTAACTTAATTAACTCAACAAATTGTTCCTAAAAGCTAGAGATTTTTTAGGTAAGCCCAGAGGATTCGCTATTGCATGAACCATAATTTTGCGCAAAATGTACGTGTTTCTATCCGATTTTCTCATAATTGAAAAATTTTCTCCTTTATAGGAGGGGCATAATTTTGATGTGTTTCCAGTAAGGGATTTTTGAAAATATAGATATTTCGCTTCTTACAGGGTGACATCTCTATTTTTACACAAAACCACTTCTCACAATTGTTTCTGCTCAAAATAAGCTCAATCCATTTTTTGCTTAAAAAGTTCACTGCTACTTAAGGTATTTTGCAATTTTTGAGGAGATTTTAGTGAATATAGAATTGGGTTTTACGGAAGAATCATTTAACACAAAGTATGCCCCACTTGCTATACTCTTTACTTATTACCAGCACAATGACACCTTAAAACCTCTAGAATTAGTCAATGTTTCAATGAAAAACAGAGATTTCTCCTGTGTAGACAAATTAAAACAAACACTACTAAGCATTATGTGCGGTTGTGATACTTTTTCAGCGATTAATACTTCCCTCAAGGATGAGTTTTCTTTAGCTAAATTTTGCGGTTGGAACAGGTTTGCTGATCAATCTAGCCTCTCAAAAAATTTAGATTCATTAACTCCAGTGAATCTTGAAGAATTAGACAAAGCAACAAAAGAGATTTATCATACTCTCGGTCAGCTAAAACAGCATGATTGGCGAAAATATTTGTGGTTGGATTTTGATTTGACTGGTTTAGTCGGTGGCAAACTATATGAGGGAAGCAGAAAAGGATATTTCAGTGGCAAAAAAAGGTGACAGGTAGACAATTAGCTAGAGTAAGTGCAGTACAATGTAGAGAGACCATACATTCAGAGCTATATCCGGGCAATTATAATACAGTGGGTTGTTTTCAACCGACTGTATTAAAAGTTGAAAGATCACTGGAGTTATCAGAGGGGCAGAAAAAACAGGTGGTTTGGAGGTTCGATAGCGGTGTTGGTAGTGATGGAAACTACAAATGGTTGCTAGAAAGAGGATATCAAGCATTGGGTAAAGGGTACTCAGGAAAAAGAGCAGTAGCATGGGCAAAGCATGTAAAACGATGGGAGAAATATGATGAAAAATGTTGGTTAGGAGATATCGAACCGTTAGTTGATTATGGTTGTCCTATAAAGGTATTTATCAGGAGAAGATTAACAAAAAAGGGCTATCACTATAGTTACTACGCTACAACTTTAAAAACATTGTCTAAGAGAAGATTGATGTACTTATATAACAAAAGAGGAGGAGCAGAGGTAGAGCAATTTAGAGGTGACAAAGGTGGTTTACATTTAGAAACAAGACAGAAAGGTAAATTTCTAGCACAAGAAGGAATAATATTGCTAACAGATATAGCTCATAATTTGCTAGGTAATTTTTACCGAAAAGCGCTTGAGGGTAGTAAATTTGACAGATATGGGAACAAACGTATAATCCGAGAATTACTTGCTATACCGGGTAAATTGATATTCAAATCAGGGGAGCTACGGAGAGTAGAACTAATAAGTGGGCATATAAATTCTAGAGAAATGCTAAAATGTTTGAAAAAGTGCTGTTCAAATCAATAATACATTGTCTGAGACAACGTAAGTTGTAATAATGTAGTATTACACTGTTCTAAAGGGGGCAAATTCAAAATCTTTCCTATAAGCCCTTTTCGAGAAATGCTCTTCTAGGACAAAGATAAGAATTTTCAATTATGAGAAAACAGAATAGAACCCCAATGATTTTGCGCAAAATTAAGGATGAAACTTAACCATAGAACAGCTCATTGCTGTTTGTTCCACTATAATACAAGGAAATTGAAGAAGCAACTAACAAACTCTATCCTAGTTAATGATACATTAAGGATTTTGCCTAATGAAATACTTAATAGGCTTGAAAAATTAGCTATGCTTGCTAAGAATGTGGAGGTAGATGAATTAATAGAAGAAATTCTTATGATGAAGGTCACTAATAAATCACTTTAATGCTACTCAAGCGTCAATTTACCCAGCTTATTACTATGAATCCTGCAACACATACCACAGAAATATTAGCGAATTATGCAATTGCTAACTGCTTTTGCTTTGTAGTTAAGTGAATTATACGATTATTTTCATATTATGGAAGAGGTGATTATGTATTGAGCTATTTTACAAACAAGATTAAAAATAAAACCTAAACCAAAAGCTTGTAATCTATATCATTTTATTACTTTGAGATTAGGGAGTTTAAAATAATGTCAGAACAAACAAGTGTAAATACAGATAATCAGTGGCTAGAAGTGTTTCAAGATGCAGCTCCAGTAGGGTTTGTTGTTGTAAATAAGGAGGGGAAAATAGTTCGTTTTAATAAAGAGGCTGAGAACTTATTTGGCTATAAAGCAGAAGAAGTGATAGGTCAATTGATCGAAAAACTTATTCCAGAAAGGTTTGCGGAGCAGCATCCTGCCAAACGTCAGGAATATATGACTGACCCTAAAACTCGCAAGATGGGTGTAGGGCTAGATCTTTTTGCTAAACGTAGGGATGGTAGCGAGTTCCCAGTAGAGGTTGGTATTAGCCCAGCTAAAATTGGAAACGAAACCTATGTGGTTGCTGTGGTGGTTGATATTACTGAAAAGGTTGAGCTTGAAGTGGCTCAGAGAAGGCAGACTGAGAAAATACAAGCTTTGTATGAGGAGTTTATGGAAGTTTCCTCACCATTATTATCAGTGTGGGAAGGAGTGACAGTCTTGCCATTAATTGGCACACTTGATAGCCGTCGTACCCAAGAGGCTATGGAAAAAACTTTGACCAACATAGCTCAAAACCAAGTGCGGGTGTTGATTATAGATATTACTGGAGTTATAACTGTTGATACCCAAGTTGCAGACCACCTCATACAAATGGCTACAGCAGTGCGTTTGATGGGAGGGGAAGTTATTCTCACTGGAATTAGCCCTGAGGTAGCTCGTACAGTTGTTCATTTGGGAGTAGATCTTTCTATTTTGCAAACTAGGTCAACTTTAGCCCAAGGATTGATATTAGCTATCAAATTAGTTTCTGCTGAAAAGGAAAATACTCAATGGAAAGCATTCCTGTCTTAAGGCTTGGTCCTATTTTGATGGTATCGATCCAAGTTGATCTTCATGATTCAATGGCTGAAAAACTGCAAGACGAAATTCTGTACAAGGTTCAGCAAATAGAAGCTGAAGCATTGTTAATCGATATTACTGCTTTAGAAATTGTTGATTCCTTCATAGCTAGAGTCTTGAGTGACACTGCTGCAATGGTCAGTATCATGAATGCCAAAGTTGTTTTAGTTGGCATGAGCCCAGCAGTTACTATGACTTTAGTGGAAATGGGTATGGGCTTGCCGAACGTCAAAACGGCAATTGATATAGAAAGTGGCTTACAAAAGCTAGGCTATGAGTTGCTACGAATACATCAAACAGAAAAGGAGGATGTATCTAGGGTGCTACAGGGAGATTCAAATGCAGAAATTTGAAATCCAAACCGAGGCAGATATTATTCATGTTCGACGCATGGCTCGAGAATTGGCAGAAACGCTTACTTTTTCCATAATGGGAAAAACTAGGTTAGCCACTGCAGTTAGCGAGTTGGCTCGAAATGTATACCATCATGGTGGTGGTGGGTATATGACTTTAGAAGAAATCAAACGGGAAGAACGAGTGGGAGTGCGGTGTGTTTTTATTGATCAGGGACCAGGAATTCCTGATGTTGACCTCGCTATGAAGGATGGCTATAGTACAGGTAAAACTCTGGGGCATGGATTACCTGGTTCCAAAAGATTAGTTGATGAGTTTTATGTTGAGTCCAAAGTTGACCAAGGTAGCCAAGTAGAAATTATAAAATGGAAGTGAGTACCTATTTTGAGGTGAAAAATATGGTGGATGTGCCAATTATCCGCCATAAAGTCACTTTTATGGCTGAGAAACTTGGCTTTGCGAAAACTGCTGTGGCAGAAATTGCTATTGTCATAACTGAATTAGCTACAAACTTGGTTGTTCATAATTGTAAGAATGGGATAATTTGGGCTTCTAAAGTAAGTAATTTTAATGATACTGGTTTGGAAATCATTTCCTGTGATCAGGGGCCGGGTATTGCCTCTATAGAAAGAGCTTTACTAGACAATCATTCAACAGCAGGGTCTATGGGTAGTGGTTTAGGGGCAATCAAAAGACTGATGGATGAATTTGACATCCACTCTATCTCGAGTCAACGTTTCAAGGAAGCTAATCCTACGCGGCAATCTATTGGAGGCACTATTATCTTGGCTAAAAAGTGGCTTTCTGGCAAAACTCCTATGGCTAGTTGGCAATATGGAGCTGTTTCACGACCTTTACCAGGGTTTATAGCTAATGGTGATGCTTTTTATATTGCAGATCATTTAGATAATCCACTGATTTTTGTAATAGATAGCTTGGGACATGGCCCGGAGGCAGAAAAGGGTAGTCTATTAGCAATTGATGTAATCAAAACTCATAATCAGGACCCTCTTGATAAACTATTTGAGCGCCTTCACAAAGCTTTACTTTACACCAGAGGTATGGCTTTAGCAGCTATTAAATTAAATGTTGCTGCAGGTACATTTACTCACGTTGCTATTGGCAATGTAGAAATAAAAATCTTTCCTCCACTTGTCAAAACCCCTTTGCCACAACCCGGTGTATTGGGAAAAGGTCGATTGCCTCCATTACGTCTTGGACATTATCCTTGGTCAAAAAATAGTACTCTAATTTTCTATTCAGATGGAATTTCGCGAAAATGGAGTTTTCAGGTTGATCCAGAATTGTTGAAATGCCACCCAGCTATAATCTGTCACTATCTTATGCGGGAATTTGGTAAACCTAATGATGATGCCACAGCAGTAGTTATTAAAGGATAATAATGACAAGCAAAGTTAAAGAGAAACACAAGCTTTTGGAAGAAGAGTTAGAACGCCTTAAGCAAGAGATAAATGAAACTTATAGGGGTGTAACTGAGTTAACTAATGAATTGGCAACAGGAACCAAAAACAAAAACATTTCTGAATTAAAAAAAGAGATAAGCTATCTCTCTGAAGAGTTGGAAGAAACCTATAGAGGTGTAACTGAGTTAACCAATGAGCTCTATGAAGTCAATGCTGCACTTCAGGATAGTGAAGCCCGTTTGGGACTAGCCTTGGAAGGAGCTAATTTGGGTCTTTGGGAATGGGAGTTAGAAACAGGGCAACTCACAGTTAGTCCCCAGTGGCACGATATTTTAGCCTATTCTGCTGATGAAATCAAAGCACATATTACTGCTTGGGAGAAGCTAATTCATCCAGATGATTTGTTGGTTTGGCATAATGCTCTAGCTGTGTATTTTAAGGGGAAACAATCATTCTTTCGTACTGAACACAGACTTTTATCAAAGTCAGGACAATGGATTTGGGTTATAATTAGTGGCCGAGGGAAAAGGGAAAAAGGAAGCAATAAATTTTTGCACCTAGCTGGTATCATGATGGACATTAATGACCGTAAACGAGCTGAAAAAGAAGTTCAGCAATTAAATGAAGAACTCGAGCTAAGAGTAATTCAACGTACCACTGAACTGGAACAAAGCAATAAAAAACTTAAGGTAGAAATCAAAAACCGTAAACAGACTGAAATAGAGCTACGTGCAGCACAGATTGCAGCTGAAGCAGCTAACCAAGCTAAGAGTGTATTCTTGGCAAATATGAGCCATGAATTGCGTACTCCCCTCAACGGTATCTTAGGTTTTTCTAATTTAATGCGCCGAGAGTCCCTTTCCAAGCCTAACAACCTTTCTTCTGAGCAACTAGATTACCTAACCATCATTTCTCGCAGTGGTGAGCATTTACTTTCTTTAATTAATAGTGTACTTGATCTCTCAAAAATAGAAGCTGGTCGAGTTACTCTTAACCAAATCAACTTTGATTTATATAATTTGTTAGACGAACTGCACGATATGTTTATTCTTAAGGCTAATGATAAGAAACTTCAATTTATTCTCGAGTGCTCAAATGTACCTAAGTATATTAGAGCTGATTCCCTTAAATTGCGTCAGGTCTTAATTAACTTATTGAACAATGCTTTTAAGTTTACTAAAACAGGGAAGGTTATTTTGCGAGTTACTCTATATGAAAAAGAAAAAACGCAACTTCATTTAGAGGTTGAAGATACTGGTCTTGGTATTGCAGCAAATGAGCTAGACACTCTTTTTGAAGCCTTTGCTCAAACTAAAACAGGGCGTAGTACTCAAGAAGGTACTGGTTTAGGTCTATCTATTAGTCATGAGTTTGTTAGCTTAATGGGTGGTAATCTTGATGTTAGTAGTAAAGTAAATAAAGGTACAGTTTTCTTCTTTAATATTGATATTGAGATAATTAAGGGGATTTATCTAGAAGAAGAGGTAATGAGTAAGCAAGTTACTGACCTGAAGCCGTATCAAGAACCCTATCAAATATTGATAGTAGATGATAATGAAATCAATCGTCAATTACTATTCAAACTATTACAACCTTTAGGTTTTGAGCTTAAAGAAGCAAAAAATGGGCAAGAAGCGGTTGATATTTGGAGGGAATGGCAGCCACACCTAATATGGATGGATATAAGGATGCCAGTGATGGATGGCTGTAAAGCGACTGAAACAATAAGAGCAGAACCAAAGGGAAAAGAAACAAAGATTATAGCCTGGACAGCTTCAACACTTGAAGAAGAGAGGGCAGTAGTAATGACGGCAGGTTTTGATGACTACCTTAGGAAACCTGCTAAGGAAAATGAGATATTTGAGGCCATGCATCGTCATATAGGTGTAGAGTATGTTTACAAGGAAGTTGAAGAAACTCCCAGCAAAATTGATCCTCAAAAAGCATTAAGTTCTGAAACATTAAAAGCTGTGCCTGTTGAGTTGCTAATAAAGTTAGAGAAATTAGCAGTTTTAGCTAACATTATTGAAGTAAATAAAGTCATAGAAGAAATTAACTCTTATGATGAAAGGGTGGCTCAAGCCCTAACTAATTTAGCCAATGATTTTCAGTATTCTGAGATTGTTGGGATTGTAAGAGCTGCTAAAGATTAGGTGATGTTGTCACAAAGCTTGCGCAAAATGCTCATTATTAGGGCGTGTGGACACCTAGAGTGTGAAATCGAAAACGCTACTCTTAAATACCTTGGATAATCCTGATGCTGACGCATAAGCTCCTCTGCAATCTGGTAAAGATTATGTGGTTAACAACTAAAGCTTCTCGCAAATATAGGCTATCCTGCAATTTTTTTTGGAATTCACATTTTCTAACAAATAGCTGTCCTGAGACTGGCTAGTTTGGTTTTGATATCCAATGCGTGCAATTTCTGATTTGTCATATCCACATGCCCTAGAAGGCATAAACTCTTGAGCCTTGGTCTGTCTTAAATGTTTTCCAAATATCACTAATGTCGGAGAAACATTCACAAAATTTAGGTGAGTTTCGACTTTCTGATTTCGAGATGTGCACTGAGAATACATAGTCTGGATAGGAATTGATTGTGTGCAAAAAAGGTGGTGGCATCTCTCTCTTCTTGTGTGCTATGGTTTTTTGATATGTCATATCAAAGAGGTAACTTATAAAATGTCTAAAGTCAACTATTTTTTTATAGTAATAGTTGTACCATTGTTTGTAATTGTTGCTAGTGGATGTGATCCGCAACCAGACTTTGATTCTGCATACACTAGAATATCAGAAGGTACATTTACATTACAGGCTGAAAATGATATTCCTCTACCTCAAGGTGAGACGATATTAACAATAACTGGTCAGATTAACGCACACAATGAAGGAAACAGCATTGTGATGGACCTATCAACGATTGAAGCTGTAGGTTTAGTAGAATATACTGTTGAAGATCCATTTGAGGAAAGGCAAAGAACCTTCCGAGGTGTGCTGATGAAAGATCTCCTTGATTTGTGGCAAGTTGATTCGCAGGCTACTGTTCTAGAGATAACAGCCCTCAACGATTATAAGGTTGAGGTGCCAATTAGTATGTTGCGTGAATTTCCCATTATTTTTGCACTGCAGCAAGATGGGGAATATATGACTCCCGATTATCGCGGTCCAGCGATGCTAGTTCTTCCCTATGGTTATTATGAGTTTGAACATCTTATTACCAATGCATATTGGATCTGGCAAATCAAATCTGTCTTTGTAAAATAAAAAATTTTAATAACATACATTAGTATATCCTGCTAACTTAACAGGGATATAGCTGTATATTCTCTTAAGCTTAAGAAGATATAGAAAATATATGCACTAAAGCCACAAGAGCCACATTTTTTATCATCTTGTTATTACTACAAAGCAAAGTCAAATGGGGCTGAGTTTTGGAGGGCAAATCCCCTATAATCCTGCTTGTTAAGGGATTAGGGGATCAACTGACAGTACAAGCAAATCTAATTGACATAAGAAAAAGGTCAAATAAGCTTATCACAAATGGCTCTTTTACAAGATTGAAGATGTTTAGTAATTACGCTATAATACTATGACAGAAGATAATCGATCGGCTGTAACTAAGCCCCCACAAGTAATAGCTACTAAACTACAGGTGATTGGATTGGTGGTAATTATTTTTATCTTACTGTTGGCAGTCTTTCTGACGGTGTCCATTGTACTTAAACAATTACAGAAACAAGATGTATTGTTGTCAAGTGGTCTTACCCGCTCATCATGGGCTTTAGATCAAGTGCATCGTGAAACCTTACGCTTGCTAGCCCTAGTAGGGGCCAACAACCAGTCACTTGACTCAGAGAAGATACAATTGCAGCGTAATTTGGCTGAAAGCCGTTTTGCCATTATCCGACAACATCATATTAACGATGATCTGAGTGTGGAACTGCGCAAGGATCAGACTGAGGCAAACGATGCATGGCTTACATTACAGGTTCTTTTGGATGATTGGCAAACTGATTTAACTAACGAATCGCTACAAACTCTGATAGTTCAAGAATTGGTTGCATTAGAACTTAGACTTAATACTATAGTTGCCCAACAAATTCGACAACGCCGAGGTCAATATGGAAAGCTACTTGGGGTTAGATCGCAATCTCTCCTATTGTTTGGGGTGGTGTCAGCTCTACTTTTTGTTTTTATTGGTTTTGTTGCTTATAGCACCTATCGTTTTATTCAAGAAAGGCAGCGGGTTCTATTAGCTTTACATGAAAGTGAAGAGCAATACCGCAAGGCAAAAGAGAAAGCTGAGATAGCAAATCAAGCTAAAAGTGATTTCCTCTCCAATATGAGCCACGAGTTGCGTACACCCCTGAATGTCATCCTAGGCTTTTCTAATTTAATGAGACGAGAAGCTTTAAGAGGGGAAAATAGTCTAACTAAAACCCAACAAGAAAACTTAGGACTTATAAACCGTAGTGGCGAGCATTTGCTTACTCTAATAAATAATGTACTGGATTTATCCAAAATAGAAGCAGGACGCACCACCTTAAATACTTCTGATTTCGATTTGTATCGTCTTCTTAATGATATAGTCGACATGTTTTCTCTAAAAGCAGATGAGAAGGGTTTGCACCTTTTGCTCGAGTACACTTCTAAAGCTCCACAGTTCATCAGAACCGACACAATCAAACTTAAACAAATATTAGTGAACTTGCTAAGCAACGCCCTGAAGTTTACAGAACAAGGTGGCATAGTAATCAGAGCAAGCTGCGCTCATACTGATCAGTGTAGTCGAATTCATTTCGAGGTAGAAGACACTGGTCCCGGTATAGCAACAGACGAACTAGATATACTTTTCGAAGCCTTTGCCCAAACAGCTACAGGTCGCGGTGCTAAAGAAGGTACTGGTCTAGGTTTAGCTATTAGCAATGAATTTGTTGAACTTATGGGTGGAAAACTGGAGGTACGCAGTGAAGTAAATAAAGGTACAGTCTTTTTCTTTGATATTGATGTTGAGGTGATTAAAGAATCTGAACTAGAAAAAGTAACTAGTAAACAAGTAATTGGCCTTAAGCCAAATCAGCCAAGTTACCGGATATTAATAGTAGACGATAACGAAAACAATCGCTTACTTCTAATTAAGTTATTACAACCCTTAGGATTTGAGCTTAAAGAAGCAAGGGATGGACAAGGGGCTGTTGATATTTGGAGGCAGTGGCAACCTCATCTAATATGGATGGACATAAGAATGCCAGTAATGGATGGTTATACAGCCACCAAAACAATAAGAGCAGAGCCAAAAGGACAAGAAACAAAGATTATAGCTTTGACAGCTTCAACACTAGAAGAAGAAAAAGTAGCTGTACTAGCAGCAGGGTGCAATGACTATTATCGAAAACCGTTTAGGGAAAAGGACATATTTGGGGCAATGAATTATCACATAGGAGTAGAGTACATCTATGAAGAAGTTGAGGGAACAGTTAGCAAAGTTGACCCTAAGGAATTCTTAAGTCGTGAAGTACTAAAAGTTGTGCCTACTGAGTTACTAACCAAGTTAGAGAAATTGGCAATTCTAGCTAACATTATGGAGGTAAATAAAGTCATAGAAGAAATTAACTCTTATGATGGAAGGGTAGCTCGAGCCCTAACCACTTTAGCTGATGATTTTCGGTATCCTGAGATTGCTGAGGTTGCAAGAGTTGCCCTAAATACACAAAACACTGTTGCTGACCCATGAGTAAATTTGTTTCAGTTAAGCTTTTGTCTTATCGTCAGTTAGAGGACTTTCTTAAGTTGTTATGTGTAAGTTTTTAGTTTGTGGTCTCTTACAATAATTGAAGGTAATGAAAGCACAAGGCATCAAAATAGGCTTCTTCCAATCAATAAAGGGCCAAATGCTGTTTTCCTTTCTGGCTGTGTCACTTTTGCCACTAATGATAGTTGGTACACTGATTTATCAACAATCTATTTCAGCTTTAAAAGCCGAGGCAATTAATAAATTAACTATTGTACGTGACGATAAGGCTGAGGAGATTCAAAATTATATAAGCCAGAGCCTAAGTGAAGCCAGTTCTCTAGCCAAGTCTAAAACAATACTTACTGCAATGGATAGCTTTAATTGGGCCATCAAGAACCTAATGAGCCAAGAAAATTTAGATAAGGATATTGTTATGCAGCAGTTACGTTCTGCATACTTAGGTAAACCCTATGTAGACACCAAAGGCGGTAATGATATCTATAGCACTACTCATGCTCGCAATCAATCAATATTTACAGATTTTATGGAACATGCTGGCTACCAAGACGCTTTACTAATAGATCCAGATGGCACTGTTATCTACAGTGTATTAAAAGATAAAAACTTTGGTATCAATCTGACAAGTGATATCTATCTCAAAACTAAGCTGGCACATATTTTTAAAGAGATATCGACAACAACTGACTCAGATTTGACACTATTAGGGAATGTCAAGCATTTCAATGTGGCTGAAAATCTGAGCTTATTTGTAGTTGCTCCTATTTTTGCTGATGGCAAATTGATTGGTGCTCTAATGCTTCAATTGCCAGCTACCCATATTGATACAATTATGCAGGTGGGAATAGACCTAGGAGAAACTGGAGAAGCATATCTTATTGGCAATGATAAGCTGATGCTATCAAATTCACGTTTAGCTCGAGATAGTAGTATTTTCAAGCAAGAACTGGATACAGCAATAGTTAATAAAGCACTCAATGGTGATGCTGGGGTTTTGGTAGGACCTAATTATAGAGGAGTATCTGTACTGGCAACTTACAAGCCAGTGGATATTCCTGATTTAAAGTGGTTTATTTTATCTGAAATTGAGGAAGCTGAGGTCTTTGTATCTGCTCAGCACATACTTAATATAACATTGACCACAATGGTTGTGGCAACAATAATTGTAATTGTACTAACCTTATTAATTGCAAATAAAATTGCTGCGCCAATAATTAAGATAACCAACATTGCTCAGCAAATTTCCACCTTTAAACTATCGGGAATACCAACAGTATCAACTCTGGCTCAAGAAGGTTTTCTGCACACGCTACACCTTACCAAAGTGAATATTAAGTCAAATGATGAAATAGGCCAAATGGTGCAGTCTTTCACCCAGATGGTTGCTAACTTACACCATCTAATTAATCAATTAGCCCAAGCTCAAGATAATTTACATCGCAGTGAAAAGAAGTACCGCAACCTTTTTGAAAGCTCTAAAGACACTATTTTTATTAGCACCTCTGCAGGTGAAGTTATTGATGTTAGTCCATCCTGCTTTAATTTAACTGGCTATTCTAAAGAAGAAGTACTTAAAAGGAAAGCTCAGGATTTTTATGACGATCCTAATGAGCGTTTAGAATTTCAACAACTGCTGGCAAAGAATGGTTTGGTCAGCGACTTTGAAGTCAGAGTTTGTAAAAAAGATGGTTCAATTATTAATGTTTTGATGACAGCCACACCATGGCAATCCGATGATGGTATGACTAATGGTTTTCAAGGCATCTTACGAGATATTACCTTACAAAAACAATCTCAGGAAAAATTAAAACAATATCAACAAGAACTTGAAGAAACAGTTGAAGAACGCACTAGAGAGTTAAGGTTAGCTAAAGAACAAGCTGAGATAGCCAACAAAGCCAAAAGTACTTTTTTGGCTAATATGAGCCATGAACTACGTACTCCTCTTAATGCTATTTTAGGTTTTTCTGAGGTAATGTTACGAGGTACTTTGCAAAATAAAGCCTCTCTAACACAAACCCAGCAAGAAAACTTAGCTATCATACATAGCAGTGGAGAAAAGCTATTAAATTTGATTGATAACGTGCTGGAGTTATCAAGAGTAGAGGCAGGGCTTAATAATTTAAGTCTTAGTGATTTTGATTTACACAACCTGCTCGATAATTTAGTGAATATATTTCTCCTAGCAGCAGAAGAAAAGAAGTTACGACTTGTGCTCGAGCGAAGTCCCGAAGTCCCTCGTTTTGTGCGCAGTGATGAAGCTAAGCTACGACAGGTACTAATGAATCTACTCAGTAATGCTATTAAATTTACTGAACAAGGCAGTGTAATTATCAGGGCAAATTGTTCAAGCAACACTTCTGAAATGCTTAGTTACAAATGGATTCACTTTGAGGTGGAAGACACAGGTTCTGGTATAGTCACAGATGAACTAGACACTCTTTTTGAAGCTTTTTCTCAAACTGCTACTGGGCGTATCATTCAAGAAGGCATTGGTCTAGGTTTAACTATCAGCCGTGAATTTATTAGGCTAATGGGCGGGGGGCTTAATGTGCTTAGTGAGGTAAATAAGGGTACTAACTTTTTCTTCGATATTAAGGTTAAGACAGTACAGAAAACCGATATTGAAGAGAAGATGTCTACTGGACTAATTGTTGGTTTAAAACCAAATCAATCACATTATAAAATACTGATAGTAGATGATAATGAAACAAATTGTCAGTTGCTAATCGCACTATTACAACCTTTAGGCTTTGAGCTTAAAACAGCAGAAAATGGACAGGAAGCAGTTGACATTTGGAGGGAATGGCAACCTCATCTAATATGGATGGATATGCGTATGCTAGTTATGGATGGGGATCAAGCTACTAAAGCAATAAGGTCAGAACCAAAAGGTCAGCAAGTAAAAATAATTGCTTTAACAGCTTCAACACATGAAAAAGATAAAGCTGTAGTTATAGCAACTGGCTATAATGATTATATTCAAAAGCCTTTTATGCAAAAGGACATTTTTGCTACGCTGCATAAACACTTAGGTATTGAATATATCTACCAAGAGACTGAGAAGGACGCTAGCAAAGGTGATTCTGAAAAAGAATTAGCTGCTGATACTCTAAAAATTTTGCCTAATACTTTACTTAATAAGCTCGAGCAATTGGCTATACGTGCTAGAGCTATGGAAATAGATAAACTTATAGAAGAAATTAGGTCTTATGATGAGGGGATTGCCCAAGCTCTAATTGAGTTAGCTGATGGGTTTGAATATTCTAAGATTGCTGAGTTTGCTCGAGCTGCTATAGATATAGATGATTAGCTACTAGCATAATATTGGTGGTACATAATTAATAAGAATAAATCCTTAAATAAAAAAAGTATATTAGCTGTTGATGACTCAACAGCTAATTTGAAGCTGTTGAGTCGGATCTTGAGTGAACAAGATTTTGTAGTGAGACCAGTTTTAGATGGTGTCTCTGCTATAGCTAGCACCCAAATTGAAGTACCAGACTTGATTTTACTTGATGTCAAGATGCCTAATATGGATGGTTATGAGGTGTGTCAAGAACTAAAGGCCAACCAACAAACCCTAGATATTCCAGTTATTTTCATTAGTGCTCAAACAGAGGTTTTTGATAAAGTTAAAGCTTTTCAAGTTGGTGCTGTAGACTATATTACCAAACCTATTCAGGCTGAAGAGTTGTTGGCTCGAGTGCGAACCCATCTGAAAATACGTAACCTAACTTTAGAATTGCAAAATGCTAATCAGGAACTTTCTCATTCTCTAGCAACTCTAAAAACTACCCAAGAGCAACTAATTCATTCTGAAAAGATGGCAGCTTTAGGCGGTATGGTGGCGGGTGTAGCCCATGAATTACGTAATCCCTTGAATTTTGTTAATAGTCTTTCTGAGATGTCAGCAGATTTAGTTATTGAGCTAAACAGCTTATTAGAACCAATCTTTGAAGTTGCTCAAAATCGAGTTGATTTTGAAGAAAATCAAGATCACTCGAATGTCAGGGACAAAAAGAATGAAGAAGCATCCCATAATTCACAACCTAATTTCGAACAATTACCAATTTCTCTTAGGCTAACCAAGGAGAACCTAAAAAGTATACAAGAAATTTCAAATTACTTAATACGTAATAACAAAGAGATTCAACGTAATGGAAACCGAGCAAATAACATTATCAAACTTATGTTCGATCACTCACGTAATGAGGCTAACCTTAAGCAAGTTACTGATATTAATGAGTTACTTGAGCAAGCAATAAAATTATCCTATCATAATATAAAAGATATCAACTTAGAATTAAAGATTGAGCGGCATTATGATAATTCTCTGCCAAAACTATTAATATCACCTCAAAGTTTAAGTCGAGTTTTTATTAATTTAATTAATAATGCTTGTTATGCTATGCTAGAAAAGCAGCAGAAAATGAATAATTTTAGTCCTATTCTTTCACTTACTACCAAGAACACTCCTGAGGTAATTGAAGTGTATATAAAAGACAATGGTACAGGCATTGATAATAAAAAGGTTAACAAAGTTTTTGAGCCTTTCTTTACTACCAAACCTCCTGGTGAGGGAACTGGTTTAGGGTTGTCTCTTACTCACGACATTATTACTAAGGAACACCAAGGTAGTATTCACTTAAAGACAAAGCTTGGTGAATACACAGAAATTATTGTGAGCTTGCCAAAAAACAATTTGGCCTAATGCCCTAATTGAGAGAGACTCTTGATAGATTCCAAGGGCATTGAATATGGTAATGGTACTTCATGTAACGATGAAGTAATGGATCTAAAATACTAAGGTTCAATATATATCAAAGTAACATACAACTACCACTTCTTCTGCTCTCAGTAATGATAGTGTTGATCCTTCAGGTACGCCTAGTTTTTAATTATACCTTCATGGCTAACAATGCTTTCTTCCCACGCACCATGCTTATCCATCACAAACTCTACTTCAGTCTAAATACCAGAAGAGCAAAAACTGCCCCATCTGAAAAACACTTCAGGGAAATAAAACCTCTTATAGAGTATTTCTGCTTGCGTGTTATGCTTGTCACATGACCAGTGTTCTAAAGCACTTGGTTTACGCACGCCTGTTCTCGGCACAAGTTATTGCCTTGTTGGGAACAGGGCTTTTGACCATTGCACTTGGCCTGTTGGCTTTCGACCTGGCTAAAGATAAGGCAGGCGCGGTTCTTGGAACCGCATTTGCAATAAAGATGATAGCATATGTTGGTCTTGCCCCAGTTGCCAACGCAGTTTCTGATAGATTCCCACGCAAGGCCGTGTTGATTGGCGCTGACCTTGTGCGGGCTTCAGTGGCTTTGTTTCTGCCGTTCATTGATTCTGTGTGGCAAATCTATGTTCTGATCTTTGTTCTTCAAGCAGCATCAGCAACATTCACACCTGCGTTTCAGGCTGTGATTCCTGACGTTCTGACCAATGAAGAAGACTATACTAAAGCCTTATCGCTCTCTCGCTTGGCTTACGATCTTGAAAACCTAATAAGTCCCGCATTGGCAGGTATTTTACTGACAATTGTAAGCTACCATTGGCTGTTTGGCGGTACGGTGCTTGGATTTGTCGGATCTGCTGCACTTGTGGCGCTGACAATCATCCCAACACAAAATCGTGATAGAAAATCACGCTCATTTATGGAGCGACTGACAAGGGGAGCTCGAATTTACCTTGCAACACCACGGTTGCGCGGCCTACTCGCCCTAAATTTAGCAGCAGCGGCAGCAGGTGCTTTTGTACTTGTCAACACCGTTGTAATTGTGCAGGCAGGCTATGGTGCAACAGAAACCCATGTTGCCTATGCGCTAGCAGCATTTGGTGGTGGCTCTATGTTCGCTGCCCTCACTTTGCCTCAGCTCCTTACAACCATCCCTGACCGTTTGCTTATGATTTTAGCAGCATTTCTTCTCGCTGGATTGACTGTTGGTTATGCGTTCTACGTTCTGACAAACGGCTTGGCCCCTTGGGAGGTTTTTCTGTTTGCTTGGGCGGTGAGTGGCACTCTTTATTCAGCAATTCTTACACCCTCTGGTCGTTTGATAAGGCGCTCAGCACATGCAGAAGATAGACCAGCAATCTTTGCGGCACAGTTTGCTCTCTCACATGCCTGTTGGCTCTTGACCTATCCGATTGCAGGGTGGGCAGGTGAAGTATTCGGTTTACCTTTTGCCATGGCAATTCTTGGAATTATTGCCTTTGTGGGGGCAGGCATGGCGGTTTTTCTCTGGCCAACTAATGATCTCAAGGAATTGGCGCATAAACACTTAGACCTGCCGACAGATCATCCGCATTTACGAGAATATCAGGCTGAGGGAAACCGTCATAGGCATGTGTTTGTAATTGACGATGAGCACAGAGCGTGGCCAACACATGGTTGAGAGTTCTTGGTTGCATAATAAAATTGTTACTCAAGTTAGGATAATACAAGATGCACAAGATTGCTCTTTTTGGTGCAGGACGCATTGGCAAAATTCATGCCTACAACATAGCTCAAAATCCATATTGTCAGCTAGCTGCTATTGTGGAATCAAATCTATCAACTTCCCGATAAGGAGTTACTTGACTCCGATAGAGACCGCAGCCCCTACTTTACAAGCACAACCACACATATTGTTACAGCAGATGTAACCAATGATGGTCGTGAGGATATTTTGACCTACGCGCAGTGGCGAGAAAATGTACGTGTTTTTGGCTTATCAATGGTTGAGGGCGCTAGTCTTGCTCGTTTTACAAATATAGAGACGAATCGCTATAATGCTCAAACCAATATTAAACCTATCCTTGTTCCTGTAAACATAGATGTTGATGGACCTGTTCTTAGTTACTCAGAAGCTGAGTACCAATTGGTATTTACCGAACCTCTCATTATTGCAGCACTAGCAGCACCCCCTTGTAGCAAAACCATTGGTCAGAACTGGCAAATCTGCACCACATCATTTGGTAAAGGCTCGAGCACTGGAGTAGATGCCGAGTTAACGGTTTCTGTTAAAGCCAGTACTTATGTTGGCGTAAAAACAGGTGCGAATATACCCTTTGTTGGTGAGATTGGAGCAAACTTCAAGCAGACTGTAACGACAACGGCTTCAGCCTCAGTGGGTGGTTCTTATACTCTCGAGAAAACTGTAATCTACACAACAGGAGCACTAGAAGACTCTGTTATTTTCACGACCATTCCTTATGATCAATATACCTATACGATCCTATCACATCCAGATCCCGAACTAATGGGTAAGAAGTTTGTTGTTTCCATGCCACGTGAACCTATCACACTAATAGCACAACGAGAGTTTTACAATGCAACCGTAACTGAGGAAAATATCAAGATTGACAACAGGGTTTTTGAGCATAGTGCTGGCGATGTTGCTAGTTATCCTAGTAAAAGCAAGAAGGACCAAATCCTTCGTGATGCTGGTCTGCTAGCTCCTCTTTATCAGAATGGTCCTAAAAGTGTAGGTCAGGGATCAGGTGAGACTGAGCTAAGCCTTACAGTGTCTGATGAGATTCGGGTTGGCGGTTCCTTAGGCATTGAGTACGAAACATCCGTTGATGTAACCTCGGGCCCTGCTTTAGGTGGCTTTAGTGTTGGCGTAGGTGTTGAAGCAAGCTTTGGCATTACTAGTGGGCGTAGCACAAGCTATGTAGGTAGAGTTGGTAGTGTTGATGGAGCAAACTTTGGTCAAAATCAGTATAGCTTTGGAATGTTTACTTACACACAGGAGGTTGGAGGCCAAGAGTTTGAAGTGATTAATTATTGGGTTGAGTGAGACACTACATCACATTTTTGCCATTGTAGTTATGCTGGGCATAGGAAGCTTGAACAACCTTGACTTCCTACGTGCATTTCAAGCGATTGATCGCATTATTCAGAATAATCAACCACTCTTTATCTTTATTTGGATAGGCTCAGCTATTAGCTTAGTCATTGCCACCATACTTGGTATTGGGCAGGCTTTTTTCATGAAGGTATCAAAAGCCCAGAAATTCTGGTATGAGGTAAGGTTTCGAAGCGAAACGACGTGTTTGCCTAAGAACAGAAGTAGTACCTCGTAGGTGAAACAGACTCAGTACAAGATTACGTAAAGCAGCAAAGCTTTGAGCTCCTTTCCTTAAACGACAAAAATCCTCTCTCCATATCGTATCCCTCTTGTGATGAGAACGATTCTCTATAGCCCAATGCCCTCGCCACCATAGGTAAAACTTCCTTGCATCCCCATGAGCGCTGGTAATGGCATATTGTGTCTCCTGAGACTTGATTTCACCTGTTGTTTTACACACAACGGTACGAATGCATCGAACGAAATACTGTGCTTCAGGTAACTGTCCTTGGGTTACCTCATCAACTGGTCTTGTTTCAATTTCTCGCAACCATATTTCTCCACTTCTATGCTCTTCATCCTCAATTTGGCTATCCTCTTCACAAAACTCAAGACTAAATGCCCACTCAGCAAATTTCTTTAAACTTGATCGATTATCCTTCAATGCTAAGAAATACCTTCCATTTGCCTCTAACACAGCATCGATAACTGCTCGTTCTGTAAACGCTGCGTCCCCTGTCAGTATCCATGGTCTACCAAACACCTCATTTAATATCCCTATCATTTGCCTAGCTGTTTTCGCTTCATCTGTCTTTACTTGTTCTTGCATTAAAGTCATACCCACTTGATTAATGTACAGTGACAACATGTGCAACCCCTTATCCCCACAACGCTTACGTGTGCTACCCCTAAGGTGTTTCCCATCCACATGAATCACTAACATCTCACTCACTGGAATTACTTTATTCAGTGTTTCTATTGCCCATATTTTAAGTTGGTGTTCTAATTCCACAATACACCTCTCTAGAATCCAGAAAAATCTATACAATGTAACCTCAGAGGGGAGGTACTTTTCACCTTTTAGAGTTCTAAACCCCTGCTCATATAATTCCTCTGCTTGATCTTCAAGCCACTGGTGTAGCTCTCGAACATTTTCAGACCCAGCACAAATCCCCATTAGCACAAGCCTCCATAATGTTTCCATGCTATAACGGCATTTGCTTAATTGCCGTTCCTCTCTAACCCTCATAACATATGCTATTGGACTTGGTATACTCGCTTGATGTGTAGTTCCTGTGTTTTTCATACCTACACATCATTTCTTCTTTTTCTTTTGATTTCATGAAGCACAACAATTTCATAAGAATGCTAGATTTTCTTGTCTAAAACAAACTGATTTAAAATCCCAATTATCCCTTAAGGAACTAAAATACTCTAAATTTTGCCTCTTCAGTTTATTCATAAAAATTAGTGGGCTTTTCGTGAGAATTCTTCTTCATGAAAAAAGCCTGGGTATTGGGCAGCTCGAGGGTATAGCACAAATTCTTATTGTTGTTGCTGGCTTGAGTTTCATTTTTGGAACCCAATTACCAACCATTATGGTTAATATTCCCTTAAACAACAGAGTGCAAACGCTCAATATCGATACGCTTGATGAAACAAGCCAAATAGCAGAACGTCAACGCTTTGAATCACGCTGGAACCGTTGGAATGTCATCAGGACAGTCCTTGCTAGTTTGGCATCCGTTTTATTAATCATGGTAGTGCGGCTCATATAAACCCTGATTAATGACCTGACTGACTTCTCAGCGCTATTCCTTAGGCAATCAGTCAAATGTCTACTTAGTTAGTCAGTCAGGTCTAATTCCGATTCATCTCTAAACATAGCTACCTATTTCTGGACAACTTTGACTTCAACATTACTAACAAGGGTTTCACCCTTACCCTCAACAATTCTATTACCTAGTGCAATAGAATATAAGTAAAAAGAATTTCTATCTTTTATGTGTTCGTTGTTTTCAACCAAATAATCCACCACATAATCTGCGAACGGTTTAATATTAAGGGTTTCGTTGTATGAGCATATATTACCTTGTAATTTATCTTTGCAAAGGGGTTTTGTACCCGTTATAAATTCAGACATTCCTTCAGCAGTAGTTTTATCATCCTTAATAATAAAAGTAAACAAATCCCATTGATCTTGAGGGGTTGTTATATGTGATTTGTAGATACGATACTCTTGCTCTTCGTGACTAAATATTGCGTCAGGCTGATAGCTTTCTATGTAGTTTTCAAAACTTTGATCTTCACTATCAAATTTTTCTTTTCCATTTATATTAAGTTTATTGCCCTCAGGAGAGTTCTTATTTGTATCAAGGATGATGAGTACTTCAGTCTTGGCTTTACTTTTATCACTTTCCTCAATATTAATAAGCCAAAGATCAACTACTAGACTATATGTATTGAGAAGAGATAAATCAAATACTGTCTCTAAATTATATACAAGGGGTATCTTATCTATAACACTTAGTGCAGTGGGTAAACAACTATTGATTGATTCATCAGATGAAGGTTTAGGCCCAAATAACACATGAGGAAAAGCATCATATTCATTAAGAAACTCACCATTTTTATGTCCTAGAAACCATTCACTGATGTTACCAAGGACATCGTCACCAAATACATCTTGTCCTTCCCATTCCCAGCCATAAGACTTTTCATTAGCCTTTACACTTTGCTTTAAAAGGAAGGGGCCCTGCTCACTTTTCTTAAAATCTATTACTTTACCAACCTCGTGAAAGTAGGTTGATTTACCAGACTTACCTTCAGAACGACCTTGATACTCTCCATCAAGATCGTATGCTCCAGCCAATTCACACTTTGAACTTTGATTTTGTTCTTGGGAATTAATGCTGTTTAGTTGTAGAATGAACAACCACAGAATCGAAAGAACGATTTTCCAAATAGTAAAATTCTTTTGCACTATCAAAGACTCCATATATCAAATCACGCCTAGTAAGGGTAGCGTCAGAAACTTTTCTATGCCCATGTAGTTTATTTTAGCATGTGACAATATATGAAGTTGAAAGATGCAATAGCTGAATAAGTGAACATGCTCATTTGAGCACGTTTACCAATAACTCTATCTTGAGTTTAACATTTGCAGGCTACGATAAAATCAGTAAGATTACTACAAATTGTGTAGGACTTTTTCTGACATAGCTTGCCAGATTATTACTGATTAGTCAGGAAAAGCGATCGTCTAGAATAGAGTAGTTCTAGGTAGCAAATGCTTTTAAGAACACTACTCTTTCAAAAGGAGTTTAAAATGCAAGAACTATCACTATTTTCACAAATCA
The DNA here is from genome assembly GCA_965223045.1 of Trueperaceae bacterium. Classification (GTDB taxonomy): domain Bacteria; phylum Deinococcota; class Deinococci; order Deinococcales; family Trueperaceae; genus CBDCVN01. Next base: position 3,786,579 of record CBDCVN010000013.1, read on the forward strand.
GCCTGTACGTACTATTAACGCTTATAGGTCTACTTACCCTGATTGTTTGGGGTTGGCAAGTCATGGTACTAAGGGGCAAAGCAATGAAGAATGCTGATGGGACGACAGATGATTGGCGTGAGCAGAAGATTCTTTATGGCATGGCTTTCGCCGACATATTTCTAGCTTGCCCTGCCAGCATCGCAACTATTGTTCTTCTGTTCGTAAGTCCCCGTTGGGGTTACTATCTGCTGATTTGGATCAGTTGCTGGTTTGTGTGGGCAAATATTATGACAACTGCAACCAGCCTACGATTTGAAAAGCCTAAACTAACTCTGATGTGGTTTATAACATTTCCCTTTGGTGCGCTTGTCGGGCTAGCAACTATTGTGTGGACAGTAGTCCACTTTAACACCATTTACTTTCCTTGAATGTTTTTCAGAAGGAGCAAGTATGAATATTATCTGGGGTGTGGTTCTAATTATTTTTACCCTAGTTGTGTGCTGGCTGGGGCAAATCATCAGTGCTACGGCACCAAAACTGGCTAGACGCTTAGGCATCATTGAGCCTGAAGCTGATGTAGATCCAGTATTTTTTGCAGATGGTATTGGTGAGGCCATGTGGGATGCACTAATACTCTGGACACTTCCAGTTGCAGGAATATTGCTTATTTTGAATAACCCGTGGTGGGCTTACTTTGGTCTGGTTGGTGGGGGCATGTATCTATACTTTGCTGGGCGCGGCATAGCTCAACGTTTGGTCATGCAACACAGGGGCATTAGGATTGGCAAGCCATCACTCCTAAAGCTGTACTACGTAGTGCTTGTACTTTGGGGTCTGATCGCCTTGGTCACAATTGTGATCGCTGTGGCAGCGTTGCCTTTGTCATAATCAGTATGTTGAGGGCACTATTTAAAAAACGGAGCATTTTTAACATAACAAGGAGAAAAAAATGAATTCAAATTTTTCAAGACCTCCTCTCAAAATAGGGTTTCTATTGATTGGCTTAATCGTCCTTGGTCTATTTTTCGTATTGGGTAGTGCCCAAGAAACAACCACAGACCCAATAGAAAATGTAAAAATAATTAAAAATGGTACCTACGACCTAAACGGTCAGGCCTATGCAGCTAATATCAGCACCTTGCTGGTACCTGAAACTAGGAGCAAAGCTGACTCGAGAATCATCGAATTACCCCTCATCAAAATTTACACAACAGGTGACGAGACTGCTGAACCCATCTTCTTGCTCGCAGGTGGGCCGGGTGGCAGCAATGTTAGGTGGACTGACCCCAACCGAGATTATGAAGCAGATTTTGTGGCACAAGCTGCTATTCCCCAAGAATCGTTGGAGAAGCGTTTGCAAGCTGCTCTCGAGGCTACTGTGGCAAACCCAGATACTGTGTTCCCGGGCGCACTACTTTTTGTCAACAGTCCTGAGTTAGACAATTGGTTTGGAGCAGCGGGCGTGAGAAACATTGACACGGCTACCCCCTTGAAACCTGATGACCTGTTCCGTGCAGGCAGCATCATAAAACCTTTTGTGTCAACAGTTGTGCTCCAGCTAGTTGAAGAAGGCCTGCTGTCCTTAGATGATCCCATGCCAATGGTACTGCCTGAGAGCATCACTACCAGATTTGCTAACAGCGAACATATCACGGTACGGATGTTGTTGAACCACACTAGCGGGATTCCAGAGTGGCTCACCGAAGCTGCTATTGAGGAGATTGCTGCTAACCCAGCAAGGGTTAGAAAGATTGATGAGTATTTTGATCTAGCAACTTCACAAGAACCCTACTTTGCACCAGGGGAAAGCTGGACCTATTCAAATACAGATTACAACCTGCTAGGCTTAGTAATAGAGCAGGTTACAGGTCGGTCATGGCGCGAAGAGGTTCGTGAGCGTATTATTGAATCTTTGCAATTGGAGAATACGCAGCTACCTGAACCGGGCGATATATTCATTCCAGATAATCATGCGCATGGCTACAACTTCCTACCACCAGATGGTACAGCACTTGATCTTACAGGGATAGACCCGTCAATGGCAGGAGCTGCTGGTGGTCATGCCCTAGTCACAACCACTACAGATCTAGTTCGCTTCCTAGAAGCGTTATTGGCTGGTGAATTTTTCCAGCAAGCCGAAACTCTAGAGGAGATGCTTGCATTTGTTGAGATAACTTATCCAGATTGGAACGGTTATGGTTTGGGGCTAATGAATATGACGTTTCCCGGAGGCATTGAAGCAATTGGACACCTTGGTGGTACTGGTGGGTTTAGTTCCTTTGTTGGCTACTTTCCTGCTTATGACATGACTATTGCGACAATGATCACTACACAAGGTTCTGTGGGGCAAGTTCTTGCACCCATTTTGGAAATACTAGTACCTGAGATGGCTGCTCAGGCCAGCGCTCCACTTATCCCACGCCAAGTTCTGTTTGGCAATCCTGACAAGGTCTCTGTCCAACTCAGTGCAGATGGAACTAAGATCAGTTACCTCTCGCCGCTGGACGGAGTACTTAATGTTTGGGTAGCACCTGTAGATGATCCCATGGCAGCCAAGCCAGTAACCAATGATAAGGGTCGTGGCATTCGTGGCTACTTTTGGGCCTACACAAATAAACACATCCTCTACATTCAAGATAAGGAAGGCGATGAGAACTGGCATGTCTATAGTGTGAACCTAGAGAATGGCGATATCAAAGACCTCACCCCCTTAGAGGGTATTCAAGCACGCATTCAAGCAGTTAGCCCAAACTTTCCAGAAGAAATCGTTGTAGGGATAAATGACCGAGACCCACAACTACATGACCTGTACCAAATTAACATTGAGTCTGGTGAACGGCAGATCATTCTGAAAAACAAACAAGGTTTTGCAAGATTTGTGTTGGACGACGATTACACAATTCGTGTTGCTACAAGATTAACACCTGATGGAGGGAAGACGTATTTCGTACCAAGAAAGATAGTTGGCTGGAAATCATACCTCAAAGTACCAATGGAAGACACGCTTAGCACAGGTATGATCATGTTTAACAAAAAGGGCAATTTCGTCTACATAATAGATAGTCGTGATCGAGATACCTCAGCTCTGTATACACTTGATGTTAAATCAAAGGAGCAAAATTTAATTGCTGAGGACTCGAGCACAGATGTAAGTGATGTCATGTTCCATCCTACTGAAAAGACTGTGCAAGCAGTTGCTTTTACTTATGAGCGCAAACAATGGCAAATTATTGATGAAGAGGTCGCTGATGATCTGACCTACCTACGTAGCGTAGCCGATGGCGATGTTGAAGTAATAGACCGCACACTTGATGACAAATTTTGGATTGTTGCTTATCTATTAGATGATGGTCCGGTTGCTTTTTACTACTATGATCGTGCTAAGCAAGAGGCCAAATTTTTATTTACTCACCAACAAGCATTAGAAAACGTGCCGTTGGCAAAAATGCACCCGGTGGTTATTCCTTCACGTGACGGACTAAATCTAGTCAGTTACTATACCCTGCCCATTGGAAGTGATAGTAATAACGATGCAAAACCAGATGCGCCCTTGCCAATGGTACTACTGGTTCATGGCGGCCCTTGGTTCCGTGATAGCTGGGGTTATAATTCGTTACATCAGATGTTAGCCAATCGTGGTTATGCCGTTTTGAGTGTCAATTTCCGCTCTTCTACTGGTTTTGGCAAGGCATTTATTAACGCTGGTAATCTCGAGTGGGGAGGCAAGATGCACAATGATCTTATTGATGGGGTCCAGTGGGCTATCCAAGAAGGTATAGCTGATCCCGAGCGAGTAGCCATCATGGGCAGTAGTTATGGTGGTTATGCGACACTATGGGGCTTGACCAATACACCAGAGGTATTTAGTTGTGGAGTTGATATTGTGGGAGTATCCAATTTAGTAACTTGGATGGAGACAATTCCGCCCTACTGGAGACCACAACTTGATCTATTTGCTACTCGTATTGGTGATAATCGTACGGAAAAAGGTCAGGCGTTACTAATTGAACGTTCACCACTAACTTACTATGACCAGATCACTAAACCACTCTTGATTGGTCAGGGTGCTAATGATCCTCGAGTGCCACGTGTTCAATCCGATAAGATTGTGCAGGCCATGCAAGAAAAAGCTATTCCAGTAACCTATGTGCTTTATCCAGATGAGGGCCATGGTTTTGCACGACCTGAGAACAATCTTTCTTTCTTTGCAGTTGCTGAAGCTTTCTTAGCTGAGAATCTAGGTGGGCGCTTCGAGCCTGTTGGTGACGATTTTGCAGATTCAAGCATAGCAATCCCTGTTGGAGCTGAGGATGTGCCCGGTTTGGCTGAAGCGTTTGACAATTAACTTTAAGAAAGCCATACAACGTATAAAATGTCTACACAATTAGAGAAACAACTATCCAAATGTGCTCTTATTATAGATGCCCAGATAAATATTTGCTATGTCAACGCGAGAAATGTCATCCTGAGCGCGGCGAAAGATCTCTCATGCGCTAATGCCTTCTAAGATTCTTCGTCGTTATACTCCTCGGGATGACATGTTCACAGAGGGGGTTCCCCTTCAGAGGAAGGCTTTTCTAGGGAACTATACTTGATATTATAGTGTAGTTTAAACAAATTGCCATTTCTAATATTTTTGGGTTAATATTTTTACAAGAGAATAAAGAAAGGACACTAAATTTATGAAAAAGCCTCTCTCACTATTTCTGGTTGCTACTTTAGTAGCTACGTTGGCATTAGCTTTTGCTCAAAATCGTCGTTTTCTTACCATTGGTACAGGTGGAGTAACAGGAGTTTATTATCCTGTGGGTGGTTCAGTGGCTCGCATTGTAAACGGTGTAATGAACACTGGCTTGCGTCTCACTGTAGAATCTACTGGAGGTTCAGTTTTCAATATTAAAGCTATGGATGAAGGCCAGCTTGACTTTTCTGTAGCACAATCAGATGTTGTTTTCCAAGCCTACAACGGTCAAAATGCTTTTGAAGAAGGTAGTGTTGACAAGCTTCGTACAGTAATGGGTCTGCACCCAGAGCCAATGCACTTAGTTTGCAATGTAGATTCAGAGGTGGAAAGTTTTAGAGACATAGAAGGTAAGAAGGTTAATATTGGTAACCCCGGTTCAGGTATGCGTAATACTGTAACTGCTATGTTAGATGCTTTCGAAATGTCTTTGGAAGATTTTGAAGCCGAATCTGTAAAAGCTGCTGAAGCTCCTGATCTTTTACGTGATGGGCGTATTGATTGCTTCTTTTACACTGTAGGTATTGGTGGTGCAGCTGTTCAAGATGTTGCTACAACTACAGATGTTAATATTGTAGCCCTCGATGACCCTGAGCTAGAAGCTTTAGTAGATGAGTTCCCTTATTATGCTTTTGCTACTATTCCGGGTGGCACCTACAATGGTGTAGATGATGATGTTACTGTATTTGGAGTAAAAGCCCTCTTTACCACCACCACCGATCTTGAAACAGATGTTGTTTTTAAAGTAGTTACAGGAGTTTTAGAAAACCTTGAAAGCTTTCAAAACACCCATCCAGCCTTATCACGCCTGACTTGTAAGGACTTTTTAAGTGGCCTTGGTGCTCCTTTACATGAAGGTGCTAGACAAGCCTATGTACAAGCTTCTGATTGTGACTTAGAAGAGGATATGGAAGACATGGAAGACATGGAAGACATGGAAGAGCCAGAGGAGATGGAGGAGGAATAAACGAATCCTACTCTAATTATTGAGCGATTTTAGGGCCTCCCTCAAGTTTAAGGGAGGCTTTTTTAATAACTTTTTATGGAAAGGTATCTAAATGCAAAATAGGCTCGTTCCCTCACTCCTTTTTTTACTGACAATATTCGCTTTTGCCCTTTTGCCCTTTGTAGCAGTTAAGGTATTTCCTCTTGTAGCAGCAGATGATCGTTTAACAACTACTGAGGGCACTCCTATAATTGTTGCTTTTTCAGATATTTTAGATAATGACACTGTGGGTAGTGCAGAGTTTGATCTTAAAAGTTTAGTCATTTCTAAAAGCAGTAATGATTTGCAGGGGACAAGTCATGGTAAGCTTAAGTTTAGTCGTAAAAACAGCGAAATAACCTATACCCCCGAATCAAACTTTGTTGGAGAAGATGAATTTGAGTATCAGATCTGCGACACTTATGAGTTTTGTAAAACAGCAAAAGTAAAAGTTAAGGTAACTGAAGAAAACCCTCTTAATGAAACAATTCCTGTACCTAAAATAGATCTAGTAGGTACTACCGAAAGTTGTGAAGAAGGTAAAGTTTCTACTACAGCTTCTAGTTGCGCTTCTTCTGAACCAGAGCTATTAGGCTATGTTTACGGACGCAATGTAATCTTTGGAGCAAATTTGCCTGATGGTAATAGCTACATCAACTGGTTACTAATTGCTGCTGCTATAAGTTTAGTGCTAGGTTTCTTTATGAGCATAGCTCGCAAATATATAAGTGTGTTTTTAGAGGGACTAGCAGCGAGTGGACTACTGGTAGGTTTTTACTTTGCTTTAAGTAAACAGTGGTTCCAAGAACCTAATGGTTGGTTTGATGTTGCCCTAGGAGATGGTTTTTGGGTTGTAGTTATTCTAACTGGTCTCAGCACACTTTATGCTCTTTTTGCTGCAATTAGCCTTCCATTTAGTAGTAACAGCAATCCTGTAGGGGTAACTAATGGCGTTTCTCAAGCAACGGATGATGATGGTACCACTGAAGCTATGCGTATGGTTGAAGAGGCCGAAACAGGTGGGCGCGAAACACAAGGCTACATGCGCTTAGTAGTTTTCTCGTTAGCTGTGGGTTGGTCACTCTTTCAACTTTCTATTGCTAGTTGGCTTATCTTACCAGCATCGGTATATAGGGTTGTGCATCTTGCGTTCGCTATTACCCTAGTCTTTATGGTTTTCCCTATCAGAAAAGGTTTACGCTCTAATATATTACCTTGGTATGATTATCTTTTTGCTAGATTAGCTGCTACTTGTACTCTTTATCTAGTTGTTAATCATGTTTCTATTCAAGAAACCCAGCGCCTCGCTAGTGAGGTAGATATAATTGTTGGCAGTGTTTTCTTGATACTTTTACTAGAAGCAACAAGACGTAGTCTTGGCCCTGCTTTAACAATTATTGGTGTGGTGTGTCTTATCTATGCTATGAGTGGTCCTCAAGGGGCACTTAGTACTATGTTTAGTTCTGAAAAGATTGTCTCCTTTTTAAGGCCAATAACTGATACTTTGGCCTACTGGTTTGCTCACCCACCCGATTTAATTGCTCACAAAGGACAGTCTTTGGCTCGAGTAATAAATCAAATGTTCATGACCTCTGAAGGGGTTTTTGGAGTAGCCCTAGGAGTTTCAGCCCAATTTGTGTTCTTATTCGTGCTTTTTGGAGCTATGCTTGATAAGGCAGGGGCTGGTAAATACTTTATAGATGTAGCTAACTCTTTCTTAGGTGGTCTACGTGGTGGCCCTGCTAAAGCTTCTGTTGTAGCCTCTGGCATGACGGGAATGGTTTCAGGATCTTCATTGGCTAATGTAGTAACTACAGGTACTTTTACTATTCCTTTAATGAAACGTACTGGCTACCCCCCTCATAAAGCAGCAGCTACAGAGGTAGCAGTTTCTACTAATGGTCAGATTATGCCACCAGTAATGGGTGCAGCAGCCTTTTTAATAGCAGAGTATGTGGGCATTAAATACTTTGATGTAGTAAGAGCAGCAGTGGTGCCAGCGCTAATTGCATACATTGCACTTTTTTATATAGTTCATCTAGAAGCTTTAAAGCTAGGTCTTAAGGGCATAGCTAGAAAAGATTTACCACCAAGGTTTAAAACTTTTATTAGTGGTATTCACTATATCGCCCCTCTAGCAGTGCTTATATATTTCTTGGTAGTTGTGCGCGTCTCACCAGGCTTTGCAGTTATGTATGCCATTGTCATGCTTATTATAGTGATGTTTTTACAAGAACCTATCAAAGCCATTGAGCGAGATAAAGATATTGAGTCTGGTATTAGTGAGGGCTTAAACAACATTATTGAAGGCTTAGAATCAGGGGCTCGTAACATGATAGGTATTGCTGTAGCTGTAGCTACTGCTGGTATTGTAGTAGGCACAGTTAATTTTACGGGTCTAGGTTTACGTTTGACAGAAATAATTGAAAAACTAAGTGCTAGCATAACCAAGGCCATTATGTTTCTAGCAGCACCAATTATAAGCACTGTGAACAATCTAGGGGAAACAATGCAACCAACTATAGACTCACTTAGTGCTAGAGGGCTCGAGTTCTTAGCCAGTCCCATCTCAAATTTCTTTAGCACAGATCCTACAGCTTTCAGTAACTTGACACAATTTAGCATTGTACTACTGTTAACTGCCATTGCTAGCTTAATACTGGGGCTAGGCTTACCCACGACAGCTAATTACATTGTTATGGCTACACTAACAGCACCAATTATTGTTGGTATTGGCAATGGTTTTGGTTATGAGATACCTTTAATTGCTGCACACATGTTTGTGTTTTTCTTTGGTATTTTAGCAGACGATACACCCCCGGTAGGTCTAGCAGCTTATGCAGCAGCAGCTATAGCTCGTACTGATCCTATTAAAACAGGTATTCAAGGGTTCTTGTATGACATACGAACAGCCATTTTGCCCTTTATGTTCATCTTTAATACCAAACTTTTGCTTATAGGTGTAAATTCTTGGGCAGAAGGTATACATGTGTTTATAAGTGCACTTATTGGGATGTTTGCCTTCTCGGCAGCAACACAAGGCTTTGCTCTAAGGCGTTTGAGTTGGCTTCAGCGTATACTACTACTCATAACTGCTTTTATGCTTATTCAACCAAGTTGGACTAGCGACATTATAGGCCTTGCTGTTATGATAGCAATTTATGCTTGGCAGTGGTTACGCTTACAGGGTGATGGTAGTCCTAATACACCAACTGCTACTGCTAGTGCTTAAAGAAGCAAATTAATGAAAAAGATACTCTTAGCAGTAGATGAAAAACCCACCAGCAAAAGGGCCATACAACAAGCAGTTAAATTAGCACAGGCAATGGGGGCTAGCCTGTACCTTATGCATATCATAGAACTGCTATCCACTTATGCTAAGCAAGCAAAGGGTTACTATGTTTTTGAAGCCCCTGCCTTTGGCAGGGGAGAAGCTCTGTAATTCCAATATGCATTGATTTTTCACCCCTTCTAGGGATTAACAAAGCAAGTCACTACCTCTGGCGGTGGTGTTTTGACTTAAGGAAAGTGGTACAAGCATAGCATAAGCAATTAAAACTTTCTCTAGCACGTATGCTATTCCTTTTAGACAAGCAACTTTTCAATCTCTAAGATTTTACGTGAGGTTCGCAACACTGAGTCAGGATTTAGGCTTATAGAATCAATACCTTGCTCAACCAAGAAAGCAGCAAACTCTGGATAATCTGAGGGTGCTTGCCCACAAATGCCTACTTTACAGCCGTATCTGTGGGCCTCATTAATTAGCATGGCGCAAGCACGCTTAACTGACTCATCACGCTCATCAAAAAGGGGGGCAACTCTCTCAGAGTCACGGTCAACCCCTAAAGTTAATTGGGTAAGATCATTTGAGCCGATTGAAAAACCATCAAAGATCTGGGCAAACTCAGAGGCCTGTAAAATATTTGAAGGTAGTTCTGCCATAACATAAACCTCTAGGTCATCTTGACCTTGCACCAGACCACTTTCACCCATAACTTCAAGGACCTTTTTACCTTCTTCTACAGTACGACAAAATGGCACCATAACCTTGAGATTATTGAATCCAAATACTTCACGAGCTTTCTTAACAGCAGCAACTTCTAAAACAAAGCCCTCTTTATAATCGGGATGATAGTAACGGCTAGCACCGCGCCAACCAAGCATAGGATTCTCTTCTTTAGGTTCAAAGAACTCACCTCCTAAAAGATGCGCGTACTCATTCGTTTTAAAATCACTAAAGCGAAGAATCACCTCTCTAGGCCAAAAAGCTGCGGCAATCATACCAATACCTTGTGAGAGCTTGTCAGTAAAGTAATCAGTTTTTTCTTTGTAACCTTTAGTTAATTCATCAATCTGGCGTTTGATGTTAATAGAGAGTGTTTCATAATGGATTAGCGCCAAGGGATGTACACCTAAGCTAGCAAAGATAAACTCCATACGAGCTAAACCAACACCGTGCGAAGGTAACATCGCTATATGTAAAGCTTGTTCTGGGTTACCAACATTTAGCATAATTTGGGTACGGGTTTGCTCGAGCTTAAGTAAATCAACCTCTTCAACCTCATATGGCAAAGCACCCTGATAGACCTTACCAATCTCACCTTCTACAGTTGAGAGAGTTACTATAGTATCAGTTTTAAGAACTTCCATAGCTTTTTTAGCACCAACTATAGCAGGAATACCAAGTTCACGAGCGACAATAGCAGCGTGGGAAGTACGTCCACCTTTTTCTGTGATTATAGCAGCCGTTTTTTTCATAATTGGCTCCCAATCAGGGTCAGTTATTTCAGTGACTAACACTTCTCCTTCTTGCAGCTCATCCATATCTTTAGGGTCTTTAACGACACGGACTTTGCCTACGGCTACAGCTTCTCCAACTGCTAATCCTTTAACTAAAACATCACTTTTTTCTTTAAGATGATAAATCTTGACTTTAAAACCTCTGTTCTGGCTATGAACGGTTTCAGGACGTGCTTGAACAATGTAAAGCTCATTGGTAAAACCATCTTTAGCCCACTCTATATCCATCGGGGTTTCTTTGCCATGCTTGCGAGAGTAGTGATCTTCAATGGTGGTTGCCCACTTAGCTAGCTTAAGAACTTCGTTATCTGAGAGAGAGAATTCTTTTTGCATATCTTGTGGGGTTTTGACATTCTCTAATCTATGCCCCGTTTCGTCATAGGTTAACGTAAGCTCCTTATCACCAAGTTTTTTCCAAACTAGCGGTTTGAAGCCCATCTTTAATTTAGGCTTATGTACATAAAAAGAGTCTGGTATAACACGTCCCTGTACAATATTTTCCCCAAGGCCCCAAATTGAGTTGATGAAGATGACATTGGGGAAACCTGTTTCTGTATCTAGAGTGAACATTACGCCACTGCTCGAGCGATCGCTACGCACCATTTGCTGTACACCAACTGACAAAGCCACCTTAAAATGATCAAAACCCATATCCTCGCGGTAACTAATAGCTCTAGTAGTAAACAGGCTAGCAAAAGCACGTTTTATGGTATCTAGCAACTCTGCTTCACCATGAACCATAAGATAAGATTCTTGCTGCCCTGCAAATGACGCATTAGGTAAATCCTCAGCTGTTGCCGAAGAGCGCACAGCAACGTAAGCTTCTGGCATGCCAGCTTTATCTGAGAGTTTGTGGTAGGCCTCTAGAATATCAGCCCTTAAGTCTCCAGGATAATTACCACCATGAATAAAATTACGAACCTTGCGTGCATGCTCGGCCATGTTTGCCACATCATCACGCTTAATATCTTCAAAAATATTTTCTATAATGCTTTCTAAGTTATTAAACTTAAGGAAATAGCGGTAAGCATCAGCAGTCACAGAAAAACCATCGGGCACCTTTATGCCTAAGCTATCAAGCTCCCTTAACATTTCACCAAGAGAGGCATTCTTACCACCTACTTGAGCGACTTTATCAATACCTGTATCTTTAAACCAAAGGACATGATGCATTTGTCTAGAGTTTAACACTTGGAGACTAGGGGATCATCGGTGAAATTCCTACGTAATTTGTAGGAATTTTTCTGACATATGGTTGGATAAGAGAAGAGGGGTAGTCCTGAATAAGTAGCGAATTGGTCGCTTAGTGAGAAAAACTCTTTCTTTTTCAAAGAAATTGGCTAATCACATTGGAGCTATTTGGTATTTTGTTCATCATTATAATTCATCCTTACATGTATAGGACTACCGATTACTTTACTGACCATAACATCACACCCCAATTACCATTTTAGTTATCAAGCGATTATTTCTTTACATCCAACCATAGTGTAGCACATGCACCTGCTTTGCTAGAAAGCTCGAGCTTACCAGCATGAGCTTTAGTAACTGCTTGTACAACCCTTAGGCCTAAGCCCTCAGGGATTGGATCGGGAAATCCCAGACCTGTATCACTCACTTGAAGAAAAGCCTGATCATCCACTTTTCCACTCCGAATAGTCACAGTACCATGAGCTGTGCATCTCAAGGCATTAGCAAGAAGGTTATTAAGCGCTTGCTCGATGAGTCGTGCATCGCCCCAAGTAGCTGCAGAGTTGTTGTCAAGGTGGAGCTCTAGACCCTTGGCTAGTGCTAGAGGTTGGAAACGGTCATAAGCAACTGCGGCTATTTCACTTAGGTCAATAGCTGCTGCACGTAACTCACCTGCTTCAGCTCGAGAAAGCGCCAAGAGGTTTTGTGCAAGAGTCTCAAGCCGCAAAGATTCACGGTAAAGCCGATCAAGCATATTGGAGTCAACAGGAATCTTTTTAGAACGTGCAGCCTCGAGACCAGCTCTTAAAGCAGAAAGGGGAGTACGAAGTTCATGAGCAGCATAGGCTAAGAACTGTTGCTCACGTTTACGCTCGACTCTAAGACGGGTAAGTAATTCTGCAAAGCTTCGTGCAAGCTGTGCAGGTTCACCTGAACCAGATATTTCAGGCACATCAGCAGCGTTTTCAAACTGACTTGCTGCATCGGTTAATTTACGTAATGGCCTTAAAGCAACTCCTATAGTTGGCCAAGCTAAAGTACCTACTAGCAAAGTTAAAAAAACTGTCAAAGGAATTGCAATCCTATTGTAAGGTTGCAGAACCTCCCAAGTACTTAGTAGAGGACGACCCACTTGTATAACTAGCCCCTCTTCAAGTTCAGGTAGGGTAAATACACGCCAGCTCGAGACACTACGCCCCTCACTTTTTTCTCCTAACAAGCCTTCAGGATCAAGGGGGCGCGGGGCACTAACGATACCTCCTTCCCACAAAAGTTGCCCTTCTAGATAAACTTGAGCCGAATTGACGCCACGTTCGTCTGTAAGATAATTTTCTATGGTTGAGGGAATTCGCACCTGATGATTTGCTCGAGACATTGCAGTTTCAAGAATTACCTCGGCAAGGAGTCGACTTTCAGCATCAAGTTCATTTAGTCTTAAACTAAGGAGCAGCCAATAGGTAAGGCCTAAGCCTAGAGCCAAACCCAAAAAGGTTAGGAGTGAGGCAATCAACGCAAGCTTGAAACGTAGGTTCATTATATCCTTTCTTAACCCGGAAAACGGTAGCCCATTCCCCGCACCGTTTCAATCAGCCCCTCGCCTAGTTTGGCCCGCAAGTTTTTTATGTATACATCGACAAGATTTGAGTTTGTCTTGTATTCAAGTCCCCAAATGCGCTCTAGCATGTCCTCACGACTAAAGACTCTGCCGGGGTTGAGCATTAGTAGCTCGAGCACTTCATACTCCTTAGCAGTAAGCCGGATGAGGTCTTCTTGACGGTGAACTTGTCGCTCTTCAGGTAGTAAAGTCACTTCCCCTGAGATGATTTGACGGGGGCGTATCTCACCACGGCGATATAGTGCCTTGAGCCGAGCAACAAGTTCAGCAAGTTCAAAAGGTTTGGCAAGATAATCATCGCCAAACTCTAAACCCCGTACCCGATCAGGTAAGGTTTCACGGGCCGTTAAAAAGAGGATGGGTTGAAGAAAACCGGCATCACGTATTTGTTCTGCCAAACGAAAACCTGCTTCCTTACCTTCTGGCAACATGATATCTAGGATTATAAGGTCAAAGGGGTGTTTCCAAAGAGTTTCCCAAGCTTCATCAGCAGAGTAAGCACAAATAGGTTCAAACCCGTGTGCTGCGAGGCTGTCATGCAAAGTATCTGCAAGGGATTTTTCATCTTCAACAATTAATAACTGCATGGTTTCTTTATTCTAGTCTGTTATCACGGTAGGATCACTTTGTGAACCCAAAATGAATTTTACAATTAACCTAGCAGCACACAAAACTTTGCATATTTCATATTCGATTCATGGCATGATTCTATTTTTAGTCATAGAGGCAAGGCAGCACAAAAAGTGAGCCTATGAGCATAAGAATTTAGCATATTTGTCTAATTAAAAACATCGGTTCACATTAGGATCAAAAATGAGTCCTTTATGGCACAAGCTGTCACAAAAAACCCCTCTTAGCAAACAGCACGCTAAAACTGTGATGCAAAATACCCATTGGCGTAGTTGCCTAGTTAGATTTTTAGCGTGTAAGTATTGTGCCAGTAAATTTTTCTAAGGAGAAAATTTAAAATGAGTAAACAAAATAAAGACCCAAACTATGATTATTCAGGTTGGCAAGGCTTGGTACGTAAATACCAACAGCCAGACCTCCGCAAAAGTATTTATCAAGTAGTGAATTCCTTTGGTGGTTTGTTTTTAACTGTAGGGCTGATGTACCTAAGTTTAAGTGTGGGCTACTGGTTGACCTTGCTGTTAGCAGTGTTAGCGGCAGGCTTCTTGGTACGCATGTTTATTATCCAGCATGATTGTGGTCATGGCTCATTCTTCAAATCACGCCGTGCTAATGATGTAATTGGCACTCTAGGCAGCCTTTTTACCTTGGTTCCCTATAAGTTCTGGCGTAAGACCCATGCTATCCACCATGCACATCATGCAGAACTCGAGGAGCGTGGCCTCGGTGATGTGTGGACTATGACTGTTACCGAGTACTTACAAGCACCTTGGTGGAAGCGTGTTGTTTACAAGGTTTTTCGCAATCCCTTTTTCCTTTTTGTTATCGCACCTACGATTAATTTTATTATTGTGCAGCGCTTTCCATTGGGGGCAAAGAAAAACTGGCCTGCTGACGAGAAGGCTTCAGTTTGGTGGACTAATTTAGCAATTGTTGGTTGGTTCGCTGTTGCCACTGCACTCTTTGGCTTTAGTACTGTGCTTATGATCTGCTTGCCGATAATCATAATTGCTGCTAGTGCTGGCACTTGGTTATTCTATGTGCAACATCAGTTTGAACGTACCTATTGGGAACACACACCACAGTGGGATTATACTTTAGCAGCCATGCACGGCAGCTCTTACTACAAACTGCCACGTTTATTGCAATGGTTTACAGGTAATATAGGCTTTCACCATATTCACCATTTAAGCCCACGCATTCCTAATTACAACTTGCAGAAATGCCATAAAGAGAACCCTATATTTCAACGTGTTGTGCAGCTTACCTTGCTTAGCAGTTTGAAAACAGTCTTGCTATCGTTGTGGGACGAAAAGCAGAGGCGTTTAGTAACTTTTCGAGAGGCATTGAAGGCAAAGCGGAGTGCAGTCATCTCTTAAAGCTGGTTTTTGATTACAAAAATTAGTAATAACAAGAGTTTGACATGAGAGAATAATCACTTCTAGGACAATGGTACTGCCTTAACAACCTTGGCAACAAAAGGTGAAGTCATTGAGCGGACAAGCGCACTGTAGTTGGGTTGAAATGTGATTTCGGTACCAACAGGTGCATTATGATTGGCAGTATTTACAACGAGGTGGTCGCTGCTTGACCCAAGGATCTTAATGCCGGGCGGCGACTGGAGGCCAGATGGGTCAGTGTCTTGGTGTCCGATTGCAAGAATAGCTTGCAAGATGTGGCCACTATCTGTATCTGTGATGGGTGGTTTCTTGCAAAATGCTGATTGCGCAATCTTGCCCCATGGCAAAGATGGCTTGATCTTTGACTCTATCACTTCAGCTACAATTGCGAAGGCGTCCGTGTGCAAACCGTTTATTGGCAGACGATTGAGGGGTTCTCGACCAAGTAGGATCGATTCTCCCAAGCGCAAATCATTGATCCGCCCAGTGTCAGTGCAGTTGAGGGCCCAATCAAGATTGGCTGAATTTCCCCCGGAGATGATATCTAGGTGCAAGCCGAACGTAGCTTCGATCGAGCAAGCCAGTTCAGATAACTCAGTCATGTTCTTGGAGTCTGGAGACACACCACTACGGCAGGCTAGATTGGCTCCTATCCCTTTAAGAACAATGTGCTGAAAGCTCAACGTTTCTCTTACTGTATCCTCAAGGTTATGGGGTAAAATGCCTTCACGTAGGTCACCAAGCTCTACCATAAGTACCACCCCGTGGATCAACCTCTGGGTGCCAGCAGCGTACGATAGTTTGCTAATAATATCAAGTTCAGTGTTGAAACTTATGTCAGCGTGCTCAACAACCCGATCTATCTGACTGAGCATCGGAGAACGAATAAGTGTCATTGTTGCTGGTACTCGAGCACGTCGCATCGCTTCGATGTTCTCAATGCGAGAATCTCCGATTGCATGCACGCCTGCCTGAAGCAAGGCACCAGCTATTTGTGGTGAGCCTAGGGTTGCCTTTGTAACACCAGTGACCGAGATACCACGATCAGCCAGCGATTCAACCATCTTATGTGTGTTACAGCGAATTTTTTTAAGGTCAATTTCCAACCGTGGTGCAGTCATTACACATTAACAAGTAACTTCTGTTCAAGTTTTGGAAATGCTGCTAGAATCATTTCCACTAACCGTTTTGGGGAATGGGTTAACGCATTAGTGGTGGGAATACCAAGTTCAAGTTCGTAATGTTCAATGGCTGTGTTTACCTCATCATCAGTCATGTTCTCATGGTTGATTGTCAAACCAATGACCTTAGTGTTGGCAAACATCTCGATGAGATTGATTTCACTGATAGGCGTTGGCATAGCCATCTCTTCAAAGTCGCAGCGATGGTTCCGTCTCGGTGCGTGTTGCAACACGACTCCATCAGGGAGGCTGCCACGGAGAATAAAAGCTGAAGTTGAGAAGGCTGGGTGACTTAGTGCCCCTTGGCCTTCAATGATGATCACATCTGGATCCTCACCTTCGAATGCCTCGATAATAGCTGCTTCCATTTCACCCGAACAGAACTGCGATGGGATAGCATCGAGCGCAACACCGTAGCGAGCACCTTGAATCAAGCCTGTCTGACCAGTGCCTACCATCACAGCTTTTAGGCCGTAATTATTGAGTGCTCTAGTCAAAATGGTGGCGGTAGTCCGCTTGCCTATGGCACAATCAGTGCCTAGCACAGCTATACGTGGGCATGTGACCTTGGCTATATCACCACTGAACATCCGCAGATCCTTATTGGCACGGGGCTTTCGAATATCAATTATTTTTACGCTTTTAGCAGTGCTAGCAGCAACAAACTCCGGGTCATCGCTCAAGAATTCATGCAGACCACTCACCACATTTATCCCTAGATTTATGACCTCGAGTATAAGTCCCCGCTCGTGTGGTGATAACATGCCGCTAGCTGGTGCCATCCCAAAGATAAAGTAGTTAGGCATATCTGCAGCTTGTGTCAGGGCATCAGCAAGATCACCATGAATGGGAATGCCGTTCGGCTCCTCGCCGAGCACAACACCAGCATCACTACCAGCTTTTTTGCTGTCAATAACTGAGACGATCTTGTACATTTGTGAATGACGAACAAGTCCGTTGGCAGTCTTGCCATCAATCTCACCAAAGTTCGCTTCGCAATAAACGATTGCAGTTGCGACACCATTTTGATTACAGAGAGATTGTCGTTGTGTGAATAACGCCCTGTCATGATTGGTGTTAGCATCTAAGTTAGTTTTTGACAAAAAAGATGATTTAAAGGCACTCGGCGATATGCCGAGAGTAATTGTGGACATAATGGCTCCTCGAGATGGGCTCAGAAGAGGCGACAAGATCGTGTCGGCCATGATTTGGCCGAATGTCAACGAGTAGTCTCCACTAAGTCGATTTTGTGATCCGCACAACACAGCAGTAACTGATTAAATGTGCAAAATGCACTCCACTTCAACTAATCATACACTAAATTGGCTAGTAAGATGGTGATCTCCCTATTTAAACAGCCTATAAGAAAAATACCTTATGGAAAAAGTTATTGATTTACACCAAGATCTTATGCTGCATATAAAACAGCCAGAGCGATATCCTATGGGATCAGAGCAAACAAGCTTTGCCCTGATTGAAAAGAGCATTGCCAAAATTGTTTTCGTAACTAACTTCGTTGTTCCAAAAGGTGCAAATTACTTTGCCACCGAATCGCCAGCTCTAATGGAAGACTACATAGAGGAATACTTGCAATATATTGATGGGAATAATGCTTGGAGGATAATAAAAACCCAACGAGATATAATTGAAGTACTTACCTTACCAAATCAGCGAGGGCTTGTTTTAAGTGTAGAAGGGATGAATGTATTTTCAGATACAGAGGATAGTTGGGCTCTCTTAGAAAGGTGGTATGAGAAGGGTTTACGATCGTTTGGAATCGTTTGGAATCTGACTAACCAGCTAGGAGGTGGTACTAGAGAATCAGGTGGCTTAACTAGCTTAGGTAAGAAAGCTATTAGCTGGTGTCAGGAGAGGGGAGTGATTATTGATTTTGCTCATGCTAATAAGGAAACCTTTTGGGATATGACTAAGGTTGTAGATGGGCCAATTATGGTAAGTCATGGTAACGTATCAGCACTTTGTCCTGAAGATCGTAATTATAATGATAATCAACTCAAAAGGATTGCTGAGAGTGGGGGCTTAATTGGGATTACATTTGTGACACAATTTCTAACCAATGTACCTAATGAAATCGTAATTGAAGATGTGTTCAAACATATTGACTATGTAGTCCAAAACTTTGGTATTGATTATGTAGCGATTGGCTCGGATTTAGGTGGACTTACTGATCCACCGTTAATTCCCAATCTCAATACTGTGACTCATTTAACTGCTTTAGTAAAATATCTATATGATCAAGACTACTCAGCAAATGATGTTGATAAAATATTATATAAAAATGCTGAGCGAGTCATAAATTCTATATTATATGACGTGTAGTAGATTGTTCTGAAAAGTGTAGGAAATTTTGGCTAGATTGAAATTTCAAATAGTTGCTGAAGAGCTTAGTATAGTCTGAAATTCCCCTTTTACTCAGGATCAGGCTTAAAAAATATTTGATATAACGAAATTAAACTTAAAAGAATAATGACTAACAACACCACCACTAAAAATAATTTCATATCAACCTTTGTAGATAACGATTAAAACCAGTTTACAATTACATACGAATCTCGCTGCTACCCTCCATATAACTTATTTTGACCAGTTTGCACAACAATGTAAGGTAAAGCGTGTTTTTCATGAAGTTAAGGTACTCAAAAAACCATGACTTAAACGACCTTCACATCGCACAAATTCGCCAGAAACAAACTTTGCTATCCTAGCTCTCATTCATAAGCGATCACGAATACCCAAGTTGCCTTCTTTAAAGGCCTCTGCTATAGCCAGAGGTACTTTAGCTTCTGATGCAACCACCTTGGCACGCATTTCCTCAACCTTAGCTCTGTATTCTTGCTCTTGTGCTGCTGCCATTGCCCGACGCTCTTCTGCTTTAGCTTGAGCCACTTTTTTATCAGCCTCGGCTTGGTCAGTTGACAAAATAGCGCCTATATTCTTACCTATATCAATATCTGCAATATCAATAGAAAGTATTTCGTAAGCAGTACCTGAATCAAGACCTTTGGCTAATACTGTTTTAGAAATTGTATCAGGGTTTTCTAGCACCTCTTTATGGTTTTCCGCAAAACCAATAGAGCTAATTACACCTTCACCTACACGAGCAATGATAGTTTCTTCGCCAGCACCACCAATTAAACGCTCTAGATTTGAACGCACTGTTACAAGAGCTGTGCAAATAAGTTGTATACCATCTTTTGCTACGGCTGTTACCTTTGGAATAGCAATGACTTTAGGATTAACTGAAGTCTGCACTGCCTCAAGTACCCGACGACCTGCTAAATCAATAGCGGTAGCTCTATCAAAAGGCAAAGCGATTTGTGCTTTGTCAGCAGCTATTAAGGCATCAATTAGGCGGTCAATATTGCCTCCAGCTAGATAGTGAGCTTCGAGCTGGTTTTGTGAAACTTTAATATTTGCTTTATGAGCCTTAATCATAGGTTCAATAACCCTCTTAGGAGCAATACGCCTAAGCCGCATACCAATAAGGCCAGTTAAAGAAACTCTCACACCCGAGGCAATAGCAGAAATCCACAAGCCCACAGGTACTAGGTAAGGAATTATTATAAAAAATAATACAAATAAACCTGCTATTACAACAATAATTGAAGCGCTGATAATAAATTCTCCTTAAAACTAGAGTACACGTCGGGTAAAGGGAAGTCAGAAATAGACTCGTTCCTATTTAAAGAAAGCTTTGTGCTACAATGGTAATATGATGATTAACTTAGATGATGATTGACAGGCAAGAGCTTTGTTAGGCTTAGATAGAGATAAGTTCCTAGAACTCGTAGAAGCATTTGTTGTCCCAAAATAAAATAGTGGCCAAATACTTAACGCATTAAACAAGAAATTTGGACATTTACTAAGATTTAATCTATCACATTATGTATTTTGTAGACCTTGAGTTGAGCAATTGTACAATTCATGCAGTAACGCCACTCTCTTCATGCCTTCTTGGATCAGCGGGAGCATTTGAAAAAGGAGTTTTTGCATGTTTTTCTCCTCACACCATAGGCTTTTCAAGTTCAGCCATTAGTTCTTTGTTTTCCTGTTCTTTTCCTGTAGTGAACCCACACATATAAGCGTGAGAAAGTGCATTTTCTATAGAAGAAATAGCAATATCGCCTGCTCCATAAACCTTGGCAATCCCATTTAGAGCATTTGTTAGATTAGAATATTGATTTTGTGATGGTGTATATTTTTGCTGCATTGCCTTGTTGAGGGTAATACGTTCTAATTTGTTATCCATATTTTATTTTCTCCAAGCTAACCGTAGCACTATTCTTGCACCACCTATATGTTGCGCTCTGACATTCCTTGTTGATAATAAAGGACTACCAGAGAAAGTTGCTAGAAGAAAAAGGTACACAAGCTAAACCTTCGGTTTTTATTTCTCCTAATTCATTAACATTTATGCCCGCAATATAAGTAAGATCTTCAATGAAGCGAAAGTTTAGTGACCGCCTAAATCTTAGTATATTAATAGCTTCATCAATTCCTACGTGAGCTATACCTTGAAGCTCATCGAAAGTAGCAGTATTAATGTTTATACATGCTTCTGAACCTTCAGGTATCAAGTCCACGCCTTCATCAGATGAAGATGCTGCATAAGTGAAACCTATACCCAGAAGTAAAACTGCTATAATCAAAAATTTCTTCATAGTTTTATTTCCTTTCTAATATTACAGCGCAATGTTGCATATTAAGTAAGGGGAAGTGCGAAAAAAGTGCGAGTGTGAATAATAAATTAAGGCTATGAAAAACATTTATAAAGCACACAATGAAATATTAGAAGAGGCCGTAAATTTAAGTCCTCCAGAATGCAACTTAGTTGAAGCAGATATAGAAGCGCTAGCAAAAGAACTCAAAGAATACGTAGCAGAGTTTGAAGAAGCATTTAAACGACCTGAAAGTTTGATCTGGACAGGACATTATCTAAAAGGTTTGTTAAGCAACCTTGATCGAAAAAATATAGAAGCAATGGCACTATCAATAGGACTGAATGTCCGTAGCATGCAAAACTTTGTAGGACAAAGCCCTTGGCAGTTAGAACCTGTGATTGACACGCATCAAAAACTTATTGCAGAAAGTTTAGGTAATGATGGAGTACTGATAGTTGATGAATCAGGGAATGTAAAACAAGGAAAAAGCTCAGTAGGAGTAGCAAGGCAATATTGTGGATCAGTAGGAAAAGTGGAGAACAGTCAAGTAGGAGTATACCTAGGGTATGCCAGTAACAAAGGACATACCTTAACAGAAGGGCAGTTGTACTTACCAGAACAATGGTTTGATAAAGAGCATGAACAAAAAAGGGAAGAATGTGGAGTGCCAAAGGATCTAGAATTTAGAACCAAACCAGAAATAGCGTTAGGAATGATAAAAAAGACAGAAGAGAGAGGGCATTTGAGCTTTGAATATGTGCTAGCAGATGCATTGTATGGAAATAATATCGAGTTTAGAGATGGAGTAGCTGAATTAGGAAAAGCAGTATCTTGCGATACGCAGGTATACAAGGAGAAGCCAGAGGTCAAGGTACCTGAATATAAAGGTAGGGGAAGGAAGCCGAAACTAGCAAGGGCAAATATTGAATCAATACGGATAGATGAGTTAGCAAAGGAAATAGAAGCAGAAAAATGGAGTAAACATGTAGTGAAAGAAGGAAGTAAAGGGCCAATAGTATGTGAATTTGCCTTTGAGCGAATATGGGAAACAAGGGGAGAAGAAGAGCCAGTGGAACTGTGGTTGGTAATTCGGCGTAACCTAAATGAGAAAAGAGAGATAAGCTATTATTTGTGCAATGACTCAGAAGAAGTCAGCCTAGAAACATTAGTGTGGCTAAGTGGAATGAGATGGCCGATAGAAACATCGTTTGAGGAATCAAAAGAAGAACTGGGGCTTGATCACTACGAAACTAGAAGCTACTTAGGTTGGCATCACCATATACTATTAACTTGTCTAGCACATCATTTTCTGGTGAGGATGCGTTTAATGTTAGGAGAAAAGTCTCCAGCTTTAACTTTGCCACAGGCAAGAGTGCTGCTCAAGGCAGCAATACCGTTACCTAGATTGACAATAGCTCAATCACTAAATCTAATTCGTTACTATCAGCGCAGAAATTATACTGCTTATGCTTCGCATCGAAAACGTACTCTTGCTATATTGTCTAGGAGTTATATTCCATGACATTGCGCTGTAATACTAAGAGTCTATAAAAATTAAGTACTTCGGCTAGAAAATTTGGTGGTGTTTATTTCTGGGTTACACACGCGCTTTCCCACAATTAACTGAAATTGTTATTTTTTACATGCCATTCCCTTACTGCCTTCATAAGTTAATTTAGCCAGAGCAGGACGAAAAGTTTGAAATCGTGTAATATTATCTAAAATCCCTTTTCCCACCCTGTAAACATAGTTTCCTAACAAAGTGAAAGAGCTAGCGGTAATAAGTAGTACCTTTACACCAAATGTTGTGACATTATAATCTACATCATTTAGGAATACTTTAAGTGTTTTTTTCATAATTTTTTATCTCCTTAATTTTTATAAGTAAAGTCAAGTTAATCAATTATTTCGGTAGCAAAACCCTCGTCCAACCATTTTTTAGCTATCTCTTGTAAGGTACATATAGCTATTTCACCATCAGAGACACTTACTTTGACTTTATCTTCCGTACATAAATGTTCTGGAAATAGTTGTGGTACACTTATTATACTTAATTCTTCGTCCTCGCCTACCTCAAAAGCAAGTTTTTCTTGAATCCATCTTTTAGCTATACTTTCAGTTACACAAAAGGCTGGTGAACCACCAGTTAGCCTTACTCTTACATGATTCCTATCACACTTAGCAGTGTCTTCTGCTTGGGAGGATACGACTGAGGTTCTTATAGCAATTCCCTTGCTTTCCCAAGAACGAACTGTTGATTCTAAAGCGCATATGGTCTCTCCACTACGAACAATTGTAGCTCGAATATATTTGGCTGACTGGCAGTGGTTTTGGGCAAAAGCATTACCAAAAATGGTAAGAAGTGCTAACAAAGTAACCACACGAAAAAGAAGTACTTTGGGACTCATAATTAACTCCTAAAAATTTGAATTGATTTGCCAACTAAAATGTAAGAAAAGGATTTTAATAACTAACTTCTAAAAATAAAAGAATTGTTCTCTTATAAGGAAATTGAGGTGCTAAGCCTTACTAAATGAGGGTTAAAGTCATGACAAGTTACGAATAATTTGAAATTTCTAAGTTGCTTATACAACACTTAGAATCTTAATCAGGAACAATCCAAAGTCGATTTACAGCTTTATTGGGAAAAAGCTACAAAGCCATAGGCAGTGTATAAGTATGGGTGTTGAATAAGCGTTGAAAGCTATCTTGCATTTGGGATTTTATAGATCCAATTACAATAAAGTGTTGAAGGTTAAAAAATTACTACTAAGTGGGGATCTTGTTCATTTCTTGTAAAAGGTAAAGTATTTTTATACGCCAGATAAGTTTATTTTATAATCACTTTCTCGAATTGGTACAATGTTACATCCCGATTTGATATTTTTTCAGAAAGCACAAGCTTCCAACCTGAAGAACTTAAGTAGTTTAGAAACTCAACTTTGTTGTTTACTAGATTAGGATCATTTTCAACTCCTAGCTCCTTAAGTAACTCACCATAGGCCATATTCATATTTTTAAGTCTATTAGAATTAGTATTCTCCAAAAACTCTAAAGGGATCTGAGAACTACTTGAGAATGCCTTATTGTCAGCTTTCCAAACAATGGAGATACTTCCCAATCCACCGCTGAAATCTTCTATGAGTTGAGCAGGTTCTGGTGATGTAGATCCTTCAGTTACAGTCTCTTTTGCTTCTTCAAGAACATCATCTATTCCCTCATTAGCATCTTTAACCGTTTCTTCTATACTTGTTCCTTCGGCTATAATATGAAGAGCATTTGAACCTTTTGGGGTAACGTACCAGCCTAACTCACTGAAAACTTCAGCTACATTTGGCGTAACACAAGATGTAAGAAGCCGATCATTCTCATTTATCTGGGCAATTTTTACTAAACTTTGATCACAAAAATTATGTATACCTTGAGAGGTAATGGGAAAACTATTCAAAATCATTATTGTTAAAGCAAAAGTAAGCAATAAACGCATGTTTTTCTCCTTATTATTAGTGCGCTTGCACTCTAGTACTCCCTCTAGAAGAGAGTGAATTATCACAACAATTGGAAACTTAATCTTAGCAACCTTATTAGTGTTTTATCTTTGGTAAGCTACTTGTGAGATATGATTATATTTCCCCTTGTTAAGAAACTGAACATTATCATCAGGTACATCTAAAATTAATTCCACATAAGGCAAACTCTTTTCAGGAGGTTTCGTAACGGATAAAAACATACTATTTGTGGCTTGCCAAGCCCTCAAAACTTCTGCTACTCCTGAAGCTCGAGCTATAGCACCACGAGGACTAAAAGGAACATCTCCATCAAAAATTTCGCCAATTGTGCCTAGACCCTGATTATAAAGATGGTCCTCGAAAGGGGCTAAGAAAGAGCGTGCAAGTTCTGCATCTTTGTAAACTAGATAGTGAGCACTTATAAAAGGACCAATGAGCCAACTCCAGACAGCACCCTCATGATAGGAAGCAGCACGCTTTTGCTGATAACCTTCATAACGCCCTATATAATTAAATTCGTCACTAGCTAAACTACGCAGACCGTAAGAGGTAAGTAGTTTTTGAGCACAAATATCTACAATGGACTTTTGCTGGTCTTTTTGTAAGGGACTATAGTTTAGTGAAACAGCTAGGAGTTGATAGGGACGTAACCTCATATCGTGCCCCTTCGGGCCATCCAAAATATCAAAGCAGAAGCCTTTATCCTCTTGCCAAAAACGTCTGAAGCTTTTTTGTATCTTGTCTGCTAGCTCGAGATAAATAACAGCTGGTTTACCTAATTCAGAGGCAAAATGTGCTATGCTGAGCACAGCATTAAACCATAAAGCATTGAGATCTACAGGTTTGCCTATGCGTAATCCCTTTTTCTCACTAGCTTCTTCTATATATAAAAGGTTATCTTGAGGGTCTAAACGAACATGGTTTTGGCTGCTATAGTTATAATCTTGGATTATGTTTTCAGCAGTAGAAAAAAGCTCTGCTATTAGGGTTTGGTTACCTGTACTTTCCAAATAAGCACGTAAAGCCTCTATGTAATAAAGTATAGCTTCAGGAGTATGATTGTGATTACTTATAGGAGAAATATTTTGTTCTTGTTTACCTTTGTTAAGAGAGTGCCCAAATGCCCTGAGAATACTAGCAGCTTCTTCAAAACGTCCTGTAGCCAAAGTAAGCCCCGGTAAACTCATGATCGAACTTTGGTTTCTATCACCAAGCCAAGGGTACCCTGTTATGATAGAATAAGCCTCTTTTTCCACTAAAGGGTTATCGTGCACTATAAATTGATCAGCTGAAAGTATTAGTTGCTTCATCCAGCTAGGGGTAATATGTTGACTACGACAAAGCAGCTCCTCTTCATAAGCCTGTTTCTTTTGATATGCTGATACACCGTCAAGGTCAAGATCTAGCAAAGATTCTGTGGTAGCTACCATTGTCAAAGATTGTCCCGGTTTTAGTATTTGCTCGAGTTCTCCTCCATAGAGATGATCATCCATAGCATCAAATCCACGACAGCCTTCAAGGCTAAGATAAAAGTTTCTATACCACGTATGGCGTGTGGTTAATTTGGCATTATCAGAGAGGAGATAAAAAGGGGTAGCATCTTCAAAAGCTTTTACTTTAAGTCCATTATCAATAGCTTGAATATCCATACACCAATCATCTGCATGAGTGTTATTATTATGGTCACGGTAATTTATTAGTAATTTGCTCGAGAACATCAAGGGCAAACTGCCACGAAGAAAATCATAACGTATATAGGCTGTATTTTGCCCAGCTTGTAGCCATAATCGCTTTTCTAAAATGGCATCAGCAAAGGCAAAGGTCCATACAGGTGTAGTACCTTCAAGACGAAAGTGCTCCAGATTCTGGAAGCCATAAGGCTCTCCTACCCCTCCTATCCAGTGATTGGTGTATAGAGGATAACACTTTTGATCATACTCTACGGTTTCATCTATTTTACTTAACAACAACTTTCGTTCTAAAGGAGGTTTAAGTGCTGCTATAAGTAAACCATGATAACGACGTCTAAGTTGCCCTGAAATGGTACCTGAAGCGTATCCTCCTATACCATTGGTGACTAACCACTCTGCAGCACCAGATTCTGCTAAACTACCACATATTTCTCTACCAAAATTAATCATTAGTTCCTCTTCTCAGGTAAATTAAGGTTAGAAATAATTTATATAAATTTCTGTGAAAAGTAGGAGACTTAATCATTATGTAGTATGAGTTTTAAGTAAGTACACTATCCAAACTGAGAAAAAGTGTGGATAAGGTGACCATGCGAAAATAAAGTATTGATTCATAACTAACTCCTAACAGTTAAAATTGATTTGCAATTAACTTGTGGGAAATGCAAAACTTCTAGAAACAGTGTATGAATACGGGTGTTGAATAAGTGTTGAATGTAAAGGTTGTTCTTAAATTAGTTTAAAATCTTTTTAAGTAGGAACCTTCGTTCAGATTTTAGAAAAGTACAATTTCAAGTAATCTTGATTGTTCATGTAAAATTTGCAATGCTTAAAACTAATGGCTGATAGAGAAAAACCTCTATCTCTCAAATTGTTAGGATCGCCACATATTTTGCGAGATGGAAAGGTTGTTGCTTTAGGTACAAGAAAATCTCTGGCACTTATTGCTTACTTGGCAGTGCAAAGATCTGCTGTTCAACGTGACACTTTAGATAACTTACTTTGGCCTGAATCAGATACTGAAAAAGCAAGACGAAACTTGCGGAGTGAAATTGCACGGATTCATCGTTTCTTGGGTGACAATATTGTTCTGAGTGAGTCACAAGCACTTAGAATTAATGCTGCTGAAATTAATGTTGATCTATGGGAATTAAATGGAGTCCTAAAACAAGGTAATACCACTAGGCTTATTGATCTATATAAAGGTAATTTGCTTGAGGGGTTTTATCTTAAGGACTCTGAGGTTTTTGAATCTTGGCTTGAAGAAGAAAGAGAAAACCTGCAAAACTCTATTACAGAAACACTTGAAGTTTTGGTAAAGAGATCTGATGATACAAATCAATTTGCTAAGGCTCTCAAATATAGCAAAGATATTATCAAGCTTGATCGTTTGAATGAAGATGTTTATCTAGCAGCAATTCGCTATGCAGTTATTCTTAATGATCGTATCGGTGGCTTGAGTATTTATCAAGAACTCGAGCACATGCTAGCTAAAGAATTTAATTTCAAGCCCAGTGAAGAAGCACAACTATTAGCACAGAAGCTAAGAGAAAGCCTTGTTAATGTTCAGCCTATTATTGATACCAGCATTGATAAACCCGCACAACTTGTTCCAGTAAATAACCAAGAAATAGCACATAACATACCTGTCACAATGCTCCCCTTCTTTGGGCGTGAGAAAGAGCTTTCTATTATTATCAATCGCTTATCTTTAGCAGAATGTCGTTTACTTACTGTAATAGGCTTAGGTGGGGTAGGTAAGACAAGGCTGGCACGTGAAGTTGCTAAGCAGGCTTTAGAAACTGATCACTTCTCATCAGGAGTTTGGTGGGTTTCTCTTGTTGCTGTTACTGGAACTTATGCTATTTATTTTGCTATTGCTAAAGCTTTATCTCTAGAGCTAGATAAAACAAGTAGTATAGAAGAACAACTCCTAAACAGGATATTAGATAAAAATCTTTTAATAATTTTAGATAATTTTGAACACTTACTAGATGATGACCTAGAACCAGTCAGAGTTCTTTTAAATAAGGCTAAGAAATTAAAACTACTTATTACTTCAAGGCAACCCCTAAATATTAATGAGGAATATCTTTTCGAAGTCTCTAGTTTTCCTCTTCCTGAAAAGATTAACTTGGAAAGTGCCTATGAGAATATTGATGCTATCAAGCTTTTTTGTTATGCAGCTAAGCGAGCCAACCACAGTTTTGCATTGAATCACAGTAATAGAGATGATGTATTTAGAATTTGCCAAATACTAGATGGGCTTCCTTTAGCTATAGAACTTGCAGCAGCAAGGTTACGCAGCCTGAGCTGTCAAGATATAGCAAATGAACTAGAACACGATTTTGATTTTTTGCATCAAGTATACAGTAAAGATATGAAGAATAAAAGCTTAAAGCTAATTTTCGAACAAGCTTGGTCTCGACTTAAGCCAGAAGAACAAAGAGTTCTTTGTGGCCTTTCAATATTAAGAGGAAAGTTTACGCGAGATGAAGCGCTGGAAACAGTAGGGGGAAACTTTACTACACTCACTGGTTTAGTAGAAGCCTCATTGATTAAACGCTCTCCACCCAAAAATTATCAAATTGTTGAAACAATTAGACGCTATGCTTTTGGAAAGCTCGATCTTTATCCAGAATTTAGCAAGAGTCTTGCTCAGGCAAGAAGCAAGGTAGTAGAAAAACTCGTTAATTAATTCCTAGTAACCTATAAAATTCAACGCTTTTTCAACACTCTAAAGAGCAAAATACAGGACTCTAGTCTTAGACTTTATTTTTAGGCTAATAAAGAGGTTTTATGAGTAATACCAAGCGTAAGCTTAATAAGCAAAACAATGATTCCAAAGAATCAAGTTTCCACATAGGCTTATTAAAAACACAACACAAATTGCGAGCTGGTGAATTTATTAAAGATGTTTGGAAAGCTAGAAACATTGCTAGTATAGACAAACATCTTTCTGAAGACTTTGTGGATCACAATTCTTGGTTAGGTGTTACGAAAGACCTTAAGAGTTGGAAGCTTGGTTTTCAACATTTTAGAAAGAGCTTCCCAAAGTATAAATTCTCTTTAGATAAGCTTGTTTCTGAAGGTGATATTGTTGCTATTAAATACAATATTACTATAAGAGTTAAGCAAAATAGTCTTTCAGGAAATGATCTTGACGATAACCAAGTTACTCTTTCAGGTGTGGATATGTACCGCATTGCCAAGGGGAAAATTGTTGAGCGTTGGGGGCTTGATATAAATAATTCAATTACCCAAACACAGAGAATTTACAATTAGAGATAACTATCAATGACTGAATCACTTAACAGTATATCTGAAAAAGTTGATTTGCTACCCGATTTACTTTTCCATGTTCTGAGGTGCTCGAGCCTAAAGCTTGAACAAAAGATTTTAGCTTTTTTTCGTATGATTTAAATTCCACCCTACATCCAATTATTGCTAATTGTTTTGTGTTGTTAAGATTTCTTTAGGCACACTATTGAAATTATTCAAGTCTTTTAGAAAGATCAGGTGAACCATGAATTTTTCTATACGCAAACGAAACAATAAATATGACTTTTTTGTTTACCATAACAAAAATCTTGTCATGTTTGGTACAACGGAAACTAGGAAGCGAGCCCTTAAAATTACCTTTGAAATTATCAAAAACCTACTACCAGCTGCGCCCTTGCCTTTATAAAGGTGGCGTGGAACACGGTAAGCCCCTAGTTCTCCTTCTGGAAAAGCGAATTGTAAAGTAAGCCTAAGGGACTGTGGGTAGAGGAGAATAAAAAAGCGAAAGCCTGTCTATAATGGATGGGATAGGGACGAAACACTACTGACTGTTAGATGGATTATTAGAAGGTTCATTACTCAAGCCTTTAGCTGGTTGCTTCATAAGACCACCAACATCAAGCAAGAAGTTACCTTCCGAAGGCAACATAATTGTTCGAATAGAAGGAGCAAGCTTTTGAGCAATTTCAAGCTGAATAATTTCAGGATTTTCACGAATGGCTTTACCACGTAAACTTAAAGCTTCGGCCTCACCTTGAGCCTTAGCTATAGCTGCATCACGTTCACCCTCTGCTACGGTTTTAGCACGTCTAGCAGAAATATCAGCCTGTAATTTACGATTTTCTTCAATTGCTACTTGTTGCTCTGCTGTTTGTTTTTCTTCAATAGCTTCACTAATCGATCTCGGAATGCGTACGTCACGCAAAAGCACCTCTATTAAAGTGATGTTACCTTTCCCCAAAGACTCCTCTAAGGCTACAGTAATATCTAACTCCAGATCAGTCCTTTTTGTACTAATAATATCAACAGCTTTATATTTGGCTACGGCATTTCGAATAATAGAACGTACTTGGGGACGAATTAGTATATGTTGATAATCTCCATCTTTGCCAAGAGTTTGATAAATGGTTGATGCTTCATTGCGAATAATTTTGTAGCGAATGGTAGTGTCAATGCCTATAGATAAACCTTCTTGCGATAACGCATCAATATCATCATTTTGCTGTGAAGTGAAGGTTAATTCTTGTTCTCGAGCACTGAATTGCTCTATCTGTTGGAAAACAGGCAAAATTATTTGCAAACCTTCATCACGTTCTTTATCTTGTACTCCTGAAAAAATGTTAAAAACTACTCCTACTTGACCTGCTCCAATAATAACAAAGGCTTTTGAGAGTATAGCTATGGAAATACCGATAACGGTAAGAAAAATCCCTAAGCCTCCTAATCTTCTTTTTTGCCCTCGAATACCTTGTACTAGTAAAGCCAGCCCCGCAATAACAATGGCAAAACCAATTGATGTTAAAAGTCCCATAAATGTAGACCTCCTCAGATACCTTACCACTCTAAAAATTTTGTTGTTGGGAGGATGAGTTGATTACTTTGAAAACCCACGTCACGTACGATTCTTAGGGGGCGAGCTGGGCGCTGTTACCAGTGCTTGGCTACTCGGTGGTGGGGAGAGCGATTTCCCTACTGACCATAACGCCACATCCCAATTACCACTTTAGTTATCAAGCGATTATTTCTATAAATCCTGCTGGCCCTTTAAATCAGAACTTTCCATCGTTTTTATTAGAGCCTGCAAGGGCTGTTTTTTCATGTCAGACTTTTAATTAGATTAGTTGGGTCTATAGTAGTATTTGGTTTTTGTATTGTCTGACTGCCTTGTTATCTCAATAACACCTAAAGAATTAGATTGTATTTGAGCAGGAGCATCTTGACTATAAAGTCTAGGGCCTTTCTCATGAGGCATAACTATTTGAAAAGAGGTTTGATTGGGCCAAATAGCTGATGCTTGTCGCAAGGTTTCTTTTAAGGTAATAAAAATAGATTCTTCTATCTCTTTGTTGTCTAGCACTGGTTCATCTAAATCCTCGAGTCCATAAGCAGGAACAATGAACTGGGGGTTGGTTTCTGCTATGTCCTGTGCTGTTCCTTTTAAAATGTGTATAAACAGTGCTAGTGACCTTTCATCATCTGGCCACTGGAAAATAGCTAGAGGTGAGTTTTTAGCTTCTGCATAATTAAGCCACTGCTTAGGGTCTTGTTTAGCTAGTTCCAAACCGCTGTGTTTCCAATCAACTTGAAGTTGTTTTTGATTGTCTAAATAAAAACCTATATCAACCCCATCATAAAATGTAACTCCTTCTAGGTCAGGAGTTGCAGAAGGAGAAAGTACACGAATTGAACTTGTTGCATGTAACTCTTTAATCGCTACATTTGCCTCAAGCACTATATCTGAAAAATTTCTTGGCCTATCAAAAGACACAATTAGGCTGTCAATCTGTATTGGAGTCAAATTCGACAAAAATTTTGCCTCATTAGGCTGTGTTAATAGATAGCCTTGGCTGGGTAGATATACCAGTATCATATTGCCTCGCCAAGTTTTGCGTAAGGACTTGAGGGTTTGATTATCAGGACGCGATTGCCACTGTACTGTTTGTTCTATTTGCAATATGCCACCTGCTGTGAAAATAGCCTGTCTTTTACCTGAAGAAGACCACACCGTTATTGTAGTGCTGGGATCAATTTTTAGCGATCTAGATTGCTCAAGCACTTTCAAAGAAGCAGTGTTTAACCAACCTAAGTTTTCACGACCTTGATAAGTAGACCCCCAGAAGTCTGTTCCTGCCAATTTGGTAACCATTACCGCTAACTGTTTTGGAGGTTCTCCTGTTTTAGGGAAAATCTCTTTGAGTTTAAGTAAAGACCCCCCATAGAATTCGCCTTGATTGGCTTGAACAACAACGTAAGGTAAGGAATGTGCTTGGTGAAAATTTTGAGCTAACTCCATGATACGATTCTTATTCCAATCACCAGAAGAAGTCATTACATCACTTTGAGATAGCTTTAAAACCTCTGAGCTATTAGGCAAAACTTCAACAGCACTTTCTCTAAGGCTGTAAAATGTAACTGATTGATTTTCTGTAGGTACTACTACATTAATTTTATCGTAGTCATACTTTACAACAGGGGTTTTTGGAGGGATACTAGTATATTTAACCTGTTTGTCTAGTATAAATTCTCCTGTTGGCATTAACACTTCAAACTCCTTTTGCTGAGGGAAAAACTGCAAGGTTCTGCTAATAGCATCAGCAATATTTAGACTAATAGTAATTTCCTTTTCCTCAGCATCTAAATCCTCAAGATTATAAACTGGCACTAAGGTGCTTACCTGTAAGTTTTCAAAAGAGCTTTGCTTTGCATCAACTAAAAAACTCAGAGGTAATGCCGAAGCAGGTTTATCTTCGGAACGGAAGATAGTAATAGGTTGATCACCATCTAGTGCAGCAACAAGCTGAGTTTCGTGACTTGCCTGAGCAAGTTCCCAACCACTCTCTGTTACTACTAGTGAGCATTGTGGGGAGTAAGCCAGTTCTGCACCACCTGTAGAGAGCACTCGAATTGATTCACAACCAAGATTTCTGTTTTGTAAAATTGTTTGGACTGAAATTCTAACGAACCTTTGTGCCAAGTGTGATAGAAGCAGAGTATGTACTTGAGATTCTTCATCAGCATGTTTTTGTAAGTATTCTAACTCATTAGTGTGAAGCAGGAAATACCCTTGCCGCACCCGCATTAAAAATACATCAGTCTGCCACTTACTACGCTCATTTGATAATTCTTTATTAGAAGGGAGACTGTTCCAAGTAACCATAGAAGAGATTTTAATTTCTGGTTCAGCATGACTTCTTTCAAACTCAGCAAATCTATGAGTAGATTGAATAGTAAGCCTGTCTTGTTTTGAGAAAGGCCAGTTGAAGATATCTTGAGCTACCTTGCCAGCATTATTTAACCAAGTGCTTTGATCTTCTCTAAGAGTTGTGAGAGAATTTCTAGCCAACTTGCCTCTATAATGGGTAACTCCCTTTGCCTTAAGCACCACAGTTTCAACTGTATAATCTTGTCTATTTCCAAATAAATTTTTTATCTGAGACAAACCACCAGCTATATAAGGACCATTCTCAATACTAACTACAACATAAGGAGAATTTATAGTTTTATGGCGATTGGTTGCGTATTCCATAATAGCATCGTTATCAAGTTGTTCAGCAATCCATAAGAAATCGCTGGCAGCAAAATATACTGGTAAACCTTCATTATTAACTATTCTACGATCTTTTGCTGTTTGGCCTACAAGCACCTTCAAAACAGGCTGATTTTTAGGAAGATGATTATTGATTATGCTACTGACAATTGTTGCGTAATTTGATTTATCCCTAGGGTGTTCTTCTGGCGCAAACTGAGATAAAGCAGTTACAGCCATAATAAAATAAGCTGTACCTTTATCATTAGGGTTAAGTAGATTTCTCTCTGACCAAGGAATTATTTGGTAGTCTTGTCCAGGTACCCAATATTTAATTAGATTCTTTTTTTGTTTTATAGCTTCTGTCACTAAACTGTGGTCTGGGTCTACAATAGCTCCTGCTATAGGCAATATAGAACTATTAGTGTTAGGGGTCGTATCAGTGTCTGACCAGAAAAATGGTTTGGAACGGAGATTTACATTTCCACTATTAGTTTGATCTTTATTGGTTCTGCTGATTGCCCCAATTCCAAGAGGAGTAGGCTCTAAGAAGAAAAGAGAAACTATAAAACTGCGTTTTATTTCTTCGCTGGTATCACTTAAGAAGTTAGTAAAGGCATTTAAAAAAGGTTGTTTTTGTACCTCTTCCCAAAAAGGATCTTGGTTAATCCACTGGCTATTTGGGGTTTGAGGTGAAGAAAAACCTCTATCAGAAATGTCATCTGTTAATAATGTATTCAAATCAAACGTTTCTAGCATGTCTCTTACATACCCTTGGTAATCTTTGGCTAGTGGGTTTCCTGCAATTAACCAAGACAATTGAATGGTCTGTGGAAAGCTGGCTATCTCAGCATACTCTGCCACCCAAATTTCAGCAACTTCTGGAGGCGCTCCCATTTTCCTTAACATGCTAGCAAGTGTTAGCTCTATTTCAATGTTTTTACTATAGACTCGAGCAACACGACCAGTAACTTCTACTCCATATTGATAATTCAACCTATCAAGATAGGATGCCTGTTCAAATACATCTTCAACATAGTCATCATAGCCAGCTAGAGCAGTTTCATAGAG
This sequence comes from Trueperaceae bacterium, assembly GCA_965223045.1. Lineage (GTDB taxonomy): Bacteria > Deinococcota > Deinococci > Deinococcales > Trueperaceae > CBDCVN01. The sequence goes on from CBDCVN010000013.1 coordinate 3,821,585, forward strand.
GAAATTATTTTTACTAAACCCTTCAGGTATACCACTTCTGCTAATAGTAATCGGCTGCGCAAAGCCTACCACACCTATGCCTCCGGTAACTACTCCTGTTTGTAAGATTGGAGTGCTCGAGACCATAAAACGTCCTTCAGCTTCAGGTAATAGGCCGATTTCGTTAGTGGGCTCGAGCCAAGCGCCCCAAAACTCTAACCCTGCTAACAAGTAAAGCAAAGTAGCCTCAAGAACATCATCTTTCTCTGTAGGGTAGGGAATCTCAAGGATTTCTAGGGTTTCCGTAGTTTGGGCATTTTCTTCTGTCAAGGTATCAGCTTTTTGTATTTGCCCAATTTTGTTTTCTAAGCTTAGTACGTCTGCTTGGATCTGGTTTATGTTTATGTACTGACGTTGACTATTTATCCAGCCTTCAATCTCATCAGGAGGGGCATCTGCAAAGGCATTAGTATCTAATTGATTTAAGAGGATATCAAGCCAGCTTGTGGGGGTTTTGAGCTCGAGCCTTTCAATTTCCTGCCAGATTTCATTTAGCTGCTTACTGATGACATCATTTAGCTCTTCATCTTCAGCGCTCTCAGATAAAAGCTGAGACTGATAGTTTTTGAACCACTGTTTGAAAGCATCAATCTCTAAAGCAAGCTCATCTAGTGACTGCTTAGATGACAAAATCTCTTCACGAAAAGCAGTAAGTAAGTCATTTGTATTGTCAACTTGCGAAAAAGCTATGCTCAAAATAGACATAAAAGCCCAGAGCAAGATTAACTCTCTAAAAATCAATTTATATATAAAGTATGTAGTTACCATCTCTTAACATCACCTTTCTCCAGATGCATAAAATGTGATTGTTTGCTTCTCTGTAAACGCTCTCACATTAATGGTATCGTAGTCATGTCTTATACGAAAATTGTTCGGAGTGACAGTAGAATATTTAGTACTTTGTCCATTTGGCATTAAAATCTCAAATTCCCTCTGTTTAGGGAAGAACTGCAAGATTCTCTGAAGAACATCAGTAATACTTACACTAATAGCACTTTCTCTTTCTGCAGTATCTAAACCTTCAAGCCTATAAGCTGGCACTAAGGTGTTTATCTGCAAATTTTCAATAGAGCTTTGCTCAACGTTAACATGCTGTTGCAAATACTCGAGCTCATCCACAGGAATCAAGAAGTATCCTTGCTGAACCTGAACTAAAAATAAGTGAACTCTTTGCTGTTCACGTTGTGATAACAGCTCTTCATCGGAAGGAAGAGTTTTCCAAGTAACCATAGAAGAAGCTTTAATTTCTAAGCTCGAGTTATGACCTACTTCAAATTGAACAGCTCGACTAGTAGACTGGATCAAAAACCCATCTTGTTTTGGCAAAGACCAATTAAAAATATCTTGGGCAACATTGCTGGCATTGTTTAACCAACTAATCCCAGTATTGCTAGAAATTAAAGCAGTGTTAGAATAGTCTCCTGTATGAGTATCTTGTAACTTTACTATTACTGTCTCAACTATATAATCTGATCTTCCTACAAAAAATTCTCTAATTTGAGATAAAGAACCAGATATGTAAGGGCCGTTATCTATATGAGCAACTACATAAGGAGTATTTCTAGTTTCATGGTGCTTGACTGCGTGATGTAAAAAATCATCATTATCTAACTCTTTAGCACTCCATAAAAAAGAATTTCCAGCAAGGCCGACTAATAAACCTTTAGCATCAACTATTTTGCGATCATTTGTTTCAGAACCTACAAATACTTTAAAAACAGGTTGATTTTGAGGAAGGTGATTGCTAACTATACTTTTGACAATTGTTTCATAGTTTGACTTATGATTTAGTTGTTTACTAGGCCCAAATTGGGGTAGTGCTGTTACTGCCATAATAAAATAAGGAGTATCATTATCATTAGGGTCAAGTAGATTTATTTCTGACCAAGGAATTATCTTATAGCCTTGCTCATGTGACCAGTACCTAACTAGATTTGTTTCTCGCCTTAGAGCTTCTACCACTAAACCTCTGTCAGCGTCCCCAATAGGGTCTGTTATAGGTGGTAAAGAATTGTTATTAGCCTCGGTAGTTGCAGTACTATCTAACCAGAACAATGGCTTTAAACGGAGCTTTGCACCCATATTGTTATTGGCTTGGCCATCATTAACTTTCCCAACTGCTCCAACCCCAAGAGGCACAGGCTCTAAAAAGAAAAGAGATATTATGAAACTGCGCTGAATTTCTTCATTGGTATCATTTAATAGACTAATAAAAGTATTAAAAAAGGGCTGTTTTTGCACCTCTTCCCAAAAGGGATCTTGGGTAACCCATTGTACATTTGAGTTTGGGGATGAAGGGAAACTCTGCCCAACATTACCCTGCTCCAATAATGAATTCAAATCAAATGATTCCAATATATTCTCAACGTGCAACTTGTAATCTTTGGCTAGGGGATTACCAGCAATCAACCAAGAGAGTTGAATGGTTTGTGGCAAACTTGCTATTTCTGCGTACTCCTCTACCCAAGCTTCTACAATTTCAGGAGGTGCTCCCATTTTTTGCAACATGCTAGCAAGTGTTAGCTCTATTTCAATGGGCTTGCGATAAATATGACCCCTGCGACCATTTATTTCAACGCCGTATTGATAATTCAATCTATCAAGGTAAGACTCTTGTTCGAATACATCTTCAACATAGTCATCGTAGTTAACTAAAGCTGATTTATAGAATTCACTCTCACTAAATCCACTAGGTACACCATTGTGGCTAATAGTAATTGGCTGTGCAAAGCCTACTACACCTATACCTCCGGGAATCGTTCCTGTTTGTAAGATTGGAGTGCTCGAGACCATAAAGCGTCCTTCAGCTTCAGGTAGTAAACCTACATCGTTAGTGGGCTCGAGCCAAGCACCCCAAACCTCTAACCCTGCTAACAAGTAGAGCAAAGTAGCCTCAAGAACATCACCTTCTTCAAAGGCTGTAAGTGAGTCCTTTGTATTGTCAGTTTGTGAAGGAGCTATACTCGAAATAGACATAAAGAACCAGAACAAGATTGATTTTCTAAAAGTAAGTATTTTATGCATGAGGTGTCATTTTTTCTATCCTTAATCTTTGGAATTTAAAGTCCAGCAGTATAGCTGCTTTATATACTAAAAATACTTTACCCCTACTGAACTTCTTTTTTGAATGGAAAATGAAGAAGTCCATCTTGTAAGCGAACACGACTTTCACTCCTATCCCCCTTAGACAATAGATAACCGTGCTACCATATAAACCTACCTGAATCCTCTGCTACCCTTATTGAAGGGAAATATCAAGCAGGTTTATACTTACCCCTTAAATCGAATTTTCTTCTACTTAGGTTTAAATGTAGCTTATTGAATATTTAGTTTTGAAGTATGTAAAGGTAGAAAGGCCACAAAGAACTTGCTTCTTTACTAGCCTGAGTAATTATAGCATCATTACTAATTTGTGCTTGATTGCCAGTAATAACATGCCAAGGTGTACTAAGGTCAGCTGTTTGAAATGATTCAGCTGTGGTAAATTGCCTAATATCATCTCTAGTAAGTGGTTCAAGGCTGGTTACAAGAAAAAACCTCATTAGACCATCATTATTGCCTGAATCAACAAAGCGTAAAAAGATTTGCCCTTCACCACCCCAGATAATATTGTCCTTAACACTCTCAAGAAAAGGTGAGGGGTAGTCAAGATCTATTTGACCATTGGGTTGCACCGTAAAGAAATAAACATAACTATTACGGTTTAATTGGGCGCTAACTGGAATAGCATCATTGAATGGGTAAGTTGTAGCAGCTTCGTTACTAGTGTCCCAACCAACACTAAGTTCTACAGCTAGCGGGGGAAGGTCATGCTGTCCAAAAACAGGGCTTAAAGAGAGCAGAAAAAACAGAAGGGAAAAGAGCATACAAATTTTTACTTTGCAATACTCAACAACGGGTGTATTAGTGTGACGCATGGTCCACTTCCTTAATTGGGGTAAAAACCCACGTTAATTACTATAGCACATAGAGTTTTATGAAGCTGAAGAGGCACTAAAAAACTATGACTCTAGCCAACTAGAGCCTTCATTGCAAAACACTGTTAAGAACGATGATACCATTAATGCCATACTTGATAACTTAGATTTAGCTCTTAGAGAGCCACTTAACCTAAGCCAACAAGAAATCCAAGATCTTATAGCTTTCCTAAAAGCTTTAACGGACCCTAGCATTGCCAACTTAGCTAAAGAAACTCCTTCAGAAGTGCCTAGTGGCTTACCTCAAAAGGTAACGCTAAGGTAACAATATAGGCTCGAGAGTTCCTAACAAGCTGTGTACCAAACACAGTATTACAAGGTAATACTAAGGTAACGTTTTATTTTCGCAAAAATAACTCTTTATCTCTTATAATTCTAATCAAAGGAGTAAAACGTCTTCTTCGAGGACAATTATAAGAAAGGAGGTTGCGAACTTGAGAAGGCAGATCATGAGGCGCTAGAGGGAGTATAGTAGGATGGTACTAACTTAGTATAGCATCCTAATTTTTAGGGAAGGGGTTTCATTCATTAGGGTTTTATCAATGGCAATACTACAAATTAAACTTGCCCGGAACACTAAAAACGCCACTCCTCGTACGCATTTAAAAGCATGAGGGAAGTGTTTTGGGCAGGCTTATTATTATAATGCCCAGATAAATCCTTGCCTCATAAACGCAAGGAATGTCATCCAAAGCACAGCGAAGGATCTCAGATAGTTATGCTGTTAGAAACTCTTTACCATTATGGCAAGGTACTAGGCAAAACCTACCGCCATTGTACATAAAAGCTATCTTCTGACTTTTTTATGAGCTTAAAGAAAAACACGTACATTTCAAATTTTAGTCTATGCTGGTCTGCTTAATTGATCTTTTCCCTAGCCAGCTCAGAAAAACCAGAATCTAATAGATTACATAATTGCTCAAGAAATCCTATCTGTCCCTTAAAAATCTTTTCTTTTGCCACACCAATTGTAAACCAATTGGCTTTATCTACTTCAGGAAACTCCTGCTGCTTACCAGATTTGGGAGGCCATTCCATTAGAAATGTGTTGCTTTTTATGGCAGAAGCATTACAATATAGCAGCCAAGATTTCTAACCGTTAGAATCAGTCTCCGAGTCTTTAGCAGCTACTTGCTCTGCTAGTGGTGGTTGTGGCACAATCAGCATTGCTATCACGTATCCTATGATACCAAGTACCATACCAGTGAAAATTGTCAGAAACACGTAGGCCAAACGTAAAATCGTTGGGTCAATTCCAGCATACTCACCAATTCCTCCAAGTACCCCAGCCAATAGACGATTACCACGACTTTTGTAAAGTTTCTTTTCTATGTTCATTTGATTCATTTGTTTCCTACCTAACAGCCATGCCGAGATAATATGGCCAAACCACAATTGCCAAGAGAGCCTTCCACCAAACAAGTTCTGCAAACGCAATTGTGAATAGCCAACCAATGATCCAAAGACTACTGCCTGTATGGTTATCAATTCGTATGGGTTTTGCACGATCTTCTGAATTCTTTGAACAGTTTTCTGAATTCATAGAATACTCCTTCCATTTGTTGAGTATGAATAATTAAGGTAAATTATAGGGTTGCGGCTCTTCTATTTGAAAGTTGGGTTCCCATGAGATAACATCACTAAAAGAGTCCAACAAAGTGGCTAGACCACCAGTCTTCACCCAAGTTAGCTCATTTTCAGGAACCTCAAAATAGATACGTTGCTCTAGGTGACGTAGGTGTACAGTGCAACCATTAGACTTCAAGTTGTCTGCCAAGGTACGAATACGTTTGCCCTCAGCGTTAGGTTTAATTTCAGCGTGACTTAAATAGTTTGCTGTTGACATTGTATAGCCTCCTATATTTCATTAAAAGCCTCTTCAAATTGATTTAAGGCCTCGAGCATTTCAGCATCATAAAATAGTATAAAGAATTATTTATACTCAAGCAAAGCTTGAGTATAAGTTCCATAGAAGTTGAAAACGATGCGGAAGTTAAATATTATTTAACCTTGATTTTTTTAGCTTTAGCCTCAGCAAGCCTAGGAAAAGTAACTGTTAAAACTCCATCTTGGAATTTAGCCTCACCTTTGTCAGTATCAGCACTAGCAGGTAAGACTACTGAACGTGAAAATGCACCATAATTTATTTCGCGGCGGTGAAAGTTTTCCTCTTTTTTTTCTTCCTTCTTTTCCCTCTCACCTTTTATAGTTAGGGTATTGCCTGTCAACGCAACATCAACCTCAGAGGGCTTCATTCCGGGGACCTCAACTTCCACTTTCACAGCATCATCAGTTTCGTAGAGGTCTAGCGCACGGCTATTCTGGAATGCTTCCCATCCAGTAGGTAGTTGAAAAGCATCTTCGAACACTTCCTCTAGATTCCTGCGTAAGGCAAGAAAATCATTAGGCTGCCTCCATCTTCTTAACGTCATTTTGTTCTCCTTTCATGTTTAAAGCGGTAAACTCCGCATCGTTTCCTGTATTAGATTTTGCTTGTTCAATAAGTCTTTACTTCTTCTAGTAAAGTGTTTTGTTTCTTGATCTTTAAAGTTTTTGCTTGTGCCTAAAGCTGATGACTTCTTTTCTCTAGAAGCACTTTTGGTTCAATTTAGACTATTAGCAATATTGTTTGCCCACTCAATAATGACATCCCAGTCACGGTAATCACCAAAATTACCACCCATAGAGCGATTAGTTAACCAGTCATCATGCGTAAGGAGTTTAGCGTCAATCTTACCGGCAAAAAGCTTTATATCCCTTGGGTTAATATCATCTACAATAGTCTGTAGAGATTTTGGAAAGTGCCAACCATCTAATGCTTCACTTGGATCACCATCAACAGTAGGCCCACTCGAGAAAAGCCATACAGGCATCTGGGCAAGTTGCTCTTGAAAACTTTCTAGTAGTTCCGAGGCAGACTCAAGCCATTCACCTGAATAAACAGCACTCCCCATTACTACAGTATGGTAAGGGATTAAACTAACTACGTCCTCTGAAGGGAAAACATCATTAGAAAGTTCATGGTTTTCTAAAACTTTACCTATAGTCATAGCAATCTCTTTAGTGGAGCCGTAGCGACTAGCATAAGAAATTAGAGTCTTTTGAGACAAGATAATACCTCCATTACTTTAAGGCTTGCTTATCTATGTCATCTCACAAAAAATAAGTGTTTTAACTTATATACACTTACTAGTTAAAGTTTAAATTACCTTCCTACCTAATAACATCTGTAATTTTCCGACAAACCATGTCAGATTTTTTCTGACATAGAAATTTGGCTATTCCTGAATACATCATTCTGTAAAACAATATTTTTATGTTAGGATGCTTTGTAAGAATATTTAGATTTAATGGAACTTAGATACTGAGAAAATGAGGAACCATGTTACATTGGTTAGCTAATGAAGAACATATTAGTACAGCTTTTGATCAGCTTTACGAAGGCATTATCCTTTTTAACATTAGCGGTAAAATTCTTTATGCTAATCAAGAAGCTAAAGTTCTTTTTGGGCAAAAACTAGAGGGAAACCTAAAAAACCTTGCTAATACTTGTCAGTTTTATGATTTAGAAAACCAACTTATAATACAAAAGCTTTGGCCACATAAGCGTATTTTGGGTGGTGAAACTGTTAGTAATGTTGAGTTGCAACTCAAGCACCTTGAAACCAATCAAAAGAAAGTCATTCGATTCAGAGGTCATTTACTAGATGGTGAAACTGATTTAGGAGTTCTTTTTCTTTGTGACATTACTGAGCAAAAGAGTCTCGAGCAGCAATTCCAACGTTTATTAGAGTCCCCTTTAGATGCAATTATGATAGTTGATAAGCAGGGCATTATTAGGATGATTAATGAGCGTATGGAAAAAACCTTTGGCCATAAGCGTGAGGAATTACTAGGAAAACAAATGGGGTTGCTAATACCCCATAAGCATCGTTCTGCACATAGCCAACATCACAAAGATTACTTTACAGAACCTCGAGCACGCCCTATGGGAACAGGGCTTGAACTTTATGGCTTACATAAAGATGGTAATGAGTTTCCTGTAGAAATTAGTCTAACCCCTTTGGAAACAGAAGGAGATATGCTTGTTTCAGCAGCTATTCGTGATATTAGTACACGTAAATATGCTGAGGTACTGTATGCTCGCTTTGGCAAAATTTTGGAAGCTTCCACCAATGAAATCTATCTTTTTGATGCTAATACCTTGCACTTTACTTTTGTTAATAAAGGCGCTAGAGATAATCTTGGTTATAACACAGAAGAGCTGCGAGGGCTAACTCCTATTGATCTACTAAAGCCTGAGTATACTAAAGAGGCATTTGCAGCACTTATTCAATCTCTTAGGGATGGAGAGAAAGACACTATTAGGTTCATAACCAAGCACCACCGCAAAAATGGCTCGCTTTATCCTGTGGAAGTAAATCTCCATCTTTATCTTCATGAAGCACCTCCTATCTTTGTTGCCATTGTTTTAGACATAACAGAACGTGTACATGCTGAGGCTGCACTGCGCGAAAATGAGCAGAGAATGGCTTTACACATTAAACATACTCCTTTAGCAGTTATTGAATGGGAAGTCAAGGATTTTACTATTACTGCTTGGAATCCCTCGGCGGAAAGAATTTTTGGCTACAGTGTAAAAAATGCAATAGGAAAACTTAAAGTTACTGATATTATGCCAGATTTTGCAGATTCTAAGTCTGAGCCTTTCTGGCAAGGACTTCCCAATCATACAGATAACCACCGTACTACCAAGCAAAACCTAACTAAAGAAGGTAGAACTATTATCTGTGAATGGTATACTACTCCACTTAAAGATAAAAATGACAAAATTGTCAGGGTGGCAGCATTAGCCTTAGATATTACAGTAAGACAACGTGCTTTAGAAGCTTTGTTTAGTGCCCAAGAAGAAGAAAGGGGACGAATTTCCCGTGACCTCCATGACCAAGTTGGTCAATCACTTACAGCTATCAGCCTAGGCTTATCAACTTTGTCCGAAGCTAATGAACCACAATTAGAACAGCTCAAAACTTTAGCTAGCAAAACTTTGGAAGATGTTCGCCGAATTTCGCACAACTTGCGCCCTTCACTCCTTAATGAATTAGGTTTAGAGGCTGCAATCAAGCATTTTACCCGTGAGCTTGCTGAGCAATGTAATTTAAAAATTGAAGTTTTAGCACAGCTGCCTGAGAGGTTTGACCATAATGACGAGCTAGTTGTTTACCGTGTAGTTCAAGAAGCACTCACAAATGTAGTGCGCCACGCCCAAGCAGAGCATGTTTCTGTAGTTATAACTGCTATGGGCAATAGATTGCAGTTAATAGTAGAGGATGATGGTCTAGGTTTTGAACTAGATGATATTCCTGTTGCTGAAAAGTTAGGTATTTTAGGAATGCGCGAACGTGTAGAACTTTTAGGGGGGAGTTTGAGCATAGAAAGTCGTTTAGGCTATGGTACTAGTATTAATGCCCGTTTACCACTTAAACAATCAGAATAATGAGTTTAATAAATATTCTTTTAGTTGATGATCATGCTGTAGTACGTAAGGGGGTTCGTGCCTTACTTGAAACAAATAGCTCCTTTAAGATTGTTGGTGAAGCTGATAATGGAGAAGAAGCCGTAAAAAAGGCTTGCGAATTAAAACCTAACATTATACTGCTTGATGTTAACTTGCCTGACATAAGTGGGCTTGAAGTGGCTAAGATTTTACAGGAAAAGTTACCTGACTCACGCTTTATAGCACTGTCTATGCATGATGATCCTGAGCATGTGCAGGCCTTCTTAGAAGCAGGTGGTTCGGGTTACTTACCTAAAACTGTGCTGGATGCACAACTTTTAGATGCTATTTTTGCTGTGGCTCGAGGAGAGCATTACTTACCTCCCAAGCTCCTCTCAACTCTTACAAAGGGAATAACTAACCCTAATCCTTTCAAAAAAGCCAAGCTCACTAAGAGAGAGCTAGATGTAGTGCACTATATTGCTAGTGGCAGTACCTATAAAGAGATTGCTCGCATATTGGGCATAAGCGAAAAGACCGTTGCTACTTATCGTGAGCGGGCTGCAGGAAAATTGGGTATTAAAACTCGAGTAGAGTTGGTTCGTTGGGCGCTCGAGAACAAGGTATTAACTTAAAGACTATCCTCACTTGGTTCCTAAAGTATGGAAGAAATTCTAATTTACTCTCAAATCATCAGAACCCTGCCACAGGTCTTATGGGCATCAATCGTAGGGGTTTGAAATCTCAAACCCCTACAACACGTGCTTGATGACAGGTACTTTCATTCATCAGATGGTGTCGTAATAAAAAACATAGAGATAATATTACAGCGCAACATTGTAATAAAACCACTACCCTCTCGCCACCAGTGTTTTTCTCTTGCTGAAGAATATTTAGGAACTGCTAATTTATAATATGTAGCCCCAATTACCCAACTTATAATTAAAGGAAACTTATTTTTCTTGTGTTTTATTATGGCCATTTTCAAACTTCTTTAGTTCTGATAAGTATAAGAAGGTACACTGTCAGGCATATATGGAACCAAATCTGTGAAATGAGGAGACTTGGTAATAGAAGGGTTTATGCTATCTGCTTTTGTTGCTTGCCAAGCCATCAAAATTTCTGCTACTCCTATAGCATGAGCTATACAACCACGTGGATTAAAAGGAGCGTCCCCATCAAAAACTTCACTGATATTGCCTAAGCCTTGGTTTGAAAGATGGTCCTCAAAAGGTGCTAAGAAAGAACGTGCTAGTTTTGCGTCTTTGTAAACTCGGTAGTGAGCCTTTACAAAAGGCCCTATTAGCCAGCTCCAAACAGTACCTTTATCATAGGTGGCAGTACGCTTTTGCTGGCCACCATCATAGCAACCCACATAATTAGGCTCATCATTAGCTAAACTCCGCAAACCGTAGGAAGTAAGTAGTTTGCGAGCACAAATATCCACTATGGCTTTTTGCTGTTCCTTTGAAAGGGGGCTGTAGTTAAGCGAAGCAGCCAAAAGCTGATAAGGGCGTAACCTAACATCATTCCCGTTGGGGCCATCTAAAACATCGAGGCAAAAAGCCCTGTCTTCTTGCCAAAAACGCTTAAAGCCTTGTTTTATTTTTTCTGCTAGCTCGAGATAAGTAGTTGCTGATTTGCCTAGCCCAGATGCAAACTTAGCCACGCTAAGCACAGCATTAAACCATAAAGCATTTAAATCTACAGGTTTACCTATATCTTCACTAGTTTTTTCTACTAATAAGAGGTTGTCTGTAGGATCCATTTGAACATGATTTTGGTTGTTATCCATATAGCTTTGTATGATGCTTTTAACAGTAGAGAAAAGTTTTGCTATAAGTAATTTGTCTCCTGTGGCTTCTAAGTAAGCTCGTAAGGATTCTATATAGTAAAGTTTAGATTCAGATGTTTGACGATCATTATTTGTATTGGAGGGGTGTTGTATCTTCACACCTTGATTTTCATTTAAACTATTACCAAATGTCCTAAGCATATTGGCAGCTTCTTTAAAGCGTCCATTAGTCAAAGTAAGTCCTGGCAAACTCATAATATAACTTTGGCTTCTGTCACCAGCCCAAGGATAACCTGTTCTAATAGAGTAAGTTTCCTTTCCTTCTGCTAATTTATTGTGCACGATAAACTGATCAGCAGAAAGAATTAGTTGCTTCATTCCGCTAGGCAAAGCAAAATGTTTCTGACCACAGTAAAGTAGCCTTTCTTCATAAGCAAGCCTCTTTTCATAAGCTGATACACCATCAAGATTAAGGTTAGTTAGAGGCTCTGTAGTGGCTACCATTGTTAAAGATTGACCAGATTTCAGTACTTTCTCGAGCTGTCCTCCATAAAGGTGGTCATCCATAACATCAAGCCCACGACGACCTTCAAGACTAAGATAAAAATTCCTATACCAAGTATGGCGAGCGCTCAGCTCAGCATCTTGAGAGAGAAGATAAAAGGGGGCAGCACCTTCAAACGCTGTTACTTTGAGACCTTTATCAATGGTTTGAATATCCATTTGCCAATTGTTTGCATGAGTGTTGTGGTGGTGCTCACGATGATTGATGAGTAATTTACCTGAGAACTTTAAGGGTAGGCTACCACGAAGGAAATCATAGCGTATATAGGCTGTGTTTTGACCATGCTGCAGCCAGACTCGCTTTTCTAAAATTACATCAGCAAAGGTAAACGTCCATACAGGCGTAGTACCTTCAAGGTGAAAGCGCTCCAGATTCTGAAAACCGTAAGGTTCTCCTACCCCACCTATCCACTGGTTAGTATGTAAAGGATAGGACTTTTCATCATAATCTACTGTTTCATCTAATTTACTCAATAATAGCTTACGTTCTAGAGGAGGTTTGAGTGCTGCAACAAGTAAACCATGATAGCGACGTCTAAGCTGTCCCGAAATCGTACCTGATGCGTAACCTCCTATACCATTAGTAGTCAGCCACTCTTTGGAGCCAGATTCTGCTAAGTTACTACATACCTCCCGACCAAAGTTAATCATATGATCCTCCTTTCAAATAACTCTATTTAAAGTTTAAAATTTGTAGTTCATGATAAAATCAGTAAGAGTCCTACAATGTTGTAGGACTTTTTCTGACATGAGGTTGTTATTAGTTGTTGACGTACTCCCCTGCCTAAAAATTTGAGCCTACGCTCATTTGCCTTGGCAAAAAAGCAAGGATATATGTTATGTAGAACATGCCATAGGAGGTATGAAACGCTTTAATATACTAATGCATGCCTTTCGGAATCGCAAGACAGGTTTTGTAGATAGCGTTATAGCTGTCTGTGGGGGGCTTTAGAATTTTTTTGATTGTTTAAACTATTTATTTCCGAACAACTCTAATATAGAGGGCTCGAGCACCCAAAGCAAATTAATAAGCTCGAGCTTTGGGGGTTGCTCGAGCAGCACACTAATTATCAAACTTCACTTACTTTTGCAACCAATCAACCAAGCATTCTCTGATTTTTTGTAATCGTTCTGACGAAATACTACCAAGGCGTGCATTAATTACAGCTGGTTCTACACTTGCCAATCGAGCCAACCGTACAATAGAACGAGTTTTCAAATTAGTCATTGAATAATCAGAGTCAGATGGATCAATTATCTCATCAAATTTTGGGATTGCTTGGTACGTGCGTGAAGTGATAAGGGCAAGTAACAAATCAGCGTGGCTACTAGGTGCAATAGCAACAACCAAAGCAGGACGTAACTTTCCTACTTGAAGATCTGTTTGAGGGAATCGAATCAGAACAATTTCCCCAGATCTCATGGATGATAAACCTCTTGAGCATCTTCCAAGGAATATTCGACTTCATCATCCTCACAGAATAACTGCTCCAGTGAAAGGTCTTGCCATTGACTATTATTCCAATCAGCATATAAAGGAGCTATTTCCCGCCTCTTCATCACGAAAAAGGTGAAGTCAGCAATTTGCTGAACTATTTCATCTGGTAATTTATCTATTTGTTTCTGTAGTTGTTCACGAGAAGTTACAGTTGTCATATGTGTTTACCTCGCAAAAGATGGAAGACAATCAAATTACGCACACATTTTAGCACATTCACTCTTTGATAATATAAAGGGCTCGAGCACTCAAAACAAACTAGTAGGACTCGAGCTTTGGGGGTTGCTCGATCACCTAAAAAAGATGAAATTAGTTAGGGCTTTAGTTTCCACAACAGCCAATTGGTCTCTTACATAAGAGCTACATTAATTGCTATAATGAAGATATGCCAGCAATAGCAGAGGTCTTACCAAAATCAAAACTATACCTACCCTCTAGCTTAGAACTCCCTTCATCGGACGATACCCCTGTGGACAATGAAGATCAGAACTTTGTACCTAACTTCCTACTCTTTTTACTAGAAAATATCTGGACAGAGCGCCACGATTGGTACTTTGGGGTTGATATGGGTGTTTACTATAACCCTGACGAACCTGTTCCTCCCATTGTCCCTGATGCTTTTTTAAGCCTAGGAGTCCAAAGACGTAAACCTAAAGGACGTCTAAGTTATGTATTTTGGGAAGAAAAAGATATTGTCCCTAGTTTTGTACTAGAAATGGTTTCTCAGAAATATGGTGGTGAGTATGAAGAGAAAGCTGCTACTTATGCAGCAATAGGAGTACTCTACTATTTAGTATACAACCCTAATCATTGGAATCGGCATAACAGAGAACCTTTCGAAATATACAAGCTAATTAATGGTAGTTATGAAAAGCAGTTAGGTGAGCCTTATTTTATGCCAGAGATTGATTTGGGAGTAGGGAGAGCAAGCAAAATAGTTCGGGGCATAGAGAGGGAAGTGTTGTGCTGGTATGATTCTTTGGGGAACAATTATAAAAATGTAGAGGAACAGTTAGTTGATACTAGAACTGAGTTAGTTGATACAAAGAAACAACTATCTGCTTTAGAAAAAGAGATCATAGAATATAGGAAGCTCTTTGGTAAATTACCAAAAGACTCCTTTTAGCATTAAGAGATGTTAAGTCTCACTAAGTCATGACCATATTAAGTCTCAAAAAGTCGTAACCTTTGCTGTTCTTGCCAAGTAAAAGGAAGAGAAGGCTGAAAAGGGATAGATTGAGTAAAAGCAAAAATGTTTCCAATGAGTGTGGGTGGATCAATACCTTGGATGGGTAACTGTTTAATCAACTCACCTCTCTGATTGAGAAATGACAAAACTCTTTCTGGTAACTTGAAATTTATTTCGCACTGCTCACGTAAATGATTGTTCCCTAGGTAATAAATCTGTCCTCCTAAGGAAATTGTGCCGTTTTGACCTATTCGCCTAAACCATTTTCCCTTTGCTAGATAAGCATCAACTTCGCTTAGGTCAAACATTTCATCTTCCCACTCAGGTCTATACCAGCGCCCTGAGTGAGCTGCCTCTGGAAAAGCTTGTAGCGGTGCTTGCCCTCCCAAAGAGTGACAAGGAAGCTCTTCATTAAGTATGTTGCGTCTATCTCGTAAAGCTTGATATAAAGCGTTCCAAGATGGATAGTGTCGATCAAGAACCTGATCAGCCCACAATTGATGCGATCTCTCTACAATTGCTTGATCTGTAGGGCGACGAATACGACTAAATTGAAGTTCGATACCCATTGCTAACAACCACAGATGTAATCTTGTAGGAAAGGGTGATTTACTCCTAACATCAAAGAAAACACTGTCATGATCAACTTGAATACTTTCAGGTAACCCCCAGTCTAAAAATGCTAACCTCAAAGTGATTTGATAGTCCTCAGTATTGGTGTGGCGAATTGCTTTCTCCTTACCTAGAAAGCAAGGATAACTTAGCAGGCGTGTACGGGAAACAACATCACTTATAGATGTCCAGATAAATTCTTTCCCTAAAACAGGAAAAATAATGCCATGATAATTCCAATAATAACCCAAAGGAGACTAATCATGGCAAATAATGATAGCAAACAAAAACTAGAAGAACTACAAAGACTACGCCGTCGCTATAAAAAGGGAAATGATGCAAACGCTTTACTACGGACTCAAGCCCTTATAGCTCTGTATTCCGGCAAAGATATTAAGCTTGTAGCAGAAATGTTCGGTGTCTCAGTAAAAACAGTAAAAAACTGGCGAAAGAAGTTTGAAAAATCGCTTAACTTAGAAGATGAACAAAGAACTGGTAGGCCGCCTAAACTTTCTAAAGAGCAACTAGAGCTAATCAAGAAAATCATTACAGAGTTTAACCAGCAAGTTTGGGTTGCCAGAAGGGTCTTTACTCTCATAGAAAGCCTTTTTGGGGTATGTTTGTCAGTAAAGTATTTACCAGAGCTTTTAAGGAAACTGGGATTAAGTTTCCATAAAGCAATACATTTGCTGTATAGGAAGAATGAAGAGAAGAGGCGAAAGTGGATACAAGAAACACTACCAAAGCTGTACGAGGAGAAGATAAAGGCAGGATGGAGGATATTTTATCAAGATGAAGTAGGGTTCCAAACGCAGGGAACACTAGCGAGCACATGGGGGCTAAGAGGAGAAAAAGTAGAGATCAAGAACTATGGAAGACATGGGAGAGTAAATTTGATAGGGGCATTAGAGTTAGGGACAGGAGAATTCCATGGAGTGCTAACAAAGTTCAAGGTAAATGCTCAGAGGTTTAGAAGGTTTATCTGCCACATGAAAAGGGAGATGAGGGAAGCAAAGATAATGCTTATATGTGACAATGCACCATTTCACAGGGCGAAGTGGTTGCAAGAGTGGGTAAAAGAGAATTCAAAATGGTTGAGGTTAGAATTTCTACCGGGATACTCACCAGATTTCAACCCAATAGAAAGGCTATGGAAGTATTTAAAGAAGGAGTACATACATAATAAATGCTGGGAAACACAAGCAGATTTAAGGAAGCATTTGGAGGTAATGATGGAGGGAATACCAATGAGGGTAGAGGAAATAAAGGGAGTAATGAAAAAAGAGATAAAAAGATTGAGGGAGGCATTTGAGTTTTATAAAACACCAGTACCAAAGGAATTAATGATTTGAGATAGTGTTAAGCGGGGAAAATAAGCAAGTTTTGTATAAGTTTTAGTTGGTTTACAAAAGAAGATTACACTGGGTAGTAGGTGTTCTATTGCCTAAGAAGCAATTATTCTTAGTGATTTTTCCTACCTTATTTCACTCTATGGATAAAAGGAAAAGATTTTTCTGGGTAACTATACATCAACTAGGCTAACTACTCCTACACTTGGAACAAGCTCATGTCCCATTGCATCTACTTGCCAACATTCATGGGCATGGGTTAAGCGTGTGTGCTTAGTGGATGGTAATGCTACATGACGTTCATAGTTTTGGACCAATTGCTCTTCTTGTAAGAAGCGATTAATACTTGACCGACTAGGCAACAATTTACCTGCCCACTGGGGCATACGACCTAGCTCTATACGCAACGTATCAGCACCCCAACGAGGATGTTGTAATCGTATTTGACGTAATTCTCCTACCATACGTGCAGGATAACTGCTTAGAGCTCCTTTTTGAGGACGTCCCATCTTCCTTTCCAAACCTTGACGACCTTGTTCACGACCTCTTCTTACCCATTTTTTGACTGTAGATGGATGCCACCCTAATTCAAGAGCAATTTTGCTTATTGGTTCTCCATTGTCAGCTCGTTGTAGCATTTCTACTCTTTCTTCTAAGGAGGTGTAATCTGACATAATCCATATCATGCAGCTTTTTTACCTACTTGGAGTCTAAAAATAGTCACGACTTTATGAGACTTTAGGGGGTCACGACTTAGTGAGCTTTAACAGAGATGAGTTTCCAAAACAGATTAGACTCGAGCTTGTATCTGCCTAGATGGTTGGGTTTGGGCCTATTTAACAAAATGCTCGAGCACCCAAAGCAAATTAATAAGCTCGAGCTTTGGGAGTTGCTCGAGCCTACCAAGGCGATTGCAGCAAACTGTTTAATGCTATCTATTTTCTAGCTTTGCTCCTATTGTAATATTCATCAAAGCGATCAGCGTAATTGCCTATATTTCTCTCTGCTTAAAGTACCCTAACAGCTTATTCCAAGGTCTAATCTAATGTGCTTTTCAGAAATAGCTAGTGGCAAAACGATTAAGGAAAGCTACATGGAACAGGAGCGCCTGTTGTTGGGTCTAGACATATTATACCGGGAGCAACGGAAGGATCTTGGCAATCTGCTAAGTCGAAATAACCATCACGGTTGCGATCTTCGTTGCTGTCATTTAGACCATTTCCATTGGTGTCCCAACAATTTATACTGACAGGAGCAGCCGCTGTGGTTTCACTTTCTACAACACTGCCTGCACTATTCTTAAATACTGGCTGAAGTCCATTAGCGCGCTGATAGAGGTTTTGGTAAATAATTTCTACATCCTTGTGCGTGCAACGTCTATTAATCAACTCTCTCAAATATAGGTTATTTGCCACCATCTCCTCGCCAAATTGACGAATGCTGCTCATACCTCCAAATATAAGACCATTCAGTAATTCCAATGCCTCTCCTCCGCTCATGCTCTTGTTAAAATAGGCGTCAAAGCGATCAGCGTAACGAGCTTCAATATACACAACTGTTGGTTCCCCAATTTGGGTTTCGTATTCGATACCGAAGGAATTTGTAGTAACTTCTGTTTGGACTATGCTGCGACCTACAGGGTTTTGCAGGTAATGGGAGCAATACTCGGAATACAATCCTAAGAAGCCATTGTGAAAACTCTTGAAGTCAGCGTTAAGACTGATTGAGTTAAAGTCACCATTCAAGAGAAAATCGGCAATTTGCTTGTGCGGGGCCACCGTAATTGAACTTGACTGATTATCTTCTTTAAAATCAGGATCAGGACCTGTAGATGGTGTAATAGCAAGTGTTTGTTGTGATCTGGATGGATTGTTAAGTAATGCCAAGTCATTCTCCGATGGTCGTTCAAAGTATTTACTCTCGTACCTTGTTATGAAATCTAAGAGTGTGTTTGAGGACGTGCCACGTTCAAGCAATACCGTTTTTGCCTGTGATGAAATACCTCCAAAAGAATGAATTTTCAAGTTGAGTTGTAATCGCATACCACCATCTACTAGAAGAAAATCTCCTTTGCTGGCACGGAATTCTTCTGCAGCTCGGCGAGCTTTTGCTGACCCAGACCTTGGTAGCTGAAGGTTTTGCTTGCAGTTGCCGTCTACATTTCTTAACCTATACTCGGTGAAACTTGCGCTTCTAGTTTTCCCATCAACTGACACACTCAACCATATTTCCAAAAAACAAGAGTGGTAGAGGGTGTTTGGGAAATATCTATTAAGCAAAATTGGGAGTGGATTGATGCGCTAAACGCTTGGTCATGATATCACACATAGCCATGTAGATAAAGGCTTCACTTGTTGCTGCTAATACTTCATAATCTTTACTTAAGCGTCTATAGTTTCCTAACCATGCAAATGTCCTCTCCACTACCCATCTTTGTGGGATAACTTGAAAACCTTTTCCTTCTGGTTTCTTTGTTACTTCTAATATCCACCCACATATGTCCAGCACCCACTTCTCTAATCTCGCACTGACATAACCTTGATCTGCTTTTATTACTTTCAATCTTGGCATAGTGCTTTTTATAGCCTTCAACATTTGCTCTAATCCTTTCTTATCTGACCTATTCGCTGTAGTTACAAGTACAACTATCAATAATCCCATGGTATCAACCAATATATGACGTTTACGTCCATTAACCTTTTTTCCTCCATCGTACCCATTCTCTTCATGCACACTACCTTTGACCGATTGACTATCGGCAATACCTACACTGCAATCAGCAAGTTTTCCTTCCTGCTCACGGAGTTTTCTGCGTAAATGTTTGTTTAAAGCCTTCCACAAACCTGATTTACACCATTTATCAAAGTGATAACGCACACTTTGATAGGCAGGAAAATCATGTGGAAGATCACGCCAAGTACAACCATTGCGCAGAAGGTAACGTATAGCGCATTTTGTCATCAAAAAGCAGGGGTTTTGACCCCCAAAATCTCGTGCTGTTTGAGGTTTTAGGGCAAAATTAAAATTTATAAAAAATGGCTACACACTGACCCCCATCAGGCCTAGAGCATATTTCTGCCCTCCGTTTGGAACAGTGTTCCAGCAAATGAACATTTCACCAGTCCTAATTCCACTTCTGGCCGTCAGGTTAAGTGTTTTAGCTACCCTCGCAAGTGCCTGACCTTTTCCCCAATTCTTCTTGTATTTCTTTAATAATGATCCTGAACGTTTTTGTATGTGTCCTTGGACATAATCCCGAAGGTGGATGCCATGCATTATACCTACAGCCTTACCTGTTTGGATACACTGGACTTTAAAATGTGTATTTATCGTAGCAGACATCAGTGGCTATACTATAAAAAATAAAACCTTGCTGTGTCAAGGATATGCTATGGCTACTTGAAAAAAGCAAAAAAATCATGATATCGACTTTGGTAACAGGGTTTTTAGAGGCAAAAGTGGCGTTTTTTGGGTACAACTTGCGGTATAGCATTTACGATTTCACGGAGATCAAGGCTCATGGGACGTCCCCGCTTAGTACTTTTGGTCAAAACTTTAAGTAGAAAGGCTTCAATTATAAGCCACTGTACATCAGTAACGTCAGTAGAGTATGCTTGTCTATGATTTGTTTTCATAGTAGCTATACTGACATATATTGGGTATAGCTACTTCATTTCTGAAATGATATACTTAGTTCAAATTTCAGCCAAAATGCTAGATCTTTCAAAGGAACACTAATTTCCAAACACCCTCTAGGGAACGTAAAGGTACCCTATCCAATTCTTTAGATTTAAGTGCTCCGGATTTTGCCAGATAGCAATTTCGATTGGGTGATTAAACAGGTATCCGTGCCAACTTCCCGTCAACGCATCGTTAGCAAAAGCTGAACTTGCTGACAGGAGATAAATGAATAAGATTAGGATGTGTGTTCTGATATTCATGAAAATATCCTTTCTATCTTTTGTAAGAGTATTAACTTCTATTCTGATCTATGGCTAACTAAAATTAGACAGATAAAGTTTTATCCTAAAGCACAGTATGTTCCTTTCTGCACAGCAACTAAAGCAAATTAATAAAGTGGATTGCTTAATACACTTTCGAGGCTGTCTCCTTTTTTATTGCCACTGAAGGTGTTTTGACCAATATAGGAATTATGTATGTGTAGTAAACTATCTGGTGCAAAAATGCCGTAGTACCCGTTGTTACGCAGAATGTTATTCTCGAGCCTAGGTTGAGCTTCATTTATAGTAGCTATACCATCTTCACCATTACCCTCACTGATATTGCTTATAGCTATGCCTCCTGCATTGTTAGTGTAGACAATACCTTGCTCACCGTTACTTCGTATGATGTTCTGCTCAAGCCTAGGTTGAGCTTCATTTGAAACAGCTATGCCAAACAAACTATTTTCCTCAATAGTGTTACGCACAGCTACGCCTCCTGCATTGCTAGTGTAGACAATGCCTTGCTTACTGTTATTTCGTATGGTGTTTTGCTCGAGTCTGGGTTGAGCTTCATCAGCAACAGATATACCAGACGAACTATTCTCCTCAATAGTGTTACCCACAGCTGTGCCTCTTGCATTACCAGAATAGAAAATACCATCTTCATTATTTCGTAAGGTATTTTGCTCAAGCCTAGGTTGTGCTTTACCTCGAACGGATATACCATCTACTGCATTGTTTTCGAAGATGCTATTGCTAACTGTTCCTGTGGCATTACCAGTTAACAATAGTCCAGATCCTCCCCAAGCTTCAGATTTAGCTATGGTTTTAATTAGCTGAACCTCAACTTCTCTCCATACCAAGACACCTCCAACAAAAGCACAGTTATCAATAGCTATTACCCCATCATGTACCCAAACTACATGTGCCCCCAGTTCACCTTGGTGCTCAAAGGTTATGCCTTGCGCTTTAAAATTACCATTACCTTCAAACCCAATACTAAAATTCTCTGCTGTTGAAACTATAAAAGTCCTATCACGCCCTGCGCCAATAAGTTCAATATCATTACTCAGTTTTAGAGACTCATCTAAAACATATCTACCAGCAGCGATTTCTACTCTGCCACCTTGACTTACTTGATTAATCAATTCTGCTACTGTACTTACTATAGTACTACTGCTCACTTGACTATTTACCTGTGCTATAGCATGAGCACTTAAGAATAGAACTAAAATGCCAAAGGTAAAAAATAGGTGTTTTAACATTATTGGCCTCATTTCGCTTGTGGGTAAGAAATAGTTTTGTATATAATTTGCTGCCTATATTGTTCTCTGCCTAAATAATCCTAATAACTCCTATACCAACTCCCTATTCAACTTGTTTGACCATAAATCTTCACCTAAAATTTGTGCCTGTATCTGGCCGCAAATCTTTTGTCAATGTAGTCATTCGATTAAATATTTCCTGAGCTTTTTCATAAGAGTTGTTCGGAAATAGCCAAATCAGCTAAAATAGTAGCTAGTATGGTAGTTTTCAAAACCAGAAGTGACAGACAAGTAAGAGCCTTGACAGGTTTGCCTGAAGAAAAGATAAATGAGTTAGAGACAGTGTTTGAAGAGGTATATGAGGAGCAAAGTCAAAAAGACTATGAAGAACAACAAGCTAAAGGGGAAAGAGAACGATCTAGGGGAGGAGGAAGAAAAAGTAAACTTCCTTCTACTAAACACAAACTCGAATTTATTCTCTACTACCTGAAAAGTTATCCTACAATGGATGAATTAGCAGAGAAGTTTGATATGTCTCGTTCCAGTGCACACTATTGGGTACATAAGCTGCTGCCAATTCTCTCAGCAGCCTTGGCAAAATTAGGTATGTTGCCTAAGAGAGAGTTCAATACACCTGAGGAGTTAAAAGAAGCGCTTGAAGAAGCAAGAAAAATACTGATTGATGCTACAGAAAGGAAACATAGACGCCCTAGTGAAGAAGAAAAGCAGGAGGAGCTATATAGTGGAAAAAAGAAGGGTCACACGGTAAAAAACACAATAATAGCAACAGGAAGAAAGGTAATAATCTATGTAGGAAGGACATTTGCTGGGCGGAGACATGACTATGGGATGTTTAAGGAGGAGTTTCCACCTAAACAAGGCTGGCTGAAAGAGGAGGGAAAAAGAGCAAATCTAGACTCAGGTTATCAAGGTATAAACAAGGATTATGGGATAGGAGCAGCGATACCAAAGAAAAAGCCAAGGAAGAGTAAAAAGAATCCTAATCCAGAGCTAACAGAAGCAGAGAAGGAGAGGAATAAAAGGCTGGGCAAAGCAAGGATATATGTAGAACATGCCATAGGAGGTATGAAACGCTTTAATATACTAGTGCATGCCTTTCGGAATCGCAAGACAGGTTTTGCAGATAGCGTTATAGCTGTCTGTGGGGGGCTTTGGAATTTTTTGATTGTTTAAACTATTTATTTCCGAACAACTCTATAGTCTTTCACAAGGTATTTATCCTTTGTTACATTTTCAAAATCTGGATGATTACTCCATTTCAAACATCTATCTAGCTTGCAATTACGATAGTTGTACACCACGCATGTAGGTTTTGCACCTTCCGATTTTTTGCTTTTCCAAACGCCTGAAGTTTGTTCACTATCCATCTCGTTATCAAAGAATATATTGCTGCTAGGAGCAAGGGTGGCCCCGCAAGATAAATAGGCGAGTCGCTGAATTTCTAACCTTTGTTCTTGTGGTAACCACCAACCAACAAAAACTTTCTCACCACTTTTAGAAGGGATAAAAGATGTTCCAGACCTTTGATAGAAGCTTACTTGGTAATTTCCAATAGCATTAACCTTATCCGCATGAATTACATAAATGCCATTAGATGAAACAAAAAACATTCCGTTTGGATCTTGTAATTGGTCAATTTTTATATTCTCAGCCGAGTGCTCGTTAGTTCTTACAGATGCTGAGTTAGTTTTTACTGTAACTTGGAACCTACCTGAATTATTACCTTGGTCAATATCATTAACTTCAAATTCTAGACAGCCATTTTTTGAGGCAATAAGCTCAAAGCCTTTACCACAGTACTGCCAAAAAGGCTCACCTTGGATTTTACATAATAGTGCACCGTGTGGATGACTTCCGTCAAGGTTATAAGCCTCAAATCCACTTGGCATTAGTAAGCCTTCGGGGCCAGCACTGCCTGCAAAAAATCCCAAACGAATTAGACCACTAGGAGTAATAGTAATCGAATCTCCACTCTGCACACATATGTCCTCTGAAAGCAAGTATCCACTCACTTCCTCGTGAACTTGTGCGTTAACTGAATTGATTAAGAATAAGAGCAAGATGCTGAAAGTAAAAAATAGATGCTTTAACATTGTTAATCTCATTTCTAAAACTAGGCGAAGCATATAGAATTAAGGTGCACAATCCTTTTGTGATTCATATCGAACATCTACTCCTCTTCCTTTTAAGGTGTTTATATTATTTAGATCTTCTGATCCTGCGACTAAATCTAGGCAATTGGAATTTATACCCAAAATATCACCCGTACTAAGACCGCTATTTGTCACAAGTGGCTGGATATCACTTATATTATTGTGATCAAGGTGAATCTCTCGCAAATTTGTAAGGTTTTGTAATGCGCTTACATCACTCACATTATTTTCCCAGAAGGAAATCCACTGCAAGTTGGTGAGGTTCTTTATTGGAGTTAAATCACTGGTGTTATTATAACCATTATCAAACTTTTGCAAGTTTGTCAGATTTTGCAACGCACCTATGTCGGTTACACTGTTTCGTCCAGAATAAAGCTCCTCCAAATTTGTAAGATTTTGAAGAGGGCCTATATCACTAATGTCATTATCCCAGAAATTAAGTAGTTGCAACTGTGTGAGATTTTGAAGAGGACCTATATCACTGATGTTATTTTCCCAGAAAGAAAGCCATTGCAATTGTGTGAGATTTTGTATTGGGCTGAGATTGCTGATGCTATTGTTAGCAAAGCCAAGTTTTTGCAAATTAGTAAGATTTTGTAGTGGACTTATGTCACTTATGTTATTGTGATCAAGGTAAAGCTCTTGCAGATTTGTAAGGCCTTGTAGTGCATTTATATCACTCACATTATTTTCCCAAAAGGAAATCCACTGCAAGTTGGTGAGGTTCTTTATTGGGGTTAAATCACTGGTGCTGTTATAACCATTATCAAGCTTACGCAAGCTTGTTAGGTTTTGCAGTGCACTTATAGTGTTTATGTTATTTCGTCCAGAATAAAGCTCCTCCAAATTTGTGAGATTTTGAAGAGGGCCTATATCACTAATGTCATTATCCCAGAAATTAAGTAGTTGCAACTGTGTGAGATTTTGAAGAGGGCCTATATCACTGATGTTATTCCCCTGAAGCTCAAGAATTTTCAATTTGGTAAGATCTTGCAGCGGGCTTATATTACTGATGCTGTTACCCCAAATATATAACCCTTCCAAGTTTGTAAGGTTCTGCAAGGGACTCATAGAACTAATGTCATTTCTTCCAAGTGCAACCACTCGTAACTTGGTAAGTCCTTGTATCGGGTTAAGATCGCTCACTGTATTCCCATTGAGTAAAAGGGTCTCTAAATTTGTAAGATTTTGCAATGGGCTGAGGTCGCTTACATTATTAAGCCATAGGAAAATCTCTTGCAGGTCTGTAAGATTCTTGAGTGGTTCCAGATCATTAATACTGTTTTCCTGAAGGTGAAGTTTCTGCAAGTCTGTAGCATGTTGTAAACCTTCAAGGTCAGCAATATTTTTTCCGCCTACCTCAAGAACTGTAAGCTCTTCCAGATCATCACAAGTTATATTTCCATTTGGTTTATTTAGAGTATCTCTAATAGCAGTCTCTAAATTGCCATCTGGGAAATTTACTGAGCTACAACCTTTAATAGTAAAAGATATTTTGGCTTTATCATTGTCTACATTGCTTTGTCCTACAATGTTATCAACATCAACTATGGCCCAAATATAGGTTTCCCCTTTATTAACACCAGTGGGGAGCTCTACTGCTTCATCAACTTCATAGCTACTGTTAGCATTAATTACAGGTGTGGAAACACTAAATAGTAACTTGTCACTAGTTGTTACATCACTATTACTTTCATTAATACGAACATCTGTTTTAGAAGCTGAAGCCTTTTGTTCTCCTTGGTTATGAATTTTAAACCTTATCCTTATGTTGTCACCAATAGTCCCACTGTTTGGGTCTATACTTAAATCCTCAACCACTAAATCAGGTTTAGTAGGTTGACTATCAGTGCAAGCTTTTACAGTGTCATCAGGGTTGCAAGGATCATTGTCATCAGGATCAGTAGTTTTTGAAGTGCCATCACCATCATCATCTATAGTGTCAGTGCAAGCTTTTACAGTGTCATTGGGATTACAAGGATCATTGTCATCAGGATCATCAGCATTGTTAGTGCCATCTCCATCAATATCGCCTGTTAAGCAATCAACAGCATTAGGATCAGGTTTACAAGGATCAATTACCACAGTTATTTCATAAAAGTTGGTGTTTACTGTTAAAGGCACAAACTGTGGGAAAATGTCGCCTTTGCTACTATCCCATACAGAAATAAAGTACTTACCTGCTGCTATATTTACTTCTATGAATGAATCTGTGTTATCTGCATCACGATTATCATTTTTGGCAAGGGCTTTTTCGTCTTTGTCCAAAAGTGCCACAAAAGGATCTAAGCTTGAATTTATTTCTTTGGCTTTTACTGTTATGGCAATAGTGGCTTCTTTTTCTAACTCAAAGCTAAACCAATCAACATCATCTTGAGAATTAATGAAGGAACGTTTAGCTTCACCAAGAGTTAAAACCTCTGCCTGATCAGAGCTATCATTAGGCTCAGAATCATCTAGGACAGTTATACTTACTGTAGCAACGTTAGAGTCATTACGACCATCATTAGCTTTGAAAGTAAAGCTATCACTACCCACAAAACCATCTTTAGGCTTGTAGCTCAAGTTAGGGGCATTACCAGTAATTTCTCCTTCTTGAGGAGCAGCTACTACTGTAAAAGTTAGAGCGCTTCCCTCGGCATCAGTGGCTTCCAAGGTAATATCTATGGTTACATCCTGCACAGTACTCAACTCTTTATTCTTAGCTACAGGAGCACTATTAGAGCCAATTTCTACTGTTTTAGTAGTGGTGTTGGTAGCCCCTTTATTATCGGTAACAGTAAGTTTGACTTTATACTCACCAGCATCTGTATAGGTGTGTTCTACCTGCTGACCTTCACCTGTATTGCCATCACCAAAGTCCCAAGCGTAGGTTTTAATATCACCATCAGGATCACTAGCATCAAACTGCACCGTTACTGGTGCTAGAAGTGATCCACCTCCTTTAGCAGTGAAAGTAAAAGAGGCTACAGGGGGCTCGTTCTTGCTTGCTGGACAGCCAACTAAAAAAATGATAATTAAAAAAATAATCTTTTTCATGATATTTCCTTACTTTTGTCTCTTAGTTCTCTCAAGAACATTGAAGAAACCTATGTTTCCAAACCCTTAAGAATCCTGCTGAGATTTTATAGGTTTCAATCATAGGGGTTAAAAATTTTTAACCCCTACGTGCGCTCCATGACAAATGTTTTCTATTGTCTTGTATGAATAGTTGGTAAACCTACAGAAGTAGTGATGAGCTTAAATGGATAAACTTTTATTGTAGTGGTGAATAAAATACCAAATTGCTCCAATATGGTTTTCCAGATTTCTAGAGAAGGATAAAGCTTTCCTTACTAGACGAGAAACTCGTTGCCTTAAAGTGCAATTGAGACGCTCAATATAACTGGTTTTACCACTCTCTTTACCAACAGCACGATGACGTTTAGATGGAATAACGTTCTCATATGATTCCCAAAAATCTGTGTAGCAAACAGCACATTGCCTGTAAACTGGGGGCAAAGAATCCCATAGTGCCTGAGCACTTTTACGGCTTCTATCTCCAATATATAGACCAATTACCTCACGAGTTTTTGCATCAATGGCAATCCAAATCCATTGTTTATTACCCTTATGATCAACAAATGACCATAATTCATCCATTTGTACAATTAATTTACCCTTCTTCTTTTTTACAACCTTTAGTTTACGTGGGGTTTTAGCATATTTCTTTTTCACATAATTGTATAGCCATGTGAGAGAAACCCCTGTAACACGACTAATGCCAGCTAGAGATATTCTTTCTAGCAACATCTTATCAATGAAAGCTTTTATTGTGTCTGATATTGTCTTTTTAGTAGAGTTTTCGACAAATTGTCTACTACAATCCTTACAAGCATATTTTTGCTTTTTATTATGTATGTGACCATTTTTTACTGTTTTTTCAGAACCACATTCAGGACATTTCATGTTTCTCCTTCAATTTTAAGGAGTATACAACCTCATCACTACATATGTAGGACTACCTGAATAGTTTTATGACCTTATTTAAGGTCCGATTGCATCTTATAATCCTGCTTCATGTCCATAACCATCGCCTGAAGGAACATCAGAGGGGCAAGCAGCTGTAGGGTTTGCTTCATTAGCATAAGAACCATTTACTGCTAATCCATCTATATCATTTCCACAAATTGTTCCTTGAGGTGAAGATTGTACCTTGACCCCACCATTAGTGCTGTTTGCATCAGTACTAAAATCATAAATTTTGTTAAAGTAAACACTGTTTCTAACACCTCTATCAATACCATCATTTGTGGAAGCACTCAAGCCCAAACGAACACCTGCTCCAGCCACATCGTAAATCTCGTTATAACGTACAATACTATCTTCCCCTTGAATATTCACCCCACCAGCATTCTTATCAAGAGAGCCAGTAATGGTATTGTATTCAACAAGAATATTATGTGCCCCTTCTTTAGTGTTAACACCTTCATTATAGGTATCCATAAAATTGTGGTGAATCCAAATATCATTTGAAGTGTCCACTCTATCATCTGGATTTTTCCATAATTGGCTTGGTGAAGTACCAATATATACACCCTCACCATTTTTGCCACCATCATTAAACTCGTAGTCGTAAACACCAATCCTCTCAAAGGTATTGTGTGCAATCTCAATATCACTGGCAAGGTACTTAATCCTTAAGGCTTCTCCACCTGCATTACGAAACGTCATATTCATTACCTTAATTCCTGTTACACCATCACCTTGTTGTTCTGAAACAATGTAGAGGAGTTTATCACGGTAGCCAAATTTATTGTTGGGATCACCATGCAAACCATCAATGGTAAAACCTGTAAGATGAATGTAATCATGATGTATTTGGAAAACTCTACTACGGCCCGCACCGCGAATAATCGCATTATGGGAACCAGTAATCACAATGGGTGCACTTGGTGAACCACTAAGTACAGTCTCAACATCTTGATCATACTCACCATCAGCAAGACGGATTTCGTATCCAGGTTGAGCTAAGTCTATGGCGTACTGAATTGTTTCGAAAGGTTCATTAGCACTTGTGCCACTGTTACTATCGTTACCTGAAGGTGATACAAATAGTGTATCTGTTGGGTTTGGATCTTGGCCACATTCCTCTGTTGAGGGTGTACCATAGATAGATACCTCAGTGATACTGTTCCAGTTGTTCTCAGTGTTGCCAAAACCGACGATTCTAACATAGCATGCGGATGTATCTGGAAGGTTTTTAATTTGTGTTGCTAAAGTTTTACCGCTACTTATGCCTGTATAAACTTGAGTCCAGCTCGAGCCATCTATAGATACCTCAACTTGGTAATCTGCAATACGCTGATTTCCTTTGTACCAACCTATTCCAATTGAATCAACTATTGCTTCATTTTCGAACTCAAATGTAATGAACTCGCCATCTCCCTGTGCTGACCAACGAGTATTATAATCTTGATCTAATGTATTCATTGCAATGTTACCATCATCACTACTAGCGGAAGCATTAGTGATTGCTAACTCCTGTGCATTGCTATAACCTAGAATGTAAGCCTCTGTAATGCTGTTCCAGTTGTTCTGTGTGTTTCCAAAACCTATTATGCGTATGTAACGAACAAGAGAATCTGCCACATTATAGACCTCTGCCTCAAGCGTCGTTCCCGATGAACTACCACTAAAAATTTGATGCCAAATGTTGCCATCAATTGAAGTCTCAATAGTAAAGTCAGCAACACGCTGATCTCCCTTGTACCAAGCAATGGCAACTTCATCAAGTGTCTTGTTTTGTTCAAGCTCAAATGTAATGAACTCGCCATCACCTTCTGCTGACCACCGCGTTAACAAATCACGATCAAGTGTATTTGCTGGCACATTCCCATCATTGCTGCTTGCTGTAACACTTACCACAGACAATTCATTGCCAAAACTTAGTGGGGTTAGTTCTTCAACGCCCTGATCACCACTTAATTGTTCAACACCTTGATTATTGCTAGAACATGCCATTAAAGCAATTAGCAAACCAAACATAGCAAAAACGATATTTATTCTTAACACAATTTCCCTCCTAAATAGAGATTTGATTCCATAGTTGAAAAACGAGACGGAATAGTATTTTTCCATGTTATAGAAAAGTAACTCCTTTCACTTATCATTAGACTTTTGTCAGCTAGATCAACGTTTTTCATACATTTCTTCCGTTGCTTTAAAACCACCCACTCCTGCAAAAATTTGCTAAGGAAGTGAGATTACTAAAAATACTTGACCTTCCCATCTTTAATTTTTTAGACTAGTCTTGTAGGCCGTTGTTGCCCAGTCAAATGCTAAGGCTAAAAAGAATTCTGTTTTGCTTAGATTTCTTTATTCATTAATCACAATGAAAACCCATAGTCATCATGAGTGCTTTAGCGTGTGCAGGTTACACTTCTCGGTTCGACGAAGTTGCAGTGTATGTTCGACGAAGTTTTTAAAACACTGTCTGACAAGATAATTATGATGGGAGGCTTTTTGAATCAGGCCTATTGACATTTTGAGTCAAGCTAGTAGCACTTTCCAGACAGGATAAACTAAGTTGCTCAAACAACCTAGGTAGTCTAGATAGGATAATGGCAATGAAAAAAAATTTTAAGGTTGAGTTGTTAACATTAGGTCAAAAGTATGAAGTTAAGGTTAATGGGGTACCTACACCTAAAAAACTTACACATCAGCAGTTTGCTCTACTTGTTTATATTGCTCACCAAAATGGAAGTTGTAAAAAGGATGATCTGGCAAAGGCCATATTTGAAAATCCAAAGAATTTCACAGGAAACTTTTCAGATTTGAAGAAGAAGACCAAAGAATCTTTGGGTGTGCCTAAAGAGGTTTTTAAACCTCATAGAGATAAGGAGGTCATTGAACTAGCAGATGATTTTCTAGTTACAACTGACGCTTTAGAACTTCAAGCAGCATGCAAGGTACTTGATTTACAACAAATACGTTTGCTCAGTAAGCATGAAGAACCCTTACTATTTTTGGAGTCCCTCAACAAGAAAAAGTCTCCTCAAATAGAATTTCAGAAAAATTTTAAGAAAGACTTTAAGAAGTTTGTAGAGGATCAACGAGAAATACTAAGTGATGCTGTATGGAATGTCTATTTGCATTATGCCTATAAAGAGTCAAATAAAGTGGCTCAGCTACTTGAAGAGACTCTCCGCAAAACAGGTGATTTGCCACCACCAACAGGAAAAACGGGTTCATATAAGCGTTTAAGATATTTACACTATCAACACAAACTTTCCCTAGAAAACCATTCTGTAACCAAAGCAATAAGTAAAGTTGATCAGAGAAATGGAAACCATGGATACTCTGATTTATCTCCACAAGAAGTCAATGATTATCTTGCCCAAAGGCAAGATAAGGATAAATTAGCTAAATTAAAAACACCAAAAGATTCTTATGTTGAAGAGCCTGAAAAAACAGCTACTACTGAAGTAGTGTCTGAAATTATAGAAGAAGCCAACCTTCCTAAACTAGATGCGTCCTTAGAGAAATTAACATTAACTCAAAGGTTTAAGAAAGACTTCAATAGGTTTTATTCATGGATATCAAAAAAGTGGGGGTTAGTTATCTTCTCGGTGAGTTTTTTATTGATAATGCCATTTTTGCTGCAAAATAAGGAGGGGAGAAAATGTGAGTTTAATAGCAAACAAACAGTGAAGCAAAATACTGATTGGACCCCTGTCGAATGTAGTTTTAATAATGCAGTGATGGTACTAGTGCCTAAAGGAAGCTTTATTATGGGTAGTGAAAGTGGTGAAGATGATGAAGTACCTACTATAAGGCAAGAATTTAATAGGCCCTTTTGGATAGATAAAACAGAAGTGACAAGAGAAAAATATGCGGTTTGCGTGTTAGAAGGAAAATGTACAGGTGCAAAAGATAGTGAATATTCAACAGCAGCGAATCAACCTATGAATCGAGTAACATGGCAACAAGCAGCAACATACTGTAAATGGCGGAGAGCTAGGTTACCAACAGAAGCAGAATGGGAATATGCAGCAAGAGGGCCAAGTAGGTTAGTTTTCCCTTGGGGAAATGAATTTGATAAGAATAAGGTACATTATGCTCAAACCTCAAATAACCAAACGGCACCTGTAGGAAGTTATCCTGATGGTGCTTCATGGGTAGGAGCATTAGATATGTCTGGGAATGTGTGGGAGTGGACTAGATCTTTGTATCGGAGTTATCCATACAAAACAGATGGCAGAGAACTTACCGGGAACGAAGAAGACCTACTTGAATCAGTTACTTTACGCAGCAGCTCTTTTGGTAGCAAAAAGATAAGTGATCTGCGTGGTGCAGCTCGAGTAGAGTACAATGCTGCTAAGGGTGGTAACTACATTGGTTTCCGCTGCGTCCACCCTTAGCTTTAATTTTGAGATAATATTTAGACCATGCGCCACTTTATTGCCAAAGACAAAAACAATGCTTTTATCTGTTTTAATTGTGGAAGTAATGTACCACCTTTAGTTAGTGGTGGTTGTCGTAATCATTGCCCCTTTTGTCTTTACTCTTTACATGTAGACATAAACCCCGGTGATAGAGCAAGTCTTTGTAAGGGAGTGCTCGAGCCCATAAGTATAGACCATAACCCAAAAAAGGGCTGGATAATTATCTGTAAATGTAAGAATTGTGGAGTAGTTAAAAGGAATAAAGCTGCCCTTGACGATAATAGTTGCCCTGATAGTTATGAAGAAATCCTGCGTTTAAGTGCTAACCAAACAATTTAAACAACAATCTCTACTAGCTCGTAGGCTTCAATTATGTCACCTTCTTGAAAATTATCGTAGTTTTGTAAGTTAATGCCACACTCAAAACCACTAGCAACTTCACGCACGTCATCTTTAAAGCGTCTGAGCTGAGCAATAGAGCCTTTATAAACTTCCTTTTTGTCACGAAAGACTCGAGCTTTAGCCCCACGTTTAATCACCCCTTCAATCACATAGGAGCCAGCAATAAGGCCTTGGCGAGGTACTTTAATAACCATACGAACTTCAGCATGACCAATAACTTTCTCTTGGTACTCAGGTTCAATTCTGCCACGAATCAAACGCTGCACATCTTCTATAAGGTCATAGATAATACGATAACTCTTTAAAGTAATACCTTGTTTCTCAGCTAGTTTTTTGACACTAGCAGGGGCATTGACTCCAAAACTCATAACAGTAGCATTAGCAGTACTAGCTAAAAGTAAATCTGATTCCGTAGGTGCACCCACAGAATCTAACATTATTTCAACCCCTATTTCTTCTGTACTCTCTGCCTCTTTAGCAATAACACCCCTTAAAGCTTCAAGTGAGCCCTGCGTATCTGCACGTAAAATAAGGTTGATTTTCTGATCCTGAGGTTTATCAAAAAGCTCGGCTAAGGTTACTTGTTTTTGACTAACGTTCTCAAACTCTTCAGATTTAAGCTTTCCTGAACGCTCTGCTATTAAATCTTTAGCCATCTTTTCATTTTGAACTTGCTCAACGCTGTCACCAGCAACAGGTTGATGATTAAAACCCAAAATCTGTACTGGTACACTTGGTCCTGCCTCTTTAAGTTGCTTACCATTATAGTCAATTAGAGCCCGCACTTTAGCCCACACCAAATTACTAACTATATAACTACCCACGAGCAACGTACCCTCTTGCACTATCATAGTTGCTTTAACACCTGCTCTTTTGTCCAGAATGGATTCGACTATGACACCTTTAGCATTAGCTTCAGGATTAGCACGTAAGTCTTCCAATTCTGCAACTAGTGAAACTGCTTCTAAAAGGTCATCAACACCCTCACCTGATTTAGCGCTAATGGGTACAGTAACAATCTGCCCACCATATGCTTCAGGTATTAGGTCAATCTTTACTAAATCCTGCATCACTTTATCTACATTTGCTGCAGGCAAATCTATTTTATTTATAGCAACAATAATTGGTACTTTTGCAGCTCGAGCATGAGCAATAGCTTCGCGAGTTTGAGGCATTATGCTATCATCAGCTGCTATAACTATGATGGTCACATCTGTAACATTAGCACCTCTCTGACGAATGCTAGTAAACGCCTCATGACCGGGAGTGTCCAGAAAAGTAATGAATCCATTATCTGTTTTTGCTTGGTAGGCACCAATATGCTGAGTGATCCCCCCTGCCTCTTTTTCAGCAACTTTAGTTTTACGAACATAGTCTAAAAGGCTTGTTTTTCCATGATCAACATGCCCCATAACTGCTACGATAGGTGCACGATGAGGCAGACTTTCTAAATAGGCCTTCTCAGCCTTAAGCTTTTCCTTTTCCTGTTCATGTTTTTCTCTCTCCTTAGCTTCACGTTGAGCCTCTTCTACAAGCTGCTTAACCATTTCAGCTGTATCTTGACCTACTGTGCTAGAGTGCGATTTGTACTCTACGCCAATATCATCTAGATAACTAAGCATTTGCTTGGTAGTGATTTTTAATTGTTTAGCCAGATCATAAATCCGTACCTTCTTACTAGGCATACTACCTCCATCATAACAACTCTCTATCTAAATCTTATTTAACTCTTAAGTAACTAACATAAGTAGTCTCTCAATAACTAATATGAGTAATCTCTTAACTAACACAAGTAATCTCTGGAAAATAAAATTTCTAATATTCCACAAATCTCTTCTGCTTGTCGCTTAAAAAACCTCTTTAATTTTTTTACAGTGTGGCAACTTGGCTCTAAGCACAACCAAGCACCACGCCCATTTGGTTTAGAAAACTTTCCCTTAGGCAGTAAATGGTATTTATCTAAATGCCATTTACCTTCACTAAGGTAAAAACGTATTAACTTATCTTGTGGTAATGATATTCTACAAACCACACAACGGCGTAAAGGAATGTGTTTTGCGCTTATCAAATTTGCTCTTATCAATGAGCTATCCTATTGCTTATCCTCATCTTCGTCGTTTTCCTGCTCTGTTTTTACTTTGTCTGGTTCTTCATCTGACTCTACTTCATCATCTGGTGAGGCGCTAAAGAGAGCCTCAAAGGCTGCACGTTTAGTATCATCAGTGGCAAGTTTTAGATCATCAATTTCAAGGGCAGCTTCTTGTAAAGCAGCATCAAGGTCAGAAATATGCTCACTAGTTGCTAAATCAATTTTATAGCCAGTTAGTTTGGCTGCCAAACGCACATTCTGTCCACCTTTACCTATTGCTAAGGAAAGCTGATCATTAGCAACAGTTACTTTAGCAACTTCAGCATCAGCATCAACTTCAATGAGCTTGACTTTAGCAGGAGAAAGAGCATTACGAATAAACTCCTTAGGATTAGAATCCCACATGATTATGTCTACCCGCTCACGTTGAAGCTCACTAGTTACAGCTTGTATACGAGCACCTTTATGACCTATACAAGCTCCAATGGGGTCAACATTTGAGTTATGGCTCATAACAGCTACTTTAGAGCGTTGTCCTGCTTCACGTGCTACTGACTTAATTTCAACAGTTTCATCACTGACTTCAGGGATTTCTTGGCGCATTAGGTATTCTAAAAGTTCAGGAGCAGCTCGAGATACAGTTATGCTAGCACCACGACTAGAAAGTTCAACTTTAGTTATGTAAGCTTTAACACGCATTCCTACTAGATGACGCTCCCCCGGGATTTGTTCTTTAGGAGGCATTATTGCCTCACCTTTGCCAAGATCAACAAAAACATTACGCTTATTATCAACTCGTGCAACCACAACAGTAACTACACTACCCTCACGATCTTTATATTCCTCATAAACCACTTTACGCTCTGCCTCACGGATTTTCTGAGTAATGACTTGCTTTGTGGTTTGTACAGCAATGCGAGTGAAGCGTTCAGGATCAACAGGAAATTCCATTTCCATGCCAACTTCAATTTCATCATCAAGCTCTAATGCTTCTTCAAAAGCTATTTCTTTATTAGAGTCCTCAATTTTCTCAACTACTCTTTTTATAATCAAAACTTCAATTTCACCTGTATCAGGATCAACGTTTACCTCTATGTCCTTTCCCTGTTCTATATTGCGCTCATAAGCTTGGGTAAGGGCATCCTCAAAGCTCTCTAGCAGTTGCTCTTTATCAATGCTACGATCAAGAGCAAGTTGATTTAAAGCCTCTATAAATTCTTTGTTCATGTCCTTAGGAACTCCTTAAAACCCTCTTTTATCTAGGGCTTTTGGGCCACTGGGCTAATTTCGCACTATCAATATCATTAATCTTTATTTCCCTAGGCCCCGTATCTAACTCAAAGACAACAGCTTCTTCTTTCACAAGATTTATTTTTCCCTTAAAAGTTTCATTAGTTGTATGTACTTTAGCAAGCAAACCTTGAAAACGTTTAAAATGCTCTTTTGTAATCAAAGGGCGTTCAGGACCGGGTGATTGAACCTCAAATTTATAAGAACTATCAAAAGGATCAAGTCGATCAAGCTCTAAACTAAAAACCTCTGTTACTAAGGTTACATCATCTATGCTTACAGCTTTTTGATCAAGTCGATCAA
This sequence comes from Trueperaceae bacterium, assembly GCA_965223045.1. Taxonomy (GTDB): domain Bacteria; phylum Deinococcota; class Deinococci; order Deinococcales; family Trueperaceae; genus CBDCVN01. The sequence goes on from CBDCVN010000013.1 coordinate 3,857,998, forward strand.
TTCTTAAAAGAACATACCTCTTGCTACCCTTACCACTAACATAAAGTTCTAAAACTTCAAAACCCAGCGGCTTTAATAGTTTGCTTGCTGTTTGTTCTAAATTTATGATGTAATCTCCTTATTGAGTACAACACTTAATGTAATGTTTAACATAATTTAAAGTCTAATAATTAAGTAGGCTGCAACTTCTTGCAAAACCTAGAAGATAGGTTTTAGGGTGTTGTAACTGTACGCTAGCCTAATTTTTTGGCTTTCCCAACAAAAAAGAGCGGGTCATACAAACCCACCCTTAAGAGGTAGTCGGGAATTAATCCAAGTGCAGTATAAGCGATAACTTTTTAGAAAAACAAGTGCCTCATAAATTCACGAAAAACTCTTTTCGTTGTGCCTGTGGCGGAGAGGGAGGGATTCGAACCCTCGGTGCAGTTTCCCACACACACGCTTTCCAGCAGTATCAGTCCTATTGTACCCTATTTTAGCTTATAAGGTTTAATGTTATAATATCTGTCCCAGTAAGTAGTTTAGTTTTGTTAAATGTCCTCTCATCTCTTTTTATTTATTGGGGATTTAACCTGTTTGCTGTAAATTAGCCGTATTTAACTAGCTAGTTTTTTACGTTCCCTATAAGCTTTAGATTTACAAGCTTTAGAGCAATACAATTTATCTCTACGTGCATCAAGCATCTCTTCTCCAACAATAATTTTACCACATACCACACAGGTTTTTAATGATTTTTGCCTTACTACTACCTGAGCAAATTGGAACCAAAGTGCCCCTATTAGACTTGAAGGAAATAACAGCATTTGTAACTCTTTCTTCTTGCTATTCCAAAGTATTCTAGGAGAAACTTTTCCTTTTAAGTTTTCACTAATTAAGTCCTTTAAAAAAAAGAGTCCTGCAATTCTATTATCATTTCTCTTAATTTTCCAAGCAACTTGATTAGTATTCTGATCAAGTTTATGTCTTATCCAGCGAGTCCAGTAATTATAAGGCAGATTCAACCTATCTATTTCTTCAAGAGGGTATTCCCATCCTCTAGGAAGTGAATAGTACTTAATCCCTCCATCAGGAGTCCAAAAAAGCAAATCTGCTAGGCTCTTAGTGTCATTGTCTCGAATCAACTCCCACAGCTTTATTGCATGGTGCATTTTGGTAATTTGGTCACACCATTTTGAATATGATTCACCACTACTTAATATTCCCTCAGTTTCTGAATACATTAAGGATATGTTTTCCTCAACACCCTCGCCAAGATTACCGTACTCGTTCGCAAATGCTAAAATATTTTTTTCGCCTACTTTGGCATTATGTTGATCTAGTCCTAAATTACCGAATTCTTTGTACAGTTTTGGGTAAAGTTTCAAAGGTTGATACCTAGCCAGTATATTAGAGAAGTTCTCAAATGTTTCACGCAAATGCTTTGCATTAGGTTCATAAACCTCACCAGAACTTGAGGGGCCATTATTCACTGTTGCAAGTTTCCTCCCATCAGTCAAGTATCGGTTAGTAAATACTTCACCATTGTACAACTCCTCTTTCCTATCAACCCAAAAATAGCCATCTTGCCTTACATACCAAATAAAACCCACAAAATCACTTTGCTGCTTTTTGTTACTCATTATATGCTTGTTACCTTTCCATTCAAAGCTAGATCGAATTTGTTTAAATTATTTAGCTCCTTTTCTTTATATACTTAGATTAATTTGCGACCTTTTGTTACCTAAAATCTAGAATACAACATTTAATTATCGTTGACAAGGGTAACTAGCTTGATATAGAGTTGTATGGAAATGACTAGAACTAAATCACATTTCAGAAAGGTTTTCTTATGACAGATAAGAAATTATTAAGCCCTGATGAGTTTAAGAAGTTTTTCCCCATGCTGGGCAGGAGCAGCATATACGATCTTCTGCATGCTAAAAGAATTCGCAATTTCAGAGTGGGTAGAAAGATAGTAATCCCTGCCTCTGAAATAGAGGATTTCCCTAAGAGAGAGGCTTCAATTGGTTAATCTTTTAGATTTACAGATAAGGAGTTTAAAAAAATGAGCTCAAGAATGCTTCAAAAGTTTGACGACAAAAAAGCTTTCTTGAGCTTTGGCAAACACATTCCTTCTTAAGGAAAACGTGTCAATGAGTAGCTTACAAAGTTATCAGCATTTGAATGATGAATTTCAAAGGAGTTACAGGTGAAGCATGAAAAGAAACGGCCCCATAACAAAAGGGGCCAACAAAAATATGCTCATTTAAAACCACTAGGGAGTGGTGCTTTTGGGCAGTATAGCACAAGTAAAGGAGGTGCTTCAAGATGAAACAGAAAAGGAAGGGGCTCTCATGAGTCCCCTTGTCAAATCAGCTAAAACTTTATTAAGTCTAGGATACTCTGTTTTGCCAACGAAGGCAAACAAAGCACCTACCATAAGCACTTGGAAGGCTTTTCAAAAAGAGCCTATAAGTCAAAGTAAACTCGAGCAAAGCTTTGCTAATGCTAGTGGTATTGGTGTCATTTGTGGCTATGGTGATTTATTGTGTCTAGATTTTGACCTTGCTGAGTCAAGGAACATCCTTGAAGACTTCTTTGAACCATTTTTAGATACAGCTCAACAATGGCTTGATGATGATCAGTATGTGGTTAGTCAAAGCAAGAGCGGTGGCAAACATATATACATACGTGTAGAAGGTGGCTTTAAAGATGGTAACAAGAAGTTAGCCCATTTACCAATTGTTGATAAGAATGGAAGGTCTACAAAAAAGTGTTTTATAGAAACTAGGGGAGTGGGTGGTTATGTCGTGATACCACCCACGGAAAGCTATAAGTACCAATATGGCAGTTTAGAAGCAGAGATAAAAGCTGTATCTAAAGAAACCTATGAGTTACTTATAGCTTTAGCTAAGGACTTTTCTCAAGTTCCTACGGAAGTAGAACAAAAGGCCTTTAAAGTTGAGAGGCCTAAAAATAGAAGCACCCCTAACAGGCTTAGTATTATTGATACTTTCAACGGAAAGTATCACCCCCATGAGATTTTAGAGCGCAATGGTTATAAGTTGATTTTTAGGGGTTCTAAAATCAGCAAATACCTAGCACCTAACAGCCGTTCTGGAAATGCTGGTGTGAGAATGTTCCACCAGCAAGATAAAACTATTGTCTATTCGCATCACAGCAGCGATCTTTTAGGGGATGAGCGTGGTCACGATGCTTTTGACTGTTTTATGATTCTCGAGCACGGAAGTAATCTCAATAGTGCCACTAAAGCTGCCAGTGAAGAGTTTGGTAATCTTAGAATAGGTAGTAGCAAGGCTTCTAACTTTGGCACTAGCAGGAATGCTAGTACTAGCAGTGGGGATACTAATGAGGATGAGGAAAAGTGGGAAGGCATTAAAGAGTTGCCAGAAGCAAGACCATCAGTTGAGGCCCTTAACCCTACACTTATCCCCGAGTCATTTAGACCTTGGCTAGAGGATATTTCTGAACGTGCTGCAATCCCCATTGAGATGCCTACTGTTGCCGCACTCGTAGCGGCAAGTTCAGCTATAGGACGTCGCATAGGCATTTATCCCAAACAATTTGATAATTGGTTGGTTGTTCCTAATCTATGGGGAGGAGTAGTTTGTCGTGCAGGGATGTTAAAAAGCCCTATAATAGCAGAGGCCACAAAACCTTTAACTAGAATCGCTAAAAAAGAGTTTGAAACTTTTAAGGAAGCAGAAGAAGAAAATGAGCAAAAAAGGGAAATAATTGAACTCGAGCTAAGTAGTCTAAAAGGTGAACTAAAGAAGGTCTTTAAAAGTGGAAGCGAAGATAAAAACCTTGAAGCAAAAATCATTGAAAAGAAGAAAGAACTTACAAAGCTAGGAGAACTAAAGCCTACACGCTACACTACCCAAGATAGCACCATAGAAAAGCTTGGTGAATTGTTTAAAGAAAATCCATATGGATTGTTGCTACTAAGAGATGAGCTAGCAGGCTGGCTTAGAGGTCTAGATAGAGGAGGACATGAAGGATACCGTGAGTTTTTCCTTGAGACTTGGAATGGTACAGGAAACTACATCTTTGATCGTATAGGAAGAGGGACAGTATATATAGAAGCCTGCTGCTTAAGTATCTTTGGTGGCATTCAACCAGGTAAACTTAAAAGTTACATAACTGAAGCCCTTACAGAAGGTGATGGTGCAGATGGATTGCTGCAACGATTTCAAGTAGTGATCTGGTCTGAGGGGTTACCTAAATGGAAAAACATAGACCGTTTCCCTAATAAAGAAGCAAGAGATAGAACCTATGAGATCTTTGAGAATCTTGTTAAGCTTTCCCCTCAAAGCTTTGACTTACATCCAGAAGAAAATGAAATTCCAGCATTAAACTTTTCTAGTGATGCTCAGGAGCTTTTTAATGCATGGAGGGACAAACTAGAAGAGCGTTTGCGCAGTAAAGAACTGGCAAGTTTTCCTGCCTTTGAGTCTCACCTTAGCAAATACCGTTCACTTATGCCCTCATTGGCGCTACTTTTTCACTTGATAGACTTTGCTAGTTATCGTACTGATTCAGAAAAAATAAGCTTAGAAGTAACTCAAAAGGCAGCTGCATGGTGTGATTACCTAGAACATCATGCAAAACGTATTTATGCAGATGAGTTAAGCAAAACTTTGCTTGGAGCTCGAGCACTACTTGAGAAAATTGAATGTGGTTACGTTCAAGATAATTGCACTGTTAGGGATATATACCGCTGTGGTTGGGAAAGGTTAAAGGATAAAGAAACTGTCATGGAAGGATTGGAAATACTTGCAGCACATAATTATGTGCGGTTAGAGGACAGGGACATAAAAGGCCGTACTTCATTTGCTGTTAGGTTGCATCCTGATTTTAGGGAAGAAGGGGAGCAATGACTTTTTCTAGTGATTGGTTAACTTGGACTCCTAAAGATCAGGATGCCAATAAAAATTTAAGTGAAAAAGATGCAAAATTTTCTGAAACGTCTAAAAGTTCAACTGACATCACTGACAATAAGATTGAAGGAAATCATTTGATGTCAGTGGTGTCAGTAGGTAATGAGGGCATATTTGAAAAAAATACTAAAGAAAATAGTAGGATTTTTTTTCAAACGTCTAAAAAGTCAACTGACATCACTGACAATAAGATAAAAGAAGATGATTTGATGTCAGCGATGTCAGTAGGTAATGAGGGCATATTTGAAAAAAAAGAAAGCTTTGTTAACGACATAAGTCTTTTCTATGAACACAACGGCATTGAACAGCTAATACTTAACCCTAAGAAAGAACATTTTAACAAGGCAAAGCTTGCTGCCTACTTCACCCTATGGAATGTAACAACAGGTGAAGTAATAGAACAAAAGGGTAGCTTTCCAGTAGCTCCAACAAAAAAGCTACAGCCAACAGATGACTGGCTAAACGTTCTTAAAGAGTTATTTGACTCTCATAGCCTGAATCCTAAACATGACCATAAGCTTATGGCTACTTGGCAAGCTTTAGATGTTGGTGTTATCGATCAACAGAAGGCTATAGAAAACTATAAGGAGGTTGCTGAGGAATTAGGTCTTATATCAACAGAACTTGTTTCTAAGACCAAAGAAGTTGCTAAGTCTGATCAAATACCCACAACCACAAGTAATTTAGGAGAAAGCTAAAAAAAGCTATGCAAAGAATACAGACAAACACTCGAGCAAGTAGAAGATAGGAAGTAATGCATGAAAAACACAAAACCAACAACAGGCCCCAATCCATTTTTAGAAATAGACTATTGTTGCCAATTCCATAGGAGTGTTAACCCTTCAGAAGCACCCTTTAACACTACTTCAGAACAAAGAAATATTAGAGCTAAGGAAATGCTTCATCTAATGCTCGAGCTAGCTGAACAGACAGAGATTAGTGAAGATTTAGGGCTTAGTCATTACTCCTCAGTGCTATTCCACATGCATAAGGACTTTAAGAATGCTATAGCTGCCTATGGTCCAGAGGTAGCTTTCAGAGCGTTTGGACACTATGCCCTAGCAAGCTTTGCTTTCCTGTGCAGAGAAGCATTGGACATGAAAGACTATGACGGTGTAGACCTTGAACCGTTCTTAGCTGAAGTAGTAAAGGTTAAGGAACCATCTCTAATAGGTGAGTTATTCTGCTTGTCTCATGTTAATACCCAAATCAGTGCAGCACTAAATGAATTACAGGAAACATGGGACATTGCTAAGGTTAAGACTTCTTGGCAAAGTACTCTCTACTTCATGAAACGAAATACTGATTTTGCTGAGGGTAAGGGGGTTATTGATGCTTAGAACAGAGTTACAACAGGTTGAACAAATACCAATAGACAGGTTAGTTTTGCACAGACTCGAGCCCCGTAAAGTAAGAGAACCTGAACACATACAAGAAATCCTTGAGAGCATAAAAGAGAATGGTTTTGATCAAAGCAGAGCTTTAAAGGTTGTACCTGAGAATGGACACTTTGCTATCTTTGCAGGTGGTACAAGATACAGTGCAATTCTAGAGCTAAATAATATTACAGCGCAATGTTGCATATTAAGTAAGGGGAAGTGCGAAAAAAGTGCGAGTGTGAATAATAAATTAAGGCTATGAAAAACATTTATAAAGCACACAATGAAATATTAGAAGAGGCCGTAAATTTAAGTCCTCCAGAATGCAACTTAGTTGAAGCAGATATAGAAGCGCTAGCAAAAGAACTCAAAGAATACGTAGCAGAGTTTGAAGAAGCATTTAAACGACCTGAAAGTTTGATCTGGACAGGACATTATCTAAAAGGTTTGTTAAGCAACCTTGATCGAAAAAATATAGAAGCAATGGCACTATCAATAGGACTGAATGTCCGTAGCATGCAAAACTTTGTAGGACAAAGCCCTTGGCAGTTAGAACCTGTGATTGACACGCATCAAAAACTTATTGCAGAAAGTTTAGGTAATGATGGAGTACTGATAGTTGATGAATCAGGGAATGTAAAACAAGGAAAAAGCTCAGTAGGAGTAGCAAGGCAATATTGTGGATCAGTAGGAAAAGTGGAGAACAGTCAAGTAGGAGTATACCTAGGGTATGCCAGTAACAAAGGACATACCTTAACAGAAGGGCAGTTGTACTTACCAGAACAATGGTTTGATAAAGAGCATGAACAAAAAAGGGAAGAATGTGGAGTGCCAAAGGATCTAGAATTTAGAACCAAACCAGAAATAGCGTTAGGAATGATAAAAAAGACAGAAGAGAGAGGGCATTTGAGCTTTGAATATGTGCTAGCAGATGCATTGTATGGAAATAATATCGAGTTTAGAGATGGAGTAGCTGAATTAGGAAAAAAGTACTTTACAGCAGTATCTTGCGATACGCAGGTATACAAGGAGAAGCCAGAGGTCAAGGTACCTGAATATAAAGGTAGGGGAAGGAAGCCGAAACTAGCAAGGGCAAATATTGAATCAATACGGATAGATGAGTTAGCAAAGGAAATAGAAGCAGAAAAATGGAGTAAACATGTAGTGAAAGAAGGAAGTAAAGGGCCAATAGTATGTGAATTTGCCTTTGAGCGAATATGGGAAACAAGGGGAGAAGAAGAGCCAGTGGAACTGTGGTTGGTAATTCGGCGTAACCTAAATGAGAAAAGAGAGATAAGCTATTATTTGTGCAATGACTCAGAAGAAGTCAGCCTAGAAACATTAGTGTGGCTAAGTGGAATGAGATGGCCGATAGAAACATCGTTTGAGGAATCAAAAGAAGAACTGGGGCTTGATCACTACGAAACTAGAAGCTACTTAGGTTGGCATCACCATATACTATTAACTTGTCTAGCACATCATTTTCTGGTGAGGATGCGTTTAATGTTAGGAGAAAAGTCTCCAGCTTTAACTTTGCCACAGGCAAGAGTGCTGCTCAAGGCAGCAATACCGTTACCTAGATTGACAATAGCTCAATCACTAAATCTAATTCGTTACTATCAGCGCAGAAATTATACTGCTTATGCTTCGCATCGAAAACGTACTCTTGCTATATTGTCTAGGAGTTATATTCCATGACATTGCGCTGTAATAATAAAGAAGCTGAAGAAAGTGAGAAGCTATTAGAAATACCTTGCTGGGTTTACAATGACCTCAAAGACTTTGATTTAGTTAGGTTAGCAACTGAGGACAATGACTTAAACTCTCTAGCTAGACCTGTTTCTATAACTAGAGTTTGGTGTGAGTACCATAGCCTTACTACAGAGCAACCTAGTCCTAACCCCAACAAAGCAACTAAAGGGAAATATTGGAGTCAGCTCGAGATAGCTGAAGCAAAAAACATTTCTCAAGGTAAGGTTAGTGAAAGACTAAAGTTTTATAGATGCCTGCCTAGAGGGTATTGGTCAAAGGTAGGCATTGAAGAAGAAGTAAGGAAAGCATTTAATGAAGGTGAACCACTTAAAAAGTGCTTAACTGAGGAGCATCTGAAGCACATTTATGCAAATTATCTGTCGACAGATAATTTTGAGGCTTGGTTGACTGAAAAAAGAGTATGGAGTGAACTTTTAGAGGGAGCTATTGAACAAATTAAGAAGTCAGGTAGAAAGTCAGTAAGAGCTATTAGGCAAGATGGTGACAGTATTAGGGAAACTATTGCCAAAGCTGAAGAGGTTTATGAAGGCTTACCACTCGAGTTAAGAGAGCAGTTTATACAAGTCTTAGCCAAGAGAAAGGCTAGAAGTGTCGTAGCAGTAGAAGAGTGTGAAAGTAACTTGCTAAATGGCTTGCCAGATGTAAAGGAGTCTAAGGAAACTCTACAACAGGCTGTTAATGAGATGTTGGCATCCTTACCTCACGATTTAGAACAAGACTTTTTAGAGTGTGCTGAAGGTGCTAAGAGCTTTGAAGATCTCGAAATTTGTAGGACTAGGGTTTTGGAAGCTGAGAGTGAAGCTACTACTAGTGTTGAGGAAAAGACTGAAGACCTTGACCCAAATTTGGGTCAAGGTAAATTAGAGAGTAGAAACCTTCCGCTGAATTTGGCGGAAGGTTCAGGTGCTTTAGATGAAAATCCTAGTCCGAATTCAGACGAAGGTATTAGTAGCAAAGAGAATAAGGGAAAACCTGTGCCGAATTCAGCACAGGTTTCAGATGATGAGCATAAAAAGGTTATAAAGCAATTAACCCTCGAGCAAAAGACAAAGGTATTCAACAATTACCGACTAGGTGATTTTAGAGAAGTTATAGAAGAATGCAAGGATTCAGGCACTCTTAAACCTAAGTCAGTCAAGTTGATATGCTGTGATCCTCCATACGGCAAAGATTATCAATCTAATAGGAGGTATCAAAGTTCAAAGCTTTCTAAGATAGAAGGTGATTCTGATTTAATCAGTGCTCAAGAGGCTTTAGGTTCTATGCTCGAGCTAACCAATGACCTGATGCTAGATAACTCTCACCTACTGGTAAAATCTAGCTTCAAGAGTTTTTGTTGGATGCAAGAGTTAATTCAGGCTTGTGACTGGAAGGTTCAAGAACCTGTAGTGTGGTCAAAGATAGGTCATGGCGCTGGCAATGTTGTTAGTAGTTTTGCTCCATGTTGTGAGATTGTTATTCACGCTACTAGAGGTAATGCACTTGTCAGACCACGGATTAGAGCATTAGTTGAAACTACAAACAAGAAAGAAACTAATCATCCTATGGAGACACACTTTAGCTTATGGCAACAATTAATTGAAAGTACTACCCTCTTTGGTGATTTGATATTAGATTCTTTTGCTGGCACTGGCAGCGTTCCTATTGCAGCACAGACGCTTAATAGACAATGGTTTGCAGTAGAAATAAATGAAGGATATAGAGAAGAAGGTATACAACGGATTCTAGACCTACAGGAGGCCCTCTAAGTGCTTAAAGAAATGCTTGATGGTAATTTAAAGCCAGAATTACGCTTTGATGACTTGCTCGAGACAATCCAAATAACTCATAACACCCAAAGTCTTTTGGAGTTGATGAAAACAACGCCACAAGAACGGGCAAGAAGAGCACCTTTAATTAGAAGTTTGTTAAGGCAAGTGGGTATGCTGTCTTTGAATGTTGCACCTGATTCTCAGCACCTCGTAGCTGAATTTGGTAATACCTTAATGCAATTGCACAGTCTTTTTAGCAAAGCTATTAATAGACCTGAAGTATCTTCAGATATGGCTTTAAAAGGGTTAACTAGCTATGTGTCAATGATTGATGTTTGTCATTACAAATATATGGGCTTTGGTGATGGAACTGAAGAAGAGCCAGATTTTAGCAACATAAATACAAAACGCATGGATGAAATGGAGTTAGGGCAAGTACTAGGCATCAAGATACTTGATAATATGTTGTGTGAGTGCATTATTAATAAGGAGTGGGATTATAAAGAGGTGCTCGAGACATGGCTAGATAAACCCCTAACGCTCAAAGATTCCGTGATGATAATGGGTAAAGATGGACAGCTTAGGCCCTACCCTAAAAGCAAAAGTGCTGCTTTTAAGGCATAAATCCAGATCATTACTTTTCAGGGTCAATACTGAAAAGTGATGGTTTTAAGGCATCAATAGGGAAAGGGGCATTGCTTAATTCCCCAAATTCCAAAATTCTAAATTTACGCTTGATGTGAGCTAACTTTTTCTTTGCAGCTTTTTTACTCTCTTCTTCTGAGGGGAGTAAATGTTCCATGCCAGCTTCTATAAGGAATTGGCGAATGGTTTCTATAGATTCTTGGCAAGTGGTTTGCCAATCTTCTTTAGTTTCCACTAACTGCACCAATTGCATTGAAGTCTTCGTGTAGAATATTGAGTTGTCCTATTCTTGCAGACATGAGTTTCTCTGTTGCTCTGATATCAGCAGAGATTTTTAATGCTCCCACAACAGAATGTATCATTTCAGGAGTCATTTCATCTGATTGTGCTGCCCTTTCAATAAAATCTAGGCAACTGTTGCATGCTTTTGTTAATCGTATAGATAATTCTTCATCATATCTATTCTTCTTTTCAGTGTAGAGGTAAGCTAAGTATGGATCTTCAGAAAGCCTTACTTTATAGTTTGATACTGTTCGTTCACTAATTCCAAAGTCTTTTGCTGCTTGTTTAACACCATTCAACAAACAACTAAGCAATACATTTGCAGCACGTTCATAGTCGAAGTTTTTCCCTGCTTTTCTTTCTAATTCTAGTGTCTCAGTAGGGGTGTTCATATATTTATTATGGCATAGCTTTTTTAGTAGGAAAAGTGCTGTAAGTGTTTTTTAGTTAAAGATTGAAAAATAAGTGCTGAAAAGGATACTTGTTTTTCATGTTGGCTAAGTAGGTAAATTGATAGCTCGAGTACCTCGAACAACCAACTACCAAACACTTTAGCAAAGTCTGAACGCTAATTAACGGGCCTAACGGTATTAAACTCAGGGGCTGAGCTTACCCCCAAAAACTGGACAGAAAACCCCGGCGAAATTAAGGTCCATAGAAGATGTAAAATATCTAGAATATGGAGATATAAATGAGCCAGACAAAAGGAATAAGAAAAACTTACAAGAAGGAATTCAAAGCTAAAGTTGCTGCTGAAGCTATAGTTGGGGAGAAAAACCTTGCGGAACTAGCAAGTCAGTATGGTGTCCATACTACACAAATTAAAGAATGGAAAAAGGCTGGATCAGAAGCACTGCATGAAAGGTTTTCATTACTAAGAGGTAGAAAAGCAAGACTACAAGAACGTAGAGAGGCTGCACTGTACGAACAGATTGGCAAATTGAAAATGGAACTAGATTTTTTGTCCAAAGGGCTCAAAAACTGAGTCAAGAGGAACGTATGTTGATAGTTGATCCAAGGCACCCTCAATTGAGCATTACTAAGCAATGTGAGTTACTGAGACTGAATCGTAGTAGTTATTACTATCGACCTACAGGAATCAGCGATCTCAATGAATGCTTGATGCAAAGGATAGATGAGTTGTATACAGATCATCCTTTTCTAGGTTATCGCAAGATAACAGCAATGCTCAATGGAGAAGGCTATAAAGTCAATCACAAAAGAGTATATCGTTTGATGTGTCTGATGGGTTTGCAAGCTATATATGCCAAACCCAAACTAAGTAAACCAAAGGAAGGACATAAAATTTACCCATACCTTCTGAAAAACAAAATCATAAACAAACCAAATCAGGTATGGGCTAGTGATATTACGTATATACGTTTGCAAGGAGGATATTGCTATCTGGTAGTAGTAATGGATTGGTATAGCCGTTATGTTGTTTCATGGGAAGTTTCGAATAGCATGAAAGCAGAGTTTTGTATAGAAGCATTAGAAGAGGCGTTGGAAGGAGAGAAGCCAGAGATATTCAATACAGATCAAGGTAGTCAGTACACAAGTCATGAGTTTACGGATATATTGAAGGCAAACGAAATAGCAATCAGCATGGACGGAAGAGGGTGCTACATGGATAATATATTTACAGAAAGGTTGTGGAGAACGGTAAAGTATGAAGAAGTATATCTAAAGGAATACAAAAATATAGAGCAAGGAAGGGAAGAAATAGGAAAGTACTTACAATTTTATAACAGTGAACGTCCGCATCAATCATTGCAGTACAAAACGCCTGAATTAGTTTACAGAGAGGAGAAAACTAAATCAATAATAACAGGATAGGTTGTTATCAAGCTTACAAACAATGTAATCTCAATTTGATATCATTTTAGTAGGTCTTAATTAACCTTAATTTTTTGTCCGATCAATTGGGTTCACCTCAGGCAACCACTTCTGTATGCATCCTCTGTAACTGAATTCTAGACTTAATTGGGCTACTGGTGTGAGCGTCCCACTGCAGTAATAGTTAGATTGATTTCCTTACTATGACGCTTTGTCCCTAACGGCCCAACCAATACTAGGAGTTAGCGCTTTTGTTTGATGATCCTGTTTAATACCAACAAATCCAGAATAAAATTCCATAGGATATGAACTACCAAGGTATTCCCAAGTAAAATCTACTTTCACCAGTCCAGAAGGCAGATGATTGAATTCACAGCCATATCTATTGCTTGGGCGACGACCTAAAAATGGATTTCTCCAAAGAAGCACTTCTCCAACATCTTCATTGTAATCTTCAAAATCTTCATCATATTCTATGTCAACTAGATAAGGAAAAAATTGAATACACCACCCATTAATTTTTTCCACTGAACCACTATCCTCATTTTCAGGAATATACTTAAAGATTCCACGCCAAAATTTGTAATCAACCTTTCCGTCCATTGTTTGTATGATTTTTTTCAGAATGGGAGATAATTTCCTCACCCACCAATCTAAACCATAGGAAGACAAATTTTGAAATTTATCTAGAATTTCTACCCAATCTTTTTTGTTCCCAATTATAGTTATTTCAGGTATACCGCACAAAGTTCCACATACATATTCAAAATATTTTTTAACAGCACTCATTGTAGTAATCTGAAACGCAATTTTTTCTACTTCTCCAGTTGTTGAAAACTCAGCATCAATGGAATTAAAAAACGATTCTGTTGTATTTTCTTGAACTTTTTTGGAAAACTCTTTAATTACATCACCCCAAGGGTTTGTACTGCTTCCCTTAACAAGGGTATCGTTTCGAATTGTAATACGCTTTCTTCCTGCATGAGGAACAATCATACTGCGATATTCCTCTGCATTTTCATTTATATGCTCAGAGACTCCTTGACATATGACTAACCAAACAATATCTGGAGATAAAATCAATGGGCGATGTTCTGAAAAAGCGCGATATATAGCATAAATAAATGGATGTACTTCTGAAGAGACTATTTTTTCTGTACAGTTATTGGAAGCTTCTATTTTAAACTCAATTCTTGTTTCAACAGCTTCTTGGAAAGATGTCTCATCCAACAAGTTTGAAGCGATATCAATATTATCAAATCTAATTTTCATGTTTCCTTCTACAATATTTCAAAGATATAACGGCAGCAAGCTCAGGTGCGCACACTTTTAATTACACTACCTAAAACTGATTTCAAGGTTAATTGCGCCCCACGTGTGTGCGTCATACTGAAGCGAATGTTAGGTGGCAATAACCCAGTGTTGTTCATTGTTTTTAGTGTATCCCCAAAATCTCAGCTTAGCACTTGCCTCACTGACAAGCCAATCTCCAAAATTTTGCACAAAGATTAGGGTTTCAGCATCTGTTTGGGGATTTACTGCTAATTCTAGTGCATGATACATATGTTCAGCCTGTTCAGGGTAATACTTAGCAAAACTCTCATAACATAAGTAAAGGTCTCGAGTGTATAGTCGCTCTTTTTCCATAACAAATTGCATACCCAAGCGCAGAAAACGACGCATAAGCCAGTTAAGCCAGAGTTTTTTCTCTCCCTCAGTTTCACTTGGGTACTCCGACAAGAACTGCTGTAAATGAAGATGAATATATCTGGTTTGAAAAGCGATACTATGGCCTAACTTGTAGGGCTTGATCTGTTTACCCAAATCTTCACCATAGATACAAACTGATTCAACTTTTAATGTGAAATTAAACAGGTTATTTCTGTCCTTGATACCTTCAAAGGATTCAAACCCAACCTCCAAACCAGTTGTAAAGGGGTACTGGGCTATCAGCTTTTTTTCGGACATTTCTGCCCACGCTTTGATAGTCTCATAATAAAGATGGACTTCAGGTTCAAGTTCCTCTGGACCAAGAACAGCAAAGCTGTCAATGTCTGAAACATCATCAACAGCTATACCTTTAGCTAATGAACCACGAATATAAATACTATGGATACCCTGCCCCCAACGATCCAAGTATATATCTTTCACAGCCTCTATAACCTTGAGCCAGTGGGGTTGATTAGCTTGCAAATTTGAGTGGTTAATCAAATAGCCATGCTCATCAACATGATGATAGTTACCTATACGTTTAATTTCCAACCAAAATACCTAACTAGTATTGAACACCCAAATAGGTGCATAACTATGTACTTTAATACACCTAAATAGGCACATAATAATTCCTTATTTTTAACCATTAAACCACTCCCAAACAAAATAAAGCCTTATTAAAACCATTTACAATTACACCTTTTTCGTCCATATATTCAATAATAAACCCAATTTAGGTGCATAATCACTTTGAATGTAATCAATGTTTTTCTTGCTACACAGGGGAGTCATGACTGAGACTCCCTCATAATTTAATGCTGATATTTACACCTCTTCAATTAAACCACCTTTCTTAATGTAGTACACCTCACCTACTATAAATTTTCAAAGCTACGTCAGCAAGCTTAAATTTTAAGGTGTATCTGAGTGATTTGACTTGTTGACCTAAAATAATAAGACTTCTAGCAAGACTAAAGTGTAATTCAGGCCATTGGACTAAGTGAGTGTTGACAAGCACCTCTGACACACTGTTGAAGGACCATGTTGTGAGAGCTATCTCATAGCTCATATGAAGGTGTTTTGACTGAAGCTTAAAGTATCAAGAATACTCTCAAAACTCCATATATCAAACTTCACGACCTGAATTTTGCAGAATTTTGCTAGTTAGTACCTCGAGCTACTAAGGATTAGGATATTGCACTAGTTTTACAGTAGGAAAGTCAAGCTCTGAGGGTTCATGCTCATATAGTTTTAGGCACTCATCGTATGCTCGAGCAAAGACTTAGCTGATTCAAGCATTCAAGAATAATTCCACCTCCCAAGACCCTACTGTGCAGTCCTTTTAAGTTACGAAACCCTTACCCTACACTAACCAACAACTAACAGATTTCTAACTCCTGACGCTCTAACCTATAAACGTGCGTTACTTAGAAAGGCAATGATATGAAAACGTTTATAGGTTTAGTAGTAGTAGTTTTTGGTTTGTTAGTAAGCAACTCTTATGCTCACCGTGATGGTTGCCATCGTTGGCACTCTTGCCCTAGTGATAGTGGCTCTTATGTGTGTGGTGATCTAGGTTATTACAGTGAATGCCCTAATAAACCCACTCAACAGATTGCTACATCTACCACAAGCGTTACACGTAATGTAGCATCTACTGGGACTTACACAGTTAAATCAGGGGATACTTTAGGGAAAATTGCTAATAGTTATGGTTTATCTGTGGATGAAGTTGCCAAAGCAAATGGCATAACAAATTACAACAGTATTTATGTGGGACAGGTACTTACCCTTCCAGCAAACGGAGTGCCTTTTCTTGACCTAACATCACCATGAAAAGATCACTTTTGATAGGTGTGAGTTTAATGTCTATAGGAGGACTTATTTTCCTGTGGCTGTTTCTTTTTATCTTCTTTAATCCACCAGAGGTAGCACCTGTAAGGAATTCAGTTGTTTCAGCTATTACAGGTACACTTAATTATTTAGCTGCAAGGATACCCTTGCTATTAGTCCCTATAGTAATTTTTGCTGTAGGAACTGTTATTTCTAAACAAGCAAGTAGAAGGTGAACCTGAAAAGAGGTTGTCGAAATCCTTCTTTCAGCCTTTTTAAGCTCGAGCAAAACCTTCAAAATATTTACCTAGTTCTTATAAATCTATTATTGAGGTTGCGTTGTACTAGAAGGTGATGGTATGCCCTTGATGTTTTACTTGCAACTCTTTAAGAGTGTATTTTCACCGTAGTTTTACCCTAGTTTTAGAGTACTCTTGTCCAGATTATGACGTCTGAATGGTGAATCTTTGGGTATATAAGCCTCTAATCCCTTTTTTTGAAGGTATGAATGATAGGCATACTCATGAGTTAGCTCGTCTAGGTAGATATCATAAGCCTTTGCACGTTTCACCCAGTGATACTTGCTACTGAGTACCTCGAGCCATCTAAGATAGGACTTTTTCCTACCTAGTTTTACCCTCACCTTTTCTAGACTTCGGTGATATCTTCCTAGATTCCTGTAAACACAAAATGCCATGTAACTTTTGTGTGTCTCTTGTAGTGTCTTTTGCCAAGATACTGTTGCCATGGTTCTATTTTAGACCTTGGTTTGGAAATAGGGAAGTTTTGGATACAAGGAGTTTAGTCACAATCTAAGCTTCTTCGTTTTCAGCAATCTGCATTTCTACTTCATCTTTATTTGCACGATAGTAAGCCCAAGCATTGATTAAATCCTCAGCTTTTAAGGTAGGATATGCTCTTAAAATATCTGCATCAGTACTACCTAGTTTTCTAGCTTGGACTATTAGCCATACAGGAATACGAGTTCTGATAATACAAGCTTCTCCTCCAGATACATTAGGTGTAACTTCAACTCCGGGAAAAGTACCGCTAATGTCATGGGCAATCCATTGCAGCAGTTGCGCCTTTGCTGAAATTGTCATACTAGGCAGCATTTCCTGAGCTTTTTCTAGTAGGGTCATTGTTATAATTTAGCACTTTCTCAGTTGATTTTTAAGTGTTTTAAAGGCTTTTCACAACAACTTCAAGGCTAATTATTTACTAGACACACTTAAGTAAACTTGTGAGAAAGTTCAAGTTTATGTTATTTTACCTTAGTTAGTCTCATCACTTTTGAGATAAGCTTAACGGGCTTAGAGAACAACTAAGCCTTAGTTTAGGTTAATTCTTTCTAGGAAATTTTTACTAGATGAAGGAGGTACATAAAATAGGGTGACCGATTTACAGTTTGCAGCTTACTTAAGAATCCTCAAAAGGGCGTTAGAAACAGAAGTAGATATGTTGGAATCTGTTGTTAAGAGAATTCCGGGAGGAGGTGATGTAAATGTGCTCACCAGTGGATTAAAAGAATTAGCTAAAGAAATAGGGGAAGAGATAGATATGTTTAGAGATAGAAGGGAGGAGAAAGAGAGCTAAAGTTAGGGCTTGTTATGTATGCTTATTGTTGTTTGAATTGTAGTTGAACTGATTTTGAGCTTTTTCTGATTTTCTTTAGAAGCTTTGAAGTCTACTGCCTACCATTGTTAAATCAAAGTACATCACTAAATCACAAAAATCAAAGTTCAAGTATCCTAATAATATTTCCCAGATAAAAATTGTTTTAAGGCTTTAATTTCTAGTCTGCCATAGCAGAGGAGGACACTTTGCAAAACCAAGATAGAAATAAAGAGCTGAGGTCCCAAGAAGGAAACCAAGGCGAAACTCAAACCCAAAACAGAGGTCAAGGACAGGTTTCCCAAGAAGGATCTCAAAGTGAAAGCCAAACACCTCAGCTTCCTGCCATCACATTACCAAAGGGTGGTGGAGCTATTCGTGGTATTGGCGAGAAGTTTACCGCTAACCCAGTAACAGGTACAGGTTCATTAGCTGTACCCATAGCAGTTACCCCAAGTCGTTCTGGTTTTGGTCCAGAACTTGCTCTTTCATACAATTCAGGCAGTGGTAACAGTCCTTTTGGTTTTGGTTGGGATCTTTCTTTGCCTTCCATTACTCGAAAAACAGATAAAGGGTTGCCACGTTATTTTGATGGAGAAGAATCTGATGTTTTTATTCTTTCTGGGGCTGAGGATTTAGTACCTGTTCTTACAGAACAAAACGGAGAATGGCAAGAGGAAGAAGTTGAACCTCAAGAAATAGACAGTGTAGCCTACACAATCAAGCGCTATAGACCTAGAATTGAAGGTTTGTTTGCTAGAATTGAGCGTTGGACAAATCAGGATACTGGAGAGTCACACTGGCGGTCAATTACTAACGATAATATAACTACGCTTTATGGTAAGACAACAGAAAGCCGCATAGTAAATCCTGATGATCCTTTGCAGATATTTAGTTGGCTTATTTGTGAAAGCTATGATGATCAGGGTAATGCCATTGTTTATGAATACAAACCTGAAGATCGAGCTAATGTTGGTAACTCATTATTGGAAGAGCGTAATAAGCAAGGAGCAACCTCACAAAGGTATTTAAAGCGTATTAAGTACGGTAATAGCACACCAAGGCAGGAAGGAGAGGACTTATCGACTAGGGATGACTGGTTATTTGAAGCTGTTTTTGACTATGGTGAGCATGATGATTTAGTTCCAACTACAGCAGAAGTAGATGGTCAAGCTTGGTCAGTACGGCAAGATTCCTTTTCTAATCACCGTGCAGGATTTGAGGTACGTACCTACAGGCTGTGTAAGCGTGTACTTATGTTCCATCATTTTCCTGATGAGTTAGGAGTGTCTGATTATCTGGTTAGCTCAACAAATTTTAACCACCAAGAAAACCCTATTGCTTCATTTATTAGTTCTGTAGAGCAGGCTGGTTATGTTAGACAAGATGATGGAACTTATCTTCGTAAAGCCATGCCTCCTTTGGAACTAGAATATAGCAAAGCTATTATTGACGAAACAGTTCACACACTAGACGATAAAAGCCTAGAAAACTTACCACAAGGTCTTGATGGTGCAAACTACCGCTGGGTTGACTTAGATGGTGAAGGCATGTTTGGCATCTTAACCGAGCAAGGCAGTGCTTGGCACTACAAGCCTAATTTAGGTGAAGGTAAATTTGGGTCAGTAACACAAGTTGCAAAGATTCCCTCTACTGCCAATTTAACTCAAAGGCAGCAGCTAATTGATTTAGCTGGAGATGCCAAGCTTGATTTAGCAGGTTTCGCTGGCCCTACTCCGGGGTTTTATGAACGAACAGAGGATAAAAGCTGGGATTCTTTTGTAGCTTTTGAAAAGTTGCCAAATGTTAATTGGGATGACCCTAACTTACGTTTTGTGGATTTAACGGGTGATGGCCTTGCAGACATTTTAATTACTGAAGAGGATATTCACACTTTTTATCCTTCGCTAGGCGAAGAAGGTTTTGACAAGGCTCAGCAGGTTTATACACCTAGTAACGAAGAAGCAGGGCCAAAACTAATTTTTGCTGATGGTATGCAGTCTGTTTATTTGGCTGATATGAGTGGTGATGGACTAAGTGATCTAGTCAAAATTAGTAACGGTAAGGTTTGCTACTGGCCTAGCCTTGGCTACGGTAAATTTGGTGCCAAGGTTACTATGGATAATTCTCCTCTATTTGATTTTCCCGATCTATTTGAGCAGCGGCGTATTCAGTTAGCAGATATTGATGGTAGTGGTGTAGCAGATATTGTTTACTTTAGTAGTAGTGGGGTTAAGCTTTACTTTAATGAGTCTGGTAATAGCTGGAGTGATGAGCGTGTCTTAAACTTTCCTAAGATTGATAACCTTTCTTCAGTTGCGGTTATGGATTTGTTGGGTAAAGGCACTGCTTGTTTAGTGTGGTCTAGTCCTTTACCAAATAACCAGCGCAAGCCCATGCAGTACATTGATTTAATGAGCGAGCAAAAGCCTTATTTATTACTTGCTAGTCGTAACAATATGGGTGCAGAAACTCGAGTGAAGTATGTGCCTTCTACTAAGTTTTATAGAGAAGATGAGTTAAAAGGTGAACCTTGGGTTACTCGTTTGCCTTTTCCTGTACATGTAGTAGAAAGGGTTGAGACTCATGACAATATAAGCCAGAATCGTTTTGTGAGCCGTTATGCCTATCATCATGGTTTTTTTGATGGGGTGGAGCGAGAGTTTCGGGGCTTTGGCATGGTTGAGCAGTGGGATACGGAAGAATATGCTGCCCTGACCGATTCTGAGGATGTACCAGCTACTAATATTGATGAGGCGTCGCATATTCCCCCAGTGAAGACTAAAACTTGGTTTCATATGGGTGCATACATTGAAGGTCACAAAATTAGTCAACACTTTGTGGGTGAGTACTATGGTGTGCCTGATGTTAGTGATCCTGATTATGAAGCTAAGTTTCAGAGTTTTGAAGGCACGTTGCTGCCAGATAGTATATTGCCAAATACGCTTCACTCAGGTGACAACACTATACCTTGGAAATTGACAGCCGAAGAAGAGCGGGAGGCCTCCCGGGCGCT
Source organism: Trueperaceae bacterium (assembly GCA_965223045.1). GTDB lineage: Bacteria > Deinococcota > Deinococci > Deinococcales > Trueperaceae > CBDCVN01. Next base: position 3,878,780 of record CBDCVN010000013.1, read on the forward strand.
TAAGGGTTCAGTTCTGAGGCAGGAAATCTATGCCTTGGATGGGACTGCTAAAGCCGAGCACCCTTACAGCGTTTCAGAGCAGAATTATACTATTGAACTATTACAACCTGAAGTTGACAATCAATATGCTGTTTTCTTTGCTCACCCTAGAGAAAGCATTAGTTACCAATACGAGCGCAATCCAGATGATCCACGTATTAGTCATCAACTAGTTTTAGAAGTAGATAGATTCGGCAATGCTCTTAAGAGTGCTGCTGTTGGTTATGGAAGAGATGAAGCCAAATCAAGGGATTCTTTTTTAGAGCTTTCTGAAGACAATAGGAGTATTTATGAAGGTAAGCAAACTACAACACTACTAACCTACAGTGAAAGTGGCTTTACTAATGCCATAGAGGAAGCCAATGTTTACCAAGCACCTTTACCTGCCGAGGCTCGCACTTATGAATTGACAGGGCTTTCACCTGCTGGCAAGCGTTTTACTTTTGCAGAAGTGTTAAGAGATATTTCAGAGGTAAGCGAGATTCCTTATGAAGCGACTCCTGATGGTACTAAGCAGAAGCGTCTTATCGAGCATGTTCGCACTCTATATCGCAAAAATGATCTTTCAGGTGCTTTACCATTTGGTGAAGTAGAGTCTTTGGCTTTACCTTATGAAAGCTATCAGCTAGCTCTTACTCCTGAACTAATTAATCAGGTTTACGAAAACCGAGTTACAGAAACAATGCTTAACGAAGGTGGTTATATTCATAGTGAAGGAGATGCCAATTGGTGGATTCCATCTGGGCAGATTTTTTACTCTCCAAACCCTAATGACAGCCCAACTGAGGAACTTGATTATGCACAGCAGCATTTTTTCTTGCCTCACCGTTTGCGTGACCCTTTTGGTAACGAGGGTACTTTGGAGTATGACAGTTATAATTTGTTGCCATTAAAAAGTGTTGACCCTCTTGATAACACCATAGAGACAGTAAATGACTACCGTGTTTTGCAACCTAGACTAGTAACTGACCCTAATGGCAACCGTTCTGAAGCAGCTTTTGATGTTTTAGGCATGGTGGTAGGTACTGCTGTTATGGGTAAAGAGGGTGAAAATGTTGGTGACTCACTGGTAGGTTTTGAAACAGATTTAGCAGATGATGTTATCAGTGCTCATTTACAAGATCCTTTTAATGACCCTCATGAGATTTTAGGTAATGCCACTAGTCGCTTGGTGTACGACTTATTTGCTTACCAGCGAACTAAAGATAGTGCATCTCCTAAACCTAATGTTGTTTACGCTCTAGTGCGGGAAACACATGCTGCTGACCTTGGTGCTAATGAGTTAACGAAAATTCAGCACAGCTTTTCTTACTCTGATGGTTTTGGTAGAGACTTGCAGCAAAAGATTCAAGCTGAACCGGGTTTAGTAGATGGTGTACCAACAGATCCACGTTGGGTTGGTAGTGGTTGGACTATTTATAACAACAAGGGCAATCCAGTAAAGCAGTACCAGCCATTTTTTAGTGCTACCCATGAGTTTGAATTAGAAACTCAAGGTGTTAGTTCGACACTTTTTTATGATCCATTGGAGCGGGTAGTTGCTACCTTGCACCCCAACCACACTTTTGAGAAGGTAGTTTTTGATCCTTGGCAGCAAACAACCTACGATGTTAATGACACGGTTTTGCTAAATCCTAAAGATGATGTGGATGTGGGGGACTATTTTAAACGATTACCAGATGATACTTATTTACCTACTTGGTATGAGGCACGTAAAGATGGACAGCTTGGTACAAAAGAACAAGTGGCAGCAGAAAGAGCAGCTTTACATAGTGAAACACCAGTAGTTGCTTATTCTGATACTCTTGGGCGAGCTTTTTTAACTGTGGCACATAACAAATTTAAGAAAAAAGTTGGTAATGTTGAGGAAACTATTGAAGAAAAGCATGAAACCCGTGTTGAGCTAGATATAGAAAGTAACCAACGGGTAGTTATTGATGCGCGAGGGCTAGAAGTTATGCAATATGACTATGGCATGCTTGGTAACGGCATTCGTCAAGTGAGTATGGATGCTGGCACTCGCTGGACTTTTACTGATGTGGCTGGGAAACCTCTTTATAGTTGGGATAGCCGAGATCATGTTTTTAGGAGTACTTATGATGAGTTGCAGCGGCCTACTGGTTTATATGTTCAAAAAGGTGCGGCTGAGGAAATACTTTTTGAGAGGACAGTCTATGGTGAAGCCCATCCTGATTCGCAAGCATCTGCTAATGGGCCTCCGTTAAGTAAGTTAAATTTGCGTGGGCAAGCCTTTATGCAGTTAGATAGTGCTGGTGCGTCTACTAGTATAGGCATAAATGCTGCAACGGGTGAGGAAGAAGCTTTTGATTTTAAAGGTAATCCACTGCGTGGTAGTAGGCAGCTGGCTAAAGAATATAAAGAGCAGGTTGATTGGTCAAGTTTAGAATCTTTGTTTGCTGCAAGCGAGTTAGATTTAGCTGCAATCACAAGTAATTTGGCAGCTTTTTTAGAGGCAGAGACTTTTGAGGATAGTACTACTTTTGATGCCCTTAGTCGTCCTATAATAGCTACTGCACCAGATAGTAGTGTTATTCGGCCTACCTTTAATGAGGCTAACCTGTTAGAGAAAGTAGAAGTTAACTTGCGTGGGGCTAATGAGGTTACTACCTTTGTTAGCAACATAGATTACGACGCCAAGGGGCAGCGTACGCTTATAGAGTATGGTAATGGGGCTCGGACGCAGTATACCTACGACCCAGATACATTTCGCTTGACGCAGCTTTTTACTACACGTGGTGCAGATTTTCCTACTGACTGCCCAGATCCAGCTAATCGACCTTGTGGGATTCAGAATCTCCACTATACTTATGACCCTGTGGGCAATATAACAAATATACGTGATGATGCCCAGCAGACTGTTTTCTTTGACAATGGTGTTGCTGCTCCACACAATAAATATGTTTACGATGCGCTCTATAGATTAATAGGTGCTGAAGGACGTGAGCATATAGGGCAGGTTACTAACCCACAGCCTAACCATGATGATGCACCACGTAAAAACAATCCATTGCCTAGTGATGGGCAAGCTATGCGCCGTTATGTTGAGCAGTATGAATATGATGAAGTTGGCAACATTTTAAAAATGATTCATAGTTTAGGGAATTTAGCAAATCCCGGTGAGACTGTTTGGAATAGGCGTTACCAGTACAGACTAGACAACAACCAGTTGGTTAGCACTAGTCAACCCAGTGACGCTGACAAACCTTCTTACAGCAACACACCAGATTATACTGACAAATATACACACGATGCCCACGGTAATATGCAAATGCCACATTTGCCAGTTATGAATTGGGATTTTAAAGACCAGTTGGCGGCTACTTCAAAGCAAGTGAGGAACAGTGGTGGTACACCAGAAACTACTTACTATGTTTACGATGCTAGTGGGCAGCGGGTGCGTAAAGTAACAGAAAGACAAGCTCCTGCTGGTGAAAACCCACGGCGAATGAAAGAGCGGATTTATCTTGGTGATTTTGAGGTTTATAAAGAATATGGTGGTGATGGCGAGACGGTAACTTTGGAGCGAGAGACGCTGCATGTCATGGATGATGCACAGCGCATAGCCCTAGTGGAGACCCGCACACAGGGTATCAACCCAGCTCCACAACAGCTTATTCGCTACCAATTTGGTAACCATCTTGGTTCAGCCAGTTTAGAGCTAGATGACCAAGCACAAGTTATTTCTTATGAGGAATATACGCCTTATGGGAGTACAGCTTATCAGGCAGTGCGAAGCCAGACGGAAACGCCAAAAAGGTATAGATATACGGGGATGGAGAGGGATGAGGAGAGTGGGCTTAGTTATCACTCGGCGCGATATTACTTGCCTTGGTTAGGGCTATGGACAACTATTGATCCTATAGGAGTAGAAGATAGCTTAAATCTGTATCAATACACTCAATCAAATCCTGTGGTGTTCTTTGACAGCAGTGGAACTGAAACAAAAGGTAAAAAGAAATCGCCAGAGCAATTAGCAGAAGACCAATTTGAAGAATATCTAAAAAAACGCCGAATTAAGTATAAGAAAAAAGTTCCAATTGAGGTGAATGTAGATGGCGAATGGATTAAAGGAACCCCAGACTTCTTAGTCGAACTCCCTGGCAAACGATGGGAACCCGTCGAATTTAAGGGGGATGATGCATCCAAATGGACTCCTAACCAAAAAAAATATATTCCAGCGCTGCGAAATGGAGCCGAGTTTAGAGTTACTGGGAGGTTTCAGCGGGGTTACAAAGGTTTTGGTGGTGGAAAGGTTATTACTCTTGCAAGTGTAGCTTCTGCTGTAAAACAATTTCAGGAAACATTCCATACTCGGGTTATTCGTAGAACGCCAAATTTCGTAGAGTATATGTATTTCAACTCTCAAAGAAAGATTGTTGAGAGGACTAGAATAGCTCAAAAAGTCAAAGGGTTTGCTAAATCAAGAGGTAGGTCAATCAAAAAACAGGGTGGATTTGCCTCGATAGGTGCTCTGAACATCATTGCAATTGGAACAACTGCAGGGATTATCTTTGTTAGTGAAGATCGATTGGATGCTGTTATCGAGCTTGCTAAGGGAGTTCCTTATGACATAGCATTAGGAGCAGTGTTTACTAAGCTCGCAAAAGGTGTAGGTGTAGCTAGCGTTTTGACGATAGTTGTGGGGATGGAAAGCGATTCTACCCAACACAATGAGAGCCTAGCGATAGGTCGGAGTATCGACGAATTTATTCATGACAACTTTCCTGGTGTTGTCTCACTACATAGAAGATGCATGCGGGTTTTTGGCTGCAGTAACTGGAAAACAAAAGTCAAAGATTCTAAACGATACAAAGAACTTAATTCAAAACTTTGGCGTTTAGTTAATGACAAATATACTTTTGATTGAGGTTTATAACTATGAAAGAAGTGAGTAAATCTGTTTAGCCTCTTTTCCTACAAATTCCTCAGATAATGTGCAACCTTCATTAGTTGAAAGGTTGAAAGTGCTGATGTTGTTCTTGGACAAGTTAATTATTCTCAATCCAGTTTGTATGAGTTTGGACACCAATAAGTGTATCACCACAACACTCTATGGTTGCTCAAGCTGAGTATGGCCTACCCTACTCACTCTAAAAGTTTAGAAAGGAAAGTAAAGAATCATGAAACTTCAAAGTAGAAACCTAGCCTTCGGAATGCAAGGCAACGACATCCGCGAACTACAACGCGACCTAACTTGGTTAGGATTCGACATCCCCTTGCAAGAAAAAGAATCCAACCACTTCGGCAAGAAAACTTTAGCAGCAGTAAAAATGTTCCAAGAAAAAAACAATCTGGAGGCCTCTGGAGTAGTAGACCCCGATACAGAACTAGTTATAAACGGAGTACTCATAGAACTAAACCGTGTGGTACGCGGAAACATTCTCGACACCAATGAAAAACCCATTAAAGATGCAACAGTGCGAGCATTCGATAAAGCTCTGCGTTCAGAAGTACTACTGGGAGAAGCTTTGAGCGATGCTAGGGGTTTCTATGAAATTAACTTTAACCTTAGTAGCCCTGAACGAGTTGCTCCAAACTTGGTGGTCAAAGAATTCGAAGAACCAAATGCTAACGAACCCACAGCAGTTTCAGAAGTGGTTTTTGAAGCTGACCCTGAAACTATTATTAACTTTGTTAAAGGTGAAGGCATATATCACGGTCAGTCAGACTTTGAATCTGTCATGAAAGATATTAAGGCCGTGACTGAAGATCAAGTTGATAGCGTTGCTAACTTGCAAGAGGATGAAGAAAATAAGGACGTTACTTTTCTGAAACGTCAGACTCGTCTTGCAGAAGACCACGCTACTTATGCAATCCTTGCACATCGTCATTCGGCTAAAAGCCATGTCGAACCAGAAGTGTTTTATGCATTTTTGCGTCAGGGCTTGCCACCTGAACCTAGCGCTCTGCTCTCGCAAGACTCAGATGTTCTAAAGAATGCAATTATTCAAGCTGCCGAAGATAACATAATCCCACAAAGATTTAAGTCCGAAGATAACATTGAAACTACACTGAAAAACTTGAGGACTTGGAGAACTCAAGTGGCTCTGGAAGATCCGCCAGAACCCGATCAGATGACATTGGGGAGGTTAGTTAAGAACACCATTGACTCGCAGGATAAAAGATCACATTTCGTGGAAACGTATGCTAAACATCAGGGTTCACTAGATGAATTCTGGGAGAACCTTGAACAGGATGATCTACTTGGTGAACAAGCACAAGATTTGAAGTTTGCTGTACAACTTAGTAACCTTGGACAACACCACCTGCCTTTAATAACCTCAGTATCACAAGCGCCTGAACTAAATAACATTAATGACCTTGCAAAATTGGATGAACAGGCGTGGCTCGAGCAAATTAGTCAGCCTGATGTAGGTACGCCGCCAACAATTAAGGGGGAAACCGATGAAGAAAAAGCCCAGAATTATGCCCGACATTTAGTCAATGAAGTAGAAGCAGCTATTCCAAATAACTTCCTTGTCGCACGTTTAGAAGAGACAGATTTGGCAGGTCAAAGGAATATACTGAAGTTCTTTAGGATAAACTCGGCATTTGATATTAAAAATATGCGGCTTGAGTCTTATTTACAAGAAAACCCTGATGGATTAGATGGAGTTGCAGACCCAGCTGTAACCAAAAGGCAACTAAAAGGCTTACAACGCGTATACCGCCTTGCAGAAAAGTCTAAACCAACTATAGAACTTTATAAAGCTGGTAAAGACTCTGCCCACAGCATAAGCCGTATGGGTCAAAATGCTTTTGTTAATCGTTTCGCACAGCATTTTGATAGCTCTGAAGAAGCTAAAATAGTATATGAAAAAGCTCGCCAAGTAAGCTCTTCTGCCCATGCTTTAATCGCTGATGTAAATCCAACTATGGACAGCATTAGTATGCAAGCTGTTCCTTATCGGGCACCTGAAGACAGTGAGGTAGAGATTCCCCAATGGTCAACACTTTTTGGCTCATTAGATTTTTGTTCTTGTGATGCTTGCCAAAGTGTATATGGCCCTGCTGCTTACTTAGTGGATATACTTCATTTTCTAGCAGATAGAGATGCCAAACTAGCTGATACTTCTGTTAAGGATGTATTGTTTAGTCGCCGTGCTGACCTTGGTGAGATTGAGCTGACCTGCGAGAATACCAACACTGTTTTGCCTTATGTGGATCTGGTGCTCGAGGTGCTCGAGGATGCTGTTTCACCACCACCTGAGTTTGCACCATTTGATTTGGAAGAGGCTCATGTTGCAGATTTAGATCAGGGAAATGCGTCTTCTGAATTGCAAAATGCATTTGTGGGCCAGCTCTCAAATCAGGCTAGCATTCGTATAAAGCGAGCTGGTGAATGGTGGATGGTGGATGATTTGAATTTTTCTTATAGCATACGCAAACAAGATAATGGCGTTCCCAAAGTAGAGACTCGAGGCCGCCAAACCAGTGGCACCCAATCTGAACGTGCTGCTAATTCACAGTACATTAACTTTTCGGCTTACCAAAAACTAGAAAGTAATGAGGCTACTTTTCCTTGGTCTTTACCATTTAGCCTAAACCTTGAAGAAACTAGGGTTTATCTTGGGCATTTGGGTGTGCCACTCCACCAAGTTATTGAAACTTTCCTAAAGGGTGACCGTCGAGAGGTGATCCAAAATCTTGTGTTAACAAAGGAATCTCTTGGATTAAGTGCAGCAGAAGCCGATTTAATTCTGAATGCAGCCCCTGAACCTTGGACGCACTGGGGATTTAGTGATGACGATAATGGCTCATGGCTAATGGAAATTGCCAAAGTAAATGAATTCTTGCAACGCTCGAGGCTTACTTATAGAGAGTTACTTGATCTACTGCAAATCCAGTATATCAACGCAGCAAACACCCTAAAGATCGTTTCCTCAGACGCTGAGCACCCTGATACTTGTGATACTGAAAAACTAACCCTGCAGGGCTTGACCGCTGAACTAGCTGACCGCATTGAAAGATTTGTTAGATTATGGCGCAAATTGGATTGGTCAATATTTGACCTAGATCGAGCCATCACAGCTTTGGGGCAAGAGTTAAATAATGGATTGCTTAGGCAACTATTTCACCTTTCAAGATTGCAACAACATCTTGGCTTGACTAAAAGGCAGATACTAGCATTCTGGGCTCCACTCGACACAACCCATTACATCAACCATGATAGTCATGACAAATCAGTGTTACCCTCCTTGTATGACCAACTCTTCCGTAACCCTCAGGTTAGCCAACCACTTGACCCAACTTTCACAGCAGATCCAGCGAATCTGACTGGGAAATTAGTAGATTACCCTGAGAGCATGGCTACTATTGCTGCAGCGCTCGAGATCAGTATGACAGAACTCTCTAGCCTGATTCAGAATCGCAAGGTGCTTCCCCAAGGCTTAGACACCGACTTGAATTTAGATACCCTCTCTCAGCTTTATCGTCACTGTATATTAACTAAGGCCTTAAAGTTACAAATAGAAGATCACTTCCGAGCGCTCAAGCTTCTAGGCAACCCTTTTGGCAGCAGCACAAAGGCTGTGCTTTTCACTGAAAATGTTACCAAAGTCAAAGATTCAGGCTTGAAATTCGCTGATCTAGCTTACTTGTTGAGGCGTGAAAGTGAAGACTCGAGCAGCCTAATAATTAAAGAAGCCAGTATTGTTGCACAGTTGCAAGATATTCGACAAGTAATGCAGCAAGGGGCAACCAAAGATGTCATAGCACAAAAAATAGGGGAAAGTTTTGGGCTAGGTATTAGCACAATTCAATTGCTTGAAAAAAAGCCTGATGTTGATGACCCAAATCCGCAATCATATTGGGAATCGTTAATGGATCCAACATTAGCTGACGCAAGTACACCAATTAACAGAACTAACTTCCCAACACAGTTTGCTGAGGTTACTTTTCTTCATAAATTGGCTAAGATTACCTCGCATTTTAATATTGGGTTAGGGATGCTCGAGTGGCTGCTGGAACCGGGTTTAAATGTTGCTGCTCCGGGTTTATTTGATCTAAAAACCTTACGCACCACGTCCTCGGTCATTAACCTTTTTGAGTGGCAACGTTTGGTTGACTTATTGTCCCTTCGCAACTTCATGATTGATGGTGAAGAGGGCTTGTTGAGTTTGCTCGAGCTTACAACCCAAAACCCAGCACCCAGTGCAGAACAAGTGTTAACTAAACTTAGTGAGGTAACCGATTGGTATCCAACCAACCTTAAGCATCTAATTAACACACCCCTTGACTCTGATATACCCGATGATTTCAAAACTAACCTTAAGTACCTAATTGAGAAGCACTTTGCCTTTAGTGTACCCAATGACTTCAAAAACGGAAAGGCACTACTGCGCTTGCTTGCTTGTTTTGAGGTTCTAAAACGTCTTGGGATTTCGGCAGCTCAAGCAACCAAACTATCAGAAGTAAATGTGACCACTGAGTTAGCTCGAGGTGTCAAACAAGCAGCCCGCAGTAAGTATGATGCTAGGCAGTGGTCAGACATTGCTAAACCACTGCGAGATACACTACGTAAGAAACAACGTCTTGCTCTGGTCGATTATTTAGTAGGCATGACTGGACAGGATACCAACCAACTTTATGGTCATTACCTGATTGATGTTGAAATGGATCCGTGCATGATGACTTCACGGATCAAACAGGCTATAAGTTCAGTGCAGCTTTTTGTTCAACGTTGTTTGATGAATCTCGAGTCTGAAGTCCTAGCAAGTGCTGAGCAAGACGACGCTTGGAACTGGTGGAAATGGATGAAAAACTACCGAGTTTGGGAGGCCAATCGAAAAGTTTTTCTATACCCAGAAAACTGGATCGAACCCGAACTGCGTGATGATAAATCACCATTTTTTAAGGAGCTCGAGAGTGAGCTGCTTCAAAGTGACTTAACTTTAGAAACTGCTGAAACGGCTTTTTTAAACTACCTTGAGAAGCTCGATAATGTAGCTCGGTTAGATGTTGCTGCTGTATATCATGAACGGCAAGCAGAGAAAGATATTTTGCATGTGTTTGCTCGTACTCCAGCGGATCCACCCACATATTACTATCGGCAGAGAGTTAACTCGGCTTACTGGACAGCTTGGCAGAAAATGGATCTTGATATTGAAGGTAACCACTTGATTCCTGTTTTATGGAACGGTCGCCTCTTTCTGTTCTGGCCAATTTTTACTGAAAAAGCTATGCCCCTGAAAATCGAGATTCCATCATTAGTTGATGATGATGGTGTAACAATAGAGGATGAAAGCAAGAAGTATTGGGAGGTTAAGCTAGCTTGGAGTGAGTGGAAGCAGGGTAAATGGACAAGCAAAAAAATATCGTCAAAGTCAATAGAAGTATGGCAAAAGGATAACGATTTAGCAGAGTTATCTAGAGTCTTTTTTATACCAGAGGTTCTAGGGACTAGTTTGTACATTTACCAATATTATGTCAGCAAACCAAATGAGGAAGAATTCGAACCCAATATTGAGGGCTCCTACAACAAATTTATTTTTGGAGGCTGTCATTTAGATCCACTAGTTTTTTGGGTTGGTTGGAGTGGCGTAGAGATTGGGTATGACGCTTTATCTTTACTTAGAACTGAACGTGCCTATATGTTCTTTCGAGAACCAGTGGAAAATGAAACAGGGCTAAGTTTACCTATCCACACAGACCTTGACAACCTCCAAACGGCACTTGCCAATATCCCTAATTCTGATTTTGAGAAGTACTTAATTATAAGTCAAGGGGCTGACCCCAAGGTCACACGCCATCCATTTTTCTATCAAGATCTTTTCAGAAATTTCCTAATCATTCCAAAAGTTTCAAGCAATCCCGTTTTTGACAGCCCTAGTGAAATTGGAAGAGTCAAACCCAGAAGCATTCAGGCAATGGAACCTACTAATGAAAGGGAATTTGCATTTCAGCCCAGTGTTGTACTAGGTCCAGACACTCATAAAATGGCCCCTGTTACTCCTAGGGGCAACACCACCTACAACTTACAAACCTTTTACCATCCTTACCTTTGTACTCTTACTAGTATTCTTAATCAGCAAGGTTTAGATAAGATGCTTCGCCGCGAGGTTCAGCTCGAGCCACACAAATTCTCACCCCGTGGTCAGCCAATAGATCCCTTCGATTTTAAAGCAACTTATAACCCTTCTGAACTTATTGCCCAGCCCTACCCCACCGAAGAAATGGATTTTAGCTTCTCAGGTTCTTACGCAGCTTACAACTGGGAAATATTCTTCCATGCACCTTTAATGATTGCTGACCAATTAACTAAGAATCAACGTTTCGAGGAAGCAACTAGGTGGTTTCATTACATTTTTGACCCAACTGATACTTCAAGTGAAGATAGTCCAAAACGCTATTGGCAAACCAAGGAATTTTTTGAAAGGACTGATGAAGACTACCAAAAAGATCGCCTAAAAAATTTACTTACCCTTCTTGGTAAGGCAAAAGCACTTCGTGCAAAAACTAACCTTAGCCCAGAAGAGCAGCAGGAATTAAAACGCCTAAATGATTTAGAGGCTTCTGTTACAGCATGGCGCAATCAGCCATTTAAACCACATTTAGTAGCACGCATGCGTACTACAGCCTATCAAAAGGCAGTGGTCATGAAGTACCTAGATAACTTAATTGCTTGGGGTGACCAATTATTCCGTAGAGATAGCATAGAGTCCATTAATGAAGCCACCCAGCTATACATATTGGCCTCAGAAATCCTTGGGCCTCGCCCAGTTGAGATTCCACCACGACTTACAGCTCGAGTACAAACTTACAACTCCATAGAGGGACTTGGATTAGGTGTTTTTTCAGATCCGCTGGTTGAGTTTGAAGAACTTGTGCCTGTTAATGAAACCCCAGCTTCAGAGGCAAATGCACAACAACCTCCCACAATGCTATATTTTGGGTTACCTAAAAACGACAAGCTCTTACAGTATTGGGATACCGTAGCCAACCGATTATTCAAAATTCGCCACTGTATGAACATTGAAGGTGTGGTTCGCCAATTACCATTGTTTGAGCCACCCATTGATCCTGCCTTGCTAGTTCGTGGTGCTGCTGCTGGAATAGACCTGAGCAATATCTTCAATGATATTAATCTACCATTGCCCAAGTACCGTTTTAACGTGTTAGCTCAAAAAGCTACAGAGCTTTGCAGTGAGCTTAGGTCACTAGGTGCAACCCTCTTAGCAACTCTAGAAAAGCGAGATGCAGAAGAGCTTTCCTTGTTACGATCCAAACACGAAACTGGGTTGCTGGAAATGATAGAGGAAACACGGCAGAAGCAACTTGATGAAGCAAAAGAACAACAAAAAGCTTTAATGGCATCCCGCAATATGACATTGGGACGACTTTCTCACTACCAACATTTACTAGGTGAAGGCGGTTCTAAGATTCCTGCAGTGGGTGAAAATGTTCAGGAAAAAGATCGTCCAAGATTTTCTGATATTGTGGATATAGCTGGTGTCAAGATGTTCCCACATGAGATTATAGAAAACTTTTTGCTTAGGATTGCTTTAGGTTTCGAATCCGCAGCCGCAGCCCAAGAATTCCTTGGGGCCATGTTGCACCGACTTCCAGATCAGAACGCAATGTTTATGGGTGTTGGAGTAACTATATCTGGAATTGCGGATGCTCAACTTGCAGAAGCAACTAGCAAAAGAATTTTGGCTTCTGCTACTCAATTTGGTGCAAACTTGACATCAAGGCTTGGTAGTTATATTGCCAGAGAGCTAGATTGGGTTTTTCAGCACAATCAAGCTGCACGCGAAATCATGCAAATTGACAAGCAAATCATCGCTGCTGAAATCCGCACCGAGATCGCAAGTCTTGAGTTACGAAACCACCGTAAGCAAATGGAAAACGCTGAAGAAATTGAAACCTTTATGCGCGACAAATTTACTAACCAAGATCTTTACTCTTGGATGACTGGTCAGATTTCCAGTGTGTACTTCCAAGCCTATCAGTTAGCATTTGAGACTGCTCAGCGTACTGAACAAGCCTATCGTCATGAGTTAGGTCTACAGGAAGGTGACTCGAACTTCATTCAATTCGGTTACTGGGATAGCTTGAAAAAAGGCTTGATGGCTGGGGAAAAACTACACCATGACCTTAAACGCATGGAAGTTTCTTATCTCGAGAAGAACGAGCGTGAGTTTGAGTTAACCAAACACATCTCATTAGCACTATTGGATCCATTAGCTTTAATCAAACTCAGGGAAACAGGTCAGTGCAGTATTCGCTTACCCGAGGAAATTTTTGACCTAGATTATCCAGGGCACTATTTCCGACGTATCAAATCAGTAAGCATTACCTTACCTTGTGTAGTGGGACCCTATACAACAATTCCCTGCACCCTGCGTTTGATCAAACACAGTATTCGTATCAATAACAATGTCGATAATGGCTATCCTCACAACACTGATGCCCAAGGTGATAATCGTTTTATTGAAAGTCATGTTCCTGTCATTGAAAGTCATGTTCCTGTTGGAGTTATTGCTACTAGCAGTGCCCAAAATGACAGTGGCGTATTTGAGCTTAGCTTCCGTGATGAACGCTACCTTCCTTTTGAAGGAGCAGGTGTAATTAGCGAATGGTCCTTGGAGCTGTTTAATGATAAAACTAAAGCGGATTTTGGTAAACCTTTACGTCAGTTCGATTATAACACCATCTCAGATGCTATTCTGCACGTTAGTTATACCGCAAAGGGAGATGCAGATACCTTGAAGGACAAGGCTATTGAGCATCTAAGAAAGTATTTCAGTCAAGATGAGTCAATGCCCTCTATGCGTATATTCAATCTACAGCAGGATTTCCCAACTCAGTGGCATCAGTTTTTAAATCCAACTGATCCAGTAGATGGCAACATTTTTGAGCTAGAAATATCTTCAAGTCTTTTTCCTACTCGAGATGCAGAAAAGACCTTGAAAATCAATACTATTTGGCTATTAGCACGCTGTACTAATACAGATGGCTATACAGTAGTTATGACGCCTCCATTACCAGATGGCTCAGATCCGTTGGTTCTTGCTCGAGTTAATGAAAATGAATATGGCAACTTACATTTTGCAAAAAAAGAAGATGCTGACATTGAGCTAGCACTAACAGACCCACCAGTGAAATGGCAATTAAAGGTAACTCCACCCGGTAACGAGAATTTGCAAGTAGATCCTTTAGAAATAGAGGATTTAATGGTTGTATTAGGATATAGTTGGAGTTGAGGCTATCGCTTAGTACAAAGAATTGTTGATGTTTATAGGCTCGAGCTTGACTAAGTTGCACTATATATGTGTGGTTTGGTTGCTCGAGCTAGCTATTAACTCCCTGTTATTGTTGGGGATTTTGGGAGGGTGCTCGAGCCACCCACCACCTCTGAACATTCCAAAGCTCGAGCAACCAAGCTACTCACTTAAAAAAGCCCGTGAGTTAATCACAAATAAGCTACAAAGCAAGTACTTTTAGTCCTTGACTAAGAGTCATTTTCCTTATTGATCATTATCACTAAGATAATTTTAGTTTAATTTAAGCAAGAAATATTAGAGTTGTTCGGAAATAAATAGTTTAAACAATCAAAAAATTCCAAAGCCCCCCACAGACAGCTATAACGCTATCTACAAAACCTGCCTTGCGATTCCGAAAGGCATGCACTAGTATATTAAAGCGTTTCATACCTCCTATGGCATGTTCTACATATATCCTTGCTTTGCTCAGTCTTTTATTCCTCTCCTTCTCTGCTTCTGTTAGCTCTGGATTAGGATTCTTTTTACTCTTCCTTGGCTTTTTCTTTGGTATCGCTGCTCCTATCCCATAATCCTTGTTTATACCTTGATAACCTGAGTCTAGATTTGCTCTTTTTCCCTCCTCTTTCAGCCAGCCTTGTTTAGGTGGAAACTCCTCCTTAAACATCCCATAGTCATGTCTCCGCCCAGCAAATGTCCTTCCTACATAGATTATTACCTTTCTTCCTGTTGCTATTATTGTGTTTTTTACCGTGTGACCCTTCTTTTTTCCACTATATAGCTCCTCCTGCTTTTCTTCTTCACTAGGGCGTCTATGTTTCCTTTCTGTAGCATCAATCAGTATTTTTCTTGCTTCTTCAAGCGCTTCTTTTAACTCCTCAGGTGTATTGAACTCTCTCTTAGGCAACATACCTAATTTTCCAAGGCTGCTGAGAGAATTGGCAGCAGCTTATGTACCCAATAGTGTGCACTGGAACGAGACATATCAAACTTCTCTGCTAATTCATCCATTGTAGGATAACTTTTCAGGTAGTAGAGAATAAATTCGAGTTTGTGTTTAGTAGAAGGAAGTTTACTTTTTCTTCCTCCTCCCCTAGATCGTTCTCTTTCCCCTTTAGCTTGTTGTTCTTCATAGTCTTTTTGACTTTGCTCCTCATATACCTCTTCAAACACTGTCTCTAACTCATTTATCTTTTCTTCAGGCAAACCTGTCAAGGCTCTTACTTGTCTGTCACTTCTGGTTTTGAAAACTACCATACTAGCTACTATTTTAGCTGATTTGGCTATTTCCGAACAACTCTATTAGCTTAATCGTATAAAATCTACTATAATGGTGGCTAAGGAACTACTTTTGCTAGGCAGAAGTGTTAGTATTATGTCACAAACAGCAATTATCAAAGCAATCAATCCAGATAAGGGAATATTTAAATCAACAGATAAGGGGGGGTGTACATATGAATGAAGTAACCACAGCTAAAGCTAGAAGGGGTAAAAAAGAAAAGAATAGACCTAAAGCAGGTACTATAAAGGAACTAACTCAAGTACTATGGACTGCTATTTCTACAATCGAGACTCATATTATTAAAACAGCAGATAATGACGAAGTTGATACCTCAGAATTATGCAAGCTTACTCATGCCCTTTCACAATCTGCTTCAACTTATCTTAAAGCTATTGAAGTAGGAGAATTTGAAAAGCGCCTCGAGCTTTTAGGAATAGAATTCGCTGAGTTCAAGAAATCTCTGAATTAGGTACTGAGTTGAAAGCTTGCTATCTAAAAGAGCTAACTAGGCTCGAGCAACAAGCAAAAACCCTAAAACAGCAAAAGAATAATAATACTGATGATCCAGTAACATTTGCTAAAAAATTGGGCTTTAATCTTGATCCTTGGCAGGTTAAGTTGGTTACATCAAGATCAAAACGCATTATCCTGAATTGCTCGAGACAATCAGGTAAATCAACAGCCTGCGCCTTACTAGCCCTATACTACCTAATTCATAAGCAAAACTCTGTAGTGATAGCACTCAGCCCTAGTTTAAGACAGAGTTTGTTGCTTAGTTCTAAAGTGCTCGAGCTAAGACAAAAACTAATTAATCCTCCTACCTTGCTCGAGGACAACAAGACTAATGCATGGTTTGAAAAGACTAATGCTAGGTTTTTTAGTTTGCCTTCCAAAGAAGAAACTATTAGAGGAATCAGTGCTGTCACACTAGCCATAGTCGATGAAGCAGCCTTCTGCGATGCTGATCTGATACGTGCAGTTCTACCAATGTTAGCAACTACTAATGGACAATTGATTCTTCTTAGTACACCTCGAGGACGAACAGGGTTCTTTTATGAAGCATGGGAGTCTACTGGCTGGGAGAAGATTCAGGTTACCGCTTTGGATTGTTCTCGTATCAGCAAGGAGTTCTTAGAAAGTGAGCGTAAAACCCTACTATCAGACCACTGGTTTAGACAAGAATATCTATGTGAATTTACAGATAGTGAATTTGCAATCTTTAGAACTGAAGATATTGATAGAGCCTTTGAAGCAGATTTTGAACCATTCAACTTCTTATAGGAGATATTATGAAGAAGCATTACCTAATAGGCGTAGATATAGGACAATCACAAGACCATACCGCAATAGTTATTGCTGAAAAGATTGATGAGTCTTTAAATGTTGGAGAAATAATAAGAATAGAGTTGGGTACATCTTATCCAAAGCAAGTTGAGATGATTAAGCAAGTTGTTCAGAGTATTGAAGAGCAGAATGCAACAAAGAAGCTGCTAATTGATGCTACAGGTGTAGGAACTAGTGTTTGCGATCTATTAAAAAGTTTGCAGCCTGTTAAAGTGATAATACATGGCGGACATGAAGAAAGGAAAGAGGGGAGCAAATACCATGTTCCCAAAAAAGACCTTGTTTCTAGTGCTCAATTAGCATTACAGAACGGTGAATTAAAGATTCACCCTAAACTACCATTAGCAGGAATTCTAAGAAAAGAACTTGAGGCCTTCAGAGCTTTTACAAATGCTCGAGGCCATGAGAGCTATGCCAACAATCCTAGAGAAAATCCACATGATGACTTAGTCCTTGCTACTGCTCTAATCTGTTGGTGGAGTAAGAGGGAATCAACGGGTACATCAGTTGCTGGTTCATTAGGAATTGTGGTTACTGGGGGTAACAAACCAAGTCCTGAATTTTGGTGACTTTGTTGCTCGAGCGTGATTTTTACAGTAGATAAAAATGCTTAGAGTCTAAAGATAAGGTTAGTTTGTATTAAGCTTATGATTACTATTCCCTATTTTCGTTGCTTTTGATTTTTTGCTGATTTAACAGCATTATAACCCCTACTAATAAATTTTAGATCTAATTCTTGTTTTTCCCCAGCTATTTCTAAAGTCAAAAACAAAGTTATACTTTCACCTTTAGCAAAGAAAATGGTGTCAATCAGAGGTGAAAACATCCATTTCTCAAGAAGAGAGTTGTACTCAACATTACTACTGGGTTTTGCTAAATCATCAAGTTTACCACCTGAAGGGATAGTGCTTGGTAGCTGAGATACATTTCTGTCCGAAAAACGAACTCCCTCATGCATTATACGTGAGGTGTCACCATTTGGTAATATTATAGCACTTTCATCCCAAATTAACTTTATAGAGTGATCACTATTATTCTGTAAGGAAAAGACAAAACCTTCTGGTCCAACTGTTAAGATAGAACCTTGTGTAAGGTTAAAAATTTCTTCGGTAGGTGAGTAATGTGTTTGCTGAGAGCTACTTAGAGTTGGTTTTGCTATTTCATATAGATTTTTATATTTGACTAAATCATTTTCTGTAACAAAAGATAGAACTGGCTTATCTGCTAAACTAATTGTCATTTTAAGATTATCCGTTTTTACTAGCCAAGTATTCTCAACAACTTCAACAGGGAGTTCTGCTGCATTTAAGCTTGCTTGAAGGTCAAAATAATTAATTGCTGGCTCTTTAATAACTGTCCATTTAAAATCCTTTAGAGCCTTTTCAGCTTCATTATCCTTATCGGATGTTGTGGGAGCACAAGCTGCAAGTAATATGCCCATAATAAGTGTAATGCTGAATATGCTTTTCATAAAATTACCTTTCTGATTTAGATTAGGAGTTTTCTTAAGAGGCAAAGATGCTATATGCATACAATCCCATTGACAAGCTTTAGAATGCTTTTAGCTAATTGTTTAATTTGTGAAGTGGAAAAACCTGTTACACTGACTTATCTGGAGGTTTTTCAACTTTCAGGTCGCACTTGTGGTGTGACGTTTGCTACGTTCACCAAAACAAAAACAAACGTCACACTCTGGAGTGCGTTAATTCGGTACAGGCCTATAGCCGTTCGTTTTCTACCATATAATCTCCAAGGGTAAACCCAAAAATAAGTTGAGCTAAGTTTAGCATATAATTTGGGTACTTTTGTTGATTTTGTTGAATCTGTTAACATTAATGCTACACCAACTTACTTTCTGCACCTAGCATTGCCAAATACAACCCAACTATCTAGGTTTAGAACGGCAGTGTCCTTTTACTCGAGTACCATCTCTCCTAGTGTAGGGGCTAACATAGGTCTTACCAGAGCCACAGCGGGAACTACCACCACTATAGGGAGGATTGCTTTTAGGTGGAGTTGGTTTAGGGATAGGTTTAGTGTAATGCTTCATGGCTTGGAGGCCGACACCCCATTCACATGCTTCACCATCGTTATCACCATCAAGGTTGTGAGGGTCACCATTGGCTGAAGCTGTTTGTGCTGCTTCTTTAGTAGTGAAATCAACACAATCTAAATCTGTAGAACTTACAAGTTTGCGTGATCTACCAGAGTAGGCATACTTCTTCACTGTAGGAGGAGTTCCTAGTTTCACTTTGATATAGGTAGCCTGTTTAGCAGGTAGGTTAATCAAGGAGAAGTAATTTTCAACTTCTTGAGGAGTTACTTTATCGGAGTAGATTACACAATCTTCGTTTTCTTTATCAAAATAGCCTAGTATGTACTCGGTATCAATTCCTGCAGGTAAATTTGCTGATAGGTTTCTACAGTAGGTTGGTGTGTGTATCTCTTTTGGTTTAGGAGAGGCAGAAGTTCCACAGGATATTAAGGTTCCTGCTAATAAGAAACCTATGAGCAATCTTTCTATGTTTTCTCTTAGAGTAGTGTGTAGCATTTAGGCCACCCCGAAATCTAAGTGAGCAAACTCTTGGATAATTTCTTCGTCTGTGGGTGGTTTGTTGTCTTTTACAAAAAAGCTGAGGTTATCGAATTGGTCTGCTAGGGCTCGAGCGTGGTTGCTGGCCTCTATAGAATTGTTGAATGATGCCCATGTTGTTGATTTGGAGGGTTGCACTTCACTTTGTTCTAGTGGAGCCTCGAGGTACTCAATGCCTATTACTTGATATTGTGCTGTGGTAGAATCTCTCTGATTCATTTTTACACCTGTAAAACTTGGATTTCAAAGAAGCTTGTTAGTTGGAAGCTGTAAGCTTCTTTGATGCTTTTATCTTAGCACATCAATATTGTATTGTCAAGGCCGTACAGCCTTGATGCAAGCACAGAGATATTAAAGGCTGCACACCAACAAATACTTGCACTTCTTGTTAATTTAACAAAATTTGTCTAGGGTGTACAGTCGTGCTATACTAAAATAATGAAAACAGAAGAGATAAAACGTGATAGTTTAGGTCGTAAGAGAACTAAAGAGCAAGAAGTAGCTTTTGCCAAAATTAGAGAAAAAGCCTTGCCTGAAGGCTTAGCTACAAAAGCTTTTAGAATTGTACTTGATAAAGAATTACTCGAGCTATTCTCAAAACTTAACTCTAGAGAACGTGGTGAGATTGTTAAGCTAGGCTTTCTTAACAAGGGTGTACATAAGGTTGAAGCCCCTAAACCTAAGTCCACTGAGATCAAAGCTGAAGGGGATCCCAAGCTTCTTAATCAAACAGCATTTGCAAAGGCTGTAGGCACGCCTAGAAGCACTATAAGAGATGCCATTGCTCGAGGTGACATAGAAACCGTAGAAACTACTCATAAGGGCAAAACTGTTAACTGGGTACCTGAAACCGAGATTCAAAAGTATCTGACTAAAAAGAAAAGTTAATGGGTGCTCGAGCTAGAACTAGTAGAAGTTCCTAAAAAGGAGGCGGTGAAAGTAAAAAAGTATTGGCAAAAGCAAATTAAGTTTCTCTAGGGTAAATTCTGTAATCTTTAGTTAAATACTTGACTATAGTAAGATATTTTGCTATAGTTTAATTTATGAATATGGCTAATACTATTTTCATGCAATGGAAGCTTAAAGAATACCTTGAAGCAAATCATCTCAAGGTTTATGGATTACATAAAGCGATTGAGGAAACTGCCAAAACTAACAAAGAGCGGGTTAGTATTGGTATGCTTTACTCGATCAAGAACAATAAGCAGAAAGCTGCTCATTTTCGTATTGTCAAAGCTATTGCTCGAGGTATCTATCACCAAACAGGTAAGCGGATAACTCCAAATGACATTTTTGAAATTGATATTGAGGAGGTTGATACTTAATGGCTAAAAGACGTACCAATGGGGAGGGTTCAATATATAAGCGTAAGGTGAAGTGTAAAGATGGTAGTTCTTATATACGTTGGGAAGCAGCAATAACCCTTAGTTACAACACTGACGGAAAACAAAAAAGAAAAG
The DNA here is from genome assembly GCA_965223045.1 of Trueperaceae bacterium. Lineage (GTDB taxonomy): Bacteria > Deinococcota > Deinococci > Deinococcales > Trueperaceae > CBDCVN01. The sequence goes on from CBDCVN010000013.1 coordinate 3,899,744, forward strand.
TAGTGTCTAGTAGAAGCCAACAGGAAACACTTCGAAAGCTAGAAGAAATTAAACGTCAAGTATCTGATGGGATTTTTTCAGAAACTACACATACTGTTAAGACTTATTTAAAAAGCTGGCTGGATAATAAAGCCCGCTCAGTAAAACCACGTACAGTAGAGCTATATGGTGAGCAGGTAGATCGCTACGTTACACCACGTATAGGTGAAATCAAATTAACCAAGCTTACTCCACTCCACATTCAAAATGTAGTCAATGATATTGCTGATAATACTGGTATACCTACAGCCAATAAGGTTCGCAAGTTGCTTTATGGAGCACTAAAGCAAGCTGTCAAACTACAACTTATTTCCCGAAACCCCTGTGAAGCTGTAGATACTTTAAAAGAACCTGAGAGAGAAATAACTCTTTGGACACCTGAACAAACTATAAGATTCCTTGACCATATACGTCCTCATAGATTGTATGCTGCTTTTTATTTACTTATAGCTACAGGCTTGAGGCGTGGTGAAGTACTAGGGCTGAAGTGGGATGATCTAAAAAATAGTAAATTGCACATAAGGCGTAACCTCACTATTCTTGATAGCAAACCTGCATGGTCAACACCTAAAACTAAGAAAGGAGAGCGTTTTGTAAGCTTACCTGCAGATGTGTTAAAAATACTTTATAATCATCGCGCAATTCAACAAAGTGAACGAGAGTATTTAGGGGCTGCGTGGATAGATGAAGACCTCATTTTTTCTACACCCATAGGAGGAATTACCAACCCTAGCACATTTCATCATTTGTGGTTACGTTTGCAAAAAGAAGCTGGTGTTCCTCGAGTAAGATTACATGACTTACGTCATTTGCATGTATCACTTCTAGTTAAACAAGGAGTGGACATAAAGACAATATCTGATAGGGTGGGCCACAAAGATACTGCCTTTACATTACGCCAGTATTCACATATGTTTGAGGAGCAACGTGACACTGGAGCATTAGAGCTTAGTATATTACTTGGTTCTAGCACACCTCTTAATAGTCTTAATTAATCCATAGCTGTATTTTAGCCGTATTTCATTAAATTAACTAAGAAAGGTTATCTATGAAAAAATTAGTTTTTTGTTGCCTGTGGCGGAGAGGGAGGGATTCGAACCCTCGGTGCAGTTTCCCACACACACGCTTTCCAGGCGTGCACCTTAAGCCACTCGGTCACCTCTCCAAGCATACAAAGTTTAGCAAGTTAGTTTATCTTAGGTCAACAAATCAACTTAACTCTTGGCAATATTATAAAGCAGTGCTAGAATTAGCAAGCTATATTTTGCCATTTAGAGGCAAAAATGTTGTTCAAAAACGAGCTGTAACATATTGTAAAAATTGAAGGAGAAGTTTTATGCCAAAAGCATGTGCCATTACAGGAAAAAAGACAACATCGATGAAAACAGTTAGGCGTAGTGGGTCGCCTAAGAAAAAAGGTGGAGTGGGTGTGAAACGTACAGGTGTTCATAAGCGTGTTTACAAAGCCAATTTACACAAAAAAACTATATGGGTAGATGGTAAGCCACAACGTGTATGGTTAAGTGCCAAAGCTTTACGAGATCTTGACCCTACTGCTTTAATTAATCCTAATAAACCTTCAGTTTAAGGTTATAAATTTCTACACAGCTCTCATTTAGCTCTGCAAGAAAAACTAGATCAATTTCTTGATCTGCACCCATATATAATGCCAAATAAGTGAGGGTTGGGTAACTAACCTTCTTTTGAAAAGGTTAGTTAATGCTATTGTTGCTACTAAAACTGCACTACCCATTCCAAAATTTATAGTTAAAAACGCTAGAGACTTAATATCAAATACAAAACCAACTCCACCAAGCAAAAAAATATCCCGTTTATTAGAAAAGCAATCTTTATGGTGTTTTCTAATCTATCACCTGCAAATATTGGGACAACAAATCAAGGAGTTACTATTATGCCAACAAAACAAATTTTAAAGATAATAAAAGTAAAAGAAGCCAATGATGCTGACCAATACCCTAACTTTAAAGACAAAGAGTTGTTATCTGAAGTGCTATTCATACTGCAAAGATAACAAAAAGTAATTAGGCTATCTGTATAAGTACAAAATCATCAAATCATTGATTTGTTTAATGCCCTCACTTTTGCATATAGCTTAGAATAAAGGCGCTAAATATTTAGGAGTAACTTTTATGAGTGAGAAATTGGATATACCTGCTACCAAAAATTTAAATAAGCATAGCTATGTAATAACTCAAGGAGACCATCGTGCCCCTAATCGCTCAATGATGAGGGCAGTTGGTTTTCAAGATGAAGACTTTGAAAAACCTATAATTGCTGTAGCCAACGGCTATAGTAACATAACTCCTTGCAACGCTGGACTTGATGAGCTTGCTGATGTTGCTTCCAAAGCAATCAAGTTAGCAGGTGGTATGCCACAAACGTTTGGTACTATCACCATTAGTGATGGTATTTCTATGGGCACAGAGGGGATGAAATGCTCTTTGGTAAGCCGTGAGGTTATTGCTGACTCTATAGAAACAGTTTGTCGGGGCCAATCTATGGATGGTCTTATCTCTGTTGGTGGCTGTGACAAGAATATGCCAGGTTCTATGATTGCCATGGCCAGACTAAATATTCCTAGCATTTTTATTTATGGGGGTACTATCAAACCGGGTCACCATCAAGGAAAAGATTTAACTATAGTAAGTGCTTTTGAGGCTGTAGGAGAGTACCGTGCAGGACGCATCTCTTATGGTGATTTTTGTGCTGTGGAGCGTTGTGCAATTCCCGGTAAAGGATCTTGTGGTGGCATGTATACTGCCAATACTATGTCTAGCGCCTTCGAAGCTATGGGGATGAGTTTACCCTACTCTTCTACTATGGCTGCTCAAGACAAAGAAAAATTGGACAGTGCAGCAGCAAGTGGTGAAGCGCTTATTAAACTTATTGAGAACGACATAAAGCCACGTGATATTATGATCCGTGAGGCCTTTGAAAATGCCATAGCAGTGGTAATGGCTGTAGGTGGTTCAACTAATGCGGTGCTACACTTATTAGCCATTGCTCATGCAGCAGAGGTTAAGCTTAGCATAGATGATTTTGAAGTTATGCGTCATAAAGTGCCACATCTAGCAGATTTAAAACCTTCAGGTCACTTTGTCACTGTGGACTTCCATCGTGAGGGCGGTACACCTCTTATTATGAAAATGCTTTTAAAAGAAGGTTTGCTACATGGTGATTGCCTAACAGTGACAGGAAAAACAGTAACTGAAAACTTAAGAGATGTGCCAGAGGCTCCCCCTGATAATCAGTTAGTAATTTTACCTTTTGATAAACCTAAATACCCTAAAGGTCACCTTGCTATTTTGAAAGGTAATTTGGCTCCAGAAGGTTGTGTGGCTAAAACTAGCGGCTTAAAGACAACTAAAATTACTGGTCCTGCAAGGGTATTTGAGTCAGAGGAAAATGCTATGACAGCTATTCTAAATGATGAGATTAAAGTGGGTGATGTTATTATTATTCGTTACGAAGGGCCTAAGGGTGGTCCGGGAATGCGTGAAATGCTCTCACCTACTAGCGCCCTTATTGGTAAAGGTTTAGGTGATAGTGTAGGGCTTATAACTGATGGACGCTTTTCAGGAGGAACCTATGGTATAGTTGTAGGTCACGTTGCTCCGGAGGCACAAGAGGGTGGTCCAATTGCCTTGACAGAAGAAGGGGACAGTATTACTATTGATTCTGAATCAAACCTCATTCAAATTAATATTAGTGACGAGGAGTTAACTAAACGAAAAGACAATTGGCAAGCTCCAGAGCCAAATTATAGAACAGGTGTCTTGGCAAAGTACGCTCGGTTGGTCTCGAGCGCATCACAAGGCGCAATAACTGATTAATTAATGTTTTTTTGTAAATTTATTAAGAAACCTTACTAGAAACCAAAGGTTAGCAAGGCTTTCTACTTTTCCAAAATGTCTTTAGCTTTAGACCAAAAATCTTCTGCTTTACGTCTATTAAGACCTTCAGCAATAGTGTTACGAAGTTCTTTAGTATAAGTATAAAGGCTATCTTTTGTTTGGCAATCATTTAATTTAGGCAACATAGAGTTTGCCATTGGCCCATAAACTTTAACAAGTAGTTTACTAATTAATAACTTCTTGCCCTCTAAAAAGATCTCTCCACTAGACGCTGATTTAGAGGGCTCTTGAGATTGATTTTGTTGTTGAGGTTGATTTTGTTGTTGAACAACTCTAGGAGCAGATGGTTTTTCTACTATTAACCCTTGGTTAACTAGGTCTTGTAAAATGTTAATTATATCACCAAAGCGGTCACGATGGTTTTCCTGCAGTTGGCCAACTGTATGCATACCATCAATTAATGTAAGCAAAAAACGTGATTTTAAGGGTACTTTAAGGGTTTTATCTTTTATTTCTTGCTTGGCTTTTTCAGTTTTAATAAAGTAAGTATTGCTGTCCATAACCTCATTTAACAATTCCAGTAATCACTGCACTCTCACAATTAACGTTTGATTAAATTTCAAAAACTTATTAAAGTGTGCTAAAAATGAAAACCCATTCAAAATGCAACCAGATAAATTAACAAAAGAACGGATAAAACATAGCTAGCAGGATGAATCTCATCTAATTTTCCTGTTGTAAGGTGTAACAAGATATAACTAATTATCCCTAGGCTCATGCCATCAGCAATGTTAAATGTGAGTGCCATACCAACAACTGTTAAAAAGGCAGGTATAATTTCCTCTATACGTATCCATTCTAAGTCAGTAACACCACGCATCATAATTGCTCCAACAAGAATCAAGATAGGTGCTGTAGCAGCAGCAGGAATAGCCGCTATAATGGGTAGAAAAAAGATTGATAATAAGAACAAGATTCCTGTGGTAACAGCAGTTAGACCTGTTCGGCCTCCTGCTTGCATAGGTATAGCTGTTTCAATAAATACAGTTGAATTACTAGTACCACCTAGTGGACCTAAAATACTGCCTATAGCATCTGCAATATAAGCTTTTTGGGAACCAAATATTTTGCCATCCTTATCTCTAATCCCTCCTAAACGACCTAGTCCTACAAGTGTTCCCGCAGTATCAAGGACATCTATAAAAAGAATTCCTAATATAGCTCCTATAAAAACACTCGAAGTGATTTGGCTAAAGTTGAATGTTAAGAAAAAAGAATCTGGCCAAGTTGGCATAGCAAATACTCCTGTAGGTATATCACTGAAGCCAAACCCCCAAGCCATAAGTGAAAAAAGTACAATTCCTAATGCCAGAGCCCCAGGAAGTTCTAAAATTAGAAAAACACTTACAAGTGTTAAAGTAATCAGGGCAAGTACAACCTGGAGGTCTTGTAGAGAACCCAAAGTAACTAGCGTTGCAGGGTGATCAACAATTATGCCAGCATTTTGAAAGCCAATCATAGCAAGAAAAAGGCCAACGCCTGACATACAAGCTATCTTAACGGGTTGGGGAATGGCATTTAGTAAGAAGCTTCGTAAACCAAACAAAGTTAAAAGAAAGAAAATTATCCCTGAGCAAAATGCTGCTGTTAGAGCAGTTTGGTAATCTAAACCCTTGCCAAATCCTAAGGTGAAGACTATATATGCGTTTAACCCTACTCCTGGAGCTATGATAAGCGGTAGGTTAGTAAATAATCCTACAAAAAGACATATTATTCCCGTTACTAAAGCAGTCATTAAAGCAACAGTTTCAAAAGATGCCCCTATCTCTGCAAAATTTGCAGGTATTAAGAATAAAATGTAGGCTGTTGTTAAAAACCCAGTTAGGCCTGCTAATAGTTCTTTGCCAACACTCGAGCCACTTTCACCGATAAGAAAATTGAACATGTTATGTTCACCACCTAAAATTAATTAAAATCTTCTTCAATAAAGTTTGAGGCAATCTAAAAACCAAATTTTCCAACTTATAGACTTAAAATAATTACTATTAATACTTTTAACTATAACCTATGTGTATAATTTTACCCTAACTCACGCTTGATTAAAAGTGAATGTCCTCACTTAAAATTCATTTATTTAATTTGAGTAACAATCTAAAAAACCATTGCTCAATAATTTTTAGAAAAACGGCCTCAGTAAAGACATTTCTAATTGTGGTAAAAAAGACCTTTCCCACATAAATTTTAATTACTTAAAGTTATAGTTTCATCTAATGCAGCCAAAGCTGCTAGGGAGAAAGATTATGAAAATATTGAAAATTATTCTTTTACTTTGTTTGCTAATAGTCAATACTGTTTTTGCTCAACAAATGATGACAATAAGTGGCCTGATAAAATCTGAGTCTGGATTGCTTCCTAATACACGTGTAGCCTTACATGTTATAGACCAGCAGAACAACCAATATGTTGAGATTTTAGGTGTAACTCCTGTAGCAGGAACTTTTAACTTAAGCACTACAGTACCTCTTGATAATTCATATTTAAGTCCTTTGACAAGTGGCAGCACAGTATTACCTGGTTTTCAAGATGGGTTTACTGTAAATCCTGAGGGGGCATACTTTGCAAGGGCTATTACAAACCTGTATGTAGATACAGCAAATAACGCAACTTATGATGGACATGATATTGACCCTTTGTACTTAGGAATAGCTAGTGTTGAGAATCTTCCGGGGTTTTTCGCAATTATTTATGTAGATAGAGATGTTACCCTAAGTGGTGCAGGAGCTGCTGTCCAATTGTACACAGGTTGGAACATTTTTACAGTACGTTTTAACCAACAAAATACTGCTATTTATACAGCAGAAAAAGTAGTCAATGACGCTGTATTGGACATGTTTTTACCTCGCTTAGAATAGGGTTTTACTAATTCAGCAATAGAAATATAAATCTCTAGGTAAACTCTTGGCAACAATTACGTGTTTGCATAGGACTAAAGGAGTTCTGTCCACTTTATTATTATCAACTCTCAGGCACTTGAAACACGTCAAGAGTCCTATTTTTAAAGTATATTAAGTTTCATGTTTATGCTAAAAGCTTTACGCATAATTTTTAATTTAATAATTATTCTCATCCTTTTACTGCTTGCTGGATTCATATATCTACGCACAGGCCTACCTCGTACAAGTGGTACGTTTTTATTCTCGAGCTTAAACGCACCTGTAGAAGTTATTCGTGACCGTTACGGGATTCCACATATCTATGCAGAAAATGACGAAGATGCCTACTTTGCATTAGGCTTTGTTCACGCCCAAGATAGACTTTGGCAAATGGAGTTTCAGCGTCGTTTAGGAGCAGGTAGACTCTCAGAGTTTGCTGGAGAACGAGGTCTTAATTTAGATAGATTTTTCCGTACCCTTAGTGTTTATCATTATGCTAAAGCCTCTTTTGAAAATTTAGATGTAGAAACACAAAACACCCTCAAGGCCTATACAAAAGGAGTTAATACTTACTTAGAAAATCGCCGTGGGCCGTTACCTCCAGAGTTTCTGGCTTTCAGACATACACCAGAACCTTGGCAACCAGCCGATTCTTTGGTATGGCTGAAAATGATGGCTTGGGACTTGTCAAATAATTGGGATGATGAGCTTCTAAGAGCTAGGTTAGCTGGTGTACTTTCTGATGAAGAACTGGGACAACTATTTGCCCCCTATCCTGATGATGGTCCTACCATTTTGCCTGATTTCCAAGCACTTTACAAAGATTTACCACTAGATAAATTATGGGCAGATTTTCCTAAACCCTTACCCCCCGGAGCAGGCTCAAACGCTTGGGTTATTTCAGGGGAGAAAACTACAACAGGCAAACCACTTCTAGCTAATGACCCTCATTTAAGGCTACAGGCACCCTCAACATGGTACTTTGCCCATATAAAAACACCTAACTTTGAGGCTATTGGGGCTACCTTGCCTGGGCTACCAGCAATAATTCTAGGCCACAATAACTTTGTGGCTTGGGGGTTTGCTAATGTTCCTGCTGATAACCAAGACCTTTTCATTGAGCGCATTGATCCTAGCAGCAAGAAATATTACTTAACTGCTGATAGCAACGAACCTTTCACAATCCGTGATGAAGTTATAAAAGTAAAGGGGAAAGAACAAAGCTCTATTATTCTTAAAGTGCGAGAGAGTAAGCATGGGCCAATTATCTCAGATGTTTCTGAAGATACTAGCTCTATTTTACAAGACACTAATAGGGATGCTAATAGGGAGTTTGAGCATGTTGTAGCTTTTGCTTGGACAGCCTTACGGGAAGATGACTTAACTTTGCAAGCAGGTTTAAAGCTTTTACAAGCTAGAAATGTTGAAGAGTTTGCCTCGAGCCTAAATAACTTCCACTCCCCACATCTAAGTATAGTTTATGCTGATGTTGAAGGAAACATTGGCCATTATGCCCCTGCTCGAGTGCCTTTGCGCGCTAATGGTGACGGACTTGTCCCTGTGCCCGGTTGGACAGGTGAATATGATTGGCAAGGGACTATTCCCTTTGAAGAATTGCCTCATGTCATAAACCCTGCTTCAGGACAGATCATTAGTGCTAACCATAAAATTTTAGCTGATGGTTACCCTTATCTCATATCTTTAGATTGGGCAGAACCATACAGAGCTGCACGTATTGAAGAAATGATAGAAAGTTTAGAAAAGCACACCCCTGAAAGCTTTGCCCGTATTCAGGCTGACCAAGTTTCCCTTATGGCAAAAGAATTCTTACCTTTCATATTAGCAATAGATCCTAGAAGCGCCGAAGAACTAGAAGTGTTAACAAAGCTCCAAGCTTGGGATGGTAGAATGTTAGCTGGATTTGTTGAACCACTTATATTTTACACTTGGTATCAAAATTTTAGTCGCCTCATTTACGCTGATGAATTAGATGAAGAATTTTTTAATGATGCCTGGGGTTTTCGCCCTACATTCTTGCTAAGTGTGCTTAATACTAACTCCAAATGGTGCAATAATGTGCATACCTTTCCTGAGGAAAGTTGCGAAGACATAACCAAGCAAGCTTTTAATGATGCTTTTGAAAACCTAAAAGCTAACTATGGTGATGATATATCAAACTGGCAATGGGGTAAGTCTCATAGAGTTAGACATGCCCATACTTTATGTTCAGAAAATATATGTTCAAAAACACCATTACACTACATCTTTGATATTAATAAAGTTAATGGTGGTGACCCGTTTACTGTCAATGTAGGGCGCTTTGACATTGACAGAAAGAACTTTACCCAAACTCATGGCCCTACCCTACGTGCTATTTATGACTTAGCCAATTTGGATAATTCACGCTTTATTCACACCACAGGACAATCAGGACACCCCCTCTCACTAAGCTATCGCAGTTTTAATAGAAAGTGGCTTGATGTTGATTATCTTCCTATGAGTACCGTGCGCCCTGTATTAGAAGAAGCAATGACTGGCAAATTAGTGTTTAGGCCTCTCATTCCCCGTTAGCAGCAATGACTGAACTATCACAATTAAAATCAACACTAAGCATGAATGAATACTTGGCCCTAGAAAGAGCTGCAAGTACTAAAAGTGAATACTTTGATGGGGAAATTTTTGCTATGGCTGGGGCTAGCAGGGAACACAATCAGATTTCTACCAACACCGTTAGGGTTTTAGCTAATCAATTACTTGACAAACTCTGTAATGTGTACGCTAGCGATATGAAAGTCAAAATAGACAAGGTTAAAAAGTATACCTATCCAGACATAGTTATTGCCTGTGAGCAAGAAAAATTTGAGGATGAGAAAAAAGACATTCTGCTAAACCCCATTGTAATTATAGAAATTCTTTCAGCTTCTACAGAAGCCTATGGTAGAGGTCAAAAATTTTTTCACTATCAGTTTATTGCTTCATTAGTTCAGTATATTTTGATTTCTCAAAGTACTTTTCGGGTCGAAAGTTTTGTGCGCCAGCGTAATGGCTCATGGCTATACTTAGAATTTCACGATATAAGCGATTTAGTTGAGCTAAAAGCTATAGAGTGCACATTACCTATCAAAGAAGTCTATAGAAAGATTGATTTAGGGGTTTAGCTTTGGACTCATGTTGTATTCTAAGATCTAATTGCAATTGCTTCAATTGAGCTTCAAATAACCCTAGTTAGATGGTATCTGATTTTTAGGTAGTCACAATTAGTAAAGCTAAAGGTTTAGGTTGAAGCTATTGAGGAATTCAAGTCCAAATTTGAAGCATAAAGATGATAACCTGCTTCAGCAAAGTAAAGACCCTGCGGAGGAGCCTTAGGACCTAGCTTATTCCTATCTTTGTCAGCTAATAAACTAGGAATTTCTTCAGACTTTATCTTCCCTTCCCCCACATAAATAAGCGTTCCCACAATTGTTCTAACCATCCCTCTTAGAAATCCATCAGCAACAATATCTAGTCTAATGTCATTGCCCTTAAGTCTAATCTGGCACAAACAAACCTCCTTGATAGTTGAACGTGTTTCCTGAGTGGCTAGAGCTACAAAATCTCTTTTTCCTTCAAAGTAAGGAGCAGCCTTCTGCATGGCTGTGACATCTAATAGTTGAGGTAAGAAAAGTAAGTACTTGCGCTCTAAGGCCATGTCTTTATAGCATGCACGTGCTAGACGCATTTTATAAATATAATGCCTATACTTACAACTGAACTGAGCTTCAAAATCCTCTCCTACTTCTTCAGCTTTTAACACTCGCACATCCTCTGGTAAACGGGAATTAAATACCTTAGGTATTCTATCTATCGGAATATTATCCTTGGTATCGTAGTGAGCAACCATTGCTAAGGCATGAACACCAGCATCTGTACGGCCTGCACCTATCATACGTGGTTTTGCTAGTGGAATAGTTTTTAGGACTTCTTCTAAGACGCCTTGAACTGTGCGTTCACCTGTAACAGCTTGTATTTGCCAACCATGAAAGTCACTACCGTCAAATTCTAGGGTAAGTTTAATACGCCTATAAGTCATAAAAAAACTCTGATGCTGTATCAACACCTGTTGCTAAGAAAATGATCTCATCACAAATACAAACCACATATAAATATCGATGCTTATCCGGCTAAAGCTATAGTGCGCTAGAAAAACCTTGGGTTACCTTAGATCTGAGGTGAGTGGATAGAAAATAACTGCTACCGCCTAAATCCTTAATAATCATCAATAAGCTCTGGAACATCGTAACTTGCCATAATGTAACTGCTACCAAGGTCTTGAACTTCTATGGGAACCTCTAAACGCACTTCATCAATTAGGCAAATTGCTGCTGCTTCTACTTCACAGTAGTAAATAAGGAGATCACCTGTAAGAGTGGCCATGCCCTTATCTAATTGTAAAGGAACTTCTAAGGGAAAGCTGGGCTCGAGTATCATTTGTTCTGCAGCCTCGCCTAAACTAACAGTAGAGTCACTACTCTTCCAGAGCATAGTAAAAGGAGCTACATCATTAACTTTGTAACCTTTGGGAAAATTAAGGTTTAGTTGAATATTACTTTGCCCTGCTTTTACTGTTTGGGATTCGAGTCTAAAAATTTTTATTTCATAAGGTACATCATAAGGAGAGCTTCCCCCACTCAGCTTGCTCTCTCTATCTACTAATGACAAAGTACTAACTTCTTTATTATCTAAATCTATAATACGAATAACATGATTGTTGGTATCCGCAACATAAAGGCTATTACCAGCAATGCTAAGTCCCCCGGGTTCATTAAACTTGGCTTTAAAAGCCATATCATCTTGCCAGCCTGCTTCACTACCAGCAAATCTAACAGTTTCACGACCTTCAGGTGCTAATTGTTTAATTTTACTGTTATAAGTATCTGCTACATAAAGCAGTCCTTGATGATAAACTACTCCCAGAGGATGCTGTAAGCGCACTTGGTCACCAACACCATCTACATCACCAAAGTCAAAAAGCCCGGTTCCTACAATTGTTTTTATCTGGCTTTCTCCAGATAAATTTATGGCACGTATAGCACTAGCCTCGCTGTCTGCAAAGTACAGTTTTTCTCCGTCTGTAGCTAATCCACTTGGTTGATTTAAGCCTGCACTACCTAATAACCCATCTTTAAGTTCTTCACGACCTGTACCTGCATACAAACGTACTTCTTCACTAACAGAATCATAAACCCAAAGTTGATGCTGTCCAGCCATAGCAATGTATACAAGCCTCTCATGATAAAGCACGTCCCATGGTGAATTTAAGCCTGCTTCTCTAGCAAGCTTGCTCTTAAAGCGCATGTATACTTGCTCACCAACACCAGCTACTGTTTCTACAGTGTGGCTTTTAAGGTCAACTCTGCGTATGGCATGGTTTTCCGTGTCAGCAACATAAAGTGTGTTTTCATCAGCTAGAGTAAGACCTTGTGGCCTAAAAAAACTAGCTTCAGAGAAGCTACCATTGGTAAGACTTGCTTTACCATTGCCTATCACATCTAAAACATTTCCTTCAAGATCACTTATCACTATACGATTATGGTTAGAGTCTGCTATAAAGAGTCTATTGCCAACCTCGTCAGCTAGTACCTTACCGGGAAAAAGTAGTTGCGAATCTACATTACGCTCTTCTAGCTCAAAGTTAATTGACTCTCTATTAATCTCGTTTTTGGCATCAAAATGTTTAACTGCCTCACTAATAATGGGATCAAAAAGAGCAAAAACCCCCTCACCAGCATGGGCAGTAATAACTCGGCCATTAGGATTGATTAAGACTAAAGTAGGCCACGCCCTAGCAGTGTAACTTCGCCATATAGTAAAGTCCTTGTCATTTACTACTGGGTGCTCGAGTTCATAACGTAAAATGATATTACGAATATTCTTACTCTGACTCTCATTATCAAATTTTGCCGAGTGGACACCTATAACCACTAACTCATCAGTATATTTTTCTTCAAGCTTTTTTAAGTCGGGGATGATATGTATACAGTTAATGCAACCATAAGTCCAAAAATCTAATAGGACTATTTTGCCTTTTAAATCGGCCAAGGTAAGAGGGGTAGCAGTATTAAACCAATCAACATTTTTAGGAAAATCAGGAGCTCTTATAGTGCTTTCTAGGGAATATTCTTGTGCTATGTTGCTAGTAAGCATTAAACTCCAAAAGGAAATTAGAAAGAACAGTTTTTTTAGCATTATATTTCTATAATATCAAGTTTTCTTGAGTCTCAAGTTTTGCAGATTACCTTTTGAGTACCATCCCCAACTATAAATGGCTGTTCTAAGGCTCTTGTCAATGTCAAAGAATATCTTTTCTAAAGAGATGAAAGCCTTTAAGAATACTTGCAAGTTCACCAACAACTCCAGAAAATTTTATACTGCTTTCCTTGCCTGCTGTTAAGTTCTTCAGATAGGCTTCAACTATAGTGAGAAACACTGTATTTTGTTTGGCATAAGCTTTTTCTCTTCAATAATTGTATCTTCTATGGTTAGGGCCAGTGTTTAATTGTCATTGCAATTCCTTCGTATAATTTTAGTATAAATAAACGTGTAAAGGTTTAGCCAATTTTTGCTCGAGTCCAAAAATGTTACCCTAAAGGTATGAATGACTGTACTCATGAAGGCCACTTGCCAATAATGTTGATGATGACATTTGATTTTAGTGAAGTACAATTTCGTGCTTTCACTGGATTCAATTAATATGCTACAACAAGCACAAAAAGAAACTTCTAAAAATAAAGAAACTTTGAGAAGTTATGTACTCTTAATCCTACAAGGAATAGTTATAGGTGCAGCTAATGCTGTCCCGGGGGTATCTGGTGGTACTATGGCCCTAATTTTCGGTATTTATGAAGAATTAATAGCTAGCATTAAGACTTTAGGTGACAAACGTTTCTGGCAAGCAGTATTTAAGTTAGATCTTAAAAAGGCTTTTGAATATTTAAATTGGCGTTTTTTGTTGCCAATAGCTTTTGGTGTTTTTGTTGCTATACTCCTGTTGGCACAAATTTTAGAGTATCTTTTAGAGCATAAAGCTAGTTTCGTATGGAGTTTTTTCTTTGGGCTTATTGCTGCTTCAGTTTTGAGCTTGGGTGCTCGAGTAAAAAGCTGGCGTTTTCCAGCCTTAATTACACTTTTACTAGGTGCAATTATTACTTTTGGCCTAGTAGGCCTAACTCTTACAAAAACTCCTGAAAATCCAATCTTTCTATTTATTTCTGGGGCGTTAGCAGCATCAGCTTTTATTTTACCAGGCATTTCAGGTGCACTTATTTTGGTTCTGCTAGGGAAGTATGAATTTGTGCTTAATTCAGTTAATCAGAAAGATATCTTAAGCCTATTGATTCTTGCTCTAGGAGGTGTAATAGGTTTAGTCATTTTTGCTCGTTTTTTAAATTGGCTATTTAAGCATCATCATGACTTTACTATTGCCCTATTAACTGGTTCTATCCTTGGCTCTTTAAGGAAAGTGTGGCCTTGGCAAACATTTGACCTAAACACAAACGCTGCCAAAAATGTATTACCCTCTTGGCAGATTAATGGTGTTTTCAATTTTGATATTCTTTATGCTTTGCTATTTGTAGCTTTAGGGTTTTTGCTAGTAATCTTAATAGATCCAAAAGCTAGATTAAAAATTTACATCTAACTACCTAATTAGCCCTCTAGGGGTTTATTGACTAGTAAACGATTAACAAGCTTCCCAAAAGTATTACTTTGAAGGGGTTTAGTCAAAAGGTCAGCTCCTAGACTTTTCGCTCTTTCCTTGTACTCAGGGTGTGTGTGCGTTGTAACTACTAATTTGATTAGCCTCTTATTATCTATGAGTTGCTCGAGCAACTCAAGGCCATTCATGTTTGGCATATCAATATCGGTTATAAGTAGCTCTACCTCAGGGTTAGCCTTTAAAATCTCCAAGGCCTCATTACCATCTTCTGCAACTAGAGCATTATGCCCTTCTCTATTTAGAATGCTTTTTAATAACACTCTTTGTGCAATATGATCGTCAGCTATCAAAATGTTGGCCATCATTACTATCTGACTTTAGCTAAAGCTAATCACAAAGTTCTTACAAAAATCTTAAACAAAAGCTCAATAAACTCTCATCCCATCATAATTTGTAAATATCTGACCTAATACAATTATTATGATAAGCAAAGGTAAAACATTCTATTTTAAAATATGAGAGCACACGCTTTTTACTTAAATAAGGGCCTTGCCAATAGGCTTTTCAATACTAAAAGCTTCCCTTGTAGCATTCCACCACCATTTTAGTACATTAAGTTAAATTCTTTACAAAAGATTTTGCTTCATTAAGTAAATTTTTCACTTCATGCTGACTTTGCGCTTCACAATAAATGCGTAGTAAAGGTTCTGTGCCACTAGGACGAAACATCAGCCAAGCTTTGCTGTCCAAATTGAGTTTTACACCATCTAAGCGTTCAATAGATTGAACATTATGTCCAGAAAAACTCTTTGGTGGGTTCTCTAGCGCACTCATAACAGCATCTTTTAAAGTGTTACCTGTCAAATATAGATCAAAACGATCAAAGGCATGTTGCCAATCTACTTCTAATTCAATAGCAGCGAAGGTTTCAGACAATGATTTATTGGAAGTAATTATAGCCTCGAGCAAAAGTAAACCATTAGCAATTCCATCACGTTCAGGGATGTGTCCTTTAACACCTATCCCCCCAGACTCTTCACCACCTATAAGAACATCTTCTTCAATCATTGCATCAACTATGTACTTGAAGCCTACTGGGGTTTCTATAATTTCTAGGCCCCGCTTTTTTGCTAATAGTTCAACTATACGGGCTACAGTAAAAGAGGTAACTACCTTACCTGTTTGACCTTTTTGGCTTAAGACATCAAGCAATACTGCAAAAATTTGATGTGAGTTAAAAAATTCTCCACTGGGCAATACTGTGCCTAAACGGTCGGCATCACCATCTGTTGCCACACAAAAAGAAAAAGCTGCCTTGCTATTTTGCATAAGCCTTGTTGCTTCATCAAGGTTTTGTGGAATAGGTTCAGGGTTCACACCATAAAAAAGAGGGTGTGGGAAGCTATGAACTTCTTGTACTGTAAAGTTAAGGTTGGCGTAATCTACAAAACCTTTAAGCCAACCTGTTCCTGCCCCTCCCATAGCGTCATGAAGAAGCTTGCCTTTAAAGCTACTAAGTACTGCCATATCTATAAGGTTTGTTAATGCCTCGTAATAGGCCTCTTTTATATCAAAATTGACAATAGGATGCTTTTTAGCATCAAAGGTTTTCACATCAGCTAATTCAAGTATTTCAAGGCGCTGACTAACTGCTTGGTAAATATCTGGTGTAGCAGTCCCACCATAAGGCCCCTTTAGTTTAAAACCATGATATTGTGGTGGATTATGTGAGGCAGTCAACATAATACCTCCACCAGCTTTATAGTGTTTAGTAGCAAAAGAAAGAGCTGGTGTAGGCAAATAGCTTTGAGACACTTTAACTTCCAAACCGTTAGCTGCTAAAACTTCTGCTACACGTTTTGCAAAAAGTTTACCATTGAAACGGGTATCGTAACCTACTAGGGCTAATGTTTCATTTTTTTCAAGCAGGTAATCAGCATAGGCCTGAGTTGCCCTAGCCAAATTGTTAAAGGTAAATTTATCACCAATAATATCTCGCCAACCATCAGTACCAAAAATTAATTTGTCCATATTAAAAACGTCCTAAGTTTAAATAATAAGAGTGCGCATGCCATGCACGAAACCTGTTTCAGGCATATGAGCTAAATATATGTCTACCTATAATTCACAAAAACAAAATTAATTTCCCATTTAGAGGGGGATAGTTCTCTAATTGAGGCCTAATTCTAGAGCCACACTCAACAATATAGCATTATCTGGATTATAGGATCTTGCAGCTAATATACAACCACCCCTCAGATTCTGCAGCCTCTATAAGTTCAAAGACTCTGCTTTCTAAATTGCCCTTTGAAGTGGTATTATTTAAATGCCTATCAAGTCTAAATCTCAACATTTTAGCTAACTTGTTTTCTGAAGGGAAAGTGCTAACAAAAGCTTGGGTTAATTTTTCACATTGTTCACCTTTTAGTTTTAGTAATTGATTATTACCTCTCATTAGTTTGACTTATCCTTTTTTTAGAGTATTTAACCTTTCTCTCAGGTTATATAGTATTAAAAACATACTAAGTTAAAATATTAAGAGTGTACTATGCACGAAGCCTGTTTCAGGCATATGAACTAAGTATTTACCTGTCCACAATAAACTTATGTTGATGACAAAGGTCTTTTAACGCATTTTGTCATCAAAAAGTAGGGTTTTTGACCCCTAAAATCCCGTGCTATTTGAGGTTTTAGGGTGAAATTATTTTTTATAAAAAATGGCTACATCTCGACCCCCATCAGGTCTAAGATATATTTTTGCTCTTCGTCTGGAACAGTGTTCCGATAAAAAGACATTCCATTTGTTTCAATTCTATTTCTGGTGATTGTTTTCAGTGTTTCTATTACTTGTACAAACGTCCATCTTCTTTCCCATCCTTTTTTGTCCTTCTTGAACAATGGTCCTAATCGTTTTTGCATGTGCCACTGCACATAATACGCTAGCATACATAAAAATACATGTGCTTTGATACGATGATCTAGATTATGATACACAGGTCGCATTTCTAACTGCACTGTTTTTAAATTGCGGAATGCTTTTTCTACTTGCTCTAGTTTCTTGTAGCTAGTCACAACCTCTTCTTTGTCCATCGTTTTTTCATCTACTTTGGTTGTTATTACATAACATCCATCTAGATCCTTAGCTTTTGCTATTGCCCCTTCTTTTTTACTCCATAACAGCTTATGTTTGGTTGATTCCTTTTCTTTATTATCTCCTGTTACTTTCCAACTAATATATTTACCCATTTTGTATTTCTGTAGCACTTTTCCTACTCGTGCTCCCAATACCTCTACAGTTGTTTTTTGCTTGTAGTTTGCTATTTCTTCAAGCTCCTCAGTCGTCAGTTCAATCAGTTTTTCTCTCGTTTTTGCATCTCGTTTTGCTGATTCAGGGTTTTTGCATAAACAGTAGGGCTGTTCCGAAATAAAATAGTGTTCCAAATACTTAACACATTGAATCAGGAACTTGGACGTTTACCAAAATTTGATGACAATATTATACATCCTGTTAGCTAGGAGTTGAGCGATTGTACATCTTGTGATGTACGCAAAATTATTTCAGAACAAGTCTAGTATCTTCTACTTGGATTTTCAGCGTTTACTACCTCTGTTATCTTCTTTTCATTGAACTCAGATGGCTTTATTATTCCTTTTTCTATTAGTTTATGTATTCCAGCCCTTGTTAGTGCTCCTATTGTCTTTACACCTTTTTCCTCTAATTCTTCTGCTATTGCTTCTGTTACCATTCCTCTATCCCCTACAAATATCGCTTGCTTTATTTCATACGTCTCTTTTAGTTCTCCTATCTTGTTTGAAACTGTTGTCTGATCCTTAGTATTTCCCTTGAAAACTTCTACTCCTACTGGACAACCTTCTCCATTACATATTAATCCTATTACTATTTGTTCATGTTTCTTCTTCCCGTCTCGGTTATATCCATATTTTACCAATTCGCTATTTGTGTATTGGCCTTCCAAATAACTGCTCGTGACATCATATAGTACAAGATTTCCATTCTTGAGATGTTTCTTGGCTAACTTCTTCTGAATTCCTTTTTGTCTTGCTAGCAGTCTATCTAATGCCTCATAACAATGTTTTCTTACATCTGGTCTTCCTTCTACTCCACATTGTTCCCAAAGACTACTATTATTATATTGATTGCATAATGCTAACTTGCTTCCAGCAAATATTATCCTACCTATTATCATCGCGCTTATGTTACTCACCCATGGCTGGGGTTGTGAATACATTGCCTTATCTAATCCTATTTCCTTAATCATTGACAATATCGTATGACTTGCTCCATATTCTTTACTGCCTACTATTTGTACAGCTTTTGGATTACTTTTAGCAATAACCTCATTACGAAAGGTTAGCTGTAACATTTTAAGTTGCTCTAGAGTTTGTCCTGTTATCCTTCCGAATTGTTTGTGTTTTATTTTTCCATCTTCACGATAGCTGCTACGTATTACTCCTACTGGCTTATCTGTATTCGCATACTGGATCTCTAGGTGCATATTGTTTGTAGTAGCCACTATGGCTACACTATAAAAATATATCCCTATTTTGTCAATGATATGCTGTGGCTACTTGAAAAAAGTAGAAAAGTGGTGATACTGGCTTTGGTAACAGTGTTTTTGAAAGTGAAAATGGCGTTTTTTCGATACAACTTGCGTTTTAAGCCTTTAAAATTGAAGTATTGTTTGCTAAGGAAAGTGGTTAACAAAAGCTTATGAGGGCTAAATAATTCCTTTATCTCTTCACTACCTACAGTTCTATAGCTAAGGGAGTGATAATTATTAGTAGCATATACATACTGTATCAATTCTTCATATGCTTTTGAAAAAGGAGATGTGTTGACTTGCCTTTCATTCCAAATAAACACTACCCAACTAGGAGGGCAAATTATATGTTGAAACTCACTTATTTGCCTATAGCATTTTCCTTTTTAGTCTGATAAAAATACAACCGCAGACTTGAGGTTCAGTAAAAATTTTGAGCAAGGAAGAACTCTAGCTTTTCCTTTGGGATTTTCCTCCCCTAATAACTATATGAACAACACGCCCTAAGGCTTTTGTAATAATATCCCCCATTGCGATAATAGCAGTAGCACTCATCCATAAAAATGCTATTAGGAGAAATACTTTTGTGTATGTTTCTATGGTCATGATAGTGTCTCTTTAAATTCTCTATAAATCTTATTATGCTG
Organism: Trueperaceae bacterium; assembly: GCA_965223045.1. GTDB lineage: Bacteria > Deinococcota > Deinococci > Deinococcales > Trueperaceae > CBDCVN01. Next base: position 3,919,496 of record CBDCVN010000013.1, read on the forward strand.
TTAAAAAGCTTACTAAATTCTTAAAATCAGTTAAGATAAAGAAGAGGCTCTAGTAGTAAAACTACAGGAAGACTTTTATCTTTCTGAACCTTGCCGCTCATATCAGTTTAAACCCATAAGGGTAATTAATGCATTGAAAAACGCACAAAGTTTCTCTAGCTATTCCCTTGTAAGCTGCTAACAGTTTATATTCTTTTATGTTAACTCAAGAAGCTAAGTTTGCTCTAAGCATATCAATCTCATGAGTAAGCATTTCTTCTCTAGGGACTTCCAGATCTTCATTGTTGTTTTCTTGAGGTTCCTCTTGATTTTGCTCTAAGGTTTGTCCTTGCTCAATCTGTGTAGCTTGTGTTTGTAAAACCTCAAAATGCCCTAGTTTTCTGAAGCGACTTTGACGTGAATTAATAAGTTCATTTTCACTTAACTTACACATAATTTCTAACTCTTTAGTAAGGACATTTGCTAGTTTTGCCATCATTACTTTAGGTTCTCTATGTGCTCCCCCAGGTGGCTCTTCTATAACTTTATCTACAACTTCAAGATGCAATAAGTCTTTGGCAGTAAGTTTAAGGGCTTCTGCTGCTTTAGGAGCTTCACTAGCATTACGCCATAGAATTGCTGCACAAGACTCAGGGCTAATTACAGAATAAATAGCATTTTCTAAAATAAGTACTCTATTGGCTACACCGATAGCTAAAGCACCACCTGAACCACCTTCGCCAATAATTATACTAAGAGCAGGAACCTTGAGTTGGCTCATTCTTTGAATGCTCTCAGCAATTGCCCAAGCTTGACCGTGTTCTTCAGCAGTAATGCCGGGGTAAGCTCCAGGAGTATCTATAAAAGTTATTACTGGAAAGGCGAATTTATCTGCCAAATCAAACATACGTATAGCTTTACGATAACCACTTGGATGTGCCATACCAAAGTTTCTTTGGATATTTTCTTTAGTGTCACGTCCCTTTTGCTGAGCTATTATTACTACTGTTTGCCCTGCAAAACGACCTAAGCCAGATATTATTGCGGAATCGTCGCCTAGTTTGCGGTCGCCATGCAACTCCATAAAATCAGGCATCATGTAATTAATATAATCTATAGCTGTAGGCCTACCGGGGGCTCGAGCAACTTGCACTCTTTGCCAACGACTTAAGTTTTGAAATGTTTCTTGTTTAAGTTTTTCTAAGCGTGTTTCTAAAACCACTACTTCTTCACTAATGTCAATTTCATGGGATTCAGCATAACTACGCATGTCAGTGATTTTAGCTTGCAGGTCATCAATAGGTTTTTCAAACGACAAGGGCATAACTTTTCACTTCCTTATTCTGTAATAGGCGAACATAGTTTGCCAGCTTTGCCTTTAGTTGAGGCCTAGGCACGACATCATCTAACATGCCTTTATCTAATAAAAACTCAGAGCGCTGGAATCCTTCTGGTAAATCTTGCTTAATAGTTTCTCTAATTACTCTAGGGCCTGCAAAGCAAATAATAGCTTGGGGCTCAGCGATTATTATATCCCCTAAGGTTGCAAAGCTGGCTGTTACTCCTCCTGTGGTGGGGTCAGTTAATACACTTATAAAAGGTAAACGTTTTTTAGAGAGATTTTCTAAAGCCACTACTGTTTTAGCCATTTGCATTAGGGAAAGTGCACCTTCTTGCATCCTTGCACCTCCTGAAGCAGTTACAGTTATAAGGCTTCTTTCTTCTTTAGTTGCACGCTCAGTGGCTCTTGCTATTTCTTCTCCAACTACTGAACCCATTGACCCACCAGCAAAGAAGAAATCCATTATAGCAATGGCTATACGTTCACCTTCTAAAGTGGCAGCACCTGTAATTATTGCATCGGGCCTTTTTTGTTTTTCTTGTGAGCGCTTTAAGCGTTCGGGATATGGTAACGTATCTACGAACTCTAGTGGATTTTGAGCTTGGATATTACCTGACCATTGCTCAAAGCTGTCTTTATCAATTAGAAGTTGGAGTCTCTCCTCAGCAGGCATGCGGTAATGATAATTGCACTCAGGACACAAATAGGTATTAGCAACTAAGTCCTTACGATAAATTTGATTACCACAACCATCGCACTTAAGCCATAAGCCTGCAGGACTACCATCTTCTCCTGTTTTGGTAGGGCGTTTGCGTCGAAACCAGCGTTCTAGAGCCATTTATTTAAAATTGCCTTACTATATACACAAGTTGCTACCTCAGCAAAATGTTTTTTAATATCACTAACTTTGGTTTCCTGTTGATTAGGTTTCTAGTAAACCCGAAATGATAACTCTCAATATGTAACCAGAAAAAACCTTTATTGCAGAGTGAAGGTGTTTCACAAAAGCCTATAACCTCATTCATCTTTAATTATAACAAGTCAATATGTTACAGCACGACTATAATGACTACTTCCACGAATAAACCCTCAGAACAGACTTTGAGACTCTAGGGATCTGAACCCACACTACTACATAGTTAATCCTAGGGTAATGCAATGTTACGGTTTCTTGGATTTCAATCATGTTCCTTATAACATTGTTCAAAAATTGGCACAAATAAGCAGCTTCTATGCTTATTTAACTTTAGTTATCCTATCACATCATGTTTCTTGATGAAACTGTTAATATTCATTAAAAAACTTTATTAGAATATTTTCAATCCCAAATGGTTAAAATGCATAGCCACTATCAGGTACTGTGTCTAAATAGACTTGTCCCTGACTACTTTTGGTAATAAACATGCGTTCAACACCAATTGTTGAAAATTGGTTTATAGATTGTTTATTAACAACATGCTGACTCATTTGACATTAATTTTAACAGTTAGCGGTTTAGGGATCAAGCGTTTTCAGCGTTTAACTCTTAATTTGCTAATGAAGGTCACCTTTGAATGAATTTCATTTAATACATTTATCAAAATTTTCAATTTGATAGAAAGGGTTTTCTGAACAACCAGGCTAAAAACATTCCAATTACAATCCAAAATTCCTAAAAAATTCTTTAAGCTTAAAGAATGAAAAATTTTAACAAAAATTTCTTAGTGCATTTTTCACATCCCTATATTTTATACTTACTTTGATGGCAGTACTAAGATTTTGCAAGTTTAATTTACTTTCCTTAATAGTTTATTTCTATTTACCAGCAGCATTAGCTAACTCTTTAGTAATAGCTATACCTCAGGACATTCAATCTTTTGATCCTTTTTTTGTTAATGAGGTGGCAGGAGAATCTATTACTAAGTCTATTTTCGATAATTTGCTCGAGCGTAACTTTGCAGGTGAACTTGTTCCTGGCTTAGCAGAAAGTTATAAGTTTACTAACGACACTAGTATTGAATTAAAATTGCGTGAGGGGGTAAAGTTTCATAATGATGAACCCTTTAACGCTAAAGCTGTAAAGTTTTCAGTTGAGCACTTCCTTAGTTCTGAAATAACCTATCCTAATGCAGGACAGTTTTCTACTATTGCTAGTGTGGAAGTCATTGATGATTATACAGTGTCATTGAATTTACATCAAGCTGATGCCTCTATTTTAGATAAATTGACTGCTCAGCTCTATATGGTGCCACCAGAATACTATGATAATGTGGGCCCACAAGGTTTTGCCCAAGCACCTATTGGTACAGGTCCATTTGTTTTTGTTGAGCATCAGCAGGACATACAAACTAAGCTTAAAGCCAATAAGAACTATTGGGGGAATGGTTACAAGTCTAATCCAAAAGTAGAACAAGTTGTTTTTCGTGTTATTCCAGAGCCCACTACACGCATAGCAGAATTTATCACTGGTAATATAGACATTATAACCAACTTACCACCTAATCAAGCAGTGCGTATTGAACGTGTAGGCGGCAAAGTGCTAGCAAAAGAAAGTGCCACTTTAGTAATGGTATGGTTTTCTACTGCTACTCATGAAGATATTTTAGGAGATGTACGTGTAAGACAAGCACTTAACTATGCTGTAAATACCGAAGTTATCTTAGAAGTTTTGCAAAAGGGATATGGTAAGCGCCTAGCTTCAACATTAACACCCTTCTCATTGGGATTTAGCGAGGAACTTACCCCTTATGTTTATGATCCTCTAAAGGCACAGAGTCTGCTCCAAGAAGCTAATTTCCCTTTTGATGAAGTGATCGAGCTAAGCGTTCCTCCCAATATAAACAAGATTATTGCTGAGGCTATTCAAGCAGATTTGCAAAAATTAGGCTTGAAAGTAAGCCTAAAGCTCATGGATTTAAATGCTTTCAATGATGCTTGGTTTCGTTTTGCAAAGCCTGAACCAACAGAGCTTTTTATTGCAAGCTGGGGAGGGCTTTTTGATCCTGCTTCGGAAGCTTTTTTCTTACATACAGACTATGGGGCAAGCTATTATAGTAATTCTGAAGTAGATAGGCTTTTAGAATTAGCCCAATCAGAAATAGATTTCAACAAGCGTGCAGAATTATATGAGCAAATTTCTACACTAGTCCATAAAGATCCAGCAGGAATTTATTTGTGGACACCTGCTGAACTTTATGCAGTATCCAAGAGGGTGAAAGATTGGCAACCACATCCGGGAGGAATGGTAATTATAGGCAAAACATCTTTATTAGAGTAATATACTGAAAACGGTTTAGTTTTGGGTATTTATTTTTTAAGACTTATTAGGTTTGTCGCATGTAACTATTATGGGAGAGGTTTCTATGCAAAAAATGTTCATTTCTTACCCATTATTTAGTCAATGAGCCCATCAAATACCAAATAATAAGATGTCATTGCTTATTATGGCTCAGTTTTTAATTATATGAAGATCATTTAATGAAGTTTCTTGAGCAAGCTTTGTTTTGGAAAGCTGTGTTGGTTGATTGTTAATGCTAACTGCTTTGGTACCTGAGAATTGCTTGGATAAAAACTTCTCGATTTCTTTAGAGCTTATGGGCTTGGAGAAAAAGTAACCTTGCCCAAGGTCACAGCCTAAATCTTGCAGCCTATTTAGCTGGGCGTTAGTTTCTACTCCTTCGGCAACTACTTCCATACCTAGGCTGTGGGCTAATGCTAAAATCATTTGTACAGTGGGTGCTTCACTCTTAGAATGTTTTATATGGTCAATGAAAGCTTTGTCAATTTTGAGAGTATCAATGGGGAATTCATGTAGACGACTTAATGAAGAGTAACCTGTTCCAAAATCATCTATACAAAGCCTTACACCTAGTGCTCGTATCTTTTGTAATAAATCAGTTTGCTCTAAAAGATTGTCAAACAAGCTACTTTCTGTGATTTCAAGCTTGAGAGAAGATGCTTTAAGTCCAGTGTTTTTCAAAGTGCTAATAATATGCTGTAGACAATCAATTCTCTTAAGTTGTAAAGGAGAAAGGTTAACATTAACCACAAGGTTGGCTTGGTTAAAACGTTTTTGCCATTGTTGCAAATTTTCGCAGGCTTCTTGCAAAGTCCACCAACCCAAATTATGAATTAGCCCTGTTTCTTCTGCTAAGGGGATAAAAATAGCTGGTGATATGAAACCTTGTTCAGAGTGCTTCCAGCGTAAGAGTGCTTCAAAACCATAAAGCTTTTCAGTAGCTATAGAAGCTATGGGTTGATAATAGACATATAAATTAGATCCTTGATTTTCATAAGCAGCAGTAATCTCACGACGTAAATCTTTTTCTAGAGCCAAGCGCTTTAGGTTGTTAATCTGCATAGAGCTTCCAAAGATAGCATAGTGACCTTGTCCTTGTATTTTGGATCTGTGAAGTGCAGTGCTGGCATCACGCAGAATATTTTTTGCATACTCATAGCCAAAAGCACTAGTACTTATGCCAATGCTGGCACTAAGTGAAATCTGATATTGGTCAATTTGAAGAGGATTTTGTAAGTTTATAAAAATTTCTTGTATTATATTGCGTATTTCAGAAGGTTTACTTAAACCTCTAAGTAAAACTCCAAATCTGTCCTCGCTTAAATTTGCTAGCATAGCTTTTTTAGGCAAACTGTTCTTTAAGCAATTAATGGTTTCTGTAAGTAATTGCTGGCTAACTGGTTCGCCAAAAAGGTCTTGCATAGCTCTGAGTCTATGGACTTCTAAAACTAATACTGCAAATAGGTCTGAAGACTGATTAATAGCTTCCTTAATGCTTTCTAAGAGATAATGGCGATTAGGTAAGTGACTCACTAGGTCATGGTGCGCTAAATAAAGTAGTCTTTCTTGTGTTTGCTTGTGTTTTATTATTTCTTCTTTTAAAGCAGAAGTACGCTCAGAAACACGATTCTCAAGCTCGCCATTGAGCGAGCGTATTTCTGCCTCAGCAGCAAGGCGTTTGCGCACGGCTTCGTGTAATTCTAAGTTTTTTCTAATTAAAGCTTTTTGCAGGTTGGCAAGTGTTAATTGGTGCTTAACTCGAGCAGCTACTTCCTCGAGTTCAAAAGGCTTAGTTATATAGTCTGTTGCTCCCACCTCAAAAGCCTTAGCTTTATTTATCCCTTCAGATAAAGAACTTATGAAGATAATAGGAATATTTCTAGTTCTTTTGTCTGCTTTAAGTTGAGCACAAAGTTCGTATCCTGTTATGTCGGGCATGTTAAGATCTAAAAGAATTAGGTCAGGTAAATTTTGCTCTAGGTAGCTTAGAGTAGATTCACTAGTGCTAGAAATTTTCACCTCATAACCTTTAGATTTTAGAAATGCTTGGAGTAAGTGCAAAATAACAAATTCATCATCTACAACCAAGATGTTGATAGGAGGTTTCTGGGGTTGCACTAGACTTAGGCCACTCTCAAACTGATTAGACATTAGTTGCTACGCTCATAATTTTACTAGCTTATAACTTTAATTTTAACATCTGTTAAGGTTTCGGAGATTTAGGGTAAATCCATGCGTTATGGTTCCCATAATTATAAAGATGACTATAAAATTTTAGGCAAATTTGTTTATGATTAATGAAAAATTTATACTCTAACTTATGACATTGTAACTTAACAATTATTTACTCCTTACTATGGCTTTAGAGTTTACTCCTAAAGATCTTTCGCATTACTTACAATTTTATATGTGCTTGTGCAGCTCTATGTTAATGGTTGTTTTGGTCACATTACCATTTGAATTAATTTATCAATAAATCATTACCATTAATAATTCTTATAGTATTACAGCGCAATGTCATGGAATATAACTCCTAGACAATATAGCAAGAGTACGTTTTCGATGCGAAGCATAAGCAGTATAATTTCTGCGCTGATAGTAACGAATTAGATTTAGTGATTGAGCTATTGTCAATCTAGGTAACGGTATTGCTGCCTTGAGCAGCACTCTTGCCTGTGGCAAAGTTAAAGCTGGAGACTTTTCTCCTAACATTAAACGCATCCTCACCAGAAAATGATGTGCTAGACAAGTTAATAGTATATGGTGATGCCAACCTAAGTAGCTTCTAGTTTCGTAGTGATCAAGCCCCAGTTCTTCTTTTGATTCCTCAAACGATGTTTCTATCGGCCATCTCATTCCACTTAGCCACACTAATGTTTCTAGGCTGACTTCTTCTGAGTCATTGCACAAATAATAGCTTATCTCTCTTTTCTCATTTAGGTTACGCCGAATTACCAACCACAGTTCCACTGGCTCTTCTTCTCCCCTTGTTTCCCATATTCGCTCAAAGGCAAATTCACATACTATTGGCCCTTTACTTCCTTCTTTCACTACATGTTTACTCCATTTTTCTGCTTCTATTTCCTTTGCTAACTCATCTATCCGTATTGATTCAATATTTGCCCTTGCTAGTTTCGGCTTCCTTCCCCTACCTTTATATTCAGGTACCTTGACCTCTGGCTTCTCCTTGTATACCTGCGTATCGCAAGATACTGCTGTAAAGTACTTTTTTCCTAATTCAGCTACTCCATCTCTAAACTCGATATTATTTCCATACAATGCATCTGCTAGCACATATTCAAAGCTCAAACGCCCTCTCTCTTCTGTCTTTTTTATCATTCCTAACGCTATTTCTGGTTTGGTTCTAAATTCTAGATCCTTTGGCACTCCACATTCTTCCCTTTTTTGTTCATGCTCTTTATCAAACCATTGTTCTGGTAAGTACAACTGCCCTTCTGTTAAGGTATGTCCTTTGTTACTGGCATACCCTAGGTATACTCCTACTTGACTGTTCTCCACTTTTCCTACTGATCCACAATATTGCCTTGCTACTCCTACTGAGCTTTTTCCTTGTTTTACATTCCCTGATTCATCAACTATCAGTACTCCATCATTACCTAAACTTTCTGCAATAAGTTTTTGATGCGTGTCAATCACAGGTTCTAACTGCCAAGGGCTTTGTCCTACAAAGTTTTGCATGCTACGGACATTCAGTCCTATTGATAGTGCCATTGCTTCTATATTTTTTCGATCAAGGTTGCTTAACAAACCTTTTAGATAATGTCCTGTCCAGATCAAACTTTCAGGTCGTTTAAATGCTTCTTCAAACTCTGCTACGTATTCTTTGAGTTCTTTTGCTAGCGCTTCTATATCTGCTTCAACTAAGTTGCATTCTGGAGGACTTAAATTTACGGCCTCTTCTAATATTTCATTGTGTGCTTTATAAATGTTTTTCATAGCCTTAATTTATTATTCACACTCGCACTTTTTTCGCACTTCCCCTTACTTAATATGCAACATTGCGCTGTAATAATAGTTACTAAATTAAATGCTTAATTGCATAAAAACCTTTCCCAGAGTTTCCTGTAGGGTCTTAGAAATGAGAAAGTAAAATTATTTAGCTAGCTTATCCTGTGTTAAAGATTCATCTCCTTGCAACTTGGCTAGGAGGGATCTATCCTCATTTGTCAAATCTACAAATTCTAGTAAATCTTTTCGTCTTTCAAAAGTACGCTTTACGGCCTGCTCACGTCGCCATCTTGCTACCTCACCATGATTTCCACTTAAGAGCACTTTTGGTACTTCTATACCCTCAAACACAGCAGGGCGAGTATACTCAGGATAATCTAGAAGGCCTGTAGTATGGGAATCTTGTTTGTGACTGGCAGAATTGCCAATGACGTTAGGTATTAGCCTTGCTGCAGACTCAATGAGTACTAATGCTGCTGCCTCACCTCCCATAAGCACATAATCGCCAATGCTTATTTCACGAGTAACTAATGATTCTACTCTAGCATCAAAACCTTCATAGCGTCCGCAAAGCAAACAAATGTGACTTTTACTAGCAAGCTCCTGTGCAATCTTTTGGTTAAAAGTTTCACCAGCAGGACTTAACGAGATTATTTCATTTGGGGGAATAATCTCTTCTTTTATCTTTGCAATAGCTGCCGCAACTACATTGACTTGAATAACCATACCTGCACCACCACCATAAGGATAATCGTCTACACTACTATGTTTATTATTTGAATAGGCTCGTAAATTACGTATGTCAATGTCAATTAAGCCTTTTTCAACGGCACGACCTAGAATAGCCTCCTTTTGCCAAGGAGCTATAAGTTGCGGAAAAAGAGTCAGAATAGTGAATTTCATTTGCTATAGGCTGGATAAGTATTTGCCATTTTTAAGGTTAAACGGAGCTGAGCTCCTTAAGGCAAATCCCCCTTAACCCTTCTTAATTAAGACTTCCATGTTCCCCATTCAATAAGGAAGGATTGTGAAAAGATTTTTCTGGTGCACTGTAAGTGGCCCATTAAAAAAGACCTTTAGGGGGATTGTTTACATGAATTGCTTGATCTTTAAAAGTCACATAATCTGCTTTTAAAGGAATGATATACTCATCATTAATTACCAAGATACCTTGCTTCCCAAATGATATAAGATCAGTGATTTCTCCAAATTCTTTGCCATCAACCAAAACAGGCTTTTTTAAGAATGCGTCATAATAATCTCCCTCTTCAAGCTGTGGTAATTTATCAACAAGAGCATAGACTTTTTCATTGGCCAACAGTTTGACATCATCAATAGTTTTAACACCAGCTAAAAAAAGTATAGTATGGCTTCCTTTGGATTCAACACTTTGTAAAACCACCTTCCCAAAATTAGTAATAAAAACTTCCTTAAGCTTAAAGATGGCTCGAGCCTCAATTTCCCCTACAGCATAAAAACGCAAACCCCCTTTAAGACCAAATGCTTTACCAAGTTTTCCAAGATAGAAGTGACTTTTTAAAGCAAGGTAGGAAGTAGTACTTTTTAACACAGCACAGTTAGTCAATTAGATTTACATCTATACGTTCCCGCCCCTCAGCAGCAGCTCGAGCTAGGGTACGTATGCTATTAATAATGCGTCCATTTTTACCAATAATACGTCCAGCATCTTCTTTAGCGCAACGTATTTCTACATTTAAAATATGACCTTTACGATTTGAGGTAACACTCAGACTATCAAGGTCTGCAACTAGGTTTTGGGCTATATAAGTAATGAGCTCGAGCGCCATACACGCCTTTAGGCACTAAGCTCGAGCCTGATAAGCTTTACTACGCTTAATAATGACATTGCCAACACTGACACCAGCTTTTTCTAGAAGGCGCAAGGCTGTACCAGTAGGCTGTGCCCCATGTAAAAGCCAGTGCTGGGCACGATCTACATTAAGTTTTAGGGGTGTTTCAACTTTTCCTCTAGGGTCATAGTAACCTAAGGACTCTATATAATTACCGCTAAGTTTTTTCCTAGCATCAATAACTACAACACGATATTGGGGATTTTTCTTTGATCCTAAACGCATAAGGCGAATTTTCACCATATTAAAATTTCCTTTCTTTCACAGAGCTAACGTCTACGTTTTTTCTTTCTTTGGGGAGCTTTAGGTCGCGATCTGCCACCTGAGCCAAAGTTAGGCAAATCTAGTTCCATTCCTCCTAATCCTCCACCACCAAGGCCTCCTAGTCCTCCCAAGCCTCGTAAACCTCCTCGCTTACCTGCCATTTTTAGGAGTTTTTTCATACCTTGGTATTGCTTAATAAGCATATTAACACTTTGTATACTGGTTCCTGAACCTAGGGCGATACGTTTTTTTCTACTAGCATCAAGAGTTTTGGGTTTTAACCTTTCTTTAGGGGTCATTGAAGATAGTATAGCTTCAAAATGAACAAACTGCTTGTCATCAATACCTTCTTCAGGCATCATGTTGCTTACACCAGGAATCATTTTTGCTAAATCACTTGCAGACCCCATTTGTTTTAGCTTGCGTAGTTGATCAAGTAAGTCATCAAGATTGAAATCCTTAACATCCTTGAGCTCTTCTTCCTCACTCTCTAGTGCTTTAGCCTTCTCAATAAGCGTGAGCACATCACCCATGCCTAGAATCCGTCCAGCTATACGGTCAGGGTAAAAAGGCTCTAACCCCTCAATCTTTTCACCTATACCTGCAAAATAAATAGGTTTACCTGTAATATGCTTGGCACTGAGTGCAGCTCCACCACGGGCGTCACCATCTAGCTTGGTCATTATAAGGCCACTAACACCACCTGTGCGCTCATCGAATGCTTGCACCACAGGTAAGGATTGCTGACCAGTCATAGCATCAATAGCTAGAATGGACTCACTTGGCTGTAAAGCTTTTTTAAGCTCAACTAATTCATCCATAAGCTCTTCATCTATTTGCAAACGACCAGCAGTATCTACAATTACAAGGTCATGGAAATTTTTTGCTAAGTAGTTATCAAGGCGCTTCTTAGTTTTCTTGGGTTTTTCATTGTCCTCAACCTCAAAGACGGGAACATTTATTTGCTGACCAAGGATACGTAATTGTTCTCGAGCAGCAGGACGTTGAGTATCAGCTGCTACTAGAAGCGGCTTTCGCCCTTGGCTTTTGTATTTATAAGCTAGCTTGCCAGCGGTAGTGGTTTTACCAGTGCCTTGTAAGCCCATTAAAAGCCAAATGTTGTTATTAGCGTTTAAAACAGGTTGAGTGGCTTTACCACCTAAGAGCTCAATAAGCTCCTCGTTAACTACAGAAATGACTTGCTGATCAGGTTGGAGTGATTGCAAAACCTTTGAACCAATGGCTTTTTCTTGCACATGCTCAACAAAAGTTTTGGCCACTTCAAGATTAACATCAGCGTCTAAAAGAGCTACTCTTACTTCACGCAAAGCTGCTTTGACATCAGCCTCAGTAAGCTTACCACGCCCACGTAAAGATTTAAATATATTTTGAAGTTTATCACTTAAATTTTGAAACATTATTAAGCCTTAAAATAGTCCCTAAATAGGCTGTTCCACAGCCTAGCGAAAAAGATAACCTAAGGTCAAGTGGAGTAAGTCTTGACCTGCAAAAAATGGTGTGCTAGACTCACAGGCTGATGGGCGATTAGCTCAGTTGGTTAGAGCACACCGCTGATAACGGTGAGGTCGGTGGTTCAAATCCACCATCGCCCACCATAACTTTGACTTTGAATTAATTTAAAAAACTTCAGCTTGAGCACCTAGGGTAAGTTCAAGTTCTATTATTTGATCGTTACGTTGTATGGTAAGGGTAACTACCTCACCAACTTGGTGATTCCTTATGGTAGTGAGCAAATCACTAAAATTTTCGGTGCGTTTACCATTAACTGCTACAATCACATCTGCATGATTAATGGTGTAGCCTTCAGGTAGATGGCCTTGAGGTGGGAAATAGGCTAGGCAACCTGCTTTATGCTTAATAATTATTTGTTTGAGCCTTAGCTCACAATTTTGTAATCCTGCTTTATCTGCTGGGCTAGAAGTTGGCACGCGATCAACTAATGCACCAGCAAGAGGCCCTAAATCCTCGGAAAAGATTTTAGGATCATAGTTTCCACCATAGATTCCTATAACTGGCACGTCTCTTGCCTGACCTGCCAAAAGCGAGGTAATTACCTCACTGTCTTTTGCAATAGGAACGGCGTAAGCAGCATATGGCTTGGGTAAGATCGGCTCTAGCACTTCATGCAAGGCCTCAGGTACAAAGCGCTTAGAGCGTTCAATAATGTCTTGGGGGATGTAGCTGATATAACTTACAACACCAATCACTTTCCCCTTTGGATTAATGACAGGTCCTCCTGAATCGCCTGGAGCAAGTTTGCTATTGAATTCTATAGTGTTTGGAGCAAAGTCAACTCTTGAGGCTGAAACGTTTAAGCGAGTGATGTACCCTAGGCGTGCAGCTAAAAAGTCACCACCACTGTTGCCAATACTTAAGACCTCAGTGCCTGTACGTGGAGAATAAGTATCTAAATCTAAGTAAGGTACTTTTCTATTGCCTACTTTAGCCTTGAGTAGGGCAAGGTCAAGATAAGCGTCGAACGAAACTATTTCTAGATTGTAACTTTCACCATCTATTGAAAGGGCAATTAGTTTTTTGTCTCGAGCTTGTTCAACCACATGATAAGCAGTTAACAAAAAACCATCAGGAGAGATAAAAAAGCCTGTGCCCATACCCTGAACAAAAGAAGAAAATAGGCTAGGTGAAAAGACTTTAATTTGCACTGTAGCAGGACGAGCTTGCTTAAAAATCTCTTTCAGGCGGGGGGTAAGATCATCTAGATTATTAATAGGGGTAGGAATGTCAACTAAAGGAGTTGTAAGAACTCTAGGCAACACCCAAGCTGGGGATTGCTTGAGAAAAGCAGTAAAAGCTACTAAAACTACCAAGAGCAAAATCAAGTTTGGTTTAAAATTATTACCCTTTGGCTTGATCATAATACTTTAGTTATTTTTAATTGAGTTTTGCTATCACTTATCATAAAAAACTCTTAAAAATACCATATTAATAATAGCTTTTTCTGAATAGGAATCAAAATTTTAATCTATATTAAAAAATCCCCAGCTTTGGTAGCTGGGGTAAAAAAGGAAGGAAAGGAGTTCAGTCGGAATTAATTTTCAATATGTTTATCTAGGATCACCAAATACTGCTGCCCATACTCCATCTTCGAAGTAAATACCAACTTCTTCAAAGTTACCAGTCATGATGGCGTCACAGTGTGATGGGCTGGCTTGCCAACCTTGTATGACACCGTTTATAAAGGCGCTACCGTTAGAAACACTGGCTAAAATCTCGCCAACTTTCTTAAAGCTATAACCTTGAGAATCAGCCCTATTGTCAACACGATTACCAGCAGAATCTACATGAGGAGGAGCTTGAGTTACAAGATTGATTTCACCACTGTTAGCACGATTAAGAATATCTTTTACTTGAGTTTTAGCAGCACCAGCGAGCTTATCATTCCAAGAAACGCTAGCAACACTACTACGAGCTACACCGTTACAAGTAGTACCTTGGGTACGAACAGTGTTGAGGACTGATAACATGTCATTATGTACACCAGTTGCAGTAGCTTCACCACTTAAGGGTGAGAGGTCATCTTGTGTAGAGGTAGGTGTGGTGGCTATTTGACCACAGGCTGTCAAGATAGAAACTACTGCGATTGTGATTAGGGTTGTGATGTTTTTGAGTGTTTTTTTCATTTCCTTGTTTCCTTCCGAGTCCTTCTAACTCGTTTGATAATTACAGGTTAAACAAGGAAAATTTCTATTTTGATACATTAGCATTAGGGTATTAGATAATTTTCGTAAAACAGGTGTTAGAGGCAGGTTGATGCTCTTTGGATTCAGTTACTTAGAAACATGTCTAGCAGGTTTGAATATGGGTGTACAGATAAATTCTTGCCTCATTAGCGCAAAGAATGTCATCCTGAACCACTTCCCCTTCACTACGCTCTAGGGCAGGCAAAGGTAAACTACATGAAGGATCTCACTGCTATACTAGGGCGTGTGGACACCTAGAGTGTGAAATCGAAAACGCTACTCTTAAATACCTTGGATAATCCTGATGCTGACGCATAAGCTCCTCTGCAATCTGGTAAAGATTATGTGGTTAACAACTAAAGCTTCTCGCAAATATAGGCTATCCTGCAATTTTTTTTGGAATTCACATTTTCTAACAAATAGCTGTCCTGAGACTGGCTAGTTTGGTTTTGATATCTAATGCGTGCAATTTCTGATTTGTCATATCCACATGCCCTAGAAATTCTTCTTCTTTAATACTCCTCAAAATGACATGCTCACAGAAGAGGTTTTCTCTAAGGAAAAACTTTTCTGAAACACTATCGTTAGGGGTAATACTTTATAGGGCTAACGGAGGAACTAATGATTCTGTGAGATAATAAGTTTGGCTTTAAGCTAAATCTTTATGTCTTTGTAAAGTGGGGCTGCAAAGTCAATGATGGAGGGTTTGTTAATGAATAAGTTAATTTCTGTTTTAGGTTTTTTAGTAGCTGTGTTTACTGGGCTAGCTTTTGCAGCTGATGAGACTGTTTCTTTTACTGGTTCTGTAGTTACTGGATGTGCATTTGATTCTATTTACACATCTTCTGGTGCTTTCTACCAGGAAAGTGCAACAACTCTTGCTAGTGATTTTTCAGGACATGTTTATCTAAACTGCTCAGATAGTGCAACAGTATCTATTTCTGATCCCAGTGAGGAAACTGGCACACTAGATGATGATGACTTTTCTTTGTGCACTTTTGAGGACTATGACTATTTTATCTTTTCTGGTGATAGTAACAACTCTAGCTTAACTGGTGGAGCGTATTCTGGCCAGATTGCGGTGGGTATGTTTTGGAGTAACACTGTTGAAATTCCAGATGGTTCATACACAATTAATTGTACAATCACAGCAACTCCTTCTTAAATTAAACCTTATTACTTTGCTTGTGTAGATTTAGATTAAAGAATCATTTCACAGCCAAGGTTTTTAGGGAGTGTTTATGAAAAATATAATTTTTGCTTTAGTTGTTATGCTTTTTGTGGGTTGTACTATTGCTGCTGAACCACCAGTATCAGAAATAGTTCCCTTTGATGGTGTTGTAGAACCTATGTGTCTTTTTAGTAATGTTATTAATGGTGTAGTAGAAGTTGATCCCCTTGATTGGACCACTTTAGAATCTACAATTGCTGGCACTATTGATTTGCAATGTACAGATAATGCAACAGTATCTATCTTAGAACCCGTTGAAAGTACGGGTTTGCTCACCTTTGATTCTAGTAGCTCTACTTGTAGTTTTGTGGGAAGCGTAATACCTGCAGGAGACGAAACTTCAGCATCCACTACTTCTGGCGGGGTTTTTAGTGATACTCTAACTATAAGTACTACAGCTGTAACTAGCAGTATTATTCCTGCTGGAATTTACCAAGTTGATTGTGAAATAACGGCAACTCCGCTTTAGGGGGTCGCTTTCACATCACAAGTTTTACACCTAGGCCAAGTTAAATTTGGTTTCTTGTGCCCCATAAGCATAATGTGGGGCCTTGTTTTATTCAATAGAAATGATAAAAAATATTTTGCAAACATTGATACTTACAGTTCTTATACTGGTGTTTAGTTCAAGCGCTGCACAAATAAGTGTGGCACCTTTAGTAAGCTTTACAAAACTTAGTCAAGGTAAAGCCCAGGCTGTGCTTACCATTGGTAACAATAGTAATGAGCCTTTTCGTGCTCGCCTAGTAGCTGTACCCTTTACCTATTCTGATAATGGTCTTGTATCATTGCCTACAGGAGCAGAGAGCGACCTAAACCCTTATTTACAATTCGCGCCTCGAGAGTTTGTCATTCCTGCGGGTCAACAACAACGTGTGCGTATAATTGCGCTTATTCCGCCAAGTGTCTCATTAGGTGAGCACAGAGCAGTACTCTTTGCTGAAAAATTAACTCCTAATTTGCCTGCAGATGATGCTGTAGAATCTACAATTGGCCTTAAAACTCGTATTGGTGCCACTTTGTTTGTGCAATCTATAGATGCTACTCCCAATATTAGTGTGTTAGATGCAAGAATCGATGTTGAGCAGCTACAAATGCTTTTGGCTAATAGTGGTGATGCATCTGCTCGAGTAGTAACAAAATGGCAGCTAAAGCAAGTAGGTAGTGATGATGTTATTTTAGAAGGTGAGACCGGACGTACAACCATTATTGCACAAACTGAACGATATATCCCTTTAATCTCTTTAACTAAAGATTTAGAAGTTGCTGCTGGTCAATATATAATTAGTGGTACATTAACACTTTACCAAAGCTTTGATGTGCTTGATAGTTTCAAATTTGAAACAACTTTAGATATACCTAAACCATAATAAACCATTAAGGAGTAAAAGAGTTCTAAGGTGTTTGGAGTGAAAGTAGTATTCCTATTATTGGCATTGTGGAATATTTTCTCTTTAGGGATTTCCCAATCAGAAGAAGGTTTTGACAATATGGATTTCGGAATTCTTCCTGTTGGAATCACTCTTAATAATCGGGAGGTTGTTTCTGCTGCCTTAGTTTATGGCTATGAAAATGGGATTGACCCTGTTAATTTTGATGACTGGCTTTTGCCTTTTGAAGTGGTAAAAGAGGTTTTAAGTTTAAACGTAATTCCCGTGGTAAACGATGATAGTAATAATAGCATAGTTGATGTAGTCAGTAAGGAAGATATTGTAAGAATAGAGTCTGCTTTTGTAGTAACTCAATTTGACTTAAGCGAGTTAATTAAACACCCTGAATTAGGATTAACTATAAGTATGTCACAGTTAAAGAGTTTGCTGGGTGTAAACATTTTTTTTGATGTACAAAACTATGCTGTAGTTTTTGAAACCCCTAGAATTACAAGTAAAGAAAAACACTTTTCGCTAAGAGATTTGCCTGTAGTTATTACTGGGTTACCTATTATTGAACCTGAGGTTATAACTTTTACCAATATTGAACAAAAATTTGAAACCCAAACTTCTGAGGGAAATTCTCTATTTAAAGGGGAAACAAAGGCAGTAGGCTCATTATTAAATGGCCCTTGGTATGCTAGATTAAAAAAGAATAACTTTTTAGATCCTTTAGATTGGCAACTTCAGGAACTGCAATATACTTACTTAGCTGAAAATTTTGATGTTGCTCTAGGTTCACAAAATGCCTTTTGGCAAGGAGATTCCTTTTGGGGAGGAGGTGCCGTTTTACGGTTTGGTTTTACACCAAACTCTCTTATTTCTGCTAACTCTCTACTTTCTAAGAGGCGACAAAGCTCTACTTTTGAACGTACTGTAGAGGGAAAGGCAGAGCCTGGAACGCTTGTGCGTTTGGTAACTTCACAAGGTAGTAGCATAGAGATTATTGCAGAAACCTTGGTGGATTCTACAGGATTGTTTCGTTTTGAGGATGTGCCTAGCCGCAATTCTAGCCGTTATGAATTACTTTTATATTTAGATGGAAAGCTTTCTCAGGAACCAGTCAAACGTGATATTTACCTAATAAACCTCCCTGAACAACTCCCGCAAGATATTTCTTCGCTAACCTTTGCCCTTGGTGCAAAACACAGCCTTGTTGCTGATAAAGTTTTAGGCACATTTACTGACCTAGTAGCTGGGGCAGCTTATAGACGGGGAGTTGATGAAAACCTCACTTTTGGAGTTGGTGCAGTATATTCTCAAGGTTTACGAGGGTTAGGAGAAATTTTCTACCGCCCTAATAATATCCCCTTACAACTTAGCACTACTGTATTGAGTCCTGTACTAGCTAATGAAACTTCTGGTGACAATTCTGTCAATTGGGATTTAAATTCTAGCTTGCGTTATGAACCATTGCATAACTTAGTTGTGCAAGGAAGAGCTAGTGAAAATTTTGCGAGCTTGCGTCTAGACTATAAAGTGCTAGGAGGGTTTAATTTTGGTGGAGGTATAGATAGTGGAGATGGTCTTTTTACTTCTGTACGTTATACAAACAGACTAGATGGTTGGTACTTATCTAGTAATGTTAGCTTTACACAAAATCTAAATCTGCGTTGGGATTTCTCTTTAGATCAACAAACTTGGAATGCTAGTCTGAGGCAAACAGGTAATGAAACAAGTGCACGCACAGAGTTTCGCTATGATATACCTAAAAAATCTTTCCTAGGAGAAGGTCACTCTTTGTATCTTTTCTATAACCTTAATTACCATAATGGTTTTGACCAACTAAAACATAATGTGCAACCTACTTGGCAATATAGACCTCCTGAAAAAAACTTATTCGGTGAGCGTTTGTGGGAAGCTGAATTAGGCTATACTATTGATTTTGATGATAAACCAAACAATCATTTAATTGCCAAGTTCAAGACAGGAATTATATCAGGTATATTTTTTGAAGCAGGTTATAGAGGAAACTTTGATTTCACCAATGACAGCTATACCCTGTCCCTTACAGGTAGTTTTGACCTGCAGGAACAATTTCGGGCTGCGAAGCATCACTCGAGCCTTCTTGCTATATATGGAGGAATACTAATCCGCCCTTTTTTTGATGATAATGCTAATACCTTGTTTGATAAAGGTGAAAGAGTATACACAGAAAATCTTGATTTGTTACTAGCAGTTAATAATGTTTCTCTTAATCCCAATAGGGCAGTGATTACTGAAACATATGCCTTACTTAACTTACCCCAAGGTACTTACAGATTGGACCTTGATCCAGCTGGCTATCCTATAGGCTGGCATCCTGAGGATACAGCTTATGCTGTAACGGTAAGCCCTGCAGCTTATACAACTGTCGATATCCCCTTACAAAGGGTTTATACTTTAACAGGGATAATTACAGATAGCTTAGCTAATCCTGTTAGTGGAGCTTCAGTCAAAGCATTATCAGAGTCAGGTGACAGTTATCTTTCTATAACAAACACAGCAGGTGTGTATTACCTTGAAGGATTATCTAGGGGGAGTTATACATTGCTAGTTGATGGCAATAAAGCTTTCCCCAGCAAATTAATTATTGATGAACAAAGCGAAGAGTTTCAGGAGTTAAATTTGACTTTCACTCAATCAAAAGAACCAAAAGCTGACTGAAGTTTTTCGACAAAAATAGGGTGGCACAGTCACATACCCCAAGACCAAGTGAACCATGGCTCAAGTGTGGCAAAAACTATATAAATAGATTTCTAAAAAGCATCTTTGCTTGAGCCAACCAAAAACATGTTCAATACTTGTGTTTTGGTAAGGGTGGTTTGCTTTTTCTTCTTGTTAAATTGTTCGTAAAGATACTCAATCCCTTCTGGTATTTCTATTTTATCTTTTTTGAGAAGCTCTTTATAACGATCTAATTGCCCTATAGCAAGATTATAATCACCTTTTTGTTCATGAATAAGGGCTACTTTAACTTGCAGTTCATCATCCCAAGGTTCTATTTCTAAGCTTCTTTGAGCATAATTCAAAGCTTGAAGGATATCACTTCTACGTTTACCTTTATAATGATATATAGCTAAGTACCTTAAGACCCTTTGTACTTTATAACGATAGTGAGTTCTTTGTCGCTCTATCCACTCCCACATTGATATTGAGACAGGAAGGTTTACTTCAGCTAAAAAATCATTTCTATATAGCAAAGCAACCCTTTTATAATCTTCTATTGAAGAATTTTCTTTCAGAAGTTCAAATTGACATACATCAGTTTGGGCTAAAATCCTAGGTGTTAAACTGATTTGTTCTTTAGTAATAATACAGACATTTGGCAAAATTTCTTTTAATTTGCTAAGTAACACTCTGAAGCGCCCGTTCCTAGTCTGAGGCTCTGTTTTTCCCTCCTTTTCAGGCCAAAGTAATTCAATTAATAACTTTCTTTTTACAGGTTCTTTGTGAACTGCTAAGTAAGCTAGTAAAATGGCAATTCGCTGTGAATTTACTTTTAAAGGCTCACTTTTTTCCTCTTTGATAATAAGAGGCTCGCCTAGAAAGCAAAGGGCAAGCCTTTCTTGTTTTTTGATGCTCATTTTTACTTTCCCCTGTTTAATAGTATATTGAAATAATTTTCACAGTTTAGTTTTACTGCTCTTGGTACTAAACACTCTTCTTTTCTATGTCGCTCTCAAAGACCTTTCCTGTTACTGTTCTACCAACTAGCAATGATGTTGTTACTCCTTCTAATTATAATGATGCCAGCAAACTACAAAGCTTCGATTTCATTTGCCTGTTACTACGTAAGCCCTATCACCAATTTCGATCTTGTATACTCCCTTTTCATATCCAACCAAGTAGCACTTTCGTCCACAAATACAAATTTCTTAGGATCGAGCTTTTTACTAGCAACAACCCATGCCCACCTCTAACCTTACTTACGCTTAGGATTTAGGTAAGCTTTCTTTTTTCTGGTAATCTTTAAACGAGAAAAGGTATTCCACATAGCACTAACTCCTATTTTTATATCAGTACTTTCTTCAAGCAACTAACAATATTCAGCTAAGGTATAGTCGAATAACTTAGGGTTGCGGTTATCCAAAATTTATGAAACGCTTTCTGGTAAGATAAAATAGCAATTAAACCTAAAATACAACTGCAATTTAAACGCATTCGACTATAGCATCTGAATGCTCTTTAACGAGTTTTCTCACTTGGGGATAATGAGTTGGAATTACCTTGGCTTGAGAACCTGATGGAGAAGCAGGCACAAGGTGCTCTTGTTCCCTTTGCCGTTTTAATCAGCGACTGAGCGGGGCTAAATCTATGTTAAATGTTTCTGCTACCTCTTCTTGGTTTCTCCCTTTTTCTTAAATCTATTGAGCATGCCATAACCACTCATTTTACCTCTCACCGTACATCAAGTCACCTTTCTTTACATTTGATTCTATGATTGGTTTTATGCTTGCTTGCTTTATACTATCAATCATCTTTATCATTACCTTTCTAATGCACCTTATCATACTAAAAACGAGTTAAAAGTCAAAACGACTAAAGGCTGGCTATACTTAGCTGCTATCATAGACGCCTCTTCTAGAAAAGTTGTGGGCTACGCGATAATTGAGGATATGAAGACTGATCTAATTATTCAATCTCTGAGAATGGTAATTAAACAATGAGGCTCAATCAAGGACTTAATTCACTACAGTGATTGGGGTTCTCAGTACACCAGCTACACTTTTGAGTGTGAGTTTAAAAGCCAAGGTATCAGGGCTAGTTTTGTTGCAACAAGTGCATGTCTTGATAATGCTTTTATTGAATCGTTTTTGCTAGCCTCACTCAAAAAAAATTTTTATTGGTGGAAGCCACTACTTCTTGTAGTGGACTAATAAAAGGGGTAGTCCTATACATGCAATGATGAGTTATAGAAGAAAAAGAAAAAGTCTTTCTTACCAAACGACCAATTCTCTTAAGCATGCAATTCAACCTCTCTACGTTCTTGGTCTCCCCACTTCGCTTGTTCACTGCTGGAGTTGGTTGGCGCGAGCGAGCATCCAACCCATAGCTTAGGCAAGCTCTATCCTACTTTAGGTCGCTTGTCAAAAGCTTGAGCGCTTTGATACTAAAAGAAAATCTGTGTTAATCAATATTTTGGATTAATGTTACTAGAGTGTTACCAAGGTAAAAGCATACTCATCTAAAGCAAGCAAGACACAGATTAATGTCCTTGCTTAGCTTCCTCTAAGCCAAAATAAAGTCTAAAGTTGGCTTAAATACACTTTTAGAAAGAAGGAATAATAATGTTAATAGAAAAGATTAGTAGGTCAGTTCTTGCTCACTTTAAAGCTATTGGTACTAAATATGGTGCTATATTGCTAATGACACTTGCTTTTTTAAGCTTCTCACTGTCTTTGGCTAGTAATCCTGAGCACTATACTCCTAAAAGTTTTGAATTTGCAGGAACATGGATAGGATATGGCTATAGTTGTAATGGACATAAACTTCAAGAGAAAGTACATATAACTGTTTACAATGGCCATTTAGTAGCAACTAAACTTACTGGTGATTATTGTGTTCCAGCAGGTAATATTACTTTTCAAGGGAAAGTACCATATTATACATCAATAGGCAATCATTTTCCTGTGACATGGACAACAGGTTCGCCTTACTATCCAGCAAGTCACAAAGTTGTAAAAAACTTAAAGATTTTGAGTGCTGATTCATTCACTTCGTATGGTGTCACTTTTCAAAGGAAGTATAGCACAGGTAATAGTCACCAGTATTACTAGTAATCACTTTACCTAAACAGGTAATATCATTTTTCGAAGGACAATACCCCAAGCTTCCGAGTTTGGGGTACTGTCCTATTCAATATTTTGTTCTTAGGGCACAATTCTTTGTAAAGTGCTTATATTTTTTCTTGCGCTACTCTTTAAGCTATATAATTATCTATTCAAGATCATCTACAGGATTACCAGCATAGAGTTTGTTACAACATAAAGCAGCTTGTCCCAAGCTAATTCCCCCATCATTGGATGGTACTTTTTGATTGATTAAACAAGTAAAATCAGTCTTTATAAGATCTTTGTATAAGAGTTCTAGAAGCAAAGAGTTTTGAAAAACACCACCACTTAAAACAACTATTTTGAGTTTATGCTTTTCACTCAAGTGTGTAATTGCTGCTAGTAAGCCTTTGGCAAAACTCTGATGAAAAGAAAAGGTGATTTCACCTCTGTCAACACCATTAAGCCTTGCCTGAATAATTGCACTTAGTAAGGGCCTAAAGTCAAGCAAGCCATCTTTAAACGGTAGTGGATAAGTATTTGAGTTTTTCTTGGTGGCTAAGTGCTCGAGCCAAACAGCAGCCTGCCCTTCAAAACTAATTTCCCTTGTAAAGCCTAGTAAAGCAGCAACTGTGTCAAACAAGCGTCCTACCGAAGTAGTTGGGAAAACTTGAAGATTTTTTTCTAGCAGCTCGAGCACCCTAAAATACCTTTCCCCAAAATTAAAAGGAGCTGCCGTTAAATCAGGTAAATCCTCCAAACAAGTAAGAAACCCTGCTGCTGCCTGCACAGGGTGTTTGGCAGCGGCGTCACCACCAACAAGCTTAGCGCATAGCAAGTGTCCCACACGTTCAAAATCTGTTTGCAAGCTACCTACAAAGAATTCCCCTCCCCAAATTGTACCATCATCCCCATAGCCTGCTCCATCAAAAGCCATGCCCAAAACTTTAGTGTTCCAAGTTTGCCTCTCAGCCAATACGGAAGCAATATGTGCTCGGTGATGCTGCACAGGCACATGCTTTTTTGCGAGAAGCCCGAGAGCATATTGCGTTGACTGATAGTTTGGATGGGCATCACAAGCAATTATAGCATCTTTAAGCTCAACACCGTACATACTAGTTAAATCATTAATCGTTTCTTGAAAAGCCTTAAAAGCACCATAGTGTTCTAAATCACCAATATGCTGGCTAACAAAGGCCTGTCCATCTACCACTAAGCTAATACTGTTTTTCAGGTCTGCACCAACAGCTAAAATAGGATCTTTGTTTGGAAAGTTAGCAACAGCACTTGGTGCATAGCTCCTAGCACGGCGAATGATAGTAATGCCTAAAGTTGAAGCCTTTACCACTGAGTCATCAATACGCCTCGCAATAGGACGCTCACCTATCAAAAACGCATCAGCTATGTCTTTGAGCTGTGAGATTGCTTCATCATCCTGATAGGCAATAGGTTCTGAAGAACGGTTAGCACTGGTTAAAACTAAAATATTTGGGGCACCAGCATCAAAAAGTAAATGATGCAGAGGAGTGTAAGCTAGCATAATACCAAGGTTATTATTATTAGGAGCAATTCCCTCAAGAAAACGCTTGCTTTTTGCTAGCACTATAGGCCGTGCACTTGAATTGAGAACCTCCCTTAATTCTTTAGTTAAATGGACTAGCGAGCTTGCTGTTTCTAGATCTCTAACCATAACTGCAAAGGCTTTTGCCTTACGAAACTTGCGCTCACGCAAATCTTTTACTGATTTAGGATTAAGGACATCACAAGCTAGATGGTAACCACCTAGACCTTTTATAGCTACAATTTTGCCAATACTAAGTAGCTTGGCTGCTCGAGCGATAGTAGTACTACCCTTAGTAACAACATCATTCTCCTTTAGAAAATAGCTTGGCCCACATCTATAACAAGCAACTGGTTGAGCATGAAATCGTCTATCCTGTGAGTCATTGTATTCAACTTGACAAGCCTTACATAACCCCCACTTTTTCATAGTAGTGTGTGGGCGGTCATAGGGTAAAGCTGTAATAATAGAATAGCGAGGACCACAATCTGTGCAGTTTATATAAGGGTATTGATAGCGTCGATTGTTCGGATCCCTCATTTCTTTCAAGCAAGCATCACAAACAGCTAAATCAGGTGAAATTTGCACAGTAATCTGCCCAGGTTGTTCACTATGTCTAATGGTGAAATCAAGGATGCCTTTGGGCAGCACTCTTTCCACTTTTAAACTAGTAATAGTTGCAGCAGGGGGTGGATTTACTTTTAGTTCTTTTAGGAAAAGCTTGAACTTGCTCTCTTTGCCCTCGAGCCAAATTTCTACACCCTCTCCAGCATTCAAAACCCAACCTTTTAAGTCATGTGCGTGTGCTAAATGAAAAACAAATGGCCTAAAACCAACTCCTTGTACTGTACCCTTTATCTGTATAAATAATCCTTTAATCACCTAAATTATAGTTCAGACATTCTATCTAAACCCTCTCGAATAACATGATAAATGCTAGCCTGTACTTCTTGGATTCTGGGGATGTA
This sequence comes from Trueperaceae bacterium, assembly GCA_965223045.1. Classification (GTDB taxonomy): domain Bacteria; phylum Deinococcota; class Deinococci; order Deinococcales; family Trueperaceae; genus CBDCVN01. The sequence goes on from CBDCVN010000013.1 coordinate 3,944,863, forward strand.
ATCAGATGGTACTACTATGCTAATATCTGCTAGATTGTCTCTGACAATATCTCCACCATCATAACCAAGTAAAGCAACCGTGAGTAAGCCGCGCTTTCGTGCTTCTATCAAAGTCATCACAATGTTTTTAGAACTACCACTGGTTGAGAAGGCAAGAGCGATGTCTTTTTCATCAGCTTGGGCAATGAGTTGTCGTGAGAAGATGACCTCTGGTCCTATATCGTTGGCAATGGCGCTTAAATTTGCACTTTCCATAGCAAGAGATAATGCTGGGATGGGCTTCATGCCTTTAGGTGGCATTAGGCAATCAAAAACAAAATCATTGGCATCTGTTGCTGAACCACCATTCCCAAAGGTAATTATTTTTCCACCTTTACGAAGTCTTTGCTGAATTTGTGTGATTGTCTCAGAAATAACTTCGCTCGATGTGTTTGCTACCTGCTGCCTCAAAGTCTCATCATCTTTTACTTTGGTTTGAATAGATGCAGACACATCAGAAAGAACTGTTGAAGTGTTTTGCTTAGATTCACCTAGAAATGGGTATAAGAAGTTCAAAGCCCCCATTTTATGCCCCATTTCATGGTGCTCAAAAAACACATGTACGGTTTCCCAAAGGGTGTGATAAAGAATTTCAATAAGCTCCTGATGAATAAAAGGGGAGCAGTCCCCTAAATTCAAAGCATAGTCAGCTTGTTTACCAGTTAAAGCAAAGGTTAGTGCACCTATAGCTTTTGATTGAATAAGTGCCTCTTCAATATCACTATCACCTTCGGGTGCAGCAAAGCCCATGACCATATCCTCAGGATGAATCATTCCCTTAAGCCAAGGTTTAAATATAGCTGATATATCAAGTGCAGGAAGTGCTCTTTTGCCTACAATAACAGGATGTACAAACTCAACGGATACATGCTGTGCGTCGGTAGTATAAGAACCTTTGCCAAAGGCAAGTAGTTTGCCACCATGTAAGAAGCGTTCAGACATTTCTTGAGATAACTTGGCTAGTTTACTTGCTTCTTGCTCAAACAAGGGTTGGAATTTTTTGTTGCGCTCGAGCAAGCTTGCTTCAATAAAAGCAGTATAGTGGTTCATAGCTAATTCTATACTTTAAACGACTAAGAAGCAGAAGGATAAAAATTGTCAAATGTTCATATTTTCAATTTGAGCTAATAATACCTCTACAAATATTTTGCTATGCTAAATGCTATGTCTAGCATTGATTTGCACAATCCCAAACTTTATTTTAACCGTGAGCTTTCTTGGCTGCAATTTAATGAAAGAGTACTCGAGGAAGCGGAGGATAAAAATAACCCCTTGCTCGAAAGGCTAAAATTCTTAGCTATTTTTAGCACCAATTTAGACGAGTTTATTATGATTCGCTACGCTGGCCTTAAAGAACAAGTTGCTGCTGGTGTTAGTGAACGTAGTTTTGATGGGCGCACTCCTTTGGAACAAGTAGACATGATTTCACAGCACTTGCGTCCTTTGCTTAAGAGGCATAGAAAGCATCTTACTGAGAATATTTTACCTGAATTGAAGAAGTATGGTGTTGTGCTTGAGCCAATTAAAGAACTTTCAAAAGTAGATCTTGAGGTAGTAAACAAATACTTTGATGAATCACTTTTCCCAGTTCTTACCCCCTTAGCTGTTGATACAGGCCACCCTTTTCCACGTTTACCTAACCTAAGCTTTTCGTTACTAGTCGAGTTGCAAGATCCTGTTACTAAACAACTTCGAACAGCTATAGTGCAGGTCCCTAGTGTACTGTCACGTTTTTTATCTTTACCTGCTCAAAAAAACAAAAATCATCGTTTTGTGCTTTCTGAAGATATTATAAGGCTTAATGCCTTTAAATTGTTTATGGGCTATGAAGTATTGCGTACATACTCTTTTCGTATTACCCGTAATGCTGATATTGAGCTAGCTGAAGATGAAGCCGATGATTTACTGCAAGTTATCGAAGATGAAGTGCGTAAACGTCGTTGGGGAGACGAAGTAAGGCTTGAGGTCATTTGTGATATACCTAAAGATCTACAGGAGTACTTGCGCCAAACCTTGAACCTCAAGCCTGAAGATGTATATCAAATTGATGGCTATCTTAACTTGGGTGACTTTATGGAGCTGGCTAGCTTGGACATTCCTGAGTTGCGCTATGCACCCTTTTCACCTCGTTTACCAAGTGAGTTTCGTGGCACTAGCGATGTATTTGAAGCTGTATCTAGACAAGATATTCTTATCCATCACCCTTTTCATACTTTTGATGCAGTCCTTAGTTTGCTTGAACAAGCTGCCGATGATCCTGATGTCTTGGCAATTAAGCAAACTCTTTACCGAGTAGGCCAAAATTCACCTGTGGTTAGAGAGCTTGCTCGAGCTGCGGGTAACGGAAAACATGTTACTGCCTTAGTAGAGTTGAAAGCTCGCTTTGATGAGGAGAACAACATAGTGTGGGCACGCGAACTAGAACGCTCAGGTGTAGATGTGGTTTATGGTTTTGTAGGTTTAAAAACCCATTGCAAAGCCTTGCTAATTGTACGTCGTGAAGCTTCTGGAATCTGTCGTTATGTGCACTTAGGTACTGGTAACTACAATCCTAGTACTAGTAAACTCTATACTGATCTGTCAATACTTTCTTGTGATGAAAAGCTTGGTGCCGATGTTTCAGAGTTATTTAATTTACTAACAGGTTTTTCTAAGCAAGGTCAGTGGCGTAAAATGTGGGTAGCACCAAAAACGTTAAGGCAACAATTACTTAAAGCTATTGAAAATGAAACTAGTAACGCTAATTCTAACAAGAAGGCAAAGATATTGGCTAAAATGAATTCTCTGGTTGATCCCGAAGTTATTCGCGCTCTTTACCGTGCCTCGCAGGCAGGAGTGAAGATAGATCTAATAGTGAGAGGTATTTGCTGTTTGCATCCGGGTGTTGCTGGTATTAGTGAAAACATACATGTACGTAGTATTGTAGGGCGTTTTTTAGAGCATTCTCGTATTTTTTACTTTTATAATGATGGTGTAGAAAATATTTATCTAAGTTCAGCTGATTGGATGCAACGCAATCTAAATAGCCGTGTAGAAACTGTTTTTCCCATTGAAAGTAGTCACTTAAAAGCTAAAATCATGGAAATTTTTAATTTTTGCTTGCAAGATAATGTTAAATCACGTGAACTTCATAAAGATGGAGTATATCACCATGTCAAGCCTAGTGTAGACCAAAAGATTCTGGATGTTCAGGAGTATCTGGTTACTCTTTCAGAAAAACGCCGAGTTCAGCTAGAGACATAAGATAATGACTTATAACAAATTAGCTACATCAGAGTTAAATGTGAGTGAGATTGGTTTTGGTTGCATGTCTTTAAGTTTAGATCATCAAGCAAATGCCCAGATTTTACATAAGGCAGTAGATTTGGGTATTAATTTTTTTGATACCGCTGACCTTTATGACAAAGGAGAAAACGAAATAACGCTGGGTAAGTCTTTTAAAGGAATACGTAGCCAAGTTATCCTTGCTAGCAAGGTGGGTAATGTGTGGCGAGAGGATGATGGTACTGAGGGGGGTAGTACTTGGGATTGGAATCCTAGTAAAGAGCACATAAGAAGTGCCATTTTTCTAAGCCTAAAGCGGTTACAGACTGACTATTTGGATTTATATCAGTTACATGGAGGTACTATAGATGACCCTATTGATGAAATTATTTCTGCTTTTGAGGAGTTGAAACAAGAGGGGTGGATTCGTTACTATGGAATTTCATCTATTCGTCCCAATGTTATAAACGAGTATGTCAAGCGTGCAGATATAACTAGTGTTATGATGCAATACAGTTTATTAGATAAAAGGCCAGAAGAAACCTGTTTGGATTTTTTACATGATAATAAAATTAGTGTTGTTGTGAGGGGTTCTTTGGCAAAGGGACTTTTAGTTAACAAAGAACCCAAGGAATACCTTGGTTACACAGTAGCTGAGGTTACAAAAGTGCAAGAGGGTCTAGCTGAGTTTGTTAATGAAAAACGTGATAAGGCACAAATTGCTATAAGATACGCCTTAGCACATCCTGTAGTAGCTACAGTAGTGGCTGGAATCAGTAACTTAGAACAGCTCGAGCAAAATGCCCTAACAACAAAAGTTCCCCCATTAACTGCTGAAGAGTTAATGAAGTTACAGGCACTGTGAGATCTAGTATAATATGGCTACACTTTACCTTCTAGGCACAGGTTCGAGCATAAGTGACCCCGAGCGCACCACCACCATGTTAGCTGTTGAAAACAGCCATTCACTTATTCTTATAGATTGTGGGGGAGATGTTTTGCAAAGGCTTATGCAGTCAGGCTTTGATCTAAGAGATGTTGAAAAGCTACAAGCTATTTTTATTACCCATGAACACATAGACCATGTCAGTGGTTTTCCATTACTTTTACAAAAAATATGGTTGGCAGGACGTAAAAATGATTTGCCTACTTATGGTATTAAACCAGCTTTAGATCAAGCTAAAAGTTTAATAACTGCAGTAAACACCTTTAAAACCCATATTTTTAACACTATGCCAAAACCACAATGGCATGAAGTTGCTTACAGGGAAAATACCCTCTTCTATGAGAGTGATCATTGGCTTGTGCATGCTTCCCCCGGTATTCATAGTGTTCCTGTTATGGGTCTACGCATTGTGGATAAAGAAGGTGGAGGTACTTTGGCTTATTCATGTGACACACAAAAAAGTGATGGAATTATGCTTTTAGCAAAAGGAGCAGATATATTAGTTCATGAGGCAACAGGGGATATGCCTGCTCATAGCAGCGCTAGACAAGCTGCCCAAGTTGCTAGAGGTGCTAAAGTAACTCAATTACTTTTGGTTCATCTTCCACCTAAAGAGCTTTTACCTGAAGAAGAAATGGTCAAAGCAAAAGAAATCTTTGCTAATCTAGCTAAAGGAATTGAGGGAAGTAGCTATCAATTTTAAAAATTAAAGTAAAGTGTTATGGCATTGCCCAAAAACAATTCACCATTAGAATAAAACTTAGAGAATGTGAATGTTGATACCGTATCAGGTAGTTCGAGCATTGTCTTTAAATGACACTTACTAAATTATTTTTTATAATTAGTGATATTTGGTAAGATGATTTGGAAGATTTAAATTTAGGGCATAAGAAATAATCTTTCTTAAAAGACCTTGCTAGAAGCTTTTATGTAATATAAATAAGAGTTTTGAAAGCTGAGTATGATCTATAATGATTTGCGAAAGGTTTCTATTATGTTTCTATCTAATCTAATATGTTTCTATCTAATCAAAATGATTAACGAAACATTAGAGATAACTCACAAAGCATCTGCTAACATTTTGACATAATGGTGATAATATGATTTGGGGATATTTTTTAGGACAACCGTATTTACTTGATAAGCAAGGTAGCCAAGAAGAAATTGTAAAACTGCACTCACGTCAAGGCTTGGCACTTCTTGCTTATTTATTAGAGCAGGGAGAAGAGGTTTCAAGAGCACAGTTAATAGAACTGTTATGGGCTGAAGAGGAAGCTCCCTATGCAAGTGGTAGCTTTAGAGTAATGCTCTCAAAAATTAAAAAGATCCTACCAGAGGCTTTGGATATAACACGCTATACAGTGCGTCTAAAACCTGAAGTTATGATGTGGGATACCTTGCGCTTTATGCAATTAGCACAGCAAGGAGATCTTGATTCCTTGAGACAGGCCACTTCACTTTATCGTGGTGAATTTATGCAGGGTTTTACTCTTGGTGGCTCTGCAGAATTCCAAACTTGGCTAGAAGAGCAGCGGGAAAATTGGATTGAGTCACACAATCAAGTAATGCGCCGTTTGGTAGATAGTTTACTTGATCAACGTGATATGCAAAGAGCTATTCATCATGTGGATAGGTGGCTTAAGCTCGAGCCTTGGCAAGAAAGAGCACATAGACAACGTATGTGGCTTTATTGGCAAACAGGAGAAGTTGACAAGGCCCTACAACACTACCGTCAATATACTAGGCAACTCGAGCGTGAGCTTGGTGCTGAACCTGCCGAAGATACTCAAAAACTTTATGAGACTATTTTAGATGATAAAAAGAACTCTTTCCAAGAGTTGATTCGTTTGCGCACTACATCAGGCGAGAGAAGTGGTATACCACTAGTTCAAGACCCTTCTGAAGTTTATCAACTTAATACTACTTTAACTAGCTTTGTTGGGCGTGATCAAGAGTTAGCACAGCTTGCTGAGCTTTTGTCTAATAATCGTTTGGTGACCATAAGGGGTACTGGTGGAGTAGGTAAAACTCGCTTAACTTTGCAATTTTCTCAATCTGACTTTGCTAAGAATTATAAAGATGGTACTGTTTTTGTTGCTCTAGAACATATTAGTGAGACACAAGTACCACAGCAAATAAGCCGTAGATTAGGGCTAGACAATAACGAGGAGACTCTCTTTGAACACCTTAAAGATAAGGAGATGCTCCTTATCCTTGATAATTTCGAGCATGTTCTTGATGCTCGAGCTTTTGTAATGGAGCTTTTAAAAGTAGCCCCAAAACTCTCTTTACTGATAACTTCTAGAGAAGCTCTAGGACTTATGGGTGAACAACGTTTTGTGCTTAAAGGGCTTGTTTTACCAACTAATGAGGATGAGTTGTCTAAGGAAGATATATCTACTTTAAAAGATTACTCAGCTCTTAAGCTCTTTGCTGAACGTGCAGCTTTGCAAGATCCCACTTTTGTTCTTGATGAGAGAAATATTCCTTTGGTTTATGCTATCTGTCGTAAGCTCTCGGGTATACCTTTGGCTATAGAACTTAGTGCTTCTTGGCTTAGTGTAATGACAGTAGAAGAAGTTGCTAATGAACTGGCTATTAATTTAGATCTTTTGAAAACTGAAAGTGCTAATGTAATTGATAGACACCAAAACATGGCAGAGGTTTTTGAGAGTTCATGGCAAAAATTAGATGGAGAGCAAAAGGAAGCCTGTATAAATCTAGTAGGGTTACCAGAAGACTTTGGTAAAGAAGACATAGAGCGAGCTAATGCATCTCTTTTGAGCTTACGTTCACTATCAGAAAAATCTATTTTAGAGGTAGATAGGCAAAGTGGGCAACTACGCTATCATTTCCCTTCTCTTTTGCGTAATTATGCAGCAGCTCGAGGTAGTGGTAATAGAAATAATTAAGAGCTAGTACTAGGGCGTGTGGACGCCTAGAGTGTGAAATCGAAAACGCTACTCTTAAATACCTTGGATAATCCTGATGCTGACGCATAAGCTCCTCTGCAATCTGGTAAAGATTATGTGGTTAACAACTAAAGCTTCTCGCAAATATAGGCTATCCTGCAATTTTTTTTGGAATTCACATTTTCTAACAAATAGCTGTCCTGAGACTGGCTAGTTTGGTTTTGATATCCAATGCGTGCAATTTCTGATTTGTCATATCCACATGCCCTAGTATTTGGTTCTATATTTACCAAATACTAACAGACGCTTTTTACGCTTTCTTATTGGTGTTAGCTTTGTAGGTTTGTCTACACTATTTTGCTCAGTAAAAGGCAAAGACTCTCTTTGAGAGTCATCAGCTAGTTCCTTAAAAGTATTAGTATGATCTTCAAACTCTTCTTTAGGTTTATTATCCTTAATCTTTTTGTGAGAAGCCTTTTTCTTTTGGTTGTCCGTTTCTTTTGGGGGTTCTAATGAAAGCTTTTCCTTGTGGGAAGCTCTAGACTTTTTTGCTACCTCTTTTTTACCTTTACTTATAAGCTTAGCTTTTTTCGGCTCCTTTGTATTTGTATCTAAAGGTATTAAATCAATTTGCTTAGCAGTAGGATTAGCATTGGCTATACAAACTTTTAAGCCTTGCCCTATTTTGTAGGTCTTATTATTTTTCTTGCCTTGTAGCACAAAGTTATCTTCATGATAAATATATTGATCATCTATAAGAGAAGTAACAGGTACCAGCCCTTCAACACCATTTGTTAATGCTACAAAGAAACCAAAGTCATTAACTCCAGAGATTGTTCCTTCAAAAACATCGTCTAAGTGGTTTTTAGCCCAAAGAGCTTGGTAATAGCGAGTTAATTCTCGTTCAGCTTCTTCGGCAGTGCGCTCAAGTTCGCTAACATGTTCAGCAAGTTGTGGTAATTCACTATTATAATGGTCTTTAAGTTTCTTAGTAAGTTTTCCCTTAAGGCTTAAGTATAATATGCGATGTACAACAAGGTCAGGATAACGCCTTATAGGACTAGTAAAATGCAAGTAATGCTCAAAAGCAAGTCCAAAATGCCCTAAATTATCAGGGCCATAGCGAGCTTGCTTGAGTGAGCGTAATAATAAGGTAGTTACCAACTCTCTTTCAGGTTTATTGGCTGCTTGGGCAATTATTTCTTGCAAGGTTTGTGGTGTATAGTTATTAAGATCTATAGTGTAACCCAATTTAGCTAGGCTTTTTTGCAACTCTCCAAGCTTTTTTTCACTAGGTTCTTCATGAATACGAAAAAGCCCGGGAATATCCTTTTGAGCAAGCTCCTTAGCAACAAGACGATTAGCCAAAAGCATGAACTCTTCAATTAATTGCCTTGCAGAGTTACTACGAATAGGCATAACTTGCATTTCACCACTTTGATCAAAATCAATTTTAGATTCTGTAAAATCAAAATCTAGTGCCCCTTGGCTTAAACGCTCCTTCCGTAAAGTCTGGCTTAGAGTTAATAGTTGTTTTAGGTCGCGCTCGAGCTTGCGCTTACCTAGAGGCAACCTTTGTCCCTCAAAGAAGTCTTGTACTTCTGAATAAGTAAGTCTAGCATTGGATTTAATGACTGTTTTTTTGAAGCTTACACTTTTAACTTCAGCTTCACTATCAAGCTCGGTGATAACTGAGAAGCTTAAACGTGATTTCCCTTCTACTAGCGAGCAAATATTATTACTCAGTTCTTGGGGCAACATAGGGAGTACATACCCTGGTAGGTATACACTAGTTGTTCGTTCACGCGCCTCCTTATCAAGGGGTGAATCTTCTGTGACATAATGAGTTACATCGGCAATATGTATACCAACACGATATCTGGCTTTTTTGCCACGTCCACCAACTCGCTCTAAGGAAAGAGCATCATCAAAGTCTTTGGCATCTACGCCATCTATAGTAAAAGTTGGGATTTTACGCAGATCCACACGCCCCGTTATCATTTTTTCAGTGACTTCCATGGGAAGAACTTTAGCCTCTGCTAAAGTTTGTTCGTCAAAGTCATCTTTTAGGTGATGCTTGATGATGACAGCACGTGTTTCGGCTTGGCTATCATCTATACTTGAACCAAGTTTTTCTATAACTTCACCAAAAACTTCTTTCTCATTAGTATCTTCAGGCCAGTTAAGTTTTACAAAAACTCGAGAGCCTGCTTCTAAATCACCCACTGAATCAGATAAAAGCTTGACACGGGCCCGTAAACGTGGCTCATCAGGACGCAAAATAGCATAGCCCCGTGAATATTCTAAAGTGCCTACCATAGATGGGAATTTGCGTTTTAAAATCGCGACAATTTCCCCCTTGGGACGCCCTCTTGTGAAAAAGGGGTGTGCTGCTACCCTGTCACCGTCCCAAGCACTCAGTAAGTTTTCTTCAGGAATAAGCATATCAGGTCCACCCTCTTCATTTAAAACAAATCCATACCCCTGAGCAGTTATTTGCAAGTAGCCCTCAAGAAGGTTTTTTGATTGCGCTTTAGGTAAGCTATAAGCACGTTTACGTGTTCTTACTATTTTCCCCTTATCAACTAAATTGTTTAAGGTATGGCGAAGTTCAGTGCTATTGGATACATTAAGATGCTTTTTGATATCTTTTAAATACCAAGTTTGGTTGGGGTGTTTGTTGAAAAAATCAAGTATTTTCTTTGTTATAATAGCCACTATTATACAATAGTTTTATGATAGCGATTATTGGTGCTATGCCAGAAGAAGTTGCAGAACTGCTTAGACTTTTAAAAAATAAGCAAGAGATCAAATATCCTGCGTTTACACTTTATAGTGGTGTGTTAGGCCACCATAAAGCACTAGTGGCCCAGTGTGGTATTGGCAAAGTTAATGCTGCTGCACTTACACAATTAGTACTTATGCAGGGTGCCAAGCAAATAATTGTTACGGGTGTGGCAGGTGCAATTGACCCTAATCTTAGGGTAGGAGATATTGTCATAAGCAGTGATGCTGTACAGCATGATGTTGATGTAACTGGCTTGGGCTATAAAATTGGTGAAGTTCCAGGTGAAACCCTTGTCTATTTAGCGGATAAACAATTACAAGCACTGGCTTTTGAAGCAACCCAAACCCTTACAGAAGTTAACAGTGTTGTAGGTCGTGTGGTTTCAGGGGACCAGTTTATCTATGACCCTGAGATGACAAAGTGGCTACATAAAACTTTCAAAGCAAGTTGTGCCGAGATGGAAGGTGCCAGTGTAGCACAGATTTGTTCTAAGTGGCAGATTCCTTTTGTGATAATTCGCAGTATTAGTGATACAGCTAATCAAGATGCTGGTGTAGATTTTCGTGAATTTACGCCTTTAGCAGCTAATAGAGCGAAAAGCATTGTTAGTTTGATGCTGCAAAATATATCTGATTCTAACGTAAGGTAATTTAGTTTTTGAATCACTTATTTGAGTAGGATGGATTTGAGTAGAGCTAATATTTTGTATAACAATCTCTTAAAAGTTTTTTAGCAGGGTTTTCTTCAACTTGTTGGTAGTCCTATATATGTAATGATGCATTATAGTGATGGACAAAATACCAAATAGCACCAATGTGATTAGCTAGCTTTTTTGAAAAAGAAAGAATCTTCCTTACTAAACGACCAATTCGCTGACGTAGGGTGCAATTCAACCTCTCAATTTTGTTGGTCTTTCCACTTTGCTTATTCACAGCTTTATGCCTCTTGCTAGGAATTACTTCTTCGTAAGCAGCCCAAAAGTCACTGTAGCACACTGCACATTGTCTATATACTGCTGGTAAAGAATTCCATAAACCTTGAGTTCCTTCTTTATCACGATTTCCTATATACACTCCTACTATCTCACCAGTGGCTCGATCTATGGCTAGCCAGATCCATACCTTGTTCCCTTTGTGCCCTACAAAAGACCACACTTCATCACATTCTATTCTAAGAGGTCCTTTTTCCTTTTCCTCAACTTCCACTTCCTGTTCTATATTATCAAATTTGTTATTGATATATTTTTGTAACCAAGATTCTGAAACTCCCGTTATACGAGCAATAGCAGCAATAGATAACCTTTCCAATAGTAGCTTATCAATTAGGTCTTTCATTTCTTGGCTTATAGGGGCATTTTGAGGATCTTTGACAAACTGTCTACCACAGTCTTTACAAACATATCTTTGTTTACCATTATGAATATGTCCATTCTTAACCACATTTTCTGAGCCGCAACTTGGGCATTTGCACTTTGAGTTATCCTTCTTTAATTCCATGGGGTATTTTTACATGAAAACGATAACATCATTACATGAATGGCATTACCTATTTTTCTACTTGTTAAAGGATTTATTACATGGAAATGGTTAGGTGTGTTTTGTTATTTTTACTTTTCGTTGTGTGGAAAACACATTATCTAAAACCCCATATACATCGCTCTCTAACCATTCCCCGATATAAGACGATTATGAGACGATAATAGTACGCTAGCTTCCTTAAACTTTGAAACCTAGCAAGGAAGGCCTTGCTAAAAATCTTTAAGGAGCATTAACATGCAAAACAACATAATTTTTATAGGTCACACCTTGAATAGACTCAAGGTTGTAGGTAATGGATAGGAGACAAAAATGACTGTAGCACCTGATTTTACACTCATTCACAGCTATGAACTTTGGGAGTCTGGTTAAATGATATTCCTATCAAAACATGCCAGTAATCATCCTAAAGCTTATTTGTGGCTAGCAAAACTATTATGTCTAGTGTTGATAGTCGTTGTACTACTTGCTATCTTGTGGCCACAGAGCTTTAGTGTTTTTAATCCCATCAAGGTTGATACTGACCCTGAAAACATGCTCAAGGCCAACGAACCTGCACGCGTATTTCACAATGAAATGAAGCGTGAATTTAGCCTTTACGAAATAGTTGTTGTTGGTATTACCAACAATGAACACCCGCAGGGTGTCTTCAATACAAAATCACTCAGTAACATTTCTGAACTGGTTAACTTTGCTAAAACCATTGGCTGGGAGGAAGATGGTGAATACAAAGGCGTGGTAGACGTAGAAATCCTCAGTCCTGCAACTGTTGATAATATCGAGCAAGGTGGTCTAGGTACAGTAAAATTTGAGTGGCTGATGGAGCGCCCACCTAAGAACGATGCTGAAGCACTTGCTATTGCTGAAAAAGCTCAGCACATCCCGCTTTTAGATGATACCTTGGTATCCCAAGATGGGCAAGCACTAGCACTCTATATTCCTGTTACTTCAAAAAATGTTAGCTACCGTGTAGCAAGTGAATTGCGTCAGAAGATTGCTACATTAGAAGGTAATGAAAACTATTACATTACTGGACAACCTGTAGCTCAAGATCAATTTGGTGTAGAAATGTTTAAGCAAATGGCATTGTCAGCCCCACTTGCGATGCTACTTATTTTCTTACTGATGTGGCTTTTCTTTAGGCATCTAATGCTCATTATTGCCCCCATAATTGTCGCTGTGATGTCAGTGATTATCACTATGGCCTTGCTGATTCTCTCAGGTAACACCATTCATATTATGAGCTCGATGATTCCTATTTTCATCATGCCTATTGCTGTACTTGACGCAGTGCATGTTTTGTCTGACTTTTTTGACCGTTATCCAAATAGTCGTGACCGAGCTGCTACTTTAAAAGAAGTAATGCATGAACTTTTCAAACCGATGCTCTTTACCACCTTAACAACTTGTGCAGGTTTTGGTTCGCTTGCCTTTGTAACTATCCCTCCAGTACAAGTTTTTGGTGTTTTTATTGCTATTGGTGTGCTCGTAGCATGGTTTTTGACAGTAACTTTGGTGCCTGCTTATATTATGTTGCTGCCTGAAAATTCACTTAAGAACTTTGGTCTAAAATCTGAAGGCAAAACCCAAAGGTTACCTCTACTCGCTCGCTTGCTGTTTAGTATGGGTCAGATAAGTTACCGTCATCCGAGACTTATTGTTATTATTGCCCTGCTTTTAGGGGTAGGCGCTTATTATGGTATTCGCCAAATTAACATTAACGATAATCCTATAAAGTGGTTTGTACCAAGTCATGACATTCGTGTGGCTGACAAAGCGCTTAATGAACGCTTTGGGGGAACGTATATGGCTTACCTTACCTTAGAAGCAGAGGTAGCGGATTTTGAAGCAGAAGCTTTTATTGAAGAGCTTAAGCAAGAACTTCATGAAAAAGACCCAACAGTAGTTGCAACTGTGAGTAACATGTTAGATAGAGCTGCTACTGCTAATACAGATAAAGAAACCTTACTTGCTACAGTAATTGATGAAGCACTAGGGCGTGTTGACATTTCAACGAGCAAGGATAAAAGTAGATGCAAAGTGTAAAAAGGCAAGATAGCGACTAGCTAGCTTATCAAAACGACTGAATATACGACGAAAGTGCTTGATCTTGTTGATGAAACACTCCACTAGGTGTCTTTCTTTATATAATTCCTTATCGTAACTTCTCTTTTCCTTACGATTTGATCTTGGTGGAATCACAACCTCTATTCCCTTTTCCCTTAATCCTTTTATAAAGTCATCTGAATCGTATGCCTTATCCGCTAGGGCGTTTTCCATTTCAAAGTCCTCTATCAACTCTTCTGCCTTTGTTATCTCATGTCTTTCCCCTCCTGTTAGCCTAAACCTTAATGGATTTCCTAACCCATCTACTGCTACATGTACTTTGCTGCTAAACCCTCCTTTACTCCTTCCCAATCCTTGCTTTTCTTGTCCTCCCTTTGTCTTGGGTGCACCTGCTGCACAAGGGTGAGCGCGAACTATAGTTGCATCAAGCATAACACTTTCCATATCAGGATCATTAGCAAAGTGATTAAACATAGCTTCCCAAACTCCTTTATCATCCCAACGAGCAAAGCGTTTGTAAACACTATTCCAATTACCATAAGACTCAGGCAAGAGACGCCACTGAGCACCACTTCTCACTATCCAAAGGATAGCTTGAATAAATTTCAGGCACGACTCTTCATTATGGACATATATTGAGGGAAAGGCTTTGAGAAAAGCATATTTTTTGATCCATTGTTCTTCTTTAATGCTAATAGTAGACATAGAATTATCAATACCCATTACCATATGACTTTTTCTGCTGGTTAGCTTACTTATTTCTTAAATCCTCGCTTCTGACACTATTCCTTTTGCTTGTTGTTTCAAATGTCAACACGCCCTAGCAATACAAGATGCTAGTGAAAGTGATGCGCTTTGGGATGCTTGGGATGAGGTGATTGTGTTGCTCGAGAATCAACCCCTAAATAACCACCCCTTCAAACAACCTGAAGTGCTTGCCTACCTTGAAGCTTTACAGGCCCACTTGCTAGCTACTGAAACAGTTGGTAAAGTCAATGCTCTTCCTGACATTGTGAAAACTGTTCATCGTGAGCTTTTCCTAGGTGAACAAGAAGCCTATCGTATTCCAGATTCACAAGCTGCTGTTGCTCAAACACTCATCACCTACCAAAGTAGTCATCGTCCTCAAGACTTATGGCATTTTGTTACTCCTGACTACCATAAGGTCACTTTGTGGTTGCAGCTCACTAGCGGCGACAATCGTGATATGAGGCAGCTAATTGCTACCACCTCACAATTTTTAGCAGATAGCACCTCTCCTATTGCACTGACACACAATTGGTTTGGCCTTACTTATATCAATGTAGTTTGGCAAGAGCGCATGATTACAGGGATGCTTGGGGCTTTTCTAGGTAGCTTTATTATCGTGCTTATTCTAATGACACTACTTTTTCGCTCGTTCTGGTGGGGTCTACTCAGTATGATTCCGCTAACTGTCGCTATTGCTTCTATCTATGGGTTTATTGGCCTCATTGGTAAAGACTACGATATGCCCGTAGCTGTTTTATCATCGCTTAGCCTTGGCTTAGCCATTGATTATGCCATTCACTTCTTAGCACGGAGCAAGGATTTATACCAGCAACATAACAGCTGGCAAAAGGCCATTAGTGCTGTTTTTGCTGAGCCTGCAAGAGCAATTGCTCGTAATATGATTGTGGTTGGTTGTGGGTTTTTACCACTACTTGCTGCCCCGCTAGTTCCCTATCAAACTGTAGGTGTGTTAATTTCTGCCATCTTGCTTTTAGCAGGCGTTACTACCTTGAACTTACTACCTGCATTAATTACCCTATCTCAACCTTTACTCTTTAAATACAAAGCTTAGCTTGAAAGGAAAACTGAAAGGAAAACCCTATGAAAAATTCATACTTAATAACCAATGATCAGTGGTCAACATTACTTGCTGGCCTGTTAATACTTGTTACATTTTGGGGATCATATGCTTGGGCGATAGATGTTGCTGAAATTGTCGATAAGGCCAATGAGGCCGCTTACTATCAAGGTTTTGATGGTAAGGCTAGTGCTCACATGTCAATTGTTGATAGCCAAGGACGTGAACGAGAGCGAGAATTTGTTATCTTGCGTCATGATCTAAGTGAAGATCTTGCTGGACAAAAATTCTATCTTTATTTTAATCGCCCTGCTGATGTTAATAAAACAGCTTTTATGGTTTGGAAAAACATAGATAGAGATGATGACCGCTGGCTTTACCTGCCTGCACTTGATTTAGTAAAACGCATTGCTTCGAGCGATAAACGCACTAGTACCTTGTCAAAGTTAGTTTGAGGGGTTAAGGAATTAAATTGAAAACACTATGCACAACAGAGAAATCTTATAAAATTTGTTAGTTACTACCCCTCATTTTAGTCTTGACAAGGTACTAGTTTTGTTGGTTCTCATTTCTTTTATGAAGATGTTTCAGGTCGTAACCCTGCGGAAGACAACCATGAACTCATAGAAAAAACTAATGACTTTTATGTAGTGCAGAGCACACCCAAAGACCCTAACTCAGTGGAATTTAACCATTATAAAGTATGGGTACATAAAACAAGCTTTATTCCTATCAAGATTGAGTACTTTGATTCTGAAGGTGATGTTTATCGTACCTACGAAACACTCAAAGTTGAAACCATACAGGATTTTATCACTGTTATTGAGTCTCGTGTGACCGATACAGGTATAGGAGGTTACACTACACTCACATTCAGTGACGTGAGCTATAATATAGGAATTGGCGAGGACATCTTTAGTGAGCGTTATTTACGTGAACCACCGAGGCGTTTGTTACGGTAGAGGTATAGATCTCATGCTTAAAAAACTTTTCTTTACCCTCATTCTCACCTTGATTTTTTATGTATGGGCTGATGAAACTACTCCACCTCAAAATTCAGAGAGTGAAGAACCTAGTTTGTCACAAGGACTTGAATCATACGATGAACCTGCTTTACCCTATGGTCTTGCTAGCACAAACGAACCCGTTTTGCCTTGCCTGCCACAAGACATTGACTCATACGATGAACTTGCTTTGCCATTAGGCCTTTCTAGCGCAGCTGAATCTGATTCACCTAACTTACCCCAGGGGCTCGAGGCATCCCAAGAGCCTGCCCTGCCCCTGGGGCTTTCTAACTCTAGTGAGCATTCTTTACATTGTTTGAAGGATGGACTATCTGCCGAACCTACTTTGCCTCTAGGTCTTTCTAATACAAATGAACCTGATTTGCCTTTAGGTTTTGATGGTGGAGTTGCTCGAGAAGCAAAGCAAAGCAACACCAAATCTTGGTTAGAAAACTTGCCTTTCACAGTTACAGGTTTTGCTGAAGCACGTTTGGGT
Organism: Trueperaceae bacterium; assembly: GCA_965223045.1. Lineage (GTDB taxonomy): Bacteria > Deinococcota > Deinococci > Deinococcales > Trueperaceae > CBDCVN01. The sequence continues at coordinate 3,961,742 of CBDCVN010000013.1, forward strand.
GCTCGTACATTTGATGATGACAATCAAAAAGAGCTTTCTCTTGCCGAAGCCCGTTTTCATGTAGATGCTGAAAAAGCATGGGATTGGGGTATTGCTGGTCTTGGGTTAGACCTACAACTTGATCCTATTTTAGCCAATTATGGCGTTAACTTAACTACTGGTGAGGGTTTGCTTGACTTACGTCATGCTAATGTTGTGTTGCGCCCCCTTGACTATCTTGACATCAAGATAGGTCGTCAAATCCTTACTTGGGGAACTGGTGATTTTGTTTTTATCAATGACCTATTCCCTAAAGACTGGCGTGCATTTTTGATAGGCCGTGATGACACTTACCTCAAAGCCCCTACAGATGGGATCAAACTGTCTTTTTTTCTTGGTGAAGTTAATTTTGATATTATCTATAGTCCACGCTTTAACAGTGACCGATTTATTACAGGTGAGCGCTTGTCTTACTTTAATGCTTCTGTGAACGATATAGTTGGACGAAATGAAATTGTAAGTGTGGATGCTAGAGAAGATTGGTTGAGTGAATTTGATATATACGCTAGAGCCTACCGCACCCTTGGCCCTTTTGAAGTTGCACTTTATGGTTACTATGGCTACTGGAAAAGTCCTGCAGGACAAGATATTAGCACAGGAAACTTCACTTTTCCCAGCTTATCTGTCTATGGAGCAAGTGGGCGTGGCCCAATAGCTGAGGGCATTGGTTATGTAGAAGCTGGTTATTATGATAGTCGTGATGATCGTGCAGGTGACGATCCACTTGTTCACAATAGTGAATTTCGCTTTTTAGTAGGTTATGAACAAGAGATTGCACCTAATCTTACAGGAGGTGGACAGTATTACTTAGAAGCTATGATGAATCATGGGGCTTACAAAGCAAACTTACCTGCTGGTGCCCAAGCCCAAGATCAGTTTCGCCATACGTTTACACTACGTCTTACCCAGATGTTACTCAATCAAGACTTAACACTTTCTCTCTTTACCTTTTTTAGCCCCTCTGATTTAGACGGTTACCTACGCTTTAAATCCAGCTATCGCTATGATGATATGTGGCGTTTTGAAGGTGGAGTAAATCTGTTTTATGGACTTGATGACAATAGCTTCTTTGGGCAGTTTCAAACAAATAGTAACGTGTTTGTAGGATTACGATATAGTTTTTGAATAACAAAAAGTCTTTTCCCAATCACATTTTTACTGGAATTGCCCATCTTTTGAAAATCGTGATCTAATTATAAGGAGGTTGTTAGGGGTGCTGTTAGAGGTGCTGTTAGAGGTGCTGTTAGAGGTGCTGTTAGAGGTGCTGTTAGAGGTGCTGTTAGAGGTGCTGTTAGAACGCATTTTGTCATCAAAAAGTAGGGGTTTTGACCCCCAAAATCTCGTGCTGTTTGAGGTTTTAGGGCAAAATTAAAATTTATAAAAAATGGCTACACACTGACCCCCATCAGGCCTAGAGCATATTTCTGCCCTCCGTTTGGAACAGTGTTCCAGCAAATGAACATTTCGCCAGTCCTAATTCCACTTCTGGCCGTCAGGTTAAGTGTTTTAGCTACCCTCGCAAGTGCCTGACCTTTTCCCCAATTCTTCTTGTATTTCTTTAATAATGATCCTGAACGTTTTTGTATGTGTCCTTGGACATAATCCCGAAGGTGGATGCCATGCATTATACCTACAGCCTTACCTGTTTGGATACACTGGACTTTAAAATGTGTATTTATCGTAGCAGACATCAGTGGCTATACTATAAAAAATAAAACCTTGCTGTGTCAAGGATATGCTATGGCTACTTGAAAAAAGCAAAAAAATCATGATATCGACTTTGGTAACAGGGTTTTTAGAGGCAAAAGTGGCGTTTTTTGGGTACAACTTGCGTTAGAAATTGTTATACTACTTTTAGGGGCTTGTTAACTATATTTCTGGCATCCTACTAATTACCGTTGCGCTAAGGCAAAACGGAAATTAATTAGGAGTTTCAGAAATGAAAAAGTTATTAGGTTTAGGTATTTTAGTTTTATTAGTGGTTTTTACAGCTGCATGTATTGCTCAAGGGAGCAATTCAAGTGAAAGCACAAACATTGTTCGTTTTGATGTAGCTGAGAATATGTCTAACGCATTTTGTCATCAAAAAGTAGGGTTTTTGACCCCTAAAATCCCGTGCTATTTGAGGTTTTAGGGTGAAATTATTTTTTATAAAAAATGGCTACATCTCGACCCCCATCAGGTCTAAGATGTATTTTTGCTCTTCGTCTGGAACAGTGTTCCGATAAAAAGACATTCCATTTGTTTCAATTCTATTTCTGGTGATTGTTTTCAGTGTTTCTATTACTTGTACAAACGTCCATCTTCTTTCCCATCCTTTTTTGTCCTTCTTGAACAATGGTCCTAATCGTTTTTGCATGTGCCACTGCACATAATACGCTAGCATACATAAAAATACATGTGCTTTGATACGATGATCTAGATTATGATACACAGGTCGCATTTCTAACTGCACTGTTTTTAAATTGCGGAATGCTTTTTCTACTTGCTCTAGTTTCTTGTAGCTAGTCACAACCTCTTCTTTGTCCATCGTTTTTTCATCTACTTTGGTTGTTATTACATAACATCCATCTAGATCCTTAGCTTTTGCTATTGCCCCTTCTTTTTTACTCCATAACAGCTTATGTTTGGTTGATTCCTTTTCTTTATTATCTCCTGTTACTTTCCAACTAATATATTTACCCATTTTGTATTTCTGTAGCACTTTTCCTACTCGTGCTCCCAATACCTCTACAGTTGTTTTTTGCTTGTAGTTTGCTATTTCTTCAAGCTCCTCAGTCGTCAGTTCAATCAGTTTTTCTCTCGTTTTTGCATCTCGTTTTGCTGATTCAGGGTTTTTGCATAAACAGTATCTTCTACTTGGATTTTCAGCGTTTACTACCTCTGTTATCTTCTTTTCATTGAACTCAGATGGCTTTATTATTCCTTTTTCTATTAGTTTATGTATTCCAGCCCTTGTTAGTGCTCCTATTGTCTTTACACCTTTTTCCTCTAATTCTTCTGCTATTGCTTCTGTTACCATTCCTCTATCCCCTACAAATATCGCTTGCTTTATTTCATACGTCTCTTTTAGTTCTCCTATCTTGCTAACTACCGGGACAAAAGTTAAGAGAAGAAGATTCAGCATAGAAATATGCTGAGCTGAAATGGAAAAAGCAAAGGCAGATCAACTAAAGGACAAACTAAAAGAAGCAAATATAAAACTACATGGAGCAAGACTAAACTTCATGTCTCGTTTCATAATGGCGATGATGGCAGTTAGAACAGTAAGTCTATCAAGAGTAGCAAGTGTGCTCAACGGTGCAGTAGAGATTGCATCAAACGAAAAACGTATCAAACGCTTCTTCTCAGAAGTAGAAATTGAAGGAGAGTGGTTAGCTAAATGTGTGCTAACTTGGTTACCTAAAGGACCTTACTTACTCAGTTTAGATCGGACTAACTGGAAACTGGGCAGCATAGACATCAACATTCTGATGTTAGGAGTTGTATATAAAGGCATGGCTTTCCCTTTGCTGTGGACAGTTTTACCACATGCCGGTAACAGTAACACCACAGAGCGTCTAGCACTCATTGATAGATTGCTAGAAATATTAGGTCATGAAGATATTGAAGCACTGGTGGCTGATCGTGAGTTCACTGGAAAAGACTGGTTTGAAGGGCTTAAAGAAAGACGAATCAGTTTTGTTATGCGCCTTAGGAATAACACTTTAATAGGTTGCAAGGGAAGGAATAGACCAGCTAGTGAAAGATACAAGCATCTCAAGGAGGGTGAGGTGTATGTACATTCAAAGCGTTGTAGAGTACTTGGCAATCGCTTATACATAGCAGTTACCAGAGCTCCTGATGGAGAGCTAGTGGTAGTTGCCACTACATCAAAGGTTAAAAAGGCTTTAGAGAGATATGCTAAGAGGTGGGGAATAGAAACGTTGTTTGGGGCTTTAAAAAGGAGGGGTTTCAATCTTGAGGATACACATGTGAGCATCACATCACGTTTGGACACATTGCTAGCTCTACTAACATTAGCATTTACTTGGGCATACTTATTGGGCATATGGCTTCATGAGCAAAGGCCTCTGAAACTTAAGAAGCATGGTTATGCTCCTAAAAGCATATTTAGACGTGGTTTTGAATTTCTTCAAAGTGTTATTGTTGCTGTTCTGGGCGAGGCTAAATACTCTTTCAGTTTTTGCCTCCATGTTTTGTCCCCGTAGTTAGCCTATCTTGTTTGAAACTGTTGTCTGATCCTTAGTATTTCCCTTGAAAACTTCTACTCCTACTGGACAACCTTCTCCATTACATATTAATCCTATTACTATTTGTTCATGTTTCTTCTTCCCGTCTCGGTTATATCCATATTTTACCAATTCGCTATTTGTGTATTGGCCTTCCAAATAACTGCTCGTGACATCATATAGTACAAGATTTCCATTCTTGAGATGTTTCTTGGCTAACTTCTTCTGAATTCCTTTTTGTCTTGCTAGCAGTCTATCTAATGCCTCATAACAATGTTTTCTTACATCTGGTCTTCCTTCTACTCCACATTGTTCCCAAAGACTACTATTATTATATTAGACTTGTTCTGAAATAAGGAATTAGGCAATAAGGCAGTTCCATAAACCAGCACAAACTCCTACTACATCGTCAACAAATCCCTTAATACGATTCCTAAAAGCATACACAAGAATCTTGAAACGCTTCATTCCTCCAATGGCATTCTCAACATATACACGTATCTTGCTCACTGCTTGGTTGTGAGCCTTCTGCTCTTTACTAAGCTTGGGATTAGGGTTGGCTTTGCTCTTCCTAGGTCTCTTATGAGGTATTGCAACATCTGCTCCTTCATAATCTTTCTCGATTCCTTGATATCCTAAATCTACTGCCACTTTAATATCCTCAAACCACTCCTCCTCAGGTGGAAATTCTTCCTTTAGCATTGCATAGTCATGGTTCCGTCCTCCAAAGGTTTGTCCCACAAACAAAATTACCTTCTCCTTGCTGCTTATCACTGTGTTTTTCTGCGTGTGGTTACCCTGTTTGCCACTGTATAACTCCTGTTGCATTTCATCATCCTTTGGGCGTTGATGTTCTCGCTCTGTAACATCAATCAGTATTTCGTCAAGTCCCTCAAAAGCTGCTTTGAAATCCTCTATGTTTTCAAACTCTCTAGCTGGCATATATCCCAAACCACTTAGAGTTTTCGCCATTATTGGTGTAAGACGTTGTACCCAAGCATGGGCATTAGATCGTGATAAATCAAATTTCTCCGCTAGAACATCAAACGTTGGGTAAAGTCTAAGGTAGTAAAGAATAAAGCACAGTTTTATATTGACTGTACTTAGTTTACTGTTTCTTCCTCCTCCTGGCTTACGATGTACTTTCCCTGCTTCTAGAGCCTTTTCATAACGTTGCTTTTCATGGTCTTCTAAAGCTTTAGCAAATGCAGGTTCTAGTTCCTCTACTTTCTTTTCGCTCAATCCTGTTATACTTCTTACTTGTCGGTCATCTCTTGGTAGTAACATTCCTTTATTTTGACCGATTTATTTATTTCAGAACAACTCTATTGATTGCATAATGCTAACTTGCTTCCAGCAAATATTATCCTACCTATTATCATCGCGCTTATGTTACTCACCCATGGCTGGGGTTGTGAATACATTGCCTTATCTAATCCTATTTCCTTAATCATTGACAATATCGTATGACTTGCTCCATATTCTTTACTGCCTACTATTTGTACAGCTTTTGGATTACTTTTAGCAATAACCTCATTACGAAAGGTTAGCTGTAACATTTTAAGTTGCTCTAGAGTTTGTCCTGTTATCCTTCCGAATTGTTTGTGTTTTATTTTTCCATCTTCACGATAGCTGCTACGTATTACTCCTACTGGCTTATCTGTATTCGCATACTGGATCTCTAGGTGCATATTGTTTGTAGTAGCCACTATGGCTACACTATAAAAATATATCCCTATTTTGTCAATGATATGCTGTGGCTACTTGAAAAAAGTAGAAAAGTGGTGATACTGGCTTTGGTAACAGTGTTTTTGAAAGTGAAAATGGCGTTTTTTCGATACAACTTGCGGTCTAACTGAAGTTTATTTATAAATACTATAGCTAGACCTCTCCCTCACGCCAATAATCCTGTTTTAGGGGTACATCGTTCTGTCTACATTTCTATAGCTTCAAGTAGGTCATATGCTCTTTGCTGTTGCTTATTCGCTATAGTGTCTACTTTTACTAAATTTGCATCCTCCTCTCCTTTGTAATTGCAAGTATTTCTTACTATGCTACTTAGATCCGATAGTAATGTCTGAAAACTGTGAACTTTACTACCATCTTCTAATTTTTTAGTCTTTGTTTTTGCTAATGCCTTCTTTGACCTTGCCGCTCTTTTCACGGGGTTACTTTCCTCTTTTTTACCTTTTTCTTCATCAGCAAATAATATTGACCTCCATGCCTCCATCATATGCCACTTCACGTTGTAAGCTAGCATGCACAAGAATATGTGTCCCCTTACTCGTTGCTCCATATGGTGATATATTGGTCTTAATTCCAAATCTACACTTTTTATTGACCTAAATCCCTGTTCTACATCACTTAATCCTTTGTAATTCCTGATTACTTCTTTTGTATCCACTTTCTCCTTTGTTAGACTTGTTCTTATTACATATATCCCATCTAACTCGCTTTCCTTCTTTACTTTCTCTTCGTCTATCTCAAAATTTAGCCTTGCTGGTGTTATCTTTAACTTAATGTGCTTTGCTACTTTATATTTGTTGACTACTCTTCCTACTCGCACTCCTATTTCCCCTTTCCCTCTTACACTTCCTTTCTTTACCATCTCCTTTATCTTCTCTAACTCTTCTTTTGTTGCTTTTAGCAAATCTTGTCGCTTTTTCCCTTTCCACTCCGCTACTTCTCTATTACAGCACCCTATCAATCTCTCTTTTTCATATTCTTGATCTTTAAACTCTAAATATTCTTCTTTCTTCAATTCTTCTATATTCAAATTCCCACTTTCTATCAGCTTTTTTATACTTGCTGTCTTCAATGCTGCTATCCAACCTACTCCCTCTTCTTTTTTTAACTCTTCTATCTGTTTTTTCCCTATTACTCCTCTGTCTCCTACGATCACTATTTCTTTTATTCCAAATTCCTCTTTTAGCTCTTTTATCATTGGTTTTAGTATCTTTGACTCTGTGTAATTGCCCTCGTACACCCTAGTTACTATTGGACATCCCCTTTTGTCCGTCAGCAATGTGTAATTTACTTGCTTTTTCCCTCTCTTTTTATCTTTATTCTGTCCCCATTTTGCTAATGGACATTCCTCTCCTTCAAAATAACTTGAACTCATGTCATACATTAATACTTTCTCCCCTTTGACATGCCTATTTGTTAATTTCTTTTCTATATATCCTTGCCTTGCTTCCAACCATTCAATTACCTTACACACTTCTTCTTCCCTTGCTTTCCTTACTTCTAGCATTTCTGGTAAAGTTGTTGTTTCCCACCATCTTATTGTTGCTAATTTACTATTTGGTGCTAGTATCCTTGCTGCTATCAATGCTTCTACTAAGTTTCTTTCTTGTGTGGCACGACTTGCTATTAACCTCTTAAACTCTAGTTTCTCCATAGCTTTTATTACTGCTTTTACATGTCCATGATGCTTAGATTCAATCACTTCAAAAGCTTGATCTATAGGTACAAACTGCTTACCCTTTAAACAGCTTCGGATCATTTCTATAATTTCATCACCTAGTGGACTTAGGTTTGCTAGGGTTTCTTTTTTTACCTTGCCATCTTTACGATAAGAACGTCTCAGTAAGTAAGATTTATAAGTTTTTCCTTTATACTGGCGAGTGCTTGTAGCTACATGCACCCCAGAAGACCTATTCCTCATAGCTAAAGTACAGGATAGCAGATTTTGACAATTAATTCAACTTTTAGTGTCTACAGTATTGCACCCTAAATTACCCATTTGCATTGTGTAGAAAGATGCTAACGCCGATTTTGATCAATAAACTTCAGTCTAAGTTTGTCTTCGACGAGGCTCCAGTATTTGAAGATGGTATGCCAGCTCATGGGAATACCTTTGTTACTCAAGGCTACATTTACGAGTACGGTACACTTGAAGGTGGTAATGGTGTACTTGCTGATGGCAGCCCTGAATTCCCCGATAAAGTAATTGGTGAGTGGACATGTCGAGGTGTGTTTGTTGGTGCTGGTGCACATACTGAAACAGGAGCTTGGGTAGTTACTACTCAGCTTTACAATTTTGGCAGTGAACTCGGTCAAAACACACTTGTGACAGAAGGTTACGAAATTGCAGATGTAAATGTTAACATTAAACGCGCTATAACAGGTGGTACTGGTGAATATGTTCAAGCTCGAGGTGAGGCTGCACAAGCCTTTTTAGGTTTTAATGGTAGTGAAGGTGTCAACTTACGTTTTGAGATGATGGTCTCAAAATAAAGCTTACATTCTAGTGGGTAGAGTTGCTTTACTTTGCCCATTGAATTTATCTATAAATAGGAAAATTAAATGTTAGTTAATAAAACCCTAAAACAGCTTCAATCAAGAGAAAAGCTTAAAACTGCACCACTGAAATATTATAGCTCTATTGAAAAACTATGTAGTTGTATAGGATTACTAATTTGTGGACTTGCTGCTTGGCCTGTTTTAAAAAGGCACAATTTTTCTAAGGAAGTTAGGGAAAGTCAATGAATTCCACAAAAAAGCTTATGTGTGTTTTAGCCCACCCAGATGATGAGTCTTTGGGTTTTGGAGGAGTAATAGCCAAATATGCTACACAAGGTATTGATGTTTCTCTTATTATGGCTACTCGAGGCCAAAAGGGTTGGAAAGGTAAAAAAGAGGATTATCCTGGCCCTGAAGCTTTGGGGAGTTTGCGCACTAAGGAGTTACAAGCTGCTAGTCACATTTTAGGCATAAAGCAAGTGCATTTCTTAGATTATATGGACGGAGAATTAGATCAAGCTAAACCACAGGAAGTGATCCACAAAATTGCTTGGCAGATACGCAGCATAAAACCTCAAGTGATTTTAACTTTTGGACCAGATGGGAGCTACGGGCATCCAGATCACATTGCTATTTCTCAATTTACTAGTGCGGCAATTTTACAAGCAGCAAATTCTCAATATCAGACAAACTCCCTAGCACCACACTGTATTAGCAAATTTTACTACCTCGCTGACAGTAAAGATATTACTCGCAAATATCAAGAAATCTTTGGTGGACTTGGTATGCAAGTTGACGGTGTCAAAAGACAATTCTTAGGTTGGGAAGAATGGGCTATCACTACCAAAATTGATGTTTCAGCTTATGTTAATACTGTAAAAAAGGCTATCACCTGCCACAAATCCCAATTGCGTAATTACGAGGCACTTTTGGAACTCCCCGAAGCTAAATGGCAAGAGGTTTTTACTGAGCAAAGTTTTTATCGTGCTTATAGTCTAGTTAATGGTGGGAGGGGATTAGAGGCAGATTTATTTATTAGCCTTGAAGAAAAACACTTTTGAACATTTTGTTCCAAGAAAATTTGCTCCTTATCTCCTTATCTCCCTTGCTTATTCCATCACGACTCTAAACAAGAATATCCTTTTCATAACGCTGTAAGTACAAACCCATTCACTTTATTTATTACTATTTTGCAACGCTTAAGCCTTAGGCTCAATTTTTAATTTTTGTAATGCTGTTTGATAAGCTTCTTGGTCTATAGGAGGCAAAGGTGCAGCAATTTCTCTGCGCAAACTTTCGGCTTTTACTAACATCTTGGCAGCTAATTCAAGCTCTTCTATAGAAATTTTTAGATAAGCCAAAGCTTCATAACATTGGGCTAAACCCAGCTTATCACCAATCTCTTCACGTAAATTTAGACTGCTATTTATAAATTCTAAGGCTAGATTGTAATCTTTTTGGGCATAGGCTAGTTTGCCTTGTGCTAAACGTGTATGGGCTATGCCCCACCTGTAACCATCTATAATTGCCAATAATTTCTAGCTTCATCAAGATAGGCTTCAGCAACTATTAAATCCCCTCGTTCATAGCTTATATCAGCTAGCAATGTTGCTGCTAAAGCAAGAACTTCTTGGTTGCCAGCCTCGTGAAATAACTCTAGAGGGTGTTTGGGAAATATCTATTAAGCAAAATTGGGAGTGGATTGATGCGCTAAACGCTTGGTCATGATATCACACATAGCCATGTAGATAAAGGCTTCACTTGTTGCTGCTAATACTTCATAATCTTTACTTAAGCGTCTATAGTTTCCTAACTATGCAAATGTCCTCTCCACTACCCATCTTTGTGGGATAACTTGAAAACCTTTTCCTTCTGGTTTCTTTGTTACTTCTAATATCCACCCACATATGTCCAGCACCCACTTCTCTAATCTCGCACTGACATAACCTTGATCTGCTTTTATTACTTTTAATCTTGGCATAGTGCTTTTTATGGCCTTCAACATTTGCTCTAATCCTTTCTTATCTGACCTATTCGCTGTAGTTACAAGTACAACTATCAATAATCCCATGGTATCAACCAATATATGACGTTTACGTCCATTAACCTTTTTTCCTCCATCGTACCCATTCTCTTCATGCACACTACCTTTGACCGATTGACTATCGGCAATACCTACACTGCGATCAGCAAGTTTTCCTTCCTGCTCACGGAGTTTTCTGCGTAAATGTTTGTTTAAAGCCTTCCACAAACCTGATTTACACCATTTATCAAAGTGATAACGCACACTTTGATAGGCAGGAAAATCATGTGGAAGATCACGCCAAGTACAACCATTGCGCAGAAGGTAACGTATAGCATTTACGATTTCACGGAGATCAAGGCTCATGGGACGTCCCCGCTTAGTACTTTTGGTCAAAACTTTAAGTAGAAAGGCTTCAATTATAAGCCACTGTACATCAGTAATGTCAGTAGAGTATGCTTGTCTATGATTTGTTTTCATAGTAGCTATACTGACATATATTGGGTATAGCTACTTCATTTCTGAAATGATATACTTAGTTCAAATTTCAGCCAAAATGCTAGATCTTTCAAAGGAACACTAATTTCCAAACACCCTCTAGGCTTTCTTGGGCATATTTAGCAGCCTTCACTAGATCCCCTTGCTCAAAAAAGTTCCTTCCTTGCAAGGATTTAGCCCAGCCAGTGATTTGCTTGTCTTCAAAACGCTCGAGTATCTCAGAAGCCTTTTCAAGTAGCTGCATACCTTCACTATAGTTACCTAAAGTGTTTTCTGCCCAAGCTAAATTAGCAAAAGCAAAAGCCATTCCACGCTTGTCTTCTATTTCTTGTCTAATTTTTAGGCTTTCTTGCAAAAGGGGCTTAGCTTTAAGCGGTTCTCCCTAACTACGGGGACAAAACATGGAGGCAAAAACTGAAAGAGTATTTAGCCTCGCCCAGAACAGCAACAATAACACTTTGAAGAAATTCAAAACCACGTCTAAATATGCTTTTAGGAGCATAACCATGCTTCTTAAGTTTCAGAGGCCTTTGCTCATGAAGCCATATGCCCAATAAGTATGCCCAAGTAAATGCTAATGTTAGTAGAGCTAGCAATGTGTCCAAACGTGATGTGATGCTCACATGTGTATCCTCAAGATTGAAACCCCTCCTTTTTAAAGCCCCAAACAACGTTTCTATTCCCCACCTCTTAGCATATCTCTCTAAAGCCTTTTTAACCTTTGATGTAGTGGCAACTACCACTAGCTCTCCATCAGGAGCTCTGGTAACTGCTATGTATAAGCGATTGCCAAGTACTCTACAACGCTTTGAATGTACATACACCTCACCCTCCTTGAGATGCTTGTATCTTTCACTAGCTGGTCTATTCCTTCCCTTGCAACCTATTAAAGTGTTATTCCTAAGGCGCATAACAAAACTGATTCGTCTTTCTTTAAGCCCTTCAAACCAGTCTTTTCCAGTGAACTCACGATCAGCCACCAGTGCTTCAATATCTTCATGACCTAATATTTCTAGCAATCTATCAATGAGTGCTAGACGCTCTGTGGTGTTACTGTTACCGGCATGTGGTAAAACTGTCCACAGCAAAGGGAAAGCCATGCCTTTATATACAACTCCTAACATCAGAATGTTGATGTCTATGCTGCCCAGTTTCCAGTTAGTCCGATCTAAACTGAGTAAGTAAGGTCCTTTAGGTAACCAAGTTAGCACACATTTAGCTAACCACTCTCCTTCAATTTCTACTTCTGAGAAGAAGCGTTTGATACGTTTTTCGTTTGATGCAATCTCTACTGCACCGTTGAGCACACTTGCTACTCTTGATAGACTTACTGTTCTAACTGCCATCATCGCCATTATGAAACGAGACATGAAGTTTAGTCTTGCTCCATGTAGTTTTATATTTGCTTCTTTTAGTTTGTCCTTTAGTTGATCTGCCTTTGCTTTTTCCATTTCAGCTCAGCATATTTCTATGCTGAATCTTCTTCTCTTAACTTTTGTCCCGGTAGTTAGGCGGTTCTCCTTTAAAAAGAGCTCCCCAAAGCTAGATGGTAGTCCTATACATGTAATGATGAGTTATAGTGATGAACAAAATACCAAATGGCTCCAATGTGATTAGTCAATTTCTTTGAAAAAGAAAGAGTTTTTCTTACTAAACGACCAATTCGTTGACGTAGAGTGCAGTTTAATCTCTCAATTCTATTAGTTTTCCCACTTCGTTTACCCACTGCTCTGTGCCTTTTCCTAGGAATTACTTCTTCATATGATGCCCAGAAATCACTGGTTTACAGGACTTATCTTACTTTATCCCTTGTTTCTTAACAAAGGTAAAGCCTTACTTTTTTGGAAACTTGCAATTGTTGCACAGGCTTGGCACTGGCTCGAGCATATACTATTACAGGTACAATACCTTACAGGGTACTATTTATTTCATGCTGTTAAACAACAGAGCTTGCTCGAGCTTTTTTTTTCTCGCATTGAGTTACACTTTGTTTACAACCTTTTATCCTTTGCACCAACCTTAATTGCTCTACTAATTTATTTAAAGCAATATGCTACTATTAGTTTACCAGAACCCTTTCATAATTTAAACAATTTAAGGAGATGAGTAGAATAATATGTATGTACCTAAGCATCTTGAAGAAACAAGAGTTGAGATTTTACACAAACTAATCCAAGAGCAACCCCTTGCTACCCTTATTACAATGTCTACAAATGGATTAGATGCAAACCATATCCCACTACATCTGTCAGATGAATCATCACTTGGAACTTTACGTGGGCATGTGGATCGGGCTAATCCTATGTGGCATGATTTGATAAATGATATTGAAGGATTAGCTATATTTCATGGATTGAATTCCTACATATCTCCATCTTGGTATCCTACAAAAAAAGAAACTGGAAAGGTTGTTCCTACATGGAATTATGCTGTTGTCCATGCCTATGGTTCTATAAGCATTATTAACGATGCTCTTTGGATACGTGAACATCTTGAGAGCCTGACGAACCATAACGAAATCGCAATGGCTGATCCATGGACTGTTTCAGATGCGCCACACAAGTTTACTGAAAATCTTATTAATGCCATTGTCGGCATTGAGATTGTCATAACAAAACTTCTTGGGAAATGGAAGGTCAGTCAAAATCAACCAGAGAAGAATAGGGTTGGTGTGATTTCAGGATTGATGCTCAATGAATGCCCTAAAGCTAAAGGAATGGCAACAATGATTACTGACTGGAAGAAGAGTAAGCCTAAGTCACAATAAAGAAAAGCAGCAGTGACATTGTACCATCAGAAAGAACTTACCGCCCAGAAAATCTGTGAGCTGATGGGGATTTCGAGAACAACGCTTTATCAATACGTGCGAGAGGGCTAATCATCAAATCACCTTACAGCAATATAGTGTTAGCTATGCTTAGCGTAGCCTAACATATTGTCTTTTATAGTTTCCTGTACTTTATGTTTCTTCTTCTCCCAAAAAGTACCTTATGCGATTTGTTGTCCACACTGCTATGCCACAACCAAAGAAGTCTTTATCTTCAGTCCAAATAGGGCAGTTAAAACGTAGTGCAAGAGCAAGGTAAGGCCAGTCATCTTCATCTCGGGTTTTCATTATTCTACGTGCCACATCTTCAAAAGTGGCAAAGTTACCTGTTGGAACTGCTTGTGCAAACTTTTCGAGTAGGTCTAGTTTTAATGTAGCCGCTTCTAGTCACTGTAATTTTATAACTGTCCAAACTTACAGAATTGAAGGAACAGCACGGTAATTCCATCGAGGTAAAATTGCATCAAAAAGAATTGACATATCTGCACGAAACTCAGGAGTAGCTTTCCTACCTTTATTATAGACCTTATCAACAATGTTCACGTTTACAGAAAGACCTTTAGTAGTACTTGTATTCAGAATTAAGCTTCTGACAAGTTCAATGTCAGTCAACATCACTCCTTGCATAGCTCTGGCAATATGGGGAAACAGACAATGCTCTATAGGATTGTATTTGGAGCAATAAGATGGATAATGAGCAATGCGTATTTCAATACCTAGCTTATTAACTAGTTTCTGGAGGTCTTCTTTAAAAATATAATGACGACTGTTATTGCTACCCCCACCATCACATAGACATAGTATAGAAGTTGCCTTAGGATACAATCCTTTGCCATGATCTTGCCACCAAGAATCTATATTTTCACAGGCGAATTCGCTGGTATCTCGACTAGTACCTAAATACAGATAGCCATGATTCAATTTCAAATCATATATTCCGTAAGGAACTACTACTCCCTCGGCAAAGCTTCGAAAATCATGATCGTAACTCTCTAGCCTTTCTTGAGTATAAAGCTTTCCTTCCCTATAGAACATACCTAAGAACTCTTTCTTCTTTGTATCCACGCTGATAACAGGATTTTTTTGCCTTTGGTATTTTTTCTTGAGTTGAGTAATCTTCTTAAACTGCTTATTCCTTTCGGCTACATTCTTCATTGTAGTTTGTTTTTTTATTTTGCGTTGCCCAAAGGAATGCTTCTTTAATAGTTGTTTTACTACGAAGGTACTAACTTTCATTCCTTTTTCCTCCATACGCCTAGCTATTTCTCTTTGGCTTAAATTAGTCCAAAGTGCACCTTCACACATAGGATTTCCTGCTGTTTGTTCTTTTATTACCTCGAAAAACACCTCATCCACACTAGTTTTTTTTATGATGAGGCTTTCGCCCACCACCTAAGCGTCTTATACGTCTCTTACATTCTTCATCGTCTGGTAAAGTCTTAAGCTCTACTATTCCTCTTTGTACCGTTTTTATTGAGCATCCTAATAACTTACTGATATAACTCTGCCCTCCATAACCTAGTTTTATTGCTTCAACACTGGCATAGCGGCGTTTATCCTCCTCTGACAAAGTATTGTATACCTTTTTCATTTCTGCTTCGATGTTGGTTGAATATTTGATCATTATCACCCTTGGTTTTTGACCTTACTATACTTCATTTTTAGGTGACTTTGGACACTTATTTAATTACAGTTACCTATATCAGGAGTACTTCCACCTCGTTTTGTGATTATTTCAGGTACATACTGCCTTGCATCCAAAAATGCTTCTTCTGCTGTCAGGAAATCAATTTCACTTTCATATTTAGAAATGATCTTATGGACTTTATTCCCAACTACAGCGCTTATAAGAATATTTGCGTTTATAACTAATCTTCTATGCATTTTTCTTCTGCTGTTTGCGCTGTTCTTTGAGTTCCTTAAAATCATTAATAAGGTCTTCTGGATCAATACCTTTGGCTTCAAGTAAACTATTGAGCTTTTTGGCTGCTGATTCTAGTGCTTCTTTATCTGCGTCTTTTACTGAATGACGAGCTGGGAGGTAGTATCCTACAGTAAGCCCATGCTTCGTTACTGCAACAGCAGAATCAGAGTTCATATATTCAGCAAGATTTTCTCTGAATTCTTTTACACCTATGGTTTTGACTGGTTCTGCTTGTAATGTCATAGACACCTCATTTCATCAGTTATGTACATAAGCGTACACAATTTTGGGATAAAAAGCAATAAAAACTCTCTGAACGAAAAGCTATTTATTCTATGAGTAGGGGATTTATACTTGTTAACAGTTAATAAGGTAGGGGGCAATTGTCCTCAATGAACATAAAGAACAATTGTGACAATAATGGGCTTCTGGTAAGATAATTACCTTCTTGACTTTTTTGGCCTTTGAAGTCGTTTTGGTTTTTCAGTCCACTCTATTCCTTCGATTACTTCTATTTCGTTTATCCTAAACCTTTTTCTTTTACCAACCATTTCTATTTCTTCAGTCTCTTCTTCTTTTTCCCTCTTGCCAGTCATTAACAATAAAGTTGTAAAAGAAAGTACGATTGCGACTATTGGAGGAAAGACAAGTGAAAATGTTCCAAATACAAAGCTCACAGGGAACATCTAGAGTAGATGAAAAGGTGATAGACCTGTTGCAAGTACGATTATTACAAATATTCCAAAAAGTAATACTGATGCAATAATGGGAGGCATAGTGATTTCTCCATTGCATACTTTAGAGCGGATATTAGCTATTGAAAGCACAACAAAGGCTATTGCAATGAAAAGAATTATGTTAGCGAGAATTTCCATATCACTCTTTGTAACATATAAATTCAATGATTTTTAAAACTAGTCAGGGTAGTTGTATTATCGACTCTGGATCTCTCCATTTAGTAACAGAAACTATACTTTCTGCTACTAAAATCCTTTACTATCTGCTATTATCAAAGAGGGTGTGACATTATGATCAGAAAGAAAGTTAGTATGCCCACTCAAACCCTCTTATTTTGACTCATAGCCGTCATTACCTCTTCCAAGTGGTTAAATACCACTGCCATGTGATCCTCATCAGGGAAATAGCGAACTTTGCATTGTGGTATCTTTGTTTCCAAGAAACGGGTCATTTCGATAGGAACATGTACATCACGTTCCCCATGCCATAGGTAAATGTTCTCAAATGTAATGTCTTCTAACTTAAATCCCCAAGGTTGTGTGAATAGTGATGCGTCGTAGGCTGCACCATGGCTACCCTGTCGAAATGCTTCTAACGTTTCTTGAACATAGAGTCTGGGTATGTCAGGGTTACTAATGGACTTCGGCAATCCCTGCGCCATCTTATTCCCCAACAATTCTAATTTCTTTTCATCATCCACATATTTCCCATAACGGCCTAAATACGCCCATAAAAGCACTTGGACTAACCAAGGCATCCGACGAGCCAGTCCAAATTGTATGCGATTCGTTAACATCATATCCTTTGTGCCTAAGAGATGAATTGGCCCTAGACCAGCAATGACACCACAAGCTAAAAGACGATCAGCGAGTCTATATGCACAAGCAATTGCATAGGGGCCCCCTCCTGAAGCTCCTTGCACTGAGAACTGATTGATCTCCAAAGCATCAGCTAACTCTAGCACATCGTCTGGCCAATCCAAGAGACGCCGCCCTCTCTTGAAGTCAGAAAATCCCATACCGGGACGGTCAATGCCGATAAAGCGGACTCCAGCACTCCTTGCTGCTTTATCGGCTATTAGTGACTCGAGCCGTGACCCGGGATGCCCATGAAAATGAAACACAGGGGTGCCTTCAGCATCCCCACATTCAACATAGGCTAAGCTTCTTCCGTCACGAAGTGTAATTGTTTTAGGCACACGCAAAGTTGCAACATCGGATGGTAGTCTCAAATTCGACATAATAAGCCTCCTCACTTCTTTTTAATCATATAGTTGAACTCATATTTTATACAATCTTTTTGATCTACTTTTTTCGTAACATTTTCAGACCAAACAAGAGTCGCAACAGATTAATACGCCTGAGAAACCCATAGGTCAGTAAGACTGCCAGAAAGGAAAAGAAGATAACAAGTGTGTATTTTAGGTCGTGTATCCGACAACTGCGGATAACTATTTTGAACTTCCAGACAATGAACACAAACGTGCCTAGGACAGTAAAATTTATTTCCATAGAAATGTGAGCACATCATGTCTTAAACAGGATTTTGACTTATCCGCAGTTAAGTGCCACAGTACCGAATTTGTTTAGTGGATTGAAATGCTTTAAATTTCTTCTGCTCCCAAAAAATACTTTATGCGATTTGTTGTCCATATTGCTACGCCACATCCGAAAAAATCCTTGTCTTCTGTCCATATAGGGCAGTCAAAATGGAGGGCGAGAGCGAGATAAAGCCAATCATCCTCATCTCTAGTTTTCATAACTTTACGTGCTACGTCCTCAAAGGCAACAAAGTCGCTTACTGGCACTGTCTGTATGAATTTTTCAAGAAGTTCAAGTTTTGTTGTGGCTGCTTCTATAGCGAGGTTATCTCCACCTCGCTTTGAAATTATTTTAGGCACATACTGCTTTGCATCAGAAAAAGCTTCTTCTGCCGTTAAAAAGTCAAACTCACCTTCATATTGAGAAATAATTTTATGGATTTTGTTCCCAACTACGGCACTTATGAGTATATTTGCGTCTAAAACTAACCTTTTACGCATCTTTTTTCTGTTGTTTGTGTTGTTCTTTTAGCTCCTTAAAATCGTTAATAAGGTCTTCTGGATCAATACCCTTTGCTTCAAGTAAGCTATTAAGTTTCTGTGCTGCTGCTGTTAAAGTTTGTTTATCCTCTTCTTTTACGGGGTGACGGGCTGGAAGATAATATCCTACAGTAAGTCCATGCTTTGTTACTGCAACAGGTGTATCAGAATGCATATATTGAGCAAGATTCTCTCTGAATTCTTTTACACCTATTGATTTTACTGATTCTGTTTGTAATGACATAAGTACCTCACTTCACTAGTTATGTACATAAGTGTACATAACTTTTTAATAAAAAGCAATGAGAAAAAGACTTCAATGAAAATGTCCGTTTTTATTAGATAAAATTTTCGATGAAAAGGCTTGATATTATTATTGTAGGCTTCTCTATAATATAAATCTGTTTTTGAAGTTTTTATCGCATTTTATAATTTATGGCTATTTCTGCACCACAAAAAAGACGATTTCCTACTTGTGAACATCAACCATTAATCAGGACATCGAAAAGAACAAACTCACTGCTTGGGCTGGAACTAATTTAACGATAAATTAAACTTCACAGTTGTTCCTTGTCCAAACCTATCACTCTTAATCACAATATTATCGTCATGTGCTTTTATGTATTGATATTGCTCGAGCCATATCGCTAATCCATTAAGTTATGCATTGTCCACCAATTAGTAATGGTTTGTGCAACTTCATGTGGTGCGTCCATCTGTGGAAAATGATTAGCCTCTGCTATACTAACCGAGGTGTGATTAGGAAAAATGCTCTCAAATCTTGTTTGAAAACCCGATTTACGCCCCTTATCATTTTCCCCATAGGCCAGAAGAACAGGCAGGTGAACTAGTTTTGAGTGTAGGTTTTGTTCTAACTCTTCTAAATAAGCATCCTGCTTAAGTACATCTGCAAACATATTGGTTAAATTCCTACGTGACTCTTTTTGCCTAAAAGCACTTTTAAAAGCAATTTTACCAGCTTTAGAAAGGTGCCTGCCTATACCAGCAGATGTTGTAGTAAGGCGAATGATTAAGTTAGTTTGGGCATTAAGGGAACTAAAAATAGAACTACTAACAATTGCAAGGAAGCGTGCTATGTCCTTATTGTGTTTTTTAAGAGACCAGCCAAACGAGCCGTTCAACACAATGGCCTTAAAACGTTGTGGCATACGGGTTGCTGCTGACAAACTAACTGGGCCACCTATATCGTGTGCAACTAGCGTAATGTCATTTAGGTCAAGTTTTTGGATTAATTGCTCGAGCAACAAAGAAGCATTAGGAATGTTGGGCTTATAAATAGTTGAAGCCTTAGAAAGACCAGTCATTGGAAAATCTAAAGCAATGCAGCGAAAGTCACTCCGTAGAACTTTAATGATGTCTCGGAAAACAAATAGCCACATAGGCGTGTGAACAAATAGTAAAATAGGACCTTGACCTTCATCAATATAGTGAATATGGTTGCCATCAATGTCAATAAAGCGACTTTTAAAGGGAAACTCTTCATAGGGCAACCAATCGACATTCTCGATCCTGTTAAAAAGCAGGTTTTGTGACAAAATTGTGTTTTGCATAGTTAATTTCCTTTCTAAATTTTTAGTGTGAATTAGAGTTCAGAACACTATAAATGAATCTAGGCGCAATACGAGACATTGCATAAAGGGCTTTGGTTTGACCTATACGTATTTCTTGTTGGCCTCGCTCGAGTGCTTTAAGTACTCTCCTAGCAAATTTATCAGGATTGAGTTTTGAAGTAGCTATTTCTTTTACCATAGCTGTATCAATGGTAGGGGGTAGAATCTCGAAAACAGAAACTGAGCTGTCTTTAAGCTGTTCCCGTAAAGATTGTGTATAGGAGTGAAGAGCAGCCTTGCTGGCACAGTACACAGGTGAAGTTGCCATAGGCACATAGGCTAAGCCAGAAGACACATTAATAATGGCAACCTTTGCTTGCTTGTGAAGCAAAGGTAACAAAAGCTGTGTTAACTCAACTGGTGCTAAGAAGTTAGTGTTTATTTCCTGTGCAACCTTTTTAGAATCTATTTTGTTGTTACTCAAGTTCAACTCTTGCATCATTCCCGCATTATTCACAAGAACATTGAGTTTGGGGAAATTTGCTTCTATGTGGACAAGAAGCTTCTTACGATCTGCCTCATCTGAAACATCACATTTAAAAGTATGAATTTTAGGCAAGGAATTTTTAGCTGCTTCTAGCTTAGCTTCATTCCGACCACAAATTAGAACTGTGTTTCCTTTGTCCACAAGCATTCTAGCTAAAGATAAACCTATTCCAGAACCACCACCAGTAATTAAAATTGTGTTTCCTTTAAGTTCCATATTTTTCCTCATTTCATTTGACTAGGTGCACGCATTCCTGCTGCAGTAAATGCTATTAAACGTTCAGTTAAAGCATCAATATCTGAGAGTTTTGCTTGCATTGCCGTTGGGCCAGTATTTGCCAAAATATAAGTAATTATTCCAATCAACCAGTGTAAGCGCTCATAAATTTCCTCCTTAGAAACTTCAGGTAATACATTTTCAAGGGCAACTAAGAAACGATGCCCCAATTCACTAAAATGTTCTTTTATTAACTCTTGTACCAAATTAGAGGGTTCTGTATATGATCTACCTAGAAAGCGAGTAATTATTACACCACGCTCGCCTAAATCACGAATAAGGCGCAAATCAGGGGCAATGAAAGCTTCTAGTATTGCCTCGAGCGAAGGTGATTTACCTTCAGCAGCTTCTTCGACCTCTGAGAGCATTTTAAGCCTCTCTTGATTAACTGGTTCTACAATGCGCCTTAGCACTGCTCTTAGTACCTCATCTTTTGAACCAAAGTGGTAATTGACTGCAGCTAGGTTTACTTGGGCAGCTCGAGTAAGTTCCCGCAGAGATGTACCTGCAAAACCATGTTCTGCAAAAAGCTTTTCAGCTGCGTTTAGGATGCGTTCTTTGGTATTTTCACTGGACATAAATATTTCCTTTTGGAAAATAATTCAAACATCTGTTTAAATCATACGTTTGAAATACAGAAATGTCAAGTGCTCTACTACTCCTACTTGCTGGTTACAGTTACAGTTACCTATTAGAACCAGTAGGCTTAGCTTCTAGTTTGTAACAAATGTGATTTACCTTTACTGACACTACCTAACACCAATCTTACCTACCCTTTATTTTCATAAACAGTGTTTAGTGCTTTTTGTAAATGTTTTATCTTTAGCTCTTCCTAAAAATACCATTTGTTTTCTTGCTTATTTTTCAGGTTTAAGGTAAACAAAAATTACCTCTTCATATACCTCTTTTCCTATTTTAAAACTTTCAGGATCACTACATTGCCCTGTAATTATAAACCCACAATGACTTACACTTTCTTCTGAGTTAAAAGTATTTGTTTCTTCAGTACAAACTCTATCTTGCAAAATGGGGTCAGCATTTTCTTTTTCTGTACGATTCCCAAGACAAGTATATGCCCCTGAATTTTCAGCAAATATATTGCCAAAAAATCCACCTTCAAAGATAAGGTATTCTTCAATTTCTTCAGGAGTTACCTCCAAAGCACTCGAGCCTTCAACACCTTCAGGTAAACGCATAGAAATTTGTACTGTTTTACCAAAGAAATTGGTTCGTGCCAATATACAAGCCGATACCCAGCGTTCTTCTTTGGGTGTTAAACCTCTATCAATCCAATGAGGCGCTAAACCTACACCACCTTCAAATGTGTATTCTTCCCCATTAACTATAGTGTAAGCTCCAGTTTCTTCAGCCAAAGCACAGCTAACTAAATATTTTAGCTGATTTCGCTTGGTAGGATTATCGGCAAGGTTATTAGGGAGTTCTATGCGACCTGTGCTGTAATTGGTTTCTTTAGTTTCTTGTGTATTTCCTCGAGTAAGAACAATGAATAACATACTTGCCAAGAGTAAAGAACAAAAGCCTTTAGTTAACATAGATTCCTCCTAAGATAGACTTTCTTAGTACGAATAAGCTTAACAGGAAAAACTTGCTAAGTTAGTTAGCAAATCTAAAATAATGATAGTTAGGATAAAAACTTATTTTTTAAGTGCTTGTTGACTAATAGTACTGAAATCTAAACCTTGATTTTGAAGATTAAAATCATTGCCATTAAACCTAAAACCATTTATTTGCATACCATTATAAATACCTAGTCCACAACGAGGACTAAAAATACAAGCTGTTGCTGTCGAAGCAAGTAAACTAACGAGTATCGTAAGGACAAGAGCTTTAAAATTAATGTTGTTTTGCATGTTAATCTCCTTAAAAGTTTTTTGCGGGTTTCCCTCGCTTGGTATTAAAAGCTTAAACAATCAACTGTGACATCAGCGTTCCATTACCGCTCCTTACTATGGAACTATAGGAGATATTGCTTTTTAGATCGGGGTTCTGGGGTAAAGAAATATATTTTTTAATGGGGTTTGGGGCTCGAGCTATCTCAACAATAAACAGTCCCACAAAAACTGTCGCACAAAAACCCTATCCTTTACTTTGAAGATTAATTTATTTCGACAAGTCTTCTAACAATGCTTTTGCTGTTTTCAAATCAGTAGTATCAAACCCTTCAGTAAACCAATTGTAGACATTAGATAATTCTTGTTGAGCCTCTGTGACTTTTCCCTGTTTTTGCCACAAACGACTTAAGCTCATGGTTGCTCTAAGTTCTAGCGACTTTGCTTCTTGCTCTTTAGCAATATCAATTGCTTGCAAAAAGTACTCTTCAGGTGTAGTTTCATCAGTAGGCTCTAGTTTTAGGAGTAATTCTCCTTTTAAACGATTTAATTCTGCTTCACAAAAATGTTTTGTATCTTTAGACAAGTTAGCCAAACTATCATTGACAATAGTTAAACCCTTGTCAAAAAGGCCTGAATGAAGATATGCATCTGCTATTATACCCCATAAATAGTTGCGTACATTTTTTTCTTGGCTAATTACATGATTTTCTTTACCTTGGGACAATAACTCTAATCCTTTTTCAACCTGACCTTGAATTACAAAAAGCCAACCTTGAACTACAGTTAACCAACCTATACACCAAGTAAACCCCTGCTCTATTGTTATGGGCAGTGTATAAGAAATTACCTTTTGGAGCGTTTGCAGATCACCTGAATACTGAAAGCAGGGAGATAGTAAAGCAGAGCTAACCCCTAATGAGAAAGGATGCTTCAACTCTTGTGCCATTTTAAATACGCTTTTAGCTTTTGCTCGAGCTTGATCAACATGACCTAGATGCCACAGTATTTGAGTTTGGAAACTCATAGTTGTTAATCCAATATCCTGACCAAAAAGTTTAATGAGATCATGCCCCTGTTCAGGTCGGTAAAGTAACTCAAATTTTTCTGCGTGCTCCTTAGCTAAAGACAACTTTCCTACAGTAAGTAATGTAAACATCATACTAAAGTGACCCACTATCCGAAAAGGAATCTCATCACGACTATTCCCTAAGTCAATAAGACGTTGAGATATTTCATGGCACTTTTCCACCTCGGCCAAAGATATATAGTAATGAAATATTGCAGACAAGACTAACAGTGTTTGTAAGGTATCTTCAAGTTTTTCACTGATTTCTAAAGCACGATTCAAGGCTTTTCCTGCACCTACAGCTCCCCATCCTTGCGTAGCCATATAAGACATACCTAAGGCAAATTGTATTTTTTGTTCTTGCTCATTTTTCTCGAAAGTTTCTGGGAAAGTTTTTAGTAACTCGAGTGCCTGTGTAAAATGGTCTATCGCTTCTTTATGAGCTGAAAGACGTACTGCTAAACCTCCTGCACTTACCAAGTAACCTATAGCCTTTTCAGGAATATCTGCTTCTTGATAATAGTGTGCTAGTTGCACTGCTACTTGCTCGGTTTGTTCACCATAAATAGCTTCTATAGCATTGGCCACACTTTCATTTAAGTCCACTTGTTCTATTTCATCCAGACTGCTGTACAGATATCGCTGAATTAAAATATGTTGAAACCTATAGCGAGATAACTTAATAGAACCTTCGCGCTTAATTCCTTGAGCTTTTACTAAATAATGGACTTTATCTAGCTCCCTACTCAGTTGGCGTATTACTTCACGCCTATCAAGGCCTAATACTTCAGCTATAACTTCAGCACTAAACTCTTCTCCTTCTATACTTGCCACTTGCAATATTTCACGTAGTGGATTAGCCAAACGACTAACTCGTTCTCCTATTACTCCTTCGACTAATGCTGGCATTGCTTTCCAGTCAATGTTTACTTGCTCTACCCAATGCTCGCCTTCTTTAACAATATCACCACGCTCTTTTAAACTACGTAAAAGCTCAACTGTAAACAGAGGGTGTCCTCCTGTTTGTTTAAGCGTTGTTGCTCGAAAAGTAGCATCCAACTTATTTGGTTCTGCATCTATTAGCTCATCTACAAACGTTTTACCTTCTATTTGACTTAAATCAATACTGATTTCACCGAAGGCACGCTGACATTCATTAATAATCTGTTCTAAAGGATGACGCTCACCATCACGACCTATACCTACCTCACTAGGTCTATAAGCCCCTATAATCATTACAGGAGAACCCGCAAGACGTCTAACTAAATGAAGAAAGAGATTGGCAGAGCCAGTATCTATCCACTGTACATCGTCTAGCAAGAGTAATAATGGTGTTTTACTTGCTAGTACTTCTACAACTTTGGTATATTGTTCAAAAAGTGCAGTTTGATGTGCCTGATTGGATTGATTATCTTTTTGGCTGGAAAATTCTCTAAGTTTGCTTAACCAAGGAGCACCTTGGGGAGAATGTGCAATACCACGACTAATTAAGCTATGAGTTGAAATAAAGGTATCAAGCAAATCTCGTCCACAAGACATAATAGCTTCTACTGCTGTTGGTAAGGAATCCCATAAAGATTTAGCCCTATCAGGACTAAGTTTACCAACTTCTGCTCTAGATTGAACATCTCCTGTAAGCAGTTCTAGAATTTCACGAAACGGTAAATAGGGATCACCAATTCCTGTATATGCATTGCAATTGCCATTAACTACTATAATCTTTTTATTTTCTTGAACCTGCCGAGAAAACTCCTGTAGCAAAACACTTTTGCCTTGCCCTGCTTCTCCTAGTACAAATGCCACATGGTGTTGTCCAGCTAGAACTTTATCAAGATAACTATCTAGCTTTGATATTTCTTGCTGTCTTGCAACAAAAGCAGGCCGTTCGATTTCTGGTGAAAGTGAGTCTAAATCTAAAAAGCTAGGTGCAGGTAGGGTGTTGGTAGGTGCTATATCAGTTTTAGTTTGGGTCTGAGTTGGGGCACTGCTCTGACGAATGTATTCTACTACCTCGAGCGTAGCACTTTCTGGCTCCCCTCCTAATTCCTCTTTGAGTGCTTGTTCAAATTGCTGGAAAACTTCAAGAGCCTTACTTTTCTGATTGTCTAAATGCAAACTCCGCAAATATTGTTTTAATACATCTTCATCAAAGGGATCAGCTTCATGCAATTTCTCAAGTGCATTTGCTATGTTGCTATAGTGCCCTTTTTCTTCTAAAGCAGAACTAAGTTGGAATACTGTTTCACGCCAAGCATTAAAAATTTCTTGCCGCTCTGTCTCGAGCCATGCATCAAATTCTGGTGCACTATCTAGCTTAAAACCCTCCAATAATTCTCCCGAGTAGAGTTGTACGGTTTCCGAGGCATCTTCTGTTTCTAGTGCATCTCGAAAGGCTTTAAGATCGGTATCAGTTAACCAACGCAGTCTTGTTCTTTCTATATCTAAATTTTCTATGTAGGGTAAATCTTTTGAACGAGTGAGCAGTTTTCTTAAGTTATTACGAGCATTTTCCTCGGGGATATCTGACCAAAACAGATAGGTTAGAACACTACGATCAACCCAGTGGTTTTTATAAGCTAGATAATACAGCAAAGCCGACATTTTTGTTGTAGGTGGTACAATCCACTTACCCTCAAACTTTATGGTGGGAGTACCTAATAATCTAACGTAAGTGGACATTTTGGACATAGAGCAAGTATATAACGCAAGTTGTATCGAAAAAACGCCATTTTCAACTTTAAAAACACTGTTACCAAAGCCAGTATCACCACTTTTCTACTTTTTTCAAGTAGCCACAGCATATCATTGACAAAATAGGGATATATTTTTATAGTGTAGCCATAGTGGCTACTACAAACAATATGCACCTAGAGATCCAGTATGCGAATACAGATAAGCCAGTAGGAGTAATACGTAGCAGCTATCGTGAAGATGGAAAAATAAAACACAAACAATTCGGAAGGATAACAGGACAAACTCTAGAGCAACTTAAAATGTTACAGCTAACCTTTCGTAATGAGGTTATTGCTAAAAGTAATCCAAAAGCTGTACAAATAGTAGGCAGTAAAGAATATGGAGCAAGTCATACGATATTGTCAATGATTAAGGAAATAGGATTAGATAAGGCAATGTATTCACAACCCCAGCCATGGGTGAGTAACATAAGCGCGATGATAATAGGTAGGATAATATTTGCTGGAAGCAAGTTAGCATTATGCAATCAATATAATAACTGGAATTACGCACCCCTTAAAAAGTCTTTCACAAACAAAGTATTCCTGCATATACCTTTCTAAAGATGTGTGCAGGAATGATTTATTCTCTTAGAGCGTAAACTCTTTTCCAGACAGGTTGAGGTATTATCTGACAAAAAGTATAAGTGTGGAATTACCCCAAAAAGTTTTTAGAGGCATTTTGAGGTGGGTAAGATTACTGTGCAGGAAATAGTAAAAAACGATTTTGCGTCAGAGGCACATCTTATGGCATGTGGTCGGCAAAAACCCTTATCTAGATGAGTAATTAGAGCCTGCGTAATTCCAGTAATAATAGTAGTCTTTGGGAACAATGTGGAGTAGAAGGAAGACCAGATGTAAGAAAACATTGTTATGAGGCATTAGATAGACTGCTAGCAAGACAAAAAGGAATTCAGAAGAAGTTAGCCAAGAAACATCTCAAGAATGGAAATCTTGTACTATATGATGTCACGAGCAGTTATTTGGAAGGCCAATACACAAATAGCGAATTGGTAAAATATGGATATAACCGAGACGGGAAGAAGAAACATGAACAAATAGTAATAGGATTAATATGTAATGGAGAAGGTTGTCCAGTAGGAGTAGAAGTTTTCAAGGGAAATACTAAGGATCAGACAACAGTTTCAAACAAGATAGGAGAACTAAAAGAGACGTATGAAATAAAGCAAGCGATATTTGTAGGGGATAGAGGAATGGTAACAGAAGCAATAGCAGAAGAATTAGAGGAAAAAGGTGTAAAGACAATAGGAGCACTAACAAGGGCTGGAATACATAAACTAATAGAAAAAGGAATAATAAAGCCATCTGAGTTCAATGAAAAGAAGATAACAGAGGTAGTAAACGCTGAAAATCCAAGTAGAAGATACTGTTTATGCAAAAACCCTGAATCAGCAAAACGAGATGCAAAAACGAGAGAAAAACTGATTGAACTGACGACTGAGGAGCTTGAAGAAATAGCAAACTACAAGCAAAAAACAACTGTAGAGGTATTGGGAGCACGAGTAGGAAAAGTGCTACAGAAATACAAAATGGGTAAATATATTAGTTGGAAAGTAACAGGAGATAATAAAGAAAAGGAATCAACCAAACATAAGCTGTTATGGAGTAAAAAAGAAGGGGCAATAGCAAAAGCTAAGGATCTAGATGGATGTTATGTAATAACAACCAAAGTAGATGAAAAAACGATGGACAAAGAAGAGGTTGTGACTAGCTACAAGAAACTAGAGCAAGTAGAAAAAGCATTCCGCAATTTAAAAACAGTGCAGTTAGAAATGCGACCTGTGTATCATAATCTAGATCATCGTATCAAAGCACATGTATTTTTATGTATGCTAGCGTATTATGTGCAGTGGCACATGCAAAAACGATTAGGACCATTGTTCAAGAAGGACAAAAAAGGATGGGAAAGAAGATGGACGTTTGTACAAGTAATAGAAACACTGAAAACAATCACCAGAAATAGAATTGAAACAAATGGAATGTCTTTTTATCGGAACACTGTTCCAGACGAAGAGCAAAAATATATCTTAGACCTGATGGGGGTCGAGATGTAGCCATTTTTTATAAAAAATAATTTCACCCTAAAACCTCAAATAGCACGGGATTTTAGGGGTCAAAAACCCTACTTTTTGATGACAAAATGCGATATAAAATCAAAAGTTTCTGTGCAAAAAGCTTAAGGATAAGCTTTTTGGTAGTCCTATAGATGTAATGATGTAAGACATTTACCTCTGTCGGAATAATTGTCTTATCAGGACAGCTAGGACATTATCTTTATTTCCTTAACATCTACTTCCTGCTCTATATTCTCAAATTTGCCATTAACATATTCTTGCAACCAAGACTCCGAAACTTCTGCTACACGAGCAATAGCATCGAACTGTAGCTTTTCCAATAAAAGCCTATCTATCAATGTTTGCTGACTCATGAGGGTATTAGGAGGATTTTCAACAAACTCTGTATCACAATCCTTACAAATATGATCTTGCTTACCATCGTAAGTATCACCGTTCTTAACAAAATTATTTGAGTTGCAACTTGGGCACTTTAAAAAATTTAAAGCCATCATGCATTTTAAAACATTAGTACTTATCATTACATGAAGAGTACTATCAGATTTTTTACTACCTTGATATCATTGTAACAATTGCTGCAAGGCTTTTTCATTTAAAATTTTACCCTGTGTCCAAGCTATATGAAAATCTTTTTTAGCTAGCTTATTATGGAGTTGTTCTAAACATTCCTTATTGACTTCCTGACATCTTGGTGGCAAGGGAAATTCCATTTGTTCTCTATATTGTGTTGCCCTTGCTAATAACTGACAAGCCCTTTCTAGTTTGCTTTGCAAAACATATAGCCTTGCTATAGACTCTAAGGCCTCAGGTACAGCATACTTTACTTTGATTTCTTGGTATATTTTTAGACTTTGAGTGTAAGCATTCTGCGCTTCAACTAAATTGTCAGCCTTTTCTAAAAGCTGCCCTTTAGCAAATAAACCATCAGCAAAAAGTCGTTTTTTATCTTTGTTAGAACAAAAACTAAAGTGATCCTCGAGCACCCTTTGTGCTCGTTTTAACTCTCCGACTTCTCTAAGCACAGTGCTTGCCAAAGGAGCCAAAAGCACAAAATGGTAGGCAGTGACTATCTCATTAGCATAAGCTAAACTCTCCTCCAAAAATTTTAGAGCCTCTTTAGCATTGCCCAAATCATAGGCTATACTTCCTTGTCTACAAAGCATCCAGCCTATAATTTGTTTGTTCTTTACAGATGGCATAAGGCTCTCTGCGTCTTTAAGCAGCTCATTTGCCTTATCATAATTACCTAGATACTGCTGAACCCAAGCTAGATTAATTAGTATAAAGTATGTGCTATTCTTATCATCTAGAGAATTAAGTATATTCAAACTTTGTTCGAGATAAGCACTTGCACTATCAAAGTTACCTTCTAAAATATCACACCAACCAAGATTATTTAGCGATAGGGCTTCTCCTCGCAAGTTTTTGGTAGCATGGTGTAAATTAAGAGCTTTTTTAGAATGACTTCTTGCCTCATAGTAATTATCTAAACCAATAAAGGTCCACCCTAAAGTACTTAGTGTTTTAGCAACACTGTGCTTATCACCCATTTTCTCCCATATAGCCAAAATATCTTCTAGGTAAACTCTTGCTTTTATCCAATCCCCCTTAGTGTTGAGTAAAGTGGCTAGGGCATTAATTGCTTTAGCCCTAAGCTCAGGGTCAGGGTAGTCTTGTGCTTGTGGTAAAGCAAGAAGTCGCTCCAAGATTTCACTACCCTCATCTGAGTAACCATAAGCTACTAGAAAAGGCCATATTGCTACCGCAAGTTTAAGGCCCAGTTTTACTTCTTTAGCTCTTTCTGCCCAATCAAAAACTGCACGTATATTATGGTATTCTACCTGAAGCGTAGTAAGCCATTTTGCTTGTTCTGCACTGAGTAGTTGTGGTTCAGCTTTTAGAGCAAGATCTAAGAAATGTACAGCATGGGCACTTTGCATATCCAATCCTTGTGTAAAGTGATTAATCGCTTCTTCATTGGCTGAAAGACGTGCAGCTTGCTTTCCTGCACTCAATAAGTAATCAATAGCTTTTTCAGGAATATTTGCTTCTTGATAGTAGTGTGCTAATCCCACAGCTACCTGTTCAGTTTTTTCACCATAAATAGCTTCTATAGCATTGGCCACACTTTCATTTAAATCTGCTTGCTCTATTTCATCTAGACTACTGTACAGGTAGTGCTGTATTAGAATGTTTTGAAAACTATAGCAAGATAACTTAACAGCCCCTTCTCGCTTAATCCCTTGGGCCTTCACTAAGTAATGGACTTTATCTAGTTCCCGGCTTAGTTGACGTATCACTTCACGTTTGTCAAGACCTAATACCTTAGCTATAACTTCAGCAGTAAACTCTTCTCCTTCTACACTAGCCACTTGCAGTATTTCTTGCAATGGAGTAGCTAAACGCCCGATTCGCTCACCTATTACTCCCTCTACTAGTGCTGGCATACCTTTCCAGTCAATATTTGCTTGCTCTACCCATTGCCCATCTTCCTTAACAATATCCCTACGTTCTTTTAAGCTCCTCAAAAGCTCAACTGTAAACAGAGGATGACCTCCTGTTCGTTTGAGCATTGCTGCTCGAAAAGTAGCAGCTAACTTATTTGGCTCTGTATCTATTAACTCATCAACAAAAGTTTTACCTTCTATTTGGCTTAAATCAATACTAATTTCACCAAAGGTACGCTGACATTCATTAATAATCTTTTCTAAAGGATGACGTTCACCAGCTCGGCCTATACTTATATCACTAGGCCTATAAGCTCCTACAATTAGCACAGGAGAACCAGCTAGACGCTTCACTAAATGAAGAAAGAGGTTAGCTGAACCTGCATCTATCCATTGCATATCATCTAGTAAAAGTAATAGTGGTGTTTTACTTGCTAGAACTTCTATAACTTTGGCATACTGTTCAAAAAGTGCGCTCTGCTGCATTTGCTTGGGTTGACTACTTTTCTGATTGGCAAATTCCCTAAGTTCACTTAACCAATTCGCTCCTTGAGGAGAATGTGCAATTCCACGACTAATTAAACTCTGAGTTGAGACAAATGTATCTAGTAAATCCCTTCCACAAGACATAATGGTTTCTATTGCTGTTGGCAAAGCATTCCACAAAGGCTTGGCTCTACCTAGGTTTAGCTCATCATTTTCTGTTCTAGATTGAACATTTCCTGTAAGAAGCTCTAAGACTTCACGAAAGGGCAAATAAGGATCACCAATTCCTGTGTATGCATTGCCTTTGCCATTAACAACTGTAAACTCTCCCTTATTTTGAACTTGCTGAGAAAATGCTTGTAAAAGGAAACTTTTGCCTTGTCCTGCTTCTCCTAGCACAAATGCTACTTGGTGTTGACATTCCAAAACCTTAGCAAGATAGTTACTTAATCTTGACATTTCCTTTTGCCTTGCTACAAAAACAGGACTTGAAGGTTTTGTTGAGAGTGCACCTAAATCTAAGAGGTTAGGTGATGTAGATATATTATTGGTTGTTGTGGATAGGGTGCTAGTTTTTGAGTTGGTAGGAACATCGTTTTGCTGAATATGCTTGATTAGCTCGAGTGTAGCAGCTTCTGGTTCACCACCTAATTCCTCTTTAAGCATATGTTCAAATTGCTTGAATACCTCAAGGGCCTTACTTTTTTGACCGTCTAAGTGCAAGCTTTGCAAGTATTGTTTCAATACATCCTCATCAAAGGGATCGGCTTTGTACAGTTTCTCAAAGATATTTGCTATATTCTTATGCTGGCCCTGTGCTTCTAAAGCCAAGCTAAGTTGGAATACTGTTTCACGCCAAATGCTAAATATTTCTTGGCGCTCTGTCTCGAGCCATGTATCAAACTCTGGAGCACCATCTAGTCTAAATCCCTCCAGTAATTCTCCTGAGTAAAGTTGTACTGTTCCCGAGGTATCTTGTGTGTCTAGTGCATCCTGAAAGGCCTTAAAGTCCGTATCTGTTAGCCAGCGCAATCTTGTTCTTTCTACATCTAAGTTTTGTATGTAGGGCAAATCTTTTGAACGGCTGAGCAGTTTTCTTAAATTATTACGAGCATTTTCCTCGGGGACATCTGACCAAAATAGATACGTTAAGACACTACGATCAACCCAGTGGTTTTTGTAAGCTAAGTAATACAGCAAAGCTGTCATTTTTGTTGTAGGAGGTACAATCCATTCACCATCAAACTTTATAGTAGGATTACCTAGTAACCTAACATACGTGGGCATAAAAGTAAGTATATAAAATCAGGAGCTCCATTGCAAAAGGGTTAAAAAGTAAGTTTTTAGGCAGAAAATTTGAGAATTCTTTAGAGTATGAGAATAATTGAGATTTTAGAACAGGACTTATGAAAGGTAAAAGTTCTTATCGAGTTTTAGTAGCTCAGTAATCCAATTAAAACCTCGCAAGTTAAAAGCTTGCGAGGCATACTTATTTTCTGTGAAAACACTATTTAAGATTGTCAGAAATATTGCGGTAGAGACTAATCCAGAAGGTTTCATTTGGTCCCAAACGCCTTGCTGCATTTACACCATTTCGAACAGGACCGTGGAGAGCTGTGACTACAGGGACATATTTACCCTTATTATTCTTGGTATAAAAGTACAGAGCACTGCCACTATGGCCTTTACTAGTATCACAGTTATGAGTAATAAGATCTCTCCAGCCATCAAGACCTATATAGTAGAATTTAAGTATCCCACAGGGATTTTGGTCACCATATAAACTAGAAGGATCACAATTTGCAGGAGTACTGGGATTACCATCAAGACAACGGGGATAACCACGATTATAAATGTTTTGCTTTTTGAGGGAGTTAGCTTTTATATAGGCATAGCCCATCCAATCAGTTTGATCGCCAAGTCTATCAGGAATGACTATTAATCCCCAGTCCCAGCGCTGGCAAGCCCTACGAGCCTTTTTACATTCTGTGCTATTACGCCACTCTGCAGGAGTAAAGTACAAAGTTATTTTGTTAGGGGATAGTTGTGGGGAGGTTTGAGTTGAACCATAAGGAGAAATGTTTTTTCCATTACGTCCTGGAGTAATTTTAGGGCTATACCAAATATTAGTACCGCGTTTATTGATGCAGTGTGCAGATGTAATTATGAGGCGTGGTCCTATTAGTGTGCCTGAACAATCAGAATCATCATCACCATTTCCATCAAACTGAGCAATAGTACGATAAGGATATATCGTGGTGTTCTTCTTTCTTACTCTAGTATCAAAACCACCCATAATAACCTGAGCTTGTAAACTTCCTCTAGCTAGATCACCTTCGATAGTGCTAGGATCATCTATTTCAGCAGAGCCTTCATCAAGGTTACGCGCTACTTGAAAGTCATGAACAGATTTGAGCAACGAACCTTCAGAAACCACCTCAATCTCGTTTCCTGTTACAGGATTAAAGGCATAAAAGCGACCTTGTTCTATCTCTCTAAGTTCCTCTTCATCTGCTTCTTCTACACCCTCTTCACGATCCTCTTCAAAGGAAGGTACTTCTGGATTTTCATCGGTAAGCTCTCCCTTTCCAACTACTTGAGCACGAAAGCTTCCAGCTACCTCAACACTTTCCTCAGAGGTAGCCCCTATCAAGAGATCTAGTAACATTTCTAATTTAAACTCGTTGCCAATGGTGAGGTTAAAGCTAGTCTCAGCAACTTCTCTGCCAAAAGTAGCAATAATTTTGAGATTGCGAGTACCTAGAGCGGCATCTGCAGCAACTTGTAATGACATTTGTTTTAAATTGTTAGAAGGTTTATGAGCAGCAGCGGCTCTTACTACAATGCCTTCAGTATTGCCTTTTAGGCTTAACTCTACATCATCCAAATTAACATCAGGACGTACTTCTAAAAACTTTATCTCAACCTCACCAGTTTCGCCTTGCATAATTATTTCTCCATCAACACCATCAAATTTTATGTATGCTTCGCGAGTATTAACAGGATCAGAATTGCCACCACAACCTACCAATAAAAGACTTGTCAAAATGCCAAATAATAAAAATATATGTACCTTTTTCATTTCAAGCTCCTTTCTAAGCTTTAATTTTGTAGAATCTAAAGGTAAAACCGACTTTCCGACCCCCCTTTTAAGAATTTTTGAAATAAATCCGAGGATAATTAGGACCAAGCAAAGCCAGTAGGGATTTTAGTTCACTTTTAAGATTCATGGTTAATACCTCTACATCATTGTCAGTGGTGATAAACAAAAGATGTACATCTACAAAAAGCTCAAATACCCATTTGGCAGTAGGTTTATAAGTAGGCTTGCCTTTCTGGTTGGGCACACTTTGATCATGTGTAGAAAGAACTAATCTAATTCGGTGTTCCAAAGCTGAGTAAACCAATAA
This sequence comes from Trueperaceae bacterium, assembly GCA_965223045.1. Lineage (GTDB taxonomy): Bacteria > Deinococcota > Deinococci > Deinococcales > Trueperaceae > CBDCVN01. Next base: position 3,996,832 of record CBDCVN010000013.1, read on the forward strand.
GCAGCAAGTCATCACCATCAGCAGAGCCATTATCCTTTCTTCTTTCTTCAGATACAACGTTGATGCTAAAAACATGGGATCCTTGAGAAATCTGAAACCTCTTTCAACCTTTACCTGTCCTTTATAGGTGCTCAAAATTTCCGCATCTCTCAAAGTATCATGGTCCAGCTCATTCGTGGCTAAAATAAATACTGCCCTTTCCTTCTTAACTTTGTTCCCTGCACTTACATCAGCAACTACTTCTCCACTTATGTGATATGTGTATCCTGTTGGTTGAGCGTCTTTAGCAGGACGTCCTGCTTTTTCATAGTGTTCTTTCTCTATGATCTTACTATTGTAAATGTTCAGTACCTTCAGGCTATTTTCAAAATCATCCATTGCTACTTTTGCATCTGCCTCACAATGAAAACTTTGTTTACTTAACTTCTTGAATGCTTTTTCTTCCCCTTGACTAGTCTTTAGCAACTCCCTCTCTGCTCTCTTGTCTCTACTTTTCTTTGACACTTCTGAGTATATTATCAACCATCTTTGTTCTACACCCCCATACTCACTAAGTACACTGCTGTACTTGTATCCCTTAACCAATGATTTCATCTTGCTTATATTTACTTGCGCTACTTGTTCTTTTACCTCCTTCAATATTGCTGGTACTCGCATTATCCATTTTAAACCTACTTCTTGGTGTGCCTCTAAACTGTCTTTAGTGTATCCTGCACTGTCTTTTACCAATATACTTATACCAACAGTCTCTAATTGCTTTATGTGCCTGTCGATAGTTTCCTTTAACACTATCTTATCATTGGCATTTCCACTTAGGGGCAGCATTGCTAGTGGTAAACTCGCTTCATTCTCAATTATCAACTCTAGACCTATTTGATTTAGTTCTGGTCTGTTATCTCGGCTGTATCCTTTGGTTATCTTCACTACTTTTGTGTCTGTACCTATTTCACTCTTACTATTGTAATTCCCATCTGTGTGGAAACTAGTTGTATCCTCGTGTCCTACCTTTGGTTTAAGCTCTAGGTGTTTGACTGCTTGACCTGATATCAAACTATACAGCTCTGTCACTCCATACTTGTATAGTTTCTCTAAAGCCTTGCCTAAAGTGTCTTCGTTGAGTTTGCTTGCTGTTACCCCTTTTCCTATTAGTTGTTCCGTGGGCTTGTTTTCAAAGAAGTGTGTTGCTAGGTACAACCTTCTATTTGCAAAACCTAATCCATTCAATATCATTGCCTTCACTGCTTGACCTACTGTTACCTGACGTTGGTCAAAGTCTTGTTTGATCTCTTGATCTATTATCTCAACTATTCTTAATTCATCTATCATTCCTGCTACTAAACCCAAGTGTTCTATTGTTTTTGTTTTGTACTTTTTCTCCATTCCACAATGATAATTTAATTGTTAATTTTTGAAGGGGGGGGTCGGAATATAGGGTAAAAGAACTAAAGATCTGCTGAAAAACCAAAAACGATAGATAAACTAGAAAACTAATTTTGTTTTGCATAGTAATTTCCTGTTCTTTAAAAGTGTTTAGCGGGCGGGGTTTTCCCTCGCTTGCTATTAAAAGTTTAAAAAAAGTGCTGTGACACAAGCGTTCCATGAACGCTCCACTATCGTTCCCTACTATGGAGCGATTATAGTAACTGCCTTCTGGAACAAGGTGTAGTGATTTTTTGTAAGCGCTTCTGAAACTCGAGCAATCCAAATAGCAAAAAGTGCTAGCTCAACCTTTTTAGAGAAGCTTAAATTATTAAAGGTCTTTAGGCAACCTAGATCAAAGAAATTAAGAGGGGTTCCATCCTTTAACTTTTTCTTGCAACTTGTGAAGTAATTCCAAGGCCCCTAAAGGAGAAATTTGGTTTAAATCTTGCCCCAAGATAGTTTCTATTATGTCTTTGTCAGTGCTATTTTGTGATGACTCGAGCCCAGCCATAACCTGAGAAGCTCTCTCCAAAACCTCATTAGGCAATCCTGCCAACTTAGCTACTTGCAAGCCATATGATTTACTAGCAGGTCCTTCTAAAACTTGGTGATAAAAAATAAGCCCTCCTGCCTCTTCTTTGGCTGCCACATGGTAATTGCGGGCTGCAGGTAACTTATTGGCTAAGCTAGTAAGCTCAAAATAATGTGTGGCAAAAAGAGTAAAAGCCTTAACCTGATTGTGCAAGTATTCAGAAGCTGCCCAAGCTAAGGACAAGCCATCATAAGTGCTAGTGCCTCTACCAATTTCATCTAGTAGAATTAGACTTTTAGTAGTGGCATGCTGCAAAATATGTCCTAGCTCATCCATTTCTACCATAAAGGTACTGCGCCCACTGGCAATGTCATCAGCTGCACCAATGCGAGTATAGATACGTTCAAAAATAGGTAATTTGGCTTCTTCGGCAGGTACGAAGGAGCCAATTTGTGCTAGTAGAACGATAAGAGCTGCCTGTCTTAAGAAAGTACTTTTCCCTGACATGTTTGGGCCAGTCAGGACAAGTAATCTTTCACGTTCAGACATATGCAAATCATTAGGAATAAATTCATGATATTGCTCTACTACAGGATGACGACCAGCACAAATGTCTAGATCATTATCATTAGTAAATATAGGTCTACAGTACTGTCTCTTTGCTGCTATGTTTGCTAAGGTAGTGAAGACATCTAGCTCAGCTAATACAGCACCTACAGCACGAACTTCTTCAGCATGAGGCTCTAGTTCTTGACGTAAACCATCAAAAACAATGTGCTCACGTTGCTTAGCACTGTCTTCAGCTCGTAGTATTTCCCGCTCTTTTTCTCTTAAATCATTTCTGGTGTAGCGTTGACGGTCTTTAAGTGTTTGTATAGCACGGTAAGTTTCAGGAACTTGCTCATAATAGGGGCGGGTTACCTCTAGGTAGTAGCCAAAAACTCCATTAAAGCCTATTTTCAAAGTAGGTATGTTTGTGGTTGCGCGTTCTTTGGACTCGAGTTCAGAAATCCAACTGCGACCTGCCTTTGCCTTTTCTCTTAATAGATCCAGTTCTTTGTCAACACCATCTTGAAGTAAACCTCCTTCAGTAATCTTGGTAGGTGGTTCTTCAACTAGTGATGTTTCAACCCGCTCACTCACTTGTGTCAAAGGTTTAAGGCGCTCATTCAAACTTTGCAAAGTAGCTTCACTGCGATCAGCTAACGAGGCTTTAATTTCTGGAATCAAGCTAAGGCTACGTGCCAAAGCAACTAGTTCCCTTGCCCCAGAAGTAGCAGCAGATAAACGAGTTGCTAAACGTTCTAAATCATTCATTTTAAAAAGAGCTTTACGAAGGTCTTGCCTTAGCACACTGTCAACCACCAGAGCCTCTACAGCATCAAGACGTTTAGCTATTAAGTCCTTATCTAAAAGAGGGTGCCTAATCCATGCCTGTAAAAGCCGCCTACCAGGGGCAGTGCGTGTATCGTCAAGGATAGCGAAAAGTGTGCGGCATTCCTCACCCAAGCGTGTGTCAAAGACTTCCAAGGTAGCCAAGGCCACCTCACCTATATTCATATAAGCACCGGGATCATATAGAATGAATCCTGTAACTTGGGGTAACTTACCTCTTTGAGTTTCTAATGCATAGGAAAGTATTGCTCCTGCTGCTCTAAGTAAAGCCCCACTACGCAAACCACTAGGTAGCTTGGTAAAATGCTCCATGAGTGCTTGCTCAGCGTTTTCAAAGCGCCCTTGAGTGAGCATTACTGAAAAACGCTGGCTAAAGTTTTCTCTAAAACTTTCTTGTTCATACAGCTCAGGTGCTAAGAGAACCTCAGCAGGATTGTAACGCTGCAGCTCGTCATATAAACTAGCTTTGCTATAAAGGTGAGTACCACGAAATTCTCCTGTGCTTACATCTAGTAAAGCAAGCCCATAACCATCACCTGTTGCTACGCCTGCAACATAGTTGGCATCAGGCTTTAACAGTTTCTCATCGGTAACAGTGCCAGGAGTCATCAATTGAGTTACTTCACGTTTAACTAAACCTTCGGCGTCAGCAGCACTTTGTACTTGATCTGCTATAGCCACACGGATACCCTGTTTTAAGAGTTTTTCCACATTGGTATCAACACTGCGTAAGGGGAGGCCTGCCATAGGTGTAGTAAAATCCTTGGCTGACTTGTGAGTTAATATTAGATTTAAAGCCCTTGCTAATCGCTCAGCATCTTCGCCAAAACACTCATAAAAATCCCCAACCTGAAAGAGAACTAAATAATCTGGGTGCTGGTCCCTAAGCTCAACATACTGTTTTAAAAGAGGAGGAATAGGTCCCTTGCCTTCACTTTTTAAAGGCATTGACAAAGGTTTCCTTTGATTTTTCTAGGACGTGTCAGCATTTATAGGACTTAGCCATTTTAAAGTCATATTTTACATATATTTTGTGAACTTTACTCTTTTAAAACAGCACTCTCAGTATTTTAAAATGACATATCAGCAGAACCTAGGCATGTGGATATGACAAATCAGAAATTGCACGCATTGGATATCAAAACCAAACTAGCCAGTCTCAGGACAGCTATTTGTTAGAAAATGTGAATTCCAAAAAAAATTGCAGGATAGCCTATATTTGCGAGAAGCTTTAGTTGTTAACCACATAATCTTTACCAGATTGCAGAGGAGCTTATGCGTCAGCATCAGGATTATCCAAGGTATTTAAGAGTAGCGTTTTCGATTTCACACTCTAGGTGTCCACACGCCCTAGTAATTTGACATAATCAATCCAGTGTGAAAATACAAAACTTCAGTTGTTAGGCAAAAAGCTTGTAATGGTAAAATAAACTTCCTCATCTACTATTAGCTCACTTTCATCTATGTAAGCTTCAACAGGAAAACCATACTCTTTATCATAAATAACTTCTAAAACTGCTGGTTTTCTCTTAATGGCTCCTGCTATAAGTCCAAAGGCCTCCTCAATATCTAAATAGTTTGCAGGATCAGGCTCTTCTGGCACATCAGGATACTGACTAAGGTCAACAACCTCATTATAAACTACCTTCACCTTTTCACCATTTTCAACAGTTATATCAACAGGTAAAATATATTCATCTAAACAAAAGCAAATGCGCCTAAAAGTGATTTGGTAACTATCAATATTTTGTCTCTCCCATAGTAAATAATTACGCTTAAATTCACCATTATTGCCCTGAATAGTTAATAGCTCATTAGGTGTAGATCCATAACTATTTTTATTTGTGTTACAGGCAACTAAGAGTAATACTAATCCAAAGCTTAATGAAGCAACTTTCAACATAAATAACCTTTCAGTAAGGGTAAGAATTTGGGGTGATTTTAAAACACTAAGCTTTCTAGCTATACTTAATATTTAAACCCTTCCCACAGAACTTACCATAAAAATTTGATTTGTGCAACAAGGCTAAGCACCTCAAACGCCTTCTAAGTACTTCCTAATATAATCCTACGTAACCCTACGTTCATTGCCCATTTAATTTACTTAGGCTTCAGTCGACCCTGAAACAAGGCTTAACAATTACTTTATATACACAATGAGCCTATAATAATAGTAGAGTTGTTCTGAAATAAATAAATCGGTCAAAATAAAGGAATGTTACTACCAAGAGATGACCGACAAGTAAGAAGTATAACAGGATTGAGCGAAAAGAAAGTAGAGGAACTAGAACCTGCATTTGCTAAAGCTTTAGAAGACCATGAAAAGCAACGTTATGAAAAGGCTCTAGAAGCAGGGAAAGTACATCGTAAGCCAGGAGGAGGAAGAAACAGTAAACTAAGTACAGTCAATATAAAACTGTGCTTTATTCTTTACTACCTTAGACTTTACCCAACGTTTGATGTTCTAGCGGAGAAATTTGATTTATCACGATCTAATGCCCATGCTTGGGTACAACGTCTTACACCAATAATGGCGAAAACTCTAAGTGGTTTGGGATATATGCCAGCTAGAGAGTTTGAAAACATAGAGGATTTCAAAGCAGCTTTTGAGGGACTTGACGAAATACTGATTGATGTTACAGAGCGAGAACATCAACGCCCAAAGGATGATGAAATGCAACAGGAGTTATACAGTGGCAAACAGGGTAACCACACGCAGAAAAACACAGTGATAAGCAGCAAGGAGAAGGTAATTTTGTTTGTGGGACAAACCTTTGGAGGACGGAACCATGACTATGCAATGCTAAAGGAAGAATTTCCACCTGAGGAGGAGTGGTTTGAGGATATTAAAGTGGCAGTAGATTTAGGATATCAAGGAATCGAGAAAGATTATGAAGGAGCAGATGTTGCAATACCTCATAAGAGACCTAGGAAGAGCAAAGCCAACCCTAATCCCAAGCTTAGTAAAGAGCAGAAGGCTCACAACCAAGCAGTGAGCAAGATACGTGTATATGTTGAGAATGCCATTGGAGGAATGAAGCGTTTCAAGATTCTTGTGTATGCTTTTAGGAATCGTATTAAGGGATTTGTTGACGATGTAGTAGGAGTTTGTGCTGGTTTATGGAACTGCCTTATTGCCTAATTCCTTATTTCAGAACAAGTCTAGTAATTAGTGGTTCTTCGCCAAGCTCCAAAAGACGCATTTAATAGCTAATTCTGAGTAGATTCTTTTCTACAAGGAGATCATAGTTAATCATAGTACCTATGTACAACAAGGGCTTTTTTATAGTATTCAATTAATTTTTCGGTACTAGTTTGCCATCCCCATATCTCCATATCTTTTCTAGCTTGATTACCTAATTGTTGACGAAGTTCCTCGTTAAGGAGTAGCCTTTTCAGGTATTCGCTAAGCTCCCCTAAATTTCCCGGTGTAAACATATAACCATTGCTACCATGACAAATTATGTCAGGTACACCTCCTGCCCTTGCACCTACTACAGGTACACCTGACGACATTGCTTCCATAGCTACAAAACCTAATGTTTCAGTATCTGAAGGAAAAGCAAAAACATCAGTGCTAGCATAAGCCTTAGCAAGTTCTTCTCCAATCATATACCCCATAAAAGTAGTATTGGTGCCATTAAGACGCTCTTTTAAGTAGTCTTCAGCTGGTCCAGAACCAATAATGGCTAAATGTGCTCCCTCAATTTGTGAAATAGGTGCATATAGCCAATCAATACGCTTTTCAAAAGATATTCGTCCTACATAAAGCATTAGTAAGCGATCAGGATTACCATTAGTTAATTTGCAGCGCATATCTTGAGAGCGTTTTTCAGGACTAAAAAGCTTAGTATCTACAGCTTTAGGCCAAAGCCTTACACGCTTTATGCCCAACCCTTCGGCAGAACGCACCATAGGTACACTAGTACAAAGGTTTACATGAGCTTGATTGTGAACATCTCGTAAAAATGTTTTGGATAAAGAGCTTAGAAAAGCTAATTTAAGGTGCTTTACATATTCAGGTACATCTGTATGGTAACTAGCTAGAAGTGGTAAGTTACGCTGTTTGGCAATAGCAGTTCCCCATAAACCTAGCACTACTGGATTTACTGTATGCACAATGTCAGGGTTAAACTTCTTAAGTTCTCTAACTAGGCGTGCCCTTGGCATCCCCAAAAAAAGCTCGGGATACCATGGTTTAAAAGGTATCCCGGGTACACGTACTACTTTATAGCCTTGATAGCTTTCTGGTGGGCGATGTGGTGCGAAAACAAGAGCCTCGTGGCCTAAGTTGTTTAGTTGCTCGAGCGTTCGAGTAAGCCGAGTAACAACACCATCTATCTTTGGCAAAAAGACTTCAGTAAAGTAAGCAATGCGCAAGAACTAAGGCAACCCCTCATAAATAGTTATACTTTTGCGTTTAAGTTCTCTAACCTTACGCTTATAAAAACGACGCCTATAACTACGTGCTCCTGCTTTCCATTCTCCTGATTTAATAAGAGAGCGTACTACAATAAAAGCAATAAAAAATGGATGAAGTACTGCCCAACGTAAAGCATTAAAACCCCAAAGATCACGCCTATCTAATTGACCAGTACCTATATACATAGTTAGCAGTTGCAAAAAAAGCTGTACTACCCATATATCAAAAACCCAAGGAGCAAGTTTAGGGAAGAAGGGAGTGAGCAAAATACCCAGTGACAAGAGGACACTCTGAAATCCTAGACACACAATACTAGCTAAAAAAGCAGGATGATAGTGTATAGTGTGATGATAGCGACTTACCCAACGGCGGCGCTGTCTCAAAAATGTCCTGAGGTCCGGCATGGATTTAGTTTGTACCCTTGTACTAGGTGTGCTAGCAAAAACAATCCGCATATTTGGCAACTTACCCATACGCTGAGTAAGCAAGTCTTCATCGCCACTTGGAGCCCTTCCAATAGAGCCAAAGCCACCAATGTCTTCAAAAGCCTTACGACGATAACCTTGATTATTGGCACTACTAGCAAACTTCCAACCAAAGTGTGTAAGGCTACGTGAAACTAGCATCAAGCTAAACCAGTCAGTAATCTCAAATTTTTCAACAAAATTGTTTTTCTTTGGAGATGCTTCAACATAGCCTACAACCATAGCTACATCACTTTCAAAGTGAGAAATCATTTCTGCTACCCAGAACTTGGAGTACCTACAGTCAGAATCACTAGTTAAAATAATTTCGCCTGTTGAGTTTTGAATTCCTGTATTAACAGCATTTACCTTTGGGGCCAGGCGCTTACTAGGTTTAGTAACATTTATAAGCTTAAAACGGCTGTCTTTATTGACAAAAGATTCAATGATCTCCTCAGTTTTATCTTCTGAACGGTCATTAACAATTACAAATTCTAGTTCTCCTGAGTATTCTTGCTTAGAGAGTGATTCTAAAGTTCCTGGCAAGTCCTTTTCTTCATTATGTGACGGAATAACTACACTAACTGAAGGAGTTGTTTTGCTATAAGGGCGTCTACGTGCTTTGGACATGCCCACTAAAACCATAATTATAAGGCCAATGTAAGGAATAGTTAGTGCGTATAGGGGAATAACAAACCAAGCCATTTCTCACTTCCTTGCTACAAGGTTCAATCTATTAATGAGGATGTTAATTTGGTACTGCCTCATAAGTTACTTTATTCTAGCACAATTACAAGTAAAGAAAGTCCCTAAGATTTCTTTAGAATAAAATTATGTTAGAATCTCTATATTGTGCCACACTACAAAATTGCCCCTTCTATTTTAGCTGCAGATTTTACTTGTCTTGGTGAAGAAATTAAAGCTTGTGAAACAGCAAATGCAGATTATATTCACATTGATGTAATGGATGGACAATTTGTCCCTAATATTACAATTGGCCCTCTAGTTGTTGAAGCTTGCAAACGTAGTGTAAGTTTACCTCTAGATGTTCACTTGATGATTGTAAAACCTGAACATTATGTTAAAGATTTTGCCCATGCTGGAGCAAATCATATTTTAATACATGCAGAAGCTACCCCTCATGTGCACAGGGTTTTAGACAACATAAAAAATTTGGAATGTAAAGCAGGATTAGCAATCAATCCATTAACACCTCTTGATGTTTTTAAAGATGCTTTACCTTTACTTGATATAGCGCTACTAATGACAGTCAATCCTGGATTTGGTGGTCAAAAATTTATTGATTTAAGCCTAGACCGTATAAAGCGCTTGCGTGAGTATATTGAGGAAGTTAATCCTAGTTGTGAGCTTGAGGTAGATGGTGGCATTAACTTAGAAGTTGGCAAAGCCGTTCTAGCAGCAGGAGCCAATGTTCTTGTTGCTGGTAGTTCTATATTTAATAGCCAAAGTAATGTTGAGGAAAACATCAAAGCCTTTCAAACTATACAGATATAGGTTATTAGGTTATATAGCTCTAAACCTCATAAATCTCCCCACACCACACTTACCCCTAAATGATGTACTTTACAGGGGGCTTATATGCTTTTATTAGGAAAACTTAAATCTAAATTTAAGAATTTGCTAGTATTAGAACTATGCTCGAGCAAAGAACTTTCTCCACAGATAACCTTGTGCTTATGAGTGAAGCTAGCATATTTGCGGATCAAAAAATTGTACATCGTAAGCCATCACTAGCTTTAGGGAATTATAGCAGTGTAGAGAACATAAATCTTAGACAATCATTTGCACCTCTAGCTTTTCCTGCTGATGTTTCTATATGGCTAGAAGAATGAATCTCTTAGTTAGTCCTGCGGGTTCTGGTAAAACCACCTATCTTATGGATATTGCTCGAGCTGCCACACAAAAAAACAAGCGTGTTTGGTGGGTAGGTTTGCCCAGTCAACGCAACTATATATATCGTAAAGCTACAGAAAAAGGTGCCCTGCTAGGCTTGGAATTTTTAAGTCAGCAACAAGTTTACTATCGCCTTTTAGCTGCAGCCCAAAAATTACAGCCTTTGCTAGTAGGGACTGGGCGGATAGCGCTAGTAGGACAAGCACTCTTAAACTATCATAATGAATTACCCTCTCCAGGCGAGGCACGTTTGTTCACCCAAGCTATTGCTGAAGCTAAGCGTTTTGGTCTTAGCCATAGTGAACTAAAATCCCATGATGAAGAAAGTGAACGTTTCAAGCTCATTTTTCGTGAGTACGAGCGTTTGAAGAACAAGCAGTGGGATTATGATGACTTTCGTAGCGAGGCTCTTAATTTACTAAGCAGCAAAGAATTTGCCTTAGAAGTTGATTTAGTAATAGTGGATGGTTTTCGTGAAGTAGGCCCTTTAGAACTTGACATTTACAAAGGATTATCTAAAAGTGCTGAACTGTGGCTTAGTTTGCCTCAGTGTCCACCACAAAACAAAGTAACCCAAAGCTTAAATACAAATTATGAGACTAAGCTAGCAAGCTATCGTGCTACTAATCCTGTAACTGAAGCTAGGTGGGTATTACGCTCACTTAAACGTGATTTAGCCAAGGGATTTAATCCGCTAGATTTAGCAGTTGTTATGCCCGAGAACAATATAAAATCTTTTTTATCTCTTGCTGATGAGTATGATTTGCCCATTATGAATGAAGTGCCCAAGGCTTTAGCTGACACAGCTGGGGGTGCTTTGCTCTTAGATTTGCTCGAGCTGCCAGATTATCCCACAGCCTCAAAGCTATTGGCTATTCCCGAATTGCAAAGCCTTGCTCAAGAAGCATTAAAGCATGGTGTGGCTGGACGCGAGGCGTTGACAGTATTAGCCAAAGAGTTAGCCTTAGAAAAAATTTGGCAAAAGTGGTTAAAAGACTTAGAAGTTCAAGAGGACAATGCCTTGGCTTGGGCTGAATATACCGTTAATATAATTCCTGAAGTACTAGGAGATTCATTAAGCAAAGACTGGTCAGAGCATAGAAAACTTATGCTCGAGCGTGCTAAAGAAGCTAGCTTTATAGGTAAAGAAGGTGCTCACTTTAGAGCTTGGTGGGCTGGTCTTATTCAAGAAACTTTCCCTTTTGAACGGCCTTTAGGAGGTATTGCTTTACTTAGTGCTAAGTTAGTCTCTGGCAAACGCTTTAAGCGTGTCTATCTAATGCATGCTATAGAAGGAACTTATACTGTAGGTGAACATGAAGATTATTTTCTGGTAGAAGAGTATCGTAAACCACTAAGTGAGGTTTTTACTAGCTTCGGTTTACCAAAGCGTTTTCTAGGTCGTAATGATCTTTTGTTTAAGGAGCTTGTTACTCGAGGTGATGAAGTAATAGTTACCTACCCTGAAGCTAATCAAGCTGGGCCTTTGGTACGTGAGTTAGCGTTAACAGGTCCTAGCTTACCGCCTCGCTTACCTAATGTACCTGCAGGCAGCTACTTAGAATTATCTGGCGAAGCTAACTATGAAGCAGATTTCTCTGAATTGACACTTGGTAATACAACCATAGAAAAACTCAAATTTTTTGATAAGTGTGCTTTTAAGTTTTGGGCTGAAGAGCGCTTGACAGCTCTAGAAAGAAAAAAAGAAAAGAGGCCTTGGTGGCTCAACTTAATAACTGATTTGCGTGACCATAAGCAGTTGAATAAAGCAAGATTAGAAATTCTAAAAAGTAATTACCCTGAAGCAGCACTTTGGCTTGATGAACATGGTCCAAAACTGTTAGAGCTTAGCTTTGGAGTTAATTTACCAGAGCGAGATGACCCCAAGGCTTTTGTAGATGCTGCTTTGCGTAAAGGTTCTGAGGTTGACCTCTTCAAATTTACTGCTCCAGAAAGCATTTCGGATTCTAAAGAGGCAGAAGATTATTTTAATAATCGCTGGAATGAGCTTTGGGCAGCAGGCCATTTGCTACAAGGCTATCAAGGTAAGGTGAAAAAAGTTAGGCTATTTGCCTGGGGTTTATTAGGTGAGCCTATAGAGGCGTTTAATGGTATTGATTTTATATGGAGGCGTATAGTTACCAAGCAAAAGAAAGTTAAAGAATCTTTTGAACGGTTTTTGCAAGGAGATACCTCGCCTAAACCGGGTTTTATATGTAGAGAGTGTTCAGTATTTGATATGTGCCGTAAAGGACAACGTTAGTTATAATGGAATTTGAAGAATTAAAAAAACAGGCTGCCCTACAAGCTGTTTCACATATCGAAAGTGGCATGACAGTAGGCTTAGGTACTGGTAGCACTGCTAAATATGCTATAGAAGAGCTTGGACATAAACTTTCTTTAGGCGAGCTTAAAGATATTAAAGGCATACCTACTTCGGAGGCCAGTACTAGGCTAGCACAAAAATTAGACATCCCTCTCATAGATTTGGATAAAGGCATAATAGACATAGCTATTGATGGTATGGATGAAGTTACTCCTAAACTCGAGGTCATAAAAGGTTTAGGTGGGGCACTATTACGTGAAAAATTAGTGGCTTTACAAGCTAAAACCTTTATCCTTATAGGTGATGAAAGTAAGTGGGTAACAAGATTAGGCCAAAAATCCCCTGTACCAATAGAGATTGTACCATTTGGTGCCAAAGCTACTGTCGCAGAGCTTGAGAGTTTGGGAGCAGAAGTAAAAGCAAGAATGGTAGGAAGCAAATACTTTATAAGTGATAATGGTAATTATATTTTTGATTGTTATTTCTCAGATAATGTAAATATTGTGTCTCTAGCACCACAAATTAAGCAAATTACTGGAGTAGTTGAGCATGGTATTTTTTTAATGGCAGATGTAGCCTATATTGCTACGAAAGATGGTATGCTCGAGCTTAGAAAATCATGATAATTTCTGTAGGACTTGATATTATTGAACTTGCCCGTATAAAAAGGGTGTGGAATCGCTATCGTGACAAATTCTTAGATCGTCACTTTACCCAAGAGGAGCTTGATTACTCTTTACAAAAGGCTAACCCTTTACCTAGCCTTGCTGCGCGTTTTGCTGCTAAAGAGGCTTTTCAAAAATGTTGGCGTGAGAGTTATGGCTGGAAAGAAGTTTGGGTATTAAGGAAAGGACGTCGTCCTGAACTTAGGTTTTCAGATCGCATTCAAAAAGAATTAGATGAAAAAGGTTGGATTACCCATTTGAGCCTTACCCATAGCAAAGAAAATGCTGCAGCAGTAGTAATCTTAGAGCAAAATGTCTAATCTAGGGGTGCAATCCAAAAAATTCTAGGCCTAAAGTTTCTTCCCAACCCATACTTATATTAAGAGCCTGTATAGCATGACCTGCTGTACCTTTAACTAAATTATCAATAGCGCTCATTACTACCAAGCGCCCTGTATCATTGTCCATAGCAAAACCGATATCACAATAATTAGTACCATCTAAAATTTTAGGGTCAGGTACACGGTGAATTCCCCTTTTAATATTAACTAGACGAATAAAAGGTTCTGCTGCGTACTCTTCACGATAGGCAGCCATAACATCTTTGTCACTATAACCATCAGGTAAAAATACGTGGGCAGTAACAAGGATGCCACGCACCCTTTCAATAGCCGTAGCGGTTAGGTGGATAGCAAAGTTACCGGGTAGTGCCTGCTCTATTTCTGCAGTATGGCGGTGTCCTACTGCTGCATAGGTACGAATAACTCCCATGCGCTCAGGATGATGCCCCGATTCACTAGGTTTATTACCAGCTGCTGAAGAGCCTATTTTTCCTTCTATAAAAATGTCTTTTTTTGCAGGAACAGCATGTTTCAAAAGTGGATAAAGCCCCAAAGTGCTAGCTGTAGCTAGACAACCTGCTCCTGCAATGTGAGTAGCCTCTCTTAGTTCTTCACGATGGATTTCTGGGCTTCCATAAATGAATTTGCCCAAGAGCTCAGGTCTAGGATGGACTTCACCATAATATTTTTCATAAGAACTAGCATCTTTTAAACGAAAGTCTGCCGATAGATCAATCATTCGGGGTGCAAATTTAGACAATTCCTCAAAACGCTCAGCTGATTTTTTATGAGGCAAGCCCACAACTAAAAGATCTGCTTCTTTTAAGTCATTAATAGAACTAAAACGTAATTTGCTTACACCACGTAAATTAGGGTGAACTATATGAACAGGTTGTTTGGCATAGCGCTCACTAGTTATTTGTGTGATAGTAATTTTAGGGTGGACAATGCCAAGGCGTAAAAACTCTCCGCCAGCGTAGCCAGAAGCACCAACGATAGCAACATTTAAATTTTCAGACATAGCTTGCTAAGCAAGACTCCTTTCAAGGATATTAACAGTATCTGAACTAATCATATTTAGCAAGAGGTTGGAATTTTTTGTTTTGCTCGAGCAAACTAGTTTTTGATATAAAGTATCATAATGGTTCATTGAAGTTTTTGCTCGAGCACCTCCTAATAAATTACGCTAGTAAGCTCACCTGCAGGGTATTGGGGACAGGTTTTTTCGTATGGCCTGTCGCCCATATAGTGTTGCCACTCAAATTCAGTAAAATTGCGATCTAATAGATATTTACATGCCACTTCTCGCCATAGTTCTCTAGGGTCTTTATCTGCACCCCAGAAAGCTAGGTAACCATCTTTACCCTTCATTACTAATAACTTATATTGGAACTTAATGATATGCTGTCTGTACCCCCAAAATTTAGAGCTTGCAAAAATCTGACAAAAAGTAGGTGCTGAGGGCAGTCATCGCAAAAAACAAAGAGGGCTATCTCATAATACATTCATACAAGTAGAATTCTCTCATCATGTTCTTTAAGAGATATACTCAAATCCGATTTTGTATTGAGTTAACCATGAAATTTTGCCTTATTTGTCATTTCGCTTGAAGAAGTTGGAAAATCAGCAATTGAAAAATCATCCTGCTGCATTATGCCTGTTAGGAACACGTTTGCTTAACTTAACATTTATGCAAGCATGAAATAAACTTAGCAAAACAACTCACTATGGTTTCTGATAAATTGCACGAAGAAGCCAAAACTAGAACACTCCAACGTCATGTTGCTAAATTAGATCCAGCAATTAATAGAGTTGTTCGGAAACAAAATGTTGGACCAAATAGTTGACTCATTAGATAAAAGATTTGTACCCTTGCTAAGACTTAGCTGTCACATTTTGCATTTCCGGAGCTTTAAATTGAGCAATTGTACATTTTATAATGCACGCTAGCTTATTTCTGAACAAGTCTAATGACAGGCTGTTTTTGATGGCTAAAGGCAATTTAACCTGTATGGGCATTACTTATCAGCAACTAGGAGAGTTTTATAAAGAAAAAACTGGAAAGGACTACCTAAACCTGTCTAAGAATTTCCTTGCTTCGTTTTACTTCGTTTTACATTGAGAGAAGTCGTTTTTAATTAAATTTAGAGTAAAGATTTTTTGTTCTACCCATTCTTCACAATTTTCGTGTATTCTGACGATAGAATTCAGCTACGTCTTCACGGAATATATTGCCTTTTGCAATGTCTTCTATAAGGTTTTTCTGCTCATACTCTTTCTGAACTTCAAGCTCATACCCGTTTTTTTCGAGGAATAGTCCTGCAACGGCCAGAGCTGTTCTTTTGTTTCCATCAACAAAAGCATGATTTTGGGCTATGCCTTCAGTATAGCTTGCATCAAGCTCAAAAATATCGTCTTGCTCCTCATAGGAGTACAGATTTTGTGGGCGTGCGAGTGCAGACTGAAGAAGCCCTTGATCTCTCATACCGTGTGATCCACCCGTTTTCTCTATGATTTTTTCATGGAAAAGAAAGGCTTCTTTTTCTGTGATCCAAAGCGGTTCTATATCTTGTGTCACTATGCCAGCTGTTCAAGGACTATGTGGTGTTTTTCAATAAAGGCATCCATCATTTGCTCAGTTTCTTTGGTTATTTCAGGATTTTTTAGTTCTGCATATTTTTTGTATTCTGTTGCAGAAATTAGGACAACACTTTCACGTCCGTTACTGGTAACAGTTACAGGTTCCCGTTGAGCAATTTCCTTGAAGGCTCCAAAGTTTTTTTGCAATTCAGAAGCAGTTACAGTTCTCATGAGTACAATCCTCTTTTCGTATGGTTTATATTGAAATGATACACAGATTACGTAATTTGTGCAACAAAAATTATAGAATCACACTTTTGATTATCACTCCTGTAACAAGGCCATACCTCATTTTTGACAACTTTGGACACTTATTTAATTTGCAGATCCTTAGCATCAACAAATACGTGGCAACGGATCCCCAACAAGCATGTCCACTACCCGCATACCTCCATAAGGAGTTTTGGTAACAACTACATTTGGATGTGCTTTAGTTATTGTACCAATTATGCAAGCTTCTTTGCCACCTGTAGTTGCTTTGAGAGCTGATAAGGCTTTGTTCGTTTTTCCTTCAGCTACAATGGCAATAAACTGTCCTTCGTTTGCAATATGCAAAGGGTCTAAACCTAAAATCTCGCAGGCACCACGTACTGCTGGCTGTACAGGAATGGTTTCTTCATCAAGTTCTATGCCTAGTTGGGTGTCTCGAGCCAGTTCGCCAAGCACCGAAGCAACCCCACCTCGAGTAGGATCACGCATCCACTTTAAACCTTCTGGGATAGCCTCGATAAGCGTTGAAACTAGTGGCCACACACAGCGAGTATCTGAGTGTAAATCAGCCTCTAGGTCAAGTTCACCTCGAGCCAACAAAATAGTAATGCCATGATTACCTATTGGTCCTGAGATAATTACTTTGTCCCCAGCTTGAACATTGCTATAGTTTAGAGATACTCGAGGATCTTGTAGGCCAATCCCAGCAGAGCTAATGTAAAGTCCATCTGCTTTACCGTGCTCAACAACTTTTGTATCACCACCCAAAATCTGCACACCTGCACGCTGGGCTGCTGCTGCCATAGCATGCAGTTCACCTTCTAGGACACCTGTTTCTAACCCTGCTTCCAAAATTAGAGTAGTCATTAAAGCTAAGGGTTTTGCACCTGAAACCGAAAGATCATTTGCCGTACCATTAATAGCTAATTCACCAATTGAGCCACCGGGAAAAGACAAGGGTTTTACTACAAAACTATCACTTGTGAAAGCTAGCCTCCCTGTAAAATCAATGATTGCTGAATCCTCTAAATTTCGTCCATTTTCTAAAAGTATTGGTGCAATCAGACCTTCAATAAGACGGTGACTTGCTTTACCACCAGCACCATGTGACATTTCAATTTGTGGGTCAGGAATAGAAATGGTTGCCTTCATCAACATTAAGTGTGGAAAAGTTATAACAAAATGTCAAGATTTTGTATGGTGTTCTTAAAGTTAGACGATTTTTATAAACTTATAGATGTCCAGATAAATTCTTTCCCTAAAACAGGAAAAATAATGCCATGATAATTCCAATAATAACCCAAAGGAGACTAATCATGGCAAATAATGATAGCAAACAAAAACTAGAAGAACTACAAAGACTACGCCGTCGCTATAAAAAGGGAAATGATGCAAACGCTTTACTACGGACTCAAGCCCTTATAGCTCTGTATTCCGGCAAAGATATTAAGCTTGTAGCAGAAATGTTCGGTGTCTCAGTAAAAACAGTAAAAAACTGGCGAAAGAAGTTTGAAAAATCGCTTAACTTAGAAGATGAACAAAGAACTGGTAGGCCGCCTAAACTTTCTAAAGAGCAACTAGAGCTAATCAAGAAAATCATTACAGAGTTTAACCAGCAAGTTTGGGTTGCCAGAAGGGTCTTTACTCTCATAGAAAGCCTTTTTGGGGTATGTTTGTCAGTAAAGTATTTACCAGAGCTTTTAAGGAAACTGGGATTAAGTTTCCATAAAGCAATACATTTGCTGTATAGGAAGAATGAAGAGAAGAGGCGAAAGTGGATACAAGAAACACTACCAAAGCTGTACGAGGAGAAGATAAAGGCAGGATGGAGGATATTTTATCAAGATGAAGTAGGGTTCCAAACGCAGGGAACACTAGCGAGCACATGGGGGCTAAGAGGAGAAAAAGTAGAGATCAAGAACTATGGAAGACATGGGAGAGTAAATTTGATAGGGGCATTAGAGTTAGGGACAGGAGAATTCCATGGAGTGCTAACAAAGTTCAAGGTAAATGCTCAGAGGTTTAGAAGGTTTATCTGCCACATGAAAAGGGAGATGAGGGAAGCAAAGATAATGCTTATATGTGACAATGCACCATTTCACAGGGCGAAGTGGTTGCAAGAGTGGGTAAAAGAGAATTCAAAATGGTTGAGGTTAGAATTTCTACCGGGATACTCACCAGATTTCAACCCAATAGAAAGGCTATGGAAGTATTTAAAGAAGGAGTACATACATAATAAATGCTGGGAAACACAAGCAGATTTAAGGAAGCATTTGGAGGTAATGATGGAGGGAATACCAATGAGGGTAGAGGAAATAAAGGGAGTAATGAAAAAAGAGATAAAAAGATTGAGGGAGGCATTTGAGTTTTATAAAACACCAGTACCAAAGGAATTAATGATTTGAGATAGTGTTAAGCGGGGAAAATAAGCAAGTTTTGTATAAGTTTTAGTTGGTTTACAAAAGAAGATTACACTGGGTAGTAGGTGTTCTATTGCCTAAGAAGCAATTATTCTTAGTGATTTTTCCTACCTTATTTCACTCTATGGATAAAAGGAAAAGATTTTTCTGGGTAACTATAATTAGACCTGGAATTACGCAGATTTTAATGATTCGTCTAGATAAAGGTTTTTGTTGGTCATGCACTATAAGATGTGTCTCTGACACAAAGTCATTTTTATGGCTTCCTGCGCAGTGATTTTGCTCACCTCAAAATGCCTCCTAAAACTTTTTGAGGTAATTTTACACTTATGCTTTCCTTCAGATAATACCTCAATCTGTCTGGAACAGTGTTTACACTTTAAGAGGGTAAATCACTCCTGCACACATCTTTACAAAGGTATCTGAGGAATACCTTGTTTGGAAAAGACTCTTTAAGGGGTGCGTAATTCCAGTTAGACAATAAAGTGCTTGAGCCTAATTATCACATCAGTCTAACTCTTTTAAACCCCTTAAACGCCTTGCAATACTTGCTTACGAGTTGAACAAGCAGAGACTAAATGAGGTTGTACAAGCAGATCTTATTAAAGAAACTTAAGCCAATTCAACTTATATGGAACAAAACCCTTGGCTTTCTATGCCAAGTGAAATATTAATGCGATTATCAAAGCTAATAGCAGCAACAGCAGCTACTAATTCAACAATTTCCCGATCTGAAAAATGCTTTTTGAGTTCGTTAATGTGCTCATCTGTAACAGGAATACCTGTTTTAGTTGTTGCTTCAGCATAGCTTAGAGCAGCTCGTTCAGCAGAGCTAAATCGGGGATCATCATCATATTTATGGAGTGCCGCTAGCTTTTCTAGGTTTAGGCCTTGTTTTGATGCTTTAGCACGTCCAAAGTCAATACACCAAGCACATTGATTAAGCTCAGAAACATAGTGTATGGCTAGTGCCCGAATACTAGGATCTAGTTTACTCTTAGCTTGGAAAAATGCCTTCATACCAATATGGGCTCTAACAAAACTAGGGTTATGAGCAGTGTATTGCAAATTCGCGAGTTGTTGACCAAACATATGCTTACTAAACCAATTCACTATACGTAGATTTAAAGGAGTGTTTTTAACAGGTTTAATTCTTGCCATAAATTTCTCCTTAGCTGGGTAAAATCCCACTTGTTAAAAGATTCATGATATGCTCTTTTCTTTCCTTAATGAATTCTGGGTCAAAAGTATCCACATTTAACAGATAATTGATTGGGTTTCTATCTGCAAATGGAGACCAAGCTAGCGAAATAAGCACCTATGCATAAATACTTGTGAATTTTCTTGTGAAGCTGAAAATAGTAGCTAGAAACCAGTAGCTAGTAGTCAGTAGGGTTTAGCTATGCTGACTTCTAACTACTAACTACCTATAGACACTAAATTACTCCTAAGTGATTCACAAAAACTTTTACACCTCTGCTTAGTACTAATTAAGAGTTGTTTAAGTTGACTTTCATTCATATTGGGAAGTTGCTTAGCAATTATCTCAAGTCCTCCTTGTATTACTAAGGGTTGGCTAGGTGAAGCTGTTTACCAGTAAGAGATTCCCATTGCAACAAACGCACAAAGTTAGGATTGGCAGCTAAAAAGTTAATGTAATTATTCATTACTTCAGTAAAAACACCTTTAACACCTTTTTGTTTTGCTAAAGCGCTAACAGCAGACTCAGTATTAAGCTGCCGCACGGCCTCAAAGCCCCTATCCAGTACAGCTTTATAAAGCTCTTTTTTAGAGCCAAAAAAGTAACTTGGTGTTCCTCGTGATACGCCTGCACGATTGGCAATATCTTGGATACTAGTGCCCGCATAGCCTTTTTCAGCAAAGCATGTTTCAGCAGCAGTCAAAATAGCTTCTTGGCTTGCTTTGGGGTTTCGTGAACGTTGTTTATTGGCTCGATCTGTCATAATCAAAACTCCTTTCCTAATTATTAATAGTATTATTTGCTAAACGTTCAGTAAGTTAACTACAATCCACAATATAACAAACCAACTATTCAAAAACTTTACATACAGTCTCTTAGGTGAGTATCAATTTTCCCTATATGGTTCACTAACCAGTTTCCTGAAGTCTCATACAGTTTTTTTGCTAGCTCTTTGCTAATGCCCTTTTCCTCACTTTCTGTTCTTATATCTTTGTAAAAGTTAATGAATTTCCTATGTGCATCTTCATTTTTCTTGTAGAGTGGACACTTGTTTCTAAACATACACTCCTCTTCATACCCAAAGTGAGCTTTTGTGTAACTGCCCAAAAATACTATTAATCTTTTTATTTTTTTGGTGTTTATGTTGTCTAATTCAGGCTTTTCAAGAGTTCCTTCTAATTCATTAATGATCCTGAATAGTCTCTTATGTTGCTCATCAATTTCTTTTACTCCTGTAGAGTATTTATCATCTGTCCATGTGAATGGCATAATTCTTTCCCTATTCCGTAGTGCACGATTTAAGGATAGAAGGAAAAAAGTTTTTAGCAGGTTAAATTTTCACTCTAATTTAAGTTGGCATGTCTTCCAATTGGTCTACATCCCCAAGTGCCCCCAAGTGGTGCAGAGAGCAGGACTCGAACCTACACAGCATAAGCGGGGCGTTTACAGCGCCTTGAGCTCACCAATGCTCAGTCCCTGCATGGCGGAAGATTAGGGATTCGAACCCTAACGGCCTTGGGCCCAAACTGTTTTCAAGACAGATGCCGCTAACCTAGAATCTTTCGGCTTAATCTTCCATGTGGCGGAAGGCACGGGAGTTGAACCCGCACCGCTTTTTAGGCGGATATGTTTAGCAAACATACGTGACAAACCGATATTCACCTACCTTCCAAGTGGTGCGAGCCGTGGGATTCGAACCCACACTGACTAGTTCCTAAAACTAGTGCCTCTACCGTTGGGCTACACTCACAAACGAAAAAAGGCCTTCTTTAAGAAGGCCTTTTTAGTATGCAGTAATTAATATTATTTAATAATACGACAGCACACCAAACAGCCTCTCTATTAGATAGCTAGATAAATAACTTAGGTGTGCAAACATGTTTTTGAGGTTAGCAAAATTAAGATAGTTTGTCAACATGAATTGAATACAGGGGTGTCTCCCATTTTTTACAGTTAAGCTTATTGAGAAAGTGGAAGCGATAAAGCAGGAAAAGCCTTCAGTCTAATGAAATGGAAGTTGGTGATGGGCTTAGCTGAAGCAAGTTCAGAGCGCAGAAATGCCATTCGCTCCAACCCCTCTTTACCCCAATGCATTCCTGAACATTTCATACGTTTCCCTATGGCCCACTTGTTATAACCTTCTATTTGTCCACTGCCTATATCCCATCCTTCTTCTTTACACTCTGGGTACGCCATTCTTCCCCTTTCTGCACTTTTCTTTAAATACTCCCAAGCTTGTCGTTCTTCCTTTGCCCAGCTCTTATATTTTTCTTCTGTTATTGAGTATTGTTGCTTTATTTTGGACAACCACTCTTTACCATCTACATCCCCTCTCAACCATGCTTTGCGTTCTTTTTCTCTCTCCTGCTCACAAAATCCTAGCTTTTTTAACACCTTCTCTAGGTAATTTGTAGCATGATAAACATCTAGTAACACTTGTTCGCACCCCAATTCAGCTAGCAAGTCTACTACCCATATAGCCCCATCTCCTAATCCCGAACATATATCCTCTTGCTTAATTCCTGCTTGTCTTAGCAACCCATGTGCTAAAGGACGAAATTCACCTATTGGAATGGCAGCACTCACACTTACTCGTTCGCTTGGTGTTTCTAATGGATAAGCTACTACACTTTTTACCTCTCTGCCTTCTAATCTACCTTTCTCCCCTTTTCCTCTCTCTAGCACTATTGTTCCATCTGTTTGAATTATCCACCGCCTCGCTTGGGTTTTGGTTCCCCTAATACTTTCAAGAGGTTGGTTTGCTAATTTCTTGTACGCTTTTTTTCCTTCCTCATAAGCTATTGCTCCATATGTCCCTACAATACGTCCCAGACCACTACTGCTAATGGGTAATCCCCATTTGTTAGCCACTAGTGCTGCTTCTTCAAATCCCATTCTAGTAGCCAAGTCAATCCCTTTTTCCAAGGCATTTGGTAAAAAGCCGCTACTGTCCATGTTGGCTTCTGTGTAACTACTATGATACTTGTTGCAAGAAACACAAAGATTGTCTTGCAAAGGCATTTTTACTATCCCCCAAATGCTCTTAACATTTCTGTGTCTTAGACGTTGTTTTTGCATTCGCTTGTGACAAGTTGGGCAAGCGGGGGGAAATTTTTTCTTTTGCTCGTCCTTCCACTAACTTTTCCCAAGTCACG
The DNA here is from genome assembly GCA_965223045.1 of Trueperaceae bacterium. GTDB lineage: Bacteria > Deinococcota > Deinococci > Deinococcales > Trueperaceae > CBDCVN01. Next base: position 4,019,940 of record CBDCVN010000013.1, read on the forward strand.
CTTCCTACGCCTTTGGTAAAATTCATCACCATTGCCTCTAGCTCTGCTACATCTTTTGGTTTTTGACCTTCTTTTTCAAGTTCATTTAGACGTTGCTTTACTTGTGTTATAATCTCTTCTTTCCATTCTTTGCTCATTACCTTCAGTTTATCTGATTTTGATTTATGATTTCTGGCTCACTGTAAATTTTGGGAGACACCCTGAATACAGAAAAATAAGGGAAATAGTAGTGAATGCTTCTTAGCTTTAACTCTAAACTAAACCCAAACTAAACCCTATATATATCCTTTGCCAGATGTGTAACAGACCTAGATATTGCTACTTTGGAACACGTTAGGAGATTAACTGTGATAGAAATATACAGAATCAATATTATCAACACACCTAAAATCAATTTAGGGAAACAAATTGGCAAAAGTGTTGAGCACTTTTATTTGGTTCTAGGTATGGTTCTCTTTGGTATTGACAGTGTTCCTATACAGAGAGTTTCTGACGGACAAAGTCAAGAGTTAAAAGAATAGTGATTTCTAAGAAAGGGAAAAATCATGACACACATTAAAGAATCTATTCGTATTAATGCATCAAAGGATAAAGTCTGGGAACTACTAGCAGATTTTGGGGGCATTATAAAGTTTCATCCCGGCCTTCGTGACTCTTACTCTACCTCTACTAGAAAAGGTGGCGTGGGTGCTTCACGCCATTGTGACCTCTTACCAGCAGGTTCAGTTGAGGAACGAATTATCGAGTGGAAAGATGGGCAAGAAATGCTTGTACAGATCTTTGATGGTAAGGGCGTACCACCTTTTGATTTTGATAGCACTAAGGCACATATTACTGTGCAAGAAAAAGATGTTGACACTATTGTCACTATGGATTTCAACTACCGTCTTAAGTATGGTCTTATAGGAGCAATTATGAATAATGCTATGGTGAAACCACAATTTCAAAAGGTTCTTCCAAACCTTCTTAAAGGCCTTAAGTACTATGCAGAAAATGGCAAGAAAGCTAGCCGTAAGGAACTAAAGCAAGTTCAAATTTCAACAGTAGCTGCTTAGACATTAGACGAGCGTGTGGGTTTGGTTTCTTAAAGGCAAAACATTATTTAAAGAAAGGTTAACCATGAATAATTCTTTAAAAGGCAAAGTTGCGCTAATTACTGGAGGCAGTACTGGGATTGGTTTTGCTACTGCTAAAAAGTTGGCTGAAGAAGGTGTCAAAGTTGTTATTGCCAATGCTAATGCTGAGCGCGGTGAAGAAGCAGTTCAAAAATTACGTGAGGCAGGTGGCGAAGCCACTTTTTTACAAACTGATGTTTCAGATGTGGGTCAAATTAAGGCATTAGTTGATAAAACAGTAGCCACCTATGGCAAACTTGATTATGCCTTTAACAATGCTGGTGTCGCTCCAATGAAACCTATTACAGATATGAGTGAAGAAGAATGGGACCAAGTTATAGATGTAAACCTTAAAGGGGTTTACTTTGGCATAAAGTATGAAGTAGAGCAAATGCTTAAAAATGGTGGTGGAGTCATCGTTAATACCTCATCTACTGCTGGTGGCAAAGGTATAGCTGGCCTTTCTGCTTATGTAGCCAGCAAATTTGGTGTTAATGGCCTTACTAAGGCGTTAGCGCTCGAGTATGCTCAAGCAGGTATTCGCATTAATTCAGTTATGCCCGGACCTATTGACACACCCATGATGAACAAAGCTGCCGAAAGTATGCCGGGTTTCTAACTACCGGGACAAAAGTTAAGAGAAGAAGATTCAGCATAGAAATATGCTGAGCTGAAATGGAAAAAGCAAAGGCAGATCAACTAAAGGACAAACTAAAAGAAGCAAATATAAAACTACATGGAGCAAGACTAAACTTCATGTCTCGTTTCATAATGGCGATGATGGCAGTTAGAACAGTAAGTCTATCAAGAGTAGCAAGTGTGCTCAACGGTGCAGTAGAGATTGCATCAAACGAAAAACGTATCAAACGCTTCTTCTCAGAAGTAGAAATTGAAGGAGAGTGGTTAGCTAAATGTGTGCTAACTTGGTTACCTAAAGGACCTTACTTACTCAGTTTAGATCGGACTAACTGGAAACTGGGCAGCATAGACATCAACATTCTGATGTTAGGAGTTGTATATAAAGGCATGGCTTTCCCTTTGCTGTGGACAGTTTTACCACATGCCGGTAACAGTAACACCACAGAGCGTCTAGCACTCATTGATAGATTGCTAGAAATATTAGGTCATGAAGATATTGAAGCACTGGTGGCTGATCGTGAGTTCACTGGAAAAGACTGGTTTGAAGGGCTTAAAGAAAGACGAATCAGTTTTGTTATGCGCCTTAGGAATAACACTTTAATAGGTTGCAAGGGAAGGAATAGACCAGCTAGTGAAAGATACAAGCATCTCAAGGAGGGTGAGGTGTATGTACATTCAAAGCGTTGTAGAGTACTTGGCAATCGCTTATACATAGCAGTTACCAGAGCTCCTGATGGAGAGCTAGTGGTAGTTGCCACTACATCAAAGGTTAAAAAGGCTTTAGAGAGATATGCTAAGAGGTGGGGAATAGAAACGTTGTTTGGGGCTTTAAAAAGGAGGGGTTTCAATCTTGAGGATACACATGTGAGCATCACATCACGTTTGGACACATTGCTAGCTCTACTAACATTAGCATTTACTTGGGCATACTTATTGGGCATATGGCTTCATGAGCAAAGGCCTCTGAAACTTAAGAAGCATGGTTATGCTCCTAAAAGCATATTTAGACGTGGTTTTGAATTTCTTCAAAGTGTTATTGTTGCTGTTCTGGGCGAGGCTAAATACTCTTTCAGTTTTTGCCTCCATGTTTTGTCCCCGTAGTTAGGCCGGGTTTAGAAGAACAGTTTACAAATATGGTACCTATGAAACGTGTTGGTAAGTCTGAAGAGATTGCTGAAACTGTTTTTTGGTTATTCTCAGACGCCTCTTCTTATGTTACAGGAACAAGTTTTCCCGTTGATGGTGGTATGCTAGAACTTTAGAGTCTAGTAAAACGAGAGTTTGTACATAAAGAAATCTAATTTTTACATTGAGAAGTGGTGTTAAGCTACTTGTGTGCAGTAGATAAAGGCTAATCAGAAATGAGTATTATAAAGAGCAACATTGAATATATTCCTCACGGGTCCATAAGTGATTTTGTACAGCTTGTTTGGTTTTATCCAACCTCAAAAGAAAAAGTGTATGAAATCCTACCAGATGGGTGTATTGATGTGGTTTTTGAACTTTTTGAGAATTATACCAGCTGCCTAGTTTTTGGTACTACAACACAAAAACAGAGGTTTGCCCTAAAGTCAGAAGCAGACTATTTTGGCATACGTTTTAGGCCTGGAATGGCTAGGTATTTCCTAGCTTTCCCAGCAAATGAACTAACCAATAATTATCTAGCTCTTGGAAATTTTCTTGGAGTCATTTCTGATCAGTTTCTTGAGGTGGATTCTTTTACAAATCGTCTCGCTTTAATTACAAACTCAATGCTGAATCAGGTTAAATCTCACAATGTCAAAGTAGCACCTATAGATCATGCTGTTCGACTAATCCAAAAGAACAATGGAAATGTACGTTTAGATTATCTTTCTTCACAATGTAATCTTAGCACTAAACAGCTACAAAGAACTTTTATAAAAACTATAGGAGTTACGCCTAAAACTTTATGTCGTATTATGCGTGTTAGAGCAGCCATAAGTGCCATTACTAAATTACAGCTTACTAAAGAAGTTAACCTTGCTGAGCTAGCATTTGATATGCATTATAGTGACCAATCACATATGTGTAGAGATTTTCGGCTTTTAACAGGGCATACTCCAGCTAGCTTCCTTACTTCTTAATGTCGTTTTTTTTCAAGACTTTTTCTCGTCTATAGACCTATAATCCTCAATCGGTTGGCCTCAGTAGGTTCTTAGAACACACCTCGAGACCCAACTTAAATAATTTCTTAGGAGATGAAGTTGAAGTACCTATTCCTTTTTCTAGCATTAGCATTTTCTGCTGGCACTACTCAAGTGGTAGAAACAGACGTTTCTGATGAAGCATCGAAAGGAAACAAAATGAGGGTTTGGTCTGGCGTGATTACCATAAAAATTCAGGAATCAAAGGAATTTTATGTGGAGTTATTTGGATTTGAAGTTATTTATGATAGTGATTGGTTTGTGCTTTTAAAAGCAGGAGAAAGTCAGCTTGGTTTTATGGTTCCAAATCATGAGTCACAGGCTCCTATATTTCACAATGCTTTTCAAGGTCAAGGCACGTGGATTGCTATTGATGTTGAAGATGTTGATGCTGAATATGAGCGAATGCAATCTCTTGGTGTACCAATTGAGGTACCCATACGTGATGAAGCTTGGGGAGATCGTCATTTTGTGATAGTTGACCCAAACGGCATTGGTGTAGATATAGTCAAATACATTCCTCCTACACAATAAGGGGCAAATTAAGAACTAGAAAGGAAATAAAAATGAATTTAAGAATTTTAGCCACAATTTTTTCGTTACTTGCTTTAAGTAGCTTAGGCACTATTATCTTTGCACAAGAAAATCAACCTCCTCCTCCAGTTGTTTATGAGGGTCTTAACTTTCCAGAACTACCTTTTACATCAAAGTGGGTAGAAGTAAAACCTGAAGGGTTGCCTGCTGCTAAGCTACATTACCTTGAGGAAGGCAACCTAGCTGATGACCCAATTTTACTTTTGCACGGCCAACCCACTTGGTCTTATTTGTGGCGAGATGTTATTCCACATTTAGAACCCCACGGGCGTGTTATAGCAGTAGATTTAATTGGTTTTGGTCGCTCAGGTAAGCCAGATATTGAGTATCGTTACAAAGATCATATTCAATATATTGAGAGTTTTATTGAGGCACTCGAGCTAAAAAACATCACACTAGTAATCCACGACTGGGGTTCAGCGCTTGGTTTTGATTATGCTGCCCGCAATGAAGCTAATGTTAAGGGCATTGCATTTTTTGAAGCATTGCTAGCACCCATTCCAGAGTTGCCAGAGGAGTTTAGAGAAACTTTTACAGCTTTTCGAACTCCGGGGATAGGCGAAGAACTAATTATCAATCAGAATGTCTTTGTTGAACAGTTTGTTCCAAATTCAATTATTCGTAAGTTGAGTGAAGAAGAGCTTAATGCTTACCGCGCACCTTTTCCTACACCTACAGAACGTTTACCTGTTTGGCGTTGGCCCAATGAAATTCCTATAGCAGGTGAACCTGCCGATGTTCATGCTGTGATTGCTAACTATGCTGCTTGGCTTTTTGAAACAGAGTTGCCTATGCTTATGCTTTATGGCACACCGGGAATGATCATTGATTCTGAGGTAGCTAGTCAATTTTCTCAAAGCATGAAAAATCTTAGAGTTGCAAGTGTGGGACCGGGCTTGCATTATTTGCAAGAAGATCAACCTGATGCTATTGGTCAACAAATAGTTCATTGGTTAGATACTGTAGTTAGATAATAGATAGTTTAGTTATAATGAGTGGCTAGGTAATAATATAGCCTAGCTACTTAACTTTGGCGGATATTTATGAGTGAATTTAAGCTTGCTAAGCCAAAAGATTATATTGAGCCTTTAGAAGGCCAAGAATCTGTTTGGGATTACCCTGAGTCTATTACTGTAGAAGCTAGTAAAAGGCAGCTTCAAGTAGTCTTTAATAATGTCACTATTGCCAATACTCAACGTGGCATAAGGGTTTTACAAAGAGGTATCCCGCCTGTTTATTACTTTCCACCAGAGGATGTTTTGCTCGAGCACTTAACTAAGGCTAACCACCACACTTACTGCAAATATAAAGGCACTGCTGATTATTGGAACATTCTTGTAGCTAACCGTACTGCCAAAAATGCTGCTTGGAGTTATCCTGATCCAATTCCGAACACTTCTCCGAAAAATTATATAGCTTTTTATGCACACTTAGTAGACTCTTGTTATGTTGATGGTGGCAAAGCAACTTCTCCAGATTGGGTTTGGGTAGGTGGCTGGGTAACTAAAGAAGTCGTTGGACCTTTTTTGAACCAGCAAAGTTGCAATATTTAGTCCTGACTTCTACAAGTCATTAAGAGCTATCCTGATTTGTGAAAATTGATTTCACCTTGAACATGATGCTTTACAAATTTAAGATGCAAAACTTGTATACTTAACACGGCTTAGTTTTAGACATTTACTCTTAAGATTTTTAGGTGTACAGTGCGCGATATCTATCAAGAATCCCTCTATACAAAATGTTCTGTTTTAACCCATTTTTAGTATAGATAGTAAACGTTGAAGCTTTCTGATTTGCTGTACGTGTGTGCTCAGATGAATTTGATCCAAAATAACTGCTTTCTCAAGCGTTATCGGTCCTGTAACAGGATGTTTAAAAAAAGTTTTGCACAGGGTATTTTTATCAAAACTATCTACATAAGATTTTATCAACTTATGATTTTCATCCCATTGACACCGCAGCTCAGGCAATGAAGTATTGCTTTGTGGAATCATCTTAGATGAAGGTACTTTCACAGGAATGTTATGCTCTAATATGAAGAGTACCATTTGATAGGTAAAACGGGTTCTGAAACTGCGCTTTAGTTCGACAAGCTGTGAAACCTTGGGAAAGCCTCGAAAGACATACCTTTCAGCAATAACCAAATGTTCGACTATTTCAAGTATTGACCACTTGTTTGGTAGTGATTTGGCCTCAAGCTGTTCAATATCAAGAACCTCGACCTCATCTAGTAGAGCACAGCACTTTTGGTCTAATGCTTGAACTTTTTTATGTAGCCTTATCAAAATAGTTTCCTCTATTACCCACCTAAGCAGCATGTTGTTGATGAACATAGTTAAAATAAGCGGCACAAGCACCCTCATTTGATACCATCAGTGCACCGATAGGGTGCTCCGGGTTACACTCGGTGCCAAATAATTTGCATTGTGATGGTTTTAGTACACCTTTTAGCACCTCCCCACACTGTGCAGCTTTGGGATCAGTCACACTCACACTCTTCATTTCAAAGCGCTTTTCACTATCCCAATCAGAATAAGTATCGCTAATTGCTAAGGCAGATTGCGAAATGAAACCAAGGCCACGCCACTCAAAATAGGGCCTTAGGGTAAAGGTTTCTGCCATTGCTTTCAGGGCAGCTACATTACCATCCCATGGGACAACCCTTGCATATTGGTTTTCAACTTTATGTTCGCCAGCTTTCAGTTGTTTTAAGATCATGAAAATACTTTGTAATAGATCAAGTGGTTCAAAGCCAGATATAACAATGGGTTTTTTATAGTTTTTAGCTACAAATTCATAAGGGCAGCAACCAACAACAGTAGAAACGTGACCCGGGCCAATGAAAGCATCTAGTCGCATATCTGGTGAATCAAGAATTGCGCGAATTGGCGGAATGATGGTGACATGGTTGTTAAAGATGCTAAAGTTCTTTATGTTTAGCGCTCGAGCACGCCTCAAAGTAAGAGCAGTAGAAGGAGCAGTAGTTTCAAAGCCTATAGCAAAAAAGACTATGTGCCTATCAGGATTTTTCTCTGCTAGTTTGAGGGCATCTAAAGGTGAGTAAACCATGCGAATATCTCTACCCTTAGCTTTCATTTCAAGTGCAGTGCCTTTACGACCTGGTACACGCATCATATCTCCAAAAGCGGTCAGGATAACGTTACTATCTTCAGTTAAGTTTAGGCCATCATCTACTCGCCCAATAGGTAAGACACAAACAGGGCAACCGGGACCATGAATAAGTTCAATATTATCGGGCAATAAATCTTTTAAACCAAACCTATAAATTGCATGGGTATGACCACCACAAACTTCCATAATGTGGTAGTGGTAGTCTGGGTCAGCCAAGCGCTTAATTTCAGCTACTGTTTTTTTAATTAGTTCAGGGTTTCTAAACTCGTCAACGTATTTCATTGTGTTTCTGCCTTGGCAATAGCAACGCCCATATGTACGAGGATAATGTCATTAGGCTTTACCGTTAGAAAGTCAATAGCTACCTCAGTTTGTTGTCCTAGCCTGTCTTCGACTAGGGCGTTGGGTGGGGTTAGCTCGAGCACTCTAACAGGCACCACCATATCACCACAGGTACTGCAACCATCCTGATCAAGAGTGCAGGTACCTAAATCCTCAAGTTCCATCGTTTGGTTCCTCTACCATACCGTAACCTTGCACTTCTTCTAAAGCTTCGTCTGCTTCGCCCAGCATTTCTAAAAGTTGCATTTGCTCAGCAGCTTCTTTAGCACTTATTTTGCTTAGAGCAAAGCCTACATGGATAAGAACCCAGTCATTAATGCTAAGGGTTTCTTCTTCTAGTAAGTCAATATTAACTTTGCGGCGTACACCTGAGACGTTGACAGTGGCGAAGTGTTCATTGTCTACAAATTCTGTAATTTTTCCCGGGATGGCAAGGCACATAGTTAGCTACTATCCTTTATCTTATTCAAAAAACTGCTCATCTTCAAATAAACAGTATGTCAGAAAAAGTCCTACTATAGTAGGTCAGAGTATCACTGATTAATCAGGAGAAATAATGGCCTAGAATAGCATAGCATCTGTGTAGCAGATGCTTCTAAGCAATGTTCTCCCAAAAGGAGGGAACATCAGTAATAAGTTAAGTAGCGTTCGTTCCTCACACCATTTTTTGGTGCCCGTGATTTGCAACGTTATCCGCGACTTGATAGAAAGACGAAAGGAGCATACTATGAGGCTAATAATTGTAAGTGTAGCGTTAGGGGGCATGTTGTTGGGATGTATTCCTAGTGATGTAGGTAAAACTACAGATGAATTTGCCACATGTGATTTTTTTTCTGTAGTAATTTTCAGTTAGAGATATATTTTTAAGCAGATTGAGAGTTGTATTTCGAACATTTGATGCTTACAATCTTGCATCTTTCAAATTACTAGGATAAAGTACGCATAGCGTCTAAGGTATGTATTTAAGTATAGCCTAGAAAGTTTTATGCTTATCTCCGAGCCAAATTATGAACAACAGGAAAATTTATGTCAAAAGTTAATATAGGTATCTTGGGTGCAAGTGGTTATGGAGGGGCAGAGCTTTTACGCCGCTTATTTAAGCATCCTTATGTTAATATTACTGCATTAGCCTCTAGACAATTTACAGGTCAACCATTAGAGTCATGCTGGCCCCAATTTGCAAGCACTAAATCAGAACTTTTCTTTACTAGTGTAGAAGAAACTATTGATAATTGTGATGTGCTTTTCTCAGCTGCTCCACATGGCTCAGCAATGTTACTGGTTAAAAAGGCTTTTGATCAGCACAAGAAGGTTATTGACCTATCAGCAGATTTTCGTTTTTCTCCCAAGGATTTCGCTCATTGGTATGGCCAAGACAGTCCTTGTCCTGAGCTCTATCAAGAAGCCATTTACGGCTTAAGTGAATTTCACCATGAAGAAGTGCGAGCAGCTAAACTAGTTGCTAATCCGGGGTGCTATCCAACAACTTCAGCTTTTGCCTTGGCACCTTTGGCTGCAAATAATCTTTTAGGAGAAGATGTTATTGTAAATGCAGCTTCAGGAGTTTCAGGTGCGGGACGCAGTGCTAAGCAAGCAATAATCTTTAGTGAAATCAATGAAAACTTTAAACCCTATAGAATAGCAGGTACTCATCTCCATACAGCTGAAATAGAAAATACTTTGGGTAGAGTTAAAGCCATGGGCACTAAACTAAGGACACACAGCGATTTTCAGCCTGTCACTATTAGTTTTAACCCTCACCTTTTACCTATGACAAGGGGGATATTAGTAACTTGCTACACTAAACCTAAGCAATCACTAAGCACAGAAGAATTATATGAACTCTATGAAAATTTTTACTCTGACGAAACACTTATTCATGTTCAAAAAGACCTGCCGCAAACAAAAGCGGTATATGGAACAGATCTTTGTCTTGTAAGCGTTCGTTTTGATAAACGTGCTAAACTAATAGTTGTTATGGCTGTAATTGACAATCTAGGTAAAGGTGCTGCAGGGCAAGCTCTACAAAATTTTAATCTTATGCATAATTTCCAAGAAACTCTTACTTTAGAAACGCAGGTGGTGTGGCCATGAAATTACCAGCAGAATTTCAATCAACTGGTGTAGCAGCAGGAATTACAAGTGAAGAAAGGCTTGATTTGGGTATTATTTGTGCGAATGTACCACTTTATTGGGCTATGACCACTACCAAAAATACTATTCGTGCGCCCTTTATTGTGCGTAATAGAGCACGTTATATCTCGGAGCAACCCATACAAGCTGTTGCTATAAATAGTGGTGTGGCCAATTGCCTCACAGGCGACCAAGGGTTTTTAGATAATGATGACTTTGCTGCAGCTATATCAACGAATTTTCATATTAAAATAGGTGAAGTTATAACTGCTAGTACAGGAGTATTAGGAGAACGCTTGCCCATTGATAAGATTAAGGCTGCTGTTCCTAAGTTAAAAGAGAGCCTTAGTACTGACTGTAATTCCATTTCCGAGGCTATTCTTACCACTGATACACAATCGAAAAAAGTAGCAGTAAACCTAAGCAGTGGTGCACGCATAGTAGGTATTGCTAAGGGATCAGGTATGATCCATCCCAATATGGCCACTATGCTAGTTTTTATAATGACAGATGTTGACATACCTCAAGAAGAAATGCGTGAATTTTGGCCGCAGATTGTTGCGCGTACTTTTAATCAAGTTACTGTAGATGGTGATACCTCAACAAATGACAGTGCATTTTTATTTTCGAGCCACAGAATTCCTAGTAATAAAGATGAGGTCAAAGAAATTTTGACAATCATGTGTAGTAAGTTGGCTAAGAAAATTGCTCGAGATGGCGAAGGAGCTAGCAAACTAATTACTGTTCAAGTTACTGGTGCTCGTAACCTTAAAGAAGCAAATCTTGCTGCTAAAAGCGTTGCTCAAAGTCCCCTAGTTAAATCTGCTGTTCATGGAAATGACCCTAATTGGGGACGTGTTTTAAGTGCTATTGGTGCAGCAGGTGTAGTACCCAACTTAGCTGATGTAAGTTTGCATATTCAAGAAGAGAAAGTTTATCAGGGCAAACCTGTGGAGTTTGATGCTAAATCGCTGTCAGAAAAAATGGCTAATGAAGAAATAACTATAAGAGTTAACCTAGCTGCTGGCACAGCTTTAGGAGAAGCATGGGGTTGTGATTTAAGCTCTGAGTATGTCCGTATTAACGCTGAGTACCATACTTGACCAGCAACTAAATCTCTAGGAGCAGTCTGGCAGGGTTTTCTATGCTTTCTTTAATCTTTTTCAAGAATGTTACGGCCTCACGCCCATCTACAATGCGATGATCATAAGAAAGAGCAACATACATAATCGGTCTAATTTCGACTTGACCCTTTACCGCTACAGGGCGCTCAACTATATTGTGCATTCCTAAAACACCACTTTGGGGAGGGTTGATTATTGGGGTAGACAATAAAGAACCAAATACTCCACCATTGGATATGGTAAAAGTGCCCCCTATAAGTTCTTCAGGGGTAATCTTATTTGTTTGTGCCCTACTTGCGAAATCAGTTATGGTTGTTTCAATTTTTGCAAAGCTTAGACGCTCAGCATTGCGTATTACAGGCACGATTAATCCCTTCTTACCGCTGACAGCAATGCCAATATCGTAGTAATTGTGATAGATAATATTATCACCATCAACTTTGGCATTTATTTGCGGAATAACTTTAAGAGCTTCAACAACAGCACGTACAAAAAAACTCATAAATCCAAGGCGAACTCCATATTTCTTTTCAAAAGTTTCTTTATACTCAGCACGTAGATCTTTAACTGCACTCATGTCCACTTCATTAAATGTAGTCAGAGTTGCAGTACTTTGTTGTGACTCTACAAGGCGTTTAGCAACTGTACGCCGCAATGGTGACATAGGGATAGCTTCTTCATGTCTTTCGCCTAATGTTGGCACTTCGCCTAAAACCGTAGGGGCCTCTGCAGCTGTTTCTAAATGGTGCTGTACATCCTCTTTTAACAAACGCTCATTAGGGCCTGTTGCTTTTACAGAAGTAATATCCACTTCCTTTTGAACAGCTAAACGTTCAGCAGCAGGCATAATGAAACTGGTCTTTTGGCTAGTAGAATCAGGGATTACTTGGATTGTAGGACTTTTCCGTTCAGAAAGGTTAGTGTCTTCAGCAATTTCTTCTATGTAAGCAACAATATCACCTACATTAGCACTACCACCTTGCTTTAAGATGTTTTTTAAAACACCATTAACAGGAGAAGGGATTTCTAAAGTAGCTTTGTCAGTCTCAATTTCGACAAGTGATTCATCTTTAACAACAGTGTCACCAACTGACTTAAGCCACTCACCAATAAAAACTTCATTAATGGATTCACCTACACTAGGAACTTTTAGCTCAATAAACATAAGAACTCTTTCCTTACTTATTTAAGAATATAATTATTTCTGCTTCTTGGCTATAGTTATCCATAAAAGTTTTTTCCATAGAAATCTTTAAGGTTTGGGTGATCCAAGATTTTTCTGGTGCACTATAATGGAAGGTAAATTAATATTAATAGTTAATATTAAAAGCCTCTTCTAACAACTGTTCCTGTTCAACCCTATGACTATTACCAGAGCCTGTAGCAGGACTAGCAGATTCTGGTCGGGTAACTCCCAAGATTTTTCGCCCTATAGTTTGGCCAAGATTAACACGCATGTAAGACCACGCGCCCATATTATAAGGTTCTTCTTGCACCCAAATAATAGGAACATCTCTAGAATAAGGTTTCAACGCAGCTGCAAATTCATTTCTAGGTAAGGGGTAAAATTGTTCCACACGAATTAAAACAATATCATCGCGCTTCTCAGCTTCTCTCTTAGCCTTAAGGTCATAATAAATTTTGCCACTACAAATAATTACTCGAGTTGGTGTAGCAACTTGACTACTGACTATAACTTTTTGAAAAGATTGTTCTAAATCTTCTAAGCTTGAGACTGCCTCGGGATGGCGTAAAAGACTTTTAGGTGACATTACAATAAGGGGTTTGCGCCAAGGTCTTAGTATTTGCCTTCTTAAAACATGAAAGTAATTAGCTGGTGTGCTTAGGTTAACAACTTGTAGGTTGTCCTCTGCACAGAGCATTAAGAAGCGCTCGAGTCTAGCTGAAGAGTGTTCAGGTCCCTGTCCTTCAAAGCCATGTGGTAACAGCACCACTAAACCACTTAGCCTAAGCCACTTATCTTCTCCACTAGATATGAATTGATCAAAAATAACTTGTCCAGCATTAGCAAAATCACCAAACTGTGCTTCCCAAATAATTAATCCATCAGGCCAGTCTAAACTATAGCCATATTCAAACCCTAATACGGCTGCTTCACTAAGGGCACTGTTAACAATATCTACTGGGGCTTGCTTAGGATCTAGGTGCGCTAGCGATGTATAAGTTTCATCAGTATTTGTATCGTGTAAGACAGCATGCCGATGACTAAAGGTTCCTCTTTCTACATCTTGCCCACTCATGCGGACGCGATAGCCCTCGATGGCTAGACTAGCTAGTGCAAGCGCTTCAGCACTAGCCCAATCAAGCATACGCTTACCTTCAGCCATTTCTAGGCGTTGCTGTAAGATGCGTTTAATTTTATTATGGGGAGTAAAGCTTTTGGGGTACTCACTGAGTTTAGCAAGTAAAGTCTTTAGTTGACTTTTGGAAACACTAGTAGGTATTTCAGCGACATCTTTATCTGCACCACCCTTATAATTTTTCCACATACCTCCAAAAGCTTGAGGGCTAAGTTTATAGTCTTCAGCCCTTGCCATTTTAAGCTCTTTTTCCAAATGAGCCTGTTTTTGCATAGCTATATCATCAGCCTTTTCACGCGTAATTTCACCAATGGCCTGTAAATACTCTAGGTAACTATCTCTAACACTTTTACGTTTTTTTATGGCCTTATACATGAGCGGTTGGGTAAAAGCAGGTTCATCAGCTTCATTGTGTCCATAGCGACGGTAGCAGTACACATCAATAACTACATCACGCTTAAAAGTTGCCCTAAAATCCATGGCCAAATTTACAACTTGAGCTACAGCCTCCGGGTCTTCACCATTAACATGAAAGATAGGGCTTTGCAGCATTTTAGCAACATCTGTTGCATAAGTAGTTGAGCGTCCTTGCTTTGGTGAAGTAGTAAAACCTATTTGATTATTTAGAACAACATGCAAAAGCCCACCTACTTTGTAGCCTTCAAGTTCACTCAAATTTAGAGTTTCTTGTACTACTCCCTCACCAATAAAAGCAGCATCACCATGAATCAATATACCCAGAGCACGATCACGCGCCACACCACCATGACGATCCTGCTTGGCTCTTACTCTCCCCATAACTACTGGATTTACAAATTCTAGATGGCTAGGGTTAAAGCATAAGGAAATATGAATTTCTTTACCTTTTTTAGTCACTATGTTTTGACTATAGCCAAGATGGTATTTTACATCGCCACGCCCAATATAGGCTTCTACATCTGTGTCATAAAATTCTCTAAAGACCTGATGTGCAGGTTTACCACAAATGTTCACCAGCACGTTTAAGCGTCCCCTGTGAGGCATGCCAAGTATAACTTGTTCCACACCCCTTTCTCCAGCTTTTTGTATAGCAAGGGTAAGTAAAGGAATAAGACTTTCTGCACCTGTTAGAGCAAAGCTTTTTACCCCTATAAATTTTTTCTGAATAAAATCTTCAAATACTGTTGCAGCAGTAAGTTCTTCTAAAATCCTTAATTGGGCCTCATGGGAAATTTTCAAGCGATTTTGCGTAGATTCCATATTTTGCTGCAACCATTCACGCACTTCATAATCATCAATGTGCATAAACTGCACGCCAATTCTACGACAATAAGTCATTTGTAAGCGTTCAAAAACCTCAGCTAGAGTGTAGCCTTCCATTGTGCCACTTCTAACAACCTGATTCATATCAGCAGCACTCCAACTCCAGCCATAATATTCAGGTGTCATTTCATAAGGTATTTCATGAAGAACAAACCCTAAAGGATCAAGTTCTGCCATAATGTGTCCACGTACACGGTAATTGCGAATAAGCATACCAACTTTATATTGCAAATCTGTATCTGCTTTACTTTGTTTATCAAGCTTATTACTAGGAATCTGCTTTAATGTTCTTATAGGGGGATTAAAGAGGCTAAAAGGTTTAAAAGAAGGTATTAACTTACTGCTCCCATTTTTAGGCATACTCTCGAAAAAGCTCTGCCAAGCAGGATCAATAGCATCAGGATTTTGTAGGTATTGAAAGTAAAGGTCTTCTATATAGGGTAGGCTCGAGCTATTCAGTAACTCTTGCATAATTATGTATTTTTCCTCTCAATAACAGTATTTTACAAAATTAGGTTTGTTTGTAAACTTTTATTATCATAGTCCTACTCAACCTCATCTAAGCAACCAGATAACATCTAAGCACAGATTATAAATTTTGTATTTTGGTTTAGATTCAAGTTGTTTTAGAAAATCAGTAGTAAGTAGCTGTTTCATTGGCTTCTATAGCACTGCTCATATAAAAAAGCTCAGCCTAAACTGAGCTTTGGTAAAATTCAAAGTAGAAAATCTAGTAGTGTTTGGGGGCGGGATTAGTAACTACTAAGTTTACAGCTTGAGGACCTTTTTGTCCTTGTTCTAATTGAAATTCGACTTCATCACCTTCGTTAAGATTACGAAAACCATCACCTTGAATTGCTGAAAAATGTACAAAAACATCTTTACCGCCATTACTTTGCTCAATAAACCCAAACCCCTTATCCCCATTAAACCACTTAACTTTTCCTGTTGCCATATCTTAATACTATCCTTACTACCTCATAAATATGAAGCATAAAACTCTACAAGCCTTGGCTTGTCTCTGTAAAAGTTGTTTTGATTTTTCTACAGAGCACTGTAACTATAAAGGCCTTTTGACAGAAATGCAAGCTATTGTAATACAACAACGACTTATTGTAACTCCTGTCAAGTTGTAAGCTCTCTGTCAGAAAAGCTTGAGAGTTTAGTAAGACTCTTATGCTTACAATTCTTATGTAACATTTCCTCCTTTCTCCTTCTCTAAATACACAAGTAAAGCCCCCAAGGGGGTTTTATGCTTTATTTCATCAATCTTAACCTACTTTAGATAAAGACTTGCATCACGCTTATGATCAGCAAATGTTAAGTTAGGGTAAAATCCCCCATCAGGAGAGTGTAAGAAATAAAGGTAATCTTTTCCTTCTCCATTTTGGCGCTTTGGGTAAAGCACTGCTTGTAAAGCTGCTCTGCCCGGATTACTTATAGGACCTTGCGGCAAACCTACTCGAGTATAAGTATTCCAAGGGTGATCTGCAGCTTCGCTAAAGTCACCTGCGTTAGCATCTAGCTCGGTCATAAGTTTGTTTAATCCATAGGCAACAGTAGGATCAGATTGTAATGGCATGCCTTGCTCGAGCCGATTAAAAAACACTCCAGCAATAATAGGCATTTCTTCATTGCTACCAGCTTCAGCTTGTACCACACTAGCTAGGATAACCCACTCGTGTAAGTTCAAACCCACCTCTTTAAGCTTTGCTAAAACTTCTTCATTAATTTCTTGCTCAAAACGTTTGAGCATTTGTATTAAAATTTCTTTAGAAGTACTATCCCTAGGTATTTCATAACTCGCAGGGAAAAGATACCCCTCAAGCCAAGCATTTTTAGGCGAATACTTAGGCTTTAAATCTTTAGGATTACGTATAAGATGAGTAAAATCTTTTTCTTGTCCAAACTCAGCTATTTGTAGGCGTTTAGCAATATCAACATAACGAAAGCCTTCAGGAATAACCACACGAATTGTACGCGGTCTACCACCTGCTTCGAGCACTCGAGCTACTTCAAGGGCATTCATATTAGGAGTTATGTCATACAGACCTTCACCAATGCTTCTATCACTACCACGATAACGCAAAAGTAGCTTGAAAAGCAGCGCATTTTGAATAAGGCCATTTGCTTCTAGTTCATTTGCAATTTTAGTTGCTCCCCAACCCGGTAAAACCTCAAATTCCATGGTTTGCAAAGGAACCAAAGTTTCTGTAGGAGCAAGCTGCTTTTGTACAAACCATAAGCTAGTGACTAGCACAATCAACACTAATAATGAAATACCTAACAAACTTAGTAAAACTACAGGTAATGTTTTTAGGGGCTTATTAGCTTTCTTTTCAGTCTTAGCTATAATCTTTTCTTTAGGGGTTAATTCTTCAGGTTTATCAACTGTTTCCATGGCTACAAAGTATTCAGGGTAGTTTGCTTAGCAAGATAACTTTCCAAAATGAGAACTGCTGCAGCTTCGTCTAGCCTACCTTTTTGTTGACGTTTTTTCTTAGGTAAGCCACTTTTATGCATATTTTTCATAGCAATTTGGCTGGTAAAACGTTCATCTTCAAAAGCCACTTCTAAACCTGCTGTGCTAAGGGTATTAGCAAAAGCACGTACATGCTCAGTTTGCTTGGAGTCTTCTCCATCGTGCCGCAAGGGTAGCCCCACAACTACTAGCTCTGCACCTTCTTGGGCAACTTTTTCTTTGACCGCTTCTATATCTATTTGTTCTTGTTGACGTGTGATAAAGCCGCGACCAAATGCAAACATAGAGCCAAGCTTGCCTGTTGCTACACCTATGCGTACTTCACCTACGTCTAAAGAAAGAACAATCATTCTTTAAAATTTATATGGCATCTTGTAAAAATGCAAGGGAAATGCAAGTAAGATATGTTTGTAATGCTAAAAATGGGTTAAAATTGGACATTTTCATATGTTGTATTTATATTTATGCTCAAGGTCATTAGGGCGTGTGGACACCTAGAGTGTGAAATCGAAAACGCTACTCTTAAATACCTTGGATAATCCTGATGCTGACGCATAAGCTCCTCTGCAATCTGGTAAAGATTATGTGGTTAACAACTAAAGCTTCTCGCAAATATAGGCTATCCTGCAATTTTTTTTGGAATTCACATTTTCTAACAAATAGCTGTCCTGAGACTGGCTAGTTTGGTTTTGATATCCAATGCGTGCAATTTCTGATTTGTCATATCCACATGCCCTAGGTCATCGGGATAATATATTTCTTTAAAAAACTCTAGTTCCTAGAATTCATCTACAAAAAGTATGCCTAATATAGAAATTTCTGTGAAAATCCTTCAAAAACAATGATGGCTCCACAACAATATCATCGCTACCTAATTTTGCTACGAAGTTTTGTTCAAAGTTAAATACTGCTTCTCCTGTGCAGCTTTCTGATTCATAGGCTGTTGCTTTTAGAGTGTCCTACTTTTAGGGTGTAGATTTGCCTTTCGTAGTCCTCTATGTGGGGGTCTCTTTCTAGGCCTTTTTTGTGGGTACGGCTTTGGTCTTGTCCTACTACTTCGCTTTTTACGCAGCTTACAGAGATGGTTTCAGGATCGTTGTCTTGGGGGTAGTTGGCAAATAAGAAGTGGGGCCAGACTTCTATGCCTCCTGAGTTTATTAGTTCTGGTATTTCTTCTATGTCATAGTGTGGGTCAAACCATGGTTCATTTTGGCTGTTTTTATTTAGATGATAGAAGATTTCAAAGTCGTTTACAACATAGGCGTCAGGATAGTTTTCCTGATCTGGGTGTTGTTCTAGGTTTGTTCTAATAGTGGTTATGTTATTTCCTGTTACAGTGAAGTTAAAGCCTACTGGTTCAGCTGAGCCTAGATCTTCTAGTTCTAGGATAGCTGTATTGGTGAAGGTTTCTTTTTCATTTAGTTTAAGTTGTCCATCACGATTGTAGTCTGCATAGGTTAGGGCATCACTGTCTTCTGCTAGGCTTTTCTTGGGGTGATTTGGAGAACCGTTTAGTTCAGCAGCTAAATCTTCTCCTACTAGCAGCCAATCACGCAGGCGGCGGAAGTCTGACATGTCTATGTTTGGTACCACATTAATGGCTTGGGTTCGTAGGCCTGCTGTTGCTATGTCTGAATCATTTCTGTTATCACCTACTATGGTGTTGCCATCTGCATTAAAGTGGCCTTCGAAGCCTGTTGAGTGGAAGGCTAATTGTTCTTCATTGGATAAGTAATCGGCTATTCCATCATCGTTACCATCTTGTATGGATGTTGCTTTGTTGGAGGCTATGAAGACAAATTGGTTGCCGTCTGCGGTTTCGTCATCTAGGTTGGCTGTACCATCCTTTTTCACTTTAAAAAATAAGGTGTTTGAAATATTGTTGGAGAAGCAATTTAAAAATCCTTCAGCTAGATTTTTCGTAGGGTATGAAGAATTCAGTGCGAGCGGGAATTGCTGCATGGCGGATAACTGACTTTTCATAGTCGGAGATACTGGGAGCACTAGCAATGCAAACATATGCTTCTCTTTTACCCTTTAAATACCGTCCACCTGAAGGAGCACTACAAAGACTATAATCACCAGGGACAATGTAAATAGGATAAGCATCCTTTGAATTATCCTTAGTCGATTCTTTCAGCTGGGGGGAAAATTCAAACGCTGGAGACAGATCTCCAGCGTAAAAGACATTGTAAGCATTCCTTAAAGCACTTTCTGCAGCGCTTTCTGTATCACTTGTGCATTCGCCTTCAGCAAACCCTTCAGGATTATCATTTTTTGTAACGCAAATACCAACAAAATCAGGTGGTGAATCCTGTTGTACGGAAAGTTGCTGTTGGGAAATGGAAGGTGACTCACTTGGCTTCCTAACAGGACCTGGAGCTTCCAACAATACAAAGATAATCTTCTCTCTAAAATCATCACTATCTTTCAAACTAGCAAAACTATCATTACCAGTAGTAAATTTAAATAGATTGCTGTTTGCATCGTAGAAACCTCTTTTTGTTTTCCAAAAGAGTTGAGGAGGATCATCTCGAGACCAAGGTCCGTCACTTCCAAGTCTATTATCTAGTATCCGAGCAGCAATTAATCTTGCTGGATCTACATTTTCTGGAACAGGTATACCTATTTCTACAAACTCATTCTGATAACTATCAGTTGTTAAAAAACTCATACGATACACATGACTTCTAACAGTGAAGAATACTGGCACTTCTGTTAAGATCTCATCAAAATGTTCTATTTGGATTTGCGTTGCCTGTTGTAAAGGCCATTGGGAATCATTGTCTGTAACAATAATACCATCTAAACCAACAACACTACCACCAAGTTCTAAAGTCAAAACCTCAGGTGGCCCTTGCGCCTCCACCACAACATCCTCAAAAACAGCCTGCACTTCGTGCTCAGAAGCACAAACAGCCAAACCTATATGAACTGGATCAACCAAACTTAAAGCTATAGTAGTAATAAGGACCCAATTCAAACCATCATCAGATTCATATACATGAACACTGTTCTCCTCTCTTTCGAGCTTGTAGCGCATTTTGTCATCAAAAAGTAGGGTTTTTGACCCCTAAAATCCCGTGCTATTTGAGGTTTTAGGGTGAAATTATTTTTTATAAAAAATGGCTACATCTCGACCCCCATCAGGTCTAAGATATATTTTTGCTCTTCGTCTGGAACAGTGTTCCGATAAAAAGACATTCCATTTGTTTCAATTCTATTTCTGGTGATTGTTTTCAGTGTTTCTATTACTTGTACAAACGTCCATCTTCTTTCCCATCCTTTTTTGTCCTTCTTGAACAATGGTCCTAATCGTTTTTGCATGTGCCACTGCACATAATACGCTAGCATACATAAAAATACATGTGCTTTGATACGATGATCTAGATTATGATACACAGGTCGCATTTCTAACTGCACTGTTTTTAAATTGCGGAATGCTTTTTCTACTTGCTCTAGTTTCTTGTAGCTAGTCACAACCTCTTCTTTGTCCATCGTTTTTTCATCTACTTTGGTTGTTATTACATAACATCCATCTAGATCCTTAGCTTTTGCTATTGCCCCTTCTTTTTTACTCCATAACAGCTTATGTTTGGTTGATTCCTTTTCTTTATTATCTCCTGTTACTTTCCAACTAATATATTTACCCATTTTGTATTTCTGTAGCACTTTTCCTACTCGTGCTCCCAATACCTCTACAGTTGTTTTTTGCTTGTAGTTTGCTATTTCTTCAAGCTCCTCAGTCGTCAGTTCAATCAGTTTTTCTCTCGTTTTTGCATCTCGTTTTGCTGATTCAGGGTTTTTGCATAAACAGTATCTTCTACTTGGATTTTCAGCGTTTACTACCTCTGTTATCTTCTTTTCATTGAACTCAGATGGCTTTATTATTCCTTTTTCTATTAGTTTATGTATTCCAGCCCTTGTTAGTGCTCCTATTGTCTTTACACCTTTTTCCTCTAATTCTTCTGCTATTGCTTCTGTTACCATTCCTCTATCCCCTACAAATATCGCTTGCTTTATTTCATACGTCTCTTTTAGTTCTCCTATCTTGTTTGAAACTGTTGTCTGATCCTTAGTATTTCCCTTGAAAACTTCTACTCCTACTGGACAACCTTCTCCATTACATATTAATCCTATTACTATTTGTTCATGTTTCTTCTTCCCGTCTCGGTTATATCCATATTTTACCAATTCGCTATTTGTGTATTGGCCTTCCAAATAACTGCTCGTGACATCATATAGTACAAGATTTCCATTCTTGAGATGTTTCTTGGCTAACTTCTTCTGAATTCCTTTTTGTCTTGCTAGCAGTCTATCTAATGCCTCATAACAATGTTTTCTTACATCTGGTCTTCCTTCTACTCCACATTGTTCCCAAAGACTACTATTATTATATTGATTGCATAATGCTAACTTGCTTCCAGCAAATATTATCCTACCTATTATCATCGCGCTTATGTTACTCACCCATGGCTGGGGTTGTGAATACATTGCCTTATCTAATCCTATTTCCTTAATCATTGACAATATCGTATGACTTGCTCCATATTCTTTACTGCCTACTATTTGTACAGCTTTTGGATTACTTTTAGCAATAACCTCATTACGAAAGGTTAGCTGTAACATTTTAAGTTGCTCTAGAGTTTGTCCTGTTATCCTTCCGAATTGTTTGTGTTTTATTTTTCCATCTTCACGATAGCTGCTACGTATTACTCCTACTGGCTTATCTGTATTCGCATACTGGATCTCTAGGTGCATATTGTTTGTAGTAGCCACTATGGCTACACTATAAAAATATATCCCTATTTTGTCAATGATATGCTGTGGCTACTTGAAAAAAGTAGAAAAGTGGTGATACTGGCTTTGGTAACAGTGTTTTTAAAGTTGAAAATGGCGTTTTTTCGATACAACTTGCGTTGTAGCACATTGAAGTGCTTCCCTGCTGCCCCTGTATCGTCTGAACTGTGCTTGTATCGGGATCATTTACATACCCCACCTCCATTCCCGTTGATATGAATCCTATATAAACATACTCAGATGTGTCGCTCAATGCCTTGATTCAAAACACAGGAAATCTGAATTTACTCTCAAATCCTTCAGGGTCTTGATATAAGTTTTATTGGGTGTTAGCTTTAGGGGTTTTGTTTGCTCTAAAGCAAAAAGGAGAGATTTCTGTGAAGGGCCCAAAATCTTGAGCCCTAAAGAAAAAGAAAGTCACCTTATCGGGCTAGTTGTGCTTTAACAAACACTATAGAACGCGCAGGAATAGACACTAACTCGTTAACAGGTTGTGTGGCAACTACATAACCTATGTCTGACTCAAAATCATAGTACTTGGCATATGTTTCTTCAGAAAGAGTAGTTAGGGTAAGTTCACCTAAATCATATTCTGGAGCATTTATCTTCACATTAGCATCTTCTTTAGAAATATTTACAAGAAGGACCTGTACGCTATCTTCCGATTTAGCTCCGTAAGCGTGCAGATCTGGGGTTGCTCCTTGAAGCTCGAGCACTTCCCCCTCAAAATCTGCTAGCATCTCAAACACATAATAAGTAGGACGGTTTAAACCTATTACATCTATCAGGCCATGCCCACCTGTATCTTTTAGAGCAAAGTAATAGCTCATATCAAGGCCCTGCGTAGCCATTTGCCCCAATGCATCAGCTAGCCACAGGGTTGCCACCATATCAAACAAATGGCGAAAAACATCTGTTTTCCAAGACAAACCAAACTCAGTTATACCTATAAGTGTGTCTTTTTCATGGCCTAAAGGGTTAATTTCAGGATCTTTCAACCAAGCTCTATAACGCTCTATGGTTTCTGTAATTACAGAGTAAGTAGCTAGTGCTTCTTCATCAGACTTGCTTCCATCTGTTGTGTAAATGTGCCAAGTGAGTATATCTATAGCATCACCACAAAGCTGTAAAATTTCCTTAAGATAAATCTCAGGAGATGAGCCTTGCGCTGCACCCGAAGTACCCGGACCCGCTATTAAATATTCAGGATCTATTTCTTTAAGGGCTTTAGCAAAAGCTCTGAAACGATCACAATATTTTTCTGGAGTCCAAGAAGGATCACCTCTGTTGTAGGCGTATAAATCAGGTTCATTACCTATTTCCCAAGCTACAATAGGTATTTCTAACTCACGGAAATAACGTGCAGCTTCTGCAGCTTCTTCAGGGCCATCTTCAAAAAGATTAGGGATGACCAGTACAGGTAATTCGCCTAGCAAAGTCCAATGGCCTTTAAAGGCATCAATAAGAGTCTTATCAAGAGGGTTATCATCTGCGATGTTTCCAGGAGGAAAACGTAGGGAACCAAAGTTGAGCTTGGCAATTTCTTCTTCAAAGCCAACTATTTGCATAATGATGCCATGATTCACACCTTTGATAGCTAAGGGAGAAATTTCTCCTATAGGTTTACCAACATTTAGCTCTATAGCAGATTGACCACAACCTGAAAAGTAAAGTGCTAAAACTATTAATAAAAAAACTATTCTCATACGTTAACCTCTAACTGCTCCTTGAGTTAGGCCTTCAATAACCTGTCTTGAAGCTATAAAGAAAATAATCAAAAGTGGTACAACCCCTAAGGCGCTACCAAACATTACTGCACCCCAGTCAATCGTTTGACCAAGTCCTTGTAACCTACGTAGTGCCAGAGGTATTGTAAAAGTGTTTTCGTTTTGTAACACCACAAGTGGCCCTAAAAAGTTATTCCAAGAACCTATAAATGTTAATAAGCCTAAAGTTGCCAAACCTGGCTTAATTAGCGGTAGAGCTATGCTCCAGTAAATACGAGGTTCGCTAGCTCCATCTATTCTGGCCGCGTCCATTAGTTCTTTGGGCATACTAGAAGCAAAAAATTGCCTCATTAAGAAAATGCCAAAGGCATTGGCCATACCCGGTACCCACAAAGCTCTAAATGTGTCTATCCAACCTAAAAAGGTAATTATTAGAAAGTAAGGGATCAGATTAAGTAGTGGTGGGATCATAAGGGTAACTAATAAAACAGTGAAAAGCCAATTTTTGCCACGAAAGCTATACATAGCAAAACCAAAACCACCAAGACTACAGAAAAAGAGTGTTGTAACTGTAGCCATTACTGCCACATAGATACTGTTCCACATATTGCGCCAGAAGGGTAGTTGCTCGAGCAAGGCTTCATGGTTACGTTGCAAGTCATCACCAAACCATAAAGGAGGAGGAGCCGAAAAAATAGTATCCCGCCCATGTGTAGCCCAAACAAACATAGAGTAAAAAGGGAAAATAGTTAGTACCGCAAGTACTAACATCAAAAAAATTAGCAGTATTTGTAAGACACTAAATCTACGCAGTGCTTTAGTCATAATCTATATCACTCTCTAGTTTCTAAACCAGTGCGGCCATTAAAAAAGAAATTGACAGCAGTAAGTATACCTATAATTATAAAAAGCATCCAAGAAGTAGCTGCAGCTAGGCCCATATCTTGTACACTTCCAAAGCCTAGATCATAAAGATATATAGCCATTGTCATAGCAGAGTTACTAGTGCCGCCTGTTTCGCCTACAAGTACAAAAGGTTCATCAAAAAGTTGTAAGTTACCTATAATTGTAAGTGTAACAGCAAAAAATATAATAGGTTTTAGCAAAGGTATGCTTATTTGCCAAAAACGTTGAAAGGCATTAGCACCATCTATGGCAGCAGCTTCATAATAATCACGAGGAATAGTAGCGAGTCCCGCACTATAAAGCACTACATTAAACCCAAAGTATTTCCACACCACCAAAATGGCGACAGAGGGTTTTATGTATTCTTTTAATCCCAGCCAATTAATGGGCAAAAATTCCGACAGGCCTCCAAAAAGCCAACTGCTCCAAGCAGCTTCTGAGAGGTAGATAAGGCCATAGTTGAGAATTCCAAACTGCTTACCAAAGATAGTATTAAAAACAATAGCTACAGCAACTGTGGAAGTGATAAAAGGTAAGAAGTAAGCTGCTGTAAATGGGTGGCGTAGTCTTTTAAAGCTAGTTACCAAAATAAAAGCTAAAGGAATAGCCAGTGCATGTTGAACAACTCCAGAGGTTATTGCTAACCAAAAGGTGTTGTAAATAGACTTCCAGAATAAGCTATCTGTTAAAACAAAAGTATAATTTCTGACCAAAGATGTCCAAAATGATGGATCTATTAAAACAGAGATAAAATTTGTTTTGTCACTCTCACCCAAAAACTCCATAGCCCCAAGACCTGCAACAGGGTTCCAACTATGGAAAGAAAGGTAAATAGAGAAAACTGTTGGGAAAAGACCGAATATAATATACAGAATGAAAAAGGGGCTTATAAAAAGATAAGGTGCTAAACGTCTTTGTGTTTTATACCAGCGTATTCGCCAGTTTGCTACACCCTCTGAGGTATTAGCCTTGGTTTGGCTTTCTATCATAAGGGTTTAGTTTATGATAATTTTTGTGAAAATTGCTAGTTACAATTAGATTTGCTTCTAGGTAGTTAGAATTACAGCTTGGCGTAGTTCGTAGTAGTGTTGCTAGTGTTTCTTAGAATGAAATACTTGCTGATAGGGATGCAAAAACACCCCTTATTTGCCTCTTAATTTTATCTATAGGTTTTCAGATAAATTATTGCCTTATTCAAAGAAAGGAATGTCATCCTGAACCCTTTCGAGGGTAAACTACGCGAAAGATCTCCCATACATTGATGCCCTTAGAGACCCTTAGTCACTACGTTCCTCAGAATGACATGCTCACAGATGGAGTTTTCCTCTAAGGATGGGGCACTATATCATGTAAAGATGGATGATGTATTGACATCTATGGTTTGTGTTTAGGGTAAACTAAATCTTATATGAGGCAAAATCGACAGCCTAATGAAGTTCGTAAAATTTCTCTAACACCAAATTACATTCCTCATGCTGAAGGTTCAGCATGGCTGGAATGGGGCAATAATAAGGTCTTAAGCACCATTACAGTAGAAGATACCTTACCACCTCATTTGCGTTACGATAAAAGTTACCAAAGCGGTTGGTTAACTGCTGAATATGCTATGTTGCCACGTTCAACAGAGATTAGGTCTAAACGAGAGCGTCTTTATGCTGGTGGCCGTACTCAAGAAATACAACGTTTACTAGGCCGTGCTTTCCGTAGTGTAGTTGATCTGTCACTTTTTAAAAAGCAAACTATAACTATAGATTTAGATATTATTCAAGCTGATGGTGGTACACGTTGTGCCTCTATTGTTGCTGGTTACGCTGCACTTTTTAATTTTGCTGATAGGCTTATTGAAACAGGAAAGCTTGACGAGTGGCCTCTGCACTATGAGTTAGGAGCGGTCAGTGTAGGAATTGTGGCTGGCCAAGCCTTAATAGACCTTGAATACTCTGAGGATATGCAAGCTGAACTTGATGTCAATGTAATTGCCACTTCTGAGGGCAAAATTGTTGAAATTCAGGGTGGTAGCGAGCAAAACCCAGTGGAAGCAGAGGTTTATGTAAAACTGATAGCCCAAGGTATAACTGCTGTACAAAATATTTTAAATGTAGTGCGGAGCGAAATGTCATGAGGTTAGTTATAGCTACTGCTAATAAAGGCAAGCTAACTGAGATAGAAGATTTATTAAAGCCTTTAAAAAATATAGAGGTCCTGTCAGCAAAGCAGTTTGGAGTAACTACTTTTCCATCTGAAACGGGTACCACCTATGAAGCTAATGCCCTTGCTAAAGCTAGATATGTAACAGCAAGAACTGGTTTATATGCCCTAGCTGATGATTCTGGTTTAGAAGTTACTGCTTTGGGTGGTGCACCGGGCGTTTACTCAGCACGTTTTGGTCATAAAGAAACAGATGAAGAACGTATTGATTATTTACTCTCAGAACTAAGAAAGCATCCTGATGAGCCGCGCACCGCACGTTTTTCTTGCTGCATTGTTCTTAGTTTAGCTATAGATAAACACAAAAGTTTTCATGGCACTACCCTTGGGACTATTCTAGAAGCTCCTAAAGGAAAAAGGGGATTTGGCTATGATCCCATTTTCTTAAGTGATGACTTGGGCAAAAGTTTTGCTGAAGCTTCTAGTGAGGAAAAACAAAGTGTAAGCCATCGCGGTAGGGCACTTAGAGCACTTCTTAAGTGGTTAAAGTCTCATAATTTAGATTGAGCTTGCTCTTTCTTGACTGCTTTTTCAGCAAATGCTCGAGCAAAGTGCTTTATATCAGCAGCAATATCTTTATTATTAGTTGCTCTTTTATAAGTATCTGCCATAGATAAGAAAGTTTGAAAGAAAAAATCATTCATATCATGTACAGTCATATCCTTAGCCCACAAATCAATTCGTAAAGATTGACGACTAGCCACATCCCAAAAAGCTAGTACCATAGCTTTAGCCTTTTGCTCACCACTAAGTGCCTCGGTAGCTGACCAATTGATATTCTCAATATCTAAGTTATTATCACGTTCAACTTCTATATGTATATCTGCATGCTTATTCACAATTTTTATAATAAAGCCTAGTCTCAGTAAGGAGTTAATCTTGAATAGAAAACCCCTAGGACGCAAAAATTATGGGAGCATTCCCTATCTTCCAAATAGTCGTTTGGGATTGGGTGATCACAAGTGTAGTGAGGGTCAAGCCCAAATTGCCACATTCAAAACACGGGATAAAAATGATGAAATTTATGCTTTGACTAGGGCTGGCCACATAGCTAGTTCCTCACCATTTGAGCAACATAATTGCTTTATTTACCAGAAATCAGTGGTAAGAGCCTCGTTTGGAACTGGCATCCGTAAAGCAAACTCACTCATGCTTGATGATGGTTTGCTAAACTGTAATTATGCAATCAGAAACAAAAACACCACTTAACGCTGATAATTCTTTTGGCAAAGCTATTGGCGCAAGCCTTGCCTTAAGTGCAAGCCTTGGTATACTAGTTGCTTATTGGTTAGGACAAGGTAAAAGTTTACGCTATTGGCTCACCTTAATAATTTTCTTTCTGGCAAGCACTATTGTAAGCTTCTTTGCTATAAAAATAAAAAATAAAACTAGTAACTTATAATGATATACTTTTCTCAATTGAGCCTATGGCTCCACGACTATCAGTAACTGTTAATTTAACAAAATACTCTCCAGAGTCTTTATAATAATATAGCACATTACAAGATTTTCCTTGGGCATAATGTCTGTTCCCAAAGTCAATTTTATAGTTGATCATACCTTCTCCATCAGGGTCATATGACTTACAAGCATCAAACCAAAACCAATGCCTTTGCTGATTTTCTGCAAGTGTTTGTATAGGTAATGCCAATACTCCTAACCCCTGACTATCTATAATTTCATCTGCTTGTTTTTGAGAAATGTTCACAATGTCTAAAATCGCAACTGGACTTTTATGTCCACCAACACGACTAATTTCTTCTTCAGCAATTACAATTTCTTGCTTAGAGACCGATGTATTAGTGCCTCCAGCACTTATAACAAGTATGACAGGAAAATTTCCAGTCACATCATAGTTATGCGAAGCATGGGAAGTTCTTTCGATGCTTTCCTTTCCATCACCCCAAAACCAATGGTAAGTACTTGCATTCTTTAGTGCTTGGGCCTCAAAAGATACTCTTACAAAACCTTCTAAATACTCACGTTTATCTTCTACAAAGGATGAAGTAATTAAACTCTGTTTCTCGGGTGCAATTAGTGTGTTACTTACATCATTTATTGAGCATGCACCTAAAATAGAAACAACCCCTAAACCTAATAAAAACAAACTTAAGAATCTTAAAATAATCATTGTAACTTTCTTCTCTAACCCTTCTTTTCTAAAGCACTCTTTTAAACTTAAGAATGATGTATGATTACAAAAATCTATAACTAAGCCTTAAATGCTAAGTCTTAATTATTAACCAACAAATTCAAATATATTTCATAAACCCAACAAGAATCATGAGAATAGTTATAATTTTGTAAGGTAAACGTTAATGATTTTTCTATGAGATTATTTAAGCTTAAAATTTATAAGCAATATCACTAGCTCTAGATACTTCTTTATATAAGTTACCCCTACCATGCTTGAAACCTTAGGTAGGACAACTTTTAATATTTTTTGAGGTTATCATGTATTTATTCCTAATTTAGAGGAATTTAGGAAAGAATTTACATATGTTATGACAGAGACAGAAATAAAAGAACTTGTTAAACAAGCGGCTGACAAACAAGGTCTAAGCAATGATGTTTTAGAGGGGCTAAGTTCACAACTGCTTTGGCGTATGGGGCAGAGCCCAGATAAGCAATCATTAGTAATTAGGGTTGGTTTGGCGAGTAGTGCTACTCTGTTTGCTGATTTACCTAAACTAAGAGCTGCTAGTGATTTAGATGTGGAGGTAGCCCTAACTACAGGTAACTTTCGAGTAGAATGGATTGGCCATTAGAGCTATACTAAAAGGTTTAGCGTCTTTTGAAAGGAAACTAAGTAATGAGAATAGAGCACTCTATACCTTTTGATATTGACCTTTCCTTAAACCAGCAAGATGCTATATCTTTTGTTCAAAGTGTAGAGCATAGTTTGAGTAAGGCGACTTTTATAAGCAATTTGCAACTCCTACATGAAGATACCTTGGGCAACGACTATATTCATGCTAGCATACCAATAAATGCAGCTATGTTTGGGCAACACGAGCTTGATTTTCAAAGCTTGTTAATCTCCACACCCAAAGGGGCAAGGTTGCAAGCGTTACCTTTTGGCACACCTAAAACTAGTTGGGCAGAAGTTACAGGGAAAGCTGTTGTTGGTGCTTTGCCAAAAGGCTCAGTTGTGCATTATGATTTTGATATTACCATTCATTTAAATTTGCCTAGTCCTGAGGGATGGGGAGGTAAAGCTCTTCTTAAGATGATTGAGTTTACAGCACAGCAGGTACTAAAGCGTATTGCTGAAGAATTTCCTAAGGCTGTACAGACAGCAGCAAACGAGTTTGAAGTACTAGTACTAAGCTTCAACAGTCCCTGAGCTATTTGAAAGAAGATCTTCTCTGCCCACTTCTTCTACAACATGTTCAGCTATAAAAAGAGGTGCGTCTACACGAACAGCTATTGCTATGGCATCACTAGGACGAGCGTCTATATCTATTTCGATGCCTCTATTCTCTACAACAAGTTTAGCATAAAAAGTGCCCTCCAAAAGATCAGTGATTTCTATTCTTTGAATTTTAGCATTTAACATTTCTATTATAGAAAGCATAAGATCATGGCTTAAGGGGCGTAAAAGCATGTCTTTATTCTGTCCAGCAACTATAGACATTGCCTCAGCTTGCCCTATTACAATAGGTACTATCTCATCTTGAGCTGTTTTTAAGAGGACTAAAAAGGCGTCTCCGTCGCCAGCTACGGCAATGTGCTCGAGTACTGCTTTCACCATAATCTTAGTTTAACATGGCTTACCTAAAAAGAAATACGCTTGTTTGTACTATAAAACTTACAGACTCGAGCATTAAGGTATAAAAATGGTGTTTTTAGAAAGGCTAATTCTTCTTTAAATTTATTTAACCTTGCTTTGTCCAAAGCAATACAATCAAGTAAGAATTATAATGCACCAAAAGGGTTTTGCTTTAGAGGAAACCTCTTTTTATCAGCATATTATTTTGAGGAGTCTAGCAAGAAAAAACCTCAAGCAATGTTACTCATTAGAAATTTTTTTGCACCCAAGGTGATATTTTTCACTATGATAAAGTAAGAACTTCTTTGAGTATCTATGCTCGAGACTTAGACTTAGCTAAACTTAGGAAGGTATAAATGAAAATTATTGTTCTTGGTGGTGACGGCTTTTGTGGTTGGCCCACCTCCTTACATTTATCAAATATAGGGCACGAAATCATAATTGTAGATAATCTCTCTCGTCGTAATATAGATAATGAATTAAACGTTGGTTCTCTTACTCCGATCAGTTCAGTAGATGCTCGACTTAAAGCTTGGAAAGAGGTCTCTGGTAAAGAGATACATTTTTTCAATATTGATATTGCTAAAGAATATGAAAACTTATTATCTCTTTTAAAGCAGGAGAAGCCTGACACAATAATTCATTTTGCTGAACAGCGAGCGGCCCCTTATTCTATGAAATCTTCTAAGCATAAGCGCTATACTGTCAACAATAATATAAATGCTACTAATAATGTGCTTTGTGCAATAGTGGAAAGCGGGCTAAACATTCATCTTGTTCATTTGGGTACCATGGGAGTTTACGGCTACGGTACAGCAGGAATGAAAATTCCTGAAGGATACCTTGATGTAAAAGTAATTACAGATGATGGGGGGCAGGTTTCTCAGCAAATTCTTTACCCTACTAACCCTGGTAGCATTTATCACATGACTAAAAGCTTAGATCAGATCTTGTTTTTTTACTACAATAAAAATGACTCTATTAGCATAACAGATTTGCATCAAGGTATTGTTTGGGGTACTAACACTGTAGATACTCAGCGTGATGAAAGGCTTATTAATCGTTTTGACTATGATGGTGACTATGGCACAGTTTTAAATCGTTTCTTAATGCAAGCAGCAGTGGGGCATCCTTTGACTGTGCATGGCACAGGTGGTCAAACAAGAGCCTTTATACATATTCAAGATACAGTACGTTGTTTGCAATTAGCTGTAGAAAACCCCCCTGAGAGAGGTGAAAGGGTTAAGATTTTAAACCAAATGACGGAAACACATCGTGTCCGTGAGCTGGCTGAGTTGGTTAGTAAAATTACAGGGGCAGATATTGTTAGAGTTAACAACCCTCGTAAAGAAGACGCTGAAAACGAACTACATGTTCGCAATGATCTCTTCCTTAGTTTGGGGCTCAAACCAACTACTTTAAGTGAAGGGCTTTTAGTTGAAGTTACAGAAGTAGCCAAGAAATATGCTGATAGGGTTGATTTGAGTAAGATTCCTTCTACTTCAATATGGACGAAGACCCAAAAGGCAGGGGTACCAGAAGCTGAAGTAGCTAATGCCTAAGCGTGTTTTTAGTGTAGGGTGGCTTGCAAAAAACTTTTTGCAAGCCAAACCTTACTTGCTTATGCCCCATCTGAAAAGGTGTCACATTGCTGTATATCACCACTTTCTAGACCTTGCTTAAACCACTTAACACGTTGTGCTGAGGACCCATGAGTAAAAGCTTCAGGTACTACATAGCCCTGAGCCTGTTTTTGTAAAGTGTCATCGCCTATTTCAGTAGCCGCTAAAAGTGCTGTTTCTATATCTCTGGGAGTAATAATGTTGCGCTGCCAAGCATAATGGCCCCAAACGCCAGCTAGACAATCAGCTTGTAGCTCGAGCATAACCGAAAGACGATTACTAGTCGCCTCATCAGCGCGTGCTCGCTGACGCTGCACCTTATCAGAAATATCAAGCTGATTTTGAATATGATGGGCAACTTCGTGGGCAATTACATAAGCCCTAGCAAAATCTCCTTCATTCAAGGCAGTAGCATTAAGTTGTCTAAAAAAACTTAAGTCTATATAAATCCTTTCGTCCCCAGGACAGTAAAAGGGTCCTACAGCCGAGCTAGCAAAGCCGCATGCCGATTGTGCAGCATCAGTGAAAAGGACGAGGCTAGGCTCTTTATAATCAGCATCTGATTGACTAAAAATAGCATTCCAAGTATCTTCGGTGTCTCCTAAAATGGCACGTACAAAATCTGCTCCTTCATCATTAATCACTTGTTGGTTTGAGTTTGGTGCAGGCAAAGAGCTGCCTCCAGCTCCAAACAGAGCTAAAACGTCATTAGGGTTTACACCAAATATTAAACTAAGAATAACAACTAGAAGCATTCCGCCAAGTCCTAATGTACCTGCACGCTTTGGTACTCGGCTTTGACCACGCTGGTCTTCTACATTGCTACTTCTTCTCATCTCATTCCATTTCATGATTTACCTCCATAGTTATAGGTGTACACATAAATCTTTGCCTTACCAAAACGAGAAATGTCATCACTGAGCATAGCGAAGGATCTCTCATATGTCGAAGACTCCCTTTGGGCTTTTGGGAGAAACTTTTCTGGCACACTGTAGTTGCTCTATGAATATTTAAAATTAACTGTTTGTTAGGGATACTAAAAATCATCGAATTATTTCTTTAGTTTGCTATAGATGTCCAGATAAATTCTTTCCCTAAAACAGGAAAAATAATGCCATGATAATTCCAATAATAACCCAAAGGAGACTAATCATGGCAAATAATGATAGCAAACAAAAACTAGAAGAACTACAAAGACTACGCCGTCGCTATAAAAAGGGAAATGATGCAAACGCTTTACTACGGACTCAAGCCCTTATAGCTCTGTATTCCGGCAAAGATATTAAGCTTGTAGCAGAAATGTTCGGTGTCTCAGTAAAAACAGTAAAAAACTGGCGAAAGAAGTTTGAAAAATCGCTTAACTTAGAAGATGAACAAAGAACTGGTAGGCCGCCTAAACTTTCTAAAGAGCAACTAGAGCTAATCAAGAAAATCATTACAGAGTTTAACCAGCAAGTTTGGGTTGCCAGAAGGGTCTTTACTCTCATAGAAAGCCTTTTTGGGGTATGTTTGTCAGTAAAGTATTTACCAGAGCTTTTAAGGAAACTGGGATTAAGTTTCCATAAAGCAATACATTTGCTGTATAGGAAGAATGAAGAGAAGAGGCGAAAGTGGATACAAGAAACACTACCAAAGCTGTACGAGGAGAAGATAAAGGCAGGATGGAGGATATTTTATCAAGATGAAGTAGGGTTCCAAACGCAGGGAACACTAGCGAGCACATGGGGGCTAAGAGGAGAAAAAGTAGAGATCAAGAACTATGGAAGACATGGGAGAGTAAATTTGATAGGGGCATTAGAGTTAGGGACAGGAGAATTCCATGGAGTGCTAACAAAGTTCAAGGTAAATGCTCAGAGGTTTAGAAGGTTTATCTGCCACATGAAAAGGGAGATGAGGGAAGCAAAGATAATGCTTATATGTGACAATGCACCATTTCACAGGGCGAAGTGGTTGCAAGAGTGGGTAAAAGAGAATTCAAAATGGTTGAGGTTAGAATTTCTACCGGGATACTCACCAGATTTCAACCCAATAGAAAGGCTATGGAAGTATTTAAAGAAGGAGTACATACATAATAAATGCTGGGAAACACAAGCAGATTTAAGGAAGCATTTGGAGGTAATGATGGAGGGAATACCAATGAGGGTAGAGGAAATAAAGGGAGTAATGAAAAAAGAGATAAAAAGATTGAGGGAGGCATTTGAGTTTTATAAAACACCAGTACCAAAGGAATTAATGATTTGAGATAGTGTTAAGCGGGGAAAATAAGCAAGTTTTGTATAAGTTTTAGTTGGTTTACAAAAGAAGATTACACTGGGTAGTAGGTGTTCTATTGCCTAAGAAGCAATTATTCTTAGTGATTTTTCCTACCTTATTTCACTCTATGGATAAAAGGAAAAGATTTTTCTGGGTAACTATACTTATAAATTTAAGGCAATAAAATTATGCTTTAAAATAATAACACTTACACTATTTAGTGATAGTCAAGGGCTTATCTTTATATTTCTGTAAAGTATTTTTGAGAATAGTGCTTGCCTTACTAAGGCAAACAAGTTAAATTACTAGAACTGTTAAGCTTGTGTGCAATTGCTTTAGAGCGTAACCACTTAACTTATAGCATTTACGAAAGATCTTATCTGTGATTAAAACTCTCAATTCTAATATATCTACTAAGGTTTGTACCCGCTGGGTGCTAAGACCTCCTGCTCCTGCTTTTGAGATAGAAGGCTTAGTCAAAGAACTTTCTATTCCACCACTATTGGCTAGTGTGCTTTGGGCTCGGGGTTTCCGAGGTGATGTACGCAGCGAACTAGAGCCACCTCTAGAACTAACTCAAATTCCAGCTTTGGGAGAAGCAGCTGCAAGGCTCGAGCAAAATCTTAAAAATGACAAGCGCATACTAATACATGGTGATTATGACGCTGACGGCATTACTGGCACTGCGGTATTAACCTTAGGCTTGCGTGCTCTTGGTGGAAATGTCACACCATTTTTGCCAAACCGTTTAACTGATGGCTATGGTATTAGTCCTAAACGTATAAGTGAACATATTGAAAAAGCAGATCTCTTTATTACTGTAGATTGTGGTGTTACTAATATAGAGGAAATTAAAAGTTTACAAGATGCTGGTGTAGAAGTGATTGTTACTGATCACCATCATATTGGTTCAGAAGTACCTAATTGCTTAATAGTACATCCTAAGACTTCACCTATGGCTACACAAAATATGCCTGCCCTTACTGGTTCAGGCGTAGCTTATCATTTGCTGTGGGCTTTGCATGAGCGCCTTGGGTTAGAACCTCCTCTAGAGTACAGCGACATAGCTACTATTGGTATTATTGCCGATGTAGCCCCTTTGATGGGCGAAAATCGTGCGCTCATCAAAGAAGGTTTGCAACGTATGACTGACTCGCACTGGATAGGTCTTCGTGCTTGCCTGCGCCAGACTCGACTTAGTAAACCTACTGCTAGGGATGTTGCTTTTGTAATTGCCCCTAGGCTAAATGCTTCTGGGCGTTTGGGTGAAGCGGAGATTGGCTTAGAATTACTCATGACTGCCTCTGAGCGTCGCGCAAGGGAGTTGGCAGTTTATTTAGATGCACGCAATATAAAGCGTAAGCAAATTCAAGCCCAGATGTTTGAAGAAGCGCTTGAGCAAGTAGATGAAGAAGCCCCTGCCTTAGTACTAGTTGATACAGATAAAGACAGGGATTGGAATCCTGGTATTATGGGTATAGTTGCTAGCAATGTGCTTGAAAAGTTTTATAAACCAGTTTTTATCATTGCTAAGGGTAAAGGATCAGTACGCTCAACACTCGGTATTTCTGCAGTAGAAGCTTTAAGATATGCCCAAGATTTACTAGAGCGTTTTGGCGGCCACTCTCAAGCAGCTGGTTTTGCCATTAGTGAGGCAAACATTGAGGGTTTTCGTGAGAAAATTTGTGATTTTGTAAGCCAGCACCCCATTCCAATCCCTATATTTGAATTGGATGCAGTTATTTCGGGTAATGAGGTAGATAAAGATATTTATGAAGCTTTGCAGAAGCTCGAGCCTTATGGTGAAGGTCATCCTTCACCTACTTTTGTTTTAGCAGACAAGCTTAATATGATTCGAGCTGTAGGTAAAGACAGTAAGCACCTACAATTGCGTGTAGGCAATGCAAAAGGTATTATTTGGGATAGAGGTCCAGAAACAACCAATTATTCTACAGGTGACAATATCCAAGTGGCCGCAATACTAAGAGAAAATAAGTGGCAAGATAAAGTTAATGTAGAGTTTCAGGGCAAAGATTTGCGCCCTAATGAGTACTTTGAATTTGAGAATTTAGACGGGATAAGTATTAAACGGGGCAAGCCTTATGATTTGACGTCTATATACATCTATAGTGAAAACGGAACTAAAGATTTGCCAACTTGGTCTTTAGAAAAAGCTCTTCCTGAAAAGCTGTGGCTAAAAAGTTTGCCTTTAGACAATGAAATGCTAAGTACCACTAAGCACCTGCAGGAAATTGTAAACTCTGGGATTACAATTTATTTTGATATCTCAGCTCCTAAGCTTGCTGAGATCGAGGATTTTTCTTTACTTTACCCTACTGTACAAGATTTGCGCTTAGCTTATATTTATCTTCAACGTAAACAAAGGATACCTTTTAACAAGGAGAAAGCTAAGCTTTGTACTTTTTGCCTTCAAGAAATTGGATTACTAGATGATGAAGGTTCTATACAGTCTGGAGAAAAACGAGACCCTTATAATTCAGAGATTCTTCGAAAATGCCTTATGGAAAGCTATAAATTGCGGAGCTTTATTAATAGCTACCGTTATTTTGAAGAGAAAGCTTTTGCTCACACAGTAAAAAATATTTTTTACGACGGGCTTGCCTAAAAAGAGAATCAATGTGACTTGGTTTTGTACGGATTTAAGAAACTAGAGCTGAGTACTAAATAAATCTTTTTGGAGCGATTAACCCCTGCAGCAATAGCAGGTAGGTTTTATAGGTTGGGGCCATGAATTAGGAAAACCCTTAGCTTTAGCTGAGAGGAATTCACAAAAATCAAAAAAAGCAACACTTGTTTAAAAGAGTGTTGCTCTAAAAAGTATAGATATTCGGAGGAATTCTTGCCTTATAAATACAAGGAACACCATCCTGAGCGCAAAATCTTTTGACACACAATA
The DNA here is from genome assembly GCA_965223045.1 of Trueperaceae bacterium. GTDB lineage: Bacteria > Deinococcota > Deinococci > Deinococcales > Trueperaceae > CBDCVN01. The sequence continues at coordinate 4,057,494 of CBDCVN010000013.1, forward strand.
AATGCTAAAGACTTGATGAAGGTACGCAAGCTAGACCTTCTGCTTTTATTTCTTGTAGCTCACTAATATTTATACCACTAATGTAACCAAGATCATCAACAAAACGAAAATCTACAATTCTTCTAAAGTTCATTATACTAATAGCTTCATCAATCCCTATATGAGCTATTGATTGGAGTTCATCGAAAGTAGCTTTATTAATATCTATACAAACTTTTGGAACTTCAGGTAACAAATCAATGCTCTCGGTAGAGGAAGCACCATAAACAAAACCTACAACTAAAAATAAAAATATGGGAATTAAAAACCACTTCATAATTTTCCTTCCTTAATCTAGAAAACTAGCTTCACTTGAAAAACAGAGTAGAAGCTACTACACCTGTGTGAGCATTTTAACTTATGTTGATGACAGAATTGTCACAGGACACTAACATCTATCATTTACACATTATACTACAAATCATCAAAGTATGCAAGAGTTTACTTTCTTAATTTAACTGGAATTACGCAGATTTTAATGATTCGTCTAGATAAAGGTTTTTGTTGGTCATGCACTATAAGATGTGTCTCTGACACAAAGTCATTTTTATGGCTTCCTGCGCAGTGATTTTGCTCACCTCAAAATGCCTCCTAAAACTTTTTGAGGTAATTTTACACTTATGCTTTCCTTCAGATAATACCTCAATCTGTCTGGAACAGTGTTTACACTTTAAGAGGGTAAATTACTCCTGCACACATCTTTACAAAGGTATCTGAGGAATACCTTGTTTGGAAAAGACTCTTTAAGGGGTGCGTAATTCCAGTTTAAGAAATATTCCCTTCTTAGATTAAGAATTTTTTCTTCCTAGTCATATTTTCAAGGAAGGTAAAACTAAGTTAATTTTCTATTAAAACCTATAATTAACATTCTATTAACGTTTATCTGCAGAATCTTAACGCAGGAAGTCAAAAACACATTAACCTTTTGTTATATAACCTTGTACCTAAACAAGGTTGCAATTTATAAAAATTTTAGTAAGCAAAGCATATTAAATGGCCAGTCTTTCTATTAATTATTCTTACATCATTCCATTTAGGAAGTTAAATGCAAAAAGTAGTTGGTCTAATTTAGTTGTAATACTAAACGAAAATTGAGGTCATTTATGAAGTTAAATTGTCCTAGGGAAAATTCGCAGCCAAAACTAAAAAAAACAAGTATTTTGATCTGGCAACTTTTTATTTTTGTAAAAGCTATTTTCGTAAGTTCCAATAGTAAGGTTATTTATAAGAGTCTTATTGTTAGTTTATTAATTCTGTTATTTTCATTAGCCCATACACAAAATCCCTTACTAAGCGGAGAAGTACTAAAAGGTATAGTAGTAGGAGACGGGCTAAACTGGGAGAGCAATGAATTAAACGTAACAGTAACAGTAACAAAGAGCAGCCAAATAGGAATAAAGGTGTACTCACCGGGCTTTGATCCTGATGATTATAGAGCAGAGTGGCAAGGAGGGCAAGAACTAGGAGATGAAAGATACGATCAAGGAAGGGGAGAAGTAAGAGCAGAATTCATACTAAGCAGAGGAAATGAGGTAGTAGCTAGCAAGAGCTACGGAATAGAGTCCCACAGGGTAGATGTATTGTTCAATCAAACATTGAGTCCAGGGGATTACGTACTGACCTCGAGATTCTATGGAAAAGGGAAAAACTCGTTTATCTATGGATTTGAAACAAGCACAGTAAATGCACTAGAGCTATACGTAGAAGCCTACGAAGCAATAGTAGACCCAATAATAACCAACTACAATATAGCTAGAGGCCAATGGCAAGTGCCATTTAGCATAAAAAATAGAACAGGAAGAACGGCAAATATATGGATATATGATGGAGATGGTCCCTACGAACTGCTGTTTAAACTCAAGAACCCTAGAGGAGAAGAAACAGATCAAGCAGTGTCAGGAGACCTAGAATGGCTGGGATACCCACTACCAGACCAAGGGGATTATGATTTTCAGTTCTTAGTACCCGACTCAGCCTACCAATACACAAATACCATAGGACTAAGGGCAGATTGCAGACTGAGAATACTAAAAGAGGGATACGAATGCGTAACCCCAGCTGTGTTTGAAATAACTAAAAGTGTAACCCCCACCCATGTACAAAGAGGTCAAGAAGTAACATATCAATTGAATGTAACAAATGTAGGAGGGTCATGGGGAACAGCACAATTAGAAGATATACTGCCCAAAGAACTAGAAGGAGAGAATTTAAATGTAACCCTAGACCTAAACTCAAGGGAAACCAAAACATACACAATAAAAGCCAGAGTGAAAGAAACAGTAGTAGCCGAAACTCCAACAATAGCAACAAGTAGCTGTAATGATTACTATAGCTACTGCGAGACATACAATAGTGAAATAGTAACCGGAGAAATAATAAATACCGGCACCATAAGATGGGAAAGAGGAAGTGCCTCAGCCTCAGCAAGTATATATATAGTAGAGCCACCACCCCCCCCAGGAGCTGCACCACCACCACCGATATTCACTCTAAGCAAAGAAACAACACAACTGGCAGCATGTACCGGAGATGTAATCACTTACGTAATAAGAGTAAGTAACACAGGAGGATCAGCAGGACAAGTACTGCTAGAAGATGTGTTACCAGAGAGCTTAGAGGGGCGAGATTTAAGCCAGAACATAGTATTAGCAGCAAATGAAACACAAGAATTCACAATATCAGGAGTAGTAAAGGAAAATGCTCCTGACTTGATAGTAAATAGAGTAATACTAAGAAGTGTTGTAGGGGACCAAAGTGCAGAAGCAACAGTAAGACTAGATTGCCCACCGCCACCACCAGAACCAACAACAATGGTGTTAATAAAAGAAGTAAATCCATCAATAGCAAGAGCAGGAGATAGAGTAACCTTTGTACTAACAGCAAGAAATAGTAGCAATGTAAAGCGAGAGTTTGTACTAGAAGATAACTTGCCAGAAGGAATAGAAGGGAAGAATTTTAGTGAGGGATTCCCATTAGAAGCGGGAGAATCAAGGACATTTAGAATAGATGCAGTAGTAGCAGATTGGGTAGAGGGAGGGACAGAGATAATAAATTTTGCAACATTAAGTGCAGAGGGTCATAGCGTAACAGCAACAGCAACAGTGTTTGTAGAGAGTGTGCTAGTGGCAGCAGATATACCACCACCACCACCGCCAGCTTATGAACTAAAGAAAAGGGCAATAAAGGAGAACCTTGAACAAGGAGAAGAAGCGGTCTTTGAAATAGAGGTAACAAATACAGGAGGATCAGAGGGAGAAGTAACAATCAGAGATATGCTTCCAGAAGGGATAGAAGGAGAAGATATAGCAGAAACATTCATGCTAGAGGCAGGGCAAGGCAAAACAATAACAGTAAAAGGAAAAGCGGTGACCTGTGGGGAGCTAACGAATACAGCAATATTAAGAAGTGGAGCAGGGAATCAAAGGGCAGAGGCGATAGTAACGGTAATATGCCCACCAGCACTACCAGATATAGAACAAACAAGATTTTCAGATATAGACTTGGTGTTTGGGAGCGAAGGGGAAATAGGATTAGTAGATACAGTGCTGATAACTCATCAAGTACCAGCAGGATCAGAATACAAAGCAGGGACATCAAGGTTAAATGGGACACCAATGGCTGACCCCATAGCAGATGAGACAGGCAGGCTATATTGGGTGCTAGGGCCAATGACAGAGGGAAGGATAAGGTATCATGTAATACATAAGGAAGTAAACCTGCCACCAGTAGAAGATCCAACGTTCACGATAAGGGCAGCAGAGCGAGAGATAATGATAGTGGGGGATGTGTCGTTTAGTGATCTAATAGAGCTAGGAGTGGAGAGAGAAGTAACAGTAGCAAGAAAGACAGTAGGAGAGGAACTAACCCTAGCGAATTATCAACTGAATGTAGGGAACAGACAGCCAATAGAGGTAGGAGTAGAACTAAGCCCGGAAGTAGTAGCTAACCTAGTAGCACAAGAGAGACCTTACATAACAGTGGGAGCGAATTTAGAGTTTATAGAGGAAGATGCAAGGCCAAGTTTGTCGGGATATCAAGTGGAGCTAGTGGATAATAAGGCGTTGTTAAGGTTTGAGCCACAGCCAACAGTAAAGAGGTTAGAGCTTGAGCTAGGGTATGGGAACACAATAAAGGAAACAAGGATAACGTTATTAGGAGCAGAGGGAGGGTTTTATCAGTACCACTTGCATGCGAGGGGGAGGTTATTAGGAGGGGATTTATTTGGGGAAGCATTTGCACAGGGCTATGCGGAGTTAGCAGTAGGAGGAGGAAGGTTACAAGCAGCGGTAGATGTAGGGGTGAACATACTAGAGTTTGAGTTTGACAATGCAGAGTTAGATGCGGATAGGGGATTGAAGACAGATGTTGATCCAATTGATAGGTACCATCTAACAGGTAGTGGTACTGAGGCCCAGCCTGCTTTACGTTCTGATGATGGTATTGCTGCTCGTTATGATAACGAGGTAATAAGTTTAGGGTACTCAGCAGGATCTACAGATGTACCAGGGATAAATAGTGTACCTAGCTTAACAGCAGGATGGGTAGAGACAAAGGGAGACATAAGAGCAAGGGCCTTTGTAGGAGTAGTAGCTGAAGGAACTGAACAGGTGATATTTGGTGACCCTGAAGAGAATACGGCCGATGACTTTTTACTAGATGGTACCAGAAGTTACAGTTTAGGAGAAAGTGTAGAGGCATCTAGTGAGGAATTAGTGCTTATAACTGTAGAAGGAGAGAAAGTACTAAAGAGGTTAAAAGACTACAGCATAGATTACTCAACAGGATTAATAACCTTAGCAGAACCACTATGGTCTGTTGACGAAACTTTTAATCCTATCAGGTTACAGATAACTTATGCACCAAGAGATGCTAAACGAGACGACTTAGCTTATGGTGCTGGGGTAGAGTACAAAACAGATGAGGTGAAACTGGCTGTTGGGTTTATGAATATAGCTGGACGTGGTTTTGATATTGGCGGCGAGATTGGTTATACCAGTCAGGATTTCAATTTAGAGGCTAATTATAAAGGAAATTTGCAAGATGAAGAACTAAATAGCCACGCCACTTTAAACTCTAGAGGTAAGCTTGGTCCTTTTGAGGCTTTTGCCAAGCTTACTTATAATGACAATTTTGATGAGTACAAGTTCCGAGGAGATGCTCGAGTTGCTTATCGCATTACACCTGCTAATATTATTGCGCTCGAGCAACAATTTGGCTGGGGACACACAGGTCTAGTTTATGAGCATGTTTTAGGACGCGTTGTGCTTGGTGGTGGCATTGGTTACGAATGGCCCACATCAACATACAAAGCCCTATTACGTGGTGGTTATTGGAGTGAAGCTTTCAGTTTTGGTGTTACACACTCTCAACCTTTAGACACCAGTGAAACTGCCCGTACCGATGCATCATTTCGCTATAAAATAGATGATAACCTTTCTTTTCGTGCCTTAGTATTTTCTGCATGGGGTAGCGAGGTTGGTGGCACAATTGGTTTAGATCAAAGTATAGGTGGAGCCAATTTATCCCTTGATTATAGTTTGCCTACTGGCAGCGCTGAAAGTAATCGTGCTCGCTTTGGTGTTGAAGCTCCTGTGCCTCTAGGTGACAACTTGGACTTAGACTTGACCGCGGGTTACGAACGTGATTTTGACGAAAATACAGGTCATGCTGCTTTTGGCGGTGCTCTTCGCTATAAAGATGAGGGCCTAAAAGTTACTATTGGTGGTGAAATTGCTATTTCTGAAGCTGGTGACATTAAAGTTACACTAAGAGGGGGTGTGGCTGGACAGTTAGCTCGAGACCAAACTATTTCTCTAAGCGCCAACTATCAAATTTCTCCTGACGTAAGAGGTCGCGCTGATTTAGCTTATGCTTTAAAATCTAAGCGTTTACAATTGCTTACTTACCATAGCCTTATTGGTAATGATGATGAAAATATCCTTAAAGGCGAACTAGCGCCTACTTATGTAATGACTAGTACTTTTCAAATACGTCCTAGTATTGCTTATCGTGTAAACTTTGATGATGATGAAGCTAATGCCTTCCAATTTAGCGTAGGAGGTGTGTACTATTTTGATGCTGATTTTGCAACTATAGGCTTAGGCGCATATGGGCACTACATCCTAACTGGAGGAGGAGACAGCAACTTGGCAGCAAGCATAGAGCTAATGGCTCAATTAATAGAAAATTTGTGGGTGACAGTTGGTTATACCTTTACAGAGGCTAGTGGGGTAACTAGCCAAACTAAAAGCGGTTTATATTTTGGCATTGATCTGATTGGTGGGAATCAGTTCTAAATTTATTGGAGGGACCTAGTCTTAAGCTTTCTAAAGTGCTTGATCATAAATAGCTATAGCATCATCATAAGTTACTTGACGAGGATTGTTAACTAGTAAACGCTGTTGTTTCATAGCGTCTTCAGCTAGTTTAGGTACATCATTATCATTTATACCTACTTCACTTAGCTTTGTAGCCATACCAAGTTTCTGTGCCAGACCTGCAAAGTAATTAGCAAGTCCAGCAGCTCTTTCACTAGTACTTCCCGTAATGTCTTGCGGGCTAATAATTTTAGCTACTTCAGCATAAAGCTCAGCACAAGCAGAGGCATTAAAACGTAGTACGTGGGGTAAAACCAAAGCATTGGAAAGCCCATGAGTTACATGGAAAAGTGCTCCTACAGGGTAAGCCAGCGCGTGTACAGCTGCCACAGGGGCATTAGCAAAAGCTTGGCCTGCTAGCATAGAACCTAAGAGCATATTAAACCTGGCTTCTATATTATTTTGTCCATTGTGTACTGCCTCTTCTATATTACCTGCGAGTAGCCGTAGGGCTTCACGTGCTAGATTATCTGAGAGAGGGTTTTTCTTGTGTTTACTGGTATAGGCCTCGAGTGCGTGTACCATAGCATCAACCCCTGTTGCTGCAGTGATATGGGCTGGTAAATCTAGGGTTAGCTCAGCATCAAGTACAGCTATATCTGGGTAAAGCTGCTCAGAAACTACACCCTTTTTTTCTGTGGTACCAGTAGTCACAATAGCAATAGGTGTAACCTCTGAACCAGTTCCTGCAGTAGTAGGCACTAGAATCAGTGGTACGCTTCGTTTGCTTTTAGTTTGTTCAACACCATAAATGTTATTTAGTGACTCTATAGAATTGCTCAGATAAGCCACCAACTTAGCAACATCCATGGAGCTACCACCACCAAAGCCTATGACCATTTCAACATCATGTTGCTTTGCTGTTTCAAGGGCAGATAAAACAGTACTTTCTTTAGGATTTGCTTCTACAGCATCAAAAACAGTAATTTCATAGCCTTGGCTTTTTAGATTGACTAGGGGGAGCTCGAGCAAACCAGCTTTTATAATCCCTTTATCAGTCACTAACATAGCCTTTTTGTTCTGTACAGCAGGTAAAAGTTCACTCAAACGTTTAGTTACTCCTACTTCACAAATTATTGTTGCTGTAGTGTTAAACATGAAACTATTCATCATCATTATTTTTGTTCATTGAAAAATCCTTATCCTAAGGGAATCCTAAGACACACTTTTGCAACCTACTACAATCCTAATGGTTTAAATTCAGGAGTGCTGAACAATGAGTTGAGTAGTATACTTCTTTGACATAACTTAAGATTATCTACAGAAATCTGACAGGATAAGCAGCACTTGCAGTATTTACATATTAAGCCGATCCAAACAACCAAAAGCATTTCCCCCATTGGCGTAAACTGGACAATTTGGGGGGATGAGTAAAATGTTATTATATCGCATATGATGAAAACGCTTGTGAGGCTCTTCTAAATGCGACATAATTTCAATAGCTAAATCTGGCATTGCATAATAAACAAACTCACCAAAGCCCAGTATTAACCAAGTTTCAAGTGAAACATTACCTTCGTAGTCATAGTATGGATTTAGTAATGCTTTTGACCTGCACATTTCTGCAAATGAATGAAATTTGTCAATATCCCAGTCATAGTACACAATTATATCTTCAATTTTATAAGTGAGATAAGGTTTTATGATTTTGGCCCATTCTTCATGAACATCAAATTCAAGGTCTTTTAAGACTGCTTCAATAAAACGAGCTACTGCTGCCAACGGATTTTTCAGAACCAGAGCAGGATGTTCCCCGCTTCCACCTCCAAATACCAACTGTCGACGTGAGCAAGTAAAGTCACAGTCAATATCTTCTAAGGGATGATATACAGGCAAATATCCAAATCGTCCTATAATTTCATGTTTGAAAGAGTCAATGTGGCTCATGAGTTATAAAAATACACAGCCTTTTTTGAACTTTCTGACAACGTTCGCTTATAAGGCAATTTTTCCTAAACTCTCCCTTAGCTAACATAAGCTAAAGTCCAAGCAGACATTAATGCTCGCTGCTATCTAGGGAAATTTTTTGTTTAGAAGATATAAATTTCCATTCACACAAAACAACTTACCAAACTTGTATACCCACAAACCTACTGCCAATATGCTACCCTACACTACCTTCCATTTCAAGCTCAATCAAACGATTAAGCTCAACAGCATACTCAAGAGGTAATTCCTTAGCAACAGGATCAAGGAAACCACGCACAATTAGAGATGCCGCTTCCGCTTCAGGCAACCCACGACTCATCAGATAAAAAATTTGCTCATCGTTAAGCTTTGAAACAGTGGCTTCATGACCTACATTAGCTGTTTTTTCATTAATTTCAATATAAGGATAGGTATCGGTTTTACTAGTGTCATCAAGTAATAAGGCGTCACACTCAACATTAGCCCTAGCATGCAAAGCACCTTCATGAATTTGTACTAATCCACGATAGCTACTGCGACCAGTACCTTTAGAAATAGACTTAGAAACAATCTGACTGCTAGTATGTGGTGCAGCGTGAATTACCTTTGCCCCAGCATCTTGATGTTGCCCATTAGTAGCAAAAGCAATAGAAAGAACTTCTCCCCGTGCTCCTTCCCCTATCAAATATGTGCTAGGGTACTTCATAGTTACTTTAGAGCCCAAATTACCGTCTAGCCAACCCATGTTGGCATCTTTGTGCACCAAAGAACGTTGGGTGACTAGGTTATATACATTACGAGACCAATTTTGAATGGTACTATAGCGTGCTTGAGCACCTTCTTTAACTATAATTTCAATCACACCTGAATGAAAAGAGTCGCTGTTATATGTTGGAGCAGTGCAGCCTTCAATATAATGGACTTTCGAACCCTCTTCAGCAATAATTAGTGTGCGCTCAAATTGACCCATGCTCTGAGCATTAATGAGGAAGTAAGCTTGCATAGGTGCTTCTACTTCTACACCAGCAGGAATGTAAACAAAAGAGCCACCTGACCAAACTGCAGAATTAACAGCAGCAAAGTAATTATCCTCTGGAGGAACAACTGTGGCAAAGTGCTCTTTAAACAATTCAGGGTGTTCTTGTAAACCAGTGTCGGAATCTAGAAAAATAACGCCTTGCCTTTCCCATTCTTCTTTTAGTGAATGGTAAACCATTTCACTCTCATACTGTGCTCCTACTCCAGCTAAAATCTTTTGCTCTGCTTCAGGAACACCGAGGCGGCGGTATGTTTCACGAACCTCTTCAGGTACATCTTCCCAAGAGTTAGTCCCTTTTTTATCTTGAGGGCGAACATAAAAGTAAATGTCATTAAAGTCTAAGCTCGATATATCAGGTCCCCATTTAGGACGACCCTTTTTTTCTGCAATTTCAAGGGCTTTTAAGCGGAATTTAAGCATCCACTCGGGCTCATTCTTTTGGTAAGAAATTTGCTCTACTATACGTTTATTCAAACCCTTTTCAGATTTAAAAAAGTAGTTTTCGGCTATTTGGAAATCATATTGCTTCTCATGTTCCATGCTTTGCAATGCAGCAGATTCAGACATATGTATACTCCTTTCTTTTACAGTTCAATAAATACGGCCTTCAGATTCAGGGGGTGCATCTACTGCTACTGGTTCTAAATATTCTGAAAGAACATCTTCCGGTATCAGCTGCCAGCCTTTCACTTCCATACACAATTCTGTTAAGCGCTTCACCCGATAATATCTCTGATACTCTGCTTCTCTAATTGCCTCTCTAGCAGCGACTCGAGCCCAGAAACGCTCCACATCTCGGTGATGATAATGATCATCATCGTCATCATCATGCCCGTGATAATAGTAACCAGAATAATACCAGTGAGGCACTAAGTGTGTGTAATCGTAATAGTCTAGGCTGTTTGGAGTTGCTAATTCTACTTCATAGCGGCACTGGGCTAGCTCGAGTTGCAAATTTTCTTGACTAGCACCTGCTTTATACCATACTCTAGCCTTAGGGGCACAGGCACTAAAAAAAAATATGCTGGTAATAATCAAAAGTGAAATAAAATTTTTTTTCATTTTAGGCGGCCTCCTTAAGCCAATCATAGCCTTTTTCATCAAGCTCCATAGCTAATTCTTTAGGACCAGATTGAATAATTCTCCCATCAAACATAACATGTACTTTGTCAGGAACAATGTGATTTAAAAGTCTCTGGTAGTGAGTAATTACCAAAGCACCAAATTCAGGGCCACGTGCTGCGTTAACACCTTGCGATACTACTTTAAGGGCGTCTACATCTAAACCTGAGTCGGTTTCATCAAGCATGGCATATTTAGGTTTTAAAACTAGCAGTTGCAAAATTTCGCTACGCTTTTTCTCTCCACCAGAAAAGCCCTCGTGTAAGTGACGTTCGATTATAGAATCATCCCAGTTCAAGGTTTTTACTGCAGCAGTAATTTTGTTATAAAAATCCATTACTCCAATTTCTTCATCTTCGGGTAAACGGGCATTAACTGCTAAACGTAAGAAATTAGCTATAGAAACACCAGGAACCTCAACAGGATATTGAAAAGCCAAGTAGAGACCCGCTCTTGCCCTTTCGTCTGGCTCTAGACCCATTATACTTTCACCATCAACCAATATATCTCCTGCTGTTACTTCGTAAGCAGGGTCACCAGCTATAATCTTAGCTAAAGTTGATTTACCGCTACCATTAGGACCCATAAGAGCATGTACTTCACCCTTTGATAAAATAAGATTAACTCCTTTTAAAATTTCTTGACCATCTACTTTAGCATGAAGATTTTTTATTTCTAACTGACTCATAATAACTAACCTCTTAGGTACTTTTCTAATAAACTAGAACCCATATTGGGATTCAGCATAATGTTTAGTATACCTCATCCCAAACAATAATGTCGAGTAATCTGGTCGGCTTTAATTTATACATGCAATGGTATAAAGATTAACATTTCTGGCCCTAACTAATTGCTGAGGTAAAAGTTTAGTAGTTTTATGATGGATCTAAGAAATGCGCTTGGGACAATAAATAGAATAGACTAACGATGCATTAGCATCTTCAATTTTCAGTTAACCATTTTTGTACGCCTTGTAGCAAAATCTTGTAGCACGTAGTGACCAATTGTATGGGGAGTAGTAAAATAAGCTTTCCCCTTAGTCATATGTGAAACACGCTGCACAAAGGCTATAAGTTCAGGATCTTTCGCTAGCATAAAAGTATTAATCTGTATGCCTTGCCTACGGCAATTACCTACCTCACGCAAAGTTTGCCCTAGAACTACAGGGTCTAAACCATAAGCATTTCTATAAACTCTACCATTAGGTAAAGTTATTGCTGAAGGCTTACCATCTGTTATCATAACAATTTGCTTTAGGTCTTTATTTTGCTTCTTTAATATTTTTTGGGCTAACCTTAAACCTTCAGCAGTATTAGTGTGATAAGGTCCCACTTGTGCCTGAGCAAGCTTATTAAGGGAAATTTCCTCAGCTGAATTATGAAACAGCAGAAACTTAATGGCATCACCACGATACTGGGTGCTAATTAAGTGCGCTAGGGCTAGAGCAACCTGCTTAGCTGGGGTAAATCTGTCCTCACCATAAAGAATCATAGAGTGAGAACAATCTAGCATAACTACAGTTGCAGCCGAGGAGTAATACTCAGACTGTGTTACTGCTAAATCACCATAATCTAGATCAAAACTACCATCTTTGTTAATGCCTTGCATAGCAGCATTTTTAAAGGTTTGGGAGATGTCTAAGTTCATAGCATCACCAAATTCATAGGGTTTTGACTCAGCAGTAGTTTCCACCCCAGTAGTCTGAAATTTGGTGTTGTGTGCTCCTACACTAGATTTACCTGCACCACCAAGCACGTCTTTTAATGTGCGATAACCTAAGAAGTCAATTGTCTTGTTTGTAAGCTCAAACTTAGCTTGTCTAGGGTTATTGCTTTCTCCATAATTACCCATACCCTCAGGGTCATTAGGAGTGTTACCCGCTTCAGGACGTAAATATCCCTCACGCTCTAGACGCTCGGCAAGCTCTTTAACAGTATTACCAAGCTGTGAATTCATCCAATCCCCATTATCCATAGCTTTCATAGCTTCTTCAATGACTTGTTCAGAAACAAGCTCATTATCTATTAGCGCCTCAGCAATAGCATTGTAAAGATCTTGCATGCTCTGCTGATAGTTAGGATCTGGATCCCATGGGTTTTGATCAAAGCCTGACGACAAAAGGTGGTCTTTAATCATGTTCATTAAGTCCGCCATATCAAGGTCATCTAGAGTGGGTTCATATTTAGAGTAGCGTCTTGTAGCCATAAGAATCAGCTGATGGTTTAGTAGGTATGAACTAATCTCAACGTTTTTAAGCATAGCTGATTACTAGTCTAGTTGCAAGATAAACAAGCTTTTGCATAGATACTTATATTTGCGATAGTATCCTTTACGTGAATAAAAAAGAAAAGCTTTATATAACTAGAGGAGGTAAAGTGTTTTTTCTAAGAAGTTTGGTTTATCTAGCTAGTCTTATTTTGATAATATCTCTAAGTTCCTGCATTCCTAGAGGGGCAGTTGTAGATGACCCCCAAGTACTTTTATGGCGCTCAAGCTGGAGTATAGACGAAGCTCAATCACAAACTCTTGGTTTAGCAACCAAGGCTGTTACCAAAGGTCTATTGCGTCCAGTAAATATATCCAATGTTGGTGATGGCTCAGGTCGGCTTTTTGTACTCGAGCAAGCAGGACAAATACGTATTATTGAAAAAGGTGAACTATTAGAAGAACCTTTTTTAGACCTAAGCGATAAAGTAGGTTGCTGTGGTGTCGAGATAGGCCTTCTAGGCTTTGCTGCCCATCCCAACTACCGTGAAAACGGTACTTTTTTCGTTTCTTACACTGCTCCTGAGCTTGATAATATAATTGCCAAATATAAAGTATCTACTAACCCTTATCGTGCGGATCCTGATTCTGGCGAAGTCATTTTACGCATTCCCCAAGAGAGCGATCAACACAATGGTGGTCATATTACTTTTGGGCCTGATAATTATCTGTACATAGGTATTGGAGACGGTAATTTTCGTGACAATCCCCAAAAGGAAAAACATGCCCAAAACACTAGTTTGCTTTGGGGAAAACTTTTACGAATTGATGTAGATAGATCTTTCCCATATGCAATACCTTCAGATAATCCCTTCGTGGATGACCCTAATATAAAAGATGAAATTTGGGCTTATGGCTTTCGCAATCCTTGGCGTTTTAGTATTGACGGAGGTCAGTTATTTGTAGCTGATGTTGGTCAATTAAAATGGGAAGAGCTTAATATTAACAGCCTAGCTGAAACAAAAGGAGCTAACTTTGGCTGGCCTTATACTGAAGCACAAGCCTGTTTTAAAGCAGAAGTATGTGATACTAGCAATTTCATCTCACCCAAGTTCCAGTATGATCATAAAGAAGGTTGCTCAATTATAGGTGGGCACGTCTATCGTGGAGAGAAAATACCACAACTTAGAGGGATTTATCTATATGGTGACTTTTGTCAGGGCAAAATTTGGGCAGCTGCCAACCATGAAGGACAGTGGCGTAAAACACTCCTTTTTGATGAGCAATACAATATAACCACCTTTGGTATGGATGAAGAAGGGGAAATTTACTTTACAGATTATGGGTTTGGGGTAATTTATAAGATAGTAAATGCAGTTGAGCAATTATAAAAGTTCTTGCTTGTTTTCTATGGTTTTAGAAAAACCAGTTATTCCTACAGGTAGACGATTTGGGAATTGAGCAATTTCACTTTGGTCGTGCAGTCAAACTCTTGTTAAACTTCTCTAATGCCAAAGAAGCTTCCCTTAACTATTGCTTTTCACACCCTTGACTATCCGCCTGATAAGATAGTCTCGAGCGTTGGTTACTACACTGAACGCTTAGCAACAGCTCTAGCTGAGCGAGGGCATAAAGTGCATATTATAGTACGTGGTCCTGAAGATAGCCGCACTGAAGAAGATAATCTTACAATTCATCGCTTAAAACCAACTCGAGCTGAAGTCCCTACTAGTATGAATATGGGCAGTTTTCTCAAGATGGCCTTTAAAGGTTTTAGAAATGAGCTTATTTATCGTAAGCGTTTGGCTAAAAAATTAAGTGAACTTATTGAAAATGAAGGCATACAGATTTTTGAAGCGGTAGATTCTGCTGGTGAAGCTCTTTCTTATCCTGTTAAGCGCTTTCCTAAAGTCCCTTTTATTGTAAGATTACATGGGCCTACTGCTGTGTGGGAACTTTTTGATAGGAATGTACCTGAAATTGGTCGCCAAGCTATTTGGGTTTTTGAAAGATATGTACTTCTTAAAGCTACCCATCTAACTACACCTAGCACTGAAGCAGCCAAGTTCTTTCGACGTGAAATGCTTTTGAAAAAAAGGCTTTTACACAGCTTCCCTAATCCTCCACTTTACGATATTCCTGAAAAACCCCCTGAAAAAATTGAAGGCTATGAAGATCCCAATATGGTACTTTTTGTGGGTCGAGTCAATTTTCATAAAGGTGCAGACAAGTTGATTGCAGCTATACCTGCTGTAATCGATAAGTTACCTAAAACACGCTTTGTATTAGTTGGCCCTGATACTCCTACGAGGACAAAATTTAAGTCTATGCAAGACTACCTCTTACATCTGCTACCAGAAAAGTATCATAGATCTGTGGAATTTACAGGCTATAAAACTCATGATGAATTAGTTGATTACTATAATCAAGCAGCTTTATGTGTATTTCCTTCTATGTTTGAAAGTTTTGGATATACTTGTTTAGAAGCCATGAGCTTTGGTAAAGCTATTGTTGGTAGTAGTCAAGGAGCAACAGCAGAAATGCTAGATAATGGTCGTTGCGGTTTACTCTATACTCCTCCTAATGTGGAACAATTAAGCAAACACATCTTAGCTTTACTTAAAGATGCTGAACTGCGTGAGCAACTAGGTAAAGCTGCTCACGCGCGCGCTTCTGAAAAATATAGTCTCCAAAAAGTTTTAGATCAAGTTGAGAATTTTTACTATCAAATTATATAAACTCTGATTCTAATTTTTAAAATATTCTTAGTATAGATTCCAGATAAATACTTGCCTGATAAACAAAAGTGATGTCATCCTGAGTGCAGCGAAGGATCTCACTGTATTACGCCACCAAAGATTCTTCGTCGTTATACTCCTTAGAATGACATGCTCACAGAGAGAATTTCTCTCTAGGGAAAAAACTTTTTCGGGTAACTATAATACAATATTCATGGACCAAGCAGGCGCAAAGCTTGGTTTGCTAGCCTTACCTTTTCAAAAACCTACTTCAGAAAAACCCAGTTACACAATTGCGTGCTAAAAAGGCGTTGAAGCAGATCAGGCTGAGTGGTTACTTCATGCTGATGAAGGATGGGCATGTCACTCACAGGTCCATTCGTATTCTAGGAACCAGACGTAGACCTTCCCTGTGGGAGGATACGATCTCATGATAGAACTTGCTCTCGCGCTTGAAGCAATTGTCCCAAGTCATGGGTAGCACATAATCACGACCAAGCTGCCCACGTTCGCGTAGTCGTCCTCGCCCCTCTCTGATGAGTTCCTCGAGGGCAGACGCTAGCCTTTCAGTGTCACCATAAGGCACAGTCTGGCCACAACCTGAGGCTTCAACAAGTTCACAGGAGGAACCTGCATTTGCTGCCACCACCGCAAGACCGCTCGCCATTGCCTCGACTGTCGAAAGGCCAAAGGTCTCGAAAGCGCTCAGTGCCACGGCCACGTCGCAGCTTGCTGCCCAAGTTGCCAGCTCTTTTACAGACGACAAGAAACCGAGGCTATGGACGTGAGGAAACTGTTTGGCTGCTTTCTTCACCAAAGCTTCATCCGGTCCCGTCCCGGCAAAGACGAGCGCCGGGGTCGGCTGCACACGTGTAATCAATTGACGGTAGGCGTTGAGGAGATTCCGCAGACCTTTTTCCTTTGAGAAGCGATGGGGGAAAAAGATGGCAACGCGAGAAGGCTCACCTGCTTGTAACCTCTCAACCATTTTCTTGTCGCGGCGATCAGGTAAGAAACATTTGGTGTCCACACCAAGTGGCGTGAGGTAAACGCGATTGATACCGTGGGTGATTAGGTTGTTGGCTACCCATTGACTAGCGCAAAATACGGCGTCGAAGCGCCCGTACCACTGTTTTGCCCACCACCAACCTGCTGCTTCTGCTGGTTTCTCAAGTTGGGCGTGCAATGTCCCAAAGATCCGACCAAAGTAGGCTCGTGGAAAATCTGCATGCCAAAACCCAACGAGAGCGGGTCTTGGTAGCATTCCCAACACGGATTGGCGAACCAAATAAGGCATGATCCATGGAGATCCGCACTCGATCACGTCTGGTCGCACTCGCTGAATCACACGACGCAGCCCACGATAGTGAAGTAGCTGCCGATAAGATCCTGAGCCAGGCAGGTTTGCTGCTGGGAGATGCTCTATGGTCACGTGATTGCCCTGAGGCTCGGTTCGAGTTTCGTCTCCAGGCATTACGAACACGTATTTCAATGTACCACGTTCGCGGTAGTGGTTTATCTTCTCAAGCTGATAACGACGAACACCTCCGCCAGTAGGACTCCAAAAATTGTTGACATCAAGTAAGGTGAGCATGAAAGAAAATAATAATCTCAGAGCAGATTCTTGGTCAAATGAGCAACCTAATTATGGAAGAGGACTAAGATATTTTGGCTAGTTAGGTCTCGAGTCTGAAGCAGAAGACCTGTTCGGTATGTGGTATAAGGACCATGTGGCCAGTGGACCAACCACAAAAATAAGGTAGTAGGTGATAAGCCTCCAGACCACTAAAGGTGCAGCAAAGACACCTGCTCGAGACAGATCAGTACTAAAACCAACTGCTGCCTCCATAAAGCCTGAACCACCCGGCGTCGGTACAAAATTGGAGCTAAATGTGATTATGGTCAGGCCTGCCACAGTCTCAAGAGGATTAGTTAAGATTCCATAAAGACCTAATAAACCCCAGAGGAGCAGGTAATTACTGAGCCAGCCGAAGGCAGTAATAAACTGTATGCTGAACCAGGTTCTAAACTTCATGCGCTTAAAAAGACGGACACTGCGGTAATAGTCTTTGGCGATTTTTTTGAGCTTGATACCAGTATGCCTAAGAAGGCGCATTCTCGCAAGCCACAGCAGCAACCTGACAATCACCTTAGGATAAAGGATAAGACCAAGCACCGCAAAGGTCATTATAATAACAGTGATGCTAATGGTAACGGTAATAAGAACTTCAATCTCGGGTGGAAGACTAATATGCGTAACACCTAGCAGGTAAATGAGGCAAACTGGTAAGGCCCAGGTGTAAAAGATGAGATCAAGAATAATAAGCTGCATGGTCACATTTAAACCCCGTCCCAGCGGGAGACCAAGGTGACGAAGTGCTAGTGCAATAATCGGCGCTCCACCAGCACGACCCGGAGTTAGAGCTGATGCAAGATTAGTCGTCAGGGTTACCTTAAGTGCAGTAAAGTAACTTATGGGAAAGACCTGCTCACGGCAAAGAATTAGGATACGAACAGCTGGTGTTAGCAGGTTGGTCAGAGCCATGATGATACAGATTGTGACAAAGGGCAGGCTCCAGTTCACCAAATGATACCTGCTTAGGTTTAATGGTGCCTCAGGTGATACTAGATAGAGACCTGCAAAACCTAAAACTAAACTCAGCAAAAAAATAATGGCAATTCGTTTGGTGGTTATCTGCTTCCTCATACTCATTCGTTCTATTGCCATAACACAATAGCATACCACTCATGAGACTTGGCGTTTGAAAAGTAGGAGTATTGTTATTACCAGCCAACCCCTGTGCCCACTTGGTTTAAGTCAGGTTTGCCTGTTTCTAAATAATGAACAAGATAGTGTGCAATGCGTGTCGTCATACCTGAGAAATCAAGATTCTTGGTTTGCCTTTGAATCTCTATTAGTTTTTTGGGATTCTCAAAATATCCTGTAACTAAGTTTAAGAAAGTATTTCGGTCCGGTGCAAATCCACCTAATTTTTTTTCGGACAGATAAGTAATATATTCATTTTCACTTCTGTAAGATTTCCTCGTTGCTAGCATGGGACGACCTGCTGCCAAACATTCAAACACTGTCGCCCCACTAACTTTACCAATGACCACATCACTGGCTGCCATAAAAGTTTGCATGTTGTTGACAAAACCCTCGACACGTAGGTTAGGTTGCCCGAGTGTGGCCAATTCTTCTTTAAGTTTTTTGTTTCGCCCTGTAATGAGCACGATTTGGTGAGAGAAGTGAAGGTCTCTTAGCCAGTTCAAAATGCTCTTTGGATTGTTGCCCACTCCTTCACCACCAAGCACAATAAGGCAGGTAAACTTCTCTTCAAGACCTAATTGGGCTCGAGACTCCTGTTTATCCAAAATATCTAAAAAAGGGGATCTTACAGGATAGCCAATCACATCAATGCCTTGCTCAGGCACACCTAGATTCATAAGGATTCTTTTGCCACGTTCAGCACCAATAATATAACGCTCTGCAAGCGGCTCTACCCAAATGGAACTGGCGTCAACAGTTAGCGTTACAAAAGTTACAATAGGAGTCTTTAGTGCATAACGCTGCTTACTGAGCGTAAGTGCAGTATTAAGCCAACCGTGGTTTACCACAATCAAGTCTGATGGGTTTTTCTCTAGTTGCTCAGCTGCACACTTAGCAAAACTATCTAGCATACGACGCTGCAATGCTACTGAGAGTTGAGGTAGCCTATCGCTAAGAGCTTGACCAAAGCGAATGCTCCAAGGATAGCTGAGTGCTTGGCGCCAAGCTTCTTTATGGCGTTTATCAAAGGTTTTAAACCCAAAGTCGCGCATAATTTCTGAAACCTGAATCTCAAAGCGTTCAGGGTAAACACGCTCTATCGCCTGTGCCATCGCTTCTGCCGTGCTTACATGTGCACCGCCTGCGGCAATAGTGGCAAAGAGAATCCGTTGTTTACTTGTTTGATACACATTAAAGAACATCTAAGCAATAGACCTTATCACAATAACTTAAACTAGTTCAGCTTCCAATTTAACACTTTGTCAATGTAATGTTTGAGCATTCACAAAAACTTGCATACCCTGCTTTATACTACAGTTCCATGAACCAAGCAATTGAACTGAGTATTCTCATTCCTACTCACTCTCGTTGTCAAACATTGACTAACACGCTGCAGTGCTTACAAGCACTTCCGGGGCCAAGTCGTGAGATTATTGTTATTGATGATGCTTCTAATGATGGTACAGCTCAAATGCTAAGAACATTTCCTGAGGTGCGGGTACTACACAATAGCACTCCTAAGGGATTTGATAGTTTACCCGATGCAATTAGTATGGCTCGAGGCAAACTAATTCTTCAGCTAGATGATGATGCTTATCCAAGTGAAACAACACTAGATCAAATAGTGAGTCACTTTCAAAATAGAGGCGCAAAGCTTGGTTTGGTAGCCTTACCTTTTCAAAAACCTACTTCCAAGAGACTCAGCTATACAACTTATTTCCCAAAGGTGCAACCTGAGCAAAGTTATGTACCTACAAGAGGCTTTCACGCTGGAGCAGTGGTGGCTCGGCGTGAAGCTTGTCTAAAGATTCCACTTAGCCCACCCCACTACTTTATGTATGGGACTGAAATCCCTACTGTCATTGAGTTCTTGAATCACGGTTGGGAAGCAGATTATCTTCCTAGTGCACCTATAATTCATCATTGGGCTGCACGGCGGGGTAATGGAATAAGTCAAAGAGCTGCCTACTACCCTTTGCGGAATGATTTAATAACTATACAACGTTATTATCGGGGTTGGCGACGCTGGGAAATGTTGATAGGGCGCTATATAACTGGCTTTTTTCACCTAACAGCAGCAGGGCAACCACTGGACTTATTCAGGGCCTCAAAATCGGCTAGTCAATTGCTCAAGCAAGAAGGTCTTCGTCAAGTATCAGAAGACATTTTAAAACATATCTACCCTGCCTTTGAAGGTCTAACTCTTACCACCTTTTTCTCTGAAGCAAATCTACGCAGAGTAGGTTGGTTCTTAGGATTAGTCCCCATTGACCAAACATGCTAGTGTAACCACTCAATGCCTTTACCAACAAGCGATAAATCAGGCCCACCACACTGAGCATAGTGTGCTAAATAAGCTGCAACACGATGAGTCATTCCCTGGAAGTCAAATTGCTCTGATACTTGAGTTACATGATCACCTTGTTTTGAATCCCTATAATGAGTTGTCACAGTTTTATGCAAAGCTTCTGTTGTAGGTACATAAGCACCTAAGTTATTAACCTCAAGGAAATCAATTAGAGCATTTTCAATGCCACCCGATTTTTTTGTTGCTAGGAATGGACGACCTACTGCTAATGCTTCAAAAACAGTGGCAGGGCCAGTTTTACCTATTACCAAGTTACTAGCTGCTAAGTAGTCAGCCATATTGGTAATAAAACCTTCCACATTGACCAGTGAATCATCTTGGTATTTATCACTTAACTCTTTTTTAAGTGTTTCATTACGACCACTTATAATCACTGTTTGAACAGTAAATTTCAATTTTCCTAGTGCTGAGACAATCTCACGAGGAGAATTGCCCACGCCCTCTCCACCAAGAGAAATCAAGCATGTGAATGCTTCTTTTAAGCCTAATTTAGCTCGAGCTTCTTTTTGACTTGGTGGAGAGAGAAAGCTTTGTTTAACAGGGTAACCAACAACATCAATCTTGTCACCACTTACACCTAAGTTAATGAGTATGTTTTTAGCTACCTGTGAACCAAGCATCATGCGCTCAATGTCAGGGTCAGCCCAAAGTGCTGTAGCATCAAGAGTAGATGTTTGAAAGGTTAAAACAGGTACAGAGAGACCATATTTGCGCTGGCTTACAGTAAGTGCACTTGACAACCAACCATGATTGGCAACTATTAGATCCGGAGGGTTACTGTTAAGAAGTGCTGCTGCCTTTTTAGAGAAGGCTTTTAGAGTTTGCCTTTGGAAGTTAATTGACAAACTAGGGAAAGAGTCTATAATTTTTTGTCCCCTCACAATAAGTTTTGGATGATTCAACATCCACTTCCATAAACTTTTATGACGTGTATCTAAAGTTGTAAAACCATAATCTCTCATAATCTCTTTGATCTCTATATCAAAATGATCAGGGTAATGAGTTTCTAAGGCCTGTTTCATAGCTTGAGCAGAGGCCACATGAGAACCACCTGCAGCAATAGTGGCAAATAAGATCTTAGGTCTTCTACGATTTTTACGATTAGCCATATTAACGTAAAACTATAGCATGGAGCGCCCAAGCAGGTTAAGATTATTATTTTGGGAGGAGTTCATTTTGAAAGTCCTTGTAACAGGAGTTGCTGGTTTCATTGGCTCTCACTTATCTGAAGAACTTGCTCAGCTTGGCCACAGTGTAGTAGGTATTGATTGCTTGACTAATTACTACAGTAGGGAACTAAAAGATTTGAATCTTCAGCAAGTAAAAAAATTAGGTGTTGCTGTTGAGTATGCTGACCTTGCTCGAGATAATTTGTTGCCTTATATATACGAGGTTGATTTTATTTTTCATCTTGCAGCACAACCAGGTATATCAGCATATAGATTTGCTGATTATGAGCGTAACAACATTCAAGCCACCTACCAATTACTTGAAGCATCAATACAATCAGTTTGCCTTAAAGGTTTTATTAACATTGCTACTTCTTCCATATATGGTACCAATGCCACAGGTAGTGAAACTGCTGAGGCCAAACCCACGTCATTTTATGGTGTTACCAAACTGGCAGCGGAACAACTTGTTATGTCTTATACACGCGAAAAAGGCTTTCCTGCTTGTTCACTACGTCTATTTTCTGTTTATGGACCAAGGGAAAGACCAGAAAAGCTTTATCCTAAGCTCATTTATTGCATCTTTTCTGGTAAACCTTTTCCTTTATATGAAGGGAGTAATGAACACTTACGGAGTTATAGTTATGTTGATGATATAATAGAGGGTCTGATTGCAAGTATGGATAATTTTAACAACTGTAATGGTCAAATCCTAAACATCGGTACAGATACTGCAATTACTACTGGAGAAGGTATTGCTATTGTTGAAGGTATTATTGGCAAAAAAGCAAACATTGAAATTAAACCCAAGCGTTTAGGGGACCAGCTTAAAACACATGCAAATATTGAAAAATCTAGAAAATTAATTGATTACAACCCAACAACTAGTCCTGAGGTTGGCCTTGAAAAGGAAGTGCATTGGTACAAAGAAAATGTGCTTGGAAAAATTGATCCTTATTGAAATTGCTAGTGTTGTGAGGTAGTTGTAAAACTAGATCTATCGTTTGGTAGATTCAAGGAAAAGGGTTTTGGGGCCTTGTGATCTAGCTAGGGCTAGACCTCCAATAATAGGACCAATTAAAAAGTAAAGGTAATAACTCAATATGCGCCAGAAAATTATAGCTGAAGCAAGTGCTTGTTGATTTCCCGGCTCTTTAAGTAACCAAGAGAATACGAACTCTTGATAGCCACTTGCTCCGGGTGTGGGCACAGAAAAGGCAAAGGTATGGGCAATAGCATTAAATGCCATAATTTCAACAGGGTGATTTGCTATATTAAATGCACTGATAATAGCAGCTAGAAGAGCAAAGCGGCTTAACCACATTAAGGCTGACACGCTATGGAACTTGAGGTGCATTTGCCATGGGGCAGAAGCTAGATTCCGACTTGCTAATTTGAGTGAGTCAAGGAACTTTCCAAACCTCACCTCATAGCGAGTTAGAAAACGTAGTTGCGTAAGTCGTCGTGCCCAATCAATCAATAGTCCTAGCCTAAAAATAAGTACATAAGAAAATACTACCAAGAAAATAGAAAAGGTGATAATAAGTACACCTAGGTTTTTTATAGGTAGAATAGTATCATGCTGAAAAAGATATAAGCATGATACTGCAGTTGCCCACGAAAAAAAGGTCATATCAAAAACCAAGTTGAGGACAGAAATAAATACCCCATGCCGAATTGGTACGCCAAAGCGGGTTAAAATCCATGTGGTACCAACTGCATTACCTCCTGCTGCTGGTGTGATAACCGAAGCTACTAAGCCCATAAGATAAGTTTGAATACCTTGTAAAAAGCTAAGATTACTTCCGCTCATATGGACAAAATAAATGTTTCTCAGCCCTCCTAATAACCACCATGCAACTACAAGCCCCAAAATAAATATAAGATCATACCAATGCAAGCTTGTAAATGTTGTCCAGCTATGTAGATTAAGTGAACCTGGCAAAACAAACCACAAAACCCCTAATCCTAAAAAGAAAGATAATAAAAGAGCCTGCCATATTCTATGCATTAGAGTTGTTTGAAAATAAATGGTTTAGACAATGTGATATCCTACTAAAAACTTTGGGCTATCAATCTTGATTAAGAGATTAAAGCATTGAAGGAGTTTACCTTGTTTAAAAGCATTGGGCAAATTATTAGCAAACATCCTTGGGCTGTTTTATTAGCTTGGGTCATAATAATTTTGGCGATTATTCCTTGGTCAAGACGTGTTAATGAGGTTCTTAGTAACAATACAGGAGGCCTTCTGCTTGAGAGTGAAGAAAGATTTGTCAAACAAGTCATTAAAGAAAATTTCGCTAGTGAGCAAAAGAGGCAGCTTTTCCTTACTGTCACTGCTTCTAATATTAGTGATGATGTTTGGATTAAAAAATTATCACAAGCTGAAAAGCAGTTTGAGACAGTTATAAACAATTTAGAAAAAGTTGAGGGTGTAGCCAGCATAAGTTATTCTAAAAATAATGGAAATTTCCCTAGTTTCTCTGAAAAGGTTAGCTCGAGCTTAGCACTAATACAACTAAGTACTAAAAACTCAACTGAAGCTTCTCAAATCACTCAGCAAATCCAAAAAACTTTACTAAAAGCGACAGATGAAGAGGGGTTATTGGCGTATTACCTAACAGGTGTACCAGCTATTGAGCTAGCCTTTTTAGAAACAGCAAAGCAAGATACCAAACGTGCAGAGCTTTTTGGTCTACCTTTAAGCCTAGTAGTACTTATAATAGCATTTGGTGCCCTTGTTGCTGCAAGCTTACCCATATTGGTAGCATTAATGTCTATAAGTATTTCCTTTGCCGCATTATTTTTAGTGGGGCAACTTTTTGATATTTCTGCTTTTGTACAAACTATAGTTACTATGCTGGGACTAGCTACAGGCATTGATTATGCCTTACTTATGGTTAATCGCTTTCGAGAAGAGTTACTAAAAGGGAATAATCCGAGGGAGGCTGCTATCTCAACCACTACTACTGCTGGGAAAGCTATAGCTTTAAGTGGCCTTACTGTGGTAGCTGCTCTAACTGCTCTACTAATACCACCTCTTGCTTTTATCCGCTCTGTTGGGTTATCTTGCATGATTGTTATATTTTTTAGTGTTGCCATTTCTTTAACAGCTCTACCAGCAATATTTTGCCTTCTAGGCAAGCATATCAATTTAATAAGTTTCAGCAAAAGTACTTTAGGGCAGCGCAGTCGCGGATTCTGGCATACTAGGGCAGAGCAGGTCTTGAGAAATCCTTTCCTATGGGTGTTTCTAGGATTTTTAATACTTTTGGGCTTAAGCTATCCAACACTTAAGATAGAGGCAGGTTTCTCAGGCGTACGTGGTCTAACTAACGATACTAATGTAAGTAAAGCTCAATTAGTTTTAGAAGACTTGGGCTTAGATGGTCTAATACGTTCATTTGATATCATTATAGATTTTGGCGAAAAAGGTTTTTTTCATCCTTCGTCTGTACGTACAGTGACAAAGCTTAGCCGTGAAATTAAAAATTTAGACAAGGTTACCACACTTTACTCTCCTACCCAAACAGGTAGATTACCCTCACTCCTAAGGCAGCAATACTATGCCACTCAAGAACTAGCTTTACAAAGCCCCTTGCATAACATAGTTAAAGCAACGGTTAGTAAAAATGGTCAATATGCTCTTTTACAAGTTTTTCCTGAGGCAAGCATCTTACCTGCTGGAAGCAGAGAGCTTGCTGCTGAGTTGAGAAGTATCTTAAAAGAAACTAATTTACCTACTTTCCTAGGGGGGGATTATGTCTTTGAACACGACTGGGTTAATGTACTTTATCAAAACCTTCCCTATGCGTTATTAATAGTATACATTACCACCTTTATATTATTGGGATTGGCTTTTCACTCTATACTTATTCCTTTAAAATCTATTATTTTAAATACTTTTACTGTTAGTGCTGCTTTTGGAGTAGTGGTACTCGTCTTTCAAAATGGTTGGTTTGCTCCTTATTTTGGCTTATCTCAAGGCTTAGGCTTTGTAGAAGCAAGTGTGCCAATCTTTATTTTTGCTATAGTTTTTGGTTTAAGCATGGATTACGAAGTTTTCCTAGTAGCTCGTATTTTTGAAAATCATAAAAAAGGCTTAAGTGACAAAGAAGCAGTAATTCAGGCTGTAAGCGCTACAGGCGGGGTAATTAGTAGTGCAGCACTAATTATGTTACTCGTCTTTACAATGTTTGTTTTTAGCCGCTTAGTGCTTATTAAAACCCTTGCTCTTGGACTTACCATTGCTGTTTTTCTAGATGCCACCTTAGTACGTCTAGCACTAGTTCCTGCTGTAATGCTTTTAGCAGGTAAATGGAATTGGTGGTTACCTAAACCACTTAAGCAAGCAGTCAAAGGGGTTGATTTATCACATGATTAGCTTGTTCCACTATCCAAAGCTTATCAAGTATGTTTTATTGGTTAAGGAGGTAACTTAAGTTGACAACAAGTCCTTTTATTCGGCTATTCAACCGCAATCCTTTTAAATCCCTTCAAGAGCATATGCGAGTTGTTATTTCGTGTGTTGATGAGATTCCACAGTTGTTCGATGCTGTAGCTAACAAAGATACTACAAAAATTGAGGAGCTAAAAAATAGCATTTTCAAAAAAGAGGAAGAAGCTGACAATATAAAAAATGAATTACGTCAACACTTACCAAGAACCACATTTCTACCTGTTAGTAGGCGAGACCTCCTAGATATTCTCGATATGCAAGACTCTATAGCTGATGTAGCTCAAGATATTGCAGGATTGCTATTTGAGCGTTCCATGCAAGTCCCTCAACCCTTAACACGCTTACTAATGCCCTTTGTAAATAAGTGTGTAGAGGTGTGCCATTATTCAGGTAAGATTATCGAGGAATTAGACGAGTTACTTGAAATGGGATTTGGAGGAAGAGAAGCCTCTACTGTAGACTCTATGGTTGATAAATTAAATTGTCTTGAGGATGATTCTGACAACCTTGGCATAGAATTGGCTCGTGTACTATTCAAGCACGAAGATGAATTAAAGCCTGTATCAGTAGTTTTCTGGTATCGTTTAATTGATTGGGTAGGTGACCTCGCTGATTATGCTGAAAAAGTTGGAAACAGATTAAGACTGCTTATTGCCCAATAACTAAGTCTAGCCTAACTAAATGTTTTAGACCTCTTATAGAATTAATAGAGTTGTTCTTAAACTAGGTCTAATGCATGATATTTGTGTTTGTGGTGCCGCATTTCTCTATGTCTAGTAGGTAGATTTTTTATAAGGAAACATAATGAAAATTATCCCCAAACTAGGAGTGAATTAATGGAAGTTATTGCTGAGTACAGCATCTGGTTCATTAGCTTAGCATTGATCTTTGGTATGTGTATGGCATGGGGTATTGGAGCTAACGATGTAGCTAATGCTATGGGAACTTCTGTTGGTTCAGGAGCTATTACAGTTATGCAAGCTGTTATTATTGCTGCAATCTTTGAATTTATGGGAGCTTTCCTAGCAGGGGGACATGTCACTAGTACCATACGTAAAGATATTATTGATCCTAGTGGAATCATAAATAATCCTGAGTATCTTATTTATGGAATGCTGGCAGCACTATTATCAGCAGCTCTATGGTTAATGATTGCCTCTTTAAAAGGTTGGCCAGTCTCAACAACACACTCAATCGTTGGTGCAATTGTTGGTTTTGCAATTGTTGGTATTGGTATTAATGCTATTCATTGGAGCAAAATCACTAGTATAGTTGCTAGTTGGTTAATTTCTCCATTAATTGGAGGGATTCTTGCTTACTTTCTAATGTTAAGTATTCGGATTCTTATATTAGATACAAACAAACCTTTTGCCTATGCAAAGCGCTGGAGTCCAATCTACGTGTTTCTTGTGGGTTTTATCATTACCCTAATCACATTGTTCAAAGGCCTAAAACATCTTAAGATTGAGCTAAGTATTACAGGAAGTTTTCTAGTGTCAGTCCTTTTAGGAATTTTGGTGGCTGTAATTGGTTGGTTACTCATCCGGCGCGTACAAATTGATCCTTCTGCTGAAATAAACTTTCACTTTGCTAGTGTTGAAAAGGTATTTGCACCCATGATGGTCTTCACAGCGTGTGCAATGACCTTTGCTCATGGTTCAAATGATGTAGCCAATGGCACTGGACCACTTGCTGCAGTTGTAAGTATGGTTAAATCTGGAGGACAAGTTACTCAGAAATCTGATTTACCCCTGTGGATACTCTTTTTAGGTGGAGGAGGTATTGTGATTGGATTAGCAACAATGGGATATAAAGTTATAAAAACTATTGGTACTAGAATAACTGACCTAACACCAAGCCGTGGCTTTTGTGCAACACTTGCAGCTGCTGCAACAGTTGTTTTAGCATCACGTACTGGCTTGCCCGTTTCTACTACACATATTGCTGTTGGTGCAGTTATGGGAGTAGGAATGGCACGTGGAATTGGAGCATTGAATCTTAGAATTATTGGCAATATCATTGTTTCATGGATTGTAACATTGCCAATAGCAGGTATTCTGGCAGCACTTTTTTTCTTTGTTTTTAAAGGAATATTTGGCTAAAGACTAGTTCAGTAGAAATATAAGTGGTATTTTATTAATTATGTGTGGACGTTATACAGTTTACTGGTCAGAAGAAGAATTTCAAGAAAATTTTGGAGTATCATCCCCCCCTAACTTTACTCCTGATTACAATATTGCTCCTACTAGACAGGTAGTGATAATTAGGCAACAAGAAAATGTCCGTAAGGCTAATTATGCACGCTGGGGATTAATACCAGGCTGGGTTAAGGATTACAAAAGTATTAAGCCTCTTTTTAACGCCAAATCAGAAACAATACAGGAAAAGCCCTCTTTCAAAGATAGTTTTAAAAAGAGGCGTTGCCTTATACCTGCAAGTGGCTTTTATGAGTGGAAAGACAAAAATCCGCATTACATTAAGGTCTTAAATTCTTCTGTATTTGCTTTTGCAGGCTTGTGGTCGCACTGGTACTATAATGGGGAAACTCTAGAAAGCTGCACGATTCTAACCACAGTACCAAATGAGCTTATAAGTAAACTTCACCACCGAATGCCTGTAATACTAAAGCCTGAAGATTATGCACTTTGGTTAGATGAAACTAAAAATGAAAGGGAGGAACTCGAGCATCTATTTATCCCTTTCCCTACCGAAAGTATGTCAGCCCATTCCACTAATCAAGATTTTAGTAACCCCACCCTAGAACACTTAAGTTCTAAAACAATCACTAACATTCCCTAAATCAAAAAACTTAGCCAACATAAGGCTGGCTCATGCTGGCTATTAACAAAACTACCTAAGTAAAAAACTAAATCAACTATTCAATAATATTTGCAGTTACAATTAGTAAGAGTTCAGTATCCTTTTCCTCTACACTAGTGTGCTTAAATGCTTCACCAATAAGAGGAATACTGCTCAAAATAGGTACTCCTCTAGTAGTTTTATCAAAAGAGTTTTGGAACAGGCCACCTAAAAGGATTGTTTGGCCAGGCTCGAGTGTAACCGTAGAAGTAACACGCTTAGTTGAAATGTTTAAAAGTTGCGGATCCTCTACTGCTCCTATAGTTGCCTCTACTTTAGCTTCAATATCCAAATTAACTAAACCTGTATTAGTAATCTGCGGCTCAAAGTCTACCTGCACACCATAAGGTATTGTCCTTTCTAATGTTACGCCTCCAGATACTAAGCTGATAAATATAGTACCACCTGATTGAATACTTCCCTTTTCATTATTGAGCACCGTAACATTAGCATCATCAACATTTCGAGAAAGTCCTTGCCTCTCTAACGTATCAAGTACTGCACCTATATTAAGACCTGAAATGGCTCGTTGGGCATTAAATACAAAATTAAGGCCCGTTTCGAGAAACTGTGCTGAAAAAGTACCAAAACCTGCATTTAAATCAATACCTAAATTTCTAGCAGATTCTTTTGTAATTTCTTGAATGCGCACTTGCACATTAATCTGCTTTTGAGGAATATCTAGCTTGGGAAGCAACTCAGCAAATTGCTCATGTTGCTCAGCTGTAGCGTTAATAATTAGGCTGTTGGTGCGCGTGTCAGGTACTATTACAAAATCAAGTTCAGGAGGGGCTTGCGGTTCTGGTGCAGAGGAAACATTTGTGACAAATCGGTCTACAGCCCTTGTAACACGGCTATTTTCACTCTCTTCTACAATTAAACCGTCATCACTATCATCTTCTGTTTCATCAGAAAGCGGCGTTAACAAAGCAGTATCTTGGAGTATTTTAGCAATGTCCTCTGCTTTAGCATTGGAGAGACGGTAGATGCGCTGTACCTTTGGCTTATCTTGTTCTGACTCAGCTGGTGGTGGATCAAGATTGCTAAGAATAACTGCCACAGATTCTTGCTGCTCTGCTGTCCCACGGACGGAAATAGTATTAATATTAGGTATAGGCTCAACTACAACATTAGAGTCAGCAGCACGCAAAGCAGTGGCAAATTCTTGTGTATTACCCGAAACCCTATAAAATTGCTGCACAATTTCAGGATTAACTATTGGCTCTCGTTGCTGATAGCGAAGAACACTTTCTACAGTGCCAACTACCACCACATCATTTTCTTGCAAAACATAATCAAGCCCATTTAGAGAAAGAACTACTTTCCAAACTTGCCTAAAAGGCTTCTCACCAAAGTTATAAGTAACTACATCATCAGGTATATCAGATATCACAGCGCTTAAGCCCACTGCTTGTGCAAGTGCTTCAATCATAACAGGTAAAGGTGCACCAGCTAGACCTGTACTAAAAGTTACCTCTTGATCGAATCTTGGGTCAGCAGGTAGGGGCGCAAGTTCAGTTGAGGCACCTCTTGCCGTGTCAACATCTTCTTGAGAAACAACTAAACCAAACACAAAAGATACTACGAGAAACAAAAAAACTCTTTTCATAAGTTACCGCCTGAGATCTAAGATAAGAAGTTGTGACTCATTACCTTGGGTAAGTTCAACTTCATGATTTTTAACGTCTGTAAGGATAATATCCGTATCGGGAAGATTTTGTCCTAGCTGTACTGAAAAAGATTGCTCATTAGCACGAAAAACGGCAAGGCTTACAGGACCAAGAACTGCCCCTGTGAAACTTAAATTCGTATCACGAAGGTAGCGACTTAGTGCTGTAATACCTGGCACAACTGATGTTTGGGGAGCCTGTGACTCTATACCAAAGCTACGAGATGATGCAGCACTCAAACTTATTGGTGCTGGGACTACTATCTCTGCCTGTCCACTATCACTTGTTGCTGATGTAGGCGTACTTGCAACATTACTATTACTAGGTAGATCTGATGAAGTAGAAGATATTGTGTCAGAGGATACAGTGTTTGATATAGGTGGTGGAGTGCTCAATGGTGTTGTTGATGGAGTACGCGCACCAACAATTTGAGTAATATCCACTTCAAGAGGGGTATGTGCTGTATGAGTCCCTGCAGCTGGATAAGTTGGTCGTGACAGCAAAGCAGGACTTACAGGCAAGGTACCACTAGGTAATGCCTGAGGCAAACGACTGGCCGATGTTTTAGGAGAGGGTGGAATAACAGATCTAGGTGTAGGAGGCACCACATCAGGAGGAAGTTGAGTAGTTGAACGAGTGGTAGTGTTGTCCACTCTAGTGGGTGATGCTGGAGGCTGAGCTGATGATGTTGATGCTCTTGGTGGCGGGGCTGTTGCTGGACGAGGTGATGGTGGGGCTGCTGCTACAACTATAGGGGCAAATGGATTAACCGAACTACGTGGTCTAGCTGCGCGACTTGTAGGAACTGTGTCCTCAGCTTCTGGTTCCGGAGCAGGAGGCTCAGTAACAAGAAAGGGTAGTTCAAGCACTTCTATTTCACGCACCACACGAGGTGGTACTACAGGAGTAACTGTTGTACCATCTTCCTCTACGGGTGCTTCAGTTTCCTCATCCAAAGCCAACGATGGTAAAATATAAATCTCGCCTGTGTTTTCTTCTGAATCTGAAACATTCGCTTGTACAAGTTGAATACTCCCTGATGTAAAAGGGTAGGAGCTATCTAGTGAAGCAGGGGGCAAAGAACTTTTATCAAAAACATTATTTAAGACTAAATTTGCCTTAGAACCCCCATCTAACAAGCGAATAGGCTGAGGATA
The DNA here is from genome assembly GCA_965223045.1 of Trueperaceae bacterium. Classification (GTDB taxonomy): domain Bacteria; phylum Deinococcota; class Deinococci; order Deinococcales; family Trueperaceae; genus CBDCVN01. The sequence continues at coordinate 4,089,374 of CBDCVN010000013.1, forward strand.
GTTATCATTTTGATCCATTCGATATAACTCAAACTCAACAGTGTTCTCCGCTTTAGGTTGCATAAAGAAGTTGAACCATACCCACCCCCCTAGTGAGAAGATAAAAATTGCTATCATAAGGCGAAACTCTTGAGATACGCCTAAATGTGTAGATGTTTTCATTGTGTCTCCCTAGACGGCCCTGGGTCGCTTCCTGTAAATGTATAAACTGTAAAATTATAGTTTGTATTCAACAAGGGGTCATCATTTTGATTACCCTGAATAGAGAAATCCACCTGCCTGATTCTTGTAAAACGCTTGAAAGACTCAATTTCTTCTAAAAAACCTAATGTGTCAAAATAAGTGCCCTCAGTGGCCACACTAAAACTAAAAGGCCTAACATTAGCAACAGATTGACGAGATATACCATTGTTACTTATCTGATTGAGAATAACGTTTGCATTACTAGCAGAAATACGTAAACGGTCAATAAGCTGAGCTATTTCATTTTCTTTAGGAAGTTCACTCAGGAACTCTTCACGCTCACCATTAAGCTTTTCCACCTCTTCTCTTAATTCAGGTAAACGCCTCTCTACTCTTTTAGCTTCAGCAATTTTACCTTCAAGTGTTTGGATCTCATTTTTCAACTCAGATATATTCTCTCTAGTTGGTTGAAAAAGAAGATACCACCATGCAACTCCTAGCAAAACTGTAACAACTATCACTATAATAGCTATTTGATAAGGCTGCAGTTGCAACCTGCTAGAAAAACCTTGCTGCTCACTAGTTGCCATTTTGCTCTCCTGTAACAAGTCCAACAGTTAAGTTAAAGTTATAAAAGCCAGTCTCTTGATCCAAAGAAGCATTACTAAATGAAACGCCAAGTTGATCCGCTATTTGTAGTGCTTGAATGTAATCTGCTAAAACTTCAGCATCTTGGGCTAAACCTGAAACCTGCATTTGAGCAGTTACTGGAAGTCCTTCATAGGAAGCATTATTTGCAGATCTACTACGTGCATCTTCCAAAGCACTTATAGACAAATTATTGAAGGCCATGGCAGGCCTTCCTGTTGTTGCAGGTGGGGGCAAATTTTCAAGCATAAAAGCAAGTTCTTGAGACCAAGTAACAGTTCCTCTTTTTACTTCATCGCGAACACTAAGTAATGCAAGTAGCTCCCTCTGACGGTTAAGTAAATCAGCCTGTTCATCAAGAATAGGTTGTAACTCATTAAGTTCCAAAGCAAGATCAATTTTTTGTTCTTTAAGCTCGTTTTCTTGTAAGTTAAACCAAACTTGCAAGCCTCCCATAGCTAAAAGTGCTAGAACTACAAAGGCTGCTGTAGCAAAGCGCAAGTACTTTGAACCAACTTGACGCTTAACTGTTTTTGGTAATAAATTAATGTCAATCAAGATTCACCCCACGCAAAGCTAATCCTATTGGCACACTAAGCTCAGATCCTAAAGCATTAATCTGTTTTTGATCAAAGCTATTGTTATCAACCAACACAGTTAACCAAGGATCACCTACTTCTACACGTAAGCCCAGGGAGTCTCCTATAGCTTCTGATAATCCAGGTAATTTCGCGCTACCACCAGTAATCATCATGCGATTTATATTGGCATCACCTGCCTGAACACGAAAGAATTCTAAACTACGTCTAATTTCAGTAGTTAAGTCAACTAAAACAGGTCGTAAAGCTTCGTAAACTCGCCCAGGGCTATACTGTTCATGTTCTGAGTCAAAGTTCAATAAATCCTCATCTTCTTCTGTAGGAATGGTGGCTGTCCCGTAGCTTATCTTTATTTCTTCAGCAGTATCAAAATCAAGACCAAAAGTGCGCTGAATAGCCGCTGTAAAGTCATCTCCTGAAACATTCACATTACGGTTCATAAGCACCCTCTCACCACGCACTAAAGTAATGGTAGTACTCGATGCGGCTATTTCTAGCACCACTCCTATTTCATTATCTTCAGTATAAGATGAACCTGCTAAAGTTGTTTTATTAAGTTTCTCACCTAGAAGAGAACCCTTGAGAGAACGTAATAAAGCAAACGGTTTTACATCAATGACAACTGGCTCGAGTCCAGCAAGTTTCATATAATTCACCTGCTGCTCCACCAAATCCAAACGTGCTGCCGCAATAACCACTTCCATTTGACCATCATCCTCTATATCATTAGGGTGGTCTAGAGGATAGTAATCAAAAACCACTTCTTCAATGGGGTAAGGTATATAGCGATCAGCTTCCCATTTAATTGCCTCGCTAAGTTCTTCTAAGCCCATTTTAGGCATGAAAATATTACGAGTAATAGCTAAGCTATTGCTCACAGCAGTAACTGCATAGGGTCGTTTTTTAATGTTTATTTTTGCGTCTTTATAAAGCTCCTTAATTTCTTCAGCTAACCCTTCCGGGTCGACTACCTGATCTTCTTGAATAAGCCCGGGGACCATAGGACGGATGCCTAAAGCCTCTAAAGTTGGAGGACTACCCGGACGAAGATCTACTACTTTTAAAGCACTTGTGCCAATTTCTAGGCCAACAGCTTCCACACGGGGCTTGGTAAAGCGTGAGATGCGCTCGCGCACAGAGACCATATTCGCCCTCCTTAGCTAATTAGACAGTATTTTATCATAACACTCATAGAGGGAGTAGGGTAAATTTCGCACAGGCAAGAACAGACCTTTTTCATTAGTAGTACTTGTTAGTAGTACTTGTTCAAACCCTCTCACAATTTAGAATTCTGAACTTATAGAGTCTATTCAGTGCTTAAGAATTCAATGAATGTTACCTAAGCAATAAGTGAAAGTTGTAGTATTAAATAACATGCCAGCAAAACTTAAATTCGCTCACCTCCATCAACACACTGCTTATAGTCTTTTAGATGGTGCAGCACGTATAAAGGATTTGATCTCTTGGGTTAAAGAAGTTAGCCCAGAAAATCCTGCTGTTGCCATAACTGACCATGGCAACATGCATGGTGTAATAGAGTTTTATAAAATAGCTAAAAACATGGATGTTAAGCCTATTATTGGCCTAGAAGCTTATGTAGCAGCAGGTTCGCGTTATGAAAAGAAAAAGGCTAGCAGCAAACTTGATGGTGGTTATTTTCACCTAACTTTGCTAGCAAAAAACTTTAAGGGCTATCAAAATTTATGTAAACTTACTTCTAGAAGTTGGATAGAAGGTTTTTATAGCAAGCCACGCGTTGATCATGAGCTGCTACAAGAATATTCTGAAGGCATTATTGCTATGTCAGGTTGCCTTGGAGCGCAAATTCCCCGCCTGTTACTCGACGTTGATTTTGCTGCAGGCGAAGAAATGCTTAAAAACTACTTAGAAATTTATAAGGACAATTTTTTTATAGAGTTGCAAAATCATATCCCTAAAAAGCTTGAGCAAACTGACCCCAAATTAACTGAACTAGTAGATCAACAAAGAAAACTTAACCCTATGTTAAAAGAGCTGGCTAATAAATATGGCCTTGCTATGGTAGCTACTAATGATGGTCATTACGTCAAAAAAGAAGATGCCAAAGCTCACGAAGCCCTTTTAGCTATTCAAACTAAAACTACCCTATCTGATCCCAAGCGTTTCAGATTTCCTTGTGAAGAATTCTATGTAAAAACTCCAACGGAGATGGCCAAGGCCATTCCCGAAACAGAATACCCTAGTGCGCTAGCCAACACTATGGTTGTAGCAGACTTGTGTGATGTTGAATTACCTATAGGTAGTAAAAAAGTTTATCAAATGCCAGAGATTCCTATACCTGAAGGTAGAACTTTGGCTGAACAACTTAGAGTACAAACTTATGAGGGTTTAATGCCACGCTATAAAGTTATTACAGCAGAGTCTTATAGTAATTATTTTAGCTGTATACAGAATAAGCAAACTAAAAATTTAGAGGAGATTCTTTTGGGGGTGGCAAGAGCTGGTGAGAAACACCGTATACCTAAAGCAGAAGGTAATAATTTTGACACCTATAAGTACCCTCACTTGGAAAAATTTAAAGAAGTTGGTGTAGATAAAGAAGCACTTGAAATACTAGAACGCGCCGAGTATGAACTTGGGGTAATAATTGCTATGGGTTTTCCTGATTACTTTTTGATAGTAGCAGACTTTATAAATTGGGCTAAACGTCAAGGCATAGCAGTAGGCCCTGGTCGTGGTTCAGGCGCTGGTTCCATTGTAGCTTATGCTCTTGGTATTACTAATATTGACCCTTTAGAGTTTGACTTACTTTTTGAGCGTTTTTTGAATCCTGAACGGATTTCTATGCCTGATTTTGACATTGATTTTTCTGATGTTAGACGTGGTGAAGTTATTGATTATGTGCGCCGCAAATATGGTGATGAAAAGGTTGCTCATATAGCCACTTTTGGTACTATGGCTTCAAAAGCTGCTATTAAAGATGCTGCTAGGGTGTTAGAAGCCCCTTATGCTGATGCTGACGCTGCTGCCAAATTAATCCCAGTAGTCTTTGGACGTTCCACTCCCATCGCCAAAGCTATGACAGAGGTCAAAGAACTTAAAGACCTCTATGATGGAGTCGCCAAGGAATTTATGGATGTGGCTATGACTTTAGAAGGTCTAACTCGTCACGCTTCTGTTCATGCTGCTGGAGTCATAATTGCTCGCAAGCCAATACAAGAGCTAGCCCCTGTTTTTAAAAGTGGTGATGTCACTGTTTGTCAGTATGATATGTCCAGTATTGAAGACCTAGGTTTTCTGAAAATGGATTTTCTTGGCCTGCGTACACTTTCTTTGATAGAAGCTGCTGTCAAAATAATTAAAGAATCTAGAGGAATAGAGCTTAACCCTGACGAGTTCCCTGCCAATGATCCTGAAACTATGGTTTTACTTGGACAAGGTAAAGCAGCAGGAGTATTTCAGTTTGAGGGTGGTGGTATGGTTGATACCTTAAAAAGACTTAAACCTAATCATATTGAGGATCTTATTGCTGTTTCAGCTCTCTATCGCCCGGGGCCTATGGAGAATATTCCTACATATATCCGTCGCCATCATGGTACAGAAGAGGTTCAATATAAAGAGTTTCCGAATGCTGAGCGTTTTCTCAAACCCATACTAGAAAAGACGTATGGAATACCTGTTTATCAAGAGCAGATCATGCAAATTGCACAAGCGATTGCTGGTTATAGCCTTGGTGAAGCAGATATACTTAGACGTTGCTTGAGTGGTTCAACCCAAGTTATAAACACAAAAACAGGTCAGTTAATCACTCTACAAGATATTGCTAAAGAGTCTACAAAATGGCAAGGCTACGAGCTTTTTTCCCTAGATTTAAATAGCCAAAAGATTACTACTGCAGCTATTACAGAGGTGCATCCTAATGGTATAAAAAGCGTTTGGGAAGTAACAACTAAGACAAACCGTAAAATTAGAGCTACAGATGATCATCTTTTCTATACCTTACTAGGTTGGCAAAAGCTAAAGGATTTTAAAATTGGCGATAATATAGCTTTAGCTAGAACCTTACCTATAAAAAATCAATTTAATATTTCTAAAGATCAAATCAAGATAGCAGCTTATTTAATAGGTGATGGATATCTTCCAACCAAATCACCCTCAGGAAGTTATTTTTGCAATAGTGACCTTGCACTTATAGCAGATTTTAATCAGTGTGTTGAAAACTTATTTGGTAAACCTGCTCCTGTAGATTTTCAATATCATATCAATCGTAAGTCTGTGGGTTATGTACGTGTGGGATTCATGTCTAACTTTAACAAATGGATTGATAAGCATCTAAAAAGGGCTTTAGCTAAGGATAAAGAAATACCATCTTGGGTTTATCAACTTTCCCAAAAGCAGCTGCGGCTTTTTCTAGGTACATTATGGTCAACGGATGGCAGTTTTGATACTTATATAGGGCACACAGACTACACCTCTACTTCTATAAAACTAATCCAGCAAATCCAGCATTTGCTTTTACGTTTGGGCATAGTTGCACTTTTCAACCAAAAGAATGCCACCTATAAAAATAAACCACATGTGTCTTATAGAGCACAAATTACTGGCCGAGAAGATATGATTAAGTTCTATAAACTAATCCAACCTTACCTTAGTCAAGCCAAACAAGCTAAAGCTGAACTCTGTTACCAAAAAATACTACCTAAAGCTAAACAGCATTCCAAACACAGTATTCCCCCACAAGTCATCACAGTTATAGCTGAAGCTAAAAAAGTTAGTGGTATGACTTGGGATGAAATTGATAGAGCTGTTGGTGCTAAGCAAGGGTCTATGTCTGGTGGTCTTAATTTTCAGGCTGAGCCAACTAGGTATTTGTCTCGACATCGTGTTCACAATTTTGCCAGAGCTTTTCAGGATGAGAAATTAGAGTCTATTGCAAAATCAGAAATTTTCTGGGATAAGATCGTTTCTATTGAGTATATAGGCAAAGAAGAAGTATTTGATTTAAGCATAGGAGGCACTCATAACTTCGTAGCTAACGACTTTATTGTTCACAATTGTATGGGTAAAAAGAAGGTTGATGAAATGGAAAAGCAGCGAGTTACCTTTCTTAAGGGCTCTGCTCAAAATAATATTCCCAAAGGTGAAGCAGAAGGGATTTTTAATCTGCTAGAAAAGTTTGCTAATTATGGCTTTAATCGTTCACATGCTGCTGCTTATGGTGCACTTTCTTATCAAACTGCCTACCTAAAAGCCCACTACCCTACAGAATTTACAGCTGCTTTACTAACAATTGAGCGTGCTAACAGCGATAAAGTAGCCGAGTATGTTACCGCTGCTAAAAACATAGCTGTTTCTGTGCTGCCGCCAGATATTAATGAGTCAGGTAGTGATTTCACCCCAGTAGGTAAAGTTGTCCGTTTTGGGCTCTATGGTATTAAGAATGTGGGCGACAATGCCGTTGAGCATATCTTAAGTGAGCGTCACAAGGGTGGCAAGTTCAAAGATCTCTATGACTTTTGTCAGCGTGTAGACGCCAGCATTATTAATAAGCGTGCTGTTGAAAATCTTATTAAGGCAGGAGCCTTTGATAACCTTGGTGAACGCCATACTATGCTAGCAAATTATGAGGCTGCTCTTAAATGGGGCTCTGCGCAGCGTGAACAGTTACAAGGAGGACAAATGAGTCTTTTTGGTATAGAAGAAGCTAAACCTCCTACCGTAACTCCAGCTGAATCTTTAGGAAAGCTCAAGCTTTTGAAAATGGAAAAGGAGGCTTTAGGTCTTTATATTAGTGATCATCCTCTTAATTCCTATCCCGGCTTAGTGGACACAGCTAGTTGTTCTTTAGCAGAAGTAGAAAGCTGGTATAAATCTCAAGGCGATTCTAAAGCTCGAGTAGTGTTAACTGGAATAATGCAGAACATAAGCAAAAAGGCTACCAAGTCAGGTAATATGATGGCCCGTTTTGAGCTAGCTGATACGGTAAGCAGTCGTGAAATACTAGCTTTTAGCCGCGTTTATGAAGATGTTGCACCTAATCTTATTGAAGATGCCCCAGCAGTATTAGTTGTAGAAATCTCTCCTGATGGAGAAAGTGGTTTACGTCTGGTTTTAGATAAACTCATCCACTGGGGTGCTGAGGGGAATTTGCCTGAAGTAGCGATACTAGAATTTCCTATAGACAAAGTAGATGATGAAAGCCTTTTAAGACTTCGTTCTAGAATTGATGAAAATTTTGGAGTTACCCCTCTACATTTAAGAGTGGAAACTTCTAAAGGCATACACCTAATCAAAACTAACAACACTCTTTTAAATAAAAATTATTTAAAGACTCTAGAAAAAGATTTCTCTTGGCTCAAAAGCACTTTAATGCTTGATAAAGATTCTTTACTAAAACCTAAAGTAGGTTACTCTAAATACAATAAAGATAATAAAAATGAAAGCCAGACAGAAGTTCCTTTTTAAATGCTAGGGCAATTCCCGAAAACTGCTTATAGCTTTATCTCATGTCTTGCAAGAAAAAATGTGTTTAGGACATAGAAGACTAAAATGGCTTGAGAGTAAAAATAGCCTAAATTCATGAAGAATTACCAATGAAACTTGCTTAGCAAATTTCCCTAAATGATCTTTAATTAAATTAAAACTCCACTTAATCCTTGTTCTGATAAACGTTCTCGAAAATATATCTTCTCCCTCAGTCTTTCACACTCCTTTTCCTTTGCTGCTAATATCCATTCCCCTATTAATACCTCTGCTATTTGCCTTGCTGCCTGTTCCATTGTTAGTTTGTGTCTTATATCTGTTCTTAACCCCTCTTTCGCTCTTTCTAACATCGCTAAGCTATATGCCAAAAACGTATGATATATCCACATCTTTATTCCTATTTCCGTCCTTAATCTCGTTTCTTTCAATCCAAAATCATACTTTACGCTTTGAAAAAAAGTCTCTATCAACCATCTCATTCGATACCTTTTTCTTAACCACTTCCCTGAAGCTTTAAATGTTGAAACCGTATAATACATCTTGTATTTCCCATCTCTTCTTATTCGCGCACTACTGACTGTTAACTCTATTTCTCTTATGTCATGCAATCTTACTTTTGCTCCCCTTTTAACTTCACACACTTTCTGTCCTGTCACTAGTTTTCTATCTTTCCTTATTCCTACTATTGTCCTATCAAATCCTAGCTTTTTACACCCCCTGATTAATTCTTTTGTTCCAAATCCTGCATCTGCTAGCACTACTGTACGACTTGGCCACATTTCTGGTGGAAAGTCCTTTAGCATTTGTAATGCTAGTTTTACTTGTGTTGTTCTTCCTTTCCCTAAATATATACGAAATGCTAGAGGAAAAGATACATGCCCAACATGGGCATGTAGGACAACTATATGAATGCCAAATATCTTGTTAAACAAAAACACAAAAGGCAATTTAACTCCTGTTTTTTCAATGCTGGTCAGGTCTACCTTAAGAGCAATGTGAGCGCGTCTACCACGACGATTTGCATTACTGTAAAGAAGCCAAAGGATACAAAGCTGCCATTCACTCAGAGCGCATTTTGTCATCAAAAAGCAGGGGTTTTGACCCCCAAAATCTCGTGCTGTTTGAGGTTTTAGGGCAAAATTAAAATTTATAAAAAATGGCTACACACTGACCCCCATCAGGCCTAGAGCATATTTCTGCCCTCCGTTTGGAACAGTGTTCCAGCAAATGAACATTTCACCAGTCCTAATTCCACTTCTGGCCGTCAGGTTAAGTGTTTTAGCTACCCTCGCAAGTGCCTGACCTTTTCCCCAATTCTTCTTGTATTTCTTTAATAATGATCCTGAACGTTTTTGTATGTGTCCTTGGACATAATCCCGAAGGTGGATGCCATGCATTATACCTACAGCCTTACCTGTTTGGATACACTGGACTTTAAAATGTGTATTTATCGTAGCAGACATCAGTGGCTATACTATAAAAAATAAAACCTTGCTGTGTCAAGGATATGCTATGGCTACTTGAAAAAAGCAAAAAAATCATGATATCGACTTTGGTAACAGGGTTTTTAGAGGCAAAAGTGGCGTTTTTTGGGTACAACTTGCGTCAGAGTAGAAGAGAATTCTCTGTACATCCTAGTCGTGTGGTTAGCAAAGAAACGACTAGCAGTACTGGGAGAAACTTCTTCAAGGTTTTGAAAAGTAGTTCTACTATTAGTTTTGAGGAAAAGATCGAGTAGGGCGAAAAGACACTTCAATTTGGTTTTAGTGTACAAGGTCTTTATTTTTTCTAGTAGATCACGACTATGTTTATCATGAATTGGTATGCCGTTCATATAAAAACTTATTACACATTAGACTTGTTCAGAAATAAGCTAGCGTGCATTATAAAATGTACAATTGCTCAATTTAAAGCTCCGGAAATGCAAAATGTGACAGCTAAGTCTTAGCAAGGGTACAAATCTTTTATCTAATGAGTCAACTATTTGGTCCAACATTTTGTTTCCGAACAACTCTACTATTTATATCTCTGACAAGGTTATTTATTTAAGATATGAATATCAAACGCTTATCGCATTTCTGCTTCTCTGACAGGATTATTTATGCAAGACATGAGTTTATCAAAAACAGGACGCTTTTCTTCAAAACGAGATTGGAGCGTCCAAGAAAGTATTTGATTAAAATACCCCGATGTTTCTATAGTTGTATGTATGTAGGATATGCTTAAGCCTTGTGCTGACCCATGAATTTCAAATTGGACAGCAGGATTACCATTAACCTCGAGCGATATCGGCCCTACTATTTCTGGAAAATCTATACTTGTTAAGAAATTCCCCAAAGTTAACCTCGAGTGCTTAGTCAAATTCCAACCATATAAGTCTTCTTTAGCATCGGAAAGTACAATAAGGTAAGTTTCTTCAAGTTCATTACCTATTTCAATATCAGGGTCATCATGAAGATCTAAAACATGCCAATTAGCAGGAACATCTAACTCTAGATTGCCTGCGGTACTTGAAAGAGTCTTATTTTTTGTTAGTGAAGAAATTTGAGTGTTAGCTGAAAAAGTTATTAAAAGTAGTGCAGTAAATAAAAAGATCAAGAATTTGTTCATCGCATATCTCATTTCGTTAAAATCCTTTACCTTGACATACTATAGCGCATCTTTAGTCCTTAATAGTTAATTAAAGCAGCACAAGATTATCTCTATGTATAGCTTCGTCATAATCTTTATAGCCTAGTGTTTTAACAATTTCTTTACTGTGCAATCCTTTTATTTTATCAAGGGCATCACTAGAATAGTTACTTAAACCTCTAGCAACAACCTGAGCATTACACACGACTGAAATAGCGTCACCAAACTTAAATTCTCCTAAAACTTTAGTAATCCCACTTGACAAAAGACTCCTACCTTTTTCTAGGGCATGAACAGCTCCTTTATCCACATAAATTTCCCCTTTACTAGATTGCTGAGCTATCCAAGCCTTACGAGCAGGTTGCTGGGGTTTAGCAATAAAATGTGTGCCCAAGTCTTTGCTATTAAGTTTAGTGCTGGCCAAAGTTTCTAGGCCTTGCCCTCCCCCACCAATTATAATGGTATCTACACCTGCTTCACTAGCTATCTTTGCTGCTGTGAGTTTAGTAACCATCCCACCTGTTCCACGCCTTGTGCCTGCTTTACCTGCTAAATGCATGACCTCATTAAAATCACTTACTTGTTCAATACGTTTTGCATCTGGGTTAGTGCGTGGGTCATCAGTATAAAGTCCGTTTACATCAGTGAGTATAATTAGCATTTCAGCATTTGCCAAGTACGCTGTCCAAGCAGAAAGGGTATCATTATCGCCAAACTTAATCTCTGCAGTGGTAACACTATCATTTTCATTGACTATAGGTAATATGTTGAGCCTTAAGCTAGCATCAAGAGCATTTTTAGCATTTACATAGCGCTGTCTATTTTGAATATCTGCTGATGTCAAGAGTAGTTGTGCCACAGGCAAAGGAGCAAAAGCCTTTGCCCAGTCAAGCATAAGCAGTGCCTGTCCTACAGCAGCGGCAGCTTGCTGTTCTGGCATAGTCAAGGGTAAACTAAGTCCCAAACGCTCACGTCCTACCGCTCCTGCACCAGAAGAAACTAAGACTATTTTAACACTAAGGCTTTGTTGCATAACAACAATTGCTCGAGCAATTGCCCACATTTTAGGTTGATAAATGCGCCCAGTATCATCAGTTAAACTACTAGTACCAACTTTAACTACAATGCGCTTAATTATTCTTTGCTGCTTCATCAAAGAGTTGAATTTAGATATTTATTAATTGAGCAATTGCTACATCTGCATGAGTTTTATCTGACAATTTTAAATCACCTTTCTTAAAGGCTTTTAAAAATGCCTCAGCAGCTGCATGTTCATACATTTTATTAACATTTTCTCTAATTTCTGATAAAGCATGATCCAAACTATAAGCTTCACGATATGTGCGATTAGTAGTCATAGCATCAAAACTATCTGCAACAGCCATTATGCGAGCATAAGGATGAATCATTCTACCAACTAAACCATCAGGATAACCTTTACCATCCCAGCGTTCATGATGGCTGCGCACTGCTGGCAAAATTTCAGCCAAAGCAGGTGAATGCCGCAAGATTTGCTCACCATAAATAGGGTGCTTGCGCATTTCCTGCCATTCTTCAGTAGTTAGAAAGCCTTTTTTATTAACATTAGTTTGTACAGATATTTTACCGACATCATGCAAATAACCTGCAAAAAGCAAGAGTTCTACTTCCTTGTCAGGGAAGCCTAACTCTTTAGCTATACCTCTAGCATAATAGCCAACACGCCTTGAATGACCAGCAGTATAGGCATCAGCTGCTTCTACTGCATGAACCAATGCTAGGATAGATTGCATATAGAGTTCACGTTGTGCTTTGAGTGAGGTAGCTAAAGAAAGTGCTACTGCTGTTTGATTAGCAAAAGCACTAAAGGTTTCTAAGTCATCTTCACTAAACAAATTAGTGGCCAATTCACTGTCCACATATATAGCACCAATAATTTCATCTTGATTTCTTATTGGTGTGGCCATAACACTACGTATATTGGTAGCTAGCAAGCTTTCTCCTGCTACAAAACGATCATCAGTTTGTATGTTAGTAGTAACTATTCCTTCGCCACGTTCTAAGATTTGCTTAATAAGTGAACGAGAAAGATTAGTATCATCTACCTCCATGCCTACTGAGGCATGAATCATAAAGTTATCTTCAGCATTTTCATCAATTAGTACAATTAGTCCACGATCAGCACAGCTAAGCTTAATAGCTTCACTTAGAAGCTGCGCTAGCACTTCATCAACATCTTTTTGCGATTCTATGCGAGCAATAACAGGTGTTAGCTGATTAATAGCATCAAGAGCTCCAAGACGACGCTGACGCAAATTCAGTTCTTGATTAAGGGATTTAAGCTCTGGTAAAAATTGCCTAAGATCTTTTCCTAAAGGGCCTAATACCTCTATTGCTTCACGAAACTTATCAACCGTTTGCACAATTAACTCTCATACTTTAGCTCTAAATAACAGCTCATCTTAAAGGTTACCTAAAAACATAAGCGTGCTATATTATACTCAAGTTTACGCAGGCTTAAATTAGCGTAAATGTTTTTACAAGTATTAGTTTTTTAAAAAAGTAATACTAAAATGGTTTTTAGAGGCTTATGCCTAATCTATAAAGGCACCGTCTTTAACATTGTTAAAAATAATAACTTATGAATAGGAGTTTTATTGTGCGTGTTGCTATTGTTGGAGCCACAGGGGCTGTAGGACAAGAATTTCTAACTCTATTAGCTGAGCGTAGATTTCCTATAACAAAACTTAAACTTTACGCCTCAGAACGTTCGACAGGAAAAAATCTCTCTTTTGCTGGTGAGTCTTTTACTGTTGAGGTAACTCCTAACGACAATCTGCAAGCTGATATAGCATTTGTTTCAGCTGGTAGTAAAATTTCTAAAGAAAAAGCTTGGTCTTGGGCAGCTAATGGTACAGTGATTATAGATAATAGCAGTGCATGGCGTATGGAGCAGGGTGTGCCTTTGGTTATACCTGAGGTGAATGGTGAGGATGCTTTAGATCATAAAGGAGTAATTGCTAACCCAAATTGTTCAACTATTATAGCACTTATGGCTTTGGCCCCTTTACATAAAGCTTTTACTCTAGAGCGTGCTACAGTTGCTACCTATCAAGCTGTTTCTGGAGCAGGTATAGCAGGAGTTAAGGAGCTTAATGAGCAAAGTGAAGCTTCTTTGAAAAAAGAGCCTCTGGTTACTAATCAATTCAAGCATCCCATTGCCTTTAATCTTTTTAGTCATGATAGTGAGGTAGGTGAAGATGGTTATAATCTTGAGGAGCGCAAGCTACTTTTAGAATCACGCAAAATGCTTCATGAAAATGACTTAATGATTAGTGCTACTTGCATACGAGTTCCTGTTTTCCGTGCTCATAGTGAGGCTATTCACGCTGAATTTGCTAAACCAATTACTAAGGAGGAAGCTCGAGCAATACTCTGTCAAGCTAAAGGAGTTAAAGTAGTTGATGATCCTATAAACAATGTTTTTCCTATGCCTATAAGTGCTAGTGGCGAAGATGATGTATTAGTAGGGCGCATCCGTGAGGATGTAAGCAAGAAAGGTGCCCTAGCTTTTTTTGTTTCAGGTGACCAGATACGCAAAGGAGCTGCTTTGAATGCAGTACAAATAGGAGAATACTTAATAGCACAAAATACTTTCAACTGAGCTATTGTTCTCCAAATATATCAAGGTTATGGAGGTCTAAGCTAAAGGTTAGGTATGATGTCATGAGTAATTTTAAACCTATTGATCTCTTTGATTATGATGAGGGACTTGAGCTAAGTCCCCTTACCAACATCAATGCCGAACGTGTGCTCATTTTAAACGCTAGCTATGAACCTCTCCATGTGTGTTCTGTAAAACGTGCTGTTAGTTTGCTAATGCACGAAATAGCTGAACGAGTAGAGGATAGCGATAAGATACTACGTTCCCCCAGTCAGATTTTCCCTGTTCCAAGTGTTGTTCGACTCAAGAAATTTGTAAGGCGTCCTTTTAGGTATAGAGTGTCTTTTAATCGTAAAAATGTTTTCAGGCGAGATAATCATGCTTGTCAATACTGTAGTAAATACTCTAATGAATTAACCCTTGATCATGTATTACCACGCAGCAGAGGAGGGAAAACTCGCTGGGAAAATGTTGTGGCCTGTTGTCAAAAGTGCAATGCTAGAAAACGTGACCGCACTCCTGAAGAAGCAGGAATGAACCTCATACGCAAACCCTTTGCTCCTAGGTTTATGTTTAGCTCAGCCTATGGCATTTTACCTACTATTGACCCCATTTGGGAAAAGTATTTGCCTAAAAACTAATATTAGGAGGCTACTATTTTCTCATTAGTAAAAAGTTATCATTTCAGAAACAAGAGTATTAAGTTTCTTAACTCTTGAGATAATTTATGAAGGAGTTTATTTGTGTCTAGAAAAGTTATACAAACAAGCCTTTTTCTAATAATTCTATTAGCAATTTATGGTTGTGCTAAAAGCGATCCTATCATTTACGAGGATTTTGATGATAATCGAAACATCACTGATTATTTTGTAGGTGGTGATAATGGAGATGGTGGATTAATAACAGATGGGGTAAGCAACCCTGTCCCATCAGAGATAAATAACAGTGCTAATGTAGGACAATTTGATAAAGCTGAAGGTGCCAATAAAGTTTTTGGAGGAGATGTTGAGACCCAAGATAAAAACCTTCCCTATGCACACTTGCTAGTTAATTCTGAGTTAGAGAGTACTTTGAAATTATCGCTTCAGGATGGTGAAGGAAACGAACTGGCTTCTGCAGAGGCTACCTACTCACAAATAGGTGAGTGGGAGGATTTGATTTTTGACTTTTCTGAAGCTGATCTTTCTGGCTCTATAGAAAAATTTGTATTTGTAGTTTTCGCTGAAGATGCTGGCACCATTTACCTAGACAATTTTCAATTTGACAACCAATAGAATATAAGTGCGCCCCCTACGCTTAGAAGTCTCGGGCTTTATGCCTTTTAAAGATCAGCAAACCATAGAGTTTGCTGATTTAACTCTTTTTGCTATTTGTGGACCTACTGGTTCAGGCAAATCCACTATTTTAGATGCCATTGTTTATGGCCTTTATGGGCAAACACCACGTCTCGGTAAAAGAGGCATGGGCGAGCTTATTAATCCAAATAGTGACAAGCTAAGCGTAACTTTTGACTTTGAAGTTCGCAGTGATTTTTATCGTGTGGTAAGGGTGCTGACTAGGCGGAAGTCTAGCTTAGAACTAAGATTATATAAGCAAGATGATAATGCTGCTTGGAAACAAATACCTGAGGTTGGTACTAAAGAAGTCAATTATCGGCTTACTGAGATTGTTGGTTTAGATTACGATGATTTTGTTAGGGCGGTTTTACTGCCCCAAGGCGCTTTCGATAACTTTTTGCGAGGTCAAGCTCGAGAAAGACGTGATCTATTAATTAAGCTGCTCAATCTAGAGCGCATCCCTCGTATAATGCAAATAGCCAATGAAAAGTCCAAGTCAGCAGAAGAAAAGATTAGCTTTATTGAAAAAGAATTAGAGCGTTTTAGCTCTATTGATAAGGCTAGTGTAGAGAATTTGCAAGAAGAAAAGCAAAAGTTAAAAGAGCAAGAAAAAACCTTGAAAGAAAAATTTGCTGAGCAAACAGAGATTTTAGCAGAGCTTGAAAAACTTAGGCAGCTTTTTGATGAGAAGAATACTTTTGAAAAGAGTTTGTCAGAACTAGAAAGTCAAAACTCTTTTATAGAAGAAAAGCAGAGAAAATTAAACTTAGCAAAGCAAGCCAAGCCACTTATTAAACCCTTAGCTGATTTTAAGCAATTAAAAAAGCAGCTAGCTAGTGTAGAAGTTAAGATAAGTGAATTGATTCCTGCACTTAAAGAAAGTCAAGAGGTTGTTGATAAAGCTAAGTTAACCCTAGCAAAAACCAAAATCAAGCGTGACAAACGCATACCTGAAATAGACTTGCAGCTTGAAAGCCTAGCCAGTGTTAGCTCTGAACTTAAACAGCTTAAGGCCTTAGGGGGTAAGATGAGTTTAGCTGAACAAGCTGTTTCAGAAGTGCCTTATAGTGCAGAAGCTTGGCAAAATCATCAATTGCAACTAGGTCAATTAGAAAAATTAAACAACGCCCATAAACAGCTTATAAAGCTTAAAAAAAGCACTGAAAGAAGCTTAAAGGTTTTGCAAAATAATCTGGCAGACAATATAAAAACCACAAAGAAGGCAGGGGAGACGCGTCTAGATCAAGCTAAGAAAAATCTTGAAAAAGCCCAAAAAGATTTAACTAGCTCTAAAACTGAGCTTGAGAAAATAAAGGAGGGCTTAAGTAAGTTAGAGACTCAGCTAACAAAATTGACAGGGCAAGGTAAGCTGCTTCGCAAAAGTGTTGAAATGGCTGAGAAGGCGCATAAAGAAGCTGAAATAGCTAATCGTGCCCTAGCCTTGCGCCAACATCTTCATAATGGTGATACTTGTCCCGTTTGTGAACAGACTATTAATGACCTACCTATTTCACAGTCTGAAGCCAATTTAAAAGCCCTTCATGAAGCGCTTAATAAAGCTAAAAAAGCTTTGGATAAAGCTATTGATGAGTATAAAGAGGCTAACAGCCAAAGTAAGCTCTTGAAGGAAAAATCTACTGATTATGGAGAAAAATGTAAGGCTTTAGAGAAAGAAGTAAGTACAGCTCAAGAAATCTTTACACAGACTGGGCAGGAAGTTGAATCTGAGCTAAAAGAAATAAAGCAAAAAGTAGACAAAGAACTAAAAATTGCTCGGACAGAAGTTGATGAGCAAGTTAAAGAAGCTGAGAAATCTTTAAAAGAAACTGAAAAGCCTTTTGCTCAATTTGAGTCATTAGATGAACAGGTTTTACAAGACAAGTTGCAGCAAAGAGGTGTATTGTTGCTGGCTGATTTTGCATTACTTATAAGTAAAAAGACTAATGGCTTAGATCCTGAGAAAGCACCAGCAAAGCTTAAGAAGGAAAAAAGCTCCTTAGAAAAAGAGCTTGATGTAGTTAGGGAGCACCTTGATGAGGCTACAGGTAACTTGAACAAGCTCGAGCAAAACCAAATAACCCTTACCACACAGCAAAAAGGGTTGCGAGAAAGCCTAGCTAAAGAAACAGAGCTAATTAATCAACTTTTAGAACAAGCAGGCTTTGAAAGTGCTGAGGAAGTGCAAACAGCCTCTTTGGACCAGAATAAACAAGAAAGTTTGCAAGAAGAAATAGAAGTTTTCAATAGTTCTAAACGTGATTTTAGCCAAAAGTTGGCAGAGCTAAACGAGAAAATTGCTGGACGTTCTTTTGATAAAGAATACTATGAAACCTTAAACAATGAAAAAAATAATGCTAGCCTTGAGCGTGAGAAAGTAATAGAGCGGCTGGGTAGCATTGAGAGTGAAATAAAGGAAACGCAAAATAAATTCCAGCATAAGTTTGAGCTGGAAACTGAATTTAATACTCAGCAAGAAATACGTGAAGTTTATTCCCAATTGGGACAAGACTTAAAGGGTGATAATTTTCAGAAGTATCTTGTACGTCGTGTACAAGAAAGACTTTCTTTAAGGGCCTCTAACCTTCTGCGTGAAGTGACTCAGGGACGCTATGATCTTTATTTCCAAAAAGATGAGTATTTTGTGTCTGATGCGTGGCATAGTGGAGAATTGCGCAGCATTAAAAACTTATCTGGTGGTGAAACTTTTATGGCTAGTTTGGCGCTTGCTCTAGCCTTGTCCGAAACTATTGCTAATAATACAGCCTTAGGAGCACTATTTTTAGATGAAGGGTTTGGCACTCTTGATCCTGAGAGCCTAGATACTGTAGCTAGTGTGCTAGAGAACTTAAGCTCACAGGGACGTATGGTAGGTATAATTAGTCACGTAAATGAGCTTACTGAAAGAGTTCCTGATAGGCTCAGGATTATGAAAAGTAATGAGGGGTCTCGGCTCGAGTGGGATGTATAATTACCCCTTTTAGGTATTTCTTAGAGCCAGCCAAGCAAGATTATGCTAGCAAGGTCCAAGCTGAGCGGACAGTGAGTAAAACGGGAGCTTATCTTCCCTCATTGACAGAGGGTGCTATTGGTTCGCTTGAGCAAGTATTACACTTGCATGTTGGGTATGAAATTAACATTGGAGATAACATACAACTCTAGAGCAGTTTTGTTAATATTTGAAATGTGAAAATAAAGAATCAGTGTAAAATTTTCCTGCTGTTTTTGTGGACAGCATATTTTTGGGGTTATTCTTCTCCTTCTATTTTCCCTGAGAATGCCTTGGCTTTTAATGTGGGTTACGCAGGTAATGTAGGCACCATTTTGAAAGGGGAGTTGGTTTTACCTAGCCGTTATTGGGACAATTCTTTACATTTAGAAGTTTACACTAAGTCATTTAGCGACCTAGAGGATAACTGGGGAATGCGTCTTTCAGGTAATGCCTTGCTTTTACCTGCCTATGGTACTAATCCACCTTTAGGAATAGGTTTAGGGGCGGATGTTGGTTATGACAACGAAAATATTAGTTTTCATGCTGGGCCTGTTATCGGTACAGATTTTCTTTTTAGTCTAGATTTACCAGCGACAGCTTCAGCCTATCTAGGCTTAGGTTATCATGGAGATAATGGGTTTTCTCTGTCTTGGTCAGGGGAATTACGCTATTACTTGGAAGAAGTTGAATTGAGTGGAGGAATGTTAGCACTCGAGCTAGCCACAAGTGATATCTTCCCGATAAGCCTTGGCCTACGTTGGTCATTTTATTAAATGGCCTACCGCGCTTATTGGCTTGCTCTGCCTGCTCTAGTTATCCTTGCTACTTTTGTCTTTTTACCTTTAGCAAGTGTTATTCGTTATGCTTCATGGGATTGGTCAGGTATATCTGACCCAGAGTTTATAGGTTGGGGAAATATTAAACGTATGTTAGGTGATCTAGAATCGTGGCAACTATTTGTTAAGACTGGACTAAGCGAACTGAAGTTTGAGCATGTTAAAAATTTACTTTCTAGTACAGAGCTTTGGCATTCACTTATTACATTGAATTTTGGACACTTTCGAAATTTGCTAATTGAGTCAGGGCTTTGGCGTGCAATTAAAACCACTTTTGAATATTTACCAGGTGACCCAGAATTTTGGCGTGCATTTAAAGCAACTCTCTTTTTTGCACTAATCACTATCCCTGCTTTCTTGTGGCTCTCTCGTAGTATTGCTGTAGCTATTGATGGCTTGAAGTTTGAGCGTTTTATCAAGGCCTTACTTTTTATGCCAAACCTTATTACTGTGGGTGGTGCAGCTATTGCTTGGTATTTGCTTTATGAACCTGATTATGGATTCTTAGTGGAATTCAGTCGCTACTTTACCAATTACTTACCTTGTGAATGGAAATCCCTATCACTACCTTGCTATGGCTTGGCTTTACCATGGAGGGATGCGCCATGGGCAGGTATAGTATATGTAGTTCTTTTTACCCTGTGGCAAATAGTAGGTTATGGTGTACTAGTCACCTCAGCAGCACTAAAAGGTATTCCTGAGGGTTCTAAAGAAGCTGCTCGAGTGGATGGAGCTACAGAAAGACAAGTTAGGCGTTATATTGTCGAACCTCTATTACGTCCCACTTTAGTTTTCTTAATAGTAATTGCTACTGTTTTTAGTTTGCAGTCTTATACTGCTGTCTTTTTACTAACTAAAGGCGCTCCTTTTGGCAGCACTCGAGTTTTAGGGTATTACCTTTATGAGACCTCCTTTGAATACTTTCAACTTGGTTATGGTGCAGCACTTACCCTTATAATTATGTTGCTTACACTTGTAGTAGCAAGTCTGCAAGCTTGGTTTTTGTCTAGGAAATTTTAGGTCAGTTTGTTTTTGATTATAAATCTTATGATTATAGATTCTTACTTAAAGTAAGGAGAAAACTTGCAAGGGTGGATTCTTTATAAAAACTCAGCTAATAGTGTAAAACCAGAAGCCTATGAAATTAGCAGATTTCTTGGGGTAGCAAAGGAAAAAGGAATTAGTGTTAAAGTTGTTCAACCAGAACAATTTGACTTAACTGTTACTCGTGAAGATAAAAAAAGTATTCTTTTTGAGGGAGAATCTATAGACTTACCTGATTTTCTTCTACCTAGGATGGGAGCAGGAACAACTTACTTCGCACTTGCTGTCATTAGACATCTAGAGCGCCTTGGAGTGTACTGTGTTAACTCATCACAAAGTATAGAAACTGTAAAAGATAAGCTCTATACACATCAAATACTAGCAGAAAATAATTTACCTGTACCAAAAACCATGTTAGTTAAGTTTCCTGTAGATGTTACCCTTGTAGAAAAGCATTTAGGCTTTCCTGTTATAGTAAAAACCCTTTCAGGCTCACAGGGAAGCGGTGTATTTCTCTCAGAGACCAAATCATTATTCCTTGACCTTATGCAACTTATAGAAGCTACAAATAAATCAGCTAATATTATTTTGCAGGAATTTGTTGCATCTAGTCGTGGCAAAGACCTAAGGGTTATAACTATTGGAGGAAGAGTAATTGCTTGTATACAAAGAACAGCTAAAGAAGGTGATTTTAAAGCTAATTTTTCTAGTGGAGGTAGTGTAGAAGAATTTGAGATAACTCCTGAAATAGAGTGGCTTGCAACTCAAACAAGTCAGCTACTCAACCTTGATATTGCTGGTATTGACCTTTTATTTGCAGGAGATCATTATAAGGTATGCGAAGCAAATTCATCGACAGGGTTTGAGGGCATAGAAAGTTGCTGTAACATAAATGTTCCAAAAGAAATCTATCATTTCATTCGCATCAGAAAAGGCTTGTTCAATAAATAAATCTATTTGTTGAGCATAAAACCTTAATGTTTTTATTAATTTTCAATCGTATCGTTACTATAGTTTTTTGCATCTTTGTAGTTTTACCCCTGTTACTATTAACATACTCTGCTTTTTTGCCACCAGATGCTTTTAGTGTGACTACTCTTGGTTTCAGTCTAAAAAATTTTGCGGCAATTGTAGAAACAGAAATTTGGCGTGCACTAGGTATATCGCTTTTAGCTAGTGGTTTAGTTGTTATAGGACAATTAGTTATTGGATTAATGGCAGCTTACGCTATTCGCATGGGGCTTAAAATTCTTGGTCTGGTTTTAATTGCCCTTGCCTTACCTAGCGAGTTACTTATGGTACCACTTTATGGCGAGTTACAGTTTCTAAAACTATTAAATACCCTAGGAGCACTCATAGTTCCATTTTTGGCTAGCCCTTTAGTAATATTTTTGCTTTTACAGGGTTTTAGACGCTTGCCTTTAGATGCTATTGAAGCTGCTAGAATTGATGGTGCTAGTGAATTTGGTATTGTTTGGCGCATTATAACTCCACTACTGCGTCCTGAATTGCTAGCAGCAGGCATGCTAGGTTTCACAGCACACTGGAACTTAGTGCTCTTTCCTAAAGTTATGGTGGGACTAGCTCAAAACGGACAGATAATCACAGTTCAAACTTTTCTAAGCGATCTTTTACTAAATGACCGTTTTAACTTTGGGGTTTTGGGAGCAGCTTCACTAATAACCACTTTACCACTTATAATTCTCTACCTAATCTTTGAAAAGCGTATAATAACAGTTTTTGAGGGAGCTTTTAAGCAATAGAACTTGCTGCTTTACCTCAGAAAACTTATGTTAGACTCGGTGACATTATGATGCGAATGCATGGAACCACTATTGTTGCTGTTCACAAAGACGGTATTTCTGCAATTGCCGGTGATGGTCAAGTAACACTTGGTGAAACTATAATGAAAAAAGGCGCAACCAAGGTACGTAAACTTTCTGATGGCAAGGTCATCATTGGTTTTGCAGGTGTCACTAGCGACGCCTTTACCTTAGTTGAAAAATTTGAAGGCTATTTAAATAGTACTAAAGCCAATTTAGTAAAAGCAGCTGTGGAGACTGTCAAAGAGTGGCGTACTGATAGAGCATTACGTAATTTAGAAGCTATGCTTATAGTGGCAGATAAAGAGCAGGTTCTTACCCTTTCAGGATATGGTGATGTTATCTCACCAGATGAACCTGTTGCTGCTGTTGGTTCAGGAGGCGTTTATGCCCACGCTGCTGCCTTAGCACTTTTGCAAAATACTGAACTAGATGCTGAAACCATTGTGCGTAAGTCTCTAGCTATAGCTTCGGAGATAGATGTATACACCAGTGGTAATGCTACTGTACTAACAGTTAGTGAAGATGATGATGAACCAACAAAAGAAACTACTGATGAAGAATAGTTATTTAATCTTTAGGACAGATTACTTATGATAGATTTAACCCCTAATGAAATAGTTAATCAGCTAGATCAACATATAATAGGACAAGATAAGGCTAAGCGTCTTGTAGCAGTTGCCTTGCGTAATCACTATCGCAGACGGCAGTTGCCTGAAGACATACAAAGTGAAATCACACCTAAAAATATCTTGATGATTGGTCCTACAGGCGTGGGTAAGACTGAAATTGCTCGCCGCTTAGCTCGTCTTGCCAAGGCTCCTTTTGTTAAAGTGGAGGCCACTAAATTCACAGAAGTTGGTTATGTAGGACGAGATGTAGAATCTATGGTTCGAGATTTGGTACAGGCTTCCTATTTGATGGTTGAAAACGAGATGTTAGAGAAAGTGCAAGATAGAGCTGAGGCAAATGCACAGGAAAAATTACTTGATTACCTTATTCCTGGTGGTTCGACTGATGGGCGTGAGAAAATGCTAGAACTTTTAGCAGAAGGTAAGCTCGAGGATAGGCAAATTGAAGTTGAAGTTAAAGATGATCGCCCTTCAGCTCAGATAATGATGCCCGGTATGGAGGAAATGGGAGTAAATTTGCAGGACATGCTTTCTAATGTGATGCCTAAGCGTAAAGTCAAGCGCAAGTTTACAGTCAAGGAAGCCCGTAAAGTCCTTCAAGAAGAAGAAGCAGCAAAGCTTATAGATTACGACGAAGTAGCCAGTCAAGCTATTGACCGTGCTGAAAATGCAGGCATAATATTTATTGATGAAATTGATAAAATAGCTAGTGATGATAGTCGTAGTGGTGGAGATGTTTCTGGTGAAGGTGTACAGCGTGATCTACTACCAATTGTTGAAGGCACTCAGGTTAATACCCGCTATGGTCAAGTCAAAACGGATCATGTTCTTTTTATTGGTGCAGGGGCTTTTACTGTAAATAAACCTAGTGATCTTATTCCTGAGTTGCAAGGCCGCTTTCCTATTCGAGTAGAATTGGAAGAGCTTTCAGCAGAGGACTTTGAAAAGATTTTACAGGAGCCTAAACATTCTCTAACTAAACAATATATAGAATTGCTTAAGGTAGATAGTACTAATATTATCTTTACTGAATCAGGCATTAAAGCTATAGCGGAATATAGCGCACAAGTTAATAGAGAAGTAGAAGATATAGGTGCACGCAGATTACACACCGTTTTAGAAACAGTGTTAGAAGATGTTTCTTTTGGGGTGAATATGGGTGATGTAGAGGTAAATAGTGAGTATGTGGATTCTAAACTAGAAGCAATTATAGAAGATGAAGATTTAAGTCGTTATGTACTTTGATTTAACCTTAGTCAGTTTATTTTTGTAGATCAGGACAAAGGAATTCTTGATCAGATCCAAAATTTGGAGGAAATTCGAATGCTCTTTAAAGTCTTTAGAATTCCTGTATTAAATTATCTGCTTGCCTGACCTAACTCGAGAATTAAAAAAATCACTGACTCTAATAGGAGGATTTTAGTGAAAAAAGCTATCCTTATTTTTATAACTGGATTATTCTTTTTTATCTTTGCTCAAGACCCAGAACCTGTGTATGGTGGTGAGATTACTGTAGCCATAGTTGCCGAGCCCCCTGGTTGGGACCCTACTATTTCTACTTCTCAAGAAATTCCACGTGTTGTCTATAACAATGTTTATGAAGGATTGGTGCGTTTTACAGAAGATGGTAGTATTGTACCTGCCTTAGCTAAATCTTGGACAGTTTCAGATGAAGGTCTCAATTGGGAATTTAACTTGCGTGAAGGAGTAAAGTTCCATAATGGTACTGACTTTACTGCAGAGCATGTAGTAGCCAAGTTTGAGCGCGCTATCAATCCAGATGAGGTTCATACTCATAATGAATATTATGAAGCCATTAATGAGATAACTGCTGAAGGAAATATTGTAAAATTTAATTTAAAAAAGCCTAATTCTAGCTTGCTATACAACCTAGCCCGTCCTGACTCAATAATTTACCCAGAAGAACTCCAAGAATCACAAGCTATTCACCCCATAGGAACTGGTCCTTTTAAGTTTGTAGATTATTTAGAAGGTGTCAGAGTGCGTTTGGAACGTAATGAGGATTATTATCTTGAAGGAATTCCTTACCTCGAGGCTGTAACTTATAGAATAATTCCTGATGCAAACGTTCAACTTTTGGCTTTAAAAAAAGGGGAAATTGATATGATTGGTGTAGCTCTTTCTCCCGAAAATGCTTTGCAGATTGATAGTGATGTTAATCTAAAGCTTACTCAAGGCACTGCCACTACAGAAATTACTTTGGCTTTGAACAATAGCCGTGAGCCACTTAATAATCCACTAGTGCGGAAAGCTATTACTCATGCTATTGATAAAAAAACTTTAGTGGAGGGTGCTATGTTTGGTTTTGGCACAGTGATTGGTACGCATATGAGTCCTGCAGAGTCTTATTACTTAGACCTTAGTGATACTTATCCTTATAATCCGCAACTAGCTAAAGAATCACTTTCTGAAGCAGGGTATCCTGATGGTTTTGAGATTAAACTCGAGCTACCAAAACCCTACAATATAGAGCGCCGCAGCGGTTTAGTTATAGCCCAAATGTTAGCTGAAATAGGCATTAAGGTTGATGTAAGTATTGTGGACTGGGCTACATGGCTAAATCGTATTTTTTTAGGAAGCGATTATGATATGACCATAATTGGTCACAGTGAGCCACGTGATATAAATATTTATGGCAACCCTGATTATTACTACCAGTACGATAACCCTGCCATACGTGAATTACTTGCTGTTACAGAGCGCTTAGATAGTGAGCGAGCACAAATTGCTGTCCACCAAGCTATAGCTCGTATTATTGCTGAAGATGCTGTAAATGTATGGCTCTTTAGCCCACCTTACTTAGTTGGAGCTAGAAATGGTGTTTATGGTTACTGGACCAGTCAGCCTACCCCAGCTATTGATATGACTGGAGTTTACAAAGTCCCCTAGTATATTTATGCTGACTTTGGTTGATGTCAGTGAGTTTACTCACTACTTATATTATAGTGTACCAAAAAAGTTTTTTCTCCGATCAAAAATACTCCCCTAGCCTCCCTTTTTTAGTAAGGGGGATTTAGGGGGCTAGGGTACCTTGTTCCACTATGTTGTACTGACTGTTACTTACCGCAATGCTTCTCGAAATTTTCCGCATGGAAACTCACCTTCTTGGCATACTTAGTATTTGTAATTAAATAAGTGTCCAGAATCATCAAAAACGATGTGCAGCAGGGGTGAAGATTAGGTAGGATAAGGTAAAAAGTCAAGGGTAATTATGATTAAACATTCAGAAAACATCGAAACAGAAATGAAGAAGCTATACAGTACCTTATCGGAAAAAGACCGACGTCGCTATGCCAGTCTTGAAGCAATAAAACTAGGACATGGAGGGCAAATCTACATCAGTAAATTATTAGGATGCTCAATAAAAACAATCCAAAGAGGAATAGTAGAGCTCAAGGCCTTACCAGACAATGGTGAGCACGAAAAGCGTGTAAGGCGCTTAGGTGGTGGACGGAAACCCTACCATAAAAAAACTAGTGTAGAAGAGGTGTTTCTCAAAGTAGTCAAAGAACAAATGGCAGGAGATCCTATGCGTGAAGGTGTATTTTGGACTAATTTAAGCCAAAGGGAAATAGCTAGACGTATGGAGGAAAAAGGAATGAAAGTTAGCACCTTTGTGGTAAAACAACTACTAAAAAAACATTACTTTGGGAAGCGCAAGATCAAAAAACAAACCACAATGAAGAACGTAGCTGAAAGGAATAAGCAGTTTAAGAAAATTACCCAACTCAAGAAAAAATACCAAAGACAAGGAAACCCTGTTATCAGCGTGGATACAAAGAAGAAAGAGCTTATAGGCATATTTTATAGAGAAGGGAAGGTTTACACTCAAGAAACACTAGAAAGCTATGATCATGATTTCCAAAGCTTTGCTGAGGGAGTGGTAATTCCTTATGGAATATATGCCCTAAAATTCAATCATGGTTACCTATATTTAGGTACCAGCCGAGATACCAGTCTGAAGTTTATTTATAAATACTATAGCTAGACCTCTCCCTCACGCCAATAATCCTGTTTTAGGGGTACATCGTTCTGTCTACATTTCTATAGCTTCAAGTAGGTCATATGCTCTTTGCTGTTGCTTATTCGCTATAGTGTCTACTTTTACTAAATTTGCATCCTCCTCTCCTTTGTAATTGCAAGTATTTCTTACTATGCTACTTAGATCCGATAGTAATGTCTGAAAACTGTGAACTTTACTACCATCTTCTAATTTTTTAGTCTTTGTTTTTGCTAATGCCTTCTTTGACCTTGCCGCTCTTTTCACGGGGTTACTTTCCTCTTTTTTACCTTTTTCTTCATCAGCAAATAATATTGACCTCCATGCCTCCATCATATGCCACTTCACGTTGTAAGCTAGCATGCACAAGAATATGTGTCCCCTTACTCGTTGCTCCATATGGTGATATATTGGTCTTAATTCCAAATCTACACTTTTTATTGACCTAGAGGGTGTTTGGAAATTAGTGTTCCTTTGAAAGATCTAGCATTTTGGCTGAAGTTTGAACTAAGTGTAACATTTTAGAAATGAAGTAGCTATACCCAATATATGTCAGTATAGCTACTATGAAAACAAATCATAGACAAGCATACTCTACGGACGTTACTGATGTACAGTGGCTTATAATTGAAGCCTTTCTACTAAAAATTTTGACCAAAAGTACTAAGCGGGGACGTCCCATGAGCCTTGATCTCCGTGAAATTGTAAATGCTATACGTTACCTTCTGCGCAATGGTTGTACTTGGCGTGATCTTCCACATGATTTCCCAGCCTATCAGAGTGTTCGTTATCACTTTGATAAATGGTGCAAGTTAGGTTTGTGGAAGGCTTTAAACAAACATTTACGCAGAAAACTCCGTGAGCAGGAAGGAAAACTTGCTGATTGCAGTGTAGGTATTGCCGATAGTCAATCGGTCAAAGGTAGTGTGCATGAAGAGAATGGGTACGATGGAGGAAAAAAGGTTAATGGACGTAAACGTCATATATTGGTTGATACCATGGGATTATTGATAGTTGTACTTGTAACTACAGCGAATAGGTCAGATAAGAAAGGATTAGAGCAAATGTTGAAGGCTATAAAAAGCACTATGCCAAGATTGAAAGTAATAAAAGCAGATCAAGGTTATGTCAGTGCGAGATTAGAGAAGTGGGTGCTGGACATATGTGGGTGGATATTAGAAGTAACAAAGAAACCAGAAGGAAAAGGTTTTCAAGTTATCCCACAAAGATGGGTAGTGGAGAGGACATTTGCATGGTTAGGAAACTATAGACGCTTAAGTAAAGATTATGAAGTATTAGCAGCAACAAGTGAAGCCTTTATCTACATGGCTATGTGTGATATCATGACCAAGCGTTTAGCGCATCAATCCACTTCCAATTTTGCTTAATAGGTATTTCCCAAACACCCTCTAAATCCCTGTTCTACATCACTTAATCCTTTGTAATTCCTGATTACTTCTTTTGTATCCACTTTCTCCTTTGTTAGACTTGTTCTTATTACATATATCCCATCTAACTCGCTTTCCTTCTTTACTTTCTCTTCGTCTATCTCAAAATTTAGCCTTGCTGGTGTTATCTTTAACTTAATGTGCTTTGCTACTTTATATTTGTTGACTACTCTTCCTACTCGCACTCCTATTTCCCCTTTCCCTCTTACACTTCCTTTCTTTACCATCTCCTTTATCTTCTCTAACTCTTCTTTTGTTGCTTTTAGCAAATCTTGTCGCTTTTTCCCTTTCCACTCCGCTACTTCTCTATTACAGCACCCTATCAATCTCTCTTTTTCATATTCTTGATCTTTAAACTCTAAATACTCAACTTTTGCAGTGAGGCCTTTGCGATGTCAGGAAAACGAAAATAGGCTAATATCCGATAAAGCAAATTGTTACTAATCTTCACATTATGAATAACACCTCCTAAAATGTATAAACACACCGTGGAGGTGATTATATGGTACCCCTGCTTGATTACCCTGAAGTTGTTAAGCATTATGAACATTTCTTTAAAGATATTTTCTCTGATTCAGCCATGACACAGTTCAAACGTTATATAAGTGGACTTATTGTTTCAGAAAACAAAACCGTTGAGGGGATTAATCGCTTGATTATTTTTGAGAACCGTGATCAAAGCAGCCTTAATCGCTTGTTAAACAAAAGCCCTTTTAGTGAAGAGAAACTAAACCAAAAACGTTTAGACCTTTTAGCAAGTCTGGAAGGTACTCGTTTCAAACCTAAAGGTGTGTTAAGTATAGATGATACTTTGCTTGAGCATTATGGCAAACACTTTAAAGGCATAGCAAAACTTTATGATTCTAGTAAAGGATGCCATGTTTGGGCGCACCATTTGGTAGGGTTACACTATAGTGACGATCAAACTGACTATCCAGTAGAATTTGAATTATGGAAACCCGCTGACCTTGAGAAAATAGAGGAGGGGCTGCCAGAGCTAGGTATTCCCATCAAGGAAAGTAAGCTAGAACTGAAAAAGACTAATGAAGCAAAATGGCGACAGTACTTGATAAGATTATGGAGAAGGCATCAAAACAAAGATGGTGTCACAGATTTGTATGAAAGCAAGTTTCACATTGCAAAAAGATTGCTATCTAAATGGAAGGAAAGTAATCCAAGGATGAAACTGCCTATAGTATTTGATAAATGGTATACAGCAGCTCCTTTTTGTCGTTTCATTGACAAGGAACTTAAACTTCCCTATGTAGGAACACTTTGTGCAGATGATAAAGTAATTGTAAATGGGCAAGAAGAAACAATTAAAGACTTCAGTCAGAGACTTAAAAAAGAGCATTTCGATAATTTAAGTGAGGAGAAGAAGCCAGTTTTCCGTAAAATAACCATTTCCTACAAGGGAAAGAAAGAAAGGTACTACAGTTTTTGTTGCACGATTAAGGTTAAGAATTTTGGGAAGCAAAGATTAGTTATCAATTACAGAGAGGAAGAATTGAAGGGTGAGCCATATGCATTAATTTCAAATTGCTTAAAATGGCAATCAGCAGGAATAACAAGAATCAGACGCCATAGGTGGCCAATTGAAGTATATCATGAAGAAGGTAAGGCAGAAGGTTTGGACCAGTATCAGGTACGGGATATTGAAGCGATATGCAGACATATTAGCTTTGTTGCCGTAGTTTACAGCTTATTGCGAGCCATACCTCATGATCAGGACCTCTTAAAAAAGCTTCAAAATCAACTCAAGGTAGAAATTGAAGGTAGTAACTCCCATTGGTGTCGAGTAGCAAAAGCACAGAGCTTGTGGAGTTTGGCAAGTTTCATAAGTGCTGGATTAGTAAAAGGGCAAACACTTGAAAGTTTGATGGCACCTATTTTAGCTGCTGTCTGCTACTAGAAAGCGTTTATTTAAAAATCCAATTGCTTTTTGAGTCCTTTTTAATTTACTATTTAGGTCTTTTAGGTTTTCTTTGTTCCTTTACTGATGATTTTTCCTTTGAGAATTGCTATAATTAGTTGAGTGAACTAATATTACTAACATACTCACTACTGCCAAAGTTGAGTAAATATTCTTCTTTCTTCAATTCTTCTATATTCAAATTCCCACTTTCTATCAGCTTTTTTATACTTGCTGTCTTCAATGCTGCTATCCAACCTACTCCCTCTTCTTTTTTTAACTCTTCTATCTGTTTTTTCCCTATTACTCCTCTGTCTCCTACGATCACTATTTCTTTTATTCCAAATTCCTCTTTTAGCTCTTTTATCATTGGTTTTAGTATCTTTGACTCTGTGTAATTGCCCTCGTACACCCTAGTTACTATTGGACATCCCCTTTTGTCCGTCAGCAATGTGTAATTTACTTGCTTTTTCCCTCTCTTTTTATCTTTATTCTGTCCCCATTTTGCTAATGGACATTCCTCTCCTTCAAAATAACTTGAACTCATGTCATACATTAATACTTTCTCCCCTTTGACATGCCTATTTGTTAATTTCTTTTCTATATATCCTTGCCTTGCTTCCAACCATTCAATTACCTTACACACTTCTTCTTCCCTTGCTTTCCTTACTTCTAGCATTTCTGGTAAAGTTGTTGTTTCCCACCATCTTATTGTTGCTAATTTACTATTTGGTGCTAGTATCCTTGCTGCCATCAATGCTTCTACTAAGTTTCTTTCTTGTGTGGCACGACTTGCTATTAACCTCTTAAACTCTAGTTTCTCCATAGCTTTTATTACTGCTTTTACATGTCCATGATGCTTAGATTCAATCACTTCAAAAGCTTGATCTATAGGTACAAACTGCTTACCCTTTAAACAGCTTCGGATCATTTCTATAATTTCATCACCTAGTGGACTTAGGTTTGCTAGGGTTTCTTTTTTTACCTTGCCATCTTTACGATAAGAACGTCTCAGTAAGTAAGATTTATAAGTTTTTCCTTTATACTGGCGAGTGCTTGTAGCTACATGCACCCCAGAAGACCTATTCCTCATAGCTAAAGTACAGGATAGCAGATTTTGACAATTAATTCAACTTTTAGTGTCTACAGTATTGCACCCTAAATTACCCATTTGCATTGTGTAGAAAGATGCTAACGCCGATTTTGATCAATAAACTTCAGCCAGTGAGTTTGCCTGCGAAAATATAGCTTCTTGGTGGGAAGACTATGGCAAAGAAGTGTATCCTAAAGCAACTTCCATACTATGGCTATGCGATGGAGGGGGTAGTAACAACAGTCGTCATTATATTTTTAAAGAAGACCTTCAGAAGCTAGTTAATAAGTTAGGTATTGAAATACGCATAGCTCACTATCCATCTTATTGTTCAAAATACAATCCTATAGAGCATTGTTTATTTTCCCATGTTACCAGAGCTATGCAAGGAGTAATGCTAACTGACATTGAACTTGCCAAACGCTTAATCTCAAACACTAGTACTAGTAAAGGCCTTACTGTAACCGTAGACATCATTGACAAAGTCTATAACAAAGGCAGGAAGGCTTCTCCCGAGTTTCGAGTCAACATATCAATCCTTTTTGATGCCATTTTACCTCGATGGAATTACCGTGCTGTTCCTGCGATTCTGTAAAACTGGACAGTTATAAAATTACAGACACTTAACCTCTTTGGGTTAAACATGTTATCAATGAGACAGATATATTTAATGTCTAATTGCCACCTGCCCCCAAGAAAGCTTTTCTCGCAAGATATCAAAATAACTGCGCTTACTTGAAGAAATAAGTACAAAGTCTGTAGGAGCTGTGCTTATTGTAAAACGATGACCTTGTGCTAAATCAAGACGTTCTTGTCCATCAACAACAAGGGCCAGCTCCTCAAAATCACCATGCACTCTAAAGCTTACTTGCGAAGGGGATTCAATGGCTATAGGGCGGTTGGTCAGAGCATGTGGAGCAATAGGTGTAATTACAAACGCTCGCATGCCTTGGCTTAAAATTGGTCCACCCAATGAAAGAGAATAAGCTGTCGAACCTACAGGGCTCGATATAACTAAACCATCAGCACGATATTGAGTAGCATGCTGGCCATCTACAGCCATATCAATGTTTAAAAGCCGCGTCATGACACCTTGAGAAATGATTATGTCATTTAGGGCATAACGAGTGAGAGGCTCTTTATCTTCTATTTCTAGATTTACTTTTAGCATCATTTTAGAGCTAATGTGCCAACCTTGTGGACTTTTCCCTTTTAAGTAAGCAAGCAAATCTTCAGAGTCATGCTCTGCTAAAAAACCTAGCTTACCCAAATTAACACCCATAGTAGGAATACTCACACCTACTAGACGCCTTGCTGTAGCAAGTAGCGTACCATCTCCACCTATACAAATAACAAGCTCTGCATCTGCTGCTACCTTGGCTAAGGGTAAGTCGCCTTGTATATCTTCAGTGACTTTTAATTGCATATCACTAAGTGCTGCTATAGTTTTTTTTGCCAACTTTTGTGCTTGAAGTTCTTGAGACTTATAATGGCTACTAGTTACTACTACATGCTTTAAATTGTGAATAGGAGTATTAAAGTTTTTGGGCATTATTACTTGTTCATGTATTTTAAAATTATTTCTACTACTTGCTCAAGCCCTAAATCATCAGTGTCAATGTGCAAAGCATCCTCAGCAGGTGTGAGTTGTTTAGAGTCTTTTTTGTCACGCTCGAGCATAGCTTTACTAACCTCAGCTAAGTTAGCTTTTCGCTCACCCAAACGGCGCTTAGCTCTAATTTCAGAAGAGGCAGTCATGTAAAATTTATAAGCTGCTTTAGGAAAAACAGTACTACCCATATCCCTACCTTCTATCACAAAAGAATCTTTTACCTCAGACAATCTTTCATTGACCCATGTGCGTATGTTAGGATGCTTAGCAATAGCTGAAACAGATTCATCAACAATATTAGTATGAAGGTAACTTGTAATATCTTTATTCCCTAAGTAAATCTGATTATCACCTTTAGGATTGGGAAAAAGTTTAATCTTGTAATTTTTTAAGTTTTGAAGCACTAACTTTTCATCTTGAAGAGGTATTTGGTCTTGTATTGCTATATATGTTATAGCACGATATAGTAACCCACTAGAAATAAAAGCAATTCCTAAATGTTTTGCTAAAGCTTTTGCAACACTGGATTTGCCTGAAGCAGCTGGACCATCAAGGGTTATAACCATAGTTTCTGCCATACCTTTATACTATGATGCTGTGTCCGAATTTCGCTATATCATAGCTATTGCATATAAAGACCTTTTACAAGAGACTCGTAGCAAAGCCATTACTGTGGCCACTTTATTTTTTTCAGCAATTGTTGTGGTCATCTTAGCTTTTGCTATTGGCCCAAATCCAAATTTTTTAAGTAATGCAGCTCCTGGGGTGATGTGGGTGGCACTTGCTTTTGCTGGTGTTACTTCCTCAACACAAAGCTACCAAGCAGAACTGGAAGAAGGAGCATTTGAGCAACTTTTACTTTATCCCTTACCAAGGGCAGCTATTTACTTAGGTAAACTGCTTGGCAACTGGCTTTTTATGATGATCTTAGGAATTATTATTTTTCCAATGGTCATTATTTTGTTTGGAGGAGGTAATCTAGTTTGGTGGCCTTGGCTAATTACTACTATTTTCTTAGGTACTTTGGGATTTTCACTAATTGCTACTTTCTATGGTGCTTTAACTGCTAATCTTCGTGCTCGAGAGTCACTTTTACCTGTACTTATGTTTCCAGTAGTTGTTCCTGTAATCTTAGCAGCAGTGAAAGCAACTGGCGAGCTTATGCATTTAGGTAACTTAGGAATTGCTCAAGATTGGCTTAAATTACTTTTAGGTTTTGATTTAGTGTATTTAGTTGTGTGCACTTCCATGTTTGGTTTTTTAGTTGAGGAGTAGTTCTAGGGCATGTTGATAAAGTAAGTCATAATTTGCAAACTTAGGATATGAAAGTTAAATTAACAGACGAGCAATGGCAAAAAATACTAAATTTTCTCAAGGGTTACAAGATAGTGTGTATGTTTAGGAAATTTAGAATTGGCAATGAGGATCAATGCAGGAAGTTTATTGAAGGAGTCCTTTGGGTAACTAAAAGTGGTGCACAGTGGCGTTTGTTGCCAGAAGAATATGGAAAATGGAATAGTGTTTTTAAGCGTTTTGACCGCTGGGGCAAACAAGGAATTTGGCAAGCGATGTTTGAACACTTTGCTGAGGATGCTGATATGGAAAGTATAATGATAGATAGCACCATTGTAAGAGCTCACTCCTGTGCAGCAGGAGGAAAAGGGGGAAACGAAGAACAAGAATTGGGTAGAAGCAAAGGAGGTTACACCACCAAAGTACACGCTACAACAGATGCTCTAGGCAATCCTCTCAAGTTAATATTGACTCCAGGGCAACGTAATGATGTTACCCAAGCAGAGGATTTGCTAGAAGATCTGGAGGCTGAAAGAGTAATGGGGGACAAGGGATATGATGCTCAAGTTGTACTAGACAAGGTAGCAGAAATGGAAGCAGAAGCAGTAATACCTCCAAAGGCAAATAGGAAAGAGCAGCGGGAGTATGACAAAGAATTTTACAAGGAAAGGCATTTAATAGAGAATTTTTTCAACAAAATTAAGCAATATAGAAGAGTTTTTTCTAGATTTGAAAAGTTGTCTCGAAACTATTTAGCATTTTGCCAGTTTGCGTCGGTACTTATATGGCTACGCTAAAATCCCTTCAAGTAATATTTTTGATTTAGCACTTTTAGTGTCAACACGCCCTAGAGTGTGAAATCGAAAACGCTACTCTTAAATACCTTGGATAATCCTGATGCTGACGCATAAGCTCCTCTGCAATCTGGTAAAGATTATGTGGTTAACAACTAAAGCTTCTCGCAAATATAGGCTATCCTGCAATTTTTTTTGGAATTCACATTTTCTAACAAATAGCTGTCCTGAGACTGGCTAGTTTGGTTTTGATATCCAATGCGTGCAATTTCTGATTTGTCATATCCACATGCCCTAAGGCAAGTGCTTTTCTAAAATGTTGAAAATCTAGCCTTGACCATTGCGTAATATTGGCATACTTGTGTATTATGAGTAGGATATGTAGTTTACACATACGCGGCATCATAGAAATTGTTACTTCATTAGTTAGGTTAAACAATGATTGCTAAATCTTATCCTTTTGGCTCAATTACCATAGAAGCTTTACAACAACGCCAAAATGCTAAGTGGCAAACATATCCAAAAGAAGTACTGGTAAACCTACAGAAGTAGTGATGAGCTTAAATGGATAAACTTTTATTGTAGTGGTGAATAAAATACCAAATTGCTCCAATATGGTTTTCCAGATTTCTAGAGAAGGATAAAGCTTTCCTTACTAGACGAGAAACTCGTTGCCTTAAAGTGCAATTGAGACGCTCAATATAACTGGTTTTACCACTCTCTTTACCAACAGCACGATGACGTTTAGATGGAATAACGTTCTCATATGATTCCCAAAAATCTGTGTAGCAAACAGCACATTGCCTGTAAACTGGGGGCAAAGAATCCCATAGTGCCTGAGCACTTTTACGGCTTCTATCTCCAATATATAGACCAATTACCTCACGAGTTTTTGCATCAATGGCAATCCAAATCCATTGTTTATTACCCTTATGATCAACAAATGACCATAATTCATCCATTTGTACAATTAATTTACCCTTCTTCTTTTTTACAACCTTTAGTTTACGTGGGGTTTTAGCATATTTCTTTTTCACATAATTGTATAGCCATGTGAGAGAAACCCCTGTAACACGACTAATGCCAGCTAGAGATATTCTTTCTAGCAACATCTTATCAATGAAAGCTTTTATTGTGTCTGATATTGTCTTTTTAGTAGAGTTTTCGACAAATTGTCTACTACAATCCTTACAAGCATATTTTTGCTTTTTATTATGTATGTGACCATTTTTTACTGTTTTTTCAGAACCACATTCAGGACATTTCATGTTTCTCCTTCAATTTTAAGGAGTATACAACCTCATCACTACATATGTAGGACTACCGAAGTACTACCTCTTTGGGTATCTGATATGGATTTCCCCACAGCTGATGTTATAGTTGAAGCTTTAACTGACTGTGCGCAAAAGAATAACCTAGTTTATCCTCTATCAACAGGTATAGAAGGGCTTACAGAAACTATTATCAATCGTCAAAAATTGCTTTACAATTGGGAAATAAAGCATGAAGATATATGGCTTACTCATGGCACAGTACCAAGTTTATTCCTTGTCAGTATTACCTGTGCTTCTTCTGGAGATGAAGTAATTGTCCCTACTCCCATTTATCCATATTTCATAAAGGCTATAGAAAAAACTCAACGTACAGCCTGCTATATTCAGATGGTAAAGAATGATAAAGGTTGGGAAATTGACTTTGACCACTTAGAGGCACTAATTACTCCAGCAACAAGACTTATTATGTTTTGCAATCCGCACAACCCTACAGGCCATGTTTTTACTCATGGTGAA
The DNA here is from genome assembly GCA_965223045.1 of Trueperaceae bacterium. Classification (GTDB taxonomy): domain Bacteria; phylum Deinococcota; class Deinococci; order Deinococcales; family Trueperaceae; genus CBDCVN01. The sequence continues at coordinate 4,126,164 of CBDCVN010000013.1, forward strand.
TTGGAAAAGCTTGCTGAAATAGTGATTAAGCATAGACTGTGGATAGTCAGTGATGAAATACATTGTGACATTGTTTACCAAGATTACCAACATGTTCCTCTAGCAACTTTAAGTAGTGAAATTGCCAAGCGCACCATTACACTTTTTAGTCCAACCAAAGGGTTTAACATTGCAGGTTTAAATATTGGTATTTTAGTTACTCAAAATCAAAAGCTTATGCAACACCTTAAAAACATAGGGGCAGGCTTTATGCCATCACCTAATGTTATGGCTCAACACGCCACTTTAGCAGCTTATGCTCGAGGTAAAGATTGGCTTAAGGATACCAAAACCTATCTCGAAGGCAATCGGCAACTAGTTCAGGACTTTATTGGCAAATACTTACCTCAAATAGACTATGTGCCACCAGAGGGTACTTATCTTGCATGGCTAGACTTCAGCGCTTTAGGGCTTGGTGAAGCCTTAGAAGAGGTACTTTTAGAAAAGTGTAAACTTGGTTTAAGTATGGGCAGGAATTATAGTAAGAATAATCAGAACTTTGCACGCTTGAATTTTGCTACTTCTAGATCTATTCTAGGAAGTGCTCTTAAACGACTAGAAAAAGGTTTAAGAGAATATTTAAAAGTGTAGGCCTAAAAATTTTAAGCTCTAGTTCCTAATTTACCTGAATGTATTTCTTAAACTCTGTTACTATATTTTTGCTATGTGGCTACTAAGAGCTTGCGTTATAACCTATGGTTGCCAGATGAATGAGTATGACACTCATACCATTCAATCAGAGTTAGTGTCTGGCGGTCACCAAATAGTAGAAAACCCTAAAGATGCTAACCTGATAATTCTAAATACTTGCGCTGTAAGAGGTAAGCCTGTCGAAAAGGTTGTGTCTGCTTTAGGAGAACTGCGCAAGGCAAAGCGTCAAGGGCGTGAATTGCTTGTAGGCTTAATGGGTTGCCTAGCACAATTAGAAGAAGGCCAAGAATTAGCTAGAAAGTTTGAAGTGGATATTCTGATTGGCCCCGGAGCAATCACTGATATTTTACCTGCCATTGAAGTTTTAGAAAGTGGTCAGAAAAATTATAGGAATCTGGACTTTAAAGATGAATTACATGAATACCTAACTCCTGCACCTAACTCTTTAACAGGTTTTCTTACTATTATGCGTGGTTGTAATCATCACTGTACGTATTGCATTGTTCCTACTACCCGTGGGCCTGAAGTTAGCCGCTCAACTGAGTCTATAATGTATGAAGCAAAGCAAATGAAAGAAAATGGAGTACAAGAAATCTATTTATTGGGGCAGAATGTCAATAGCTATGGCCTAGGCCGTAATGACTTACCTTCTTTTGCAGAACTTTTGCGTCTAGTTGCTTCTACAGAAATCCCAAGGGTAAAATTCACTACTAGTCATCCTATGAATTTTACTAGCGATATAATTGATGCTATTGCTGAAACACCAAACATCTGCAAATATATCCATTTACCAGTACAATCTGGTAGTGATAGTGTTTTACGTCGTATGGCTAGAGAGTATAAATGCAAGCGCTATTTAGAAATTATAGAGGAAATTAAGGCTAAAATACCTAATGTAGTTCTCTCGACAGATATAATTGTGGGTTTTCCTGGTGAAACTGAAGAAGATTTTAAAGCCACACTTATGCTTTACGAAGAAGTACAGTATGACCAAGCCTATATGTTTATCTATTCTGCTAGGCCGGGGACGCCTAGCTATAAACATTTTACTGATATGCCCAAAGAAATTAAAACAGACAGGCTGCAAAGACTTATTGAAAAGCAAAAATACTGGTCATTTAAGCGCAATCAACGTTGGGTAGGTAATAGTTTACAAGTACTAATAAAGGATAGGGCTACACAAAGTGACTACATGACTGGACATAGCGATCAAAATCACACTGTGCTTGTACCTAAAAGTCAAGTGAGTAAGCTAGGTTTACATGAAGTGATTATAGATACTGCTACCCCACATACCCTTTATGGAACAGTACAAGGTTTTAAGACAAAAACAATTCCTTTAATGATGGCTTAAATTTATGATTCGCTTTAAGAAAGTTACCAAAACCTACCCTAGAGCACACGTTCACGCTTTACGTAATGTAAGCTTTAGGATTTCTGGAAAAGAGTTTGTTTACATAATAGGTCATTCAGGAGCAGGTAAGTCTACCTTACTTTCTCTTATATTAAGACGTACTTTGCCTACAGACGGAATTGTTACTATTTTAGATCACGACACAAGTAAATTGCGTAGAAGACAACTTCCCTATTTACGGCGCAATATAGGTATGATCTTTCAAGATCATCGCTTACTTGCTAATATGAGTGTTTTAGATAATTTAACTTTTGTGTTAAGGGCTGTGGGGGAAAGTAAATTGCTCGAGCAACGTGCCCTAAGCATACTTCGAGATGTTGGCCTAGCTCATAAACGTAAAGCTTACCCAATAGAACTCTCTCTTGGTGAGCAACAACGTGTAGCTATTGCAAGGGCCTTAGTAACTAATCCACCCTTACTCCTTTGTGATGAACCTACAGGTAATCTAGATCCCGAAACTAGTTGGGAAATTTTAGAGCTTTTAGACGAAATTAATCAAGGTGGCACTACAATTATCTTTGCTACTCACGCTCGTGAGATTGTAGATGAAGTTCGCCATCGCACAATTGTATTGCGTAGTGGCATGATTGTCCGAGATGATAAAGAAGGTGGCTACTCACTTTAAAAACCTGTACCCTTTAAGCATAGCACCAATGATGTCCTATACAGACCGTCATTATCGCTTCTTTATGCGCCAAATTACTAAAAGAACTCTACTTTATAGTGAAATGCTAACTACAGCAGCTATTCTGCACGGAAACAAGGAAAAATTACTAGACTACTCTAAGGAAGAGAACCCTTTAGCTCTCCAATTAGGTGGAGACAACCCTAAAGAACTTGCTCAGTGTGCCAGAATCGCTGAAGATTGGGGCTATGATGAGATTAATTTCAATGTAGGTTGCCCTAGTGATCGTGTACAAAAAGGTAATTTTGGAGCTTGCTTGATGACACAGCCAGAATTAGTTGCTGAATGCCTATCTGCTATGAGGCAGGCTGTAAAAATTCCTGTAACTATAAAACAGCGTATAGGTGTTGATGATTTAGATAGCTATCAAGACTTTGAAAACTTTATAAACATTGTTTCACAAGCTCAACCTGCTAGATTTATAATTCATGCTCGTAAAGCGTGGCTTAAGGGATTAAGTCCTAAAGAAAACCGTACTATTCCCCCACTACGTTATAAAGATGTCTATCAACTTAAAAGCCAGTCCCCTAACTTAGTAATTGAAATTAATGGTGGCATTAATACTTTACAAGAAGTAAATAATCATCTTAAATATGTTGATGGTGTAATGATAGGTAGAGCGGCTTATGAGAATCCTTATTTATTTGCTGGAGTGGATAAGAATATTTATGATGTTGATGTCAAACCCAGATCACGCAGTGAGATTATTGAGGCCATGTTGCCTTATATTGATGCTTGGCTTGATCGTGACCTTTATTTAAAACATATTTCCAAGCATATGCTAGGGCTATTTGCAAATATGCGCGGGGCAAAACAGTGGAGGCGGTACATTAGTGAGAACGCTCATAAACAGGGATCAGGTATAGAGGTGATCCAAGCAGCTATGAGTTATATTCCTTTTGAAATATTAGTTGACAATCAAGACTTTTGAGGAAAGCTTTAAGTTTGGCTCTTGATATGTTTCAAGTGCCTGAATTTTCAATGTATACTATTATTAAAGTGACGAATATTAAAACAACAATTGTTTATCACATAACAGGGAAGCGTTTTGTAGGCATAACTCCAGATGGACAACGGTTGATGGTGGATGGAGAAAAGGTAGCCAAAACAGGCATGAATCCTATGGAAGTGCTACTAAATGCCCTAGGGGCTTGCTCAGCCTTTGATATTGTGGAAATGCTTAGAAAACGCCGCTTACAAATTAATAGCTATCATATAGAACTTAGAGGTGAACGGGCTGAAGGTATACCCGCTTACTATACTCACATACATGCTAAGCATATTTTTGATGTAACTGATTTAGAACAAAAAACAGCTGAGCGATTTGTAGACCTAAGTATGAATAAGTATTGTTCAGTAGTTGCCAGTTTAAAATCTGAAATTAGCTTTGAGGTTGAGCTTAAGCAGAAATCTGCTTAAGTGCTTGACGAACAGCATTGTAAAGGGTATCTCTATCTTTGCTGAAAGCAGAAGTTACTAGCAAGTTGCCCTCCCCAAAATTTTCAAGCATAAGAACTCGTTCACCTAAAACTATTAAAAAAGCACTAAGATTTTGACCTAATTCAGCTCTTTGACTTCTTAGGAGGTTTTGAGCTTCTTTAAGTAAAGCGTTTCCTTTACCATAGCTTTCTAGGGGTTCGAGTGAAACAATATCGCCTATTGCTACCGCTACAACACTAGGACAAATTTTTATAATACTCTCAATAACCTTTCCATAGCGCTGGTGTTCATCAACTAAACGAGCTGCTTCTGTAAGAGCATAAGCTACTGGTAAATTAATACTATTCTTTTCAGGTTTTTCAAAGTCTATTACCTTGAAAAATAAATCTTCACTTGCTAGAACATCCACAAGTGCTGATAAACCTATTTTTAAAGTGCCATCTTCATTTTTGAAACTTGCGTGTAAAAGCAAACCCTTTTCAACATAAATTCTCCCTCTATCATCATTCTCACCTAATGATATAAGTGAGCTTTGCTTACCCATACCCATCATCTCTAGAAGATTATCAATTTGCAATATGGAAGTGTCACCAGAAAGGCTAATAGTGTTTACCTTATAAGAAAAAGGTAATTTGAGTTCATCAACTGTTGTTTGGAAAGCATTAGAAGGCTCTAGTGCTATGCCTGTAGGATATGGTATCTTATCGATCTCCATAGGAAAAGGAATAACACCGGTTACTTTGGGAAGAGTTGAAGATGGCTCTCCTATAATGTAAAAAGGAATGTCAGGACTGAGGCGACTATGCCAATTCAGAAACCCTCTTACACTAGCACCTTTTAATTTTTCATCACAAAAAATCGCAGTGTAGCTTTGTTTTTGCATGCTTTTTAAAGCTTTGGTTGGCTCTATAAAAGCCTCGATTTCCCACTTAGCGCTCTCTAAGGCTTGGCTTATATGATTTAATCTTTTACTTTGAGAAGAAATTACTAGAGCTTTAGAGGCTACCATCATCTATACATTACATTATAACTACCTATCAACTTGCCAGTTTATTATTTTTGACTGGAAATGCCTTTACAGACTTGGTTAACCATATATACTGAAAACGGCTTAGTTTTGGATATTTGCTATTAAAAATATATTGGTTGTACAGCATGTAACAATTAAGTATCTATGCATAAATACTTGGGAATTTTCTTGTGAAGCTGAAAATAGTAGCTAGGAACCAGTACTAGTAGTCAGTAGGGCTTAGCTATGCTGGCTACTGACTTCTAACCCTATAGGCATTGAATTACTCCTAAGTGACTCACAAAAACTTTTACACCCCTGCTTAAACTAGATCCTAGTTAGTAGATGAATATTGTGTTGTAGTATTATGGGATAGAATAATATAGCATAGGAAATTTTTTATGATAGGACCAGCAAAACTTACTACTATAGAACTTTATAATCTTTTTCTAAAGTATGGTCATAACCATATTTTGAAAGATATTAACTTAGTTGTAAATCAAGGGAAAATAGTTACTTTACAGGGCAGTAATGGTACAGGTAAGACCACCTTACTTAAAATCATTGCAACTAAGCTTAAACCTAGTAAGGGAGAAGGTAAAGTATTTACTTACGATTTACACAAAGAAGCTCATAAGATCCGACAAAAAGTAGCATATTTAAGTGTTTTAGGTGGTAGTTATAGTGTGCTAAGTGCACTAGAAAACTTGCAGTTTGCTAGTAAGCTTTATAATAGATCTTTAAGTTTAAAAACATTAGAAGCTCACCTTGATGAAGTTGGCTTACTACATGCTAAGAACAGGCTAGCTCGAACCTTTTCTAGCGGCATGAAAAAACGCCTTGCTGTTGCCAGATTACTAGTAGCTGATGCTTCCTTATGGCTTCTTGATGAACCCTATGCTGCCCTTGATGAAGAAGGTCGATTACTTATTGACACATTATTAGTTCACGCTAGAGCTGAAGGTAAAACTGTTATTATGGCCTCACATGAGTTGGAGCGTAGCACACAACTTGCTGATGCAACACTAAAGCTAGCAGAAGGACGCCTTTATGCTAACTCATAGCTATGATGTTATTATTGTTGGTGGTGGCCATGCAGGCATAGAAGCTGCCCATGCTGCTGCTAAACTTACTGCTAAAGTAGCCCTTTGCATTCCTAGTCCTGACAAAATTGGTCTAATGCCTTGTAACCCTGCTATTGGTGGTCCGGGCAAATCACAATTAGTTTTTGAAACACATGCCTTAGGTGGAGTAATGGGGTACTTAGCCGATAAAACTGCCCTACATGCTCGTACATTAAATGCCAGTAAGGGTCCTGCTGTACAATCTCTACGAGTTCAAAATGAGCGTGATGGTTATGCTAGTGAGGCTCGAGCACTAATTGAGTCCATTGAAGGCATTGAAATTGTACGTGGTGAAGTTGCTGCACTCAAAATTGAGAGTGATAGGCTTTCCGGAGTTAGCTTAACAGATGGACGCCAACTCACAGCTAAAAGTGTTGTGCTTTGCACAGGTACATTTCTTAAAGGAGTAGTATGGTATGGCAAAAAACAACGTGAGGCAGGAAGGCAGGGTGAAGCACCAGCTAGATACCTTTCTCAAAGTCTTATAAAAACGGGGCATAAACTGCTACGCTTTAAAACAGGTACACCTCCACGTATTCGCTCAGATTCTATAGACTTCACGATGCTCGAGGTAGTAAATGGCGATGAGCCTCCTAGTTCTTTTACAGGCATATTAGGTGCTAAGGTAAAAAGTACCCCTACATGGTTAACACATACTACACCTGCTACTCATAAGCTAATCACAAAAAACTTAGAACACTCTGCTATGTATGGTGGGGAAATTTCAGGACAAGGACCAAGGTATTGCCCTTCTATAGAAGACAAGATTGTGCGCTTTAAAGACAAAAATCGACACCTTCTTTTTGTTGAACCAGATGGCATTGAAACCAGTGAAGTCTACTTACAGGGTTTTTCTAGCTCCATGCCTCCTTTCTTACAAGATGATATGATTCGTACTTTACCCGGCTTTGAAAAAGCAGTAATTCAACGCTATGCTTATGCAGTGGAGTATGATGTTCTTGATCCTACTCAATTGGATATATCGCTGATGTCTAAAGAGTTAAAAGGTTTGTTTAGCGCTGGCCAAATCAATGGTACTAGTGGCTATGAAGAGGCTGCTGCCCAAGGTTTTATTGCTGGAGTAAACGCTACCCGCTATGCTTTTGGCGAAGGCCTAGTTAGTGTCTATAGAGATGAAGGATATATAGGGGTGTTATTAGATGATATTGTACGTTGGGGTATTAATGAGCCTTATCGTATGCTTACTTCCCGTAATGAGTACAGGCTCCTACATAGACAAGATAATGCTTTAGAGCGACTTACTTCTAAAGGTTATGAATGGGGGCTAGTAAGTGAAAAAGTCTTGAAAAAAGTGCAAGAAAGTAAAATAAGGGTGCAAAAGGAGGTGCAGCGCTTTGATACCTCTCGTTTTCAAGGGAAGCTTGCCTGTAAAATTCTTTCTCAACCCAAACAAACTTATGAAGATGTTATTCAACTTATAGGAGAGAGCCCTGAGTTATTAACCCCTGAAGAAAAATACAAGGTGGAAGTTCTTGTTAAATACGCTGCCTATATAGAAAGATCTCAAAAGGATGTAGCTTCGCGTAAAGAGTCTGAGCATTTAAGTCTTGCCAACATAAATTTTCATGAAGTTGAGAGTCTATCTAAAGAAGCCAAAGATGACTTAATAAAGTATCAACCTGTTACCTTAGGAGCAGCACAGAGGTTAAGAGGTGTGAGGGATAGTGATGTGACTGCTTTGCTTATATATGCTAAAAACCGCCCTCAGGTGTTTCACGTGAAACACTAAATATGGAACTAAGTTTTAGTTTTTATAAGTCTTTTAAGAGCTAGCCAACTAACCTCTTTAAAACTTAGACCTAGGGCAGCTAGGATAAAAAGCACTCCTGCTGCTAAAACATAGAGTGTCATAGGTGCCCAGCCTGCTATAAATGCAGGAATTGTACCTTGTGCTCCTAGTAATTTAGCCACACTCCAGGTAGCATAGTAAATAAAAGTTAGAAAAAGAACCCAAACAAAACCCAAACCAAAACCTGTGCGGAAGCTATACAAACCAATAGCTAAAGCAAAAAGAGCAAATGCTGTTGCTGCTAGGGGCTCAGCAAATTTGCGATGTAATGCTGTCCAAACATCAGGCTGGCGGCTATTATTGCTACGAAGGCGACTCATAAGTTCACGAATGGGTATTTGTGTAAGTTCAGGATTCTCAGAGATACCTGCTGATAGACCTCGAGTAGGCAAAGCAGCTGTCTGGGCAAGGGCATCAAAAACTACACGACTATCGCGATAGTTAGTAAAGCGTACCTCTGTTAAATTCCAAACTCCTGCCTCTTCATCTAAAATACCTTGCTTAGCAGAAATAACTTCTTTTGGTCCACGTTTACCACCAGATTTGATGACCGTAATTCCAAAAGCCTTTCCACCACTTTCTAACTTTTCTACATAGATATTTCTTCCTAAAGAATCTGTAAAAAAGTTGCCCTCTTCTAGAAAAATATCGGGCTTTTGAATGAAAATATCTTTTTGAACCTCAAGAGCACGACCACTACTCCAGGGTATTAATAACTCGTTGTTCAAAAAACTAAGACCACTCACTAAAAAACCCAGTAAAAAAAGTGGTATAGCAAAATGACGAGGGCTTAAACCAAGTACTAAACCCGCCTTGATTTCATTGTCCTGCCCTAAGCGGGAAATTCCTAAAAGAGAAGCAAAAAGCAGTGCTAACGGAATACCCATATTGGCAGCCTCAGGTAATTTGTAAAGCAAGAACAGGGCTATTAGATTTGGACTAGCCCCTCTAGCCAAAACACCAGCTAAAATGTCAAGTAAGAACACCCCTAGCAACAAGGTTAATAAAACTATGAGTCCTGCTATATAAAAAGGTAGGATCTCTTGAATTAAATAAAGAGTAAAACGCTTTGTCATCAACGTAACCTTGTAAAAGCTAGTACCGCACCTATGCTTCCTACTATAAAACTTGTAAACCACGCGGCAGCAATTGCAGAAAGTAATTGCTCATCAAACAAACTTTCTGATAAAGTCCAAATAAAGTAAAAAATTACTAAAAGCACAATCGTCCATGCAAAACCAGCGCTGCGACCTTTAAGGTGTAAACCTAGTACTCCTGCTATTAACACAAAGATAAGTGAGTTAAAAGCATCAGCGATTTGTCTATGAAATGTAAATGCCAATTCGCTTACTTCACTACCTGCACGGCTCTCGCTACGTAAACGTTGCCAGAGTTCTATAATAGTTAGATTTTCTTCATCAGATAAGCTAAGTGCTACCTCAGCTTCTATTTCAAAAGGAAAACTCATTTCCAAGACTTCATTACGTTTACCAGCTTTATCAATTATTTGCACTTCGGACAAGGTCCAAAGTTTAGCGTCGCTATCCCAGGTACCTGCTCGAGCACTAACTCGGCTACCGTCCTCTTTGGAAATTAAAACACCATTTAACTGAGCAAGGCGGGAGTTTTCTTCATCAGAGCGTATTTCACCTGCAAAATAAATGCCTTGATTTTCTATAACATAAGAAACATCACTCTGTGTTTCGGCAGGAGGCCTTTGAGAATAAAAGGAATTTACCTCTTTGTTATGTGCTATTTCCCCTTTTGGCTCGAGGTAACCATTATTGAAAAAGGCTAACAAGCTAATTGTAAATCCTAATCCTAATAGTGGTGTGAGTAATCTGAGAGGCGCTACACCTAAAGCATAAGCTGCTTTAAGTTCTGAATCTTTGGCTAAACGCCCGGTTGCTAGTAACACTGCAAAAACACTAGCTATGGGCATAGATAAATGCAAGAAAAACGGAATTTTAAAGAGAATAAGCCTGCCAATAGTTTGTATAGAAGCTCCTTGCCTTATTAAGAAGTCTGCCCATACAGACAAAAAATCTATTGATAAGAGCAAGCAAAAGGCAGCTATACCTAAAAGATATAGTCCTATCGTCTCATAATTTAAGTAACGAGATAAGCGCAAAAACACTAGAGTAGTATATAGTGAGGCTAATGAGAAGAAAACTTAATTTTTACTTAGTTTGGCGCAGAATTAAAGGTAGTTAATATAGTTCTAAAGTATAATATAGTTTTATGGATAAATCCAAGATATCTTTAATTTTTAAGGCTTTATCTTTTGCTAGCGAAAGGCATAGAGACCAGCGCCGTAAGGATCCTCATAAAACACCTTATATTAACCACCCTATTGACGTCATGGTAAACCTTTGGGAGCTTGGTAGTATACATGACGCCGAAACTTTAGCTGCAGCACTTTTACATGATGTTATAGAAGACACAGAAACTTACCCTTGTGAGATTGAACAGCACTTTGGGAAAAAGGTTTTAGCCTTAGTGGAAGAAGTAACAGATGATAAAAGTTTACCTAAACGGATAAGAAAACACTTGCAAGTAGAAAACGCTGCAAACAAATCAACTCAGGCTAAGCAAATTAAATTAGCAGATAAGCTTTGTAATGTACAAGATATTGGCAAAAATTCTCCCAAGGGCTGGTCGAAAATGCAGTGTATAGAGTATCTTGACTGGGCAGAGGAAGTGGTTAAGGGCTTAAGAGGAGTTAATGAGGAGCTCGAGCTAGCTTTCGATGAGATTCTTACTCGAGCGAGGCAAAATCTGAATTGAATTACTAATGGTTCGTCACAACTAAGAATTGGGTTTTTGTAATGAGAATCAACTATGTGTGATACGAATTGGAAGCACTATCCCAAAATCAAATGGTAACAGAGCACTAGTTAGGCTACACTTGAAAATCAGTTGTTTTTGGTACCTCTGTTTGCTAAAATGACAACGCACCTCCTCTTGTAATGAGAATCTTTTGATTATGGTGTTAACAGTGCTTAATTAAGCTTTTTAAGCATTGAAGTGTTCGATGAAATTTGTACCTAATTGGTATAGGTGAAGGATTTATATCCTTAGTTTAATTGAGAGTATCAGCTTCTTATACACAAGACTTGTTCTGAAATAAGGAATTAGGCAATAAGGCAGTTCCATAAACCAGCACAAACTCCTACTACATCGTCAACAAATCCCTTAATACGATTCCTAAAAGCATACACAAGAATCTTGAAACGCTTCATTCCTCCAATGGCATTCTCAACATATACACGTATCTTGCTCACTGCTTGGTTGTGAGCCTTCTGCTCTTTACTAAGCTTGGGATTAGGGTTGGCTTTGCTCTTCCTAGGTCTCTTATGAGGTATTGCAACATCTGCTCCTTCATAATCTTTCTCGATTCCTTGATATCCTAAATCTACTGCCACTTTAATATCCTCAAACCACTCCTCCTCAGGTGGAAATTCTTCCTTTAGCATTGCATAGTCATGGTTCCGTCCTCCAAAGGTTTGTCCCACAAACAAAATTACCTTCTCCTTGCTGCTTATCACTGTGTTTTTCTGCGTGTGGTTACCCTGTTTGCCACTGTATAACTCCTGTTGCATTTCATCATCCTTTGGGCGTTGATGTTCTCGCTCTGTAACATCAATCAGTATTTCGTCAAGTCCCTCAAAAGCTGCTTTGAAATCCTCTATGTTTTCAAACTCTCTAGCTGGCATATATCCCAAACCACTTAGAGTTTTCGCCATTATTGGTGTAAGACGTTGTACCCAAGCATGGGCATTAGATCGTGATAAATCAAATTTCTCCGCTAGAACATCAAACGTTGGGTAAAGTCTAAGGTAGTAAAGAATAAAGCACAGTTTTATATTGACTGTACTTAGTTTACTGTTTCTTCCTCCTCCTGGCTTACGATGTACTTTCCCTGCTTCTAGAGCCTTTTCATAACGTTGCTTTTCATGGTCTTCTAAAGCTTTAGCAAATGCAGGTTCTAGTTCCTCTACTTTCTTTTCGCTCAATCCTGTTATACTTCTTACTTGTCGGTCATCTCTTGGTAGTAACATTCCTTTATTTTGACCGATTTATTTATTTCAGAACAACTCTACATATAAGTGAAGCTAGAAAGGTATTTCTATGTGGAAACTAAAGCTTGCATTAATTGTAATTGGTGCGGTTATTGCTTTTATAGGCTATGAAGAATTTAAAGTCAGTCAAGGCACAACAAAAGAACCCTTAGAAATTGAGCTTGCTAAGCTAGAACAAGGAGAATCCATTAAAAATAGCCATCTGAAGATAGCAGAGCACTGGGCATTATTTCCCTATTCAGTATATGAATATGAACAGAGCAGGGGTGAAACAGGTGAACCACCATCAACCGCCAAGGTAAACTATGCTTACTATCCTATTATTTCAAATGATCATCCTTACTTAGTAAAACTTGATGAATTAGCAGAAGAGTATGGTGATTTTGATCAAATACCAGATGAAGAATGGCCGAGCATTGATAACCTTCCTGTATTAGTTAAATCAAAAGAATTTGCAACTATTGCAGATATCCCTTACGACTGGGAATTTAAATCAAATGTGCAGGGATTAGTAGTGAATCGTATCAAAAGTTTAGGGGATGAAGAAAGCCAACTAATTCAAGAGAGTTTCCCTGCAGTCAACTTGGATAAGGTACTACTGCTAGAAATAGGTCGCAAGCCTTCTTCAAATCTAAAATCAATAGGTATGGTTTTTGGTGGAGGGCTTCTTACTTTATTAGGAGTTGTGCTTTTGATGGCTCGAGGCAAAAGAAACTAAAATAACCTAGGGAAATATCTGGTTTACCCAAGCCATTGGTTCAGTTGGTGTATTGTGAATTCGCATTTCCCAATGCAAATGTGCACCATTAGAAAGACCTGTGTTACCTACTTCACCAATAAACTGACCACGATTTACCCTATTGCCTATGCTTATGTAAAAGGTTTCTAAGTGTAAATAAAGACTAAATACTCCTGCACCATGATCAAGCATTATAAAACCACCACGAATAGGGTAATAACCAACTATTACAGCAATGCCATCATTGGTAGCTGCTACAGATGTGCCTGTTGGAGCAGAAATGTCTAGTCCTGTGTGATAAGCGAAGTCACCAAATTCACCGTAAATTCTGGGGGTTCCAAAAGGGCTAGTGGTAGTAAAGCTGCCCTCGATAGGAAAAACAAACGGATCCACCCATAAAGGTAAAAGGTTTTGAGAAGCCTCATAGGCTTCTTTTATTAGCTCTTCTTCAGCCTGTAAATTTTCAGGAGTCCTTAAGTTCAGTAAGTCAGCTGAAAGGTTTAATTGTTGCGTTGTTTTTGAGTCAGTTTCAACTTCTATAGCACGTTCCACTTCAACCTTTCGGCCAAAAGTATCTGTTAGATCAATACCTAGAAGATAACTTCCCACATCACCTTCTAAAGGTACACTTGCTAAAGCTACAACATCTGTGGGGGTAGCAAAAATATCAAGTGATTGGCCATCTAAAGTAATATTTATAGAGGTTAATGTCACTCCATAACTAGAAGGTGGCCAAATCATTTGAACACTTATGGGATACCCCGGTTTAGCCTTGTGAGGCGCACGGATAAGTGGCTGTAATAAGGGTATACCAAAAAGATCGTACTCATAAGTTTTAGCATTTTGAGCTTTATCTATAGAAGAAACCTCAATCTTTTGTTTCCCTCTAATGGCCTCAAAAGTTACTTCAAATTTACGCAGTGGCTTTGCTGAGGTTTGTGTGGCAGCCCCATAACTTATAGTGTAGTATGTAGGCTCATTAGCTTTTACTCGCAAGGTAAAGTTTTCATTTGCAGGTACACGCCAAGAGTTACCTGCCGTATAAGTATCTGTATAACTAAGCTCAGCTGTTAATACTGGTGGCAAACCATTTTCATAGAATTGCCACAAGAAAATTGCTAGCCCAATAAGGACAACTAACAGCACCAACATAAAACTACGTGGTGCTTTTCCACTAATCTTTGGCGAAACATCAGTCATATAAACTTAACCTTGTAAAAATTTTACTTCTAATTTTTGAGGTTGCTCGAGCCAACACTTTCTCCTTAACTACATATACTAAAATGACTTGATTTTAAACATTCATTGCTTATTACTAATCTTTGCATTTGGTAGGGTTGTATGGCAATGCAATTCTACAACCTTACGTTCACTTTTCCAGCTTTAGGCTTAGGATTAAGGTGTCAAACATTAAACAAAAAATGGATGACATCACCATCTTCTACCAAGTAATCTTTGCCTTCAGTACGCAACCAACCACGTGACTTTGCCTCAGGTATACTACCTGCTTCCACTAGCTTATGCCACTGTATAACCTCAGCACGAATGAAACCTCTTTCAAAGTCTGTATGGATTTCTCCAGCAGCTGTTGGAGCTTTGTTGCCTGCTAGCGTTGTCCAGGCTCGCACTTCCTTTTCACCAGCAGTTAAAAAAGTAATTAAGCCCAGAGTTTTGTAGCCTACACGAATTAAGCGATTTAGGCTTGGTTCTTCTAAACCTAGGCTTCTTAGGTACTCGAGCCCCTCAACTTCATCTAACTCAGTAAGTTCATGCTCTACTTTATTGCAAAGGATAATCACCTCAGCATTTTCTTTTTGAGCATAGGACTTAACAGCATTTACATAATCATTGCCTGCTAAAGCATCCTCCTCATTGACATTACATACGTAAATAATAGGCTTGGCACTAAGCAAATTCAGCTCTTTAGGAAGCTCTATACCTGTTAACCTTGCAGGTACCTCTTTAAAAAGATACTCTATAACCTCTTCACACTTTTTTACTAAGATAGCATCCTCTTTATTAGCTTTGGCACTACGCCTAAGCTTTACTAAGCGATTTTCTAAGCTTTGAATATCAGCAAGCATCAATTCTGAGTTGATAGTTTTGATATCATCAAGGGGATCAATTTTACCTGACACATGCACAACATTATCATTATCAAAGCAGCGAACCACATGTGCAATTGTAGCAACTTCACGAATATTAGCTAAGAACTGATTTCCTAACCCTTCACCATGCGAAGCTCCCTTTACCAAACCAGCTATATCTACAAACTCCATAGTTGTAGGCACAATTGGTGGTATTCTATCTCCTTTTATATAAAGTTTTTGCAAGGCTGCTAAACGATCATCTGGAACAGTTACCACACCTACGTTTTTGTCAATAGTTGCAAAAGGATAATTAGCAACATCTACATTGTTTTTGGTAATAGCGTTAAAAAGAGTGCTTTTACCAACATTGGGTAAACCAACTATACCAACTTGTAACAAAATGCTCCTTTACTTTAGCTATAGAGTTACTCTAGCTATACAGTGAATCTCATAGCTTCTACTGGTTGCAACTTCCCAGCTGTAATTGCGGGCAAAAGTGCTGCTAAAATGCCCGTAGCTAAAACAAAGCAAACTGTAAAGATAATGTCATTAGAACTTAAGGTGGCAAAAAGTAAGCTGGGTAAACCCATATCAGCAAAAACATCATTAAAGCCGGGTATGGTGAAGCCTTTTGACATTTCCCACACTGCCCAGCCACCAAAAACAGCGCCCAAAAATGTTCCCACACCACAAAGAAGCAAACTCTCAAACAAAACCATAATAATAACTTTCATTCTTTGCAAACCCATTGCCATCATTACTCCAAATTCGCGTACTCGCTCGATAATGCTCAGGTAAATAGTGTTGGTCACTACCAAACCAGCTAGTACAAAGAAAATAGCTGTAAAAACTAAGTTAATAGGGTCAAAAAGATCTAGGTAACTGCGCATACCCGGTGTTACTTCTGACCATGTTTCTATGTTTTTACTTTTATCTAAGATTGCTGAGACCTCATCCTTTTTCACCGCAATAAATTTATCTGACTCAAAAGTTTTTAAATTAGTTAGATGTACTTCTAATTGACTAATAGCTTCTGGAGCAGCCAATTCTTGAGCAGCCAAGAGTGAAGCATAAGCCAATACCTCTGAACCAGGTAAACTTAATAGTCCACTTATGGTATAAGCTGCTGCACCATAACCTTCTGTATTGAAAGTATACATGTAGACAATATCACCTATATCAACTTTAAGAGCCTTAGCCAGTTTTTCACCCAAGACTATGTTATCCACATCATCACTTTGAGGAAAAGTCCCACCCTCTACTAAATAATCATCCAAAAAGTCTTGCTTTAAATTTTCAGGTTGTTCTATGCCTACTAACACTACACCACGCGAACGTTGCTGGTCACCTTCAAGTAATCCTGCAACCTGTAGTGTTGAGACAATTTCAGCTTCAGGGACTGCTGTTAAAATATTTGCTTTAATCCCTTGAGCATCACGTAGCAATAAATCACTAAAATCACGCTTGTCACGATAATTTTCAACATGAATTTGCAAGTGCCCGCCTGAAGAAGTAATTCCTTCATACATGGCATTTTTCATTGCAGTAGAAAGCCCAAAATTAATTATGCTCAAGAAAACTACTAAACCAACTGCTAGTACAGTAAATACGCTACGCCAACGTTTGCGCCAAATATTACGCCAAGCTAAATTCAGCACTCATATCCTCCAAGAACTATAGTCTAACTTATTTAGATTTTGTTTGATTAGATATTTCTGATTCTAACGCTTTGCTTGATTGAGAAAATCCTGTGTCTAAGACACCGTATTCTTATGCTACAATGTTCGAGTTTGTTAGCTGTTTGTTAATGCGTGTAGAGACGCAAAATCTTGCATCTCTACACACCTAGTCTAAAAATATATTTAGACATTACTGCGATCAACAGATAAAGGCCCCCAAGCTTGACAAGTAGGCATAACCTCTACAGTATTTTCAATATCTTCTGGGTATTGGGAACAGGTTTTTTTGTAGTTTGTTAGAAACAGAAACATTCATGAAGAACTATTATGCGTCTGAAAAGTTTTACACACTTGCTTAACGTGTTATCCTATAAAAA
Organism: Trueperaceae bacterium; assembly: GCA_965223045.1. Lineage (GTDB taxonomy): Bacteria > Deinococcota > Deinococci > Deinococcales > Trueperaceae > CBDCVN01. The sequence goes on from CBDCVN010000013.1 coordinate 4,143,303, forward strand.
GTGAAAGTTAGAGTAGCTTCAGCAGGTACAGGTAAGACTACTAGCTTAATTCGCCGTTACCTCGAACTCTTAAATGAAGGGTTGCCCCTACGCCGTATAGCTGGGGTTACCTTTACCCGTTCTGCTGCTGCTGAACTACGTCAGCGTGTAGCTCAAGGTGTACAGGATGTACTTGAGAGTGGACAGTTTCTGAGTGGTCCTTTTGAGATCTCTAAAGATGTTTTGAGTGAAGCTAAGCTCGAGCTAGATGGTGCAGTACTAACCACAATCCATGGTTTTATGATAGAAACCTTGCGCCTTGCTGCACCCCAACTAAGCCTAGATCCTGATTTTAAAGTAATGGGAGAATGGCAAGCAGAAGCAATCTTTGAAGAGGAAATGTCTTCATTGGTCTATCTAGCCCAAGATAAAGAGCACAGTTTAAATGTTAGCATCTCTCTTTTTGGTAATAAACTAGATAAGCTTTTATTGCATCTTTTTAGAGAACGTTCCCAAAGTGAAAAATATTCAGCTGATGATGAACAAGCACAAGCTTTACTTGATTTATTTCACAATATCTATGAGCGCTACCGTGTGCGTTTGGGAGCCAAAATCTTACCTCCTGCTGAAATTGAGCGCCGAGCCCTAGAACTAATTCATCATCCTAAAGCAATCTTACGGATTTCAGAGCGCTTTTGTATGGTATTAGTTGACGAGTTTCAGGATGTTAACCCATTACAAGGACAATTTTTTGAGGCTTTAGAGAAACAGGGGGTAAACATTGAGGTTGTTGGAGATCCCAAACAGTCAATATATGGATTTCGCAATGCTGATGTTGAAGTTTTTAGGCGTGCCCTTGATAAGGGCAAGGAAAAAGGTGAAATACTAACTGCTTTAAGCCAAAGTCGCCGCCATACACTAGTGCTAACTCGCTTTTTAAATAAAATGACCAAGAAGTTTGGCGAGGCTCAAATGGGTTTTTCTGAGCAAGAAGCACCGCCTGTAGAAAGTGTAGGCAGCCAAGCTGAAAAACAAGGATTTCTTGAGATTCATTGGATTGTTGGCGAAGAGGGTATAGCTGACCTACGGCTTTATGAAGCAAAAGTTTTAGCGGATAGACTAAAAGGACTTTTAAAAAAGACAACTTATAAACCTAATGAAATTGCAGTACTAGCAAAATCTTATGATGGACTGCAGATTATGGAGCAAGCTTTAAATGTTTTGGGTTTACCCTGTGTACTTCTGCAAGGTAGGGGCTATTTCGAACGTTTAGAGGTGCGTGACCTTTATCATGCTTTGCGAGTAGGTATTGACCCTAGCGGTTTAAGTTTAGGAGCTTTTTTGCGAAGTCCTTTTGCGGGCCTTAAGCTTGAAGAGGTTGATCACATTTTACGAACTGCTAATCCTTTGCAGCTTATAGCCAAGGATTTTCCACAGGTCTTTAAGCGTATTGAGCAAATAAGCCAGCAGGTACGCACCACACCTCTACAAGCAATTAAGTTTCTCATTAGAGATTTAGATATAGATGGTAAGCATTACCTAGATTTTTTGGAAGGTAGAGCTAGAGAAAATGTAGATGCTTTACTTTTCACAGTGGCAGAACAGCCACCTAGTGAAGTTGAATTTTTGCTCGAGCGTCTAACACTACTAAGTCGCCAAAGAGATGCTGGCGATGTCCCTCAAAGTGGTGAGGGCATCTCCCTTTTAACTGTACATAGAGCAAAAGGTTTAGAATGGCCAGTAGTAGCAGTTTTTGACTTGGGAAGATCAGTTTATCACCATCCACAAGATATTTTTGTTGAGCCAGCAATGGGGAAAATTGCTCTAAAAGGTACTACAGCTTTTGAGGATATTCGCACTGCTAAACATGCAAAAGAAGATCAAGAAAGTTACCGTCTTTTTTATGTTGCAGCTTCGCGTGCTAAAGATGCCCTTTTGTTAAGTGGTAGTATTAGAGGTGGCAAACCCAAAGGCTGGGCAGAAGCTATGCAGTATTTGGACCTAGGTGCAAACACTAGGACATACAATAATTCTAGCCTTGTACTTAAAACATGGCCTTATCAACCTGTTAATTCTACTAAGAAAAGTAATATTCTTAAATTAAGCCCGGAAATCCCGCCTTGGTTAGATAAGAAATTTACATTATTAGATTTTCCTCCTGTTCACTCTCCTTCAAGACTTAAAGACCAAGATAATTTTGAGCCAATCCCTGTTAGGGACCCAGAAGAGGGCGAACGCTTACCTGGCAAAGCCAAAGCAATAGGCACGTTGGTTCATTATGCTATTAGCCAAAATTGGCAACCAGATAATGATTTGCATATGGACAATCTAAAGTACCAAGAGGTCATGTTTCCTTTTGAACCTGCTGAGCAAGATGAGCTCTTAGAAGAAGTAAAGGAGCTACTGGTTAATTACCAAAGCTTACTTGGTAACGAGCTACCTAGCTTAGAAAGTCGCAGTGAAGATTATCCTGAGCTGCCTATGGCCCTACCACAAGGGAATACCGTGTGGCAAGGTATTATTGACAGATTTTATTGTGTGGCAAGCAATTGGTATTTGGAAGATTACAAAACAGATCAAGAGATTTCTCCTGAAAAGTATCATTTCCAATTAGCTGTTTATCTTAAGGCTATTGAGCAGGTAAAAGGCATAAGACCTGAGGTACAGCTTGTTTACTTACGAGCTAAAGAAGTAGTAAAAATCGAACTTGATTTGTTAGAAAAGTCTTTTCAAAAGGCTATTAGTGGTTCTGTCTAACTTCTAACATGTGTCGTTTGCTTTGTCCTTTTTCCCACAGCTTTTACCAAGCCAGCTCGAGTTGCCAGACAAGTTTTGCCACTTAATTTGCCTTATAGAATTACTATTTTGAAATTAGACCTTGTACGAATGCAACTAATATCTGGATTTATAGACACATATTTGCGCTTGAATGAAGAGGAAGAAAAGCATTTTCAAGAACAGCTTACAGAACTACAACCAAACCAATAGGAGGATGTAAAGGAGATTGTGATTAGTTGGATGGAGCAGGGATTACAACAAGGTATGCAACGAGGAGCTCATCAGGGACAAGCAAAAATGGTGGTTAGTTTACTTACTCCAAGAGTTTGAATTGATTTTTAAGAACTGTCCTAGCTTCGAATATATATGCGAATACAAGAGAACATCCGGTCAAAGCGAGGTAATTAAAACTAAAGTGCTTAGAAACAGCTTTTTCTCAAAGTCTATTAAATTGGTAGTATTTCAGAAGTCAAGTACTGGAGCTAATCTTGAGTATGCATCGAGAGCATAATTTATCGTAGTTTGGCGTAGCTTGCCATGCTTCGTAAAACAGCATAGGCTTAATTGCTATAAACGTCGCTTTGACCGGATACTCTAGCACCTTGTAGGTATCTAATGGTGTCTCCATAGGAGTTGAAATTTTAGTTCAAACTCTTGTTACTCATAAGTTAGGGGATTTGAATGACCAGCAAAAGGTTTTGATTGAAAGCTTTGTTGGACTTTAGGGTTGTTGAGGATTTGAAAGGCTGGCTTGAGAACAGCAATCAAGTTTGATAAGGTTGGCTCGAGCACTCAAAAGAAGCTCGATAAATTCGGTTTAACTGCTTCAAAAGCAGCAGTTAATTCATATCTCAAAGCATCAGATACTCTACCAATCTCTTCCTGAATTCTATCTAAATTATCTACCTGAAGGTTTCTTAATTCTTGCAAAACCTTCTCTCGAATTAAATTTACATTTGGTAGCATAAAGCCTTCTTCAGAAAGCAATGCTGTATAAACTTTTTCATAATTAAGTTGTTCTAGCTCTAAGGAAATTTCAAGTACTTTCAAAAAAACCAATACCTGCTTGGCCTTTTTATTGATCATGGCTTTACCTTCTTCTGCATAGCTTTTCGTTCCCTTAACAAGATAAGCATAATCAGAAGGGGATACATCAAAGGGGTCTTCCCAAATAGCTTTTGGAATCGGCAACATATAATCATCAACAACTAATATTACAGCGCAATGTCATGGAATATAACTCCTAGACAATATAGCAAGAGTACGTTTTCGATGCTAAGCATAAGCAGTATAATTTCTGCGCTGATAGTAACGAATTAGATTTAGTGATTGAGCTATTGTCAATCTAGGTAACGGTATTGCTGCCTTGAGCAGCACTCTTGCCTGTGGCAAAGTTAAAGCTGGAGACTTTTCTCCTAACATTAAACGCATCCTCACCAGAAAATGATGTGCTAGACAAGTTAATAGTATATGGTGATGCCAACCTAAGTAGCTTCTAGTTTCGTAGTGATCAAGCCCCAGTTCTTCTTTTGATTCCTCAAACGATGTTTCTATCGGCCATCTCATTCCACTTAGCCACACTAATGTTTCTAGGCTGACTTCTTCTGAGTCATTGCACAAATAATAGCTTATCTCTCTTTTCTCATTTAGGTTACGCCGAATTACCAACCACAGTTCCACTGGCTCTTCTTCTCCCCTTGTTTCCCATATTCGCTCAAAGGCAAATTCACATACTATTGGCCCTTTACTTCCTTCTTTCACTACATGTTTACTCCATTTTTCTGCTTCTATTTCCTTTGCTAACTCATCTATCCGTATTGATTCAATATTTGCCCTTGCTAGTTTCGGCTTCCTTCCCCTACCTTTATATTCAGGTACCTTGACCTCTGGCTTCTCCTTGTATACCTGCGTATCGCAAGATACTGCTGTAAAGTACTTTTTTCCTAATTCAGCTACTCCATCTCTAAACTCGATATTATTTCCATACAATGCATCTGCTAGCACATATTCAAAGCTCAAATGCCCTCTCTCTTCTGTCTTTTTTATCATTCCTAACGCTATTTCTGGTTTGGTTCTAAATTCTAGATCCTTTGGCACTCCACATTCTTCCCTTTTTTGTTCATGCTCTTTATCAAACCATTGTTCTGGTAAGTACAACTGCCCTTCTGTTAAGGTATGTCCTTTGTTACTGGCATACCCTAGGTATACTCCTACTTGACTGTTCTCCACTTTTCCTACTGATCCACAATATTGCCTTGCTACTCCTACTGAGCTTTTTCCTTGTTTTACATTCCCTGATTCATCAACTATCAGTACTCCATCATTACCTAAACTTTCTGCAATAAGTTTTTGATGCGTGTCAATCACAGGTTCTAACTGCCAAGGGCTTTGTCCTACAAAGTTTTGCATGCTACGGACATTCAGTCCTATTGATAGTGCCATTGCTTCTATATTTTTTCGATCAAGGTTGCTTAACAAACCTTTTAGATAATGTCCTGTCCAGATCAAACTTTCAGGTCGTTTAAATGCTTCTTCAAACTCTGCTACGTATTCTTTGAGTTCTTTTGCTAGCGCTTCTATATCTGCTTCAACTAAGTTGCATTCTGGAGGACTTAAATTTACGGCCTCTTCTAATATTTCATTGTGTGCTTTATAAATGTTTTTCATAGCCTTAATTTATTATTCACACTCGCACTTTTTTCGCACTTCCCCTTACTTAATATGCAACATTGCGCTGTAGAGGGTGTTTGGAAATTAGTGCTCCTTTGAAAGATCTAGCATTTTGGCTGAAATTTGAACTAAGTATATCATTTCAGAAATGAAGTAGCTATACCCAATATATGTCAGTATAGCTACTATGAAAACAAATCATAGACAAGCATACTCTACTGACGTTACTGATGTACAGTGGCTTATAATTGAAGCCTTTCTACTTAAAGTTTTGACCAAAAGTACTAAGCGGGGACGTCCCATGAGCCTTGATCTCCGTGAAATTGTAAATGCTATACGTTACCTTCTGCGCAATGGTTGTACTTGGCGTGATCTTCCACATGATTTCCTAGCCTATCAGAGTGTTCGTTATCACTTTGATAAATGGTGCAAGTCAGGTTTGTGGAAGGCTTTAAACAAACATTTACGCAGAAAACTCCGTGAGCAGGAAGGAAAACTTGCTGATTGCAGTGTAGGTATTGCCGATAGTCAATCGGTCAAAGGTAGTGTGCATGAAGAGAATGGGTACGATGGAGGAAAAAAGGTTAATGGACGTAAACGTCATATATTGGTTGATACCATGGGATTATTGATAGTTGTACTTGTAACTACAGCGAATAGGTCAGATAAGAAAGGATTAGAGCAAATGTTGAAGGCCATAAAAAGCACTATGCCAAGATTGAAAGTAATAAAAGCAGATCAAGGTTATGTCAGTGCGAGATTAGAGAAGTGGGTGCTGGACATATGTGGGTGGATATTAGAAGTAACAAAGAAACCAGAAGGAAAAGGTTTTCAAGTTATCCCACAAAGATGGGTAGTGGAGAGGACATTTGCATGGTTAGGAAACTATAGACGCTTAAGTAAAGATTATGAAGTATTAGCAGCAACAAGTGAAGCCTTTATCTACATGGCTATGTGTGATATCATGACCAAGCGTTTAGCGCATCAATCCACTCCCAATTTTGCTTAATAGGTATTTCCCAAACACCCTCTAGATTTGCCTCAACTCTACAAGCTCACTCCAAGTTATTGTGTGCAGTTTGACAAGCCTATCAAGAAGATTACAAAAACTTTTAAAATTATTTGTTTCATAATCACTGCTTAAAAGCCAAATCAGTTCATGGAATCCTTGTGCGTGTTCAGAGCATCTTTCTACCATTGAAATAACTCTATTCAATAATTTCCCAGAAGATAGGTTAATTGAACAATGGAAAGAAAGCCTATTAGCAATA
>CBDCVN010000013.1:4155000-5160581 GCA_965223045.1 Trueperaceae bacterium
CGTCTTTTTGATACAACTTGCTTATACAGGACACACTCTGTGAGCTTATGGAGGTGTTCCATTAGGAAGTCTATGAAGTGAGGATCCCTAGGTTTTAGCCCTAGAAACATCAATAATAGCATTAGGATCTAAGCCTAACTTCTTCAGAAACTCCTTAACCTTAGTTTTTCGCATACCACTTTCTTTAAGGAGAGTATTCAAAGTACTTGCATTTAAAGCCTGCTTAATTAGCTCTATTTCATTAGCAGAGAAGTTTCTACCATTTAATACGTGCTCTTCAAAAGCCTCGTAAGCTATTGGAGTTATAACCTTAACAATATTGGCTATAGATTCAGCATAAACACGAATTTCATATTGAGCATGATCATCTAAACGCAATCTTAGAAAGTGAAATAGGTTATGTAAATCCATTTGCCAATACATTTCTGTGTAGAGGCTTACAGGTAAATTAATGCGAGCAAGTTCTCTAGCTAAGTCACTTTCTAGAAGTTGCTCATAGCTTTCATAAGTATCGATTTGTTCTTTTTGTAAAGAGGCAATTATTTCTTTGGTAGACTCCTCAGGAAGAAATTCACTACTACGCCCCTGCTTATTGCTTTTAGCTTGGTAGCGCACCTGCTTAGAATCAGGTATGTAAAACTCATCACGCATGACACTGTATCTAGCACTGATCTCATTTAGGCGTGCTGTTCTGTGACGCACTAACTGACGGGCCACAAAAATAGGTAGCTTTAGATGGAAAGTAAATATGACTTGCTCGAGTGGAGAAGTATGCTTTTTACGAATTAAATAGTCAATTAGCGCCTTGTCCTCACGTAAGGTTTTAGTACCTTTACCATAAGAAACTCTAGCTGATTGTACAATTCTTGCATCGCTACCCATATAATCTACTAAACGTACAAACCCTTTATCTAAAACTCTATACTCTTTATCTAAAAGTTCCTCGGCTTCTGGAATAGTGTTATGGGTCATAAAAGTATTTTATATCCTTATTAATCATGATTTTTGGAGCTATTAATTTTACCAATGCGATTGACCTTCTCAATCTCCGAAGGTGTCATTTCAGTAATGAGCCTTGCCTTGCGATCAAATGTGAGGTAACTATACGCCCACTGACTTAAAACTTGAAATCTGTTTTGAAAACCAATTAAATAAATTATATGTATAAAAAGCCAAGCTCCCCAACCTAAAAAACCATGAAGCTTAAATCCGCCTAGTTTCTTAGAAAGTTCTGCTATACCAACGTTACGCCCCACAATGGCCATAGAGCCTTTGTTAAGGTATTTAAAGTCTTTACGAGGTTTTCCTAGAAGCTCTTGTTGAATTTGTTTAGCAACATAATTACCTTCTTGTATAGCTACAGGACAAACTTGAGGAAGAAGTTCCCCTTCTTTGTCTAAAGCCCCTGCCATATCACCAATAACAAAAGCATTAGGATTATTGGGAATGCTAAGGTCAGGATTAACTTTTATACGATAACCACGAGTCAATTCAACATCTAACGCCTCTACCAAAGGATGTGCTCGCACACCTGCTGCCCAGAGTGTTGTTCTGGTAGGGATTTCCTGATCATTAACCAGAACTATAGCATCTTTGCGTACCTCTGTAACTGCAGTATTTAAGTGTATCTCTATGCCATGTTTTTGAAGAGCTCTTAGAGCATAATCACGAGTGCCATTACTATAAGCGTCTAATAAATGTGAGATTTGCTCAACCAGAATAATCTTTGCTTTAGAGACATCAAGCTTAGTAAAGTCTTTTGGTAAAACCCTGTCAAAGAGCTCATAAAGTGCTCCAACCATTTCTATGCCAGTAGGACCACCACCCACTACCACAAAATTAAGAATGCCTTCATCAATTAGACTCGGGTTGGCATCAGCTTGCTCAAACTGTTCTAATATATGGCCCCGTATATTTACTGCCTCAGTTAGGCTTTTTAGAAAAAACCCATACTCTCTAACGCCTTTGACACCAAAATCATTGTAAATTGCCCCTGTTGCTAGAATAAGATAATCATAACTAAACTCTTGATCAGTTATGTGCACTGTTTTATCCTCCCAATTTACACCAGATACAGTACCCTTGTAGAAATCTATATTTCGCTGTCCGTGAAAAGCACCGCGTATGCTATGGGCGATTTCTTCTGGCTCGAGCATAGCAGTAGCCACTTGATAAAGTAATGGTTGAAAAGTATGGTAATTGTTTTGATCGATTAAAAGCACTTCTACAGGAACCCTTTTAAGTTTTTTAGCTGCATACAGTCCTGCAAAACCTGCACCAACTATAACAACACGAGGTCTTTCCATGTTCGACTCTCCTATTTCAAAATCTTAACCTACAAAATAGTCTTAAATAAAAGATTGGAAATTAAGTAAGGCTCTACAATAATAATGTTCTATACCTATAATAAATTTACATGTTAAATTAATTGGAGTAATGCCTGTCAAAACAAAAACACTTATAAAGGAACTATGAAAAAACATTTTGCTGTCATTCTAACACTTAATCAAAGAAATCTTAAATACCTATAATGACTACTCAACAAGTATTAAAAATTATTATCTTCCGCGTATTAGCTGAGCTAAAAGCTGAGGCCTCACGTTATTTTTTGGGGATATTTTGGTGGATTATTGAACCCATAATTTATATGAGCGTTTTCTATATTCTCTTTGAAGTTGGTTTGAGAGGTGGCTCTCGTGGAGGTAGCTTCATTGTTTTTCTGCTAGTCGGATTAGTTTTTTGGAAATGGTTTGCCAGTAGCATACAAACTGGAGCTAATTCCTTGAGAGCTAACCAAAGCCTTGTCAATCAGGTAAAAGTTCCCAAGTGGATGTTCCCTGCTATTAATTTTGGTACCAGTACTTTTAGGTTCCTCTTTACTTTAGTAGTACTACTTATCTTCTTGTCTTTTTATGCTCCACCATGGCACATAACTAATTTAGTGTTACCACTACTAATGCTCATTCAAGCTATTCTAGCATTATCGGGAGCTATTTTCTGGGCTAGCCTTTTACCCTTTCTACCTGATCTTAGTCATATTATAAGTAATGGTATGCTGCTACTATTTTTTCTTTCAGGTATCTTTTTTGAAGTATCTCAATTTCCCCAAAGCATACAAAAGTGGCTTTATCTTAACCCGATGCTTACTCTCATAGAATCCTATCGCGATATTCTGATATATTTCCAGTGGCCTCATTGGCCTAGGCTTGGGATTATTGCTTTATTTTCGGTATTGCTACTAGTTTTTAGTTTGTGGAACATAAACCGTCTTAGTTATATTTATCCTAAGGTCAATCGAGGATGAGTAGTCCTATAATCTGTGTAAAAGATGTTGGTTTAGCCTATAGGCTACAAGGTAGGTTTAGAAGTAAGCTTTATTGGGCACTGAAGGACGTTAGCTTTAATGTGTACCAAGGAGAAACCTTAGGTATTATAGGCCTTAATGGTGCAGGTAAAAGTACTTTGCTTAGATTATTAGCAGGTATAGTTCATCCAGATGTTGGCACGATTGAGATTGGTGATCTAAAAATTTCTTTACTAGCTATGCAACTAGGTTTTATAAAACACCTTACTGGCCTTGAAAATATCATGTTAAATGGCATGCTATTGGGTTTGAGTCGTAAAGAAATAAAGGAAAAGCTGCCAGAAATTATCGCCTTTGCAAACCTTGGCGAATTTATTAACCAACCAATTCGCACTTATTCTAATGGTATGCGAGCAAGACTAGGTTTTGCTGTTGCCTATCACGCCAACCCCGATGTCTTGTTAATTGATGAGGCTTTGTCTGCTGGAGATGCTAAGTTTAAGGAAAAAGCTGCTACAGCTATGGAAGAAATAATAAACTCAAACAAAACCATAGTTTTAGTTTCACATAGTGTAGCAACTATAAGTAAATTTTGCCATCGTGTAATATGGATAGAAAATGGCCTAGTTCATGCTCATGGTAAAACAGATGAAATCTTAAGTGACTACAAAAAATCTATAAAAGCCGCTCGTCGTCAAATGATTGCTAGTTAGCAAGTGATGTAGTACGCCAGAAAAGTCTTTTCCCAGAGCAAGAAATATCCTCCTGTATTGTATGTGTCATGCTGAGTAATTGAGTTGTGAATGTGTCTCACGGCATAACGCATTCATAGGCTTTGTTTCACTCAGAATAATACCTTACGCTTTGAGGGTAAGAACTTATCTAGATATCTATAGGTGCTTAGATAAATCCTTAATACCTTAAATTCTCATGATAGAAACTTGCTTAATGTTTATTTGAGGAGGTAAGTAATTTATGAGTACTAAAATTTACTCTATATTATTTATTTTTACCCTTTGTCTTTATGGTCTAGCACAGTCAGATATGATCACCCCTCAAAGCATAGTTATTAACCCAGAAGCTAGTTTTGAGGTAGAAGTTTGGGTAGACAGAGACCCTTCAGGAAATACTGTGCCACATTATGATCTCGGTGAAAGCATTTACATGAATGTGCTTGTAAGTGAGGCTAGTTATGTCTATCTTTTCAATATCCACTCAGATGGTGCAGTTGATCAAATTTTACCTAATCGTTTAGATGGCACCAATAATTACCTATATGCTGGAGAAATACGGCGTTTCCCCTCTCAAGGGGCACGTTATAGTTTTACAGTTGGTGAACCTGAAGGTATTGATAAGGTAATAGCCTTAGCTAGTAAAGAGCCTCTTGATACTAGCACTCTATCACAATTTGACTCTGCAGCAGCTTTTGCCAGTTCTAAACATAGTAGTGAAAGTTTTGCTCGCAGTCTTTCTATAACTGTTTCGCCTGTGAAAGAAGATAGTTGGGTAATTGATACGGTGCACTTTGCTGTTGGTAATATGCCAGTAACTCATACTAATTCGCAGGAAATTAGCAATTCAGCAAACCCAGTTTTGCCAGATACAAGTGATAATAGTATTGACGTGAACACACCTTCAGCCTTTCAAGCAGTTACTAACAATGCCATGACTACTCCAGTAGAAACTTCTCCTGCAAATAATGCTAATGCCCCCTCAAGTCCTGGAGTATCTAATGAATCAATTACTATTGTTCCTACTGATCCTGCAAATGTTTCTAACACTAGCAATCCAAGTGGCTCGAGTCCTCCATCACCTACCCAAACACCTAGCGATAATATAACTATTGCTCCTACTGATCCTGTAGAAGAATCTTCCTCCACTACATCCAATAACCCTGCTCCTTCTACTTCTCAAGTACCTAATAACACCATTAGTATTTCTCCTATTTCCCCTTCGTCTCCTTCGTCTCCTTCAATAGCTTCTATCCCTACAGGAAAACCTGCTCCAGATCAACCACCACCTAACTCTATAACTATTGCCCCTTTATCCATTACCCCTGCACCTTCAGAACCAGAAATAGTTACTGAGAAAGTAATCTTTGATGCACTAAACTTGAAATTTTGCGCTGGCACTCAAATAAATAGCCATAAGCAAGACCCTAATAGTGCTCGAGTAAATTTTGCTAGTGATGTTAGCCTTGAAAAAGTGCACGACTGCTACTATGCACAGCTTAGTAGCAGTGGTTGGCAACTTTTGAATATAGAGCAGAAAAATAACTCTGATAAAATTTTGGCATCTTATTCTTATCAAAGTAGGTCACTAAACTTTAACCTTGTCAAACTTAAGAATGGAAATTATCGTTTAAACTTGTCAATCAAATAAACCTTGCCAAAATAAAATAGCCTAGCTGATTAATCAGCTAGGCTATTTCTTTAGTGGGATTTATATCTATATTTAATTTAGTACCTGATGTAAAAGTTTACAGTATCAGTCACCCAAGCATAATTATCTATGGGCTCTACAACTATTGAAAGGCTACGAGCAAAGCTATCTTGGCTATGTGCACCTTGAGCAAAAAAGTCATGTTCACTTCTAAAGTTTGCTAGGGTAGAGGTGTTAAGCCTTTCTTTGCTGGCAACAGCAATAACTTTATCATAACCAGTAGGGCCATCAACATAGAAGCGGTAACGGCTATTATGGCCAGGTAAATACTTGGTGTGATTTGCACGTAAGTAGTTATGATTATCAAAACGGTTTGGGAAAATCCTTGTAATTGTACCATCTGTATGTAGATTAAAAAGGTATACATAAGCATCTTTATTGGTACGCACACCAATTTCAAGCTTCTCGCCTATACGATAAGTTGGAGTATAGTTACCATGAGGACTCTTATTAAGCCACAAGTCAACTTTCAAGTTATGCGCAGGAGGAGGAGGTGGTGGTGGTGAAGGAGTAATTATTATAGATTGAGGACCAATATTTATTTGATTTTCTGCTAAAGCAAGAGTGGTGAGGAATACAAAGAGAATTAATAAAACTTTTTTCATGGGAAATTCCTTTCAGAAAACTTATTTATTGAGATTGAGCTACTTTTTATTTACAGCTCTACTATTTCACTAGTGGTTTGTCTACCTCGTTATTTCTTTTAGAGGGTACCACCAAAGTGATGATAGAAGTATGGAGTTTAAATTGATCTTGTACCTGAGACATCCTGAAGATTTATTCAGCTAAAAGTAAATGTTTAAAACTAAGCCACTTTCAATATACTTATCTGAAGGTTTCTTCAGCTTCTTTAAGGTAATTGTTATAACAGAGTTTATAAAATGGCCTATACCCCTTTATGCTTAGAAGTTTTATAAAGAGGTATAAAAAAGGTTTTAGTATAATGAGTAAGGCCTTGAGAAAGGAAGTACCAGTGCTACAGAAAGGAATTAGTATCAATGAATAAAAAAAATAAAGCAACTGTTAATAGCATTGGGAAAATATTTATGCAGAATATATCCAAGATGAAGTTAATCATCTATATAATTTTTAGTTTGTGCTGCTTCTACCTTACATTAATTCAAGGGTTTACTTTGGCTCAAGAATTTACACTAGTACAAGTAAATGATGTTTGCACAAATTTAAAAGCAACTATACGCAATAAACTTGATAGTCCTAGAAACATAAATTGGCAAATGACCTTAACAGATGAAAACAGTAATATTCTGGGTTATGGTTCTTCTAATAGTGAAGTGATTGAAATTGATGTATATGACAATAGTTCTAGAGAATTTTATATTTTCTTCTTCACTGATAATGGTCCTATACATTTTTCTGACGGTAGCACTGGTTTCCGTGCAAACCATTTTGTTAGCAATTATGAGCGCAAAATAGTTATTACTCACAGATTAGAAGGTAATACTCTTTTACACTTAAATGATTGCAATATTTCTTTAAAGAATCTTTTTGCAAGTTATAGAGTAAGCATACGTTAGGTGCCTCAAAACTCGACTTTAGCCATTATAACGACTAATTCAAGATAAAGTAGAAGACTTAGTGCGAGTAGTAATTACTGAGTTTTGCAGTTATTGCTGATAGTGCTCAATTTAGTGCAGCAATTAGTATTACAGCGCAATGTCATGGAATATAACTCCTAGACAATATAGCAAGAGTACGTTTTCGATGCGAAGCATAAGCAGTATAATTTCTGCGCTGATAGTAACGAATTAGATTTAGTGATTGAGCTATTGTCAATCTAGGTAACGGTATTGCTGCCTTGAGCAGCACTCTTGCCTGTGGCAAAGTTAAAGCTGGAGACTTTTCTCCTAACATTAAACGCATCCTCACCAGAAAATGATGTGCTAGACAAGTTAATAGTATATGGTGATGCCAACCTAAGTAGCTTCTAGTTTCGTAGTGATCAAGCCCCAGTTCTTCTTTTGATTCCTCAAACGATGTTTCTATCGGCCATCTCATTCCACTTAGCCACACTAATGTTTCTAGGCTGACTTCTTCTGAGTCATTGCACAAATAATAGCTTATCTCTCTTTTCTCATTTAGGTTACGCCGAATTACCAACCACAGTTCCACTGGCTCTTCTTCTCCCCTTGTTTCCCATATTCGCTCAAAGGCAAATTCACATACTATTGGCCCTTTACTTCCTTCTTTCACTACATGTTTACTCCATTTTTCTGCTTCTATTTCCTTTGCTAACTCATCTATCCGTATTGATTCAATATTTGCCCTTGCTAGTTTCGGCTTCCTTCCCCTACCTTTATATTCAGGTACCTTGACCTCTGGCTTCTCCTTGTATACCTGCGTATCGCAAGATACTGCTGTAAAGTACTTTTTTCCTAATTCAGCTACTCCATCTCTAAACTCGATATTATTTCCATACAATGCATCTGCTAGCACATATTCAAAGCTCAAATGCCCTCTCTCTTCTGTCTTTTTTATCATTCCTAACGCTATTTCTGGTTTGGTTCTAAATTCTAGATCCTTTGGCACTCCACATTCTTCCCTTTCTTGTTCATGCTCTTTATCAAACCATTGTTCTGGTAAGTACAACTGCCCTTCTGTTAAGGTATGTCCTTTGTTACTGGCATACCCTAGGTATACTCCTACTTGACTGTTCTCCACTTTTCCTACTGATCCACAATATTGCCTTGCTACTCCTACTGAGCTTTTTCCTTGTTTTACATTCCCTGATTCATCAACTATCAGTACTCCATCATTACCTAAACTTTCTGCAATAAGTTTTTGATGCGTGTCAATCACAGGTTCTAACTGCCAAGGGCTTTGTCCTACAAAGTTTTGCATGCTACGGACATTCAGTCCTATTGATAGTGCCATTGCTTCTATATTTTTTCGATCAAGGTTGCTTAACAAACCTTTTAGATAATGTCCTGTCCAGATCAAACTTTCAGGTCGTTTAAATGCTTCTTCAAACTCTGCTACGTATTCTTTGAGTTCTTTTGCTAGCGCTTCTATATCTGCTTCAACTAAGTTGCATTCTGGAGGACTTAAATTTACGGCCTCTTCTAATATTTCATTGTGTGCTTTATAAATGTTTTTCATAGCCTTAATTTATTATTCACACTCGCACTTTTTTCGCACTTCCCCTTACTTAATATGCAACATTGCGCTGTAATATTAGTGAACTTAGTAAACCAAGCTATGTGGGTACTGCCTTAACCATGCAAACAAGCATCAAGAGTTTGAACTGAAATTTCAACCCTTATGGAGACAGTATTAAATAATTACAAGGTGCTAGAGTATCCGGTCAAAGCGAGGTTTTTGAGATTTTCACCAACTTCAATTTGAGCTTCTCTGAAAGTTAGCTTAGGGTGTGCAATAAGATGTTCTCTAACCCTTCCAAAAGCACTTATGCATAAATCTAAGTGTTTCATTTGTACAACAAATTTTGGACTTTGGCAGGCCTGTGCCCCAAGATTCTGCTTTAGTAACCTATGCATCACCTCATCTCCCCAGCGAGCTTTATAAGCCCTTATTATCTCCTGTACACCCATTTCTTCAGCACTAAAAACTAAAACTGATAACTCTACTCCTGTTCCTTTACGCCACCAATTAATCATCAACCAAACCTTGCCCACATTTGGTAAATACACCTTTACTTTCTTGGCATAGCATTCTAACTTTGGATACCAATGGGCTTTGCCTGGTGGAAATAATTGCGCCAATTCTTTGATCTTTATTCCTGCCATAGCCTCTATTTCTTTTTCTGTGCCATAGACTTGCTTTTCTGTCTGAAGTTTATTTATAAATACTATAGCTAGACCTCTCCCTCACGCCAATAATCCTGTTTTAGGGGTACATCGTTCTGTCTACATTTCTATAGCTTCAAGTAGGTCATATGCTCTTTGCTGTTGCTTATTCGCTATAGTGTCTACTTTTACTAAATTTGCATCCTCCTCTCCTTTGTAATTGCAAGTATTTCTTACTATGCTACTTAGATCCGATAGTAATGTCTGAAAACTGTGAACTTTACTACCATCTTCTAATTTTTTAGTCTTTGTTTTTGCTAATGCCTTCTTTGACCTTGCCGCTCTTTTCACGGGGTTACTTTCCTCTTTTTTACCTTTTTCTTCATCAGCAAATAATATTGACCTCCATGCCTCCATCATATGCCACTTCACGTTGTAAGCTAGCATGCACAAGAATATGTGTCCCCTTACTCGTTGCTCCATATGGTGATATATTGGTCTTAATTCCAAATCTACACTTTTTATTGACCTAAATCCCTGTTCTACATCACTTAATCCTTTGTAATTCCTGATTACTTCTTTTGTATCCACTTTCTCCTTTGTTAGACTTGTTCTTATTACATATATCCCATCTAACTCGCTTTCCTTCTTTACTTTCTCTTCGTCTATCTCAAAATTTAGCCTTGCTGGTGTTATCTTTAACTTAATGTGCTTTGCTACTTTATATTTGTTGACTACTCTTCCTACTCGCACTCCTATTTCCCCTTTCCCTCTTACACTTCCTTTCTTTACCATCTCCTTTATCTTCTCTAACTCTTCTTTTGTTGCTTTTAGCAAATCTTGTCGCTTTTTCCCTTTCCACTCCGCTACTTCTCTATTACAGCACCCTATCAATCTCTCTTTTTCATATTCTTGATCTTTAAACTCTAAATATTCTTCTTTCTTCAATTCTTCTATATTCAAATTCCCACTTTCTATCAGCTTTTTTATACTTGCTGTCTTCAATGCTGCTATCCAACCTAGGTAGTCCTACATATGTAGTGATGAGGTTGTATACTCCTTAAAATTGAAGGAGAAACATGAAATGTCCTGAATGTGGTTCTGAAAAAACAGTAAAAAATGGTCACATACATAATAAAAAGCAAAAATATGCTTGTAAGGATTGTAGTAGACAATTTGTCGAAAACTCTACTAAAAAGACAATATCAGACACAATAAAAGCTTTCATTGATAAGATGTTGCTAGAAAGAATATCTCTAGCTGGCATTAGTCGTGTTACAGGGGTTTCTCTCACATGGCTATACAATTATGTGAAAAAGAAATATGCTAAAACCCCACGTAAACTAAAGGTTGTAAAAAAGAAGAAGGGTAAATTAATTGTACAAATGGATGAATTATGGTCATTTGTTGATCATAAGGGTAATAAACAATGGATTTGGATTGCCATTGATGCAAAAACTCGTGAGGTAATTGGTCTATATATTGGAGATAGAAGCCGTAAAAGTGCTCAGGCACTATGGGATTCTTTGCCCCCAGTTTACAGGCAATGTGCTGTTTGCTACACAGATTTTTGGGAATCATATGAGAACGTTATTCCATCTAAACGTCATCGTGCTGTTGGTAAAGAGAGTGGTAAAACCAGTTATATTGAGCGTCTCAATTGCACTTTAAGGCAACGAGTTTCTCGTCTAGTAAGGAAAGCTTTATCCTTCTCTAGAAATCTGGAAAACCATATTGGAGCAATTTGGTATTTTATTCACCACTACAATAAAAGTTTATCCATTTAAGCTCATCACTACTTCTGTAGGTTTACCAATGCAGGATGGGTGAGTGTGGGAGTTAACAATGACACAGCCGAATTTGCGGTTAATGCAGTTAGAGAATGGGTTAAGCAAGTAGGAGGACAAAGGTATCCTAAAATGGACTCATTGCTCATTACAGCAGATTGTGGAGGAAGCAATGGGTATAGAACCAAACTTTGGAAAAGAGAATTGCAATCTTTGGCAAATGAGCAGGATTTATCAATTAGCGTCTGCCATTACCCACCAGGCACTAGTAAATGGAATAAGATTGAACACAGAATGTTTAGTTTTATTTCACAGAATTGGCGTGGTAAACCATTAATTGATCGACAAACTGTTATTGAATTAATTGGAAACACAACAACAAGGATGGGGTTAAAAATTAAAGTGATCTTAGATGAAAAAGTCTATCAGAAAGGCATCCAAGTGAGTGATGAAGAAATGGAAAGTATAAACATACACAAAGATTCTTTTCATGGTGAATGGAATTACACTATTAACTGGAATTACGCACCCCTTAAAGAGTCTTTTCCAAACAAGGTATTCCTCAGATACCTTTGTAAAGATGTGTGCAGGAGTGATTTACCCTCTTAAAGTGTAAACACTGTTCCAGACAGATTGAGGTATTATCTGAAGGAAAGCATAAGTGTAAAATTACCTCAAAAAGTTTTAGGAGGCATTTTGAGGTGAGCAAAATCACTGCGCAGGAAGCCATAAAAATGACTTTATGTCAGAGACACATCTTATAGTGCATGACCAACAAAAACCTTTATCTAGACGAATCATTAAAATCTGCGTAATTCCAGTATTAAGCCAAAAAATGATTAAAGTGTACCGTTTATTTATTTATGGACCCTTAGTCAATTTCTTTGAAAAAGAAAGAGTTTTTCTTACTAAACGACCAATTCGTTGACGTAGAGTGCAGTTTAATCTTTCAATTCTATTAGTTTTCCCACTTCGTTTATCCACTGCTCTGTGCCTTTTCCTAGGAATTACTTCTTCATATGATGCCCAGAAATCACTGTAGCACACTGCACATTGCCTACATACTGCTGGTAAAGAATCCCATAACCCTTGAGCCCCTCTTTTATCACGACTGCCTATATAAACCCCTACTATTTCGCCAGTAGCTTGATCAATAGCTAGCCATATCCATACCTTATTACCTTTATGGCCTACAAAAGACCACATCTCATCACACTCTATTCTAAGAAACCCTTTATCTTTTTTCTCAACTTCTACTTCCTGCTCTATATTCTCAAACTCGTCATTGACGTATTTTTGCAACCAAGATTCTGAAACACCAGTGACACGAGCAATAGCAGCAAGTGCTAATCTTTCCAGTAAGAGTTTATCTATCAAATCCTTTTTTCCCTCACTGATAGGAATATTTTGAGGGTCTTCAACAAATTGCCTACCACAATCTTTACAAATATGATTTTGCTTACCATTGTGAATATGACCATTCTTAACAAAATTATCTGAGGTGCAATTTGGGCATTTTAAGAAATCTAAAGTCATCGCGCATTTTAAGGCAGCAGGGTTCATCATTACATGAAGGGCACTACCACACTTTTTACCCTACTTATCCCTCTATTACAAAAAATTTTGAATTGAGAACTATGTAGCATTAGCTTTAGGCTCTATTTTTGGCGTTAGTATGTAGTGTTTAAGGAAGTACCCTGAATCACTTAAGATGGCTTCAGGAAAGCGTTAAGAAACCAAAATCCAATCTATTAAGCTATGGCTAGAGTCGAAATGAATTCTCATGATAAAGTATAGCTAAGGTTGGTATCCACTAGCCAAAGTTTAGAGCTATGTGTAGTTTTAAAGCAACTATTGAGGTGTTACCCAAATAAGTCTGAGTAACTTCTGATAAATATAGACTCTTACTTGGACCTGTCACAGATTATCTCTTTTTGTCATTTGCTAGGCTACCTTACCTAAGAATTGTACTAAACACTGAGAGGCTATATTGCGATGATTGAAAGTTTGAAAGATATTCCTAACCCTTTCGGTAGCAGCCGTGTAGACACACCTTTTCAGCAGCACTTGGATCTACAAGAAGTTTATCATACTGAGTTTGAAGTGCTTACTTCCGCACTAACAGATGTTAAGCGAGATCCTAATCACCAAAGTAAAGGAGCTGTTTTAATTGGTGAGGCAGGTTCAGGTAAAACCCATTTGATAATGCGTTTGGCAAAGGAACGGTTAAAAACCAATCGCTTACTATTTGTTCGTCAGCCTAACAATTCTAGTGCTGTATTTTATCATACATATGCTCGTATTCTAGAGTCGTTTGCTGAAAGAATCCCTAGTACAGGACACACCCAACTCGAGCAATTCCTAGCCAGCAGTTTTGCTGCCATTTTACGTTCCATACCTGAAGTTACTGAGTCAGTGCGAGGTAAAGAAGTAGTTCTGGCTTTAGAAGAGCACGGCGTTTATCTCTACAGCCGTGCTAGGACAGAAGATACCGCAAAGTTCAGAGAAACATGGAAGTATATTTTGCGCTATACAGGCCGTTGGTGGACACGTACATATGCTAATGCTGGTTATGCCAAAGATATTCTTATAGGCATTGTTAAATTTTGCAGCTACACTGATCCTCACAAGAAAGAAGCAGTAATGCGTTGGTTAGCTGCTAACGAACTTACTGATAAAGAAATTGCTGATATTGGGCTTAATAATTGGCAAGATGAGATGAGTCGTGAGGAGTTTGCGCTCGAGGCTATGGCAGTTTTTGGCAAACTCTCAGTTTGTGATGAGCCGCTAGCAATAGTTTTTGATCAATTAGAGGGACTAAGCACAAAACCTGAACTGCTAGAAAGTTTTAGCAATGCTACTAAAGAAATGCTTACCTATGTTCCAAATAGCTTGATCATTTTCAATGTTTTTCCTAATCGCTGGGAAGAATTAAAACAGGCTCTTGATGATTCAGTAGTAGGCCGTATGTCTCAGTATGAGGCGCATTTACATCTTCCTGCAAAAGATAAACTCAAAGGAATCCTTCAACTTAATGCTCAACAAGCAAATGTAGAAATAGATACTTTGTTTGAGCTATTTGAGCTTACTGATGTGCTCGAGCAGCGTTCAATTCGCAGTGTCTTAAATCGTGCAGCTGCTTATTATCGTGCTAAAGCTAGCAACCTTTCTTTGCCGCTAGAAACTCCTACCCAAAAAGAGAGTGTGAGAGGCAACGTTGAAACAAAACTTGAAGAGCTAGATACTGATGTTAAATTGATTAAGCAAGGGTTAAATAATCTTGCCACAGCTTTACAGCCTTTTATCGTGCAAGAAATTGATGTACAAGAAGGCGATCCTTCCAAATCTTTAAAATCTGCTGAAGATTCACCAGAACCTATTCTATCAGAAAAAACTGCTAAAACTATAAAAAAGAAAAAGACCAAAGCCTCAAAATTAACAGATGCTTCAGAAACCTTAGATTCTCCTTCAAGCCTAGTGTCAGATTATTTAAAGCAAAAACGCGATTCTTTAGAGAAAGCTTATGATAAGCCCACTATCATTGCTGATAGTGATGATCTTGGTAAGCTTAGAACAATTGTGGAAGCTTTCCAAAAACTCAAAACTTTAGACATAGAGCAACTAGAGTTAGGTAAATCTAAGTTACCTGAACATTTATTGCTTAAAACAGAGAAAAAATCTTATGTTTTAGGTTTCCTTAACATAAGTGGTGGTCCATTTACCACTCGTTTGAAGAACTTTAATATAATCCTATCTAGGAATCCTGAAATACACTTTTATCTCATTCGTGATGTTAGGCAAGCAAACATTACTGGTGAGGTAGGCAAAGAAGAAGTTGAAAAGTTTAATAATGCTAATAATAGTACTTTTATTATTATGGACAAACAGCAAAGGCTCTCTTTTGAGTTAGCCTACTATTTAATAATAGGCATTCACAACCGTGATCTAGAAGTTGATCTGGAGGTTGCTTTACAAGAACTTGTGGTACAGTCAGAAAAGATGTGGTTATTTGATGTACTTATTTGACAGGAAACAGGTTTTAGTAAAGTTGTGGCACAAAAGTTTGGTCAGCCATAGGAGGGCGTACATAACCCTTTTTATTTTGCAGTGGTGGTAATTCTATAGCTTTTGGTGTAAGGTCCTCATAAGGAATCATGCTTAATAGGTGTGCTATACAGTTAAGTCTAGCACGTTTTTTGTCATCACCATCTACTACCCACCAAGGTGCTTGCTTAATGTCGGTGTGAGCAAACATTTCATCTTTAGCTTTGGAATATTCTTGCCAACGTGATCGGGACTCAACATCCATAGGGCTAAGTTTCCAGCGTTTTGTGGGGTTTTTGATACGTGCCCTGAAACGTCTTTCCTGTTCATCATCACTGACAGAAAACCAGTATTTGACAAGTATTATGCCGCTTCTAATCAACATACGTTCAAATTCGGGGCAAGAGCGTAAGAATTCATGATACTCACCTTCAGTGCAAAAATTCATAACACGCTCAACACCAGCACGATTATACCAACTGCGATCAAAAAGCATCATTTCACCTGCTGCAGGTAGATGGGGTACATAGCGCTGAAAGTACCATTGAGTTATCTCTCGTTCTGTAGGTTTACCCAGAGCAATAATGCGGCAAACACGTGGGTTAAGGGGTTGGGTTATACGCTTAATCACTCCACCTTTACCAGCAGCATCTCTACCTTCAAAAATAACCACAACCTTGAGACCTTTTTTGACAATCCACTCTTGAAGTTTAACAAGTTCAACTTGAAGTTTAGCCAGTTCTTTTTCATACTTGAAATTTTTTTGCTTCACTTTCACTTTCCTTCACTTTACCAAGCTAAAGATAGTTAACCATCCTTGAAATATTAGTATAAATATACAAGAAAAAAAGCCTAGCAGTGGTAACCAACTTGGAATATTAAGACCATTGTCTTCCACTTTAGTCTTTTTCCTTTTTACTTGCCACGCTGCCAGGTTAACACTGGAAAATACTACCAGAATAATACTGCTAGTTACTCGAGCAAGGGTAGTTAAAGGTAAGAAAAGAGCAAGAATTAAAATGACCCCAGTCATCACAGCAGTAGCGTGCAGTGGGGTTCGTGTTATTGGATTCACCTGGGCTAACCATGCTGGTGCTTGCTGCTTTTTGGCCATCCCGTAGGCTACTCGAGCTGCCATAATAATTTGTACCAATGCTCCATTAATCCCTGTCAGCATGCTAACAAGCCACAAACCCGTGGTAGAATACCAACCATAGTCGCTAACAATTTCAGCCATAGGAGTCTGGCTTGCTGCTAGCACGCTAGGTGAAACAGATAATACTGCTACTGTAGACACGACCATATAAATCAGTGTGGTGAGTACAACACTAGTTAAAATAGCAATGGGCAAGGCCTTACGTGGGTTTTTTACCTCTTCAGCCATATTAACCATGTCCTCAAAACCTATGAAAGCATAAAAGGCTAAGAATGTTCCTGAAAAAACACCTATCCAAGCTTGGACATTTGCGGGCCACAAGAGTTCATGCCAACGCTCAGGTAGTTGCTCGAAATTATTTCCAGCAAGGACAATTATGTAGATTAATGCTACCACCTCAATAATAGTAATGGTAGCTACTAGCCCAACAGACTGACCAATACCCCAGCCAGCCACCAATCCCATAGCCAGTACCAAAAGTAATATTCCTAGAGTATTAGGTACAGGCACAACATCTTGCAAGAAACCAATAGTAGCTACTGCTAGTGTGGCAGCAGAAACTACTCCAGTAGCAATTACCAGCCAGCCTATAGCAGTAGCAAAGATTTTACTATTGAATCCTTCTTTAATATATTGTACTTCTCCTGCGCTGACAGGGAAACGGGATGAGAGTGCAGCAAAGGAGGTAGCACTTAAAAATGCTAACAAGCCAGAAAAAATCAAAGCTATTGGGGCAAGCAAACCAGCCTCGCCTGCTACTTTACCCAGCAAAGCATAAAAACCCCCACCCACCATAGTCCCTAGGCCATAAAGAATTAGTAGTGGTAGGGGGATAGCACGTTTGAGAGATAGATTATTTGTCATACCTTACTGTAAAACTTCACTTAAGCATCCTTGTTGACCTTAATAGCCTACTCAATTTCATCAGAGTAGGTTCTTGCATATAGAACAAGAGTTTGTAAGGTTTTTTAATTAGTTTGCTTTCTATATCGTAAAACACTGTCATGTCATTATAGCTCGTGACGTTTTTTCACATCTACTAATTTCACTCTTTTAATTTTACCTAGGGCGTGTGGACACCTAGAGTGTGAAATCGAAAACGCTACTCTTAAATACCTTGGATAATCCTGATGCTGACGCATAAGCTCCTCTGCAATCTGGTAAAGATTATGTGGTTAACAACTAAAGCTTCTCGCAAATATAGGCTATCCTGCAATTTTTTTTGGAATTCACATTTTCTAACAAATAGCTGTCCTGAGACTGGCTAGTTTGGTTTTGATATCCAATGCGTGCAATTTCTGATTTGTCATATCCACATGCCCTAGCACCCAAGCCCAGTTAAGTTACTGATTGTTTTGAGTCCCCATAAAAACTGCTAAATTCCTACCTCAAGGCAAATCACTAATCTAAACAAGTACCTCGCCAGCCTCAAACAAAGATAATGCATTACTCACGCAGCTCAGGAACGTGCACGTCCTCATAACGCTCAATAAGTACACCAAGTACTTCCATAAGAGAGGCTAATGGGTGTCTCTCATCTTCACCCACTTCATCGGTTATTTTCAGTAGGTCATATTTGTTGCAAAGCATGGCTATTGAGGAGTTTCTGTCTAGAACATGTTTTTCTCAATTCACACGTTCTTTTTAGGGCTATTGTTTTTTTAGCTGACAGGGGATGAAAATAATTACCTATACTTGTAGGTATGCCCTAAATAAAGAACAAGGGATTTCAATCCCTTGTTCACAGAAACATTCAATCTATATAAAAACTAAATCAGTAACATGTTACTTTTGCCTCGACCAATAAACCTGTAATAGTTTCATTATTAGTCACTTCAGCTATCAAAGTGTGTGTGCCACTTGGTGAGAAAGTTGCTGAAGTACTTGTCCCAACCTGGAAAGAATTGGCACCATTTGCTGGAAGATCAGATATTACCGTTCCATCAAGCTTGAGTTTAGATCCGTTATCAGAAGCATGGCGAGCAACATCAAGAGTGCAAGTGGAAAAACCAGAGGGTATGGAAAAAGTTCTCTGATATATATATAGATCAGGAACAAGTACCCAAGTATGCCAGTTTGCTATATCTGGTGGATTTGTTGGGTCATAGGGCATAATCCATTCGGAATGAGGTGAGTGACTAGCTTTCCAAGTTAAATTGGGAGCATATTCAGTAACAAAAGTTTCTGATGCGACATTAGCATTAGGAGGTGATAGAGTAATTATCCAATCATAGTCAAGGTCACCAATATTAAGGGGAGTATTACTATCTATTGATCCAGTACTTATATCCAAACAAAATTCGACTGGATTCTTCGTGCAAGCCTCATCGTTCTGGGGATTGAAATTGCTAGGAGAGTCTACTGTTGCACAATTCTTAACTATATTTCCTTGCACTTCATTTGTAACATCAACTTCAAGAACTAAAGTTATGATATCACCGGGGTTAATTGGATAGGGGCCATTGTATTCACATACAACAACAGGGGTATAGGGAGGAGGACAACTCCAACCAGAAGAAGCAGAAACAAAATCAACTCCTGTAGGAAGAGTATCAGTTACAATAATCGGACCATTGTCTGGATCTGGGCCATTGTTGATAACATCTATAATGTAGTTAGCATGACTGCCTACAGTTAAAGTCTCTCCCTCTAAACGTTTTCTAATTGATAGGTCGGATCTACTAGGGGTAGAAACAGGATTTTTTATACAGCTTTCATTATTGCTGTCAACAGTATCACCAGCAGCACTTACTTGTGCACAATTCTTAGCTATATCATCTGCATCTGCCGTAACCTCAACAGTCAAACTCAATGTAACAAAGTTGTTTGGCCCGTTAGGAGGTATTGGTGGACCTGTGTAAATACATTCAACAACATCAGGGTTACTGCTTTGGAGGGTACAGCTCCAATTAGGGGGAGAGTTATCATCCCAAGAGATGCCTACAGGAAGAGTATCTGTGATAATAATTGGACTGTTAGCTGTGCTATTAGCTGCACTAGGGCCACTATTAGTTACTTGTATGTTATAGGTAGATTGGCTGCCTATAGTTAAAGTATCTCCTTCAAGACTTTTCTCAATAGATAAATCAAACCTTTCTTTCTTTTTGTAGCATACATGTAAACGTGTAAAGTCAACAGATGTATCGTCTTGTACTACTACATCAAGCTTTTGGCTGCTTCCTAAAGGTGTAAAGGCAGCTGATGTTTGATTTATTTCTATTGCTGCTACTATTTCACCATTACTAGAAAGTGTATCAGTAATCCAAACAGTAGAATTAGTTAGGTCTACAATAGGAGATCCAAGAGTATTATTTGTTCCCACTTCTCCTATGGTTAACCCATCATTATTTTGAATTTCTCCAATACCACGAACTCCTGTTATAAAAAATGCTTTAGTAATATTGCTTGGTAAGCCTGAAAAGGTCTCACCGAAGAACTGATTTACAAACTGTCCATCATATCCTGCAAGTGTTTGTTGCCCTTGGTAATTATTGGTACCAAGAATGACACTATTAAACCACGTATCCAAATTACTATCTGGTAGAGTAGTAGTAGTGGAAGGATCTACAACAACATCAAACATATCCAAAAATCCTTTTGTAATAACCTTATGTTGCTCTTCCCGACCACATTCAAATTTTGTCTCCAGCTTCTCAACTGCCAAAAGCAGTTCAGACTGTGGTTTATCATCAATTGGATTTTGACCACAGCTAGCCATCAAACCTAAAGCAAGAACTACCAAAAACCAAACTAACAATCTATATACTAATGCTCTATTCCACAATTGTGTTGAGCTAACTTCTGAAGTAAAAACTTTCTGATTCATTTAAATCATCCTTTTTATTCTTAAAGTCACACCTTTTTGGTGTGCTAGATAGAAGCTTAAGTCAGATTTTGCAAATGAGCAGGAAAGTTAGAGTAACTTCTTTATAGAGCAAAAGTGCTTTTCTGGTAAGAGTTTTTTTAGCTAGTTTAGAAATGATACAAAGAGCAAGTCAAAGGCTACAAAGTTTCCTAGCTAGATTGGTAAAAATTATTAGCTATTCAGGGCTTGTTGTGGGTATTTGATCAAGTAAACTATTTAATCCAATACCGTTAGTGTGTAGCAGGCTATTTGTAAACCAAGCAGGTAAAAGTTGCTCATCACAAGTAAAGCGTGAAACAAAATCTCCTTTTGATAGATAAGAAGTTATTTTGTTACTAGGAAAAGCTAAATTATCAAGGTCAGTCCACTTACTAATAGCTTTGTAGGGATAATCTAAGCCAAATTCCACTAATTTTGCTGTTAACTCAGGTAAAAAAGTTATTTCAAAAATTCGACCGTGTAAATCAATATTTAAATCCTCTAAGATGCACACAGGTTGACTAACCCATATTTGCCCAGCTGAAACTGTTGTAAAAGGCCCTAAACCCGTATCTATTTTAGCAGCAGCCTGCACACTGCCTTCTAATACAACTACTAAAGTCATATCAATTTCAAAATAGTAACTTACTGTATACCAAGTTCCCATTTCGATAATAACAGCATCACCTGTTTCAGTGACATGCTCGCGACAGTTTTTATAAGCTACTGTGCCCTCGAGCGCCTGACACTGCAAGTAATTACTTTCTTTCGAACACTTTTCTAAAGTAGCCCTGCTGCCAAATATGCCCCAAAGTTTGCTACGACGAAAAAGATAAGACTCACAAACTGGCTCTTCTATACCTAAATCAAAGCCAAGTAAATGAACTTCGCCTTTATCATCAGTAATTATTTTATAGCTTTCTTGCTCAGGGTTTTCAGGAACCTTAAGTCTAAAAGGTTCATTTTTGTAGATAGAAAGTATACTATTGGATTCAAGTAATACTTCCCAAACCTCTACAGAAAGTGCTATAGGGTCTGAAAGAAATTCATCTGGTTTGCCATCTTGTGCTAGTGCGTGGTTGATATAAATTAGAACTATAAAGACAGTTCTATAAAAGGTTCGCACCTGTAACCACCTCCTGCATCTTAAAACTGCTTAATATTTATTGATGATCCACCAATAATAATAAGCACTACTACACTAACATCTATTAGAGGTAAGTAAGTTAAATATGGAAAACTACCTATTGCATACATTTGCTCACTCCAAGCAAATATAAGCCCTTCAGAGAAGTTGAAAATATTAGGTAAGGACCATTGTACAATGGCAGCTAGTAGAACAGCTAGTGAAGCATGCAGAAATTTTCTATGAAGCAATTTATGCCCTATAGAATTACTAATACCGATTCCTAATAGAAAACTGCCTAAAATAGCAGGTAATGGATTTCTAAGGAAGTTGGTAGGGCTTATGGTTAGTGACATTATCAGTGTTATAAGGGTAAAGCAGCCTGCTCCCACTGCTAATTTAAAAATGGTTTTGAGGTGCACTTTTTTTAAGTTAAGGAAAATATTAACGATTGTACTAAAGGCTATACTAGCTCCTAGCAGCATTCCCCAAAAGAAATAATCTAGGGCGGCACGAGAGTCTGAACCTATCAGACTAAGAGTTAGGTATCTAAAAAGGGTATAGAGAATTCCCACAGATATACTGCTGCTTATAAGCGAGCGAATGAATTCATCTTTCTGAATTTGTTTTAGGCTGTTTTCAACTAACTTTTCTTCTTGTTTTGTCCACTTACGCATTCCAAGTCTGCCATCTTTAACAAGTGTTAAATCTGACTTGTCTAAAGTAGGGAAGGTTGATTTTCTTTGATATGTTAGTACACCCTCTTGCTTTACTAAGCGGCTCTCTAAAACCCGCCTAGCCCTTTGCCCTAATTTATTAGAATTTGCAAAACGATCACGTATCAGTGGGGCAAGAATGTCATGAGTAAGGCGGATATACTTATCCTTATTGATATCTTCTTTACCTAGGTCAGCTAGCAGATAGTGCTCCTTTAACTTATCTATTAGTCCGCTTAAGTTATGGTAGTGCCCATACCTTCTTTCGACCTTTTTAGCTAAGCGTTGTTTTGCTGTACCTACAAAGGTAGTATGGTACTCTAGGACATCTAGCACTAATCCTAAATCAACAACATCTTTTTGCCATTTCCCAATGGTTTCAAGCCGCTCATCTAAGAAGTCTCCAAGCAAAATACCTTGTGTCCTTAACCTTTCATAAAGGGCAAGATTGAAAATAGGCTTTGACCCGCTTATTTCCGTAGCCTTATTCCACATTTTGGTCAAAATAATTTGTAGAATTGGGGCAATGCTCGAGCCAACATCTCTTAGCAAATCTCGAGCAATAATTTCAGCCACATTATCTTCAACTATTAAGTTATAGTGATGTTTTAGTCTTTCGTTACGAGTAATTCCTTCGACAATCTCTATAACCCCTTCATAGTCAAGGGGTTCTAAGAAAAACTTCTTTACACTGGGTAATTTACTCTCACTTAACTCTTTCTCGATTTCAGCAAGCCACTCTTTACGGAAGCCAAGAATTAGTCGACCAAGAGGGCGATCTTCTAGCTGAGCGAACACTTGTTCTAAAGCTTGTATGAGTTCACTCATTTCCTGTTTCCAGCTTTGTGCTACTACTTCTTGTGGAAAACCATTATCTTTTTGGGGATTAGTATAAACTTCCTCAAGCTGATCAAGAACTACTATTAGGGGTTTCTCTACTTCTCTTTCTATACGTTGCCAACTTGCTTTCAAATTAATTTCTGTTGTTGACTTAACTTCTTTAAAAGCTTGGAGTAGACTGCCTAGGGCACCCCACTCTTGATTTCGCCGCACATAAAGCACTTTGTATGATGAAAGCCCCTTTACATCTCCCATTTTTAGTCTTGGCAATAAACCAGCTGCTAAAAAAGAAGATTTCCCCACACCTGCTTGACCATAAAGTAGAGTGATGGCGGTGCTATCAGGGTTAGTAAGATGTTGATAAAACTCAATGATTGACTTGTTGCGACCAAAGAAAATTTCACTGTGAGCTTCACTAAAATGATTGAGGTCACAAAAAGGTTGTTTTGGCAAATCACCTTTAGGCAAGTTAGGTAAATTAGTATCAGGTTCTTTAAGTGAAAATTCTTTAGGTATTCTTACCTTATCCCATACCTTGTTTAAAATGTAAGTTGGTATTAGGAAGCCTGTTTTACCTATAGTCGTAGCAGCACTCATAATTCCTACAATGCATCCCAATTCACTATGCCACACACCACCACCACTAAATCCTTGCCTAATGCCTCTGCCTTGTTGATTATCGTCTACTTGTATCCAACCACTAGCAGCTTCATCACGAAATTCTCCAGAAGCCCAAATACCTTCATTGTAGGGTTGAGGAAACCCAAAAATACGAAACTCTTTACCCCAAAACTCAGAAGTAGCATGAAGTACTGTAGGTGAAGTATCTTCAGGTTTTGAGTTTAGTAATTGTAAACCTGCTACATCTCCACTTTGATTATTTGGTTTTTCATAGAAGATAACTTTTGCCTTGTAATTGATGTTTTCTTTACTAAAAGGGAAAGTAAGGCTAATAGCTTCTTGTAAAGGATCTCCGAGTTTATTTCCTTCAGCAGCTAAACACTCTTTAACAACATGTGCACAAGTAAGAATGTACTGATCAGAAATCAGTACTCCAGCACCCTTGGGTTTGTTTTTACCCTTGCTACCTCCCCATAGACAAACAGCAGATTGCTTTAATTTTTGTGGCTCAGTTTGTTTCAATTAGCTGGTCCTTTTTTGGAGTTGTGATTACTTTATTTATTCCTACACCTTGATCTGCATATTTCATTAACCAAGCAGCTTGTTAATCAGCAAAAGATTTAACTTTTGCGAGGAATAAATACTATAGCAATAAGCCCAAACCAAAACTTTTCCCAATTGATCTCTTCAACTAAAGAAAGTTCTTGCCAATTTTTAGGTTGCTCGAGAGTAATATGTAAAGTATTAAATGAAGAGGTTATCTCAAGGTGATCACCTAAAAAGGATAGTGGCTCCTCTTTAAGATCAGTAATTAAGCGTAAAATCCAAGCAGTATCTTGTAAACTAGCAAGCAAATCCGCTGCTGTTTCTTGGGGAGAGAGTTCTAAAGAGAACTCTAAAAACTCATAATTTGGTTCAATATTTATGAGCTGGGTTTCAAAGTCTACAAAGCGGGCCAAACGTGGCTCAGTAAAAATCCTTACTGTAGGATTTTGCTGTTCTTCTTCAGCTCTATAAATATAGGTTAAACCACTTGCTGGTGGCATAAATCCTACTTCTTGTGAATTGTCTAAACTAGCATGAATTATTGAATCATAAAGCTGATTTTGGGCTTGGCTATCCTCTACTAGCATTTCACCTAGTAAGTCTTGCACTTTTGGATCAGACACCTGAGCTGCACCCAATAAAGCATTCTCTAAGGCGTAGTTTTCGCGATACATCTTGTAGCGATTAGCAAATATCTTGCTGGCCTCTTCATCACCTACTAGCTGAGCTACTTTATCAGCAAAGCAATAAAAAAAACCTCTAAAGGGGTCAACTCTTAACTTGAGATTTTGAGTTGCCTTAGCTACTTCCAAAGCCCGCCTATTATCGCCTTTTGCAAACATTAAAAGTGAATCGGTGGCTTGCCTTAACAAGAAAAGGTTAGTTTTGCTAGCAGAATTAGCTGCCTCTGAGCTTTTTGGCAATGTTTTATATGTTGAGGAATTTTGGAAGCTGGTCAAAATTAGCTTATCTTCCTTTGTGAGTACTTCTGAGAGAACTACTTTTTGAAGCAAGGGCTGTAAACGTTTAAAATTACTTATGAAATGTGCCATCACTTTCCTTTTGCTTTAATCCGAAAAATAACTGCCTCTAAAACGGCAGCCTCAATAGTTTCAATATTATCTAAGTGTTCTTGCACAGATTCATGCCAAGGTTTGCCTCCAAAGAGTTCAGGAAAATCATCACAGTGCTCGAGCCACCCGTCAATAACTCTTATTGCTTGAGGAAAAGCAGCACTTAGGCTCAGGCATACTAACTCAAGTGGACGGCGGCTATCTTCTCTACTATCAACACCAAAAAGTACTCCAAAGTTTATTTTATCTTGTTCAGAGAGGTAGCAACTTGCTGCCTGCCATTGCCTTGCCATAAGCTTTATATCTTTTCTTTTAAAGGGAGTAGAATCTGTAGCAAGAATGTAGAACACTGCAAAGCTATAATCTTTTGGTACTAAATTATATTTATCTTCCAAATAATCAGCAATAATGTTTAGTAGAGAAGTGCCAGAAAGAGGTAAGCAACCAAAAACGTAAAGGAGTGGGAGCAAATCATTTTTAGGCCATAGTTTAATTACCTCATACCAAGATTCACTAAAAAGTTGGCGCACCAACTTAAGCAAGCTCCCACCAATAGCGTGCTTACCTTTATTATCTACTTGTGCAAGGTTTGGTAACCAAGCAAATATATCTGCTACACTCATTGAATCTATATCGAGTTGGTCAAGGTATTCATTACCCAAATAGAGTTTTAAAGGACTTTCTTGCGTCAAATAATTTTTAATGGTTATGTCAGTGAGGGTTGCTATTTCATTTAAGGAAATGTTTTTCAAGCAGGCTATGAAGTTTTGCCACGGTTGCTCGAGCCCCTTTTGAATAAGGCGTTTTATCTCTTTTTCACTCTTGCCAGACAGCAAATAGCCATTTAAATAATCGCTCACCACATCAAAAAGCAATGCTAGCCATTGGTGTGGTGCTTTACTTGGACAATATTTAGAAGTCTCTCTAACAAAAGCAAGTTCTAAAAAGTGTAAAATAAAAAAGTGGCGACCTCTTGCTAAGTCACCACGTCCTTTGAGGGCCAAATTATAAAAGTGATCCACAAGCCACTGAAATTTATAACTACTATTATTTACCATGTAAGTTACCTCCAGCACACTGACTTACCTTATAGTAAGATTACTACTTTTACAGGAAAGTTAGAGAATGGTTGATCGGTAATCGACTCAAATCTGTTTGAGCCTCTATATCACTAACCACAAAAATTAGAAATCAGTTTTGTATAGGCTACATACCACAGGTAATTTCAGACTTTATTAACCTTCTACTCAAGTTGGTAGCCTAATTTTTCTTTAGGGTTTTTAGTAAACCCTTGTTAATTTTAAGGAGTTAATTTTGAAAAGCCTGCTTTTCTTACTAATATTTATAATTGCTTTGGCAAACGCTCAGAGTCTAACTGCAGAAGAAATACTTGCGGAACTCGAGCAATCTGCAAAGTCACTAGAAGATGCTGAATTTTTGCTTACAGGCAAAATTATTGATTCTATAGATAATACAGAAATAGAGCTTGAAATTGAATGCCAACTTATTTCTAAAGAAGAAGTAGGGAAAGCCTATTTTATTAAGCCTGAGGCTTTAGCCGATAACTTTATTGTCTATAATGAAGATACTGTCTATAATTACCTTTTTCTAACCAATCAAGTTACTGTTTTAGATGCTCGAGATCCTGATGCCTTAGGTGGTCTTTTTCCTGAAGCAGAAGATGCTAAGGAAGATCTCAATCTAGACCTAAGT
Source organism: Trueperaceae bacterium (assembly GCA_965223045.1). GTDB lineage: Bacteria > Deinococcota > Deinococci > Deinococcales > Trueperaceae > CBDCVN01. The sequence continues at coordinate 4,181,977 of CBDCVN010000013.1, forward strand.
TTAGAGAGTCTTTTTGTAGATTGGGATGTATCTATTTTAGATTATGGAGATACCCCTTTGGGCAAGGCCTACCACTTACGCTTTGATGATACTACTGAAGACGAAGATGGTATAGATTATGTAATTGCTGTAGTTTTAGACGATACCTGGGATCCTTATAAGTTGTCTTTTTATGAACAAAATGATTATCTTTTAGCTGAATTACAATTTAATGATTTTCAGCGTAATATTGACCTAGACTCTGAAGAAGTAATTTATATTCCTGAAGACGCAGAAGTAATTGATGAAAGGTAGGCTACTACAAAGTTTTGATGCTTGCAGGGAATTTCTCGCAAATTTTTAGCCAACATGAGGTTCTGTAAGTTGTGGATAACTTACGAACTTGACAGAGTGCTGACAATTTTGTTAGTTTACCTTAATTCATAAGTGAGTAACCGAGAAGCCTTGCCAGAAGGCCATAATTGCTTTAAGTTAATATTGCTTTTATTTATGCTAATGTTTAATAAAAAGTTATCCACAACCTTGTGGATAACTAGTGTTTTTTGCATTAAGAATAAAATCTAACATTTTTTGATAATCCTTTATACCGTAATTTACTTCTACTCCAGAAGATACATCAACAGCATAAGGCTTAAAGAGTTCCACACCTTGACTAACGTTTTCAGGAGTGAGTCCTCCTGCTAGTATAAACTTAGATATTTTTGGTAAGTAATTAGCTTTTGACCAGTCAAAAGTTTTGCCACTACCTGGCACATCACCATCAACCAAAATTGCATCAGCTGATGAGCTTTGTAAGACATTAACATCTACAGGAGTTTTTATGTTAATAGCTTTAATAACAGGAAAATGCTCTTTGATTTTGAGTATGTAGGTTTCAGATTCCTTCCCATGAAGTTGCACTGCGCTTAACTGTAAACGTTTGGCCAAATCTAAAACATATTTAGGATTTGCATTTGCAAAAACACCTATCCTAGCTGTAAATACTCCTAAAGCTTTACAAATATTTAGAGCCTTATCAAAATCTATAAAGCGTTTGGAACTCTCACAAAAAACTAACCCTATAGCATCTGCACCTGCCCTTTCAGCACAAAGAGCATCCTTAGCACTAGTTATACCACAAATTTTAACTTTCATTATTTGTATTTATTATCAGCTTAATTAGTTTTTTGACTCCTCATAGTTACATTACTAGTTACATTACTGTGTTTGGGACTAACTATTTCACGGGTTCGTGGGGTTTTAACCCAGCGCATCTCACGCTGTAATAGAGCATCTTTACAGATGTCAATTAAAGCTTTAGCTGAAACTGGCACAAAGAGTTGTGCATAAGTAAAGTAACTTAGAAAACCTAAAAGATAGTTCGATGGTTGTGGTTCCTCAACATGTGTAGCAAAAGTAACCTGATAGCTATATATAAAAAAAGATAATGCCCAGACTAGGCTAAAAATTATGGGCACTGTAACTTCTGCTAGACCTGTTATATTCAGAAGAAAAACACTGTGGCTTAAGAAAAGAGTAGGTAGGAAAATGACATAATTAAGCAAGATGTTTATAAATTCTAAGCCTACCATGCGTGGTTTTTTTATGGCTGTTGGAAAATACTTCCAGACTACATAAAGATTACCCCTTGCCCAACGTACTCGTTGCCTAAACCATACTGGTAAAGTTTCTGGTTCTTGTTCCCAGGTAACAGCTTCGGGGATCCAACGGATACGCTTACCTTTCTCAAATATGCGTAAGCTCATTTCCATATCATCAACTAGTGAGCTTTCATCAAAACCACCAAGTTCTAGTAAGGTGTTTTTATAAATAAGATAGTTAGTGCCCATTAGTGTAGAAAGTTTAAACCAATGCCAGCGACCTGCTTGAAAAAGCCACTGAAAATTAATGAACTCTATGTTTATAAAGCGGGTTAAAAGGCTTGCATTACGATTACGAGTACGCACTTTGCCATTTACTGCAACAAGTTCTGGATCACTTAAAAGTGTATGAACAAGATACTTAAGCGCGTCTGTTTTAGGAGTGTTATCTGCATCATAAACAGCTATAAGCTCACCTTTTGCATACTTTAAACCACAATTTAATGTAGCGGATTTACCTTTACCTCCTTCTCCTTTAGGAACATTTATACAGGTAAGGTTAGAAACATCTTGGCATAATGACTCCAAGATATCACCTGTATTGTCACTTGAACCATCATTAATAGCGATAATTTCAAAATTAGGATAGTCTAAAGCCTGAAAAGAACGTATGCTTTTCTCTATCACTAGGGATTCGTTGTGGGCAGGCACTAAAATAGATACCAGAGGAGAGTTTTTAAATTTCAGATTTTCTAGTGGAGTTTTGTGAAAATTTCTATGATAAAGGTAGGCACCCCAACTCAGAATAAGCCAATAAATAAGTGCCACAAACATACCTAGAAGGGCAACAGAGAAAAGTAGATTAATTGTTGACATATACCATGCTTTCACCTAAAGATTTATAGACTTGGTAGTAACAAAAAGAAAGCAAAGGCAATTTGCTCAAATCAAAAGTTATTTTTAATTGCATAAAAAATTCTTACCTCATAAAGTTCTTGAATTAGGTGTTTTTATAAAAAATTTCAGGGCTATAGTCTTTAGGTTGAAAAGTAATTACAAACCATTATTGCTTGCCTGACCACAAGGATCTTTTAGCACAACAGTTAGTTGGGAAAGCTTTTTCCCAAAGTAGAAGCTGTGTTCCTGTAAGGCATAGATTATGCTGAAAAGCTAGCTCTTCCAAGGATGTAATGATGAATGTATCTCTCATAGCACAATGCATTAAAATTCTTCATTTAATTTACCCTCATAAAAGTTCATAATTACATCTTTCCATTTTATGGAATGCAGGGGATGAAGCTTCCTGAAAATCCATATAGGTAAATACATTTGATTTTTTAAAAGTTATAATGATTATGTTGCTCATTTTATTCCTTATAAATGAAGATTAATAAATTAAGTATAAAGTAACATTAACTTAGAAGATCATATACTTTAGCAAATGATACCACCACCTAAAAGTCGATTATCTTCATATATTACTGCTGATTGACCTTTAGTAATAGCAAAAACTGGTTTATCAAAGCTTAACTTAAAACTACTCTCACTTATGCGCTGAAAAGTTGCTGTTTGAGGACTTTGGCGATAACGTGTTTGTGCCAAGACCTTTTTAGGTATATTGTCAGTTAAGAAATTAGCCCCTTTAGCTTCTAGATCAAAGGAGTAGCACATTTCTCTTGTACCTACTACAACAGCATTGTTTTCAACATCAAGTTTCATCACAAAACGTTCTAAATGAGAGTGATAAAGCCCTAAACCTTTACGTTGTCCTATAGTATAAAATTGTAAACCTTGATGTTCTCCAATCACTTTATAGCTATCTGTTGCATCTATAATTGGCCCTAATTTTGGTTTAGTATTTTCCTTCAAGTAATCTTTAACCGTTGTTGAAATAAAACAAAGACTATGGGAGGAAGGTTTGTAAGCGGTAGTAAATTTACGTTTTTCAGCTTCATGCCTCACTTGGTCTTTGCTAAGATTTGCTAAAGGGAAGAGTAAATAGGGAAGGTTTTCCTTAACAATAGCCCAAAGAAAGTAGGTTTGATCTTTATTATCATTACCTCTATGAAGCTCTACACCTTCTTGACCAACTATCTGCTTGACATAGTGACCAGTAGCTAGGTAATTACAGCCAAGCATAAAGGCTTTTTTTAATAGTGCCCCGAACTTAATCTCGCGGTTGCACCCTACACAAGGATTAGGAGTCTCACCTTTTTGATAGATTTGGGGGAATGGGTTAATGACTACATCTTCAAAAGTATCACGATAATCTACTAAGTAAAAAGGTATTTCTAGGCTGTCGGCGATTCGTCTAGCATCATAGGCGGCTTCGGGGCTACAGCAAAGGTCGAAAGCTCCACAAGCTTTGTCATCAGGCCAGAAACGCATCATTACACCTACAACTTCAAACCCCTGCTCCTTCAAAAGTGCAGCTGTTAATGAGGAGTCTACACCACCTGACATAGCACAGAGGACTTTGGTGTGAGGCATAGCTTTACTAGAATACTTTTTGTTGGAGGTGTTTTTTGGCACACTGATCATTGAAGTATATATTATAGGAGGATTAATTAAGTTTTATAAAACATTCAAATCACTTACTAAAAAGGATGGGTTTATCAGCATATATCTAAGCAGAAAAGGTTAGAATCAAATCTATGAGAAAGTTTTTGTTACTTTTGCTCTTTTTATTCTTATTTGTTAAGGCACAAGATTTACAGGAATTTACCACTGAATTTCAACTAGATAATGGTTTAAGAGTTATTATGGTTAAGCAAGGCTTTGCTCCAGTTATTAGCTTTAACTTGATGTTTGATGTAGGTGGTATGGATGAGCCTGATGGTTTAGGTGGTTTGGCTCACATGGTTGAGCACATGGCTTTTAAAGGCACTCAGAGTATAGGCAGCAATGATTTAGAGGCTGAACTAGCAGCCCTTGAAAAAATTGAAGAACTAATTACTAGATTAGATCAAGTTGAAGAAGAGGATGCAACTGAAGAAGAGCTAGAAGAGCTTAGGGAGCAAATTGCTGAAAGTCGGGAATATGCTAAAAGCTTAGCTTCTCCTAATGCCTTTGACACACTCTTCGATAGTAATGGTGCAGTAGGTTTAAATGCTACTACAGGATATGATCGTACATCTTTTGTGGTTTCTTTACCTGCTAATCGTTTGGAGTTTTATGCTCGAGTTTATGCTGATGTTTTGCTCGAGCCAGTCTTCCGTGGCTTTTATGAAGAGAGTGATGTAGTCCACGAAGAGCGCCGCCAACGTGAAGCAGATGACCCTCGTGGATTTTTATTTGAGCGCTTTTTAGGCACGGCTTTTGAGGTGCACCCCTACGGCAGACCACTTATTGGCTCTGATGAAGAAATAGATGGTTACCGCGCTAGTGAGGCTGAAGATTTTTTTGAACTTTATTACCATCCTAATCGCGCTGTACTAGTATTAGTGGGTGATGTTGAACCTGAACGGGACATTGAAATCATAGATAATTATTTTGGAGCCGTGCCTAGAGGCCCAGAAGACCACATTAGTATTCCTAAAGAGCCAAAACAAATAGAAGAGCGTCGCTTAACACTTAATTATGATGCTGAACCACAAATGGTAATAGGTTTTCACAAGCCTACTTATCCTGCTAGGGACGCTTATATATTAGATGTTATAGATGCTATTCTAACATCAGGACGTACTTCTAGGCTTTATAAGAGTCTTGTTACAGAAGAGCAATTAGCTTTAAGCATAGTAACTGGTTCAGGCTTCCCAGCTATACGTGATCCCAATCAGTTTGTGATATATGCTTTGCCGCTTTTTCCCAACACAAATGAAGATCTTGAAGCTGCTATTTATGAGGAGCTCGAGCAACTAAAGACAGAACCTGTAAGCGAACGTGAGTTTATTAAGGTAAAAAATCAAGTGCGGGCTGGTTTTATACGTGGATTAGGATCGAGCAGTGGCCTTGCTTCCCAGTTGGCCTTTTATGAACTCTTTTTAGGTGGATGGGAAAATATTGTTAGTTATGCTGATATTATAGAAGGCATAACAACTGAAGAGATTATGGCTACTGCGAATCGTTATTTTGTGCCAGAGAACCGTACTGTAGGGTACCTATTACCTTTAGAGGAAGTAGCTGAGGAATGAATAGACTAAAGGTAAAGGTTGTCTTATCTACTCAAAATATTGTTATCAAAAGGTTGTGCTTTATCTTGCTCACAACCTTTTTGTTTGCCACGGCTCAAAATTTACATGAGATTACCACAAAATTTGAGCTTGATAATGGCCTAAGGGTTATCATGGTTAAGCAAGGCTTTGCTCCGGTGATTAGCTTTAACTTAATGTTTGATGTGGGTGGCATGGATGAGCCTGAAGGTTTAGGTGGTTTAGCTCATATGGTTGAGCATATGGCTTTTCAAGGCACCCAGACTATAGGTAGCAATGACTTAGAGGCTGAACTTGCAGCCCTTAGAGAAGTTGAACTCTTTACAGCTATGCTAGCACAAACTGAAAAGAGTGGTGCTAGCAATGAAGAAGTTAAAGAACTTAGGGAAAGACTGATGCAAAGTCGTGAGTATGCTAAGGATTTGGGTTCTCCCAACGATTTTTCTACACTTTTTGATAGTAATGGGGCAGTAGACCTAAATGCCTTTACAGGGTATGACTACACTTCTTATGTGGTTTCTTTACCTGCTAATCGACTAGAGCTTTATGCACGGGTTTATGCTGATGTTTTGCTCGAGCCAATCTTTCGCAACTTTTATGAAGAACGTGATGTGGTACGCGAGGAGCGACGTCAAAGTGATGAAGATGATCCTTGGGGCTTTTTGTCTGAAAGGTTTTTAGCAACTGCTTTTGAAGTTCATCCTTATGGTAGGCCACTTATTGGTTCTCCTGAAGAGATTAAAAATTATCGTAGCACTGAAGCAGAAGCCTTTTTTAAACTTTACTATCATCCTAACCGTGCTGTTTTAGTACTAGTTGGTGATGTTGAGCCTAATAGTGATATTGAAATAATAAAACGCTATTTTGGATTGATTCCTCGTGGCCCAGAAATCCGTGCTAAAATTCCAAAGGAGCCTGAACAGTTAGAAGAGCGGCGCATAACAGTTAATTACGATGCCAAGCCACAAATGGTAATAGGTTTTCACAAGCCTACTTACCCAGTCAGAGATGATGCTGTATTGGATGTTATAGATGCCCTGCTAACTTATGGACGTACTTCTAGGTTGTACAAACGTCTTATTACTGAAGAGCAATTAGCCTTAGAGGTAGGGTCAACTGAGGTTTTTCCAGCCTTGCGTGATCCTAATCTGTTTATAATATATGCTACTCCACGTTCCCCAAACACAAATGAGGCTTTAGAAGCTGTTATTTATGAGGAATTAGAGAAATTAAAAGGGGAATTTGTAACTGAGAAGGAGCTTCATAAAGTAAAAAACCAAGTTAGGGCTGACTTTATATATAATTTGAGCTCGAGCGATGATCTTGCTTCTCAAATAGCTTTTTCCGAACTTTTCTTAGATGGTTGGGAAACTATTATAAATTACAATGCTGTTATTGAAGAAATAACAGCTGAAGAGATTATGACTATTGCAAATAATTATTTTGTAGCAGAAAATCGTACTGTAGGATATTTATTGCCTGTAGAAGAAATTGAGGAAACTCAATAAGATGTTATGATTAAGGTGGAGTGATTCAGAGTAAGTCTCCATTATTTCCATTTCGAAAATGGGTTTATTGCTCAGTTTAACAATTAGAGGAGTAGCTTTAATGCTCACTTGGAAACTACTTAAAAATTTTTCTTCAGATACTCTCCAAGAAACTCGCTTACAGCTTCATTGGGCAGTGCAATTAGTGGCAGCTGCTAATAGTGCTACTTTGCCTCCTAAAGATGATTATAGTCATACTAGCCTTAATCTAATTGATGAGGATATTCTAGCAGGAGGTTTTGTTGGTGGTAACCAACCTTTTGCCACTGCTATACAAATAAGTAACCTAACGCTTTTAAATCTTGATGAAACTGGAAGGCCTGTAAATGCTTATGAGTTAATTGGCCAGAAATTTAGTGACGCCCTTATATGGCTTACTTCCTCTTTGGGTGGGCTTGGCTCACAAGATGTTATCTTGGTAAAACCAACTTATGATATGCCTGAACACCTAGTTGCTAATGATAAAAAACCTTTTGAACCAAACCTTAATGCCCTTGCTTTGCTTTCAAGTTGGTATAGTAATGCTCATAAAGTTCTAAGCAAAATACAAGAAAGTGAGAGTTCTTCTCCAGTATTTTGTTGGCCACACCACTTTGATATAGCTACTCTTATTGATTTAGGACAAGGAAAATCTGTAGGAGTGGGTTTAAGTCCGGGAGATGGTAGTTACAACGAACCTTACTGGTATGTTTCACCTTGGCCTTATCCCAAAGAAGGTAATCTTCCTAAATTACCTATAGGTCACTGGCATACTGAAGGGTTTACAGCTGGTGTTTTGAGTAGTTCAGAAGTTGTGCAAGCTAATGATGCTACAGAGCAAGAAAAAAGAGTTATGGGTTTTTTAGAAGCCACTGTCAACTCTTGTAAAACATTATTGGGAACTTAGAAAGAGGGATGTCATTCTAAGCGAAGCAAGCAATCTCAAGTGCGTTACTCTGCCTGAGATTCTTTGTCACTAAAACTCCATCAGAATGACATGTTTACCTTTGTCTAAACCTCTTATAAATTTTCTACTAACTCTTTGACAATTCTACCCCCAATATTTTCCCCACCAGCACACCATATGCCACGCTCATTCTTTATTAAACCTGAAAACATTTCATAGTTTTTTAAACTCTCAAAGTTTTCAAATTCTAGATCGGTCAAGAGTCCTAATTCATCTAATAAGGATATTCCCCTAGAAAGCCCTATCATATATTTGAGTTGTCCAAGCTTTATCTTTAAATAGTTCATAATGACCTTGTCATGACGGGCAAAGTTTGAATTACCACCAACTATGATTATTACTTCGGGTTCTGGAGCACTCATAAACCCCCAATGAGGTGAAATTATGACATCAGCTTGAGTTTCTACGGCATTGCGTGATTTTGCAAGAGTATAAGTATTGAGCTTAAGCCCTTTAGTGTGCTCACTCCTTCTAAGATTACTATAGACACTCATAAACTCGAGTTCATCTACCTGATGGTAGAGTAAACAGGCAATGTTTATTACTTGCATTAGAATACCACCACAGTCATTAAAAACACGCTAGCTTTTAAAGCTTTGTTAAGCTGCATAAGGCTACTATACTACTATACCAATCCTTCTGAACATAATTTAGAACGCAAGCCCATAAACCCTAAGTGCTTTAGCCTTGGGAGCAGTCACTTATTATTCCTTAACAATGTTATTCTAGTAAACATTATGATTTATCCCATTCGCACTTATGGTGACCCTATATTAAGACAAAAAGCCCAGCTAGTAACTAGGTTTAATGAATCTTTAAAAGAACTAGCTAACAATATGATTGAAACTATGTACGATGCTAATGGTGTAGGTTTGGCTGCACCTCAAATTGGCTTGTCAGCTAGACTTTTTGTTGGGCTAGAATTAGATCTAAGTGAAGAAAGAGAAGAAAAGAAATATTCTGAAGAAGAGTATAAACTCTTAAGTATAGAAGAGAAAAAAGAACTTTGGAGGGTTGTTGATGAACACATAATGGTAAATCCTGAAATATTAGAGCGTGAGGGAATTCAATATGGGCCAGATGGTTGTCTTAGTTTGCCAGGACTTCAAGTGGAAAAGATTCAGCGTGATAACAGAGTTAAGGTACGCTACCAAGATTTAGAAGGTAACTGGCACGAGGAAAACCTAGAGGGTCATTTTTCTCATGTTGTTCAACACGAGCATGATCATTTAGAAGGGGTACTTTACATTGACAGGTTACCTGAAGAAGAAAGAAAGTCCTTTATAAATGAATATAGGCAAGAACTAGCTGAGATGCAGCGAAATGCTAAAGTATTTTTAAAGCGGCTTAAGCGTGCACCAGAAATGATAATAGTACCCCAATTAGCATAAGTATGTTACGTTTAGCCTTCTTTGGCTCCCCTACATTTGCGTTGCCTACACTGGATAAACTTTACGAAAAGCACGAGCTAGTTTTAGTAGTAACACAGCCAGATAAACCTGCTGGGCGGGGCCATAAGCTTACTTCTCCACCTATAGCACTTAGAGCAAAGGAGCTAGGTATAAAGTTTAAGCAACCTAGTAAGCTTAAAAAGGATTTGCATTTTGCCAAACTTCTGGAGAGTCTCAAGCTAGATGTTGCTATTACTGCAGCTTATGGCAAGTTTTTACCAAAGCAGTTAATTGATATCCCTAAGTATGGTTTTCTAAATATTCATGCTAGCTTACTACCCAAATATCGTGGAGCCGCACCTATTCAGTGGGCACTTATCAATGGTGAAACTGAGACTGGCATTACCATTATGCAAACCGATATTGGTATGGACACAGGTGACATTCTTTTAGTCGAGAAAATACCGATAGCTTTTGAGGATAATGCCCTTACCCTTTTTGAAAGGCTTGCTGAGTTAGGGGCAGAGACATTACTTAAGGCTTTAGAAAAGCTCGAGGTTGGTCAGTTACCTTCTAAAAATCAAAATGATACAGAGGCAAGCCATGCTCCGCTACTAACTAAAGAAGATGGTCGTATACGCTGGAATGAAAGTGCTACAAGTATTTATGATCGCTATCGTGGTGTCTATGCTTGGCCGGGAAGTTTTACAACTTTTAAGGGTAAACCACTTAAAATTAACGAGCTTTTACCAGTAATAGGGGAGGGCAAAGCAGGTTTTATTACTAACATTGATTCTAATGGTGTTACTGTTGCTGCAGGCGAGGGGGCTATATTGCTTAAGACCGTTCAGCCTAGTGGTAAAAAAGCTATATCAGCAAGAGATTGGGTTAATGGCTATAAGGTAGAGGTTGGGCAAGCTTTTTCTTAAAAGGACATTATAGATGAGAAAGTTACAGCAAAATATTATCTTTGTTTTACTGCTATTTATGGGTACACTACTTTCACAAGCACAAGATGCTAAAGCACTTACTGAAGCTGTTCAAACTCTTCTTCAGCTTAGTAGCTTTGTTGAAGCAAATGTAGAATTTTGCAATGAGGAAGCATCTGAGGTAGCAGTAAGTGTGCAAGATGCTGCCAAGATGTGGCGTATGAATAGCAAGCTTGAGCTTTTAGATGCTATTCGTGACTTTTCTATTGATGGGAATAGTGCCTTTACTGATATGGAGTCAATTCTTTTTCAAGAAAGCTTGCAAGACCTTAAATCCCGTGCTGGTTCAAGGGCACTTGAGTGGTGTCAACACTTCCCAACACTGTTACAACAACCTGAATGGAATATACCCATACACTACTCTAATGAAATTGCCTTACTAAGCAACCTAAATGAAATGATGGCGGGACAGCAGAGCACAGAAGGCCTTACTACTTTAACCAAACAGACATTGCAACCTGTAGTAAGCCCAAGCTATAGCCAAGTTATGGCACAAAACATTAACCTTGAAGAGCAATTTATTCAAGATGAATTCCGCTGCTATGAGGAGCGTGAGGGAAGTAATTATGACACTGCTGATATGGTTGTACAGATTCTAGCAGGGGGACAGTATCGTAGTTCCTATGGTAATGGTAGATATAGCATTGACCTCGAAGAGGAAGAAATTGTTTGGCAAAGTGGGCCATTGGTAGAGGCTGTTACTGGTTGGATAAGATTTAGTGATTATGGTCAGGAATTTCCCTTGCGTAGGGTTGAACTAGATGAACGCCGTGACTTTAATTGCTACCAGCAAGGAGCCAGTGAGCAACATGCATTAACCAAGTTTCGCCTGAAAGATCCACAAGTGGGCAGTTATAACTGCCATAATGCTGAGGGCAACGAATTAGGCGCACTCGAGCTTTCAGGTAGCCATTACAGCATCAATGGACAAAGAGGCACCTACCAAGTTGATCTGCGTGGCTATGACAATGACCGCTCTCGAATCAACTGGATATCAGGCCCCTTAAAAGAACAACGTACATTCTATGAAGAAGAAGTGGGAACAGGCTATCGTGAACTTAGCCTTAGTATTTCTGATACCTCAGTGGTTGCTAATTTTTTTACTGGAGGTGTGTTTGCAGGTGGCTCTAGCAGCTTAGAAGCAGTTTGCTCTAGCATTGGTGAGGCTGTTCACTTTCAAAAATATGGTAGTGAAGCTGCACCGCCCCCACCCGAAAAAGCTGGAAGTTTGTCAGGTTTCTTTGTTGCCCATGATCCGGATTTTAAATTTATGGGTAAAGGGCCATCAGATTACGCTTTTTACACATTTTTCCCTAATGGCTATGTTTATACCAAAGAACCTGAGGCTGAACCTGCTGAGGTTGATTGCACGCGTACTAAACCAAATGGTGCACCACTTTACTTTGTGAAGTCTACATTATTCATGGCAATACCATTACCATTGGTGCTGAAGAAGCAACAGCTTTTTCTCAGCAAGAAAATAAGCTGATAATTGATGAAAAAGAGTTATTACCTGTACCGTCAGGAATTACTAGTTTAAGTGGTAAGTTCTGGGCCAATGCAGGTGAAACAGTTGGAGTTTGTGGCCCTTATTCTTATTGCTCGAGTTGGTATAAGGAAAAAGTCTTCACCTTTACCCCCGATGGTCATTTTCTTGATGAAAGTAGTAGTAAGAGTCTTGCCTCACTAGATTCAGCACTGGGCTCTTCTCATGCTTCTTCTTCTGGCAATGAAGAAAATGGCGGGACATACCAAATTAAGGGTAATATTATAGAACTTCGCTATAACAATGGGCGTGTAGAGCGGCAGTTTGTCACAGTATTTGATTCTGAAAGGTTTCATATGGGAGGTTGGAGCTTTTCACCAAAGGAAAATGACTGAAAGTCATTTTTATTTGTAATTTTTTCCTTATATTTATAGATCAAGTATAGTGTTCCAGAATGGGATTTTCTCTAGAGAAAATCTTATCTATAAGCATGTCATTCTGAAGTTTATTTATAAATACTATAGCTAGACCTCTCCCTCACGCCAATAATCCTGTTTTAGGGGTACATCGTTCTGTCTACATTTCTATAGCTTCAAGTAGGTCATATGCTCTTTGCTGTTGCTTATTCGCTATAGTGTCTACTTTTACTAAATTTGCATCCTCCTCTCCTTTGTAATTGCAAGTATTTCTTACTATGCTACTTAGATCCGATAGTAATGTCTGAAAACTGTGAACTTTACTACCATCTTCTAATTTTTTAGTCTTTGTTTTTGCTAATGCCTTCTTTGACCTTGCCGCTCTTTTCACGGGGTTACTTTCCTCTTTTTTACCTTTTTCTTCATCAGCAAATAATATTGACCTCCATGCCTCCATCATATGCCACTTCACGTTGTAAGCTAGGGCGTGTGGACACCTAGAGTGTGAAATCAAAAACGCTACTCTTAAATACCTTGGATAATCCTGATGCTGACGCATAAGCTCCTCTGCAATCTGGTAAAGATTATGTGGTTAACAACTAAAGCTTCTCGCAAATATAGGCTATCCTGCAATTTTTTTTGGAATTCACATTTTCTAACAGATAGCTGTCCTGAGACTGGCTAGTTTGGTTTTGATATCTAATGCGTGCAATTTCTGATTTGTCATATCCACATGCCCTAGCATGCACAAGAATATGTGTCCCCTTACTCGTTGCTCCATATGGTGATATATTGGTCTTAATTCCAAATCTACACTTTTTATTGACCTAAATCCCTGTTCTACATCACTTAATCCTTTGTAATTCCTGATTACTTCTTTTGTATCCACTTTCTCCTTTGTTAGACTTGTTCTTATTACATATATCCCATCTAACTCGCTTTCCTTCTTTACTTTCTCTTCGTCTATCTCAAAATTTAGCCTTGCTGGTGTTATCTTTAACTTAATGTGCTTTGCTACTTTATATTTGTTGACTACTCTTCCTACTCGCACTCCTATTTCCCCTTTCCCTCTTACACTTCCTTAGAGTTGTTCGGAAATAGCCAAATCAGCTAAAATAGTAGCTAGTATGGTAGTTTTCAAAACCAGAAGTGACAGACAAGTAAGAGCCTTGACAGGTTTGCCTGAAGAAAAGATAAATGAGTTAGAGACAGTGTTTGAAGAGGTATATGAGGAGCAAAGTCAAAAAGACTATGAAGAACAACAAGCTAAAGGGGAAAGAGAACGATCTAGGGGAGGAGGAAGAAAAAGTAAACTTCCTTCTACTAAACACAAACTCGAATTTATTCTCTACTACCTGAAAAGTTATCCTACAATGGATGAATTAGCAGAGAAGTTTGATATGTCTCGTTCCAGTGCACACTATTGGGTACATAAGCTGCTGCCAATTCTCTCAGCAGCCTTGGCAAAATTAGGTATGTTGCCTAAGAGAGAGTTCAATACACCTGAGGAGTTAAAAGAAGCGCTTGAAGAAGCAAGAAAAATACTGATTGATGCTACAGAAAGGAAACATAGACGCCCTAGTGAAGAAGAAAAGCAGGAGGAGCTATATAGTGGAAAAAAGAAGGGTCACACGGTAAAAAACACAATAATAGCAACAGGAAGAAAGGTAATAATCTATGTAGGAAGGACATTTGCTGGGCGGAGACATGACTATGGGATGTTTAAGGAGGAGTTTCCACCTAAACAAGGCTGGCTGAAAGAGGAGGGAAAAAGAGCAAATCTAGACTCAGGTTATCAAGGTATAAACAAGGATTATGGGATAGGAGCAGCGATACCAAAGAAAAAGCCAAGGAAGAGTAAAAAGAATCCTAATCCAGAGCTAACAGAAGCAGAGAAGGAGAGGAATAAAAGGCTGGGCAAAGCAAGGATATATGTAGAACATGCCATAGGAGGTATGAAACGCTTTAATATACTAGTGCATGCCTTTCGGAATCGCAAGACAGGTTTTGTAGATAGCGTTATAGCTGTCTGTGGGGGGCTTTGGAATTTTTTGATTGTTTAAACTATTTATTTCCGAACAACTCTCTTTCTTTACCATCTCCTTTATCTTCTCTAACTCTTCTTTTGTTGCTTTTAGCAAATCTTGTCGCTTTTTCCCTTTCCACTCCGCTACTTCTCTATTACAGCACCCTATCAATCTCTCTTTTTCATATTCTTGATCTTTAAACTCTAAATATTCTTCTTTCTTCAATTCTTCTATATTCAAATTCCCACTTTCTATCAGCTTTTTTATACTTGCTGTCTTCAATGCTGCTATCCAACCTACTCCCTCTTCTTTTTTTAACTCTTCTATCTGTTTTTTCCCTATTACTCCTCTGTCTCCTACGATCACTATTTCTTTTATTCCAAATTCCTCTTTTAGCTCTTTTATCATTGGTTTTAGTATCTTTGACTCTGTGTAATTGCCCTCGTACACCCTAGTTACTATTGGACATCCCCTTTTGTCCGTCAGCAATGTGTAATTTACTTGCTTTTTCCCTCTCTTTTTATCTTTATTCTGTCCCCATTTTGCTAATGGACATTCCTCTCCTTCAAAATAACTTGAACTCATGTCATACATTAATACTTTCTCCCCTTTGACATGCCTATTTGTTAATTTCTTTTCTATATATCCTTGCCTTGCTTCCAACCATTCAATTACCTTACACACTTCTTCTTCCCTTGCTTTCCTTACTTCTAGCATTTCTGGTAAAGTTGTTGTTTCCCACCATCTTATTGTTGCTAATTTACTATTTGGTGCTAGTATCCTTGCTGCTATCAATGCTTCTACTAAGTTTCTTTCTTGTGTGGCACGACTTGCTATTAACCTCTTAAACTCTAGTTTCTCCATAGCTTTTATTACTGCTTTTACATGTCCATGATGCTTAGATTCAATCACTTCAAAAGCTTGATCTATAGGTACAAACTGCTTACCCTTTAAACAGCTTCGGATCATTTCTATAATTTCATCACCTAGTGGACTTAGGTTTGCTAGGGTTTCTTTTTTTACCTTGCCATCTTTACGATAAGAACGTCTCAGTAAGTAAGATTTATAAGTTTTTCCTTTATACTGGCGAGTGCTTGTAGCTACATGCACCCCAGAAGACCTATTCCTCATAGCTAAAGTACAGGATAGCAGATTTTGACAATTAATTCAACTTTTAGTGTCTACAGTATTGCACCCTAAATTACCCATTTGCATTGTGTAGAACAAGAGTTTGAACTAAAAAAATAACCTTGTTTAAAACATACTTAAGCAACTCAAGGGTGGCAAAGTATCCGGTCAAAGCGACGTTTATGCCCAATTGAATTTACACCCTCGTACAAAGCAATTGCAAGGTGCAAAAAACCATGATAAATTATGCTCCCTCTTCATACTCAAACATTAGTTCTAGCACGCAACCTCTGAAATGCTACCAATTTTATAGAGGGTGTTTGGAAATTAGTGCTCCTTTGAAAGATCTAGCATTTTGGCTGAAATTTGAACTAAGTATATCATTTCAGAAATGAAGTAGCTATACCCAATATATGTCAGTATAGCTACTATGAAAACAAATCATAGACAAGCATACTCTACTGACGTTACTGATGTACAGTGGCTTATAATTGAAGCCTTTCTACTTAAAGTTTTGACCAAAAGTACTAAGCGGGGACGTCCCATGAGCCTTGATCTCCGTGAAATCGTAAATGCTATACGTTACCTTCTGCGCAATGGTTGTACTTGGCGTGATCTTCCACATGATTTTCCTGCCTATCAAAGTGTGCGTTATCACTTTGATAAATGGTGTAAATCAGGTTTGTGGAAGGCTTTAAACAAACATTTACGCAGAAAACTCCGTGAGCAGGAAGGAAAACTTGCTGATTGCAGTGTAGGTATTGCCGATAGTCAATCGGTCAAAGGTAGTGTGCATGAAGAGAATGGGTACGATGGAGGAAAAAAGGTTAATGGACGTAAACGTCATATATTGGTTGATACCATGGGATTATTGATAGTTGTACTTGTAACTACAGCGAATAGGTCAGATAAGAAAGGATTAGAGCAAATGTTGAAGGCCATAAAAAGCACTATGCCAAGATTGAAAGTAATAAAAGCAGATCAAGGTTATGTCAGTGCGAGATTAGAGAAGTGGGTGCTGGACATATGTGGGTGGATATTAGAAGTAACAAAGAAACCAGAAGGAAAAGGTTTTCAAGTTATCCCACAAAGATGGGTAGTGGAGAGGACATTTGCATGGTTAGGAAACTATAGACGCTTAAGTAAAGATTATGAAGTATTAGCAGCAACAAGTGAAGCCTTTATCTACATGGCTATGTGTGATATCATGACCAAGCGTTTAGCGCATCAATCCACTCCCAATTTTGCTTAATAGATATTTCCCAAACACCCTCTAGAGCTCGAGAAACATCTGTTTCTGAGGGCTTTAATTTGAATTACCTTGCTTTGACCGGATGTTCCCCTGTGTCAACATGTATATTTAAAGCTAGAACGGCCCTTAAAAATCAGTTCAAACTCTTGGTAGAAAGATGCTAACGCCGATTTTGATCAATAAACTTCAGTCATTCTGAGGGGCTTGGTCCTTACAGGATATAATGAGTAAGAACTTTTGAGGCCATTAATGTATGAGAGATCATTTGTGTAGTTTACCCTTGTAAGGGCTCATAATGATATTTCTCGCATTGATAAAGCAAATATTTATCGGGCTCTTATCCGTTGAGTAAGATTTTCACAAACTAATAATATTGCGTTGCAATATTAACGGGGATTCTAAAAAGACGGATTTGGATAAGGTTTATGCTGCAAAGCTGTTTAGAATCTACGCTGAGGCTTTCTTTGGAAAGATGCACCTCACATGGTCAAAGGGACTGAAGAAACTGTTACTTGGTGCAGAAGGCAAGACGGATCAAGAAATAGCGGAATCCTTGAATGAATTAGATGCGGTTCTTGCCACTATCAACCGTTTTCAGTGGGTCGAACTCCTCAAACTTCGCAGCAAGGCGTGGCGGGGTGAGCTGTTGCAAGTCGTGAACGACTTTGGGCAGCAAGGATTGCAACACTACCTTGAAGGGAAAGGTATCTGGACAGCTGCTTGAAAGCTGAGTCAGGTTTCAACCATGAGGAAAATTTCTGATCAGAAGAAAATTCTCACCTAACTCATCGGATTTCTTAGGATTCTCATCTTGAATTCCGTGCAGGTATTCCACTCTCATAATGAATTTGGTTTTGTTTGGTTTTGGGTTTTTTGAGGATAGGGTCCAAACTCTTTTCCAAATACCTTCTATTTTGCTCTCAAATCATCGAGAAGGGCCTGAGTTAAAATTTTTGATGCCTATCTACCTCAGAAACCTCTTGGCCTCTCTAGGGTGCTCTTACGGCCCCACAACCGCAAACCCCATCTGCTAAGCCATTTTACCGATCTAAAAACAATCTTAAAAGGAATATGGTGAGTCTGTGGACTCTCAGCTTCCCGTTTTGGGAGTTATCCACAGGGTTGTTAGTGTTATATTATGTGTTAAATATAGTGTTACGGTATTATGGAACGTATTTAAAGCGTTGAAAAATATTTTTTAAATTGATGTTTTGTGTGTCTTTTGGTGTGTAGAATATCGAAAGTCGGTGTGTGAAATATCGAAGATTGGTGTGTAGAATATCGAAAGTCGGTGTGTGAAATATCGAAGATTGGTGTGTAGAATATCGAAAGCACTTGCATTGGTGTGTGAAATATCGATAGTGAGGTGTATGGTGTGTGAAATATCGAAAGTAGACCGTTCCCCTCTCCTGCCAGAACGTCATCCACAACAGGATTTATTTATCTGCGATATTTTCGATGCCGTTCCCAAGGGGGACATAGCATCTATGGAACATCCTGTTTTTAGCCTCTCCACGAAGCCAGATGTAAGGCCTCGTCGTTATGAGAGAAATGGAAAAGTGCTTGAAATTACTCCTTCTGTAAAAGGTCTTGCAACAGTTTATGACCGTGATGTTTTGATATATTGCATTTCTCAGGTTATTGCTGCTTTGAATGAAGGAAGGAGTGTAGCAAAAACCTTGCGCTTTAAGGCTCATGATTTGTTGATCTCTACAAATAGGCAAACTAATGGGCAAGCATACGAGGCTTTAAAAGCTGCTTTTGAACGCTTACGTGGGACAACCATTTCAACAAATATCATGACAGGTGGTACGGAACAACTGGATGTATTTGGCCTGATAGATCGAGCGAAGATCATACGAAAAACCCGTGATGGACGGATGCTAGATGTAGAAATTACTCTTTCGGATTGGGTGTTTAATGCAATTCGCTCTAATGAAGTACTGGCGTTGAATAAGCGTTACTTTCAACTTCGGAAGCCGTTAGAACGTCGCTTGTATGAATTAGCACGGAAGCATTGCGGACGCCAAAGGGAATGGCGAATTAGCTTAGAAACCTTGCAAGAGAAAACGGGCTCAAGCTCAACACCAAAAGAATTCAAGCGGCTGATTAATAAAATTATCAAGGATGACTCGCAATACAATCACATGCCTGATTACTTCGTTAGTCTTGAAAGCGAAATTGTAATTTTTAAACCCAAGCCTGAGTTTTCAGAGGCGTATCGTGGTGTGAAAAAGGGGGAATCGAGTTATGGGTTTTTGAAGTCCGAGACATACGAGAAAGCAAAAGAGTATGCACCAAGTTGGGATATTTATTTTCTTGAACAGGAATGGCGAGAATGGATGGTTGAGCCTCCTCAATATCCAGATGCTGCTTTCCTTGGTTTTTGTCGTAAGTACTATGAGAG
The DNA here is from genome assembly GCA_965223045.1 of Trueperaceae bacterium. Taxonomy (GTDB): domain Bacteria; phylum Deinococcota; class Deinococci; order Deinococcales; family Trueperaceae; genus CBDCVN01. Next base: position 4,201,297 of record CBDCVN010000013.1, read on the forward strand.
GCATGGGAAGGCAAAGGGAAGTATTTAGTCAATTTGCATTTGAGGAACAGTGTGTTAGCCTTGCGTAAGTATCATAACTTACGTAAGTTTATTAATTTACTTAACTTTCATAAGTTGTGAAATTATATCTTCCTTTGGTTGACTTTTCAGTAGGTCAATAGCAGCCTTGACTACATCTGATCTACTGGCTCGGAAATCCTTCGGCATATAGGAAATCTCGTCTATTGAGGTGCTAACTTCTTTGGTGAGAGAGAACGTATGCCTTTCATATAGTTTTTTCCTCTTTTCGTTACTTCTTGTATCAATTCTTTTTTGTACCCCTTTGATAAACTCCTGAGCTTTTTCTTCTTCCACTTTAGGATTAATTGTTTGCCGTGCTTTTTCTGTTGCATCTTTTCTATCACGTTTGTTTAGTCCTTTAATACCAGCCATCATCAAACTCCTAGAAATTCATAGGCTAAGGCTTCAATTTCTTCTTTGGCTTTTGGATCATTGCTTAATTCTAAGACAGAGTAACCTCCCTCATCTGCGTCATCATAGCTGTTTCTATGAACAGTGATTGCTTCTAAGGGCTCAATTTCAAAGGAGGCACATGCTTCTCTTGCATCGTCAATGCGTTGCCTTTGGCTTGGGAGAGGTGGACATTGTGTAATGATTGCTCGTGCAATCAGGTCAGGATTGACAGAATACGCGAGTTTTAAGAGTTGTTCGACATTTGACAGAGTTTTGAGATCACGTCGCTTTGGTCTGAATGGTAAGAGAATATGGGTTGCAACTGTCATGGCAGAGCGTAAGGCTTCTGAGTCATGACCACCAGCATCTATCACGATAACTTCGTACCGTTCTGTCAGGTCGAGCAATGTCTGGCGAATATTTCCTGATGCGTGGACACAGGATATTGCTACTAGTGCGTCATTTTCTTCTCGTTCTTTTGCCCAGTCGGTTGTTGTTCCTTGGGGATCAGAGTCTAGGGCATGTGGATATGACAAATCAGAAATTGCACGCATTGGATATCAAAACCAAACTAGCCAGTCTCAGGACAGCTATTTGTTAGAAAATGTGAATTCCAAAAAAAATTGCAGGATAGCCTATATTTGCGAGAAGCTTTAGTTGTTAACCACATAATCTTTACCAGATTGCAGAGGAGCTTATGCGTCAGCATCAGGATTATCCAAGGTATTTAAGAGTAGCGTTTTCGATTTCACACTCTAGGGCGTGTTGACACTAAAAGTGCTAAATCAAAAATATTACTTGAAGGGATTTTAGCGTAGCCATATAAGTACCGACGCAAACTGGCAAAATGCTAAATAGTTTCGAGACAACTTTTCAAATCTAGAAAAAACTCTTCTATATTGCTTAATTTTGTTGAAAAAATTCTCTATTAAATGCCTTTCCTTGTAAAATTCTTTGTCATACTCCCGCTGCTCTTTCCTATTTGCCTTTGGAGGTATTACTGCTTCTGCTTCCATTTCTGCTACCTTGTCTAGTACAACTTGAGCATCATATCCCTTGTCCCCCATTACTCTTTCAGCCTCCAGATCTTCTAGCAAATCCTCTGCTTGGGTAACATCATTACGTTGCCCTGGAGTCAATATTAACTTGAGAGGATTGCCTAGAGCATCTGTTGTAGCGTGTACTTTGGTGGTGTAACCTCCTTTGCTTCTACCCAATTCTTGTTCTTCGTTTCCCCCTTTTCCTCCTGCTGCACAGGAGTGAGCTCTTACAATGGTGCTATCTATCATTATACTTTCCATATCAGCATCCTCAGCAAAGTGTTCAAACATCGCTTGCCAAATTCCTTGTTTGCCCCAGCGGTCAAAACGCTTAAAAACACTATTCCATTTTCCATATTCTTCTGGCAACAAACGCCACTGTGCACCACTTTTAGTTACCCAAAGGACTCCTTCAATAAACTTCCTGCATTGATCCTCATTGCCAATTCTAAATTTCCTAAACATACACACTATCTTGTAACCCTTGAGAAAATTTAGTATTTTTTGCCATTGCTCGTCTGTTAATTTAACTTTCATATCCTAAGTTTGCAAATTATGACTTACTTTATCAACATGCCCTAGTAGTAAGACATCTTTCCCTTTTGTTTTCAGGTAGACTGCAAGATTTTGAGCGATGCAGCTTTTGCCGCTACCACCTTTTTCTCCACCTAATAGGATAATCATGGTCACTTCCTTAAGTTTCGTAACTTACGTAAGCTACGCAAATTCTATAACCTTCATCAGTTACGTAACTATATTCTCTTTTGAGTAATTGGTGCAAGTATTATCTCTAAAATTTTTCGGCTCATGAATATAGGAAGATATGTGGTGTGTTTAAGTAAGTTTTGTAACTAGAATAAGTTATGAACTTTATGAAACTTACGTAACAATGCAACTCAAAAATCAAAAAAGAAGTGTGTTTGCACTTCTGCCCTAGTGGCGAACGAGCGCAGGGAATTTTGCAAGGGGAGGGGGATCACCTGCCCTGCACAAACGAAGTGCGGAAGGGTGGGGATACCCCTTGCAAAAGGGGTGACAAGACACCCCTTTTTAGATTTCCCAATCTGTGAGGGAAAGTTCGGTTATGCGGTTAAGGTGTTTAACATTGTGCGTTACAAGCGTTGCGTCGTTTGCTTTGGCGATTGCCCCTGTGAGAAGGTCAGCATCTTCTATTAATGTGCCCCTCTGGCGTAAGTCCTGATAGATGCTGATAGCCTCATCTAGAGCGAGTGTATCAAGGTCTAAGAGTCCATATTTTTGAACTAAGGTATCAAATGCTGTTAGCTTCCGTTTAAATCTAGGTAAAGCCAGCCCTCTTTTGATTTCGTAATAACAGATAGCGTTTAGGACAATTTCGTGACCATCGTTTGAAGCGCCACGGAGGTTTGCAAGTGCCGTTTGGTTCCCGCTAAGTAATTTGCTGACGAAGTTAGTGTCGAGGGTATAAAGCATTGAGCTTAATCGGGCTGGGCATTAAAATCTCTCTCACCAAAGAAGGGGCGGCGTTTTATTGCATCCGCAAACTCTGCTTGGTCTTCCTCATTCATTGGCTCTGCTAGGGCATGTGGATATGACAAATCAGAAATTGCACGCATTGGATATCAAAACCAAACTAGCCAGTCTCAGGACAGCTATTTGTTAGAAAATGTGAATTCCAAAAAAAATTGCAGGATAGCCTATATTTGCGAGAAGCTTTAGTTGTTAACCACATAATCTTTACCAGATTGCAGAGGAGCTTATGCGTCAGCATCAGGATTATCCAAGGTATTTAAGAGTAGCGTTTTCGATTTCACACTCTAGGTGTCCACACGCCCTAGTGTTTCCCAGAGTGCTATTGTTTCGGCTATATCCTTGGATATATTAGGTTCTTCCTCAAGGGAAAGCTGCCTTGCTAGGTGAGCAAGCATACCTTCATCTGCTTGGTCTATTATTTCGTGTAGTTTTTCTCGTAACGTCATGCTCTTAGAGTAACGGATTTCTGCGTTTAGAGCAAGATTTCAAAATGCTAGTTGCTTTGTCCTATTCACTGACAAATAGGGTTCCCCCTAGTTTCAGCCTACTCGTCCTTATCTAGGTTCGTGAAGTCGCCAATTCCTCCGATTAGCACAGGGGAACGATCAGGAAACTCGGCCATGATTTTAAGGTCACCTCCCATTGCTTGTACATAGTTTCTTAGGGTTGAGAGTAGCATGTCAGATCGTTTTTCAAGCCTAGAAATACTGCTTTGAGGCATGTTTAATTCCTGTGCAATGCGTTCCTGCGTAAGTGATTGTGCCTTACGTAAATCCTGTAAAGTTAAGTATTCATCCAGAAGCTCTTGGCCGCGTTTTTCAACATACTCACGGCGCTCTTTCGGAAGTTCATCCATTATACTTTCTAAAGACCTACCCATTTTTTGTCTCCTCTAAGTCCGTTAAGTGCATATCGAAACGCTCATCCGCTTTTCTAATGAGTTTCTTGTAGAATTTCTTCTGACTCGTTCCTGACTTGTCGCCAGCAAAAAGCAGAATTGCTTTTCTTGCTGGGTCAAACGCAAAGGCTACACGCCACACTCCATTGTCTGCATCAAATCGCAGCTCTTTCATGTTGGCATGCTTGGAACCGTTTAATGTGTCTGCGTTTGGCCTTCCAAGCATCGGGCCGAGTGCTTTTAGTGGTATAAGAGAAGCCAATAGCTCATCCTGTACTACCTCGGAGAGATTCTGAAACTCTGTCTCGAATTCGCTAAAGAACTCCACTTTCCACTGACTCATATTATACCCTATATGCTATATAGCTTCAACTGCATATTTCAGGAAATACATTACGTCAGCGCTTTTTACAACTCCAAATCGTAAATTTCCTTGATCTCTTTGATTTGGAAGGGGTAACAGGCACGTTTAAATCCTGAGCGGCAATTTGTGATCTAACTTACTGCTTTGATTCCTTGTTTTACCATACGCCACACGGTGTTGTGCGAAACTCCCAGCAATTCCGCTACTTCTTGGTCCTGTTAGGCCTTCTATTCACTGACAAATAGGATTCCCCCTGATTTCAGCATTAGGGAGTTGCTCTAGCACTGAATTTCAGGGGAGGGTAGGGGTATGTCGTTTAGAGTTAACCCTTGTTGTCATTTAATAGGGTTGCCTTCTGACATCTGCCTTCCTATCCTACCTGTCATGGGGATTGGTGTTTACATTCGGGTATCGTCTCATAGCCAGAAATCAGATAGCCAGAGGGTTGAAATTGAGCAGTGGCTTACAGCTCACGGTCATGATCTGGATAGTGTGCAATGGTTTGAGGATAAGGAAACAGGTGCACATCTGAACCGCTCAGGGTTTAATGCCCTTTGTGAAGCTATTTTTGAGGGAACCGTTAAAACGGTAGTGGTCTGGAAACTTGACAGGATAGCCCGTTCCATGCGTGAGGGTATAGATATCTTGACAAAATGGTGTGAAATCGGTGTCCGTGTCGTTTCCGTTACCCAGCAAATTGATCTCTCGGGCACAGTCGGGCATTTGGTGGCAGGGGTGTTGTTTGCTGTTGCACAGATAGAATTGGAGCACACCAAAGAGAGGCAAGCTGCGGGGATTGCTCTTGCGAAGGAAAGGGGAGTCTATAAGGGAAGGAAAAAGGGAAGCACCAAGGCGAAGCCCAAGCGAGCAAGAGAATTGAAAGTGCAGGGGTTAAAAGCTCCTGAAATAGCGACTGTGCTGGGAGTCAATGAAAGAACCGTGTTCCGCTATCTGAAAGGGTAGGGAAGGTTTTCCTTGCAAATATGGTAGATTCACCATATTATAGAGGTAGGGTAAAACGGTAGTATGGTCTTATGGTGAATGAAAAACTGGTGATATGGATGGGAACGTCCAAAAAAGACCTGAAAGCAATGCCTGATGATGTGCAGGATGCCATAGGTTTTGTACTGGACAGAGTGCAAAAGGAGAAGCCACATCCCAAGATCAAACCGCTCTCAGGGAAAGACCTTGGGGGTGTTTATGAGATTCGCAGCGATCATGACACTGACACTTACCGAGCGGTGTATGTAATTAATTTGGGAGGCAGAGTATTTATGCTTCATGTCTTTAAGAAGAAATCGAAAAAGGGAATAGAAACCCCTAAGCCTGACATGAACGTAATCAAAACAAGGCTGAAACAGGCCAAGGAATTAGCGAAGGAGTTGGATGATGAGCAAAACAAACATTGATTACGAGGTGGGAAGTGGGAACGTATTTGCTGATTTAGACTTACCTAATCCAGAAGAGCGCTTACTTAAAGCACGCCTCGCTGGCATGATTTATGATGTGATAGAAGAGCGAAGCTGGACACAAAAGCATACGGCTTCCATTTTGAACATCACACAACCAGATGTGTCAAAAATAGTGAATGGCATCCTGAAAGACTTTTCAGTAGAGCGTTTAATTAATTTTCTGGCGAAGCTAAATCAGCGCATTACCATCACCGTGCAGGATGAAATGCACGATCTGCCTCCAAGGGAAGTAGTTATTGCTGCTCAGATGCAAGAAACGGGGAGCCGTACAAGTCTCTAGGTCATGACTTCCCAACTTTTCTCTAATTCAAGGCATTAATTGGGCAAGTGGTTCTTGCACTTTTTCTGAAAGAAGTCCAAAACCGCCTTCTATTCCTTACTGGAAGCCAAAGTAAGACAAGCGAAGTTTGTCCAACTTTTAGAAAATAGTTGGGATTGGGGGGTGGGTAGTTTTCTTTAAATTGCTTCCTTGTAGGCCCTGTTTATCTCTGCCATTTGCTCTGCACTGCCTCCGTTATCGGGGTGAGCCAACTTTGCTAGACGGCGGTAGGATCGCTTGATTTTGTCTTTTGAGGCGTTTGGAGGTACTGATAGTATTTCGTGCCAAGATCGCTTAGTATCGGGTGCTGGGAGTGCCTGAAACCCTCTGAATGCTGCTTGCACTGTGTCGTCCCCACCCCAACGATTAATACCCCGTAGTGCATTAATGGTTTTGCCGATAGCGTGGAGATTGTCTGCCACATCAATCCATTTGTCACAGGTGAAACACGTGTCCTGCCCGTTGTATTTAAAGTAAACTGCTATGCCTGTATCATCGGGTTTTTTGTGATTGGCGTAGGGTAGCCCGTCCCTGCGTAATGGAATGTTGCTGGAGATAATGACATCCTTGCCACCTAGCAAACGTACCTCATCCAATAACTGAGTCCTTGCCCATGTAAAACTCGTGTCAAAGCGGCTTTTTTGTGGATATTTGGTTCGAGGTTTATTGCTAGGCCAGTAAAGTGGGTAGGCTTCAATAGCATCCATTTTCACCCTCTCGTTTTAAGTGTTGTGATTTGCTTTTTAGATAGTGGAAAAGCAGCGAAAAACAAGGGTAAGAGTGGGTTTTGCATTACATCCCAACTTTTATAGAATAGTTGGGATAAAAAAGCAGGCTGTCCCGATGGGTAGAACAGCCCGTTTGCTCAGCCAGATGCAGCCCTCTCTTCCATTTGGCCTGCTATGCGTTCGCAGGCATACCAAACTAACAGGTTTTTTAGGCCTCCATCACTGAAAGCCATATCTATGCGTTTGAAGGTAGCGATGAGTGCTATGGGGGTTTTATACCCCATAGCCCCCACGTCCTCGTTCAACATTTCCCAGATGTCTTCTTGGTACTGGTTGTAAAGCTTCACACAGTCATTGGTATAGGTTATGTGAGGCCAGCCAGCATCTGCACCATGCTGGTCAATATCTGAGGCCTCCTCGCTCAAATTTTCTTGGAACCACTCCTTGAAATTTTCGGGATTTTCCATAATCCCTCGATCCTGAGTTTTACAGGATTATGCACGATAGGAAATCCCATCTCAGACATTGCAGAACGCAACGTTTGAATTCCCCTGCGTGCATGTCAAACTCGTCAGGGAGTGTAGTGAGACTTGTGGCTTCTGTTAAGGCCTAACGGGAGGGTAGTTAAAAAAATCCGCCAAATTTCTTTGCTGGAGATATAATCCTTTGATATTGTTTCACATCAGGGATGATCACCATGCGAATGCACTGGACGGATATTGAACTTGAAGAGCATTGGTCGCTAACGGACGCTGAACAGCAAGCACTTTTGCTTGGCAAGACACAGGGGCAGAGATTAGCCATTGCGGCACTGCTAAAGTTTCACCAGATTGGGTTCGTCCCAACAAAGGTACGTGAAGTCCCACAGGAATACCCCCCATTGATTTGATGTGATTGCGTTTTCGGCTTTTTTCGTCCTCCTGAATTAGTTCCTTTTTCATGCGGCTACTTTCAGGGGAAGAATTCCGATAGAATCTTTGAGTTTTTCGTCAGAGAAATCGTACTCGCCAAGCATATTCACATGTGCCCATGACATGGGCGAGTGTGCTGTGATTATGCGGTGTAAATTTTCTTTGGTTTCGACGTCTGTCGCTTTTTCGATCTGGCGAGTGAGATAGAGGTAATTCCAGCAGATGATGCTGTTTTTGATGAGTCGATTGCAGGCTTCAGCAATTTCCTGTTCCTCTTTTTCAGTCTGTGTAAATTCGCGGGGGTTTCCGACGGCGACGGCACGGGTGAATTTATTAGCTAACTCGACTTTGTTGAGTTGTTTCTCAATGGCTTGCCGTAATTCCACATCGTCTATATAGCGAAGTATAAACAGTGACTTGATGATCTGCCCAAAGGCTTTGAGCGTCTGATACAGTGCATGCTGGCGAGAATAGGAATTAAGCCGCCGAAAAATATCCGAAGCGGTGTTTTCCTTGAGTTTGATGGTAGCAACTAAACGCAGTAGATCATCCCAGTTTTCGTGGATCAGCGTGTCATTGACGTAATTGGCAGGGATGATCTTCCATCCCTCGCGGTTACTTCGCTTATGACCGTGAAACAGATAGAGCCTTTGCTTGCCAATCCCTTTGATACGTGGGGCAAAAGAAAATCCCAACAGGTGGATAAGGCCAAACACCGCCTCAGTATAGCCGTGTGTGTCGGTGGAATGGATATCACTTTTGATGACATCATTGTGCATGAGACCGTCGATAACATAGGCGCTTTCACGGTCAGCGGCGCTGATCATCAGCGAATGCCACAGAAAATGCCGTTCATCGGCGAAGGTGTAGGCGCTGACACCTTGTCCTTGCCCGAAATACTTGAATGACCGACTGGCATGCAGGGAGTCGCCACGCACCTCGAATTTCTGTCCGTCGCTAGCGGTATGAAGTGTATCCTTCTCCCGGCGATAGAGATTGGGAAGATCCATTTTATCCATGGCTTTGAGCACCGTATCATGGGCAGTACGGATATTGTCGAGCGAGAAACGCCAGTTGACGGTGTGTTCCAGCTCACTTTCGGTAACACGCGAAGAAATTCGCGCCATTTTTCGTACACCAATGCCACAACCCAGTCCCATGATCCCAGCCAGTAATGCGGGATGTGATGTGGATGGTCGGATATGGGTCTGTCGCCAATGTTCGAAAGCATCCAGCATGCCGCAGTGATTGTTGATAGTTTCCAGCACCTGTGCCAACGGCACATCGTGCCGTTCGGGAAACAAGGCTCCAAGCGGATCGACATCAAAAGCGTCGAGTGCAGGTGTAGCGACATGAAAGGTGCTATCAGAGCGGAATTTCAGATGTGGGTTGTTGGTCACACGATCGTTTGTCGTTTGATACTGTGCATAAAGAGCCTCGTCCAATTTTGTTAGAATGGGTACGGGAGCGGCAAAACCGTCAAGACCGGCTCGTTCCAGCAAACAGGATTTCTCTCGTTTCCACCTTTCAGGAGCAATCAGATAGGCATCCATTGGGCGGTATTTATAGGATTGGACAAGGTTCAGATCGCCGGACTTGATTGCACCAGTGACGTGCTGGAACAGGAACACCTTGTAAAGTGAGGGACGAAATGTACCATCTTCACGTGTCAATATTTCTCTCTCATCAGCATCAAGGAAATCCATCGGTGCTCGGTCACTAACACCTCCATTGCTGGCCTTGAAATGCTCAATAGCTGCAATCAGTGAGGTAGCACGATCATTCGGTTTGAAAGAAAGTGCTCGCAAAATTGGGCGGAGACGATTTTGTAACCGCAGGGAATGTGCTTCCAGTACGTTATACCAGCTTCCATCTTGCGCCGTATCGTGCAGACTGACTTTCAATCGTTCAAACGCACCAGTTTGACCGCAATTCAGCAATGCTCGGATCTCTGTGATTTTCTGCGTATCGGACAGGCTATCAGCATCGGTCAGGGTGCGGATTTCCCGAATCAAGCCGAACACTTCAGTGTCGAGTGTCTCAACTACGGATGTAATCCTTTCCTGTTGTCCCTTGCGGTTTTCCAGCAATCTTTCCTTGTGTTCACGCGCAGCGGTTGTTTGAAAGGAGGCCATGACATTAAGCCAAAGATCGACCAGATTATCTTGCATGCGGAAAAATTGATGTGCAACAAAGGCGGTAGCATGGATATAGCGATCGTTATCTTCACGCCGATGTATCTGAAACACTTCAGATTTCAGCACACTGCCAGCATAATAGCGGATACCGGCAGTACCAAGATCAAGAACTGACAGAATCTTTTCAAGTTGGCTATACAGCACTGCCAGTGTCTCGAAATCTGCAATGCTTTCCTTGATCCGTGTCGGTTTTGTCGATTGCGATAGTTTTTTAAGCAACGTCAGACAGTAGCGATTCTGGTCGTCTGTCGTGCTGAACAGGTCATCCAGCAACCCCCGCGTTTCGTCGGTTAGATGGGTATCCATCAGCGCTACCAGCTCGGATTTTCGGGTATACAGACCCCCGCGGATTAGTTCGAGTATGACACCTGCTCGTGGAACCTGTACCCGACGCTGCATGAGGAAATCCACGCAGCGGTCAAACATCAGCCGTGGCTTGAGGTGCATGCGTGCCATGGTAGCAATTTCAATAGACAAGATTTTTTTCGCCGTCTCATTAAAAGGCGCAAAGCCATAGAACTCCAGAATCAGTTGCTGATGACGAGCACGCGTCTGCTTGGCATATGCATCTGATGAAAAATCGGAACTTTGTAGCTCCAGAATTCGTGCAACTACTTCTCTATCGCGTTCATGAAAATCCTGTGGCTGATAAAACCGCTTGGTTGCTTTGAAATATCCACACATCAGCAAAAATCCAATTTTCCCACTGGGTGTGCGCAGCGTAGCAGCGGTATCCATCAAACCTTTGGGTGGACTAAAAGAATGCTTCCGCTCACGATGATTGAACAGGGGCGGCTTGTCGAAAGACTCCTGCTCGTTTGCAGTAAGGATTCGCATTCGGGGCATATGAGACCTTGGTTTAGATGGCCGGAACCGTTCCCTTTTGGACAGGTGAAAAACACATGTTCAGAAATTAGCTTGAAAGACTATAGGACATACTTATAATTCCGTACACCTATTTCTTACAGGAAAACATAATGACCAGAACATTTGCCTATGCTCGTGTCTCAACAATTGAGCAAAACCCCGAAAATCAAATCCGGGAAATCGAAACGGCAGGATTTGCCATAGAGCCGCACAGGATCATCACGGAAACCGTTTCCGGGTCGAGGGCCATTACACAACGCAAGGGATTTTCCAGATTGCTCGACAAGATGGAAAAAGGAGATGTACTGGTTGTTACCAAGCTCGACCGACTGGGACGCGATACTGTCGATGTCAGCATGACTGTGACCAAGCTGGAAAAAATGGGAATTCGCGTGCATTGTCTTGCCTTGGGAGGCGTTGATCTAACCAGTTCAGCCGGAAAAATGACGATGAACGTCATCAATGCCGTTGCCCAGTTTGAGCGTGATCTGCTTATCGAGCGAACACAGGCAGGTCTATCTCGCGCGAAAGCGCAGGGAAAACCTCTTGGGAGACCACCAGTCCTGTCATCCGATCAGCAGAAAAGGGTGCGTGAAAAAATTGAAAACGGTGAACCCATCTCAGCTATCGCACGCCAGTTCAACACTAGCAGACAAACAATCATGCGAGTCAGAGAGGTCACATGAACCTGTGGGACTTTACGTACCTTTGTTGGGAAAAACCCCCTATTGGTTGCTTGCCCCCTTTTTGTTGCAACGGTTTGGTTTGACTTGGAAGGAAACAATGGTAGCAATTCTTGCGCTGACCTTAATTTTGGTAGCATCGGCGGGCTTCACACTGGATATTGATGCACTACGCACTAAGGTGTGAAGAAAGGAACCTGATTCTATAGCGACCTTGGAAGAAATTAAGCGCAGCATGAACTAGCTCCAAAATCCAAAACTGAAAAATCTGGCGGGAAAATGAAGCTACCCTCCCGTTAGGCCTTATTGGCAGTACCGAAGGTCATAGCTTTGTGAACGGTCAGAATGATGATCTTGTTGGGGTCGATCCAAAATTAGGGTCTCTTGCTGATAATGGTGGTCTCACTCAAACCGTCTCCTTGTTAACAGGCAGTCCAGCTATTGACGCCGTACCCATAGCCAAATGCAGGGATTTGGATGGGAATCAAATAGCAACCGATCAACGGGGCATTACCAGACCACAGGCTTCTGGTTGTGATATTGGCGCGTATGAGGTGAACTGAGATGAGCTAATCCCAACTTTTAAACAATAGTTGGGGTAATTTCTCTTAGTCAAATAATTCTGAGTGACTGCCTGTACGTACCAACCAGAGTATCTCCTCATCATAACGATAGATCAAAAGCCAGTCAGGGCGTATGTGGCACTCTCTGTGGTCTTTCCAGTTTCCTGATAAAAGATGATCGGAATACCTTTCATCTAGGGCATTTCCTGCTTGCAAAATATCGACAACATTTTCCAATTCATCAATATCCTTTCCCTGCTTCCCTGCCTTCTTCAGGTCCTTCCTGAAGCGAGATGTGGTTTTGACAATGTACATTAAACATCTAGCTCATTGCGTAGATCAGCAAAGCTACCATAAGTACGAGAATCATCTCCAGACTCTGCTTCTCTCATGGCTTCAAGCGTTTCGGAGTTGGGGATTTTTACCTCGAATGGCAATCCCTCTTGCAATACTACCTGACGCAAGAACAGATTTATTGCCTGCGCAGGCTTCATGCCTACTTCCTCGAAAATCGCAAACGCAGCTTTTTTTGTTTCTACATCGAGTCTTAGGTTTGTGGGTTCTGTAGCCATAGCAGTCTCCATAGGTTACAATTGTATATCATTTGTAACCTTCTGGCAAGATGCTTTCTAGGTGCAGCTTCTACAATCCCAACTTTTAAACAATTGTTAGGGTTAAGGCTTACCTGTAGTTGTTCTCTTGATCTAGATTGCATTGTGATTTTATTCCATAATATTATATTGAAGTATTTCAAATGGTTATTAGGAGAATAGCGTGGAAAGTTTTATTAGGAAGTTTGTCAGGTTAGGTTTTGTAGGTACAGTTGTTTTTGTTCTTTCAAGTCCTCTAGCACTAGCTCAAGGAAGGGAAGGAATCTGGGTAACGGGACGTGATGGTTTTGCAGGAGATTCACCTGTGTGGGGTGGAACTGATAATCAACAAGATATTTTTGTATGTAGAGCTGAACACAATGGAGAGCTAATCCCTGGTAAATTACATACAAATTACCAGAAGTGCTATGTTGCATATGGTCACAAGGAGCATGAATACTCTAGGTATTCTGTTTTACAGCAAGGTGGGTATTGGTGGGAACCATTGACGGGTGCTATACCTAGTAATGCAGTTATCGGTGGCAGTGATAAGGGAGAACCGCTTTTTATATGTATTAGTATTGTGGATGGTGAGTGGACAACAGGAAAATACCTTGAGTCTCATGATGTGTGTTACTCGCCTTGGGGTGGAGAGGAACATTCTAATCGCGAATTGTACATCTTAGTCTATCAGTAAGAGGATTTAAGGGGCAATAGTTTGATAAATTATTAATTTGAATGTTTTTAACAATAGAGTTATCCCAACTTTTATAGTATTACAGCGCAATGTCATGGAATATAACTCCTAGACAATATAGCAAGAGTACGTTTTCGATGCGAAGCATAAGCAGTATAATTTCTGCGCTGATAGTAACGAATTAGATTTAGTGATTGAGCTATTGTCAATCTAGGTAACGGTATTGCTGCCTTGAGCAGCACTCTTGCCTGTGGCAAAGTTAAAGCTGGAGACTTTTCTCCTAACATTAAACGCATCCTCACCAGAAAATGATGTGCTAGACAAGTTAATAGTATATGGTGATGCCAACCTAAGTAGCTTCTAGTTTCGTAGTGATCAAGCCCCAGTTCTTCTTTTGATTCCTCAAACGATGTTTCTATCGGCCATCTCATTCCACTTAGCCACACTAATGTTTCTAGGCTGACTTCTTCTGAGTCATTGCACAAATAATAGCTTATCTCTCTTTTCTCATTTAGGTTACGCCGAATTACCAACCACAGTTCCACTGGCTCTTCTTCTCCCCTTGTTTCCCATATTCGCTCAAAGGCAAATTCACATACTATTGGCCCTTTACTTCCTTCTTTCACTACATGTTTACTCCATTTTTCTGCTTCTATTTCCTTTGCTAACTCATCTATCCGTATTGATTCAATATTTGCCCTTGCTAGTTTCGGCTTCCTTCCCCTACCTTTATATTCAGGTACCTTGACCTCTGGCTTCTCCTTGTATACCTGCGTATCGCAAGATACTGCTGTAAAGTACTTTTTTCCTAATTCAGCTACTCCATCTCTAAACTCGATATTATTTCCATACAATGCATCTGCTAGCACATATTCAAAGCTCAAACGCCCTCTCTCTTCTGTCTTTTTTATCATTCCTAACGCTATTTCTGGTTTGGTTCTAAATTCTAGATCCTTTGGCACTCCACATTCTTCCCTTTTTTGTTCATGCTCTTTATCAAACCATTGTTCTGGTAAGTACAACTGCCCTTCTGTTAAGGTATGTCCTTTGTTACTGGCATACCCTAGGTATACTCCTACTTGACTGTTCTCCACTTTTCCTACTGATCCACAATATTGCCTTGCTACTCCTACTGAGCTTTTTCCTTGTTTTACATTCCCTGATTCATCAACTATCAGTACTCCATCATTACCTAAACTTTCTGCAATAAGTTTTTGATGCGTGTCAATCACAGGTTCTAACTGCCAAGGGCTTTGTCCTACAAAGTTTTGCATGCTACGGACATTCAGTCCTATTGATAGTGCCATTGCTTCTATATTTTTTCGATCAAGGTTGCTTAACAAACCTTTTAGATAATGTCCTGTCCAGATCAAACTTTCAGGTCGTTTAAATGCTTCTTCAAACTCTGCTACGTATTCTTTGAGTTCTTTTGCTAGCGCTTCTATATCTGCTTCAACTAAGTTGCATTCTGGAGGACTTAAATTTACGGCCTCTTCTAATATTTCATTGTGTGCTTTATAAATGTTTTTCATAGCCTTAATTTATTATTCACACTCGCACTTTTTTCGCACTTCCCCTTACTTAATATGCAACATTGCGCTGTAATATTACATACCCCTTATTTTTAACTTCACCTATTAAATCTACAAACCCTAAAATATCTGTGCTTTGCCTAACTTCCTCAACATAATTATTTGTCTTCAATAATCTGATTATATGTTTCCTGATCAATTAGTATACAAATTCGTTTACTTTCTCGCTGCTCAAGATCTTGTTTTTCCCTTTGACATTCTCTATTCTTGTGTTGAGGTGTTTCTTGGTCCATATCATGTATAACACCTCATTTTGCTCCCTTTTTTCAATAGCCACAGAATTAGTTAGAATTTGATCACTACATTTAGATGAAAGCCTTATTAAGGCACTATCAAAACAAGGCTTGTTAGCACTTGCTATCGGTGATACTAGGGCGTGTGGACACCTAGAGTGTGAAATCAAAAACGCTACTCTTAAATACCTTGGATAATCCTGATGCTGACGCATAAGCTCCTCTGCAATCTGGTAAAGATTATGTGGTTAACAACTAAAGCTTCTCGCAAATATAGGCTATCCTGCAATTTTTTTTGGAATTCACATTTTCTAACAGATAGCTGTCCTGAGACTGGCTAGTTTGGTTTTGATATCTAATGCGTGCAATTTCTGATTTGTCATATCCACATGCCCTATTACTACTATTAAAAGTCCAAAAGATTTTGAGTGGAAGGCATTTTAGAGTTTTTGTAGAGAATATAGCACTAATAAAAGCAGAACTTACAGCTCTAAGCCATCAACTCTGTTAGTATATACCTTCTTGGTCAGTTTTCCTCTTTTGGTAATTTCATAGAATCACTTATTTCTAGCTCTATACCTGCTTCAGAAAAGTGATCCCATATATGGCTCCAAATTTCGTTTCTTATTTCATATCGACGATGATAGTCATCTACATGCCAGCGAGGCCAGTACTCCATAACTACTGTGTCTTCCAATTGCTTTTGCCCAACTAGGAGAGTATTTTTTGCTTTCTCTGCCATAATTGAGGGGCATTTTGCTAAAGACTGATTTGCTAAAGAGATGATTTTTTGAGGGTCATGATCAGCTGAAACATATATAGAAATGTAATCTTCAGCTATGGAATCTTTGGTGTAGTTAATAATGTTTGATTCAGTAACTTGGCTATTAGGTATGTTTATATGGTAGTTAAAAGGATCAATAAATCTAGTAGTGCGCCATGTCATACCAATAACCTTTGATACAGGGGAATCACCAACTTGAACTACATCCCCTATTTTAAAGGGGCGTTCTATAAAAATCATGATTCCTCCTAATATGTTAGCAAGGGTTTCCCTAGCAGCCATTGCCAAAGCCAACCCACCTATACCAAGGCCTGCTACAAGTGTCCCTATCTTAAATCCTAGGCTGCTTAAGACTACAAAAAAGGCTGTTGTCCAGATTACTAACTTAAAAAACACTAATAGGAAAGAAATACCAAATAGAAGATGTAAATGCTCTTGATTGTTCAGCGATCTGTTTTTTACTACTCGATGCATGAAAAAATTAGCTAGCCATATAATTAATCTTGCAGCTAGCAAGATACTTATAACTTTTACCAGATCTCTTGCTACTTTCTGGCGACGAATTTTATAGCGATCTGCTCTTAGTACACCAATTTCACCTTCTTCAAAGCGTAGTTTTTCCGTAGCTGTTTTAGGTTTTTCCTCTAGCCCAGAATCACTTTCAGCATGACCCAAGAGGTACTCAATCCGGCGTTTAAGGGTCGCAGATTGAGCATCTAAAGCTCCAAGCTTATCTTGATAATCACCAACTTCTGCATTAATGCCAGAAGGAGTGAGCTTCTGTCCAAAAAGATTAAGCCATTTGTCAGTAGCCACAATTTGGACATGCTTTTCAAAAAGAGTTTGTGTTACCTTAGCAATGAAATCTATTTTAGCTTCTTCTGGTATAGGTACTGGGGTAGCAAGGTGACGTCCAGTTCTTGCCTCATAGTTGCCAAGTAGTTCTTCAGCTTTTTCAGGTACTAGCTGAGCACGAATTTTTAACCATTCGTCATCATTTTCACTTGCTAACTGGGTCTTTTGGTCTCTAAGCAAAGTTAGTAGTTCAGCAGTAACTACTTTTTCCTCTTCAGCAAGTTCAATTAGGCGTTCAGATGCTTCTCTTTGTTTTTGTAGGTTTTCTTTCTTGCTCTCTAATAATACCAGCTCTAGGTAATAACTTCCTAAGGTATTACTCAGTTCCTGAGCTTCTTCTGAGGGAATCCAATTAAGTATTGCATCTATTTGACTGTCTTCTGAGATTAGGTGGCGGATAGCTGTACGTCTTAAGCTTTGTAACTCAGCTTCAGAGTAGTCTTCTATCTCTAGTGCAAACTCACCTTCTAAAGAAGTTAAAACTGCCAAGGAATCAAGTCTAGTGCTAAATAACCTTTCTATACTACTTAAGTGCTCCTGTATCTTTTCTAAGGTTTGGTCTTGCTTAGTTAGTTTTTCAATTTGTTCCTTAATCTCTATCTGATCACGTAAGAATTTATCTAAATCAACCTCAAGTTCATCAATAAACGTTCGCTTTAGAACTTTAGTAATCCCACTAGGGATTTCGTTATTGACAAGCTGACCGCGCCCTAAGCGTTTTTTTAACTCTACGGCACTGGTATAATGTTGCAGGGCAAGTCCTCTAGTTGTTGAAAGTAAGGCTATATGTTCATCAAATTTTTCACCTAAAGTTCTTAAAGCTTCTAAAAATTCCTTGCGATGTTTTTGTTGCTCTTCTATAATTCTTACTCGAGTCGACAATAAATTTTGATAACCCTCCACACCATTAAAACCCGCTTGATTTGAAGAGGATAATGTATCTTTAGTTTCTGAATCAAAACTTTCTTCTTGAGTTAGCAAGTCTAAGGCAGCAAATTCGTAGAGTGTTTCTAGAAATTCTTGCTTTTGGTCAAGATTTTCTTGCTCGGCTAAGCGAAGTAAGGGATCTCTCAAGATTTCTAACTTTTGTTGTAAACCCTCAATGTTTTCTTGAGCAAGTTGTAACTCTTCAAACTGTCCTAGTAAAGCCACCTGATTGTTTTCTAATTGCTGAGTACTTTGGCTAAAGTGCTCCAATAATTGTTTTGCTGTAAAACTCTTAAGCTCACTTTCCCATTCTTGGGTTTGTAAAGCAGTTTCATAAGCTTTTTGTAAAGCCAAGAGTATTTCTTCTGTTTCTTGTTGGGCTTTCCCAGCCACACTTATTTTCTCATCTATTTGGGCAAGCTGTTCTTTAGCTTGTTCTGTAACAGCAATGGCTTTGGACATAAACTCAGTTGTAGTTTCGCCAGCAGCTACTAAGTTATCTAAATGACTATCTTCTGATAAATCATCCTGCTGGGTTTCGCCATTAACAGTAGATTCCCCTAGGATAGTTGCTATTACCTGCATTTTAAAAAGATGCTCAGTTAAGATTCGAGCGTCCCCCTCAAAAACATTGCCATCTGTAACAAGGTTTTGTAAGGCAACTTTTAGTGTCCTAAGCTTTTGACCGTGTTGGTTGTGATAATCTATTAACTCTTTGGCTACTTCAATATTTTCCTTAGCTTCTGCATCAGAAGTTACTTGAGGCACTTCTGAGGGTACTAGTTGCTCAAGCTCCTGTTGCAAACTCAAAACTCTGGCTTGGCTACTGTTAAATTGGCGGTAGGATAAATCAAAGGTGCCTTTTAGCCAAACCCTTTCTTCTTGCCACTGAGAAATTTGGCTAAGGAGTTCTTTTAGTGTTTGCTTAGTGTATTCTTGCTCGAGTTGTTGTTTCTGTAGTTGCCGCTCATATGTCTCCTGAATAGAGATGTATTGTGCCTCTGCTTCAATAATGGTGTTTCTGACATCTTCAATCTCTAAAATAGTTTTATCTAGCTCTCGCTGTGCATTAACAGACTCCCGCTTTAGACTTCTTAGTTTTGCAACAGTGCTTCTTTCTAGCCTTGTTAAACTTATTTCTTCAAATGAGTGGGGTACTTGCTCGAGAGGCAAAGTCTTGTCATTAACACGCAGAGATATCTCTAGTAGGAATGAATCCATCTCTTCAACAGCTTTTACAAGACTTTGTGCTGCTAACTCAGCTTGTTGTATATTATCAATGTATTTATCTAGGAACTCTTTCTTAGTAGATACTAACTCCAACTTATCATTCAAAGCGTTAAACTTGTCTTGGGCCTGATCTAAAGCCAGTTGAGCAGACTCTGCAGAAGATGTGTCTACCAAGGGATAATCTGGTATATCTAAAACCTCTATGTTCTGACGAGTTTCTTCAAGACGGGTTTCGCTGGTTATTAAATTTCTAGTCTGTCTTAAAAATGCATCATTGGCCTGATCTAAGATAGTTTGAGCTTGTTCTAACAACTCTGAGTTACTTAGAGTATAAAGCTCAGAAAGTATAACCTCAGCTCCTGCTGTTTCAACACTTTCAGATAATGCTATTAAAATAATATTTAGTAATAATAGAATTGATATAAGCTTGTTAGCATTGAGGAAAGGTCCTCCACAAATAGTACTACAGAGGGGTTTCATAAAAACATTATAACTCTTTGCTTTAGAGGGTGTTTGGAAATGGCTCATGATGGATTCCTGGGGCTTAGTTTACAAAAATATACGCTTAGCTCCCTGTTGAACAAGGATATTCTCAAGTTAGCCTTAAATTTCATCTGATCAATGTTTTAAGTGTACTGTACAAAGTTATTGCAAATATTGAAAATTCAGGCCCTTAAAACACATCAAAAGCCTATTCCTAAGCAGAGTTCAGGGAGCAAGGTAAGGGAAGGGCACTTGTCATTAAAGCAGTGTTGTAGGGGTTCTGAACCCCTACGATCGATACTTATAAATAAGTTCTGTGACTAAATGCTGGGGGCTTGGTAACACATTTGGGGTCATTTGCAGGACGCAGAGCGTCCAAGGTATGTATTCCCAAGCAGAGCTTAAGGTGATCATCCCAGTTGTATAGGACTCTGGTAGCTTTCCTAGTTACTTTTGATGTTGATTTGCTTGACAATTATATACGTGCTGTTTTGCTCGTACACCAAGGTAATTGTAGCATAGTAAAGTTTTTAGGCAAACTGGCAGTTATAATGTTTTGATGGAAAGTGATTTGAGGAAATTAATATGCCTGTGATTTTACAAAACAAGCCCTTATCAACTATAGTGCCTAATAACAAAGTTCCTATTTTGCAAAATGGTGATAAGCTCAGCCATAATACATTTATGCAACGTTATGAGGCAATGTCTAGTATAAAAGCTGAACGCATAGAAGGAGCTGTTTATATGGCTTCACCAGTAAGAGCTAATTTACATGGTGATCCCCACAGTCGAGCTATAACTTGGCTTGGTTACTATAAGGCCTTTACTGTCCATGTTAGTTTATTTGATAACAGCACAGTACACCTTGATATTGATAATGATCCCCAGCCAGACGCAATCTTGAGCTTTGCAACAGAGGTGGGAGGACAATCTCACATTAATGAAAAAGACTATATAGTGGGTGCACCTGAACTTATAGTGGAAATTGCTGCTAGTACAGCCTCTTATGACTTGCATGATAAGTTAAATGTTTATAGGCGTAATGGTGTGAAAGAATACCTTGTATGGCGGGTGTATGACAAGGCTTTTGATTGGTTTGTTCTTGATAAGGGAGAATATCACCAGCTTTTGCCTAATAGTGAGGGTTTATTACAAAGCACAGTATTTATGGGTTTGTGGCTTGATGTTGAAGCTCTTTTAAGTGGTAATCTTGCCAAGGTTATTGAAACTGTTAGTGCAGGGGTGCAAAGTTTAGAGCATCAAAGCTTTGTTGCTGGGCTCGAGCAAAAAAATAAAACACTATAAAACCCGCGAATAATGTCTGAAACTAATCATCAATCTAAAAACGCTCTCACTGACATGTCAGACTCTAGTTATGACATTAATGAAGTTAAACATCAGTATAGGGAATTGCGTCGTAAAAAGCGTAAGAATTTTCGCGATGAAGGAAATTTGGATGAAGATGGCGAAGCTTTTAAAAAAGCTTTTGATAGCCAGATTATGGGGCGTTTGCTTAAGTATTTACGCCCTTATGTAAAACAAACTCTCTTGGCTATATTATTGCTAGGATTGTACAGTGCTATAGTACCAATTTTCCCCTATCTAATGCAGCTCTCAATTGATCGCTACATTAACCCTGCTCTAGAGCCTTTTACTAATACGTCAACTGAAGCAAGGTTTAATGGTCTTGTCTTTTTATTGCTAATTTATTTGGTACTTAGAATAGTAAATTTTGCTTTGCGCTATGGTTATACCTATTTAATCTCTTGGTTAGGACAATATGTCATTTATGATATTCGCGAGGAAATTTTTGCCAAAATTCAAAGACTTCACCTAGGTTTCTTTGACCGCACACCAGTAGGCCGCCTCATGACTCGTATTACTAGTGATACCGAGGCTATTCAACGCATGATTTCTGATGGAGTAGTTGGTCTAATTGCTGACATTGGCCTCATGATTGGCATTATGGTGTATATGTTTAACATCAACTGGCAACTTACTCTTGTTACTTTGGCTGTCATGCCTCTTTTATTTATTACCCTTAACTTCCTACGTTCCCGTTTACGCGATGCCTACCGCGTGGTACGTTTGCGCCTTTCTAAATCAAATACTTACTTACAAGAAAATCTGACTGGTATGAAAACGGTACAACTTTTTAATCGTGAAACCAGAAACGAGCAAAAATTTGATGAAATAAACCTTGATTTACTTGATGCTTACATAGAGCAGGTGCGTTGGTTTAGCCTTTTTTGGCCTACAGTTAGGATGGTTGGTGGACTTGCTACAATTTTTATTCTTTTCTATGGGGTAAAGGCTTTAGGTGGCGGAGCCAGTGACACCATAACAATTGGTGTTTTAACTTCTTTTTTGTTTTATTCTAGTATGTTTTTTCGTCCTATTCAGGATTTGTCTGACAAATACAACATCATGCAAGCAGCTATGGCCTCTTGTGAACGTATCTTTGGATTGTTAGATACCAAAGAGGCTATGGTTAATAAGCCCAAGCCAACTCAGTTCGAGACCAACTTTCGTGGTGAAGTCACTTTTGAAGATGTGTGGTTTGCTTATGATGGCGAAGATTGGGTACTGCAGGAAGTAAGTTTTAAAGTAGCTCCCGGTGAGTCAGTAGCTTTTGTAGGGCATACTGGCGCAGGTAAGACTACTGTAATTAGCCTAGTCAGCCGTTTTTATGATGTGCAGCGGGGCACTGTTAAGATTGATGGTAAAGATGTACGTGATTATGAGCAAGTTAAGCTTCGTAAGCATATAGGTATAGTTTTACAAGACCCTTTCTTATTTAGTGGCACTATTAGAAGTAACATTACTTTAAATGATGACTCTATAGATTTGGATAGGATTATTGAAGCAGCTAAATTTGTAAATGCCCATGAATTTATTAGTCGTTTGCCTAATGGTTATGATACTGAGGTGCTCGAGCGCGGTGCAGGTTTCTCGACAGGACAAAAACAACTTATAGCTTTTGCCAGAGCCCTAGTGCAAAACCCTGATATTCTTTTGGTTTTAGACGAAGCAACGGCAAACATAGACACCGAGACTGAAGATCTTATACAAGATGCTCTTAAGAAACTTATGCAAGGCCGTACCAGCATTGTAATTGCTCATAGACTCTCTACTATTCAAGGTGTAGATAGGATTATGGTTATGCGTAAAGGTAGATTAATTGAAAGAGGCAATCACTTTGAGCTTCTAAAGCAAGATGGTTACTATCGTAAGCTTTATGAGCTTCAGTACCAGTAGGGGCATACAAGTCAAAATAAAATTACCACACTGCTACATTATCATTACCTAATCTTCTATTCTAATAAGGGTAAGGCTAAGTTAAAATTTCTACTTTAGTGTTTTTGAGACTGAAAGGATGTCTAGTAAATTAGAGTGCAGGGCAGGTTATCTAGACACCTATAACTGTCACTTTCAAAAATGATTGTGATGCAGAAAACCCTATCCCTATGACTTTATAAGAATAATGTAAGGGTAAGCCGATTATTATATTTACTAATCCCTATTATTTTCATGGGGATATTATAGAGTAAGATTAGGCAACTTACCATTCTACAACGTACTATTCTACTCGGAAGTTTATAATGAAGAACTTGAAAACAATTAGTCCTAAACATGCCCAAACAAGATTTTAGGTGTGCTACACACTATATCCAAGCTTTTTTGTTTTATTGGTGGGTTATTTAATGATCAAGTAGCAAATTATACTAAGGTGGATTTTAAAGTCTTAAGTGTATAAGGAGAATATATGAAAATTTTTGTCCCTTTAATTAGCGTTCTTATTGTCTCTGGTTTTATATATATTTTTTACTCCTCTAACCAAGATGTAGAAGAAATTCCCATAATACCCCTTACAAACACTTTTCCAGAAGGTCGAATCCTTACTGTAGGTTCTATAGCAGTAGAAGACGTTCAGGATGAGGTTAATGACTTTTTGCCCTTTACTGAATTTATAGCTGGTAGGCTTAAAGAAAGAGGTGTTGTTGGTGGGCAAGTAAAAATAGCACGTGATATACCTGAAATGGCAACCTTTTTAGAGCAAGGAGAGGTAGATATTTTTATTGACAGCCCTTTTCCAGCACTTACTATGGTCCAGCTAGGGGTGGCAGAGCCTATGTTAAGACGTTGGAAAAAAGGAGTTGCCTCTTACCATACCATCTTCTTTGCTTGTAAAAGCGATGAAATTACTACCCTTGATGATTTGAAAGGTAAGATTGTTGCTTTTGACTCTCCTTCATCTACTTCAGGATACTTGCTTCCTAAAGCTATGCTTTTGCAACTAGGATATACATTAAAAGAATACAAAAGTGTTTCCCAGAGAGTCTCAGATGAGAATATAGGATATGTTTTTTCTGGGGATGATGTTAACACTATGGCATGGGTATTGGAAGGGAAAACTCACGTAGCTGCTATAGATAACCATAATTTTTACAAGGAAGCAGGGGAACGTTTAGAGGAGCTTGAAATTTTGGCTAGATCACCAGAGATTGCAAGGCATCTAGTAGTTAAAAGCCATAAATTGGATGAAGAGATTGCTAGTGCGATAAAAGAGACTTTGACCCTTTTAGATCAAGATGAGGCTGGAAAAGTGATGCTTTTTGAGTTCCAAAAAACAGTTAAATTTGATGAAATTCCTGAAGATAGCTTGGAAAAAACTTTAGAGTTAATGCAAATTGTGGAAAGCGAGCTATAACTGATAAGTTATGAAATTAGCTTTCTGGCCTTTAGATTTGCGTGGCAAGTACTTATTTTTCAGTACACTTATTCTTGCTATTATAGTTGTTTATTTTACTTTTGATAATACAAGCCATCAAGAAAAGGTAATAAAGGAAAGCTTTACCAAACAAGCGCAAGTAACCATAGGTTTTTTAGAAGAGCTATCTATAAATCATTATTATTATCTTGACCTTGAAGCCTTACGCTTTCTTTTAGAAGACGTTAAAACCCTGCATAATCTTACCTATGCGTACTATCTTGATCCTAAAGGGCGTGTTTTAACTGATGGCACGAATAGTAATATTTATAAATACAAGTTTTTAGACGATGAATTAAGCAGAAAACTACCCAATATAACTCAAGGTGTTCAAGCAGTTTCCAAAAATGTTTTTGATGTGCTTGAGCCCATAGATTTAGGCAATGAGCGGCTAGGAGCTGTGCGGCTTGGCTTTTCTCTTAAAAAGATTAATCAAGACATCATAGCTGTACGTAAGCGTAATTTCCTAATTGGTGTAGGACTATTACTTAT
Organism: Trueperaceae bacterium; assembly: GCA_965223045.1. Lineage (GTDB taxonomy): Bacteria > Deinococcota > Deinococci > Deinococcales > Trueperaceae > CBDCVN01. The sequence goes on from CBDCVN010000013.1 coordinate 4,225,959, forward strand.
TTTTAGTTTGATAAATTACTCTGCAGCCAGTTATATAGTTAGACCAATTAAAAAGCTTACCTTGGCCTCTTATGCTGTTGCTGAAGGGAATTTTAGTAGGCCAATAAAAATTGATAGAAAAGACGAGCTTGGACAATTGGAAAAAGCCTTTAACCATATGATGCGCCAAGTTGAAATATCAAATCATGAACTCTCCAAAGCACGGAGGTATACTGAGCAAATCATACAAACAATAAGTAGCATACTAATAGTCACTGATTGTAAAGGAAGTATTCAGTTCGCAAACACAGCTGCTTGTACTAGCTTAGAGTATGAGGAAGAAGGGTTGCTTACACAATCTATAGAAATACTCCAAACAGAACCACTTATTCTTCCAAGTAAACCCTTACCCGAAGATAAATATGTTGGTGATGTTGAAACTCATCTCAAGACAAAAAAAGGTACAACTATTCCGGTATGGTTGCAGAGTTCTTTTTTGTATGAGGGTAAAGAATTGAATTCTATAATTTGGGTTGCTCGAGATATTAGCAAATTCAAACAAGTGACAGAGGCTTTGAGTGTCTCAGAAAACTATCAAAGTGCTATGATTAAGGCTGTTCCTGACCTGATGTTTATCTTTAGTAAAGAAGGAATTTATATTGATTTATTCCTAGATGATACACATCCTCAAGTAGAGCCACTTGTAGGCAAAGATATTACAGAAGTTGAGTTTTTGCCCAAAAAAGTTGCCGAAGAAATGAAGTACAAAATTGCACTAACAGCAAGGTGTGGACAAATACAAACTATGGAATATACTCTTCCTGTTCCCAAAGAAGAAACTCACTATGAGGCCCGTCTAACATCTATAGATGGCGAGCGTGTGCTCATGCTAGTTAGGGATATAACAGAGCATAAAAAAGTAGAAGAAGCTTTGCGTTATAAAGCGCTTCATGATACTTTAACGGGCCTTGCAAATAGAGCAAACTTCAGTAGCGTGCTTCAGCGTACACTAGATTTGTGTAGTCGTCATCCTAATTTCGTCTTTGCTGTATTGCTCTTAGATCTTGATGGCTTTAAGCATGTTAATGATAGCCTTGGTCATATTGCTGGTGATGAAATGCTATGTGAAATGTCAAGGAGGCTTAGGCATTGTATTAGACAACAAGATACAGTAGCCCGTCTTGGTGGTGACGAGTTCTCAATTTTATTGATGGATATTGATAATGTCCACGGTGCCATTCAAATTGCTGAGCGTATACAAGAAGAGCTTGCTATACCTTTCCTCATAAGTGATCAAGAAATCTTCTCGAGTGTTAGTATCGGAATTACTTTAAACACTTTTAAATACAAAGAGCCTAGCGAAATCTTGCGTGATGCAGATATTGCCCTTTACCGTGCCAAAGATAGTGGCAAGGCTAAATACGAAGTTTTTGATTCTGCCTTACACCAACAAGCAGTGCAGCGCCTACAAATTGCTAGTGAACTTAGGTATGCTGTTAAAGAGCTTAGCTTTTTTCCGCACTACCAGCCTATCATTGATCTCAAATCTCAAAAAATTACAGGTTTTGAAGCTTTAGCTCGTTGGCAACGTTCTAAAAATAATCTTGAATATCCTGATAGCTTTATTGGAGTTGCTGAGGAAACACAACAAGCTGTTGAGATAGATTACATAATTTTAAATAAAGCCTGTCAGCAATTAGCCCGCTGGCAAAAAGAAACAGGCCTCGAGCTATCAATAAATACTAATTTATCGGGGCATCAATTTGTACGATCTGACCTTGTGGAACAAATAGAAATGGCACTTAAAAGAAGCGGTGTAGATAGCCAATACCTACACCTAGAAATTACTGAGAGTGTTCTTTTACAAAATCCTGAGCTAGCAAGTAACATGCTTAACCAACTTAAATCCTTAGGAGTAAAAATCTATCTAGATGATTTTGGTACAGGTTACTCATCACTTAGTTATCTTCATAAGTTCCCTATAGATACTTTAAAGTTAGATCGTTCCTTTATTTATGACATGGATTTTTCAAGTAATAGCTGTAAAATAGTACAGGCCATTATTGCTATGGCTCAAAATCTTGGTATTAGTGTGGTAGCTGAAGGTATTGAAAGAATAGAGCATTTTCAAAAGCTATATGATTGGGGCTGTACCTATGGTCAAGGTTATTTTTTCAGTAAGCCATTGGATATAAGCCAAGCTGATATCCTTTTGACAAATACAGATGCAATGGAAGCTAAAAATTTTGCTAATATTCACTCAGGTAGCAAAAATCACCTTTTAAATTAGTTACCTATGTTTAAACAAATTTTTGCCTCATAAACATAAAGGCAAAAAATATTGTTCAGGTGAGCCAGTTTGCACAGATGCTTAGGAAGTGTTAGCTCTATCAAAATGATATGTCCCTAGAGAGAATTTCTCTTTAAAGAAGGAGCCTTTTTGGAGAACTATAATTGGCAAATAACTCTTGCCAGCGCCTATCTACAACTTCTTTTATCTCTTTTGTCATTACGATCTTCTCAGGCCAGGTGCGTGTAAAGCCTTCTTCAGGTAATTTGAGTGTTCCATCTATTATAAAACAAGGAACAGAGCCCAAAATTTGTATGTCTCTTTGAGGGTCAATATTATTCAGCATTGTCCATATACAATCTTCAAAGTCTTGAGGGTCAGTCAGTTCATCAAGCACCGCTATTAGACGCACATCTTTAGCAGCTTCTTGCTGACTTGCCCATTTACCAAGAAGCTTTCCTTGATTAGGACGCTCTTTTTTAGTGGTTATAAACCAAAATCCCCCAGCAGGCTGATGTTGAGCAACAATATCAGGGTTTTGTGGTAATTCTTCTTTATTGCGTTCAGGGTTTGCCATCCAAGAAGTTTGACCTCCTTCTTCTGGGTGTTTAACAGTGCCATCTATAATGATTTTGCTGCCATAACTCCATGATTGGCTCGAGTGATCAAGCACATCAATTGGACCTTTAGCAAATTGGCAATCTCTACCTGGCAAAGCATTTTTTAACACTGTTTGCCAAAATTTAAGATGCTCTTGGGGTTTAACATTTTCATCAGTAACTAGTAGGACTTTAGCTAGCATCATTTGCCCTAAACCTAAAAGGCCATTAGCTACCTTATAAGCTTGTCCGGGATAGCTTTTTTCAATAATTATATTTACTAAGTTATGTGCTATGCCTGCTGGTGGCATACTATAATCTTTAAGTTCAGGTAGAATGAGCTGCGCAGGGACTAAGAAAATTCTTTCTGAAGCTTCAATAAAATAAGCGTCCTCCATAGGTGGTCTTCCTACTATGGTTGCAGGGTAAATAGGATTTTTGCGCATAGTTATAGCTGTCACATGAAAAATAGGATAAAGGTCAGGCAGGGTATAAAAACCAGTATGGTCACCAAAGGGACCTTCCAAGCGCCAATCTTCTTCTGGATCAATATAGCCTTCCAGAACAAACTCTGCTTCAGCAGGCACCTCTAAATCAACAGTTATCCCTTTAACAAGCTTAATAGGCTTATTACGCAAAAAACCAGTCAGCGAAAACTCATTGATGCTAGGTATAGCAGGTAAGGGAGCAGTAGCTGCATAAGTAAGAGCAGGATCACCACCTAGTGCAACAGCCACCTCTAATTTCTGACCTGCTTTTTTAGCACTTTCCAAGTGCCTTGCCCCTGTCTTATGGCGTTGCCAATGCATACCTGTAGTGGATTTATCAAAGACCTGCATACGGTACATACCAACATTAACCTCTTTAGTTAGAGGGTCTTTACTAATAACTAATGGTAGGGTGATAAAAGGTCCACCATCATCTGGCCAACACTTAAGAACAGGTAATTTAGTTAAGTCAATTTCATCACCTTGCCAAATTACTTCTTGCACAGGGGCCTTCTTAACTTTTTTAGGTGGCAATGAGGTAACTGTTTTTAGCTTTGGTAAATTTGTTGCTAAACCTAGGAGGCCACCGCCTACCTTTACATTCAATAGCTCCCTTAACCTTTTAGTAATATCATCAAGGGATTCTACTCCTAGAGCTAGGGCCATACGTTTTTGTGAACCATAAAGGCCAATAACTAAAGGGAAGTCTTTTCCTATAACTTTTTCGAAATAAAGTGCAGGCCCACCTTTTTTAACCACTCTGTCAGCAATTTCGGTTATCTCTAGCTCAGATGATACAGGTTTACTAATTTCTACGATCTCATCACGTTTTTTCAGCTCGGAGATGAAATTCCTAAGGTTTATATAATGCATGTTGCTGATTCTAACTTTTCTTGGGTGAGATTGTTCCCTATCTTGTAAGCCAAAGGATACTAAAGACTACCAAACCATTTTGAGTTGATTGACAACTTCACCATACCACTTGATTTGCCTTACCGAGTTACTATTTGTTTGTTTTCTGCCAGTATCCAAATAAGTAGCATAGTTTCTACCTACTTTAGTTAGTGTCCAATGCAAACGGCCTTTGTCATCTCTGTAAAAAGATTGGAAACCTGCTAGCTCGAGCAAAGAATTAGTTCTACGTGCAGAAAGATTTAATTTTTTCCCTAGTTCTGTAACGGTAAGTAGCTCGTCTTTGTTTATGGGTTTTGGTATTAGGTGGGTTGCTCCTATTAGCTCGAGCACATCTACACCAGTTAATTGTTTAGTAGCTTTATTTGCTGAAACTATGGTTTGATTGTGATTAGGGTGAACCAATTTAGTAATTTCCAAAGAAGTTTTAAAGAAGTTGTAAGCGTTTAGAGCTTCTTCTATTGTGAGCTGTGATTGAAGTGAGTAACTACCTGTTTTTCTAATTGCTGGTAGCACTTCCTCAAACCACCAGTCACGAATAGCTTCTGCTTGTGGAAGTTTAGAGCTAAAGATAAGACGATTGATATCTCCTTCATTAATTAACTTTGTTTGGGGGTCTAATTTTAGGGAGCGTGCTTCACGCTCCCCCAACAATTTGGCTGCTGGACAAGCATGCTTGCAATGTCTAGCAATAGCATCGACTGTGTTACTATATCCAAATATGCCTGCTATATCTTTAGCGGCAGCCCAAACCTCACCAGCTATAATAAATGTTCTAACCTTTTTACCTTCAAAGTTGAAAATCTCAATATTATTCATTAGTTGCCCTCAACCCTATTTTGTAATTGAGAAATAAGTTGTGTAGGAAAATGGAAGTAAATAACTATGTTAAGATTCATCTGAATCCTTTCATTACGTTTAGGTTTCAACGAAGGCGGAATGACTTTAGCGGTTGTTAACCGCCTTCATTGTTATTTGTAGCTTAGCATAATTAATTCAGAATGCCAATACTTACTGCATTTACTTATTTAGAGTTATGGGACGTTATGAACTAAAGGATACTGAGGACAAGTTTTTTCATATGGTCTGCCAGCCATGTATTTTTCCCACTCTTTTTGGGTGAGGTTGCGTCCTGCTTTGTAGCAAGCTTGTTCTTTCCAGATTGCTCGAGAAAATCGGTATCGTCAACAATACTTCCTACACTATAAGGGTTTGCTAGGGCATGTTGATAAAGTAAGTCATAATTTGCAAACTTAGGATATGAAAGTTAAATTAACAGACGAGCAATGGCAAAAAATACTAAATTTTCTCAAGGGTTACAAGATAGTGTGTATGTTTAGGAAATTTAGAATTGGCAATGAGGATCAATGCAGGAAGTTTATTGAAGGAGTCCTTTGGGTAACTAAAAGTGGTGCACAGTGGCGTTTGTTGCCAGAAGAATATGGAAAATGGAATAGTGTTTTTAAGCGTTTTGACCGCTGGGGCAAACAAGGAATTTGGCAAGCGATGTTTGAACACTTTGCTGAGGATGCTGATATGGAAAGTATAATGATAGATAGCACCATTGTAAGAGCTCACTCCTGTGCAGCAGGAGGAAAAGGGGGAAACGAAGAACAAGAATTGGGTAGAAGCAAAGGAGGTTACACCACCAAAGTACACGCTACAACAGATGCTCTAGGCAATCCTCTCAAGTTAATATTGACTCCAGGGCAACGTAATGATGTTACCCAAGCAGAGGATTTGCTAGAAGACCTGGAGGCTGAAAGAGTAATGGGGGACAAGGGATATGATGCTCAAGTTGTACTAGACAAGGTAGCAGAAATGGAAGCAGAAGCAGTAATACCTCCAAAGGCAAATAGGAAAGAGCAGCGGGAGTATGACAAAGAATTTTACAAGGAAAGGCATTTAATAGAGAATTTTTTCAACAAAATTAAGCAATAGAGTTGTTCTGAAATAAATAAATCGGTCAAAATAAAGGAATGTTACTACCAAGAGATGACCGACAAGTAAGAAGTATAACAGGATTGAGCGAAAAGAAAGTAGAGGAACTAGAACCTGCATTTGCTAAAGCTTTAGAAGACCATGAAAAGCAACGTTATGAAAAGGCTCTAGAAGCAGGGAAAGTACATCGTAAGCCAGGAGGAGGAAGAAACAGTAAACTAAGTACAGTCAATATAAAACTGTGCTTTATTCTTTACTACCTTAGACTTTACCCAACGTTTGATGTTCTAGCGGAGAAATTTGATTTATCACGATCTAATGCCCATGCTTGGGTACAACGTCTTACACCAATAATGGCGAAAACTCTAAGTGGTTTGGGATATATGCCAGCTAGAGAGTTTGAAAACATAGAGGATTTCAAAGCAGCTTTTGAGGGACTTGACGAAATACTGATTGATGTTACAGAGCGAGAACATCAACGCCCAAAGGATGATGAAATGCAACAGGAGTTATACAGTGGCAAACAGGGTAACCACACGCAGAAAAACACAGTGATAAGCAGCAAGGAGAAGGTAATTTTGTTTGTGGGACAAACCTTTGGAGGACGGAACCATGACTATGCAATGCTAAAGGAAGAATTTCCACCTGAGGAGGAGTGGTTTGAGGATATTAAAGTGGCAGTAGATTTAGGATATCAAGGAATCGAGAAAGATTATGAAGGAGCAGATGTTGCAATACCTCATAAGAGACCTAGGAAGAGCAAAGCCAACCCTAATCCCAAGCTTAGTAAAGAGCAGAAGGCTCACAACCAAGCAGTGAGCAAGATACGTGTATATGTTGAGAATGCCATTGGAGGAATGAAGCGTTTCAAGATTCTTGTGTATGCTTTTAGGAATCGTATTAAGGGATTTGTTGACGATGTAGTAGGAGTTTGTGCTGGTTTATGGAACTGCCTTATTGCCTAATTCCTTATTTCAGAACAAGTCTAATATAGAAGAGTTTTTTCTAGATTTGAAAAGTTGTCTCGAAACTATTTAGCATTTTGCCAGTTTGCGTCGGTACTTATATGGCTACGCTAAAATCCCTTCAAGTAATATTTTTGATTTAGCACTTTTAGTGTCAACACGCCCTAGTAGGTTTTTAAGATGTGCTTTCAAATACTTCTTCTTCATGAAGACGTTCTTGAATGAATTTTTCTAGCAACTCTTGATAGGTTATACCCTTACGATCTGCTAAAGTTTGTAGGCGCTTCAAAGTCTGGCTTTCTAAACGCAACATCACACTATCCTGTAAATCTTTTTTACGAGAAGGAAGGTTAAAAGGTTCATGATTTTCTTGAACAGTACCCTCCAAAAGTTCTTCACTCCAAGTATGAGTTTTCCAAAAATGGGCTTCCTCTGTTTCATCATTGAAAATGGGAACATCATCAATATTATAGATAATGGTGAAACCATCTTCTGTTTTTGTAGGTTGATTAGGGGGCATTTTTATACCTCTTTCTCTGACTTTTATTAGCATCTAGAGCAGTAACAACTCTAATTTTGTTTTGCCTACGAGTGAATACTACAAAAATTATACGATCTCCATCTGTTTTGCCAATAATACCTTCACGTTTTTCATGGACTGTGTTATATGTTGGCGTAAAGATGTGCTTGTTGTAAAAGGCTTCTTCAACTTCTTCAGGTTCTAAATTGTGCTCGGCTATATGCTCAATATTAGCAGCGTCCCAATCAAAGAAATCACCATTCAATTCTTCCATAGCTAATCAATTTTTTGCTTGCTTTAAAGCAATGGTCTACTGAGTGTTATAAACCAAAGGGTACTGAGGACAAGTTTTTTCATATGGCCTACCATCCATGTATTTTTCCCACTCTTTTTGGGTGAGATTGCGTCCTGCTTTGTGACAGGCTTGTTTTTTCCAGATTGCTCGAGGGCCTCTGTTAACATCCCAGAAGACTATTGTGCCATCTTCACCACCAAATACTAAAGTTTGTTTTTCCTCTATGAATTTCATGGTGCTTATCTCTTTGTAATTTGGTTGTATCTTCTTCGCTAGCAAATTTCCAGTTAATATATCCCAGAAAGCCACTGTGCCATCTTCGCCAATTATTACCAGCACATCAGCCTCTGGTAAATATTCAAAGCTTCCAACTCCACCCTCATGGGCTTTTTGAATTTTACGTATAATTTCTCCTGTTGTACCTTGCCAGAAAGCTTTACCGTCTACAGCAGTTGTTACCAGCACATCAGCTTCTGGCAAATATTCAAAATCCCTAACTCCACCCTCATGGGCTTTTTGAGCTTCACTTATAACTTCTCCTGTTGTAGCTCGCCAGAAAGCCACTGTGCCGTCTCTACCAATTGTTGCCAACACATCAGTTTCTGGTAAATATTCAAATCTCCTAACTCCACCCTCATGGGCTTTTTGAGTTTCGCCTATGGCTTTTCCTGTTTTGCCTTGCCAGAAGGCCACTGTACCATCTTCATCACCTGTTACTAGCACATCAGTTTCTGGTAAATATTCAAAGATCCTAACTCCACCCTCATGGGCTTTTTGAGCTTCACTTATAACTTTTCCTGTTTTACCTTGCCAGAAAGTCACTGTGTCATCATGACCACTTGTTATCAGCACATCAACTTCTGGTAAATATTTAAAGTACAAAACCCAACCCTCATGGGCTTTTTGAGCTTCACTTATAACTTTTCCTGTTTTACCTTGCCAGAAAGCTACTATGCCATCTTTACCTCTTGTTACCAGCACATCAGTTTCTGGTAAATATTCAAATTCATCAACTCTACCCTCATGGACTTTTTGAATTTCACTTATAACTTCTCCTGTTTTACCTTGCCAGAAAGCTACTGTGTCATCTTCGCCAATTGTTATCAGCACATCAGTTTCTAGTAAATATTTAAAATCATCAACTTTACCCTCATGGACTTTTTTAGCTTCACTTATGATTTCTCCTGTTTTACCTTGCCAGAAAGCTACTGTGCCATCTTCGCCACTTGTTACCAGCACATCAGTTTCTGGTAAGTATTCAAGTCCCCAAACCCTACCCTCATGGGCTTTTCCTGTAAACTTAATGACTTTTCCTTTAGCAACATCCCAAAATGAAAGGCTACCATCAAAAGAAGCACTAACCATAGTTTTTTTATCGGGGCTAAAAACAAATTCGTTATCTTTTCTATAGGCACTAATATTAGGATTAATGCTTTGTAAAACAGGTACAAGAGTATCTCTATAACTTTCAGCCCCGTTATAGATTTCTGTAGCTTCCGCTGCTAAAAGTAGTCTTAAATCGGGGGTGGTTTCTTTTGAATCAGCATCACGAGCAACAAAGCCAAGGTATCTTGCCAAAGATATATCTGCTTGCTTTTCTGCCTCTACCCTAGCAACTTCAGCATCCTTAGCATTTTCTTCAGCTTGTTTATGTTGCTTTTCTTCTTCTAGCCTTGCTACTTCTGTTTCCTTTTGAGCTAATCTAGCATCGTTCCCAAACCAGATAGCTAAACCTGCTAGTATAGCAAACACAGCAGCAATAGCACTTATAGCAAATACTAAATTTCTCTGCCTACGTTTTTGCTTCTCTTCTATTTCTTTCTGTTTTGTAGTGCTGGCTTTAATAAACTCTTTAGCATCTTCTAGCTGTCCTTTATACTTTTCTAGATATTCCTCAGCTTGTTCAAGCCTCCTACCCTGCAAAAGCATACTTCCATCTTTATTTTCCTTCTCCCACGTTTCTATAGTGTGGCGCAAATAGTTTCGCCAAGTTATAAACTCTCTATTAGTATCTACCCACCCTCTAAGCTTTTGCCACCTCCTAATCAATGCCTCGTGTATAACTTCAGCAGTTTCTTCTTTTTTACCCTCTTTATCAAGTGTTCCTGTTATTAGTAGCCTTTCATTTGCTAGTCTAGCAACTAAATCCCAGCTTTTCTCTCCTAGCTGTTTTTTGGTACATATTTGCCTAGTATCCTCTGTACCTTCCCCCGGCCTTACCAATTGGGTAAATATGTACTCTAGTTGCTTTTGTTCTTTAGGACTATAGTCTTCAAAAATCTTTTCAGCATGACGTGCTAAAGCTCCTTCAACCTTACCAATAGCTTCATAGGCTTTGTAGGTTAGGATAAGCTTTTCTTGCTTTTGCCAAAGTTCGGTTAGGGCAAATTCTAAAAGTGGTAATCGACCTGCTACATCACCTTTATCTTTGTCAGTGAGTACATCATCTAAAATAACATCTGTTAAACCTGCCTCTAGACTAACATTGTGTGTTTTAGCTGGTTCTTCTATAGCTTCTTTTAGCTCCTCACGGCTCATAGCAGTAAGCATCCGTGTAGACTTATCAAGCACTCCACCAAAATCAGCATGCTGTAGAGTATGGCTTACAAAATCCGAGCGCATAGTCAGTATGAACCTGAACTGTTTTTGTTCTTCTTGGGCTAGTTTGACAAGATGATCTAGGAAATTATGCTGTAAGTTTTTATCTGGATTTAAGGTAAAGGTTTCTTCGAATTGGTCGGCAATAAGCAGTAAAGGCCTTTCCTGCCTTCTAATTATGTTTTTGGTAACTTCTTGTATCCAAAGGGCATTTTTCTCAAAATCCTCAACATAGCCCTTAATTTCTTTGAGCCTTAGCCTTTCAGTAAGTTCAGGGTCAACGTAATCTACCAATGCAGCGGCCACTTCGTAAAAGGGATCATTCTGGGGCCTAAAGCTAGCTATAAGCCAACCTTCTTCTTTTAATTTTGGTACCAAACCAGCAAAGACAACCGAAGATTTACCACTACCACTATTGCCTATTAAAGCTACTAGTGGGTTCTTATGCAGATACTCTACTAAGTCTTTTACAAACTTGCCTCTACCAAAAAAATCATCTTTATCTTTTTCTTTAAAAGCTGCCAAACCTTTGTAAGGGCAAGGAGGAATGGGGATATCTTTTTCCTTAGTGTCATCCTTAGGCACATTAGGATCATTTTGATAATGCTGTTTGATTTTCTTTTCAAAAGCTTCTAGTTCAGTGTTCCCAGGGTTATCTTTCCTTGCGCCTTCAATTAGCTCTATTATCCAGCCTTGAGCTTCTGCTACCCGTATAAGCTCAAAAATAATATCCTGTAAGCCACCTTCTCCAACAATGCTTTCTAGATGCTTATCAGGGCCAAACTTAAGCATCTGGGCCAATTTTGACTTTGTAGGGAAGGCTCCTTGTAGTACTTCAGTAAATTCTTTGAAATGCTCTGCGTCTAGCTTCATTATGGAGCATTATACAAAGAGTCAAGATATTCTTAAAGCATAGTGATTAAGCTTTAAAGAAGTCTTTGAGGGCACAGCATTAAAATCTAAGGCGCAGCCACCTCATGGAGTGCTGGTAATCTTCACAAGTAGGCAAAGTTATGTTAGCATTGCAGTGCCCTTAAATAGGGCAAAAAACTTTATTGCGCCCATAGCTCAGTTGGATAGAGCGATCGCCTCCTAAGCGATAGGCCGCAGGTTCGAATCCTGCTGGGCGCACCATTTAAAAAGCCTCTTCTAAAAGAACGATTGTGCTTTTGGGGTATTAAATTTTTTGTTATTTTTCATTAGATACAGCCAATTTACAGCCACAAAATTTAGGCATGTATATCTTGATTAGAGGATAGTAGCTCAAGCAAGGGAATAGCAGCTCCTCGACGTTGTTCTTCAAAAACATGTGCATATCTGTGAAGGGTAAATGCTGGATCTGTGTGTCCTATACAGGGTACTGTGCACATTCGTCCGTAAATGTACGCTAAGAAATAAAACAGCTTGTAGCACGTTAAAAACCTTGGCTTTAATCTCTTAAATGGTCGTTTTATGGACAGGTTATAATCAGTAGATTTGATGCCAAAAACACCATGAAATTAGTCTCTAAAATATGTCCCTAAATGAAAAGCCGTCTCTTAATTGTTCAATACTTTTTAGAGACACCCTTAACGTACATTTTCGCATGAATGTGCACAGTACCCTCTTCTTCACTGGACCATTCAATGTCCATATTCTTTTCTATCTTAAAAGGAGCTACAGCAGTAGCAGGATTACGAACTAATAATCCGTCTTTTACTGCTTGCTCGAGTGCAGTCTTAAGAACCTTACGTGACTTGTTAGCAGCATCTTTGCTAACTTGCTCTTGAGTAGTTCGCATTAACGTTCTAACTTGAGTTGTGTTTAGCTTTTTAAGCTCTATACCTCCAAGCTCAGGAGTTACATATTTATTGGATAACACAACTTTGGTCAGCATATGAGAATGATCAACCTGATCAATGGTTACACTATCTTAAAAGGCTTTCAAAGCATAGATATTCAAGAAGTGCAGATCTTAAGAAGGCTGTAATTAAGTGGAAGAGCCTCATTGAGAATAAGCAAGGACAAAAGACAGAAGGTAGCACTGATGCTTCAGCTAAGTGGTGGTGGTGATTATTGAAATGAACTTTGAGTTCCAATTAGAAATTTTGTTATTGGATACATGGGATAAGAGTAGGTGGTTGACTCGAGCACCCAAGCCACAAATTTACTACCTAGCAAATTTTTTCCTCGAGCACCCACCCAAAATTCCCTGAAGCCATTTGATAATGGTTGGCTCGAGCACCAAACTCACAACCCCTAGTTTCCCAAGCAAGTTTAAGAATGCTAAAATAACTTTATGCTTCCTGACCGCTACCTAAACCCCCTAACAGATTTTGGGTTTAAAAAACTTTTTGGCTCAGAACCTAACAAGGAGTTGCTGATTGATTTTCTAAATCAACTCTTGCCCGAACCACACAGAATAAAAAAACTTAATTACAAAAAGAAGGAACACCTATGTACTACTGAATTAAATAGAAAAGCTATCTTTGACCTTTACTGTGAAAATGAAAAAGGACAGAAGTTCATAGTTGAGCTACAAAAAGCCAAGCACAATTACTTTAAAGATAGGAGTGTTTACTACTCTACCTTTCCTATACAAGAGCAAGCTCAAAAAGGAGATTGGGATTATAAGTTACAAGCTGTTTACACTGTCTGAAGTTTATTGATCAAAATCGGCGTTAGCATCTTTCTACACAATGCAAATGGGTAATTTAGGGTGCAATACTGTAGACACTAAAAGTTGAATTAATTGTCAAAATCTGCTATCCTGTACTTTAGCTATGAGGAATAGGTCTTCTGGGATGCATGTAGCTACAAGCACTCGCCAGTATAAAGGAAAAACTTATAAATCTTACTTACTGAGACGTTCTTATCGTAAAGATGGCAAGGTAAAAAAAGAAACCCTAGCAAACCTAAGTCCACTAGGTGATGAAATTATAGAAATGATCCGAAGCTGTTTAAAGGGTAAGCAGTTTGTACCTATAGATCAAGCTTTTGAAGTGATTGAATCTAAGCATCATGGACATGTAAAAGCAGTAATAAAAGCTATGGAGAAACTAGAGTTTAAGAGGTTAATAGCAAGTCGTGCCACACAAGAAAGAAACTTAGTAGAAGCATTGATAGCAGCAAGGATACTAGCACCAAATAGTAAATTAGCAACAATAAGATGGTGGGAAACAACAACTTTACCAGAAATGCTAGAAGTAAGGAAAGCAAGGGAAGAAGAAGTGTGTAAGGTAATTGAATGGTTGGAAGCAAGGCAAGGATATATAGAAAAGAAATTAACAAATAGGCATGTCAAAGGGGAGAAAGTATTAATGTATGACATGAGTTCAAGTTATTTTGAAGGAGAGGAATGTCCATTAGCAAAATGGGGACAGAATAAAGATAAAAAGAGAGGGAAAAAGCAAGTAAATTACACATTGCTGACGGACAAAAGGGGATGTCCAATAGTAACTAGGGTGTACGAGGGCAATTACACAGAGTCAAAGATACTAAAACCAATGATAAAAGAGCTAAAAGAGGAATTTGGAATAAAAGAAATAGTGATCGTAGGAGACAGAGGAGTAATAGGGAAAAAACAGATAGAAGAGTTAAAAAAAGAAGAGGGAGTAGGTTGGATAGCAGCATTGAAGACAGCAAGTATAAAAAAGCTGATAGAAAGTGGGAATTTGAATATAGAAGAATTGAAGAAAGAAGAATATTTAGAGTTTAAAGATCAAGAATATGAAAAAGAGAGATTGATAGGGTGCTGTAATAGAGAAGTAGCGGAGTGGAAAGGGAAAAAGCGACAAGATTTGCTAAAAGCAACAAAAGAAGAGTTAGAGAAGATAAAGGAGATGGTAAAGAAAGGAAGTGTAAGAGGGAAAGGGGAAATAGGAGTGCGAGTAGGAAGAGTAGTCAACAAATATAAAGTAGCAAAGCACATTAAGTTAAAGATAACACCAGCAAGGCTAAATTTTGAGATAGACGAAGAGAAAGTAAAGAAGGAAAGCGAGTTAGATGGGATATATGTAATAAGAACAAGTCTAACAAAGGAGAAAGTGGATACAAAAGAAGTAATCAGGAATTACAAAGGATTAAGTGATGTAGAACAGGGATTTAGGTCAATAAAAAGTGTAGATTTGGAATTAAGACCAATATATCACCATATGGAGCAACGAGTAAGGGGACACATATTCTTGTGCATGCTAGCTTACAACGTGAAGTGGCATATGATGGAGGCATGGAGGTCAATATTATTTGCTGATGAAGAAAAAGGTAAAAAAGAGGAAAGTAACCCCGTGAAAAGAGCGGCAAGGTCAAAGAAGGCATTAGCAAAAACAAAGACTAAAAAATTAGAAGATGGTAGTAAAGTTCACAGTTTTCAGACATTACTATCGGATCTAAGTAGCATAGTAAGAAATACTTGCAATTACAAAGGAGAGGAGGATGCAAATTTAGTAAAAGTAGACACTATAGCGAATAAGCAACAGCAAAGAGCATATGACCTACTTGAAGCTATAGAAATGTAGACAGAACGATGTACCCCTAAAACAGGATTATTGGCGTGAGGGAGGGGTCTAGCTATAGTATTTATAAATAAACTTCAGACTGTAAGGATATTAGATTTTGTTTTTGAAGAGGATAAAGATTGTCCTGATGTGGTTCATAAAGTTAAGCTAAAGAATCAACTCAATAAAGTTTTTTTTGATAAACTGACTTACATTTACATAGAGCTGCCTAAATTCCAAAAGACAGAAGTAGAACTAGAAACATTGTTTGATAAGTGGCTTTATGTACTAAAACACTTAGAAAACTTAAAAGATCGCCCAAGGGCACTGCAAGAGAGAGTATTTGACAGATTATTTTTAGCAGCAGAAATAGCCAAGTTTAAACCTGAGGAGAGAGAAGCATACGAAGAAAGTTTAAAACACTACAGGTTAAGAATGTGATCAATACTTCTTTTCTTGAGGGTAAAGAGATTGGTATAGAAGAAGGAATGGAAAAGGGAGTGGAGAAGGGACGCAAAAAGGAGCGCCAAGCTATTGCTAAAGAAATGAAGCAAGCAGGAATGGATGTAAATGCCATAGCTAAGTTGACAAAGTTAAGTATTGCAGACATAGAGCAGCTTTAGATTCCCTAATGATAAAGTTTATCTAATTTGATAAATGTTAATTGATTTGATCTTTAAGCGAGGGCTAGGTGCAATTTCAAAGCCTCATCAACTTCCACCATGTACTTCTCTGGCAAGCTTACCAAGCAACTTCAAGAATCTTTCATAAGCAAGTGCTCTGATTTGTTCAGTTTGTGCTTTACTATCTTGATCTAAATCTGTAACCTCAGCGGGTAAGAAAACTTGGTCGTAGCGCACATTTTCAACATTGCTTGTCAAAGGTATTACAGTAATTACCCCACGTTTTAATTTTTCTACAGCTGCATTTCTCTCGTTGTTATTAACAATGACTACAGGTCTTACTTTATTAACTTCACTGCCTCTAACAGGTTCAAAATCAACTAAGTAAATGTTGCCACGTTTCATTGGGGTCCAATCCATCTTCTATAGCACTGTCCCACAGAATTGTTTCTTCAGGATTGTTTTCCTCTTTAACAATGCTTTCCATGTAGTCTTTAGTTAGCTGCTTACTTCTTAAAGCTTCTAACGCATGGTTTATCACCTCACTTTTTGTAGATATCTTATTTTTACTTTGGTAGTAGCAAAGAAACTTTGCTAGCCTTTCATCTATGGTTATACTCATTTGCACTTTTTTCATAGTGTAAATTATAGTGTAAATATATATTATGATCAATACCATCGATCGCCACCTTATTTATAAGGAATTATATGTAATCTAATCTCTAGTTGGTCGGTTGCGTCAATTTCTACATCTATTTTTATAGTTTCTTTGGGTGAGTCAGTTAAGTGCAGGGCTGAGGCTTGTTTAGGCAAGCTCTACTTTAAGTTGTTTGTTAAAAGCTTGAGCTATCCTTTCCAGAGATTCAAGTGTAATAGTTGTGCTATTAGGGTCAAGTAAACGATCTATTTGTGAGCGACTGGTATTTAACTTTTCTGCTAGCTGGATTTTGTTTATATTAGTTTCTGGTAGTCCTATACAAGTAATGATATTTTGGATCTTGACCCTATGTTAGAGTTAGCATCTAATCATTACATGAAGGGCACTACCCAACCCTAACTTCTCAAGCAGGTTTAAGAGTGCTAAAATAACTTTATGCTTTCTGACCGCTACCTAAATCCCCTAACAGATTTTGGGTTTAAAAAACTCTTCGCTGCAGTGGGATGCTCACAAGAGCGGCTGAATTAAGTCTAGAACTCAGTTAAATGGGAAGTACGCAGAAGTGAGCACCCCTGAGTTTATTTCCGTTAGGCCTATTAATTAGTGCTCAGACTTTGTTAAAGTGCTTGTGGAGAAACAACTTAATTATAATAATATGGCTGTTACAATTTCTCATATCAATGACTTAACTCAATTGCTAGAGAGTGACCGTGCAATTGTTCTTGTATGGGTGGGATGGTCACGAGGACCATATTTCTCAAGAAACTTATTGACAACCCTTGAGGAAACAGTTTCGAATTGGTCACCTAATATGGCTGTTAATTTTTACATCTTGGACGTGGAAGCTGAGGAACAACTGTCGAAATGGTACGAAAATAAGTGTCTTGCATATCAAGAAAAATTTACCTTGCATGGGCATGGCTGGGGACCATTTTGGTGGATGCGTCAAGGCCAAATAGTGGATTGCGTTTCAATTCCTTGGAAAGATTGTGATGTTCAGCAAAGATCTATTGAGGCATTTGCAAAATGTGACTTTATCCTATAATATAGGTGTTTAAGCCTTGTTAAACTATCTGTGCTTGTTGACTCAATCCCAGCCAGCGGTAAGCATTAAGATCTGCTTGGATGCTAGCCTACCACAGTGAATAAAGAATTTAGGAGAATTTGCTGCATGAATATTGTTGGAGAAATTGATGGGGGTACCTCGAGCTAACAATCTACCTAACCTTAGCCAGGATGAAAGATAAATATCCTTTTCAGCACTTATTTTTCGGTCTTTAACTAAAAACACTTATAGCACTTTTCCTACTAAAAAAGCTATGCCATAATAAATATATGAACACCCCTACTGAGACACAAGAGCTAGCGAAAAAGTAGGGAAAAACTTCGATTATGAACGTGCAGCAAATGTACTATTTAGTTGCTTACTGAATGGTGTTAAACAAGCAGCAAAAGACTTTGGAATTAGCGAACGAACAGTATCAAACTATAAAGTAAGACTTTTTGAAGATCCATACTTAGCTTACCTCTACACTGAAAAGAAGAATAGAGTTGTTCGGAAACAAAATGTTGGACCAAATAGTTGACTCATTAGATAAAAGATTTGTACCCTTGCTAAGACTTAGCTGTCACATTTTGCATTTCCGGAGCTTTAAATTGAGCAATTGTACATTTTATAATGCACGCTAGCTTATTTCTGAACAAGTCTAATAGATATGATGAAGAATTATCTATAAGATTAACAAAAGCATGCAACAGTTGCCTAGATTTTATTGAAAGGGCAGCACAGTCAGATGAATTGACTCCTGTAATGCTTATTATTCATGCCTTGCTAAGCGAGTACTCCCAAAAATAAGCGGTAAAGCTGTACAAAGTATAGTTAGACAAATAATAGCTGCAAGAAGTCCCATTCCTTCAGGCTGTGTCCAGTACAAAACATTAGGATTCCTAGAACTTTGCCAAGCAGGATAAGCTAGAATAAGCGTCATAAGCGTGGCATAAGCCAGCGAAAGTGCCATATAGAGCAAACCCCCAGCAGTCATAGGAATTTCTGAAGGGCTATTAGCGCTAAAACGGGGAAAAGCCGCACCTAAACCAACGCCTAATCCTGTAGTAACAATTGCAGCACTTAAACCTGCTACAGGAGAGGCAAAGGCTAAAGTAGGTGATACATCTATAAGCTTTGCAGCAGCATAACCTAAGCCACCACCAAGAATAACCATTATAGGTAGAGTATTCCAAAACTTACTCATTACAATACCACTACTTCTTAGGGGACCCGTACGCAATATCCAGAAGCCTTCTCCTTCTAGAGAAATTATTGGATAAGTCATACGAATACCTACTCCTGCCAATAAAAACCCCATAAACATGAGATTCATTGTGCCAATGGCATCGCGGAAACGTTGTATGTCGTACTCAAGCTTAATACTACCAACACTTACCAGATAAACGCCTGCAAGTGCAAGTAAAACCAGTAATTGTGACCACTGCGTAGGATCTCGCAAGAGTAATCTTATATCCTTAGCAATAATGCCCCCAGCCTTTCCAAAAATATTGAAGAAGCGTTCCCATAAGGGTGCACGGCGAATTGTTGGATCTAATTTAGGTTTACCTGTCTCGAGTGAACGAATCCACCCTTCTTTATAGGCAAAATTTGCTGCCCACGCAACAAACCATAATAAGAAAATTGAAAGAACTGCTAGGAAATAAACACCCAAGGTCAAGCGCCCCTCTAAAGCTCCCCAAACTGCTTGTGAAGTCCAGCTTGTGGGCAACCAACTTATTTCAAAACTAGCAAACCGTTTTAAGAAAGCTGCAAGTTGAGTCAAGGTTACATCAGTTAAACGTTCAGGACGAAGTGCCCTCAAAACAAAAATAAGTGCAGCAGCTATAACCACACTAAAGGCCGTAGCAACCTCTTTGACTCTTCCTGCTGGGGAAATACGCATTAGTACCAATGCTAAAAAACTACCTAAGGTTACAGGAATTGAATAAAGAGATAGAACTGCGGCCAGAGCAATAGGGTAATAAGCTAAGCCTGCCCCTAATTCAATACCTAAGGCTGCTAATACAGGTATTGTAAAAAGCGCTGGCATCATAGCTGCACTTACATAAGTTTCTAAAACCTTTAGATAAAAAACTTGTGTCGCAGGAATAGGTAAACTTAGTAAAAATGGTAAGTCCTCGGAGCTATAAAGCGTGTGCACAGCAGTAGTAAGGACACTAAAAGTTACTCCTAGCATAAGCACAATAAACAGAGCTTCTAAACTACGCTGTATTATTGCTTGGGCAATATCTAAATCGAGATCTAGATTACCTACCTTTATAGGATTTGTTATAAAGTGTACTCCTCTTTTTGTTACACTGAAAACGCCCCAGTAAACAAGTGATAAAAAAGTTATGCCTATAGAATACTGTAGAGGGCGGCTTTTGATATCATTCCACGCACCTCGCAGGCGCATACTAAAAAGAATGAAAGGATTACGAGTTGGTTTAAAGTCTGTGCTTTGGGCAAGTGGCTTGACCTCGAGCGCCTTACTATCACTGCTCATGCAGCCAACTCCTGCGCTTGCTGCTCAGATCTTTGCTCTTCAGTAAGCTTTAGGAAAATATCTTCAAGATCAGCTCTATTATTACCAATTTGGCCTTGTAATTCTTCTAAGCTACCCTCAGCAGCGATTTGTCCCTTATTGATTAGAAGAACTCTATCAGCAATAGTTTCTGCTACTTCCATTGAGTGTGTAGTTAGTAAGACAGTGTTGCCTTTAAGGGCATACTCACGCATCAGTTTACGTACTTGTTTTGCAGCCCTAGGGTCAAGGCCAACCATTGGCTCATCGATTATTAAAATCTGAGGATCATGCAAAAGTGCAGTTATAAAAGTTAGTTTTTGACGCATGCCATGCGAGTAAGTTTCTATAAGTTCGTTAGCAAAATCTTGCAATTGGAAGAACTCGAGCCAACTCTGCGCCTTAGCTTCATGGTCTTTTATCTTACGTAAACTACCCAAGAAGCGCAGTAACTCGCGACCAGTTAGCTTTTGATAAAGATAAGGCCTGTCAGGCACATAACCAAGCCTTGCTTTTGCTGAGACACTCTGTCTAATAACATCAAAACCAGCTAGCGTTACTTTTCCTGAACTGGGGCGGATAAGTCCCGTAATTGCCTTAATTGTCGTAGACTTACCTGCACCATTTGGTCCTAGAAATGTTAGAACCTGCCCTGAATAGGCAGTAAAAGAAACATCTTTGACTGCTTTTATGCGGCCATAACTTTTTGTAAGATTGCGAACTTCGATCATGTCCAGTTTTTATAGCAAGGTAACATAAGGTTGATGTTAGCACCTTTGATAGAAACCGTAGATTATTAATAATTATTTGAACCTGCCATAAGAAGGCCCAATCTTTCAGTGGTAATCTCGGCTTGCTGGAACTCTCCCATAATTTTACCTTCATAAAGCACAATAATCCTATCAGACAAATTCAGGACTTCATTTAAGTCAGCAGAAACCAAAAGTACAGCTAGCCCTTTGTCTCGAGCTGCCACTATTTGCTTATGAATAAATTCAATAGCCCCAATGTCAATGCCTCGAGTAGGCTGACTAGCTATAAGTACTTGTGGTTTCCTTTCAAGCTCCCTAGCCACAATAAGCTTTTGAGCATTACCTCCAGAATAGTTTTGCGCAGCGATTTCTGCTACCTGAGGGCGAACATCATAAGCTTGGATTAGAGATTCTGCATGCTCTTGAATAATCTGCTCATTTAAAAATCCAAGGTTGTTGCTGTAAGGTATATGGTAATGATCACCCAAGATACTATTCATAGCAGCACTATACTCACCTATAAGACCGCGTTCATTTCTATCTTCAGGAATATAGCCAAGGCCTTTTTCGCGTCTTCTTCTAGTATTTAAATCAGTAACTGATTCTCCTAGAATAAAAATCTCCCCTTCACTGACAGAGCGTAAACCTACAATGCCCTCAACTAATTCAGATTGGCCATTACCCTCAATACCTGCAACACCCAAAATTTCACCTGCTTGTAAACTAAAAGAAACATTGTTAAGAACAGCTTTCTGTTTTACAGGATCTAAAACCTTTACCCCTTTGAGTTCTAACTTTTTTCCCTTAGTTTTAGCAGGTTTCTTATCTAAATGTAGAATTACCTCGCGCCCTACCATCATATTGGCGAGAGCTCTTTTGCTAGTTTCTTTACGATTTACCGTACCTATCATTTTTCCATCCCGCATTACACTTATCTGCCCACAAAGTTCTATAACTTCATCTAATTTGTGGCTAATAAAAATAACAGCATTGCCCTTAGCTGCAAAATTGTCAATAAAACTAAATAGCTTATGAGTTTCTTGTGGTGTAAGTACGGCTGTAGGTTCATCCATAATAAGAATACGTGCATTGCGGTAAAGTGTTTTTAAAATTTCTACTTGTTGCTGCAAACCTAAGGGAAGGTCTTTAACTTTGCTGTGTGGGTTAATGTCAAAGCCAAAGTCTGCTATTAACTGAGCACTACGCTTGCTTGCTTTGCGATAGCTTAAACCTAAGCCAGTAGTTGGCTCTGCACCAAGGATAATATTTTCTGTCACTGTTAAGGTGTCAACTAGCATAAAATGTTGATATACCATCCCAATGCCTATATCAATAGCTTCACGCGAATTCTTAAAACTAACTAGTTTATCATCAATACAAATCTTTCCACTATCAGGTGCTTGGTGCCCATATAAAATTTTCATTAGTGTCGATTTGCCTGCACCATTTTCACCAATGAGTGCGTGTATCTCGCCCCACTTGACTTTAAAGTTTACACGATCATTGGCTAGCACTAGTGGAAAGCGCTTTGTGATATCTGACATATTAACAGCTGTCATTTTTGCAGCCTGCTTGAAGAAATACATTTTCTCTGGTTACTTTTTTCAGATAGAGTGAATCTATCTGCCTTTACAACGTCTGTTAGGTGGTCACCTACTAAAACAAACACAATAATAAAATATCAGTTATACTTTTTGCTGAGAGAAGTTCTGTGAGAACCATAACCCTTATCTTCTTTCTTTTTCTTCATCTATTCAACTTTAACATTCAAGGTTATATAGATGTCCAGATAAGTTCTTGCCTGATCAACGCAAGAAATGTCATCTTGAGTTCTTTACTGTGCTTCCTTTGTTACGCTCTAAGACGGGCTAAGACAGGCTACACAGAGGACCTCATTGCGTTACACCACCAGATGATTCTTCGTCGTTATTCTCCTCATAACGACATACTCACAGAAAGAGCTTTTCTCTAGGGGAAAAATTTTTTGGGTAACTATAAAATATTTTTTGCTTGTAGATAGAGCCTAAGGAGCCTAAATCATGCTTGAGAAATTAGTAACTAGTAAACAAGAATTAAGAAAAAAAAGTAATTGTTTCTCTTTTTGTTCAATTGTAATATGTCTTGGCTTATGGTGCTTTGCCTTTGCTGAAGGCCCTGTTGATTGGCCTGATCCATTTGAAATGGAATTTGAGACTATTACGCCAAAGGCACTTACACCCGAACGTATTGAGCTAGATAATGGCTTAGTAGTTTATTTACTAGAAGATCACTCGTTACCAATAGTTGACGGGACAATTTATGTGCGAGCACCAAGTATCTACGACCCTGAAGATAAAATTGGTTTGGCAGACTTAACAGCTAACCTCCTGCGAGAAGGTGGTGCAGGTAGCAAGAGTACTGAAGAAATTGACGAGGCTTTAGAATTTTTAGCTGCCTCGGTAGAATCTTCTGCTAACCCTAGTTACACTTCAGTAAGTTTCTCAAGCTTATCTGAAAATGTAGAAGAAGTTTTACCTATCTTTGTTGATGTGATAGTTCACCCTGATTTTGATGAGCAGAGACTTGAACTCGAGCGGGGCAAAGCTCTAGAAAATATCCGTCGTCAAAACGATAATCCTGTAGATATTGCTGTGCGGGAGTTCTTTTATTATGTTGTAGGAGGGCATCCAAGTGGTTGGTACGCTACTGAAGAAACAATAAACAACATAACAAGAGATGACTTAGTAGAATTTCATAAGAGCTATATTGTGCCCAATGAAGCCTATCTTGCTATTAGTGGTGACTTTGATAGTCAAGAAATGCTAGAACTCCTCAAAAAAGCTTTTGCTGATTGTTGGGAACCTCATGAAGTAGAGCCTCCTAAAATCCCAGAGTTTAATGCTAACCCTGAGCCTAAAATTTATTTTGCACCTAAAGAAGTTGCTCAAAGCACAATTATAATTGGACATCCTACCAGCATAGCTTATAGCCCTGAATATAATGATTTAACTGTAGCTAATGGCGTTTTAGGTGGTGAGGGATTTAGTAGCCGTCTTTCTACAGAGGTCCGTACTCAACGTGGCCTTGCTTATTCTGTAGGTAGTGCTTTGAGTCAAGGTTTTGACTATCCGGGCATATTTTATGCTTACTCAATTTCCCGTGGTGATGTTACTGGTGAAGTTCTTGAGGCTCTCTTGAACGAAATAGAACTTTTACAACTAGAAGGTATAACTGAAAAAGAATTAGATCAGCAAAAAAACACCATCTTAAATAGGGCGGTGTTTCGTTTTACCTCAGCAAGTGCAATTGTAACTCGAGCAGCACGGACAGATTTGTTAGGGCTCGAGCCTGGTTATTACGATAAATATATAGAGCGTGTGCAAGAGCTTAGTATTGAAGATATTCAAAATATTGCCCAAAATGAACTTAACCCTGATGAAGCAGTAATATTCGTTGTAGGTAATCCTGATATTTTTGATAAACCTTTAGAGGAATTTGGCGAAATTGTTACTATAGAGCTTGACTAGAAGTTTTTATCAACCAAATCTATAACTGTGCCATCACCTTGTATGAAGCGTACTACCCCTACGGCAGGCACAAAGTATAGATGTAAAGTAGTTCTTCCACCTGTATTGGTAATAGTGCTTTGGCGAATGACTAAAGCATTAAAACGCCCTACAGGTGTTTCTATTCCTTGAACACCGGTCACTTCTGATTGTAGGTTGATCTCTAGGCCCATTAATTCTGTATTACTTTGCCACACTTGCCCTACACTAAACTGATTGCCCTCATAAATAACTAAAGGTGGACTATAGCGCAATAAATCACCGCCCAAGGTACTTGTACCTATGCTATAAACACCTGTGTCAAGATAAACGAGATAATCTTCAGAAACAAGCTGATCTTCGACAGTATGAGATAGAATCATCACATTTAATCCCTCTACCTCATGAGGACCAGAAAGTGTTTGTGTTTCCCCATTGCTATAGGTCCAGCTTAGTCCATCTCTATGTGGAAAAAAATCTTCTCTGACCCATGCAAAGTTAATTATTAGTGCTATGAATATTGTAGTAATTTTAAAAAGTTGTTTCATTATATTTAAGCTTGGCTTAACTCATTGGCACGCTTAGTGGCTTCTTTTATAGCTTCAATAGTAGCATAACGTAAGCCATAATGCTCTAAAGCTACTACTCCAGCTATAGTTGTACCTCCAGGGCTCGAGACCTCATCTTTTAAATCAGCAGGACTTTTCTCTTCTAAAAGCTTGGCACTAGCCTGTAAGATTTGCCTTGCTAAACTCTTGGCCAAATCTCGTGATAGGCCAACACTTACCCCACCATCAGCTAAGGCCTCTGCAAAAATAGCTGCAAAGGCAGGTCCTGAACCTGCTAGACCAGTAAAGGCATTGATCATGTGTTCAGGTAAAGGGTAAACCTCGCCAACGGCTTGCAAAAGCTCTTTAGTAAACTGAATATCTTCTTTTGTAGCTTCAGGTAAATAACTAAGGGCTGTAGCACTTTCTTTGACACTAGCACCTAAGTTAGGCATTACTCGAATTACTCTGCGGCTAGCAACACCAGCAGCTATATCCTCAATAGTTACTCCAGCCATAATAGAAATATAGGTTTCATGCTTTCTTGCAATAAGAGAAGTGACTTCTGTAAATGATTGTGGCTTAACTGCTATAAGCACCCTTTGAGCTTGACTTATATTTTTTTCAGTTAACACCTGCACACCAAACTTCTCTTTTAACTCATTTACACGTATCTGGCTTACATCATAAATACCAATTTCATTAGGTTGAAGCACACCTGCTTGCAAAACTCCAGCCATAATAGCCCCTCCCATTTTTCCTGCCCCTAAAATAGCTAGTTTCATAAAACACCTCTTTTAAACTTAACTGCCAAAAGTTTGCTCGAGCGCTTCCCGCGCCAACTCCACATCAAGATTAAGAGGGTAATCTCCTGTAAAACAGGCATTACAGTATCCTGTAACACAATTTATATCCTTAAAATCAGCAATGGTTTCCATCATACTGTTAGTAGTCAAGTAAGCAAGACTATCTGCCCCAATATGTTGACAGATTTCTTCGATAGAGTAGCTAAAGGCAATTAATTCCTTTTGTGCAGCCATATCTACCCCCATGAAACAGGGGTACTTAATAGGAGGTGAGGAAACACGCACATGTACCTCTACTGCACCACCATCACGAATCATACGTACAAGGGGTCCTATGGTATTACCTCGTACAATAGAGTCATCAACTACTACCACGCGTTTTCCTCTGAGATTATCGGACAAAGGATTAAATTTCAGACTCACGCTATTCTTACGCAACTCATCACTAGGTTGAATAAAAGTACGGGCAATATAGCGATTTTTGGTTAGTCCTTCTGTAAAAGGTAATCCTATTTCTTGAGCATAGCCAATAGCAGCAGGAGTACCACTGTCAGGAATACTTATAACTATATCGGCATCAACAGGAGCTTCTTTTGCTAGCATACGCCCAAGCTGCTGACGAATTTGATGAATAACCTTGCCTTGAAACAAACTGTCTGGACGAGCAAAATATATATGTTCAAAGGTACACAAGCTAACCTTTTTTGTAGATGCCCCTTGCTCACGATGAAGGCCATTTTGGTCAATACAAACAATCTCACCGGGCTTTACTTCGTCTATAAGGGTAGCACCAATTGTAGATAGGGCACAAGATTCCGAGGCTAAAACAAATCCTTTACCTTTGTAATCACCTATACAAAGTGGGCGAAAACCCCAAGGGTCCCGCACACCATAGAGAGCGTCTCTAGTAAGTATCGTTAAAGCATATGCCCCCTCTGCTTGTTCTAAAAGTGTTTTTAAACGTGCAAACCAATCACCCTGACCACCTGCTAAAAGTTGCACGATAACTTCTGTGTCAGAAGAAGTGGTAAGCCCTACCCCCTTTTGTAAAAGTTCCCGTCGTAAAATAGGTACATTTGTAAGGTTGCCATTGTGTGCTATACCTAGAGGCCCTAAAAGTGTTTCTATAAGCAAAGGTTGAGCATTACGTAACTTAGAGGCTCCTGTTGTTGAGTAGCGAGTATGTCCAATAGCTAAATGCCCCGGTAAGGTAGAAAGATTTTCTTCGTTGAAAGCCTGATTAACTAAACCCATTGCCTTGTAAATATGGGCTAAGTGTCCATCACTAGTGGCCATACCTGCGCTTTCTTGACCACGATGTTGCAGCGCATGAAGGCCAAAAAAAGTTAAGCGAGCAACTTGCTCACTAGCAGCATAAATACCAAAAACTCCACACTTATCTTGGGGTTTATTATTGTCCATACTGATACCTGAAAGTCCACAGTGCTTCAAAAAATAAATTCCTTTTAAAGTGCATTATTATCATCTAATATTTTTTGTGTTTGTAATTTTTGAAAGTTTTTTATCTCCTTATATTTACCTAAGATTTTAGCAGCAAAAAGTGCTGCGTTAATTGGTTCGAGCACCAACGCAGGGGCAACACCACTAGGCATACGAATGCTCGAGAAAATGTCTACCCCACTAAAGTTATTGCTATATGGTGGGCAAGCCAATACTGGCGCAACTACATTAGCATCCACCATGCCGGAGAGAGCATTACTGCGACCTGCTACCGTAATATAAACTTTAGGACTAGTAACACTTTCAATCTCAGCAATAAGTTTTAAAAGGTGATCAACACTTTTGTGAGCTGAGGCAATATAAACCTTGTAACTTAGATCAAAGTTTGCAAGTGCAGTAACAATCTTGTCAACATGGGGCATATCAGATTTTGAACCCATTAAAATGTGAATGTTTGGTTGCATTGATTCTATCCTGAAATGGAATTTACAGATTCGTTTAATTTAAAAACTAAATTTATTAAAAAACAAACCTGTACTTTAAACAGCCTAACTATGGCCAATTACATTTTACATTATATAAAAAATCTTGGCATTTTGTAGAAATTAATTGAGCCGAAAGTTTTGGGCTACTAAAAACGGAGCTATAGGCATTTGAGATAATTGTTGATCAGACAGTTATTGGTTTGTTTGCAGCTCAATATCACTCATATTTTCGAGAATAACTTGTGTTGATTTCTCATCTCCTACTTCCCGCATAATAGTAAGTGCCTGCTCATAGTATTGAAGTGCCTCACTGTACTCACCCTTAACATGATGTAATTGTGCTATATCATTTAGAATAACTCCTTCACCTTGGTGTTCGCCAACTTCACGTGTGATTTCAAGGCTTTGCTGGTAGCTTTCCAAAGCAGCCAAAAGGTTTCCTGTTTGATAAGCTTCACGACCACTATGTAAAAAGTAAATGGCTTCTTGCAAGCGTACTTCATATATTTGTTCAGGCGAGGCTTCAATAACATCCATTTTTAAAAGGTATTTTCCTTTAGCTCTTTTCTGAGTGGAAGTTACTGTAATAATCCAAACTCCTGTATCTTGTGAAATAAGTTGGAAAGTGGAATTATTTATATTTTTGCTCTCATAAACTTGTGTTTTAGGTGAGCTAAGCAATAGAACTGGCTCAAAAATATCTGAGTTCAGGCTAACACTAAGTAATTGACCTTTAGACTTGTTCTGAAATAAGGAATTAGGCAATAAGGCAGTTCCATAAACCAGCACAAACTCCTACTACATCGTCAACAAATCCCTTAATACGATTCCTAAAAGCATACACAAGAATCTTGAAACGCTTCATTCCTCCAATGGCATTCTCAACATATACACGTATCTTGCTCACTGCTTGGTTGTGAGCCTTCTGCTCTTTACTAAGCTTGGGATTAGGGTTGGCTTTGCTCTTCCTAGGTCTCTTATGAGGTATTGCAACATCTGCTCCTTCATAATCTTTCTCGATTCCTTGATATCCTAAATCTACTGCCACTTTAATATCCTCAAACCACTCCTCCTCAGGTGGAAATTCTTCCTTTAGCATTGCATAGTCATGGTTCCGTCCTCCAAAGGTTTGTCCCACAAACAAAATTACCTTCTCCTTGCTGCTTATCACTGTGTTTTTCTGCGTGTGGTTACCCTGTTTGCCACTGTATAACTCCTGTTGCATTTCATCATCCTTTGGGCGT
Source organism: Trueperaceae bacterium (assembly GCA_965223045.1). GTDB lineage: Bacteria > Deinococcota > Deinococci > Deinococcales > Trueperaceae > CBDCVN01. Next base: position 4,254,694 of record CBDCVN010000013.1, read on the forward strand.
TGATGTTCTCGCTCTGTAACATCAATCAGTATTTCGTCAAGTCCCTCAAAAGCTGCTTTGAAATCCTCTATGTTTTCAAACTCTCTAGCTGGCATATATCCCAAACCACTTAGAGTTTTCGCCATTATTGGTGTAAGACGTTGTACCCAAGCATGGGCATTAGATCGTGATAAATCAAATTTCTCCGCTAGAACATCAAACGTTGGGTAAAGTCTAAGGTAGTAAAGAATAAAGCACAGTTTTATATTGACTGTACTTAGTTTACTGTTTCTTCCTCCTCCTGGCTTACGATGTACTTTCCCTGCTTCTAGAGCCTTTTCATAACGTTGCTTTTCATGGTCTTCTAAAGCTTTAGCAAATGCAGGTTCTAGTTCCTCTACTTTCTTTTCGCTCAATCCTGTTATACTTCTTACTTGTCGGTCATCTCTTGGTAGTAACATTCCTTTATTTTGACCGATTTATTTATTTCAGAACAACTCTTTTAATTACAGGTAAAGAATAAATGTCAGCATAAACTCCTCTTCTCAAAAGGGCATCGTTTCCGGTAAGTTCTTCTTCAATGACTTTTGTTTGGGCTTTAACTAGATTAGGAGTGAATAAAAAGAGTAGCAAAAAACAATAGTAGAATTTCATTTTGCTCCTTTAAAACAGCACAATTGATTAAAGAATAAGTTAAAAAACCACTGAAAAGCAATAGTTTTTGTCTTAATAAAAAGCAGGAGTGTCAAAGTTTTTGTGAATTACTTAGGAGTAATCCGTGTTTATAGGTAGCTAGTAGTTAGAAGTCAGTAGCCAGCATAATTAATCCCTACTAGCTACCGGTTTCTAGTTACTATTTGCAGCTTCACAAGAAAATTCACCAGTATTTATGTATAGGTGTTTATTAATAACAAAGTATTGTGCTTTGGTAAAAAACCAAGCTATAATTAAAGTTTTGGAGGCTGTCTTGTGAAGTACAATAAAGGCGCTATTTTACTTAGTATCGAAAAACCTAGTTTAAGAACGGACCTTCCTCTATTTGATTCTGGAGATACTGTACGTGTCGACTATAAAGTGAGTGAGGGAAATCGTACTCGTGTACAAAGTTTTGAGGGAGTTGTTATAGCCCGTCAAAATGGTAAGAAAGGGGCTCGAGCTAGTTTTACAGTACGTAAAATAAGTTCTGGTGAAGGTGTGGAAAGGGTTTTCCCCTTACACTCTCCATTGATTGACGGAATTAGCATTGTACGCCGTGGGAAAACCCGCCGTGCTAAACTTTACTACTTACGTAATTTGAAAGGTAAAGCTGCTCGCCTAAAAACTGATGTATCCCGTCAAGAAGCTGATCGCGCTGCAGCACGGTCAGAAAAGGAGGTTGCTGAGTAAGGTATATATATTATTAAGTAGTCCCCAAGGCTTTTGTTGAGGGGATAGAGGTGGTTGTAGTTCTACCATGAAGGTAACTACTTCTAAACTAGCTCTATATTTTCTATAGAACTTGAAACTATAAATTAAGTAAGGCTAACTCATTTAACATTAAACCTTAAGAACGTGAATGAAGCTGTTACTTACCCCTGTGTGTAATAGTTAAGCTTCGCAGATTGTTACTAGCGTTACAATCCTGTTACATGAATTCATATTGACAGTATTTCTTGATATGGATTTAAAACTTCATTGGAGTACTATAGTGAAATATTCTAAGCTCTTTTTGATATTTTTTCTAACTTCGTTTATATGCTTGCATGCCCAAGGTATTATACCCAAAGTCGTTGCTAATAGTGAAGTACGCTTAAACTTAGACAATCCTGTAGGTAGTGCCTCTAAATACAACTATGCTATTGGAGAGACTCTTACTCTTTATGTTGATACTAAACGAGATGGTTACCTTTATGTTATCAATGTTGAAGCAGATAACAAAAGCTTTTTACTTTTCCCAAATGACTTAAATTCACAAGATTCCTACTTGCATGCTGGTGAGCATATACTTCCTCCAAGAGAGGAAAATTATGCTTTTCACATAACGAAAAAAACTCCTTTAGGTTCTCATAGAATTATTGCTCTTATTAGTTCACTACCTCTTAGTCAAGAGGAATTATCAGAGCTAAAAACCGAGCTATCAACACAGCAAAATACCTCTTTGTTACAGCATAATGGTATTTTTTGGGGAGATGCCAGCTTTCATATCAATGCCTCTCCAAGCAACACCTCTAATGTTGTTGCCCCAAGCACACCTAGTTCCTCCAATGCTATCGAACCGAATGCTCCTTCTACAAATACAAATATTGCAAATACTTCTTATAGCGATCAAGCAAATCATAATCAATTAGGAGGGCTTGTTATTAACTCATTGCCCAGTGGAGCTAGTGTTTTGCTAGACGGCCAAGTTCGTGGTCGAACCCCTCTTGCTATTAGTGCAGAGCTAGGTAAACACCAAGTAAAAATAGAATTAAGTGGCTATCAGTCTTATGAAGTAGAAGTTATGTTAGATCCTAAACAAAGTACAATATTGGATGTGCCCTTGACTGGTTATATAAATAATCCAGTAAGTAATAAAACAGATAATTCAGCAAGTAATCAGACAGGTAACCAAGCAGAAGCTCCTATACTTTCTCTTTCCCCTTCATCGCCGCCTCAAACAAATTTTGGTGGTTTGATTATTGGCTCAAGTCCTAGCGGGGCAGAAATTATCTTGAATGGTCAAGTTTTTGGTCACACTCCACTTAGTAGCTCCCTAACTGCAGGAAAATATACTATTAAGCTAGAAACATATGGTTACAGCTCCTTAGAAAAAACAATTGAGATTGTTCCTAGCAAAACTTTAGAGATAAATGAAGCCTTAATTCCTGATACCTGGGCAAATTCTCCACAACAACATACAAACTTGTCTGCAAGCAATTCAAACTTGACTAGCTCGAGTACAAGTAACTTAAATACAGGTCCAAGTGTAAGTAACACAAATACCTTTAATGCTCTTAGCTCTACAGGTTTACTTGATGTACCAGAGTTAAAAGTAAATGCTTACCCTAATAGCAATATAGTTTCTCAGCGCAATACAGCAAACTATTTTGAAGCTGTATTTGAAACAAATGACACCATTCAACAAACCTTTAGCCACTTTGATGAGCAATTAGTAAATAATAGTCTAAAACGCCGTTTTCAGCACAGCTTTTTTGATATTGAGAATAACATTTATAATGTGGTGTACACCTTGTCAACTGGCAAACGCATAACTATGATTTTGAGTCATCAGAAGTCAGAACGCTTGCTAGAGTTAGTGTTTGAAAGCCCAGAGCAGGTCATGCGTTAGTGACTAATAGTTAGAAAAAAATAGGATAATTAATTGCTAGAAGGCAGAGGCGTGATTAATCGCGCCTCTACAATTAATGGTATTCTTAAAGAAGATAATGAATACTCTCGAGCTACTACAATCCCAAACCCCTAACACGCTATTAAGTCTAGGACAACTAGGTACTGCTAGTGTAATACTTGCCTTTGCCTTAATTATTTATGGTGTAGCTACAGGCATTTTAGGTACCTTGCGTCGCAATGCACAACTTCAAACCAGTGCAAGATATGCTGGGGTAGCAGTTTTTCTATCTTTGACTATAGCTATGTTTAGCATGGAAGCCGCTTTGCTAACAGATGATTTTAGTGTTCAATATGTTGCACAGCACTCTTCGCCTACTGCACCTACTTGGGTTAAGGTTGTTATGCTTTGGGGAGCCCTTGAAGGCTCAATCTTGCTTTGGGCTTGGATTTTAACAGGTTACACAGCAGCTTTAGCTTTACTAACTCCTAACAATCTCTTACGTCCTTGGGCATTAACTATTATGCAACTGGTACAGCTCTTTTTTATTGTGGTAGTAGCTTTTGTCGCCAACCCCTTCACTATTGTACCTTCAGCACAATACCTTGGCCCCGGTCCTAATCCCCTTTTGCAAAACCATTGGATGATGGCTATTCATCCCATACTTATGTATCTAGGTTTTGTAGGGTTAACTGTTCCTTTTGCTTTTGCTATAGCTGCACTAATAACCAAACGCCCCGGTAGTGAGTGGATGAAACTAACTAGGCGCTGGACGCTTACCGGCTGGGCTTTTTTAACTGCTGCCATTGTTGCCGGAGGTTGGTGGAGCTACGAGGTTTTAGGCTGGGGAGGATATTGGGCATGGGATCCTGTAGAAAATGTTAGTTTCATGCCTTGGTTGACAGCTACAGCCTTTATTCATAGTGTACAGGTACAAGAGAGACGACGTATGCTAAAAAGCTGGAATATCTTGCTCATAGCCCTCACCTTTTCTCTAGCCATTTTAGGCACTTTCCTTACACGTTCAGGGGTGCTTTCATCAGTACATGCTTTTGGTGATGGACCAGTAGGACCATTTTTCTTAACTTTTTTTATAATTGTACTATTATTTACCTTTGGTTTATTAGCACTCAGATGGGACCAAGTACAAGATAGGGCCGAATTAGACTCTCCTGTAAGCCGCGAAGGAGGTTTTTTACTTGGCAACGTGCTCTTTTTAGCTATAACCTTTACTGTGCTTTTAGGCACACTTTTCCCTTTAATTGTCGAGGCTATTTCTCGTGACAAAGTAACTGTAGGTGCCCCTTTCTTTAATCAAGTGAGTATACCCATTTGGTTGATTATATTTGCGCTTATGGGGATAGGTCCACTCTTACCTTGGCGTAAAGCAGAAAATCAGTCTCTTTTCAAAAATCTAGCTTGGTTAATTTTAGGTGGCTTCTTAGCGGGCATAGGTGCATATCTTCTGGGCATTAGAAAGCTCTATCCACTTCTAGCAATAGCCTTTGCTGGCTATAATTTAGCGAGTCTTTGGTTACTTATAGCTGGCGCTATTTTGCCACGCATGAAAGCTAGTAGGCACAATGCAGCTAGTGTTTTTAAGCACTATGCTTTTGAGAACAAACGACGTTTTGGTTCTATGGTTGTTCACTTAGGTGTTATTATTTTAGCTTTAGGCATTGTAGGCTCAGGCGGATATCGTGTTGATGAGCAAGTAAAAGTTGATTTTGGTAAGAGCCTTAATTTCCAAGATTATGAACTTAAGGCTATTGATAGATTCATGGAACGTACATCGGGGCGCATTACTGCTGGGGCAATAGTAGAAGTTTGGAAAGGAGAGGAAAAGCTTGCTACCTTGCGCCCGCGCATCAACGTTTTTACTCCTGATAGTGCAAATAGTGCACGCAACAGTCAACCTATACCTACTCCTGATGTGCTATACAGGCCTATGCATGACATTTACTTGAATATAAGTGGCACAGTAGGCCCTGAGCAAGATTCAGTGGTGCTTAGGGTAGTACAGAGCCCACTGATAGCTTGGGTTTGGTTAGGTGGACTTGTTATGTTTATGGGTACAGGTTATGCACTCTTACCCAATACCAAGAGAAATAAAAAGAGAATTAAAAGCTAAAGGCCCTGATGCTACGGTATTATTTGGTAGGGTTGGAGTTTTTAATACCTCATTCTTGAAATAATTTTCAATTCTGGAATTACGCAGGCTCTAATTACTCATCTAGATAAGGGTTTTTGCCGACCACATGCCATAAGATGTGCCTCTGACGCAAAATCGTTTTTTACTATTTCCTGCACAGTAATCTTACCCACCTCAAAATGCCTCTAAAAACTTTTTGGGGTAATTCCACACTTATACTTTTTGTCAGATAATACCTCAACCTGTCTGGAAAAGAGTTTACGCTCTAAGAGAATAAACCATTCCTGCACACATCTTTAGAAAGGTATATGCAGGAATACTTTGTTTGTGAAAGACTTTTTAAGGGGTGCGTAATTCCAGTCAATTTGTATCTACGCTTTTGATTTATGATTGGAAATAATGTATTCACTATAAGTCTACTTTATGACAGCTTAATTTAGCAGCTTCTACAAACTAATGGTTGTTAAAGCTCACTAAGTCGTGACCCCCTAAAGTCTCATAAAGTCGTGACTATTTTTAGACTCCAAGTAGGTAAAAAAGCTGCATGATATGGATTATGTCAGATTACACCTCCTTAGAAGAAAGAGTAGAAATGCTACAACGAGCTGACAATGGAGAACCAATAAGCAAAATTGCTCTTGAATTAGGGTGGCATCCATCTACAGTCAAAAAATGGGTAAGAAGAGGTCGTGAACAAGGTCGTCAAGGTTTGGAAAGGAAGATGGGACGTCCTCAAAAAGGAGCTCTAAGCAGTTATCCTGCACGTATGGTAGGAGAATTACGTCAAATACGATTACAACATCCTCGTTGGGGTGCTGATACGTTGCGTATAGAGCTAGGTCGTATGCCCCAGTGGGCAGGTAAATTGTTGCCTAGTCGGTCAAGTATTAATCGCTTCTTACAAGAAGAGCAATTGGTCCAAAACTATGAACGTCATGTAGCATTACCATCCACTAAGCACACACGCTTAACCCATGCCCATGAATGTTGGCAAGTAGCAGGCTTTTTTCATGAAGAAGAATTCTCACGAAAAGCCCACTAATTTTTATGAATAAACTGAAGAGGCAAAATTTAGAGTATTTTAGTTCCTTAAGGGATAATTGGGATTTTAAATCAGTTTGTTTTAGACAAGAAAATCTAGCATTCTTATGAAATTGTTGTGCTTCATGAAATCAAAAGAAAAAGAAGAAATGATGTGTAGGTATGAAAAACACAGGAACTACACATCAAGCGAGTATACCAAGTCCAATAGCATATGTTATGAGGGTTAGAGAGGAACGGCAATTAAGCAAATGCCGTTATAGCATGGAAACATTATGGAGGCTTGTGCTAATGGGGATTTGTGCTGGGTCTGAAAATGTTCGAGAGCTACACCAGTGGCTTGAAGATCAAGCAGAGGAATTATATGAGCAGGGGTTTAGAACTCTAAAAGGTGAAAAGTACCTCCCCTCTGAGGTTACATTGTATAGATTTTTCTGGATTCTAGAGAGGTGTATTGTGGAATTAGAACACCAACTTAAAATATGGGCAATAGAAACACTGAATAAAGTAATTCCAGTGAGTGAGATGTTAGTGATTCATGTGGATGGGAAACACCTTAGGGGTAGCACACGTAAGCGTTGTGGGGATAAGGGGTTGCACATGTTGTCACTGTACATTAATCAAGTGGGTATGACTTTAATGCAAGAACAAGTAAAGACAGATGAAGCGAAAACAGCTAGGCAAATGATAGGGATATTAAATGAGGTGTTTGGTAGACCATGGATACTGACAGGGGACGCAGCGTTTACAGAACGAGCAGTTATCGATGCTGTGTTAGAGGCAAATGGAAGGTATTTCTTAGCATTGAAGGATAATCGATCAAGTTTAAAGAAATTTGCTGAGTGGGCATTTAGTCTTGAGTTTTGTGAAGAGGATAGCCAAATTGAGGATGAAGAGCATAGAAGTGGAGAAATATGGTTGCGAGAAATTGAAACAAGACCAGTTGATGAGGTAACCCAAGGACAGTTACCTGAAGCACAGTATTTCGTTCGATGCATTCGTACCGTTGTGTGTAAAACAACAGGTGAAATCAAGTCTCAGGAGACACAATATGCCATTACCAGCGCTCATGGGGATGCAAGGAAGTTTTACCTATGGTGGCGAGGGCATTGGGCTATAGAGAATCGTTCTCATCACAAGAGGGATACGATATGGAGAGAGGATTTTTGTCGTTTAAGGAAAGGAGCTCAAAGCTTTGCTGCTTTACGTAATCTTGTACTGAGTCTGTTTCACCTACGAGGTACTACTTCTGTTCTTAGGCAAACACGTCGTTTCGCTTCGAAACCTTACCTCATACCAGAATTTCTGGGCTTTTGATACCTTCATGAAAAAAGCCTGGGCAAGTAGATGCAATGGGACATGAGCTTGTTCCAAGTGTAGGAGTAGTTAGCCTAGTTGATGTAAGTGATGTTGTTTCCCGTACACGCCTGCTAAGTTATCCTTGCTTTCTAGGTAAGGAGAAAGCAATTCGCCACACCAATACTGAGGACTATCAAATCACTTTGAGGTTAGCATTTTTAGACTGGGGGGTTACCTGAAAGTATTCAAGTTGATCATGACAGTGTTTTCTTTGATGTTAGGAGTAAATCACCCTTTCCTACAAGATTACATCTGTGGTTGTTAGCAATGGGTATCGAACTTCAATTTAGTCGTATTCGTCGCCCTACAGATCAAGCAATTGTAGAGAGATCGCATCAATTGTGGGCTGATCAGGTTCTTGATCGACACTATCCATCTTGGAACGCTTTATATCAAGCTTTACGAGATAGACGCAACATACTTAATGAAGAGCTTCCTTGTCACTCTTTGGGAGGGCAAGCACCGCTACAAGCTTTTCCAGAGGCAGCTCACTCAGGGCGCTGGTATAGACCTGAGTGGGAAGATGAAATGTTTGACCTAAGCGAAGTTGATGCTTATCTAGCAAAGGGAAAATGGTTTAGGCGAATAGGTCAAAACGGCACAATTTCCTTAGGAGGACAGATTTATTACCTAGGGAACAATCATTTACGTGAGCAGTGCGAAATAAATTTCAAGTTACCAGAAAGAGTTTTGTCATTTCTCAATCAGAGAGGTGAGTTGATTAAACAGTTACCCATCCAAGGTATTGATCCACCCACACTCATTGGAAACATTTTTGCTTTTACTCAATCTATCCCTTTTCAGCCTTCTCTTCCTTTTACTTGGCAAGAACAGCAAAGGTTACGACTTTTTGAGACTTAATATGGTCATGAGCTTACCCCCAAAAACTGGACAGAAAACCCCGGCGAAATTAAGGTCCATAGAAGATGTAAAATATCTAGAATATGGAGATATAAATGAGCCAGACAAAAGGAATAAGAAAAACATATAAGAAAGAATTCAAAGCTAAAGTTGCAGCAGCAGCCATAGTTGGAGAGAAGAATCTTGCAGAATTAGCAAATCAATATGGTGTACACACCACTCAAATTAAAGAATGGAAAAAAGCTGGATCAGAAGCATTGCATGAAAGATTTTCACTACTAAGGGGCAGGAAAGCCAAACTGCAAGAACGTAGAGAGGCTGCACTGTACGAACAGATTGGCAAATTGAAAATGGAACTAGATTTTTTGTCCAAAGGGCTCAAAAACTGAGTCAAGAGGAACGTATGTTGATAGTCGATCCAAGGCACCCTCAATTGAGCATTACTAAGCAATGTGAGTTACTGAGACTGAATCGTAGTAGTTATTACTATCGACCTACAAGAATCAGCGATCTCAATGAATGCTTGATGCAAAGGATAGATGAGTTGTATACAGATCATCCTTTTCTAGGTTATCGCAAGATAACAGCAATGCTCAATGGAGAAGGCTATAAAGTCAATCACAAAAGAGTATATCGTTTGATGTGTCTGATGGGTTTGCAAGCTATATATGCCAAACCCAAACTAAGTAAACCAAAGGAAGGACATAAAATTTACCCATACCTTCTGAAAAACAAAATCATAAACAAACCAAATCAGGTATGGGCTAGTGATATTACGTATATACGTTTGCAAGGAGGATATTGCTATCTGGTAGTAGTAATGGATTGGTATAGCCGTTATGTTGTTTCATGGGAAGTTTCGAATAGCATGAAAGCAGAGTTTTGTATAGAAGCATTAGAAGAGGCGTTGGAAGGAGAGAAGCCAGAGATATTCAATACAGATCAAGGTAGTCAGTACACAAGTCATGAGTTTACGGATATATTGAAGGCAAACGAAATAGCAATCAGCATGGACGGAAGAGGGTGCTACATGGATAATATATTTACAGAAAGGTTGTGGAGAACGGTAAAGTATGAAGAAGTATATCTAAAGGAATACAAAAATATAGAGCAAGGAAGGGAAGAAATAGGAAAGTACTTACAATTTTATAACAGTGAACGTCCGCATCAATCATTGCAGTACAAAACGCCTGAATTAGTTTACAGAGAGGAGAAAACTAAATCAATAATAACAGGATAGGTTGTTATCAAGCTTACAAACAATGTAATCTCAATTTGATATCATTTTAGTAGGTCTTAATTAACCTTAATTTTTTGTCCGATCAATTGGGTTCACCTCACTTAGTGAGACTTAACATGGTTGCATTTACAGTAAAGCCACTTTACTTTCTAGTAGTTGGTAATACCACCTTGAATATTGAACCTTGTCCCTCTACAGTAGAAACATCAACTGCTCCATTAAAGCTCCCTGTAATAATGTTGTGGATAATAGATAGTCCTAAACCTGTACCTTTGCCAATTTCTTTGGTAGTGAACATAGGTTCAAAGATCTTTGGCAAAGTGTCCGCAGAAATGCCACAGCCATTGTCTTCAACAAACATTACAATTTGATCATCCTGCTTTTCAAAATGCAGTTTTACAAGTGCTCCATCGTTTGATCTTCCTTCAAAAGCGTCCATAGCATTAACAAGTAAATTAGAAATAACTTGATTAAAGCGTGCAGGATCGCCATGAAGATTTAATGCTGTTTGACTTGGCTCGAGCCTTAACTCAATATTCGTTTTACGAGCGCGATGCTCGAGCATAGCTAAGCTGTCCTCAGCAACTTTATAGGGGTCAAAGTCAACTTTTGTATTAGATGTCCTTGAGTGACTTCGCATGCGACGCACAAACTCACCAAGGCGCTCTAGTGAAGCATCAGCATCTTTAATGCTAGCACTTAGTTCTGTAGCAATTTCACGGTGATCATCTTCGGTGACATCTGCTAAGCCAATAGATTGCTGATACTCATCAGTAAGGTTCTTGGCCTGCAGGATTTGATTGCGAGCAGCAGCCAAAGGCGTATTAATTTCGTGAGCTAGACCTGCAGTGAGTCGCCCAATACTAGCAAGGTTTTCACTCGCAAGGAGCTTGGCTTGACTATCTTTAAGTTCTCGGGTACGCTCTATAACTTTTTGCTCGAGTGTGAGCGAGAAATCTTTAAGTTCTTGGTTGAGACGTTGGTTTTCAGCAATGGCAATAATTTGCCTTATAATTACCGTTAAGGTAACTAGCCCCAAACCAATTAAAAGACCTGCTTCACTTATGCCACCATCGTTCCGACCCATGAACATGACCGTGAAAGCTAAGACCACAGCAACATAAGGTGCATAGAGAACAAACTGATCTGCCCAAACACCTGTTAAGCGGTTAATCTTCCTAGAGGTTTGATTCCTCATACTGATGTAGGCTGCTATACCAAATAGAAGAGTAGCCACAACATACAGAATATCAACGGGATGACCACTTACATAAAGCTCTTCAGCTTCAAGCAAGAAGAAGTAGGTGTCAGCTAGTATATAGATAGTGAGGAAGGCAATGAGCCACAAGGTGACACTTGAGAGAGCTTGGGCACGGCGCGCAAAAAGCATAAGGACAGTGAGGCTTACAAAAGCCAAATCTAGAACAGGGTAAGTTAAGCCCACTACCATTGCTAGGGGTTCACCCATGTACCAGTCAATGCTGGGCACTGACATAGAACGCCAAAACAAGAGGCTTATTCCCAGAATGATGATGGTAATATCTAAGGAAATGCGGAACCCTTCGTTTCGATTATATTGGGGCTTATGTAACAGCCAAATGCCAGCAGTCAAAGGGATATAACCAGCAATGTAAAAGAAATCGGCAATGCTGGGGAAAGGATCTATTCCAAACCCAAGTTCAAGCACTGACCAGAGGTTGTCAGCAACAAACCATAGTCCCATTGCAAGTGTCAAATAAATCCAAGCTTTACGCTTTGTCCCTTGATGATAACACGCTGCAATTATACTAAGCACAAGGGCTGGAAGATATAAAGCATTAAAGAAAACATTGGCAATTACGGGTTGGGAGGTTTTAGGCCAAAGGAAAAAGCTAAAAAGAGCAAAAGCAACGATTCCAACAATGTTTATAAAAAGCAGCCAATTAATCCCTTGTCTTTTTATGAGGGATGTAATTGTAACGGATGTACCTTGAGCCGTACTCATAACTCACATCGCTTTTTATAAATGGAAAGAAATTTTAAATTTAGAAATAAGATCAGGTCAAGTTTTGTCATAATCTTTGCTCCTAAAGTGTTGTGGTGGGTTATATTGCTGAAGTATAAGCATCTATACTAAACTACCTTGCCAATTACTACTCTATTACGCCCCTGTTCCTTAGCCTGATAAAGTGCCTTATCAGCAGCTTCAATTAAAGAATTACCTAAGGATTCAAGTAATTTTTCACTTACAGGTACTGTACCAATCTCATCAACATTGAGGCTTGCAACCCCTAAGCTTGCGGTTATATGTAAAGTTTCATTACCATAGGAAATGAGTAGACTTTCAGTTACTTTGCGCAGTTTCTCGGCAATGGCAGTGGCCCCATCTAGGTCAGTATGAGGCAATACTATAATTACTTCTTCACCTCCATAACGTCCAATAAAATCAGACTTACGGAGCTGGTGTTTAAGTGTATGTCCTAAAACAGCTAAAACCCTATCACCCGCTAAGTGACCATATTTGTCATTAAGTACTTTAAAGTGATCAATATCAAACATCAGTAGACTCAAGGGATGTTTATGACGATGTGCTAGTTGCAATATATTGCCAAACTTCTGAAACCAGTGACGTCGCGTTGCTATGTGTGTTAAATCATCCACAGTTGCAAGTTCATAGAGCCTTACGTTTTCAATTGCTACTGCAGCCTGTCTTGCAAAAATTTCAAGCAGTTGCAGGTCTGCTGAGGGCTCGAGCTTGTGGTCTACTAACACCACACCTATCACACGCTCACCTGTAAGTAGCGGTAGCGACAGCATAGAACCTGTTTGGACTTTACCTGACTTTATTGCTGTAATAGCTACTTGACGCTCATTTCCAGTTAGAGCATCCCAACTTGTGCCATGAAAATGTCCTGTGGCAACACGCACTTCAAAACTTTCTTTTTCGTTTGTTGCAATAAGTCCTGCTTCATCAGCTGGCTCAATATTGACTTTTGAATCAAAGGTTGCCACAACCGCACCTGCTAAGCCTAATAGACCTTGTACTTGCACCAAAATACCTTCTAAAAGTTCGTTGAGAGGCTGTAGTTTATAAAGGTGGGTGGTAGCCTGTAAAATATAATTTAGCCCTTTACGGGAGGCATATAAAGCTGCTATGTGGCGAAAGGTTTTTAGGGAGGCATCTATTAAAACTAGGAGCTTTTCAGGGCCTTCTGATTTATCGTGATAGCCTTGAATATCAAGTTCTTTAAGCATTTGCCGAGCAGGTTTTTCAGAAGCATAACCTGTTTGTAAGAGGATTTGCACTTCTGTATTAAAGGTTCTAATTTCTCTAACAACCTCTTCTCCTGTCATGCCCGGCATAAAGTAATCAAGGAGAATGAGATGGATTTCTTCTTTATGACAAAGCTCTAAGGCTGTTCTACCATCACTAGCACTTAAAACTTTATGACCATCTTGACGTAGGAGCGTGTCTAAAGTTTCAACTATGCTTGGGTCATCATCAACCACTAAAATAGTGTGACCACTAGCTTTAACTTGGCTTCTTAGGCGGGCCATTCAACGAACTCCTTCACTTCAGTTTGTCCTGAAGTTTGTGATATGTTTGATGAAACGCTTATTGCTCCTATAAAGATTTCAACCAATTGAGGATCAAAGTGGCTACCACTATTATTTCTAATTTCTTGTATAGCGGCCTCTAATGATTGAGCGGGTTTATAGGAGCGCTTAGAGGTAAGTGCATCAAAGACATCACATAGAGCAAAGATGCGTGCTAAAAGTGGAATAGCTTCGCCTGTTAGCCCTAATGGGTAGCCTTTACCATCCCAACGTTCATGATGATGGCGAATTACATTAAGTGCTTCAGGGTCTAAGCCAGAAACAAGGGAAGCCAATTCAAAACCTTTTTCTGAGTGGCCTTTCATAACTTCCCATTCATGTGGCTCAAGTTTATCTGGCTTAAGCAAGATGGCATCTGGGACGCTTAATTTGCCAAGGTCATGCAAGTAAGCACCTTGTCTTAAAGCTAGAAGCTGCTTTTCGTTTAGTTTTAACTTTTGACCAACTTGTGCAGCAAATGTTACAACACGTTCAGTGTGCCCAGCAGTTTCAAGGTCTCTAGCTTCAAGAGCAATCCCTAGCGCAAGTAAACTCCCTTCAAGTGCCCGCTTGCTGCTAATTTGCTCATAGCTTTTTAAAGCAACATCTACCCACAAAAGGAGCTTTTCAGGGCCTTCTGATTTATCGTGATAGCCTTGAATATCAAGTTCTTTAAGCATTTGCCTAGGTGGTTTTTCGATAAAGCCTGTTTGTAAAATGATTTGCATATCTCGATTAAACTGGCGTACTTGGGATACAACCTCACTCCCATCTAACCCTGGCATCTTATAGTCAAGCAACATCACATGAATTTTATGCTCACTGCATAGTTCAATAGCTTTCTTTCCTGTATTTGCACTAAAGACTTTGTGACCTTCATGTTTTAGTAAAGCTACTGTCGCTTCGCCTAAAAAGGGGTCATCCTCCACAACAAGGAATCTGTATCCTGATATGTTTGCTTTATTGAACAGTCTTGACACTAAGTGGCCTTTCAAGCATTAAACATCACCATTCATTTCTGATTACCTACAGAAATCTCAAGAAATAGATACTGTTTTTTTGAGACTAGAGCAACAGATCACCTCCTAAACAATTACAACATTAGCATAAAAACTTTTAACCTCAAAACATTAATATGATATAAACCCTTGCCTTCTTATGGCTAAGGATTTCATTCTGAATTTAGTAAATAATCTCTAATGAATTAGAGCTATAGGAGCCTTTATATTTATTATGAAACGTTTAATTATAGTCATAGCCGTTACAATTCCACTTATCGCTTTGCTTATTTTTGGCTATATTAATCTACGTGATCCCAATCAGCGAGATTATATTGATACTAATGTCAAGCTTGCACCTACGTTTGCTGCCTCTCTATTTGAACGTTATCAAGAAAACTATGGTGAAGTTTTAGGTGTTGGGGAAAGCTTAGAAGTGCCAATGGTAGTTAACTTCTGGGCCTCATGGTGTGGGCCATGCTATCAAGAAGCCCCTTTTCTGGAAGAAGCTTGGCGTAAATATAAAGATCAAGTCCTTTTTTTAGGAGTTAATACACAAGACAAAAATAATAAAGAAGCGCAAAAGTTCCTTGACAACTTTGAGGTTAGTTTTCCCAATGTTATTGATGAAAAGAACCGCATAAGCATTGATTATGCGGTTCTTGGTCTGCCAGAAACGTTTTTCATTAATAAAGACTTATCAATAAGCTATGTTTTTAAAGGGCCTGTTACTGAGAGAATCCTCGAGCAAGAAATCAACAACCTTTTACAATAATGTAAACACTATGTCTAATCAACGTATGCTAAAGCTTTTACAGGGTTATTTGTGGCATCCTCGAGACGAAAACATCAACTTTGCTGACTACCTACCAAAGCAAATGGAGCCGGGTTTGCACTTACTCTGGGACGAAATAACACCCCCCTTTAGTTTTTTTGATGATGGTACTTTAAGTGCCACTCAAAAATTTTTTCAATTTACAGTTGTGCATTTGTTAGAGAGTGCTCATAATAAACCCTTAACAACAGAAGATTCTCCTGAGTCTGAAGCAATTTTGCCTTGGTTAACTGAGGTCTTACAAGAAAAATTAAATACAACACCACCCTCTGTAGGCTGGCAAATTTTTGAAGACTTGAGAGAAGTCTAATCTAGTGCTAAAAATCCTATTCAGTAAAATCAACAACAACTTCCTTAGGTGAAAGTTCATGCCAAGACTCTGTTGCTGCATCAACAACTAAAGGAGTAGCGGAAGCTAGACTAAAAATTAGACCTGCATTACAAATATCACCTCTCAAATCAATCCAATTACTACCGTTATTGTCATCAGTTGCATAAGCAATACAGGCGCTTGCAGTAAGACCACCGAATATTGCTAAGGGGATGGCATCAAGAATAATTGAAGCAATATCAGCGTGGTTTTTTACTATTACAACTCTTTCTTGTTTACCATAAACCAATCTAAGATTGTGCGTACCGCTTCGTTTTAAAGTAACTTTTATAGGGGTTGTACCTATAAACTCACCCTCTAAAAAAACTTTTGCGCCTTCTGGCGTAGAGTTGACCAGAACGTTTTGTGAGGGGCCATGAGCAATAAGTGCACATGAGTTTAAAGAAGAAACTAATAAAATTAATAAGGAAACAATTAAAAAATTGTATAACCGCCCTATCAAATGCTGCAAGAATCCTAAAACAAAAGCTACCTTTTTCATAACTAATTCCTTTCTAATCACATTGGGTTCCTAGCTCGAACAAGTACTAGTTTTAGTGGGCTTAAGTTCCTATCAAAACCTTTATTTTCTTTACTCACACTCCATTTTAGGGAAAGTTTAGACAAATCCTTAAATCACTAATTACTCAAATGTTGCTTAAAATTGAGCTGTTTTTGGTAAATTAATGCCAAATCAAAAGCCCAAAACTTGGGAAACTATTAAATTATGTATATAATCAAATGAGTATATACCAAAGTATGCCTTAGAAATTACGCCACATAATCTCTAACGCATACTAAACTTCTAAACATTGTTTATAGCCAAGAGCTTATGACTATGTCTCCTATCCTATCTAAACCCTTTAGCGCTTGTATATACCATCAAATGAGCACTCACAAAGTATGCTTTAGAAGTCACGCCACTAAACCCTAAAGCATACAACTTCACAACACTGCTTTTAGCCAAGAAATTGACCAAAACTTTGATCTTAACCCTCTAGCACTCTCCCACTTTATACCTTGAGTTGTGACACCTTCGTAACACCCCTGTGACACCCCATGATATTTCTGTACCAAACACGGTTCAATAATACCAAGTAAATGAAGAGTACATAAAATCACTTAAGAAACACTAAAACCCCTCAATTCTAAAGGTTTTTTAGTGTAGAGTAATTATGGAAAATTTTGTCCAGCTGCTAGGAAAACCAATAATTAAGAATAAAGGGCAATGGCTTGAGCCCCCTCATGAAAAAACTTCAGCGTTACTTTATTACCTAGCTTATAAACAAGATTGGGTGTCTCGAGATGAAATCCTATATTTATTGTGGCCTGATGTTACCGAGGATAGAGCCCGCGCTAATTTACGCTCGTTAATTAGTCGCCTGAGAAAGAAGTCTTATTACTCAACAGATATTAAGATTGAGACTAAGAGTTTTTGTTGGCAAGTAGATACTGATGTTGCTAAATTTAAGAGTCTAATTCAAGAAAAGCAGTTTTCCAAAGCTTTTAGGTACTATAAAGGCGACTTACTTGCAGGTTACCAATGTGATAATATACCTGAATACGAACACTGGTTACATGCTGAAAGAGCTACTATGTTTAAGCAGTGGCAAGATGTTGCTATGCAGTTTGGAAAAATACTAGAGGGCCAACAGAAGTATATAGAAGCTGCAAACGTACTAAAAGACCTACATGAAAAAGATAAATTTGACGAAAGTGCCTTAAGAAATTACTTACGCATGCTAGATATTGCTGGGGAAAGAGAAAAGCTTTTCCAATACTTTGCAAAGTATCAAGAAGAAATTCAGCAAGAACTAAAATTGCAACCTGAAAAGGCTACACTTGAGTTAGTCTCGAGCTTAGAAGCACAAACTACTAGATCAAAAGTTTTGACTGCTCATGAACCTACAATAAGCTCTTCTAAAGACAAATACCTCCCCACACAACTAACTCCTTTTATTGGACGTGAAGTGGATCTTTTTGAACTTAGAGCTAAATTATTGCAGCCTAACTGTCGCTTATTAAGTCTTGTTTCAGCAGGTGGCATGGGCAAAACACGTTTAGCTATAGAAGTTGCAAGGTCCTTAGTTGATGATTTTCAAGATGGTGTGTTTTTCGTTTCTTTTGCAGCAGTAGATTCCCCAAATCAAATGATTTACACCATAGCAAGTGCTCTCAATTACACCTTTCTTGAACAAAGTGATCAAAAATCTGAGCTTTGTAATTTCCTTCAGGATAAGGAAATACTGCTTGTACTAGATAATCTAGAACATCTTCTTGAGGGAGTTGTTAATATTAACGATTTATTGCTTAAAACAAAGGGGCTAAAAATCTTAACCACATCTAGAGAGTCACTTAATCTTCGTGCAGAAAACCAGTATTTACTTGAAGGATTAACTCTTTTAGAAGAGAAAAAAAATTTTAGAGAGTGTGATGCCTATAAGTTTTTCCTAGATCGTGCTCGAGCCCAAAATAATAACTTCATAGCAAGTAACACTCAAGCCAGACAAATCATTTATATCTGTAATTTTCTTGGAGGAATACCTTTAGCAATTGAACTAACAGCAAGCTGGTTACGAAGTCTAACCTTGGATGAAGTCACCACTGAATTAAAGTCAGACCTTATGCTTTTTGAATCACCTTTACGTGATATACCTACTAGGCATAAGAGTATGCAAAGGGTTTTTGATTACTCTTGGCAACTTTTAACAGAAGCGGAGCAGCATGCCTTAATTGACCTAACTGTTTTTTCTGGAGGGTTTAGCAGACAAGCAGCTAATGAAATTACAGGTGTTACACTTCCTATGTTGCAATCACTTGTCAACAAATCTTTCATTAAATTAACTTTAAATAATCGCTATGAGCAACATCCTCTCATGCTCCAACTTTGTCGTGCACAGGTCCCAAACAAGGATTTGGATTACAATGCTTGTATAGAAAAACATGCACGTTACTATTGCATTTTCTTACATAAAAAAAATATGCTTCTTACAGCTGATGTTGAGAATAAAGAATTTGTTGACATTGCTAAAGAAATAGCAGTGGAACTAGAAAATATCCGTAGTGCTTGGGAATATGCAGCTAAACATAAAAGGGAAGATTTATTAGAAAAAGGTTTACTAGGTTTAAAGTGGTTTTTACATAATCAGATGCTTATTGATGAAGGTAAAGAAATGATGCAGAGTGCTGCACTTAAACTAGACAAGAACTCCCTGCTCAAAAGTCAGTTGCTTCGTGCTTGTGGTTCTTTTGCTGTAAACCAAGGTAAATGTGAGACGTCTTTTGCGCCTTTAGTTGAAGCAATTGAGATCGCTAGAAGTCACCAAGATAAACATAGTCTAGCTCTTACATTGAGTGATTATGCATTAGCCAAGCAAGCACTTGGGCTATATGATGAACAAGAAGTAGCATCATGTTACACTGAAGCACTACAACTCTATAAAGATGTAAATGATTTTGATGGCATTGCAATGATGCTTACAAAATTAGCTAGTTTTGTTCTAAAAGAAGAAGCTGAGTCCATGTACTTTGAAGCAATCTCTATTTGTAAAAAGCATGATCTTAAACGTACCCTAGCAATAGCTTATGGGAATTTTGCCTTTGAATACTTATTGCGATGTAGAGCTGATCAAGAGCATGCTCTTAACTATATTGATAGAGCAATCTCTATAGCAGTAGAGTTAAATGATACCTATTTGCAAAGTGATGCCATTTTATTTGCTATAGAAATATGTATTCAGCAACGCAATCTTGAGCAGGCTCAATGGTGGCTTATGAGGTATCAAGAGTTATTTAATAAATCAAGTACAAATAAACGCTTTCGAAGAGAGTTAGGCTTTTATAGCACTCGTATTAATTACTTTAAGCACAGTTATGACGAGACTCTAATTTCTGCACAAAAAGCATTAAAGTATTTGAGTACTAATCAAAAAGATGGAACCATGATAAGATGCTATGTTGGATTTACTAATTATGCTAAGGGTAACTACTCTAGTTCAGAAGAAACAATGTTACAATGCATTAAAACATTTGAACCACTATCAAAACGTGGAACTTACCGGCGTTCCTTGCATCTTGCACATTGTTATAGTTGTCTTTTGAAATTATTGAATAATAAGGGTGACTCTATAAAGGCAAGTTTATACCAAAAGAAATTAGATGAGCTTATGGTGTACACTGAAATACACAAAAGCTTAATTAATCTTCACTGAGAGTGGTTCAATTAAATCCTGTGGTCGAAATACCTTGAACAAGATAACGTTGAAAGAAAACAAAGATGATGAAAACTGGTACAAGTGATAGGCTGGCCATTGCAAAAATGGCTCCCCAATCTGTTGCTGCGGCAGGATCAGCATATGTACGTAGGGCTAAAGACACAGTATATAGTTTAGGATTATTCAAATAGATCAGAGGCATAAGAAAATCTTCCCATGTCCAGTAGAAAGAGAAAATTGTAGCAGTAATAAGTGCAGGCTTTAGCTGAGGAAGAATAATCCTAAAAAAGACGCCAACTTTTGAGCAGCCATCGATTTTAGCAGCGTCATCTAGATCAACTGGAATACTCCTAATGAACTGTACAATCATAAAGATGAAAAAAGCCTGTCCTCCTAGCTTTGGTAAAAGAAGAGGATAGAAAGTGTTTTGCCAACCAAGCTTCTGAAAAACTATGTACTGTGGAATAATCTGTACTTGAATAGGTAGCATAAGAGTCAAGAGCATGACTGCAAACCAGAAACGCTTACCAACGAAGTTCACTCGAGCAAAGCCATAAGCCACAATAGTAGATGCTGTAACAGCAAAAAGTGTTCCAAAACCAGCATAAATAAAAGAGTTTTTATAAAAAGTTGTGAAAGTTATGCCACCGAATCCTTCCCAACCATTTAGGTAGTTTTGCCAATAAAGTTTTTGTGGGATAAGAGAATTAATGTTTGTCCAAATATCAGATGGTTCCTTAAGAGAGCTTGCAAATAACCATAAAATAGGATAAAGCATAACAAAGGCTAGAATGCTAACACCAAGATGATAAATAAGAGAGGTACGTAGATTACGGTTGCACGTGGGCTTTTTGTGCGCCTCTAGATTTTCACTATCCTTCATTATGTTATTTAGGTTTTTACCTACTTTAACCCTATTCTGAAAAGTAAAAAACCCATCTGTTTGATGTTAAGAAAATAAAGGTGGTTATTATAGCAACTGCAATTAAAAGAACCATTGCCATAGCAGCAGCGTAGCCCATTTCAAAAGTTTCAAAGGCACGATTATAAACATACAGGGTATAAAAGAGGGTAGTATCTAAAGGTCTTCCCTCTGTAATGATAAAGGCTTGGGTAAACACCAAGAAACCACTAATGGTTTGCATAATCAAATTAAAAAGGATGATTGGCGTTAGCAGTGGCAATGTGATTTTGATAAATTTAGTTACGAAGCCAGCACCATCAATAGCTGCCACATCATAGTAATCTTTTGGTATTTGCTTTAAACCTGCTAAGAAAATGAGCATAGGTGAACCAAATTGCCAGACGGCTAAGATAATAAGAGTCCAAATAGCAAACCTCGGATCACCAAGCCAAGCAATTTCGGCTCTAAAGATGGTATTAATAATACCCTCAGTACCAAAAACCTCACGCCACATAACAGCAACAGCAACACTACCCCCAACAATGGATGGAGCGTAATAGGCAGCGCGGTAGAAATAAACACCCTTATGGGTTGTATTAAGAAGCATAGCCACAAAAAGCGCAAAGATTAGATTTAAAGGAACGACAGAAACGACGTATTGAAAAGTTGCTTTTACAGAATTCCAGTAACGGAAATCCCCATTGAACATACGATCAAAATTCTCTAAACCAATAAATTTCCAACTACTTGAAAGATCATAATCAGTAAAGGCTAAAAGGAGCGAGGTAACCATGGGAACAAGGGTAAAAAGCAAGAAAATAATGAGCCAAGGAGAGATAAACAAATAGCCAATAAAATTTTCATTGTTTACTTTTCTTTGTTTATGCCTTGCTAATACCATTTATGCCTTGCTAATACCATTTATGCCTTGCTAATACCATTTATGCCTTGTTAACGCCATCTTTGGATATCCAATCTCAACAGGGTTTTAGGGATTTGAAAACACATTCAAGCTTCTTCCCTGAAGGTTTTCCCAAGCACTATTGACCTAGAATGCTAAATTTATTGATTTTTGGCAAGAATTCTACTAGCTTCACGACGCAGCACTTCTACAGCACGCTCAGGTGATATTTGTCCATAGAAAACTTGGTCAATTATTATAGGATCATAAACATTATAAACAATGTCAGAATGCCCTACTGGATCTGGTGGGCGAATAGGGCTGCTATCTACTTCCACTCTTGATAGAAAGTCAAACATTTCAACTTGAGTAGCTGTTAGTTTAGGGGCTAAGTGCTCTCTAACTGCACCAGCTATGGGTACTCCACGCTCTGCTAAAAGAATATCATTAGCCTCTAAGGAATTGGTAAAGAAGTTGATAAATTCAACTGCCAGCTCTGGATTTTTAGAATCTTTAGTAATAGAGAAGAACATTGAGGGCTTAATGTAGTTCTGTGATGCACCACCTTCTAACCTAGGCAAGTGCCACATCTTAAAGGTGCGATTTTCACCAGCAGCATTTCCTACAGCGACAATCTGATTACTCCAGAACATATCCATAGCAGAACGCTTTGACACTATAGGTAGAGCCTCAATACCCTGCCCAAAAAATTCAGCTATTTCTTCAGCTCGAGTAGGTGCAGCTCCAGCAGCGATAAGCCTCTGAATCATCTTAAGATAAGCAACAAAGATTTCATCATTTTGGTAACCTAGTGTTGCACCATCATCAGAGTAAGACCACTCACCTTGACCTAGGTAAAGTGACTTCCACATTTTGTCATTGTAAAGCCCCGGACCAATTGCCCATACACCTAACGTCTCATGAAGCTTCATGGCAATTTCTTCAAACTCAGTCCAAGTCCAATCAGGCGAAGGTAAGTCTATCCCAGCCTTTTCAAAAGCATCAACATCAAGTGTGATAGTAAGTGAGTTATTACCTAGATTGATACCATAAAGCTTACCATCAACTATGCCACCTGCTAGAACTGCTTCACTGATGGTTGATGTATCTATGGTGGTGCCCACATAATCATCTAGAGGGACGACTAAATCTCTTGATGCCCACTCCTGAAGAAAAGCGTAGTCTTGTTGCATAATATCAGGCAGATTATCTCCTGCAGCTTGGACTGCCATTTTTGTCCAGTGGTCCCCCCAGCTTGATGGTTCAAAAATAATGTCAACATCAGGATGATCAGCTTCAAACATCTCAATTACCTGAATTGTACGATCATGACGACTTTGTGAACCCCACCATGCAATGCGTAGTTCTGTTTTCTGGGCAAAGCCTATAGGTAAAAAGAGTAGAATAACTAAAATAAGTAAACTAAATTGTTTCATCAAAATCCTTCCTTGAATTAATATGAGCAAAATGTATTAATTCTGGATTTTTTGAAAGACTCAGGGAATAAGGTAAATAGATTTGAAAACTATTTTGAGTACAATCAATATTGATTTTGCATCTGAAATATAAAACCCTTAGCTTTAATAAAGATACCATCATATTTACATAAAATCCAATTTTGTGTCTTTACCCTAACTTTAAAAACTCAGCAACACATGCTTTATAGCTTTTATTTCCTTGAATAGATTTCATCCTCGATAAGATTTATAGATTTACACAGTCAATAATGCTCATCAATACTCTTGTCGCCCTTTGGTACAAAAATGCAAGTATATAATAAATAACTTGTACTGCTTGTTTTTTCTCTGAAAATTGGTATAATTAGTCTAATAAGTTAATACTACCAATACAGCTACTACTGCAAGAGTCGAGATAGTTAATGAAAAAGAAAAGTTTTTCTTTTAGGATTGCAAAAGAACTTAATAAGGCTAGGCTAGGGCTGTTAACTACACCTCATGGTGTCATTGAAACTCCAGCCTTTGTAAGCGTGGGTACACAAGCTACAGTTAAAAGTGTTACTCCCGAAGAGATTATATCGACAGGCACACAGGTAATATTTGCTAATACCTATCATTTATATTTAAGGCCTGGTGCTGATCTGATAGCAAAGTTTGGTGGTTTGCACAGATTCATGCATTGGGATAAGCCTATTATGACTGATTCAGGTGGGTTTCAAGTATTTTCATTAGGTGCAAGTATTGAACATGGTGTGGGTAAAATTGCTAACATCTTTCCTGCTGAAGAGGGTGGTGTTATTGCTCAAGAACGACAATTTAAGAGCGGTAAACCTTTAGTAAAAGTTACAGAAGAAGGAGTTAACTTTAAAAGCCATATTGATGGTAGCATGCACAACTTTACACCTGAAGTTTCTATAGATGTGCAGCGTAAGCTTGGTGCAGACATGATGTTGGCATTTGATGAATGCACCTCTCCTTTACATGATGAAACTTATACTTATAAAAGTGCTGAGCGTACACACCGTTGGGCAAAACGCTGTCTTAATAGATTTAAAGAAACCAACCCAGAACATAATTATTCGCAAATGCTTTATGGCATTGTGCAAGGGGGAGCATTTAAAGATTTACGTACTCATAGTTCACAAACGATTGCCCAAATGGATTTTGATGGTATAGCCATTGGAGGTAATCTGGGGAAAAGCAAAGCAGACATGCACAAAGTAATTAACTGGACTGTTGCTGAGTTACCTAGAGATAAACCTAGACATTTACTGGGCATAGGTGATGTTGAGGATGTATTTGCAGCAGTAGAACTTGGTTGTGATACCTTTGATTGCGTGAGCCCTACCCGTAACGCTCGTAATGGTGGCATACTTAAACACTTTGATGATGAGGGTAAACCCCTAAGTAAATTTCGTCTAAATATTAGAAATGCTAAATTTTTTGATGACAAACGCCCACTTGATAGCGAATGTGATTGCTATACTTGCCAACACTATTCAAGAGCCTATATTAGGCATTTATTTAAAGCTGAAGAAATCTTAGCGCAAAGGCTTGCTACCATCCACAATTTACGTTTCATGTCAAGGCTTTGTGAAGAAATAAGAGCTAGCATAAAAGAAGATACTTTTAGGCAGCTTAAACAAGCTTGGCTAGGCCCTGAGAAATATAGCTATCCATAAACGAGCTTTCCCTACAAGTTTTATGCCTGCGTTATTGTAGGGGCTCAAAAACTTGAACCCTTACACGCTGGTTATCAGCAATAGCTCACTTCTAGTTAAGATTCTCTACAAAATTAATTTTTTATTTGTCTCAATATGGGAGGGGTAAAACCCCCAACTTTAGTTGGCTGCTTTAGCATAATCTTTGGTAGATAAGAAGGTCCAGAATATCTTTTAGGCAAACGTATGAAAAACAAATCCTTAAGCAATCCTGAAAAGGAATTATACAAATAGGAGATACAGTCCAAGTAATGTGTTTTGGAGAAGTTAGACAAATCATCTTTAGCCGACTCTTAGTCGGGAAATGTACTTTCAGTACTTAAAACAATCCACCAGCTTTAGCTGGTGGTGCCCGTAGGGCTTTGAATTTGGGGAATAATTTTTCTGGCGTGCTATATTACCTCACATTATTTTAAATATTTCCTTACTATAATGTAAGGGATTTAAGAATGAGTAAGGAGCTATTGATGGAAGCAACTATAACTACTAAAGGACAGATTACTCTCCCTAAGAGTTTACGAGAGGCATTGCACTTAAAGGTAGGAGATAAAATCTTATTTGAAGAGCAGGAAGATGGAACCTACCTGATAAAACCGAGAGTAATTAATGTGCAGGTGTTGAAGGGTTGTATCACTACCTACAAAGGCTCATCTAAAACCTTGCAGGACATGGAAAGGGCTATTGCTGAAAATGCAGGAGCCCTTTTCTAGATGTATGCTCTTGACACCAATATCTTTATACGTTATATAGTTCAAGACGATGAAAAACAGGCGCAGGAAGCTGCAGGAGTAATAGAAAGCCTTACTCTAAGTGAACAAGCATTTGTTCCTTGTATAGTTTTGTGTGAAATCAACTGGGTATTGAAAACGGCTTACAAGATTTCTAAAACTGAGCGATTTGAGACCTTACAGAAAATTTTGTCAGTTGCTGTATTCGATATTGAGCAACTTGAATGTTGCATTAGAGCCTTGAAAAGCTATAAAAAGGGATCAGCAGACTTTTCTGATTATCTGATTAGAGAAATTGCTTTATTAAAAGGATATAATGTGGTAATAACCTTTGATAAAAAAGCACAAAGGAGTTCTGGTTTTAAGGAGCCAAGCGTCTAGAACTTGCTATAAACTTAGGATGGAAGCTCAGAAAACATAACTTTTTCAATAAAGTGAAATTCTCTCTTTTTCTTAGCTAGTTAGCCTTATAATACCTCTACACATGGTGGAGTTTCACCAAAGGCCTTAACTATGCTCAACATCGAGATTATCAAGCAAGTTGCTCATTTACCAAATATAAACAGTCAAATTCCTTTAGATACTTCTGCTTATGGTGTAGCTTTTCATTCACAAAGAGTAAGGCAAGGAGATGCATTTTTTGCCTTACCAGGTGCTAGTGGACATGGTATAGATTATGCGGACAGTGCTCTTGAAGCAGGGGCAGCCTTTATTGTTTCTGATGTGCTGCATCCCCAAGGCATTCAAGTTCCTAATCCTAGTAAACTGCTCATAGAACTTGGCAAAGAGGCTCGAGCAAGACTAAAAGGCCCAGTGATTGGAGTAACTGGTTCAGCAGGCAAGACTAGTACAAAAGCCATGTTAGCTGCTATTTTAAAAGCTCAAGCAAGTCCGGGTAACTTCAATACTCCTTTGGCACTTGCCAGAGTGCTTATAGACGCTTGGCTAGCAGATAAAACGGAAGATACCTTAGTACTTGAATTAGGTATAGATCATATAGGTGAAATGGATGTCCTTTTAGAGTTAGCCCAACCCACCCATGGATTTTTGACACTTATTGCTGAAAGTCATCTCAGTGATTTAAAGAATATTCATATAGTAGCTAAAGAGAAGGGCAAACTAATAGAGGCAGCCAAATGCTCATGGGTAAGTGCTGATGTCATGCCTTATTTAAAGAAAAAGTTGCATAAAAAGATTTGTAGCTATGGTCTAAGAGGTCAGGATGCTGATGTGTGTGGTCAAATTGTTAGCAGTAATGAAAATGGTCAAGTAATTAAGATTTTGGGAAAAGAAGTCTATCTTCCCTATGTAGGTGAAGCTATGGCTAAAAATGCTGTGGGAGCTTTGGGTTTTGCTGTTAATATGGGTTTAAGTATTGACGAAGCTGCTCTTGGTTTACAAGATTTAAAGCTCGAACCTCGTCGCTTACAAACACATAAGTTTAAAGATCTCTATATTATCGATGACTGTTATAATAGTAATCCTGCATCAGCACAAGCCGCTTTAGAAGCTCTTAAAAGTTTCCCTAGACCACATACTGTTGTTTTGGGAGATATGCTCGAGCTTGGCAAAACTTCAGAAGAACTTCACAGAAAAGTTGGGCAACTTACCCTTGAAATCGATAACATCATAACTTGTGGTCCAGAAGCTAAGTATATAGCAGCAGAAAATCCTAAAGCTAGGCATAGCTATAATTTAGATGAGGCTTGGATTAGGCTAGAGAACATTTTAGCTGATAGTAAAAAAGGAACCATTTTACTCAAAGCCTCGCGAGGAATGCATTTCGAGGATCTTATAGGGAAAACCTTAGCTTACCTAAAGATAGATGGCTCATAACAGTGCTGAGATTATAACAGTGCTGAGAAATCTAACTTTTTCCAAGCTCTGCTTGGGATACATGCTTTGGACGCTCTGTATCCTTTACACTGTTTGGTTTATAGGATGCAAAACAAAGATAAAGGAAATTATTGAGTGCTCTTAATTGCAAGCTCAATTACATCTTTTTTGGTGGTAAAGCTATTTATAAACTTTGCTGAGCATTATGGTTGGGGTAAACCTGTGCGGCAAGATGGCCCTAAGACTCATCTTAGTAAAGAAGGTACTCCAACTATGGGTGGCATAGCTTTTTTGCTAGGAGCTTTATTTATTTGGCTTACCCTTGCTCCTAAAAATTATGATGGCTTTGCCCTTATAGCTCTTACTATATTAGCAGCCTTTCTAGGTGGTATGGACGATATCACCTCACTCAAGCGCAAGAAACGCCTTGAAGAAGGTGCTGCGGAGGATAAAGACGCTTCTACTGGGTTATTAGCACGCTATCGCATTTTATTACAGAGTTTATTTGCGCTTGGCTTCTCTATTTATGCTGTAAGTACTAACCATGCTTTGCTAGGTTTAGCATGGCTTGATGTGCTGGCTTATGCTTTTATAATAGTTGGTTCTATTAATGCCATCAACTTTACTGATGGTTTAGACGGTTTGGCAAGTGGTGTAGTAATTATCTTACTCTTACCTTGTTTAGCTATGCCATTTAGTCTTTGTTTGCTGGGTTCACTCTTAGGTTTTCTATGGTTTAATATCAAACCTGCTAAAGTGTTTATGGGTGGTGTGGGTTCTGAAGCTTTAGGGGCTGCCTTAGCAGGTATTTTTATACTATCAGATCTAACATGGTGGTTGCCCCTTATGGCCCTTATTCCACTTTTAGAAGTGCTTTCAGTTATTTTACAAGTGAGCTACTTTAAATTTACCAAAGGCAAACGAATTTTCAAGATGAGCCCTTTACATCACCACTTTGAATTAAGTGGTTGGTCAGAAGAACAGGTGGTAGTGCGTTTCTGGTTGGTGACAGCTTTTAGTGTTTTCCTAGCTTGGTATTTGAGAGGCTAATATGAAAGCACTGGTTTATGGTTTAGGCCGTAGTGGCTTGGCTGCTTGTGAACTTTTATCTTCCCAAGGACATGAAGTGCTTTGCTTTGACCAAAGAACCCAGGAGGTTAACATATCCAATTGTCAAGTTACTATAAATCCCACAGAAGAAAATGTAGATATTTGCATTGCTGCCCCCGGTGTACCTTATGACCATCCTGATTTACAAACTTTGCGTGCTAGGGGTATTCAAACTATTGGTGAGGTTGAGTGGGTTTTTCGCAGTGTAAAAGCAGAAATTATAGGTATAACAGCCACAGCAGGTAAAACCACTGTAACGAATTGGCTAAGCAGTGTACTTAGCCAAGCTGGTTTAGACGCTCCTGCTGGTGGCAATATTGAGCCTGCTCTGGCAAAAATAGCTAGACCTGGAGCAACTTTAATTACAGAATTGTCTTCGTTTCAGCTCGAGCGCTGCCCAACCTTAAAACCAAGTATTGCTATTATTTTAAATTTAGGCATTGATCATATTGATCGCCATGGTAGTATAGAAGCTTACCACAGGGCGAAACACAATTTGATTGCTAATTTAGACCAAAACTCTACTTTTATTTATAATCGAGATGATTCAATTTTAAGCAAGTGGGCAAGCGCTAGTTCTGCTAGAGTACTTAGCTATTCTTTAGAGCAGTCTGCAGATGCCTATCTTAAAGGTAATGAGTTCATGTTAATGGACAGGGACAGACCTTTGCTTTCAACTACAGACTTGCAGATTGAAGGTAGGCATTTTTACAGTAATCTTTTGGCTGTGGTACTTGCCAGTAAAGCCAAAGGATTAACCCATGAGCAAATTTGCACAGGCTTAATCAATTTAGAAACTGTAGAAGGGCGCTACAGCTTGGTGGGTAAAGTCAAAAACATCAGCTTTATTGAGGATTCTATTGCTACACGTACATTAGCAGTTAAAGCCGCACTAGTTGCTACGCCTAAACCTATAGTTTGGCTTTTAGGTGGAGAGGATAAAGGGGCAAGTTTTACAGATTTGGAACAGTTAGTACGTGAAAAAGTCGTAATGGCAATAGGTATTGGTAAGTCAGGTGAACACTTTACCAAAGAACTATCTAGTTGGGTGGAAACCAAGTACTGCACTGAGGTTGATGGTGAGGCAGCACTTTTTAAAGCCTGTAAACTAGCTATAGAATGCCTTTTGAATTATCCTCAGGGTGGTACAGTTTTATTAGCACCTCTAGCAGCGTCTTTTGATCAATTTGAAGATTATAAGGAGCGAGCTCGAGCCTTTCGTAAAGTAGTCAATGAATTAACTCAAACGCTTGAACCCATCTTGTTCTTACCAAACACAAAGAATAGTAACGAGCAATAAATGTTTTAAGTTGTAGCATAAAATGGCTTATACTCCAGGTGAGTAGGAATTGGACCTTTGCCAATAGTCTAATGAGAAAAGGAAAGAGGTATATAACATGCCTTCAGTTATTCCCCAAGCTACAATAGAAGATTTATATCATGTGCCAGGACATGCCAAAGCTGAGCTTATCAATGGAAAGGTTGTCGAATTGTCTCCTACAGGTGGATTACCCGGCTATGCAGCCATGAAAATTACAGTTAGCCTATTTGCTTATGCAGAAAAGACGGGGGTAGGACATGCCGCTGGTGATAACGTCGGGTTTATAGTTGATTTGCCTAGGCGTAAATCGTTTAGCCCTGATGCAGCCTTTCATGAACACACTTTAACTATGAAATTTATTGAAGGGGCTCCACTATTTGCTGTAGAAGTACGTAGTGAAGGTGACTATGGTAACAAAGCTGAAAAAGCAATTGCTGAAAAGCGAGCTGATTACTTTGCTGCTGGTACATTGGTGGTTTGGGATGTAGATTTGCTTAGCAATGAAGTAATTAGAGTTTATAGAGTTAACGGTCCTTATGAATCTGCTATTTACCACCGAGGGGAGATTGCTGAAGCTGAACCAGCACTTTCTGGCTGGACTATGTCGGTTGATGAGCTGTTTATACAATAAATTCTTGATAAATTCTTGATCAAGTTAATCCTCAATCAAGTTAATCCTCAATCAAGTTAATCCTCACAAGAGATTCTTCGCTACTTTCTAAAACAACATATGTGATACTTAAATGTATCTGGATACATGCATCCAGCACTAATTAGGAGTCAATTTGGACAGTATCCTCATCCTAGCACAATTAACTTTAGGAGCCCTAGGGGTTTTAGGAATAGCCAGTAGAGGAGATATGCCTCAAGAGGGTATGCCCCTGCTGTGGGCCAGCCATATTTTTCGTGTGGGATTTGCTTTTTTAATTACTTTTATAGTAGCACGTATCCCTGCTCAAAAAATTATTCGGATAAGCCCTGCTATATACCTTAGCCTTCTTATTGCTCTTTTGTTAGTACTTATTCCTATACCCGGTTTTTCTCTTAGAGAAGGGGGGAGCCAGCGCTGGCTTAACTTAGGGTTTTTTACCTTGCAGCCTTCAGAATTTATGAAAGTTGCTGTAATTGCTTATTTAACTGGCTTTTTTTACAATCACTTAGGAGATTGGGAAATTTGGCGACCTATGTTAATAATAGGTGTAGCAGTAGGACTTATAGCTTGGGAGCCAGACTATAGTACAGCAGGCTTTGTTTTTTGCTTGGCTATAGGTGTTATGCTTGCCGCAGGTATTACCCTAGTAAGGTTTTTAAGTATTAGTTTTACCGCTGCTTTACTAGCAAGCTTAATGCTTTTTTTGTACTTAGATGATGATAGCTATGTTAGGAAACGTATTTCTGGTTTTTGGGATGTATGGGGAGCACAAGAGCAAACTGAAGGCGTTAGCTATCAAGCTATTCAAGCTCAAAGGGCACTTACACAAGCTGGAATTTTTGGAGTAGGAATAGGAGCAAGTGAGCGTCCAAGGGTACCTGAATCCCATACAGATATGATAGCTATTGCTATTGGTGGTACTCTCGGTCTTTTAGGCATTGCTACTTTACTTTCACTCTATGCTGTTATTGTTAGCCGAGGTCTAAAAATAGCTTCAGTGTTAAATGGCCCTAGCTCTTTACTAGCTGCTGGTGCAACTATTTATATTGGTGGTCAAGCTTCTTTGAATTTACTTGTGGCCTCGGCAATTTTCCCTATTACAGGTATACCCCTACCATTAGTAAGTTATGGTTTGAACAGTCTTATTTCTGTAGGCATAGCAATGGGCTTTATTCACGGAGCTTACCGAGAAGCAAAAGCACAGGGCACAGTAATTTAAAAATGATTTTAGATAATCATATTATTCTTACTACTGGTGGTAGTGGTGGCCATATCTATCCTGCTATAGCTGTAGCTAAAGAGCTTTTATTAGCAGGTTATAGGGTTAGCTTTATAGGACAAACAAAAGGCATGGAAGCTAGACTCATTCCCGAAGAAGGTCTTGACTTTTACGGTGTACGTGCAGGTAAATGGCGTAGAGGAGAAGTGAGTTTTCATTTGATTAGTGAACCGTTTAAAGCATTATTAGGCTTTTTTGATGCTTTAAAACACATTAGACATTTAAAGCCCAAGCAAGTGGTTGGTTTTGGAGGGTTTGCTAGCTTTCCTGCTTTAGCTGCTGCTTTTCTATTGCGCGTTCCAATTGTTTTACACGAAGCCAATTCCTTTCCCGGTAAAGTAACCCGTTGGTTTGCCAGTAAAGCAGCGTTGGTACTGGTTTCTACTCCAGAGATAAAGGCTTATTTGCCTAGGGCAAAAAAGCTAATTCAGGTAGGCTTGCCTATTCAAGAAACATCTGTAAGCAAAGTTCAAGCTAGGCAAAAATTAGGCTTGACTACAGAAGGATTGGTAACGCTAGTTATGGGGGGGTCTCAAGGTTCTTTGGCTCTTAATACTTATGTGCCTGAAGCATTCAAAAGCCTTAATTTGTCTAACCATATTGTGCTACATAGCAGTGGTAAACGCTGGCTTATGTCACTTAAAGAAAAAATACTTAAAGAAAAATTACACTTAAATTACTACGTGGAGGGCTATGTGGATACTACACTAGCATGGGCAGCAGCAGATGTTGCTATTACTCGAGCAGGCATGAGCACCTTAACAGAAGCTGCATATCATGGGGTACCTTTAATAATGATTCCTCTACCCACAGCTGCAGAGAATCACCAATATCATAATGCCAAAGCTGTAGAAAATTCGGGGGCTGGTAAAGTTGTTCAGGAAGCTGAACTAATGGAAAATCTAAATACTCTAACAAATGTATGGCAAGATTTACTCGAGCCTCAAAATAATAAACTTGCTAGTCAAGCTGCTTTGAAGCGCTATACTAAAGGAGCAGCAAAATCTTTTGTGAAAGAATTAGAAAATTTAACCTCATTTGCAAAGGAGGGGGCATGAAAGAACCTTTAGCAAAAGGGCACCTACACTTTATGGGTATAGGAGGCATTGGTATGAGTGCCTTAGCAAGCTGGTATCATAGTGATGGCTATATTGTTTCAGGCTGTGATGTCAAAGATAGCTTTGCACTTGAGGAGCTAAGGAAGAAAAATATTCTTGTAGATATTGGCCATAACAGTAATCACATTAAAGACATTGATACTTTGGTATGTAGCATGGCCGTACCTGAAGCACACCCTGAGGTAGAAGCTGCTCGAGCTAAAAATAAAATAGTTTTAAAGCGTATAGAGCTTCTAGCTGAACTTATGCAACAAAGAAGTAGTATTGGTATTACTGGCACACACGGAAAAAGCACTACTACTGCTATGACCTCACATATATTTAAACAAGTTGGTAAAGATCCTTCCATATTAATTGGTGCAAACTTACCTAGTCTAGGTGGCAATATGCATTATGGTAAGGGTAAGTGGCTCATAGCCGAAGTTGATGAGTCAGACCCCGGTTTTGCTCAGCTAACTTGTGAAACAGCAGTCATCACTAATCTCGAGGCTGACCATATAGCTGGCGATTTTGAAGAGCGCCGTAACTATCATGCTAGCTTTGCCGACTTGGAAAGTGCTACTTTAGAATTTATTAACAAAGCTGCTCAAGTGATTTATTGTAGCGATTGGCCTGAGTTAGTAAATCTTTTAGGAGGTAAACCAGCATTAAGCTATGGCATAAATTCCACAGCCAATTATCAAGTTAAAGATATTGTTTTAAACCCTGTAGAAAGTCGCTTCACTTTTTCTACACCTGATGGGGATTTTCCCGTAGCACTCTCAGTTTTAGGACAACATAATGTTCTTAATGCCACAGCTAGCCTAGCTATAGCTCACCTACATAGGATAGATTTAAAAGAAGCAATACATAGTATAAGCAGTTTTACAGGAGTTGGCAGAAGATGGCAAGTTCGAGGGTATGTTCGTGGTGCACCCATTATTGATGATTATGCCCATCACCCTACTGAAATACAGGCAACTTTGGAAACTGCTAAGTGCACAGGGAAGTATGTGCGAGCTGTTTTGCAACCACACCGTTGGATACGCACCGCAAAACAATGGCCTGAAATGGCTAATGCTGCTAGTTTAGCAGATGAAATTATAGTAGTTGATATTTATGGGGCAAATGAAAAACCTATTGAAGGAGTATCACCACAGCTCATTGTAAACAGACTTAAGGATATGGGCAAAACTGCTAGCTACCATAATTTAGATTCTGCTCAGAAATATTTACTAAATTCTCTTCAAGAAGATGATTTAGTAGTTACTTTAGGAGCAGGTGATGTTTGGAAAGTAGCTCAAGGATTAGTAGATGATTTTAGTCTAGCTAGTCAAGAAAAACTTGGGTCACCCTAGGATTTTTTTTGATGCACTGTGGAACTGTTTGTTATGTGCCCAAACACCAAATTAGTTATGCCCAACCACATATATGGATGATATAAATTACCAACACAAACTTAGGGGTTCAAAATTTTGAACCCTTCCAAGATAAAACCTAAACAAGTCTCTCTTGCTAAATTAACTACTTTAGGAGTTGGTGGATTTGCTGAACTTTGGGAAGCAGAGAATCTATATGACCTTTGTGAAGCAACTCTAGTAGATTACCGGGTTATTGGTGGAGGGTCCAATTTACTTATAAGTGATGAAGGTGTTTCAGAGCGGGTAATTAAACTAGGACAGAGCTTTAATGATATTAAGACTTTTACTGGCAAAACCGATATATGGCTTGGCGCAGCTACACCTTTACCCGGTTTGGTACGCCGAGCATCAGAGATAGGACTTTCTGGCTTTGAAGGACTCTTAGGCATACCTGCTGTTGTTGGTGGAGCTATCGCAATGAATGCAGGTACTCGCTTTGGAGAAATTAGTGATACTTTGCAAGAAGTGGAATTATTCACAGGAAAGCACCTTGAAAGGCTGCCAGTTGAAGCACTTGAGATGCACTATCGCCACTGTGAACTCCCTAAAGGAGCAATTGTTACTAGAGGAAGGTTTAAATTAACTTCCTCTACACCTGAGAAAGTACAAGCTAAACTTGCTAAGGTAGATAAAGTTCGCCAAGGTCAACCCAAAGTAAAATCAGCAGGGTGTGCTTTTAAAAATCCTGAGAGTGATAGTGCAGGCAGGCTCATTGATGCAGCAGGGTTAAAAGGTTTGCGTGTGGGGCAGGCAATGATAAGTCACGAGCACGGGAATTTTATAGTTAACCTTGGTGGCGCAACAGCCCAAGACATTATTATGCTTTTAGAAAAAATTCAGCTCAAGCTCAATGTTCCACTTGAGATTGAGTGGCAGCGTTGGGGTTTTTAAGTTTAAGGAAACTTAGCTAGCTATGAGTAAACTTCGCCGACGTTACCGCTTGGTAGTGGTTTTATTTTTGCTTGGCCTAAGCACCATTCTTATTATCTCACGCTATTACCCTAAAATAGTTAGCGTTGAAGTTTATTATGGCTATGATGATAGAGAGCCTTACTACAGCAAAGCCCATATAAAAACACAAACTGGCATATATGAAGGTAAGGCTTTTTTTAGTGTTCCCAGGAAAAAACTTAGAGAGTTTGCTAGTGATCCATGGGTGGAAAAATTACGTGTTGTTCGGCACTGGCCTAATGCTATTACTATCATAATATGGGAACGCAAGCCTACTATCTTTTATCATAAGACACAAGATGTTAATATTGTGTATGCTTTAGATGGTACCATGTTACCTAATGTGAAAGAGATACAAGAAGAACAACTTATTAATATGAGTGGCTGGGGAAAGGAGTCTTTAGAAGAAGCGGTTAAACTTGTCAACCTATTGGCAGAATTCAAACCAAACATGTTACACTATTCGCCAAGTGGTTTTGATATAACCCTTAATCAATCACAACTCTTTACTCCCAGTTTAGAGGCCTTAAAGGAGCACTGGGGTGCTTTCTCAAGTGAACAGTACCGCTATCAAGAAGTGCAAAATAAAAATGCAAATAAAAAAACAAAACCACTTTCAATTACCATTTACGAGTGGGGAATTAGTGTACGATGAGTGATGAACGTATTATTGCTGGTTTAGATATTGGCACAACTAAGATTTGCACCGTTATAGGTGAACTTGCTAGTGATGGCATACTTGACATCATTGGTGAGGGTACTGTGCCAAGCGATGGTTTACGCAAGGGTACTGTTGTTAATTTAGAAAGGACAATTTCCTCCGTAAAAGAATCTATCTCTATGGCTGAGAGTGTGGCAGGTGTGCGAGTCAATAAAGCCTTTGTAGGGGTGGCAGGTGTACATCTTAAAGCATTTACTAGCCATGGTATGGCTGCTATCCGACGTGGCCAAGAAATCAGTGAAGCTGATGTAGAGCGCACCATTGAAAATGCCAGAGCAGTACCATTAGAAGCTCACATGGATGTTATTCATGTAATCCCTCAAGAGTATGTAGTAGACGGACAGGATGGTATTAAAGACCCTGTTGGCATGAGTGGGGTGCGATTAGAGGTTGATGTCCATATCATAGCAAGTGCTCAAGGACCCTTGCAGAATTTGCGTCGTTGTGCACGTGATGCCCAGCTAGAAGTAAATGATATGGTAGTTCAGTCCTTGGCCTCCGGTTTGGCAGTATTAGATGAAAGTGAAAAAGAACTTACTACAGTTCTCATTGACATTGGCGGAGGTACTACAGATGTAGGTGTTTTCCTACATGGTACATTAGCTGACTCTTCGGTTATTCCTTTAGGAGGAGATCATATAACTCAAGATATCAGTCAGCTTTTACGAATTCCCCCCGATGAGGCTGAGCGCGTCAAGAAGAAGTATGGGGTAGCGGTGCTCGAGCTGGCTGACAGAGATGTGATTATTGACGTAGCTCACCCGAATTATACCGCTTCACTCTCAACATTTGAGTTAGCTCAAGTTATTAGACCACGTGTAGTAGAGATTTTTGACTTAGTAAAAAGTAATATTGAGCAGCGCATGGGAGCCCTTGAGTTACTTGCAGGTAACGTGGTTGTAACTGGTGGAGCATCATTAATGCCCGGCATGGAAACCTTGGCTACAGAACGTTTCCGATTACCTGTTAGAATAGGAAAACCTTTGGGTATTTCAGGTTTGGTTGATGTAGTAGCAAGTCCAGCTCATGCAACAGCTGTAGGGTTAGTGCGCTATGGTGTTATGAGCCATAACGTAAAGAGTAACTTACCTATACAAAACAGAAATGAGCGCCCCCAAAGCAACATTCTCAAGTCCATAAGAAAGGCCTTCAAAGACTTTTTTTAGCTATTTCATAGTTACTTAACTAGTAGTTGTGAATATATTAACTTTACTCTTTACTGATTTACTTATTTTTACTTTTTAGGATATTCTTATTACAGCTAATGTAATGTAGCGAGGAAGTGAAGGTTTAGTTTTTAAGAATTATATTGTTAAGGGCAAAAGACCTAAAGGTTTATTTTACTTAAGTTCTGTTGGTACCAAAAGGCACAAATGAAGTGCAAAAATGACACTTCCTTCTTTATTATGAGAGGTTGAAGAGAAATGATGTCTGTGATGGATAACGCGCTTATTAAAGTGATAGGTTTAGGTGGGGGTGGCAACAATGCTGTTAATCGTATGATTGAGGCAGGTTTACAAGGAGTAGAGTTTCTAGCAGCTAATACTGATGCTCAGGTTCTTTCCACTAGTTTAGCTGATACACGCATACAAATGGGAGATCATCTTACTAAGGGCTTGGGAGCAGGGGCTAATCCTGAAGTAGGTGAAAAAGCTGCTCTTGAAGACCGTGATAGTATTACTGAGGTCTTACGTGGCTCGGACATGGTTTTTATTACTGCTGGAATGGGCGGAGGAACAGGCACAGGGAGTGCACCAGTTGTTGCTGATGTTTCTAAAGAAATAGGTGCTCTTACTGTGGCAGTAGTGACTACCCCTTTCCAATTTGAGGGCCCTAGAAGAATGCGTTTAGCTGATGATGGTCTTAAGAATCTGAGTGAGAAAGTAGACGCACTAATTGTAGTTGAAAATCAGCGTTTACTTTCTGCTCTTGATAAAAAGGTTAAGCTTACAGAGGCTTTTAGGGTAGCAGATAGAGTACTTTATCATGGTGTACGTGGTATTAGTGATGTTATTAATGTTCCAGGGGAAATTAATGTAGACTTTGCTGATGTCAAGGCACTGCTCTCTGGTGCAGGTACAGTGCTTATGGGTATTGGCTCAGGTCAGGGAGACAATATAGTCGAGGCTGCTGCGGATAGTGCTACACAAAGCCCTTTACTTTCTAGAGGAGTTGAAGGTGCTAGTCATTTACTGATTAATATAACTGGCTCAGAAGAATTATCTTTGTTTGATGCTCATGAAATAGTAGAGAGAATAAGTGAAGCAACTGAATCTGAGGATGTTAATGTACTCTTTGGGGTCACCTATGATAATAACATTGGTGATGAAGTACGTGTAACTTTAATTGCTGCTGGTTTTGATAGCCATGAGAAGGTTAAGATTCTACGTCCTAGCCAAATAAAAGCTGATAGAAGTCGCCAGTATGATCCTAGTAATTATGATATTCCTGCTTTTTTACGTTACAGTGCTGATGAAAGGTAAACAATTGATTTACAAGCATCATATATAGTGATAATTACCAGCTTATTTGCTTTTACTTAATAATTTTCAAAAAGTGATTAACTACCCTAGGGTCAAATTGAGAGCCAGCGCAACGTTTAATTTCGACTAAGGCTCTTTCTACAGACCAGGCATTTTTGTAAGGCCTTTCACTAGTTAAAGCATCGAATACGTCTGCTACTGTAACTATACGGGCAAAAATGGATATTTTTTCACCAATAAGTCCTTGAGGGTAGCCTTTTCCATCCCAGCGTTCATGATGTGAAAGAGCTATTTTTTCTGCCATGCCTAAGGTAGGTGTAGGGCTTTGTGCCAGCATTTCTGCCCCCACACTAGTATGGCGTTTCATGGCATTGAACTCTTCTTCAGTAAGTTTACCTGGCTTTAACAAAATGTTATCAGGGACAGCTACCTTGCCAATGTCATGTAATCTAGCTGCCTGACGGAGCATGTCTACCTCACTTTTACTCAAACCTATTGCTTCAGCAATTTTAGCTGATACATTACCCACACGAAAAGTGTGTTCACCTGTATCATCGTCACGTTTTTCCCCTACAATAGCTAGGCGCTCGAGCATTTCCTCTTGCCTTTGTTGTACACGTCTTTCAAGTTCAGAATTAAGCCTTTTAACTTCAATTTCAATAGCTTTACGCTCATTTACTTCTTTTATAAGTGTTTTATTTCTTTCTAAAAGCTTGTTTCTTAAATTAGATAATTTAAGTTGATGATTTATTCTGGCAAGCACCTCTTCAATATGAAAAGGTTTAGTAATATAGTCTGCTCCCCCTATTTGAAAAGCCCTTACCTTATTAAAGCTTTCCCCTAAGGCGCTAATAAAGAGTACTGGCACATCACAAGTGAGCTCATCAGCTTTTAGCCTTTTACAAACCTCATAGCCATCCATATTAGGCATATTTATATCTAACAGTATTAGATCAGGGGGGTCTTTTTGAGCCGAAGCAATAGCAAGCTCCCCATTTGGGGCTGGCCTTACAATAAAATTGTACTCTTCTAATAGTGTCGAAAGTAAATGTAGGTTATCATGTATGTCATCTACAATTAATATATTGTCTCGCTTTTCACTACCCATTTATTCTCCTATATTTTAGGCGTTTCACAAACTCTTTTCTGCTTATTATAGACATCCAGATAAATCTTTTCTTATGAAGATTGTATTTTCTTTGCTTCTTCAACAAAATCCTGTAATGATTTGTAATTGTAAGCTTTAA
Organism: Trueperaceae bacterium; assembly: GCA_965223045.1. GTDB lineage: Bacteria > Deinococcota > Deinococci > Deinococcales > Trueperaceae > CBDCVN01. The sequence continues at coordinate 4,294,455 of CBDCVN010000013.1, forward strand.
CCCAATATTCAAGTGAAGAGGCTAACTTGGCATCAATTGATTTTAATAATGATGTGAGATCTAATAGAGAACGAATATCGAGTTTGAAAACAGCTTCTGCAAATTGCTCAAGCCAAGTAGCAGGTAATTTTGCTAAAATCTCTGGAGAAAGTTTTGTCCCTATATGGAGTTGCTTTGCTTCAAACTTAGACTTATCAGAATAGTGGTATTGTACCTTTAAGTGTTTTGCTATTGTGTGTAGTAAATCATCTTTTATAAAAGGTTTTCTTATAAAATCATCGCAACCAACAGATAAGGCTCTTTCACGATCCTCTTCAAATGCTTGGGCAGTTATGGCAATGATAATTGGTGGCGTTCCACTAGCATATGCTTTAATGTGTTTGGTTGCCTCATAGCCATCCATAAAAGGCATTTTCATATCCATAAGTATTAAATGAGGCTGCCATGACCGGGCTAATATTACTCCCTTTTGACCATCAGCAGCAGTTTTTACACTAAAACCAAGCGGCTCGAGCATTTCACACAATAGCTGGCAATTTTCTACCTTGTCCTCAATAATAAGGATTTTATAAATAGGTTGATCAGCAACTAGACCAATAATTATGGATTGTTTGTCACTGGCAGATAGCTTGCTAGAATCAACATTAGCTATCTTGACAGGTAAATGAATAGTAAAGGTAGTCCCTTGTTTTTCAATACTTTGCACCTCTATTGTGCCATCAAGCATTTTGACATGGCGCTGTGCTATAGCTAATCCTAAACCAGTACCCTCTTGCTTACTAAGTCCACTAGCTGTTTGCATAAATGGCTGAAAGAGCTTATCCAATTCTTCTTCAGCAATACCAGCACCTGTATCCTTGACATAAAAACGTAAATTTACTAAGTCACTTTGCACTTCTGATTTATTGGCAGAAAGCGATTGAGTGTTTATCTTAAGTGCTACACCGCCTTTAGTAGTAAATTTTATGGCATTACTAAGTAAATTTAGTAATACTTGACGCAACTTACGTTTATCACTAGTAATAAACTGTGGAACCTCACTGCTAATCTCAATAGTAAAGCCTATGCCTTTTTCTTTTGTTTTAGCTAAAAAGAAAGATTCTAAGTCATTAATTACTGCAAAAAGGTCAAAGTCTTCTAAATTAATCTCAACTTTACCAGCTTCTACTTTGCTAAGTTCTAGAATATCATTTATAAGCTCGAGCAAATGATGGCTACTACGGTCAATGATACTGATTTGCTTAATTTGTTTTTTGCCAAGTGAGGAGCCTCTTCTGAGTAGTTGGCTAAAACCAACTATGGCATTTAGAGGTGTACGTAATTCATGGCTCATATTTGAGAGAAACTCACTCTTAGCCCTATTAGCACTTTCAGCAGACTCTTTAGCTTCCTGAAGCTCCGCAACTGTATATTGCAGCTCGAGTTGCCTGTTATGTAAAGCGATCTCGGCTTTCCTACGAGCAGTTATGTCTGCTATAGTTACAATCACCTGTATCTCCTCATTATCAAGTTTATGTCCCAGTAATGTTACTTCTGCCCACACTGTAGCCCCGTCTTTTCGCAAGTAACGTTTTTTGTGTGTGTGAGCAACTAGCGACTCATTTCTGGCTTTAGTTATGTATTTTTCAGATGTAGCTATATCAGCAGGGTGTGTGATATCCGTAACTTTTAACTTGTCTAGTTCTGATTGGGTATACCCTAGCAAATCACGAAGATATTTATTAGTAATTCCTATTGCTTCTGGTTCTTGCTCTGGAGGATTGTAAGCTATACCAATAGGAGCTTTTTCAAAAAGGGCACGAAAACGTGCTTCACTTAGCAGCAATTCATTAGTACGTGCTTTTACTAGTTGCTCGAGCCTAGTACGGTATTCATACAATTCAGTAATATCATGTGCTACACTAATTATGCCTAAGGCCTTACCATTAGGATCAATGAGAGGTGTTTTAACTAGCTCCATAAAACGCTTTTCGCCACCATTTATAGAGACCCACTGTTCTTTACGGAGGCTTTGTCGATCTGCAAGTATAAGCTTGTCTTCTTCTTCATTTGCCCTAGCAACCTCTTCAGGAAAAACATCATAATCCGTAACTACTCCACCATTGGGGAAATTTGGGAACTCTCTTAAAGCTTTATTATAAAATTGGTAGCGGCTTTCAGTATCTTGGAAAGTAACAATGCTAGGTATAGCATCCATTAAATTACGTAAAAAGGAACGTTCCTTTTGTAAGTCTTCCTGGATTTGCTTTAGTTCCGTGATATCATTAGCTATACTAATAACTCCTAAGACTTTATCATCAGGGGCTATAAAAGGTATCTTGATTACATCCATTAAGCGTTTTTCACCACTAGCAGTAGAAACCCATATTTCTTTACGTATATCTTGCCTATTATTAATTATGTGCTGGTCTTCTTCTCGAATTGCTTTAGCAATTTCTTCAGAAAAAAAATCAGCATCTGTGACTACTGGTTTGCCGCTGATATTAGGAAAATCTCTAGTTGTTTTGTTATAAAGTCTATAGTAACCCTCAGTGTCTTTAAAATGAATGTTAGTAGGTATAGCATCTATTAAGTTTTGTAAAAAGGCATGTTCTCGTTCAGCAGCTTCTTGTATATGCTTCAATTCTGTTATATCATGAACAACACCAATAACACCTATAACTTTACCGCTAGAGTCAATAAAAGGTGTTTTTACTGCTTTCATAAAGCGTTTCTCCCCACCTAATATGGAAACCCAACCTTCCTTATGGAGATTTTGTTTACTAGCAATTACCTGTTTATTTTCTTCCTGGTTTGCTTTAGCTACATCTTCTGGAAAAAGATCATAATCTGTAGTTACCTTTTTAGGAAAGTTGGGGAAATTCCTCATGGTTTTATTGAGAAGCTTGTAACGGCTTTCGGTGTCTTGGTAAAAAATAATGCTTGGTATTGTATCTATTAAATGGTTTAAAAAGGAACGCTCACGTTGCAAGGCTTCTTGGGTTTGTTTAAGCTCTGTAATATCATGTGATGCACTAATAATGCCCAAAACTTCACCATTAGGAGCAATAAAAGGCATTTTAATTATGTCAAAAAAACGGTTTTCCCCATTTTGCATAGGGAGCCATACCTTTTTCTGTAACCTTTTTTTACTAGCTATTACCTGCTTGTTTTCTTTTTGATTTTTCTCAGCCAATTCTATAGGGAAAAAATCATAATCTGTAAATACTCCATTTGAACAATTATGAAACTCTTTTAAGGCTTTATTATAAATTTGATAGCGACTTTCAGTATCCTGAAAAACAACAATGCTAGGTATAGCATCTATAAAGTTTTGTAAAAGGGCATGTTCTTGTTCTACAGCTTCTTGTATGCCTTTTAATTCTGTTATATCGTGACCAACACCAATTATACCTATAACCTCATCGTTAGAGTCAATAAAGGGTGTTTTTACTATTTCCATAAAGCGTTTACCGCCGCCTAGTATAGAAATCCAGCCTTCCTTACGTAAGCTTTGTTTGTTAGCAATGACATATTTATCTTCTTCCTGATTTACTTTAGCCACCTCTGCAGGGAAAAGATCATAATCTGTCCCAGTAGTTAACTCTTCAGGAAAACCAGGAAATTCCCTCATAGCTTTATTGATAAGTTTGTAATGACTCTTTGTGTCTTGGTAAAAAATAACATTTGGTATGGTATCTATCAAATGATTTAACAAGGCACGCTCATGTTGCAAGGCTTCTTGGGTTTGTTTTAAGTTAGTGATATCATTGGCTATACTAATTACCCCCAAAACCTCTCCATTAGGGGCAATAAAAGGTGCTTTATTTACGTCCATTAGACGGCTCTCCCCACTAGATGTAGGGACCCGTATTTCTTTATGTACCTTTTGCCTAGTATCCATTATATAATGATCTTCTTCTCGAATAATTTTAACAGTTTCTTCAGGAAAAAAGTCATAATCTGTAACTACTTTTTTGCCACTGATATTAGGAAAATCTCTGACTGATTGGTTATAAACTTTATAGTTGCCTTCACAATCTTTAAATTGTATGTTGACAGGTACAGCGTCTATTAAGTTATATAAAAAAGCCTGTTCACGTTGAAAGGCCTCTTCAGCTCGTTTAAGTTCTGTAATGTCATGTGCCGTACTAATAATGCCCAAAATTTCTCCATGAGAGTCAACAAAAGGTGCCTTGAACACATCCATAAAATATTCTTTCCCATCTCCATCATTCATAGAGACCCATACCTTTTTATGTACACTTTGTTTACTAGCAAGTATTTTTTTATCTTCTTCTTGGTTTGCTTTAGCTACTTCGGGAGGGAAAAGATCATAATCTGTAACTATTTTTTCAGGACAACTATGAAACTCTTCTAAGGTTTTATTGTAGAGCTGATAGCGGCTTTCAATATCTTGGAAGACAACAATGCTTGGTATAGCATCTATTAAGTTACGCAATAAGGTGCGCTCTTTCTGTAACTCTTTCTGGATTTTCTGTTGCTTAGTAATATCGAGGCTAACACCAATAACACCTAATACGTTCCCCTCAGAATTTATCAGGGGAGTTTTGGTGACATACAAGCAAAAATCTTTACCATCACGGTTAATCCACATTTCCTTACTTAAACTTTTCCTACTACTGATTATTTGCTGATCTTCTGCTTGAATAGCTAAAACCTGTTTCTCGTCAGGAAATAAGTCATGATCTGTTAAAATTGCTCTATTAGGGTGAGGAGATAATGATTTTAGGAACTCATTATAAATTTGGTAATTACCTTGAAAGTCTTTAAGGAAAACACCATTTGGCATGGCATCAATAAGGTTTTGCAATAGATTTTTCTCTTCTATAAAATCCTCTAGCATTTGTTTTTGTTCAGTAATGTCTTCTATAATCCCCAAAAAGTTAATAGGATTACCATGCAAATCATGCAAGGCAACAATATTAACCCTTCCCCAAATAATACTGCCATCTTTTTTAATATAACGTTTTTCAAGGGTGTATCCAGATGATTGATCTTTGTCTTGTGGGTGTACTTTAATCAGTTCTAGACTAACTTCTAAATCATCAGGGTATGTAATATCAGCAAGGGCCAAACCTTGTAAATCATCTAGGTTGTAACCAAGCATTTGACAAAAAGCTTGATTAATTTGAGTAAGTTTTTGGCCATTTGTATCTAGCAATACCATACCTAATGAGCTTTGCTCAAAGATATTGCGGAACCTTGCCTCGCTCTCAATAAGCTTTTCTTCTGCTTTTTTCCTATCAGTTATATTAGTAATGACTGCTATATTTTCAACATAATTACCCTTTTCATCAAAAATTCCTCTAGCAGTAACTATGGCACTAATTATCTTGCCATCTTTACATTTGTACTTTTTCTCCATTTGAAAAGATGGGATTTCTTGCTGAAGCGCTTTTTCAGTAAGCTCTTGGCTTAATTTTAAATTTTCAGGCACAGTAACATCAGCAACACTCATTTGACACAGCTCATCTTCACTGTAACCAAGCCAATGACACATAGTGGGATTGACTTTATTAATAAATTGTTGCTTATCAATTGTAACTATGCCTATTTGATCATTGTCAAACAAAGTACGATACTTATATTCGTTTTCTTTCTGTTTAAGAATCTGTAGCTTCAACTCTTTTTTTAGTTGCTTAAGTTGTTCTTGGTGTTCTACTAAGTTTTTTTCTGCCTCACCCTTTAATTTATTGACTATAAGGCCTATATTGGCTTGTTGGAGTAGGTAGGCAAAAATTATAATGCAGATAAATATAGGCCAATCAAACCAATTAATCTCATAGCTAGTAGAATGTATACTATTTTTTTTGGAAAAGTTTACTGCTGCTAAAGCAATTGTAATAGCAACAATAGTAGGCGTTACATATTGTTTACCTAGCAAGAGCCAAGTAAGCGGAACTAATAGAAAAAAACTGATCGTAGCAGCGTTTATTATGGAGCTGTTGCTGTAAAAATCTACAGCCATCCAGATAGAAAAAGCTAAAATCAAACTTAGCAAAAGCCAACTAGCAGAACTTATACTTCCTTTTCGAACTAGAAAAATAAGTGCTAGGGATGTTACTGTGGCAATAGCAAAATAAATGTGGATTGGTGTAGTTGTTGAAACTAATTTTAAAAATGATGCTAGCAATCCAACAATACTTAATAGAAAAAAAGAAATTAGGATGTAGTGAAGCCAGTAAGTGCGGTAAGTTTTATCAGCAGATTCAAATTGAGGTGGAGTTAATATAGTCTTGATTATTGAAAAAACCATTGTGTTACCTGATTTAATGTTGTGGTGGTTAACTTTGGGTGTTAACAAAACACATTAATTTCGATAATTATATTATTATCAATCCTCACACTAGAAAATCACTCGATAATTTTCCTAGTCATTTACTACTCCCTCCATCATAACCTTAAGTAGTTGTTGTGGGAGAATTACATTGTGAAGATTTATCAATGTAAGGGTTCAAAATCTTGAACCCTTACAAACTAGCATAACTTATAGCAAGATTTCTAGAGGCTTGAGACTTCATTTTAACTTTATTGCATCTTTTCTAGCAGACCAAAAGTGGAGATTCGCAAATGAATTATATGCAGTTATCGGGAACAGCACTTAAGAGGACACCGGTGTACCTCATTAAGATTCAAGGGAAGTTCTTATAACCTCAAAGCAGTTGTTATTTGGAAGGTTAAAGGGATTATTTAGAAAATCATTTATGATTTGCCAAGTACAAGAGTTATTTAGCACACTATGGCCATCAGTAGAGGAAATGTAGAGGTGGGCTCGAGATAAGTTCTCTACTATTTTTTCAGCATAAACAGGAGGGGTTACAGGGTCAAACTTTGCTGAGAAAACTAATGTGGGAATATCACTTATTACTGGTTCTTTTAAGCGTTTATCCAAAAGAGGTACTGGCCAAGCAGAGCATAGTTCGGGCAAGTCATTGTCAAGGTATTCGGTAACAGGTCTCGCCACTTGGGGAATAAGTCCTGTAAAGTCCCAGTCAGCATCAGTGAATGTAAACTCATCTGCACAAGTTACCGACATGTATAAGCCACTGCTAACTACAAAAGTCTCTTCAGGCGGCGAAAATATCGATTTGTAGGCTACTATATCAGCAAGTATTTTGCTAGCGGCACTGTAATCTCCTGTTGATGTTCTAAAAATATTTGATATAACTTGCTTTGGATTACGATACATAAGTTCGTAAAGCCCTTGTACCCACAAGTCACCATTTAGCTTAGCTTCTTGCCTTTGATCATTAATGGTTAAAGTAAGGGAAACAGGCTGTTCATTGAGATTGTCTACAGTAGTTATAAATACTTTTTCTAAATCTGGATAGTTCTGCTGGCAGTTAATATCAGCTTTACAATTTTCAAAAAGGTGCTTGAAGGCACTATTGGCTGCTTGGGGGGTATTTAAAGGCCAGTGCAAATAAGGAGCAACAGGGGCGTCAAGAATAACACTATGTAATAGCTCAGGGTAGTCACGCATTATATATTGTGCCGCTATAGAACCATATGAACCACCATAGACATGCACTTGTGTGTAGCCTAGAGCAGTTAAGGCGAGGGCATAGTCATTGGCAATTTCAATACTATTAAAAGCTGACAGATTTACACCACGTTGTTGCCAAGAGCTAAAGCAAGCCTGTAAAGTCTGTTTCTTAACATGAACATCATCTACGTTAGGACTTGTTGCTCTGTGTAAAATCATAGATTGAGGGGTAGGACAAATTAGACGGGGTAAAGAATAAGTGCTACCTCTATAATCAATAGCTATAATATCACGTTGTGAGCGTACAGTAGCTAAAGCAGGATTGCTCCCCCAAAAAGCATAAGCTGCTACTAGTTCTATGCTGCTGCCACCAGGGCCACCTTGGATCATGAGTAGTGGTATAGGACTAGGGTTATTAGAAGTGCTTTTAAGGACAACATAGCCAAGCTTAAGAGTAGGGGCATTTGGATTATCATGTTCCTCGGGTACATTAATGTACCCACAATGGTAGCTTTTTCCTTCTACCTCACCTCTACTAACAAAGTTTGTAAAAGTAGTGAAATTGGTACAAGGTACATCTTCAATAATTTTGGAATTGCCTTTCAAGAAACTATTTGCGTTATTTGCTGTACGGGCAAGCTCTCTATCATTGGGCAAAGCAGTTGACTCTGTAGATATTTCTGGTGACTCGTTCTCAGCAGAAATGCTCTGTTGGGGAAGTATTTGAGGCTGTGGCTTGATAGCTTGGTTCTGTGGAGTGATTGTCATTTGTTGTGGTAAGGAAGGTACTATAGGGGTTAAGACATGAATTTCCTCATTAAACACTTCTTCTAAAGCAGTGTCATTTGCTATAGCGGGTTCTATTAGTCCTACTGGCTTTGGAAGTTCATTTATAGGCTTAAGAACATGCACTTCTTGATCTTGTTCTTCAGAAACTTGTATTGCCGATAATGTTTGTGTAGGAGGACTTAGATGCACCACTTCAGCTTCTTTAGAATTGATTGTGGTTGTTGTGTTAGGTGTACAACCTAAGAAAAATAATAGAGAAAAAATAGATAGCCTCAAGGCAAAGTTGTTCATCATAGAATCCACAGTTTAACCCACTCTAATGAGAGATCTAGTGAGTACCTAACAATTTTTAACTATACTAACAACTGTTTGATTTTGAGCATTTTACTTTAGTAAATCCTTTTCCTCATTTCCCTTACTCATTCTGTGAGTCTCTATTTTTTAGAGTTGGTACTGCCACATGCCCCCTACTCGTTTTGTCAATTGATAGCCACCCTCCTGATTACCTACTACCAAGTACCCCATACGTTCATAATAAGGTAGTAGATCTTTAAGTTGATCAGCTAAAGTAAGAGATAGAGAAACAATGTTTTGCTTAATAGCTAGAGCTTCTAAGTGAGTCATGAGCCAACGCCCACAGCCTTGCCCGCGATACTCTATTAGGGTAGCTACTCTGTCAAGTTGCCACCCTTGGTTATTATCCTGCCAACGCAATGCACTTATAGGTTGGTTATTTTTATTGGTAAGGATTAATGTTCCTCCGCGCTCGAGCCACCCCCAAACCTCAGCCTCACTCTCATTGCAAAGCCATGCTGTTTGGTAAAGATTAGTTAGGCTAGCCACATCCTCAAAAGTAGCCAAGCGTAAATAAACTTGCTGTGTGTTTTTGCCATCTGAGACTATCATTACAACACCTACTCCGAGTAGAAATTTATAGGTGCTTCCAAACTCAAAATTATATGAAAGATTGATCTGGATCTACACCTTCTTTAACATGTAACCTAGGGGTTTCCTGCTTATCTAACGCACTTCGTTTCCATTTTTATCTACTATATTTATTTTCCATTCAAAAGTTTTTAATATGTCGTACCACACTTTGGGCATTTTCCCAGAACGACCTTGGAGAGTGTTATTTATTTGTTGACGCTTCCTACCAATTTCGTCAGCTAGGTCTTTTTGTGTCATATCTTGCCTTACCAATTCAATTTCAACTAACTTTCGCATTTTATCAGTCATGTTGCTCATCATAATTATATTCCACATTATGCTTATAGGCTAGAAACGGAATAGCTGACAAAAAGACACAAATAAATGTATGACCAACACATCAGAGGGTTAAGCCCTCTAATTCCCAACTCTCTGAAATTCCCTTTGTAAGGAACTATCATGTACTTTATCACTTATAACATTTATCTTCTATCAATTAAACTAATTAGCTTGAGAAAAAAACCATGAACCACACGATATCTCATGAGATTCAAACCTTGGGCCAAGGTAGCAGTCAAGTAATTATTCGTGAGGATAGCTATATTAATGCCACTGCTTTGTGCAAAGCTGCTGTGCAAAGCTGCTGGGAAATTACTTGGTCATTATTTTGCTAACAAAGTTACAAAAGATTTCCTAGACGAGCTATCTTCTGTTGTCGGGATTCCGATAACGACTCTGGTACAAATTAAACAGGGGGCACCCCCCAAGAACAAGGTACTTGGGTCTATCCTGATGTAGCTATTAATTTAGGTCAATGGATTAGTCCTCGCTATGCTGTTTTAGTTGCCCAAACTATGCGTGAGTTTCATAATGGTGTTTATTTGGATACTAACAAGAAGTGTTCAGACGGTACCCCTATTAGACAGATTAAATGGCTTGGTGTTGTTGTTGGGGTGCTCGAGCAAAAACTAAAAGCAGCAGCATAAGCACAGTATAGCTATTATAACTCCTTAGCTATACGCAAGCGTAAAGCATTCAATTTAATAAAACCTTCCGCATCAGCTTGGTTATAAACATCATCTTCTTCAAAAGTAGCTACATCTTGCCTGTACAGGCTGTTAGGTGACTTACGCCCTAAAATAGTTACATTACCTTTATAAAGCTTAAGTTTTGCTGTTCCTGTTACAGTTTTTTGTATGTCATCCATTAAGCTTTGCAAAACTTGTCTTTCAGGCCCATACCAAAAACCATTGTAAACATAACTAGCATATTTAGGCGCTAGCTCATCACGCAGTTGCAATACATGCCTATCTAACGTAATAGATTCAACTGCTTTGTGAGCATGAAATAACATAGTGCCTCCGGGTGTTTCGTAACAACCGCGTGACTTTAAGCCTACAAAGCGATTCTCAACAATATCTACCCTACCTACTCCATGCTTACCAGCAAACTCATTTGCTTTACTAAGTAGTGCTACAGCATCCAGCTTTTCTCCATTGATCGCTACAGGGTTACCCGCTTCAAAATCAACCTCTACTACTTCAGGTTCATCGGGGGCATCTTCAGGGTCTGTAGTCAGACTCCACATATCTTTAGGGGGAGCAGCCCAAGGGTCTTCTAGTATGCCACCTTCGTAACTAACGTGAAAGAGGTTTGCATCTATAGAATAAGGTTTTGATTTTGTTACAGGTACAGGAATACCGTGCTCTTTGGCATAAGCTATGCAATCTTCACGTCCTTTTAAATCCCATTCCCGCCAAGGTGAAATAACCTTTATATCAGGCTTCAAAGCGTAGCTAGTAAGTTCAAAACGTACTTGGTCATTGCCCTTGCCTGTAGCACCATGAGACACAGTATCTGCATCTTCAATTTCGGCTATTTCTATCATACGTTTGGCTATTAAGGGTCTAGCAAAAGAAGTTCCAAGTAAGTAGTAGCCTTCATAAATAGCCCCTGCTCTAAGTACAGGAAAAACAAATTCCTCAGTAAATTCCTTTTGCAAATTATCTGTATAAGCTTTGCTAGCACCTGTTTCTAGCGCTTTTGCCTTGGCTTGGGCAACTTCTTCACCTTGCCCTACATCTGCTGTAAAAGTAATTATTTCAGCTGCATAGGTTTCTTTGAGCCATTTTAAAATGACAGAGGTATCTAAACCACCTGAATAAGCAAGGATTATTTTTCTTGGCTTGTTACTCATTTGCTAATACAAACAAATTTTTTTAAAATTTGCAAGAACTAAAGATATCTAGAAAAATTAAAATGTGACTATGGAAATAGGATTTGCCACACTTAATCAGGTGCTTACAAAGCCCTTCAGCAAATCCATACCCAGCTAAAACCTATGGGGCACTCTACAAACACCTTTTGCTTATAGAAGGCACACAAAAAGCTTATGCATTTTGAGAAGGGCTTTACATAGATAGCTTATAGAATGGCCAGAATTAAAATAGTATCCTAATAGTTAGGATGGCTACTATAAGTTATCTAGAAATTTTTTTCCTTAGAGAGGAATTTCGTTTATTATGTTATTTGGAGGAGCATAACGATGACAAATCTCAAACTACACAATGCACCTGAGATCTTTGACGTAGCTTACTCTCGCCACTATAGAGTATAGCAAAAGAAGGGTTCAGGATGACACTCTTTGCATTGCAATGAGGCAAGAATTTATTTTGAAGAGAAATTGCTCGATCAGAACCAATGAAGTTTATCAAGGAGAAGTTATGAAATTATTAGCCCTATTATTTGCACTTTTTTGCTCTTTTACTCTTGCTGCCCATTTCACAGGAACCTACTTTATGGAGACAGATGTTGGTGGGATTACTTTGATTATACAACATGAGGCTAGTGGAGCTATGGTAGGTAAACTTGAAGGAAATGAACTTATTTATGAGCTTGAAGGAGAAGGTTATCCAGATGGCGCTTTTGGCTATTTAAATACACCTGACGGCATACTTGGTTATATTGCTTCACTTGATGAAGTAGGTAACACACTGTATTTTTATGTTCTTGATATTGATCAAGAGGGGCAACCTATTGAGGATAGTGCCCAAGAAATCATTTTGCAACGTACTAGTCATCAAGCTAACTTGACTCCTGCTCCTAGTACTATACCAACTACACCTACTCCAACTACACCTATGCCACCAGTTTCGCCCCCTAATAATCAACAACCTAGTACACCAAACATTCCTAGTTTTCCAAAGCCTGGCTTTCCATCAGTGCCTCCTTCAATGCCCAACAACCCTATTGCCAATATCCCCCCCACAAATAACCCCTTAGCACCCATACCTACTGACCCTTGGCTGGGAACTTTTACAGATGGCAATTTAATTTTTGTACTGCAAGGTAATGCCCATAACTATTCAGGAACACTAACCCTAGGAGGGCAAAACTACCCTGTTGAAGCTGTGACACAAGGCAATACTATGAATGGTACTTTCGCAAATGGAGGCAATAATTTTGAATTTACAGCTTCATTAAATTCTGATACTTTAAATTTGACTACTGGAAACACTAATTACACTCTTAAACGACAAGGTGACAATATTCCACCAAGTTCACCACCTGCCAACCCTCTCATACCAAGTTTGACACCCCCTTCACCACAAAGCATTCTAAATGGTGAGGCTATAGAAGCTAATAAGAACTATGCTGCAGGTACACAGCTCGTTTCTGCTGCATCAGGTGTATCTTTCATTGTTCCACAAGGCTATGCTGGCAGCCACGATGCTGAAAGTGGTACTTTTATTTTAACTCCCGATGATCAAAGTCATGGCATTTCTATAGCAGCTTTTTCTAAGGCAACATCTCTAGAACTTGCTGAATCTGCTTTCAGTGACATTCAATCTGAAGGTTTACAAGCTACACTTGTAGATGCTCCACAACAAAATAGAGATACCATTACTGCTAGTTATCTTGTAAGTGAGGAGCAACAATTATTAGTGCATATGAGCACTAAGCAAGGACAAACTGGCAATGCTATAGTTGTTTTAGGAATAGCTTTACCACAGCAAAAAGATGTGTTGGTTGCAACTATAGCTCAATTTACAAATACTGCTTCCTTTGCTACCCCAAATGGTAATAATAGTGATTGGCAACAATTACTAGCAGGCAAAAGTTTAAACTATACAGGAAATAACTCGAGCTATAGTAGTGGAGGTGCAGGTAATTATGGTTCTTCAGCATCAGGAACAAACGAAAGCTTTATATTTTGTAGTGATGGCAGCTATGCTTATGAATACAGTAGTAAAATGATAATCTCCACTGGTGCTGGCTCTGTAAGTGATAGTGATAGCGATGCTCACCAAGGGAAATGGGATGTTGGATTTGGCCTTATAGCTAACCCTTTACTCGTATTGCGTGCTAGTGATGGAAGGTTTTTTAGCTATAATTTAGAGAAAACAGCTACAGGAATCCTTCTAGATAAAGGAGCTTATAGTGTATCTTCTTCCAATCAGGCATGCCTCTAAAATTTGCTAACAAGGGATTGACCTTGAATTGAGGTTAAAGGTAATATGTTATTTAGTTAGCTATTTAATCAATTAATAAGGTCCTGTGGGAAGGTTTGCAGTTAACTATAAGCTAAAAATGCAAGGAGGAAAGTAGGTCAGACGAAGGTCAAGCTGGTAATACTGTTTGTGTATCCAAAGAACCTCATGGGTAAATACCTAAAACTAAGCCATTTTCAGTATAGAAAAATGCTGTTTAAGCTGTTAACATTGACAGGTGCTAACATTGTAATATACCATGGTTATCAGCTATCCAACGTAGCTTTAGTTTTTAGTAATTGAAAATTATGATAAGGTTTTACCTAGTAGTTATTTTAAGTTCTCTTTTGTCGACAAGCTTAGCTCAAAAAGTTGTAACTACTATCCACGCCTACTACAGTTTAGTAAAGCAAATTGCCCCTGAAGCTGAAGTGACTCACTTATTGCCTGTAGGAACTTCTTCTCATTCATTTGATCCTAATCCTAATATAGCAGCTAGTTTAGTTACTGCGGACCTTGTTATTTTAAATGGAGTAATAGATGAGTGGATTTATGATGTGCTCAGTGCTAGCAATTCAAAAGCCTTATTCATTAAAATTTTTGAGCGCGTGGCTGTTGAGCCAATTTTAGGCAGTGATCAAGGCAATTATAATAATGATCAAGAACTTGGTGAGGGAATTATTGACCCCTATGCCAACAAAAATAATTGGATTAATCCTCATATTTGGCTTGATCCCTCTTTGATGATAGAAGCTACCTTGATCATTGCAGATCAACTTGCCCAAATTGATAAGCCAAATGCTGCTAATTATCAGGCTAATGCTAAAAAACTAGCTGAGGAACTAGTCAACTTAGATAAAGAGATTGAACAATTACTAAAACCTGTAAAAGATGTTCCCTTTGTACCCTTTCATGATGCTTGGCGTTATTTTGCTAGGCATTATCACTTAAATCTAGTTTTGGAAATTCAACCTTCGCACAATCAAACTCTTTCCGCCAATTATCTAGCCTATAAGCTAAAAAAGATTGAAGAAAGCGGTGCTACAGTCCTCTTCAGTGAGGTACAATTACCACTTCACATTGCTGAAGTATTTACTGAGCTAACTGGGATTGAGGATATAGCTTTTCTAGACTCTGTAGGTGGAGGAGCAGAAACTGAAAGCTATCAAAACCTTTTGCTTTACAATGCTAATATAATTGCAGAAGCGTTAAAGTAATGTTGAGAAGAGCATTAGTTATGTCAAGTAATTCTATAAAAGCTAAACAATTTATCAAAATTTCTTAGTTAGGATTTCGAGGTTGCTAGGAAATCTTTTCTGGCTGGGCAGTTGCAGAAAAAGTCAGAATCAGAACCTTTTTTGTGGCACTTTTATCTCATAACTGCACACATCCATCTCACACTTGCTAGTCATTATGAAGCTTATGCTTAGCAGGACTATTGTGCTTGGCCTAGGTTATTTTAAAGAAATTAGTTTAAAACAGCCTATTCTCAGTTATAAAAAATTGAAAGTACTGTTTATAACCAAGGTCTTGAGTATTTATGATGTTTGAGCTGGAGGATTATTGTGGTAAGACATTTTGTCAAGAGTATTTTAAGTATCATTGCCCTTTCTATAATTTTGGTGTGGGCACAAGAAGAGCGTAGCTCCGAAGATTTGGTCCATCAAGGTAATTTATATTTCAGTAGGGGTGATTGTGAATTAGCTCAATATATTTTTCAAGAGGCTCTTAAGCTCGAGCCAACAAGCATTAGTGCTATGCTTGGTAAAGGTAGAGCCCTAGTTTGCCAGCGTGCTACTCAATTAGGGATAGAAGAGTTTCAAAAAGTAATTGCAGCAGATCCTAGTAACATAGGAGCATATATTCAACTATCTATAGCTTATCTAAATCAATATTTAGATGACCCTACTAGTCACCCAGATGGTCTCGATAAGGCTTTTAATGCTGTGGGTCAAGCTGAATCTATAGATGCAACTAATCCAAGGGTACTTAATATGAAAGGAGTTATCCTTTATCATAAAAGTGATTTTGAAGGAGCCCGTTTAGTACTTGAAAATGCTGTTAGCCTTGCTGATTCAGAAGAGCTACTACCCTCAGAAGCTGCTCAGATACACATTAACCTAGGCCGCGTTTATCGTTCACTTGATCAAGGCCAATTGGCTTTAACCTCTTTCCGTCGTGGAGTAATGCTAAATCCTCGTAATTCAGAGGCACATAAGCTAGTTGGAGAAATGTTGTACTTTTTCCAAGATGACTGTGATCAAGCTCTTTATGAATTAACCCAAGGAGCCAATCTTAATAAAGAGTCTTTGCCAGCACTTTCTAGCCTAGCTATTGTTACTTTTGAATGTGGCAATGAGGCAGGAGCAGAGCCTTGGATAAAAGATGCTCTTGAACTTGATGAAAATATTTCTTTGCCAATGCTTTACATCTATTTAGCAAGAGTTTACCTGAGCCAAAGCCGCTTGGATGATGCCGTGCGTGAAGCTCAAAAGGGAGCGCTGTTACTAACAAATGATGCTGAGGGCTTTTATTGGCTAGGGCACATCTATCAAACTAAAGGTGAACTAAATGCAGCCAAAGAAGCTTACCTACAAGCCTTGGAGCTTGAGCCTAATAACATACTTGCTAATGAAGCATTAAAAAGTCTCCAAAACTAATTCTCTAGACAAAGGGGGGAACATCTTATAAACTAAAGCGTTTGCCTTTTGGCAAAGTGGCAGTGGGGTGTCCATTTTGTAGAGCAAAAAAGGCACACTAAATACTTTAACTTAACGTCCCACTTTGGAGAGAATATGTCATACCTTGGAATGAAGCAGCTTTTAGAGGCAGGGGTTCACTTTGGTCATGAAACAAAAAGATGGAATCCAAAAATGAAGCGCTTCATTTTTGCTGAACGCAATGGGATTTTTATAATTGATTTACAAAAAACTTTGTCAGAATCAGACAAAGCCTTTCAATTTTTGCAAGATGTTGTTGCGCGTGGTGGTACTATTCTTTTTGTAGGTACTAAAAAGCAAGCTCAAGAGATTTTAGCTGCAGAAGCACGTCGTTGTGGGATGCCCTATATTAACGAGCGTTGGCTTGGAGGAATGTTAACTAACTTTAAAACTATAAGTGGCCGTGTTTCACGCTTAAAAGAGTTAGAGAAAATGTTTGATGACGAATCTATCTTACGTTTTAGCAAGAAAGAACAAATTGATTTAGGCAAAGAATTGCAACGGTTAAAACGATATTTGGGCGGAATTAAGGAAATGCCTAACTTACCAGATGCGCTTTTCATTATTGATCCCACCAAAGAAGCTATAGCTGTCCGCGAAGCAAATAAATTAGGAATACCTGCTATTGCTTTAGCAGATACTGATTCTGATCCAGACACACTTGATTACATCATTCCAGGTAATGATGATGCTATTCGCTCAATTCAACTAGTCACTTCTCGCTTGTCTGATGCTATTGTTGAAATGCGCGGTGGTTCAGAAAATGACACTCAATTAACCCAAAGTCAAATTGATAGTGGGGAAGATTCTACTTTAACTCCTATAACTTCCCCTGAAGACTTTATAGCTGAAGCTGCTGAACGAGGTGCTGCAAAAGGTGATCCCACAGTAGAGTAACCTTAAGGAGAAAAATTATGGCTGTTTCAACAGAAGACATTAAAAAGTTACGTGCTATGACTGGTGCAGGTATTGTAGATGTCAAAAGTACTTTAGAAGAAACAAATGGTGATGTAGAAAAAGCTGCTCACCTCTTACGTGAACGTGGTATTGCTAAAGCATCCAAGAAGGCTGATCGTGAAGCCAAAGAAGGTTTTATTGGCCACTACTTGCATCACAACGGCAAAGTTTCTGCTATGGTAGAGCTTAACTGTGAGACTGATTTTGTGGCCCGTAATGAGAAATTTCAGAGTCTAGCAAAGGATCTAGCTATTCATGTTGCTATGGCTAACCCTTCTTATAAAAGCCGTGAAGAAGTACCTGAGGAAGTAATAACTTCTGAAAGACAAGTGCTTTTAAATCAAGCTAAAGAAGAAGGTAAGCCTGAACATATTGCAGAAAAAATGCTTGAAGGACGTCTAAACAAATTTTATCAAGAAAATTGTCTATTAGAACAACCCTTTGTGAAAGATGACAAAAAGAGCATAGAAGAATTAGTTAAAGAGCATATTGCTACTGTTGGTGAAAATATCCAAGTAGGAAGCTATAATCGTATTGCTATAGGGCAATAAAAATGAAACGGGTACTGCTCAAGCTTTCTGGAGAGTTCCTAAGTGGAGAAAAAGGCTTTGGCATTTCACCCGAAGCGACTCGCGTACTGGCAAGCGAGGTTGCTGCAGCACAAAATCATGGTGCTCAATTAGCAATAGTCGTCGGGGGGGGGAATTTCTGGCGTGGAGCTAAACAAGGTGTGGGTATGGACCCTGCAACTGCTGATTATGTAGGTATGATGGCAACTATTATGAATGCAGTTGTGCTTCAAGATGCTTTAGAGCATCTTGGTGTGAGAACTCGTATACAAACTTCTGTTGAAGTTAAAGAGATTGCTGAACCTTATATTCGCAGGCGAGCATTACGACATCTTGAAAAGGGTCGCGTGGTTATTTTTGGTGGAGGAACAGGTAACCCTTTTTTTACTACTGATACAGCTGCTGCTTTACGTGCTCTCGAAATTGATGCTAATTCTGTACTTATGGCAAAAAATAAGGTAGATGGTGTTTATAGTGATGACCCTAGGGAGAATCCCAATGCTAAGAAGTATAATACCCTAAGCTACATGGAAGTTTTAAATAAAAGACTGAAAATAATGGACGCCACTGCCATAAGTCTTTGCATGGATAAAGGTATGCCTTTAATAGTATTTGACATTTTTACTAAGGGTAACCTAGAACGTTTGATAAAAGGTGAGCAAGTAGGCACACAAATTAGTTAAGTAAGCACAGATATCAGGATAGGAGGAGGTAAATTATGTAGGGAGCTATGTTATCTACGATTAAATTTATAATTAAGGCAGATTAGGGAAACTACTATCCTATACCCTTTAGCATGGCCACATTAAGATAAATTGGTTTGTTTCTTACCTACTAGCTAAACGCTTTTAGCAAAATATAAAATATAAGCTGAAAGACTTAATGATTAGGCTAAATAAATGGTGAAGAGCATACAAAAGAATAATTCAGAAAACAAGCCTAAAACTATACTCTTTGCTACTGAAGGTACATATCCATATATTATGGGTGGGGTAAGCTCCTGGAGCGATCAGCTTATTCATGGTCTAGATGATTTTAGCTTTAGGGTTATGACCGTAGTAGGCCCTCATCCAGTTAAGCCTGCCATTGCTACACCTAAACATGTTATAGAGCTAATCCCTATACACTTCTGGCGTCCACGTGAGGGAGTTAGTCGAATTAAATCACAAGAAAAACAGCTCTTTTACAAAATCGCATATAAATTTTTGGACTTTTCTAAGCAAGATCTGCGACTTTTTGCAAAATCACTCATTGCTTTAGCTCAAATCGGGCATAGGTACAACTTATGGCCACTTTTTGAGAGTCGCCAAATGTGGGAAGCAGTGCGTTATTCCTTAACGCAACTCACAGGAGAAATTCCTCGTTTAGGAGAGGTAAGTTTAGCAACAAATTGGCTCAGGGCTACTTTAGTGCCTTTACTTTTTATTCCACCCCGTACTGACCTTGTTCATGTAGTTACTAATGGCCTTTGTGTGGTACCCGCTTATATAGCAGCTCGAGTGCATTGTCAACCTCTATTACTCACAGAGCATGGTATTTACTTGCGTGAACGCTACTTAAGCTTCAAAAAAGAAGATGATCCTTATAGCTTAAAACTTTTACGGTCTCGATTTTATAAATTGCTTACTCAGTTAATGTATAGTTATTCTAATCGTGTTACCTCAGTAAGTAATTTTAACCGCTACTGGCAATTAGAGCTAGGTGCTCCTGAGAAACGCGTTGAAGTCATACCCAATGGTATAGATCCAGAAGTGTTTCCGCTATCTGAATTTATTCATCAAACTAAACCAACTATTGTATGGATAGGCCGGGTTGATCCGCTCAAAGATTTAAAGACACTTTTAAATGCCTTTGCTATTATCAAAAGAAAAATACCTATTGCACAATTACGCTTATTTGGACCTATCCCTTCAGGCAATGAAGAATATTATCAGCAACTTAAAATCATAGTTGAAGAACAAAATCTTGCTCCCAATGTTTGCTTTGAGGGCCCTATTCGACCTGCCTCAAGAGCCTATCATGTGGCCGATGTAGTTGTACTTTCGAGTATATCTGAAGGATTTCCTTATACTGTTATTGAGGCTATGATGTGCGGTAAACCTGTTGTGTCTACTCGAGCAGGTGGAGTAGGTGATGCTATAGATAAAAGTGTTGGCCGCCTTGTACCACCACAAAGCCCTATTCCCTTAGCTAATGCACTTTTAGAAGTACTAGAAGATAAGGCTTTATGTAAAAATTTGGGCAAGCAGGCACGTCAAAAGGCCTTAGAGCAATTCACCCTAGAAAAGATGTGTCATAACTATAGAAGCCTGTACTCAAGTGCCCTAAAAGAACCTGTTATACGTCTTGCAAAGCAAAAAGATATAAGACTAACTACCTTTATTGAGGAAAGCTCTAATTCTTTAAGGCAACTACCACTAGAAATCTTTTTTCAACTGGATGGTATTCTAGACACAGCAAACCAAAACAATCTTGTTCAATGGCAAAAAAATAAAAACGCCATAACATTAAAGAGAAACTTCCTCACAGAAGATGAAGATATAATGAAGAGTCTTGCTAGCATTAAAGAAATTAACTTAGACATTAGGTAAGTCAGGAGCAAATTAGGAAATGCTTATGAATGAACAAGATCAGCAACTTTTTTTAACTAAAGAACTTACTGAACAACTTAGTCAGTTGAACTCCCAGCAGAAAGAGCAAGATCCTAACCCTCTTAGTCAACTTTCTGACTCAACTCTTAAAACAATTTGTTATGAAGCTGCTGATGAACACGAGTTAGCCGCTCATTTAGAAGCTCTAGGCTATAATAGTTACCGTACCAAAAAAGAGTTTGGTATGAAAAATACCTTTGAATTAGCCTCTGAACTTTATAAATATACTAATCGTCAAGCTAAAACTAGATTTAAAATAAAACCGCTACGAGATTTACGAAAACAACAAACAGTACTACTTGTTGCTGTTATTGTAACCATGATGGCTTTTTTACAAGAGTCTATACATTGGGGTACCATGCTTTGGATTATTGTTTGGTCATTTATGGGTAATTCTCTTATTGGAAAAGCTTCAACAGAATGGTCAAAAAAAGAAGGTCAAATGGTTCTTACCATAGTGCTGTACCTAGGCGTTTTAGGCTTCTTTCTTATGGGCTTGATTTTTGGATTTGAGGTTTTTGCCATGACAGTAGCAATCTTTTGGTGGACAGTAGCAGGTTGGGTTTGGAGACAAAAGATTTATGAGGAAATCAATACTTTCATTGGTTTTATACCCTCATTTTTACTACTATTAAATACAGCAGGACCTTTAGTTTTCAATTTGCAGCCTTGGCCTGCTTTTACATGCTTTCTTATGCTATCTTTAGCTGTTTTTCTAGCTAGACGTGAACTTATCTGGCCTAAAAAAGAAGCTTGGCATTGGATGTTAAAAGATATTCCTGACACTCTCCTAATGGGTTTATATGGTTTTGGTCAAGGAGTACTTCTTATGCACCTTATTAAATCAACAAAAGATATAGGCGTTTACTGGAGTATATTTGGTCTAGCACTTTGTACCTTACTAATAATTATGGCTGAGCGACTAGTTATTTGGTTAAAAAGTGCTTTGACTGAACTTATGTGGTCAGATGACCTACGCTCTCGCCAGCATTATCGTCGCTTTGTCGAAACTATAATCCTTCGCTATAGCCTTTTACCTGTTCTAGTTTTGCTAGTAATTATACTAATAGCCAATTATGATGTAAACAACGATATTATTAAATATATTCCTATTATAGGATTTGCCTTGTTAGGCATATCCCTTAACTTTGCCTTAGCTCTTATGAGTCTCAATGATGTTCAGGTAGCACAGATCTCTTTTGGAGTAGTAGGAATTCTTAGTCTTATAGGCTTATCTCCTAGTTTTCTTTTAATGTTTCTTATTATAGTACTTTTTGGAAGGCTAATTGTTTACGCTAAACACATTGAGCAATATGGTATTTCCCTTCTGTAACAAATCTAACTAGTATAATTGTAAATTTTTTTGACAAATTTTATATTTCAACAGTAAAGAAATTGGACATTTGAGAATTAAATCTTATAAATTAATTTGTAAGCCCCTTATGTCTAAAAGATGGAAGCACAAATGTAAGAATGTAGGAGTGTATTGTAATACGCTTCTATCAAGCGCAAAGATTTAGTAACGATCACCAAATGTTTGAAGTTAAGCTATTGTGTTGTTAGTACATTATTATCTTTTACTTTATTTAACATGAAGCAGGTATGTAATTACTAGGCACAGCTAAGGTTCCAAGTGATGTGGTGTTCAAGGTTATTCCTTTCCTTACTAAACTCCTCAGAATGACATGCTCATAAAGGAAACTTTGCTCTAGAAAAGCTTTTATGGAGAATCATAAGTGTCTACACCTATATTATGGCAAGAATCAACTAGAATCTCTTACCTATTACCAAAGTGTTGTTCTACAAGCAAATCACTACACTAAAGAAATGCTTGTCTACTTGTGCCAAAAAGGAGTACAACCACTTGCCTATCTTAGCCTTGGTGAAATTAGTGCTTTTAGCCTCAAAACACCTGTAAATTGGCAACGCGATGCTTGTAATCCTTATTGGAAAACTCTTTACGTCCATGTAAACAATAAACACTGGCAGGCAAATGTATTAGCTAAAGCTGAAGGGTTTTTAAAGCAAGGTTTTACTGGGTTTTTATTAGATAATTTAGATGTAGTAGATTTATTCCCAGAAGACAAAGAAGCCATGTCATTGCTTATAGCTTCTTTACGAGACAATTTTAAGACATCTTACCTTTTGGCTAATCGTGGTTTTAGCCTCTTACCAGAATTTTTACCTTTTGTTGATGGTGTACTTTTTGAAGCTTTCTCAACACGTTGGCATGTTGACAGGTTAGGTAAAACCTTTTATCAACGCTTAGTTGCAAGGGATCTTAAAATCAATGCTGATAGGGCAAAAATACTGTGCAAGAAGGGGCTTGATCTTTATACACTAGATTATAGTGACTCTTCAGTATTGACCAATTTTGCAAGAGCAAGAGCAAAAAACTACGGCCTTAATCCTATAATTAGTAATCGTTACATTACAAAAATATAGCTATACAAGCTTATTCTTAATTTCACGTATATGTTGTGTGAATTCACTACCCTCCTTTAAGGATTTCTCAACTTTGTTTACTGCATGCATAACTGTGCTATGATCTCGATTTGAAAAAAATGAGCCTATTTCAGGGTAAGAGTGATTAGTAAGCTCACGGATTAAATACATAGACACTTGACGTGCATTAACCAATTCAGCACGCCTTCCCTTAGAAACGATGTCCTGAACAGGGACATCAAAATATGTTGCACACACCTGCAATATTGTGCTCATGCTAAGGTCAGCATCTGCGGGCATGAAGATGTCCGAAAGTGCTTTTGCTGCATTTTGGCTGTTTAGGGCTAGGTCATTCATGCTTGAGTAAACAATAACGCGAATGAGTGCTCCCTCGAGCTCTCGAATGTTATTAGTTACATTATGAGCTATATATTCAATAACCTCATTGCCTACATCTACTTTGCGATACTCAGCATTCATTTTTAAAATTGCTATGCGCGTTTCTAAGTCAGGTGCTTGTATATCAGTAATAAGTCCCCACTCAAAGCGATTACGCAATCTGCCCTCGAGCTTAGGTATGTCTTTAGGAGGCCTATCTGAGGAAAGAATAATTTGTTTACCAGCTTGGTGAAGATCATTAAAGGTATGAAAAAACTCCTCTTGAGTACGCTCTTTACCTTCAATGAATTGGACATCATCAATTAGAAGTAGATCAATGCTGCGATAGCTATGACGAAATTGTACCATTTTATCCTCACGGATAGCAGTAATAAGTTCATTAGTAAATGTTTCAGTGGACACATACTCAACTACTAATTTAGGATAGAGTTCAAGAGCTGCTTGTCCTACTGCATGCATCAAATGGGTCTTACCTAAACCAGCATCACCATAGATAAAGAGGGGGTTATAGGCTTTACCCGGGCTTCTAGCTGTGGCCTTAGCTGCAGCATGGGATAAATTATTATTAAGACCAACTACAAAGTTGGTAAAGGTGTACTTAGGATTTAGTCTAGGACGAGGGTGGAGTGAGGTAATGCTAGCATGCTTATTATTGGGAGCTATTACATTATCCTTTTTATCTTCCTTGTTAGCATCATTAAAAAGATTGAGTTGCTCAACTTCTATAGAGCTAACTTCAAAGCCCACCTTTGGGTAATTTGCACCTAATGATTCTAATCCTTGCTCGAGCACATCACTATAGTGGTTTTTAAACCAATCACGAACAAAAGAATTAGGCACAGCAATCATAAAAGTGCCCTCTTCTATACCTAAGGGGGCAGTTTGCTTAAACCACGTTTGAAACTCCACTTCAGGGATATTGTTTTTAACGTAGCCGAGTAAATCTTGCCAGATAGCATTTTCTTGGCTCAATAGCGTAACCTCATTTGAAAAACTAAAATGGCTTTTTAGTGGAGTAAAGTATAAATTATTATAAACTTCAAAATAGACTTCATAAAGGGGCCCTTAATTATTACAATAAGTTTGGCTAAGAACTAACCTTAATTAATAACGATATCATTCTAGCTAGCCAAAGTCTAGATAATACAGATAAAGGTGGGTTTACAACCTCAATACATTGTCTTATACTATCCCTTCAGTCAGTAAGTTAATTACTGCACAAAATATTCAAGGAGTGTTTATTTAATGGCATATGAGTTTACAGATGATGAAAACAAGGTTGTTAATGTACTTGCTAGGAAGCTCCGTTTGGTTTCCCTTGTTTTAATAGTGTTTGCTATTTTAGCAGGAGTGTTAGCTGGCTTAGAAATCAAAAATGGAACAGAGGGTTTTGGGCAAGAGTTTATGAATAATCTAAGCATGATTATAACAGCACTACTCTTACTTCTCTTTGGCATTTGGTTCTCTAGCTCTGCTACATCCTTTTCAAAAATAGTTAAAACAGAAGGTGAGGATATGGAGCACCTTATGAGTGCACTAGGTGGTCTAAATGGTGCCTTTGGACTTATTTATTGGGCTATTGTTATTGCTATTATTGCTATTATTGCACTAATCATTTACACCGTAGCTACCGGAGCACCGCCACCACAGATACCAGTGCCAACGCCTTCAAGTTAGCCTTAAGCTTATTTTTAATTAAAAAGCAGGTTTTTTATATAAGCCTGCTTTTTGCTATATGCCATCAGAAAACAACAAATGTATCAACCTTTGATATCCCTTTTTTATCTTAAACTTGTTTGTTAGTATTACCTTTACATGAATAAAACTCCTATACAGCCTCATGGTGGTAGTTTAGTTGATAGAAACTTATATGGTTATAAACGCCAAGAAGCTTTTGAAAATGCTCATGCTTTACCACGCTTAACTTTATCTGAACGAAATATAGCTGACCTTTTATGTATTGCTACTGGTATATATAGCCCTCTTGAAGGTTTTGCAGATGAGTCTACCTACCTAAATGTAGTTAACCAAATGCGTTTACCTAGTGGTTTAGCTTGGGGTATTCCTATTACTTTACAAGTTCCTGAAGAAAGTAGTGAAAAATACCACCTTGATAGTGAAATAGCACTTTGTCAGGCAAATGGTGAAATTCTTGCTACTATGCTCATACATAGCAAGTTTAAACCTGATCAAACTAACGAGTTCACAAAAATTTATGGTACAGATGACAATAAGCATCCGGGAGTTGCTGCTGCACAAAATGCAGGTGCTGTATACCTTGGAGGACCCATTTCAGTAGTCTCTGATTTACCTAAAGGGGAATTCCCTAGCTATAGCTTTACCCCACAAGAAACTAGAGCTGCGTTTACAAAACACCAATGGGAAAGTGTTGTTGCTTTTCAGACTCGCAATCCCATTCATCGTGCTCATGAGTATCTGACTAAAGTAGCACTCGAGATAGTAGATGGCCTTTTTATTAATCCTTTGATAGGAACAACAAAAAATGATGACATTCCTGCTGACGTGCGTATGCAGTGCTATGAAGTGTTAATGGAAAAGTATTACAATCCTAGACGCGTTTTTCTAGGCACTTATCCAGCAGCTATGCGTTATGCAGGGCCAAGAGAGGCTATTTTACATGCTATTTCAAGGCAGAATTATGGTTGCACGCACTTTATAGTTGGTCGTGATCATGCAGGTGTAGGTGATTATTATGGCACCTATGATGCACAAAAGATTTTTGATGAGTTTAATAAGGATGAGCTAGCCATTATTCCGCTTAAATTTGAGCATGCCTTTTATTGTAAGCGTACCGAACAAATGGCTTCTAGCAAAACCACTTCCAGCACACCTGAGGAAAGAGTATTCCTCTCAGGTACTAAAGTACGGGAGATGCTTGCTCGAGGAGAGGCTCCTCCATCAGAATTTACTAGACCAGAAGTAGCAGATATTTTGATAGCTACCTATACTAAAAAATGATCCTTATTGACGTTCATAGGCAACTACACCTAGCTTTGTACTAGAAGCTAAATCACTTGATTGCGGCAAACCTAACTGGTTTGCTGCAACTTGGAAAACACCGGGTACATAAGCTACTTTAGGTACTTTGGCAACTTGGAATGTACCAGCTATAAGGGAGCCAGCTATAATTACTTGCTCTGAAATAGTAATAGTATCTTCAGCAAAAGCAATAAAAGCATGACTTTCATTAGTGCTACCTATTATATTTATATTGTGATTAGAAACTAAACCCAGAGCACTTTCTCTAGGGAAATCCCTATTTACAGGAGTAACGCTACCGGAAATATTTATGTCAGCTTCAATGGCTCCATTAGAAGCATTACCTGCTCCTATGCCTACTCTAAAAGTACCTTGGCCTTGATAGTTTATGTTATTTAGGGTTAGATTAAAGCTGCCAGTATTAACAGTGCCATTAATGCATAAAAGTTTGCCTGTGCTATTATTGTCATAGCTTTGAACTACGGCCACTAAATCAGGAATTAGGTTCACTGTAAAAGAAGTAGACAAGAAATCATTGGTAATACCAGCACAAGTAGTAGTGCTATCTACCAAAGCAATAAAAGAATTACTTGAAAAACAATTGTCCCCCACATCAGCACTACTTAAGTCAAAAGTACCATCACTAATATCATCTGTAAAATCTATACAGTTTGCTATGTAAACAGCATTGCCAACATCATTAGGGTAATTGTTTGGTATTTCGGGCATACTAGTATCTATTGTGTCACTATAGCTTGACTTATCTTTTCTAGTGTAGGGAGGATTGCCTAACAGCTGAGCATCCAAGTAAATAGCTGCTATATTAAAAATAATACTATTGTTATTCTCATCATCATTCCAACCAATAGGGGAAATGCTGTCGCGGTTTACATTGCCATATTTAATTTTTAGCTGCGTACAAAGATCAGGGGGGGCACTAGTGCTTATATTTGTGAGCGCTTCTACATCAGTGCTTATATCTGAAGCCTGATCTTTTCTGCCATAATAATTATTATAAATGCCACCTTCCTTAGTTATGTCTAAAGCAATGTTATCTAGTGGCCTACCTATTAAATGTACAGAACCATAAATAGCAATACTTCCCAAGACTTTTCCTTGTTCCCCACCAGCAAAAATAGCATTTTGATAAGGACTACTATTATTAGCCTCTGAAAAAGATACTGTTGCTCTAGAGCGTGCTGTTCCTCCTGCAAAGCTTTCACCCAAGTACCCTTTAGACTCGAGAGTTTTACCCTCGTTAGACAAGGTAACAACATAGCCTCCTTGCATACCGTCAGGTAGAGTTTCATGCTCTTCAAAAGGCTGATTTACAAGAATGTCAATTGTGCGAGTGTTATCGTTAACCCTATCACTCCAAGGACCATCTCGCAATCTATCCATGTCTAGACCTAAGCTAAGTAAGTTTGCTGTACCACATTTCAATTTTTGTAGTTGTTCGCTAGTAAGGTTGTAATCTTCCCAATGAGATAAATAAAAGGCATAGCTTTGATGAGCAATAGTCTGGAAACGGCTTAGCCCTATTTTAGCAAAGGACTCTGCCCTAGCTGCTTTTAAGCTATTACTAGTTATACTTAAACTAGTGTTAGCACTAAAAAGCAAACCTGTAAGTAAGGAACTTGCTATAATTATGACTAGTAGTGCAAAAATCAAAACAAAGCCATAGGTATTAGTTTTCATAGTTTGGTAATCCTCAATTACTAAGTTAATCTATTCCTAGATTGATAAGATGAATTGTTTGTTCAGTATATTCATAGAGATAACCTTGTTCTGCAACTAGCTCTACGCTATCTGAATCACTTTCTAGACCAAAGAAATATTTATCTTGATTAGCCTTTCTGGCTTTAAATGGGGTTTGCGCAGCAATTTTTATAGTAATTGCTAAAATATTTTTATAGTTAAATTCCTTGCTAATAGGGTTGCAACTTGTTGTGTCAGTGGGCTTACATTGGAGCTCGAGCTCTAAACCAACAATACCGGGAATAACTGCCTGAAAACTACCTTTAGGGAAACTACCATTACTATCTATCCCCCGTTCATTACGTTTGAGAGTTAGCAAATTATTATTTGTCCTATCAGACTGTACCTTGTAAGAAATCTTTTTTGCTTTTCTTGTATAGGGATCACAATACCTAACGGTAAATGCATGAAGCCTAGTAGTATTATCATCTAGCTTAAAAGCGGGTTCCCTAGGGCTATTAACATCATGCCAATCACAAGTAATCCCATTTTTCTCTGTAGCTACACCTATTGAACCTGCACTGTAAAGTTCAGAAGCGATAAGCTCTATAGCCAGACTAATATTGCTACGTAATTCGCTATGTGCAGTATTTAACTCACTTACATGAAGAGAAGAAGTTAGAAAAACAAATATCACTGTAATAATGATAGCCAAGATAGCAGTAGCAATTATAAATTCAACTACACTAAAGCCTGTTTCTAACCTCGCCTTTTTTAAATTATCACTACTTAAAGTATTGGGATAGATTATTTTTGCATCATCTTGCAGAGACAATCTAAACATTTGCTAACACCCTGTTTTCCTTCCTGTGAATTTGCATTACCATACTCAATTCTTTTAAACTCTATGAACTCTATGAAGTTTAGTTATGTCCCTGAGGTGTTTCTGGAAGGGGGCAAGCAGTATGACCATTACTGTTTACTATATATATGCAACTTAAATATTTAGCCAAACTAAAAGAATGTTGTTTACCTTTTGCTTTCCATTCAACCTGCACTTCTAAACGAACAAGCCCCTCTTTATCTACAGAGGTTTTGCTACTAGATTTTGGATTTGTTAAACGCCAATGAGCCGTATAGTGCTGATAGATATCAGTGCCTGAACAACCAGCTATACCTTCTTGGCAAGCTAGATATTCTTGAAACTTGCTTTTGGGAGTATTTGTACCACTAGCACTTAAAGTCTTAAAAATAAGCTCTTGATATTTATCCTCTAAAATACGAGAGGTAAAGGTTCTGGCATTTTCTAGCTCTACAGATTTGCGTAAACTAGTAAAGCTAAATACTTGTCCTATAGCAATAAGTAGAAACGCTACTGTAATAATGGCAATGCCTATAAGAAGTTCAATTAATGACATGCCCTCTTGATTAGCGCTAGTAGTAAATTTCATTATGAATCAACTTTTTCCAGACGCACGCGTCCTTGAGCAGAAATCACTGCCTTAAATGTGGAATTGCTTTTAGAGCTTCTAAAAGTCACTGATTGAGCTATAATACTTGCGATGAAACCTCTTGGATTAAATACTATATCCTTATTAATATTGCTAAATAAAGACACACTAGGATAATTTGTAAGCATATTAACTTGCAGAATAATTTCTTCACTGAAATCAAAGCTTTTATCTCTATCTTCATCTACAAAAACAATAAATTTATCGAGCTTTATAGTTACACCTACAAATTCATTGCGTTTTATAGCTTCACTACGAGCTTTTTGCACACTAAGAGAGAAACTCTGGGCTGCTTGTCTCAGTTCAATGTTTCCACGTGAAAAGTGAGCAAAAACTATACCTATTAAAATAATCATTACCGCTATAACCACAACTAACTCAATAATTGTAAAGCCTGATTCATGCTTACGCATTCTATTCTATCCTCCCAACTCCTACAAATTATCCTAAAACTAAAGCCCTACTTGACATAATAAAATCTTTTAAAAACCCAATAAAAATTAATCTAAATTCTTCTTCAAACACTACCTTCGGTAACAAATTAATCTTCAATAGGTAGTTGAATTTTTTACTATAGCATTTTTCTGAAACTTATACTTACAATAATCATCAAGTTAAAATACCCTTAAATGTTAGACTTGTTAGAAACAATGCATAAGTTATATAGACTAGACAGGACGATTTCGAGACGCCAACTACTTAAAGCTAGTTTGGCAAGTGTAATGAGTCTTGGTTTTTCTGACTATTTCGTAAATGCCCAACAAGATGACATTGTTGCTTTGGATCCGAACACTGCAATGTCCCAGACAACAAATGAAGTATGGCCTATAAATACCTATGTGCCTATTGGAAGCGTTTTACGAAAAAGCTCTCCCAACCACAATAAGCAAAAGTGCTGTATTTTACTTCATGGGTGGAATAATGAAGGAGTAAATATGCACCGCTTAAGGGATGCTCTATACAAGCTGCCAGAGGCAGTAGGGTGGGATTTTATATCTCCAAGCTATGAAAGTCATTTCAAGTCCTTTAAAGATAACGCTAAAGCTCTTAGTAAAGGTTTAGCTTACCTTAGCTTTGATCAGGAAACAACTATTTTAATAGGTTACAGTACTGGTGGTTTAGTTGCTCGACAGATGATTGCTGAAGGTTTTCCATGTAAAGCCCTAATTACCATATGTACCCCCCACGAAGGCATACTTCCTTGGGTAACTACACCAGATATAACTTCTATGTCTTTACATATGTTCAGTCAAGATCTTGCGGCTTTGAATCAAAATCATAAAGATATAGATAGTAGACATACCTACCACCTTTTTGGAATACATAGCCAAGATTTGGCAGGAGTCCACTATGATGATGGTGTAGTACGGTTAGATAGTGCTTTGGGAATGAATGTTTTTGAAGAGGTAGCTTCCCGTCAAAGTATTCGGCTAGATTATGATTTTATAGCAGGTGCTGACCCTCATATTAAAGGACTAGACCCTACATACTTAACAGGGTTTACTGCCTTGAGTCAGCAAATTTTAGCAAAGTTTTGATAACAGTTATTCCTTTTAAGAGCATATAGTGCCCCAGAAAATTTTTCCTTAGAGGAAAACTCCATCTGTGAGCATGTCATTCTGAGGAACGTAGTGACTAAGAATCTCTAAGGGCATTAATGCATGGAAGATCCTTCACTGCGTCCAGGATGACATTCCTTTCTTTGAATAAGGCAATAATTTATCTGAAAACCTATAACTGCTTCCATAGGTTTACCCCAAAAATGACCAACTCCAAACTAGGATTATTCCCCACCATTCTCCTCTGCTCCTACAAGTAAAGGAATGCTATAAGCAACATCATTAAGTGTCAAGTGAAATGTTAACTTGCCTTTGTAAGTAGTTTTCCAGCTGCCAGAAAGCTCTTCTCCACCTTTTACATATCGTTTTTCTACAACTATACGTTCACCCTCGGCTGTTTCAGCAGTTACCTGAGCTAATTGCTGAGGAATACCAAATTCTATAAACCAGCTGTAAGGGATATTGCGCTCATTAATTGGCTCCTTATTAATTTCAGAGTGCACATTGACAGTTAGAGTAACTGAATCCTGAAGTACTTGGTGTGGGGCAGGGTCTTGAATGACAACACCTGTAAGCAAATTCAATGTACTTATCTCATTTATATTCACTGCTAAACCCCGCTCTTTTGCTAATTTTTCGGCTTGCGATAAGGGCATACCAATGAAATTAGGGGTTGTTTTACTAACTGTACCTTTGCCAGCAACAACGAGCCTTAGTAAAGCACTTTGCAAGTTAACTAAGTTTTCTGGGGCAATGTTTTGGGTGATTACTGTTTCTGCTTGTAAATTAGTATTGGGCCGCCATTCAACTTCAATGGGATGATTAAAGCCAACTAATCGAGCAAAAAATTTTGCTTCTTCCAATGGCAAACCGCGAAGGTCTGGCATGTAGCTATAAGCTTCTCTAGGGCCATTACTCATAATAATATCTACAAACCTACCTTCAGGTAGACTTTCTCCTACAGAGTGGCTTTGGGCAATTACCGTATTTTTCTCAATGTTGGCAGATACATAAAGAATTTTACCTAATTTAAGACCTTCTTCTTGTAGCAGGTCTCGAATTACATCAATGTCTTTGAAGCCTTCTAAATTAGGAACTCTTTTAAGCGGCAATTGACTTTTAGGGAAACCATATTGAAGGTTTATTTCCTTTCCTTTTCGTAACCAGCTATTTTCAGGTGGTGTTACCTCTAACACCTTACCTATAATCTCATTACTTGGTAAGGCTTTGGTATTCACTTTAAAACCTAAACTATGTAAGTTTTGTGCAACCTCTTCTATAGGTTTGCCCACTACTTCTGGCACTTGCAGCTCAGGAATATTAACGTAATCTT
Source organism: Trueperaceae bacterium (assembly GCA_965223045.1). GTDB lineage: Bacteria > Deinococcota > Deinococci > Deinococcales > Trueperaceae > CBDCVN01. The sequence goes on from CBDCVN010000013.1 coordinate 4,326,992, forward strand.
TGAAGCTCAGCCACAATAATAAAATACCTAACCCCAACATAACAAAAGTTGGTGAATAAGCATTTACCAATTTCCAAAACTTGATTAGTGGATGAAGAGCCTTATGTTGTGTGTGATGCTCTATTAAAGTAGTAATAGTAATCTGGGGTGCTTGATTTTTGGACTCTAAGGATTTAAAATTAGTGTTTTGTACTTCAGATGGGGGGCAGAAGGGTAACATATATACCCTAGCTTTGCCATCAGCGTCCATGTATATTTGTGCCTCTGAGACTTCGCGTTTATTACGCTCTAAGATTTCTTCGATGGCTGTGATGGAATTTTTACTGTTTCTTAGTCGTTTACTACTAGCATCTGGTTTGCTCCAAGCTACATAGTATGCGCCAGGTCTTGCAACAAGGTTGTGAATAGCTGCTAGACCTTCTTTTTTTAGAGACCTTAGCAGTTGTCTGTAATCTTCAAAGGCACTTTCTTCCCCAGGGTTGTGGAGGGTATACCAAAGAACGTAGACAGCTTTATTTTCGGGATAGATTGCTTCGAAAAACGTTAAGTGTGAACTTAAAGCTTTTTTAGAAAGAATTTGATATTGACTATCTAGCAACAAGATTATTACCTCTAGAATTGTGTAAAAGGGGCTTGTATTTGGCTAGATATAAATCTTTGTTACTTTTTAACATAGTTCAACCGCTATTTAAGATCATTAATCACTATAATAACTTGTCATGATATAATGCTAAAGCATGACTTCACGTAGCAACTACATTTTAGATTTAGTTATAGAAAATTATATACGTTTAGCCCATCCTGTACCATCTTCACTTATAGCTAAACAACTTAAAGTTAGTAGTGCTACTGTTCGTAATGAGTTTATATTGCTCGAGCAATTAGGCTATTTAATTCAACCACACACTTCAGCAGGACGTATTCCCACTGCACTCGGCTATACACGCTACGCTCATAAGTTTATTCCTCCTAAACGCTTGCCAAAAGTGAAGAGGCAACTTTTAGAGATGCGTTTACAGGGCACCCATGGTGATAACTTGCTTCAGCAAGTTGCACATGTTACTGCCGAGCTTTCTGGCTATGCTGTAGTAGTACACTTACCTGCTGATGATAAAGTACGTACCTTAAAGATTCACTTTTCAAAGTTGCCAGATGCAAGATCTTTGGCCTTAGTGATTTTAGAAACTGGGTTAATACGCCAGCTAGCTCTAAATATTCATCCTTCTCCAGCAGAAGAAGCCTTGCGTCAGGCTGAAGATGATATTCAGGGGCTGACTTTACCCTTAAATGAAATGCCTAAAGCTTTAAAAGGAGTATCTAAACATACTAATGTAGAAGTGTCTCGCACTTTAAATGCTTTGGCAGAGGCGTGGCCAAAGTTGAGTCCTCCAAGGTTTTTTTCACGTGGCCTTTCTAATTTGCTAGATGAGCCTGAATCTACTGATCCTAATTTTGTGCGTTGTGCCCTTAAATATATTGAGCAGCCTCTTTCACTTTCTGAAGAGAGCGAGGGTTTTAGTACTGAGGTAAGTGATGGACTTAAACTCGAGCTTGAAGATACTTTAGCGCTTATTTCAGCAAGCTTGAATTTTGGTACTAGCCTCATATTACTAGGACCTATGCGTATGCGCTATCCTGAAACATTAACTATTGCTCAAGGGGTGATGGAAATAGTTTCAGATAGTTTTAATTTGAATTAAAAGCAAAAGCGATTCAACACTAAAGTAAGCGTTTTCCAAAGAAGACAAGTTTAGCTTCAGTGACAAGAGCAACGCTAAACAAGATGATAATAAAGCCCAAAAGCACACCAACACTTAAATCTTCGCCTAGAAAAACTCTACCAAAAAATGCTCCAAATATAGGAATAAGATAGGCAATAAGGCTTAGGTGAGTAGGCCCAAGTTTCTTTAGTAAGTGAAAATCTAGTGTAAAAGCTGCGGCTGTAGGTATAAGTACCATTGCAAACAGCGCTAGCATTGCCAATGTTGAAGGTGATTGCTGGGGTGGGTTAGTAATAGCAAATGGTAGTAGCAAAATACCAGCAGCTAGAAAGTTGCCAATAGTTATACTTAAGGGTGAAGTGCTTTTGAAACTCATGGCTGCATAAACTATGCCTAGCGCATAAGATAAGGCTGAAAGTAAGAGTGCTAAGATAGCAAACAAACTAAAGGAATTTAGCCCCTGTGGATTCCAACTGCTTAGCACCACTACTCCAAATAGGCCCAGCAAAAGACCTATTATTTTTCTAGGGGTAAATGATTCCTTCATAAAGACAAAAGTAGCAATGGCAGTAAAAAGAGGAATAGTAGACATTAAGATAGCTGCTAGTGCAGAACTGACTTGTAATTCGGCAAAAGCAATTAGTGTATAGGGGATTGCTGCGTTAAGGGCCCCTAGTAGAAGCCAGCTATGCCAAGATTTACTAAAGTTAAGTTGTTGCTTACTTAGGAAAGCCCAAAGGAAAAGCAATATTGCTGCTAGCCAAACTCTTAAGTCCATAAGCATAAATGGACCAAAAACAGGTGCTAATAAACGTATAAAAAGGAACGCTGATGCAAATAAAGCACTTAAAAGCGATAAAAGAGCAAGGTTAATAAGGTTCATGGTGTTTTAGGCTCTTATGGAGGCCTCATTCTAACACTTTAACACTATTGATTAAATTATAATCACAATCAGAACTTTGCGCACCAAAAATTTCTAGCTAACTTTAGTTTAGGTGGCCAAAAGTTTTTTGCAGATTATGTGCTCATTTTTGGCCTGTGCACAGCATATTTTAAAGAAACCACTGGATTTATTTGAAGGACTTTACTTGTTAGTAAAATGAATGGTAAATATAATATAAAAAGCAATGTCAACTTTGAGTAGGGTATGAAGAAAACCAAAAGTTGATATTGCTATTGCCCCATCTTAACGTGATTGAAGCCTTTCTTTAAATAATAACTTCATCATTAAATGTTTAGTTTTTTCTCAAACTTAGCTTAATTAAAGCTTTTTCTTAGTATTAATGACAAAGATAATACGTGCCCAGGTTTTTCATACTCCCCAAAGCCCTTTTGATACACAAGAAGCACTAGTAAGTTTTCCCAATGGTGCTGTTGCTTTTGAAGATGGGGTGATTTTGGATGTGGGTGACTACACTAAAATAAGTCAGAACTTCCCTAAAGCTGAGATTATTGATGAGCGTGAGGCTATATTGCTCCCAGGTTTTATAGATACCCATGTTCACTATCCTCAAGTACCAATAATTGGTTCTTTGGGTATGGAGCTTTTAGAGTGGTTAGAAAAGCGCACTTTACCTGAGGAAAGTAAATTAGTAGATAGTAGTTATGCTCGACAGGTAGCCAAAGATTTTTTGCGCAGCCTTTTGCGTAATGGCACTACTACAGCACTAGTTTTTGGAACCCACTTTGCAAAGTCACAAGACATTTTTTTTAAAGAGGCAAATGTTTTAGGCCTTAACATAATAAGTGGTTTAGTTCTTTCTGATAAAAATATTCCTGAAGTTCTTCAAACTACACCAGAAAAAGCCTATAGAGAGAGTAGAATTCTTATCAATCGCTGGCATAAACAAGGGCGCTTGCAATATGCGGTGATGCCACGTTTCTCGGTTAGTTGCTCTGAAAGGCTCTTAAAAGTTTGTGGCCAACTTCTAGATGAGTACTCGAGCATAATGTTTCACACCCATCTTAATGAAAACAACAAGGAGATAGATTTTGTTAGCAAGCTTTTTCCTTGGTCTAAAGACTATCTACACACTTATGAGCATTTTGGTTTAGTAAATAATCACTCAGTTTTTGCCCATAATGTACATGTAAGTGATAGTGAACTTAAACGCTTAGCAAGAGCACGAGCAGCTGTAGCACATTGCCCTAGTAGTAATATGTTTCTAGGTAGTGGCCTTTTTGATATGAAAAGACATCTAAAACACAAGGTTACTTTTGCTTTGGGTTCAGATGTAGGTGCAGGTACAGGCTTTAGTCTTTTAAAGGAGGGGTTGATGTCTTATCAAGGGCAGATGCTTCATAAAGATGGGTACCCGTTAGCAGCAGCCCATCTTTTGTACTTATCAACTAAAGCTGGTGCAGAGGCTTTAAATATGGTTGATGAAGTAGGAGATTTGCAAGTAGGTAAAAAAGCTGACTTTGTGATTATTGAGCCGTTACAGGACAGCACTTTGGCTAAGGTGCTAGCTCATAGCCCCTTGGCAGAGGCTTCTTTGGGTGCACTTTTTACATTGGCTAGGGAGGGTTGTGTTAAGTCGGTGTTTGTGTCAGGGCAGCCACAGTATAATAGAGCATGTGCAGTAGATGTACTAACAGCGAGTTAGAGTCGAACATTTTCTCAGATCTACCTCTTTGGATCGCGTTCCCAAGGGAGGCGGCTGAAAGTTGGCTTAAAATTTATTGGTTTCCTGGCTTTTTTCACAGAGCTGGTATTTGCAGGCAGTTATGTAGGCTTGCTTTTTATTTAGATCGCAAGTTGTATCGAAAAAACGCCATTTTCACTTTCAAAAACACTGTTACCAAAGCCAGTATCACCACTTTTCTACTTTTTTCAAGTAGCCACAGCATATCATTGACAAAATAGGGATATATTTTTATAGTGTAGCCATAGTGGCTACTACAAACAATATGCACCTAGAGATCCAGTATGCGAATACAGATAAGCCAGTAGGAGTAATACGTAGCAGCTATCGTGAAGATGGAAAAATAAAACACAAACAATTCGGAAGGATAACAGGACAAACTCTAGAGCAACTTAAAATGTTACAGCTAACCTTTCGTAATGAGGTTATTGCTAAAAGTAATCCAAAAGCTGTACAAATAGTAGGCAGTAAAGAATATGGAGCAAGTCATACGATATTGTCAATGATTAAGGAAATAGGATTAGATAAGGCAATGTATTCACAACCCCAGCCATGGGTGAGTAACATAAGCGCGATGATAATAGGTAGGATAATATTTGCTGGAAGCAAGTTAGCATTATGCAATCAATATAATAATAGTAGTCTTTGGGAACAATGTGGAGTAGAAGGAAGACCAGATGTAAGAAAACATTGTTATGAGGCATTAGATAGACTGCTAGCAAGACAAAAAGGAATTCAGAAGAAGTTAGCCAAGAAACATCTCAAGAATGGAAATCTTGTACTATATGATGTCACGAGCAGTTATTTGGAAGGCCAATACACAAATAGCGAATTGGTAAAATATGGATATAACCGAGACGGGAAGAAGAAACATGAACAAATAGTAATAGGATTAATATGTAATGGAGAAGGTTGTCCAGTAGGAGTAGAAGTTTTCAAGGGAAATACTAAGGATCAGACAACAGTTTCAAACAAGATAGGAGAACTAAAAGAGACGTATGAAATAAAGCAAGCGATATTTGTAGGGGATAGAGGAATGGTAACAGAAGCAATAGCAGAAGAATTAGAGGAAAAAGGTGTAAAGACAATAGGAGCACTAACAAGGGCTGGAATACATAAACTAATAGAAAAAGGAATAATAAAGCCATCTGAGTTCAATGAAAAGAAGATAACAGAGGTAGTAAACGCTGAAAATCCAAGTAGAAGATACTGTTTATGCAAAAACCCTGAATCAGCAAAACGAGATGCAAAAACGAGAGAAAAACTGATTGAACTGACGACTGAGGAGCTTGAAGAAATAGCAAACTACAAGCAAAAAACAACTGTAGAGGTATTGGGAGCACGAGTAGGAAAAGTGCTACAGAAATACAAAATGGGTAAATATATTAGTTGGAAAGTAACAGGAGATAATAAAGAAAAGGAATCAACCAAACATAAGCTGTTATGGAGTAAAAAAGAAGGGGCAATAGCAAAAGCTAAGGATCTAGATGGATGTTATGTAATAACAACCAAAGTAGATGAAAAAACGATGGACAAAGAAGAGGTTGTGACTAGGGCATGTGGATATGACAAATCAGAAATTGCACGCATTGGATATCAAAACCAAACTAGCCAGTCTCAGGACAGCTATTTGTTAGAAAATGTGAATTCCAAAAAAAATTGCAGGATAGCCTATATTTGCGAGAAGCTTTAGTTGTTAACCACATAATCTTTACCAGATTGCAGAGGAGCTTATGCGTCAGCATCAGGATTATCCAAGGTATTTAAGAGTAGCGTTTTCGATTTCACACTCTAGGTGTCCACACGCCCTAGCTACAAGAAACTAGAGCAAGTAGAAAAAGCATTCCGCAATTTAAAAACAGTGCAGTTAGAAATGCGACCTGTGTATCATAATCTAGATCATCGTATCAAAGCACATGTATTTTTATGTATGCTAGCGTATTATGTGCAGTGGCACATGCAAAAACGATTAGGACCATTGTTCAAGAAGGACAAAAAAGGATGGGAAAGAAGATGGACGTTTGTACAAGTAATAGAAACACTGAAAACAATCACCAGAAATAGAATTGAAACAAATGGAATGTCTTTTTATCGGAACACTGTTCCAGACGAAGAGCAAAAATATATCTTAGACCTGATGGGGGTCGAGATGTAGCCATTTTTTATAAAAAATAATTTCACCCTAAAACCTCAAATAGCACGGGATTTTAGGGGTCAAAAACCCTACTTTTTGATGACAAAATGCGTTAGATTATATATTAGTAGGGCACCCACAAGGGGTGCCCGTACATTGCTTAATTGCGCTTGGGGGATTTACTCTACTGTGACCGATTTTGCCAAATTGCGGGGTTTATCTACATCTAAACCCAACCTATTTGCTGTTTCATAAGCTAGGAATTGGAGTGGTATTACATTCACTAAGGGTGAAATAAGTTCGTGTGTTTTGGGTACATAGATAACATGATCAGCGTGCTTGGCTATTTCTTTGTCACCATAACTAGCTAGGGCAATGATAATACCATCTCGAGCTTTGACTTCTTGAATATTAGAAATGGTCTTATCATAGAGTTTAGAAGCAGTAGCTACTACTACTACAGGGAGTTTGTTATCTATAAGAGCAATAGGCCCATGTTTCATTTCCCCTGTTGCGTAGGCCTCAGCATGAATGTAGCTAATTTCTTTAAGCTTAAGTGCTCCTTCTAAAGCACTTGGGTAATTGATACCACGTCCTAAGAAGAGATAATGGTCATGAGCTTTAAAAGCTTCTGCTATTTTTGCTGCTTGTTCACGAGCTTTTAGCGCCTCTTCTATAAGATTAGGAGTATGTCTAAGTTCTGCTATAAGATTTTTGGCATCTTCATCATTAAGGGTGCCTTGAGCACGACCTAACCAAATAGCTAACAATTCAAAAGCTACTAACATAGCCATATAAGCTTTAGTACTAGCTACACCTATTTCAGGGCCAGCATGGATATACATAACATCATCTACTTCACGTGTGATTGATGAGCCTTTGGCATTAATTATACCTAAGCTCTTAGCACCTAAGCTTTTAGCTTCACGAAGGGCCTCTAGGGTGTCAATGGTTTCTCCTGATTGAGATACTACAATACAAAGTGTATTCTCATCTAGAACAGGTTCACGATAGCGAAACTCGCTTGCTACCTCAACTTCTACAGGTAAACGTGCTAACTTCTCGAGCAAATACTCACCAACCATGCCTGCATAGCTAGCAGTACCTGCAGCAGCAATGACCACACGATTAATGCTGTGAGGATCAAGATTAATATCAAGCTGCACATCCATGCCATTGCCTGCTAGCCTGCCACCTAAGGTTTGTTGGACAACTTGGGGTTGCTCGAGCATTTCCTTAAGCATGTAGTGTTCATGGCCACCTTTTTCAGCAGCCTTTGCACTCCATTGTATTTTTTCTACTTCACGGCTTAGTATATTACCAGCAAAGTCACTTACAGTAATGTCATTTTTACTAATAAGGGCCATGTCTCCATCATGCAAAAAAATGATTTTGCGAGTGTAGGGAAGTAGTGCAGGCACATCACTAGCCACAAAGTTCTCGCCTTCACCAACCCCTAAAACTATTGGGCTGGTGTTTCGTGCTACTACAATAAGATCATGGTCTTTGTGTGACACTACTAGGGCATAAGCTCCTACTACCTCTTGCAATGCTTTTTGTACTGCACTAACCAAGTTACCTTGATAGTACTCTTCTATTAAGTGAACGAGTACTTCTGTATCTGTTTCTGAAACAAAGATATGACCTTGGTTAGTAAGCCTTTCCTTAAGCTCTAAGTAATTTTCAATTATGCCATTGTGAATAACAGCTAGTTTGCTATCTTCTGATAAATGGGGATGGGCATTTATGTCATTAGGTTTGCCATGGGTAGCCCAGCGTGTATGTCCTAAACCTAGACCTCCTTGTAGAGGAGTAGTTTTAAGCGCTTCTCGTAAAACCTGTAATTTGCCTGCTTTTTTAACCACATCTAACTTAGGATCGCCTGTGACTACAATGCCTGCTGAATCGTAACCTCTATACTCGAGCCTAGCCAAACCATCTAAAATTACCTCAGCTGCTTGACGATGACCAACATAACCAACAATACCACACATACTTTATTTTCTCACTTTCTGTAGTTAAGTAGCTAATAATCAGCAACCAACTACCAAGACAAAGACATCTTGATTTTGTTACTAGCTTCTGACTATTGATTATTTTTTGTGGATGTTTAGGGGTGGTTATCCCTGTTTAGCCCAGAACAACTTGAGCAAGGGGGTTGGACCTTGGGAGGGGCCCGCAGACTTAAACTCGCGTTTTCAGCACAACCTGTGCTTATCTCTGAGATTGTTATAGTTAACAGTTCAGAGCCCTCCGCCTCGTGGCCAAAGTTCGTTGGACTTGCGCTTCCCTCAAGATGTTTTTGTTGACCTTATCACTCCTTAAGTTCAAACTTACCTTAGTAATTTACAGTTTTGCTTGGTAAGTATCTTATTATTTCTAATGTTAAAACATAGCTAAACATATAATCAATGATTTCTTGATTAAGATGTTTTCATTCAAGCACCTTAGGATCACTTGGGAAATAACTTGAACATTTCAAGTTCAAGAGTATTGCACAGGGCAATATCAATCGCTGATCCTATCCTATGTACCATTTTCACTTTCAGTTTTTATAGGCTCAGGCTTTTCCCAAGGTGCACTTATAATTAGCCACCTATTTAGTACTCGCACTAGGTCAGGATCAGTAGAACTGATTAGCGAAGGATCTTTATAGGCTTTGTAAAGAAGAGTATCACGCCCTATATTGACAATATGAGAGCTTTTTATGGAGTTACTAATGCTTGTGGGGAAGCTTTCGGGAAAGCTTTTAAGGTAGGGATAAGTTACTTTGTTGTTTAAGGGATTAATGTTAAGAGGGAAAGATAATACAATTGCTAAGATAAAGCACAGGCCAAAGGAGAGTCCGCCTAGGCCACCTAAAATGGTTTCGCTACGATTACTCCAGCGTAGTCTTGGACTTGCTATTTGAGCAATAAAACCAAGTGCTGCCCCTGCTAAGAGTCCAAATGCAACAGCCAAAAGGGCATCCCTTTCACTTAGGGTTAGAAGTGGCCTGAGTAAAACAGGAGCTAAGATACCTATTAGGAAACCAGCTAAACGTTTTTGAGCAAAAAGAGCTATACTTGTTGCAAGTAGTAGCAGCATTGTTATATCAAACCAGTTAACAGTTTTTAGCCAACTTAAAATGCTATCAAGTGAATCTGTAAGTATTTCCATAATTGTGTTTTATCCCTAGTTTAAGTACTGTCTCTAATACTATAACCTTTATCAGTTATAGCAGAGATGATCTTTGCCATATAACTATCAACCTCATTGTCACGAAGAGCACGTTCTGGGTGTCTAAAATGTAAGTGCAAAGCAACACTACGCTTACCTTTTGGGATAGGGTTCCCTTTATAAACATCAAAAGGTTCTAGAGCAACTAACTCTTTTCCTGCAGCAGTTTTTACTAAGTTGGCTAGTTCATTATAGCTAATGTTATCAGGGAGGATAATAGCAAGATCCCGTTCAGCAAAGGGTTGGCGTGAGTAATCACTAAAACCCACTTCTCCACCCTCTAGAGGTAAATCTAGCTCTGCAAGGTAAACTTCACCAACTTCATAAGTAGTAGCAATTTCGGGATGCAACTTCCCTAAAAAACCAATCTTTTTATTGTTCCAGTGAATGCTAGCACTTATGCCCGGATGTAGTGTGGGGTGGTGCTCAGCCTCTAGCTGGAAGTTTGAGCCTAGTGTAGCAGCTAGCTTTTCAAGAATTCCTTTAAAAAGATAAAAGTCAAGATTTTGAGGTTTAAGCCACCCTTCTGCCCACCAAGACCCACGCATGAGAATACAGAGCCTTTCACTTTCAGCTTCATTAAAAACGTTGCCAACTTCAAAAAGTGCTAAATCCTTTGCAGCATGATTGTTTTGTGCTGCTAGGAGCATATTAGGATAAAGAGCAGTGCGTAGTACACTACGCTCGTTACTCTGGGGGTTTTTCAGGCTTACACTGCTTTTAGGTGCCAAGCATTTTGCTAATTCCTCATCACTAGTAAAAGTGTAGTTCATGGCTTCGGTTAGGCCAAAACCCACTAAGAGATTGCGTAAGCCACGGTGGGTGCTATCTTTCCGAGAAGGGATGAAGTGCAGGTGTGGTATACTTTCACCAATGTGCTCATAGCCATGTAAGCGCATAACTTCTTCGATTAGATCCTCAGCAATAGTTAAGTCAAAACGCCAACTTGGTGGAGTTATTTCCCAGTTATCAGATTGCTTGTTGACTATGCATCCCAAGGCCTTGAGGTAGCTTTCTTGTTTTGAATCTGGTAATTCAACATCCATAAGAAAGTGGGCTCTTGAGGGTTTATAGATGACTTTTTCACGAGTTATGTTCCCTTGCCCAACATCTATAAGTGCAGGGTGCAAGGTGCCCTCACCCAGCTCAGCTATGAGCTTAGATACTCTGGCATTAGCAACGGGTGGTAAGTTAGGGTCAACACCACGTTCAAAACGGTGACTAGCATCAGTAGATAAACCATGCCTTTTAGCTGTTTTTCTAATAGCAACAGGGTCAAAGTGGGCAATTTCTAAGGCTACCGAGGTAGTGCTTTCTTTGATGCTGTGATTTAAGCCACCTATAACACCAGCTATGCCTATAGGTCTACTATCTTTTTCGTTGGGAGTAGTTATAAGCAAATCTTGGTCAGTGAATTTATAGTCTTTTTCATCAAGAGCTATTAGTGTTTCGTTAGCTCGAGCTTTGCGCACAATTATTTTGCCATCGGTTAAAATGTTTTTATCATAGGCATGTGAGGGTTGGCCTAGCTCAAAAGTAACATAGTTAGTGATGTCCACAACATTGTTGCGTGGACGTAAGCCTAGGTTAGCTAGACGCCGCTGTAACCAGATAGGGCTAGGTTGTATAGTTATATCTTCAATTAAACGCAGAGTAAAACGTTTACAAGCAGGATCTTCTAACACTACATTTAGGCCATTATTTAAGCTAGTATCACCCAAGTTTAAGCCATTGGCAGGATTTTTATAAGGAACGCCTAGTTTAGCTGATAAGTCTCTAGCAACTCCTAAAATGCTAAAAGCATCAGCACGATTAGGGGTAAGTTCTAATTCAATAATTGTTTCAGCCACCCATAAATCACTTAATTCTTTGCCTAAGGGCGTATCTTTAGAGAATTCAACTAATCCTCCACTGTAGTCATATAGGCCTAACTCTTTTGGGCTGCAGACCATGCCCTCACTTTCTACACCCTTTATACTGCGCTTAGAGACTTGTAGGCCTGTGGGCAATTCGGCCCCTATTTTGGCTAGGGCAGTTAGCATGCCTACTTTGGCATTAGGTGCACCAGTTACCAAGTTATAACTGCGCTCACCATCACTTATTTTGGCTAACCTTAAATTTTCTGTGCCTTCAATAGCTGTTAGTGATTCTATACGTACTGCAACAACTCCTTTGGGAGGTGCAGGCAAATCATATACGTTTTCAACCTCGAGCCCTAGATCAGCAAGTGTGTCTGTTAAATTATTTAGATCAGGTAATGGGAGAATTTCCTGTAACCAACTATAAGGTATATTCATAACTTACCCCTGAACTGACTAAGAACTCGCATATCGCTTTGGAAGAAGTAACGAATATCAGGAATGTTATAAGTTACCATAGCCAAACGTTCTATACCAAAGCCAAAGGCAAAACCAGTTACTTCATTGGGGTCATAACCAGCAGCTTTAAAGACATTTGGGTGTACCATACCACAACCCCCTAGCTCTAACCACTCTTCTTTACCTGTGCGAGGGTGCTGCCACCAAATAGCAAATTCTGCACCCGGTTCTACAAAGGGAAAGTAGCTTGGCTGCAATTTGGTTTTAGTATTTTTACCGAAGAGAGTTGTAGCCATTTCGTTAATTGCACCTTTAAGGTCAGCCATAGTTATACGTTCGCCTACCACTAGGGCCTCGAGCTGGTGAAACATAGCCTCATGAGTAGCATCTACTGCTTCTTCGCGAAAAACTTTGCCGGGCACTACTATTTTAAAAGGTGGTTTGTGCTTTTCCATATAGCGTGCTTGCATGGGGCTAGTATGTGTGCGCAGGAGTCTACCATCTGTTGTCCAGAAGGTATCTTGTAAATCCCTTGCTGGGTGGTGTTGGGGGAAATTGAGAGCATCAAAGTTATAGTGCTCGGTTTCTAGTTCTGGCCCTGTTACTACATCATAGCCCATAGAGATAAATACATCGCAGAGCTGATTTATAACCCGTGTTAGTAGATGTAGACTTCCTACAGGCATTTTGACACCAGGCAGAGTTACATCTACTCTTTCGCTGGCTAGTTCACGGTTTAGTTGCTGTGCTGTAAGTTCTACTTTACGTTTTTCAATAGCTTCAGTAAGTTTAGCCTTGAGTTTATTAACTTCTTGGCCCTTTTCCTTACGTGCTTGGGTTGACAAGCTTCCTAGGCTTTTGAGTTGCTTAGTGACTAGGCCTTTTTTACCTAGGTATTTAACCTTTACATCTTGTAAGGCTTGGGGAGTGCTTGCTGATTTTATTTCTTTTGATGCTTGCTCGATCATAAAAACACCTTCCTAAAATACCTAAAATATATTTAAAAAACACTTTAATCCTAGCTGGACAGCGCTTATTTTTGTGGACTTGGAAAAACTGCATTTAATAACTAAAAATCTTAGCCTAGGGCTAATTGCAAAGTCAATTACATAGATACCCATAATTCTTGAGGGGAAAGTAATGGTTGTAATACAATATAAAATATATTTTGTATTACAATATGTTTATGGCTAAAACGCATATTAATGTCAGGATAGATTCAGGTTTAGCCTCTTTTATGCTTGATTATAAGCTTAAAAAAGGTATTTCTACAAAGAGTGAGGTTGTTGAAAGAGCACTCAAAACCCTTCGTGATGTTGAGCTTAAAGAGGCTTATAAGCAAGCTATGGAAGAATGGGTTGATTCAGGAGAACATAAGCTTTGGGATAAGGTTGTAGGGGATGGACTAGATGAGGCGTAGTGATATTTATTTAGCAGATTTAGAGCCTGTTAAAGGATCAGAAGCTAACAAGGTTCGCCCAGTGTTAATTGTTAGCTCTGACAATCTTAATGAAGTGGTTAGCAAGAGTAGGAGGGGGGTAGTCACTATTGTACCAATTACTACTAACACAGAATATATTTGGCCCTTTCAGGTTTTCTTGCCAGCAGAAGTAGTAGGCTTACAAAGTGATAGTAAAGCGCAAGTAGAGCAGGTGAGGGCTTTAGCTGTTGAACGTTTTTCTCCTAATCTTATAGGTACTTTGCCCAACAATTATATGGATGAAGTTAATGAAGCTCTAAAACTACATTTTGATTTAAGGTTGAATTGAAATAGTTTCTGACAAGTTTTTAGCAGCAGACATATAGATGTTCAGATAAGATCCAACGTGAGAGATGTCATCCTGAGCCCTTCGCTTTGCTCTAGGGTAAACTACGCAAAGGATCTCACTGCGTTACGCCACCAGAGATTCTTCAAGTTTATCCTCGTAAGGATCATACTCCTCAGTAATGACATGCTCACATAGGGAATTTTCTCTAGGTAAAAGGTTTTCCTAGGGCACTATAGCCAATTTTAAGATCTGAAGAAAGTACCATAATTGCAAATTTTGATTAATTGAGGATTTTAGAATAATTTCCGATTTCTATGAATGACATTAGCGCTTTTGATATAGGAATTATGACATTCTCTATAAGAATTTATGATATCCTTAAGAAGATAAGGTATTTGTTGGTTGGTCATTACAAAGGAGGAAACTGTGTGACTGGTCACTTTGAACTCCAGAAATGTTTTATAAAGCTGGGATACCTCACACTAAGTTATAGAGTAGAGTTAAAACTAAAGTCAGCAATTTACACGCTTCAACATTACCTAGTGGGTTTTTAATATTTGTTAGCGCTCTGTTAGCATCTTTATATAAAACTTTGGTGTTTATGAGGAAGTTGAAGTTTTCTGTGTAGTAAGCCCTAAATAATTAGGAAAACAGCTGGCCAGTGTTCCATGCCCACTACAATAACTTTAGGTGAAGTAGTAATTTAGTTAATTACCATTAGGATGAGATTAGCTTTTAATATTAAATTATTGTGATATAAGTTTATAAGTTTATGATAATCTCATTAAAGATAAGATATTTCATAGTTAAGTATTTTGAGTTTTTATGAGCAAATATAATTGCTAAATAACCGTTGTAGAAACATTCTTTATAGCACTCATAGATTTAAAAATATCAATTTAAGGATGGTTAAAATACAATGAATGATCTAACCTTAAAAAGGTTTCTTCTATTTAACACTTCAAGATCTCGCTACTTTACTCTTCTCACATTTTTTATAGCAACCATCCTTTGCTTTTTTAATCTTTCCAGAGCAGCAGGAGAGACAGTTAGTGAAACTATTGGTACCTTGCCAGTAGGTAAGAAAGTACAAATTATCTTTACTGCTGAAATCAGTTCTACTACCACAGCTGCCAGTATTTCTAATCAAGGGACTATTAGTGGTGATAATTTTGTAAATGTCCTCACTGATGACCCAGATGTGGGAGGTAATGTTGATCCCACTGTAACCCCTATTGACGGGCCTGACATTACAGTAAGTATTGTGGGTAATGATTTAGTTATTGAAAATATTACTAACACAGATGACACGGTCACTATTGTGGTTGATGGTACTAACATTCTAATTAGTGACCCCAATAGAGTTTTGCAAGCTGGTACAGGAGCTACTCAGGTAGACCCTAATACTGTTACTGTGCCAATAGCTAGCATTACAAATAGTATAATTGTGAATACCCAAGGTGGTGACGATACTCTCACCGTTGACTTTAATGGGGGTGATTTTGGTTTACCTATCACCTATAACGGTGGTACCCAAACTAGTAGTGATGGTTTGGCTGTTGTTGGTGATGGCATAAATACTGCTAGTTACACACCTTCTGCTACTACAACAGGTGATGGTACTATTACAGTAGACACAACCACAATAAACTTCACTGGTTTAGAGCCTGTAGATATAAGTGGGATGGCTCTTGTTACACTTTCATCATTAAATGCAGATAGTATTTTTGATGTAAGTAATGGCACAGACTTCACTACTGGTGTAAATGATGCGATTCATGTTTCTGGCACTACTGGTGGTGTACTTATAGAGACTGTGGCTTTTTTTAATAATGCAACAGTGATAATTGATACCGCAACTGTTGCTGGTAATGACGCTATTACTATTACTAGTGCCGATAATACTCATAACAATACTAACTTAATTATAGATACAGGCAGTGGCTCTGACTCAGTAGCTATTAATGGGAATGCCACAGTAGCAGGCACTATAGATATAAGTAGTGGTGGTTCTATTACTGATGGTGGCGGTAAGTTAACGGCTGCTGCAATTGCACTTAGAGCTAGCACAGGTATTGGTACGTCTGCTGATAGAATAGATACTGAAACTGCTAATTTTGAAGCTAGTACTGGTACTGTTGGTGTGTTTATTTCAAATATTGGTAAGTTCAGTATAGGGAATGTAAGCACTAGCTTAAATGGTATAGAAGTTACAACTTCTGGCGATATTGATATCATTAATACAGTTGATATTACTGTAAGTGAAACAATTGTTAATCAAGGCACAGGTGATATTAATTTAGCAACAGGTGCCTCTAGTACCTTAGCCCTTAATGTTGCTGCTGGTACAGGCATTGTATCTAATGGTGGTGGCCTTATTGAGCTGGTTACTGACATGATTGATTTGCAAATGGGTAGTGTTGCATCAACAGGAAATCTGATTATACGGCCATTTGACAGTGCACTTAGTATAGGTGTTGGTACTGGTGCTACTGGAACACTTAATATTGATAACTCAGAGATAGCTCTTTTACAAGATGGTTTTGCATCTATACAAATTGGCGATGGAGCTGGTTCTGGTGCTGTAGATGTTAACAGTTCAACATTTACTGACCCACTAATTATAGAAAGTGGTTCTATAGCTGTTACTGAGCTTGATGCAGGTACAAATGCTGTTACCCTTAACGCTTCTGGTGGTGCAATTAGTGATGGAGGTGACGCAGGGACCGACATTATTGCTTCAGATTTAAGCATGACTGCTGGTGGTGATATTGGAGCAACTGGTGATGCTGTTAGTTTCAATGTTGATATCTTAGTTACAGACACCTCAACTTCTAATGGCGATCAGTTCCTTATGGAAGTAGACAGTGTAGCAGTTACTACTAATAATGGTCTTAATGCGGGTGCAGGTACTATTTCATTAGATGGTGGTATTTTTCAACTAAACTCTACACCTTCTAGCCCTAGTCCTATATCTATAAATGGTGGCACCTTGGCTGGTACTGGTAGCACTAATAGTACTGTTACTGGTACAGCATCAGGTGGTGTTATAGCTCCGGGTGTTTCCCCTGGCATTCTTACAGTGAATGATGATGTAACTTTTGATAGTAGTACTAGTTTTGATGTTGAAATAAATGGTACTACTCCGGGCACGGGCCACGATCAATTAAGTGTAACAGGTACAGGCCGCACAGTAACTTTAGATAATGCAACTTTAAATGCTAGTATAGGTGGAGGATACACGCCTACTATTGGTGACACAATAGTAATCATAGACAATGTTGATGCTACCTCAACAATTAGTGGCACATTTAATGGTTTAGCAGAAGGTGACACAGTTGATATTGGGGGAAATAGTTTCCTTATAAGTTATATGGGTGGTACAGACGGTAACGACGTAGTACTGATGCTTGATACATGTAGTCTCTACTCCTTCCCTTACACTGTAGGTGATGTTGACACTGACCATGCAAAAGATCTACGCCAAGCTATAACCTGCGCCAACGCTAATGCCACAGCAGACACTATTGAGTTACCCCAAGACATAACCTACAGTGACTTTGACAATGATACAGATGGTCAAAACGCCCTACCAAGCATAACCAGTGAGATAACCATTAAAAGTGATACAACAGGCATACCACGCACTATAGAACGAGATGCTAGCTTAAGAGCTAGTGTAACAAATGCTTGTGGTGGTACTTCTGCCCAGCAATTCCGTATTTTCCATATTGCTAGTGGTGGAAATTTAACTTTAGAAGATCTTGTTATCCAAAATGGTTGTGCTTCTACTGTTGTTGGTGGCGGTGGGTTCTTAAATAATGAGGGCACAACAACAGTAACTAACAGCACCATTAGGGATAACTCTAGTGGTACTAATGGTGGCGGGTTTCACAATAATATCCTAGCAACAATAACAGTAACCAACAGCACCATTAGTGGGAATTTGACTTCTTTTGGTGGCGGGTTTTACAATGTTGGCACAGCTACAGTAACCAACAGCACCATTAGTGGGAATTCTGCTGATTTTTCTTCTGCGCCTTCTACTCCTACTGGTGGCGGGTTCTACAATGAGGGCATAACAACAGTAACCAACAGCACCATTAGTGGGAATTCTGGTAATACTGATGGTGGTGGTGGGTTCTACAGTAGTCAAATTCTAACAATCAACAATAGCATAGTGGCAGCTAGCACAAGTCGTGGGAATTGCCTTCATATAGGTACTTTAAATGGTAATAACAACTTCACAGACGATACAACTTGTCCTACCGCAGCAGGCTTCACCCAAAATGCTACCCTAGGCCTTGGCTCTTTACAAAATAACGGTGGCCCCACAGAAACCATAGCCTTGGGCACAGGCAGTGCAGCTATAAATGGTGGAGATAATTTGCTAGCCACGGGAATATCTTTTGACCAGCGTGGTAGTGGCTTTCCGCGAATACAAAACACTACAGTAGATGCTGGAGCTTATGAAGCAGTAACTTATAAAATATCTGGGACTGTTTTTGAGGATGTTAATTATGGTGGTGGTGCAGGACGTGACCTAGCAACTTCTAGTGGTGTTGGTAGGCCGAATGTTACAGTAGAGCTTTATAGTGCTGGTGGTACCTTTATTGTCTCTACCATAACTAACGGCTCAGGGCAGTATGAATTTGATGTAACTCCAGACGATTATTTTGTAAGAGTAGTTAATTCAGAGGTTACCTCTTCAAGAACTGGTGGTGGCGCAGGTGAAGTGGGTGTACAGACTTTCCGCACAGATGGTACAACTGATGAAACTGGTGAAATAGGTGGACGCGATCCTTCAGTAGTTGATGCTGCGGTAAATACTGGTGGAATTGCTAGTTTAAACACTACCACCTTCATTTTCTCAGGAGCACCTCTAGATACTGAGCAAGCCCAATCAGTGCAACCAGTAACAGTTGGCACAGCAAATGTTACTGGTGTGGACTTTGGTTTTAACTTCGATACTATTGTAAATATAAATGACAGTGACCAAGGCTCGCTAAGACAGTTCATTTTGAATGCCAATTTACTAACTGATAACGGTAGCCTTTTACAAGATGGTTTAACCGCAGGTGCAGAGACTAGCATATTTGAAATTCCTGGTGCTGGACCACATACCATTCAACCAAACAGTTCATTGCCAACAATAACTGACCCCGTAATACTAGATGGCACAACTCAAAGTGGTGCAACATGTGGCGACCCTCATACTCTTCTTATTGAATTAGAGGGATCTGCTGCGGGTGGCGGCGCGTCAGGCCTAGAAATAACAGCTGGCAGCAGTACTGTCAGGGGCTTAGTTATTAATACTTTCAGCGATGATGGTATTGAGCTCCATACAAATGATGGTAATACTGTGGTTTGTAACCATATTGGTACAGATGTAACTGGTCTTATTGTTGTGGGTAATGCCGATGATGGTGTTGAGATTGATGACGGCAGTTCTTCAAATATGATTGGTGGCAGCACTGCTGCTGACCGCAATGTTATTTCTGGTAATTTTGACGATGGAGTAGATATTGAGGATACAGTAGCTACATCATCAAATAATATAATTATGGGTAACTACATAGGGGTGGGTAGCGATGGTCTGACTGCTCTTGGTAATCTTCAGAATGGTGTTCAGATTTTTGAACCTAGCAATACTGTAGACAGTAACGTTATATCTAGTAATGGTGAAGATGGTGTGGCTATATTTGGCGATACCTCGAGTGGTAATGTAGTTACAGGTAACTATATTGGTACTGATGCAACTGGTTTAGAAGCATCTGATGCAGGTGGTAATTTCCTTGGAAATTTCTTTGATGGTGTTTATATAGAAGAAGCACCAGACAATATAGTTGGTGGTAGCACAGATGCAGAACGCAATGTTATTGCTAGTAACTTTAGAGGCGTAGCTATTCTTGGCCCTACTGCCACAGGTAATATGATTCTTGGTAACTATATTGGAGTTGCTTCAGATGGCTTGACGATACTAGATTCAAACGTTAATAGCTTTGGCAATTTCTTAGGGGTTTATATAGAAGATGCGCCAAGCAATATTGTTGGTGGTAGTGCTTCTGGTGAAGGTAATGTCATTTCTAATAATGCTGAGGCTGGGGTAGTGATTACTGGCACTTTCTCTATAGATAATAGAGTTCTAGGCAATTATATAGGTACTGATTTTACAGGCTCAGTACCTCTTGGAAATGGAGATACCCCAGGTCTAAATGGAGAAGGTGTAATAATAGCCTTTGGAGCGTCGGAGAACTTTATTGGTGTAGATGATGATGCAACATGTAATGCTGATGAAGGAAATGTAATTGCTGGTAACCTAGGCAACGGCGTTCTTATTGCAGATACAAATACAGATTCTAATCGTGTAGCAGGTAATTATATCGGTACTAATAGCTCGAGCGCTACTAATCTTGCTAACGAACTTAATGGTGTATTAATAATTGATGAACATGTAAGCAGTTGTGGATGTACTGACCCTATCCCTACTCCTGCTGGAGGTCCTGTAGGTAACATAGTAGGCACAAATGGCGATGTTTTGTGTGACTCAATTGAAGGAAATGTAATTGCTGGTAATGATGCTAGTGGGGTAGTCATTTTGGGTATGGGGACTGAGTCTAACCGAGTTGTAAGTAACTATATAGGTACAGACAGTAGTAACACTACTGGTTTAGAGAATCAGTATGGTGTTTGGGTTGATGAAAGTGCTGCAAAAAATAGAATAGAAACAAATGTAATAAGCCAAAACACCTTTGATGGTGTAGCACTTGGTGACCAGAGTATTCCAAGCACTGCTGGCAGTGGTAATACCATTTTAACCAATAGCATCTTTAATAATGGTCACTTAGGTATTGATCTTGCAAATACAGATGGTGTTTCTGGTGTTGTGACCCCTAATGATGCTAATGACACTGATAGCCCAGGTGAGGATAATGACCTCCTAAACTTCCCTGTCATTACTGGTGTAACCTTCTCTGGCGGTAATGCAACAGTTAGCTTTGATCTTGATGTACCTATAGGAAGCTATAGAATAGAGTTTTTCAACAATACAAGCACAGGTGCAATTGATCCAACCGGTCATGGTGAAGGGGAAACTTTTGTACACGCTGAAAATATTACTCATACAGGTAGTGGTCTTGAAAGCTTTACCACTAGTGCCTTTAGTCTGGCGACAAATGCAATTCTAGCTGCTACAACTACAGAGTGCTCAACATCTTTTTGCACAAGCTTTGGTAGTACTTCAGAGTTTAGCCAAACTACAGATTACATTGAACTTAGTATAGACGATGTCACAATGCTAGAAGGTAATAGTGGGGATACTACTCAACTAGTTTTTACTGTAACCCTTAACCAAACTGTAGCTGGAGGCATAGATATTAATTATGCTACTGCAGATAATACGGCTGAGGATGAAAACGGTGATAGTGATTATGAATCGAAAGCAGGATTACTAAGTTTTACAGGTACAACAGGTGAGCAGAAGACCATTACCATAGAAATTACAGAAGATGACAAGGTAGAGCTAGATGAGACTTTCTTTGTTAATTTAAGTGCTGTTTCAGGCAGTGTTGTTGCCTTAGCAGATAATCAAGGCGAAGGCACAATAACGAATGATGACAGTGCTACATTGTCAATAGATGATATAAGTCAAACCGAAGGTGATAGTGGCATAACAACATATACATTCACAGTGACATTAGATAGCGAAGTAGATACGGGATTGACAGTAGACTACACCACAGCTGATGATACGGCCACCACTGCAGATAGTGATTACAGTACAACGAATGGGACACTAACCTTTGCAGGAACAGCAGGGGAGACTGAACAAATCATAGTAGATGTAATAGGTGATACAACTGTTGAAGCTGATGAAAACTTCTTAGTAAATTTGTCAAATATAGGAGCAAGTGGAAGAGATGTAACCTTTGCAGATAGTCAAGGCCAAGGAACGATAACCAATGATGATGGAACAACATTATCGATAGATGATGTAAGTCAAGTAGAGGGAGATAGTGGCAACACCACTTATACATTTACAGTAACGCTAAATGAAGCAACGACAGGTAGTTTCACAGTAAACTATGCCACAGCGGATGATACAGCAACAACAGCAGATGGTGATTACACAGCAGTCAATGGCACTTTAGACTTTGCAGGAATAGCAGGAGAGGCCCAACAGTTTAGTGTAGAGGTAAATGGAGATACAAAAGTAGAGCTAGACGAGACATTCTTAGTCAACCTAAGCAATGTGTCAGACACAAATGTAACGCTAGCAGATTCTCAAGGTGAGGGGACAATAACAAATGATGATAGTGCCACCCTATCGATAGATGATGTAAGTCAGGCAGAGGGTGATAGTGGAACTACCAGTTACACCTTCACAGTGACATTAGATAGTGAAGTAGATACTGGTCTAACAGTAGACTATGCCACAGCAGACGACACAGCGACCACAGCAGACAGTGATTACACAGCAGCTGGTGGTGGTAGCTTAGTATTTGCAGGAATGGTAGGAGAAACTAAGCAGGCTACAGTAGAGGTAAATGGTGACACAGCAGTTGAGATAAATGAGACCTTCCTAGTTGATTTCAGTAACATACAGGCAAGTGGAAGAGATGTGACCTTAGCAGATAGTCAAGGTGAAGGCACGATAGAAAATGATGATGGGACGACATTATCGATAGATGATGTAAGCCAAGCAGAGGGAGATGGTGGAAGCACAGTCTATACGTTTACAATAACGTTGAATGAAGCAACGACAAGTAGCTTTACAGTAGACTATGCAACTGCTGACGACACAGCGACTGCAGCAGATGGTGATTACACGCCTGCGAGTGGAACTTTACCGTTTATAGGAACTGCAGGGGAAACGCAGGTGTTTGTAGTAGTTGTAAGTGGAGATAACAAAGTAGAGCTAGATGAAACATTCTTAGTGAACCTAAGTAATGTATCAGATGCAAATGTGCTACTAGCAGACTCTCAAGGTGAGGGAACGATAACAAATGATGACAGTGCCACATTATCGATAGATGATGTAAGCCAAACAGAGGGTGATAGTGGTAGTACTAACTTTACCTTTACTGTCACTTTGGACAATGAGGTAGATGTATCTTTGGCCTTTGATTTTACTGCTGCTGATGGTAGCGCTACAGTAGCAAACAATGATTACAATGCAAATAGTGGCCAGAAGATCCTTATTGGTAGTGCTGGAGAAACTACAACTATTGATATAGAAGTTATTGGTGATACTACGGTTGAGCCAAATGAGAATTTCTTTGTTAATTTAAATGGTCTTGATAATGGCTCGAGAGATGTAACCTTTGCAAATAGCCAAGGCGAAGGAACTATTACTAACGATGACGGAACCACTCTAAATATTGATGATCCAGTGTGGGTAGAGGGCGATAGTGGAACTACGCAAATGATCTTCACTGTTACTTTGAATGATAGTGTACCTAGTAACTTTACAGTAGATTATGCAACAGCAGACGGAACAGCAACCACAGCAGATAGTGACTATGTTTCAAGCAGTGGACAACTTGATTTTATGGGTAATGCAGGTGAAACACAAACTATTAGTGTAGATGTAATAGGAGATACAAAGGTAGAGTTAGATGAGACATTCTTAGTAAATCTAAGCAATATTTCCATAGCAGACGCAACCTTTTCAGATAGCGAAGGTGAAGGCACCATAACGAATGACGACAGTGCCACCCTATCGATAGATGATGTAAGCCAAGCAGAGGGAGATGGTGGAAGCACAGTCTATACATTTACAATAACGTTGAATGAAGCAACGACAAGTAGCTTTACAGTAGACTATGCAACTGCTGACGACACAGCGACTGCAGCAGATGGTGATTACACGCCTGCGAGTGGAGCTTTACCGTTTATAGGAACTGCAGGGGAAACGCAGGTGTTTGTAGTAGTTGTAAGTGGAGATAACAAAGTAGAGCTAGATGAAACATTCTTGGTGAACCTAAGTAATGTTAGTAGTGCAGATGTGACCCTAGCCGATTCTCAAGGTGAGGGAACGATAACAAATGATGACAGTGCCACATTATCGATAGATGATGTAAGTCAAGCAGAGGGAGATAGTGGAACAACCACCTTTACATTTACAGTCACACTAGATAGTGAAGTAGATACAACTGTAGAAGTAGATTACGCAACAACAGATGATACAGCAACAACTGCAGATAGTGATTACACGGCTGTAAGTAGTGCTACACCACTAAGCTTTGCAGGAACAGCGGGGGAAACACAAACAATAGATGTAGAGGTAAATGGTGATACGACAGTTGAAATAAATGAAAACTTCCTAGTTGATCTGAGCAACATACAAGCAGGTGGAAGAGATGTAAGTTTTGCAGATAGCCAAGGCCAAGGAACAATAGAGAATGATGATGGAGCAAGCCTAAGCATAGGTGATGTAGTAGTAACAGAGGGGAATAGTGGGACAACCCAAGCAATTTTCACGGTAACACTAAGTGAAGAGGTAGTAGGAGGGTTCAGTGTAGACTATGCAACAGCAGATGATACAGCGACAACAGCAGACAGTGATTACACAGCTATTAATAACACGCTAGCGTTTGCAGGAATGGCAGGGGAGACCAAACAGATAACAGTAGAGATAAACGGTGATGCCAAAGTAGAACTAGATGAAATATTCTTAGTGAACCTAAGTAATGTAACAAGTACAGATGTGACCCTAGCTGATGCACAAGGTGAAGGAACAATAACAAATGATGACAGCGCCACATTATCAATAGATGATGTAAGTCAAGCAGAAGGGGATAGTGGTACGACCACCTTTACATTCACAGTCACACTAGATAGCGAAGTAGATACAGGAATAACAGTAGATTACGCAACAACAGATGACACAGCAACAACAGCAGATAGTGATTACACAACTGCGAGCAGCCCTCCAACATTACCTTTTACAGGAACAGCAGGGGAAACACGAACAATAGATGTAGAGGTAAATGGTGATACGATAGTTGAAGTAAACGAAAACTTCTTGCTTGACTTGAGCAACATACAAGCAGGCGGAAGAGATGTAACCTTTGCAGATAGCCAAGGACAAGGAACAATAGAGAATGATGATGGAGCAAGTCTAAGCATAGATGATGTAGTAGTAACAGAGGGGAATAGTGGGACAACCCAAGCGATTTTCACAGTAACGTTAAGCGAAGAGGTAGTAGGAGGGTTCAGTGTAGACTATGCAACAGCAGATGGTACGGCCACAACAGCGGATAGTGACTACACAGCTATAGGTAGTCCTCCAAGCCTAACGTTTGCAGGAACAGCAGGGGAGACACAAACAATAACTGTAGAGGTAAATGGTGATACAAAAGTAGAACTAGATGAAACATTCTTGGTGAACCTAAGTAATGTTAGTAGTGCAGATGTGACCCTAGCCGATTCTCAAGGTGAGGGAACGATAACAAATGATGACAGTGCCACATTATCGATAGATGATGTAAGTCAAGCAGAGGGAGATAGTGGAACAACCACCTTTACATTTACAGTCACACTAGATAGTGAAGTAGATACAACTGTAGAAGTAGATTACGCAACAACAGATGATACAGCAACAACTGCAGATAGTGATTACACGGCTGTAAGTAGTGCTACACCACTAAGCTTTGCAGGAACAGCGGGGGAAACACAAACAATAGATGTAGAGGTAAATGGTGATACGACAGTTGAAATAAATGAAAACTTCCTAGTTGATCTGAGCAACATACAAGCAGGTGGAAGAGATGTAAGTTTTGCAGATAGCCAAGGCCAAGGAACAATAGAGAATGATGATGGAGCAAGCCTAAGCATAGGTGATGTAGTAGTAACAGAGGGGAATAGTGGGACAACCCAAGCAATTTTCACGGTAACACTAAGTGAAGAGGTAGTAGGAGGGTTTAGTGTAGACTATGCAACAGCAGATGATACAGCCACAACAGCGGATAGTGACTACACAGCTATAGGTAGTCCTCCAAGCCTAACGTTTGCAGGAACAGCAGGGGAGACACAAACAATAACTGTAGAGGTAAATGGTGATACAAAAGTAGAACTAGATGAAACATTCTTGGTGAACCTAAGTAATGTTAGTAGTGCAGATGTGACCCTAGCCGATTCTCAAGGTGAGGGAACGATAACAAATGATGACAGTGCCACATTATCGATAGATGATGTAAGTCAAGCAGAGGGAGATAGTGGAACAACCACCTTTACATTTACAGTCACACTAGATAGTGAAGTAGATACAACTGTAGAAGTAGATTACGCAACAACAGATGATACAGCAACAACTGCAGATAGTGATTACACGGCTGTAAGTAGTGCTACACCACTAAGCTTTGCAGGAACAGCGGGGGAAACACAAACAATAGATGTAGAGGTAAATGGTGATACGACAGTTGAAATAAATGAAAACTTCCTAGTTGATCTGAGCAACATACAAGCAGGTGGAAGAGATGTAAGTTTTGCAGATAGCCAAGGCCAAGGAACAATAGAGAATGATGATGGAGCAAGCCTAAGCATAGGTGATGTAGTAGTAACAGAGGGGAATAGTGGGACAACCCAAGCAATTTTCACGGTAACACTAAGTGAAGAGGTAGTAGGAGGGTTCAGTGTAGACTATGCAACAGCAGATGGTACGGCCACAACAGCGGATAGTGACTACACAGCTATAGGTAGTCCTCCAAGCCTAACGTTTGCAGGAACAGCAGGGGAGACACAAACAATAACTGTAGAGGTAAATGGTGATACAAAAGTAGAACTAGATGAAACATTCTTGGTGAACCTAAGTAATGTTAGTAGTGCAGATGTGACCCTAGCCGATTCTCAAGGTGAGGGAACGATAACAAATGATGACAGTGCCACATTATCGATAGATGATGTAAGTCAAGCAGAGGGAGATAGTGGAACAACCACCTTTACATTTACAGTCACACTAGATAGTGAAGTAGATACAACTGTAGAAGTAGATTACGCAACAACAGATGATACAGCAACAACTGCAGATAGTGATTACACGGCTGTAAGTAGTGCTACACCACTAAGCTTTGCAGGAACAGCGGGGGAAACACAAACAATAGATGTAGAGGTAAATGGTGATACGACAGTTGAAATAAATGAAAACTTCCTAGTTGATCTGAGCAACATACAAGCAGGTGGAAGAGATGTAAGTTTTGCAGATAGCCAAGGCCAAGGAACAATAGAGAATGATGATGGAGCAAGCCTAAGCATAGGTGATGTAGTAGTAACAGAGGGGAATAGTGGGACAACCCAAGCAATTTTCACGGTAACACTAAGTGAAGAGGTAGTAGGAGGGTTCAGTGTAGACTATGCAACAGCAGATGATACAGCGACAACAGCAGACAGTGATTACACAGCTATTAATAACACGCTAGCGTTTGCAGGAATGGCAGGGGAGACCAAACAGATAACAGTAGAGATAAACGGTGATGCCAAAGTAGAACTAGATGAAATATTCTTAGTGAACCTAAGTAATGTAACAAGTACAGATGTGACCCTAGCTGATGCACAAGGTGAAGGAACAATAACAAATGATGACAGCGCCACATTATCAATAGATGATGTAAGTCAAGCAGAAGGGGATAGTGGTACGACCACCTTTACATTCACAGTCACACTAGATAGCGAAGTAGATACAGGAATAACAGTAGATTACGCAACAACAGATGACACAGCAACAACAGCAGATAGTGATTACACAACTGCGAGCAGCCCTCCAACATTACCTTTTACAGGAACAGCAGGGGAAACACGAACAATAGATGTAGAGGTAAATGGTGATACGATAGTTGAAGTAAACGAAAACTTCTTGCTTGACTTGAGCAACATACAAGCAGGCGGAAGAGATGTAACCTTTGCAGATAGCCAAGGACAAGGAACAATAGAGAATGATGATGGAGCAAGTCTAAGCATAGATGATGTAGTAGTAACAGAGGGGAATAGTGGGACAACCCAAGCGATTTTCACAGTAACGTTAAGCGAAGAGGTAGTAGGAGGGTTCAGTGTAGACTATGCAACAGCAGATGGCACAGCTCAGGCAGCAGATGGTGATTATGTACCTACTAACGGCACTCTAGACTTTAAAGGAATAGCAGGAGAAACCCAACAAATCATTGTAGAAGTTACGGGTGACACAAAAGTAGAACTAGACGAAACTTTCTTCGTTAATTTAAGCAATGTATCAGACTCAAGTGTGATTGTCGTAACAAATGTATTGAGTGTAAGCAATACTTCAAACGTGATCATCGCCGATGCTCAGGGTGAGGGTACTATCATCAATAACGACAGTGCCACACTATCAATAGATAATATAAGTCAAGTTGAGGGGAATAGTGGCACCAGTCCATTTATATTCACAGTTACTTTAGACAATGAAGTAGATGCTGTTTTGACTGTAGATTACACTACAACAAATGGTACAGCAGAGACAGCTGATAGTGATTATGTAGCTGCTAGCAATACACTTGCATTTGCAGGTACTGCAGGAGAAACCCAGCAAATTACTATAGATGTTATTGCTGATGCTAGGGTTGAACCAGATGAAACATTCTTTGTCAGTTTAAGTAATGTGTCTCTAGGAGCTGTAACCATAACAGATGGTGAGGGTGAAGGGATAATTATAAATGATGATAGTGCAGCTTTAAGCATTATAGATGTTTCGGCCACAGAAGGAGACACTGGATCAAAACAGTTTGTCTTTAAGGTAGCCCTTTCAGGTGAGGCAGCACAAAACTTTACTGTAGATTACAGTACTGTTGATAACACTGCAAAGACTTCAGATAATGACTATACACCGACTAGCGGCACACTGAGCTTTAATGGTATAGCTGGAGAAACAAAATCTGTAGCTGTTGAGGTTTTAGGTGATAGTAAAGTGGAGCCAAATGAAGACTTCTTTATCCAACTAAGTAATATTTCTATTGCTGAAGTTGATTTTGGTGGTGGGCGGGTAGCAGGCAGCATACTTAATGATGACTCTGCCACTCTTAGTATTGATGATGTTAGCTTGCTAGAGGGTGATAGTGGTCAGACAACTCAAGCTATATTTATGGTAAGCCTAACAGGGGAAGTAGCAGGTGGTTTTAGTGTTGACTTTAGCACTGCAGATGGCACTGGCCAAGATCAAAGTGGTGATGGTGATTACCAGTCCTCGAGCGGTACCTTGGATTTTGCTGGCACAGCTAATGAGACTAAGACTATTACTGTTGATATTGTAGGAGATGACAAAGTAGAGTTTGATGAAACCTTCTTTGTTAACTTAAGCAATTTAAACCCTGACATCAACATAGTAGATGGTCAAGGTATAGGCACCATACTAAATGATGATGATATTGCCACTCCTGCTAATTTGAATATAGATGATGTAACTGTAATAGAAGGTGATAGTGGTGAGACAAATCAAGCTGTTTTTACAGTAAGTCTAACTGGGGAAGTAGTAGGCGGATTTACTGTAGACTTTAGTACTCAAAATGATACTGCAGAAGATGAAAGTGGCGATAATGATTACCAGTCTGCCAGTAGTACCCTTAATTTTGCTGGTACAGATGGCGAAACTCAAACCATTACTATTGATATTGTAGGAGATGACAAAGTAGAGCTTGACGAGACCTTCTTTGTTAACTTGAGCAGCTCTAACCCCAGTGTCAACATAGTAGATGGTCAAGGACAGGGAACTATCATCAACGATGATGGTGCCACATTAACTATAGATGATGTAAGTCTAAACGAAGGTAATGAAGGCACTACTCTCTTTACATTCACAGTTAGTTTAGATAACGAGGTAGAAATTGGATTTACAGTAGATTTTGCTACCGCTGATGACACTGCCACTGTAACAAACAACGACTATAATTCAAGCACTAACACCCTAAACTTTGCAGGCACTGCTGGCGAGACCCAGACAATTACTATAGAAGTAATAGGTGACACAAATGTTGAACCTGATGAACAATTCTTTGTTAACCTAATTAATCTTGTAACCAGTGGACATGATGTTAGTATTTCTGATGGTCAAGGTATAGGTACTATACTAAATGATGATGTTGCTACCCTTAATATAGATGATGTAACTGTAATTGAAGGTGATAGTGGTCAGACAACTCAGGCAGTCTTTACTGTAACCTTAACAGGGGGAGTAGTAGGCGGTTTCAGCGTAGACTTTGCTAGCCAAGATGCTGCTGCAGAAGATGAAAATGGGGATGGCGATTACCAATCAATAAGTGGCACACTCAATTTTGTAGGTACTGCAGGTGAAAGCCAAACTATAGTAGTCACTATAGTGGGTGATGATAAAGTTGAGCCAGATGAAGACTTCTTTATTAATTTAACAAATATTTCTGTAACAAACGTCCAAATTGAAGATGGGCAAGGTTTAGGAACTATCACTAATGATGACACTGCTACACTAAGCATAGACGATGTTAGTGTATCTGAAGGTGGTGCTGGTGTATCCTCTACTCAGACTGGTACATCACTTGTCTTTACAGTGAGCCTATCAGGAGAAGTGGTTGATGGTTTTAGTGTAGGCTTTGCTACACAAGACGCTACAGCCGAGGATGAAAATGGAGATGGTGATTACCATTCAAACAGTGGCACGCTTAACTTTACTGGTACAGATGGTGAAACCCAAACTATTAGTGTAGGAGTTGTAGATGATAATAAGGCTGAACCTGATGAGACCTTCTTTGTAAATCTAGATAATATTTCTGTAGATAATGTCAGCTTTGAAGATAATCAAGGCCTAGGCACAATTCTTAATGATGATGAAGATACTCCTTTAATACTGATGTTACAAAAAGAAGTGCTAGAAGACAGTGTTAGTGTAGGAGATAAAGTCCCATATAGAATTATTGTTACTAATCCTAATGATGAAGTTTTGATTGTTAAAGTTACAGATACACCTCCAGCGCATACTAGCTATGTTAAAAACAGTGCAAGCCCATCAGAACCTACACTTTCAGACAACTCTTTAGTGTGGGACAACTTAACTATAGAGGCAGGTTCCTCTTTAACTATTAGCTATGAATTACGGATTGCTGCTGGTGCAGAGGGTGAGCTAATAAATGTGGCTACGGCACGGGGAGAAAGTAGTACTGGTCGTACTACAGCTGATGTTACAGTTACTGTTACTGCAGATGTAAAACAAAGTCTCTTCAGCAGAGAGAGAAGTTTATTAACAGGACGTGTTTATATTGACCAAGATAATAATAGTAGCTATAACGCTAATGTAGACACAGCTGTGGTTGGTGCTAGGTTAATCCTTAGTAATGGTTGGCAGGTAGAGACAGATACCTTTGGTAATTATTCTTTCCGTGATTTAGACAGTGGTATCTGGACAATTCAACTTGATGCTAATACTGTCACCTCTATTCCCAAAGAACATCCTGAATCTATAGGGGATGGCTATATACACAGAGTATTGGTGCAAGGACTTGCTGTGAGTGATTTTGTGTTGGAATCTAGTCAAAGCCATAATCTAGTAAGTGTCAGTGTAGAGAACATATTTGCTATAGGCCCATTGACTATAGCAAAACAATTAATACCTTTAGGTGAAGGTATACAAGTAGTGCTTAATGTTAGTACTACTGAGCCCTTGCATAACCTGATAATTACCGACCCTGTTCCCATAGAAAATGAGCAGGCTCGAGCGTTCGAGTTTGAACTGTTTGAAGGAAGTACCACACTTAGTTATGAACTACCCATAGCAGTACCTTTAACACAGCCTAGTGCCGAGTGGAGTCAACAATGAATCGCTTAATTAGTTATTCCTTGACAGCATTAATGGTTTTATTGTTTTCTGGTTTAATTTGGGGGCAGCAAGGGGACTCAGAACCAGTATTAAAGCAAGAAAGCCCAGAAGCGGTGCAACAAGAAAACCCGGAAACTATACAGAAAGAAGATGTAAAGGCTCCAGCTCAGGAAGGGTCAGAAGACCTAGAGACCTTAGACCAACAGGAAGATTTAGAGATGGTACCTCAGCAAGAAACTCCAGAGGTACCCATGCAGCGTTTGTCAAGAGTCAACCTTAGTTTTAGGGCAGGTAACTTACTAAGTTGCCAATTGGGTAAAGTAAAAGTTGGTGAGGAAATAGTAATTGATTTACAACTGGAGGCCTTAGGGGAGACCTTAGGTTTCTCGAGCTTCGACCCCACCCTATCAACCAACGAATTGCTAGCAACTCGCTCAGAGTTAAATCCAATTGATTCAAGCGCAGAAAATAGTTATGAATATAGCCTAAGCATAAAAAACCTTAGTGATGAAGACATAAATCATGTAAGTGTTGTAGAATCTTTACCCCCTGAATCCAAATTAATTAGAAGTAGCTCGAGCCAAGGAAAATGTGAGTTGGAACATAAAGAAGCTGATGAAGTACTACTGGTTCATCCCTTACCACAAGGAGGGGTTTATCGGGAGGGCTCGAGCAAACTAAACAATCAAGATATCCCTGACCCTCTAATAGTAGAAGATGGTAAATTGTACTGGCTCTTACCCTATCAAGCAGAAGGAACACTTAGCTATCTAGTCAATCAAGAAAGAGAGCTAGCAGAAGTTATCTCACCAAGTGTATCTATTCGCAAAGGTAAAAAAGAGTATTTAATAAGTGGAGACACTTCTTTTAGAGATTACAGATTAGCCCAAGGCCTAGAGGATACCGAAGAAGGCTTTTACCAAGTACAGGCCAGCATTACTTTACATCTAACAGATGGAGATTGGCAAAGTGAAGCATTTGCTAGGGGCTTCCTAGAATCACCCCTACAAGGTGGTCAATTGCAAGCAGCAGTAGACGTGGCCACAGACTTTGATGAGGTAGATACCGAAAGAGACCTGCAAACAGAAGTGGACCCAACTGGCGATTTTCCCCTAACTGGTAGTGGAGGAGAAGCCAGACCAGCTCTGCGCTCTGATGATGGTGTGGCAGTACTTTTTGATCATGAAAAGTTTAGCGTTGGTTACTATAGTGGAGCACTAGCCTTACCAGGAGTACGAGGCCTACCACGCTCTACTGCTTTGCAGGCAGAAGTAAGAGATATAGTTACAATTAAGGGCTCAGTAGGTTTATTACCAGAAGATAGCCTCAATGAAGAAATTATCCCTGATGGTACTCGTAGATACAAAGTAAAAAACTCTGTTGCTAAGGGTACTGAAAAAATCACTCTAATTGAGACAGGTAAAGAAACCCAACTAAGAAGACTAATTGATTACACAATAGATTATGATTTGGGCATTATAACCCTAGCAGAACCACTATGGCCTACCTATGATGATTTTAACCCCGTGCGACTAGAAGTAAGCTACTCTCCTGAAAACTCACCTAGAGAACTAGTAGCTTTTGGAGTAGGCGCAGAATATATTGATGGTCCATGGAAGCTAAGTGCAGGAGTAGCCAAAGTAGAAGATGTGCAAGCAGGAGCAGCAGTATCTTATCAAACATCAGAATTTTCGGTAAATGCTCACTACACTTACGATAATGCAGATGAAAGTAGTAGATTTGGTGTATCAGGCAGAGGAACAGTAGGCCTACTAGAAGCCAATGCTGATATAACGTATAGAGAAGAACTAAGTGTGCGTGGTAGAGCACGGCTAGCCTATCCACTAATTTATAATGGCAAGATAGCCTTAGAGCATGAAGGTAGCTTAGATAAGAATCGTAGTGGTTTGCTATACGAACAAAGCTTTGGGAACTTTAGTGTAGGAGCAGGTTTAGGTTATGTATGGGAAGATGAAGAACTAAATGCCTTATTACGAGGGCGCTATAGTAATGATTATTCAAGAATAGAACTAACTCATGCTCAACCATTTGACTTCGATAAAAACCCAAATACCAGCCTAAAAGCCAGCTATGAGATAACAAGTGATCTTTCAGCCGAGGCCAACGCCTCATACATATGGGATGAAGACTTTGAAGGCACAGTAGGGTTAAATCAACGCTTAGGAAAAACCAACTTAACCTTTAGATATGCTTTACCAGAAGCATCAGGAGAAGGTAATGAAGCTAGATTTGGAGTAAATAGCCCTTTTGATATCACTGATGACTTTAGCGTTCATTTAAATGCAGGTTATGACTACAGCTTTGCAGATGATGAACATCAAGGAGCAGTAGGAGCAGCAGGCAGATATCACTTAGATGGTTTAAGTGCTACAGCAGGCATAGAAGTAGCACTATTAGCTAATGGAGATACCAAGACAGTAATAAGGGGAGGAGCCGCAGGAAGTATAACCGATGAACAAGTAGTATCTTTTGATGCCAATTACCAATTTAGTCCTGATGAAGAAGGTCGTTATACTTTAGCATATGCACTTCGCATGTCTCAGTTAAGCCTGTTAACATATCATCGTTTAGAAGGTAGTAGCGAGAAATTGCTAGAAGGGCAAGTAGCAGCAAATTATCATCCCATAAGTGTTTTCCAAGTACGTCCTAAGTTAGTTTACCAGGTCAACTTAGATGATAGTGATTCCCAAACCTACCAAGCATCTTTGGGCGGCATATACTACACAAATCCCATACAACTTAGTAAATCTTTTGCACCTTCTTTTGGCTTTGGTGGAGTAGCACATTATATGTGGCAACCAGTTACAGAGAGTACTGACTGGGCACTAAGTGCAGAAGCAAGTGCCAAGCTTATTGATCAGATTTGGGTAACTGCTGGTTACACCTTTCATGGGTTTACGGGGCTTACCTCAGAGACAACTAGTGGCCCTTATTTTCGCCTAGATTTGTTTAGTGGGCAGAGGTTTAGTTTTTAAGAATGTATAAAACAAATAAAACGATGAATATTTTCTGTAAACATACACTTCGTAGGGGCGTATTGCATACGCCCTTTATATCAGTGAGGGTTACAAATGAGATTTTATAAGCATTTAAAAGGTTTTTTAATAATCTATAAGTTGACAACATGGCAAGTTGTGTTGACTTGCTTAGCATTTATAGTAGTCAGTTTAGCCCTAGCTCAGCCAAATGTTACTGCTACTAAAGATGATAGTGTTCCCCCTGCTGGAGATGTAGATAATGATGGCAAAGCTGACCCCGGCGACGATTTGCAATATATCATTGAGATATTCAATAGTGGCAATGCAGATGCCATCAATGTAATGCTGCAAGATGTCCTAGATGGAGATTTAACTTTAGATACTGGTTCAGTACAAATTACTCCGATAGCCTTTGATGATAGTTATGATGTGCTGGGTAACGTAGGAATAACTGTTAATGCTGCTGGTGGTGTACTCGCTAATGATATTGATCCAGATTCAACTGTTCCTTTGAGCAATACAGGTTTAACTGCAGTAACTTTAAACACTACAGGTACGCAGGGCACAGTAAGTAATTTTATGTCAAATGGTAGTTTTACATATACTCCCCCTACTGGATTCACTGGAACAACCACATTTCAATATACTGCTAGAGATGCAGACAATTTAGATAGCATAGTTACAGGGGTAGTTACCCTAGATGTAAGTGACATAATCTGGTTTATTGATAATAGTCATGGTGGAGCAAATGAAGGTACTCTTAGCGATCCTTTTCAATCAATCAACGATTTTAACACTGCTAATGGAGGAGGAGCATCTACGCCACAAACAGGACATTCAATTTATTTAGCTGAAACAGGCACAGATTATACTACAGGCATAACATTACTAGATAATCAAGTTTTGATAGGAGAAGGGGCTGGGGTATCTGGAGATACTCTTACTGCGATTTTAAGCATTACCTTACCGTCACATAGTAATACCTTGCCACCTGTAGGGGGAACAAATCCTGTGATTGCTAATAGTGTTGGTAATGGCATTACTCTAGCTAATAACAATACTGTTAGAGGACTTGATGTGACAGGGAGTAATATTGCAGGTATATCAGGTAATACTGTTACCGACGGCACTTTTCAGGATATAGGTATAAGCGGAGGTGTTCAGGGTATCAACCTTACCAGTGTGAGTGGTAGCTTTACCTTTACTAATGATGTTCCAATTAGTAATACCTCTGGAACAGCGTTTAAAGCTGATCAAGGTAATGGTAGTGTTACTTACCCTAGCACTATTAATAATACCTCTGGTTTAGCCGTTGAGATTACAAACCGTACAGGGGGTACAATTACCCTCTCCGGTAATATAAGTGATACAGGCGCTACAGGTATCTTTTTGAACAACAATGATATTTCTGGTGGTTCGATTGGATTTACAGGACAAGTAGATATCACTAATTCAACAGGTACAGCAGTCACTGTTCAAAACTCGAATAGTGGCACTACCAGCTTTGCAGATTTAGATATCGATAACTCTACTAGTAACCAACGTGGTTTGTTTGCTACTGGTAATAGTGGTAGCACACTTAATACAACAACTGGTACGATCGATTCAGGTACTGCTACTGCTGTGGATATAGATAGTACTGCTTTGGGTATAACGCTGACCAAGGTTGACTCTAATGGGGGTGCAGCAGTTGGTATAGATATTCTAGATACAACAGGTAGCTTTACTGTTGCAGGTGATGGTGGTAATACACGTAATGGCACTGGTGGTACAATTACTAATAAATCGGGCCGTGGAGTTCGTATAAATCGTGCAACTAATATAAGCCTTAACTCAATGAATATAACTAGTACAGGTGATGATGGGATTTTTGCTGGTGGCACAGGTGCTACAGACAATGTTAATGGTTTCGCTTTGCGTGGTGTATTGCTACAAAATAATGGTAATGCTGTTGATGAGCATGGTGTTGAGTTCCGCGATGTGTTGGGCACTGTCGTGATTGAGAACTCAAGATTTACAAATCCTGGTGAGGACACCTTTAGATTCTTTAATAACGGTGGCACTTTAGGGTCACTTACAATAACGAATTCAGAATTTGATAATTCAGGTAGTGGTTCTGGTCTCAATTTTGAGTTGCTGACATCAGCAACTATGAGCGGTACAGCTACCCTGACTGCAAATAATTTCCATGACAATTTTGCGACAGGCGCTTTCTTCATTAACAATAGCTCTGCAGGTAAATTGGAAGTGACTATCGGTGATTCGACAAATGCGACCAGAAATACCTTTACAACTAACAACATTGCGATCGATGTTTCACACGGTCCGTCTACGGGAACAACTATATGGGACATAGTCAATAATGACATTACAGATACTAACAGTCATGGTATGAATTTCTTTGTTGCCTCTGGTTCGTCATCTACAGCTACCGTCCAAGGGAAGGTCAGAAACAACATTTTACGCCAGGCAGGTAGTAGTAATGGTGGTGGTAACGGTATTCGCGTGAATCTGAATGATGCTCCCCCAGCAATTGTGGAGATCACTGGAAATGACATTGACACGCACGCCATTACACCATCAGGTTTCAATAACGGTCGTGGGATTGAGGTGACTTCTCGTTTAGGGAACAAACGCAATGACGTCACGATCACGAATAATATAGTGCGAGTAGATGATGCAGAATTCCCGCTAGAGGCCATATTTGTTACTGCTGACTCGGGTCAGGCAAGCGATAATGTTACCCTTTGTGCTGAAATCAGTGGGAATACGGCTGTTAGTACTGACTCAGTACCAGCGAATTTTGACCTTGGTATCGGTATTCATCTGGTTCAAACACGTTCCCCAGCTTCATCTGGGCCAAGTCAGATAATCTTGCCTGGCCTTGGTGCTAATCCAACCATTGCTGATGTGGAAAGCTTTGTGTTCACGAAGAATCCAAATGCATTAGGTGATGCTGCAAATGTTCAAGCAACTCGACAAGACACAACTGGTTTTGCAGGAGGATCAGCTTGCAACACAGTTCCCTAAAATATGTCTATAGTTGTAAGGTGATTTGAGCATCAGGAGATAATTTTTCATAAATTATGTTTATAAATTTGCATAATGTAAGGTCTAGGCATTCAACGCTAATAAAATCCAGTAGTACGATTAACGGTGGTAGAGACGCAAAATCTTGCGTCTCTACCTGAATCAATGATGTCTACATGCTTAGAACAGAAAGAATCAGACATTTTGAAATGAATCCAAAACTCTATCAACTTGTGCCAAGCTCTGTTTGGGTATATATATTGTATGTTTTGCCTTCTTTGCTCTGGATAGTTTATGATGCTAAGGCGTGCAAACCAAGTATAAAATGTTCAAAAAGGAGCTATTATTAGATTATTTAGTATAGCGTTCCTAGGCAGAGTCTAGGAATTGAGAATTAAATTCTGTTAATAATATTTAGAAAGGAGTTAATAATATGTCAGAGCCGTTTTTAGCAGAAGTGCGCATAGTTGGTTTTAATTTTGCGCCACGTGGTTGGGCTTTTTGTGATGGGCAAATCTTGCCAATTAACCAAAACCAATCTCTTTATTCCCTTTTAGGGACTACCTATGGAGGTGATGGGCGTACTAGTTTTGCTTTGCCTGACATGCGTGGCCGCACTCCTATTCATGTAGGTCGTAGTAATGGTGGTGGTGACCATACTGAGGGACAAAAAAGTGGCGAGGAAACACATACTCTAGCTGCTAATGAGATGCCTCAACACGATCATCAACTTAAGGCATCATCAGATAGTGGGACTATTCCTATTCCTGCTGGTCAAGTTTTAGCTGCAAGCCCTAACCCTATGTATCACGAAGCCACTAATTTGGTAGATATGAATTCTGCTTCAGTGGCCAATGTAGGTGGAGGCCAAGCTCACGATAATATGATGCCTTTTATAGCCTTGAATTTTTGTATAGCTTTACAAGGACTTTTTCCATCCAGAAATTAGGAGGATATGAATGTCAGAACCCTTTGTTGGTGAAATACGTATGTTTGCTGGTAACTTTGCGCCACGTGGTTGGGCTTTTTGTGATGGTCAACTCTTAGCAGTTTCTCAAAATGATGCACTTTTTAGTTTGCTAGGCACAATTTATGGTGGCGATGGCAGAACTACTTTTGGTTTACCTGATGTACGTGGGCGAATTCCTATTCATGCTGGTTCTGGTCCTGGCTTAAGCCCACGCAGATTAGGGGCAAAAGCAGGTGAAGAGAATGTAACATTGACAGTCAATCAGCTTCCCTCACATACTCATCAGCTCAAAGCTACAAATGATGTAGCAAATGAGATAGGCCCCTCGAGTACCAGAGTTACTGGCCAAACAGGAACTTTTGACCTTTATCAATCGGCAGCACCTGCAGCAGCCATGAGTACTGCAAGCATTACATCAATTGGAGGTTCTCGGTCACATACTAACCTGCAACCTTTTTTATGCATTCATTTTATAATTGCACTCTTTGGTATATACCCTTCTCGTCAGTAAGGAGATAAAAATGTCTGAACCTTTTATCGCTGAAATTCGTATCTTTGCAGGCAATTTTGCGCCGCGCAGTTGGGCCTTTTGCAATGGGCAGCTTTTGCCAATTTCTCAAAATACAGCACTTTTTTCTCTAATTGGTACAACCTATGGTGGAGATGGAAGAACAACTACAGCCTTACCAAACTTGAAAGGCCGTGCTCCTATGCATCCGGGTAGGGGACCAGGTCTTACCTCTCGCAGATTAGGTCAGAGAGGTGGGGTTGAAACTGTTAACTTGTCAGAGGCACAAATGCCAAACCATACGCACTCCCCTATGTCTCAACCTACACCAGGCAATAGGCCTGGACCACAAGGTACTACCTATGCAAGAGCTATTGGTGCAGCACCATACGGGCCTGCTAACAACCTAGTAGATTTGTCAGACCAAGCGTTGGCTCCTACAGGAGGCAGTCAGCCACATAATAATATGCAACCTTTCCTTGTTATGAACTTTATCATTGCACTTCAGGGGTTGTACCCTAGCCGTAGTTAGGAAAGAACATGAAAAGCAAAATATTACTAATAAGCCTCTTGCTAGTTTTTAGCGTAGCTTGCACTAACAAATCACAAGATCAAAATAAGGATCCCAAAAAGTCTAATCCACCTAATCTTGGTAGGGGCACTAAAGTTTGGTATGTGCAAAATAATGCTGCTGGACCTGTTTTTGATGGGAAGGAAGAGACACCTTTTGCAAAATTAGCCGATGCCGAAGCAGCGTCTCAAGCAGGTGATGCCATTTATATTTTGCTAGGTGATGGTAGTACTCGTAACCAAGATGAGGGTATTAGTTTAAAGCCAAGACAACAACTTATAGGAGATAGCGAAGATACAGATGACTTGCCTGTTATCTCAAATAAAAATGGTCCAGCTATTAACCTAAGTCAAGAAAATGTTGTTTTTGGACTTAATATAGTGAGTGCCCAAGTGGGTATAGAAGGTGAAGAAGTAGGTAAATTACGGGTGAGGCATGTTTTTATTAACCATAGTGCTGAAGATGGTATAAGCCTAAGCGCCAAGAGTAATTCAGCTTCTGACATAGGTATTTCAGATGCTACTGTTGAAAACAGTGGGGGCTTAGGAATACACATTAATTTTTCCGATAACGCTCATGGTGCTGTAAATGTAGCTGATAGCACCCTAAAAGCCAATGCTGGTAACGCTTTGCAAGTAAGCTTTGTAGGTAAAGGAGAAAGCAGTTTCGATATAAGCAATAATCCTTTAGTTAGTAGTCTAACTAGTTCAGGTATTCGTGTATTTATAGCTGGAGAAAATGAACAAACTTTGCATGGACGAATTAAGAATAATGTAGTGGGTTCTACAGAAGAAAACACTGCAGGAAATGGCATTACTGTAATAGTTGATGGTCATGCTGATGCTACTGTTGAGGTTATAGACAACAAAATTAGTAAATTTGGGAGTTTTGGTATTGATGTAATGTCTAGGGGAGGTAATGGTAAATTACATGCTACTATTATGGATAATATAACTGAAAATCCTGCACAGTTTGCCGCTGCAGGTATGCGTTTGCACACAGGTAACGGGACAGAAGGTGAGTCTAATGCTTTGTGTTTACATCTTAAAAATAACACTAGTACTCATGTAGATGACCATGGGATCCATGGCTATAGTCATCAGGTCAGTGAAGGTACCACTTATGAGATTCATGGTTTTGATGGTAATAGTTTAAGTTCTCAAAATGTTAGTAATTTTATACAAGAAAGCAATAAAGGCAGTTCTGAGGTAATTGATTTAGGTGGTTCTAACAGTTCGGGTTTTCAAAATGGTAATTGTCTTACCCCAGAGTTATAGTTAAGGATTGCATTATGAAAAAATCAAAGAGCCGTCGTGATTTCCTAAAAGTGCTAGCTGCCTCTACTGTAGCATTAGGAGCTTCTAGTGCCGCAAACCTTACAAAGACTGAAGGGGAAAATAGGCCTGTAAAGATTGGGTTTTTACTACCTAGATCAAGATATTACTCACAGTTTGGTGAGCAGCTTCGCTTAGGTTTTGACACCTACTTGCGGTCTAGAGCCAACGTTCTTGGCTTTAAGAGTGTAGAAACTTACTTTGAAGATATTGGTACAGGTCCATATCTTGGTTATAAGAAAGCAGCAAAGCTTTTAGAAGTAAACGGTGTTGATTTATTAGTAGGGGCAGTAGGTTCGGAAACTGTAGCTGCTCTCAGTCCCCTTTTAGCTGCTCGTAAGCGCTTGCTGGTTGTTGCTAACTTTGGTGCCAATATAGTTAGAAAAGACGAGAGAAGTCCTTTTGTTTTTTACAATACTTTGAATCATTGGCAAACTAGTTACGAAGTAGGCAAGTGGGCTGCTGAAAGTTTTGGCCCTAAGGCAATGGCTATTACTTCTTTATATGATAGTGGTTATGACCATTTATATGCTTTTGAGACAGGAGTAACTGATGCAGAGGGAATTGTTGCAACTCACTTAACTGACAATAACTCTGTTGAACATGACCTCCCTGCCACAACTGCACGTATAGAAGAGGTTCGCCCTGATTTTATTTACCTTTTACATAGCGATCCTATAGCTGGAGTACTCACTTCACAATTAAAGCAAATGAGTTTAGGTATACCAATTGTGACTAGTGAAGCTCTTATGCACCTTTCTACCCAAACAGGTCAATTAAATACTAATGTTCAAAGTGGTTTAAGATGGTCTGCTAAACTCGAAAATCAAGAAAATCAGATGTTTAAAGCACTTTTTGCTAAGCAGAATCACCGTTCTGCTGATGTTTTTGCAATGCTGGGCTATGAGACAGCCCAGTTATTAGACAAGGCGCTCGAGCGTTCAGAAGGTCGTACAAGCCCAGCTGTTTTGTCTCGTGCACTAAAAGGCCTAGAGTTCTTTGGTCCTAGAGGTCAGATACGCCTTGATCCAAAGGCACAAAGCACTCTGAGCCCCATTTATTTTCAAAAAGCTGAAAGTTTAGTGGGGGAAGAGCCGCAAAGATTGACTTCTTTAAAAGCAATTTATAGAGAACAACGAACTGGTTGGACACATGATTATTTATGTGTTTAATAAAGTAAGAAAT
Source organism: Trueperaceae bacterium (assembly GCA_965223045.1). Lineage (GTDB taxonomy): Bacteria > Deinococcota > Deinococci > Deinococcales > Trueperaceae > CBDCVN01. The sequence goes on from CBDCVN010000013.1 coordinate 4,369,186, forward strand.
TTTATAATTTGAAATAAGGAGCAAAGCAATAGAACAATGGAAAATATAAATGATGTCCCTGCTGGCAATAATATTCCTACTACTTTACAAGGTTCTTCTGGAAATATGAACCCCTATCTGTTTTTAGGTAAAGATTATTATACACCAGATGTCACTCACCCACCAGAAAACAACTTCTGGTTTTTGATAATAGATTTATCTAGCCTTAAGGTAGTTGTAAATGAACTATCTAGCAGCAATGATTCCGTGCCAGCTAGTGTTCAAGAGTATGCTGATAAACCTGGCTTTTTACTTATATTTGTTTTTGTTAATGTGTTTACGTTTCATGTGCCTCAAGGCGAATTAGCTTTGTTTTTGCGCAAGACAGGCTCTGGAAAACTTTTGAGCAGTGTGGAGCAAATCTGTGAGCAAACAGGATCAAATGTAATTGCTTTTCCAAGTTATGGTTTGGTAGCAACCCTAGACCAAGGTGATTTGCCAGGTTTTGAGGCCCTTGACTTTTATCATCCAGTTTTGTTGCCATTTACATTTAAGCCTATTAAAATTGATGATAAAACTACCTATATAGCTGTAGAAATAGGTGCTTAGCAAAACTAAAAAGCTTCTTGCTATTGGATTCTATAGACCTAATACGGGACTTACGCGGGTAATGCAAAGTATTGTGGCACCTCTTAGTGATTTCTATGAGGTGCATTACATTGGTATGGGTTATAAAGGACCAACAATAGATGGCCCTGTAAAGATTTATCCATGTAATCTAGAGGGTGGTGATGTCTATGGTGCTTATCAGGCCTTAGAGCTTATTAAAGAATTGAAGCCTGAACTAGTTTTTCTTCTCAATGACATTTGGATACTCAAAAACTATATGAGAGTCCTGTCTCAATTTGAAGGAAAGATCAGGGTAGTTGCTTATGTGCCACTTGATGGATGTTTACCAAACAATGATTTGTTATTACCTCTCACTGCTATTGATAGATTAGTGGTTTATACTGAGTTTGCCCGTTGTGAGATTGCATCACTAATAACTAAAGAAAACATGCCAGAGCTAAGTTTTTCGCATGTTGATGTAATACCCCATGGTGTAGATACTAATACTTTTTACCCCCTTGCTGATTCTGTTGAGACTCAGTTACTAGACCGCTATAAGGCCAAGGAGGCAGTTTTTCGCTTAACTGATTTGGAGGATTCTTTTATAGTCCTAAATGCCAATCGTCCACAACCACGTAAGCGCATTGATTTAAGCCTTAAGGGGTTTTCACTATTTGCTAAGGATAAACCTGCTAATGTCAAACTTTGTTTGCATCATGCTGTTATGAGTGACTTAGAAAAGCAAGAAATAGTTACACTTTCTCAGCAGTATGGCATTGAAGATCGCTTGATATTGAGTCCTGTAGATCCAATTAAGGATACTTCTGATGAAGAGCTTAACCTTATTTATAATGCTTGTGATGTAGGTTTAAATACTTCTATGGGTGAGGGGTGGGGTTTAATAAGCTTTGAACATGCAGCGACTGGCGCAGCACAGATTGTACCCGAGCATAGTGCCTGTAAAGAATTGTGGCAAGGTTCAGCAGAGTTAGTAAAGCCTATTAATAGTGTAGAACCTCTATTTTCACCACTTAGATTACAAGAGGTTTCTGTTAGGGGTGTGGGTACAGCGCTCGAGCAACTTTACCAAAATCGTGAATACCTTAAAAAGATGTCTGTAGCTGCCTTTAAAAATGCTACACAACCCAAATACCAGTGGTTAGCTATTGCTGAAAGGTGGAATACTCTTTTTCAAGAAGAGCTGAGTGCTTTAAATTAGAGATTATGAAAATTACTTTTCGCCCAATTACCGAAGCTGATAAGCCTTTTCTTTGTGAACTATATGCTAGCACACGCCTCGATGAACTTGCTGCTACAGGCTGGTCAGATGAAGAAAAGCAAAACTTCTTAACTATGCAATTTGAGGCACAACATAGTCACTATATGACCCATTATCCAGAAGCCAACTTTGATATCATTTTACAAGCCGAGCAGAGTATAGGTAGGCTTTATTTAGATAAATGGGAGGATGAGCACCGTTTAATTGATATTGCTCTTTTACCAGAATATCGCAATAAGGGTCTTGGCACTAAACTTATGAAAGAAATTTTGGCTGAAGCAGCAGCTGAGGCAAAAGCTGTACGCATTCATGTTGAGCACTTTAACCCTGCTTTAAGACTATATGAAAGACTTGGCTTTACTAAGCTCGAGGATAAAGGTGTCTATTACTTTATGGAATGGCATAATGCAAACACTTAATTGAAGATAGCCTCATAACGCATACCTTCTTTATTAGGGCCAATAGGGACCATAAAAATTTCGACAGTACCCAATTTAGCATTATTTAAGATATAGGTTCCTTGAGGTAAATTGGCCTCTTTAGTTGTTAGGAAAAGCAGTGCAAAAGATACCTTTCGCGAAGCTTCATCTTCATTTTCAGACATAGCCTTTACTTCACTTAAAACAAAGGTAGTTGGAGGTGTTTCAAGTACAAATTCCTCATTTAATAGGGGCTTGAAAGTTTCAATTGTTAGTGGTTGTGACATTAAAAAAGATTGTAAGAAACTATGGGTTATTAGGAGGAGTATCCTCGCTAGGGCAATTTTTCCTTAATAAAGGAATTACTTGGTCTGTATCATTTAGTTGAAAATATGCTTCTGATCCGGGGGGAGAATCATTCAACATTGCTGTAAGTAATTCAGATGTACCTAATTTCTCTAAAAACCATGTAGTGTTACCTTTATAGAAGCTGTCTCTGTTATTGTTAGTCACCCACTCTTCAGTAATCGGCTCATCATAATCAAATTGGATAGTAATCAGCTCTTTACGTGATAAATAGATATCCCAGTCAATATATATTTCTAAAGTGCCATCATTACAAGTTATACCTAGATAAATCTCTTCAGAATTGTTGTATTCTTCTGCTTGTAACAGTAAAGAGACCTGTGTTTTATTATTTTCATCCATTATCCAATCCCCCACATAATCCTCGACCACATAATCTCTTTGAGTTATTCCAAATGCTGTTAGGAGCAAAGTCAAAAACATAAATGCCTTTTTTATCATTGGTACCTCCATAGAATATTTGTTCTCTAAGAACTAGCAAATGCCCTGTCTTTAAAGATTAAGCTATGTTTTATAGCAGAGTATGTGGATTGTTTATAGATGTACCTAAATAAAGTTAGGTACATCTTTAATTAAATTCTAGCAGTGCTTGGTATAGGAGCTTCTCAGTGCTAGGCAAGAGTATAATGGCATTTCTTCTACATTCTGTTTATGGCCTCAAGCATAGCCTCACCCATATCAGCAGGTGTCTGGGCAATGTTTATACCAGCATCTTCTAAGGCTGCAATTTTCTCTTTAGCAGTACCTTTTCCTCCTGAAATAATTGCTCCAGCGTGACCCATGCGTTTGCCTGGTGGAGCACTTATACCAGCTATAAAGCCTGCTACTGGCTTATTTGTATTTTCTTTAATCCAAGCAGCAGCTTCTTCTTCTGCTGTACCACCAATTTCTCCAATTATAATTATTCCTTCCGTAGCAGGATCTTCATTAAATAACTTAAGAACATCTACGAAGTTGCTGCCGTTTACAGGATCTCCACCTATACCAATAGCAGTGCTTTGCCCTAAACCTATATTGCTAAGCTGGTGCACAGCCTCGTAGGTGAGCGTACCTGAGCGGCTTACCACACCTATACGCCCTGCTTTGTGAATGTAGCCAGGCATTATGCCAATCTTGCACTCATGCGGTGTGATAACCCCTGGACAGTTAGGACCAACTAAGCGAGTTTGCTTACCTTGTAAATAACGCTTGACACATACCATATCACTAACAGGAATGCCTTCAGTGATACAAACTATAAGTTCTAGGCCCGCAGCAGCAGCTTCCATAATTGCATCGGCAGCAAAAGGTGGTGGCACATATATTACAGAGGCGTTGGCTTGGGTAGCCTTGATGGCTTCTTTAACGGTGTTAAAAATCGGCAAGTCAAAATTATACTCATCAGGACGGTTAGGAACACCACTGTGATCTGTCTTGCCAGAAAAATTATGGAAAGAACCACCTTTGCCGGGATGTACTGCTCCTACCATTTGAGTGCCGTAGGCAATAGCTTTATCTGTGTGAAATTGCCCTGCTTTACCTAAACCTTGTACAATCACTTTGGTTTCTTTATTAACTAAAACACTCACTTTGCCAACCCCACAATCTTTTGAGCACCATCTTTTAGGTCATTAGCACTTATAACGTTTAAATCTGATTCATCTATGATTTTCTGGCCAAGTTTTACGTTGGTTCCTTCTAGGCGCACTACTAAAGGCACCTTTAACCCTACATCTTGTACTGCTGCTATTATGCCATTAGCAATAATGTCACACTGCATAATGCCACCAAAGATATTTACGAATATACCCTTTACATTAGGATCTTTAGTAATTATTTTAAAAGCAGCTGTAACTTTTTCTGTATCGGCACTACCACCAACGTCTAGAAAGTTAGCTGGTTCACCTCTAAAGTGCTTGATAGTGTCCATAGTAGCCATAGCTAAACCTGCACCATTGACTAGACAGCCTATATTGCCATCTAACTTAATAAAGCTAAGATCATATTCGCTGGCCTCATTTTCCGCCTCATTTTCCTCACTTTTGTCGCGCATGGAAACCACTTCTGGCTGGCGATATAAAGCGTTAGAGTCGAAACTCATTTTACCATCAAGAGCCATAACTTCGCCCTGCTTTGTCACTACTAGGGGGTTTATTTCAACTAGTTCAGCATCAAGTTCTGCTCTTACTTGGCTTAAAGTTCTTATAAATTTTATGCCACTTTTTAAGGCTTTTCCTGTAAAGCCAAGACCATAGGCTAATTCTGCTGCTTGGAAGTTGGCTAGACCAATGGCAGGATCAATCTCAGCTTTTAAGAAAGCTTCTTGAGGAATATCTTCTATTTCTGTACCACCCTCACCATAGGCCATTACGATATAGCGACTTATTTTGCGGTCTAATAAGATAGATAGATAAACTTCTCTTTCTATGTCTATGCCTTGCTCGAGATAAAGCCTATTAACTTGCTTACCTTCAGGACCTGTTTGAACGGTTATAAGAGTACTACCAAGCATTTTGCTAGCTAGCTCTTTAACCTTGTTTTCTGTTGCTCCTATTCCACCATTTATGCCATCAAGTACTACATTTACCCCACCTACATCAGGATGTTCCTTAAAGTGTCCCTTACCACGTCCACCAGCATGAATTTGTGCTTTTAGAACAACTATTCTATTACCACTTTTCTCTATAAGTAACCTTACTGCTCTAATAGTTTCATCGACAGTATAAGCTACTTTACCAAGAGGCACAGCAATACCCCTATTTTTCATAAGCTCTTTAGCTTGATGTTCATGAATTTTCAATGTTGACCTCCTACATGCACTAGATATTTATATTTAAAGAAATTTATAGTGTGCAAAAAAACTTTCCTCAGATTAAGAAACTTCTCCTAATCCCCCTTGCTAAGAGAACAGAGAAAGTCCCCCTTAATAAAGGGGATTTAGGGAGATTTACCCTATACAACTCAACCTCAATTGAGTTTGCAGTAATAAGGCAAAAATTCATCTGGATAGTTGTAGATGTTTTGTTATTGGACTTAGAGCACATTACTATAATGAGTTACAATAACACAGTTACGGAATAATGAAGAGCCTTGAACATTTGATTATAATGATTCCAAGAAACCCTACTCCTCATCTTCCTTGGTCTATTTTAGCTTTAAGTAAAAAATCCATTTTTATGCCAACATAAGCATAATACTGAAAATTCACAAGGGTTTACTTCTAGACGTTGCTATACTATAATTTATGATTCACACAGCTATATTAGTGGTTAGCGATCAAACACAGGATTCAGATGCTACTTTTGCTGAAGTTAACAGCTCTTTGAGTGTTATTCGTAAGCTTTTACAGGAAGGCCCCTATGCAGAAGTAGACTACCAACTTTTACCCCGTGAGCAAGCTCAAGTACGTTCAAAATTACGTATGTGGGCTGATGTCAATCCTGTAGATTTGGTTCTCACTACTGGTGGTGCTGGCTTAGAACCCCGTGATCGTGTTTTAGAAGCTACGCAAGAGGTGATTGAACGTCAGGCAGAGGGGCTTGCACAATTAATGCGCTCTGCAACCATAATTACAGACAATAGAGCCGCTTTACTCCGTATCACTTGTGGTATGCGACGCCAAACCTTAATTGTTAATTTGCCTGATAAAACTGAGCATGTTGAAATTGCTTTAGGGGCAATTGTGGAAATCTTACCTGAGGCAATAAGTAGTATGAAAAAAGGAATTGCCTCAAGTTAATATTTGCTTATAAGCAAAGCTGGTGTAAAATAGATACGTGGAACCTCCTAGTTTGTTGCTTGCCCTTTTGGGCTTAGGCGCACTTGTACTCAATGCCTTTTTTACTATGTGTGTTTCAGCACTCTCGGCACTTCCTAAAGATAGCCCTGAGCCCTCAAAAATCTTATACCTAGCTAGTGCTCAACTTGGACAGAGTTTTAGCACTCTTAGTTTTGCTTTTTTGACCATACCTGTTTTAGAAAGGGGCTTATCAAAACTTATGCCTTGGCCTCCTTCTTTTTTACTAAAAGGGATTAGTTTTGGCCTTAGCTTTTTATTACTCACACTTATTTTTGCTACCTTCCGTCAATCTGTAAAGGCATATGCAGAAAATGATCCTGCCAGCGTACTCTTGCGCTTAAATCCTCTTCTAGGAACTTGGCATAAAGTTATTTATCCGCTTACTAATTTAACTGTTCAGCTTTATAAATTAGGCTTTAAGGTTTTTGGTGTTCAAGAAAAGGGTACTGTTTCCCAATCTGAAAAATTGCGTTATTTTTTTTCATCTCATAGTAATTTAGATAAGCATGAGCAAGAACTTTTTCGAAATGTTATAGATTTTAGCGAAACATTGGCTAAAGAAATGATGGTACCTCGCCCTGATGTGGTGTGGATTTCTAGTGAAGACACGTTATCAGAAGCACTGCAGAAGATGAAAGAGAGTGGGCATACGCGCTTCCCCCTGTGTGAGGCCAATCCTGATAGTGTTATAGGCTATTTACATGTTAAAGATTTAGTTTTTGCAGAGGATAAGGCAAGTGATTTACATTTGCTTAAGCGTGAAGTCACGTTTGTGCCTGAGACAGCTGAGGCTACTACTCTGTTACAAAAATTGCAAGGTGAACAATCACATTTTGCAGTGGTGGTAGATGAATTCGGTGGTATGGCAGGAATTTTGACCTTGGAGGATTTACTCGAGGAACTAGTGGGTGAAATCCGTGATGAATTTGACGAAGATGAAGTCCCAGAAATCACTGAGCTAGTTACGGGTGAATTAATAGTAAATGGAGGCACGCAACTAGAAGATCTTGAAGAAACGTATGGTCTTGATTTTGGTGAAGTCGAAGAAGATACCGTTGGGGGTTACATTTTTGGGCGTTTGGTAAGGGCAGCACGTATAGGTGAAACCTTAGAAATCAAAGAGGCTTGCCTAAAAGTTGAAGCAGTGAGTGGCTTGCGCATAACTCAAGTAAGGATTATCCCTACTAAAAAGCTAGCAGAGCCCCTAAGGCTTACCCCTCCTACAGCACTTTCGCCTACTGTCCAGGCAAATGATTTTCAATCAGAATTTCCATCAGAATCAAATTGAGTTCGTTTTTGTTTGGTACGTAGCCACCACGCCAATGCCAAACTGAAAAGTAAAAGGGCTGTGGAAACAAGTAGGTAGTCCTTGCGAATAATGAGTTTATTTGTGGTAAAATCACCCTCTATAGCTGACCCTGCAAAGATAACTATCAGCATACCGGGGGCACCTCCTATTAAAGTTCCTAATAAAAACCCCCAGTAGTTAATTTTCAAGAATCCTGCACCATAATTTATCAAGTCACCTGGCAAGAAAATAAGGCGACTAAGTAAAATGCTTTCAAAACTACGGCCTTGCATGTTTTCAAAAAATTTTGAATATCTACCTTCAAAATTAATATTTTTGCTAAAGTAGCGCCCAATTAGGTAAGCTAGGCTGCTCGAGGCAATTATAGCCACTTGCCCATAAATAAACCCCCAAAACGCACCATATAAGAAACCCATAGCCCCAATTAAAATAGTGCTTGGTAAAAGCAGCAAAGGGCGAATCATGAAAAGCAGCAGCATAATAATTGGGCTGAGAGGGCTTTCTACTAAAAATTTAAGATAGTTATTTAAAAGTGCATTAAAATTAATATCTAATGCCCTAGTCCCCCACCAAAAAGCTAATATAATTATTAGCCAAATTCCAAAAACAGTGGATTTTGACATTCCCACAATTTAAGATACCCTTAATAGGACAGACATGGGACTCTCATTTTTATTTGTCAGCAAGTAGGATCACTAAACAATGATATGGAAAAAACTTCTGTTGCGATGTATACAGATACCTTCATAGTTCCTCCTGTACTTTATTCTAATTGATCAGAAGTTAAAAGTGTATCTTTTGAGTCTATTTTCTATTTCAATCTCATTTCCAAGAATAGTTAGCAATGTTGTTACTATTTTTAGTAGACGCTTGGATGGAATAGGCCATGCCACACTCGGTGTAGGTAGCTAACCAACTCAGAGCATACCAACAACAAGTTTTAGTGGTGGGGAGGTGGCTTGGTACAGCTATTTCTGGAGTATGGTTATAATAACCATACCTTCATAAACCCCTCACCCTGCATTAATTAACAGCTAACAACTTTCTAACCCCTGACGCTCTAATCTGTAAACGTGCATTACTTAGAAAGGTAATTGCATCAAGAAGGAGATATTAATGACAAATCTTATATGGAAGAATGAGTATAGCATAGGTATAAAAGATATTGATGAACAACACAAAAAGCTTGTTGATCTCGTTAACCAGTTAGAGGAAATAATAAGCCAAGATTCTATGGACTATGGAAAGGCAAGAAGGAAAATTGTACTTTTAAGTAGTTATATAAGGGCACATTTTGCCTATGAAGATGAATGGATGCTTAGGAATAGGCACTATCTTGGTAAACAAGATAAATATGTAGACAAAGAGTTTATTCAGTGCTATGAGTCTTTCAAAAAGCAGTTATTAGAGGAAATGAATGAAGAGATTTTAGAAATCATTTGCAAGAGTGTGAAGCAATGGCTAGTTAGGCACCTCAATATGAACGAGGAAGCTATTAATAGAAGTCAAGATACTCAAATCCTAGATTCTTCTGATTCATCTTTCATACCTCAGATTCAACGTAATATTTTTGAGAGGCAACAAATACAAGAACATCGCTCAGTATGCCATTACTAATAAAAGTGACTTAACGATTGGTAGTATTACTAATGTATCATGTTTGCCTGTAGTAGTTGGTTTCTTGTAGCTTCTTGCACTCCTCACACCAACTACTACAATTTCCAACTACTGCAATTTTTCTTATGCTGAACTATCAATACTAGAGCTAGTTAATCTAGAGGTATTTTACGAGTTGCCATGAATTTGTAGTGTTTTAAGATAAGCTTTATTTAAAGGAACCCCTTTACCTCTTTGGCCTTGGTAAAACTCAATCATTTTTACTACTAAAGCATCATCCTCATAGGAATCAAACTTTTCGATAGCTTCAAAATCGTTTGTAGGTATTTTGTATTCTTTAAATCACTTCTCTATAACTTACCGCCTCAGCAACATGAGCTTCACTGATTATATCTTCCCCTGCTAAATCTGCAATAGTCCTCGAGACCTTACGTAATCTATCAAAACCCCGTCCAGATAGTGATAGCTGCTTAACTACAGAACGAGCAAAGGTTTCAGCACTACCTTCTAAAACAGCATGTTTTTCTAAGGTCTTTCCACTAAGCTGGGCATTTGCTACTCCTTGCCTTGAAACACTTAATTCTCGAGCAGCTAACACTCGTTTTCTTACGATTTCACTAGTTTCCCCTTGAGGAATATTCAGTAGATCTTCAGCACTTAAGCGAGGTACTGTCAGGCGCAAATCAATTCTATCAAGTAGTGGACCACTTACCCGTTCACGGTAACGTTGGCGCATGGTGGGGCTGCAAGTACATTCTTTCTTAGTATCGCCATAATACCCACAAGGACAAGGATTCTGGCTAGCTATTAGTATAAAACGGGCAGGAAATGTTAGGGCAGCTCGAGCTCGACTAATAGTTACAATGCCATCTTCAAGAGGTTGTCTTAGGACTTCTAAAGCATTCCGTGAAAACTCAGGAAATTCGTCTAAAAATAGTATTCCATGATGTGCTAGAGAAACCTCACCCGGTTTTGGTATAGAACCACCACCTATCAGGCCTGCATTAGATACTGTATGATGCGGAGCACGAAAGACAGGGTGTTGAATGAGTCCACTTTGTTGAAGGACACCAGCTATCGAATGTATGCGAGTAACTTCTATAGCTTCTTCTCGAATAAGTGGAGGTAACAGCCCCGGCAAACGCCTAGCTAGCATGGTCTTGCCTGATCCGGGAGGGCCAGTCATCAATAAGTTGTGAGCACCTGCTGCACAAATTTCTAAAGCCCGCTTAGCAGCCACTTGTCCTTTGACGTCTTGCAGATCAAGATGTTTTTCAGGGGCATCAACACTCATTAAAATAGCAGAATTTAAAGACTTGCGACCTTGCAAAAACTCTGTTGCTTCCAAAAGGGTTTCGGGTGCATATACCTCAACATTTTTGAAAATAGCAGCTTCAGCAGCATTATCTGGTGGGACTAAAACCCTTTGCAGACCTGCTTGGGCAGCATAAAGAGCTATGTTAATAGCTCCTTTTATAGGACGAATACTTCCATTTAAGGCTAGTTCACCACTAATTACAGTATTTTCAAGAGCTTTTTGTGGTATTATGCCTTGTGCTGCCAATACTGCTAAAGCTATGGGCAAATCAAAAGTTGGTCCTTCCTTACGTACATCGGCCGGAGCTAAGTTTACCACAATGCGACTGACAGGAAAGGGAAATCCTGCGTTGCGAACTGCTGCCCGTACCCGTTCACGCGATTCTTGCACTGCAGTATCAGGCAAACCTACCACCATGAAACTTGGTAATCCCCCTGAAATATCAATTTCTACTTGTACTTCAAAGGCATCGACACCCAAAATTGCTGCAGAGCTTACTTTAGCAAGCATAGGGTTTATTGTAACTTAATCTAACATTTTTATATAGCAAATATGAGTAAGATATAGCTATGCTAAGGCCACAAGAGGTCATAAACGGGCGTTACCAAATAGAAAGACTGCTTGGGCAAGGTGGAATGGGTAAAGTGTACCTTGCTGATGATAGCAAAGTAAAACAAAAGGTAGCTATTAAAGTCATACACCTAGATCCCGGTGATAGCCACTTGAGGTTTCGGCGTGAATTTAGACTTATGTCGAGGCTCGAGCACCCCCATATAGTACGCACAGTTGAATCAGGCCAACATAATAATAAACCCTTTTTGGTTATGGCATACCTTTCAGGGGGGTCTTTAGATCAGCGCTATGGAGGGGGAGCTAAAGACATAAAAGATACTATAAAGCGTATAAGCCTCATTATTCAGGTTTGTGATGCTTTAGCTTACATCCATAGCCAAGGCATTATGCATAGGGATTTAAAACCTGAAAATATTATGCTCGAGCCCAATAAGAATGGTGGCGAGCGAGTACTCCTCATGGACTTTGGCTTGGCCAAACGTACCTCACAAGAAACAATGGCCTTAACTCAAGAGGGTGCTGTGATGGGAACCATTGCTTATATGAGTCCAGAACAAGCTCAAGGATCAAACGTTGATGCTCGTAGTGACCTTTATGCTTTAGGCTGCATACTTTATTGGGTTCTAATTGGTGAGCCACCTTTAATAGGTAACACCTTTGTTGAGACACTGCTCAAGAAAATGCGCAATTTTGCGGAGCCACCCTCGCTCTATAAGGGGTTTCTACCCCACACCCTAGATGCGATTGCTTTAAAACTCCTTGCTAAAGATCCTGCTGACCGTTACAGTACTGCTACGGACATCATTACAGATTTACGTAATGTACAGGCTGAGATAGCTAAAAAACTAGCTACTGATAAAGGTTTTGTTAATGAAGAAGAACTCCTTCTTGTAGAACAAAAAGTTGTTGGTGAGGATGTAACACTAGCTCAACTTTTTAATGCGCCTCTAATAGGCCGTGATGATATTTGGCAAAAGCTTTGCTATGCTAGCCAAAGGCTGGTGCAAGGCCAAGGGAATACTTTTATTATTGAAGGTGAAATGGGTATGGGTATTAGCTACCTGCTAACCGAATTTCGCCGTGAAGCACGCTCACATGGCCACCGAGTGTTACAGTTGCAGCATCAACAGGGTACAAATGCTCCTTATCAAGCTTGGAAAACAGCTCTAAGCAAGTTTAAAGAGCAACACAGGAGTGTTTTTAGACAAGCTGTAAAAGGGCTTGAACCTGATCTAGCAACATTATTGCCAGAGCTAGAGCAAGATGCCTCTTATAATTTTCCTGCTGATATTATCAAGTTGCGCCTCTATAACGCAGTTGACAAGTTGCTTGCCACCTTAGCTGAGGAAAACTCTTTAGTTTTACTGGCTGATAATTTACACCTAGCCGATGAAGCAGCTTTAGGTCTTTTAAGTTATCTGGCTCGAGGTGTTAGTAGCGAGAAACTACTGATAGTACTAGCCCTTCACCCAGATAGGGCTTCTGCAAATGTTTTGAAGAGTTTAAAGGCTATAGAGACAGAAAAATTAATCCTCTCACCTTTAAGCGCTGAGGCTATGCAGGAATTAATCACTGCTTTGTTGGGCGGAGAAGTTGAGCAGTCACTTGTCTCATATGTTATAGAACGTGCAGCAGGCAATCCATTTTTTGCCAAAGAAATACTAACTGCTTTGCTAAAAGATAAGCATCTTAGACGCCGTGCAGGATTTTGGGAGTGGGCTAGAGAAGTAACAGCAATTCCAGCTAGCATAGAAGAAATCCTAATGCAAAATTTAGAGCGGTTAAGTGAGAAGGCTCAAAAAGTAGTTAGTGTAGCTAGCGCTATTGGTAGAGCTTTTGACTTTGAGCTTCTACAAGAGCTTTTGCAAGCAGATGAAGATGAACTTTTAGATGATTTAGACGAGCTTCTGCGAGCCAAGGTCATAGAAGAGCTAGATGAAGAGAATTACCGATTTAGTCACTTAGTGTTGCGAGAAATGTTGCATGAGCGCATGATGCTACGCAGACGACATAAATATCATCAGAAGATAGCTAGTATACTTGTTGAGCGCAAAAATACTCCCCCAGAAATCTTGGCTGATCATTATGCTGAAACTAAAACTCCAGAAAAGGCCATACCCTACGCATTAAATGCTGCTAGAGCAGCAGAAAAGGTCTTTGCTAATGACATAACTGAAAAATATTACCGCTTAGTAATTGAAGTTATGTCTGAAGATGCTTTAGAAATGCCTGAAATTAAATTAAAGTTAGGCAAGGTCCTTGATCGGGTAGGTAAGTGGGGAGAGGCAGAACAGCTTTATAAAGGACTCGAGCAATCTGAGTTTTATAGGTCTCAAGCATTTCACCGTTTAGGCTGCTTAGCGCAAAAACAAGGCAATTTAGTTGCTAGTGAAGATTATTTACGCAAGGCCCTTTTGGGCTCTAAGGTAAAGTTAGCTGTCTATAGTGATCTAGGGAGGACTTTAGCACATAAAAGCGAACTAGATAGTGCTAGAGAGGTATTACAAGAAGCCTTAGATTTGGCTATGAGTATTGATGCCGATGAAGCGGTAAAGAGGTGGGTTGTAGCAAGGGCACAGATAGATCTAGGTACTTTAGAGTACCACAGTGGAAATCGTGAGGCAGCTATTGATTGGCTTTTAGCTGCTAAAGAGAATCTAGGTGCAGATAATAAACTTTTGCTAGCTAAAGTTCAAAATACTATGGGTCTAGCTTACCAAGATTTGGGAAAGCTTGATGTTGCCAAGGTGTGCCTTGAAAAGGCTGAAAAGCTGTATACCGATATTGGTGATGCTGAGAGAGCTTTAACTGCTCTGCAAAATTTAGGTGGTAATGCTATTTTGCTAGAACAAGAAACAAAGGCATTAGAGATATTTGCTCAGGTTAAGAAAAAAGCCTATCGTTTAGGTGAAGATAGACTTAAAGCTATTGCTACAGGGAATCAAGGAGATTTATTTCTAAGGCAGGGACGTTTTCAAGAAGCTAAAGAACAGTTAGAAGAGGCTTATAAGACCTTTAAGTCTTTGGGGTTTCTTCACTTAGAAGTCCATACTCGCTTAAATTTATCTACTTGCTTGGCTAGAAGTGGGCGCTTAGAAGAATCTTGTGAACATTTAGACGTTGCTGAGGGAATATTAAAGCATTCCCCTCACCCCTTTTATGAAGCTGTTTGGCAACTTTGTTTCGGTGAATTGGCTTTACGCAAAAAAGAATTACATAAAGCTGTAAAGGAATTAGAAAAGGCTTCAGAACTACTAGTAAAAGCCCAAGCTGATACAGAAGATATTGTTTTAGTAAGTTTACTTAAAGTTGAAGCCCTTTTAAGTCTTGGAGATAAAGGGCTGTGCCAAGAAAATTTAGCAAAAGTTTCACAATTAATCAAGAGTGTTTCTAAATCAAGGCTCAAATTGCACGCTGCATACTTAAAAGCTTTGTGCACTAACGATGAATTCAAAATAGAAGAGTTACAAAATGATTTTAGGGAAAGGAATATGGATTACCTTATAGACTTGATAGATAATACACTCAGTTCAAGAACTTCAGATAGTTAATCAGAAAAGCATTTTCCCAAAAGGAAACTCTCTTTATGGTATGCTATCTCGAGGAGCTTATCTCTATCCTTAAGAGCACAGGCAAGGATAGAGCGAGGAATAATCTCTAATAATCATAGTGAGATCTTTCACATGATTTGCCCTAGCCTGCTCTAGAAGTGAAAGGGAAAATCTCAGGATGACATTACCCTCATTGATAAGTAGGGGATTTACTTGAATATCCATAGCTCCCATCAATCTAAGGCTGTTGAAGTTTTATACTTCAAGGTGGTTTGTGTTTAAATGTGCCTAAATGAAATGATTTGATGAAAGGAGTTAAAATAAAAGAATGAAGCCCAAAACTATATTTATAAATGTCCTGCTATTTCTCGTTGCTTGCTCTTTAACCTCTACTAATTTAGGAGATAATGTTCTTGGTTTTGATGGTGCAGAAGTAGATTTACCTGTGATAGGCGCTACGTCTTTATCTATACAACAAAGTCCAGATTGCTCTATAAGACCTTTGCCTGAAGATGAAGGTTGCAAGTTAAAGGCTCAAGGAGATGTAATAGTTTTTGTTTCTGATATTAACAACCCTCCAGTAAACCCTAACACTATAACTAGTGAAATAGGCATCAAGGCGGCCAGAATAAAATTTCCTACAACAAAAAGTCCAAATGACTTGCCTGATGAGTTTACATTTCTAATGCTAGAAGCAGAGTTCTGGGCTCAAGATGGTGTTGTTAGTCAAAGACCTGCTAATCCAGACATTACAATAAATGCAGCAGCAAATGAAAGTGATTTGGAAAGTCTTTTGTTTGTAAAGGACTCCTGTGCAAATCAAATTTGCAATTATACTGTGCAAGGTCCTAAAACTATCTTAGATATTAAAATCAATCAAGCAAGTGATTTTATAGATGTTTTTGCTGAGGGGAGTAGTCAAAACACTGCTGGTTTAATAATTGAAAGCACCATAAAAGACAAAATCATTCCTGATAACTCTATTCTTACAATTATTCTCACTAACCCTAAGACTACAGCACAACTTCTATAGGGGGTGCTTTCCCAGATTTGAATGATCCTTATTTGCCTATCAAATAACATTTGCAAACAAACTTAAGATATTAACCAAGTAGGAATTGCAAAGAAGTTAAACTAATTTACTCTCATCTAGGTGATAATTATGTTAAGAAACAAGGTAATAATATGCTAAAGCGTTCGCTGACAATGCTAGCTATCATTTGGGGGTGTTTAATTTTAAGCTCTTGCTCTTCAAGTGATTCCAAAACAAGCACAAAACTTACGGTAAATATAACCATAAAGACAGGTGTAAGCGCCGATGTAAAAGTAACTGGTCCTAGTGGGTTTGAGGAAAAGCTAACAAGTACTCGAACACTAGACAATTTAACAGCTGGTGAATACAAAATCATTGCCAATGATGTTACTACCACTCCAACAACTTATAGTGCAACAGTTGACAAAAGCACTGTAGCCCTAAGTGAAGACCAAGAAGTTACAGTAAATGTTACCTACACTTTGGTAACTGGTGAACTGACTATAACCATACAAACACCAGCAGGTACACCCCAAGTTACTATAAATGGTCCTGAGAACTTTACTAAAGACTTAAGTAGCACAGAAACCCTACAACAATTAACCCCGGGCACTTATAATGTTTCTGCAAAAGGTATTATTGCTAACCCTTCAAATAGCATAATAGATACTGCCTATAATGCAAGCATTGATAATACTAGTGTGGTGGTTAGCTCTAATAAAACTTCTAACGCAAGTGTAACCTATAATCAACGTGAGGGTAGTGGACGTCTGTGGCTAGCTATTGGTGAAGACTCTGAAGATAACCACATGTTAAATAGTTTTGAAGCTAGTTTACTATCAGAATCAGGAAGTCCTGAAGCTACCAGTAGCATTAGTGGTGAGGATACTACTCTTTTTGAACCAGCTGACATTGTGTTTGATAAAAAAGGTAACCTCTGGGTTGCCAATTTTGATAATGGCAGTATTCTTAAGTTTACTCCCTCACAGCAAGCTAGCACAGGAAGTCCAAAACCTGAGGTTATTTTAAACAGCTCTATTTTAGACAAAGTGTTTACCTTAGCTTTTGATACTGAAGGAAACCTCTGGGCAGGTACCTTTGCTGATAAGATTGTTAAATTTACCCCTTCACAAATTACCAGTTCAGGTAGCCCAGATCCTACTGTAGTCATAGGTCGAAACTTTGCTTTTGGGCTACCTAGGAAATTGACTTTCGATTCTATTGGCAATTTGTGGATGTCATTAGTCAATGATGAGCGTATTGTTATGCATAGCAAAGCACAACTGGTCACCTCGGCTGAAAATATTGCTCCCACCATTGTTCTTGCAGGTTTTAATTCTCAATCAGGTATAGCCTTTGATGCCGAAGGGAATCTATGGGTGGGTAGTCCAGCAGAAAATTTTCAAGGTAGAATTCTTAAACTTAATAAGAGTCAGCTAAGTAGTTCCTCAGATAAAGTTGTTCCTAGTGTAATAATAGATGGACTTGTGAGTAGCCCTAATTCTCTTGCTTTTGATGTTAAAGGTAATCTTTGGGCACTAGTAAGTGGTAATGAGCAACTACTCAAGTATACCCCTGCACAAATAGCCTCATCAGGTAGTCCCACACCAGAAGTGGATATAGGTTTAGAGGGTGATTTTGATCAGAATGTTATAGCATTTAATCCTCCACCAACAGATTTACCTATACAGTAAAAACACTGTATGACAGCAATGGGTTAAATATTTAGCCTTATATTACAGCGTAATGTCATTACATTAATTTGCAGAAATTTATGCCAACAAATACAAATGTTATTACAAATGACCTTTACAAACAACTGGCATAAAAATTCCCCCAATATCCCTGTAGGGACACGGTGCATCGTGCCCTGCTACGTACATAAATATATTTTCGATAACTTTATACCGTAATGCTGCTAATGTTGAAGCTCAAGATTTTAGGCCAATTTCATGTTACCCCTAATGTAAGCCACCAATTTTCTGTGGGGTTTGATTTCCTATGCTGAATGCAAATTTAGAGAAGCATGGTTGAGAGCTGTTGGGTCGCAACTAATAAACTGAAAGGAAATAATTGTGAATCTAATCGTTATAGGAGCGACTGGAAAAACAGGTATGGAAGTGATTAAGCAAGCTCTAGAGTATCATCATGTTACTGCTTTTGTTCGTGATCCAGCAAAGCTTAACTTGCAACATGACCGACTTGAGGTTGCTACAGGTGATGTTCTTGATGTTAAGACGCTCGAGTCAGCAATTCAAAACCAAGATGCCGTTATTTGCACTCTGGGAGCGCCTAATCTAGGGAAAACCACAACACTTTCTGAAGGTACCCGCAACATAGTTGCAGCTATGCAAAAGCATGCGGTCGAACGTCTCATTGTTATGACTGCCATGGGGGTACACGAAAGCTGGAAGCAACTTAATTGGCTTTCAAAAATCTTTTTTATTTTTATGCTCAAAAACATAAAGATAGATCATGAAAGACAGGAAAATATTGTGAGGGCTAGTGGTCTCGAGTATGTCATTGTTCGCCCCGGACGGCTCACTAATGGAGAAAGAACAGGAAGTTATACATTTGGTACTGACTCATCAATAAAAGCTAGGAGTGTTGCTCGAGCTGATATTGCAGACTTTATGCTTAAGCAACTTGAAGAGGACCGTTTTATAGGTAAAGCTGTTGCAGTAACCTAGATCATTAACTGTTTAAGCTAGTACAAAACTAAGTGCAGAACTTAAACCATTACGCCAATTGACCCAATTGTGTCCAGCATTACGTTCTTGGTATTGGTAGTTGTAATCTTTCTCTTTCAGAACACCAGCAATATCACTGTTAATTTTATGAAGCCACTCCAAAGTACCTGTTTCGCAATACCAGCGTAAAGGTTTGGTCTCTTCATGCTTAAGACGCTCGAGCAACCAAGAGTGTTTACTCTTATAAAAATCCTTATCTTCAGGTGAACCTAAAAACGCTCCTGATTGAGTAACTACACTCTGAAACATCTCAGGGTTTTCCCAAGCTAATACACTACTTACTAACCCACCTAAGCTAGCCCCCATGACAATCCGTTCATTTGTACAAGCAAGGTTTGCCTTAGCGTGTGGCACCACTTCTTCAATCATAAATTGCCTGTAGGGAAAAAAGTAAGAGTACTCAAGCTCTCTATCAATATTCTCAATAAAAACTATATGAGCAGGGCGAATCTTTTTTTCTGCAATTAGCTTTTCCAAAACAAAATGAAGTTTAGCAACACGGTAATAAGCTACACCATCTTGCACATAGATAACTGGCAGGGCCTCATATTTATGGTTTAGGGGTGTATAGCTAGTTATGCGTCGCATTTGTCCAAGATGTTCTGACTCTAGACGGTAGCGAACTAGTTTGTTTTCTTCAATGTCTTTAATTTGGCTATAGGGATCGGGTTTGTAATTGGGGCCAGTTATTGCTCGAGCAGCTGGAAACCAAGGGTTAGCAACTGTGTTATTGTTCTTAGGGTCAGAGCGTTGTTTACCATCTGCATCTAAAAAAGCATATTCAAAGTAAGCATCTTCAGAAAGCTCTATTCGCCAAAGCCCATTTGGTGCCACTTCACTTATAAGCTGGGGGTTTCTATGCCAATCACTAAAATCTGAAAGAATGTGCTTAGCCCATGAAGGAACTTTAATCTTAACTTGCATTCTAAACTTATTATAAGCACCTAATACTCCATCACAATTAAAAATAGCGATTTCCCCAAGACCCCTTTATAGGTAGTGGGCTTTTATTGCTGATGGCGTGAAAGTTTCATACTTTTCAATTCGTTTAAACTTCTTGCTCCTGAACAGTGCATAGCTACTTTTAATTCCCATATGAAATTCTCAAGCCACCTAACCACAGCATCTGCAGATTCTATAGCTGGTTTTAAAAGAGGCCTAGCAACAGCTACTACACGTGCCCCTAGTGCTAAAGCTTTAGCAGCATCTAAACCCGTACGAATTCCCCCTGAAGCAATTAAAGGCATATCTGGTAAGGCACGGCGGACTTCAAGCAAAGCTCGAACAGTAGGTATGCCCCATTCTACAAGATCAGCATGTCTTATTTCCCCATACCGCACATAGTCTTCTACTTTTGCCCAAGATGTTCCTCCTGCTCCCGCTATATCTAGGGCTGCAAAACCCGCCTCTTTTACGTTTAGTGCTACCTTGGCACTAAGCCCATGGCCTACTTCTTTGAGAATTATAGGGTACTCAACTGCCTTTATAACTTCGGGTAGCCTAGCTAAGAGGTTTGTAAAATCATTATCTCCACTTTTTTGCATAGCCTCTTGTAAGGGATTAGTATGCAAGGCTAGTGCGTCAGCCTCGATCAGTTTAATAGCGTGCCTAATGTTCTGGGCATCATAGCCTTGATTAAGCTGTGCTATGCCCAAGTTGCCAAAAATGAGAGCAGTTGGCGCATAAGGGCGTACTCTAAAAGAATCTAGTAGATTAACATTTGCCAGCATTACTCGTTGGGAGCCTAGCATAAAGCCAATTCCCAAATGCTCAGCAGCTAAAGCAAGATTTCGATTGATGGTTTTAGATAAATCTGCCCCTCCAGTCATGGCACCTATTAGTAAAGGTGCATTTAATTTTTTACCCAAGAAATCAGAATTGATATCAACTCCTTTAAGGTTACTTTCAGGTAAGGCATTATAAGGCAAGTCAATTTGCTCAAAGCCAGTGGTGCAGTTTTTATATTCTACAGGGTAGTTAAGACACACCTCTACATGCTTGAGTTTGCGATCGCGTAAATCCTTATTATAAGTAGAAGACTGTTTCTGGTTCACATTAATTAGCTTATCTTATTTGATTTATTTGTAGGTAAGAGTAGCAGCTTTATAGCTACCCATAAAAGCCTTTTTCTGCTCAGATTATTTTCACATTGTTCAAAATAGTTGACAAAGGAAAGAACTTGTTGGAAAGGCTTGTTTTAGAGTATAGCGAAGGACTCAAGTTTTCAACCTCTATAATCTATACTCAGAAATGCTCAGCAGGGATTTTAGGGGTTTAGAAAACATATTTGAATTTCTTCCAAATTTTTGAGTAAGCCAAGAGTTTATACCTACATGCTTATAATAAACCTAACTCTCTAGCTCGAGCAACTGCCTCAGTACGATTTTTTGCACCAAGCTTACTATAAATGTTGCTGGTATGTACCTTTACAGTGCCTAGCGAACGAATTAGCTTTTTGGCAATATCTTTATTGGAAAAGCCATTAGCAATAAGCGTAAGTATCTCTAACTCACGCTGTGTGAGCAAAGAGTTTAAAGAAGATTTCTTGAAATTGGAGTTGGCAAAAGCTTTGAGTAAGGTACTAGTGTAAGTTGGCGTTATACCTTGCGATAGAGCCTTTTGTAGCAATTGGCACATAGCATCACCTTCATCTACAAATATACGAACATATTTTTCATTTTCAGCTAGAGTTAGGGCATTTTGTAATGTCTTAAGTGCTTGCTCCTCTTTACCTTGTTTGGCAAAAGCTAGTGCTTGTAAAGCATAAATCTCAATCATACGCCCCCTACGACCTTCTTGCTTTGCATTTGATAAGAGGTGCTCAAGATGCGAAAGACTTGCCTTAGTATCCCCCTCGGCCGAACGAATACGCGCTATTGCCAGTAAAATCTGCTCATGATGATTGTTTCCAGCAAACTCATTTGCCCATTGGCTAGCTATAGTTATTTGCCCTTGCTCGAGCCTAAGATGCATACACTGTGCCTCAAGTCTTTTACCTCTCCAATCATCTAGTACATTGTTAGTAATGAGCTGGATTTGCTGCTTAGATTCTTCAATGTTGTTCTGGACTTGTAAAAGCTTTGCTAATACAAGGCAAGCATGAGCTTCAACTTTGGTGTAGCCAGCTAGCTGTGCCAATTTTAACCCTTCTTGGACATATTTTAGTGCTTTATTTAAGTGATTTTGTTCATAAAGGACATCAGCAAGCCTAACAAGAGTTGTACAAGAGATATGGGCAGATTGAGTGCGATTTTGACTCGCAAATAACAGGGTTTCTTGTAATGTTCTTTCAGCTTTGCCCAAGTATCCTTGTAATTTATAAACTTCAGCAAGGTCTGTTAGGGCTGCTACTTTTCCCACAAAATTTTCAGCAGTGCTACACAGCTCACTGGCTTTGTTCAAAACCTCTTCAGCTTCAGCCACACTTCCATTTACCAAAAGAGCATAACCCTTAGACTGCATGGCAAAACCACGCATATAAGTTTCATTGCTTGGTATTAGTTGCATGGCTTGCTCAAAAAAGTTGAGGGCTGATGATATGTCACCTTGGTCAATAGCTTTTTCTGAATACAGGATGGCAATCTCACCACGCATTAATGCGGCTTTGGCACCTTCGAGGCTAATCAGTAGCCTCTCAGCATCTTCAAGCCAGTTTTTAGCAGTTGGTTTTGCAAAATAAAGCCAGGCATAATCTAAACAAAGTCTAGGGCTAGCTCGTATAACTTCTTGTGGTAAGGAATCAAGCCAGTACTTTAAAGTTGGCCGCTCATCACGCTTCCAGAGCATATGTTTGCTGTGTGTTTCTAGTAGTTCTACTGCACGCTCCATGTCGCCGCCTAATAGAACGTGCTGCACAGCATTATCTATAAAACCTTGCTTTTCAAACCAAGAGCTGGCTCGGCTATTAAGCTCGGGGAAAAGTTCAGGTCTAGATTCACGCAAACGCTGCTGCAAAAACTCAGCAAAGAGATGATGGTAGCGAAACCACTTACGTGAGTTATCCAAAGGAATTAGAAAAAGATTGACCTGATTAGCTTTCAGTAGTAGCTCAGTTGCATTATCAAAGCCAGTAACAAACTCACAAAGTGGCCCACTTAAACATTTTAGAACTGAGGTTTGTAAGAGAAATTCTTGCATTTGATAACCCTGTCTAGCAAGCACTTCTTGGACAAGATAGTCCAAGATATATTTATCGCTACCGGTAAAGGCTTCAATAAAATTTTGTGGGTTGTCCTCACGCTGTATGGAAAGTGCAACTAGCTGCAAACTGGCTACCCAGCCTTCGGTTCGTGCTACTAAGGCTTCAATATCCTTAGCAGAAAGGCCCAAATTCATTACATTGTTTAAAAAATCGGTTGTCTCATTAGTTGTAAAACTTAGTTCTAGTGCTCCTAGCTCGAGCAACTGCCCCCGCACTCTCAAACGCCCTAAAGGTAAAGGTGGCTCACTGCGGCTAGTAAAGACGAGTTTGAGTTGTTTTGGTAAGTGCTCGAGCAAAAAACTGATGCCCTCGTGCAATTGTTTGTTACTAATAAGATGGTAATCGTCGAGTACCAATATAGCAGGTGATTTTAGGTTTGCTAAGCTGTTAAGCAAAACAGTAAGCGCTACTTTATAATCTTGAGAAGTTTCTAAAATTTCTTGAGCTTCTGTAGCAATATCTTCTTGCAACTTATTAATTGCTGCCAAGAGGTATGACCAGAAACGTAGGGGTTCGTTGTCTCCTTCGTCTAGTGAAAGCCAAGCTGAGGGATGCTTTTGTGCTAGCAACCAGTGATTCACTAAAGTAGTTTTGCCAAACCCAGCTGGAGCACAAACTAGAGCTAGGGTGTAGGTGGGATCTAGCACTTTTGTGAGTTGTGCTTCAAGCTTTAGTCGTTTAACTCGAGAGCTTATAGTTTGTGGAGCAATTAGCTTGGTTTGTAAGAAAGAAGTGCTCATTACAAGGTTACATTCTACATTCTAAATCTTTTACCTACCTAACTGCCTACCTTCCTTACAAAGCTGGTGTTTCTTTAACAACCATGAACCGAGCCCTATCTCAAACCACAATTAAGTAAGCATTTTCAAAAGTCTGTTAAAGCTTTCTTCTATTTTAAGCGGCATTCCAAAACCTCCATTTGTCTCTAGCAATACAAAGCCATGCAAGCTGCTACGAATACAACGAACTGCGTGCAGAGCTTCTTTTTCGTTAAGATTATATGCTCGTAAAATAGCCAAAAAGACCTCTACAGCTTCTCGGCCTGCCTGTTTAAGTTCCTCGTCAACGTCTTCATAAGATATTTGTGTAAGTGCATAAAGCCCGGGGTGGCGCTTGGCAAAATCACGATAAAAGCTACAGCCTTAAGAGCATCAAAGTCAGCACGTCCCATTGCAGCTTTTTGATCAGCAACTGTTAATTCCTGAGTACCCCTTAATGCCATGGCACGTTGCAAACTATCCAAATTACTTATGTGATTGTAAAGCGAGGGAGGCTTTACCTTAAAGTGTTTGGCAAGGGCTACCTTATCAGGCATTTCAGTATGGGGGTAGTGTCCTGCACCATCTATAATTTGAATTTGACCTGAAACTTTACTACTTACGAGAAAAATAACCTGCTTTTTGTGGGGTTGGAGTGTGATTTAGCTAGCCTAGTCACATTCTATTAATAGCGTTTTCCCTACAGCCATATTCCATTCCTTTTGAGCGTTGCCTTGTCTAATAGCTATTTCAACAAAGCCACTACTACCTATATAAGCTACAGCCTCACCTACTTCCACACTAGCAAAGCTTTTTTCAATGCCTTTTATATTTATGCCTGCTATGTTTAATTGCCAGCCTTCAAAAGGTGGCATGAGGTCGCTGCCTAACATATTACTGACTAGATTGCCAAAGTGATCTATATAAATGACTTGGGCATGCCATTTGTTGTTTTTTTTGGTGGCTCGAACCAAATTAAGCTGAACTAACTCTTCTATCTCTACAGCAGAACCAATGTCCTCAAAAGGTATTTCCTTAGCCAAGTAAGCAGTCACAGGTGCAAAAATATCTCGTCCATGAAAAGTGTTGCTAACCCTGTTTAAGTGGTAGTCAGAATTATCAAGTGAGACAGCTTTTAGGTTTTCTCTTTGTAAAACAAAGGTTAGCAATCCATTGTCGGGGGCAACAAAACTATACTGCTTACCTTTACTATCTATAGTTTTTAAAGCGATGGCTTTCCTTTGTGTGCCCACACCGGGATCAACAACACAGCAAAAAATTGTATTACTAGGAAAGTAGTTATAGCAGGTTAAAAGATTGAAGGCAGCCTGCTGCACATTTTGTGGTTCTATCTTATGGGTAATGTCAATGATTTGAGCGTGAGGAGTTATGTCAAAGACAACTGCTTTCATAGTAGCCACGTATACATCACGCAAACCAAAATCTGTCAATAGGGCTATATAATAGGGATTTTTCATCTTTGATTCTAACTGATTTTTTGGCTCAGAATTTTAGTAATCCTATGTCAAATCAAATATCCTTGCTGGTCAAAGTTCACCAAGAGTTTTTCCCTACACTTAATCTATCTAATCCTTACCCATGTTGAGAAAACAAGAAAGTTTTTAGTCTTTAAAGTTGTAAGAAGCTTTGGGTACTGGCAGGATTTAGCAGTAAAAGGTCTAAACTTGGCAGTGCATTAAATACTAAGCTCATAGTGAATCTTAAGGAGGTTCATTATGACAACTGCTTTAGTACAACATCATTCATCTTTATTACGTAACACCCTTCTTGCTAATGCAGCTTTTTCAGCAATAAGTGGTTTAAGTTTTATTTTGTTTGCAGGAATCGTTAAAAACTTTCTAGGCTGGTCTAGTATTTGGATACTTCCTGCAATAGGCATAGGGCTATTAGGCTTTGCATTTATAGTTTATCAAAATGCTAAATCTTCTCAACTCAGTTCTTCTAGAATCTCGAGCATCCTAGTTGCTGATATTGTTTGGGTGATCTTGAGTGTTGCTATCCTTGTTACAAACATAGTTCCATTAACTTTAGAGGGAAAGTGGGCTGTTGGCATTTTAGCCGATATAGTAGCAACCTTTGCTTTACTGGAGTATATTGGTTTAAAACGTATTAAAAATTAACTAGACTAAGCTGAGGATTGAACATGAGATATTTGTACAAAGCTTTCTTTCTTATTTATGGCGGGCTCCACTTTGTTGGAGGCGGAATCATCTGGTTTTTTCCAGCATTTACAGGGAGTTTTCTAAATCAGCCAGTATCAGCTGACTCCGCAACGCTTATGGGGTTTCTAAGCATGCTAGCAGGCCTAGGATTTAGTAGTGCAGCCTTTGCTACTAATGAGCAAGCTCAAAAGATTGTTACCATTACAGCCATTTTAGGTAACTTTCTGAATTTTGCTGCACATTTCCATAATACAGTGCGAGGATTCATGCCTAGCACAGCTCTGCTGTTTACAATACCTTTTTTTCTGCTCATATTCGTGGTTTTGATTGTGCTACGTTTTGATTGTGCTACTTAGAAAAATCCATCAAGATAGTGTGCTCGCAGATAATTTAAGATAGAGAACATGAGCGTTGCCTCACTAGCTTTACACACTATAGTATTTACCTTCACCATGTGGTTAGGGCTTTACTTGATAGCTCGAGCCCCCCGTAACAAAAAATTACTTTATGCTGGTTTAGGCTTAACTGTTTATGCAGAAAGCTTGCTTATTAGTGCTTTGAACAGCTTGAGTGCAAGTGCCTTTCTTACAAATATACAGTGGTCACTCATTTTCTTCCCTGCTGTTTTCTGGACAGCCACACTTATTGAGTTATTACCTGAAGGCCTAAAGCTTAAAGTGCTGCTTGGTAGGTTCTGGCTTTACAATGTTTTACCTCTAAGTAGTCTTCTTTTTGTGCTGAACTTAAGTGCTACTTTATTTATTGAAAAACCTAGCTTCAGTTTTGGAATCTTTTTATTTGGGGCTATTAGCCTTTTGCCACTACTAATCGTTTTTTTAGTGGCATTGAATCATTTTCGTAAAATCCAGCCAAATCAACCTCTTGCTTTTATCTTTATTGTGACATTGCTTTTTGGTTTAGCCACGGGCGCTTTACTTCTACCCTTAGAAGTGCTCCCACATGGAATTACTACCTTCATCTTAGGCTTTGATTTGCTTTTCCTAGGGCTCAGTATTGCTTACTTTGATGCTTTTGATTTAGGGGAAAGTTTTTTGCCAGATATAGCTCGCTCGTTTTTGTCCACTAGCCTTTTAAGCTTAGTGTTCACAGGACAGATCGCACTAGTGATGCTTTTCTTAGGCATCAATTTGCCTTTAGTCGTTTTGCTTTTCTCGAGCATAACTATAATTGCAATCCTACAAACCTTTGCCAACTTTCTACAAGCATGGCTTGATAGCATAGTTTTTACCAAGCAATCTAAATTGCAGCGTGAGCGTGCTGAGCTTCGTGCTGCAAGCAGTGCTGCTATTAGAAACAAGGATTTCGGGGATTTAAATGCAATTGCTTTTGAAGAGTTTAGTCACCTAACTCGCAAAGCGCTTAGTAGTTTTAACGATCTGAGCCGACTAGCCTCTAGTCCTCTTACACAACTACCTGTTGTTCATAAGTATTTAATTGCAAAAGGCAAAAATGATAACACTCTAGAGCGTTCTCAGGAGTTAAAACAAATCTTGATTGAATCTGTTCTTAAATTAAAACCTCAAACAGGTGATGATTTTGGTCGAGGTGATGAATGGCGACATTACAATGTGCTCTTTTTTCCTTACATTATAGGCATTAAACCCTTTAGTCGACGTGCAGATCATGACCATTTGGATTTTATTGCTCAGGAAGCACTTGAGTACTTTAGAACCTATGTACCAGAAAGGACTTTCTATAACTGGCAGAAGGCAGCAGCAAGTATAGTGGCTAAAGATCTACAAGAACAAAGCCAAGGCTTCAAAACTTATCTGCATGTCTAGCAACCATGACAAGGTCGCTATCTTGCTCAACATGAATGTGTGCTACAAGATTTTCAGGTCCATACTTGCCTACTCTAAGAACTATACTTCTCAAAATGACATGTTCACAAGAGGGAGCTTCCATCTAAAGAAAATTTTTCTGGGGCACTACAACAATCCAAAAAATTTTGGAGCTGACATTTGTCAGCTCCTTACTTTAGGATATAAACTTTTGACACTCCCAACAGCTAAAGCTGCAGGTTTCCTTGCTATTTGCCGTAAACTCCCAGTGCTTTAACCTTAGAAAATCACTTCAAGGAAAAAATGGTGAAGGAGAAGGGAAAACTGGTAGAGTAATCTTAGGCATGGTTAGTAATCTTGGAAGAATTATCAAACAGGTAGGAATAGGAGAGTATTCTGAACCAATGCAAGAGTTTTGAAGATCCTTGCGAACAGTGTAAGGGGAAATGGGACCTTCCCTTTCTATATGTAAAGCTGCTAAAGCCGTAACAATTGGGGCCGCTGCAGATGTACCTGTAAATTTGTATGTTTTAAACTTTTTATCTTCTTCCTTTACCCAAACCTCTACATTCACACCAGCTACTGAGTATTCAGTCACTCCACTATTAAAATTTGCTAGTGTCAAATTTTGTGCTTCTAACAATCTACCATCATTAGGTAATTTAGCAGCAGCCACAGCTATTACATTGCCTAGATCATATTCATGACTTGCAGGGTAGTGGGGATTTCCCTTAGGGTTAGGGTTGTTACCTGCTGAAGCCACAATAAGAGAAGAACTACTTAATTGTTCTATTAAGTGTTTAAGAATAACATCTTCACCTGTAGAACTAACTCCTTCTGGAAGCTCTGCTGTACCAAAACTCGTATTTATTACTTGAGGTATCTTAGTAGTATAACCATTAATGTAATAAAGCAAAGCTTTAGCAATAGCTGAAGTAGGGCAGCCATCGCTGTTACAAACTTTCATCATTGCTATGCTAGCATTGGGGGCTAAATTTCTAACTAGTGTGGTAACTTTACTACCATGACTATTTAAATCAGGCTTCTCATCACATACGTAATCATCATTAAAATCACTTTCAGCCTCACGCTTTATTGTCTCTATAGGCCAGTGCTTTACCATGAAGTTACGGGAGCTAGGGCTATCAACCAAATCACTGCTAGCACCACTGTCTAGAATAGCAATATCTACACCTTCACCTGTAAGTGAATAATCATAAACCCCAAGTAGCTGGCGTAAATCCTTCTCAGAAATAGTTTGGGCTGTTTCACTATCTTTATTGAGTCTATCAATAGCTTTTGTTTCACAAGTTGGATCATTGCTTTTTCGTCCATCTGTAGTATACCAAATGTTGGCACCAACATAAATATTGGGACAAACAGCGTTTACTCCCCAAAGTGAACAGATAGAAGATTGAAATTCCTCAGCAATTGTATTGAGATCATCCATTTGAGGAACATCAAAAACAACCAAACAAAGTGATTTGTTAGTTGGATTGATCTCACCAACGGTATCTTCATTACCATAAAAGTCTTTAATTTGGAATTCTAAATCAACACTAAGCTCAGGATATTTTTTAGTAATATTTTCACTTTTCCCAATAGCAGATTTAAGCTCTTCTGGATCAAGTACAGAATTAGGGTAAATAGAGATATATTCTTGGGAATAGCGTTTACAAGGTAGTAAAATAATTACTTCCTCACCATCAACTACGGGTCCGGGAAATGGATCAGTAGTAACTTCTTGTAACTGAATATCAAACTTTTGCTCTGGTAATTTGGTGCTATAGTCCTCTTGTAAACTTGTGCAAGCAGCTAGTAAAAAGACTATAGAAAAGAATAAACATCTTAACATTACTTTCCTCCTACAAGGTATATTGGTTCCTTAAAACCAATTAAAATTATTTAAACATTAACATCCCTAATAACCCCCTAATTCTTGCTCGATTTTCCTTTGTAAAGGATCTAATGTTTTATTAATCAAGCCTAAAAGTTGCTCGAGCCACTGTACTTCTTTAGCATTCTGCTGTTGATAAAATGACATTAGTTGTTTGCCATAGTACTTGACTGAGTGGAATTGTTGCTGTAAAAGATTTTGTGAAAGTCTCTTTTTTAGCATATCTTCATATATAGGTTTATAAGCTTCTAGTTCGGGAATAGCTTCATTATCTGTAAAAATTTCCAGAGCGGTATGCATAAGGTTAGAATTTTCCTTAAGGCAAGCTAAATCTGCTAAAGTACATGCTTGGGTAATGCCATCACCCGAAAGTAAGGATACATCTATAGCTTTTTTCAAGTAAGATCTAGCATTACCCATTTTCTTTTGATTAGCATACAATTCCCCCAAATTAAGATAAAGTATAGCTACTTGATTAAGAGCCTTATCTATTAATTGGCTATCTTTAAGTATAGTTAAAGCCTCTAAATAACATTGCTCTGCTTTCTCAAATTGATTCCACTCCACATAAGTAAGGCCAAGGCTAATAAGTATATGAGATTTTGGAAAGGTATTACCTTCGCTTTCATCAAGTAGCTCTAAAGCCTCATCAAACACAGCTTTAATTTCATCAAAATGTGAGCCTGCTCGAGATAGTGCATTAGCTAAATTATTAAGTACCCCTACATGACGATGAGTCTCTCCAAGTAGAAACCAGTAATTGGCTGTTTTTCTCCATAATGAGGCAGCCTCATCACCATTACCCAAGTTATAGGCTACATTTCCTAAACACTGCAGTGCTAGTGCCTTAGCCCAACGCCCTGCTGTACTATCATCGGCTTGCTCTAAAGCAGTTTGAGCAAGCTCTTGTGCCTCCTTTTGTTCACCTAAACGCATTAGCAAAGTCGCTTTAAGTGCTAAGAGCCTAGGTTTGCCCTCAGGATTAATGTCTTCAAAAAGTCTAAGAGCCTCTTTAAAATAGGCCATCCGCTCTAGGGCATAAACCTCTAAGAAACGCACCTCCATATCAGGGTCTATTTGAAGTCTTTCTTCAGCTTCACGGATATCTTTAAGCATATTAGCTGCTGCTTGAAAGTCTTGCTCCTTTGCATATTCCCAAGCCTTACTAAGGTATGCAATTTTAGCCTTTTGCAAATAACCTAAGCCTCCAAAAGTTTTATCGTACTCATAAATCCTCTGGTAAACACTAAAAGCTTGGCTTTTTACAGTAGCAGAAGCCAAATCTAACAGTAGTGGCAAACGTAATTCAGGATGTTCATCAAGATAACTACTAGCAATATCTGGAGCCAAAATTTCTGCTCCCCCACCCACTAACTTTGCTAATACTAATTCCCCTAGTACCCTAGAGGCTTCTTTAGCAGAAATGCTTAGGGAAGTTCTAGCTACCCCAAAGTCAACTTTTTCCTGCAGAGATAAAGTTAGAAATAGCTTTAGAGCATTTTCAGATAACTCTGCTTCTTCTAAAAATTTATCTACAGCTTTATTAGTTTTAGCAGCTAAAGGACTACCACCAGCTAACAACAAATAGCTAACTTGCGAAAGCATAGCTGGTTCTAGTGGTGGTGCTGCTGGTAAGTTATGAGCAAGCTCTGCAAATTGCCTTACTTGGTCGTAGCTTTCTTTTTCTAAAGACTCTTTAGCTAATTCAATTAAAGCTTTTTGAGCCATACTAGCAAACTGCTCACGCATATCTGCAATCCAAAGATAAAGGTTATCAAAAGCATGGAATTTAAAGGTGTTTTCTATATCATATAAAAAAGCACTTTGATAGAGTGACCAAGCTAGATCATACTTGCCTGCTTCAAAAGCTTGTAAGAACTCTTTAGCATCACAAGATACAGATGTTTGGATTTCACCTTTGTGTTTACCATTTTCTATGGAATCCTTACCCACATATTTACGAATTTGTGACAGGGTAGTTGAAAGGTTATGTAAATCCTTACGTTCACCTTTATTAGTCTTTTCCTCTTTTAAGCCCTCCCAAAAAAACTCAGCCAGCTCATAGCGCTTTTTTGCTCCTTCTAAAGCTAGATAAGTTAGTAGTAAAAGGTGTTTGGTTCTAGTAAATTCACAGTTAGCTATATGTAACTGTCCAAAAGTAACAAGTCGCATTGCCATAAACCCAACTTTACCACAAAACCTAGATATTTGTTAGGGGGTCATTAGGGGGAAATTGTAGGGAACGTTAGGGGCATGCTCCTATTCTTTTCATCAGGTTTTCAGAAAGCACCTAATCAAGGCACAGAAAACCTTAATTTATCGAGTAAGGAGCGTGACTAGAAATGAGCACAGTAAATAAATTTAATTTTTCGGGTTAGGCAAGTATTTCTAATAGCTTTGAATTTAAAAGCTTAAGGCAAATTTTAAGGGAAGGAAAGCTATGCAATACAACAAATTCCCAGACATATCTTGTGAGTATAACTTACAAGTAAGGCAACTTAGTAAATTCAATTCAAGAGGACAGGGGGGATTTTCATGGAATCCAAGGATGAAACTCAGAAAGGAGAGTTTATGTCAAATCTAAGTACAAGTATAAGACCACGCATTCCGCGTGATGCTCACGGTTTAAACCTATCTTTGCACTTGCTTAGATTAAGATGTGAAGACGAAACCGAACATGAAGGCTTTTGGCCTTTCGAAGGTGAAGGAATTGCTAATGATGCTATGCGTCTAATGGCAGTAGTTACCCAGAATCGCTCTGAAGGTGAACCCTCTCAATGCCAAACAGATGTTATGGATCTAGGAAGCAACTATGAAGATGGTACAACAGTTATTCTCAACCGAGAGGTTGTAAGGTTCTTTCTACCTACAGACAGTGCATTTCCATTTATCACCAATGTTGTCTTGATGCTTATTGAAGAGGACTACGGTGGTATTAATTGGGATGAGGGCGTAAA
Source organism: Trueperaceae bacterium (assembly GCA_965223045.1). Taxonomy (GTDB): domain Bacteria; phylum Deinococcota; class Deinococci; order Deinococcales; family Trueperaceae; genus CBDCVN01. Next base: position 4,401,565 of record CBDCVN010000013.1, read on the forward strand.
AGAAGCTATATCTGCAGGTGGAGATATTGCAAGAGCAGGAGTAGTTGCAGCAACAAGCGCAAGTGCAGGTAGTCATATAGGTTTAGCTCTTGGTCCTATAGGTGCTGGTATTGGCGCAGCGGTGGGTGCCTTAGCTGGTTTAATAACAAGTGGTATAGCAGATGCTATACGTAGTGCTGAATCCGATATATTTCCGCCACATGACCTATCACTACACCTTGAATCCTCTAATGCAAGTTTTGAGGGATCTGATCCTAATCGACATATTGATCATATAAGGTTTAGAGGCCATGGAGGACAATATTTACTGTCCTATGAGTGGCGTCTTCAAAACATACGACCACTTCCTGAGGCAGATACTGGCATGAAATTTCTCTTTAGGTGGTGGAATCCAACTCGACGAGATAATTTCCTTACTTCTGATCCACGTTGGAGCAGCCGAGTTGGTGATACAGAAGGAGGATATCGTTTGTCTCGTGTTGCAGGACAAATCTTTGATCCTAAACAACCTAGGCCTAGAGGAACTATCCCTCTATTTCGTTGGTGGAACAGTGATCGCACGGACAATTTTACTACTTCAGATCCAAGATGGGGAATGCCTATTGATGATATTAGGTGGAGTGGAAGTGGTGAACACATTTCAAATGGACCAATCAAAGGAGGCTATCGCCTATCCCGTCTAGAGGGATATGTCTTTGACCCCAAGCAAAGCAAACCTGAAGGGGCAATACCTCTATTTTCATGGTGGAATCCTGATAGACGGGATAATCTCACAACTACAAAACGTTATTGGAGCATGCCTCTTGAGGATATTCGATGGCATGGGGAGCACATTGTGGGTGGGCCTGTTCGTGAGGGCTATCACCTTTATCGTCTTGAAGGATATGTTTACCCCAGCTAGATAAGTTCATGACTCATTTCTGCAATGGATTCAAATCCATATTACCAATAATCCCTGCTAGGGCAAATCTCAATGATGTCCTAATTACAAAGCAGGTACAAGAAAAAAGGATAAGAAAATGAAAAACATAATTAATTTTTTAAGCACAAATTCAATTTCCTCAATCAAGGAACAAAGAAAGGGTAAGAAAATGAAAAACATAATTAACTTTTTAAGTGCAATTCTTCTAGTATTCGTTTTTACAGCTTGTCAAAGTGTTGATGAGCCTTTGATTCAAAATGAAGAGCAAGAGATTAATAGTGAAGAGCAAGAAACCAACACGGAACTTTCTCCCCAATTTATAGGGCAGAATTTGGTAGGGTATAATTTCAATTACCGTAATCTAACGGGCGCACAATTTATAGGTGCAAATGTCAGTCTTGCTACATTCATATATGCCCACTTAGGGTATTCCAGTTTCTATGGTGCTACAGGGAATGGGGCTAACTTTTATAAGGCTTATTTATATAAAGCCAACTTCTATGGTTCAACAACTAATAGAGCCAACTTCCGCTATGCAAATTTGACCCAAACTACATTTATAGGAGCAACATCGACTCTATCTTCTTTTATAAGAGCTAATTTGAGTGGAGCTAACTTCTATGGAGCTAATGTTTCTGGTAGTAATTTCTACGGTGCTGACCTAAGAGGTGCTATCTTTATAGGAGCTGATTTGCGTAACACTAACTTGTGTGGGGTAAGAGTTGATTCACGCTCTAATTTTCATGGAGCTGATTTGAGGGGTGCTAGGTGTGCTAGCAATGTACGCTAATATGCTCAATTCTCAAAGTGAGCATTTGCAAGAAGCAGTAGAGCAGCTTGAACCACAATCTTGTTCTCCTCTACCTCCAGAACATGGTAATTGGTGTAATGTTGATACAGAGACAAGCAACATCATATGTATTGAGCTGGTATTGCAAAGTCATATGGAGGTCATTGATAATAATCAGTTACATTCTCAGACTATTCGTCTTTATGGAACTTGCCCTCCTAAAGATTATGATTGGGGCAAAGTACAAGTTAGGCGTTCGGATTCAGGTTATTACTATGCCGTTTATAGACAGGGTTTTGCAAATCGTTATGTCTATGCAAAGATGTCAAGATATCGACCAAACCAGCTGTGGCTGCATATCCATACTAATTTTCTAGACCCTGCCAGAGAAGACTATGTTAGTCGTAACTGGCTTGTCCGAAAGGATAAGAATGAAAAACATAATTAACTTTTTAAGTACAATTCTTTTGCTCTTAGTTTTTACAGCTTTCCAGAGTAGCAAAGCTCGGCCAGAGACCGTAATGATAGATTTTGAAAGTAGTAGCAATCCACTTGCGGTTCCAGGAGCAGATGCAACGAATTTATATGAAGACCTTGGTGTAACTTTCCCATCAGGACCAATTATCATGGGTGGTGCAGGTAACCAAGTATTACAGCAAGGTGATCCACCACCGGGACGACTTGAATGCTCACCACTTGTGATAGAGCTTGATACAGAGTTAGGTGTACGCAGAGTGGGCATGCGTGTAATCAATCGTCATCTTCGATATTATACAGTACAAGCCTTCTCTGGAGCTACGCAGGTAGATGAATATGTATTTTGGGCACCTATACCTCCACCTCCTCCATATGAATTTGTACTTTATCGTGACATAACTTTAGAAGCAGCAGATGATGAAGGAGACATTACACGGATTGTAGTTAATCCCCCTTCAGATTGCTTTGATCTAGCAAGTATAGACAATTTAACCCTAGAAACTGCATGTGTATGTAGTGACCCTGTAAGTTTTACTGATCCTAACTTAGCAGCAGCAGTACGTGAACAACTTGGAGGTGGTATTAGCGATTTAAGTAGACTAACTGCTTTAAATGCTAAGAGTCGTGGTATAGTTAGTTTAGAAGGTTTAGAGTGTGCAACTAATTTAACCCACCTTATCCTTAAAGACAATAACATTAGTGATCTTGAGCCTATAGCTAAGCTAGAGAAACTTCAACGTTTAGACCTATCACTCAATGATATTACTGATGTTTTACACCTAAAAGATCTTGTAAACTTAGTTGGGCTTCGTATTAGTCATAATAAGATTAGTGATGTAGAACCTCTAGCAAGTCTTACAAATCTAACTGACCTTCGTATGGCTAATAATCAAATTACTGATGTTAGTGAATTAGAAGGCTTGACTGAGTTAGTTACGCTGCTCATTCAAGACAATAATATTGACGATATTTCGGTACTTGCAAACTACTCTAAGTTAGAAGGTTTACAAGCTCGCAATAATGGTTTTTCTAGTATAGAAGCCCTCAGAGGCTTAAACAAGCTCCGTGGTGTGTTTATAAGTAGCAATAACATTGTGGATATTGGGCCATTAAGTGGCGAGCCATTATATGGCAAGCCAGACTTAGTCTCTCTCAAATTGGGTAATAACCAGATAGTGAATATAAATGCCTTAGAAACATTAACAAGCCTTGAGTGGCTCGAGCTTCATAACAATCATATTGTAGATGTAAGTGTTTTAGGAGCATTAAACAATCTCAAACTGCTTAGCCTTGGCAACAATCTTATTGATGAGAGTACATTAGGTACAGATTCAGATGGGAATGGAGTGAATGATATACTTGACATTCCTCATCTAGAGAAACTTTACATAAACGATGCAGGAATTAGTAACATTGAATTTATTGGTTCCTTAGGATATCTAAAGGATTTGAGGGCAGGGGGCAACAATATTGATAATGTAAGTTCACTCGAGTCCTTACCACTTGATCATGTTACAATCCACAATAACCTCATTAACAACATAGGACCATTGGAAAGGAATACCAACTTAACAATGGGGGATGCTCTTTGGGTACAAGGTAATTGTCTTGATATTACAGGGGGAGACAGTGCTTATATTGCTTCACTAAGACGTTTGAATGATACTGACCTGTCTCGAGAAGAGTTTGTTTACAGTCCACAAAAACTAGCTACTAGTTGCCCTTAAGTATTTATAAATGTACTGTACTTAGCTATTGTGGAGGTTAGAGCAAGCTCTAGCCTCCTTTTAAATGTCAATTCATTAACTCAGATAGGGCTTCAAATGATAACTAGACATGAATACTTGTGGGCTTAGTGTAGTTCATCGAGAACGCGCGGCCATACCTCAGAGGCCATAAGCTCCATGGAGGTGCGGGCCAACGCTGGATCAGCCCAGTCGTGGCCTGTATAGAGGAGTGTTCCAAAAGGCCCAACTCGCTCGCGAAAGGCTAGGATCTCGTCAGCCACCCGATCAGGTGTTCCAGCAATCACTAGACGTTCCAGTATTCGGTCGGTCTCTAGTTCTCGAGCAGGGGAGTTTGCCTCGTCTCCCATCAGAGAAGTAGCATCGAAGCGCATGAGCTTCTGTCGCATAACTTTGAAATAGAATCCGTGGGCTCCAGCTTGCTCCTTCGCATACGCACGTGCCGTGCTTGCGTCACGTGCCACAAAGATGCTGCGAGCCACGCGCCAGTCAGACGTATCCTCTGAGAGTCCGACGGAGAGACGTCCAGAGCGGTATGCCTCGATGTGCGCTCGCACAACGTGCTCGCCAACGTAGGTAGCTGAGATGCCACCCCATCCCCGAAATCCGGCATTGAAGGGACCTGTCGGATCAGGACGCATGGACGTAACCAAAATGGGTGGGTGAGGTTGCTGCAGGGGCCGCACGATCTCTCCAACCCCTATCTCGGGGGCTAGGGAGCGTTCCGTTGTGATTCGGTGAAAATTCCCTTCAATATGATAGGGGGCTTCTCCTTTCCAAATTGCGACCAGCTGGTCAAGTGTTTCGGACAGCTTCGCGCGCCGATCGGAGCCCTCATCTCCGAGAGCCTCTGCATCCGACTGAACCCCGGGACCGACGCCGAGCAAGAGTCGACCTTCAACAATGTGATCCACCATCGCAATCTGTGCAGCGGCCATCACGGGGTGGTAATTAGGCAAAGGAATAACCCCCGTTCCGAACATGATGTTGGGACAGCGGTCAGCCAAGCTTGCGATGAAGGTAAGGCTCGACGTGATTGTCTCGGCCAAGTCCGCCAGATGTTCCCCCGCGAAGGCTTCTCGAAAGCCCAGCTGATCTGCAAGCTCGAAAGCATCGCGATCCTCGCGTAGCACGTCCACATAGCGGCGTCGTGGGGGATGAACAGGTTGTATGAAGAAGCCTAGATTCAGTGACTTGGTCATGCAGTTCTCTTTTTGCTCAATCGTGGCAGGGGCTTGTGAAACTTCCGTTTCACAAAACTAGTAAATCACTGATGCTAATGGATTATGCAGGTGAGACATTAAAATACTTCTCATAAGCATGTTTGACTTTAAGGTCAAAACATACTAGATAAATTTGAGAAGGGCAATTATCATGTGCTTTACAAAACAACCTAACAGTGTCAATAGCAATTTTAGCAGCTTCATCAATGGGAAAGCGATAAGCACCACAACTAATAGCAGGAAACGCAATGCTATCTATGTCGTTTTCAATAGCAAGTTTAAGAGAGTGCCTATAGCAATTTGCTAGCAATTCATGTTCATGCCTATTACCACCCCGCCAAACAGGGCCAACTGTGTGAATAACAAATTTGGCAGGTAAGTTATAACCTTTGGTAATAACTGCTTCACCTGTGAGGCAATATCCAAACATTCTACACTCTTGAGCTAACTGTGGACCTGCTGTCCTATGAATTGCACCATCAACACCACCGCCACCACTTAAAGCAGAGTTTGCAGCATTGACTATGGCATCAATCTGCAATGTGGTGATGTCGTTATCAATTATTTCTATGGTTGGTGGTTTCATCTAATCAAACTTTTCTAGAATGTTGGTCTTAGGGTAAATAAATCTGATACTAACGCTTTGCTTGGTTGAGCAAATTGTGCGTTTGGGGGAATAATCTTAAGTGAACCAAAAGTTTGATGAGCAAGATTAATAATCATCTTCTTCGTAACCTATGCCTGATCTTTGGCCAATATATTACTAAAAATACTACAATAAGCACTAAATCAAGACTATGCTCAAAGATAAGGAACTCACGCCCATAATGATTTTCATCCCAATAACTAAATGGGCTTATAAAACGCACAGACCAGTTAAATGGAAAAAGCAACAGAGGTCCATCATCATGATGCAAAGGTATATCAATGAGGGTATGCAACATACAAGCACAAGCAAGCCAAAAAATCCAGCTGCCAATAGCATGTTTATATTTCCATAACCAATAACCTAACAGAATGTAAAGAGTAACCAATATAGGAGCTTGAAACAAGTTGTGAGGCACAATTACATATGGATTAGTAAAAAACCAGTTTCTAAAGAGCTTGTCAAGAGTAGGCAAAAAAATAACTTCGTTTGTAGAGACATTCACGCGTGTCACGAGGTCATAAAGCCCACAACCAATAGCTATTAAAGTAAGAGGTATGTCTGGCATAACAGAGCCCAACATTAAAGCTCCAGATCTTAAAGAAGGCAATTGCTTGCTTGCATAGCGCTTCAAAGGTTGGTAAAAAGCTACCGTTAATAAAAAATGAGAGTATGTTTGCACAAATTCTTCTTTAAAAAGGGAGTTCTGCCGCTACATAGCTGCAAATCTGATTTTTTCCACTACGTTTAGCTTCATAAAGTGCCTCATCAGCAAGACCTAGAAGTTGCTCATATTCTATAACACTTAAATCAGCAGCAAGCCCCATGCTCATAGTAACTCTAAGATCTGGATGAATCTCATCCCATGGATGAGATTCAATAGCGAGACGAATTTTTTCACAAGCTATATAAGCACTTTCAAGAAGAGCTTCGGGAAAAGCAATAACAAATTCCTCACCACCATAACGTGCTACTATATCTCCGCTGCGAGTATGGCTTTCCAAAAGTTGCCCAATTCGGCGAAGTACCTCATCTCCAATTGCATGGGAGAAAGTATCATTAATTTTCTTAAAGTTATCAACATCACCAATCATTACGCTTAGGGCAGACCCATAACGCTTGGCATTGGCAAGGGCTTGAGTAACATGCTCATTGAAATAACGGCGGTTATAAAGCTGTGTAAGTTCATCACGAGTGCTCATTTCCTTAAGCTTCTCAGCCTGTTCCTCGAGCATTTTATGTGCATTTTGTAGTTCTTCTACTCTTTGCTCGAGTTCGCCATAAGCTTTAGACAGGTTCAGGCTCATTTGATTAAATGTACTGCCCAATTGCCCCATTTCACCTGTGTCATAAACAGAAAGTCTCTGATGCAAATCTCCTGCAGCTATAGCCCTCGCTGCTATTGTGAGCCTCTGCAATGGCAAGCTTAAGCGATAGCCAAAGAGAAGTCCCAACCCTAATGCCAACAGCAAAGCTCCACCAAGGCCATAAAGCAAAGCCACTTGCAAAGCTCTTATATAAGCATGATCTATTTCATCAAAGTAATCATTGCCTTCTGGTAAAGCCAAAGCAACAATATTACCATCTACCCTAATTGGTTTAGCTTGTCTTAACCAGGCCTCTGAAGCAACCTGCCCTTCTTCTCGTCCATTTGGCGTTTGCAAAATGACCCCTTTAGAACTCAACAATGTAAAACCAGAATAAGGTTGTTTGTTGCTAGGCTTGTTTTCCGTAGGGGTGGGTTGCGGATATATAGAGCTAGCAAAAGGTTCATGTAGTGCTATGAGAGTAGATGGATCTCTACCTAAGTTTCGACGTGAAAAATTTGCAAATGGCTCAATATTTCGTGCTTGTTCATAGGAACCATAAACTTTAATATAGGTTTCCACCTCTTCAATAAACCTTGTAAATGCTTGTTGTTTAGCAAGGCCTTGGCCAATCACTATGTGACGAGTTAAACCAGCTACCAATAAAGCTGATGCTAATCCTGTTATCAGCAAAGCTAAGGTAACATGATTTCTAAGAGACATACCCTATACATTAACGGTAAAATGTTTGTAAGAGGACAAAATATTTCATGAGAGACGAGTAATATTAACAATCCCTTCTGGCTCACTATATGTAGTTATTCTCCTGCTAAAGGTAACCTTGCTAAGCACTCATCACCCACTAACTCAGCAAAGTGATTAATTTGGTTATTTTCATAAGCCTGATTAAAAACACATATTACGTATACGAAAGAGCTTTGTGGAATTCTTCTTGCGTTGCTGCAGGATTGTTGCTTTTAGCAGTGATTTATCAAGTTACCTAAAGCACAAGAGCAATATTATTTGCAGCGTCTGTAGCTTCTAGGTTAATAAGTCCCACATTAGCGTCACCACTAGTGATGAGGGCCAGAACTCCCTTATCACCTATAGAATAAAGAAAAATCTGAGCATTGGTGCCTGAGACCTGAGTTTTACTCAAGGTGCCTGCAGAAAGGGTAGTAGTAATTCGTTTTCCCAAGCCTAAAGCTGCTGCTGCCATCGCAGCTATACGATTAACATCTTCACCGCTAGAAAAGGAATGTGCTACAGCTAAGCCATCAGAAGAAGCAATCAAAGCACCTTTGATGTCAGGTACTGCATTACGTAAATTATTAAGAACACTAGATAACTCTTGTTGTTTGCTCATTATTATTCTCCAAACACTACTGAATTGACATAGCTCACCTTACGCAAAAAGTCAACTTTACTGATTTAAAGAGCATAATTTGAATTGAAACATCAACTTGTCAAAATGATATCTTACCTTATTCCAAATTAACTTTTGACAACTTTATCTGCACCTGCGCAACATGATTAACCTATTTAACATAGCCTATTATACCCTACACTATAATTTAGCATGGAGGATGCAACTGAATGAAGTTGATTAACACAAAATCAGTAGCAGGCACTCTAGCGCCATGTGATGTCGTGTTTTGGCGTAATTCTTCAGACATCTTTATCCAACCATTATAGACAGCCCAACAGTTTCACCTTTAACTTGAAGGACCATTATTAGCTCTAAAACTGTTAGGCTTAGCCTTTGTTTAGGTTTAGGAAAACCTATTTCTTTACTTATGTAATTTAAGCACCTATGCATAAATACTTGTGAATTTTCTTGTGAAGCTGAAAATAGTAGCTAGGAACCGGTAGCTAGTAGTCAGTAGGGCTTAACTATGCTAACTTCTAACTACCTATAGACACTAAATTACTCCTAAGTGATTCACAAAAACTTTTACACCTCTGCTTACTTTCTTGATAAAGCTTAAGACATCTAAATTAGCATAAGCTAAGCCTAAGGAAGTGTAATTAAATAACTGTCATAAGTGTTAAAGAATCTTGTGTAGTACGGTTACAATAGAGGTAATAATCATAGATTTTTGAGGCAAAAATTAACAAATTTTCTGCTTAGGCTTGTCAGGCAAGGATAAATGTTGTTATGATGTTTTTGAAATCAGTAAACTTAGAGTATTGAATACAAGCACACATCGGCAAATTATTAAGACGCGCCAAAAGCACTACTAAGAAAAGGAGATTGCGATTAGAGTTTGTAGCATATGATAATCAACGTAAAAGCCTAGAAGGATTTTATGCAACGAAAAATGTAATTAATGAAAAAAGCTACTGCTGTAAGTATTTTCAGAACAAAATCGATCAAACTCTTTACTGTGCTTGTTCTATCTTTTTTTGGAAAAAATATGCCTATGGTTTTCATGAAGTCACCTCATCGAAATTGCCTTGCCACCCCTACTATTTCGCAAGTCACGACAGTTATTTAATTACAGATCCTAAGCATAACTTCATTAATTTCAGCTTTATAATGTTTTTTTCATTTCGCTAATGCCCAATTGTAGGCAAATCTAGCTACGTCACAAGCTCGACTAATCTTTGGGACATCATCATATATTATCAATTTAGAAATGATAATTAGAAATTCACTATGTTTTTATAATAAAAAAGTAATAAAAAGATATATTATGGTAATTATGTGTATTTGCTCCAACTTCGTTTATGCCCTCATTCTCAATGAGAACGAAAGAGTAAAATTTTAACTCTAGAAAGGTGGAAATCCATGTATTTTGTGAAGTTAACATCGCCAGTAAGAGTAGTAGAAGTGATTTCAGCAGTTGAAAAGATCTCGATAACCTTAAATTTAGACCCTGTAAAGCTTGAAAAAGTGCTTTTAAAAGGAGAGGCAATTGTAGCTAGAGCTACAACTTTAGAAAAAGCAAAAAGCCTCGCCAGTGTTTTTCGTAGTGCAGGGGTAAAAATATCAATTCTTCATAAATAAAACCAAGTGTCTAACTTTGTTCCTTAGTTAAAGCCTTTACAACTACACGATTACCTTCTATACGCAAAACTTTAATATGAGTTTTAGCATTAATGAAATCTCCTTGAGTAACTACATCAACGCGCTCATCGTTAATATTGGCAATGCCAGCAGGGCGTAGGTCACTCAAAGCCACACCCTCTTTATTAACAAGATGACTTAAATTTTCTAGGGGTGCAGCATTAGTAGTTATTCTGGGACCTTGGCTACTTTTGCCTATTGAATCAGATAAAATTAAAATACGCCCTAGTTTGCCAGTGTAAAAGAGCCAAAAGAGCATAGTTAGTAAACTACCAGCAATTATTGAGGTGTAGGCAAAGGCTGCTATAGCATCACCTTCAAAAATTCGCCATGTGCCGTAGCCAAGTATAGCTAAACCAAGAACACCTGCAATGCCAAAACCGGGGATTACGAAAAGCTCGAGCACAATCAAAATAAGCGCCAGCACAATAAGAGCTACATCCCAAACACCACTAGGACTCGCTACTAAAGTACCTGAAAAGAAGAGTAGCAAGGCAAGTGTACCCAAAATTCCAGGTAAGCCAAAACCGGGGATAAAAATTTCTAACAAAATACCAATAATACCTACAGCAAGTAAAATAGCTGCTACTAAAGGACTTGTCAACCACAGAGCAACGCGCTCTGTAGAGCTAGGTTTTAGCTCTACAATATTAGCGTTCCCATAGCCTAGTTCTTGCAGGGCTTCACGCAGATTAGGGGCTTCTAAATCGGCAATGTTGTGTTCTACAGCATCAGAAGCTGATAAAGTTATTAGTTCCTTATCAGTCGCTAACCCCGGGACTTCTATACGAGGATTTACCATTGCTTCAGCTACCAGTTCGTTACGACCACGTGCTTGAGCCACAGAGACAAATTTTTCTCGTACAGCTGAGTTAATTTTTTCTTCTGCTGGTGAAAGTCCTGTTGAGGTTGTAGGGTTTAAAGTTACTGGCAAGGCTGCTCCTATAGCAGAGCCTGGTAACATTACTAAGCTCTCAGCGCTCATAGCAATCAAAGCTCCCGCACTAAAAGCATTTTTGACTATAGCTATAGTAGGTACCAGTGCATCTAGCAAAATAGCATCGGTAATCTTCTCCATAGCATCGATGCGCCCACCGGGAGTATCTATTAAAAATACTAAAGCTAAAGGTTGTGGATTACTCAAGTTAGCTTTCTCGATACGACTGTTTACTAATTTGGCTGTTACAGGAGTGATCTCAGTGTCTATAGGTACAATCCAAATTTCACCTTGAGTTGTTTGGGACTCTGCTAAAAAAAGGTTTATGAAAAATAATAGAAGAACTAGTGTATACAAAATCCGTTTCATATAACACATTATAGGGCATAATGCCTTGATCAAAAAGCATTCTTAATATGCTTTATATTGTACTTATCTTTTGTGCCTAAAACTAAAAATACATCAAAGCGCATAGGCAAGTCATCACGCTCATAATGCTTAGTCACATAATACAAAGCTGCTTGTCGCAGACGAAATATTTTTTTAGGATTAATAGTTTCTTCTGGGGCACCATAAGATGTAGATTTTCTTTGCCTTACCTCTATAAATACAAAATCAGTGCCATGACGCATTATAAGATCAATTTCTGCACCACGGATAGCATAGTTACTAACTAATGTTACATAACCTTTGGACTCAAGAAAGCCCTTGGCTACTTCCTCAGCCCAATGCCTAGCCACATTATTTATGCTTGCGCTACAAGAGTAGGTTTAATTGGTAAAACCTTAGCATCTGCCCAAAGCCCTTCAAGGTCATAAAAACTTCTTGCCTCAGGGCTCATAAGATGTACTATCATATTACCATAATCCATTAAAACCCAACGCTCAGAAGGACCTTCTACACCTTTTGGTAAAACACCTGTAGTTCTGAGTTCTTCTTTTACATTATCTTGCATAGCTTTAAGTTGTAAACTTGATTCCCCAGTAGCTACAACAAAGTATTCAAGAGTTTCTGAGACCTGTTTTAGATCAAGAACTTTAATATCAATTGCCCTTTTATCATCAAGCGCATCTACAATGCATTGTAAGGTAACAGGAAAATTATCTATAATTACTCACCTCGGCACCACAATTACAGGTGTACTTATGATTTCTGATGGGACCTCAACTTGCATATTGCGAGAAACAATTGCTTTTATAAAGTAAAAATTTGTGGCATCACGACCCAAAATTAATTCTATTCCTGCTGGCACATTTCTAGGTGTATCTATACTGAAAACCTGATGTTGATCAAGATGGAAAACATCAGCATAATAAAGAGCCTCTTGCCAATGCTTATTATCAACAAGGATGCGACTTGGGGCAGGATCAGGGTCACCATCGCGTATAAATAGATGCTCCTGAGGAATGCCCATAGCTATAAGACGTTGTTTGACCCATAGGGCTAAATTAGCCTCGCCACTTTGATTAGTAATAAGCAAATTTGCTTTAGGCACCTCACTAAAGTTGCGGGGGGTACCTCCAAAAGTTTCTGCTAACATTTCTTCAACAGTCCTAGAACTAGTAGCTTCATTAGCAGTGCCTTCAATGGTATAAGTAGGTAAAGTGCGAGCAATTAGCTCAAGCTTACCTAGATGTGGTAATAGCTTTAATATGAGTTGCGGAGGAATATTTGTTTCAACCTCATCAACATAAGTGTTAATAATTTCAGGAATAGCTTCCACTACTCTTACATTAAGTTGCTTTGCACGTACTAGCAAAGCACTAGCTAAAAGTTTTAAGTTGTCAATACGCCCATAATCACCAATAGCAGTCTCACGAAATCTCACAAAGTTAGCAGCTTCTTCCCCGTTAAGGTGTTGCTCACCAGACTCTAAGTCTATAAAAAGCTGTGCAGCATTATCTACATAGTGCATATCATAAGGCACATTGATATCTACACCACCTAAAGCATCTACCACACGCTTAAAAACATCAATATTAACAATGGCGTAATAGTCAATAGGCAAACCAATAATATCACTTACTTCCCTGAGCAAACCTTCTACTCCTTGGTAATGATACATAGAATTAATTTTGGTTTGCCACTTATTTAAGTAAATATCTCTAGGTATAGCTATTAGATAAACTCTTTTACCAATGAGTTGTACGAATAGTATAGTATCAGTATTTGTTCCATAAGAGTTACCTTGGGCAGGTTCATCCCAACTAACAACTCTTCCTTGCCTATTATACTGAGGGCCTCTAGCTATTTGTGTATATTTAATGTCTCGGCCTGCTATTAGGAAACTAGCTCTAAAGTTATCCTCTGGTTCACATCTAATTAACTCACATTCAGAATCTGTTAAATCTGTGGGTGAGACACCTGTTTTAATCCAGTAACCGACTACACCAAAAATAGCTAGTAATAGACCTAAAAAGGAAAGTAAAATTGCTCTACGCCGTGTGGCAAACCTCATCGTAAACCTTTATAGTATTAGGGTGTACTACTTTACCCTTTGATTGCAAGTAACTCACCTTAGAAATTACTGCTCGCTGGTATGCCCTTTCCAAATTCCTTAAGGCTAATTCACGAATATCTTGATTTACACCACGACCGGGTTCTGACACGTCAGCAACATAAACAGCCATACCTACAGTATTTTGGGGTGAAACGCCAAAGAGATGACCTTCTATAGCACCAAGGACACTTTCCTCTTTAACTCCCCAATTTTGGGCAAGTTTACGTCCAGCCTTACCATGTAAAGTAAGGTGACAGGATTTTTCAGCACTAAGTTCTGGTGGTGCTAGTTTAAACATTTCTTCAGAAGATAACTCACGAGCAACATCATGCAAAATTGCAGCCTTTGCTGTAGCGCATTGCTCATCTTTGCTAAAATTATTGGCTTGAGCTATTTTATCAGCTAAAGCCAGTACTCGTAGGACATGCTCATAACGTTTTTGTGAAAGCTGCCTCATTACCCTTTGCCAATAAGGGGTTACGCTAACTTTACTATGAGGAGTTAAATTATTGAGTGTACTTTGTGTAAGTTCTATAAGAAAGTCTTTTTCAAGCTTGGGCCAATGGTGGGTTACCACGTGATTCCATCTGATAAAGTTGGTGTTTAGCAAGATAACACTCCACAAGTTTTGGAACAAGATAGTAAATTGGACGTTTTGAACCTAAGCGTTTGCGTATGTCTGTGCTCGAGATATTAATTGTGGGAGCATCTAAAAACAAAACGCGTTCTTTAAAATAAGGGTTTAAATCTTTTAAATTATAACCTAACCTTGGGTAAACAACAACTTGTGATTTATCAACTACCTCCTTTGCTCTATACCAAGAATCGATGTCAGCATAGGCATCCACTCCCATAATAAGAAAAATATCTGCTTTAGTATGAAGTTTGTGTATTTCTGCTAAGGTATCAAAACTATAAGAATTCCCTAGACGTTTGAGCTCGAGGTTGCTTGCAAAAAAATTAGAGTTATCCGCAGTAGCTAAAAGCACCATCTCATAGCGACTTTTTGCCTCTGCCACAGTAAATTTATGAGGGGGACTCTTAGCTGGTATAAAAAGGACATGGTCAAGAACAAGGTGCTCGAGAGCTTGCTGAGCAACGAGTAGGTGTCCTATGTGGGGTGGGTCAAAACATCCCCCAAAGAGCCCAATTCTCATAATGCCTATTTTATACATAAAATCATTTTAGTGGATGAGTGCAATAATAACCAGAGGATTTTAAATACTAACTTTTAATTAACTTTCTTAGGAAGATTTTCTAGTTTAACTTTTTCCTCATCAAAATACTCAAATATTGCCTTGCCTATAAATATATCATCGCCGTCACGTGCCCCCTTATTTTTTAGAAGTTTACTTACACCTGATTTTTTAAAGTGGTGTTGCAAATAAGCTACAGCTTCAGGATTTGTAACATCAAAGCGCTCTACAAGCTTTTTAATCTCCTCGTTGATTACCGCCCATCCATCTGGTACTTGCTGGACTTTAATAGGCTCAACATTAATCACTGTAGTAGGTTTGATTAAAGGAATAGTTTCTTTATTTGGTAATAGGTTAAATAAAGTATCTTTTACCTGTATTAGTCCTTCTTCATTTAAAACAGAGCTAGTTAGTACGGGTAAACCAAAAACTGTCATTGCATTAACTGTGGCACTAATCTCGTTAGGATTAGTAAGGTCAATTTTGTTAAGCACAATAACAGCAGGATGCTCTAAAAGCTTATTGTCATAAGCACGTAGCTCATTTTGTAAGTTTTGCAAGGTCTTTTTAGGCTCTAAACTTATGTCTAAAACATAAACTAATAAACGTGTGCGTGAAATATGGCGCAAAAATTCTAAGCCTAAACCTTTTCCTTGGGCAGCTCCCTCAATAATCCCGGGGATGTCTGCTAGGGTAAATCGTTCATCCACTCCACGCTCCACTACGCCTAGGTTAGGGCTAAGTGTAGTAAAAGGATAAGCAGCAATTTGAGGTTTTGCGTTAGAAAGAGCCGCTGTTAAACTTGATTTACCTGCATTAGGATAACCCACTAAACCCACATCTGCAATTAAACGCAGTTCTAAACGAAGCTTACGTTCTTCTCCAAGGGTACCATATTCAGCAAATCGGGGTGCTCGCCGTTTAGCTGTAGCAAATGAAGCATTACCCCGTCCACCCAGCCCCCCTTTGGCTACACATTCTTTTTGTCCTATTTTAATAAGATCAGCTACAAGTTCTCCTGTTTCCGCATCATGTGTAACTGTGCCTATAGGCACATAAATTATTAAGTCTTCACCTTGATGTCCCGTTTTATTACGACCTTCACCATGGCTACCATCTTTTGCTTTAAAAATATGTTTACCCAACAAACGATCAAGTGAAGTAACATCATTGATTGCTTTTAAGTAAACACTTCCCCCATTACCTCCATTACCCCCATCAGGTCCTCCTTTAGGTATGTACTTTAAACGTAGCATAGACATACAACCATCCCCTCCTTTCCCTCCTTTAACAGTTATTTCTATAACATCGCGGAAAGTCTGATATTTTGGCACGAAGGAGAGTATAACTTACTTATATGTAGTTGACGAAATAACTTGGAGTATAGATGTTTTGTTTGGATAATAAATAGCGCATGGAAGTATGTTAAGGATTTGGTGTATATAGGTATGCAAAATCTTGCGTTTTTATACCGATAGGGTTCTGATAATGTTGTATTGATAGGCAATGGCACAACATAAAAAAAGAAAAACCTCGAGAGTCCTAAAACTCTCGAGGTTCAACTAAACAAACTTACTAAGCTGTTACAAAATCAACTTAGAAAGTAACTTTGTACTTAATACGGAAGGCTTGACCTTGACTTTCGTTGCTATCAGTATCAGTGCTTGGGTCATAGTTAAATAAACCGTAAGCAAGCTCTAAGTCGTAGTAATTCCAAATAACTTCAAAGCCATTAACTGCTGATCCATCATCACCACGATTGCTAGGCCCTCTCTCATCAGGGTAGTTGTTGTCTCTAACAACAGTTTGATGAGGTGAGGTAGGGACAGTTATGTTAGTACCATTATAAGAGCCATACTTTGCTGTTAAAGCACTGTTGCTAAAGAGGAACTCGTTAAGCCTTAATCCCACACTGAATTGGAAAACACTAGCAGTGAAATCGTTGTTAGCATTGTCAAAGGTAAAAGCCTTATTCCAAAAGTTAACAGCACCTAACAAGCTAGGCTTGAAGATGACATTAACAGGCTTAGTTACCAAATCTGTACCTGCTTCTATACGAGTATAATCAGCGAGTATTCTAGAACCTCCATCAGCATCGGGGTTATCAATGCTTTGAAAACCAAAGTAAGGTCTTAAGCGAAGTGGACCAACATTGAGCCTATAATCAGCATCAAAGTTGATTAAGGTTGTATCGTAGCCTGCATTAATACGCCCAAATATGAACTCAAAGTTAAGGTCTCTAATAAGTGCATTACTAGAGCGACCATTATGCTTAAGGCCTATACCAAAGCCAGTGGTATAGTGATCGTTATCTTCATCATAAAACTCTCTATCAACGTAGCGAGCATCATCACGGGTAGTTTCTACATTCCCTAGCAAGGGTGTATTATCACCCTCCAAGAAAGTCCTACTCTCCTCAGTGCTATCTACAACTCCACTATTAGTACCATCATCAATGCTTACAGAACGGAAGAAGCCAGTTACTGCTATACCTGAGAAGATATCTATGTCACCTTCAGCACCAAAAGCTGTAGTTTGAATGTCATCATTAGGAGCAATAGTGTAAGAGTCGAAGTAGGCATTAAAGTTGAAAATGAATAATTTAACACCAGCTTTGACTGCAAAACCTTTTTGATCTAGATCAAATTCTGACTCTTCGCCAGCGTCGCCTTCTTCACCATCTGGTTCACCATTAATACCATTCCAACCTAGAGGAATGTCACGATAATTAAGCTCAAGAGCCTTGAGCCTTATATTATCGCCTAGACGTACAGCTGTGGTATCTATACCTAAAATGGCAAATATTAGACTACGAGAATCTCCATCTGCAAGGTTGTATTTGGTTTCCACAGCTGTTCTATCAGCTGCAGATACATTATCACCTACATTAAGAGTCTCGCTAGCAAACTCAGCATCTAAGGTGAAGATGCCTATATTAGCCTGACCATCTACACCAAAAACAGTAAGGCCTATATTGTTGCCCAGCTCGTCATTATAATCACCAGCGTTACTACTTTTTGTAGCAAATGAACCACCTATATTGACATCACCATCTAAAAGACCTAGCTCAGCTCTTGCACCCCAAGCATAAGTAGCTGGAATAGCTCTTTCTGTAGCAGGATTAGTGCCGTAGAAGAAAGTTAACCTAGGATCAAAGGCCCCTAGATAATCAGTGGCATCAAAGTGAGCAGCAAATCCTGAGCTTAGATCTGTAAAGTTATCAAGATCATCATCATCATCTTCATCGCTGTCACCAGTGTCAACTACATAGCCAGTGAAATCTATATCTAAATCTCTACCAAACTCAAACTTTAAGTTCTCACTACCACCTATAGGAGAATAGTGGAGTTCTGCGTCTGTAAAGTTAAAAGCATAAACAAAGGGATCAAAGTCACTATCATCATCATCAGAGTCTACGTTGACTAACTGATCTAACTCTAGATTAATAATACCAGTAAAGCAATCTAGTTTCCTAGGGAAGCCACAACCACTACTACCATTGGCAAAGCCAAAGGCTATTTCAATATCTGCATCAACTTTACCTTCTCTAGGACCGTTGATATCAGTTATTCTTTCGTAGTCATCTTCATCGTCATCATCACCCACACCACTCGTGAAGGCACTATGGCCACCTCGATTAGGTAAATCACGTTTGAAACCTTCCCCAAAAATGCGATCTATGTCAAAGCGATCATATCTGAATGCACCGCCGGGGCCAACAACTGGATCATCATTAGCATTTCTATCAAAAATAGAATGCCTTCTTACATAGTAGGTTAGCTCGAGAGATCCGCTAAACTCAAAAAGCTTTCCTTCTATTATATCTACGCGACGAGCTAGGTCATCAACATCACCAGTGCCACGTTGCTCGAGTGCAGATACACGATCTTCTAAGTCTATTTGCTTACGACGTAAGAGTATCAGGAAGTCGCTAGGATCTGATGTTATATCTGCTTGTGGAGGACCATGGTCGTGTCCATGATTGTTTATCAGCTCTTCTAAGCGTGCCACATCAGCATTTAAATCAGCTGCAAGATCATTAAGATCATTTATAGAACGCTGATTTCGATCAATGCGATTTTGAATAGCTGTTAGATCAACATCTCCAGCAGCCGTTGCTAAAGTCTCGGCATTTTGTGCTGTTGCTAAAGCAGTATCAGCTTTGACCTGAAGGGCCTCAAGTTGATTGCGCAAAGCTTGTAATGCTGCATCATCAACAACAGGTGTTGAAAGACTAGGAATGCTAAACGCTGCTATTGCCCCTTGTAACTCATCAATGCGAGCATGTAAACCAGACACATTGCTAGCAAGGTTTGTTTCTATAGCAGCAATACTACCAGCATTAGCACTCACGCCAGCTTCTACCGAGCCAACACGGCCTGTCAGCTCATGAATAGCTCTACGCAAAGCGTCTAAATCAGCTGAACTTATAGTAGCGCCTTGTGGAATTATAGGAAAGTAACACTCAATCAAGCGAAAGAACATAAGAGCTGCTTGATAACGGGTAAGATTTTCATTACCTCTGTATAGGCCATCAGGGAAACCTATGATGACACCTAAATCTGAAAGACGGCTAACTGCTGTAGATGCCCAGTGGCCTGTAGGTACATCTGGATAGAACCTAGGACCAGCAGGACAATTTGCAGTCTGTGCATTAACTGCAGTGCCGAGAAGGAAAACTGCAAGTAATGTTAACAAAATTTTCTTCATAATCTTTGTCCTCTTGAAGTTTTTGTAGTGCAGTCAATTTAGTGTTAAACAAAGATTTAATTTAAACTTAATTCTGAGTATCCTTGTTTCCTCAAAATATTCAACTAAAACTTATATAACTTAAACTAACTGGGATTACTTGTTTGTAAGAGTCACTTCAAGGTTTTCTCACCTCCTCACATAAACAACTCCACAACAACATGGTAAATCCACTTAGGAGTATTTCATAGTTCTTATGAAACTGTCAATGCATTATTGGGCAAAAGCATATAATTCTAAATAATGATGTGAGCACTGCCTCAAAGGGAAAATAGAGATTTTTTATGAGTGTTCTATTTAAAGTGAGAATCTCCTCATAATTCAAGTGGAATTCTCCTCAAAACCAGTTTGAAAGCTAGTAAATCACTCAAAAACCTACTAAAGCCCAAAGGGGTTACATGAGTGTTAGATGGGTAATTCTTAAGAATTATATTAGTTTATGGGGACATGAGCACTAGACGAGGTTTAAAAGTTGCAATTGGTTCAATTAGGTCAGTTTGCAGGGCCAATACTTCTTCAATATCCTTATATGCTTGTGGAGCTTCATCCATCCCACCACTGAGCAACTCAACATTACGCTTTTTTAGCCAAGATTCTCTTTCAATTTTGGGAATTGTATTTTGGGCTTCTGTACGCGACATGATTCGGCCTGCCCCGTGACTAGCACTATTGAGCGAGATTTCGTTCCCCTTACCCCTTACAATAAATGAATTGTGACCTTGTGACCCCGGAATTATGCCTAGGATACCTTTATGTGCAGGTGTTGCTCCTTTACGATGGATCACCACCTCTTTGCCTTGCCAATTTTCAAGCCATGCAAAATTGTGATGATTTTCTACTTGCTTTAAAGGTTTCACATTAAGTTGTTTGGCTACAGCATTATGAATGCAGTAATGATTCGCTGAGGCAAACCGACCTGCTAAGTTCATAGCTAGCCAATATTCTTGACCTACCTCAGTTTCTAAGGAAAGCCAAGCTAAATGTTTGAACTGTTTAGGCAACTTGGTGGACTTTTGAGCTAAGCTCGAGTAATTATGAGCTATTTTAGCTCCTACCCCACGGCTACCTGAGTGTGTTATTAAACTCAAATATTGACCCTTGTCAATCCCAAGTACCGTAGCACCATGAG
Source organism: Trueperaceae bacterium (assembly GCA_965223045.1). Classification (GTDB taxonomy): domain Bacteria; phylum Deinococcota; class Deinococci; order Deinococcales; family Trueperaceae; genus CBDCVN01. Next base: position 4,422,256 of record CBDCVN010000013.1, read on the forward strand.
CATCTACCTCCAAAATACCTGCATCTATAAAGTGATTTCCACTGCCACTAGTACCAAGTTGTGCCCAAGCCTTGCTCTTTAGGCTCCGCAAGAGCTTATTTGTATCCCAATCAGGGTCATCAAGGACATCATGTTTACGACGGCCAGAGCGTGCAAATTCAGCCCCTACACCAAAGCGAGTCTCTTTATACATTATCTTCTTCAGATCTTCTCGAGCGCTCTCATGTTCAAAAACTTCATTAGGGATAATAGGTAGCACACTCAACATCATTCGACAGGCAATGTCTACGCCTACCATAAAAGGTGCTACAGCATTCTCTAGTGCTACAACTCCACCAATAGGAATACCGTAGCCAACATGCGCATCTGGCATAAGTGCTCCGCCTACTGTGATTGGTAAGCGCATAGCATCCATTAACTGGACAATTGCTTGTTTTTCTATCAGCTCCTCACCCCAAATAGGTGCAGACAGTGGCTCATCACATACTTTTAATTTTTCCTGAATTTTCTTAGCTAAAAAAGCTTGGGCTAACTCTTGCATTGGATTGCCTTGAACATCGTACTTTTTAGGGTTTAGGCGAACTTGCTCAAGCGCATCAAGAATACCTTCTTTACCCATTTCTTTAGGTAAGGTCTCGGCTACACTTTTAGCAATTCCAATAACAGGACCCGGCTTCCAACCACGCTTAATTAAATGCTTACCTCGTATCAAAACTATTCCTTTCTGAAATTACAGGGTTAGAATTGAATCCACTATATTTGGAGTACAGGGTAGGAATCGAACCTTTAGAGCCATAGACCTACACTTTGCCTCATCATAATAAGTCCGCCTGTATGGTAGGAATTGTGACTAGCAACTATATTGACCTCACGCAAAATAGTGTGTTGGTGCTTGCCACTGTTTGGTAAAGGTTTAAAGAGGTCAACATTAGGGTTATTGATAATGTCAACCAATTTTTGCCGATCAGCTAGGAATTGCTCAATCGTCTTTTCCCAACCAGCAAAATTAGTTTTAGCAGATTTGTTTGGCCAAAAATCATCAGGAAACTTAGGCCATTTATAACTGTCTGACACAATGTAATCAAGTATGTCTTTTTGGCAGATGTATAGGTGCTCGAGCACATGCCAAAAGCTATGTTTGCAATTAGCTGGCATGCTGTTAATATGTTCCTCAGGAAAATTTGTCACGGCACCCTCAAAATCTGTGTGAGCTTGTCTAACCATTAACAAATTTACCAGTTGTTGCCTTAGTTCTTTGTTTTTGTCCATGTATAACTATACTAAAAACAGCTTAGTTTTGGATATTTACCCTTTATTTAGTACATATTTCAAGTTCCGCAAATCGCTTGTCGAAAACGTTTTTTCCGCTTGTAAGTAAGTGATTGTAATTTTATGAGGATTCTAAAACATGGGCACACAAGTCAACTACCAGTGGGGCAAATTAAATAGGGAAATGTTATAAACATGGATCAATCATTTGTAGTACATAACTTAGGATTTTTGGATTATAAAGAAGCTTGGCAAATACAGCTTAAAATCCATGCGGCAGTTGTTGAAGGACTCAGGCCTCCTACATTACTTTTGGTAGAGCACCCTCCAGTAATTACCTTTGGCAAAAAAGCTAAAGAGCATCAAAATTTACTTGCTAGTGAAGAAGAGTTAGAACAGCAAGGCTTCACTCTTTACGACATAGAGCGCGGAGGAGATGTTACCTATCATGGACCGGGGCAACTGGTGGGGTATCCTATTTTTAAGGTAGGTAGGCGAGTTAGAGATTTTTTGAGGGGGCTCGAGCAAACGATAATCCACACACTAGCTAAATATGAAATAGATAGTAGAGGCAGTGAGGGATATGCGGGAGTTTGGGTTGGTGAGAAAAAAATTGCTGCTATCGGCGTAGCTATCAAGCGCAATGTTTCCTTTCATGGTTTTGCTCTAAATGTACATACTAATTTAGAGCATTTTAATACCATTATCCCTTGTGGCTTAACAAACAAGGGGGTAACTAGCTTATCTAAGCTTCTAGGAAGACAAGTAACGTTAGATGAGGTAAAACCCAAAATAATAAACTCTTTTAGGGAAACTTTTCCCTAAAAGAGCCTTTCAAGTGTGCTCAAGATTATAAACTGCTAGAAAAATCTTGAGCGCGCCAAATCTTTAGAAGTCTTTTACTATAATGTGACTAGCGTCTATAGTCACCATCAGGGTAAACGTGGTGGTAATACTTGCTATCATCGTTACCATAGTACTTATCATTGTGGTAGTAGTAACTATCATTGGGATAATAGCGCTTCATAGATTTATAGTTGTTGTAGTTACGGTAGTAAGGTTTGTTGGAACGGTAATAATTATCATAATAATCATCGTAGTAGTAACTATCGTAATAATAGTTGTTATTGTAGTAAGGATCGTCATAGTAGTAATCAGGGTAGTAGTAACTAGAATGGTTGTAATGGGGGTAATGGTTGTCATAATGGTCATTATGACTAATGGAGGGGTAGTAGTATATGCGGAAATGTAGGTAACCTTTACTCAGGGCTACATTTGTAAGAATGAGCGCTGTAGTAATTAAAATAATTGTTTTCATAATGCTTTCCTCACCTGAGGATTTTAGCACAATATTGATTTACTTAGCAAAATTTAAGAATCAAACCAACTAGTAATATTTGTATTCATTATAAACCATGTTTAATGTATAATGACTAAATGAGGTTGGGTTAATATGACAAGCATTGACACAAAAGAGCCACCCAAAATTTTTTATGATGAGACTTTAAAAAAACTAGAGAGCCTTCTAGATACTTCACCAGTTATCACACTAAAGGACTCTCAGGTACTTGAAAGTAGTGAAAGTACCATTAATAGGTTTTTTATCTTAATGAAACTTTATCATTTAGTAAAAGAAGGAGGACTTCCTTGGCTTCAGCCAAGTACTACTATAGGTAACGATGGAAAAGTGAGTTTTGAGTGGAAGCAAAATAATAACGTCCTTGGATTAGCAGTGAACCCTAATGGAAGTTCAGAGTTTATTAAAGGGTTAACTACAGAAACCTCTGAAATAGTAGAGGTAAGCGAACAGTCCTTTGATACAAAGCTAATAGATATCTGGAAATGGTTACTGACAGGAAGCTCCAGTAAAGTTTAATAGGTGCACTAATCATTATAAGGATTTGTAATAAAGTAGGCCCATGTGTTTTGCCCTTATGAGGACAGGGTTGTGAACAGAGTCCTTGCATGATATGTTTGCTTGCCTTTCATAGGTGCTTTTGGGAAATAAAATGATAAATAAGCAAAGTTATTTTTATCTAAATGGTTGGCAAAAAGCTCCCAGAGCTTACCTTTTAAAGAGTCCTGTAACAGGAAAAGTACTTGCTGAAGTAGCTGATTGTTGTGAAAGTGAAGCTGCTCAAGCCGCTACTATAGCCACAGAAGCTTTTGCTAGTTGGAAGCAGAAAACTGCTTTTGAACGAAGCGATATCCTTATGCAGTGGTATGAACGTATAATTCAGCATAAGGAAGATCTAGCTCGGACCATGACACTTGAAATGGGTAAAGCTATCAAAGAATCACGTGGAGAGGTAGCTTATGCTGCAAGCTTTGTAAAGTGGTATGCAGAAGAAGCAAAGCGTGTCTATGGTGAAACTTTACAAAGCCATATAACACACAAAAGGCTTAGTGCAATTCGGCAACCTGTTGGTCCTGTATTTGGAATCACACCTTGGAACTTCCCTATTGCCATGGTAACACGTAAGGCAGCGCCTGCCCTAGCAGCTGGGTGCACCTTTATACTTAAGCCTGCTGAACAAACACCTTTGAGTGCACTTTACCTAGTTGAGCTTTGGGAACAAGCAGGTGGTCCTAAAGGCAGTTTACAGGTATTACCTTGTGAACACCCTGTTGTTGTCGCTGACACTTTAATAAATGATGCTCGCATTCGTAAAATTACTTTTACAGGCTCAACTGATGTTGGACGTTTACTCTACAAAAAATCAGCTGGTACTATCAAAAAGATTTCGCTCGAGTTAGGTGGACACGCACCCTACTTAGTATTTGCAGATGCTGACCTTGACAAAGTTGTACAAGAAGTGCTTGCTTGTAAATTCCGTAATGCTGGGCAAACTTGTGTTTGTACCAACCGTATTTATGTACATAGCTCTATTGCAAACGACTTTACAAACAGATTCTTAGCAGCTGTAAAAGATCTGAAGATAGGTGACCCTTTAGAAGATTCAACAGATATAGGTCCTCTTGTAAATAAAGAGGGGTTAGATAAAGTTCAAGCACACCTTGATAACGCTCTGGTCCATGGAGCAAAACTCCTTACAGGTGGCAAGACTTTGCAAGGGCTTTACTTTGAACCAACAGTACTTAGCAATGTTACAGACAATATGCAGCTCATGCAGGAAGAGACCTTTGGACCAATTGCCCCTATAATTACTTTTGAAACTGATGAAGAAGCCATAGCAAAAGCCAATAATACACCTTTTGGGCTTGCAGCTTATCTTTACACTAATGATTTGAGTCGTGCTTTTAGAGTTAGCGAGGCGCTCGAGTATGGAATCATAGGTGTAAATGATGGAGTACCATCAGTAGCACACGCTCCTTTTGGAGGAGTTAAGCAATCTGGTGTAGGGCGTGAGGGTGGACCTTGGGGCATAGAGGAATACCTAGAAGTTAAATTTGTATCTATGGTTTTGCCACGCTAAAACAGGTCAAGTCAAAATTCATAAAAACTAACCAAGATGAACAATTATGAGTGACTCCACTTACATTCTTGGTTAGGCACACAACTCATCATTCGGTTCATAGTTATATTCTTAACTAAACCAATTCTAAATCTTTTCTTCACAAGTTCTTTATCTCTAGGTGCCAAAGTAGTTTTGAGAAGGCTGATGCCTTTGAATTGGAAGGTCAAATACTATGAACATTCACATTACAAATGTTTGCAGCACATGGAATGCCCAAATTACTTATCATGGCCTAATTGCTAATGCATGTGCTAGTAACCAAAAGGAATTGTGGGAACAGATTAAATCTCACCTAGTTAATTTGCTGACTCAAAAACAGACATGAGCAGTGCTGTAAGGCTAGGCGTTGCTTGTGCTGGCACTTGAAGGTGTGTAAGGAGGCATTGGTGGGTGCGTGTAGAGACGCAAGGTTTTGCGTCTCTACCAAAGTTATTTGTACAATTGGTTTTCTATCAGTACTAAATGCTCATACTTCACATTATGCAAATTGACAAACACAATCTTGAGTCACCCCTATTTTTTCCCCTACTAAACCAGTTGAAACCACGAACTATCTGTTCCATACTCTTCTATGACCGTTGTTTTACTGTTGAAATTGTAATTGTTTACAAGATTATTTATTTCCTGCTCGAGCACAGCAAGAGCATTAACAATGAGGTCTTTGCGAAAACCTGAATCGCCTAGCCTAAGCACCAAATCTAGAGAAATAACCCTACCCAAAATACGACCTAACTCAGTTAGCTTTCTTTGAGATATTTGCAAATCAACATTAAAGTTTAGTAGTTCTTTGAAAGTGCTGGCAGCTCGAGCTGTCAAATCATAATTCTTTAAAAATTCATACAGATTAGCTTCTTTTGCCTTTTTCATTAACTTAAGTATCGCCTCAGATACTTGCGTATAGAGAACATCATTGGGACCTTCAAAAATTTGGAATGAGCGGCTGTCAACTGTACCACGCCCTACAACATGACTAAGCCTATACCCTTTGGCTCCTAGCATTTGTAATGCTGACTGGGAAGCCTCTTGCATAAGATCTGTAGAAACACTTTTGAAAACATTGGCCTCTATACTACTTGAAGAAAGATCTTTTTCAGTACCTGCACCTACCATTTTGTCAGTGTAACTGCACATAGCTGAGGAAATTGTGAAAGATGCTTGTAAGCGAGCTAAACGCTGCTGCATTTGGTCATAATTGAGTAAGCTTTTGCCACCAATAAAGCGTTCTTTGCAGTGATTTAGTGCTTCATCAAGCATGCGCTTTATAAACCCTACTGCCATGCCCGGAAACATAAGGCGACTGTAATTTAATATATCAAGCAGCATTTTCAAACCTGTGTTTCTGGGCTCGAGCCTAGCGGTCTTAGGAACTTGTACATTAACTTTATTGCGGCCATAGGGAATTAAATAAAGACCTAGATTGTCATACATTTCTTCAACTAGAATTTCTTGATCTGGGTGACTAACATCACAAATAAAAAAATTGATGTCACGTTTTAACTTACCATGGTCATTATGCCCCCTAGCAGTTATAAGCCAGAAATCAGCCCAGCTAGTAAGCCCTTGCCAATGTTTAGTACCTTTAAGATGATAATGCTCATTATGCTCGACAAAAGAACTTTGCATGTTAAGTGCATCAGTGCCGAAATTTGGCTCAGTTAGCATTAAACCACCCATAGTTTTATCTTTAAGAAATCTTTCAAAGATTGGTGCTTTGACTTCTTCTTGTCCATATTTAGCCACAGGTTGCAAAAATAATGCCAAATTTATTCCAAAAGCAAGTGAAAGCGCTAAAGATTCATAAGAAGTTTTTGTTAATAGAGTTAAACCTTCATAAGCATGTCCTCCACGTCCCCCATAATCTACCGGAATAGATATGGAGAGTGGATTGCAAGACATAATTTCATGCATAACAGCTGGTGGTACCCCGTGCTGTAAACTAAATTGGTCGACGTCTGCTAGCTTATAGAAAGCGTATCGCAATTTCTCTTCAAATACTTTTAAGAAGTTTGAAAAAGGTTCTAATGAAATAGACTTTCTGGCCCCTTTAGAAATAGTGTGCATACTGTCTAATTGGGGAGTTTGTTCTAAAATAATTTTGTTGATATTTACCTCGTCTCTAAACTTTGCTTGGGAATAGAATACTTGAATGCTTGTTAAACAATACACTGTTCAAAAATAACTTCTGTCAACTCCAGCAACCCAGCACAGTTTCTTAACTTTATAATGCTAGCATTAATTATAAACATAACTCTTGTATATAATAGGCCTGCCTAGGAATAAGTTTATGTACACCTAAGATGGTGTTAATAGAAAACTAGCGAAATGCATAATTTGATGACTAAATCCTACTAAAAGATACCAGCTTTGTGCCTAATGAGTTTAAGGTTCGAGTTACTAGATTATTTTCAGTGTAGATTTAATACAAACCTAGCCAAACCAAAACACTTTTCGTAAACTTGTCAAAGAGGAGATACCTCACACTTAACAAGGAGGTTTTTTATGTTAAAAACTCTTAAGCTAATCTCAGCGGCAATTTTATTAATTCTTGGTAGCGTTCAGGCTTTTTGTGGTTTCTATGTTTCTAAAGCCGATGCTGACCTTTTTAATGAGGCTTCTAAGGTTATTATTGCTCGAGATGGTGACCGCACTATCTTGACCATGGCCAATGATTTTAAAGGTGATGTTAATGAATTTGCCTTAGTTGTGCCGGTGCCTACAGTATTGCAAGAAGGGCAAATTCAAGTTAGTGACAGTGCTATCATTGATCGCATTGATGCTTACAGTGCTCCCAGACTAGTTGAATATTTTGATGAAGACCCTTGCTATGAATATGAGTTTGACGATATGTTTTTTGAGACTGAAGAATCAGCAGATTTTGACGGAGGGAGTTACAGAGAACGTGCTGAAAGCCTTGGAGTAACCATTGAGGCTGCATTTAGTGTGGGAGAATATGACATTTTGATCCTTAGTGCCCAAGAATCAGATGGTTTAGAAACTTGGTTACTAGAAAACGATTACAACATTCCTGAAGGTGCAGCAGAGATATTTAATGGTTACATTAAGCAAGAAATGAAATTTTTTGTGGCTAAAGTAAACCTAGAAGCTTTTGAGAAAAGTGGTCAAGTTTTCTTGCGTCCACTGGCAATGGCATTTGAATCAGATGATTTTATGCTGCCTATACAACTAGGTACTATTAATGCTAACGGTCCACAGGACTTAGTAATCTTCTTGCTATCACCTCAAGGACGTATTACTACTAGTAACTATCGCGTGGCTAACATTCCTAGTGATGAAAACCTGCCTGAATTTGTTGAAGACGATTTCGGTGAATTTTATACTGCTATGTTTCAAAATGGCTATGAACGTGAAGATAGGGATGCAGTCTTCTTAGAATATGCTTGGGATATGAGTTGGTGTGACCCCTGTGCTGCTGACCCTCTTTCTGAAGATGAACTTAACAAAGCAGGGGTTTTTTGGCTAGAAGAAAATTCTGATTTTGGTGCTCCAAATGTTTATTTGACCCGTTTACACCTGCGCTACACTGCAGAAACTCATCCCGAAGACTTAGTGTTTGAAGTTACTGATAATCGCGAGAACTTTCAAGGTCGTTATGTGTTACAGCGACCTTTTGAAGGTGAAATTACTTGTGATGCAGGCAAAGAGTATGTGCGCAGTGTAAAAGAACGCCAAGAGCGAGAAGCACAAACATTAGCTAATCTTACTGGTTGGGATATTACTAATATTCGTAATAGGCTAGCACTTTACAATCCAGAAGTAGATGTACCTACCTGGTGGGATAGAGTATTTGATAGGGTTAGGTAATTAGTTATTAGTAGTCTTCAGTGGTAACTCGGGAATAAAAAGCGTAGCTAGCCAAGCTGCTGCTACCAAAAATGTAGTGTAAAAGTAAATCTGAGTTATAGCATTTGCAAAAGTTTCTTTGAGCAAATTTTCAGTGGGTACTGTCAGCGAGATTGCGAGTACAGTACCCATAATAGCCACACCTATAGTACCACCAATTTGTCTTGCAAATTGGCTGGTGCTAGTGGCTTGACCTAGCTTGCACACATCAACTGCATTTTGGATTGCAATGGTATAAAGCGGAAAAGAAGGTCCTAGGCCAAATCCACAAATTATCATGTAAAAAGTTGCTCGAGTATAACTAACACTTTCACTTATTGTTGAAAGCAAGTAAACTCCTACTAATAAAATAACATTACTAATGAGCATTAACACATGATAGCGCCCTATACGTGAGACAAGCTGACCTCCAAGAATAGCCCCAAAAACTGTACCCATTGAAAGCGGAATAAGGCTAATACCTGCTTTAGTGGTAGAAACACCCAAGACATTAACCATAAAAAGGGGCAGAAAAATCAACATGTTTAAAAAAGAAGCACCTAAAAAGAAAAGAGCTATGTTACCCACACTAAAAACTCGGTTTTTAAACAAACTTAAGTCTAAAATAGGGTTAGAGCTTTTTAAAGATCGTACTACAAAGAGAAATAGACTAACTATGGCAATAGCAAGAAGCAAAAGGGTAATTGCTGAGTTCCAAGGATAAACACCTTTATCAATTTGTAAGGCTAACACTAATGGCGTAAGGCCAATTAGTAGTAAAATAGCTGAAAGATAGTCTAGTTTTTGTTTATTTTCTGGAGGTCTAAGCTTAGGCATGTTAACAGCTATAAACCACAAAGCGACTGCTCCAAAGGGCAAATTAACATAGAAAATCCAACGCCAACCTTCAATGCCTGAAATAATATTGCCACCATGGTCGGTAAGGAAACCACCTATTAAAGGGCCCAATATGCTAGCTATACCAAAAGTGGCTCCTACAAAACCTTGATATTTACCTCTTACATTAGGTGGATAAAGGTCAGCTATAATTATAAAGGTTAAAGCAAATAGTCCAGCTCCACCTAAACCTTGAATGGCTCTAAAGAAAACCAATTGATTCATGCCATCACCAAGTAAGGGCAAAGGACCGAATTCACCAGCAATACCACACAAAAATGATCCCAATAAAAATAGGCTTACTGCAAATAACTCTATATTTTTACGGCTGGTCATATCAGCAAGTTTTCCATAAATAGGAACCATTACTGTTGAGGCAAGTAAGTAAGCAGTAGCTACCCAAGCATAACGAGTAATGCCACCTAAATCCTCAACTATTTTGGGTAGTGCTGTTGCAACAATAGTTTGATCTAAAGCTCCTAAAAAAAGAGCAAGTAAAATACCAATAAGAATGTAGGTTTTATCTTTGGTGCTTAGGTTCATAATGTTGTAGATTAGTTAAAGCTTGTAAAGCTATTCTAACCACATTGCGCAAAGTTTTAGCCTTGTAACCAGCCTTAGCAAAGGTATAAAGACCCATAAGGGTAGCAGTAAAGTGATCTGCTAAAGCAATCAAATCTTCCTTATTTAGATAAGGTTTTACTGAGGGGTCTTGCTGCAAAATGTTTTTTAAAGCTTTTCGTAAAAGATTAGTGTGCTTGTGAATTAAGGTTTCCACAGACAGATCACTTTGTGCTTGCTCTATAGAAGTAGTGAGTAAAAAGCACCCTCTGTGATCCTTATGTTTTTCTACTTTTTCAATTACAGTTTCAAGTAAAGCTTGAATGGCTACTAATGCAGACGTTTCTTTGGCAGTACTGTGTAACATCGTAATAATAGCACCATACTCTTGTACACCGTACTGCTCAATAGCCTCAAGGTAAAGTTGGCGCTTATTACCAAAAGCATTATAAAGGCTGGGCTTCTCTAAACCAGTAGCCTTAACAAGGTCATCAAGAGTTGTTGCCTGAAAACCTTTTTCCCAAAAGACCTCTGTTGCCTTAATCAGTACATCTGTCTTATCAAACTTGCGTGGGCGTGCCATAACTTATTATTTAGCAAACCTTAATGCAAAAACTCTTCCATAAAAAGATATCTCTATAGTATTCACATAATAGCATATTTTAAAGTAGATTCGAAGTATTTTACTAATTGGTAAATATTATAACCGATGAACTTCTTACACAGAAAACGTAAGGTGAGCGCTCAATCTGAGCATAGTTAAATAAGGAGATATAAGCTGACATACACCCTAATCAATTTTCAATCCCATTGAGTGCTAGGTTTGACTTGAAAGTTATTGACTTTCTAGTATAAAATTGTTAGATTTTATTTTGTGCAGCAAGAGTATTTTCACAATGTTTTTTACTTAACAGAATTCTTTTGTGATTACACATCTGAACTAACCTCAAAGTAACTAACTAAATATAATTTCTGCAATTTAACTTAAGGAAGTGATTTTAACCATGATCTACAAAGCTAAGTGGTCGCTTGTTGTTCTTGCTGTTATTTTAGTAGTACTTGTTTTTTCAACCTTTAGTTTGTTTGCACAAGATTCAAGTATGGAAAAGCCTTATGTTTTTGATGAGGATGGCAATTTAATACGCCCTGAAGGTTATAGAGAGTGGCTTTATATTGGCACTCCGATAACTCCAAATGATCTTAATCCACCTGAAGCAGCTTTCCCTGAGTTTCATAATGTCTATATTCATCCAAATAATGTTGCATATTACAAGGCAAATGGTAGTTTTCCAGATGGTACTATTTTGGTTAAAGAATTAGTCAGCGTAGGCTCTACACAAGCGGTAAGTGGTAACGGATATTTTCAAGGTGATTTTATTGGTTTAGAAGCAGCAGTAAAAGATGTTGAGCACTTTCCAAATGAACCTAGTAATTGGGCATATTTTAGTTTTGGGCATAGCTATCCACTTACAGATACAGCAACTGCTTTTCCAACAGAGTCTTGTAACGCTTGCCACCAAGCTGTTGCAGCTGAAGATTTTATCTTTACTCAGTATTACCCAGTACTAAACGCAATTGTAGAAGAAGCTAAAAGTGCAATCGTAGAAGAAACTCAAAATGAAGCTAAAAGCGAAGAAGCTCCTTTTTCACCTTATGTTAATGGTGAGGGTGAAATCTCTTTGCCTAAAGATTTCCGTAAAACCATGTCACATCTTGGTTCTTGGTTCGTTCCAGAAGGTGATGCAAGCGGGTTTCATGATGTGTATGCTGACCAAACAAGTGTAGAACAGTATAGAGAAACAGGTGAATTTCCAGATGGAGCTATTTTAGTTAAGGAGCTTAGAGCTTCAGAGGCTGGAGATTATACTACTGGTAATGGAGTTAGTTATCCTACAGAATCCATTAAACAATGGTTTGTTATGGTCAAAGATAGTAAAGATAGATTCACTGATAATAAGAACTGGGGTGAAGGTTGGGGTTGGGCTTTATTTAAACCAGATAACATGAATGAAAATGTAAGCACTGATTACAAGGCTGATTGCTTGGGTTGTCACATTCCTGCAAAAGATACAGATTGGATCTATGTAGAAGTTTATCCTACTCTAAGTGAATAAGTCCTAATTGATATATTGCTTTATAGTTTGCCTTGATTAGCTCTTTAATAGCAAGGCAATATTTTGTTTATAGCAAGTTATAGTGTGCTAGAAAAGCTGTTTCTTAAATTTATGACCTATAAAATGTTTATAGGGAAATATGTTATGCTTCAAACCTCATTTAGAAGTAGCTTTACTGTATAGTAAAACTATGAATCAAATATGCCCAAGTTCGAGCCTGTGGATAACGAGGTCACTTCATTTTTGAGAGGAATAATACTATGAAATCAGATGAAGAATTAAAGCGTGATAATCCAAAATTGTACAAAGTTGCTCGAGAGAATGGTACAGAACATCGTTTTGTAGGTAAATATGTGAACACTCATGATGATGGCATTTATCATTGTGCAGTATGCGATGCTCCGCTTTTTTCTTCAGAGACCAAGTTTGATAGTAAATCTGGGTGGCCTTCTTTTACTGATCCTGTTTTACAAGATGCTGTGACCCTTCATACTGACAATAGTCATGGTATGGTTCGCACAGAGGTGAAATGTAAAAATTGTGATGCACATCTTGGTCATGTGTTTCCAGATGGACCCAAGAATGATGATGGCAAGGATTGTGACCGCTATTGCATTAATAGCATTAGCCTTGATTTAAAAAAAGCAGGGAGTCCTAAGTTATGAATAAAAAGAGCGCTGCTGTGTTAGCTGGTGGATGTTTTTGGGGTTTAGAAGATTTAATTCGAGGTTTAGAAGGAGTTATTGACACAGAAGTTGGATATACAGGTGGGCAAAATGACAGTCCTACCTACCAAAACCATCCCGGCCATGCTGAGGCTGTAGAAATTACATATAACCCAGAAGAAATTAGCTATAAGCAGCTACTTAACTTCTTCTTCCAAATTCATAATCCAACCACACTTAACCAGCAAGGAAATGACATGGGGACTTCCTACCGATCAGCAATTTTCTATAAGAACGAGGAGGAAAAAAGGATTGCTGAAGAAATGATTGAGATTGTTGATGAATCACAAAGGTGGCCTAACTCAGTAGTTACTACCTTAGAACCTTTTACCCATTTTTGGCCTGCTGAAAGTTACCATCAAGATTACCTCAAAAAGAACCCCGGAGGATATACTTGTCATACAATCTATTTTGACAGTTATTTAGATAGCTAATTAGTTTGCTTGTGAAGAGCAGTTTATGTCTGACAATAATTTTGTCTACACTACATCTTCACAAACAAAAGAATGATATTTTGCTGAGTAATGGGAAGGTAAGCCGTTTTGTGTTGCTTTGGAAAAAGCAACACTTTCATGGTAATTGAATAGCACCTCTGGTGTAATAAGAAAAGCTAAGATTTGTTTTCTGAACAGCATCACTACCCTTTAAATCTAAATCTATAAAACCTGCGTATCTTTATTAAGAAGGGGAATAATCTTGGTTGAAAAACACCTGAATGGAGTTATTGTATGAAAAAGATTTTAGTTTTATTAGTACTTATAAGTATCCTTCTTACGTTAGGACTAAGTGCTTGCACTAACGATGAGCTTAGGACGTTTCGCCTTACTATTAATGGACTCGAGCCACTGTCAGATGGTTTACTTTATGAAGGCTGGGCTATAATTGATGGCAACCCTATAACAACTGGTAAGTTTAATGTTAAAAATGGAAGCATTGTTGATGCATTAGGCAATGAGATCTCTAACGGTGATTTTGATGTTAGTCAAGACCTAAGTGCTGCCAGCAGAATTGTAATTACCGTTGAACCAAAAGGAGATAATGATACTATCCCTGCAGATACAAAAATTCTATCTGGCGATGTTACAGGCAATACGGCCAATCTAACAGTTGAGGCAATTTTAGGGAGCTTTAGTAAAGCTAGTGGCAAATATATTTTAGCAACTCCTACAAATGGTGATAACACTAATGAGTTAAGCGGCATATGGTTCCTTGACCCTGCAGCAGGCCCTAGTGCAGGTTTAAATCTCCCCACTTTACCTGCTGGTTGGAAATATGAAGGTTGGGCAGTTATAAACGGTACCCCTGTTACCAGTGGTAAGTTTACTGTGCTCAGTGCTGCTGATGAGTCAGCACTGTTTAGTGGCCCTTTAGATGGTCCACCTTTCCCTGGTGAAGATTACTTACAAAATGCACCTGCTGGGTTAACTTTTCCCACAGATCTAAGTAGCCAAAAAGTAGTTGTTTCAATTGAGCCAGAACCTGATGATAGCAGTGCTCCATTCACTCTAAAACCTCTTGCTGGTGATGTGCCTGCTAATGCTTTGGATCATACAATTTATAACCTTAACCAAAATTTGAATAGCTTTCCCACTGCTAGTGCAGAAATTAGATGACTTTTGCTCAAATAAGGAGACTTTATGCAAACCTGGACAGTTCAAAATACTGACTTTTCTAATTTAGTAAGCTCCCAGAGTATAGCTAATTTCCATCAATTATGGCCTAATAAGCTGTATGAAAAAGGTGACATTATTTTTCACGCAGGTGATTCAGCAACAGATTTGCATATTATTGCACAAGGACAAGTTAAACTTATTGCCTATACACCAAGTGGGGTTGAGCGAATTGTAGCTATTTGTGGGCCAAACGACTTCATTGGTGAAGCATTTTTACAAGATAACGCTGCTTATCAAGTGGATGCAGTGGCCTTAGCAGGTACTACAACCTATTCTATTAGTCGCCAATCATTTTTGGAAATGACCCAGAGAGACCCTAGTATTGCCCTTACTTTCTCTCAAATTATGGTTAGCTATCTTTCACATTGTCGTGAACAACTTTCTGGGTCCTACGCCCCTGTTAAAACTCGCTTGGCAAAAGTGTTTCTAGAACAAGTTGAGCGCTTTGGGCAAACTAAAGATGATATGTGGGCAAACTTAAATACAAATTTAAAGCACGAGGAGCTTGCTGCTATGATTAGAGCTACAAGGGTCAGTGTTTCTGTAACGATAGCAGAGCTTAGGGATGAAGGTGTTTTACAAGGTACACGTGGACAATACACTATTAATGTACCAGCACTCACTAATATTGCGGAAAATTAGCGAGCTTATAAATCTGTAGAAAATTTTGTCTCATAAAGCCTCTAAGGTTTGATTACTATACCTACCCTGATGGGAGTCAATACCTTGTCAGCAATAAGACCTACAAACCCACTGTTTTCCGCCATAATGGGTGCGTGTTTTGCCTACACCTTACGTTTTAAGCAAAAACAATGGGAGACTTGTAATGAGAAGACTTATTAAGCACTGTTTTTTAGGTGTTTCCTTTGGCCTACTAGCAGCACTGTCAGTGCTGCTTTTAATGCAACTTACTGAACTAAACATTGATGCTTGGCAATTATTTCTTACAGGTGGTCTTCTAGGCTTAGTTTATGTAAGTTTAGTGAGTGTTAAACAGCGTCCTAGTGAACACATGCTCACTGGCCTAAGTTTGAGTCTATTTGCTTGGATAGTATTAACTTTAAGCCTATACCCTATGATACAAGGTAAAGGCAACCTCTGGCACCTAGAGGAAGCTTCACTAGTGTTACCTTATCTTTTTGCATATCTATTGCAAGGAGTTTTAATAGGGCTTTTCTGTAGTTTGAGCCACCGCTGGTGGCTAATCTCTAAAATCGAACCATCAGCATTAGAAACGCCCCTTGTTAACAAACAAGTGGTTATCCTTGGAGGAGGCTATGCAGGAGTAACTGCAGCACAGGTCCTCGAGCAAGAATTCAAAGATGATCCCACCATTAGCATTACTTTAGTAAGCAAACAAAACTATATGGTTCACACTCCTATGCTTTCAGAAGTTTCAGCTAGTGCTGTCAATCCACAAAATATTAGCCCTCCCCTAAGGAATTTTTTTAAGCATGTAAAGGTAGTACAAGGTACTGTAATAGGTGTAGACCTTGATAAACAACAAGTGAAACTTGCTGCCGAGGGGTATTCTGGTGAACGTCACTTACAATTTGATCAGCTAGCATTGACTTTAGGTGCGACTCCTAACTTTCATGGCAATGTAGGCTTAGCAAAACATTCGTTTACCTTTAAATCACTTGACGATGCTGTGCTCTTACGCAATCAAATGATTGAACGTTTTGAAAGGGCAGATTTTGAGCAAGATCAAAAAAACCGTCAGCGCATGGTTACCTTTGCAGTGGCAGGAGGAGGCTTTGCAGGAGTAGAGCTAATTGGAGCTATGAATGACTTTGCTAGGGGCATGTTAAATCGCTATCCGAACATTCCCCCTGAGAATCTGCGCCTTGTTCTAGTCCATACTCGTGATAGAATCCTACCTGAACTCTCAGAAAACTTGGGTAAATATGCTCAAAGTAAGCTTGAGGAACGTGGTGTAGAGTTTATCTTAAGTACACGTGTGACGGGTGCGGAAGAAGGCAAGGTGTATTTAGGAGATATTTGCATTGAAACAGATACTTTTATCTGGACAGCGGGCAGCCGACCTAACCCTGTATTAGGAAGTTTAGGATTGCCTCTAAACAAGCGCGGTCAAATTCCAGTAAACCCTGAATTACAAGTTGAAGGTAAAAATCTATGGGCAGCTGGTGATTGTGCTGAAATTCCTGATTTAGTTACAGGAAAAAATTGTCCTCCTACTGCCCAATATGCAGTGCGTCAAGGCAAGGTGCTTGGCAAGAACGTAGCTGCTACTTTTAAGGGCAAACCACTTACAAGGTTTGAATTTAAGATGCTGGGTAGTCTTGCGGCTTTAGGACATCAACTAGCAGTGGCTGAGGTATTTGGTCGGCGCTTTTCAGGCTTGCTTGCTTGGCTGATGTGGCGTGCTATTTATTTAGCTAAGCTGCCAACTTTTGAAAGGCAATTGAGAGTGGGTTTAGATTGGTTACTTGATGTATTTTTCCCTGCCGATATTGTAGAAACTTCTGATTTTACTCCTAATCAAGTTCTTGTAAGAAGAGCCAATGCTAAGGATATTTAAAGTGCATAAGATTGATTATCACTATTCTTTTGTAGGTTTGGGAGTGGGTCTACTTTTGTTTCTGGGACTTAGAATCTTGATGCCTTTAGAGCAAAGTTTGCTCGAGCAACTTTTAAGCATTACCCTCTTAGGGTTAACATTTGGATTCTTTATTTTGCCTAGACTAAAAACTTTAGGGGAAGCTTTTCTTTGGGGTGAAGCCTTTGGTTTATTCTGGTGGTTATTTTTCCATTTAACTCTTTTCCCAATAATAAAACAAGAACTATTTTGGACACTGGCTTCGCTACAATCTTCTTTTGGTTTTCTAACAGCATATGTATTAGTATTTGGTGCTCTTTTTGGTGTTTTAAGCTTTTTAATAAGCCAATTTATTATTCGCCTTCCTCCTATAAAAATTTCTCCTAACCCTAGGCAGCCTAGGACACAAGATGTAGTGCCTCCTTTCGTTCAAGCACTGATTTTGGGTGGTTTAGGTGGACTTTTAGGAGGTTTTGTATTTCTCTGGGGCATAAAAAATGCTGATTTCTTACCATTAGTAGCTAGTCTAGTAGGCTCTAACCTTGGAGTAATAGGACATTTACTTCACTATGCTATAAGTACAATTATAGGTATAAGTTTTAGCTTTTTGTTTTATAAGCACTTACATTCTGTAGGGGCTAGTTCCATTTTGGGGTTGAACTATGGCATCATATGGTGGTTTGCAGGGCCCTTAACACTTATGCCACTTTTTCTGGGTAATTCCTCCACCTGGTCTTTAGAAGGAGCTAGAAGCGCTTTTCCCTCACTAATTGCCCATATGCTTTATGGTTCTTTATTGGGAATAGTTTATGCTTGGCTAAATAATTTATGGAAGTTTCTCTTTGTAGACTCTGACCCACTAAATCGAAACCGTGAAGGTGTTGGTACTCGCACTGTGCGAGGTTCTCTTATAGGGCAACTAGGTGGTATTATAGGAGGCCTTGTCTTTACTATTGTTATGGTAGATGCACAAGCTTTGCCTAGAGTAGCAAGTCTATTGGGAGCAAATTCGGTAGGGGCAGGTTTTATTATTCATTTAGTTATTGCCATTATTATTGGTAGTGGATTTGGTTTATTCTTTAACAAAGAAGCTAAAAATAGTAGTGCGGCTTTACTTTGGGGATTAACTTATGGTTTCTTTTGGTGGATTTGGGGAGGTTTAACGCTTTTTGCTCTTTTGCTTAGGCAACCTGTAGACTGGTCATTAACCACAGTATTAGCTGCTCACCCTTCTTTTATTGGCCATTTGCTTTATGGTGCAGCTTTAGGGCTTTTCTTTTTCTTTATTAATAAACGGTTTTTAGATAGACCTAGACAATCAGAGCAAGTTACTCAACCACACTACTGGCCTGCTCTATGGTCTAGTGTATTAGTGTTGGGGGGGATGTTACTATTTATAGTTAGTAGCTCCTAAATTCTAGGGGATTAGTCTTGATGGCTAGAAGTAGCCGATGCACTATCATTAATCTTTTGAATAATGGCAACCAATTCATCTGCTTGTTCATCAGGAAACAAACCTTCGAGCCCTTCCTCATGTAAATCAGTAAAAGGGCGGTCATAAAGAAGTTTGGGCTCGATCACACCATTGCGGCTTAAATGATTGATAATGAAATTTATAAACTGAATCTGATCTGCAGTATGGTTTTGACCATTCAAGTAGTTGCCAAAGGCTTCCTTAGCAGTACGTCTATCAAGTCCCACAAGTCTACGAATAAACAAGCTCAGATTTTCTTGTTTACCATAAGCCTGTTCAAGTACCTCCTGAGATTCCAAAGCATTGGCAGCAAAGAGCAAGCCCTCGAGCTTCTCTAAATCAAGTTTGTTCAGTGGTAAGCCTTTACGCACTTTGATAATCACGTCATCATTACGGTGCTCGAGCAAAAATTGCTCAACCTTCTTGCGGTACTGCGCTACATTCACCCCACCTGTAAGATACGAGACTTCTGCCTCACGAGCTTCGCCTAACTCGTCTATGAAATTACTATAAATGATGTTTTTGCTTTTACTATCAACAAACTGAATTAGCCCACGTAACGACAGGCGCAAATGCTCGAGGTTAGGCAAGCTCACATCCTGCCAATATTCATCAGTTTGTACCTCTCGGATAAGTGGCAGGTGTGGTTTGATTGCAGGAATATTGGGTTTACCCTCGAGATTCTCTGCAATTTCTATCACTCGAGCCTGATGCCGTTTAAAAAATGCTGCTCCCTCAGCAAGGGCAAGCTGCAACTGTAAAACCAAAGAGTCAAAACGCTTGGCACCTTCTTCATCTTCTTGTTTGTCTGAGGGCAAGCCTGAAACGTATTGGGCAAGGTCATTGCGCTCGAGTTGGCTCAGACTGTTCCAGCGGTTACGTTTTTGGAAGGGTTCAACATATTGTCGTTTGGGCCTGACGATGAAGTTATTTAGTGGCATACCCGCCACATAAGTGTGAAGGTCATCGAGCATAGTGGTCTCGAGCCCCTGTAAATCTTTATCTAACTCAAGCTTCGCTAGGTGTCCGAGTAGCTCGAGCCTAAACTTAAATATGCGTTGGCTTAGAGGTTCTAGTGTTTGTGACTTAACTCCCTTGGGATTTTGATTAAAGAATTCAAAGTTCTGGCAGTAGTCAAAAACATTAAAATGTGTTTTGTCTTCTTCTGGAGCAAAAAGGTTAGGACAAAGCCGTGTGCCACGACCTAGCATTTGGAAAAACTTGGTCTTGGAACGCACCAACTTAAAAAAGATCAGATTAACCACTTCAGGAATGTCTACACCTGTATCGAGCATGTCTACACTGATGGCAATAAAGGGATCACTATTTTTCTTGGTGAAATCTTCAATCAGGATTTCAGCTTTAGGTTCGTAGTTGTCTATAACCCTTGCAAACTCTCCATTATAGTGAGGGTAGTTTATATTAAAACGTTTCTCAATAAATTCAGCGTGTTTATGGCCTTGGGCAAAGAGGATGGTCTTACCTAATTTGTCTCCACCTGCCACTTTGATGCCTGTGGTCATCAGATGTTCTAAGACTTTATCTACTGTGTCCTGATTAAAGAGCCATCTGTTTAGGTCAGTAGAACGCACTTCATCAGGAATCTGTCCCTCACTCCACTCGAGCAAGTCCCATTCTTCTTGTTCTTCAGGTGTCAGGTCATCGTATTTGATGCCATCACGCAAGAATTTAGTTGGTACTTCTATAGGGTTAGGTGGCACTAGAAAATTATCCTGTACAGCGTTACTGAGTTCATAGGCATAGGTAGGCACGCCACTCTCAAGCTCAAAGAGGTCATAGGTGTTGCGGTCTACCTCGTCTTTGGGTGTAGCAGTGAGGCCAAGCAGTAAACTATCAAAATACTCAAAAATCGCCTTAAACTTTCTATACACTGAGCGGTGCGCTTCATCAATAGGGTTGTTCCGAAATAAAATAGTGTCCCGAATGTCTAACACATTAAACAAATAATTTAGACACTTATCAAGATTTATCTACAGTATTATGCATTTTGTGAAGTTTAAATTGAGCAATTATACACCTTACAATGTACGCAAAACTATTTCAGAACAAGTCTAATGATGACCAAGTCAAAGTGCCCTACGCTAAAAAGCTGCTCGCCTTCGTCCTTGCGCTCATCAATTAAACCCATCATAGTGTGGTAGGTTGAAACCACCACACGACTTTCAGCAGCTTCTTTTTCAGTGAGCAGGTTTATAGGGTTGGACGCAGGTAGGTGTTTCTTAAAGGCGTTTACTGCTTGTTTGACGAGTGTTTTACGGTCTGCTAAAAACAAGATTCTCTTAGCCCAATTGGCACGCATCAATATATCTACTAGTGCAATAGCAGTGCGTGTCTTGCCTGTGCCTGTTGCCATTACCAGCAAACCTTTGCGATAATTTTTAGTGAAATGTTCGGTGATGCGGCGTATAGCTTCTTCTTGATAGTAGCGGTTAACTATAGCCTGATTGATGCTTACACTAGCAAGGTCTTTAGTAGTGGTGCGTCTCTGCACAGCAAGCTGAAGCTCATCTTTATTGAAAAACCCCTGTACTTCACGCTCAGGGTAACGTGTGTCATCCCAGAACCAAGTGGTGAAACCATTGGTATAAAAGATCAGCGGGCGCTGTCCATGCATGGCCTCCAAACAGTCAGCATATTCTTTGGCTTGCTGTTTACCCTGTTTAGGATCTCGGCTGGTTCGTTTGGCTTCTACAACAGCAAGGGGTAAACCATCATCACCCCAAAGGACATAATCGACAAAGCCATTACCACGTGGTGTACTTTTCATACCTGTGACAGGGTACTCAGGTACATTTTCACCTTGTGGATTCCAACCTGCTTCACGCAACAACATATCTATAAGGATTTCTCTGGTTTCAGCCTCGTTGCGGTTGTAGTCGTGGGTGTCCTTGATTTGAGTATTCTTAGCTTTTGTTTCTGTTACCTGTACTTGTAGTGCCTCGAGCTTCTTCTTATAGTCTTCAAGGGCCTGCTCTTTTTCACGCATGGCTTCATCGCGCTGCTTTAGCTCAGCTTCTAGCTTTTGAATTGCTGCCCGCGACTCGGCTTGTTGATCTTCAGGTGAGAGGGGTACAAGTTTGGGATCAAAGATTTGGGGCAACTTTTCTGAGTCATCACGGCGGTAAGTACGGGCTAGCCAGTAAAGCACCTGAAAAAGTTCCTTTAAAACTATTGCACCATCTTTAAGTTTCACTAAGTGTTTCCCGTGCACAGCATGGTTACTAACTTTTCTAATTATATGGGCTTTGCGTGTAATGTAGCCGGGTACATTAGAGGTGAAGCTCCGTTCATAAAGCATTGCCGAGAGGTTCTCTTCATAAGGGCGCTTAAACACTGTGTCGTGATCGTAAAGCCAGTAGACAACGAGTTCTAAGGTACGTCGCCCATAAAAACAGGTCAAGCGGGGATCATAACGGGCATAAGCTTCAGATTCTTTTGCAGATTTAGCAATAAAAGGAAACTCATTTTGTAGAAAGTCAAAATTACTCATGTTCTTGAATCAATACCCTCATTAAGAAGTCTTAGGTAATCTGTATATAACCATATTTTATTACGTCCTTTACCAGTCATCTCATGAAAAATTCCCATATTTTCTAAAGCTTCAATGGATCTGCGGATAGTTGGTAAAGCAATACTTAACTCACCCTTAATATCACTCACAGAAAACAAAACATGCTTCTGGGCAAACTGAAGTACCTGCAAGGCTGAACCAGTAGCCCGACCAAGTGATTCAGTACGCTTTCTATCCTTATCAAAAAGCTTAATAAGCTGCTGTGCTGTCCTAAAGGCTTGCTGTGCTGTTTCAAATACACCCTTAAGAAAAAAAGAGAGCCAGTTTTCCCAATCGCCCTCTGTACGCACTCGCTGAAGTGTCGCATAGTACTTGTTACGGTACATTTTGAAATAAAGACTAAGGTAAAGTGTAGGTTCACTAAGTACTTCCTCGGCACAAAGCAGTAGGGTGATCAGCAAACGACCTAAACGCCCATTACCATCTAAGAATGGGTGAATTGTTTCAAACTGCACATGTGCTAGAGCTGCCTTAATGAGTGTTGGGGTGCGCTCGGGCGTGTCATGCAAAAAGTTTTCAAAGTTTGTCATAAGTGCATCTATGAATTCAAAAGGGGGTGGTACAAAAACAGCTTCAACAGGTCGTGTTCCTCCAAGCCATACAGCAGTACGCCGAAACTCTCCAGGATTTTTACGTGCCCCCCTACCACTGTCTAAAAGAAGTTCATGTAACTCTTTAAGCAAACGAGATGACAGTGGAAAATTATCCTCACGCACACGTTTAAGCCCATACTGCATGGCGTGCACGTAGTTAGACACTTCACGCACATCATCCAAAGGCACTCCGGGTACTTCGTCACTTTCATATAGGAGCAAATCAGACAGCGAGGATTGTGTGCCCTCAATCTGTGAAGACAAAACCGCTTCTTTACGCACATAGTTATATATAAAGAATGCTGTGTCAGGCAGCAGTGTAGTAATGCCATCAAGTCGCCCCAAAGCTCTATTTGCCTTTTCAAGTAAATCATAATGCTCGGCAGAAAGCTCTAGAGCAGGATGGGGTGGTAGAGTAGGCGCAACAAATGCTTGTACCTGTTCCCCATCAATAATGCGTTCAACATAGACCCCTTTGCGAGTTGTTGGCAAATCAATCATAAGAATTCAAAAAGAACATTTAGACACTAAAGTGTTCTTTTCAAAAGTATAAAGAACAAACTGTTCTTTTGCAAGACAAAAAGAACAGTTAAGCCTTGAAGTGTTCTTTTGAAAATTTAACTTTTCAAAATCCTAAAATAGTTTGGGTTGAGTGGGTTTGGTCTCGAGTTCATCCAGCTTATCTAGAACTTGAGGTGTGAGTTCACCACGAAAGGCACGTTGTTGGAGAGAGTAAAAAAGGTTGTAGGATACTTTTAAAGCGGATTCCAATAATCTTTTTCTATCAAGTATGGTGTGAACTACATTAGCAAAATAATTTTGTAAATCAATTGAAGGAAGAGGAATTAAGAATGCTTGAAACTCTTGAGCATTAATATTTGCCATTCCTACAATACTTTTACACTTTTCTTGAAGCACAGTTTTCATATACTTAGAATTCATAAAAGCTGAAACGTATTCAGGATTAGCCAAAGGATTTGTAATTAGCCTTACCAAATAGCCAGCAAATGCCATGGGTGTTTCTTCTCGATATACAGCTGTTTTACCAACAAGTTCTTTACTATTTGTTCGATTAAATAAGATTTGACCTTTGTAAACTAGGTACTTAGAAGCATCTTTTTCTGACAAATCAATGTATTTCAAATCCGTAAAATCCCAAGACCCTTCATAAGTAATGTTCCCCATCCTTAGAATTGGGAATTGGCCTACTGAACTAGCTTTACTGCTTGATCCATAATTAACATGCTCGGCCACATCACGAATTTTCACTACATCCCATCCTTTTGGATTTGCCACTGGATCACCGAACATGTCCAAGAACACGCTTTGAAGCAAGTCATCCAGTTTTTGAATGGCAGTGCGGCGTTTGGTGCGAAGTTCGTCTGCTTTGTCTAGAACTCGAGCTATTTGTTGTTGGTGCTCGAGGGGGGGAAGAGGTATCTCAAACTGACTAAATCGAGTTTTATTCACAATTGGCAAGGTTGTTGATGATGAAGAATGCCGAAGCAAAGGTTTTATAGTTTTGCAATAGTGATAAACATACCTTGGATAGGCAATACTCTTATCAACAATTAGGGAATTTATCTGTTGATTAGTTGCAAGTTCTATGCCTGCATATCCTACTTTGCCAATAGTTGCACCAATACAACAAACCATAACTGTTTCGGGTGGCAACAAACGAGCCTGAGAGCCACCCAATTTACTTAAAGTAATTTCTGTTCGAGATATTGGAGCATTTAAATCTAACTCACTTGGTGAAACGAATGGGATGTCACCATCATAATTCTCTTTTACCTTTGTCGAGGGTGTTGATCCTGTCACGACTTCTGCTATTTCACTAAAGGATAGTTTTTTCAATTGAACTGGTGAGTTCATACAATAATCAGCACCTTAACTCCTGCATCCCTTTCTTTCAAATCTCAACATCACAAAAACACCACAGGGTTCACCTTAAAATAACCAGCCAACAACTTAACTTGCTCTGTTGTCAGCTTGCGCTTGCCTTTTAAAATTTGGCTCAAGTTGCTCTGGTAAATACCTGTTACTTCTTCAATCTCTGTTTGCGTCACACGGTTCTCTTCCATCAAATAGTTAAGCACTTGCTGCGGTGTGGCATCAGGGATGGGCTGCTGTGCATTTTCATAGTCGTTTAAGTTATCGCTTAAAATCTTTAACAAGCTGCCATAGGGTGAGTTAGGATTATCTGCTACTTCATCCCAGATTTCTGCCATAAAGCTAAGCGTTTCTTGGTACTGTTGCTCATTTTCAATTGATTTTCTTAAAATGTCCAAATTATTCCCATTGGAGGTATAAGAGGTCAAAGCTTTTCTAATTCACTGTTTAGATTTGCTTCTAACCAATCTGTATCTGTGTAAATATCACCACGTTCAAGGGCAGCATCAATGGCTTCACGCCAGCCTTGGCGTGGTTGTCTTTTGGGTTGTATAGATGTCCAGATAAATTCTTTCCCTAAAACAGGAAAAATAATGCCATGATAATTCCAATAATAACCCAAAGGAGACTAATCATGGCAAATAATGATAGCAAACAAAAACTAGAAGAACTACAAAGACTACGCCGTCGCTATAAAAAGGGAAATGATGCAAACGCTTTACTACGGACTCAAGCCCTTATAGCTCTGTATTCCGGCAAAGATATTAAGCTTGTAGCAGAAATGTTCGGTGTCTCAGTAAAAACAGTAAAAAACTGGCGAAAGAAGTTTGAAAAATCGCTTAACTTAGAAGATGAACAAAGAACTGGTAGGCCGCCTAAACTTTCTAAAGAGCAACTAGAGCTAATCAAGAAAATCATTACAGAGTTTAACCAGCAAGTTTGGGTTGCCAGAAGGGTCTTTACTCTCATAGAAAGCCTTTTTGGGGTATGTTTGTCAGTAAAGTATTTACCAGAGCTTTTAAGGAAACTGGGATTAAGTTTCCATAAAGCAATACATTTGCTGTATAGGAAGAATGAAGAGAAGAGGCGAAAGTGGATACAAGAAACACTACCAAAGCTGTACGAGGAGAAGATAAAGGCAGGATGGAGGATATTTTATCAAGATGAAGTAGGGTTCCAAACGCAGGGAACACTAGCGAGCACATGGGGGCTAAGAGGAGAAAAAGTAGAGATCAAGAACTATGGAAGACATGGGAGAGTAAATTTGATAGGGGCATTAGAGTTAGGGACAGGAGAATTCCATGGAGTGCTAACAAAGTTCAAGGTAAATGCTCAGAGGTTTAGAAGGTTTATCTGCCACATGAAAAGGGAGATGAGGGAAGCAAAGATAATGCTTATATGTGACAATGCACCATTTCACAGGGCGAAGTGGTTGCAAGAGTGGGTAAAAGAGAATTCAAAATGGTTGAGGTTAGAATTTCTACCGGGATACTCACCAGATTTCAACCCAATAGAAAGGCTATGGAAGTATTTAAAGAAGGAGTACATACATAATAAATGCTGGGAAACACAAGCAGATTTAAGGAAGCATTTGGAGGTAATGATGGAGGGAATACCAATGAGGGTAGAGGAAATAAAGGGAGTAATGAAAAAAGAGATAAAAAGATTGAGGGAGGCATTTGAGTTTTATAAAACACCAGTACCAAAGGAATTAATGATTTGAGATAGTGTTAAGCGGGGAAAATAAGCAAGTTTTGTATAAGTTTTAGTTGGTTTACAAAAGAAGATTACACTGGGTAGTAGGTGTTCTATTGCCTAAGAAGCAATTATTCTTAGTGATTTTTCCTACCTTATTTCACTCTATGGATAAAAGGAAAAGATTTTTCTGGGTAACTATATAAGCAAACCGTTTTTTACCACTTTAAGTTCTAGTTCACTATTTTCCAAACCTGCTTGTTCAACTAAAGCCTTGGGAATTCGTACCCCTTTTGAGTTACCAATTTGAATGAGTTCCGCCATAGTTAAATTATAGCTTAGTTATCTGTTTGTAAAAACCTTAATACTATCTAGCTCCGTTTCAAACCTCAACATCACAAAAACACCACAGGGTTTACCTTGAAATAATCAGCCAACAACTTAACTTGCTCTGTCGTTAGCTTGCGTTTGCCTTTTAAAATTTGACTCAGGTTGCTCTGGTAAATACCTGTTACTTCTTCGATCTCTTTTTGCATCACACTAAAAACCGATCATCCGTTTCAGAGTTTATATCCTCAAAGGCAGTTATTAAGATAAGTGTCTGTCCACATCAGCATTTTGGTGCAGCACACGCACAATTAAAATACCTGTATCCTTTACCAAATAGATAATTAAGTGACTTCCGTGATGATGAATGTGAATAGGTGGTGTAAATTCTTGTCGTTCGGCAACCATAAGCGGATTCTCAGCAAGCAGAGCAAATTTTTTATCCAAATCAGCTAGATATTTACGCCGTTGCGCTCTACCCCATTCCTTTTCGGTATAAAGACCAATTTGTCTAAGGTCGTTCTTGGCTTGCTTGCTAACCTGATAATGTGGCATTACTCAGTATCCAGCTCATTTTGTAACTCTTCCATACTGAAATTTTCGGCAATGCCACTTTCTACTCCTTCGGTAATGGCTCTTTGAAGGAATGCCATTTTTGTTTCTCTGCGCTCGAGCAGTCGCAAACCATCACGAACAACCTCACTAGCTGAACCATATTTGCCACTGGCTATTTGATTTTTCATGAATACTTCCCAGTGTTCGCCAAGAGTAAGGCTTGTATTTGCCATAGTGAAACTCCTATATTATTATATAATATATATGAATACATCTGAATGTGTGAGAGTAGTTAAGTTAGGGTGCGTACATTAGTCACGAAATAGCTGCCTACTATTGGGACGGTTATTTTCTAAGACACTTTTAAGGGAAGACCATGTTTCTTCTTCGTACCCAGATTCATCAGTTAGCCAAGTACTTAAGAGTTGTTGTGTAGCAATGTTATGTTGTCGTTGAGTTTTGTTGTCATTATTTGCTACTATTTCCTCTTTCTGTAGCACACTTTCTTGCTTCACGGAAGGCAAAATCTCACTACCTATGTCTGTGGAACTTGGATTAGTTTGTGAATTTGTTGCCCTAATGTATACTCCAAAAATTTCGCTCTATTTGTTACAGTGGAACTTACAATCAAAGTGAGTGATGATAAAATCATCAAATCCTTATTATACAAGACAAATCAATTTTTGTTTCACTCATCATCTTGCAGTGGCATAAAACGGCATTAAGTCCTTCTCTATAGTTCTTAGAACGTAAGGGTTTTTAATAGCACTAATTTCTGCTAGATCAATTTCTCTATCAAGCAAATCTTCTAACCCAAACAATAAGCCAAAATAGGCTTTGGCGTGGTTACTTGGGGGCAAGATCTCAAACTCAACTATAAAATCTAGGTCACTTTCTGGTGAGAAATCGCTCTCTCTCGCAGCCGAACCAAAGACCTTAAGCTGTTTTACAAAATAACGTTCACAGAGTTTATGGATTTTTTCTTGATTTTGCTCGAGTAACTCAACCATAACCTTAGCTTAGGGCATGTGGATATGACAAATCAGAAATTGCACGCATTAGATATCAAAACCAAACTAGCCAGTCTCAGGACAGCTATCTGTTAGAAAATGTGAATTCCAAAAAAAATTGCAGGATAGCCTATATTTGCGAGAAGCTTTAGTTGTTAACCACATAATCTTTACCAGATTGCAGAGAAGCTTATGCGTCAGCATCAGGATTATCCAAGGTATTTAAGAGTAGCGTTTTTGATTTCACACTCTAGGTGTCCACACGCCCTAGCATTTGCCTGAGTTCCACCATACCCTGTTGTATCTCTTTTTCCAACACATCAAGCTCATCAAGAATTACCTGTGGTGGGTCATAGTGAACCTCTTCATACTCAATTTCTTTGTAACGGTTGATGCTCAGGTCATAGTCATTGCTTGCAATTTCATCTTTAGGCACTAAAAAACTCTGTTCGGTACGTACTCGGCTAGCTTCAGCGTCCAAGTTATTCCATCTGTTTAAGATGTCGGGCAGGTTGTTGTCTTCATGCTTGTCATCTAACTTGGTGCGCTTGTCATCTAAACTGTAACCATCCGCCTGCATATCATAAAACCAAACCTTCTCCGTCCCACCCGAATTAGTCTTGGTGAAAATCATAATGGCAGTAGACACCCCTGCATAGGGCTTAAACACACCACTAGGCATACTAATAATGGCATCAAGCTTGTGGTCTTCAACAAGGGTTTTTCTTAAAGTCTTGTGGGCTTTACTGCTGCCGAAAAGCACACCATCGGGCACAATTACAGCAGCCCGTCCACCTGTTTTCAAGAGCCGCAAAAAGAGCGTGACAAAAAGCAGTTCAGTCTTTTTAGTTTTCACTACACTTAAAAGGTCTTTAGCAGTACTTTCGTAGTCAAGGCTACCCTTAAAAGGTGGATTGGCAAGGATAAGGCTGTAAACCTCGGTATCTTCACTGTGGTCTTCACTTAAAGAGTCTTTGTTTTCAATTATGGGGTGGCTGATACCGTGCAACATCATGTTCATGCTAGCAACACGCAACATAGTGCTGTCAAAGTCAAAACCATGAAACATCTCGCCCTCGTATTGTCTTTTTAAGACTGCATCATTAAAGATGTCGCTGCGGTGATGGTGATAAATATACTCGGCTGTTGCTACTAAAAAACCTGCTGTACCACAAGCAGGGTCACATATCACGTCCTGCGGGCTGGGCTTCATTAGGTCCACCATCAACTTGATAATGTGCCGTGGTGTACGGAACTGTCCGTTTTGTCCTGCGGTGGAGAGTTTACTCAGTAGATACTCGTAGAGGTCACCCTTGGTATCGCGGTCGTTCATAGGGATGTTCTCGAGCATATCAACAACCCTTGCCAACAACCCTGCCTTTTCAGGAGGCAATGTAAAACGAGCATCTTTCATATGGATGCTAAAGGCGCTTTCTTCTGTGCCCATATCTCGCAAGAAGGGAAAGACCTCTTCAGTAATGATCTGGTATTGTGTATTTGGCTCAGCATTTTTGAGCCGTGACCAGCGCAAGTGATCTTGTTCTGGATTAAAGACAGGATTTTCTATAGGTTGCCCTAAGCGGTTGGCTTTCTTTTCCTCGAGGGTGTGAAGCTCATCAAGGCGTTTAATGAAAAGCAAATAAGTGAGCTGTTCAATGACCTCTAAGGGGTTGGAAATACCACCTGTCCAGAAGGCATCCCAGATACGATCTACTTGGTTTCTTATTTCACCTGTTAGCATTGTGTTACTATAACACGTCTGGTCCTCACTAAATTGCCCATATGTTTTAAGAGTACTTTCTCTTTCACAAGCAGTAAAGGAATAGTTGCTTCCCAGAATTTTAAAATAGACATTTTACATATAGTTTGGAGTTATAATATTTTATGAGTCTACAACTAGAACAGTTTATGAATGGCCTTGTTCGCCGCAACCCCGGACAAGAAGAGTTTCATCAAGCCGTCTATGAAGTTGCTGAAAAGGTCATTCCCTTTATTAATGCTAATCCTAAATATTTAAAGGCTGGTATTTTAGAACGCATGACTGAACCTGACAGGATTATTATCTTTCGCATTTGCTGGGAAGATGATGAGGGTAATGTAAGGGTCAATCGTGGTTATCGGGTACAGTTTAATAATGCTATAGGTCCCTACAAAGGTGGCTTACGTTTTGATAAATCAGTAAGCCTAAGCATACTGAAATTCCTTGGCTTTGAACAAACCTTTAAAAACAGCCTAACTACTTTGCCCATAGGTGGTGCCAAAGGTGGTTCAAACTTTAATCCTAAAGGTAAATCTGATGGCGAGATTATGCGCTTTTGCCAAGCTCTTATGATGGAACTTTATAGGCACATAGGTAAAGATCTAGATGTACCAGCAGGTGATATAGGAGTAGGGGCGCGTGAGGTGAGTTACTTGTTTGGTCAATATAAACGTCTTACCAATGAATTTACAGGAGCATTAACAGGTAAAGGTCTCTCCTTTGGCGGTAGTCTTATACGCACTGAAGCTACAGGTTATGGCTGTGTTTATTTTGCTAGGGAGATGCTAACTAAACGAAGCGAAGACATAGCAGGAAAAACCTGTGTAGTTTCTGGATCTGGTAATGTTGCCCAATACACTGCTGAGAAAATCTTCCAATTAGGTGGAAAAGTGGTAACTCTTTCAGATAGAGGTGGCTTCGTACATGATCCAGAAGGTCTCAACAAAGAAAAATTGACTTATATTATCAAGCTAAAAACAGAGTGTCGTGGCAGCCTTGCTAAATATGCTAAAGAATATGGTTGCCAGTACTATGAGGGTGCTAAGCCTTGGGGTATAGCTTGCGACGCTGCTTTTCCATGCGCCACTCAAAATGAAATAACCGAAGAGGATGCTCAGAGCTTACTGAAGAATGGTTGTAAGTTGCTTTCTGAAGGGGCTAATATGCCTACTACCTTAGCAGGGGTTAAGCTTTTTGAGGAAGCAAAAATAATGTATGCTCCAAGTAAGGCTGCTAATGCTGGTGGTGTAGCTATTTCTGGTTTAGAAATGACCCAGAATGCTATGCGTCTTACTTGGACTCGAGAAGAAGTTGATAAACAGTTACAAGATATTATGCACAAGATCCATGAACAGTGTGTAGAATATGGTCAAGAGAGTGATCATATCAGTTATATTAAAGGAGCAAACGTTGGAGGTTTTGTAAAGGTAGCTGAAGCCATGACTGCTTATGGAGTACTATGAGTACAAACTTAATAGGAAGGAGAATTGAAAATGAAAGCAAATTTTAGTGAGATAATCTGTATTATTGATCGTTCTGGGTCAATGCACTCTATCAAAAGTGATGCTATAGGAGGTTTTAACACTTTTCTTGAAGAGCAAAAAAAGTTGCCCAATGAAGCAACACTTAGCCTAGTTCTCTTTGACAATGAATACATTCTTTTACACAATTGCCAACCTTTACCAGAGGTAGTACCTTTAAATGAAACTAGTTATCAACCTAGGGGATCAACTGCCTTACTTGATGCTGTAGGAAAAACTATAGATGATGTGGGGATACGGCTAGCCAAAACCCCAGAACAAGAGCGGCCCTCTAAAGTGATAGTGGCTATCTTGACTGATGGGTTAGAGAATGCCAGCACAAAGTACTCACATGAAAAAGTAGCTAATATGATAAAACATCAGCAAGAAACTTACAGCTGGGAATTTTTCTTTTTAGGTGCAAATATGGATGTTGTGAACGTAGCAGGTTCTATGAATATTGATGCTGATAAGGCTGTTCAATTTGAAGCTACAGCTGTAGGAACAAGAGCTGCTTATAAAGATATGAGTCGCCTTGTGGGTAAATCAAGAAAATCAAGCTAGATATGTAATTGTATTATCTTTATTACGTCAAGAAAAACTCCAATCCTGCTTCTAAAATAGTAGTGTAAATCTTACCCACGTCACCTAATATCCTAGGTCCTTGGAATCTGCCTAGACTTCTAAAACGGTGCATAACTACATAAACTATACATCCTAAACAGCGTGTCTTCACAAATTTTCAGGTAAGCTCGAGCTTTTCTTAAAAACTGACAACTAACACTACTGTGGGTACAATTGAAGTGTGGTGGGGCTTGATGCTTGGTCTTAAAGTTGTCAGAAAAAGTCCTACAGCACTAGTCAAAATTTTACTGTTGTGCCAAGAAATAATAACAAACTAAGATAAGGTTGCGGTAAACGTTGAAGAGGAGTACATAGTACATGTAGTGCATACTATTGGGATATTATTATGCTTACATGAAACAAAGGCTCAAAAAAATTAAAATCAGTAAAGGAGAAATCAATGAGAAAAAAAGTAGGTTTATGGATTGATCATAAAGAGGCTATTATCATAGCTATTACAGATAAAGGGGAAGAAATAGAGCTGATTCCATCAGAGGTTGAAAGGCAACTTCGCCGTTCTGGTGATTCACCTCTTAAAGGTCCTTATGATGTACAGCAAGTACCAACAGATAGTAGACGCCTGAGAACATTTACTGAACATCTCAATGCCTATTACGATTCAGTAATTGCAGCTATCAATGATGCAAAATCAATTCTAATATTTGGTCCGGGTGAGGCAAAAGTCGAATTAAAAAAACGTTTTGAAAAAAACAATCTTGGTGAAAATATTGTAGGTATTGAAGCAGCTGACAAGATGACAGAGAATCAGATTGCAGCAAAAGTTCGCCAGCACTTCGCCAAATAGGAATTTGAGGTGTAGAATAGCAAGAAGTTAATGGGCTAAGAGTGTAATATAGTTCGCCAGAAAAGCATTTTTCAAAATGATAAGTGCTTTCCAGCAAGACATGCGTCATACTGGGGAGCAGGCCCTTCCAAGGGTAAACGACGATATCTCATGGCGTAACGCAGTAAGATCCTTCACGTAGTTGATCCTCGTAAGGGTTCGACATTCCTTGTGTTGATAAGCCAAGAATTTATCTGGACATCTATAAAGCATAAAGTAATTATGCTTGGCTTGAGGTTTGAGCTTACCCCCAAAATTTGGACAGAAAACCCCGGCGAAATTAAGGTCCATAGAAGATGTAAAATATCTAGAATATGGAGATATAAATGAGCCAGACAAAAGGAATAAGAAAAACTTACAAGAAGGAATTCAAAGCTAAAGTTGCAGCAGCAGCCATAGTTGGAGAGAAGAATCTTGCAGAATTAGCAAATCAATATGGTGTACACACCACTCAAATTAAAGAATGGAAAAAAGCTGGATCAGAAGCATTGCATGAAAGATTTTCACTACTAAGGGGCAGGAAAGCCAAACTGCAAGAACGTAGAGAGGCTGCACTGTACGAACAGATTGGCAAATTGAAAATGGAACTAGATTTTTTGTCCAAAGGGCTCAAAAACTGAGTCAAGAGGAACGTATGTTGATAGTCGATCCAAGGCACCCTCAATTGAGCATTACTAAGCAATGTGAGTTACTAAAACTGAATCGTAGTAGTTATTACTATCGACCTACAAGAATCAGCGATCTCAATGAATGCTTGATGCAAAGGATAGATGAGTTATATACGAATCATCCTTTTCTAGGTTATCGCAAGATAACAGCAATGCTCAATGGAGAAGGCTATAAAGTCAATCACAAAAGAGTATATCGTTTGATGTGTCTGATGGGTTTGCAAGCTATATATGCCAAACCCAAACTAAGTAAACCAAAGGAAGGACATAAAATTTACCCATACCTTCTGAAAAACAAAATCATAAACAAACCAAATCAGGTATGGGCTAGTGATATTACGTATATACGTTTGCAAGGAGGATATTGCTATCTGGTAGTAGTAATGGATTGGTATAGCCGTTATGTTGTTTCATGGGAAGTTTCGAATAGCATGAAAGCAGAGTTTTGTATAGAAGCATTAGAAGAGGCGTTGGAAGGAGAGAAGCCAGAGATATTCAATACAGATCAAGGTAGTCAGTACACAAGTCATGAGTTTACGGATATATTGAAGGCAAACGAAATAGCAATCAGCATGGACGGAAGAGGGTGCTACATGGATAATATATTTACAGAAAGGTTGTGGAGAACGGTAAAGTATGAAGAAGTATATCTAAAGGAATACAAAAATATAGAGCAAGGAAGGGAAGAAATAGGAAAGTACTTACAATTTTATAACAGTGAACGTCCGCATCAATCATTGCAGTACAAAACGCCTGAATTAGTTTACAGAGAGGAGAAAACTAAATCAATAATAACAGGATAGGTTGTTATCAAGCTTACAAACAATGTAATCTCAATTTGATATCATTTTAGTAGGTCTTAATTAACCTTAATTTTTTGTCCGATCAATTGGGTTCACCTCAGTTGTTTCAGTAAAAAACAATGCTGGCCTCATCAACTAGTACAAGACAAACACCCTCAAATAAAAACTAAGACTTAGCACAATAAGGCCTCACCACAAAGCTTAAGAGCTTGTTAATCATATAGCAATATTTTCAATGCCGTTTTGTTTTTGTTCCTTAATCTCCAAAGCATTAACCCCATGCCAAAAATCATGATGAGGGTACAAGGGAATGCTGAGCCAATGCCAAGTGGTATAATAGCAAGCAGAAAAATCACCCCGCCGAGAACACCTAGTGACAACAAGGGCTTACCTATTGTAAGGAAAGCAGCAATAGTGAACTGACCAATAGCAATTAGAATCACTATTAGTGCAGTATATTCACTAAAAACCCCATATATAAAATCCTTATAAATATCAAGTACAGCAAGTTCTCCATACTCCACATATGAGTTAGGGTCTCTTAGGACAAAGATAGTGTTTGTAATACTTGCTGCAAAAAAAATCAGTGCGAACGCAAAGCGTGCAATGTATGGCCAAAACCAAGCGATTATTAGAAGAACCACTGCTATTAAGTTTGATACGGTATAAGGACCAACATATTCAGAAGGAATCATACATCTCACCTCACTTGTCTAAATGCAGCTTAGCAAAGCAATGTTTATAATGCATCCTTAGAAATCCCACAACTTTCGTAGTATTTTTACCGACAGACATCTTGTTAACACCTAGGCAAAGGTAATTGAGGTGCATAGATAAATCTATACTAAAAACGGATTAGAGTCGGACATTTTCATAGATATTATATTTATTCTAAATTTCATTCAGATACTAAGTTTTTCTAAGAAACTCAGTATCTTTAGGTCCCAAATTAATCTGTGATAAAGATACATCTCTTATTGTCAGGAAAAATCCTACATAGCTTGTCAGAGTTTTACTGACTAGTTGGAAAAAGTGATCACCTAAACTAGAGTAGCCAGTAATTCTAGGGGGCAAATGCTTTTAAATCTGCTAATTTTTCAACAAGGAGGAAACCCATGAATAAATTAAGTGATAAAACTAAAGCCTTAAGCTTTCTTTCCATTTTATTATTTTGTTTCTTAGTCACAATAGCATACAGTCAAGAATTTAAACTCCCTCGAGGTGGAGAGCCCATGAGCAATATTGATCTTCCGGGATCAGATATTGCTCACTTCATTTGGGGCGCTCCTCCAGCAGGAATGCTGGATCTTCGACAAAATCAATGCTCTGAAGCCTGTTGGCAAAATAAAGATTGTGTAGCATGGACATATGTAAGACCTAACACAATCCAAGGCCCAGAGGGTAACTGCTGGCTAAAAAACAGTGTGCCAGAAAAGGTAATTAACAATTGTTGCGTATCTGGTACTATAGGCGAAGCAAATATAGATAGACTAGGTGGCGATTACACTCATTTTGACAATATTATGGGGCTTGATGTAACTCCTCAGCTTTGCCAAACAACTTGTCAAAACGAGGCCCAATGCAAAGCATGGACGTTTGTAAAACCGAACACAATCCAAGGCCCTAAAGGAGTATGTTGGCTAAAAGACACTATACCACCACCAGTAGAGAATAATTGCTGTATATCGGGTTATTTCGAGATACAAATCATCAGATAATCCACTGATGAGGTGGCGATGCGAAGATTTGAGAAAAAGGAAGGTCTTTTATGGCTGGTGGATGACCTTGCTTTAAGAGAAAATTACCAGCTGAATTCAAAACAAAGGAGAAATTGAATTATGCGTATAAACAAATTGTTTTTTGTAATTGTCGTTGTTTTTTCTATACTGGGTGCATTATCCATGGGAGCAATAGCTTCTTGGGGATTGGTTGGAGATATCCCTGTTGCAGGAGATTTTGATCGTGATGGGAACGGCGATAGAGCAGTTTTTCGTCCCTCTGAAAGTACTTGGTACTTTGATTATGATTTTGATGATGTCACAGACGACAGGATTAGCCCTTGGGCTTTAAGGGGCGATCTGCCAATAGCAGGGGATTTTGACAGAGATGGTCATAGAGATGATATCGCAGTCTTCCGTCCATCCAATCGCACTTGGTACTATGATTTTGATCATAATGGCACCACTGATGAGAGAGTTGATCCTTGGGCTATAGATGGCGATCTGCCAATAGCAGGGGATTTTGATAGAGATGGCCAATACGATGATGTAGCAGTCTTTCGCGCATCTGATCGCACTTGGTACTATGACTTTGACCATAATGGTACTACTGATGAGAGATTTAGTCCTTGGGCTATAGATGGCGATTTGCCATTTGCAGGGGATCTTGATAGAGACGGTCAATACGATGATGTAGGAGTTACTCGAGCGTCAAATGCTACAAAGTATGTTGACCTTGACCACGACGGTTCTACCGATGGTACAGGATCAGCTAGTACAGGCGAAGAAAATTGTTACCCAGTAGTAATATCCAGATCTTGGGGAGATACCATAGATATTTTCTGTAACGGTACTTGGTGGGCTCCAGACCCAGATAGTCAGTACTGATGCACGGTGTTGGCTCAAAGACCAAGTCCCTGATGCTACAAGAGACGATTGTTGTGTTTCTGGTATTGTTCCATAACTGACCTGATCTTGTTTATTCTCTTTTAAAAACAAAGATATTGGAGAAATGATGGCCATACAAGAGACCCTACAGAAAGACTCAAAACATAACGATCTGGTACAAATTCCGCTAGAGGATGTGCTGCTGGAAGGCAACCTTACTGTTCCTGAAGGGGCGAAGGGTTTAGTGGTATTTGCTCATGGTAGTGGTAGTAGCCGTCACAGCCCACGCAACCGTTATGTTGCTGAAGTGCTGAATGAGCATAAACTAGCTACCTTGTTAATAGACCTGCTTTCACAGAAAGAAGAAGAAATTGACTTGCAAACGCGGCATCTCCGTTTTGATATTCCCATGCTAGCACAGCGGTTGGTGGGCATTGCTAACTGGGTGGAAAACAATCCTAATATCAAACATCTGAAGATCGGCTATTTTGGCTCGAGCACTGGCGGTGGTGCAGCATTGATTGCAGCTGCTAAAAAGCCAGAGCATATTGCTGTTGTGGTGTCGCGTGGAGGCAGGCCAGATTTAGCTGGGGAATTCCTGCCCCAAGTTAAAGCCCCCACTTTGCTAATCGTTGGCGAACGTGATCCGCAGGTTATTACACTTAATAAACAGGCATTGGCACACCTGAACGACCTGTCTAAGTTGAATATCATTCCGCGTGCCACACATCTGTTTGAGGAACCGGGAACTTTAGAGGATGTTGCTAGTCTGGCAGCAGTGTGGTTTAAGAAGTATTTAGAATAGTTAAATAAGGTCAGAATTGTGACAAAGTGATTACCTAGAATAGAATAACTCTAGGTGGCAAATGCTTTTAAGCACACTACATTTTTCAAAAGGAGTTATAATGTTGAAACAAATTTTACTCTATGTTGGTGCTGCTCTACCTATATTTTGGGGGATTGCACATCTTTTCCCAACCAGATCAGTTGTGCAAGGGTTTGGTAAGATTTCAGTAGATAATCGCCGGATCATCACTATGGAATGGATTGTCGAAGGTGTTGCTCTGATCTTTATCGGGGTACTGGTGGCTTCTGTAACCATAGTGGCTGAGCATCAGGTTACTTCACTTGTTGTGTACTTGCTCAGTGCTGCAACTTTGCTCATTTTGGCCCTAGTGTCGCTCTTTACAGGTTTCAAGATCAACTTTTTCCCGTTCAAGTTATGTCCCGTGCTTTTCACAACTTCTGCTATTCTAATCGCCATAGGGGCTTTAGGCTTTTGAAATAAGGACCTGAAATGTCAAGTATGCGAAAAGTAGTGCTATTTACCTTGCTTGCCTATGGCTGGTCATGGTTTTTCTGGATACCATCTGCTTTAATAGCTAAAGGATTCTTGGTGCCTACTTCACTCGAGACCTTCTTCAACTTCGCCTTTAAATTAGGGGGATGGGGTCCTTTACTGGCTGCTTTTATCGTGACATATTTGGATTTAAAAAAGGAAGGCGTAATTGATCTGCTAAGGCGAGGAGTGAAGTACCGATTTGGATTGATATGGTATCTAGTAGCCCTATTTCTTTTTCCCATCCTTATAGGTGGCTCATTGTTTCTGGCTGTCCTCACTGGAGAACCCCTGCCTAAGTTGGAGGTGTTTGCTGAGCCAATCACAATCCCCATTTCTTTCCTAGTTATCTTTTTCATGACGGGCCCATTGCAAGAAGAATTTGGCTGGCGCGGATTTGCCCAAGAACGCCTTCAGGGCAAGTGGAGTGCCCTTGCCACGAGTATAGTTGTTGGCATAATGTGGGGCCTTTGGCATTTGCCTCTTTTTTTTGTTCCAGAGATGGGGTTCTACTACGAGCGACCAATCTTAGGATTGATCCTGTCAACAATACTCATATCAATCCCCATAGCATGGATTTACAACAATACTGGTCGAAGTGTTTTAGCTGCTATGCTGATGCACGCTTCGTTTAATTGGTCGCACTTCTTATTCCCTACTCTTAACTCAGATCGAGCGAGCTTGATTTTGTTTGTGCTCGAGGTATTCATAGCAGTAACTATCGTTTTGATTTGGGGTTCTAAGGCGTTGACTCGAGGGCCTCAAGAATAGCAGTATGTCAGAAAAAGTCCTACATAGTATGCCAGGTTATTACTGACTAGTTGGGGAAAAGTAATCGTTTAGAATAGATAGGATAGCTCTAGGTTTTATCTTAGTTGCCCACACTCAAATGAAAGGAGTGCTCTATGAAATCAGAAAATAGTTCAAGACCCATTCGGGTTGACAATCAAACAGGCGGTATTCTTTGGTGCATTGGCTGGTTATTCACAATTGCATTTGCAAAACTTGTTTGGTGGAAAGCCCTCTTGGCAATTGTGATTTGGCCATATTATCTTGGGGTGGCTGTCAGGTAGGAAAACGAAAGAATAAAGAAGTCATATGTTAGGCCTCATAAGAAAATACCCGCTCACAGCTTTTTTCACCATTGCAATCGCTATTTCGTGGCTACTTTGGTTGCCTAGAGTGGCAGCGCAGTATGGCTGGATTGGACCAGTTTCTCCTTACTGGCACTTTGTTGGCAGCCTAGGTCCCATGTTAGGAGCGCTTATTGTGGCTGGCGTGATTTATGGGCAAGGAGGACTTGAGCGCCTCTGGCAAGGTATGATCAAGTGGCGAGTCAGCCTTGGCTGGTGGGGCATTGCGGTATTAGGACCTGTTGTGGTCATGCTGCTTGCCATTGTAATTATACGCTTGATGGGAAACCCTTGGCCTGAATGGAGGTTGTTAGGCAAAGTTGCTGAGTTTCCGCAGCTAGGTTTTATAGCCCTTTTGATTGCCGAAACTATTTTCTACGGCTACGGTGAAGAGGTCGGCTGGCGTGGTTTTGCACTACCTTATCTGCAAAGGCGTTACAGTGCCCTGTGGTCATCAGTGCTACTCAGTATGGTCTGGTTCCTGTGGCACACTCCTCTGTTCATCACCAATGAAAGCTACCGCCAGATGAATTTGCTTATGTTCCTAGGATTCTACTTCAGCATTTTGACAGGTGCCATCTTACTGACTTGGCTTTACAATGGTACAAAGGGTAGTTTGCTGCTATTGGCATTGTTCCACGCCCTTTTGGATGTCACCATGATTAACGAAGCTTTGAACCTTCAGGCGGTTAACCTCATGGGCATGCTGATTACTTTCTGGGGTCTGGCAGCGATCTGGCTGGTTATAAAACAAGTAAAAGTTATTTGGGATATTAAACCAACACTCATTAAATCAGAGCGAGAGTCTGATCTACACGTACACGGCTAACAATATTTGATCCATCGTTAGGGCAGAAAATAAGGAGTATGGTATGAGAAAGCTTGCTAAGCACTATCCAATCAGAAGCTACTTTACTTTAGCCTTTGCCATTTCTTGGGTCGGTAGCCTGATCGTGGGTGGTGCAAAATTCCTCCGAGGAGAGCCTTTGAAGCCAAATGATCTTTGGCTCATGGGCCTGTTCATGGCACCTGTCTATTGGACTATTTTTTATCCTGTTTATGCTCTTGTTTTGTGGGTTATTGCTGTGCTTGTAATAGCAAACCTTAACCAGCATTCTATGAAAGCAAGCAAAAGGTCAAAACCATGAAAAAGGGTTCATTTCTATTAAAACTGTTGAGTATTCTTATTCTTATCAGCTTGACCATTGCTGTTTATCTACTTATTATCCGCCCTTGGCAATTGCACTGGGGTGCTACTGCTGAGGAAATAGCTCGAGCTATGCCGGGTGATGAACTTGTACATAAGCCAACCTTCCAAGCCACTAGGGCTGTTACTATAAAAGGTAGCCCAGAGGATATCTGGCCTTGGCTGGTACAAATGGGCTATGGCCGGGCTGGCTTTTATGGCTATGATCTAATTGAAAATCTTGGCAGTGAGCGGGGTCTCAGAAGCGCTGAGCGTATCCTCCCTGAATTACAAGCATTAGCAGTGGGTGACACTGTGCCCATTAGTGCCATCTCAACTTTGATTATTCAAGATATGAAACCCAACGAATTCCTTGTTTGGATCGATAATTCAACTCCTTCCAG
This sequence comes from Trueperaceae bacterium, assembly GCA_965223045.1. Classification (GTDB taxonomy): domain Bacteria; phylum Deinococcota; class Deinococci; order Deinococcales; family Trueperaceae; genus CBDCVN01. The sequence continues at coordinate 4,463,399 of CBDCVN010000013.1, forward strand.
CATTGCATTTACTTGGGTTTTTGCTCCCGTTGACGAAAACCACACCCGCCTAATAAATCGTGTCCGCTTTCGACATCATTGGAATGAACCTTGGATTATCATCGACCTGTTTACGGATTTCGCTGATCATGTTGCAGTTAGAAAAGTTCTACTGGGGATTAAGGATCGGGTGGAGGGTAGGGTTGAACCAATGATTATTCAAAATATTGAGATAGCACTGTGGATGGTGACTTTCATAGTATTTATTATCGCCTTTATCCTAGTCCTTGTTCACAAATCATGGTGGCGAGACTGGCTACTTGCGCTGGCAGCTATAACCATTCTGCTCATTACCTTGTATGTGCACCCACCACTTTGGCTTGGGATTTTTTTAGAAGTGTTACTCCTTACAGGACTGGTTTGGTCGTGTCGGATCTCGCCGAGTCTTGGAAAGGCAGTGCCTTCATAGGTTTTAGCCAAACCCTTACCACTTTCTAACTAGCTTGGAGGATTCTATGAACTCTGCCCTCAAACAAGAAAGGAAACTTTTGATTTTCCTTATCAAGCTTTTTCACAGCTTGATTTACCTCCTAATGAGTGGGTGTGTCAGCTATCTTTTCTACGCTGGCATTACAAGAAACTATGACTGGAAACTTGTTGTTGCAGTTAGCATGATAGGGCTAGAGTTCATAGTTCTTCTTCTAAACAGAAAACGTTGTCCACTAACTCTGCTAGCAAAGCGATTGGGCGATGAAACAGGCGACGACCTGATTGCTGATTATTTACTACCAAGGTGGGCAGTGCCACTCACCATTCCGTTTTGCACACTCTTAGTTGCTGTAGGCTTAATTCTTATAGCTTTCAATGCTCTAAATCTAACAATAGGGTTTCTGTCAGGTTTTTTCTTATGAAAAGAATATTTCCAGATTCTTAGGACAAGCCCTATGTACGAGCAAGAAAGGCTTTTTAGGATATGCCGATACTCACCGAAATTACTAGAGAAATTTTAAGAGGAAATCTCGACTTTGAATCCTTCTCGCCTCCTAATTTTTATCTTAATTGCAAACTCCGCTTTGCTCGCATGAGTAGAGATGAAATCAAAACTTATCAACTTAGGAAAGTGCAAAACATCATTAACTACGCGTTACGATATTCTGCTTTTTTTGCAAAACACTATCGTGACCTTGATGTTAATCGTGTGTGGTCATTACCAACGGTTAACAAGGAACTCATGATGGAAAATCTAAGTACTTACAACACGATTGGTTTGACTCGTCAAGAGATTCTTGATTTCTGCTTAGAAATTGAACGTAGCCGAGACTTCTCAAAGCGCCTTAAGGATGTCAACATAGGAATGTCATCTGGAACCAGTGGCAACAAGGGCGTTGAAATCACAACACGTCGTGAAGAAGCCTATTTGAAAACTGCCTTGTTTGCACGTTTCCCCCTGCCCAAAGCAAAATTAAATCTAGCCTTTATCTTGCGGGTAAGCACGCCAGCTTTCCAGATTAACAGGTTTGGGCATCATCTAACCTATATCAACCAGATGAACCCCCTAGAAGAGATATGTGCTCAGCTTGAAAGCCTAGAGCCCAATGTTATTTCAGCACCAACATCTATGTTACGTTTACTAGCAGATCAAGTGGAACAGGGTAAACTATCTGTTAACCTAAAAGAAATTGTCTCCTATGCCGAAATTCTTTATCCTGAAGACAAAAACTATCTCAGTCAAGTTTTCAACTGTCCAGTTTTTGAAATCTATAAAGCGACTGAAGGTGCCATTGCATTATCCTGTCGCCTAGGGAACCTGCATATCAACGAGGATCTTATTGCTGTGGAATTATTTGATGAGAATGGAACACCTACCCAAGCTGGCAAACCCTCACACCGTATGCTGGTCACTGACCTCCACAAAACATCGCAACCCATCCTACGCTATGAATTAGATGATGTGCTAACAATAAGCCCTGAACCCTGTCTATGTGGATCATCTTTTCGAGTGATACAACAAATCCAAGGACGAGCTGATGATTTGTTTTGTGGGGTACGCGCAGACGGTGGGCAAAATCAATTTATCTTCCCTGATTACATTCGCCGTGCTATCATCGTGTTGTCTGATACTATTAAGGACTATCAGGTCATCCAAACAGACCTTGATGCAGTGAGCGTACACCTCTTGGTTTCAGAAAAAGCTAACATGGACGAGCTTGCTGATTTAGTAAAGGCAAGCATTCAAAAGGTCTTTACAGCGCATGGTTGTTGCCCACCCGAGGTCAAAGTTGACTTTTTACCCCCTATACCAAATGCTAATTCATCAAAGTTAATCCGCATTCATCGCGCCTTTGATAGGCCTTAAGAAGGAACTATGAAACGTCTCATGGCTTTAGACCTTGTGCGAGGTGTGGGTATTAGCTTAATGGTTTTTTTACATGCGACAACCTTCCACTACGAAGCGATTACCAGTCTTGATTTTGATAACCCTCCTCTTATCATAACGGTGGTTGGCTTTTTGCTCATGTGGGCAGGGCTATTTGCTATTACTTCTGCTACCGCTTACACTTTTTCTTCGGGCTTAAGGTTGCACAATAGCACTATTTCAAAGGGGCAATTGCTCAGGAACTTCTTAATTGCTGGTATTTATTTGCTAGTCCTGCATTATCTATACTTCCTAGTCTTAGCTCCACAGCTTCTTGATCTGGTTAATGGCGATCATCAATATGCTTTGCTACCGGGTTTACTGGCAGAAGGTGGCTTCCCACCGCTATATCCAGATCGCATATTTTATGCGACTACTCTTTCTATGATCGCTTGGAATCTACTGCTCATAGGTCCTATTATTTACTTGCTGTCACGGTATTCACCAAAGCTTGACCGAGTGGGTGCTTGGCTAGCTGCTCTCGGAACACTAGTTATGATTCTCTCGCTGGCACGCATTCCCCTTTATTCGCTAGCGCTCGAGGCTATAGATGAAGGCAATTTCCTTTCTTCTCTTTTTTTAGGATTCTTCGTTAATAAAAACAACCCTATTTTGCCTTACCTTGCCTTTGGTTTGTTTGGTGGTTGGCTTGGTCTGTCCTTAGTAAAAGGTGTATCGGCTCGAGCGTTACGCCCCGTTGGCATAGCAGGCATCTTATGGTTAATAGCTGGACTAGTAGGGATCTTTCTGTTGCCCACCACCATGTTAGAAAGAGAAATAGATCTGTTTTGGTACTTCCTAACAGCCCTACAGCTTGGTTTATTCCTTATTATAGTTGTCACTACACTTTTCCTACTGGATGTTAAAAGTTTTAGCCTAAAGGTGCTCGAGCCTTTGGCTTATCCCTTTCGCATTATGGGACTATCCTCTTTGACAGTGTTTCTACTTGAGACACCCCTTTCAGAATTGCTCGCAAAGCTTGTTAGCATTTTCCTACCCGGTTGGCAACTTAGTTTAAACTGGTGCTTTGCTTTTGGTGCAGTGAACGCCTTGCTTTGGATTGCAATCATGATTGTTTGGTCAAGGTTCAACTTTAAGTATTCTGTTGAATGGCTCACCATGAGAATTTATGCAGGGCTTAAACGACCCTCCAATAAATTGCCAAAGCTCCAAAATTACTCTAAACCCTCTGAGAAAGCAGACCTTTAAGCCTAGCGCCCCTTGTAATATTGTGGTGATATTGCAGCAGCATGTGAGACAATGAAAGGCAAGCTGTGAACGTCCAAAAAGCCTTCAGCTGGTTTCAGAGCCTCAACTTACACCAAGCTAGGGTCACCAATCTACGCTTAGCATGGCGTAATCTTTGGCGGTATCCAAGAAGAACTACTCTTCTAGTAGTAGTAGTTGCTTACACGACAGCTACGACTATTTTTTACTGGAGCTGTGTCGATGGTTACGTCGAATCTGTCCTAGCATCTCATGCCCGCTATATTGCTGAACCTGTTCTCGTAACAACAAAACAATGGTTCTATGATCGTGATCCTAGCCATGCTCTGACCGATCTTACTTTTGTTAACACCTTACTTGAGCAAAAATCTATCAGGGCTGCTGCTCCTAGACTCGAGCTTCCTGTTCGTATTCGTTCAGCTTATGCTTCTGAAAGTCAGATTGCGCGCGGGGTTGACCCCTACGCCGAACAAGCACTTAGCAGCTTACCGCAAAAGGTATTCGAGGGGCAGTGGCTAAGCGAACCCGGCAAAATCCTCCTTGGGCACAAGCTTGCAAAGCGCCTAGATGCTAGGCTTGGCGAGCGGATAATCCTCGATACAGCTAGCTTGGAACAGCCACATGCTCGAGCCCTTCGTGTAGTAGGCCTCATTAAAGCTGGTATTGATCTAGTTGACCAAAATGCCGTGCTAATTCATATTGATGATGCGAGAGCCTTAACTGAGGTTTCGTCAGCAACAAGCATTGCTTTGATGGTTGCTCGAGGTAGTGAAAGCATAGCTGCAAAGTTAATCGCCCCCTTACTTCCTGAGGGGATTGCGGCTTACGGTGTTTGGGACATTGTTGGTCCTATAAAGACTGACCTTATTGGCGCAAAACTATCAGCCATTCCTGTTGGGGTACTGTTAAACATTTTCGCCATCATTACCGTGGTTAGCACGGTGTTAGTTAGTGTGTTTGAACGCAAAAAGGAGTTTGCAGTAATGCAAGCACTTGGTTACTTACCTCATCGCCTAGCGAATATGGTTGTACTCGAGTCACTCTTGGCCACATTTTTGGGTTGGCTCTTCGGTTTATCTTTAGGTTACGGGGTTGCTTGGATGTTTGCAACGCACAATATCTTGGGACGTCTTTTTGCTGTTTCTGGTCGAGTTTGGCCTTCGACAGGGATAGCAGAAGAATTGTACGCAGCTGTGCATCCCATTTACAGTCTTTATGCCCTCACTATTGTTATCTTAGTTGTTCTGTTTTGTATCCTTTTAACTGCTCCATATGTTCGAAATATTAAGATTTCTGAAGTTATTCGTAGCCTATGAAAAACGCCTGTCTTACAACGTGAACTTGATTGGGCAAAAATGATCCCACTAGCTTGGAAAAATATCTGGCGGCAAAAACGACGTACTCTTTTTGCAGTTTTTGCTGTGGCAATTGCCTCCATCTTGACACCTTTACTCTTTGGCTTTTTAGCTGCGTGGCAAAATGGTATGTTTGAACATTTGACAGCCAGAACAGGTCATTTAATGGTACATGTTGCACATTGGCAGGATATGCGACAATTTGAAAAACTGCTTATTCCTAATGAGAATGTTGTAGCGAAGCGCATTACAGAGACCTTAAACAATATTCAGAATGTTCAGGTGGCTACTTTATTGGAGATTCCTGCATTGCTAGCAGGGGAGTCAAAATTTCGAATTGTACAGCTTACAGGCTTAGATCAACCTATTGCCCTTGATGAGCCATTAAATCGAAGGTTGATTGCTGGACGCTTACCAAACGCCAATACCTTAGAAGAGATCGTTTTGGGAGACTCGTTAGCAGAAGCACTCGAGGTTAGTTTAGGAGATACAGTTTATATTTACCTAGCACAATCAAAAGGAACAGGAGCGGCTGCTTTTAAGGTTGTTGGTTTGCTCAGTATCACCGAGACCTCAACTGAAGCTAGAAGCGCATACATATCCCTCTTGGCAGCACAGGATTTAGCCGCACCTGATGAAGCTACTGCCTTCAAACTCTTTTTCCCAGACTTGAATAGAATGGACCATAAGCAGTTATCTGAGCTTCAACAAAAACTTGACGAACAGCTAGCCTCAAATCTTTCTGTGACAAACTGGCAGCAAGCTAATCCAGATCTTGCAACTGTTCTTGATTTACTCGAGCCTGTTTTTCTCTTTCTATCCATCATATTTTATGGTCTTGCTGGTTTACTTGTGGTCAACACAATTTATTTGAGCTTAATTGAGCGCGTTCGTGAGTTTGGTCTTATGCTTGCTCTAGGGGCTGGTCGCACAAAAATTATACAGCTTGTCTTTATGGAAACAGCTTTTGTAGTTTTCATAGGAGCAATAATAGGTGGAATTATTTGTTGGCTAATCCTCTTTCGTTTAAGCCAAGGTTTCAGCCTACCTTTTGGTCTCGCCCAGATTTATGCTCAGTTTGGTTTACCCACAGTACTCTATGCTAACCTTTCATTAGATAAAATCCTCATGAACTTGTTCTTTGTTGTTGCTACTGCTTTGCTAGCAGCCCTCTGGCCTGCTTGGGTTTCTGGTCGGCTCGAGCCTGCTACTGCTATGCGTTTTACTGGCTAAAGCCTCAAACTATCCTCAATAACATCTTGTTATACAAGAGTTTGACATTGAAAAATAGTGCTTTGTAGAGCGGGATTATTGATGGGTAATAGGTGAAGAAGCTCGGTCACCACCGGGTATTTTTTAATGCAATAATAATCCGTCTGTATCTAATAAAACGCTGATTCGACGTCGCAACACTTTTCTAGACTCGACAATGTTGGTAGCTCGCTTGCCTTAGCACCATATTATAAGCGTCAACTACAAATAAGCCCCTGACAGTATAACTCTCGGATCCCCCTCCAAAACGGCTCTGAACATTCTTCCTTGTTTTACTTTTACTTGATGAAATGCATCCAAACACAAGTCTACATATTTCAATTGGGCCACATACATCAGTCCCTGACAGGCTTCAAGGTAAAACATTGTAAGAGAAGGTGTTGAGGGTCTAAAGACCCTATGCTATCAGCATGCTTATCTTGAAAAAGTAATCTACAGGCATGTTTAGTGCTACAAGGAAGTAAATCTTGTTTATACATCTCACTCAAAGCTTTGTGTTTGAGGGCAAGTAAGCCTTTCTGGCAAGCTCTTTTTAGAAGGTTTAAGGCAGGGCCACCATAATTATTTTAGAGTCATTCTTTTGAGTATTAACTGTGCTGTATAAGGTTAATGAGTTGAGTTAAGATAGTTCATTTTAAAACAGTAGGAGTTAACAAAATGACATGTTCTGACCGTAGATAATTCAGATTATTCTTTGATATAATCTTTCTACAAGCATTCATTTTGTGCGAAAATGGAGTTAGTACATACTCGTTTCTGAGAAAACGATTACTCATTTGCAAAAAATACCAAGTGGTTCACCAACGAAGTAAATATAGGGTATTTTTTTACACGATGGTGACCGGGTTCGAAGCTCTACTACCCCTTGATATTATCGTTCTAAAGGTAATTATTTTCTCATGTCAAACTCTTGTGTTACTCAACCTGATATATCCAAAATAACAAATGGAATACTAAAAGACTTTTCAGTAGAGCGATTAATTAATTTTCTTAGCAAGCTAGATCAACGTGTAACAATTACTGTAGAAGATGAAAAACAAGATTTACCTTCCAAGGAAATTGTAATTGCTGCAAAAGAACTAGAAAAAGTTCATGTCACTACTTAGATAAACCCAACGAGAAGGCGGTTGCCTTTCAGTATATTTGCTCACGAATCCCAACTTTTTGTAAAAAGTTGGGATTGAGGCAGTTCTTGTCTTGATCTAAAAACACCATTAAATCTAGAAACACCATTAACGTCATGCTTTTAGAATTGGCGACTTGGAAGTTTCAAAAGAGGTAAGAAGGTGGCAAAAAGACGCAGGAAAACGAAATGCAATATTGAACACATCAATAATATTGCTTACACGGTGATTCGTAGGCCATTTGATGCAAAATGGGTGCAGGAACAGTTAAATATGGGAATTCCTGTTATAGCCGAAGGAACCGATGGAGGCTGGATAGAAAGGTTTTTTATTAAAGAGTATGACCCCACTAACAATATCTATGTTTCAACTCACCTTTGGTACGAAAATGAAATTGATTATAACCTCATCATCCTTCCTCCTCTTCCTCACCATCCAAAACTAGAAGATATACAGTTACTGTATCGGTATGGGGCAGAAAATTTATCTATCATCGCAAAAGGTAGTGACGGGCAGGAATGTCACAACACAGCGGAGTTAATTCTTTCAATAGCAAGTGGAACTAATGAACTCGAAGTCACCCATGCTACAGATACAAACGGTAGGTGTATAGAAGTAGCGATTTCCCCAACTATTGTCTAAAAGTTGGGGTGTTTTTGTCTCAAGTCTAGGTGGTTGCTCCATGCTCATATTTCTGTACAGAGATTTCCGTTTGTCGTTGACGCATGGTGTAACTATCGTGCCATGCCTGCATACGCAGCAGTGTATCCATAGATACTCCAAATGCTTTCTCAACTCTAAGTGCCATTTCAGGGGAAAGAGCAGATTTCTCATTGAGAAGATCGGAAAGGGTTGCACGACGTACATCCAGAATTTCAGCAGCATGAGCAATGGATAGATTTAGCTCATTTAGAATTTCAGAACGAATAAAGCTACCTGGATGGGTAGGTTTCATACCAATTTTTGTAACTGTTTCACTCATCAGTGATAATCCTCCAAATCTAAATCTAAAATTTGTCCTTCTTCAACCCAGAAAGTAAGTCGCCAGTTACCTGATACTGAAATGCTCCACTCACCTTCACGGTCACCGATAAGTTGATGTATACGCCAACCTGGCGGTCCTTGAACGGCCTCCATGTCGTCTGCCACGATGAGGGCAGTTAGAACATTACGTATTCGACCAACTAGGTCACCTCGGATTCCACGCTCGTCATCATTTTCAATGAGATGTTTCAACCCTTTGTGACGAACGCTTTTTATATTCATATCCCGTAGTGTACGGTATGAGCGTACACCTGTCAACAAAAAAGTGAATTGTTACAAGCCTAACCGTAATTTCCTGACCACTTGTACAGGTTGAGTGCTAACCCAACTTTTGAGAAAAAGTTGGGGTAAGTCCCAACAGTCTAAAATCTATAGCCAGACAGGGTTTAGGCACCATTTCTTGTCCCTCAAAAATAAGTACTTGATTTCATTTTCCTAAGTTTTACCAGTTGCAGAAGCAAAACTTAGGATTTGAGAGGTGATTTGTAGCAAAAGTTATAACTTTTGCAGCACCCTACTAAAAACGTATTCATCGGGTTTTTACTATTGCAAAAATTAGGAGCAATATAATTGTTTCTTTTTGTAAACCTTAGGGGTATAGTATACTCTGGAATTACGCAGCTTGAGGGAGCAAGTCCAAAAGGTCAAGAGGTGGGTCAATACGACCAGAGATGAGTCCCCTACGGTACCTATAAAATGACTGCTTGTTCTCTCTACGAGCTACTTCTATAAGGCCATAAGCTATTACTCCTAACCCTAAATGCCCTCCTATTGTTTGTTCTGTTCTATATCTGAATCCTTGCCATCCTAGCTCTTGCTTTAACCCTCTTATTACTTCTTCTATCGCTTGCCTCACCTTATAATGGCTTATGATCTCTTTGTCTTCTAGCTCTAGATCATTTGTTACATAGTATTTATTACCTCTTCTCACGATCTTCACTTCAAAGTCCATTCCTCTTAGCTTCCCTACTTTTGTCCAGTAGGGTCCTCTGTGCCTTTTCAACTGCTTTCCTCGCAGAACTCTGTTCTTCTTTAGTCGTGTCACAAACGACCAACTGTAGGCATGTATCTGTTTCAGAATCTTCTTTGAACCGTACCATGAGTCAAATAGTACATAATCAGGTTTTAGCCCTTTTTCTTTTGCCCATGCTAATAACTCCAATGCTAGTTCTTGCTTGCTTACCTCTCCAAAGTAAAGTTTTATCTTTAAGGGTATTCGAACTTTACCATCTGTCCAGATCAGCAGAACTATTCCGAAACCATAGCAATAGTGTCCATTGCCATCTCGTAATTTCGGTAACCACATTTTACCTCTTCCTGATCTTGCTATTACTGTATCATCAAGAACCAAGTAGCCTCCTTCAAGCTCACCTACCAGCATTTTTAAACCTATAGCTATCTCACTTACCTTTGCTAGAATTGAGTCTACTAACAACGCTCTATAGATAGTGTCGTGTGAACACTCCATTCCATCTGCCATAGCTGAAGAAGCATTTGCTTCAACTGCTTTTAACAGGGCTTCTAGTGCTTTAACTATTCTTTGTGTTAGACTCATCTTAGGGCTCCTTGGTTCTGATTGAGCCCTATTTTACTTTATTTCTCCCCCTGCGTAATTCCAGTATACTTTGAATATGTTACAGGATAAGTAACATAAATAGACACAGGAAGTAGTCTAAATTAACTTGTAACACAAACGAATGTTTAAGATACACACGTAACGGATGTGTTAGAACCCCAAAACTCCTGTAAAAACCAGCATTGGGTTTTGCTCGCATAAATGCCAATGACCATTTAAATCTAGTAGAATAAACTGCAAGCCCTCGTTTATAGTTTATCTTCTTGCTAGGCTTGCCTCTGGCTTATGTTTATTGACAGGCACTTATTAGAAGAGAAGCCTTTAGGCAGTCCTTAGGCAGTCCAAAAAAGCGTGCTTACCAAGATTTGGATCGGATTCCGTTGTTGTTGGTTTTGTAGTCTTTGAAGTAATGTACTTGTAAAAAATAACCCATTTTTGACATGGTAAATGACCCCATTTAAATTAAAGGTTTTCACCCTGCTTTTATGTAACTTTGATTTTTATAACCAGCTTATATAACCGATCTCAAAGGGTTTTCCGAGATTTGAAATATGGTCGCTATTAGTTAAATTAAACCGACGTTTTTTGCTACTTGAAGGGGTCATTTATCAGGTAAAGTGACAACAACGCTAACAAAAATTGAATCAAGCGTTATTATTAAATCAACAATCCAAACCGTTGCTAAGATAGCCAAAGGTTTGAATGTTTCTATTGATGAACTTGTATGAGTTTAGTTTGCATACTTGCACCTATCTAATTATTATTAGGATAATTAAAATTATGAAAAATAAAAAAACTTTAATAATTGTCGTTGTTCTCTTATTGCTTGCCGGCGTCTATTATGCTTACAGTACCTACGAAAAAATGAGCGCCTTTATACCAGATTTGTCCCCCAACGAAGCAGAAATTCGAGAACAAATTTACAAGGTTGAAGACGAATTTAAAAAACTCGATACAAACACCGATAAATTCTTATCTTTTGCAGAATTTAATGGAACAAGTCAATTGTTTGAAGAAATGGATATAGACAATAACGAAAAGCTAAGTTTTGAAGAAGCAAGATACATGCCTTATTTTGCTGAGATTCCAGCAGGTAGTTTTGTGATGGGTAGTGACGAACCAATAGAAGGTTTTATGGAAGTAGCGACAGATGTAATTCCAGCACATAAAGTTACACTTGATGCTTTCAAAATGTCCAAGACCGAAATCACAACGGCACAATATACTCATTATCTAAATTCGGCGTTAAAAAAGGGAGAAATTGCTGTCGAAGTAGTTGATGCAGGTGATGAAGTGCGTGTAACAAGACCTTATAATGTTTACAAAGTAGTAGGTGCAGAAGGTACAAAATATGCAGGCAGACAGTATATTTTACTTAGTCCAATACCAACATTATCACATAAAAGAGAGGGGCCGCTCCTTATTCCAGAACATCCATTTAATCAGACATGGATAAGATATCTTCCGAAGTATAACGAATTTTATGTTGAACCAGAATTTGAAGATTTCCCTGCTGTATTTGTTAAATGGCATGGTGCAATGGCATATGCAGAGTATTATGGCTTGTCTTTACCTACTGAAGCAGAGTGGGAATATGTCGCAAGTGGTGGGGGACAATTTAAGTTTGCAACAGAAGATGGTACCAATGGGTGCGATAATGCAAATTACAGATGTTATAATTCGGAAAATGATAGAAATTATAAAGGAGCAGATACTCCTGATGAATACATTGGCTTTAGAATGCCTGCCGGCACTTATGCTCCCAATCCGTATGACGTGTATGATTTAGCAGGCAATGTTTTTGAGTGGACACTTGACTTTTATAGAGAGGATTTTTACCAATACTGTGTGGACAATGGGATTACTAAGAATCCTGTGAATTTAGATGGAGTAGACCCTTTGAAGTCCGAGGTTGATTTTTCTACAGCAGGACCTAGAACAGGGAAAGCGACACACGATCAGAGAATTACTCGTGGTGGGGCTTATAACTTCCCTGAGACAATGACAATTACGCAATATAAGAATCCAGGCTATGCGTTTGTTGGCAACGACCATTTTGGTTTTAGGGTTGTTTGGAGGCCGGAGACAACTGTCTTCAACAGCACAAATTAAGGTTAAATACTCATGTCAAAAGCTCCCAAATCTTACACTATGGGTAATTGAATAAGATCAGCTGTTTACCATTTGGGCTTTTGCATTGGCGGTGGGGGAAGCGCTTCCCCTTCTGACCATAACTGCAAAAAATCTATATAATTCTGAGTAAACTTCTTCATCACATTACTGAACAGGTAGTTAATCAGAAAACCATTGACTTTTCTCTCAGACTGTGTTTTAATTAATTAGTTAGTAATCACTAACTAATTATAGGAAGTAATGATGGCACGACCCAAACAAGTTACAGATGAAGAACTACTGGATATTGCTCTAAATTGCTTTTTGGAGCATGGCTTTAATGTATCTACCCAGACTATCGCAGACAGGGTTGGGCTTTCCCAACCAGTGCTGTTTAAGCGTTTTGGTACAAAACAGGAACTATTCCTGCGAGCCGTGGTGCCCCCCGAGCACCCACCAGTTTTCGATTGGCTCAACGAGTCTCCTTCCCCGGGTCCTTTTCGACCTCAGTTGATTCAATTGCTCGAGAAAGTGTCAGAAACACTTAGTTGGATTCTACCTCGAGTTAGGCTGCTTAAAGATGCACGCATTCCACGGGAAACTGTGATGGCAAGGTACAAATCACCACCACCAGAACAGTTGTTCATATCTATTGTCGGTTTTTTTGAACGTGCCCAGCAGCAAGGCCAAATTAATAGAAGTGTGAGTCCCCAGCTTATGGCTCAATTGGTTTTTGGAGCACTAATGGGTCGAGAATATCTAAGCGAGACGATACCTCAGAAGGTTAGTAGCAAAGACACCACCAACTTTATCGAGTCCACAGCCGATTTACTGTGCTGCGGAATGATGGAGGACAAAGACTGATAATGAGATCGATAACGGAAGGATTGTAATGAAATAGATACTTGCGAAGAACGTGCTGAGTATTGTCCTAGCCTATCTTATTAAATGAATATAAAGAATGGAGAAAAAATATGATGAAAAGAAAGATTACTAAAGTATTTATTGGTTTGCTCACTACATTGATTTTTTCCACTTGGTTAAGTGGAACATTCGTTACTGCACAAGAGGATCTCGGTCTCCCTCGGCAGACCGTGTTTCGTGAACAGATCTATAATCGCCAAGGTGAATTTGAAAAGCTCGATATCGACGGTGATGAATTTCTCACTATCGAAGAATACAATGGGACCCAGCAGTTATTCAAAGAAATGGATACGAATGGGGATGAGCAACTGAGCTTAGAAGAAGCACAGTACATGATAACCTTTGCCGAAATCCCTGCGGGCAGTTTTGTTATGGGCACTGACGTTCTAATTAGGGCCTTTGGGCCACCATCAACAGATACAAGCCCAGCACACGAGATCACCATTGATGCGTTTAAAATGTCAGCAACGGAAATTACGACCGCTCAGTACGCCCTCTATCTAAACTCCGCCCTAGAAGCTGGAGAAATAACAGTCCGATTGGATAATGTTGCAGACAATCCAACACGTTATTCCTATCCTGTACCTACATATGTGGTAGAAGGTGCTCGGGGCACAGAATTCGCTGGAAAACCTTATACTTATCTGAGTCCAGTGGGAACTCTGTCCCATCTTAAGGCTTTGGGCAACCCGATCCTCATTCCTGAACATCCACTTAACACATCTTGGATTAGATATATTCCTGAATTGGAGCGTTTTCAGGTTTATCCCGGGTTTGAAGATTGGCCTGCTGCATTTATTAAATGGTGGGGAGCTATGGCTTTTGCAGAACATTACGGCCTATCACTCCCTACAGAAGCAGAGTGGGAGTATGTGGCAAGTGGTGGTGAGCAATTCGAATTTGCAACAGGTGATGGAACAAACGGGTGCGATAGTGCAAACTATAGATGTTACAATTCACAGCAATTACCCAACTTCACTGCTGCAGACACACCTGAGGAGTTTGTGGGTTTTAGACTGACTGTTGGCAGCTATCCGCCTAATCCTTATGGTGTCTATGATCTAGCAGGCAATGTATGGGAATGGACCCTTGGTTGGTATAGAGCAGATTTCTATCAGTATCTGGTAGATAATGGCATTACACGCAACCCTGTTCAACTCGAGGGAGAAGAATCACCCATAGACGCTGTAGGCGGACCCGGACAAGTTTTTTCGCACGATGCCAGAATTACTCGAGGTGGTAGCTACAACTATCATGAAGAAGTAACACGAACAGCCTTTCGTTTCCCAACGTATCCATTTATTGGTAACGACCATTTTGGTATACGTGTTGTTCTAAGACAGCCAACAGTAGTCTTTAATGGTACAGACTAAGTGAATGTGTGGTCAAGGTCTGGTATCTAGTTGGGTCATAAAGAACCTCTGAAGTTAGGAGAACTATACAGATGAGAATAGTAAATATTTTAATTATTCTGCTATCAGTAAGTTTCATTATAGGTCAATCTGAGGAGAAACAAGGTTCAGGAAATTCCACAGCTATTGTAAGTACTTTAACTCTTGATTCTGGGGCAACTGTAACCATTTTTGATTTTGGTGAGACCAAAATACATGCTTACACTGGTCCTCCAGCTGGCAATGGCACCTATATAATTGAAAGTGCTAATAATCTAGTATTGGTTGATGCCCAGTTTTTAAACCCTATTGCTCAAGAGTATCGTGCCTATGCTGATGAGCTAGGTAAGCCTATTGAACGCATTATTATCACCCATGAACATCCTGACCATTGGATGGGTCTTGGAGCAGCCTTTACGGATGTTAATGTTTACACTACAGCTGGTGTTAAGGCAATCTTGGGTGCTCGTGTGCCTATTGACAACATTTTACCCGAGGGCAGTGAAGTAATTGAAGGTATTACCTTTGAGTATGATGTTTATACTAATCTTGAAGCTGAAGAACAGGTAGTCATTCGTTTGCCTGACTATGGTGCCATAATAACTGGTGACCTTGTTTATAATGAACACTATTTATTCTTGGGACCTAATCTTGATGATTGGAAAAGGGTACTGACAGAATTAAATGACCTAGATGGTTATGATTTAGTTTTACCCGGTCACGGCTTGCCCACTGATAGCAGTATCTTTGCTAATAACATTGAGCATATTGAAACGGCGCAGGATATTATTGCTAGCTCGAGTAATGGTCAAGAATTTAAGCAGGCTTTAATGGCAGCCTATCCTAATTATGGTGGCGAGTCCTACCTTGGTTTTTTCATACCTTCCTTTTTCCCTGAAGATAGTGCTAAAAAAATCCCAGAGGGTTTAGCTGTAACTGAGCATAGTCCTTACCAACAAGTAGAAGATGGCGCAGCAGTAGAAAGTGTAGTTTGTAAGGAGGGGCTCGAGTTAATAATACGTTCCAACACCATTCCTGCTTGTGTAGAGCCTTCAACAGCCAAAACATTAGTTGAACGTGGCTTAGCCAATTACCCTTGATTTAGCAGTGAATATTTAAGTCGAAAAGTCAGTACTTTTAACTTCATCAGAACATATTAGTGAAGAGATAATCTTGCAGGACTTATTCAAGTTATCATCAAGATTCATCTATCCTCTCCAGACAGGGAAAAATTATGAAGTGGATTGCTAACCTTACTATCAAGAGAAACTGGTTTGTCCTAGCACTTTTTCTGGTGCTTACTGTCTTAATTGGTTATGGACTAACCACTGTAACTTTTGAGGATTCTCTCGATGTCATGCAACCTGATGAGTCAGAGCTTGCCAGGCTAAACGAAGATATTAGAGTTGTTCTGAAATAAATAAATCGGTCAAAATAAAGGAATGTTACTACCAAGAGATGACCGACAAGTAAGAAGTATAACAGGATTGAGCGAAAAGAAAGTAGAGGAACTAGAACCTGCATTTGCTAAAGCTTTAGAAGACCATGAAAAGCAACGTTATGAAAAGGCTCTAGAAGCAGGGAAAGTACATCGTAAGCCAGGAGGAGGAAGAAACAGTAAACTAAGTACAGTCAATATAAAACTGTGCTTTATTCTTTACTACCTTAGACTTTACCCAACGTTTGATGTTCTAGCGGAGAAATTTGATTTATCACGATCTAATGCCCATGCTTGGGTACAACGTCTTACACCAATAATGGCGAAAACTCTAAGTGGTTTGGGATATATGCCAGCTAGAGAGTTTGAAAACATAGAGGATTTCAAAGCAGCTTTTGAGGGACTTGACGAAATACTGATTGATGTTACAGAGCGAGAACATCAACGCCCAAAGGATGATGAAATGCAACAGGAGTTATACAGTGGCAAACAGGGTAACCACACGCAGAAAAACACAGTGATAAGCAGCAAGGAGAAGGTAATTTTGTTTGTGGGACAAACCTTTGGAGGACGGAACCATGACTATGCAATGCTAAAGGAAGAATTTCCACCTGAGGAGGAGTGGTTTGAGGATATTAAAGTGGCAGTAGATTTAGGATATCAAGGAATCGAGAAAGATTATGAAGGAGCAGATGTTGCAATACCTCATAAGAGACCTAGGAAGAGCAAAGCCAACCCTAATCCCAAGCTTAGTAAAGAGCAGAAGGCTCACAACCAAGCAGTGAGCAAGATACGTGTATATGTTGAGAATGCCATTGGAGGAATGAAGCGTTTCAAGATTCTTGTGTATGCTTTTAGGAATCGTATTAAGGGATTTGTTGACGATGTAGTAGGAGTTTGTGCTGGTTTATGGAACTGCCTTATTGCCTAATTCCTTATTTCAGAACAAGTCTATTGACGCAACTTTTGGGGAAACACTAGATGCAGCTATTGTTTTGCTCGAGGGTGACATTTACACTCCAGCAGCGCTCGAGCAAATCCGACAACTCACAAATGAAATTGAAGATATTGAAGGTGTGGTTGAAGTTCTGAGCGTAGCAAATGGTGCACGTTTTGAAGATGATAACGGTTTTCTTAACATTGAAGACCTTTTGCCAGAAATTGGTGAAATCAGCCAAGAAGATGTTGCCAATATGCGCAACTTTTTATCGTCCTCTTATCTGTATAAAGATGGTCTTTTGGTCAGTAAAGAAGGTGATTTCACCACTATTATTATTGAACTGCCAGAAGATGTTGATGCTTCTAGTTTTAACAAGTCTTTACAGGAAATACTTGATGCCCATTGGGAAGGTATGGCCTACATCGCTGGCAAGCCTGCTATCAAGGCTACCATGCAAACAGCAATGCAGCGTGATTTACCCCTCCTCACAGGCTTAGCTGCTCTATTAATTCTGGTTTTTCTATTTTTAAATTTTCGCACCTTACAAGGTGCCCTTCTACCACTACTTACTGTCTTAATAGGACTTATCTGGTCTCTGGGTGGACTCGGTTATTTAGGTCATGACATGACTACTTTGAGTGTCATTGCACCTGTTGCTATCATGGCAGTTGGCAGTTCTTTTTCATTGCATTTATTATTACAGCGCAATGTCATGGAATATAACTCCTAGACAATATAGCAAGAGTACGTTTTCGATGCGAAGCATAAGCAGTATAATTTCTGCGCTGATAGTAACGAATTAGATTTAGTGATTGAGCTATTGTCAATCTAGGTAACGGTATTGCTGCCTTGAGCAGCACTCTTGCCTGTGGCAAAGTTAAAGCTGGAGACTTTTCTCCTAACATTAAACGCATCCTCACCAGAAAATGATGTGCTAGACAAGTTAATAGTATATGGTGATGCCAACCTAAGTAGCTTCTAGTTTCGTAGTGATCAAGCCCCAGTTCTTCTTTTGATTCCTCAAACGATGTTTCTATCGGCCATCTCATTCCACTTAGCCACACTAATGTTTCTAGGCTGACTTCTTCTGAGTCATTGCACAAATAATAGCTTATCTCTCTTTTCTCATTTAGGTTACGCCGAATTACCAACCACAGTTCCACTGGCTCTTCTTCTCCCCTTGTTTCCCATATTCGCTCAAAGGCAAATTCACATACTATTGGCCCTTTACTTCCTTCTTTCACTACATGTTTACTCCATTTTTCTGCTTCTATTTCCTTTGCTAACTCATCTATCCGTATTGATTCAATATTTGCCCTTGCTAGTTTCGGCTTCCTTCCCCTACCTTTATATTCAGGTACCTTGACCTCTGGCTTCTCCTTGTATACCTGCGTATCGCAAGATACTGCTGTAAAGTACTTTTTTCCTAATTCAGCTACTCCATCTCTAAACTCGATATTATTTCCATACAATGCATCTGCTAGCACATATTCAAAGCTCAAATGCCCTCTCTCTTCTGTCTTTTTTATCATTCCTAACGCTATTTCTGGTTTGGTTCTAAATTCTAGATCCTTTGGCACTCCACATTCTTCCCTTTTTTGTTCATGCTCTTTATCAAACCATTGTTCTGGTAAGTACAACTGCCCTTCTGTTAAGGTATGTCCTTTGTTACTGGCATACCCTAGGTATACTCCTACTTGACTGTTCTCCACTTTTCCTACTGATCCACAATATTGCCTTGCTACTCCTACTGAGCTTTTTCCTTGTTTTACATTCCCTGATTCATCAACTATCAGTACTCCATCATTACCTAAACTTTCTGCAATAAGTTTTTGATGCGTGTCAATCACAGGTTCTAACTGCCAAGGGCTTTGTCCTACAAAGTTTTGCATGCTACGGACATTCAGTCCTATTGATAGTGCCATTGCTTCTATATTTTTTCGATCAAGGTTGCTTAACAAACCTTTTAGATAATGTCCTGTCCAGATCAAACTTTCAGGTCGTTTAAATGCTTCTTCAAACTCTGCTACGTATTCTTTGAGTTCTTTTGCTAGCGCTTCTATATCTGCTTCAACTAAGTTGCATTCTGGAGGACTTAAATTTACGGCCTCTTCTAATATTTCATTGTGTGCTTTATAAATGTTTTTCATAGCCTTAATTTATTATTCACACTCGCACTTTTTTCGCACTTCCCCTTACTTAATATGCAACATTGCGCTGTAGAGGTAATCCAATTGTAAATAGACCATGACCACTGCTGCGACCATTGCTGCTCGCCCGGTGCAGGTCCTAGGAAGTTGATAGTTAGCAACAAGGAAATTATGTCTGAAGGAGCAATGTGTTGTGGTAATATAAAAGTGCGATAACCTGCATAGTTATTACCCTGTGAGGTTTTAAATTCTAGGTATTGTTAAGTCTCACTAAGTCATGACCATATTAAGTCTCAAAAAGTCGTAACCTTTGCTGTTCTTGCCAAGTAAAAGGAAGAGAAGGCTGAAAAGGGATAGATTGAGTAAAAGCAAAAATGTTTCCAATGAGTGTGGGTGGATCAATACCTTGGATGGGTAACTGTTTAATCAACTCACCTCTCTGATTGAGAAATGACAAAACTCTTTCTGGTAACTTGAAATTTATTTCGCACTGCTCACGTAAATGATTGTTCCCTAGGTAATAAATCTGTCCTCCTAAGGAAATTGTGCCGTTTTGACCTATTCGCCTAAACCATTTTCCCTTTGCTAGATAAGCATCAACTTCGCTTAGGTCAAACATTTCATCTTCCCACTCAGGTCTATACCAGCGCCCTGAGTGAGCTGCCTCTGGAAAAGCTTGTAGCGGTGCTTGCCCTCCCAAAGAGTGACAAGGAAGCTCTTCATTAAGTATGTTGCGTCTATCTCGTAAAGCTTGATATAAAGCGTTCCAAGATGGATAGTGTCGATCAAGAACCTGATCAGCCCACAATTGATGCGATCTCTCTACAATTGCTTGATCTGTAGGGCGACGAATACGACTAAATTGAAGTTCGATACCCATTGCTAACAACCACAGATGTAATCTTGTAGGAAAGGGTGATTTACTCCTAACATCAAAGAAAACACTGTCATGATCAACTTGAATACTTTCAGGTAACCCCCAGTCTAAAAATGCTAACCTCAAAGTGATTTGATAGTCCTCAGTATTGGTGTGGCGAATTGCTTTCTCCTTACCTAGAAAGCAAGGATAACTTAGCAGGCGTGTACGGGAAACAACATCACTTACATCAACTAGGCTAACTACTCCTACACTTGGAACAAGCTCATGTCCCATTGCATCTACTTGCCAACATTCATGGGCATGGGTTAAGCGTGTGTGCTTAGTGGATGGTAATGCTACATGACGTTCATAGTTTTGGACCAATTGCTCTTCTTGTAAGAAGCGATTAATACTTGACCGACTAGGCAACAATTTACCTGCCCACTGGGGCATACGACCTAGCTCTATACGCAACGTATCAGCACCCCAACGAGGATGTTGTAATCGTATTTGACGTAATTCTCCTACCATACGTGCAGGATAACTGCTTAGAGCTCCTTTTTGAGGACGTCCCATCTTCCTTTCCAAACCTTGACGACCTTGTTCACGACCTCTTCTTACCCATTTTTTGACTGTAGATGGATGCCACCCTAATTCAAGAGCAATTTTGCTTATTGGTTCTCCATTGTCAGCTCGTTGTAGCATTTCTACTCTTTCTTCTAAGGAGGTGTAATCTGACATAATCCATATCATGCAGCTTTTTTACCTACTTGGAGTCTAAAAATAGTCACGACTTTATGAGACTTTAGGGGGTCACGACTTAGTGAGCTTTAACAGTATCGAAAGTAGTCATTATCAAATAAAGCTTGATCCTTAATGTGAACATTACTTACTGGCTGGGCTTCATCACTACCACTAGTTGTCGTATAGGACACTGGTAATAGTGTTGTTACCAACGACTGAGTTGTTCGTGGTGTATTTATAGGATCTTGAATATCACTAGCATTATCTTGCCTTGGGGGGCTACTACGAAAACAAGATACTAAGCTGAATATCAGCGCTAGGAAAATAAATAGGTAGAATAAAAACTTCTCTAACTTTGGCATTAAATATGCCTCCTTGCAATATTTTTTAGCCCTTTGTAGATGGCCATCTAACCAATTTATACATCCTAAAAACGTTTTTGGTGGGCAACAAGCATTATTGCATCTCACTACCCACATAACAACTATAAAGTCTTCATAAAAAATTTATATAGTACTCATATGTTTATTGACACATCTCTGTTCTGTCATTTAAGAGAGAAGTGTTCCTTTAGCAAACATGTCACAGCAGTAGTGCTAGAGTTAATAGTCCTGTAGAATTGTAAGATCTGTTAGAATAATGGACATGATGTCAGGAGACCCTCTTCTTGAGGTTGGAAAGAGCCCTGACTATATATGGATGATAATGACGAGAAACTACAAGGAGGTTTTTATGTATAGAGGTAGAGAAGGACAATGGGCCTTTATCTTACACCGTGCATCTGGCGTAGCCTTAGCACTTTACTTATTTTTGCATGTTATTGATATTAGCCTAGTTATGTTTGGTCCAGATGGTCCTTTTAATGCATTCTTAGCTTTTTATCATCAGTGGCCATTTCGCATAGGCCTTGTGCTAATTATGGCAGGGGTTGTTTATCATGCCTTAAATGGCCTAAGAATAATAATTATGGACTTTACTCAGTGGGGTGTGCGCTGGCAACGCCATATGTGGTATGGCGTTTTGGTCCTAACTGCTGGTATTGGTTTTCCTATACTAGTCAAAGTGATTCCTGAAATATTTAAGGGTTAATGAAAGCGCTATACTTTATAGTGTGCCAGAAAAGTTTTTTCTCAGATAATAAATCACTAATCTTTATTAAGAAGGGGATAGGGAAAGTTTCCCTTAATAAGGGAGATTTAGGGGAATTTGCCCTATGGAACTCAACCTCTATTGAATTTGCAATAACAAGGCAAAGATTTATCTAGATACCTATAGCTAAAACAATTGGAGTAAATAATGGCTGTACAACCTAGAACTTTAAGCCAAGCTCGAGCTACTTACAACACTAATAGTGAACTGGCATGGTGGGTATTTATGCGTGTGTCTGGTTTGCTACTAATCTTCTTAATTTTTGGACATATATTTATGAATAACATTTTAATTAATGTTGCCGAAGTTGACTATAACTATGTAGCTAGCCGTTTCAGTAAAGCATGGGTAAAAGTCTATGACACTTTTATTTTGTTTTTTGCTATGTTACACGGCGTAAATGGTTTACGCTACAATATAGAAGATTACATCAAGAAACCTAAAAGACGCTTCCTAGCTAAAACAACCCTTTTCTTTGTGGCTGGAGTTATCTTCCTCTTAGGTATAACAGCACTTTGGGCATTTACTTATGAAGAAATGGGTGAAGCCATTCGTAACTTAGGAGAGAATCACTAATGCCAAGAGCCCACCATTATGACGTTATTGTAGTCGGCGCAGGTGGCGCTGGCTTAATGGCCGCAAGGTATGCTGCACAACATCCGGGAGTTTCTGTAGCAGTTGTTAGCAAGCTTTATCCTACTCGCAGCCATACAGGCGCAGCTCAGGGTGGTGTAGGAGCTGCACTTGGTAATATAAACGAAGATAGTGCTGAGTGGCATGCTTTTGACACAATTAAAGGTGGTGATTACCTTACTGATCAAGATGTTGCCCAGACATTTGCTCATGAGGTAATTGAAGCAGTGTATGATCTCGAGCATATGGGACTGCCTTTTTCAAGAACTCCTGAAGGCAAAATTGCTCAAAGGAAGTTCGGTGGTCATACCCGTGACTTTGGCAAGAGTGCTGTTGAGAGAGCGTGCTATGCGGCTGATCGTACAGGGCACATGATTTTACAAACCTTGTACCAGCAGTCAATAAAAGATAACGTTACTTTTTTTAATGAATTCCATGTTATTGACGTCATTTTAGAAGATGGTAAATGTCTTGGAATAGTGGCTTATGAACTTGCTACAGGAGAGCTACATACTTTTCACTCTAAAGCAACAGTCATTGCCACTGGTGGTTGGGGGCGCATGTTTAAGGTAACTTCTAATGCCCATGCTTTAACTGGTGACATGACTAGTATAATTTATCGTCGTGGCTTGCCTATAGAAGACCCTGAGTTTTTTCAGTTTCATCCTACGGGCCTTTATAAAATAGGAGTGCTGTTAACTGAAGGTGCTCGAGGTGAAGGTGGAATCTTACATAATAGTGAGGGTAAGCGTTTTATGGAGAATTACGCTCCTACTATTAAAGACTTAGCCCCACGGGACATGGTTAGCCGTGCCATATATCTAGAAGTACGTGAAGGGCGGGGTATAGGACCTGACAAAGACTATGTTCACTTAGATTTAACTCAAGTAGGCGCTGAGATTATAGAGAAACGCTTACCCGATGTCACAGAATTTGCTCGCATTTACCTAGGTGTAGATCCTGTCAAAGAGCCTGTGCCTGTGCAACCTACAGCACATTATGCTATGGGTGGTATTCCCACTACGATTAATACAGAGGTAATTAGTGATGGTGATAATACTGTTGTGCAAGGGCTTTATGCAGCAGGGGAGTGTGCCTGTGCTAGTTTGCATGGTGCTAACCGTTTAGGAACCAACTCTCTTGGAGATTTAATAGTTTTTGGTCGTAGGGCAGGTAAATTTGCTGCTGAATATGCTGCTGGTAGTCAATTTAGTGATTTACCAAGTGATAATCAAGATTTTGCTCGAGAAATAATAGAAAAAGCCTTAAATGATAGTGGCGAGGAAAAGGTTGGTCAATTGCGTCAAGAGTTGCAAAATTCTATGCATGAAAATGCCAGTGTCTTCCGAACCGAAGAGACTCTCTCTAAGCAAATCAAAAAGATTAAAGAGCTTAAAAAGCGATATAAGAACATTCAAGTTGAAGATAAAGGGAAGCTTTATAATACTGAGCTTTTAGAGGCACTAGAACTTGGATTTTTGTTGGACAACGCTGAGCAACTTGTACATGGAGCACATAATCGGCAAGAGTCTCGAGGAGCTCATTCACGCGAAGATTATAAAGACCGAGACGATGAAAACTGGCTCAAGCATACTCTAGTGTATAAAGACGGTGACAAAGTACGCATCGATTATAAGCCTGTAACTCTAGGACTGTACAAGCCAAAGCCACGAGTTTATTAGAAAGAATTTTAGAGTGCAAGGACTTGAAACGATACTAGCGTTTTAGTTGCCATTATTGGGTTGATCGCAGATTTAGCTAATTCTCATGTAAGAATGATTTAGCTATTGATAAAATGGGGTAGGTTCATTATTAAGCCTTTTTTGGTTTTAATGAGTGGCAAGGAATCAAGTCTAATGCTGTAGTTTTTGTTTTTCAATTGTGCTCAATAATGTTAAAAATAAATTTGTTTCTGGGAAGGAGATTGTTTTTAGCTTTTATCCAACGCCACATTTTGAGGATTTAATTAATGAACTGAAATAACTAGATGGTAAGGAGGTGTAACATTGCTTTAGCTGTTTTAACTGCTGCAAATATAGATAATTCCAGTGCATTTGTCTTTAGCTAAATTAATAAGAATTTAGTTGAAGTGATTAGGAGGTTGTTTTGGTGTTTTAATTTTCCCCACCCTAAGTTCATAAGGGGTTGTAAGTGCTTATGAGAAGGGCTTTTGGGATATGCTTTCCTAGAGGTGCTTTAAGGGTATGGATGGTTGTTTTAGGTATTAAAATAAGGTTTATTATTTTGCACAATCTATAAAGACTGGGTTCTGTTGGCATTTCACTCTAAAAAGTTGAGAAAGGCTTTGGGATAAGGGCAAAAATTTGCGGAACACATCAAATTCAAAATGTGTTTTCCAAACAGTTATTAAATCCTCAAAATGTCAACACGCCCTAGAACACTGAGGGCTTTGTAGTATAGGGCAAATAAAGATACACTAAAAATTTAGCCTGTCCCTTAATAAGCAAATTGAGGTGCTAACCCCTACTAAATTAGTTCTAACGACTACTATTAAGAACAAGCATTCGCGAGCCAAACCTTGAGTTGCTTTGCTTCTACCAAACTAAGGGTCTTATTTAGAAGCAACTCTACGTGTGTAATTTTTTAAGGAGATTAAAATAAATGAAAAGACTTTTATGCTTGCCCTTTTTAGGGCTATTAATAATATTAAGTTTACTTGTAGCTAGTTGTACAAGTAATGTTTCACCTGCACCCACACAAATTCCTAATGAAGGAAATACAGTTTCTGAGGAAGAGCCATTTGATCAAATTGTAATTATTGAAGAAAACGAAGTAGTAATTGCTTCAGGTATTGACACAGGTTTAGATCCTAGTGATGCTTTCTTCTTCTTGCCTCCCATTGCTCCTAAAGGAGGTAATGCTGACAACTTTGACAATTCGCTCCTAGATTTTCTAGTTGTTGAATTGTGTAGCGTCAACGGAGGAACCTGTGAACTAATCACTAGTTTAGATTCTAGTGGGCAAGGTAGTGAGCAACTTAGGATTGCTGGTTTCAAGTACCTTGTTAACTTACATACGAATAAGTTAGGACTTGCTAAAGGAGAAACTTATCGTGTGAAGGTGTTGGTTGCTAATCTAGAACTTGGTGCTTTTGATTTTGTAGCCAAGAAAAATGCTAAGACTATCCCAGTTGAGTTTCTTGTAGAAAACCACCCTATCATACGTGTGCGAGTTATGGTTGAGAGCGGCGCTACTGCTTCTGAGATAGCTCAAGTGCTTCTTGATGAATTCAGTTTAAGTCCTGAAATCACAGCACAACTGCTAAAGGATGAATCCTTTAGTGCACAGGAGGTGGCACTGGCTTTAAAGGATGTTTACCAGTTACCTGATATCTCAACAGCTGAAATTTTAAATGCTGTAGCATTCATACCTAACGAAATAGCTGATGCTCTTAGTGATATATACCTCTCTACTGCTCACCGCATTGCTGAAATTTTTAAAGATTCCCTTGCATTCACAGATGAAGTTACAGCTATTGCCCTTGATTATGCTGAGTTTATACCTAACGAAATAGCTGATGCTCTTAGTGATATCTATCTCTCTACTGCTCACCGCATTACTGAAATTTTTAAAGATTCTCTTGCATTTACAGATGAAGTTACAGCTATTGCCCTTGATTATGCTGAGTTTATACCTAATGAAATAGCTGACGCTCTTAGTGATATATATCTCTCTACTGCTTACCGCATTGCTGAAATTTTTAAAGATTCTCTTGCTTTAACTGGTGAGGTTACCGCTAGTGCTCTTAAGTATGCTGGATTCCTAGTTGAGGAAATAGCTGGTGTTCTTAAAGATGTTTTCTTACTAACAGCTGAGGGTGCAGCTTTGGTTCTTAAAGGCGTAGGATTTGTAGCGATTGAGATAGCTGGTGCTCTTAAAGATGTTTTCTTATTAACAGGTGAAATTGCAGCTGATATTCTCAAGGGTTTAGGATTTGCAGCGATTGAGATAGCTGGTGCTCTTAAAGATGTTTTCTTATTAACAGGTGAGATTGCAGCTGATATTCTCAAGGGTTTAGGGTTTGCAGCGATTGAGATAGCTGGTGCTCTTAAAGATGTTTTCTTATTAACAGGTGAGATTGCAGCTGATATTCTCAAGGGTTTAGGGTTTGCAGCGATTGAGATAGCTGGCGCTCTTAAAGATGTTTTCTTATTAACTGGTGAGATTGCAGCTGATATTCTCAAGGGTTTAGGATTTGCAGCTACTGAGATAGCTGGTGCTCTTAAAGATGTTTTCTTATTAACTGGTGAGATTGCAGCTGATATTCTCAAGGGTTTAGGATTTGCAGCTACTGAGATAGCTGGTGCTCTTAAAGATGTTTTCTTATTAACCGGTGAGATTGCAGCTGATATTCTCAAGGGTTTAGGGTTTGCAGCTACTGAGATAGCTGGTGCTCTTAAAGATGTTTTCTTATTCACAGCTGATAGTGTAGCTTTTATTCTTAAAGGCCTAGGGTTTACAATAGAAGTTGTAGCAGAAGCTCTTGTGGATGTTTTAGGAGTGGCAGACGATCTTTTGGAAAGTATTTTAATTGGGGCTGGCTTTCCTGCTGATCTAGTTGAAGATTTTCTTGATGTATTTATCTGCATTTTATTTCCTTTCCTTCCTTCGTGCTTTCTCTAAAACAAACTTTGTATGCTCTACTCTTAGTTAGATTTAGATATCAACAAACCACTACTGGTATTTCTGGTAGTGGTTTTTCTATTGGTTTTTTGTGTAATCAAAGTTGTGTTTATAATATTTATATAATTCACTCTAGCACCCTAACATCTAAGAGTGACGCTATATCCCTAGGATTAGGATAAAGGAAATAATTAATGCAACAAACTCAAGTTTATGTAAAAATCAAACGTTTTAACCCTGAAAAAGATTCTAGACCACATTGGGAAGATTACCAATTAGAAGTTCAACCCACTGATCGTGTGCTAGATGTCATTAACAAAATCAAATGGGAAATTGATGGTTCTCTTTCTTATCGTCGTAGTTGTGCACACGGTATTTGTGGCTCTGATGGTATGCTTATTAATGGTGTGAACCACCTAGCTTGTAAAGTTTTGGTCAAAGACTTAGGCGAGAAAATAAGTATAGAACCTATTCGTGGCTTGCCAGTGCTTAAAGACTTAATTGTAGATATGGAGCCTTTTTTTGACTCTTATAAATCTGTATTACCATTTTTTATAAATGATGAGCCTGCACCAGTAGCAGAACGCCACCAAAGCCCCGAAGATCGTGAGGTCTTTGATGCTTCTACTAAATGCATTCTTTGTGCCTGTTGTACTACTAGTTGCCCTGTTTTTTGGGTAAATGGGCGTTATATTGGACCAGCAGCTATTGTTAATGCTCACCGCTTTATATTTGATAGCCGTGATCGGGCAGCAAGTGAGCGGTTACAAATTTTAAATCAAAGTAATGGTTTGTGGCGTTGTCGTACTGCTTATAATTGCACAGAGGCTTGCCCAAGGGACATTCCAATAACTCAGGCTATTGAAGAGGTAAAAAGAGAAGTACTGTGGCGTCAAGCATAAGGTAAGGGTGTATTACAATACGCCCTTACCAAATCAACAAAACTTATTTATGGATTTTGCTTAACATATTCTATGACTTGATCGGTTATATCTAAGCCTTCTACTGCATAAACCACAAGACCTATACCGTTTTGTCCTGCTATATTACCATCAAGTACCATAGAATATCCTTGACTAGCTGAAATAGCAGTAATAGCAGCATTTACAGCATTTACAGCTGGCTCAGAAGCCTGCAAGATTTCCTCTGCGTAGAGTTGCTGCCTTTCTTGCAAGGTTCTTATTAGGATATCAGCTAAGTCTTGTTCTTCAGGAGTTAATTCCCTTTCTGCAGCTTGTCTTTGTAATTCTTGAATTTGCTGTAAGATGGGACCTAATTCTTCCTCTTGGCGTTCTTGAATCTCTGCCACTGCACCACCAGCGGGGTGGGAAGCTAGGGCCCTTGCTGCATCAATAAAAACAATGCGCGAATAATCGGCTTGGGCACTAAGCTTACTTGTAAACGAATTAGCAACAAGGAAAGTAGCTGCCAGAATTAATAGAGTGATAGAAAAAAACTTTACTTTCATAGCGGCAGTATAATAACACCTTAATGAGAATTTGTGTGAGGGCAATCATAAGGAATTCATAAAAGCTTTAGTTTTACATTTCTAATTCATCACCTTGCGTAATTTCGCCGGCTCTATACCACTTACTGGTTAGATAATAGTCATTATAAAGAAGTTGAAAAAAGGCGGTAGCAGGAATAGCTAAAAGTATACCCCAAAAGCCAAACAGACTAGAGCCCACAATCAAAGCTACTAATACTGTTACAGGATGAACTTGCATACTTTGTGATAAAAGTAAGGGCCCTAAGACATTGCCATCAAGTTGTTGAATAATTATCATTACAACTCCTGTAATAACTACAATTGTCCAACCTTCACCTATAGCAAGTAGCACTGCTGGAATAGTAGCAATAATAGGTCCAAGATAAGGTATAGGGTTTAAAAGTGCTGCTACAAAGCCAATGGAAAGTGCTGAAGGAACCCCAATAATACTTAGAGACAGCCAAGTAACTAAACCTACTATAAGAGCTTCTATAACCTTGGCACGAATGTATCCCCCCACAACAATATCAAGTTTGTCAGTAAGTTCTTTAGCTAAAGGTTGTTGGCGAGGAGGGATAATTCTTAATAAGTCTTTTACAATGGTAGGGTAACTTGCTAATATGTAACCCACTAAAATAAAAATTAGAATAGATTGTAGAATAACTCCTAAGAAGCCCCCTATGCCCCTTAGAAAACCAGTCATTCTGTCTTGTAACCATGGCAAAACTGTATCAGGCCACTCCTGTTGTAAAAAGTTTTGTAGATTTTGTAAAAGGTTGTTTACACTTTCTGTGTTTTGAGAAAGAATCTTTCCTAGCCATTGAGGCCATTTTTCAGGCAGATTGCGAACCCAATTAATTAGAGGAGAAATACTAATTCCTTCTGCCAGAGTGGAAATTTCCACAATGATGTTTATGAGTAAAAGTATACCTACTACAAAAATAAATAAAATGAAAGAGAGAACCAAAATAACCCCGAGACTACGT
Organism: Trueperaceae bacterium; assembly: GCA_965223045.1. Taxonomy (GTDB): domain Bacteria; phylum Deinococcota; class Deinococci; order Deinococcales; family Trueperaceae; genus CBDCVN01. Next base: position 4,492,851 of record CBDCVN010000013.1, read on the forward strand.
GAGAAAAAGCGCTTATTCTCGAACCAAGTAACTAAAGGGTTAGCGATATAAGCTATGGCAAAAGCTATAAGGAAACTTCCCCAAGCAAGTTGTGTTTTCTCCAGAAGCCACAGAACCAGCACACTGGCAACGACTATTAAGCCAATGCGAGTATAGATATTGTCCCAAAGGCGCTTTAAAGTATCGAGCACAAATCCTCCACATATCCAATGATAATAGAAGCTATAATATCTTAGTGTGCTAAATACCTTTTATATAATTTATGCCAGTGTGATAGGTGCTCTTGTTGGTAGCTTCGCCAATGTAGTTATTTATCGCTTGCCAGCAGGTAAATCTATAATTAGCCCTCGCTCGAGCTGCCCTAACTGCAAACGTACCTTGGGTGTTTTAGACCTTGTACCCATTTTTTCATGGCTTTTCTTACGTGGACGTTGTCGCAGTTGTAAAAAGCCCATATCAATAAGATATTTCTTTGTAGAAGTTTTAATGGCTTTAGGTTTTGGCCTTATTGTGTGGCAGTTTCCTATTGAAAATTACCATTTTAGCTTTTTGCCGTTAATAACCCTCTTTGCACTAATTGTGATGATGTCTTTTATAGATATAGATCATTATATTTTGCCAGATAGTTTAACATTACCTGCAATTATAATAGGTGTTTTAGGCACCTTTCTTTATGTATCCTCAGGCATAGCTAATTTACCTACATTTATGCAAGCTTTACAAGGCGCTGCTCTTGGAGCAGGAATTATAGCCCTTATTAATCGAGTTGGCAGTCTAATCCTACGCCGCTTTGCAGATACTAAAGAGCGAATCTGGCCTTTTAACATGGATCAGGTAAATTTTGCGGCTTTAGGTGGAGCTTTGGGAGGGTGGTGGTCCGGTTTTAGCTTAGCTGCCTTCTTTTTGGCTTTAAATTTAATAACTCGTAAAACAATACGGCTACCTGAAGGTATCATTTATGCGTTTTGGTTTATAGCATTACTCATTCTTCCTTGGAATCCCTTTGTAACTCCACTTGTGGCTATAAAGTATACCTTTATTGCCGCTGGAGCTTTTGCTATTATTGGTTCATTTTATTGGTGGATATATAGCTTGGCCCATAATGAGGAAGAAAGCGTACAAGAACATGATGATGAACCTATAGCTATGGGTTTTGGTGACGCTAAATTAGCAGCAGTCCTAGGAGCTATGTTAGGACCCGAAAATGTCATTGTTGCCCTTATAATAGCTATTTTTGCAGGAGCTATTTTTGGCATTATAGGTAAGTTTCTAGGTGGTAGTAGAAAAATACCTTTTGGCCCCTATCTTGCTTTTGGTGGTATAGTAGCTCTTTTTGTAGGTACATTACTTAAGCGATGGTATCTGGGCATGTTAGGTATTTAACTATAAATAAATGTCCAGATAAGTTCTTACGCTATCTAAAGCAAGGAATGTAACGTCATTCTGAACGCAGCGAAGTACCTCACAGTGTAATGTAGTGAAATACATTCATCACTATACCCTTGCTTGCTCTCGTAGGGGTAAGAGTCAAGTTCCTCAGTATGATATGTGTTTTGCAGGAAGACATTTTCGCTTTATTTTTGGTGTACTTTATAGAAGAAAATTACTACAACAATAAAGTGATAAACAGGCACATTAGGATTTTGCATGTTTGTATTTTTGTTGTGCTAGATTGCTTAATGGATTGTAAGTCAGTTCAGGAGAGCATCGAATGTTAATATGTGTAGTTTTGTACGCAAAACATTTTACATGTAGAATCTTAAATGGGTTAATTGTTGATATACAAAACCCGAATTCTTTACGCTCAGTAGCGAGGTAGAAACTAAACAACATAAATTCATAAATTACCTAACCTAGATCAGGTCTGTTGAGAAAAAGCTCTGACCATGATGGTTAGGATATAAATGAAGCTGGTTTCTAGGTAGCAGGAGTTAAAACAAATAATGTCAGATTTTGTAGCATATTGTAATTACAATTTTAATGTAAAATCCTATTCAGGAGGAAGATTTTCGTGGCAGAAGTAGTGCTCGAGCAAGTCAACAAAAGATACCCTAACGGTGTCAAAGCAGTGAAAGATTTTACTCTAGACATAAAAGATCAAGAGTTTGTGGTGTTTGTAGGACCATCAGGTTGTGGGAAAACTACTACTTTGCGTATGATAGCAGGACTTGAAGATATAACTGAGGGAACCCTCAAAATTGGCGAGCAGGTAGTAAATAATATCCCCCCCAAAGACCGTGATATTGCTATGGTTTTTCAAAATTATGCCCTATATCCTCATATGAATGTAAAACAGAACATGTCATTTGGCCTTAAATTACGTAAAACTCCTAAAAAAGAGATTGAAAAACGTGTTCAAGAGGCTGCCAAAATGTTGCAACTAGAGGATTTGTTAGATCGCCGTCCTAAAGAGCTTTCTGGTGGACAGCGTCAGCGTGTGGCTTTAGGTCGTGCTATTGTTAGAAAGCCCAAAGTTTTCCTTATGGATGAACCTCTTTCTAATCTTGACGCTAAGCTGCGTGTGGATATGCGAGCTAATATTTCTAAATTACATCAAAACTTGGGAGTTACTACTATCTATGTAACTCATGATCAGGTAGAAGCTATGACTATGGGGACACGGATAGTGGTGATGAAAGATGGTTTTATTCAACAAGTAGATAGTCCTATTAATCTTTATGAGAAACCAGTGAACCGTTTTGTGGGCGGCTTTATGGGTTCGCCAGCTATGAATTTTATAGTTGGTACAGTTGATGAGGGCACCATAAAAGGCAAGAAGGGTAGTTTTTCTATTACTCCAGATAAAGAGTTGGTAGATAAACTATATAAGTTTCATGGCAAGCAGGTTTACCTAGGAGTCCGTCCAGAAGACCTTGATGTTAAGGGTAATTCTCAGATTGAAGATACTGGCAACAATACTATTAAAGCTACTGTTGAAGTAGTGGAACCCTTGGGGGCAGAAACTATTGTCATAGCTTCATTAGAAGGTAATCAAAGTATAGTAGCTCGAGTTGAACCACACGCAAAGGTGAAGGTTAATGAAAAGGTAGAATTCCTTGCTAATACTAGTAAGTTACATGCCTTTGAGTTGGATAAAGAAGAACTTAACATTCGCTACAAGTAAATTAAATACAAAGCTCAGGCAAATGGGCTAAGTGTTTATCTGTCCACAATAAACTTTAGTTTGGTACTCCATAACTACTTTTCCTTCTTTATTATGCTCCTTAAAGATTTGTTCCAACTCAGCAATCATAGGTAAATATTGATAATGTTCTATGTTAGGTGCATAAGACGATGATGAAAGTCTCCCTTTTAAACCTTCAAAGTCAAAATTCTGTCTATTAGGCAAAGTAGTTAATACAAATTTATGAGGATTAAAAAATTTCCTTATCCCTTCATCACCTACACTTCTATAGCCAAGCGAGTGATGATTGGTAGCATATTTTTGTACCAATTCTTCATAGGCCTTTACAAAAGGATATGTGTCAACTCGCCTTTCATTCCAAATTAAGACTACCCAACTAGGAAAGCAAGTTATACGTTGAAATTCACTTTTTGACTTTTCTGCATTAAACCAATGAAATGCTTGGCCTACTGTAATCAAATCAATAGATTGAGATTCTAGAGTTGTGTCTTCCTGCAGTTGCATTGATACTCTTAAAGTTTTTATATTTACCAAGCAATCTTTCTGCTACTTCACGCATATTTTTATTTGGCTCTATGCCAAAAACAAAGTTATTGTTATCTAGGAATAATTTAGTGAGGAGGCCTGTGCCTGAACCTATATCAGCGACAATTGTTTTGGAAATAAGACCACACTGCTCTTCAAGTAAGGCAATAATCTGATTTGGATAAGTAGGGCGATACCTAAGATAATTTTCTGCTCGGTCAGAAAAGCGTATTGTAGAATTATAAATGTCCTCGTCAAGCATTTTCAGGCCATGCAAGAATCATTTTTTGACAAGATTATGTATTTTGATCTTGCCAGCTTCTATCTCTGCTATGGATCCATTGATGCACATTGCATTTTGGGGGCTAACTATGAGATAGGCTGTTTCTTCGTAAGTAAAAGTATTGGACAGACATTACAATAGCAGGTTCCGCATTCTTGGGACTTTCTATAAGGATTTTGCCTCAATCCGCGTTGCTAAATTTGATTACCTGAACACTATATGTGCTTTGCCATAATCTCTAGCACATCCACCATACGATTAGAGTACCCCCACTCATTGTCATACCAAACAAAAATTTTAGCTATTTTACCAACAGCCTTTGTCATCTCACTATCAAAAATAGCTGAGTGTGGGTTGCCTACAATATCACTTGATACTAAGGGGTCAGTACTATATTCAATTATACCCTCATAAGATCCCTCGGCAGCCGTTTTTATAGCATTATTAATCTCTTCAGCAGTAACTTCTTTCTTTAACAGTATCGTTACATCTGAAAGTGAACCTGTCGAGGTAGGTACACGCACTGCTACACCATCAAAGATACCCTGCATTTTCGGAAGTACTTTACCTACCGCTTTGGCTGCACCAGTTGTGGTAGGAATTATATTAGTGGCAGCATTGCGAGCACGGCGTAAATCTGAGTGAGGAGCATCTAATATATTTTGATCATTAGTGTAACTATGAATAGTGGTCATCATAGCCTGCTCAATACCAAAACTATCATCAAGGACCTTCATTACAGCAGCTAATGAGTTAGTAGTGCAGCTTGCATTAGAAACTACTTCGCCAGATTCACCATCGTACTGATAGGCATTAACGCCCATCATAATGTCGAAGTCGCTATCAGGACTGGGTGCACTGATTAATACCTTCTTGGCACCAGCCTTAATGTGCATAGCTGCCTGCTCACGTTTTCTAAAGAACCCTGTAGACTCAACTACAATATCTACACCTGACTCACCCCAAGGTAATTCTTCAGGATTTCTAATGGCTGTTGCTTTTATGTTGTTGCCATCTACAAATAGGTGCTTATCATCAAAAGATACTTCACCGGGGAACTTCCCGTAATTAGAATCGTATTTTAGTAACTGTGCAAGGGTTTTATTGTCAGTTAAGTCGTTAATCATTTTAGCTGTATGACCACGCTCATGCATAATCCGAAAAATCTGACGACCAATACGTCCAAAACCATTTATACCTATATTCATATTTGATTTAACCTCCTGATAGCTTTCGTTATTCTTAAATAAGTACAATCCTCCAAATTTTATTTTTGGAGTTAAGACCAAATATTTTACCTAATTATTGTTATGGTGCAAGTTTACTTCAACCTTAACCTTGTGGTAGTGCACTCAGGACCCATTATTGCCTTGTAACACAATATTGCTGTAATGTACTTCAACAGTTTAGTTTTGAACATTTCATGTCTTCAACTAAAACTTGTTCCCGAGCAAAGCTTGGGAGTCACATACCTTGAGTGCTCTGCGCTCAGTTCACAAAATGCAGAATCTAAGTATCTCCTTCTAAGGCTGGAAGGAGTGTCCAATATTCATTCTTAATTCGTTTGCAATATAGTTATAAAAGTTTTTCCCAAAAAACCGTAAAGGTTTGGGTAATCCTTCATTATACCTTACCCTGACATAGCCTTCTTCGCTTTACTATAGGACAGATAAAGCCTTTCTGGCACACTATAATTCTCCAACATGCTTGATTATTCGTAGCATTGCATATATTATCAGTCTTTCAAGATGTACTTTGTGCTGCACTTGAATTTAAGGATAACTAAGATGGAACTCAACAAGGTACAGAGCTTAAAGGGCAAAGATTACATCTCTATTGCAGATCTTAGTAAAGAAGAGGTTGAAGGTTTAATGCAAAGTGGGCTCGAGCTAAAAAAAGCTTCTAAAAACCAACAAACTTTACCCTATCTAAATGGGAAAAGTTTAGCTATGATTTTTGAGAAGCCTTCTCTACGAACTCGCACTACTTTTGATGTTGCTATGTACCAACTTGGTGGTCACGGAATTTATTTAGGCCCACAGGAAGTGGGGTTTGGTGTACGCGAAACTATTAGAGATATAGCCTCTAATCTCGAGCGTTGGGTTAATGGCATTATGGTACGCACTTTTGCTCATAAAAATGTTGTTGAGTTAGCTAAGTGCAGCAATATACCTGTAATCAATGGCCTTACAGATCTTTTACACCCTTGTCAACTTTTAGCTGATTATCTGACCTTGCAAGAGCACTTTGGCAAACTCACGGGCTTAAACTTAGTGTTTGTTGGTGATGGCAACAATATAGCTAATTCACACATAAACTTTGCAGCACATACTGGGGTTGATCTTACTATTGCTTGTCCTGAAGGCTTTGAGCCAAACAAAGATATTTTAGCAAAAGCCACTGCTAAAGGGGCTAAAGTTAAGGTGTCTCATGAACCTAGGGCAGCCATTAAAGGTGCAGATGCCCTTTATACAGATGTGTGGATTTCAATGGGACAAGAAAAAGAAACAAATCATCGTAGGAAAGCTTTTCAAGCTTACACCATTACTCCTAAATGGTTTAAAGAACTTTCACCAAGGGGTATATTTATGCATGACTTACCTGCTCACTATGGGGAAGAATGTACAGAGGACTGCGTTTATCATGAGCGTAGTGTGGTTTTTCAACAAGCAGAAAATCGATTGCATGCCCATAAAGCTATTTTGTATCAACTCTTGGGAAGTTAATTGTTTAAGTGGAATTGTATAAACAGCATGAAAATAATGAGATATTATAATTTGTACTCAATCCTATGCAAGTCTCATGCGTCAATAATTCTTGCCACAGCTTTCTTGGCTTATGTTTTAGCTGGTCTATTACACAAAGGACATAGCTATACTTTAAACGGCTTAGTTTTGGACATTTACTCTTAAGATTTTTTAGTTGTTCAGCGCATGATATCCATCAAGAATCCCTCTATACAAAATGTTCAGTTTTAACCCGTTTTTAATATATTAGGTAAACTAGTTATAACTATGGCCTTACTTGATTTATTTACTAAAGATGTACAAGAACTGGAAAATGAAGGTGTTTTGTTTTCTACTCTTGAAAAACTAGTAGCATGGGGACGTTCAAACTCACTATGGCCTGCTACATTTGGATTAGCTTGCTGTGCAATTGAAATGATGCAATCTACTAACTCTCGTAATGACCTAGCTCGTTTTGGCTCAGAAGTCTTTCGTGCTAGCCCCCGTCAAGCCGATGTAATGATTGTGGCTGGGCGCTTATCCAAAAAAATGGCTCCTATTATGCGCCGAGTTTATGACCAAATGCCTGACCCTAAATGGGTTATTTCTATGGGCGCATGCGCTTCTTCCGGAGGCATGTTTAACAATTATGCTATTGTACAAAATGTGGATTCTGTTGTACCTGTTGATGTTTTTGTGCCGGGCTGTCCTCCAAGGCCTGAAGCCCTAGTTTATGGTGTAATGCAATTACAAAAAAAGGTACGTGGCCAAGCTTTTGATGAAGATGGTAACAAATTGCCAAGTATTCAGGGGTGGCAGTAATGGATTTAGTTGATGATCTTATTACTAGTCTAGATGATAAGGTTCTAAGCGCTAAAGATTTTAAGGATGTTCTTAGCATAGTCATTGCTAAAGAAAATCTTGTTGAGAGTGTGCAAGCAGCTAAAAATTTAGGATTTGAAATGCTTTCTGATATATTCGGTGTTGATTATCTTAGCTATCCTGATCATAAGGATAAGCGTTTTGCAATTGCTTACAATCTTTATAGTATTTCTCAAAATGAACGTGTTTTTATTCGTGTAATGCTTGATGAGGGTGAAAGTTTACCAACTATTACTCAAATTTGGCAGGGAGCAAACTTTATGGAGCGTGAAGTCTATGAAATGTTTGGGATAACCTTTGAGGATCATCCTAACTTGCTTAGACTAATTACCCCTGATGAACTAGAAGGATATCCTCATCGCAAGGATTTTCCTTTAGGTGAAACTCCTACTCTTTTTAATGAGGGACGTTTTATTGATCCTGAAGATTTTCGTGCAGGCCTAACTGGCAAAGAAGTAGGGCTTTCTGGTTGGAAAGGTGGGAGTCGTAAGGGGGTGAAAAGTGGCCAGCACTAAGATAGTAACTACTGAGAGCCCTTCTAGTGAGTTTAAAACCAAGCTTATGCATATAAACATGGGACCACAACACCCTAGCACTCATGGGGTACTAAGGTTAGAAGTGGATTTAGATGGTGAGAAGGTCAAAGCAGTTAAGCCACGTATTGGTTACTTGCACACTGGTTTTGAGAAAACCATGGAAAACCGTACCTATCAGCAGTGCGTGACTTACTCTAATCGAATGGATTACCTACACGGCTTTGCTCATGATCTTGCTTATGTCATTACTGTAGAAAAACTTTTAGATGCCAAGGTGCCCGTGCGTGCCCAACAAATCCGAGTAATTCTAAATGAGCTTAATCGTATAGCTAGTCATTTAGTCTTTTTTGGTACAGGAATTCTAGATATGGGTGCTTTGACACTATTTTTCTACACTATGCGTGAGCGAGAAAAACTCCTAGATATTTTTGAACTAGTCTCTGGTGTACGCATGAACTACGGCTACTTTAGAGTAGGAGGCCTTGCTTACGATTTGCCTGAAGGGTTTGAAAAAACAGTTAGAGCGTTTTTAGAGGAGTTTCCCAAAATGCTCGAGCAATACGCCAAACTATTTGCCAGCAATGACATCTTTACTACTCGCACTAAGGGCCTAGGAGTTATTTCAAAAGAACAAGCACTTAACTATGGGTTAACTGGACCCTCTTTGAGAGCTAGCGGCGTGCCTTTGGATTTTCGCAAGGTACAACCTTATAGTGGCTATGAAAACTATGATTTTCATGTGCCTACCAGTGAAGTTGGCGATGCCTACCATCGTTTTATGATGCGTTTTGAAGAGATGTCAGAAAGTATAAGAATTGTAGAACAAGCTCTAAGTCAACTGGAAGATGGCCCTATTAGAGACCCCGATAGACGTATTTCTTTGCCACCTCGAGAAGAACTAGAAACCTCAATGGAAGCTGTCATTTTTCACTTTAAATTGGTTACTGAAGGTTTTCACCCCCCACTTGGTGAGGTTTATATACCAACAGAAAGTGCACGTGGTGAGCTTGGCTATTACATTGTTTCCGATGGTGGCTCTATGCCTTACCGTGTAAAAGTGCGTGTGCCAAGCCTTGTTAATTTGCAAAGCCTAGAACCTGCCTCTATAGATGGTCTTTTTGCTGATTTGGTAGTTAATATTGCTACGTTAGATCCTGTAATGGGAGATGTGGACAAGTAGAAGTGCTCGTGTTTAATTTGATTCACTAGAGGTGATGATGGAAACGGATGTTCACAGTACACATCAATACAAAATTTTTTTATCAACCTTAGTCTTAATTGCTTTGGCTTGGGGATCTGCTGAACAACCTGCTACAGATGGAAGGTTCGTTGTAATTACTAATTCAGAAGCTGATAGAGCTTACTTATCTGAAGTATTTGCAATATTGCAAGAGGCCCAGAGAGAACTCGAGCAATCTTGGCAACTAAATTTACCTCAAGAAATAACTATAGTTATTCACCCAACTCTGCAATCATTTATAAAAGCAAATCAAGTACCTTGGTACATAGCAGGTACTGCTAATGTAAAGGCCAATCAAGTTGATTTGCAGCGCTTAAAAGTACTGGTAGAACGTGATATTTTAAAGAGCACTTTAAGACATGAGCTTTTTCACCTTACCCAAAGTGACCATTGGCCACGCTGGCTTGCTGAAGGATTAGCTATGCACTTTGCTGAGGATAAATTGTTAGCTTCCCCCATAAAAGGAATTACTGAAACAAAATTGAATAACTTACTTGCCAACCCCAAATCACAAGATGAACTCTATAGTGCTAGAGCAACTGCTTTTAGTTGGAGCAAGCCCTACTTAACAAAACTTCATTCAAATTAAGTGGGTTTTTGTTAAAAAAAAGGAATGAGCCCTTGGCTGCCGTTGCCAAGGACTCACAATATTGATGCCATAAAGGCAAACACATGAGGGTGTATAGCAGCGGCTCGTGCTTAGATGAAAAGGAGGAAAAACGTCTAAGCCTTATATTCCGGCAGGATAAGGTAAAGATTAAGAGCCTTAACTGCTACCTGTATTTTATAAATTTTCAACTTACCAAACTCTTAAATTTTATATTATCTCTCTAAATCCAACAATATCCACACGCCGTTTGAGTTCTTCTTTTAATCGGGTCGCCCATTTTGCCTCGAGCTTAGAGTCATTTTCTAAAATCCTTTTGGCAAGCTCCCTTGATTTTTCAATTATGTCACCATCTTTAGATAAATCCCCTAAAACTAAATCTGGCAACCCTGACTGCCTTGTACCCCGCATTTCGCCCGGACCACGCAACTCCAAGTCTTTTTCAGCTATTATAAAACCATCTGAGTACTTTTCTATTACCTCAAGGCGATGCTGAGTCTTTTTACTCCTATCACCAGCTATCAAAACACAATAACTTTCATACTCCCCGCGCCCCACTCGTCCACGGAGTTGGTGTAATTGCGAAAGGCCAAAACGCTCAGCATTTTCTATAATCATAAGGCTGGCATTAGGCACATCTACACCAACCTCAATCACAGTAGTAGATACTAAAAGATCAAACTCTTGGTTACGAAAACGCTCCATTACTGCTTCTTTTTCTGAGCCCGTCATCTTGCCATGCAAAATATCAATACGGCAGCTTTTGGGCATAATCGTACATAAATCTTCGTACATTTGCTCTGCCGAAACAATTTCTGCCATCATTTCAGCTTCACTTTCTTCAATTAGTGGGGTGACTACATAAACCTGCCTGCCCTTTTGAACTTCACCCCAAGCAAAGCGGTAAACATCACGACGTTTTTTGTCATTAACTAATCTAGTAGTTACAGGTTTACGTCCGGGAGGCAACTCATCAATAATTGAAAGTTCTAAGTCACCATACATAGTCAAGGCCAAGGAACGGGGAATAGGAGTTGCACTCATAACTAATACATCTGGCAAACCAGCTATTAGTTTGCGCCTTTGCTCAACACCAAAACGATGTTCTTCATCTATAACAACCAAGCCAAGATCATGAAAATCAACACTTTCTTGGATAAGGGCTTGTGTACCTACTACTAAATCAATGTCACCTGTTTTTAATTTCTCGCGCACATTGTCAGCTTGTTTTTTAGTCATGCTACCAACTAAGAGTTCACATTTAACCCCTAAGGGAAATAGATACTTTTGCAAATTGGTAAAATGTTGTCTAGCCAAGATTTCAGTAGGAGCCATCAATGCTGCTTGAGTATTATTTTCTATTGCTACATAGATAGCTGCTGCTGCTACTACTGTTTTACCCGAACCTACATCACCTTGTAACATACGTGCCATTTGTTTAGGGATTTGCATATCTTTCAAGATGTCATCTAAGACTCTTTTCTGGGCAGGGGTTAGTTTAAAGGGCAAACTTTTCTCAAAGTCTTTGATTACTTTTTTGCTTACCTTAAAGGTCTTACCTAATAAAGAAGTATCTCTGTTTAATAAAACACGCAATTCTAAAAATAAAAACTCATCAAATTTTAGCCTTCTTAGAGCTTGTTGTGCAGCTAAGTCATTTTCAGGAAAGTGAATATGCCTTAGAGCAGTGTTTAGGGTCACTAATTGTTGCTCTAAGAGTATTTTTTTAGGCAGGTAATCAGGTAAAGTAGAGGTATTTTCTAAGAGGCGATATATAGAGCGACGTATATAGGCTTGTGAAAGTCCTTGCGTACTAGAATAGACCCCTACGATACGCCCATGCGATAGACTCTCTTTATCCTCATCAATCTCAAATTCGCTTACATGCAATTCCTTGCGATTACCCTGATGCTTAACTTTACCTGTAGCAATGATATTAAGACCGGGATAAAGTTGCTTTTCTAGCCAAGGTTGATTAAACCACACAGCTGCTAATTTACTTTGATACTTATCTTCTAAAGAAACCCGCAAGATAGCTAGGCCCTTTTTGCTTTTTATGGTCTTTCTGCTCACTACCAACCCAGAAACTGTGGCTACTTCTTGGTTTGTTAGTGCAGCAAAATAGGGTAAAGTGCGGCGATCTTCATAACGTTTAGGGAAAGTAAAAAGTAAATCTCTATAATTAAAAATGCCAATAGCAGAAAGTTTTCTAGCAGCTTGGGCACCCAAATCAATAAGATTTTCTTCTAAATGAGAATCTAAGTTTTCTTGACTAAGTAAATCTTTTTGAGGCTGAGTAGTTGGTTTCTTAAGATTCTTGCTTTTAGAAGCAGTAGTTTCTAAGAGGCTAATGGCTTGACCCACACAACTTTCGCGTTCTTCAGGGCCCATGCCACTATATCCACTGATGATTTCGTGAACGTCTGCAACTGGTTTACCTATAGCCTCGAGTAAACTCTCTAATCCTCCTACAACAGCATTGTTTTGATAGTTATTTTTTTGCTCGAGTTCTAAAGGGCGCTTTAGTCTTTGTCTGAGTTCGTCAACACTAGCCACATATATTATTTTACTGTAGGAACTTATGGTTAGGGAAGCTCGAGCTTTTTCAAACTCTCTTTTACTTGATTTTTTAACTTTACTCTTGTAATTATACCTCTGCTCCTCAATAATTCTGATAATGTCTAAGTTATCTAGTGAAAATGACTATGTAGCCCAAGAATTAACTGAACGTGCTAAACTAAACTGCTTCAGGATCAGGGAAAGTATAAGGAAGCAGAACCTTTTTTTCGTAGGGCTTTTGAGGTTGAGCAACCTTCTAAATCTCGAACAGTAAATTGATTCAACGCGCCATATTCATCCACTACAAAACATGTGATTGATTGAGTAGTGTGTCCCATTCTTTTCCTTCAATAAAAAACTCACTTTATTAAACTGTAATATTCAAGCGGAACGCACCCTACCACTAGTATCAAATCAAAATACTTTATTTTGCCAGTGCTATAAACCATTGTGGGACTAGGATTTTACGTGCTCTTAACGCTTCTACTTTTAAACTCTGCCTATGTCAAAAGAAAGGAAAAGTGGATTTAACAAAATTTTTACAGCAGATTTATCAAGTCTTTGGTTTCAAAGTGGTAAGCATGGGAATTTTCTATGTCTGAATTATTAAGTTTATTTATCAACAACTTAAACAAGGCCATTAGGTCTTTTGTTACAGAGATTTTAAGGAGAAAAATGAAAAAATATATAATTAGTTTAGTATTGATTATTTCAGTTGTTCTAGTAAGTTGTGGCACAACTGGTGGTGGGAATAATAACAATAACAACAATACTCGAGGTGAAAGAGCACCCCTACTCAAAATTACAGACCATGGTTTAAAAGAGTTTGAGGTTCAAATACTTATGAGTCGTTTCAATCAAAGTGAAAGTACAGTGCTAGTAGAAAATGGTGTTGCGCTTTATGCTGATGAGGAGCGTTTTGGTAAGTTACCAGTAGAAGACTTAGGAGAGGGCAAGCGTAATGAAGATGAGGGTGAAATTCTTCTACAAGCTTTACTACTTGATGAAATTCAAGAAATTAAAATTCCTGACGGTGAAGAAGCAATGGCAAATCTAAAGAAAGCCTTAGAGGAAAGCGACCTTTCTCCTGAACGTAGGTTCTTAGGGGGAAACTCTGCATTTGCTGCAAAATTGAACACCAATCATACCACCTTTTCTGCCTTTGATCTTGAAGGCAAGCCACTTATTGCTGAAACTAAAGTAGATACCCGTGTGACAATGGATTTATCGTTTAATGGCTCTTCTATTGTTGGGCCAGGAGCAAAGCTTTCCGCTACTTTTGATGGTGAAGGTTTAACCCAACTTAGATATGCCATGCGTGGTTTGGCTGAAGGAGAAGAGGTTGTAATTTTCTCGCAAGATGAAGCTGTTAAATTATGCCAAGAGAGGCTAGCAGAAAGTTTAAATGGCCAAGAATTACAAACTGCTGACCTTGAAACCTTAGATGTTGATGCTAAGTTAGTCTATTATGCACCATCACATGACTTTGACCAAGCAACAAATTTAGTCCCTCATTACAATTGTGGTGGTACAGTAAAGGTAGGTGGAGAAGAGGTTTCGCTACTAGAACAACTTATTCCTGCTACCGATGATGAGAGTGTTGTGCCTGTAGCACAACTTGAGGCCTCAGCACGTGGTTCTGGAGTGAGTGCTAAATTGAATGTACAAGGTGGTCAAGCACCCTACACTATTCAGTGGGCTTCTAGCAATACTGATTTAAGCGAATTTTCTGGAGATTCAAATTCTTTCTTTGATGTATTCTTTGAAGTCGAGGCTCGTGCAGGTGACGTTGTTAATGAAACACTCGTTGCTACTGTAATAGATGCTAATGGTGTTCAAGTGAATGTTAGTAAAACACTAAATGTTGAAGCAAAGATTGCACCAAGAAACCTCGATCTGTTAGTTGGTGGAGTACGTGACTATGGTATTGAAATTCCTGCTATGGAGTTTGGTAATGTAGCACAAAGCTTTGCCAATGAAATGAGTGGTCATGGTGTAACCCAGCGCTTTTTCTGGACTGGCAATAATGCTTGGGAGCAAGATTTTAAATCACCTAATGACAGTAATTGGATAGATAATACTGACATAACCTTATATACAGGTCATGGCAATAGTGGTCGTTTTACCTTTAGCAATCAAGCTCATCAAGATGGTGCTATAGATACCAATGATGCTACTGGTGACTGGGGAGATAAAGATTTAGAGTGGTTAGCTCTTTACTCTTGCCAAGTACTTAGGCTTGGCTTGAGTCCTAATGTTGTTCAGCGCTGGGGACAAGAGTTCGATGGTTTACATATATTACTAGGCTTCCACACTAATGCAGCTGCTAACATGGGTTTTACTGGTAAGTTTGCCAACAATATGGTCCGTAATCCCTTCTTATGGTGGAATAACCCTATGAAAGTAAGAGTTGCTTGGTTTGATGCTAATGACAGTCATCAGCCTAATGGTAGGGTAGCAGTGGCTATGGGGCCTATCCGCTCTGGTGGTGTTAGTAATGTTAATGATTACTTCCATGGTAAAGGTCCTGTAGGTCCTGATATTCCTAGTAGCTCTATAGTTGGTTGGTGGGTACTAGCTTTTACGAGTTAAATTAATTTAGTGGTTTACCTTTAGAAGGCTCGAGCTAAGCTCGAGCCTTTTTATTTTCTCTTTCACTCAATTTTTCATCAAATGTGTAACAGCTATGAAACAGTTAAGAACTACCCTCATTTTTGAAGGCAAAGCAAGTGCTTATAGTTAAGGTTTAAGTATTAATTAGACCTTAACTACATAGTACCTAAGCTGGAAAGGAGCAAATAACAGTATAGGCCAGCATTTGTAAAGATAAGCGTCTATCAAAAGCTTATCAAAGCCTTTCATTTCACCAAGTGCCATAAAAGCATTGTGAGACTGACTTTTTACGCACTCTTAACGGGTCTTTCTCTAATATCTATAACTATGATAAGGAGGTGTTAAACAGAGTTTCTTAGGATAAAGGGTAGCTCAAAACAATTTGAGCAAAGATTATATTGCAGTTGTGAATCTGCAGAAAGGTAAAAATTTTTAGGAGGTTTCTATGAATATAAAAACGGTAGGCAACGTAATCAAAGGTATTTTAACCTTAAGCATTTGTATACTAGTTCTGTTTGGTTGTCAAGATGGTGGTTCCAATAACAACAATAACAACAATAACAATCGTGGTGGTGAAGAAAAACTCCGTGAAGCTATTGCTGAAGTTTTGCCCCAGTTAAAAGAATTTAAACTTGTTCAATTTGACGATAGAGGTGTTATTGATCGCATTAAAGAATTAGCTGAAAAAGGTGCATTTGAGCGGGTTGAAAAACCTATTCAGGTTGAACTACCTGTACTGCTTCGTGATGGTGTTCAAGATTACCCTTTTATTGCCTATCCTCATAATGTTTATTCTGATCCTGAAGAACCTAATCGTAGGGGAGTGCCAGTTATTGCCTTTAATGGTAATGGGGAAGATGAGAAAGTTATTCAAACTTTACAAGGGCCTAGCTTAACTTTCCAAGGTATGCCTGATCTTAGTGAAGAGGAACTAATTAAACTTGTAGAAGGAGATGATAGAAAGCAACTTGCTGATGAGTCTCGTTATCAACCATCAGTGATTAGTGTCATTGGTAATAGCCTAGAAGCTGCCTATTATGGCCCTAATGCTGCTGATGGTGGAAGTATTCTTGAGAGCTTAGATAGCTTATTAGGTATGCACTATGGTGAAGATGAAGTTAAGCGTTTAACTGCACTTGTAGACGAAAACTACCTTGTTTACAATCAAAGTGATTTTCAACCACCTGTTGAGCATGGAGAAACTTTCCCCCCTGACCAGAAGGAAAGGCGTCTTGCTGGCCAAAGTCACATTCGACATGTAGCAGGTAAACCCCTAAACTGGGTTATGGTCGCTGATGATACAGTTTATGATCCTGACACAGGCACATGGTTAGTTAGTAACTGGTTTGCTCGCACAGCATCGGCAGCGAACCGTGCTAATTTCTACTGGCGTTGGGCACAAATAGGGCCAAAAATCCCTAATAGTGCAACAACCTTACCTGCTAGTGTAGGTTTTTACAACAACTCTATTAGTATTCGCTCGATACTTAGAGAATATCGTGTACTTACCCCATTTGGCAAGTCAATCTTAAACAATCCCGGTCAATTGTGTGGTGGTGCTAACCACTATCTAAACGAAGTACGTAAGATTTCTCATAACTCAGAGCGTTTCCCTAATGAGCTGTGGATGTGGTGGACTAAGCACTATGGTGGTGGTTGTGCCTACATAAGCACCCTACACCGTGCTCCTAGAGACTATTCTGTAGGTGTCTCAGGCTATGGTAATGGTACTACTGATTGGGTAAGTTTTATAGCTATGCACGAGGGAGGACATATAATTGGCGGTACTCACAATACCAATGCCCCCGGTAGCCCTGAAACTAGGGATAGCCATCGCTGTAGATTTTTAGGCTTTATCAACTTTGGTCCTACTGGTCCCTCACTAATGAGCTATGCTGGCGGTACCCGCACATATTGCTTTGCTTTGACAGACGCAGATGGTTCACCTAAGAAAAACACTACTAAAGTTGCTGAATTCCTTTATCTAAGACTAGACTAGTTTTCTTACATAAAGCTAATAAAAGAAAGAAGCATGCTCCCAACTCCCCAGTTTAATGGGGAGTTACTTTTTTCTGGTAGTTGTTCAAAATTAGGCATTGCAAGTTTAGACTCTAAAATTATTATTTTTTCGCAATTATTGCTATGAGCACTATTGATGCACATAAAGTTTTACATCTCTAGCACTGTTAGTTGCACTATTAGATTATATAATTGCTAGGGCATGTGGATATGACAAATCAGAAATTGCACGCATTGGATATCAAAACCAAACTAGCCAGTCTCAGGACAGCTATTTGTTAGAAAATGTGAATTCCAAAAAAAATTGCAGGATAGCCTATATTTGCGAGAAGCTTTAGTTGTTAACCACATAATCTTTACCAGATTGCAGAGGAGCTTATGCGTCAGCATCAGGATTATCCAAGGTATTTAAGAGTAGCGTTTTCGATTTCACACTCTAGGGCGTGTTGACACTAAAAGTGCTAAATCAAAAATATTACTTGAAGGGATTTTAGCGTAGCCATATAAGTACCGACGCAAACTGGCAAAATGCTAAATAGTTTTGAGACAACTTTTCAAATCTAGAAAAAACTCTTCTATATTGCTTAATTTTGTTGAAAAAATTCTCTATTAAATGCCTTTCCTTGTAAAATTCTTTGTCATACTCCCGCTGCTCTTTCCTATTTGCCTTTGGAGGTATTACTGCTTCTGCTTCCATTTCTGCTACCTTGTCTAGTACAACTTGAGCATCATATCCCTTGTCCCCCATTACTCTTTCAGCCTCCAGATCTTCTAGCAAATCCTCTGCTTGGGTAACATCATTACGTTGCCCTGGAGTCAATATTAACTTGAGAGGATTGCCTAGAGCATCTGTTGTAGCGTGTACTTTGGTGGTGTAACCTCCTTTGCTTCTACCCAATTCTTGTTCTTCGTTTCCCCCTTTTCCTCCTGCTGCACAGGAGTGAGCTCTTACAATGGTGCTATCTATCATTATACTTTCCATATCAGCATCCTCAGCAAAGTGTTCAAACATCGCTTGCCAAATTCCTTGTTTGCCCCAGCGGTCAAAACGCTTAAAAACACTATTCCATTTTCCATATTCTTCTGGCAACAAACGCCACTGTGCACCACTTTTAGTTACCCAAAGGACTCCTTCAATAAACTTCCTGCATTGATCCTCATTGCCAATTCTAAATTTCCTAAACATACACACTATCTTGTAACCCTTGAGAAAATTTAGTATTTTTTGCCATTGCTCGTCTGTTAATTTAACTTTCATATCCTAAGTTTGCAAATTATGACTTACTTTATCAACATGCCCTAAGTACCTAATTATGCAAAAACACAATTTTGCAGGGCTTTTGAGATTGAGAAACCTTCCAAACTTCAGACAGTAAATTTATATATTCCTAAAAGGAGTTGGTGTTTTATGGCATAATGTTATTTATATGCAGCAAGATCCACACACAGGACTTAGTTTGAAACTTTTAGGTCCTCCTGAACTTTATTGGGAAAATGAGCTCGTTGAATCTCCTCCAGCAAAGGTTTTCGCCATGCTTTGCTACCTAGCTACTAGAAATGAACCGGTAACACGGCATGAGCTTGCAGAGTTGCTCTGGCAATCAAAACGCACAGATAGCGTACGTGTAGCCTTGCACACACTTAAAAAGTTACCTTTTGCACAGAAGTGGCTTTTTACCGAGGAAAACTTTGTTCGTGTTGAAGCTGCTAGTGATGTGCTAACTCTTAAACAGGCTTTCACAAAAAAACACTTTGCTGAGGTAATAAATATTTGGCAAAATTCAGAGGCTGGCCAAGATACTTTTCTTAAGGGCATAGAGATTAAAGGGGCTCGAGCATTCAACAACTGGCTAGAAGAAGAACGTGAAGAGCTACATAGGATCTACATTGAAGCCCTCAAAAATTGTATAGAAGCACAAAAGCAATCAGGTGATTTTGAGAGTGCCCTTCAAGGAGCTAGAAAGCTCTTAGAAGAAGATCTTTTAAATGAAGAGGCTCAGCAAAGTGTAATTTTTCTAGAGCATTTACGGGGTAATACTGAGGGAGCGCTCGAGCAATTTGAAAGCTACCGTCGGCTTCTCAAAGAAGAACTGGACATGGAACCTTCCGATGACACTCTTACTTTGCTAAAACAAATTGAGCAAGGTGGAGTCTCTCAGGCAAAAGGTGCTATTCTTATTCGAACTGAAGAAGATATTCCCTCACTACCCAGCAAGCTTATAGGTCGTAATGAACTTATGAGCCAGATAGACACTCTCCTAAAAGAGAATGAGCGTGTGCTTTTACATGGTTTTGGTGGTGTGGGAAAAACAGCTTTGGCTGCAACTACAGCAGCCAAACACTTGTCTGAAAGGGGAAAAGCATTGTGGTTTCAAGTGGGTAATGATGATATTGAAAGTCTTTTTGACTCTATTGCTCGACTTTTCGAAGCACAGAAACACATTAGTCAAGTCACTAACAAGGGTAAGGCAATTTGTGAGCTGCT
This sequence comes from Trueperaceae bacterium, assembly GCA_965223045.1. Lineage (GTDB taxonomy): Bacteria > Deinococcota > Deinococci > Deinococcales > Trueperaceae > CBDCVN01. The sequence goes on from CBDCVN010000013.1 coordinate 4,512,471, forward strand.
TAGTAAAGAAAAAATTTCTTTACTTGTTATTGACGATGTGTGGAATGCCTATGCGCTTAGCAAGTTAGGTGAGGCTGTTCCTCATAGCACAGCTTTATTGGTCACTTCTAGACAGCGTTATCCTAAATTCAAGCGTGTAGATGTGGGGCGCTTAGAGCGCAGTGCATCCTTAGAATTACTTAGCTATTCAGCCAAAAGAGGTCTTCAAGAAGACGAAAGTGCAAGTAAGCTTTGTGAAACTTTAGGAGATCATGCTTTTGCACTACTTGTAGCTGGAGTAAACTTGGCAGTAGATAAGCTAAGTCCTGAAAAGCTACTTAGGCAAATTATTGACTCACCACACAATATGAAAATGCCTAAGGACTTTGCTGAAGAAGGTCGTGAAAGCTTTGCCTCTTTACTTAATGTTAGCCTACAAACACTTTCTGATGAAGCCTATGAAGCCTTTTTAGGTATAGGAGTACTCTTTACTTCTAGCTGCACTCCACAACTTCTATCACTTTGCCTACGGCGTTCTGAGGAAGAGGTAGAAGATGCTCTTATTGAGCTGCAACGTCGAGCTTTAGCTGAGCGAGTAGCAAAGGCAGGCAGTGATGTTGTTATTTATAATTTGCATGACCTTGCCTTTAGTTTTTCACAAGCTAACAATAATATAAGGAAAATCACTTTGGTAAGAGCTTGTTATAATTTTGTGAAGGCTAATCATAGAAATTTTGAACAGCTCGAGGCAGAGCTAAGTAACATTCTAAGTAGCATAGAGACAGCACAACAAGGAGGTGATGACAAGGTAGTTATTGATATGATGCAAGCTTTAGTATTGCAGGGAAATGCTTATTACACACTTAGAGGGCATAACCCCAGATCATTAAAACTATTAGAAGCAGCTGCAGATGCTGCTAAACGCAATGAAAAATTAGATAAAGCCCATTACTTTAAAAGTAAGTTAGGTGATGCTTGTCAAGACGCATCAGGAAGTTTAGGAAATGCTTTAAGCAACTATCAAGAGGCTTTAGGTCTAGCACGTGTTATCGGGGACACCCACCGAGAAGCTATTTCAATGAGTTTAGTTGGCATTACTCATTTTAAAAGCGATATGCCAGATGGAGAAATATATCTTCAAGAAGCTTATGAGCTAGCTAGAAAGAACAAAGATGATTTTGCTTTAGATCAGATTTTGCAGTATAGAAAATTCGTTGCTGAACGCAAAGAGAATTTTGAGCAAGCTTATAAATTTTGCCTCGAGGCTGTTGAGGTTACTGAAAGAATCTTAGGTCAAACAACAACAGATTATGCCAAAGTTAAACAAGGTTTATTTTTTGCTTTACTTAATTTAGGTCAGGCTGAAGAAAAGTTAGGTCGCTCTGATGACGTTTTTAACACCTTCCAAAAAGCTTTACAACTAGCAGAACTTCAGAATAATGAACTTTGGATGGCTCGAGCCTTACAAGAAATTGCTAAGATGCATCACAAAACTGGAAATAAGGAAGCAGCCCAGGAAAACTATCAGAAGGCACTTACTTTGTACAAAAAAAATAGTGCCCACACTGATTTAGAAGCCCTAATGAGTTTAATGCAATCTGAAGGGTACATAAGTACTAAAACTATAGTATGACCCTAAAGCAGGGCCAAGTATTAGCTTTGGGTTTGACACTGTGATTAATTTAAATTATTTAGCTAGACAAGGAAGAAGAAATCATGAAGTGTTCATTTAAATTTTTATATACAGTAATTCTAAGTTTCACAGTTTTAAATCTTAATTTAGTGTTGTCACAAGATCTTTTGGTAGCACCTAACGGTCCCATAACTTTAGGATTAGGGACTATAGAGGATATGGCATTTAGTCCAGATGGTAAGTATATTGCCACAGCAAGTTCACGGGGTATTACACTATGGAATGCACAAACATTTAACTTAATAAAAACACTTTACTCAAGTACAGAGGAGTTATATCTTAGAAAAACTCTTGGGAATTTTCAAAATTATTCTGAATATTATGGTTGTGGGGATAGTAGTACTTCTTATAAGTTGTCTGATGGTACTTCTCACAAGTGGTTTAGAACAATTCCTGCAAGAAACCCAGAGGAAGATCAACTATGCATTAAATTTTCTCCAGATGGTAACTCTATAACTAATGGTGTTGAGGTATGGAATATTAATGATGGTACGGTTACTAATTTTTCTGATTATGTAGATACTTGGTCAATAATTTCTACTAGCAGCATTTATTCCTATAATGTAGAGTTTGATTACAATAGCACTGATGCTATATCTGTTAACACACTTAAAATTCAAACTGTAGAGGGTGAAAGTGTTGCCACTATTGAATCACAAGTTGCTCCTAAGTTTGCCAGTAGTTATCCGATGAGTGTACATTTTAGTCCAGATGGTAAAACTTTAGGGGTGCTGTGGGACACACCAGGTGGTAAGGCTGATCACCTTCCACTTGATACAAGTGCTGTTTTGTACGATCTAACAAAAGATAGTAGTCCTTTGGGAACTTTAGGGCATCACTTTAATTGGATTACTTCTGTGGCCTTTAGCCCTAATAATGATGTGGTAGCCACTACCAGATGGCAAGCAATTGATTTGTGGGATGTGGACACAGGTCAGCACCTACATACCTTAGATGTTCCAATTACACTAGTAAAAAGAGTTAACTTTAGCGCTGATGGCAATCTTATTACTACTAGTAGGGGAAACAACATTCTAATATGGCAAGTTGACACAGGTGAACTCATTTCTAATAGTAAGAGTATTGATGATTTTGATAATAAGCCTGCCTTCAACTTCAACTCTAATAAGTTTAACTTTAGGGTTTCATGGAATAGGGAATCAGACTATCTTTATGAAGATTATAGGGAGCAATATATAGCAAAAGTAGGGTTATATGATGACGAAGGGCTTTTACTCAGCGAGATACCTCATGACATAAGCGTCTTCAGCGTAGATTTTAGTTTAGAAGGAGATAAGCTAATTACAGTTGGTTTTGATGGTTTGTTGCTTATGGATACTGAAAATCAAATGTTTATTGACAAGATCTCTAATTCTAATAGTTGGTTTCGCTCTTTTTCTCCCATTACTCATGCTGCCTTTACATTAGAGAATAGAATCATAACCTTTCATTTAAATGGAGACATTCGCTTATGGAAAACCCCTGATTCGTATAAGAATTATGATGGATTTTTCTTAGGTGAACTAGTGCCTCTTAAACACCAAAAAAGATTCTTTGATCTAACGGCCAGTCCTGACAAACACACCATAGCCGCTCGTAATGTTGATGGTACAGTTACTCTATTTCCAATTGGCTATCCTAATGATTTTGAGTAAATAATGGAGTTAAAAGCGCTAAAGGCTTTGGTTGTAGTAACGTGTTCATTAATATATAGTGCTCCAGAAAAATTTTTCTCCCTAGAGGGAAATACCCTCTGTGAGCATGTCATTCTGAAGAACTTGGTCCTTGCAGGATAAACGATGAAGAATCTCACAAGGCATTAAATGCACGAGAGATTCTTCACTGCGTTCAGTATGACACCCCTCACGTTAATAAGACAACTATTTATCTGGATGTCTATAATATTACAGCGCAATGTCATGGAATATAACTCCTAGACAATATAGCAAGAGTACGTTTTCGATGCGAAGCATAAGCAGTATAATTTCTGCGCTGATAGTAACGAATTAGATTTAGTGATTGAGCTATTGTCAATCTAGGTAACGGTATTGCTGCCTTGAGCAGCACTCTTGCCTGTGGCAAAGTTAAAGCTGGAGACTTTTCTCCTAACATTAAACGCATCCTCACCAGAAAATGATGTGCTAGACAAGTTAATAGTATATGGTGATGCCAACCTAAGTAGCTTCTAGTTTCGTAGTGATCAAGCCCCAGTTCTTCTTTTGATTCCTCAAACGATGTTTCTATCGGCCATCTCATTCCACTTAGCCACACTAATGTTTCTAGGCTGACTTCTTCTGAGTCATTGCACAAATAATAGCTTATCTCTCTTTTCTCATTTAGGTTACGCCGAATTACCAACCACAGTTCCACTGGCTCTTCTTCTCCCCTTGTTTCCCATATTCGCTCAAAGGCAAATTCACATACTATTGGCCCTTTACTTCCTTCTTTCACTACATGTTTACTCCATTTTTCTGCTTCTATTTCCTTTGCTAACTCATCTATCCGTATTGATTCAATATTTGCCCTTGCTAGTTTCGGCTTCCTTCCCCTACCTTTATATTCAGGTACCTTGACCTCTGGCTTCTCCTTGTATACCTGCGTATCGCAAGATACTGCTGTAAAGTACTTTTTTCCTAATTCAGCTACTCCATCTCTAAACTCGATATTATTTCCATACAATGCATCTGCTAGCACATATTCAAAGCTCAAACGCCCTCTCTCTTCTGTCTTTTTTATCATTCCTAACGCTATTTCTGGTTTGGTTCTAAATTCTAGATCCTTTGGCACTCCACATTCTTCCCTTTTTTGTTCATGCTCTTTATCAAACCATTGTTCTGGTAAGTACAACTGCCCTTCTGTTAAGGTATGTCCTTTGTTACTGGCATACCCTAGGTATACTCCTACTTGACTGTTCTCCACTTTTCCTACTGATCCACAATATTGCCTTGCTACTCCTACTGAGCTTTTTCCTTGTTTTACATTCCCTGATTCATCAACTATCAGTACTCCATCATTACCTAAACTTTCTGCAATAAGTTTTTGATGCGTGTCAATCACAGGTTCTAACTGCCAAGGGCTTTGTCCTACAAAGTTTTGCATGCTACGGACATTCAGTCCTATTGATAGTGCCATTGCTTCTATATTTTTTCGATCAAGGTTGCTTAACAAACCTTTTAGATAATGTCCTGTCCAGATCAAACTTTCAGGTCGTTTAAATGCTTCTTCAAACTCTGCTACGTATTCTTTGAGTTCTTTTGCTAGCGCTTCTATATCTGCTTCAACTAAGTTGCATTCTGGAGGACTTAAATTTACGGCCTCTTCTAATATTTCATTGTGTGCTTTATAAATGTTTTTCATAGCCTTAATTTATTATTCACACTCGCACTTTTTTCGCACTTCCCCTTACTTAATATGCAACATTGCGCTGTAATAATAATCTAAAAATTTATTTTTTTGAAGCGACCTTGCTACACTTAAAAGAGGAAATGATATGAAATTCCTTAGACAAGAAAAAATCTCTCCTGAATTTGTGTTGGCAGTCATTCGTGATCAATACCGTCAGCAATTACAGTACGACCCTGAAACAGAACCAGATATCGATCTTGAGTTTAGTACTGTGGTCAGCCAGTGGCGTATGGCTTGCGATTTACTAGGATGGAAAGGGCTTGGACAAGCACTAGGCGATGAATGGGATATAAAGGTTAATAATGATCAGTGGAAGGCCTTACTAGAACCTGCAGGCGAGCGGACATTAGGTGATGTATGTGAATTTATTGCTGCTAACACTAATAGAAGGCGTGATGTTATTCAACCAATTAGCCCTTTAGGTTTGCCCTGCCCAGCAACTAGTGCATTTTTAGCTATTCGTCATTACCTTTCTAAAGCAGGAGTTGATGTTTCTGAATTGCGTCCCTCGAGCTTACTAAAACCCTACACCTGCAAATACCCAGAAATCTTTCTAGGTCCTATAGCAAAGCTAAAACCAGAGAAATTACCACTTATTGAAATAAATACACCCTTGCAAAATATTTTTACAGGTTTAGTCATTCTAGGAATATTTTTAATCATAATTGGAGGAGTTCTAGCCCTACTTATAAAACCCTTTGGGTTATTTATGCCCTTTTTAGGCGTTGCTATGATTGGCTGTGGAATTTTAGGAGTGTTTTTCACCTCTCGTTTTCGTCCCAAAGTTAACTTTACTGGAGTCACAACGTTTAGAGAGCTTGTCTACAAATTAATAGAAAGTTAAGATAAAAAGGTCATCAGGGGTGCATGTACATATTATGTAATATGCATGCTGAGAAAACACCCTTGGAACCTGAACTGGTTTATACCAGCGTAGGAAGTGTGGCGTAGGTTATTTTCGTTTACACCCCTTTCTGATGACAGAAAGGTATTTAATGTTTAGAAGCTTTGTTGTTTCTTTTTTTCTGTTTTTTGCCCCTTTAGCTTTCACCCAAACAATTACAGTTTTAACTCACGACTCCTTTAATATCTCAAAGGAAGTCATAACAGCTTTTACTGAGCAAACTGGTATTAAGGTTAAGTTTTTACAAGGTGGTGATGCAGGAGAAACTACTAGTAGAGCAATTTTGACCAAGCAGCGTCCTTTGGCAGATTTGTTTTATGGCATAGATAATAATCTTATGGCTAGGGCGCTTAAAGAGGATATTTTTGAACCCTATGAGAGTCCTTTGCTCGAGTACGTACCCAAGTCTTACAATACAGATTTCAAAGGTTTTGCAACACCTGTTGATGTGGGATTTGTCAACTTTAATCTTGATAAGGCATGGTTTCTAGAAAATAACTTGGCTTTTCCCACAGACATTTCACAGCTTACAGAAGAAAGCTATAAAGGATTAACGGTGATTGAAAATCCTGTTAGTAGCAGCCCGGGGTTAGCTTTTATGCTAGCTACTATAACCAAGTTTGATAAAGATTGGCTAGATTATTGGGCAGATTTGCGAGATAATGACCTTTTAGTTACAGAAGGTTGGACAGAGGCTTATTACACTGCTTTTACACGTTATGGTGGTAATAGACCTATTGTACTAAGCTACGCTAGCTCGCCAGCCGCTGAAATCATTTTTTCTGAAGATGAATTAGATGATGCCCCAACTATCAATCTTTTCTGTGAGTTTTGCGTCTACCGTCAAATTGAGGCAGTGGGCATATTAAGGGGTACAAAAGAGCCTCAGGCTGCAAGAGCTTTTATTGATTATATGCTAAGCCTTGAATTTCAAGAAGACATACCCCTAAACATGTTTGTTTATCCTGTACATAAAAATGCTGAGGTCCCTGAAATCTTTATAACCAGTCAGGTACCTCAGCAAAATCAAATAGCTAGTTTACAGGTAGATGCCGTAGAGGAAAATCTGGCTAACTGGCTTGATAGCTGGACCAAAGTAGTGATTCAAGGGCAAAATCCCTAGTTTGCCTCTTCAGAAGTCCAATAATTAATGCCCTTACCAGTACGTTTACTAAGCATAAGTCTCAACTCTTGTGAACTAGTAGCTGCTGATAGGGCATCCTTATAACTAATCTTTTTGGCCAAGTAAAGTTCAACTAAGTGTTGATCAAAAGTATGCATACCACGTATATTGTCTTCTAAAAGGGCTTCTTTAACCAGAGGAGTTTTTATGGAGTCTTTTATGTAATCACGTATCAAGGGAGTATTTACCAAAACTTCTAGAGTAAGCACTTGGCCTGATTGATCTACCCTAGGTAATAAGCGTTGGCTTAATATGCCTAAGAGTGATTCAGCAAAAATAGCTCTTATGTGCATACGCTCATGTGGTGGGAAAAGATCAATGATTCGATTAATAGAGCGTATCGAGTCTAAGGTGTGTAAAGTACTAAGTACTAGATGTCCTGTTTGAGCAGCAGTAATAGCAGCCTCAACAGTCTCTTTATCCCGCATTTCGCCTATCATTAGCACATCAGGGTCTTGGCGCATAGCATACTTAACTGCATTAGCAAATGTAGCAGTATCTTGCCCTACTTCACGTTGCACTACTAAGGATCGTTTGTTTCTATGCAGAATTTCAATAGGATCTTCAACAGTAATTATATGGCGGGGATAGTTTTGGTTAATGTAATCAATAATTGCTGCTAAAGTTGTTGATTTGCCTGAGCCTGTTGCTCCTGTAATTAGCACTAAGCCACGTGATTGGCTAGAAAACTGGGTAATAACATCAACAGGTAAACCAAGGCTTTTGAAACTTGGAATCTGATCATGGATCACCCGCATAGCTATGCCTACCGCCCCTCGCTGTCTAAAAGCGTTACAGCGAAAACGAGCTATTTTAGGCAAAGTAATGGCAAAATCAATTTCGTGTCCATGCATAAACATTTCTTGCTGAGTAGGAGACATTAGTGCTAGGGCAATGTGCTCAGTTTGCTGAGGGGTTAAGTCCGGCGTGTTTGCTAGAGGTTGAATAGTACCATTAATGCGAACAAAAGGTGGCCCACCTGCTTGCAAGTGCACATCTGAAGCATCGAGTTTCACCATCTGAGCAAGCATTTTGTTCATTTGAATACGGATCTTCGCTAGTTGAGCATTATTATTTTGCTGTAAGTCTGGCTCACTAATAGTCTGTGAAGTATATAAGTTTTGTTCATTTTGATTTATCACAATTGCTTGTTCCATATTTTTTATGCTCCTTACATTAATGTCTTTTCAACGTGTTTACACAAATTATTTCCTTAGCTTTATACTGGCTAACTTTCAAAATTATTACCAAAAGTGTAGGTTAGCTTTTGAGACATGAAATGAGGATAAGTTCTATATGGTAGTTTTACATTACTTACTTATTAACTGAAGTGTGAGTGGTTTGTTAGAACAAGTTTAGTGTTTATCCTTAACTGCTAATTTTTAGAGTACAATTATTTGTCTTTAACTGGGGGAAACCCTAGGCTTTCAAAGCTTATTTTTATCAATGGAGAGCAAATTACCCTTTTTTTAAAATGTCTAAGATAATGAGGTACAGGTAATAATATGGTAAAAAACAATATATGGGGTGAACATTATGAATGGTAAAGAAGTTAATTATGAACAAAGATTCAAACCTAATGATCTCGCTAAAGCTTTTATCTATGCTACCGATTGGCTAGGAGTTTATGTCGAGGAAGTTGACTCTCTAAACGTATATCCTGTACCAGATGGTGATACTGGTACAAATATGCATCTTACAATGCAATCCGTTCGGCGTCATTTAAGTGACAAAGACATCAAAACTATGAATGAATTTGCTCATGCTTTATCACTAGGCTCTCTTATGGGGGCAAGAGGAAATTCAGGAGTTATTCTCAGCCAGATCTTAAAAGGTTTTGCTGAAACTATTAAAGAAAAAAATCAGGCTGATGTCTTTACTTGTATACAGGCTCTTAAAAATGCCACCAAAAGTGCTTATAGGTCAGTAGCAAAACCTGTAGAAGGCACTATACTTACAGTAGTACGATCTTCTGCTGAAGGTGTGGAAAAACAAAACTTTACAAATCCTTTGGAAGTATTAAAAAAAGCTTATCAGGAGGGTGAACAAGCCTTAGAAAAAACTCCTAGCATGCTGCCTATCTTAAAACAAGCAGGAGTAGTAGATGCAGGAGGGCTAGGATTCTTAAAGGTTTTAGAAGGTGTCATTGCATTTTTTGATGAGAAAGAGTTGCCTCCACCACCCAAAGTCACCCAAAAGGCACAAAAGCAATTTGCAGAGGAGGAATTTGGTTTTTGTACTGAGTTTTTAATTAGCAATGCTCAAAAAACTGCTACAGAAGTTAAGGAAATGGTTGCCTCTTATGGTGATTCCCTTTTAATAGTAGGTGCAGAAGGTTTTATCAAAGGTCACATTCACACTGAAGAACCAGAAAAGCTTCTAGCCATGGTTGCTAAATATGGTAAAATAGTAGCCTCTAAAGTTGAAGATATGAGTGAACAGCACTCAGAAATTTTAGATAGTGTTGATGTAAAAAGTATAAGCGCTCCTAAAAATGGTCTTGTGGCAGTAAGCAGTGGTTATGGTATTACTAAGGTATTTCGCAGTTTAGGTGCAAGAGTAGTTGGTGGGGGGCAAACTAATAACCCTAGCGTAGAAGATATTGCTGATGTGGTGCGTAGTGTGCCTGCTAGCAATGTCTTTATTTTACCTAATAACAAAAATATTCTCTTAGCTGCACAAAGAGTGAGCGAGCTTATACCAGATAAAGCGGTCCATGTTGTGCCTACACGTGCTCTTGGCCAAGGCATATCTGCAGCAGTGGTTTTTGATGATAATGCTGATGTTGAAGCACTTTTTAATAACTTAAATGAGGCAGCAGAAAACTCCCTAACTTTAGAGGTAACTACCGCTACTCGTAATGTCACTTTAAATGAGTTAGAAGTGAAAAAAGGACAGTTTATAGGTTTAGTTAATAGTGAGCTTAAAGTTGCTGAAGAAAGTCCTGAAAATTGCTTAGAAAGCATGCTTAGTAATTTTGCTAGTGAGATGGAAGTTGGCACCCTTTTTTATAACAGCGCTTTAGAAGCTAGTCGAGTAGATACTTTGATTAGCAATCTAGAGAAAAACTTTGAGGAATTGGAAATTGATGTTTATGCAGGTAGCCCTGATCTGTATCAATTTTTGATGGTGTTAGAATAATCTGCTTAGAAAAGGCTTTTATATTTCTCAATAAATTGATGTTAAACTACTTGTGGTAGCTTTGATATGCCAAAATGAATTAAACAAAAGCTTATTTGCTAACTTTGTAAGGAGAAATGATGAAAAAAGCATCCATCTTTTTGATCTCTATTTTATTGATTTTATTAGGGGGTTGTACTCTAGAAATTACAGATGGCGATTCTCTAGACAATCCTACAGACACATTTAATGCTGTCGAAAATCCCCAACAGGCCCTTGCTAGTGGTAGTATTACTTCAACAAATACAGCAGATTTTTATCGTGTAAATGTTCCCAATAATTTAAATGGTGATGTAATTTATTTAGAACTAGGCGATAAGGATAAAAGTAATAATTTGATATTGACAGTTTATAATTCTAGTAAGAACGCAGTAAGGGAAAGTGATAGTGCTAACTTCTTTGGCATTATAGGTTCAGGGTTAACCTCAAGTAATCTAGAAAGTCAAGCTATTGGTGTTGACCTTGTTTGCCGTGGCCCTTGTGTAATTACAGATATTGGCACGGGTGTTCTTTATGTAAAGATTGAAACCAAAGGTGCTACATCAGCCATTTATGACTTTTATGCTTATAGTGATGACTATCAAGATAGCACTGATCCCGCAAACAACCCTACAAAACGAGGTAATAACTTTTTCTGTGACAATATTCAGGTGGCTGCTATAGTGCCTATACCAACAACAGAGTCTTATATAGGTGCTATTGAAACTGTCGAAGATATTGAGTGCTTTAAAACACAAGAAAAGGTTGCGAAGGTTACTCTGGATACCTTTCCTGCTACTACTATTCATGTGACTGCAGAGGTATATCGCAATAATCAATTACTTGGTACTATAGTTGCACCACCTAGAGGTACTGCTACAAAAAGCTTATCTTTAGAGCCCAGTGCTATTGTGCCTGTGCCTGTGCCTAATGATGTTGTAACTGTAATTATTTTTGGTGGTGACCCAAACAGTAATATACGCCGTGCAGCAGCAGCAGGTAACTCGAAGTACAAACTAACCTTTGAATAAGTTAAGACAAAGCCCATTGTCATAACCTGCAAAGCGGCCTAAAGGCCGCTTTGTTTTTGCTAAAGGCCTGCAAAATTATGAAGCCTAAAGAGGATTATAGCAATGGTTTTTCTTAATCAAACAGGGAATATGTCATTCTACTTCCCTTGTCCAACCATGAAAACTATGAAAGTTGTCAGCAAAAATACAAGTCATCTTAATATCTCCCTCGAAACTTCCTTCTTTGTGAGACAAGATCTCGCTCAATCTAAGCAACTTTTGAAGTTGAAGCGTACTCTATAAAATTAACAGAGTGGGTTAGAAGATGAGGAAAAAATACCGCAAGCTATAATTAGCACATGACCGTGCAAACAATCAATGAATCTTGGACAAAAATTATAGCTTGGCTGCAAGCCAACCTTCCTGAAGCATTAAATAATCTGCGTTCACCCGCAACCAACATGCAAATAGAAGAAGTTGAAAAATCCATAGGCATCAAGTTTCCAGATGCACTGAGAGCACTGTACCTACTGCATGATGGTGAAACTAACAATTGGCCCCCCAGCGTTTTTGACGAGGGTCACTGGTTCATGCCTTTATCTAAGGTAGTTAGCCATAGAAACAATATGTCTGAATTTGTAGAAGCTACTCCTACAGATAGTTTTGCTAACTGGAAATCAGCTATTGAAGATAATATTATTTCTGTTAAGGGTCCTGTTAAGCCTTACATCTACTCAAGTTTTTGGATACCTTTTACTACTTTGAATGGAGATGTTCATCGGTACATTGATTTTGACCCAGCACCTACAGGACAAATTGGGCAAGTTATTGAGCACTGTCCTGAAGCTTGTACCCACAAAGTACTAGCAAACTCATTCGAAGAATATATTAGTAGTTACGCTGAACAGCTAAAATCTGGAAGATTTGTGGTCATAGATAATTGCATTTCCGATACTCAAGAAGATAGCGAGGAGAGTTGGGGAATTCCTGACTATCTAAAAGGGGTTGAGTATGATTACATCAAAGAGTCAGACATTTCACAGCCTTTTAGGTTAGATGAACTCGAGGACAGCAAAGAAATTGAACTAATTGGCCAGATGGGATTCCTAATGGGCACAGCAAGTGAGATAATATTTTCTATATTGATATTAGGTGGTCAGGAGTACTCATTTCTTGCTACTAAACAGGATACAACAGGTTATGGAGCCATTGCTTTTGACCAGTATGCAAATATAAGAGCAATCAAATATAACAAAACCACAAGCAATTTTACTAAAGGTTTTGGCACTAAAGCTCCAGAGTTCCTTGCACTAGAATATAAAATGGTAAAAGGTCTCGATATTAATTTAGGCAAGCGTCCTTGGTGGAAATTTTGGCACTAACGACTAATAAAACAAATGCAGCCCGCTCTAATAAACTTTACAACCCTTTAGGCAAATAAAAAGAGATTATGTATATTCTTTGGATAGTATTTATTATTGCTGCAATAGTAGGTTGGTACTTTTTTCAGAAAGATAACCAGAAAATCTCGATTGCTCTTAAGAAACAAGCCCTGCAAAGATCTGGCACTGTCAAGAAGGTTTTTGCATCCTATCCACAATTATCATTTTACCATAAGGAAGTTAGCATTCTTGTTTCAGCAATTCATGGGGAAAACGGACCTTTTACATCTGCTAGTTTTCATACAACTATTTTTCCCGATTATTGCAATTTTAGGATTATAAGTAGGTCAAGGCCAACTATAGTTATGGAAACAAGATTAGAACTCAAAAAGGTGAAAACTGGTCAGCCAGAGTTTGATAGCAAATTTATAATCCGTGCAAAGGAAAAAGAATTCATTCGATCTCTGTTAACTCCAAAAATTCAAAGTGAGTTGCTCGAGCTAGGTGCAAAACATGGACTAGAAGTTAGATTTTTAAGTAAAAAACTTTCTAATGCTAAAAACTCTATAAAGAAATTTCGCTTTGGTATATTTATTGAGCACTTGTTAACAGAAAACCAAGATTACGAAAGACTTATTGAAACAGCAATTATGTTCTATGAGCAAATGGAGAAGTTGCAGGCAAAATAAAGAGGTAATTAGTAGTTTGAGAGTCTATCTTCAAACCACTTAATCCACATTCCAAGCCCTTTTTTTGTACGACAAGACAATTCAAAAACAGGACAATTAGGGTTTAAGGCTCTTAGAGTCTTGTAAAAAGATTGCTTATCAAACTCTACAAAATCAATGAGGTCAACTTTGTTTAAAATGACTACATCACTTTTTGCAAAAATACTAGGGTATTTGATAGGTTTGTCATCCCCTTCAGCTGCACTCACAAGGCAAATCTTTAAGCCTTCACCCAAATCCCAAGAGGTTGGACAAATCAGATTGCCGACATTTTCAATAAAAACCACGTCTAAAGCACTTAAGTCAAGCTCGTCAAGCACCTGTTCTATCATATGCCCTTCAAGATGACACTTGCCACTGGTGTTGATTTGAACTGCATCAGCTGCCCCTGCTGCTAAAACCTTTTCGGTGTCTATGCTACCAGCTATGTCTCCTTCAATTACACCTATGCTTACTCTATCTTTAAGAGATTCAATGCTACTTGAAATAAAGCTAGTTTTTCCTGCCCCCGGTGCTGCCATAAGATTAGCAACGAAGACTTTTTTCTTCTGAAATTGCAAACGTAAGCTATTTGCAACCGCATCATTGTTAACCAGCACATTCTGAACGATTTTAACTTGACGACTCACGGCTCTACCTCAATACTTTTGATCAAAAGTTCGTCGCCTACATTTTCTAAAGTGCCAAAACTTTTGCAGTTTGGACAAGTAAAATCAATATCTGCTGTTTCATAAGATTGCTGACAAGAATCGCAAAAAAAGGTCATAGCTCTAGTACTTGCCTGAAGAATTGCCCCTTCTCCCAAATTTCCCTTGCTTAAAAAGTCATAGTAGGACTTTAGGCTCTCGAGATCAACATGTGAACGCACTCCTAAACTTAGCTGAACACTAACAACACATTCAGCCTTTACCTTTTTGGCAGAATCATTTACAACCTGAAACAAATGCTCAGCAATAGCAAACTCATGCATTAGATCACCTAAAGGTGTCTGTTTTCTAAGAGGTCTTGAATGATAGCAAAGGCATGACTCATTGATAGCTGTGCTTTTGTGGATAAGGTTTCACCTAAACTAAAATCTGAACATGGCAACATAAACCAGTAAGCTTTTGGAGCGTGACCGTAGAGGGTTTTAGCAAGTCTTAAAAGATAGCTAGGGTGACAACTGTGGCTCGAGTTAAATTCCACCACCTCTACCCCAAGACTTTTAACAGTGACTTGTTCTAGACTTGTGTCAGCAAATGCATCAGCAAAGATAACTAAACTAACTTGTGCAATAGTTTCAGCCAAATCTGGCATAAGTTGATGTAGAGCTAAAGCCTCGAGCCCCGATAAAGACAAAGTAGCTACCCTTTCAGCCAGACGATAGCCAACACCATCGTCATTTCTAAGAGTATTGCCGTAACCAATTATTAGAGTACTAGTGTCGCCAGACTTCATTCACCACAGCCCCACTCTGCAAAACTTGAACATGTATAGGCATTTCCCCAATAGCATGAGTAGAGCAACTTAAGCAGGGATCAAAGGCACGGATACCTGCTTCTACACGGTTAAGCATCCCTTCTGGAACTTCATTGCCATGAATGTAGTGCTGAGCAATCTGCTTAACTGTGCGGTTCATAGCCAAGTTGTTATGCCCAGTAGCAATAATCATATTGACTTTTTGAATAAGTCCATCTTCATCTACTGTGTAATCATGGAAGAGTGTTCCTCTTGGGGCTTCACTAACTCCAACGCCTTGCAAACGATTAATATCGGCTTTAGCACGGACTCTTTCACCACTTGTTTCTGGGTCAGCTAATAACTGCTCTATGAACTCAGTAGCTGCTAAAATTTCAATGAGCCTAGCATAGTGAAAATAAAACGATGAATTAGCAATACGCCCTACACGCTGGCGGTATTCTTCTAGCTCTTTATCAGCTAGCGGTACACCCATTCTCTCACTAATATTGAGGCGAGCCAGTGGCCCAACTCGATACAAACCTGCACTATCAAGTGTAATTGCTTGGCTTTCATCTACCCTAGGACGGTAATATGGAGATTTTAGATAAGAGCTTTTATTAGTGACTTCGCCTATAAAGTCTTTGTAATTTGCAGCATTCAAACCATCAGCTACAATGTTACTATCAGAGTCCACAAGACGAATCATGCCTTTATAGTGTTCCCAATTACCTTCAGAAGTAACTAACCCCATGTACAAACTGGGAAAGTTACCGAAGTTATCTGCTTCTTCGGAGTGGGTGTCTAGAATACTCTTCATTAGCTCGAGACTTTTTAGGCTGGTTGCTCGAGCTTCAGGAAGCATATCCTGAAGATACTGCCGATTTTCAGCAGTCAAACCAGAACGCACTCCCCCGGGCACAGCCCAAGCAGGATGGATTTTCTGTCCCCCAAGCTTGGCAATAACCTCTTGCCCAAACTTCCTCAAACGAATGCCACGCCTAGCTAGCTCAGGGTTTTCTTTCATTAGTCCAAAGACATTGCGTTTGCTGGGATTACTATCAAAGCCCAAAAGTAAGTCAGGAGCACTTAGGTGAAAAAAAGAAAGTGAGTGAGATTGAATAATCTGTCCTAAATTCATCAGTCGGCGTAGCTTCTCAGCAGTTGTTGGAATAGCTATCGCTAAAATCTCATCGCCTGCTTTAGCCGATGCCATTAAATGACTAATAGGGCAAATACCGCATGTACGTGCTGTTAGGCTAGGCATTTCCCAAAGTGGACGACCTTCACAAAATTTCTCAAAGCCTCTAAACTCAGTTACATGGAATCGGGCGTTTTCGACTTCACCAATGTCATCTAGGAAAATTGAAATTTTTGCGTGCCCTTCGATGCGGGTGACTGGATCTATTGTGATTTGTCTTGCCATATTAAGCCTCCTGAACAGTTCTCATAAGAATCTCCATCAAGATTGTGAAAATAATTCTTCTAAATCTGCAGGTACTGATATTGTATCTATATCCTTAAACACCTTGCTACGGTAGAAAGTCGGTGAATTTGTGCGTAGAAGATGCATGAAGTGCTAGAATTATCTCTTTAACCACATTAATTACAAGGTTTAGTTAACTCCATTGGAAACCTTCAGCATTACTTGAGCAACTACCTCAGGCAAATTTACCTGAGCAAACATGTCTTGCGGATACAGATAGTCTTCTCCTGACTCATCAACTACTCTAATAAGATTTTTCTTTTCCCCTTTGTCATCAGGTAAAGTAATATAGACTTTAAATAACTCCAAAGAAGCTTGGTAATTATCATTATCAATACAAATAACAAATTTTGACAAGGTTAGTCTCCTAGTAAATGCTTGATCTTCATTTCCTTTTTGCCAATACCATGTGCTTCATACCAATGAATCTCTGCCAATTCCATCTCCCCATTTAAAAACTCAACTAAAGACACACCCTTAAGCTTACGCCAGTGCCCGTACCCATATTTTTTGTTAAGCCTTGCCACCTCACGAATACCGCTGCCAGTGGCGATGATCTCAACATCACTAATTTCACCAACTATTTTGAAATTCATTTTGGACAATAACTAAATGGTTCCACATAATTACTGTGTTCCTGTTTTTTGTTGTAAAAGAGGTTCTATTGCAATTTGAATATGCTTAGCTGAAGGTGGGCATCCTGTCAAGAAAACATCAACAGGTACAACTTGATGGACAGCTCTAACCTGTGGTAAGAGCTTAGGTACAATGCCTTCCTCATCTGGAATACCACTGCTAATATTGGCTTCATCGACATAAATGCGTTGCAACATAGGGTCAGGTTCACCAAAGGGATTACGAAGTGCGGTCACATTGCCTGTAACTGCACAATCACCAAAAGAAACTATCAGGCTACTAGACTCACGCACTTGCTTAATTAGCTCGAGATTATCCTCATTAGCGATTGCACCTTCTACTAGCGTCACATCAACATCCTCAGGAAAAGTCTTCACATCGGCAATGGGGCTGTAAACTAAGTCAGCAAACTTTGCTAGTTCAAATAGCCATTCATCTAAATCTAAGAAGGACATGTGGCATCCTGAGCAACCTCCTAGCCAGACCGTAGCCAGCCTAACTTTGCTCATGATTCCTCCTTTGGTGACCACTCATGCTGAGTTCGAGCCGTACTCAAAAAATCTACTACACCACGTTTGTGTTTCATTTCGGCGACGCTCGAGCCCTTAAAAACCAAAGCACCTGTAGGGCAACTCTGCACACACTTACTACAGGAGGTACAACTTGTTGAACTTCCCCAGCTTTGATTCATATCAATAATGACATGTGCCTCACTGCCTCTGCCTGCAACGTCCCAAGTGTGTGCCCCTTCAATTTCATCACAAGTGCGCACACAACGGGTACAAAGTACACAACGGTTAGGATCAAGCAGGAATTGTTCGTGAGTAGCATCAATATCATATTTAGGATACTGATAATTAAGCCGAACATGATCCATGCCTGTTTCCACTGCCAAATCTTGCAATTCACAATTGCCATTGACTGCACAAACTGAGCAGACATGATTTCCCTCAGCAAAGAGCATTTCAATGATCATTCTGCGGTAACTCTGTAAACAGTCAGTATGAGTTTGTATGTGCATGTCCTCAAAGACCTGCGTAGCACAAGCAGGTTGCAGTTTATGACTTCCTTCTACTTCAACCAGGCATAAACGACATGAACCATAAACCGATAAGCCCTCAAGATAACAAAGGGTAGGAATATTAACACCCTCACGTTTTGCCACCTCTAACACAGATTCATCTGGCTGAGCATTTACTGCTTGTCCATTTAGGGTTATAGCAAATCCTTTAGACATAAGCAGGCTCCTTAAGCAACTCCTCATATTCTTGCCGAAAATAATGCAAAGTACTAATAACAGGATTAGGAGCAGCTTGTCCTAAACCACAAAGGCTGGTACTTGACACCATGTCGCAAAGTTGCTCAAGCAAATCTAAATCATGCTTGGTAGCCTCACCCTTACAAATCTTGTCCAAAATTTGGTACATCTGCACAGTGCCTGCACGGCAAGGCACGCATTTGCCACAGCTCTCCTCCATACAGAATTCCATAAAGTACTTTGCTATGTCAGGCATTCGCACATCGTCGTTCATAACAATTAAGCCACCAGAACCCATTATAGAGCCAAGAGCTTGTAAATTTTCATAGTCAACAGGCGTATTTAGGTGATCTGCGGGAATGCAACCACCACTAGGCCCTCCCGTTTGTGCTGCCTTAAAAACTTTCCCCTCGGGGATACCATCACCTATATCATAAATGATTTCATGCAAACTAATTCCCATAGGCACTTCAACTGGCCCAGTATTGTTTAAGTTACCTGCTAGTGCAAAAACCTTGGTACCTTTGCTTGTTTCTGTACCAATAGAAGCATACAAAACTGCCCCTTTTTGAATAATGGTTGAGACATTGGCAAAAGTTTCTACATTATTGATCATAGTGGGTTGTCCCCATAATCCCTGTTCAGTAGGATAAGGAGGGCGTAAAACAGGATTTCCCCGCTTGCCCTCGATTGAGGCCATAAGTGCAGTTTCCTCACCACAAACAAATGCACCTGCACCTACACGTACCTCGAGCTTCAAGTTAAAATCAGTACCTAAGATACCTTCACCTAGGAGTTTGTTGCGTTTGGCAGTGCGGATGGCTTGCTCGAGTCGCTTTACGGCTAGTGGGTATTCTGCACGTACATAAAGATAACCACTATTTGCCCCTACAGCATAAGCAGCAATTGCCATGCCTTCTAAAATCCTGTGAGGATCATCCTCCATTATTATCTGATCCATGTAAGCACCCGGATCACCTTCATCACCATTAGCGATAATATACTTTTGCTCGCTTTGAGCTTCGTGTAACAGGGCCCATTTCTTGCCGGTGGGGTAGCCACCACCACCACGTCCACGCAGACCACTAGCCCGAATTTCGTTGACAACTTCAATGGGTGTCATGGCTGTCAGAGCTTTTTCTAAGGCTAGGTAGCCACCTCTGGCAATGTAGTGCTCGAGACTTTCAGGATTAATCTCGCCAGCATTTGCTAGCACAACCTTTTCTTGCTTTTGAAAAAATGGAATATCTTGAGACAATTCTTTATTGCTAAGCTTTTTACCTTTTTGAATATGGTCATTAATAATAGCAGGAGCTGAACCCTCGTTTAACTTATAGTAAAGAGTAGAATCACTGCCACGGGTTTTGATTTTAACTAAAGGACCATGACTACACAAACCCATGCAACTAGTAGGCACAACTTGTACTGATGAATTTAGACCTTCTTTTTGCACTGCTTGCTTAAGAGTACTATAAGTTGCTTCTGCCCCTGAAGATAAACAAGCAGTACTATGGCAGCACATTACTCTATGTAGGTATTGGCTTTGTGCCTCGAGCTCCTTATTAGCAACATCATGTAAGTCAATGGCTTTCATGCTGATGCTCTCTGAAGTTTGGCTTTGACTTTTTCAACTACAGTTTCTGGTGTTTCAAGACCTAAAACTTCATTATCTAAAACAAGAACTGGAGCTAAGCTACAACTACCCAAGCAACGATCACTACTTAAACTAAGTTGCCTATTCGCAAAGGTTTCACCAATGGTTATTTGAAAATTTTGCTCTAGACTTGACAAAATATTAGCTGACCCTTTGACATAACATGCTGTACCTAAACACACTGTACAATTGTGAGTGCCTTTAGCTTCAAAACTAAAAAGATGATAAAAGGTAGCCACACCATAGACACGGCTAGGTGGTAGTTTCAATTGTCTAGCGATATAAATTAGCACATCTTCAGACAAATATCCAAAGATATCTTGGGCATTGTGTAGGACTTCAATTAATGCATCTTGAACGTAGTGTAAGTTTTTTAAGGATTTATTTAGTAAATTAAAACGAGAATCCTCACTGGGATGTGCTTGTGCTAGGTCCATGTGCCTATTTTTGCATCTTTAAGAGGTAAAGTTCAATGGGTAAGTAATGATTATAGGTTCTCAAGCCTAAGTATATTAGGCTGAAGATTCGCTTCTTGAATAAGCTCTTTATAACGTTCATTAGTTAAAGGAAACTCATTACAAGTTGCTATTAGGGCTGCCTCTAGCAAGTTAGTTGGCAGACTACGCCCTGCTATACGTGGAGTGGTAGTTATTAAGGTTTCTACACCCCTTGTCCGCAAAAACTCAACATCACCTGCTGTAGTTGTATTAGTAAGTATAGTTTTACCAACTAGTTTTTCTGGAGCATATTTCCTAATGTAATGCCAATCTCCAGCTATAACGTCAGCCCAATAATAAGCCCAGCTATATTTAGGAGTTTCTCTAAGCTGCTTGTCTCCTACTGGATAAAGCCATTTAAAGGGTAACTGTGTAAAAACTGGTAAGAGGAAGTTTGCTAGTATTCTAATACTTGTTATGCTGTAAATGGGGATAGGCAAACCTAAAGCGAATAAAAAGTCGCCATAGATAATTTCTGCTCCCGTTTTGCAAAATGCTTTGGCCATGCCAAAACGATCTATGCTAGAAACCAAAAGCACGCGTTTCCCCCCCCAGCGAAATTGATCATCTAATGTATTGATAACTTGCTCTTCCAAGCTGTTTTTCAAGCCTGCACCACACACTACAGGGGTATATTTTGCAGCAGAAGCTAAGTGTAAGGCATCACGAATAGTAAAGCGTTGCTTGCCCACAAAAAGATAAAGATCAATACCACCTAAGCCAATTGCATCTACAGAACCATCAAATTGGGTAATTAACTCCTTGGCTTTATTTAAATCACCATCTACTCCTATACGTTTAATCTGCAAATCGGTATTGAGTATAGACATTTCATGGAAAAAGTCTCTTTGGCTAGAACCTAAAGAGATACTAACAACTTGTTTCATCTATCAGTTCTCCAGAAAAATTTCCCCTAGATAGAAACTCCCCTCTTTGAACATGTCATTCTGAGGAGCATAACGACAAAGAATCTCAGGCAGTGTAGCGCACTTGAGATCCTTCGTTTTACTCAGGATGACATTCCTTTATACAGTATAATGAAAACAGTTGCCACCATTAAATTGTGCAGCAACTGTTTTTGTGAAAAATCTATTTTTTAAAAGTGAAAATTGATTTCACTCAAATAGCTCTAAATATTCATTGTAGCCTTCTTCAACAAGTTGTTCTTTAGCCACAAAGCGCAAAGCAGCAGAATTTATACAATATCTAAGCCCTGTAGGATCTGGTCCATCATTAAAAAGGTGGCCTAAATGTGAGTCACCATGTTTACTACGCACTTCTGTTCTAACCATAAAAAAGGAGCGGTCGGTGTGCTCTGTCACGTTATCTGACTCGAGTGGCTGAGTAAAGCTAGGCCACCCTGTTCCTGAAGCAAATTTATCTGTTGAGCTAAAAAGCGGTTCACCAGAAACTATATCAACATAAATACCCTCAGATTTGTTGTTCCAGTACTCATTATCAAAAGCACGCTCAGTACCATTTTTTTGAGTTACTTTATACTGTAAAGGTGTTAGGGTTTGTTTTATGATCTCATCAGGTGGTTTTTGATAGGATGTAACTTGAGAACTAGAGGCTTCAATTGCTGAGGTTTCAGTTTCTTCTGAGGGCAACTGATATGACATTGTATCTCCTTTCCAAACTCGAGCAATAAATCGATCGCGGCCAGAACTAGAACGGTAAAATTTATATCTAACAGGATTTTTCTTGTAGTAGTCCTGATGGTAGTCTTCAGCTTCGTAAAATTCACCGGTAGCTAAAATTTCAGTAGCAATGGGCTTAGAAAATTTTCCAGAAGACTCTAAAGCCTGCTTAGAGCCTTCGGCAAGGCTTTTCTGTTCTTCATTTTCATAAAAGATTGCCGAGGTATATTGGAACCCTCTATCAACAAAGGAGCCTGCTTCATCGGTAGGGTCATGTAAACGCCAAAAGATATCTAGTAGTTCTTGATAGCTAATAACTTGTGCATCATAGATAACTTTTACAGCTTCTCGGTGTCCAGTTGTACCCGCTGACACTTCTTTGTAGCTAGGGTTATCTACCTGACCACCTATATAACCAGAAATAGCCTCAACTATTCCTTCATGGTGCTCGAAATCTGATTCTACACACCAAAAGCAACCACCTGCAAAAATTGCTGTATCCAGCTCTTCTGTAATTTCATTCGTACTTTCACTTTGTCCAGGAGAACCAATTTGTGAAATTGCTAATGAGGAAAGTACTATTACACAAGCTAATAAAATTAACCACAGCCATTTTTTGTTCATTATTTTTACACCTCCTTGAGGTAATTGTACTGTTTGAGTAACCTCTAACCTATGTAGTTGGCTAGTAAGGCTTGTAACTAATTTTAGATATAATTGAATGTTTTTCAGTATGGTAACATACATGCTTAACTGACTCTTATTTCCTACAATTCCTATTCCTTCCTGATTGTATTTAGTTAAGTAAACCCACCTTAAAAATTAAGCTTGCTAAATAGTCTTTGAAAATTTATAGTGAGGGTGTGGTGTACTACATAAAGGAAGGTGGTTTTAATTGGAGAGGCTTGATTGTCAACAGATATTAGGGAAGTTTTGGCTATGATTTTACTCTATAACTAAGCATAGGCTCTAAATTAGATTAAGGAGTAGCTATACACCTATAAAAACCTAAAGCATAATAGTGACAAATTAGAAGCTTGATTTTAATTGATGGGTGTAAAAAGCTAATATATATAGGACTTATTCCTAAGCGAGCTGCTGTGTTGCAAGTCACAAAACCACCACCAGAGGTGGTGGCTTGTTTTATTAACCCCTAGAAGGGGTATCGGACGATAGCACTCAATAACACTTGGTTAAGTTCCTTTATCGACTTTCCAAGAACTGTTTTCGCTATTTCGACTAACACATCTACTTCCCTAACCTTGTCAATCTAGTCCTACTTTTTACAATATACCTAGCTCTCTTTCCTACATGCTAATTCTTATTACTAACTTTCCTATTGTCCTCAAAAAGCCTACTCCCAAACTGAGAATTGCTAGTTTTATTCCTGTGCTGAATTTGATTAATTCAAGCATTAATTACTCTGACTCGTTATGAAAAAGGTAGAAAAATCGGTGGAAAATCATTGCTGAACTAGTAGAACTTCTTATTAGTCCACTACCAGAGGTAGTGGTTTCCACCAATGATAATGATTTATCGAGTTTATCTGAGGATTATGCACCCTAAGGGTGTAATTTAATAGGTCTTTTAGGACATCTAATACTAGTTAGGCAACTCTTAAACTTGGGACGCACACAAGCTATTACAGGCTCGAAATAGATAAGACCACTTCTGCTTTAGCTTTAATACAGAACCTAAACAAGACATGGCAACCACCATAACTGACGAGATTTTCGTGGCTTACTCACAATGCCCACGTAAAGCCTATCTCCTGATGTATTCAAAAGAGTCTGGTCAGATACATGAATATCAACAGATTCTGGACCAAAATCGGCTCACTAATCAACGCAGGCACCTCGATATCCTTGATAAGAATGAATCCAATGTGTATCCTTACACTGTTAACAATCTCAAAAATAGTCATGGATTCCTGACAAATGCCAAACTGTTTACTGGTAGGTTCCAAGCTAGTTGCCCCATCTTGACACGCGTTAAAAGGCAAATATATGAGCCGACTATTTTCGTAGGCACACACACCATAAATGGTACCGATAAACTATGCTTGCGGTTCGTGGGAAATATCTTGGCAAAGGTTCAAGGTCGCCCTCCTGCGGTAGGGCATATCATCAGAATGGACAGTAAGTCTAATCAGGTCAAGCTTCAGGAAAACAACAAACGGCTTGTACCGCTGTTGGAGCAGCTGCAACAATGGGCGGTGGCTGAATCTACTCCGAAAAAGCCACCTGTTATTTTGAACAAGCATTGCCCTATGTGCCAGTTTCGACAACAATGTCAGGCCATAGCGGTACAGGAAGATAATCTGAGTCGCCTCCACAAGATTATGCCTAGGATGATTCGTATGTATGAGAGGAAGGGCATTTTTACTGTCAAGCAACTCTCCTATCTCTTCAAACCCCGCAAACGCAAGAAGCGAGCCAAAAATCCTCCACCAACAGTTCACAAAGTCGAGCTACAAGCACTTGCTATCCGCACAGGCAAAATCTTCCTGCAAGAACTACCCACCCTAACCCGTGGAGAAACCGAACTGTTCTTGGACTTCGAGAGCGTGCCCGACCAAAGCTTTCATTATTTGATTGGCCTGTTAGTCTGTCAGGGTGAGAGTGCCATTTACTACCCCTTTTGGGCGAAAGAGGCCGAGGAGGAGGCGACAATATGGCAAGAATTCTTACTCCTCATCAATCAATACCCTGCTGCTCCAATTTACCACTATGGCAGCTATGAACCCCGAACAGTCGCTAAGCTCGCCAGACAATATGACACTGATGGCGAGAGTCTGACAAAGCGCATGGTCAATGTCAACAAGCAGATTTACGGCAAGGTTTACTTTCCAGTTTATTCTAACCAGTTGAAAGAGGTAGCTGGATTTGTTGGAGCCACTTGGACATCTCCAAATGCCTCCGGATTGCATAGTCTGGTGTGGCGACACAGGTGGGATGAAACCTCCGAAGACCGATATAAAGATACGTTATTGACCTACAACGAGGAAGATTGCCGTGCCCTGAAAGTATTAGTTGAAAAACTCTTCAAGATCCAACAATCAGCAGCCACGTTGTCAAAGGTTGATTTTGCTGATCAGTATAAACAGCGAACCACAGGTGTGAGCGAGCAGGTAAGCAACCAGTTTAAGAACATCCTTAAGTTGGCTCATTTTAATTATGACCACAACAAGATACATTTTCGACAAGAAGACGAAAACAAAGAATCTAAACAAGACAAGTTAGAAATCCGTAAACTGGCCTCAAAGAGATATCATGAAAAACTGCTTGATGTAAAACGGAAGATAAAGAAAATTATCCAAATTGAGCCTGACAAGGAATGTCCTCATTGTGGATATGGACCACTAACACCAACTAAATACATATCACGGCGATTCATAGTCGATCTCTTGGTGACAAAGAGTGGCATCAGAAAGAACCTTGCCCAGTATGAAGGTATCAAGGGATACTGCCGAAATTGTACAAAGATTTCTGCCCCTGCTAAAATACGAAGATACAGCAAGAACCAAATATACGGACATGGATTCGGTGCTTGGGTAGTCTATCAGCGCATTGCATTGCGCCTCCCATACGAAAGTATTGTGGAGTCAGCTTGGGAGCAATTTGGAGAAAAGTTTGCCGTCAGTCAACCTCAGGAATTCTTAAAACGGTTCGCTCGGTATTATGCAGAATGCGAGAAAAAGATTGCTAAGAATCTATATAAGTAGCCCTTTTGTTCATGTGGATGAGACAACTACCAATATACAAGGTGTCAATTGGTATGTATGGGTCTTTACAGATGGAAAACATGTTAAAGCTCACTAAGTCGTGACCCCCTAAAGTCTCATAAAGTCGTGACTATTTTTAGACTCCAAGTAGGTAAAAAAGCTGCATGATATGGATTATGTCAGATTACACCTCCTTAGAAGAAAGAGTAGAAATGCTACAACGAGCTGACAATGGAGAACCAATAAGCAAAATTGCTCTTGAATTAGGGTGGCATCCATCTACAGTC
The DNA here is from genome assembly GCA_965223045.1 of Trueperaceae bacterium. Classification (GTDB taxonomy): domain Bacteria; phylum Deinococcota; class Deinococci; order Deinococcales; family Trueperaceae; genus CBDCVN01. Next base: position 4,538,533 of record CBDCVN010000013.1, read on the forward strand.
AAAAAATGGGTAAGAAGAGGTCGTGAACAAGGTCGTCAAGGTTTGGAAAGGAAGATGGGACGTCCTCAAAAAGGAGCTCTAAGCAGTTATCCTGCACGTATGGTAGGAGAATTACGTCAAATACGATTACAACATCCTCGTTGGGGTGCTGATACGTTGCGTATAGAGCTAGGTCGTATGCCCCAGTGGGCAGGTAAATTGTTGCCTAGTCGGTCAAGTATTAATCGCTTCTTACAAGAAGAGCAATTGGTCCAAAACTATGAACGTCATGTAGCATTACCATCCACTAAGCACACACGCTTAACCCATGCCCATGAATGTTGGCAAGTAGATGCAATGGGACATGAGCTTGTTCCAAGTGTAGGAGTAGTTAGCCTAGTTGATGTAAGTGATGTTGTTTCCCGTACACGCCTGCTAAGTTATCCTTGCTTTCTAGGTAAGGAGAAAGCAATTCGCCACACCAATACTGAGGACTATCAAATCACTTTGAGGTTAGCATTTTTAGACTGGGGGTTACCTGAAAGTATTCAAGTTGATCATGACAGTGTTTTCTTTGATGTTAGGAGTAAATCACCCTTTCCTACAAGATTACATCTGTGGTTGTTAGCAATGGGTATCGAACTTCAATTTAGTCGTATTCGTCGCCCTACAGATCAAGCAATTGTAGAGAGATCGCATCAATTGTGGGCTGATCAGGTTCTTGATCGACACTATCCATCTTGGAACGCTTTATATCAAGCTTTACGAGATAGACGCAACATACTTAATGAAGAGCTTCCTTGTCACTCTTTGGGAGGGCAAGCACCGCTACAAGCTTTTCCAGAGGCAGCTCACTCAGGGCGCTGGTATAGACCTGAGTGGGAAGATGAAATGTTTGACCTAAGCGAAGTTGATGCTTATCTAGCAAAGGGAAAATGGTTTAGGCGAATAGGTCAAAACGGCACAATTTCCTTAGGAGGACAGATTTATTACCTAGGGAACAATCATTTACGTGAGCAGTGCGAAATAAATTTCAAGTTACCAGAAAGAGTTTTGTCATTTCTCAATCAGAGAGGTGAGTTGATTAAACAGTTACCCATCCAAGGTATTGATCCACCCACACTCATTGGAAACATTTTTGCTTTTACTCAATCTATCCCTTTTCAGCCTTCTCTTCCTTTTACTTGGCAAGAACAGCAAAGGTTACGACTTTTTGAGACTTAATATGGTCATGACTTAGTGAGACTTAACAAACATGCGATTTTTAGACTTATAGATAATAGAGAAACAGCGATTGTACACGAGTTCTTGGGCGATTACAACGGTATTCTGGTCGCAGACTTTTACCCTGGATATGACTCTCTTCAGTGTAGACAACAGAGGTGCTGGGTTCATCTCATCAGAGACCTTAATGATGACCTTCGGGGGAACCCCTTTGACAAAGAATACGAAGCATTCGTCTTGAAAGTCAGAGACCTGATTGTGCCGATTATGGAAACCGTTCACAAATACGGACTAAAAAAACGGCATCTCCATAGATTCTTGAAACAAGTGGATAAGTTCTATCAGAAGGATATTATCCATCAGCATTATAAATCTGACTTAGTCTGTAAATACCAAAAACGCTTTAGTTCGATATAGAGACAGTCTGTTTACTTTTCTAGAGCAAGACGGGATACCTTGGAACAATAACGCAGCTGAGAGAGCTATAAGACCTTTTGCAATACAAAGAGACATATCTAAGAGCCCATTCCATGCATCCGTACTTCACAGTTATCTAGTCTTACTGGGCCTCCGACAAACATGTCGGTTCCAGGGTAAATCGTTTTTTAAATTTCTGTTCTCAGAAGACACCGACCTTGATAGTTTTGGTGTAAGGAGGCGCAGGCGTCTAACAGTAGACGCAGGGACTAAATGAGCAGAACCAAACCAATGACTCTTGACGCAATGGATTTAGTGATTGTGTTCACGGAAGAGAGTACGCAATGTATGGGCGTATTTTCTACTTAGGGGGGTAACTATAGAAGCTGTTTTTAAAGACAATTCAAAGATTGGTAGTTAAAGAGATTGAAATGTTTTCCCATAAAGTGTTTGTTGGCGTTTTTAGCTTTCTTAGTCATAGATTAATTTGTGCCTTTTTTGCGCTTAATTTCTCCCACCCCCCCTAACTGAAAACTACGCCCGCAATGTATTGTCCGGCAGACACGACACATAACACATTATGAGTTATTTGGTGTATACTGACAGGTCTAGATGTATGAGCGCATTCTAAATTTAATGCAGGAGAAAATCCGTCTCCAAGAGTATGTAATGACTTTACATGCTGAAGAAGAAATGAATGATGACAACTTATCAATTTTTGACGTTGAGCAGGGTATTCTAACAGGTAACATCATAGAGAAACAAAAAGATCATGTCACAGCAGAATGGAAATACCTTATCGAAGGTAAGACAGTTGCAGGTAATTTAGTAGTCGTAGTTGCTAAGCTGAGCATCACAGGCAAATTGATAATTATTACGGTATATCTAATATGATTCTGGAGGAAACAATGGTATGTGATATTTGTAATGAAGAAGGTGCTCGAATCCGCCATGTGGCTCGTAGCTATGGTAAAGGTGAGAACTTATTGGTTATTGAGAATGTTCCAGTTATCAGTTGTCCACATTGCGGGGAGAGTTATTTAACAGCTGAAACACTACATGAAATTGAACGTATTAAATTGCATCAGCAAACTTTGGCACAAAAACGTCCTGTACCTGTTGCAGCATTTGCCTAGTACTTTCTTGCTCTTAATGGAAATTTGGCCTAACTCAGCACTGCAGCGTGATGCACACACGTGGGGCGCAATTAAGTACAAAATTAGCTTTAGGGGAGCGTAATTAAAAGTGTGCACACCTGAGCTTAGTAACTTTATGCCGTTAGGTATCTGTGTTCTTCTGTAGGTTAAAAAATGATACTTGGAACCAAAAAATACTTAGAGCAAAAAGAGTTATGGCCTAAAAGTGGTAAACATATACTTGCACAATATACTGAAGATACTGTAGTAGTGTACCAAGCTTATCGACCAGCGATTGGTCTGTTCGCTATGGAAAAACAGTATTTTGGTGGTGAGTTCAGCTATACAAGAATGAGTTGGATTAAGCCTAATTTTCTCTGGATGATGTATAGATCAGGATGGGGAGAAAAACAAGGTCAAGAAATTACTCTTGCAATACATCTTAAACGAAATTTTTTTGACAATATATTACTGAATGCTTATCCTTCAAAGAATATTGGAGGCATTCCAACTAAAGATTGGGCTAGAAAGATAAAAACAACTGATGTAAGATTGCAATGGGATCCAGATCATGGTCCTAGGGGCCAGCCTTTATCAAGGAAAGCAATCCAATTGGGTTTGAGAAATAAGTATCTATTACCTTTCAAAGGTGAAGGAATCCATAAAATAGAAAATATCTCTACTTTTGTAAGTGAGCAACGAGCAATATTAAAAACCAGTGAACTTGATGATCTGGTTGTTCCTGAGGAGAATGTGTATGAAGTCTCGCCTGAAATCAGAAAAGTACTTTTTATGGATTGATTTTAATAGAGAGTTCTGTAACAAGGAAATTGCATACACAGTTGTTAAGCCTTTACTGGTTGTGGTATTATGCCTCCTGATGTGTTTTACCCTAACTGGCGCTGCAACGTGATGCTCACATGAGTGGCCAAATTAAGTTAGGAACTCAATTACAGAAGATGTACGCAGAAGTGAGCACCCCTGAGCTCAGTACTGTTAGGATTTTGATCTAGAAACTCAACATTAACATGGAATCCGTGTTAGCATGTTAACGTGATTCGCTCATTTAAGAATCAAGGTACAGAGGATCTTTTCAATGGTGAAAAACACTAAAGCTGCTTGCAAAACTTGTCCTGAAAACTTATGGGATGTGCTGGAGTGGAAATTTGACCAACTTGACTCTGTCTGAAGTTTATTGATCAAAATCGGCGTTAGCATCTTTCTACACAATGCAAATGGGTAATTCAGGGTGCAATACTGTAGACACTAAAAGTTGAATTAATTGTCAAAATCTGCTATCCTGTACTTTAGCTATGAGGAATAGGTCTTCTGGGATGCATGTAGCTACAAGCACTCGCCAGTATAAAGGAAAAACTTATAAATCTTACTTATAGCATTTTCCTTTTTAACCTGACCCATTATTGAGTTATCAGTTTATCACACAGCATTTTAGCTTCTCATAAAATTATGTCATTAAATCACAAGAAGTGAAAAGTATTACTCACTGGTAATTAAATCAAAAAACAAGAGTATACCCTTACATTTATAGAAATTAAAGTTGCAAGTATTTGAATAAATATTTATTGTAACATCTTTCCATAGGTGGTTGATTGGTATAGCCACAGTGTTTGAACCAAGCTTGAGCATCATTGGTATTAACTGTTTCTAAAGCTTTTTTGACAGAGGTGTTTAATTTCTTTTTGTCCCAAGTTTCTAAAGCACGTAGGTGGGATTTTGCTTTTGACCAGCAATGTTCTATCGGATTGAACTCAGGGCTGTATGGTGGCAAATAGATCAATGTGGCTCCCCTGCTTTCTATTAATTCACGTACCCTTTTTACTATGTGTGCTGTTGAATTATCCATCAAAACTATTTGTCCCACCTTTAAAACTGGACATAGTATTTCTTCTAGAAATGCTGCAAATACTTCTCCTGTTACAGTTTCATCAATACAGAAACTAGCGATTACTCCTTCTAGAGTCATTGCACCTATTAAGTTTGCAATTTTATGTTTCTTGCTTGGTATAGAGCAATAAGCTCTTTCTCCTCGTTGCGAACGGGCATAAATCCTAGTCATGTTTAGATAAAGACCTGTTTCATCAATAAATACAAGCCTATTTGCTCTAAGAGCTTTCTTTAACTGTAAAAAGGCTTTTCGTTTTGCTGCAATGTCTTCACGATCTTGCTCTCTAGCACGCAAAGTCTTTTTTTATAAGTCCAGTTAATCTTTTCTATTGCCCTATACATACTAGTGCTACTGACTTTAACGCCAGTCTTTTGCTCAAAAGCTGTGCAGAGTTCAGCCAAGGTCATGTCTGATTGCTTTTCTAACAATTTTTTTATTAGTGAAAGTTGTTTTGTGTTTACAGCAGGTTTACGACCCCTATTGTGTTCCCTAGGCAATAATCCGCCTGTTTCTCGATAAAGTCTTAGATAGGCTTTAACTGTAGTAGGGCTGACTAAAAACCTTTTAGCCAGCTCATATTGAGAACCTTCGCCATCTAGGTAAGATTGAACAACGCGTTGTCGCAAACCTAAGGAGTAACTTGCCATGGAAAGAGGATAACTCATATTAACTTACTAGGACAATAAGAAATGGTTTTGTGGATTCATTGACTAGAACAACTAGAAAAAGATAATGTTTCTAGAAAGGGTGTTTTTATTAGAAAAAATTCTAATTTAACGTCAACACTAGACGGTGTTTCTAGTTGTTTACAACACAGTGTAAAATCAAGTCTGCTTTTGTGCAATACTGACTCTTACTACGAATCCAAGAGCGCTCTTAGGGTAATTAAAATGAGAATATTTGCATTTTGGGTAAATTGGTAAGAATACTAATAAACACTTTATAGTACAACTACAAAGATACTTTTAGTATAGAAGAAAACTACTCAAGTTTTTCCAAATTTACTCAAATTGGGCGTTTTGCCGATACTTGGGTCGGGTTAAAAAGGAAAATGCTATACTGAGACGTTCTTATCGTAAAGATGGCAAGGTAAAAAAAGAAACCCTAGCAAACCTAAGTCCACTAGGTGATGAAATTATAGAAATGATCCGAAGCTGTTTAAAGGGTAAGCAGTTTGTACCTATAGATCAAGCTTTTGAAGTGATTGAATCTAAGCATCATGGACATGTAAAAGCAGTAATAAAAGCTATGGAGAAACTAGAGTTTAAGAGGTTAATAGCAAGTCGTGCCACACAAGAAAGAAACTTAGTAGAAGCATTGATAGCAGCAAGGATACTAACACCAAATAGTAAATTAGCAACAATAAGATGGTGGGAAACAACAACTTTACCAGAAATGCTAGAAGTAAGGAAAGCAAGGGAAGAAGAAGTGTGTAAGGTAATGGAATGGTTGGAAGCAAGGCAAGGATATATAGAAAAGAAATTAACAAATAGGCATGTCAAAGGGGAGAAAGTATTAATGTATGACATGAGTTCAAGTTATTTTGAAGGAGAGGAATGTCCATTAGCAAAATGGGGACAGAATAAAGATAAAAAGAGAGGGAAAAAGCAAGTAAATTACACATTGCTGACGGACAAAAGGGGATGTCCAATAGTAACTAGGGTGTACGAGGGCAATTACACAGAGTCAAAGATACTAAAACCAATGATAAAAGAGCTAAAAGAGGAATTTGGAATAAAAGAAATAGTGATCGTAGGAGACAGAGGAGTAATAGGGAAAAAACAGATAGAAGAGTTAAAAAAAGAAGAGGGAGTAGGTTGGATAGCAGTATTGAAGGCAGCAAGTATAAAAAAGCTGATAGAAAGTGGGAATTTGAATATAGAAGAATTGAAGAAAGAAGAATATTTAGAGTTTAAAGATCAAGAATATGAAAAAGAGAGATTGATAGGGTGCTGTAATAGAGAAGTAGCGGAGTGGAAAGGGAAAAAGCGACAAGATTTGCTAAAAGCAACAAAAGAAGAGTTAGAGAAGATAAAGGAGATGGTAAAGAAAGGAAGTGTAAGAGGGAAAGGGGAAATAGGAGTGCGAGTAGGAAGAGTAGTCAACAAATATAAAGTAGCAAAGCACATTAAGTTAAAGATAACACCAGCAAGGCTAAATTTTGAGATAGACGAAGAGAAAGTAAAGAAGGAAAGCGAGTTAGATGGGATATATGTAATAAGAACAAGTCTAACAAAGGAGAAAGTGGATACAAAAGAAGTAATCAGGAATTACAAAGGATTAAGTGATGTAGAACAGGGATTTAGGTCAATAAAAACTGGAATTACGCACCCCTTAAAGAGTCTTTTCCAAACAAGGTATTCCTCAGATACCTTTGTAAAGATGTGTGCAGGAGTGATTTACCCTCTTAAAGTGTAAACACTGTTCCAGACAGATTGAGGTATTATCTGAAGGAAAGCATAAGTGTAAAATTACCTCAAAAAGTTTTAGGAGGCATTTTGAGGTGAGCAAAATCACTGCGCAGGAAGCCATAAAAATGACTTTGTGTCAGAGACACATCTTATAGTGCATGACCAACAAAAACCTTTATCTAGACGAATCATTAAAATCTGCGTAATTCCAGTAAAAAGTGTAGATTTGGAATTAAGACCAATATATCACCATATGGAGCAACGAGTAAGGGGACACATATTCTTGTGCATGCTAGCTTACAACGTGAAGTGGCATATGATGGAGGCATGGAGGTCAATATTATTTGCTGATGAAGAAAAAGGTAAAAAAGAGGAAAGTAACCCCGTGAAAAGAGCGGCAAGGTCAAAGAAGGCATTAGCAAAAACAAAGACTAAAAAATTAGAAGATGGTAGTAAAGTTCACAGTTTTCAGACATTACTATCGGATCTAAGTAGCATAGTAAGAAATACTTGCAATTACAAAGGAGAGGAGGATGCAAATTTAGTAAAAGTAGACACTATAGCGAATAAGCAACAGCAAAGGGCATATGACCTACTTGAAGCTATAGAAATGTAGACAGAACGATGTACCCCTAAAACAGGATTATTGGCGTGAGGGAGAGGTCTAGCTATAGTATTTATAAATAAACTTCAGTCTGTAAAATTATTAAATGAGTTGAAGGTGCCTCTTGGTAATCAATCAGGATAGGGCTAGTGGAAACCAGAGCAGAGATACCCAACTCGAAAGAGTGCAGACTTCCAATCAATGTCAGCAGCTAACAGCCAGTTTTAACCGCCAGTAACTGATGTAATTAAAAGCTGTAAAAATTGGCTTTGAAAAAACATAACCACTATTCCATAAATTGTGTGGCCAATTATGTAAGAAAGAACTAATCCTACATGGTCTCTATACAAATCTACCGGATGAAAATCTAGAAAGATGAAGCTAGTGATTAAAGATACAAACATACCTTGACCAAAACCCAATGCTAAACCTAGAAGTGGGTAAATAAGGTTAATTTCTACAGGCCAGCTTTTTAAAATTTTGTAGTCAGGTACTTGTAGGGGGCCAACTTCAAACATAAGTACAAAAGCACCATAGAAAACAGCTAGCAAAAGCCCACCCATGCTTAGGATAATGCCGCCTATCACACGTGAACGGCCATCTACTTTGCGTGTAAGCATAGAGCCAATAGCACCTAAAGTATCGTAGTAAACCCCACCCCACAAAAGTGGTAAGTATAAAAACATGACCATAACTGCTGTGGCTATAGCCCCTGCAACAATCGAAGATAATATTAAAGCTAAAAACACAATGCTACACCTCCTAAGGTCTTATCGCAGGGATAGGAACTTGATGGCTAAAAAGGTCAATTAGAGTAGGTAGGTAGGCTACTAGCACCAAGAAAATAGCAAGTCCTAGCCAAATCCACAAGGTATCAAGCATTTTTAGAGTGCCTTCACTACGCATTTCCCTTGCACTTACGAAAGGAATGCTTGGTACTTGTTCTTCAGTAAGGAGTTTTTTCTTAAATAGAGTAGCAAAAAGCACTACGAAATAACAAATTAAAGCTACTAAAAGAATAACTCCACTAATGCCAGTAATTAGTTTCGGCAAGGCAGCATCAGCATAGAGGCCTTCTAAGTTTGGGGCTAGGTTTGAAATGTGTGCTCTACGTGGTATTGAAAGAAGTCCTTGCCAATGCATACCAACTGCAAAGGTCATCATGCCTATAAACCACAGCCAACTAGTTGTTAGTGCTAAAGCATTAGAAAAAAGAGGTTTGCGAGTTAGATGGGGTATAAGCCAAAAAGTAATGCCCATAAAGGTAAGAGTGGTGGCTGTACCTACTGTTATATGGAAGTGGCCGGGAATCCAGACTGTATTGTGAACTAGCAAATCTAAATTAAAGCTGGCATTAATAATGCCACCAGCTCCACCAAAAATAAAACTAATCATGGCTAAAACTTGAGCAGTAAAAGAAGCGTTGCCCCAAGGCAATTTGGCTATCCAACCTAGAAGACCTTTGCCCCCTCGAGCTCTACCTCCAATCTCTAATGAAGCTGCCACGGTAAAAGCAGTAAGCAAACTAGGAATGCCTACAAACAATGTAAGCATAGAGTGGATCATTTTCCAAGCTGCAGGAATACTAGGATCAGTAAATTGATGGTGAAACCCTACTGGAATAGAAAAGAGTAAAAACATAATGAAAGCAAGGCGTGTTAAAGAATCCGAGGCCAGTTCGCCACCTGCTTGTTTAGGGACTAGGGCATACCAGGAAATATAAGCAGGCAAGAGCCAAAAGTAGACAATAGGGTGTGCAGTAAACCAAAAGAGCGTTCGTGAAAGTAATGGGTCAACACCATCAATTAAACCAAAAGACCAAGGTATAAGGAAAACCACTACCTCGGTAACTATACCTACAGTTGCTAGAGTCCACATTAAATAAGTAGTTACACACATATAAGTAACGATGGGTGTAACCTTGTTAAGGTTTTGCCGCCGCCACTTGAAGCGTAAACGCATAATCTCAAAACCGGGCATCAGTGAAGCCACAACAATAAGTGCAGCCCCCACATAAAAGCTCCAATGGCCTTGTAAAGGAGGGTAAAAAGTGTAAAGAACATTTGAAGTGTTGCTCAAAATGCCAAAAGCAGCTATTAGCAGACCCAGAGACATAATCCAGTAAGAAGCCCAAGCATAGATCATGTTGGGGCGTAGGTTTAGTTCTCGAGCTGGCAAGTAATACATAAGCCCATTAATAACAAAAGAGGTAAAAACAATGGCGTTGAGCACACCGTGGAGAGTTAAACCTTGGTAGTAAGATTTAATAAGGGGCTTAAAAAAACCATATAGATCAACCCCAGCGTAATTGAAAGCTTGAAAGGGGCCAAGCAAGCCACCTATCAGTAGTGCCATAAAGCCTGTTACTATAAAGAAAAGAGCTAATTTCTTTTCAGAATTTGCAGCTGTCACTATAAATCTCCTTATTCAAAACCTAGTTCTTGTCTTAACAAATGAACATCTTGGGCACTTAAGCTTTCAGTGCGCTCTGCAAGCACTTCATCAGCAGTGTAGAACTCAAAATCCGTGTCAGATAATGACTCCAAGTTATTCCATGAGTCTAAGATGTAGTTTAGTACAGCTGCTACTTCGGCATTGCTAAGTTGTGGCCAAGCAGGCATAGCACCATTATAAGGTTTCTTGAGGATTTTAACTGGTCCTTGTAAACCATAAAGAATTACTTTAATTGGATAACTGCGATCTGCAAGGTAGAGTTCTGCTGTATGCTTATTAAGGGGTGGAAAAGCACTAGCGAGGCCTTCGCCATTAGCTTGATGGCAAGCAGAGCAGTTACTTAGGTAAACGTTTTCTCCATCAGCTTCTACTGGTGCTTCTTCGTCTTCAGTATCTGCTAAGTTCGAAACAGCCTCTTCAGTTTCTGAGTCTGGGGAGACCTCTTCAGCTTTACCATAATACTCATCTTCTGAAACAATTAATAGTTTGCCCACCATGTTTTGATGCAATAAGCCACAGTATTCATTACAAGTTATGCGATACTGGCCTTCTTTATCAAAGGTATACTTTAGGTAGGAGACTTCGCCGGGAATAAGTTCAACATTGATGTTGGTGTTTTGGATCTGGTAACCATGAAGTACATCTCTACTGGTCATAAAAAAGGTAACTTCAGCACCTACTGGCAAACGCATTTCACTAGGCTGAAAGGAAAACATTTGAGCTACCACAGTAACTTGAAATTTATTTGCAGAAAGCTCTAAAATACCCGGGTTAGCAAAGCTGCCTGAGCCCAGCAGTTGTTCTGGAGCAGTGCGACCGCTGCCTTGGGCAATATGTGCTCCCTCTACTGCTAGTGAATAGGCAATCAAAATTATAAATAGTAAAGATATCAAACCTGAGGCCGCTAGCCAGCGACGTTCCCATTTGGTCATAGCATCGTGCTGTCTATCAGTCATATTTAGCTCCTAGAGATATAGAGGGCAAAAACGCCAAACCACCCTGCTAAAATAATTAGCGCTAGGATGATTGTGATAAAAACAGCCCCAACTGGGCGCTCAGATTGTCTATTTGTTTCTTGATTTACCTTTTTATCGCTCACAATTAAAACCTCATTTAGTTAAATATAGTTAAAGATTTAGCTTTCTTAGACTCTAATTAAATATTAGCACGTCCCCCAATAATAATTAGGAAAGTACTGTCTTCTAGTGCCTCGAGGGTATGGAGGACGTCTGGAGCAAAAACAACTGAATCATGCTGCGAGAGCTCATAGGTCATGCCACCCAATATAGAAAATGAGAGTTTGCCTTCCAAAGCAATCACAGTTGCAGCACTTGGAGCAGTATGTTCTTTTAGATGGTAGCCTTGTTTAATTACTGTTAATACAATTGTTAGATTATCAGATCGCGCAATTGTTATTGCTGCCCTACCTTCAGTTTCAAAAGTAGATTCTGCTTGTAATGATTTTGAGAGTTCATGAAAATGAAATTCTTTAACTGTGGAAGAAGAAATTTTGAAAGGACTATAAGGGTGTTGCAATTTGTCAGACATTAAGTTCTCCGATTAATCGTATTTTTGTCTCCTCAGATAGAGAACTCAAAAGCACAATTTATAACATATACCAAGAGCAATACCATGACCTAAGTCAAGCTTTTAACTTTTATGAATTTTCACAAAACCGTTTAGGATTAATTGATTGATTTTGATTACTTTACGATCTTCTAACTGAATTGCTCCAGCATTTTGTAAATGGGCTAAATTACGGCTTACTAATTCAGGTACTGTACCTAATTGGGCAGCTATACTTGAGTTACTTTCAAGCAGAAAAGGTAATTCAGAATTGGCTCGTCTTTTTAGGTAGTCCACAAGACGATGCATAACTGTTTGAAAAGACAAACTCTCAACTAATCGAACTAAAGCTCTTAATCTGCGCCCAAATACACGCAGGAAATGCAAGGCAAAATTAGGTCGCGTAGATAGAAGGTATTCTAGTTTAGATTGTTCTATGAAAAGTGTTTGAGTAGCTTCCATGGCCTCAGCATTTGCAGGATACCTACCTCCATCAAAGCATGGTAATTCTGCCACAGCTTGAAAAGGTTTTTCTATAGTAAGAATTAACTCTCTTCCCGAATCGGGTGAGATAATAAAAATCTTTACTTTCCCTGAACTTACAATGTGCAAGCCCTCAGGTAAACTTTGAGCTACAAATAGACTCTCACCTTTATTAAACCTCTTTAATTTAGCAGCATCTGCAAAAGCTTGGATTTCATCAATCTGAAGATTTTTAAATAGAGGGCATTGAGAAAGGACTTTCAGCTCTTGTGAATGCATAATAACAGTATAAATGAAGGACGCAAAGTGTCCAAGGTATGTATTCCCAAACGAAGTTTGGAACAAGTTAATCATTACCAAGCATTCCTTACCTGTTTGACAAGTAATAATTGCCAAAGCTTTATCTTATTGTTTAATGATACTGAGCAAAGTATTAAAATCAGAAATGGTCTTAGTGAGCAATAAGGACTATTTCTTTAATTTGCACTTCTTTAAGCCATACAAGTGCTTGTTTAGACAAGTGATTTGCTTTGGAAAATTGAGGGACTAAACAAGTACTATAGTGGCAATAGCGTGGCTTGGGATATAGACGAGAGCTCTTGGCTAAAAAGACTTTGTCACATAGTTGGGCGTAATTTAATTCGAGTAGAATGGCAAAAGTACTTAGGTGACAAATCCTATGAAAAAAACTTGCCCCCAGTACCCTGCTGCAATTCAGTAGACTTGTTCTGAAATAAGGAATTAGGCAATAAGGCAGTTCCATAAACCAGCACAAACTCCTACTACATCGTCAACAAATCCCTTAATACGATTCCTAAAAGCATACACAAGAATCTTGAAACGCTTCATTCCTCCAATGGCATTCTCAACATATACACGTATCTTGCTCACTGCTTGGTTGTGAGCCTTCTGCTCTTTACTAAGCTTGGGATTAGGGTTGGCTTTGCTCTTCCTAGGTCTCTTATGAGGTATTGCAACATCTGCTCCTTCATAATCTTTCTCGATTCCTTGATATCCTAAATCTACTGCCACTTTAATATCCTCAAACCACTCCTCCTCAGGTGGAAATTCTTCCTTTAGCATTGCATAGTCATGGTTCCGTCCTCCAAAGGTTTGTCCCACAAACAAAATTACCTTCTCCTTGCTGCTTATCACTGTGTTTTTCTGCGTGTGGTTACCCTGTTTGCCACTGTATAACTCCTGTTGCATTTCATCATCCTTTGGGCGTTGATGTTCTCGCTCTGTAACATCAATCAGTATTTCGTCAAGTCCCTCAAAAGCTGCTTTGAAATCCTCTATGTTTTCAAACTCTCTAGCTGGCATATATCCCAAACCACTTAGAGTTTTCGCCATTATTGGTGTAAGACGTTGTACCCAAGCATGGGCATTAGATCGTGATAAATCAAATTTCTCCGCTAGAACATCAAACGTTGGGTAAAGTCTAAGGTAGTAAAGAATAAAGCACAGTTTTATATTGACTGTACTTAGTTTACTGTTTCTTCCTCCTCCTGGCTTACGATGTACTTTCCCTGCTTCTAGAGCCTTTTCATAACGTTGCTTTTCATGGTCTTCTAAAGCTTTAGCAAATGCAGGTTCTAGTTCCTCTACTTTCTTTTCGCTCAATCCTGTTATACTTCTTACTTGTCGGTCATCTCTTGGTAGTAACATTCCTTTATTTTGACCGATTTATTTATTTCAGAACAACTCTAGTAACTTGGCAATTTTATGTCAGTAAAACTCCGACAACCTTTGTAGGAAACTTGCCGATGTAGCAAACCTCCTAATCGTTTAAAATTAGTAAGAGTAAAAGTGGATCAAACAGGTTTCGAGGAGGAATGATATAGTGAATACAAAATTGCAAGAGTTAGTTCAGCAGCAACCTATAAGGTCAACTACTTTATTCAAATTGGCTTGGCGTAGCTTGTGGCGACATAAAACCCGTACAACATTACTAATTCTAGTAGTAGCCTATACTACTTTTACAGTAGCCTTTGTGTGGAGTTTTAATGATGGAGCAAATGATTCAGCGGTTAGAGCACATGCCAACTATCTTGTGGCACCAGTACAAGTTTCTACTAAAGAGTGGTTTATTGATCCTGATCCTGAAAATGCTATACCTAGTTTCGAATTCTTAGAGGAATTGTCCCAACTTCCTCGAGTAACAGCACTGTCCCCTAGGCTAGAATTTCAAGCCTTAATTAGCTCGGCCTACACTGCCGAGGGTGCCTTGGTAAAAGGCGTTGATCCAGAAGGTGAAACCCTAGTTAGCAAACTAACTGAAGGTATTGGTGAGGGCCGTTGGTTGCAAGGTTCTGGCGAGGTAGTTTTAGGTTACAAGCTGGCTGAACGTATTGATGCTCGCATTGGTGAGCGTATAGTGCTGGACACTGCCTCACAAGCTGGACCACAAGCAGCAGGGCTTAAGGTAGTAGGTCTTATGAAGGCTTTTATTCCTAGCATAGACGAGGGAGCAGTACTTATTAGCTTGGAAGAAGCTCGAGCACTCACAGGAGTGCAAACTGCTACCACTATTGCTCTAGCATCACCTTGGGGTAAAGAAGCTGCTTTAGCCAGAGATGCACAGGGGGTTTTACCAGAGGGCTTACGTGCTGACGGTGTCTGGGAACTTTTGGGTGCCCTTAAAGTAGACATTGAACAAGAAGATCAATTTATGGTTTTTTTTGGTTTACTATTCAGTTTGGTAGGAGCTTTTGCAGTGGCTAGTGCTGTGCTAGTCAGTGTGATTGAACGAACTCGAGAATTTGGCATCATTTCTGCTTTAGGACTTTCACCTCGAGCGCTCGCCCTTATGGTCACCCTAGAATCAGTTTTTACTGCTGTTTTGGGTTGGTTAGTGGGACTTGTTGTTGGCTATGCACTTATTTGGTATTTCGCTACTCACAATGTGCTGGGGGAACTTTTTCAGGAAGTACTTGCAGCTTTTCCAGCAATCGGAATGACCTCGGAAATCTATGCTGCTCTAGATCCAATATACGCGCTTTATGCCACAGCTACAGTGGCTCTAGCAGCTCTTTTTGCGATATTAGTTCCTGCTCGGCGAGTTCTCAAGCTTAAGCCTAGCGAGGCTATGAAAATAGATTAGTTGACTTCGCTTACTAAAGAAGTAAGTTTAAGTTTTTTGAAATGTGGACTAGTAGGTAGTAGATAGTAGTTAGAAGTTAGTAGGGCTTTACTATGCTATCTACTAACTTTTAAATTCTAACTACCTCTAGCCATAAAGTAACCTAGGAGTGTTCACAAGAAACTCTTCCCCATACTTGGAGGTGAACAATGCTGAGCTTAGCTTGGCGTAACATCTGGCGGCAAAAAGGCCGCAGCTTGGTAACTGCTATAGTAGTGGCTTTTGTAGTGACCTTTACTCTGTTCTATTTTGGTCTTTTAGAAGCTATGAAAAACGGTATGTTTCAAAGGCTTACCGAATTAAGTGGCCATATTTCTATACGAGTAGACAATTGGCGTGATCAACGTGAATTTGAAGATCTTTTGATTAGTGATGCCACTAACAAACAAATGCTTTTGGAGCAGATTATTTCAGAACAAGTTGCTTTAGATCAAACTGTGCAGGGTGTAGAGATCAAAGCAGTGCTTGAAGTACCTGCGTTACTGTTTGGTGAGGATCGCTCCAGAGGTATTCAGCTCTTGGGCATAAACTCTCCTGCTAGTGAAAGAGAACGGTTTACTCAAGACCACTTGATTGAAGGCCGTTTACCAAACCCAGAGGCCCTAGAGGAAATTGCTTTAGGTCAAGCTCTGGCCCAAGCTCTCAAGGTTAAGTTAGGGGAAGTCGCCTATACCTTTGCACCGGGAACTGAGGGTGTTGGTGCTATGGCCTTTCAGGTAGTGGGAATACTTGACTTACCAGAACAATCTTTAGAAGCTCATTTCGCTTATCTATCTCTTTCTGCTGCACAAGAATTAGCAGCACCAGACGCAGTAACTAACTTTGAAATTTATCTGCCAGAGTTGCGGCGGTTGATAGACGAGGTAAATATAGACCCGCTCAAGAAAGAGATCATTTCAGTGCTTGGTAATAATTTAGCCATAGAGAACTGGCGTGAGGCTAATCCTGCAATGGCTAGTTACATTAACATCATGGATCCTATCATCATTATTTTTGATGCACTATTTTTTGTACTAGCTGGATTCTTGGTGGTTAATACTATCTATTTGAGTGTGCTCGAGCGCATCCGTGAATTTGGCGTAATCATCTCTGTAGGAGCCACTTATTTGCAAGTAATCGGCATGGTGCTTTTGGAGAGCCTTGTGCTTGTTACCACTGGAGGAGTGTTTGGTTTTGCCGCGGGCTTAGCTATTGTGTGGCGTCTTAGTCAAGGTTTTTCCCTTCCCGGAGCAGAATCTTACGCCGAGTTTGGCTTGCCCTTACAAATGTATGCCAGTATTTCATTGGAGCAAGTCCTTATAACACTAGGTTTTACTGTAGGGACAGCACTTTTAGCAGCTTTATGGCCAGCTTGGCAAGCAGGGCGATTACAACCAATTGAAGCCATGAAATTTGTTGCTTAGGAGGATGCATGTGGAACCCATCTTAAGAACCGAAAATCTAACCAAAATCTACAAGCTAGGTAACGTTGAAACAGCAGCCCTCAGTGGTGTGGATTTTGAAGTCCATCAAGGTGAATTTACTGCTATCGTAGGGCCTTCGGGTAGTGGCAAGAGTACTCTTTTGCATTTGCTAGGCGGATTAGACAAGCCAACCTTAGGCAAAATCTGGCTAGAGGATAAGCGTGTTGATAAACTTAGATCAATTCAATTAGCTGGCCTGCGACTTAAGTATGTTGGTTTCGTTTTCCAAGCCTATAACCTGATCCATGTGCTCACCGCCCTTGAAAACGCAGCCTTTGTTTTGCAACTCCAAGGTATAAAGCGCAAAGAGCGCGAGCGACGAGCCATGGAAGCTCTTAATGAACTAGGTATAGCTGAGCTTGCCAATAGGCGACCCAGACAACTTTCTGGTGGACAACAGCAACGAGTAGCAGTGGCTAGAGCAATTGCATCCGAGCCAAAACTGGTTTTGGCAGATGAACCCACTGCCAACCTAGATTCCAAAACGGGCCTTTTACTCATTGAGCTTATGAAACATCTCAATCAGATACATGGGGTAACTTTCCTTTTCAGCACCCACGACCCCCGATTGTTAGAACATATACAGCGAATTGTAACGCTCGAGGATGGGCAAATAATAAAAGATGAAATTCTTCGTTAGTCCTATGTACAAATCATCTATTTATCAAAATCAACCATGACTTCTTTAGGAGAAAGCTTATACCAAGCCCCTGTAGCAGCGTCAACGTAGATTGGAGTGCCTGCTAAAAGTGTAATAAGTACTCCACCTAGACAAAAAGCTGCAAAGCCAGCAGCAGCAAGTCCCTGCTCTTCACTATCAATGCTAAGACAAACAGCTGTTGTTAAGCTGCCCGAAACCGCCGCAGGGACAACGTCTAGCACAATTGAAGTGGTATCAGCACTACTTTTGACAACTACAACCTGTTCTTGCCCATCATAAATTAGTTTAAGGGTATGAGTTTTATTGCGAGCTAGTTTTAGCTCAAGAGGCGTTACTCCATTAGGTTCTCCATTTACGAACACTCGAGCACCCTCTGGTCTAGAATTTACTGGAACCTTTTGAAAAGTCCATGAGCAGCAAGCGCACAAGCGTTTAGAGAAGCTGTTAGTAAACCTAAAAGGAAAAGATTTAGCAATCTTGTGATTAACAATTGCGAAAGTCCTATACCTAAAACTACCTTTTTCATGTTTAGTTTAACTCCTTATTAGTCCTAAATTCCTATAGATTTTCCCATTAGGACTCAAAATAGAAAATTAATACCTATAGTAATATGGGGTATCAATAATGTTGAAGGAGGATTATCTTCACCTGCAAGCAAAGCTGCAAGGCTTGCTCCAGCTTCACCAAAAAACTTGATATGTTTAGCGCCTACTTCAAAGCCAGCTAGACCTGCAACTCCTAAGTATGTGCCTGAATAATTTTCTCCAGAGCAAAAAAGGCAAAACTCTTCTGCAAAATCAATTTCAATCCCTGTACCTATATAAGGCTGAAACCCTTCTGCATCAGGACTATAAATAACATTAGTAGCAAATCCAGCGATACCTGCTCCTTCTTCGCCTCCATCAGGATTAGTAGCAAGGGAAAGAAACCCGTCTACACGAAGATCAATATCTTCAGCAAAAATATCTTTAATGCCAACTCTTAAAGAAGTTGGCAAGCCAAGTGAAACGCCAAACCAATACTGAGTTTCTTGAGACTTTTCTGCTTGGGTTTGAGCTGTAGTAAAAAGATTTACTAACAAAAATCCAGTGATAGTCAAGCGATATAAGTTCAACATAATCTTTACCTCCTAATTAAAAGTTACAACGGTTTAGTAATGAATTACCATTCCTTGTTCTTAACTGCTTTGCTTTCGAGTTCCGCACCACTTTTCTCATAAAAGTCTCCAGCCATTTTCAAACCCAAGGTTATAAAAGTTGGTGCTTACCACTCATATCTATCCTAATTACTATCTTTGTTTGACTCATCAGTACATTTCTGACAAATAATGTAAGACTTTTTCTGACAATGAGGATGAGAATAGTCCTGCAAATGGATTCTCTACTAATATAATTCGAGCAGAGTTAATGGTTCTTAATGATAGCAAAAGTTGCCTTATGAAGATTTAGGCAATATTGAGAGGTCAGATTGAGGTTACCCGAGCCCCAAATCAAGCCCCAAGCCTATAAGTTTAGATTACAAGTGCTTCACTAAAATAACTTCTTTATGTCAGCAAAACATTGATGATCGGGTAACTCGAGCCACCCTAAAAGCTTGGGATATAAGTGTCTCAGCAGATTTAAATTTCTATAGTAACTATAAAGAGGCTTGTCTTCTGCCAAAATAAAGTAATTTAGGTATAACTTTTTATGTAGGTGCATTGCTATCTTTTGATAGATTTCTGTTGGCTTCTGACTCCTTAAGCTTAATAAAATGGAAAGGAGCTAATAAAGGTTTCTTCAATTAACCTTAAAGAGCTGTGCGTCTTACATTTATTAAAAAGCAGAAATTTTATATAGAGATAGATATTTGCTTTAGCAACGTGAGGCATGTCATTCTAAGTGCGGCAAAGTATATCTCATCAAATGTTACTTGAGATTCTTCGTCATTAGAGTTGTTCCGAAATAAAATAGCGACCTAAATATTTAGCATATTAAACAAGAAATTTAGACATTTGCTAAGATTTGATTACCTAATTATGTATTTGTAAGCTTTAAGTCGAGTAATTATATGATTCACAATATACACAAGATTATTCAGGAACAAGTCTATTATACAGAATGCCTTACAGAGGAGGTCCTCCTCTAAGGAAAAGTTTTCTGGAGCACCATAAGAAAATATTATGTCAATGAACTCTTTGCAAAACCGCTATGAGGCAGGTAAACTCTTAGCACAAAAACTTAGCAAATATTATCATAAACTGGATAGCTTAGTGCTTTCATTGCCACGGGGTGGTGTGCCTGTAGCTATAGAGGTTGCTCGAACCTTAAAATTACCAATTGATGTTTTACCTATACGCAAACTCCATCCGCTAAATCATGCAGGAATAAGTTTTGGTGCTATTGCCTCAGGTGGTGTGCAGCTTATCAGAGATGACATGGTGCAACGTTTGCGTATTTCCCCTTCATTTGTTAAAGCAATTAGTTTACAGGCTGAGTATGAACTTGAGCAATGTGAGCGTTTGTATAGAAACCATCAAACTGCACTTGAGCTTAAAGAAAAAACTATTATTCTGATTGGTGATGGCATTATAACTGGTTTGAGCATGGAGGTTGCACTAGCAGCAGTAAAACAGCACAAGCCTAACAAACTTGTAGTTGCTGTTCCCGTAGCTGATCCTAATTCTTGGGAAGCTATTGAGCAGCAGAGTGATGAGTGTATCTGTGTGCTGACACCAAAGTCTTTTATCAAACTCAATCGCTGGTACAAAAATTTCCCCCTTGTTAGTGATGAACAGGCTCAAGCTTTGCTTAAGCAATACCAAATTAAAATGGCATAACATGGTGTGGAATCAATTTTGAGTTCATGGGGTCAGAGAACAGAGATTATATGAATAAAGATATTCTCCAAGATATATTTGATGCTTTAGACAACCATATTGCCATCGTGGATAAAGCTGGCACTATCGTCGCAGTGAATGAAGCTTGGGGGAAATTCGGGTATGCAAACAGTGTGTGTGGTGCTTTTGTCAATCAAGACTACCTAGAAATCTGTAAAAAAACACATAGTCAAGATATGGGTGTAGAAAATGCCAAAGCAAGCTATGAAGGTATTAAAGCTGTGCTAAAAGGTAACTTACCTAGTTTCAATCTCGAGTATTTTTGTAACTCGTCTACAGGACAACGCTGGTATCGAATGGATGTTAAGCCATTAGCAAACCAGTCTCTTGCCATGATTAGTCACCTTGATATTACAAAGCGCAAACTTGATGAGCAACGACTCCACCAAGTACTTGATGACACGATTGAAGCACAGCGCAAAGAGTACGAAGCCCGTGAGATTATTGAGTTAAACTCTAAATTAGCTCAAGAAAACTCTCTAACAGACATGGCACAACAACTTGCTAACTGGTTAGTGGCAAAGTCTGGGGGGATTGCTAGCGGCGTACTGCTGCTCAGTGGCAACCCACCACTGCCGCGTTGGATGGGTAGCTGTGGGATTCCTGAGAATATTATAGCTAGCGTCAATGCTGCTTATAGAGAAGGGCGAACAGAAATAGTTGACCGCCTCATTCATGCTGAGGACATTACCCTTATAAAAGATGTCTACACAATGATTAAGGGTACACATCCTGACATTAGCAACTTACTGCAAACTGAGCGTGTAGCATGGAATACATTGTTAGGGATTCCTTTCGAATACTTAAAACGTAGGGTTGGGATTCTTATCGTTTGCTATCACAAGGATCAAGTCATTCCAGAGCACGAAATAGCCTTCCTTAAAGCTGTTGCTAAACAAAGTGTTTATATGCTCGAGAATGCAAGACTAGTTGCCGAAAATCAAGATAGGACAGCCCTAGACGAACGCAGCCGTTTAGCTAGGGAACTTCATGATTCTGTTTCGCAAGCCATTTATGGCATAGCGCTTGGTGTACGCTCGGCAAGAGATCAACTTGACAAAAACCCTGAGATGGTAGCTGCACGACTTGACTATGTTCACGAGTTAGCTAAGGCTGCCACAACGGAAATGCGCGCATTGATTTTTGAACTTAGGCCTGAATCACTAGAGCAAGAAGGACTGGTGGGGGCACTCCGCAAGTTAGCTGTTGCGAATGAAGCACGGCATCACCTTAAAGTAATAAGCGAATTTTGTGAGGAGCCTGATTTGCCACTAGATACCAAGCAAGCACTCTTTCGTATTGTGCAAGAAGCTATTCATAATACTGTTAAACACGCTCGAGCCAAACAGGTCAAGCTCTGCCTTTGCTATGAACAAAACGGCTTAGATTTACTAATTGCTGATGACGGTATTGGCTTTGATGTCAAAGCAAGTTTCCACGGGCATTTGGGATTAAGCTCTATGCGTGAGCGGGCAAACCTGATTAGTGCAGAATTTGAGCTTGTTAGTCAAGTTGGTGAAGGCACGACGCTTCGATTGCGCCTACCTTTAAGTGCTACATCTAAAGTAGTACGTACTATTAAAAGCTGATGGTATTTGCAAAAATGTCTGAACCACAATTTATGTGATTAAATGATAGGCTATGATTTGACAAAGGTATTAGGCAGTCAAATGTGCAGGCTTCAGGCAAAAAATCAGGGAAATCCTAAAATCAGATGAATCACAGTCCAGACAATTACAAAGTAGCAAGAAACTAGAAGTTGATAGGAGTACAAATTAGAAGGCATCTGCTTCCAAGGGGTTTTGCCTTACCTGCTGTGTTTGAGAAAATCTATCTCTATTGAAAGCTAAGAGGAATCTTTCTCAAAAAGTATCGTATACTTTAGGACATGAGTGAGACAGTCAGACTACTTTTAGTAGATGACCACAAAGTTGTGCGCGAAGGTTTACATCTCTTTTTAGAGCCCAATCCTAATCTAGAAATTGTCGGTGAAGCCTCTAATGGTCAGGAGGCGCTCGAGCAAGCTAAGGCCTTACAACCTGATGTAATCCTCATGGATTTACTAATGCCAGTGATGAATGGTGTGACTGCTATACGTGAAATCAAAAAAGCTTGCCCTGACATTGAAATAGTTGCCCTTACTAGTGTTTTAGAAGATCAACTGGTAATGGATGCAGTGCAGGCAGGAGCTATGGGTTATCTCTTAAAGGACACTGATTCAGAGGCATTGATTGAAGCCATCTTTGCTGCCCATAGAGGTGAGGTAAGGCTCCATCCCGAGGCTGCCAAACGACTTGTGCGTGAAGTACGAACTGAAAATATGCGAGAGTCGCTCACACCACGCGAAACGGATATTCTCAAACTAATAGGTAAAGGTGATAGCAACAAAGATATCGCTAAAGAAACGGGTCTTTCCGAAGGTACAGTTAAAACCCATGTATCGCGTATCCTCTCCAAGCTCAACTTACCCTCACGTACACAAGCAGCACTCTTTGCGCTTAAAGAAGGTTTAGTAAGTCTTGATATTGAGTAACAACTAAGCACTTAGCATGTTTTCTTTAAGAGCCCAGCGCACTAGTTCAGTACGCTTTTTAAATCCAAGCTTGTCAATAGCACGCTCACGATAGGTAGCAATTGTCTTTCTACTAACACCTAAATCCATAGCAATTTCCTTGTGAGTATAACCTTTGGCAAGAGAACGCACTACCTCATATTCCCTTGGTGTAAGTTTGGCTTTGTTATAAAGACTAGGGGCAACTACTTTCTTTGCCAAATCAGCTAGAAGGTGGGCAGGCGCATAGTGTTCGCCACGCGACACAGCAGTAAGAGTATCGAATAACTGGTTTTCTGATGCACTTTTAGGCACGTAACCATTGCCGCCCACTTTCATAAACAATTGTAAGTGGTCAGCATCATCATAGATAGACAAGGCGACTGAACGTATAGCTGGCTGGGTTTCTTTAAGTGTTTTAACTATTTCTATTCCGCTTATACCGGACAAGCTAAGCTCGAGCAAAACAATATCTGGGTTAATCTTAGGGATTTCTTCAATTGCCACCTCACCAAAGGCTGTTTCGCCGACAACTGTGATGGCTTTGTGGTTCTCGAGCAAGCAACGAACACCTTGACGGACAATAGTCTGACCATCAACTAGGTAAAGAGATATTGGCTGCATGGATAACCTCCTTAACCAAACCATATATGCATTTTGGGCTATTATCGTCCTTCAAAAGATATCATTCCACCTACATCTTTTTATGTAGTTCTAATCACTAACATTAGACAGACGTTTCTAGTTTCTAGGTGGCTTATCTTTAATTTTAGGTTAGTTATTAGATAAAAATACTGACCAAATGGAGGATAAAGTCCAAAGTTTACTAATGTCTGGCAGGAATCTCTATGAACAAACAAGAACTAATTGACAATCTTGATAAAGCCTCAACTAGCAAGTTGAGTAACTTAGTACTTTACTCAGCAGTTTGTATCTGCATCATTTTCTGGATCAGTGTAATTGCACACCATGTGTCTAACCATGTTGCACACAGCCGTGCACCCCCAAATTAAAAGGCTCTCAAATCACCTACAAGAATTTACTCGCAATCTTGGTACAGGTGGATCTAACAAGGATTAGTCTGCCAAGTATAGTTCTTCAGAAAAATTTTTCTCTTAGAAGGAATTTCCTTCTGTGAGCATGTCATTTTGAGAATTATAGCGACGAAAAGTCTAAGATAGCATTAACGCATGAGAGATCCTTCGCTGTGCTCAGGATGGCATTCCTCACTTTTACAAATCAAGAATTTATTAGGACATCTATAAAAAGAATAAAGAGTTAGAAAAACACTAACTAGTCATTCTTAAGTAAGTGAGAGCACACTTACAAACATTTTTACAAAGGAGATAACAAATGAAGCACTTAGGTATATTTTTACTACTTTTCAGTTTAGTCTTTTTTATGGGCAATGCCCAAGATAGCACAGATGATACTGTTCCTGCTGCTGTAGAAGAAACTACAGTAGAAAAGTCTGTTCCTAGTATGCCCCGTTTAAACGAGCCTGCTCCAGATTTCGAGGCAAAAACAACCCAAGGCGTAAAAAAGTTAGCAGATTACAAAGGCAAGTGGTTAATACTCTTTTCCCACCCTGCTGACTTCACCCCTGTGTGCACCACCGAATTTATTGGTTTTGCCAATCATTATGAGGAGTTTCAATCTCTTAATACCGAGCTATTAGGTTTGTCCATTGATAGTACTTATGCCCATATTGCTTGGATACGTGCCATTAAAGAAAAGTTTGGTGTTGACATTCCTTTCCCAATTATTGAGGACTTGTCTATGGAAGTTGCCCATGCCTATGGCATGATTCAGCCGGGAGCCAGCGATACTTACTTCGGCAGTGCGTGCAACATTCATTATTGATGACAAAGGGATACTAAGAGCAATGGTTTATTACCCCATGTCTAATGGTCGCTCTATTCCTGAATTTGTTCGCCTCATTAAAGCTTTACAAACAAGTGATGCCAACAAAGTTGCTACACCTGAAGGTTGGCAACCCGGTGATATGGTGATTGTACCGCCCCCTGCTACAGTAGATGCTGCTGAAAAACGCCTCGAGGAAGGTTATGAGTGCGTAGATTGGTTTTTCTGTAAGAAGTCATTAGACGATGCCTCTGAAGAAGACGTATCTGAAAATGATGAACCTGAAGAAGACACAATTGAAGGCGATGCAACCGAAGACAGCTCATCTGAAGATGATGAGTCGGAGCCTGAATAGCCCACTTTCCCTTTGTTTGCTGGGGGGCAAACTTTAATCTAATTAATTTTTTGCTGGAAAGCAAGGAGGTCTAACATGAAAAATAAAAGTTTACTAAGATTTTCTCGCACTCTAGGCTTTGTTTATCGTGCAACAATAGGTATTTCTCTAACCCGTCTGATTTTAATTGCAATCTCAATATTTCTAGTGACAACGCATCTGGCATACAGTCACCATATTGTTGCAAGGATTCCTGTTATTGATAGTCCACTGAATATGTCCCTTGAAGGTGATGTTCTATATGTTTCAAACCTCAGTGAACGAGAGATTTCAATAATTGATACAGTAAGTAATACTTATTCAGATGGGATTACAACTTCTGGTGGAGTGGTTGCAGTTCAACCTGTCCAAGAGAAAAACAAAATCTATGTAGCCACATTTGAAAGTGGTGGCATAGACGTACATGATCTTACTACAGGGCTCTATCAAAAGACCATAGAACTCCCTGAGTCTAAGATTTATTATCCTGAACAGCTTGCAGATAGATTAACTGAAGAGATGAACTTGGCATCTGGTGGTGCTTCACTTGCCTACGATGCTAAAAGTGGTTTGCTATATGTTGCAAACTATAACGCAAACAACGTGGTGGTAATTAATACAGACACAGATACAGCCGAGGAAGTTATACCTGTAGCCAGGCATCCCATAGACATTAAAGTAGACCTTATTAGCAGTAAACTACTCGTTATAAGTTTAGCTGGCAACAAAGCAACTTTTATTTCATTGGATGATCATGAAGTAATTAAAGAAACCTCAACTGGTACTGGACCTTGGGGTGTAGCAATTGATGAGATTGACCACAAGGCATATGTGACACACAGAGGTTCAGACAACATTGCCATTTTAGATATGGTTACAAACGAACTAATAGGGGAAATACCAATTTCTGAAAGGGCACACGCTATTGCTGTTGATGATGAACGAAACATTGTGTATGTATCTTTAATGTTTAGTGGCAAAATTTTGCAAATTGATGCAGACGAAAAAACAATAATTCAAGCAATAGATACGGGAGTTAAAGCATGGGACATGATACATGACCCTAAGACAGATAAGCTTTACTCCACCATGAGGACAGCTGACAAAGTATTTGCATTTGGTCCGGGTTCCATTTCCGTTGAACTTCCTGTTGTAATTGAAGATGCAGCCGTAATTGTAGGGAAAGTTACAGCCCACTCACAAGGCATAAGGGCAACTTCAGCATCACTCAATTTAGACGAAAATAAACTTGTTCTTGATTTGATAGCAGGCCAAGAAGCTGACCTTGCTATAAGGATTCCTCGAGAGATCTTAGATTACAATGAAGGCTCAGAGTACCAAGTTTCTGTTGACGGCAACGAGATTAAGACGTTTGTTGATAACTGTGATTGTCTTGGACCCATAACAGATGAATTTAGGCAGATAACATTTGAAGTTGCATTGGGTGCAAAGACTGTGGAAATAGTAGGAACTGAATCATTAAGTTCAGAAAAATTAGACTTAGCAGGGGAAACTGAACAAGATTTGATTTGTAAAGATAAAGTTTGGATTGAAAATAATGCTGGAAAGGTAGCCTGCGTTACTCCTTCAACTGCTCAACAACTTGTCGAACGTGGCTGGGGTCGTCTCCTAGAATAGAAATAGAGGGTTGTTTAAATTGATTAAATACTTTTTTAGCTTAATTATAATTATTTCTAGCTATAGTTTTGCTCAAACTTGCAGCTATATTGCTGATAAGGATAGTCTAGAAGTCAACTTTATAGGTTACAAAACCTCTGAGAAGGTTGGTGTAGGCGGTTATTTTAATGTTGTTGATGTTGTATTGCCAGATGAACCTTTGCCTTTAAGAGCAGCACTGAATGCCACTAGCCTAACAATTGCTACTCTTTCTATAGAAACTGGTGTGTTAGAACGTAATGCTAATATTTGGGGTAGTCTTTTCCTAAATATGCTGCAACCAGAGGCAATTACTGCCAAGGTTATTTCTATTAGTGAAAGTACTTTGAGCAATCAAGAAGGTGGCACTATTACTGTTGCAGTGACTATGAATGGCACAACAGTTGATATACCTATGGAATATCAGTATGCAGATGGTGTTCTTAGTGCTGAAGGAGTCATAGATCTTGTAGAAGATTTTAAGGCTGTAAAGGGTTTTGAAGCCCTTGCAGAAAAATGTGCTGATTTACACCTAAATAAAACTTGGAGGGAAGTAGCTATTGGTTTTAAAGTGTCTGTGAAGCAAGATTGTGCATCTAGCTAATGTAGTAATTTTTTAGAAGTACGAAAACTATATGAGGAGTTTGAATATGAAAAATAAAAGTTTACTAGTGATTCTCAGCATTTTAGGCCTTGCTTCCCTCTTAACAATGGGCATAGCATTTTCCCAATCTTCTACTGATAATAGGCAGCGAATTGAACTTTCTGCACCGCACAGAGATATGGTTCTTCAGGAAATGCGGACAATGCTCGAGTCAATCCACGGAATCTTAAGCGGGATTGCCAATGACGATACTGCTGCAATCATAGAGGCTGCTAGAAAGTCTGGTCTGGTAATGGCAGCAGACATGAATCCTGAACTTAGTTTGCAGTTGCCCAAAGGGTTTCTTCAGCTTGGCATGTCAACTCACAAAGAATTTGATGTCCTTGCAACAGCAGTAGAGGAAGGGCAAACTACTGAGCAAACTATTCAAAGTTTGGCTGGGATTACAGGAAGATGCGTTGGCTGTCACGCTGTATACCGATTGGATGAGATTCCAGATTCACCAGTGTTGGAAGAGGCAACCCCATGAAGTATGGGAAAATAAATATATCTGCTGGTTTATTGTTTATGGCTGGTTTCATGATTTATGGTTTTATCCTTATCTACCTAAGAGACTTTGCTCCGGGCAAAGAGCAATGGATTGCCGATTACTCAACTGGTAAGCATTTTGAATCTCGTTTGGCCCATGTGCACGGTAATCTCTTTGCCTTTATAAATGTTGTTATTGGCTACTTACTGCTACGCTTTCCATTTCCACAACTAGCATCAAAAGCAGTTTCTTGGCTAGCCCTTGCTGGTATGCTTATGCCAGTTGGCATCTTAGCTGAAGTGTTGTTTGGTGTGCCACCTATATTTGTTTTGGTAGGAGGCATTAGCATGGTTGTTGCTGTTGTGTGGCTCGGTATTAGTGTAGCACAACTTAATTTATCATCAGAGGATTTATCAACCTAGATTGTTTGGAGGTCTTTTATGCAAAGAAACAGTGTTTTACTATTTTTGGTGGTTTGTCTTGGGCTTACTTTGATAATTGTACAAAGTATAGTTACTGCCCAAGACTCCACAACATTAGAGGTTTCGGAACCAAATTGGGACAGTCCTAGGACTCGAGAACTAACTAAGCGTGCCTGTTTTGACTGTCACAGCAATGAGGTTAATTGGCCGTGGTATACTGACCTACCTATTGTAGGTGACATTGTTAAGGAGGATGTTGAAAAAGGACGTGAGGACTTAAACTTTTCTGAATGGGGGTTATGGGAGCAAGAAGAAGCAGGAGAAGCTGCCGAAACTATTACAGATGGTACTATGCCGCCAGAAAAATATGTGTTCTGGCATCCTGAGGCAGATCTTAGTGAAGCAGAGAAGTTCGAGTTAATTGAAGGCTTAAAGAAAACTTTAGGCACAACTGAAGGAAATGGTGAGGAAGACGAGTCAGAAGATGAAGAGGAATCAGAAGATGAAGGTGAAGCAGAAGGTGAAAAGGATAATGTAGGCAAAGCAGAAGATGAAGAGGATAATGTAGGTGAACAAGAAGATAAGGATGATGATGCAAGTGAGTCAGAAGATGAAGAGGACGATGTAGGTGAATCAGAAGATGAAGAGAATAAAGTAGGTGAACCAGAAGATAAAGACAATGATGTAAGTGAATCAGAAGATAAAGATGAAGAGGAAGGTGAGTCAGAAGATGAGGAGAATAATGTAGGTAAAGCAGAAGATAAGGACGATGATACAAGTGAATCAGAAGATAAAGATGAAGAGGAAAATGAATCAGAGGATGAAGATGATGACTGAAGGCATAATCTATAGACCTATCAGGGGACGCTTACTGCTTGCTGCAAATAACAATAGTAGAAAGGTAAATTTTATGAAAAAGCAACTTAAATCAATAATTTTTATGCTACTAGCTTTATGTTTTACATTTGTAATGGCCCAACCAGATATTCTTGCACCAGATGAAATGTATCAAAAAATGCAAGATAAGCACCAAACAATGTTTGCTCAACTTATAGATACTTTGCCCCAAGAAGTAAAGGGAGAAGTAGAGGCCTTGCAAGCAAGGCGTGAAGCGCTTGATGAGCAATTAAACACCATACACTTAAAGGCTGTAGAAGTTTATCAAAATGCCTTAGATCAGGGAAAAACTCCTGATGCTGCTGATGCTCTTGCAAGAGAAGCCACCGCAGAAGAATATACCCCACTTATCAATGAGCATAATACTTTCAAAGAGGATATGCATGCTTTTATGCAAAGTTATCCTGAAGCTATGGCAATTTTAAAATCAATGGATCATGGATCTTATGGGCAAAATCAGGGTATGGGGCAACAAGGGGTTATGCAAGGTCAAGGCATGCAACAGGGTAAACATCAAGGTGCTATGCAAGGTATGATGCAGGGTAAACATCAAGGTCAAGCTGGACAGCAGGGTTCTATGGGTTGTACGCAACAAGGCCAAGCTGGACAGCAGGGTTCTATGGGTTGTATGCAACAAGGTAAACATCAAGGTCAATCTGGACATCAAGGTGCTATGCAAGGCATGCAGCAAGGTAAACACAAGGGTGCTATGCAGGGTATGCAAGGCCAACAAAATAATGCTGTAGGTGCTATGCAGGGTGTACTTAATGGTCAACAAATTAATACATTGTTTGTAGGACACACTGGCCATATGAAAACTGCAGATATGGAGTGGGCAAATATATGGGACGGTGCCGGAAATTTCTATGCAAAAGTTTCTAAGCAAGATCAGGAAGAAGAACTAGTAGGCAAGTGGTCAGCAACACCTAACGGAATTTACTGTGTAAGTTGGGTAAATGCTAGTGGTAATCGCTCGAGTAGCTGCTATAAAGTCGATAAAACTGGTAACGAATTAACCTTAACAGCTGCTAGTGGTAGTGCTCCAGACACCATCATTCTCAGTTTGTTGCCGGGTAACCCCCACAATTTAGTAATCCCATAAAGTTATGAGACCTTTCCATCTATATAGATACTATTGTAGATAACTTCTTAAGAGATACTTTAGTAAAGAATATTTTTCAACATTCTTATAAGGGTACTGTGCATAGTGCCCTTATCACCCAAATAAAAGATACTTTTAGCAATACTGTGCTGTAATAATAAAAACATAAGACTTCGAGGAGGAATTAAAAATGAGCGAATCTAGTAAAGAGCAGAAATCACCTATACACGGCTTGGCTAAGCCTCATGTATACCCAACCAATCAAATAATTGGAATCATAAATGCTAAAGAAGATGTTGATAGCGCTGTAAAGTCCTTACAAGAAGCAGGCTTTGCTGAGGATGCTGTTGAAGCATTCACAGGTGAAGAAACAGTCAAGCAAATTGATCCCAGTGGTGAGTACCATGGCTTAAAATGGCGTATCATTCGTGCTCTTCAACATTTAACTGAAGAGGGTGAAATTTATGATCGTTTTAAAGAAGCCATGCTAGCTGGCTATTATATTGTTTCTGCGCCCGGCAAAGAGTTAAAAACCCGTGAACAAGCCAAGGAAATCCTTAAAAATTGCAATGCTTATGACCTTCATTTCTTTGGTAAGGGTGCCATTGAGGATTTATAAGGAATATATGTAAAAGACCTTAGGAAATAAATATGGAAAAGACCTTCAAACAAATTTGGCAAAATATCTACTTAAAGCTTATATTCATAAGCCTTATCACCTTAGCTATTGTGCTCATTCTTATTAAAACTGGAATTACGCAGGCTCTAATTACTCATCTAGATAAGGGTTTTTGCCGACCACATGCCATAAGATGTGCCTCTGACGCAAAATCGTTTTTTACTATTTCCTGCACAGTAATCTTACCCACCTCAAAATGCCTCTAAAAACTTTTTGGGGTAATTCCACACTTATACTTTTTGTCAGATAATACCTCAACCTGTCTGGAAAAGAGTTTACGCTCTAAGAGAATAAATCATTCCTGCACACATCTTTAGAAAGGTATATGCAGGAATACTTTGTTTGTGAAAGACTTTTTAAGGGGTGCGTAATTCCAGTTAAAACAAGAGTTGTTTGGGGCAGTTTTCTAGGGGCTTTTATTATTGCTTATATTCTAGACCCACCAGTGCAATGTGTTGCCAACAGACGCATCTGTCCCAGATTACTAGGTGTAGGAATAAGTATGATTATCCTTCTCGCCTTTGTATTATTTGGTGCAATTCTTTTAACAGATTTACTAATGCATATAACTTCCTTACCACTATTACTTGTTCCTGTATGGCAGAATTTCCTTAACTGGCTCAACACTTCTGCACCCCATTGGTTTCAACATTCTATGGGACACATGTTGGATTACTTAAAACAAAGTACAGGCGGGGAAATATCAAATTGGCAAGAAGAAATCTTAAAACTAGAATTCTTATCAGCAAATGCTAGTAACCTTTTTCAAGGTGTGGGAAATGTTTTAAACGGAATAGCCCATTTTGTAGAAGGGTTTTTCCAAACTTTTGTTTTCTTTATGTTAACTACTTTTATGCTAATAGGTTTACCCAAAATCAAGAAAGGCTTACTAAATATTTTCCCTGAGCGGAACAGAAAATTTGTCCTTGATTTAGCTCATAA
Source organism: Trueperaceae bacterium (assembly GCA_965223045.1). Taxonomy (GTDB): domain Bacteria; phylum Deinococcota; class Deinococci; order Deinococcales; family Trueperaceae; genus CBDCVN01. The sequence continues at coordinate 4,570,475 of CBDCVN010000013.1, forward strand.
GCTTGATGTTTCTGTAGGAGGGTACGTCCGTGCCAAATTTATAGAAGCGTTTATTATGGGGTTTGTTGTTTGGATAGTGGGTAGTCCTACATATGTAGTGATGAGGTTGTATACTCCTTAAAATTGAAGGAGAAACATGAAATGTCCTGAATGTGGTTCTGAAAAAACAGTAAAAAATGGTCACATACATAATAAAAAGTAAAAATATGCTTGTAAGGATTGTAGTAGACAATTTGTCGAAAACTCTACTAAAAAGACAATATCAGACACAATAAAAGCTTTCATTGATAAGATGTTGCTAGAAAGAATATCTCTAGCTGGCATTAGTCGTGTTACAGGGGTTTCTCTCACATGGCTATACAATTATGTGAAAAAGAAATATGCTAAAACCCCACGTAAACTAAAGGTTGTAAAAAAGAAGAAGGGTAAATTAATTGTACAAATGGATGAATTATGGTCATTTGTTGATCATAAGGGTAATAAACAATGGATTTGGATTGCCATTGATGCAAAAACTCGTGAGGTAATTGGTCTATATATTGGAGATAGAAGCCGTAAAAGTGCTCAGGCACTATGGGATTCTTTGCCCCCAGTTTACAGGCAATGTGCTGTTTGCTACACAGATTTTTGGGAATCATATGAGAACGTTATTCCATCTAAACGTCATCGTGCTGTTGGTAAAGAGAGTGGTAAAACCAGTTATATTGAGCGTCTCAATTGCACTTTAAGGCAACGAGTTTCTCGTCTAGTAAGGAAAGCTTTATCCTTCTCTAGAAATCTGGAAAACCATATTGGAGCAATTTGGTATTTTATTCACCACTACAATAAAAGTTTATCCATTTAAGCTCATCACTACTTCTGTAGGTTTACCTTGGCCTGTAAATACTTTGATACTTACAGGCCAACAACATTACATAAAGTTAGCAACTTACCTCTTATAATTCAAATTGATTGTTTTTATAAATTGATAGTTATAGGCTATCTTCATAATTGAATTTTTTGGAGGATACATAAATGACCCTGACCCAACTCAAGTATATTGTTGCCCTAGACACCTATAGGCATTTTGCTACTGCTGCTGAAAAAAGTTTTGTATCTCAGCCAACTTTAAGTATGCAGGTTCAAAAACTCGAGGAAGAGTTAGGTATTGATGTTTTCGACCGCACTAAAAAGCCCATTACCCCTACAGATCTAGGTAAAAAAGTTATTGCTCAGGCACGTATTACCTTAAGAGAAAACGCACGTATAAAAGATATTGTTAATGAAGCAAACAGCAAGCTTGTTGGCGAGTTGCACCTTGGCATAATACCAACCCTTTCACCTTATTTATTACCATTAATGGCTCCAATTTTCACTGAACGTTATCCACAAATTCAGCTAAGCATAAATGAAATGACCACTTCGATAATTATTGAAAATATCCTTACTGATAAGCTTGATGCTGGTATCATTGCTACAATTGAACAAGAACCTAGCCTTACTTTTGAGCCTTTATTTACAGAGCATTTTGTAGCCTTTATTGCTCCTGACCATCGTCTGGCTCAAAATGACAGCATTGAATCTAAAGAACTATCATTAAAGGACATGTGGCTTTTACAGGAAGGGCACTGTTTTAGAGATCAAGTGCTCGAGCTATGTAGTAAATTAAGTGATTATTGTGACCAGAACCGCTCTATATGTTTTGAAAGTGGTAATCTAGAAACACTTATGAAAATGATTGAGAGAAGTGGTGGCATGACCTTATTACCTTATTTTGCTACTCTTTATCTCGAGGAAGAGAAAAAAGCTCGTTACCTAAAAACTTTTACCCAAAATGTACCTAAGCGTAATGTTTTTTTAGTTCGCAACAAAAGCTACTTAAAAAGACACTTAATAGAGGCGTATGTCAATACTGTGATGGAAGTCTTGCCAGAAGAGTTAAAGCTATAGATGTTATTCTGCGCCGCTATGCTGTAAACATTTATAACTACTTGATCCTATACAGGAAAGATCAGTGTAGCAAGGTAGGGGCGCAAAAGCAATACGCCCCTACCAAATCGTTGGATACAGAATTTGGTTTTTTATTGTGCATTAAGGTCTTGTGTAGACACAGTTTCTAGGAAGGATACTATGCACTACAAAGGTCGAATTTTAACATATTTTAACAAACCCTGCTTAGGTTTGCTAAGCAACAAAATAATGTACTAAATAGTTAACCCATTGGACAGAAAATTTGTACACTTACCAAGGTTTTAATTTTACTTAGTGTAGCTTGTGAACTTTAAGTTGAACAATTATACATTTTATAATGTACGTAAGCCTATCCTGAACAAGTCCTTTATAAAAAAGAACAATAGGTATATAGATTTTACCTATTTGAATTTTTTAAAGATAAATGATTACAATTGCGTGGTGTGGTAAGGCACCTTATAATCTTCAGGTAAGTAAAATTTAGTCATGTTTCCTTAGAAAGGAGAAACACCGTGAAGTTGTTTTTAACTAAGCATCATTGGATGTTACCACTTACATTTGTCTTGCTACTTCTCGTTGCTTTGGGCGTAATCTATGCTCAGGACGACGCTCAGGATTCTGAGGCAGAAGTAGTGGAAGAAGTAGTTCAAAGCACATTGGAAGAAGCAGAGGAGGCTGTTGAAGAAGAGGCCTTGGAGGAAACACCAGAAAACGTAGAAGAGACTGTTGAAGAGGCATCAGAAGAAGCGGAAAAAGCTGTTGAAGAGGAAACAGAGGAAACTGCTGAAGCCTCAGAGGAAGTAGAAGAAGAAGCGGAAGAATATGCTCCTGTTGTAGCTGCAGGACAAGCAAAATCGAATCAGTTCTGGTGGCCAGATCAGCTTGACCTTTCAATGCTTCGTGATCATGACTTGCGCTCAAACCCTGCTGGTGAAGACTTTAACTATGCAGAAGAATTTGCAAAGTTAGATATTGATGCGGTTAAAGAAGATATTGACACACTGCTAACGACCTCACAAGATTGGTGGCCTGCCGATTTTGGTAATTATGGTCCCTTGTTTATCCGTATGTCATGGCACAGCGCAGGCACATACCGTACACTCGATGGACGTGGTGGCGGTGATGGTGGACAGATGCGTTTTGACCCACTCAATAGTTGGCCAGATAATGCTAGCTTAGATAAAGCACGCCGTTTGTTATGGCCAGTAAAACAAAAATATGGTCACAGTCTCTCATGGGCTGATTTATTAATTTTGACGGGTAATGTATCACTAGAGAATATGGGCTTTGAAACATATGGTTTTGCTGGTGGTCGCACAGATGATTGGGAACCGGACTTGGTCTATTGGGGACCTGAAGTTGAAATGCTTGCAAGCGAACGCCACGAGGATGGTGAATTGCAACGTCCTCTTGGTGCGATACATATGGGACTCATCTATGTGAATCCGCAAGGCCCAATGGGTAACCCAGACCCCGTCGCTTCAGCAAAAAATATTCGTGTCTCTTTTGGTCGTATGGCGATGAATGACGAAGAAGTCGTAGCCCTAGTTGCTGGCGGTCACACTTTTGGTAAGATGCACGGTGCGTACAAGTCGAGCGATTGTGTGGGTCCTGAACCCGGCGCTGCTGCTATTGAAGAGCAGGGGCTTGGCTGGAAAAATGAGTGCGGTAAGGGCCATTCTGAAGATACCTTTACTAGTGGCTTTGAAGGCGCTTGGACACAAACTCCAACACAATGGACTACACTTTACCTAGAAAATCTGCTTAACTTTGACTGGGAGCAAACCGAAAGCCCCGGTGGTGGGATTCAATGGATTCCAACTGATGAATCGCTACATGAGTCAGTACCAGATGCACATATTGAAGGCAAGTTCAATCCACCTGTTATGACAACAGCAGATTTAGCGCTGAAGTTCGACCCAGAATATAAAAAGATTGCTGAACGTTTCTTAGCCAATCCTGATGAATACCAACAGGCATTTGCCAAAGCTTGGTTTAAGTTGACTCACCGTGATATGGGGCCGCGTGTGCGATATTTGGGTGATGATGTGCCAGAGGAAGAATTTATTTGGCAAGACCCAATTCCAGAAGTGGATTATGAGCTAATTAGTAGTGATGATATTGAGAGCCTCAAAGAAGAGATTCTTGAATCTGAACTGACCGTGTCTGAATTGGTGCGTACCGCATGGGCATCTGCTTCAAGCTTCCGTGGCAGTGATATGCGTGGTGGTGCAAATGGTGCCCGTATTGCGCTTGACCCACAAAAAGATTGGGAAGCTAATAACCCAGAAGAGCTTTCTAAAGTACTAACTAAGCTTACGGAGATTCAAGAAGGCTTTAATGAGTCCTCGAGCGGAAGCAAAGTTTCTCTAGCTGACTTAATTGTTCTGGGTGGGGCAGCTGCAATTGAAAAAGCAGCAGAAGATGCTGGCGTTGAAGTTAGCGTACCTTTTGAACCGGGTCGTGCAGATGCGACTCAAGACAAAACGGACGTAGAATCTTTTGCATTATTAGAACCAACAGCAGACGCCTTCCGTAACTATTTCAATGAGGAAAAGGCTTATCGTTCTCCAACAGAAATGCTTGTCGATAAGGCGGATCAGCTTAATCTAACCGTGCCGGAGATGACAGTCTTGATAGGTGGTATGCGTGCACTAGGTGCAAATACAGGTGGTGTAGAGCACGGTGTTTTCACTAGCGAACCCGGTACATTGACCAATGATTTCTTTGTGAATTTGCTTGATATGTCTACCCAATGGCAGAAATCCGAAACGGATGGCCTCTATGAAGGCGTTGATCGCGAAACAGGTGAGGTGAAATATTCTGCTACTTCGGTTGACCTGATCTTTGGTTCAAATTCTGAATTACGAGCGATCGCTGAAGTTTATGCTTTTGAGAATGCGCAAGAGAGCTTTGTGCAAGACTTCGTAGATGCTTGGGTGAAAGTGATGCAAGCTGATCGCTTTGACCTTTAGGAGTCAACAACCTAGCCATTTGGAGTTGTGGTGGCATTGTCACCACAACTCCAAGTCTACAAAAATTTAATCTTAGAGCTTCAGCTCGAGGAACAAAAGAAGTCAGATCTTGTTGCTTTCCTATTAACTTTATAAAGAACATTTAGTTTTTTAATCTATGAGGGTGTACGGGTGCTTTACCACACACTCAATCCTTTTTTTCTGCTTTTATTAGTAAATATGGAAAATACCCTTAAACAAATTTGGCAAAACATCTATTTAAGGCTTGGCTCATTATGGATTCCTAGGGCTTAGCTTATAAAAACATATGTTTGGCTCGTTGCTGAGTAAAAATATCCTCAAAACAATCTTTAATTTCAATCTATCGATGTTTTGAGGGTGCTGTACAAAGTTATTGCGAACACTGAAAACTCAGGCTCTTGAAACACATCAAGAGCAATTGCCTGAACGGTGATTCGTCTGATTTTTGTGATTTTCCGTTCGTGACTTCCATTTATCTCCAAATTCAGCTTGTGTTAGGAATAAGGATTTCAGAAAAAGTCTAACATGGGTTTGCTCATCAGTAAGCTGTGGGATTGTCATATCCAATATCAACTATCTCTAACTTTATGTATGAAAAATCCCCTGAAGTCAGTTTCCAAAGGCCATTACCTTTTGAAGGTAGCATAAACCCTGCAAACTCAGCGTATTCATAAATTGGGGTTTCCCAATCAGAAAGGACTAATTTACCGTTATCGTCACGTTGTCTTTTAGCAGTAAAATTAATTAGCTTGCCTTCCTCATCAAAGTGGAAATTTGCCGAGACACTCATATCCCAAGCTTTAAGGGTGGCTCGAGCCACCAGATCATCAACTCTTTCCCAACTAATATTGTCACTTAAATATGCAGCAGGAAACCACATCATCTCATTTAAATAACGGAGCAAGCTAGCTTCATCAGCTTCCGTACCTTTAAGGTTACCTATAGTAATAAAAGGTGGGATTTTAACGAGCACATTGCCTTTACCGTTAATAAGACTATCTCTAGCTATGATTTTTAGAAAAGGCAAAGGCTTTACTTGCCCAAACCATAGAAAGCTTTCTGGAGCAGTAACATAATATTCTTCAGCTACTAAGGGCATCCATTTTTGTTTGGGATCAGTTCTAAAGAAACCTGTTTGTTTGAGCCTAACGCTTTGGGGGATTTTTTTGCCTATTACTCGAGAATATGTCAAATACTGCTGTACAATTTCAGGTAAGTGAGCTAAGTCTTCTTCAGTTATAGCAGGTGATGAGTTATTGCTTTGTGCTGTCTTTAGAAATTTGGCTATGTCATTTTTATTTGGGCCAAGCATTGTAATATAGAAAAATATAATCAGAGCAACGATTATGACATTAGCAATGGTTCCATATTTGGCATCACTCCAACTTAAAAAGATAAGTACCTGAGAAAGCACCACCCCTAACGTTGCGATTATCCACCACCAATCTCTCTGTAATAAGAAGGCTCCCAATGCAACAATGAAAAGCAGGGTTGCAAATAACCATAAAACTCCTATGGGCTTGGGAATATTTTGTGTTAGCTCACTAATTTCGGCAATTTCAAAGGCCTTAACAAAACCCATGAGGTGAATAATGCTGTGAAAGAACAAAATTAGTGCAAATATTATTCTCATCATAAGTAGTAGTTTACTTTTTGTTTAGGATAACCAACAAAATAGCTTGATTCTTTGTGAAGTCAGCTTGATTACCAATTTTTCTAAAGCGAGGTATCTTTACTTCAGATAATACGGTAGACAGCGTAGTGCGAGCAAAAATTGGTAGGTTCTAACGGTTCTAAGTTTACTAACTTCATCGAGATAATAAGCAAAGCCAAAATGATCCATAGCATAGCGGATTTCTTCATCGCCTCGGGGTATTATAGTAGCATCTTTTAATGAAAAAGGTTCAGCGCGGCGTGAGCCACTTTCAACCTTAATAATTTTTGTAAAATTAAGAGCCCAATTGTCTACTCTAGGAGTAGAATCACTCCATATCTTTGGGATCTCTACAGAGATATCAGGTTTCCAAAGAAAATAAAGTTGCCCAAAAGTCAAACAATCTACCTGATAGTTATCTGGGCTTGCTAATACAGTGAGTACATCCCAAGTAATCTTAATTTCAGTATTAAATTCTTTAGAAATGACTAGTGTGAAAGGATAAACAGTAGAAGAACTGTCAACACGAATACGTTGCGCAAAGATAAAGCTGAAAAATAAAGCTGGTAAAATTAAAAGCTTTTTCATAAAGATTTAACAGTGTCACAGGGAAGGTAAAAAAAGCTTAAGAGCCAATAAATGTCAAGACAGTTTTAATACACTCTATATCAACTCCCAAGCTTTTTAGGTCATGATTTAGCTGTATGTATGTTCCCCAACATACAGCAAGTCAACTATTTTTAGTAACTTAGGATCTTAGTATTAGGATCAAGAACTAGAGGGATGGTTACATCGGAACTTCCTTTAGTAGTTCCCTCAAGCAAATCTTCATCGGCAATACCTGCTTTTTCCTGACAAACAGGGCAAACTATAACTGTTGCACCATTTTCAATAAGACCTGCTAACGTTTCATGTGGGGTTTGCTCTGCCATAGAATGTGTGTCATGTGAAATAGCATTAGAAGCCACACTTACGCCTCTTACATTAAGGAATATAGTTACATCGTAACCTTGCTCCAATACTCGGCCAGCAAAACCTAGTGCCATACCTGCAGCCCAAGTATCATCAGTGGTTAAGTTGACAAGTAAACTAGTGCTTGCCTCACTTTCACTTTCTTCCGCACTTCCTGCAGCAGCTAGCGACACTGTAGTTATAGCAGCTACTACCTCATCATCATAGGCATAGTAATTGTGGTCATTAGAGTTTAAGGTGACACGCAATTCATTTTCGCCTTCAGCCAAGAATTTTGAACTAACGTTGAACCATGGGCTATAGACTCGAGCAATCTTTTCACCATTCAAGTAAAGGTGAGCATGTCCTTCACCCTCAACATGCTCTGTATTAACCTTTTCAGGGGTAAATTCTAGCCCTGTAGGGATAATGTGTATGTTAAAGCCATCTACAGGATCTTCTGTAACCTCTACCTCTACACTCATTTCCTCAGAGGCTTCTACAGTACCATGTTTCATTTCCATCTGACTATGGTCCATGTCTTCCATATTCATGCCCATATCTTCATCTTGGGCATTTACTGAAACAAAGACCAAGCCAACTAATAGTAAAAATATATTTAAAAATTTCATGTTTTATCTCCTTATTACTATCAAGTAGTTATTACTACAATGTAAATTTCAATGGGGCTGAATCTCAGAAGGTGAATTTCCCTAAATCCCCCTTATTAAGGGACTTTCTTATTCCTCCTTAACAAGGGGGGCTAGGGGGGATTTACCCACAGTTAAAAGATCAAGTATGTTTTTAGCAACATTGCGTTGTAATATCATCAGACCTTATGCACAATAAAAACTAAACTCTGTATCTAATGATTTGGTAGGGGCGTATTGCAATACGCCCCTACATTGTTACATTCATCTTTCCTGCACAGGGTTAAGTAGCTATAAGGCATGATGTTTATTCTGAATTATCTAAATTTACATAGGGTTGTGGTTTAGGCGTAGTCTCTGTACTAGCAGGCAACACAGGATAGGTAACAATAGGATTTTCGCCTGTGAGTGTACCAAGAAAAGCTACTATTTTCGACGTTTCCCCATCCGTTAAAGTTACGCCTGATTGTGTTTCAGCAACAATGCGCACTGCCTCATCAAGGCTATCTACAGCACCAGAATGAAAATAAGGGGCAGTGAGGGCTACATTACGCAGTGAAGGTGACTTAAAAACGTATTCATCTGCTTCTTCACCAGTTATCTCGGCGCGACCAAGATCTTCTGGTGGGCGTATAGTCTCATTGGGATCTTGAACAATGCCAAAGCGCTGGTAGGAGCTGCCTCCTATAGCCACACCATTGTGGCAGCTTACACAGTTTTTATCAATAAACAGTTCTAAGCCTTCTTTTTCTTCCTTAGCAAGTACTTTTTCATCACCTAAAAGATACTGGTCAAAGCGAGAATTTGGAGTAATTAAGGTAGCCTCAAAGGCCTCAATGGCCTTGGCCATGCTTTCAAAGGTAATCTGATCTTCAGAAAAGATTTCACTAAAGTGTTCTTTATACTCAGGAATGCTGTTTACTACCTCAGCAGCCCGTTCAAGGGTACTATTCATTTCCGAGCCACCTTGTATAGGAAACTGAGCTTGCTCAAAAAGATCTTCAGCTCTACCATCCCAGAACTGTGCCACATGAAAACCTGCATTAAACACTGTAGGTGTGTTGCGTGGCCCTTGTTGCCAACCATGTCCTATAGAGGTTTGTTGCAAATCTATGCCTACTAAACCAAGATTGTGACAGGTATTGCAGCTAATCAAACCAGAGCTTGACAAGCGAGGATCAAACCATAGCATTTTGCCTAGCTCTACTTTCTCTGGGGTAATTGGGTTGTGCTCGAGTTCAAGCACTTCAGGAATAGGTTCAAAAAGCTTTTGAGCCTTGAGCATAAGCTTATCTGGTTTACTCTCAGCTAAGACTATAAAAACTAAGCTTCCTATAAAAAATAACAGTAGTAAGGAAAGAGTTTTTGTTAAAAAGTTGAAATGAAACATAGCACCATCCTTAATTGAGAATAGAGTGCTTCACCCTATAAATTAGGCTTTTAGTCATCATCGTGATCTTCGTTTTCCGATTCAACCTCGCCACAGTTTGGTTGGAAACCCATAGAAATACATAGGCCTTCAGCAAGCTCGAGCTTTTCTGCCTCACTTAACTTAGCCTCAGGATGCCAAAGTAAATAGTCTGGTAATGGCATAGAGCCATCCATGACAGTTTCAGCAGACTCTGCCGCTTCTTCTTGCTCTCTTAGTCCCCATTCAGAAAAGTTCAAAGCTTCACGGCCTTCTTCAACATCCTTTTTAATAATGTCACCTATAACAGGCAGATCACTGTACCACGGCCAATTAACCTCATTGCTGTGGCAATCAAAGCAGGCTCGTTTAGCTAGCTCTCGAGTCCTAGGACTATTCCAATTAGGCTCTGATATCGTATCTGATGTAACAGAGGATTGTGAAAACACCATACTCACTGTAATAGCGCAAACAAATCCTAGAATTAAAATGCTGACCCAAAGCAGATTTTTATTCATGGCATAATTCCCTTTATTGTGAAGTGTGTGCCCCCCGACACACACAACAATCAACCAATCTTAGTAGCTCAGAATCTTAACATCAGGATCCATAACTAGAGGAATAGTTACATCAGGGCTTCCTTTAGTAGTTCCTTCAAGCAAATCCTCATCGGCAATGCCTGCTTTTTCCTGACAAACAGGGCAAACTATAACCGTTGCACCATTCTCTATAAGGCCCGCAAGCATGTCATGTGGGGTTTGCTCAGTCATAGAGTGTGTGTCGTGAGAAATTACTGTGGATGCTATACGTACACCTCTTACATTGAGGAATATAGCAACATCATTTCCCTCTTCCAACACTCGATCAGCGAAACCTAGTGCCATACCTGCGGTCCAAGTATCATCAGTGGTTAGATTAATAAGTAAGTCAGCTGATATTTCTTCTGCATCAGCTTCTTCTGTTTCTTCAGAACCTTCTTCAGCATCAGCTTCCTCAACTTCCTCAGCTACGCTTTCTTCTACAGCAGGGGCGTCTTCCTCTGCAACTTCATCTTGAGCGTTAACTGTAAAAAAGGCCAAACCAATGATTAGTAAAAATATGCTTAAAAATTTCATGTGTAATCTCCTTTGAAATGTGAAATGTTAAAAATTTAGAGTGAATTCCTTCTAGTTTTTAAAAATCTATGTAATTTGGTGGTGCACGGCTATATGTGGCACGGTTGGGCAAATAGCGTAAAATTGTGCTTGCCCGTAACAAAATAATGTGAGCACAAACTACCAAGCATAGTTTTAGTAGTACTTTCGGGCTGGGGGAAAAACTTATGATAGTGCTTGGACTGTGAAAGTGCTCGAGATTATCCCCAGCATGTCTGTGCGCAAAATCATATAGCGTAACCAAACATGGCAAAGTAAAAAGCATGCTGGTAAGCAAAAAGACTAAAAAGGCTGTGATAGCTAGTTTAGGTTTCAACTTAAATTTGTTTGGGGCTAATGTTTTATGCATAGTGGCATGAGCTGTAAATGGATAATTTAGAGTTTCTTTTAAGTGAGCAGGCTTATTTGAATACACTTACAAATAACTTTGTCTAAAGTTTAAAATTTGTAACCTAATAAAAAATCGGTAAGATTCCTACAAGTTTTGTAGGACTTTTTCTGACAAAACCAAATATAGTTTCCCTCCATGCACCTCAATACCTCTGCCTAGATGCTGTTTATATCGGTAAAATACTATGCAAATTGTGGGATTTCTAAGGATGCATTACAGCCCTTGCTTGTCTAAACTACACTTAGGCAAGTAAGGTGAGATTTGTGATTCCTTTTGAATATGTTGATCCCTATTATCGTATCACGCCTAATTGCAATAGTCATTCTGATAGTTGCTTGGTTGTGACCATATATTACACAATTTTGTATTTATGCTAATCTTTTTTGTAGCAAGAACAAAATTAAGGAACAAAACTATCATTGAAAATATTGCTATATGACTAACAAGCCCTCAAACCTTAGAGCTTTGTGGCGTAGTCTTATTGTGTTAAGCCTCAGTTTCTGTTTGAGTTTGCTTGCTCTGTACTGGTTGGTAGGACCAGCGCTGCTTTCTGCTGAAGTCTATCATTTTAGTAATCTCGAGCCTAGCATAATCATCTTTTGCATCATTACATTCTTGGCTCATTGGCTTTTCCCTGTCCTACGACTAAAGCTCCTTTGCTCTTATCAAGGCCTTCAAATGCCTATCTTCACAAGCTTAATAGTTCAGCTCTCTACTAACTTTGGGGCTTTGATAATGCCGGGTAAACTAGGTGGTGTTCCAGTACTTATCCTCGCACTAAAAAAGTTAGGACTACCTTTGGGAGCTGGAATTGGTCTTGTAGCACAACTAGTAGTACTTGATCTTGCTTATTTCGCATTGCTTGTGCCACTTAGTATCCTTTATGTTTTCAGCACAAGGTTGATTAGTTTACCACTCACTACTTTATACTTAGTACTGGTACTAAGCAGTTTGCTGTTTCTTCTAGGTATACTATTAAACTTTTTCCTAAAGCCAAGGAGAACTTTACTATCACGCTTTGGTAAACTACCTTGGTTTGCAACCTTAGTTAAACATTTCAAGAAGCATACTTTACATATTGCCCAAGATTATCAACAAAGCATAGATCATTTTGGTAAGATATCTGCACTCCAAAGTTTTAGCCTTCAGCTACTCACAATGCTAGGATGGCTGACACGCTCAACTTTACTCTGGGGGTTGCTTGTACTGTCTGATATTCATACTTTGCTGCTTAACCTCCTTACTTCATTGAATATAATCAATCTACTAAGCAGTATAATGCCTACCCCCGGTGGTTCAGGTTTCGTAGAGATGGCTATTGGTTGGAGTCTAAGGACAAGTCAAGTTGAAGTAATACTATTAGCAAATCCTATACTCTTGTGGAGGTTACTAACCTACTATATAAACTTCGTTTTGGGACCTCTATCTGCTTGGTTACTTTATAGGCAAACAAAACCAAGGTAACATGTGATAGCTGTTTTTATGTCAAAATACCATTTCTAGGATTAAAGAGTTCAAATTTTTCAATAATGTTTACTGAATGCTCAGAAATATTTGCACAAATCAAAACACAAACCTTTACAAATTGTTTCAGAAAGACTAAATTCAGCTATTGCAAAAATAAAATGACTTTGTTAAGGTACTGCCTAAGTAAAGACAAAAAAGTAGAATTATCATGAGCATAGAAACCTACATTAAATATAATTACTGTCTTCATTTTACTATTTACGAGCAGTGCTGCTGTTGTTATGGCTGGAGATATGTTAACCAAAGCACTAAGGAACATTATTCTTGCTCTTACTAAGAGGAGTAACTCAAAGATATTGAGAGCCATGAGAGGATTCAATATCTTTTCGGGGTTGCTAGCGCATTTCAGGGCAAGGTTTAATTTTAAATAATGATGCTAGACTAGATTCAAATCCTTAGGAGGAAGTTATGCGGTGTCTTAACCACTCGCTTCAGGCAGTTCTGTGTGTTTTTTTGTTGATTATAGGGCTTACTATCACAGCCATAGCTCAACAAAACGTACCAGATAATCTTTTATCCAAAGCCCAAAGTCTTTTTGAGCCTGTTCCAGAAACAATTGAACTAGAAGGTGTTTCAATTACACCTGAAAAGATTGAGCTAGGCAAGATGTTATGGTTTGATCCTCGTTTGTCACAATCGGGAGTAATTAGCTGTAATACCTGCCATAATGTTGGGCTTTCTGGTGCCGATTTACAAAAGACCTCTATAGGACATGGTTGGCAACAAGGACCACGTAATGCCCCTACTGTTTTTAATGCTGCTTTCCATATAAATCAGTTTTGGGATGGGCGTGCTGCTGACCTCTTTGAACAGGCTCAAGGTCCTATACAAGCTGGTGCCGAAATGAATTCCACATCAGATAGGGCAATTGAAGTTTTAAGCAGCATTCCAGAATATGAAGAACGCTTTAATAAGGTTTTTCCAGAAGATGGCATAACTTTTGAAAATGTGGCAAGAGCTATAGAAGCCTTTGAGACTACCTTAATTACTCCCAATTCACGCTTTGACCTCTATCTATTAGGTGATGAAGAAGCTATTAATCTACCTGCTAAAGTAGGTTTGCAGCTATTTATTGATAAAGGGTGTGTGAATTGCCATAATGGAGTAGCAGTTGGTGGCAACTCTCATCAACGCTTTGGAGCAATTAATGATCCTAGTGATACAGTGCGTCCACCTGAAGATACTGGTCGTGCCAAAGTAACCGAGGATCAAGCTGATGAGTATGTATTTAAAGTACCTTCCTTGCGTAACATTTCCCAAACAGGGCCGTATTTTCATTCTGGTGAGGTAGATACCCTTAATGAAGCTGTACGAATAATGGCTGATGCACAGTTAGGCATTACTTTGACTGACTATGAAGTCGATAGAATTATAAGATTTTTAAACACTTTAACAGGTGAGAAACCCATAATTGAATATCCTAAGTTACCAGCTAGTACAACCGATACACCTATTCCAGATACTGCCACTCGTTAATTTGAATCAGGAGAATATTAATGCCCAAATTAAATCTTTTATTCCAAATTTCTTTTACTACACTAACACTTTTACTGATTTTTCTTGTTATTGCTGTAGCTCAACAAAATAATGAGTTAATGTCCAAAGCCCAAGAGTTGTTTGAATCTATTCCTGAAACAGTAGAGTTAGAAAATAATCCTATTACCCCAGAAAAGGTTGAGTTAGGTAAAATGTTATGGTTTGATCCTCGCTTGTCAAGCTCTGGTTTGATTAGTTGTAATAGCTGCCATAATGTAGGTTTGAAAGGTACGGATTTGCAACGTACATCTATAGGTCATGGCTGGCAACATGGGCCACGTAATGCACCAACAATGTTAAATGCTGTTTTTCATGTAGCACAGTTCTGGGATGGTCGTGCAGCTGATCTTTTTGAACAAGCTCAAGGCCCTGTACAAGCTGGTGCTGAAATGAATAATACCCCTGAAAATGCTGTTGAAACACTTAGCAGCATTTCTGCTTATTATACTCGCTTTAATCAAGTATTTCCAGAAGATGGAGTCACCTTTGAAAATATGGCTAGGGCTATAGCTGCTTTTGAAGCTACTCTTATAACTCCCAATGCTCCTTTTGACCAATACTTACTAGGTAATGATGAAGCTCTTACCGAAGTAGAAAAAGAAGGCCTACAGCTTTTTATGGATAAAGGTTGTGTTACTTGTCATAACGGTGTAGCAGTAGGGGGCAATTCCTACCAAAAATTTGGTGTTATAGAAGATCCTAGTGATACAATACGCCCGCCAGAAGATATTGGTCGTGCCAAGCTCACTGATAACGAAGCTGATCAATATGTATTCAAAGTGCCTTCCTTGCGCAATATTACCCAGACAGGCCCGTATTTTCATTCAGGAGCTGTAGACACTCTTGATGAGGCTGTGCATGTTATGGCTGAAGTGCAACTTGGCATTAGTTTAGAAGATGAAGAAGTTTCCAAAATAATGGCTTTCTTAGGTACGTTGACAGGGGAGGAACCTGACATAACCTACCCTCTCCTACCAGCTAGTACAAGCACTACACCTAAACCTAAGCCGGGTACAGAAGGTAAAGCTGCACACTAATCACTCCAGAAAATTTGAGGTTACCTGAACCATGTAGATTTCAAAACCTACATGGTTTTTTTAACTTGTTCCTAGCTCCACTTGGAATACATACTTTTTTTACGCTGTTAAGGGCGTATACAATACGCCCCTACATGGTGATATGGCATGCCTGTATTTTAGGGTTTGTTAATGGCCTTATTGCATGAAAACCTTTCGGTGTACTGTATCGGTCTTTCCACTCCTTTATTTCGCTTTACATTGCCCTACTGTAAATACTATTTTTGCTAATTCCTAAACATTCATATTTATGGTGCGGAAAGATGATCTATTTTAGTTTAAAATTGGAATAGATAAGGTGCTAATATGTCAAAACTAGAAAGACTTGGCCTACTTGGTGACAAAATACTTTCTGCACTGACAGAAAAGGAAATAATACAACTCTTAGAAAACCTTTTTCAGTTTGCAACCAAAGATATGGTAGAACAAGTGCTCGAGCACTTAAATCCCAACACAAAAGAAACTCTTGAACAAATCCTAACCCCACAGGAATCATCCTCAGAAGAGCAAAATCAGCAGGCTAAACAATCTGTTTCTCTTGCTAAGTTGGCCCAAAAATGGAATGACCTTTGGAGTGATTGGAATGGAATAGTAATGGAAGCTTGTGATGAAGAGGGGAATTATATAGAACAAGAAGAGCATTGGGAGCCACCTTATTTCAATCAAGTAGCTTTTGCAGAAGACGTGGATAAAGTTGCTGCTCAAATGCTGCCTATACTACAAACAGCTTTTGAAAATGATTTTGAACCAAACATTGATTTTGCTGAATTGCTATTAGAGATTGAAGACGATGTATTAAGCAGTTTGCCTGAGTGGATGGAATTAGATGATGACATTGGCTTAGAAGCAAATTTGACAGCTTGTTTCTTAACAGACCAGTGGCTGCGGTCACAAGTAGATGAAGAAACTCCCTTCATGTTTGTAAAAGATATAGTGGCTTGGGAAAAGGAGTCTTCAAATATGTGCCTTGAAGATGAGGCCATAGTAGATTTCTTTGAAAGCTTGTCTGAAACTAACAAACAAGCAATTTTTGAAGGGCTAAGTAAGCACAAAAGAGAAAAACCTTGGAAAGAATTGCTAAAAAACCCTTATTCACCTTGGCATCAGATGTATATGATTGGCATAGAGTTATTTGCACCAGAAAAATTATTAGACCAGCAGCGCAAGAATATCCCTAGCTACTGGCAAGATGGTTTGCCAGTTATAGAAGCTGCACTAAAGAACAAAGATTATCAGACTAGCTTAGAAGTAGTGCAAGAAACTCTTGATTCACTTTTTGAAGATAGAAGATCTAAAATAAAATGGGATCCTGAAGGCAAGCTTTTTAGTGTGGCATTGGGTTCAAGTATGTTTGGGGAAGACTCGAGCCATAAAGAATTACTGCATTTTTATCAACAAACTGCCAAAGGGTTGGGCCAAACGGAGCTTGCAAGGGTATTATCTTTACAACTGTTGGTTTTTGAGAACTTCTCAAATTGGCAACAGATATTTAAGGCCTTTGCAGAAAGTACTATTTCTAAAGAAACAAAACAGGTACTTTTTGACTCTTGGAAAAAGCACTCTATTGCTGCTGATAAGCCATCAGAATATTTGTATGATGCGCCACTATCAAAGGACAAGATGAGTGGTGGTTACATTGGCTTATTGATAGCATTGTTACCCCTGAAAAAGGGAAATTTTGGTTCAAGCAGCAATTAGAACAGTTATTAGTTAATATGAATAGTAAAGATGCCCCAAAGTATTACCCTTATCTACATTTGCTAACTCAAGATATAGCCACATTTAAACCTTTAGAACAACAGTATCCTAAGTTTTATCAAGTAGTCCTTGACTCTCTTAGACAATCTCCGAATAAATCTCGTCAAACTTATTTAGTAGAGTACATTAGTGACGAGTTATTTGATAAGGTGCTTGACTACTGGAAAAATTATTTGTGGACAATGATACCTAAGCCTGAACAGGCACATAAATCGGATTACGCTACACATGCTAAGTGGATGGCTGCTTTAAAAGAAATGTCCCCTCAGAAATACCAAGAAATTCTTGCCCAGTGGCAGGATTTGCATCATAGGCGTAGAAATTTGTGGAAAGCTATGGCTGCAGAAGGTTTAAAATAGTTAGTGTAAATCTTTTATAAGGTCTAAACAAATAAATGCGTACAGTTTATTTACAATTTAAAGAGAATGGTGATTACTTAAGTCATAATCTTTTCACGGCACAGCAAGGTTTTCAGGGTTTTGGCTACGAAATTAAGAAGTTCCATCTTGCTGAGATTGAAACGCTCGAGCTCTCAGCAGACACTATTGTTGTAGGATATATTGGTACAGTGCATAAAGCATTAAAGCAGTTAGGACTTAAGCCTCCCTTACCCCTACAGCCCCCGTTAGAGCTATCAGCATTTCTCAAGCGAAACGTGTGGGAAAGCACATTAGGTGAGATACGCAAGCTGAAGCAGACACCTATATTCATAAAGCCGCTTTATGGATGCAAAAGTTTCACTGGTTATGTCGTGTCAGAATTCAAAGACCTTATACGCTCAACAAAGTTCGAGGACGATTTTCCTATACTTGCTCAAGACGCAATTGATCTTAGTAGTGAATGGCGCGTTTACATTATTGGAGAAGAAATTAAGGGTATTGGTCATTATCATTGGTGGAAACCACTACCTCTGGTAGTGGACTAATAAGAAGTTCTACTAGTTCAGCAATGATTTTCCACCGATTTTTCTACCTTTTTCATAACGAGTCAGAGTAATTAATGCTTGAATTAATCAAATTCAGCACAGGAATAAAACTAGCAATTCTCAGTTTGGGAGTAGGCTTTTTGAGGACAATAGGAAAGTTAGTAATAAGAATTAGCATGTAGGCTAGGTATATTGTGAAAAGTAGGACTAGATTGACAAGGTTAGGGAAGTAGATGTGTTAGTCGAAATAGCGAAAACAGTTCTTGGAAACTCGATAAAGGAACTTAACCAAGTGTTATTGAGTGCTATCGTCCGATACCCCTTCTAGGGGTTAATAAAACAAGCCACCACCTCTGGTGGTGGTTTTGTGACTATAACGGTAATCCTATAGCCTTTCCTGAACAAACATTTATCTCTGAAGCAATTGCTGCTTTTTCAAGTCATCCAGCGGCCTATGCAATGGACTTTGGTGTGACTTTTGAAAGTGAAACAATTTTAATTGAAGTGAACGATGGTTTTTCGATTGGTAATTATGGACTTGCAGACTATCATTATGCAAGGCTACTTGAAGCACGTTGGGATGAACTTGTTTTACCCTTACTTAATGTAAAGCACTAAACTTGCACTTCTCACTCAGGAAAAACTAAAAATTATGCCTCTTGGTTCCCAAGAATAATGCTATGTAGTTATCAAGAATGCAGTCAACAATTTGTGAAAATACAAAACCACTAACTAGCTGATGATCTAGCAAAGCCTAGGATCTCTTCGCATTTTGGACAAATGTAACATTTTTCTTCAATAGAGTTGTTCGGAAATAAATAGTTTAAACAATCAAAAAATTCCAAAGCCCCCCACAGACAGCTATAACGCTATCTGCAAAACCTGTCTTGCGATTCCGAAAGGCATGCACTAGTATATTAAAGCGTTTCATACCTCCTATGGCATGTTCTACATATATCCTTGCTTTGCCCAGCCTTTTATTCCTCTCCTTCTCTGCTTCTGTTAGCTCTGGATTAGGATTCTTTTTACTCTTCCTTGGCTTTTTCTTTGGTATCGCTGCTCCTATCCCATAATCCTTGTTTATACCTTGATAACCTGAGTCTAGATTTGCTCTTTTTCCCTCCTCTTTCAGCCAGCCTTGTTTAGGTGGAAACTCCTCCTTAAACATCCCATAGTCATGTCTCCGCCCAGCAAATGTCCTTCCTACATAGATTATTACCTTTCTTCCTGTTGCTATTATTGTGTTTTTTACCGTGTGCCCCTTCTTTTTTCCACTATATAGCTCCTCCTGCTTTTCTTCTTCACTAGGGCGTCTATGTTTCCTTTCTGTAGCATCAATCAGTATTTTTCTTGCTTCTTCAAGCGCTTCTTTTAACTCCTCAGGTGTATTGAACTCTCTCTTAGGCAACATACCTAATTTTGCCAAGGCTGCTGAGAGAATTGGCAGCAGCTTATGTACCCAATAGTGTGCACTGGAACGAGACATATCAAACTTCTCTGCTAATTCATCCATTGTAGGATAACTTTTCAGGTAGTAGAGAATAAATTCGAGTTTGTGTTTAGTAGAAGGAAGTTTACTTTTTCTTCCTCCTCCCCTAGATCGTTCTCTTTCCCCTTTAGCTTGTTGTTCTTCATAGTCTTTTTGACTTCGCTCCTCATATACCTCTTCAAACACTGTCTCTAACTCATTTATCTTTTCTTCAGGCAAACCTGTCAAGGCTCTTACTTGTCTGTCACTTCTGGTTTTGAAAACTACCATACTAGCTACTATTTTAGCTGATTTGGCTATTTCCGAACAACTCTAATGCTTAAACTAAACCATTTATTTTCTATAGCCTCATAAATTTCTTCTAGCTTTTGCTCACAATAAGGACATCTTGGATATATGCTGCTCTGCTCAGGTTCTATCTTTAGTATTTCTATTTCCAATTTTTTCACTGATACCCCTTTAACCTAAAGCGCAAAACCTAAGATTTTTTCACGGTTGGGACAAACATAACACAATGCCCCTGCTCTAAACCTATTTTGATTTCGGCAACTCATCCTATAAATTTTGCTAACTTTTCTTTGCAATAAGGGCATTTTGGATAAATGCCTGTCTTACTTGGTTTTATATTACGTATTTTCATAAAAACCCTGAAAACCTTTCTAACATACAGCAACAGCTAAACAGTTACATGACATCACAGTGTAGCATTGCCTGAAAATGCCTTCCATATCATTCACTTACGTTATTTAGACAGTGCTGTATCTATCGGGCAAAGCTTTTGAGTAAATTTTGTTCCTAATTATAAATAGAGCTTGTTAAAGCATATAAAAATTCAACTAAATCAGCTTTCTCTTGCTCTGTTAAGTTCAAAGGGAACATTGATGGATCTAAAAAAGGATTTGGCTGACCACCTTGATTATAAAACTCTACTACTTCCTCTAAGGTGTCTATGCTACCATCATGCATATAAGGAGCAGTTAAAGCAATATTTCGTAAGTTAGTATTCTTAAATTTGCCTATATCAGCAGGAAGTTTTGTAACATTAAAGCGACCTAGTTCTGAAAGCTCCTCTTCAGTAAAAATCTCTTCATAGTTACTATCTTCTTTTGCTTTTAGTTTTTGTATAAGTGCAGGAATTTTGCTTTCTATAAGTTCATAGCCAACCCCTAAGTTATAATAGTTATTATCAGTAAATAGAGCATGATCCCAGCTAATCTCATGGCAGACAACGCAATTTCCTTTTTGTCTAAAAATTTCAAGTCCTCTGATAGAACTTTCTGACATAGCTCCCTTATCACCACCAAAGAAATAACGGTCAAAAGGAGAATCACCAGCTACAAGAGTTCTTTCAAAGCTAGCAATGGCTTTAACTACATGATCTATAGTGATTTGTTCAGAGTCAGTATCAAACACTGTTTTAAACTGCTCAGTATAATCAGGGTCGCTGCGTACTACATCCAAAACGGGTTCATGATTGCTAAGACCGTGCTCTACAGGATTAACAAAAGGATCGAGGGCTTGATCTTCTAAACTATTGCGCCTACCATCTAAGAAAAATCCCTTATAAAAAGCTGCATTGATAACTGTTGGAACATTACGGGTGCTTTGAAGCCCACGAAATCCTCTAGGAACAGCAAAGCCATCTGTAAAAGCCTTGCCAGCTATGTGGCAATGGGAGCAACTAACTACTCCATCAGCACTAAAACGTCTATCTTCAAATAATTTTTGCCCGAGGGCAATTTTTTCTAATGTTTGAGGATTGTCTTCTGGTATGGATATTTCAGGAAGGCCTAGGGTATTTTGCACAAAGGCAAAGGTAAATAAAATGATAGTTGAGAGTAAAAATATTATAAAAATCAAACGCTGCATTATAAATTCCTTACATTAATTTTGCTAAATAGCGTGCTAGATTTGTTAAAAAACAATGATATTTCATTTTGAGAAACTTGTTTAGTTAATCAATTATGTGCTTCTCTAAAAGAGATTTAAGATCTTCTGCTTTCTGAGCAATTTCTGTGCTCGAGAGCACAGAAATTTCAAAAAGCCCAACAAGCTGCCTGTACAAATCAGGCATTCCTAAAATTTCCACAACTTGCTCTTTTATCCATTTGTCGTAAGCAATAGGATAAATACGCTTTTGAATAAACAGAGCCTGTAAAAACTCACCAAAAGCATGATGTAACCTTTGCAAACACTGGAAATACAAATCACGCTCAACATAAAGAGGAATGTGATCTAAGTTATTCAGGCAGTACTTACGAGTCATAGCTAAGCGCTGAGAGCGCAATTCCTCGCTATAATATGGTAACCACCTTTGCTTTAACTCATTTAAATGTTCATTTCTTTGCCAAAGTGTAATACTGTAAACAAGATGGTTGCCTAATTCAAGCTCAAAAGGATCTGGGCCAGTAGTCCAGTCGTGTTCTTGTGCAATATAATGACCACTCGTAAGATCTAAATGGACTTCTGAATACTTACCAACCTTGTGTAAAGCTTGGAAAACTAGGTCCGTCTTGTAAAAATCTTGCCACAGCTTATCTAATTCTTCATATCTTTGTTCAGTAATACTTTCTGAGAGTAAAATTGCTATGTCAAGGCAGCTATCTGGAGTTGCTTTACCTCGAGCGCATGAGCAAGTTAGTAAAACTGCATCTACATCTTCTTGGGTTGAGAAAAAATCGGTTATGATTTGGGTTGCTTTTTGGTGCTCAGGTGTTGGAAATGGATTACTTTGCTTCATCTATCATAAGTTTGATTGCTTCTTCAACTTCAGTAGCAACCTTTGATAAAGCTTCTGACTCTCCCAACAAAGAGAGCATTGTTTTAGGACTAATCATCCCAATTTTAGTTTGCTTATCCTCTTCATATACTGAAACTCGGCAGGGAAGTGCCATATTCATGCTCATATCTGCATCTAGAACCTCTTTTGCTTTATGGGGATTACAAACTTCTAAGATACGGCAATCATTTTCAAGAGCTACACCTTTATTCATTAGTGTTTGCTGGAGATTGTATATATGTAAAACACCAAAGCCATTCCTTTCTACAGCTGCTTGTAAATCAGTGGTTGCTTGCTCAATAGTTTTATCTGTTTCAACTATATATTTCATTTCTGACCTCGCTCAATTTACTAGAGTTGTTCTGAAATAAATAAATCGGTCAAAATAAAGGAATGTTACTACCAAGAGATGACCGACAAGTAAGAAGTATAACAGGATTGAGCGAAAAGAAAGTAGAGGAACTAGAACCTGCATTTGCTAAAGCTTTAGAAGACCATGAAAAGCAACGTTATGAAAAGGCTCTAGAAGCAGGGAAAGTACATCGTAAGCCAGGAGGAGGAAGAAACAGTAAACTAAGTACAGTCAATATAAAACTGTGCTTTATTCTTTACTACCTTAGACTTTACCCAACGTTTGATGTTCTAGCGGAGAAATTTGATTTATCACGATCTAATGCCCATGCTTGGGTACAACGTCTTACACCAATAATGGCGAAAACTCTAAGTGGTTTGGGATATATGCCAGCTAGAGAGTTTGAAAACATAGAGGATTTCGGTAAACCTACAGAAGTAGTGATGAGCTTAAATGGATAAACTTTTATTGTAGTGGTGAATAAAATACCAAATTGCTCCAATATGGTTTTCCAGATTTCTAGAGAAGGATAAAGCTTTCCTTACTAGACGAGAAACTCGTTGCCTTAAAGTGCAATTGAGACGCTCAATATAACTGGTTTTACCACTCTCTTTACCAACAGCACGATGACGTTTAGATGGAATAACGTTCTCATATGATTCCCAAAAATCTGTGTAGCAAACAGCACATTGCCTGTAAACTGGGGGCAAAGAATCCCATAGTGCCTGAGCACTTTTACGGCTTCTATCTCCAATATATAGATGTCCAGATAAATTCTTTCCCTAAAACAGGAAAAATAATGCCATGATAATTCCAATAATAACCCAAAGGAGACTAATCATGGCAAATAATGATAGCAAACAAAAACTAGAAGAACTACAAAGACTACGCCGTCGCTATAAAAAGGGAAATGATGCAAACGCTTTACTACGGACTCAAGCCCTTATAGCTCTGTATTCCGGCAAAGATATTAAGCTTGTAGCAGAAATGTTCGGTGTCTCAGTAAAAACAGTAAAAAACTGGCGAAAGAAGTTTGAAAAATCGCTTAACTTAGAAGATGAACAAAGAACTGGTAGGCCGCCTAAACTTTCTAAAGAGCAACTAGAGCTAATCAAGAAAATCATTACAGAGTTTAACCAGCAAGTTTGGGTTGCCAGAAGGGTCTTTACTCTCATAGAAAGCCTTTTTGGGGTATGTTTGTCAGTAAAGTATTTACCAGAGCTTTTAAGGAAACTGGGATTAAGTTTCCATAAAGCAATACATTTGCTGTATAGGAAGAATGAAGAGAAGAGGCGAAAGTGGATACAAGAAACACTACCAAAGCTGTACGAGGAGAAGATAAAGGCAGGATGGAGGATATTTTATCAAGATGAAGTAGGGTTCCAAACGCAGGGAACACTAGCGAGCACATGGGGGCTAAGAGGAGAAAAAGTAGAGATCAAGAACTATGGAAGACATGGGAGAGTAAATTTGATAGGGGCATTAGAGTTAGGGACAGGAGAATTCCATGGAGTGCTAACAAAGTTCAAGGTAAATGCTCAGAGGTTTAGAAGGTTTATCTGCCACATGAAAAGGGAGATGAGGGAAGCAAAGATAATGCTTATATGTGACAATGCACCATTTCACAGGGCGAAGTGGTTGCAAGAGTGGGTAAAAGAGAATTCAAAATGGTTGAGGTTAGAATTTCTACCGGGATACTCACCAGATTTCAACCCAATAGAAAGGCTATGGAAGTATTTAAAGAAGGAGTACATACATAATAAATGCTGGGAAACACAAGCAGATTTAAGGAAGCATTTGGAGGTAATGATGGAGGGAATACCAATGAGGGTAGAGGAAATAAAGGGAGTAATGAAAAAAGAGATAAAAAGATTGAGGGAGGCATTTGAGTTTTATAAAACACCAGTACCAAAGGAATTAATGATTTGAGATAGTGTTAAGCGGGGAAAATAAGCAAGTTTTGTATAAGTTTTAGTTGGTTTACAAAAGAAGATTACACTGGGTAGTAGGTGTTCTATTGCCTAAGAAGCAATTATTCTTAGTGATTTTTCCTACCTTATTTCACTCTATGGATAAAAGGAAAAGATTTTTCTGGGTAACTATATAGACCAATTACCTCACGAGTTTTTGCATCAATGGCAATCCAAATCCATTGTTTATTACCCTTATGATCAACAAATGACCATAATTCATCCATTTGTACAATTAATTTACCCTTCTTCTTTTTTACAACCTTTAGTTTACGTGGGGTTTTAGCATATTTCTTTTTCACATAATTGTATAGCCATGTGAGAGAAACCCCTGTAACACGACTAATGCCAGCTAGAGATATTCTTTCTAGCAACATCTTATCAATGAAAGCTTTTATTGTGTCTGATATTGTCTTTTTAGTAGAGTTTTCGACAAATTGTCTACTACAATCCTTACAAGCATATTTTTGCTTTTTATTATGTATGTGACCATTTTTTACTGTTTTTTCAGAACCACATTCAGGACATTTCATGTTTCTCCTTCAATTTTAAGGAGTATACAACCTCATCACTACATATGTAGGACTACCAAAAATTTTTTAAACATAGACACTCCTTGAAATCACCTTTTGTAAGGATATCCTGCTGCCAGCCAGGCTTTATAACCACCACGTAGATTCTGAACATTAGTGTAACCTAGAGATTTTAGGTATAGCAGGGCAAAATTACCTCGATTGCCGCTAGCACAGTAAACAATTATGGGATCATCCAGATCTTGAGGCAAATTATCTAAGCTAGAACTTAATTCTGTAACTGGTAAAAGCTGTGCCCCTTCAATATAGCCTAGGTTATCCCACTCTTCTTGAGTACGTACATCGAAAATAAGAGGCTTTATTTCCTTCATTTGTATGATCGCTGTTTGAGCAGGGACTTGTAAATAGCCTTCTTGGCTAGCTTCAGCAATGATTGCCGCCATTGCATCTGCAACAGGGTTTGTTTGTGGAGCTTCAGCCAAGACAACCTGTAACAAATTAAAACTTAGAAAAGCTAAAAACCATTTCATGATTGTTTCCTTCCTCAGTAACTATTAACCTTATCTAGTCTAAAGATATGCATTTCACTTATTCAATGGTGTAAATTGTGGAAATGGATAACTGTCAAACACTAATTGATTATCTTAAATGTCATGAGGCAACAACTATTCCTCATCTCATTAAAGTTCTGGGTATTAGCGATAACGCCATTAGGCACCATATTAATCGCCTCAAACTTGAGGGTTTCATAAAAACAGATCTCCAGATATCTCCACTTTAGGAAAAGATTTTTCTGGATTTCAAAGCCTGCACGCATAGACATGCAATTCACAGCAAAAATTACGCTATCTAATCCACTTTGGTGTTGTACTTATAAAACAATGACTCATCCTCCTAAAAGGGCTAGTAACCCAGCAACCTTGCGTTTGACTTATTACCTTTATTCAAAAGGATGCAAACAAGATGCTAAACTAAGCTTAGCAAAACTTCTAGCAGTCAAGGTAACTATGAAAAAAGCTTGGTTTTTCAATTAGTACAGTAATTAAAAGGTTAAATTTATGCAAAAGCAACTAACTATAGAACTCGTTCCACAAACAGCATGGTTTTCAAATGTTAGGTCAATGGTTTCAAAAACAGACTGGGACACTTTAAGAAAAGAGGCCTATAAAAAGGCAAATTATAAATGTGAGATTTGCTGTGGAGTTGGTAGTAAGCATCCTGTTGAGTGTCATGAGATTTGGCAATACGAAAATGATAACTATATTCAAAAATTAATGGGCTTAATTGCTTTATGTCCTAGTTGTCATGAGGTAAAGCATATAGGTCTTGCAACGGTACGTGGTAGACAAGATATTGCCAAAGGGCATCTTGCTAAGATAAATAATTGGTCACATGAGCAAGTAAATCAATATGTAGATAAGCAGTTTGAAAAATGGCAACAAAGAAGTAAGTACGAGTGGGAAATTGATTTGGATTGGTTAGGTAAAAAAGGAATTAAGTACAAAAGTGACAGGACAACCTAAACATCTCTTAAGTCTTGGGTTTTTAGCTTCAGGTAGAGGGAGTAATATGCAAGCTGTTATTGATGCTTGTAAAGCTGGTCACCTGAAAGCTCAACCATGTGTAATCATTAGCAATAATAGTCAATCACAAGCTTTGAAAAGAGCTAAGCATGAAGGGATTCCTCATTATCACTTGAGTGTTAAGACTCATGCTGAACTATTAGATGATGAAATATGTGGTGTTTTGCTCAAGCACAAAACAGAGTTAGTAATTCTAGCAGGCTATATGAAAAAAATAGGTCCTAAAACCCTTAGAAAGTTTAAGGGTAAAATTATAAACATTCATCCAGCCTTGCTGCCTAAATTTGGCGGTAAAGGAATGTATGGCACAAATATACATAAGGCAGTTCTAGCAGCAGGAGAAAGTCAAACAGGTATAACCATTCATTTAGTAAATGAAGAGTATGATACTGGTCCTATAATAGATCAATGTAAAATACCAGTTGTTGAAGGTGACACTGTAGAATCTCTGGCCAAACGTGTGCTTAATGAAGAGCATATCTTTCTGGTTGAAACTCTTGGAAAAATAGCTTCAGGCACTATTGTCCTATCAAAAATTCAAGCTAATGGATAATAAAGATATCTATGATTGATTATAATGAAGTAAAAATCGTTAAAGATGGCATCAAGCATAATAATGCCAAGCCCCTGCGGGGTGACCATAAACCGGAGTGGCTCAAGGTAAGATTGCCTACAGGCAAAAATTACCAAACAGTTAAGCAAACAGTTAGAGAAAATAGCTTGAGCACTGTTTGTGAAGAGGCTAAATGCCCTAATATAGGTGAGTGTTGGGATGCAGGCACTGCAACTATTATGCTTATGGGTTCAGTTTGCACAAGGGCTTGCAAGTTTTGTGCAGTAGACACTGGCAACCCAAAAGGTAGACTAGATCCCGATGAACCACGCCTTGCTGCTAATGCTGTAAAGCTTATGGGCTTAAAATATGTAGTCCTAACCTCTGTAGATCGTGATGATCTGCTAGATGGTGGTGCTAACCACTATGCCAAATGCATTTTGCAAATTAAAAAAGCTAACCCTGAAACTAGTGTTGAAGCACTTACCCCTGATTTTCAGGGTGATTTAAAAGCAGTAAAAACTGTGCTGGATACAGGCGTAAATGTTTATGCCCAAAACTTAGAAACTGTAGAACGATTAACTCATCCCGTCCGGGACTTCAGAGCAGGCTATGAGCAAACACTTAAAATTTTAAAATTTGCCAAAGAACATTGCCCTAGCATTATAACTAAAACTAGTTTGATGTTGGGCCTAGGTGAAACAGAAAAAGAAATTCTAGAGACAATGGTTGACTTGCGGGCTGCCCAAGTAGACATACTTACCCTTGGGCAATACTTGCGCCCTACTATTAACCATTTACCTGTTAAGCGCCATGTGCCCCCTAAAGACTTCGAAGAGTATCGTAATTGGGGGCTTAGCAAAGGTTTTTTAGAAGTTGTGGCAGGCCCTTTGGTACGCTCGAGCTATCGCGCTGAGCGAGCACTGCAAAAAAACAACGTTGACCTTATCAATAGCTAGCAATTTACATTTCTTTTGTTTTCACCCTACTGCGCTTTGGCTTTGGCTCTATTACTACTTCAGGAAGCTCTGCTAACTTAACTTCCTCTGCTATAAGACAAGCATTCTGTACATCAAGTTGACAAATTATCTCAACGCTTTCACCTTCATCAAGATCCTTACAAAAATCAAGCACCTCATCTGTAGCTTTAAGAACTAGTTTGAAGCTTTTCTTTAATTTTCCTTGTTCATTTGGATATATTTCTACAACCAAAACTCCATGCCTATCTCCTATATCAACAAGTCTCCCTACTATTGCACCTAGTTCTTCAAAATCTTCACTTTCGCTGGTTGGAAAAGCAAATGTTAACGCTGTGCCTTTGGTAAGATTACCTTGTTTGTCAGTACGTGGCCACAGGCCTACATTATACCAGCCAAGATCAAGTTTCTCTCTAGCCAAGTCATATCTGGCCTTTTTATAGGCATATACAGGAACAGCTTTACCTCTATTAATAAAGCGTACATTGAGTATATTATTCTCTTCTGGGTCAGAAGGAAGGCTAATAATTTTGGCTTTAGTTCTAAGATAAGCTCGATAGTAATCCATTAGGTAAGTATAACAAGGTAGGCGCTTATATGTTATTTAATGAAAGGTTAATAGTTAAAATATAATACTTTCCACATTACCAGAAGTGATTATAAAGTTTTTTAACCAGACCACAATAACATTAAAATTTGGGATTTATATATTATCTAGGTATAATTTATTGTAGTTTAGTGTGAAGGAGTTTGAGCATGAGCATAAGGGTAGTACTGAGTTCAGATGAAATCCTTAGGGGGTTAAAGCACTATAAGCGGATTGCCAAGCAAGACATATTGCGTGCAGAGGGGGATAATAATTCTACACATATACATGAACATGCCCAAGCAAGGCGGCAAATGTATGACCAACTTGCTGAAGTTGCTTCAGAAGCAAAGCCTAGTGATGTAGTTCAAGTAGCACTCGAGCAGTACAAAAAACTTCCTTTTGTTAAAGGTACTTCTGAAGAAGAGTATAATGATATTAAAGGAAAAGAAAGCGCACTTGAAAACTTCTTCTCGATGATTAACTTAGAGCCCAAGGTGCGCCGAGAAACCCGCAGTCAACGTCCAAGTCTAAAAAGTCTTCAAAAAGCAGTATAATAAGCCTTTGCTTGCAGTGCATCCTCAGAAAGCTGTTTTTTTAGTTCATCAAGGCTTGAAAATTTTATCTGTGAACGTAGGAAATGCTTAAAATAAACTACGATATCCTCGTTATATAATTCATATGAAAAGTCAAAGAGGTGTACCTCTAAAGCAGGAGGGGCCTCAGGAAAACTAGGGCGTGGTCCCACATTAGCCATACCCCAAAAGATACCTTTGGAGGTCTCTGCTTTTACTACAAAAACCCCATAGGGAAGCAATTTTTGTTTGGACAAACTTATATTAGCGGTGGGGAAGCCAATGGTCCTGCCACGCTTTTCTCCTTGGATGACCCTGCCTATAGCAAGGTATTCATAGCCTAGAAAACTCTTTGCCTCCTCTAAATTGGCTTCCTTTAGGAGCATACGTATATATGAGGACTTAATGTTAGTGCCTTTTAACTTTTTCATGCCAAAGATCTCGAGCCTAGTAGACATACGCGAAAGGTCATCTACCCCTCCTAAACGTCTATGGCCAAAACGAAAATCTTCGCCTACAACTATGTGACTAGGATTTAAAGATGCTAGCTGCTTCAAAAAAACACTCTTGTCCGTCTTTGCATATTCAAAATCAAAAGGAATCATCACCACACAATCAGGCTTAAAAGCCTCAAATAACTTTATTTTTTCCTCATAACTACTTAAAAAACAGTCTCCCTGCAAAAAAACCTTAGCAGGAGGTTGAAAAGAAATAATCACACTAACTTGCTTTTGCTTAACAGCTAATTCTTGCATACGCTCAAGGAGCATCCTATGTCCTAAGTGAACTCCATCAAATGTACCAAGGCAAATTATTGATGGGGTTACTTTAAGATTATTAGGGCTATCTGTAATTATCATAATCTTGGTTCGCTTAAAGGTATTTTCAATTGAAAATTGCTATAGAGGCTGTTAGATGTACAAATTGACATATCTAATTATTCTCCACATTATCCAAAATTAGTGGATAAAGGTACCTGTCATAAAACACGTGGTGGAAGGGTTCAAGTTTTTGAACCCCTACAATTGATGCCAAAACAACCTTAGCGGGGATCTTAAGGATTTGAAAATGCATTTGAATTTCTTCTAAATTTTTGGACGAACCAAGAAACCATACTTAGATGAAACAACCTCTTTAACTATTTCTACTTTCATTTTTCCATGGCTGTACTGTTATAGGATAAGATCTTATCCAATTTGGCCACCCCTTAGCATCAACTATCACTACTGTTTCCCAAAAAAGTTTATTATCTGCAGCCATAAAAGTATAAGCAGCATCTTCTGGAATATCAACTTCTAATTTGGCGTTCACTTCTTCACCTGCTTCAAAATGGCTATTTTCAAGTAGAGTCTGTTCTTGGTCGTAAAGTTTATAAGTGTGAGTAGTTTGGTTGGTACCACTACCACTAATCACTTGTTCCTTACCTCTTAAATTGCAAGCTATATGTTTAAGGTCAATAGTAGCTTTAGGTGTAAAGGTAACTTGGCAGTTTAATGTTTCACCAGGTACAAGTTTATAATCATCTAATACTACCTTTACTTCACCTAGCTTGTTACGAGCTAAAAAATTCCGTAAGCTTCGATAAGTCAAAAAACTACTAACACCAAAAAAAGCCCAACCTAACAATATTAAGAAAAACGTTGCGTCTGCAACAAATGTTACAATAATCCATAACAAGCTGAAAATTAGAAAAACGATTGAAAAAATTCCGCCACAACCACTTGCAGATTTATGCTTGGATTTGCCATCAGGGCTATAACTAGGACCTAAAGTTACCTCTTTACCTACTGCAGGCAAGAGCAAAAACTCTTCTTCTTTCTTAGGGTCAAAAGGACCCCTTGCGTCTACTCGAGCACTGAGATACCAATCTACATTAAGATAGTGCCCTCGATAAGTAAGTGGCCCATTAGGTGCAGGAAAACTAAAGGAGAAACTATATTCCTTACCTTCCTCAAGTTCATCACCACTTACATACTCAACTATTTCATTTTCATTAACACTACTTTTAGCAACATTGCCTCGTCCATGCGTGCGCCATTGCCATGTTATATGTACTCCACGACATACTGTAGATTTATTAACTATAATGTTTACAGTACCGTTTACACCCTCACCAACTGTAAAGATACGGTCACTTTTGTCAAAATTAATTTGAATATCACACCTTGACACAACCTATCTCCTCCAAATCCTGAAAAATTTCATAAAGATAATTCTCAATGCTACGAATATTATCATCAAAACGATTAATAAGACTTTTAATAGCTAAGCTGTCAAAGTAAGGTATAGTTCCTTCAGAGCGACGAGCATACTCGAGCCTAAGCCTAATAATTTTGGCTAACTTTGCTTCACTCAATCCCTCCAAAGAAATGCTTTCGTAGTCAAGCCCTGCTTTTACAAATTCCCTGCTATGATCTTGATGTGTGCCCACAACAAAAGTAGCCTTCCTTCGCCAAATTTTCATACGTTCCCTAGGCTTAAACCTTTGCGCTTCATCTAAGAAAAGTAGATCAGAGTTAGTTACTTTGGGCTTAGGACCATTTTCAGGGTAGTGGATATAAGGTGCATCTGGAAAGTACTTTTGCAAAGCCAAAAGGTGTGTTGTCTTACCTCGGCCTTTTTTTGCTATAAACTGCAAGGCAAAACAAGAAGAGTTCAATTTTTTAGTAAAGACTTCTGCTTCAACAACAGCTAGATTAGCTCTTTCTTGATGAGTTAGTTCTCCAAAGGGATTAAAGCGTAAATTGAGGTGCGCAAAAGGAAGAGAAGGAACAATCATAATATTTAGATATATTTTTCCATACGCTGGTGTGGAATATTTACTTCTACAAACTCATTTCTAATTGATAAGTTCTTAGCTCACACTCTTGCTCGAATTCTTTAGAGTCATACTTGATGAACTGGAAATTCATAGCAATCTAATAATTGTATAATGCTTGGTAGTGAAAACTTTTTCTAAGCAAAAAGGAGCTTAATATGTTAAAAAACCCATTAGCACAGTCATTAAATAGTCAAATTGCCTCAGAGTTTTCTGCCAGTAACCACTATCTAGCCATAGCAACCTACTTTGCTAAACAAAGTTTAGATGAGTGGGCTACTTTTTTCTTTCGACAAGCTGAAGAAGAACGTATGCATGGCATGAAAATCTTAAATTTTCTTATTGACAATGATGCTGAAGTTCACCTACCTGCTATTGCAGAAGCTCGAGTAGATTTTGCAGATACCTTAACAGCTGTTTCTAGTGCGCTCGAGTCCGAGCAAAGAGTCAGTCAGCAATTCGACGAAATGGCTATTATAGCCAATGAAAGCAAGGATTACAGGGGTCTACAGTTTTTACAATGGTTTATTAATGAACAAGTCGAAGAAGAAGCCACAATGGGTAAACTAGTCGATCTTATCAAAAGTGGTATAAATCTTTTTCAGGCGCAACAATACTTACCCACTCCTCATGCTGTTAGTGAAGGCAGTGAAAACGGAGCAGTCTAACAACATTTACCTTGCAAAAGCATCAGCTTTATTTGCCCTAATGCTACTTTGTCTAATCACAAAATGGTAATTGAATGAGAAGTCACAATTTTAATCCATCTATCTTTTATAGTCTTTTGGGTAAGGCATCATCACGATTTTAACCTACTTATGTGGTCACTTTTATAAAGCTTGGCAAAAGGTTAATTTTGATGCTAAAGTAGCAGGTTGTTGCTTTGTTATTAGCAGCAAAACAAGCTTAAAAGCAGGAAATGAGGTAGGAATGCCGAATTATGACCTTAATGTCATTTTGGAGTCCAATTTAAGTGAAGCACAGATAAATGCTGAAAAAGAAGCAATAAATACACAAGTAGAACGATATGAAGGTGAAATCTCAAATCTTGATGAGTGGGGGAAAACTCGCCTTGCTTATCCTATTAATAAACAGCTTGATGGATACTATTTAATTTATTCAGTACAGCTAAACAACAATGAAGCTCCTAAAGCCATAGAAAACGCTCTACGTTTACGTGATAATGTTATGCGAGTTCTTGTAGTTCGCGAAAGACCAGAATGGAACACTTTAAAGAAACCTAAAAAGTCTGAAGAAATAGCTGCTTAGAAAGGTAACTTAAATGGCTCGAGGATTAAACAATGTTTATTTAATTGGTTGTGTAGCTAAACCACCAGAACTAAAATACACTCCTAGTGGCTTGGCCATCTTGGATATTCAAGTTGCTGGTAATGACAACATTATTGGTAATGATGGCCAACCTCGCAACATAGCTTGGTATCACAGAGTCTCTGTATTTGATAAGCAAGCTGAATATTTAAACGATCAACTTAAGCAAGGTAGTGCTGTCTTTGTAAATGGACGCCTAAACTATCGCTCTTGGGAAGACCAACAAGGCACAAAGCGTAGTGCATTAGATGTTACTGCTATTCGCTTAGTGCCTCTAACCTATGGCACACGTACAGAAGAAAATGCCACTGTCTTAGATTCTTTAAATCAGCCTCGGCTTAATGATGCTCTTAATCAAGTAATTATTATTGGTAATCTAACAAGAGATGCTGAGCTGCGCTACACTCCTAATGGTTATGCTGTAACACGTTTTGGTGTAGCAGTAAATGAGCAATACCGTGATCGTAGTGGTCAGAGCCAAGAAAGTTTTCATTATGTTAACATTCAAACTTG
This sequence comes from Trueperaceae bacterium, assembly GCA_965223045.1. Taxonomy (GTDB): domain Bacteria; phylum Deinococcota; class Deinococci; order Deinococcales; family Trueperaceae; genus CBDCVN01. The sequence goes on from CBDCVN010000013.1 coordinate 4,604,508, forward strand.
GCGAGAGCTAGCTGAGTCTTGTGGGGAGCTTAAAAAGGGTGACCCTGTAACTGTTATAGGTAGGCTAGTTAATGATTCTTGGCAGGATCAAGATGGTAATAAACGCTATGAAACACGTTTAGAAGGCACGCGTGTAGAGATTTTAACTCGTGGTCCTAGCGGCGGTGGAGCTACGACCCAAGACACTTCTTCTAAAGAGGAAGTGCAAAATGACCAAACGAGTCAGTCAAGTAACTCTCTTGACATAGATGAAGAATTTCCACCAGAAGAGGATTTACCCTTTTAAATGAGTCAACAAAAACGTAGTAGAGATAAAGAAAGAGAGAAGCGGCTTGAGAGGCGCAATGCTCGCAGAAGTCGTAGGCCAAGAGTCTGCCCTTTTTGTGTAAACGAACTCAATGTAATGGACTACCATAATGGTAAAACCCTACGTAGATTTATCTCTGACACTGCTAAAATTTTACCACGTCGTCGCACAGGTGTTTGTGCCAAACACCAAAGAAAATTAGCTATCACTATTAAACGTGCACGTATGTTAGCTATAATTCCCATAACACAAAAATTGGTACGCAAATGAATATCATTTTACTCGAGCCCGTTAAAAATCTTGGTGAAGCAGGGGAAATTGTAAAAGTACGCCCCGGCTATGCTCGTAACTATCTTGTACCACAAGGCCTAGCATTATTAGCAACAAAAGCCAACAAGTCCGAGCTAGAGGCAAGATTAAATCAAAGAGCCCGCATGCTAGCTGAGCGCAAAGCCGATGCAGAACGCCTAAAAGATCTTATCGGTAAGGGTGAGGTTGAAATCATCGTAAAAGCAGGTGAAGGTAGAATCTATGGTTCGGTAAGCAAGAAAGACATTGCTACTAGTATAGAAAAAGCCTATGAGGTGCAAATTGATCGCCGCAAAATTGAACTAGTAAACCCTCTTAAAGAACTGGGTGACTATACTATCACTTATAAACCTCATTCCGAAGTACATATTGACTTTAAGGTCCAAGTTAAAGCAGAAGATGATTAATTGTAGAGACGCAAGATCTTGTGTCTCTACACACACCAGCACATCCCACATATTTTCCACGTACTGTACTAGATATTATGCATTATAGTGCCTTACCCACATTTGAAAAATTGAAGCATGAACTTAGAAACATATTGCTTTTGTGCCCTTACCAAAGCTTTGGGCAACAAAGTTAATTTCTATTGTACATAAATCCACACAAAGTACCCATTAAACCCAAGACTTCATTGAATGACTTACCAGAAGTCCATGGTGACTTAATGCTTAGATGTTTGCTAAATTTTGGGCTTGCTTAAGAACCTCAATAAACATATTAACAGTTAACTTGCCTGTGTTGGTGTTTTGAAAACTAACATGATATGAGTTTAATAAAGGTATCTCTTCTTCAGGTTTGTGTAATAACCCGTGAACAAAAGGATAATGTTTTTTTACGATTCCACACCCTCTCAACTTTAAATAATCCAAATAGCTGTCATGTGCTATTTTTCCTAACGCCAATACTACTTTTAACTTAGGTAAACCATCTAAATCATACTTTAACCACTTTTGGCAAGCAGCTATTTCCTCTCTTATTGGTTTGTTTTGAGGAGGAACACAACGTAATGCTGCAGTAATGAAAATGTCTTTAAGCACCATGCTATCTTCTTTAGAGATGGCTTCTGGCTGATTTGCTAGCCCAACACTGTAAAGTGCTGGAAAAAGAAAGTCCCCACTAGCATCACCTGTGAACATACGACCAGTACGGTTACTACCGTGTGCTCCGGGAGCTAAACCTAAAAGGAGAATTCTAGCATTAGGATCACCAAAACCCGGAACAGGCTTCCCCCAGTAGTTTTCGTCTTTATAGCGGAGGCGCTTCTTTTTAGAAACTTCCTCACGCCAAGAGACTAGACGAGGGCAAGACTGGCAATTTATAAGTTCAGAAGTACTAAAGTTATATGACATAAAACAAACCTTTTACCATCATAAACTTTTTAGAAGCTTGACAGTTAGCCTTTCTAGACCTTAGACTAGAGAGATTGTTTGGGGCTGTGGCGCAGTTGGGAGCGCGTCTGAATGGCATTCAGAAGGTCATGGGTTCGAATCCCATCAGCTCCACCAAACTTTAAATTAGTTGGGTGACAGGCTCAGCTAATTTTTTTGTGATTATTTTTTATATGGAGGATTAATCTAAGTGTTTGCAGTAATTCAAAGTGGTGGTAAACAGTATCGTGTGTCTCAGGGAGATGTACTTAAGCTTGAGCTTTTAAAAGCAGAATCTGGTGAAATAGTTGATTTCCCTGTAATGATGCTTGGTGGCGATAATGTTCAGGTAGGCACCCCCCTACTAGAAAATGTTAATGTCAGAGCTGAAGTGTTATCTCATGCTCGAGGTAAAAAGCTTCAAATATATAAGTTTAAAGCTAAGTCAAACTATCGTCGCAAAAAAGGTCACCGTCAGAATTACACAGAAGTACGTATTACAGAAATAGTAGGAGATTAATATGGCTCATAAGAAAGGTGTAGGTAGCTCTAAAAATGGACGTGATAGTAACCCTAAGTACCTAGGAGTCAAACGTTTTTCAGGTCAAGTTGTAAAAGCTGGCACCATTTTAGTGCGGCAGCGGGGTAATAAATTCAAGCCTGGAAGAAATGTGGGACAGGGTAAAGATTTTACTCTTTTTGCTCTTAGTGAAGGAGTTGTTAATTTTAGCAATAAGGGACCTAAGAAACGTTTTATTAGTATTGATAAATAAGCCTAAAAATCTTAGCAGCAATAGACCCAACTTAAAGGCCTCTTTACTTTTTTATAAATCTTTGTGTAAACTAGCCTTTGTCTCGTCGTCTCAACGCGGTGGTGACCTTTGAACTGGGTCAGGTCGGAAGAAGCAGCCCTAAGAAGTGCTCATCAGGTGCCGTTGAACCACGGCGGGGCTCTTTAAATTTACTCCTTAGCAACTATTGTCAGGTATTATGAAGTTTGTGAATTTTGAAACTTTCATATACCCTACTTAAACTCTTGCCAAGCCATGTCATCTATACTATAGTTGTAAAGTGTGTGGCGAGTTTAATTTTTAGAAATGAGGTTCAATATGTTTAAAGGCCTTAAGGGAATTTTTGTTGTAGGTCTTCTATCGCTTTTAACTACTTTGAGTATTGTACATGCAGAAACGGTTGATGAGTTTATTGATAAACTAACACTTATAGTAGCTCCTCAACTAGTAAGCACTGATTCTGATGTAACCATAGACAACTTACTTGATGCTAGGAGGTTAAGTCAAGAAACTGCAGATGCAGCAAGAACTAGAATTGCACAAGGAGAAGATATTGACCAAGCTTTTGCTGAGCTACTTGTTTGTGAAATAATTTATCGCGATTTTGATGCCTGTCAAGCAGATGCTACATCTGAGCTTGCAGCTCGTGGATTTGACCTAAGTGGTGATGATATAATTAGTGACAATGCAAACATAATAGCTGATAGGATTCCTGAACAAACAAAAGGTGGTAGCGACGGCCCAGATGAAGAATCCCCTAATTAGGCTGGAGACACCATAAGTTTTTATGTTTTAGTTTTAATGTCAATGAAGTCAATTGGTTTCTCTCTAACTATGCTTCTAAATCATTAAATCAGGCCTTCCCAAAAACCAAGCTGGGGTGAAAACTCCTTTAATTGTACGTTTTTTTATTGTTGTTTTTGCTTTTGTTTTTGGGGGGCACCTTTTTTTATTTAGTGTTACAACTTACTCTAGTGAAATCCATCTAAAAACTGCTAAAAAACACCTTAAAGGGGGAAATTTTGAACAAGCATTAGCTAAAGTAAACAAAGCATTAGAATTAGCACCTAAAAATGCTTTGCTATATCAAGAACAATCTATTATATATTTTTCTAGCAAATCCTCAGTTTATAAGCAAGCAGCTATATCAGCTATACAAAAAGCGATATCACTAAATCCTAAAAGGGGAAATTTTTATTATACCTTAGGTGTTATGGAAGCTATGTCTGGTCAAGCTTTAAGAGCAGAGTTTTCATATAAGAAAGCATTATCTATACAAAATGACCACATGTCCTACCGCTTAAGGCTAGCCAATCTTTACCTTTTAAATAAACTTTGGGACAAGGGTTTTGATCTTTATTATCAAACACTTTCATTAGCACCTAAAAACCGCTTGCAAATTGAAGCTGCTAGGCAACTTTTTTTAACCCCTATACAACTTTCTAACAATGAAGAAATAACCTTAGGAGAAGAGGAAGAAATTCGTTATTGGCAACAGGTGCTTAGCCTACCATTGCTATATATTCATGCAAAAATAATGCTCAAAGAGTTAACTAAGCTTGGTGAAAGCTTTATTGAGCAAGGAAATCTTCTCAAAGCTTTTAATATTTATAAACAAGCCATTAACTTTAACCCCTACCATGATTCTATAAGGCATGAACTTTTAACCCAAATGTTAGTTATTTCCCATGAATTAAGAAATGATGAGTACTACGCTAAATCTGCAAAAGCCTATGAAGAAATCCTAGCTATACTTCCTAGTGAGGGTGGCCAATTATTTGAACAAAGATCTAGGTTAATTGCTCTATTTCACTTAGGAGTATCACAGAAGAACCTAACTCTTTTTGATCAAGCAATTGAATCCTTTGAGCAAGTGCTCAAACTCGTTCCTCAAGAAAATGCCAAGAGCTTTGAACAAAATCACAAAGAAGCAGCTTTACTACAACTAGCTATCCTGAAAAGAAATGGGCAGTAAGCCAAGAATCTTTTTTTCAAGCTTGGGTAATTGGTTGGAGTGGATAGCATTTTTTTTTCTCCTAGCAGCTATCTTTTTTGCCTCTCGTTCAAGAGCAGCTCCTGAAATAATTTATCTTTATGAAAAAACTCCTTACATTAATTATGGGTGGCATATTTTTCTTACGCGCTCTCTCATTATTTTTTCATTAGTACTAACCCTACTTTCAATTAGTTTAACAGGTTACTTACGCTTACCAAGCTGGAAAATAACTGTTCCCTTATTGGCCTACCTTGGCTTAGTGACAATTAGTATTTCCATCAGCCTATACCCCTTTGCTAGCATACAAGCAGCTGTTAATATGTGCTTGTGGTGTAGCAGCTTCTTCGTAGCAGTGCATTTATGCCATTTACAAAGAAGAAGGGTTACGCTGATTTATAGCGTTTACCTTTTAGCTTTAGCTATGTCTATTTATGGCATAGCTCAAGCACTAGGTTATTATCCTAGTTACTTAGATTTATACGGTAGCATAGAAAGCTTTTACTATCAAAGCAATCACTACGCGGGTTTCCTAGATATTATCATCCCCCTGACACTAACAGGCACCTTATATCAAAAACGCCTTGGTCCTAAAATATTACTTGGGGTTCTTACCTTATTATTACTTGTAAACTTAGTTCTAACAGATTCTAGGGGTAGTTGGATAGCTACAGGGTGTGTTTGTTTAGGATTACTAGTTTTTTGGGTAAATCAGACTTGGAGCAAAGTTAGTAAATATTTTGCCCTTATTTTGGCCTTACTATCAATTGGAGTAGTAATATGGCTGTTAATAAGTTACTTAACTAACATAAAAACAAGTTTAATGAACCCCTACAACATACTTCTTGATGGTTCTCTACAGCAACGTTTAACTATATGGCGTGTAAGTCTAGCAGCTATAAGTAATCAACCTTGGCTAGGTTGGGGAGCAGGAAATTTTATTGAGACTATAGCTATGCATCGCTCAACTTTAAGCATGCTTGAACTAAAACCCCTATTCGGTATTATTGTTACCTATGCCCACAATGAATATTTACAAGTAGCTGTTGAAACAGGCCTGCTGAGTTTAATGGCATTCTTGTATTTTTGGTTGGCTGTTTTGTTAAAACCTATTAGTAAAAACTTTAGTAGCCCTGAAATCACTTATGGGATAAGCGCTGGCCTCATCACCATTTTGCTACATGGTTTTGTAGAAAGCAACATTACCATTATACCTGCTACAGCGATCTTAGCTTATACCTTAGCAGGGTCTTTACATGCCTGTAAGGTTAACCCTGATTAATTTTTACTGCTGGTACAAACTTAAAGTCAGTTGAAGGCTTATTTTTAGCTAAAACACTTTCTACATTAGACTTACCAACTATATTATAAAGGCTATCACGCTGCTTAGGTTTGAAACCTGCATCACTTATTTGTCTAATAATTTCTTTCTCGGTAATGCAATTATTTTTAGCACCAGCTTGAGAAACAACATTTTCCTCTAGCATAGTCGAGCCAAAATCATTAGCTCCAAAAAACAGTGCACTTTGGGCAACTTTGAATCCCATAGTAGGCCATGAGGACTGATAATTGGAAATATTATCTAGATAGATGCGACTTAGGGCTAAATTTTGTAAGTACTCATGTGCTCCTGAACTAGGTACTTTACTATCAATGCGAACTCCTTTAGTCTGCAATGTCCAGCTTATAAAAGCACTAAAAGCATTGCCATACATAGCAAGAGACTTAGCCTGTAAATCACGAATGCGCTGGAAATGCTCAATACGTTCTTTGTAAGTTTCGCCAAAACCAATCACCATAGTGGCACTAGTGTAAAGCCCTAAAGAATGCGCATCAGCCATGATGTCTAGCCATTTGTTAGTAGAGACTCGAGCTGGGGCAACATGCTTAGCCTTACGAATTCTATCAACAAGTATCTCTCCGCCACCTCCTGGTAAGCCATCTAAGCCCGCTGTTTTTAACTCTCTTAAAACCTCAATACTAGTCATTCCTGTAAGCTTACTCATGCCTTTAATTTCCTCAGGGCTAAAGGCATCTATACGTATTTTGGGGTGATTAGTTTTTATATGTTTTAATAACTCTAAGTACCATGAAAAAGGTAAATAAGGGTTTACTCCTCCTTGCATTAGAACTCGAGTACCACCCACCATTTCCAACTCACTTATTTTCTTACTAATTTCTTCATAACTCAGTACATAGCTATCTGCTTGACGTCTTGTTCTATAAAAACCACAAAAGGCACAACCCACATTGCAAATATTGGAATAGTTTATGTTACGATCAATAAGGTAAGTGACCATACTTGGATCATTGCACTTCATTCTCAAATCATGAGCTATGGCAGCTAAGTCAAACAAAGGCAACTTATAAAGTTCCAAAGCTTCGTTTGGGGATAAGCTTTTACTCAAAGAGAATTTTTTAAGTGGTTTCATAACCACATCCTAACACCCTAACTAGTGAAAACATGCTATTAAATTTGCAAAACTAGTTATATTATAACTATTGTATGGACTTAATCAATAACCTAAAACTTAGTATTACTTTCTTAATTTTTTAAAGCTTTTAAATAATTTTTTGTTCCCTTTACTTGTGGATAACTTGTGGATAACTCTGTGGATGACATCTTTTTCATTCTCATAATCAACAAAATCTATCATCTTTCAAATACTTTTCTAATCTCAACTTGTGGATAACCCTGTGGATAACCCTGTGGATAACTTGTGGATAACCCTGTGGATAACTTTTTTTTCCTTAGCCTGTGGATAACCTGTGGATAACTTTAGGGTAATTGTGGATAACTTGGCGACTTATCCACAAAATTATCCACAACTACTTTGCATCAGAGACAGTGTTAAGTTGAGTTTTCCACACAATCCACAGGCCCTACTATTATAGGTTATTTTTTAAAATTTTTATTATTTCTCGTCCTTAGTAAATTAAAGAGAAGAGGTTAATTATGAGAGTAAAAGTTTCCAAAAAACAGCTAGCTAGTTCGTTAAGCCATCTGGAAAGGATTATACCTAGCAAAACAAGCAGTAACAACGAACTGAACTTACTTAATGTAAAACTTGGCAAAAACAGCCTTACATTAACAGGTAGTAACTTGGATGTAGATATTCAAGCAAACATTGTTGCTGATGTAAATGGTTCAGGCACAATAGCCTTACCAGCACAAGTTTTTGGGCAAGTAATTCGTGCTTTACCCGGAGAACTAGTGGAACTTAGTGTTGAAGCTAATGAGTTGGATGTACGTTCAGGAAACTATGCTACTAAATTGCAATTGTCTGACGCTGAAAATAATCTAGAGATAAGTTTTCCTGATGAATATAAGGGAACAATAAAAGGAAACGTATTTGCAAAAGCACTTTCCCGCGTACGCTATGCAGCAGCTGTAGCAGACTATCAAGCAATTTTTCGAGGGATTAAGTTGGAATTTAATGACGCTAAAGTTCGTACAGTTGCAACTGATGGTTTCCGATTAGCTTATTATAACATTGAAGAATCTACAGGCTTACAAGGTGATATCGTAATTCCTGCTCGTAGCGTTGAGGAACTTACTAAAATACTTGGTGAGGAGGAAGCCAAGCTCGAGCTAAACAATAACCAACTCTCAGTACAAACAGGTTACTACACGCTAAATATGAAGCTAATGGAAGGGCAATTCCCTGATTATGAAAAAGTAATCCCATCACAGTTTTTGGTCTCTATTACATTAGATAATAAAGCTTTGTTGGAAACAGTCACAAGGGTAGCTGTTATGGCAGATAAAACAACTAACAACCGTGTAGACGTTCTAGTTAAAGATGGAAGTATTCAGATTAATGCTGAAGGGGGTTACGGGCGTGCCCAAGAAGTTATTGAGGTTGCCCAAGAAGGTTCAGAACCACAAATTGCTTTGGCTTATAATTCTAAATATTTGGAAGATGCCCTCAAAAATATGGAGGGCGAAGTACGTTTGTCTTTTTCAGGCACGACTAGCCCTAGTTTGCTTAGGACTAGTCGCGATCCTAATTACCTAGCAATGATAGTTCCACTTAGAACAGGCTAGGAGCAGTGTTTATTCAATCAGAAAGCTAACTGCTAAGGTTACTTTTACAGCTAATTGGCCAGTTGATACAGGAACATTCTCAGCTACAGAACTCATTACTTCAAACTGTGGTTGTGCTGAAAAAATTGGAGAACCAAAATCCGTTTGCTCACTTATACTCATTACCCCAACAATACTTGTTCTCGCTAACTCAGCAAGTTGATCTGCTTTTTCTTGGGCATTTTCCATAGCTTTTGCTCGAGCTTCTTTTTCAAGCTCACTATCATCAGAAAAGGTGTAGCGGATGTTATTAACACCATTTGCACCTGCATTTATGCTCTCAGTTAGTATTTCGCCTACACTATCAATGTCGTGGATTGTCACTCCCAAAACATGATTGACTTGGTAACCTTCAACAGTGGGATTCCCCTCTAAATCATAGCGTTGTTGGGGCCAGACATTAAAACTAGAGGTGCGTATATCTTCTTCAGTCACGCCCAATGAGCCAAGCACCTTTTTGACCTTTAGAATAACAGCATTGGTATCATTGGTGGCCTTACCTAAATCGCTATCTTGAATGTCTATGCTAATATTTAGCATAGCAATATCAGGTTCTGCATAAACAGTACCTTGACCAGTGACACTTATAGTTTTTGGTGATTCTTGCGCTAGAGTATTGGTTTGTAAAAGCATGATTAGACAGATAACTCCAAGAAAATATTTTGACCTCATTCAAAACTCCTAAAAAACTGAAAGTGACATCCTGAAAGTATTTTTGATTAAAAGATGTCCTAGGAATTATCTTGTGCGCTTTTTTACGTGAGTATGATTACAGTAGGCTCTTACGATGTGATTCTCATAAGGCCTGCCGCAGGATCCCGAGAGATTTTAAGGGTGTATTCATATTTCTCCACATTTTTGAGCAAACTAAGAGTCAGTGTAACGATTTTAAGGTTTAAGCAGAGTTGGACACAAAGCTGGTGAAGCTGGCGAAATTAAGTTAAAATCAGATATCATTTCACGAAACGAGGATTGAATGACAATAATCGAATCTATCAAAGCACTTACACTATTTGATTCACGTGGTAATCCAACAGTAGGTGCTAAAGTGCTACTAAGTAGCGGTGTAGAGGCAAGCGCTTTAGTACCTTCAGGTGCTTCTACAGGAGAGCACGAAGCAGTAGAACTTAGAGACAATGATAAACGCCTTATGGGCAAAAGTGTAGATAAGGCTGTAAAGAATGTTAATGAAACAATTTCTCCGGAACTAGAAGGTTTAGATGCTTTTGATCAGCCATTAATTGATAATCAAATGCTTGCTCTTGATGGTACCCCTAATAAAAGTAAGCTGGGTGCCAATGCCATTTTGGCAGTATCATTAGCTTGTGCTCGAGCAGTAGCAAAGACTTTAGAAATTCCCCTTTACCGTTACCTAGGTGGTGTGGGGGCTAGAACTTTACCAGTACCTATGATGAATGTTATCAATGGTGGTAATCATGCAGACAACAAAGTGGATATGCAAGAATTCATGCTTGCCCCAGTAGGTTTTAGTAATTTCTCTGAGGCATTATATGCAGGTATAGAAACTTTTCACAATCTTAAAAAGGTGTTGTCTAGCAAAGGTTATAATACTAATGTTGGTGATGAAGGTGGTTTTGCACCAGATCTACAATCCAATGAGCAGGCAATTGAAGTTATTCTTGAGGCAATAGAGAAGGCTGGTTATAAGGTAGGGGAAGAGATTTACTTGGCGCTTGATCCAGCCTCGAGCGAGTTCTTTGCAGATGGAAAGTACCATTTGAAGGCTGAAAATAAGGTTTTAAGCAGTGATGAAATGATAGCTTACTGGAAAGATTGGGTAGATAAGTACCCTGTTATTTCCATTGAAGATGGACTTGCTGAAGATGATTGGGCAGCTTGGGCTAAGCTTACTTCAGAATTAGGCGATAAGTGTCAATTAGTAGGTGATGATCTTTTTGTAACTAATGTTGCTAGATTACAGCGTGGTATTGACGAAGGTGTTGGTAATGCCATTTTAGTAAAAGTTAATCAAATTGGCACTTTAACAGAGTCTTTAGATACTATTAATCTTGCTAAACAAGCTGGCTACCGTAATATGATTAGTCATCGTAGTGGAGAAACTGAGGATGCTTTTATAGCAGATTTGGCAGTGGCGGTGAATTCAGGGCAGATTAAGACTGGTTCAGCAAGTCGTAGTGATAGAATGGCAAAATACAACCGCTTGTTAGTTATTGAAGCAGAATTGGGTTCTTCAGCACAGTTTTTAGGCAAAAAGGCCTTTGCGCAGTAATGCTACGCCACACCAAAATTGTTGCTACTTTAGGGCCTGCTACAAACACTCCTGAAAAAATAGAGAAGCTTATCCTAGCTGGTGTAAATGTTTTTAGACTTAACTTTTCTCATGGTGAACAACATCACCACAAAGAAAACCTTACTAATGTTCGCAAAATTAGTAAAAAATTAGGTTATCCGATAGCTATCCTGCAAGATTTGCAAGGTCCTAAAATTCGCACAGCTGTTTTTGCTGAAGGTCAAATAAACTTAGAAGCGGGAAAGCCTTTTAAACTTACCTGCGCTGATAGTAGCCTCGGTGATGTAAGCCGAGTAGGTGTAACTTATAATAATTTATACCAAGACGTTAGCGTAGGGGATGATCTTTTGCTTGATGATGGTCGCCTAAGGCTTCAGGTTACCAATGTTGATAAAAATGAGCAAGTAATTTTCACAGAGGTAATTTTAGGAGGAGTACTTTCTAACAACAAGGGTATTAATATTCCCAATGCAGATTTAAGTATTCCTGCACTTACTGATAAAGATTTGTCAGATTTAGAGTATGGTGTCAGGTTAGGAGTAGATTGGGTAGCTGTTAGTTTTGTGCGCAACCGTGAGGATGTGCTTTTGGCTCGAGAACACCTAGAAAGGGCTAATTCTAAAGCAAAGCTTATGGCAAAGATTGAAAAGCCTAGTGCTGTAGACCGATTTGATGAAATTTTAGCTGAGATAGATGGTGTTATGGTGGCACGTGGCGATTTGGGAGTAGAATTGCCTCCGGAAAAAGTCCCACCTATTCAAAAGAGCCTTATTAAGGCTTGTATTCAATCAGGCAAGCCAGTTATAACTGCTACTCAGATGCTTGAGTCAATGATTGTTAGCCCTACTCCTACTAGAGCTGAAGCCAGTGATGTTGCTAATGCTATTTACGATGGTACTGATGCAGTTATGCTTTCAGGAGAAACAGCTACAGGTAAATATCCTATTGAGGCGGTAGAGATGATGAACCGTATTGCCTTATCAGTTGAAAGTAACCTTGTGTACCCAAATAGTAAGCGTAGGCGTCCTGATAAAGCTATACAAGATGTTGTGCCCCTAGCAGCATGTGACATGGCACACCACCTTGGTGCTAGGCTAATAGTAACTTTTACTGGTACTGGTGCTACTGCCCTGCGGGTTTCTAGCTATCGACCTTCTTCACCTGTACTAGCAGTAACTCCTAGTGAGCAAGCCTATTTTCAAATGGCTGTGTTTTGGGGAGTTATCCCAGCAATGAGTGAAAATATTAACAATACTGATGAGATGGTCACTGTAGCTAACCAAGAAATTAAAAATGCATTTGGACCCCAAGTAAATGAGGGAGACTATTATATATCTATAGCAGGTGTTCCTTTTGGTCAGAGTGGCACTACTAACCTTTTAAGAGTAGAGCAAGTACAATGAAAAGATATTGCTTAATTAGTTTATTTTTGCTTGGCTTCACCTTCGCACAGGATGCCTTAAAGTTGCGTTTTTACACCAATTGGTTTGCTGAAGCAGCTCACGGTGGTTTTTATGCTGCTGTTAAAGATAATTTATATGCTGAACGTGGTTTGGATGTGGAGCTTATTCAAGGCGGCCCCGGAGTTAACAGCTTGTCTCTTCTAGCTTCAGGCAAAGCTGAGATAGTTATGCTTGCTGGGGGGCAAGTAGTTTTGGCAAGGGCAGAGAGTATACCCATAGTGGCAATTTTTGCTACTTATCAAACTTCGCCTTTGGGCTTAATGTTTCATGCTGAAGAACCCATAAACGACTTTAGTGAGTTAGTGGGACGTAGCATAACAGTCTTTCCCGGCGCAACCTTTTGGTCGTTTATTGAGCATAAATATAATTTAAAAGGTAAGGTAAAGATAATTAACTACAATGGGCAACTTGCTCAGTGGCTTAATGATAGGCAACTTGTTACTCAAAGTTATGTTACAGCAGAACCTTTCTTGGCTAAACAAGAAGGGGCTCATCCTCAGAGTCTTTTGGTTGCTGATTCAGGATTTAATCCTTATAGTGGTGTTCTAGTTACAACTGAGGAATTTTTAAATGATCATACTGAAGTGATAAATAAGTTTATAGATGCTACCCGTGAGGGTTGGGAGCATTTCTTACTTTCTCCTCTTAATTATGTAGATTCACTTAAGGCTGATAATGATGCTATTACAACCAAAATAATTTTGTGGTCTAATGAAAAACAGCTACCACTTATCCTCAACCAAGACACTATGGTTAATGGTATTGGAAGTATGAAAGTAGAGCGTTGGCAAGAGTTGATTAGTCAACTTGAAGAAGTAAAGATGATCAAAGAAAATATTGTTAGTGGCGGAGATATTTTACCTATATCCGACTAGTAAAAGGTATTCAGCTGTTATAACTTATAATTTCTAGTACTTTACAGTTACTTCTATGACATAGCTATGAAAAGGCTAGAAATAAAGTTCAAGGTAACAATGAACAAGACACCTAAATATAAGTAGGTTTTTCCCAAGGCTTATGGGTATGGGTTTTAATCTTTAGGAGTCTTTTTATCTTAGCTATGAAAGAAGTGTTATCAATGGGACTCTTTGTGAAAGCTAACAGACAATGCACAGCCCACCATTTAGGATGTATACATATTGAGATGTTTTTGCAAAAAAAAATCAATAATTATTATAATGAGATTATGGGGAATTTAAATAAATTATGCCTAATAATACATACAAGCACGTCCAAAATGAATTAGCTAATATGGTTTCAGCTAGGGCAGCAAGACGCGCTTTAAGAAATGCTCTTAAAGATAAGGGGTTGACACCTGATAATGTTGATGTGGGTAATATGATCAAGGTTTTAAAGGGGCCTATTTTTAGAGAATTTCAGTTAATTTTACCCCGTGAGGGACTAAAGAGAAATTTAAGCCAGTTAATTTCACAGCTAGAGAAATCAGATTTACCAAAGAAAAAAGTTGCTAGTGCCAAAGATAAAAATAAAACTTCACAAGCCACTGATGAAGATATTTTTAAAGATACATTACCTGAATTTTGGTTTGAGGATCCTGATGAAAAAGAGATGGAGCCCAAGGAGGAGGTGGAACCGAAAGTTGTTCCTGAAAAAAGTGAAGCTACAAATGTTAAAGAGAATGTGCCTGCTCCCATTCATTCTCCTCTTGATAAAAGTGTTTTAGAAGAAATTACTCTGCAGTTTGCCCAACTCGAGCATGTTAAGCTAGTTGCTGCTATTCGTCAAAAAGGTGAAGTAGTGATTTCTCGAGGTTCAGGGATAGACTTAGAAATGTTTTCAAGAGTAGGCCTTATAGGATTAAGGCTTTTACAAAGGGGTGGAGTTCTTCGTTCATATTACTTATCACATAGTTGTGGACAGCTCTTTTTGCTTGTTTTTGGGCAAGATATAGTTTTAGTTATGGGAACATCTGAATTAAATGTAGGAGCAGTTTTTGCAAATATGTTAGCAATTAAGGAGAATTTATGAATGGCGTAATGCGCACATTGTTACATATCACTTTAGGCATTATCTTACTTGGCCATTTCGCTTTTACACAAGAAGTAGAGCTTGAGGATACAACAAGTGAAGATGTAAAATTAAATCGCTATCATGAGATAATCGCAGTTTTAGATGAAAGTGTAAGTTTTTTTCCTACTGAACCTGAAAAAAGTAGAAGAAGCCTTGAGTTAGCTCGAGAAACATTTGAATTTCTCTCACAAGGTGGTTTCGGTAGTAGTTCCGTAGCAAATGGTATAAATACCACCTTTGAAAATGCTCTTTCTGCTGTTACAAATCGTAGTGAGGCTGATCTAAATATACAAGTAACGGTCATAAAAGGTGGTTTACAGCGTCTTTTATATGAGGTTGCTGCTGATGAAGCGAGCGAGGGGGATTTAGACCTTGCTAAAACATACTTTAGCGAGATTGTTAAGGCTATAGGTGGTTCAGAGGACAACATTAATCAAATAAGGGAAAGTCAAAATCCTTTGGTGTTCCAAGCAGTGCTGGATAGTGTCGCCTCACAAGATATGCAGGCTAACTTACAAGATGCTGCTGATACTTTACAAAGTGGAAATACTCCTGAAGCCTACCAAGCTATTGCTGAAGCCTATAGCAATTACATTCTTATACAAGATTCTCCAAGAGTATCTGAAAACACTTCTACAGCCTTTTTAGGTGCTATTAATGCAGTTGTTAATGAAGATTCTGAAGCTGCTGAGTCTTTGCAAGATCTGAATAACAATGTCAATGATTTTGTTTTAGCTACTGAAACTGATTTAGAGCAGGCTTTAACAACTTCTGAAACTCCAGAAGCTACTACTTCTGACTTAGATGATTTAGAATCTGATTCGGAAGAAGCATCCTTAGAGGAGTCAGTGCCAGAAGAATCACCTTTGCAAGTAGAAGAAACCGAGGCCTCACCTGAACCTTTAGAGGTAGAACCAGATACAGATACATCTTTACCAGAGATAGAGCCAGTTACATCCCTATCAGAAGTAGAACCAGAACCAGATATAGATATATCTTTGCCAGAAGTAGAGCCAGCTACAGAGGAGCCTGAAGATGAAGATCCCTCATCTTCTCTTTTAATTTCACCTCCTGTAGCAAATGCACCTGTACCACCTGCTCAAGGTACAGTGACGCCTCCAATTTTGACTCCGCCAGTTGCAGAGCCACTTGTTCCTGACTCTGAAACATCTCCAGCTACTACTTCTCTTGGTGTAGGTAGTAAGCTATCTGAGGATAAATTGAATTCACTCTATGCCAAAGTTGCTCAAGCTACTGTTGCTATTGAAACAGGAGAACAGGCAAAGGCAAAAGAATCCATAGAGGGATTTGAAGGTGAATACAAAAGTTTTTTTAGAGAGCAAGTATTATCTGAAGACCAAGAGTTTGCTGAAATTACTGATAAATTGATTAATAGCTTGAAGAAAGCTCCAGCACTGAGATTACAAGATAGTGTAGTGTTAATGGGACATGTAAGTGCTATAGAATCTTTACTGGAAGATAAGAAAACTTCAAATACACATGAAGCGATTGTCGCAACTAGCATATTTTGGATAGGCATTTTACGCCTTATTGTTATGATTGCTGTAGCTATTTTAGCTTTCGTCCCGCTTTATTTCTTGAATCTTGCTTTTGGTGGAGGCAATCGTAACTGGCAATGGGTAGGCTTTGCACTTTTTTTACTACTTTTACCTGTTATCTATGAGGGGCTGAGTTTTTTAGGAACACTAATTGCTAATCTAACAGGTATAGAAGGCTTTAACGTGCTCTCTACCTTTTCCTTTTTCCAAAATGTGATATCTCAACTTGTTTGGGTGATAATTACTTTAATAGCAATAATATTTGCTTCTATAGGATTATATGGTATTTGTGTTCAATTTGGCCTTCTTGGCCAAGGAAGAGATGTTGATGCAAGTGTCTTTGATAAAGACCCTAATGTAACTGTTAGTGATTTAGGTGATGATACTATAGTTGATTGGGATGAGGAGTTTTAAAATTAGTTAATTAACATCTCAAATAGGCTTAAACTCTCTAATGTAACGAAGAGATTATCCTAAATAGATTCTGTTTTTTGCCTGATTTGAAGTAATGCTAAATCTTAGAGGAAACCAAAGTCCCTCTTTTAATTTTTAAGGGGGGCTTGTTTTGCCTTCTAGTTTAGTTTAACAAGGTTGGGAAGTAGGCTAATTTTCTGAAGGAGATTGATTAGCTATAAGATTCAAGTCGCATACAAATTAAGGTGAAATTATTATTTTGAATGACGTATTATGGCTATATTGTTAGATATATAATATTTTAATTGGACTTAGATTTTATGTTTATGAATATCACAAAATTTTGTAGTGGAAACCTGATTAGAAGAAAATTTTTTAAGGAGCAAAATGGTTAATGCCATCTACCATGCTGCAATGACAGAACTTGAAACTATACTTTCACCACGAGTAGTTTCGCGCTCTCTCAATGCAGGCCTAAAACAAGTTGGTAAATCGCCTAAAGATGTTGAGTATCGTGACATGGAGAAAATTTTCAAGTCACATATATACAAGCAATTGCAAGTAGCGATGAAAGCTGAAAAAGCTAAGGAGAAAATTAGCGATATTTTAGAAAGGCTTGAAAATGTTGAAGAGGTACCTAGTGGGCCACCTCCATTTTTAGAGCGGCAGGAAAGAAGTATTTTGAGTCTTAGAAAGGCGTTTAAGCTCTTTAATATTTATTTTGACTGGCCAGAAGTGCAGAAATCACGTGCGCTTTTGAAACTTATAGAAGAAGAGCATGATCAGCAAAAAGAAGCTAGTCAATTAATCGCAAATGCAAGAATACAGCTTAAAAAAGCTGAGGAAAAACTCAATGATCAACTTGTACAGCAAGATGCTGCAATTCAGAGCTTAGAGGAAGCTTATGAATTTGTAAAGAGTCTAGAAGATCCTAAAGTCCGTCGTTTGGGAAGACAAATAGGACAAGTTAAGAATGCTCAAGCAGATAAACAACTTGCACCAGCTGAACTAGAACGTGCTAGAAAATTGGTTGGTGATTTGCAGAAGATTATTTCAGAAGATAGTGAGAAGGCTTCTTCTAAGGCAGGTGAAACACCTGTAGCTACCGCTAAAGAAGGCAAGCTAGAAGGGGAAGGAGTAGAGGGGTTACTAAGTGATGTTGGTAATGAGATTTATGAACTTGAAACTCTAGGTAAGGATTTTTCTAATTTAATAGTTTTTAGACCTGAGCTTGCCCAAAAATTAGATAATCTTAAACAAAGGCTTAATAAAGGTCTTACGCCTGCAGACACATCTATTGCAAAACTTCGTCAAAATTTTAATGAGGCACAAAATGATTTGTGCCAAAAGCTTAAAACTGAACTAAGAGATGTTCAGAAAGATGTTTTGGATATGGGTGATGAATTAGATACCCATCAACTTAAGCAGAATTTACAGGTGACTTTAGATGTGCTGGAAAATACCTTGCCTGCTGAGGTTGATGTACGTGAGATTCATGATTTGTATCGCTTGCTTAAGCAACGTGCTAGTAAGCTTACTCAAGTTAAAGTACAAGAACGCCAGTCTTTTAAAGTTAAGCTTAAACAGCAAGGTGAGGCTATAGGGCAATTAAAAGGTTTATTGGAAAAGTATGATCCTAATGTAGATAAGAATAAGTATGAATTATTTTCTGATAAGTTAAAAAATTTGGATGAGGCTCAAAAACAGGGAGAGCTTGCTGGTGAAGTTCTAGATGATGCACGTCAGATTGCTGAAGCTTTAGAAGAGGCCCTTCTTAAGAAGACATTGTCTGATTCAAATTATCAAGAAGTTTACTTAGGTGCACTTTTGATACAAGTGCAAGCGATACCTATTTTAGAAGCAATTAGAAAACAATCAGACAAGGTAACTAGTGAGCTTAAAAAAAGCCTAAAACAGGTTAAGTCAAAAAAAGAACTGAAGCAAAAACGAATAGAACAACTTGAAAAACTAGTTAAGGAGTTTAAAGCTAATTCTAAGCTTAATTACAAAAATCAGCTACTTACACTTAAAGAGCGTACTGAAGCCCTTGATAATAAGGGCACTTTGGAGCTTTTGAATGATGCTCTAGAGCAGCTTGAAGCTGATAAATATCCTGATCTTGAGGAGTTTGAACGTGAACTGAAAAATGCTTTTGGTGAACGCTTAGCTGAAAATTTAGAAGAGCTGCACGAGTTAGAATCGGAAAGAGAACAAATAAGTGAAACTCAAGGTGAGGAAGTTAAAGAACTAGATGTTTTGTTAAAGGGTATACGCAAACAACTTGAAGAAGAAAAATTAGCCGAGGGAATAGACCGCTGTTGGTCGCTTTTAGAGTCTTTGCGTAATAAACAACAAAGAGCACTAACAAGTTTTGAACCACGTCTGGATGAGGCTATTAAAAACTTTTCCCCTGTTTCAAAACTCAATAATGATGCAACTACTAGTGTTTCGCGTATTTTACGCCACTTAAATGGGCAGCGTGAAACCTTTAGTAAAGTTTCAGCAGAAATGCGTAGCAAACTTGAAAATGCCTTAGATGAGGCAGAGCAATTACTTGAAGGCTTAAAAGAAGAATTAGAGACAGCTAGCGCTGTGGCTGGTAAGCTTATGAGTGGAAACATTCTGGATAATGTTTTTGGTTTAGGAACCCCTTCAAAAGTGGAGAAAAGCATAGAACCAATACCTACAGACTTACCTAAAGCAGAAGAGCATGCTACAGAAGTCATTAGTAAGAATGAAGTGCTTAGTAAGTTATTAAGTAGTTATCTAGGAGATGATGGTGTGCGGGACGCTGTTATCTTTTCTCCTACTGGTGAGATGCTAGGTGGGTACACTTTGCTCGAGCCAAAAGAACTATTTACAACTCTAAAGAAAGTTGAAAACGATTGGCAGGCTCTAGGTAATGAGCTTACTCTTGGAAATACCAAATTTTTTACTATAGAAACACCAAAGTTTGCCTTTATTACTTCTCATCCTAAAGGAGGTTACAGCACGGCAATTGTTTTAGATAAGCCTAGCACTTTAAACTCTATTTTAAATAGAATGCGCAGCGATTTGCCTACAATTAGTGAAGTTTTAAGTGGTCCTGCCTTCGCTTAAGGCCACTAGGGTGCTAGCTGAAAATTTGACACTTTTTCTTCCTAAGGGTGCTTTGCTTATTCTCCTAGGTGATTTGGGAGTAGGTAAAACTACTTTAGTACAACAACTTGGTTTAGCTTTGGGGACAAAGGCAAACATAAGCAGTCCTACCTATACCCTTATTCATGAGTATCCCACACCAGAAGGAATACTTGTTCACATAGATGCTTACCGCTTATCTGAAGCTAAAGCTCTAGTTGATATGGGTTTGGATGATTATTTGTCAAAAGCTCGTTTAGTGGTAGTAGAATGGGGTGAAGGTTTGCAGAAGCTCTACTACAATAGCTGGCTTTTAAAACTGAGAATTTCAGAGGATATAAGGTATGCTGAGCTTGTTTATCAAGGTCAAGTAATCATGTAACTTACTAAGCCTAACTTTTTTCATTCTTGAGGATAGATTGATCTTATAGCTCTTTTAAACCTAAAACTTATGTAACCGAAGATGCAAAGTCCTTTAGAGTTAGGTTTTCTAAATGACACCTTGTATAGTTTATAAGAAAGAGAACAGAATTAGAGCTTTACTATCAACCCATTATAGAGGTAAGCTCAAAGAGGTTAGTTGTGAAGCGTTGTTAAGGTGGAATCATTCTAATAAAGGGATGATTTTTCCTGATATCTTTATTCCTATGGCTGAGGAGTCAGGGTTGATTATAGAATTAGGTGAATGAGTGCTTAATGAAGCTTGTAGACAGCTTAAGACATGGCACCTAGAAGGTTTTGAGCTAAATATAGTTGTTAATGTGTCTGTAGCATAATTCGCACAGCCTCGATTTGTTAATACAGTACAGCAAATTCTAGAATTGTATGAGCTTAAAGCTTGTTTACTTGAGCTAGAGGTGACTGAAAGTATGATTATGGAAAGTGTTGCTCCAGAACAGCTGGAATCTCTTAAAAAATTAGGATGCACTATAGAACTTGATGATTTTGGTACCGGATATTCCTCTCTGGCAGCATTACACAATCTTAAATTAGATAGTTTAAAGGTTGATAGATCTTTTATACAGCGTTTACAGAAAGATCATAGCGAAAGTCAAGTAACACTGGAATTACGCACCCCTTAAAAAGTCTTTCACAAACAAAGTATTCCTGCATATACCTTTCTAAAGATGTGTGCAGGAATGATTTATTCTCTTAGAGCGTAAACTCTTTTCCAGACAGGTTGAGGTATTATCTGACAAAAAGTATAAGTGTGGAATTACCCCAAAAAGTTTTTAGAGGCATTTTGAGGTGGGTAAGATTACTGTGCAGGAAATAGTAAAAAACGATTTTGCGTCAGAGGCACATCTTATGGCATGTGGTCGGCAAAAACCCTTATCTAGATGAGTAATTAGAGCCTGCGTAATTCCAGGTAACAGTAAAAACAATAATCAGTAGTCCACAATCGTGATAAAGGATTCTCAATAAGATGCCTATAGCTAAAATTCGTAGTAATAATAATTCGTCCTACACACAAATTTGATAAGTGATCAAAATCTATTTTAGATCAACTCTTCAGTTTTTTCTCCATTTTGCGGAGTACTGATAATAGCACTCGCTCACTTTTTAGGCTTACATATAGTGGCTGAAGGTGTAGAGCAAGAGCAGCAATTTGACTTTTTACACCAGCTTAATTGTGATAGGGGTCAAGGTTATTCATTTTCTAAGCCTGTACCTGCTGCCGATATCCGACGATTTCTTTTGAAGAGTGATTTTTAGAATTATATAGTGTGCTAAAAAATCCCCCCAAAAAAACTAACGGGAGTTTTTAACTTATAGAAGTTCCTTAACTATACTTAGGATGACATCTCTCGTTTCTTGTGTTAATTAAAGCAAAGGTTTATTTATCTATTTGGATATCTACAGTGGTTACAGCCCTAACTTTTATAAAATTTTGTTTTCTGGATGAATTTGGGAGAGTGGTGTATATATGGAAGTGAAATTTTTAGGAACACCACAAATTTTTCATGAAGGTCAGTGGCAGGACATTAGCTTGAATAAGGCCTATTTGCTAATTATTTACCTGATACGTAAAGATAACTGGGTTTCTAGAGATGAGATTCTAGGCCTTTTCTACCCAGACATCCCTGAGAAGCAAGCTCGAGTAAATCTACGTGCTCTACTTAAGCGAGTACGAAAGATGCCTTTATCTGATTACTTAGAAAGTAAAGATGAGCGTTTACGCTTGTTATTGACTAATGATGTAAAAGATTTCCAAAAGGCTGTAAATGAACAAAATTGGTTAATTGCTGTAGGACTTTACAAGGGGGATTTCCTAAAAGATTTTTGTGAAAGGACTCCTAGTTTGGACGCTTGGTTAGAGCTAGAGCGCCAAAGTTTGAAAGAAACTTATCACTCTGCTGTGTTAGGGTTTGTTACAGTTTTAGAACAAGAACAAAAATTTACAGAGGCTTTGGCCTTGCTTGGTAATATCTTTAGAGAAAACAACCTTAATGAAGAGCTAGTACAAACCTACATGCGCTGTGCTTATTTGTCTGGTAAACGCCAAAAAGCCTTAGAAATTTTTGAGAACTTCAAAAAAGAATTAGAAAATGAGTTAGCTATCTCACCACTAGTAGAAACACTTATCCTAGCTGAAAAAATAAAGCAAAGCTCTGACATTTCTGAAAACAAGCCAGTTAAGAAACAGTACTCCAAAGCTTCAATCACAACTTTTATAACAGAGCTAGAAACAGCATCTAAGCCTTTCCACCATTTTGTGGCACGTCAAGAGGCTTTAAACTGGCTTAAAAAATATTGGCTTAAAGCTAGTAGTGGGTATGGGCAAATTGTATTAATTCATGGTGAGGCTGGCACAGGCAAAAGTGCTCTCATTGAAGCTTTTTGTAAAATTGTGCAACAAGATGCTCTCATAGCTAAGGGGAAATGTAGCACCTATATGGGAGTAGGTGATCCCTACTTGGTTTTCCAAGATGTTGTTGCAGATATCTTAAGGGTAGTAGAAAATAAAAGGGAATTATTAACTCAATTGTTTAAAGCAGGGTCTAGTTTGCTTAATAGTTTTGTACCTAAAGTAGTTGAGCAAACTCTAACCAAGTTAACAAGCAAAGAACGCCAAGAGTACGACACTATTTTAAAAATGGGTGTGTCTATAACTCACCAAAGTCAGCTATTTATGGAAGCTACTGCTATTTTAGAGCAGCTTGCTAAAAAAGTGCCATTAATTGTTGTGCTTGATGACTTGCAGTGGGCAGATGCTCCTAGCCTAAGCTTATTATTTCACCTAAGTCAACGTTTGCAAGAATTACCAATATTTTTCATAACTGCTTATAGGACAACCGAAGCTAAAGATACTGCGGGGCTCACAAAGCTTAGTAATGAGCTTAAACGACTTTATGGTGAAGTCACTTTAGATTTTGATAGTGTTGTTGAGCAGGAGCAAGAGGTTTTTGTGAACGCTTTGCTAGATAGTGAAGATAATCAGTTTGATGATAAGTTTCGCAAGGTGCTAGTGGATAAAACTGGGGGACACCCTCTTTTTGTGCTCGAGCTACTAAAAAACCTAGAGACAAAAGGTCATCTGTGTGCTAATAAACAGGGTAAGTGGACAATGGTTGCAGAGCTTGACAATTTTGAGTTACCTGCTAAAGTTGAAGCAGTTATAGCAGAACGCATACGTTATCTTTCTCCTAGGTTGCAGGAAATACTTTACTTAGCTAGTGTAGAAGGAGAAAGTTTTACCTTAGAACTAATTGCTAATTTACAAAATCAGAAACCTTGGGAGGTAGTTAAAGCACTTGGTAGTGCAGATAAAGGCCACCATCTTATTAAATTACAAGGATTCAAAGAAGTAGCAGGTAAACGTTTGTCTCACTACAAATTTAGACACCAATTATTCCAAGAATATCTTTATAAACAACTTAGTGAAGTGGAGCGAAGTTTTTTACATGGTGAAGTGGGTGTTGGATTAAGCAAACTAGTACCTAATGGGCCTTCTGAATTTAGCTTACAGTTGGCACAGCATTATCAATTAGCTGGACAGGTTAATAGTGCTTTACCACACTGGCAGCACGCTGCTGGACACGCAGAACAGCTTGCTGCTTATTTAGAAGCCTCTGCCTATCTAGAGCAAGCACTTAAGCTACTTGATAATTTGCCTAATGAAAGTTTAGCTTTAGAACTTTCTTTGCAGCTTAGATTGGGGGAGTTACTTTGTAGGATTAAAGGCTGGGCTGCCCCAAAAGTTGAACAAGCTTTTTCAAGAGCATATACTTTATGTAAACATGAGAACTTAGGTCAACCAACAGAGTTGGCACCTGCTCTTTTAGGTCTTTGTACTTACTATCAAAATCGTGCTGATTATAAAACTGCTGTTGAGATAGGGGATAAATTAATACAAATAGTTAAACAAAATCCCCAAGTTCCTGTTTTAGCTTTTGCAGCACAGGGTTGGAATTATCTTTTTCAGGGTGATCTTATAAAGGCTAAGGAACTCTTTGAAAAGGGCAATAGCATTTATAATCGTAAAGAACTTCATTCAGAAGGTATTGGTAGTTTAAGTGGTTTAGCATGGACACTGGCAATGATGGGTTTAGAAGATGAAGCATTTAGGCATTTAGATGAGGCTCTTTGCTTAACTGAAGGCATAAAAGAACCTTTTAACCGTGCAGTAGTTCATACCTATGCAAGCTTTATTAATGCTTTTACTTCAAAATGGGAAGTTGCTTGTGAGTACAGTCAGGTAGCTATAACCCTAGCCCAAAAACATTACTTCCCAGTTGTTGGAGCAGCAGCAGAGTATTTTAGGGGGTATGCACTTTACTGGTTGGGTTCTAAACAAGAAGGTATAGAGCATATGCTACAAGGGTTTAAGTTATGGCAGATGTGTGGTTCTAGACTTGCCGAAACTGGTTATTTGATAGCTCTTGCAGAGGTTTATATAGACCATGATAATTTAGGTGAGGCTGAGAAAATGCTTAAACAATCTCAGGCAAGGATGAATTCCTCAGGTGAGTTCTATTACCAACCAGAATTCTATCGCTTGCAGGGTAAATTGTTAAATATTAAGGGCAAGTCAAAAGAAGCCAAAAATATTTTTAATGAGGGGATTAGTTTAGCTAAAAAACAAAGTTCAAAAGTGTTAGAATGTCGTTTGTACAGAGACCTTAAAAGTTTACCCATTAAATAAATTCAAGTAAGATGTCACGCTTATGTCACGGCAAAGTATTAAAGTACAAGCCTATTTTCAGATAGGAGGAAGAAATGGATATTAATGTAGCTAATAGCTGTTTAAAGAAAAACATAAAAATAAGACCTTGGTTGTTAGTGAGTGTGTTAACAATACTTTTTTTTGGTTTTTTGCAGATTGGCTTTACATTTGCCCAACCCGCAGCTTGTACTGAAAACCCGACCGAAAAGGGTGATCCCTCTCGCTGTCAAAGCTCAAAGGAAGTTTTAGGCTGGGCAGACACTCATGCACATCCATTTGCAAATCTTGCGTTTGGAGGATGGTTTATAACTGGATCTCCTTATAATCACACCAATGATCCAAGTGCAGTAAATAGTTCAGACCCATCAAAAGCTTTGGCTCCAGCTTACAAGCCAACATTTTGGCCACTGAACTGGGATCCAGCATCATGGATTGCAGGAGCAATTGCTTGGATAGGCATGGGAGAACCTTGGGCAAATGGAGTAAATCATCAAGGTTGGCCAAAACTTGATCACTGGCCTTTATATAATTCTGCTATGTTTCAAAAAATCTATGTAGACTGGTTAAAGCGAAGCTATGACTATGGGTTAAGACTTGTCGTTTTTCATCCTGTAAACAATGAAGCATTATGTATAATGATTCCCCACGACCCCAATCTACCATCAGATGCCTGTAAAGATATGGTTACAGGTGAATGGCAACTTAAAGCCATGAAGAATTTTGTAAATCAGATCCCTTGGATGGAAATCGCATACACTCCACAGGATGCACGCAGGATTATTGGTCAGGAGAATAAGCTTGCTGTGGTACTTGGCTATGAAGTTGATTCTATGTTCAATTGTGGTTCGTGGGTAGATGGTCAGTGTAAGACTGAAAAAGAAATAAGATCGCATGTGGACAGGATCTATAATTTAGGGGTACGGCATTTTTATCCGATTCATCTTTACAATAATGAATTTGGTGGTACAGCATTGTCGAACTCCTTTTTTATTGCCAGCAACGGTACGCTGCGGAAAGCACCCATTGATATAGGAGCATGTCAGAACCGTAGTAATAATATTTTTGCAGCAGGAACAGATGTGAGTTTTGAATATGCGCCTTTCTGGATACAAAGATTAATAAATGTATTGGCAGGATTGAGCGCCAATGTAAATGCTTTTACTCCAGTTTTTCAAACTACACCTGCGGTCACCTCAACTGGGCATTGCAATAACAAAGGGCTTACTTGGAAAGGGGAAGTATTAATTAAGGCCATTATGAATAAAGGTATGATGCTCGAGGTAGATCATATGTCCGCTAGAATGTTAAAGGATGTATGGGATATTGCCCAAAAAGAATCACCTCATAAGTATCGCTATCCAGTAATTGCTGGACATACTCAGATACGTGACCGTAAGTTGCCTAAAGATCGTAAGGAAAATGATAAGAACATTGAAGCAGTAAGGTTGTTCTTAGAGAACGCTGGCATGGTGGCGCTTAATGCTTTGCCCAGCGAAGTATCTGTTTACAAAGCTGGTCCAAACGATTTAGTTACTGAAACAATGAAAACTGATAATTATAATGTGTGCAAACCCACATCACGGTCCTATGCTCAAATATTGTTGGAAGGACTAAACATCCAGCAATTAATCAAGGATTCAAACCATGACATTTATCCGGGGATGATTTCTATGTCTACTGATATGTCAACACCCGGTGGTGGCGGATTAGCACCAAGATTAAACTGTGGTGATACTGATTTACTTATGTATGGATCAAACACGGTTTTGTGGCCTAATAGTCCAGAGTTTCAGAAAGTATTGACTCAGTATTCTATGGCAGGCACTCAAAAAACTTGGGACTATAATAAAGATGGCCTCGCACATTATGGGCTCTTGCCAGATATGATTGCTGATCTCAACCGTATTGGTGTGAGTCAGAGTACTCTTGATCCATTATTGAATTCGGCTGAAGGCTATATTCAACTTTGGGAGAAATCCTTTGGTGAGGTTAATGTAACACTTGACTATAAGGTTAGTAACCTTGGTTTGTTGGAACCAGATGAAGCTCGAATGCTTATTGGAACTGGTGGTGTTTATGGTATAACTGCACACTGGCATGAATTATCAATTGAGGCTGAAAACATTAAAGGGTGGAATAATAGTGAAACAAGTTTTGAGTTGACTAGTATGCCGGGCAATCAGTGTTGGATACCAAGAAAAGTAATAAATTTGAGCAATATTTTCAAAGTTTATTGTGCAACTTCTACAGTTGAATCTCGCCTTAACAATTATTCTATTGATTTAAAATTTGATGTTTCAGGAAGGGTAAACAGCGACACTATTAAAAAAACAAAGGAGATTTTAGTTCAGCTTCCACAGCCCTCAGGCCGCTTTGAAGTAACGGACTCTTATTCAGTTGAACAAGCATCATGTGATTATGGTATATCAAATAACAATAATGAAGATGCTGATTATACCCCTTGGACCACGCCTTGGCAAAATCAAGCAGTGTTGTTTGAATCTCCACATCCTTATTCCAATAATGCTAGCAGCACGATTTCTACAGTGACTATACCAGGTGCCAGCAAAATACAAGTTCATTTTGAAAGAATTGGTACCCAAAGGCATAAAGATTACATTGTCCTGAAAGACGTTGATGGCAATGAATTCACCCGGAGAACAGGGGACTGGACAAATGAATGGTCGCCCATTTTAAATGGGGATACCATTCATATTGCTGTTATCTCTGATGAGTCATCAGTTGGGTATGGCTATAAAATTGATCATGTTCAATTTCAAAGAGAAGAGGTCACACCAGGCCTTGTCCTACAATCCCAAAGGAGACCTCAAACTTGGCGACATAACCGGGAGGTAAATTTCTATGCAGAGAATTTTGCTGAACCGGCCAAGCTACAAGTAAGTTGGAAAATTTTTGGTACAGATGGTAACTGGTATCCGGGCAGTACTGCAGACTTTATCAGTCAAAATGGTGACGCCGTTTACAAGCTGAACGTTCCTGTTTGCCCTTGTCAACCACGCATAATACAAATGAAAGTTGCTGACGGAGTAGAAACCCTTTACAAGCAATTTTCCGTAGAGCCAGTTGATATGGAATTGCAAATAACGAAAAAACTGGAAAGGGAAAATGGTGATGAGTATAACTTAGAGAATGCAGTGATGTACGGTGATACTGTCAATGCTGAAGTATTAGTGTTAGGGGTGGATGCTAGGTTTAGACATGACCCCAGTGATCAGAACACTTGGGCACCAATCCCACTCGATCAACTACAGCTAGCCTGGGATTTACGCTGGGACGGAAAAACACTTATAGAGTCAACCCCAATTCCCATTGACAATATTTTAAGTATTGATGACAACCAGATAATAAAAATCTTTATGGGGGATTATATTAATCCTGAAACTGAACCACCGATTATTGATATTGGTGTATTACCTGAGGAAGGGGGTCCTATAGAACTAGAGGATCCAGTAGTTATTGATGTGTTACCTCATGAAGGTAGTATTTCTGTTGACTCGGAGTTAATGTCAAAACCTCCAATTTTTTTGATAAAGGAATATAGTGCTCCAAAGCTCCTCAACGTATATGTTAACCTGAGAGCAAGCCTGATTACTCCAGATGGTTCACAAGCATCCTGTAATGTAGTGCAGAGGTGTACTACTAATGCATTTGATGGATCATTTGACGATAATCTTTTAAGAGAAAATGACCATTTGTGCCTTGATCTAACAAAAGACATGGTTAGAATGAATATAGTTAATCCGTAAGCTTTACGAATACTCTTAAGTTAATATTGCTGCTACTGCTCTTAAAACTATTGCTATTGAAGCAGGTGAGCTAACTTTTGAAATCCATGCCAATGGTTCAACAACTTCAACAACTGGAGAGTTAATTCCTGAGGTAATAGATGAGGATTCAACAACAATAGAGGTGCGTACTGATTGCATTGATCCTTTTGATAAAGCACTTTCTCTAGAAGTTGTTGATGATCAGGAAATTCTTGTTACAGGTGAGGTAACCTCAACAGATGCAGATTACTATCGCTTAGATATACCTACTAATTTAGCAGGGGATATAGTTTACTTTGAATTAGTGGGTAGTGATTTAGAACTAACACTTTATGATAACCAAATAACTGCAATGCAAGAAAGTGATGGAGCAGGTTTTTTTGGTTCTATTGGCTTTGGCTTGGGTGGCTCGAGCTTAGCAAATCAAGCCATAAGAACTGAGATTATTTGCCGTGGCCCCTGCATTATTGTCGAAAAAGCTAAAGAAGAAGTATATTTAAAAATTCGAACTAAAAGTAGATCCACTAACTATGAGTTTTATAGCTTTAGTGATGTCTATCAAGATAAGGAGAAACCCAACAATAATGATTGTGGTTTACTAGATACTAGTACTATAATTACTGTACCTGTAGATCAAGAGTTTATTGGTGCTTTAGAAACTCTAAAAGACAAAGACTGCTATAAGAGTGTAGCTCTACAAATTACTAGTAATACCACTATAGATGTTAAAGCAGAAATTTTTGATCTTTCAGGCAAACCTTACCCAAATAAGTCAACTAATACTTTAAAATCAGTTTCAGGAGATATCAATAAGCAAATTTTGACTATTGATCCACCACAAGCAGTAATAGTACGTGTTACGGCAGATAGCAAGCGTGCAGCGGCAGCAGGTAATTCACAATACAAACTCTCTTTTGAACCTTTAGTAAATTAATTTTAAATTAAGCTTCTAAATAGACAATTCTCTGTTAGGTAGGTGAGTTTAGGTGATGTCACGCTGATATCACGGCAAGTTATAGTATTCAAAAAAAATTTTGCCCTAAAAGAAAGCTTTTAGTAAAAATATGCCATGCTGAGGCACAATAGTGGCGTAGAATCTCAAGCCACCTTATTCTTTAATTAGGTAAGGATTTATTTGGATAAGCTGTGTTCGTCACACAAGTCCAACACAATGTCACGCTAAAATCACAGCTAGGTTTTAGATTAGTGTTATGTTGCCTAATAAGCAGAATTGTTTTGTTCTTTGGGTTGAATCCCTTAATGTTGACTTACTTTTTACCCTACAAAATATTCGTACTGGTGAACGCATGAATTTTGATTCTTGGCAGGAGTTGCAGGACTATATAAGAAGAGTTGCTTTAGATTCAAAAGTGTTAAATAAAGTTCAGAATAACTAAACTTTTTTATATTTTGTCCCTACTAGGAATTAGGCACGATTATGAAAATAGGTGCTAGGACTTGTCCTATGCAATTATTTGCTCTAAATCTCAAGAAAGTCTTGTTGTTTTATTTTCCGTTGTAAAAAGTCTTATGATATCTGCTTTAATTCCTAATTCACGGAGAGTAGTTTCGTCACCTCCTAGAAGTGGTAACCAGAGCTTCTCTCTCCAAAGGCTTAAAATTCGGTGTAACTCACCGTATATGAACTTCAAAAAAACACCAAAAGCTTGATTTTGCTTCCAGTAACTAATATCCTAACATTCTTGGAGTTGGCTGTCAAATCTGAAATTGATGGTAGGAAGCATCAGAAAGTATTAGATGGTAGCAGATGTTTTGATACTGTTATTAACCCCAAAAACATTTTGCTTAAACCCTAAGCACGTTTTTGTTTTTTTACTATGCGCTTTGAAAAAAACACTACAATGTCACACCAATGTCACGCTGATGTCACGGCACCTAATTAGCATCTGAGTAAGCAGCGGTTAAATAAATTATATGGAGGAAGCTAATGAAGCTTATTGTTTTGGTCCCGTTTTTAATTGTTATTTTCTCACTGAATGCTTGTAGTGATTCACCTGGTACAGGCACTAGAGGAACTTCTAAGCCTGATTTAGTAATTACAGGAGCAGAAATTTCTTTAGGAGAAACTTGTCAAGCGGGTAATGTAATTGTTCTAGTAAAAGCTGTGATTAAGAATCAAGGTGAGGCAACTAGCCTTGCTCGTAGTGATGTTGGTCTTGTGGGAACTAGTGAGGTAACTACTAATTGGGGAAATGGTGTGGGACTTCCTGCGCTAGCACCCGGTCAGAGTACAGAGGTGGAGATTCCTGTTTATTACCTTATAGCTGACCCTAGTTTCATGCAGGGTAACCATGATTTTGAAGTATTTGTAAATTCAGGAGGTTGGATTGATGAGTCTAACACTAGCAACAACAAGTTCTTCCCCAATTTAAACATCAATGTACCAGCTAATTTTTGCAAGTTTCCTGTTCAAGGGCGCAGTTGGGGTGATCCACACATAATTACTTTTGATAAACTCAAATATGAATTCCAAACTGTAGGTGAGTTTTGGTTAGTAAAGACGCCTGAGGAAGACTTCGCAGTGCAAGTTTGTCAACAGCCTTGGCGTGGGTCACAGCGTGTGAGTGTAAATACTTCTGTTGCAGCTTTGCCCTACAATACTTCTGTTGCAGCTTTGCTATCTGAGCATAGAGTTAATGTTTATCTTAATGTAAAAGAGTCACCTATACGTGTTGATGGTGGTGAGCTTAATATAGAAGATGGTGGTAGTGTTGAAGTCTCTGAGGGCAATATTATTAGTCGTAAGGGCAATGATTATACTTTGATTTCAGCTAGTGGTGATAGGGTTGTGATTGAGCTAAGAGGCAGTTATTTAAATGTAAGTGTCCATACCACTCGTTTTGAGGGAGTAACTGGGTTACTGGGTAATGCCAATAGTAACACTACAGATGATATGGCTTTGAGTAATGGTGAGGTACTTAGTCAGCCTATGAGTTTAGCCACACGCTATAGGGATTTTGCTAATAGCTGGCGTATTACTAGTGGATCACTTTTTATAAAAGATAATTTTGAATGCCCAAGCAATGAAGATTTTCCAAAAGGTAAGGATGTTATCTTAGATGAATTAGATAGTGAAGCTAGGCAAAAAGCACAGCTTGCTTGTAAAGATATCCAAAATAATACTTTGCTTGAAGCTTGTATTATAGACGTAGCTCTAACAGGTGATACTAGTTTTGCTGAAGCTTCTGCCAATGCACCAGTACCAAATACTGTTTTAGAACTTGCCAAACCTGACTGCGAATTAAAACACCATTGGCAAGGTGAAGACAATGCCTCTGATAGCGTTGGTACAGGACATGGTTCGCTAATTAATGGGGCAGATTTTGGTCCTGGTGTCTTCCCTAACAGTCGTGCATTTGAACTTGATGGTGTAGATGACTACATCAAGGTTTTGAACAGCAACGTTTATGACTTTGGCACAACAAGCTTTAGCATCGATTTGTGGATGCAAACTTCCTTTAGCAACATAAGTCAAGGTATCTTCTATAAAGGTAATGGTCCTTTTAATGCTAGTGGTGAGGGCATTGAGCTACGTACAGCAACTAATCCAAACCAACAATATCACATTGCTGAATTCTCACGCACCGATGGTACCCCGTTTCCTGCCTGGATTCCTGTTGGAGAGCGTTTGCAATCACGGACACCCCGCGTAAATTACCGCTCCATGACAGCAGGGCAATGGCACTATATCAGTATTACCTATGACGTTGTTAGCAAGCTTGGCAGAATGTATGTTGATGGTGTCTTGACCGATGAATCACAGTTCGAGATAGGCTCAGACTACCGTGATCCTGCCTACACATCTTTGGGACCCAGTGGTCTATTTCAGGATACCTTTGATCTATTTATGGGCAAAGGTGCTGGTACACATTTCAATGGTCTCTTGGACGAAATCAAAGTTCATGATTGTGCCCTTAGTGAGCAAGATGTTATCACAAATTATGAAAATGACCTTGCTCTTATAGGGTTTTAGTAGGCCTTGGGAAACAATGTTACTTGTGCACCTATTAAAATTGTCCCCTTTAATTAAATCAAAATAGCCACAAGTAAGGTGTGCTGCACACCTTACTTATTTGAAGACAAAAACATGAAGATCTAGCTTAATACACACACAATTCTTTGAAGTGATTGGAGTTATGGCTTTTCTGAACAGTAAAATTTGATGATGTCACGCTGATGTCACGGCACATAAAAATAATAAGAACGAAAGTTTGTGGTTTTAGCTAGTAATTAGATTTTACTTGCTGAAAGATAAGGAGTATCTATTATGTGGAAAAAGTATTTTGCCATAGTACTGTGCTTGCTACTGGTAGCTTGCTCAGGAGGGGGTTCAAACAATAATAACAATAATAATAAGCGTTCAGTGGGTTTAGAGCGTTTAAGACTAAAAGATGTACCTATACGATCCTACCGTCTTGCCGTACAGCATGTTGTAGCATGGGAGGAAGAGAAGTTCGCCGATGTAAATTTTAAAGACACAGTTAGTCCTTTCTATAGACCAGATATAGAAGGTGTTGCTTACTATGAATTTATGCTCGAGCCCGAAGGTTTCGTTCTAATATCTAGTGGTGAGCATGATTATCCTATAGCACAAGCTCGAGATTCTGGTCCTACTATAAGTGAACAACTAGAAGCACAAGCTGAAGAAGAAGGTAAAGAAGTTAATAAAATTTATAAGATGGATAGCCTTGCCTATTATGCTGAAAATTCTGAGGGTGAACTTGTAGCTACCCTTGGCAACTTGCTCTTTAAAATAGAGGGGCTTGAAGCTTGGCCATCTGAAGAAACAGAACCAACTGAAACCATAGTTACAATAAATGAGGTACCGGATGAGGAAGATCCTGAAGAAACTGACTTTGAAATTGAGCAAACAGGCCCAGGTAAAACCAATGGTAGGTTTGGCAATTGGGGGAGATATGTAGATCTTAAAGAAGGTTATGCCAATTACTATGCGCCACTAATTAATAATCTTAAAGAGGCAGCTAGTGCTTCATGGGAAACTGAGAGGTTTATAAGTGAATATGGTGAAGGTTTAGTTATTGGCCAAAGGTATCCCTTGCCCCTTCTTTTTAGTGGTGCTGAATTAAGTTTATTTCAGGGACCTGATGAGGTAGCAATAGTAGATTCTTTCTTTATTAAAATTAATGAAGATGGTAACTCACTTATTTTAGAAGCTCAAGAAGTACCTGATAACATTAATGAAGCCATAAAATTGGAAATTCAGTATGAGAATGGTCTTAGTGAAAGTTTAAGTTTTGGGGTAGTACCTTCTGAGTTAAGCAATGCTGATTTGGTAACTCAAAATCACACACATTGGTCAAGCTGGAGAATTTACTTGGCGGGTTCTCATAGTGACCAACGCATATATAAGCAGTTTGATATTTCGCCCGGTTGCCCTAGTGGTTGTGGAGCAACGGCATGGGCTATGCTTTTTGGCTGGGCAGATCATCAAGCAGATGGCAATAATAGTTACTGGCAGCCTCGTTGGGGGCTGTATCGTGAAAATGGTGGTAAGCGTCCTGCTAAAGATGCTGTAGCACCACGTAGTCAGGACTCGAGCATTGAGACAATTACTAAAGAAATTAGAGGTTATATAGGAAGCTACTGTTTTGCTGGATCAGGCCCTACCATCCCTTGGGATATGGCTAGTGTATGGCGTTATATGATTGGACGTTCAGGTACAAGTGTCAAAGTAGGCCATAATGGTCTTTGGGGTGGTCATCGAGATGATCATCGTGATCGTGCTATAGCTTCTATCAAAAATCGTCAAACCCCTGCAATTATTGGCACAGGTTGGTTGGCTCATTACCCACTGGCCTATGGCTATGCTGAGAGATACCGTTGGGTACAGAGCTTCTGGGGTAACTGGGATAAAAGGTACGAGCGCGAGTTCTTGATAAATCAAGGCTGGGGTTACTACCGTCGCCTCAGTAATGAAAGAGCTGTATTTTGGGAATGGGTGCCTGCTGGCACATGGTTTGTTGGAGAGATTTACCCCTAGAGTAACCAAAACCATTTTCTTAGTGTACTTTAAACGGCTAGGAGTTAGACATTTTGAAACAAACCTAAAGCTCTATCAACTTATTCCCAAGCTCTGCTTGGGAATAGATACTTTGAACGCTCGGCGTCCTCTTTCGTGGTTTCTAGACATGTGAGCATATCATAAAATTCTCAAAATTAACCCGTTTTCAGTATATTATAAAAGGTCATCCTTTGTAGATGCCCTGCTATACTAATGATTCTCTACAGGTGCGATGGCTATAGATAGTCAGAGAACTGAGTTACACAAAAGTTTATGTAAGGATTTAGTATGAAATACTGGTATAAATATTTAGTTTTAGTAAGCCTAGGCTTACTTTTGGTTTTAAGTGCCTGTGGTTCTTTATTTGAAGTAAGCTCCATAACAATTACCCCATCAACGGGTATTATTAAAGTGGGACAAAAATTGACCATAACAGCTGTCATCACCATTAAAAATGATGATAAGGATAAGATTCTTGCAGGTATAAAAGAGGTTATATGGACTAATAGCGATGAGAGTATTGCTGAAGTATCTGATATTAGTGAAGGCATAGCTGAAATACTAGATAAAAGGGTTGGTAAAGCAACTATTACAGTTGAAATACTGGGAAAAAAATCTGGTGAAGCAACTATCACCGCGACCTATAAAGCTAATGAAAATACCAAAGCTAGTGTAAAAGTCACAGTTTTGGAAAGTGGAAAGGTTTCTTCTGTAGAAGTAACACCTTCAAACAGTACTATTAAAGTTGGTGAGACTTTGCAATTAACAGCTACTGTTGTTGGTGATGGCCTTACTGCAAATGATAAAGGAGTAACATGGTCAGTTGCAAATAGCAATATTGCAACAGTAAATAATCAGGGAGTAGTTACTGGTGTTGCTGAAGGACAAACCACAGTAACTGCCACTTCTGACTTTGATAACACTAAGTTTGGTACAGCAACAATTACTATAAATAGCAACAAGAGTGTTGGTAGTGTTACTGTGACACCCGCGAATGCTGCTGTGATTATAGGTAACACGCAGGTCCTTACTGCAACCGTGAATGGTACAAACCTTGACCCAGCTGACAAGAATGTAACATGGTCGGTAGCAGATACTAGTATTGCAACAGTAAATAATCAGGGAGTAGTTACTGGTGTTGCTGAAGGACAAACCACAGTAATTGCCACTTCTGTTTTTGATAATACTAAGTCTGGCACAGCGACAGTTGTAGTCAATAGCAACAAGAGCGTTACCAGCGTGACTGTGGCCCCCACAAATGCAACAGTGATTATAGGTAGTACCCAAGCTTATACTGCCACAGTAAGTGGGGCAAACCTTGATCCAGCTGACAAGAATGTAACATGGTCGGTAGCAGATACTAGTATTGCAACAGTAAATAATCAGGGAGTAGTTACTGGTGTTGCTGAAGGACAAACCACAGTAATTGCCACTTCTGTTTTTGATAATACTAAGTCTGGTACAGCGACAGTTGTAGTCAATAGCAACAAGAGCGTTACCAGCGTGACTGTGGCCCCCACAAATGCAACAGTGATTATAGGTAGTACCCAAGCTTATACTGCCACAGTAAATGGGGCAAACCTTGATCCAGCTGACAAAGACGTAACATGGTCGGTAGCAGATACTAGTATTGCAACAGTAAATAATCAGGGAGTAGTTACAGGCGTTGCTGAAGGACAAACCACAGTAATTGCCACTTCTGTTTTTGATAATGCTAAGTCTGGTACAGCGACAGTTGTAGTCAATAGCAACAAGAGCGTTACCAGCGTGACTGTGGCCCCCACAAATGCAACAGTGATTGTAGGTAGTACCCAAGCTTATACTGCCACAGTAAATGGGGCAAACCTTGATCCAGCTGACAAAGACGTAACATGGTCGGTAGCAGATACTAGTATTGCAACAGTAAATAATCAGGGAGTAGTTACAGGCGTTGCTGAAGGACAAACCACAGTAATTGCCACTTCTGTTTTTGATAATGCTAAGTCTGGTACAGCGACAATTGTAGTAAATGGCAATAAGAGTGTTACTAGTGTGGATGTACAACCTGAAGATCCTCCTTTTCTTTTGATAGGCGATAGACAAACTTATACTGCTACTGTAAATGGTATAAACCTTGATCCAGCTGATAAAACTGTAACATGGTCAATTGCAGATACTAGCATTGCCACAGTAGATGCTAATGGAGTAGTCACTGGTGTTGCTACAGGGTCAACTACAGTAACTGCTACTTCTGATTTTGATAACACTAAGTCTGACTCTGTAACGTTCTTTGTAGGTGATTAAGCATTGATCCCCTAACAAAGTTTTCGTAAAATTTTATATGCATTAGAGTAAGTAACAGTGCAAATAGACTCACAAATTGCAGAAACTTTTTCAGCGGCAAATAAGAGTATATATAAAGCGCCTCCTTTATTGTAGGCGCTTTGGATTAGAAAGGAGAAAAATGCTACGAAAAAGTTGGTTTTAAGTATGACTTGGCAGGATTACTTAGACATAAATGAGTGGTTAGGGAAAGCGTAGTTTATTTTAGGGGAACATTAGAGGCAGCGTGTGTTTTTGTTTTAGTTCAGCATGAAAGCCAGTGCATAATAAGTTATGACTATAGCCATTTTCCTAGTAAATGAGGTAAAATGAGTAATTATGGCCTACTCAATAGATTTAAGAAAAAGAGCAGTTGCAGCAGTGATAGAAAAAGGGGTAGTGCCCTTCATGTAATGATGAACCCTGCTGCCTTAAAATGCGCGATGACTTTAGATTTCTTAAAATGCCCAAATTGCACCTCAGATAATTTTGTTAAGAATGGTCATATTCACAATGGTAAGCAAAATCATATTTGTAAAGATTGTGGTAGGCAATTTGTTGAAGATCCTCAAAATATTCCTATCAGTGAGGGAAAAAAGGATTTGATAGATAAACTCTTACTGGAAAGATTAGCACTTGCTGCTATTGCTCGTGTCACTGGTGTTTCAGAATCTTGGTTGCAAAAATACGTCAATGACAAGTTTGAGAATATAGAGCAGGAAGTAGAAGTTGAGAAAAAAGATAAAGGGTTTCTTAGAATAGAGTGT
Organism: Trueperaceae bacterium; assembly: GCA_965223045.1. Classification (GTDB taxonomy): domain Bacteria; phylum Deinococcota; class Deinococci; order Deinococcales; family Trueperaceae; genus CBDCVN01. The sequence continues at coordinate 4,642,287 of CBDCVN010000013.1, forward strand.
GATGAGATGTGGTCTTTTGTAGGCCACAAAGGTAATAAGGTATGGATATGGCTAGCTATTGATCAAGCTACTGGCGAAATAGTAGGGGTTTATATAGGCAGTCGTGATAAAAGAGGGGCTCAAGGGTTATGGGATTCTTTACCAGCAGTATATAGAGGGTGTTTGGAAATTAGTGTTCCTTTGAAAGATCTAGCATTTTGGCTGAAGTTTGAACTAAGTGTAACATTTTAGAAATGAAGTAGCTATACCCAATATATGTCAGTATAGCTACTATGAAAACAAATCATAGACAAGCATACTCTACGGACGTTACTGATGTACAGTGGCTTATAATTGAAGCCTTTCTACTAAAAATTTTGACCAAAAGTACTAAGCGGGGACGTCCCATGAGCCTTGATCTCCGTGAAATTGTAAATGCTATACGTTACCTTCTGCGCAATGGTTGTACTTGGCGTGATCTTCCACATGATTTCCCAGCCTATCAGAGTGTTCGTTATCACTTTGATAAATGGTGCAAGTTAGGTTTGTGGAAGGCTTTAGAGTTGTTCTGAAATAAATAAATCGGTCAAAATAAAGGAATGTTACTACCAAGAGATGACCGACAAGTAAGAAGTATAACAGGATTGAGCGAAAAGAAAGTAGAGGAACTAGAACCTGCATTTGCTAAAGCTTTAGAAGACCATGAAAAGCAACGTTATGAAAAGGCTCTAGAAGCAGGGAAAGTACATCGTAAGCCAGGAGGAGGAAGAAACAGTAAACTAAGTACAGTCAATATAAAACTGTGCTTTATTCTTTACTACCTTAGACTTTACCCAACGTTTGATGTTCTAGCGGAGAAATTTGATTTATCACGATCTAATGCCCATGCTTGGGTACAACGTCTTACACCAATAATGGCGAAAACTCTAAGTGGTTTGGGATATATGCCAGCTAGAGAGTTTGAAAACATAGAGGATTTCAAAGCAGCTTTTGAGGGACTTGACGAAATACTGATTGATGTTACAGAGCGAGAACATCAACGCCCAAAGGATGATGAAATGCAACAGGAGTTATACAGTGGCAAACAGGGTAACCACACGCAGAAAAACACAGTGATAAGCAGCAAGGAGAAGGTAATTTTGTTTGTGGGACAAACCTTTGGAGGACGGAACCATGACTATGCAATGCTAAAGGAAGAATTTCCACCTGAGGAGGAGTGGTTTGAGGATATTAAAGTGGCAGTAGATTTAGGATATCAAGGAATCGAGAAAGATTATGAAGGAGCAGATGTTGCAATACCTCATAAGAGACCTAGGAAGAGCAAAGCCAACCCTAATCCCAAGCTTAGTAAAGAGCAGAAGGCTCACAACCAAGCAGTGAGCAAGATACGTGTATATGTTGAGAATGCCATTGGAGGAATGAAGCGTTTCAAGATTCTTGTGTATGCTTTTAGGAATCGTATTAAGGGATTTGTTGACGATGTAGTAGGAGTTTGTGCTGGTTTATGGAACTGCCTTATTGCCTAATTCCTTATTTCAGAACAAGTCTTTTAAACAAACATTTACGCAGAAAACTCCGTGAGCAGGAAGGAAAACTTGCTGATTGCAGTGTAGGTATTGCCGATAGTCAATCGGTCAAAGGTAGTGTGCATGAAGAGAATGGGTACGATGGAGGAAAAAAGGTTAATGGACGTAAACGTCATATATTGGTTGATACCATGGGATTATTGATAGTTGTACTTGTAACTACAGCGAATAGGTCAGATAAGAAAGGATTAGAGCAAATGTTGAAGGCTATAAAAAGCACTATGCCAAGATTGAAAGTAATAAAAGCAGATCAAGGTTATGTCAGTGCGAGATTAGAGAAGTGGGTGCTGGACATATGTGGGTGGATATTAGAAGTAACAAAGAAACCAGAAGGAAAAGGTTTTCAAGTTATCCCACAAAGATGGGTAGTGGAGAGGACATTTGCATGGTTAGGAAACTATAGACGCTTAAGTAAAGATTATGAAGTATTAGCAGCAACAAGTGAAGCCTTTATCTACATGGCTATGTGTGATATCATGACCAAGCGTTTAGCGCATCAATCCACTTCCAATTTTGCTTAATAGGTATTTCCCAAACACCCTCTAGGCAATGTGCAGTGTGCTACAGTGATTTCTGGGCATCATATGAAGAAGTAATTCCTAGGAAAAGGCACAGAGCAGTGGATAAACGAAGTGGGAAAACTAATAGAATTGAGAGATTAAACTGCACTCTACGTCAACGAATTGGTCGTTTAGCAAGGAAAACTCTTTCTTTTTCAAAGAAATTGACTAATCACATTGGAGCCATTTGGTATTTTGTTCATCACTATAACTCATCATTACATGTATAGGACTACCCCCTTAAGTAGTGTCTTGTGCCAAGAGTTTTTTAAGCTGGTTTTTTCTAGAGCAAACCAGTTTTCAAGTTGAGCAGTAGCATTGACAGTAAAGCCCTCTAGGAAGTCGCCACAGTAGTGATTTATGGCCTCGAGCCATTTCGATCTTGTTTGTCATTGTTGCTTGTTGGCTTCCTGAAAATCCATGATGTCTGTGTGTACTTTTAGACAAAGACGTTCTCCTTGTTTGTCAAGGATTTTGCCCAAAGGGTGTTTGCTAGCTCTAGCAATTAGTCTCCGTAAATTAGTGCGGGCGTTGCTTTGAGCAATATCTGGATAGAAAAGTCCTAGAATTTTGCCTCGAGCAACATAACTTTGTTTACTAGCTAGGTACAGCAAAAGTAAAGTGGGTTTATCTTCTGTTAAGGAAGTCCAGCTACTTTCAACTAAAAGCTGAGGTGGACCAAGCAATCTTAATACAGCTGACACACTTCTAATTTTATCATAAAACATACGTTCCTATAATTTATGTCACGTTTCCCATAAAAAAACCTTTTCAAATGTCACGCTGGTATAGCAGCAACTAGAATAAGCTAAAAGTGAAAGTTTTTAGCTAGAAAGTTGCGCTATAGTTAAAGTGAAGCTTACTACAATTAATAGGTATTGAACTTATGACACAAAAAGTGTTCTATTAGAAATATATGTTCCAAGAATACCTTAAGCAAATTACCTTTCTTTGATGTCAAACCTTAGACTTAGCGAAAAATTATCTTATGGTGTTGCAGATATTGGTGCTGCTATTTCTACTACTGCCATTAACTTTTTCCTCCTTCACTTTCTAGTTAATGTGGTGGGCTTACGGCCGAGCTTGGCAGGTAGTGTATTACTCGTTGGGCGTTTGATAGATGCTGTAACTGATCCTTTGATGGGAGTGATTTCGGACCGTACTCGAGCCCTCTGGGGAAGGCGTAAGCCCTATATTTGGTGGGGAGCCATACCTTTTGGATTAACCTTTGCATTAGTTTGGGCCATACCTGAGGCTAATTCTAGCCAGATTTTAACCTTTTTGATCGCGGCAGCTCTTTTAACGCTCCACACCACTGTTTTTACTGTAGTGCAAGTCCCTTATTTAGCCCTGACTCCGGAATTAGCATCCACTTATACTGAGCGCACAGTCCTAACTAGTCACCGAGCAGGTTTTGCTACCTTTGCTTCACTAATAGCAGCAGCAGCACCACCTATATTAGTAGCAAGTTTAAATAGCTCTCAGAGTTTAGAGTCAGATGCTCGTTTTGGCTGGTTGATGATGGGAGTGCTTTTTGGTGGACTTAGTAGTATATGCTATTTGCTTATGGCTTTCGGTACAAAAGAGCCTGTGCGGAAAGTTAAGCAGGTAGAGCAAAATCTTTGGCAAAACTACAGTAGCACCTTTAAAGTTAAAGGATTCTTGTCTATCTTGGGTATATTCATGACTGTCACTGTAGCCTTGGGCATAATATCTTCTTTATTACCTTTTTACTTAGAGAGTGTCTCTAACATTGATCCTGAATGGCAAACCCTTGTGATAGGCCTACTTTTTATTACTGCCATTATTAGTTTGCCTTTATGGAACGTGCTATCTAGACGCTATGGTAAACGTTTGGCATTTACTTTGGGTCTAATATTTTTAACTGTAAATTTACCCTTGTTAATGTGGATATCGGCTGGTTCTAGTCTCTCACCCATATTGATCACTTTCACTATATTAATGGGCATAGGCTTAGGGGCAGTACTTCTGTTTCCTTGGGCTATGTTGCCAGATGTAGTTGAGTTTGATGAGCTTGCTACAGGAAATAGGCGTGAGGGAGTGTTATATGCTGTTTTTACTTTTGGACAAAAGGTAGCCATTGCACTAGCAGTTTTTTTGAATGGTCAGGTGCTCGAGCTAATCAACTACCAGCCTAATACAACCATTCAAAGTAACTTCACTAATCAAGGTATTATGTTTATGGTTGGCCCTGTAGCTGCTTTACTTTTTACACTGACTATTTTGTGGGTATGGCGCTATCCCATTAGTAAAGATGCACACCAACAAGCAGTAGCTGCTCTGCAAAAGATTAGGGGTTAATTACTTGTATTTGTTTCCAGCGACCTCTTCGAAAGCGTATTAGATAGATAATTCCTAAACCCCCAAGATAAATTAGTGCTCCTACCCAAGCACCACGAACTCCCCATTGAAAAGGAAAAGCAAAAAGCCATGCTAATGGCAAGAAAACACCCCAGCCAAGAATAATTTTTGCCCACATAGTAAAAGTTGTATCACCTGCTCCATTAAGCGAGCCTCCTAGTACAATAGCTACGGCATCAAAAACTTGATATAAAGCTACTAAGCGTAACACAGCTACACCAGTGGCAATTACAAAAACATCATCAGTAAAAATACTCATCAGTGTTCTAGGAGCAATTAAATAACTTAGTCCAATAAGTCCCATAACAAGCATAGCTAGATAAGTGGCGCGGTAACCCACTTTTTCAGCTAATTCGGTTTCCTTGGCTCCTAGGTATTGGGCGACTAGGCTCGAGCCAGCCATAGCGATAGCAATACCCATGGTAAAAGACAAACTCATGTACTGCAAAGCAATCTGATTAGCAGCTAAGGTATCAGTACTTATTCGTCCTATAAGGGCAAAGAAGGCGCTAAATGAAGAAACTTCTATAAAATCCCCTAATCCCATAGGTAAGCCAATTTTTAAAGCCTGCTTTAATTCTTGCCAAGAAGCTATGTGAAAGTGACCAGTGGCAAAGTGAATCCTGTGAGTAGGATGCCAAAGTATAAAGGCGCTAGCTAGGGCATTGCAAGCATTAGCAATTACAGAAGCATAAGCTGCTCCTGCAACACCAAGCATAGGAAATCCCCAGTTACCCAGTACTAAAAGCCAATCAAGCAAAACATTTAGAAGTACTGTCGCCCATGCTAGCCACATAGGCGTTCTGGAATCTCCGCGACCTACTAAGAAACCCCAGACTACACCACTAAACATAACTAAGGGCACTTCAAAACAGCGAATATGTAGATAACTTGTTCCAAGTTGCCTAACTAGGTCATTATCTTGAGGGGCAGCAAAACTAAAAATAAACTCAAAAAAAGAAGGTAAGAGTAGTACAAATAAAGACAATAGTGTTATTAGTGACAATACATTCCATACTACTTGTCCAATTTGCCCATAATCTTTTGCTCCATAAGCCCTACCCACAAAAACAACGCTACTACTAGCAGTACTGCGAAAAAGTAGCATAACTGCAAAGTAAATAACGCTAGCAAGGCCTACAGCAGCAAGTGCTGTAGTACTGATTTTGGAGACAAAAAAGGTGTCAGCAACGCCTAGAAGGACAAATGATAAATTTTGAAAGATAAGAGGTATAGCAAGAACTGTGACCTCACGCATAATACCTGTAGGTATAAACAGCCTGCCCCTAAGTTTCATAGTAAGTTAGGAGATTTTTTGAAATTGTGTTTATAAATTAGCATAACTAGATGACTAGCAAGCGTAAAGGCTAGTAGTACTACTAATTTTGGTATAGACACAATATATTGTGTCTATATGTACATCAGTGATGCTCATGGCAATAATTACAAAGAATAAAATAACTTTGAGCCTAAATGTGCAACGCCTAAAACCTAACCTTGAGCAACTACCGTAGCTATTTGTACGCTTAGACATATTACGACTTATGCTTGGCATGTTGGACACAATCCATAAAAGGTTAAAGCATGGTTAGTAACAGCAAAACCACCAGGCAATGAAGTATTTGTTAGGTTAGTAACAGGGCAATTTACCTCAAGATAATATATAGTCTCACAAACTTGACAGCAAAAGTGGTGGTGATGGTCACTACGTTTAAGCTCATAACGAGTATTCCTGCCGGGGATATGTACAGCCACAATTTGATTTTCCTCCTCGAGTAACTTAAGAGTACGGTAAACTGTGGCAAGACCAAGGCGTGGTTGTGTTTTTTGAGTATGATTTAGCACTTCCTGGGGAGTAAGTGGTCCCGTTGCTTTTGAGAAACTCTCAAGAATAGCTATTCTTTGTACTGTTTGTCGTTTCATAACCAATCCTGTTTTCAAAGTTGATTATTATTACTATAGTGTTAGTTACTATAGTGTTAGTAGTTAACCAATATCTTTATAACCACTAATAATACAGCATTGTATTATAGCACTCTAATTGCTGAAAGTGCTCTATCAGTAGTAAGACTAGCAATTCTTTGGCTATAAGTAATACTGCTTGTACATAGACAAGACACTTTTCGACACTTTTTCGATGCTTTTTTTAATATGTTGAAAGTGACTTAGTTTTGGATATTTACTTGAGAAAATTTATTAGTGTACAACACACAATATTTGTAAAGAGTTTTTCTTGGAAAATGTTCATTTTTACTTGTTTTTAGTATTTAGTATATGGTGTACCTCATGCACTAGTACTTATTCCTCTATAAGGGACTTATTATGAAATGTATTTCTGTTTTTAGCATTATTTTGCTAGTTGTTATTATAACATCTTGTAAAAATAATGTTGCCCCACCGAATGTGGAAAGAGAGTTGCCTAGTATACCAGCTCCTGAAAAAGCACCCAAAGCTGATCAAGCTGTTCTCTCAGATGATCAACTCCAACAAAGTTTAGTGATCTCAGCTAATCCAGAAAATCTTTTGGTCAATGGTGACTTCGAAAGCTTTGACTCTTGGACAGCCTGTGGGTTAGGAGGTAGCTTATCCCTCTCTAATGATGCTCATGCTGGTAACACCGCTGCTTCTCTCTCCACTGATTGTTTCTACCAATCCATAAATGTATCCCCTAACCAAACCTTTAGCCTTAGTTGTTTTGCTAAAAGAACTCAAGATGGCTGGACAGGTCTAGGTTTCACTTTTAGTGATATAAACTGGCAAGAACTTGGTGGTGCAGCTCCCACTCAAGAAATACGTGATAGTACCTATCGTCAATACTCTACCACAGCAACTGCTCCTGCTAATAGCTCTTACCTTACCGTCTGGGCCTATACCGATGGAGAAGTCTTGATTGACAGTTGTCAACTGTTTGAAGGAACTGCTCCTCCTCCTAGTGGAAATTTATTAGTTAATCCTAGTTTTGAAAACGACCAAGAAGGTTGGTTTGCTTGTGGAAGTGCTGCAAATATTACCATTGTTAACGATCCTTCTGATGGCAATAAGGCCATCCAAGTAAGTAACAGTGGCTGCCTTTATCAGGACTTACAAGCTATAGGAGGTAGCAAGTACAATTTAAATTGTCAAGCCAAGTATGATGCGTCAGGTTGGGCAACATTAATATTATCATTCTTAGACAGCAATTGGCAAAGTATAGTGAGTGATTACAGAGTCATCCAAGGAACTAATTATCAAGATTACAGCATTAGTATGGATGCTCCTGCTAATGCTGCACATGCTGCAGTCACTTTCTATAGTGAGCCAAGTACTTCTTATGATGCTTGTAGCCTTTCTGTAGAATCAGCTCCTCCTCCTTCAAATCCAGCTATTGACATTCGTATACAAGCTGAAGGTCCAGATAGTCAGGAAGTTACTTCTGGAGGTAGTGCTAACTTTGAAGTGGAAGTGAGAAATACTGGCAATGTTACTCTTACTAATGTCACTGTAGTAAACTCTGCCGCCATTGCAAGCTGTGACAAAAACATTGGTGATCTAGCAGTTGGTGCCAATGTTACTTACACATGCAGCAAAGACAATATCACCAACGACTTTACCACTATAGTTACAGCCTCTGGGGAATACAATGGCAGCACCAATATCGAAGATAGTGATGAAACAACTGTAAAAGTCAAAAACATATCACCCCAATGTACAACTAACGCTAGTTATATAATAATCTTTGACGCCACTTGGAGTGCTACCACACATCCTGTTGATTTTCCTCCTGATCCACACTTTTCCGATTTGGTAGGAGTCAGTCATAAGGATAGCGTGAGTTTTTGGCAAGAAGGTGGTTTAGCCTCACCTGGTATAGAAGCTATGGCAGAAGAGGGTGCTACTGCCACTTTAATTAACGAGGTTAATAGTGCTATAGCAGCAGGCAAAGCTGATCAGATGTTATTAGGAGACTACATTAGCTCTTCACCGGGGTCTACAAGCCTCCAGTTTGATCTCTCGCCAGATTTTCCTGAAGTAACCTTAGTTTCTATGGTAGCACCTAGTCCTGACTGGTTTGTAGGTGTTTCTAGGCTCGAGCTTTGTGAAAATGGTGTTTGGGTTAACAGTAAATCAGTTGATCTATTTGCCTTTGATGCAGGTACAGACAGTGGTACAACTTATACCTCTGACAATATAGATACAAACCCCCAAGAAGCCATTAGCCAGTTAACAACTGGTGTTTTTGAGGTGGGTGGTGTAGTGCCTAAGTTAGGTACTTTTACGTTCACTTTACAATCCAATCCCCCTGTAGCTAATCCAGGCATTGATATTCGCCTTCAAGCTGAGGGAGAAGACAAATACAACAGGTACGTTACAGGAGATTTCAATGTTGAAATTGCTGTACGTAATAAGGGTGATATTTCTCTTAGTAATATAAATGTAACAAGCGATATACCCAATTGCTCTAACACTTTTGCTACCTTAGCTGTTAGTGAAATACAAAGGTTTAACTGTACCATTAATGTATCACTTTCTCAAGACCAACAATATACTGTAACAACATCTGCAACAAGCAGTAACGTCAGTACAAGTGATAGTGATACTGCTACTATAAAGCACTGGCCTATAGAAGCACCTAATCCAGCAGGACTCTTAAGAATTTTTACGGACACTACCAATGTTGTTCAGGGTAATGATGTAACTTTTTGGATTAATGTAGCAGCATTAGGCAACATTACTTATATTAAAAACATTACCAGCAACATTCCAGATTGCAATCGCACCCTTTCTCCAGCTGTTTCAATTAATGGACAAGTAGTGGTTTATAACTGCACAGCACAAAATATACAATCGAACCTCACTGCTACTATTAACACCATCAATAATGAAGGTGGTACACGTCAGCATACTTTGACTGATTCTATAGCTGTAATTGTGCAGTAAATTGCTAGCCTCATTTTAAAGTGGCAGCCATCAACTAAGTCTATCACACACTCGACAAAACTTCATTATTAGATTCTTACACAAACCCAAAACTTGGCTGTGCCCTTAGGGCACAGCATTTAGTTATTAGAAGGAGTAATTATGATATTTAGGTTTTTTATTTGCTTTATAGCTTTAGTAGTTCCAATTACTGCTTGTCAGCGAAGTAACACTCCTCAACCTACTACCCCAACTAACCCTAATCCCACCATTCCCCAACCAGATGATGTTCCTAATATTGCAACTAGAGTCTTTACTAGACTTGTTCTGAAATAAGGAATTAGGCAATAAGGCAGTTCCATAAACCAGCACAAACTCCTACTACATCGTCAACAAATCCCTTAATACGATTCCTAAAAGCATACACAAGAATCTTGAAACGCTTCATTCCTCCAATGGCATTCTCAACATATACACGTATCTTGCTCACTGCTTGGTTGTGAGCCTTCTGCTCTTTACTAAGCTTGGGATTAGGGTTGGCTTTGCTCTTCCTAGGTCTCTTATGAGGTATTGCAACATCTGCTCCTTCATAATCTTTCTCGATTCCTTGATATCCTAAATCTACTGCCACTTTAATATCCTCAAACCACTCCTCCTCAGGTGGAAATTCTTCCTTTAGCATTGCATAGTCATGGTTCCGTCCTCCAAAGGTTTGTCCCACAAACAAAATTACCTTCTCCTTGCTGCTTATCACTGTGTTTTTCTGCGTGTGGTTACCCTGTTTGCCACTGTATAACTCCCGTTGCATTTCATCATCCTTTGGGCGTTGATGTTCTCGCTCTGTAACATCAATCAGTATTTCGTCAAGTCCCTCAAAAGCTGCTTTGAAATCCTCTATGTTTTCAAACTCTCTAGCTGGCATATATCCCAAACCACTTAGAGTTTTCGCCATTATTGGTGTAAGACGTTGTACCCAAGCATGGGCATTAGATCGTGATAAATCAAATTTCTCCGCTAGAACATCAAACGTTGGGTAAAGTCTAAGGTAGTAAAGAATAAAGCACAGTTTTATATTGACTGTACTTAGTTTACTGTTTCTTCCTCCTCCTGGCTTACGATGTACTTTCCCTGCTTCTAGAGCCTTTTCATAACGTTGCTTTTCATGGTCTTCTAAAGCTTTAGCAAATGCAGGTTCTAGTTCCTCTACTTTCTTTTCGCTCAATCCTGTTATACTTCTTACTTGTCGGTCATCTCTTGGTAGTAACATTCCTTTATTTTGACCGATTTATTTATTTCAGAACAACTCTACTGATAACGGTTTACAAGGAAGTCTTACCCAACAAAATACTACCAACCTATTGCAAAACGGTGACTTTGAAAGCCTAGAAGGTTGGACAGCTTGTAATGGTGCCACAAATGCCCTAGTGTTGTCAGATGATGCTCACAGTGGCAGCAAAGCAGGCCTTTTACAACAAGCAGGTTCCTGTTTTTATCAGTCTGTTTCTGTGTCTGCTGGCCAAACTGTTAGCTTGAGTTGTTATGCTAAATCAGTAGATGATACTGGTTGGACAGGGTTAGGCTTTGCTTTTAGTGATATTAGCTGGCAACCTTTAGAAAATGCCCCTGAAAATGCAGTGCGTGGTGGCATTTATCGACAGTATGTAACTAGTGCTACTGCTCCAGCAAATACCACTTATGCTAGCATGTGGGTTTACACTGATGGAAAAGTTCTTATTGATGACTGCCAGTTAATCATTGGCCCTCCTATAATTCCGGAAGGTAATTTGCTACTCAACCCTGGATTTGAGGATGGTCAAGAGGGCTGGTTTGCTTGTAATGGTAGTGATAAAATAAATCTAAGTACAGATGCGGCAGAGGGTAATCAGTCTATTGAAGTTAAAGATGGTGCCTGTCTGTATCAAGATTTGCGGGTTTTGCCAGGCCTGGATTACAAATTAACTTGCCAAGCCAAACAGAATTCTACAGGATATACTTCTCTCATTCTTTCTTTTTTAGATGCTAATTGGAGACGTATTTCAAGTAACCCTTTAGCTATTGTTACCAGTACTTTTTATAACTTTGAACGTTCTCTAAGGGCACCAGCAAACACAAAATATGCTGCTGTTACTTTTTACAGCGAGGCTCCAACTCTATATGATGACTGCTCTATAATTAGCTCGAATCCTATCCCAAACCCTGAAGTAAGTTTGGTTAAAGACATTTTCCTAGGATCAAATAGCTCGTTTCCAAAATTCCTAACGGTTTTCAATAACAAACTCTATTTCAATGCAAGTAATGGTGTAAATGGTAAAGAGTTATGGGAATATGATGGCCATAATGACCCCAAAATGCTGAAAGATATTTTCCCTAACTCTCGTGATTCAGACCCTTCCGAATTTGCTGTATTTAACAATAAACTTTACTTTAGTGCAAATGATGGCATACATGGTAATGAATTATGGGTATATGATGGCCACAATCCTCCAAGTTTAGTAAAAGATATTTTTCCTGGTGATAGCTCTCTTAATTCAAACCCTGCCTTTCTAACAGTTTTTAATGACAAACTCTATTTTAGAGCATTTGGTAGTGGAAATGGTTCTGAATTGTGGAACTATAGTGGTATGGTGTGGTGATCCTACCTTAGTTAAGGACATAGTTCTTGGTCCTGATGGTTCATACCCTAGTGATCTCACAGTATTTAATGACAAGCTCTACTTTTCAGCAACTGATGAACATAGTGATGGCACATATGGCCGTGAATTATGGGAATACAATGGAACTGATGATCCAAGCTTAGTTAAAGATATTAATCCTGGTTCTATTAACTCAAACCCCCAAGATTTCACAGCATTGAATAATAAACTTTACTTTAGTGCTGCTGATAATACGCATGGTGCTGAATTATGGGAATACGATGGGATAAATGATCCTACCTTAGTTAAAGATATTAATCTGGGTGTCGATAATGGCATCCTCCAAATACCTCGTAATTTTACACCATTCAATAACAAACTTTATTTTGGGGCTAACGATAATACACATGGCAACGAATTATGGGAATACGATGGCAATAATGAACCAAAACTAGTTAAAGATATTAACCCTAATACCATTGTTGGTCTTTCCAATTCATACCCTAAATACTTAACAGTTTTTAACAACAAGCTTTACTTTGGCGCTACTGACAATAAAAGTGGTGGCACTGAGCTGCGAGAATATGATGGTATTGAGGTCAAGTTACTTGCAAATATTAGTCCTTTTGGTGCTGTACACCCTGTTCTCGGAGAACATATTTCATATTTGACAGTTTTTAATAACAAACTATATTTTACTGCAAATGATGATGCACATGGCAGTGAGCTATGGGTATTTACTCCTTAGCACAGTCCAAATGATGGTGTAAGTGGCAATGAGCTATGGATGTTAACCCCTTAACACAACAGTTAAAGGTTGCTCAATAACGAAAATACCTCCAAACAAGTTCAACTAAAAACAAAACAAAAGCTGATAAAACAAGCCAATGCCATATAGGTGTGGCTTGTTTGGGCAGCTTAGGATTATAAGTAAAATCATTTAAAACCTCACCACCAGTACGCTCAGATATTTTTTTAAGCAATACTTCTCCTTCTTTTGTATCAAACTCATTATTTAATAAGCTTATTTGTTTTTGTGAAACAACTTCGCCACCACGAATAACTAGTAATGGACCACCTTTTGTAGGCTTATTTAGAAAGCCCTCATAACGGCCGGGAGCTGTTTGCTCTAAAGGTATACTTAAAGCATCATATCTTACTTCAAGCTTTTCTCTATTTATATAATTACCATCTTTGATAGCATCTACTACTATTTTTAATTGTTTATCTTGATGACTAACTGTAGTACTATACTCAGCAGGATGGACTTTAAGCCAGCGCACTACTGCCCCTAAAAGTGCAGGTAATACCTCCCATTTCCCCAAGCCACCAGCCCAAGCATTTAGGTCTGTAGTAAAAGCAGCTGTGCGTCCTAACCCTTGACGGCTAACAGCTAAAATAGGTTCATTTTCTACACCACTTATTAGTACTTCACTATTAGGTTTTAAGCTACTGGCAATATAGGCCTTAAGACTAGGAGGTGAACTAATTCCTGTTGGTATAAGTGGATGAGGATGAGCTGTAGGAAAGAAAGACCCTTTTCTTAATAAAGAGCGAGTAGCACTAAGTGCTTCACTAGTGAAAATGCGTGGTAAAGTACTTTCCTCAAAAGCGGAATAATAGCGACCATTGCCACTTTTAGCAATACTTTCTAGACGTTCAAAATCAGCCCTTTGGCCAATAGCAATAGTTGAAGTAGTAATGCCCTTTTCATAAGCAAGGCTAGCCATTGCAGCAAAGTCTGCGCCATTGCCTTGACTAAAAGGACCGCTCCCATCATAAAGTTGACCATCTGAAAGAAGAATTATATGCTTGGTTGCTGCTTTGCTCTCATCAAGTTCTTTGATAGCTTGCTGGTAAGCAGGAGCTAGAACTGTACCGCCTTCGGCAGAGATATTGAAGGTGGCCTCTCGCATTTCCTGTTTTCCCCTTTCAGTGGCTTTACGTAAATGAAACACCCACTTTTCCTCATCACTAAAGGAAATTAAGCCGAGTAAATCCTCTTTATAAGCTAAGTCAATAACACCAATAGCACCTTGTTTAGCTAGTTCTATTTTACTTGGGCTACCTGCTGCCATAGATTGCGAACTATCAAAAACTATAACCATGGCTACTAGGGGAATGGCTACATCTGATTGCAAGTCGGTATTTACTGGTAAAACTTCTTCGACAGGAGTGCGGTACCAATTGCCAAAGCCAAAACTTTTGGGGCCCCCTGTCATCATTAGTCCTCCGCCGCTTTTTACATATTGTCTAAGCAATTCTAATTGCCCTACACTAAAACTTTCTGCACCCTTACGCAATATGATAGCCCCATAGGGCAGATTGCCTTTAATATCACTTATTGTTCCCTGAATTACCTGAAAGCCTTGAATCTGTAATAGTTGTGTCATAGCTAAATCATTAATAACTAACAAAGGCTTATCTTCTTTAATGCTAATATTAACCTTAGCCTCATCATCAACAATTGGTTGCTTTGTTTTAATGCTTAAATAAGCACCTAGAGTCAAATTGTTTTCATTAGCATAAAAACTTATAGGCACTACTTTACGGCCTTTATTCAATTTGATTGTTTTAGGAGGTAGTTGCTCTGTATTCAGGTTAGCATGAAGTATAGCTTCAGTTTCCAAATCACTTTCAATAACAGCTAAAACTTGGACATTTTCCCCTTTACTAACTTCTTCTGGGGCAAGCAATTTGAGTCTAATGTTTTTACGTGAAGGAATAAAGTAAGTATCTATAGGTACATTAGGTAGTGCTGCAAGGGTATTGCCTATAGAAGCTGCACCATCACTAAGTAGTAAAATGCGCCCAGCACTATTAGACTGAGCTACTTGTAATGCTTTTGCAATGTCTGTTTCTTGGGTTTGTAAAAAGTTAATTACTTCCTCAGGCATGATATCTTTTATGGAACTGATGTTTCCAGCAAAAATAAAAATTTGTGCTTTTGGAAATTGAGAAAGATCAAATTGTTTAAGAGCCTCTAAAGCATCATTATTTAGACTTTCGGAAACATCTACTAGCACAAATATATCTTCACTAGGCTTGATTACTTGTGGTCCTGATAGAGCGATAATTAGTAATGCTAGGGTTAAAGCTCGAGCCCAGCCAAAAAAAGTTTTTGGCAAAAGTAAACACAGAAAAATCCCAAGCAGCAACCAAGGAAAGACAAAGTCGAGTCCCATATATTCGATTCTAACTTTTTTGTATTTTAATCAACAATTAAGATGTTATAATGCGATTAACATTATCACCAACCAATACTTTTTATATCCTTGCACTAACTTTTATACTTGTAGCCTGTCCAAGCAATAGTGAAAGCTTACCTAGTGCCCCTAGTAATCTTACTGTAAGCTCTGACGATCGAAAATGCACCTTAAATTGGAATAGTAGTGATGGTGCTACTTCTTATACTGTATATCAATCAAAAAGCTCACCAGTTGATATCTCTGGGCAAGGTATAGAAGTAATTCTTACCAACTATCAAGTTATGGAATTGCAAAATGACACTACCTATTACTTTGTAGTAATCGCTAGCAATAAAGTTGGAGAGTCTACTACTTCCAATGAAGTGTCTTGTAAACCACAAGGTAAACCTCCTGTTGCCCCTAATAACTTAGTTTCTGACCCAGGTAATCAAAAATGTGCTCTAAGTTGGAATACTGTTATTGGTGTTTCATCTTATGATGTTTATCAATCAACAACTTCACCTGTAGAGTTGTTCTGAAATAAATAAATCGGTCAAAATAAAGGAATGTTACTACCAAGAGATGACCGACAAGTAAGAAGTATAACAGGATTGAGCGAAAAGAAAGTAGAGGAACTAGAACCTGCATTTGCTAAAGCTTTAGAAGACCATGAAAAGCAACGTTATGAAAAGGCTCTAGAAGCAGGGAAAGTACATCGTAAGCCAGGAGGAGGAAGAAACAGTAAACTAAGTACAGTCAATATAAAACTGTGCTTTATTCTTTACTACCTTAGACTTTACCCAACGTTTGATGTTCTAGCGGAGAAATTTGATTTATCACGATCTAATGCCCATGCTTGGGTACAACGTCTTACACCAATAATGGCGAAAACTCTAAGTGGTTTGGGATATATGCCAGCTAGAGAGTTTGAAAACATAGAGGATTTCAAAGCAGCTTTTGAGGGACTTGACGAAATACTGATTGATGTTACAGAGCGAGAACATCAACGCCCAAAGGATGATGAAATGCAACAGGAGTTATACAGTGGCAAACAGGGTAACCACACGCAGAAAAACACAGTGATAAGCAGCAAGGAGAAGGTAATTTTGTTTGTGGGACAAACCTTTGGAGGACGGAACCATGACTATGCAATGCTAAAGGAAGAATTTCCACCTGAGGAGGAGTGGTTTGAGGATATTAAAGTGGCAGTAGATTTAGGATATCAAGGAATCGAGAAAGATTATGAAGGAGCAGATGTTGCAATACCTCATAAGAGACCTAGGAAGAGCAAAGCCAACCCTAATCCCAAGCTTAGTAAAGAGCAGAAGGCTCACAACCAAGCAGTGAGCAAGATACGTGTATATGTTGAGAATGCCATTGGAGGAATGAAGCGTTTCAAGATTCTTGTGTATGCTTTTAGGAATCGTATTAAGGGATTTGTTGACGATGTAGTAGGAGTTTGTGCTGGTTTATGGAACTGCCTTATTGCCTAATTCCTTATTTCAGAACAAGTCTTGTAAAGATGGAGAATCTGCTCCTTCTAATGAGGTGTCTTGTAAGCCAAAATTGGCAAGTCTTTAAGAAAAGATCTTAATCGCAGGTCACTCATGGTTAGAGAACTGCTTATCATACAACTCTTTGTAAAGACCACCTTGAGTTAGCAGTTCTCTGTGATTACCTTCTTGCACTATACGTCCTTCGTTTAAAACAATTATGCGCTTAGCATTGCGAATAGTGCTAAGGCGGTGGGCAATAACAAAGGTAGTACGTCCTTTCATTAGTACCTCAAGTGCTTGTTGTACTAAAGCTTCTGATTCACTATCAAGAGAACTAGTAGCTTCATCAAGAATTAGGATTTTAGGGTTCTTTAAAAGGGCCCTAGCAATAGCAATACGCTGACGTTGCCCACCACTAAGCTTGACACCTCTTTCACCTACTAGAGTATGGTACTTATTGGGAAAATCTTGTATAAATTCGTGGGCATTTGCAGCAATGGCAGCTTTTTGTATTTCTTGTATGCTCGAGCCTTCCCTACCATAGCCAATATTTTCCAAAATAGTACCAGAAAAAAGTTGTGTTTCTTGGGGTACTATACCTATGTGGGAGCGTAGTTCTTGCAAACCAATATCACGTAAGTCATTGCTATCTAGTTGAACCTGTCCATTTACAGGATCATAGAAACGAGGAATAAGGCTAATCAATGTGCTTTTGCCAGCACCACTTGGACCTACTAGGGCTATAATTTCACCAGCCTTAGCTTCTAATGAAATGTTCTCGAGAACATTTTCTTTTCCCCTATTACCATAACGAAACGAAACATTCTTAAAACTCACTATACCCTTAAGAGAATCTATCTTTTTGGGATTTTTAGTATCTGGCATACTACTTTGCTCATCTAAAAGTTCAAAAATGCGTCTAGATGCACCTAGTGCTTCTTGAAATTGACTATAAAGACCTGTAAATGTACCTATTGAGCCAGCTACGAAAACAGTTAATAACAAAAAAGCAATTAAGTCACCGGCAGGTAAATTACCTGCTAAGACTAAACGACCTCCTACCCACAAAACTATACTTATACCAATAAACATAGCCATTATAATGCTAGGAATAAAAATAGCGCGGATACGTGCACGATGTAAAGCCATTTGATAGGAAGCTTCAATCTCTTTACTATAGCACGCTACTTCTAGCTCTTCAGTGGTAAAAGACTTGACTACTCGAATGCCCGTGATAGCTTCCTCAGCTGTAGCGTTGGCACTAGCTACAAGGTCTTGAAACTCAGTAGATATTTTTCGCAAACGCCTACCAAAATAAGCTCCTGATAGAATTACAGCAGGTATTATAGCTAGCATTAGAAGGGTTAGTTTAAAATTAAGCACAAAGAGGAAAATTACCCCACCAATTAAGGTAATAAGTTGGTTAACAAACTGCGCTAAAGATTGTGAAACAATTGCTTGTACAGTTGTTATGTCACTAGTTAGGCGAGATGTAATTTCACCAGTTTTACGATTTTCAAAAAAACTAATTGATAAACCCATAAGATGCTTAAAGAGCCGCTTACGCAAATCAGCTACTACGCCCTCTCCTACCTTGGCAAGATAAAAAACTCTAAGATAGTTAAAGCCTGCTTGAACTAAAAAGATTCCTATTAGCAAAAACGCAATAAGATTAAGTTGCTGTAAAGGGTCCGTTGCTATTTTTGTTCTATTTTCTAAAACACCTTCCCCTTCTAGGAAGGCGGTATTGAAAAGCTCTCTGACAATTATAGGAAAAGTAAGCCCTAGAAAACTAGCAAAGCTTACAGCAATTAGGCCTATTAATAAGGCTTTACGGTAAGGTTTAGTAAAAGCAAAAAGTCTGTTTAATTGCCGTATATCAGTAAGATCATACCTAAACTTAGATGAAGTGTTAGTTTTACTTGAGGAGTACAAATTATTTACCGTTCCTGCTAGAGTTTATTAAGGGTAAGCCTAGCTTTAAGTTATTATCTTTGAGCCATTTTAAATTTTCATGTAGGCCAACAACTTCGCCAATCACCAAAGTTGCTGGGGGTTTAAGCTCTGCTTTAGAAGTTTCTTGATTAATATTTGCTAAAGTTCCAATGACAACTTTTTGCTCAGGCATGGTACCCCAATGTATTATTGCTGCTGGAGTTTTTGGTGAGCGTCCGTGTTTTATGAGTTCTAGTACAATATGCTTTAGATTGCCAAGTCCCATAAGTACTATTAGAGTTTCTGCTCGAGCCAAAACTGACCAATCTAATGTTGAATTAGGCTTATTAGGATCCTCATGCCCAGTTACTACTGTAAAAGATGTCGATATGTGTCTATGAGTTACAGGTATGCCTGCATAGGCTGGTACAGCTGTAGCTGAACTTACCCCTGGTACTATTTCGAAGGGAATACCGGCCTTCTGTAGCGCCAAAGCTTCTTCTCCACCTCTGCCAAAAACAAAAGGATCACCACCTTTTAAGCGCACTACTTTTAGGCCTTGTTTTGCTTTATCAATAAGTAATTCGTTAATAGCCTCTTGAGTTAATTTGTTAGATTTATTGACAAGTATAAGCTCAACTTCTTGAGAGCATTCCCGCAGCAAAGCAGGATTTATTAAACGATCATAGGCTACTACATTGGCATGAGCCAAACGTTTTAACCCTTTAACTGTAATTAAATCAGGGTCGCCGGGACCAGCACCTACTAAAGAGACAAGGCCTAGTTTTAGTTGTAATGAAGTCATAGGGGCACTTTTTAGCTATATCCTTGCCTGAATTAATAACAGCTCTTACTTAAAAGGAAAATCAATTAAACTGTCTTTATAAACAGGTGCTATATCTACACCCCAAAAAGTTTCACCATCACTTACTTGCCAGGTAATTGTCACAAACTCTCCCTCAAAGGCATGTAAATCCACTTCTATAGGGGCTGTGGCTTCTTGCATGCGAGTTGAGAATAAAGTTAGAAGAGAATTTTGATGAAGATTTTGGGGTGCTAGTACCTTAAACTCCCCTTGGCAAACAAACCCAAGAGCCTGATTATCCATAAGAGGTTCGCTTAGCACGCTTGTTTGATTTTCAGTTGAGCTAGCTAATGAAAAGCACAGAAACAGTAAAATTAGACTAAATAACAATAAGGCTTTTTTCAATTTAAACACCACCTGCTATTATGAAAAACTAGAGACAAGGATTACCTATCCTTGTAATAGTTAATCTTATATAACATATTCTGATGATAGTACTATCAACCTAAGGCTTTTACTAGCTCTCATCTTTTACTTCTGACTCGAGCCTAACTTAAACTTTTCTGAAATTATATGTGGTGCCGAGGGCGGGACTTGAACCCGCACGACCTAAGCGGTCACTAGCCCCTCAAGCTAGCGTGTCTACCAATTCCACCACCTCGGCGCATTAAGTAGCAAGATAATACTTGCTTATGGCATTACTGTCAAGTTCCAAAGCTAAGTTGTTAATTATAAATATTTCTTAATTGTCTTATAGGTGCTTTAATGTTATAGTACTTTAAGTTGGAAGTGTAGGTTAATGTAGTTACACTTTGTAGCTTTTTGAGAAGCAAAATAACTGCTGGGCAAGCCAATGGTGTCTTAGTGTAAAGCACTTTTTCAAAAAATTGACCTTTAATGTTTGCTTTGTCATTGTCCTTTGTGCTTTAATAATAGGCATTGTCTTTATTTTTTGGAAGGACTCCCTTTAATATAATGGAAGAACAACAAACCTTGACTGCTAATGACCCTGAAGCAGTCACCGACCAAGCTTTGAAAGAAGATTCCTCTTATCAGGCCCCATCTGTGGATACTGAACAGGGTGTAAGTTCCGCAGTGGCTGAAGCTGACATTATCGATGAAAATTCTAATGGCAGTGATGAAGTAGCTACTGGCTTAACTCAGGATATGACTGAGGATTCTAATGAATCTGTAGTCGAACCTTTAGCAGCCTCTACTGAAAATCTAGATGAGAGCACAGAAAACCCCGATGAAAGTGTGGCAGGGTTCTTAGAAACCTCTTCAGGAGCAGCAAATATTGAAGGCTCAGCAACTGAGGCTTTGGAAACTGCTTCAAAAAGTTCAGAAGTGCTAGAGAATGAACTTCCTAGCGAGATAGGAACCCCTTATGAAAATGTAAGTGACCAAGTAACTAGTCTTAAGCAAGATAGTTCTATGACTATGGAGGAGGCGCTAGCAGCTAGCGACGAACAGCTTGGCCAAAAACCTATACATCGTGGCATGATGATTAAAGGTAATATCATTATGCTAGCTCAAAATGGAATTGTTGTTGATGTAGGAGCCAAAATTGAAGGAGTGATTCCCTACAATCAACTCTTTGAACAAGATTTAACTCCTGAAGATGCTGCTCGTTACTTCAAATCTGGTGATGAAGTTCAAGTATTTGTTATAAGAGCAGATATTCCTAACAATGTTATTATCTTGTCGAAAAAGCGTGCTGATCAAGAGAGAGCTTGGAACTTGCTTCAGCACATTTACGAAGAGAAAAAGCCTGTAGAGGTTGAAATAATTGAACAGGTGCGTGGTGGCCTTGTTGCCAACTTGGGAGTGCGTGCTTTTTTGCCTGCTAGTCAAGTTGATGTGCGTCGTATTAGTGACTTAACTCCTTATGTAGGGCAAAGAGTCAAAGTTCGCATAATTGAACTTAATCGCAGACGCAATCGCATCATCATTTCGAGACGTTCTATTGTTGAAGAAGAGGTTTCTGAGAAGAAATCTGAAACCTTGCAAAAGCTCGAGCCTGGATTAGTGCTGGAGGGTGAAGTTGTAAAGATCACTGACTTTGGTGTCTTTATCAATTTGGGTGGTGTAGATGGTCTTGTACATCGTTCAGAAGTAAGCTATCAACGCTTTGGTCACCCTAAAGAGGTTTTAAGTATAGGTGATAAGGTCAAGGTTGAAGTTTTAGACATGGATTTAGAGCACGAACGCATTAACTTATCGATGAAGAAGTTGATGAGTGATCCTTGGGAAAGTGTTCTTGACAAATATACCCTAGGCCAAAAGGTTAGTGGGAATATTACTAACCTAACTCCATTTGGTGCTTTTGTAGAAGTTGAGCCCGGTTTAGAGGGTCTTATTCATGTTAGTGAAATGAGTTGGACCAAACGGGTACGTCACCCTAAAGAAGTTTTGCAAGAGGGTGATTTTGTTGAGGCTATGGTTTTAAAGATAGACTTAAATGATAAACGTCTTTCTTTGGGTTTACGTCAAACTAAGCCTGATCCATGGAGTAGCTTACCTGATAACTATCCTCCCGGTACTGAGATTACTGGTCCTATTACAGGCATCACTGATTTTGGTGTGTTTATAGAAATTGAAGATGGTATAGAGGGGCTAGTTCATGTGAGTGAACTTGATCATCAACGTGTTGATAACATAAAAGAGGAATTTAAAAAAGGTGATGAGATAACTGCAGTGATACTCAACATTGATCCTGTTGAGCAGCGTGCTAGTCTTTCACGTAAGCGCCTCATTCCTTATACGCCATCTGAAACAGGAGAAACCCCACAACCTAAAGAGAAAGAACGTAAGGGTAGTCGTAAAGGTCGTCGTGGAGGTCGTCGCAGTCAGGGTATAGACTATGATTACAGCTATGCATCTTCTGATAATAGTGGTAAGTCCACAACTAAACTTGGTGATGTCTATGCTGATCTCTTTGCTCAATTTGGTTTAACTGATACACAAAGTGTGCCACCTCCTGCAATTAGTAGTGTGGAAGTAGAGGAAAAAGCGGAAGCAGAAGGAAAAGATGAAGGTTCTGATTCTGAAAATGAACTTACTAAAACTGAGGCTATAAACGAGGTAGATGAAAGTTTAACTCAAGAGACGAGCGAAATTAGCCAAGTTTTATCAGAAACAGCTGAAGGGTCGAGTGAAGTTGTAGCACAGGTCCTCGATGATGTTAAAGCTGAAGTAGAAACAACTTCAGAATCATCAGAATCAAGCACTGGGGTAGATTTAGAGTCAAGCACTAAGGTAGAAGAAAGTCAAGAAACTGCTTCAGAGATTGACGCTATAGAAGCAGCAGCAATGCTTACAGCTGCTTTTCGAGAGGGTAAACGACCTTTGGATTTAGATTCTTCACAAGAGGAAGAAGAAAGCAATGATGAGATAAAGGTTGATGCAGCACCTGAAAAAGATACTCTAACTGAGGAAACATAGAATGTAGCTCTAAAAAATAGGTGATGATCTGAGCCCTAGAGGTCTTAAATTTTCTAGGGCTTTCTTTTAGGCAAGTACTACTCATGTTACTCCTCACTAAAATAACCTTTTTTCCCTAAAGCATAGCTGAGTCCCAATAAAGTAGCAGAACTACTCTTTAACTTACCCTGCTGAATTGCTTGCCAAACTTTATCTAACTTACTCCATGATATACTGAGCTTTTCATGTTCATCTGGTTTACCCTTTGCAGTTTTTAGATTTGTTGCCTCAAAAAGGTAAGTTTCCTCATTACAAAAACCGGGACTGCTATACATTTGAGTAATTAATGTTAATTCACCTGTGAGTTGAACCTCCTCAGCTAGCTCCCTCCTCGCTGCTTCTTCAGGTGTTTCACCTGCATCTATGATTCCTGCAGGTAGTTCCCATGTATATGTATTTACAGCAGGACGCATTTGCTTAACCCCTAGAACTTTATCTTTTTTTAAAGCCAATACACATATAGTAGAAGCATGTTCAACTACTTCCCAAAAATCATCAATTTTTGAAAGTGTAAGAATAGAGCCTTTATAGATGGTTTTGTAGGACATAATTAAAATAAGATCACAAATAGTAGGTTAAAATATATATATGAATAGGTACAACTCTTGGGGGAATTATCCCTCTTTGAAACAAGAAGCAATAAAACTAGTATGGCATACTCAGGGGTTTCCTAAACAGCCAAACCCTCTTTTACCTTATGGCAATGGCCGTAGCTATGGAGATAGTTGCTTAACTAAAAATGGTACGCTTATTGATATACGCCCTTTAAAGCACTTTATAGCTTTTGATAGAGCCTTTGGTGTAATGCGCTGTGAAGCAGGAGTATTTCTGAGTAGTATTTTGTCTTTTACTGTTTCAAAAGGTTGGTTTTTACCAGTAACACCGGGAACTCGCTTTATTACTGTAGGTGGGGCCATAGCTAATGACATTCATGGTAAGAATCATCATTTAAGTGGTAATTTTGGTAATCATGTGAGTAAGCTTGAACTCTTGCGTTCAGATGGGACACGTCTTATTTGCTCACCAGATGAAAATAGTGATTGGTTTGAAGCTACTATAGGAGGATTAGGATTAACTGGTATTATCTTGTGGGCAGATATTCAAATGATACCCATTAAGAATCCTTATGTAGAGGTAGAAACGATACGTTTTTCTTCTTTAGAAAAGTTCTTTGAGCTCTCTCAAGAAAGTCAAAGCTTTACTTATACTGTTGCTTGGGTAGATTGTTTAGCCAAAGGACGTTCACTAGGACGTGGCATATTTATGCGTGGTAATCATGCCGCTAAAAATCCTAAACACAAGCCATCACGACCTAGCAAAGTTAATATGCCTTTTACACCACCTTTTTCTATGGTTAATAACTTTAGTTTGAAGGCATTTAATAATTTGTACTATCTAAGGCCACAAAAAAGACATGCTATTAAACATTACGAACCATTTTTTTATCCCTTAGATTCTATAAATCATTGGAATCGCCTTTATGGTCCTCGAGGTTTTCTACAATATCAATGTGTAGTTCCTATGGTAAGTAGTGTGGAAGTTATGCGAACACTACTAACAAAGATTGCCCAAGCAGGCAAGGGTTCTTTCTTGGCAGTGCTTAAGATATTTGGTGATTTACCCTCAAGAGGGTGGTTATCCTTTCCTAAGCCGGGGGCAACTTTAGCCCTAGATTTCCCTTTTACTGGTAAGGAGTTGCTCGAGCTTCTAGACTCACTAGATGAAATTGTTATGGCTGCTGGTGGAGCTATTTATCCAGCTAAGGATGCTCGTATGCAAAGCTGGGTTTTTAAACAAGCTTTTCCTAAATGGCAGAAATTAGAGCAATACCGTGATCCAGCACTTTCATCAGCTTTTTGGGAGCGTGTTACTAAAGGAGATAACATTGCCTAAAGTACTTATTATTGGGGCAACTTCAGCAATAGCTGAAGCAACAACACATCTTTTTGCTGCTAGTGGAGATTGCTTATACTTGGTGGGTCGCAATCCTAAGAAATTACAAACCATTTGTGATGATCTTTTAGTTCGCTATGGTCAATCTGTTTCAAGCTATCAATTAGATGTTAATGATTTTGCTAAGCATAAAGAGGTACTAGAAGAAGCTACTCAAACAATGAATGGTCTTGATATTGTACTGATAGCTCATGGTAGCTTGCCTGACCAAAAAAAGTGTGAGAATTCTGTAGAAGAGACTTTACAAGAGTTTAAGACTAATGCTCTATCAGTTATTTCCATACTAACCCTAGTAGCTAACTACTTTGAGGAACAAGGTTATGGATCTATTGCAGTTATTTCTTCTGTAGCTGGTGATAGAGGTAGGCAGAGCAATTATATTTATGGAACAGCAAAAGGAACAATAACATTATTTTTACAAGGTTTACGCAACCGTCTTCATAAAAGCAAAATTAATGTCCTTACTATAAAGCCAGGTTTTGTGGATACACCTATGACGGCTTCGTTTAATAAAGGTTTACTTTGGGCAAGGCCTGAAAAAATTGCTAAAGGTATTTACAGTGCTATAAAACATAAAAGAGATGTTGTTTATTTGCCTTGGTATTGGTATTGGATAATGACCATTATAAAAGTTGTGCCTGAGGTTTTATTTAAACGTTTGAAACTTTAGTGTAATTAATTGCGACGAGTCCGCCAACGTTCCAAGGATAATTTGAAGCTATCTTTTATGCGCTCGAGTGATTTGGCTAGGCTTCTAAGTTCAGTATTAGATTTTACCTCAGTAATGACATCTAAGTCACCACAACTAAGCTTATCAGCAGCTTTAGTCAAGTTCCTTATATCATCAATCAAATTACGCCCTAAAAAATTTGTTAAGAGAAGTGCTAGTACAAACATCAAGAAAGTTGCAAAAAGCATACTAAAAAATAGATGCTGTAATTGGGGGATGATTCCTCTTTTATTCAGGCCTAAAAACACTGCCCCTGAAACTTGTCCTTGTAGTACTATTGGATGAGCTAAAACATCAAGATTGTTATTTAAAGGATGGCGTAAACTATGCTTTAATTCTTGTGATTCTACTATAAACTTAGTTATTTCTCCTGTTGCATGAATAATTTCTTGACCTATAGGTGTAAAGCTCTCAGGTTTATCAAACCAACTAGCAAGGATTCGACCTTTATTATCAGAAGCAGCTGTAAAGCTGATATTTGAACCACTAAGACTTTGTCTTGCTAGTTGGATATTCTTTTGTAAGATAGATAAGTTTTGACTGCTATCAAGTGTATTCAAGGCGTCAAGTTCATTTTCAAGATGATTGGTTATGAAGATAGTGTGCTGCTGGGCAATGCTAAGAAGTTGGGCATTTAGTGTAAATCTAACAGTACTAAGTAAAACTAACCATAGCCCTAAAGCTACTAGTAAAGCGGGAAAGATAGCTGCTCGCAAAAATGTGCCACGTACACTATACGTGTATCTTTTTTGTGAACCAAAAGTATCAATCTCTTCTAAAGGTTTATTTTCAAGGGTAGGCTGCAAATCTTTATCTTCAGTGTGTTCTGCTAAGGAATCAGCTTCTTGCGTCAATGTGGAAGAGCTATTTTCTTCAACAGCTAAGGTAGGTGCTTCCTCTTGCTCTAATGGTATTGTTGAAGATTCGTTTGTTGTCAAGGATTTACTGGAGACTATTTGCTGTGAGCTTGCCATGCCTGACTCTTCAGAAGGTTGATCTGAGCGGCCTTGTGAAGTGACTAGTGGTGTTAATGTTGGATTAGAGCTGTAACTAACAGATTCATCAGCTTTCCCTTCATAGGTTTTAAGGTTCGTTTTAACCCCTACATCATCAAATTGAGCTTTGATACCTTGAGCTTTCTCAAGGGGGATTGGTTTGGTAACTACTCGAGGTAAATCATCTAGCATTTTAATGGCTTTATTAGGGGAAATTCTTAAGTTAGTAATAAATTTTTTGATTATATGATCACGTTCTTGAGCCTCATAACTAATAATTTCTATAACAAACCTTTCGTCCACAATGTGTTCTCCTTGCTAAATCCTATCAATTGTTTCTAATTCTAATTTTGTCAAAAGTACTTTTTAGTGCTTGCTTACTCGAAAGTAGTATAATAAACATCATTAAGTAATAGCTGTGCTTTATTTTGAATCTCTTCTGTAAGAGGAGCATAGTCTAGACTCTTATTAAGATTTTGTCCGTCAGTAAGCATCCAACTCACTAAGTTTTTAATTTGCGTTGCTTGGTAAATGCTACGCTCAGAGTAATTTTGATCTTTGTAGAGCAAGATCCATGTAAGGCCTGCTATAGGCCAGCCTTGCTCATGATCTGTATTAGTAATACTTACTCGCAAATCATCAGAGACATCAACATTTGCAGATAACATAGCAGCTTCTGTCGTGGCGGATACCACGTTACCAGCAGCATTATATAAATTGACAATTTTAAGATTTGCTTGTTTAGCTTCACTTAGAGCTATATATCCTATGGCCCCGGGAGTTTGCCTTATCATTTTTGCTGCACCAGCATTGCTATTTTCGCCAAATCCAATAGGCCAACTAATTTTCCCCAAAGGACCTTGTCCCACTTCTTCTGACCAGTGCTCTGAAACTTTGCTCAAATAGTCTATGAAAATACTAGTTGTACCTGAAACATCATTACGGTAAATGACTAGAATGGGCAAGTTAGGTAGTTGCACATCAGGGTTAAGTGTGACTATTGCATCATCATCCCAAAAACGAATCTCACCTAGAAAAATCTTAGCTAAAATCTCACCATTTAAGATAAGTTTGTCCACTTCGTAAAATGGTGCAAAGTTATATGCTGGTACCACAGCTGAGATAGCTATAGGAATGTGTAGAATAACGTTAGGGGCCTTACTAGCCTCACTAGCAGTAGCTTGGACTAATTGAACATTAGTTAAGGGTAGATCGCTAGCTACAAAATCTACTTTTTGAGCTAAAAATTCTTGGATCCCTTTTCCTGAACCAATGGCCCTATAATCTATGGGAATTTCGGTAAGTAGCTCATAGTGACGAAACATTTCTTCGTAAAGTAACCTTGGTAGAGTTGCCCCTGAACCATTTATTTGGGCTGTACTAGTTGTTAAAACCAAAGCTCCTATAAGGGAAATAAAGATTTTTGTTATCATAATAATTACCTACTATGTTACAAATATTTTTACATTATAGGCCATTACTTTTAAAGACTATAGTTACTACCTTGCTCAGAACTTTAGGTAATTTTACAGCAAAGCAGAGTATTTGCGTAAAACGAAGCCCTAGTAATACACTGCAAATCACCAAAAGTAACACAGCTCTAAAAAATCAATTGTGTTCCTAACACAGGATTTCCTTAGCCAAGTAAAGCTGTAGAATTAGTTATGTCTAAGCCTCGTATAATTGCAGGAAGTGCAAAAGGAAGAGTGTTAGAAGTTCCTAAATATGCAACTAGGCCAAGCCCTTCTCGCTTACGTGAAGCCCTGTTTAACATTTTAAATTTTGACCAAAAGGGTAGCTTTCTTGATTTATTTAGTGGTTCGGGCGCTATAGGTTTAGAGGCTGCTTCAAGAGGTTGGCAAGCAACTTGTGTAGAGATTAATAGGGGTGCTAGTAGCATTATACGTGCAAATGCTAGTGCTTTAGGCTTAAGTGTCAGGGTTATTCAAGATGATGCTTTGAAGTTTATACTTAATGACCCTCGAAGCTTTGATGTGGTTTTTGCTGCACCACCTTACAACCTTGATTTAGCGGGAATATTTCAGAAAATCATAAATAGTCATATCACCAAAGAGTTGTATATATTCCAGTATCCAAGCAATTTGGAGTTGATCTTAGAAAAGATAAAGTATTTCAAGCAAAGAACTTATGGTTCAAATTCTCTGAGCTTAATAACTCCTATGGGAAAAGAGTAACGATGTTGACCATGCAATCACAATGATCTGATAGTAAGCTTGATACTTGTAACAAGCTTTTGTAAGTCAAAGAAACAAGAAAAAACTATCTTGTTAGGCAGGTTTTACGCCTGTTTGGAAAGCTGTAGGGTTGCAAAATAATACGTCCCTACAACGACCGTTTCGGGCAGGACTCCAAATACCCAAACTTTGGGTCAATATTATAAGTACTTGACTAAGTCATATGACTTAGTCAAAGTTTGTGCATGAAGCAAGTAACTATTCATGAAGCAAAAACTCACTTATCACAATTAATTTCGACAAGCATTAAAACAATTTGGTAAAAATTTGCTTAACCAAGTGGTTCTTCCCACTGTAACCGTCTGATAGCTGTAGCCTTTCCTTCTTCTATTTCTATTACAACTGCGCAAAGCGTTGCTTTTCCCTCAGCAGGTTTGAAGCGCTTAGGTATTTTATTTACAAAGCGAGTATGAACTGATTCAAAATCCATGCCTATAGCAGAATCTTGTATTCCAGTCATTCCTACATCAGTGATATAAGCAGTGCCTTTCTTAACTATTTCATCTGCAGTTTGTACATGAGTGTGAGTGCCAATAACTGCTGTGGCATGTCCTGCTAAGTGATATCCCATAGTTTTCTTTTCACTAGTAGCTTCAGCATGAAAATCTACAATAAGAGGTTCATTTTTAGGTACCCGTTCAATAACTGAATCGAGACTCTTAAAAGGGCAATCAAGTGGTTCCATATAAACCCTACCCATAACTGTGGCTATATGTAAACGTTTCCCTGAATGGTTGTTGTAGGCAGTGTAGCCTAAACCTGGCGTAGTAGTGGGGTAATTTAAAGGGCGTAAGAGCCTCGTGCTTTCCTCTAAAAGTTCTGCCATTTCACTATTGTCCCAAACATGGTTACCTAAAGTAACAATATCAACGCCAGCAGTTAACATACTTTTAAAATGTTTACGAGAAATCCCTCGACCACTTGAAACATTTTCACCATTGGCAATAATAAAGTCAAAATCTTTTTTGTGGTGTTTAAGGTAAGATCTAAGCACTCTAAGTCCTGCTTGGGCAAAGACATCACCAATAAAAAGTACTTGCACTACAATAAAGATAACACTCCTCACTAAGTATTTAAAGGGTGCCCAAATGTTAGAAGTTAGTAATTCTACATCTTGCATGTTGTGGATTACAAAATGTAAAAACTAAGTTAGCAATATAATTAGTAGGTTAGTAACTTGCGCTGACTAGTATGAAGAAAAAACCTCTTCTAGAGTGGAAAATATGAGTGTGAAAGAATTTAAAGTAGAAGTTGATAAAGAAATTGCTCGTGGGAGATATGCGAATATGGCGATATTAACACACACAAAAGATGAATTTGTGCTTGATTTTGCCCTAGCCTATCCGGGGCAGCCACCACTTGTGAATAATCGAGTAATTACTAGCCCACAACATGCTAAGGCATTATTGCGTAGCTTAGAAGATAATATTAGACGGTATGAGGCACGTTTTGGACCTTTAACTGAAAGTGTATCCAACCGTAGCCCACAGGCACAAAACTAAGTTTGTAACCAGATTTCACATATACATTACTAGTTATGAGATAGAATGTTTATAGTGCAGTTTGCAATAAGTTTTGTTTATAGTTCAGACATAAGTATGATGTTGAGTGATGTTAGTGATGTATACAAAAAAAGTATACACCAACCAATAAGTTGTGCTATCATCAACAAAATTAGTGCTCAGCAATTTTATGTTTTTTAATAGTTTAAAAATTTTAATGCATTTTGAAAAAATTATAATAGAAGTGAGTAAAGACTCTGATCAACTAGCAGCAATCAGCTACCCTATTGCTTTAGTAAATGAGAGGAGTGGTTTAGATAAAATTGCCCTTAGGATCAAGGAGGTAATACAGTGCTTTTAGTTGGCATGTTGGTTTCTGTGGTTTTGGCTATGCTTCTCTCACGCTTTTCCACATGGTTAAACAGTTTATTTATTAGCCTTTTTTTCCTTTTGACAATAGTTCTAGCAAACTATGGTGGGCTCGAGCGCACTATAATTCTAGCCCTCTTCAGTGCTATTGGTTTAAGTATTCTTATGCCAGCAACACCAACTGAGTCAGCACGGAGCTATGTACGTTCTCGTAAAGTACCTAAGCGTAAACGTAGAAGTAGACAACTGAGCAAGTCGAAAACAACAACTTCATTATCTGATACCAATGTTGAAGATGTAGAAGTGCCAGGCTACGAAGTAATTGGCAAGGTTGGCTCCGGGGGCATGGCTAGCGTGTTTAAAGCAAGGCGCAAAAGCGATGGTCATATCGTTGCTCTAAAAGTTCCCATGGAACAATATGTTGCCGATGCTAAGTTTGTAAGACGTTTTCACCGAGAGGCTGAAGTAGCTTTACGTTTAAATCATCAGAATATAGTACGTACCTTTGAGCATGGTAGTCAAGGTGTTAAGCATTTTATGGCTATGGAGCTTTTAGAAGGCAGAAGTTTAGAAGAGTATATAGAGAATGATGAGTTGCCACTTAATGCAAAAGTTGGCATTATGCAACTAGTAGTAGGAGCTTTGGAGCATATTCATGAGGCAGGAATTGTTCATAGAGACATCAAACCTGCTAACATAATGATTTTAAAAGGTGGAATCCGCCTTAGTGAAGACCCTGTTGTTCAACCTGATGCAGTTAAGCTTATGGACTTTGGTATTGCTGGGGGTAAAATGCTAGCTAAACTTACTATGGCAGGGGCACGCTTGGGAACACCTGTTTACATGTCTCCTGAACAAGCAAGAGGGCTAAAAATAGATCCTCGTAGTGATATTTATAGTCTTGGCCTAGTCTTTTATGAAATGCTTGCAGGTCAGACTGCTTTTAAAGGCAATTACGAGTCCATAGTTCATCAGCAGATTTTTCAAAACCCTACTCCACCTAGACAAGTCAATTTAGAAGTTCCTAAAACACTTGATGATTTAGTTATGTGGATGGTTACAAAGGATCCTGATAATAGACCAACTCTTGAAAAAATAGCAGAAGTTCTAGAACGCTATCCTTACAATGAAGAGCAAGATGCTAGTACAGAAATGCCTAGTAGCATTGTTGTAGTAGTTAATGCTTCTCAAGGGGTTTTACGCACTCTTGATTTAGAAGGAGAGTTACACAACTCTTTTGGTAAAATTGGTATAGGTAAAAACAAATTCTTTGCCGTTCCACAAGCTATGGCTATAGATGATATGGGTAATTACTACTTGGCAATAGTAGAACACAGTTCCGCTGATAGTAGACAAATGATTCATAAGCTTAGTACACATGGTGAGCTTGTTTTTTCATTTGGTCGATATGGTATGAAACCTGGTGACCTTTTAAACCCTACTGCTTTAGCCATAGGTAAGAACTGTATTTACATTTTAGATAGCGAAACACAAATGGTTCAATGTTTTGATTCCTCAGGACGATATTTAAGTAGTTTTGGTGGTTCTGGCCAAGGGCGTGGGCTTTTTGATCAACCTAGATCAATTTGTGTAGGACCTGATGGTTGTGTATATATACTTGATTATGGCAATAAACAAGTACAACGTTTTGATAGTGAGGGAAATTATCAAACTCGTTGGGCTTTCAAACGCACTGCAGAGCAACAAGGACTTCGTGTTTTAGATGGCTTTACGGTTGATAAAGAAAATAACCTTTATATTAGTGATTCTAGTGGGGGAAAAGTGCGAAAAATTAGTTCTGAAGGTAAGGTAGTTTTATCTTTTGATGCCGAGGCTTTACAAGATGAAACAGGTGATGCCATTTTTGATATGAGTGTAGATCACAAGGGAAATCTTTACTTGGCTCGTCAGGGCAGCCATACTATTCACAAATACGACTCTTCAGGGCACTATACAAGTGCCTTCGAAACTTATGCTCCCATTGTACAAATGGTGGTGAATATTAAGTCATGATGCTAAATAATGTAGTACATAGATTTTGATAAAAGTATTTCCAACTGAAGATTGCATAAAAGTTTGTAAGAATGCAAGTTGTTGTATCTGATTATTCCCACGTTGCTTATACAACACCAACTAATTAATGAAAGCATTTACCATGAAACCTGTGTCGTAGGGGTTGGAATTGAACCCTTATTAATTTGATGCTTCTAAGATTTAGAATAGAATGCCGAGTGATGAGTGCATTTAGGTTTCTCTTCTCCATATTTTAGAGCGAACAAAAAACTACAGTTATAATTAAGCATTTGAAGTTCTAATGAAGCAAAGAACATTTATAAAAACTTTTACCTTATCGTTGATTATCACAATTAGTTTACTTGCTTTATTTGTTTTTAGTCGCCACTTTATAACTGACTCTAAGCGTGAGTTTAATGGCACCTTACTCCAAACTCCTGTTTTTGTAGAAAATGTGAAGTTGCAGCATAAGGGTTTGGGAGATGTAGATATTTCTAATTGGCGTGGTGATATTTTACTCATGTTTTTTGGTTTTACTCGTTGTCCCGATGTATGTCCTCTTACTTTGGGGCACTTAGCTAACATTTATCGTGATTTAGGAGAGCCTGAGGATTTACAAGTGATTATGATAAGCATTGATCCCCAAAATGATACTCCTGAGGCTGTGCAAAATTACATTTCAGGGTTTCATCCAAATTTTATTGGTTTAAGTGGTTCAGCAAGCAATATTGCCTCCGCTGCAAAGGGTTTTTTTGTAGGTTATAAGGAGCTACCCAATCAAAATCAGTTTATTCATACAGATAGTTTAGCGATCGTGGATAAAGAAGGCTATATGCGCCTAGTTTATAATCAAAGTAGTATTTTAGATATAGCCGAAGATCTTAAGTTTATTCTTAGGCAAAACTCTTGGTAAATTGTATGGCTAAAAAACAGCGTAGGAAACGCAAAGAATCTAAAACTATAACTATTCCTGCTATTGCTCTATTGCGCCCTAAATTTGACAAGTGGCTAAGTTCTAAAGAAATTTTAGAAGCTTCAGAGTTTGAAATACAGCAGCAATTAGAAGATTTGCAACAAGGGGTGAAATTAGAAGGTTTTTTCTCTATTTTCTTAGGGGGGTATCATAATGCTAGCAAAGAAGTGCAGAAATTGCTTGATGAGCAGGTGCCTAAATGGCTAGAGGATAAGGGGCAGGTAGATGACCTTTATCAACTTGTGAAAAACCACAAAATAACTGGCAGAGAAAGAGAAACTGCTTTCTTGTGGTTAACTCGAGCAGGAACCCAGATAACTCAACTTCAGGAACTCGAGCTAACATCCCCTTTCTACAAAGCCTTTGAAATTGGTGATGAGTGGCAAAGCATGCTAGTAATATGTTATTATGTAGATCACCGTAAGCAACATGCCACTGGCATAAATTTTCTTATTGATGGAAATCCTCCTTGGTATGGCTCGATTAAGGATGCTTGGCCACTTCCTAAGAAGTCACCTGAAAAGCTTATGGAAAGATTTTTTCAGCGTATGCGTAAAACACTTATGAAAGTAGAAGCTGAGGAATTAGAGGAAGGCGAGGCAAAAACACAGATTGTTGAGGCACTTTTAACTAATAGAGAGCGTGGCATTCGCTTATCACGTGATTGCATAAAGTTGCGAGAGTCTTTCTTGACTCATATTTTGGCACTAGAAGGTGATGCACACACTCCAGAGTTTGATGTAGAGGATTTTGAGGAGCTTTGCTCGGATGAATTTGGAAAGAGCGCTGATGAGATTGTGCATTTTGAGCAAACAGTTGGCCGTTTTGTAGAGGGAGATGATGGTGAGGAAGTTTTTATAGATGCTAAAACTGCCAAGCAAATGATGGAACAAGATAACTATTCTGATGAACCTGACGATGAATTTGATTAGTCATAGTGGTTATTTGGTCATTTCGCAACCTTAACTAGTTGCAAAGTTAAGGTTAATTATTTGCTGGTTTATAAAAATAATTCTGATGACACTTTGATTGATGTTGCCTCACTTATAAATAACATACCTGCTTTTCGAGAGTTGCTTGAAGTGTATAAAAAAAATGTTCCCATGCTTTGCATGGGAACCAACTATAGACAACAGCCTTTTATGTTTTAATTAAGGTGTATAAAGCTCCTGAACTTGACTCGGGATTATAGCACCACCATAAATGCTTAAATCATCAACATCGCCTTTATAGCGCTCGAAATTTACGTTAGGATTACTTATAAAGATTTCATCACTTGTTGAGGGATTAGGGTAAGTAACGTTGGTAGTTGTACTAGCCACACTCACACCATCTTTATAGAGTATTGCAGTAGTCTTACCATCATCTGCTGATACTGTAACAACATAAGAAGCCCAAGTATCTTCAGTTACTGCCTCAGGGTCAGTAAGAAGAAGAGGTTCAGAGTCATGGGGAATATAAAAGGAGATCTTATTTCCTTCACCTTCACCATCAACAATGTCAGGGTCAACATTATCAGTTCCTAAGAACAACCTAAACCATGGAGAACCCCCAACAACATTTCCACTACCATCAGATTCTAGTTGACCTACTATCAATCCATTATTATAGTTGTTAGGACGTACCCACAACCCTATACTAAATGATTCTGAAATACCTTCAATATGAGGTATTTGAACATAACCAGAGGAATCATTTGTGCAATCGCCACCATCAGAAGGCACATTAAACCTAACAGCATGTTCTATTGTTCCAAGACGGTTTTCTACTGATTTTACACAATTACTACCATCATCGCGATAGGTACCATCGTTGGGATTGTCATTGCCACTACTATCAGTAGCTGTATTACCACTAGCTACAGTTTCATCAAAATTATACTGAGCTAACAAAGGTGGGAGGGCTCCTTTTGTTGGGTCTAGAGGATCGTCATCTTTGAGACAGCCTTGTACAAGATCACTATCACATGCACCATCACCATCTGTATCGGCAGAATTGGCGTTTGTTCCTAAATTCCTTTCTTCTTTATCATTAAGACCGTCACCGTCTGCATCTGCAGAAATGGGGCTGGAGAAAACCATTAATGACAATTCTCCTACGACATTAACTTCATATCCTGTAGTAATCTCTTCCTTATCACCTAAACCATCACCATCTGTATCGGATTTAAGATCAGAGGTACCATAAACGTCTTCAAGGCGTTTAGGGAGTCCGTCATTATCTTCATCAGATATAAAGGCGAAAGTTACACCATTGCCTCTAGTTAAAATCACCTTATCTATAGATACATCAGGATCATAGCCATTCTCTGTTAATAATACCCATGCTTGATTCTTAGTTGCATCAGTAGAACGATCATCAATCCTATTTATTATACCACTATCATCAGAGAAATCTAAATCAATAACATCTTCGAGTGCTTCACGTAAGGTTATCCCGACAACTTTACCATTTTCATCAAAGACAATACGGTCACCTCCTATTTCACGACCTGTACTAACAGCAACCCAATAACGCTCAACTCTACCATCACCAAAATCAATTACTATTGGAGCAGTGCGTTCAGTAACATCTTGTTGTTGGAAAGAAAAGTTATTATCAAATTCATCAGTAATGTCAAAATTAGATACTTCTAAAAGAATACCTTGTGGATTTCGTAAAAGTTCATCAATTAGATCAGGGTTAACTTCATCCGCTTGTGTCTCAAACTTAAAGGGACCACGTTTAGCATCAATAGTACCTAAGTTATAGGTGGTAGAAGTACTAGAAAGCAATGTACCTATAGGGATAAAACTAGTAGGGTTACGAGGGTTAGGGTAAAGTGCAGTAACTTCAACATCGCTTAAAGTAAAAGCAATATCACCAGCATTTTGAATGATTAAAGGCAGTACTAATTTACCACCTGCTACTCGGCGCTCTAAAGTTTCACTAACTCCAGATTGATTGGAAACATTCTGGCTTTGATTATAAGCATTTTGAGCAGCCTGCTTAGAAGTATTATTCATTTCAAAAGTACCAGAGGCACCTACTCCAGCTTCAGCCTTGAAAGTTGCTTCAGCTGCAAAACTGCTAGGAAACGAAGCTCCAACTTCAGTTTCAAGACTAGCTTTTGCAAACCATTCAAGAGTAGTAGTATCACTAGTGCTAGACTCTTGAGAATTTGACCTTTCAAGAGTAACACTTTGGTCGTTTTGTTCGGTTTTCTGAGTACCTTCCGTAGTGATATAGTCAATCTCGACATTCAGCTCAACTTCAACTTCACCTACATCAATAGTGTGAAGAGGCAAATCAGCAAGGCGTGGATTACGGAAGGATTGATCAATTTCATCAGCATCACTAAACTGGTCACCATCAGTATCTGCAAGAGTTGGAGAAGTTTTAAAGAAATTAAATTCTAAACCATCAGCAAGTCCATCTTCATCAGTGTCTTGAACAGCAGGGTTACTATAAATTTGATTTAACTCTTGATAATCAGTAAGTTGGTCTTCATCAGTATCAGCATTACGAGGGTCGGTCAAGTAAGTTTTTTCATCACGATCTGCTATACCATCTTCATCAGTATCTTTACTGTTAATGTCGCTGGTTACTTCTCGTTTTGCAGTAGTTCCATCTGCAAGTTGGACAGTAACAATCCAACCACGCTGCTCTTCAGAGTCACTTAAACCATCACCATCACTATCAACAGCTTTGCCAGTAGGAGGTCTACCTATAAAGGTAGCCACATTAGTTGCACCAGTAAGACGGTCTTTTGGTGAAATTTGGTTACCTGCTAAGTCTTTAACATTAGTTACTTCAACAGTGTAAAGGATCTCTGCTTGCGAGCCAGTTGTTAGGGTAATTGTCAAACCATCCTCACTTAATACTGCTTCTTTTATAACTAGTACAGACTGTGTTGCCAGTGAATCACGGAAAATAGAGTAATGAGCAGGATTCTCAGCATTTTCTTTTTGTACAGGTTCATTAAAGGTAACTACTACTGTAGTGTTATTTGTGGCC
The DNA here is from genome assembly GCA_965223045.1 of Trueperaceae bacterium. GTDB lineage: Bacteria > Deinococcota > Deinococci > Deinococcales > Trueperaceae > CBDCVN01. Next base: position 4,680,016 of record CBDCVN010000013.1, read on the forward strand.
CCAGCATTAGCTACTTTTGGTGGCTCTTTATCATCACTTGGGGGACCAGTAAAGGTAGCTTTGTTACCAACACCATCATTTACAATAACGTTACCCTCGCTGTCTTCAACACCAGTAACTAAAACAGTATAAGTAACTCCTTCTATAAGTAGTGTAGTACTTAGAGTAACTTTGTTACCTTGCTCATTTATGCTACCTTCAGTAATTAATACCTCTTTGCCATCAGAACCTGTGATTGAATAGCTAGTAGGGTTAACAGCCTCTTCACTTACAGCCTCGCTAAACAAAACGACAACAGTAGTGCTATTGTTAGGGAACGCATCTGTTACTGTAGGTGGGGTGGTATCTGCTTCAGGAATGCTATTAAAAGTAGCAGTGCTTCTGTCAGGATTAATAAGTTGGCTGCTAGATTTACTTTTTAAGTTAGTAACTTTAACTTCATACTCAATGTCATCTTGACTATCGGTAGTTAGCATAACAGAGCTTTCATCTGCTTGTAGTGCAGCTGCTGTGATTGCCAAACTAGGAGTTAAGCTGTAAAAGTTTACGTTCTCAGCAGTAGCTTGCTCTAATTTCTGGTTAAAAGTAACTAAAACCGAGGTGTTGCTTTGGGCAATAGCACTTAACACTTCTGGAGGAGTGGTTGCCAAGCCTATGAAAGTAGCTGAATTATTAGTAGGATCAATGTCATTGCCAGCTAAGTCAGCAACATCGCTAACTACTAATGTATACTCTATGCCGTCTATCTGAGGCACAGTGGTCAGAGTTACCTGAGTTTTAAAGGCATTTAAAGCAGCAGAAGTTACTGCTAAAACCTTACCATTTTCATCAGTTATGGTGTATTTACTAGCGTCACCAGCAGCAGCTTCTACGGCTTCACTAAAGCTAACTAGCAAAGTAGTGTTGGTAATAACTGCTAAACTCTTAAGCTGTGGTGGGTCAATATCCTCTTCGGGTAAACCATTAAAAGTAGCAGTGCTACGCTCAGGGTCTAGTAATTTGTTACCATTTTTGCTTCTAAGGTTATTAACTTTAAGAGTATATTCAACATCTTGATGCGAAGGGGTAGTTAAAACAACTGTATTACCATCTTTTAATTTGGCAGACTGAATCTCTAAATCTGGATTGGCAATGCTGTAGTATGCTATGTTTTCAGCAGCTGTCTGCTCCATATCTTGACTAAAAACTACTAATACATCACCTAAGGTGGGATCGGGGTTATTTAAGGCAATAGCACTAGCCACAAAGGGAGGATCTTCACTAGATTTGCCTTCAAAAGAAGTAGTGTTAGGATCAACTTTGTTACCTGATCTATCTTTAACATCATCACCTAACACAATAGTGTAAGTAAAACTGGCTTGAGGCAAGGTAGTAAGTGTGATCTGAGTGCTAAACTCGTTTAGTACAGCATGAATTACTGGTAAGGTATTGCCTTCTGAATCAGTAATGCTGTAGTTAATAGCGTTAACAGCATCTTCACTTAGTGGCTCACTGAATCTAAGAACAACTGTAATATCATCTACTGCAAAAGCTTCCAATACTTCTGGGGGCTTCTGATCATCAAAGGGAATACCATTAAGGCTAGCAGTGTTATGAAATGGGTCTATGAGCATTTTCTGATTACCCGGTCCTGCAGTTTTTACATTTGTGACTTTAACAAGGTACTCAATATTCTTTTGCTCAGAGGTCGTTAGAGTAACTGTTGTTTTATCATTACTTAACTTAGCATCAAGAACATCAAGGTCTGGAGCTGAGATTTCATAAAAGCGTTTATCCTCAGCACTTGGTCCCATCTCAGCTGGTAAAGCTGATTTTGGGTCAATGAAGGTAATTAATACTTCAGTATTAGACAGAGAGATAGCACTAGCCACTATAGGTGCAAGCTGACCTGTACCAACAAAGCTAGTTTGTACTGGTACACTATTAGATTGGGCTTGAGTACTCAAACTTGCTAGCGACAGAGTATAAGAGACTTCCTCTTGTGGGTTAGTAGCTATCGTTACGGTTTTACCATCCGCTTCTACATAGGCTGCTACTACAGCTAAGTTAGCACCAGTTTCTGAACTAATAGAATAGCTATTTGCGTTATCTGCATTTTCAACAACCTCATCAAAAGTAAGCTCTACAGAGGTGTTGCTAGTAGCGCTAGCATTGGTAATGCTAACAGGTGGTTGCGGAAGAGAGTCACCTGCACATCCTGCTAGCATAATCAGTGCTATAACTAAAAGAGCGCTAATGGCCCTTCCTAAAATTTTACACATAAATAAAATACCTTTCTTGGCTTTAGCCAATAAATTTGAGCTAAGGCTTCTTCATAACAATTTATAGACAATGAATTCATAGCAAATAACCCTGAGAAAAGTAAGGTAGTTTGAGCAAGCTACTTTACTGTCATGTATTTTTATACTATCGTTTAGGACTATTAATTTAACTAGTTTCATAAATTCACTACCACTAAAAAATATGCTAAAGTGCAATCTAGTCTAAAATCAATAGGTTTTTTTGACTAGAAAAATAAGAATTTGTCAGTAAATACTTGCCTGGCGAAGGCAATAGCTAAGAATTTTGCTAAAAATAATGAAAAATGTTTAAAATGTCACTAGATTGATTTTCTACCTAATGTTTCTCTAACTAAGAGGAAGCGATTGCTTGGGTTTCAAAGTTTAGCAATTATAATTAAACAAGTAATGTTTCGCTAACTAAAAGGAGATGATTGTTTGGATTTCAAAATTTAGCAATTGTAATTAAAAAAGTATCGCATTTGCAGGAAGGTTCTTGCTTGTTAAAGTTATCGTGTCGTCTTAAGTTTTTGAGTTGGGACAGTTATAAACTTATTTGCCAAGATAATAGCTATTCTCAAACATTTTAAAAATAACTTTCCTATAAAGTTCTTTAGCCTGCTCATAGCTCTCTGGTACTGAACCAATATAGTTATCCATCATTATGCCAGAATTTACCTCTAAAACTTTTAGGGTACTTTGAACCTTAAGTATATCTATTGAAGTAAAGCGCATGTTTAGAGCTTTGGTTGCAGATTTGGCGATACCTTTAAGGTCTTCTAAAATATTTTGTGGCACAGCTTTAGGTAGTGCTCCTTTGCTTAAATTATGTTTATTTGAGAGGTTAATTTTTTGGCCATTTGAAGGAATATCTTGCAGATTTTTTTTATTTTCCTCAACTAAGTTTTTTATTATGGTAGTTGACATAGATTTTCCTTTGGCCCAATTGCTTAAGAGTTGTAAAAAGCTCGAGCTGCCATCACCAACAATGTATGGCCTTTGTTTACCATAGGCTACTTGGCACTCATCATCAAGCATAATGAGTCGGTATTCATCAGCCTTGTAGTAGGGACAAAGTACAAGACCATGCTTGCTAGTAAAAATTTTTTTGGTGGCTTGCTCGAGCGCCCTCATATCTTCACAAAAAAATACTTCACTGCCCCCAGAACCTGAGATACTTTTGCATACTACTTGGTAATCAAGGGTTTGAGCATAAGCTATAATGTCCTGCCAAACACCTGTTGGAGAACAATAACTCTCTAAATCATGACTAAAGAATAAACGGTGTTCTACATGGGGTATCCCTTCTAGATTAAGGATTTCTGATGTAGCTGCCTTATCACTAACAATTTTTTGACAGGCAGCTAAATCAATATCAAAATTATTGCCATAAACATGTCTAACTATTCCATTTTTTTCTAAACGACATAACCAACCATGAGATAGTACCGTTAGCCTAATTTGCTCTTCACAAGAAATTTCACGTAGTAACTGAACTAAAATGCGTTCTGACATAACTTTTTGATTTTATCCATTTTTACAATATAAGGATAATATTCCTCATAACAAGGCAAGAATTTATCTGGACATCTATACTAGACTTGACGAAAGTTGTTGACTATAGTTAAGAGTTTGTTGCTGTTGTAACTTGGGAATCTAAATAAATTTTATGAAAAAAATACGAAATATTGCCATTATAGCCCATGTAGATCATGGCAAAACCACATTAATTGACTCACTTTTAACACAAAGTGGCACATTCCGTGAAAATCAATTGGTAGATGAACGCATTATGGATAGCAACGACCTTGAAAAAGAGCGAGGCATCACTATCTTGGCAAAATGCACTTCTATTAATTGGAATGATGTGCGCATTAATATTATTGATACGCCTGGGCATGCAGATTTTGGTGGCGAGGTGGAACGGGTCCTCTCCATGACAGATGGCGTTATTTTATTGGTAGATGCTGCTGAAGGACCAATGCCACAAACAAAATTTGTACTTTCGAAGGCTTTGCAGCAGGGCCTTAGACCTATAGTCGTAATCAATAAAATAGATAGGCCAGATAAGAGGCCAAGTGAAGTTATTGATGAGGTATTTGATTTATTTATTGCGCTCGAGGCAAATGATGCACAACTAGATTTCCCTATCCTTTATGCATCAGGACGAAATGGTTGGTGCGTAAAAGAACTTGATGATCCTAAAGAAAATCTAATCCCCTTACTAGAACTCATAGTTGATCATGTGGATCAGCCACAGGTAGATTTAGACGCTCCTTTCTCTATGCTAGTAACACTGCTCGAGGCTGATGTATTTCTGGGTAGAGTTTTGACAGGGCGGATCTATAGTGGTAAAGCAAAAATGAATATGCCAGTCAAAGCACTTAATCTTAAGGGTGAAGTAGTGGAAAGAGGAAAACTAACAAAATTACAATCTTTTGCAGGTATAAAACGTATTCCTGTGGAAGAAGCAGTTGCAGGAGATATAATTTCTATAGCTGGTATGGAAAACGCCTCTGTGGCAGATACTATCGGCGATCTAGAGATTGTTGACCCAATCCAGTCCACCCCAATAGACCCACCAACTATGGCTATAACTATTAGTGTAAATGATTCTCCTTTAGCAGGGCAAGAGGGTGCCAAAGTTACCTCTCGCCTGATAAGGGACAGGTTATTTGCAGAAGCAGAGACTAATGTAGCTATCACTGTAAAAGAAGCTGAAAGTAAAGATGCTTTTGAAGTAGGCGGACGTGGTGAGTTGCAACTAGGTGTTCTTATCGAGACCATGCGCCGTGAGGGATTTGAACTTTCTGTTTCACGTCCAAGAGTATTACTAAAGCGAGATTTAGAAACAGGAAAAACCTTGGAACCTATAGAAGAAGTGGTTGTAGATGTGAATGATGAATTCAGTGGTGTGGTAGTGGAAAAGATTAGCCAACGCAAAGGAATAATGACTAATATACGCTCATCGGGCAATGGGAAGACATTTATCTCTTTTCTTGCCCCTTCACGGGGACTTATTGGCTATCAGGGTAAATTTCTTACTGATACTAGGGGAACAGGTGTAATGAATCGCTTGTATCATAGTCATGAACCATATAAAGGAGAAATAATTAGTCGCCGCAATGGCTCACTTATTTCAATAGGTAAAGGAGTTGCAGTTGGCTACGCCCTATTTAATTTGCAAGAGCGAGGTGTAATGTTTGTAAAACCCCAAGACAAAGTATATGCAGGAATGATAGTAGGTGAGAATAACCGCGATAATGACCTTGAAGTTAATGTATTAAAAGGTAAACAACTTACCAATATTCGTGCAGCTGGTTCAGATGATGCTATTCGCCTAAGCCCTCCTAAGATCTTGTCACTCGAAGAAATGATTTCTTATATTAATGAGGATGAGTTAGTAGAAGTTACACCTAAGAATTTACGCTTGCGCAAGAAATTGCTTGACTCACACGAAAGAAAGAGAGTTGCTCGAGCAAGAAGTAAAGAGGCAATATAAACATTATGCGACAAAGATTTCTAAAACCCCGTTTTATTGCACTAGCTATACTACTAGCTATTTTGCTTGGCCTATTTATTTTCTGGTACTTTACAGTTGGCATCCTTCAGCCACTTGCCGATAGAGTTTGGGCTGAAGATGTAGCTGTATTTCCCCATGTGACTATCAAAACTGATGAGGTAATTATCGAAGGTATTCGCGATTGGCATTATGAACAGGGTAAGGTACTATCACAGGGATATATTGACCAAACTTTCATTCCCAGTCAGATTAGTAAAGTCTGGTTAGTACAAGAACCCTTTGCAGACTGGAAAGCAGTGGCGCATACCCTTTTTGTCTTTGATTTTTCAGATGGTAAGTCGGTAGCATTTTCTATAGAAGCTCGTAAAGAGGCAAATGAAAAGTATGCAGCTTGGGAAGGACTCTGGCGCAATTTTGAACTCATCTATCTGTGGGGGACTGAGCAGGACTTCATTAATCGTAGATTTGTATACTTTGACCATGAGGTATACAAGTATCCACTTACTGTGACAACAGAGTTTGGCTCTCAACTTTTCCTCGAGCTTGCCAAAGAAACTGTTCGTCTTGAGGAAAGTCCACGCTTTTATCATACCCTCACAAGTAACTGCACCAACAATCTTGCTGAGGTTGTAAATCAGGTAAGTCCTGGTGTAGTGCCACTGTTTACACGAGCTCGAGTGTTACCGGGATATACAGATAAGTTCCTTTTTGAACAAGGATTTGTTGATACTGAGGCAGAGGCCTTAGAAGAAATGCAAGAGCAATTTAAACTTTTAGAACCAATTGCTTTGTATAGTACGCCAGAAAAATCATTGCCTCAAATAGGAATTTGATTTTGTAGGACGTAATCTTAACTGAAAATGAGATATTGCCAATAACCAGCGTGTAAGGGTTCAAGTTTTTGAACCCCTACAATAACTTAGACATAAAATTTGTTTTGTAGAGAAAATACTTTCGTGGATACCTATAATTATCTACAAGTTTTGTTTTATTCTTGGGTCAAGCCAACGATAGAGCACATCAAACAAGGTATTCATTAATATTATAAAGAGACCTATCACTAATACAAAAGCTTGCATAAGAGGCACATCACGTGAGTCTAAAGCTTTAACTATAAGTTGCCCCATACCAGGATAGGCAAAAATCTTTTCTACAATCACTGCACCCATAATCAGTGCACCTAATTCTACACTTAAGGCAGCTAGCATAGGTGTAATGGCATTGCGCAGTGCATGCTTAAGAAAAATAAGATACTTAGGTGCTCCTTTTGCCTTGGCTGTGCGAATGTAGTCTAGCTGCAAAACTTCTAACAAACTAGCTCGTAAAAGTTTGGTTAGTAGTGCTATAGGGTAAATACTAAGAGCAATTACAGGTAGAATAAAGCCTTCCCAGTTAGCGTGCCAAGTAGCTGGTAGGAGTTTAAGTGTGGAAGCAAAAATAAGAACAAGGCTGTTTGCTACTATAAAAGATGGTATAGCTTGCCCTGTAAGTATAAAAGCATTAAACAAAACATCAAGAAAACTTCTATGCCACAGAGTTCCAAGGATAGCAAATGGGATGCTCAGCAAAAAAGCTAATGCTAATGCTGCCCCTATAAGACACAAGGTATAGCCTAAACGTGTAACAACCAAATTAAGTGCTGGTTGGTGGTAATATAGCGAAGTACCTAAATCTCCACTAATTGTCCTGGCTAGGAATCTTAAATATTGAATTACAAAAGGTTTATCAAAACCATGTTTCTGTCTAAACTGAGCAATTGCTTCAGGCGGTGTATCTTTAGGTAGAAGGGCTGTAGTGGGATCTCCTGTTAAGTACATTAAGGCAAAAACCAGTAAGGAAATGCTAAATAGTGTAAAAAGGACTGAGGATATGTATTTGATTAAAACAATCAAAGCCCTGCCTTTATAGGTTCAAACATTGGTAGTCCTATACATATAAGGATGAATTATAATGATGAAAAAAATACCAAATAGCTCCAATGTGATTAGTCAACTTTTTTGAAAAGGAAAGAGTTTCTCTCACTAGGCAGCTAATTCGCTGACGTAATGTGCAATTCAACCTCTCCACTCTATTTGTTTTTCCACTTTGCTTATTCACAACTCTATGCCTTTTGCTTGGTATTACTTCTTCATAGGCTGCCCAAAAATCACTGTAGCACACTGCACATTGTTTATATATCGCTGGCAAAGAATCCCACAAACCTTGAAGCCCCTTTCTTATCACGACTGCCTATATATACTCCTACTATTTCGCGAGTGGTTCGATCAATAGCTAACCAAATCCACACTTTATTCCCTTTATGGCCTACAAAAGACCACATCTCATCACATTCTATTCTTAAAGGACCTTTCTCCTTTTCCTCTACATCAACTTCTTTTTCTATGTTCTCAAATTTCTCGTTAACATATTTTTGTAACCATCTTTCTGAGACACCAGCTACTCGAGCTATTGCAGCTAGAGCAAGTCTTTCTAGTAAAAGTTTGTCGATCAGGTCTTTAGTTTCTCGGTTAATTTTTTTGTTTTTTGGGTTCAGAACAAATTGCCTAGTGCAATCTTTGCATTGATAGTTTAGCTTGCCATTATGAATGAATCCATTTTTCATTACATTCTCTGAATTACACCTTGGACAACAAGGAGTTGATGTTTTATTATCCATGTTTGTATTTTAATAAAAATTCTTTATTCTTACTTATTTAGGACTACCAAAACATTTACCTGGTTGACTTTGAACCTGTTAGGGGCAGCGAGGTTAATAAAGTAAGACCTGTAGTCATTGTTAATAACAATAAAAGAAGTGCTGTTGTAGAACGCTTGAAACGTGGTGTGGTTACAATATAGTTTTTCCTAACAAACTTGAGGTCATCTCCACCATAATTTCAGCAGTACTGTTTCTTACATCTAAAATGGGATTAACTTCGACTAGATCTAAGCTAGTGACTAATCCAGAATCTGCGAAAAATTCCATAAGTAAGTGTGCTTCACGGTAGCTAAGTCCACCCGGGACAGGTGTACCCACACCGGGGGCTATCATAGGGTCTAGTACATCGGCATCAAAGGATATGTGTAGGTGATTTAGGTGTTGCAAATGATCAAGCGCTTCTTCTGCTACTCGAGCAATCCCTTGCTGGTCTATATCAGTCATGGTATAAGCAGTCATATCATGCTTGTGAATAAATTTGCGCTCATTCAAATCCACACTACGTAAACCTATAAAAACAACATCCTCAGGCTTGATTACGGCACCACCTCCCCAAATATTTGTTAATCTAGCATCACCAGCACCTAATAAGTGGGCTAAAGGCATGCCATGTACATTACCACTAGGACTACTTTCTGGAGTATTAATGTCGGCATGAGCATCAACCCAAATCACCCCTGTACGTTCTTTGGTAGCAATACCTGCAATTGTACCCATAGATATGGAATGATCTCCACCTAGTACAACAGGGATAATGTTATCTTTTAATGAAATAAGACAATCGAAGGTTCTTTTGCAAGCATTTGCAATAATTTCGAGATAAGAAGGATTATGATCTGAGTTAATTGCCTCAGCTACAGGTATTTCTATGTTTCCTATATCTTTTACTTGGTAACCTAAGTTTTCTAACTTACTAGCAAGTTTAGCCAAGCGTAGGGCACTTGGTCCCATATCTACACCACGCCTACCTGCCCCTAAGTCCATCGGAACACCTAATATGGTTATATGTTCATCTATCTTAGTCATAAGTATTATTTTTGTTTCGATTAGCTTTTGAAAGTCTGTTGAGATGTTAAAGAGAAATTAATGCTCTATACCTTTTTGTAGCGCCATAATTGTCAAATCCTTTTCTTGTGCAACTTTTAAAGACTCTACTAACCACTTTGCTGCTTCAATCGTACTAACATAAGCCACACCCCCCTCGAGGGCTTCTCTCAATTTTGGAGTGTGTTGAACATCTACAAGCAAATCATAATCATTATCTTCATGACTAACATCAAAACCTAAACCCTGAAAGTCTTTACTGATTTCTTCTAAACCTTCACCCACTAATAAAACTGTGCCACTTTGGGGTAACTTCACATTAGCACCTAGCTGGGCTTTGTAATAAGCAAGATAAGGGTCTTTATCTATACCCATACTCTCACCAGTTGAGCGCATTTCTGGTCCTAGAATAGGCAAAACTCCTTTGAATTTCAAAAAAGGTAGCACAACTTCTTTAACACTGTAGAAGTTAGGTTTGGGCATTTCAGTAAAGCCAAGCTCCTTTAAAGTTTTACCTGCAGCAATAAATGCTGCATATTTAGCTAAAGGGTGTCCAATAGCTTTAGAAAGATAGGGAATAGTACGACTTGCTCTAGGATTAGCTTCTATAACAAACACTTCATCATCTTTAATAACATATTGAATGTTGATTAAACCCCTTACACCTATAGCCATAGCAAGCTTTAGACTATAATTAATAATAGTATCTAGCACAGCCTGAGAAAAAGAAACAGGTGGAGTTATACAAGCACTGTCACCAGAATGTATGCCTGCTGCTTCAACATGCTCCATTATGCCAGCAACCACTGCCATTTCGCCATCACAAAGAGCGTCTACATCTACCTCTTGCGCTCCTGCTATAAAACTATCTACCAAAATAGAAGGGTTTTCTGGTAAGTCGGCATAAACTTCATTCAAATAGCTCTCGAGTTCTGCTTGGTTGTAAACCGTTAACATAGCTCGTCCACCTAATACATAACTAGGTCTTACCATTACAGGATAGCCAATCTCAGCAGCTAATTTTATAGCTTCTTCAGGAGTTATGGCCACATCACCTTTAGGTTGAGGAATATCTAGCTGTGAGCAAAGATTATTAAAGCATTGCCTATCTTCAGCTTCGTGAATTGCTTTAGCAGATGTTCCCCAGATAGGTGCTCCTGCTTCTGTTAATCCCTTAGCCAACTTTAACGGCGTTTGCCCACCAAGCTGCACAATAACTCCAACAGGTTTTTCATGCTCTACAATATTAAGAACATCTTCGAGAGTAAGTGGTTCAAAATAAAGCTTATCAGCAGTGTCATAATCGGTAGATACTGTTTCAGGGTTAGAATTAACCATAATAGTCTCATAGCCTTCTTCGCGTAGTGCCCACACTGCATGAACTGTAGCATAGTCAAACTCTACACCTTGACCTATGCGATTAGGCCCAGAACCTAAAATGATTACCTTTTCTTTATTTGTTTCCCCTACTTCATCTTCCCATTCATAAGTGCTGTAGTGATAGGGTGTATAAGCTTCAAATTCTGCTGCACAGGTGTCTACCGTTTTATAAACAGGATTTACTTTACGCAATTTACGGCTCTGGACTTTGTCTATATCTGTAAGGGCAGCTACGTCGCTGTCAGAAAAACCAATACGCTTAACCTCACACCATAAATCTTTATTCCACTCACTAGGTTGGGGTAAAGCCTTTATTTCCTGTTCAATTTCAGTAATTTCTCTAAGCTGTGCTAAAAACCATGGGTCAATTTGGGTTTTTTCTTGTAAATATTTTAAGCTGGTTTTTCGCCTCAACAGCTCTAAAATTGCAGGTAAGCGTTTAGGATTGGGTGTTGTAAGTTGTGCTTCAAGTACTTTTGGGGATAAGCCTTTGGTTTCTGAGCGTACATCTAACTCGAGTGAACGCAAAGCTTTCAAAAGCGATTCCTTAAAGGTACGCCCAATTGCCATTACCTCGCCAACACTACGCATTTGTGTACCTAATTCGTTACTAGTAGCAAATTTTTCAAAGGCAAAGCGGGGAATTTTAGTAACAACATAATCAATAGCTGGTTCAAAAGCGGCTGTTGTCTCACGTGTAATGTCATTGGGCAGTTCATCAAGATGGTAGCCAACTGCCAAGAGTGCTGCAATCTTGGCTATAGGGTAACCAGTGGCTTTAGAGGCTAGAGCTGAAGAACGTGAAACACGGGGATTCATCTCAATAACAATTATCTCACCATTTTTAGGATTAATGGCAAATTGAATATTAGAACCACCAGTATCTACACCAATCTCGCGAATAATAGCAATAGCAGCATCACGAAGTTCTTGATACTCTTTATCTGATAAAGTTTGGGCAGGAGCTACAGTAATAGAATCCCCTGTGTGAACGCCCATAGGGTCAAAATTTTCAATCGAACAGATAATGACAACTGTGTCATTGTGGTCGCGCATGACCTCTAATTCGTACTCTTTCCAACCTAGAACAGATTGCTCTACTAGTACACTACTGACAGGAGAATCATGTAGGCCTTGATTAACTATTTTAGTAAAGTTTTCTTGGTTATAGCCTACTCCACCACCAGTACCTCCTAAAGTAAAGCTAGGACGAACAATAACAGGATAACCAATAGTACTTGTAAATTCCAAAGCTTCTTCTAAACTAGTGACTAATTTACCTTGGGGAGTTTTAAGGCCAATTTTAGCCATAGCCTCTTTAAAAAGCTCTCGGTCTTCACCTTTATTAATAGCTTCATAATTAGCACCAATAAGTTGGGTATCATACTTTTCTAAAATCCCTGCTTCAAAAAGTTCCTTGGCTAGATTTAAAGCTGTTTGTCCTCCTAAAGTAGGTAAAATTGCTTCAGGTCTTTCTTTAGCAATGACTTTTTCTACAAACTCCCTTGTCAAAGGTTCTATGTAGGTTCGGTCAGCAATTTCAGGGTCGGTCATAATAGTAGCAGGATTAGAATTAATAAGAACTACTTCAAATCCCACTCCACGTAAAGCTTTACAAGCTTGAGTACCTGAGTAATCAAACTCGGCTGCTTGACCTATAACAATGGGGCCTGAACCGAGAATAAGGATTTTTTGTAGGTCGGTACGTTTGGGCATCTTAAAATTTTAAGATGCTGGAACAAATTAAACAATATCCTTAGCAACTACCCAAATTTCGCTATCAATAATAAATATCCTTATTTCTTGCCCTCTAAAGTTAAAAATATCAATATTATTCACGATTGTCTTAGCCTTTTAATTGAGAAGTGAGTTAGGTAGGAAAATGGAATTAAATAGTTGTGTTAAAATTCACCTGAGTCCTTTCATGGATTTTGGATTTCAATGAAGGTGGTGGAACTTTAAGCGGTTTTTGACCGCCTTCATTGCTATTTATAGTTTAACATAATCAGGGCAACATACAAAAATGCCTCTTTCCTTATAATCCGTTTGGTAAATGTAAAACGTAGGGTGTATCGTGCATACCATTGCTTATTTCTTAGTTTAATAAGACTTTTTAGTCAAATAGTCATTCTATTTACAATGCCATCAACTTCTCCGGGTAAAGAGATGTACCAATCGTTATCAGAGTTACGTCTTAAAAGAGCAATCTCATTTTTATCTTTATAGCTAATGACTAAATCATAACCTAACCTAACAGCATGAATTTCTAGTAGTTTCGTTTGATCAATTTTGTCATTTAAATAGAGTACTGCATCTTCAATTAAAACAGTATCACTATCTGGCAAGTTACCTACAACTTTAACTTTGTAGCCAGCAATATCCATGGGAGTCATTATAGCACACTTTAGAAATATTAATTTCAGTGTTTTTGAGTCCTATTTTAGCTAGTACATTAATTATCTTTGTTAAACTGTAAAACATGGCAAAAAATAAGGGATTAACTCCACAAGATAAAGACTTTAGTGCTTGGTACAATGAAGTAGTTTACAAAGCTGACCTTGCTGATTTATCGCCTGTACGTGGTAGTATGGTGATTAGACCCTATGGTTACGCTCTTTGGGAAAATATTCAGTACAATTTAGACAATATGTTTAAGGCTACTGGGCATGAGAATCTTTATTTTCCCTTGCTTATTCCTATGAGTTTCTTTGAGCGTGAGGCTGATCATGTTGAAGGTTTTTCGCCTGAACTCGCAGTAGTAACACATGCTGGTGGTCAAGAACTAGAGGAGCCTCTAGCTATTCGTCCTACTAGTGAGACTATTATTGGTGAAATGTATAGCAAGTGGGTACAGTCCTATCGAGATTTACCTTTACTGTATAACCAATGGTGTAATGTTTTACGTTGGGAAATGCGTACCCGTCCCTTTTTGCGTACAACTGAATTTTTATGGCAAGAAGGTCACACAGCTCATGCAACAGAAAAAGAAGCTATAGCTGAAACTGAGGAGATTTTGGAAACTTATGCTAAATTTGCTGAAGATTTTGGGGCTGTTCCAGTAGTTCGTGGTGAAAAAACTGCTGGTGAACGTTTTGCAGGTGCCAAAATGACTCTTACCATTGAAGCAATGATGCGTGATACTAAGGCATTGCAATCAGCTACTAGTCATTATCTAGGTACTAATTTTGCTAAAGCTTTTGATATAAGTTTCAATGATGAAAACAATAAACAGGCCTTTGCTCACACCACTAGTTGGGGGCTATCAACACGTTTTATAGGAGCACTTATTATGACTCATGGTGATGACAAGGGGCTTATACTGCCACCAAAGCTTGCTCCTCATCAAGTAGTTATAGTGCCTATTTATAAAGCTAACGATAATGAAGCCAAAAACCAAGTTCTAGCAGAGGTAAGTAAATTAAGGACTCAGCTTAGTGATAAAAACATACGTGTGAAGGTAGATAAGCGTGAAGGGATAAGTCCAGGATTTAAATTTAATGAGTGGGAACAAAAGGGTGTACCATTAAGAATAGAAATTGGACCCAAGGATTTAGAAAAAGGCTCTCTACTTCTTGCTAATCGCTTGTTTGAAGGGAAAAAGGAAATTAGGCTTGATGAAATTATACCTACTACCACAGTAGATTTGTATGCCTTTCATGACAAATTGTTTGAACGTGCTCGAGCATTTCGAGACAGTCATATATTTGAAGCAAAGGACTTAGCAGAGTTTAAAGAAAAAATAGAAGAGGGGTTTGTTTATGCTGCTCACTGTGGAGATCCTGAAAGCGAAAAAACTATTCAAGATGAAACTAAAGCAACCCCACGTTGCATACCTTTTGAGGGGCCTAGCGCTGAAGGTGTACCCTGTGTCCACACCGGTAAACCAAGTGCCTACGCGCGCAAAGTTATTTTTGCTAAGGCATATTAGTATTAAAAGCTTCGCCATGATTTTATTGTACTGGTAAATCCATCTGTATTTACTGTCTCTGGTTTGTACTTGGCATCTACTTCTTGTGCTTTAAACTCTTTGTGTGTCTTCTTCTGTCTGTTTGCTGTTGTTTCCTAGAAACACCTCCCTTTTACTGTTGTTGCTACATATACCTTTGTAGCTCATGGGTTTTTATTCTTTGATATTGCGTTTTCTTCCTAAAATATAGATGTCCAGATAAATTCTTACCTTATTAAACGAAAGATGTCATCCTGAGAGTAATGAAGGATCTCCCATACGTTACAGGAGTTCATTGCTGTTTTTAGGAAAAGATTTTTCTGAAGCACTATATTGAAATATTCAAGCTATTAGGCTTGTTCTAAGATAATTTGACATACATTATTAGGTGTAAAATTTAGAATTTACAAAGTGCATAATTCTGTAGCTAAATCTTGATAAGTGTCCAAATAACTTGTTTAATGTGTTAAGAATTTGAGACACTATTTTACTTCAGAACGACCCTATTTCTTAGATGAGCTTTAAGAGTAATCTTTGAATTTGAGTGATTGCTTAAAACATTTTTATGATTTTCAGAACTCATTAAGATTACTTAGTTTAGAATAAAACAGTATAGCATTTGTAGGCTTAGCTCATATAAATGCTACTCAACATCTAGGAGTATTAATGATTTTAGAAGAACGAGGAGAACTTATTTTACGTATTCGTAAGGCTGTCGCAAGCGCTGCTAAGTCCATTGATCTAAGGTCAAGCTTTGCTCAAGGACGACGCAAAAGTGATTTGCTACTTGTTAAACTAAGGGGGAGGCGCGAATACGCTCATGTTATTGCTACTCATCTAATAGATATTTTTCCTGAAGTTGATGTTGAGATTTTAAGAGGCACACAAAAAGATAACTTTTATACTTTTACTTTAATAGTTACCCAAAAATTAAATGAACAAGATGCTGTATTTGAAGAAAGGCGTGCCAAGCTTGTTCGTGCTAAAGAAACCTCGGAAAAGACTATTGTTCCATTGGGCTTTAATGACGCTGTGTTCTTAGAAAATTTATTTGCTAGAAACTCTCTAGAGTTTTAGAGAGAAAATTTCCTTATAAATATAGCTAAAAAGTTAATAAGCTCCTTTAGAAGACAGGATTACAAAAAGAGTGCGGCTTATGATATATAAATCGAGCCATATTGACCAGTTTCTAACATAATAGGCATCTAACCTTACTCGTTCATCATAACTTAGTTTGCTGCGGCCTAAAATTTGAAATAAACCTGTCAAACCTGGCCTTACCTGAGTATATAAGTGGGCTTTTTTTCCGTACCATGTTAACTCGTCTTGCATAATAGGACGTGGCCCTACAAAGCTCATTTCTCCTCTAAAAACATTCCATATTTGAGGAAGTTCATCTAATGAAAAGCGGCGAAAAATGCGCCCTGAGTTTGTGATCCGTGGGTCAAAACGGAGTTTGCGTGTTTTATCCCATTCTGCTTTAGCTTCTGGATTGTTAAGCAAATAATTTGCTAAATACTTTTCAGCGTCTACATGCATAGTACGAAATTTGTATATGGTAAAGGGCTTTGCATTTTTTCCTAGACGGATTTGCTTTAAGAAGATTGGTCCTTTTGATTCAAACTTTATCCATAAGGCTACAAAAAGCATAATAGGCAAACTTAAAATACTTAAGATAAGGCTTAAGCTCAGATCTATAAAACGTTTTGCAAATTTATTGCGTGTTTCAAGCAAATTATTGCGGAGCTCTAAGGCTAAATGCCCTTGTAAATCTCGAGGTGTAAGCCAAACACTAGCAACATCCAAAAGGTTAGGAACCAACCACACTTTTTTAAAACGACTATTAAGAGAATCGAGCATAGCAGAAAGATTATCAATGCCATCAGGAACTAGTAAACAATGTAGGCATGTTATATGTTGAGGTGGTTCTCCTGAACTCTGGCCTAAAACACGTAACCCTAGCATGGGGGTTTTCATAAGAATATCTTTTAGCATATCAGCACGCTGGGAAGTACCTACAACCCAAATATTCTCTCCATAAATGGGACTATGGCTTAAAGCTAGTTTAATGAGCGCTCGAGCCATAGGCAAAACTAAAAACAGCAGCAGGCAAGTTAGCACAATAACAATGCGCGAGTAATCGGTATTGAATTGAAAAAGTGCTCCACCAGCAAGAGTAAAGCAAGCCACAAAAAAGGTGGCAGCTGTTTCTCGCCGAAGCTCATCGGCTGGATTAAGTCCATACCCAGGATACAGAGCAAATAATCCTCGCATAAATACTAGAAGTATTAGTGCTGGCCAAAGACTAAGGTAATTGCGAGCAGGGGTGAATGGCTCGAGTCCAAACAAGGGTAAAACCTTGGCTCTTATGAAAATTACTAGCAAGGTTAGTGAAATAGCGATGACTACATCAACAATGATTAAAATTAGGCTGACTAAATGCTTCATTTTTCAGCCAACATTTGCAAGAAGATACCTATAAGTATGGTTCTTTGAATATGTTGAAAAAGATGCTTATGCTCAACAACCGATTGCTCTTTATTATCTTTTAGGGAAAATGTACAGTAACTCATTAAATCACCATCTACCACTTAAAGCGGACTTAAGGTTTTACAATATCCCCTAATTTACCAACAATACCGTGCCATAAGCCTTTTCCTACTATACCTACATCTTTGGGTGCAAAAATAAGTGTAGCCAAGAGAAAAATAACAGTTTGAGCGGTACCAAGAATATACAATCTAGCACTATGAATACGGCCAATCAAAATACGATTTCTAGCTAGATAATACTTTTTCCAAGCAGGTAAAATAGGATAAAGCAAAAGTTCTTTGCCTAGAATACGAATAGCTTTATTGTGTTTACTCAACTTCCAATCTGCATGTAAAATCAAACTAGAATTGACTTGATAGATATTACCTCCTGCTTTACGGATACGCAAACAATATTCTGAGTCATCAGTGTAGATAAAGAAGTCTCTGCGAGGTAAGCCTACCTGTTCTATAGTTTTTTGAGATACAGCAAAGCCTACAAACATAGCCTTATTAATAACCTTAATTTGTTCATCACATTGAAAATTATTAGGAGTCTGCTGCACAAGTCTGCTACAAAGTGCTGATATGCTATTTTTATGCTGTTTTAGAAAAGGTTCTAGACAAGCTAATGCGTTTTCTATTGGCAAGGCATCATCATCCATGATCCAAGCCCAATCAAAGCTATTGTCGAAAGCCCACTGCATCCCTGCATTAAAACCACCTGCTCCACCTAGATTTTGGCTTAGCTCGAGCAAAACTAAATCAGAATAGTTTTCTTTTATAAACTCAGCAGTACCGTCAGTACTAGCATTATCAACTATTAAGATCTGATCTAATTGTTTAGTTTGTTGCTTTAAGGCTCTCAAACATTCAACTAAAAGTTCTTGGCGATTATAGGTAACTACTATTGCACAAACACGCATAAATTCCAATTCATTCAGATTGAGCTTCGCTGACTAGTTCTTCAAATAAAGGGATTAGGTCATTGGCATATTGCTCGAGATAACTTTGCACAAACTTGACCTCTACCCCAGCTTTAATAAGCTCCACAACATCTAGTTGGTCTTTACGTCGTCTTGCTACTAGTTTCATATAAATTAGTACTTCAATTGGAACTATAGCAATATTTTCACTAAAAATAGGATTATCAAGGACTTTTTCTAATTGCTTACCTAGTGATACAGGGGATAAATAATCTATGCGTATTCCATCAACCTCAATAGGTACACCAGCCTTGAAAGCCAATAGCAAACCATGTTTTTCAAAGGCCTCTTCACCTACTAAAAAATCTACATCTTCTGTAGCTCGGGTATAACCATAGGCTCCAACAGCAAGTCCTCCTGCAAGTGCATAACGTATGCCTAAGTAGTCTAGTTGATTTGCGGTTTTTATAGCTGCCTCACGTACTTTAGGTGAGACGAAACGAAAGATATTTTTAAGATCCATATAATTTACTTTTAGACGAGGTTTCTGAGCATATGATAGTTGCATGATTATTATTTTAAGGGTCTCTAAATTTCAAATCTAAAATTTTGCAATCTCTTCTTCTAACGCATTTTGTCATCAAAAAGTAGGGGTTTTGACCCCCAAAATCTCGTGCTGTTTGAGGTTTTAGGGCAAAATTAAAATTTATAAAAAATGGCTACACACTGACCCCCATCAGGCCTAGAGCATATTTCTGCCCTCCGTTTGGAACAGTGTTCCAGCAAATGAACATTTCACCAGTCCTAATTCCACTTCTGGCCGTCAGGTTAAGTGTTTTAGCTACCCTCGCAAGTGCCTGACCTTTTCCCCAATTCTTCTTGTATTTCTTTAATAATGATCCTGAACGTTTTTGTATGTGTCCTTGGACATAATCCCGAAGGTGGATGCCATGCATTATACCTACAGCCTTACCTGTTTGGATACACTGGACTTTAAAATGTGTATTTATCGTAGCAGACATCAGTGGCTATACTATAAAAAATAAAACCTTGCTGTGTCAAGGATATGCTATGGCTACTTGAAAAAAGCAAAAAAATCATGATATCGACTTTGATAACAGGGTTTTTAGAGGCAAAAGTGGCGTTTTTTGGGTACAACTTGCGTTCTAACCAATCTACATACCAATGATGAAAAAGTACAGGAGAGTTTGTTAGTTGTGATTTTTCCTTTGAGTGTGATGTTAGCATAGGATACCAATCCAACCATTCTGATGCAAACCACACAGTACCAGTCATTTCACCAGTTGTAACAAGGAAAATTGTCCAATATCCAGATATGCCTTGCAATGGAATACATCCGTCACAAGGTATATCTGTCATCAAATAGTTGCTAAATGAATTACCTAACTCGATGCTTTTAGCAATGTTTATAGCACATTCTTCAGCTATCTCTCTATCATCTAATGGAAAAGGTTTGCTTGGTGATACTTCTCTTTCTTTTTCTTGTGCCAAGGTTTGTAAATACATTTGTCCTTTTAGTATCCTAGCTAAATCCCAAATACCTTCACGGGGACCAGCCCCATAACCTATATTTTGTAAGAAGCTTCTAAAGGTGTTGGGCAAACGAACACCAATTTGCTTTTCAAAATCTCTTATTTCAAATTTGTCAGGTATGTAATTGTAATAGTGATGTTTATTTGCTCCATAAACTTGTAAATGTTTATCTAGCCTTTTCAACAACTCAAGCTTATTCTTAATTTCACGAAACTCTGAATTCATAGCACATAACTTTAAATCTAATTAAATTACCGCTTTAACCAGTTATTTCCTCAAAAAGGCTAAGCGCCCTACCCACTGCCTGATCCATATTATAGTATTTATAATCAGCTAAACGACCAGCAAAGTGCACACCCTTTAGTTTTTGAACTTCCTGTTGATATTGATTATAAAGCTCACGATTTTCTGCTCGAGGAATAGGGTAATAAGGCTCATTCTTAGTAGCCTCATAACTTTGAGGAAACTCCTTAACTAAGGTAGTACTAGCAGAAATTTGTCCAGTTAGATGTTTTTGTTCAGTAATGCGCGTGAAATCGTGTTCATTAGGATAATTTACAGTTGCTACTTTTTGGACATATTCTGCCTTTTCACTGAAAAATTCAAATCGAAGACTACGGTAGGGCAATTTGCCATGAGTAAAATCAAAAAATGCATCAATAGGTCCAGTATAGACCATCTTATTAAAGTTAATATCCTTTTCAACTTCTCTATAATCTGTGTTTAAAAGCACTTTTATGTTGGGATGACTAACCATTTTTCTAAACATAGCACTGTAGCCATGTTTGGGCATAGATTGGTAATAGTCTTGAAAATAACGGTTATCACGGCTAATGTAAACTGGCACGCGTCCTGTTACAGCTGGGTCTAGGTCTTCTGGTTTTAGATTCCACATTTTAGTGGTGTAACCTAAAAATATCTTTTCATAAATGTAATCAGCTAGGAATTTTAGTTCATCATTTGCTGATTGGCGCAATTTTAGGATTGGCACTTTGACATTAAAGCCAAATTGGTTTATTAGGGATTGCTCGAGCTTCCCAGCATAGTTAATAGGAAAAAGAGCATAAAGAGAGTTAAGGTTAAAAGGTATTGGCACCTCCTGACCATCAATAACCCCTAGCACATGATGATAATAAGGCTGCCACTGGGTAAACTGTGATAAATAACGCCAGACTTTTTCTGAGTTGGTATGAAAAATGTGTGGTCCATAACGGTGGATCAAAATATCATACTCATTATATTCGTCGTAGGCATTACCACCAATATGGTCGCGTTTTTCAACAATTAGCACCCTTTGGTTTAGTTGTGTTGCAAACCTTTCTGCTAGAGTTATACCAGTAAAGCCTGCACCAACTATGAGCCAGTCAAACTTCATTTGAGTCAACTACTATTCTAATCAATTTAGAGAATTCTTTGTAATTTGCTTATTAAACAAGTTAACCAAACCTTTTTGTGTTTTTTTACAGTTTGAATAAGCCTAAAGCCTCGCAAGGCCACCTTGGGCCAAAGACCTGATAAAGCTACAGAACCCTCGAGCCAATAAAACCCCCAATTAAAATCCTTGTAAAGGATACCAGAAGTTCCTTTGGTCTGTGCTAGTTGCTTATTCTTCATTCTAAAGATTAAATCTTTTGCAATAATATAAAGATCAAAAATATTTAAAGGCCTAGCTAATGGAACAGCTCTTAACTCATTAGGATCATCACTAACAGGAATTTTAGCAATTGCTCTGACCTCTTTTCTTGTCGGTCTGGATATAAAAATTTGCGTTGCCAATAAAGCTGCTGACTTAATTTCATCTAAGTATTCCTCAGCTAAATTAGTCTTTGCTATCTCTTGAGCATAAATCAGTGTCGTAGTATGCACCCTCTTTAAAAATTGTTGCCTCTTAGGATCATTAGATACTGCTGCAGTTTTAGGGATTACCTGACCATTTTCTTGATAGGTGTAGCCAATTGTACTGCCATGGTCAGCCAAAGTAAAAACTTGGTCTATTAAACCTCTGTTTTGGAAAAGTGTTTTGATTGCAAATTCCTCACTGTTATTTATAAATTCCTCTATTATAAAACCATGACATATGCCATAATCACTAGCAAAATACCTATTGTTAGAAACACCCAAAAAATAACCCCGTGCATATGATTGTCCACGAGAAGATAATATTTTTCTTAAAGAGCTTTGGGTTCGTAAAGTCCAACCAATATCAACAAGTGACCATTTATTGTCAAGCAAAAGCCCTTCCTGCTCGAAATAATCAAGGGCAACATTCCTGTTGAGCTTTGCTCTTTCTAAAATTAACTTAGAGACTTCAGGGTGTTGAATGACTGACCAAAACTTAGCAACATCACTACCTTCAAGTTGATCTTCCCACGAGGATTTTGGAAATCCGTGCTTTATTAGCACATGGCTAATTTCTTCAGGGGCAATGTTTAATCTTTTGAGATTATGAGCAGGGGCAGATGATTGCCCATTAAAGATTAGAAACTCTAAGTCTTTTTTAGCAACTTTGAACACCGAGGCAGCGTTCCATGCCTGCCTTGAACCGTAAAAGTAATGAAAGGAAGGAGTGGTTTCACCAAACATAGCACGTGCAATTTTTAGCAGAATAAACCCGTCTCGAGCTACAAAGTAAAGTCGCTCGAGACCTTTTTCTCTAGCATTTTGAACAACCCAAGCTACAAAACTACTTAATAAAGGAGCAATAATATTAGCAGCTATATTTTCTACTTCAGATAAATCCTTTTGTGGTTGCTTATAGTAGGATGTCAACCGAGTAGCACGGCTTATGCCTGCAATCTGAGAACAAATCCAAGGCTCTTTAATATTAGAGTTAATTATTGCCTTTTCATAGCGATTAGGAAGTTCATTAGTAAAAAGGTAAGCTTTGATTCCCAAGCGGCGTGGAGAAAGGTAATCTACTCGAGCATTATTGCCTGTATGATGTAAATTCCTTTTAGAAATTCCTTCTTTTTCAAGGACATATTTAAATAAATTACCTGATCTCTTAGTTAAACCAATTGTACCTGAAACATAAATAGGATCATTTTTTTCTGCAAATCCATGCTCTACAAGCATTTGCTCAATCACATTATGTGGAAGATACATATCAGAAATAAAAAGGATTCTCTTACCTTCTTGCTTTAGTTTAAGTATTTGTTGTTTTATTGTTGCGATAGGTCTTATCGAGGCTAACTCGATTTGTATCTCTGCAGACATTACCTTTTCAGGATTAATGTCCCATGCCTTGAGTTCATGAAAATGCTCATAAATCTTATTAAGACTAATATCTTCTTGGTGACTAAACTTCCTAGCACGATCCTCAGCCTGAATTCGAAGGCGTGTAAATTCACTGATTAATTCTTTAGAATCATGTTCTTTAGTCCTTAATACCTCTAGAGCTAGAAAGTAAAAGATGGTCTCTGGATTGGCATACACTCTAGTTAGACAAGTATCAAAAACATCAAATGAATAGTGCATAATGAATGTTTAAGCCTATTTCCTACTAGCTCTAATTTTGCTTAGCAGCTTATTATAATTACCTTTTCCTGTAAAGGATAGTAAAAAGGCTAATATAGATTTACCATTAAAATTTGTTTTGACAGATTCTATCAAATAGCTTCTACCTAAAGATGCACTACCTACTTGGCACAGTAAGTGGCCTATTTGATATTTCATTTCTGAATAAGCTTTAGGATTGTTCAAGTAAGCCTGATGGTTTTTTCTAAAAATAAGCTCAAAAGCTGCCAGTGTTTGTTTCGCTGGTGATTCATTAACTCCATAAGGAGTATAGTAGGAAACAAGCAAGGGTTCAGCAATAAACTGGAATTTGTAGTGTCTAGCAAGCCTCAACCAAATATCCCAGTCTTCAAAAGTTGTAAAGTCGGCGTCAAACATGCCAACACGATTAAAACATTCTCTGGGAACGAAAATTGTAGGTGTTCCAATAAAATTCCCCATAAGAAGCTCTTGATAAAGATCTCCCTCTTTTTTTTTCTCTTTGTAATCAGGAATCACATAGCGTTTTCTTGGATATACTTTATGGTAAGCACAATAAATCACAGCTATTTTTCCATCTAATTTTTCAGCAGCAGCAAGTTTTTTTTCTAATTTTTGTGGGTACCACTCATCATCGCTATCTTGAAAGGCAATCCATTTGCCTTTTGAGAGCTTTATGCCTGTGTTTCTAGCAGCAGATACACCCTTGTTATGCTTGTGTTGAATGTAAGAAAGCCTTGGGTCATTAAAAGCATTTATGATACTTTTTGTTTGGTCACTCGAGCCATCATCAACAACAATTAACTCAAAATTTGTAAATGTTTGCTTTAAAACACTGTCTATTGCTCGAAATATTGAGTGGGCACGGTTATAAGTTGGTAATACAACACTTACTAGAGGACTAGACGTTGTTTTCATTTGCTTATTTTTTCTTCATATGTGGATTGTGTAGTTTCGATTTATTTGTAAGGGTACGATAAATATTAATCACTTGTAGTGTTATGTGAGGACCAAAAGCTAACATAAGATACTTTCTTATTTCAACTTTGAGTAGTCTAAAAGCTTTGTAAAAAGGTGATTTTATAATGCTATGTCTAGATTGAAGAATAATGTCTTCTCGCAAGCGTAAAGCTTCTTGAAAAGGTTGAAGGGAAATACCTTCATTACCTTTCCCAGCAACTATAATATCTGGTACAAACCAAGCAGATCCTGTTTTCAACTCTCGCATTAGAAATTCGTAATCACCTGCTATACTGAAGCTCTCATCAAAATTGCCACTATCAACAAACAGTTTATAATTATGAAAGGTTCCTTGATGCGGAATGGTCATCATATGGAAAAAATCTTTTTTAGCTATTTCCCAAGGTTGCCCCATTTGTTGTAGGACTTCGCCGTCTGCTGTTACAATATTGATGCTGCCATAAATTATCTTAAACTGCCTTGACTTTTCTTTTAACTGCTTTGACATTTGATGAAGAACATTTTTTTGCCACAAATAATCATCTGCACCAATAAAATAAACCCACTCACCTGTGACATGCTTTAATGCTTTATTCCAAGCATTATAAATGCCTTTATCAGGTTCAGATTTCCAAAAGGTAATTATATGGTTATTTTGCTTAAGAATTTCAAGTGTGTTATCAGTAGAAGCGCCATCAAAAATTATTAATTCCCAATTTTTATAGGTTTGCTCAGTAATGCTATCAAGGCAGCGTTGCAAAGTTTGCTCTGTATTTAATACTGAGATGATGATAGAAATTTTAGGGTATTGTGTCATTGTAACTTCATATTTTGAATACCTTTGACAAATTTTTTGCCACTTTCTTTGCACAGCTAGAGGGTTGGCTAATACATCGTTTTGTTAAACATACAATACGCTTTCTATTTTTTACAATAGAAGGAATGAAAGATCTCGAGGAATTAAAAGATTGAAATTTGTGTAGATTTTCCTTGTCAAATTCCTCTTTATTAAGTACTTGTATGAATTGCTCCTTAGCAACTTTATAAACTTCTATGTCTATTGAATTAAATTCCTTAATATGTTCTAAATGACGTTTCTCAAATCGAATAAGTTTATGAGTATTCTTTTTGTTTTTTGATGTGTAAAGTGGTATTTTCCAATTTAAAGCCGAACTAAAAATCATTAGGCTTTCATCAAAGTATTCCTGAAGACCAAAGTATGAAATTTTGTTAAATAGGTTATCTAGTGCTGTGTCCTTTGCTTCTATAAATGACATGATTTCAAGTAATGATGAAGAAGATGTACTTCCATGGTTGATTAGCATTTTAGTTTGTAAGTTAGATAGTTCTCCATGTCCACTTTCCAGAAAATTGTCTAAGTTGAAAGTTTCAGGGGGGAACTTATCAATTAGATAAGGACTTTTCCCTTCGGAGACATGCTGGCAAAAAGATTTAACACGACTTATTGGATCTCTAAGCAATGTGATGATAGTGGCAGTATCTGCTCTTTGAATGCCTGTTGCAATAGGTGAATGTCCTATAAACAATACTACCTTTTCTCTATGATTTTGGGGTAAAGTTTCAAACTTTTTTAAGTCCAAAGGAATATTGCCATCAAATGAAAAGCTTTTCCCAAAG
Source organism: Trueperaceae bacterium (assembly GCA_965223045.1). Taxonomy (GTDB): domain Bacteria; phylum Deinococcota; class Deinococci; order Deinococcales; family Trueperaceae; genus CBDCVN01. The sequence goes on from CBDCVN010000013.1 coordinate 4,705,990, forward strand.
TACTCACATTTGAGAATACTTTCTAACGTAGATCCTGCTGTTTTTGGTATATGCAAAAACCGTAAAGCTTTCATTGTTTCTTATCCTAACAGGCAACTAAATTAAGGCTTATACCATTCATCTTCTGAATAAAACAAAGTTGACACTTCATATGTTTTCATCTTAATTAGCTCTATCTCGCTTTGGCTTAGCCGATTTTTCCAACTGTAAATATTTTCTTTGCTATTGCGTAGAAATTCATTTTTCACTTGCTGCTCAATGGGATTATGACTGCCGCTACTTTTTGGGATTCTTGTTTTTACTCTATCAGTAAACTCCAGATCAAATGCTTCATAAATTGACTGAAATTGCTGAATAGGATCACGAGACAAATCCTCATGTTTTATAAATAACCATTCTGGGTGGGTTTCTCTATAAAGATTAATTGTATAGTGAATGCAATTCCATAACAATATTGCTTGATCTATTATATCTTTTTCGGTCTTTGTATATTCGCGAATTTTCTTCTCAAACTTACTCAAGTATTTTTCCATTAACAGGGGTTGTTTTAAAAAATGGTTGAAATCAAATTTCCAGTTTTTGATTTTGAGGCTCGAGCAAAACGCAGCAGGATGCCTTATCATAACTAAAATGTCCATATTGAACTTCTTGTATAGCCATTCTGCAGAAAAAAGGGCAATAGGGTCTTTTATAAGGGGTCTATCATTATTTATTTTATGCCAAGAGAAAATTAACTTATTCCTAATGGCTTTGATAATACCCCTAATTGTCCTTTGTTTAACTATACTGTTAAGAGGGTATTTGTAATTGATAATTCCATCAATCACTGAGTTATAATACTCTGAATTTTCCTCACAAATATATTGAAACCAATACTTAAATGGCTTTGGATTTACACTTGCCTTGATTGCAATATTGAATGGTTCATGGATATATGCAACATGTGGGGCAACGGCCAGCATTTGCCCTGCCCAAGTTGAGCCTGATCTATGTGAGCCTGTTATAAGTATAGGCTTTAAGGTTCTTTTCATTGATATTTTCCTAGCTTCTTATTTTTAATTAGGGATAAAACATTAATGACACTTTATATAAAGAGAGGGCTAGTATATTCAGTAGTTACTGACACTAAAGTAATGGATACCTCATTAGTTTTCTATAGGATAGATAATTCTTGCATTTGTTGGTAAGTAGTTCTAATACCCCTATGTAGATCGATGCTTGGTTGCCACCCCATGTTATATAAGCAATTCACATCTAAAACCTTTCTTGGTGTACCATCAGGTTTAGAAAGGTCGTGAACAATAGCACCTTGGAATCCAGTAACTTTTTTTATTAGCTTAGCTAAATCTGTGATACTAATATCTTTGCCAGTACCAACATTAAGAGGACCAGCAGCATTAAAGTTCTGCATTAGAAAAATGCAGGCATCAGCTAAATCATCTGCATGTAAAAATTCTCGCTTAGGTTTACCTGTACCCCACACAACAACTTCTGAAGCATTATTTTGCTTGGCTTCATGAAATTTTCTAAGTAGTGCAGCCAGTACATGACTAGTTTCTAAATCATAATTGTCATTTGGTCCATAAAGGTTAGTAGGCATAGCTGAGATAAAATTGCAATTATGTTGCTTACGGTAGCTATCACAAAGTTCGATGGCTGCGATTTTTGCAATGGCATAAGCACGATTGGTAGGTTCAAGGGAGTCTGTGAGAAGAGATTCTTCCTTAAGTGGTTGAGGAGCATATTTAGGATAGATACAGCTACTTCCTAAGTTTAGTAACTTCGTAACTCCATATTTATAAGAAGCGTGAATGACGTTAGCAGCAATTAACACGTTGTCATAAAGAAAATCTGCTGGATAGTTGCTATTAGCAAGAATACCACCAACCTTAGCAGCTGCTAAAAATACATACTCTGGTTTCTCTGTTGCAAAAAACTCCTCAGTGGCTTGCTGATTTCTTAAATCCAGCTCCTCAGAAGTTTTTGTAACAAGGTTGTTATATTCCTCTAACTGCAATTTGCGGACAATAGCCGAGCCAGCTAAACCTCTATGGCCTGCTACATAAATTTTGGCTTGCTTATCTTGCATTTTAGTTTGATTATTAACCACTAGCAACCCCTCGTAGAATTACCTTATGCCCTGCTTCTTTTAACGTTTTTTCTTGCCTAGCAAGTTCCATGTCATGTTCAACCATACGTAAGACAAGTTGATCAAAACTTATTTTGGGTTGCCAACCTAGTTTACTCATGGCTTTGCTAGGATCGCCTTGTAGAAACTCTACTTCTGTAGGGCGAAAATATCTTGGGTCAATTTCAACATACTTTTGCCAATTAAGATCCAAATGTGTAAATACTCGTTCCACAAACTCACGTACTGAGTAAGCTTCCCCTGTAGCAATTACAAAATCATCTGGTTTATCTTGTTGCAGGATTAGCCACATAGCTTCAACATAGTCCTGAGCATGGCCCCAGTCACGTTTAGCATCCAGATTCCCTAAAAATAGCTTATCTTGGAGGCCAAGTTTAATGCGAGTGGCAGCCCTTGTTATCTTTCTAGTAACAAAAGTTTCTCCTCGCCGTTCAGATTCGTGGTTGAACAGAATGCCATTACAAGCAAAAAGGCTATAAGCTTCTCTGTGATTTATGGTTTGCCAATAGGCATATACTTTGGCTGCGGCATAGGGAGAACGTGGATAAAAAGGAGTTTGTTCAGATTGGGGAGGGGGTGAAGCCCCAAACATTTCTGAAGTGCCTGCTTGGTAAAAACTAACTTTGTGGTTTGTGCGAGCACAATAATCCTTTACAGATTCTAATATTCTCAAGGTTCCCAAGGCATCAATGTTAACAGTGTATTCAGCTTGCTTGAAAGAAACTGCTACATGTGACTGTGCTGCTAAGTTGTAGATTTCATCAGGCTTAACCTTTTCTAAAATGTGGGGTAAGTTAGAGCCACTTGATAGGTCTCCGTAATGTAGGAATACTCGAGCGTCAGGGTCATGAGGGTCTACATAAAGGTGGTCTATACGATCTGTGTTAAAAGTTGAGGAGCGGCGGATTATACCGTGAACTTCATAGTCCTTGCTCAGTAAAAACTCTGTTAGATACGAGCCGTCTTGCCCAGTGATGCCAGTGATAAGCGCTTTTTTCATTTGCCAATCAAGAAATCAGTAGTGTCCATTTTTATGTTAAAAAGTTAAAGTCAATTAACCTAGAGTTTTTGTGAGGCTTTGTTCTTTATGAACCATTTAATAGGAAATGTTGTCAACAGTTGAATTTTACTTGGCTTATTATTTTGTAAAATCAATTCTAATTCTTCAAAAGAGTATCCTAGCCTACTCAGAGTCTTTGGAGTTAAAATATTTAGGTAATCGTGAGCAAAGCGCCAAATTTGAGGGTTGTTAAGATTTTCAATCCAAGCATTTGCATTACTAGCATCAGGATGAGAATCTCGATAAACTTTTTTTTGATCCCCTAAGTGCCACTTTGGTAATGTTTTTTTTCCATACTCGAGCATATCATCTTCAAATTTTATGCTGAGACTATTGCATAATTGTGAAATTTGTCTTTCTGGGTTAGCTAATAATTCCTCATAATGCACTATTACCGCTTTATTGTTTAGGATACCTAATGCTTCAATAAGGTAATGAGGTGCTAATAGCAGATCTTGACCAAAACGCCTCAGACGAAGCCAATTTTTACTTGTTATCCATGTTGAAATAATCGAGCACAATACTGCTAGTGGGTTACGAAGTAAAATGATGAAATGTGCTTCTGGAAATACTTTATAAAGCTCGGGAATAATAAAATAGTACCGAGGTGTCTTATCTAAAAATAATGACTTTCTAGAGCTTGCTAGGGCCTGATCGTATAGATAAGTGTACATCCTACGTATTCCCTCAAAATAATCCTCTTCTTTCTTTGGTAATGTGTCTAAAAACTTAAGTAGTGCGGAACCTGCTAGCCGAATGTTGGGATCTTTACTCAGCTCTTTATTATTAATGGCAATTAATGGACTAAACATAATCCATGGTTCAGAAGTTGTATGAATTTGGGAGTGCCCTGCCAAAATACGTTGTAGTAATGTTGAGCCAGCTCGAGGTTGAGAAATAACAAATATCAAAGATTTTCCAGTATTGGCATTAGTATCATTATTGAACTCCATAATCTTTTTAAGGTACCTTTTGTACTGGTACTAAAATCCTTAAACAGTTTGCATGTTGGTTTATCATGAGAGATCAGATTCTTCCCAAGGTATATTTACCAAAATTACCCCATAACTTTTTCCATGATAAATAGCCATATCACTACCTGTTTCCTCGATATCAAACATTATTATTTCTTCAAGTTTTTCATAGTACTTTTTATTAGGGACATGGGCAATAAGGGTAATAACATAAGAGTTTGGAGCAAGAAATGAAGCTGGAACAACAATCTCTGCATGGTGGCGACCTTTCAGTACTGGGGTTGATACTGAGGTGGACCGATGAGTTGTAAATATAGCAGCACCTAATGCATTATAGATTCTAAGAGATAACTCAAGATGTTCAATTGTTTCCTTTAACTTATATTCAAGATTGATGGTGATTGGCTCATCAACTTGAAAGTGAGAGGTAAGTTGACCTTGTTTATTATAAAGGGCTAATTTCTCAAAAGAAAACACTTGTTGCTGTTCTGGAGCGAATCTTACTATACCAGCTCGATCAGAATTATCTAGCAAATATTCACTAGTTACCTTGTCTGGATCACCTATTTTTTTAATTTTTCCTTCATAGAGCCAAATAATTTTATTACAAAGTTGGATAATTAAGGCTACGTTGTGACTCACAAAAAGAACGGTTCGACCTTCTTTTGAGACATCACTCATCTTACCTAGGCATTTCTTTTGAAAAGCTATATCTCCTACTGCTAGTACTTCATCTACTACTAAGATTTCTGGCTCGAGATGAGCCGCCACCGCAAAAGCAAGCCTCACATACATACCGCTAGAGTAGTGCTTAACAGGAGTATCAATAAACTTTTCAACTTCAGCAAAATCTACAATTTCATCAAACTTTTTAGCAATTTCTCGGCGCTTCATACCCAAAATAGAGCCATTAAGATAGATATTTTCTCTGCCAGTTAGTTCAGGATGAAAACCTGTGCCAACTTCCAACAAAGATCCAACCCGACCATGAATTTCAGCATAGCCTTCAGTAGGTTCTGTAATACGTGAAAGAATTTTAAGTAGAGTACTTTTACCTGCACCATTGCGACCAATAATTCCTACAACTTCCCCTTGTTCAACCTCAAAGCTAACATCTTTAAGCGCCCAAAACTCTGGTTTAGAACTTTTATTCTTCTTAAATTTAAAGGCATTAGCAAGTACATCACGGAAACTACGGTAACTGTAAGCAGTTTGCTCACCTATTTTGTAACTTTTGCTTAAACCTTCAACTTTAATAGCAACACTCATAACTAACCTAATGAATCAGCCATTGTACGTTCGCGACTCCTAAACCAAAAAATACCTGTAAAAAACAAGATGATTGCTATAGTGCTAGAAACTGCCAAAGCGGTTATAGAAGGAGTACTGGTGCCTAATAAAGTCCAGCGAAATCCCTCTACCACTCCCACCATAGGGTTAAGGCTGTAAAGGGCTAGGTACTCTTGGGGAATTAGAGCAGTTGAATATACTATTGGGGTAAGGAAAAACCATATCTTTTCTAAAAAAGGTATGGCATGCTCAATATCACGAAATTCTACATTAAGAGCAGAAAGCCAAAAACCAATGCCTAGAGATGTTATGAGCATAAGAAGCACAAAAAATGGTAGCCACAGAAGATTTAAAGTAGGTGTGACACCATAATAAAACATAACAACAACAAGCACTATAGAAGCAATAGCAAAATCAAAAAGTGCTGCAATGCTTGTAGCAATAGGCATAATGATGCGAGGGAAGTAAACTTTGCTAATAAGGCGTTGCTCACGTACAAGACTATTAGTTGAATCAAGTAATACCCGTGAGAATAATTGCCAAGGGATCAGGGCACTTAAGGCAAATAGGACATAAGGTATACCATCAGATTCAAAACGGGCTAGCTTGCCAAAGAAAACAGCAAAAATCAACACCATAACAATGGGTTGCAATATCACCCAAAGAACACCTATAGCAGTTTGCTTATATCTAACTTTAATATCCCGCCATGCAAGAAAGTAAAGAAGTTCGTGATATGCCCAAATTTCTTTTATATTTAGAAGCTGTAAGCCCTTTCTGGGGCGTATAATTAGGATGGGGAGTGCTTGTTTTTCACTTGTTGAGATTGTTTCTCCCATTAAGCTTTAAGTATAAATTGTTAATGCTAAAAAATTTATGACACATTAAACATAACCTCCTCAAAAACATACACTTTGCTTAGCCAAGCAAAGTATTAGTATTAAGGGTGCGTGGTAAGGCGATATCGCACTTTGTCAGAAAAAGTCCTACATGAAATGTCAGAGTTTTACTGATTGGTCAGGAAAAAGTGAGCGCCTAGAATTAGAAGGGTTCTAAGTAGTAGCGAATCACGCTACTTTTGCAAAAGGAGAAAACCATGAATAAGTTACGTGGTAAAACTAAAACTTTAAGCTTTATCTTTAGCATATTATTTAGTTTCCTTGTGACAATAGTATATAGTCAAGAAGTTAAGATACCTCGAGGTGGGGAGCCTATGAACAATATTGATCTTTTAGGATCAGATATCTTTCATTTTACCATGGGCGCTCCTCCAGCGGGAATGCTGGATCTTCGGCAGAGTCAATGCTCTGAGGCCTGCTGGTAAAATAAAGATTGTGTGGCATGGACTTATATAAGACCCAACACAACCCAAGGCCCTAAGGGTAACTGTTGGCTAAAGGGCAGTGTGCCAGATAAAAAGTTTCACAATTGTTGCGTATCTGGTACGATAGGTGAGGCAAATATAGATAGACTAGGCAGCGATTACACTCATTTTGACAATGTTATGGGCCTTGATGTAACTCCGCAACTTTGTCAAACAATTTGCCAAAATGAGGCTCAATGTAAAGCATGGACATTCGTAAAACCAAACACAATTCAAGGCCCTAAAGGAGTGTGTTGGTTAAAAGATTCTATACCACCAGCGGTAGAAAATGATTGCTGTATATCAGGTTATTTTGATATACAAATCATCAGATAATGCTACCAAGGAACCTTTGCAAAAAAATAAGGAGAAAAAATGCAAAAATTTGTGATTAGTTTAGTACTTGCCCTTTTAGTGTTATTAGTAAGTTGTACTAAAGATGAAGATAATACTCGAGGCGAAACCATGCCCTTGCTTAATATTACAGATCGTGGTTTGAGCCAAGGCGAAGCAGTAAATCTTCTGGTTGCTTTAAATATTAGTAAGGAAAGAGTCTTAGCGGAAAATGGCGTTGCTCTTTATGCTGATGAAGAACGCTTTGGTAATTTACCTGTAAAAGATTTGGGACGTGATAAGGGTAGTGAAGACGAAGGGGAAGTTCTTTTACAAGAGCTACTCCTTGATAAAATTAAAGAATTTAGAGTTCCTGATGGTGAAGAATCATTAGCAAAACTAAAAGAGGCTTTAAATGATAGTGAACTTTCTCCTGAAAGAAGATTCTTAAAAGATTCTGCATTTAAAACAAACTTTATAGCCAAACATAGTACTTTTTCAGCCTTTGATGTTCAAGGAGAGCCCCTTGTTTCTGGAATGAACGTAGATACACGTATATTAATGGATCTATCCTTTGATGGCTCTAAGATTGTCGGGCCAGGAGCAAAGCTTTCAGCTACTTTTGATAATGAGGGTTTAACCCAACTTAGGTATGCCATGCGTGGTTTGGAAAAAGGAAAAGAGGTCAGGATTTTCTCACAGGCTGAAGCAGACAGATTATGTCAAGAAAGATTCAAAAATAGTTTTAACTCTCAGAATTTACAGGCTGTTAATCTTGAGACCTTAGCTGTTAATGCTGAACTAATGTATTATGCACCATCACATAGCTTTACTGAAGCAACAACTTTAGTCCCTCACTATCATTGCCTTGGAACAGTGCAGGTAGGTGATGAACTAGTTTCATTGCTAGAACAACCTATTCCTGCTACTGAAGATGAGAGTGTTGTGCCTTCTGTAGAGCTTAGTGCCTCAGCAAGGGGTTCAAGAGTAAGTGCTGAATTGAAGATACAAGGTGGTCAGGCTCCATATACCATACAGTGGTCTTCTAAAAGTACTACAGATCCTGATCTAAGCGAGTTCGCTAATAAGACAGAGGTGGCTTATGATGTGCTGGCCCGCGATAGTAAATCGCTTAGCGTAAATGAAACTCTTATTGCTACTGTAATAGATGCTAATGGTATTCAGGTAAATGTTAGTGAAACAATTAGTGATGTTGAAGCTAAAGCTGGAGCGAAAAACCTTGAAGTGTTAGTAGGTGGGATACGCGATTATGGCATTGAAATTCCTGCTATGGAATTTGGCAATTTGGCACAAGGTTTTGCCAATGAAATGAGTGGTAGTGGTGTAACTAGGCGCTTTTTCTGGACTGGTAATAGTGCTTGGGAACAAGATTTTAAATCACCTAATGACAGTACTTGGATAGACAATACTGATATTACCCTTTATACAGGTCATGGTTGGAGTGGTGGGTTTACCTTTAATGGAAATCATCAAGATACTGCTATAGATACCAATGATGCTACTGGTGATTGGGGAGATAAAGACCTAGAGTGGTTAGCCCTTTACTCTTGTCAAGTGCTTAAGCTTGATAGTGCTACATCAGTTGTTGGCCGTTGGGGAGAAGAGTTTGATGGCTTGCATATTCTGCTAGGTTTTCATACCAATGCAGCTGCTAATATGGGCTTTACTGGTGAATTTGCCGAAAACATGCTCAGTACTCCGTTTCTGTGGTGGGGTGACCCTATGAAAGTAAGAGTGGCTTGGTTTGATGCTACTGATAGTCATCAGCCTAATGGCAGGGTAGCGGTAGCTATGGGACCCATTCGTTCTGGTAATGTTAGTAACTTTAATGATTACTTCCATGGTAAGGGTCCTGTAGGCCCTGATATTCCTAGTGGTTCTATAGTTGGTTGGTGGGTGTATTCCTTTACAAGTTAAGTTGATTTAGAGATTTATGGTTTTAAAGGCTCGAGATTAGCTCGAGCCTTTTTTTATTTTTCTCCCTCTTGATATTGCTCCATAAGGTTTGTAGCAAATATATTAACGGGCTATAAACATTTTTCAAAGAAAAACTCTTTACAAATCTTACGTGCTGCACACTAATAAGTTTTCTAAATGTCTAAACTAAGCTGTTGTCAGTATATCAAAATAGATCTTTGTACTATTTAAGCTAGCTGTGCTTATGATTACTTATGAAGAACTCAAATAATTTACCAAAGGATCTTATTGCTGAACATAAGCCCGAGGCAATAAAATTTAGATTAAGAAAACTTAACCATCATAGCTACCTAGGTGACGCTGTTTTAGGAGGTATTGATGGTTGTGTTACTACCTTTGCTGTAGTTGCTGGCACAGTTGGTGGTGGATTTTCAGGCATTGTAGCTATTGTTCTTGGTTTTGCTAATCTCTTGGCTGATGGTTTTAGCATGGCAGTGGGTAATTATCAAGGCACGAAAAGTCAGCTCGAGTGGGTGGAAAAAGCACGTCGTCAAGAGGAACGACACATTGAACTTGTACCTGAGGGGGAACGTGAGGAAATTCGTCAGATTTTTGCAGCTAAGGGTTTTGAAGGTGATGCCTTGGAAAATGCTGTGGAGGTAATCACTAAAGATCGCCAACTTTGGGTTGATACTATGATTACAGAGGAATTAGGACTCCAACTTGATGGACCCAGCCCTATGAAAGCAGCTTTAGCCACTTTTTTTGCCTTTTTAGTAGTTGGATTTATTCCTCTAGTTCCCTTTCTAATTCCGAACCTTACACCAAAACAAACCTTCTTGGCTAGTTCTATTGTTACAGCTTTGGCCTTTTTTAGTGTTGGTGTTGCTAAAGGTAAAGTCCTAAAGCGTCCAATTTCTAAAGCTGGCTTTGAAACTTTATTTGTTGGAGGTATGGCTGCTGCCATAGCTTATCTAGTAGGTTGGTGGTTAAGGCAAACTTTTGGAATAGCTTAGGCTAGTACTAAGTAGGGGTGTAAAAGTTTTTGTGAATCACTTAGGAGTAATCAGTGCCTATAGGTAGTTAGTAGTCAGAAGTCAGTAGCCAGCATAGCTAAGCCCTACTGACTACTAGCTACTATTTTCAGCTTAACAAGAAAATTCACAAGTATTTATGCCTAGGTGCTTAGCTAGCATTGTAATATAACTGGTACCTCTGCATTTCTTAAGATTGCCTCAGTTGTGGAACCAAGCAACCATTCCCGGACCGCACCTTCACCAAAAGCTCCAATTACTAACAAATCGCCAACTTGGGTTTGCTGTAAAAGAACATCGGTAGCATTTCCCTCTAGAGGTAAGGTTGTTACCTCGAGTTCATATGTTTTAGCATAGCGCTGTACAGTTTTAAGCAATGATTTGGCTTTATCTAAACGGTCTTGGACACTAATAGCAATCAGTGGTAAATTTAGGCTTTTAGAAAAGTTAGCAGCAGTTTGCATGGCTGCTCGAGCATGATTAGAACCATCAAAGCCTAGTAGTACACGTTCCATAGGCTGGTAATTATCAGCTGCTATTAAAACAGGTTGGCTTGCATTTCGCAAAACCCTTTCTGCTACAGAACCCAAGCGTTTACCTCCCTCTAGCTTGCTAGATTCACCTTGTCTACCCATAATAATTAAGTCACAATCTGAGACAGCGTTGAGTATTTCGGCAGCTGGAATTCCTGTGAGTAATTCACCATGATAAGAGACATCAGCTTCTTTTGCTTTTTCTTCTACTTGCTCGATCAGTGATTGTCCTATTTTAGTAAGTATTTCTTCTGTTTGTTTAGAAAAGGTGGTTGTGGGTAAGCTAATAGCACCATAATCTCTCCAATAATGCATGTTGACAAGACGACTATCGATTACATATACAGCTTTTAGAATGGCATCTAATTTGTAGCATAGGTAGGTTGCATAGGTAGTTGCCACTTTAGCTCCTTCAGAGGTATCAGTAGCGAGTAAGATTGAACGAATCATTAAAGTGTTTTCCTTTCTAGGACATGTAAGGTAAGGAGAGAGACTTTTTTATGGGAGGTAGGGAGATAAAGTTTTCTTAGAGGCATAATACTCCCACGCTCCCGTACTCAATAGACGTATCATTCAAAATACGCCTTGAGGACATATTGCTGTAACATCCTTTGAGTGTTGAAAAATGAGCCATTTAGGGCTATAGCATGTTGCATTACTTCAGTAAAACGATCACGTTTTTGGTAGTAAAGAGGCAGAATTTTATGTTCTAGCTTATCATAAAGTGATTCGGCATCTTCTAAACGCTGATTCTCTTGCGTGTCACGATCAGTGTACTTACCAATTGACCAACCTGTCACACCTTCAATATGTCCCTCGAGCCACCAACCATCAAGAATACTTAAGCTTGGAACTCCATTAAGGGCTGCTTTCATGCCACTAGTTCCCGAAGCCTCTAAGGGTGGTTGTGGGGTGTTAAGCCACAAATCTGTGCCTGCTGTAAGAAGTTTAGCAAGGCCGATATTATAGTTCTCAAGGTAAATAACTGTGATATCATTTTTGAGTGCTTCTTTTGCCTCAAAGATTCGTTGGATAAGTGCTTTACCACTACCATCTTTAGGATGAGCTTTACCTGCAAATATAAGTTGAAATGGTCCAATATCATGATTCAAGGCACGAAGTCTATCAAGATTATTGAAGATAAGGTCAGCACGTTTATAACTAGTGGCACGCCGAGCAAAACCAATAGTAAAGTATTCAGAGCTTAAATCTATGCCAGAGAGATTTTTAATGGTTTCCAACAAAGTTTGCTTGGCTTCAACATGTGCTTGCCACAGCTTATTTTTAGGAATATTCAAAGCATAGCGTAAGCTAAAGTTATCCTGTGGCCAACCAGGAATATAAAAGTCAAAAAGGGCGGCAATGGGTTTGGATACCCAACGCCCCACATGCACACCATTGGTAATAGCATCAATACCATAATCACCTAGCAACTCCCTAGAAACCTCACCATGTTTTTTGGCTACTCCATTCACATAACGGCTCATAGTCAAAGCCAAATAGGTCATATTGAGTTTAGCTTCGCCAGATTCTAAAGCTTGATTAGTGGCGTTGTTTGTTATTCGTTTAGCTAAGTTAACGCTGAGTGCATCACCTGTATCAACATAGCGTCTGAGAGAGCCAAGAACTTGCCTTACTAAGGTCAGAGAAAATTGGTCGTGACCAGCGGCCACAGGTGTGTGAGTGGTAAATACACAAGATTTGCACGCTGTTTCAATGTCAGGGCGGATTATATTTTGCCTACCCTCTTTTTGAGCTATTTCATCAAGTAGCTCGAGTATAAGCAAAGCCGCATGACCTTCGTTCATATGGAAACGTTTGATATTATTATATCCTAAGGCGCGAAGCATCCGAACCCCACCAATGCCTAAGATCACTTCCTGACAAAGCCTGTAACGATCGCCATCACCATAAAGCTTGTCAGTAAGGGATTTGTCCCAATCACTATTCTCAGGCAAATTGCTGTCCAAAAGATAAACAGGCACACGGTAGTCTTGAAGTCCCACAATTTCATATTTAAAGGCACGCAAACTGACATCACGCCCTTCTATAGTAACTGTTACCCTAGGAGTCAATTCTTCTAGAACAGCATTTATATCCCAATTGGTATCCTTTTCTTTTTGATGTCCTTGGTTATCAATCTGCTGATCAACATAACCTTTGCGATGAAGCAAGCTAACTGCTAGCATTGGCAACTTAAGGTCAGCAGCGCTCTTTATAGTATCTCCAGCCAGAACACCTAAACCACCACTGTAGGTTGGTATTTGTGACTCTAAAAGGATTTCCATGGAAAAATAAGCAATATTTTGCTCAGACATAGCAAGTTACCTCATTTTGAACTGTGCTTTGCTATAAAAAGCAATTGTTTCATGAATTACTTCCTGCAAAGGGATAGATTTAAAGTCAAAGATAAGATTGAGCTTCTTTCCTTTACTAACGAAAGGTTTGTCAAATTCATAGAGTGCCTAAACATCTCACGCAAATCGGCATTGAAAAACCTGTTCAAGAAAGCTTTTAGCTCACTGCTATCAAAATCCTTATAGCGAGTTTCAAAAACAGATTTGTCCGCTACTGGCATATTGCTTTTAGTATAGCACCAAAGGTGCAGTTATGATGACCACAGTTACTGATGCTATGGTATAACATGGCATAACATCAATTTTGAGCGCATGGTGTGTCACCATCACTATGGGCAAACTGCAATACCCTCTATCCCCTCAGCGTTTGCATTGGGGAATACTTGCAAGTTCAAATTATAAGGCATTTTTCTGAGTAAAACAACTGCTAAAAACCCGTCATAGAATACCATAGAAACCACATCATGCCATATTTTCGTATACTAGTAAACAACACCTCTGAAAATGTGCAATGCATCTTTACCTACCTACACCTCTTTGTCTTCTTCGCGAATAACCTCGAGCTTAACACGACTTACAAGTGCAGCCAATGCTCCTATTGCTGCTAGCAAGGGGGCAGACAAAGTAATCAACCCTCCTGCTACCACACTGAATGTTAGTGGAATAGTCATTAATTCATCACCATCTGGATTTTTAATGATCACACGACGAGCATTACCTTCTTTTAAAAGCTCCTTAATATATTCTACAAGCTTATTGCCAGCAACTTCAACCTCTTCGACAAAGGTTTTTCTTTCTTCTGTAGTTTTTGTCTCTTGCTCATTCATACTTTAGGCTCCTTGTGCAGTAGAGGCTTTTGGTCTGCTTAACCATAAAGCACCCAACCCAAAAATTATTATAATTAAGGTAATAATGCCACCTAGAATAGGAAGTGCTGTTAGAGCAACTACGATAAGGGTTCCTATTAATAAAGCCCAAAAAGGATGAACTTTAGCCTCTGGTGTTTTACGCCCTAAGAGCCAGCGACCTCCAAAGTAAGCTACAATAATTTGTGTTAGGTAACCCAGAATCAAACCAAAGATAGTACCTGAGGTAAGCACAACTACCCCTCCAAGAAAGCCTAGATTAGCTCCAAGATAACTTAATTAGAGTTGTTCTGAAATAAATAAATCGGTCAAAATAAAGGAATGTTACTACCAAGAGATGACCGACAAGTAAGAAGTATAACAGGATTGAGCGAAAAGAAAGTAGAGGAACTAGAACCTGCATTTGCTAAAGCTTTAGAAGACCATGAAAAGCAACGTTATGAAAAGGCTCTAGAAGCAGGGAAAGTACATCGTAAGCCAGGAGGAGGAAGAAACAGTAAACTAAGTACAGTCAATATAAAACTGTGCTTTATTCTTTACTACCTTAGACTTTACCCAACGTTTGATGTTCTAGCGGAGAAATTTGATTTATCACGATCTAATGCCCATGCTTGGGTACAACGTCTTACACCAATAATGGCGAAAACTCTAAGTGGTTTGGGATATATGCCAGCTAGAGAGTTTGAAAACATAGAGGATTTCAAAGCAGCTTTTGAGGGACTTGACGAAATACTGATTGATGTTACAGAGCGAGAACATCAACGCCCAAAGGATGATGAAATGCAACAGGAGTTATACAGTGGCAAACAGGGTAACCACACGCAGAAAAACACAGTGATAAGCAGCAAGGAGAAGGTAATTTTGTTTGTGGGACAAACCTTTGGAGGACGGAACCATGACTATGCAATGCTAAAGGAAGAATTTCCACCTGAGGAGGAGTGGTTTGAGGATATTAAAGTGGCAGTAGATTTAGGATATCAAGGAATCGAGAAAGATTATGAAGGAGCAGATGTTGCAATACCTCATAAGAGACCTAGGAAGAGCAAAGCCAACCCTAATCCCAAGCTTAGTAAAGAGCAGAAGGCTCACAACCAAGCAGTGAGCAAGATACGTGTATATGTTGAGAATGCCATTGGAGGAATGAAGCGTTTCAAGATTCTTGTGTATGCTTTTAGGAATCGTATTAAGGGATTTGTTGACGATGTAGTAGGAGTTTGTGCTGGTTTATGGAACTGCCTTATTGCCTAATTCCTTATTTCAGAACAAGTCTAGTTAATAAAACCCAAAACAACTGCTAGTGTAATAACCAAACCCATAAAAGTAGCTATGATGATAGGAAAGCTAATTAGCATGAGCGTTCCTAGGCCTAAACTGGCCCAAGGTTTATCTTCTAACCGCTCTGCTGGGCGTTTGACCAAGTTTGGGACTAGGCCAAATAATAGTAAACCTACAATTAACAGGGCCAAACAACGCTGGATATTTGTCCAAAGACGTGAACGCATTCGATTTGCAACAACAACATTGCGTTCTTCAACTATTATTTCACCGCCCACCACTTCAGGAGGGATTTTGAGGCTATCTGTGCTATGGATGTTAACATTGCCCTCAATATGGGCTTCATCTCCTAAGGTTAAACCACCTACAACAGTTGGGATATCAGGCATGCCCGGAATAGCAGCATTAGGCCTGAAGTTAGTGGATTTTGATTTGTTGCCTACTTCTGCCTTAAGGTTTCCACTAATTTTGCCTCTTAGCTCGAGGCCATTAGTACCAATATTGACATCCTCTGTAACATCACCTGCTAATAGTGCCTGCCCACCACCAAAATTAAGCGTTCCATTAACAGTGCTGCCTAGTTTAGTTTCAAGGCTATAACCTGAAGAAAGGACATCATCTCCTACAATGGCTTCTGGTCCAAGGGTAAGTGCTGCTCCAGTTATACGCACATCATCAGTAACCTCACCATTAATAGTAATTGTTTGCCCTGCTGCTATAACATCTCCTTCAACTTTACCATTGATAGTGATGTGTTGCCCTACAGTAACAATATCACCAAGCACAGTTCCATTTAAAGTAACTGTGGTTGCTGCCATGTACAAATCATCTTCTATGGTTTCATCGGCAGCAATGATTATATTTTCATCAGAGCGGAATTCGATGCTATAGGCAAGTGATATGAGTAAAAAAAATACTACTCCTAAAAAACTTACTAGTTTGTAGTGAGTGACCTTACCTGTTGTTTGTTCCATCTGTCTCTCCTTAGATTTGGTCAAAATTACAACACAATGTTGCTAAAAAACACACTTAACTGCCGTTTACATAGCATCCACTAATTCAATCTTAAACTACTTTCCAGTAACTAACAGCTGTACTTTTCTGACAAAGTATGTCAGATTTTTTCTGACATGATAAAGATCATGTGAAACCAAATCTTGTTAAGACCTTTATAGTGTTAGGACCTCTAATTAGCGTAGGCTTAGCGTGAGACGTGCTTTAATAGCACAAAGTTTCATTAAAGTTGCTAGTTACCTCACTCTTTTCAGTTTGTTGTGGTTAATAATAAAGAGTGGACAGCTGCAATTTTAAAAATAAATTTTCTGAGAGGTAGATTTGCTAGGCTCTATACAAAAAATCATAAGGGTATTTGCGCTGATTTTTTATAGCTTTTTATTTTTTTCTGCCTTTGCTAGAACAGTTAGCATAACAACTGATCCCAATGATGAGACAAGTCGATTAGAGCTTCGCAATATTACATTGCCTGATAACACTGAAACTATCCTTTACATAATTAAGGCTTCTCCTGTTACCGTAAAAATAAATGGTGATACTATTATTGCAGATCATATAGAGTTTGATTTAGAGAACAAGCTTATGCGCATAGTAGGAGAGGGAACTTTTACTTCCGAAGAAGAAGAAGTAACAGGGCATGATTTTACTGTTAGCTTAAGTGACAATACTTTTGAAACGCTTGATGTTTCTATAGCTACTGGCAAGATTAATGTTGAGGGTGTTAGAGCTACACGTTTTCCGGGACAAATTGACGTAAGTAGTGGCGATTTTAGCCCCTGTTCACGTTGTAATCAAGAAGTAGAAGATTATGGATTTAAAGCAGAAGTGCTTAGGCTTTATCCGGGAGATAGATTAGTTGGTTTTAACGTTACTGTGCTTATTCGTGGAGCAGGAGTGATGTTTTTACCTGTACTGGTTTTGCCTCTAGGACCAAAGGACAAGCAGCCACGCTTAAATATAAAAGGTGGTTCATTAGATGAAAGGGCAGAAGTTGAGCTAGACTGGCCCTATGTAGTTGGTGCAAGTGCTTATGGATACTCTAGTTTACGTTACTACGCTGATATAATCCCAGATAAGGGAAATTTTTTCACTAATCAATTTTTAGGTGGCAGGCCCGATGTAAACTATATAGGTGGAGGTGTGAGTCATAACTTTTTTACTGAAACAGGCCGTGGGAAGGTTGATTTCTTTTATTTACCTTCTTTTAGGGATTACACTGTTTCTGGAACAGAAAGAACTCGGCTGGAAGAAAATGAACGAGATGAACTTACCTTTAAGCTTCAATACGACAGTTTTGATTTGGTAAATCTAAGGCCTGAAGATATAGAAATACATTTTTTATTAGAAAGACTTGATAGTCGTGAACAACGCATAGCTGAATATAAAATAGAACTAATAAGACAAGACTTAGGATTAAGAACTCGTTTCTATAGTCAAGGTTATGTTGATTTAGATAATGAAGATGATGTTAAAAAACCATCTTATACAAGTCGTTCAGTTCCTGATCGTACCTTGGCTGAATTGCAAATAAGGCCTATAGAAGATACTTTAGCATTAGGACCCTTACAGTTTAGTGATCTGCGCTTTGAACTGGGGCTTTTTGAAAGTGATAGCAATCCTTCTAACCGTAGCATTGCTAGAAAAGTTGTTGCTCAAGCAGCTCGCCTATTGGTAGGTCATAGTGTAAGGCTAGCTACTCCAAGACCTTGGACAGGATTTCGCCTTAATTTTGTGAATAGCTTTACAGGGCAGTATTACTCAACCCAAAACCCTGAAGGGAATTTTGCTGATTTTGAAAGGCTTATTAATTGGAATAGTCAAGCTACACTCGAGCAAAGAATGGGTAATATAGTTTCTTTTAATTTAGTGGCACAGAGAACTAAAAATGAAGGGGAAACCCCTTTTCAATTTGATACCCAAAGCTCACGCAAGAGTACAGATATAACTGGTACATTTTCCCTCACACCAGCTAGTTGGGTTTCTCTTAGCATAAGTGAAAGTTACGTTTTTGAAGACGATAGAGATAGCGAACTACTTGGTTGGGGAAATGTTGAAAGTACACTAAATCTTTTTGATAACCTAGGTTGGCTGGGTATACTTTTAGAAAATGAGTATGATATAGAAGAAGAAGATCCCGGTAATTTAAAAAGCACTATTAATTTAAACTCACCTAGCCCTAGTCTGATAGCTAGAGTAACTATAGAGCATATCCAAGACTTAAAACCCAGAGAACCTAGAGGGGGAGGGCGAGTAATTGATGAATCTGAGGCAGATGTAAATATTGAGCTAGGCTACCGTTTAGACTCTTTCAGTGAGCCTCTTTTTAGTGTTAGGTTTGACACAGGTTATATCTACGACCCTGATCCTCTAAATGACCCTGATGATATTGAGTTTGAGTATTGGGATCCTCTAGAGCTGGATTTTAATGCACAAAGTCCACAATGGCGAGGCCTAGGTACTTTTCTTGATGTTGAATACGACCGTGACTTGAACAGACGTAATCCAGAAAAGTTTAAAATTAATTTTGGTGCTAGGTATGAACCTTTGGAAGTTAGTTTAGAGCAATTAGTTAATTATTCTTATTCTAAAACCGAGAAAGTCGTCAGTAGTGATATTGAAAGTACCTTCGCTGTTAAATGGCAAAACATTGCTAAACTGTCTTTTAAAGCTGAAGGTATGGGTTTTATACCTTCAGCTTTGTTACAAACTGAGCTAATTGATAGCAGAACAGACAGATACACTTTGACTTTAGAGGATGACGATAACAGTAGCTTTTCGTGGTCTGTAATTTATGACACAACCTATAATACGGAACTTGAGGATAGTGCAAAGGGTGGTTTTGAAGATACTACTTTTAAAATATCTGTAAATACCCAACCCTTTTATGTAGGTGGAATTAACTTTTATATTGCTGATAGTCACGCAACTTTGCAGCTTGCTGATAGTAAATTTAAACGCACTTTTTTACAAAGTGCAAAGATTACCTTTGCTAGTGATTGGTTTGGGTGGCTTGGTTTGCAAGGGGACCTAAGCTATTCAGGTGGTTATGATCAAGCAAATGATGAACTCACCAGAGCTAAACTAACTTTAGATGATGTGGCTGTTACCTTACGTTTATTTAAAGAATTTTACTTTTCTGCTGTTTTCAATGATACGTGGGATTTTGCAGAGGCTGGCCCAGACTTGGAGAGTCCTTGGAATTTTCAACCTGTTATTTACTTTACTTGGGATCGTTGTTGTTGGTCTTTTTATAGCAGCTGGGATACCGAAACTGGAGCAATAAGCTTAGGGCTAAAACTAGGAGACAGTGAAAAAGGACTCCGTGAGGAAATTGGTACACCTTTAGTTTTACCTGGTCGTTCAACTACAAATTAGACATGGCAGTTGCAGAAATCAATTTAGGTGCCCTTAGTCACAATGTTGGGTGTATAAAAAATCATTTATCACCCAAAGTAAGGTTACTTGCAACAGTTAAAGCAAATGCCTACGGACATGGTGCTACCGGTGTTGCTAAGCACCTAAACACTCTTGGTGTTAATTGGTTTGGTGTGGCTACACAAATGGAAGCTTTAGAACTCTGTCAGGCAAAATTAGATAGCAACATTCTAATCTTAAATCCAGTTTATTCTGGCGTAGAAGAGCTTATAGCTCAAAATATTTGCTTGAGTATTGTCAATGAACTAAGTTTGGCAAAGGTTGAGCAGGCTGCTAAAAAAATAGGTCAAAAAGCCACTATTCATCTTAAGGTTGATACAGGAATGGGCAGATTGGGTCTAGGCTCAAAAGAAACCTTAGAAATTGCCAGAAAAGCTGATAGTTCGAAATGGCTTGTGCTAGGAGGTATATGGACACACTTTGCCTGTGCTGATGAAAGAGATTCTACCTATACATGTAAGCAACTTGAAGTTTTTCAAGAGTTCCTTGATAGTTTAAGGAAGAGCCGTATAGATGTTCCTTTCAGGCACATAGCCAATTCTGCTGCAACTTTTGCTTTCCCTGAATCGCATTTTGATATGGTTAGAGTAGGAATTGCTTTGTACGGTTATCATGCTAGCACTCATATTCAAGGCTTAGAACCTAATCTTAAACCAGTTATGACAGTAAAAGCCCCTATAACATTTGTAAAGCGTTTAAAAGCAGGACAAAGTGTTTCTTATGGAGCAACTTGGATAGCAAGCCACGAGACTACTATTGCTACTGTGCGCTATGGTTATGCTGATGGCTATCCCCGCATACTTAGTAATAGTGCAAGTGTATGGTGTAAAGGTAAACTGTGCCCTGTTCGTGGCAGGGTTTGTATGGACCAACTCATGATAGATATGGGTGATGATGTTGTTGAAGAAGGTGAAACAGTCACTCTTTTTGGTGGCTATGCTCCTAGTGCTGCAGATTTAGCAAAGCTTTGTAGCACTATTCCCTATGAAATTTTGACTAGTGTAGGTAACAGAGTAGAGAGAGTTAAAACTTGAGCCATCTATAAACATTCTCAACTCTAAGCATTATTTCCAAGCGATCAAGACTAATCCCATCAATATTCACAGCAATACTATTATGCGCATCACTTGCCCCAGCCATAGAATAGACTTGTCCATAAACATATTCATGCTTTACTAAAGCAGTTTTTTCACCCTCTAAGATGCTCCTCTATGCCTGTATGGTCAGGAGGTTTAACTGTATTCATATCTTAATCTTACAGTTAAGCACAAAATAATGCCCTCTATATCTGCTAGTAAATGGTCTTATATATCTCATAGCTTAGCAGTACCTTTTGCAAGTATTCTCGAGTCTCAGTTTTATCGATATGTCGGTAAAATTCTTCTTTGTCACTATTTACTATGGGTCCCTCATACAATCTACGTATATAACCTTGACCACCATTATAGGAGGGAATAACTAATTCGATGTCACCATCAAAATACTCAATGAGCCATTGGAGGTAGTGTGCACCATAGCGTATGTTGTCGGGAGGGTGGTAAGGATCAGCAGGGGATTCATTTAACAATTCTGCCATCCAGTCCCAAGTAGAACTAATAAACTGCATAAGCCCCCTAGCATTAGAACGCGAAATTGCTTTGGGGTAAAAGCGGGATTCCTCTCTCATGACTGCCCAAATAAGTTCAGGTTCTAGATTCCTAGCTATAGCTTCTTTATAAACATTATCAGGATAGGCTTGAGGATAGGCTAACTGCCAAGTGCGCAAATTCCAAGCGCCACTGTAAAGGTAATTTTCAGCAACACGACTGCTTTGGCGATACTCGCCAAGACGCTGCAGTTCTGTAGCAAGGGCTACCATGGTAGCTTCATCATTGATTGTTTTTAGAGCAAAAGTTAGTTCACCTATTGCGGCTTGATGATTATTGACGCTCTCTAAGGCTCGAGCTAATCCAATAGTAGGGTGACTAATAGGGTAAAGAGGTGTACCAAAGGGAATGCTTATCCTTTCACCTCTAGCTATACGAAAGAAGGTTAGGTTTGGCAAAAAAGCCTTGGCTTTTATTACTGACTCCGTATCACCTTGACGCTCAGCTAGAATTAAAGCTCGAAAAGCTGCGTCATCTTTATAATCTGAGTCAAATTGAGCAATTTTTAAATAAGCTTTTATTGCCTCATCTCCACGTCCAGCCTGCTCTAAAAGAGTAGTAGCCTTCCATATATGTGTTGATTTACCTGTTTGGAGGTAATAATTAATAGCACTATCAATATCTCCTTGTTGCTCAGCAATAAGTGCTCGGCCAAAATAAGAATCTGAGCTGCCAAGGTTAGCAAAAACATTATCTGCCTCTGTGTACCGCCCTAGTCTGTATAGGACCCAGCCTCGCCCTAGAGTAGCACTAACACTGTCTGGTGCTTCCACTAGCCAACGCTCATAGGCGTCTAGAGCAAGTTCATTCTGATTTGTCCAACGGTAAGAGGGGGCTTCTATAGAGGGGGCTGTGTTAGCACCTAAAACTTCAAGTGCAGCAGTATACATCTTGGCCTTATAAAAGGCATTAGCAAGTTTATAAGGATCACTGGTAACTCTGTATAAACCATTAATAGCATTACCAAAAGGTAAAGCTTCACTATAAGCACGCACAGCCTGTTCTAAGTTAGCTGCTTCCTCGGCAACTGTTCCGTACTCGAGCCAAAGTTCACGCTTATCCCGTGCTTTCAAAGGGTCATCAAGGTAAAGGTTAAAAACATGCTGGTAGTAAGGCAGACGTTGTCCTGCAGTTAGGTTAGGCATTCTTGCTAATGTAAGTGCTGTTTGATACTCTAAGTAAGAGCCACGCAAAGGCTCTTCCGCAAGCAAGTTTTGTAAAGCTACTACATCTTGTCTAACTAGAGCGTCATTAAAGCGTTCGTAGAAGTGTAAAAGCGGATTATCAGCGTAAGGATTGAGTAAGGCTACTCTAGCTTCGGGTAAAGGGATAGGCAAAAAACGCCCCTGATAATACCAATATAGCAACCAAAAAGAGCTTAAAATTAATAAAACAAAACTAAAAAATAGTCTGAGGAGGGGTCGATTTATTGTCACACTTTCAAGTCTAATTGAATACAGTGAGAGCAAGA
The DNA here is from genome assembly GCA_965223045.1 of Trueperaceae bacterium. Classification (GTDB taxonomy): domain Bacteria; phylum Deinococcota; class Deinococci; order Deinococcales; family Trueperaceae; genus CBDCVN01. The sequence goes on from CBDCVN010000013.1 coordinate 4,728,728, forward strand.
ATAAGAAGTTTAGCTGCGCAAAAATTCTGTGGGTTTTTCCTCTAAAGCTGGCAAATCATCTAACGATTTTAGGCCAAACTCGAGCAAGAACCTTTCAGTTGTGCTATATATTAGTGGCTTGCCCACAACATCTTTACGACCTACTACCTTTATAAGTTCACGCTCTTGCAAAGTTTCTAAAGGTGAAGCGCAGCTTGAACCCCTAGCAGCCTCCAATTCGCCACGGGTAACGGGTTGTTTATAGGCAACTAAGGCCAGAGTTTCTAAGGCTGCACTTGATAGTTTAGGCAAGGGTGGTGGTGAAAAAATGCCTGCCAGATCTGCATAAAGCGTTGGTTGAACAATAAGCCTATAGCCACCAGCTATCTCTTCTAGAAAAAGCCCTAAGTCTTGCTCATAAAGTACCTTTTTTAGATCTGCAATAGCATCAAGTACAGCATCTGGAGAAAGCTGTAGGACTTTGCTAAGCTCTTTCAAGCTTAGGGGCCTGCCAGCACCTAATAGACTGGTATGTAGTAGTGCTCGAGTACGCATAGGTATCATACTACCTTGTGGGAGGGGTATTTAGAAATGGTTTTGATATGACTTTGTGTTGTAATATTAGATACTTAACTTGTATTTAAAGCAAAAAAACCTTCCAGCTTGATAACTAGAAGGCTCAAATTCGGATTTTATGTTCAAACTTTAACGTCTACTTTGATCAGCATTAATTTCAGTGGTTTGACCTGGCTGTATAGTAAAATCTGTCAAGAAAGTGTTATAACCAACAGCTACTACAGTAAGCTGGTGCCTACCTGCAGACAAATCATTTATGCGTCCAGTATTTCTAGGAATAGGACCGTAGTCCTGTCCATCAATAAAAACTCTTGCGCCAGTTATATTGCTATGAATTAATAATAAACCCTGTAAAGGAGCAAGATTAGTACTTACAGTTTGATTACTATTGGGGCTTACATTAAAATTAACAGTAGATTCACCGTAACCACCTAACCTGAAAGAAGCTTGATAGTTACCACTATTGTAGCTAATTGCTCCCGTAGGAGTAACACCTACACGACTATTGCCGACAAAAACTTCTGCACCACTTGGTTGACTTACAAAATGGACAGTACCAGTTTGGACAACTCTTACCAAGCTGACATCAACTCGTATAGTTTGGCCACTTCTAACATTTATATTTTGCTCAAAAACTTGATAGTTACTTAACTCTATTCGTAAGTTATGTTGACCTACAAGTTCACCAAAATCAAGAGGTGCATATCCCCTAAACTGCCCATCTATATAAATAGCTCCTCCTGCAGGGTTAGAGCCTATACTTATAGTGCCATAAGGTGATGGTGGAGCTGGTGCATTGCTAACGACATGGAAAAGCGCTGTATCTGTTACCCAATCTGCTTGCGGAAGTGGTGTAACTACTATTGATAAAGAGCGAGCAAAGCTCTCCTCTCCAATATTGCTACTAGCAAAATCAGCTTCAGCTTGAAAACTAGCAAGCTGTGTAGTGTCCAACTTCGTTTTGCTTGCCACAGCAATAACCTTGTCTAGCCCTGTAGGTCCATCCACAGTAAATCTAAATCGTGCGTTTTGTGGTGGGAAGACCTTAGCCTGCCCTGCCCTTACGAAATTATCGTGGCCACCATCTAAATTATTAGGTATTATTTGGTCAATAGCTCCATTAGAACGGACGTTAAATAAATATACGTGGGCATCCTCGCTTACCTGTACTCTAATTGTTATACCGTCTCCAATATTATAACTAGGAGTACTTTGACCACTAGGGTCTTTATCTACAGAAACATTAACCTCGAACTGAGGTAATGGGTTTACAACTATAGATTGGGGACTAATGACTATATTTTCTTGGGCTAAAACACTAGACCCAAAAACAAATATGCAAGTCAAAAGAAAACCAAAAAGCTTTTTCATAATATTATCTCCTATCAAAGAATAAGCCTAACCAAAGCAAGAATGATGCACATGTGTTAATGGTTAAAAATTTGTGCTACTTTATCACTTGCTTCTCAAATTATAGCATAGGCATAATTTTTGAGCACAAGGTTTGAGATGAGTTAGAAAAAGTCCTCTTCTATATTTTCAAGATTTAAATCACTGCGAAAATATCAATCCAATATACTTATTCCTAGCAAAATAGGATTTGCAATACCTCTATTACTAGAAAATTCAAGGCTTATAACTTCTTTATTTACCTTGGGGTTATTCCAAAGTAGTAAATCAGCTGAAATATCTAGGCCATTGCGAGTTTTCCCTCTCCAAATTTTGTTTAATCCTATTGAATTCACCTCATTCTCTGTCCAAACACTAATATTTTGCCCGTAAAGCAAAGGAATTGTAATCATACTTCCATCAGAGAAATGAATTATGTAAGAACCAACCTCATCACCTACATCAGTGGCCCAACCAGTAGTATGTAAAAAAACTAAAGAGCTTGCTTTAATATTCAGGGGTATGGTAATGCTACTAGGATCAGAGTTAACTCGACGATGTGAACCTTTTAATGAAATAGCTTGATTGAGTAGGAACTGAAAGCCTTCTATACTTTCTGCTTGAGATAACATAGACATATCATAATTTTCCCCTTTGCCCAGCCAGCCTTCTGTTGCTTCTTCACTTTGTAAAGCATCTAGGTTGCGGTTGGCATAAGGGCTTAAATCAATAAGTGTGCCCGAACGTTGGGGCATTGTTACCTCTGCAAACCATACATCACGAAAATACTTTGGGGCATTGTTTAATGGTAAAGCATTAGCATTCCAAAAAACATTAGCAGCATTCAGGTAAGCATAGGCTTGATTGTATTGCCCAGTGAGCATACTATTATTACCAAAGTAACCTGTCCAACGTGTTTGAATCATGCCACTAGCTTGTCTCTGCTGGGCAAATTGTGCGTAGCTCGTAATATTTTCAGGTTTAAACCAAGTTGCACCTAAGGCCCGAAATCCTGCTGTTTGTAAATGCTGTAGGCTCGAGTAAACCTCAGCAGGTTCATAGTTCCAACTAGCTACCATAATATCTTTGGGGAACTCATTTAAAATGGGGGTAATTTCATCTGAAAGTAGTACATCATGCCACATCATTACCCTAATGTCTTGCTGAGCAAGATAATCATAAAGTTTTAAAGTATCATTTAAAAAGAGTTTGGCAAAACCAACTTTCCTACCTGCTTCATTACCCGGAAAAGGAATAACATTACGAACTTCATCGTGGCCTATATGAAATATTTCAGGCTCAAAAATTTCTACTACTTCATCAATTATTGGCAAAAGTAACTCATAGACATCTGGATTTAAAGGATCATAAGCAAATGGTTCAGCTGCTGTAGGGTCAGCTAGCAAGTTACGATGCTCATTGTTAGTAAACATCCACCGCACATGCCCAAGGGTTTCTAGTAAGGGAATGGTTTTAAGTAAGTGAAGTCTACTCAGCTCTACTAAATACCTTGCTGACTCTTTTGAAGCACTGCCTGAAACATGCAGTTCTGGAGCACTTTCCCAGCGAATGTAATTGCTCATTACCAAAATAGCATTAAATTTGTGTTCTGCTAGCAAAGGAATTAGTTGGGAATTAAGTTCATCAGAGTTACTATCTAAGTAGACCATGGCCACTCGCAGGGGAAAGTCAGGGTAATCACGTACAGTCATACCTTTAAGCTCGGTACCTGCTCTAAGTAATTGGCGTAAGCTTTGCAAGCCATAAAAAGCCCCTTGCTCATCACTACCAACAATAGTTATGCCTTCATCAATATGTAAAACATATCCTTCAGGCTCAGTTACGGGTTCAATACCCAAATTAGCTAATAGTAAGCTAGATTGCTCATCTAACAAGCTCACGTTAATTTGTGAGTTAAGTAAATTGGGGCTACTTATAACACTAAGGTTAACTTGCCATTTTTGAGCTAGCTCTTTTTGAAAGATATTCGCTAAATTTTCTAGAGCTTGGGTAGGTTGTACTAGATTAAGTACAGCGCTTGTATTTAAAGTGTAACTTTTTGAAGAAAGCTCTAGATGTTGAGGCTCAGGAATAATATTAACAGTTTTTTGAGGTGGTAAATAGGCATCTTCTACAGGTATATTAGCTTTCACTGATGGAAAGATATTTAGTATAAAAATTATCAAGAAGGTTATCAACTTCATATGAATTATCTTAGATAGCAGATCAGTGAAATGTGTGTGTTTACCCCTGCACACGAAAAATAGCAGCAGATTTAGATATATGATATATCTCGAGTAGTAGATCCCTTATTTTCCTAGTTGTACTTTACTGTTTAAGTCAACTCACCAAAATCCCACCATGGAAATGCAAAATTTTGCGTCTTTGCAAGTGTTGAATTGCCTTTGGCGAATTAGTCGATCTGTACGTGCTAATCACGACTTAGGTATTTGGGAGGCTTCTGCTTTAATTTATCTGAATTATGATTCAGTGGCTAGCTCGAGGCAATCAGTCTAGAAAATCAAGCTCAATCCATTTCTCGAGCACTTCCAAAGCCTCTTGATAAAGCCGCACAGGCACGTCATCGAAAATGTTAACGCCAAAGTATGCTTTGTAGCGATTGTAAGCTCTTTGGTAATGTACAGGCTTTCCACCCAATTGCATAGCATAACTGCGGATAAGCTCTTGTACCTTTGCACGTTTAACACCATCGGAACGCAAGGGAGTATTCCTAAGGTGATTCTTTAGTTTTTCCTGTTCGCTTTCTAACAACACTAGGCGTTGATGTTGTTCATCTAGTACTTGGGCAGTTTGTTTTAGGGCCTCCATAATAGTTAAGGGTTTACGGGTGATTTGCTGTGCTCGCCACTGTTCTTCAATAGTTATGAAGTAGCGCCTTACTTGGCGGCCTATTGGGGTTCTTTCTAGCATGGCCATTTCTTTAGCAGTTACTAGGTGAATTTGATATTCTTTACTAGGACGTCCTCCTTGACTTTCAGACAAATTTGTCCAAAAGTCTTTATTTTCTACGGCCTCGAGTTCCTTCAAACGCCTAGCTACCCATTTATTAAAGGGGGTTTGGACCTGTAAACACTTCCACAAATCACGAGCATTTACTAAAGGTTCGCCATTTTCATGTCTAGTCATAGGTAACAGTTTCTCTAGATAATCATGTGTCAGCTTCATAGCATTCTCCCTGTAAATAGGCAACTTGGCAACTTGAAATTGTTTCCTTTTTGAGCAGGTAGGCAACAGAGTTGTCAATTATGGCATAGACCAAGTACACTTGTCTCACCTCATTTGGATTTTGAGGTACAGCTTTGGGCGTTACTGGTTTGACGACAAGAGACGCCCTAGCTGTCCAATTGTCATATTAGTTTATTTTTTGTGTATTTGTCAACTTTTGTCACAGATTAAGGAATCAACAAATTCCCTTATAATAGAGGGTACTTTTACACCTTTTTCTTCTGCAACACACTTTAGTTTTTCCAATTGCTCATCAGATAAACGAATCATTACCTTATTTGGGTAACTCATGGGGCGCTTTCCCTTTTTCCATTCTTCATTTCCTTTAGGGAACTTATAACGCGCCATAGTTTTATTATAAACCTTGATTTACCACAGGTAAGGTATGTTTCATTTTCGCAAATTAACGTTGATTGGTATGGTAATGGCCTAATTAAAATGTTCTAGCAAGGCTTGATAATTTCCTAAAACTATTTGTGTTTGAGGATGCTCTGTACCCAAACGGGTTTGGAAAATCTCTAGTGTATCACATTACATGAATTTCTAGGCAAAAAATTAGAATCGCCTCCTTTTTCGCTTATCTGAACTGTGATTCATGTGATTTTAGGATTCCCTTGATTTTTCTGTTTGAAGTTTTTGTTTGTCACCCGCTTAAATTCCAAGCTTTTAGAGCCAAAGTTAATCAGCAAGCCAACTTCAATACCATAGGCCTCTAAATAATTAATTGCTTGTGCCAGATGTACCTATTCTAACTTGATTAGGGCCTTCAATTCAACTGATATAACATCTTCAACTAAAAAATCTACACGCCTAGTACCTATTTGCTTATTTTTATAGTAAACAGGCATTTCATATTCTTTGCCAAATACTAAATCATCATCGGTCATTTCAATAGCAAGCGCTCGTTGATAAATGACTTCTTGAAAACCATTACCCAAAGCGGTATGCACCCTCATAGCACAACCAATAATCCTTGAAGTTAATACCGAGTGTTTGTATTTGTCATCTACCATAACAAAATCATATTCTATTAATTAATCATAGCCATCACAGTTCAGATAGCTAGGAGATTTCTCCTTTCTAAATACTGAGCCTTAATACATTCACTGCAAGGATAATACTAATATTTGCAACTGTATGAGATAACCAAGGCACAGCAAGACCATTTAAAGAGTTAAACAAATATCGCCAAGTCCATGCTGCAGATACTAACAGCAAAAAGGCCAAGAAAACCCATAACCAATTTATAAATAGATGCAGGACTAATACATGATAACCTGCAAAAGCAACATCTAATAAAAAACCAAAAATACCTTTTTCGTAAAGCAACTTACGCCAGAAAAGTTCTTCTAACAAAGGGTTAGCTATAGAAAAATAGATTACAAATAAATACCAAGAAAGTCCTGCTAGTCCATATTCTGTTAAAGCCACATCAATATTGTCTAGGGCCATAAAGCACCACAAGTAATAGATAATTATGCCAGAAAGCGAGCAAATTACTATTGCCACAGATAAAATTTTTAAGTTTAGCCCCAAAAATAGTTGCTGTAATCCTAAATTGTCTTTTGCCCAGATAATTAAAAACAAAATGATTCCTGTATGATAAAGGAGCATAGCTAACCACGCGCTATGCAATAAGTAGAGTCCTATAGCTACGGCTAGATAAGGTAAAAACAAGATAAAGTTAAGATTTTTCATTAAGCTTCTGAACCAACATTTTAGCAAAATAAGCAGCACACAAAAATCCTCTACCCGCCAGTGCTCCTGCAAACCACAAGCTAGGTTTAAGCTCTTGAATTATAGGTTGATTATTATTAGTTTTAGCACGATGACCTGTCCAAACATCTAATTGTTGAGCTGTCTTTAAATTTGGTATAAACCAACTCACTGAATTTTGTAACTTTTTTGCTGCACTAGAGTCTTTTTCTTCCAAAGGGCGATGGTTACCACCAATGTAAAATTTGCCTTCTACTTTAGAAGCATAGATTGCACCAGCTAACGGATAAGGAAGCTCAAAATTACTTTTTAAGCTTACCACCTCACCAGTGGTGTAAGTCATTTGGGGCAACACATCAGCAAAATTTCTAGCTGCTCCTATGCATAAGAAGACTGCATCAGCTTCAAGGTTGCCTTTAGCAGTGTCAATGTCATACCTAGGCAAATTAAAGCCTGCAGTGTTTTTAGCTTTAATATCTAGGACTTGGCAATTTTCGATAAGCTTTAGATTATTGTTTTTAGCTGCTGTGACTAGAGCTTTTAATAATTTAGAAGAGTTAACATAGCCACCTGAGTTTACTAGAAAACCTCCAAAAGGTGCATTATAAATAGTTGGAAAATCTTCTGGTTTTAACCATTGAACCCCTTGCAATCCTTGCCATTTTTTGGATTGTCTACTATTAGAAGATATACGTACAATGCCTGTGCTATCTATACCATGATCTAGCCCTAAATCACTAAGTTCATTAGCTAATGCTTGCATAGTTTTTAGGCCAGCTAGATCTAGGTCAGTGGCCCTTGCACTACGACCACGAAAAGGATTAAGTAAAGCTACTGGTACAGCAGCTGAGCCCACTCTTGTTTTTTCAATTAGAGCAACTTTAACAAACTTGCTTAACTCATAAGCAAGTGTACAGCCCATAACTCCTGCTCCTACTACTACATAGTGAAGGGGAGTTTTAATGGGACTTTTGCCTTGCATTACTAACACAGAACTTGAGTATAGAATAACGCTATGGAATTTAATATTGATAACTTTTTAGACATTCATAATATTACTCGTTGGGTAGTACTTGCTTTTGGAGTATTAGCTCTTATAACCAGTTACTCAGGGCTTTTTAGTAAACGTTCTTGGCAAGTTTTTGACAAGGTTATAGGTCTACTTTTCAACATTTCTTTTGGTACTCAGTTAATAATTGGCCTTATAATTTATGGCATTAGTCCCTTAATACGCCCTCTTATGAGCAATCCTAACTTAATCTCTCAGGCAACTGGCAGTAGCAAGGTAGAGCTAATTTTCTTTGGTGTTTATCATGCTGTTGTAATGCTTATTGCCTTTATTCTAGTACAAATTGGTTATTCGCGTAGTAAGCGTGCTGAAGGTGACCCTAAGAAGTTTCGTTTGGCTGCTACTTTTTATACCTTAGCTGTCCTACTTATCTTTTTAGCTATTCCGTGGGGGATGCGTCCTAATTGGCCAAGTTAACTTAGAGGTATAATTAATGTTAGCCCTTCACGCTTTTTGGCAACCTAATAGTAGTCATCCTGCTAATTCACATTTTGTTTTTTGGGCAGAGGCAAACCCCGAATATGCTACAAAAAGTCACAAGTTACATCCATTTACTTTATATGCAGAGCAATTGGAAGGGTACTTAATTACATTATGCAAAAGGCTAGACATTCCTGAAGAAAATTTAGAGTCATTTGATTTAAAGCTTTGGCTACCTAGCAAAGGCTATACACCACAGCACAGTTCCTTAGGTTTTGTTAAAGCTTCTACTGCCAAATTTAAGCTACGCCAATGGCATGTACCTGCTCGAGCATTAAACCCAACAAACAGCCTAAAACTACTTATGGCCCTTAGTGAAAAGGATGTAGTGAGATACTTCTTTGGTAATGCTCAGTTAGGATCAGATATATATTTTTGGCAAAAAGCTGCTTTTTTGGTTTTAGAAGCCTTAGCTAATCATTCTTTCATACCCCATACTGCTTTAGAGAAAAATAAACTCAATGTTTCTTGGAAACTAATACTTGATGGAGTTGAACAAAGTCGCAAAGTTGCTGAACTGCGTGATAATTTACCACCAATTTGCCTCGCTTTCTGTAAAAATCCTGAAAAACCAATGTCATCTAAAGAATTACTCGATCACTTCCTACAAACAGTTACTGACAGTGTAGTACGAGCCTTGTTAGATGAAGACATAGAAAGTGGAATTACAACTCGCTGTGGCAAGTTACCCAAATATCAAAATCAATGGATTTATGCTTTATTAGACAACAAAGGGTATATTGATAAACCTTCTAAAAGCCTGCAAAATTTGGCAGAAAAATATTCCCATTGGCTTCGCAATCTTCATGTTGCTAGCAATGAACATGCTCGAGTAGCCTTTAGGCTAGAAGAACCTAGCTCAAGGTCTAAGAAAAAACAGTGGACTCTAAAGTTTTTGTTGCAGGGAAAAGATGATCCCAGCCTGTTTATTCCTGCTAAGGCAGTATGGAAAAAGGAATTAGATACCCTTGGCAAATTAGGGCAACGCTTTGAAGGGGCTCATGAACTGCTGCTTACGGGTTTAGGTTATACAGCTCGCTTGTTTGAACCACTCAAGAAAGCACTGCAAAGTGCCGCACCTGAAAAAGCTACTCTGAATGGCGAGCAAGCCTTTGATTTCTTGCGCAATACTACTCCACTGTTAGAGCAAAGCGGTTTTGGGGTGCTAGTTCCATCTTGGTGGACACGTCCTAGTTCACAGTTGGGATTAAAACTACGTTTTTCCTCTCCTAGTGATAGTGGCGAAGGTGTGGCAAGTGGTGTAGTGCAACTTAAAAATTTAATTAATTACAAGTGGGATGTTGCTTTAGGAGATAGTACCCTAACTCCTGAGGAATTTAAAACTCTAGTGGCTCTAAAATCACCATTGGTACAAGTACGCGGTGAGTGGATAAGGCTTGATCCTGAACAAGTACAGTCTGCTGCTGAATTTTTTAAAAAACGCCAGCAACAGCAAGAAGTTGGCTTGCTCGAGGCCATGCAACTAAGCTTAACTACAGACGAAGAAATATCTGGTTTACCTGTACAGAAAGTTGAGTTTGAGGGGCAAATTGCTGATTGGATGGATAAGCTTTCTGGTCAAGAGAAGCTTAAACTTTTACCACAACCAAAGGGCTTAAAAGGTAAATTGCGTCCTTACCAGCGAAAAGGTTATTCTTGGCTCGAGTTCCTACAAAGTTTAGGCTTAGGGGCTTGCTTGGCAGATGACATGGGCTTGGGCAAGACTATTCAAACTCTTAGCTTACTTAGTCATCAAAAGGCTAAAAAGCAGCTTGGGGGTCCAGTGCTGCTAATTGCCCCTACTTCGGTAGTTACTAACTGGTCAAAAGAAGCTGAAACTTTTACTCCTAGTTTGCGTACATTAGTACACCAAGGTCCTGAACGCTTAAAGGGTAAAAGTTTTAAAAGTTCCTTGAAAAAAACTGATGTAGTGTTGAGCAGTTATGCCATTGTAAGGCGTGACGCTGAGCTGCTTGAAGGTATTTCTTGGCAAGGAGTCATTTTAGATGAGGCCCAGAATATTAAGAACCCTGAGGCCAAGCAGAGCAAGCTTATTTATAGTTTGAAGGCTGGTTTCCGTATAGCCCTAACTGGTACACCTGTAGAAAATCGTTTGAGTGAGCTGTGGTCAATTATGCACTTTTTAAATGCTGGATATTTGGGCTCTAGGCAAGCTTTCAGAAAAAATATGGCTTTGCCTATTGAGCGTGAGCAAAATCAGGAGGCTCTTGATTCCTTACGCCGCTTAACCTCTCCTTTTATACTCAGAAGGCTTAAAACTGATAAAAGCATAATCAAAGATTTACCTGAAAAGACTGAAACTAAAGTGTATTGCAAACTTACAGAAGAACAGGCTAGCCTCTATGAAGTAGTTGTTCAAGATGCTTTAAAAGAAATTGCTGGTTCTGACGAAGGCATAGCACGTAGTGGTTTGGTGCTTAGTATGCTTATGAAACTCAAGCAGATTTGCAACCATCCTGCACAGTTTTTACATGAGGGTATAGCAGAACTAGAAAACCGCAGCTACAAATTGAACCATTTAAAAGATTTACTAGAGGTCACTTTAGATGTTGGTGATAGTAGCTTGATATTTACGCAGTTTAAGGAAATGGGTGACATGATTAATCACTACCTTAAGCAGCAATTTGGTGTTGAGACACTCTTTTTACATGGCGGGACACCTGCTAAAAAACGTGCTGTGATGGTTGAACGCTTTCAGGCTGAAGAAAATTCTGCACCTATTTTTATTCTTTCTTTAAAAGCTGGTGGTACTGGCTTAAACCTCACTAAGGCTACTCATGTCTTCCACTTTGACCGCTGGTGGAATCCTGCTGTAGAAAATCAAGCAACAGATAGGGCCTTTCGTATTGGGCAAAAGCGTAATGTACAAGTGCATAAATTTGTTTGTATAGGTACGCTAGAAGAGCGTATTGATGAAATGATTACCAAAAAACAGGCACTAGCTGATAGTGTGGTGTCAACAGGTGAAAAGTGGGTTACAGAACTTGATACCAAATCATTGCGTGAGTTAGTGCAGTTAAGGAAAGAGGAGCTTGGTTAAAGTGGCCTATTATTATGATTTTCCTACCAGTAAACCTAAGAAAGTAGAAGGAGGGTTAAAGGCTAAAAGTAAAAAGGGTAAAATTGCTGAAAGTTGGTGGGCAGGTCGTTGGATTAAAGCTATGGAAGGTTTAATGGATTCTGGGAGGTTGGCTAGGGGGAAGAGGTATGCTCGAGCTGGACAAGTAATAAGCCTAACGGAAAAAGGCAATCAGGTTATTGCTAAAGTGCAAGGTTCTAGAGCCACACCCTATAAAGTCACTATTGAAATGACACCTCTAAATAATGAGCAATGGGAAAAGGTTTTTGATGCACTTACTAAACAAGCTATTTTTGCAGCGCAGCTTTTGGCAGGAGAAATGCCTACAGGTATTGAAGAAATCTTTGATCAGGTAGGAATTAGTCTATTCCCTTTAAGAGAGGAACTTGTTAGTGGCTGTTCTTGTCCTGATTGGAGTGAAGTGTGCAAACACACAGCTGCTAGCCACTATCTATTAGCAGAACAGTTTGATGAAGACCCTTTTTTGCTTATGCGTTTGCGGGGCAGGAGTGCTGAGCAAATTATGGCAGCTTTGCGTGAAAGGCACAGCCAAGGTGGTTTTAAAGAAGAGGTAGTTGAAGTAATTGAACCACTTTCGGCAGCCTTGGAAAGCTTTTGGGGAGAAAGTAGTGCAGTAGGAAAGCTACATTTTAATATTAAAGAGCCTGCTGTGCCTATGAGCACACTACGCCGTTTGGGAAAAGCTGATTTTGTAGATGTAGATTTAGCAGAGCTTTTGAAGCCTGTTTATCAAAAAGTTACTGAGAAGGCTTTAGAGACTTCTTTTGGTGGTGCTGGGCTCGAGGATGTTAGTGATGTTGAATTACAAAACTTGTAAGCCCTAGGCACTGTACATTAAAAGGCATAGACATACTCAATCTAATGGTAAATTTTAATTTAGAAATGAGATTTGTTGTGGTGAGCCTAAAAGTGCGGAAGGTAATCTTTTGAGTTCAGAGAAGTCATATCGTCACTTACCTCCTTTAGAAGTTGGGGGTATTGAGAGCCGTAGAGGTCTTGGTTTTCAAGATCATGTGGCAGCAGGTTTCTTTTTGGACATGCTCTTGTGTAAAGATCTTAAAGAGGTTTGGTGTGAGAGATTAGACGACATCACTCTTGTGTGGCACATAGATGGAAAAGAAGCCTTTGAGTTTGTTCAAGCAAAATCAACTGATGAAGATCAACATTGGTCTGTAGCCATGCTCACAAAACGTGATAAGCACAAGGTAGATGGAAAAAACGTAAATAAAACAGGTTCTTCAATTTTAGAAAAATCATTGGCTAACCATAGAACGCAAGAAACTACACGTTTTAAAATGGTGACCGCAAACGATATAAAAAATGAGTTAGATATTATTACAGCGCAATGTCATGGAATATAACTCCTAGACAATATAGCAAGAGTACGTTTTCGATGCGAAGCATAAGCAGTATAATTTCTGCGCTGATAGTAACGAATTAGATTTAGTGATTGAGCTATTGTCAATCTAGGTAACGGTATTGCTGCCTTGAGCAGCACTCTTGCCTGTGGCAAAGTTAAAGCTGGAGACTTTTCTCCTAACATTAAACGCATCCTCACCAGAAAATGATGTGCTAGACAAGTTAATAGTATATGGTGATGCCAACCTAAGTAGCTTCTAGTTTCGTAGTGATCAAGCCCCAGTTCTTCTTTTGATTCCTCAAACGATGTTTCTATCGGCCATCTCATTCCACTTAGCCACACTAATGTTTCTAGGCTGACTTCTTCTGAGTCATTGCACAAATAATAGCTTATCTCTCTTTTCTCATTTAGGTTACGCCGAATTACCAACCACAGTTCCACTGGCTCTTCTTCTCCCCTTGTTTCCCATATTCGCTCAAAGGCAAATTCACATACTATTGGCCCTTTACTTCCTTCTTTCACTACATGTTTACTCCATTTTTCTGCTTCTATTTCCTTTGCTAACTCATCTATCCGTATTGATTCAATATTTGCCCTTGCTAGTTTCGGCTTCCTTCCCCTACCTTTATATTCAGGTACCTTGACCTCTGGCTTCTCCTTGTATACCTGCGTATCGCAAGATACTGCTGTAAAGTACTTTTTTCCTAATTCAGCTACTCCATCTCTAAACTCGATATTATTTCCATACAATGCATCTGCTAGCACATATTCAAAGCTCAAATGCCCTCTCTCTTCTGTCTTTTTTATCATTCCTAACGCTATTTCTGGTTTGGTTCTAAATTCTAGATCCTTTGGCACTCCACATTCTTCCCTTTTTTGTTCATGCTCTTTATCAAACCATTGTTCTGGTAAGTACAACTGCCCTTCTGTTAAGGTATGTCCTTTGTTACTGGCATACCCTAGGTATACTCCTACTTGACTGTTCTCCACTTTTCCTACTGATCCACAATATTGCCTTGCTACTCCTACTGAGCTTTTTCCTTGTTTTACATTCCCTGATTCATCAACTATCAGTACTCCATCATTACCTAAACTTTCTGCAATAAGTTTTTGATGCGTGTCAATCACAGGTTCTAACTGCCAAGGGCTTTGTCCTACAAAGTTTTGCATGCTACGGACATTCAGTCCTATTGATAGTGCCATTGCTTCTATATTTTTTCGATCAAGGTTGCTTAACAAACCTTTTAGATAATGTCCTGTCCAGATCAAACTTTCAGGTCGTTTAAATGCTTCTTCAAACTCTGCTACGTATTCTTTGAGTTCTTTTGCTAGCGCTTCTATATCTGCTTCAACTAAGTTGCATTCTGGAGGACTTAAATTTACGGCCTCTTCTAATATTTCATTGTGTGCTTTATAAATGTTTTTCATAGCCTTAATTTATTATTCACACTCGCACTTTTTTCGCACTTCCCCTTACTTAATATGCAACATTGCGCTGTAATAATATTTTAAAGCTCTCAATTAATTCATCGGAAAGGAATGAATCAAATCCTAAATGGTGTAAACTTACAGAAAAAGTGGCTAAAGCTATAAACGATTTTCAATCTCCTCAAGGTACAGATGCCATTTTTTGGTTAAAGCATGTTGTTTGGCAGGTTAATTCAGATGCAGATAGTCTAAGCGAAAAGAACTATAAAAAGATCCATAAAATATGTCATGAACAAGAAATCCACTTAGCGCCTGATCAAATTGAAGAGTTGTATAAGCAAGTACTTGTTAAGGCAAAAGAAGCAGCAGAAGCCCCATACAACAGCGATAACATCAGTATCAAACAAGTTTGTTTTGAAGATTTTAGGGTTTGGTTTCAAGAAAAAGTTTCACAAGATTTAATTTCTGCTGGAGGTAATCTTAAAGAAAAACTCACAAATGCTAACTTGACGGATTTGTTAGCTGCAGCCAACGATTTACGAATTAGATATCGAAGAAAATCTTTAAAACCACAATACTTAGAAATAGAGAGAGAAGATTTAGAAGATAAGGTTTGCGCTCGCTTGCATCGTTTGCGTTCTAAGGCTGATACAGCAACGCCAATACCAAATGGGCGTGATTTTCACCAAATGTGCCTAGAAGAGCTTGAGAAAGTTATTGGTGAAACTAAAGAAACTCCTGATTGGCTAGACGCTTATTTACAAGGTTTTATGTTTATGCTAGCGGATCGTTGTGTTTTGAGATTTGCTGAGGTGAGTCCGTGAAAACAGTGAAGGCTCTTGCCAATTATCCAGCAGGGAAACCCATATTGGCTGATGATCTGCTAGAATTCCATGCAGCACGATTAGTCCTGCTTTTACATATTTGTGGCAAAAGAAATCGCATACAAGGATTAACAAAGCTTGCTAAGTTAGATTTTTTTGTGCGATACCCTCAGTTTTTTGAGAAGGCAAGTGAATATCAAGGAAATAAGGAAAAAGCTAGTTTAAAAACTGTTGAGTCAAGTATGATTCGCTTCCACTACGGTCCTTGGGACAAACGATATTATCAAGTCATACCATTTCTTGAAGCTAATCAATTAATTGAATTGCAACAAGATAGAAAATCATATTCATTTACTTTAACAGAGCAAGGCAAAGGTCTAGCTAAGCAATTACTCCAAGATGAAGCATTTGCTGAAATATGTGATCATATGAGACAAGTTAAAAAAGTGTTTGGTGGTATGACAGGCTCAAAACTAAAAAGTCTTATCTATGAGATATTTAAAGGAGAGGTTGCAGATAAGGCAATGGAGGAAGTGATCTGATGAGTAAAAGGTCGTTATTAATTAATAAGCTGATACGAAAAACGAATGAGGGGGAATCAGAAGAGCTTGTTTTCAGTTCAGGGGTAAATGTCATAATAGGTGCGCCGGGCACAGGAAAATCTCAATGGCTTAAAATGCTTGACTATCTTTGGGGTAAGGATGCTAAAGCTGAAAAAGCCTTTGACGCTGCAGTTGCAAATAAATATAATTCTATAGAAGCTCACTGCAAAATTGGAGAAATCGAATATATCTTTTCGCGGAGATGGGATGAGGCCAAATCTAGACGGAAAGTTTATGTTAATGATGAAGAAATTAGCGTGACTGAGTTTTCAGATAAAATGCTTGAGCTTCTTGAGTATCCAATTATTGATTATCCTAAGGGTAGTCCTTATGGTTCAAAAAAATGGCCAAGCTTAAGCTGGCGAACGTTATATCGGCATATGTATCGTAGAACTTGGGGAAATCAAATTATTGATCAGCAAGTTGACTCAGAATTCCATGCTTGTGTTGCTTATTTTTTGGGGCTTGCACCAATTCTTTTTTCGGAAGAGTTTGCGAAACAAGTCTCACTAACCCGAGAAATTGAGGGTACGCAACAGTTAAAAGAGAACTTCTTTAAAATATTAAAACAGGTTACAAATCGCCTGAAAATAGATCAAGAGGATTTAGGTGATGTAACACCTTTAGCAATTCAAGAGGCACTATCTCGTGTTGACCAGCTTATCGAAAATGACGAGGCTAAACGAGAAGAAATTTTAAAAAGCTTGCAAGAAGAAGTTCTAAATGGTGAGGGTTCAATAAATAATTCGATTTTTGAAGAGTTAAATACCAAAATATTTCATTTGGATCAGCAAGAAATTGAAGCTTCTCATCAATGTCAACAGACTAAGCTACGCCTGAAGGAGTATCAAGACTATTATTCGTCTGTCAAAAGTGAGATCAGTCGTCTAGAAAGAGCATTATCTGCTGAGAAACTATTCGCAGAGTTCAAAATAACTCACTGCCCTGCTTGTGATAGATTGGTTGAACCACCTGCTTCTAATGATACAGAATGTCATGTTTGTCACCAATCTTTTGATGAAAATTCTGATGAAGAAGCCGGACGAGCAAGATTAGAGTTTGAGTTAATACAACTCCAAGCTGAATTAAAAGAGGCAAAAGATTTATTAGGGCAAGCAGAGAAAGATATCAATAAGTTGGAATCAAGTTTAGAAAATATTAGTAGGTCTCGAGATAAACTAAATGCTCAACTCAGACCAGTACAAAAGTCTGCAGTAACTATAATGCCACCCGAGATTACTATACTTGACACAAGAATTGGTCAGCTACAAGCTAAAAAAGAGCAAATTGAGCGAATCAAAGACACCTTGGGCTATCGTGATGTTCTTAACCAACAAATCACAGAATTAGAGGATAGGCTCGAGCAATTCAAAGCAAAAGTCAAAGTGTCGCGCAAAGGACTTGATTTTGCATCAGTAAGTGACTACCTAACAGGTGGAATGAATGATTACTTTAGATTATTAAAAAAATATAATACATCTGCTTGGTTACAAAAAGAGGCAAAGATAAAGGTTACACAAAGCAATGTTACCTTTAGTGTTGGAGAAGAGTCTTGGAAACACTTAAGTAGCTCACAGAGTCAGTTTTATTTGTTGGCCTATAATTTTGCATTGCTTGGATTGTCCAATGAATCTTCTTATTTTTATCCTGGAATACTTATTCTGGACCTCCCAGCAAAATTCGATGTTGGAAAGCCTATTACTTCTGAAGAAGATAGTGAAGATAAATCAGATGTTAACTTAACTGATGGGGAAAGTATCGCAATTCAACCATTTATAGATTTATTGAGCAGCGAATTATCTTCTGAAGAGAACCCTACTGCACAAGTTATTGTTGCTGGGAATAGTCTTTCTGAAATTACTGGCAAGGTAAACAAAATTTATCTTCATGATGTTTGGCCTGTTGGCTAAACTTAACTTAACCACCTATGTGCGCATTTTGAGAAGCCCATCTAGTCTCCAGACCAGATACTCCTTGTGTAATCCCTAAAGTAATTTCACTCTGTTAATCCTACCTCGAGCCACCAAATCCAACCAATTTACTGATTAGTTTTACTTCCCAAAACCCTCAAACTTCCAACTCATCACGCATGAGCTGATCTGTAGACACATTAAAATAATCTGCAATTTTTAAAATCATTTCAGCGTTGGGCACCCTTCTTTCTTTTTCTAGTTGAGAAACGTATGTGTTATGAACACCAAGTACATTCCCTAGTTCAGTAAGCGTCAATCCTCGAGCTTTTCGTAAACTATGCAGCTTTTCACCGAACCTTTTCATAGACTTGTTGACATGGCTCCATACGTGATGATAAACTTTTCATAGCAATTGCTATGAAAAAAAAGATTCTCCCTAAAATGATACCAATCAATGCGCCTCAAATACTAGACAATAAGACTTCAAGAAAAGAAGTTGCACCTTTGCTAACATTTGCTGAGTATTTTGCAGGCATTGGATTAGTAAGGCTAGGCTTAGAGCGTGCAGGATGGAAAATTTGTTTTGCTAATGACTTCTCAACTGAGAAGTTTGATATGTATGCTACATACTTTAATGATGCTGAAGAGCACTATGTTGTTAAAGATGTCTTTGATATCTTGCCTCAAAACGTGCCTAAAACATTGCTAGCAACAGCATCTTTCCCTTGTATTGATTTGTCACTAGCTGGAAATTTAAGTGGTATCAATGGAAAACATTCGAGTGCCTTTTGGGGTTTTATCAATATTATTAAACATAGAGAGCAAAAACCCAAGCTTATTCTTCTCGAGAATGTAACAGGCTGGTTAAGCTCTAACGAAGGTACAGACTTCAGACTAACGATAGAAGCACTAAATCAACTTGGCTATGCTTGTGATGTATATACAATTGATGCAGCACATTTTGTACCCCAAAGTAGGCCAAGAGTTTTTGTGGTAGGTGTTCAAGCTACTCCAAACCAAGATATTTTCAAGCTGCTTAGACGAAGTGATTCGGTAGCATCTAAAGGATTAAAGAAGGCTGTTAGTGCTAATATTGATCTCAAATGGTACACAATTGACATACCTAATTTACCTATAAAAAACACAACCAAGTTGAATGACATTATTGAGCAATTGGCAAATGATGACAGCCGCTGGTGGCACTATGATGAAGTTAAGCGCCACCTGAACATGATGTCCTCTGCTAATTTAGATTACTTAGAAAAGTTTAAATCTTTACCCGAATACACTTATAGGACTATGTATCGGCGTATGCGTAATGGTATGCAGCGTGCAGAAGTAAGAAAAGATAATATTGCAGGTTGTTTACGCACAGCTCGAGGAGGCAGCAGTCGTCAGATGCTAGTTAAGGCTGGGCAAGGTAAAATTGCAATGCGTTTAATGACACCTCGAGAATATGCAAGGTTACAGGGTGTACCAGATGATTACCCAATACCTGAGCAAATAAATCAAGCCCTTACTGGTTTTGGAGATGCTGTTTGCGTCCCAGTCATTACTTGGATAGCTGAAAACGTATTAAACCTTCTAGCTTTGACTTTTATAGATGCACAAGCTGACCATCGCGAATCTCAAGAAGTAATTCTCCGTGCCTCATAACAAAGGAGTAAGTCACAGAGCGGCGAAAACGTTGCCTTGCTCCACCCAAGTAATTTTGTTTTAATTCAGGTAACCAGCTATCGAATGTGTCAGTAAGCTTGTTACAGTCAACTACCCAAACAGAAACATCAGAATAAGTTTTGCTACGAGCTATGAAGATGTGGTCAACTGTTTTATCTGCTTCCAATTTCTCCAAGCCGTTATTCTTATGATATTGGTATTCAAAGCTATTGCCAACTGAAGCAGACTTCACCTCATGATTCATCAAATCAGTGCCATCACCAGGTTTTGCTTTATCTCCGAGCAAAATGGCTGCAAACACTTCCCAGTCTTTAGAGCCAACACTTCCTTGAAGATTAAAACCATATTTTTCATAAATATTTGCTTTGTCTTTGCTGTAGTCAAGAATAAATTTTTTGTAAAAACTGGAATTACGCAGATTTTAATGATTCGTCTAGATAAAGGTTTTTGTTGGTCATGCACTATAAGATGTGTCTCTGACATAAAGTCATTTTTATGGCTTCCTGCGCAGTGATTTTGCTCACCTCAAAATGCCTCCTAAAACTTTTTGAGGTAATTTTACACTTATGCTTTCCTTCAGATAATACCTCAATCTGTCTGGAACAGTGTTTACACTTTAAGAGGGTAAATCACTCCTGCACACATCTTTACAAAGGTATCTGAGGAATACCTTGTTTGGAAAAGACTCTTTAAGGGGTGCGTAATTCCAGTAAAAACTATAAGCTTCTTTAATATAAAGTTGTTGCACTTAAATTGCCTCTAAGACAGGAGTTGTACCCAATAGTATACGTGATAAAATATTGTGTGAGCTGACATATTCAAGTTTAGGGGTATAAACTTTTAGATACACTTTTCTTCAAATAACTCTAAGTCTAATTCAGTCATCTGCATTAGGTTACCTCGAGCACTCAAACCCAACCAAGTCACTGATTAGTTTTCCTTGGCTCGAGCACTAAATCCGTTAAAAGCCAATATCCTTCCCTGTTCTTGACACAAGTAATCATGACATTTAAAATGTTGTCATGATACCTGACTTTGCTGATAGGGGTGAACTACCTTCAGGCATCCACCTATCAAATTGGCAAGAGGTGGTTAGACAATTGGGTTGGACAAAATAAGGGAATCATCAAACTTGATTTAAGGAGTTGGAAAGATGATAACCAATGAATTGCAATACAGAGTAACAAAAAGTGAAGCTCAAAAATTTGTTGATGCTATAGAAGATTTAAAACAAAAACCTTTAGGGAAAACTGATCCTATTCTACGTCAAGCACAAATTGATGCCATGCAAAGCCAGCTTGAGGAAATGTATCAAGACCTAGCTGATTATGAAGCTCTCAAACAGCAGAAACGTACTGAGTTTAATACACATTCTATAACAGAGTTGCCCTTAGGGTTGATTCAGGCTCGGATTGTTCAAGGGTTAACCCAAGAGCAACTGGCTGAGAAATTAGGTGTTTCTAAGCAACTAGTGCAGCGTGATGAGGAAAATTTTTATGCTAGTGCTAGTTTGCAACGATTAGCAAAAGTTGCTGAGGTTTTGGGGGTTAGATTTGATGGTAGGCTCGAGCTGGCATAAACGTTCCTCAAGGAGTGTTCGAGCAGCTAAACTACACCACACATTCCTTTGCTCTAGCACATCAACCTAGCTCTGATTGTCACCAGAGGTTCTCGGACACAGCCCTAACTCTAAAACCCTTTATGAATTTGATGATTGACTCGAGCTACCAAACCCAACCAAGCTACTGACCTGTTCTCCTTATTGGTCTGTCATTCCAAGTTTAACACCAAGGGCTGCAAGCATAGCTGCAAATGATTTTCGTAACCAGACAATAAGTCTAGGTGAATTAGAAATGTGTTCACGAACCACACTTGCCAAAACACCATACAAAACAAAGATAATTAATGTTATGAGCATAAACAAAGTACTCAGCATAAACATTTCCATTACTTGAAAAGAGTTTTGAATTACATAAAAAGGGATCAGCACATATTTTCTTAGACTTAGGAGGATTGTTACTTGCTATCTGGTTCCTATTTTTCTGAGAGTAAACTATTTTACTGAACTCGGTCAACCTGTTAACAAATAACAACATTAAATTTGTTATAGTGAAATTAGCTAGATAGTATTAAAGGATAGGTTAATTTTATAATCCTACTTGCCATACAGCACGTTAGGGATGGCTAAAATATCTATGTCTGTCTACCTCAAGTTATTAGGTTCACCTACTATTTATCACAACAGCAATAAGCTCGAGTTCAAAACCACAAGAAAACATGTCCTACTTTTTTACTTGGCAATTAACGGTGACTGGGTAAGCCGCGAAGTGCTAGCAGATCTTTTGTGGGATTCTGATGATGCAAGAGTACGTGATAATTTCCGAGTAACACTATCAAAAACTAGGAGCGATAATAAATTCAGTTGGGCTCATTCCCTAGAAACTAAAGGCTCCTTACTAAAATTACCTTTAGAAAATGATGTAAGTGAATTCCGTAAAGCTATTAATGAGAAGCAATGGATTAAAGCACTAGAATTGTACCAGGGTCCCTTTTTAAAGGATGTGAGTATTCGTAACGCACCGCCACAATTTTGGGAGTGGTTGGATAGCGAACGTGAAGATATTTCTGATAAATGGCGTACAGCTGTAATGACCCAAGCCAAGATTTGGGAAAAAGAAGAACGCTTTACCGATGCTAGTGACTTAGTACAAGTACTTTTAGAAGATGTTACTGCCTACGATGTTATTGAAGAGGCCTTGCTACAGTTATTTAGTTGTGCAAACAAAAGTGGTGAGTACGATCAAGCCTTGCGTTGCTACCAAAATACTAAAAGGCGCTTAGCTTCAGAGGAGATGTTGCTTAGTAAGGGTGTTGAGGAGCTTGCTGGGCAGTTGGAGCAAAGACGCCAGCAACAAACTCTAGTAGTTGAAGTTCCCCCTACTAAACACACTATTCCTGAGCAAGCCAATACCTTTATTGGGCGTGATATGGAGCTAAAGGAGATAGCTACTCAATTAGAACAAGATAGTTGTCGTTTGCTTACCCTAAAGGGTTTAGGTGGTATTGGTAAAACTCGTCTAGCTTTGCAAGTTGCTCTAGGTCAGAAAGAGAATTTTAATGATGGTGTCCATTTCATTCCTCTAGCTCCTCTTCAATCTACTAACAACCTTGCTGCTACTATTCTAAATGCGCTCAAGATATCTTTGCTTGCTGGACAAACTCCTGAGTTTAGCCTAAAAGAAAATTTGAAAAGTAAAGAGATGTTGCTTGTTTTGGACAACTTTGAGCATCTTCTGACAGGAACTCCTTTACTTAACGAGCTTTTAGGGCACGCCCTTAACCTAAAGTTATTAGTAACTTCTCGTGAGCCACTAAATATCACTTGGGAACATACTTTTGAGGTTTATGGTATGCGCTATCCCAAAAAGTCTAATGACAAAGAATTTGCCCAGTATGATGCTGTGCGCCTCTTTACTCGTACTGCTCAGCAAGGAGATAACCAATTCCAACTAGAAGCCGAGCATTATCCTACTGTTTTAGAGATTTGCCGTATTGTGGATGGTATGCCGCTTGGTTTAGAGCTAGCGGCAGGTTGGTTACAAATTAGTTCCTATCAGGAAATTGCCAAGTCGCTAGCAGAAAATATTGGTGCAGTAGAAAGCACTCTAAAAGATATTCCCGAAAGGCACCGTAATCTAGATAATGTTTTTGAGCACTCTTGGCGCTTGCTTAGCAATGTGGAGCAGAGTGTTTTGAGCAAGTTGTCTATTTTTAGGGGAGGGTTTGATAAGGGGGCTGCTAAAACTATTACTAATGCCCCTCAGATAACTCTTTTACAGCTTAAGCAGAAGTCGCTTGTGCGTAAGGCAGGAGATGAGCGTTTTGATTTGCATGAGGTTATCCGGCAGGGGGCGGAGAAGAAGCTTAAAGAAGATGATGGTAAGTGTCAAAAAGTGTGCACTGCACACAGCTGCTACTATTTAAATTTCCTTGCTAATAACAATGAAACTATTAAAGCTAGTGACCTAGAAGTAATAAAAACAATTGAAGTTAATCTAGACAATGTTCGTGCAGCGTGGCATTGGGCAGTAGGTAATCTAGATGTTGACACATTACAAGCTAGCCTGACACCCCTACATTTCTTCCACCTAAATCAGGGGCGATTTCAAGAAGCTTTGGAGCTTTACAATTATGCAGAAGAGTACTTTCACAAACATGATACAAAACACTTATTTTTTCCCCGTTTGCTCGAGCGGAAATCATGGTGCTTGAAAATGTTGGGCAATGTGCAACAATCAATGATTTATAGTAGCAAAAGCATAGATCATTCAAAACAACTAAATGATATTTGGGGCATTATTGTTTCACTTCAAACCCTTGGCATATTAGAGAGAGAAAATGGAAATAATTCTAAAGCACGTACAATATGGCAAAAAGCACTAAAGCTTGCCGAGAAGCATAATGAAACTTTGGAAATACTCAGTATCTTAGCAAATCTTGCTATTCTTGAAGAACAAGAGGGAAACTATGAGCAAGCAGAAGCAAATTATCGCAGTACCGTAAACACATCAAAACAATTAGGAGACACCCCAAAATATCTTACATGCCTTAACAATCTAGCAACTTTTTTATTAAATACAAAGCGTTTTGATGAAGCAGAAACACTTTCAAAGGAGGGATTTAGTCTTTCTAAAAGAATAAACCAAGATGCTCACTTGCCTTACTTTTTGCTTAAACTTGCCAGAGTAGCCAGTTTCCGTAAAAACTATGATAAAGCATGGCAATTAGCCCAACAGGCATTTACTTTAGCCCAAGAGCAAAATAACATTCCTTACTGCGCAAAAATTTGCCATTTCCTTGGAGATGTTGCACTTGCGACTAGACAATCTTCACAAAGCTATAATTATTTTAAGCAAGGTCTAAAACTTGCTCAAGGTGTGCAAAACTTACCGACGATTCATGATATGCTTACTAGCATTGCCAAGCTTTATAATTTGGAAGGGAATACTGAAGAGGCCATTAGTCTTCTTGAGCTGCTAGCACAGCAATCATCACTTGTAAAAGCAACAGAAAACAACATTACAAACTTACTTAAAGAGCTAAAAGACCAAATAGCTTCAGCACAACTTACTGAAGCTAAAAAAGAAGTAAAAACTTTAAGCTTAAAAGAATTTGTAGGAAGCTTTATTCAAAATAATCCTTAGTTCTTACAAATTCCAATTGCCTACCTTAAACTTAAACTCTAAATTAAATTTACCCTCCTCCAGGAACTGACCCATGCCCTGCAGCAAAATCAAGCATTACTTCCTCAATAATATCATAGGATTGGGCAAGTGCTGCTTTTGAAGTTGCATACTCCCTAGAATGACAATAATCATCCCTCTGGGCCCTATCTAAAAATATGTGGTTAAACACGGTAATATGACCATTCCTCTTATAAGCTCGGGAGCCAAGAAAGTAATTACGTAATTGCTTTTCAGACCAATCTCTAACTGCTTGATACCACGGGTCATAGTCCTCGTCATGCATCCTCTTAAAATCAATAGGACCCTCCTTGGCTACAAGCGTCAAAGCCATTACGTAGTCAATTTCATACTCCTCCGAATACCCTGCTGGCCGGGTTGGCGGTTTATGTTGTGCCATAATCTAGATCACCTTTCTTAAAAAGATTTAATCATACTCATCTTAGCATTGCAAAGTCAATTCACCGTTAATCTGGCACGTCCTTTATCAACGCCTAGATAAATGATTGTTTTATGATTATAATGAGAAAAATTATCCAAAGTCAATAACCTTAAAAATTAACCCCCCAACATAATTTTTTAAAAGCAAATATTTCAATCACTCACTCTCTTCCCATGCTACAAACAACATTCGTAGGGGTTAAAAAACTTGAACCCTTCCAAACCCAAATTCCCCCAAATACCATTCAACAACTACTTAATCCTTGCAAACACCTAACCCCCACAAACATCAAACTCAAAAATCCCCTACCACCAAACATCACACTCCTTCATGTTCTAACAAAACCATTCGGAAACGTTAATTTGAAACCCTTGAACAATCAAACCTATAGACCTTGGAATGATTTTTTGTATTGGTTTGTTGTGTGTAAAAATCCATGCTGTGAGGGTTTGCCCTGGTAGGGCTCAAAATCTTGAGTCCCTACATTATCGCTGACAATAACAAAATTTACCTAAATCCCCTTTCCTTATTACTTCATTTAACAAACCTAACTATGCTAAACTCTTTGAATTAAGTTCCTTTACTAAAAGGAGGTCGCCATGACAACAGCAACTATAGAAAAACGTGTTACCAAAACAGAAGACCGCTTGGACAAAATAGAACAACTAATACTACAACAATCTATAAACATTACAAAAGGACAGCAAGAAACTGCTGAGCTCAAAGCTGCTATGGCAGAATCCTATAAAAGAACAGAGCAAGGCTTTGCTGAACTTAGAGCCTCTAACGCTGAACTTAGAGCCTCTATTACTGAACTTAGAGCCTCTAATGAAGAATCCTATAAAAGAACAGAGCAAGGTTTTGCTGAACTTAGGAAAAGCCGCAAGCAGCTAGATAAAAAATTAGGAGAACTTTCTAGACGCTTGGGTACAATTGTTGAAGATATAGTTGCTCCTAGCTTGGAAAAGATATTTTTGAAAGTTGTTAATCTACCAGATGAGAGTAAACCATTAATTAATGTTCGTGTGAAGAGAAAGCACAGTGTTACCAAAGAGATTCGAGAGTTTGATGCAATAGCAGAATGCGAAGAATATCTACTGGTTAATGAAACTAAGAGCCAGTTGAAACCTGAAGACATTCCTAAGTTTTTAGATACTCTAGAAGAGTTTTACGATTATTTCCCAGAGCACAAGGATAAAGGTTTAGTGATTATAGGAGCAATGTCATCATTACATTTAGATAAAAGCCTTATAACGGCATTGTCAAAGCAAGGATTGCTTGCACTTGCTATTGGTGACACCATTACAACACTAAAGAATCCTGAAGGGTTTAAGTGGAGAGCATTTTAGGACTGTCTTTTCCCACTTGGATCATTAGCATATTGGCTCTTGGCATACTTCTATTTGGTTGCAGCAGCAATAATAACAATTTAGATGAAGAACTAAGCTCCCTTTTAGCTAGAGCAGGTGTAACTCAACTAGATCCGGGGCCTACTCCTGCTGCCAAAAAGGCTGAGTTAGGCAGACGGTAAACCTACAGAAGTAGTGTTGATCTTAAGATGGATAAACTTTTATTGTAATGATGAATAAAGCACCAAACCGCTCCAATATGGTTTTACAATATTCTCAGAATTACATTTTGGACAGGTTATATTTTATTTCTTAACCCTTTAAAAAGTTGATGTCAACATTACTACTTGTGAAGCACTACCGTTGTAAAAAGTCTTATGATATCTACAAAAATCTGCTGATATCTGCTTTAATTCCTGCTTCATAGAAAGTAGTTTCACTATGTCCTAATGGTCATAGCCAGAGCTCCAAGCTCCACAGGCTTAAGTTTCCGTGCAACTCACGGTACATAATTTCTCAAGATTCAGAGCTGCATTTAAATCTCTATCAGCTTTAAATCCACATTCGCATTCAAAGACACGTTTACTTAAGGGCATTTCATGCATTGCGCTACAGTTACTACACATCTTTGTAGAAGGATAAAATCTGTCTGCAACTACTATTTCACTGCCATACATTTCAGCTTTATAAGTTAACTGTCTTCTAAACTCCGCAAAACCACCATCAGCAATGTATTTGGCTAGCTTGTGGTTTTTAAGCATGCCTTTTACATTCAAATCCTCAATGGCAATCTTTTTAAAGTTTTTGGTTAAATACGTTGTTAGTTTATGTATAACATCAAGTCGCTTATTTGCTATGGCAGCATGTAGTTTCGCAACTTCCATTTTAGCATTAGTTCTATTCTTAGAACCTTTTTGCTTTTTGCTTAATCGCTTTTGTACCAGTTCTAGGCGTTTAGTTAAAACTCTTAACGCCTTTGCTCCTTCTATTTCTTGACCATTAGACAATGTGGCTAACTTGCTTATACCCAGATCAACACCTATCATGCCAGCTTGGTTTTCACTCGCATGAAATGGGCAATCAACAGTTAAAGCTATATACCATTTGTCTGCTGTCCTTGAGACAGTGCCAGATTTTATAGTGCCTTGGAATCTTAATTCTTCAGACATTTTTATCCAGCCAATCTTAGGAAGTTTAACTGCTTGACCTTCTACTTTTAGGGTTTCAGGTCCATTATCAGCTCTAAAACTATCATTCTTCCCTTTAGTATGGAACTTAGGGAATCCTATTTCAGCTTTTTTTATCTTGCCAGCTTGGTAAAGCTTGAATCGCCTAAAAGCATGTGCATACGCTAATCCTAAATTCTTAATGGCTTGCTGTGGTGCAGATTTAGTGACTTCATACATCTAAGGAAATTGGATAAGCTTAATAGCGTTCAGTTCTTTTCTTAGCTTGGCTTCGTTAACTTGCTGTTTAGCTTTATATCGTTGCTGCCATTCTGCTAGAGCCCAATTATAGGCAAATCTTGCAACACCACAAGCTTTACTCAAATATTCACCTTGTTTACGTGTAGGTTCTAGCCTAATCTTGTGTACTCGCAGCATCCTGTAACTTTTCCATCATCTTTTTATGCTTTTTGCTTCTGCTACCATACAACCTTGCGCTAAACACAGTTATAATCTCTAGTACGTCTTGTGCCAACTCTTCTTCAAATGTTGGTTGTTCTCCTTTATGGATAATTACAATTTCAATATTTTGTAATTCACATATGGTAAAAACCAATTCAGCACCAAATCTTAGTAATCTATCTTTATGAGTTAAGACCAGTCGCTTAATCTCCCTAGTAACTATTAACTCTAGTAATTTATTTAATCCTTTCTTTCGGTAGTTCATCCCACTACCAAGATCTCTTATAACTTCTGATTTCCAACCTTTTGCTGCACAATAAGCTTCTAACATGGCTTGTTGCCTATCTAGATCAGCTTTCTGATCTTGGCTACTAACCCGAGCATAGCAAATTGTAGGAGCTGCCTCATTGCTTAAATTTTGAAGCTTATTAGCATCATAATACCGTGTTCCACTTTTACTTTTCCTATCAGGAATTAGTTCCCCTGTGGTTTCCCATTTACGCAAAGTCTGCATTGTTACGCCAAGTAATTCAGCAGCTTGACCTATTTTGATTAACTTTGCAGACATAGTATAAAATACTATCAGATAGTAATAGATATTTCAACACTGTTACTTACCCAATTTTGGCCCTTAGTTTTTCCAAGCAGATTAACCATTTAGGATGACTGTAGCTCATTATCAAGCTGCTCATTGTCATATAAATTAGTGTTTCACTTGCTTCTGCTAAGCTCAAACGAAGTGAGAGCAGAAAACTGTTAAAATTTAGGCTGATTATGTCAAAAAGAGCAAATACTAACAGATCAAGAACACAAAAACCACCTAATAATGACCTAAACTTGATGGGATTAAGTAGTGAAGAAGCAGCTAAAAGATTTGAACAGTACGGGCAGAATACTCTTCCTGAAGCTCTTAAAACATCACTGTGGCTAAGGTTTTTCAAACAATTTCAAAATCCTTTAATTTATATTTTGCTCTTTGCGCTTATTTTTGATTTTGGGGTCTGGTTTTTTAACGAAGCAGAAGGAATACCCCTTGAAGCTTTAGCTATTTTTGCAATTTTACTGTTAAATGCAGTGTTAGGTGTATTTCAAGAATATCGTGCTGAATCTGCGCTAGATAAGCTTAAAAATTTGACTATTCCCCTAGTTTGGGTTTTTCGAGATGGCAAACTCACTCAAACCTCGAGCACAAACTTAGTACCTGGTGATGTGGTGCGGCTCGAGGCTGGCAATAGAATCCCTGCTGATGGGCTCATGCTAAGCTCAGAAGGTTTCTTAGTAGATGAATCTGTGCTTACAGGTGAATCACTACCTGTTGATAAGAATAAGGATAATGAAGTTTTTGCTGGTACACTTGCTCAACGTGGTCAAGCTTATATAGAAATAACGCGAACTGGTCAAGCTAGTGCTACAGGGCAATTGGCTGAAATGTTGCATGGAATTAAGTTAGGTGAAACTCCTCTTGAAAAACGCCTTAAGGCATTTGGCTCAGTGGTAGCCCGCTGGGTTATAGCCTTGGCTATATTGCTTGTTTTAGCTGGTATAGCAATAGAAGGACTAAGTAATTTTACTACAATTTTCCTTTTTGCAGTGGCTTTGGCAGTAGCGGCAGTGCCTGAAGGGCTTCCTGCTGTGCTGACTTTAACTCTAGCATTAGGTACTGAGCGTATGGCTAAGCGAAAAGCGGTAGTACGCCGTCTTTCGGCTGTGGAAGCACTTGGCTCTGTTACTATTATTGCCACCGATAAAACAGGCACAGTTACAGAGAATCAAATGTATGTTCGTACTTTGGATTCCACTGATAGAAATAGAGCCCTAAAAACCATGATTCTAGCAAGCGATGTAAACCGTGATGCTGAGGTAGGTGATCCATTAGAATTAGCCCTGTTGCACTATGCTGAAAAAGAAGGCTTAGATAGCAAAGAGCTCATAGAAAGTTGCCCTCATAAGAGTACACGCCCTTTTGATGCCCAGTGGAAATTTATGCGCATTACTGTTACAGAAAATGAGAAGGTCATAAGCTACCTCAAGGGTGCTCCTGAAGTGATCTTAGAACGAAGTACAATGACTGAAACGCAGCGTGATAACTGGCAAGAAAAGATTACAGCTTATGGTTCTGAGGGTTACCGTACACTAGCATTAGCTTGGACTTACGGAGAGCAAGAGGAAAACCTAAATTTCTTGGGTTTAGTACTTTTGTGGGATCCACCACGTCCTGAAGTGCTAGAGGCAGTAAAACAAGCCCAAGAAGCAGGTATACGTGTGCTGATGATTACAGGTGACCATCCTGCCACAGCTTTGGCAATAGCTCAAGAAGTTGGCATCTCTAGTAGCCGTGTGCTTACTGATGTTGATTTGGGGTTGCTCGAGCCCAGCACCCTAAGCTCAGTAATGAAAGAGGTTAATGTTTTTGCCAGAGTCAAGCCTGAGCACAAGCTAAAGATTGTTAAAGCCCTTAAGACTTCTGGGGAAGTTGTTGCCATGACCGGTGATGGTGTTAATGATGCGCCTGCTTTAAAAGATGCTGACGTTGGCGTAGCTATGGGGAAAAGAGGTAGTGATGTTGCTCGAGAAGTTGCTGACATTGTTCTACTAGATGATAACTTTGCAACCATTGTCGCTGCTGTAGAGGAAGGACGTAGTATCTATAGCAACATTCAAAAATTCATTCGTTTTCTTTTTACTACCAAC
This sequence comes from Trueperaceae bacterium, assembly GCA_965223045.1. Taxonomy (GTDB): domain Bacteria; phylum Deinococcota; class Deinococci; order Deinococcales; family Trueperaceae; genus CBDCVN01. The sequence goes on from CBDCVN010000013.1 coordinate 4,759,461, forward strand.
CTTGCTGAAGTCCTGATTGTAGTGCTAGGTGTCTTAGCCGCCTTCCTGCTAAATTTACGTGACATTGACGGCAGTTTTTTACTACCTCTCACTGCTGCTCAGATTCTTTGGATCAATTTAATAACTGATTCATTACCTGCTTTGGCACTGGCCATGGACAAAAACCCTGCTGCTATGAAGAACCCTCCACAAGCTGCCCAATCAGCTCTTTTGGATAAGGCTTCAATAATTTTCATCGTTTTTAGTGGATCTTTACTCACTCTGCTGGTACTAGTAACATTAGGGATACTACCTAATTGGGGATTTAGCACTGATCAGACCCGCAGTGTAGGATTTATGATCTTAGTACTAGCACAACTTCTCTACGCATTTTCAGCGCGCAGGTTGAGTGGGAGCTCCCCTATAAATCTTTATCTTATTGCTGCTGTAGCAATTTGTTTTGGCTTACAATTCACTATACTAGCAGTTCCAAATCTTCGTGGTTTACTAGATGTTGTTCCCTTTTCTTCCCTTGCTATGTTTTGGGTTATTGTGGGCACTCTTATAGCTTGGCTAATAAGTGATAGTTTCGGTCGCTTCTTGGCAAGATCATAGTTAATCAGTTTAATCACCAAAACCATAGTTCAAACATCCACAGGCAACTGCACTTGTAAAACAGTCCCCTGATTAGACTTCTCTGCTATTTTCCAAGAATCTTTAGCTAAGCTCACCCAATCATCTATACTGTGCAACCCTAGATGAGACCGCAGTGCCTAAGTCAAGCTTGAGTATCATTGATAGTAATTGTTTTCAAAGCTTCCTTAACTGAAGAATTCAATTTCTTTTTGTCTACAGTTACTAATTCAATGGTATAATATTGCAAAACATGGCATAATATGACATCAAATCAATTTTGAGCGCATGGACAAGTCCATCGCAATGGGCAAACTGCAATACCCTCTATCCCCTCAGCAAACGCATTGGGGAATACTTTCTTTATAATTTGGTAAGCACCATTAAGGTCAGCGTTTATTAATCTGCCATCCGAAGCACTAAATAACCCTCGCTTAACTCGTTTCCCTTGGTACTTTTCCTGCTTTACAGGCTCTTCTCCATCAAGAAATGATGTTTTTGATGTGTAGCTTTCCTCTGTGGTTATTACTCTTATGCCTACCATCTCTGCTTTGTACTTTAGCATATCTACAAATCTTGCATGTGGTACTTGTACAAAGTTTTGATTATTACGCCTTCCTAGATTAATTTCCTGTTTCCAATCATCGGATTTACCAATGACCATTGTGCCTATGTTTTCCCTTACTACTTGATTCACTGTGTACTTAGATGCTGTATGTAAATAGTTTTCTATTTGCCTTGTTCTTTTATCTGTTATCCTTTCTATTTGCTTTGAGCTTTTCCTATCTTTTTGAAGCCTCGTTTGTAACTCCGCTTTACGCTTATTGTAAAACTGATTTGTTTCCTTCAAAGGCTTTCCATTTACTATTATTGGTTGGAATCCTTTCTTATTTGATACCACTGCTGCTAAGTTATTCAATCCGACATCTATTCCTACTAGTAAACCTTCCTCTAGCAACTTCTTCTCGGATTCTTTACTATAAACCACCTCTACTACATAGTGGGTTCTCTTTGGTATTATCCGTACCTGATCTACTTCTTTCTGCTTCGTTTTTATCCCTACTTCTATACCTGAAAGTTTTACTATTCCCTCACGCAAAGATTTCTTGCTTATCGCTTGTTTATCGTATACTACTAGGTTCCTGCCTTCTGTTTTGTGTTTATACTTTGGTAGTTTTGGTTTTCCTAAAAATTTCTTTGGCTCTTTCTCGTACGCTTTCTTTGCTTCTTTAAACGACTTCCAGTCACGCATTACTTGTCTTAGCACATCATTTGATACCTTCCTTGGCAATCCAGTATATGCTTCTGTCCCTTTTACCTCATGATACAGCTCTTTTAGATTTGTATAACCATTTCCTGATACAAGCTTCTGTCTTATTATATAGTTTGCTGCGTTGTATACGTTTTTTGAAGCAAATGCTACTTCATCTAACCTTGCATAATATTTGTGTTGCTGACTAATTATGTGTTTCTCAACTAGCCTCATCTTGTAGCTCTTTTTTTATTCGTTCTGTTTTACGCTTGGCTCGTCTTTGTCCATACATCCTTGTACTGAATGAATAGATTATAGAAGTCAAATCTTCCATCAGTTCATCTTTACTGTTGTTTGCTAAGTTAATTACCTCGATGCGCCTATTCTGACTCTCTAAGAGCTTCTCTATATAGTTGAAACCAAATCTAGTAAGTCTGTCTCTATGCTCTACAACTATTACTTTGACTCCTGTGTCTTCAAGTAGCTTTGTCAACTGCTTTCGATTATCATTAACCCCAGAGCCTATTTCCTTTACTACCTTTGAAACTCGCCATCCTTTTGCTGCACAATAGTCTGCTAATCTTTCTGCTTGTCTATCTAGGTTATCTTTCATTTCATGTGATGAGACATGGGCATAAATGACTACTTCTGTGGGCAACTCTTTTTCATCAAATTCAGTGACAATTATTGTTCCTGTCTTTGTTTTATAACCTTCTATTTTCCCTTGACTGTACCATAACCACGCTGTTTTGTATTTGATACCTACTTTCTTTGCATAATCACTTAATTTCACTAGGGCATGTGGATATGACAAATCAGAAATTGCACGCATTGGATATCAAAACCAAACTAGCCAGTCTCAGGACAGCTATTTGTTAGAAAATGTGAATTCCAAAAAAAATTGCAGGATAGCCTATATTTGCGAGAAGCTTTAGTTGTTAACCACATAATCTTTACCAGATTGCAGAGGAGCTTATGCGTCAGCATCAGGATTATCCAAGGTATTTAAGAGTAGCGTTTTCGATTTCACACTCTAGGTGTCCACACGCCCTAGGAATATTATGCCATATTATAGGATATTATGCCATACTTTAGTATACTAGTAAATAACACCTGTAAATATAACTATTGAGATATACTCAAAGTATATTCACCCACAACTTCATCTTTAAGCGCATTGTATACATCAATATACCACTGACCTGTTTCAGGGCTTAGTATACGCATTTCTGTTTCTAAATTACTAGAAACATCTCTATAGTTCCAATCTCCACCATCAATCTGATCACTGTAATTAGTAATCTCTTCAGCATGCTTTGCAGCTAGATCTAGATCTTGATCAGAGGTTAACTGAACAATTACTTGTTCAGTTCCTGTAGGCACGTCGAGTATATAGGTATGATAGCTTATTTCTTTACCACCTAGACTAGCAAGTTTCCCAGTAGCACTTTGACCAATAGCAATATTACCTATTGTTCCAGAAGAAACACTGTTAGCAGTAATTGGAGGTAAGGTATTTGCAGGATTTTGAGGTGCAGCAGAAGATGGGTCTAGAGGGTTTAGAGGTTCTGATGTAGATGGAGGATCTAGGGGATTTAAAGGTTCTGATATAGATGGGTCTAGGGGATTTTGAGGCTCGTTAGTGCCACCAACTACTTCTGATGTAGTATTAACTGCTAGTGTATAATCCGCAGCAACATCAACTAAATTGATAACGTCAATGTAGAGGTCACCCACCTGAGGAGAGTTGATAGTGTGACTAGGGTTCACTTCCTCAGTAAAGTCCTTAAAGTCAAAGTCACCACCTTCATCACTGTAAGAGGTAATCTCGCTTCCTACTTTAACAGCTAAGTCAATGTCGTGCCCACCTGCTGTTAGATCAATTGTTAGCTGTGGCAAGTTTGCAGGAACACTAAGAACATAGGTGTGATAGCTAAAAGATTCCTCTGTCCTCGCGGCTATGGTGTTACTAACCTCGCTATTTAGAGCAATACTACCATAATTGCCACTGGGTAATCCTTCTGTTGTTTGACTCGAGGCCTGAGAATCTTCTTGCTCCACACTGCTATCTGGAGAATTGACATTATCAGCCCGTTGCACACTAGGTACATTGGGTCCAATTACTGCCCATGCTAGACTAATAGGTCGAATAAAAAGTTGCTCCTCATAAAATTCATCTTCAAAATCATGAATGCCTACTGTAGGGATGCCAATAAGTTCTCCTCGATTATTAACAGCAGCACCACCAGAATTACCTCTAGAAATCTTGGCGTCAGTTTTTATCCACTGCTTACCACCAGATTGAAAATTCTCACCAACCCAACCACTCATAAGCCCACCTGTAAAGGTAATGGTTGAACCAGAAATACCCGGATATCCTATTATAGTAATTACATCTCCCGGAAAAAGGGTATTTGAATCACCTACAGGCAAAGCAGGGAAAACTGTACCAGCTGGTACAGGCGACTCATCAGGGAGCTGTTCTATTTTTAGAATAGCTAAATCATGGGTTGGATCGCCATTTACATAGCGTGCCCAATAAGCAATTTCAGGTGGTTGGTCAACTGCATTAGGTTGAACCATTAAAATAGCGTGCCACTCAAAATTTTGGCGACTTTCTAAATCTCCAGTAACATGGTAATTGGTAAGAATATGTCCTTCAGAACTAATTATTGTACCAGAGCCTGACCAGGTAGCTAGATCCTGAGCCCCATCATCCCAAGGGATAACTTGAACAACTGTTTTTAGTATTAGGTTCCTAACCTCACGGGATAGGCCTTGAGCATTGACATAACTAAATGTAATTACGAGTACTAGTATTGCTTTTAGGTATAATTTATGAACCATATATTCCTCCTAAACAATAATAAGTTAAGTATTGTTAGTATTTCCTTTATAATCCCTTAATAGTATTACATCAAGCACTCATTTTAAAGCAGTTAATTAGTCATGTACTACAAATAGCTCAGTAGAACTCAAAAGCTGATACTTAAAATATGCTAAAAATGGATGTTTAATTTTCGATTGTCCAAACCTTGAGGGCCTTAAACCCCCTTTTTAAATTAAATCCAAGCTTTTTTAAATTCAAACTTGAATTTTGCTATACTCAGTAGTCCGCAATCGTGATAAAGGATTCTCAATAAGATGTTGGTAATTAAGATTCATAGTAATGACAAGTCCGTTTCAAAAGCAAATTTGACAAGTAGCCAAAGCCTATTAGAATCAGATTTTTTGGTTTTTCCTCCATTTTGCGGAGGACTGATACTTGTTATAATTAACAAAGGACTAAAAAGTTAACATCTATAAAGTTAACATTTATAAAGTCCTCAAGCCAAATGGATAATAATCATTTAGTGGTTAAAATAAAGCAACATCAACAACTAGAATTTTATTTATGGTGCGCCCGACAGGATTTGAACCTGTGGCCTTTCGCTCCGGAGGCGAACGCTCTATCCAACTGAGCTACGGGCGCAATTCAAGGAAAGTAGCATCTTAAAGACAAAACTGTCAAGTTTAAGGAGATTTATAAATAATGAAGAAAACAAAAAAACGTAATCAACGTAAGAACAGGGCTTTAAGAAGAAGGCGCACTAACGCCATCATCCTATGGATAATATCCATAGGACTTCTGTTAAGTATGGTTATAGCTTTTACACCTACACTTGGTTTAGGAAGGTTTAATAGGGCAAATAATCCGAATGCCCTTATTGTTAATGGTGAGCCTATTAGTGAGGCTGAGGTATCAAGGGCTCGCCAAAATCAACTTTATAATCTTGCTTCGGAGGGGGAAGCGGCGGATGATCTACAAGCTTTGATGCTAGATGAGCTTATTAATAATGAAATAATTCGTCAGGCTTCTAGTAGTACAGGTGTTTCTAATAGCGAAGTGCGCCAAGCTGTAAACGAATTTCGCGAGCAGATAGGTGCAGCAGGCCCTCAAAATGACTCTATTTACCTTAGAGAAATCAGCCGTAGAGGTTTTAGCGACCAATCTTTCCGTGCTTACATGAAGCAGCAAAGAAAGCAAGAAAAATACCTTGAGGGTCTAACTGAGGATATAAGTGTTAATGATGATGAAGTAGAAGTATATTTTGAAGCAAATCGTCAAGCTTACTTAAGTGAAGAAAAGATTAAAGCTCGCCAAATTGTGGTAGAGGATGAGTCCTTGGCAGAAGAGTTACATGCAAGGGTTGTAGCAGGTGATGATTTTGCTGATTTAGCCAAAGAACATTCTGTAGAAGCAGCAGAACAAGGTGGGGCTATAGGTGGTGATGATCCCACTCCTGTAGCACGCCTTGCTTTACCTACAGCTGTAGCAGATGCTGCTTTTGGTTTAGGTGACAGTGGCATTACTGAGGTTATAAATGCAGCAGGTCTTTATCATATAGTTAAAGTTGAAGAATTTATCGCTGGTGAGCCTAGACCTTTTGATGAAGTAGCTGAAGAGGCTAAAGAAGATGCCCTTGAGGTTAAACGCGCTGGAGTAGTTGAGGCTGAGATAAAAAGTTTGCGGGAAAACATTAATATAGAAGTAGTTGAAGGAACTAATTTCCCGTATGAAAACCCTGTGGTGGCGCGCGTGGGTGAGGTTGAAATCACTCGAGCAGAACTAGCAAGAGCAACCTACTTAAGTCCCCAAGTCAGGAACCTTTTAAGCCCTCAAAACTTGAGCTTTGTCACTCAGTTTTTCAAACCTAATAGCCTAAGTCAACTAATTGATCAAGAGCTTGCTTATCAAGGTGCTCAAGAGCTTGATGCCGAGTTTTTTGGTACCAAAGGAAACATAGCTCAAAGTGCTTTAGCACACATCAGCAAGGATGTAGAAATCACTGAAGAGGATCAGCAAACCTATTACGAGGAAAATGAGCAAGACTTTACTATTCCAGCAAGTGCTCTAACCTCGCAAGTGACTTTTGCGAACCAAGAAGAGGCTGAAGCCTTTCGCAAATTGCTCCTAGCAGGAGAAGTAGATCTTGCAGACCTAGAAAGTTCTATTCAGGAATATGATGCTGGTTTTGAAGATTTGGGTACTGTGTCACCGGGAATGCTCGAGCCAGAATTAGACACACCTCTTTTTGAATTTGAAGGTGAATCTTTTGAAGGCATCCCTGAAGAGGATTGGGAGGTTTCAGAGTTAGTTGTTGTTGAGAAAGTGCTCGAGCCTGAAGAAACAGATGAAGACGCTGTTGAAGAAGGTGATGAAAGTGATGAGCAAGTTGATGACAGTGATAGTAGTGAAGAAACTGAAGATAGTACTAATGAAATTGAAATAACACCTACCTCAGAAGAATTGGAAAGTGTTAGTGAAGAAGAGGAAGTAAGTGACGAAGAAGCTAGTGTTACTGATGAAGAAGAAGTTGAGGGTGTTGTTGGTGATGAAATTAGTGAAGAAGAGAAGGAGACTGATGGTACTGATGAGGAGCTAGCTGAAACTAGTGAGGAAGAAGCTGATAGCACTACAGAAGAAGAAGCTAGCGAAGAAGAAGTTGACATTACTGACAGCTCTGATGATGTAGATGAAGATGTAACTTCTGAGCCAGAAACCATAGAAGAGTATGTTTTGTTAGTTGCAACTCGCACACCTGAACGCTTACAAAGTTTAGAAGAAGTACAAGAACAGGTTGAGGAGCTTGCCCTCGATGAAAAACGTAATGAATTACAGCAATCTTGGTTAGACGAATTACGTGAAAAGATCACTGTTGAGAACTTACTCGCTCCAGAAGTAGAAGAGGAAATTACTGAAAAAGAAACAGAAGAAGAAATTACTGAAGAAGCAGAAGAAGAACCATCTTTAGCTGATCTATTCACTACTGATCCCTTACCAGAAGATGTTACTGAAGAAGGTCTTGATTTTGAAAGTATGCCACCTACCTCCTCTACTCCTTTAGAAGAGAGTTCTGAAACTACAGAGGAAGTTTCTGAACCTGAGACTTCAGAAACTAGTGAAGAAGAGTCTGAGGAAGAAGCCTCTGGAGAAATAGAGGAACTTGAGGCTGAGGTTGACGAGGAAGAAGCTAAGGAGCCTGAAGAGGAAACTTCTGGCGAAGATGTTGAAGAGTTAGTTCCTGAAACGGAATCTGAAATTAAAGAGACTGAAGAAGTAGCTAGTGAAGAAGAGATTGAAGAAGAAGCTTCTGAAGAAATAGGGGAACCTGAGGCTGAGATTGAAGAGCAAGAAGAAGCTGAGAGGCCTGAAGAAGAAGCTTCTAGGGAAGATGTTGAAGAGTTAGTTCCTGAAACAGAATCTGAGGAATCTGAAGCTGAAGAATTATCTAGTGAGGAAGAGATTGAGGAAGATACTTCTGAAGAAATAGGGGAATCTGAGGCTGAGTTTGAAGAAGAAGCAGCAGAAGAGCCTGAAGGAACTTCTGAAGAAGATGTTGAAGAATTAGTTCCTGAGGCAAAACCTGAAGTTGAGACAGAAGAAGAACCTAAAAGACCTACTGCTCAAAATAGTGATCTTTATAGACAGTACCAAGAAAGCCTAATAGCAAAGGAGGAGGTTGGTAGCGAGGAACAAGCAGAAGATGAAGAAATTCCTTCCAATGAAGATTCTGAAGAATCAGTGTCTAGTGAAGAGGAAGCTTCGACACCTTCGAGTCAAAGGTCTAAGCCCAAGCCTAAATCTAAACCTCCAAAAGAAGCACAAAATTAAATTGATACTCTTGAAGATGAGGAAGGAAATTAGAAAATGCCTCGAGCTTTGCTAAGTGTTTATAACAAGGCAAACATCATACCTTTTGCTAAATCCTTAGTAGAGCTTGACTATGAAATCATTTCTACTGGTGGCACTTTTAAAGCTCTTGTTGATGCTCATGTTACTGCTACTCAAGTAGCGAGCATTACTCAATTCCCTGAAATGCTAGCAGGGCGTGTTAAAACCTTACATCCACATGTTCACGCTGGAATCTTAGCTAAACGCGATAAAAAGCAATTGGCAGAACTAGAATTACATAAGATTACCCCAATAGATTTAGTAGTTGTAAACCTTTATCCCTTTCGTGAGATTATTGCTGATCCAGCAGTGCTTTTAGAAACTGCTCTTGAAAATATTGATGTTGGTGGTCCTACCATGATAAGGGCTGCAGCAAAAAATTTCCCTAATGTTGTAGTTGTTGTAGATCCTGAAGACTATAGAGAAGTTACTGAAGGACTTAAAAGCGAGCTTAGCCTTGAAACCCGTCGTAAGTTAGCAACTAAAGCCTTTGCCCATGTTGCAGCTTATGACGCAGCCATTACCAGATACTTAGCAGTTGATGAGCTTCCAGACGAAACTGCTCTAGAAATTAATAAAATAACCCATTTACGCTATGGTGAGAACCCTCATCAAAAAGGCTCATTGTGGCGTTTGGGTAACGAAAAAGGTCCTGTAATGGATGCTGAAGTTATGCAGGGAAAAGCCATGTCTTTCAACAATTATCAAGATGCTGATGCAGCATGGAATTTACTAGCCGATTTAGGTAATGAGCCTGCAGTAGTAGCAGTTAAACATACTAATCCTTGTGGTGTAGCAGTTGCTGATGATGCTCTAAAAGCCTATGAGCTAGCCCATACTGCAGATCCGATGAGCATTTTTGGAGGCATAGTAGCGACCAATAAAACTATAGATGAGACCTTAGCCAAACAGATGGGTAAGACCTTCTTAGAAATTATCCTTGCTCCCGAATTTACTCCCAAAGCTCTTGAAATTTTTGCTAAGAAAAAAAACCTACGCTTACTTAAAGTACAAAGTACTGATTCTGGGGGCTTAGATATTCGGCGCATTCGTGGTGGTTTGCTTATACAAGAATTCAATAATAGTATATTGGCTGGTAAGCCTAAAGTTGTGACTAAACGCAGTCCAACAGAGCAAGAGTGGCACGATATACGTTTTGCTTGGACTATTTGTAAGCACACTAAATCAAATGCCATTGTGCTTGCTAAAGATAAGGTAACTATTGGCATTGGTGTGGGACAGGTTTCACGTATTTGGGCAGCAGAGCAAGCCATTGAACATGCGGGAGATAAAGTAAAGGGCTCTGCCTTAGCTAGCGACGCCTTTTTTCCTTTTGATGATGTGGTGCGCTTAGCTGCTAAAACGGGTGTGACTAGTGTCATTTCTCCGGGTGGTTCTAAAAGAGATAGTGAAGTTATTGCTGCTTGTGATGAGTTTGGTTTAACAATGGTTTTTACCGGGATGAGGCACTTTAGGCATTAGCCTAAGTGAGAAAGTTAAGTTGACAAGCAGAATCTTAAAGGATATTTTAACAGGGGCTTTAGATTTTCATTTAATAACTTGGAGATAACATGAAGAAGCTTATTGTACTTGGAACATTTGTAACAATGTTCTTGTTTTTTGGAGCACAAGCTCAAGTTGCACCAGAACCTACGGAAAGTTCAGATGACCTTATCATTACCAAAGCTCGAGTAGTTTACAATGCAGGTTTAGATTCACTTATGTTTATCATGCATGTTACAGGTGAAGCAGGTGGAACAACCCCTACCGAGCAAGGTGAGTTAGATGGCGCTCCTGTACTTGGTTATGTTTTTCCCACTACTTTGAGCTCGAGTGATGTAGGCTTTGGTGAAACTGAAGGTATAGTAGCTCTGGCACTTACTTCACATCCAGATTTTGATGATACACCCTTATGGGATGAAAATAACAATTTCAACTATGATGACGATGGCATTGTTTATCATTCTCACTGGGTAATACTAACACCAGATGACCGTGTAGAAGGTGGACTTTCGGTCAAAGAATTTTCGGAAGGTGATGATGTAACGTTGCCTCCTACTAATCCGGGGATGCCTATGTATCTAGACTCGCCGGGTTTCGCAGTTGTTTTGAACAGACAAACTTTAAGAGTAGTTGTGCCAGCTAATAGAGTTAATAATAATACTGATTTTACCTTTGATGCGGTAACTGCTTATATGCAAGTTAACACCTCAGATGAAGATAGACCATTGCTTGGAGTATATTCTGTTTATAGTGTACTTTCCGAAGATTTAAGTTTACCATTTGCTATAGAACAACCTGAGAAAGTATTTCTGATGATGTTGAAGAAGTAGCTAGTGAAGAAGAGCCTAACGAAAGCACTTCTGAAGACGTAGAGGAACCTGAAGCTGAAACTGAAGAGTAGCTAATAGTCTGAATAAGAACCCTAGTAAACTTGTTCCCAAGCTCTGCTTGGGAATACATACCTTGGACGCTCTGCGTCCTTCATTTGGATAGGTTGCAAATTGCAAGGTGTTTAAAAATCCTCAAACCCTCAATGTCAATGATAATTGCGTAAGACACCACAAAGCCTCTAGCAAGATAATTCTTGAGATTAAGGCAATAATGTGCTTAGGATTATGTTAAACTAGCTTCATGTATGCTGTTCATCCCAGTATTACGGTAGAAGATTATCTCGAGCAAGAAAAACGTGCTAAAATCAAGCATGAATATCTTCAGGGGTATCTTTATGCCATGGCTGGTGCTAGCAAAAACCATAATCAGATTGTAATAAACGTACTTGCTAAATTGCTTGCTCCTGCTCGCTTAAAAGGTTGTACTATTTATATAAGTGATATGAAGTTACGTGTTTCAGAAAACACTTTCTATTATCCTGATCTTATGTTAGTTTGCAAAAACTCAAACCATGACTATTATGAAGAGTTTCCCTGTTTTGTGCTCGAGGTACTCTCTAAATCTACTTTAGAGATTGATAAGCGTGAAAAGCTCATAACCTACCAAAACTTGCCTTCCTTGCAAGCTTATTTGCTCATTGATAGTACTAAACGTGAGATTATAGGTTATTATCGGGTTGAGGATGGTTGGCAGGAGAGAGTGTGGTTGCAAGGTAAGGGAGAAATTAACATTCCCTGTCCTGAGTTAACTATAGATTTTGAGGAAATTTATCAGGGTCAAGTGCTTGACATTTAAAACGTTCTACTTAGTAATAAACTTTCTAAACGGAAGACTAAATGTTGAAATCCTCTTGCTTAAAGCGAATAATCATTGTAAGGAGTTTTAATATGTTCTCAAGATTTTGGTGGTTTAGCCTACTAACTCTTTTATTAATTGTAGCCTGTAGTACAAATGATAAAAATGGCAATACAAATGAATCTGTAAGATATGATGAAGCACAGGCAGGGGATTTATCGGGTGATAGGACTGCACCCACAAAAATTACTGTGGAAGAGGGTGAAAATATTGTTAAAGCTAGCTCGGTGGCTGACGACTTAGAATATTTCACCTTTAATGTGCCTAATGGAATGCAACTAGCAGAAATTGTGCTCGAGTCGTATGAATCAAGTGATAAGGTAGCTTTTATAGGGTTACAAGCAGGATCAAGCTTCACTGAGCCAGCTATGGGAACAAACGCAGGTAATTTATTGGGGTGGCTTCATATAGGTAGTAATTTAGTGTCTAAAAATATCTTGGATGATATAGGTAATGGAGCTGGTGCACAGGGCTTTACACCACCATTGGGAAGTGGAGACTATACTTTTTGGACACAACAAACAGGACCAGCACAAACAGATTATACACTTAATTTTAAGATTAAGACCAGCTAAGGCATCTTTATTAAAGCTATAGGCTAAAAGTGATGGTGTAGCAGAAAGTCCCTGGGGGTAGGAGTTCACACGAATTTTTTAAAACCCTGTTATAGAGGTAGGGCACGTCATACGCACCATCTTGCATAAAAGCCTTTTTGAACACATATACAAAAAAGATCTAAGGGTGCTTAAAAAGCCAAGAGAAATTTTTCCATACGCTCTAAGGCAGTTTGTATATTTCCCAAGCTAGTAGCATAACTCAAACGCACTTTACTAGGAGCATAAAAGTCTGTACCGGGGACTACTCCTACATGGGCTTCTTCTAAAAGCCTAAGAGCAGCCTTGTTCTCGTCAGAGTCAATTTTACTCACATCTGCCATGACATAAAAAGCCCCTTTTGGCTTGGGAGAGTCTAAGCCTAGTTTATTTAATCCCTCAACTAAAACATCTCGGCGCTCTATATAACGTATTTTTGTCATTTCAATAAACTGCTTTGTTTTCTCAACTTCATTAAGTGCAGCAATAACTGCATATTGGGCAATTGCATTTGCTCCACTAGTTACTTGGCCTTGCAAACGATTCATAGCTTGAATCAATTCCTTGGGGCCTGCCCCATAGCCTATACGCCATCCTGTTAGGGCATAAGCTTTACTAGCCCCATGTATAATTAGAGTTTTATCTGGAGCAAAAGAAGCAGCAGGAGTAAATTCACCTTCGTATACAAGATGCTCATAAAGGTCATCAGTAAATATCCAAATATTATGTTCAGCAGCAAGCTCTACAATAGCCTTAACTGTTTCGTAAGGATAAACTGCTCCTGTAGGATTAGAAGGGGAATTAAGGACAATAATCTTAGTTTTAGTAGTTATAGCAGCCCTAATAGCCTCTATATCAGGGATGAAATTGTCTTTAGCTTGGGTTATTACAGGCACAACTGAACCACCCGAAAGTTGTACCTGAGCAGGATAACTTACCCAATAAGGTGCAGGAATAATTACTTCATCACCAGGGTTTAGCACAGCTCTGAAGCCATTATAAAGAACTTGTTTACCTCCTGTTGAAACTGTGATTTGCTTTGGGTCGTACTGGAGGTTGTTTTCTCTGTTAAGCTTTTCAGCAATAGCTTCCCGTAATTCGGGCATGCCGTTAGGAGCTGTATATTTTGTTAGTCCCTTACTAATAGCCCTATGCGCAGCTAGTAATACATGATCAGGTGGTTGAAAATCAGGTTCGCCTGCTGTCATAGCAATTACATCAACACCACTATGGCGCATTTCTTGTGCTTTAGTGTTAAATGCTAAAGTAGAAGAGGGCTTAAGGCTGATTATAGCATCAGAAAGTTGCAACATGGGATTACCTCAGTTGTCAGTTTTATCCTCAGTAGCACTATCAGTAGTTTCGTCTCTAGGAACTGCTAATGTTATAAGTTCCTGATCAGCAGTTATTTCATCACCTTCATTAACATGTACTTCAACGACATTAGTAGGCAGTGGTGAACTTACCTTTTGAATATTCTCATCAGCAGATATCTCAATTAGTAATTGGCCTGATTCAACAGAGTCTCCTACAACTACCAATATATTTGTAACTGTGGCAAAGCCAGTGTCTTCGCCTATATTTGCTAGCAATTGAATATTCGCTGTTATTGCCTCAGAAACTTCTGTAACTTCCTCTTCTTCAGCCAAAACCTCTTCTTCAGCTTCAACTTCTCCCTCAGCTTCAGTCACAGATTCCTCTGTTTCAGATCCCTCAGGCTCTACCTCAGCAGTTACTTCTTCAACTTCAGTTGTAGATTCTTCTTCAGAAACTTCAGTGTCAACTTCTTCAGTCAAAACCTCTTCTTCAGCTTCAACTTCTCCCTCAGCTTCAGTCACAGATTCCTCTGTTTCAGATCCCTCAGGCTCTACCTCAGCAGTTACTTCTTCAGCTTCAGTTGTAGATTCTTCTTCAGAAACTTCAGTGTCAGCTTCTTCAGTTAAAACCTCTTCTTCAGCTTCAACTTCTCCCTCAACCCCAGTCACAGACTCCTCTGTTTCAGACCCCTCAGGCTCTACCTCGGCAGCTATTTCTTCAACTTCATCAGATTCGGCTTCAGCTTCCACAACTTCTTCTGTAGTTTCAGTTTCTACCTTAGCAACTATTTCTTCAACTTCAGCTGTAGATTCTTCTTCAGACCCTTCAGTGTCAGCTGCTGCAGCTTCTTCAGTTAAAACCTCTTCTTCAGCTTCAATTTCTCCCTCAACCCCAGTCACAGATTCCTCTGTTTCAGACCCCTCAGGCTCTACCTCAGCAGCTATTTCTTCAACTTCAGTTGTAGGCTCTTCTTCAGCTTCATCAGATTCGGCTTCATCAGATTCGGCTTCAGCTTCTTCAGTCACAACCTCTTCTGCATCAGCTTCCACAACTTCTTCTGTAGCTTCAGTTTCCTCTGCTTCAGTTTCCTCAGGCTCTACCTCAGCAGCTATTTCTTCGGGTTCTTCTTCAAGATTAACATCTGCCAAAATAATATCATCCAGTACTTCTATTCCACTATTCTCATAAATTTCGTTTACTGCATTCTCAAGAGCCTCATTAGAAAGTTGCTCGCGTACTTCATCAGTTACCTGTTCAAGGGGTTGAATACCTGCCTCGTGTCGTTCATAAACAAGTACTACATGATAACCAAATTGGGTTTCAACTATATCAGTAGGTTTATCTATTTCAGCATTAAAAGCCGCCTCTTCAAAAGGGGGTACCATCTGACCACGCCCAAAGCAACTCAAGTCTCCACCATTAGGCCCACTGGGGCCAGTACTATGCTCTTTAGCTAACTCAGCAAAGTCGGCACCTTGCTCGAGTTCAGTAAGTATATTCTGGGCATCTTCTTGAGTTTCTAGCAAAATGTGCCTAGCACAAACCTCTTCTGGAGTATTAAAAAATTCTTGGCTTTCTTGATAAAATGCTTCCAAATCTTCATCGCTAATTTCTATCTCTTCCATTAGATCATCTATAAGCAAGCGGATAGTTTCGCCTTCACTAATAAGGGTACGCAACTGCTCCTCATTTGCAAAACCTGCCTGCTGCAAAATCTCGTTAAAGTCACTTTGTGGGGGGATGCGACCTTTTATTTGACTTATTTGATCTTCAACAACATCGTCAGCAACAGTTATATCTCGTTTTTTGGCTTCGTTTAGAAGTACTATCTCATTGCCTAATTGCTCGAGGTATTGAGGTTTCAAGAAAATAAGTTGTGTTGCTAATTCCTCTGTTAAGGGCATGCCTTGTTGCATAGCAACGCTACCTAGGAAGATATCAAAGCGATTTTCAAATTCACTTAGCGTAATGCTACGCTCATCTAAACTAATAACTACAGGGTCTTCTAAAGTTTCTTCTTGAGCAAATACAAAATAGAAGATAATTAAGAGAGCTGACAGGGCAAATAAAATCTTTTTCATAATTTAGAGTAGGGCAGGAAATTCACTGTGTTATTGGATAAAATACACAAATTTAACAGTGTAAATTTAACAGTGTAGAAACAACCCAATAAGTGTGGGGGGACACACTTATACTCCTTTCTAGGATCTTTGTGACTGCTACCTTGGTTTAAGCCAGAGGATTTTACGGATTGAACCGATGCCCACCAGCCCACGGGCAAGTACTCTTTCAGGGTTTTGTGGTTTTTGTACTTTACTTATACTCACAGTACTACCAGTATTTGATAAGAATTATCAAATCATTCTACGCTAACATGTATTAAATGAAGCTGATGAATTATGGTTTTTTGTTTTGCTTTTACAAGAGGCCCTCCTGAGTTCATCTATTTTTCATTGTATGCTAGGTACAAATGGTAATGAGCGTTTGAGATTCTAGTTATAGTAAGTTACTACTTACATTATTCACTTCTAGCTCATCGACTTCTAGGTTTTAGGTATTTAGAATAAGACCATCAAGGTCAAATTTTATGGAGTACTTATGAAAAAGTTATTTGTTCTTTTTTTGTTAATAAATTTAGGAGTACTTTTTGCCCAGCAAGACTTTTTAGCACTATGCCGTGATGGCAGCTTTGAAAGTATCTATAGTGCCATAAGCTTAGGTCAAAATGTAAATATAGCAGATGAGTACGGTCAAACCCCTCTTATGTATGCAGCCACAGGCAATTCAGATCCTAGAGTAGTAAAAACAATACTTGAATCAGGTGCAAATATAAATGCTAGTTCTCTTGCGGGTTGGACAGCTTTAATGTATGCTGTACGTGATAATTCAAACCCAGAAGTGCTAAGGGCTTTATTAGAAGCAGGTGCCGAAGTAGGTTTAAAAAATGATGATGGCCAAATGGCTTTAAACTATGCAGGTAGTAACCCTGCTTTATTAAACTCAGAAGTTTTTATAGTGTTACAAGAACGTAGTTTACTATTTTTGCAAAATAAATTTGCTGAGCACATGCTTGATTTTTTGGGTGCTCGAGTTGTTGACTGTCCCCAAGAAGTTCATAGCAACATGCCAGGCACTCCTGTTTGTGCTTATGTTAATGATGATGAAAATGCATTTAAAACATTATGGGAAGATTCTGTTACTAAAGAAGCTCTAGGAGACATTGAGGTAAATGCTGTAAATGATTGGAGTATGTCTAATGATGTGTTACTGCGTGCTTATCTAGTAGCAGGTCAAAGATTAGGAGTGGTTTATAATAGTGGGGCAATAATTATGCTGCTACAGTTTCCCTAAGCTTAGAATTTTTGAGCTTAGCACCTTCAACAAATTCATTAAGAGAATTAAGTATGGTAAAATCATCAGCCTCTAGAGCAGCTATTCTGAGCTTTTCAACCATACTTAATAGCTCATCACTATTAATATGATTTCGTCTAGCAACAAAAATTTTCTCATGTGAGGTAATTACTTTTTCCTCTTTGTCATTAACGAGTTCCTCACAAAGCTTTTCGCCCGAACGCAAACCTGAAAATTCAATGGTAACATCTCTGTTAGCCTCTAAACCTGATAGACTAATTAAGTCTTTAGCTAAATCTAGAATCTTAACTTGATCTCCCATATCCAATATATAGATAGCACCATTTTCCCCAAGCACACCTGCTTGCAACAGTAATTGCGCTGCTTCAGGAATAGTCATAAAAAAACGTTTCATCTCAGGGTGAGTAATGGTGATAGGGCCACCCTTGCGGATTTGCCGCTTAAATAAAGGAATAACACTACCCCTGCTGCCCAGCACATTACCAAAGCGCACAGAAACAAAACATTGACCTTTGCTAGTTCGCAAAGATGCCTCTTGAACAAGACACTCTGCTACATATTTTGACGCCCCTAAAACAGATGTAGGATTAACTGCCTTATCTGTAGAAATATTTATCAAATGTGCAACTCCATTAAGCAAGGCAGCCTCCACAACATGTTTAGTACCTAAAACATTATTAAATATTGCCTCTTCAGGATTATTTTCCATTAAAGGCAAATGTTTATAAGCTGCAGCATGAAAAGCGATTTGTGGAGTATGGTTCTGAAATACTTTTTGAAGACGACTTGCATTGCATACATCTCCTATTATACTTACATAATTCAGCTTTAGGTTATTCTGACTCAATTCTTGTTCTAGCCTATAAATATTATCTTCTGAGGAGTCAAATAAAACCAATTTTTTTGGGGAGAAATTAGCAATTTGTCGAACCAATTCTGAGCCTATTGAACCTCCGGCACCTGTTATTAGCACGGTTTTGTGTGTTAGATAGTTTGAAATAAGCTTTGTATCTAATTTAATAGGCAAGCGACGTAACAAATCCTCAGCTTTAACCTCACGAAAATTCTCAAGGGGTGCCTTTTCAGAAAGTATGCCATAAATATCAGGAGCTATGTGATACTTGACATCTCTCTTTGCAAGTGAAGCAAGATGCACTACCTTTCTTATCAACTCTCCTTTTGTTGAGGGCATAGCAATAATAATTGCATCTATTTTATATTCGTCAACTATATTTGTTAGTTTGTCCAACGTGCCTAAAATTGCTGTGCCAGCAATTTTTTGGTTAACTTTGTTGAGTCTATCATCTAAAAAGCCAACAGGCTTAAGCCCCGTTTCTGGATGAGTTTCTAGGCTTCTAGCTATTAGCGAACCTGTTTCTCCTGCACCTATAATTAAGACACGTTTAAAATCTATGGGTTTTAGGCCTAATCTTCTTCTATATTGATGCCATGAATGTAAGCTAAAACGCATTCCTACTAAGGCTACAAAAGATATAAGGCCATCTATAAGGGGAACTGAACGGGGCAAACCTTGCATATAAGGATGAGCAAGAAAAAGAGTAGCCATAAGCACCAAAGTAACTACAGCTATTGCCCTAGCAAGTGCCTGAACATCTCGTGAAGATATGTGACGCCAAGAAGGCAAGTAAAGTCTAAACAAAAAGATACTTACTAGTTTTATAAAAAAAGCCAGCAGGCTAACAACTAAAAGTGAGGTATAAGCTACTTGTGGTACCTCACCATCATAACGAACAATGAATGCTGCAGGTGTAGCCAAGGTCCATATAACTATATCAGCTATTATTTTATGAAGAGAATGCCAGATAATTGGTAACATCTTAAACTACAACTTCTGTTTTTTAATAAAGATCCAATCCATGATCTTAAATCAAGAATTTCACAAGACACTATACTTTACTGGGTTTACTGCACATTTACTTGGTTTACTGCACATTGCTAAAAAACTTATTAACTATGTTGAATCTTTGCCTTTAAGGATTAAGCAACACACAAACTGCACTATAGTTATATAGGATTGCACATGAATATTATAGGTAAACTTCATAGGAGGTTGCAAACAAGATCCTGATAAATGTACTTTAAATGGCTAGGGATTGGACATTTTGAAATGAATCCAGAACTCTTTCAAACCTAAATCAGTATAAGAGCAAGGGTAGAGATACGCACCTTGGACGTTCTGCCCTGCATCCTTTATAGCATTTAAAATCAACTCTTAAGTTATAGCTTAAAGCCTCGAGTTCCAAAACTTAACAGCTTCATCGAGTACTTCTTGTGGGGGATTCCCCTCTAAAATAGCACTATTTACAGCATCTTGAACAGCCTGAAATAAGTCTGCTGGATTAGGTATATCCATAGTTAAATCTTGAGCATAAGCAAGTTGCTTGGCTACCAAAATACGGGCTTTATCCTCTAAGTTAGCATCTTTAGGTAAGTCACTAAAGAAAGGATCTCGAGCAGAATCTGGATGAGAAGGGAAAACTTGAGCAGCTTTACTAAAGGAAAGTTGTTCACTAGCTCCTGTAAAGAATAAAGCAAAATCAAGTGCTTCTTCTGGATAGGCTGTGTCTTTGGGCACAGTTAGACCCATAAGTGGTGCATGGAGGACTTTCCCTTGATCTAAAGGATAAGGTGCTACCAAAGTTTGGCTGTAAATATCAGGGTTATTTTGAGCTATGCGTTGCAGAAATTGTGGTCCAGTAATGAGCATGCCGAGCTGACCAGCACTGTAGCTTTCCAAAGCTCCTACGTAGCCACGTAAGAGAGTGTCTTGAGAGAAGTAGTCCTGCTTAAAAAGCTCTACATAAGTATCTAGCATTCTAGAATGTTCTGGAGCGTTAAACAATGCTTCAAAACCATCTTCTGAAAGTATAGGTAAACCTGCTTCTAGAAAACGATAGAGCATACGCTGATTAGCAATGTTAGGCATAAACCCATAAATACCAGTCTCATCTTTAATTTGCTTAGCATAAGCAACTACTTCCTCTAAAGTTTGTGGGGGAGCGTCCGGGTCAAGATTTGCTTTTTCAAAAATATCTTGATTATATATTAATAGCGAAGGGGTAAGATACCAAGGCAAACCTAGTTGTTGGCCGTTTACTTGAAAAGACTTTAAAGCCTTCTCAAAATAATCACAATCAAATTCTAGGTTGAGCAATGCTCCACGTTCAGCAAAGCCTAAGAGCATAGGCACATTGAGATTAACAACATCTGGCACATCACCACTTTTAATCTTTCCTAACAATTCAAAGTTTAGATCTTCGGCACTTAAGTCTTGCCACTGTATTTTGATGTTAGGGTGCTTCTCTTCGTAGCGTGCAATACTAGCTTCTATAGTTTCATTGAAGTAGGGTGAGAGGGAAAGGGTCCAAAATTGTAGTTGGATCTCTTCTGAGTAAGCTAGGGAAAAAAATATAAAAAGGGCGGCAGAAGCTATCAATTTTTTCATCTATGACCTCGAGTAAACAAATTACAAACCAGACTTATACAACAGTTTGTGAGTTAGAGTTGAGCATATTAGAAAGTAGGTTAGTTTTTAATATTTTATGCTCGTATACCTTTTACCTTGCAACCCATTTGAATGAAGGACTTAGAGCGTCCAAGGTATGTATTCCCAAGCAGGGCTTGGGAACAAGTTGAATGTCCATTTTTTAAAGGTAGGTATAGCCTGCCTAAAGTTTACTGTTCTGTATAGTCACTAACTTCTATTTCTCCAGCTATTATAGCAGCGGTAATTCCTTCTAGCTCAGCAATAAGCGCTTTTGGTAAAAGTGCTACATTATAAGCGTCTAGAGCGTAGCCTACACCATCTTCAGCTAAGCCTAAGCTTTGAATACCGCCAGTAAATTCTTCATTAACAACATCTTGTACAGCATTATAGGCTGCCACATCTACACGTTTTAACATGCTAGTTAAACCATGATTAAGAGTTAAAGGGTTGTTGTCAGTGTCACCAAAACGATTTTGATTGCTATCTACACCTATGTAAAAAATTGGTTGCATATCCTCAGTGCATTTTTCATTATAAGCTTCACTTTTTAGAGCTAAAGCTACTGCAGTTGTCAGAGGAGTGCTTTTAGGTATCAAACCTGAGTTTTCAGGGCTATAGCACATAGTTTCGTTGGCAAAATCCATAACACCTTTACCAGAAGCACCAGCTGCGGCATAGATAATATCTGCTCCTTGGCTATGCTGCAAAGCGGCAAGCTCTTTGGCTTTAGCAGGATCATTCCATGCTGCAGGAGTAACACCAGTAAAATTTTGAATCACTTTACAATCAGCGCAAGAATATTTTACACCTTCTTCGTAACCAAGGCCAAACTTACGAATAAGAGGAATGTCCATGCCACCAACAAAGCCAACTACACTTGTTTGGCTTAATTTGCCAGCTATATAACCTACTAAAAAACTTCCTTCATGCTCTCGAAACAGCACACTACGTACATTATCGTTTTCTGCTACGCCATCAATTATAACAAAGTTAGTGTTAGGAAACTCTGCAGAGATGCTTTGAATAGCATCTGCTTGTGAAAAACCGGGGGCTACTACAAGATCAGAGCCTTCATTAGCCATAGTGCGCAAGCCTTGAGAAAAGGTATCTGGTGTGCCTTCAAACTCCAAAGTTTCTATTTCATACTCCGCAAGTAATTCTTCTACAGCTAGATTGAAGCCTTCCCATGTACCTTGGTTAAAGGATTGATCAAATTTACCACCAGCATCAAAGTTTATGCCCATGACAAAATCTAGAGCAAAAGCTATACTTAGACCTAGAAAACAAAAAATAGTAATGATAAAACGCATAGTTTCTCCTAAAGGGGATTTTAGGGTTAGATTAGTTGTTACTGCAAGTTTAGGATAGTTAATAAATGTATCCTAATCTTATTCGCGATCTCAGAATTGATGTGCTAAGGAAACATTTACCTCAGGGTTATTGCGTGCGTTTAAGATCTCGCTGTAACAGGTCGCAACCATGCTTAGATCACGATCTGTGACCATGTAGCAGTGACATATTAACATAGGTTATCTGAGATGTTTATAGCTAGTAAAACCTTGGGTAGTTTGAATCTGAGTATAGCGTTTTTTATTGTGGCTAGCTCGAGCATGACTCACTTTGGCAAAGGTAATTGATACTAAATGTCCTTATATTATATAATTAGAACTCGAGTACCAAACCCAGATTTAAGCGCTTCACAAGGACTTGAGTACACACCCTAGACTTAGGTGTTTTACAAGGGCTTGGATGCTTGGTACTGTTCCCGACAGCTGCGGATAATTATTTTAAGTTGCCAGAAATTTGATAGGAATGTGTCCTGCTACAAATATTCTTTGATCCTGCTTCATAATTGTGCTCCAAACATTAGCTTATGCTTATTCCTGTGTTGCTTCATTCAGAAACAAATACCTCAATGACTAATATCAAGTTGTAAAGCAACTCTCAGTGCCTGATCTAAAATTCGCAGATTGATATCATCAAGCCTACCAATATAATTTGTCAACACCTGCTTAGGTAAACTCACCAAGTCATCGCAATGTATACTCGAGTCATGCTTTAAACCCTCATCAATACCAACTTCCACTTGTGTACTAAGTCCATCATACCTTGAGTAAACAGGGGCACAAATAACTGTGGAGTGATTTGAGTTTATAAGCACTTGACGACTCACCACTACATAAACTCGATACGCTCTAGGGTCATTATCTGGTGTTTTTGGGCGCTTAACACGGTAAAGCTCACCTCGCTTCAAGGTTGTTCCACACCTAAATCATCAAAAACATTGGCTACAAAAGCAAGATTACTGCTTGCTTCGACATTCAACTCAGACCCCACTGTAGCTAAAATACACGCATCAGCAGCATCACGTTTTGCGCGCTCACGCTGTATAATAAGTTGTCTTATCGCTTCCGAAAAAAATGCACTTCGCGACTCCGACTCAAAACGCACTTTCTCAATTTGCTCAATAAGTTTTGATTCCAATGTAATACTTGTTTTAATCTTCATACCTAAAATTATACCGAAGAACTACCAAGGATTACATAGGGGGCAAGCAACTATGGTGATTAATTTACTTACCCATAAATTGGGAGAAGTAAATGATGAGCAAAAAACATTGATTGAGAACTTGAGTGTAGATCAGCTTGATGCTTTAGGTAAAGCTCTGTTAGAGTTTAACGTTGTTGAGGGTTTGACAGCTTGGCTTGCGTACGCAAGCCAAACTTAAATAATAGTTGCTTTATGAGTGCTCGAGTACCCTTTCCCCAATGCATTAGTAAGCTCGAGCACCCAAGCTTAAGTGTTTTACAAGAGCCCGAGACCCTCAACTCAAATTTAAATCCCTTACCTCACAAAGCATAAGTGCTACTTGCAGATATATTTGCCAGAATATGTTTATCACCTGTAGCTAAACGCCAGTGACGATAAAGTGCGTGAGCTACCAACAAACGATCAAAAGGATCACGTGTCCAAGCTACAACGAGAGCTGAATCAAACAAAGCACTAGAAGAAGGGTTATCAAGTTGCCAGCGTGAATCATTAACTATATCCTTTACTTTTTTACCTACTGAAGAAAGCTGCAACCTACCAACCTCAACCAGAAATTGTAGTTCTAAGACGGAAACAGGAGAAAGGTATAGTCTATCTGTGTTTTGGAAAGACTTACCACGTGGGTGGTCAGTTAAAAGCCAAATAACAGCGTTCGTATCAAGCAAAATCATGAGTTGTCACGAACCTGAAATTGCAATTGACCTTCTTCATCACTTACCCAAGTCCAGTTTCCCTCTAATACATCAGGATCAGCAGTCAGTACAATAGTTTCCTCAATTTCAGTAGGCTTTGTTGCCTCAACAACAATTTTGAAGCGCACTCCATGCCGCTCGAGCACCACCACCTCACCTCGCTCTGCAGCGTCTAACAAGTGAAAAAAGTTTTTTCGGGCATCTGTAGCTGTGTAACGTATCATATGTACACTGTACATGTATACTCAATATGTTGCAACTATCAACTTACAGAAGGCTCGAGCACTCAACTACCTGAGAACTATTCCACTATAAAACTTACAAAAAGCTCGAGCAGCAAAATATGTTCATCAAATAATTGTAAGGAACGCCCGAGCACCCAACCCAAACTGGAGTTCTTCACAGGGGCTCGAGTCCTCAACCACATTATTAGGTACTGGACCTTGGACAACTATTTACAGAAAGCTTAGCTTCTAAGCAGCTAAAGATGAAGGAATGGCTAAACTAGCACCATTCTATTACTTGACTCAGCAACACTAAGTAACTACAATAGTTACATGATAAAAACTTTACGTGAAAGTAAGGCCAAACTTTCAGAATTAGTTGAGCTTGCCAGTCAAGGAGAAGATACGCTCATCACGGTAAGGGGGACAATTAAAGCAAGGCTCACAAGTGCAGTAACAGAAAAAAAATCAAACATGAAAACTTGGATAGAAGAACTCAATCAACTTGATAAATACACAATAACTAACACCTTGAGCACTGAGCAAATTTTAGAAGAAAGCAGGAAAGATCACCTTTGACCTACTGGGATAGCTCTGCATTGCTCAAGCTCTACATTGTAGAAACAGACTCATTGTACTTCAGAAGCCTAGCTAGCCAAAGTTTGCGACCTCTCCTGACAGCAGATATAGCAAAAGAGGAAATCTTATGTGCTTTACATCGCAAGGAAGCTGAAGCTAACTTAAGTCTAGGTGGCGCAAAAGTACTCTTCCAAACCTTTGAGCAAAACACAAAAACAGGAAAAATCATTCTTATTCCAAGAGGTATAGACGTTTTAAACAAGCTAGAAACAATCCTAGCAAGAACTTATGAGCAAACCCCAAGCTTATTCATACGAACTTTAGATGGCATCCATATAGCTTCAGCACTCACAAGTAAGGCAAAAACCATAGTAGCTACAGATAAACGCCTAAGAGAGGTAGCCTTGCTTATGGGTTTTACTGTGCTACCCAAAGAAAGTACTTGAACTACCTAAATGCCCTGAACCTGATAACCTTAAGATTAGTTTTCCTGATAGGCTAGTGCTAGATTTTTGTTACAGGGTTATTCAACTCAATAGGCTAAACTGGCGAGATTTTGTAAACAAGCCCAATCCTGTAGCTAGCGCATTAATGGCGAAGATGGGAATAACTAAACAAGAACGTGCTAAAGTAAAACTAGAATGCATGTGACTTTTAGCTACTCTGAAGTTAGACCCAGCACGAATGCAATTAATATCTGGATTTATAGACACATACTTACGATTGAACGAAGAGGAAGAAAAGTATTTTCAGGAAGAGCTTACAGAAAGCCAAAGCAACAGGAGGATGTAATGGAAATTGTAACTAGTTGGATGGAGCAAGGATTAGAACAGGGAATTCATAAAGGGGTACATCAAGAATAATAGTTGCTTTATGAGGGCTCGAGCACCCTTTTTAGCCCAATGTAATAATAAGCTCGAGTTTTTGTTTGATTCAACTAATACAAAAGCTCGAGCAAAACACACTTGTTAAATAGCTTAGGGTTGTTTGGAAATGATTGAGCACACAGACCAAGCTTAAGGTGCTAGCCTCGTATCTGGTATGTATTGCTGATGAAAACATGCTCGAGCCCAATTGGGCCTAAGTAACTTCCCAAGGATTAAGTGTTTTCACAGCCAACGTATGAACATCTTTTATATTGCGAGTAACCAAAATTAAGTTATGTGTTATAGCTGTAGCTGCAAGTAACGAATCAGGATAACTAACAGGTTTACTCCTATTAAATGCTTCTCCTGTAACAATTCCCCAAGTTTTCATGACTTTTTGATCTAGTGACAAAATACGCCCTTCAAATTGAGGTAACAGTTCTTGCTCGAGCCAATCAGCTAGTTTTTGAGCACGTGCTGGTTTAGGGGAACGAGTAATGCCTTGTTGTATTTCACCTAGTGTAAGGGTTGATAAATAAGTATTTGTACCTTTTTGCTTATCAAGCCATACCATGACATTCACATTTGGTTTAGGTTTAATAGCTTCTGAAACAACATTAGTATCTAACAAATACATTTAGTCAAACGGGGTAGGCGTAACCAAGTTATTGGTTCTGTCTAATGGCAATTCTTCTTCATCTAATTTAGGTGCCGTGTCAAACATATCTTTTAGGCTTTTGTTACCTGCCTGCAAATGTGTATAATCTTTATAAGCTATAACCACTACTACATTTTCTCCACGGCGTTTAACAATTTGGGGTGCTCCTGCTAAAGCATTATTAACCAACTCTGAAAATCGGGCTTTTGCATCTTGCAGGTTCCAATTTTGATACATAAACATTTCCTAACTAGTTCAAACTAGTTTAAATTTAGCATGATTTTTTGAGAATATCAAACCATCTAATTTTGAAGTTTTTTTGGCTCGAGCACTCAAGCCAAACTTAAGTGCCTCACAAAGACTCGAGCACGCACCCCAAACTTAGGTGCTTCACAAGGGCTCGGATGCCCAGCACAAGCATAATATTTCTCCATGAAGACTCGAGCACAAACGAATGGAATTTCTTGGATTGAGTCACTTCAGCATAATAATATGAGGTCAACCACATGTTTGGCACTTGTGAGGGCTTCGACATTATGAAGAACTATCTGCTAAACTAAACTTATGAATAGAGTGACTCCAGAATACGTTATTAACGAACAAGGCAGTAAGGTCAAAGTTATTTTGCCTGTACAAGATTACCAAAACATGCTACAAGAAATTCTTGTCTTAAAAGCTAAGCAAGGTGATAGACGTGCTTTTCTATCCCTTAACCCAACAATTCGCAACCAAATCTTAAATGATCAAGCTGATAAACTACTTGACCATTACCAAAAAGATCCAGAATGGCGAGAAATAGAAACTCACGATCTCTATGAATATGACGACTCAAGTAATTCATAGAGGAGAGGTTTGGCTTGTTAACCTAAATCCAACTATAGGTGCGGAAATACAGAAAGAGCGACCTGCTATAGTTATAAGTACCAATAGTATAGGTAAACTACCCATCAAACTAATAGCACCTATCACTGCTTGGAAAGCTAGTTTCAAAGCAAACCTCTGGCATGTACAGCTCAGTCCTAATCAAACGAATGGTTTAACAAAGCCCTCAGCTGTAGATACTCTCCAAATACGTGGTGTAGATATAGCAAGGTTTGTAAAAAAGATCGGCATGCTCGAGTCAGCAAAACTCGAAGAAATTATCCAAGCTATCACTGTAGTGATTGGCCATTCAGGTAAAGCCCCTTCATCATCAATTACATGAAGTTTGAGCAGCACAATATGCTCATCAAATAATCGTTAAGATAACGCTCAAACACACACCCCAAACTTAGGTGTTTCACAAGGGTTCGGATGCTGTTACTTATCCTATGATCGAATGCAATGCAGAACGAAGTGCCTTAGTGTCATCTTCTTGCAGCGCACCTAGCTTTTTAATGACAAGCGATGCTTCTAATGTCGTAAGGACAGGCTTAATAATTGAAGCTTTAAGAAGTCCTGCTGTTTTCCAAGCAAAAATAACCACATCTCCTTGATATACAGGAAAAGCCCGATAACCTGTAACTGCTGTAACAATAACATCATTACGCTCACTGTGATAGAGTGCAGAACTCACAACTACTGCAGGGCGTTTTTTAGAAGCGGACAGGTCTGTGAAAGGAAAGGGGACTAAAAGAACATCTCCAAATTTAAAGTTCATCATACTCAGCATCATTAGCATTATCCCAGACAGCAGCAAATGATACCTCAGATGCTTTCATAGCCAGTTTAGTAAGCTGCCCATCTTGCCAACGTTGACTTAAGAAATCAATAAAGTCTTCAACTTCGACAAGCTTTTCTTTGGGAAGCTTGTGAAGTTTATCTATAAGTCTATGTTCTTGGGATATAGAGTCCATGAATGTAGTTTAGCAGATAGTTCTGTTTGGTTGAATGAATGCAGAAAGCTCGAGCAAAAAACACCTTAGTCAAATAATTAGCGCTGCTGAAGGACACTCGAGCACTTTAAGATTTACCTAACTTACTTTTAGCAGTACAATAAGCCCAATTATCATGATTGACCATGACCGACTTTTTAAAGAGTTGCTTTCTGCCTTCTTTCTTGACTTTGTTGAGCTATTTCTACCTGAAATTTTGCCTTATCTAGACACAAGCTCTTTGAACCTTCCTTGATAAGGAGGTGTTTACTGATGTTACTGCTGGTAAGCGTTATGAAACCGACCTTATTGTTGAAGCAAAATTTCTGGGTCAGAAAACGTGTTTTTTAATACATGTTGAGCACCAATCTGAAACTGAAAAAGATTTTAGTAAACGCATGTTTCGCTATTTTGCTAGACTTTATGAAAAGCATGACTTGCCCATTTATCCTGTGGTACTCTACTCTCAAGATTCACCTAAACGCCCTGAACCTGATAATCATAAAATTAGCTTTCCTGATAGATTAGTGCTAGATTTTCGTTACAGGGTTATTCAACTCAATAGACTAAACTGGCGAGATTTTGTAAACAAGCCCAATCCTGTAGCTAGCGCATTAATGGCAAAGATGGGAATAACTAAACAAGAACGTGCTAAAGTAAAACTAGAATGTCTGCGACTTTTAGCTACTTTGAAGTTAGACCTAGCACGAATGCAATTAATATCTGGATTTATAGACACATACTTACGCTTGAACGAAGAGGAAGAAAAGTATTTTCAGGAAGAGCTTACAGAACTAAAGCCAAAGCAACAGGAGGATGTAATGGAAATTGTAACTAGTTGGATGGAACAAGGATTAGAACAAGGAATTCATAAAGGGGTACATCAAGGGCAAGCAGCCATGGTAATGGGACAACTTACTCACAAGTTAGGAGAAGTCAAAAATGAGCAGAAAGCATTGATTGAAAGCTTAAGTGTAGATCAACTTGATGCTTTGGGTAAAGCTTTGCTGGATTTTAGTGTTGTTGAGGATTTAGTGGCTTGGCTCGAGCGCTCCCAGCAAGCTTAAGGCTCAAGCACCCGAATAAAGATTGAGATGTGTGGCTCGAGCACAAATGGAGAGAACTCCTCACGACTCAAGTTGATTAGTTTTTCTAACTCGAGCACAAAAACCAAACTTAAGTGTTTCACAAGGGCTCGAGTCCTCAACCACATTATTAGGTACTGGACCTTGGACAACTATTTACAGAAAGCTTAGCTTCTAAGCAGCTAAAGATGAAGGAATGGCTAAACTAGCACCATTCTATTACTTGACTCAGTAACACTAAGTAACTACAATAGTTACATGATAAAAACTTTACGTGAAAGTAAGGCCAAACTTTCAGAATTAGTTGAGCTTGCCAGTCAAGGAGAAGATACGCTCATCACGGTAAGGGGGACAATTAAAGCAAGGCTCACAAGTGCAGTAACAGAAAAAAAATCAAACATGAAAACTTGGATAGAAGAACTCAATCAACTTGATAAATACACAATAACTAACACCTTGAGCACTGAGCAAATTTTAGAAGAAAGCAGGAAAGATCACCTTTGACCTACTGGGATAGCTCTGCATTGCTCAAGCTCTACATTGTAGAAACAGACTCATTGTACTTCAGAAGCCTAGCTAGCCAAAGTCTGCGACCTCTCCTGACAGCAGATATAGCAAAAGAGGAAATCTTATGTGCTTTACATCGCAAGGAAGCTGAAGCTAACTTAAGTCTAGGTGGTGCAAAAGTACTCTTCCAAACCTTTGAGCAAAACACAAAAACAGGAAAAATCATTCTTATTCCAAGAGGTATAGACGTTTTAAACAAGCTAGAAACAATACTAGCAAGAACTTATGAGCAAATCCCAAGCTTATTCATACGAACTTTAGATGGCATCCATATAGCTTCAGCACTTACAAGCAAGGCAAAAACCATAGTAGCTACAGATAAACGCCTAAGAGAGGTAGCTTTACTTATGGGTTTTACTGTGCTACCCAAAGAAAGTACTTGAACTACAAAGGCTCAAGCGTAAACCTCAAACTTGAGCTTTTCAAAAGGGCTCGAGCTCTCAAACATTTGAATCACTGGGATTTGATCCACTCCCACATGCGCTTTCCAAAACTATTTTTTGCTAAGAATCTTATTGTATTCATGATGAGGCCCAATCCAAAACCACACATAGGCTTCTTCACGCTTGCTTAATGGCTAGAGCTCGGTAATCATCGTTAATCCTTGCTGACCATAGCTTATAACTTGCTCACTGGTTTAAAACGTAAAGAAGGATGCTGCGGGTTTTGCCTGAGTAACCGATATTATTTTCGTGCCCGACGCTGGAGACTAGGGGTAAGCTCATTATACAGTTTCCAAAAGGTCTTGGTCACACGATGCTTCAAGGTCTATTGTTTCTCCCTCTTCGTCTTCAGCAATAACATCAGCAATAAGATTGTCAAGTTTTCCAGCTTCAACATCTGCACGTAACTGTTTTTCAAAAGCATCATCGTCTTGCTCAAGCCAACTTAGCAGTTCTTCAAGCTTTTCTTGAGGCTGCTGAGGAAGTAAATTATTAATTGTTCTCAGAGTTTCTTGATAAGTCATAGACACATTCTAGAGCTTAATAGCTTGAGCCAACAATAAACAAACCTTCAAGCACCCCCAAACTTAGGTGCTTTATAGGGGCTCGAGCAAAACACCTCTATCAAGTCAATTAACACTGTTTTTGTGGATCAAAATTAACCCTTATGCCTCGATTTTTGAACTCTTCTATAGCAGGGTCACTTTCCATTAGGCAGTTGTTCTTTAAACTTAATACGCTCTTTTTCTGTAAGCCAAAGTTAACATTGCCTAGTAAAGAACTAATATCACTAATACTATTATTCTCAATATAAAGCTCTTTCAGATTAGTAAAACTAGTCAATTGAGGTAGTGCTTGCATACCATTATTGTTCATACTTAGTTTTGTAATTTGCTGCGGATTAGGAATATAGCTAAGCACTTCGTTGCCACTTATACCTAAATTATCCAAACCTAATTTAGTTAAATTAGGCAGTTGTCTTAACCTATTTAACTCTCCTATTGAAATAGGATTACCACCTATTTGAAGCTCATTAAGATTGTTTAGTAACGTAAGAGCAGATATGCTAGTTATTTGATTATTATTAATAATAAGAGTAGTAAGGCTGCTGTTAAAGACAAAGCCAAGAGGAGTGATTGATGAAACTTGGTTATTGTTTAAACCAAGGACTCTTAGGTTTGAGTGGTTTATTAAAGGTTCAAGGTTACTCACTTGATTGCTATGTAAGTTTAAAACTTCTAGGTTAGTGACAGAAGTAAGTGGTCTAATTGATGAAATTTTTTTGTTATTAACCAAGTTGAGAGTTTTTAGATTTGAAAGGTTTGCCAGAGGCCCAAGGTCACTAATTTGATTGCTATTTAGGTTTAAAATTACCAAGTTAGTTGTAAAGGTAAGAGGGGTAATTGATGCAATTTTATTGTTGTTTAAATTAAGAGTTTTTAGATTTAAAAGGTTTGTCAGGGGTTCAATGTCACTAACTTGGTTTGTATGTAAGTTTAAAGTTTCTAAATCCGTAGCAGAACTAAGGGGAGTAATTGATGAAATCTTATTATTACGTAGGTTTAAGGTTTTAAGGTTTGAAAGATTTGCCAAAGGTTGAATGTCACTAATTTGATTGCCTTGTAAGCTTAAGTTTTCTAATTGAGTAGTAAATGCAAGGGGAGCAACTGATGAAACCTTATTATTGTTTAGACCAAGGACTCTTAAGTTTGAAAGGCTTATTAAGCGTTCAATATCATCAATTTGATTCTTGTGTAAGTTTAGGGTTTCTAGGTTAGTGATGAAAGAAAGTGGCTTTATTGATGAAATCTTGTTGTTGATTAAATTAAGAGTTTTAAGGTTTGAGAGGTTTGCTAGGGGTTCAAGGTCACTAATTTGATTGTTATCTAGTGATAGCTTTTCCAAATTGGTATGGGAAGCCAAAGGAGCAATTGATGAAACGTTGTTGTTATTCAAGGTAAGAGTTTTTAAATTTGTAAGACTTGTCAGAGGTGTAAGATCACTGATTTGGTTTGCATGTAGGTTTAAAGTTTCAAGGTTTGTAACAGAGACAAGGGGAGCAATTGATGGAATTTTATTATTACGTAGGTTTAAGGTTTTTAGGTTGGAAAGATTTGCTAAAGGTTGAATATCATTAATTTGATTGCCTTGTAGATTCAAACTTTCTAAGCGAGTAGCAAATGCGAGAGGAGCAATTGATGAAAACTTATTATTGTGTAGACTAAGAACCCTTAGCTTTGTAAGTCCACTTAAGGGTTCAAGATTGCTGATTTGGTTATTGTGTAAGTTTAAAACTTCTAGATTAGTATTATAAGCAAGGGGCGCAATTAATGAAATGTTATTGTTATTTAAGTTAAGAGTTTTGAGATCTGAAAGATTTGCTAAAGGCTCAAGGTCATTAATCTGATTTCTGTCTAAGGATAGTGTTCTTAGGTTACGAACAGCAGCAAGAGGAGCAATTGATGAAATTTGATTGTTACTCAGACCAAGTGTTCTTAGATTAGAAAGTTTTTTGAGAGGCTCAAGGTCACTAATTTGATTATTACGTAAATTTAAAGTTACTAATTTAGGGGAAATAAGAGGGGTAATTGATGAAATTTGATTATTGTTGAGATTTATAACCCTTAATTTAGGAAGATCTGCTAAGGGGCTAAAGTTGTTAATCTGGTTACTATTTAAATTCAAAATTGTTAAGTTGGCAGCATTTTCTAAGCCTTCAAGGCTACTTATTTCTTTTTTGCTAGCATTTAGTCCTTTAAGCTTAAATATATCCTGACAAGCAATAGGTTTTGTACCTAATCTGAGAGCATCCTGTATAGCCTTGGTCAAGTTAGGATCAGGAATAGAGACAATCCCAGGAGAGTTTTTACAAAAGGGGGTAAGGGCAAAGGTTTGTTGGTGAAGTAGGACAAAGATCACAAAAAACAACCCAAAAATCTTTTTCATTGAATTTTCTCCTTAAGTGATAAGTATTGTTATTTAGAGAAAGCATTGATAAGTTTTTATACCTAAAGGACCGCATTGATCCACTTAATACTTCAACACAGTATTATATATAATCTAATGAATTAACTAATAGAAGTTATGAGAAAAGTGGTAGGGAATCAGCAGAATGTATTCATAAAGTAGCTAACAAGAAACACTCGAGCCCCTAGCCCAAATCTAATAATTTTATGAGTTCTTGACAGGTCAATGGAGCTTCTTGGCTCAAGTCACTTCACTAAAACATGCTCATTAAATAATCACTAGGAAAGGCTCGAGCACCTAACCCAAGCTTAAGCGTTTCACAAGGACTCGAGCATACAATCTAAGCTTGAACCCTTCACAGGGGCTCGAGAACGCAGAGTAAGTATAATAGTTGCTTTGCAAGGATTTGAGCGCCCAACTTCAACTTAAATGCTCACAAGAGCTCGAGCCCTAAAACTATGTGCTAAAATGTAAGAGCTTGTTGTACTACTTGCACAACAATAAGGAGTCTCTAAATGTCAACAGCAAGTTTAGCCTTAGAAAATTCCCCTCTCAAAAAACACTTAGACAACAACCTCCCTTATATAGGTTGGGTAGAAGATGGCATATGTTACCCTGATAGCGATGGAGAGCCTGTGGCTGAAAACAAAATTCACTTTTACTGGATTACCTACATAAATCAAAGTCTTGAAACAGTTTTTGCCGATAGAGATGATGTTTTCATAGCCAGTGATTTACTTTGGTATCCTGTTAAGGGTAACCCTAGAAAAAGAGTAGCCCCTGATGCTTTGGTAGTTTTTGGTCAACCTAATAGCTACAAAACTGCCTATTTGCAATGGCGTAATGACGATATGCCACCACAGGTTGTTTTTGAAGTATTATCACCAGGCAATACTGATAAAGAAATGGTTGGCAAGCTTAATTTTTATGAGGAGAATGGAGTAAAGGAGTATTATCTGTATACCCCTGATTATACAGAGCTTACAGATATTGAAGAGCACAAAAAGAATAAATTCAGCAAGCCGAGACTAGATGTATGGCAATTTGTGGGAGGACAACATGTGCACAAACCCAATGTTTCTAACTGGCAGAGTCCTTTGCTAGGCATTTCATTTACTGTTGGTGAAGAAGGTTTGCTTATTTTTGATAAAGAGGGTAAGGCTATAGGGGATTATTCTACTACTTTAGCGAGGGCAAATATTGCTGAGGAGCAAATTAAAGTTGTTGAAGAGCAGGTAGTAGCAGTTGAGGAACGAGCCAAGGTTGCTGAAAAAAGAGCAGGGGTTGCAGAACGTGAGCTACGACGTTTAAAAGAACGCTTGCAAAAGATGGGTATTTCAGAGGGATGAGGTTTTTGTAAAGGCTCGAGCCCCCAACACTTTCGCAGGTATGACTCGAGCACCCAACCCAAGCTTGAGATTTTTAAAAAGGCTCGAGCACTCAACCATCTGAAAGCTACTCCACTATAAAACTTACAAAAAGCTGGAGCAGCAAAACATGTTCATCAAATAATTGTAAGGAACGCTCAACACCCAATCCAAACTTAAGTTTTTCATAAGGGCTCGAGCACAGGTGGATTGGATTTCTTCTGACTCAGACCACTCCACAATAAGATTTACCTTACTTGCTTTTAGAAGTACAATATACTTAATGATTGATCATGACAGGCTTTTTAAAGAATTACTTTCTACTTTCTTTCTTGATTTTGTTGCATTGTTTCTTCCTGAAGTTGTACTCTACCTAGACACAAACTCTTTAAACTTCCTTGATAAAGAGGTTTTTACTGATGTCACTGCTGGCAAGCGTTATGAAACAGACATTATTGTTGAAGCAAAGTTCTTAGGGCAACAAACATGCTTTCTAATACATGTTGAGCACCAATCTGAAACTGAAAAAGATTTTAGTAAACGCATGTTTCGCTATTTTGCTAGACTTTATGAAAAGCATGACTTGCCCATTTATCCTGTAGTACTCTACTCTCAAGATTCACCTAAACGCCCTGAACCTCATAATCATAAAATTAGCTTTCCTGATAGATTAGTGCTAGATTTTCGTTACAGGGTTATTCAACTCAATAGACTAAACTGGCGAGATTTTGTAAACAAGCCCAATCCTGTAGCTAGCGCATTAATGGCAAAGATGGGAATAACTAAACAAGAACGTGCTAAAGTAAAACTAGAATGTCTGCGACTTTTAGCTACTTTGAAGTTAGACCCCGCCCGAATGCAATTAATATCTGGATTTGTAGACACATACTTACGTTTGAATGAAGAGGAAGAAAAGCATTTTCAAGAACAGCTTACAGAGCTACAGCCAAACCAACAGGAGGATGTAATGGAAATTGTTACTAGTTGGATGGAGCAAGGATTAGAACAAGGATTAGAGCAAGGATTACATAGGGGGCAAGCAACTATGGTGATTAATTTACTTACCCATAAATTAGGAGAAGTCAAAAATGAGCAGAAAGCATTGATTGAAAGCTTAAGTGTAGATCAACTTGATGCTTTGGGTAAAGCTTTGCTGGATTTTAGTGTTGTTGAGGATTTAGTGGCTTGGCTCGAGCACGCAAACAAACTTCAATAACAGTTTACTTTATGAGTGCTCGAGTACCCTTTCCCCAATGCATTAGTAAGCTCGAGCAAATACACTACCAAGCTTGGAGAAAGCTCGAGCTTATATTTATATCGCATTTTGTCATCAAAAAGTAGGGGTTTTGACCCCCAAAATCTCGTGCTGTTTGAGGTTTTAGGGCAAAATTAAAATTTATAAAAAATGGCTACACACTGACCCCCATCAGGCCTAGAGCATATTTCTGCCCTCCGTTTGGAACAGTGTTCCAGCAAATGAACATTTCGCCAGTCCTAATTCCACTTCTGGCCGTCAGGTTAAGTGTTTTAGCTACCCTCGCAAGTGCCTGACCTTTTCCCCAATTCTTCTTGTATTTCTTTAATAATGATCCTGAACGTTTTTGTATGTGTCCTTGGACATAATCCCGAAGGTGGATGCCATGCATTATACCTACAGCCTTACCTGTTTGGATACACTGGACTTTAAAATGTGTATTTATCGTAGCAGACATCAGTGGCTATACTATAAAAAATAAAACCTTGCTGTGTCAAGGATATGCTATGGCTACTTGAAAAAAGCAAAAAAATCATGATATCGACTTTGGTAACAGGGTTTTTAGAGGCAAAAGTGGCGTTTTTTGGGTACAACTTGCGTTATATTTGGTTGAATGAATGCAAAAAGCTCGAGCAAAACACACTAGTAACTAAGAAAGTAACTAATCAATTAACCATTCACTACAATCCCAATTTAGTAATCTTTCTAGTTCTTTTATTTCAAACTCAAAAGTGGATTGCAAGAAATCCTTTTCTTGTATAGACATTTCTTCAGTATAAGGTTTAGCGAAAACTTCTTTTGTTTCAAGTTGAGAGATAGCGTTTAGTCCTAAGAAATTACATATCTTTTGCATAATTTCTATTGGAAATTCTTTTAATTCTTGGCTTTTTACAAAAAGAGTTTGTTCTTTGGGGAAAAAGTGCCATATTCTTCTTATTTGATCAGTGTAGAAACCTCTATCTAGGTAAGAATATACCCTATGTTGTAAAGGTAAGACCTTACGACATCTTTTCTTTTCAGTTCGAATAGCCTCAAAAAAAGGTAGATTTTCTTCATTTCGAGTTCTTTCCATATTCCAGTGTGAGAAAGCCCTTTCAATAGGACTACGTAGCAACATAATCCACTTCATGTTAGGATTATACTGCCAAATCCTTCCTGGCGCACTATACCAGTACATATAAATGGGAGTAGACTCTCCTATGATACCATCTTGGTGAATATCAAAGTTGGTGTGGTACAAAGAATAGTCTGTTAATTCACTTGTGAAATACTCCTCACTATCGAAGAAGTGAACTTCCTTTTTGTTTGCCATAGTTATTTCTGGATGTTGCCTTAAATAAAAATCTAGTGCTGTAGTGCCACCTTTTTGAGCCCCTG
Organism: Trueperaceae bacterium; assembly: GCA_965223045.1. Lineage (GTDB taxonomy): Bacteria > Deinococcota > Deinococci > Deinococcales > Trueperaceae > CBDCVN01. The sequence continues at coordinate 4,796,562 of CBDCVN010000013.1, forward strand.
CCACTATAAAGTCAACTATAGGGCTTCGTTTGCAGGCAAAGTTGGCAAATGCATTTTTATCAACCACTTTAGGCTTAAAAGGTTTTAATTCCTCTGTAATAAAATTATTATTTACTAGGGCGTGTTGACATTTCAACGAGCAAGGATAAAAGTAGATGCAAAGTGTAAAAAGGCAAGATAGCGACTAGCTAGCTTATCAAAACGACTGAATATACGACGAAAGTGCTTGATCTTGTTGATGAAACACTCCACTAGGTGTCTTTCTTTATATAATTCCTTATCGTAACTTCTCTTTTCCTTACGATTTGATCTTGGTGGAATCACAACCTCTATTCCCTTTTCCCTTAATCCTTTTATAAAGTCATCTGAATCGTATGCCTTATCCGCTAGGGCGTTTTCCATTTCAAAGTCCTCTATCAACTCTTCTGCCTTTGTTATCTCATGTCTTTCCCCTCCTGTTAGCCTAAACCTTAATGGATTTCCTAACCCATCTACTGCTACATGTACTTTGCTGCTAAACCCTCCTTTACTCCTTCCCAATCCTTGCTTTTCTTGTCCTCCCTTTGTCTTGGGTGCACCTGCTGCACAAGGGTGAGCGCGAACTATAGTTGCATCAAGCATAACACTTTCCATATCAGGATCATTAGCAAAGTGATTAAACATAGCTTCCCAAACTCCTTTATCATCCCAACGAGCAAAGCGTTTGTAAACACTATTCCAATTACCATAAGACTCAGGCAAGAGACGCCACTGAGCACCACTTCTCACTATCCAAAGGATAGCTTGAATAAATTTCAGGCACGACTCTTCATTATGGACATATATTGAGGGAAAGGCTTTGAGAAAAGCATATTTTTTGATCCATTGTTCTTCTTTAATGCTAATAGTAGACATAGAATTATCAATACCCATTACCATATGACTTTTTCTGCTGGTTAGCTTACTTATTTCTTAAATCCTCGCTTCTGACACTATTCCTTTTGCTTGTTGTTTCAAATGTCAACACGCCCTAAGGACAAGTAGAGTATTAAACCGTTCCTAGCCGCCTCACCCTCAACAGAATCAAGCATAGCCACTAGCTTTTGAGGGTAATTCTTAGCATTTATAATGTTATTCGTGTAGCTATTATGTTTTTCTTCAGCTTCATTTTTACGGCCTTGTTTAGTATAAATCCTATATAAAACCTGATGAAGGGCAGCGTTTTTTGGGTAAAGTTTACAACCCTCTTCTGCTACATTAACAGCTTTTTCTAACTCACCTAATTCTTCATAGTAAGCTGCTTTAAGGCTTAATAATTGCTGATTTTGATCATCGATTTCTTGTGCTTTTTGAATAAACTCTTCAATACGTTCCCATTGCTTTTGCTTAAGGGACAAACGTATAAGCAAGCAGTAAAAATTAATATTCTTGGGGTTTTTTGCTAGGGCTTTCTTTGCAAAGAATTCAGCTTCTTTATATTGACTATTCCTAAAATAAGCTTCTGCTAAATTTATATAAAAGTAAGGAGGATTAGGATTAATTGTAATTGCCTGACTAAAAGCAACTATTGCTACTTCAAAATTTTGTAATTGCATCATAGCTCTACCTAAAAATGTATAGAACAATGGTTCTAAAGGGTATTTAGATAAACCCATTTTTACAATTGCCACCACTTTTTCGAAGTTTCCCTGTTGTAACTGTGCTTTAACATCTGCCAATAACAATTTGGCGCTTTCCTCAGCTCCAACATTGATTTGATTTCTACCCTCCTGCCCTACAGTCTCTAAATTTTCTACCTTATAGTTAGGGAAATATTTGCTCAGTAGTTCATTTTGTGAAATATCAGGTGGTTTTAAAAAAACAGGTCTGGGAGCTTCTGGAGTTTGTGTTGACAATTCGCATAGCTTATGCCAAGTATTATCTAGGTCCTGAATTAGATTCTGGCTAATTTTCGATTGATCTAAGTATGCTGGTGAATCTTCTGTATATTGCTTATTAAAAACTTTTATATTGTTTTCTTCTAACTTAAATCCAAATGCCTGATTGACTGCTGCTATAACATCATAGCCCTGCTTGATAGCTTGGTGTGGCACAACCAGTACCGAGTCTTGGTTTATTTTAGCATAGTTTAGTAAGGCTTTATTGTAAGCCAGCCACATTCTAAGACCTAATTCAAGGTCTAGCCAAAGTTTATGGTCACTGTTGTAAGGGCTAAAAGGTTTTGAGTTAAGCATATTAATTTGAGCATGACGTTTAAATAGCGAGTGCAAGCAATATGAATAGTGTCTGTATACAATAAGAACTTTCAAATTAGGAATAGTAGTTTGCCATGCATCTAAAAATAGGCAGACTCTAGGATCTTTAAATCCCCATAAAGTATTCAAAGCTTGCCTTTTGTGAGCAATTGTTCGCATGCTTTCGAGAGCTTCACTAGACACACTCAATTTAGAGGTCTCATCATATTGCCAACTAGTACTATTTTCTCTTAAAATCTTATTATGTAATTCAACTATATCCCAGTCTTCATAGTGTCCATCTGGGTTATCTATATTTGCTCCCATTAATCTATCACCAAGATACAATCCTGCTCCATGTAATACTTTTGCTGTGATTGATGTGCCACTGCGGTGGAAACCTGTTATGACTAGGCAGTTACTTGTTACTGTTAACACTTCTTATACAAATTGCTGGATATAGAAGCTCATCTTTATAAAAGGAACATATTAAGCGTGCAATGAGAGAACATTGCTCTAGGGATAATCCATAATACATAGGTAGCCTCAATAAACAATTTGTATACCTATCAGTATTTGGCAAATCCCTACCATCATGCCTATTTTGATAGTAGGGGCTTTTGTGAAGAGATAGGTAGTGAAACACTGCCTTAACATCGTTGTGCTTCAGATGCTCAAGTAAGTTAGTTCTTTCCTCTAGACTAGGACTAATCAAGTAAAACATATGCCCATTATTAGTAGCATAATTGGGAATATAGGGTAGATGCAGTTTGCCAGAGGCAGCTAGTGGTTCCAAAGCTTCATAGTATCTTTGCCAAATTGCTTTGCGCTTAGCTTGAATTATTTCCAAATTTTCTAGCTGTGCCCACAAATAAGCAGCAATTATTTCAGAAGGTAAAAACGATGAACCTATATCAACCCACCCATATTTATCAACCTCTCCACGGAAAAATGCAGAGCGATTTGTCCCTTTCTCACGGATAATTTCAGCTCTTTCTACAAAACGTTTATCATTAATGGCTAGAAGCCCTCCCTCACCCGATATTATATTTTTTGTCTCATGAAAGGAAAAGGTACCTATATGCCCAATTGAACCTAAAGCTCTACCTTTATAGAAGCTATCGATAGCTTGAGCTGCATCTTCCACTACAAATAGATTGTATTTCTCAGCTAAAGCCATAATCTTATCCATGTCACACGCTATACCTGCATAATGCACTATTACAATGGCTTTGGTTTTTTTAGTAATCAGATTGTCAAGCCCGTTAACATCTATATTGGGGTTTTCAGGATTGCTGTCAGCAAAAACTATCTTGGCTCCTCTTAACACAAAAGCATTTGCAGTGGAAACAAAAGTATAAGAAGGTATTATAACCTCATCTCCTGCTTGAATATTAATCAGAATAGCCGCCATTTCAAGTGCATCTGTACAGGAAGTGGTGAGCAATGCTTTTTTTATGCCATACTTTTCTTCAAAGAACCTTTGGCATTTTTTTGTAAAGTTACCATCTCCAGAGATTTTTCCAGAGTTAACAGCTGTTTGAATATATTCAAGTTCTTTACCAATGATTGTTGGTTTATTAAAAGGAATTTTCACTTTATTTCAGATTTTTTCCCAACGAATGCAATTCTCTTTTTATTACTAAGTGTTTACTTCCAATGCATCCTGTAGGTTTCTTATTACCTTAGCTGGTATCCCAGCGACTAAAGTAAATGGGGGAACATCCTTGGTTACAACTGCTCCAGCAGCAACAACACTAGACTGACCTATTGTTACATTAGGCAAAATGATAGAATTGGCACCTATCCATACACCGTTTTCTACGACTATACTTCCTCCTTTATGTGTGTTAAAGGTAAGATCGTTAAGATCATGGCCTGAAGCATGAAAGTAAACATTAGGGGAAATTCGTACATTGTTACCTATTTTTATCTTATTTTTACCAAAAAAATCAGGATAAAACTCACTGCCTCGACCAATACTAACTTGTTTACCTATTTCAATTAGCCAAGGAAGTTTAAAATAAACCTGATAATCAATAAATGATCCATAACCTAATTTAGCAAGCAGCAAGCGAAATACTAAATTTCTAAAAAATGGTGGGAATATGGAAAGAAGCAAGTAAATTAAATTTATGCAGTAAACATACAACCCATTTAAAATAAGTTCAAGTTTTTGGTTTTGACTCAAACGGCCAATCATAATTAATTCCTAACTAGGTTTATGATTTTCAGAGAAATTCTGAATTTTGACGCTTAGTGTAAATAGACAATAGCTACGCCTAACACAATGCATAGCAATCCCCAAAAATTGTGTTGCGATACACGCTCATTCAAAACATATTTAGCAATTATAGTTGTTATAATAGGAGTAAACGCTGTGGCCAGATATACTTGCGATAAAGTAAGTTTCTTTAAGGCAAAGATACTCCAAATAGGTATTGATACAAAGCTTAGAATTGTAAAAATTAGGTAAGTGTAATTCTTTCTAACAAAAAACAGTCTATAAAAAGTATGAGCAACCGCTGTTGATATGAGTGCTATCACCAAGGCAGCATAATTGAAAAAGATGGAGCTCATTTAAAGAACATCCTTGCTGGAAGCAAGTGATATAATTGACACTCCTAAAGCTATTAAAAGCGATCCGAAAAACTCAAGAATAGTTGTTTCTTCACCACGCAAATAAGAAACGACCACAATTAAAGGAAAAAAAATTGCACTTAGGGGATAACTTTTGTTGAGGGGTAGAAGGGCATGGACAATTCCCCATAACAAAAAGCGAATACCATTTAATCCTAAAACAATTGACAAAGTAAGTACAATAAAAATTAAGTGGATACCTTCTTTACTAGCTAAAACATCAAGGCTTACAGCAACCATCAAGTTGATTACTACTGTCAATATGACGAGAAGAAAAGCATAAATTACTTTATGTTGAGGTGATTTACTTAATTCATTCACAAATTTATTTTTTATTTTAAACATATATACTCCCCCCAAAATTGTGTTACATCTATGCCTAGTAGTTTGCTTAAAGCCTCATTACTATCACGAAAATATTCTATCAAAAGTTTTGTTAAGTGGCTCGATAGTTGTTGTTGTACTTTATTAGATTGATTGATTACTTTGCTCACAAATTTTGGCTCAAAATTGCTTTCGACGTTTAACCAAGAGTAAATTTTCCTTATATTATCAAGGTTCCCCACTAGATTTTCCGTTAACTCTAAATATATATTATCAATACCTAAAACCTCTATATAAGGTAGAACATAATGATAATACAATCCTCTTTGTAAATATGCTTGGGGATTGACTGATATACTAAAAGTAGGACTTTGTTTGAAGGGGGTAATAGTCGTTAGCTCACGACTCAAGGCTTCTTCTAGGGGTAATCGCTCAAGTCCATTTGCTTTGCTAAACCAGTAGTTAGAAATTGCTCGTTCTATAGGGTTCCTAAAAATAAAAACTACTTTAGCATTTGGTAGCATTTTAACTAAGCGATTAGGTACTTCTGGATATTCTATATAAGAAGTACTTTTCTCCCCCCATACTTTAATTCTTGGTTCTTGGTAATTTTGAAAATACTTACTAATGTAGTGCTTAACACCTTTACTGTACAGAGATTCTTCAATGAAAAATTTGGGTTCAGGGCGCATTGGTTTGGCCATAAAAATCTCTGGGTGTTGGTCTAGCATGTGGTATAAGTAGGTTGTTGCACTACGTTGGGCTCCAACAATAACTAGGTGCTTTTTTAACATGAGGTTGATTCTATATTATCATTCACTTAACTATTGACTTAATGTGATAGGTGTCTGGCTGACTTATCTGGCGCATAATGCGACCAACATATTCACCAATCAAGCTTAACAAAAACAAAATGACACCATTAAGAGTTGATAGTAAAAAGGTAATACTTGCCCAACCAGGAACTGAGGGGTCAAAAAATAGCCCCCTAATTAAATAATAAACACTGATTAAAAAACTTATAGCTGCTACACTTAGTCCTACAAAGGTGAGTATTTGCATAGGTATACGTGAATAATGAAACACTATATTAAAAGCCAAGGCAAAAAGCTTTTTCAATGTATAGTTTGATTTCCCAACTTCTCTTTCCCTATGTTCAATTAAAACATTAGTCTGACGATTTGAAAACATAGCACATAAACCAGAGGTATATGGGTAATGTGTATGATAGGCCAACACACGTTTAATTACTTCCCGCTCTATTAAGCGAAAGTTTGTGTGTACAAAATCTTTAGGTGTGTTAAAAATTTTACGATTAAGCCATTGCATAACAATAGAACCTAAGCGCCTTTCCCAACTATGTTCCTTAGTCTTAAAACGCCCTACAACAAAATCATAGCCTTCACTTGCCTTCTCTATTAAAACTTCAATTTCTTCAGGTGGGTTTTGTAAATCATCATCAAGAGTAATAAGGTAATCTCCCTTAGCATTTTGAAAACCACAAAGATTGGCAGTATGCTGGCCATAATTATGTAAGAGGTTAATAGCTACAATGTTCTTATGCTGGAGAGCTAAATGGCTAATTACTGACCAGCTGTTATCTTTACTACCATCATTAACTAAAATGATTTCACAAGAACGCTTGCTAACACTAAAAAATCCCAAGCAACGCTGTACAGTTTGAGAGATGATTTTCTCACTGTTGTACACAGGGATAATCACACTAAACAGTTTAGTTTGCAGTGGTATACGGGAAGAAGCTGAATGATCATCAATCATTAATAATAAATCCTAACTTGTGTGTAAAGCATACTAGAGCTGCTCAGTAACTATGAAGAAGAATTACCTACTAGATGCTTACACCTCTCTCATAATCAATTGCAAAAAACTTTTTTATATAAAGTTCATGAGAAAATTAAGAGACATGAACGAATTGCCTTCTAAGGAAAAGGATAAACCCTTTATTTTAAGTCGATTCTTCTGCTTCTTAGCCTCTCCTTGGTTTGATATGGTGTCAAGCAAGGCAATTGTCTGTTTTTCTAAACGCTTATCACCACAACTTTCGCTCCGTTGGTCAATTAAGCTAGAAGTACGATTTTTTCTTTCTAGAACAAATATACTATAACCTTTGTCAGTGGTGATTTTTTTATTAGGGACGTATTTAAGCAAATTGAGGGCTATAAATTTTGAACTTGGTTGGGTATATTACAATTCAAGCTTTATTTCTGATGCAATGCGACGCGCATTTGCCATAGATAATAAGCCTACTGTGGTACCAGGCACAGAAGGAAATAAACTACTATCAATAACATGTATTCGTGTCATACCTTTCGGACTTCCCCATAAATTTGTATCAGTTTCTTTTTCGGTCTTTAATTTCATTGGCATAGTGCCACCAACATGATACGTCACAGATTCAGTACTACCTCTAACTAGTGAATGAAAACCCTGACACCCAAAGTGACGAACAATGGAAAACAATTTTCTAGAAAATTGTTTTATGTTATATCTTGCCAAATGACCATCTTCTCTCTTTGAATTTAGCACATCTCCACTTTGACCCTTTTGAAGCGTCAAAATGTATCCATTTGAATGATCAGAATGCATATTGCAATGTGCAATTACTATATGTTGAGCTAATTTTCGCTTAAAAAAATGAACTAGCCCCTTATTTTCAGGTTCAATGCCTAGTTTCTGGAAAACCATTTCATTTGGTGTAGATAATTGTGTATGTACCCAATGGTTTGAGATATTTGAATCCTTAAACTCCAAGAAAATCCCAGGTTGCGTATTTACAGTTGGCCAGTCAAGAGGGAGGGGCTTTAACCGAAAGAGAGGGGCAATAAATCCTACATTAGACTTAAGTTTTACTTCCTGATCGTATATTTTTTTACTTTTTAATATTATTCGTGTACTATTCACAGCACCAGCACCCAGAAAAACCCGATCAAATAATAAAGATTCTTTTTCTCCATGCTCATTGTGAAATAAAACTTTGACTTGATTGTTACATTCCTCTAAAGAGTCAACAAGCACACCAGGTCTATATATAATTTTTTTGCTACTTATGAAATATTTTATGTCTGTGCTTGCTTTGTAAATACAACCATACACACAGCCACTCATACAATAACCACAGTATTTACAACCAATCTTATCACCATGATCATGTGCTTGAATAAGCAATCTTGATTGACCAAATACAAAATCTTTGCTCAGGGACTTTTCAAATGATTTTTCTATATTTTTCAGTAAGGTAGAATTACCTTTACCTAATTGAATTGGATTAATGCTTTCACAAAAAGTGGGGAATTTTTCTGACAAGCCATCTTCCCTTGCTGAAAACGGTAATTCCGAAAGGACATTTTTAAAATAGGCAGTCAACTCCTTTCTTTTTATAGGCCAGTTGTTTAGATCGCAATCATCTGGTGGCAACACAGAAGACCCCCAACTAACACTAAACCCACCTTGAGCATAACTGAAAGGTGGTATCAATTCATCTGTCCTAACAATGGCATTTGTAAGAGATTTTCCATACAAATAGTCCGAACCAAATGCTAACTTTTTAGGAAATGTTTTTTTATTATGAACTGTGGGATTCTCTGCAATTACTGACTTATCTGCCTTATCCCAGCTTTCTGGTTCTTGATTTGCTAGTTTTGAGACAATCTTACTTCTAAAATCATCAAGTGTATTCCCATAATCCAGCAGTATGGGTTGCACCCCTCTAGCAATCAGTGCTTTAATAGCAGAAGAGGATGCCAAACCAGATCCTATTACTGCAACCTTCATTCTTCTAACCTATTCTGGTATTTCATTCAATACTCCAATTATATAATTTATGTCTTCTTCACTTAAGTATGGATAGGAAGGAATAAAACATCCTTTAGAGTAAAGCATATCAGCATTAGGTGTTTTTCCTTGATAAGGGTAATTGGGAAGGTTTGATATTTTTGCTAGACTAGTTGTTGAGGTATCTAATTTTTTCGAATGAAAGTAATGTTGTATTTTTTCTGCATTATCAAAGTAGGCAACTAATTGCCAATAAACATTCTTAGCATCACTAACTCCTAACGGAAACTTTATTTTAGGAGAGCGAGATTTAATTTTCTCCACATTTGATACTCTTTGCCAATCGAAAGTTTCTACTGTAGGGAGTAGTTTTAACCCCACCTTTGCCTGCAAACAAGAGTAGGATTCAAACCATCTTTTAGGTAGATGGGAAAGCATTTCTTTATTTCTATCACCAGTATGCTTGATTGCTATCCCGGGCTTTAAAAAGCTAATGATTTTTATAAATGGGAATGTAAAAAAGTGGAAAACTATTCTTGTAGTTGCAAGATTACGGACTAAGTTTGTTACTATTTTTTTAATTAAGTTTTTTCTTGAAGGAGTTGATAATTCATTTTGATTTTTGTGAAAAATCGAGTACAAGTTATCACTTTGACATACTAATAAACCTCCACCATAAGTATCAAGTGTTTTAATTGAAGAAGCACTGTACACCCCCACATCACCAAAGGTTCCCATTTTTTTATCTTTAAACTTTCCATTTAAACATTGCGAGAAGTCTTCTATTACAAAGAGTCCCTTTTTCTTACAATAAGATACCATCTGTTCAATATTTGGCACCATTCCAAACAAGTAAGTAATTAATATTGCTTTGGTGTTTTTACCAATTGCCCTTTTAAGTTCAAAAAAGTCAAAACATAAACTATCTAGTTCTATATCAACAAAAACGGGTTTAAGCCTAAGTTCTAATACTACATCAAGAATGGCTTTGATTGTAATGGGTGGCATAATTATCTCTGTCCCGGGAGGAAAGTTTTGGCTTTTAAGTGCGTAAAAAATTGCTGTCCTTGCAAATGGAAAAGAAACACAATGTCTAGATCCCATATAACTGGCAAAACTATCTTCAAATTCCTTTGTGATCTTTTCATCTTGTAGGTTAAAAGTAAAAGCTTTAATGAGGGACAAAATATCAAAAGACAGTTTATGATAAATGATACCTCTAGAAATCGCCAATCGCATAGCTTTGTAGATTACCTAACACCAAAATGAGAAATAATGAAAACAACTTGATTTAATGCATATACCAATTGAAATTGACCACCCATACTAAAAATTATTTGGCCACCCAATTTCTGTTTAAACAAAAATTGGTTTATTATCATTCTACTATAGTTTTCACTGAAAACAAAGCGAGTCCTAAAGGACGTGAATCGTTATTAAGACCAAGTTCTTTAGGGGATTTAGTGTTTTTAATCTTAAAGTTGATTGTGAGTAATTTACCTCCTAAAGAATCCCTATCAAATCTTAATGTGTTAGCTTGTGTTGAGTTTTGTTGTGTAAATGTCCAGTGTTCTACCAGTTCTTCATTTATTATCACGTCCACATTTTGGATAGGTTGACTTGGAGCTGTCAAACCACGAGCAGAAAAAACTAATTTGAAGGACTTTGGCAAGTCAGAAATATTAAACTTTATAATACTGTTTGAGCTATTAGACCATACACCTTTCTTTTCTACATTACCCCAACCGCTAGCTAATGCCCCCAACCCGCTTTTTTCAAGATTAACAGCACCAAAGGAGTAATTTTGATTAGGTTTTAATTTCAAATAATCTGTGTCCTCTAAACACAACGATATGCTTTCCTTATTTTGTATTTTCCCCTGTGATGTATGCTGTGGTAACTTGTAAACAACCCACTCTCCATCATCATAGATTTTCTCTAGAGTTAGGCTACTCAATAACTTTTCAATTTGAGCTGCGTTATCTTTATAAGCCAATCTGTCTATGTATAACCCTTGATACCCTAGGCAAGAAAAAGTGAGTAAAACATCATTTATACTTTCACTTTCTTCCTCATAAATTTTAAGCAATTCCTCTAGCTTTTTGAGAGAATGTAACAGGTCTTGGTGTTTAGACATACCATAAGACCAAGAAATAGTTGATTTTCCCTTAGAAATAACATAAGGAACTCCATGAAAATAATCTCGACGCTTATGTTTAGGCCCACCTTCAGGATAAGGATGTATTGGAAGTTGTAAAATATATAATACATTAGCTTCATTTAACTCGTTATAGATTTTATCAACTCTTGCCAATAAAGCTGGTTTTGAAGATGTTTTTGTGAACCGTAAAAACTTATTGCCTTGATATATCTCGAAGGCGAGTAAACCTATTAACAATCCATATACAATCACAAAACGCCAGAGCTTCTTTAGATTTATCTGTTGTAAAATAAGGGTAAGTGCTACAATACCCCAAAAAACAATAAATACAGAAAATCTGTTTTGAGCACGAAAAAGTGGTATCACTTGTAAATTAAAGAATAAACCTGCCCCAAATGGTAAAGCAAAAACAAAAGTTAGTAATGTTACAGCACCTAAAAACCCTACAAAATTATTAGTTGTTGCTCCAATAGTGTTAGGTGGTTTAACAACACGAGCAAGCAGGATTAGTACTGATATTAAAATCCCTATTAATGAGTAAAAGCCTATAAACTCTCTTCCTTCTGATCGAGGCCTAATACTATTATATTCAGAAAACATATCTGAAAAAATTGGCAGGGGTGGGACCATACTATCGATAAAGCGTAAGCCATGTCTAACTTGCCCAATAGGGGAACGGGTTGGTGGTTCTAACTCATTTTGCCATAAAAAAACTAAGTTGGGAGAAAGGTAAATAAGAGAAACACTAATAATTCCTGATAGCAGTAAAAATGAAGGGATAGTTGAAGTTAACTTACCTGTTGCTACTAAGTGAGCTACAGCTATAGTTAAAATAACTAGGCAGCTGAAAAAAGTATAATAAAAAGAGGCCAGTGGTATCGTAGCTAAAATAAATAAGTAATCAAACCATCTTAGCGTAACATAATTAAGCAGTCTAGCACAAGCTAATGTTGCAAATGGTATGGCAAGTAGATCAGCAAGAAAAGTATGGTTTGAAACACGTCCTACAACAAAATCACAAGTTGCGAATGCAATTGCACCCAACAAAGCAAGAAGTGGTAATACTCCAAGTTTCCGCAAAACATACCAAGCTGCTAGAGCATTTACACAAAGAAGAAACCCTCTTATTAACCCAAACACTCGCAATGGATCTTCAATTATCTGGCTTGTAAGCCACATTACACCAAGCATAATAGCATTATTATGAGGAAAAAAGAAGGTGTTTGATCCAGCTGGCCAAGCAATCTTAGGATTGGTATATATCCAACCACCCTCTTGTAAATTTTTAATGTTCATTAGAACAGCTACCTTATCGCCACCAGAGGGCGGTGATACATGACAATTCCAAAGACCCAATAAAGTTAGAATAAGCAAAATCAAAAAAATGCAAGAAACTAAAACTTCTCTTGGTTTTATATTTATATCAATAGGAAAAGATTGGGTCACATAAACTCACCTAGTTCTTTATGGGTTCTAAGGGCAATCATTAAGCTTAAATCATTGGTGTCCTTATGATGATTTCAGACTTCAATATGCTGATGTTCTTTAGTGTACTGGGAGCAATGGTAGTCCTATACATGTAATGATGAGTTATAGTGATGAACAAAATACCAAATGGCTCCAATGTGATTAGTCAATTTCTTTGAAAAAGAAAGAGTTTTCCTTACTAAACGACCAATTCGTTGACGTAGAGTGCAGTTTAATCTCTCAATTCTATTAGTTTTCCCACTTCGTTTATCCACTGCTCTGTGCCTTTTCCTAGGAATTACTTCTTCATATGATGCCCAGAAATCACTGTAGCACACTGCACATTGCCTATATACTGCTGGTAAAGAATCCCATAACCCTTGAGCCCCTCTTTTATCACGACTGCCTATATAAACCCCTACTATTTCGCCAGTAGCTTGATCAATAGCTAGCCATATCCATACCTTATTACCTTTATGGCCTACAAAAGACCACATCTCATCACACTCTATTCTAAGAAACCCTTTATCTTTTTTCTCAACTTCTACTTCCTGCTCTATATTCTCAAACTTGTCATTGACGTATTTTTGCAACCAAGATTCTGAAACACCAGTGACACGAGCAATAGCAGCAAGTGCTAATCTTTCCAGTAAGAGTTTATCTATCAAATCCTTTTTTCCCTCACTGATAGGAATATTTTGAGGATCTTCAACAAATTGCCTACCACAATCTTTACAAATATGATTTTGCTTACCATTGTGAATATGACCATTCTTAACAAAATTATCTGAGGTGCAATTTGGGCATTTTAAGAAATCTAAAGTCATCGCGCATTTTAAGGCAGCAGGGTTCATCATTACATGAAGGGCACTACCGGAGCAATAATTATAAAATACTTAAATTCGGATTCCTGAAACACATCAAGAACCAAATTTATTACGCAATGACTTTATTGCTTTCTCCCATTCCCCTTCAACAAACATACTAAGAGCAAATTTACGTCCCTCTGCACCAATTTTCCCAGCAACATCAGGCTTATTCTTAAGAAAAACAAACTTCTCTTTTAAATCAGAAAAGTCACTTTCTATAAAAACAATGTTTTGCATGTCAACAAGCTCATCATAATACCATTGTGAGTAATTGGTTTTTACCTTAAAAACCAAGCTTCCTGTAAGAAGTTTGGTGAAAAGCTCGAACCAAGAGCGAGAGTATCTATCAATATCAATTAAAAAGGCATAGTTCGTGTGCTTAGATAGTGGAGTGTCCACCCCATAAATGTCTAATTCGTTTAAAACATCACGCAAATTTGGAATTAATTGGTAGACACCTATTGATGTTATTTTACCATCAAAAAATTGCCCCCCTAAAGATTGATTAAACTCTTTAAAAGCTTTACATAATTTTACTTCTGGAAGATTTAGAATACTATCAATACCACCATTCTTTGTACTCCCAGTTAACACTCCCCTCCAAAAAACTGACAATGACCTTTCTTGAAACGGAATTAGGTTACATTCAATTTGCTTTCTTTCCTCCTTATATGCATCAGTTACCGTGAATGTTGGGTCAGGAATTAAACTACCCCCTGTCGAATTAGTTGAAAAGCATAAACATGTTGATGGTAGTTCATAGTTATCTGATAAATCAAGTAAGATTCCAGCATTCAAAGTAGGTACTAGTTGTTTTAGGTATTTTTCAATTGCAAGTAAGCGTTCAAAATATAGACGAAGACCCAAAAAGTTCCTCGGAAATGTAATAGTCAAAATTTTATTAGGTTCAAAGTGTAGATTGACAAGGGACTGCTTTGCTAAGGCCTCATTTCCGAATTTATAAGTTACATTCTTGGACAATAAGCTAAGAAGCTCTTGGGTTTCTTGGGCCTTATGATGATTGAAAATGAGTTGAAGGCACCGTGCTTTTAATTCTAAACTACAATCAAAATTTTTAAGTATATGAGAGTATTTTTGAATACCTGCAACAATATCTCCATCCTCCAACAAATTCTCTGCTAAATTACGATGGAATCTTATAACGCTTGGATTGATCTCAATTGCTTTTCTAAAATCTACTCCGGCTTCATCTCTTCTACTTAACTTTTGTAAGAGTTCACCTCTAAAGTTTCTAAATCGTGCAACTGCAGGAAATTTTCGAATATGCAAGCTTGCTTGGTAAATGATTCTATTAAAATCCATATTTTTCTTTTTAGCTTGCTGAAGAAGTATTTTTTGATCTAAATCTATTTGCTCTATGCTAAGTTTTTCAATATCAGTTTTGTCAAATTGGTGCTTGTAAAACAGAGTTGTAACTCTTGCATCAAATATACGTAAAGCTCTTTTATAAACTTCTAAATCCAATTTATTTTTTAGAGCCAATTCACTCCAAATTACATAAGCTTCATTATCTTTTGTACCTTGTTCGGTAATTTTAGTATTGGAACGAACATAGGTATTTTTAAAGGTTAAACCTGATAGTGCAGATAAGAGGCTAATGGAAGTTTCAAACATCTCTTGAAAACCAAAGAAGTCAATTTGAAGGAGAAAATCCATTGCTACTTTAATTCTTTGCTCATCAGATAAATCATTGTATTTGTAACCAGCATTCTCAACTAAGTATTTAGTTTGAGCATTTGAAAATTCAATTTGCAATTCTGGAATGTGAATGGCTTCATGAATGCTTTGGCCACCAATGTATTTGTTTAAGGGGTCCGTCAGATCATTCGTTATATGATTGAATGCAGAAATACTTCGCTTAATTGGATCTCTCAAAATTGTAATGGTATAAAAATTATTTAAATACTGATGTATAGAGTAGAAATGCCCTCGAATATAATTGTAAGCATTTAGATAATTTCCCCAATCTTTCTTAGGAATTTTTTGCTGCAATTCAATTTCAGATAATATAGGACAAATATTGTGTGGTTCGAAACCTTGCCTTAGTAAATTATTGAAGGATGTTCCTGCTGTTTTTCGAATATGCAGAAAATATATTTTCTTGAGTTGTAGGTCCATAACTTTTAGCTTTTGTGAGAATTTAAAACGATTAATTGCCACTATTAAGGCATGAGTACTAGTATTTAACTACTTCTTGAATCCTTTCAACAAATTTTTGTACTTCAAATTGATTTGAACGATCAATTGCAGCCTTATGTATTTCCATTCTCGCATCAGAAGGTAGTTCTAGAAAATGTAAGATTTTATATGCTGCCTCATCAATATCTAAAAAGTGGTAGCCATTTATACCATCACTAACTATTTCTTTAGGCCCACCCTGACCAATTACAAATGGTACACATCCATACATCATTGCCTCAACTACTGTTATTCCAAAATGCTCCATCCTTTCAGGGAAAACAAGTGGGGTTACATTATAACCAGTAGCGTGAATATATATGTCTGCCTGATTGTACAAAGTTAGTAATTTTTGTCTTGAAGCAGGAACATGAAAATTAATATTCATTTCTTTGGCCATTTCTATTATATCATTGAGATAGCTTTGATCATCAGAGTGTGTTGATACGGATCCACAAAAATCTAATTGGCAAGGGACCTGCAAACTATCCTCGAGCTTCTTTATAATCTCAACAATTATGTTTTGACACTTACAGTGGCCATGTCTAATAAAACGACCCACACTAATGACCCTCAAAGGACGTGACTTTGAAAGATCATCTATTGAAGGGAGTAACTTAGTCTCTTGATACTTACTTTTATTGATAGGAGGAGCACAAACGTGCACAGGCAAAAGTTCTTGTCTGTAAACCTGCAAGGTTTTAACTATATTTTCTTTTGTGTATTCTGAATTGACTATAAATGCATTGTAATTGCTTAAACGATCAAATCCATAATGGCCTACATTTCTTAATGGAAAAGGGAATTGACAATGAAAAAATGATTTCTTTCCTAGAGCTGGACAGGCTGGCACTATTTCATTTCCCATGCTAACAAAAATGTCAAATGGAACTATAGATATTGCTTCATCATAGGTCAAAAAAGTGATATTATCTATATTTACATCTAGATCTCGAGCAACCATATTGATTTTTGCTTTGCTGTAACGATGTAGTGATATGAAAAAGGTATTGAATCGTTCAGATAAGCCTTGAGCTACTGTCAAAATATATTTCTCACCACCACCGTGTTGTAATGGAAAGGGTGAGTATACTCCGGCAGTCTGCTCAAAATTTGACTTAACTAATTCTTTATTACACCAAGGGTGAAGTTCTTCACTTGATTGCTCTTGTAGCCAACGTTCAGCAAATCTTCTACGATTTTTAGAAACAGTACTCATCCATGTGTTTCCTAGAAGTTCTTTTGTGGACACATTTTCCAGATGAAAAACCTGTGCTGTAGGGTAAGTCATTAAATGGTATCCCTGAAGAATTATTCGCTGACAAATATCTGTATCTTCATAATAAAAAGGTTCAAACAAATAATCAAAACCACCTACTTCTTCTATAACCTTTTTTCTCACTAGGAAACACGCTGCAGAAATATAATCAACTTTTCTTGGCATACCAAAGACACTTTTAACTTCCTCCCAAGTAAAAGATTTTCCATGCTGAATTACGCTACCATCTCGGCTCACTGTTCCCCCAATTTCTTGAATTCGCTTGTCTGGAGAAAGAAAACAAGGACCTACTCCTGCTAGAGATTCTGCCGAGGTCTCCAAAAAATCTAGTAATTCCTTGATGGTATTTCCCCTTACAAATACATCATTATTTAAGAATAGAATATTATTTCCCTTACAGTAATTCAGGGCTAAATTATTCCCTTCTCCAAAAAATCTATTTTGATCACTCCTTACTATTTGAATCCTTGGGTGATTTGGTATATAAGAAAGCAAGTGTTCAAATTCATTAGGGTCACTTCCATTATCAAAAATGACCAATTCGCAGTCAAAAAGTACGTCAGCCTTTATGAGGAAATAGACACATTGCAATGTGAAAATGAATTTATTATAGTTAAGGATTACTACAGATACTTTAGGCAGCAAAGTATTTTCCTCAGGGAAAAACTCATTTAAATAAGTTGTACTTGCATGCTTTAGCCCAAAGTTCCATAAACGTAAATCATAAACAACATTTCGCAAGATCTCATGTGCACTTAAGTCTTCTCCCATATTAAAACATTCAGCTAATTGCAATAGCACTTCTTCATTAAAGTATTTATGAGGAAGGTATTTAAATTTATTAGGCTGAAAAAGATAATTAAGGATCAAGCTTTGATTACCATCAGAATCCTGTAAAACTTCAGAGTTAACATGGTTAAAGTAGGGCAAATCAATTAAAGGGGTAGTGCTTTTAAACTTATGATTATTTTTTAAAAAATGAATGAGTGGATTCTCGCTACCTGAATAGGATTCCCAACAATAAAAATTTTGATCGAAAAATGGATGTGGCGAAAGGTTCATTTTATATCCTTCTAGTAAGTAATGAACATATGGATTACTCGTTAGAGATTTACCTACAAGAAGTTTATATTGAACATTGTAAAATTCGTTATCAAATAAGCAATGTGGCTGATGCTTACCCTGCCAGCCAAATAACAGGTAGTGTTTAAGGTAGGAATAATCAATACTTTTTTTATCTAGGCTAGATAGCTGAGAAAAATAAAGATGTGAGTCGAAAAGATAACTTGAGCTTATAAAAAGAGAGCTCTTACTCTCAAGAATTTCAATATATACATCTTTAAATTTATTAGTTGGACTAATAAAATCCTTGTGCATGGAATTTACATACTTAAAATCACATAAAGGATGAGGTGAGCGATATTCCTTAACACCATGAATTATATAATGCACTAGAGGGTTTATATGACTAAGAGAAACATCTTTGTACTTATCCATATAAAATTTTGTTGAGAAAATGGGACTAGGATCATAATCTCGTAAAAACCCTTGTTCTATGTAGTGTATCTTCGCTTCTAATTCATCGTGAAATTTACGGTTGAGTTGTTTGGAGTAAAACTCAATATCAAAATAGTAAGAAAAGTGATCAGAACTAACTATACCGACAATTTCTTTCACAAACTCAGAAAGTGCAATTTGCCCCTTAGAATGAGTGCTAGTGGACAAATTATCCTGAATTCTAATTGCTAAGTCTTCAACCATCTTAGTAGGGAAATAGCCTTTTTCCTTACCCTCATACAGATAGTGCAAGAGTGGATTTGTCCCACCAATTTCATCACCATACAAAGAAAGGTAATATTTAGTGTGAAAATTAGGAGATGGATTTAAATTCTCACGCCATCCCACACGTAAAAAGTGCTCAAGGGAATCTTCATCTTCTAAAATGGATGATTGTTTTCTATAGTAAGTGAAGTCAAACAAACCACTTTCACGCACAAGGGTAATATCTTTAGCTAGCTGACTAGAAAATCGACCTTCAAGTTTACCAAAACGTACATAGTGAAAGAATGGATTAAGGTCAGATGCTTTTAAATCTTGGTAGTGACTGAGATAGTAACCAAGATCAAAAGTTGTATTGGGATTACGTCCTTCTTTCCAACCTATGCGCATGAAGTGATGAAGCGGATCCTCATTATCTAGATTTATATTTTTATTATTTTCTAGATAATACTTCTCATCAAACTCACCTGTTTTGCGCACAAACGCAAGCTGCTCTACAAATTGACTAGGAAAGTACCCTTGGTCCTTACCTTCATGCAAGTAATGCAAAAGTGGATTCACGCCTAATTTTCGAGCTTCTGGGTACCTTTTCAAATAGTAATTAACACTGAATTTTGCAGAGGGGTTGTTACCTTTTTGCCAACCGCTATATAAAAAGTGTTCTAAAGGCTTCTCATCTTTATTTAATTCCTTTTTATAATTAGCAAGGTAGTAATCTATATCAAATAGGCCACTATCTTGAACAAGTTTAATATCTTTACTAGAAATGTCCTTTTTCATAATCATAATGGTTCTTTATGAACTCCAAGTGTTTAAATTATGGAAATGTAAATGTGTTTCTAAGCTCTTCTTATAAGCAGCTATTATAAACATGGCTCATTATAGATTCCTAGGGCTTAGCTTATAAAAATATACGTTTAATTCCCTGCTGAACAAAGATACCCTCAAAACAATCCTTAATTTCAATCTATCGATGTTTTGAGTGTGTTGTACACAGTTATTGCGAACACTGAAAACTCAGACCCTTGAAATATATCAAGAGCCATAAACATTAGAAATTCAGATACTTGAAACACACTAAAAACCTCTGTAAACATGCCAATTTTCATAATAGGCTTCCATAAATAACCTTCTATTCAAATCCATTTAAACTATCATAGATAATTTGATTGGGACCAACATTCATGTATACCTTAATGTACTTACTTTAGTTTTGTCGGTCAATCAGACTTAACCCTTAATACGGATGTTCTGATAGCTACCATCACCCAAACAAGCTAAAAGAGCAGAGGTTGTAACATAAGCCTCTCGTCCTAAACTAGCAGTAGGAATAGAAAGTGTATTCAAGGTTTCTTTTCGTAAGTAATTATAAAGAATGTTTGGTTTTTCAAGGGTGAACAAAGAAATTTTCTTCTGCTGTTCCTTGGTTAAAGTAAGTCGATATTTTAACACTCGAGCCATAACAGTAAAGCACAAGATATCACACTTAAGTGCTCTTAAACTTAGTGTGTCTAATAAGGGATTAATGGGTTGTTTGAGTAACTGTGTAAGACGATTTAAGTGAAACAAGTTATTAGCTAGGGGATTTTCTAACCCTGTCGAAAAACCTGTATCTTGAGCTGCGTGTTGGCGGTAGCTATAGAGACTTTTATTTATAAACATGATGCCTTTTTGCAAGTAAGCAATAAGTGCTAACCAATGATCATGGTACATTTTACCAACTGTGCGAGGGAAAGGTAAAGCAATCTTTAAAAGAGCACT
Source organism: Trueperaceae bacterium (assembly GCA_965223045.1). GTDB lineage: Bacteria > Deinococcota > Deinococci > Deinococcales > Trueperaceae > CBDCVN01. Next base: position 4,817,046 of record CBDCVN010000013.1, read on the forward strand.
CTCAAAAAGACTAGCAGCACCTGTCGCACTATTCATAAGCATAAGCTTATCAAAGTGTTCAATATCCATGTAACGATTGCTCCAAAAACTTTCTTGAAGAACATTAAGTTGGTTATCAGTAATTCGTTGATCACAAAATACTAAGCTCGAGCGTTCCTTAGTAATAGCATTAAAGCTAGTAAGTAGTTTATTTTCATCCCAAACATCATCTTGATCAGCAAAAGCTAGGTATTTTGCAGGCTTAGCCAATCTTAATCCTTGTTCGATATTTAGATAAAAACCTAAGTTTTCTTTATTAAGAGCAACGCTAAAGCGATCATCATGCCCTACAAGATTAGTAATATGGTGTACGGTATCATCATCTGAGGCATCATCAATTACAAGGCAATGCCAAGAAACACCCTGCTGCTTTTTTATGCTAGAAATTTGTTCAAAGAGATGCCCTAATGAAGGTTTGTAGGTGGGAAGGATAATTTCAATATCAAGCTTGTCTAAAGGGGATTTTTGAATCCACTTAGAGCTTTTAGGTGAATCCATATATTCACTCAGGTCAAGAGGAAGTTTTTCAATATTGCCATTATTGAGTTGAAGTTCAAGGTTAAGTCCTTTTAACGTTTGGGCAGTGCACAGACCAATAAAACCACTATGAGTAGATTGCAACCCTTGAAAGTGTTGTTGAAATTGCTTATTAAAATCCTCAAGGCCATATAAAAGCCAAGGGGCTTCTATACTCTCGCCTGACCAACGCAATTTCTTTATGCTTAAGTAAGCATGAGCAATATAACCTTCAATAAGGACAATATATTTATCCCTTGCTGGAGTGATATGACAGTTGGTAATCAGATGATGTATGTACATTTGGGTAGTCCTAGGCTTGAGGTACATGTTTAGGCTTTGGTGCTTTAAGGATTGATAGAAGTTCATAAAGATGGTTATATGTTTCTTGTATAGAGAAATTTTGCTGAGCAAACTCAAGGGCATTTTTACTAACTTGTTGCCAAAACTGCTCGTCTTTATAAAGAGTTTTTATGTGTCTAACTACTTCTTTGGGGTTATCACCAATTAAAGCGTGCTTGTTATTTTCTAGAGCCATTCCTTCTGCAGCTACACTACTAAGCACACAGGGTAAACCGTGTGATATGGCGCTTATGACTTTACCTTTCATACCTGCACCAATGCGTAGGGGAGCTACTAACATACGTACAGAGTCAAGTATACCTGACAAATCTTCAACATAACCATCGACTTGGATATTTGTGCAGGCTAGATCATATATTTCCTGAGTAGGGTTAGATCCAACAATTCTTAAGTTAATTTTGGGTGCTTCTTTAGCAAGAATAGGCATAATTTCTTGTGCAAGGTGTTTTACGCTATCAATATTTGGGCTATGAAGGAAACCTCCTAGAAAAAGAATATCTTTACGAGCCTTAAAAGTCACTTTGGTACCGGGAATACTTCTGGCAATGGGAATAACATGCAAAAGCTCTGGGTTTACCTCTTCTTTTAAAATGTCAAACTCTTCTGAGCTTAAAAGTATTGTAGCATCTGCTTTAAGCATATTTACTACTTCTTGCTGACGGGTAGCTAGTACTTTCTGTTTCAAGTTTTCCTTACCGCTTTTATCATGATCGCCAAATTGTGCTTCGCGTCCTACACGTAGATAGTGTAAATCGACAGTATCATACACTATTCTTGCTTGAGGGCAAAGTTCTCTAACAGCATCAATAAAGGCGTGTGTTACATGTGCCCTGTACAAAAAAACAAGGTTGTAAAATGAACCTTCAGCTGTAAGGTAATGGTGAGCAGTGCTATAGGCTGGTGGAGTTATACATTCAACTCCTATATTTTGCAGTTGCTCAGTATATTTACTGCTATGAACAGGATCCAAGATAGGCAAAAAGCTTACCTTATATTCACAAGCTAGGAAAAAATTTATAAAGTTCATAACATCTAAAGAGCCCGAATCTTGGTTAGGGGTTGGAGTATAAGCATCAATAAATAAGACTTGTCCTTTAGTGTAACGATCACGATAGTGTTCTTGTGTGTGAGTGCTTAATACTTCTTCCCAACGTTTAGCAAATTTCTCACGGTTTATTTTCTGATAGCGTTTAGTTCCTTTGTCTTCATCAACACCAGAACTGAGTCCTTCAAAATGGATAATGTTGGCTAAAGGCTGACACCATACCTGATAGCCTGCTTGACGTACCCTAAAGGCTAAATCCGTGTCTTCATAGTAAGCAGGAGCAAATTTTTCATCGTAGCCTCCTAAATTATCCCATAGCTCTTTGGTGAGCATAATAGCAGCCCCTGAACAGTAGTCTACCTGACGTAAGTAACTCGTTGAGCAGTGAAAAGGTTGAACTCCATGACCAAAGTTAAGCCCACCAGCATTAGACCAAATTACCCCACCAGCTTCTTGTAAATTTCCATTTGGGTAAATTAGTCGTGCCCCTACTAATCCTGCTTTAGGTTTGGTCTTAAAAGTTTCTACCATAGCCTCGAGCCAACCAGACAGCACGATAGTATCGTTATTAAGTTGTACTATGTACTTACCTCGAGCTTCAAAAGCAGCTTTATTACAGGAGAGTAAGTAACCAAGGTTATAATCATTAAGAATGTAGTTTAAACCTTTTATACTACTCAGTTTTTTAGCTTCCTTATCAGGTGAGGCATCATCAATAATAATGACTTCGAAAGTGTAAGTAGAGTTTGCCTGCATAATGCTGTACAAGCAATGTAAAGTTGCTGAGACTTGATTATAAACAGGAATTATAACGCTTATCAAAGGATTTTCTATAGTTTCAAAATGGACGTCTGTAAATTCTAAGTCAGCGGATTCATATTCAGCAACGGTATCCAGAACTTTTTGCCATAAAAGGTATCCCGGATGCAAGTAGTGTTCTTTTTGCTCAGTAGGCAAGTCACTTGTCACAAAATGCTGTAGGGGTTTAACTTTAGATATAGTAAGCTCTGGATGTTTAAACAACCATCCTCTTGCATTGAAAGCAGGATGGGGACTCATGTCTAAATACTTAGATCGCAAATAATGCTGTAATGGTTCCTCTTCAAAACCTAGATTGGTTCGCGCTTTGTAAAAAGCAATAGAAAAAAGGGGGTGAGGGTCACGTTGCTCTTTCCAACCATGTTTTAGGTAGTGTAGGAAAGGGTTTGATTTTGTTTCAGCAACATCAGGGTTCTCTTCTAGGTAGTATTCACCATCAAAAATAGGGTTTGGATTGATATAGTGCTTGTTGGTACGTAGCAAAAAGTCGCGTAAAGCACGTTTATGGTATTGTGGTATTGCATCATCTGAAAAGCGTTGTTTGTTATAGTAAGTTACATCAAAAAGCCTGTGAGGACTATAGTCTTTAGTTTCGCCTATGCAAATATAATGTAGAAGTGCATTAACATCACTTCCATCATTCTTATCATCTAAATAGGTGCTTAGGTAAAAAGATACATCGAAACAACTATGTGGATTGTACTTTTCTTTATAGCCATATTTTAGGAAGTGCTCGAGAGGATCTGATTTTGCATCTTGTGTATCAGGGTACGTTGCCAAATAATAATCTTCATCAAAGTAACCCATTTGAGTAGTGAGTTCTCTTTGCCAATCTAAATCTTTTGAAAATTGCTTTAACTCATCAATACTAGCTATATCAACATCTATAAGATTTTCTTCAACTGTTTCAATAAGAACAGAAGTAAGTTTACACCTCTGAACACTAAAAAAAGTAGCTTCTTGTTTAGAGAAAAGTGTATCCAATAGCTTTTTAAGAAGGCTAATTGCATGGGTTTTATCAATATCTTGTTCTAGTTTAATATTATATCCTTCTGCAGAAGGCTTACGTTTTTCTGGTTGCCCCACCAAAAGATAATGAATAAGCGGATTCAACTCACTTGCTGCAGCGTCTGGATAGTGTTCTTTGTAAAACTTTGTATCAAACCAAGAGTTGGGTTTTCTATTTTCTAAGCACCCTGTTTTGAGAAAGTGCTCTAAGGGATCTATCTGGGCTTTGTAAATATCGGGATAAGTAGTGTTGTAGTAACTTTTGTCAAAACAGTCATAAGTTTCTAGAATTTCTTTCTGCTGCTCCAGCAACTCAAGGTCCAAAGGTGAGGTCATTCGTTTTTCATATTGGCCATTAAGTATATAGTGCTCTAAAGGATTAAGATTTTCTTGCACAATATCAGGATATTGATCCTTGTAAAACTTTGTATCAAACCAAGCATTAGGATTCTTGTTTTCCAAATGTCCAATTTTGAGAAAGTGCTCAAAGGCTTCTACATTAGACCCTTTCAGATCAGGACACTGCTCAGCATAATACTCACTATCAAAATAGCTTTGCACTAAAACTAAATCTGGATTTTTAGTAGGATCTTTATCATCTACAAGCAATGCTTTTTTATTTTTAATTGTCATGAATGTTTAATGTCGCTCCTTTGACACTGGAAGAAAATCATTGTTTTAGTAATTGACCAAAGTGAAATTATGTTTTTAATAGACTATGTTATTTACACTCTAATGCAGAGTTAGATTAATTGATTTTATTAATCAGAAAAATACTAACATACTTTTTTGATGATGAGTTTATAGCTAGCTCTTTACCAGGCTTTTTTCATGAAGGTATCAAAAGCCCAGAAATTCTGGTATGAGGTAAGGTTTCGAAGCGAAACGACGTGTTTGCCTAAGAACAGAAGTAGTACCTCGTAGGTGAAACAGACTCAGTACAAGATTACGTAAAGCAGCAAAGCTTTGAGCTCCTTTCCTTAAACGACAAAAATCCTCTCTCCATATCGTATCCCTCTTGTGATGAGAACGATTCTCTATAGCCCAATGCCCTCGCCACCATAGGTAAAACTTCCTTGCATCCCCATGAGCGCTGGTAATGGCATATTGTGTCTCCTGAGACTTGATTTCACCTGTTGTTTTACACACAACGGTACGAATGCATCGAACGAAATACTGTGCTTCAGGTAACTGTCCTTGGGTTACCTCATCAACTGGTCTTGTTTCAATTTCTCGCAACCATATTTCTCCACTTCTATGCTCTTCATCCTCAATTTGGCTATCCTCTTCACAAAACTCAAGACTAAATGCCCACTCAGCAAATTTCTTTAAACTTGATCGATTATCCTTCAATGCTAAGAAATACCTTCCATTTGCCTCTAACACAGCATCGATAACTGCTCGTTCTGTAAACGCTGCGTCCCCTGTCAGTATCCATGGTCTACCAAACACCTCATTTAATATCCCTATCATTTGCCTAGCTGTTTTCGCTTCATCTGTCTTTACTTGTTCTTGCATTAAAGTCATACCCACTTGATTAATGTACAGTGACAACATGTGCAACCCCTTATCCCCACAACGCTTACGTGTGCTACCCCTAAGGTGTTTCCCATCCACATGAATCACTAACATCTCACTCACTGGAATTACTTTATTCAGTGTTTCTATTGCCCATATTTTAAGTTGGTGTTCTAATTCCACAATACACCTCTCTAGAATCCAGAAAAATCTATACAATGTAACCTCAGAGGGGAGGTACTTTTCACCTTTTAGAGTTCTAAACCCCTGCTCATATAATTCCTCTGCTTGATCTTCAAGCCACTGGTGTAGCTCTCGAACATTTTCAGACCCAGCACAAATCCCCATTAGCACAAGCCTCCATAATGTTTCCATGCTATAACGGCATTTGCTTAATTGCCGTTCCTCTCTAACCCTCATAACATATGCTATTGGACTTGGTATACTCGCTTGATGTGTAGTTCCTGTGTTTTTCATACCTACACATCATTTCTTCTTTTTCTTTTGATTTCATGAAGCACAACAATTTCATAAGAATGCTAGATTTTCTTGTCTAAAACAAACTGATTTAAAATCCCAATTATCCCTTAAGGAACTAAAATACTCTAAATTTTGCCTCTTCAGTTTATTCATAAAAATTAGTGGGCTTTTCGTGAGAATTCTTCTTCATGAAAAAAGCCTGGCTCTTTACATATTGAAAGATAAGTAGCACTAACAAATAAAATCTAAACATAAACCCCCTAGTATTAAAAATTATGGGGATTCTAAACACTCCAAACTACTCTAATGCTAAGGTAAAAAGCATGTCTTTAGTCTTGGTTGTCGAAGATGAGTTGCCTCTAGCACAAGCTATAGAACTTTATTTGAGAAATGAAGATCACCACACTGAAAGGGCTAGTAATGGTAGGCAGGCTCTTGAGCTGTTTTATGCTATTAAGCCCGACTTGGTTATTTTAGATATAGGTCTGCCAGAAATAGATGGACTGGAAGTTTTAAAGCGTATTCGTGCTCAATCTGATGTACCAGTTATTGTGCTTACCGCTCGAGCAGAAGAAGTAGACGAACTATTAGGTTTTGGCCTAGGTGCCGATGATTATATTACCAAGCCTGCAACAGCCCGTAAGCTTATGGCTCATGTAAACGCCGTACTAAAACGCTCTAAAAATAACTTGTTAAATGAAGAGATTCTGCGTGTAGATAATATTTTGATAGATGTCTATAGCATGCAAGTTAAAGTAAAAGAAAAACTGGTAAACCTAACACCTACAGAATTCCGCTTGCTACATCACTTAGCGCTTACTCCCAATAGAGCCATATCACGCAGTGAATTATATGAAGCAGCTATGCCTGAAAGTGATGCTTATGAACGTGCTGTTGATGTTCATTTGACCAATATACGTCGTAAGCTTGATAAAGCAGGAGCTCCCAAGCTCATAGAAACTGTACGTGGTGTTGGTTATCGCTTGGTAGGAGCATGAATCGCTTAGTTGTGCGCTTAATTTTAGCAATGCTCTTGGTAGTCATTGTATCTCTTATTGCTATACCCTTGGCTCAAGGAATTGTTATTCAACGTGCTTTTGATGAGCTTGCACCGGAATTTCGCCAAAGAATCTTAGAAGATACTAAACCATCACCTTCTTGGCGTAAGCGCAGACCACCACCACCTTTAGCTCATAAGGAGCGTCTGGATCTATTATATGGGGATAGAAAATTTAAGCGCCCTCCTTACTTTGCAAATAGGCTTAAGCCAGAACAGGGTAACTGTAAAGAAGCACCACCCATTTATGGCCCTAATATCAGTAGGGCTGAATTAGCTTTCCCAAATGATTTTACCCCACCGATTAATAGATTAATTGAAAGAGAAGTTGCTCTAAATGAGGAATACTCTCGCTTATTAGAGTTATTTGGTAGTTACCGTTTAGCTAGACAGAGAGGCGTTATGTTTGGGCTTATATGTGCTATAGCTGTCTGCTGTATTTTGGCTGCTTGGTTATCGCGTAGTATAGCTAGACCTATAGAAGCAGTTTCTCTGGCTGCTCATAAAGTTTCTGGAGGAGATTTGGGTGCTCGAGTAAAACTAAAAAACCTAAATAGGCATACTAAAGAAAACCAACTACTTGCTCGAGACTTCAACAACATGGCCAGTGCTTTAGAAAGCTATGAAGGTGAGCGTAAAGCAATGATTGCTGATATTGCTCATGAATTACGCACTCCTTTAGCTACTATGCAGTTGCGCTTGGATGCTCTTGCAGATGGATTACTAACCTTTGGCAAGGAAGAGGCTCAACTTTTACAAAGTCAAGTAGAGTTGCTCTCTCGCTTAATAAATGATCTGAGAACTCTTTCTTTGGCAGATGCAGGGCAACTCTCATTGCATAAGAGTGAGGTAGACCTTAATGACTTAGTAGCTAAGTCATTAACTAATTGCCGTGATAGAGCTAAACAAGCAGGGGTTAATTTGATATTTTTGGTTAAAGAAGAGCATATAAAAATTTATGCTGACCCTGACCGTTTAATGCAAATTTTACACAATCTATTAGAAAATGCCTTGAGAGCAACTCCTAGAGGTGGTTGGATAGAGGTTTCTCTAAAAGCTAATGAGCAAATAAAATTAAGTGTCCGTGATTCAGGACTGGGCATCCCTGAAGATCAGCTAAAAAATATATTCGAGCGTTTTACTACAGGTATACGTAGAGACACTCAAGATAAAGAGGGCAGTGGCTTGGGATTGGCTATAGTACATACATTAGCTCAATTACATGGTGGGCAAGTAAAAGCGAAAAATCATAAAGAGGGTGCTGAGTTTGATGTGATCTTTCCTATAAATCAAACATAACTAAAGCTTTCTTCTGCCATAGGCAGGGGTTTTTAAGAACTTGGTTAGCAACTACAGCGCACCAAAAAAGTTCTTTATTCAAATAAAAAATCTGCCCTAGCCCTTCTTACTAAACTAAGAGAGCAGAAAAAGTCCCCCTTAAAAAGGGGGATTTAGGGAGGGGGTTACCTTATGAAACTCAGCCTCATTTGACTTTGCAGAAATAAGGCAAAACTTATCTGGACATCTATATGTTGTGCAGAACTTATTAAATGACTTGTCTCTACTACTAGTTCTGCTTGAAACTGAGATAGCCTTGATTTAGTAGTAGTGTATTGCTATGGGCTTTGTTCTTGCTGAGGCTCCTCATTCACTATAACTGCAAAATTAGTTTCAACCCATGAGTTAGCTACGTGCTCTTCTGCACAAACCACAGCACCGCCCTCAATAAGCTTGACTTGTATTCGGCCTAGATCGCAAGGCCCGGTGTTAATTTCTTCTACCTCTACTTCTGCTAATGCTTCTTCTTCTACCACTGCTTCTTCTATCACTGCTTCTTCTGCAACTGCTTCTGTTCCTACTTCTGTTTCTTGCTCAGATTCTGCATCAAACATAACTGCATAATTACCTAGAATCCATGATTCAGCTACATCTTCTTCTACACAATGCACTGAACCATCTCCAAGAATCTGAACCTGTACTTTTCCAAGTTCACAGGGGCTTTCCTCAACCATTTCTGAGCTTATATCGCCTCCTAATTCATTTTCTACTTCTTGCTCTTGTGCAAAAGTAACACTGAGTGTTCCTAAAAAGGCCAAAATCCAAATTAAATTTAATACTTTATACATAATCCACTTCCTTATCATTTGATTTTCCATGCCCTAGAAGGTCTTCTGGGCAAAGGTTATATCTTGACTAAATCATTCCTACAGAAACTATTGCAGGTAATTCAGACACATTAAAAAGCTTGACTAAATATTACAGCACAACGTTACAGAGAAACCCCTTGGAAATCGTTTGACTTTCAAATCCACTTGGCTTATCATTACAGCGCAATGTTATTGATTCGTAGTGAACTTCACCCAATGCGTACAGCATTTCTCTAAGTAATTTTTACAAGCTGATTATACAAAGGGTATTTTCAACAATGTTGCGTTATAAGATTATGGTCCTATAAGCCAAATTTTTGCAAGCGAGTTAGTAGCATTGCACTGCAATACAAAAATCTCGTCCTAGAACTACAAATCTAAGGGCTTATGGCAATTAATTGACCAAAGCATCACTTTCAGTAGGTGCTAAAACATTGCCATTAGCAATTTGCTCGGGTGTGATTTGTAAAGCAATAACACCTAAAAGTTCACCACCATTATAAATGGGAGTGCCTATGAATTGAGCATCTGCATTATAGGATGGCCAGTAGGGCTCAACTGTACTAACAGCTGCCTCACCTGCAAATAAATCAATAGCTTCTTGGAATACATTGCCCAAACCAGTGCCAGCAAAACTACCACTAACTAAATTTGTAGCAATGTCTGTTTCTTTGAACACTGTGTACACAACATCACCATCTAGACTAACAATGAAAACATCATATAGGTCACGCATTTCTAATTCTGTGCGTAACAGAGGATGACATTGAGCATGTACTGATGACCAAGCAGACCCATCCCCAGCATTATCAAGTTGCTCCTTAGCTCCTAAGCCCTCAGTATTATTAGCAAGGTAATAATATTGAAGATAATAACCCTGTTCACCAAGATTAACTAATACATCTACAGTATTTGGATCTGTACCACCTTGATTAGCCATATAATTTTCTGTGAAATCTCCACTGTAATAGGCAGTGACTTGGGCTTTTTCTCCATCACCAACGCTCCCAAGAGAACTATAAGCACCTATAAAGCTTTGCGCACAGTTAATTATATCACCACTTTCAGCCATAGCAATTAAGTCACTTTCATTTGCAGCTAGGGTAAACTGCACAAGCATAGCGAAAATCAATGCTGTGCCAATTAAAAAATTAATTAGACCTTTCATAATTTTTCTCCTTATTCTAAATTAAGTGGTCAACTAAAACTATAGTAAGACTAAGACAACCTTACTACTTTGTAACAGTACAAACAGCCTTGCCTTGCTAATACCTTTTGGCTAGCCAAGATGATTGTATTGAGGTCAAGTGAAGTCTGAATGAAAAGCTAATGTTAAAAATATGAAGGCATATTCAACTCTTAAATAAATCTTTTAAATTTATGAGAGTTTATCACATGAGTGTAGGATGAAAATCTTTTTCTTGATGAGAAAAAGATTAACAAACATAAAGGTTGGAATAAAAGCTTGACCTACAAAGAATTCTAAGAAGAACTGTGCTCAACTTGCTTTTTATAGCATTTTCCTTTTTAACCCGACCCAAGTATCGGCAAAACGCCCAATTTGAGTAAATTTGGAAAAACTTGAGTAGTTTTCTTCTATACTAAAAGTATCTTTGTAGTTGTACTATAAAGTGTTTATTAGTATTCTTACCAATTTACCCAAAATGCAAATATTCTCATTTTAATTACCCTAAGAGCGCTCTTGGATTCGTAGTAAGAGTCAGTATTGCACAAAAGCAGACTTGATTTTACACTGTGTTGTAAACAACTAGAAACACCGTCTAGTGTTGACGTTAAATTAGAATTTTTTCTAATAAAAACACCCTTTCTAGAAACATTATCTTTTTCTAGTTGTTCTAGTCAATGAATCCACAAAACCATTTCTTATTGTCCTAGTAAGTTAATATGAGTTATCCTCTTTCCATGCAAGTTACTCCTTAGGTTTGCGACAACGCGTTGTTCAATCTTACCTAGATGGCGAAGGTTCTCAATATGAGCTGGCTAAAAGGTTTTTAGTCAGCCCTACTACAGTTAAAGCCTATCTAAGACTTTATCGAGAAACAGGCGGATTATTGCCTAGGGAACACAATAGGGGTCGTAAACCTGCTGTAAACACAAAACAACTTTCACTAATAAAAAAATTGTTAGAAAAGCAATCAGACATGACCTTGGCTGAACTCTGCACAGCTTTTGAGCAAAAGACTGGCGTTAAAGTCAGTAGCACTAGTATGTATAGGGCAATAGAAAAGATTAACTGGACTTATAAAAAAAGACTTTGCGTGCTAGAGAGCAAGATCGTGAAGACATTGCAGCAAAACGAAAAGCCTTTTTACAGTTAAAGAAAGCTCTTAGAGCAAATAGGCTTGTATTTATTGATGAAACAGGTCTTTATCTAACGCAAGTTGTACCCAAAAAACGCCACTTTTGCCTCTAAAAACCCTGTTACCAAAGTCGATATCATGATTTTTTTGCTTTTTTCAAGTAGCCATAGCATATCCTTGACACAGCAAGGTTTTATTTTTTATAGTATAGCCACTGATGTCTGCTACGATAAATACACATTTTAAAGTCCAGTGTATCCAAACAGGTAAGGCTGTAGGTATAATGCATGGCATCCACCTTCGGGATTATGTCCAAGGACACATACAAAAACGTTCAGGATCATTATTAGAGTTGTTCTGAAATAAATAAATCGGTCAAAATAAAGGAATGTTACTACCAAGAGATGACCGACAAGTAAGAAGTATAACAGGATTGAGCGAAAAGAAAGTAGAGGAACTAGAACCTGCATTTGCTAAAGCTTTAGAAGACCATGAAAAGCAACGTTATGAAAAGGCTCTAGAAGCAGGGAAAGTACATCGTAAGCCAGGAGGAGGAAGAAACAGTAAACTAAGTACAGTCAATATAAAACTGTGCTTTATTCTTTACTACCTTAGACTTTACCCAACGTTTGATGTTCTAGCGGAGAAATTTGATTTATCACGATCTAATGCCCATGCTTGGGTACAACGTCTTACACCAATAATGGCGAAAACTCTAAGTGGTTTGGGATATATGCCAGCTAGAGAGTTTGAAAACATAGAGGATTTCAAAGCAGCTTTTGAGGGACTTGACGAAATACTGATTGATGTTACAGAGCGAGAACATCAACGCCCAAAGGATGATGAAATGCAACAGGAGTTATACAGTGGCAAACAGGGTAACCACACGCAGAAAAACACAGTGATAAGCAGCAAGGAGAAGGTAATTTTGTTTGTGGGACAAACCTTTGGAGGACGGAACCATGACTATGCAATGCTAAAGGAAGAATTTCCACCTGAGGAGGAGTGGTTTGAGGATATTAAAGTGGCAGTAGATTTAGGATATCAAGGAATCGAGAAAGATTATGAAGGAGCAGATGTTGCAATACCTCATAAGAGACCTAGGAAGAGCAAAGCCAACCCTAATCCCAAGCTTAGTAAAGAGCAGAAGGCTCACAACCAAGCAGTGAGCAAGATACGTGTATATGTTGAGAATGCCATTGGAGGAATGAAGCGTTTCAAGATTCTTGTGTATGCTTTTAGGAATCGTATTAAGGGATTTGTTGACGATGTAGTAGGAGTTTGTGCTGGTTTATGGAACTGCCTTATTGCCTAATTCCTTATTTCAGAACAAGTCTAATAGCTCCTTGCCACAACTTTTCGGGTATCCACCATTGTGTACCCTTAAGGAATTCTAAAACCTCAATGCAACCACCTATAAGTATTCCCTCTACAGATTTTTCACCTTGTAGCCATTGCCAACCTTGATTTGTTTGAAGTTGACGCTTTATTTTTTGATTACTAGGCTCTGACCAATCTAAAAACTCCTCTGTCCAATTTTCAGAGACTGCTAAGCCAAAAGATTCTGTCTTAAAAAGGGCTTGCAGCAAGCTTTTTTTCACAAAAGGATGAATACCCCCATTTTCAGCTAAGTCAGTTAGTATAGCAGGGCCATGAAAAGACACCACTTCGGCAAGTAAAAATGCCGTTAGGGTAATAGTGGTATCTGAGAACCCCATAAAAATTTTAGGATGCTTGCGAATTACTTCTAGGTCTATATAAGGCAATATACGTACTGATTCATCTCCACCAATAGTACTTATAATGCCTTTGATTTCAGGGTTTTCAAGTGCCCAGTGTAGGTCTTGTGCTCGAGCTTTAGGATTATCATAAAGCCAATCATCATCTTTAAGGGCATGTGGGGCCTCAACTACCTCAAGCCCAAAAGTATCTTCAAATTGACGCTTACCTTCTTTATAGCGATGAGGAAACATAGCAGCAACACCACTTGAAAGAGAAATAGTTGCTATCTTGTCTCCTTTTTTTAGTCTAGGTGGTTTAATCATTATAGCCTCACAAACATAATCCTATAATAATTTTGTGCAAAATCTCTATAATCCAAGTTTTAATTAAAGATTGACGCTTAATGAAACCCTGATTCTCTATAGTAAAATAAGAATATGAATTGGAATCACCTAGCACAAATTGAAACTCGAGGGCAGCAGATTATTATCAAAGATGCAATGATTCTACTTGACAATGCTGAAGCTACACCTGAATGGCCTGCAATTGTTGTTGACCCCGGAATGTATGATATAGAAATCAATGTACCTCAACCGTTGCACTGCACTCGAGTAAGAGTAAAAAGCACAGGGTCAAATCCTGAACTAGGAAAGGTAATTGGTCATTTATCAGTTGATCACGGAAGTGCTGGGATATTAGATTATGAAACGTTCGTTTCTAAAATAAGTTCTAACTATTCCGACTATGAAGAGTGGACTGAGACGGCACTAGATGATGAAATAAACGAGAATTTCTCAGGGCAAATTGCTTATGGATCTTCATTGCTAGTTTATGTCAAATCGGGTAATGGTGATGGAACATATCCTGTTTATGAGCTGGTTGACAATGGTAAGGTTGTAGGGCTCGAGTGCCATTTTGAAGATGATGCCTATTAACTCAAAAATCACAATAAAGATTGTGACTGACATGAAGCTCACTAATTCGTGTATTCGATATGGGCGACATCCTTTGGGAAGTAGAAGGAAACTATGATACTGTGGCCAAGGCAATGGATGAAACAGAGGCCTTCATCACAAATATGAAAGATTTATTATCATGTATGGATTTCAGCCAAAGCTCTTTTTGCAAGCACTTATTTGATGCCATTACCATCAACAAAGCCCGCAAACCTATCTACGCTACCTTGACTCAAGGACGTTCCCGACTCCTCTCTAACTTCTTAATCTGGAGTGAATATTTAATTTTACCTATAGCATGGTATTTTGATGTCTGGGCAAGAAAGTTTAACAAGCAAGGCATTGGCATTGTAAGCAAAGATTTTGTTTCCGTGGCAGGCATTCAGCCTGCTGAAACTGCACCTAAATATAAAAAACAAGCAAGCATGGAGACACTTCATGAACTTAAAACAAACCTCCTTAAATATAAAAGAGAATGTTTTATGTTTTTGAGAAACCATGATTTGCAGGCTGTTTATAAAACCTCAATACAGTTACTCAATCTAGTTAACGAAAAAGAGAAACAAGAAAAAGTACACTTTGCTATGACACAGCATTTTATAGAATCCCTTGCCTTTGCTACCCAAAATGGTCTAGGTTATGCAAAGCAAAGTAAGGGTAAAACACTTAGGCTTTCAAGGAAACTTATCGCTGCACAGTTTCATGCCGTTGATAAAGGTCTTTTGCTAGATAAGATGGCACACCCACTTCATGTCTTAGGCTGTGGCATACTTGTTAATGATGTTCCATCAATTCCTTTGGAAAAGACATTTTAGAAGTGGGAGTCTAAGAGTTGTATTGGGGCTCGAGTCAAGGAAAATTAATCAGTAACTTGGTTGCGCCTAAGCTGTGTGTGGCGCTTTTTATCTCAGTCTAGTTTACTCTGAATTAACTTTCACCTTTGCCCTCTGGCATTTTATCAATTCAATAAAGTGTACGGTTTTGAACTTCAGATACCTTGTCTTTGAGCACCTCAATGAATTTTTCATGTGCTCGTAACCTCCAAAAACAAAGTCTTTAGAGGCTGTCCTTAGAGTGATATTAAGTAATTTACCTTAGCATTTATGCACAGTCTTGATACTTTATAATGTTATTAAACGCAATGGCTTCATTTGAATCACTATTTGCTCGAGCCAATCCGATCAGAGATAAAACAAAAATGCTAAGCTTTTGCTATGCTCAATTCACCTCTAATTTTCTTACGATCACCTTTATTGGACTACCTATTTAACCAACGAGTCCTACCTTGGCCTCAAAATAATGTTAGGTGGTGGCTTAAATGAAAATAGGCATTGTGGGCACAGGTTTTGTGGGTTCTACAGCTGCTTATACGTTGGTAATGAAAGGGATTGCTAGTGAATTAGTGCTAGTTGATCTAAATAAGGAAAGAGCCCAAGGGGAGGCTATGGATGTTGCTCATGCTACTCCTTTTGCAGCACCCGTGCGTGTACAAGCAGGTGACTATTCTGATCTGGTAGGATCGGGGGTAGTTATTGTAGCAGCAGGAGCAAACCAGAAGCCCAATGAAACTCGTCTAGACCTTTTACAAAAAAATACAGCTATATTTAAAGAAATTATTCCAATAATTAGTAAGTATGCTCCAGAAGCTATTTTGCTCATTGCCACTAATCCTGTAGACGCCCTTACTCATATAGCTTTTAAAGTTAGTGGTATGGCTAAAGAAAGAGTTATAGGCTCAGGCACCACTCTAGATACCGCACGTTTAAGGGCTATGGTGGCAACCAAGGCACAAGTTAGTCCTCAAAACGTTCATGGCTATGTGCTTGGTGAACATGGCGACTCAGAGTTTGTTGCTTGGAGTAATCTACAAGTTGCTGGCTTATCTCTTAAAAATTACTTTGCCAATAGGCATATTGCTTGGACCGAGGCAGATGAAGAGGAAATGCAGCAGGAAGTGCGCCGTGCCGCTTATGAGATAATTCGCTGTAAAGGTGCAACTTACTATGGAGTTGCTAGTGCGCTTTCTAGAATTTGTGCAGCCATAGCCTCTGATGAACAAAGAGTTCTGACAGTGTCTATGAGTGATGGTGAGGTGGCTTATAGTTTACCTCGAGTTCTTGGTAAAGGTGGAGTGTTGGCTACTTTGGAGCTCGAGCTAAGTGAAGTAGAGCAAGTAAATTTAGCAAAAAGCGTTGAGGTAATTGGTAAAGCTATAGAGCAAGTAAACTAAAGGCAGTTTCGCCTAAACAATTATTAGGTAGGCTTTTTTCTTAATCCTTATACTTGTTTACAATTCTGATGAACTTATAAGTGTCCTTGCTCTATAAGTCATAACTGAGCAAATTACTGAAAGTAACCAACCATTAGAGGCGTTTATAGCATTTTCCTTTTTAACCTGACCCATTATTGAGTTATCAGTTTATCACACAGCATTTTAGCCTCTCATAAAATTATGTCATTAAATCACAAGAAGTGAAAAGTATTACTCACTGGTAATTAAATCAAAAAACAAGAGTATACCCTTACATTTATAGAAATTAAAGTTGCAAGTATTTGAATAAATATTTATTGTAACATCTTTCCATAGGTGGTTGATTGGTATAGCCACAGTGTTTGAACCAAGCTTGAGCATCATTGGTATTAACTGTTTCTAAAGCTTTTTTGACAGAGGTGTTTAATTTCTTTTTGTCCCAAGTTTCTAAAGCACGTAGGTGGGATTTTGCTTTTGACCAGCAATGTTCTATCGGATTGAACTCAGGGCTGTATGGTGGCAAATAGATCAATGTGGCTCCCCTGCTTTCTATTAATTCACGTACCCTTTTTACTATGTGTGCTGTTGAATTATCCATCAAAACTATTTGTCCCACCTTTAAAACTGGACATAGTATTTCTTCTAGAAATGCTGCAAATACTTCTCCTGTTACAGTTTCATCAATACAGAAACTAGCGATTACTCCTTCTAGAGTCATTGCACCTATTAAGTTTGCAATTTTATGTTTCTTGCTTGGTATAGAGCAATAAGCTCTTTCTCCTCGTTGCGAACGGGCATAAATCCTAGTCATGTTTAGATCGCATTTTGTCATCAAAAAGTAGGGGTTTTGACCCCCAAAATCTCGTGCTGTTTGAGGTTTTAGGGCAAAATTAAAATTTATAAAAAATGGCTACACACTGACCCCCATCAGGCCTAGAGCATATTTCTGCCCTCCGTTTGGAACAGTGTTCCAGCAAATGAACATTTCACCAGTCCTAATTCCACTTCTGGCCGTCAGGTTAAGTGTTTTAGCTACCCTCGCAAGTGCCTGACCTTTTCCCCAATTCTTCTTGTATTTCTTTAATAGACTTGTTCTGAAATAAGGAATTAGGCAATAAGGCAGTTCCATAAACCAGCACAAACTCCTACTACATCGTCAACAAATCCCTTAATACGATTCCTAAAAGCATACACAAGAATCTTGAAACGCTTCATTCCTCCAATGGCATTCTCAACATATACACGTATCTTGCTCACTGCTTGGTTGTGAGCCTTCTGCTCTTTACTAAGCTTGGGATTAGGGTTGGCTTTGCTCTTCCTAGGTCTCTTATGAGGTATTGCAACATCTGCTCCTTCATAATCTTTCTCGATTCCTTGATATCCTAAATCTACTGCCACTTTAATATCCTCAAACCACTCCTCCTCAGGTGGAAATTCTTCCTTTAGCATTGCATAGTCATGGTTCCGTCCTCCAAAGGTTTGTCCCACAAACAAAATTACCTTCTCCTTGCTGCTTATCACTGTGTTTTTCTGCGTGTGGTTACCCTGTTTGCCACTGTATAACTCCCGTTGCATTTCATCATCCTTTGGGCGTTGATGTTCTCGCTCTGTAACATCAATCAGTATTTCGTCAAGTCCCTCAAAAGCTGCTTTGAAATCCTCTATGTTTTCAAACTCTCTAGCTGGCATATATCCCAAACCACTTAGAGTTTTCGCCATTATTGGTGTAAGACGTTGTACCCAAGCATGGGCATTAGATCGTGATAAATCAAATTTCTCCGCTAGAACATCAAACGTTGGGTAAAGTCTAAGGTAGTAAAGAATAAAGCACAGTTTTATATTGACTGTACTTAGTTTACTGTTTCTTCCTCCTCCTGGCTTACGATGTACTTTCCCTGCTTCTAGAGCCTTTTCATAACGTTGCTTTTCATGGTCTTCTAAAGCTTTAGCAAATGCAGGTTCTAGTTCCTCTACTTTCTTTTCGCTCAATCCTGTTATACTTCTTACTTGTCGGTCATCTCTTGGTAGTAACATTCCTTTATTTTGACCGATTTATTTATTTCAGAACAACTCTATTTTTTATTTTGAAACTAGCGAGGAAGCTCCTACACCAAGTCAAGTAGGTTATTTTCTAAGAAATTATGGCTCTCAAGGGATTTTAGAAAAGCTTTCTGGAATTTTGATAGGCCGTCCAATGAGTTACTCTAAAGAGCAAGTAATAGAGCTTTATAACGAGATAAAAAGGATTTTAGCTGAATTTGAATGTGAAGATATGCCAGTAGTAGCCAATATGGATTTTGGTCATACCAGCCCACAAATGGTTATGCCTAATGGCCTTAAAGCTGCTATTGATCCTATTACTAAATCTGTTAGGGTGTTAGAGGCCCCTGTTAGCTAGAAATCTTTTTACCAGCAGCACTCCTAAGCACTAGATAAGCCAGAAAACCCAAAGGTCCAAACATCAAAGTAAAAAATATAAAGGGAAACATAAGCACAGGATGTAAAGCCCTTTGACGACTATCTAGATAAACCCAACGCCCTACAAAAAGATCAAAGCACAAGAAGTGAACCCAAGCAATAGTCGTGCCTTCAGGAGTCCCAAGCAATACAGTTATGTTTGCTAGCTCTGGATTTAGCATTTGGGGTAATAGTTCTATGAAGTTAGGAACAACTAAAACAACATATAGTAGGGCTGCTGGTGCAGCAACCCAAAGTGAACTTATGATGCGCTTAGTCCATTTCCACGTAGGCAAAAATGCTATTAGAAACCAAAAAGGCATGACAAGTAAACTACTGAGTGAGAAAACCTGATTCATACTTTCTGCTCCTTTAGGGCTCGAGCAACCCCCAAATCAACCCTAACAGTAATTACAGCTACTAAAACCACTGTGACAGCAACAATACTAGCAAATACACCCATAGTCAGCATGTCTGGTCTAATGATAGGCTGGGCTCGCAAGGCTTGCCAAGTAAGTAGTAAGACTACAGCCAAATAACTACTTGCACCAGTAAAAACAAGAGCTGTTTGTTGTTTTTGGCTTAACTTACGACGGCGGATTATAAACAGGCCTAATAGAGGGATAATTTGTAAGGCATGCAAACCCACAAAATGGGCAGGGCGTAAGTCACCACCTTCTATGCTCCAATTTACAATAGGTAAGCCCGGACCACCATCTTCTACTCCGACACTATGGGCTCCAACTTTTGTAACACTTGCTCCTGCATGCAAATTTGCTAGCTGCTCAGACGTGGGATCAGTCATCAAAAAACCTTCTGCCATACCAACTAAAGTGATGATTACTCCTAAGCGTAGAGCCCAAATTAAAGCAGGTGGATGACTATGTTCCGTAAATAACACAAAAGCAATAATGAGGTTGCATAACCACAGTACAGTAATGGCTATACCCATAGCAGAATACATTGCAGAATCTTGGGGTGTTGCAGCATTAAAATGGCTGGTAGTACCACGAATTACTTGTAAGGTAATAGGGATCATTTCTATAGTAAAAACAATTGCAATAACCCAAGCAAAGACTTTTACTAGTCTTCTTTTCCAAATTTTGATAGTACTGATTTGACTAAGTAGCCATATCATTGAGACGCTATAAACAACTGTAGAAATTGCAAACTTAGTTGGCTTGAGCCAAGCAGGTGCACCAATTATTATACGCGGATCTGCAAAAATGCTTATAAAGAAAAAAAGTCCTAAAATGCTCATGATTAAGCTATAGAAAAATAGCGGTGGATATTGTTTGGAAAACAGCCTTAATTTTGTTGAAGTGGCTTGAAACATAAAAAATCTCCTTAAATTAGTGATTCACAGAGTAAGTCTTGCTAGATTTTGAGGTTCTTGTTCCAACGTTAAAATATTTAACAGTGTTAAGTTAAATTTGTATTATCCATAAACACCTCCCTAGGACTGTCTAGCTATGTGTTATTTTCTTACGGCGTAAGTATATTTAACGGCGTTAAGTATCAAAGTTAAAAATTTTTCTAATAGACTTTATTCATAATAAAAACTAAATTCTGTGCCTAACGATTTTATAGGGGTGTATTGCTTTTGCAGCCCGCTATACTTGTAAGCCCTTTTGTATCATGTGCATGGCAACTTCAAGACTTGCTCGAGCTTGCACCTCATCAACAGTTGGCACGCTAATTGCTAAAGCTACTATACCATGTGTTAGGGCCCAAATAGTATTGGCATAAGTTTGCACGTCACCCTGCTTAATAACTCCGGCACTTATACACTCTTCAATCGTTTGTGTAAGAATTTCAAAAGCATCAATTACAGACTCACAACCTTCAGGCGGTTCTTTAAGCAAGAATTCACCACGCTCCATAAACATTAGGCGATAGTGTACAGGATGGCCTAAGCCAAAATCCAAATATGCTTTGCCAATGCCTTGAAGTCGTGCTATAGGTGTCTTTTCGTTATCATGAGCAGCTGCAAGCTTCTCACCAAAGGTTTTGAATCCTTGCATAGCCACATGAAAAAGTAGTTCATCTTTATCTTTAAAATGTAAATAAATAGTTGTTGGCGAATAGCCAATGGCTTCGGCAACTTGTCGAAGTGAAAAATTTTGATAGCCTTTTTCCTGAAACAATTCTGCAGCAGCATCCAAAATGGTTTGACTTAAAGCCTCTTTTTGTTGCTTACGGCGGGCAGCACTCTTGGCTTGTGTGCGGGCTTCGCGGGTTGAAGGTGGAGCGCTTTTGTCCATAATTATAGTTATTTTACTTAACAGTGTTAAGCATGTCAAGTCTTAAAGGAAAGTGTTATGCTGACTTTTAATATGCCCCATAAGAGCGAATATGTTAATGAGCTTTTGGAGGTGCTCGAGCCTTTAGGTAGTGTATATGCCAAAGCTATGTTCGGAGGTTATGGCATTTACAAAGATGCCCTTATGTTTGGCCTAGTAGCAAATAACGTCTTTTACCTTAAAGTAGATGATCTTAACCGCACTAAGTTTGAAGAATTAAACCTTGATCCCTTCATGTACACTAAAAACGGCAAGAGCATAGCAATGTCTTATAGTAAGTGTCCTCAAAAAGCTTTTGAACACCCTAAAGAAATGTTAGAGTGGGCATTAATAGGTTATGAAGCAGCAAGACGCAATTCTAAAAAGAAAACTAAATAATTATGTGGATAAAAGTACCTGTCATAAAACACGTGATGGAAGGGTTCAAGTTTTTGAACCCCTACAATAGCTTGCTGAAATTTCAACCTTGGAGGATAAACCCTTGAACTACGGTTACTTTGATGATGATAAAAAGGAATATATAACTACTACTCCTTTTACCCCCATTAAGTGGTGCAACTATGTAGGAACTTTAAACTTTGGTGGTTTAGTAGATAGTACTGGGGGAGTATTAATTTGCAAGGGTGACCCTGCACTAAATCGCATTACTAAATATATAGCTCAAATGCCTAGCTCTGATTTCAAGGGCGCAACGGTTTACATTAAAGTAACCAATGAAGTTGGCAATACGCAAGTGTTTTCACCTTTCTACACACCAACACTTAAGAAACTCGATAAATTTGAGAGCCATGTGGGACTTTCATACAATACTTTCGTTGCTGAAGCACATGGCATTCGTTCAGAAATCACTTATTTTGTACCTGCTGGAGAAGAAACTCTATTACAAGACATCAAAATAGCTAATATTTCAGATCAAACATTGAAAGTTGATGTAATACCTGTATATGAGTTCACTCATTTTGACGCCCTAAAACAATTAGTCAATGCTGACTGGGTCCCACAAACAATGACTGTAAAAACACACAAAGATTTTGCAGGACACGTTATTTTAGAGCAATATGCTTTTATGAAAAAGAAATACGCTGTTAATTTGGTAACCTGTGACCAAGTAGTTTCTTCTTTTGATAGTGACCGTCGCAAATTTTTAGGTAACAATGAATATGGTTCATGGGTTTACCCTTTAGCTTTGGAAAATGAGGAACTAACTAACTCTGAAGCTATTCGTGGTGATAACATTGCCGCCTTGATGATTCATCTTGGTAAAATGCCTCCTAAAACAACAGAGCGTACAGTAACACAATTAACCCAGCAAGAGAACATAGCAAAGGCTATGGGTTCTATAGAAAAATACCGTAATCATGCCAATGTGGACGCAGCATTAAAAGATTTAACTAAGTTTTGGGATAGGTATTTAAGTACTATGGTAGTAAACACTCCTGATGCTGCTATGAACTCTATGCTTAATATTCATAATCCTAGACAGTGTCACACAACTAAAAACTGGTCACGCTATTTGTCACTATACCAACTAGGTTATGGTGCTCGAGGAATTGGTTTTCGCGACTCTTCGCAGGATTTACTAGGAGTTATGGCACATATGCCTGAAGAAGCTAGGGAGCTGGCTGAGCGCCTACTTTCGGTACAAAAACCTGATGGCTCTGCTATGCATCAATTTTATCCTGCTACTATGGAAGCTAATGAGGGGGATTCTCGAGAAGAACCAGATCGCGCCAACTACTACGGTGATGACCACTTATGGATGGTGCAAACTGTTTCCCAATATTTAAAAGAAACGGGCAATTTTAGCTTCCTAGATAAAGAAATCCACTTCTATAAGAAAGAAGAGAATACCCCTAAAGAAACAGGGACTGTTTGGGAGCATTTAGTGCGTGCCATAGAGTTTACACGCAATACTCTGGGAACGCATAATCTACCCCTATTAGGGTTTGCCGATTGGAATGACACAGTAAACTTGCCTATTGGAGCAGAATCGCTAATGGTAGCCAATCTTTATGGTAAGGCTATAAGAGAAATGATTGAAATATGCAAAGCTACAGGCAACGCAGATTATCAAACTAAACTAGAAAGCTACTATGCTGAAATGCAAGAGACTGTAAATGAGCATGGTTGGGATGGTGATTGGTACATACGCTACTTTGATGAAAATAGTGAGCCTATTGGTTCAAAGCAAAACGAGGCAGGGCAAATTTATACCAATGGCCAATCTTGGCCAGTAATCTCTGGCTTTGCCACTGAAGAACGTGCCCAGAAAGCATTGCAATCTGTTTATGAAAAGCTAAATACCGAAAACGGCATTAAATTATCTTACCCGGGCTATGACGGATTTGATCCCCGTTTAGGTGGTGTTTCCACTTACCCTCCGGGTGCCAAGGAAAATGGTGGAATCTTCTTACATGCTAACCCTTGGGTGATGATTGCCGAAACTATAGTAGGAAATGGTGACCGTGCCTTTGAATACTACAATCAGATTAACCCTGCTTCTAAAAATGATAAGTTAGATGTTTTTGAGTCCGAGCCTTATTGTTATCCACAAAATATTCTAGGTAACGAGCATCCGCAGTTTGGACTAGCACGTAATGCTTGGTTGTCTGGCACAGCTTCTTGGACATATGTTGCAGGTACACAGTGGATTTTGGGCATTAGACCTGCGTTGGACGGATTAATTATAGATCCTTGTATCCCTAAAAGCTGGGATGGTTTTACTGTTAGGCGTAAGTTTCGTGGGGCAGTGTATGAAATAGAGGTAAAAAATCCCAAACATGTTTCTAAAGGGGTTGTTTCGTTTAAGGTTGATGGTAAGTTAGTAGAAGGTAACAAGGTACCGCTGTTTACAAAGGGGATTCGTAAGGTTGAAGTGGTTTTGGGTTAGGGATTTAATCCAATACACTTCACTACTTTTATACTTAATGAACTCCCACACCGCGTTCACATAACTAAAATAAATAATTCTAAATCCAGACTGAATTATTGCACCAAAAATGACTTTAAGTCAAATTTAATAGGCCAATTTGGGAAGTAAACCGAATATATACCCTAATTTGGGGCCATAAATCCCTATCTTAATTCTTTAAAAAAACCACTTAGTAATTTTCTAGATGAACTAGCAAGCACACCTGAACGCACCTTGATTGTATGTTTCCAATTAAACTCTTGTAAATTACCTACTCCACCCAACGCTCCCTCACGATGATTGATAGCCCCATACACTAATCTTGGTAGGTGTGCTTGTAATATCGCTCCAAAGCACATAGGGCATGGTTCTAGAGTAGAATAAAGAGTACACCCATCTAAACGCCAGCTCTGGAGTGATTTAGCAGCTAGACGTAAAACAACAACCTCTGCATGAGCAGTGGGATCATGCTCACTTTCTGTTATATTGGCTGCTTTAGCAATCAGCTTACCTTCTTTTACAAGAACAGCACCCACAGGCAACTCACCAAACTGAGAAGCTATTTTAGCTTCCTTAAGTGCTATTTTCATCCATTGAATATCATTATCTTGGTTAGCTCTAGCTACACGCACGTCTGTAGCTATTCCTTGTACCCAAAGCACCTCTGATTGTGAAGCTAGCAAAGGAATACTATTTCTATCTTCCTTTGGAATCTTTTTATCAATAAACAAGTCCGTTATTTTTCTAGTTCCTCCAGCCAACTTAATTCTGTCTCCTGTTTGACGGTAACGAAGTTTAAGATCAGGAAAATCAACTAGCCTAGAAAAATCAACTTCCTGCTCAAAGTCTAAATTGTAACTTAACCCTTGCGAAACTTGGATGCTTAAATCTTGTTCAACCTCTACCCTAAAGTTACTTTCTAAAGTTTTAGCTGCGTTTTCAGCTGCATTAACTATATCTAAATTGCCATATCGTATCCTTGCTAGTTTTCTCTTAGGCAAAGATATTTTTGTAGGATGCTTATAATCTAAACTGTTACGAATCATTTCAATATGCTCAAAATCACTACTAATACCTGCAGATTTAATGAGATGTGCTATATTGTGACGTTGTACAGCAATGTCCGCTGGCTCTAACTGCTTAACTTCTAGTTTCTTTTTATTTATAATTAGTTTATCAAAGTGCTCAGATTGAGATTGTTGCAACTCTGCAAGATGTGCCAGGGTTATCTTGATGTTAGGGTAACGTGCCTCTAGTTTAGGTAGGATTTCATGCCGTAACCACGCTCTGGTATAAGAAGTATCAAAATTAGTTTTATCTGAACGGTAGTTTTGGCCTAAATTGTGCAAATAGCTTAATAGGTTTTGTTTTGGCAATTTTAGTAAAGGTCTCAGCAAAGAGCCTTGGCGTGCTTTCATGCCTTTTAAAAAGGCTGCCCCACGTAAAAGCTGCATCAGCACCGTTTCAACTTGGTCATCTAGTGTATGTGCTGTGACTATAGCATCTACACTTATATTTTTGGCAATTCGTGTAAGAAATTCATAACGCAAACGCCTAGCAGCATCTTCAAGGTTCCAACCTTGCTTCTTGGCAATTTGGGCAACTTCAACACGTGCACTATAGTAGGCTACACCCATATTTTTACACAATCCTTTGACAAAAGTAGCGTCTTTACTAGAATCTTTACGCAAGGCATGATCAAAGTGAGCAACACTAATGGAATAGTTACTTCCTGTCAAAGAGTGTAAAAGAGCTACTGAATCTCCACCACCAGATACAGCTAGTAAAAGCCTATTGGCTTTGGGGAAAAGTTGGGCTAGTGTTTTTAGAGTATATTCTGGTAATTTACTATTTCTGTACTTTTCCTTCATAAGTTTACTCTCATGGTTTATGCACTGAGGCGATCTATAGTTATCTATATTCATTCGCTTAGATACTAAGCAATGTTTATTCTGCTTATCATAACTTCCAAGCCTTAACTAATAAGGTTTTTTATTCTATCTTTTTCTGTGTAGGGTTGAATATAAGCAATAAGGAGGATATTTATGAAAAGGTTGTCTCTTTCTTGGTTTTTACTTTTTCTTTTATTAATTGCTTGTGAAGAAGGAGCTATAGTTAACCAAGATCCTACAGCTAGATTTACTACATCAATTACGGGTCTGACTGTTAATTTTGACGCTAGTAGTTCAAGTGATCCTGATGGATTTATTACAAGCTATGCTTGGGATTTTGGTGATGGGCAAACGGCTAGTGGTATTACAACCAGCCATACTTACCAAAGCACTAACACTTTTTTTGTACAACTTACAGTAAGAGACAATAATAATAATACAAACGCAAAAAGTCAAAACATTAATGTAGTAGCACCTAACAAAAATACAGGGGTTATTTCTGGGCAGATTAGTGTCAGAGGAAGTGCTCAAGCCCAAGATGACTTTGAAGCATTACCCAAATGGCAAGATACCTCTGCTAGTAATTCAGGTTGGCAACATCACCCTGAAGCCGAGTTTGTACCGGGTGAACTTATTGTTAGGTTTAAAGATTCAGAACTTCAACCTAGCTCAGCACAATTGCACTTACAAAGTGGTAGTTATAGTATTTCTCATGTTAGTAATCTTGCTAATAGCAACACTCAGCTTTACAGTAATGTAAATCTTGATGAAAGAGCCACACTTTTCTTAGCTAATGAGCTAAGAAAACGCAAAGACATCCTTTATATTCACCCTAACTACATATGGAAACCCCTTGCTACACCCAACGATGAGTTTTTTGATTCACAATGGCACTTTGATAATATAAATTTATCTGCTGCATGGAACATTACCAAAGGTTCAGCTAATACTATTGTGGCGGTAATTGATACTGGTATTTTATTTGATGCTAATAATCCTAATTTAACCCATCCTGATTTTGTTGGTAAGGTTTTGCCAGGATATGATTTTATTTCTAATCCAAATGTAGCAAAAGATGGTGATGGACGCGATGCTAACCCTTTTGATGTGGGCGATGACAAACTTAGCTATCATGGTTCCCATGTAGCAGGTACAATTGCTGCAGCTACCAATAACACTGAAGGAGTTGCAGGAGTTAACTGGGAAGCTAAAATCTTGCCTGTAAGAGTACTTGGTTTTGGAGGTGGTAGTTTAACAGACATTTTAGAGGGTTCTTTATGGGCTGCTGGTTTACATCCTAATGTACCTAATCCCAATCCTGCCAGCATTCTTAATTTGAGTCTAGGTGGTCCTGGATTATGCCCAGATTTTGTGCAGGAAGTTTATGACCGAATTGTTGCTGCAGGTAAGACAGTAGTAGTAGCCGCAGGCAATGAAAATGAGAATGCTGCTGGTCTTACTCCAGCAAGTTGTAGAGGAGTTATTACTATAGGAGCAACAGATTTCCTTGATAACCGTGCCCATTACTCTAACTTTGGTTCTCGTATAGATGTGATGGCTCCGGGAGGAGATACTAGGCCCGGGGTAGATAGAAACAACGATGGCAAACCTGATGGTGTGCTTAGTACTATTTTTAGTAATAATGACTTTAACTATGGCTTTTACCAAGGTACTTCTATGGCATCCCCACATGTTGCAGGTGTTATTTCACTGATGCAGGCGCTGAAACCAAATCTGACACCAGCACAGGCCCTATCGGTGTTAAAGTCAACTGCTAAACCTTTAAATGCTAACCAGTGTCCCCCTGATAATTGTGGGGCAGGTCTCATTGATGCTTTAGCTGCTCTGCAAGCAGTTCAAAAGGGAGATTTTGGTCAAGGCGAAGGAGTTTTAAACTTTAACCCTCAGCTACTTGATTTTGGTAGCAAAACTGATGAATTAGACTTGAACTTGAAGAATACTGGTGATAAAAGCTTAAGTTATGAGCTTCTTAGTTATAAAGAGGCTAAAGATAATCCTGCAGAAGCACCTCAGGGAATCATACAAATTTCAGGTAGCAATCCTGGAAATTTATCTGTAGGGGAAAATAAAACTATCCGCTTTAGAATTAATCGCAATTTGTTAAGTGTCGCAGGCCTTTACAAGCTCGAGTTAGTCTTTGAAGTTAATAATGGTATAAAAACAGAACCCCTTTTTCTACCTATGCGTATTACTAAACCTAAAAATGAAGAAACTAAACTTTCAGGGCCTATGATTGTAGCTGCTTTTATTAGAGATACAAATGGTATTTTCCAAGAGAGTGGTTTCCAAGCAAACCAAGGAGTAATTGGT
The DNA here is from genome assembly GCA_965223045.1 of Trueperaceae bacterium. Classification (GTDB taxonomy): domain Bacteria; phylum Deinococcota; class Deinococci; order Deinococcales; family Trueperaceae; genus CBDCVN01. The sequence goes on from CBDCVN010000013.1 coordinate 4,845,182, forward strand.
AACTATAGTTTCGAGGCTCTGGTAGGAGGAAACTTTGTTATAGCTTGGTCAGATGAAAATAACAATGTGAAGATAGATGAGGGTGACTTTTTGGGGGCTTTTCCCACAGTTGTTAATGTAGCCACTAACCAAACAAGTAGTGGAGTGGACATTGTCCTTGAACCCTCTGTAAAAATTAGTACACTCTCAGAAGATCAAATTACCTTTTTAGAAAGTATAAGGGAATAGAACATTGATGATAGCATTAATGCAGAACGTTATGAACTCGTTTTTCGCCCCCTTGAACTTTATACTGGTTAGGTGTGGGAATTTTTTGGAGCCCGTAATAAGGTGAGTATCGTGCTTTCTTTCTTGTTAGATCTTTTTGAGGGTTTTTGCTGATAAAAGAGATGGCTCCTTAAGCTAAGTTTTGTAGGGCACATATCCCTTACTGGGGCTAGGGGCTTTTAGGGTAGGGGGATTTGATCCAAAAAAAGGCTTTTCTGGCATACTACACTAGTTCCAAACCCCACTTGGACGTTTCAAGTTATGTACAATAACTCGCAGGAATAGAAAAACACAAAGCGTTTGAGTATGCATTCCGAAGCAGAGTTTTGGAACTAGAGGAAGGTGGTTTTGTTGTAGCCTTGCTGTAATAATAGCTATAAAAAATTAAATTTCTTAATAATTAGGTTTCATTAGATCATTTGGTGTTTCATCAGTTATAATCTCATCAGTTGGTGCTTCATCAATTATCATCTCATCAGTTGGCATTTCAGCCTCAGTAGCTAGTGGTTCACCATAAAAGGCTAGAGACCATACATCACTTGCACCATGTCCATTAACATCTCCTAGTGCTAAATCAGCTGCGTAAGTATAAAGCGGCCAACCATTATAAGTAAGTTGTATAGCTCCATCACTACGAACAATAGTGCTTAGTTCACCTGCAAAACCCTCTTGAAGAGTAATATCCGGATCATCGACTAAATAGGGTGGCCAAATAGCTGCACAATCACCTTCACAAGCACTGATACCTACTATGGGTTCATCATGCATAAATGTATATAAGCTTTGACCATTTAAGTTAGTTAAGTATGTGCCCAATTCAGGGTTATTTTGAGTAGTCACATATTCATCAGAATTAACTGCCAAACCTGCAATAAAAAGCCCCAAAATCAATAAGCTTAAACCTAGTTTTTTCATACTATCTCCTTCTCCTTATCTCGAAGTTGATTTAGTTATAGGCCTACAACCTCAGTTTTCAAACTTATAACGGCTTAGATTATAAAAGCTTAAATTATAATGAGATTAACTCATTTAAAAGTATTTTCACCATATCCATCATTTAAACACAAATCCTACATTTTAGATAAAGTCTTTTACTGAAAAATACCATCAATAGGCTATTATTGATTGTGGGCTCGAGCAAGTACAGTACTGAGGTTACACCACTGTATATACTAAATATGAGATCAGATGAGTATCTTCTAAAGTACTTATCTATAAAATAAATGATGCTTTACTCGCTCAATTCACTTTTCAAGAGCAGGTTTGCTAGAATTTACTCTTTTAGGGAAGTGTCTGAAAGGCAAAGGGTTTTTTAAGTTAATGAGTTAAGGTATTCAAAATAAAACCATATGCAGCATATATCACAAAGAAGTGTTTTTTAGGGAAAAAGCTACTCTGAAAGCTATACTCCCTATTATTAATCCGAGAAGGAGGAATTTTGAAGCATCTTGTATTTCTAATTTTTCTTAGTTTCTTATTCAGTACAAGCACAGCTCAAGAAGTCATTGAAGTGCCTAGTTTTGACACTGCAGGAACAACCTTACCCTTAAGCACTAATGAAACTCAGTTACTTACCTATCTGCAGGAAAACCCTGAAGATGAGAGCGCTATTTTTGCCTTAGGGACTGTACAATTTTTGCAGGCTATAGAGAACTTAGGGCAAGCTTGGTATCGCTATGGTTTAAATTCTGATTTTGCTAGTGATCTTGGCATTCCTTTCTTGCGTCTATCTGTAGCAGAAAACCCCCCACCTGAGAGGGTCCGTTACTCGGATATCAAAGCAGTATTTAGGCAAATGATTAGGGATTTAAACCAAGCTGAGCAAACACTAGCTCAAATAAATCAAGCGGATGTAGCTTTCTTATTCCACTTCAATAAAATCTACTTTGATGCAAATCAAAATGGTCTCAAGGATGAACAAGAAGATCTTTGGAGTATTTACCAGAACTTTAACCGTATGGCTGCAACATTTGGGCAGCAATCAGAAGTTGAAATCCCCCCAGACATTGTCCTACGTTTTGACAAAGGTGATGCTCATTGGTTACGTGGCTATGCACATTTACTCATGGCCATGCTAGAAGCCATCCTAGCTTATGATCACAAGCTGCTTTTTGAAAGTACTGCACAACTGTTTTTTCCTAGGCCTGCCACACCCCACAGTATCCTTGAAAATAATGGTGTTGTGATAGATGATTCTTTTTGGAGCCTTGATGAAAACATAATGGATGCTATAGCGTTTGTGCATATTCTTTTGCGTATACCCCTCTCAAAACCCAGACGAATGAAATCTGCGCTCAAACACGCTGAAGCAGTGAATGTACAAGCTAGGCAAATGTGGGAATATATTCTAGCTGAAGAAGACAATAATCTAGAGTGGATCCCAAATCCCAATCAGCAAAGTGTTATTCCTGTGAATGTTGACAAGGAAATGATTGAGGCTTGGCTTGGTTTTGTTGACGAGATGGACTCTGTGTGGGCAGGGGAAAAACTTATTCCACACTGGCGCTTAAGTGAAGATCAAGGCATAAATTTACGTAAGGTCTTCTTAAAACCCAGAACTTTTGATCTTATTTTGTGGATACAAGGCAGCGCAGCGACACCCTATATTGAGCAAGGTGAATTGGTTGATGAAGACATTTTCGATCAGCTTGTTAATGTTTTTGGCGGTAACTTTGTAGGTTTTGCTTTGTGGTTTAATTAAAAAAGGTCTGAGTGTTTTCCTGTACGTTCAAAAGTGATTTCTAACTCTTCCTCATCCAGTTTGTAGATTAGTAGCCAGTCAGGTTCTATGTGGCATTCTCGTCTGTTTGCATAGTTTCCGATTAGGGCGTGATCTTTGTTTCTTTCTGGTAGTGTTTGTCCATCTGCAAGCATCGTCATGATGTCTTCAATTTTTAATAAGTCTTTACCACGTTTTGATGCTCTCTTAAGGTCTTTGTCAAACTTGTTTGTGGTAAAGATGGTATACATTTACAGATCAAGCTTTTCAAAGATATCACTGACACTATTATGCTGGGTTAGATTTTTTCCTTCGTCAGTGTCTTTGAATGTTTGTAGTGTTTCAATATTGGGTATGCTTGGTTTGAAAGGCAGTTCTCCAAACATGGCGATATGGTGCATCAGCATGTTCACGGCATCAGTTGGTTTAATGCCAATTTGATTGAGCACGATATAGGCTTTCTCTTTTGCTTCTATATCTATTCTGTAATTTGCCTGTTCTTTTGGCATGGTACAAACTCCTTTATTTTCTTATTGTATAGGATTTCCTATACAATAGCAAGGCCTTTTTCTGTCTTGCTTATGTAACAACATTACTAAATACACACGTGATGATACATCTAAATCTAAGAGTTACATTTGCTTATAACTCAGATTGAGATAGACAAAATGTATAATAATAATCATGACCTTGAAGTCATATGATTTATAAATTATATTATGAAATGGAGCGTTGAGTTACACCCAGAATTTGCCAAGGAATTAGCAGATTTCTCAGATGGTGTCCAAGATAGATTTTATGCCGAAATCGTATTACTGGAAAAACATGGGCCACAACTTCAGCGTCCCCATGCAGACACGCTCAGAGATTCTAAATACAGCAACATGAAGGAACTACGTTTTAATGTAGATGATGGAGTGTGGCGTGTTGCATTCGCCTTCGATCCAGAAAGGAAAGCAATTCTCCTAGTTGCTGGTGACAAATCAGGGGTGAACAAAAAGAAATTCTACGATCAACTAATCAAGAAAGCAGACAAACGTTTTGATGATCACTTGCAAAAACTAAAGGAGAGTGAATCATGACCAAGGGACCAATATTACAAAAAATGTGGGATGACCTCCCAGAAGAACGCAAAGCCAGAATAATGAAGCGAGCAGCTGAGCTTGAGGAAGAATACTTGACTTTGCAGGATCTACGTAAGGCACAACAACTTACCCAGAAGTATATGGCTGAAACGCTGAATATAGGACAGGAAAACATCTCAAGACTCGAGAAACGTTCCGACATGATGCTTTCTACGCTTCGCAAATATGTAAAGGCCATGGGTGGTGATCTCAAAATAATGGCAGAGTTCCCTAATCGTTCTCCTGTGTTACTTACAGGCATTGGTGACTTCATAGATTCAGATAAAGACGAATAGGTTTAGGTGGTAAACTAGAAATTAAATTCCCTGATCAGGTTTTCTCACTTGGCGTGCTCGAGCAACCAGTAGTTACCCCTGTTGCGTCTAGTGAGGACAAATTTGAACTAAATTACTTTTGATGAACATGCTCTAAGCGTTCATCTAGCCATGGAATTACAGCTTTTCCCATTCCTCTCTATCAATATTTGCTTGACGTAAGATTCTGATAAGAAGAGGTTTACCTATGTCGCTTTGGTGCGGGTTAGGAATTCGTAATGTAATATTACCTTTAATCATAAACTGGTGTCTCTTTCCAGAATAGGGGCCTTCAAATCCATAATTTCTTAGGGTTTTTACAAGGTCTCTGCGACTTATTGCTCCAAATGGTGGCACTTACGCCACTTCCTTAATCATAAGCTCAACACCATCTACTACTGGCAGGGGCAAGTTTTTATGGATTCTAAAAAGAATCCATTCCTCTAGAACTTCTGCTAGTTCTTCTCTACACTCTTCTAATGAGGCTGCATTGGCATAAACGCCATCAAACTTAGGTATTTCTCCATAAAAAGAGTTATCATCTTCAAGGATTTCATATTTTGCTTTTCTTAAAGCAGATTTTATATATTCTGTTAGCACTTTTATTCATCTCTCTTTTGCTTTAGGGCTTTTCTTAGTACTAAACAAGGCCCTTTACATTTTTGTCATTAACAAGATAACTTAGACCCTCCATAATTTAGGATAGCAAATACAGCAAGGTTTGGGTCAAAAGATAGCCGTTTTTGCAGACTAAGTTAGCGTCTGAAAAACAGTTTTCACAAATTTTTATCAAAATTCAAAAGTTATGGAAAACAAATAAATTGGCACCAAAGAAAGGTTATCATTAGAAACCTTTGCCATATCTCCGCAAGGTGCTAAATTATAACTATAGGTGCTATAAAAGACTAAAGGAAAAACAAAATCATGATAACAACTGAAGCCAGACCAATTAGTGACCTTTATGAAGGTATGAGTCCTGAGCGATTGCAAAGAATTGATAAAAAAAGTCGCTTGTTAAAAATGGGACTTAATTTAATAGAGAAGCTTGGGCGAGAACTAACCGATGAAGAAGTAGCTGTTATCGAAGATATTGAAGATCAAGCACTACAAAACATTAACCAAGATGATATTTTCCTGCGAACCTTAGAACAGTATGTTAAAGCTTTGGGCGGTAAACTAGAAATTAAATTCCCTGATCAGGTTTTCTCACTTGGCGTGCTCGAGCAACCAGCAGTTACCTCAATACCCCAAAAGGAAACTATCTCTATGTAACTGTTGGTAGTGTGGTTAAATATATTTGTGCAGCAACTTGTTGCACTTTATTTGTGCCATAAGAGGATTTCTTTCTATTAAATTCAAAAACGAATAGTTAAATTGGCACCTAGGAAAGGTATGAGGCGTTTTGTTGGATCAGGATCATTTAATGCAGCATCACTTGGGCTAATTGGTAATTGTTGAACACCAAAGTTTAGAGTTGCCACAGGCGCCTGTGTACAACCACTCTTTGATTTTTCAACAGCACTGTACATCTCACCAATGGCTCCTGCTATTGTAGCTATCTTGTCAACATGCTCTAAAATCTGTGTTGGATCTATTTCTTGTAGAGCGCCTTTGAGTTTTTCGCCTGCAGAAGTTATTTTAGAACGCAGAGCCTGAGGATTTTCTGCATTACAGACAGTGCGTGTAGTGGTGATATCGAGACCAGCAGACCCACTTACGCCCTTATCTTTATCAACATTTACACCAGCTTTGGCTGCAACCGTTATATGTCGTAATCCATTTAGTGTAATGCTAAAGGAAAAACTACCTGAAGATTCAGCCTGTAGCGAAAAAACCAGTGATCTGGCATTACGTAGTGGAATTGGGAGAGTGGCTTTAGCAGATTTAGGTAACTCAACTGCAAATTGAACTGGTCCTCCCTGAAAACTAAAAGAAAGTGCTTCACTTAGTGAGCTAGGTGCTGCTTGTGGTTGGGGTGGTATTCGTCTAGGAGCTAATGGTGATTGCTGTGAGCTTGGCAAGAGACTTTGTGGCCCTAGAGCTAGAGGAGGGCGCATTATATCTGCTAATATCCTCCTAGTTGCTTCAGGTGAAAGATCTGGAGTTCTTCTACCCAATTCTAGCTGTGGTGCTAGGCCAAAACTGAGACTTGGTGGCCTTAAGAGTTCAGGTTCTGGTAGGGGACGAGTTATTTCTGATTGTAATTGCGCGCACAGCACTAAAGTCTTGACCAAAGCCTGTTTCCATGTAGTTTCTAGTCTCATAGTCAAGCGTTTGGCCTTGTGTATTAAGAGCCTCACCTACAGTTGGTGTGGTCCCTTTCTTAAGTTGTAGCCCCTTGGAACTCATTTTACACTTAAGGTCAGCTCTCATTTGTGTACCCCACTGTAGTGCCGAGTTAGGTGGCAACTACCCAACACTGTCTGATACTTTATCTTGTTGTACTTTTGGAATAAGCTGAATAAGACCTCGCAATGCTTTATTCACTGTTTCAGAATCAGGGAAGTACTCACGCACATCAGGCTCTAGGAAAATAGCTTCAGAAGACCCTATGTTTTCTGTCATTGTTGTACCATCTTTATGGTGAACTTTAATAGTATAGGGTTGATTAGCAAACTGCTTGTATTTACCCTTGACTCCTTGCGAGAAGTCGTAATGGTCACGCATATTATTATCGTTGGTTGTTTCGTTCATAAAACTTCCTTTCTTTAATATCTGCTCTGCGACAGCTTATAATACGAATACTGCTTTTCCGCTCAGTGAAGCTTACAACCAATAGTTGCCTAGAACCAAACCCTAAAAGCAGAAAGCGTTCTTCCTCAATTGAGTGGTCAGGATCAGGTATAGTAACATTAAAAATATCAAAAAAAACTAAAGTTGCTTCCTTAAATGACAAACCATGTTTCGTTTGATTTTCTGTATCTTTTTCTTCATCTCACTCAAAGGTCAATTCCATTAGTGTAATTATACAACTTCAAATAGTGCTCATTGCTGAGCAGCATCGAGCACCCCCATAAATTCTCCAACGATATTCATGCAACAATTTCTCCGAAAGTCATTTGTAGTTACAGCAGGCTGATGTCCAAGCAGGTTTTAATGTTCTTGGGCTCGAGCAAGCCAAACAAAACCATCTTAACAAACTCTGAGCACCAAACAAGGCCGTCTAACACAAAACTCAGGTGCGCACACTTTTAGTTACGCTCCCTAAAACCAAATTCAAACTTAATTGCGCCCCGCGTGTGTGCATCACACTGAAGTGCCCAGTTAGGCACAGTGAATTGGTGCAATTAAGCATATATCAATCGTCCTTTTGGTTCTGGAATAGGACGTCCCATACCCCTCGCTGTATCTATCCACTCTTGAATTATTACTTCCGCATTGCTTACTGCATCTTGGTAAGACTTGCCATCCGCCATACAGCCTGGCAATTCTGGGACTTCAACCACAAATGACTTGTCTTCTTCGCTCCAGTAAACGATCATTTCGTACTTATTCAACATCTTGGTCACCTAAATGATATTTTACAATTAATTTCCTGATTTGTTTTACTTGATAGGGTTTAGCCTTTGATCCCATTGGTTGTATATTAATAATTTCCTCCACATCAACTCTGGTAAAAATATGATGGTCACCTTTAACTCTTTCCTCAAAGTCAAGCTTTGCTAGCAAACTACACAGCGGCTTAAAATCGATATTTGCATCTGATGTGCCGTTGAGAATACGTTGTCTAAGCTTGTCTATTTTTCCCATGTTAGGTTCTAACTCAAAAATCTCATTGTTATTTTAGTGTAAAAGTTGTGAGTTTATCTGAGTAATTTACTTTTCACTTACTTCAAGATTGTAATGATAGAAGGTATTATCCCTAATCCATCCATTAGTTTCATACAAAGATTGGGCAAAAGTGTTGTCAATTTTAGTAGCTAGGGTAAGACGAACAGCTTGAGTTTGTACTGCAAATTCCAGAGCAGACTTAAGAAGTGCTTGACCAACACCAATTCTCCTAGTTTTAGAATCAACGTACAGGTCATTCAATATCCAGATTTTTTTCATCAATGCGGATGAAAATCTTGGGTATAGTTGAGCAAACCCAACAATCGTATTTCTACTCCTAGCACATAGAATTTGCGAGTCCCTATTCTCTAAACGAGTTTTGATAAAAGTCTTTGCTCCATCAATATCTGATGGTTGCTTGTAGAACATACGGTATAAATTAAACAATTTGGCAACCTGCTCAAGGTCTTCAAATAATGCAGATGTAACTTGCAAGGTCATTTCCAATAAGGCCTAACAGCGATAGGCTTCAGCCGCGGCGGCGGAGTGCCAGCAGAACAACCGTTGGTTGCAAACCCTTGTGTTAGGGAACGTAAGAGCATGTGCTTGCTGGGCTTTGTGCCTCAAGCCAACCTATAAGATCAGAATGAGCAAATTTTTTCACAGACGGCAATACAAATCGGCTTAAAGTCGAAAGAACATCAAGTCAGGGGAATTTCGGGGGCCGATAAAGTCAAACTTCGTAACACCTAGGTTACGCAAAACAGCTATAGCAGAGAATGCGTCGTCTCGTCTTGCACCGAAATTCACAATGGTTCTGACATTATTTCCATCGATTTGGGTAATCGCCCAGTCAGTCGCATTGGGCACACCGTGGGTAACCTGAATGCGAGCAGGATCAATGGCTTCTTCTGTCACACCTGTTTCGGTTTAGTCTGGGAACTCTGTATACTGTTGCCAATACGTGACGCACCTCCTTGCTGCACCACGTGGGTCAGCTCGTGGGCCAACAGCCTGCGTCCCTCAGTGTGGTGGGGTCGGTATTGGCCGTCACCAAAAACAATGGCATTGCCTACTGTATAGGCTCGAGCTTTTACAGAGCGTCCTGCTTCGGCTGCCTGAGCACCAGTATGAATTCGCACTTGGCTAAAGTCATGCCCAAAACGTGACTCCATAAAGCCTCTAGTTCCCCTATCTAATGGTTGCCCCGGAGAGTTAAGAGTGTTGTAAACGATTGCTGGAACATCACTAGATTCCTGATTATTAACTTGCTTGCGTTGCAGCCCTAAGCGTTTCCTTTTACAAGCTTCACACTCACCGTCCCCGTGAGTGTGGTTGCCACAAGCACACTTACGCTGTAATAATTTAGATGACACAGGCATGATCTGTTGATTAGGCTTTACTTTTGTATGAAAATGAGTATTCATTGCTATTAGGGAACAGGGGGGATGTGCCGGATATGCTTACCACTCTGGAACCAGTTGAGCAAGTGTGGATTGACACTTCGCATCAGACCAGGAGCTGTACGGAAGACAGCGAATGCCTCTGCAAAAGCTTCCTCAAAAGACTCATCTTTTTCTATTATGTCATTTTGGGTTAGCTTACGATTTTGCTGGATCAATTTCAAGAACTCCGTCTTTATCTGGCGGTTATTTTGGACAAAATCGATTATATGACCAATCTCGTGCTGAATTCTGCCTTGACCCACTGGCTTGCCTAAATGCCTCTCTTGTGTTGACTTAACTCCACCAGGCAAGGTCATTGGACGACCAAAACACTCATCCCATATCTGCACTTGAGCCATTCCTTGCTTATTTAGCTTAGCTAGACCACAACGCGGCTCTTCCCTAGGCTTTGTTCCTTCTCGAATGAAGGTAATTCTCTCAACAATTGCCCGTTCCTTCTTATTGAGTCGCTCAAGTGTTGCCTGCAGATCTTTAAGGTCTTCTTTCGTCCAGTGCCGTGCGCCAGCTTCTATCGTGATGCCAAAGCGTTGTTGAATCTTTTGCTGTAGCTCTATTGCTTCTGGTGACTGCTGCTGTACAGGTTGAACAGTAACCCTAGCACTACTAGGGCGCTGAGAGGTCGGTGTTGCCTGTGCCCGACGCGACATCCGTCGCTTGATCAGCTTCCGTGAGCCACCAAGAGCGGCCTCGCGGCCACCCACAAACTTTTGGTCATAGAATGTGCGGATTGCATCCTCTTCTTCACCATGAAAGTCACTATCTAGATTCTCTGGATCTATTCCATCAGGAGCAAAGATCACCTTGAGGTCGCTATAATTGCTGTAAAGCAATAGTGCAAGGATAGCTCGTTCATCATCATCACCAGTGAAACCTGATTGCATTTCCTGAATAAGTACTCGCTTCGTTTTTGCATCAAGACTACGCTTTTTATTGCGCCATTCCCTGACAATGAAGCGTGCCTTATCATCACTGTCCGAGTCATCCTCAATCTCTCCGCTAGAAACCTTTGCCATATCTCCGCAAGGTGCTAAATTATAACTATAGGTGCTATAAAAGACTAAAGGAAAAACAAAATCATGATAACAACTGAAGCCAGACCAATTAGTGACCTTTATGAAGGTATGAGTCCTGAGCGATTGCAAAGAATTGATAAAAAAAGTCGCTTGTTAAAAATGGGACTTAATTTAATAGAGAAGCTTGGGCGAGAACTAACCGATGAAGAAGTAGCTGTTATCGAAGATATTGAAGATCAAGCACTACAAAACATTAACCAAGATGATATTTTCCTGCGAACCTTAGAACAGTATGTTAAAGCTTTGGGCGGTAAACTAGAAATTAAATTCCCTGATCAGGTTTTCTCACTTGGCGTGCTCGAGCAACCAGCAGTTACCTCAATACCCCAAAAGGAAACTATCTCTATGTAATTGTTGGTAGTTTGGTTAAATATATTTGTGCAGTAACTTGTTGCACTTTATTTGTGCCATAAGAGGATTTCTTTCTATTAAACTCAAAAATGAAAAGTGAAACCAAGACCTATAGAAGGTACAAGTCGTTTTGTTGGATCAGGGTCGTTTAATGCCGCATCACTTGGGCTAATTGGTTGTTGAGTGCCAAAATTTAGAGTTGCCACAGGCACCTGTGTACAACCACTCTTTGATTTTTCAACAGCATCATACATTTCACCAATAGCCTCTGCTATTTCAACTAACTTGTCAAAATCAAAAGGTTCTGAAGCTTGTGTTGCATCTGTTCCTGACAAGGCTCCTCTAATCCTGTCACTTTCTTGCGGAGCTTTTTTAATTTTGTTGCCTGCAGCAATTATTTTAGAGCGCAGAGCCTGAGAGTTTTCTGCATTACAAACAGTGCGAGTGGTAGTGATATCAAGGCCAGCAGACCCACTTACGCCCTTGTCTTTATCAACATTTACACCAGCTCTGGCCGCAACTGTGACATGTCGTAATCCATTGAGTGTAATGCTAAAGGAAAAATTACCTGAAGACTCAGCCTGTAGTGAGAAAGCCAGTGATCTAGCATTACGTAGTGGAATTGGGAGTTTGGCTTCAACTCTCTTAGGTAACTCAACTGCAAATTGAACTGGGCCTGCCTGAAAACTAAAAGAAAGCAATTCACTTAGTGAACTAGTTGCTGCTTGTGGTTGGAGTGGTATTCGTCTAGGAGCTAATGGTAATTGTTGTGAGCTTGGCAAAAGACTTTGTGGTCCTAGAGTTAGAGGAGGGCGCATTATATCTGCTAATATTCTGCTAGTTGCTTCAGGTGAAAGATCTGGAGTTCTCCTGCCCAATTCAAGTTGTGGTGCTAGGCCAAAGCTGGTACTTGGCGGACTTAAGAGTGCAGGGGTTGGTAAAGGACGAGTTATCTCCAATTGTAACTGTGCACATAGTGCTGGGTCACGCAGATTTCCTGAAGCACATTGTGCAAATAGCATAGCTTTGATTTCTGGACTTATAGTTAGCTTAGGTAAATTAAAATCCCGATTCCTAGGATTTTTAGGTTCTGTTTTTTGTATAGCTGAGGAGTGGCTATGAATTGGCTGATTAACTTTGCCACCACTAGCAACAAGATTTGCTGTTTGTGTTGCTTCTGTTTCTGCTGCACTGTCTTGCTTAATACGTAAATCTGCTGTACTAGGGCTAGATTGTGAACTTTGTTGCACAACATGGGTTAATTCGTGGGCTAGCAGTTGTTTTCCTGCTGTTATTTTAGGAGCAAATTGTCTAGATCCAAAAACTATATTGTTACCAACTGTGTAGGCCAAGGCATTAATTGCATGTGCAGACTTTGTTGCTTTTTTGTCTGTATGCACTCGTACTTGGCTAAAGTCACGCCCAAAACGCGATTCCATAAAGTGCCTAGTTCCCCTATCCAGTGGTTGTCCTAAAGAACCAAGAGTGTCATAAACAATTTCTGGGATATCACTAGATTCCTGATTATTAGATTGATTTCTCTGTAAATCTAAATTCTTCTTATTACACTCTTTACACTCCCCCTCAGTAGTGTGTTGTCCACAAATACACTTACGCTGTAATAATCTAGATAACATAGGTGTAATTTGTTGATTGGGTTTTATTTGTGTCTGAGAGTAAGTATTCATGAACCTTTTATCTCAACTTTATATTTAAAGAGTTTAAACTTGTATACTGCTTGATGATTTCTTGGCTTACTGGTTCTCTTCATGCTCAACACTATCTATCTCAACACTATTTATCCAGCGTCTAATTACTTCAAGTTCTTCTGTTGTCATTAATTCTGTGCCAGCAACCCCAGACTGTGGACTGAGAGGTGCCCCAGGTAAATCTGTACCCCGCCCCCCCAACTCCAAACTATGAAAGGAATTAAGCTGTGTTTCCCATTCGCGCTGCATGGCGTGGCACGATGGACAGGGTGAATCATCACGCCCTTCTGATGTGCCACGTGCAAATTCACCACCTACACTACTCCCTATTAGACCTCCAGCTATCCCCCCACCTAAACCACAAATGAAAAGGCCAACACCACCAGTCGCAATACCAAATAATGCACAACCAGCAACAGCCAAGCCCGTTCCCAGTGCACCACCAACTTGCCCACCAGCTTCCTCAGCAATAACAACTCCGCGCTCCTCAGGACTAGCTTCAGCAATACGGGCACCTGACACAGCCAAGCCCGCAACGAACAGAACACGCCCTCCCCATCGAAGTTTACCAGAATGACGTATTAGAAAACTTGATTCCGTACTGCCACTTAATCTTTGCACGCTTACAACCCGACCACGATGGTTTGCAGTGACTAGAAATTCAGCTTCGCTAATGTTCGGTAATTCCCGAAAACCACGACTTGCAGCTTCACGAGTGAATGATGTACTCTGTGAAACATCTAGTGCAGCAGATTGCGGTACTTCAACCCGTACCCGATATCGACGATTACTCAAAAACTCAAGATCTGGTGCATCTGCTCCCGGACGCGTAAAAGATACAAATGGTGTACCAGGACTAGAACCACCCACATGTAAATTAGCTGCTTGCATCAGAACTTCAAGTTCACGCGCAGTTAGGCTGCCCATACCCCGTGTATTTAGTCTACGCACTAATTCGGGGATATTCCGTAGTTCAGATTCGGTAAATCCACGACGAATCCAAGAAAGTCGGTTGCCTTGTGCTAACTCTGTTTCAATACGAGGTGCCAGATCTCGAGGTAACTCATCCAGCAACCGATCTAGTGGGACTGTACCTCTGCTTGGTATTAAGGGTGACCAATACCGACGACTTAAGACACGTCGCGCAGCATCCCCAGATTCTAACCAACTTAGATCACCACTGGCCAAAACATGTAGTGATAGACCCATAGTAGTAGTTGGAAATCCGGGTAATCCCTCTGGCGATGAATCTGGGGCAAGTATGTCACCGACAAAAACAATTGGGAGTTCTGCAAGTATGGTAGGACCATCTTCACTCTCACCTATACCCGAGTTAGCAACTATACGAACTACTTGCTGCCCTTGGAAAAAGGTACTTGGGTTTGGCTGATCAGGTTCAACACGATAGCTAAAGTTGAAGCGCGTACCAGCGGTAACATCCTCACCCAAATCAAATTCTACGTTATTATCTTGCACAACAACATTAGCTGTATACTCCCCGTCAGAAAGGTCACAATTGTCGAGCACATAGCTAAAAACACCTGCATCAGTATAAAAATCGAGAGTATCTGTGCCACATGATAGAGACACCAAAGACACTGATGAAGGATGTATTTTTGCTCCCTCACCGTTACGCGCCAAATAATGTGAAGAGGTTTCCTGTACTGTTATTTCTTGCCCTTCACTTGGTATAGTACGCTTTACATGGCTAGTTCCATCTTTTAGTGACAATAAATCAGGGCTAGCCCAGTGTCTACGCTGAACAAGTCCCTGCGTTTGTTGTAACACATGAGTTAATTCATGAGCCAAAAGCTGGCGTCCAGATCTAGTCCCTGGCAGATAATGTCCGGCACCAAAAACAACATTACGCCCTACCGTATATGCTTGTGCATTCACAGCTTGGGCCGAATTAACTGCCTTCACATCCTTATGCACTCTTACTTGGCTGAAATCATGCCCAAAGCGTGGTTCCATAAAAGCTCGAGTTTCTGTATCAAGTGGCTGCCCGGGAGACCGTAAGACCGCATGTACTATAGGGGGTGCCTCACTTATACTATTTCCTTCAGTCCTCCTCTGCAACATAGGTTTAGTATGTAGTTGCCCATTCACACTTTCTTCTAGATCACACTGCCTTTGCACACCTTGTTCTGGCATCCTCATAATTTGATCTGCTACTCTATCTGCTTCTTGTTCATATTTGTCATAGGGTTGATTCACCACTAGCTTGGGTTGAAAACTTGTTGTGGTTTTACGCTGTAAAGATAGTTGTTTTTTACGACACTCCTTGCACCCACCATCCCCATTTGTATGGTTACCACAGGCACACTTGCGCTGAAGCACACTACCTTGCATCAAAGACGTTACAGTAGGAACAGGCTTATGTGTTTGAGCTTTCTGGGTCATTCCGATTTACTAATCCTTATTATTATGTGGAGCTGTTTTAGAGCCCACAGGTTGATACGCTATGTTTTGAGGCAACATTTGCATTGTCATAAGTCTAAATCTACTCTTGCCAAGGTGCTCGCTAATCCATTCTTCATTAAGAACCATGTTCTCAAAGTCTTTCCAGATTCTTTCATCATTAGCACAACTGTAACTACGGCAAATGCCCGGGCGATCCTCATAAATAGAGCACTGATTAGTATTTTGATTGAGGTGATGGCAGCAACCTTTTGATTCTTGGCGTATATAATAAGGTTCACCAAGATCCCATTTAATCTTTCCTGATTCCACCTCTTCAACCGTTAGAGCAAAGTGAAGCTTGCAGCACACTGCTTTACAAATATGATAACGTTCAGCGCAGTTAACCTGAACAAAATTTACCTTTCTATCATCGGACCCATCAACCCGAAGTGCAATACCCGGGCCTATAGTCTGGCCCTTCTCTTCCATTTCCTGACGAACTTTTCCAGTGGCTTGGGCAACTTCATCCTGTGTAATCATCCCTTTTTCTATAAGGGTATCAATCAATCCATAGAGAAAAGACTCTGCCTCGTGAATTCGGTCAGCATTTCGGCTCACAACTGTGTGAGTAAACAGGCTACCTCGCTCTACTTGGTGCTCGAGTTGTACAAATACTTCTTGTTCATTTGTGCTTTGAGCTGACAAGTCATCATTTCCCATGTTACAATCCTTATTAAGATTTACTCTAATTTGCTTTTCAAGCTTTCGATTTCTTCGTCCCGTTTGTTAGGATCCTTATCTATTTCAAAGGGTATACCTCTGATTTGACTAATGTAATAAGCTGCTAAATCCTTGACTCGGTAACCGTAATGACTTCCCAAGGTAGCTTCTTGACTTCCAGCATAATAGACATGCCTATCATGGTCTAACAAGTTCACCAACTCAGGAATAGCAGCCTCTTTAAGGGCGAGAAGATGTTCTCCAGTAGAACCGCCTAAAACACTAGGCAGCCCCCATGGGTTTGCCGTTTCTGTAAAATTCTGAGCCAAAGCTGTTGTGTAAACCGAGGCAAGTTGTTTTTTCTGCTCTTCATGGGGGAAATCTACCTGTTTATAGAAAAGAATCTCAGCCGCAAGGAACTGGGCTAGCTCTGGTACTTTAGGATCAATCGTCAACGTTGTGAGCATTTCAGGCACCTCGGGTTCTTTCCAGAGGGTGTCTAGTACGTCCTCGTTAGGTCCTTGAAAGAGTTCGATGTACCCAATTGTCATTAGCTTATTCACAAGTGCAGAGTAATCACTCTGCTGGTCTTTTTTTTCTCTAGGTTCACTATTCATGATACTTCCTTCTAATGATGTTTCGCTAGCTTTTTTCGATTGTCAGCTATAAATAATTATAGAAATCGTCGCCATAGTTGCCATCATTAGGCCAATCAAAAACCATATCTTAAATTTCATAGTCATGCTTCAGCTACTTGGCCTTCTCCTCAGATAAAGTTTGCCTCACCCATCCAACCTTGTTAACACTTCAAGTACTTCAGGTACGCTAGTCTCGTTCCAAATTAACTCTAGGATATTTTCATCTGCCTGAAAGAGCTCAATGTATCCTCCAACTCAGTCAAGTAATTTGCAAGTTATACATTAGTACAGTTGTTGACCTTACTTCTAGAAAGGCTCTATTCACCACTACACCTTTCCTCTTATCTTTCATTCCGATAACTGCGAAGATCAATAATGTATCCTCTCCGTCCAGTCATCGGACCATCAACTATCTCAACCTTATGAACAAGTATGTCTGAGGCATCTAAGATACGAATTCTCGTTCCTCTAGGTAAAGGTGTCCCTGGGGAAAGCTCTATCATAGCATCTATTGGATTTGAAAATATTTTAACATCATCTTGGCTAATCACTTTCACATCTACAACTGGCAGATCTATGGTTTCCTTCCCTTCCGATGTCTGCTTTTGGTTCCATAGTTCAGAGGCTCTGCCAAAAGTGGCACTTGGAACACCTCTAGAGACTAGTGACAAAGGTAATTTCTTTACCTTTCCAGCAGCATCTTTTTCCCAACCCCACTGAACAGAGCCATAAAACGTGCCTTCTTGCACACCCTTAACAGCTAAAGCCGTTGTTTCAAAAGTTTGGCTGGACTCCTTTGACTTAGATAGCAGCTGAGGCGTATCTTTAAGTAAAGCATCCTGTTTCTGTAACTTACCTGCTTTGTTAGTATAGCGCCACCCATGTCTTCCCCAAAAAGCAACTGTAGGTGTATCGGCTAGAGCATCTCCAGCACTTGGTTTATCTGTAGCATAAAGTGGGTTACCATGAGTTGATATTCTATCAATCCTAGTACCAGCCCCAGTTTGCCCCAAAGGGATCGTCCGATCTTTCAGTGCCTTAGCTACATTTGGTGGCCCAAACCCACTAGTTGGAACGGGAGCTCCCTTTATCAAACTACGAGCAGTTTGCGTCATACCAATCAACTCAGCGTTCACATTCTTACCTGGTTTGAAACGTAATACTATATCAACACCGTCCATTCCTGGGTTTTTTGTTAGCTCGTACTTATCTGTATCAAATTCTCCACCCCACGTTTTGACTGCCCGCTGAACAGTTAGTTGTGGTGAAGGTATAGCTCTGAGCTGGTCTCGGATTTGTAAAGCTGTAGAGCTATAAAGGTTGCTAGAATCCATTGCCATGTGAGCCGCTGCATCTGCTGCCTGTTCAGCACTGTCAGTTGGGCTACTTATTTTTAACTTCTTCTGAACAGAGACAGGCACACTATGCTGTTGAATAACATGGGCTAATTCATGTGCTATAAGTGATTTTCCTCGCTCTGTCCCAGGTATATATTCTCCAGAGCCGAATACAATATTATTGCCAATTGTGAAGGCACGTGCGTTCAAAGTCGAGGCTGAACGCTGAGATTGCTCATCGGTGTGCACACGCACTTTGCTGAAATCATGAGCAAAGCGTTGCTCCATAAAGTGACGTGTTTCAGAATTGAGAGGATTTCCTGAGGTGCGTGGTGCTTCTATGATCCTGGATGGCACCCTTTCGATTGAGTGATCAGGTAAGTCATTCTGCTGCACAGCATTTTTCTGCAGAGGTTCACGCATCATTGCCTCCATTTTTACCGTTGGGAGTTCCTAATCCACTATAGACCACTTGAGCAATTTGCTGTCCTAAGTTTTGTGGCTGATTCAAGGCCCCTTCCAAACTACCCACATTCAATTTGGGAAAGCTCCCACCATTTAGCAGATGAGGAGCTAGTGCACCCTCACTAAGTAACTGACCAAGCTCAGCCTCAACTGCCCCTTTCATCTGCTCAGCCTCAAACCGATTCAGAGGCACCCCATCTAACACCAAACGCTCTATATTCAAGTTTATATTCATCTAACTCTCCCAACGAAAATCAGCTTCATTAACAGGTCGTTCTAGCTTTTTAAACTCATTTCTAGCAGCTTCTAAAACCTCTTGCATACTTACCAAACTTTCTCTTTTGGCTGCCAAAAAAGCAGCATTAACCGCAGCACTATGTATATTAGCACCAGTTAAATTAAGTTTGGCAAGGCGTTCATAATCAAGTCCATTAGTAGGTGTAGAAGCAGGAAAAACTTTTTCCCACATGCGCCTGCGGTCGCTAGCATTAGGGAAAGGAAAGTCCACAATAAAACGCAACCTACGCACAAAAGCTGTGTCTAAAGAGCTTTTCATATTGGTTGCTAAAATAGCCAAGCCTCTATAGGCTTCCATTCTTTGCAATAAGTAGTTAATCTCAATATTGGCATAGCGATCATGGGCATCTTTTACTTCACTACGCTTGCCAAAAAGCGCATCGGCTTCATCAAAAAAGAGAATAGCTCCCCCATTTTCTGCACCATCAAAAAGTTTACGCAAGTTCTTTTCGGTCTCGCCAATATATTTACTTACCACACTGGAAAGGTCAATACGGTGAAGGTCTAAACGTAGTTCATTGGCAATAACCTCGGCAGCCATAGTTTTACCTGTGCCACTTTCGCCAGCAAAGAGTGCGCTTATCCCTAAACCACGATTCATGGCTTGAGCAAAACCCCAATCTTGGTAGACCCTACTGCGCTGGCTTACTTGGTCAGTAATCTGATGCAAAAGCTTTAATTCTGGTTCGGGAAGGACTAACTGTTCCCAAGTGGCCTTGGCTTCTATACGCACAGCTAGATTTTCCAAACGAGGACGTGCTACTTTGCGGCAACCATTCCAGAGCTTTTTCTGTAAGGGCTGACTATTATTAGATTTAAGCTCTTGCCTTGCAATTTTACAAATAGTCTCTAAATTTAGATCAAATTGAGCTGCTAGACTACTAGAATCAACTTCAGCCGAGTTATCTAAAACCGTCTGCCAAATGTCGTGCTGCTCTTTAGTAGTAGGTTTGCTAACTTCTAAGATTTTTACTTCTCGGCTCAAACCAGACCAAACATCGTTGGTAGCTAGAAAGATAATGCCATCTGTACTTTCTAAAAAGCGTAATGAGGCACTATAGTAAGCAGAGCTTTCATCTAAGTTATGAGCATCTAAATAAAGTGCAACAGGAGCCAAGAGTCCCTCGCGTTGCCAAAGACGAGCTAAGTTTTCTAAATCACCAGTTTGAGTAGGAATATTTGTAGCAGATAAGCGGTATAGTGGAAGCTTTAGTATACTAGCTACGTGCTGAGCAGCCATACGTGAACTGCTAGGATCCGAGCCAACTAATTGAATGATTGGCCAAAAAGGCAAATCGTTACTTCTAAGATAATTTACAGCTGCATCAACAATAGCCCTTTGTGAAGGGGGCAAGGGTACTCCTGCTGGCATCACAGATATTGTTGTCATTAAAGGCCTTAGGCGGTCATCTAAATAGTTAAGTCCTTTAAGGGCATTAACGATGCGCTCATCTGCTCTTAAAGCGCTAGTAGTAAGTGGCTGAGCACCCGGCTGATTAATTTCTAAAAGCCGCCAGTAACGTAAAGGGCCTTCGGGAGAAAGGGCACTCCAAGAGGCATTATTAAAAAGCATAAGAGCTAAAGCGAAAGTAGGGTAAGGATGGTTACTTACCTGAGCACACAGATCTGCAATGCGAGTGTCTAACTCCATAGCGGCACAAAGCAAGAGCACTTGCTGCTCAAAAATGGAAAGCCCTAGCTGTTCACTAAGCAGTTTCAAGGCTGGGGGAGGAGAGAGTCTCTCCTCAGCGCCTTTCATAGCACTGCTAGCTCTACGCAACTCTTCCTCAGTTATTTTTGAAGGGGCAGGAAGAGCAACTACTTTCGCAGAGTTTTGTCTACCAAACAGATGACGGCGTTCAGGAGGAGGTGGCGGAGCAACTCGAGCTGGAGCATTACGCTGAGCTAGATACTGCAAGCGCAAGCGTAGCCAAGCTAAGGCAGCTGTTAAGTACTCATCATTGCCTTGGTGCCAGCTTTCAGCCTCACTCATGTAACTGTTACCTTTTGATTGGGATCAAACTCGAGTAAAGGTGGAGTACCACTTTCAATTACTGGAAGGCTGTCTACACCATCAACACGCAAACGCACTACATATTCACCAGCTACTACATTTTGAACTTGGAAAGTTAGGGTACTGGGCTGTGTTAAATCAGCAGGTGTATTTATATTTTGAGCCTCAACTTGCTGGTTGCCAAAAAGCAATTTTACTCTCTGCTCATCTCTTAGCCTAGGACGGCAAGTAATAGTTAGGTTAATGTTGCCAGCAGAAGCATTTAAAGGATTTACTGTTATAATAGGAGCTAAGCCAAAAGGTACCTCGTTGCTGCTCCAGCTAGGCATACTTGGAGGGCTCACTAATATTGACACCAGATAAGAACCTGCTACCCATTGACTTAGTGCAATTGGGTCATTGTTGAGGTCGGGGAGGTTTACAGTCAGTTTACCTGAACTCTCTACATTAGGCGTAAGATCAATAGGGTCAATATGTGGGTTTATAAACCTAACCATAAGATTTTCGCCTGCCAAATTTTGACCCAGCAAAGTGAGTAAACTACCTAATTCAGCACTAGGTTGACCATTAGGCAAACTAATCTCACTTAAAGTAGGAGAGGACGAAGCAACTGCATGAGGACCACGGTCTTCTGAACCTTGCCTTAGAACTGGTAGCGGGGAGCTTTTAGGGCGAGTACTTTCTATAAGTATAACTGCTACTTCATATGCTGCTGAAAGACGGTATTGAGTCTGAAAACCTGCCCACAATTTAGAAATGTCCTCAAGAGAGTGTTGTAAGGGGGTTATGCGTATGCGCTCGAGCTGCTCATTCAAATTACTATCTGGCAAAGTAATCTGAGTAGCATTGCGAATCTCCTCGGCACCAAGGAGCATATGATCATGCAAAACACTCATAGCCCGCCCCAAAATTTGATGGCTAACGGCCTCATTCTCGCCATAGCTAGTTATAAGATAGTGTAAATTTAGAGCCAAAGGAGACTGGTCTACCTCACCAGAGCGCACTGTGCTAGGCATTTCGGCATTGCGCCAAGCTGCGCTGTGCAGGGTTTGGTAAAGGAATAAATTAAGCTGATCTCCTGCATTACCATTACGGGCTTGGTCAAGAGGTGACACTGTCACATTAGGGGTGGCTCTAGTTAATAAGTTTTGCAAAGTGAGGGTGGTGGCAGAAATTGCCAAGGCATTACTCATCTGGCCCTCCTACGTTTTAAGTAATCTTCAAGAGTCATGATGCCGCTAGGGGCTTTTGATTTTTGTTGTACTGGATTTTTAGGAGGTGTAGCCCGAATATCAATGCGACCAATGGTGACCTGAATAGTTGGTGGTGTAGGTGCCATTATAACTTCAGGTTTATGGGGTAGTGGTGGTGGGGAAACTGGTTGCAACAATGGAGGATTAATTAGCTCAAGATTTGGTGTAAGAGGAGTAATAGTAACTTCATTAGTCTTTTTACTAGATACCTGAGAAGGGTCAACTTTGCTTACTTCTTTTACTTCCTGAAAATGGTGGTGCACCTCTTTTACTAACTCTTTTGGATTAGAAACAGGTTGTTCAGGCAGAACCTGTACTTGCTGAGTATCCTCAGCCTTTGCTAAAGAGGTTTCAGAAGGAGCTGAGGTAATAAAATTATTAACTACTGAAGGAGTATTAGTAGGCATTTCTTTTGATGTAATAAAATTATTAATTATTTTTGTAGTAGGACTGGGAGGTACTAATAATGGCTCCTCAGCTTGTTGAAGCAATGGTTCTTGTGATTCTGAAGCTTGATGGTGGATTTCAACTACCTTTTCTAGAATGCTCGAGCTAGTATCAGTCTGATCTGGAGTAGTTGCTGGAGAAGCCTTGTGTGAGGAATCATTCTCAAAGAACACACGAGTTTGTGGTGATCTAGTTTCAGGATCATGTACCCCTTGAGAACGTGGAGCCTCTTCAAACCCCTCACTTTCAAGAGGTTCGTTTGCTTTCATACCTACATGATTGGTAGATTCAAAGCGTGAGGCCAAACGGGGTTGTAACCCAGCAGGCTGAAATTGATTGGCAACAATTGCTGTTAAGTAATTATTCATGTCGAAATCAACTCCAGATAAGCTTGGCGACGCCAAGGGCTCATGTTCACAATATCTGCTTCAGACCAATGATATACTGAGGCTAATCTATGCACTTCTTGCAACAAACGTTTTGCCCACTGTTCAATCTCTGTCCACAGATATGAGGCAATATCTAAAGATGTTATCCAGTTATGTTGGCAGTTTGGACAAGACATATTAATTTGTATCAATGCCTGAGGGTCAGCTTCAGACATACTGTGACCTAAAGCCTCTACCACCTCATTAGGTAAGTTAGCTGCAGTTACTTCCTTATCTTTATGTTTAGCTTGTATTACACACCTTTTTAATAAGTGATGTTGCCCCAAAGAAAGATCTTCACTGGGCAAATTTAGCAAATCTAAACTGTTGGGAAGTCTAAAACTCACTTCATAATCCTTAATGTGCTTATGCAAATTTGTTACAGGAACATCAGTAACTAATTCCTGCAACAAATCATTTAGGGTAATGTTAAGCTCAAGCATCTCATCACAAGCAGTGCAGTTCACGATACTAGCAAGCTCAGAACCAAATAAGTGTTGCCGCAATTCCATAAGTTGTATATTTCTTTTCCCTATTGGCAAAGCAGCTAGTTGCTTAAATGACTTATCAGGCAAAGCAGCTGCTAAAAGCGTTAGAGCCCGGTAAGCCAAGGGCTGTTTTAACCCTTTTTCCCAAAGCTCGAGCATAACTTGCGCTGATGGTACTTTCACTGTACTATCACTACGCTGGTGGCTCAGTAAAAGTAGGCTCTGTAGGCTCTACTACTTCGTAATCACGCTCCCAACCTTCATTCTCGAGCTTAAGTGTTTGAATAGCAACTGCATTAGCATTTGCATCTAACTCAGGCATGGCTTGAAATTCAGAGACCCAGCAGCGGTAAATTTTATAAGAAATAGCAGTTTGGCCTGCTTCGTTATAGACCTCTAAAATAACATCCTTACGGAAATCTTTTAAGGACACTTCGGCTCCTAAGCCAGAACCAAAATTCCATACCTTATTAGCCCATTTTTCAAACTCTGGATCATGAGTCACACCACGCTCTAGAGTAATAGCTTCATACTCACTACGGCCCGGTGATTTGCGACTACTACTAGGATCACCACCTTCACGATGGGTAACTACCTCGGTAGTGCGCTTTAAAGAACCTACTTTGCTTATCCCCGCTACATAGCGGCCATCCCATTTCACACGGAATTTAAAGTTTTTATAGGGATCAAAGCGTAGGGGGTTGACGCTAAATTGTGCCATTTACATAGTCCTCCTTAAACCTCGAGCTGCCCAGCTATTTGCTGCAATTTAACAATTACAAATTCTGCTGGCTTTAGTGGCGCAAAACCTACTACAATATTGACAATTCCCTTATCAATGTCATTTTGAGTAGTAGTTTCACCATCACATTTAACAAAATAAGCTTCTCGAGGTGTAGTACCTTGAAAAGCCCCTTGCCTAAAGAGGCTCTGCATAAATGCCCCTACATTCAAACGGATCTGAGCCCATAAGGGTTCATCATTAGGTTCAAAAACTACCCATTGTAAGCCACGAAAAAGAGTTTCTTCTATAAAAAGAGCTGTGCGACGTACTGGCAAATACTTCCACTCCGAAGCCAAATTGTCAGCTCCAGCTAAGGTACGCCCTCCCCAAACTACATTGCCATGCACAGGGAAACTGCGCAAGGAATTAAGACCTAATGGATTAAGCCGCCCATTTGCATTATCGTCAAGTTTATAAGTAAACTCACGTACTCCACTAAAAGAAGCTTCAAGCCCTGCGGGAGCTTTCCAAACACCTCTTTGTGCGTCGGTGCGGGCAATTATGCCAGCCAAAGCTCCACAGGGGACAAAGTCTTGTGGGCGATTTTCTTGTAGTGGGTCAGGCATAACTAAGCGCGGGAAATAAGCAGTAACGTGATCAGCTAGGTCATTTCCTATTGCTGTTCGCAAGGCATTCACACCAGCAATTGCTGTTGCTGTATCATTCCATGTTTGTGGTGGATCAGCAATCAATACGGCTCTATTATCTTGGCAGTACTTAGCTGCCTTGGCTAAAGTTGCAGTATCACTTACATCAGTAGGACTATCAACTCGACCTAAAGGAGGTATGCATAATAGGTTAAATAAATCAGCCTCATCTAGTGCATATATACCTTCTCTATTAGCTTGCAAAGAATCAGCAGCAACTTCGTTATCTGTAATAGCACCTCCATCATCACCAGCCCCATCAGCTGCCACATATTTAGTTGCATCATTAGGATCATCACTGTTATTTATGGTGGCATTTGGTCTATCAGCAGGAGCAGTTCCTTTCACATTTACAAGTGAAGATTCCTCTTTGAGAACCTTAGTCACATAACGAGAGTTTGTAGAATCACTTGATAAGTTAACAAAGGTTTCAGTATTGACTACTTGGCTCGAGCCAGCTGATTCTAGTTCTTGAATAGTAAGAGTAAAAAGGTTTGCTGGGTCTTTAGTTGCTTCATGACTGACTGAAACACGTAAAGCATTACCCCAAGTCCCAGGGCTGGTTGCTTCGAGTGACAATGTACCTGCTCCTGCAGTAAGATCAATAGTGGAACTAGCAGCTCCATTGTGCACTCTTATAATTATGGCATCAACACCACCATGCTGAAAATACTGCTGTACAGCGTAGCTCATAGTACTTTCAGGCCAAAGCCCTCCAAATTTACGAGTATACTCACCAAAACTCTGGATGTGGGTAGACTGGTTTGCAGGACCACGTTTGGCCCTCCCAATAAAAGCTGTAATTGAGGTTGCCACCCCAACAATAGTTCTTACTCCACTAGGTATTTCTTCTATATATACGCCGGGATAGGTAGGTGCGACTGGCACTCTAGCTCCTCCTTTCTGCAAATGCTACTCAGGATATTCCCTTGTAACTCTATGTTAAAACACTCTTGAGAACAAAAATATTTATAGGATTGCATATATGTAAGCCGAGTTTTCTTACCAAACAATTCAAAATGACTCACATTAAAATTCCCTTTCTATATAAGCTAATAACAACAAAGGTAACCTCACTTAGAAGCGATAAATATTTTAAAGTTCAGTAGGTTACATTTAGGTTACATAAATTTGCTTTAGCAAATAACTACTACTTTTTTATTAAAATATTGACTCTGATCCTTGTTATTTTTGCCTTCTAGCAAAGATTTTTAGTGTCTTAAAACTACAAAAAAATTTCTAGAAATTTTAGATTAATAACCACCTTAATTTTTAAGGTGCTAAGAGCATTCTTTTACTGCCTGCAAACAAATAAAGGTAGTTCACGTTATAATGTAACCTAGCTACCATTTAGATGTAACCTAAATGTAACCTTTGCTTATTTAAGATACTTAAACGTAGATATTGTCAGTAACGTAGATATTGTCAGTATGGAAACAATATTCATAAGTTGTACGCAAAAGGAGAATCTGGATGGTCCAACACACACAAGAAGGTAGTAAAAAATGAGTGGCTTTCCGGGTTCACCGCGCTTACTCAAAGGGGGCATTGTCCTATTGCACCCTAGTAGTGGTGCTGTGCAAAAAGTGATTGCCCTACAATACAATCCTGACACCCTAACCCGTACCCTACAGGTGCAAGCAGTGGGCAGCGATGGTGGAGACCGTTCAGAGGTATTACGACTTAAGGCACCTGCAGTAGAAACATTCAAATTGGATGCCGAGATTGACTTGGTAGATCAGCTCGAGCTCCCAGACCGTAACCCAGCAGCAGTAAAACTAGGCCTCCATCCCCAACTAGCAGCACTTGAAACAATAATCTATCCAACTAGTGGACAGCTCGAGTCAAATAATAGTTTGGCTCGATCAGGAACTTTAGAAATAGCACCAATGGAAGCACCTTTAACGCTTTTTGTATGGAGTGAGAGTCGAATTGTGCCAATTAGACTAACAGAATTCAGCATTACCGAAGAGGCCTTTGACCCCAACCTAAATCCTATTCGGGCAAAGGTTAGCTTAGGAATGCGAGTACTTTCAGTAAATGATGTAGGTTTTGACCATAAAGGTGGCAACCTTTTTATGGGTTATTTAAGGCAGAAAGAGCAATTTGCTGCCCAAGTTAACGGACAAATTGGTCAACTTGGGTTAACAGGCATTTAAGGAAATTAATGATGAATCCTTTTCCAGCTAATAGTCGCTATCATGCTCTTGATGTTGCTGAGTACACTTCAGCAAGTGGCAAAAAGTTTACTTACATAAGGCGAAGATTTGTACCACATCCAGATAGCTTTGCTTTACTGCAAGAACATATAGTTAGTCAGGATGAGCGTTTAGATAATATAACAGCTCAGTATTTAGGTGATCCTGAACAGTTCTGGCGTGTGTGCGATGCCAATAGGGCAATGCGCCCAGATGAGTTAACTGAAACTATAGGCCGCCGTTTGCGCATAACTTTACCAGAAGGAATTCCGGGAGTACCAAATGCTTCCTAAAGGGGTTAATCTCACACTGATGATTGGGCCAGTAGTACCAATTCCAGTTTCACAAACAGTGTTAGAAGCCCTTACAGATATAAAAGTAACTACTAGTGATACTGGAGCAAGTGGTTTTGAGCTTTCTTTTAGTCTGAGTAACCGCTCACCTTTACAAACTATCTTCTTGCTCAGTGGTGGAGTGCCACTACTATTTATGCGTGTAGTAATAGTAGTTACCCTAAACGGTACCCCAGATGTGATTATGGATGGGGTAATTACCAATCATCAAGTAGCACCGGGTAATGACGCTTCACACTCAACTCTAGTGATTACTGGCGAAGACTTAACAGCAGTTATGAACCAGCAAGACTTCAGCGGCTTTCCCTTTCCAGCTATGCCTGCTGAAGCAAGAGTCGCAATTTTGATAGCCAAGTATGCATTTTTAGGCATTATTCCTTTGGTTATTCCCAGCATCCTCATTGATGTACCACTACCTACAGGCAGGATTCCTAGTCAACGAGGTACAGATCTAAGGTATATCAAAGACCTAGCAGACAAAGTAGGCTATGTGTTTTACATTGACCCCGGCCCAGTCCCGGGTGTGAGTAAAGCCTATTGGGGACCACAAATTAAAGTGGGTGTGCCCCAACCAGCTCTAAATGTTGATATGGATGTGCATACCAACGTAGAAAGTCTAAGTTTTAATTTTGATAACCAGAAAAACAAAATTCCTATAGTATTTATCTACAACGAACTTACTAAAATAGTTATCCCTATTCCTATACCACCAATTACCCCACTAAGCCCACCTTTAGGATTAATACCCCCTCTACCAACAAGCATAGCTGACTTACAACCAGTCAGTGACAATCTTTCTAAATTTTCTGTGCCACAAGCTATAATGATTGGTTTAGCTAAAGCTGCTAAGTTTGCAGAGGCTGTAACAGGGCAAGGTACTTTAGATGTGCTGCGCTATGGGCGCATTCTAAAGGCACGTCAGCTAGTTGGAGTGCGTGGTACAGGTCTGGCATTTGATGGTTTACACTATGTAACTAGCGTTACTCACAATATTAAACGTGGTGAATATAAACAAAGTTTTACCCTGAGTCGAAATGGACTTATTTCTACAATCCCAGTGGTGGTACCATGAATACGGCAGCTCAAGATGAAAGCTCTTTACGTTATTACGGTAAATATCGTGGCACAGTTATTAACAACATAGATCCCGAGCAACGTGGACGCATTATGGCTATGGTGCCAGATGTCCTAGGCATAACACCTTCTAGTTGGGCAATGCCGTGTGTGCCACTTGCTGGTAAGCAACAAGGCACTTTTATGGTGCCACAAATTGGTGCCGGAGTTTGGATAGAGTTTGAACAAGGAGATCCAGATTATCCTATCTGGACAGGGGGATTTTGGGGATCAGCAGCAGAAGTGCCTGCTTTTGCTCTAGCACCACCACCTATCCCACCGGGTCAAAATATTGCTATTCAGACTACTGGACAACAAATGGTTTTACTTAGTGACTCAGCTCCCACGCCTGTTACTGGTGGTATTGTGCTTAAAAGTACTACTGGTGCCATGATAGTAGTAAACGATACTGGCATTTATATAGATAATGGTAAAGGAGCGTCTATAAAAATGGTCGCTAACGTAGTAGATGTTAATAACGGGGCCTTGACGGTAATCTAAGGAGGTAAGTGATGCCGGGATTTTTAGTACATGTAGGAGCACAGGTGCAGTGTGCACATGTTGGGCAAGCTCAGCCCACAGCTCCTAACCCTAGAGTTCTAGTAAGTGGGCAACCTACAGTGCTTATGACAGCACCTTATGTTGTTGCTGGTTGTACGCTGCCACCTCCCACCGTTGCCAATGGTCCTTGTGTTACAGCGCAATGGTTAACAGGGAGTACTCGAGTCCTTTCAAACGGACAACCTCTAGTAGTACTAAGTAGTCAAGCCATTTGCGCACCCACAGGCACTCCTCTACTTATTCTTACTACTCAAACTCGCGCAAGCGCTATGTGAGGCTTTATGAATTTAGATTATCCTTTTCATTTTGATGGCCGTGGTCGCACAGCACAAACAGATTATAACAGTCATGTAAGAAACTTAATTGAGCAGCTATTGCTAACTAGCCCCGGTGAGCGGGTTAATCGCCCCGACTTTGGTAGTGGCTTATTACAACTTATCTTTGCGCCAAACAGCCCGGAACTAGCTGCTACTCTACAATTTACTGCTCAAGCCGCCCTGCAACGCTATTTGAGTGATGTAATTGAGGTAGAGAAGCTTCAGGTAACTAGTGAAGATTCTAAGCTACTCATAGACCTCGAGTACATTGTCAAGCTTACTCGAGAACAACAAACCGCACAGTTTGAAAGGGAGGTATAGCTATGGTGGATCTATATTGTAAAAGCCCCAAACGAAGGCACAAACTCCGCCAACAAGAAGAGCTAAATGGGCTTGATTACCTTGAGGTTTCAGACGATCAGCTTACGCTTACAGCTTTTTTTCTTAACAAAGCCCCAAAGAACCTTAGCAAGGAACATATTCGCATTATAGGGGGAAGGCGAGTAACAGATATAGAAGTTTTGAATGTAGAGGTTCTCTGTACTGATTTGGATGACCGTGATGATTGTTTAAAGATACATATAAACAAACCCGGTGACTTTTCTTGCTACAAGCTTTGCATTGTGAAGCTAGATGATAAGCAAGATTGCCCTACCGATTGTTTGCACGAGGATATTGTGAAGCTAGATGATGAGCAAGATTGCCCTACCAATTGTTTGCATGAGGATTTTGACCCACGTTATGCCTGCCTTGAGTTTACCTTCAAAGCAAACTGTCCCTCGGATCTTGATTGTGCACAGTCAATATGCCCAACAGAACCTTTGCCTCAACCAGAAATTAACTACTTAGCAAAAGATTACGCTAGTTTTCGCCAATTAATTCTTGATCGTTTTTCTCTACTCGTTCCAGATTGGCAAGAGCGCCATGTGCCAGACTTGGGCATTGCTTTAGTAGAGGTACTAGCATATGTAGGAGATTATCTTAGTTACTACCAAGATGCGGTTGCTACTGAAGCTTACCTTGACACTGCTAGGCAACGCATTTCTGTACGGCGTCATGCTCGTTTAGTGGACTATGTAATGCATGAAGGTTGTAATGCTCGTACATGGGTGCAGCTTCGGTTTGAGGGTGACAGTTCCCATAAACAAGATTTGAACAAGTTAGCTTTTATTACCAATATTTCTGACCTTATTTCCAAACAGGGCAGTTTACTAAAAACTGATGACTTAAGAAACATTTCTAAGGATGCTTATGTTTGGTTCGAGCCAATCAAAGAGGAAATCTGTCTTTATGCAAATCACAATGAAATTCACTTTTACACTTGGGAAAACGAGCTTTGCTGTTTGCCTAAAGGGTCAACAAGTGCCACTTTAATAGATAATAGTAAACCTATTAGTAAATCAAGCACACAAGACAAAGATGATAAAGTAGCAGAAAGTGATACAGATTCAACTTTAACGAATTTAGCTGCCCCCTTGGATGAAACTCAGACAGAAACCCCAAATCCTGAAAAAAGGGAACTTGATGCTACTTCTCCTTTGGGAAATATAGAAAGGAAGGATGTAACCAAGACAAGAACAATTTATATCCAAGAGACACAGAAAAAGTCAGAATCAGATATAGATCCGTCATCATCTGAAGAAGATAAGTGCGTAGAGAAAGAAGGGCGAACATTAAATCTTAAATGCGGAGACGTGTTGATTTTTGAGGAGGTTTTAGGGCCTAAAACTGGTAACTCTGCTGATGCAAATCCTATGCACCGTCATGCTGTGCGACTTACTAAAGTCACAGAAAACAGGGACCCTCTTTGTGAGCAGCCTTTAGTTGAGATTGAGTGGAAAAAAGAAGACGCGCTACCTTTTCCTTTGTGTCTATCAAGCGAAACCACTGACTGCAAAACAATAGAAAATGTAAGCGTAGCACGTGGAAATATAATTTTAGTAGACCATGGACGTAGTATTGGTCCTGAATTGTTAGGCGAGGTACGGGGCAAAGAGCTTGAAAGTTGTGATGAATGTGGTGAAAAGACTACTTCTGTTACTGGACGCTTTCGGCCTAGCCTCAAGGAAGTACCTCTAACTTTCCATGAACCAATTAATATGGATAAACCTGCTAGCATGGTGCTGCAGCAAGACCCTCGCCAAGCTAAACCAGCTATAGAAGACTTAGTAAGTTCTGTTGCCAATCCCAATGAAGGTACCTCTGAGCAAGAAAAAGCAAAAGAAATTTTAGATCAAGGTGACACCAAATGGACGCCAGTTCCTGATTTGATTGCTAGTAATAGTAGTGACACTCACTTTGTAACTGAGATTAATAATGAAGGTGGAGCTCAATTGCGCTTTGGTGATGGTGAATTAGGCCAAAGTCCACAAGTAGGTCACACCTTTGCTGCTCGCTATCGTGTAGGCAATGGCATAGAAGGCAATATAGGTGCTGAGGCTATTACCCACGTAGTCACCGACGAAACTATAAGTGGCATAACCCTTAAGCCACGCAATCCATTCCCTGCACAGGGTGGCACTAATCCTGAACCTATAGAAGAAGTTAAGTTGTTTGCGCCATTTACTTTTGGTGAAGATTTGCAGCGTGCTATTACTCCCCAAGATTATGCTGATCTAGCCGAACGTGATTTTGATAGTGATGTACAAAGGGCTGCTGCTCAACTGCGCTGGACTGGGAGTTGGTATGAAATGCGACTAGCTATAGATGCTGAAGGTCAACCAAAAGCTGATTCTGAGCTTTTGACTCAGATTGAAGTTGGGCTCGAGCGCTACCGTCGAATAGGTCATGACCTGAGAGCTGTATCTGCTAAAAATGTACCACTTTGTATAGCACTAAATGTTTGTGTATCGCCCCATTACCAGCGTGGTCATGTAAAAGCAGCTTTGTTAGAACTTTTTAGTAATAGGTTACTGCCTAATGGTAAGAAAGGCTTTTTCCATCCAGATAACCTTACTTTTGGTGAAGGTGTGCTAGTTAGTCGCTTAGTTGCTGAAGCTACAGCAGTTCAAGGTGTAGATAATGTAGTAGTAGAAAAACTCGAGCGTCTTTATGAACCTAGTAATTCTCCAAACCCAAATGAGTCAGAGTCAACTGATGGTGATGACATACATATAAATATAAAGTCAGGGGTGTTACCCTTAGGGCCTTTTGAAGTGGCACGACTTGATAACGATCCTAGTTTTCCTGAGAACGGTCAACTAGAAATAAAGATGGGAGGTGGAAGGTGAAAAACTGCCAATCTGAAATTTGTAGTTGTGGTTGCTGTGAAGGTACTGAAGTACTAACTCCTGCAGTGCTTTACAATCGTCCTAATCTAGATACTATTAGTTACCGTGTAGGAACACACGCTCAGTTTTTAGAAAGCATGAAAGCACGGCTCTCAAGTAGTGACAGTGACTATGCAGCCTTACAAAAACTAAGAACTCGTGATCCTAGTGACTTTTCTATCGCATTGTTAGATGCATGGGCTGTTGTAGGTGATGTGCTTAGTTTTTATCAAGAGCGCCTTGCCAATGAAGGGTACTTGCGTACTGCTACCGAGCGGTTTAGTGTGCTCGAGCTAGCTAGACTAGTAGGTTACGCTCCTCGCCCGGGAGTAGCCTCAACAGTATTCTTGGCTTACACTTTAGATGCGAAAGAACCTATGCCTATCCCTAAAGGCAGCCGTGCCCAAAGCATTCCCGGCCCCGGTGAGTTGCCACAAAGCTTCGAAACCGCTGAGAACTTAGAGGCCTATCCAGCGTTAAACCTTTTAAAGCTACGTTTACAGCGTCCACAGTATCTTCCACTAAGAGAGTTAACTACTGATAAGCCTGTTTATTTAGAGGGTATAAGCACTAATCTAAAAGTGGGAGATGCTCTATTACTTCATTTTTTTAATGAGTCAGAACCTGTTTTGTTTCAAGCAAATAATGTGCTTACTGAGGTAGAATTTAATCACACTAAATTGAGTCTCAATCGCCTTGATAACACTCTTGAAGAAAGCCAACCTTCTGAAGGTGAAGAAGGAGAGTCTTCTGGGAACTCTGAAAATACAGCTGCAGGATCTGAACAGGGAACTACTGAAGAGGTGTTCCCATCTACTCTTGCCCAAGTAGTCAATGTACTAAACAAGCAAGCCTCTAAACCACCCGCTAATAATTTAAGGCTAGTGAGAAATGTAAATAACTTATATGTTAAAGAGTCTGATCTAGTTCCTAAAATTTATGGGACACTGTTTCCAAGTATCAAGAATTTAACCTATAAAGCGCTAGCAAATGTTCCTTCAGATACAACAGCACCTCTAGAAAGTCTGGAAAAGTTGCAAGTGAAGGCTTCTTTGTTTGGGCATAACGTTCCACCCAAAATAATTACCAGAATCACCCCAGCTGACCAAGTTCCCTTAACTATGAGCGCAAATTCAAATGCTCCAGCATTAGTACCAGAAGAAGTGCATCTGACTTTGTTAGAAGCTTGGAAAGATTTACCACTAAATGTAGATGATTCAGGTAACTTGGATAGTTTGGTCTTAGTTGCTTTAGATAGTGAATACGATCAAATCAAACAAGATAGTTGGATTGCTGTTGAAAGACCCCCAAATATAGGTGCTACTGAGAATAAAAGCGTGTTGAGCTATCATGAAGTTAGCAAAGTCAACACTAGAACTCTTAATGCGTTTAGTTTTTCAAGCAGAGTAACAGTGCTTACTTTAAAAACCCCTTGGTTGGAAAACTCTTCTGCTAACACACACGATTTTCGTAAATTGCTAACTGAAACTAGAGTTTATGCAGCAGGTATAACACTCGAGATGGCTCAAGAACCTATAAACAAGTTTGAGCATGATATAACTGGTGGGAGCAGCAATTATATTGAGTTAGATAATTTATATAGAGGCCTCGAGCCCGGTCGCTGGGCTATAGTCCAAGGTGAACGCACTGATGAGGAACTCTTAAAAGCACAAAGCAAATCAAACCCTGATGAGGATCGCTCTACTGGTGTTTTTAGTGCTGAACTAGTAATGATTTCTGAAGTGTTAAATGGAGTTTCAGATATCAATGGCAACTTTAAGTCAAATGATGATAAAAAAGAACCACCAAAGGACACATCAGAGGACACGTCAGAGGACACGTCAGGAGAAAAGCCAGTAGAAGTAGAAGCCCTACCCAATGATAAGTTGCACACTTTCATTCGTTTAGCTGAACCTCTAGCTTACCGCTACAAACGCGATACTGTTAAAATCTACGCCAACGTAGTCAAAGCCACTCATGGTGAAACCAAAGCAGAGGTTTTAGGTGCTGGTGACGGTAGTAAAGCTTTTCAAACTTTCACTCTCAAACAACCTCCACTCACTTATCTAGCCTCACCCACACCAGAAGGTGCAGAAAGTACTCTTGAAGTTTTTGTGAATGATGTACGTTGGCACGAGGCAAAACACTTCCCCGGTTTAGAGCCAAATGATCGTAACTATGTAATACGTATAGATGATGATGGTAAAACCTCAGTAGTTTTTGGTGATGGTCAAAAAGGAGCAAGACTTCCTACAGGGTTAGAAAACATTCAAACAAAATACCGCAGTGGCATAGGTAAAGCAGGGAATGTGGCTGCTGAGCAGATTAGCTTGTTGGCCTCGAGACCCTTAGGCGTAAAAGAAGTAATTAACCCATTACCTGCTACAGGCGGGGCTGACCGTGAGAGTCGTGACCTAGCTAGGAAAAATGCTCCCAAGGCAATAAAAGCTTTAGACCGTTTAGTATCTGTACAGGACTATGCAGACTTTACTCAGGCTTTTGCTGGCATTGGTAAAGCTAGTGCTGTAGAGCTTTCCAATGGTCAGAGGGAGCTGGTACATGTAACTATTGCAGGAGCAGATGATATCCCTATAGAAAAAAGTTCAGATCTATACCGCAACCTTGTTAAGGCATTGCGTAATTTAGGAGACCCTTACTACCCCTTAGAAGTAGACATGCGTGAACTCAAACTACTAGTGGTTGAAGCTAAAGTACATCTGCTGGCAGATTATATTTGGGAAAGCGTCGAGCCCAAGATCCGTGCAGCTATGTTAGAGGCTTTTGGGTTTAATAATCGTGAGTTGGGTCAAGATGTATTAAGTGCTGAGGTGCTAAGTGTTATCCAAAGAATTGAGGGAGTGGCTTATGTAGACCTTGACAAGCTAGGTGCATTAGGTAAAGAGGAATTAGCAAGCCCAAATCTTGTTGGAGAAGTAAAAGAAGTTACTCCAACTACTCATAGAATCCCAGTTGAAATGGCTTGCTTCAAAACTCCAGAAGAACCTGCAGCAGAAGGAGAACCTCCTGTTGCCCCAACCCTAACTCCAGCACAGCTTGCTATTTTAAGTCCCGAAGTACCAGACACTCTTATTTTATCGGAGGTACCATGAATTTAGATGCACGAACAGATCGCTTATATGAGCTGTTACCTGCTATATATCGCATTAGGGATAATGAGCAGGGTGAACCCTTAAAGGCTTTGCTGCAAGTTATTGCTGAACAAGTTAATCTTCTTGAAGACGACATAACACAGCTTTACGAAAATTGGTTTATAGAAACTGCACAGGACTGGGTAGTACCCTATATTGCTGAGCTTATTGGTTATCAACCTGCTGCTGAAGCAGGAGATCCAAATGTTGGCTCACCTGAGCGCAACCGTATTCTTATTCCAAAGCGTGATGTCGCCAATACCATTCGAGCAAGAAGGCGAAAGGGCACACTAGCACTTTTAGAAGAATTAGCCCGTGATGTAGCAGGTTGGCCCGCTAGAGCAGTTGAGTTTTACCGATTACTAAGTTATTTTCAGAGTCTTAATTTTGTTAGGCTCGATCGAGGTAAAACAACAGATGTACATGATCCTGAAATATTAGAGCGCATCGATGGCCCATTTGATGAGCTTGCACACACCATTGATGTGCGGCGTATACAATCACCCTATCAGCAGGGTAAATATAATATCCCTAGTGTAGGGCTTTTTATCTGGCGACTTAAGGTTTACTCTGTTACCAAAACACCTGCCTATTGCCTCGAGACAGTCAGCCCTAATGCCTATACCTTTAGTATATTAGGCAACGATACACCACTATTTAATAAACCAAAGCCTGAAGGTGACCCTACACAAATTGCCCAGATGCTAAATCTACCCGTTCCCATAAAGCGAGAAGTGCTCGAGAAGAATTTAAAGACATCTGAGCAAACATATTACGGTGAAAAGCACAGCTTCCAGATTTGGAAAGGTGTTAAAGAAGGGAGTAATGTTAATTGTGAACCAATTTGTGTAGACGACATAAAGGTTGCTGATTTAACTGATTGGAAAGCTTACCAACCTCAAAAAAATACTGTAGCAGTTGATCCCTTATTGGGTCGCATCTTATTTCCCGCAAATCAGCTCCCTACTGGAGTTTGGGTATCCTATCATTATGGTTTTAGTGATGATATGGGTGGTGGTGAGTACAATCGTCAGTTACAACCTCTAGTAGAGGATAAAGATTTTTATTGTCAGATTAGCAAGAAAGAACCTGAAAATCTTTCTAGTGATACAAAATGCGCAGAATCAATAGAGGAGGCTTTAGAGGAATGGGAAAAAGAGCGTGCTCAAAAACCTCGAGCTATTCTAGAAATTACTGATAGCGAAGTGTATGCCGAGCAGCTCACCATTAATCTTTGTAAAGATGAACACCTAATAATACGAGCTGCTAATCACACTCGTCCTATTATTTACTTGTTGGACTATGTGCGTAACAAACCCGATGCCCTTACTATCACCAGTGAATCTGAAAAAGATGAACATCAAGAAGCATCATCTAAATCAGGTGGTTGCATCACTTTAGATGGTCTATTAATTGCAGGTCGTGCTGTACATATAGAGGGTCCTCTTCAAGGTGTTCGCATTCATCATTGTACTCTAGTGCCCGGTTGGGATCTTTATCCTAGCTGCGAACCTAAGCGCCCAATAGAACCAAGTCTCGAGCTATACAACACTAAAGCCAAAGTGAATATTACACACAGTATCTTAGGGTCTATTCAGGTTTATCAAGACGAGGTCAAAACCGATCCTATTTCTATAACACTAAGTGACAGCATTTTAGATGCCACTGATTTAGCTAAAGAGGCATTAGGTGGAATAAGTACAACTTTTGCTCACAGCCTACTTACTTTTAAGCGCTGCACAGTTTTCGGTGAGATAAAAACTCATGCAATTGAACTGGCAGAAGACAGTATTTTTATGAGTAATGTGCGGGTAGCACGTCGTCAGATTGGTTGTATAAGATTTTGTTATGTGCCTCCCGAATCTCGCACCCCAAGTCGCTATCGCTGCCAGCCCGATTTGGTAGAGGTTCCTATTCGCAATCAGGCAAATGGGAAAGCATTATCAGCAGAGCAGCAGAAGGAAGTGTTAAATGAACGTTTACGAGTGCGCCCACAGTTTAATAGTACACGCTATGGTCAACCTACTTATGGGCAACTAGCGTTAGCATGTGCAGGGGAAATAAAAAGAGGAGCTGAGGATGAATCCGAGATGGGTGCATTCCATAATTTATTCGAACCCCAAAAGCTAGCAAATCTACAAGCTAGACTTAATGAGTACAGCCCAGCTAGAGCTGATATTTCTGTAATTCTAGCAGACTTAGGAGGAATAATATGAAAGGGGACTTTTCACGTTTTACTTTTGATCCCAGCAAGCACTATAGCCGCGTGCTTATGCAGCAAGGGCGGGTGATGTTAGATGCTGACTGGAATGAGCAAGCAAGTATTTTACTAAATTATATGCGTACACTTGGTGCCGATTTGATAGGACCACATGGTGGCCCTATAAGGTTGGACAAAGATGGTAATGAGTATGTGGGTTTTGAAATACGTTTAACCTCAAATAACAATAAGGATGATCTTGGAATTTTTGGGGGACATTACTATGTTGATGGTATTTTATGTCAGTTAGAAGAAAAACCACTTGATGATAATGGTCAACGTGTTGCTTCACTTTCCTACCTCGATCAACCACAACCACCATTACCTAACACTCCTCCGTATTTAGTTTACCTTGACGTATGGGAGCATCATATTACTACAATAGAAGATAGTAATATTCGCGAAGTAGCATTAGGTGGACCAGATACTGCTACTCGAGCCCAAATAATATGTCAAGTGAAAATTAAAGCACTTAAAGATGATGATCTAGAAAATTTTGGCATTGATCTTGATGCTACTGATCCTAATGATAACTGTAAAAACTTTTTATTGGAGAACTTCCGGGATTCTTTATCAGGTAACAAACCACTCCTAAAAGCCAAAAGCAAAGAACCTGACAATAAAGACACTGGCCCTTGTGTTACTTCTGCTGAATCTCGCTATAGAGGTAATGAAAACCAGCTTTATAGAGTAGAAATCCATGAAGTGAAAGAGAGTGGTGAAGCCACCTTCAAATGGTCACGTGAAAATGGCTCTGTAGTAGTTCCTTTATTAGAAATTAAAGGAGATAAACTTATAGTAAGTGGCATTCGTGACGAAGCTCGAGGTTTCCAAAAAGGTGATTGGGTAGAGCTGATTACTGATGAGAACGAGCTGCGTTGCGAGCCGGGAACTATGGTCAAACTATCTAATGTGGAAGGGAATGAATTAAGCATAGATACAGACTCGACTATACCCTCTAATTTGACGAATGCCAAGGTGCGCCGCTGGGATCAGCGTGAAGATTTACAAGGTGGAGTAGTGAGAGTTCAGGAAGATATTTGGCTTGATCTAGAAAATGGCATTCAAATACAATTTGAGTCTTCTAAGGAAGGAGAAACTACTAAATACAAGACTGGTGACTATTGGTTGATTCCTGCTCGAGTTGCTACTGGTGATGTGCTATGGCCTCAGGAAAAGAAAAATGATTCAGATGGAAACGACTCAAAAATACCTCGTTCCCTACCACCATATGGTATTGAACACCACTATGCACCTTTAGCACTTGTGCGTGACAGTGAAGATGAAAACACTGAAGATAACATAGTTGATCTTCGTCATAAGTTTAGTGCTTGGGCAAGTTGCAGCAATGAAGAAGTAATAGAGCCCGGTCAATAATAGAAGAAGATTAATCATGCACACTTTCGCACAAAAACCGAATATAGCAACGCAGCAAAGTGTGTCTGCCAAATCTACACTATTCAATCGAACACACCAAAGTTCTAGGGTAGAATCGAGTTCTAGCCTACAACGCACTATAGGGGATCAGGCAGTACAGCAGTTAGCACAAGATAAAACTGAAGAGCCTGAAACAGACTTAGTTGCTGCCCCTAAAGCACATTTTGCGCATGATTTCAGTCA
Organism: Trueperaceae bacterium; assembly: GCA_965223045.1. Lineage (GTDB taxonomy): Bacteria > Deinococcota > Deinococci > Deinococcales > Trueperaceae > CBDCVN01. The sequence goes on from CBDCVN010000013.1 coordinate 4,884,737, forward strand.
GGTACTGAGCTTACCCCCAAAAACTGGACAGAAAACCCCGGCGAAATTAAGGTCCATAGAAGATGTAAAATATCTAGAATATGGAGATATAAATGAGCCAGACAAAAGGAATAAGAAAAACATATAAGAAAGAATTCAAAGCTAAAGTTGCAGCAGCAGCCATAGTTGGAGAGAAGAATCTTGCAGAATTAGCAAATCAATATAGTTACCCAGAAAAATCTTTTCCTTTTATCCATAGAGTGAAATAAGGTAGGAAAAATCACTAAGAATAATTGCTTCTTAGGCAATAGAACACCTACTACCCAGTGTAATCTTCTTTTGTAAACCAACTAAAACTTATACAAAACTTGCTTATTTTCCCCGCTTAACACTATCTCAAATCATTAATTCCTTTGGTACTGGTGTTTTATAAAACTCAAATGCCTCCCTCAATCTTTTTATCTCTTTTTTCATTACTCCCTTTATTTCCTCTACCCTCATTGGTATTCCCTCCATCATTACCTCCAAATGCTTCCTTAAATCTGCTTGTGTTTCCCAGCATTTATTATGTATGTACTCCTTCTTTAAATACTTCCATAGCCTTTCTATTGGGTTGAAATCTGGTGAGTATCCCGGTAGAAATTCTAACCTCAACCATTTTGAATTCTCTTTTACCCACTCTTGCAACCACTTCGCCCTGTGAAATGGTGCATTGTCACATATAAGCATTATCTTTGCTTCCCTCATCTCCCTTTTCATGTGGCAGATAAACCTTCTAAACCTCTGAGCATTTACCTTGAACTTTGTTAGCACTCCATGGAATTCTCCTGTCCCTAACTCTAATGCCCCTATCAAATTTACTCTCCCATGTCTTCCATAGTTCTTGATCTCTACTTTTTCTCCTCTTAGCCCCCATGTGCTCGCTAGTGTTCCCTGCGTTTGGAACCCTACTTCATCTTGATAAAATATCCTCCATCCTGCCTTTATCTTCTCCTCGTACAGCTTTGGTAGTGTTTCTTGTATCCACTTTCGCCTCTTCTCTTCATTCTTCCTATACAGCAAATGTATTGCTTTATGGAAACTTAATCCCAGTTTCCTTAAAAGCTCTGGTAAATACTTTACTGACAAACATACCCCAAAAAGGCTTTCTATGAGAGTAAAGACCCTTCTGGCAACCCAAACTTGCTGGTTAAACTCTGTAATGATTTTCTTGATTAGCTCTAGTTGCTCTTTAGAAAGTTTAGGCGGCCTACCAGTTCTTTGTTCATCTTCTAAGTTAAGCGATTTTTCAAACTTCTTTCGCCAGTTTTTTACTGTTTTTACTGAGACACCGAACATTTCTGCTACAAGCTTAATATCTTTGCCGGAATACAGAGCTATAAGGGCTTGAGTCCGTAGTAAAGCGTTTGCATCATTTCCCTTTTTATAGCGACGGCGTAGTCTTTGTAGTTCTTCTAGTTTTTGTTTGCTATCATTATTTGCCATGATTAGTCTCCTTTGGGTTATTATTGGAATTATCATGGCATTATTTTTCCTGTTTTAGGGAAAGAATTTATCTGGACATCTATATGGTGTACACACCACTCAAATTAAAGAATGGAAAAAAGCTGGATCAGAAGCATTGCATGAAAGATTTTCACTACTAAGGGGCAGGAAAGCCAAACTGCAAGAACGTAGAGAGGCTGCACTGTACGAACAGATTGGCAAATTGAAAATGGAACTAGATTTTTTGTCCAAAGGGCTCAAAAACTGAGTCAAGAGGAACGTATGTTGATAGTCGATCCAAGGCACCCTCAATTGAGCATTACTAAGCAATGTGAGTTACTGAGACTGAATCGTAGTAGTTATTACTATCGACCTACAAGAATCAGCGATCTCAATGAATGCTTGATGCAAAGGATAGATGAGTTGTATACAGATCATCCTTTTCTAGGTTATCGCAAGATAACAGCAATGCTCAATGGAGAAGGCTATAAAGTCAATCACAAAAGAGTATATCGTTTGATGTGTCTGATGGGTTTGCAAGCTATATATGCCAAACCCAAACTAAGTAAACCAAAGGAAGGACATAAAATTTACCCATACCTTCTGAAAAACAAAATCATAAACAAACCAAATCAGGTATGGGCTAGTGATATTACGTATATACGTTTGCAAGGAGGATATTGCTATCTGGTAGTAGTAATGGATTGGTATAGCCGTTATGTTGTTTCATGGGAAGTTTCGAATAGCATGAAAGCAGAGTTTTGTATAGAAGCATTAGAAGAGGCGTTGGAAGGAGAGAAGCCAGAGATATTCAATACAGATCAAGGTAGTCAGTACACAAGTCATGAGTTTACGGATATATTGAAGGCAAACGAAATAGCAATCAGCATGGACGGAAGAGGGTGCTACATGGATAATATATTTACAGAAAGGTTGTGGAGAACGGTAAAGTATGAAGAAGTATATCTAAAGGAATACAAAAATATAGAGCAAGGAAGGGAAGAAATAGGAAAGTACTTACAATTTTATAACAGTGAACGTCCGCATCAATCATTGCAGTACAAAACGCCTGAATTAGTTTACAGAGAGGAGAAAACTAAATCAATAATAACAGGATAGGTTGTTATCAAGCTTACAAACAATGTAATCTCAATTTGATATCATTTTAGTAGGTCTTAATATTACAGCGCAATGTCATGGAATATAACTCCTAGACAATATAGCAAGAGTACGTTTTCGATGCGAAGCATAAGCAGTATAATTTCTGCGCTGATAGTAACGAATTAGATTTAGTGATTGAGCTATTGTCAATCTAGGTAACGGTATTGCTGCCTTGAGCAGCACTCTTGCCTGTGGCAAAGTTAAAGCTGGAGACTTTTCTCCTAACATTAAACGCATCCTCACCAGAAAATGATGTGCTAGACAAGTTAATAGTATATGGTGATGCCAACCTAAGTAGCTTCTAGTTTCGTAGTGATCAAGCCCCAGTTCTTCTTTTGATTCCTCAAACGATGTTTCTATCGGCCATCTCATTCCACTTAGCCACACTAATGTTTCTAGGCTGACTTCTTCTGAGTCATTGCACAAATAATAGCTTATCTCTCTTTTCTCATTTAGGTTACGCCGAATTACCAACCACAGTTCCACTGGCTCTTCTTCTCCCCTTGTTTCCCATATTCGCTCAAAGGCAAATTCACATACTATTGGCCCTTTACTTCCTTCTTTCACTACATGTTTACTCCATTTTTCTGCTTCTATTTCCTTTGCTAACTCATCTATCCGTATTGATTCAATATTTGCCCTTGCTAGTTTCGGCTTCCTTCCCCTACCTTTATATTCAGGTACCTTGACCTCTGGCTTCTCCTTGTATACCTGCGTATCGCAAGATACTGCTGTAAAGTACTTTTTTCCTAATTCAGCTACTCCATCTCTAAACTCGATATTATTTCCATACAATGCATCTGCTAGCACATATTCAAAGCTCAAACGCCCTCTCTCTTCTGTCTTTTTTATCATTCCTAACGCTATTTCTGGTTTGGTTCTAAATTCTAGATCCTTTGGCACTCCACATTCTTCCCTTTTTTGTTCATGCTCTTTATCAAACCATTGTTCTGGTAAGTACAACTGCCCTTCTGTTAAGGTATGTCCTTTGTTACTGGCATACCCTAGGTATACTCCTACTTGACTGTTCTCCACTTTTCCTACTGATCCACAATATTGCCTTGCTACTCCTACTGAGCTTTTTCCTTGTTTTACATTCCCTGATTCATCAACTATCAGTACTCCATCATTACCTAAACTTTCTGCAATAAGTTTTTGATGCGTGTCAATCACAGGTTCTAACTGCCAAGGGCTTTGTCCTACAAAGTTTTGCATGCTACGGACATTCAGTCCTATTGATAGTGCCATTGCTTCTATATTTTTTCGATCAAGGTTGCTTAACAAACCTTTTAGATAATGTCCTGTCCAGATCAAACTTTCAGGTCGTTTAAATGCTTCTTCAAACTCTGCTACGTATTCTTTGAGTTCTTTTGCTAGCGCTTCTATATCTGCTTCAACTAAGTTGCATTCTGGAGGACTTAAATTTACGGCCTCTTCTAATATTTCATTGTGTGCTTTATAAATGTTTTTCATAGCCTTAATTTATTATTCACACTCGCACTTTTTTCGCACTTCCCCTTACTTAATATGCAACATTGCGCTGTAATATTAATTAACCTTAATTTTTTGTCCGATCAATTGGGTTCACCTCACTTTTTTTGAACCACGTTTTGGGTATGATTTTAGTAAAGTCCGTATACATACAGATAATCAGGCTGCTGATTCTGCACATGCTATTAATGCTCGTGCTTATACAAAAGGATATGATATTGTGCTTGGAAAGAGAGAGTACACTCCAAACACAATTAATGGGCAAAAATTACTTGCTCATGAATTAACTCATACTATTCAACAAGGGTCCATAAGCAAACAATCTTCAATAGCATTTCCAAGAAACACTTTTCACTCTAAAAACATTTTTACAAAGTTACAAAAACCCGAAAACAGCAAATACTCAGTACTTCAACGTGCTCCTCTTAATATTAATACAATTAGGAGTGATATAGGAAATCACCCAGACTTTACTGTTATATTTCCAATAACTAAACTACTTGAACAGGGTAATCGTAATGGTGAAATAGGCTATGCTGCTAACTTTCCTAAGTCCAAGAAACCAGATCCTAAACCAGTGCCTATTGATACAGCTCTCCCAATCAAAGCTTGGTTCTTTCCTGGTCATACCTACACTAAGCAACGAGCTTTAATTCTTGGTGGTTTCCATGGTGATGAGAGGCCGGGTTATGAGTTGCCAGATGCTATTATAAAAGAGTTGCTTAGTAGCGGTCATTCTACGTGGATGGGTGTCAATTTCCCACGCAACGAGTTCAAAGATAATACTTCCCTAGCTTTTCATACTCTAATTATACCTCGAGTTAATCCTGGTGGTATAATTGACGAGTTAAATGGAATCACTAGTTATGATCGGCGATGCAATCGTCAGAAAGTTGATATTAATCGAAATTTACCTACACAACAAAGGGCTTCAAGCCCGCGATGTCCTAATACTGCGAAAGCCCCTGTACAACCTGAGACTGAAAGTATTATAAAAGCAATCAGAAATTTCCAACCACACCGTATTTTGTCAGTACATGCAATAAAGGATGTAAAAAAAGCAGGTATTTTTGCAGATATTAATAATGATCCTAGTGCTCAGAATTTGGCTTGTGGCATGGCTGCCCTTAATGTAGATCCCAAAATGCATAAAGCTAATTTGCGTAAGCTTGGAAAAGGTTTGCCCAAAAACCTCAAGTGTAACCCGTTATATCCTAGAGACCCTCTGGGACCACTTAAAGGGCGGAGCCTTGGAGCTTTTGCACCAACGCGTAGCATTCCTGGCAAGAAAGTTCCTGTTATCACTCAAGAGGTACCTAGATATAATAGCTTATTACCAGGTAAAGGTAGCCGCAATCTAGAAAACTTCCTACGTCCAGTGCGTGGTTTTCTTGCGGCACCAGACATGCCCTCTTTGGATGCACGTGTGGATAGGGACATTGCACTAGATATTATCAACCTTTCAAAACTGAGACTTTTTCTCACAGGCCGTTTGAGGAGAGATTCGATCAATAAACGCATAGAAGCACGCATAAAAACTAAGGTAGCTGAGCTGAATGCACTCTCACCAAGACCACCAATCAAAGTTAAGATAGTCTCCCAAAGACGTGACTTTAGCAAAACTATAGCTGGGAGTAGCGGACAAGCTAAAATTGTCTTTGAGAAACTCACTCTTAGTGGGGGTAAAAAGAATGGGTGGGATACACTACCAGATGAATACTTTAAAGATGGAGCAAAGCGGAAGAAAATAGATCGAGGCAAGTGGTTTGCTCAACCTTCTGCTAAGCGGTTAAAAATCATTCTACGTTTTTCAGCTTTGCCTGGTGGATCGCGACATCATTGGGTAACAGATGTTGATTTTAATTCAACTACTAATGCACATTGGACTCCAAGTGGGAAGTTTTTTCAACTTGGTAAGTGGCTCCAGATCAATGCTCCTAAAGTCGGTTTTTACCAAACTTTTACACCCGGTCGCAAGGGTGGACATAATGAGGAAGCTTGGCACTACTCTTACGCACCAATTTCTAGGATAATACTAGATCAGTTCAACAAAAATATACGCCAGAAAAAGGATATAGTTGATCCAATTATGAAGGATTTTACTAGCCGTGCTAAAAGAGCGAAAGTTAAATTGCCTACCGATCTGGAAAGTGCCCTTCAGAACATTAATCTCTCAGAATATATGAAGGATATTAACCCCAAACTTAAATGAAGAATTGGTTTTGTGAGGTGAACCCAATTGATCGGACAAAAAATTAAGGTTAATTAAGACCTACTAAAATGATATCAAATTGAGATTACATTGTTTGTAAGCTTGATAACAACCTATCCTGTTATTATTGATTTAGTTTTCTCCTCTCTGTAAACTAATTCAGGCGTTTTGTACTGCAATGATTGATGCGGACGTTCACTGTTATAAAATTGTAAGTACTTTCCTATTTCTTCCCTTCCTTGCTCTATATTTTTGTATTCCTTTAGATATACTTCTTCATACTTTACCGTTCTCCACAACCTTTCTGTAAATATATTATCCATGTAGCACCCTCTTCCGTCCATGCTGATTGCTATTTCGTTTGCCTTCAATATATCCGTAAACTCATGACTTGTGTACTGACTACCTTGATCTGTATTGAATATCTCTGGCTTCTCTCCTTCCAACGCCTCTTCTAATGCTTCTATACAAAACTCTGCTTTCATGCTATTCGAAACTTCCCATGAAACAACATAACGGCTATACCAATCCATTACTACTACCAGATAGCAATATCCTCCTTGCAAACGTATATACGTAATATCACTAGCCCATACCTGATTTGGTTTGTTTATGATTTTGTTTTTCAGAAGGTATGGGTAAATTTTATGTCCTTCCTTTGGTTTACTTAGTTTGGGTTTGGCATATATAGCTTGCAAACCCATCAGACACATCAAACGATATACTCTTTTGTGATTGACTTTATAGCCTTCTCCATTGAGCATTGCTGTTATCTTGCGATAACCTAGAAAAGGATGATCTGTATACAACTCATCTATCCTTTGCATCAAGCATTCATTGAGATCGCTGATTCTTGTAGGTCGATAGTAATAACTACTACGATTCAGTCTCAGTAACTCACATTGCTTAGTAATGCTCAATTGAGGGTGCCTTGGATCGACTATCAACATACGTTCCTCTTGACTCAGTTTTTGAGCCCTTTGGACAAAAAATCTAGTTCCATTTTCAATTTGCCAATCTGTTCGTACAGTGCAGCCTCTCTACGTTCTTGCAGTTTGGCTTTCCTGCCCCTTAGTAGTGAAAATCTTTCATGCAATGCTTCTGATCCAGCTTTTTTCCATTCTTTAATTTGAGTGGTGTGTACACCATATTGATTTGCTAATTCTGCAAGATTCTTCTCTCCAACTATGGCTGCTGCTGCAACTTTAGCTTTGAATTCTTTCTTATATGTTTTTCTTATTCCTTTTGTCTGGCTCATTTATATCTCCATATTCTAGATATTTTACATCTTCTATGGACCTTAATTTCGCCGGGGTTTTCTGTCCAGTTTTTGGGGGTAAGCTCATTGTGCCCTAAGACTTTTAGTAGTAATAATAATGGTGGGTCGGGCCAACCATCATCTCCAAGTGGTTTTTTTTGGAATTTTAGGTTAGTGCTCGAGCCAACCATACTCTCCAAATACATAAAGGTTTAGAGTTAGTTTTGTGCTCGAAAATGGGCACAAAGTTAGTCTCGATCCAAGTACCATCTTCAAGTAGTTTTAGGAAAATTTTGGGTGAGTGCTCGAGGGAAAACAAACTTACATCTTTTCTAAATCAGTTACACTCAGTCCTGTTAACTCGGCTATCTCTTTGCTCGAGAGACCTTTGGCCTTTAAACTCCTAGCTATTTCTAGAGGGTGTTTGGAAATTAGTGTTCCTTTGAAAGATCTAGCATTTTGGCTGAAATTTGAACTAAGTATATCATTTCAGAAATGAAGTAGCTATACCCAATATATGTCAGTATAGCTACTATGAAAACAAATCATAGACAAGCATACTCTACTGACGTTACTGATGTACAGTGGCTTATAATTGAAGCCTTTCTACTTAAAGTTTTGACCAAAAGTACTAAGCGGGGACGTCCCATGAGCCTTGATCTCCGTGAAATCGTAAATGCTATACGTTACCTTCTGCGCAATGGTTGTACTTGGCGTGATCTTCCACATGATTTTCCTGCCTATCAAAGTGTGCGTTATCACTTTGATAAATGGTGTAAATCAGGTTTGTGGAAGGCTTTAAACAAACATTTACGCAGAAAACTCCGTGAGCAGGAAGGAAAACTTGCTGATTGCAGTGTAGGTATTGCCGATAGTCAATCGGTCAAAGGTAGTGTGCATGAAGAGAATGGGTACGATGGAGGAAAAAAGGTTAATGGACGTAAACGTCATATATTGGTTGATACCATGGGATTATTGATAGTTGTACTTGTAACTACAGCGAATAGGTCAGATAAGAAAGGATTAGAGCAAATGTTGAAGGCCATAAAAAGCACTATGCCAAGATTAAAAGTAATAAAAGCAGATCAAGGTTATGTCAGTGCGAGATTAGAGAAGTGGGTGCTGGACATATGTGGGTGGATATTAGAAGTAACAAAGAAACCAGAAGGAAAAGGTTTTCAAGTTATCCCACAAAGATGGGTAGTGGAGAGGACATTTGCATGGTTAGGAAACTATAGACGCTTAAGTAAAGATTATGAAGTATTAGCAGCAACAAGTGAAGCCTTTATCTACATGGCTATGTGTGATATCATGACCAAGCGTTTAGCGCATCAATCCACTCCCAATTTTGCTTAATACTGGAATTACGCACCCCTTAAAAAGTCTTTCACAAACAAAGTATTCCTGCATATACCTTTCTAAAGATGTGTGCAGGAATGATTTATTCTCTTAGAGCGTAAACTCTTTTCCAGACAGGTTGAGGTATTATCTGACAAAAAGTATAAGTGTGGAATTACCCCAAAAAGTTTTTAGAGGCATTTTGAGGTGGGTAAGATTACTGTGCAGGAAATAGTAAAAAACGATTTTGCGTCAGAGGCACATCTTATGGCATGTGGTCGGCAAAAACCCTTATCTAGATGAGTAATTAGAGCCTGCGTAATTCCAGTTAATAGATATTTCCCAAACACCCTCTAACGCTTTTTCTCGAGCCCCCTTCTCCATTCCTTCTTCTAATCCAAGCTCTTTACCTTCAAGGAAAGAAGTGTCAATCACATTTTTTAGATCTCTATAGTGCTTCAAGCTTTCTTCATATGCTTGCCGTTCTTCTGGTTTAAACTTGGCTATTGAGATAATCTCCATCTCCAAGTAATTTTTGAGAATTTTTTGGGTTTCAATGGTGTTTGACATTATCTCTAAACTTACACAGTAAACTAAGCGATTGAACTCAACACAAACAATCTAAAGGAACCTAAAGCTGCTCTATTTTTGCAACACTTAGCTTTGTCAATTTAGCTATCACATTTATGTCCATTCCTTCTTGTTTCATTTCCTTTGCAATAGCTTGGCGCTCTTTTTCACGTCCCTTTTCCATTCCTTCTCCCACACCAATCTCCTTTCCCTCAATAAAAGAAGTGTCAATCACATTTTTTAGATCCCTGTAATGCTTTAAGCTTTCTTCATATGCTTGCCGTTCTTCTGGTTTAAACTTGGCTATCTCTGCTGCTAAAAATAACTTGTCAAATACTCTTTCCTGCAATGCCCTTGGACGATCTTTCAAGTTCTCTAAGTGTTTTAGTACATACAGCCACTTATCAAACAGTGTTTCTAGTTCTGCTTCTGTCTTTTTAAACTTAGGAAGCTCTATGTAAATATAAGTTAACTTATCAAAAAAAACTTTATTAAGTTGGTTCTTTAGTTTGACTTTATGAACTACATCAGGGCAATCTTTGTCTTCTTCAAAAACAAAATCCAATATCCCTACAGTGTAAACAGCTTGTAATTTGTAATCCCAATCACCTTTTTCTGCTTGTTCTTGAATAGGGAAGGTAGAATAGTAAACACTTCTATCCTTTAAAGTAATTTTGTTTGGCCTTTTGTAATTCAACTATGAACTTCTGACCTTTTTCGTTTTCACAGTAGAGATCAAATATAGCTTTTCTGTCTACCTCGGTTATGCCCAAGTGCTCATTCTTTTTGTAACTAAGCTTTTCTATCTTATGTGGTTCTGGCAAAAGTTGATTTAGAAAGTCAATTAGCAACTCTTTATTGGGCTCTGAACCAAAAAGCTTTTTAAACCCAAAATCTGTTAAGGGATTTAGATAGCGGTCAGGAAGCATAGGGTTATTTTAGCACTCTTAAGCTCACTTAGGAAGGATTGGGAGTAGGCATAAGCTAGTTTTTTGCTTGAGAGGATACCCACGAAGTTAATCGCTTAGTACTTTAGCTTGAACTACTGACCTAAAATGGTGAGTTTGGGGCAGGAATTGTTGATACAGACTGCAGGAGAATACCCAAGAATAAAACTTGTGATGCACTTCTCTAGACGGGTAGCAACTTCTTGTTGTAAGAAAGGGTTTTTACACTTTCTTAACACCCTATTCAGTAGGCTAAATTATGTGGAAAAGCGAAGATTATCTTGGATAACATTTTTAGTTTCAGGATTTTTCTTTACTACCATAACATTAAATATCCTTACTGGAGGAACATTAGTTTGCTTCCTATGCTTTACACCTCAAAGGAAAATATCCACTACTCCAGCAAAGGCTTTACTTTAGCTAAAGTTTTGAACACAATATTAGATAGGAGAAAGAACAAGATGTATCTAGAAAAAAGACCTACATTTGTGACAGTGATAGGCTGGGCATGGATTATTATTGGTAGTTTCATGTGCCTATCAGCAGCCATGGCATTTTTTATCCCGTTTACGATAGGTGATATTGCACAAGACGGATCAGAAATACCCTTAATTTTTAAAATTTTACCTATACTAGCTATTGTTCAAATTGGTATTGCACTACTCGGTGTTGTTTCAGGAGTCAATTTTCTCAAATTAAAACCATGGTCTCGCAACGTATTAGAAGTCCTTACTTGGTTTTTTCTAATCTTCATTATAGGATTTGGTGTTTTCTGGGTTTATAATTGGTTTTCGGTTATATCAGAACATAATCAGCGAGGGTTTAGCCTTGTGCCTATTTTTATGAGCATAGCTATAATTGGGATCTATGGTGTTCCCCTAGGAATTATGCTTAAATACCTTAGAGGAAATAAAGTTCGTGATGTAATGATTAACCTAGCTAAAAAAGAGCATGGAACTGGTGGCGATGTTGCTATTTCTTAGAATGGGAATCTTCACCCAATCCAATCCCTAAGTCCTGAAACCATCTTAAAACCACCAGAAAGGTAGACCAAAAAGATTGAACAAAGAGTTATCAAGTTACAAAAAGTTGGGATTCTTTTAATTTTTGGTTAAGCAACAATTGTATTCAAGTTGCTACCCTATGCTTGCCACGAACGATGAAGGCTATGAACACGTGCCTGCGTTATTGACCGTCTGGGATCTCCTCTTGGTAAATGATTAAGAACAGCTTCCCATAACTCTAGATCATCACGCATTCTATTAGCCAGTTTCCACAAAGGCTCAAAGGTAGGAAGCTCGAGCACAGCAGAGCGTAAGGATTCATCAATATTTACACGCAAGTTACGCACTTCTGGTGCTTCAGAAGCAGGCAATAGTTGTCCTTGATAAAGATCAATAGCCTTATTAACTTGACCCTCTTTTAGTAAAGCAGGAATCTCAAGAAAATCTGCCCAAACTGGAATTTCTAAGCGATAGGGACGACTTTTGATAGGAATAAGGCGCTTGAGACGACTAATTTCAGTTTTACAGCATGACGAAGTATGAGCTTCGCCATATATAGCCAAGGTCAGTTGTTCTGCAGACATACCCTTAGGGTAGCTTGTGAGCACAGCTAAAATCTCAGCGAAGCGTGGTCGTAAGTTTTGTACAAATCCCTTGAATTCACTTTGTATGCCTCCAAGAAAGTGCAAATTCAACTTGGCTTTACTACCTAAATAATTATTAGTATGAACTGGAAGCGGGCTGCCTGCTAAAAACAGTAGTCCGCTATTATCTATGCCCTGTAAGTAAGGCTCAATCATTTTATATATCTTTTGGGCTTTTTTAGCTTGCTCGAGCCGTTGGTAGTTTCTAACCAGATACAAACCAGCTTGTATTTGCCAAGGTAGGGACAATTGTTTAATAGCTTGCTCAAGAAGCTCACAGCTTTTTTCTCTATTACTAGTACTTAGCACAATGGCCTGCACCAAAATAATTTTTGCTCTATAAGCATTGTCTAATCCATGTCCTAAGCACATTGCTCTTTCTGCTGCTTGCTCTGCTTCCCTTTCTTCATTTATACTCATGAGAATACGTACATAAGGATTTGCCAAGTGTATCAAATGTTTGCGTTGCGAAGTACTATACCAAAGGCGTTCTCCTATCTGAGCAGCATACTCAAAATTACCCCTATACAGTGCAAGGTACATAAGCGAATTATCAAGCATCCAACTCGAGGTTTGGGAAAATTCGCTGGCTTTATCTTGCTTTATAGCTATTGCTTCTTGAACACAAACAAATTCTCCTAGAAGTAACTTAATTAAAAGCCACTGATGAAAATTTTGCCAATATAGCTCGGAGTTTGTTCTCTGGTAAAGCTCATAAATTTGCAAAGCCCACTTTGCCCAGTGTGAGGCAAGCCTATACTTACCCTCTTGTAGCAATCGATTAGCCAGCAGTGCAGAAACTTCTGCACTTAAAAGGTGATGTTCTTGACGCTCAGCTCGAGCTAACTTTGATATCAAAACCTCTACTTCAACTACATTGCCCATATTTCCTCCTAATTTATCTCAATGTAACCCTTAAAGGCTATGCAATTGAAGTAAAAGCTATAGAGTGATTATTAAGTAATGTAGATGTAGGGGCTGAACTATAAAAATCCTTGAATCTAAACACAAAAAGTCCTCCTTATGAGTTTAAGAAACTAAAAACTCCTTGTAAAATTATACTTAATAGCTAAATGAGATTGCAAGACATTTAATTTAACTCAATACAGCTTGGTTTAGGATTAACAGTTACATTTTAACTTAGTAATTCAGGACCTTCTGAACTGCCTTTAAAATTCTATTGACACTAGGCATATACTCTTTTTCTAGAGCATAAGGGTAAGGTGTATCAAAACCTGTGACTCTTATAGGCGGTGCTTCAAGACTATCAAACACCTCTTCACAAATAGTAGCCACAACTTCACTCATAAAGTTATTGGTCTTTGGTGCTTCACTTACTAAAACACAACGCCCTTTTTTAGCCACAACCTCTAGTACTGCCTCTGTGTCCCAAGGCATTAATGAGCGTAAGTCTAATACTTCGGCGCTAATGCCCTGCTTTGCCAAGGTTTCAGCAGCTTTAAGAGTCTCTGTCATAGCACCCCCATAAGAAATCATCACCAAGTCATCCCCTGCTTTACATTGCTTAGCTTTGCCTAAAGCAATAGTATACTCTTCCTCTGGTACTTCTTCTTTAATTGCACGGTAAAGGCGCTTAGGTTCCATAAAGATAACGGGATCATCGTCTTGTATAGCAGTTTTTAGGAGGCCCTTGGCATCATAGGGTGTAGAAGGATAAGTTACTTTAAGTCCACCAGTGTGAGTAAAGTGTGTCTCTGGCGATTGTGAGTGATGGTGTCCACCTTTGACTCCTCCACCAGAAGGCATGCGAACCACCATAGGCGCATTGAACTGTCCACCACTACGATAGCGCAGTTTCGCAGCTTGGGTAAAGAGCTGCTCAATACCGGGAAAAATATAGTCTGCAAATTGAATTTCAGCTATTGGTTTCATACCATTTGTAGCCATACCAACTGCTGCACCTATAATTGCAGCTTCAGAAAGCGGTGTGTCAATAACTCTATCCTCACCATATTTTTCTTGTAGGCCTTCAGTGGCTAGGAATACACCTCCACGTTTACCTACATCCTGACCCATAATGATTACATCAGAATCTTTAGCCATCTCTTCATCTAGGGTCCTAGTAATACTGTTAATTAAGCTTAGTGTTGCCATAGATACTTTTAAGTCTAAAGGTAAATATAGGGTATTTATAGTACAGAACTTGCAGAATTAGTGTACAATCTATATAGTGCCTGATAGCCACTTGCTTTCAGCTCTCGGCTTGCCTGTTCCTTTAACTCTGCTGTGGACCACAGCTTTCCATCTACTCCTGCACTTCTCTTACCTTTATTCCCTGTCACTCGTCTCACTGCCATCAATTTGCCAGTGTAACTATGAGTCAATAACCTTTGTAGATTCTTTGCTAACCAGAACCTACCTTCTTTGATTGCCTTAACAATCCGGGCTTGAAGTTGTCGCACTGCTCTACTACAGGTGTACCATTCTGTTTCATGCCATGTTACAGCTGATAATTGCTTTGCAGGGAATAGCGCGTCAGCTCCTCTTAGTTGGGGCATTCCTTCACCAAGCGCCAGCACTAGCTACTATCCTCTGACTTCTGACAAGCTTTTTCGTCATCTGACACCTACTGTCCAATGCCTGCTGTTAGCTGCTGACATTGATTGGAAGTCTGCACTCTTTCGAGTTGGGTATTTCTGGTTTTCACCAGCCCTATCCTGATCATTACAATCAGACTTTCGCTTTTTCCTTGTATCCTTTACCTGCACATCCATCGGCTTCCTTTACAGTAGGCTTTCCCTATGGGAAAATGTACAGGCTTACCAAGTTTCATGTATACGCCTAGATCACTTAGATTGTGCCTATTCACCGAGTTCTCAACACCCACGTTACACCAGCTGCAAAAGTGTAAACTTGTCCCTGTACCTTTTGGCCTGCCCTAGAGCAAAGCGAAGGGTCACAGCCTATCAGTACCTTTGGCTGTTCACCACTAACGATGTTTATCAGCACTTCACTTATATTAACCATATGACCTAACCCTAGCTCCCTCACACATGGTACTAGCGTTGTTGACTTTGTATCACTACTTAGTCTCCTCATATGATGGGTTTCATTCTGCCAAGAGCTTTGCACAACACTGTTACCAGTGATGCACATCTTGGGAGGGTACGAATGGTGGGACATTCGGTTAAATCTACTTCCTTTCTTTCGAAATTAGCTGTTTAACAGCCGTACACATGACTTCTTGTCGCAATGAAGCGTGCGGTTAGACAATGCTTTCACCAACACAAATTCCGATAACCACTAAGCCTGTTGCCATTTCTAAGATTTGCTCCCATAAGTTTTCCAACGATATTCATGTAACAATGACTCCAAAATAGATTTGTAGCTACAGTAGGTTAGTGTCCAAGCAGGTCTTAATGTTCACCGCTGGCTGGACTCGAGCAATCAACAAAAACACTTTAACAAAGTCTGAGCACTAATTAACAGGCCTAACGGCACTAAGCTCAGGGGTGCTCACTTCTAAATACACTTCCCTTCAGCTAATTCTACACTTAATTTAGCTGTCCGTGTGAGCATCCCACTGTAGCGCTAAGTTAGATCAAGCCTTCCCTGATTCCAATTCCCTAATTATTAAGTCTGTTGCTATTTCTAAACTTTGTTTCGAGGACATGCGACAAGAACGGCTTGCCTTAAGGGCTTTGTAAGATTCGAACAATAAAATCGACTGCCTTTTGATTGTAAATACTTGGTGTGGCAACTGGTAAACTTCTAGTTTCATGGAATGCGTCCTCGTGCTTTTTGTTGCGAAAATTGTAAGCAGAGTAATCCGAGTTATTTTTTATGTCGTTTTCAGCAATGCAAGCCCAAACATCTTGTTGTGAGATAGTAGGTACTCTTTTTTTGACTTCATCCACTAATTCTAGTGCTGAAAACGGATATTGTTTGGTTAGGTTTTCTTTGACATGGCGAACAACTTCGACTTTATCAATTGGAACTATGTCTCCAACAAGTTTTAGAGCAGTTGCACCATCTTTTTCAACGAACTCACCCTCTTTAATAAACTTCAGTTTTTTTGCAAGGTCTTCATCAAGAAGCATTACTGAATTGTTGTTACGTTCTAGAACTCCTTTTTCGGTGTCCAATAGTGCAATATTCTGTGGACCTGCTTTGCCAATTTTAGCCATCAGGTCTCTCAACTTTGGCAGTAGTGAGTATGTTAGTAATATTAGTTCACTCAACTAATTATAGCAATTCTCAAAGGAAAAATCATCAGTAAAGGAACAAAGAAAACCTAAAAGACCTAAATAGTAAATTAAAAAGGACTCAAAAAGCAATTGGATTTTTAAATAAACGCTTTCTAGTAGCAGACAGCAGCTAAAATAGGTGCCATCAAACTTTCAAGTGTTTGCCCTTTTACTAATCCAGCACTTATGAAACTTGCCAAACTCCACAAGCTCTGTGCTTTTGCTACTCGACACCAATGGGAGTTACTACCTTCAATTTCTACCTTGAGTTGATTTTGAAGCTTTTTTAAGAGGTCCTGATCATGAGGTATGGCTCGCAATAAGCTGTAAACTACGGCAACAAAGCTAATATGTCTGCATATCGCTTCAATATCCCGTACCTGATACTGGTCCAAACCTTCTGCCTTACCTTCTTCATGATATACTTCAATTGGCCACCTATGGCGTCTGATTCTTGTTATTCCTGCTGATTGCCATTTTAAGCAATTTGAAATTAATGCATATGGCTCACCCTTCAATTCTTCCTCTCTGTAATTGATAACTAATCTTTGCTTCCCAAAATTCTTAACCTTAATCGTGCAACAAAAACTGTAGTACCTTTCTTTCTTTCCCTTGTAGGAAATGGTTATTTTACGGAAAACTGGCTTCTTCTCCTCACTTAAATTATCGAAATGCTCTTTTTTAAGTCTCTGACTGAAGTCTTTAATTGTTTCTTCTTGCCCATTTACAATTACTTTATCATCTGCACAAAGTGTTCCTACATAGGGAAGTTTAAGTTCCTTGTCAATGAAACGACAAAAAGGAGCTGCTGTATACCATTTATCAAATACTATAGGCAGTTTCATCCTTGGATTACTTTCCTTCCATTTAGATAGCAATCTTTTTGCAATGTGAAACTTGCTTTCATACAAATCTGTGACACCATCTTTGTTTTGATGCCTTCTCCATAATCTTATCAAGTACTGTCGCCATTTTGCTTCATTAGTCTTTTTCAGTTCTAGCTTACTTTCCTTGATGGGAATACCTAGCTCTGGCAGCCCCTCCTCTATTTTCTCAAGGTCAGCGGGTTTCCATAATTCAAATTCTACTGGATAGTCAGTTTGATCGTCACTATAGTGTAACCCTACCAAATGGTGCGCCCAAACATGGCATCCTTTACTAGAATCATAAAGTTTTGCTATGCCTTTAAAGTGTTTGCCATAATGCTCAAGCAAAGTATCATCTATACTTAACACACCTTTAGGTTTGAAACGAGTACCTTCCAGACTTGCTAAAAGGTCTAAACGTTTTTGGTTTAGTTTCTCTTCACTAAAAGGGCTTTTGTTTAACAAGCGATTAAGGCTGCTTTGATCACGGTTCTCAAAAATAATCAAGCGATTAATCCCCTCAACGGTTTTGTTTTCTGAAACAATAAGTCCACTTATATAACGTTTGAACTGTGTCATGGCTGAATCAGAGAAAATATCTTTAAAGAAATGTTCATAATGCTTAACAACTTCAGGGTAATCAAGCAGGGGTACCATATAATCACCTCCACGGTGTGTTTATACATTTTAGGAGGTGTTATTCATAATGTGAAGATTAGTAACAATTTGCTTTATCGGATATTAGCCTATTTTCGTTTTCCTGACATCGCAAAGGCCTCACTGCAAAAGTTGAGAGGTCTAACCATTGTTGATTGTTTTGCGCTATTCTTTTGTCAATTATACTTTCGAGTTCTGCCGCTTGAATTTTCTGAGTTCTCCCCCCATAGCGAAAGTATACTTCACCATTCTTGATAATCTGATCTTTGCCTTCATCTTTTTTTGCAATTACTGGTTTCAAAGCAGCTTCATAGACATGAAAAACACCAAATGTTTTACCATCATGTAGAATATTGGCTTGTTCCCATCTAATATCTGATGAAAAGATTTCAAGTAGGTAACCCGTGATTTTTTGGGGATCAATTTTATCGAACTGTTCTTTAGAGTTTGGGCTCAGTCCCACAGGAATTCGTGGTGAGTCTTTAATGCCAAAAAGCATAAAGCCTCCTCGGTTATTGGAAAAAGCAGCAAAATCCCGAAAGTAGTCAGCAAGGCCTGCTAGATTAAATTGTTCTTTGAATTCAAGTTCTTGTCCCTCTCTATGATAAAGGTATTTTCCTTTAATTCTTAAAAGTTCAATAATCTTTGCTTCTTCAATCACTTTTTATTCCAAAGATCAAAGATAACTGCATAAAAAGGGCTAACTAGTAGACTTGTTCTGAAATAGTTTTGCGTACATTGTAAGGTGTATAATTGCTCAATTTAAACTTCACAAAATGCATAATACTGTAGATAAATCTTGATAAGTGTCTAAATTATTTGTTTAATGTGTTAGACATTCGGGACACTATTTTATTTCGGAACAACCCTAGTATTGAACACCTAAATAGGGGTCTAATCCGATACACTTCACTACTTTTATGTTCAATAAATTCCCGTACCACATTTACATACCTAAAATAAATAATCCTAAATCCAAGCCGATTATTGCACCAAAAATGACTTTAAGTCAAATTTAATAAGCCAATTTAGGAAATAAATCAAATATATGCCCTAATTTGGGGTCATAAATATATTATAAGGACATTAATGTCTTTTAAATTTTTTAATAGGACAATATTGGGATTAAGTTCAATATTTCACTACTTTTGGTGTGCGGCACCTTAAATGTAATTGGATTAATGTTTAATATCATAGATCTATAAGTAATAATTATTGCATTAAATCATTATTGGCAATGAGCAATTACGTAGCCAGTAGTTAGAAGTTAGTAAACAGCATACATTACATAGCCAGCATACATAGCAAAGCCTTACTAGCTTCTAGTTATTACTCTCAACTTCACAAGAAAACTCACAAACACTATGCTATGCATAGGTGGTTAATCTAGGTCATACAAAAGGTCATTAACAGGCATTGTAGGGAAACTACCACGTAATCCACCTAAGGTAAAAGCCTCTTTAATGAGCATTTCTTGCCACTCAGGCGCATCAATATTAGCAAAAGTAGAATTAGGTCCAACTTGACTACGATGAGCACTAATGGCCTTCATTTTTATGAGTAGATAATCACTTACATCAATTACTGCAGCAAAAGAGTTTTCTGTAGCACCATAAATAGTAGGGTCAAGATTACTTAAAGGTGAATTCTTACGTATCTTTTGCAAAGCCTGTAAATTTTGAGTTGGCATCACGCTATAAAAAAGACGCTTGGGTATAGGTCCTGTTATTCCACCAGCTGACCAAAAAGCGGCTGTTACTGCGCGGTGTATCTTTATATGATCAATGTGCCCATAAATACCATGAGGATCAAAACTAATAATGACATTAGGCTTAATTTCAGCTATATGTTTTAAGAGCACTTTTTCGATTTCAAGCTCATTAATGTTTAGTAGTGCTCGAGAATTATTTTCAGAGGGCTCGAGTCGACCAGAATCGTGGTAACCAAGAAATATAGGAGTATCAATTCCTAAGATTCTGCAACAGTCCTTTAGTTCCTGCTCACGTAAGGTCGCAACATCAGCGTCAGCATTAATTTCAGGGTCAGTAATTTTACCCCTTTCCCCTTTAGTAGCGCAAATAAGCTTAACAGTATGACCTTCTTTAGCATAGCGCACTAAAGTTCCACCTGTACCAAAGACCTCATCGTCGGGATGAGCATAGACTGCCAAAATAGTTGCCATGTTTTATTTTATCTTGATCTTGCTAAAAAAGGATACTTTACCCCTGTTTAAACCGGTATCTCAACCAGTTCAGCTCTACCCACGGGATCAATACCTTCTTCCAATAAGCGCATAGCGGCTTTTACAGCAAAGCATTTATCACTTGAATGGATACTGCTGTAAAGGCTGAGTAAAAAATTCGGCTCTGTTACTTTCCATCCTTCTATTTCATGGTAAGGTACATCATCTCTTACAAAGAAATCTATGGTCACTTTAACAGATGTCTGTTCATTTAACTCAACTCGCTTTTCATAGCGTCGGAAATCTTCTTGGCTCGGCAGCTTATCATACTTTGTCCATACTTTTGCAAACCCTTGGCCTTTTAACAGACTCACTACAGTCGCCACATTAGCTGGCTCTACAAATAAGTCGATATCTTTATGGTCATGAGCATGTTTATATTCTTTATGACCTATCGGTGACATAAAATGCCAAGCCCAACCTCCAGATAGCGTTACGAAAGGCTTTATAGTTTTCAGTTCCTTTAAACATAAATCAATCCGACCTTGGGGCCATAGTTCACCATATCTCTTCTTATTATGGGGCTTACTCATTAACCTCCACCTGATTTCATGACATTCAATCTACCTGCCCTTAAATAAGGAATATCAATACCAGAAAGACCGTTTACTCACTCGAGCAAACCAAACAAAATCATCTTAACACACCCAAAGGACTAGCCAACGCCGTCTAACTATATTCTTGACGATATGATGTTATTTCAGCTGTAAATTGTCATGTTTGAACAGTTTTGACCATTATGGACGGTAAATAGAAAGGTTTCAAAATCATAAAAATCATATGAATCACAGTTCAGACAAAAACATGGAGAACCCCAAATGTATTACCAAACCCTTAACATCCAGTCACAGACCTTATGGACAAATCGTAAGGGTTCAAGTTTTTGAACCTCTACAACATCGCTTTCATAACAAATACCCTTCTCTTGCCTTGTTCCCCCATTCTGTCTAGGAGATAGTGGCAATAATTTTCAAAACGAGACCCTCATGCTAGAAGAGATTGTAAAGCGAATTTCAGGTTCATAAAGTAAGCTATTTAGGATAAAACCTTTTAGCAAAGTTAAAAGGCTACCCAAACCTTAAAATTTAAGTTATAGTTGAGGTATGAATGACCTAATAGGTATGGTGCTTGGTACTCAAGATGCCACGCCACTAAACTTTTGGGTTGCTGTAACTACAGGTGTCAAAGTGCAACTTGACGACATCATCTATATTGAAGTCAAAGACCCTGCCCATGAAGGAGCCGTAGTTAGATTCTATGGCATAATTGATGAAGTACATCGCCGCTTTGAAGGGGTACAGTTTGATGGTGACACTGAACTAGTAGCTAATGGCCTTATGCCTGCCAACATGACTTACAATGCTCATGTTATTGTGACTCGAGTAGAACCCGAAGATTTCATTCCACCTGCCCCCGGTGATAAAGTCTTTATGGCTAGTGGTGAAGCTCTAGAAAAAGCTCTTTACTTAGACAATATGGAAACCCCCTTACCTGCAGGGGTGTTAAGGAATGGTGAGGCAGGTTACATAAATTTTGATTTTATTAATGGCACTAAGGGAGCCCATATTAATATTTCTGGTATTTCAGGAATAGCTACCAAGACTAGCTACGCTTTATTTTTACTTTATAGTATTTTTTATGCAAAAAATTGCCACAAGAATAATATTCCCTTACTAGATGACAAAACTGCTGTGACAAAAGCTGTTATTTTTAATGTTAAAGGTGAAGATCTACTTTTTTTGGATAAGCAAAACAAGCGTTTTTACGATGTAGAACAGAAATGGCTCCAAAAACGCAATTTTGATAAAAATCGTTACCAAATTTGCAATCTACCCACACATGAATTTGACAGTGTAGGTTTGCACGCGCCTGCTCAAGAAGGTAAACATCTCTTGCCTGATGTAAGCACTCGTGATGGCGTTTTACCTTATTTGTGGACACTGTTCAACTTTGCAGAGCAACGCATGTTGCCTTTTGTACTGACCGATGGTAATACTATGAGCAATCTAGGTTTTTTGATGGCTCATGTTGAAGAAAGGTTAGCCAAGCTAGCAAAGTCACAGAAACAAAAAGGGCCTTACCTTGAAATTGAAGAGGTTTTGCAAGGTTATATTCCCCCTTCTCAGCGTGGGGAAAACATTGATGGTATCCCAGAAATAAACGAAGATGAAGGTACCAACTTTGAAGCACTGTTATCAAGTACAGGTAAGCCAAAACTCAAAACCTTTGATGATCTAGTTGATTATATTGATCACAAATTGTTAGGTAAAGACAGTGATGATGAAGATGGTAAGGGTGGTGGAGATAAAGCGTGGACAGCTAATCAAAGCAAAGCTACTCGTGAAGCTTTTATTAGACGCTTACGTGGAGCAGCAAAACATGTGCGCCGCTTAATAAGGGGTGATTTGCCCAAAAGTGCTTTTGATAGGGCTAAATTAGATATACTAGACAGCGAAGAGCAAGTTCATGTAGTAGATATAAACAAACTTGCTCCCTTAGCACAAATGTTTGTAGTAGGGGTACTTTTAAAGCAAGTTTTCAGTGAACAGGAACGTAGAAGTGGGCGTGGGCAAATTTTTGTTGTGCTTGATGAGCTAAACAAGTATGCACCTGCCGAAGGTGACAGTCCTATAAAAGAAGTTCTACTAGATGTGGCTGAACGTGGGCGCAGTATGGGCATTATTTTAATAGGAGCACAACAAACAGCTAGTGAGGTAGAGAGACGCATTGTGGGTAATGCTGCCATCAGAATTGTTGGGCGCTTAGACGCTGCTGAAGCTGAGCGCAGTGAGTACCGTTTTATGCCAGCTAGTTTTCGTTCAAGAGCAACCATTCTAGCCCCAGGCACTATGATAATCCATCAACCAGATGTGCCCAGCCCTATGATGCTAAACTTTCCTTTTCCTGCTTGGGCTACACGTAAAAGCGAGGCAGAAAATAGTGAAGAAATTAGTGATGAAGCTCTGCAAGAAGAGTTTGATTTTGTAAGTTAAGCACCTAATTAACGTTCTAAAACCAAAAAGCGATCCCTATTTACCAAGTCTTTTTCTATACGCCTACTTTGCCAATCACTAGCCTCACTAAAAGCGGTCTGTATGTTGCGAGGGTCTAATTCTAATACCATTACACAACCTTTTTCTAAAAGTTCATAAGCTTGTGCTAAGAGCTTTCTGTATAACTCTAATCCATCTTTCCCTGCAAAAAGTGCTCGAGCTGGCTCCGCCCTAACTTCAGGAGAAAGTTCAGTAATATCGCCCATAGGCAAATAAGGTAAATTAGCAACGATTAAATTAGTCTGCAAAGCATCTTCGTACACTTCTTCTAATAAATCTGATAAACAAAAATCTACCTTAAAGTTAAGCTTTCGAGCATTATATTTAGCAACTTCTAGGGCCTGATCATCAACATCCAAGCCTAAAACCCTAGCACTAGGACACTCATGTTTTATAGCTAAAGCAATCGCTCCACTACCAGTGCCCACATCAATTACCCTACAACTAGATACTTTTTTAATAACCTCTAGTGCTAAGGCTACTAGACTCTCAGTTTCGGGCCGAGGAATAAGTACTGATGGGGTAACTTTTAACTCTAAACCATAAAAGTAGGCTTTCTCTATAATATACTGTAAAGGTTCGTGTCTTAAGCGGCGTTCTAACCACTGTTTCAAAGTAAATTCTTCTTTTGGAGTTAGTGATTTATTTTTAAGGAGTACAAGCTCATTGCGAGGTACACTTAGCAGTTCACTTAGCAATAAATAAACTTCTGCTTCAACACTGCTAACTAGAGATTTCTCTAGAAAGGTTTTTGTCTTTATTATAGTTTCAACAATCGTCAAGACATTATAGTCTAACCTATCAAATTCCACATCAAAGAAGGTGCTGCCAACATTTCTCCTATTTTAGATGTTACCAGCCCTGAAGATAATATCCCAGATAAGTTCTTGCCTGATCCAACGCAAGGGATGTCATCCTGAGCCCTTCAGAGGGTAAACTACGCGAAGGACCTCACTGCTTTACACCACCAGAGATTATTCGTCGCTATACTCCTCAGAATGACATAGACTCACATTTGCTGACGAAGTTACTTTTGCAGCAACAGCACCTAAATAGGTAAACGAATAATAAATCTGGTATTTCCGGGTTCAGAAGTGAAGCGAATAGTACCGTAATGCCTTCTACTAATAATGCGATTGACAATATCTAAGCCCATGCCTGTACCTTCATTAACACCTTTGGTAGTAAAAAAAGGTTCAAAGATCCTATCTTGGATGTCCTTAGGAATACCAGAGCCATTATCAGCAATTTCTATGCAAACAGCCTTAGAATTTTGATCGTGCCAAGCGCGAATGCGAATCTTGCCACCTTCTGGTAAAGCCTCTATGGCATTGGCAATAAGATTTGTCCAAACTTGATTAAGTTCACTGCCATAGGCACGTATTTTAGGCAACTCAACAAAGTTTTTCTCAACAGTGATCATTTTCTTTTTTAGTTTGTGCTTGAGGATAATTAGGGTATTTTTAATGCCTTCATGAATATCTACTTCTTCTTGCTCGAGCCCCCTGTCCATATAGGTATATTCCTTCATGGCCTTAACTAGGTCAGAAATTCGGGTAGTACTTTCAACAAGCTCAAAAGCCAAGAGTCGCATTTCTATATCTCTATATAGCCAAATAAGGAAATCCTTAGTTTTCCTAGGAACAATTTGCTGACTAAAGTTTTCAAGCAAATTCCTAGTGTAGCCTCCAGAAATAAGAGTAGCCGCTACTTCCCAAGGATCAGGAATTTCTTGTTCTGTAAGCCAGTCACTTAAATCATCCTCTAGATCGCCTCTAGTCAGAGCGTCAAGCTCAGGGTTTAAATTTAAAGCCTCTTGAATAGGATTAAAATCACTATTATCAGGAAGTTCTTTGAAGAATGTGGGTTTGAGCAGTGATGAGGAATGCTCATCGAAAGCTTGCAGTACTTCAGATAAGCTGTTGGCAGCTCTTTTTGCAGCGGCAGCAGGATTATTTAATTCATGGGCTAAACCTGCAGACATAGTGCCCAAGGAAATTAATTTCTCACGCTGAGCACCTAATCTGGTAAACTCTCGAGTACGATCTAGCATAGTATTTACAAGCTTCTGCAGAATTTCAGGGGCATGTTGATGTAGCTTTGGGAAAAGAGATTTATCTAACTCAGCAATGCGTGTGGGAACAAGTGCACGTACAGTTCCACCAAAATGCTTCATGCGTGAAAATGGTATCAGACCAGTTATATCACCTTTGCCAAAACGAAATTCTCCTATTTCTTTACCATCTTCATGACGAATAACTTGTAAAGTGCCTTCTAGAACAAATTGGAGGGTGCTTACCTCTTGACCTTGCTTAGAATAAAGCTCACCCTGATTAAGAATTCTTAGTTCACTATGGGCAGCAAGCCACTGCTTTTCCGATTTGGGCACACCTTGCAGGTTGGAAATAGCATCAAATTCATTAGGGTTTATATGTTTGGTAGTTTCTAGCTCAGAAGCTTGTGCTAACATAATCCCAATAGTTCAAAGGTGTTCCTGACGATCTTCAGTTAATATATCTTCAACACTGAGCTTACTTCGACCTGTACTATAAGTTCTTTGTAGGTTCTCAAGTTCTAGTACCCAAGCTCTCATATCATCAGCTTTATCTTGAGTCTCCACGCCCGTTAATTTAGCTTTAACCTTACCTCTAATTGTGACAAGAATGCCCTCATCTTGGTTAGCAAGTCTTATCAAATTAGAAAGCTTAGTCTTACTTTCTCTCAGCGCCTTAATCATGTGGTTATTGTAGCCACTTTAGTAATTGTAAATCAAGAATGAGGTAAATGTAGATGGAAATTGTTTTTGTAAAGAGGATGTGACAAAATGTTTTGAAATGGAAGGAACAATAAAAGAGCAATTTGCTAAAGCCTTAGAAAGTGCTTTCCCTAGAGAGGAAGATTTAGGAAGGATGGTTACACTCTGTTTTGGTAAGAAGTTACCAAACTTGGTTAATACGAAGCAGAAGTTACCAAATGTTATACTTGAGCTTATAGAACAAGCATACGCTGAAGGGTGGTTGAGAGAGCTTTTTAAATGTGCCAGAGAAAAGAACCCTGGCAACCCTGAGTTACAAGATTTAGAAAAAGCTTTGCAAAAGAATAATAATCTTGTAGAAGTTTCCCCAAAAAGTTATTATCTTAAAGGGGTTCAAAATGATTCAGTTGTCAGAGACAAGAAAAATGACCAGCCGTCTTCTTCATCATCAAATTATGAACAACTAATTCCCCCATGTCCTTATAAAGGCCTACTTGCTTTTCGTGAAGAGGATAAGGATGACTTCTTTGGCCGTAATAATATTATAGAAAAACTACATAAAGCAGTTAATGGTGATTCTTTAACAACTTTGGTAGGTAACAGTGGCAGTGGGAAGTCTTCTGTAGTGTTTGCTGGTTTGGTACCAAAGCTGAGAGAACAAAATTGGCGGATAACTACTTTCAGACCTTATAAGAACCCTTTTAAGAGATTAGCAAGTGCACTTATTGATTATTTGGAACCTAATCTTAAAAGGCGAGAACGGCTAAAAGAAATCAAGAATTATGCCCAAGACTTCCAAAACAATGAACTTAGACTAACTGAAGTAATAAGTGATATTGTGGGTGAGCATAGTAAACCATTATTGCTAATCGTTGATCAGCTTGAAGAGCTTTTTACTTCAAATTCTAATGAAAGCGAAAAGATAGCGAATGATTTCCTAGATCAATTGGTAGAGGTTGTACAACAAGAAAATCTAGGCCAATTTAAGCTACTTCTAACAATACGTTCTGATTTTATGAAATACGCTTTAGCCTACACCGAACTCGGTGAAGCTATGAATAACTCTACAATAATGCTTACAGCAATGGATCGTGAAGAGCTACGTGAAGCCATAGAAAAACCTGCTAAAAGGAAGGGAGTGTCCTTAGCAAAAGGATTAACTACAACCATCTTGGATTATGTTCTTCCTAAAATAGGTCCAAAAGATGTGGCAGGTCGGTTACCGTTGTTAGAATTTGCTCTAACTGAATTGTGGAAAAAGCAAACAAATCTCACCTTAACTCACGATGCTTATAGAGATATTGGAGAAGTAGAAGGTGCTTTAGCTCAGTACGCTGAAGATGTTTACTCTGAATTTTCTGAAAAAGAGCAAAAGGTCATTGAGCATATCTTTACTCAGTTAGTAAATCCTGGTGAGGGTACAGAAGATATTAGACAAGTAAGTACTAAAGCACAGATAGGAGCTGAAAATTGGGATTTAGTAAAAAGGCTTGCTGATAAGAGGTTAGTGACTACAGGTCTTATAGGAGAAGAAGCTGGAGAAGAAACTCTTGAGATTGTCCACGAAGCTTTAATAAGGTCCTGGAAGAAGCTTAAAGATTGGGTAGATGAGAGCAAGGAGTTCAGACGTTGGCAGGAAATTCATTTGCGTCCTAGAGTAAGTGCGTGGGAGAAAAGTGGCAAGCATAAGGATGCGCTTTTGCGGGGTAAGGAACTACTGCTAATTAAAAGTAAGGGTTATTGGAAAGATTACAAAAATCGGTTTGGAGATCTCGAAAGAAAATTTATTAGTAAAAGTATTGGAAGACAAAATATAATTCGCCGCCTCAGAAATAGTTCCCTAGCTTTTTTGTTATTGATAGGTATTCTTGTGGGAATGTTTCAATGGGATGCTTATTTATGGAAAAGAAAAGAATTTAAAATAGAAAACCCCTTGCTACACGAGATAATTCGACGGTCCTTAAAGATAGAAGAAAGTGAACCATTAACTCAGGGACACTTACTGGAAATTAAGAGTTTGGAGTTACATAAACAAGAAGAGATTGCTATTCTACAGGATATAAAAGAACTACCAGAACTATCAAGCTGGCTGAAACATTATTTCCAGATCAAACAAAAGATTAATACTGCTAAAAGCAAATTACCAGACCTACAAAACTTGCGAGTACCTTATTCTTTTGCTTCTCAAATTAGGAACACAAATAAAGAAATTTCTCAAAATCGTGTTGATTTTGAGGAGAATCAAGATCACTCAGATGTCAGTGGTGAGGAAGGGGAACCCCATAACTCACAATCTAGTTTTGAGAAACTACCAAATGAACTATTAAGTTTACCAAACTTAAAGATACTTTATCTTAAAGGTTTCGAAATTAGTAGTGTAAATGAGTTATCAACTTTAATAAAGTTAAAAGCACTTTATCTTGACGACACTCAAGTTGATAACATAAGCAATCTAACGAACTTACAGGAACTCTATATTACTAATACTCGAGTCAATTGTATAAAGGGCTTATCAAAATTGACAAGCTTGAAGACTCTTCACCTTACCAATACTCTGATTGGAGATAAAGAAATTACTAAAAGCAGTGTCAATTGTAAAAAAGAGAAAGAAAGGGCTGAAAATACCTCTAATTCTAAACCTAGTAATGGTAAAGCAAACCTGCAACCAGATTCCGAGAAAACGTGTAATGCAAATGATTTGTCATGTTTAAGGGAGTTACAAACATTATATCTTGACTTAAGAAATGTTCAACAAACTGATTTAAGATACTTAAATTTAGATAAGCTAGAACAATTACAAAAATTTTACCTTTATCCAAACTATGCACAGCACAAAAAGCTAAAACTAGGTAACAACTTATCTAAACTAGATAATTTGAAAGAGCTTTATTTAGAAGGTGCAAACATCTATAAATGGAATTTCTTAAGTAAGTTAGAGAGGTTACAAGTTCTTAAGGTTAGCAAAGCAAATATTGACTTCTCAAGCTTAAATAATTGTAAGCTACCAAATAGCTTAAAAATACTTTCTCTTAGCTACACAAGTATAAATGACTTAACATGTCTAAAAAAATTAAGTAATTTAGAACAACTTTTTATTGCTAGTACAAAAATTAGTAATAACCAATTAGAATCATTAGGAAGCTTGAATAACCTAGAGAAACTCTTTCTTGATAACACACAAATTAGTGATTTAAAACACCTAGAAGGTTTGGGTAAATTACAGGAACTTTCTCTCACTAATACGCAAGTGACTAATGAGGGCTTAACACAGCTAACAGGTCTAAAAAATCTAGAAAAACTTGTTCTTGATAATACACTAATTAGTGACTTAGCACCTTTGAAAAGTTTGAGTAATTTACAGGAATTATTTCTCACTAATACACAAGTTGCTAATAAGGGTTTAACACAGCTAACAGGTCTAAAAAATCTAGAAAAACTTGTTCTTGATAACACACAAGTTAGTGACTTAACACTGTTGAAAAGTTTGAATAATTTACAGGAGCTTTCTCTTGCTAATACACAAGTTACTGATTTTACACCTTTGAAAGAGCTAAACTTGAGTAGGCTTTACCTTGGTAAAAATGAAGGAATAGTAGTTCCCACTAAAGAGAGCTATACTAAATATGAGAGAAATTATAGGATAATGTACGAAGGTTTAAATAACCTGCAGGAACTTTCAATTGCTAATACACAGGTTACTGACCTAACAACTATAAAGCAGCTAAATTTGGAGAAACTTTACCTTGCTAACAATGAAGGAATAGTAGTTCCCACTAAAGAAAACCATCCTAAATATGAGGAAATTGATAGAGTAAGTTATAAACAAATAGAACAACAAATTAAAAAGACTCAAGTAATTGATGACTTTTTGAATAAGGGGGTAGAAGTGTATTTAAGTGGTGATAAAATCCAGAAAACTGAGGAACTAAAAATACCAATAGAAGAGTTCTCAGACTTATATAGGTTCAGTGAGTGCAAAGAAGAAGGTGATAGTAAAGACTCTTCCTCTTTGCAGAAGCACCTAACAATAGGAATTGTTACCTTTATATTTGAAGAAGGTGAAGCATATGGAAGTGTAGATGTGAATGGAAAGGTAGAGGTAGATGACAACGAAAGGTATATTGGTAGACATGTTGTATGTGCAGCGCACATAGTCGTTGATGCAATTAATAAAGGTAGTATTCACGTAGGTGACAAAGAAGTCCTTTTGGGTAAAGGTTTACTTCAGTCTAGCCAAGCAAAAATAAAATTGGTATTTAAAGATGAAGATGAGAAAATTAGTAAAGAGAAATACAGGAATTGGATTAAAAGTGAAGGTATTGATCTGATTATTGGTTACACCATTAGTAGTAACTGTAAAGATATGGCAAGTTTAGCAGAGGAGTTAAAGATTTTAACAGTGTTGTTCGATTGTGGTACGCCACAAATTTTTGAACAGGTAGTAAATGATCCCAAATATTTATTTCGTACATCAGCCCATTCCATACTGGATAGTGTTTCTATGGCACGCTATTTGAAAAAACTCTATCCTCAGGTAAAACAAGTTGGTGGTTTAAACCAAAATTATTCTTGGGGAAAGGACTCTTGGCGAGCGTTTCAAGATTCATGGGATGCAATCCCTAGTCAGGATAATTCTAAAACAAATGATAAAATTTATATGCCCATATTTGTAGAATTAAATGCAAACATATCCTGTGATGAGCTTCTATTCTTCTCTAGGTCTTATAAAGATAATGTAGGGAATAAAAAGATAATTTTTTCTAGTTTTTGGGGAGGAGACTTAGTAAACTTTGTAAATATCCTTAGCAAATGTGACCTTCCTAAAAATGTTGTGTTGGCACTAACAGCAGGTCAACTTGTTTACTCTACCTTCAATGAGAACCTTTTAAGATCAAAATTAAAAGATGGCATAGAATATGAGATATTCTTAGGTGGTAGAGGGGCCGCTAGTGAACTTTCTGACAAGAAAAACCTCCTTAATAAGTGGCTTATACACCAGTATAGAGAGTATGGAGATATACCTAATTACCATACTTACCGTATAACACAGGCTTTATTTGGAATAAACACTGCTTACGAAAAGGCTTTGGGGGATACGGGTAAGTTGCCAGAAATTGATGATGTAATTAAGGTTTTTGAAGGATTGGAGTATGAGTCTCCTAGTGGAAAAATAGTGATGGCCCTTGCTAATGGCCATCAAGCTGTACAAGGTACCGCTGTAGGCAAACTTAAGTTTGATTCTAAGGAGAATAGGTACACTCTTGACAACATTCAATCTTTTGGTATGTGGTGTGTTAATCCACCTCCACACATGAGCAGCTCGGAATGGATTAACTTAGATTTTGAAGGGGTTCAGTGTAATCCTTAAGACAATTACAAGTAATGATCTTTATTTCCTATTCCTAATTAAGCACCAATTTCTGCTAGGTACTGATGGATAAACTGCACAGCTATTGAACCTTCACCGACTGCTGAAGCAACACGTTTAACTGAGCCATGTCGCACGTCACCAGCTGCAAAGATTCCTGGGATGTTGGTCTCGAGCAAAAGTGGCTTCCTAGCCAAAGACCAAGTTTTAGGAGGCTTGCTATCTTTAAAAGTTTCTGGTCCAGTATAAATAAAGCCATGCTCATCTAATAAAATAACCCCCTGAAGCCAGTTAGTTTTAGGAGCAGCTCCAATAAATATAAATAGTGCACTAGTAGGTACTTTTTCTGATTTTTCACCATTATGGATAGTGATTTTTTCTAAATGGTCATTGCCATGCACTTCTGTAACTTGGGTTTTAAGGTGAACAACAATGTTACCCACTAAATTAATTTGATCAACAAGGTACTGTGACATTTTGGCTTCTAAATTAGGACCACGTACCAAAAGATGGACTTTTTTAGCAAAATTTGCTAGGTACATAGCACCTTGTCCTGCCGAGTTGCCTGCTCCAACTATATAAACCTCTTCATTCTTACAAGCTGTGGCTTCGGAAATAGAAGAACCATAATAAACTCCTGCGCCTGTTATAGTATCTATGCCGGGAATATCAAGTTTACGGTATGAGACCCCAGTAGCAACTACTAATGCATGACAAGTCAAGACAGTATCATCCTTTAGGGTAATAATCTTGTAGTTATCCTTTAGTTCAATGCTAGCTACTTCTTGTGGTGTGATTATCTCAGCTCCAAATTTACGGGCTTGTGTTACTGCTCTTCTTGTCAAATCTCCACCTGAAAGGCCTGCTGGAAAACCTAGATAATTTTCTATACGGCTCGAGGTACCAGCCTGCCCACCGGGTGCTTCTTTGTCTAGCAAAGCAACATCAAGCCCCTCTGAAGCACCATAGACTGCCGAAGCCAAGCCAGCTGGTCCTGCCCCAACAATTATAAGGTCATAAAAGCTACTTTTTGCTTGAGTTTTTAAACCTACTTTCTCTGCTATCTCGAGCGGCTGTGGTTTTAAAAGTTGGCTACCATCCTCAAAAATAACTACTGGGAAGTCCTCACGGTTCAAATTTGCCGTTTTAACGATTTCCAAAGCTGCTTTATCACGCTCAACATCTAACCAACGATAGGGAACTTGATTACGGGCTAGAAAATCTCTAAGAGTATGAGCTTGGGGAGACCAACGATCCCCTACTAAACGAACGCCCTCAAAAACAGGTTGATAAGAGGCTTGCCAATCATCTAAAAGATCGTCTAGTACAGGGTAAAATTTTTCTTCGGGTGGGTCCCAAGGTTTTAATAAGTAGTAGTGGATTTTACTTTGATTAATGGCATTTATTGCTGCATCAGTGTCAGCATAAGCAGTTAGTAATGCCCTTTTAGTGTCTGGGAACATAGTGATTGCTTCTGAAAGGAAGCTGACACCATCCATTTGGGGCATACGTTGATCAGCAATGAGCAAAGCAACTGGATCATTACGAAGTTTAAAGGTTTTTAGCGCCTCGAGCGCTTCGTTTGCAGAAGTGGCTCGAGTTATACGGTAATTGCTAGCATAACGGTGGCGCAAATCACGTGCCACAGCTTGTAATACTTGAAGATCATCATCAACAGTTAAAATTATTGGCTTACTTGCCATAGTTTCTGATTCTAACTTTTTTGCAAAGGATCATACTATAATTGAGTTAGTGTCAAACGTATCCTATGCTTACAAAGCTAATCCTTTAGACCAAATTGATACTGAGTCAACAGGTACACTCCATAGGCAAATTGAACAGGCTAGATTATGGCTACCCTTAAGTATAGTTGCTGTAGTATTTTTACACCAATTGGTAGTAGTGCCTTTAGGCGACGAGCACTGGCAATTTTGGACCCAACTACTTTTTTACAGCATCCTAGGGCCTATAGTCACCTTTGTAACACTTGCTTGGATAGCTTTTCAGGTTCGTGAGCGTGAGTTAGCTCAGAAAGAACTAAGACATCTCTATGAAGAATTGCAAGCTAGTCATGGGCTTTTACGCACCATTCAAACTGTTACTGAGAAATTTGCTTCAGCTACTGATCTAGAAGGAGTTCTTGCTGTTGCCAGCCAGAGTATAGCAGAAGCAACAAATGCTAAAGGTACAGCCATTCTCATTGGTGAAGGTGATCTTGGTATGATTCATAGTTCTGGATTAAATCAACAAATGATAGATGATGCAGCAAAGCGGAACTTGACCTTTCTTAGAGGAGAAGAAAAACATCTTGAGAATGATAATAAGTATATTGTTTTAAGTGCAGCTATTGTTTGGGGAGGAAAACGTGAAGGAAGCCTCCATGCTTATTATGAAATGCCACCTAGCCCTGAAGTGCACAAGAGTTTTAGTATTTTAAGCTCAGAATTCTCAGCTATAGCAGAAGCCACTCGTAGCCGTACCCGTGATCTCTTAACTCTTTTTGAAGCAGATCGTAGCATCAGAGCAGAAGGGAATTTAGAAAATCTGTTAGCTACTTTGCTAATACAGATGATGACAAGGGTTGAAGCTACAATAGGAGGCGTTTACCTAGCTGATGAGGAGAATTTCTTACAATTAAAGACTCAAAAAGGGTTTAATTGCTATCCTAACGCAACTCCTTTACGCATAGGTGAAGGCCTTATAGGCAAGGTAGCAAAGTCTGCTAAACCCTGTATAATTTCGGAACTAGATAAAGGAGAGCGTGAAAACTTCTTAAGTGCTAGAAGTGCAGTATTTTTGCCACTAATGATAAAACAAGAGCTTTTGGGAGTAGTAGTGCTTGCCCACACCAAAACAAATCATTTCTACAGAGTGAATTTACCCTTTCTAGGTCTTTTAGCAGGGCAGGTTAGTTTGGCTGTAAGGAATGCTCGAGCATACCTTCATTCCGAAGAACTAGCTATAGCCGAGGAAAGAGCCCGTATCGCTCGAGAAATACACGATGGTGTTGCCCAAATGCTAGCCTTTAGTGCCTTAAAGCTTGATCTTATTTCAAAACTTATAAACCAAGAGAAGTTAGCTAGATCACAAATGGAGCTTGCACAAGCTAGAAGTACTATACGAGAGACTATAAAAGAGGTGCGTCGCAGTATTTTTGCCTTAAGACCAATAGATCTAGAGCATCATGGCTTTATAGAAACTTTACGTAGGTATGTCTATGACTATGGCCAACAAAATGATGTTAGTGTTGAGCTTGATATTCAGGCAATGCCAAAACTTACTGTAAAATCAGAAGTGGTACTCTTTCGCATTTTTCAAGAATCCATGCACAATGTAGCTAAACATGCTAAGGCCAATAAAGTACTGGTATGCGCTGGTACAGCTAAGAATAATCATGCATTTATTGAAGTTGTTGACAATGGTAAAGGTTTCAAGGTAAAGGCTGTTACAGATCGTGTAACTAGCGCAGGAGGACTAGGGCTTAAACAAATGCGTGAGCGTATAGAAGATAGAGGTGGATGCTTTGAAATTAGCTCGAGCCTAGGAGAAGGTACAAAGGTATTTGCGTCTCTTGCAGAATAGCTACTTACTATCCTTTACTTTATGCAAAGCAGTTAGAGCAAGGTGTAAAAGCTCGCGAGAGCTGCTATTTTTATTACTAGAAGCAACTACTCCTATAGATATAGGAAGAAATTCGATTTGTTTATTTTTGTGAGTAAAAGTTAAATTCTTAGTTACCAAATAAAGTTGTTCTGTTCGCTCTTTTGCTTTTTCTAAGGAACAATTTGGCATAACAACAACAAACTCTTCGCCACCATAGCGGCAAACTAGATCAGATTTTCTAAAAGAATCCCTTAGTAAATTTGCAAATTCACATAATGCCTTATCGCCAGTATCATAACCATACTTTTCGTTAATGATTTTAAAGTGATCAATGTCAATCATAAGAATACCTATAGGTTTTTTGTTGCGCTTAGACTGTTGTAGCTCACGCTCTAAGCTTTCTATCATAAAACGATTGTTGAACAAGTCTGTTAAGGGGTCACGAAGAACTCTTTCTAAAAGAAGCAAGTGTGAGAGTGCTGATGCCATTTGCTGGCTTATAGCTTGGATAAGTTCAAAGTCGCGCTCACTTAAGGCTTTACTGACTTTTTTCTCAAAACTAAGGTGCAATAGCCCAAAAAACTCGTTGTATACCTTTAAGGGTAAACAAAGCAAAGCATAAGGAATAACATTTTCTGGTAAGCTACAGCAAATTTCTGGTTTATGGTTTTTGGTTTGTACATGTAGCGGTAAAGTTTCCTGGAAAGCTCTGCAAGTGTTTTTGTCAATACCAGAAGGGTGGAAATTTTGACCCCAAACACTAACACATTTATTAAGATTACTTGGCGATTGCATTAGATAAATAGAACCAGAAACAGCTTTGAAGTGCTTCTGCCAAAATTTTTGAATAAACTTATAAGCTTCTTCTAGGCTATCGCTGTCATAAAGAGTGTTTACTACCTCGAGCAATAGCTTAACCTCACGGTTACTAACTTCAAGTTCACCCAAATGCCTAGCTAAAATAAAATTACTTTCTTCTAAAGATGCTTGAGCATGTTTGAGATTACTAATATCAGTAGCAATACTACCAAGTCCATAAATTTCACCCTCGCTATTTTTTAAAGGGAAGCGGCTTGTTAAGGTGACTTTCTCATTGTCGCCGAACTGCAAAATTTCTTCTATGTTTATTGCTTCCCCTAGTTCAATTACTTGCCTTTCAATTTCTTCACTCCTGAGAGCAACTTTCTCGGAATACAATTCCCTATCAGTTTTGCCAATTATATCTTTACGATTTAAGTGATTATAACTCTCGAATAAATGATTAACTAAAGTGTAACGGCCTTCTAGATCTTTAAAAAAGATTATTGAGGGGGCATTATCAAGTACAACTTGCAACTCTTGAGCAGTTGGTAATTGCCCTCCTTGTTTATTTTGATATGTTTCAGTATTGTCAGTCATATGTTTTAATCTCTGACAGTATCATAACAGTTTATTGAAGACATGATCGAGTCTATACTGCTATAATCTTTTCAATGTTTCACCTATATTCCTTAGCCATAACTATAATCCTAATTTTAGGAGCTTGTGCACCTACCTGTAGTGATAACTTGCCTGAGACCGCCTTTAAGGCTACTATTTTATCAGTCACCCCTAATAAACTAATAGCTTTAACTGATGGCCAACGTATTCAAATTCAGATTACCGATAGCACTGTAATGAGTGGCGAACTCATTAATCTTATAGATAAGGATATTTGGGTGAGTGGAGTTATTTTGGATGAACGTCATATTCAGGCTCATGAACTGCGTTTAGTCAATGCACTCAATTGACATCAATGCTGACTTAGGAGAATCATTTGGCCCTTGGTCACTAGGTAATGATGAAGAGGTATTTAATTTCCTTACCTCAGCTAACCTAGCCTGTGGTTTCCATGCTAGTGATCCCTTAACTATAAAACGCTCAGTACAACTAGCCAAGGAGAAAAATGTTGCTGTTGGTGCTCACCCCGGTTTCCCTGATAAAGTAGGTTTTGGTAGGCGTGACATAAATGTTAATCCAGATGAAGTCTATGCTGATACTCTTTATCAAATAGGGGCACTACTAGCTTTCTTGAAAGTTGAAGGGTTGGAACTTAACCATATAAAGCCTCATGGAGCTTTGTACCATAAAATGGGGCACGATAAAGAAATTGCTAAAGCTGTGGCCTATGTAGTGAAAGACCTTGCACTAGACCTGCCTTTAATTATTTTAGGTGGTAGTGGTGGGAAAGTAATGCTAGCAGCAGCTCAGGAAGTAGGTATAAAAACTATCTTTGAAGCTTTTCCCGAGAGGGCTTATCTTGCCAATGGTAAGCTAGCGCCACGCAATTTGGAGGGTGCTGTGATTAGTGATCCTCAGGAAGCAGCAAAGCGGGCAATACAAATGGTGACAGAAGGTAAGGTATTAACCTTAGAGGGAACTTTCATAAAGTTAGATATTGATACACTTTGCATTCATACTGATAATCCTAGCGCTGTTACTATTGCTCGAGCCATAAATGAATCACTGGTAGAAAAAGGAGTAAAGCTTATGCTTACAAAAGGAAGAATTTAGACATTTTGGCGGTATTGTATTATTAGTATGGTTCTTTATTGAGATCAACTCCTGTAGAGCGATTATCGTGGCTACTACAATTCAGTTTTAGTAATTCACATTGCTGAGTAATGCTTAATCGAGGGCGCTTTGGATCAACCAGCAATGCCCATTCCTTTTGGCTTGAGACCTTTGGACAGAAAATCTACTTCTGTATTGAAATTAGATAGACAAACTCAGGGATTTTTGCGAAGTGCTGTACGTCTGTAGGGTTCTAAGGTATGCTTCTTCTAAAGGTATGCCCTTGGTTCTCTGTTCCTCATAAAAATCAACCATTTTTACTACTAAATCATCATCATCATATAAATCAAAATGCTCAACAGCTTCAAAATCGTTTTGGGGTGCTTTGTATCCTTGTTTCATTTTCAATATACCTTTCTGTGAAGTTATTTCGGCTTCGTCACAACTCTTACCTAATACTATTAACTATCATTAGTGTCAAAATTATTATGTTTAACTTACAATTTTCTGAATATCTCTGACATATAAATCAAAATATTCTTCCTTAAGAGGTCTAGATTTCATACCTCTGCTAAGTTTTTTGTAACTACCTGCAAGTTTATAGGTTCGTAAACACCCAAAGCCCATGGAATCCATCGAGAGCCTATGGGTTTTATGAGCATTTTGATTTTTGCTTCTAAGAAAGGAATTGTAGTCTTTATACCTTAATATTTGAGTGATGTCTAATTAGATTGTCTTATAGTGTTTATTATGGATGATTACACAAATAACCTTGTTAAAGCTGTGCATGGAGGCAAAGTAGTAAGTACAAATTTTCTAGAACCTAATGAAGCCGCTGACCTTGCTGCTAAATTAAGAGCACAAAATATCAGTGTTGGACTTGATGGAGGCTTTTCAGGTGCTAATAAACGTGTCCTGACTGCGTTCCCTAGCCATATACCTAAAGCTACTACTAGCTTGAGTGCTGTGTACTTTGAAAATGCTGATAAAGATGAGCTTATTGATCGAATTAATAGCTTTGGTGTTAAACCAGAAAGCACTGGCGATATTATTAATTTTCAAGAAGGGCTAGCAGTTGTAGTTTTAAGTAGTGTTAAGGATAAATTGTTAGCACTTAGAGGTGCACAAGAGGTTTCTCTTATAGATCTTTCTGGGCGTAAAAGCAAAACTCAACAAGTTATTGTACCTTCATTAAGAGTTGATGCTCTTGGCGCAAAAGCTTTTGGGGTTTCACGTAGTTATTTTGCTAAAGGTATTGCCAACCACAAGGTGAGTTTACAAGGAAAATCTGCAGGTAAGTCTAGTAGTGCTGAATTAGGAGATGAGGTTTATGCTGAGGGTTTAGGTCGTTTTCGTGTAATTGAGCTAGCTGGCACAACTAAAAAAGGTAATCATAAAGTTATGCTCGAGATAGAAAAGTCCTAAGTAAATTCTATGCTACAATCGGAAGCCATTTGGAGTTGCAATTATTAATGAGAAGTTTTTTCACCCCCAGAACGCTTTTAATTATTTTACTCCTAGTATCTTTAATTGCTTGTAAGCCTAAAAATGCTCAAGAGGTCCAAGATACAGAAATTGATAATACACAAAATACAGTTAACAATTTGCCAGTGGAGCCTGTAAGGCAAGTTCGAGTGATAGTAGCTCGAGCTGGTGACCTAACAGCAACAAGAAGTACTTCTGTAACCATTGAACCTAGCCAAGATAGCCAAGTATCTTCGAAGGTAAATGGTCAAGTAGAAGCCATCTTAAAGCGTGAAGGAGCAAGGGTATCGGCAAAAGAAGCAGTTATAAAACTTGATGATAATAACTTAAAAAGACAAGTACGTAATGCTGAACTATCTTTACAATCAGCTCAGATTAGTTTAGAAAAAGCTAGACTCTCTACTAATGAAAATAGCCAACAATTAGCAGTAGAGGTGCAAAGTGCTGATAGAAACTTAGAGGTTGCTAAGAAAAAGTATGAAGAGGCCCAAGCTCTTTTTGCAGTTGGTGGTATTGCTCAAGTTGACCTACTTGCTCTCGAAGCACAGTTTAAGCAAGCTCAGGCTGCTTTCTTGCAAGCTCAAGATGCTCTAGCACGTTCCCAACGTGCTGAAGGAGAGGATATAGCACTATTAGAGGTGCAACTTCAACAAGCTCAGGTACAACTAGAACAAGCTCGGCAAGATTTAGCTGATGCTAGCATTAGCGCTCCTTTTGCTGGTGAAGTAGCTGAACTATTAATAGAAGAAGGGGAATCTGTTAATGTTGGGGTTGCTGTTTTTCGTTTAATTAGTGTAGACAAGCAGCTAGGTCGTTTTTCGGTACCACCACAAGACGCTCAAAGCTTGCTGACACAAAAGGAAATAACTTTTAACTATGCTGGTACAAATTATTTCGCTGAGATTGTTCGCTCAAGTTCTGCTCCTAGCGGGCAACGCCTTGTGGATTTAGTAGCTGCATTGAAGGCGAGTGAATCTCCTATCCCTGCTGGAAGTATAGCTCAACTTAACTACGAGGTTAACTTAGCTTCTGGGACTCTTGTACCTTCGGCAGCTATTGTTTCTGAAGGCGGTCAAAATTATGTTTTTATAGTAGAAGAAGAGCAGGCTAAACGTACAGAAATTAGCCTGCTTGCTGAAGCTAGTGCTCAAGCTGCTATAGAGGGTATTGAAGAGGGTGCTCAAGTTATTTATCCTTTACCTTTAGATTTACGCAATGAGGCCAAAGTAAATATACTCAACTTTCAGTAGAAAAACTAATCTAGGTACTAGGGCATGTGGATATGACAAATCAGAAATTGCACGCATTAGATATCAAAACCAAACTAGCCAGTCTCAGGACAGCTATCTGTTAGAAAATGTGAATTCCAAAAAAAATTGCAGGATAGCCTATATTTGCGAGAAGCTTTAGTTGTTAACCACATAATCTTTACCAGATTGCAGAGGAGCTTATGCGTCAGCATCAGGATTATCCAAGGTATTTAAGAGTAGCGTTTTTGATTTCACACTCTAGGTGTCCACACGCCCTAGAGTTGTTCGGAAATAGCCAAATCAGCTAAAATAGTAGCTAGTATGGTAGTTTTCAAAACCAGAAGTGACAGACAAGTAAGAGCCTTGACAGGTTTGCCTGAAGAAAAGATAAATGAGTTAGAGACAGTGTTTGAAGAGGTATATGAGGAGCGAAGTCAAAAAGACTATGAAGAACAACAAGCTAAAGGGGAAAGAGAACGATCTAGGGGAGGAGGAAGAAAAAGTAAACTTCCTTCTACTAAACACAAACTCGAATTTATTCTCTACTACCTGAAAAGTTATCCTACAATGGATGAATTAGCAGAGAAGTTTGATATGTCTCGTTCCAGTGCACACTATTGGGTACATAAGCTGCTGCCAATTCTCTCAGCAGCCTTGGCAAAATTAGGTATGTTGCCTAAGAGAGAGTTCAATACACCTGAGGAGTTAAAAGAAGCGCTTGAAGAAGCAAGAAAAATACTGATTGATGCTACAGAAAGGAAACATAGACGCCCTAGTGAAGAAGAAAAGCAGGAGGAGCTATATAGTGGAAAAAAGAAGGGGCACACGGTAAAAAACACAATAATAGCAACAGGAAGAAAGGTAATAATCTATGTAGGAAGGACATTTGCTGGGCGGAGACATGACTATGGGATGTTTAAGGAGGAGTTTCCACCTAAACAAGGCTGGCTGAAAGAGGAGGGAAAAAGAGCAAATCTAGACTCAGGTTATCAAGGTATAAACAAGGATTATGGGATAGGAGCAGCGATACCAAAGAAAAAGCCAAGGAAGAGTAAAAAGAATCCTAATCCAGAGCTAACAGAAGCAGAGAAGGAGAGGAATAAAAGGCTGGGCAAAGCAAGGATATATGTAGAACATGCCATAGGAGGTATGAAACGCTTTAATATACTAGTGCATGCCTTTCGGAATCGCAAGACAGGTTTTGCAGATAGCGTTATAGCTGTCTGTGGGGGGCTTTGGAATTTTTTGATTGTTTAAACTATTTATTTCCGAACAACTCTACTAAGTAGCTGGTTTTTCGCTAGTCTCAAGAAAGAATTAGCTCGCAAGGCGATTTCTATTACTTGGGAAGAAGTTAAAACCGCTATCTTTGAGTAAATCAACATCACTTACAATTGTTTTCGTTTACAAAGCTTGATTGGCTACAAAAGCCCTAAAAACTTTTAAGCTAAGCAGTAAAATAATTAGGAGTTGTTAGCTGTTTAGTCTATGCCTTTGAGCGCTCACCAAAAACGACTGGCTCCAGCTCTAGCCATGTGTAGTGTCAACTTGCAATAGTGTGTCTTATGCTATGAGGGAGTTGATTTAATAAGTGGGAAAGCTCCTTTTCAACTTTGTTCATCCAGTCTTTGCGGTCAATCTGAGTAAAACACTTGTGTGCTATAGAATAGTAATTATGCTGCCTTTTCAACCAAGGTATTTCATTCTCTTCGTTCATTAGTTCTGCACGTTTCTTTATAATTTGTGCTCTTCTTATATAGCACTTTCCTTTGCTTAGTTGGTCGTTATAATCCTCGAGTATAGAAATAGCTCTAATTACATAAGTAAAGGATTCATCAAGAGATTTGTGTGCTTTTTCTATAAGACCATCTTTCTGATAGGACTTTGCTTCATCTAAGCTTATGTAAGAAAGGTATAGTAAAGCACTACCTAAATATTTGTCTCGACCAGTATGCTTGTATTTCTCTTTAAATTGAGTATTTTGCTTTTCTGGTTTTGTTTGACTAAAAGAGCCTAAGTTAGTGCTAAATTCAATTCCCTTTGATTCACTTGCTAAGGCTTCTTTACAGTATGCTTTTGCTTTATGCCTAAGTCTTTTTCTATCATTACTATCTTTTGTTACTTGCATCTTTTCTAGGTAGTAAGCACCAAAACTAATATAGAAATATAATTCCCCTCTGTAATCTTTTAAGCCATTCTTAATTCGTTTTTCCGCTTCAAGTAGACATTTTTCTGCTTCTTTAAGATTTAAATAGTGCTCCTCTAAATTATTTTTGTCTTTATTTAGTAAAGCTTTACTCTTTAATAATAATGTGTAGAATTGATCTCTAATATTCTCGCTACCATCATTACCTATATAAACCTCATAAGCTTTATGAAAAGAAAAAACAGCTTCTTTATAATCTCTTCGGTAGGAAGCTGAGGTGTTTAGCAAACCTTCAATAAAATAGGTATTTGCTAATCCATTTCTATCACCAACTTTCTCAAACTCTTTTTTACAGGAAATAATATGCTTGCGAGCTTCTCTCAATAAACCCTCACGAGGGTTTTCTTTAACAGCTAGTCCTTTACGATAAAGAGCGTTTGCCAAATGTAATTTAGCATGGTTCTCATTCCTAGTATCCCCTGAAAGTTCAAATGAAACTAAAGCCTTGCGATGATATTCAATTGCCTCATCGATTCTTCTTTCCCTTTCTTGTAGCAAAATTCCCATCCCGTTGTTTATGTGCCCTTTTAAGTCATTTACATCTTTGCCAAACAAGTGCTCTATGGAATTAAAGGCTAGCTCATAATAGACTGTTGCTTGTTTAAATCCCATTCTACGCAAACAATCACCTTGTATACGTAGGAGACCAGCTTCTAAGATAAGCTCCTTGTTAGTCCACTCATGTATCAACCTTAGACTATCTAAGGCAAGCTGACACAACTTAAAAGCTTTTGAAGACTTTTCTATTTTTTTATAAACGTTACTTTGCCTTGCTAAAACTTCAACCTGCTCTATGCTTGTTTTTGTTTGATCTACTACAACTTCGAGTTCTCCATAAGAATTTTTGGTTTCTTTGTGAAAATTGTGAACACCTACTAATTCTCCTGCCTTTTCATAAACATCTTTTGCCCAGAAATAACTTCCCCACAAATAATAAATGTCTCCCAATTTAATTAACAAATGAGTTTTTATAAGGCCATCATCTATTTCTTCTATTTTAGAAAGCAAGCTAGCCCCTTTTTCATCCAAGGGAAGCTTTCCCACACTAGATAGGTT
The DNA here is from genome assembly GCA_965223045.1 of Trueperaceae bacterium. Lineage (GTDB taxonomy): Bacteria > Deinococcota > Deinococci > Deinococcales > Trueperaceae > CBDCVN01. Next base: position 4,928,107 of record CBDCVN010000013.1, read on the forward strand.
CTCTACATCAATTCTATTAAACTTGCTTTTGTAGTTAAGTAGATCTTTTTCTATACTCTTTCGTTTTTCATATAATTCATATTGTTTTTCTGTAACCACCAAATCCTTAAAGCTTATTTCTTTATGAGTTAATTCTTCAAGAACACTTATTAATCTGTAAAGAGTTTTAACACTAGGAATACGCTGGCTTTTACGAGTGTAGGTGTAAAGAGTAGACAATCCAATTTCTTCAAAGCCTTCTTTTTTTGCTAGTTCTAACCATTTTATGTGTAGATCCTTTATTTCAAACCCATGATCATCTAAAAAGTCAGATAACCTTAAAGATATTTCTTGCTCAGGGTTTTCATAAGAGTTCTTCATTCTCATAGAATTAATTCTACAATATTTCACTTGCAAATTATAGAATTATGTGAATAATTTATAAAAAGAAAGTATTTGATTAGGGTGCATATTATAAATAATTACCCCACCCCTTGCAAGTTTTTTCGTAAAGTGCTAAAGTAAATAACGCCTTAATTTCCTAGATATTAGGAAAAAGGCGTTATTAGATGGATTTGACCTTGGTGGGAATAGATCCATCAAAAGGACACAGCATGGATGCTGCTATATCTATTTTAGCAGATTTTAGTTGCATTTTTCTCCAATGCTTAGATCACCTTTTGTGTCCAGAAAGGAAAGATATGAAACAGTCACTAATTCTGTTTGTGAAGCACAAGAATATTTTTAATGTGCTTTGTGGCTTACTTGTCAAAGTTAAAACTTGGATGCAATCAATTAAATACCATAGGAGGTTAAATGTGATAAAGATTGCTATTTTCTTAAACTTCTTGCTGCTAGGTACTTTGTCTCAGGCACAAAGTGCTCAGTATCTGAACTTACATAAGCTTGAGAGCAACCATGCCTCAGCCACTTCTTTTGGCTCGGCTGTAGATATAAGCTTTGATAAAGCGATTGTAGGAGCTAATCTTAATGATAGAGATCAAAGTGTTATATACATTTTTCAAAAAGAAAACAATCTTTGGAAACAAGTTACTGAAATTTCTCTAGGGAATAGTAACTTTTTTGATCAATCAAGTATATCAGCAGCTATTGATAATAGTACTGCTGTTGTAGGACTGCCATGGAATGATACTAATGGTAAAACTGCGCAGGGTATCGTCTATGTTTTTGAAGAGAAAGGTTCATGGCAACAAGTAGCTAGGCTTATTCCTAATGATGGTCAAGCAGAAGACCTCTTTGGCAGTTCAGTAGCTATTAGTGGCAATACCATTATAGTTGGCTCACAACGCTCTAAGACAGATAGTGGTATTGCTAAAGGAGCTGCTTATGTTTTTACTAAGGAGGGGAATAATTGGCAACAAAAGGCCAAACTGCAAGCAAGTACAGGCAAAGCCTTTGATGACTTTGGTAATGCTGTAGCCATAGATGATGATATTGCTGTTGTTGCAGCCAAAGGCAATGAGGTCAATGGAGAGACTGCTCGAGGCTCTGTATATGTATATAAAAGACAAGGAGGTAGCTGGGGACTTGCTAAAACACTTATTGCTCAAGATGGGAAATCTGGTGACAGGTTTGGTAGTGCTGTAGCTATAGATGGAGAAACTATAGTTGTAGGGGCTGAAAGTTATACCTATGGTAACCAAGTATCTCAAGGTGCTGTTTACGTTTTTAAAGCACAAGATAATTGGCTAGGCACAAGTAATTGGGAACAAGATGCTAAGTTAATTGCAAAAGATGGTGAGGGAGGAGATCACTTTGGTAGTTCAGTGGATATAAATGGTAATAAGATTGTTATAGGAGCATATCTTGATAATATTGATTCAAATGGTTACTTGCAAGGCTCTACTTACATTTTTGAGGAAATACTAGGTGTTTGGGAGCAACTTGACAAACTAACAGCTGAAGATGGTACCAGAGGAGATAATTTTGGTAACTCTGTTTCTATTAGTAGTGAAGCTATTGTTATTGGAGCTCATTTGGCTGATGTGAATGGAGAAATAAATCAGGGCACAGTTTATGCTTTTACTGCTCCTTTGCTTCAAATTGCTAAAGTTAAGAAAGAAGCACAACCCTTCTAAAACATCAGTAGAAACATATGTCCAGCCTTGGTTCTTATCCAGCCAAGGCTGGACATGGGCTATGAAATCTTCCAAGCCCCACCTTTCAGTAGAGTCAGTTACAGCAAAGGCATGTGATCTTTGACAATTGAATAGTCCATTATTCACCACCAGCCGAAGGCACTTAGTCTCTTTTGACTGTCAGTAGGTATGGGTGCTGGTTTTGGGCAGGAATTTTCTAGAGAGGAGGTGGAAGCCTCAATTTTAATTATACTATAGTTTGGTAAGAAAGTTACCTCTGCTAGGTCGCATACAGCTTGATGCACTTCCCCCAAAGCTTCAGAAACCAACTCCCTTACATCTTCTGTATGGGCACCATTAACAACATCTTCTAAATCTAAGCTTAGTTGTCCCAGCAAGGCAAAGTCACTTGCAGTTTGTGTATTTAAATAGTTAGTGGTTGAACTCATAGTAATTTTCCTCCTTTAAATTGTCAAATCCCATTTTTGTAGTTCGTCCACAAAACAAGAATCATTGTGGCCGTAGTCCAAAACACAGTTAAACTAATTATAATATTGCGTTTTAACTGTGCAGCTTTACGAATTTGTTCAGGCTCTTCCTCAGATACTGCTACTGCCTGACCAAAGTTGTGAAGTTTGGCAGGTTTCTCTAAGTCCTCATTCATATCTTGTGAGCTTACCCCCAAAATTTGGACAGAAAACCCCGGCGAAATTAAGGTCCATAGAAGATGTAAAATATCTAGAATATGGAGATATAAATGAGCCAGACAAAAGGAATAAGAAAAACATATAAGAAAGAATTCAAAGCTAAAGTTGCAGCAGCAGCCATAGTTGGAGAGAAGAATCTTGCAGAATTAGCAAATCAATATGGTGTACACACCACTCAAATTAAAGAATGGAAAAAAGCTGGATCAGAAGCATTGCATGAAAGGTTTTCATTACTAAGAGGTAGAAAAGCAAGACTACAAGAACGTAGAGAGGCTGCACTGTACGAACAGATTGGCAAATTGAAAATGGAACTAGATTTTTTGTCCAAAGGGCTCAAAAACTGAGTCAAGAGGAACGTATGTTGATAGTCGATCCAAGGCACCCTCAATTGAGCATTACTAAGCAATGTGAGTTACTGAGACTGAATCGTAGTAGTTATTACTATCGACCTACAAGAATCAGCGATCTCAATGAATGCTTGATGCAAAGGATAGATGAGTTATATACGAATCATCCTTTTCTAGGTTATCGCAAGATAACAGCAATGCTCAATGGAGAAGGCTATAAAGTCAATCACAAAAGAGTATATCGTTTGATGTGTCTGATGGGTTTGCAAGCTATATATGCCAAACCCAAACTAAGTAAACCAAAGGAAGGACATAAAATTTACCCATACCTTCTGAAAAACAAAATCATAAACAAACCAAATCAGGTATGGGCTAGTGATATTACGTATATACGTTTGCAAGGAGGATATTGCTATCTGGTAGTAGTAATGGATTGGTATAGCCGTTATGTTGTTTCATGGGAAGTTTCGAATAGCATGAAAGCAGAGTTTTGTATAGAAGCATTAGAAGAGGCGTTGGAAGGAGAGAAGCCAGAGATATTCAATACAGATCAAGGTAGTCAGTACACAAGTCATGAGTTTACGGATATATTGAAGGCAAACGAAATAGCAATCAGCATGGACGGAAGAGGGTGCTACATGGATAATATATTTACAGAAAGGTTGTGGAGAACGGTAAAGTATGAAGAAGTATATCTAAAGGAATACAAAAATATAGAGCAAGGAAGGGAAGAAATAGGAAAGTACTTACAATTTTATAACAGTGAACGTCCGCATCAATCATTGCAGTACAAAACGCCTGAATTAGTTTACAGAGAGGAGAAAACTAAATCAATAATAACAGGATAGGTTGTTATCAAGCTTACAAACAATGTAATCTCAATTTGATATCATTTTAGTAGGTCTTAATTAACCTTAATTTTTTGTCCGATCAATTGGGTTCACCTCACATCACCCTACAAACCTTTTCTCCTTGAGAGAATAAGGATCTTAACCTATAATTTGGTAGTATTTTTTAATGGCAAACTATCAGAATCAAGTAAGTTGCTGTAGGAAGCACCATGATTGCTAATAATGAGCAAGCACTCCTCAGTCGCTTGCAACAAGGAGATGAGCAAGCACTCGAGGAGCTTTATGAGTGCCTAAAAATCAACATTTTTTCATTAGCTTTTCAAATGTTAAAGAGCAAAGAAGAAGCAGAGGAAGTCTTACAAGATACTTTTTTGAAACTTTTTAAAAAAGCTGATGGTTACAAACCCCGTCGTGGCTCAGTTCGTGCCTACATATATACTATAGCACGTAATGAGTGTATTTCACGCCTTCGTGCTAAGCAAGTAAGACCAAAAGTTGATGAGTCTTGGCAAGCTGAAGCAATTGGAGACTTTATACATAAGGAAGGTAAAGCAGAGCCTATAGATCAAATCGTTATAGCAAAAGCCCTTGATAACCTTCGAGAGGAAGAGAGGGACCTTGTGAAGCAAGCCTTTTTTTGTGGCTATAGCCATAGAGAATTAGCTAATAATATGGGATTGCCTTTAGGCACTGTAAAAACTCGTATACGTCAAGCTCTATTGCGTATGAGACGCTATTTGGAGCATGCATGAAAAACATAAAAGAACTTATTCCTGACTATGTGCTTGGCTTGCTCGAGCAAGAACAAGAAGCACGAATAGAAGCGTTTCTCGATAATTGTGAGAGCTGCCAAGCCGAACTTCAGAAGTACAACACCATGTTTGTTGGCATGGTGGAATCCTTACCAAAAGTGTCCCCACCAACAAATAGTTGGGATAGGTTAAAACAACAAATCCATAAATCAGCGGTAAATCCACAGGAAATCGCTGATGCTCAAAAGCTTAAAGGCCAAACTACAAATAAGAATACTCTGCCTACTACAACTCTTATACCACGTTTACGTCATATCTTTAGACTTCCTAACTTTGCCTATCAAAGTTCTCTAGCTGTTCTAGGTATTGTAACTTTAGGGACTTTTTGGTGGGGGGGCTATCAATATAAAGCTCATATAGATATGGTCCATGAAAAGCAAATGGTAACTAGTTGGCTTGCAAATTCAGAGGCACAGGCCATCCCTATTCAATCATTAGATAATAAACAAATAGGTAGCTTGTTTCTTCGTCCAGATAATCGTGCACTTTTTGTTTTAGCCGAACCACCGCCTCCGGGGCAGGTTTATCAAACATGGGGAGAGATGAACAATACTTGCTTTTCTTTAGGATTATCAAAAAATAGTATATTTGAGGTTTCATGGCAGGATAGCTATGAAGCTCTTCTTGTTAGTCTTGAGCCCAAAGAGGGTAGTAAGCAATTAACTAATCAGCTAGCACAAGTTGTTATGTTCTAGGTGCGTGAGAGTTAGGCTTATGAGTGTACATAACAAAGTTAGATCACAATTTGCGCTTAGCGCAAAAGCTTATGTAAATAGTAAGGGACATGCTAAAGGTGCTGACTTACAACTTATGCTCGAGCAAGCTGGTAACATTAAAGGTAAAAAAGTGCTTGATATAGCTACAGGTGGGGGGCATACTGCCTTAGCTTTTGCAAAAGTTGGAGCTAAAGTAACTGCTATTGATTTAACTCCAGAAATGCTCACAGCAGCTAAAGCTTTTATTGAGAGTGAAGGTTATCATCTCGAGTACCAAGCTTCTGCTGCCGAAAACCTATCTTTTGCTAAAGGTATTTTTGACATAGTTACCTGCCGCATTGCTGCACACCATTTTGCTGATCCTCGCCGTTTTTTATTAGAGGCACAAAGAGTGCTAAAACCCCAAGGACTACTACTACTTAATGACAACATTACACCAGAGCCACCTGAGCTAGGTAAAATAGTAAATCATATTGAAAAAGTGCGTGATCCAAGTCATGTAGAGGCCTATAGTGTAAAGATTTGGGTAGAATGGCTAACAGCAGCAGGCTTTGATGTAATCTATTTGTCACGCTGGAAAAAACCTAAAGACTACGCTGCTTGGTTTGCAAGGATGAGGCAACCTGCTAAAGTGCAGAAAGATTTGGAGCAGTATGTGCTTAGGCTACCTGAAAATGTAAAAACATATCTAGATGTTGAGGAACAAGATAGTAAGTTAATTTCCCTTTCTCATGAAGGTGCTCTGTTTACAGCATTAAGTGCTCGTAAAAAAATAAATTTCCACACCTCATCTGAAATAGGAATTAATTCTTTCTTGGATAAATTGAGTAATTCCATTTAGGACACGTTGTGTGTGATACCAGATGGATAGCGTTTATAGAATCGTTAGAAACTTTTAGACCAGTTTTATATGTTTTCGTATTTAGGTGTGCAGAAACTGTCAGTCCTGATAGAGTTTTGGTTTGACAGATGTAGTGTAAAACTAACTCAAAAGACCGTAAGGGACAACCAGCCCAAGTCTTGCTTATTTCACTAAAAAGACGATGCTCAATTGGATTCCATTTGGAAGCACCTGTTGGATAATGACAAACGGTAACAATAATCCCCAATGGGTCAGCAATTTTTTCTTGAATATGGAGTTTCCAAAGCCTTGCTCTATATCCATTGCTACCACCACCATCAGCTTCAATCATCAGTTTCTTTACATTAGGAAAACGCTCTTTCATTTCTGTAAGACACCACTTAGCAATATTGTCAACAGCAAACTCAGGTGTATCAGCTGATTGTCCAACATAAACCGTACCAAGATTATAAGTAAGATCATAGATGCCATAAGGAACAGCTTTTCCCTCTGCATCACTGGAAAAATCATATAGATTAACTTGTTCTGCTTGCTGACACCAAATGCGTCCAGTATTTTTGAAGTTGCCGATCAGCTCTTTCTTTTTTGTGTCAACGCTTATGACAGGTTCTCTTTCTAGTTGATGTTTTTGACGTTGCATTTTTATATACTTAAATTGAATGTCTCTATCAGGATGCTGTTTTGATGCTTTTTGCTTTGCATTAGCTTGTAGACAATAGCTATGCTTTTTTAAGAAGCGACTAATTACTGGCTGACTTATCTGGTATCCTTCTTCCTCCAACCTTTCTTTAATATCTTGTAAGCGACAATTAAGCCATCTGTCTTCTCCCATTGGATTACCCGCTGTATTCGTTGCCACTAAGTTTAACAAAGTACGTTCTAATCTAGGTTCTTTTTTTCTGTTAGATGGCGTCCGCCACCAACTTGACGTTGACGCCCAATTGGAATCTCTTGTAGTCCTTGTTCAAGTTCATGTCTTCCTCGTCGGATTGTTTTTGCATCAAGACCTGTTATCAATGAAAGTTGTCGTTGGCTCAGTCCATTAGGTTGTTGTGACAAGAAACCAACATACCAACGTCTTTGAGCTTCATTAAGTCGGCTCAACATAAGATTGATTTGGTAGTGTTGCCATTGAGTTGTTGGGTTTGAATCACTCTGACAAATTTTACATTTACCAAGAGTTTGAACTGAAATTTCAACCCTTATGGAGACAGTATTAAATAATTACAAGGTGCTAGAGTATCCGGTCAAAGCGAGGTTTTTGAGATTTTCACCAACTTCAATTTGAGCTTCTCTGAAAGTTAGCTTAGGGTGTGCAATAAGATGTTCTCTAACCCTTCCAAAAGCACTTATGCATAAATCTAAGTGTTTCATTTGTACAACAAATTTTGGACTTTGGCAGGCCTGTGCCCCAAGATTCTGCTTTAGTAACCTATGCATCACCTCATCTCCCCAGCGAGCTTTATAAGCCCTTATTATCTCCTGTACACCCATTTCTTCAGCACTAAAAACTAAAACTGATAACTCTACTCCTGTTCCTTTACGCCACCAATTAATCATCAACCAAACCTTGCCCACATTTGGTAAATACACCTTTACTTTCTTGGCATAGCATTCTAACTTTGGATACCAATGGGCTTTGCTTGGTGGAAATAATTGCGCCAATTCTTTGATCTTTATTCCTGCCATAGCCTCTATTTCTTTTTCTGTGCCATAGACTTGCTTTTCTGTATACTTTACTAAGTGACTATTGGGTATACGAGCAACAAAGGGAATTCCTAGACAACGTAATTTGTACAGTTGTGAACGCTTAATCATACCACCATCCATTACTACTCCTCTGATAGGGTGTTGCCTAGCAACTTTACGAGTGATGCTTAAAGCTACTTCACTAGGAGTCATACTTGGATAGGTAGAAGTATGCAAATAGGGACGCAAATTAGGCATGAAACCTACAGGGTAGGGTAGAGTTTTTGTATCAGGAGTGATCAAAACAGCTGTAGCAACACTTAAACCCCAATAGTTACCTTGACTAATGTAGTAAGGGGCAATTCCTTCGATAGAAGAGCCACTATGTCGGAAGAGGGTAATATCAATAGCTAAGAAAAAGTTGTGAGGGGCGTTAGAGAGTCTTGGTTGCAAAGAATCAAGATAAGGATGAGTGTAGGTAGCTAATAATCTAGCTGCATAACTATTAGAGCAAGGTAAAAAACCATGTCTAAACATAGAGTAAAGATTCTTGTGTTCTAGTGTTAACAAGCCAACTTGATAAGCAAGTTCAAGTTGTTCTAGTGTAGAGAGAGTTTTTAAACTATTCACGACACCTGTCTTGACGAATAAATCTTTGTTTGTCAAGACAAGATGTTCTTTGAATCAGAAATTGATTAGCTAATCCTTTTGCCCACAAAGCATCTATTGTTTAGGAAAGGGTTTTCCAGCAAGCTAAGTCAATAGTTCATTATTGAAAAGGCCAGTACAGCTTTCATAGATAATCTGTGCCTGACCTAGCTTAAGCTTATATTCAAATTTATGTATTTTTTCGTAGAATAAAATTAATATAGTGGTTTGAAAACGTCGCTTTGACCAGATACTCTGATACCTTTGGATTGCTTAATTACCTCCCAAACAAAGTTGTTTTTTTAGTTCAAACTCTTGATTTACATTGTCTGAGTTTTAGCTGTTGTGAACTCTCTATAATACCACACTTCCTTGGTGGACATTAATATGGCATGTGGGAAGTTATTTTTTTATGAGTACTAAGATTGGACTTGGCACAGACTTAAAAATCAATCTTAAAATTAATTGTGTCTCTAAAGTAGAATCTTCCTTAGGCTAAATAAAGTGATCTAATCAACTTTATTCAAAACTTGCCACTTGGCTTTAAATTAACCGAAGGCCTACCTAAAGTCTTCTAATTGTTCTAGCTTATCCCTAAAGAAATCAACATGAGGAGAGTTAATTTCTTCGAGGATGGCTAGGGATTGCTTTAAATATTTTTCAGCTGCGGAATATTGACCTAAATTAAGATAAGAAACTCCCAAGTTACCAAGGTTACTACCCTTGCTCTGCTTATCCCCAGTTTCCTGAGCAATTGCTATGGCCTGCTCAAGATAATTGATTGATTGCTGGTACTGACCTAGATTAAGGTAAGCTAACCCTAAATTACCAAGATTACTACCTTCTCTCAATCTATCACCAGTTCCCTGAGCAATTGCTAAAGCTTGTTCGTAGTAGTTTATTGCTTGCAGGTATTGGCCTAGGTTCAAATAAGCAATCCCCAAGTTGCTAAGATTACTACCCTCTCCTTGTTTATCCCCAATTTCCTGATTGATTGCTAAGGCTTTTTCATAGTGATTTATGGCCTGCTGATATTGACCTAAGTTAAGGTAGGCAACTCCTAAATTGCTAAAATCACTACTTTCCCCTAACTTATCTTTAGTTGCTTGAGCAATCATCAAAACTTGCTCATAGTGATTTATGGCTTGCTGGTACTGTCCTAAATTAAGGTAAGCAAGACCCAAATTACCAAGATTGTTGCTTTCTTCTAATCTATCTTCAATTTCTCGAGCAATTTTCAAGGCTTGTTCATGATGATTTATGGCCTGTTGATACTGACCTAGATTACTATAGGCAACTCCTAAGTTGCCAAGGTTATTACTCTCACCCAACCTATCCCCAGTTTCTTGGGCTATTGCCAAAGCTTGCTCGTGATAGTTTATCGCTTGTTGGTATTGGGTCAGGCTAAGATAAGCAAGGCCCAAGTTTCCTAGATTATTACTTTCCCCTAATCTATCTCCAATTTCTTGATTGATTGCTAAGGCTTGTTTATAGTAACTGATTGCCTGTTGGCGATGACCTAGGCCACTATAAGCTATCCCTAGGTTGCCAAGTGCATTTGCCTGCCAACCTTTGTCCCCTTGCTCTCCAGCCAATCTGCTTAACGTTTCGAAAGATTCAATTGCCTTATAGGGTTGATCTAACCTTATTTGTAGTGCCCCCAATTGGCTCAAAGCCCTAAGGTTTTCATCATAAAGACTCACTGCTTTTTGTAGGTGCTCGAGCGATTTCTCAGGGCTTGTAAAGCTATCTAACAAGGCAAGGTCTAGATAGCCTTGTGACGCTTCTTGTGAGGCTCGTTTTTGTTCTTCCTCTAAACCTCTTACATAAACATCTAATTTTTCTAGAGATGTTTTGGTATCACCTTGTTTAAATAACTCCAGTGCTTCTTCAACATTTGCAGAATTACTTTGCAAAAGGCGTAAAAATGTTTCCCTTAAAGCAACAAAGTACTCCTCTCTTACCTGAGGAATTTGCTCAGAAAAAATAGGATCTTGATTAGCCTGCTTTCTAACTATTGCTTCTAGTTCATCAAGCTGCGTGAGGCTTTGATTATCTATAGGGCTTATGGGAGCCTTGCTCTTTACTTCACAAGCTATTCCTGTTAGTAAGCTATCTACCTGTGATGTTGGTATAACTTCATTGACACCTTCAAACTTATCAAAACCATCTTTAACTACAGCAACTACTTGCCCAAAACCATTAAAAATAGGAGAACCACTATCAACATTATTTAGAGGCATGTTAACTAACCAGAGTCCTGCTACTAAACTATCGCCACTCATACTCCCATCTTTATAAATTAAATCAGTGCTCATTAAGCTAGGAAAACCTAAAGAATATATCTTCTCTCCTAGGCTAGGCTTGATACCATCGCTGAGCACAACTGGAGATATATTTTGAGGAGTTTCTCCTTTAAATTCAAGCAGTAGTAAGTCATCACTTTCATTTTCTTGAACGATCTCTAATCTACGTTTAAACAAACCTTCATTAGCTCTTATCGATCCAGCTATAACAATGCCTTCAATATAACCTTCTTCTTTTAGCTTATTAAAAGGGTGTTTGGCAGTAAGTACATATTTAGGACTACAAAGCACAAAACCTGTTGCCTCAATTTCACCAATTGCACCAGTAGTCCAGTGACTTCCCTCTAGATGTAATAGGACTATTGAACTTTTATACTGCTCTATTTGCTCGCTGATACTTTTACTTTGTGAGTGTGCAAGCTCTGATACTAAAAGCAAGTAAAATATAACTAAATTCGCTAATAATTTGTAAGGTACAGGTTTTTTTAAATTCAACATAATTTTTCCTTAGATAAACCTTCCTATGTATTTTATGGCATTAACGCATGAGAGGTTCTTTACTGTGCTCAGCATGACATTACTCGCTGCAATAAGGCAAGAATTCATATGGATATCGATAGTTAGACATAACAAATTAGGCATTACTACACATTGCTTTGGATAGCCTTGACGAATGGTGCATAACATGCTAGAATGAAAGGATAAGTAAAAAACTATCACTATAGGATTTTGGGTAATACCCCTCAGCTCTCTTGATGAAAAAATCTCAATAGCAACGTTGAGGAAATGGCAGTCTACATGGACTGTCCTAGGAGCGAACGCTTACCTTACAGTATTAACAAATCAATTTTTTTCTGAAGCTCAAAAAATTTGTGAATTGCTTTAAGAAATTAGGTATGTTCTTACCAAAACAGTATCAGTAGTCCGCAATCGTGATAAAGGATTCTCAATAAGATGCCTATAGCTAAAATTCGTAGTAATAATTCGTCCTACACACAAATTTGATAAGTGATCAAAATCTATTTTAGATCAACTCTTCAGTTTTTTCTCCATTTTGCGGAGTACTGAGTATAGACATGCTTTGCATGATGTAGGGCTAGCAGTTGCGAATTTGAGTTTACAGGCATTACATTTAGATTTATACTTGCATCAAATGGCAGGGTTTACACCTGAAAAAACTCAAGAAATTTTCTCTGTACCCAAGGAATTTACTCCTGCAACAGTACTTGCTTTAGGATACTTAGGTGAAGCTGAAAATTTGCCAGATTATTTTAGGAAGATGGGAAAAACTACTAGGAACCGTAAATCCTTGTCTAAAACCGTATTTGGAGGTGCTTGGAATAAAAGTGTTGATGTTTTTGAAGGTTAGGTATTGTCTACATTCATTTTAGTGTCCATAATTAATATTAAAGGAGGAACTTATGGAAAAAATCTCTATCTTTAAACCAAACAGGTATTTACTAGGAGTTTTAACAACCTTAATTTTTATGCTGCCCTTAACTGCCTTTGCTAGTTGGGGAGGTTGGGAAAGCTTAGGAGGAATTCTTATGTCACCACCAAATTGCGTTTCATGGGCTGCTAATCGCATTGATTGCTTTGCTGCAGGCACAGATAACGCAATGTGGCATAGATGGTGGCAATGAAATGAACCACAAAAACTGCAACTTTGTAATGGTAATTAATGAGAATCTTTAGTATGATTTAATTCCTGAGTTTAACTTTTTGGGAGAAAAATTTATGAAAAATAGTTTCATTTTTACTGGTGTTTGGTTACTTATTTTATTGGTAAGCTGTACTCCTGCTGCTGTAGGTAATACCCAAACTAATACTGTTCAATCTCACTCACAACTACCGCCCTACAGTGGACCTAAAGCTAGTGTAGTGGTCTCTGAATTTGAATGTAAGGCTGCTAGATGTAGCTACCGCATTGGTCGCGGCATGGCAGATGCTCTCATTAGTTCTTTGGTGATGTCCAATCGTTTTGAGGTGCTCGAGTCCAGCAATAATATAGGCATATTGCAAGATGAACTAAGTATAACTGGTGAAAGTGATTCTTTTGCTGGGGCTGATATTGCTATAATTGCTGCTGTCACCGCTTTTGAACCTGATGCTAGTGCTATCGGCGGTGGTGTTGGTAGTATATCCTTGCCTTTAGTTGGAGGTGTGGCAGCAGGCAAAAAAGACGCCTATGTGGCAATAGATTTACGCTTGGTAGATATTAGAACACGTCGTATTGTTTCTGTTTCTAAAGTTGAAGGATTAGCCTCTCGTTTTGGCGGTGCCCTTTTTGGAGGTGGAATTCTTGGAGGGGTTGCCATAGCTGGTTATCAGAATACTCCTATGGAAAAGGCTATCGCTGACCTTATTGATAACTCTGTTTTAGATATTATTAATAAGTTGCCCCCACAATACTATAGTAGTAGACCTGCAAATGATTCAATAAATGCACCAATCTTACAGCCAATAAATTAAGGATTATCAAGAGACTAACAAGTCTACAACCAAACCACACTCTTCGCTCCCAAGCCAAGCTTAGGAGCGAAACATCAAAACGCTCTGCATCTTTGTTTATATTTTGTTTACAATTTTTGGTTTTGAACATTCTAAGTTTATTTGAGTGCAAAAAATCGGATACTTCTTTTGAGTAAAGAGTACGCTCAAAAAGCCCAATTTACCCCTTTTTTTTCGCTAATATTACTTGCAATAATAATTGTTTTAGCTGTAGGTGTAGGTGCAATATCTATATCCCCTTCAAAAATAATTACAGCCTTGTGGCATGGCATTACTAATAATCTTTCAAATACTTATGACACAATTATCTGGCAAATTCGTTTACCCAGAGTACTCCTAGCTGCTTTTATAGGTGCTAATCTTGCCCTTTCAGGCGTAGCCTTTCAAGGACTTTTTCGTAATCCCTTAGCTGACCCTTATTTGCTTGGTACAGCTAGTGGTGCAGGTTTTGGTGCAGCCTTTGTTATTTCTTTTGGTGGCACTAGTGTGTGGCTGCTCCATTTTGGAGTACCTCTGGCAGCTTTTATTTTGGCGTTGTTAACAGTTATGCTAGTTATCCTTTTAGCTAAGCAGGGAGGGCAAATACCTATGGTATCACTAATTTTGGCGGGAGTGGTTGTGGGCTCGAGTTTTTCTGCTGCCACCTCTTTTGTTATGATGCTAGCTCGTGATCAAGCCAGCAACATACTTACTTGGATGTTAGGCAGTTTTTCTTTAGCTAGCTGGTCTAAAGTAGCCACTGTTACTCCTGTCACTGTGTTAACACTGCTAATGCTCATTGCAGCAAGTTATAGGCTCAATATTTTACAACTTAGTGAGGTTCAAGCTACCCAGCTTGGTTTAAAAGTGGAAACCTTTAAGTTTATCCTTATCTTAGTGGCTAGTTTTGCTACTGCTGTAGCAGTTAGTATGGTGGGCATAATTGGTTTCGTAGGTTTAATGATACCTCATGCAGTACGTTTATCTATAGGAGTAGACTATCGTAGAATTACACCTCTAGCAGCACTTTGGGGAGCACTTTTTATGATTTTAGCAGATTTGTTAGCTAGAACACTTATAGCACCCTCTGAGCTTCCTGTAGGTGTTGTTACCGCAGTAGTAGGAGGGCCTTTTTTCTTATATTTGCTTAGAAGAGGGCAGAACTTAAGGTCTTGACAGGAGGGCCTAGCCTCCATATACTATTTGACGCTAACGGGCCGTTAGCTCAGCTGGTAGAGCAGCTGACTTTTAATCAGCGGGTCATAGGTTCGAACCCTATACGGCCCACCAAAATTTAAAGTTAGCATCAATATGGCCCCTTCGACTAGTGGTTAGGTCACCGCTCTTTCACAGCGGCGGCACGAGTTCAAATCTCGTAGGGGTCACCACAGATAGGGAGGTAACCTTCCCTAAAGCTTGGGCGATTAGCTCAGCTGGGAGAGCATCCGCCTTACAAGCGGAGGGTCGTAGGTTCAAGTCCTACATCGCCCACCAACAAAAAATCTGTAAGGAACATTGATAACCAATCTCAAGTTTTAACTTGGGATTGTATTTTTTTGTAAATATAGCCAATTTACAGCCACGAGTTTAATTCACAGTTCCTTGATTAGGGGTCTACTGGTCCACCAATAACAGAGGCAAATACTAAATCACTGGAATTACGCAGGCTCTAATTATTCGTCTAGATAAAGATTTCTATCAATCACATGTCAGAAAATGTGCCTCTGACACAAAGTCATTTTTATGGCTTACTGCGCAGTAATTTTGCTCACCTCAAAATGCCTCCTAAAACTTTTTGAGGTTATTTTACACTTATACTTTCCTTCAAATCATACCCTAATCTGTCTGGAACAGTATTTACCTCCTAAGAGTAAGTCACTACTGCACACATCTTTACAGAAGCATATGAGAAATATTTTGTTTGCAAAGGACTTCTTAAGGGATGCGTAATTCTAGTCACAATTAAAAATTAGGATTCCCTGAATCGGGATTAGCAATGTTCCACACAAATCAAAGCTTTTGTACCCCCAAATTAAGAGTTGACAGAGCACTAGTAAATTACCAGAACTAATAGCCTCTTTTTAGTAGGACACAAGGGGCCAAGCAACACTTAGATGAGCCTAGAAGGGTTTATCGCCGTCTTTCAACACCGTAAATATTAAGGTTTGAGGAATTAATGCGAATAACGCCTACAGCAAAACATAAAATAAAATATGTACTGATTACTTTGCTGTTGACTATGATTAAAAATAGTTCTTGAAATCTTTTGTGAGTTTATAATTCAAAAATTGATATTGCGATAACGTTGTACTGCAAAAGCAAACCAGAAAATAAATATTGAAACCTTAAATAATAGGGTGTCGAAAGACGGTTATCGCTTGATTTTCAATTGGTAAGTTTTACTACTTTCGATGACAAGTCCCGCCATTTATTTTTTGTGGACAAGTTAGGGCATTTCCATTTTTAGACCTAATTTGGTGTTAGTTCTTTGTGGTAGGTAAAGAAGTTACTCCTGTAAAACTATTAACCTCTGCTATAAAACGATTAAAAAGATAACTAGCATCATGTGGTCCTGGACTAGCTTCAGGATGGTATTGCACACTAAATACAGGATAGCGCACATGTTTCATGCCTTCGAGGGTACCATCGTTCAGATTTATATGGGTGGCCTCAAATTGCTGGTTAGGTATCGAGTCAACATCTACAGCATAGTTGTGGTTTTGACTAGTTATTTCTACCTCGCCAGTGAGCAGGTTTTTTACAGGTGTATTTGCACCATGATGACCATGTTTAAGCTTGTAAGTCTTGCCACCAACAGCCAAACCTAAAATCTGATGCCCCAAACAAATACCATAGGTAGGTAATAAGCCAAGCATTTGCCAAGCAGTGTTGTGAGCATAGCGGGGACCATCGGGGTCACCGGGGCCGTTGGAAAGTACTAAACCTTTGGGATCAAGGGCCATAATTTGTGCTGGTGAGGTTTGTGCTGGCACTACTATTACCTCTGCTCCAGCTAGCTCGAGCTTATAAACAATAGAATGCTTAATCCCAAAATCCATTACCACCACACGCGGATAATCCCTAAAGCTAGGTCTTGCATAGGGTAAAGAGGTGGTAACTTCGGGGGTCATATCACGGCCATCAATATCTAGATGGTCTTTAGCTTTCTGCACTAAATCTTTCTCCAAGACCTCATCACCCTTGGTTTTGCCATGATATATAATGCCTTTAACTACTCCACCACTACGTAAACGCCTTGTTAAGGCTCTAGTATCTATACCCTCTATTCCAACAATCTCGTGCTGTTCCATAAAGCTTTGCAAGTCCTGATTAGCACGGTGATTACTGGGATGACGACTAAATTCGCGTACAATAAAACCTTTGGCATAAGGCTTATTAGACTCCATATCGTAAACACTTACTCCATAGTTACCTATGTGAGGATAAGTCATGGTAACGATTTGGCCATTATAACTAGGGTCAGTTAGTATTTCTTGATAGCCTGTCATGGAAGTGTTAAATACTATTTCGCCTATAGACTTGCCCTTATAGCCAAATGTATAACCATAGTAAATATTGCCATCTTCAAGAACTAGAGTAGCAGGAGGTTTTTGTAAAAGTGACATAGGTTTCCTTACAAATATTTGAGTATTATCCAAATCTTTTTGAAAGTAGTGAAAGTTGATTGTTCATCCATTATGACTTACTAATAAATATAGCTTCTATATAAAATGATTTGATTTATATAAGCACATAATTAGGTTGTTGCTCATTATTTCCCTAAGCCTATCAATTACCGAAGAAAGAACTATAGTTACTCTAGTTTATAATCATTAAGCCACCTTTTGAGCTTTCTATTTTCTTGGCTCTGTATAATCTTTCTTAGAAAAGGTAAAAAGCGCTCGAGCAACAAAGTAATCTTAAAAAGCCGAGAAGGATAAATTGACCTCTTATCCTGCAAAATACCCTTAACGATTTTATTAGATACGTGCTCAGGTTCTTGCAATGGCCAAGCCACTGGTATATTCTTTCCTGCAACCTCAAAGAATCTAGTACGTGTGGCTATAGGATAAACTAAAGTCAGCGAACTAGGATCACTAAGTTCAAAGCGATAAGCCTCAGCAAATCTATGTAAAGCTGCTTTTGTAGAGCTGTAAATTGCATAGCCGGGTAGTGCCATTAAGCTCATTGCAGAAGCAGTAATAACAACTTTATAAGGTTGATTAGGATTGAGGCCTTTCATTTTCTCTACAGCATAGATAGGGGAAAACACGTTGATTTTATATATTTTATCAATTTCTTGCCAATTGGACTCTGCTATTTTGCCATAGTAAGAAAACCCTGCGTTGGCTATAAACAAGTCTATCTTTCCCATCACACTTATAGAGTAATCAAATAGCTCATCTATGCTTTTTTGATTTGACATATCGCCAGTAAAAATAGCTATTTGAGCCTTGGAGGAATTGATGCTATCTACAACAGACTTTAATCGTTCTTTGTCTATATCTACAGCTATAATCTTACTAGAAAAGCTAGCCATTTTCGCTAGTAAAGCCTGTCCTATACCAGAGCCTGCACCAGTCAGTACTATACACCTATTTGAAATTTCCATGCTAATAACTAGAATTTAGCTTCAGGAAAAACCATGCTAAACCTTTCTAGCTTTAGTACAGCTAGTGGCTTATGTTTTGTGACGTCAGGGAAGTAATCTTTGTTTATAGAAGCTTTTAACAAGGAGGCTCTTTTTAGAAAACCTCTGGCTCGAGGAGTAACTAAGTATAACTTCTGAGCATCTTCATCTAATTGAGCTAATGTTCGCCAACTAGGGGGAATAAGAGCAGTCGTTACTGGCACACCAATGCCACTAGTTTTTAACGTAAAACTTGCTATTGCTCCTCCTTGACAAGAGATTTCAATTTGTTCTACAAGGCCTTCTTTTTTTATCTCAAAGGTAGCTATTTCTTTAGGCATATTCCAATTCAGCTTTCCATTAACTACACTAATTTGAGTAGAAACATAAATTTTAGTGATGGTATGAAATAAACTACCAGCATACCGAAACCGTCCGGGTAAAAATATTAATTCTTTAGAAGG
Organism: Trueperaceae bacterium; assembly: GCA_965223045.1. Classification (GTDB taxonomy): domain Bacteria; phylum Deinococcota; class Deinococci; order Deinococcales; family Trueperaceae; genus CBDCVN01. Next base: position 4,946,707 of record CBDCVN010000013.1, read on the forward strand.
CCCTACTTCACAGGAAGAATAATCTATGAGCAAAACTGTACCTATCCCCCCTTGGAAATTTTCTTGTATAGCAGGTGGAAGAAAACCCTGAGTTTTTACAAATGATGGAGAGAACCTAAAGAATAACGCAAAAGCAGTACCTTTTAGATGCCAAGGTGGTTTTTGTCTTTCCATAACACTGTTCGTATGCATAAATGAAGTCTATAATTATAGCACTACTCATGCCACAATTTTACAACCTATATTTTTACCATTTAGGGATAATCAATCCGCTCCATCAGGTAGCCAAGACAGTCTTGGCGAATAATTAGTTCATCACGGGTGAACATCGAAGGTATAACCGACCGAGTAGTGCGTAATTCACCTTCTTCGACTCTAAACCAGTGCTCTACACAATCCCTTCCTTTATCGTTCCAAGTTTCAAGATAAACATTATGGTTGGGATTAACTTTACCTAATGAGGTTCCTGTTGGGATCTCTCGGAAATTTAGTTGATCTAAATCATCCCTTAACAACAAATCACACTCTGTATAGTCAAAATTGTCAAAGCCAAAACTAACTTCTTTTGGAACCTTTATGATTGCTACAGTATGAAACAGATCCAAGTCTTGTGCTGCTACCGGGCGGCTTGGGTGCTGAGCAAGATGAAGGCAAGCATCCAAATATTCAAGGGCATGGTGTACTCCATGTTTCTGGCCGGGTTTTCCACACTCAACAGTTACTGCAGGGCATAGTTTAGCAAAGGCCATGGAAAGTACCTCATCAGGACGAGTAAACCAAACTATTGTACGATTGAACATACATGCTAAATGGAGAAAAGCGGGCTCTAATACATTTACACAACCATAGTGAGGGTTCATACCAGTGTTGTTGTGAATATCTATTGCAGCAAAGACATTCCGTTTCTTCATTTCTTCTAGAACTTGATTAGTCATAGCATGCTCTGGAGTGTTTCCCCCTTTCCATATACGATTGTAATCTGGTTGTCCCTCTAGCCGCCTCAGCCCATGACGGGCTGCTTGAACATTGCCAATGAAGATTGATAGTGCTCGAGGCAATTCCCGATTTTGATACTGTAATAATAATGCACGTAGTGCTAGCCAACTAGTGTCTTCGTTGCCATGTAGTAATGTAGAAACAAATAGAGGGCACTTACGTTGTCCGCGTAGGTGGATCAAAGTTGGTCCCGGCAATATAGTATGTAATTGGTTAGGCTCTAGCTCGAGTAAATTATCAGGCAAATCAGTAAGAATGTTTAGCATCATAACTCCCACTCATGAACAGGATTACCACTTTCCTGTTGTTCCAAATAGGTTGTCATTAGCTCAGCCATTTGACGTCCGTGGCGTTCTACCCACATTCTTTGCCAAGTAGCTCCATTACGCCCACTTTGTAAACGCTCCTCCATTATCCCCATCCACTGCTGCCAATCCTGTGATTCCAAGGGCATTTGTTCTAGTGCAGTATAAGCAAGAGGTAATAATTCTTTTAGTAAAAGTTCCTGCACATACAGCTCTTTATTATTCCATATTACTTGTGCCGCAAGTCCATCCTTTGCAGCTTGGTAAAAATTGTCTCGAGCTTGTGTGAATGGTAGCATAATAGGTTTGCTATACTTCACTAAACCTTGCATCATCCCTAGAAATAGTACAGTGTTGGCCATTACATCTTTCAAAGTAGGTCCAGCAGAAGCTACTCTATGTTCAATACGTAAGTGTGGTTTTCCTGTTTCATCAAAACCTACTAGTGGCCTATTCCAACGCCAAATGGTGCCATTGTGAAGGCGCAAGTGTGGAAGTTTCTCCTGCTCAGTATCAAGCTGCATAGGTAGTAAAATAGGGTAATCGGCTTGGTTCTGGGCAAAAAATTCAAAAAGGCTTTGCTGTGAATAATTAGCACCGAAGGTTACTCGAGCAAAATCACGGCCATGCTTAACATTTGGGACACAAACCGCCTGCTCAAAAAGTGGTATACGCGACTCATCCCATAAGTTATGGCCAAATAACCAAGGCGAGTTAGCACACACTGCTACCATAGGTGCAGAAAGCATCATAGCTGCATTGAAATATTGTACTGCTTCTTGTTGTGGTACCTGCAGATGAATTTGCAGAGAGGTAGTAGCAGACTCAATCATTACATCGCTATGAACAGCGGTCCAATGCTCATCTTTTCGAATGTCAAAATACATTGGTTGTCCCCCACGCATACGCATGACCTGTTCGTTGAGAGCGTAGTAGCGTTTCATAGCACTTATGTTCTCGAGTATCAAATCTTCTTCTCGAACTGTAGGGGGAATACCAATTATGGCAGGTTTTATATTCTGCGTTGTTGCCATCTGCTTACAGCGTTGCCAAGTTGCTTCTAGTTCTTTATAGAGACGAGATATTGCCCCTGCTTGTAGTGGTTGTGGAGTACCATTAATTTCGACATTAAAGCAGGATAACTCAGGAACTACTAGTGGATCATTCAAGTGCTTTAGAAAAGAGGTATTAAGTGGAGCTGGGTGGCCTTGTAAATCAATCAGCCAAGCCTCTAACTCAAACCCTGCTACTAGCCCAGCATCGTTAAAAATTTTTTCTTTGAACCACTTTTTCATTAGTGCTGTTTCTACAGCAAGCGCCCTCTCAAAGGCAATAAAGTCATGTTCTTGGAAGTGTTCTGATTTTATTTCTTGACCCATTTCATTCAGCCTTATTATGAATTTTCAGAAAATTTGCTCTAACTGTAATGATTTTTGACTTCCTTGTCTCCAACACTCTTGTTCTTCAAAACTACTTGTTTTCCTGCCATAAGTGCTATTGTAACAGGAATTTTATGCTTTAGACGGCTAAGAATTGGACATTCAGCAGAAAGACTATGAGAACTCACAGACAATCCTTTAGCAAATGAATATTTTGAGGCAATTGATGATTTAGAAGCGGCTTAAAAAAGAGCTGTGAATATTTACTTGAACAATAGGATTTAATTACCAAACAGACGTTGTTTCACTAATAGCCTCTTTTTTGCTAAAAAAGGGAATTAAGCTTAATTGGTATTAAGGTATCATTTATTAGTATAATGGGGTCACTTACTGAGTAAAGTAATATTTAGGAGGTAAGGAAGGAAACGAATTAGACCAAACAGTAATAAGTTTGTGATAAGCGTTTTCAAAAATGCTAGGATTTTTCCTAGGGAAAGAAAAGAGGTGTTTATGTCATGCTAAGAATCCTGTGGAGATATTGGGCAATTCTGCTCTTGGTTTCGGCTCTAATTATAGCTTGCAATGCAACAGATTCCAATACAGTTGAAGTCAGTAATCTAGATCTTAGTTCAAGCATTGTGGTAAAGCCTGGGGAATCGATCCAAGCGGCAATCGATGCTGCCGAACCAGGCTCTACCATAGTGGTGTTACCAGGAACATATCAGGAGTCAGCGGGCTCTGAGAACGCACTAGCTATTAGCAAGAATGGTATCCGCCTAATTGGCGCTGGTGCAGGCAAAGTTATCCTTGAGAGTACGGGTGGTCAGGAAAATGGCATCGTGATTACTCCCGAGCCCAACTGTTCAGAGTGCCACCTCAGCCTTAGGCAGCCAACCCGCCTCCGCCGCAATATGCCTCCTGCTACCAAGGAACGCATCAACGGGTTTGAAATCAAGGGTTTTACTATCAAGGGTTTTGAAAACGGCATCTTTACTAGGCGTCTCGACAACTTTCGCATTGTCAACAACATGTCCATTGACAATAAGGAATATGGAATTTTTCCTACCCTCTCCAGCCAAGGTCTAGTGGCCAACAACTATGCCACAGGCTCGGATGATAGTGGAATTTGGATTGAGACCTCTGAGGATATTATTGTAAGGAACAATTTGGTTGAGGAAAACGTGTTCGGCCTCGAAATCTCGAACAGCAAAGACATCTTGATGATTGGCAACGAATCTAGGAACAACACTACTGGCATCGCAGTACTTCTGCTTCCTTTTTTTGAACCCTTTGAGACTAGCAATATTGTCTTGAGCCACAACTGGATCCATAATAACAACCGTGAAAACACAGCTAACCCTGCGGAGATCAGATCCGCTGTCCCCTCAGGCACAGGAATCATGGTGCTGGGGGCTGATGAATCGTTAGTCAAGCACAACAGAGTTGAGAACAACGATTTCGCGGGGATTGCAATTACTGACCTTTGCTTAGTCGTCCAGAATACGCCTTTTGCTTGCCCCACACCCTTACCCGACAGCTTTTCCTCCGACCCACAGAATAATGTAGTTGTGAAAAACACCCTCAGGAGAAATGGTATGAACCCGCCAGAGAATCCCCTGTTTAGCAACCTTGCTGCTGATCTTGTACACTTAGTGTTTCTTCCCGATGGAGGCAATGGTAACTGTTTCGACAAAAACAAGTTTACAAACTCGTTCCCTGAGATCCTACCTGCTTGTCCTTAGTTTCCCACTTGTTCTTAAAGAGAGCTGTGAATATTTACTAGAACAATAGGATTTAATTACCAAACAGACTTTGTTTCACTGGTGGCCTATCTTTTAGTACAAAAGAGGGAATTAATCTTATAGTGCTCTGGAAAGGTCTTTCTCTAGAGAAAACCCCCTCTGTGAGGAGGTCATTCTGAGGAGTATAATGATGAAGAATCTCTAACATCATAACGCAGTGAGATCCTTCGCGGAGTTTACCCTAGGAAGGGTTCAGGATAACATTCTTTGTGTTAATGAGGTAAGAACTTATCTGGACACCTGTAATTAGTATAAAATGTTCAAAAAAGCCATTATCAGTACAACTAAAAAATCATTGGTGTTTCTCCAACAGCTACAGATAATTATTTCAGACCTCTAACTCCTAATTAAAACACGCCCCTGAATAAGAGCAGCAAGGGCTAATTGCTCTAAAGAAGTTCTAGTTTCAGTAACTTTGAATAACACATGTCTAAAACCTGCTTGTAGTATGCTCTGGCGCGTTTGTTTTAAAAAAGTTTTTGCAGCTTGATGATAAGCTATAATTTCTTGAGGGTTAACAAAAATCTTTTCCCTTGATTCTACATCAATTAATTCAAATTGCCCTACCTCAGGCTCTAAATCAGCTTGTGATATTACTTGTAAGAAGCTAGCATCAAACCCTCGCCTTTTTAAGGCAATGAGAGACTGTTGTAAAGGGGCTTCATCAAAGAAATCAGAAATAATAAGCACTAGACCACGGTCATTTCTATTGTCTAAAGCAAAGCTTTTAATGGCTTCTGTAGGAAGTTGTGTGAATGTAGGGGCATTTTCAATAAAGGACCAAATATGGGGCACCTCCACAGTTTTCTTTATTGATTTACTCTCACCATTAAATAAGTGAATATGTGTGCCTGAAGTTTGTTTAGCAACATAGCTTAAGATTTTTGCCAGAGTCTTAGCGTAATTTGCTTTCCCTTCTATAGACATGCTGGGGCTAGTGTCGAGTAAAATGTGTACACGAATGTTCCACTCAGCTTGGTACAAACGGGTATATAATTTCCCTGTACGTCCGTAAACTTTCCAATCCACATAGCGCAACTCGTCACCTGCTTGATAAGGACGAAAGTCATAAAATTCTACGCTTTGTCCTACTTTGCGTGTTAAGCGTTCACCTGCTGCTTGATTCAAAGTATGCGAGGATAGAGTGTAGCGGTCAAGTAAGGCTCTAGTTTTTATGCTTAGATTAGTCATCATTGACAAGTAAGGAGTACTTTTATTGGTCTAGAACTTCTTTAATAACATCATCTACATTTATCCCTTCTACTTCTGCCTCAAAATTCAGTAAGATACGGTGACGTAACGCAGGTAAAGCAGCGCAGCGAATATCTTCTAATTCTACGTTAGGTCTGCCCCTAGCTAATGCATACCCTTTAGCAGCTAAAACCATAGCTTGTGCTCCACGTGGACTTGCCCCTAGCCTTATTAAAGAGTGCTTATGAGTTGCCTCGGTTAAGCTCACTACGTACTCAATAGCAGTGCTAGCTATAGGTACAGCACGAAGCATATTTTGCAATTGTAATAAATTGTCTTTACTGAAGATGGGCTCGAGCTTTGCTACCGTTGTTCCCGTTGTCGCTAATAAAATGCGCTGTAAGGTTTTGCTATCTGGTGTATGAATAAGAATTTTAAATAGAAACCGATCTAATTGCGCTTCAGGCAAGGGATAAGTACCTTCCATCTCTAAAGGATTTTGAGTAGCAAGAGTAATAAAAGGTACGGGCAAAACATGGGCTTTGCCAGAAACAGTAACTAAGTGCTCTTGCATAGCTTCTAAAAGAGCAGATTGTGTTTTGGGAGTAGCACGATTAATTTCATCAGCTAGGAGAACATTAGTAAAAACAGGACCCTTTTGAAAATCAAAGTATCTTTTACCCTCATCCTCTATAAGAACTGTAGTACCCGTAACATCTGCAGGCATAAGATCAGGAGTAAATTGAATACGACCAAAGCTAAGTTGTGTAGCCTCTGCAAAAGCTTTAACTAAAAGGGTTTTCCCTAGGCCAGGTGCACCCTCAATCAGAGCATGCCCACCTGCTAGAGCCACTATAAGCAAATCTTCTACTACCTGCTCTTGTCCTATGATAATTTGCCCTATAGAGCCTTTAAGGTCTTGAAACTTCTGTGCAAACTCACTGAAGTTAACATTGTTATTCATGGAGTAGCATTCTAACCTAAGTTTATCTCTTCTCGTAACTTCTCTTTTAACATATATAGGTCATGGTGTTGTGTCACTGGGCGCTCTAATACTGAAAAAACCCTAAAGATCTTGGAGCCTTTAAGGTTTAGACAAAAATTTTCCTAATTACTTTTTATTGTGTTTGTTTAGTGACCACTATACCTATCTTCATCACCACTAAAGTTTTCTCCTGTTGCCCAGTTTATAAACTCATCTAACAACCCTAGTTCTTTTTCTTGTTCACGTCGCTTAACCCATCCTTCAACCCCTTCTTCAGAAGTTTGTTCAAGCGCTAATTGATTATTGGTGTCTTCACTTTTTCCTGTTGCCCAATTCACAAATTCATCCAATAAACCTTGCTCTTTTTCTTGTTCACGCTGCTTGATCCACTGCTCGAGTTCTTCATCTTCTTGGGTTGCTAATATTGATTGTAAACCACTATTAAACCATTCAGAAATATCATTAATTGCTTCCATGCTACTATCCGCAACTACTACACAATACTTTCCGTTTTGCTGGAAAATATTGGTAAAACCACGTGCTGCTAGCTCATTTCTATGATCGGTGCAAATCATCATAGCACTATCTTGTGCTTGTGTGTGACTTGCAAAAATCAGCATAATTACCAATAGGACAAGTGTGCGTTTCATAAGCACCTCCATAAAGTTAATCTTTGAGGATTACGTGTTTATTTACCGTAAAGTATTTTGTTTACGAAAGCGCTGATTCTTCACATTATTTAAACTTAGATCCTAGTCTCTGAGTTAAAATACTTTGAAGCACTATATTTCTATGCTATATGTGTTATATCCTACTTAAGTACTTAGTGGTCCAATTGCCCCTTGTCTTTACTCCATAAGTGATTTTTTTAATATTATTTCAATTATAGATTTTAATTATTATTACAGCGCAATGTTGTAGAGGGTGTTTGGGGACGATGTGGTATGGTTTTGGAGGGACGCCTTTTGAGAAAGCTTTTTTAAGCGTCCCGTACTTAACTCTATTTTAGGACGCCTTTACTATTTCTAGTGTTATTCGCTCAGTAACGGCGTCCTAAATCTAGTTTTTAATTAATGTGTAAGGGTTGAAAATTCCTAGCTGCTTAGCGCGCCATTCCAGATTCTTCCACTCAGGAAAGTAATTCTAAATATCGTTAACGAATTTATAATTAAAGTTAATATAATAATAAAATATACTAGAGAATAATGCTTGTATCGCAGTACCATTTCTAAAAAGCAAGAGTTTGACATAGAAAAATTGTGCTTTGTGGGGCGGGATTATTAATAGGTAATGAAGCGGGAAGCTCGGTCACCATCGGGTATTTTTTAGAGGCAAAATACATCTTTTACATCGAGCAAAACGCCAATTGGGCATCTAAACTCTTCGCTAGACTTGAGGGTGTCAGTGTTTGGCTTGCTCCACGTTGTATTATAAGTGTCATTTGTAAAATGCTTCCCTGACAATGTATCTCCAGAACTGCCTTTCGAGACAATCTTAAACCTTCTTGATTTTTTAGTCGAAATTTGAATCAAGGAATAATTCCTTCCAAGAAAGCAATTTAAAAATTGTGCTGAATAGGACTTGTTAAAGGCGTATAAGAATTGATCTTTGTTTTTACTCCTACGTAACAGACTTACCACTTTCAGCCAAAATGCTAGATCTTTCAAAGGAACACTAATTTCCAAACACCCTCTACTGCTTTTTAGACACTTTCTGTGGAATGAGGTGAACCCAATTGATCGGACAAAAAATTAAGGTTAATTAAGACCTACTAAAATGATATCAAATTGAGATTACATTGTTTGTAAGCTTGATAACAACCTATCCTGTTATTATTGATTTAGTTTTCTCCTCTCTGTAAACTAATTCAGGCGTTTTGTACTGCAATGATTGATGCGGACGTTCACTGTTATAAAATTGTAAGTACTTTCCTATTTCTTCCCTTCCTTGCTCTATATTTTTGTATTCCTTTAGATATACTTCTTCATACTTTACCGTTCTCCACAACCTTTCTGTAAATATATTATCCATGTAGCACCCTCTTCCGTCCATGCTGATTGCTATTTCGTTTGCCTTCAATATATCCGTAAACTCATGACTTGTGTACTGACTACCTTGATCTGTATTGAATATCTCTGGCTTCTCTCCTTCCAACGCCTCTTCTAATGCTTCTATACAAAACTCTGCTTTCATGCTATTCGAAACTTCCCATGAAACAACATAACGGCTATACCAATCCATTACTACTACCAGATAGCAATATCCTCCTTGCAAACGTATATACGTAATATCACTAGCCCATACCTGATTTGGTTTGTTTATGATTTTGTTTTTCAGAAGGTATGGGTAAATTTTATGTCCTTCCTTTGGTTTACTTAGTTTGGGTTTGGCATATATAGCTTGCAAACCCATCAGACACATCAAACGATATACTCTTTTGTGATTGACTTTATAGCCTTCTCCATTGAGCATTGCTGTTATCTTGCGATAACCTAGAAAAGGATGATTCGTATATAACTCATCTATCCTTTGCATCAAGCATTCATTGAGATCGCTGATTCTTGTAGGTCGATAGTAATAACTACTACGATTCAGTCTCAGTAACTCACATTGCTTAGTAATGCTCAATTGAGGGTGCCTTGGATCGACTATCAACATACGTTCCTCTTGACTCAGTTTTTGAGCCCTTTGGACAAAAAATCTAGTTCCATTTTCAATTTGCCAATCTGTTCGTACAGTGCAGCCTCTCTACGTTCTTGCAGTTTGGCTTTCCTGCCCCTTAGTAGTGAAAATCTTTCATGCAATGCTTCTGATCCAGCTTTTTTCCATTCTTTAATTTGAGTGGTGTGTACACCATATTGATTTGCTAATTCTGCAAGATTCTTCTCTCCAACTATGGCTGCTACTGCAACTTTAGCTTTGAATTCTTTCTTATATGTTTTTCTTATTCCTTTTGTCTGGCTCATTTATATCTCCATATTCTAGATATTTTACATCTTCTATGGACCTTAATTTCGCCGGGGTTTTCTGTCCAGTTTTTGGGGGTAAGCTCACTTAATATTTCTAGTGCATTGATAAAAGTAGGATTTAGGGTAAAAATTGCTTTGAAAAGGAATGGAATAGACAAATCATTCCTAAAGGCCCCTCATCTCTCATGCTCCTACATTAACTATGCAAATTGCTATACAAGCACATATCTATTTGAGGACTTACCCCTGTAATGAAACAAAGAGAAAGCTAGAGGCTGTTTTCTCTGAGATAAGCCCTAAGTATCAAGAGGTTGAACTGATTTTTAAGGGCCGTTCTAGCTTTAAATATACATGTTGACACAGGGGAACATCCGGTCAAAGCAAGGTAATTCAAATTAAAGCCCTCAGAAACAGATGTTTCTCGAGCTCTATAAAATTGGTAGCATTTCAGAGGTTGCGTGCTAGAACTAATGTTTGAGTATGAAGAGGGAGCATAATTTATCATGGTTTTTTGCACCTTGCAATTGCTTTGTACGAGGGTGTAAATTCAATTGGGCATAAACGTCGCTTTGACCGGATACTTTGCCACCCTTGAGTTGCTTAAGTATGTTTTAAACAAGGTTATTTTTTTAGTTCAAACTCTTGAAGTATAAAGGTTGTGTGCTGGAGTAATAGGTAGCTGGGTAATTATTATCAACTTAGCAAAGACCATAAGCGTATAAGCTTACCCAGCGAAGCTTTTATCTAATAGCCATTTGTAGTTTTGTGCCTAAAAATTTGACTAGTACTGGCACTCCTACTTGGGGGTTTGCATAATTTTCAAACACCCTCTAAGAAACAGGCACAATTATCACGCTAGTTACACGATTGTTTGTGCTAGGATGAGGATCTTCTAAAACTACTAAGCCATTTTCATCGACACCCAAATTAGGTCCACTTTGATGCGGTGCTTGGTTAGGACCAGTACCTGGTTCTTCATCAACTTCAGTGCCAGCATCCCAAAGGAAAACTTGATCAGATATATTACCAGCAGTAGGGTTGCCATCATGGTCAAAAAGAGCAATGCCCTGACCACTAGGAGCATAGAACAGATCATTGGACTGTACAAACATAGTTGCGAAGCTTAAGTAATCACCAGGGCGAGCACTAAATGTAAAATGATAAACATCTCCAGGGAGAGCTGGACCAGGCTGATTAGCTCCTAAGGGTGTGTTAAATACTCCAGAATTACTTCCAAATTTTATGGCTAACAAAGCAGCTAAAGTAGCAGGATTACCATCTTCAGCCAATGCCTCGAGCCCTTCACCTCTATCCACTTGATCAGCAGTAAAAAGAGGGTCAGTGGTTTGGTGGACAACCCAAACACCCGGCGCAAGTGGTACAGGTACTCTACCAGTAGAGGTATTAAGTGTTTCAGCTGTAGAGGAATTTAAAATAAAGACCTGAAACATCACAGTGCTATCAGACGCCATCATAGAATCTTCCATCATCAAGTTACCCATCATAGAATCTGATTGGGCGCTACCATAGGCAAATAATAATGCTATCGAAACAATAACAAGTGTAAAACCTTTGAAAACTTTACTACTGCTCACTTTTTAAGTCCTTTCTAAAACCTAAAATTTAGGAAGACAAAATTTTAACCCTTCTAGGGGTTTTCTGCTCCCTCATAAAAAGTTACGCTTAATTTATTCAAATGGATTGGTTAGCTATCAGTTTTTTGATAATGTTTTTTGATAATGTCTTTTGATAATGTTTTTTGATAATGTTTTTTGATATAGAGGTTAAGTGCCTAGATTAAGCACAAAATTACTCCATTAAATACTATTTTTCTCTCGATTTAAACTCTTTGCGCATGGCACCGGGGTTTTTCTTAAAATAGCGTTTAAATGCACGATTAAAAGCGGCTTCTGAAAAATAGCCTACCTGCTCAGAAATATTGGATAAGGGGAGGTCAGTACTTTTTAGAAGGGCTCGAGCTTTCTGCATACGCTGCTCAGTAATGTACTGCATAGGTGGCATATCTAAAAGTTCTTTAAATCGCTTAGCAAAAGCTGCTCGAGACATACTGATTTGCTGCGCCACTTTTACTAGACTCCAATTAGCTTCGGGGCTTTCATGAATAAGCTCTAAAGCCCTATTTATTTTCTTGTCATTTAAACCAGCTAGATAACCTTTTGAAGGTTGCTCTATGGTTATATAGGCTCTAAGCATATGAATTAGCAAAGTTTCAGCCAGTCTATCAACCAACACATTTGCACCTAAAAAGTCACTTCTTGTTTCTTTTATGAGTAGTTTTGTAACTGCTTCAATATCTTCACTAATTTGACATTGCTCATTTGTTAAATGTATTAGTGTGGGTAAACTTTTCAAAAAAGAGTGTTGAGAAGACTTATCAAACTCAAAATGCCCACAAATAAGTGTAGTGCTTGGTTCACCTTGAAAAAGAGGAGCTTGCTTTTTGTAGGCTGCTAAAACCTCTTGGCCCAAAATACTTGTGGTTTGTGGACTATCTAAAAGTTGATGAGATTGCCCCTGTAGGAATAGTAATTTATCCCCTTGGCTAATTTTTATCGTACCCTTATTTGTTTGTAAGTAGCAATGCCCTTGTACAACTAGATGAAACTGTGAGAAATCAGTTGCAGGCATTTCCATACCCCAAGGAGCAGCGAAACTGTGCTGAAAATAAACCGTGCTTTCTAACCGCACGGTACTTAAGATATCGCTAAGTACATCCATCTTATAATTTTCTTCTTAGATATTTTAGACGCTAGAGCAAAAAGTGCATACTATTAGGCATTGCACGTCTAAAATAGATTACTTAAACTATACAAACCTTTTGATCAAAAGGCAAGGCTTAATAGGAGTGTGAGGAAAGGAATTATAAGTATTTTAGAAGCGAATTGGTAATTCAGTTGGATAGTTTTTAGATTCAAAGTGGCCTACTTATATAGAAGAGGTCATATAGGTAGAGCAAAAGGATATTTAAGAATTTTAGGGAGAATAACTATGAAAAGAGTTTTACTCTACATAACAGGTACAATACTCATTACAACACTGATTTTTGCCTGTACTCAAGAAAGCAGCAGTACTGATAAGCAAGTTTTGACCAATGGAAAGCGCGTGTTATTAGTGCAAGACATTTTATTTGAGGCTATTTCTCCATTTGCACAATTTGGTAGTGTATGGGGCAATCGCGAAACACAGGCTCATGGCACATCAGGGATTTTCCCCGGTGGGGCAGCTTCTCCTCCACATGTCCATACTTATGGGTATTATGGAGTTGTCCTTTCTGGGAATTTAACCAATCCATTTGGGACAGAAGTTAATCCAACAGAGCTTGGGCCAGGGTCGTACTGGTATGTTCCTGCAATGGAAGAGCATGTTACAGCTTGTATATCTGAAGAGCCTTGCACCTTTTATTTTCATGCAAGCAATGCTTTTGACTTCACAGTAATTGAGACACCTACAAAAGAACGTTCTTCTCAAGCAGTTAGCACTCCTGCACAAAGCATACAATTTGAGGAAGTAGCTCCATTTGTAGACATGGCAACAATTTGGGGGAGCCGTGAAACAGGTGCTCATGGTACGTTTGGCATATTTAAACCTAATTCATCATCACCACCTCATTTCCATAATGAAGGGTACTATGGTGTAGTTATATCTGGAGAAATGACTAACCCCTTTTCTGGAGAAGACAATCCCCCAATCCTAAAAACTGGATCGTATTGGTATGTGCCTGCTGGAGAAAAACACATTACAACTTGTATTTCACAAGAGCCTTGCCATTTTTACTTTCATTCAGAAGGTGCTTTTGATTTTGTTGCTGTTGATTCTTTGTAGGTGAAAGACCTTTGTCTTTATGAGTGCAGAGATAGGTAAACTATGCAAAGGATCTCAAACATTGTAATGCATTGAGATCCTTTACCATATGACATATCTTTACAAAAGAGCATTTAACATTTTAGAAAATAGCGAACTATAGATTTTCTAGAATTTAGCTGCATTTCAAAGATCTGGCCTCAACTGGACAGCCTCTCGTAGATAAATATGCTTGACTTCCGTTTGTGATTTTGAAGTGTGAACATGCACCATAGCACGTATGGTTCTAGATAGACTGTTCGGCACAGCCATTTCTTGATTACACATAAGGGGCACAAAATCCATTCCCATTGCTCTTGCAGCTTCAGCAGGAAAGGAACTAGTTAAGTCTGGTGTGGCACTAAAAAAGATTGAGGTAATAAGGTTAAAATCATTTATATCGTTAGCTTCTAATATGGCTTTTAGTAGTTCTTGAGTGGCTTGGTAAATAAGAGAAGGTTTGTCTTGTTCAACAGTTGTAGCTCCACGAATACCTCTTAACCAATAGGGGTTATCCATAAATTAAAGTTTAACAAATTACTCTTTGTTCACTTAAATGTATTTCTAATTTAGAGATACTACAAAAAAGGGGTGTATCTGCTCCACCTAGAATAGACAACAATTAACAGTTATACTAAACCTATGGAGAGTGTCATTAGCTGATAAGCAATACCAGTTTTTAGGTTGTTCACTTACCCTTTACACCTACTTCGGTAGGTGCTTTAATATTTGGTGGTTTAACAGGATATTAACACTTATGGGTAATAGTAGAATAAATCAACTCCCTCTAGCATCTACTTTGGTAGGTGCTTTTTTATTTGTGGGTTGAAGAAAAATAGATAGTACCCCCTTCAATTCCTTGGTGAGGAAGTTTGATCGATTTGAATAGCTTCTCTAAATTCTTCATGCTATCAATAAATTGTGCAGGAAGATGAAAAGACAATAATTCAGAAGTGCTCCGTACATAACGCACACTCGTGAGTTTACTCAGGTAGGAGTGGGGCTTGTGGGCACTAGCAATGCTCGAGCTATCCGTGTCAACACATTATATGTGCGCTGGTTAGGTGTTATTGTGCTGATAACCAAGACATTACTTCTTTTGCAAGAGCGCAGCCAAATGTACGATGTTGATGGGCATCTAAATGAACGCCATCAACATTGCTTGTGGAAACCACAGAACCTGCATCAAAGAAGAGGCAATCACTATCTTTCGCAACACGCTCGATTTCCTGGGTAAGGCCAAGTGCTTTGATTTCTGCTCCTGCAAATTTCGCAGCCATTGCTCCTTTTGCTTCTTGAATTTGCGGTGGTGCTACTACCATAATTTTTGGAATTGACATACTTGGCTCAATTGGTGCGCGTTTAATTGCACCAATGATTGCTACAATCCCTTGAGCTGAGTGCCAAGCACTATGCTGATGAATTGATTGAAAATCATTGGTGCCTAAAAAGACAATTACTAATGAAAGGGGGGAATTTACCTCGATGCGTTGCTCGAGCCCAACCATGCCATTTCGGCCTAGTTTGAATGGGTCATTCCAAACAGTGCGGCGTCCATTAAGGCAGTCTTCAATTACTCTTACTTGTTGCCCCACCTCTGTTAGCTCTATTTCCATTACCCCAGGCCAGCGTTGATCAAACGGGAATCGATCCCTAGAACCTGGGACTATCCCCCAACTGAGAGAGTCACCATATACAAGAATTTGGTGCATATTAAAAATACCTAACTTTGCAATTCACTGACATATAACTCACTGATATACAACTTACTGATATACAATGCAGTGAACATCTGATCAAGATAACCTTGCTAACACTCATACTTTGGTGCGTTGAATGTCCTCAGTACTGTAACTTCTTGCCCAATGAGGCTCGTTGTTTAAATATTTGTGGACTTTATTGACCTCCAGTTTTGATTTATCAATTTACTGGAATTACGCAGGCTCTAATTACTCATCTAGATAAGGGTTTTTGCCGACCACATGCCATAAGATGTGCCTCTGACGCAAAATCGTTTTTTACTATTTCCTGCACAGTAATCTTACCCACCTCAAAATGCCTCTAAAAACTTTTTGGGGTAATTCCACACTTATACTTTTTGTCAGATAATACCTCAACCTGTCTGGAAAAGAGTTTACGCTCTAAGAGAATAAATCATTCCTGCACACATCTTTAGAAAGGTATATGCAGGAATACTTTGTTTGTGAAAGACTTTTTAAGGGGTGCGTAATTCCAGAATTTATACGTGTCATTATATGTCATTTGAGTGCTAATGTTTTAATCGGCTGTGACACCTCATTACTCTGTGTGTGGCAGGCAGTCAGCTGAATGTGCTTCTTTTATTCAGGTGTGGAAATTCTGTTTTTTGTGGTAGGGGTTTGTTGAGGAAATTGCACAAAGGCTCCCAGCTTGGTGTTAACGTCAATGGAAAGACGAGCAAGTCGTTTGGGCGATCACAAAAGTAGTCTTTAACCTCTGCATTGTGTTGATTGTACTGTTGGATATAAGCAGTTTCGTTACCCACAGGTGCTCCTGCACCATAAATCCATTGGCGCATAGGAGTTTCTTGAGTACCAAAATAGCGTGTGGTGCGCTTAATCCACTCATCAGTTGGACAAATTGTTAAGACAAATTTACTGTTAGGAAAAGCGTTATCGAGATCCCGAAAGAGCACAGGCCAAGGATTATCTTGAAAAGCATCATAGTGGTTTGCAAGACTGAGGGCTTTTTTCAGCGCTGTTTGGGCAATATCCTTGTCACGAGTTCCAAAAGGACCACAGACTTTGTAGCCTAATAGGGATAAAGCACATCCTAGTGATTTAGTGCCTGTTTTATGAAAGCCAATGCCAAAGACTTTTGATTCCTTGGTCATAAAGCTCCTTCAACGATTAATCGAACAAACGTCGTGAATTTCTCGAACTCAAGCGATTTAGTCTTCCCAACTTTCTTGCCGTCTTCACCTTCAGATACAACAATGTGTTCTAAAACTGCAAGGTCAATGTTGGAGAAGGTGTCATACAATATTGTTTGTGCTGTTTCTGTCATGATTGTGTGATTTGTACTCAGGAAGTCTTGCAACAAACGTTTAAATACCTGCCTGTTTTGATTACTAGCAACATAAGAATTGACTTGTCGCATCATTTCTATGGCCCAGTCAGGCAACGAGTCATTAATATTTGGTAGAGGATGTGTTCTTAGATGGTTTATCCCCAAGATTTCTAAAATGCTGCTAAACCAATTGGTGTCATCAAATCTGATGTGGTGTGTTGCCTGTGCACCGTAGTTACGCTTCATATCAGCAAGCAAGGTATTGTGATCTAAAAGTTGCTTAATACGAGGATGGTCTTTGATTTCATCAATATGGAGGGATGTTCCCCATAAATCACTCGAGCCGTTGTTAGGGTTCAGAACACACTGTTTGTGATACGACTTGAGCCATGCATCTACAGGACGGGTGACAAAGACGATGTTTATTTCAATATCTTGGCTAAGGTCTCGAAAGGCTTGCAACGCATCAGGATGAAAGTCATAAAAATGATTGGAGAGACCTTCATTTGAAAACAAAATTGTTTCACAGGTTGATTTTGACACAATATTTTTAAGAGTTGGAATCATGGGGTTATTGCGTAACTCACCAACTAAAAAGCTATGCTTATCATCTTGATGCCCAAAATGCTCAGGATAATCAATACCCACCAAGGCTAGCTCAGGTCTATGTTGGCGAAACCATTTTTGTAGCGCTGTTGTGCCTGTTTTTGGCAAACCAACATGTAGGACGAGTTGCTTACAAGCTATCATTTTGATGCAACTTTCTTACACATATCTTGAAACGCATCTCTGATCACTCTGAAATGTTGATTCCCATCATATGTAGCAAGGATTGAATTGATACTTTTGATCTTTGCATCAATATAGTCCACACCTGTTGCTATGATTTTTCCATTTTGATCGAGCTTCCAATGATAGTGCAGGGTTGAAGGGTTGTGACAGATAGTATTTTCATAATGCTCTGATGAAAAGTGGATAGGGAAATTGTCTTCTTCACTTAGGGGCGAAAAAGGCAGTTTTAGTGAAATCATAGAAAGCATAAAACCAAGCTGATCTGCATGAAGCACTGCCTTGCCCAGTATTTCAGTCTGATTAAGACAGAATGCTGCCCATTTTCGCCATATGCCTGCCAGTAGGCGCAAATCCATGTGAGGAACGACATAAAGTCCTCCATTACAATTAAGATAATGGGTTTTGGCATTGGGTGCATGGGTAGGGATGGCATTTAAGGGTTCGTGATCAAAGCCTGCTTTTTCTAGCAGTGCTGCCAAATGATTAGGATTTGGATTGGGTTTGTCCACCAACTTTGCCCTCACATTGTTATTTCTAATTAAGTCAATGGGAGACGTTGAAAATGCTAAGTCAACGTCACAGAGGATGACATAATTTGTTCGTTTGGTTCCCAGAAACTCTAGCTGCTGAAGTTTGTTGCAATACACCGCAGGACCGGTCCCAAAGCTGTCAACGACATTCATTTCAATCCCCATATAATGCACAGCATCTGCAAAGTAAGTAGGTGATGTTCCCACATGATGAATGATGGGATGTAATTCTTTTAAAGCCCCCGTTGATTCTAAAGACCCCATCCAATTCCAAGCTTGCATGTGAAATTTGGGGTTATTATCAACCACACAAGAAATGAGGGGCTTGCTCATGGTTTGTATCCAAACTGGTAGCCAAAACGCTCAATATCTTCAGCAAACCACTGGGCGATTATGTTGACCGTTTTAGGCGTGTAGTATTCGATATAAGACTTCTGCCGCTCGGACGCTTTAAGGTGGGGCAGTTCAGCACTATCTGCTAGTTTAACAATGGAGCAAACATACTCAAAATCTTTTTGTAGGGTCTCAAACTTTCCAATGTAATCTACAATTAACTCCTCTGAACTGCTGCTATGAGAAGCTTTAAGCCAGTGGGACTGTGGCATAAACATTTTGGGTTTGTCGTAGTAGATAGGGTCTTGCTCACCATATGTCCGTTCAACCCATTCCAAGAATGAAATAGTGTGCATTCCTAGATTAGTTTGGTTGGTTTTAATGCGCCAGTGGTAGTGGGACACAACTTTGTCCCAAGGATTACGGACAAAGGAGAAGCTGAACCCTTTGTGCCACTGTTCAGCCCCTACTTCATCACGAAATTCTGTAGCTGTTTTGTGTTGAAATTTTAAGCCCAAACCTTGTTCAATAGAGCTTCCTGCAGTTTTGTTGATGTGAACAAAAAAAATCTCTCTATTGGTTAACTCGAGCCTATTTTGCATATCTATTTCCTCAAACATCCTACTTCTAATTCCTGTGCTCCTCATTAAATTCCTTGACAAGTTGATAAAACTCAGGGAACATCGCCTCTGTATAGGCACGTTGCACCTCAGCGATGGGGTGAAAGTCCCCCAGGAAAATTTGATTGCTGCGCTTTAGATAAGGTCTTACTGTGGGTACGATATCAATTAATGTGTGCATTGGATACGACACCATAAGTTGTTCATAGGCTCGAGCTTCTTTCTCAAATATGGCGTCACTGTAAGGAAGGTTTCGGAAGTGTGGAATTAGTAAAATAACCACAGGCTGTTGTCGTGCAGTCATGTCAGCGAGAAACTCATTGATAACATCTTTGTTTAGTCGTACAGTAAAGCGATCACGTAGTGCCCAATCATCACTAAGCCACTCTTGAAGGTTGCGTAAGATAAAAACGTCGACAGCACGATAAAGAAATAGATGTTCATTGAGCTTGTTAAGGTTTAGCCACTGATGTTGCTCGAGTTGTTTAGCAAATCGTGATGCCTGTCGTTGTGAAGTTCTTGGTGTAGGAATAAGTCGCTCAGTAAAAATGCTTTCGTTTAAGATTCCATATGGAACAGGCAGCACCACAACATCGGGCGAGAAGGTTTTGGCATAGGCATTGTAATAGCCGATGGTCTTGTGGATTGTGCCGCCACCAATGGCAAAGTTTAGAATTTCCACAGGATGCTCTAGGTTTGTGGCATTAAAATCTTGCTGTAGTTGAGAGGTATACATATCTTCGTTGCTCACACCTGATCCCATAGTCACAGAGCGTCCTAAAAAGGCAATGCGAATGGTTCCAGAGGGTTTCTTGATAGGTACCTCCCAGCCTCGAAAGCCATAAGTATTGGTGCTAAATGGTGCGCCCTTAAACCGTGTTGTATATGAAGCAGGCAGTCTGCTGGGTTTGCCACGCTCTGTCACCATAGGAAAGCGTTTGTTCATGTTATGGGGAGTGTACTCGAGTGGAGAGTGTAAGGCTTCCCACCCCAAATAGCGTACACGTAGGTAACTTTCGATGCCAAGCAACAAGCACAGGTACAGAAGCAGTCCTAGGAAAAACCGTGCAAAGAGTTTAAAACTGGAAATAAATAAAATCTTTTCCAAGATTTGCTCCTATGGTAAAAAGCAGCGTTAGAAGGATGCAAGATATAAGGGCTTGCCAATACCAAACAAGTCGCCTTATCACCATCAGATCTTTAGACATAAGCTGAGCAAGTTGCATGAATAGTAAGGGAGAGGTAAAGAAAGCCAGCGTTAGCCCGTCCTGTAGGTTTTGAGAATTAAAACTATAGTTGCTGGTTAGTAGCGAACGTTGGAGAAGTCGCCACGCATGGGGTAAATTTTCTGCAATAAATAAATAGGTTGATAACGCCCACAAATGGAAGACCACACTAACACTAAGAAATAACTGTAATTGTGTTGGCTTTGCTGAAGAACGCCTCCAATTTTTAGATAGCCATGCAGATAAATCACGATGAACAAGCATGATAATGCCCCAGCCTGTTCCCCACAGCACAAAGGTCCAAGCTGCGCCATGCCACAGACCTGCTAACATCATGGTAAGGAAGAGGGCGCTGGTTTTGGGGTAAAAAGGCATTTTGTACCGTAGCGGGCGATAGAGATAGTCGCGTAACCAGTGCCCAAGCGTGATATGCCAACGTTGCCAGAGCTGGTTGGGGTTGGTGGCAAAGTAGGGTAAACGAAAGTTTGTAGTTAAATTGATTCCCAAAAGCTTGGCAAGCCCTACCGCCATATCAGAGTAACCTGAAAAGTCACAATAAACTTGGATGGGAAAGGCAATTATAAATAAATAACCTGTGATACCATTACTATCTTGGCTAACATGTGCCCACCAGTAAGTAAAAAGCGCAATGTTATCGGCAATAAAAACCTTCTTAAAGAGACCCCATATAATGAGCCACAGCCCATCATAAAAATCATCTGTTTTGAGGCTGCGTGGTTGTTGGAGTTGGGGGATAAGTTTGCGAGCCCGTTCAATGGGTCCTGCCATGAGTTGGGGGAAAAATGCGACATACAAGGCAAAATCAAAAACGTTGCGTGTAGGCTCGAAATCTTTGCGATATACATCAATAGTATAACTGAGGGTTTGAAAGGTATAAAATGAGATACCAACGGGCAAAATAATTTCTAGTGTTGGCAAGCTCGGTGCAGCACCAAACAAACTAGAGTACAGTCCTGCAAAGCTACCAACAAAAAAATTAAAGTATTTGAAAAAGCCTAGAATTGATAAATTGCTAAGGATACTTAAAGTTAAAAACCCTTTTGCAAGTCTAGGACGTTCTGTTTTATGTGCATGGGCTATGACCAAACTTGAAGAGTAGTCAATTAGTGTTGAAACTATAATGAGCAACAAAAACCGTACATCCCAATAACCATAAAAAGCATAGCTTGCTGCTAGCAATAAAATATTTTGTGCCCGAAAGGGTAAGATTAAATACAGTAGATAAACTGAGGCAAAAAAGTTAAGAAAGAGTTGTGAGTTAAAAAGCACTAAAACTCCTTCCTATGTCTAGGAGCTAGAATAACTCACGTAGACAATTTCTCTTAACAAGAAGCAAGTTGCCTTGATGTACTCCCACGGCTAAAACCGTCTGCTTTAATTGTGCCCACCGTAAATATGTAGAGAGGGTTAGCTAGTGAGCTATACCCAACATATAGTGTTTCAGGAAAAATTTTCCCTAGAGATAAATTCTTTCTGTAAGCATGTCATGCTGAAGAGCAGGCCCTTACAAGGGTAAACGACGAATGGATCTCACAGCCATAACGCAATGAGATCCTTCGCTGACTCAGGATGACATTCCTTGCGTTGATCAGGCAAGGACTTATCTGGACATCTATATAACTATCCAAAGCTCAAAACCTTGGTTAGAATCAAGCTTTGGACATATTATGTGTAATGCTTTAGAAAAATTCCTTCTGTAAGCCATGTTATTCTGAGGAGTATAGGAGACGAAGAATCTCTAACAGCGTAATGTAGTGAGATCCTTTGTGTAGTTTATCTTTGGAAAGATTCAAGATGACATTATTCGTATTGATGAGGCAAGAGGTTACCTGGACCCCATAACATAAGTTTGGATGAAATATTAAACTTAACTTCTTGAAGGGTATATGCCTGTAAGCGCTACACAATACCTCATAGCAAGGTAAGGGGGACGGTTTTCATGCGCAAGGCCACCACCTGTAGTAGCGATGGCACCTGAGTTCATTGAGGCATCACTAGTATCAGTGCTGTAAATATCACTGCGACGCTCACTTCCCAAATGATTACCACTTGGTGTGTCACTATCGCCACCATCATTGTCAGCATTTAATGTATGGGTGTGGGCAGGCAGTTGTGCTTCACTGAGGGTAACTGTTTCTTGCCCCCCACGTTGTCCTTCTCCATAGGTTGAAAGCCCAGCTCCGGTACCTTGACCAATAGGTACACGTCCACGCAGATCAGGCAAGCCGAATGTAGTGCGACCATCGCCCCCGTATGTTGTGCCATAAAGACTAAATAAGGCTGTATTTGTGCTAATGGACAAAAGTTGACCCTCAGCAGCTGTCCAACCCCTAGGGCAAAAGTTACCCCCAAACAACATAATTTGACCAATAAAAGGATCGATTTGGGCAAAAGAAGGGTTTAAGAAAAGGGTAAGGCCTAAGGTGATTAGAATATTACGAACTGTTTTCGTTACTGTTTTCATTATTATTCTCCAAAAATTTAATAAGAAAGACTAAAAACGCACTAGGAAGCACACATGTACTGTTTGCAAGCGTAAGGTCAAGGGACTAGACTTTGGATATAAAAATCAACTTCTTGAAGGGAATATACCTTCAGTCGCTACACAATACCTCATAGCAAGGTAAGGGGGACGGTTTTCATGCGCAAGGCCACCACCTGTAGTAGCGATGGCACCTGAGTTCATTGAGGCATCACTAGTATCAGTGCTGTAAATATCACTGCGACGCTCACTTCCCAAAAAATTACCACTTGGTGTGTCACTATCGCCACCATCATTGTCAGCATTTAATGTATGCCTGTGGGCAGGCAGTTGTGCTTCACTAAGGGTAACTGTTTCTGCACCACCCCTAGCTCCTTCGTTATAGTCTTGAAGTCCAGCTCCCTGACCTTGACCAATAGGTACACGTCCACGCAGATCAGGCAAGCCGAATGTAGTGCGACCATCGCCCCCGTATATTGTGCCATAAAGACTAAATAAGGCTGAATATGAGCTAATGTTCAGAAGTTGACCCTCAGCGGCTACCCAGCCCCTAGGGCAAAAGTTAAAGCCTACCAACATAACTTGACCGAGTAAAGGGGTTGCTTGGGCAGAGGCAGAGCTTAGAAAAAGGGTGATACCTAAAGTGATTAAACTATTGCGAACTATTTTCATATTATTCTCCTACAATTTAACTAGAAACAAAAGATTTAAAATGTACTAGGAAGTGTGCATGTACCGTTTGTAAATCCACCAGAACCAAGGGTAGTACTGCCTGTAAAGGTGTTTTGACCATCAAGCAAAGCTGTAGCAGTAGTTGTTAAACCGGGTAACTCAAAGTCATTAGCACTGTCTTGCTCGAGTGTAACAGGAACGGTGCTCGAGCTAGTATTTGTACGAACGTCAGCACAGGCATTGCCATCAACATCATTAAAGAAAAAGAGGATACCTTCATCAGTTGTGTTGCTTTGGGAGCTATTTGTAAAAGTGAGATCAAGTGATGCGGCATCGGCAGCTTCAGAATAAATGCCAGCACGTGTACCATTGGGTGTTAGGGTCACACTATCAACAAAGGCTTGAAGAGATGCGTTTTCATCAGCAAGCATTGTAACAGCATCATTATTAACTGTTGTACCTGCAATAAATGAGCTACTGTTCAGCAAACGTGCTTCAAGGGTGGCGGTTCCAAAAGACTCGAGACAGACAGCTTCGCTTGCGCTACTGCTTATGGCTGTTGCATCAACTTTTATACGACTGGTATTACTACCATCAGCAATGACCTCGACCGCACAAGCTCCGCCACCATTAAATGTACTGTTTGTAATAAACACGTCAGCAGAGCCATTGATAGCTTCAACAAAAATAACTTCTCCTGTGCTACTAGTTGCATTTACGGTTACATCGTCCAGAGTTAGGTCAAAATCATCCCCATTGAGGTTGTTCACGCTCATACCTGTATCCGCATAGCTGGAGATGGTGCTATCACTAACACTCAAAGAGCCTGTGACATCAAGAATGTCAAAGATATCACCCTCTTGTGGGATAGGGTTCAGGCCACCAGAAAAATTAACACCAACAAAGGCAACATCAGCATCAGTCATCTCAAATAGGTGTGTTGTACTGCTCATTATTGTTACATTAGTGCCAGCACTTGTTGGACTGGTTGCGTTAAAGGTAATGTTTTTACCCAAAACCACTGGTGTGGTAATAGGTATACTTTGTCCTGTAATAGAGCTAGCAAAAGTAATTGTGTCACCATCTGTTGCATTGTCAATTGCGGTTTGCAACGCAGCTTGGGTATTGGTTTGCACCTCAAGTGGATCACAAACACCTGTGGTTTCGTTTACAAGGAAAGTTGTGGGACTGGCACTAGTTCCAGCAGTCCTGACAGAGCAAAGGCGGGTCAGGGTATTACCTGTCACGGTGGTGGTGCTTGTGCCCAAAATAACAACCTCAGCATCAGGATTTAAGGCGTCTGCACGCGTTTCAGCTTGGCTACTACCTTGCTCTTCTAGGCTTTCAGTTACTTTAGTAATGCTGTCTGCTACAATCACAAAGCGTGCACCAACTCTAAATGGATCATCCGAAGCACTTGCTTGTCTGGGAAATTTGACAGCCATCGACACCGCACCTGTAAAGATATCTGCTGCAGAAGAGGGCAGTATTCGATTTGTTGTATCCGCCTTATTGCGTGCTACAAAGCCATATGGTAAGATGTTGCTACCTAGGCTTGTAATTAAACTTGCGATATCTGCTTCAGCAAAAGCTTGAAAATCAGCATTGGTTTGCTGAACAACTAAGCCATTAGGTCCTTCATAGGTCATGCCGTGAGTGGGCTTGATGCTTTTGGCGATATCATCCCTTAGTGTGGTGTTGTCACTGTAATTACTGCCATCAGGTCGAAAAATCCAAGCAGCCAATGTATCAGCAATACCTGTTCCTAAAGGCAAGAATGTAATATTTGATTGGTCACTTCCAGTTCCATTTCTCACATCAAAGATTACGCTGTAATAACGAAACTGATCATCTTCAAAAAAGCCTTTGCTGACTTGTTCAATTTCCACTCCACTAGCTGACCTGACAATGTGGGTCAAAGCTTGTGTGTCTAGCACTAAAGATGGGTCAAGACTTACAGCACTAACCTCAAAATCTTCACTACCCAATGCTGTGAAGGTAACCTCAATTAATCCTAGGACAATGGGATCAGTCGGAATAGGATTAGTTGGGTTTGTAATAGGCTCTGATTTTTGTTGAGGAGCACTTGTTTTTGTGCAAGCGCCTAAAGTAAAAAACACACAAAGCATGATAAATAGTAACTTGTTTCTCATGTTACTTATCTTAGCACACTCAAACGCTTAATAGTGAAACTATAGTCCACATTGATAATTTGAAGTGTAATAGACCTTTCAAGTCTAATGATTCTAATTTGCATATCATCTCCTTTTTGCATAAACCTCCTTACTTAAATTAATCTAAAGGTAATGCAAACCTAGATTATGTTAGCTAACTTACACTATTTATTTTACTTCCGGTCAATATTTATTGAATAGAAGTAGAAGCTTTGTCAGTGAGTTGTCTAGAAAGTACTCAGAATCTTGATCAGGCAAGAACTTATCTGGGCACTGGGCACCTGTAAATAACCTCATTGTCAGAAAAAGTCTTACAAGCCATGTAGGAATCCTACCGATTTTTTCTTAGGTCTACAAATCTTAAACTCTACAGAGTCATTTGTAGATGCACTCAAATAAGTATAGCTATTCAAAAGAAGCTTCATCTACAAAAAGTCTGTAATTAATAGGGATTTTCTACCTTATGTTACCAAGTCAGTGGCATCAAATAGCTCAAAAAGGAATTAGCTCTAATGTCCCTTACCCTCATCATTTACTAATAGCTATATTACCTTTAGTAATTGGTCTAACCATAGTCATTAACCATAATTTATGGACTCTTTTCTGGCGCACAATCATCACTTTTTTGGGTGGCTATACTAGAAACGGGTTAAAACTGAACATTTTACATAGAAAAATCTTTCATAGTTGTTGCGTGCTGTACAACCAATATGTTTTTAATAGTAAATGTCCAAAACTAAGCCGTTTTCAGTATACCAGAAGTTGATAGAGTTTTGGGTTCATTTCAAAATGTCCAATTCTTAGCCATTTGAAAGTATATTTTCTACTTAGAAGAAAGGTAAATTTTATGAAAAAGCAACTTAAGTTAATAGTTTTTATGTTATTAGCATTGTGTTTTACACTTTTGCTAGCCCAGCCAGATATTCTTGCACCAGATGAAACTTATCAGGAAATGCAAGATCATCACAAAAAAATGTTTACTGAAATTTTTGATGTTTTGCTCGAGACAGCAAAAAGCGACGCTGAAACTTTGCAAGCGAGACGTGAGGAACTTGATGAGCAACTAAAAGCCCTCCATTTAAAAGCTGTAGAAGTGTACCAAAATGCCTTAGATCAAGGAGAAACTCCTGATGCTGCCGATGCTCTTGCTAGAGAAGCCACAATAGATGAATATACCGTGCTTAGTAATGAAAGTACCACTTTCAAAGAAGATTTGCATACCTTTGTTCAAGGTCATCCTGAAGCCATGAAAGTTTTTGAATCTATGGGTCATGAGCCTTACATAAAGGATCAAGGTGTGGGGCAACAAGGCCAAGTTGAACAACAAGGTACTATGCAAGGCATGCAGCAAGGTAAACACCAAGGTCAAGCTGGACACCAAGGTTCTATGGGTTGCATGGGGCAAGGTAAACACGGAGGCCAAACTGGACAGCAGGGTTCTATGGATTGTTGTTGTATGGGACAAGGTAAACACGGGGGGCAAACTGGACAGCAGGGTTCTATGGGTTGTATGCAGCAAGGTAAACATCAAGGTCAAGCAGGACAGCAAGGTTCTATGGGTTGCATGCAACAAGGTAAGCACCAAGGCCAAGCAGGACATCAGGATTCCATGGGTTGCATGCAACAAGGTAAACACGGAGGCCAAACTGGACAGCAGGGTTCTATGGATTGTTGTTGTATGGGACAAGGTAAACACGGGGGGCAAACTGGACAGCAGGGTTCTATGGGTTGTATGCAGCAAGGTAAACATCAAGGTCAAGCAGGACATCAGGGCTCAATGGGTTGCATGCAACAAGGCTCTCAAGGTATGCATCAAGGTCAAGGTAGACACCAAGGGCCTATGCACGGCATGATGCAAGGTATGCAAGGACAAGGGCCTATGCAGGGATTGCTTAATGAGCAGCAGATAAAAGCATTGTTTGTAAGACATACTGGCTATCTAACTACGGGGACAAAACATGGAGGCAAAAACTGAAAGAGTATTTAGCCTCGCCCAGAACAGCAACAATAACACTTTGAAGAAATTCAAAACCACGTCTAAATATGCTTTTAGGAGCATAACCATGCTTCTTAAGTTTCAGAGGCCTTTGCTCATGAAGCCATATGCCCAATAAGTATGCCCAAGTAAATGCTAATGTTAGTAGAGCTAGCAATGTGTCCAAACGTGATGTGATGCTCACATGTGTATCCTCAAGATTGAAACCCCTCCTTTTTAAAGCCCCAAACAACGTTTCTATTCCCCACCTCTTAGCATATCTCTCTAAAGCCTTTTTAACCTTTGATGTAGTGGCAACTACCACTAGCTCTCCATCAGGAGCTCTGGTAACTGCTATGTATAAGCGATTGCCAAGTACTCTACAACGCTTTGAATGTACATACACCTCACCCTCCTTGAGATGCTTGTATCTTTCACTAGCTGGTCTATTCCTTCCCTTGCAACCTATTAAAGTGTTATTCCTAAGGCGCATAACAAAACTGATTCGTCTTTCTTTAAGCCCTTCAAACCAGTCTTTTCCAGTGAACTCACGATCAGCCACCAGTGCTTCAATATCTTCATGACCTAATATTTCTAGCAATCTATCAATGAGTGCTAGACGCTCTGTGGTGTTACTGTTACCGGCATGTGGTAAAACTGTCCACAGCAAAGGGAAAGCCATGCCTTTATATACAACTCCTAACATCAGAATGTTGATGTCTATGCTGCCCAGTTTCCAGTTAGTCCGATCTAAACTGAGTAAGTAAGGTCCTTTAGGTAACCAAGTTAGCACACATTTAGCTAACCACTCTCCTTCAATTTCTACTTCTGAGAAGAAGCGTTTGATACGTTTTTCGTTTGATGCAATCTCTACTGCACCGTTGAGCACACTTGCTACTCTTGATAGACTTACTGTTCTAACTGCCATCATCGCCATTATGAAACGAGACATGAAGTTTAGTCTTGCTCCATGTAGTTTTATATTTGCTTCTTTTAGTTTGTCCTTTAGTTGATCTGCCTTTGCTTTTTCCATTTCAGCTCAGCATATTTCTATGCTGAATCTTCTTCTCTTAACTTTTGTCCCGGTAGTTAGACTGGCTATATAAAAACTGATGATATGGAGTGGGCAAATATATGGGATGGTGACGGAAATTTTTACGCTAAAGTTTCTAAGCAAGGTCAAGAAGATGAGCTTGTAGGTAAGTGGTCAGTGACAGGCAAGGGAATTTACTGTGTGACTTGGCTAAACTCTAAAGGAAGCCGATCTGATAGTTGTTATAGAGTCAATAAAAATGGTAATGAACTAACTTTAACTGCTGCTAGTGGCAGTGCTCCAGACACTATAACCTTGGATCTATTACCAGGAAATCCTCATAATCTAGTAATAAAGGATTAAACATGATGATTTTAGAACTTGGCTGGTAGCAAGGCTATCCTATAAAATGTAGCATGAGTTTTTTATATTAATAACCAAGGAGGTTAATTTTATGTATAAAAATATTCTTATACCTACTGATGGCAGCGACTGTAGCGAGCAAGCAGTTAAAGAAGGGCTTAAATTGGCTAAGGCTTTTGATGCCAAGGTAACTTTTCTTTGTGTTGCTGAGAAACCCCCTCCTGCTATATATGCTTCTTTGGAGGGAGTGTCCTACCACTCGAGCTTACTAGAAGACCTACACAAATTTGCCCTTAAAACCCTTAAAGAGGCTGAAACCTTGGCAAAGAAAAGTAGCGTAGACTATACAACCAAATTAGTTGAAGATTCTACTCCAATAAAAGCTATTCTAGAAGAAGAGCCTGGGCATGACCTTATTGTCATAGGCTCCCATGGTCGTAAAGGTTTTGATCGTTTCCTGCTTGGTTCTGTTACAGAAAGTGTTCTACGCAGGTCCCAAAAGCCACATTTGGTAACACGTTGTTCTGAAAGCTCCGCTTGATATTCTTTGCATATAATATGCAAGCCTTTTCCTGACACATACTGAAAATAGGTTAAGTTTGAATATTTTAAGCTCGCATGTTTAGTATTTTGTAAACCGCCAGAGAGGACGCGGAGCGTCCCAGGTACTTATTCCCAAGCTTTGTTTGGGAACGAGTTGATAGAGCTTTGAATTCATTTCAGTAATGTCCAATTCTTAGCCATTTAAAGTATATTACTCTGTTAAAGAAAGAAGACACATGTACAAGCACATTCTTATACCCATCGATGGTAGCAATTGTAGTAAGCAAGCTGTTAAAGAAGGTCTCAAGCTTGCTAAAGCTTTTGATGCACAAGTAACTTTCCTTTATGTTTTTGAAATACCTACGTCTATTGCCTATGCAGGTTTAGAGAAATTGACGTATCGTAGTAGTTTAGTAGAAGATTTGCGTAACTTTGCTAAGAAATCTCTTGAAGAAGCAGAAATGTTGGCTCGAGAAAATGGTGTTAGCTACGAAAGTAAATTCATAGATGAAGATGTTACTCCAGCAAAAGCTATTCTTGACGAAGAGACTGGGCATGACCTTACTGTTATAGGCTCACATGGTCGTAAAGGTTTAGATCGCTTTATGCTTGGTTCTGTTACAGAAAATGTTTTGCGTAGATCTCAGGTTCCCCACTTAGTAGTCCACCCCCCAGAATGACATGCTCACAAAAGGGATTTCTCTCTAGAGAAAACTTTTTTAGAGTAATATAGCTTTTATTTGAAAGGAAAATTTTTGTGAGTTTATTAAACTTTGCCCGTTTCGAAGTAGTGAGCTTATTATCTAGCTCGAGTATAGAACAAGCAGCCCAGCTTATGGAGCAGAAAAATATAGGTTGTATAGTAATTGTTGAAGAAGAAAAGCCTATAGGCATTCTTACTGATCGTGACATTGTAGTTAGAGTTATAAGCCAAGGCCTTGATGCCAAGACAACACAGATTAGCAGGACTATGACACCTGATCCAGTTACCTTAGATGAAGGTTTAGGCCTTTTTGAGGCACTCGAGACCATGAAACAATATGCTGTTAGGCGCTTTCCTATAGTTGATTCTTATGGCAAACTTTCAGGCTTTTTTAGTCTTGATGATGTCATGTACCTTTTAGGAGTAGAGATGTCAGCCGTAGCAAGAATTATTGAGCAAGAAGGGCCTTAAGAAGTAGTGTGATATTAAGCAAATCTAATGCAGCACAGTCATCTCATTGGGGTGGCAAGCTTTATTTAGCTTGGATAGGTGCAAATACCATTGCAGAGGTTATAGGTTTAGGGTTGAGTGCTTTACTAATTATATCCTTGAGTACAAGGTTTGAGGGTGAGCTAGGTATCTTGCTTGGGGCTGTAGTTATGGTAGTAGTAGGAACCTTTTTAGAAGGAGTAGTAGTGGGAATTGCTCAGTGGTGGGTGTTGCGCAGAGCTATTTTGGGATTTAGTGCTCGAGCTTGGGTAACTATGACAGCTCTTGGAGCAGGTATTGCTTGGATACTAGGAATTATTCCTAGTGGCTTAATGAATTTAAATGGGGCTAATGACAGTGCTCCACCAACGTTGGATAATTTGACTACATTATCCCTTGCAGCATTAATGGGACTTGTTTTGGGGCCAGTTCTAGCTACACCGCAATGGTGGGTCTTACGTAACTAGAGGGTGTTTGGGAAATACCTATTAAGCAAAATTGGGAGTGGATTGATGCGCTAAACGCTTGGTCATGATATCACACATAGCCATGTAGATAAAGGCTTCACTTGTTGCTGCTAATACTTCATAATCTTTACTTAAGCGTCTATAGTTTCCTAACCATGCAAATGTCCTCTCCACTACCCATCTTTGTGGGATAACTTGAAAACCTTTTCCTTCTGGTTTCTTTGTTACTTCTAATATCCACCCACATATGTCCAGCACCCACTTCTCTAATCTCGCACTGACATAACCTTGATCTGCTTTTATTACTTTTAATCTTGGCATAGTGCTTTTTATGGCCTTCAACATTTGCTCTAATCCTTTCTTATCTGACCTATTCGCTGTAGTTACAAGTACAACTATCAATAATCCCATGGTATCAACCAATATATGACGTTTACGTCCATTAACCTTTTTTCCTCCATCGTACCCATTCTCTTCATGCACACTACCTTTGACCGATTGACTATCGGCAATACCTACACTGCAATCAGCAAGTTTTCCTTCCTGCTCACGGAGTTTTCTGCGTAAATGTTTGTTTAAAGCCTTCCACAAACCTGATTTACACCATTTATCAAAGTGATAACGCACACTTTGATAGGCAGGAAAATCATGTGGAAGATCACGCCAAGTACAACCATTGCGCAGAAGGTAACGTATAGCATTTACGATTTCACGGAGATCAAGGCTCATGGGACGTCCCCGCTTAGTACTTTTGGTCAAAACTTTAAGTAGAAAGGCTTCAATTATAAGCCACTGTACATCAGTAACGTCAGTAGAGTATGCTTGTCTATGATTTGTTTTCATAGTAGCTATACTGACATATATTGGGTATAGCTACTTCATTTCTAAAATGTTACACTTAGTTCAAATTTCAGCCAAAATGCTAGATCTTTCAAAGGAACACTAATTTCCAAACACCCTCTACTCTCAAAAGGCTCTATGGTGGATGCCAGCTAATTCCTTAGCATGGGCTTTTGGTATGATTATTATTTTTATTGCTGCTGGTAGTCTTTCGGAGGAAAGTATGCTATCCACTATTGTTTTGGTGTTGTTTCTTAGCCTAGCTGCCGCTGGTGCAGTAGTAGGCGCTATTCACGGCTTAGCTCTTTTCTGGTTGTTTGACAAAAAGAATTTAAAAGCTACTTTAAGTGAAGGTGGGTTATAAAAGCTAAGGTACTTGCTCGAGTAATCAATGCCTCATCACTCATGCATAAATGGGGAAATTGACTTTGATTATTTATGGGGGTTAGTAACGGTTGGCTTATATTCAACAAAAATCTATATTTATTCCTAGATGCTTAGTTTGAGTATATGTAGGAAAAAATACTACAAAACCTGTCAGAAATTTACGGATTTATCCTTTATAAGGATAAGTCTATTCTAACATCAGGATATCAATTCTCATGCATCTTAGTTTGCTATAACAGGAAACTTGGGAATGAGATAAGAAAAGCCTGACGTAGCTTACTTGGGACTTAAGGAACTGATGAAATCTTTTAGGCCTTTAATTAGTTTGCTTTGAAGCATAAAGGAGTATGGTGACATGAATATAAATCTATCTAAAGCTAGTGGGGTTGTGCTCGTTGCATATAAAAATCTGCTGATTATACTTACTTTAATTGTGATAGGTGGGTTTGCTACAGCACAAGTTTATGTTTTTACTGGTCAAGTTTATGAAGGTGAGCCTCCAAACCGTCAGCATCCCATTGCTAATGTTATCGTGCAACTTTTTGGTGATGAAGATGAGTGGCCAGAAAATAGTCCCAAAGAACTATTAGCACAGACAAATACGGATCGTAATGGGGAGTTTGTGATCGAGTGGGAACTACGCGAGCACGGATTTCCCTACTACCACGTCACTGTGATTGATCCACAGGGTGCTATGCCTATAAGCGCAGAAACGCACAGGCCGGGTTATGTAAAGAATTTTAATGTAGTGTCTTACTTAGATATTCCTCCCGGGGTATACGAGGGTAGCGTGTTTTGGGATGTTTTCGAGCAACTTCCTGAAGAGCTTAGAAGGTCAGAAAGTCCAACGCCTCCGCCAGAAGACCTAGTGGATTTGGTGCTGGCCGAATTTGCTTTAGAGGAACAGCTTATTGAAGGTGAACCTTTAGCAGCATTTGTGGTTGTTGAGAATAATAGCCAAGTTCCAGTTGGTGGCACCCTAGTAGCTATTTTTACTGCTGATGGGCATTTTCTGGGCGAAAGCGTTATTGAGGTATTTGATCCGGGTCAAGTGCAGGAGATTATTATTGACTTATCGCCACTACCATTAGGTGAACACCGTCTGACAGCAATTATTGATCCAGGCAATGATATTGCTGAGGCAAACAAGGAGAATAACAGTAGGGACCGAGGGGTTGTGGTTTTTGCGAGTCGCGAACAGCCAACACCACAAGATGCTCGAGAAGGCCTCCCACTCTATTATTTGGCGGAAGGGGGAAGGATAGAGCCTGAGAGAACACGAGATGAAGTTACAGCGGTGATGATACCGACCATCATGTACTATCTAGAACGTTACTTTGAGGACGTTCCAAATAAAACTGCTGTTGACCATCAGATTGCAGCGATTCTTGACGAAAACCCTGAAAGCCTTGCTTTCTTTGAGCGGGTTCTCGTGAATTACCATGAATTACCGGAGGAAACAAAGCTACAACGCTATGATGCACAGACCCTTAGCTTAACAGCAGCACCGAGCATGTCACTTGATCTCGAGCAAATTAATGCACGTCTTAGCCTAGCTAACCCCGTGCTGGCTGGGCAGCCTGCTGGGGGCGAGACACCTGCTGCGCCAAGTGCGCTTGTCACCAAAAACATCTCGACGTTCCCAGACCCGGACATATCAGGTTCAGAAACCTACCGTATTCAATTGTCTTGGCAAGATAATTCGAGCAACGAACAGGGCTTTATTATTTACCGAGCTAGCCCTTATACTCTAGTTGGGGTGCCACTACAGGAGTACGCAAAGGTAGGTGCTAATGTAAACAGTTATGTTGATACGCTTCAGGCCCCCCAGAGCAAAGATGAGCAGTACTGTTATCAAGTAAGCGCTTACACTATAGCTCCTTTCAGTCTTGTTGGTCAGCCCCCTGCACGCATTGAATCAGAACTATCCAATAAATCATGCTCAACCTTTGTTCCCCAAGCGCAGAGTTTTGTAGATACTGATAACGATGGGGTTCCTGACAGCCTCGATAAATGCCCAAACATTCATCACCAAGGTGCAGTCTTTACTGATGGCTGCCCAGACGCTGATGGTGATTATTGGGAAGACACTGTTGAGGATAACTGTGACCTAAACTGGGGTGACCAACCTATTCCCGGAGACAATGCAGTCAAACCTCCCACGGGTTGCCCTTATAAGTACCGTCTCCGTTGGATGAAGATGACAGTGCTTAATAATACAGGACCTTACGCTTATTCCGGCTACAAGTTTACGCGTAGGTCAGATAAGTACCCCTATAACATCATTACCTTCCCGGGCGAAGGAAACGATCCCTTTGATTTTGGCGAAGAACCTTACCTTTACTTCTCATTTGTCAATGGTCAATTGCAGGGCATGCCTATTCATTGGTCGAGCAGTTGGTGTTGCGGAGAACGCATTGACGTGAAACAGAAAAAGGATATTGAACCTGATGATGATCCCAGTGGCCACAGCCCCCCTATTACTGAACAAGCGTTAGAAGATTTGAAGAAATATGGGCTTACCGTTTTTCCGGGGGGGCTTTCTAAAATTAATGATGAAATTGATAGAGATCTTGGCTTGATAATGACGGTCACCCTGATGGAACGCGATTGGACAACCACTGTTACCCCGACAGCGCAAGCTAGTGAGATTGGTGCTACCTTTGCAATTGGTGGTGAAGTCTTTGATGCAGTTAAGACCTGTGTTGGTTCAGGTGGTACTGGTTGCATGTTTGCCATTGGAAATGCCCTCAAGGGCGTAATTGAAGCAGCCTTTGACCTATCACAATCCCCACAACCCATAGAGGTTGATGACCCTGATGACTTTATGGGTACAGATATCTGGTATATTTCACGTAAAGAAGCACAGTCTGTAACCAGTGATGATGGAGCTTACGGGTTCTGGTTTGATATGCCAAGCCAATATTGGGTTTCTTGTTTGGGCATTCCTTGTGGGCCTAGCAACAGTTTTCCTGTGACCATGCGCACCCGACTCGAATTTTGTTTACACCGAGAAGGTGTTAGTGAAAGTGAGCTTAAAAAAGCTTGCGAACCCTATACTCAGGTGCTTCCTTGGCCCATGAAGCCCCAGCCGTAAAGCCACAGTAAGAGAAAAGTGAAGTTTGAGTCCTGACAACTTAACCTACCTAGACAAAACACACTGGCAATCCGCTTTGACTCCGATTGATAACCCATCGGAGTCATTCTCGAAGTCTCTACTGTAGCGTTTTGCTATATAGTACGACCCAGTTGATACATACTAGAAAGGAGTTAATTATGAAAAAGGTGGCTTTAGGTACAGAGTTCTTGCAGCTTTTAACAACAAGGTTGCTTAACTATTCACTGGAATTACGCACCCCTTAAAAAGTCTTTCACAAACAAAGTATTCCTGCATATACCTTTCTAAAGATGTGTGCAGGAATGATTTATTCTCTTAGAGCGTAAACTCTTTTCCAGACAGGTTGAGGTATTATCTGACAAAAAGTATAAGTGTGGAATTACCCCAAAAAGTTTTTAGAGGCATTTTGAGGTGGGTAAGATTACTGTGCAGGAAATAGTAAAAAACGATTTTGCGTCAGAGGCACATCTTATGGCATGTGGTCGGCAAAAACCCTTATCTAGATGAGTAATTAGAGCCTGCGTAATTCCAGTATTCAATTATTTCTCTTTTAGTTTTACTGGCAATTTCTTTAAGCTCATGTGCACTAGTTGCCCATGGTCCTTCACAAAATGTTCTAGTGAATTCTAGACCAGAAGGTGCAGAAGTTTTTCTGGAAGGTAAGTTTATGGGTAAAACCCCCATAAAAATTACTTTAAAGCGGAGTGGTACGCACGAACTAAAATTGCGTTATGGTACACAAGAAAGGGTGGTGTTAGTCAAAAGTCATGCTGACACTACTTCAATTATACTTGATGCGATCCCATTAGCAATCATTGGTGGCCTCACAACTGCTGTTTGTATAGAATCTCTTATTGACGATAATGGGAGCAGTAATGATACTGGTTGGTTCTCCGATTGGAATTTGGCAGGAGATATTTGTAATGCAGGCTTACTTTTTAGCCTTGCATCAACCACCCCCTTGGTCGTTGATGCTGCAACAGGGTCTTGGCATAAGCTCTCACCAAAGGAAGTAATGGTTGATTTTACTGAATAGCCCTATAAGCCTGCCCTAGTTTGGGCTCCAACAAAAATTCACACACGTTTATGCCTAGGCGATTAATATAATACAAGGGATGTTTGTCTACTTGCATAGCATCTTCTTTTTATCTTTATATAAACCTTGGGTGCTAGGTGCTTAGACAAGAAGGAAAAGTAAAAGATTGTGAGTGGGAATCCTAAAGCAGATGTTGGTAAGAATATTCCAGAATGAGTTGAAGGCATATTTTATGAAAAACTTAATATGGAGATATGTTTTATTATGCTTGCTTTTTACAGCATGCATTCATAACTCTTCTCAGTCAGATGTAAACATTGATCTGGATCCCTTTGTTATTATGGCGGCAAATGCAAGTTGTGCTGACAAGGCTAACCGCTTGTATCTAATAGATGAGAAGTTAGTGTTTTGGGTAGTGGAAGGGAGTTGCTCTGATGCTAGCTTCAATTACAGATTGTTTTATAAAAACCCAGAGAATGTTGTTTGCTATACTCAAGATTCTATAGCAGGCCCTCAATCAAAATGTTTAGAAAAATATCAGCAGTTGTTTGCTACTGTGGTAGCTAATTTAGATGAATCAGACTTGGGCTTAGGAGTTGATTATGAAGTTAAGCAAATATCCTGAGTACAAGTTAGTCTTAATCCATTCATCATTATTATAGCAAAAAGCATAAGCTACAAGGTTTACTAGTCTAATAACTCTTATTTCCTTTCTTTTCCCTCATCTAAGTAGGAGTGTAAAAGTTTTTGTGAATCACTTAGGAGTAATCAGTGTCTATACTAGTAGTCAGAAGTTAGTAGTCAGCATAACTAAGCCCCACTGACTACTAGCTACTGGCTTCTAGCTACTATTTTCAGCCTCACAAGAAAATTAACAAGTATTTATGCAGAGGTGCTTATGCAACTAGCACCCAAGGTTATTACCTTATATGTAGTAAGCGAAGGAATGGATTAATAAGCTGATGGATACATTTTGGCAACTAGTAGGGGGAGCACTACGTTTTGAAGAAACCGCATTCCGGTTGATTATAGCATTGCCTACTCCTAACTTTATTGCCTTTTGGGTAGTTTTCTTAGCTGGCCTTTCTGAAGCAGTAGGGCAGAGTGTGGTACTCTTTATAAACCGTGTAAAGCGTAAGCGCTTTGTGCTTAGCCTACTGATGAGTGCTGCTATATTCACTTTCACTTTCTTTTTCTGGGCATTAAGCGTGTGGTCGGTAGGCCAGCTGATTTTTGGTGGGGATGCATCCCTTAGGATAGTAGCTCGAGCAGTAGGCCTAGGCTATGCCCCTATGCTATTTGGTTTTTTGGTGATAGTGCCTCATTTTGGCAACCCCATATGGATATTATTGCAATTGTGGAGTCTTCTGGCAGTATTAGTAGGAGTTGAAATAGCGTTTGACTTTGCTAGATGGCAAGCACTGCTTACAAGTATACTGGGTTGGTTGGTCTGGCAACTTTTACAAAGTACTATTGGGCGACCCTTAGTTTTCTTGGCTCGCAGACTTAGACACAGGGCAGCAGGTGCACCAGTGGTAACTGATCGGCAGAAACTCGAGCAACTTTTAAAGGCTGAGACAACCCAGCTAAAAAAAACTTTACATGAAAGTGTAGAGCAGGATGAGGACAAAATATGAGTGAAGTACTTAGCCACATCCTCTCACTAGTAGGTATTGGGCTAATTGGGTTTTTAATTGCTATGATGCTGGCTCCGCTCGAGGCACTAGGTTGGTGGGCAGGTTGGTTGGGTGATGACCTTGACACTTCAATGCAGGAAGATACAACACTAAGTAGTGCTTCTAACCTGAAACATAAAAGACAATATGTAGTTTTTCTAGATGGTATTGCTAAAGTGGGAGTGGACAACTATGAATATGCTGAGAATTTTCTAGAATTGCTAGAGACAAACCTTCCTGAAGCTATTGTTCTTGGAGGAGATATAATGCCTTATTCAGTGACTAATAAGGGCCTTTTAAAGGGACGTCCTTTATCAACTTTTTGGCGCTATGCTTTGCAGCGCAAACTTAAGAAGACAAGTGATGCTATTGGCTTTACTATTAACTTTCGTAATTTGTTTCAAGTACTAGTCTCGGCTGATAAACGCTATGGACCAATTTATAATCAAGGTGAAGCACAAGTAATTTTGGATAATCTCTTAAGGCACGGTTACCAACTGAAGAGTGGCACTCCAATTATACTTATTGGTTACAGTGGCGGAGGGCAAATTGCTGTGGGGGTAGCACCTTATCTCAAGGAAGTGCTAGGTGCTCCCATAACTGTTATTTCACTTGGTGGCACAATTAGTTCGGATTCTGGACTTTTGCAACTGCAACATCTTTATCACTTAGTAGGGAGCAAAGACAATGTTCACAAACTAGGGCCAATGCTATGTCCGGGGCGGTGGCCTGTCTTTGCTTACTCAACTTGGAATCAATTAAAGCAACAAGGCAAAATCACCCTGATGTCTACAGGTTCAATGGTTCACAATGGCCCAGGTTCTTATATGGATGCCAAACAGCAAACTGCTGATGGACAGAGTTTTGTTGAACACACTGTTGAACTTATTACTAACCTTATTAGGAAGGTTAAGTACAGAATAGAAAGTTAGGCAGTGAGCGAGTTTGAGAAGTGATCAAAGGAAGTTAAAGTAATGTTGGCATCTTCAACCTTTTGGTGCACTTTTCTATCAGTGAGCACAGCCAATTCAGTTTCACGCATTCGGTAGGTGTCTTCTTTTCTGCCTAAGTAGCCCGGGTGACACACTATTTCTGTTGTGCCGTTTGGCAACTGGCCTAAAATTCTTAATAAGTTTTCCAAAGAAGCATTTTTCCTAAAGAAGCCTATTTCTATAGAATCTGGCTGAATTGTAGGTGGATCTAAAGTACGGGCACATTTTAGTTTTGGCCACAACTTAAAAAGACTGGGGGCCACGACTTTTCCGATTTGTCCAGTGTTAACAACTTCTTGCTGGAGCTTATCAATTAGGGGTTGCCCATTTTTGCGTATAGGCAAACTATGTTCAGTAGCTAGTTGAATAACTACTTTTCGACAAACCAAACTTAGAGAATCTATCATCTGGTGAGAGTCAAGGTGATCAGGCAGTTTCCCTGCCAACTGGACAAAACGCTCAAATTGTGCTCTTACTTCAGCTTCTACATCTTCAAATCGCCATCTGCGTGGCGAGAGTAAGCCGCACTGAACTGCCACAAAACGCCCATCAACTTGCACTAGGCTTGGTACTTGGCTTGCGGCTAAGATTGGTTCGCCATAGGTTAAGTTAATGTGTAAGCCAATACCCATTTTAGGAGCTTGCTTTTGGATAACTCTTATCCCTGCTAAAGCATCCGGCATGTTGACCATGGCAGTTGTTGAAGTTACTATGCCCTGTTGGTGTGCTTTGAGAATACCTTGATTAACTCCCTCTGATAGACCAAGATCGTCAGCATTTACAATTAAAGTTTTAGAGTTAATATTTTCCCTACGCAAGAAATTTTCATTTTATATTTGGCTCGAGTTGAGATAACTATTTTACTCAACAACCTATAACAGCTCTATACTAACATAAAGCTATACAAAGTGTTTGATTTTTCCTGTTAGGATTATAGAACCTTTACAATAGCAATTATTTCTAGCTACAATTTGTAATATGGTTGCTTTAGAACAATTTACAGAAGAGTTCATATCACAAATGCCTCCAAGTACTGTATTTACAACAAAAGATTATGATGCGATTGCAGTGAATCAAGAACTTTTGCTTGGTCTTGAAGAAAATCTTGTTCAAGGTTTTTATAATACTTTGTTTGATCATTCTAAGACAGCTGCAATTTTCGTAGAAGGAGAACGTCCAGACCGTGAAGAAACTTTACGAAAATGGTGGCAACGTACAATCAAGGGGCCTTTTGATAATAGTTATTGGATTTGGCAAACACTAGTAGGATTAATCCACGTCAAGCGTAAAGTAAAGAACACTATGATGATAGCCATGTGGGGGTGGATATTAACGACCCTACGTGAGGAATTAAAGGGTAAGCTTCCAGAAGGAGAAGTAGGAAAAGTTATGGAGGCTTTTGAAAGGTTGGCAGCAACAGTGCAGGCTCTTACTGCTGAAAGTTACTTAGAACATTACCTGATGGCGTTGCAGAAGTCGACAGGCTTTGAGCTGTCACTCTTAGATAACTTGGTAGCAACTGAAGTAGAAGCTATTTTAGAAAAGGTTAAGGGGGCCTAGCTCTAGAATACTAAAGGTTATTCACAAAAACTCCTGTTGCTCTATAGCTGTCCAGATAAGTCTTTGTATTATATTCCAAACGGATAGGTTTCATCTAATTCCCCACGATGCCAGTGAGGCGTTACTTTTAACGGCTCTACAGCATTTGTTTTATCAATGTGAATAATGGCATCGAACTGCTTTGGTAATATGGCATGGTAATAGTGGCTCATACGTTCAGTATCGGGGCTGTAAATAACACCAATAAAACGTTGCAATAGTGGTTCTTGCAAGTGGTCTATAAGTTCTTTATTCTGAAGATTGAGCACAAAGTTCTTTTTCCCTGTGCGGTGGAATAAATCAGAGTGACTTTTGGGCAAGGCAGGAAGAACAGTTTTGCGTTCCATAGGAGCGCCCCAATCTGAAGCAGCAGTGACTGTCCCATCATAAGTTGAGAATCCTATTAAGAAAGCCTCATCATTATATTTCTCTCGTGCTAACTGCCCTATATTTAACTCTCCTCTTTTAGACATTTCTGTCGCTCGAGCATCCCCAATATGCGAATTATGCGCCCATACCACCAACTTTGCTGGCTTTTTAAGCCGTTTCCCTAAGTGAGCAGCAAGATCCTCAAGAGTTCCCATCATGTGTGAGTCACGTAAATTCCAAGAAGATGGCTCTCCCCAGTAAAGTGATCTATAATATTCCTCTGCATCTTTGACTAGCTTGGCATTTTGCTCAACATAGAAAAATTCGTCCTCGGCTACAAAACCATCTCGCTGGATATATTCAAAGGCATGTTGTCTGAGGTCTATTAACTGCTTTAGAATATCTTCTTCACATGACTCAGCCAAGCCTGCATCAGTAAGGTAGCCGTAGGTTTGTGGGTCATCCATAAACCTGTCAAGGCAACTATAGCGATTACGAGCACGTTTTGCCGCTTCAGGGCTAATTATTTTTAAGTAAGCTATAACTGCATTAATGGAGGTGCTCATACTATAAAGATCAAGGCCATAAAAACCAATTGAATACTTATCTCTATAAGCATTGTTATGTGCCCTCAACCATTTAACGAAGCGCAGGACTTCTTTATTTTGCCACATCCAAGTAGGAAAACGTTCAAATTTAGATAGCGCTTGCCTAGCACCACCACTATGATTACGAGCACTTACATAGCGGTTAACATGATAAGTATCTGGCCAGTCCCCTTCAATAGCAACTGCTGTAAAATCTTTTTCTGTAATAAGCCTTTGAGTGATCTCTGCGCGTATATGGTAAAATTCCTTTGTTCCATGGCTAGCTTCACCTATTAGAACAAAACGAGCATCACCTATCATTTGCATTAGTGAATCGTAATCACTTTTAGCCCCAGTTAAAACCTCTGCATTGTTTTTGATAGATTCTATGATTGTTTGATCCATGGTATTTTATGCTTTACCTACCTTCTAAAAATTGACATGGTTGTTACCAACTCCATAAAGGGTTACCTGACTTAACAGGTCCAG
Source organism: Trueperaceae bacterium (assembly GCA_965223045.1). Lineage (GTDB taxonomy): Bacteria > Deinococcota > Deinococci > Deinococcales > Trueperaceae > CBDCVN01. Next base: position 4,988,759 of record CBDCVN010000013.1, read on the forward strand.
TACTTCTTGATCACTTGTTTGAGGGAAATGATCATACCACTGCCCTACAGCATAAAAATCTTCAGGAATAGCTAAGCAAATGATTTTGTCGGCTTCCTGTAAAAGTTCTTCATAGGCTGAATTTGAACTTACAGGAACAGTTACAATGATCTGGCCTGCATTTTGCTCTTTTAGTGCAGCTACAGCAGCATGCATAGTTGAACCAGTTGCAAGTCCATCGTCAACCAGAATGACAGTTTTGTTTTTTACATCAAGTGGGGGCTTGCCAGAGCGATACATAACATTACGACGCTCAAGCTCTTTTTTCTCCTTTATAATGACCTGCTCGATTACCCTTTGGGAAATGCCCACTTTATTAACCAAATCTTGATCAATAAATACTACATCGCCCATAGCAATTGCTCCCATGGCTGTTTCTTCGTGTCTTGGGATTCCTAACTTACGTACCAAGAATACGTCTAAAGGTAAATGTAGTGCCTTTGCTATCTCAAATGCTACAGGCACTCCACCTCGAGGCAAAGCAAGCAAAACAACATCTTTCTTTGCATACTCAGAAAGTTTTGTAGCCAATTGTTTGCCAGCATCTTTCCTGTCATTAAATTTTATAGTTTTATAGAAGTTCATAATTTTAAAGAGCCTTAATATTACAGCGCAATGTCATGGAATATAACTCCTAGACAATATAGCAAGAGTACGTTTTCGATGCGAAGCATAAGCAGTATAATTTCTGCGCTGATAGTAACGAATTAGATTTAGTGATTGAGCTATTGTCAATCTAGGTAACGGTATTGCTGCCTTGAGCAGCACTCTTGCCTGTGGCAAAGTTAAAGCTGGAGACTTTTCTCCTAACATTAAACGCATCCTCACCAGAAAATGATGTGCTAGACAAGTTAATAGTATATGGTGATGCCAACCTAAGTAGCTTCTAGTTTCGTAGTGATCAAGCCCCAGTTCTTCTTTTGATTCCTCAAACGATGTTTCTATCGGCCATCTCATTCCACTTAGCCACACTAATGTTTCTAGGCTGACTTCTTCTGAGTCATTGCACAAATAATAGCTTATCTCTCTTTTCTCATTTAGGTTACGCCGAATTACCAACCACAGTTCCACTGGCTCTTCTTCTCCCCTTGTTTCCCATATTCGCTCAAAGGCAAATTCACATACTATTGGCCCTTTACTTCCTTCTTTCACTACATGTTTACTCCATTTTTCTGCTTCTATTTCCTTTGCTAACTCATCTATCCGTATTGATTCAATATTTGCCCTTGCTAGTTTCGGCTTCCTTCCCCTACCTTTATATTCAGGTACCTTGACCTCTGGCTTCTCCTTGTATACCTGCGTATCGCAAGATACTGCTGTAAAGTACTTTTTTCCTAATTCAGCTACTCCATCTCTAAACTCGATATTATTTCCATACAATGCATCTGCTAGCACATATTCAAAGCTCAAATGCCCTCTCTCTTCTGTCTTTTTTATCATTCCTAACGCTATTTCTGGTTTGGTTCTAAATTCTAGATCCTTTGGCACTCCACATTCTTCCCTTTTTTGTTCATGCTCTTTATCAAACCATTGTTCTGGTAAGTACAACTGCCCTTCTGTTAAGGTATGTCCTTTGTTACTGGCATACCCTAGGTATACTCCTACTTGACTGTTCTCCACTTTTCCTACTGATCCACAATATTGCCTTGCTACTCCTACTGAGCTTTTTCCTTGTTTTACATTCCCTGATTCATCAACTATCAGTACTCCATCATTACCTAAACTTTCTGCAATAAGTTTTTGATGCGTGTCAATCACAGGTTCTAACTGCCAAGGGCTTTGTCCTACAAAGTTTTGCATGCTACGGACATTCAGTCCTATTGATAGTGCCATTGCTTCTATATTTTTTCGATCAAGGTTGCTTAACAAACCTTTTAGATAATGTCCTGTCCAGATCAAACTTTCAGGTCGTTTAAATGCTTCTTCAAACTCTGCTACGTATTCTTTGAGTTCTTTTGCTAGCGCTTCTATATCTGCTTCAACTAAGTTGCATTCTGGAGGACTTAAATTTACGGCCTCTTCTAATATTTCATTGTGTGCTTTATAAATGTTTTTCATAGCCTTAATTTATTATTCACACTCGCACTTTTTTCGCACTTCCCCTTACTTAATATGCAACATTGCGCTGTAATATTAACATTTCAGTATATTCACCAAAGTTTTTTGGTGCTTACCACCTAGAGACATTATAGGAACCTCACTTGACTTAATTCATCAGCAGAACTCCGACACTTTTTGTAGGATTTTATCTGACAAAATAAGATTTAGTAGTCAACTTATCCAATAGGACCCCACAAAACATGCCAAACTACATCTGTCCAAAAGTGGATACCTACGGCTGCCAGAAACCCATTTTTCCTTAAAAAATAAGCAGTCAAAAATGAGAGAACTCCATTTAACACAAATATCTCAAGCCAAATTGCTACAGGCACATCTTGTGCAGACTCGAGCCCTAAAATCAGAATAGTTGAGGGCAGATGCCCTATTGCAAACAATAATGCTGAAACAGTTGTCACACTCCAGAAAATAGCTTCTTGTTGCTTGCCTTTTAAAATGACTCGAGCCACCAACCAAAACCAAAAAGGAATGAAGAATAATCTGAAGATGACTTCCTCACCAATACCTGCACTGAGAGAGGCAACAATAGAGGTGGGAAAAGGCGGATGTGGTATGCTTCTGAGTGAGTGAAAGTCTTGAAGTATAGCATCTACTACAATAAAAAATGCACCTGTACTCATCCCAATAAAGGTAGGAATAATAAAGCGCTGGGCATTTGAGACTTGTTTGTCCCAAATATCAGCGAAATCCAAACGCCTTGCCAGTTGCAAACCAATGAAGCCTAGAACACCATAAACTATTAACACAATTCCTGCATTCACAAGTGCCAGCAGAGGTTTGGATGCTGGCAAATCTTGGGGCATTGGCAAGAAATTGCCTTGTGGCAAAAATATGGTGAGGGCTGATAGGATTGCAAGTAAGATGATGAGTGCCCAGTAAATTTTGCTGGAGAGTGAGTTTATTCTCATAACTTCCTATCAAATAGTTAATAAGGAGTGGCTTAAGTACTCCGAAATTTACTTAATTACTAGCTTACTTACTTTTTGACATAGTTCTATAATCCTTATGACTAACACTGATGAAATTTCAACAGGGATTTGAGGACACATTTGAATTTTTCATATTTTTGAGCGAGCCAAGAGAAAAGTAACTCCATATTAGGCTTGGCAAAGGCAGGTTAAACTGTAGATTATGAACTTTACGCCTCCCGATGGCACTCATTACACCTTGCCAGCAGCTCATAAATTACGTTTTAGACTTATAAACACTCTAAAAAAGCTTTATGAAAGTTGGGGTTATAAGGAAGTAGATGTGCCAGTACTCGAGCACTATCAACCAAACCACCCCTCTAACAACAAATCATTCAAATTAAGTGACCGTGACAGCGGAGTTCTTAGTTTAAGAGCAGATTTTACACCTGCTATTGCAAATCTGGTTAGACTTCATTATCCCAACTCTAATGAACCTTTGCGTTTTCAATATAGTGGTAAGCTATGGCAAACCATTGCCCCAGACATGATGCGCACTCGTGAGTTTACTCAGGTAGGAGTGGAGCTTGTTGGTGTTAGCAACGCTCGAGCTGATGCTGAATTGATTTACTTAGCAAGGGAATCACTGCGTGCTATTGATTTAACGCCACGTATTGAAATTGGCAATCCCGGCTTTGTAAAAGCACTTTTTGATGTGGCTGAAATACCTCCAGAGGACCATAATTTGTTTGCTCAAATTATTGATCGTAAAGACTTAGGTACTTTGCAAGAAAAGCTTGAACCGCTTAATGCCTCTGCGAGAGTCAAGAATGTATTAATTAAACTTATTGATCTATATGGTGATGTTGCAACTGCAACTCTTAAAGAAGCTCGATCGCTAGCCATATGGCCAGAAGCTAGAAAGGCTATAGAACGTTTGGTGGAAGTTATTGAGCAGTTTGAAAACAAAAGTGAGCTGCTAATTAATCTAGGCATGGCTAGGCGACTTAGTTACTATACAGGAGTGACTTTCAGGGCTTACACCCCCAACTTTGGTCAGCCTCTTTTAGGTGGTGGTCGTTATGATGGTGACATGTTACCTTATGCTGCTGGTTTTGCTATAGGTCTAGAGCGTATGGTAAAAGCTTTAACGAAAGAAGAGTCAGCAAATGCACCCTTGGTACTCTCTAATGATGATATGGCAGCACAAATTTTAAGAGATAAAGGTTATATAGTAATAAGAGCGTTAGAAAATGATGAAACAAATATGTGTGATTATGCCTGCCAGCAAGGTATTCCTTATGTGTTAACACAACAAGGTCTTAAACCTTTAGTAGATAATCCACCTAATCTAGCACACTTAAAAGCTTTACTTGGAGGGGTAAATGAGTAACAAACTTACTATTGCTTTACCAAAAGGGAGAGTAATGACTAAAAGTTTGGAGGTGCTTAAGTCAGCAGGTTTAAATCTTGCACTTAATGGCAATAAGCGTACTATGCGTCATGAAACTAATGATGGCCTAGTAATTGAAATGCGTAATGCTGATGTGCCTACTTATGTAGAGCTTGGTGTAGCAGACATAGGAATAGTAGGCAAGGATGTGTTGCGCGAGAGTAGATGTGATGTTTATGAGCCAGTAGACTTAGGATTTGCTAAGTGTCGTATGGCTCTTATTCGCGTTAGGGGAGACTCGACACCCATTGAGCGGGTAGCGAGTAAGTATCCCAACATTACCTTAGATTACTTGCGGAAAAAAGGACTAGCCCTAGAGATAGTCAAACTTGCAGGTAATGTAGAACTTGCTTGTTTAACAGGTTTAGCAAATGCTGTGGTTGATATTGTTGAAACAGGCAGCACTTTGCAAGCCAATGACTTAAAAGAAATAGAGATTCTTTTTCAATCTTCAGCTCGTTTAATAGTTAACCGCGCTGCCCTAAAAACAAAATCTAGGCAAATTCGTCCTTTGATCGATGCTTTGAGGGATGGCTGTTAGTACTTTGGAGAAATATTAAGTGAGACAAAAAATTACTCCCCAAATGCTTTTAAACGCTTATTGCCAAGGAATTTTCCCTATGCATCATCCAGAAGAGGATGCTATTTATTGGTATGACCCTGATCCTCGAGCTATTATTCCACTTGAGCGTTACCACATCCCAAAACGCTTACAGCGCACAATAAAGCAAGGCAAGTTTGAGATTCGCCTTAATACTGCCTTTACTAAAGTAATGGAAAAATGCGCTGAGTCTACTCCTAAACGAAAAGGAACTTGGATTAACCAAGAGCTTATTGAACTCTATACTACTCTGCACACTAATGGCTTTGCTCATAGCCTAGAAGTTTACCTAGAGGATAGTTTGGTAGGTGGAATTTATGGTGTGAGTGTGGGAGGATTCTTTGCTGGAGAGAGTATGTTTAGCTGTATTCGTGACAGCAGCAAGGTAGCACTTGTAACACTAATACAACTTTTAAGAAAGTGTAACTTTGTGCTGTTTGATGTGCAGTTTATAACCCCTCACCTAAAGCAATTTGGAACTATTGAAATCTCTAGAGAGGTTTATCAGCAGCACTTAGCAGATGCTTTAAGCAGGCCTTTCTCACCTTTAGGGCTTTAGCTCTTAGTTGTTTTTGCTTGCTCCAAAGAATTGTGATTTTTAACAGCAGCTCCTTGCTCTGGCCCTAATAAGTAATCTATAGGATTAACAGCTTTACCATCTATATGAACCTCGAAATGTAAGTGTGGTCCTGTAGTAAAACCAGTGCTACCTACCTCACCAAGCTTTTCACCTTGGCTAATTTGTTGTCCTTCGTTAACTGAAATGCGGCTCATATGTGCATATCTTGTTTCGCTGCCATCAAGGTGGCTTACAAAAACTACTTGACCATAACCACCCTGCCAACTAGCATAAGTGACTATGCCACTTTGACTTGCTAAAATAGGTGTACCAGCAATAGCGGCAATATCAACACCATAGTGAAAGTCTTTACTTGCTCCTAAGTAACGGATTCCAAAAGTAGAAGTGATAATACCTTGCTTAGTAAGGGGCCATTTATAATCTAGGGAAATTCCTGCATTTAAACTCATATTAGATTTTGTATTTATAGAGTCGGAAATTAACTTTACTTGGGGCATAGGTATGGGGATAGGTATGGGATGCCTCAAATTTATTAGAGAACTAGTTACGCTGTTAGTGACAGATAAATCTGAGTTCGTGGTATTTTTAAGGAGAGCACTTTCAGGTGGGGAATAAGCTCGAGCTACTCCAAAGCCACTATCAAAATCGCTGATTTCCATTACCTCTACAGTAATACCCTTACTTATGGTAGTTACAGGCTTAGAATTATTTAGATCAATATATTGTTTTAGCTTTAAACCTTGGAGGCTTAGCCAAGGGGAGAGTATAAATACGAAACCAATAGTAAACATAGCTTTTGACATAACCTTAGTAAGTTTAGGGCAAGGCTTTAGGTTGACACATGAAAAAAAGTTAATGAATCTTTCAAATATGCTTACTTCTTCACATAAAGCTTTACAAATCAGTATTTTTTTAGTAAGCTTTTAGCTAATGATGTTGTTAGACTTTACTCGAGCATTTTAACTAGTAACATCCTCATTAGAATTGAGTATGTTGCTTAATAGAAGTGACCCATCAATATTTGATGCGGTCGTTTTTTATTGTATTAAAGTCAAGTCCTAAATAGGATGTGTTTATATGAAGAACTTAAATCCAGTCTTGCTCCTAACCCCCGGTCCTACACCTATTCATCCTAGGTCACTTGATGCTATGAGTTGGCCTATGCGTGGGCATATGGATGCAGAAGTCTTTGCTTATAATGACCGTATTGTAGAAGACTTGCATAAACTTTATAAAACAGGTGGGAGCGGCTTTACTAGCTTACTTTCAGGTACAGGGTCATTGGGTATGGAGGCAGGCTTTTCTAACTTACTAGAGCAAGGCGAGAAAGCTTTAATTATTAGTAATGGTGTCTTTGGCGATCGCAAAATAGATATGGCAGAACGCCTTGGTGCTATTGTTACTCCTCTACGCTTTGAGGCTGGTACACCTATTGATGTAGATAAGGTACGAGCTGAAGCCCACCGAGTAGAACCGAAGCTTATAGCTATGGTTCATGGTGAGACTTCTACAGGCGTATTAAACCCTGTGCCAGAAGTTGGAGAGATTGTTAATGAAGTAGGGGCGCTTTATTCAGTAGATGCTGTCACTACCGTGGGAATGCTCGAGTTTGACATGAAAGCATGGCACGTAGATTATGCCTATACAGGTTCACAAAAGTGCCTTTCAGCACCACCTGGTTTGGCTCCCGTAGCATTTAGTGCCAAAGCTGTAGAAACCATTAAAAACCGTGAAACTAAGGTTAGTACTTGGTACAATGATGCATTAGATATGCTTGGTTACTGGGGATTAGGTGATGGAGGTAGGCAATACCACCACACTGTACCAGTACAACTTCATTGGGCTACAGGTGAGGCTATTCGTGCTGCTTTAGAAGAAGGCATTGATAATCGTACCCAGCGTGTTTATGTAGTAGGAAAAGTCACTCTGCAAACCTTAGAAACATTAGGCTTTAAGGCTTATGTCCCCAAAGAGTACCGCTTACCAACGGTCCTAGCAGTAAGTTTGCCTGAAAATATAGATGATTCTAAAGTAAGACATCAGCTTCGGCACGATTATGACATAAGTGTAGCAGGAGGACTGGGGAAAACTGCTGGCAAGATTTGGCGTTTAGGACTAATGGGAGAAAATGCTAGGCCACGCCATTACCTAAAGCTTATGGAAGCTCTAGCAGATATTTTACATGCTCCACAGTTACCTAGGTTGTTTGAAGAACTTATAGTAGGTGAATACTGCGCTACAAACTAGATTAGGTTGAAATAAATACTTGTCTAGGTATCTAAATATTAGTTCAAGAGGTGATCAAAGCATGAGTTTTCACATTAAGACATTAGTTATAGTTTTGGGTAGTCCTATACATGTAATGATGAGTTATAGTGATGAACAAAATACCAAATGGCTCCAATGTGATTAGTCAATTTCTTTGAAAAAGAAAGAGTTTTCCTTACTAAACGACCAATTCGTTGACGTAGAGTGCAGTTTAATCTCTCAATTCTATTAGTTTTCCCACTTCGTTTATCCACTGCTCTGTGCCTTTTCCTAGGAATTACTTCTTCATATGATGCCCAGAAATCACTGTAGCACACTGCACATTGCCTATATACTGCTGGTAAAGAATCCCATAACCCTTGAGCCCCTCTTTTATCACGACTGCCTATATAAACCCCTACTATTTCGCCAGTAGCTTGATCAATAGCTAGCCATATCCATACCTTATTACCTTTATGGCCTACAAAAGACCACATCTCATCACACTCTATTCTAAGAAACCCTTTATCTTTTTTCTCAACTTCTACTTCCTGCTCTATATTCTCAAACTTGTCATTGACGTATTTTTGCAACCAAGATTCTGAAACACCAGTGACACGAGCAATAGCAGCAAGTGCTAATCTTTCCAGTAAGAGTTTATCTATCAAATCCTTTTTTCCCTCACTGATAGGAATATTTTGAGGATCTTCAACAAATTGCCTACCACAATCTTTACAAATATGATTTTGCTTACCATTGTGAATATGACCATTCTTAACAAAATTATCTGAGGTGCAATTTGGGCATTTTAAGAAATCTAAAGTCATCGCGCATTTTAAGGCAGCAGGGTTCATCATTACATGAAGGGCACTACCAAAAAATTTGATGATGCACTTGTGCGCACCATCTTAAGAAATCCTCTAAATTATTTAGTTTTTTCCTGAATTTTAAAGATCAAAGCTGCCAATACACCACCAACTAATGGGCCTGCTAGGTACAGCCAAAGATTTGCAAAGGAGCCATTGCCTAATAACACATCTATTACAATAGGACCAGCTCCAACAGCAGGGTTGAAAGCACCACCAGATATGGGGCCGCCAGCAAAGGCTGCTGCTACAATTGTAAAACCAATTGCAAGGCCGTAATAAGAGTTACCCTCAGTGGCTTCTGATGTTGCTACATTGAGTACCACCAAACAAAGCGCAAATGTATATAAAACCTCTACTAGTAATGCAGCAGTGATGGAACTGGTTTCAGCAGGGCTTGGAGCAAAGGTACTGCCTAAAATTACAAAGACTATGCCACTTGCTGCTAGTGCTCCACCTATTTGGGAAATTATATAGCCTATAAAATCCTTAAAACCCAGTTTCCCACGTATTAATACAGCCAAAGAAACTGCTGGATTGTAATGGGCTCCAGAAATATGGCCTCCCATATAAACCATAACCATCAAAGAGGCCCCAATTGCTAATGGCGCTAAAGGCAATTCTAAAAGAACTGCTAATCCAATGGTTAAAACAAGAAAAAAGGTCCCAAGAAACTCTGTTAGATACTTATTACTGGAATTACGCAGGCTCTAATTACTCATCTAGATAAGGGTTTTTGCCGACCACATGCCATAAGATGTGCCTCTGACGCAAAATCGTTTTTTACTATTTCCTGCACAGTAATCTTACCCACCTCAAAATGCCTCTAAAAACTTTTTGGGGTAATTCCACACTTATACTTTTTGTCAGATAATACCTCAACCTGTCTGGAAAAGAGTTTACGCTCTAAGAGAATAAATCATTCCTGCACACATCTTTAGAAAGGTATATGCAGGAATACTTTGTTTGTGAAAGACTTTTTAAGGGGTGCGTAATTCCAGTTATTAATAATTGTTCACCTACTATCCTATTTGTGTGCAAATATATACATAAATAACTTGTCCCCTACCCTGATTCCTTAGCGTAGCATAACAAAATTGGAAACCTTTGGGGTTTCATCGTAAAGTTAACTATGTTAGTTCTTTGGATTTTATTAGGGATACTAGTGGGGCTTGCAGGTGGATACATTGGTTGGATTTTAGGAGCTCTACTAGGGGCTGTTATTGGTATTATCCTTGACTTGCGTTTTAGAAGATCAATTAACAGCCACAAAAAAGAAGCAGAAAAACGTTTAGAGCAAATTGAGGGCCAACTTGACATATCACAACCCTTAAAATCTATTACAAAAGGAAAGCTTTTAGATCTTCCTGAACAATTAGAGGAAAGACTCGAGCAAAATGAATTTAATATAACTCAACTTTTTGAAGATCAAATCATACTCCAAAAAAGGTTAAAGAAAATTGAAACTGAACTTGGCATAAAGCCTAAAGAAACTAGCACTACTTTTGATAAAGAGACAAGTACCACTATAACCCCAGTAACAGAAGACGTTCCAGATATTTTAGCTTCTACCAGCAAGGTTACAGCCCAAGCAACAACTCCACCACAAACACCTATAACAATCAGTAACCAGCCAGTAACTGATCCCCCTCTTGAAAACATTCCGTCTAAACAAACTACCCAAGCAGATACTTCACCTTTAGAATATACAAGTTCTACTAGTCATTCATCTTCTTATGACTCGTACCATAAAGAAAATATACCTTCAAGCAATGATACTCGAGGACCTAATCTGGTCAGTAAATTTTTTAGGCTTGTCCTTACTTTCTTTAGTGAAGGTAATTCCCTAGCTCGCATAGGAACAATACTACTGTTAATTGGACTAGGATTTTTAATTCAATATGCAGCAAGACAAAGTCTACAATTAGGAATTCTAAGTGCTGCTCTTACAGGTATAACCCTACTAGGCTTTGGCTGGGTTTTGCGACGTAGCAGACGTATTTATAGCTTAAGTTTACAAGGTGGTGGCCTTGGCGTACTTTACCTAAGCTTGTTTGCTAGCCTAAAACTCTTACCACTACCTATTACTTTTAGCGCACTTATTTTAGTAGGTATTTTAGCAGCAGCTTTGTCAGTGGTGCAAAATGCTCCTTCTTTGGCTGTATTGGCTACCCTTGGTGGATTCTTATCACCAGTTTTGGCTACCTTCAATGCAGACTTGCATGTGCCTCTCTTTTCTTACTATCTCCTACTCAATATAGGCATAGCTACCATAGCATGGTTTAAAGCATGGCGCTGGTTAAACCTGATTGGTTTTATTTTTACTTTTAGTATTGGTGGAATTTGGGGTGGACTTAATTATAAATCAGAGCTTTTCTACAGCACAGAGCCCTTTTTAATAGCTTTTGCTTTGCTTTATATAGTTATTGCAATACTTTATGCTGGTCGTCAACCTCCTAAGTTAAAAGGTTTAGTAGATGGTGTAATAGTTTTTGGCTTGCCAGTAGTTGCCTTTTCATTGCAAGCAGCTTTAGTGCAGAATACATCGAGCATGGCTTTAAGTAGTTCACTTAGTGCTGCTTTTTATTTATCTTTGTCAGGATTACTATTTTGGCTAGGTCCTAGAAGCATGCATCTATTAAGTGAAGCATTTCTAGCTATTGGCCTTGCTTTTGTTACTATAACTTTCCCATTAGCCTTTGGAGCTTCGTGGACAGGTACAGGATGGGCTTTAGAAGGAATAGGGCTTTTGTGGGTAGGACTCCGTCAAAATAGTTTCTGGATGCGCCTTTCAGGAATGCTGGTACAAATTGCAGCAGCAGTAGCACTCTTTTGGAACCTCTGGTGGAATTTAGAGAATATAAATTCATATTACTTTGCTGAACAAATCTTTATTTTTGGAGCAGTAATCTTGGCACTAGCAGGAATAATGAGTGCTGGTTTACTATACCATGCTAAAAAGCAGGATAATGAATCTAATCTCCTTACTTCTTTTATTTGGGAAGCTAAACTTAGCCCCTTTTTTCTAGGCTATGGGCTTATTTGGTGGTTAATAGCAGGCGTAGCATCAATTGACTTATTGCTACCTCGAGAGCATGACGCCATGGTTTTTATAACTTTTGTTAGCCTAACAAGCTTAGCTTGTGTAACTCTAAGCCCTCTACTTAAATGGACAACATTACGTCGCCCAGCTTTGATCTTAATTTTAATGCTCTTGTATATACATCTAGCTACGAATGCTTGGATAAATGGAGGCTTAGGCTATTTCTATCCTAGTGAGAACTTTGGCTGGCTAGTTTGGCCTTTAGCTATACTGATTCACCGTTTTGTACTCAAAGACTGTGCAGCGCTGAATGATAATAGAGATTGGTGGCAAGGAAGTTTATGGCTTTCACATGCAGCTAATCTTTGGCTTGTTACTTGGCTTTTAGTGCAGGAGCTTCCCCGCTGGCTGGAAAGAATCTCTCTAATTCAACCCTATAATCAAATCCTTGTAGAGATAGGACCTTATCTTGTCCTTAGCTTTGTTATTTTCTTTGTTAGTAGCAAGCATATAAGAAAACTAGGTTGGTTTGGTAATTACCAAAAAGCTTACCTTACTGGGGGGCTAATACCACTAGCAACAATTTTATGGATTTTGGCAGCCATTAATTACATAAATTATGCCAGTGGAACTTATACTACTTACCTAAACCCACTAGATATTGCCCATGGCTTAACTCTAGTAGCCCTCTTTATTTGGTATTTACGCTTATTTGATGCACTAAAACAGCAATCCTTAACCTCATTTGCTTTAGCCTTATTTGCTTCAAATAGTTTTATATGGATTTATCAGTTTTTATTAAATGGGAATGAATACAGCTACTATTCTTCTTATACTTCTACAGCCTTAATGCTAAGTGTTAGTCACCTCTTTAGTGCCTATTTAGCTAAGATTAGTGTCTCATCAATTAAGCAGGAAGCTAATGGTCAAAGTGTAGGTAGTTCAAATGCTTACATGCTGGGAATTATTGCCAATTCAACCTTATCTGTAGGCCTTTTCTGGTTGGTTACAGCAGTTTTTGTCCAGACTAACAGTAGTGTATTACCAACCTATGCATTGGCTATGTTAATTGGTTTCTTAACAGTTATAGCTCTGAGTTGTCATTTTGTTGGTAAAGTGCTTAGGTGGCCAACCTTACAAGGCATGGGTCTTTTGTTGTTGCCAGCCCTCATTATAGCAGTAATTCAGTTCCCAGAAAATGTATTATCTAGCTGGGCAATTTTGACATGGATCTTGGCTTTTGTAACTTATTATTGGCTGCTAAAGCAAGCGCTTAATTTGCCTGCAGCAGGTAAGCTTTTTGATTACTTTGCTTTTGCTCATAGTGTAAGTTTATGGTTTATTACTTACCTTTTAGCCAGTGGATTTACCCAGTTTTTCCAGCAAACGTTAGCCAATAATGATACTTGGTCATTAGTAGGTTGGGGAACTGCTATGTTAATTATAACTGCTATGTTAAGCTCAGAAAAGTTTAGAAATTTGCCCTGGCTTAAGCCCTATAAAGAAAGGTTATTTACCTTGGCCCTAACTCCTTTGAGCATATTGCTATGGCTTTGGTTAATGTCAGCTAATTTTAATAGCGCTACTGCGCTGCCTTTAAGTTATATACCTATTTTGAACCCCCTTGATCTTACTCAAGCATTTAGCCTTTTAGTACTTATTTGGTGGGCTAGTAAATGCCGCCGTAAATTTAGTTTAGCTAAGTCACAAAAAAACACTTTAACTGTAGCTCTTATTGTTGCAGGTATTTCTTGGCCTAGTGTAATGGTTTTGCGCAGTGTTCACCATTTATTAGAGGTACCTTATACTTTTGAGGCTCTTTATGGCTCGAGCTTTGTGCAAACAGCACTTTCTATTTTTTGGACAAGTTTTGCACTTGTTGCTATGGTCATAGCTGCTCGCCGCAAAGTGTATTTGCCATGGCTAATTGGTGCAGGTTTACTAACACTGGTGGTAACCAAGTTGTTTTTAGTGGATTTATCAAAGGCAGATACTTTGGCTAGGGTTATTTCTTTCATTGCTGTGGGAGTTCTATTATTACTTATTGGTTATGTTGCTCCTGTGCCACCTATTAAGGCAATTAAGAACAAAAAGTGAGATGTGTTATGGTTTTGTATGCTAAAAGCGAGTTAAAGCTGAATATTTTGTATAGAGGGATTCTTGGTGGATATCACGCACTGTACACCTAAAAAATCTTAAGAGTAAATGTCTAAAACTAAGCTGTTTAAGGTATAATAGAGTTGTTTCTAACATAAGACTTTGGTAGTCCTATACATGTAATGATGAGTTATAGTGATGAACAAAATACCAAATGGCTCCAATGTGATTAGTCAATTTCTTTGAAAAAGAAAGAGTTTTTCTTACTAAACGACCAATTCGTTGACGTAGAGTGCAGTTTAATCTCTCAATTCTATTAGTTTTCCCACTTCGTTTATCCACTGCTCTGTGCCTTTTCCTAGGAATTACTTCTTCATATGATGCCCAGAAATCACTGTAGCACACTGCACATTGCCTATATACTGCTGGTAAAGACTGAAGTTTATTGATCAAAATCGGCGTTAGCATCTTTCTACACAATGCAAATGGGTAATTCAGGGTGCAATACTGTAGACACTAAAAGTTGAATTAATTGTCAAAATCTGCTATCCTGTACTTTAGCTATGAGGAATAGGTCTTCTGGGATGCATGTAGCTACAAGCACTCGCCAGTATAAAGGAAAAACTTATAAATCTTACTTACTGAGACGTTCTTATCGTAAAGATGGCAAGGTAAAAAAAGAAACCCTAGCAAACCTAAGTCCACTAGAGGGTGTTTGGAAATTAGTGTTCCTTTGAAAGATCTAGCATTTTGGCTGAAATTTGAACTAAGTATATCATTTCAGAAATGAAGTAGCTATACCCAATATATGTCAGTATAGCTACTATGAAAACAAATCATAGACAAGCATACTCTACTGACGTTACTGATGTACAGTGGCTTATAATTGAAGCCTTTCTACTTAAAGTTTTGACCAAAAGTACTAAGCGGGGACGTCCCATGAGCCTTGATCTCCGTGAAATCGTAAATGCTATACGTTACCTTCTGCGCAATGGTTGTACTTGGCGTGATCTTCCACATGATTTTCCTGCCTATCAAAGTGTGCGTTATCACTTTGATAAATGGTGTAAATCAGGTTTGTGGAAGGCTTTAAACAAACATTTACGCAGAAAACTCCGTGAGCAGGAAGGAAAACTTGCTGATTGCAGTGTAGGTATTGCCGATAGTCAATCGGTCAAAGGTAGTGTGCATGAAGAGAATGGGTACGATGGAGGAAAAAAGGTTAATGGACGTAAACGTCATATATTGGTTGATACCATGGGATTATTGATAGTTGTACTTGTAACTACAGCGAATAGGTCAGATAAGAAAGGATTAGAGCAAATGTTGAAGGCCATAAAAAGCACTATGCCAAGATTAAAAGTAATAAAAGCAGATCAAGGTTATGTCAGTGCGAGATTAGAGAAGTGGGTGCTGGACATATGTGGGTGGATATTAGAAGTAACAAAGAAACCAGAAGGAAAAGGTTTTCAAGTTATCCCACAAAGATGGGTAGTGGAGAGGACATTTGCATGGTTAGGAAACTATAGACGCTTAAGTAAAGATTATGAAGTATTAGCAGCAACAAGTGAAGCCTTTATCTACATGGCTATGTGTGATATCATGACCAAGCGTTTAGCGCATCAATCCACTCCCAATTTTGCTTAATAGATATTTCCCAAACACCCTCTAGGTGATGAAATTATAGAAATGATCCGAAGCTGTTTAAAGGGTAAGCAGTTTGTACCTATAGATCAAGCTTTTGAAGTGATTGAATCTAAGCATCATGGACATGTAAAAGCAGTAATAAAAGCTATGGAGAAACTAGAGTTTAAGAAGTTAATAGCAAGTCGTGCCACACAAGAAAGAAACTTAGTAGAAGCATTGATAGCAGCAAGGATACTAGCACCAAATAGTAAATTAGCAACAATAAGATGGTGGGAAACAACAACTTTACCAGAAATGCTAGAAGTAAGGAAAGCAAGGGAAGAAGAAGTGTGTAAGGTAATGGAATGGTTGGAAGCAAGGCAAGGATATATAGAAAAGAAATTAACAAATAGGCATGTCAAAGGGGAGAAAGTATTAATGTATGACATGAGTTCAAGTTATTTTGAAGGAGAGGAATGTCCATTAGCAAAATGGGGACAGAATTGAGGTGAACCCAATTGATCGGACAAAAAATTAAGGTTAATTAAGACCTACTAAAATGATATCAAATTGAGATTACATTGTTTGTAAGCTTGATAACAACCTATCCTGTTATTATTGATTTAGTTTTCTCCTCTCTGTAAACTAATTCAGGCGTTTTGTACTGCAATGATTGATGCGGACGTTCACTGTTATAAAATTGTAAGTACTTTCCTATTTCTTCCCTTCCTTGCTCTATATTTTTGTATTCCTTTAGATATACTTCTTCATACTTTACCGTTCTCCACAACCTTTCTGTAAATATATTATCCATGTAGCACCCTCTTCCGTCCATGCTGATTGCTATTTCGTTTGCCTTCAATATATCCGTAAACTCATGACTTGTGTACTGACTACCTTGATCTGTATTGAATATCTCTGGCTTCTCTCCTTCCAACGCCTCTTCTAATGCTTCTATACAAAACTCTGCTTTCATGCTATTCGAAACTTCCCATGAAACAACATAACGGCTATACCAATCCATTACTACTACCAGATAGCAATATCCTCCTTGCAAACGTATATACGTAATATCACTAGCCCATACCTGATTTGGTTTGTTTATGATTTTGTTTTTCAGAAGGTATGGGTAAATTTTATGTCCTTCCTTTGGTTTACTTAGTTTGGGTTTGGCATATATAGCTTGCAAACCCATCAGACACATCAAACGATATACTCTTTTATGATTGACCTTATAGCTTTCTCTATTTAGCATTGCTGTTATCTTGCGATAACCTAGAAAAGGATGATCTGTATACAACTCATCTATCCTTTGCATCAACTTTTCATTGAGGTCACTAATTCCTGTAGGTCGATAGTAATAACTACTACGATTCAGTCTCAGTAACTCACATTGCTTAGTAATGCTCAATTGAGGGTGCCTTGGATCAACTATCAACATACGTTCCTCTTGACTCAGTTTTTGAGCCCTTTGGACAAAAAATCTAGTTCCATTTTCAATTTGCCAATCTGTTCGTACAGTGCAGCCTCTCTACGTTCTTGTAGTCTTGCTTTTCTACCTCTTAGTAATGAAAACCTTTCATGCAGTGCTTCTGATCCAGCTTTTTTCCATTCTTTAATTTGTGTAGTATGGACACCATACTGACTTGCTAGTTCCGCAAGGTTTTTCTCCCCAACTATAGCTTCAGCAGCAACTTTAGCTTTGAATTCCTTCTTGTAAGTTTTTCTTATTCCTTTTGTCTGGCTCATTTATATCTCCATATTCTAGATATTTTACATCTTCTATGGACCTTAATTTCGCCGGGGTTTTCTGTCCAGTTTTTGGGGGTAAGCTCAAATAAAGATAAAAAGAGAGGGAAAAAGCAAGTAAATTACACATTGCTGACGGACAAAAGGGGATGTCCAATAGTAACTAGGGTGTACGAGGGCAATTACACAGAGTCAAAGATACTAAAACCAATGATAAAAGAGCTAAAAGAGGAATTTGGAATAAAAGAAATAGTGATCGTAGGAGACAGAGGAGTAATAGGGAAAAAACAGATAGAAGAGTTAAAAAAAGAAGAGGGAGTAGGTTGGATAGCAGTATTGAAGGCAGCAAGTATAAAAAAGCTGATAGAAAGTGGGAATTTGAATATAGAAGAATTGAAGAAAGAAGAATATTTAGAGTTTAAAGATCAAGAATATGAAAAAGAGAGATTGATAGGGTGCTGTAATAGAGAAGTAGCGGAGTGGAAAGGGAAAAAGCGACAAGATTTGCTAAAAGCAACAAAAGAAGAGTTAGAGAAGATAAAGGAGATGGTAAAGAAAGGAAGTGTAAGAGGGAAAGGGGAAATAGGAGTGCGAGTAGGAAGAGTAGTCAACAAATATAAAGTAGCAAAGCACATTAAGTTAAAGATAACACCAGCAAGGCTAAATTTTGAGATAGACGAAGAGAAAGTAAAGAAGGAAAGCGAGTTAGATGGGATATATGTAATAAGAACAAGTCTAACAAAGGAGAAAGTGGATACAAAAGAAGTAATCAGGAATTACAAAGGATTAAGTGATGTAGAACAGGGATTTAGGTCGATAAAAAGTGTAGATTTGGAATTAAGACCAATATATCACCATATGGAGCAACGAGTAAGGGGACACATATTCTTGTGCATGCTAGCTTACAACGTGAAGTGGCATATGATGGAGGCATGGAGGTCAATATTATTTGCTGATGAAGAAAAAGGTAAAAAAGAGGAAAGTAACCCCGTGAAAAGAGCGGCAAGTGAGGTGAACCCAATTGATCGGACAAAAAATTAAGGTTAATTAAGACCTACTAAAATGATATCAAATTGAGATTACATTGTTTGTAAGCTTGATAACAACCTATCCTGTTATTATTGATTTAGTTTTCTCCTCTCTGTAAACTAATTCAGGCGTTTTGTACTGCAATGATTGATGCGGACGTTCACTGTTATAAAATTGTAAGTACTTTCCTATTTCTTCCCTTCCTTGCTCTATATTTTTGTATTCCTTTAGATATACTTCTTCATACTTTACCGTTCTCCACAACCTTTCTGTAAATATATTATCCATGTAGCACCCTCTTCCGTCCATGCTGATTGCTATTTCGTTTGCCTTCAATATATCCGTAAACTCATGACTTGTGTACTGACTACCTTGATCTGTATTGAATATCTCTGGCTTCTCTCCTTCCAACGCCTCTTCTAATGCTTCTATACAAAACTCTGCTTTCATGCTATTCGAAACTTCCCATGAAACAACATAACGGCTATACCAATCCATTACTACTACCAGATAGCAATATCCTCCTTGCAAACGTATATACGTAATATCACTAGCCCATACCTGATTTGGTTTGTTTATGATTTTGTTTTTCAGAAGGTATGGGTAAATTTTATGTCCTTCCTTTGGTTTACTTAGTTTGGGTTTGGCATATATAGCTTGCAAACCCATCAGACACATCAAACGATATACTCTTTTATGATTGACCTTATAGCTTTCTCTATTTAGCATTGCTGTTATCTTGCGATAACCTAGAAAAGGATGATCTGTATACAACTCATCTATCCTTTGCATCAACTTTTCATTGAGGTCACTAATTCCTGTAGGTCGATAGTAATAACTACTACGATTCAGTCTCAGTAACTCACATTGCTTAGTAATGCTCAATTGAGGGTGCCTTGGATCGACTATCAACATACGTTCCTCTTGACTCAGTTTTTGAGCCCTTTGGACAAAAAATCTAGTTCCATTTTCAATTTGCCAACCTGTTCGTACAGTGCAGCCTCTCTACGTTCTTGTAGTCTTGCTTTTCTACCTCTTAGTAATGAAAACCTTTCATGCAATGCTTCTGATCCAGCTTTTTTCCATTCTTTAATTTGAGTGGTGTGTACACCATATTGATTTGCTAATTCTGCAAGATTCTTCTCTCCAACTATGGCTGCTGCTGCAACTTTAGCTTTGAATTCTTTCTTATATGTTTTTCTTATTCCTTTTGTCTGGCTCATTTATATCTCCATATTCTAGATATTTTACATCTTCTATGGACCTTAATTTCGCCGGGGTTTTCTGTCCAGTTTTTGGGGGTAAGCTCAAAGGTCAAAGAAGGCATTAGCAAAAACAAAGACTAAAAAATTAGAAGATGGTAGTAAAGTTCACAGTTTTCAGACATTACTATCGGATCTAAGTAGCATAGTAAGAAATACTTGCAATTACAAAGGAGAGGAGGATGCAAATTTAGTAAAAGTAGACACTATAGCGAATAAGCAACAGCAAAGAGCATATGACCTACTTGAAGCTATAGAAATGTAGACAGAACGATGTACCCCTAAAACAGGATTATTGGCGTGAGGGAGAGGTCTAGCTATAGTATTTATAAATAAACTTCAGAAAGAATCCCATAACCCTTGAGCCCCTCTTTTATCACGACTGCCTATATAAACCCCTACTATTTCGCCAGTAGCTTGATCAATAGCTAGCCATATCCATACTTTATTACCTTTATGGCCTACAAAAGACCACATCTCATCACACTCTATTCTAAGAAACCCTTTATCTTTTTTCTCAACTTCTACTTCCTGCTCTATATTCTCAAACTTGTCATTGACGTATTTTTGCAACCAAGATTCTGAAACACCAGTGACACGAGCAATAGCAGCAAGTGCTAATCTTTCCAGTAAGAGTTTATCTATCAAATCCTTTTTTCCCTCACTGATAGGAATATTTTGAGGATCTTCAACAAATTGCCTACCACAATCTTTACAAATATGATTTTGCTTACCATTGTGAATATGACCATTCTTAACAAAATTATCTGAGGTGCAATTTGGGCATTTTAAGAAATCTAAAGTCATCGCGCATTTTAAGGCAGCAGGGTTCATCATTACATGAAGGGCACTACCAAGACTTTGAGCATGGTGAAGCCAATTCAAAGGTGGTATGTGTTTAGCGTAATTTTACTACTCATTTAATATGTCCTACCACATCAATTTGCCTAAATGAATGACAGGTCTAATAATACAAGCAATAGCAGCTAAGTCTACCTTGACAAAGCAATGTCTAATGCTATAGACTACAAAGCAAGTTTTGAAATTCAACCATAGGTAATTTATGAAGGGGTATGATGATCAAAACTAAATGCAAAAACTCAACTCTGTTTTTAACAGGGCTATTTAGTTTATTATGAAAGGGTAGAAAATTATGAGTAGAAGTTTTACTTGGGCTATTTGTATGGTTATTTCTGGAGTTAGTGTATTGTTGTTGGCAAGTTGCAATCAAGAGCAAGAACAACCAGCAGACTCTCTCAGTACAACCAACATTCAATTAATTTCAGACAACTCTGCAGTAGGAACCTCAAACCTTGCAAGAGGTAATAAATATGTTTCGGCAACTATTCACACTAGTGGACTAGAGCCACAAGCAGCTTATACTGCTTGGTGGGTTGTCTTTAATAACCCTGAAAATTGTAGTGATGGGCTTTGTGGTTTAGATGACTTTGCTGTTCCTGAAGTGGAAGCATCACAAATCTGGTTAGCAGGCAACATTGCTAACCGTAAAGGTGAGGCCACCTTTGCAGGGCATTTAGCTATAGAAGATACTAGTAAAGCTGATTTTGGTCCCGGTTTGTTAGACACTGCTAAAGCTGAGATTTACTTGGTGGTGCGAACACACGGTCAGTTAATTCCTGATATGGCACATGAACAACTTAGCACTTTTGATGGTGGTTGCCCTCCCAATGCTTGCGCAAATGTGCAATTGGCCATTCACCTTCCTTAAGTTTTTTACTATGTTTTCTAAAGCCCCACCTACAGCACTTTTAAAGGTGGGGCTTTTATGTACAAGTTCCAAAGAATACGTTCTAGAAGCAGGGTGTACCATATACACCATCTTGGCAAAAGATGCCTTTGTGAATACATATTTGAAAGAAATTTACCCTTGTAGACACCTATGGCAGAGAATAAGCCCAGAAATTCCAAAATGCATCTTTATTTTTCCACCTCTTACTATTACAGCGCAATGTCATGGAATATAACTCCTAGACAATATAGCAAGAGTACGTTTTCGATGCGAAGCATAAGCAGTATAATTTCTGCGCTGATAGTAACGAATTAGATTTAGTGATTGAGCTATTGTCAATCTAGGTAACGGTATTGCTGCCTTGAGCAGCACTCTTGCCTGTGGCAAAGTTAAAGCTGGAGACTTTTCTCCTAACATTAAACGCATCCTCACCAGAAAATGATGTGCTAGACAAGTTAATAGTATATGGTGATGCCAACCTAAGTAGCTTCTAGTTTCGTAGTGATCAAGCCCCAGTTCTTCTTTTGATTCCTCAAACGATGTTTCTATCGGCCATCTCATTCCACTTAGCCACACTAATGTTTCTAGGCTGACTTCTTCTGAGTCATTGCACAAATAATAGCTTATCTCTCTTTTCTCATTTAGGTTACGCCGAATTACCAACCACAGTTCCACTGGCTCTTCTTCTCCCCTTGTTTCCCATATTCGCTCAAAGGCAAATTCACATACTATTGGCCCTTTACTTCCTTCTTTCACTACATGTTTACTCCATTTTTCTGCTTCTATTTCCTTTGCTAACTCATCTATCCGTATTGATTCAATATTTGCCCTTGCTAGTTTCGGCTTCCTTCCCCTACCTTTATATTCAGGTACCTTGACCTCTGGCTTCTCCTTGTATACCTGCGTATCGCAAGATACTGCTGTAAAGTACTTTTTTCCTAATTCAGCTACTCCATCTCTAAACTCGATATTATTTCCATACAATGCATCTGCTAGCACATATTCAAAGCTCAAACGCCCTCTCTCTTCTGTCTTTTTTATCATTCCTAACGCTATTTCTGGTTTGGTTCTAAATTCTAGATCCTTTGGCACTCCACATTCTTCCCTTTTTTGTTCATGCTCTTTATCAAACCATTGTTCTGGTAAGTACAACTGCCCTTCTGTTAAGGTATGTCCTTTGTTACTGGCATACCCTAGGTATACTCCTACTTGACTGTTCTCCACTTTTCCTACTGATCCACAATATTGCCTTGCTACTCCTACTGAGCTTTTTCCTTGTTTTACATTCCCTGATTCATCAACTATCAGTACTCCATCATTACCTAAACTTTCTGCAATAAGTTTTTGATGCGTGTCAATCACAGGTTCTAACTGCCAAGGGCTTTGTCCTACAAAGTTTTGCATGCTACGGACATTCAGTCCTATTGATAGTGCCATTGCTTCTATATTTTTTCGATCAAGGTTGCTTAACAAACCTTTTAGATAATGTCCTGTCCAGATCAAACTTTCAGGTCGTTTAAATGCTTCTTCAAACTCTGCTACGTATTCTTTGAGTTCTTTTGCTAGCGCTTCTATATCTGCTTCAACTAAGTTGCATTCTGGAGGACTTAAATTTACGGCCTCTTCTAATATTTCATTGTGTGCTTTATAAATGTTTTTCATAGCCTTAATTTATTATTCACACTCGCACTTTTTTCGCACTTCCCCTTACTTAATATGCAACATTGCGCTGTAATATTACAGGGGTAAGGTAAATGAAACCACCTCTTGTAGTATAATTAAATGCTAACTCTGTTCCTTGATCACTTTCTACGTCTGGTTACTAATTCCTAAAAAACTAACTTCTGAAATTAGGATCCCATCCTAACTCCTGTTTCGCTTTTCTACTCAATACTTCGTTTTCATCTTCTACTATGTTGTAAATACCTTTCTTTCCTTTAAATATTGCCAATATTGCTGCTTGTGCTGCCGCATCCACATGCACAACACTTGACCCCTTGGGGATATCGAATCCAGTTCTCGGGCCATAGAATCTTCCGTAACGCAGTACAATTCCTTCAAAATTTCTTTCTAGGACTTGGTCTTCGAAATTTCTTAAGGCATCTGATGCTAATGGGGCATCTTCAGTATGGGGTAAAGAGCCATCCTTATACATGAAGGCAACACTTTGAACTATAAAGCGAGTTACTTCACTTTCTTGGCTTGCCAAAACTAAGTTTTTGGTTCCAATATCACGAATCTTTGCGTTTGCGATCCTTCCTTCTTTCATCTTTTCAGAAGGTAATCCAAATGGTAGATCAGTTAATTGATGAATGACAATATTTGGTTGTATAGATTTAAAAAGTGAAACTATTCTCTGCTTATTATAAACATCTGCAACAACTGGCCTCACACCTATCGATTCTAGGGACTCTACTTTTTCCACATTGCGGGTCAGACCAAATATCTCATACTCATAAGTAACCAGCAATTGGCACATAATCCTACCAACTGCACCTGTTGCTCCAGCGACGAAAACCCTCGGTTTGTTGCTCATTGTATTTCTCCTTAATCTTTTTTTCAAATCTTGGGCAACTTAGCCCTTGTTTCAGGTACTATTTCTTATTTCCATGCTTAAAGTATTTACATGTGCAACGGTTAGTGCACAAAACCAGTTGTCTAAACTGTTAATGTTACCTCCTTACCCAACTCCAGTTAGCTTTGCAGTAAGAGATTTTTGTAATGCTCTTGTCAGTTTACCAACCTCAAGTTGGTTACAATGCAGGTTTGCTATATTTATAATTGGCCAAATACCAAACACACTATTGCAGAGAAAAATTTCTTCTGCATCAAATAAGTTGTGCAATGGTATCTTCTTCACCTGACTTATAAGATTTAATCTTGGTGCCAAGGTTTCTATAATAAAGCGACGCATAACACCAGCAACACCTGCCTCAGTTAAATCTGGAGTCAATAATTCATTGCCCTTAACAATAAAAATGTTACTTATAGTAGCTTCAATAAGATTATCGTTAATATCAACCAACAAACCCTCTGCAATACTTTCATCATTCCACTCCGCTCGCGCTAAAATGTGCTCTAAACGGTTTAGATGTTTTAATCCAGCAAGAGCTGTATTGCAGCTTAATCGGTGTGTGCAAAGCCTTACTGACACGCCTTCACTATAATAAAGTGTAGGGTAAGATGGCTTAGGAAAAATTGCTATGCAAATAGTTGTGTTAACTAGCTTGGGCAAACGATAACCCCTACCACCCTGGCCTCGTGTGACAATAAGTTTTACTGTAGCTTCTTCTAAATATCGAGAATTAACGAGCGTCATTAATTGTGCAAGATATTGCTCTACAGTTTCAATTTGCAATGGAATTAATAATTTCTTGCAACTTATCATCAAGCGTTCACGATGAAGGTCCCATAGCGGTATTTGACTATTTAGTATCAGGCAAGTTTCAAACACGCCATCACCATATGTAAACCCCCTATCAAGCGGTGAAACTTGCTTGTCAACGATACCATTAATAGAAATTGCAGGAAGGGTGTGAAACATAGTTATCCTTTGGTTGTCTAGGCATTTAAACAAAAAATGTAGAACTGTTGAGTTAATGTGATTATGTAACTATTTGTTGAACTTAGTACCTTACTCACTAATCACATAATGGCCAAATTTATTAGTCCACTCAACAAAGGAAAAGGAGTTATGAAACCCCTTACTACTCTACAAATGACTAAAAAAATCTTCAGGGATGCCTGCATAATTCTCAGCAAATGACATTGCTGCTGATCGAGACTTGATCAAATAACATAAAGCTGAATTTTGTTGTCTTATATGAAATAGATTACCATCAAATGAACGATGAAATAGCTCTGTAGCAAAATTAGAAAATTCTTCTGCTCGCCAAAATCGCTTCAGTGCCTCAGTCTCATACTGATCAAGTAAATCGTTGTTGCCATGATTATAATGATAACCCAAGGCTTTGGACAGAAGACAAGCATCTGACACAGCTAAATTTAAACCCTTAGCGGCTGAAGGTGGAACGATGTGCGCTGCGTCTCCAACTAAATAGAGTTTTCCAAACTGCATTTTTTCGCAGACAAAACTACGCATAGAAATGATATCTTTTTGGATTATCTTTCCTCTGACAAGCCCTATTCCATGATTGTTTGCTGTTCTTTTTTCAAGCCCATTCCAAATTGCTTCATCATCCCAATCATCTACTAGAGATTCCTTACTGCATTGTAAGTACATTCTTTGCAATTTTGGTGACCTAGTGCTAATTAAAGCAAAGCCTGTGGAATGTGGTGCATAAATTAATTCTTGTGAGACTTGCGGAGCTTCACATAAAATCCCTAACCAACTGAAAG
Source organism: Trueperaceae bacterium (assembly GCA_965223045.1). Lineage (GTDB taxonomy): Bacteria > Deinococcota > Deinococci > Deinococcales > Trueperaceae > CBDCVN01. The sequence continues at coordinate 5,014,486 of CBDCVN010000013.1, forward strand.
GATAATCTTTATATAGTTCTTGTCTTTGTGTCTCTGGTATGGCTTGGCGGCTAATCCCATGAAATCCATCGCATCCAATCACAAAATTGGCATTAATTATAGATTGCTCCTCATTTGTCTGAAATGTTATGGTGGGTGAAGAGTCCAGCTCCTCTATTTTTATATTACTCACATTGAATAGGACTGGCAAACCAAGTTTCTCTCTGTGAATTAGAAGATCTTTTACTATTTCTTGTTGAGGATATATGGCTACATTTCTACCACCTGTCAATTCATTAATATCAATGCGGTGACATTTATTATCAAAAATCAAGTTAAAACCTTTATGAATGACAGCCTTTTCCTTAAGGGCTTTGGCAAATCCCACTCCTCCTAATACATCAATAGTATTTTGGTCAATAACGCCTGCCCTCATTCTGTTCAATATGTCATCACGCCCATATTTTTCCAGTACAATAGACTCTATTCCTATTTGATGTAGTAGATGTGCTAATAATAAGCCTGAAGGCCCTGCGCCAATAATGCAAACCTGCGTCCTATCTTTCATTTTCCCTCCAAAGTGTTAGATTTTTTAAAACTAAAACGGAATGTAGAAAAATACAATCCGGACAAAATAATGTTGATCGTTAAATATGTAAGTGAAAGGCCGAGAAGGTTATCGGTTCTCAATAAAGCCCCAAAAATAGAACCTAGACCCACAACCAAAATCATAAAGGCTCCCATGAGAGCAGAGGCAACTCCAGCTGAGGTTGGGAATAGTGCAATAGATCTCGCGTAAAAATTAGGAAAAACAATGCTGCAAAGGAAAATTTGCACTCCAATATTTCCTATTGTGTATAAAGGTTCTGTTTGGTAGCAATAAACCATGAAAAAACTATTGACAAGCATCGCGAGGTAGCAAAAAAAAATTTTTTTATTGAGATCTATATGTATAAAAACTCGGTTTAAAGTATTTCCAATAAACCATAAACCCCCCATAGCTAAAGCCATAAAGCCAAAAGAATGAGGTGTGTAACCTAGACTTTTTTCTACATAAAAGGACCCAACTACATTAAACAGTACTGCAGATAAGTATAGCAATCCTAATGATAAAAGGTAAATAATATATTCAGGATGGCTTAAAACAAGAGACCAACTAGATATAATGTACTTTATAGTAAAGTTTTTTTGTCTTATGTTGGTAGGCAGTGTTTCTGGGGTACGCCACAGCGCAGCTAAAATAACTAAGCTATACAATGAAAGAAAAAAGAAGTTTGAGTGCCAACCAAACAATTCTTGTAACCAACCACCCAAAGCTGGAGCAACAATAGGGCCAACTGACCAAGATATAGTGATGTAGTTAGCCATTTTGTAGAAATCTTTACCCTTATAAACGTCAAGTATAGCTGCTCTCAAGGGAACAGTTAGCAAGCCCACCCCAATACCTTGTAGCAAACGAGCAATCAATAAAATTGAATATAGAGGTGCGGTAGCAGCTATACTTGACGCTAACGAAAAAGAAAATGCGCCCCAAAAAGCTACACTTTTCCTACCAAAGCAATCTGATAAATTTCCTGAAAATAACTGACAAAGCCCAAATCCAAGCAAGTAAATTGTTACAGAAAATTGGGTACTTGCATTACTAATATTAAAGAAATCAGCGATGGTTGGCAGAGATGGTGCGTAAATATCAATACTTGCCCCAGAAATTGGGATTGTCAAGAATGTAACCAAAGCCACTCTTTTTCGGCTTGCTGAAGGATTCATAGCGTTTCCTTAAGTAAACTTGGGGAATCGAGCATTTAGCGCATTAAGAATAGGTTTTGCCTTAACCATGGTTTCCTGGAACTCTTCATTGGCATCAGACAAGTGCGTAATCGCACCGCCAATACCAAAGCTAATTTCGTTGCTAGTAGCTACTACTGTTCTAATTACAATGCTAAAATCAGCAGCTCCATTTAGAGAGAAGTAACCAATTGCACCGGAATATATCCCTCGGTGACTGGCTTCCAATCCATCAATTATCTCCATCGTTCTTTTCTTTGGTGCTCCAGTCATTGACCCACCAGGGAAAGAGGCACGAATAACATCTACAGCGGTATAAGGAGTATCAAGCTTCCCAATAATTGTACTCACCATTTGGTGAACAGTTGAATAGGTCTCAATGTCAAACAGTTTGGAAACAGAAACACTACCCACTTCTGCACAGGTTCCTATATCATTCCTTACTAAATCTACAATCATTAAATTTTCAGCACGATCTTTTTCGCTCCCAATTAGCTCTTGTCTTATTGAATTATCTTCATCGAGCGTAACTCCCCTTGGTCTAGTTCCCTTAATTGGTTTCGATTCAACCTTACCGTTTGCATCAACTTTTATAAACCTTTCTGGTGAGCCAGAAAGTACCCAAAAGTCTTTTGCTGCTATCCAAGCACTAAAGGCAGTTGGACTTTCTTTTCTTAAAGCTAAATATCCATACCACGGGTCGATTTTTGTTTTGCCAAACGCCATATTTGTTAGGCAGATCTCATAAGACTCTCCATATTTAATTTGTTCTTGGCTTTTTGCTATCAGATCTAGATACGCTTCTTTATCATGCCTCAGATGTAAATCTATTGAGGTAGGGAGCTTAGAAGTAGATGTGACGTGTGCAGTTGGGCTGATGTCAATATTTTTAATGGATTTTTTAGTGTTTGTAAACCAGTTATTAAGTTCTTCTAGTTGTTCATTATTTTTTTCTTCAATTAGACCTAAAAGATAGATTACTTTTTCAAAATGATCTATTGCAATTCCACGACAAGAGAATATTAGTAAGGCATCTGGAAACGGGGATTTATGAGCCTTATCACCTTGACAGTCAGTTTTTAACTCATAACCTAAGTAACCCACCCACCCCAGTCGAAAGTCAAACGGAAGTTGAATTGTGGGAAGAGTAAATGTTTTAAGATCTTCTTTGAGCCAGTCAAAAAGATTTCCATTTATGATCTTTTTGCGTTGATTAGTATTGGTTTGAATTTTTAGTGTGCGATTGTTAACGTTGTAGAAAAGTATTCGTCCTAAAGAACCTGATGCGTTACCCATAAAAGAAAAACGGCCCTGCTCAGTGTTTTCACTACTACTATCTAACCAATAGCTATAATCTAGACCCTTGTACAATTTAGAAAATATAGCCTCTGAACTTGTTTGCAAGTTAAACTTCTCAAATAACACTTTCATACTTTCATACTTTCCATGTTTGTAAAAGGCGAGTAGAAGTTTTTTGCTTGAAACTTTTTTGTTAAAGCAAAAAAGTTTTTAATGATTTCATCGCCATGTTCACTACATATTGATTCAGGATGGAATTGAACACCCCACAATGGTTTATATCGGTGCTGCACTGCCATAAGCACTCCATCTTCTGTGATTGCTGTTACCTGCATATCCTTAGGCAAGTTGTAAACACTTAAGGAATGATATCGAACTACTTTAAATGGTGAGTCAATACCTTGAAACAGCCCTTTCCCATCATGAAATACCTTGGATATGCGACCATGCATTGGCTCTGGAGCCAAATCAACAGTGGCACCTTCTACATAGCTCAATCCCTGATGCCCAAGACAAACACCAAGAATTGGAAGATAAGCACATTTGATAATTGTATAGCACATGCCAAAATCGGCTGCGCGCATTGGATTTCCAGGGCCAGGTGAAATAACTATATTATCATATTTCTTTAGGTCGGATAAGCTCCAATTAGGATCATTGTTCTTGATTATTGTAGGTGGTTTACCATTTAGCTTAGCCACTAAATGAAATAGATTCCATGTGAATGAATCAAAATTATCAATGAGTAAGGTTTTCATTTACTAGCTCCCTTATTTACTGACTCTAAATATGTATTAGAGTTCTCTAGAAAAAATTTTCTGTAGAGAGAAACTCTCTCTACAAGGGTGTCATTCTTAGGGGTATAGCAACTAAGAGCCTCAAAAAAATTTAACGCATGAGAGATGCTTCGAGTAGTTACCCTAGAGTTACCCTAGGAAGGGTTCAGGATGACATCTTTGCATTGATAAAGTAAAAACTTAATCTTGGCATCTATAAAGTAGTGCTATATCATGCTTCTCTTGTTACGGTTTCCTTAGAGTTAACCAAAGCGGTTATAATAGATGATGAGCAAATAGCAATTAACTCACCCTTAAATCCTTGTTCACGTAGCTGCTTAGCTGCATATACACAGGCTCCTGAGGATGGCCCAATCGACTCCCCGGTTAAATTCATGACGTCTCGAGCAGTCTGCCATGCAGCATCGGATGGCACGCTGATTAAACCATCAACAACTGTGTGGTCAAACAATTCAGTCATTATTGGTGGTGCTAATCCAGAGATGCGGTGCGGGTGCCAAGGCTGCCCTTGAAGAACAGCTGCTTCAGCAGGCTCTACAGCAAATATTTTGACCTTGTGCTTGTGTAGTGCAGCAGAAATACCCATGACAGAGGCAGCTGTTCCTGTACCCACAATAACTATCACAAATGAGCTTGACTGGATAAGTAATTCTTCTCCTACCACTTCATAGTGCTTACATAGAGAATGGTCTGAAAGTTGCTCTATCACGGTCCAGCTAGGTTCACAACGTATCTGCTGCTGAATTGTTTGTGATTGTCCTGCTGGTATCTGCAACACTTCCCCACCCAGCCAATCTATATAGCTAACAATAATCTCTGGTGTACCTGGTGGGACGAAAATGCTTGCTTTACAACCGATTTGGTTAGCTGCCCATGCAACAGCGATTCCCGCGCTGCCAGCCGAAATAATTGCAAGTCGAGAAGCTGTGCTTATTTTCCCATTCCGCGCCATAGCAAAGATATGTGGTGGCAAACCACGATGTTTTATAGATAGTGATGGGTTATGGTATTCAATTTTTAATTTTAAACCAGGTATTATTGTACTAGCATCAACTAACGGAGTCATATCAATTCACTCTCACTTAGGTAAACTGATACATCCTTAAGATCAACATAGCGAGGTACTTTAACGCCGTTGGTACAAGCCATACGATTTTCCTTGACACGATGGATAATTTCTGATGAAACATTGCGAACTAAAGGAGCAACTGCTAGATGTTGATATAGAAGAGCTTTACATTTTCTCTCTGTATGTTCAAAATTCCCATGTACTGACAACCATAACTCAATCTGATCTGCACTTAAATTGTCGCGATACTTTACCAACACAGAATCGGCTATATCATTGAGCTGATCAACGATATTGAAAATGAGATCAGGATACACAGTTTGTCCTAACACTTTTAACTGTTGATCAACACGCCCAATGATGGTTCCCAAACGAGGTGAGAGACGTCCACATTCGCACGGAGATCTACTAATCCAAGCTGCAATGTCACCAGTGCCATATCGCACTGCTGCAAAACCACGCGGTTGCGATAGTGCTGTAACCACAACTTCTCCTGATTCACCTGGTGCAGAGGGCTGTCCTGTTTGTGGATCAATTAGCTCCACAAAAACCACATCTTCATGGATATGAAAACCACGGTGTGCTAAACATTCATTGCCAATAGAACCGAGTTCGCTACAACCATATTCAGCTAACACATCAGAAAGGCCCCAAACATCCTTGGCTTTTTGTGCTGTTGGTGTCAGCTTATTATCTTGGTTGAATGTTGAACAGGCCGCAAAATAACCATAACTAGGTAACTTATCTGGTGTTGGAAAATTAGACCCTAATTCTTCAGCAATGTTGAGCATCACCATTGGGTTTCCAACTACGAACTCTGGTTGATGATAATTGATCACATCAGCCACACGCCGAACTCGTTGTGCAGTGCAACGAAACGGCCCAACCCCAATTTTCTTTGCTGCCAGCCAAATTAACGGTCCAAGCGAAAACATATCGTTATTGCTCAATAATTGAAGTAGCTTGGTGCCTGGCCTTGCACCCAACTCAGTAAGTCCGCGTGAAACGCAATCAACCCACAATTGCTCTTGTTGTCGATGGACAGGCAATTCTACGGGTCGACCGGTGGTGCCAGATGAACTTACAACATCTACGAAATCGCCATACTCAATTAAATCATCCCAATGTTGGGATATATCCTTTTTGCGTAGAATAGGCAATTGGTCAAACTGATCCTGATCAATCAAGGCCATCACATCACTAAGACTCATTCCCCAGTGTTGGGTATAATAAGGGCGTTGTGAAGCAGTTTGGAGAACTGCTTTTAGTCTTTTGTTTGGTTTTGTGTAACTCATTAGAAAGACCGCTCTAACACTGCTACGTTTTTGTCAAGCACATTGACTTTAGATTCATTCCAGAGCACTTTTGAAAATACTGATCGATCTCCCTGATGAAAACCACGGTAATTGCTCCAAAAAGAATCTCGCAGACTACGCTTAAGAACCTTACCAGTTGATCCAAGCGGAATGCTGAATGCGGAGTCAAGTAGACAAGCGCCAACTGTGTAATCTGGGAGTGATACATTCAGTAATGGTTTGTGCTTCATAATCCGTTGTAAAACGAGAGTAAGGTCTAGGCGCTTGCTTTCGGATGAAGTAATGAGAGCTACCAAGCCTTGTTCCCTAGTCGATAGGCGATTTACACCAATAACGTGAGCATCCAGTACACTGGGCACCTTCTGCAATATTTCTTCAAGTTCAAGCGAATAAACTGGTCCTGCAACACTCATGATCACGTCCGAAGCACGATCAAGATGGTAGAAACTGCCATCATCATCAAAATAGCCAATGTCACCAGTTTGCCAGTATCCTTCGGTGCTCAGGCATAGTTTCGTGAAGTAAGGCATGTTGAAATAGCCTGGTGTCAACGTAAACGATTTAACAGATAAATAACCAATTTCCCCAGGTGGTAATTCAGCACCTTGAGCATCGACGACTTTGGTAGTTGTATAGGGTGCCGGTTTACCAACGCAGCGGTGCGATGTGATTGAGTTGGAGGTGGAGATTTTCCAAAAACATGACATTCCTAACTCAGATGCGCCAAGGCCATCAAAAAATCTAGCCTTTGGTGAAAGTGCTAGAATACCTCTTATATGTGCTTCATGTGCTGAGTCAGCGGTATTATAGAAGCGAGAAATCGAGGTAAAAGAATTAGGTGCCAAATTCATCTCAATGAGTGATACATAAGTACGAGGAAACCCCAACATGATTGTTGGTCTAAATTGCTCGAGATGAGTAACCAAAGATTTACCAGTTAGTTCAGTCATTACCATAGTAGGTAAACCCAGCATGGTGGATGTCATCATATAGGCTATGCCTGCTGAATGTGCCTGTGGAAAGGCAGTTAGCATTCGCTCGTCACTTGTTTCTAGAAAAGTGCGCAAGCGTTCACGTTTACCATTGAAAAACTGATCATGTCCAAAGATCACTGCTTTGGGAACGCCAGTCGTACCCGAGCTATGGCAAATCATGATGGTGTCGTTACTAGCTTTCTCAACTGGCCAATTAGTAAGCATTTGTCGTTTGTACGAACTATCAACAGTTGAAGCATTAAGCGAGACTATGTCATCTGACAAACAGTGAGAAATCCCAGTATGTTTATTGGTATCAGCATCAAACACAAAAAAATTGAAGCTATTACTTTTGGCATAAGCGGCAGCGATTTGTGGTGGCATTTGGCAATTGATGGGGACAGGAATAGCACCAATACTGTTTAAGGCAAGGAAATGTATGAATGGAGAAATTCCCTCTGCAGTATAGGTGCAAACATAAGATTTAGCACTCACACCATTGATGTAATACCAGTGTGCCAAATCACAAACCGCCTGGTAAAGCTGACTCAAACTAAACTGATCAAATGTATTACCGTACGGGGTAGTAAATTTCTTTTCTAAGAAAAGAAATGGGATATCTTTGGTGGAACTAAGGGCATAAGCCTTAAATAGAAAATTCCCAGCACCAAGATTCTTATCATTATACATTTCCTCACGCACAGACTCTGTTAATATAGGTGAAATCATACGAACTCCTAAAGTTTTTTATTTACTATTTAAAAGGGTATATAAATTTCTTTCCTACACACCTAATTAAAGCATGTAAGATTTTCTGCACTCTTAAGTGCTCCTCAACAAAAAACCTCTTACAATTGCTCCTCAACAAAAACCTCCTAAAAACATACACCTTGCACTTATTCAGTCAAAATGCTTTATTATGCACTAGATAATGGGTGAAGAATGAACACCTTGCATAGGAAAACCCCTTATGGATAACATCTACTGCACATCTAATAGATCCTTTTCAAACAAATGCCCAAAACCAAACCACTTTTCGAGCTAGTATATTTTCATTGTAAGCTTTTTAAAACTTCTGTGCAAGCTTAATTTTTAAGGTATTTTTAGTTACATTCATTTGACCCCTTTCTACATTAAAAACATTGAACCATTACATGAAGGGTATTACCAAGGCACTTGTGCTAGCATAGGGATTTATAATGAATATAGCAATTCCTTTGTTTACTCTAATTGTAGGGGTTCGAGCACTCCATATAAACAAAAAAGCTCGAGACCTCTATAAAATAGAAACTAGTCTTTTTACTATTCATGGTAACCTTATAACTGCCGATTTTAAGGCCGTACAGATAATTACTGAGCGAATTAATAATGCTAGACCAGCACAGCTTGGCATTAGTGCAGGCGAGTTGCAAGCAGTAGGGTTACTAGAAGAAGTCTTTCACTTGTTAATTGCTGAGTACGATAAACGTAATCCTCAGTTTATAGCCAAAGCCTATGAATACCTGCAAGACAAACTAGGTAAAAAGGCCTTAGAGAAAACTTTACATAAATTTGCTGAACATTTTCCTGCTAATAGTGTTTATAGTGGTGAGGTTTCTTTGACTGACTATATAAATGGCATAAGTGATGGTATCCCTCATAGACATATAATCTTAGAAGAATTGCTCTTGCTAAAGCTCAATAACGAAAACCCTGCATTAATAAAATTAAAAGACCTTTTTGATGATACCCCTTTAGTCAAAGATACAGCTTATATTAAGCTTATAAAACGGCTCGAGAAATTTTCTGAAGATCAGCCTGATGTAGGCCTAGGTGGTTCTCTGTTTAAGTTTTTGCGTGCACCTATGCAAGCTAGCCCACACTCACTAATGGGGCAACTAAAGTTTCTGCATGATAGCTACGGCACTCTTCTAGGAGAGGGTTTTAGTGATTTGATGAGGCGCATTTTAACTGCCCTAGATGTTCTTAGTGAAGAAACTGCTGCAAGGGGTGGTTTTGGTGGTGGGCCTCCGCCTATGATAGTGCCTGATAGGGATAGTCTGTTTGGCTATAGTGAAGATCTGAAGCTAGAGGAATATGAACATTTTAGTGCCGATAGTTCTTGGATGCCTAGCTTGGTACTTATTGCTAAAAGTGTTTTTGTTTGGCTCGAGCAACTCTCACAAAAGTACCAGAAGCATATACATAAACTAAGCCATATACCAGATGCTGAATTAGATGAGCTGGCAAGACGTGGTTTTACAGGATTGTGGCTAATCGGTATTTGGGAACGTAGCCCTGCTTCTAAAGAAATAAAAAACCGTATGGGCAACCCTGAAGCCTTGGCTTCGGCCTATGCTATTTATGATTATGAAATAGCTGCTGATTTAGGGGGAGAGGCTGCTTTGCAAAATTTGCGAGCTAGGGTAGGGGAGAGGGGCATTAGATTGGCTAGCGATATGGTACCTAACCATATGGGTATAGATTCACGTTGGGTGATTGAACACCCCGAAAGATTCCTCTCTTTACCTGAGCCAGCTTTTCCTAGTTACAGCTTTGGTAGTGAGAACCTGTCAACAGATTCTCGAGTGAGTGTAAGGATAGAAGACCACTACTATCACCATAGTGATGCTGCTGTAGTATTTCAGCGCGTAGATAACCAAACAGGGGAGACCCGTTATATTTACCATGGTAATGATGGTACTGCCACCCCTTGGAACGACACAGCACAACTTAACTACCTCGATGAATCTGTCAGGGAAGTCATAATTCAAACTATCCTAGCGGTAGCTCATAAGTTCCCAGTAATTCGCTTCGATGCTGCTATGACTTTAGCCAAGCGTCATATACAACGTCTTTGGTTTCCCCAACCGGGAAAAGGTGGGGCTATTCCTTCCCGTGCACAGTATGGTGGCATGGGTACTGATGAGTTTAACAGACGCATACCCAAAGAATTCTGGCGTGAGGTGGTAGATAGAGTTGCTGCTGAGGCACCGGGTACCTTACTATTAGCGGAAGCTTTTTGGTTTATGGAGGGTTATTTTGTGCGTACTCTTGGCATGCACCGAGTCTATAACAGTGCTTTTATGCACATGCTAAAAAATGAAGAAAACGCCAAGTATCGTCAGTCTATAAAAAATATTCTAGAGTCAGAACCTGAAATATTAAAACGCTTTGTAAACTTTATGAGCAATCCTGACGAGGAAACAGCTGTAACTCAGTTTGGTAAGGAAGATAAATATTTTGGTGTATGCACTATGATGGTTACCTTGCCCGGTTTGCCTATGTTTGGCCACGGTCAAATAGAGGGCTTTAGTGAAAGGTATGGTATGGAATTTCGCCGTGCTAACTGGCAAGAGCAACCTGATAGTTGGTTAATAACCAGACATAAACAGGAGATTTTTCCCCTCTTGCACCGCCGTAGGCAATTTGCCGAAGTTACTAACTTCTTACTTTTTGACCTAATAGCCCCTGAAGGTTATGTAAATGAAAATGTTTTTGCTTATAGTAATAATTTTGAGGGAATGACTTCGCTCTTTGTTTTTCACAACAAATATGCTGAGGCAAGTGGTTGGATACGTACCTCAGCAAATTATAAGTCAGCACGAGGGCTTACTAGGCACACTCTAGCAGCAAGTTTAGGTATATCACAGGCCAAAGGCGAATTTATACTTTTCAAAGAACAAGCTAGTGGCTTAGAGTTCATTTACGAAATAAAAAAGCTTATAGAAGAAGGTTTTTACTTAGAGCTAAGGGCTTATGAATATCGTACCTACTTAGATTTTGAGCAGGTTACTGATCCTAGTGGAGATTACCAGAAAATTTATAAACATTTACAAGGTAAGGGAGTAAAAAATCTAGCAGATGAGATAGTTAAGCTTCAGTTAACACCCTTACATGATGCGTATTTGGGGCTTCTTAAAGATAAACGATTAAAGAAACTCGATACTCACTCAGAGTTTGCCAAGAAAGATCTTAAGGTTCTAAAAGATTACTTTGAAGCCTTTGGTAAGGTTTGTGAAAGTCATGGGCAGTCTATACGTTCATTTAAGAGCTTTAAAAAGAGGTTCAAAGAATTACTGACCTTGGTAAATTTTGAGCACAGTTCTAAAGCCTTGGTTAAAGACGTGAAAAAGCGACTAAGCCATTTTAAAGCTAGTAACTTGTTTATTTGGTTGAGCATAAGCCATTTAGCTACCACCACTGAAAAAAGCCTAGAGTTAGCTAATTCTTGGCGGCTTTGGGATGTTATTAGTGAATTAACTAGTAAAGAGGAAGCTGTGCTTATAGAGCTGCTTGTTTACTATCAGAATTGGCTTGTAGATAATAAAAGCGATAACCTTGCTCTTAAACTTGTAGAGACTCTTTTGGCTGATGATAAGGCATGCCGTTTCTTACGTATAAATGAATATGAAGGAGTAAAATACTTTCACAAAGAAAACTTTGAGGTGCTAACTACAGGCCTTTGGGCAGTGTGGATTTTGGCTTCGGCTGCTGCTGAAAATGCTGCCTTGATAACGGGGCACGCTTTTGAAGTAGTTAGGGTTTTGGAGAAAGCTCGAGCAAGCTCAAAATATGAGGTGAACACTTTATTAGAAGCGCTTAAGTCCACATAAACATGTTAGCAGCAGTTATCTGAGACTTTCAAATGTCCAAAACTATTTTTAGTAGAGTTTTATTAGAAATAATGACTTAGAGTTGTTCCCGATATATGTTAAGAACTATTAGTTGAGCCGTGCTAGGTGTGGAGAGTTCTTAACTTTATAAACACAATAACAATATAAAAAGTCCAATTGGGGAACAACTCTATTAGTCTAAGAGTTATAGTTATGAAGTGACTCTTATTCACTTACCTTATCCAAGGAATATCTTATGTGATCTGGCCTATCTATAACATTAGGAATTAATTAAGAAGCATAACATAAATATTTAATTACAGATTGCCTGTGAAGTGGCAGAAGGTTATTCTGTTGGATATTGGTAAAATTATGATTATTAATGTAACCTGAGAAAAGACATAAGGTATCCAATCTGATGGTAATTCATTTCTAAAATCTATGATAATGTAACCAGATCTTAATTAATTGCACTTCATAAATGGGTTCCCAATCGAGTTGTGCAGTAAGTGTCAGTCACTAACTGACTCGAGTGCATCTTAAAAAAGTGCTACTGAATCACTCAGTAATGTTAACAGTTACGCATTGCCAATACTATTTTTGTTGTAAACTTAGCCATTAAACAGGCTTTACATTTTCAAGCAAACCTGCATATACTAAAGCCTAATAGCAGTTGTGAAAATAGTTGAATTATAAAGAATCTTACGCATTAAAACTGCTTTAATCCTGTTTTGGACATGTTTTGTACTTCACATGTTCCTTAGACATAAAACACTTTGAAATATTGTAAGCAAAATTGTGGGCCTTATTATTCTGTTACTAAACCCAATGATGCTTTGCTAGGCAAAGTTCTAGGCATGTTTTGCTTAGTAAAAGATTGATTATTTTCAAGTAAGTACTCTCAGTCCAATTATTATACAGCAGTAGTTGGAATATTAAGACCACCTAATTCATTAGGTTAAGACTTAAGGCAATTGATAACTTTTAAGGAGAAAGCATGGCTGTTAGCACAGAGTCAAAGTCAAAACGTACAACTAGCACAACAAAGCGTGGTAGCCGTAAGAAATCTAGCAAGGCAACTGAAGATGAGTTGGAAACAAAGTCCCGTGATGAAGATGAAGATACTGAAGAAAACCAAGAGCAAGAAGATAATGCTAAAGAAGATACTGACCTAGAAGAAGGTACTAAAGAACTAGATGCTAAAGAGGTTATTACAGGAAAAAAATCAAAGAACAAACGCTCCTTAAGGCGTTCACGTAATAGTCGTAAATCAAGCATTAGCTTTAAAGAACTGCAAGAAAAGATCTTACCTGAACTGCAACTTTTGGCCAAAGAAACTGCTTTAGATGACTATCGCGAGATGGAAAAAGATGCTTTAGCAGAGGCGATTTTGGCCCGCATAGCTGAAGGTGAAGGCTTAAAGTTAGTCAAAGGCTACCTAGAAATTTCTAGTGATGGCTATGGATTCTTACAAGAATCGCTTTTACAAGATAAGACCCGTTCAGTAATTGTTTCTGCAGGATTGATAAAGCAATTTAAGCTACGCACAGGCGACCACATAATGGGTAAAACCAGGCGTCCACGTGAAAACGAGCGTTATGGTACACTTATTCGAGTAGAGTCGGTTAATGGTATTGACCCTCAAAAAGCTTCATTGCGCCCCCGCTTTGATGATCTCATACCTACTTTCCCAGAACAGCACATCAAATTAGAGACAACCCAACAAGCAATTTCTGCTCGAGTCATAGATTTACTAGCTCCTATTGGTCGTGGCCAGCGTGGACTAATTGTTGCGCCACCGAAAGCAGGTAAAACCACATTACTAAAAGCTGTAGCAAATGCGGTTACAACTAATGAGCCAGACATAAAAGTCATAGTCCTTTTGGTTGATGAACGTCCAGAAGAGGTGACTGATTTTAGGGAATCAGTTTCAAGTGTGGAAGTTATTGCTAGTACATTTGATGAGCCACCGACAAATCACATTCGTGTAGCAGAGTTTGTTCATGAGCGCTCGAGGCGAATTGTAGAGGATGGGGGTCATGTGATGATTTTGTTAGATTCTATAACACGTTTAGCTCGAGCTAATAACCTAGTTACTCCCCCAACAGGACGCACACTTTCTGGAGGGTTAGATTCCAGTGCCTTGCACTGGCCAAAGCGTTTTTTAGGTGCAGCTCGTAACATTCGTGGTGGTGGATCACTAAGCATTCTTGCTACAGCACTTATAGAGACAGGCTCCCGCATGGATGACGTTATTTTCGAGGAATTTAAGGGCACAGGTAATATGGAATTGCATTTAAGTCGCCGCTTAGAAGAAAAGAGGATTTTCCCTGCAATAGATATTCTCAAATCAGGTACTCGCCGCGAAGATTTACTTTTAGATGAGGAAACCCTAGCTAAAATGTGGTTACTCAGGAAAGTTATTAGTGATATGGATCCTGCTGAAGCTATGGAAATGCTTCTCTCTCGTTTAGGTCGTACTAAGAGTAATGATAGCTTCTTAAGCTCATTAAGTGGGGGTTAACAAGACCAAACTATACTTTTGCTAAAAAGCTAGAAAATTCTCGCTGCATACAAAAAGAAGTTTAAGTAGAATATAGACCTAAATGTTGCGCTTATTGATTATTCTCTTTTTTAGCTTTTTATTTGCTTGGGGGCAGAATTATTCTACACATATAGTTAAAAGTGGTGACACACTTTGGGAGCTTGCAGCTCGCTATAATACTACTGTAGGAGATTTGCAGCAGCTTAATGGTTTGTATAGTACAACTATTAGTATAGGTCAACAGCTATATTTGCCAGCGGCGACAGGAGGAGCAATTTCTGCAGAAAATGCTGCAATACTTTCTGGATACCCTAATACTTTTAAGTTACATATAGTCAGTCAAGGTGAGAGCTTATTCAGCATTGCTCAGCACTATGGCTTAAATGAGGATACTTTAAAAAGTGTTAATCCTGAAGTTGTAAGTACTCCTGCACAGGGGCTAGCTTTACGAATACCACCCCATACAGGCAGAATGGTTGCTCTGCAAACAGGTGAAAGTATATTAAGCCTTTCTTTAAAGTATAGCTTAGCACCAAGTGAACTAGCCGAATCTAATGGTGTTGAGAATTTAAATTCTTTAGAGGGGAAAAAAATATTCATTCCTATAACTGCAAGTGTTTTGCCCCAAGGAAGCTCTGTTACTACGGGACAAAGCGGGCAAAGCAGGCGTGAGATATTACATGCTAAACAACTAGCGATTTTACAAAAAGCTCCTACACTGATTGCTAACTACAGTTACAGTAAGTACACTCAACAAAATTATGCATGGCCCCTAAATGTACGTGGCCGTCTAACTTCTTATTTTGGTCGACGGGACTTAGTAATAAATGGTAGTAACTTCCATGCTGGTATAGATATTGCTGCTCCTGCAGGCACTCCTATTCTTGCTACTAAAAATGGAGTGGTGGCAAAAGCTGGTTGGTTAGGTGGGTATGGTTATGCTGTATATGTTAACCACAATGATGGTACCCAAACTCGTTATGCTCACATGAGCCAAGTCTTTGTGGTTCAATCTCAGAGTGTCAGGCAAGGTGAGCAACTTGGTTTAGTAGGGAGCACTGGCATATCTACAGGACCTCATTTACATTTTGAATTGCGGGTCCATGGATATGCAGCAAATCCTCTTGAATACTTGAACAATTGAACAATTAACTATAGATGTCCAGATAAATTCTCGCCGTATCAACGTGAGGAATGTCATCCTGAGCGAAGCGAAGGATCTCAAATGAGTTACGCTGCCTGAGATTCTTCATCGCTAAAGCTCTATCAGAATGACATGCTCACAGAAGGGATTCCTCTTTAGGGAAAATACTTCTCTGTATTGCTCACTTGCAAAAAATACCAAATGAATCACAAACCAAGAGTTTGAACTGAAATTTCAACCCTTATGGAGACAGTATTAAATAATTACAAGGTGCTAGAGTATCCGGTCAAAGCGAGGTTTTTGAGATTTTCACCAACTTCAATTTGAGCTTCTCTGAAAGTTAGCTTAGGGTGTGCAATAAGATGTTCTCTAACCCTTCCAAAAGCACTTATGCATAAATCTAAGTGTTTCATTTGTACAACAAATTTTGGACTTTGGCAGGCCTGTGCCCCAAGATTCTGCTTTAGTAACCTATGCATCACCTCATCTCCCCAGCGAGCTTTATAAGCCCTTATTATCTCCTGTACACCCATTTCTTCAGCACTAAAAACTAAAACTGATAACTCTACTCCTGTTCCTTTACGCCACCAATTAATCATCAACCAAACCTTGCCCACATTTGGTAAATACACCTTTACTTTCTTGGCATAGCATTCTAACTTTGGATACCAATGGGCTTTGCTTGGTGGAAATAATTGCGCCAATTCTTTGATCTTTATTCCTGCCATAGCCTCTATTTCTTTTTCTGTGCCATAGACTTGCTTTTCTGTATACTTTACTAAGTGACTATTGGGTATACGAGCAACAAAGGGAATTCCTAGACAACGTAATTTGTACAGTTGTGAACGCTTAATCATACCACCATCCATTACTACTCCTCTGATAGGGTGTTGCCTAGCAACTTTACGAGTGATGCTTAAAGCTACTTCACTAGGAGTCATACTTGGATAGGTAGAAGTATGCAAATAGGGACGCAAATTAGGCATGAAACCTACAGGGTAGGGTAGAGTTTTTGTATCAGGAGTGATCAAAACAGCTGTAGCAACACTTAAACCCCAATAGTTACCTTGACTAATGTAGTAAGGGGCAATTCCTTCGATAGAAGAGCCACTATGTCGGAAGAGGGTAATATCAATAGCTAAGAAAAAGTTGTGAGGGGCGTTAGAGAGTCTTGGTTGCAAAGAATCAAGATAAGGATGAGTGTAGGTAGCTAATAATCTAGCTGCATAACTATTAGAGCAAGGTAAAAAACCATGTCTAAACATAGAGTAAAGATTCTTGTGTTCTAGTGTTAACAAGCCAACTTGATAAGCAAGTTCAAGTTGTTCTAGTGTAGAGAGAGTTTTTAAACTATTCACGACACCTGTCTTGACGAATAAATCTTTGTTTGTCAAGACAAGATGTTCTTTGAATCAGAAATTGATTAGCTAATCCTTTTGCCCACAAAGCATCTATTGTTTAGGAAAGGGTTTTCCAGCAAGCTAAGTCAATAGTTCATTATTGAAAAGGCCAGTACAGCTTTCATAGATAATCTGTGCCTGACCTAGCTTAAGCTTATATTCAAATTTATGTATTTTTTCGTAGAACGCAAGTTGTACCCAAAAAACGCCACTTTTGCCTCTAAAAACCCTGTTACCAAAGTCGATATCATGATTTTTTTGCTTTTTTCAAGTAGCCATAGCATATCCTTGACACAGCAAGGTTTTATTTTTTATAGTATAGCCACTGATGTCTGCTACGATAAATACACATTTTAAAGTCCAGTGTATCCAAACAGGTAAGGCTGTAGGTATAATGCATGGCATCCACCTTCGGGATTATGTCCAAGGACACATACAAAAACGTTCAGGATCATTATTAAAGAAATACAAGAAGAATTGGGGAAAAGGTCAGGCACTTGCGAGGGTAGCTAAAACACTTAACCTGACGGCCAGAAGTGGAATTAGGACTGGTGAAATGTTCATTTGCTGGAACACTGTTCCAAACGGAGGGCAGAAATATGCTCTAGGCCTGATGGGGGTCAGTGTGTAGCCATTTTTTATAAATTTTAATTTTGCCCTAAAACCTCAAACAGCACGAGATTTTGGGGGTCAAAACCCCTACTTTTTGATGACAAAATGCGGTAGAATAAAATTAATATAGTGGTTTGAAAACGTCGCTTTGACCGGATACTCTGATACCTTTGGATTGCTTAATTACTCCCAAACAAAGTTGTTTTTTTAGTTCAAACTCTTGGCAAACCGACATTCGGACCCCCCTTTTAAGAATTTTTGAAATAAATCCGAGGATAATTAGGACCAAGCAAAGCCAGTAGGGATTTTAGTTCACTTTTAAGATTCATGGTTAATACCTCTACATCATTGTCAGTGGTGATAAACAAAAGATGTACATCTACAAAAAGCTCAAATACCCATTTGGCAGTAGGTTTATAAGTAGGCTTGCCTTTCTGGTTAGGCACACTTTGATCATGTGTAGAAAGAACTAATCTAATTCGGTGTTCCAAAGCTGAGTAAACCAATAAGCAGCAAGTTATCACCATCAGCAGAGCCATTATCCTTTCTTCTTTCTTCAGATACAACGTTGATGCTAAAAACATGGGATCCTTGAGAAATCTGAAACCTCTTTCAACCTTTGCCTGTCCTTTATAGGTGCTCAAAATTTCCGCATCTCTCAAAGTATCATGGTCCAGCTCATTCGTGGCTAAAATAAATACTGCCCTTTCCTTCTTAACTTTGTTCCCTGCACTTACATCAGCAACTACTTCTCCACTTATGTGATATGTGTATCCTGTTGGTTGAGCGTCTTTAGCAGGACGTCCTGCTTTTTCATAGTGTTCTTTCTCTATGATCTTACTATTGTAAATTTTCAGTACCTTCAGGCTATTTTTAAAATCATCCATTGCTACTTTTGCATCTGCCTCACAATGAAAACTTTGTTTACTTAACTTCTTGAATGCTTTTTCTTCCCCTTGACTAGTCTTTAGCAACTCCCTCTCTGCTCTCTTGTCTCTACTTTTCTTTGACACTTCTGAGTATATTATCAACCATCTTTGTTCTACACCTCCATACTCACTAAGTACACTGCTGTACTTGTATCCCTTAACCAATGATTTCATCTTGCTTATATTTACTTGCGCTACTTGTTCTTTTACCTCCTTCAATATTGCTGGTACTCGCATTATCCATTTTAAACCTACTTCTTGGTGTACTTCTAAACTGTCTTTAGTGTATCCTGCACTGTCTTTTACCAATATACTTATACCAACAGTCTCTAATTGCTTTATGTGCCTGTCGATAGTTTCCTTTAACACTATCTTATCATTGGCATTTCCACTTAGGGGCAGCATTGCTAGTGGTAAACTCGCTTCATTCTCAATTATCAACTCTAGACCTATTTGATTTAGTTCTGGTCTGTTATCTCGGCTGTATCCTTTGGTTATCTTCACTACTTTTGTGTCTGTACCTATTTCACTCTTACTATTGTAATTCCCATCTGTGTGGAAACTAGTTGTATCCTCGTGTCCTACCTTTGGTTTAAGCTCTAGGTGTTTGACTGCTTGACCTGATATCAAACTATACAGCTCTGTCACTCCATACTTGTATAGTTTCTCTAAAGCCTTGCCTAAAGTGTCTTCGTTGAGTTTGCTTGCTGTTACCCCTTTTCCTATTAGTTGTTCCGTGGGCTTGTTTTCAAAGAAGTGTGTTGCTAGGTACAACCTTCTATTTGCAAAACCTAATCCATTCAATATCATTGCCTTCACTGCTTGACCTACTGTTACCTGACGTTGGTCAAAGTCTTGTTTGATCTCTTGATCTATTATCTCAACTATTCTTAATTCATCTATCATTCCTGCTACTAAACCCAAGTGTTCTATTGTTTTTGTTTTGTACTTTTCTTCCATCCCTCAATGATAATTTAATTGTTGATTTTTGAAGGGGGGGGTCGGAATATCGAACAAACAAAGTAAATGTAGGATATTTTTTTACACGATGGTGACTGAGTTCGAAGCCCTATTACTCTTTGATATTATCGTTTTAAAGGTAATTATTTTCTCATGTCAAACTCTTGAGAATATTAATCTCTAAAAGTAATGCTTATAGAGATATTTGAATGCAACCCTATGTTTCCAATATCAAAAGGCACCATCAAAGTAGGTGCCTTTTATTATTCTATAGTGCACCGTTGTAAAAAGTCTTATGAACGCAAATGCTTTAAGTTTTTGGGTGCTCGAATTTACCTACACCGTCTATGTCCACTAACTCTAGTACCGTCTTTGCGGGTGTAGCCGCTTACCCAGTGGCAGTTGCTACTGCTATTGTTGCTGCTACTTGAATTATAAGGTACATAGGGACTCGCTACCTTGTAACTCATACTTATATGTATAGGACTACCCTAGAGGGTGTTTGGAAACTAGTGTTCCTTTGAAAGATCTAGCATTTTGGCTGAAATTTGAACTAAGTATATCATTTCAGAAATGAAGTAGCTATACCCAATATATGTCAGTATAGCTACTATGAAAACAAATCATAGACAAGCATACTCTACTGACATTACTGATGTACAGTGGCTTATAATTGAAGCCTTTCTACTTAAAGTTTTGACCAAAAGTACTAAGCGGGGACGTCCCATGAGCCTTGATCTCCGTGAAATCGTAAGTGCTATACGTTACCTTCTGCGCAATGGTTGTACTTGGCGTGATCTTCCACATGATTTTCCTGCCTATCAAAGTGTGCGTTATCACTTTGATAAATGGTGTAAATCAGGTTTGTGGAAGGCTTTAAACAAACATTTACGCAGAAAACTCCGTGAGCAGGAAGGAAAACTTGCTGATTGCAGTGTAGGTATTGCCGATAGTCAATCGGTCAAAGGTAGTGTGCATGAAGAGAATGGGTACGATGGAGGAAAAAAGGTTAATGGACGTAAACGTCATATATTGGTTGATACCATGGGATTATTGATAGTTGTACTTGTAACTACAGCGAATAGGTCAGATAAGAAAGGATTAGAGCAAATGTTGAAGGCCATAAAAAGCACTATGCCAAGATTAAAAGTAATAAAAGCAGATCAAGGTTATGTCAGTGCGAGATTAGAGAAGTGGGTGCTGGACATATGTGGGTGGATATTAGAAGTAACAAAGAAACCAGAAGGAAAAGGTTTTCAAGTTATCCCACAAAGATGGGTAGTGGAGAGGACATTTGCATGGTTAGGAAACTATAGACGCTTAAGTAAAGATTATGAAGTATAGTTACCCAGAAAAATCTTTTCCTTTTATCCATAGAGTGAAATAAGGTAGGAAAAATCACTAAGAATAATTGCTTCTTAGGCAATAGAACACCTACTACCCAGTGTAATCTTCTTTTGTAAACCAACTAAAACTTATACAAAACTTGCTTATTTTCCCCGCTTAACACTATCTCAAATCATTAATTCCTTTGGTACTGGTGTTTTATAAAACTCAAATGCCTCCCTCAATCTTTTTATCTCTTTTTTCATTACTCCCTTTATTTCCTCTACCCTCATTGGTATTCCCTCCATCATTACCTCCAAATGCTTCCTTAAATCTGCTTGTGTTTCCCAGCATTTATTATGTATGTACTCCTTCTTTAAATACTTCCATAGCCTTTCTATTGGGTTGAAATCTGGTGAGTATCCCGGTAGAAATTCTAACCTCAACCATTTTGAATTCTCTTTTACCCACTCTTGCAACCACTTCGCCCTGTGAAATGGTGCATTGTCACATATAAGCATTATCTTTGCTTCCCTCATCTCCCTTTTCATGTGGCAGATAAACCTTCTAAACCTCTGAGCATTTACCTTGAACTTTGTTAGCACTCCATGGAATTCTCCTGTCCCTAACTCTAATGCCCCTATCAAATTTACTCTCCCATGTCTTCCATAGTTCTTGATCTCTACTTTTTCTCCTCTTAGCCCCCATGTGCTCGCTAGTGTTCCCTGCGTTTGGAACCCTACTTCATCTTGATAAAATATCCTCCATCCTGCCTTTATCTTCTCCTCGTACAGCTTTGGTAGTGTTTCTTGTATCCACTTTCGCCTCTTCTCTTCATTCTTCCTATACAGCAAATGTATTGCTTTATGGAAACTTAATCCCAGTTTCCTTAAAAGCTCTGGTAAATACTTTACTGACAAACATACCCCAAAAAGGCTTTCTATGAGAGTAAAGACCCTTCTGGCAACCCAAACTTGCTGGTTAAACTCTGTAATGATTTTCTTGATTAGCTCTAGTTGCTCTTTAGAAAGTTTAGGCGGCCTACCAGTTCTTTGTTCATCTTCTAAGTTAAGCGATTTTTCAAACTTCTTTCGCCAGTTTTTTACTGTTTTTACTGAGACACCGAACATTTCTGCTACAAGCTTAATATCTTTGCCGGAATACAGAGCTATAAGGGCTTGAGTCCGTAGTAAAGCGTTTGCATCATTTCCCTTTTTATAGCGACGGCGTAGTCTTTGTAGTTCTTCTAGTTTTTGTTTGCTATCATTATTTGCCATGATTAGTCTCCTTTGGGTTATTATTGGAATTATCATGGCATTATTTTTCCTGTTTTAGGGAAAGAATTTATCTGGACATCTATATTAGCAGCAACAAGTGAAGCCTTTATCTACATGGCTATGTGTGATATCATGACCAAGCGTTTAGCGCATCAATCCACTCCCAATTTTGCTTAATAGATATTTCCCAAACACCCTCTAAATTTATCACCACTTAATTTAACGTGTGGGTAGGTCCAGTTCTGAAGAACGAGTAAGTGTGGCATGAGAATCATATTCTCCACTAGGGCGATAATAGCGAAAGTCAAGACTATCTGTTTCTTCATCATAGCGCAGTTTTATAGTGCCTCCATCGAGACATTCAATATTCTGCTGCCATCCAAAAATCTCTTCACGCAAAATATAAGCACCCTCTTCTTCACCTTTACGTTGAAGTGCACCTTCACATTGTAAGCTTGGGTAACTAATAAACCCAGCAAGATCATCTAAGTCAGCTTGCCTCAAGAATTTTATATTAATATGCCAAGAAGCTCCTGTATTTTCTTGTAACCCTAAACCTTGCCAGCTACCTACTAAACGATCATATGGATGCTGAGGTTTTTCAACATCAAAGACTATTTTGTTGATTTCCGCAATAGGTATGACTATTGTTGCTTGGGCATCAATTAGTCTAGGAAAACTGATGCCAAAAGTACCGTCACCATTACTACCATCAGATACATTTTCAAGAATGCTACCTTTACTAGGGCATGTGGATATGACAAATCAGAAATTGCACGCATTGGATATCAAAACCAAACTAGCCAGTCTCAGAACAGCTATTTGTTAGAAAATGTGAATTCCAAAAAAAATTGCAGGATAGCCTATATTTGCGAGAAGCTTTAGTTGTTAACCACATAATCTTTACCAGATTGCAGAGGAGCTTATGCGTCAGCATCAGGATTATCCAAGGTATTTAAGAGTAGCGTTTTCGATTTCACACTCTAGGTGTCCACACGCCCTAGATATTTTACATCTTCTATGGACCTTAATTTCGCCGGGGTTTTCTGTCCAAATTTTGGGGGTAAGCTCATGCTTTTTGGAGAAACCCCTTCTTTAGGGCTTCAAGCTTATAATTAAGGACTCATTTACAACAATGGCACATACTAAGAAAAAATGCCTCTCTAATCAAATTAGAGGAACATCCACTTTTTCCTACTCTGACAGGTTTTTCTTTGGCGGGTGCAGAAGGACTTGAACCCTCGACCTACGGTTTTGGAGACCGCCGCTCTACCAACTGAGCTATACACCCAAACACTTTTTAAATATATCACTATTATAATAGGAGTAGCAAGATCACTTAATTAAGATTTGCTCTCAGCAAAAAGCTCTGTGCTTACGTACCTTGCAGCACTATCTGCAGCCATGCATACAACCACCTTGCTAGGGTCAAGAGTTCTAGCTACCTTCAGTGCTGCCCATACTGCAGCCCCACTGCTCATTCCAATAAATATACCCTCTTCTCTAGCTAAACGCCTTGCAAGTGGAAAAGCATCTTCTTCATAAGCCATAATTGCTCCATCTAGCAAATCTAAATCTAAATTTTTAGGAATAAACCCTGGCCCCATGCCCTGAAACTTGTGCTGGCCTTGCTCATGTCCGTTTATGACTGCACTACGGGCTGGTTCAACAGCATAAATCCTAGTTTGAGGATTTTGCTCTTTTAAATACTTGCCTATACCACTTATGCTACCTCCAGTACCACTTGCCCATACAAAAGCATCAATACGTCCTTGCATTTGTCTAAATATTTCGGGACCAGTTACATTATAATGATAGTTAGGGTTAGCAGGGTTCTCAAACTGATTAGGCATCCAAGCTCCTAGCTCTTCGCTAAGTTCTAAAGCTTTTGGAATAGCCCCTTGCATTCTTAGTTCTCCCGGAGTAAAAACCAGTTCTGCCCCGTAAGCTTCAAGAGTGTGTTTACGCTCTTCACTCATTGTATCAGGTAAAACGATAATGCATTTATAACCACGTAGTGCTGATAGAAATGCTAAACCAATACCGGTATTGCCACTGGTTGGTTCAATTATGGTTTGACCACTGCCCGGCTCGAGAATACCAAGATCTTCGGCATCTTGGACCATTCCCCAAGCAGTACGGTCTTTAATGCTACCAGCAGGGTTAAAACCTTCTAGTTTTATCCATACTTCTGCCATATCAGGCTCTGTAACCTTAAAAAGCTTGACTAGAGGCGTATTGCCAATGTAATGTTTAAGTGTGTAAGGTTCAGGGGGAATTATAGAATTCATATTCTCAAAATCAACAACATTTTAGCCGAAAACAGTTTAGTAGTTAGTAACATCTTCAAAGTTCTTCACACTCACATTAACATTATATTGAAACATTCTAGAGAAATTTAAAGTATAATAGTTTTATGACGGCACCTTATCATTTCACTTTTCCAAACATCCAAGACAATAGTCCTCCTTTTAAAGAAATAGAGGGTAACTATCATAGCCGTGAATTAGTCAAGGGTGAAACACTTTATTACTTTGGCGATGAGGCTGAATCTGTGTTTCGTGTTGAAGAAGGGCTTTTCAAGCTCAGTGTTGACATATTCACTGGCCGAGAACGTATTGTTAATATTGCTGGTCCAAACGACTTCATTGGCTCAATTTCACCTATCCATAGTACATATCAAGACACTGCTGAAGCTTTGAGTCCTACAGTAAAAGTTACCATTATTCCCAA
This sequence comes from Trueperaceae bacterium, assembly GCA_965223045.1. Taxonomy (GTDB): domain Bacteria; phylum Deinococcota; class Deinococci; order Deinococcales; family Trueperaceae; genus CBDCVN01. The sequence goes on from CBDCVN010000013.1 coordinate 5,039,226, forward strand.
AGGATATGCTGAAGTTGACTCTGAGCTACAACATACATTGCATATAGCAACGGGAATTCATCTTGTGAGAATGCGTGAGGCTTTAGAAGATACTGAATTACCCGTTAATGCTCGCCTAGCACGTACGCTTTTACGCTTAGGCCAACGCTTTGGGCACACTAGTGAGAATGGTCAAATGCATCTTACACTGCCTCTTACCCATGAAAACTTTGCTTCCATGATTGGCGCAGCAAGAGAAACCACCACAGCCATCGTAGGTGAAATGCGTCAAGCAGGCCTTATTAGTGGAACACGTGGCCATTATACATTTAACTACCAAGACTTGAGTGAGTTTGCAATCAAGGCATCCTTTTAGAATCCTTTGAGTTTTTAGCTATAGTGAGCGTGCGGCTTCAGTCGTGCGCTTTTTACTGATAATCACCTAAAAATTCATATTATGATGTAAATGTGAGAGATTTTTTGCTGCCTGAATGGTACAATTAGGACACAAGTGTTATAATTCTTGGAGAAATTATGAAAATAACCTTGCCATACTTATTTATCTTATTATTATTAAGTGCCTGCTTCCCTCCTTTGTCAAATCAAAATCAGCCTAACTACTCAACAAACACAAACAGAGCTTTAGTAACAGGTACATGGCATGGAGTATCGATTAGCAAAGATAACTCCTCGAGCACAGTCACACGTTTTGTACTCATTCAGGAAAGCGATAAACTTAAGGGAGAGTTTTATTTAGAGGGTAATGATGGTAGTTTAGTCAAATATGGTGATTTGCAAGGATCTATTCAACAAGGAGTTTGGGGGCAACCTCTACAAGCTACTATGGTAATTTACTATGCTGATTACAGTTCTACTAAATACAGTGGCACATTTATAGGTGATGTATTTCAAGGTCAATACCAGTACATAGATCAAAGTAATGTAGTGCAGACTTTTGGGCAAGCTGAACTTTCTTTAGTAAGATAATTCTATAGGTAGCCTAGTTCCTTGAGGGCATATACATCTTTGCGCCAATCAGGTTTGATCACAACTTCAAGGTCAAGAAATATCTTTCTGCTTAAAAAAATCTCTAACTGTTTTCTGGCGGTGCGGCCTATTTCCTTTATCATTTTCCCCTTTTTGCCTAGGACTATTAGGCGGTGGTTTTTGCGCTCGAGCCAAAGCTCTGCTTTAATATAAATAGGCTTACTCTTTTGATTTTTACGCTCTTCCCATTCTAAAACCTTCACAGCCAAGCTATAAGGAACTTCTTGGCGTAAATGTATTAAGCAACTTTCCCGAATTATTTCAGAAATCCAATTTTCTCGAGATTGATCACTACGAATGTCACTAGGAAAGAAAAAAGGATTAGGCAAGAGCAGATCAAAAAGCTCTTTACGCAAAGAATAAACAGACTTGGGATTTTGTAAAGCACTTAGCAAGTGCACCTTTTTTATGTTAGGGACTAACTCTTGGTATAGTTCAAGGGCTTCTTGAGGATACTTAGCAACATCAAGCTTATTACCAATTAAATAGATAAGGGCATCATTAGTAATATTAGAAATTAATCTAGCAACATCTTTATCTTCTTCATTGGGTGGATGCCTTAAGTCTACTACCCACAAAATCACATCCACATCTAGAATAGCGCTTTGCACTTCTTGGTTCATATATTTGCCCAGTTTATCTTTAGGACGATGTAATCCGGGGGTATCTACAAAAACAAGCTGACGATTTTCTTCGGTGTAAATCCCCTTTACACCACATCGTGTAGTTTGGGGTTTAGGGCTTATGGGAGCAACTTTAACGCCAAGGATTGTATTTAAAAGCGTTGACTTGCCAACATTAGGTTTTCCCAATATAGCAACAAAGCCAGCATAAGTTTCTATAGATTCATTGGGAGGTAAAGTAGGGGAAGATAAAGTTAATAAATCCATCTATATAGAGTAGCATCGAAATTGTGCTTATAATTACGTCTGATCAGTAATGATAAAAGTCAAGCCTGGTCTTTTACTAGTCATGACATCTAGAGTATCCATTTTGCTGACAATGTGGTTAAGGTTAGTGTTGACTGGAATTACGCACCCCTTAAAGAGTCTTTTCCAAACAAGGTATTCCTCAGATACCTTTGTAAAGATGTGTGCAGGAGTGATTTACCCTCTTAAAGTGTAAACACTGTTCCAGACAGATTGAGGTATTATCTGAAGGAAAGCATAAGTGTAAAATTACCTCAAAAAGTTTTAGGAGGCATTTTGAGGTGAGCAAAATCACTGCGCAGGAAGCCATAAAAATGACTTTGTGTCAGAGACACATCTTATAGTGCATGACCAACAAAAACCTTTATCTAGACGAATCATTAAAATCTGCGTAATTCCAGTGTTGAATTACTTGAATAGAACAAATCGATTGGGAGAATTTCTGATTTGAGCTGGAGACAGTGGTGTTGATACCTCGGAGCAAGTAGATGTTAGTCTAAATTCCTTTCAATAGTGTTTTTAATGTGGAAAGGGGGGCACCAAATCAAAAAGAGTAGCTGTTTGTTAACGATTTTAGGAATAATTCAGATTTGTCAGCAAAATTAAAAACTGTCATTTTTATGATAAGCTGTCACTATGGAACATTTTAGTAAAACCATGGAACTGGGCGAGAATGGTCGTGTGGTTATTCCTAAGGAAATAAGAAAAACGCTTGATATACAAACAGGAGATAAGGTTATCTTCATTCTCAAGGATGGAGAAGTTAAGTTGACAACTCGTCACGCGCTTGTCAAAAAGCTTTCAGGTATTTTCGCAAAAGATGATGAACGTAATCTAACTCAAGAGCTTTTAGATGAACGGCGTGCTGAAGTGGAGAATAAAGAATGGTAATGGATGCCAGTGCGCTTATAGCCTACTTTCGGCAAGAAGTTGGCTACCAGCAGGTTGAACGCCTACTTTTAAAAGGTGATTTGTTTCTATCAAGCGTTAATCGCACTGAAATCAAGGGTAAGTTGGTTGGTATGGGAGCATTTACTCCAAGAGAAGTAAATGAGTCTTTAGCAAATTTGGAGGAATTGCTCGAGGTTATTCCCTTTGACAACAAGCAATCTGATGTAGCAGCATATTACTATGCTAGGCGCAACCCCTATAAGTTTTCCCTTGGAGACTGTGCTTGTTTGGCATTGGCAGAAACCAAAAGTGTTAGTGTGGTTACGGCTGAAGTTGCATGGTCAAAATTACCAAGTTTGCCTTTTAAAGTTGTGGTTATTCGTTGATAAGAAGTCTTTCAGATAAGCTAGTTTATCAGAGCATTTATAATAATCCAAGGAGGAAACATGTCGAATTTAATTAAGCAAATATTTATTGCCTTAATTTTAGTAATTTTTAGTAGCCTTGTATTAGCTCAACGCTGCACTAAAGAACTCGAGCCCAACAACACCCCCCCCAAAGCCACTACTTTTGCTGGCATGGGTTGCATTATTGGTACCCTAGAAGACTCAGATCAAGACCTTTTTGCTTGGACAGTCACCGACAATGACTTTCGCTATAGACGAGTAGTTTTTGAAGTTGATCCTGAAGAAAATGAATTAATTAGCCTACAATTCATGAAACTAAATTTTGCTGAGAATGGCACAGATGTTATCAGCAAAGAAGACCTTTTTAAACTTGATGCTAGGCAACAAATCACTAAAACCTTGCCTCAAATATTAACCGAGGGTAAATATTACCTTGGTGTTGCTGGTAAGGGTTCCTATCTTGTCAATATACAAGAGGTTGACCCTAGCTTACCCAGCACTTACGACCGTGAACCTAATGATAGTAGTGAAGAAGCTCGAGAACAAACGGGAGCATTCAGACTATCTGGTGATTTAGAAGGTAGTGTGGACTATCACTTATGGACACTTACAGAAGAAGATGCTAATAACCTTTGGAAGATTAGTGCCCAAACTCAAATAGGAAAAGAATTAACAGTTAAGCTCTTTAATAATAGTGGTGAGAACGTTTTTACTGAATCAGTTGATGAAAATAATTATTTAACACTTTATGACCTTGGTCTAGAAACAGGTAGTTATACCTTTATTTTAGGCCCTGCTAGTGAAAGTTTATCTCGTTACACATTGCAAACAATTGCTCAAGGAATTAAAACCGAAGGTCAAGAACTAGAACCTAATGACAGTAAAGAGCAGGCTAATATATTCGACGTTCAAAGTGGTATTTCTGGGCTCCTTCGCCAAGGGGAACGAGACGACTTTCGCTTTCGTATTGACCAAGAAGGTTTTTATAAGCTTGATTTAGGTTTAGAAGGCTATCATAGGATTAATTTATGGGACAAAGATGATGTGGAAATCCTTCGTCAAGAAGGTGAAAGCTTTGACTTAGGTGATCTGCATTTTCAAGCAGGAGAGTATTATTTACGCCTTAGTGCCTCTAAAGAGGACACCCCATATAGCATAAGCTTTGCCGAAGGCAACCCTGCAAAAGCCAGTCATGAAATTGAACCTAACAATGTGCAATCCTATGCAACAGCATTAGATGAGAAACTGCAAATACGCGGTGAGATGAAAGTGCGTGACTTCGATTTCTTTAGTTTCGAGGTTAGCACACCACAAACTTTCCGTATTCAACTTTTAGGAGAAGGCCTAAACGACATTACTGTTTATGATAGCAGTGGTAGCACCATTCAATATCTAGGCGTAAGTGGCGAGCGCAGGGCTCGCTTGGATAATCTTGTTCTACTGCCCGGTAAACATTACGTTGAAGTAGATGGCCAAGATGCGCAGTACGCTTTAAGGATACTATCCCTTGGTCCTGCTACTTTTGAAGCTCAAGAAGCTGATGAGGGTAATATAGAGTTGGAAGTTGAAGGCACAGAGGTTGAAAATACAGGTGAAGATACTGGGGCTGAACAGGTTGAACCTGATATAGCCGAAGAGGACATTACTCGCCAATATCCAAGACCATCCGGAATTTTAGAGCGTGAACCCAATGATGATGATACAAGGTCGATGCCCTTGCGCTTTGGTCAAAACTATGTTGGCATACTTGGTAATACTAATGATCATGATTACTACCGTTTCTCACTGCAAAATGACCAGTATATCCGTTTAGAAGCTACTCCCGCTGAAGATGGCCTGATATTTTTTGATATAAGAGATGTGCCTCGCACTGCTAGCTTTGAACAGGGGAAACCGGCTGTTATGGAGCGTTGGCTTCTTGCTGGTGATTATTTTGTGACAGTGCGAGCTGAGACTCCTAGTTATGGGTACTATCAGCTTCAACTTAATCAACTAGACTCTCTTGACTTACCCGTAGATTTAGAGCCTAATGATAGTGCTTTACATGCAGTGCCACTACCAGAAAGCCTCGAGCTAACAGGACGTATTGGTCAATCTTATGACGATGATTGGTTCTTGTTACCAACAATTGACAAGGTAAGTAAAAAAGCTAGCGACAACTTTGAGTTGAATACAAATAGATATGGTAACGATTACCGTTCTTTTGAGGCAGAAAATCCCAGTATTTGCTTTACTAGCTGTGAAGATGAAACAGAGTGTGTGGCATGGACTTTTGTAAAACCGAGCAGTGAAGAAGAAATAGGAGAATGTAAGTTAAAAGATGAAGTCTCTAGCTCTTATTTAAACGAGGATACTATTTCTGGAGTTAAGCTGGCTGTACCACTAAGTGTGAAGGCTGATAATATTGAGGATTTAGAGCTTTATATTTACGACCTAGATGCAGATGCTTGGCTTGATAACCCTGCTTTTGATCCCGAAAATAACCTCTGGCAGTTTAGTGTGCCTGTTAATCAGAAAACAGCCGTGCGGATTAGGGGAAAACAATCTTATAATTTGACCTTTGATTATAAAGGCGTACTTAAGCCTAAAAAGCCAGAGGGGGAACTCGAGCTAGCACTAAAACTAGATCATCCAGAAATAGCTGCCTACTGGCATGAAGGTCAGCGTTTACAAGCTACACTTGCTCTAAAAAATCCCAGCAAGAAAACCCAAGAACTAGAATTAGCTGCTTTGACTAGTGATGCTCGAGTCAGAATAAACAACCTTGATAAAACAGTTACCCTAAAAGCTAATCAGTCACTAGAAATCCCAGTTGATTTAGAAGTTATGCCAGATATTAGAGATGATCAACCCATACTAATAAACGTGGCTGCTAGTGATAGCTTGAATACATACAGTGTGACAGAAGATTTACAACCTCTTTGTGAAGCGCCACCTGTAAATGGTTTTCAAGCCTGGTCTTTGCCAACAGAACTCTTGGGTGGCTATAACGTGGCCCTAATCGACTTTGGAGCCAAGGTAGTTGAAGGTGAAGGCTATGCCCGCAGAGATGAGCAGCTTTTTGATGGGCGAGTCTCACCTGCCACAGGAGCCTATAAAGATGCTAGTAAGAGTGTTTTCATTGAGCTAGTAGGCGAAGAGCCTGTGACCTTGACGGGTACACTTTTACATCCACGCTCGAGGGGCATAACTGGACGGCAACTTAAAGACTTTGAGATTCTCACTTCACTAGATGGTGAAAACTATGAGTCTGTTTACCAAGGGCAGTTAAAAGCTGTTAGGTTAGAGCAAGCTTTTGTTTTTACTGAGCCTGTAACAGCCCGCTATGTTCAATTACGTTTTTTAAATAACCAACTAGAAGACCGCGAGATTTATTTGGGGGAATGGAAACTGCTAAGTAATGATAACCCTCTAGAAAACATTAATCTTGCCGATCCTAATTTAGGTGGCTATGTAGTTTGGTCTTCTCAGCTTATAAATTCAGGCAATCCCATTTTGAGTGAGCGTCCAGAAGGGGAAAGTGGTGATCGCATCACTGTTCGATTGGAACAAGAGCAAACAGAGCTTTCTTGGGTAGTAGGTTTTCATCATAATCGAGCTGCACAAATTGAGGGTTTTGAGTGGCTTGACCACCTTAATAGCGAGGTTGATAAACGTCTGAACGAGCTAGATATTGAAATTAGCCTTGATAGTCCAGCAGGACCTTGGGAACCTTTAACCACTTGGGTATTTGAACGCAGTGAGATAGCTAGCGAAGAAGAAATTCCTGAAGTAACCCCTCTAGCATTAGATGAACCTATTTGGGCACGTTATGTGCGCTTTAAAGCTACTGGCTTAGAGCCCAAAGAATATTACAATTTACCTGATACCTTGCGTATTTTTGAAAGGCAAAGTGATAATGAGTACCACTCTATTTTAGCTGAGTGGGGTCATTATAGCCGTGCTGCTGTTTATGAAAACCTAAATCCTCCTGAGAGTGTTCAAGTCTTAAGTGATGAAAGTGATAACTCTAGTCGTGAAACTGCTCAACTTATGGAGTTAGGTAATGCTGTAAGTGGCACTGTAGAAATAGAAAAGGACATAGATTGGTACAAGATCACTATTTCTGAGGGGCAAAATTTACTCACATTAAAGCTAAATGGTGACCCTACTATTAACTATCAATACAAGCTCGAGAATTCTGAAGGTCAAGATGTTCCTATAGAAATTTTAGAGGAAAGTGCTGAAAGCATAACTCTACAGGCAAATGTTAGCGAAGGTGATTATTTTCTAGAATTGCAAGAGCCACCACGCTCAGTGGTATTTGCTTGGGATAATAGTGGTAGCATGGGGCCATATAGAAATACCACCTATTCTGCACTTACCAGCTTTGCCCAAGACATCCAAGAAGGCCGCGAAGTAGTTAGCTTGGCGGTTTTTGATAATGGAGGACCTTTTTTCATCATGCCAGATTTTTCTGGTAACCCCTTAGAAGTTATGTCAGGGCTTAGTAGTTATGATCGTCGGCATGGCTCGAGCGATTCCCAGCCCACCCTGCTAAAGACCACAGAAGTCCTAGGCAAGCAAATTGGCACTAAGGCTATAATGCTCATTACCGATGCAGAATCGGGAGGTTACAACTTTACCTCCAAAATGTGGCAAGCTTTTGCCGAGGTCAAGCCTAGAGTTTTCACCTTTGAAGTTTCTACTTCTGGCACAGACTACGCTCAAGATCTAATGCAAAGTTGGGCAGATGTAAATCATGGTATTTACCAAAATGTTGGTACGACTGGTCAATTAGATGTAGGGTTTGCTAGGGCTACTTGCAATCTGCGTCGTCCCAAAGGCTATGAAGTGTTAGCAGAAGTAAGTTATGTTGAGCGTGGCCCCGGTAAACTAAAAGTTATTAGAAAGCAACTTTCAGAGGAGGAACAGGCTGCCCAAGCTGCTGAACAAGCTGCCAATGCCCCTGCAGTTGAAGTCATTCTAGACTCTTCAGGAAGCATGTGGCGTAAACTAGATGGACGTTTTAGATATGTTATAGCCAATGAGGTACTTAGCAACCTAGTAACTGATATTTTGCCAGCAGAAATTCCTTTTGCCCTACGGGTTTTTGGCAATCGTGAGGAAAGTACTTGTCGCACAGATTTAGAAGTGCCTTTAAGTCCTTTAAATGCTGAGAGTGTTAGTAACATCATTGTAGATATAGAACCCAAGCCCTATGCTGGTACACCACTTGCCGATTCAATTAAACAAGTAGCTAGTGATCTAGCGGAGGCCAGTGGTCCTAAAACAGTTGTATTAATTACCGATGGTGAGGAGTCTTGTGACGGAGACGTCGAAGCAGAGATTATAGCCTTGCGTGAACAAGACATAGATGTGATTTTAAATATAATAGGGTTTGATTTTGAAGCTGAAGATAAAGAAGTTGCTCGAGAGCGTTTTAGACAATGGGCTGAGCTTGGAGGTGGGCAATACTTTGACGCTAGCTCTGCTGAGGAACTCGAGCTTTCGCTAACCCAAGCAGCTACGACACCCCCTGAAATCACTTTCGAAGTACTTGATGGCACCGGAGAAGTTGTGGCAACAAGCATAGTTGATGGCGAGGAAATAGAACTTCTAGCAGGTAATTATCAATTACGCTTTCTCACAGTTGAACCCTATATAATTGATGTACAGATTCTAGCAGAACAAACACAGACTTTGGAAATAAAACCTTAATCATGGTAAAATCACTCATTTAGAAGTAGAAAAGAGCTGTTTTGTCTAGGTTGATAAATTGTCTTGAGTGCATAATTATCAAGTTCTTGAATTTTCACTTTAAGATAAACAAATATCAGGAGGAATACTATGCTATTTATACTTAAGATAAATGCCCAAAGGTTTTTAACAATCATTATTGCTTTTGGACTTTTGCTTTTGAGTCCGGGAGCACAACAATTTGTTATTGCTCAAACCCAGCCCGATGAGTATGAACTAGCCCTTGAAAAGCTTGATGAATTGATGGAGCTTCTACAAGAACTGCGTGATGGCATTGATCGCACTCAGTTTGATGTAGAAGCCCTTAGTCTTGAACTGGCTTTTGAGGAACCTGGAGTAATTGTTGATTGGGTAAGTCAAAACATATATTTTGAGCAATATTTGGGGCTTTTAAGAGGTGCAGAAGGCACACTAATGAGCCATGCTGGAAATGCTCTAGATCAAGCTGTACTTTTAGCCAAGCTTCTTAAAGATGCTGGTTATGAGGCTCGGATTGCTCGAGCAACCATTACAGAAGAAGAAGCTAAAACCCTAATACAGCAAATGGCAGTAACGCGTAACCCCAAAGCTCCTGTTGGAGATATGGAAAAAATCAGTAGTACTTGGCAAAAGGTGGAAGCTTTAGCCAGTGGTTTGAATGTGAATGAAGAAATACCTAATCCCTTTGAATCTGAACCTTTACCTATAGAGGAAACTGATATTTACAATAGTGCTCGAGAGGATGCTGAGTTTATTTTGCAAACCTTGCAAGAAGCAGGTATAGAGCTAGGTAATCCTAATGCTGAGATGGAACTTATTGAAGAAGCTAGAGATTATTTCTGGGTAGAGTATAATTTGGGTGGTGCAGATGATTGGCAGCAAGCACATCCAGCATTTGCTAACACTGATTTAGAACCTAAAGTGGAATCTCAGGAGGTTTTTACTGATACCATCCCAGAAAACTTACAACATAGACTTCGCTTTGAAGTGTTTATAGAGCAAAAAATAGGTGATGAACTTAAAACACATGCACTTATAGATCCTTGGGAACGCCCTGTAGTTAATATAATAGGCACACCACTTGCCTATAACAACTTTCCTGATGGCATTACAGATTTAAAGGATATGGAAGATATAAACCTTGCTCTAACAAATACCAATTTCTATATCCCTATATTTAATGGTCAATTGGCCTCGGGAGGCCAATTCTTTGATTTGTCAGGCAACCTGGTACCTCCAGAAGCTGCTAGTTCTCCCTATGCTAGCGTTTTTCAAACTGTAGGGGGTTCATTCTCGGATGCTACGGGACTGTTAGATGACTTAGGTAGCGAAGAGAAAAACGAGACTACTAGTGAATTTGCTGATTTAAGTGCCCAATGGATAGAGTACACCCTTGTTAGTCCAAATGGTGAAGAAAAGACCCATCGTAGAAACATTGTAGATAGAATTGGTTATGCCAATAGGTCACTAGGTGTTAACGAATTTGCCAATGAAAGCAAGGAACAGGTCCAGAAAGCTCTTACTCAGAGCTATACTTTTATGATTGCTGTTGGTGAATACTCTGAAAATTATATCTTAGATCGTTTTTTAGAGCGCATTGTAAATAATCGTCCTTTTTTTGAACTTAGCTTAAGAAGGTCATACTTTCCAGATGAAGAGATACAGCTTTCTGAAAGCGAACTGAGTACTATAGATTTTACATGGTTAGGACATTTGAATATTTACTCTGCATTTGATACAGGTACTAATACAATAGGTAATATAAATTACCGTCCAGAACCTTCACTACTAGCATATAGTCAAGAATTAGCTTTTTGGGAAAGTACTCAGTCTGTAATTGACATTGTTCAAAACACACGCCGTAGTTTTGAATTTAATGATAGCACTTTAACTTTTGTGCCAGAAGCACTTGTTCAATCTGGTACATGGGAAACACACACAGAGGGTATTTTGTTTGATACCGCTGAAGGGAACAAGTTCAACACTATGATTGCTTTTGAAAAAGCAGCAGAGGCATCAATTCCCACAGTAGTTTTGAAACCAGATGAAGTTTCCAAGGTAAATGATATGGATATAACACATCAAGCAAAGCACTATCTTAAAAGAGATTTAGAAAATGGATTTATTGCTATTGTACCCAAAGAAAATTCGTTTGGTGAAAGAACTGGTTGGTGGCGGGTTGATCCAAACACAGGCCAAACATTGGGCATGATTGATACTGGTCAGGGTGCAGAAAAGATTGAAAGGTTGATAGTTTTTATGTTTAGTATGTTAATAGCCAATCTTACTGCTTTGGTATGTATGGATACTGCTTTTATGAATTCTCCAAATACTGTTTCAGATAGGATAGATAAAATTCATACAGTTTGTTTAGCTACTGCGGTGCTAGGAGGGGTAACAGGATTGGCTGTTGGTGCGCTCACAATAAATTTATTTTTTGTTGCAGTGGCTGCTATTGCAGGGGCTGTAGCAGCTGGAGCTGGCACTTGGGACTAAAGTTAATCCAATAAATACCTAAGCAAGAGATTCTTTAATAATTTAGGAAGTTAATTTATGCTTACAAAAAGTATTCATATAATTTTTATCATTTCTTTTCTCCTTGCCTTTGTAATGATTGCTCAAGCACAGTTCACCAACCCCCATACAGGCTACACATGGAATAACATGATTTCAGCTACACTAGACACCACCATTATGAACAACATGCAATCTATGCAACTTACTGGTGTGTTGACCTCTAACATGTTAGCTACACAAATGTTAATTGAAGCAGGGACTACTCAATCACCACCAAAAATTGACACAAATCCAGCTACTTCTAAACTTGGAACTACTGTAACTAGCTTTACACCTTCATCAGATATAGATGTCCAGATAAATTCTTTCCCTAAAACAGGAAAAATAATGCCATGATAATTCCAATAATAACCCAAAGGAGACTAATCATGGCAAATAATGATAGCAAACAAAAACTAGAAGAACTACAAAGACTACGCCGTCGCTATAAAAAGGGAAATGATGCAAACGCTTTACTACGGACTCAAGCCCTTATAGCTCTGTATTCCGGCAAAGATATTAAGCTTGTAGCAGAAATGTTCGGTGTCTCAGTAAAAACAGTAAAAAACTGGCGAAAGAAGTTTGAAAAATCGCTTAACTTAGAAGATGAACAAAGAACTGGTAGGCCGCCTAAACTTTCTAAAGAGCAACTAGAGCTAATCAAGAAAATCATTACAGAGTTTAACCAGCAAGTTTGGGTTGCCAGAAGGGTCTTTACTCTCATAGAAAGCCTTTTTGGGGTATGTTTGTCAGTAAAGTATTTACCAGAGCTTTTAAGGAAACTGGGATTAAGTTTCCATAAAGCAATACATTTGCTGTATAGGAAGAATGAAGAGAAGAGGCGAAAGTGGATACAAGAAACACTACCAAAGCTGTACGAGGAGAAGATAAAGGCAGGATGGAGGATATTTTATCAAGATGAAGTAGGGTTCCAAACGCAGGGAACACTAGCGAGCACATGGGGGCTAAGAGGAGAAAAAGTAGAGATCAAGAACTATGGAAGACATGGGAGAGTAAATTTGATAGGGGCATTAGAGTTAGGGACAGGAGAATTCCATGGAGTGCTAACAAAGTTCAAGGTAAATGCTCAGAGGTTTAGAAGGTTTATCTGCCACATGAAAAGGGAGATGAGGGAAGCAAAGATAATGCTTATATGTGACAATGCACCATTTCACAGGGCGAAGTGGTTGCAAGAGTGGGTAAAAGAGAATTCAAAATGGTTGAGGTTAGAATTTCTACCGGGATACTCACCAGATTTCAACCCAATAGAAAGGCTATGGAAGTATTTAAAGAAGGAGTACATACATAATAAATGCTGGGAAACACAAGCAGATTTAAGGAAGCATTTGGAGGTAATGATGGAGGGAATACCAATGAGGGTAGAGGAAATAAAGGGAGTAATGAAAAAAGAGATAAAAAGATTGAGGGAGGCATTTGAGTTTTATAAAACACCAGTACCAAAGGAATTAATGATTTGAGATAGTGTTAAGCGGGGAAAATAAGCAAGTTTTGTATAAGTTTTAGTTGGTTTACAAAAGAAGATTACACTGGGTAGTAGGTGTTCTATTGCCTAAGAAGCAATTATTCTTAGTGATTTTTCCTACCTTATTTCACTCTATGGATAAAAGGAAAAGATTTTTCTGGGTAACTATAGGTTAGTACCACCACTACTTGCTCGAGTTTTTGCTCAAGACCCAAAAGATCAAGCTTTCTTTGAAGAACTACTTTACAATAAATAGTACAATAGCTTGTTGTTCTTTGAAGCTCAAAGTAACTGCTCGAGCACAGTAGGATCTTTAATTTCCTTATCCTTAGCTAGCAGCAGTACTTTAGAAACCACCTCAGCTGTTTTAGGGTCGTCATCAGCAAAGGCTAAAAATAGCCTACCTCTATGTTGTACGTGGTATTATATAAGCAACAGACAAACTTATTCATCTTTGTCTGAATCTATAAAGTCACCAAAGCCTGTAAGCAAAACAGAGGACGGTTAGGAAACTCTGCTGTGAGCTTAAGATCACTAAACAATTCTATCTTCCACTTGTTCATGTTATAGCTTACATGTTATATAACTTCAAGTACATATTTTGGATAATGTAGCTCAATTCCAAAAAGCATCCTTGGTCATCTTATGGCGTGATGAATCGCGTCTCTACCCCTTTTTAATTTACTACATAAACTCCTTTTGTAAATTGTTTTAATGATATTTAATTTAGCTAGAAATAAAAAAGTTTTCTTAATTTTACTTTTCCTATTCGCTAGTTTCGGCACAACCCAAAAATGCATAGATGAACTTAAAGCAGGTTTAAGTGATGAGATGCTTTTAGAAACATCTACAACTCGAGCAGCAGCAAAACTTTTAAAAAAGACTGTGGAACTACTAGAACCTGCTATGCCCCCACTTGCTGATGCTCATGTAACAGCTTTAAGTTTAGATGACCCTGACTACCCTACTATAAAATTCTTAGCTGACCGCCAAATCTTGCCAGATACTTGGCAAGATGGAGAACTTAATGCCCCACTCTGGCGAGCTATGCTGCTAAATATTGTCCAGTGGTATGAAATCCTACCAATTAGAATCTCGAGCGAAGCACTAACTAACCAACAACTTATTGATCACTTAAGTACCCTTATTAATCGTGCCTCAGTAACTATTCACCCTCTAGTATTAGCAGGTGTAGACCAAAATGACATCTCTTTTGTAGGCATTATAAAAAATGACCCACCTTATCCACGCCTTATTGTGATAAAACCCCCTGAGGGAATTGATATTAGTAGTAACTTCCAAAACATTTTTTCTTACATAGGGAATTGTGCTAGTAATTTTGTAAATTATGTTCATGGTCCTAGCATTGCAGCAAGGCAACTTTTTTTAACTCATAATAGCTCGAGCATGTACGTTTTCAAAACAGACCCCACCAAATTTGAAAGTTGGATAGAAGTGCCCCAAGGTGAAGAGGTACCCTATTTAGAATTCACTAACCCAAATGTAGCAGACCTTGGGAACTATACAGCACTCTTTAGTGGTTCTGGACCAGGAATCTTCACTCTAATGCAAATAGTTCCACAGTTCCGCACTAACATGTCACCTAGAGAAATTATAAACTTCATTCAAGCAATACCTAGATGAATAAAAGTAACAACTCTGGAGAAGCTTATGAAGATTAAAGAAGTCACCATATCCAATTGGCGATCAATAAATAGTGTGACCATCAAATTTGAAAACTTAATGTTGCTTATTGGGCAAAATAATCATGGTAAATCAAATATTTTGTCTTCATTACTATTTTTCTTTGGAGATATAAAAACTCAAGAACTAGATTTTCATAATAATGCAGAGGAACTGTTCGTTGAAATACTTTTTGGTAATCTTAATGAAAACAGCAATGACTTAACTAACCTCAGCAAGTACATATCTAATGAAAAGACCATCAAAGTTAGGAGAAGTGCGTACAGGTCTGGCACTACTGAGTATAGAGGTTACATTCAAAGTCCAGAAGAACAGTGGTTACAAGAACAAAATGCTGGCTCATATACCAACCGAAAGGCAGCCAATGAGCTACCATTTGCCAAATATCTTCCTAAAACAGGAAGATTAACCAAAGCACATGTCATAGCTGCTCAAAATGAATACACTGAGAAAAACATTGATAAAGTTGATTTTAACTATGAACTAGAAAGCTCAAACTTTCTAGGCCTAAAGAGCCTTCCCAAAGGCATATTTGGTCAAACTTATTATATTCCTGCTATTAGGAATGCCTCTGATGATTACCTCTCAAAAGAAACAAGCGCCTTTGGAGCTTTATACTCAAAAGTAGTTGAAAAAATGTCAGCATCTAATTCAGAGTGGCGAGGTGCTAAACAAAACATTTCTAACCTATTTAGCCTGCTAAATAAAACCGATGTTGATGGTAAAGAAAATGCTAAACGACCCAAAGAGCTTACAAAATTTGAAGAGAAATTGAGCTCCCAACTAGGCAACTGGGATGCAGAAATTGATGTTGAAATCACACCACCCAATATAGATGAGGTATTTAAAGCTAACACCCAAGTATGGGTGAATGATGGTGTAAAAACAGACATACGAAGAAAAGGTCATGGACTACAAAGGGCTTTAAGCTTTGCTTTAATAAAGACAATCTCTGAGACTTCAAAAGAAGAGCAAAGCAAATCAGTTAAAAAGGAAGTCAAGGGTAAAAAGGCGTCAGATTCAATGTACTTTATACTAGAAGAACCAGAGCTTTACCTTCATCCCCAAGCTCAAAGATCACTATTTGACTCTTTAATTGATCTTACAAAATTAGGTAGTCAGGTAATTCTTTGTACTCACTCGAGCGCTTTGATTGATCTCGAATATTACAAATCTATTTGCATAGTAAAAAAAGAGTCTTCTTTAGAAGGAACAACTATCTACCAATGTACAGAGGATTTATTTGCTGGCAATAAGAAAAAAGATTTTAATTTAAGTTACTGGATAAACCCTGATAGAAGCGAACTTTTCTTTGCAAAAAAGGTACTTCTGGTAGAAGGTACCACAGAAAAAACCATCATTCCATACCTTGCTCAACAAATTGGTGTTTTCAAACATGATTACACCATGATAGATTGTGGCTCCAAAACAACCATACCCTCCTACTGTAGCTTACTAAACAAGTTTAATATTCCCTATACTGTAATCTACGATCTAGACCACCAGTCAGAGAAAAATAAACAAGCTATCGCTGTAGCAGATAGAGCTACAGCTCTTATTGAAGAGACAATTGATAAAAATTTGGGATCAACTATAGTATTAGAAAATGACATTGAGGAGGAAATGGGCTTAAGCGCAGAGAGTAAGAACAAACCCTATGTTGCCCTTGAAAGTATTAATACTAAATCATTTAATCTTAAAGACTCATTTCGCAAAAAAATACTAATGATGTATCAATAAAATGAAGTTCCAAACTATTGAAGTCACAATTTCTTTAATATCCATTTTAATAGGGGGTATGTTAACACTATTAACATTCAGCAGCTTTCTGAGCCCATACTACTGGGCATTTGAAGTTATATCCCATTTTCACATGCAGTATTTAATTGGCCTAACAATTTGTTTGCTAGCACAACTATTTATTCCTTATAAAAGGCTACGTGCTTTATGGTTGTTTCCAGCCCTATTAATCAATCTACTCATTCTTGGTCCATTCTTTTTACCTACCACCACCCCTAATACAATTGCAACTGACTACCTGCGTGTACTTACCATAAATGTCTTTGCACATAATAAGACTCCTGAAAAGTTAATTACCTACATTGACCACTCAGAAGCAAACATAGTTTTACTTTCAGAGGTTAGGCCAGAATTGATGTTACAGCTAAAAGAATCTCTAGGCAAAGAGTATCCATACATTCATGATGCTTCTCAGCAAGGGCATTTTGGCATTGTTTTACTAAGCAAATTACCCCTTCTAAACTCACAAACAAATCGATTAGGTATAAAACAGCACCCTTCTATTGAGGCTAATATTAACTGGCAAAACAATTTAGTAAAGGTTTATGGAACTCATCCAACTCCACCACTAACTGCACAGGATACAAAGCGGCGTGATAGTGAATTAACAGCCATTGGAGGAATTTTAGCTAATGAACCAAGTCCTATTATTTTAATGGGAGATCTTAATGCGGCCCCTTGGTCATATATTACACAGCAGATTGTTTCTAAGGTAGGTTTAAAGCATGCAGCCCTAGGTTATGGCATTTGGCCTACATGGCGTTGGGGTACCATCCTATTAGGTACTACGATTGATCATATTTTTGTGTCGCCCCAATGGATAGTAAAGTCTTATAAAATAGGAAAAGATGTTGGCTCTGACCATTACCCTGTTATGGCCGATTTAGTATTGTTACAATGATGTCTTACAATGATAAGAGTTGAAGAGATACTACAAGGTAAAGATATAGATGTTTTAGGTTCTGGCACTTGTGGCCAAATAAAAAAGCTAGAAATCAATTACTATTCAATAGCAGGAGAGCAAGCTATAGAAGCATGGCAAGCTGTTTTTAAAGATGCCAATAAAACAGCTATTATTGTGCCAGAAAATTTGAATGATGGTGTGGTTGTTAGTAAAAATAAAAATGACATAGAAAAAGATTTGGCAACCTACCCACAAATTGATTTAGAGCGATGGTTAGAGGAGCGTTGGACAGGATATGATTTCGGTAACGAAGAAGATGAACTAGTTGATATGATGGAGGAAATGGGTGAAGAGATCCCAGAACCACAACCTAGCCATAACTTCACAATCCCTTATGATATACTCTCGCAAAAACCATTAGATAAATTATGGTTGGTAGATTTCACAGGCATCAAATCATATGAGATACCTATTTACCTGCAATATGGTGGCTGGAATGCTAACCCCATGCCCAACGAGCAAGCAGCCGTATTAAAGTACTGGCATGATAAATATGGTGCAGAGTTGTTTGGCATTAACAATGATGTGCTCGAAATGTATGTAAGAAATCCGCCTACAAACTATGATGAAGCCCACATTCTAGCTAAAGAACAAATGGCCTATTGTGATGACATAGTATTTCAAGGGACAATGACTGTAGAGCGACTTGCACAAAGTTTAATCAATAGTAAGTCTTGGTACTTTTGGTGGGACTAATAGATTCTTGTCTCCCACATCATAAACCCTCATTATGAGTGAGTGAATCTATTGTTAGAGGTGTTTAAATAGGTCCTTATGATCAAACAACAAAATGCTTTCGTTAAGGAAACGAGGATAAGCTATTTTCTTTTTGAATCACTTTTAATAACTTCTTTATGCTTAATGTCTTTCTTAAAATTTTTAAAGCTATCCATATTAGTATAGTTATCTTCTTTAGAGTTCCAAATAGAATTTTTGTTTTCCTTTTCCTCTACTTCAAATTGTGAGGAGGTTGTATTGTCAAATTCCTCGAGCCACTTTGGTGGATGATACTCAAAATTAAATGCTGATAACACCTCTCTAGGAGTTTCTTTAGTAGAATAGATTATAGTCTCCTTAATTCTTGGTTTCTGCGGTTTGATTTTACTTAGTTTTTTAGTTTTACTGCTAATTTTAGCAACTACAGGATTACTTAAGACACCTTTAAAATTAGCCTTGGAAAACCAAAAACGTGCCACAATACCAAGCACTACTAAAAACAGCCCTGCAATAATTAAATAAGTCCAAGGGTTTGTTGAATTTTCAATTTGCAATCTAGGTAAAATACCTACTTGTAGGGCTTGCTTTTGTAAAGCATCACTACTTGCCAAAATATCTAAAACAGGGAATTTCTGTGTCTTACTAGAAAATGCCCATGGTGAAGGTTCCTCACCAACCTCTCTCCAGCCATGAGAACTAAATGGGTCATAGCTACCTACTAAAGTATATATAGTGATATTGTTACTGCTAGGTAAATTTGTAGTGACAATCAGTATATTGTTTTCTGTAGTAAGCACTGCTTGAATTTCATTAGTAACATTTACTACTTCACCTTGATGAGGTGCATAAGCAATTAAACCATCACCTGTTAATTTAAAAGCATAACTCCATCCCTCACCTTTAGGTAAATCCATGTCACTACCTGGCAAGAGCTCTGTGTGGATTGGCTTATCTGGCAACTTTACATATACTTCTATAATAGGCAAGGAGAAACCAAACTCCAAAGACCATGGATTGCTTAAACGTTTAAGTTTGAGTTTAAAATTAAAAGTAGGCTCAGCAGGTAAGTCTAACTCGAGCAAATCAAAAGCATCTAAATTGCGAAAGACTCTTGAGTTAGGTGCTTGAAGGTCATTTTTATTTATGTCATCAAGAGGATCACTTAGGGAAAAGAATGTTGTCAACAATAGTATGCTTAGCATGTTTTTTATCCAGCTATTCCAGTAATTTTAGCATTACCTTTAATATAATTAATGAGCCAAGATACTAGCTTCTGTGAGTCATGTTGAGCATATAAACCTTTGCTTAGTATATCTGCATGGATAACTTCAACACCCTGAAGCAAGAAAGGGGAACTGTCAAAAGTTACTACCTCAGAGTGCTCAGCCCTATAAGCCTGTAAACGACTACTATCAATAGGGGCATTATTAATCAACACCCAATCAGGATATCTTCCTATATGAGCTTTAATCACTTTGACATGATGCCAAGCACTATAGCCATCTGTTTCGCCTGCTTCAGTCATAACATTACAAATGTATCCTATAGGAGCATTAGTTTCTAATAATGCTTGCTTACACTCAGGAACTAGTAGGGGCGGTAAGGTGCTACTAAAAAGACTTCCCGGACCCAAAACTATAACATCAGCTAAAGCTATAGCTGATGCCACTTCTGGAACTAGTGGTGGATTATATGGTTCGATAGTTACCTTCTCTATAGGTCCTGCTACTTTACGAATTAGACTTTCACCTGTTACCCACTTACCCGTATACTTTTTGGCTTTTAGAGTAATAGCCTGAGCACTAACAGGATAGACAACTCCACAAATATTTAAAAGTGCATTCATGAGGCGAATTGCTTCAGCAAAATCACCTTCTACTTCTGTTAAAGTAGTAATAAAAAGATTACCAAAAGTGTGCCCTTTAAGTTCATTACCACGATGAAAACGGTACTTTAATAGTTTGCTTACATGTAATTCATTGTCTGAAAGCGCTGCTAAACAATCTACTAAATCTCCCGGAGGAGGAATGTTAAAAGCACTACGCAAACGTCCTGAGGAGCCCCCATCATCACTAACTGCTACCACTGCTGTAATATTCGAGGTATGGTGACGTAACCCACGTAAGAGGTTAGAAAGTCCTGTTCCCCCACCCAAAGCTACTATCCTAGGACCTTTGGAAAGAGATAAACGCTTATGAGTAACTATAACCGTATCTCTAGGTCTAGGGGTCCAGCTAGAAAGTAGTGAGTAATTAAGGGCCCTTACAGCATGGACCACTAGCCCTATTCCTAAAGAAAGGAAAAAGAGTGAAATGTAAACACCACCATAAGCCCAAACAGGATTTGTAAGAATTTTTGGAATAGATTTAGACAAACTAACTTGAAAAAGCCACAAGACAAGGAAACTTGCCCCTATCATAAGGCAAACTGTACCTAAAATAGCTAAAGAAATATGACGCTTTACTTTCATGCCCGGAGTTAACCACAGGCGGATTTTCTCCAAGCGACTTATCACTAAGCATGAACCTTACTAAGGTCACGATGGAAAGTACGTATGTTAGCCAAATTACTTAGGTCCTTCTGCAAACGCTCAACCACCGCTACAGAGCGATGTCTACCTCCTGTACAACCTATCGCCAGAGTATAACTTAAACGCCCTCTCTGAGAAGCATTCTGTACCAGCTTTACTAAAAAATCAACTAGTGAAATATAAAAATCTTCGCCACTATGTCTTTCATGATAAAAGACGTAATTTTTTATAGCTTCATTACAACCATCAAAAGGACGCAACTCAGCATTGTAAAATGGATTAGGCATTGTTCTCACATCAAAAACATTATCAGCATCAATAGGTGCACCATGCTTAAAACCAAAAGAAATAAGCCTAAGTTGCAGGCCATTTTGTTTCCCATAGTGCTGTTGTATTTCTTCAACTAAACGCTTAGCCGAAAACTCAGAAGTATCTAAAACCCATTGGGCTGCTCCACGTAGTTCACAAAGCAGATTTTGCTCTTGCTCAAGCCCTTTACGCAAAGAAGCTTGTGGCAAGGGGTGAATGCGCCTCGTAAAGTTATAACGTTGAATTAGTACTCCATCACTAGCATCCAAATATAATAGGTCGCAAGAATTTTCTTTTTGAAGTTCAGTAAGGACATCAAGAGTATCAATTAAGAAATCCTTGGCACGTACATCTATTGCAACTGCTACATTCATGTTATTAGCCTCTTTAATGAGTGCAGGCCAAAGCTTAGGGGGCAAGTTATCTACGGTAAAATAGCCTATATCTTCTAAAGCATGAAGTGCGGTACTTTTACCTGCACCACTACGCCCTGTAACAACTACAAAGATTATTTTCATAATTTAATATTACGAAGATTCAACATCGAGCTTTGTCCAAGCCTCTATCTCAAAATGGCTATTAACAACTAAACAATTTGAATGAGAGTTAACAAACCTTGCAGCTTTGTTAAGAGTATTTTTTAACCAATTGGCATCACTACTAATTGCAACTGCACCTATAATTTCCCAGTCATGACAATTAAGCCCTGCTAACCTTGCTACAGATAAGGGAAAACGACTTTTGAGCTTTTCCGTAATTGGGGTAATAATAGAACGTTTTTCCTTCAGGCTTTTAGCCCAAGGAGTGCCTAGTTTAGTAATGTAAGTACCAATATAAACATTTGCCATAACCTCATCGCCAAGGTCTTACTACAATTTGTTCATTTACAATGTGGGCAACTTCAGCATGTTTATTTTCCAAATTCTCCTTAACCCGATCTTCGCTTTGGGCAAAAAGATTAGCTATTCTGAGTTGTGGTGAGAGTATTTGCTGTGCCCAGATAACAGCTTTTTCATTGCCACTAACACCTGCATGGGCAATCCCACGCAAAATCCCTATCACAATAATATCATCTTCGGCAATGATTTCTGCACCAGCATTAACATCAGCTAAAATAATTACTGAAGCACTTGATTCTACTCTTCCACCTGAGCGTACTGTCTTAGCAATAATCTTAGTCTCACCTTGGCGCTTTGCTTCTAAAGGGGCATTTACAGTGTTTAGTTGGCCCCCTGCTTCAGATACCATATCAGCTACTAAACTTAAAACATCCCAAGAAACTTCATTTTCGATTTCAGCAATAATACAGCCTTTTAAAGCTTTTTCTTGGGCCTCGAGCTGATCTCGAACACCTTCAGGTTTATCCCCTTTATTTAAACGAATAGTAATACCACTTCGTGTACCTTGTATTTTCATAATGTTACTCTCTGAATAAACATCCTCTTACTTCTATAAAATTCCTCAGAGAAATTTCTTCTCTAGAGATAACTCCCTTCTAAGCATATCATTCTGAGGTCATGACCCTTTTGAAGGTAAGCTTGAAGAATCTCAGGCAATATAACAACACTTAAGGTCCTTTGCTTTACTCAAGATAACATTACTAGCTTTAATAAGACAGGAACTTATATGGACATTTATATAAGGGAATATTTGGTGAAATTTATATAAATTAGTCAAAATTACTCTTAGCTTGGCATATGTACTGAGTTAAAATCAACATAACTGACTAGCTTAGTCTTGGAGAGGTACATCCCAATATACAGCCATAAAATCTCTAGCTACAGGTATAGCAACAGCAGTGCTCGAGCCACCATTTTGAATAAATGCTGTAACTACTAATTCAGGATCATCTACAGGGCTATAGCCAGTAAACCAAGCATGCTCAAAACCGGGGCCAAGGCCATTTTGGGCTGTGCCTGTTTTTCCAGCCACTGTTATAGGAAAGGTATTAGGGCCAAGTACATGCCTTCCCCCATAGTGAGTCATCATAAGACGCATACCATCTTGAACAGTTTGCCAAGATCTTCCTTCTATGAGTTTTTCTTCACTAACTACATATTCACGGCCTATACGCCTCACTAAATGTGGTTTAACCTGTTTTCCACTCAAGGCTATAGTTGCTGTCGTTTGCGTTACCTGCATAGGAGTAGTGAGCATATCACCTTGACCAATGGATATATTCAAAGTATCTCCCGGACGCCAAGGATAACCTTTTATACGCCTTGAATAATCATCGTTTGGCACTATTCCTTTTTTTTCCTCATTTAAACCTATACCAACAAGTTCTCCATAGCCTAATTTACGAGCATACTCGGTTAGGCTTTTTGCAAAAGATGCCCAACCAATAGTGACATTAGGCGTTTGAGCTGCAGCATTAAAGTAAAAGGTATTACAACTATCAGCTATTGCCTCTCCTACATTATATTGACCACGCCAGTAACCTGCCCAATTACGCATAGTCACGCTTAGAAAGCGAAAAGAACCTGAGCATGGATAAGTTGTACTAGCAGATATATAGCCATTATCTAAAAGAACTAAACTAGAAACTAGTTTAAATGTTGAGGCTGGTGGGAAAGCACTTATAGCACGATTGTGCAAGGGAAAGTTGATATTATCATTTAAAAGTTCACTAATCACCTTTGGTTCACTAGGACGCCTTGTAAATGTATTAGGGTCAAAAGTAGGATAACTTGCCATAGCCAAGACTTCGCCTGTTTTAGGATTTAAAGCTATTAAAGCTCCCCGGGCAGCCTGTTCTTTTGGTAAACCCTTACTGAGCCTACGCTTATTAACATATTGCAAAGAATTAGCAATAGCTTGCTCAGCAGCAATTTGAAGCTTAGGATCAATAGTCAGTACAATGTCTTTGCCCGGAATAGCTGCAATTTTAGTGTTAGGCAATACACGAATTACTCTCCCTTTGTTATCAGTTTCTACAACTTCACTACCTGCTTGCCCAAAAAGCGCCTCTTGATAACTAGCCTCTATACCTCCTACACCTACAAGGCCTACTTCATAGTCTTTATACTCAGAAAGTCGTTCTGGATCTGCTTCAGTAGTATATCCAACTACATGGACAGCTAGGTTGGTAGGATATGTCCTTTCAATACGTTGGCGTAAATATAAACTTGGCTGCCCCCGAAAATAACCTGTTTGCAATAGGGGTTGATCTGCAACTAACTCTTCAAGGGTAGGAATCAGTTCAAAAGGTATATTCCATGAGATTGCTTTACCAAAAAGGTTTTCCCTAGAATCATTTATGTCAGGTGGAGTAAGGGGAAGTGTAAGTTTAAGTAGGTGGGCAATACGATTTAAATGCTCAACTTTTCCCCCAAAGTACATAAGGTCTATAGCCACTCGATTACCTGCTAGAACAGTACCATCTCGAGCTAAAATTCGTCCTCTTAAGGGAACTAAATCTCTAACAGATAAGCGATTTTCATCACTTAGTGTTTGGTAAACAGTATTTTGGGCTAATTGCAAGTGAATAAGCCGTCCAGCAAAAGCCACCAGTGACGTGAGCATAATTGCTAGCATAAAGCGTAGCTTTGGCATCAAATTTGAGCTTACCTTGTATTTTTTATTTTCTTTTGGCATATCAAAACCCTTTACGCAAAATATTATCACGTTCTAAAAGTCTATTAGCTAAAGGTAGCAAAAAAAGGCTAGCTATCACAGTAAATGCAATCTCTAAAGGAGCTACTGGCCATATCTGGCCTAAAGGATTATTAGCTGAGAGCCAACTGAGTAGAGTCAAGAAAACCAACCACTTACCTATACAAGCAAAAGTAACTACAAAAATACGTTCTGTTAGGCCTTGTTCACTAAGCTGTGAAGCTACAAACACTGCTAGAAGTAAACCACCTGCAATTCCTAGAGCGTGTAAGCCAAAATAGCCATAGCCTACAATATCTTGCAGTAATCCTACACCATAAGCAATTAGTACAATACGCCAAGCCGAAAGTCGCCACAATAATGTCAGTGTGCCTATTAAAAATAAATCTGGAGTGGGTAATTGCCCTGCAAAAGCAACTAAAAATCCCTGCATAGTAAAAAGTAAAAAATAAAATATTAAAAGCCGCATAACTAACTTTCCTTAAGAAACCTACCTCATATCTTGCTCCGAAGCAAAACATCGGAATGCACATACTAAAAACGGGTTAATTTTGAACATTTTATACCTGTATACCTTGCATATTGTAAACCACAAAGATGACATAGCATCTCCAAAGTATGAGATTCCTAAGCAGAGCTTGGAAACAAGTTGATAGAGATTTGAATTCATTTCAAAATGTCCAATTCTTAGTCATTTAAATTATACCCAAACGCTCTGTGTTTTTTATTTCCACAAATTATTCTACCCGACTTGAAACGCCTAAGGTAGAGATTTCCAAGTAGAACTTGGGAATTAATCAGTGGACGCTGTGTTGTAAT
This sequence comes from Trueperaceae bacterium, assembly GCA_965223045.1. GTDB lineage: Bacteria > Deinococcota > Deinococci > Deinococcales > Trueperaceae > CBDCVN01. The sequence goes on from CBDCVN010000013.1 coordinate 5,064,694, forward strand.
AATACTTATATATTTTGCTCGAGCATTCACAACACCCATAATACAAGGTTAGATTTTAGTTAGTGCTTGATAGGTGTTAGACTAGCTTTATGGTAATTCAAGACCAACTAAAGTCACAAGGTCACAAAAACCAATGGCTCGTAAGGCAACGCTAACCTACGATAGGGGAACTCTAATTTTACATCCTCCTCCTAAGGGCCAAAAATGGGTGCAATTTACAACATGGGATGACCGCATAGAAAAATTTCGTTTGCCAGCTATTGATTATCGGCGTTTTTTGGAAACTATGCGAGCTGAGGGCATCGAAGTAGTCGATAAAGCCCGTAACTTTGCTACTCTTCACCTTAAAAGCGCTATGAGTATGACTCCCTTTGCTCATCAACAAGAGGCACTGGAAAGGTGGCAAGGGTTAGGTAGGCGTGGCATTGTTATTTTACCAACAGGCGCTGGTAAGACTTACCTTGCTCAAATCGCACTCGAGTCCACCCCACGCTCAACCCTTATCTGTGTACCTACTCTTGATCTAATGCACCAATGGTATGCCCAGCTCATAGCTGCCTTCCCTGACGTCGAAGTAGGACTACTAGGCGGAGGCTCTAAAGATAATTCCCCCATACTAGTAGCAACTTATGATAGTGCAGCTATTTTTGCAGAGAAGCTGGGTAATTGCTATGGATTGCTTATATTTGATGAGTGCCATCATCTACCTTCAGATTTTAAGCGTAGCATTGCTGAATACTCTATTGCCCCCTATCGTCTTGGTCTAAGTGCCACTCCTGATCGCAGCGATGGTCGTGAGCAAGATTTATTATCTCTAATTGGTCAAGTAGCTTATGCTAAAACTCCCGAGGAGCTTTCAGGGGACGCTTTAGCAAAGCACAAAGCCACTCGCATTTACGTCGATTTATCTCAAGAAGAACGTCAAAGGTACGATGAATTAATAACCGAGCGCAATGAATTTTTACGAGAAAAGAATATAAGATTGGGCACTATCAAAGGCTGGCAATTATTTGTACAATTAAGTGCCCAATCTAAAGCAGGTCGCAAGGCTATGTTAGCCCACCGCGAAGCACGTAAAATTGCCTTTGGTACTTCTGGGAAAATACGTGTCTTAGCAGATTTGCTTACAAAGCATCAAAATGACAAAACACTAATTTTCACCGATAGTAATACTACCGTTTATGACATCTCCAAAGCCTTTTTAATTCCTGCTATTACTCACCAAACTAAAGTTAAAGAGAGGCATAGTGTGCTCGGGAAGTTTCGGGAAGGTGATTATCCTCGCTTGGTTAGCTCGAGGGTGTTAAATGAAGGTGTAGATGTACCCGATGCTAGCGTTGCTATCGTTCTTTCTGGTACTAGTACTACTCGAGAATATGTGCAGCGTTTAGGCAGGATCTTGCGTAGACAAGAAGGTAAACTAGCACTGCTTTATGAAGTTATTGCTAAAGATACTAGTGAAGAGCGGGTCTCTGAGAGGCGGCGGGGTGAAGGAGTTGAGAAGAAAGGGCTAACTAAAAGTGCTATGGAACCAATAGCTACGCAAGAAGCTATTAATTTTGAAGATTTATAGCTTCACTAAGTTTTCACTATTACCTCATTAAATATCCCTAATGACAATTTAGGTAAGTACCTTAAGTTCACTAAAGTCTTACTCAATCTCTATAAACACGCCTTTTCTATTATACGCAAAATCAAGCTGTGAATAGCAGTGGTTTTAAAACAGCAATCATTTCATGCTAAAATTAAATCAATTTTAATCAAGGAAGGAAATTTTATGAAAAGCAACTTACTCAGCTTCTTTTTAGCAGGCTTTTTATTAGTACTAACAGCTTGTGCTAGTCATACAAACTTTGTGACTAGTGACTCGAGCAGTTATCTTGGTTTAGCTAGTACAACTTTAGCTAATATAGCTAAAGTCGGTGCCTACGATGGTGAGGCTCAAGATTCTTTTGGCACGGCTATTGCCACAAGTGGCAATATAATGGTCATTGGTGCCAATGGTAACAACAGTAAAGGCCTTGGTGCTGGTGCAGCTTATATTTTCGAGCTTAAGCCTACAGGTTGGCTTTTTACTAAACAGCTCACTGCTAGGGACGGTGTTGCTGGTGACCATTTCGGCACCTCTGTAGCAGTAGATGGTAATACTGTGGTAATCGGTGCTAATGGTAGTGATTCTAATTCTGTTGATTCAGGTGCTGCCTATGTTTTTGAGCGTGATGAAGGTGGTAAGGGCAACTGGGGAGAAGTTGAGAAGCTTACCGCTAATGATGGTGGTCCTAATGAATTTTTTGGTTATTCTGTTGGCATAAGTGGCGATACTATAGCTATAGGAGCACCTTTAGATGATGCTAATGGTCTTCTTTCAGGCTCGAGCTATATCTTTAAACGTAATAAGGGAAATTGGCAGCAGGTCCAAAAAGTCACCCCTAATGATGGAGTAGTTGCAGACTCTTTTGGCATTTCTTTGGCTCTTAGTAAGAGCCAAATGATAGTAGGAGCTTGGGGAGATGATGATATGGGACAAGGTGCAGGCTCAGCTTACATCTTTGAGCGCAGTGGCAAAAATTGGCAGCAGGTTGAAAAACTCCTAGCCAAAGATGGTAAAGATAATGATTCTTTTGGTTATTCTGTTGATATCTATAAAGATACAGCAGTAGTTGGTTCTTGGGGTAATGATTATAGTGGTATAGACTCAGGTCTTGTTTATGTTTTTGAACAGGTTAAAGATACTAAAAATTGGCAACAAACAGATCAGCTAATAGCAAGCGATGCCAAAGAAGCCGATGCATTTGGGCTTTCTGTTGCTATAAGTGGCAATAGAATTGTTGTAGGTGCACCTGGCAGCAATGATAATGGTGCTTATACAGGCTCAGGATACATATTTACACGTTCTCAGGGAGATAGTAAAAGCTGGCAGCAGGTAAATAGGTTTGTAGCCAAAGATGGGGCAACTCGTGATTTCTTCAGTAGCTCTGTTGCTATAAGTGGAAACACCTTAATAGCAGGAGCTAGTGTCGATGATGATAATGGCAAAGATTCAGGTTCAGTATACGTTTACAAGCTGTTTTAGAAAAATCTTTACACAAGACTAACTCCTAAAGACGGGTGATCGGAGTTGTGCGCCCCTGAGCTTAGTACCGTTATACAACTTAATTGGTTATCCAATTTCAATTCTCAAAAAAAGGTGCGAAAATGAATAGAAGAAAGTTATTGAAAACATTGTGCCTTATGAGTGCAGTGATCCTAACCACGATTGGCTATTCCTCAGATTCAACTGTCTTCTTATTGAATCTGACTTCTGCCCAGGTATCGAACTCGGTGATAGCTCACAACCCTCTAGAGCCAGACCAGGCTGATGCCATAGCCTCATTTATCGTTCAGATTCCTTTTGGACCTGTGCCTGTTCTTGCCAGTGATGGGAAGGTTCATCTCGTTTACGAGATTCTGGTAACCAACCGCTCGGCTCGCGTGATTCAATTTGATTCATTCCAAGTGTTGGATGACGCTGATCGAGGTCGAGTGCTTTTGACTGCTCAAAATACCGAGATCGCTGAGTTGATGACACTTATTTCAGGTGAACCTGATATTCGTGAGCTGCAGCCTAGCCAGACCGGTATCATCTATGTGGACGTTCCACTCACGACAACCGCACAGGTTCCCGGGATTTTGGTTCATCGGATAGGTGGTCGTGATCTCGACCTAGATCAACCTCTTGATGAGGTCTTGGGTGCTCGAGTGCATGTTCATTCAGAGATAGTAGCCCCGATTCTTTCTCCGCCGGCTCTCGGTGACAACTGGGTGTCCGCCGAGGCTTGTTGTGGTCGTTCCCATCACCGGCGAGGGGCCCCCAGTCTCAATGGCAATGTCTACCTCAGTCAAAGGTTCGCCATCGATTTTATTCAGATGGTTAACGGCGAACTCTTTAACGGTGACCCTGCAATACTCAACAATTGGTTTGTTTACGGAGTTGAGCTTTTGGCTGTGGCTGATGGAGTGGTCACATCCGTATTGAACGACCAACCGGACATAACGCCTTTTCTGCCAAATCCTAATAAACTCACTAAACAAACGGCTGCAGGAAATCACGTAATTGTTGATATGGGCAATGGACTTTCTTACGTCTTTGGGCACATGCAACCAGGGTCGGTCAGAGTTCAAGTGGGAGACCGTGTGACAACGGGGCAGGTCTTGGGTCTAGTTGGTAATTCTGGGAATACCGATGCTCCTCATTTGCATATGCACGTGATGACGGGACCAGATATTTTTCAGGGTCGCGGAATTCCATATGGGTTTGCTAACTATACAGTAACAGGGAGCTTCCCAACAATAGATGACTTTATCCCAGAGCCTCCTGGACCACCCATCAATCGGATCAATGTTACCCCTCGATCCGTGCAGAAAGCTTATCCCTTGGAGCTGGATATTCTTAATTTTCCTAATTGATTCTGGACTACTCGTATTGCTAATCTCAAGTAGTCAGAGGCAGAGTAGAATTAAATTCTGAAATGGGAACACGTACCTCGCTAATCCAAGTGCTTATTACTCTTTATCTGATATCAAACGGTATTCTGGATCAACCCATCCCATCTTATCTCTCTCTGATTTTTTTGAGCAGAATAAAAAACTATATTACAACAACCTGACCTCTGTGAGAACTAAAAATGACCTTGGGCAATGGATTAAGTTTTTTCTGACAGGGGTAATTCAGACTGCAGAAAACTCTGTTACAACACTAAAGAAAATTACGGATTTAAAAAAATATATTGAGAAAGAACGAATCCTTCTTATGGGTAAGAATCAAAACAAGGAATGGAGTTCCTGCACCAGTTATTTAAAGAATCTGTTGTAACAATCAAAGGGGTGCAGGCAATGACTGGCCTATTTTTCAAAGCAGCAAATGATTTAGTTAAAACTTTTGCCCAGCAAAAGATACTAGTTGAAACAACTGGCTATCAGCGTAACAGGGTTTTTGTGTTTGATGAGTATGTGAGAATGTTTTGATAAATGACTTGAGCCACCCACTGTGTAATGCACTGACCGAGACTTTTACCTTCTTGCTTTTCCAGCAAAGCCGTTACTAATGATAACTGTTTGTTGCTTATGGCAGGTTTACGACCACCAGAATATTCTTCAAATTGGTCAAATATTTGCTGAAATTATTCAAACCAGTGGTTTTGCCGTTATTTGTACCAGTTTAAAAAGGAAAATGCTATAAACCTGCAATGCCCACAACCTAATTTTTAGCAACTACCAAGAGGGTTTGTTAAAATAGTTGACAAACTTTATCAACTATGTAGAATAAAGTTATGATTAGACTTCATCAAGTAACTGATGGAATCAAATTTGACAAAGGACTTTGACAAGATGAATCGTTTTCGAACAGCAATTACACCCTTAACAATGTTACAGCATAGTATTGCCAAAAGGGTATTTTATGTGTGTGGTAGAGGCATGATTAATCGTGCCTCTACCAATCTTTTTTCCTGTTGTCCTTGTTTTAATGTCAATAAACTCTAAAATTAACCTTCAATTTTTATAGCGATTTTTTACAGTTAGACTGTTGTATGTATAACCTAGGAGCATTTTATGGCAGAAGTTTTAGACAATCCTTCTTTACAAAAATGGGATAAAAATACTGATCCACAAGATATAATTCGTTGGGCTTTGGAAACTTACCCTCATACAATTATGCCTAGTGGTTTTAACATTAATGGCATAGTGCTTTTAGATATGGCTGTGCGTGCTGGTTATCGTGGCGAGGTGGTTTTTGTAGATACAGGCTACCATTTTAAAGAAACTTTGCAAACTCGAGACGAACTAGCCCTAGCCTACCCTCAAGTAAGCATCGTAACTGTCAGTGCCAATCGTGAAGATGATAAGCTTTATGAACAAGATACTGATAAATGCTGTGCTTTACGCAAAGTAAAACCTTTACAAGACTACTTGGCTAGAAAACAACCAGATGCTGTGTTTAGTGCTAGAAGTCATAATCAATCTGCTACACGTGCTAATCTTGAATTTATTGAAAAGAGTGTAAATCGTGATAAAATAAACCCACTTATTTACTGGTCCCAAGAAGATTTAGAAACGTATGCTCATATTTATGAATTGACCTTAAATCCTTTGTACAAACAAGGGTACTTGAGTATTGGTTGCGCACCTTGCACAAGAGCTGTTGAAGAAGGTGAGGATGCTCGGTCAGGCCGTTGGGCAGGCAGTAAAAAAACTGAATGTGGTTTGTGGTATGGAATTAACTCTTTATAATGACACTTTCAAACTAGTTATGTTAGAATGATCCTAACGCTAGTTAGGAGGTGGTCTTATTATTAGTCAAAATTTAAGCGAAGGTACCCGTCAAGGGTGACTGTTCTACACAGCCTGTGTTCAAGTGGCAATTGCCCTTGAGTTTAAACGGGATACCGAAAAAAGCCTTGGGTTTTTAAGCTCAGGGCTTTTTCAATTCCAAATTTTTATCTAAAATAGCTGTTCCTATACCAACACCAAACATTCCCCATATTATTGGCTCAATAAATAACGTTGGAAACCACACCAAGCCAAAAATGCCATAAGTTAGTGTTCCTGCTATAATGGCTAGAGAGGTTCCTGAAGCATGCTTCCACATTAACCATAGTCCACTAAAAACAAAAGTAAGAAAGAGCACTAATCCTATCAAACCACTTGATAAAGCCATGTCCAAGAAATAATTGTGAGCCATGTCGAGTCGAAATTTAACTGTTCTATTTGTGCCATCCGGCTTAGTGTAAGTTACTGTTGGTAGCTCTGTGTTTGCATGGCTAAGATTCAGCTGTAAATTAGTAGCTTCTGTAGGTATTGGTAACAATTTAAAAACAAACTTGTGATCTTCTTCAGGCAGGTATTCCCAAAAAGCAGAGGTAAAACCATCTGGACTAATACCTACTAAGGGGTGATCACGTATAATTCGCGTTGCCTCACGCCAATATAAGAAGCGTGAACTTAGGCTGATATCCTGTCCCTTTACAGCTCTTACAGTTGCCTGAAATTGTGGCTGCAAACTGACATCATCTCCTCTAGGTAAACTAAAATACACTATAGAGCCTGTAAAGGTTACTATCGCTGTAAAAACAAGAGCCTTTAATCTTTGACTAGGGTGGCGCAAACTAGTTATAAATACTAAAACCCAAATAACCCCAAAAGCTAAAAAAGCAGCTCGATTTGAGCTTATAACTATAGCTGATGGTAAAATTACAAAGCTAGGTATGTGCCACCATGTAACTTTAGAACTTTTAATAGCAAAAGTAGCTAAAGTAATTAAGGCAAAGCTACCATAGGCACCCAAAATATCAATATGACCAAAAGTACCAAAAGGTGGGTATTCCAAGCCTTTAGTAAGGCTAGCAAAAGGGTTCATGTGGTAGGCTTGTAACAGAGTAAATATTGATGCAACTATACCACCAGTTGCTAAAAGTGCAAAGATATGTTGAAAAGGAACACGTTTGAGTTGGATAAATCCTGCAACTAGCAAAGCTAAAGAGTACCAAAGAGCTTGGACCCATAGTCCATCTAGCCTAGATTCGTTACCTAATAAAGTTATTGCTATAGGATAGTCTTTTATAAAAAATCCACAAATTATTAACCAGATAAATAGTAGACTGCCTGTTTTTAGTGTTAGAGGAAGCTTTAAAAATGAGCTTAATAGGGATCTGAATCTAGCTTCAGGATGACTAAGCATAAGCGAGAATAAACCGATAATCCAAATAACAGCCAAAGCTAAACCTTTAGGAAATAGTACTGCTTTCTCTACACCTTGAGCAAAAGTATAAGGATTAATTGTTAAAGGAAATACAACAAGAAGCAAAAACCAGAAGGTGTAATCTAGTAACTTAAGAAAATTTTTCAACTTGAACTCCTAGGTAGCTGGGTGAGCCTAGTGGTAGTAACAAAACGCCCTGACTTTGCAGTCAGGGCACGTTAGAATAATTAACAATTTTGGCTCACAAAAATTATTCTATCAAAACTTTATCTAATGTTTGTGGTTTACCAAGCTCGAGTATAAATGAAGTTACCACCACTTATAACTACAATTGAACCTGTTGTCCCTTCACTATCTACAGTATAAGAGCCATCACCATTATCAATAACTTCAGCACTAGTCACGCTGTTTGGTAGGGATCGCATGCCATCAAGGTTTGCACAAGACCCTACTAAATCGGCTAAGTTCAAATAAGGATCAGCTAAGTTTTGTTCAATATGACTTACACAGTTGTGAACATAAGCTTGCAAGGCAGCATCATGTGCTGCACGACGAGATTGTACAATGCCGACAATTAGAACACTTGCTAAGATTCCTATAATGGCAATCACCACTAGAAGTTCAATAAGGGTTAGTCCGTCGTTTTTTGTCCTCCTGTTCATAATACACCTCCTTTATGGGTATTATATGCCTGAATTGAGTTTTACAAGCTGAAAGCTTTTATTCCATGATTTTTATGCTTTATGTACAAAAAAGCAGCAGGTGAAGCTAAACTTCCACCTGCTGCTATAGGAGCTTTTAGGCTCCTATAGTTTGTAGCTACTTACCAATTTTTGGTGTAGATAAACTCACCACTAGCGGTAATGGCAACTGTTGAAGTAGTTATACCTGTACCACTTATGCTGTATGTACCATCACCATTATCAGCTACAGTAGCAGCTGTAATAGCATTAGGCATGGCATTCATACCAGGAACAGCAGTTTCACAATCCCCAGTTGGAATGGACGCAGTAGCATCCGTAAGCTCAACCTCAACAGCCGTGGCACAATTACGGACATAAGATTGTAGTGCAGCATCGTTGGCAGCCTTACGTGCACGAAGTAAGTTAGGAATAAGTACTGCAGCCAAGATACCAATGATGGCAATGACTATGAGGAGTTCTATAAGTGTGAAACCTTTGTTTGATTTGTTGCGCATTTATGCGCTCCTTTCAAGCAACCAATAATTAGTATATAATGATAGTTGCTCGGTAAAAATTCAGCATGGCTATTGGGCCTTGCTCAGTTGTATACTTTAGCATCCTTCTTGTTATGTAAATGTTAGTTAATTTGTAAACATTTGTTTCTAAGAAATGGATGTGAGTAAAATAAGCTTCACTCAGAATATTATTGAAGCATTTTTGCTCTGTTTGGATGACTTGTTCTTTTTTTTCAGCTATAGTCATATTGGGAAACACCTTGTTCTTGCTGTGGCAAATAATTAAGGAAAGCTTAAGTAGTTAGAGGTTATATAAATGCAAAGTAAACTTATATACATTAGAACCCTACAAGTAATTTGGCTAAGCCTTTCTATTCTTTTAACTCATATGGCTTTTGCTCAAATGCCGAATCTAGAAATATATCAAGATGATAGGCTTACTTTACAAATCCCTGCTGGATGGACAACCCTGTGGGGGGGGATGAATTTATTATTTCCTCAAATATTGACGATAAAGATGCTCCCGGTTTTATTATTATCCCTAGTGACTTCTTACCTGCAGAGCAAGTTCCTTTATTGTTAAATCAGCTCACCACAGCATTTGAACAAACCTTGGGTGCTACTTTTGTCATTGTTGATGAAAGACCCTTGCCACAGGGTGGAATACTCAGATTAATGGATTTGACTGCCTTACCCTCAAAAGGTCGGCTTGCCATTTGGATAGCTCCTGATTCAAATAGGGCACTTACCACAATTGTTATTTTTGCTGCTCAAATAACCGAGTTTGAAGCATTGGGAGGAATAACACTACTTACCTCTGTAGCACAGAGTATTCGTAATCCTAATGAAGAACCCCTTACTGATAACCCAGAACCAAAACAAATAGAGATCTCTTCTAGTAATGTTGATATTGTAAATATCTTTAATTTCCTTGTGGGTGAGTTGAATGATGACACTATTTTGGATCTCCAAAATGCTAATACAGCAAGTTTGTCAATTATTAGTGAGGAACGAAGGGTTACTTTACTAGCAATTTTACAGGAAACTATTCAGCAAATAAAATTAGCCCAAGATCAAGGTTATGATGACATCTTGCGAGTTATACTGAAGGACTACTGGCTTTTTGCAGCACAAGCACAGCCTAGTGACCCTCTTTCTCCTATAGTTATAGAACTCTTAGCAATGAAGCAAACTACACCCTTTAACAAAACATCAATTAATAAGCCTCTTTTAAATCAAGATATAAGTCCTCTGTTAATTCCTAATGCTTTAGCTGTGCTTGCCTTAAACTTAAGAAAAACACAGCAGGAAACATTACAAGGGTTTTGGATGCAGATTATGCAGCTACGTCCTGATTTGGCAAGAATGTTTGCTGAGCTGGAATCATCACTAGCTATGGAGTTGGATAAAGATTTACATGCTCTATTACTATCTCTCACAGAACAGGAGGCTGTGCTTACTTTGTTAGGCAATTTATCCCAAGAAGATGTTTTAGAAACTTTTAAGGTAGGCAATATCTTGTTAAGTGCTAAATCATTACCTGAGGGAAAGATATATTATAAGAACCTTTCTGAGCAATCAGAGGACATTATTTTAAGCTTTGTCTCGCAAGGACTTATTATGGGGAGTGAAGTAAGTGTTTTAAGTTTACTTTCTACTTACTCAGCTTCCAAACTAGCTTTTAATTCTGAGGAACCGCTTTTCCAAATAGCACTTCGCGAAATAAATAGTCTAGCAGCAGAGTATAATTCAACTTACTTTCAAGAAACACTACAGCAACTTTATGGTGTTTATTTGGCTCTAGATTTACAAGGCAAAATGGATATAACTTTCAATTTGGATTTTACTAGTGTTGAGGGTGCTCGAGCTTTTAATGCTATGTTACAAATACTTTTAGTGGAGCTTACTCTTAGCCAAGATCCTAATGCTAAACAGTTAGAGCAAAATATGGTTTGGCAACAACAAGGCGCTAGTCTCAATGGTCATATCAGCTTCCCTCAGGCAATCTATCAAGGCTTTTTAGATTCATTAGTGCAAAATGTTGCTGAAAGAGTGGCTATTCAGGAAGGGCTCGAGCAATATCTAAGTGCTTATGCTCTAAATATGTGGATGATTAATAACAAAGCTCTCTTTGGTCGTGTGACTGGTTATAACCCTTTATTACCTTATTAACAAGCACCCATTGTTATTAGTATAAACATACAAGATATATAGATGTCCAGATAAATTCTTACCCTATAAACACGATAACTGTCATCCTGAGCGCAGCGAAGTACCTCTAGCATGTTAACTGCCTTTAGAGATTCTTCGTCGTTATCCTCCTCAGAATGACATGCTCACAGACGGCTTTTCCCTCTAAGGAAAAAACTTTTCTGGGGCACTATATATCAATATAGGTAAATGAGCGATTGTCAAGTAGAGGGGTTTTTACGCACTCTTAACGCCTCTATTTCTAAACTACAAACAGTTTGAACTGAGAGGTCAGAATTATGAAGAGAAATTTCCAGCTCAACCTAGTTATTTTAGCAATATAAAGAAAACTAGAGAAATAACCATATTTTTAAGGAGAAGAGGTAATGAAAAACCTACCCATATTAATAACTATAGTAGTTGCATTACTAGCAGCCTGTGGTACAAATAGCCCAACTGGCCCAAAGGGAAGCTTTTCCCTCGAGCTGAGTCCATCAAGTGTCTCTGCTAAAAAAGGTGGAGCTAGTCAAGTTACTATTACTATAAATCGTACAAATGGATTAGATGAGGCTATAGCTTTATCCCTAGAAAATGCTCCTAATGGTGTTACTGGGACTTTTGCTCCTGAGAGCACAGTAGGGGATTCTAGTACCCTAACTCTCAACATAAATACAAACACTCAACCTGATGACTACACTATAAATATTCAAGGGAAAGGTAGTTCAAGTAAAGTAGTAGCTTTAAGCCTTAAGGTAACAGAGGCAAAAACTCCACAGTCTTCTAAAGTTGAAATTCGCGAAGGATTAACACCTACTAGAACATCAATGCCACCATTTGATGATGGTAAGTCTCGTTCTGTTGTTAGATTAGAAGAGGCAAATGGTAGTAGGCCTGCTGAGTTCGTTGAAAACGAAGTTTTATTAATGACAGATGATGAAAAAGAGTTGGCAGCATTCCTAAAACGTTGGCAAGGTGAGGTTTTGCAAGAAATTGATTTTGCAGAGGCTGGCCTAAATGATCTACAGTCTATGTATTTAGTTCGGGTTAATGCTACTGCTGTTGATGATAGCACCTTAGTAGATAATATTTTAAAGATTTCCCCAGAAGTACAGGGTGATTTACGAGTTTCCTCACAAGAAGGTTTAAACCTATTAGCACTTTTTGCTCAGGAAGCAGCCAATGGTCTAACAATAGGAATAAATTGGCTAACTCAAAGCGATAGCTTTATGGATGGTATTTCAAATGAAAGCTCTAGTGGACCTACAGATCAAGGTTACAGCAGTAATGCTTTTGATTGGCAAATTTTCAAATTAGGTTCTTCGCCTAATATTGGTGTAACTAATGCATGGCAAATGCTAGAGCTTACTAATAAACTCAACAATAAAGTTAAGATAGCCATTTTAGATGGTGGTTTTGCAGGTAACCAAGATTTTCCAGCAAATTGGGCTGCTTATAGTATTTTTCCAGGCAAAAGTCCTAAAAACTCAACTAATTTGATGAGTTGTGGGGGTAACGATTGCCCTTGGCATGGCACTGCAGTGGCAATGGCTGCAGCTGGAGTTGCTGACAATGGATTTGGTGCTGCAGGTGTTGCTGGTCCTGTCGCTGACCTAATCACAGTTTACACTACAGGTGACTTCTTTATGTCTATAGCTGCAGTTGCTCTAGCAGCGGATAAGGGAGCTGATATAATCAATATGAGTTACCACACTCCTGTACCAGCTTTCTTTTCACCTACGGTTATACCTTTTAATGCAGTTACAACCATAGTAAGGGCAACTGGAACCTTGCTTTTTGCAGCAGCTGGCAATGATGGTGAAGATGTTGATGCTGAGGATTGTTTTGGCGTTTGTTGGGAAGAAACTTGGTTTACACCCTGTGAAAATGCTGGGGTTATTTGTGTTGGTGGTATAGATAATGATAAGGGTAAGGCTTCTGGCTCGAACTATGGTTCTAAAGAAGTTGACATTTTTGCCCCTTACCGTGTTTTTGTTGGGCCTGATCCAGATAACTCTGGTAATATGGCTAGGCGTACAGGTGGAACTAGCGTTTCTTCTCCCTTTGCAGCTGGTGTTGCAGCTCTTATCTGGGCTGCTGACCCTAACCTAAGTGCTAATCAAGTTGAAAGCATACTAATGAGCACAGCGCGTAGTAGCAATGATTCTAAGGTTAATCGTATTGTAAATGCCCATGGTGCTGTAAGGCAAGCACTTGGTAACATTGAGCCAACCGTTGACATTATAAAACCTACCAATGGTATCTCTGTTGAGCATGGTGGGATTGGTGGAGTAAAATTTGAAGCAGAGGTATTTGATTTTGAAGATCAATATAATTGTTGTGAAGTAACTTGGACCTCGAGCCTTGATGGTTTTATGGGTAAAGGTCTAAGTATAGAACATGCCCTTCAAAGTGTAGGTACCCATATCATTACAGCTACTATTGAAGATAGCCAAGGTGCAAAAAGTAGTGATCAAATTACTATTATAGCTAAGAATACTCCGCCTACTGTGCAAATTATTAGGCCAACTTCTGGCGAGTCTATCTATCAGAATGTTCCTTACATTCTTCAAGGTAAAGCATTAGATACGAATCACCTTGGTGGTGTGCCTTGCCATAAGTTAGTATGGACTAGCAGTAAAGCTGGTGATCCAAGCGCTACAGGCTGCGGCCCATCAGTTACCTTTACAACCTTAGGCCCTCGGACTCTTACCTTAAAAGCTACAGATAATGGTGGGGCAGTTAGCTCTAGCTCTGTTGGTATAACAGTTGTTCCAGCTCCACAACTTTGGGTGGCTGTAAAAAACCCTGTTCCTGATCATGCTATTTTAGAGGGTGAAGCGCTGAAACTTAGAGCTGAAATCAGCCAAGATTTTGAACTTCCCTCGAGCTATGAGTGGCGTCTTTATACAGATCAAACCAACTACACTGTTATAGCCAGTGGAGATGTTGTGCTATCTGATATTCCTTTTACCCTTACACAGTTTGTTCCAATTATTAAAAGAAAGATTATACCCACAAAGACTTGGACTCCAAGTGTAAGCGATGCTAATAAAAGTTTCTGGGTACAGGTTGTAGTTGATGGTGTTGAAAGTGACCGTATTGCCATTAGCGTTATCGCTATTCCTAGATAGTCTAATAACTTTAGAAATTAAAGTAAAAGACCTACAACAATTTGCCTAGCAGGTTGTTGTAGGTTAATTTTTTGCTTAGGGAAAACTATAGATTAGTTTTTGCTAAAATCAACGTACTCATCTAGCTTTGCCATAGCTTTACCGCTAGCAATGACTTCTCTTGCAATCTCAATACCAGATCTAATATCTTCAGATTTACTAGCAAGATAAAGCCCTGCTCCTGCATTGAAGAGGACAGTATCAAGTTTTGCACCTGTTAATTTGTTACTTAAGATGCTGCGAATTGTTTGAGCATTTTCTTCAGACGTATTCCCGTAAATTTCTTCAATAGGGTAACGCTTTAAACCAATCTCTTCTGGAGTAAGTTCATAATTTTTTAGTTGTCCGTATTTGTACTCACTAATTTGGTTACTACCGCTTAGATTTAACTCATCTAGCCCATTACCATTTACGACCATAGCATGCTCTACACCTAAACCAGCTAAAACTTTGGCATAAGTTTCTGTTAGCTTAGCATCAAACACCCCCATAAGTTGACGAGTAGCACTAGCAGGATTAGTTAGAGGACCCAAAGAGTTAAAAATGGTACGTGCTTTTATATCTGCACGTATAGGAGCCACAAATTTCATTGCTGGGTGGTGCGCTCTGGCAAAAATAAACCCTACTCCTATTTCTTCTATACTTTTTGCTACTTTTTCAGGAGATAGCTCTAAGTTTGCCCCCAAAGCTTCTAAGACATCTGCTGCCCCTGACTTACGAGTTACGCCTCTATTACCATGCTTAGCTACTTTTGCACCAGCAGCAGCAATGACAAACATTGAAGTAGTACTAATGTTGAAGGTGTTAATACCTGTGCCACCTGTACCCACTATGTCTAATAGAGGAGCAGTAACATTTGGCAATACTTTAACGGCTCTTTCACGCATGGCCTTGGCAAAACCTATAATTTCTTCAACAGTTTCACCTCTAGTGCGCAAAGCAGCTAGGAGTGCAGCTGCTTGCATCTGGCTCATTTGACCATCCATTAACACACCCATAACGTCATGGGCTTCCGTTTGGTCTAGTGTTTCACCATCAAAAATACGATTTAATAGTGAGGTAATTGTTTCTGACACTACATATCTCCTTATCTAAAGATTTTACTTTATCCTAAAAGTGGGTAAGAAATGAACATCTTGTTGCAAGAAGCTTGTGTCCTGCTCCTCATTTCCCTATCTCCCTTTCACATAACCTAGATAGAGATGCTTAATAGCAATGTCCTATATACTTATATACCGCTGCAAGTATACTAGTCTTCTTTCATAGTCAAAATAGCTATAAGTCCATAGATCAAAGGGCCCGGTAGCCACATGATTGCTCCACCAATTTGCTGGTCTGCCAAGGCTGTTAATTCATTTATACGTGGTACGCCAAGGTAGTAAGTATAAATCACACTATCACTAAGAGCAATTACAGCTCCTAATAAAGCTGTTGGTATTGCTCCTAGTAACAAATATAATCCACGTGAACCATTACTCCGTAAGCGACGAGATTGGGGGGGGGAACCAATAAGAGGCCACCAGTAGAAAAGGAAAGCTAAGAAAAATGATATATGCTCGAGCCCATGCACAAAGTCATTTCTTAGTGCTAGATTGTAAGCTGCTGGGATGTGCCAAAGCCACAATACTGCCGTAGAAACTAAAAAAGCTACCACAGGTATATTTATAAATGCTAAGCCACGCCTTAGCCAACTGTTATGCCTAAAAAGTTTACTTACAGTTTTTCTTAAAGGGCGAGGTAAACCCCAGAGAACAAAAGGTAAAGGCTTTCCTAATAATAACAGGGGTGGTGCTAAGTAAATAAGAAGTTCGTGTTGCAACATGTGCATGTAAAAAAGTAGGCTCTGTAAGCTATCTATAGGTGACATTAATGCAATTGCAATAACTGAGATACCTAACAGATAAAATAATAAAGGCAACCAGTTAACCTTCTGAAGGCGTCTAAATTTTTGTAAACGAAGCCATCCCCATACATAAGCTGTGCTAAGAATTAATAGAACGATTATGACATCAAAACGTAAATCCCAAAAATCAAGAAAGGTTTTTAGCATGTAAAATTATTAGATGTTTCTAGACTCAAGCACCTAAACTATAGGTCGCTTGAAGTAGTAAACTCGAGCATTTGGCTGACTAATTTGCGTTAAATTTACAAGCTCCCAGCCATCTTCACCAAGTGTTACCATGGTTTTATGGACATTCTCAATTTCTTGAGGGGCTTCTTCTTTAAAGAGCTTTAGTATCTTTTTTCCAGTGTCCATGTTGGCATTAATAGCGCAGTATTCCCATTTTGTCACAACTTTTTACTCACTTTCAGTAGACTTTCCAATTGAAGAACCCTTTTAACCTCATGCAAATTTTCCTCCTTCGCTTTATAGCAGGCGATTTTGCAAATCATATCATTCTATATTATCTTTATAATGTACAAACTAACTGTTAGCTTGTTAATTTGTAGTTAAATAACCCTTATGAGCAAAGCTCCACCACTACAACCATTGAGGATTCCAGTATGAGTGTATCTCACAGCGTAATGCACTCTATATTGAAGTAGGAGAAAATTATGGATTTAAAAACAGCCAAAGTTTTAGTAACAGGGGGAAGTTCAGGTATTGGCCTGGCAACAGCGCGTTTGCTTAAAGCCTCAGGTGCTAAGATAGCTATTTGTGGTAGGAACCAAGAGCGTCTAAATAAAGTTGCCCAAGAATTAGATGTGCTAGCTGTGCCTGCAGATGTTAGTAATGAAAACAGTGTCATTAGTATGATCAAGACTGTTATAGACAAGTTATCTGGTTACAATGTGCTTATTAACAATGCTGCTTATGGCTATTTCGCGCCTTTAGTAGAGATAGATGTTGAAGAATTCCAGAGAATGATGGCCACTAACCTTACCGGAGCCATGTTAGTAGGGCGTGAAAGTGCCAAACACTTTATTTCGCAAAACACAGGCAATATTGTCAATATTGGCTCAACTGCAAGCCACAAAGGCTTTGTTGGAGGCACAGCTTATGCCGCCAGCAAATTTGCACTTACTGCCATGACTGAATCTTGGCGTTCAGAGCTAAGGAAAAACAATATTCGCGTTATGCAGGTTAATCCTAGCGAAGTAGTAACAGCATTTCGCAAAGTGGCAGGTTTTGGACCTAATACAGGCCAAAGGAAGCTTCAGCCTGAAGATATTGCTCATGCTATTAAGAGTGTGCTCGAGCTAGAAGATAGAGGCTTTGTAACAGAACTAACGGTGTGGGCAACTAACCCTGAAGAATAATCATCCACACTTGCTATAGCCACACACCCCACACTTCTGGCATCCTTCTTCGAATCTTAGGGTGCCACCACACTCAGGACAACTGACCATTTGGTTAAGTACATTTTGCACTCCTGTAGTTTCTAGTGCCACAGCAATCAGGTCAGCTTTTGAAGCTACCATTCTACCCTGATAAGTACCATACATACCACCATTAATACCCCGCAAGGTTTTTATTATGGCCTCAGCAGGAACGCCATACTGCAAAGCTATAGACACAACACGCCCTAGGGCTTCTGAATCGGCGTTAGCTTCATCACCAGCTTTACCTGACTGAATAAATACTTCTGTAGGTAAATTATCTTGTTTATTAACAGTCACATAAAACCCTCGCTTGTCACCATTTGGCAATGTAAGTTTCACCGTATCGGTAAAACCACTTAAGCGCATAGGCCGGTCAAAAAGCGGTTCACTAGGCAAACGTTCCTGACTAGGTACATTTTCCTTGTGTTTTGTAGATTCATTTGTGCTGCTTGTATCTTTACTAGTGTTTAGCACTTGTAAGTCTCTACTACCATCACGATATACTGTAATGCCTTTACACTTTTCTTTAAAAGCAAGATTGTAGGCGCTATAGACATCTTCCACAGTTGCTTCATTGGGCATGTTAATAGTTTTAGAAATACTATTAGATAGTTTATTACCATCATCATCAAATGCTCTTTGTACAGCCCCTTGCATACGTACATGGTCTTCAGGACTAATATCATGAGCGCAAACAAAAACAGCTTTCACAGGTTCAGGCACAAAGTCTAAGCCCTGCACACTACCATGGTTATTTTGGATGACCTCAACTATCTTATCCCAATCCCATTTACCCTCAAGCGCATAATCAGGATGGGGGCTATATTCTTCTACAAGCTCTTTGAAAAGTGGAGAAACCATAGACATATAATCACTGCCAACTTTTCTAAAGATAAAAGGCGAAAAGATAGGTTCAATTCCACTAGAAACCCCCATGACCATTGATGTTGTGCCTGTAGGTGCTGTAGTCAACACAGCAACATTACGGCGCTTATCCTTTATATCACTCTTTTCAAAATCAGGAAAAACACCACGTTCCT
This sequence comes from Trueperaceae bacterium, assembly GCA_965223045.1. Classification (GTDB taxonomy): domain Bacteria; phylum Deinococcota; class Deinococci; order Deinococcales; family Trueperaceae; genus CBDCVN01. The sequence goes on from CBDCVN010000013.1 coordinate 5,083,351, forward strand.
CAGCTAATTCCTTACTAGCTTCATGAGCACTATCACGTAAGGCTGTAATCATAGCTGTAACTAATTTGCGACCTTGCTCACTATCATAGCGCTTACCTGTTTTAATAAGTGCATCAGCTAATCCCATTACCCCTAGACCAAGCCTCCTAAGCCGCATAGACATTTCATGATTATCTTCCAAAGCAAACTTATTAACTACCAAAACGTTATCCAAAAAGCGAATAGCTGTTTTTACATCTTTATTAAAACTACCAAAGTCAAATTCCTTGTTTTTGACATAGGCAGCTAAATTCATAGCTCCTAGATCACAAGGTTCACCTGCATACAAAGGTATTTCACCACAAGGATTTGTTGATTTTATTGCCCCTAGCGTATTTAACATAGCATTGTTTTCATTAATCCTATCAATAAAAATAACACCCGGCTCACCTGTTGCATGTGCATGTTCAGCTATGTCATAAAGTACTCCCTCTTTTTTATCCTTGCTAGCTGACATAAACGCATCAGTAGCTAGCACAGAAATGTTAAATGTGCTTATGTCTCCTTCGCTTTGCTCGCGGTCTAAATCTTTGCAATTAATAAAGTCTTTAATGTCAGAATTTGTGATTGACATGGTGGCCATACCAGCTCCACGCCTTGTTCCGCCCTGCCTGATTACCCTAAGCGTTGGGGCAAATATATATCGCAAAGTTGCTATAGGTCCAGCATACTCAGCCCCACCAAGTGAAGCCCAGTAGCCAAAATTGTCAAAAACTTCAACAGCAAAAGATGATGGGCCACTACTATTTCCACCGCTACCTTTTACAGGAGTACCTTCTGACCTTAGAGCAGTTATATCAAGCAGAATATCTTGACCATCTAAAAGTTTATAAACAACTTCTTTAGCTGTATGCCAAATATTCTCAACAGAGTCACCTACGGGTCTAGCTTTTGGCAAGTGTAGAACATCATCATGCTCTACAAAAGTAGCAAAGCGATAACCTTTAGTTACATACTTGCCCCTCACTAAATCCATATAGGTACCTGTTTGAACCTTGGCATAATCAGGGTGGCTAGGTGAAATAGTCAAATAAAGTTGTCCGCATTTCCCCATAAAAGTACGCTTTGGCTTGATGGGATCAAGGCATAAGCCGTTCCCACCACCAACCTTAGTCACAAGGGCTAATTTAGTAGCAAGCTGCATAACCCAAGCATTTGTAGCTTCTTCTTTAGGACTCCCATCTTGCACGAAACAATTAAGAACATTTCCATGGGAAGTATCAGCTCCTGCTAATACTCTACCCCCCGGACAAAAACGCTTATTAAGCATTAACTCAAAAAATAGTTCTTCATAAGCAGATTTATTTTCATCTGTTTCTGGGCTAGCCACCCAGCGTGCAACGCGACGAAACATGCTAGCAATGTTTTCATCGCTTTCTTGAAAGTACTGCCTTTTAGCAATGCTTAGAGCATTGTCATCAAAACAAGATGATTGTTTTAACTCATCAGCCACTAAACTACTCACATAACACCTCTTAGAAAGGAATCAAACCTAAAGACTAAAAAACTTGGACGTGATATTACACAAAGCTATAACAAAAATTTACTGTTTCTGGTGAATTTTTCTTTGGTCGGGGTGACTGGATTTGAACCAGCGACCACTTGACCCCCAGTCAAGTGCGCTACCAGACTGCGCTACACCCCGTTAGGTGTTAGCTAGTCAGTTTACTAAGACATCAATTTAATGTCAATAGTTAGATTGGCTGTTTAGCTATAAACCGCTGATGCTTTTTGACGCACAATTTCAGTGTGCTGCTCGAGGTAATCTAATAGGGTTAAAAAATCTTCTTTGGGGTGACATCTACCTCCAATAGGAGTAAATGCTAAGTTGCCTTCTTCACCAGTGTATAAGTGATATCCCCAGTAAAATAGTTGCTTGCTATTGCGAATAGCACAGCTATCTGGATCAATAAAGTTAAACTTGTGGTCTTGCTTGCTTAAATCAGCAAAAAGTTTTTTATAGTGCTCTTTTAGAACATTAGTTTTTTGTCCGCTACCACCATAATAGTTGTTAATGAGTACATAAAGTACAGCTTGCTGGTTTAACTGGCGAATCTGTTTTAGAGTTGAAAGGATAACATGTCCATTTTTGTTAATCCCTAATGGATTAAGGGTAGTTGGGACAAGACAATAATTAAGTCTTTGCATCATTTCAGGAGGATTACGCTCAAAATCTGGCGAACAGTCACAGATGACTATCTTTGCAGGACTATCAACTTCTTCTTCCCATTCTTCGAAGCTCGAGACACTAACTATATTTCCTGCATCTAATTTACTACCTTTAACATAAACCCCTTCTGGCAAAAGAGCTTTTAGATTCTGCTGAGGATCTAAATCAATAAGTGCAACTTCATAACCAATAAGTGCAAAAGCACCAGCTAAGTGTGCACTAACTGTAGTCTTGCCAACGCCACCCTTAGCAGTGAACATACCAATATAAGTTCTGCCATCAGTATGTTTTTCTACGGTTACTAAATTACCTTCAGGTTTTTTATGCGTTTCTAGCTTTTGAGGGTAAACCCAGTTTAGGGTACCTTGCTTAAAAGTACCAATATTTAAACGGCTGTCATCCATTTGTTTAGCAAAGGTTATAGCAGGCTTTGAAAATCCATTAGCCGAAATAAAATACCCTCCTGTAAAATTAAATAAATTAGCTTTTGGTGAATCAAGATAGTCTACAAATTTTTTGATGTGAGGAGTAGGAATACTACGACGGAAGTTTTTAATTTGCACAGCTACTGTATCTTTCTCACGCTTTAAAACGAGATCAAAGTCAGGATTATTCTTTCTAGAAACGCCAACTTGCCAACCTTCTTTTTGAAGAGCTTTAGCTATAGCACGCTCAAAATCTTGGGAACTCTCATATTCTGGCATTGTTCCTTTATGGTAAAACAATAGGGCAACTTTGTGCAATTATTTTAGTTTTTATCCATAAATTAAATATCTTTCTTGCTAGGCTTTAGGCTAAGAAATAAGAACAATTTCCAATTCTCTATCAAATTTGGGTAGGTGAGACAAAAGATAAACAAGCAGTGCAGAAGAAATTGGGAAAACTTTCTGTGGTGCTTTTTCAATTAAACCCAAGAGTATTTAGTAGAGATTTTAGAAGAAGCTTTACAATTTTTTGACCCAAGCTGGGATTTCACTCGAGCTAGGCCCAGCCTCTGTTTCTGAAATTGTAATTAATCCTTTAGGAAGTGCTCGAGTAATCAATCATAAAAAACCTCAAGTGCATTATGCTCGCTGAGATTCCTTGTCATATTTTTCGAGATAGCATGTCTACTGAAGTATAGTAGATTGGTGGAGTTAAAAAAAGACAACTTTGTCAATCTGAATCTGCAAGACCTAAACCCAATTTACAAAAGCCAACGTAGCCGCGTTTACCGTGCTAAGTACCAAAATGGCAAACCAGTTGTACTGAAGCTAATGGCCCTAGATACACCTAGTGTTCACGAGTTAGCTCAACTAAAACAAGAGCACGATATTTTGGTGAAGCTTGATCACAAAGGCATTGTTAAAAGCTATGGTGTTTCAACCGTAAATCAGCGGACTGCTTTGCTGCTAGAAGATTTTGGAGGCAACTCTCTAACACAAATATTAACCCAGAGAACTTTGAGTTTTAGACTTGTTCTGAAATAAGGAATTAGGCAATAAGGCAGTTCCATAAACCAGCACAAACTCCTACTACATCGTCAACAAATCCCTTAATACGATTCCTAAAAGCATACACAAGAATCTTGAAACGCTTCATTCCTCCAATGGCATTCTCAACATATACACGTATCTTGCTCACTGCTTGGTTGTGAGCCTTCTGCTCTTTACTAAGCTTGGGATTAGGGTTGGCTTTGCTCTTCCTAGGTCTCTTATGAGGTATTGCAACATCTGCTCCTTCATAATCTTTCTCGATTCCTTGATATCCTAAATCTACTGCCACTTTAATATCCTCAAACCACTCCTCCTCAGGTGGAAATTCTTCCTTTAGCATTGCATAGTCATGGTTCCGTCCTCCAAAGGTTTGTCCCACAAACAAAATTACCTTCTCCTTGCTGCTTATCACTGTGTTTTTCTGCGTGTGGTTACCCTGTTTGCCACTGTATAACTCCTGTTGCATTTCATCATCCTTTGGGCGTTGATGTTCTCGCTCTGTAACATCAATCAGTATTTCGTCAAGTCCCTCAAAAGCTGCTTTGAAATCCTCTATGTTTTCAAACTCTCTAGCTGGCATATATCCCAAACCACTTAGAGTTTTCGCCATTATTGGTGTAAGACGTTGTACCCAAGCATGGGCATTAGATCGTGATAAATCAAATTTCTCCGCTAGAACATCAAACGTTGGGTAAAGTCTAAGGTAGTAAAGAATAAAGCACAGTTTTATATTGACTGTACTTAGTTTACTGTTTCTTCCTCCTCCTGGCTTACGATGTACTTTCCCTGCTTCTAGAGCCTTTTCATAACGTTGCTTTTCATGGTCTTCTAAAGCTTTAGCAAATGCAGGTTCTAGTTCCTCTACTTTCTTTTCGCTCAATCCTGTTATACTTCTTACTTGTCGGTCATCTCTTGGTAGTAACATTCCTTTATTTTGACCGATTTATTTATTTCAGAACAACTCTATTGAAGAGACATTAACTATTGCTATCAAAGTTTGTGAAGCCTTGGGAGTTTTGCACCAAAACAATGTTATTCATAAGGATGTTAACCCTAGCAACATTGTCTTTAATGAAGCTAGCAATGAAGTAAAGATCATAGATTTCAACATGGCGACTACTTTAAACCAAGAGATCGTAGAATTTAAAAGCCTGAACGTACTAGAAGGTACTTTACCTTACATATCTCCTGAGCAAACAGGGCGAATGAACCGATCTGTTGATTACCGAAGTGATTTATATTCTTTTGGAGCAACACTTTATCATTTATTTACTGGAGAATTACCCTTTGAGGCCAAAGGTGAAATAGGTTTTGTCCATGCCCATATTGCTAAAGAGCCCTTACTTCCTGATAAGGTTAACCAAAAGTTACCTGTTATCTTGTCTACAATAATCCTAAAACTATTAGCCAAGAATGCTGAGGATAGATACCAGTCAGCACTAGGTTTACAAAAAGACCTAGAAAGATGCTTAGAGCAGTGGCAGGAAACAAAAGATATCAATACTTTTGCTATAGCCGAAAACGATGTGCCTAATAAATTTCTCTTGTCACAAAAACTGTACGGTAGAGAAGTAGAAGTTAAAAAACTACTAGATTCATTTGAACGAGTTCATCAAATTGGACAAGCTGAGGTCTTGCTTGTCACAGGCCACGCAGGTGTTGGCAAAACTACTCTAGTACAAGAAGTTCATAAACCTATAATTGAAAGTAAAGGCTATTTTATAAGTGGTAAATTTGACCAGTTACAACGTGATGTTCCCTATAGAGCTTTGATCCAAGCATTTGAATCTCTTACCAAACAACTATTAACGCAAGTTGTACCCAAAAAACGCCACTTTTGCCTCTAAAAACCCTGTTACCAAAGTCGATATCATGATTTTTTTGCTTTTTTCAAGTAGCCATAGCATATCCTTGACACAGCAAGGTTTTATTTTTTATAGTATAGCCACTGATGTCTGCTACGATAAATACACATTTTAAAGTCCAGTGTATCCAAACAGGTAAGGCTGTAGGTATAATGCATGGCATCCACCTTCGGGATTATGTCCAAGGACACATACAAAAACGTTCAGGATCATTATTAAAGAAATACAAGAAGAATTGGGGAAAAGGTCAGGCACTTGCGAGGGTAGCTAAAACACTTAACCTGACGGCCAGAAGTGGAATTAGGACTGGTGAAATGTTCATTTGCTGGAACACTGTTCCAAACGGAGGGCAGAAATATGCTCTAGGCCTGATGGGGGTCAGTGTGTAGCCATTTTTTATAAATTTTAATTTTGCCCTAAAACCTCAAACAGCACGAGATTTTGGGGGTCAAAACCCCTACTTTTTGATGACAAAATGCGTATTAAGTGAAAGTACACAGGAAATAGCTAATTGGAGGGAAAAACTACTAAAGGTTTTAGAGATAAATGCAGGAGTTATTACTGAGATAATACCCAGCTTAGAAAGTATTATAGGTCAACAACCTGAAGTAATTAAGTTACCACCTGAGCAAACAAAGAATCGCTTTAGCATTACGTTTCAGAATTTTATTAGAGTATTAGCACAACCAGAACATCCTCTAACTATATTTTTAGATGATTTGCAATGGGCAGATGAGGCTTCACTAGCTATAATTGAGCAAATTTACCTTCGCAGTGATGATAAATCCTTACTTCTTATAGCTGCTTATCGTGACAACGAAACTAGTCCTACCCATAGTCTAAGTAGCACATTAAAACAAGTTGAAGAAAATGGGGCTATCATTCATTCTGTTGATTTAAAACCCTTAAGGGTTGAAGATCTAGAGTTAATGTTGGTAGATGCTTTATACACAACAAAAGCAGAAACTAAATCTTTAGCAAAACTTTTAGAGAAGAAGACGCAAGGTAATCCTTATTTTGTGGGTGAGTTTCTTAAAGAGCTTTATGTAAAAGGAGTTTTTTACTTTGCGAATGGTTCATGGCAGTGGGACACCCATCAAATAGAAAAGCTGGGATTTACGGACAACATTATAGAGCTAATGGTTAGCAAGGTTGAAGCTTTACCCACAGACACAAAAAATTTACTAACTAAAGCTGCTTGTATTGGTTCTACCTTTGACTTAACAACCTTAGCCACAGTAACTGAAAAAGACGAAGAAGAGATTTTACTGAATTTACAAGCTGCTCTCATACAGGATCTACTCTTAAAACGAAAAGATTTATACACCTTTGCCCATGACCGTGTGCAACAAGCTGCTTATGCTTTGATCCCTGAAGATGCCAAACAAAGCGTTCACTTAGAGATAGGTAAACATTTGCTAACAGCGACTTCAGAAAAAGGATTAGACGAGAACATCTTCAGTATAGTCGACCAGATGAATACTGGCCTAGTATTAATTACTGTACAGCAAGAAAAGGATCAGTTAGCTGAACTTAACCTAATAGCGGGTAAGAGGGCTAAAGCTTCTGCTGCTTACCAGCCTGCATTAACTTACTTAAAGACAGCGTTACAACTTCTTGGCAGTGATTTTTGGTCTAGGCAATATCAACTAACCCTTAGAATACATGAAGAGGCTGCTGAAGTTGCTGATATTAGCGAAGATTATGAACTAGTTGACTTTTTATTCGATGCCGTTAACAGTAATGCTAAAACCCCTTTAGACAAAGTTAAGGTTTACATAACCCAAATGTTTGTTTTAACAAGACAAGGTAAGTTGCAAAAAGCCATTAGCAACGCTCTAGCTATTTTAAAACAATTGGGTTTTAACTTGCCGACGCAACCCAACCGTCTTCAGGTTATGAAAGCCACTTTGAAAATGTGCCTGATATTATTAGGTAGAAATATAAATCAACTATCTGGCTTGCCAACAGCAAGCAACCCTAAGACCATTGCTGTAATGAACATTTGCGACTCTTTACATCCTATTTTTGGTGTTAGTGAGGTAAAAAACTTTCCCCTCTGGTTAATTGTGATACAAAAGCAAATAGCGATGCAACTTAAGTATGGTAATCACTCACCTGTTTCCTATGCAGCATTTGCACTTGTGTTGATTTTAAAAAATAGAATCAAAATAGGGCATCAATTTTCAAAGTTAGCTCTTGATTTAGACTTGCAGTTTCAACGTAACGATGAGGCTCACTATAACATAAACCATGTTGTTTATGGCCTCTTAGCTCCTTCACAAGCACACATTGCACAAGCAATATCAAAACTTGAGCAAAATTATAGTTCTGCAATTCAAAATGGGTATATTAATGCTGCTGCTGGATCTTTAGGATTGGGATTTTTTTACAGGTTTTTTATTGGCGAGAGTCTTAGTCGTCTAGAGCATGATTTACAGCTAGTGAATACACCTACACAATTAGGACTTAATTCATTTTGTGAGAATGAATTTTTTAGAAGTTTTCGTAATGTAACCTTACAAGTTGCTTTCAACCTTCAGTACCTTCCTGATAATCCTTCGTTGCTAAGAGGAAAGTTTTTTGATGAGGACCAAGAAAACTTATTGAGGGGGCAACCTTCTAATTTTCTAAGCTTGCTTATAATTTTTAAGTTAATGCTTACCTATACTTTTGGTGAGTATCATCAAGGTATAGCTCTTGTTAAAACTTTTGAAAAATTTATTGAAAGATTCCCTGCTCCAGTCCCTCTTGCTGTAGGGAATTTCTATTCATCTCTTACAAGATTAGCATTTTCCGAAGGAAATAGAAGTCTTAAGTTTCTTTTTGAAGTTAGCAAAACCCAAAAGAGAATGAGGAATTGGGTTAAATATGCCCCGATGAATTATTTGCACAAGTGGCACTTGATAGAAGCAGAGAGGTACCGAGTTTTGGGCAAAGATACTAGAGCTTGGCATCATTATAAAGAAGCAATTAAAGGGGCTCGAGCCCAAAACTACGTTAATGATGAAGCTCTTGCATTAGAACTCACAGCCAAGTTCTTTCTTAAAAAAGATGACGAAAAACTAGCAGGACACTACATGCGTGAATCATACGGTGCTTACACCCGTTGGGGAGCAGTTGCTAAACTTAAGCAACTAGAAGAAAAATACCCACAGCTACTGGTAGAACCTTTCAGTTTAAAAGTAGGTTTGGCAGCTAACAAAATCAACAATTACCATGAAAGCACCAGAACAGCACATAGTAAATTAGATATATCTAGCCTAATGCAGGCATCACAAGCTCTTTCTAGCGAGCTTAAGCTTAATACTTTGTTGGCTAATCTTATGAAAACTTTACTTGAAAACGCTGGAGCACAACAGGGTTTATTACTTTTGCCAAAAGGGAAGAATAATACTTGGACTATAGTAGCTCGTTGCAAAGTCGATGAGGAAACTGAGTTAGAAGAAGTTCCACTTGAAAATGCAGAAGAATATTTGCCAATAAGTCTTATTCGCTTTGTCATTCATGCCCAAGAACAGGTGGTGCTATCTGATGCTAGCCAATCAGAAAATTATCGTCAAGATGCTTATATGAAGCAAAACCAACCCAAGTCAGTTATCGCATTACCACTTATGCATCAAGGAAAGTTAGTTGGTGTGGTATATCTTGAAAATAGCTTAGCAGCAGGAGTGTTTAGTAAAGATAGAGTTGAAGTGCTTACGCTACTTTCTACCCAAGCAGCTATCTCTTTGCAAAATGCTTTGCTTTTAACTGAGGTGCAAGAAAAAATCACCCAATTAGAGCTTTCCAGACAACGCCTAGTTCAGAATGATGAAAAGCAACGTCGTGATCTGGCTGAGCATTTGCATAGTAGAGTTCAAAGCAAGTTATTGGCAGCTTGGACAAAGCTAGAGTCACACATAGCAGAATTGCCTACAGAGGAGTCTAGGCAGGAAATGGAGGAGGTTTGTGGGGTGCTCGAGCAAATTCAAGAACAAGACCTTTCCCAAGTAGGCTATTTACTTCACCCTACTATAGTAAAACTCGGTCTTATCCCCGCTATAGAATCGCTCTTGGATGATTTAGATTCTACATTTAAAGTACAGTGGCAATACGATGAAAAGACATTTGTTCTAGATGATCCAAAAAACAATCAAATTGCTGAAGAATTGCGCTTAACAATTTACCGCATAACAGAAGAAGCACTGCTAAACATAAAAAAACATGCCAAGGCCTCTTTAGTTAAAATATCTCTTACTTGTAAAGGGCAGGATTTATTTTTAGAAATCTCTGATGATGGTTGTGGTTTTGAGCAAAGTGAAATGCAGCCTCATCTTGGCTTGCACAGCATAGACGATAGGGTAAGTTTGGCTAGAGGTTCTTGGGAAATAACAGGTAAGTCAAATCAGGGGACTGTTTTACGAGTGCAGTTACCAGTTCCTTAATCATACCAGTTTTCTATTCTTAATTCTTTTACTCGAGCAAACTCCCTCGAGGAATATCTTCACCTATAAAATTATTACCGAGGACTATGTTTATGTAGACCGTACTGGTCGCATTCATTTAGTTGAACAAACAGGTTTACAGTTGCTTCTTTACACTGAGAAATTACAAGAGCTTTGCTTGCCAGAAGATAAGAAGAAGCACGCACAGCTTAAATCCCTGCTTAATACTGATTCTCAAGATGCATAAGTACTGCTTTCACACGTGGGTTGATTTTCTTATTTGTTTTATTTAAAGATAGCTTGCTATAAATTTCATTCAGCTGGTTTTCTACTGACTTTACTGCTAGATTAAGATTTTCAGCAATGGCTGTATTGGCATAACCTTGGGAAACTAAATCTAAGATTTCCCATTGTCTAGGTGTAAGGATGCTGTTGGCATGCTCGAGCTGCCTAACAAGTTGCTTATCAAGAACTACTTCTCCCTGATTAACGCTAAAAATAGTACGCCGTAAGGTAGCAAGGTCTCGTACAGACTTTTTAAGTAAGTATGCCCAACCCTTAAGTTCTTGCCTTGCCAGAACTTTGGCAAAACTAAGCTTACTATGGTTAGAGAGTAGCACTATGCCTAAATCATTAAGCAAATCACGCCATCCTAAAGTCAGTTTAATACCATTGGTGTCATGTCCTAGTTCTATATCAACAAGAGCAACGTCTGGTCGTAGTTTAAGAATAGCCTGAGTGGCCTCTTCAGCAGTGGTATAGCCACCCAAGACTTTTATGTTTTCTTCTTGATCCAAGGCTTTACTAATCATGTCAATATAAAGGGTTTCGTCTTCTACTATTACAATTTTTATAGGTTTATCAGTAATCATAGACCGCTTCTTTGGGATATGGGGGGTATCACCCTGTTTTAGGAAAATATTTTTGGGTACTATTATTCTTGTACAAGTTGTATAGGGATAAACTCCTAGTTTTGATTTAAAGAAAGGAGAAATCATAGAAAATCTAAGTGCACAACAGGTGTTGTTATAGTTACCCAGAAAAATCTTTTCCTTTTATCCATAGAGTGAAATAAGGTAGGAAAAATCACTAAGAATAATTGCTTCTTAGGCAATAGAACACCTACTACCCAGTGTAATCTTCTTTTGTAAACCAACTAAAACTTATACAAAACTTGCTTATTTTCCCCGCTTAACACTATCTCAAATCATTAATTCCTTTGGTACTGGTGTTTTATAAAACTCAAATGCCTCCCTCAATCTTTTTATCTCTTTTTTCATTACTCCCTTTATTTCCTCTACCCTCATTGGTATTCCCTCCATCATTACCTCCAAATGCTTCCTTAAATCTGCTTGTGTTTCCCAGCATTTATTATGTATGTACTCCTTCTTTAAATACTTCCATAGCCTTTCTATTGGGTTGAAATCTGGTGAGTATCCCGGTAGAAATTCTAACCTCAACCATTTTGAATTCTCTTTTACCCACTCTTGCAACCACTTCGCCCTGTGAAATGGTGCATTGTCACATATAAGCATTATCTTTGCTTCCCTCATCTCCCTTTTCATGTGGCAGATAAACCTTCTAAACCTCTGAGCATTTACCTTGAACTTTGTTAGCACTCCATGGAATTCTCCTGTCCCTAACTCTAATGCCCCTATCAAATTTACTCTCCCATGTCTTCCATAGTTCTTGATCTCTACTTTTTCTCCTCTTAGCCCCCATGTGCTCGCTAGTGTTCCCTGCGTTTGGAACCCTACTTCATCTTGATAAAATATCCTCCATCCTGCCTTTATCTTCTCCTCGTACAGCTTTGGTAGTGTTTCTTGTATCCACTTTCGCCTCTTCTCTTCATTCTTCCTATACAGCAAATGTATTGCTTTATGGAAACTTAATCCCAGTTTCCTTAAAAGCTCTGGTAAATACTTTACTGACAAACATACCCCAAAAAGGCTTTCTATGAGAGTAAAGACCCTTCTGGCAACCCAAACTTGCTGGTTAAACTCTGTAATGATTTTCTTGATTAGCTCTAGTTGCTCTTTAGAAAGTTTAGGCGGCCTACCAGTTCTTTGTTCATCTTCTAAGTTAAGCGATTTTTCAAACTTCTTTCGCCAGTTTTTTACTGTTTTTACTGAGACACCGAACATTTCTGCTACAAGCTTAATATCTTTGCCGGAATACAGAGCTATAAGGGCTTGAGTCCGTAGTAAAGCGTTTGCATCATTTCCCTTTTTATAGCGACGGCGTAGTCTTTGTAGTTCTTCTAGTTTTTGTTTGCTATCATTATTTGCCATGATTAGTCTCCTTTGGGTTATTATTGGAATTATCATGGCATTATTTTTCCTGTTTTAGGGAAAGAATTTATCTGGACATCTATAGGCTGTTATGAACAAGGTGCTAAAGGGCCAGAAAACTAGGGGGTTTGAGGAGCCTTAGCAAAATAGTTGTACAGTTGTTGGTATGTCTTAGGGTCAGTGGAATGATGTGGAATGATTTATCAATGATGTGGAATGATTTATCTAAGACATACTTCGAACACTGTCTCTACACACTTTAACATAAAAACTCTGTTAGGCAAATAGCTTAAAGGTTATTTCTATAGTTATAGTGCTTGGAACAGTCGTTAAAGTGAATGGGGTTCTAAATTGCAAGCTACCATCAGAGGTATAGGTTCCTATGTTCCAGAAACAGTTATTGATAATCATCAACTTGCTGGAAGTGTATTACTGAATCAATTCTCAGTAGAACAGGCATATATTTCTTATAAGACAATTTTAGAAATCGCCAAGCAAGCTGCAGTTCAAGCACTAGAAAATGCACAACTACTAATGCCCAGTGAGATTGACTTAATCATTGTTGCTACCATAACACCTGACCACATCTTTCCTTCTGTGGCTGCTTGATTGCAGGGAGAACTCAGCTGCACTAAAGCAACTGCATTTAATATAAGCGCTACTTGCTCAGGCTTTGTTTATGCTCTACATATAGCAAACCAATTTCTCAAATCAGGGACTTACAAACATATTCTGACACATTATTAACTTATGCCTGTGCTAATATAAAAGTGTGCAAGTTGTGACTTTTGGCAAGGTTTATCTTGAAGGTTATGATTTTTCAAGGCCAAAGCCACTTTTATTACTAGCTTACTTGGCAGTTGAGGGACCTCAGGAGCGCCGTAAGTTAGTTGATCTATTTTGGGCAGGTGAGACAAAAGATAAGCAAGCAGTGCAGAAGAAATTGGGAAAACTTTCTGTGGTGCTTTCTCAATTAAAAAAAGGTGGGGTGGGCGCTGCTATTCCTGATAAGTCAGGTGTTAATCCTTTGCCTACTCTAGTTAATTGTGATGCACTAGACTTTCTAGCAAATTTGAACAATGACAAACTAAAACTTGCTTTAGAGCTCTACAAAGCCCCATTTCTAAATGATTTAGGTAAACCACTTAACAACTTAGGTTTGAGCCCTCAATTACTCGACTGGGTTACTGAGAAGCAGGAATACTTTGCAGATAAGGCTCGAGAAGCCATGATAGAATTAGCCTCATTAGCTCTCGAGCAAGACAATCTAGCTGACGTTCGTTACTGGGCCGAGCATGCTCAAAAGCTACCTGCTGCATCTGAACCTACACCAGCAATCTTAGCAAAGCTTAGGCATTTACTAGAAACTAGTCGTGGAGATACTTCTGAAACTACAGATAAAACCCAAGAGTATTTAGCAGAGCTTTCAGAAGAAGCTTTACAAGTTTTTTTGGCCCTGTCTTTACAAAATAATCCTAATCTTACTATTGTGCGCAAGGCATTAAAGCTTCCTCTAGGAGAGATGTCTTCAATTAGAGAAGAGCTTATATTAGCAGGTCTGATTGATGCTGATACTCAATTAAAGGCTAAGGGCTTGGCTAGCGATTGGTTTGATAAGAATCCAAAAGAGCGTATAGCACTTCTTTTAAAATTAGCAAGGGCCACCCCTGCAGAGCAAGCTTTTTCACTCTATAAACACATTTATGAAGAAACTCAAGGCTTTGGTGGAGTTGGTGATATACCTCGAGCAAGGCAAGCATATACTCTCAAAGCAAAAGAGTTAATAGCAAAGTTAGAATTTGCAGAGGCTCAAAAATTACTAGCCCAAACCCGTTTGGTAGAAGACATCTTGGGGTTAGATCCTGAACCTGAGGTTTATTTTCTAGAGGCATATGCCTTAGAGCGTTTAGGACACTATAAAAGGGCAATAGATCTCTTAGAAGGCTTGGCTGAAGAACTTTATAATCCAAATATTATAGCCCTAAGATCTACACTTTTTTGGCGTTGTGGTAAGCGCCAGCAGGCTAGATACGCGGCAGAAACTGCTAGTCAAAGTGGCTTAGATTGGTTGTGGGCCAAGGCAACAGCTATGAATACTTTGGGCTATTTAGCCCATGCAGAAGAAAAATTTCTAGAAGCCCCTTCTTATTTTAAAAAAGCGGCAAGCTTTTACCAAGCTACAAATGATGGTAATCGTTGGGTGGGTGCGCTAAATAATTATGCTATTGCTCTAGACAAGCTAGCAATGAATGAAGAAGAAAAGGGTAATGATGCTGTTTCAAAACTGCGAGAGGACGCGGAATTAGCCTATAAGAATGCACTAACTGCACTTGATGAAATAGAGGATAACCCCATTTTAAGGGCGCGTATCTTGCTTAATCTTGGTATACTTTGGGAGCGCTGCCAAGATTTGAAACAGGCTGAAAGTTATTATCTCGAGGCTAACAAAATTGCCCTAACAATTGGTGCTCATGAAGTTACTGCTCGCCTTAAACTTAGTTTGGGATATATATATTTTCAACAGAAAAGAACTAGTGAAGCCACCACTTTTTTTAATCAAGCTATAAATATAGGACACAAGGCTGGTGAATTCTTTATTCAAGGTGCAGCAATGGCCAACTTAGCAAATATGAACACTAGTCCTGATACTATGGAAGTTGCACTCGAGCTAATAGAAAAAAGTGGCAACATGGATGAGCTCTATACATATCAAAAAGCCTATGAAAAAATGCTTAAGCGTATCCTTGAACAGGCTTTACTAAATAATAATACTAGAGAAGCTCAACTACTTTTAACAAAGCTAGAGCAACTTTATCAGAAACAAGACAAGCCTATGAACATAGTAAGGGTCCAAGATGCTCTTGACGCACTAGTAAATCTTGTAGACGCTAGCCAAAATAAAACTATGCTTATGTCTTTGTTAGATGAAACTGCTCGAGCTTCAGATAATACTGCTAAATTAAGCTAGATAATTATTGAGTATAAAAGATAGTAGATAAATCTTGTTGAAATAGTGGCAATAATTTGGTGTAACCAGATAACCGAGGGGTTAAAAGCCAGTACAGAGCAAATTGTGGTGCTTCAGCAATGTTATTTGACACAATAATTTATATGTTAAGACCTTGTTAAGAGTTTACTTTTAATCTAATGAAAGTATACCTTGAAAAGGTATGCTTTGGAGGATAAATTATGTATTGGAAATTAATTGTAATTCTTCTTTATTGTTTTTTAGCAATAAGCTCTTCTGCTAATCAACCAGAAGCTGAGAGGTTATATGAACTGTATCAATTAGGTGGACTCAACAAGTCAGGTGAACCAAATGATCCTGATAACCCAAGCAGGCCACATAATCCAGACAAGCCAAACAGGCCAGATCCTGATGACCCTAATAGACCAGATAACCCAGACAGACCAGATAATCCAGACAGACCAAACAGGCCAGATCCTGATGACCCTAATAGACCAGATAAACCAGATAAGCCTAATAGACCGGACAATCCAAACAGACCACATAATCCAGACAGGCCAAACAGGCCAGATCCTGATGACCCTAATAGACCAGATAAACCAGATAATCCTAATAGACCGGACAATCCAAACAGACCAGATAATCCAGACAGACCAAACAGGCCAGACCCTGATGATCCTAATAGACCAGATAATCCTAATAGACCGGACAATCCAAACAGACCACATAATTCAGACAGGCCAAACAGGCCAGATCCTGATGACCCTAATAGACCAGATAACCCAGATAAGCCTAATAGACCAGACAACCCAAACAGGCCAGATAATCCAGATAGGCCAAACAGACCAGACCCTGATGATCCTAATAGACCAGATAAACCGGATAAGCCAAACAGACCAGATGACCCAGACAGGCCAAACAGGTCAGATCCAGACAACCCAAACAAGCCAGATAAGCCTAATAGACCAAATGACCAAGACAAACCAGACAGGCCAGATGATTTAGATGAGCCAAACACCCCTGATGGATTAGATATCCTAGGCAATCCTAATGAACAAGATGAATCAAGTGAACAAAATGATGAGTTAGATAAAGCTCCCTTAGAGGGCTTAGAAGAGTATACAGATTTCTCTGAAGAGGAAGTAATTGCTTATGGTGAGCGTATACTGGTTAAAATGCCTTCCCAAGCTTCTAGTCAAATAGAGGAAGTATTAATTAATAATAAAAATGTAGAATTTTGGCGACAGGATAATGGTGTAGTCCTTGATATTCCCGGGCCTGCAAGCAATATTCTTGATGTAAATGAATTTATTGATGGGCAAACTATAGTAGTAAAGCTTGTAAGCACAAATAACAAGGTCATTGAGCGTACCTATAAGCCATTTGGCGCAGTAGTAAATGGCCAAGTGACTGTACTTATTAAAGGGGCAAACAATCTAGAAGAATGCAGGCGCATCATTGAATCCTTTGAGGGGTTTTCTGCAGAAAAAGTAGCTTATACAAATCTTTCTGATAATCAAGAAAACAGAGGTCTATGCTTTGCTGTTTTAGATATTGGGAAGTACAGTACTAGTCAAGCTTTGCAAAGATTGAAGCAAAGTGACCAAGTTTTAGAAGTTGATAGGAATGTTATTTTCTACCCAGATCAAAGTGTTAATTCTTATGATCCTACTTGTAGGGATATTAAAAGATGGCTTGATCCTACTGCTAGCAACTATGAAAGTATAGACACCACTACACTTTTGAGTACTATCAACGCAGATCAGGCACACAATCAGGGCATCACAGGTAATGATGTTACAGTTGCTGTTGTTGGTGGAGGTGTAGATAGCAGTGCTTTGTCTGCAAGCGCTCAAGCTCAACTTGCAGTGGGGTATAATTTTCTTGATGACTCTAACGTAACTAATGATGAATATAGCTGTGATTTAGATCGTGATGGTAATCCTGATATTGAAGGACATGATTCGCACATAGCCCAGATCATCCATGATATTGCTCCTGATGCTGAGATAATTCCTTTGAAAATTTGCAAGAATAACTTTTGCCCTTCAGGGGTTCTTAGTCTAGCTATATTTTATCTATGGAACAGTGGCCAACAAGAGGTGATAGTAAATGTGAGCCTAGGAGGTCTTCTAGAGGATAGAACCTTATTACAACTACTGAAAATAGATGACAATTTTGCTAATAGGCTTCTTTTAATGGCTTCTGCAGGTAATCGTCCACGTGTGAGTAACCACTTTCCATCTGATCATGCCAAACGTGCAGATCCTACCAACCCATCAGCTTCTAGGCCTTTTTCTGTAGTGGGTGATGTTGGCAATGTTATAGCTGTTGCCGCTACAGGTCTACCAGTTAACTCTAGTAATTGGGAGCTTGCTCCTTTTAATAGAGATGAATTTTCAGAAAGGAATCTAGAAGCACCTGGAGTTAGTCTATGCCCAGAAAGTGTTTTAAACTTGGGTTTTCGTTGTAGTGCTACTGATCCAATAGGTATAAGCGGTACATCATTTTCTGCCCCAGTAGCTACAGGAGTAGCAGCGCTTTATGCTCAAACATTATCTTTGGAACAATCTCGGAGAAAGCTCCTTGGAAATGACCCTAGAGATAAAATAGTAGTGTACAAATAGAGAACCTAAATTAAGAGCCTTGGAGCTCCAAAACTCCAAGGTTTACCCTACAAAGCTATTCATAATCAAGTGTTTTCGAGGGTAACTTCATTAATAAAGCTACACACCTGAAAAGATATGGTTACTATAATAATCTCCTTAGGTTTATTACTGAAATTATAATATCATAACTCTCAATCTACCTAATTCCTTACTGAGACCAGTTTTTGGCCTTTGAGAAGTTAGATTATTGAGGTAATACATATGATCCATATTATTCTTTTAGTAACAGGTATTTTAAGAGTCTTACGCTTTGCTTTTAAAGATACTGAGTTTAGGAGCTTAGTTTTTTGGATGTTAATAGTTTTATCTTTAGGAACAGTGTTTTACTGGCGCTTTGAGGATTGGCGTTTTCTTGATGCGCTTTATTTCAGTGTAATAACACTAACAACTGTAGGATATGGTGATATCTCACCACAAACTGATCTAGGGAAAACATTCACCATTTTTTATATTATTACAGGTGTTGGTTTGTTTATGGCCTTTATTACTATGCTAGCAGAAAAGCAAATAGTTTCTCGTAGAAAAAGATAAATGCCTGCAAAGTCATAGCTTTCCGTTAGGGGCTCGAGGCCTCTATCTTATGACATATTAACCAACTTTTTCCAGTAAGTTATATCTAATATCTCTACAGAAAAACTACCCTTTTAAATCCATTGGCCTAGGTGTTATATAATTGACCTGTGATACGTAACGCTGTAAAAACCCTAAGCGCCTACAAATTTGAAGACAAACCTCATAAAATCAAGCTCAATCAAAATGAGTCTCCCTATGACCTACCACTAGAAATTAAAGGAAAAGCCCTAGAAAAGCTTAAGAACTTACCTTTTAATCGCTATCCTGAAATGCAAGGTGAAACTTTGCGACAAATGGTAGCTAAGCAAAATAACTGGCTAGAAGATGGTATTATTTTAGGGGGTGGTTCAAACACAATTATTCGCTACTTTATAGAGGCTTGTGGTTTAAATCAGCGTGTGCTAACTGTAGCTCCTACCTTTGCTGTTTATAGCTTAGATGCTAATCTGTTAGATCCTCATAGTCTAACAGAAATTCCTCTAAATGATGATTTTTCATTACCCAGTGAAGCCCTAAAAGTAGAGCTAAAGCGAGGCACTGGTGTACTTTTTATAGCTAATCCAGCAGCTCCCACTGGCAACTTGCATCCTGAACCTGAAATAATTGAGTTAGTAGAGTCGGCCCAAGCAAATAATTGGACAGTAGTAATTGATGAAGCCTACTATCAATTTTCAGGAACAGATTTCAGTTTTTTGGCTAAGCAATATAAGAATGTTGCTGTCTTACGGACCTTCTCTAAAGCGTTTGGTTTGGCTGGAATTCGTTTAGGCTATGCTTTAGGGAATCCCAAGGTTATTTTAGAGTTGCGTAAAGCCATTCCACCTTTTGTTGTGTCTGCTGTGCAACTTTCTATTATAGAAACAGTCCTAGAAGCTTTAGAGAATGGTTCTGGCTTTGTAAAAGATTATTTGGTAGAGGTTAAGAGGGAGCGACAGCATATTTTTACTGCTCTTGATAAACTAAAACTAAAATACTACCCTAGTGTCACCAATTTCTTTTTATTAAAGGTAAGAAGTCCTGTTAAGACTCAAGAGGCGCTTTTGAAAGAGGGGATTTTAGTACGTCGCCAAGACCATCTTGTTGAAGGTTGTTTGCGAGTGTCTATTGGTACTCCACCTGAGAATGTTTTTTTTCTAGAAACCTTAGCTAAACTTTGTCAAAAGAATTAAAAAACTCACTGCCATTTGCTGACAGTGAGTTTAGCTAGACAAAACGAATTTAGTTTATAGTGAAGCTTACAGAATCTCCTTGGTTACAGGTAAAGCTGCTGCTGGTTTTAGTATACTCTGAGCTCCAGCTACTTCCACCAGTATTGTACTTCCAGTAAATCTTGACTTTTGTTAAGTCATTTTTAACATACTCGAGATCACGTGTCTTAGAACCTTTAATATTAGGAGCAAGTTTCAGTGTTCCCCAAGTAGATTCACTACGCCATTTACTCTTATCATAGTCATAGTACTTTACTTTGGTTACTTTGATTTCTTGAACACGATGATTGGTTACAGAGATTTTGACATCTTTACAATTATCTCCTAAAGCGAAACTCATGCTTGCTAAACTTAAGCCTATCAAAATGGCTCCTGAGGTGAGGGTATATCTAATTAATTTTAACATTATAAATGTTCCTTTCAGAATGTAATTTAGGATGTTTAATCATCCTGATATACAATGTAATTAGGTGCTCTTAACAAGCCCTTAACAAGAAACTATTTACAAAGCAGGGAAGTATAATACGACAGAACTTGAATTAGTAAATCTCTATAAACAATTTGATAAGGTTATTGTTGTTAATGGCGTTAACCTAAAAATTCCTGCTGGCAGCCTAGTAGCTTTGTTAGGGCCTTCGGGCTGCGGTAAGACCACTACCTTGCGTATGATTGCAGGTTTAGAAAGGCCTAACAAAGGTGACGTACTTTTCGGCGGTGAATCTGTTCTGAATATACCTTCTGAAAAACGCAATATTGGTATGGTTTTTCAGCGCTATGTTCTTTTCCCTCACATGAACGTATTTAACAATGTTAGTTTTGGCCTCAAAGTGCGGAGAGTACCTAAAGCTGAAATAGTTAAACGTGTTAATGAAGTTTTAAGTATTGTACAACTCAAAGGTTTAGAAAAACGTTTCCCTAGCCAGCTTTCTGGTGGGCAACAACAACGAGTAGCTATTGCTAGGACTGTTATTACTAATCCTAGAATCATGCTTATGGATGAACCACTTTCAAACCTAGATGCTAAACTGCGGGAGGAAATGCGTAATTTTATTAGCAACTTACATAGGCGTTTAGGAATCACAACTCTTTTTGTTACTCATGACCAAACCGAGGCTATTGAACTAGCTGATCAAATAGCTGTAATGTTCGAAGGACAAATCTGGCAGTTTGGCACCCCCGAAGAGATCTTTAATTATCCTAAAACCCCACGTATTGCTGATTTTATGGGAACAACTAACCTTATTAAAGGCAAGCTTATAAAAAAAGGGACTGAAGAAAGTGTTTTGCAAACATCAGTTAGAGATTTATTGATGTCTCAAATACCATCGCAGCCTGAAAATGGTGAGGTCCTTGCTACAGTGCGCCCTGAGCATATAAGGCTCAGTCAAAAAGATGACGTAAAAGATATGGAGAATTGCTTTAAAGTCAAGGTGAAGGATGTTCTTTACCATGGTGGTATTGTTCGTTATCAAGTGGAAGCTAAAGGTATAAATTTGCAAGTAAGAGAACTCTCAACACGTCGTTTTTTAGAAGGTCAAGAGGTGATGGTGAAAATAGCTAAGGAACACCTCTGGGTCTTCCCTGAAGTATAATAGGGAAAAAATTCGAATGCACTTTCAAATCTATCAAGATCCTGCCACAGGTCTTATAAGCATTAATTGTAGGGGCTTAAGATTTTAAACCCCTACAACACGTGCTTGATGACAGGTGTTTTTATTTTTTGATGTTGCACAATCACGTGAGAATGATTAGGTGTCAATCTGCATGTCTGGCAACTTCTATAGCAATTTTAGAGATTTATTTAAGCTAACCAAGAGATTGAGGATTAAATTTAGGAGATAATAACTATGCGTTTTTTATTTAGTTTAGTAGTAATTAGTTTGGCTTTTGTTCAAGCTGGTAATCCTGAGGCAGAAAATTTTCGTAATGACTTTTTAGCAGGGGAACTTTCTTGGGAAGAAGTGCAAGAGCAAGCTCGAGCTGAAGGTGAAGTTAACTGGTTTTACTGGGGTGGTAGCGAGGAACTAAATACTTGGATTGATACTATAGTTGTGCCAGACTTAGCCAAACTTGGCATAAAGTTAAAAAGTTCTAGAATAGCTAACACTCGAGACGCAGTCGATCTAATTCTAGCCGAAGCATCTGTAGGACGTGGCATTGGCCAGGGTCCAGTTGATGCAATATGGATTAATGGCGAGAACTTTTTTAGTTTGGCGAGCCAAGATCTGACTTTTGGCTCTTTTGCTGATAAACTACCTAACTCCAAGTACTTTTTTCTTAATCCCGAAGACTCAAGGGCAAAGATAAATCTTTATGATCTAGGTTATCCTACAGGGGGACAAGAAATACCATGGTCAGGTGAACAATATATTTGTACTATTGATACAGCTCGTTTGCCTAAAGAAAGTGTCCCTAAAGATTTTCAAGAGCTAAAAAGTTATTTACAGAAAAACCCTGGCCGCTTTACCTATATAAAACCACCTCACTTTGAGGGTAATACTTTTGTGCAAAGCGTGCTCTATGCTTTTAATCCTGATGGCACTACCTATGAACCTTTTCAATTAAGTGCAGATGAACTCACAGAAGAGGAATTTACTCGCATTGCTACCCCCGGATTTGAATTTTTGAAGGAGCTCGAGCCCTTTCTACTGGGTGGCAGTGGCAAAGAGAGACAACGTGGCTCACCTATTTATACTGAAAATGGTTCAATAAACGAAACTCTTTTTGTAAATGGTGAAGTAGATATGTTCTGTCGCTTTGGTGTTTATGATACTGCTATAAGCATAGAAAATGGCTCACTACCTGAGACAGCCCAAAACATAATATTTCCTAAAGAAGGCATGCTTGTGAACAAGAGCTTTATTAGTATTCCTGCAAATGCACCTCATCCTGCAGCTGCTCTGGTATTGGCTAACTATCTTTCTGAACCTAGTAATCAAATTTCTAAACTAGCAACAATTGGTTATCCTTTAGGGGTAGATATACCTTTATTAAGTGAAGAAGACCAAGCAGTCGTTTCAGAAGTTACTCCTAGCTTGCAAGGTGTAAATCTTACTGAGCTAGCTGAAGTTGCTGTGCCAGACACAAATGCTTTGCTAATTGATATTATTGAAGAGGTGTGGATAGAGTACATTGAAAGACAATCTAATAAACCCTTAGCAGGAATCATTCACAATGCTTTTACACCTAACTAGGCACTAAAATACAAAAACAATGCGATAGAATTAGGTACTATAGATGTTCAGATAAATATTTGCTCTATTAACGCAAGGAATAGGAATGTCATCCTGAGTATAGCGAAGGATCTCACGGCAGTTACGCCACCAGAGGTTCTGCGTTATTATATTCCTCAGGATAACATGCTCACAGAAGTAGATTTTCTGGGTGACTTTACAATGTTTAACAAAACAATGCTTAACAAAACAATGGTTACTGCTATGGTTGTTCTACTTGTTTTCGGAGTATCATTTTTTACCCTTCATATACCCCAGAGCGATCAAAAGCTTACTAGCAAGGAAATTTCTGCATGTAAAAGTTTATACAACCGCTTAATGAGCAATCCTATTGAAAGGGTACTGACTCTCAAGCAAACTGTACACAAAGTTAGAAAGGGGGCTTGTATAGTTAAAGTCTATACTATTTTGGGGTTGCCATTTTCTATTGTAGAGCTCAACTTTGGCAGTAGTGAGTATGTTAGTAATATTAGTTCACTCAACTAATTATAGCAATTCTCAAAGGAAAAATCATCAGTAAAGGAACAAAGAAAACCTAAAAGACCTAAATAGTAAATTAAAAAGGACTCAAAAAGCAATTGGATTTTTAAATAAACGCTTTCTAGTAGCAGACAGCAGCTAAAATAGGTGCCATCAAACTTTCAAGTGTTTGCCCTTTTACTAATCCAGCACTTATGAAACTTGCCAAACTCCACAAGCTCTGTGCTTTTGCTACTCGACACCAATGGGAGTTACTACCTTCAATTTCTACCTTGAGTTGATTTTGAAGCTTTTTTAAGAGGTCCTGATCATGAGGTATGGCTCGCAATAAGCTGTAAACTACGGCAACAAAGCTAATATGTCTGCATATCGCTTCAATATCCCGTACCTGATACTGGTCCAAACCTTCTGCCTTACCTTCTTCATGATATACTTCAATTGGCCACCTATGGCGTCTGATTCTTGTTATTCCTGCTGATTGCCATTTTAAGCAATTTGAAATTAATGCATATGGCTCACCCTTCAATTCTTCCTCTCTGTAATTGATAACTAATCTTTGCTTCCCAAAATTCTTAACCTTAATCGTGCAACAAAAACTGTAGTACCTTTCTTTCTTTCCCTTGTAGGAAATGGTTATTTTACGGAAAACTGGCTTCTTCTCCTCACTTAAATTATCGAAATGCTCTTTTTTAAGTCTCTGACTGAAGTCTTTAATTGTTTCTTCTTGCCCATTTACAATTACTTTATCATCTGCACAAAGTGTTCCTACATAGGGAAGTTTAAGTTCCTTGTCAATGAAACGACAAAAAGGAGCTGCTGTATACCATTTATCAAATACTATAGGCAGTTTCATCCTTGGATTACTTTCCTTCCATTTAGATAGCAATCTTTTTGCAATGTGAAACTTGCTTTCATACAAATCTGTGACACCATCTTTGTTTTGATGCCTTCTCCATAATCTTATCAAGTACTGTCGCCATTTTGCTTCATTAGTCTTTTTCAGTTCTAGCTTACTTTCCTTGATGGGAATACCTAGCTCTGGCAGCCCCTCCTCTATTTTCTCAAGGTCAGCGGGTTTCCATAATTCAAATTCTACTGGATAGTCAGTTTGATCGTCACTATAGTGTAACCCTACCAAATGGTGCGCCCAAACATGGCATCCTTTACTAGAATCATAAAGTTTTGCTATGCCTTTAAAGTGTTTGCCATAATGCTCAAGCAAAGTATCATCTATACTTAACACACCTTTAGGTTTGAAACGAGTACCTTCCAGACTTGCTAAAAGGTCTAAACGTTTTTGGTTTAGTTTCTCTTCACTAAAAGGGCTTTTGTTTAACAAGCGATTAAGGCTGCTTTGATCACGGTTCTCAAAAATAATCAAGCGATTAATCCCCTCAACGGTTTTGTTTTCTGAAACAATAAGTCCACTTATATAACGTTTGAACTGTGTCATGGCTGAATCAGAGAAAATATCTTTAAAGAAATGTTCATAATGCTTAACAACTTCAGGGTAATCAAGCAGGGGTACCATATAATCACCTCCACGGTGTGTTTATACATTTTAGGAGGTGTTATTCATAATGTGAAGATTAGTAACAATTTGCTTTATCGGATATTAGCCTATTTTCGTTTTCCTGACATCGCAAAGGCCTCACTGCAAAAGTTGAGGTAGAGGTAAGCTATTTTAATCATAAGGAACAAGATACGTGTTTTGAGGTAGCTAGAAGACTTATGTTGTTTGGAATAAGCTATCCTTGAATGTAATTGCTTTAAATAGAGGCAGGTAAGGATAAATGAAGAATCTCAGATGGCATTAAAGCATTAGAGATCCTTCGCGTAGTTTACTATCGCCTGCCCTTGTAAGGGCAGGGCTCAGGATGGCATTTCTCGTTTTGATAAGACAAGGATTTAGCTAAATTATATATTAGGAAAAAAACCTCTCTTTCATACTGCTAATAAACTGCAGGTCTCCTACACTCTTCCTAAGTTCATAGGCTTGTTCTGCATCTCCTCCTACTAGATAACGAAGTTTATCAGATTCATCAATAGCTGCTTGATAGATTACCTCAGCAACAAGACTAGCAGGGCTAGCATTTTCTGCCATATTTTCCATAGCTGCTTGAAATTTAACAATGCTCTCATTGTAATCATTTAATTCAGGATTAGTTGCAAAAACTAGTGAGCGCTCGCCAAAATCAGTGGCAATAGCTCCCGGCTCAATTATTCTAACCTTTAAACCAAGCTCTGCTAATTCATATGAAAGTGATTCTGAAAAGCCCTCAACAGCCCACTTGGTACTGTGATACAAACTAATGAAAGGAAAGGTAACAAGTCCACCAATTGAAGAAACATTAATAAAAGTACCAGTTTTGTTTGCCCGAAAGTGTGGTAAAAAAGCTCTTGTTACAGCCATAAGTCCAAATAAGTTAGTGTCAAACTGGCGTTTGATTTGTTCTTCCGAAGCAGCCTCAAAAGCTCCAACAAGGCCGTACCCTGCATTATTTAAAACAACATTTATACCACCAAAATCTTTTAGGATGTTGTCTCTAGCCTCACTAATACTATTTTCATCAGTTACATCTAAATGATAAAGCTTAACATTTTGAACTTGAGGTAACTCGGTTTCCTTCTCTGGTTTGCGCATAGTGGCAGCAACTTGCCAGCCTTGCTCAGCAAAATATTTAGCTGTAGCTTTACCAATCCCTGATGATGCTCCTGTAATAACTATAGTTTTCACAATTTTTCCTTTCATATTTCTTTTGTAATGAATATTCATTCCTCTAGCTTAAAAAAAATTTATGCTGTCATAATCTCCCAGCACATTTCTAAAACCTGTTCAACACACTCTTCATCTAACTCTGTAGGATTTTTCTTAGTTAGTTGAAGAAGGCCACCATAAATAAAATTAATTGTGAGTTCAGGACCTAGGTTTCTTGTCAGTGATTTTTCCTCCATCTCCTTTACAAAAAGGTCATAACTTTTTTGCTGCATTTGCTTATCAATAGCTTCTTTTACCTCCCTTTTCACGTAGGGTGAGGTTTTTAGGTAATCAAAGAGGGCTGTGCGTTCAGGGTTTTTTAGGAAGAACTCGAGCACATTTCGCCAAAAGGCAAAAAACCGCTCCTTCATTTTGCCATCCCCACCCTTATCCCTAAACACAACAATACTTATGTCTTTGACTAACTCCTCGTAAACAGCAGTAACCAATGCCTCTTTATCTTCAAAATAACGATAAATGGTGCCTGCACCTACTCCTGATCTCTCAGCAATTAAAGACACAGGTGTAGACTGTAAACCACGTTCTGTGATTAGTTTAGCAGTAGCTGTGAGAATGGCCTGACGTTTGTCCATAAAAACTTAAAACAGAGTGAACGTTCATTCACTTTTGTTAGTTTAAAATTATTAACTTTGTTTTGTCAAGCTAACTTACCTTAAGCTAACCTACAGGAAGCTTATTCACTAAATCTACAAACTCTCTAAAGGTTTCATCACTTTCAGCAAAACCTGCTGAAAAACTAAGGCGGTTGAGAACTTTTCTATCACCTTTTAGCAAAGTAAAAAGCAAAGTAATAGCTTGTGGAAGAGTATTTAATTTGCCCTTGGGTATAAATACAAAAAGTTGAAGGTTACAACCCCTATTTTTTGTAGGACGTCCAGTAAAGAGCACTTGAAAATCAAAGGGTTTTTGAAAGCTTAACCAAGCAATATTGCCACCTAGAGTAAGAAATTCCATCTCAGCATCCTGTTTTTGAGTACTAGTCAATTGCTGCATACGCTTGCTTTTGGGTTTCCCTCGTAATTTGAGGCGTAAGCTATGTTTACTAGGACGTTCAAGAGTTGGTTGCTCTGTAAATTGAAAGTTATGTAGAGTCTCAAAATGCCTAAGGTCAAGATTGTTACCTATAACTATATGGGGATGGTTGTTTATATGTTGACTAGGTAGCCAAAGAGTAGTGTATCTCTTGTTTTCTGGTAGCTGGGGGAAATTTATAATAGGTATACGGCCATTAAAAAACCAAATAAATCCCCACTTCTCTAAAATGGGATAGCTTTTAGTATGACGCTTGGGAGTGGCAATATTGGGAGCATAGCTGCACTTTCCCTCAGTATCAAAACGCCAGTGATGAAAAGGGCATTCTAGTTCTCTACCTTTAACCTTTCCTTGTCCTAAATCGGCACCTAGATGTGGACAATGGGCATCAAAGGCATGAACTTTCCCTAGTTCATCACGGTAAACAGCTAACTTACGCCCTAATCGCTCAAAGCTTTTCACTTGTTTTTTTCGTAATCTTTTTGAGTGAGCAAGTAGATACCAGCTTTGTGAAAAAACTTCAAAGTTGTTAAATACGCTCATGTGAGGGGTTGTTGTAGGCTTACTTTTAATTACTGCCATAATCTAACCATATATCACTAGCTACACACAATATTAACTAGTTTATTAGGTACAAAAACCTCACGTTTAACCTCTTTACCCTCAATATACTTGACTACATTTTCATCAGACTTGGCTACTTCTAAAATCTGTTCCTGAGTAGCATTGCTAGCAACAACTATTTGAGACCTAACTTTACCATTAATTTGCACTACTATATTGATAGTGTCTTTAATTAAAGCATCCACATCATATTCAGGCCATTTTTGTAAATGAACAGATGTTTTGTGTCCTATACGTTGCCATAATTCTTCGGCTATGTGTGGAGTAAAAGGTGCTAGCATGGTCACCATCATCTTACAGGCTTCTTGCCACTGATCTGTTTTGATAATAGAGCTATTTTTTACCTTTTGCATAACATTTAGCAAAGTCATAAGCTCAGCTATAGCAGTATTAAATTGGAAGTTCTCCAAATCCTCGCTAATTTCTTTTATAGCGTTGTGAGTAGCATAATTCAATTCTTTTAGACTCTCTTCCTCTTTTTGTAGTTGTTCAGGATCTTGTGCAGCAAAAGTTTCCTGGTTCTCCTTCTTGTTGTTCTTAGTCCGTGTTTGTCTCCAAAGCCTCTTAAAAAACCCCTTATTTTGAGCAATTACCTTTTCATCTAACTCCTCTTTAGCTTCATCCAAAATAATGTGCCAAGAGCGGTTTAGAAACCTAACAATACCTTCTATGCCTCTAGGATTCCACGGTCCTCCTTGGTCCCAAGGACCTATAAACATAAGATAAGCCCTCACAGCATCTGCACCATACTCTGCTACTAAATCATCAGGGTTTACCACATTACCTCGAGACTTAGACATTTTCTCATTGTCTTCCCCTAAGATAATTCCTTGATTCCGTAATTTACTAAATGGCTCACTGACATTTGTTAAGCCCAAATCACGCATAACTTTGGTAAAAAAGCGAGCATAAAGCAAGTGCAAAATAGCATGTTCTATACCACCAGTGTACTGTTCTACAGGCATCCACTTCTTGGCTAAATCTTTATCGAAAGGTCCATTGTCTTTATTTGGTGAGAGATAGCGAAACCAATACCAAGAAGAATCAATAAAAGTATCCATGGTGTCGGTGTCCCGTTTAGCATCATGACCACAGTTAGGACAAGTAGCACTTAAGAAGTCTTTATGAAGCCTCAAAGGGGATTCACCTGTAGGCATAAACTCTACATCTTCTGGTAAAACAACAGGTAAATCATCTTCTGCTACAGCTACAGTGCCGCAATTACGACAGTAAATTATGGGTATAGGAGTACCCCAATAACGTTGTCTAGAAATAAGCCAATCATGAAGGCGATAAGTGATTTGTTTTTTACCTATACTCTTTTCTTCCAAATAAGCAATGACTTTGGTAATGCCTTCAGTATTACCTTCTTTACCAACAGGAGTACCATCAAAATGATCTGAATTGACCATGACCCCATCACCAACGTAAGCCTCGCTCATTATGCTGGCATCTAAAGAGGTATTTTCAGGTTGAATAACTACTCTTATAGGTAATTTAAACTTGTAGGCAAACTCAAAATCACGCTCGTCATGAGCAGGTACTGCCATGATTGCTCCGGTACCGTAGCCCATCAAAACATAATCTGCTATCCAAATAGGAATTTTTTCGTTATTGACAGGATTAGTAGCATGAGCACCTATAAATACCCCTGTTTTTTCTCTACCTTCTGCTTGCCTGTCAATCTCACTTTTGTGTTTAGTTTCTTGTAGATAAGCGGCCACCTTATTTTTGCGATCAGCAGTAGTTAGTTTTTCTACTAAAGGGTGCTCAGGGGCTAGGACCATAAAGGTTGCACCCCACAAGGTATCAGGGCGAGTGGTAAATACAGTAATGTCACCTGCATCTGTTTTAAAAGCTACTTCTGCACCCTCACTACGACCAATCCAGTTAGTTTGCATTAACCTAACTTTGTCAGGCCAATCTAAGTTACTAAAGTCCAGAAGTTCATCAGCGTAGTTAGTAATTTTTAAGTACCATTGTTCTAAATCTTTTTTAGTAACGGGGGTTCCACAGCGATCGCATACTCGAGCTTCACTAACTACTTGCTCTCGGGCTAAAGTAGTATTACAGCTAGGACACCAATCTACTGGGGACCACTTTTTATAAGCCAAACCCTGCTTGTAAAATTGCAAGAACAGCCATTGATTCCACTTATAGTACTCAGGATCAGAGGTGATAACTTTTTTAGACCAGTCAAACATAGCCCCCATTTGGCTAAACTGTTGAGTCATCCTTTCAATATTGTCATATGTCCACTTTTTAGGGTGAATTTTGCGCTTAATAGCAGCGTTCTCTGCTGGCAAACCAAAGGCATCAAAGCCCATAGGGAAAAGTACATTATAGCCTTTCATGCGACGGTAGCGAGCTGCGGCATCAGCAGGAGCTTCTGCATACCAGTGACCAGCGTGTAAATCACCTGATGGATAAGGATACATAGTAAGAAAGTAATACTTGGGCTTACTATCGTCATTTAGGTCAATTTCATAAAGCTTGTCCTCTTGCCATTTTTGTTGCCATCTTTGTTCAATTTCATGTGGATTGTATTTGCTGGACCTGTATATATTTTCTGCTGAATCCATAAATAACTCCTTGACTAAAGGTTTTTAGTAATCAAAATAAAACCACTATCCACAGTGTAATGGTTAAAGGTCTAAATTAACAAGAATGGTGTATTCTTCTAAAGCATTTATTTATTCTTAATAGAACTTGCTCTGATTATCAATACCCTAACTCCAATCAAATATTAATAGGCATTGTGACTCTGTTACTTATCCACTAATAGAAATAAGCGCACCTACCGAAGTAGGTGCTTGGAGGGGGAGTTGATTTATCCTACTTATTATTATCTATAAGTGTTAATATGCTGTTAAGCCACTAAATATTAGAGCGCCTGCCAAAACAGGCGTTTAAGTGAAGTGACTTTAGTTGCTCTGTAGAAGCTTGTGGCTTTGTTGTCTATGGTGTTCATTACAATTAGCCAATCTATGTTTTTTCCATTTACTTGCGTACCGGTAAAATGAAGAAGAAAATCGAAAAGTTGTCCACTATTTAACTCTTTATTCTTCTAATAATTGTTCCCTGCCTACATGCAGCCTCTAAACATTGGTCACTGTAAATTTTATCTAATCACATAATACCTAGACATGAACGTGTTCAACACGGACTCTACTATTTAGAATATGTTCAACAATATATGCCTTTGTAAAGATGTGTGCAGGAGTAATTTACCCCTCAAGATTATAAATGTTTCAGACAGGTTAAGGTATTATTTGACGGTTGTGCAAAGAAACCACATATTCTTTACCTATAAACTCTCCCTGATTTATAAACACTTCTTTGTTAAGAGTTCGTTAAGGGCAGCTGGCTAAATTGTTTATCAGGATGATTAATCATTCTAAACCACAAGTTTGAAAGGAATTAAAACAATGAGTAAGAATTTAAAAGTAATTTTATTTGGAGCCCTAGCACTCTTGATCCTAAGCGCACCTCTTAATGTTGTTCTTGCAGGGGACAGTTATAGTCCTGTAGTCAATAAACAACCGGATGGCACTTATACTGCTGGTGCCAAAAACAATACTGTGATGGGATATGTAGCTGCTGATGGAACATATGAAACAAGAAAAGAAGCAAAAAAAGCAGCTAAGGCATTAGTCAAAGAATTAGAAAGTGTCATATATAACCCTGCATGTGATGATCCTACATTTGATTGTTAAAAACAACCACACCACCTTTTAAATTCACCTTTACCCCAACTTCTATGAGAGGTTGGGTGGGGTAAGTAAAAGCTGTAGTGGTTACTATCTATACTTTAAACGGCTTAGTTTTGGACATTTACTCTTAAGATTTTTTAGGTGTACAGTGCGTGATATCCATCAAGAATCCCTCTATACAAAATGTTCAGTTTTAACCCGTTTTTAGTATAATCTATGGTTCATATAGCAAAAATTAATAGGATTTTGAATTCCTTTACCAAACAGGCAAAAATCCTAAAAATACTGTTACTACAGCAGCAACTACTATTACCAAAAAAGCAACAGGACTTTTTAAATCTTCTTTTAAAGGGGTAACTTCCTTTGGTGAATACATTGCTATCATAAAACGCATGTAGTAAATTATGGCTACTACACTAGTTAAAATCCCTAACACTGCTAACCATATGTAACCTGCTTCAAGTGTAGCTTGGAAAACTAAAAATTTAGCAAAAAAGCCTGCAAAGGGCGGAATACCTGCTAGGCTTAACAAGAAAATGCTCATAGCTAAAGCCATAATAGGTCTATGCTTACCTAAACCAGTAATTTCTTCTAGGTTATCTCCCTTATCATCCGAATTACTAATAAGGCTTAGGACAGCAAAAGCTCCTACATTCATAAAGGTATAAGCAGCTAAGTACCAAATAACTGCTGACTCATTACCAGCTACAATACCCATGCCTAGATAGCCTGCATGGGCAACAGCAGAATAGGCTAGCATTCTTTTTAAACTTTTTTGCTCGAGCGCAACAAAGTTAGCAACAACAAGCGTAAGCACCACCAAAACAATAAAAAGCTGGTTTAGAGCTGGGGAAACATCTGGGAAAGCCATAGTAGCAAAACGTGCTATAGCTGCAAAGGCAGCTGTTTTAACCACTACACTCATAAAAGCTGTTACCGGAGTAGGGGCTCCAGTATAAACATCGGGTGCCCACTGATGAAAAGGTACTAGAGCAGCCTTGAAGCCCAAACCTACTAAGACAAAACCCAGACCAAGGCTTAAAAGAACACCCTGATCGAAACCTTCTGAATTTACAGCAGCTAGAATACCTTCATAAGTAAAAGTGCCTGTAGCACCGTAACTTAGGGCAATACCATAAATGAAAAAGGCAGAGGCAAAAGCTCCTAACAGGAAGTATTTTATACCTGCTTCTTCAGATTCTCTAGCTTCCTGACGCCAAGCAGAAAGCACATAAACTGCTAGTGACATAATCTCTAAGGCCAAAACTAATACTATAAGATCTTTGGCAGCAGCCATTAGCATAGCTCCACAGGCACTAAGTAGCATTAGAGGGTAGTACTCAAGCTGATCTAACTTGAAGCGTTTCAAGTAGTCAAAGCTAACTAAAAGAGCTAGAGTAGTGCCTAATAAGATAACTAAATTAAAAGCTAAAGCAAAATCATCTATAACATATCGCCCGCCAAAGCTACTGATTTCTCCCCCATAAAGCTTAATTTGACCAAATAGCAAGCTATTAGCAAAAAGGGCATAAGCAAGTCCAAGGAAGCTAAAAAGAGCAGCTTGTTTACCAGAAGGCCACCACAATCCTCTTAGTAGCACAAATGAAGCGGTAAGTAGTAGTAGGACAGGCGGCACTAAACTTGCAGTTACAAAATCTGTACCTATAAGCATTAATGGTCTCCTTCCTGATGTGGCTGCTTATTTTGAGTGTTATGCTTCACGGTAAACATAGTTTGATGTTGTTGGGCGATTGTGCTGGCTTGCACTTCAATATTTTGAAGGTGTTTATGAGGCAATATACCTAGGTAAATAATCATGACCAAAAGAGGGGCAAGTATCACAACCTCTCTAGAGTCTAATTCTGGTAATGATGATGTTTCTTCACCTTGATAAAGCCTTTGGTAGAGATTTACTCCATAAACTCCTGCAGCAATTATTGCTCCACAAGCTAGTGTTGCTAAGTAGGGATTTTGCTGAAACGCTCCTAGTAGGCTTAAGAATTCCCCTGGAAAGTTTGCTAGGCTAGGTACTCCAATGCTAGCAAATACAACGAATAGGGTTATGGCAGCTAGAGCAGGAGCACTTTTCGCGGCACCACCATAGCTATCAAGCTCAAAGCTTTGACGGCGTTTAAAAAGCATTCCAGATATTAGGAAAAGCCCACCAGTAGAAACCATTTGCGCAGCTAGTAGATAGATAGCTCCATTTAAACCTGTTATATGCAAGGCAAAAATTCCTGTTGCTACTATACCCATATGCGACAAAGAGGCGTAGGCTAGCAAACGTTTTAAGTTGGTTTGATAGGTTGCTAGCCAAGCTGCATAAAAGGCAGTAACTGCAGCTAAGGCTAGTAAAAATGGAGAGAAAACGCCAGCAGCTCCGGGTAAAAGTGGCAGCGCCCAAGCAAAAAAGCCCCAAGTTCCTACTTTATAAAGTGTTCCGGCTACATCAGCTGCACCACAGGGGTGATTTTGTTCATGAAAGTCTATTAGCCAAGAGTGAACAGGGATGAGAGGTGTTTTAACAGCAAAGGCAAAAACAAAACCTAAAAAGAGCCAGTTTTGTGTAGACAAAGGTAAGTTGGGTGTGACAGCTAGAAGATGATCAAAAAGATAACTTTCTGCACCAGACAAGGGCTTCAACGCTAGTATGGACATTAGCATTAAAAGAGAGCCTGTCATTGCGTAAATTAAGTAGCTATATGCAGCTTCACATCTTTTTTCTCTTCCCCAGACAAACAGCATTATTAAGCTAGGAATAAAAGTAATTTCCCAGAATATATAAAAAAGCACCAAATCCTTGGCTAGAAAAATACCATTTAGACCTGCTTGCATAATTAATAGCATGGTTAAAAAAACACCTGTTTGACTCTTTATTTTGATAGAAGCATAAATAATAACAGGGATCATTACTAAGTTAGCTGTTAGTATTAGTAGGCTCGAGCCTCCCCCACCATCCAAAGCAAAGTAAATTCCAAACTTCTCTAACCACATAACTTGGAAGTTGTTCTGGGCTACAACAAACATCATCACAACTGCTAGCACAAAATTAGCTATACTACTGAGAAAAGCAAATACTATATCAACCCACTTGCTAGGAACAAAAGCAATGAGTAGTACAGCAATAACAGGTGTCAGAATAAGCCATAAAGCTATCACGTGGCACCTCCACTAAAAGCTAAATAGAGCATCATAAGTACTGCACCAATTAGCATAATCAGAGCGTAGCTGCGTACAAAACCGTTTTGCACTACTCTAAGAAGTTTTGCTATTTTGCCTATGCCTACTACTCCTTGACTCAAACCAATTGCTAAATTTTTATCAACTCCATTAAATATTTTAGCTACTTTCTCGCTAGGACGTACAATTAGCCTATTGTAAAGATTATCAATACCTAAAGCACTAGCTGACCAGTTGTTTATTTCCTTGTAAATGCCTTCTTTGAAGTTTTTAGCAGGTTCACCTTTTTTCTTTCCATAAACCCAGTAGGCCCCTAAGAGACCTAATGCAACTACTGCTGTAGATAGCAACATCAACATTATTTCTGCAGTTAAGGGTAGGTGTCTGAATATAGCGGTTTTTGTTGAGTGCTCGAGCCAACCCCCAAACCAATTTGTACTTAAAAATTCAGGCAAACCAAGATATCCTGCAAAGACACTACCAAAACCTAAAATAACTAACGGTATAGTCATTATAAGTGGTAAGGCATGCACTTTAACTTCAAAACGTTCTTTACCCAAGAAAACACAGTGGTACCACCTAAACATGTAAAAAGCCGTCAACCCAGCAGTAATGAGCAAAATAAAGTAAATAGCATAGTTGCCATAGCCATCTAACAAAGTACTATTAAAGGCGTGACTTAAAATAGCATCTTTAGAGAAAAAGCCTGCTAAAAGTGGTACACCTGCTATAGCTAAAGTAGCAATTAAGGCCATTATATTTGTGATTGGCAAATACTTTTTTAGTCCGCCCATTTTTTCAATGTTCTGTTCCCCATCAAGGGCATGAATGACTGAGCCTGAAGCTAAAAATAACAAGGCTTTAAAAAAGGCGTGAGTAAAAACATGGAAGATACCTACCCAATAAGCCCCTACACCAACAGCAGCGAACATATAGCCAAGCTGAGAAATTGTTGAATAAGCCAAAATCTTCTTGATGTCCTTCTGTGACATGGCACTAAAAGCAGCAATCAAAGCGGTTAATGCACCTAACCAAGCCACTACTGCTGAACCCAGTGGTGAGATTGCAAAAAGTGCTCCTGAACGAGCTATTAAATATACTCCAGCAGTGACCATAGTGGCAGCATGAATAAGTGCTGAAACAGGGGTAGGACCAGCCATAGCGTCAGGTAACCATGTGTGCAAGGGCAACTGTGCCGATTTACCGGCAGCAGCTAACATAAATAGTATGCAAATAATGCTTATTGCAACAGTACCCATTTCAAAATTTGATGCTGCTGAATTTACATCACCAATGTTAAGGGTAGAAAAAACCTTAAAGATTAAAAACATTGCTAAAAGAAAACCTATATCACCAATGCGATTGACAATAAAAGCTTTACGAGCAGCATCAGCATTCAACTTGTGGCTATACCAAAAACCAATTAGCAAATAAGAGCAAACCCCAACTCCTTCCCAACCTATAAACATAAGAGGGTAAGAGTCAGCCATTACTAGGATGAGCATAGCAGCAATAAACAGGTTTAAAAGTGCAAAGTAGCGACTATAGTCTTTATCTCCATGCATATAACCAATTGAGTAAATATGGATTAAAAGTCCTATGCCAGTAATAATCAGCATCATTATTGTGCTTAAAGTATCTATAGTGAAGCCAAAAGCAAGCTCAAGCTCACCAGCCTGTAAAAATTGCCATAAATGTACATTAATACTTTTCTCTTTTGAGATTAGTAATACAAAAAAGCTTACTATAGAAAAAGCAAAACCAATAGCTACAGTTGCGGAAGCAATTATACCGGGTAAAGGTTCTTTTAAGCGTTTGCCAAAAAAACCATTAATAAGCACTCCTAAAATGGCTACAAAAGGAGCATAAATAGCTAGGGTCATAAACGTACCTGCGAAAGCTCATCTACATTTGAACTGGCGCGATACCTAAAGATTGCTACTAATATGCCAAGTCCTATAGCAACTTCGGCAGCAGCAATAGCCAAGATGATAAAAACAGCTCCTTGTCCTGCTAAAGCAGTAGCAGCACCACTACTTGACCACTGCCTAGAGTAAGTCACTAATGCTAAGTTTGCAGCATTGAGCATAAGCTCAATAGAGAGAAAAATCAAAATGGCACTGCGGCGGGTTAAAACCCCAGCAGCACCAATTACAAAAATTACTGCACTGAGTGCAACATAATACCCAGTGGGAACCATATTAACTCCTCACCATGTTTGCTTCTACAACTTCCTCTTGAATATATCCTTGAGTCATAGCATCAAGAATTATTTTAGATAACCAAAACTCAAAACTGACCATCTTTGTATATTCTTCCTAGAAACCTCATGAGACTTTCTTTCTCTCTATAGGAACTTTAACAAAACAATTTTTTACTAATTTCAACGTGCCTAGGAATTGATTCCTTAAGGTTGTCTCAGCCTATATATCATACTTGCTATCATAGCGAAGTAACCACCACCAGTCCATTGTTGTCAACTGTTTCTCTAAATCTCTTCACTTCATTTCACAGGCTGTTACTTATGGTAGTAACACCATATAGTTTAGCAATATTATGACTGAAGTTACTATGTATTCATGTTATTGGCTTCAAGGAGTAATGTTGTTACCTTAACTTGCTCCCAAGCCTTGCTTGCGAACACATAATATAGCCTTGTGCTCTGTATCTTACTAAATGTCTGAATTGTTATGACTGATTCCCTAATAGTAATAGGTGATGATTAACAATTACAAACAGTGAGTATGAGGGTTTGAAGTCAAAGAGATTATAAAAATCACAATGAATCACAGTTCAAACAACATATTAAGAAATTCAAGTGCCTTCTCAAATCCCTCAGAGCCCTGATAAAAATGTTTCAAATACTAAACTAAATAATTTAGGATATAATACCAAGACATGGATCGTAATTTTCTAGAAAGTTTGTTAGGTGCAGCGGGAGCAAGTTCTTTCGAATCGCAACCTGCGAAAGTTTGGCGTCAACAAGCAAAACTCTATGACGCTGAAATTGATATTGATGCCTATGGGAATAGCTTTGCTACTTTTAGTAAAGATAGTAAACCACATGTAATGTTAGCTGGGCACATAGATGAAATTGGTTTAATCATTACTTACATAGATGAAGAAGGCTTTATTTACTTCAAAGGTATAGGTGGTTGGGATTCACAGCAGCTTATTGGTCAAAGGGTGCGCATAGTTGGTTACAAGGGTGAAATTCTGGGAGTAATAGGTAAAAAACCTATTCACCTTATGGACTCGAGCGACCGTAATAAAGTGTCGAAAATAGCTGATATGTGGATTGATATTGGTGCAAAAGACAACGAAGAAGCTAAAAAATATGTCCGTGTAGGTGATTTTGCTGTTATTGAGCAACCTATGTTAGAGCTTTTAAATGGGCGTATTGTAAGTAAAGCTATTGATAATCGTATAGGTGCTTATATGGTGCTAGAAGCTGCAAGAAGAACGCAAACCAACATACAAATAACTGCTGTAGCTACTGTACAAGAGGAAATAAGTGGTGTTGGAGCTTTGGTTGCTTCCCACCAACTTAAACCCGATGTAGCAATTGTTGTAGATGTTACTCATGCTACAGATATACCAAGTACAAATAAGAAACAAGAGGGAGATGTGCCTCTTGGTTCAGGCGTGAGCTTGTCAGTTGGCTCTTTTGTTCATAGAGGGGTATTTGAGAAGCTAATTGCTATAGCTGAACAGGAAAAAATTCCTTATAATATTGAGGTGTCACCACGTCAAACTTCTACGGATGCTGATGATATTGCTAAAGGTCATAGCGGTGTACCTACAGCAGTAGTGGCTATTCCAAATCGCTATATGCACTCTCCTAGCGAGATGATTGATACTGACGATGTAGATAATGTCATAGGGTTAATTAAAGCTTTTATTGAAAGCCTTGATGCAAAAAGTGATTTCCTACAGCCTACTTAAGAGATTATCTACCTAAAAATGCTTATAGGTGAATTGGTTCTAAATTTAAATTGTGGACACTGCCAATAATTTTTCTACTTACTTCCTGACAGGGCTTTTAGCAAACGATTAATAAGCCCTTTCTGAGGTATAAAGGGTTTGTTAGTCCTTGCTTCATCAATAAACCTACTTTTATCTGAAGCTTCAGATTGAGTAGTTTGTAACCAAGCAATTATTTCTTGATAGGTCTTGCCTTCAATATTTTTTCTCAAACTTATAGCTTTATTAGATTTAGAGTTACTTTGTTCAAAGGCCCGTACAGGAAACACCTTTCCTAAAGAACGT
The DNA here is from genome assembly GCA_965223045.1 of Trueperaceae bacterium. Lineage (GTDB taxonomy): Bacteria > Deinococcota > Deinococci > Deinococcales > Trueperaceae > CBDCVN01. Next base: position 5,122,346 of record CBDCVN010000013.1, read on the forward strand.
AGCTTGTATAAGTTATATTGTACAAGCTCAATGTCTAAAGAAAGACATTGAGCAATTTCTTTGGCACTTGCTCCCTTTTTTAATAGAGAGATGGAGCTTTGCCAAAAATCATAAAGTGTGTTATCAAACCCAATATCAACAGAGTCTACACTTTTAAATTTTATTCTTGAGTCAGCAAAATGATTTCGATGAACTCTAATTTCATCAATTGCAGTAGCTATTTGCAACAAGAGTTTAGTAATGGGAATGTTTAGGTTTTGTTTGAGTTTGTCAGGTGACAATCTTTCAAAGTCAAATGTACCTTGCTCGCAGCTCGAGATTTTAAGCATAGCTTCACGCACAAGCAAGTCAGTTACTAAAGCTTTTCCATTGTTATGAAAAGCTTTAAGGTGTGTTTTATCAAGATACAAGTCATAACTTTGCTTTCGAGGTAATTGGCTAAGGTGTAACTTCCCTGTACGACTACCTAGCATAGTTAGAATTTCTGGTAAAGGCATTTCCTCTAAAGTTCCAAAAATTGCCATATCATCACCTTTAAAAAATTTCTTTTAAGAAATTTATACTTACTTTTAACCATTTTGGCAAGAAATCCAGATCGGTTCATTATTATCAACTTCTCCTCCTGAAAGTGCCCCTCAGCACTTAAAAATAAACACCAAACACCACATAGCCCAATCAAGTTTTCTTAGGAAAGTTATTAAGTATAAGAAATTATTAAGTAATTGATACAAAGCCCACAGGAAAGTTAGTGCAATTTTATGTAACTAAGATGAGTGAAAGATGAATATTTTGAGCTACTTGAAAAACTTCTTTAGAGCTGTCCAAAATATATTCTTAGCAACCTATACTACAAATATTTGTAATGCTAAGATGACTTGCTAATTCTTGAGTCATTAAATTAGGCTAAAGTATTAAAGATATTGAACTTGGTAGGATTACTCTCATACTAACTTCTAAATGCTCGTTTCCAAATGTATTGATTTTTAATACAGGCATTCAGATAGACTCTTGCCTTATCAGCGCGAAAAGTGTCATCCTAAGTACAGCAAAGGATTTCAATGCGTTATACTGTTTGAGTTTCTTCATGCTCCTTAGAATGACATGTTCACAGAGAGAATTTCCCTTTAGGAGAAAACTTTTCTGGAGAACCATAAAGTGAATTCAAAATTTTACAAGATTACTCATGATCTAGATTGATATTAGAGTTGTGAAGGTGATAGTTTTGATATGTCCAGCATGTGGTGCTAAAAATAAAGATGACACCCAGAGTTGTGCTGCTTGTGGGTCATCATTAGTCGTGCCACATTTGTCTATGGGTAGTAAGCTAATAGGTGGTCGCTATACTATTGGTAAGGTGCTTGGCGAAGGTGGATTTGGCGTAACTTATCAGGGGGCAGATACCTTGCTTAGAAGACCTGTAGCGATTAAGGAGCTTTTCCCCGATGGGGCCATGCGTTCAGGCACAGCAGTTATTCCTCCTCTTTCTACGGGGGAGCAAGGCTTTATAGAAATACGCGAGAGCTTTATTAAAGAAGCTCAAACATTAGCACAATTCAATCATCCTAGTATTGTAAAAGTTCTTGATCAATTTGAGACTAATAATACTGCCTATTTCGTTATGGAATTTTTAAAAGGCGAGACGTTATCTGACAGGATTAACAATGTAGGGAAGCTTGATTTTGCCGAAGTTTATAAGATTGCTGAACATGTTGCTGAAGCCCTAGGACTTGTTCATCAAACAGGTCTACTGCATCGTGATATAAAGCCTGAAAACATTTTGCTAACTGAAGATCATCGTGCAGTACTTATAGATTTTGGTTCTGCGAGGCAGTTTATGCACAATAAGACTACTAAAGTTACTAGAATGGTAACACCGGGCTATGCTCCCTTAGAACAGTACGCTTCCCAAGCTAGATTTGGTGCTTATACTGATATATATGCTTTAGGTGCGACACTGTATCATGCTTTAGTCGGGGAATTACCTCTTGAAGCTACTGATCGTGTAGCTGGGCAGAGTTTAAAGCCTTTACCTAAAGGTATTCCTGAAGGCTTGGAAGGGGCTATTACCAGAGCCTTAGGCTTACGTGTTGAAGATCGTCCCCAAACAACAGAAGTCTTTTTAGATATTTTGAGAGAAGGTGTTACCGAAGGCTCGAGCACCCCTTACTTTTTTGTAGGTAAAAAATACACTACCCCTAAAAAGCTAGCCTACGGCTTAGCAAATAATTGGAACGTGGCTTTAGAAGAGTTGCATAATGAAAACTTAAGAAAGTGGGTGTTTAGAGGTGCTAGGGACTTAGATTTAGGTATTTTTTTAGAGGACTTAAAACATGAGAATGTAGATTTAGACGTTAAACTTTTTAAGTTGCTTAACAGGCTTAACCCTCAAGTTATTAATTATAAAGGGTATTCTTTTGTTGATAAGACCGACTTACTCAAAATAGCTCAAGAGGCTCGACAAAATGATTTAGCTAAAGAAGTTCTTATTTCTATTTTAGAGAAAGATGTTTTATCTATGCATCCTCAAGCTCTTCATCATGGTTTTTTGCAGCTCGAGCAACTTTGGAAGTCAGAGATAAAAAGCTATAACAAGCTCCTAGAACAAGAAAGTTTTTCTGTCGCTGCACATAAAGATGCTGAAGCAATTTTGCTCACAGCCCTCATTTCAAAGTCTGTGGCTAGGGATTTATATTCTCAGGCTAAGCTAGCAAGTACAGATAAAACCATGAAAAGATCATGGTTTGTACAACTAAATAAATCCACACCCTCTGGGCAATTAGCAGCCTTAACACTTGCTCCAATAGCTACGGAACAAACAGAAAAAATAAGATTTAAAAATCGCCTATTTGGTGCTTCCACAGCTGTTGTTTCGTGGTTAGCATTAAACTTATTGGGCTTGACAGCTGAGTCACTAATACCTATAAATATTATCCTTGGGTTTGTTATAGGTTTTGCTTTTGGAGTAATTCTACATACTTTTCCTGATGTTAGTAAAGGAGTAAGGCGTTGGTGGAAGACAATTTCTTTATCAATTTTTGGAGGTAGTTCTGTTTGGCTTTTTATTTTGCCAGATATTAAACTTGATTTACTAAATCCATTATTAGATCCTAATTATTTATTAATTTCACTTGTTTTACTAATTATTTTTGTTTTTATAGGAGTTACATGTTAGACGTAAATATAACTGCACACCGCGAGTACTTACTCGCCAATCAGGATCACCAAAAACTTTTCCTGCAGCTTAACCTTCGTCCTAAAAAACAGGCTTCTGGAGCAAGGCCCCAGCTTGCTGTAGCATTTGTAGTTGATACATCAGGCTCTATGCGTGAAGTTGTAACTGAACCTGATTCATACACTGGGCAAACAAAGGTAGTTGATGGGCAAGAGTATGAAGTTGTTCAGGGAGCGAAGAGTAAGCTTGAATTGGTAGCTGATTCTTTACAAGGTATTCTTGATTCAAGAGCTTTACAATCTCAAGATCGTTTAGCACTTGTACACTTTGATGATAATGCTCATGTTTTGGTACCTTTTACTGAAGCTAGTCAGCGGGCTCGTTTGCTAGCTGCTGTAGAAAGCTTGAATAACTACTCAGGCGGTACTCATATGGGAGCAGGCATGGAAAAGGCTTTCGAGCTTTTGCAAGCTGAAAAGGGTAGCAAGCGTATGATTTTACTCACAGACGGTGAGACATTTGATGAGAATAGAGTAGAGGAAATTAGTGGATTTTTAACTAGAGAGCGCATTCCTGTCACTGCCATTGGGGTTGGGGAATTTAATGAGGAACTGCTTCTTAAAACTGCTGATAAAACTCAAGGAAAGCTCATTGATGTAGTGCCCGATACCGCTAATCCTTTACCACCTGCTGTGCAGGCTAGTCAGTTGCCTAATGAAATTTTGGGTGATATGCAAAGTGCTGCTAGTGAGGTAGTTACTGACATTGGCTTTAGCATTAAAACTGTTAAGGGTGTAGTTGTCAACCGCATTACTCGTGTAGCCCCTCAACAAACTGAAGTAGACATGAGCACACAGCCTTACAATTTAGGCAACTCTGCTAGTAATGAGACGACTACTTTTATTATAGAAGTTACTCTACCTGCCCACAACCAAGCTAGACTACGTCTAGCACAATTGGGATTTGCCTATCAAGTCCCGGGTATAAGCTACCGTGGTGAAATACCTCCAATTGATGTGGTAGCAGAATTTACCAATGATGAGATTATGGCAGGGCGTGTTAACAATGAAGTTATGCAATGGGTACAGCAACGTAATGTTGAGTTGCTTATCAAAAAGGCAACTGCTGAAGCTACTACAAATCCTGAGAAGGCCTCTAAAACCATGCAGCTAGCACGAAACATGACTGTTAAACTTGGTAATACGGTTATGACTCGAGCTCTAGACCGAGCACTAGAAGAAATAAATGATAATCACACTATTAGCATTGGTACATCAAAAACACTTAAAATAGGTGCTAAAACTCAAACCCTTAAGGCAGGTAGTGATGGTCATATTCCTACCGAAGAAGATATTCGTAGGATGACTGGGGCTTAAAAAGTAGTATAATATATCAGTCTTGAGGTGTTTTAAAACCATTATGCTCTTCGTATTTGCTGCCCAAAATTTGATTTTGAGGACTTTGTCTCTTTTGTACTCCCTCCTTTGGTTTTGCAAGCCTCTTTTTTTAGAGGAGTACTTAAGGGATAAGACTTATAGTAAAATGTCAATTCGCAAGCTGCTGAAAGTATACAAGCCAGTTCTAGCTAACTGTTGGCCATATCCCTAAATATTTCAAGGAGATCTATATAATGTCAATAACATGTCAAATTTGTGGTACTGAAAATCCTATAGAGGGGGAGTTTTGTGAAGGTTGTGGTACGGAATTAAGTCTAAGCAAGGCGTTTCCTACAGATCAATCTACAAGTGACTCTGCACAACAAATTGCGGGACCTTCAGAATCTAATTCACAAGACCCTTTTTCTCAATCTTCATTACAATCTCAGAGCCAAGCAGATACTTTCTCTGATGGGGTAGAACAAGTTACTGAATCAGTCCCCCAAATGCCTTCTGGGCCATCTAATCCCCTAGGTCCTTTGCAAGAAAGTAGCTTTGGAGCAGAAACGTCTTCTACACCATTTTCAGACTCTTCGCTAAGTGATTTAGAAATTCCTATGTCACAGTCTAATTTAGATTCCTCAACAATTGATTCTTTCTCCGAGATTGCAGAGTCTTCGCCTCAGCCAGATACACAAGCAAGTACAGCATTTGAAGTAAATGAACCCCCTGCTTCTTATACTCCTCCAGAATCTCAACCAATTCCTCTTGGTCAAACTGATACTAACTTACAGCATGGACAATCTGTGTCAGAACCTAATCAAACTGGGTCTTCCCTCTCTACCTCAATAAAACCTGCTAAACTTGTAATAACTAGGTTTGGCTCAGTTACAGAAGAGTCTATCCCTTTACAAGGAACACCGCTTATTGTAGGAAAATTTGATCCTGCAACTGGCCCTGTAGACATTGATCTTACTGGTGTTAGGGGGGAAGAATACATTTCTAAACAGCATGCAGAACTTTATTTTGATGGTAAATGGAAAGTTAGAGATATTGGTTCGACTAATGGTGTTTATATACGTCCTGTAGGAGCGAAGAATTACAACCCTCGTTTGCAAACTCCTACCGAATTGAATGATAGTGATGAGATTTCTTTTGGAAATGTACGTTTTGTTTTTCGTGAGATGTGACCAATGAGTCAGAAGAATAAATCTGGGTCTAGTGACAAGAGTAATGAAGTTACTGAAGGGGAAGTAGAAGGCCTTGCAAAGGTTGAAGAGTCTGCAATAAACCTTACCGATAACTCTACTACTCTATATGTAGAGCAGGCTATAAAATATAGTGAGGATGAGCTATTTCCTGAAGTTGTAGAAATTTTGCAGAGAACTGCAAAAGATGAAAGTGCTACTTCAGAAAATCACTATAGCGACGATATTAAAGAAGATAATAATGATAGTGGCCGTGATGAGGAAGTTTCTAAAAAAGAAACAATGCCTGATATAAAAGATAATGATCCTTTACATCAGAAAGTCCAAGAAACCGAAGTTACAGAAGAGCCTCTAGATATAGAGTCAACGAAACCTCCTGAAGGTGAAGAAGCAGAGAAGTATCTAGAAGAAAAGTATTATGAACCTACTGTTATGAGTAAAGAGGGATTTTCAGTAGGGGAAGTTATAAATCTAGGGGACAAAGACTTTACTATCGACGAAGTTCTGGCTCGAGCTTACTACAAAGCCCATATGGAAGGTGCAGAGGAAGATACTTATGTATTAGTTAGCACAAAACCTCGCTCTCCTCTTTGGCAGGGGCTTCCTCCTCAGCGCTTGCTTCCTGAAGTAATTTATGAGGGTGATGATGGCTATGTGCTCACTTGGATTGAGGGAGAACTTCTAGAACCTAAGTTACCTTGGAATGTTGTGCTCGAGCACTTGAGTCCCATTGCACAGCTCTTACGTTTTTTTGCTGCCCAGGATATTGCTGTAGTTGATATTAATCCTAATGGGCTTATCTTGACTGAACAAGGTTTAAAATTACGATATCCTTTGCAAATTGCTAAAGTTGGTGAAGACATTACCCTAGCACCTAGAGATAGTTTTACTCCCACAGAAGTAATAGTTAATAAGATAGCAGGGCTTAAAGCAGGAGTTTACATCTGGGGAGCAATTTTTCATTATCTTTACAAAGGTAAGCCTGTTCCTGTTGAGGGGATTGACCCTATAGAGTTTTCTAATATTAAAGAACCCGGTTTACCACAAATTATTTATGCTACTCTCTCGCCTGTTCATAATCGTATAGATACTGCTACTTTGCAAAAGCGCATTAAGAGTTTGCAAAGGCCACCAAGGCCAGTTTTTGTAGTAGCTGCTGCCACAACTATTGGGCTAGCACCTGAACGGGAGCTTAATGAAGATAGCTATGGCTTTGTACAAAACAATTTAGAAACTTTTGAGGGACCGCAGCAAATCTTGCGTGCTTGTGTAGCTGATGGTATGGGTGGAGAGGTAGCAGGGGAACTAGCTAGCCGGGCTGCTGTGCAAACTTTTTGTGAGGCAAGACCTTTACCAAATTTAGCAAAGGCTGAAGTACAAATTGATTGGACAGTAAATTTAGTTTGGCGAGCTAATGATGCTGTTTTTGATGTCCTTGATGATGATGGAGGAGGCTGCACCTTTACTAGCATTTCTGTGGTTAATGACCGTTTAGCCTTGGCACATGTAGGAGATTCGAGGGCTTATCTTTATAATCCTGAGAATGGATTGCAACTCTTAACTCGTGACCATTCTTTAGTTAGAGCTATGATTGACCAAGGTGTTATAACAGAAACAGAGGCAGAAAGCAGTCCAGATGCTAATAAAGTGATACGTTCACTTGGAGTGAGAAGGCGACAACAAGAAGGTGATACCTATATAGACACCCTAGCTAGCCTTACCGATAAGAATTCTCAGCCTATATATAAAGAAACTAGAAATGTTGAACCTGAAGAGATCATTTTACTTTTGTCAGATGGAATATGGGGTGTGTGGGGATATAAAGAAGCAATGATTAAAGAAAGGCTTATTAAGGTAATTCAAGCCAACTACACAGCTCAGCAAGTAGCTGACAATTTGGTTAAAGCTGCTTTAGAAGAAGGTGCTCCAGATAATGCCACTGCAGTAGTAGTGAAGCGATTGCGATAGTTGGGTAAGTTCCGTTGTGTTTGAGGTGTAAACAGCAACAAATTAAATACTTGTGTTCACTAAGCTATAAGCTACTCCAAGCTTTGTTGTGATAAGTATGTGGTAATACGCCGCCTAATTATTTGCAAGTTTCCCATTTGACGCCTCAATTCTGTTTCTAAAGCACGTATAGGCAAGAGTTGTTGAGGGGCTCTGGGGTCTTGGTGTTGTTTGCTAGAAAAGTCCCCTAGCTTAATGGCTAACCAATTGGCAAGTTCACAAACATCATCAAGTCGTTTTTGAGGTTCTTTGCCTGCTACAGCTTGTAAGCGTACCATACCTGCTAGGCTATACAACCAAGGATTAGGGTCACGCAGGCGCAAAAACCACTCAAAGTAATTTTGTGTAGAATCTTGACCCTTTACCAAATAGAGAGGGGAACGTTGGCCTTGCTCGAGCTGCCGAATAAGTTGAATCTTCTTAGGGCCTATAGGAATGCTATGACTAGTTTTTAAATAACCTATTACATTTGGCTCGAAGCCTATGCGTGGACGGGGTCCATCATTTATTATTAGTGCATTGGGGTAATTATCTACTAGGTTTGATGTCAGCAAGCGCTCAGCAGCCAGCATCTCAAATTGTAGTTTACGTAAAACTGCCTCAGAATCCCTTTCTGCACTAGCAACAACTTCATATTGCAGCTTACCCAAATACTTATCTATAGTTTGCTTAAGCTCAAAGTCATCAATTTTATGACCACCACTTAAGGTACAAATACGCTTAATTTGCCATTTTAAAAATTGAGCTTGGGATAATCCCTGGGCACAGCAGCTCACTACCCCAACGCCGTAGCTACCAAGTGCACCAAAAGCAACTTGCTTATTTTTATCCTCTAAAAGTACCCTTGCTTCAATACGACGACTACCATCAACAAATAAAAGGCGATCAAAAAGTAGTTTGCTCTTAAGTTTAGCAGGAGGAGTAACTGCCCGCCAGTTTTTATATTCAATGTCTACTTCAATGTTAGGTTGTTCCGAAGTGGCTTCTTTGGCAACATGAGCAGTATTATATTCTGCTTCCCAAGGATCTAGGCGCAATTTCATTGTTTATAAGTATAAATATAAAACTGTGGATTGTATAGCTTTGCTCAGGTTGTTTTCTCACTTAAGTTGAGTAGGCAAATTTCGATTCACTTTGATTTTATGCTACAATAAAATAATGCAAAAATGATTGATGGTGCTTTATGTGTAAGGTGAATGATACTTAAAATTCCTAGGAGAAATGATGAAAACCTTATATTGGTATTTGGAACTATCTTTTTGTCGCTTATTTCTAGCTGCACTCCAACTGCTGCAGATGTTACTACAAAACCTACGAAGACGAATTTTGCTAAAGATGTTTTAGCAAAAGAAAGTGTAACTGAGAGTATTGTTTTTATTGACGCAGCAAAGGCTCTAGACTCAGTAGGTGCATCAAACGCAAATGCTGCTATTGCTGCTGTAAATGCTGCTATTACTGCTGTTGCTACTAGTCAAGGTTATTCTATGGTTCTTGATGGTAACATAGCAGGGCAAAATGGTATAGGCCTTGTAGTTTATGCTGCAGAAGGTTTGGATATAACAGATCAAGTTATTGAGAATATAGAATAAGAGGCGCTTGAGTAATTCAAGCAAGCTCTACAGAAATCGTTGGAAATGATCATCCCAGTCAAAACCTTGAATTTGATTGATGTTCAACACATTTGTATATTACAAAAGTATACAAATATGCTCAAGCAGAAAAAAAACCTTTCTGTGAGAAAGAGGGTAAGTTGCAAGAATCTTTACCAGACCTTGCAGCAATTTTTGCTTTGAACATGTTTTTGCTGCTCCAAAACTGTCAGTAAAATGCTTTATTGGCAAATTTAATATGTCTTGTAGATTTATAGTAGAAATATTTTTTATAGCAAAAACATTTTTATAGTAGAATAGCTATATGTACCAATCCCAAGGTAAGATAGACGTCAACGGTAAATTGTACCTTCCTACTAATGTTCGTGAACAACTTGGTCTAGAAAAAAATACCAATGTTGTTATGCTTGTTCAAAAAGATCAACTTGTTATAAAACCTGTTCAACAAGCTATTACTGAGGCACAAAATATGATTCAAGAAGAACTTAAAAGCCAAGGTATAGCTACTCCCACAAACTTTGTTGAAGAGTTTATAGCAACTAGGCGTGAAGAAGCACAAAAAGAACTTGAAGAATATGGTTCTTGATAGTTCAGCCTTACTAACACTTTTATTTCGTGAAAAAGGACATGAAAATGTAAGTCAAAAACTTATGAAGTATACATGTCATGTTACAACTGTAAACAGAGCAGAAGTAATAGGTAGGCTTATTTTAAAAGGTATAAGGGCCAGTACTGCTCTTACAACGACTAATAGCATCAGTGCTTTAATTGCTCCCATAAATCAGGAGGTAGCAGATGCAGCAGGTATATTGATAGAGCACAGCAAGCCTTATGGTCTTTCATTGGGGGATCGTATTTGCCTTGCTTATGCTCAAAATATCAACTTGCCAGTACTTACTGCTGATAAAATTTGGAGCACTTTACCCCAAGAAATACTTAAAAAGGTTGATGTACACTTAGTAAGGTAACAAAAATAAAATTATTGTGCTAATAAAGCCCTCTAGTTATTGCAAAGGTATATACAGATTCATATGAAACAAAATAGCTTGAACAAGAACCTGATTATTTACAAAAATCTTTACCAAGCTCTGCACATATTTCGTTTTTAAGTACGGTTCTGATTCTTAAGAGCGTGTGGGATTAATCATTGTTCACATTGCCGTAACTACATACCGCAAATCCCCTGTCCTAGCAATAACATTAAAAGGATAACAAGTAACTAGTACTAGTGCAGGTTCTTTATTATCTAAACGTAAATGCGAATTGCGTACATCAGCTATTTCCAAGTTCGCAACCTTAAAAAGGTGAGTTTGGTCGCTGGCTAATTCTATATGAATCTCATCATCTAATTGAAGGTGTTGCAGAAATTTAAAGTGAGTGTCACGGTGTCCACCGATAACGCTAGCACCAGCCTCATCAAAGCTACTGCTAGCCAACATAAAACCTGGGCCAAAAGCTAATGTGCGCCCAGTATCACCAGATAGCACTATTTGCTCTATATCCAAAGAAGGCACTCGCAAGCGTGCCACAGGATAAGTATCTGCCCAAGGCCAAGGTTTATGTGGTTCACCTGTAGTTATAGTTTGTTGCCAAGCATGGGCAATAAGCCCTTTGGCAAGATATGCTTTGGCATAGATAAAAGTACCCATACCAAATTGCCAAACTGCTATAGCAAGACCCAAAAAGATGAGGGTGCAGCTTAAAATTAGCTGCTTATTAATCCTTTTAGAAAGCATTTTTAGCATAACGAAACCTTATAGTTAAGCCTATTACAGCTAGTAGTATTCCTAGTACACCTAAAAGTAAATTTAAAGCTGCTGAGGTTGCACCACTAGGATAGCCGCCAAAAATAGCATTGTAATCTTGGCCAGCAGGTAAGTTTTGGGGCATATTTTCTTGGTCTAGAGTTTCATCAATGGCTCGAGCAGGAGTCTTATCCACAGCAACCAAACTAGTGTAATCACTTACCAAGTGGTACTTAAGAGCTACTTGAATAGTATTTTCACGGATAGCATCACGATTTAAACGACTTTCACCTATGGTGCCGTTTTCCAAGGCTTCTATTTTGTTCCTTGCCCAGATTTTAGTCACACCTACTTGTTCTTTGCCTTCTAGGGTAAGCTGACGAGACCAAGGTTCATTATTAGCTTCAGCGGATGCAGAAACGGTTCCTCCTGTTTGGGGTAATTTAGCAGTTACCAAAATAGGCTCACCAACATAAAGGTCAGGTATAATCTCTGGGTAGAACTCGGTTCCTCTTGGGAACTGCAATTTTAATCCTGTAAGCACAGGGTTTTCTAGCTTCTCAAATAGCCTGAGCATTTTTTCTTGTACTTCACTGACTTGGCCTATAAAAGTATACGTGCCTCTGCCAAATTCAGCAGCCTTACGCATAAAGTAAGCATTTGGTGCTGAGCCAATGCCAACAGTGAAAAGGCGAGTATCCCCAAGTTTATTAGTGATTATCTCAAAGAGTTGACTTTCATTACCTACACTGCCATCGGTAATAAATACTACCTGTGAGAGAAAACCTTCTGATACTCTACCGCCCAAAGCAAGGTTTAAGGCTTTAGCTATTTCTGTGCCACCATTTGCTTCTAGGTGCTCTACTTGTTGTAAAGCACTACTTATATTCCGTTGACTAGCAGGCTGTGTTTGCTTAAAAAAAGCCCTAGCCTCATCATCAAATTCAATCACATTAAATTTATCTTGTGGACTCAAGCGCTTAAGGGCAAGCTTTAATGCCTCTTTAGCTTGAACCATAGAAGTACCTGACATAGAACCAGAAGTATCAATTATCAAAATGACTTCCCTTTGCAATATAGTCTCTACGCTTTGCAATTGTGGTGGCATTAGCATAACCAGTGCATAGGGATCATCTTCCCATGTTTGTTCAAAAATAGCAGCCTCAGGGCTATTAACATCGGGTTCCCAAGTAAGCTCAAAATCTCTATCAGCAGGTATTGGACCATCAAGTTCAATGGTATTAAGATTACCGTCTGTACTGATGTTTATAGTATGATAACTACTTTCCAAACTTAGCAGAGGAAAGCCTGCATCTATACTAGCTTTCAAGGTAACAGGATTGCGTAGTGGTTTATTAGGTGGTAGTACAGGAGGCGTGATGTGTGAGGCATCAGGGACTTGGTTAGTATCGAGAGCCCAGCCTGTGCCACTAGCTAAATTGTTTTCAAGAGGTTCACCAGGAATATAGCGTGGTGTAATAGCAAGAGGAAAACGCATGCTAAATTTACCTGCATCATAACTCAGCATTTCTAAATAGCTAATTTCGATTATAATGGTCTCTTTAGGGCCAATATTAGCTACTGAAGTAGTAAACATATTAGGGCGTTCTTGCTCGACCAAGCTTGCACGTTGGCCTGCTTCTCGAGCAGCCTCGTAAGTAGCCCTAGCCTCTTCTTTTTCTTGAATTTCACCTTCTATAATGCGCTCACCAATATGCATTTTCAAGGTGTCTACAGCACTATCTTCAGGCAAAGGGAAAACATAAATACCCTCAACCCAGTTATCGCCAGTATTTTCAAAAGTTTGCTTAACTGTGCTGCGGGCAACCATGCCTGTAACTTCAATATTTACTTCTATAGCTAGCTGGGTAGCAGGTTCAAAGTAACCAGCTAGCTCGCTACTACGAAAAAGTAACTCTCCACGGGTTATATCACTTAGGCTAACTAGATTATTTAAACTACTTGCTTGAGAGTAATTAAGGCTTGCAAAAATAAGTAAAAGACTGAAAGCTAAATTTAGCGGGGGGATTGCTCGAGCTGACATAGAAATCTCCTTTACATTCTTGAATTGAGTGTAATGTGTAAATTACACTCAATGTATAAATTACAGTATATTTGTAAAATATGCAATAGCTCAAATTAGTTATGGGAACTTTTTTGACAAACTTGACTCTTTTATAACTAGAAGCACAAAAAACAGTGCTTTATTTTTGGAGGTTTATATGAAAAAATTTACCCTTATTACCTTGGCTTTAAGCCTTTTTACCTTATCCCTAGCTCAAGGCAACTACCAAGAACGTCGTGGAAATATGCGTGAGCTTCAGCTTAAAGTAGTGCGTTTAAGTGTAACGAACTCTTTGCCTAGGGAAGACCGTGCTCGAGCTAAAGCACTTATAGATAGGATGCAGGTATTAAAAGAACAAGCTATACACTTACGTTTTGAAACTTTAGAAGCTCAATTGACTGCTTTGGAGGCAGGTGAGGTTTCTTTGGTTGCTCGAGAGCTAGGGCATGTTGATAAAGTAAGTCAAATTTGCAAACTTAGGATATGAAAGTTAAATTAACAGACGAGCAATGGCAAAAAATACTAAATTTTCTCAAGGGTTACAAGATAGTGTGTATGTTTAGGAAATTTAGAATTGGCAATGAGGATCAATGCAGGAAGTTTATTGAAGGAGTCCTTTGGGTAACTAAAAGTGGTGCACAGTGGCGTTTGTTGCCAGAAGAATATGGAAAATGGAATAGTGTTTTTAAGCGTTTTGACCGCTGGGGCAAACAAGGAATTTGGCAAGCGATGTTTGAACACTTTGCTGAGGATGCTGATATGGAAAGTATAATGATAGATAGCACCATTGTAAGAGCTCACTCCTGTGCAGCAGGAGGAAAAGGGGGAAACGAAGAACAAGAATTGGGTAGAAGCAAAGGAGGTTACACCACCAAAGTACACGCTACAACAGATGCTCTAGGCAATCCTCTCAAGTTAATATTGACTCCAGGGCAACGTAATGATGTTACCCAAGCAGAGGATTTGCTAGAAGATCTGGAGGCTGAAAGAGTAATGGGGGACAAGGGATATGATGCTCAAGTTGTACTAGACAAGGTAGCAGAAATGGAAGCAGAAGCAGTAATACCTCCAAAGGCAAATAGGAAAGAGCAGCGGGAGTATGACAAAGAATTTTACAAGGAAAGGCATTTAATAGAGAATTTTTTCAACAAAATTAAGCAATATAGAAGAGTTTTTTCTAGATTTGAAAAGTTGTCTCAAAACTATTTAGCATTTTGCCAGTTTGCGTCGGTACTTATATGGCTACGCTAAAATCCCTTCAAGTAATATTTTTGATTTAGCACTTTTAGTGTCAACACGCCCTAGAGTGTGAAATCGAAAACGCTACTCTTAAATACCTTGGATAATCCTGATGCTGACGCATAAGCTCCTCTGCAATCTGGTAAAGATTATGTGGTTAACAACTAAAGCTTCTCGCAAATATAGGCTATCCTGCAATTTTTTTTGGAATTCACATTTTCTAACAAATAGCTGTCCTGAGACTGGCTAGTTTGGTTTTGATATCCAATGCGTGCAATTTCTGATTTGTCATATCCACATGCCCTAGCTAAACAAACCACTGCTAATAAACGTGTTGCTCTTATGAAAGAAATGGCTAGTCTACGCGAGGAAATACAAGATTTTGCCAAAAAACACCCTAAATTTAGGTCAATATTAAAACAGAAGAATATCGTGCCCTACTAGTGAAGGTGAGTAAACAAACATTTAGATAATTGTATGGAGAGTGGTAAGGATTCTATGCAGCAAGAAAGTTATGGAAAAAGAATCTTGAGAAGTTTAACATGCCTGCTCAAAAAGAAATCCCCTTGATTTATCTATGGGGATGAGTTTTTGAGGATTTTTTGTAGAAAATCTATCTTTTTCATGATTTAATACCTTCTAGTGTACTATAGTTATAGTTAAAGCTATAAGGATTTTAAAGACAATGAGGATTATATTCTACTTTTGCTTGACAATTTACCTTGTCCTTTTGAGTCAATGCGTATTGGCCCAATCAGCTTATGTTTTTAAAGCTGCTAACTCCAGAGGTGAACCTTTGACAGATATTGTTGATGGCAATATCATTCGTTTAAGTTTAACTGTAGAAGAACCTGTGCAGCAAGCACAAAATGTACTGTTTACACTCAAGCCTCAAGGTGAAAAACTTGGTGAATGCACAATCCCAGCAAAGGGTAATAGTTGTTTAAGTGATCTTGTCTCGAGCCTAAATTGGTTTTGGTTGACTAAAGAATCTTACTTACAGGCAACCATTGGGCAATTAGATGTTCTTTTAGAAATTACTATAAAGCCTCGCCCTGTTGTGCTTGTGCATGGCTTTAATTCATCTGCAGTTCTTTGGGATTCTTACTTAGGAGAAGAAGGGTTCTTGGCTACTGCTGGTTTAAAAGGTTTTGCTGTAGGTGATGGACAAGCACGTGGTCTAATGAACATGGGTGACTTTACCCAGCCTAATTTGCAAACAAAAACTATTGCTGAGAATGCTAACGAATTAGCCAGTTATATTAAAGGCATAAAAACTTTGACAGGTGCAGAAAAAGTTGACCTTGTGGTGCACAGTATGGGTGGACTTGTTAGTCGTTACTACCTAGATAAGCTTATGCAGGAACCTGATGTCGCTCAGCTTATTATGCTTGGTACCCCTCAGGGAGGATCAAACTGCTCGAACCTTCCAGTTCCGTTAGGGTTTTACCTGCCTGCAGCTTTAGAGCTTAGGCCTGCTTATGTTCAAAATGTTTTTAATTCAGAAATTACAGATAGACGGGGCGTACCTTTCTTTCAAGTTGCTGGTACCCCCATTAAAGAAAGTTTCAAGGCACCTTGCACCCAAATACCTAGCGATTTGGTAGTAAGCCTTGCTAGTCTTAATACATTACCTGCCCCCTTTATTGAGGTGTTTGTTTATCACACTGCTTTGCCCAGCTCGAAGGAGACATTCACAGAGGTTGTTTTAGAACAGTTAAAGCGTGTTGGGCCTAAGCAAAACCTAGTAGATTTTCCCCAGATAGGTGTAGATGCATCTAGTCAAGCAACTCAGATTTTTTATGGACATGTTAATCCTAATGAAGCTAAGGATATTGATGTTCATTTGGATGAAGTTACCATAGCTAGCTTTGCACTTTTTGATCCATCTCGCTCTTTAGAAGTTACAGTGCGTGGGGTAAGTGGTGCAGTAATCGAGCTTTTGCCAGATAAGCATGGGCTTGATCACTGTTGATGATCCAACTACTTTAGTGCATATGGGTTACGGTTTTAGTAATCCAAAAGCGGGGCCTTGGAAAATAACTCTCACAGCTACAGACACCACTCCTAGGGAAGGTGCTAATTATGCACTTTCGGCCCAGGTTGTTGGGGGTGCACGCTTAGAAGCAAGTGCATTGCCTCTTTTACCAAAGTTGGGTGAGAGTGTAGACCTAGAAGGTATGCTCGAGCTTGATAAAGAGTTGCAAAATGTAAACATCAAGGCTCTAATTCATATGCCAGATGGCTCGAGTAAAAGTATTTTTCTAAAAGGTATTAGCCACACCAAGTCAGGCACTTGGTTACCGCAACAACTTGGTTTGCATGGCATTGATATTGTGGCAAAAGCAGATACAATTGATGGTTTGATTGTTGAGCGTACTGACTTTTTAGCTGTTTATGTACAGCCTAAGGCCAACCTGGCTATTTGGAGAACACTTCTAATTTCAGCAGGGATACTCTTTTTACTGCTGTTGCTACTTAGATATACATTACTAAGACGCTGGCATAAACGAAGAAAGTAGATAAGACAACTAAGTGCCTAGACAGTGAATGCTAAATACCTGAATACTTGGGAGTTTTTGTTGGAACTCACTAATGGCTTTTGCAGTGCAACCAAGCGCCCTATTAAAAAGCTAGAGAAGCCGTGAAGATTCTTTCTTGGCTTCTCTAGACCTTTTATGCTTATGTGAAGGTAAGGATTAGTCAATAATTTTTAGATTGACTGTCTGACTTCTTACCCCATCAGATAGGGTTAGCTCGAGCACACCTTCAAAAGGTGCCAGAACTACTTCACCACCTGTGGCAATGCTAAGCACTTCTCTAGTTTCAGCACCACGAATAATAACTGAGGGGTAAGCAACTGCATCCCAGCTAACACCAATACGCCCATCCTCTAGCACCTGTGCCACAGGCTCAGTAGCAACCTGTTGAACACTCAACGCAGTAGAATGGAGTTCTGCCAAAACCTCACCAGCTTTACCTAAAGCTTGTGTGGAAAGTTCACTTGCATCAATGGAACGCAGATTATTATCATCTGAGCCACGTATGACTCTTAAAGTCGTGAGGTTATCAGCGTCAGCTTGACTAAGTGGTAAAGTAAAGTTGAAATGCTGTAGTGGCTCATCTAAATCAGGAACTTCTGTTGTGGCAAAGGTAACTTGGAATAGAATGTTTTGACTACTATCTAGCCCCTCGAGCACATAAGGACCGGGCTCAGGAGGGTTAGGTGAAGCAATTATTCCAAAAGCAGGATCTAAAGTAACTTCATCACCTTGAATACTGCCGCTCACCAATAACAAAGTTTGCTCTTGACTATTTTGTGAGGACATAGCTGTTGTTACAAATGCTTCTGCCTGACGATACTTCAAAACTTCCACAAAAGTATAATCACTAATCCACTCAGGACCGCAATAAGTCATTAAATCCTTGTGATTGGCAGGGCTTTTGAGTGAACTGCTACTTAGATCGTAGCCCCAAATACCAATAGTATTGGGATCGTAAGGGTAATTGGGATCAGTCCCTGCAGGACCACCACAAGCTATATGCCTGCGGCCCCAATTATGCCCAAGCTCATGAGCAACAATACCACTAGCACTAGGTAAATGACTCCAAGAAACAGCAGCTTTTCCGGGTAGGTAACCAATACCAGCAATACCACCGTTATACTGGGGATTAACAATGCCGTGGTAGTAACGCTGTGAAGGAGCACTTTCAACTAACCTTAAATTAGCTATCTGACTAAGTAAGCTACTCCAACCACTACCTTCATCAAGATTACCATCAAAACTATAAGGGTTAGCACGTACAGATATGCTGATCTCATTAAGTGGCATCATGGCTTGAGTTTGTTGCAGATAAGCATTCTGATTGGTTGCAACATTAGGTACGTTACCCCTGTAGCTTACGGGTATTAGGCGGATATCAAATACTGGTGCAGGTCTAACCTCTATACGCTTTGTGCCACTTGCAGGAACACGTATAGTGTCACCACTACTAGTTTTGATTGTAAGGTAAACTTCTAAACCCTGCTTGATCCAATCACCAGAAATTTGAGCATTGTATGAGCTATCTAAATCACCTTCATCCACAGAGGTTGGGTAATTTGTTGGCCCAGACAGCTTTATATTGCCAAGGGGTTGCCCATTATTCTGTGCGAACAAACGTACCTCACTGTTTTGACTAGCTCCTGTTGTACTAGCAGTCACAAAGGCTCTGAAAAAACCATTACGACCAGTAGCTAAAGGGGTACTGCCATCAAGCTTAGCAGCAGACTGAGTGATGTAAAACTGAACATCGCCTGTAGGATTAGGTGGTGGTGGCGGCGGTGAGCTTTCTGTCTCAATTTCTAACTGCCAAGAATTGAGCGTTCCTGTATCACGACGCCAATAGTCATTGATACGTAGTATCCAATCTCCCTTAAGTGACTTACCTACAATATTGTTAAGTGGTTGACTGGGCTGGTAGCTTGATTGATTGTAGGCAAGACTTTTACGACTGCAGTCAGTATCTATGTTGGGAGTTGCTTCATCATCTAAGGTGAGTTTTATATCGTTACCTGAACAGTTGCCATTTCCGGGACGATTTACTAGCCTGACTTGAGTACTACTAGCCTTGTGAATTAGATAGATTTTTAGATCACCTACCCAAGTATGATCTATATCTAAAGTAACTTTTAGATTTTGAACAGTTCCTGAGTCAGGAATATTAATAGTATCAGTAAGTGTTGGACCAGCAACATTACGACGCGAACTATCAGGGATAGGTGCGTTTGGTGTGCTACTATAAGTTAATGCTTGAGCAACCTCCCCCACTTGATCTGAAGGATCGTTTTGAGCAAAGTTTTCATTATTGTCCTGTTGATTACATGCTACGAGCAAACCTAAACACAAAGTTATCCATAAGAATCTAAGCCATATTTTCATTAATATTATCTCCTTTATGCATCAATGAATTAAGGTAAGTGTTGTGTAGGCAATTCACCTTCATAAAGGTACACACTTGCCTTTAGGTAAAAGTTGCCTCTCCCACAGCTTTTGTAGATGAATACACTATACACCCTCATGTATATGTGGATATTTAAAGCTAAGGCGTTTTAATAAAAACCTTTATGTTTTGAGAGGCAACTAAAAACAGCTAACGAATTTACCTGCAAAATCACTAAGCAGATTTAAAACTTGTTTTCAAACTTCTTTTATTTCCTCCTAACTTTTTCCTTTAAGGAATGCTGGATCTTGAAGCTTCAGTACGAGAGCCATTTAATGATTGTTTGGTATGAGTTTGTTAATAGTTCTTTAATTGATAAAGGCCATGAATGAAAAAGTTATTAAAAGCGTATAGGCTTGATTCGTAAGTAAAATGCACTAGTTTCACTTCATAAAGGACTGATTGTGGGGCTCAAGAACTAGCTTATTAATTTCCCATAAACAGCAGTTAATTATAAACCCTCTCATTTACTCAATCTTTAGTCAGAGTTAAGAAGAAAATAGCAATGCAATAAAGCGAGACTTGATAACATGCCACTCTCTCCTAAGTTTTTTCTTGGCTACTGTAGGTTAAAGTGCTAATACTTGCTGTTAGCTTTGTTAAGGATCAAGGTAATTATTTGGTCTTAGCAAGCCTTGAGCTTTAAAAAACGAGAGTTGATCAAAATAGCCTTTTTGGTGCACAATTTGATCATTTTTAACTTGAAAGAAGCCGCATCCTTTTAATCCTATTGGATCTTTCCATATAATTAAGAGCCTCTCTTAAGTTTGGGTAGTGCCGCTGAAACCTATACACTAAGGTTACAGTTGATTATCACTGAGATAGTCCTAAATCATGGTTATAACGTGTTCTCTTATTAAAGTCCTGAAAACAGTCTACATCAACTGCTTTAGAAAGTAAAAAATCAAGGAAGTTTATACCTTTATATTTACAGGTTTGATAAAGGCTCAACAGAACTACATAATCCTTCATACCCTGTTCACTTACTTGGCCATTAAACAGGGTTCTATGATTTGCAAATGCTTTTACAGCATGTTCAGCATAATTATTATTCCATGGAACACCATCATAATCGAGGAAAGTAAATAACTTGAGAGTGTTCTTTTTAAATCTTTTTTGATATTTCTCAGCCAATTCAGAATGATATTTTCTATTCGCAATTTGCTTGAGATATTTTTGAACTTCTGGCTTATGTTTGTTCAAATGTCTTTTCTTCAAGCCATATTTGTCTATAGTTACAACTATTCTCCGTAGTAAAGTTGCAAAATCTTTAACCATCTCTTTATATTCTTCATCAAAAGCGTTCTGGAGTAAATCTTTGTTTAAATCTCTGATCAAATGAACAAGACACTTTTGTTGTGGACAGTCAATAGAATCATAAGCTGAATAGAAATCTGTGATGAGTACTCCACTGAAATCTTTTAAGAATTCAAATAAAAACTCACCTTCCCGCGTTGATTTGTACATAAAAACGGCATCTTCTATATTTGTGAATACCCATATATAGCCCCTTTCCTTTTGTAGCTTAATACTTGTCTCATCAGCGTGTATCAGATGACTTGTAGCAACTTTATGGAGTATATTTTCGTATGTTTTTTGATAGAACTCAGCAGCATCTGACTTAAGATCATATAAGGACATAAGTGGAATTGAGATAGAAAATACATCGGACAAAGATTTTTGAATTAGTTGATAAGACTGTCGATTTGTAATGTATTGGTATATACACCAGCTTATTAAACCATGACCATACCTTTGCTTGATATTGCGATACTCCATAGGCACAAAGCTTTTTTGGCATCTTTTGCACTTGTATGAAAATGTTGTATATTGCACTATCCATCTTTTGACTCCCCCTGATGAAAACCTTAAATCAATTACATCTTTTTTTTTTGGATATTCTAGTACGTGTAAATCTTCATGCTTACATTGTGGACATTGATTAGAGCTGACCAAAATAGACTTATTTATTTGATTGACCTTTTTAACTAATTTTTGTTCTCGTACCTGAATTCGTTTGAGGGTTTTGTTAGTACGTATAAATATCTTTTCTCTTTGGTAATCGAAGTAGGAACACTTGTTTATATATTCAAAATCTTCATGAAAGAACCTTTGCTTTTTGAATCTATAGTCCATATTCCGTACTACGTTTTGAGCATCAGCTATATTTCGCCCTTCAATATTTTCCTTGTTTGAATCAGATAGAATTTTATAGATGAATTCAGTTACTCTCTGTAAAGCTAAACAGTCCTCAATATTATATTGGATCAGCTTTTCTTTTAACTCAGTATCACCGGTTAGTTCCCATCTTTTTCGCCAAACTAGACTTTGAATTCCTGACGATTCGTTACTCTTCCACGAAAAACCTAAGTAGACCGCAATATCTTTAAGGCTATTGGAATAAGTTGGAAAGTAAATTGTTGAATGGATTATACAGAATATATCAATGCACTTGTTTAAAATGTCATCAAGCCATTTTCTATCTTTGTCATCAAGACTTTTCCCCATCTTTTTCAGAAAAGCTATTTCATAGCTTCCATAGTGATAAATGCAATAGTCATCGTATTGCTTCAATTCCTGTATGAACTGATTAAATATAAATTCTTCCTGTTGCTTGCTATCAGCCCAGAATGAGTAATGCTTTGTCGAATTATTTTTGACGACAATTAGTCCAATTAGGTAATCAAACCCTTGGTCTGGATCTCCTTCAATATCTAAGTATATAAGAACTGGAGATTTGGACATCTTGAAGTTACCGTAAATGTATATTTTGTTTTCACGAATTGCTAGTGCTTTAAGAGCTCCATAATGAATAATGCTTTTGGTTTTTACCCTTTTACCTCGTTTTCTTGGGCGAAAAGTATAGGAATATTGTGTGACAGTGAATATGCCGTTTTTGTTCTGCTTTTTGATTTCTTTTGCACTTGTTCCTGACAATAAGCTTAAGTTATCTTCTTCTCTAGCCTTATCTCTGCATAAATCTTTGAATTCACAGATAGTGCAATGAGAGTTTAGAAGCAGCTGTGCAATTGTCTTATCATTCTGGTATTCTTTTATCTCTTGAATAATTTTGCGAACTTGATGAAGATAGGTCTCGACTTTTACTTGTGTTTTTCGTTGTGTGGAACCATAGATGATCTGAGCGTATAGTGGAACTTTCTGTTGGGCAATGCCTATGACATATGCATGAAAAGCACTAAGAATTCTGTGGCTTTTGTGAACCCTGTCATTTTTATAGAATTGGATAGGCGCATAATGAAAAGAGCCTAATACCGATTCACCGGGGGCTTTCACTAGGACATTAGGGTTAGCCTCAAGTTCTGAATGCTCAAAACGGGAGTTAAATATAATTTCCTTGCCCTTCTTGAGGTCTGAAAAAAGTGTCGGATCAGTTTTTAAGAAACCATCCACTCCGTATTTAGCGAGGAGAGATTCTTTTACTTTGTTCTTATATTCGTTATTCAATTCATCTTGAAGAATTTCATAATCGGACTTGTTGCCCTGTTTGCCCTCAGACTTTAAGAAAGCTTTGTATTTACAATTCAAATAACTTTCAAAAATCATACTAGTTATTTTCATAAGTTACCCTAAAAAGTCCTGTTGAAAACAAGAATCACTCACGTTGCCTAGTTAGTATTAGGTGCTTATTTAGTACATACACCTCAATAGACATGTATTCATAAAGATAATTGAACTTTTCTTGTCGCAGAGATGAATAGTGGCTAAACTCTTCCCTAATTGGAGTCATAGGCAAGGTTAGGAGCCAACCACCGCTCCACACTTTCCACAGTTATCCTTTTACGTTTAGCATAATCCTCAACCTGATCTTTAAGAATTTTCCCTACACCAAAGTACTTGCTTTCAGGATAGGCAAAATAAAGCCCGCTCACACTGGCAGCAGGGTACATAGCATAGTGCTCAGTAAGGTTAATGCCAGTGTGTTTTTCTACCTCTAGAAGCTCCCACAGCAACCCCTTCTCAGTATGATCAGGACAAGCAGGATAACCGGGGGCAGGTCTAATGCCACAATAGGATTCTTTAATAAGCTCTTCATTGCTAAAGCTTTCGCCTTTGCTATAGCCCCAAAATTCTTTGCGCACCCTTTCGTGCATGTGCTCAGCAAAAGCTTCAACTAATCTATCAGCTAAAACTTTCACCATAATGCTGTTATAGTCATCATGATCTTTGACATAGTTTTTGGCAAGCTCTTCTGCACCATGTATAGTTACAGCAAAAGCTCCTAGATGATCAGTTATTAGACTACCTTTGGGGGCAATGAAGTCAGACAAAGCAAGGTTGTGTTGCCCTTGGCGTTTGCTATGTTGCTGCCTTAGTGTATGTAGAATAGTTAAAATCTGCTTACGAGCTTCATCCTTATAAACTTCTATGTCATCATTACAACTATTAGCAGGGAAAAAGCCTAAAACTGCTTTAGCTGTAAACTTTTTATTTGCTATTACGTTTTGCAGCATTTCTCGAGCATCATCAAAAAGCTTACGAGCTTCCTTACCAATAACTTCATCATCAAAAATTTGAGGATAGCGTCCACTCATTTCCCAAGCTATAAAAAAGGGTGACCAATCAATATAATCCAAAAGTTTTTCTATAGGGTAATCAGCAAAAGTTTTAATTCCTAAAAATGATGGGGTTGTGGGGTTTTCATAACAAAGTTTGGGACGATTTGCCCTAGCTTCTGCCAAGCTTATAAGGTGTTGCTTTTCTTGTCTGGTAGCATACTGTTCACGGATTTTTTTATATTGTATAGTAATTTCTTCAGCAAATTGGGGTTTTGTTTCGGGGTTTAATAACTTGCTTACCACATCTACAGCTCGGCTAGCATCAAGTACATGCACAGCCTCGTTGGTATAGCTAGGAGCAATTTTCACAGCAGTGTGGGCTCTGGAAGTAGTAGCACCACCAATAAGTAAAGGCAATTCAAAACCTTGACGGGTCATTTCTTTAGCAACATGCACCATCTCATCTAAGGAAGGAGTGATTAACCCTGACAGACCAATAATATTTACCCTTTCTTCTTGGGCAGTTTGCAAAATTTTCTCAGCAGGAACCATTACACCTAAATCAATAATTTCATAATTGTTGCAGCCTAGCACTACACCAACAATGTTTTTGCCAATATCGTGAACATCGCCTTTTACAGTAGCTAGTAGAATTTTGCCTGCATTTTGGGTGGTGTCACCAGTTAGTTTTTTTTCGGCCTCAAGATAAGGCAGCAAGTAAGCAACAGCTTTTTTCATGACCCTAGCACTCTTTACCACTTGGGGCAAGAACATTTTCCCTTCACCAAATAGGTCACCTACTATATTCATACCGTCCATTAAAGGACCTTCAATTACTTCTAAGGTTTTATTATAAAGGTGTCTAGCTTCTTCGGCATCTTGATCAATATATTCAGTAATACCTTTAATAAGTGAATGCTTTAAGCGTTCTTGAACACTTTTTTCACGCCAGCTTAGGTCTTTCACCTTGCTTTTACCCTTATTTTTAACTGTTTCAGCAAAGTTAACTAGATTTTCAGTAGCTTCACTATTACGGTTTAGCAAAACATCTTCAATCAGTTTTAAGAGCTCTTTGGGAATTTCTTCGTAAACCTCGAGCATCCCAGCATTAACAATGCCCATATCCAAACCAGCCTTAATAGCATGGTAAAGAAAGGCTGCATGCATTGCTTCTCGCACAGTGTTATTCCCTCTAAAGGAAAAACTTACATTACTCACTCCACCAGAAACTAGTGCTTTAGGAAGATTTTCTTTAATCCATCTAGTAGCATTTATAAAATCTAAGGCATAGTTATTGTGTTCTTCTATGCCTGTAGCCACAGTAAGGATATTAGGGTCAAATATAATATCTTGAGGTGGAAAGCCCACTTCATCAACTAAAATATGGTAGGCACGTTTGCAAATGTCAATACGCTTCTGGAAGTTATCTGCCTGCCCCTGCTCATCAAAAGCCATTACTACTACTGCAGCACCGTAACGGTGGATTAGCCTAGCTTGCTTTTTAAAAGCCTCTTCCCCTTCTTTTAAGCTTATAGAGTTAACCACTCCTTTACCTTGAATGCATTTTAAGCCTGTTTCTAAGACAGACCATTTGGAGGAATCAACCATAATAGGTAGTTTGGCAATATCAGGTTCGCTAGCTATGAAATTCAAGAAGGTTGTCATTACTTTTTCAGACTCTAATAGCCCCTCGTCCATATTGATGTCAATAATTTGTGCACCCCCTTCAACCTGGTTCCTAGCTACCTCTAAGGCTTCCTCGTACTTTTCTTCTTTTATAAGCCGAGCAAACTTCTTTGAGCCCGTTACGTTGGTGCGTTCGCCCACATTCACAAAGTTACTTTCAGGGCGAATAGTTAGGGGCTCGAGCCCACTAAAACGTGGTAAAGGTTGAGTTTTCGGAGGAACTCGTGGGGAATATTCAGCAGCCACCTCAGAAAAGATCTTGATGTGTTCAGGGGTAGTACCACAACAACCACCAAGAATATTTACCCAGCCTTGCTTAAGCCACTCTCCCATGACATCAATCATACTTTGGGGTGTTTCATCGTAACCACCGAAGGCATTAGGTAATCCAGCATTTGGGTAAGCACTAGTATAAAAAGGAGCTAATTTTGACAACTCTTCAACATAGCTACGAAGTTCTTGGGGGCCTAAAGCACAATTTAAACCCACACTTAATAAATCAACATGGGAAATAGAAATAAAGAAGGCCTCTAAAGTTTGCCCTGAAAGTGTGCGTCCGCTAGCATCTGTAATGGTGCCAGAAATCATTAGTGGTAAACGTTTGTTTTTTTCTGCAAAGACTTGTTCAGCAGCGAAAATAGCAGCTTTACAGTTTAGAGTGTCGTAAACTGTTTCAATTAATAGTAGATCAACGCCACCATCAACTAAACCACGTGTTTGTCCTGCATATGACTCAACTAATTGGTCAAATGTTATATCCCTAGCACTAGGATTATTTACATCAGATGACATACTGGCCATACGATTAGTAGGCCCAAGAGCACCAGCAACAAAGCGAGGTTTATTTTTACCACTAATAGCTAGGGTAGCTTCTTTAGCAAGTTTGGCAGCCTGAAAATTAAGATCATAAATAATTTCATTAACTTGGTATTCAGCTAAACCAATGCTGGTGGCGTTAAAAGTATTGGTTTCTATTATGTCTGCCCCTGCCTCTAAGTACTCAATGTGAATGTTTTTGATAATGTCAGGCTGGGTTAAACATAGGATGTCATTAGCGCCTTGAAGGTTAGTAGGATGATCCTTGAACCTATCACCCCTAAAATCTTTTTCGTTTAGGGTGTAGCGTTGAATCATTGTGCCCATGGCACCATCAAGGACAAGTATTTGTTTAGTTAATAACTCTGAGATGTTTGACATTAAATTAGTTCCTTTATCAAAATATCTGAACTCTGATTTTTGTGATTAAGTGATGAACTATGATTTAAAGGATGGCAGATAACAAATGTAAAAGCCTTGGAGAAAAATCAGGGAAATCCCAAAATCAGGTGAATCACAGTTCAGACAATTAAAGGTAGCAAGACCCTGATATCAATTGACCAGTAAATTAAGTTGATAGATTGGAAGCCACTTAGCTCGAGCTGCCGTAACATAAACCCATTGTACAACTAGAACTTTTGTAGGTCGAATTTATAAGGATTACTCAACTACTCCTAAAACTTGACAAAGAATACCCTAACTGCTAAACTTCCCAACTTGTGGGTACAGTTGTAAATTACCAAAATCAACAACCAAAACGATTTGAATCCTTGGGGTTTAGTCGAGATTTGGATTTGTTTTTTGTGTATCCCACAGCAGAATCAACTGCCTAAACTTTAATAAACTTTCAGTCCCTAAAAACTAAAAACTTTTGCAACTCGCTACCCACAGAATTGTAGGTTTAATATGGCTTCAACATTGACTGTTCCTGTAGTTCGGATCGAGCACATAAGGGCACATCCTAATGCAGATAAGCTCGAGCTTTGTGATGTTCTAGGTTATCAAATGGTTATCCCTAAAGGGAGCCATAAAACTGGAGATGTTGTAGTATACTTCCCCGCTGACACACTCATCCCTACTAATTGGGCAGAGGAATTTGGCATCAAAAAATTCTTGAGAGGAAAAAACAATGACCGTGTAGGTAAAATCAGACTTCGCGGCGAACCTAGTTTTGGAGTAGTAGTACCTTTGCCAGCAGGAGTTAACTGGCAAATAGGTGATAATGTTGCTGACTACTATGATGCTAAAAAATATGAACCTCCTATACGTGCAACTGCTGGAGACGCTGCTGCTCATGACCCTGAAATAGATCCTTTCATTAGTCGCTATACTGATATAGAAAATGGACGAATTCATGTAGATATATTTGATGTAGATGAAGAAGTAGTAATTACAGAAAAAATCCACGGTACCAATTGCAAGCTGGGTTATGTGAAAGAACAACTTTTTGCTAGCTCTATGGGTTTACGGCGTGAGCGTCCTTTAATAGATGAAGAACCTGCCCCTTTAAATCATTTAGCGGTTCGTTCCAATACTTATTGGTTTCCTTGGAGTATAGTAGGTGTCAAAGCCCTACTTGATGATCTACAACAAAAGCACCAAGTGGTTACTATTTATGGTGAGGTTTTTGGTGGAAGTGTTCAAAGTCTTAATTATGGCATTCCTAAAGGACAAGGCTTAGGTTTTCAAGCCTTTGACTTGGCGTTAGATGGCAAATACTTATCTTGGGATGAGTTTAAAACCTTTTGTGATGAATATGAAGTACCAACAGTACCTGTACTCTACAGAGGTGTTTTTGACATGAAAATGGTCAAGGATTTAGCAGATGGTAATAGTGTACTAGCAGGGGCTGAACATATTCGTGAAGGGGTAGTTGTGAAGCCAGTTACTGAACGTCTTCATCCTAAAATTGGCAGAGTGGTACTTAAATATATAGGCACTGAGTACGAATTGTCTAAGCACAAAGATAAAGATACCAAGGACTATTAAACAGGTATAGATGTCCAGAGAAATCTTTGCCTTACTATTGCAAAATCAACAGGTTTATGCCCTGTAAGGCAAATCCCCTAAGTCCCCCTTATTAAGAGGGACTTTCCATTTGATAAGGCGACTAGGGGGGGATTTTTTATTTAAAAACGTTTCTGGCTCATTATAGGTCTAAATTCTTGAAGTATAGATGTTCAGATAAACATTTGCTCTATTAGCACGAGGAATGTCATCCTGAGCCCTTCGCTTTGCTCTAAGGTAAACTACGTGAAGGATCTCACAGCATTACTCTACCAGAGGTTCTTCGGCATTATACTCCTGAGAATGACACGCTCACAGAAGGGCTTTATCTCTAGGGAAAAATCTTTTCAGGTAATTAATCAGACTTCCTAATAGTGCTTGAGTTATTAATTTGTCAATACCATAAGTTCCCTTATCAGTAGTGCTAGATGCACTTTTGTTTGGAGAATATTATCAAAACTTTTAGTGGTTTAGCAGGTAGTGAAGTAGCATGAAGCCATTAGGATAGATTTTGCTATCAACTAATTCTAAAGCTGTTTGCTTAACAGCATCGGAAAAAAGCGGAATACCTGATCCCATCAAAAAAGGATTGACTTTCAAAATTAGGCTATCAATCTCAGAAAAAAGAGTTGAAGCCAGCTTTCCGCCTCCACAAAGCCAAATATCTTTTCCTTCAACTTGTTTCAACTTACTGACAAACTCAAGGGCGTTTTCTTTAACTAACTTGACATTTTTATGAGGACTTTCTTCCATAGAGCTCGAGAAAATATATTGCTTTAGAGTTGAATAAGGACTAGTAATGCCTTCTTTCAAACCAACTTCATACGTGTTCCGTCCCATCAAGACTGTGTCAAAAACCTTATTATTATCATCAATACCTAGCACCTCATGCAAATGTGTTGGTAATGTTTCAGGGAATGATTTAAACAAAGTGGATAAATGCTCACCTTCGGTTAGGAAACCACCTACTGAACCATCAGCATGGCAGATGAACCTATCGGCGCTACAGGCCACATAATATGTCAACTTTCTCATAACTTAGCCTTTCTTTTTAATTAGGAATGAGTGCTCGAGAAATAGCTATGAACCAACATGCTTTAACTAGGGCGTAACCTACAGAAGCCCTGCCCTAAACAAATAAATTAAACTGTAATAAGTGAAATCAAAAGTAAAAGGATTTTAATTTGAGTTGCTTAGATCATTGCAAGGTTAAATTAGCACAAAGTAAAATAGGTTTCAAGTTACTTGCTATGGAGCCGTTCAGAAATAACTTGCTCAAGTCATAGAGAAAAAGCTATTGTATAGTTCCATTCACCATGAAAATCATCTTTCACTAGATTTATTTCCTGTAACTGCTTATCGCTTACCTTTATGCCTTTCTCATAAGTTTGGTCATCAATTTCGGCTTCTATACGTAGACCTGTTTGTGTTGTAGTACTAGCAATAAGTTGCACTATTGTCTCAAGTGTTTCTAAAGGCTTACCACGCCAATTTAGGCTTATGTAACTAAACATTCGATGCTCTATTTTATTCCACTTACTTGTTCCTGGTGGAAAGTGACTAACAGAAATAGTTAATTGCAGTTTGTTAGCAAGTTCCTGTAACTTGTACTTCCATAATCGACTTCTCCTACTATTACTACCTCCACCGTCAGCCATAATTAGCAGCTCTTTTGCATTGGGATAAATCTGTTTACCCATTTTGCGCCACCAACGGTTTATACTCTCAATAGCAAATTCAGCCGTGTCACTACTTGTTCCAACACTTACCCAACCTTCATTCGTAGTCGTGTCGTATACTCCATAAGGATTTGCTTTCCCTAATTCCTTATCTGGAAAATCATACACTTTTACCTCTTCTGGTTGTCCTTGAGGTTGCCATTCTTGCCCTTTGTTGTAATAATTACCCACTAATTCCTTCTTTTTGGCATCTACTGATATCACAGGTTGCCCTCTTGCCTGAAATGTTTTCACACGTTCGTTTATGTAAGAAAATTGATCATTACGATCAGGATGTGATGATCCTTCCTTTGTTTTACGGGGTGCTTGCAAACTATAATTCAACTCTTTTAGTAACTCAGCTACCTTGGTATAACTTATACTATATCCTTGTTTGCTTAATTCCCTTGCCAACTGTCTAGTACTTTTACAGGTCCAACGTAAAGGGTTTTCAGGATCACCTCTACTAGTAGGACTGACCAAGGTATCTAATGCTGTCAGCAGTGTAGGGTCATGTTCTTTTAGGGATTTGCGTCCGCCATTGCTGTTTCTTACACTACTAGTATCAAGATCAAGGTGAAGATTGTCTTCAAGCTCTTTTATTCCCGCATAGATAGTTCGCCTAGCTATGCCTGTAGCATTGCTAACCAAAGTTTGTCCTCCATAACCAAGTGCCTTTGCTTCTGTAGCTGCCCACAAGCGACGTGTACGTTCGTTAAATACTGGACACAGAATTTGATATTTTTCCTTAATTGTGTTTATAATTTTATTATCATTCACTCTGAAAATTATAGGATAGATGAGCAAGTTATTTCCTGACAGTTACTATGGTGATAATAAAGGATGTTTGTAACATTAACTATGAAAATATTTAGCCCTTGGGAAATTACTTATTTGTATGCCAAGCTTTAAGCAGAAATGATCCAAGTACAGAATATAGGGCGCTCTTTTTATAAGGTATGGTAGAATTTGACTTTGTATGGAGTAATTAAAATGCAAAAAGTCCGATATCCCTTATGGCTACATTAACAAAAAAAGTACACCGTTTTTATGCTCGAGCACTAATTATGCTCATATATATTGCTCTATCAGTGATTTTATTTAAAGAGATTTATGATATTACTAGCAAAGTAAAACTCCTAAATGTTATTAGTATTCAAGAGAATATTTTAATTTTTTGGGTTGCTTCTTTAGTTCTGCTAAGCTTTATTCTTGATGTTATTTTCCCAAAGAAAACAGTTAGATGGTGCTTAATAGCTAATGACCAAATAAGGCTTAGGCGTAGTTTTATTGAGCAACTAAGACTCAGTGTCTATGATATTGACCAAATAAGGTTGGTAGAAGGACCATTTTTTGATGGCCCTAGCTTATTCATCTTTTTAAAATCTGGTAAGTATAAACAGTTAAATGGGGAAAAGAAAATAGATTTGAATAGATTAGCAAGCTTCATTCAAGAAAACACATCAGGTATAGATGTAAGAAAATTAGAAAGCTAAGCAAGAGTGTAAAAATTTTTGTTAGTATTTCAGGAGTAATTAGTGCCTATAAGTTTAGTAGCCAGCATAGTAAAGCCTTACTGATTACTGTTGTTCTGTAAAAATGGAGGTACTTTATGAGCTACAAGCGAATTGTGATTAAAAAGTATGGTGGGCCAGGTGTGCTACAGCTAGTTGAAGAGGATACGTTACCTGAGCCACAAGCAGGAGAGGTGCGAGTAAAAGTTCTGGCTGCCAGCGTAGCTTTTACTGACACAATGTTACGCACAGGCAATTATCCTGATTTACGCAAGAAACTACCATTTTCTCTTGGCTACGACCTTGTTGGTGTTGTTGATAAGTTAGGAGCAGGTGTTACAGAGTTAACTGTGGGGCAACGAGTAGCTGACCTGACTGTCTTTGGAGCATATACTGAGTACATTTGCTTGCCTGCCAAAAACTTAGTGCCTGTACCTGATGAGTTGGATTCTGCTGAAGCAGTTACCCTTATTCTTAGCTATATTACTGCTTACCAGATGCTTCACCGAATTGCTAAAGTCCAACTTGGACAGCGTATTCTTGTTCATGGTGCAGGGGGTGCAGTTGGCATGGCTTTGCTACAATTGGGTGGGTTGCTCGAGCTACAAACAATAGGCACAGCTTCACAATCCAAGCACGATTTTGTGCACAGTATGGGTGCTACCCACATTGATTACAATTCCGAAGATTTTGTTGAGCGTACTCTTGCCCTAACAGGTGATGGGGTTGATGCTGTTTTTGATGCAATAAGTGTCAATAATTTCAAGCGCTCTTTTAAGACATTGTGTGATGGTGGAGTACTTGTTACATACGGTTTTTACAATGCAACTATTGGCACGGACAAATCCCAAATTCCCCAAATTGTGCGCGAGTTCTTGAATTTTCAACTTAACAGTTTGCGTTGGAACTACTTCTTAGGCAAACGTAAGGCCACTTTTTATAACATCACTGGCTTGCGTAAAAAACATCCTGATTGGTTTAGAGAAGATTTAACTACACTTTTCAACCTAACTTTAGAGGGAAAGCTGAAACCAACTGTCTGGAAAAAGATGCGTTTAGAGGATGCGGCCGAGGCCCATCAGTTAATTGAGTCAGCAAAACCACAGGGCAAAATTGTACTTATGATGGAAGCTTAACTTTGAATGAGAAAATGATTTTGAATCGTATATTGCTCCAGAAAATTCCCCTTGCATCTGAGCCTGGTTATAAACATCCTGTGATTGTGGTGCAAGCTGATGCCTAAAATCGTAGCAATATTAAAGCAATTGTTGTCGTTCTTGTTACTTCTAATTTGCGCCAAGCCAAAATGCCCAGTAATGTTTTTTTGGCTAAGGAGGTGTTAGGTTTGGCTAAAGACTCTGCTATTAACGTGACACAAATTGTAACGGCAGATCAATCGTTTTTTACAAAGCGTATAAGCCAACTTCCTTTAGGCATTAAGATGGACACAACTTAGATGGTTTGCTCAAAGTTGCTGACCAAGCCATGTATAGCATCAAGCAAGCATAGCAAAGGATTTAATATAGTTTATAAGGATGATTCTATTCGTTTTGTTCAAAAATCGGAAAAATTATGTTTAATACGCATGCTATAGAAAACCCATTTGGCATTAGTGTTTTTGGTTCTGCTATTATTCGTGCTGAACCTGATATTGCATTAGTTGAATTTTCTGTAAATAGCCTTGACCAACATCCAAAAGATGCTTTTGCTGATGTACGCTCTGTCACTCAAAATGTTCATGCCTTTCTTGTTAATTCCCAATTTACTGAGTATGGTTCATCTCGTATTGCCCTTTCAGAACAGCGAAGATATATAGAGGGTGAAAACAAATTTATTGGCTACAAAGCAAGTCTTAGTTTTAATTTACTGCTTAGGAATTTAGACCGTGTGGAAGAGCTTTTAACAGGTATAGTTGACTCAGGCGCTAACGAGATTAGGTCAATTGACTTTCAAACAAGTAAGCTTAAAGCATTAAGAGCCGAAGCTCGCCAGCGTGCTATTGCAGCTGCTAGGGAAAAGGCTGAAATTTACTGTGAAGCTGCCAAGATTAAACTTGGGCAAGTCATTCATATAAATGACATTAACCCTGATTCTTTACGGGGCAGGGAAGGTCATGAATCACAGGTCTCAAGGGAGATTGTGCTTGATGAGGAGCAGATTAATGCTTTCAATCCCAGTGCAATTGTAGTGGGTGGTGCAGTAATGGTTGCTTTTGACATTGAGTGACATTTCCCTAATGGCATTGCCAAAGAGCAAATCTCGCAAAATTATTGTTGATGGGAATCATTTTAGATATGCCATATCGCGCTCACTAAAAGGGAATGGCATGTTTAACTTAAATATAACTATACAAAGCCAAGAGCATAATGGCTGCAAGCTTTTAGTAAAAGGTTTAGTAACTAGGGATTTTTGGCTAGACTTTTCAGGTCATAAAGGAGAGGTTGATATGAGTGCTTACCCGACTATTACCCCAAAACATATAGAGCATTTTATAAAACTTGCTTTAGGTCAGGGCTGGAGCTTTTCTAGTAAAGGGAAAGACTTTGTTCTAGCAATTAATGATGGGGACGTAAACGACTTATGAGCCTTGCTCGAGACCAGCAAAATTTGTTGGGGTGGCTCAACTAGCAGAATCTAAAAATCAAAAACTAATAATTGTCCATAATTTATAGATGCAAAATGTGTAAGCTAGAATAGATGGCTACTATATGCTTCTAAAATAGAATATAATTAAAAAATGAACACCACCAATCAAAAAGTAACTGTAAGCCTTCCTGCTGAAATTTTAAGCTATGCTGACCAATATAAGGAAGCACATAGTTTAACAACTCGAAGTGAAGTACTGACTTTGGCTCTAAAGCTTTTGAGAGAAAAAGAACTCGAGGCTGGCTACCTTGCATTGGCAGAGGAATACGCAAAAACCCCAGACCCACTAATAGACTCTGGGTTTGAAGAAACTTTAGAAATGATGGCAGAAGACTAAAGATGATTTTTAGGCGTGGTGATATTATCCTTGCTGATTTTGATCCTTCACAAAAGCATGAGGTAGCTGCACAGCGTCCTGCTGTCGTTGTAACCAACAACATTGCCAATAATGTTGCCCCAGTAATTGTTGTCATACCACTAACCACTAATCTCGAGCGCCTTTACCCTCATGAATTGCTATTGCCTGTTAATCGCACTGGTCTCGAGCATGAAAGCAAAGCACAAGTCCACTTGCTTAGACATATTAGCAAACTACGAGTAAAGAAGGTTTTAGGCCATGTTTCTGAAGATCTTATGCAGCAACTTGATATACGTTTACGAGAGCATTTAGCACTATAATTCGCCACTGCGAGTGGCTTTATAATTACTAGCAGAATTGCACTTTGGATATGGCCCTGCTCGAGACTAGCAGAATTTGTTGGGGTGGCTCGAGTAATTAAGCTAAACATTTATTTAGGGCTTCAGCAACTCTATATAAAGAAATCCTCAATTAGGTTGATCTTACCTTTTGCATAAGATTACTTACACATATTTAAAAATGCTGGTATTATAAGTCAGATGAATCAACCTACCAGAAATAATGTTGCTATAGCCACTTTTCGTGAATATGGTGGCATGTTATCTACTTCAAAAAGCCCTCAAGCATGGTATTCAACCCAGAACCCTTTACGAACTTAGAGATAGCGGCAAGCTCGAGCAATTAAGCTACGGACTTTACCGTTTAGCAGAATTGCCTCCCCTAGAACACCCTGATTTGGTTACAATTGCACTTAGGGTTCCACATGGAGTGCTTTGCTTGATTTCAGCTCTTGCCTTCCATGAATTAACAACTGAAATTCCACATGAGATCTACTTAGCACTCGAGCGTGGTACTGAACCACCACGAATCAAAGAAATTCCGCTTAGACATTTTTGGTTTAGTAGTGAAGCTTTCAATAAGGGTATAGGAGTTTACAAGCTTGATAGTGTTCCTGTACGCATTTATAATCCTGAGAAAACACTTGCTGATTTGTTTAAGTACCGTTACAAGCTTGGTATGGATGTTGTTCTTGAAGCTTTAAGGTTTTATAAACAACAGAACAAAGTTAATTTAGATGAGTTATTAAGCTATGCTCGCATTTGCCGAGTTGAAAGAGTTATGCGCCCTTATCTTGAGGCTTTACTGACATGACAAAATCTATAAAAAATGTTGCAGCCTCTGTGAGACAGCGTTTGCTAAATCAGGCTCGAGCAGAAAATCGACCTTTTGCTGAGTTGCTGCAATACTATGCCATAGAAAGGTTTTTGTATAGGTTGTCTGAGTCTACACATAAGGATAAATTCACCCTGAAAGGTGCATTGATGCTTCGCGCATGGAATATACCACAAACTCGACCAACAAAAGATATTGATGTGCTTGGGCATTTACAAGCTGATAATATCGTTGAAATAATTGCTAATGTTTGTACACAAAACGTTGAACCCGACGGTCTTGAATTTGACTCTAAGGCTATTTCGACAGAAACCATTACTGAAGGTGCTGATTATAAAGGTGTGCGGATAAGATTATGTGGTTATCTTGATAAAGCACAGATCTCAATTCAACTCGATGTTGGTTTTGGTGATGTGGCTTCTACTGAAATGTTGACTAATTACCCTACTTTGCTTGATTTTCCAGCTCCACAGTTGAAAGGTTACGCTCGAGAAAGCACCATTGCTGAGAAATTTGAAGCCATGACCAAACTGGGGCTACTAAACAGCCGTATGAAGGACTTTTATGATATCTGGCTGCTCTTGCAGCAATTTTCTTTTGAGGGTGAAGTGTTGGCTCGAGCTATAAGAAATACCTTTGAGAATCGAGGTACAGCATTGCAGGCAACGCCTCTAGCATTAACAAAAGAATTTGCAACTGATAAGGACAAGGTTATCCAATGGAAAGCATTCCTACGGAAAAATCGCCTTGAAGGCACACCAATAGAGCTTCATGAAATTGTGAAGTCAATCGCTGAGTTTTTAGAACCAATTGCTAAAGGCCTAGTTAGTGATGGGAGCTTTCAAGGTTCTTGGCAGCCAAATAATGGTTGGCATGTTGATTAGTTTTTGTTTTGACCATTGTGACTCGAGCGACCCAGTTAACCTAATGTTTGGTGATGCTGGTTACCTACAAATCCTTGTTTATGCTATGTTTTTATTAGCTTAATAAAAGTTAAGCACAGGAATCCTATGCGTTTTGATAATTATCCTGATGACTGTCCACCAAAAGATGCACATGATGCAAACAATGAGGTGGTTTATAGGTTTATTTTTGATAAGAACATGTCTTCAACGGGATTTCTTTCTCATTATGATTTAGGTAAAATAAAGGAAGACAATTGTCAGGGTAGAGGTCTTTCTGTGTTTACAACTGAAGAGGGAGTTTTGACAGCTAGGCAACAAATTTCTGTCTTTCGTAAGAAAAAGGTAGCTATGGGTACATTAAAACAAGGCATGGGAAAATTGAAAAATACCCCTGCAAGAATAAAGAATCATCATACATGGTGGATTGCTTCAGATGCGTCTGAGAAGCCTGAAAATCTTTTTCGATTTGTAGAATTGTAATATTGATTATGTTTCCTATACCTAGTCCTGACTTCGCAAATGGATTATCCATCATTGAAAGTTATCAATACTTTGATAGGCCTGTATTGTTTTCATGCAAAGACCAATTAGGAGAAATTTATTTATCTGTATGGGTTGCTCATGATGAAGATACAGGAGAAGAAACTTGGTTATTTACACCAGTTCATTGGGGCATTTGGCAAGCAACACGTTCAGGAGGGATAGATTTACACGATGCTTTCAAAAGTAGTAAAAGTGGGAAGGTTTACATAGTTACAGTTGATTGGGACAAGCACAGTGCTAACTCGAGACTAATGCCTAGTCATGATTTAGATGCCAATTGGCTACCCTTAATTGGTGAGCGACTTGACTTGATTAAAAGTGATCCTTTATTACCACTTAACCAACTTTCTGAGGAACTAAATAAGGTAGTGCAAGATATAATTCTACAACCACAGAGTGTGAGTGATGGCTTATCGGTCAAATTGACAAGTAAAAGAATATCTTAGAAAATTGCTCGAGCACCTCTCAATCATTGGGTATGATTTTTGAGAAGACCTCGAGACCAGCAGAATTTGTTGGGGTGGCTCGAGCAACCCAGTCAACCTAATATTTGGTGATGTTGGTTACCTACAAGCCCTTGTCCATGCTGAAGACCTAAACAAGCAGGATTTTCTAGGATTTATTTGGGGCTTGGTTCAAGTTAAAGCCCTTCTGATAAGACAAGGAATCTTATAGTACTTTGTATGTTGGGCTTTCTTGATATCTGTTATAGAATAATTAAGTTATTGTGTTTTTGAAATTTAGGATAAAGGGCTTAAAGCATGACAGAACAGCAAAAGCAAAAAGTTGAGCAAAGACTAAAGGAAGCTAAAGACAAAAAACTAACTACACTGGATTTACGCAATTGTGGACTTGGTGAAATACCTGAAGAGGTTTTTGAACTTACTTGGCTTGAAAACTTGCTTTTAGGTGCAGAAACAAGAGAAGAGTGGTATTATAGCTTACTTT